>NZ_LMHV01000044.1 GCF_001429725.1 Rhizobium sp. Root708 | reverse complement strand
TCCACTCGTAGAGCGAATGCGGGCTGACCCCCAGCCGCTGCGAGACCTCCGCTACCGGATAGCCCCGCTCAGTGATCTGACGCACCGCGTCACGTTTGAACTCTTCTGTGAAATTGCCTTTGCCCATATAGGCCTCCTGCCTCAAGTTTAGGGGAGAAGGCGTCTACAAATCTAGGGGCTATTCATCTAGGGGCTATTCACTTTGCCATATAATCCTCAAGGCAACGGCTCACGGGGCAACTCTCTCGCGGCGAGTTTCTCTCGCAAGCGGACCTTGGTCGGATGTTCTGCGAGGCAAGGTGCATGTCTTTGCCGTAGCCATTTCATATTGCTGACCAGCTGTGGCCGTTCACTATGTTTCCCGGTTCGGACCGCCATTGCCATATCCATTTCCCTTGCCGACAGGGCTCCATCCGCGGGCTCGATGAGGCATGTCTGGCCGGAGAGCGGCTACGCCTCGCTCGTATTCCCGCAACGGCGCTTCAAAACTTTCATCCCCTGCCGGAACCCACCCCACTCGGTAAGTCGAGCGGGGACCCCAGGTCGCCGTCATTCCTCGCGAAACAAGAAAGCCTCTCCGCGCCGCCCTTCACGATGTTCCGGCCCTAAGGCCCACCCCATTGCGCAGGCGCAATGGGGACCCCGGGGGGTGCGGTCCGATCGTCCCCGGCCTTTGCGACTGCCATCGAGGCCGCAATGGAGCGGCCCGAAACAGCGAAAGGAATACGACAATGGCTACCATCGGCACCTTCACCTCCACCGAGAACGGCTTCACCGGCACCGTCAAGACACTCAATCTTAACGCCAAGGCTCGCATCGTCCGCGTCGAAAACCCCTCCGAAAAGGGCCCACACTTCCGGATCTACGCAGCGGGAGCCGTTGAGGTCGGCGCCGCCTGGCAGAAGCACTCGGAGCAGACGGGCCGCGATTATCTCTCGGTCAAGCTCGATGACCCGAGCTTCCCGGCTTCCATCTACGCAACGCTGACGGAAGTCGAAGGCGAAACGGAACTCCAGCTGATCTGGTCGCGCCCGAACCGGGACTGAGGAGCCAAGCCCCGCCCGAAAGGGCGGGGCCATAAGCTCTCCGAAGATTTAAAGCCGGATCAGGCTTCGAGCCTGGTCCGGCTTTCTTGGTGGCACACGAGAGGGAGGAATAGCTGCTCAGAAACCGGGAGTTTGCCGCTCGCGCATGCCGGCCTCAAGGATGAGCGGTTCCCCCAATTTTCTCCAGCCACCTGCGGCGCCCTCCGAAAATCGGCTCCCCCACTCCCCGGCCCTGCCGGTCGCTTGCGCGATCCCTGACCCCGCCATCCCCTCCCGGCCGCTGACATCGTCTTTCACACTCAAGGAGATCAGACGATGACCTACGACATTGAAGTCCAAATCGAGGAACTGCGAGCCGAGCTTCGTAACGCGTGCGACGTCGGCGAGCGCCGCCAGATCCGGACAGAGCTGGATGTCGTACAGGCGGAGCTTGCGGCGGCCGTCGCCCTGCAGAACGAGACTTTCGATCGGAAACCTCCTTACTGAGAGGCAACCGATAGCGATGCGCCATGGCCGACTCTCGCGGTTCTCCTGTGACCCCATTTCGCCGGCCACCGTCTGCGCACTATCGGCAAGGTCATCGGTCAATTCTTCCGGAAGGAAAGCTCGGTCTGAAGACGCTATCAAGATCCCTTTCTTCATAGACATCGAGGTTAACTTCGGAACCAGCGCCACTGAGGCGCCCCAAAAAGAGGATCTTGCCCGCTTCGGCGGGCCGGTTCGTCAGCACCAGGGTTCTCGCCGACCCCACCAGGTCCGCGCCAAGCCCTCCTCAACCAGCCTATCGCCGAGGCTTCGTCCGTCTCGGGCGAGAACCCGGAGCTTGCGGCCGTAACCATCCGTATTACTGCCTGGCCAAGCCCGGAGTTGGAATGGCCCCTCATTGACGAGTTCGATCAACCGTTCTGTTGCCTTAGTGCCAAGTGCCAGTTCCGACGCGCTTCCGGCGTGCTAATTTCCGGGGTGTCGATTTCGCAACCCGCACCTTCTGGCCGTTTATCCATAGCGTATCACCGTCGGCAACACAGTTGTAACACACACCGGATGCACATTTGGGGTATCTCACGGTTTGAGCGGATTGCACGACTTCAACGTAGGAAACAGGCGAGATAGCCCCTAGCAGAACAGCGGCGATACGCGCTTTTCAGAATTGATTTTATCGGATTGTCCCAAGCTCGATGACGGTCGATGGAGCGCATCTACCAGATTCCCGGGTTATGGCCGACCTCGTTCGATAGTCTCGCGCGCGCTTTTGCCGGGTCAGTTCCAGGAAGAGGCAAACCGCATCCTGCTCCCGCTCGAAATGGTGGATCAAGGTCTGGCCCTTGCTGCCGATCCTTCCCCATCGACGGGTCAGGCTAGGTTCACCGAACAGGTTGGCGTCGATCGACATCGAATAGTAGCGAGCCATGTTCTTGGCGTGGTCCGTGCGTTCAACATAGAGTTGGTAGGGCTGAGAGATCATGACCGAGAATCGCGCGTGCGGAGTCCTCGGTCCAACGACAAATATGAATCGGTTCTGCGTAATCGATGCAATCTGGTGAAGCGTTCGAAACGTCAGGTCGTGGGCGATCCGCCTTCGGCGTACTGCTCTATTCGCCACGGCGAACGAAGCCCGTAAACGGTCTCCGCCCATTCGGGTCACGATCTTCTCGCGGCGCGGAGGCATTGATCAGTATCCGAGATAGCCGAGGATATCCGCGCCATAATATTCCCTCTCCCCGTCTGCATGCGCGATGACCTCGCCGGTGGCATCATCGACCAATGCCTTGTCATCTTCTCGGACGGTGGCTCTCACTTTGTGGATGCGGCATTCCTCGATCGCGTCTTCAGCCGGCACCTGTGCCTCACACGCTTCCCAATATCGCATCGATGGATCCTCCCACGTTTAGTTCGGTTCGCGCGACGCGGGTACTTCGGCAGGCTCAACCCGCCGTTGAAACCTGTTCTCACCGACGCACGACGTCATGTCCGGTCGGCGGAACCAGATCGCGCGTCCGCATCGCAAAGGCGCATTGCCGGCGGTGAAGACGATCTGCTCGTCAGCACGCATGCGCAGGACCTCGTGCGGCTGGATCAGCTGCCTGGAGGCGAGCTGCTTCGAGCGCGTCCGCGATGATCCGCGCGATTGGAAACTGCGGCTGACCTGGTCAATCTCGACCGTTGTCGTGCCACATCGGCGCGATATGTAGTCGGCGGTTTCAGGATCGTTGATGGCCGCAAATGAAATCCAACTGGCGCTTTCGAACCACTTGCTGGACGCGTCGCGACCGCCGTATGTTTCCCGCAGCTGGCCGATCGACTGATAGATCATCGTCAGCGTGATGCCGTATTTCCGGCCGGCGTCGCGTGCCGTCTCCAGCACCCGCATGTAGCCGAGTCTTGCGACCTCATCGAGGAGAAACAGTGCCCCGCCCTTGATCGCCCCGTCGCGATTATAAATCGCGTTAAGGAAGGCACCGATGATGACCCGCGCCAGACCAGCGTGGGTTTCCAAAGTCTTGAGGTCGATGTTGATGAAGATGTCGGTTTCACCATCGCCTAGCGCCTCGGTGGAGAAGCTGGAACCAGAGACCAAGGCGCCGTAGTTCGCGTAGCTTAGCCAATGCGTTTCCTTGACCACGTTGGCGTAGACGCCAGAAAACGTCTCTGGCGTCATGTTGACGAAGGCCGCGACATTTTCCTTCACGAACTCGGAAGCGGAGTTGTCGTAGATTTCTCGCAGGCGTGCGCGGAGTTTTGGCTCCGGCTCTGAAAGATTGGAGCGAACCTGACGCAATGTCTGGTGCTTCGCGTCCGTATGTCCCGACAGGCATACGTCTGCAATCATCGCGATCAGAAGCTGCAGACCGGACACGCGAAAAAAGTCATCTCGGACACCGGCCGCACGACCGCTATCGCTCATGATCCATGACGCGACGGCCGCGATATCTTCTTCCTTGGTGCCGCCGTGGCGACCGATCCAGTCGAGCGCGTTGAAGCCAGAATTCGCGTCTTTCGGATCGAGGGCGATGACACGCCGGCCTGCCGTTTGCCGATGCTCCATCACCATCGGCGCGACCTCATTGGATGGATCGAGCACGATCAGAGAGCCGCCCCATTTGAGAGCAGTCGGGACCGTCACGGAGGTCGTCTTGAAACCACCTGAGCCAGCGAACACGATCCCGTGCGACGAGCCGAACGAGCCGTCGAAACACAAGAGTGGCGCGGTGCCACCCTTGCCCCAAGTCGTCGGCTCGCCCGGGCGAAACGACGTCGCCGCTGGATCGTCCCGGTCGACACGATAACACTCGCCGATGACGATGCCGCCTGTTTCCGGAAAGAGCTTTGTGGCATCTTGCATCGTCATCCAGTCGGCCTCCCCGTGCAGGGCGCGTTTTCCCCTGATGCGTCTCGGCTCTCTTCGCGAGAACGCCGCATTGCCTATCCTCGCAACGCGCAGCGCGACGAGCGTCACGAGCAGCGCGGTTCCCGCTCCTGCGAGGGTCGAAGGATCGGCATAGGACACAAGGGTCCTTCCCGCGGGGACCTGGCCGGAAAACGCCAGCAGGCGCGATCCCTCCCTGGTCGCTGCGACGACGATCACGCCGAGGCCACCTACGGCGACGCTCCAACCAGACGCCTTGACGTTGATCGATCCCCTCGTTCCAAACAGAAACATCAGCCCGCAGGCCCCGGCGAGCGCAAAGGGCAATGCCAGCCCTGTCCGCCCGAGCATCGGCTTTGCCTGATCGGTCGTCCCGAACGCCGAGAGCCACCGTTCGATGCCGGGGAGCATCAAACAAACGGTGATCATGGCAACGGCCGGAATGCTCGCGACCAGAATCTTCTCAGGCGTCATCGGAAAACGCCTTCGCACCGAGTTCACTCAGGCGGGTTCGCTCCGCCTCGTCAGCCTTAATCCGCTGGGAGGCATCGATCAGCAGCCCCAGCAGCAGCGCACGTTTCTCGAAACGCAGGCCCGCCTTGACGATCAGGCCGCCAAGCTCGATCTTCTCCCGCGCGTCTTTTTTTCGGGCCTCGGTTGCCGTCATCTTCTGCATCCGTTCAAGCCTCAGCAGATTGGCCCGCAGCCTCGCCAGCGCCGTTCGGC
Source organism: Rhizobium sp. Root708 (assembly GCF_001429725.1). Classification (GTDB taxonomy): domain Bacteria; phylum Pseudomonadota; class Alphaproteobacteria; order Rhizobiales; family Rhizobiaceae; genus Rhizobium. The sequence continues at coordinate 329,956 of NZ_LMHV01000044.1, read as the reverse complement.
GGCATGGCCGCAGGCTTGCGTCCCTGGGTCGGTTTCGTCCCTCCGCGAAACCGGCCGGCGACCTCTTCGAACGCCGACAGAAGATCAGCCTCTTCGATCTCGATCTCCCCGATCCCCGCACGTAACGCAATGCGCCCGATGCGCTCGGCATCACGGGTTTCGGCCTGCTTGAGTTGCTCCTGCAAGCGAGCAATCTCTTCCCGGATTTTGGCGGTTGGCTTCTTCATGGGCGTCGCTTCCTCGTTACATTCAGTCCGATGAAACCAAACCTTGCCCCGAATTTTCTCCCTATGGAAAGGTGCAACGTTGCACCTCGCCAAAGCGCCAGCTTTCGGCGAATGATCCCGCCGTTCCGAAGGAGCGGATCCGAAGGGCGCAATTATACGTCGCTGACGCGACGCTTTGCTTCTAGGCCCTGCCAATGGGGTGGGATGAGCCCTCTGCTCCCGACGAACAGTTTGATTTCGTTCGATCTTAGGAGCTCGTTCTCGTCTTGGCCGTCCCGCATTTCTCAGTCAGCATCGTTGCTCGCGGCTCCGGCCGCAGCGCCGTGCTGTCGGCGGCCTACCGGCATTGCGCCAAGATGGAGTTCGAGCGGGAAGCCCGCACGATCGACTACTCCAGTAAGCAGGGGCTGCTGCGTGAGGAGTTCGTCATTCCAGAGGGCGCACCGGAATGGTTGCAGGAAATGATCGCCGATCGTTCGGTCTCCGGCGCCTCGGAAGCCTTCTGGAACAAGGTTGAGACATTCGAAAAGCGCAGCGATGCGCAGCTTGCCAAGGATGTGACAATTGCCCTTCCGATCGAGCTCACCGCAGATCAAAACATCGCCCTCGTCCGCGACTTCGTCGAGCGGCACATCACCGCCAAGGGCATGGTGGCCGACTGGGTCTTTCACGATTCCCCTGGCAATCCGCACATCCATCTGATGACCACTTTGCGGCCACTGACCGGGGACGGCTTTGGCGCCAAGAAGGTCGCGGTCTTAGGAGCTGACGGCAATCCTGTTCGTAATGATGCCGGCAGAAAAGTCTACGAACTATGGGCCGGCGGAGCCGAGGACTTCAACGCGTTCCGCGACGGATGGTTTGCGATCCAGAACCAGCATCTGGCGCTGGCGGGTCTCGATATTCGTATCGATGGACGGTCATTTGAGAAGCAAGGGATCGAGTTGACGCCGACCCTCCATCTCGGCGTCGGGACGAAGGCGATCGAACGGAAAGGCGACGCCGGGGAAGAGAAGGTCTCGCTTGAGCGGCTGGAGCTGCAGGAGGAACGCCGCACGGAGAATGCCCGGCGGATCCAGCGCGATCCGGAGATCGTGCTCGACCTCATCACCCGCGAGAAAAGCGTCTTCGAGGAACGCGATGTCGCCAAAATCCTCTATCGCTACATCGACGATGCGAGCCTCTTCCAGAACCTGATGGCGCGGATCCTGCAGAGCCCACAAACGCTGCGGCTCGACCTTGAGCGCATGGATCTCGCCACCGGCGTCAGGGCAGCGGCGAAGTACACGACACGGGAGCTGATCCGCGTTGAATCTCAGATGGCCAATCAGGCGATCTGGTTGTCGCAGCGATCCTCTCACGCCATCAAGCCAGCGGTCCTGAACCGCGTATTCTCTCGCGATGACCGCCTGTCGGATGAGCAGAAAACCGCGATCGAACTTGTCACTGGTTCGGAGCGGATCGCTGCCGTGATCGGCCGCGCGGGCGCTGGCAAGACGACGATGATGAAGGCGGCGCGCGAAGCCTGGGAAGCGGCCGGACATCGCGTCGTCGGCGGCGCGCTCGCGGGCAAGGCGGCCGAGGGGCTGGAGAAGGAAGCGGGCATTGCCTCCCGCACGCTCTCCGCCTGGGAGCTGCGATGGGATCAGCAGCGAGACCGGCTCGATGACAAGACCGTCTTCGTTCTCGACGAGGCGGGCATGGTCTCGTCCCGGCAGATGGCACGCTTCGTCGAAGCGGTCACGACATCAGGTGCGAAGCTCGTACTGGTCGGCGATCCCGAGCAGCTTCAGCCGATAGGGGCCGGTGCTGCCTTCCGCGCGATTGCCGAGCGGATCGGCTATGCGGAACTGGGGACGATCTACCGCCAGCGCGAGCAATGGATGCGCGATGCCTCGCTCGATCTGGCGCGAGGAAACGTCTCGGCTGCGCTCGACGCTTATGCGTATCACGATATGGTGCGGACCGCCTGGACTAAGGACGAGGCGATTACCTCCCTGATCGCCGATTGGCACCGCGAACACGATCCGGCCAAGGCAACCCTGATCCTCGCCCATCGCCGTGTCGATGTGCGGGTGTTGAACGAGATGGCGCGCGGCAAACTGGTCGAGCGAGGCGTGATCGAGGTCGGCCATGCGTTCAAGACGGAAGATGGGACGAGGCAGTTTGCGGCTGGCGATCAGATTGTCTTCCTGAAGAATGAGGGATCGCTCGGCGTCAAGAATGGCATGTTGGCGCGTGTGGTCGAGGCGCAGCCAGGACAGATCGTGGCCGAGATCGGCAATGGTGAAGAGCGGCGTCACGTCGTGGTAGAACAACGCTTCTACGCCAATGTCGATCATGGCTACGCCACCACGGTCCACAAGAGCCAGGGCGCCACCGTCGATCGCGTCAAGGTGTTGGCATCGAGCACGCTGGACCGACACCTCTCCTATGTCGCCATGACCCGCCATCGCGAGACAGCCGAGCTCTATGTCGGCCTGGAAGAGTTCGCGCAACGGCGTGGCGGCGTGCTTCTCGCCCATGGCGAAGCACCCTACGGACACAAGCCGGGCAACCGGGACAGCTATTACGTGACGCTCGGTTATTCCGATGGCCAGGAGGGCACCGTCTGGGGTGTCGACCTCTCCCGGGCGATGAATGAATCGAAAGCCGAGATCGGTGATCGGATTGGCTTGAAACACGTCGGATCGCAGCGCGTCAGACTTCCCGATGGCAAGGAGGTCGACCGGAATTCCTGGAAGGTCGTGCCGATCGAGGAGCTGGCGATGGCCCGCCTTCATGAGCGCCTTTCACGCTCTGGAGCGAAGGAAACGACGCTGGATTACCAGGACGCTTCGCATTATCGCGCGGCGCTTCAATTTGCCCAGGCACGTGGCTTCCATCTCATGAATGTCGCCCGCACCGTCGCCGTCGACCGGCTCCAATGGACCGTCCGTCAATCGTCGAAACTCGCCGAGATTGGTGCGCGCCTTGCCGCCATTGCGACAAAGCTCGGCCTTGTCGGAGCGAAGTCGACCGCATCGACAACATCTGCAATCAAGGAGGTAAAACCCATGGTCTCAGGTACGACGACCTTCCCCAGATCGATCGCTCAGGCGGTCGAAGACAGGCTCTCGGCCGACCCCGGCCTGAAGGGCAGCTGGTCGGAGGTCTCTGCTCGCTTCCATTATGTCTTTGCGGATCCGCAGGCCGCCTTCAAGGCGGTCAATGTCGACGCTATGCTGACGGATGGGACGGTTGCCGCAACTACGCTTATGCGGATTGCCGAGCGGCCGGAAAGCTTTGGCGCGCTGAAGGGGAAGACTGGCCTGTTTGCGGGCAGCGCCGAGAGGCAGGCGCGCGGTACAGCAATCCTCAACGTGCCGGCCCTTGCCCGCGATCTGCAGGGTTTCATCGCGCAACGCGTTGAGGCGGCGAGCCGATATGAGGACGAGCAACGCGCGGTCCGCACCAAGCTCTCGCTCGATATCCCTGCCCTTTCCGCATCCGCAAAGCAGGTGCTCGAGCGCGTGCGCGATGCGATCGATCGAAACGATATCCCCGCTGGTCTCGAGTTCGCTCTGTCGGACAAGATCGTGAAGGCCGAGCTCGAAGGTTTTGCCAAGGCTGTGTCGGAGCGCTTCGGGGAAAGAACCTTCCTTCCGCTCGCGGCAAAGACAGCGGACGGCAGGTCGTTCGACGCAGCATCCGCGGATATGCAGCCGGCGCAGAAACAAGAGCTGCGGTCGGCCTGGGACACGATCCGGACTGTTCAGCAAGTGGCTGCGCATGAGCGAACGGCTGTGGCGCTTAAACAGGCGGAAACCATGCGCCAAACCCAGACGAAAGGGTTGTCGCTGAAATGACGTCTCACGAAAAAACCACCCCTGCCATAGCGCGCCAAAGGCGCCCTGCCCTCGCCCTGATCGCTGCCTCATTCGGCGTTGCCCTTGCACTGATTGCTGGCGGCGCCGTCGGTGGCCTGCGGATCAACACAACGCCCAGCGAGCCGCTTGGTCTATGGCGTATCGCACGCCTCGATCGCCCGGTTCACGTCGGCGACATGCTGTTCGTTTGCCCGCCTGAGACCGAAGCTGTCTTTGAGGGATTTGCGAGAGGCTACCTTCGCGCGGGCCTATGCCCGGGCGGGTTTGGTCCGCTCATTAAGACCGTGGCGGCGATTGCCGGTCAGCGGATTGATGTTGCCGGCGACGTCACGATCGATGGGCGGCCGATCGAAAGCTCCAACCTCGTGGCTCGGGACGGAACCGGGCGGCCCTTGCGCCCGTATGCGGGAGGGACGGTTCCAGCCGATTTCCTGTTCCTTCTCTCGCCGTTTCCCGGGTCCTGGGACTCGCGATACTTCGGGCCGGTCCCCGCGTCCGGTGTCCTTGGTTTTGCAAAACAGGTGCTGACCTGTGCGCCCTGACTGGATCAAGCCACTTGCCCTCACGCTGGCTTCTGCCACGGTTGGCTACATAGCCTGGAGCGGACACGCATTGGCGCTTCCGGTAGCAATCGCGTTTCCAGCGTTCTGGTCACTGGCACGCAACCGTCGGACTGCAAGTGCGGTTTCCGCTGCCTATTTTCTGGCGGCGTCGCGTGGTCTTCCGCAGGGCGTGGCTGCCTTCTATCAATCGGACATCTGGCCGGGACTGATACTGTGGCTTGTCGCCTCAAGCGGCTTCGTGTTCGTTCATGTCGCCCTGTGGTCGCGTCGATCCGGCGCCGGGAAAGCCCTGCGATATACGATCGCGATGGTCCTCATGGCCCTTCCGCCATTCGGCATTGTCGGCTGGGCCCATCCGGTCACTGCGGCAGGCGTTCTTTTTCCAGGGTGGGGATGGTCAGGGCTTGCGGCAGTGACAGCCGGTCTCGCGATCATGACGACGCGATATAGACCGGCTGCAGCCATCACCCTCGTAGGTTTCTGGCTCTGGTCCGCCGCATTCTGGACCACTCCCGACATAGGGCGTGGGTGGCAGGGCGTCGACCTGCAGCTCGGTAATAGTCTGGGTCGCGATACAAGTCTTGCTCGCCATAGTGACCTTGTTACAACGCTGCGCCTACAGCGCCGGCCCGACGTCACCACCATGCTCTTGCCTGAAAGTGCTCTTGGGTTTTGGACGCCGTCTGTGGAGCGCTTGTGGCGGCAGCAGCTCGCCGGTGGCGATCTGAGCGTCATCGCCGGCGCAGCTGTGGTCGATGCGCAGGGATACGATAATGTCCTGGTCCGAATCTCGGCCACCGAAAGTGAGATCCTCTATCGGGAACGCATGCCGGTGCCTGGTTCGATGTGGCGGCCGTGGCTGCCACTGATTGGAAAGAGCGGCGGCGCCCGTGCTGATGTCTTCGCAAATCCGATTGTCTCAGTTGGCGGCCAGCGCGTGGCTCCGCTCATTTGCTACGAGCAACTGATCATCTGGCCCGTCCTGCAGTCGATGCTCCATGATCCAGATCTGATGATCGCGGTCGGAAATGACTGGTGGACCAAAGGGACATCCATCGGCGCCATTCAGAACGCCAGCACAGAGGCTTGGGCTCGGCTGTTCGGCAAACCTCTCGTGATGTCCTTCAACACCTGATCTGGAGAAAGACCATGGACGCCGCCCTTATCGCTAAATGCGCCGACCCAAGCCTTGCCCCCGCTATCGTCGAACAGTTCGTTGCGGCCGTCGGTTCTGACGATCCACTGGCCGTAACCGTGAAGGCTGATGGTCGGCTTGTTCTCATTCCCAAGCCTCGCTTGCCCGACGAGGCGATGGGTGTCGTCATGGAGTATGTCGGTCATGCCATCGTTCGCGTCGGCATCACACAGTTTCCGGCGGGCGTTGGCCTTGGCGAGCCGTCACAGCTTCAGCCAGACATGTTCGACGCTTGCGCGAACTTGCGAACGGGGACAGGCATATTCGCAAAGGTCGCCCGCATCGTCACCAAATGGTATGGCCGTCCCACGAACAGTGAGCTCCTTCCGCAGTTGGTCGATGATGCGATCTACGCTTGGAAGACAGGAACCTTCGAAGGCGACAACGTGTTCCGAGCCAACGATCCCGGTGGCCCGACTTTCTTTGAGACACGCTCGGAAAAGGCTGCCGAAAGTACGGATCCGGTGGTCCCTCCTAAGGAGAGACAAGTTGCCTCGCAAGCAGCCGAGCCGGATAAGGCTACGGAGGCAGGAATGAGGATCGATCTTTCGAGGATCGGCGGACATAATTACGAGGCGCTGCAGCTGGGTCACCGCTAGGGCGAAACCCGAGAGGTTGCACTCGCTTTTAATCAACCTACGGCTGAGTTATTGTATGTGCGTGACGCTCGACTACGCTGTCTGAAGAGCTCAGAGAAGCAGGGTCGCGGTCCGCTTTTGTCGTCATGAATCGCTCCGGGACAGAGAAGCAGCACTGGATGGAGGGGATTTGAATGAACCACCTTGTCGCCGGGCTTTTAGAAATCAGCGCTATCGCGCATGACGACGTAACGCTGAAAGCCGCCCTGGCGGATTTGGCTGAACAGTTCGATTTTACAGGCTACGACTATGCCAAGCTATTGCCGGGGGTCGTTCACGTGATCTCGAACCTGCAGCCCGATTGGCTAGAATGTAGCCGAAGGTTGGACCTGGATCGGCGAAATCCAATCATGAAGCGAGCCCAACAAAACCGCCGCGCCTTTGTATGGTCAGGGACGCAAGACAAGGAGACTCTGTCGGAGGAAGACCAGACTTTTTTTGAAACGGCATCACACTTCGGCATCCGTTCAGGCGTCACCATTCCGATTGCGATTTCCAATGGTGCGATTTCGGTACTCAGCTTCGTCTCACCGAAAGTCGTTTTGAGTGCGCGGGACGAAATCGATCCGATCGCCGCTTCCTCTGCCGTTGGGCAATTGCATGCCCGCATCGAACAACTGAACGTAATTCCCTCGATTCACGAACCGTTTTATCTCTCTCCAAAGGAGGCGACCTACACTCGATGGCTTTCACTCGGCAAAACGGTGGAAGACGCGGCCGAAATTGAGCAGGTTAAATATAACACCGTCCGTATCGCACTCGCCGAGGCCCGGAGGCGCTATGACCTTTGCAACAACACGCAGCTCGTGGCTCTGGCGATACGGCGGGGCGTGATTTGATCAAACCTTCGGTGTTCGGCCCAGGATGTTGAGAAGCGCTGTGAGAACCGACATCTGCGCGTGCATTTCGATCGTAGCATCGAGATAGGCTAAGTAAGCCTCACTTGGCTCTTTAGCGTCGTCCCGGCCACCCGCTCGTGTGTTTTGGAACAGTCGCTCTGCGCGGTCGACAAGTGTACGGTGCTTCTTTATCGCGCCTACCGTCAGGATCTCGATAACTTGCTCGGATTCGTTTGAGAGTAGTCCAACAATCGGTCTTAGGTCGATGTCCGCTATAATCCCATCTCTCTCGTGACCCATAACTTCTCCAAACGTCCGCTTATCAACTGCGTTGTACGCCAACAGTTGGCTCGTGTGAGGATCGAGCAACACAGTTTGCACTGTCGTTAGAGTTCTAGCGATTGGCTGGTGATATTTCCACTTGTTACGTAACCGGTGTTGTGCCTCCACGTTGCCCTCCGGCACCTGATCTGTGATCGACATTCCATGGACGAGCGAAGGAGTTTCTCCATGGACACTACACTGGAGGTTCTCACGACACGTCGTGGGCGGCGTGAGACGCATCGCCAATGGTCGGACGAGGTCAAGGCGCGGATCGTTTCGGAGAGCTTGCGACCCGGCGTGACGGTGAACGAAGTCGCGGAACGCCACGGTCTGAAGGCCAACCACCTGTCGTCCTGGCGCACGCTGGCGCGGCAGGGCAAGCTGGTTTTGCCCGAGCCGGAGGACGCAGTCGAATTCGCGGCCATGGTTGTCAAGATGCCAGCGCCGGAGCCAGAGCCGCCGACTGCCAAAGCAGTCTCCCGCGCCGAGATTGTCGTCGGTCCGGTCACGATCCGTCTTGAGGAAGGTGCGTCCGCTGCCCGAATCGCCGCCATCGCGCGTGCCTTGGCGGCGGGGACATGATCTTTCCATCGAACCGCGTGCGGATCATGGTGGCGACCAAACCAGTCGACTTCCGCAAGGGGCATGATGGATTGGCGGCGCTGGTGAAGAACGAGCTGCACAAGGACCCGTTTACCGGAACAGTCTTCGTGCTCCGGTCGCGCAAGGCGGACCGGTTGAAGCTGATCTACTGGGATGGCAGCGGGATTGTGCTGGCCTACAAGCGGTTGGAAGAGCACACCTTCACCTGGCCCGGCATCAAGGATGGCTTGATGACGCTGACCCACGCCCAGTTCGAAGCCCTGTTTGCGGGCCTCGATTGGCGGCGGGTTCATGCCGTCAAAGCGAGAGCGCCGGAGACCATCGGATAGCTGCGGCACGATGACTCAGGACGACTAATTCCGAAGGCAAATCGGCGCGGGATTTGGTAGGTTTGGCCATGCTTGATACCGCCGACCTTCCTGATGATGTTGCCGCCCTGAAGGCGATGCTGATCGCGGCCCAGGCGCGCGAGGCAGGCAAAGATGCCCAGATTGCTCGCAAGGATGAGCGGATCGAACGGCTTGAGAAGCTGGTTGCGGCCTTCAAGCAGGCAGCCTTCGGGAGAAAGTCCGAGAAGGCCGATCCCGACCAATTCGATCTGGCACTGGAAGACCTCGAAATGGCGATGGCTGCCATCCATGCCGAGGATGAGGCGGACGGTCCTCCTGGAAACAGGATCAGCAAGCCCCGCGCGACCAATCGTGGCTCCCTTCCAAGGCATCTTCCCCGTGTGGAAGAGGTCATCGAACCAGCAAGCCTGATCTGCGCCTGTGGCGGTTGCCTGCATTGCATCGGCGAGGATGTCTCCGAACGGCTGGATGTAGTCCCGGCGCAGTTCCGCGTCATTGTCACCCGCCGCCCCAAATATGCGTGCCGTGCCTGCACCGACTGCGTCGTCCAGGCCCCGGCTCCATCGCGGCTGATCCAGGCAGGACTGCCGACGGAAGCGACCGTCGCTCATGTGCTGGTCTCTAAATATGCCGATCACCTGCCGCTGTACCGCCAGGCGCAAATTTACAAGCGTCAGGGCATAGACCTCGACCGTTCGACGCTGGCCGATTGGGTCGGACGCGCAGCCTATGAACTGCGTCCCGTGTTCGATGCGCTGATTGCCGACCTGAAGCGCTCGACCAAACTGTTCATGGACGAGACCCGTGCCCCAGTTCTCGATCCCGGTTCTCGCAAGACCAAGACCGCATAGTTCTGGGCACTTGCGCGGGATGACCGTCCTTGGAACGGAGGCGCTCCGCCGGGCGTCGCCTTCACCTATGCTCCCGGTCGAGGGGGCATTCATGCCGAACGCATATTGCAGGGCTTCTCCGGCATCCTTCAGGTCGATGGCTATGCCGGATACGGCTGATCGCACCAGAGCGCGTTGGCCCGGACATTCGGCTTGCCTATTGTTGGGCACACGCCCGTCGCAAGTTGGTCGAGATCACCCGCAACGGAATAGCACCGATGGCCGAGGACGGCGTCAAACGGATCGGAGAGCTTTATCGGATCGAGGCCGAACTGCGAGGCCTTCATCCGGAGGCTCGCCTCGCCGGGAGACAGGAACGATCAGCGCCGCTGATCGCCGACATGCAGACCTGGCTTGCCCATCACCGTGCCCGTGTCGCGACCAAGTCCCCACTCGGCGAGGCCTTGGCCTACATCGCCAAATACTGGGATGGCCTGAAGCTCTTCCTTACCGACGGCCGTATCGAGATCGACAACAACAGCGTCGAGCGAACCATCCGGCCGATAGCTCTCAATCGCAAGAACGCCCTCTTTGCTGGACATGACGCGGGAGCGGAGAACTGGGCGACCATCGCCTCGCTCATCGAGACGTGCAAACTCAATGCGGTCGATCCGTTGGCCTATCTGACCACCATTCTGACCGCCATCGCGAATGGTCATAAGCAGAGCCGGGTCGAAGAGCTACTGCCTTGGAATTGGCGGTGGGACACATCTGCCCGAACCGATAGAAACGCTGTAACAAATTCTACTCGGTGACACACGAGGCGTTAAATTCGGCGATTGCTGGCCCCGCAACTGCTCCTACCATGAAGACGCCCGTTTCGGCATAGCCGACGATGGACACCTTCAAGGGTGGCGTATCACCGAACCAAGAGCCGATTGTCTTAATTTCATCGGCTTTTATTCGTGTTATGACCAACGTATCCGGCTCACCTTCACCGTCCCGCGATACGGCGGATTCCAGCCATGTGAGGTCTTGCCCCTTCTCGACCAAATCCATGACCACTTTCAATTGCTGCTCAATGCCACCGACAAAAAGCGAGACATTGTCGTCGCGGCCTTTTTCTATCGCCCATCGCGGGCCTGGCAATCTCGTCGATAAAATCAGATGCAATTCTTTGTTCTGCGAGCAAACAACGTACAAAGAAGACGGTGCCTTTCCCCGAGCCTGTCGCGCAATTTCTAAGCCATCTTGCACAATAAACGGCATGGCTTTGACCTGTTGCCAAGGCAGCATTTTTGCATGGGCTTGCCAGGTGGAAAGCAGGACGCAGAGGGGGGCCATACAAGCTCTGAAGATCGAACTATGCATCCAAACGCACCTACTCTGCTGGCTATCAAAATGCCACGTTACGCTGCGCTGCCGGTGACCGCAATTGGCGGCCATTCCTGCCATCCCGTATCGCGGCCTCTCAAAACCACAGACGTCATAAAATCAAGGTGCCAGCGCAACAGCGCTTACCTTGTTACTGGGTGGCCTGATCTTAATTCTGGCGCCCAGGGCACTTGCTTTCGCGGCCCCGGCAGCCGGAACCTTACCACGTCGATCGCATGGCGAATGCTTTCCGTGACATCGCTCTTAATGGAACGGCTGAGCGGGCAGTCCCCGTCCATACGACGAAGCCGGACGAGGCGGTTGGATCAGTGCTTGACAACACCTCCAACACCAATCTTGACCATCGGGTAAAAGGAAGATCCGCGGTCTGCACAGCACGGATCTTCCCTTGTGACACCTGTCCCAGGAGACAAGGCAAGCGTAGGTTACAGCAATTACTAGAATTCTCTAATCACATTGTGCACACAACGTATTGGGCATGACAGGCTAGTAGCTCGCTTGTCGACCAGCAGATAGCATACGCTTTAAACCTCGCCGAACATGTCCGGTTCGCGAAGGATCCACTCTAAAACGGACGAGGTTGCGGCGCCCAGCATCGGGCAAAACCATCAATCCCGCCGCTAGAGCGAGGTATGATGCACGGCGGATGGAATCCGAATTTTCCCGCCATACGGCCCTCAAATATCGCAGTACAAGCGCCGGAGTGGGTCTTTGACCAGAAGTTACTGCTCCAAACAAATTCATCTCAAGCACGTATGCGTACTCACTTCGGATCTCGATTGATTGCTGAACGCCTCTTGCCTCGATCAACTCCTGCAAATGGCGCAGTCGTTCCGTGAAGCGCTTGGCGTCGCCGGTCATGCGCTCAGTGGTCAGCGCTGAGAAACCTGATAAGTTCGTATTATGCATTCGATATTGACCCAAGGCCTTCTCGATCGACACGACGTTTCCCAAAAATGGAGCAAGTAAATATGAGACGCCGTCAATTCCTTTCTCGTAGCTCAAGTCGCCGAGATCATCATAGACGTCGCGACGGTAAATATTTCCGGAGGTTGGTGGTGTGCTATAGTAGCCGCGCTCAGTGATCGATTGAATCAGTGGAAGCGAGTGTTCAGAGGCGAGCAACCTAGGAAATGGCTCCCCTACGACTGTGCCCGCGCGATCGATTGGCGACAGCATGAACTGAATCTTTGACACCTCCGGGCGGAAGTAGGGGGCGAGCTCGTTCAGGGCATTAGGCAATAAAACGTCGTCAGCATCAAGGAAATACACGAAGTCGCCGCGTGCCAGCGATAGGCCCGCGAAGCAGCACCCTATCGATCCCTGGTGATGCGTTCGCTTCGATATGACAAGATCACCGTACTCCAAAATTCGGTCCCAGGATTGGTCTCCCGAACCATCGTCGACAACGATTACTTCCTTCGCCGAATAGGTTTGCGCCAGCGCACTTTCGATGCATTGATTGATGTAGTCTGCGTAATTGAAGCAGGTGATTATAATGCTTACCAGTGGCGTGCTCGAGTACATCGTCTCCGCTCCGCTGTTCTTATATCACGCCGCACACCATAGGGCGCGCTGGGACTTCCGTCTACATATCGGAAATCACCAAATCACGATCGACGCTCAGTGTGCGTTACCTCGTCGGCTCCAAATTGGTCATTAGACGGCCGCTCGCGTGCGCTGCTTCATAGCCATCGCGGATCGGTAGACGTCCAAAGTCTCATGGGCAACGCGATCAATTCTTAAGTTTTCGATCCGGTACTGGCTTTTGGCTTTCCAGTGACGCATGTTTTCCGGGAAGGCCAACAGCTCGTCCAGCGCTGCGGCAAGAGAGGCGGGGTTGTTCGGCGGGACCAAAATACCGGCCGCACCTTCCTCCAGTAATTGCGGGATACCGTCGACATTAGTGCCGATGATGGCACATCCCGCCTCGCGCGCTTCGGAAAGCACAAGCGGCGCCGGGTCGGCGTGGGATGGCAGGACGAAAACGTCCGCGGCCAACATGTACTGATACGGGTCCATCGATGGGCCGATAAATGTGATGCACGAGGCGCTGGATAACGATGCCGCCATCGTCTTATATTCTTCTCTCAGTGGGCCGTCGCCTACAACGTACAGCCGCGCATCGGCCCACCTTTGAGAAATCCTGTCAAAAGCATGCAGCAAATCAGGCAGCCCTTTTCGGGGGTGCAACCCGCCAACGAAAAGTATGCTTGGCGACTGTAGCCGTGCCGGCACCTCGATCCGGCCTTCCAGTCGGGCCGAGCCGATCGTGCCATTCAGCACGGTGTCGATCCGTGATGAGGAGATTCCTCGCCTTTGCATAGATGCATTGACCGCTTCGCTGACCGCTATTACGCGCGTCCCAAGCCCCATCAAGGTCGCACTCTTTTCAAATTCGTTGTGCACGGTGGTGATTAACGGAATTCCGAGAAGTTGACAGATCGGAAACGCCAGGACGGCACTTGTCATCATATGGGCGTGGACGATCGCCGGTCTGAACTCCCGCAAGAGTCGCCGAAGGGCGACTGCGCTTCGAAGTAGCGTCGAGACCGACCTTTCATGATCGACCGTGGCGGTGCGTATCCCCCTTTCCCGCAGAAGTTCGTCGAAGTCGCCTCCTCCACTTGCCACGCAAATCTCATGCCCCATCGCCGCTTCAGCGCAGGCGAGATCAACCATGGCATGAACGTGCCCGTTGAGGTGCCGAGTATGATTGAGAATGTGCACAATGCGCATTTGCAAGCCCTCAATTGCATTCACGATATGAGCTTTGATTAGCTCGCCCGACTGTCAACCGCGCCTGCCCAAAGCGGCCTCGACTTCGATCGTGGAGACCCTCGCAGTCGGTTGATAGGAAAATTTGCCTTGGCGCCCGATCGTCTCGATACCATACGCTTCGAGGCGCCGCACCGCTTCCGCAGCACGTTCTGTCGCGCCCCGGCTGTAGATCGGATAGGCATTCTCTAGGATTTGACTACCCTCTAATTTGAGATCACCCTTGAAAATTCCGCTCTCAGACACGTGACCGCGAAACTCCAATTCAGCCTCGGCCGAGGAATACGCCCCTCCTCCGACAACCTCCACTGCAAAATACTCCCTGCCCGCCACGCTGCCATAGAAATCAGAATAGACGGTAAGACGCTTCCAAGAACCGGTAAGAGAGAAGTTGTAGATGATGGAAGGTGAGAAACCGCGTTCTCCGTCGAAACTGAAATATAGAGTGATGAGCGTAATTGTTCGAAGGTCCGTCTGCGTAGTCATTCCGCTTAGTCCTTCGATAACGGAAATCGGGATAGTGGAAACGACGCGTGCCGCCGTTGCGCGCGTGCTGGAGAATTCAAGTTCGAATCCTGCGGCCGTCTTTCGAATCTGTCTTGTTCCCGCCGCTGTAAGGAATGCCACGCCCGCGCCTTTCAGCTTCTGCGCTGCAGCATTATAAAGAATAGAGAACCCCGATTTTGGTCGCGCCATTTGTCGATTGGAAGGCCGTCCAGTTTGCTTTCCTCGCAGGGCTCGGCGGATAAGATTAGTCACGGAAGCATGTTCACTGATCCAGAGCATCCTCTTGCGGGCAAGTTCGAGGTCGATTTCCTCCGCCGGCAGCCCGTAGAAGCGTCCCATGTAAGCCTCGAGCCCGGACTGGCGGAGCAATTCCGCGCCGATCCAGAACCTCGCGAAGTCGCGTGCATTTTTCAGTTCCCGCCTAAATAGTCGTGCAAACGCCAACGATATCAATATCTTGGTCATGCCAATGAAGCCAGCGCCTAAAACGTCGTCGCGGATGGAAATCGGACAGGTCGTCACTTTCCCCTGAGGACTCAGCCTTCCCCACGACGGTGAGATCGGGACATAATATGCCAAAAGCTCGGGGAAATGACGGAGGAGGGGGGAGTCGTCCTGGAATATCAAGCTCCCGACGTCGAATGTATAACCCTCGGTCGACGTCCAATCCATGTGGTTTCCGCCCACTTGCTTGTAGTCGTCCGCGACGAGTACTCGATTGCCTTGTGACGAAAGGATGGAAGCAGCAACAAGCCCTGAAATACCTGCCCCGAGGACCACGACATCATAATAGTCGTCGGAGGGCGAATTTGTGACCTCAGTAGACGCTTCATCCATCTAACACCAACGAGAGACCGGGAACCCAGCGTACCACCATGATATTGTTAGCACGCCTCCAAGTCTATGCCTGACCTAATACTTACTTTAGCCCGTCTGCAGCAACGCCATTTTAACTCCTCCCAAACGATTGAGCTTTTGACTTGATGACGTCAACAAACTCCTGCTAGATAGCTTTAATCTTTGTTTGCGGAACGCCTTTCTTGCGTTCGCAACGGAGCTGCGTGAACGGCAAAACAGACCTGACGGGCGCGGAGGATAGGGCAGTGCGCCGGCGAGAACTGGATGTTCTTCTCAAACCACTTGATGGGGCATCGACCTCATTTCGACCGACATTTTCGAAACTCTTGTGATGCGATGCACTTTGATCGCAGCACCGGCGGATGCTGAATTTGGAGTTCCAACTTAACCGGGTCCCAGCGCCTGAGAGACGAAGAAATGTTTGTCGGAGATCCGGCCCTAGCCCGGCCGATAAAGTCGCAGGATCGGCGGAAGTGTGCGGTACCTCGTGAGCTCACCCAGGTGAATTCTGTCGTATTTTCAACGCTCGAAGTCGCCCATATTCCGTTGCGTTATTTTTGATCGGCGGGCGTCGTTCCCCGCTTCGTTCGCTTTCTCCACCGGTCGCAGCAATGGGGGAGATATTAAGAAAGAATTGTCGAGTCCCTGACGTCAGTCGTAGTTGCTTAGGCGACGAAATCGGGAGTAAATCGTGCTTGCGCTCAAAGCTTTCCAAGGCGCCGGATGGCTCGTCTTTTCCCGTTTCATTGGGCGGGCCATCGACTTCTTTACACTGCTTATTCTGGCCCGGATGTTGTCTCCCTCGGACTTCGGTATCGCGGCACTCGCAACCTCTCTTGTCGTAATCGTCGACACGGTGCTGGAGGTCCCTGTAACGCAGGCATTGGTGCGTCTTCCCGCGATCGACAAACGTCATCTGGACACGGGCTTCACGCTCAATGTCGTTCGTTGCGGCGTAATGGCTGTGCTCATCTTATGCGCCGCGCTCCCCTTTTCACTACTCAACCACGAACCGCTATTGCCTCCTCTCGTTTGCGTGCTCGCGCTCGGTCCTATTTCGCGGGCTTTTGCCAGCCCTGCCATGGTTGTTTACGCGCGAGAGATGAACTTCAAGCAAACTTTTATTCTCGAGGTGGTCGGTAAGCTTGTCGCCAGTGTTGTTGCGACGGTCATCGTTTTAAAGGGCGGCTCCTATTGGGCCATAGTGGCCAATTATGTAATAGTGTCGGTCGGCTCAAGCATCGTTTCTTATGTATTGGCTCCCTATCGGCCAGCGATTTCTCTTGTCCGGTTTTCCGACTTCGCCGGCTTCATGGGCTGGTTCAGTTCGGCTCAGTTGATCTCTGCGTTGAACTGGCAATTTGACCGCTTCATGATCGGCGTCTTCTCCGATCGCGCGGGTCTTGGCCGCTACGCCGTTGCGAACGATATCTCCGTTATCCCGACCCAAAGTATAATCGGTCCGGCACTTCAGCCGGTCATGGCAGCATTTTCGCAGATCAATTCGGATCCTATTCGGGTCAGAGGGGCTTTTCTTAAGGCCGCGAGGTTTGCGATGATCATCTCGATCCCGGTGTGCGTTGGTATCAGCGTGACGGCCGATCTTGCAACAAGCATTCTTTTAGGGTCGAAGTGGCAGGAGGCTGCTCCTATTCTCAGCATCCTGGCCGTTGCCGTCGTGCCGACCCCGTACTTCCAGACGCTATACTCGGTCAGCGTCGCGATTGACCGACCGATCGTGGTCTTTCGCTTGAACGCGATCGACTTCTGCTTTCGGCTCGTGCTATTGCCGATTGGTTTCTATGCTAATTCGATCTTGGGCGTAAGTTATGCGAGACTCGTCCTATCGTTCATCATGTTCGGTTTCTATCTCAAAACTGCGGAGGCACTGCTAGGCCTCCCAGTCGGAGACCAATTGCGAAATCTCTGGAAGATCGCTTTGGCTGGGATGGTCATGTGGTCTTGGGTCTGGATTCTTCGCCACGAATTGGCGGATTTAAGCCTCAGTAATACAGTTGAGCTTATATCAGTAGCCAGTTCTGGAGCCGCCGCCTATGGTGTAGCGCTTGCCTTACTTGGAATTCGATTGAAAGCTGGCGCAGGTCGTCTGGAGCTAGTTGACAGGCGGTGAACACTTCCTCACAGCGGGTGTCTCGAGCCACCTCGGTTTTCTTGCGACTCTTTGCGCAGTTGCGCGATCGCTTGGTCAACGGCTTTTTCCATTCCGTACCGGAAGCGATAACCCGATGCTTTTAATCGATCATTGGCGAACCGCATCCGCCACAGCGGATTTCGAAGCGGAAGTGTATGAAAGCGGAGAAAGTCGTGCATCCAGTCGGCAAACCAGTGCACCTCCAATGGTCGATATCGTGAGTCTCTGCTCACCGGATACGCCCGGCGCATAAAGTCGATGTGGCGACGCGTCGCACAATCGTCTTCGGCGAGATTGTAGACGGCGACCTCACCCGGTTTATAGGCCCCATCCAGAGCCCGCTGCATGAACCAGATCAACGCGTCGGAGACATCCCCAACGTAGATGTGATGTGCATGCCGGTGCGCGGCCAGGAGACGCTTGACAGGGCTCCAGTCGCGTATACCTATAATTTCGGCGACGCTGACAACGACCGTGGGGCGCAGTATGATGTAGCGGGTTTGCCAAGCAGCATCGCGAAGCCCCATTTCGCCACAAAGCTTCGTCCGTCCGTACTCGCGTACATAGGGCAGTGCCCAGTATTCCGACCGATCGTCGCGATCGTGAGTCAAGACTGCAGAACCCTCGTCGATTTCAACGGTGCGACCACTACCGTAGACCGATACGGAACTGGCATAGCAAAAAGCGCCTATCCCAGCTTTCTCCGCGGCCTTTGCCAAAAGCCGGGTTGCTCCGACATTGACCTGCAACATCCTATATTTGTCTCCTAGTTCCGCTGCTAGGTGAATTATCGCATCGCATCCTTCAACCAAGAGGGGATAGTCGCACAGGCTCGCGAAATTGACCACTCGCCACTCAATTCCTTCCCGGCAGTCTTCAGCGGCTGCTTGTCTAGTAGTAGCCCGGACGCGATATCCACGGTCCAAAAGATCGGCGACGACAACCTTACCAATCCGGCCGGTTGCGCCGGTGACGAGAACCAATGCATCAGGCATGAGCAACTGCCGTCGGTTTGGCTTGCGCATGCGCAAGGGCCTTGATGTGATCGGCAAGACGGATCGCCATCGCGACGATCATTTGCGTCGGATTGCAATGTCCAGCAGTGGGGAACACGGAACTTCCCGCGATAAATACGCCGGTGGTCCCATTCACTTCGCAATTCTCATCAACAACGCCTCGAGTTGGAGAGGCCGACATCCTGGTGGTACCGGTGGGATGAGCGACATCGACGAAATTCGCAGGGATTGGCGCCCGATCGCGAACCCATTCGGCCAGTTTCGGCGTCCGAATGCCTATTCTGGCAAATTCTTCAGTCACGAATTCGGCCATACGCCACATGGTTCGGTCTTCATCGGAATGGCTGCGCCAGTCCACCTTTGGCAAGGGAACTCCCAAATGGTCGCAACGCGCTGACAAAGTAATTCGGCTGTTCGGATCGGGCATCTGCTCGCACATGCACTCAAGCGTCAGCGCCTGCAGCTTGCGGGGAAAGCCATTTCGAGCGCCGAAATAGTCGCTCACGCCGCGAAGGAGAAGATTGGTGTTTCTTACCAAGGTAACGGCATCTCTTGGAAGATTGGGATGCCGGCCTGCAAAACGTCGCAAGGCGTCCCATGGATCGTCGGGCGCGAGCACCTCTCCGAGCCAAACAGCCGAATTAAGAAGGCGCTCACGTCTTTGGAGCTCTGGACTCAATCGCAATCCGGCGCGGAACAAGTGCCCCTTGACGTTGTAGCGACCAAAACGCCGCTGGAGTGACTGCGAACCCGGCACATCGAAGGAGCCTACAGGGCCACGGATATGATCCATTAGATACCGCCCGACCTGGTCGTGATCGTTGCCGAGCCCCTTGCTGCCGTCGGATGTTGAATTCAATAAGAGGCGAGCGTTCTCGATCCCGCCCGCACAAAGGATAATCGTCCGCGCACTCAGGACGTGCCGACGCCCATCCGACGTCGCGATTTCGACAGCGTGCGCCCACCGGTTTTCGTTGACAAGCACCCTCGTCGCGGTCGCACTGGTCAATAGCGTGACATTCTCGCCGAGATTTCGAGTCAAGTGCCGACCGAAGCGCATATATTCGAAGGGGTACGACTCCTCTCGATCCCGACTGAACTGCCAGAAGAAGGGAAGTAGCAAGGATG
This sequence comes from Rhizobium sp. Root708, assembly GCF_001429725.1. Lineage (GTDB taxonomy): Bacteria > Pseudomonadota > Alphaproteobacteria > Rhizobiales > Rhizobiaceae > Rhizobium. Next base: position 310,684 of record NZ_LMHV01000044.1, on the reverse strand, counting down.
GGTCGACCTCGCTGGTCGGGGCATTTTTTCCCGCAAACTTCCAGAAACTCTCGCCGCTAAAACCGCTGCCGACGGCTAGCCCAAGATGATCAACGCTCCTATCGAAGTAAGGAGCCAACTCATCCGCCTTGATCGGCCAGCCTGAATGGGAAACCCATGAACGGCGTTCGAAATCAATATCGTCGAAAGTGCCGCACCGCCCCCCCCACGTATGGGAACTCCCTCCGACAATACGATTGCGGACGGACCACTGATCGACCGCCCGGACACGTCCTATGTTTTCGATCTCGTTCAGTGCGTCAGCAATCTCGGTGCGTTCGAAGCCCCCGCTCTCGAGAATGACCACGCGTTGTCTGGTTCCCGAAAGCTCCTTGGCAATGGTGCTTCCTGCAGGTCCGGATCCCACGATGCAGATGTCAAAATTGGGAAAAGGTACGGCATCCTCGTGATTGATCGACTGTAGATCTATAGACTCCATCGTGCAGCGCGCCCTGGTTGTTTAAACTTTTGACGTAAGGGCTAGGCAATCTAACTTGAAATTATTCGAGAAACCCTTTGCGAATATTAGAACGGCTTCTCTTGAGACATTTTCTCAGCATTCGCGATGTGCTTTTATTGTACTATACTACGCTGATCGACCAGATCAAGGGGACGGCTCGTATGGACACCTACCAGGTGAACGCGGGAACCACGCGGCTTTCGCCGGGACGGCGTCGGGTCCTTTACATCCAGCCTGGAACAGCCGTCTTTGCGGGGATCGAGCGCGTCGTGGACACTGTTTGTGCCGGTCTAGCTGAGCGATTCAGCGGCGAGTTTGAGATTGATGTGCTGTACACGACCGGACACGATTATCGACCACCTTGCCCCAAATACAATGTCATCGAAGTTCGGCCACGCGGACGACTTCAATTGATGTTGATGTTTCGCAAAGTAATTAAAAGCAAGGATTACGATCTCGTTGTGGTGCCTCAGATCGAACCTGCGGTCATCGCGATGGCCTCCTGCCTCGGTCTACCGCGCAAATTTGCGATCCACCTTCATGGTAACCCTCGTCGGGAAAAGAGCCATTTGAAAGCGCGGATTCTATTCCTCCTCATGAGGCGTTACTTTCTGCATCGTGCGTCATACGTATTTGGGACTTCGTCCAAGCAACTAGCCTCGTTCCAGGAAATGTTTCCGAGCAAAATACCGCAGAAATGGCTTCCAAATCCCGTGCGACGCTTTGAGGGCGCCGATAACGGGAACCGCGACCCCGAACATGTGACGTTTGTGAATGTAGGGAGGTTCTCCTTCCAAAAGGGGCAAGACATTCTGCTAGAGGCATTCGCCGAGTTGGTGAAACAGCGCCCTCAGGCGCGATTAAAGATGGTGGGACACGGTATTGGCGACCGCGACCTGCGCAAGCAGATCCAGCGTTTGAGCATTGAGGCCGTTGTGCAAGTAGAGCGGCATCCGATCGATCCTCAACCTGCATTAGCCGCAAGTGACGTCTACGTGTCCACCTCACGATGGGAGGGGTGGTCGCTTGCTATTTGCGAAGCGCTTCGGTTCGGATTGCCGGTCATTTCCACAGATTGTGAGTTCGGCCCGAGTGAGATTTTGATCGAGGATCGTTTAGGCAGGCTCGTCTCAAAAACAGGAGGCTCTTCGCTTGTCGACGCAATGATTTACTATTGCGACAATCTCGATGCGGAAAAACAACATGACCACTTCAGGAAGGACTACGTAGATCGGTTCAGTGAGGAAAAAATTGTAAAAATTCACGCAGAAGCCTTGCTGCTCGCCTCGAAATAGATGTTTTCAAATAATGGGCGATGCAGTGTTTCCTTTTGGGGTGTGGCCCCCTCCTGTTAATATCTTTTTATCAGGCGCGGCGTTTGCTTGTTTGACAGGGGGTGAATTTCCGAACTACTGTTCGGCCCGAAGTCGTTCTTGGCAGTTCGGGTTACTGCTCGCCCTATTTACGGAAACTCGACGCTATTGCCGACGCTGTTATCAAGTCGGCATCAGGAGTGTAACGGTGCTTTGGACGTTGATAAGACTAGGCCGTTTTCGGCGTGCCGGTAATTAAGTGTGCGTATAGCGTTAAGAGCACTCATGGTCTTAGGGGCAGCGATGCAGCGTGGGAAGACCGGGTTTCCCACCCGCCCCTCCTCGCAGACATGAGGTCAGGTTAAACCGAATGGGAAATAACCCACCTGAGGCCGTGTTATGGACGATTTATCGGGCACATCATCGACGTTGGGGTCGTTGACAGATCACCAGGTGCGGTCGATTGCGCAACAGATTGATGCCACCGGCATCTTCTGCATGAAATCGTTTCTGTCGGAACTTGGCCTTGCGAAAGCTCGACAATTTGTCAACGCCAAACTGGACCAACGAGAGCATAAGACAGTCTCTCTCGCGCGAGACGAGATGTCGGGCTCGGGCCTGGATGAGCTAGCGCACTCGGAACAGTTTAAGAATTTCTGCGCTCGACTGTACTCGATCGGCTTCCACCACTCCGCCCCTGAGGTGGAGTTTTACCAAATTCTGCGTTGTCTCACGGGTCGAAGTGCAATGGAACATTCGCTCATGTTTCACTACGACTCGTACTTGATCACCTTCCTCATTCCTATCGAGATCCCCACCGAGGGTCCGCGTGGAGATTTCTTGATCATCCCGAACACGAGAGGTGTGCGATCTACCTATGCGATGAACTTGGTCGACAAAGCGCTTGTCGACAATAAACTCACGCAATGGCTGCTGCGGACTCTTCGGCTTCGCGATCCAAAATGGATGAGGCGTGTCCATCTATCGCCTGGAAACCTTTATATATTCTGGGGCTATTGTAGCATACACACCAACGAACCAGTCGACGAGCATGCAGTGAGAGCTACTGCCCTATTTCATTATGTTGACCCTCACGCAGAAAGCCGACTGAAACGGAGCCTAAGAGGGGGCGGGAACCATTAAGGACCAGGTAGCGGCGCAGAAATCAGACAACTGCAAGCTCTCTGAGGGAGTACTATCGTGTCACAGTCGTTTCGATGGCGGAAGAGACCACGCTCTTATCCTGCCTTTCGATCGTGCCGTGCTTCTTCTTATTCAGAAGGCGATACGGATCATTTGCGGTGAGTTGACGCGAGGCGACGGAGATTTGCGACCGTTGGAATTGATAAAGACGCGCTTGTCCAAGCGGGAGTTGTCGCTGCGTTTGCAGGATTTCTCGCGCCCACCACAGTAAGCGGAACCACCCCATTAGGCGGCTGTAGCCAACTGCGTCAGCGGAAAATACGATCGCAAGGCGCCACGATAAGCACGCAGCGCCTCTGGGAACGCTTGTGGTGAAGGAGTGTGTATCGCTCTGCCAGCGGCTGGCCCCGAGCGCTCGCCGTTGACATGTCAAGTGTCTTATAACGCAGATTGTCGACTGCGGGCCGTACTGACAATCAATCTCCTGGCGCCGCTACTCGGCTGCGATAACGTCTAATCCTCTCCTGGAGGCGATCTCTTCCAGATCGTGAACGCGAACGCTCTCGCAGGCTTTTCGAGCAATATCCACGAGGTGTCGATGGTGTGTGAGGTAGACCACCTGCCCGTGCTTCGCCATCTCGGCAAAAAGCCTGAAGGCTTCCTCCGCACGAAAGTCGTCGAAGCTTTCCATGATGTCATCAGCCACGAAGGGAACGGGCGGGCGGTTCGCGACGAACTCATGGTAGCCGGCAACGCGCAGTGCCAGATAAAGCTGGAAACGAGCGCCCTTCGAAAGTTCGTCGGAAAGCTTTGATCCGTCACTTGCGGAACGAGCAATCAGGACCTCCCCGTCCTTGCCGGGCTGTGCGGCCACGCCCTGATAGTTGCCCCGGCTGATCAGTCTGAAAGCGTCGGATGCTCGCGCCATCATTCCGCTGCGATGCCGATCGCGATAAAGCCTAAGGGCATGCTCTGCCGCGGCAATCCCGGTCCGCAGCTCGATGTAACGTCGCGCTCCCTCCTCGATCTCAAGAAGGGTCGTGCGTCGCTCCTCCTCGATCTCGGCGACCTTGGAATCTCCCCCGATGCCGTCCAGCGCCTCCCGTGCCTTCGAGAGCTCGTGGAACAGATCGTTCCAACGTCTTTCACAGGCTTCGAGTACCGGTGATAGCCGAGCCAACTCGGTCTCAAGCGTTTCCTTGTCTGTCTCGGCGGCGCTTGCTTCGACTTCTTGAATGTCCCGGGCACTGTTGATCTCGATGAGTTCCTGCTCCAACTCATCGATCAAGGATGACAACTCGCTGCGGCGAGCCGACACCGCGATGCACGCTTCCACCTCATCGAGACCGCTTGCGCCGAAGAAGTCGACCATGATCCCGATGCGTTTCTCGAGTATCTCCTCCGCCATGTTCAGTTCGCGCTGGACACTACGGAGAGCTTCCATATCGCCGTTTCGTTTCTCGAGGCGCTCCTGGTGCCTCCCCGCCACCTTGACTGCATCGAAGATGGATTGAGCAAGCTCGATCGTCGATGCAACGCTTGGAAGGGCGAGCCTCTCGCCGAACTCTGCGACCAGGGCTTCGAAATGCGCGACGTCCTTTTCCATCTTCTGCACGCGATCGATCAAGCTTTCCCTGCTTTCGACCGCGGAGGCCAGCTTTTCGAGAGTGGTCAGGATCTCGCTAACGGCTCCGACGCTCGGCAGCGTTTCAAATTCAGCGAGCCAGCAGTTCTCGCACGCAGCCTGCCATCGCCTGTTCCACTCGTCGGCAAGCCGCGTGGCGTTGACGAGTGTTTGTTCGCGCTCATTTCTTTGGTTTCTTAATCGCTCCACTGTCTCGACACGGTTCATCGCGTTGTGAAAATTGTCCAATCCCTCTTCGGCGCACGCGACAAGAGTTGCGATGTCCGCACTCGCATCGAAACGCAGGCCGGCATTGGTCATCGCGCTCGCCAAAAGCTTGCTTGACTTAGCAAGCCGGTCGCGGAGATCGGCTATCTCCTGTTCGGCGTCGTTGACCTCGTTGCGCACCTTGAGTGCTAAGTCTCTCTTGCGGAGCCACTCCTCGAACTCCAGAGGATGCGAGCTCAACCCAGAGCAGGACGCAGCCTGGCCGCAAAAGCCGGCGACATCTGTTCGAACCTTGTTGCCGGACGCGAGCGCACGTTCGCGCACGGTGCGAGCGGTGTCGATGTCGGCGGTCACCGCTGCCCGGCGTTGCAACAACTGGTTCAGCCTTCCGGTCTCGGAAAAATGCAAAAGGCGCTGGGCGATCACTTGATCGTTGGCCCTCATTGCAGCCTCGAACGCATCGGCAGAATGGACGTCCAGGGCCTGCCGATGCTGCAGCCAGGCCTCGTTCCGTGAGGTCAAGGCAGCAGCCGCGCTTGCCTCATCGATGTCGCCAATCCCTCTCTGCACGACCGCGATCTCCGCGTCGAGACGACGAAACTCCGGCTCCAGGCGATCCAGTTCAATCTGCGCAGCTCTCGTGCCTTCCTCGGCATCGCGCAGTTCGATTTTCCAGGCCTGAAGTTTCGCGGCCGACGGAACAGGCATCGATGCGAGTTCCGATGCTGTGGCGTTCCATGGCAACAGCGCCGCCAGCGCCTCCGAAAGTGCCGCTTCCGAGGCACCTCGTCGGCGTACCAGGGACCCGAGGGCGATTTCATGGTCGGATTGAGGAATCGACTTCAGGGTTGCGGACAATAGGCCGAACGCTTTGACCTGGTTGGCAGACAGATCGCTTGCCGCCTCCCCATGCTGAGCAAGCGCCTGCTCAATCCTGGCCAGTTCATCTGACGCCACCGACCTGCGCATATCAATGCCGGATTTGGCGCCGATCAACTCACGAAGCGTGCCGACGGTTGCCGCATCAAGTACCAACCGCGAGGGGGAGCGCTCCTCGGGCTTGCCGAGTTGCAGGAGGATGTTCTCGATCGCGAGCTCCGCGGCACGGGCCGACAGCTTTGGAATATCCTTTTCGGCGGTGAGATACCTAGCTTTACGCTCAGACAGTTCGTCCAGACGTGGCGCGAGGCCCAAGGCGGCCGGATCGGGCGCAATCTCCGCCAGTTCCTTGTTGAGCGTTTCCAGCGAGCGCAGAATATCCTGCTGCTTGACCCGGTATTCGATCTCAAGCCGTCTGAGATCCGGCAATTCCTTCTGCCAGGATGGAGGCGGCTGCGGAACGACAGCCAAGTCGTCCAGTCGTTCCTTAAAAGCGCCGAGACGCGAAAGCGACGGCAAGGTGCGCAGGATCCGGCCAATCTCGTCATGGCGACGCTGCGCGCCGGCTCGTTCGGTGACGACCTCCCCATAGGCACGATTGAGCCTGTTCCTTTCGCCTACCAGGCGCTGGTAGTCGCTAGCCTGGAGGTCGAGGGCCTCTTTATCCTGTTTGAGTTCTGCCAGCCTTGCCTTCAGTTCCCCGAGGGCGCCGCTGCGTGAACGGTACCTGTAGAAGCTGTCGGCATCACTGCGGATCGCGAGCAACTGACGACTAAGATCGGACAGGCCGGCGCTGGCCGAAAAGAGCAGCTCTCCAAGGTTTCCCTTGCTCGCCAGAATACTTTCCCCGCCCTTGACGAGCGTTTCTTCGTCCAGCGAAAACATCGTGGCGAAAGCGTCGCGATCAATACCGCCAAGATCAGCCCGGATCTCGGCATCGGCGAGTGATTTATCATGATGATCGAGCAGGCTGTTCTGCTGTTTCTTTACCCGAACGAATTCGCGATCATGGCCCGCAACGTGAATGTTCGCGCCTATCCGCATGGTCGCGTAAGGATGCAGGAATCCGTATTTGGTGGAGTTACTAATTCCAAAAATCAGGTCGAGGATTGCGTCGAGCGTGGTCGACTTGCCTGCTTCGTTCGGGCCGTAGATGAGATGAAGATCCGGGGACCCGTTCGGCGCCGATCCAAAATCGATCGAGGCGTCCGTGAACTTGCCGTAGCGGGTAAGGTCAAGGCGATTGATGCGCAAGTCTTACTCCCCCTCCCCGCGGCGAAGGCGCGCAAGCACGTCGGCCGAGCCGTTAGCGATTGACGATGCGAGAAACCGCTTGAACGAAACGTCGTCCGCCCCAAGGACGTCGCGCAGTTCTGGCGGAAGTTGACCTCTGAGCTCATCCGCGATCGCGCGAACTTCCTGTTCGAAGTCTGCCGATCCCTTGACCTCGTTGTCGATGAGCGTCGCCAACTCGTCCAGCGCACCCTTATCGGTGGCTCCGTTCACAGGCGGGACGCAGGAGGTCACCACCTTGTCTATCCAGACATTGCCGATCGAAGATCCCCGCATCTCGAGATCCGTGCGTAGAAGGTCGGCATCGCGACGAATTCGCCAGGCCAATTCGCTTGCCCCAGTTACCTCAACGCGGACGACCAGATGATCGGCCGCAACGGCATCGCGGAGCGCTCCCAAATGCGCAGTTGCACCGGCAACCAGGGCCGCCCAGTCGGAAGTATGCGAGACATCGACCGTCAGTCGTTCGAATTGCGCGACACTCGTTTGTCGCTCTTCGACGTGGATCGACCGATCGTCGCCAATAGTGACAAGCGAAACGGTCTTGGCTCCATCCTCATTGATGTCGCGCCCCTGCGGCATTCCCGGCATGACGATGACAGACGAAGAATTCTCGATGACCGACCGCTTGTGGATATGGCCAAGTGCCCAGTACCGAAAGCCGCTACCTTGAAGGTCTGATATGCTGCACGGCGCGTAAAGATCGTGCCTGGCTGCACCGCCAAGGCTCGTGTGCATGATGCCGATATTGACCGCATCGACTGCGGGAACGGCGTAACGCGGCAAAAGGCTTTCGGGCGCGTGAGGTTTTGCAAAGCTGATCCCATGCACGGCAACAGGGAAGTGGCCGGGATTGCGATCGATCTGGACAAACTCCGCATTGGCTCCGAAGACCTTGACGCTGTCGGGCATCACCAGTTCGGCTGTGATCTTTGAAAGGGCGTCGTGATTGCCGCGGACGATAAACGTATTGATGCCCGCCGCGTCGAGGCGATGTAGCTGTTCGGCGAGAAACCTTGCCGTCTTCATGGAGGTCTGTTCGCCATCGTAAAGGTCGCCGGCGAGAACCAGCGCGTTAACGTCCTCTTCGAGACAGAGGTCGATGATTCTCACGAAGGCGCGACGCGTCGCAAGCCCGATCAACTTGGAGAGTTCGCTGCTGCGCAGGGCAAGCGTCCTCAAGGGTGAGTCCAGGTGAATATCGGCGGTATGCAGGAATCGGTAAGCCAAGCCACAGCCTCAACGAAAACGCCGCATTGATAGGCTGCATCACGGGCGAAATCCACCCTTTATTCTTGATTTGTTCTCTTTTCCACAGCGAACACCCGTCGTCACCGCTTGGGGCGGCAGCTGCTCGACATCCTCTGTCTTCAACCTTCTTTCACCATTTGCTGGCATCAGGCTATTCAACGGATTGGTATTGCGTTCCGCGTCCTACAGTCCATTCGTTGAAGATGCTTTTGGTCCATGTCTGGTCAACCGCATTCATTCTGGCGGTTCTGGTCGCAAGGAGCCCCTTCGGAACCACGAAATTGACCGCGTAGTAACGGGTTCCATCCCGAGCCGGCACGACCGGCGTTACCAAGTCTTCCTGTAGATCCACAATTGCGCTGGCGGAATGTTTCGCATCATGAAGGCCAGATGACGGGCCTCGTATCCTGCGGGAAGCGCGACGACGGGAGACAGTAGCCCATAGGTGATCTGGACGACGGGCCGGCCTACAGGGACGCGCTCAAGGAGATCGATGACCAGAGTTCGTCGCCTTTCGGAAGGGAGATGGAGTAGCGGGATGGCCGAGATCACGCAATCGAACTTTGCATCCCTCTGCGCGCCGAGGGCGAGATCAAGGGCAAAAGCGTCGCCGCATCTGATGTCTACACCAGGAAATTCCTGGCGAAGATGCCGACAGAAGTCTGAAGAGTACTCGATCGAGATAAGGTCCTGTGGCCGGATACCTCGTGCCAGAATGCCTTTGGTGATAACGCCGGTACCGGGACCAAGCTCGAGAACTGGAAGACCAGACTCGGGCGTAACGACACTCGCCATCTTCCTGGCAGTGGCATTGGACGTGGGGGTGATCGCTCCAACGGCCGTTCGATCACGCTTCCACCCTTTCAAGAACGCGATTTCATCCTTGAACTTCAAACCCATCCGCTTTCGCACGCCCATTCTTCATCTCCCGGGACACTTGTTAAGCGCGACAGAAATAGTCCAGAAGCGACATTTACAAGTGCATTAACGCCTGATTTGGTTCGATCAAGATCTTCAGCTGTAAAAAATCGACAGCGGCACGACCGGACGGTTAGTGAAGCGAACGGCGCGGCAAGATGGCCCGGACGGAACTGACCAACCGCGCTGATGATTTCAGGATCTCCATTGCGACATCACTGTCCGCTCGGGCAATGTCGGGCGCCAAGTGAAGCATCGCCCTAGACGCTTCGAGTGTCGCTTTCGCAAGACCGGGGCGTTCCGCCTCAAGAACACGTGCGGCGACTGCCAGCGTCTCCGCAAAATGGCTGAGCGCGGTCGCGATCTGGTCTTGGCTTAGTTCCGGATTCAATTCATCGTGGCGATTTGTCATCGAGCGTAAACTTTGGCGGCGCCGCGGCAAATTCAAGCCCTGGGGTCTTGATGCCCACCACATGGTTTCCCTCCCCCGACGCGGAACTGTCAGCTTGAGTTGCGCAGGCGTGCGTCGAGTTCGGCAATCCAGGCCCGGTATCGCTCGCACAGCGGATTGTCCTCATTCAGCTGTGCGAGCTTCATGACTGCCAGCCGCCGTTGGTCCTGTAGAAGCTTCACGTTCATTTGCGATCCCCGGTTTTCAATCCCACAATCTCCAGCTCCGATCAGGTGTTTGTTTCCTGTTTGTTCCGAAAGGGATACTAGACCAAGATCTCTTTGTGAAGCGAGTGCGGTAGAAATCGCGGTGCGACCATTGTGACACAAAAGTGAAGTTGATTTATTTGTGGTCGATGTACTTGCCAGTGGAGTGCCGGCGCATATCTTGCTGACCTGCAAATCAACGCTCGAGGACGTGAAATTGGCTACTGGCACTGTAAAATGGTTCAACACCGAAAAAGGTTACGGCTTTATCGCACCTGATAATGGCACCCCGGACGTCTTCGTCCACATCTCCGCGGTCGAACGCTCTGGCCTTTCAAGCCTCAAGGATGGCCAGAAGGTGAGTTTCGAGCCGACGCAGGATCGTCGGACCGGCAAGACCGCTGCCGAGGATCTGCGCGCCCTTTGAACTGGCATACCTGCCGCCCTGAACAGGCGGCAGGCTCTAGGTTTGCTCCCTCATGCTTGCGCCCGAAGGTATCGCGGTTGTCCTTTCCGCGAGGTGACGAGACGCCACGAATTGGTTTAATGATCGCTGCGGTGCATTTTTCAGCACATAAACGTTTTCTTGTATTGTCGCGCTATGAATGCCCTTCTGCGCGTCGGGTTTCCGACAAGCAGATTGGCGCTCTCCGTTGTTTGGATCGTGGGAGAAAAACCATATGGTGTTGCAAGCGACCGGTCAAAACCTGGCGTCGAACTGGTTATAGCTTCTTGGCCAGTCAAAATTTCAAGCGGAAGAAAATTGGCACCTCACCCTAGCCGGCCCGAGAACGAGCTCGTTCTACGAGGACTAAGTCCGACCGTCTTGCGAGGCTGCGACGAACACTGGGCGTCCGATGCAAGCACCCAGTGATGGCGAAGCTTCGGATTGAAGTGATCACCGATCGATTATCGAGCGTCGGACGCTCCGGGTGGCGCGCTCAACGATCTCCGGTTGATGCCGGATATAGGAGTTGGCGTCGCGGACGCTAGGACGCGCGCAGCCCACTCATGCTGCTGTTTGCATGACGACATGTATCTGCTGTGGAAACCATGGCGCTCACAGAAACATTGCAGCGGAGATGCCAGGAGGCTTCGTCTAATAGCGTACAGACCGCTCCCACGGGATTTGAATGGGACGCAACGGCTGGTGATCTGTGGAAGTTCTGATATCGTCGCGCGTTTATGGGAGTGGGCGTCATGACGGTTTTGGTTCCTTACGCTTTTTATTGGGCGATCTCCGGCAAGCATTTCGCGGGGCAGACAACTGTTGTTCAGGTTTCCACGATCTTCGGCGACGACCCCGACTACTGGACATTGGCAATCGTCGGTTCCGACCAGCACCATATGATCGACGAATTCGACATTATCGCTCGAGTAGATCCCCCCGAATGTAACCCACTTCGCCAGGCGGCTGAATAACGCGCTCCGCGGTCAACCTTGGCCCGGTCGACGTTCGCGAAAGCGCGGCCTAAGTTGCCAAATCTGGATGTGCATGGAAACCGAAAGGTGGCGTTTAACGACGTCTTCGACTGAGCCCGCAACGCCGCTGCGACCTCAGAAAAATTGGGAGCAGTCCCCTGAGGACGAAATACGAGATCGTGCCGTCGGCCAGGTTTGCCATGTGCACATGGGGTGCGGGTTCAAATCGGAGACCCTTTCGCGACAGGATGCTGCCGCTAACCAACAATCCGAGCCCTCAGGCCAAAACGGTGGGAACTATCAAAGCTTTTGGAAGCATTGATGATCCCAGACCCTGTAGAGGTTAAATCAACAACCGGGCGTTTCATTCTGGAACCGGTAGAAGGCGGCCGACGTTTCTGGGTTTTACTGAGGCGGACGCCAAGCGCGACGGCGATAGGTCGCGGTTAAGGTCCGAACTCACAACGCAGTGCCGAGGAAAGACGCATGCAGTTTTACTTTGACCTGGTGTCCGAACAGGAGCGCGACGTCGACCACGAGGGAATGGACCTTCCATCGGTCGCCGCGGCGAAGACAGAGGCCGAGCAGTCGGCAAGGGAAATGGTCGCGGAGATCATTCTCCACGAGGACAGAGTGGATGGCATGAGGTTCGAAATTCGCAACGCGGGTGGGCGCATCGTCGAGACGGTCAGGTTTCGTGACGTGATCAGGCTCGACTGACGTCGAAGCGGTAAACCCTTCTCGCGTCTATGGTGGTTAATCGGGAAAGGCAATCCCATCAAAGGCGAGGAACGGGCCAAAACCGGTAGATAGTCGGTGTAGTATCGATCCAAAGGAAGCCCGCGCTCCGGGCTTCCTGATCTTGCATCCACCTTAGTCGCGGTGTTCGGGCATTGCTTTCAACTGATCCTTGGTCCAGGCCGTAACAGCATGGATGTCGCCATCCTCGTCTCGCATGAAGTCAAGGTCGGCAACCGGCACTGAGACCGGCTTCGCCCCAATTCCCAGGAAGCCACCGACATCAATGACGATAGCTGCGGCGGAGCCGACCCCATGCACGTGGTCGACGCTTCCGACCTTGTCGTCGTCCGCACCGTACACCGTCGCACCCTCGAGGTTCGACGGCGTCAGTTCGTCCGAGCGGAGCCTTATATGATTGCTATGATCCATCGTTGATCTCCTTTCATTCAACGATGAGTAAAAGACGATGCGAGGTGCATTGTTCCTGAGGTCGGCGCAGCGGCGTCCTTTTCACAATTCAGCCTTATTGATGGAACTGGAGATAGCCTGCAACGGTTAGGCCGTAGGCTACGGCGCTTCAGACAAAAACGTCCGGCGAAAAGGAGCATCGCCAATGAAAATCGAACGAATGATTTTGCCGCCGAGCGGCTTCGTGCCAAACAATCAGAACCTGCCGGTTGTTCTCTATATCGGAGCTCTCCCCGGCGGCGGATCGGATCAATTCGAGGCTCTTTTCGAAAAGAACGGATGGACCGGCATATGGACAAATGGCGTCTTCACCTATCAGCACTATCATTCGGGTGCCCATGAAGTGCTAGGGGTTTCGCGCGGAGCGGCCACTCTCATCATCGGGGGACCTGATGGACGGGCCATAGCAGTGAATGAGGGAGACGGTTTGCTGCTACCGGCTGGAACAGGTCATATGAACGTGCAATCGTCTTCGGATTTCGAAGTGGTTGGTGCTTATCCAAAAGGGCAACATGCCGATATAGAAACCTTATCGCCGTCGCACGCCATGCTGGCTTTGATTAACTCATTGCCTTTGCCGGCTACTGATCCAATTCAAGGCGCGTGGTAATAGTCGCCAACCAAAATATCGTCGCGAGGATGTCATGTCGATCAGGAAATCGCCCGTCGCTGCGCTTGTGGTCCTCGCGACCGTTCTCGCCTTGCTGGTCTTGGTAAACCCGTTCGGACGAAACCTCGCGCCGCAACCATCCGATGAAGCCGCGGTGAAGGTCAAAGCGGCTTTATGAGATTACAGTAGCGCGACCCAACAAAGGCGGCGGCAATGTCACTTGCAAAGGCAAGCGCGGTGGGCGACGCTTGTCCTTCCAGAACTAGAACCCCGCAATCGTCCGTCACCGTTATCGACGCTCCTCCCATCTTCTGTTCGTATGCAATTGCCGTCGCGACCATTGACGCCACTTCGGCAATTTGACCTTTCATGCAGATCGTATCCGCGGAATGAATGCCAAACATTGCTGTCTCCTATCGAAAGGGTCAACGCTTGAAGCGAGATTCTGTTCATCTGGCGTTCATCTTTCAATGGTGGCAGCAGTGTTGGGATCCAGGCGCGCAACCAATGCTCTTGGAATCTAAAAGGCGATGAGGGGCGGCGCTTCGGGGATTGCCACACCCAAACTCCGGCGGGTGATTGGCGTAGAGGCATTGGCGCATACTCGATAAGAGAATCTTGAATTCGACGACGGAACCAATCGCGACTTTTGAGCTTTCAATCCGCAATCAAGGGTTCGGAGGCGATCATGGATACAGGCTGTGCGGCTCAGGGGAAGTCGAGTACCTTTGACTCGGCAGCCTGGGGATGTCGTTTTTCGCTCCGCGCGTATCGACTTCAATACGAATGAGAAGGGCTCCCCGTGAAAAACTCCATCGCCATCGTCTCGTTGATTTCCTTGCTCTGGACGACCTCGGCCGAAGCTGGCGACCTGTCGGCCGAAACCGTCAATAGTGCCGATATCGGGTCGCTTGGCGGTGATCTGGATCAGGTGACACAGACCACACCCGATCCTGCCGTCGTCCATCTTCAGGTCCTCCTGGATCGTGCCGGCGTCTCGCCGGGTGTGATCGACGGGTTGGATGGTGACAATCTCCGCAAGGCGGTCGCTGGTTTTGAAGCAATGCAACGGCTTGCTCCTGATGGCAAGCCGGATGCCGACGTGATCGCCGGCCTTCAGGATGCCAAGCCGGTCATCGAGCACTACATCATCGCTCCTGATGACGGCGCTCACCTCGTGAGGGAAATTCCCAAGGATTATGCGGAGCAGGCTAAAATGGAGCATCTCGGCTACACAAGTATCGCCGAGAAATTGTCCGAACGGTTTCACATGGACTTGGACCTGCTTCAGGCGCTGAACCCCGGAGCGTCGTTCGCGGTGGGGGAAACCATTTCCGTGGCAGATATCGGATCCCCGGTCACCGGCAAGGTTGTCCGGATCGAAGCCCATCGGAAAAAGGGCCAGTTGGTCGCGTTAGGGCAAGACGGGACGATCCTCGCCGTTTATCCAGCCACGATCGGAAGCAGCGACAACCCGTCTCCCACCGGGAAGCACAAGGTGAACGGCGTCGCGCGAGAGCCCACCTACGAGTACAATCCGAAAATCAATTTCCAGCAGGGTAAGAACACCAGAAAGCTCCGGCTGCCGAGCGGGCCGAACAATCCAGTCGGATCTGTCTGGATTGATCTTTCCGAACCAACCTACGGCATCCATGGCACGCCTGAACCATCCCTCATCGACAAAGCCGGTTCGCATGGATGCGTGCGCCTCACGAACTGGGACGCCGAGGAACTCGCCGCCATGGTGAAGCCCGGCGTCATTGTCGTTTTTGACGACTGACAACCCAATCGGCAGCGTAGGTTGCTCGACTAAACCGCACCGGAAGCCGCAGCCTGGCTGAAGTCGGTTGCACCAAACGCGGCGCCGAAGCATCCCGTAATCACGTCCGACTAAATTGCGGTGGTGTGCGAGAGGCGATCCACCGGCCGCCCCGCCGGCGACATGCAAGGCGGGGATGTGCATACCCCGTTTTTGACTAAAAGGCTGAAGAGGTTATCCCGCGTCGGCTTTGTCGTTGGCGACATCCTCGACGCACTCGGCCTTCTCTGCGAGACTTTTGCTCATTTCCCTCAGTTGGCGTTCGTCAAGCTTCTCGATGCCTACGAACTTGTTTTGGGCCTGCGAGGTCAAGATCAATTCATCGAGTTTCGCCTGAAGTGCCCTCCCGTCGCGGTTCTGCGAGTTTTGGAGCACGAAAACCATCAGGAATGTTATGATGGTCGTGCTCGTATTGATCACGAGCTGCCATGTTTCCGAAAAGTCGAATAGGGGGCCGCTGACGGCCCAAACCAATACCAGGGCAACCGCCAATGCAAATGTTGCTGGGCGTCCTGACCACTCGGCGATCGTGGTCGCAAACTTGGAGAAAAAGTTGGATTTCGTGTTGTCGCTCATGTGTGTCTTCATTTCCCGGCGGAAGCCAACGCGCTCCTTCATTCAGACGTTCCCAAGCCACCGTGCTTGGTACTCTGGTGTACAAAACGAGCCACAAGCCTAGGTGAGTGCGACCAGTATTTCCTCTGTCGTGTTGAGTGTCGCCTGAACGGAAAACCTGTTGGCCAAGAGCTCGAGAGAGGCATCGTGGGTATCATCGTCGGCGCTGCAGACGGCGTCCTTGGCGACAATGACCCGGTAGCCGAGATCTATCGCGCCCAGGACCGCAGCCAGAACGCAGACATCCGTCTCCCCACCGGTGACCACTAATGTGTCGACAGCTTCGTTCTGCAGATTCCGATGAAGGCGACCGTCGACCCAGGGCGAATAGGTCATCTTGTCGAATATCCTTCCGGGGGAACGAAAACCGCCAGCTCGGGGACCACTCCGAAAAGCTCATGCGGCATGCGTTCCCGCGTCATGTCGCGCCATTTTTCATAATAGGGCTTCCACATGCCCGGCATCACTTCCGGCGAGAAAGGCGTCACGAAGCGGGTAAATATGGTGCGGGCCGGAAACCGGCCGGCCAGTTCCACAATCTCTGGCGAGATCCGCGCCATCCAAGGAACGTGCCATGGCGTCGGTTCGGCAAACACCCTTTGCATGTCCACGCAAAGATGTATCCAATTCCCTGGGTTTCCGAGACTTGCTTCCAGTTCCAATGAGCGCATGTCTGCCTAGACTGGTACCGTGAGATCCAGCATAGCCAAACAACCGCTCGCAGCCGAAGTTCCCGACCGAATGAGACTGTTGCCGCGCGTAGTTCCCGCGCCTCGGCGGCTCTAACCGAGTTCGCGGGCCGCGACGTTCAAAAGCATCTCGCTCAAGTCGGCCTGGGTGAATGGCTTCGAGAGGCGCGGAAGGTCACCTCCATGATCCGATGGAAGCTCAGCGTACCCGGTCGCGAGAACCAGTGAAACTTCAGGAAAGCGGTGCGAAACTTCTCGGGCAAGTTCTGCTCCCGTCATTCGCGGCATGGCATGGTCGGTGATGACGATGTCCGGCAATGGACCCTGCTCCAGTATCTGTAGCGCCTCCGCACCCGACCCCGCCTGCATGGTCGAGTGCCCGAGATCCTCGAGCATCAAAACGGTATTCATCAAGACCAGGCTGTCGTCGTCGACAACGAGAACGGCCAAAGAAGGATGATCGGCGGGGGGCGGCGTCGACGGGGCGACGTCGGCAGCTGTCGGGATTGCTGGTTCCATCGTATCGGCGACGGGCAGCCAAAGTTCCGCCGTGGTTCCAGCGCCAGGTGAGGAGATCAGTGCGAGCTTGCCGCCTGCCTGTTCCATCAATCCCTGAACCATAGAAAGCCCAAGACCGGTACCCTTGCCAACGCCCTTGGTGGTGAAAAACGGATCCGTTGCCTTGCTGAGCGTCGCTTGGTCCATCCCCTCCCCGCTATCTTCGACCGAGAGACAGACGTAATGAGCTTGGTCCGTTAGACTGCCAGGCAGCGCGGCCTGGCGCGCCGCAATGGTGATGGTGCCGCCGGCCGGCATCGCGTCGCGGGCGTTGACAACAAGGTTGAGTACAGCTGTTTCCAGCTGATTGATGTCGGCACGAACAAGCGGAAGAACAAGCGGAAACCGGGTTGCGATCTCAAGCGACGGTCCAATTGCTCGTTGAAGCAATTCGGCCATTCCCCGTACCAGGTCCGATACCTCGACACTTTCGAGCTTGAGAGCCTGCTTACGTGAAAACGCCAGCAGTCTTTGTGTCAGGACCGCACCGCGCTTTGCTCCTTGTATGGCGTTATCGATGAGCTCGACGACGGCGTGGTCCTCGCCTGCGCGCTTCCGCGCAATCTCGAGACTTCCCAGAACCGCCATCAGCAAATTGTTAAAATCATGCGCCATGCCTCCCGTCAGCTGGCCGACGGCTTCCATCTTCTGGATCTGGAAGAGCTCCTGCTGGGCGCGGTCCAGCGCCTCCTGTGCATTCCTTTTCTCGGTGATGTCCCGCGTTATCTTTGCAAATCCAAGCAGCCCACCGTCATCGGCATGGATCGCATCGATGATGACATTGGCGAAGAACCGAGTTCCGTCCTTGCGCAGCCGCCAACCCTCCCGCTCAAACCGTCCTTCCCTGGCGGCGGTTTCAAGCGCCAAGGCTGGCAGTCCGTCGGCGCGATCTTCCGCGGTATAGAACTCTGAAAAATGCCGGCCGATGATCTCATCGGGCTCGTAGCCCTTGATGCGTCGAGCGCCAGCGTTCCAAGTCGTCACGTGTCCTTTCGGATCCAGCATGAAGATTGCGTAGTCCGTGACCCCCTGCACGAGGAGCCGCAGCTGCTCCTCGCTTTTTTGCAGATTATCTTCGGCGTTCTTTCGCTCGGAGAGGTCACGTGTGATCTTGGCGTAGCCGATGAGCGCTCCGGTGCTGTCGCGGATGGGATCGATGACTACATGCGCCCAGAATTGCCGTCCATCCTTGCGAACCCGCCATCCTTCGGCCTCGAAGCGGCCTTGCGCGGCCGCGGTTGCTAAGGCCCGTTCCGGCAAGCCAGAGGCCCTGTCCTTAGGGGTATAGAAGCGGGAGAAATGTTTGCCGAGGATTTCCGATTCCGGGTAGCCCTTGAAGCGGTTGGCGCCCGGGTTCCAGCTACTGACGTAGCCGTCAACGTCGAGCATGTAGACCGCGTAATCGGTAATGTTATCGATCAGGAGCCGGTACCGGTCTTCGATCGAGATTCTCGTGGTTTCGGTCATCGGGGCGGCAATTCGCTCGTTCTGTTTTTTGCGGAAAAGATAGGTTCCGCCCGCGAGGAGGCAAGGCCCTCCGACAAACGTCGTTATGCCACGTACCCACGGGAAGGCGAGAGCGGGCCCGGCGTTAGGTCGGGCACGAAAGGAGTTCCTATGACCCAGGTAGAGGCCGCATCACCCGCCGATCTAGAACCACGCAAGGGTAGTCCAAGCCCGCGCCTCGACGAGACCGAATTCAAGAGACGCATTCTCAACCAGTTCTCCGACCCTGCCTACGGGGAACTCGACGGAGAGCTTGCGAAGGTTGCCGCAGCTGCCTGGGACGCGTACGAAAACTCCCGAAAGAGCCCAAGGACAAGGGTCGCCGGCCCGGAGTTCGCAGATCCGGGCTATGAGCTCTCTGTTGATTGGCTCACTGCGCGCGACGCAATCGACCAGGCGAGACAGCGGTATGAGAAATCCGATGACCCGCATCGCATTCTGCTCGTCAACGGCTCGTCGCGAAGCGAGCATACCTGTCCGGGCGAACTGTCGAAGAGCTATCGCATGGTCGAGCTTGCGCGGTCGCTGCTCGATCAGCAACCCGGCGTGGAGACAAAGGTCCTCGACCTCAGTCGCGTAGCTTCCGAGTACGGCCGCCATATACATCCCTGCAAAGCATGCTTCTCGACATCGGCCGCTTTGTGTCACTGGCCGTGCTCGTGCTACCCGAACTACTCGCTCGGCCAGGTCCACGACTGGATGAACGATATCTATCCCCTATGGGTCGAGGCTCATGGCATCATGATCATCACTCCGGTGAACTGGTACCAGACGTCGTCGCCGCTCAAGCTGATGATGGACAGGCTCGTCTGCGCCGATGGCGGCAATCCCGATCCGACGTCCACACATGGCAAGCACGCCGTAGAAGCAAAGATGCTCGAGATGAATGGGTGGGATTATCCGCGCCATCTTGCGGGGCGCCTGTTCTCAGTCATCGTTCACGGAGATACCGAGGGCGCGGAAAACGTTCGACGTAGCCTTTCGGACTGGCTGAAATCGATGGAGCTTATCCCCGCCGGCACAGCGGCCGAACTGGACAGATATATCGGCTATTGGGAGCCTTACGCCACGAACCATGTTTCCTATGAAAACGACCTGGCGTTCCAAGGAGAAGTGCGAAACGCCGCCCGAACATTGCTCGAAGCAGTTTCGGCGGCGCGATCGGGAACGCAGATTTCAGCAGGCCGACAGCTCGAACAACCTCGGAAGAAATGACTGAGCGTAGGCGCTAGCCGGTGTGTTTGTCAGAAAACGCTCGGGCACCAGCGGTACTTGGCGCTTCCGGCTGCCCTGCTAGCGCTTTAGATGCGGCTTCCTTCGTCCCTCGCCGTTCTTCGCACTCTTTCACCAAGACGCTCGATACAAATCATACCTTGTCGGATTTGGACTCAACCCCTGTGAGGATCGTTTCCACGTGAAAAGCGCCCCCGGCTTGGGAGGGAAACCGGAGGGCGCCTGCTGACAAGACACGACAAACGCAGGCACTGCCATGTCCCGCCGCTTAACCTTGCTGCCACCGAGGTTCCCAGAGGCCTTCAAAAAGCTCTGGAGATCGCGACTTTTTAAACGGGAGGCCCGAAATCTCCCGCCGACTACCGTGACCGGCCCTCGTTCATGTCGGACGGATCGTAATTTATATCCCAATCCTTCGCAGGCTTCTTTCCGGGGGGCGTTTTATGGACGGTAGCATCTTCAGATCCCGTGACCACCGTCGGTTTCGCACTGCTCACACCGGAGGACTTTCGGTCAGCGACGGATTTCGCAAACTGGCCCGTTGCATCCTTTTCGACATTCGTCATTTCACTCGCCTTTCTGCTTAAGGCCGTCGGAAACGTCCTTGACGCGAGGATCCCGATTGGTCTCGTCATTGCCATCATGCACTTCGTCGGGATTGTCCTTTGCAGGAAGGTAGCCGCGGGGGCTTATTTTCTTGCGGCCCTTCCCATCGTGGGGACTGATCGGTGGTACCCGGGGCACCGTTGCTTGATTGGTTCATAGCCATATCGGAGTCTCCTTTCTCGGGCATGTAACCCCAAGATACGTCGCGAGTTCCCGCTATGGCGATCGAAAATAAGGAGATGCGACCAAGCTATCTATCAAGGGTATTGTGGTCGCGCAGGCGACACTCGCGTTCTTTCCCGAAAAGCCGCGTTAGACAACCGGGAACCTCTTCGGCTTTGTTAAAGATGGATCCAGCTAGCGCTTGGCTGATATCGATCGTCTATCCGAGCAGTTTCATTGGCTGACTGTGGACCGATTGCCTCGCCCACCTGCGGCGCACGACCGTTGTTATTCCTACGTCGCGTTGCGAAAGGCCTTAAACCGACCAAACTTTGCTACCCATGCCTTTCGTTGCAGCGCGTCTCGACGGGCTTGTTGCTTTTTTTCGCATCCGTTTTTCGAATGTTCTTATATCTCGGTTGGTATATTAGCGAGTCCTGCTATGCGTGGTTCGTTTTCCAGATAATGCTACAATCGATGCGAGCGTGTTAGGCAGGGAGAATATCGTTCGCAAAGATCGCCTCAGATATTCAATCCGGGCTTTGTAGCTTACGCGCCTGCAGGCGCGCCGCCCTAAGCCGGGTTGTCTTTTCCTCTCGCCTTCGTTTTTCCTCTTCCACCGCCTTGCGAACGAACTTCTCGGTCGCCTCGCGCGCTTCCGATCGTTGCGCTGCCGTCGAGCGGGAGCCTGGTCCCCGTTGAATGGGTTCTGTCATTGTTCGTCTCACATTCGGATGCACGGGCAACATAGCCCACCAGAAAGGGCCGGCCGCCCCAAGTTTTTGGAATGGTCTTGCAGCGCAAGAAACGCCTCGACGCTGGAAGAGTTCAAGTCGGTACGCTAGCGGACAGGACCAGTTGGATGACCATGGGTACGACGCCGTACGCATAAAACAGCGATCGAAAACTCGTGCTATCGGCGGTCGCGAAACGACAGCGACGAGAGCGACGGCAATGGACGAGGTTCAAATGAAGGAGCGGCGGTCTTGCCGGTCGAGGGATGCATCATGAGCATCGACTTTGTCGAATGGAAAGGGAGGGCCTGGCTTGCCCCTGTCTGGCGCGAAAACGAGCGGACGCGGAGTCCGACCCGCCTCATCGCACCGCGATTTGCTCCGGGCATGCCTCCCCTTGCCGGGTCGAACATTCTTCAGATCTTTCTCGAGATGCCGTTGACGAAAACGCTTTTGATCGATGGATTGGTTCCAGAACATCTACGTGACCTCATCGAGGTGATTGAGTCTCCTGATGTCGTCTTGCCGATGGGCACTGAACCCTGGTTGTAAGACCAGATGAGCGCCCACGATCGATCGTAATTCCAAACGACCCTGATAAACGGGCCGAACATAGTCGTCCCAGTCCTGGAACGTGTCATGCGCTCCCGCGTTCGCTCTCACTCCACATGGAGCACGTCGGTGAACAGCTACATCGTCACTCTTTTTGTTTTCGGCTTCGTCGTCCTCATGACGACGTGGCTGCCGCTCGTTGTCAGGCACATGCCGCTGTCGCTGCCGATTTGCTGCATTCTCATCGGTTTTGGTCTCGCGTGGTCCCCCGTTGACCTGATCCCACAGACCAACCCTCTCGAAAACGTTACCCTTGCGGAGACCTGACGGAACTCGTGGTCATTGTCGCACTGATGGGAGCAGGGCTGAAAATCGACCGCCCGATCAGTTGGCAGCGTTGGCAAATCACCTGGCGTCTGCTTGGAATAGCCATGCCGATCTCGATCACGGCTATCACGTTGCTTGGGTGGACGGTTCTCGGGCTTGGCATATCGTCGGCGCTTCTCCTGGGTGCAGCTCTTGCCCCGACGGACCCGATCCTCGCCGGCGACGTCCAGGTCGGCCCCCCCAGACAGGCGAGGAGGACGACATCCGCTTCGCCCTGACGTCGGAAGCGGGACTGAACGACGGCCTCAGTTTTCCTTTCGTCATGGCTGCGATTGCAATTGCTACCAGCGGCGCATCGGGCGAGCCCTGGATATGGCAATGGTTGGTGATAGACGTTGTGTGGAAGCTCGCGGCAGGTATTGCGATGGGCTGGCTCGTTGGACGCATTCTTGGATTTTTCACGTTCAAGGTGCCGGCTGGAGGCCAGATTGCGAGGACAGGTGATGGATTGGCGGCGCTTGGTTTCACATTCATCTCCTATAGCCTGACCGAGATCGTTCACGGCTATGGCTTCGTCGCCGTCTTCGTCACGGCGCTGACGCTACGTTCCGTCGAGCGGCACAATGACTTCCACGGCGAGCTTCACGATTTTGGCGAGAAGATCGAGCGGCTGCTGATGATGGTCTTGCTGGTGTGTTTCGGAGCCGTTCTCGCGGAAAAAACCCTCTTCCAGCTCGTCGACGCGAAAGTCATCCTGGTCGCAGTTTTGGTTATTGCGGTCGTCAGGCCGCTGGCCGGCTGGGTCAGTCTGCTCGGTTGCCCGCAGCCACGGGTTGAAAAGGTGATCGTATCGGTCTTCGGCATTCGTGGACTGGGCTCGATCTATTACCTTGCCTATGCATCGGGACGGGCATCGTTCAAAGGGATCGAAACCGTCTGGGCAACCATCTTTCTGATCATTCTGATATCGATCATTGTACACGGCGTTGCGCTTACGCCGGTTATGCGCTGGATCGATCGTCGCCGTGGCGTCGATCCAATGAAGCCGATGCACGCGCCGGTCGGCAAGGAACACTGATCGCTCAGGTCTGGCGCCAGTCCCACCTTCAATACGGTGAATGTCCTTCACATCGTACGCTGGCAGACCCCACGGTAAAGGCCAGGAACGGTTTGTCACGGCGTCCATTGTTTCGTTGCGTCAACGATGGAGCGTGCCTGTTGGAACCTGAACTCGTTACACTGCTTCCCACACTTCGTGCCTTTGCCTTGCGGCTGACAAGAACCTCCTGCGATGCAGACGACCTAGTGCAAGAAATGCTTGTCAAGGCACTCGCGAACAAGGAGCGCTTTGCGCCGGGCACCAACCTCAAATCATGGACATTCACGATCATGCGAAACACGTTCCTGACCAGTTCTCGCATGTCAAAGCGCAGTCCGCTAGGTGCTGCTGAGGACGCCGCCTTGTTGGAACTAGCGGTATTGGCGTCGCAGGATCTCTCGCTCCATTGCCGCGACGTTGAAAAAGCAATCGCCCAACTCTTACCGCTTTACCGGGAAACGCTTCTTCATGTCGCATCGGGCATGTCCTGTGAAGAAACTGCGCACCGCGAACGCTGTGAAGTCGGCACCGTAAAAAGCCGGGTCGGACGGGCACGCGCGCATCTTCTTTCTTCGCTCGGGGCCCGAACCTATGGCGAGGCCGTGACAATCTAGTTTCGGCGGTCGGCTGGAAACACTTCGCAGAGGGTACAATATCCTGCTGTTGACGCTAACCCACCCTGGTTTTTCCGATCCGTGAAATCGGAGTTTTCACCCGGCGCCGACGCAGAGTAAATAGGTTGAGGCGCTGCGCAAGAACCAAACGGTAGTACTGACCTACCGTCTGAGCCCATTGCGAGATTCCAGGCAGGGTCGCGGATCTTCCTGCGCTTGCAGGCCGAGCTTCAGTTACTCCGGTTTGAAACACTGTCGAGCGCCGACAGGATCGCGGACAACTGAACAGGTGCCTTAGAACGGAAAACGACAGCTCCGTCACGATCGACCAAAACGGCCTCGAAGTCCTCCGGCGATGGGCCGTTCAAGTCAGCCCGCAGATCGTCGACGCTGATATCGACCGGGGTTTCGAGGCTTGAGAAGACGCCTCCCCCGGCAACTCGCAGCAACGCTATATCATTCGACGCCAAGACCTCCTGCTGGTCCGTGAGATAACCTTCCTGGATCTCCGGTCTGTCGTCAGAAGCCCCTTCGAATAGAACGAGTACGCGGCATTTGCCGCGAAAAGCCTGGAGGCATTCGGCACGCTCCGAACTATTGGGCACAGCGCCAATGATCTCCTTCAGAAGCGATTTCAGCATGATCATCTCCTATGTCGATGGACGACGTCGTTTTAACCAACCGGTTCAACAAGGTTCCGCATCTCAGGGCAAATGGGCCCGCCGGTGCGGCAAATGACCTGGAACGTGTTCACAGGGGGGCCGGGCTGCGCCTTCCGGCGGTTTGACGGGACTTCGCCTCAACGAAAGGAGGCGGCGTCCCCGTGCGCGTTGCTCTTATCTAGTGAGATCCGAAGGCCGCCCACACAATAATGCAAAGATAGAGGAAGAAAAATGCGAGGGCGACACCGGCAATCAAGATGATGACAAACTTTGCCGCCTTCCTCTTGGTTTTCCTCTCCCCGGGGGAGCGTGCCGTTGCTTCAACAGGATCATCAGCAATCTTTGCCATGTCGGTCCACAACCAATCTTCGTTGGTTTAAAAACCGCGCTGTCGGACAAAAGTTCCCCTGGGCTAAGCAGGGTGTTCCATTGTCACGGTTCTCTGCGAGCCAAACGAGACGATCGATCGTGTCTGAATGGTGTGGTATCGCAAACACGGATCCACTCGCGGCATCAACAGCACTGGGCAACTATCCGATCGCTTGAGCCAAGGCTCTAGAACGAGCATTTGTCGAGACCACGGGAAGGGACATCAATCGCCGATGTTCCGCCTCGGGTGTTCCGTAGGCCTCGCCGGCGAACTCTATCAACCGAGGACGATCTCTAATCTCCAGATTGCTTCTGGATGACCGGATCAGATGCTCGCCTTCAAGGATGTGGATTGCCTCCGTCACGGAGGAACGCCTTGCACCGAGCATGATCGACAGGTACTCGTGGGTCAGCCCGAAGGCGCTCGTGCCAGCACGATCATCTACCATCAGCAGCCACCTGGCCAATCGCGTACGAATGTCGAACTTTCCGTTGGCAAGCGCCGTATGACTGACCTGGATGCCGAGTGAGCGGGCAAAGCGGCCGGCCAGAACGTCTAGTGCCTGATATTTCCTCAACATGAGCCTGAAATCGTGAGCCGCCATAGCCAACGTCGCGCCCTCAATCTGATTGATAAGCTCGTGCGGTGTGCGCTCGTCGCCAAGTGCGATCCCGGTGCCGGTCATGCCTTCCCTTCCAATGAGGCCCGTCTCGATCCTCGACCCGGCGGAGCCGACGGCGACGAGCGAGGCGATGCAATCAAGCGGAAAATACACCCGGCTGATGGACTGGCCGGCAACCTCGAGGACTGCGCCCCTTGGCACCTGAACGTGACGAAGGACCGGGAGGAGCTCTGAGAGAATATGCTCTGGAAGGAGGGCCAGGATCTGGTTGCCTGACGCCTCCTCGATTGACACCGGCCTTGGCTTGGATGACCTCGAAAGTCCGAGCGCCAGACCTTCGTCGTCTAAAGGCTTGCGCAGCACGATCTTGTCGGCGTGGCGCGCCGGTACGATTTCCGGGGCATAAGCCGTCGCGAATACGAATGGTAGTCCTTGTCGCTCAAGCTCGTCCGCGACCGGAAACACCATTTCGCCACCGAGGTTGATATCGAGGATCGCACCGTCAAGGTCAGGCGTGGAAGCGATCATCTCCAACGCTTGCGCTACCGTAGGCGACATGCCCACGACGACGACCTCCATCTCGGCTAGCCGCGAGGATAGCTCGGTAACGGTGAAGTAATCGTCTTCGACCAGAAGAATGCGTTTCCCGGCAAGGGCCTCTCGCGCAATCATGCGGCACCTCAGCTCTGTCCGTGCTCTTATCCGGGATAGATGGGGCAACACCTTCGCACGACAAGATATAACCGAGTGCCTCTGACTGGCTATCTATTCAAGACGGAGCGGAAGAGGCTGAGACCCGATCTAAGGTAAGGTTTGCGCGTCTTCGACTGTGAGCAACAAGCATTGCGATCGTCTCCCAATCTGCCGGCTTGCTGCAGACGAGGGCGTCCCGGAAAAATCCAGGCAGCACGCAGTCATCATATCCGCTTACAAAGGCGAAGGGGATCTGTTTCATCCTGAGCAGCCCTGCCGCAGGATATGACATCTCGCCATTGAGGTTGAAATCCAGCAGCGCGCAATCGATTGCAGGGCCGTGTTCGATCATCTGCACAGCGTCTGCGACGGTTGTGGCTGGGCCAAGGACCTCCATGCCAAGTAGCGAAAGTCTCTCGACCGCCTCCATCGCGATGAGAAGGTCGTCCTCGACGACGAGAAAGCGATAACCTTCGATTTTCGACTTCCCTCGACGAAAGCGCTGCCGTTCGGCCGTGGGGTGAGGTTCGAATACACCATCGGACAGTGCGAGCGAGACCATGCAAACTCCTGCTGAGACGGCGTGAGAACCAAATCTGTCAGGATGGCGCGCGGGAATCAATGCGAAGCACCGCCCGTGAGTCGTTCTGTACGAAAACGACGAAACCCGAAGACTGAACGTTTGGACCAGTCATCGGATGTCAGGCTCGGCTCACTTGTCGCTGGCGGCCTAAAATTTGATGGAAAACTCGCGATGAACGATGTTGGAGCTATCGGAGGCTTCACGATGGCGATACCGGAACCGTTCGACGACAAGTAGCGATCAACGAAACTCGCACCAAAGGGTCCGCGGAGCGACAGGGTTTGGAACATCGCCTCCTCGGTCGGTGATCGCCGCCCATCTCGCCATGGATCGTTGCAAGCGTCGAACTGGCGAAAGGGGCCATTGGTTTTCTTTGGCTGCGGCGAGAGCTGCAATCTTTCGTCTGTGCACAAGCGCTCGATGATATCACCAGGTCGGCGTGACGCGCATGTCGAGCAATCGCCGAACGGGGTGGTGGATGGAAATTGCAAGGTCCACGACCTGAAGAACCTGTTCATTGCGAGAGGTTTGATCCTTCCGACATCCGGCCAGGCCAACCCCACATTGCCGGCTGTCGCTTTCGCGTTGCGCCTTGCCGACCACTTGACGGCACCTTGTTGTTGAGATCGCTGTGACGAATTAAATCGCGGTTGAGCGGAACAAGGACCCCGCGCCAGGGTTCGCATCTCGTAACATCCCAAACGAGGAGACACCTGATGAAGATGAACGTTCTGGCTGCAGCCATCCTGTCATTTGGAATGGCGTCCACAGCCTTCGCGCAATCCAATCCAGTTCCGAACAACATGGCTGGCGACAGGTCCACCAAGGATGCAGGCGGCGGCGCCTCCGGCGATGTCCAGATGCAGACCGGTACATCGGCGCCGGTGATTGACCCAAATTCCACCAATAGTACCGCCGGCGGCAACACGAATGCCACAGGAACGGTCGACCGCTCGCGCTGCCCGGTCGACCCGGCGCCCGGCGCCGTGGGTACTGAAGGCGGTAGCGGCGGCGCCTCGGTCAGCGACGCGTGCCCGGACAATCACTGACTTTCTCCCAGGCGGAGGCTCATCGGGCCTCCGTCCATTTCCAACGGACCAGTTACGCTGTCGTCCCCAGTTGCTGCCCGTGGACCGTATCGCAAGGAGGAAATCATCAATGGCTCTGAAGGCAATCGCATTGAACGCAACACTGAATCGCACCGATGCATCTGCGTCCTCCACCGAGCGGATGCTAGGCTTGGTTCTCGAGGCTCTGGAACAATATGGCGTGAGTCACGAGATTGTCAGGCTTGCCGATTTCAACATCATGCCTGGAGTAACGTCGGATGAAGGAGAGGGAGACGATTGGCCCGCCATTCGCAAGAAGCTTCTTGCGGCCGACATCCTAGTCCTTGGTACCCCCATCTGGCTTGGCCAGCCATCGAGCGTCGCAAAACGTGCGCTCGAAAGAATGGACGCGTTCCTCGAGGAGATCGACGACAAGGGCCGGATGGTTTCGTATGGCAAGGTAGGGGTGGTCTGTGTCGTAGGAAACGAGGATGGCGCTCATCACGTTTCGGCAGAAATCTACCAGGCGCTGAACGATGTTGGCTTTACAATCCCGGCAAGCGCCGTCGCCTATTGGGTTGGCGAGGCGATGGGTAGTACCAATTTTCGCGATCTCAAGACCGTGCCCGAAGCAGTGGCACAAAACGTTGTGCTTGCGATCAATGCGGTACACCTTGCGAGCCTACTGCGGAAGAGTGCCTATCCTGGCGTTACGTCGAACGCTTGATCTTGAGAGCCGAGGCAATCAACAAGCACGCTCGGCGCGAGAGTGTCGGTCTTCTGAATGTTGGGGATGTCTGAGGATTTCCGGCCGGTCGATGTTCGTACGGCGTTAATTGACCCTTTCCCACGCACACGGAGTTGAGGGCCTATGCGGCCCCCGCCGGATCGCCAATCGGGATAAGCGCCGGATTTCGCGGCGGATCGTTGGGATTTTTCGTGTCCGACGGATCTTGAACTGGGGTGGGCGGCGGATCCTCGCGCGTACGGTCCGGAATGCCGGGAGCAGGTATTGGTCCACGCGGTGTTTCGGCAGGATTGGGGACGGTCGGGACGGTCGTTGGCATTGCAAATCTCCTATGGCTTAGAAACGACGATGCCGTCCTGAAGTTCCCTTGGCAGCCATGACGATCAGCCCTGCGCGCAAGCAGAGACTTTCGCCAGGCAATGGCGCGGAGGTATCTAGGTCGTAGGATGCCGAGCCCATGAATCGTATCGCAAGTTTCACAGCTCGACGGACGCGCGCTCATGCGCGTGGCTCTGCCTTTGCCTTATCGTCAAGACGTCGCGGCGCGACGCGGGTTCCAGGGACCGGGTCCGCTTAAAAGGCACTCCGGGAACCTTTTAGGACGGTATCGATTAGACAAAGACGTTTTGTGGAGGAAGACATGCAAGGCGACCGCCCCTTCGAGCGGCGTCGCGCTCTACGCGGCGTTGCCTACTCACTCGCGGAATTCCAAGAGAAATATCGCCTTTCGCGCAGTACCGCGGAAGATCTCTTCTTTCGCTTCGGACCATCGGCAATTGAATTGGACATCTTGATGTCGGCGAAGAAGCACACTCCGACCATCCATTCGATTACACGCGATCTTTCGATCCGATGAACAACAACGAGGGAGGGCGCTTCTTCTTTAATGTTATGCTTGGCGACGACTGTGTGGTTGATCAAAGAGGTCTTGTGTTTCCCGACACCCACGCTGCAATTACCGCGGCTCTCTTCGGCTCAAACGCGATCCTCAAGGCGCTCGGTTGCCGCAGGACCGGGCGAGCGCCGCGCAGTTTCGAAATCACCGACGAAGATGGAAAAATAGTCGCGAAAGTTCCCCTTAGGTAGCAGGCTGGATATCGGCGAGGCCGGTACCGTTCCACCTTATTCGAGCTGGAGGTCGAACGGAGCTATCTCCAGGCGGTCCCTCCTGCGCTTCGCTTCAAGCTGGCTGACCGGGATGGTTCCGACGCGGCAAGATATCGGTTCCTCGCCGGTGCTCAGCATGGGGAAGCGAGGTCCAGGCCGCGCTGTGTCGCAGCCCTCGATAGGGTGAGCGTATTGGGGGGAGCCGTCAGTAAAGCTTGCAAAGGCACGGTCCGCAACTCAGGCCGGCTCTGGACGGAAGCCAAGTCGTAGCAGCGTCCGACCTGCAACCGGTGTCTTCGTTCGACCTTACGCGACGGCCGGCCGAAAGATTGATCGGTCATGGGAACATCCAGCACAGTTTTATGTTTGAAAACGCGGTTTGACAGTTAGAGCTCAACAATCAACGAGGACACAAATGGCCACGCCGAAGACACTTGAGGATCTCTTTCTCGATACTCTGAAGGACATTTATTACGCCGAAAAGCAAATCTTGAAGACGCTGCCGAAGATGGCGAGAGCCGCCCAGTCCGAAGAGGGACAGGCTGCCTTTCTGCAGCATCGCGATGAAACGCAGGGACAGATCGAGCGCCTAGAGCAGGTCTTCGAGATAGTTGGCAAGGCGGCGCGCGGAAAGACGTGTGAAGCCATCCAGGGGATCCTCGCCGAGGGCGAGGAGATCATCGAGGAATTCAAAGGATCGCCGGCCCTCGACGCGGGCCTGATCTCGTCTGCACAGGCGGTCGAGCACTATGAAATTGCACGCTACGGCACGTTGATCGCCTGGGCGAAACAGCTCGGAATGAAGCAAGCCGTACCGCTCCTCGAGCAGAACCTCGCCGAGGAGGATGCAACCGACAAAAAGCTGACGGTGCTGGCGGTCTCCGCTGCCAACGCAAAGGCTGCCTGACGCGATGTCGGCGGCCATCGGGCGGCCGACCATCGTTCACATAATAAGAAGGAGGATTTAAAAATGCCATATGTCGCTTCTCCAAGCTACTGCGAGACCGAGGAGGCCCGCGCCAGCAACCTCCTCGACTGCCTTGAGCCCGCCCGACGGTTTCTTGACGAGACCTCGCGGGCGTCTAATACGGAAAAGAAGGAAAAGCTGATCCTTGCAGCCACCGAAGCGGGTTGGAATGAGGACGAGGTTCGCAAAACGCTCGAACGGGAAGGCACCCCGATTTCACAGCAGCCGACTGGCGTGCAGGCCATGGCGACAATAGGGTTGATACCACGTTCGGCCAATACGCCCTAGCTGCCACTGGCTGGCCGAGCCATACACGATCGGCGAGGCCGTGTTTATGTTGTGCCTGCTTTGAAAAAATCCGAAGCGCCACAGCGAGTGCCTGGGGATTTTCCTCGGCCACGTGGTGTCCGCTCTCTATCGAATGGCCTTGAACGTCGGTGGCCCAATCACGCCAGATTTCGAGAGGATTACCGAAATGCTCCTCAAGGTCGTCGTAACGCGACCAGAGACAAAGGAGCGGACAGGCAAGGCGGCGTCCTCCGTGGCGGTCTTGCACATCGTGCTTCCAGTCAACGCTAAGCCCGGCTCTGTAGTCTTCGACCATGCCGTGAACAACGGCGGGATCGTTGATTGCATCCATGACGTCGTTGAAGGCGGCCGTTCCCATGCGGTCCGGCCGGATACTGTCATACCATTTGGATGCGTCTTGGTTGATGGCGGCCTCTGGCCGATCGTTCTGGGCGAAAAAGAACCAGTGGTACCAGGATCTGGCAAAGCGCCAGTCCATGCGCTCGAGATGTTCGACAATCGGAATGCTGTCGATGACTGCAAGCCTTGCGACAGAACCGGGTGAATCCATGGCAAGACGAAAGGCCACATAGCTCCCACGGTCGTGACCGGCAACGAAGAAACGCTGGTGACCGAGCCGCTTCATAAGCTCGATGCAGTCGACCGCCTTTTGTCGTTTCGACGATCCCTTGCTGTCGGGTTCATCCTTCGGTTGGAACGATTTGCCGAAGCCCCTAAGATCGGGACAGACGATGGTGAAATCATCAGCAAGCCGATCTGCGACGGCGCCCCAGGTCATGTGCGTGCGGGGGTGCCCATGCAGCAAGAGAAGTGGTGGACCCGAGCCGCCATGGCGCACCCTCAAGGCGCCCGGGCCGACATCAATCATCTCCAACTTGAAATCAGAAAACATAAACCACCTGAGAAATTGGAAGGCTGGGCGCTGGCTTGATGGTTGCACTCTAAGAGCTCGAGAGGCCGTTTTCACACGAGGGTTCCCCAGACACCGTTGCACCCCAGCCCTCCCCCAATTCGACGAAGGCAGGCTCCGTGTCGGCATAGAGATGTTGCCTCGCCAATCGACAGACAGCGTCAGCCGCCGATTCCCCACCCGGGAAGATCGTGTCCTTGCCGCCGGGCAGCAATTTTGCGGGATAGTCTCTAATTTGGTCACCAACTCGGTAGAGACTGACAGCGACCGATCCCGTGACCGGATTTTCTGGGTAAGGGCGCGATAGACGTGCATTTGCATGTACTTTCGGAGAGGGCCTAATGCGTTCCTGCGTCCGTGATAACCCTGGCTAAAGTGACAAGTTCCCGATCTCGTGGTCGCATTGATACCGAGAGGCGTTCGGCGCTGATTACTGAACCGAAGGCAGCCTCTCGCGTGAACCAAACCTGCTAGCGCCAGGCCGCTACCCGCTTTTCCTCTGCTTGCCGATAGATGTCGCCGATCTTGTCAGAGCCAACCGGGCGAGACAAAAGGAAACCCTGCAGGGCGTCGCATCCGAGTTCACGAAGACGATTTCGTTGTACGTCGGTCTCGATGCCTTCGGCCGTTGCTCGCATCCCCTGCGCGTGGGCTAGATTGATCATAGCTTGAACGATGGCTTCATTGCTGCCGACGGTTCCGCAGCCTTCGACGAAGCAACGGTCGATCTTGATGCGATCGACATCGAGTTTTTGCATGCGACCGAACGAGGAAAATCCAGTTCCAAAATCATCGAGGGCAAACTGCACGCCTCGCCCGCGAAGCACCTCGATATTGTCGCGACAAGCGGCCTCGTCTTCAAGTATCGCGCTTTCCGTGATCTCGATCTCAAGCTGCGTGGGATCGAACGAGAAGCGGTCGATAATATCGCCAACTCGTCTGCCATAGTCCTCGTCACGCAACTCAAGGGCCGAAGCGTTGACGGAAAGCGAAAGCCCCGGCCAACTGACTGCATCGGCCAGGGCTATTGTCAGGACCTGCTCGCCGAGCTGTGTGATCAGACCGGCCTCCTCCGCGATCTGGATGAAGACATCAGGCTGGACGAAACCTTTTGTGGGATGGCGCCATCTCGCCAGCGCTTCGACGCCAAGAAGCTGTCCTTCACGGGCCCCGAAGATCGGTTGATAGTGAACCTCGATCTGGCAGCGATCCTTGAGCGCTGAGCGGAGATCATATTCAAGTTCGCGGCGCGCCTTCATCATTTGATCCATCTGCGCGCCAAAGATGACAAACCGGTTTCGACCGGTGGCCTTTGCTTGATAAAGGGCGATGTCGGCGCGCCGCAGCACGTCTATGCCGTCCGAAGATCCGTCCGCTGAAAATGCGATCCCGATGCTGAGCCCGATTGCGATCGGTTGGCCATCGATATCGAAGGGCTGACGGATGGCGCCAATCAGGCTCTCGGCAAGCCGTTCAATCGCGGCTAGATCGGTTCCCGGAACGATCATCGTGAATTCGTCTCCGCCCATGCGTGAAACCATCAATGCGGTCTTGGCCGTTGCGCAGAGGCGTTGCGCTACGTGGCAGATCAGGCGATCGCCGACCGCGTGCCCAAGCGTGTCGTTTACTTGCTTGAAGCGGTCGAG
This sequence comes from Rhizobium sp. Root708, assembly GCF_001429725.1. Lineage (GTDB taxonomy): Bacteria > Pseudomonadota > Alphaproteobacteria > Rhizobiales > Rhizobiaceae > Rhizobium. Next base: position 277,458 of record NZ_LMHV01000044.1, on the reverse strand, counting down.
GTCGAGGAAGAGGATCGTGGCATCGCAGTTTGCCAGTGTTTTCGAGACCATGGCCGTGAACGCGGCACGGTTCGGCAGCCCGCTCAAGGGATCATGATGGGCAAGGCGCAGAAGTTCGCTCTGGCTTTCCCGTAGTCGCCTGGATCGCCGCTGAAGCGCGAAGACCAATCCCGTCGCGGCGCAAAGGATAATGGCGCAGCCGACGGTCAGGATGGGTTCGGTCGCGCGCAACGCCATATGCCCGGGCCTGAAGGGTCGCCAGGTGAAATAGCCAATGACGACGCCGGACTTCGAGGAGACTGGAAAGGACCGAAGGAGTGGATTGTCTCCAGCTGACATGGCAAACCGCATATCCTTGAAGAAATACTCCTGTCCGAGGGAGGTTGCGAAGTCTCCGTCAAGGTAACGGACCGCGACGTGCAGGTACTCGCGCCCAGCAGCCTGGATAATATTTCCGGTGTCGGACATGATCGGCTTGACGCTGACGATGGCAGGCCGATCGCTGATGCGGAAGACGTCGACCTCGCCGATGCTGAGCGTATGGTCGGTAACCCCGGATGTATCATTCGCGGCCAGTCGCTTGCGCAGCGGTCCGATCAATTCTTGCGCGGCCCCTGAAACAGCGACATAGGCTCTCGTCTCATCTGCCTGATCAATCGAGAAGCCGTAGACAAGCCGATCGTCCGGGCCCACGATAAACGCCTGGTCATGTCCAAAATAGGAATGCATCCAGCGTCCGAGATTGGCGTCGAGCCAATCACGATCATGGGCGGTGACCCGCTCGACCGCGTCGTCCCAGACGGTCGCACTTTCCTGGTCGTGGGCGATCGATGCCTGCATCTTGCTGACTGCGAGCTCGACGAGCCTGTCCTGGCGAACGATCGCCGCCCGGTCAGATCGATCCGTCGCCCAGAACATTGTCAGGTAGATCGTCCCCATTACGAATGCGGCAAAGAGGACGGCAAGCGAGAAGCCAACAAGGAGCGGGGAAGATTTTAGGCGCATCGCAAGTCCATTCCGGTACTACTAAATGCAAGGCTATGGTCTCGCCGTTAAGAATATCAGAAGATTCTCAGGTACGTTTACGTACCAACCGCCGTCGATCGGCTAGTTCGCGACCATGGTTGTCTTGGTAGCTTCTCGACAAATGCCCACACCCTGTGCCACTTCCCCTCATCCTCGGGTTCGCACCACGACCGCATCGTTGGCGGGTGTGCCGATGGAACTTTTGCGCCACGATCCGGTTAGGTAGGCCGGCAAGTCTCAAGCAGCAGGCTTCAATGTCCGTCGTCGAATTCCGCGGCGCGGTCCCCTGTTTGATCCTTGTTGTCGGTGCGCGCCCGTTCTGCCCGTGTGACCGCTCTTCGCTTGATCAGGGACCAAATCTAGGGCGCAGACCGCCCGCCAGTACCAAGAGGATACGTCAATGGTTTCGCCGCATCAGTCCGAAATGACCAACAAGCTTTTGAACATCCTCCCCGAAGAGGACTACGTTGCAATTGCCGCGGATCTTGAATATGTGGATCTGGCGCGTGGAACGGTCCTCGCACACGCTGGCAAACCAATCGACCATATTTATTTCCTGACTACAGGCATTGGGTCTATCATTGCGACGACACCTGAGGGAAATCGCGCCGAGGCCGGAATTTTCGGCTTCGACGGTTATGTGCCGACCTCCGCGGTCGCAAGCGCCGACGATAGTCCGCACGACGTGATCGTCCAGCTGAATTCCCAAGCCTATCGTGTGAGCTACGACCGCTTCCGGGATTTCATGGACGACAATCGCAATTTTGCCAAGGTGATGATCCGCTCCATCGAGGCTTTCTCGGTACAGCTAACCTATACAGCCATTTCAAATGCGATTCATGACGTCACAGAGCGTCTAGCGCGTTGGCTGCTGATGTGCCACGATCGAGTCCCCGGCAATGAGATCGGCCTGACCCACGAGTTCATCTCACTGATGCTCGCTGTACGTCGTCCAAGCGTAACGACCTCATTGCACGTCCTCGAGGGCAACGGCTTTATCCGATCCGAACGCGGAAACATCATCATTCGAAATCGCGCGGCGATGGAGGAATTCGCTCATGACGCGTACGGCAAACCCGAGGCGGAATATCGCCGCCTGATGAAGGATCTTTTCTAGGGCAGCAATCCCTCTGACAAGACTATCTTAGATGTCGCCGATAAGCCTACGGTATTCTTCCTCTGGCTTCCCGTAGGCATCTCCAGCAAACTCTTCCATTCCCCGACGGTCGCGGATCGTTATGCGGCCACGCTCCGATAGGATGAACCTCCAGCCTTCGAGCACGTGGAGCGCGGTGGTGACGCTTGGCCGCCTGACACCGAGCATCAGCGAGATGAAATCATGGGTCAGGGCTATTTCGTCACCGTCGACGCGGTCATGCGACATCAGAAGCCACCGCGCGAGACGCGTATCGATCTGGTAGTTTACGTTGGAAAGCGCCGTATAGGAAATCTGAGAGGCGAATGTCTGAATGAAGCGCGCCAGGAGATTGGCGAAGGTTGGATTTTGCGAGATCGCATTCAGCGTTGCGTCAAGGCTCATGCGATAGCCCCAGCCCTCGACCTGCATCAAGACTTCGTGGACACTGATCGTGCCGCCGACACCAGCCGATGTGGGTGAAAATCCCTCGCGACCAAACATGCCAGCCTCGGCTTGGTGCTTGCCTGAGGACACCGTAATTACGGAGCCGATCCCCGCAGACAGAAAATAGACGTAATCGATTGGGCGATCAGCCTCGACGATGACAAATCCCTGCTTGAGATCGATCGGCTCAAGCAGCGGTGCGATGTTTGAAAATTCCTGATCAGGCAGGCGGGCCAGAAGGCGGTTTTTAATTATCGATTGATCGGGAAGGGACATCGGTACTCGAGGCTGGACTGAGGGTAGCGAGTCGTTGCCGCCCATTGAAGAAAGTCGGCTCTATAACACCGTGCTGTAGCGCATGTTTTTGGGTACGGTGGCGGACAATTTCGCTTGTTCGGCTCTTCCGGGACGAATACTTCGGGGACCAGCGCGCCAAGGCGCGTCGTCCTATCGCACCGTTGTTGCGTGGCATGGAACAAGGTCCGCTCCCGCCTGTTCTATTGGCATCCGCCACGCGGATGCTGATGAAGCGCGCTACGTGGAGCACGGCGATCGGACGTACCTTTCGCCGGGACAACAGACTTTCGGAGGTGGCATGATGCAGGGATCACAAAATCGGGACGGCTGGGTGTCCATCGAGGACGAGGAGCTGCAGACTGCGAATCCTCCCTCACACGCTAAATTTGAGCTGGCTGGCCGCGAGGCCGCGCTTGCCTATGCACGGGAGGAAGTGTCGCGGTTGCGCATCGAGGTAGACGAGATCGCCCATCTCGTAGAGATGGGCCCGAACCTTCAGTCAGAACCTGCCGCCAACCGGCGCCTGACCTATGGAGCCCTCCTCCTGATGGTCGCCGTCCACCTTCTCGCTCGGTAAAAGGCGGTCAGGCCTGGAGGTGTGTTGCTTCCAGTCACGGTAAAGCTCCAGGCCATCAATCAGGGATCTAAACCTAAGCCGCCGTTATCTCGGCGGCATGGTGAGATGAAAGTGACATGGTAATGTTCCAACTAGAGACGATAGCGCGCGGACGAGCGACAATTCTCGCCGGTGATGCAGACTGCACTGCCGGCGTGCCGCATCGCATAGCGTTGGTCTTCACTCCAGCCCTGAGTGCTCCAAGCGACATGCAAGATGGAGGGCGCTTGCGACAATGTGGCAGGGCCGAACCGGTCCGTTGTCGTCGCTAACTGTTGAAGTCAAGGCAGCGGGGAACAAATTTCTCGCGTTCGGGTTTGGAGGCCGCAACAGTTAGATAAAAGGAGTTTTCAACATGGGCCGAGGCCTTCTTCTATGGCTGCTTGGGGTACCGCTGCCGATTATCATCCTTCTTGCTCTCTTTGCCCGATAGGAGCCAACATGTCGTATTCTACAAATTCGTCGGCAGACGCTCTCCCAGTCGAATCTTCACGTTCCGCCACGTCCTGGGGACCAATAGTCGGCGGTGCCGTTGCCGCCACGGGCGTAACGCTGATCCTGCTGCTTCTCGGTTCGGGGGTCGGCCTGACGATGGTTTCTCCCTGGTCCGGTGAAAGCATGTCGGCGACAACCGTCGGCATGACGGCCGCGATCTGGCTCGTCGTTGTTCAGTGGTTATCGGCCGCTCTCGGCGGATATCTAACGGGACGCCTACGCACCAAATGGGCAGCGGTTCATACCGACGAGGTGTTTTTCAGGGACACCGCCCACGGCTTCTTGAGCTGGGCTCTGGCGACGATCTTTGTTGCCGGCTTCCTTGCATCTTCGTTGACATCGCTTGCTGGTGCTGGCGCCAGCGCAGTTGGGACTGCCGCCACCGTGGCGGGCACGACGGCCGGTGCAAGTGCTGCGGCCTCGGCGCAGGGCACTCCCGATCTTTCGACTGCCTATTTCACGGACGCCCTGTTGCGACCCGAACGCGTAAGCGCGGATGCCCGCAACGACGACGCGGCAGCGAGCGCGCAGATTTCCCGCATCCTGTTGCAAGGAGCGGCAGCAGGGAGCGTTCCTGATAGCGACAAGGCTTATATTGCCAGTATTGTGGCTGCTCGAACAGGCCTTTCGGAAGCCGATGCCCGCAGTCGCGTGGATACAGTTCTGAAACAGGTCGATGATGCAAAGACGGCGGCCAAGGCCGCTGCGGACAAGGCCCGAAAGGCGGCGGCCACGATTGCGTTGATCGGAGCAATTTCGCTGCTCGTTGGAGCGTTCATTTCAGCGACTGCGGCCGCGATCGGTGGGAGGCAAAGGGATGATGAAGAAGACCTCCTTGGTCGTGACCTGGCACATCGTCGGATCTAGGCGGGCATAGTCCTAAACCTTGATCGAGTTCATCAGCACAGAACGCCCCGGGCTCAACAACCGGGGCGGGACTGGGCAAGGGCCTGGCCGACAGTATGCGTGCTTGTTCGCATCAATTTGCCCCCGTCCGTTTATAAGATCACACCCTAGCAAAAAGAAGCCGACCTTCAGATTGAAGAGCGCCAGCAGCTTTTAGTGCCAGGTTTTATCTGGGCATCTTTAGCCATAACGAAGCGCGGCTAGCACATGCGTCTTGGGGAGTGCATTTGCGGCGAGACAGACTCCCCGGAAGACCTCGCCCTCCCCCAATGGAACATTGAGAGCCAAGCGTGAGTCGACGGGTCACATGCTTACAGGCTGAATTCTCTTGGTTGGAGCAATGAATGAGCGCGCCTTCGATGGATTTTTCGCTATGACTCGGATCTTCTACTCAGGAGCCAAGTCTTATGACGGACCACGCCGAACCAAGCTCAACCGCTCCGCGAAAGGTAGTGCCGATTTGCGCTATCGGAGCGTCGGCCGGCGGCGTTAAGGCACTACAGGACCTTTTCCGTAACCTGCCTGCCGATCTCGGCTTGGCCTATGTTGTAATTCTGCATCTATCCCCCGATCACCCGAGCGCCTTGAGCGATATTCTCGGTTCCTGCACACGAATGTCGGTGCTGCAAGTGGAGGACGGCCCCTCTTTGCAGCCGAACTGCGTCTACGTCATTCCCCGGATCGCGAACTGCTGATTGAGGACGATCACATTGTCACCCGGCCATTCAACGAGCCCCGCGGAAGGCGGGCGCCGATTGATATGTTCTTTCGCTCCATCGCTGCGGCGCGTGGCGACGGGATCGCCGTCGTGTTGCCAGGTGTGGGCGCCGACGGCGCAATTGGGGTGAAGGCAGTCAAGGAGGCCGGTGGCGTCTTCATGGTCCAGGAACCGTGGAGGCTGGGTTTCCCTCCATGCCTGAAAATGCGATCGCTGCGGGCGTTGCCGACTTCGTTGCTCCTTTGACGCGACTTGCCGAGCGAATTGTAGAGGTTGCCGGGAGCAAGGAGGCCGTCCGGTCGCTGGACATGAACGGCAGCGCGAATGATCTTAGGCGGATCGTCGCCTTCTTGCGGGCACGGATCGGCCACGATTTTGCAAGCTACAAGCGCGCAACCCTCATGCGGCGTGTCATCCGTCGGATGCAGGTCTGCCGAACTAACACGTTACAGGCCTATGCCGACTACCTCATGACGACGCCTGAAGAGGCACAGGAGCTACTATCGGACCTTCTCATATCCGTGACCATGTTTTTTCGTGACGCGCAGTCATTTGACCAGCTGACGCAAAAGGCGATCAAACCGCTCTTTTGCCACGTTCGTATCCTCGTCTCGATGCCAAATGAGCGGTCCGAACCAGAAAGCAATGGCAAGGCAGGTCACGAGGTCGCATGCCGTGATCCCCGCGGGCATTCCAAAGCTTGGACTGAAGGCGAGGCCCGTATCCAGACCGAGTGCAACCGCAAAAGGAAAGAGGACCGCGTAGCACGCGGTTGTCACCAGGCGATTGAACTCCGGCGTCGCTTCGCCTCGCTCGACAATCCGATGGCGAGCGCTCGGCGCGATCAGGATTCCCATTACCACGACCATGATACAAAGGACGCCAATCTCTCCTGTTTTCTCACCTACCGTTCGCTCGTTGAAAGCGTCCTGGAATGGCGCATGGAGCTGAAAACCCAGCAGTATCTGCGCGCCCAGCATCAGCATGCGCAATTCGTCTAACGCTGTCTTCGTCTTGTCTGCCAGGGGTCACGTTATCACCGTGAAAAGGCGGCGGCCGGCGACCGCCGCCTCCTTATGTGTTTCCGCCGCATGGACCGAGGTCAAAGTTACAGCGTCAACCTTGACTACTTGCAGGCGTTTGCCGCGTCTGTCGGGCTCGTTGAAGTGTTAGGCGACGGATTGGATGTATTGCCCGCCTGCTGCCGCTGGCAATCGTTCGCGTTTCCTCCGGAGGCGCCAGAGTTCTGGCCATTCATGTTCTTGTTGGCGCCGCCGGACTGAGTGTTCTGACCGGTGGCATCTCCATTGCTATTTTGGCCAGTTGATGTGCCGCTCCCGGCACTGGTGCCGCCATTGCTGGAACTGCTGCCATTTCCGCTGCCGTTTCCGCCGCTTGATTGCGCCATTGCGCCGCTAGCCAAGCCCATAGAGAGAACGGCAATACCTAGAATTTTCGTGATCATCGGTGCTTCCTTTTTTGCTTAACATACAGCGAACCTTGGGAGCGCACCGTTGTTCCCGAGATTTTCGCTGGCAGGATTGGCAACAGTCGCCAAGAAAATAACCAAGCGCGGAGCCGACCGGGCGGTGTGTCCATCCGGCTTGCAATTTCAGTGTCGAAGCCCGAGTCCCAGCGTCCTTGGGTCCGGTGCCCGACCCAGTCACTGGAGAGACCAGACCAATGATTTTCGGCTCCGGAACGAGCCAGCCGCCCGATTTCATCTTCGCTGACTCAGCTCATCAGCCCCAGCAACTCCAAGCTCGACGCGGGCTTCGAAATGAAAGTCACTCCACTCTCCATGTCTTGATGGGACAATTTGACCAGGCCGGACGTGACGATAATTCTGGTCGATGGCCAACGTAAACGTACCGTTCGTACCAGACCGAGCCCATCCATGCTTCCGGGCATATCGATGTCGGTGAACAGCGTCGTGATATCGTTGCTTCTTAAAATCACGAGGGCTTCGTCCGCGTTCGCCGCCTCAAGCGTCTTGTAGCCGGCATTTTCGAGAAAATCGACAGTCGCGTAGCGAAGTTGGGCCTCGTCCTCGACGATGAGCACGGTGGAGTTGGTCTCCACTTTCTGGAAGGATGGCAGTCGGATGCGGTTGAGAACTTCTTCACCATCGGCCGAGGCGCACGTCTGCTCTAGAAGATCCCGCTCGAGGACCGCTTGGCGCCAATGCACCCCGTCTTGCCAGAATGGGCGGCCCGCCTGTTCCCACAAAGCGTAGGCCCTCTTGGCAATCCACTGCTGTCGGTCATCGGACATCTCGCGCTCTCCTTGGCTTTCGATTGCGCCGACTAACGATGGGAACAGCGCGGGGTTCCCGCTTCAAGCGCACACATTCAGGTTATTTGGGATCACGTTCGTCGGCACCAGCTCCCCAAGCGCGAAGCCACATGGGAATGGAACGGCTATCAGCGAGACACCGAGCGCCGCTTTGCGCAATCTCCTTGCCACTTCGAGATCAGTTCCATTCCAGCAGCAAGAGAAGGAAGAGGATGCCGAACTGAGCGATCGCCTCAATCGTCGCATGCTCCCCCTTCCGCAGATGGAAAGAGATGGTGCTACAGTTTCGGACAGATAAGACCCAGGGCGGAGGGCCCGAGCATGACACCGCCGATGACCTGGCCCATTATGCCGGTCGGCGGGTCCGAACCATCAGTTCTCCAAGCAGCCGCCCGATAATCACAAGCAGAACGATCTGTACGAGAAATGCCCTTCGGACGGCCTCCGACGCGAAAGCCGGCGTCGATACCATGGTCGCCGTCGTGATGCAGATGATGCATGAGTATCGGGAAAAGAGGGTCGCTGACATTGTCAAACGGCCTGAGGCGGAATGTTTTCAGAGAAAGCATTTCGTCCAAATCCCTTTCCATCATCCGATCCGCTGTTCAGAAACTCTGGGCGAATAGCGGTTGAAATCAGCGTCCATCGCTTTGTCGCCCCGCGATTGCGTGCGTAGGCGGCAAACTCAAAGCATGAAGATCACATACGCATCGATCCGGGTGCGATTGACATTCGCCGGGAAAGAACGGCCACTAACGCCGTGCGCCCGAACTGCAACTACTTTTGGTGCTTACCAGTAACGATGAGCGTCATTCGACTGCCTGCCAAAAACATATCCGACACAGATCCCGAGCGCCGCTATCCCGACCAGCACGCCAGTTGCCGTGTGCGGATGCCCTGCTGCACCCGCGGCAACGGCCGAGGTTTCTCGCCGGACCGCGCCGGCAATGGTTTTCGCCGCGTAACGGGCGCCCGTGGTCGGTTCGGCCGGTGTGCCGGTAAAGCCGGCGCTAAGTTCATTGTCGCCCACCATCTGATTCTCCTTAAGTCGTTTGAGACGAAACTCTGACCAGGCCGCGATGTTCCGCTAACGAAAGCGGATTGGGTCCAAATCTCGTTTCGGGGTTGGTTGAAAGGGCATTCTTACATTTCGCCTATTGAGCAAACGAGCGTGAGGGATGCCCCTAAGTCTGTCTCCCAACCGCTACATCGCACCGGCAACATTTCGAAAGGCCCGACGGTGGCATCCGTCGGTCCTTACGGTCCATCGGCCAATAGACGTGCAACTGGATTGTTGCTCTACATAATACCCTAACTGTTCCTGACTTTGGAAAGAAAAGCATGGGCTGAGGTGCCGGCCCCCTTCGCATTCGGGCCTCCGCGCGGATCGCGATGGGTGCCGATCCGAACGCTTCGAACGATCGTCGCCGCGAGGAGTTCTTCCTGCTTTGGGGGCGGGTTCATACGTGAACGTGCTCGCGCTCGCATTCTTCGTCGTGGTACGCTCTGCAGATCATCGCAGCGCTTGACGGCCCCGCCGAATTTCCACATCACAACAGGTGAGGTAGGCGAGGACGAGGACTCCATGCCGTTTTGTCTGGTGACGAAGGATTCGGTTGTTAAACGCGGAGAACGAGGAGCCGGCCGCTTGGAGCGTCCTCGAGGCTCTTCGTCAGGAAAATGCGGTGGCATTTACGATGAAGATCGAAGATGGGCCTATGAAGCGGGTCGTCGTTCCGGCGCCTGAGCGCCCCGAAGCATCCCCGTCGACGAAAAGTGCTCGCCAGCTAGAACGGCCCACTGCAGTTCCCGATGCGCCCGACGGCTTGAAGCCATCTCCGGCGACCGTCGGACACGCGCAGGGATATTCGAGAGCAATGATGATTGTCGCCGCCGTCGTCTTCGTAGCTGGGACGCTCGTGGGGTGGGCCTACCACGTGTTTATTGCCTCACATCTATGCCGGCCGGTGTTTGGTTGCTTGAGGCGGGCGAGGGATCAATAATTCTGGGAGCTTCAACGCAGAAGGGCACAAACGCGACTTGTCGCGGCTATAGGGGCCGGCAAAAAACAGCCCCGCCCAAAGAGCGGGGCCGTCAGCGTTTTATTTGTTTAGGGATTCTTTAAGCGCCTTGGCGGGCGCGAAGGTGAGCTTCTTTGCCGCGGCAACCTTGATGCTCGCGCCCGTTCCCGGATTACGAGCTTCGCGCTCGGGCGTTTCCTTTACCTTGAACTTGCCAAATCCCGGAATGGAAGTCTCCGCGCCGGCGGTTGCCGCAGTGGTAATCGCCGCGAAAACGGCTTCGACGATCGCCTTGCTCAGCGCCTTCGTGAGGCCCTGTTCGCCTGCGATCTTGTCTGCAATCTCGTTTGTGGTTGTCATCATCTTTCCCCGTGTTGCGAGGCAAAGATAATTTTCATCCGATCAGCATGTTGTCACTTTCCTGTTGTTCATTTTGTTCCGAATTGAGACGATTTCCACAATTTCCGCTGATTAAAGGGCTGCTGCCTGACCCAAGGGGCTCTGACAAGATGCTCCTTCAGGGTGAGGCGCGCCATTTGTTCACCCAAACCTCGCGAATCTCTTGGATCGAAGGATGTCGATCAGGAGGAGGCCGCTCGGTTACCAAAGACCAGCCCGCCGATTGAACGATAGAAAAGCGGGTAGGCTTCAGAAGGACGCGACCAGCGGACTTTTGGTCTCAGATAGGTTTTCGTTACGCCAACGAACCGAGCCTTTGTGCAGCAGTGTAGCTGTAGCCACGGAGGATTGTGCACTCCCTCAGCGGCTCGACCGTCTCTGGATGGCGCAGAACCTTATGTCTACTTACACTTATTCATTCCTGGTTTTTTAGGGCTGATGCTCGCGTCCCGGTTCGCAGACCAACGTTCGGTGAAATGACTTCGAAATGGTCTGGAACATCGGCGTCCGTGTAGCTTTTTCTCTCACATGATTCCAGCCGGGGAAGAACATGAATGCAGAGACATTTCTGGAAGCACACCGTCTCGGCGGGTTTGGACGCGTTGAATGTTGCGGTCAATGGTCTGACGGCGCTCGAACGCCATTTCGTTTTGAAGGGCTTGGAGAAAATCGGCGGTCGCTTTGGTTATGTCTGGTCCCCTCCATAATAGGACTGACGTTCACTGGTTTCGAGTGCCGTCATTGTCGGGGGCCAGGCAACCGCGGTTGAGGAGGTCGCGCGCATTCAAAAAGTCGGCAAATTTTGCAGCCTCTTCGGCGGTCAGACCCCCTAACTTCCAGCCGTTCCAGTCCGCCTGCCAGCCGGTGAATATATCGACGACCGAATATCTGTTGTCCGATTGTACGAGCCCAAATCTAAGGTGAGGGATAGGTTTCATGAACTCGGTTTTTTCGCTGCTCATCGATCGAACGACCGGTGCTGAATACTGCCGGGCCGACTGCCCTAATTCGACGGCCGCGGAGATGTCGTCTTTTTCTATTGTTGTAAATAGCCGCGGCCAACTGAAATCGCCTCTGTACGATCCGGTACAGACTCGGTGGCGCCGCCAATATCGAGTACCCGGGCGATGGGGACGAGCTCAACTTCGGGCCGCCGGCCAAACGACTGGCAGCGATCCTGTCCTTCAATTTATTTCCTCCATTTCGATCGCCCCTTGCGGGCGGCGCGTGATGAAAATGACAGCGCGCACTTCCATCGTTGGTTCGCCAGAAGATTTGAACTGTGGCGAGTGAACCTGCGACAGTGAATAACCTCGTTCGACCGGTCGACCGTCGTGGCCGAGAAGCGCAGGAGGCTATGTGACCGGAGAGGAAAGAGACGGCAAGCCATCATCAGCCTGCCGTCTCAACCTCCGAGCATCCGCCGCTCGCGCTCAAGGAGGCACTTGAGTATATGTCCACGCACGCATTATCCGAATGCCGGACCGCGGAGAAACTCAGGCTGTCGCGTTGCGGTTACATGTGGTCGGGAGGATCAATTTTGACGGACTTCACTAGCGCCTTGTGCCAACGCAGATTTTTCGGTCTGGAGACTGTGCATATCCTGTGGAACCATTGGGGAGAAACGCCGCAGCAACCGTGCGGAAGACCGAAGCCGCGTTTCATTTGGCACGTCTCCATTCATCAATAAGGGGCTGGCTGTCGGCCTCCGCCGCAAAATGTGGCCGACGCAGCTCCGGGCTTCCACAATCGTCATAGAGCGCCCTCTTTTCGCACATGATTTCGAGGAACCCGCCTTGCGGTCAAAGAATAACCCTGGAACGCGTCGTTCGAACAAATATGCAAATCGGCTAATATATTATTAACGAAACTCGAAGACCTTGTTCTTGCTGTTTAAGCCGTGGGGACTTCGATGTTTGTTGTATCCATTCTCGACGATGGCGATGAAAGAAACTTTGTTGCTACGGATATACGTATTTCTACCGACGATATAGTGATCGAAGCTGGAGGGGACCGCCATCTGTTTCGACTTATCGACGTAATTGACATCCTGCCGATCGGAACGATAGCTCCGTCTGTTTCAAGAAGTCCTTCCTTTCGCAGCCGGCGCGCCAGTTGACGGCCGGATATCTAAGACCAGACTCACCTTCCATAACACGCACGACAATGGGCGCCGATGGTAATTTCGCTATACCCGCTCAGGCACTTGAGGCATTTGGCGGTTCAGGCATGTTCAGAAAGCGGCTCGTGGACGTCGGCTGGCTTCGGTTTTTGCTGCCCGTCCGGTGCTCGGCGACGATGCGCGTCGCATAACGGGCGGGCCCGCGGGAATGCCCCGGGGTTGGAACCGACCTGGCTTCCCTGGCCCTTGCCGCGCGAACAAGCCGGGTTAAAAATTGGCGCAAACCCGGAAAGCTCGACGCAGCCGCTGGCGTCGTGCTTTCCGATCCATTGCGAGTGGACGTGCAACGAAGTTGCTTTCGGATAACAATCACCCAGGGCTCAGGTTCCACCTATTTTTTTGAATCGCCCATCGGACCTCACGGTGATCGTGATGGTCGCCGTCTGCTCCCGTTGTTCGATCCTACACTTGGCCGTGGCCTTGCAAACCCGGCTGAGCGCACAAGATCACGATTGAGAATGGCCACGCGATGCCATCTAATTGGCCTGCGAAATGCCTTCACAAGAATTTACGCCGATTGCCGACGAAACCGCCCTCGAATTTCTGTATAGCAAAACGCTGACGGGAGGGAGGCCTTCTTCGAGCCTTGTATCGCCGGACTCGGTCCGAAAAGGCTCAAGTGAATTGATCCCGCAAGGAACGAAGATTGCATGCTTGGAAAGCCGAATTCGCACGGGATATCGTAGTGCCAGCGGCAAAGCGTGGGAACTGCAACGGGGCCCGGGAGTTTTGATATCGAGTGGGAATGCAAGCGATGTCCAAAGCCGGACCAGCACCAAAACGAATTCTCGGGCGCTACCCGCGACGGCCACATTACCGCCTTCCGGCATGAGGGTTTTGAGGTGACGTCCCGCCCAGACCCATACGTGGTCGGCGGAACGACCACCACTGGCCGCATCTACAATTACGGTTCGGTCCTGACGAAGGTCTTCCTTGTGAAGGCTGACCGGCCGACGCCAAGCTATATGCGTTCACCTCCTGAAACTCCGTATGTCTATGCGCTCGAAAACGCGATGGATGAAATGGCAGCCGCACTCAACATGGATCCCGTCGAGTTTCGCCGCGTCAACGATGCAAGCACGGACGCAATCGATGGAAAGCCATACTCCAGCCGATCTCTGATGGAGTGCTACGATCAGGCCGCAGGCGAATTCGGTTGGTCGAAACGGGACCCAAAGATCGGCGCCATGAGAGATGGCGATTGGTTGATTGGCGTTGGCTGTGCCACCGCCGTCTATCCCACCAACGTTGCGCCTTGCGCCGTGCGGATAAAGCTGACGAACGAGGGCCAAGCCCGCGTTGAGACGGCATCTCATGAAATTGGCACCGGGATACGAACGGTGGCGACCCAACTGACGGCGGAGCAACTCGGTCTCGACCCGCGCGCCATAGAAGTCGAGATGGGCGATACCCGCCTTCCGCCGGCTCCTGTCGCAGGCGGTTCGAATACGACAGCGAGCGTTTCTTCCGCCATCATCAAGGCATGTGGCGAGATCCGCGAAAAGCTCGCGCGAGCTGTGGTGACGGCCAATGACGGGCCGCTCGCCGGTCGTGATCCCGCGGCAATAAGATTCACGGATCGCAAATTGATCGCCGGCGATGCATCGCTGGAGCTCAAGGAGGCCTTCAACCGTCTAGGGGTCAGCGTCATCGAGCAGTATACCGAGTTCCGACCGGACGCCGCTTCCTCCGACGCGGTCTCCAAACTTTACAAGGGGAAGACGGAGCTCGTGAGTGGCGAGAAGGGCGACAAGATGAAGTACGCCTTCGGTGCCGAGTTTGTCGAAGTCCGTATCCATCGCTTGACGCGAGAAGTTCGCGTGCCCCGCATCGTTGGTGCGTTCGCCGGCGGAAGGATCATGAATACCAGAACCGCGCGAAGTCAGTTGATGGGTGGCATGATCTGGGGGATCTCGTCGGCACTCCATGAAGCAACCGAGTTCGATCAACGCGCCGCCCGCGTCGTCAATCGGGATCTGCAGGACTACCTGGTGCCGGTCAATGCCGACATTGGAGAGGTGAAAGTCATTCTGGTGTCAGAAACCGACAGGGACGTTAATCCGGCGGGCGTCAAGGGACTGGGCGAGCTCGGTAATGTCGGTACAGCGGCGGCGATCGCCAGTGCAGTCTACCACGCCACCGGCAAACGCATCCGCAGACTTCCTATCCGTATTGACAGTCTCATCTCCTAGGGCGCGGGTGAGGGGCCCGAAGCATTGGTCGGATGCGAGAACATCCTCTCCTCGACTAGGTCAAAGCAGTTTCGGGCGCTGCGGTCCGTCCGAATAGCGGCGTCACATTCGATGGTTCATCGCGGACCTGCCCTGCGCTTTGCACGCGGCGCCTCCAGAATTCGTCCATTTCCCGTATTTTTGACACGAAGCCCTTCCGTGGATTGTAGTAGTCGGGTCGTGTCGGCAAGGGCAATTGGTACGTTGTGCAGATGCGCTCAACCAGGTCCATACCTCTCAACCCGAGGCGGGCGTAGTCGTCCTGCCGATGTTCAAAGAGGTCGTTGAACTGTGGCGGTTCTATGTCGATAGATTCCAGAGCATCACGAACATTCCGCAATCGGTTCGGCAGCCACCTGATCTCGTCTGAGAGCTCGCGATCCAGTAGTGACCAGTCCGCATCCTTCGGTAGGAGGAGAACTGGATCGTCCGCGTGAAGGAAGAAATTTTCCGGCTCGTCCACATCGTATTCGGGGAAATCGTGGGCCACGATGTAACAAGCGCCGACAAAGTCATCGATTGCCAGGACAGACTGCATTGCCAGGTCGCGTGCGGCGTCGCCGTGTTGCGTTACTCGCGTCCGGTCAATTCCACGAACCACCCACACGACGACGCCGATCGAAACAGCGGCAACGGCGAAGCCAGCCAAGAGCAACAGTGCAGAATCAAACGGGCTCATAAGGCATCCTTCTGATAGCTAGCAGTAGCCGAAAGATATGAGCACGATTCTCCAGATCGGCAAACGGTCTGCAAGGGAATGGACTAGACTTTGCCCAGGCAATTTTTCCAGAGCGTCACGATCATCACGACCTAAAAAATGGCGAGGAACGCTTATGGGTCCAACAAAATCGTTTGCTACAAACAGCTTATAGAATTCGCCTCTGCATTGAACGCGGATGTACTGGCAAGATCATTGAGGCGTGTGAAGGAAGGTCGGCATCGGAGGCACCGGCCCTTTTTCTCATCTTGGGCGGCATCACAAAAGCCTGTCACCGATCATTTCGTCCGTGTGGCCGGTTCCCGGGGCCTCCATCGATCACGCCCGGCGAAGGAAGCGCTCGAAGTACGATGAACCAATCCGAAGCTCCAGCGTTTCAAAAAAAACGAGGAGTATGCCGTGCTTTATGAAGGACCCTTTCGCTCAAATGCAGCCCCTGACAGTCGCCAAACAATTGCTCTGGAGGCCGCAAACGATGCGGTATCCGAGTTCGTACGGTTCGTTCGTGACACTGACGTCGGGAACGATCTCGTCGACGAAATTGAACTTCCCATTCCTAAACATATGCTGGTGGAAGCCTTCTCGCGGGTCATCGCGGCGGAGGACCGACCGGATGTCCGGGCATTGTTGGTAAAGGCGGGACTGACCTTGAGCCAGTATCACGTCGGGCTGGGTGAGCGCATTAAGGTGCGACCGATCCCTTCCGACACAAGGCAACGGTCCCCCGATGTTTTGCTCGCTCGGAGATTCACCCGGACCCTTCTTCTTACCGCATCCGAGCGGACGCGATTGACGGACGTATATAGAACCGCCCTAAAGCGCGGACGTCACTAAGGAAGACACGCGGAAGACGGCAAGGTTTCACGCCCGATATTGCGTGTTCACGAGAAGTGGTGCGGCTCGCTTTTTCATCGATTTCGCAACCAACCCCACGCGACTAAAATATTGACTCCTACTAAAAAGAGAACATAATAAGAACATTCAAGCCTTGGAAAGGAGAAGCGCGGCTATGACCAAGACGCCGATAACGCGGTCGTGGGCGGATGAAATATCGGGCACGTACTGGACGATGCCTGCGCAGGCATCGCTTGCCGAGATCCACCCGCTATTGATGGCGGTCTTGCTCGTTATCGCTGGTTATCAAGACTGGTCCATCTATTCAGCAGACGCTTACGACATGGCGTGGGGCGGTCCGCTTGGCAGTGTCGAGGTCGCTTTCGAAACGAGTGCGTCCCGATTGAGAGCTTCTACCCATTGATGAAAGAAGCCGGTCGGGTGAATGCTTACCGAGCAGACACCGATTTTGCCGTCGAAACCGCGCTCGCTTTCCATGACGATAACGAAGGCGACGATCGCCACACTTCTCAACGATATAGAGCATCTCCCGATTCCAGTCGGCGCTGGCTGATGCAGCCCTGAGCCAAGGTATGACCCGAGGCTGGAAGCCAAAATTCGAGCGCGACTTGCGACGCGAGTAATCCGTGTGAACAATCCCGTCAAACACGCCAGGAGATCAAGATGAGTGATATTGACCGCCAAACACCTAAACGTGCGCCCAAGCTGGTCGCCCACAAGTGTCATTGCGGTGACTGGGCTGGTTTCGGTTTCTGCAAGGGGGACAGCCAGGACTGGTGGTGCTGGAAACACTATCCGTATAAGACGTCAGCGAGACTGGAAGCTGCGGAACTTGCCGCTAAGCTTGCGAGAGATGCTGCCTCGATCACAGCCGTTGATTTGCCCTTACGGACAGTGAATGACTTTCCTGGCTGGGAGGAGGCGGCACGGACCGCATCAGACCAGGTACGTAGCTGTGACTTTGGAGGGAATGGAACCCGCACGGACTGGGAAATGTGCGGGTTCCGGAGAAATATGCACTGCCTGCTATTCTGCCGCTACTTCAGAACACATGCGACATGCCTAATATACGGCGCCGATAGTTACCAGACTGCTAACGCAGATGGGATTACCTTTCCACGGACGACTTCGAATCGTCGGTCTGATCTCCAGACAAGAGGCTAATCGGGGCGGTCTTTTTGAAAAGGCTCATTCCTGGAGCGGGTTTCCGAAAAGGTCCACCGGCACCGCAGCCTTCTGTCGCTCAACTGTAGATGGCCCATCAGTGATCTTGTCGCCGAACGACCGAGTGCCACCCGACCGCCCCGACCATCGCCCGCGCCTTCGCTCTCGCGCAAAACCAGGCCGGGTCCGCTCACACTTTAAGAACATCTGATAGGGTTTGGATGATATGCCGGAACTCTACGGGTTTTTGAAGGCGCACAACTTTCTCAAATCTTTCCGGAATAACTTCCTGATCGTATCCAGTGATGAATAGGAAAGGCACGCCATCCTTCATGAAGTCACCGGCCAGTTCGAAAGAGCGCCCACCACGCAGATTTATGTCGAGAACCGCAGCGTGGTGTCGCATCGGCGATCTCTGCTCGCGCCGCGCCCTCCGTCGCGCATGGGCCTAGCACCTCCGCTCCCGCCCCCTTCAAGGCGCGGGCGGTATCGGTTGCGAGATAGTAGTCATCCTCGACGACCAGGACACGTTGTCCCGAGAGGTCAGCTTGTCCGGTCATATCGATCGCTCCCCCAAACACAATCGCACGCCGCGGAGCGCGCTCGTCTCCAAAACGCTCCCCCCGTCTTGCAACGGGAACTCCAAATGGCATTGCGCGCCGCCATCCTCGATGACGATTTTCCCATGGCCCTTCAGCTCATACGGGATGCGTCCCTCAATCAGTTCGCTGCCGAAACCGACCCGTTTGATACTTGACGGCGCGGTGCGAGCCGGCGCGCCGCTCTCGTTCCAGTCGAAGCTAAGCCACCGAGCGCCTTGCTTATCGATGATTTTCCATCGTACGCGCACCACGCCCTCCGACGTGGACAGGGCGCCATATTTTCTAGCATTTGTCGCGAGTTCATGGATGGCCAACGTCATGGTCTCAGCGGCTTTCGGCGAAAGTGTCACGTCCGGCCCGTTAACATCGATCTGATCCTTGTTCTGAGCAAGCGCGGCCAGTTCGTCTTGTACGACGCTTGCTATTCCGGCACCGGTATTTGGACCGCGAGTAAGAAGCGCTTGCACACGGGCGAAGGCACTTAGCCGGCCAGCCAGGACTTCCTTATATTCTTCGACGCTAGCGACGCCCTCTGCGGTCCTTGCCGCGATCGACCGGATGATTGCCATGATATTACGCACACGATGCTGTAGTTCGGCCAGCAACACGCCTTGATGCTCGATCGCCAGCTTCGATTCAGTAATATCCTCGGCGATGCCACCGATCCTGGGAATGTTGCCATCGTCACGAAGCGGGAAATCAGTATTCCTAATCCAGCGAAATACGTCGTCTGCGGAGCGCTGTATGCGAAACTCATGCACAACCGACTCACCATCGCGCGCCGCCTCCATGTGCCTAAGAGCACTCTCCCGATCTTCTGGAACGATCAGCGAAGCCCACAGCTTCATGTCACCGAGGAAGGTACCCGGCTCGACTCCATAAATCTTCGCGATCGCGGGACTGACGAACTCCATCTCCAGGCTTTTTGCGTCCCTTATCCAAAGCCCTGCAGACGAGGCTCCAGCAAACTGCTGGAACCGTTCTTCGCTTTCGCGCAGGCGCGCCGCATCGATGTCACGCGCGATAATAATCGCGGCGCTCTGGGTAATCAAATCAGCGAGGCGGACGTCATCTGCCGTAGCCGCGCGCGGTTCGGGCCAATAAAGGGCGAAAGTGCCGACGTAGGCGCCGGTCGATGAATGGATCGGGAAGCTCCAGCATCCCCGGTACCCGTGGCGCATGGCCATATGGCGCCACGGTAACCAACTGGGATCTTCCATGACATCGGCGGTCAGGACAGGTCGACCGGTGTGTGTCGGCAGACCACAAGCCAGGCTATCGGCTCCAATCTTGAAATTCTCCACCTCGGCCGCGTAATCGTCTGCCATCCCGGTGATATGACGCAGCGCCGTGCCCTCGGCATTGGCCCGGTAGAACGCAAACCGAAGATCGTCGTGGAACAGTTATCGCAGTACGGCCACTAACCTCTAATGACTGTTCAAGCGGCCCGCCCTTAAGCGCGAGTTCAAGCGCTTCGCGTTGACCCGCCAGCGTTGCCTCGACGCGCTTTCGCTGGGTGATGTCTGAAAACACTTGGCATATGCGACGACTGTCGGCTCCGCCGATACGAACTATGTACACATTCACCCAGCGGTCGGTCAGCTTATTGTGGTGTTCCATCCGAATCGGCTCGCCACTTTGACGAACGCGCTCGAAGAGCTCCATGGCCTCCAACCAGTATTGGTCGGTCACGGAATGCAACTCGCTCCCGAGCTTTCCAACCACACCGCTGAAGCCCGTCAATTGTTCAACGGCAACGTTTGCTTCTATGTAGCGGATGTCGGTAGCATGACCAGTCTGGTCTTCGATGAGATCGACGACCAAAAATCCCTCATCGATACCCTCGAAAAGCGTGCGATATTTCTCCTCGCTATCGCGAAGCGCCTCCTCAGTTCTGCGACGCTCGGTGATATCGACGAAAGTGACGACGGTGCCGTCGATGCGGTCCTCGATGGTTCGGTAGGGCCGAAGTCGCATGACGAACCATTGACCGCCGCGGCTGCGGATTTCGCGCTCCAATGGAGTCAATTTTTTCAGGACCTGCTGGGCGTCATGTTCAATGTTCTCGTACTCGAGGCTGTGTCGGAAATCTGTAATGGCTCGGCCGATGTCAGCGCGAGTGACGTTGAACAGGTCCGCCACCGGAGGGGTGAACATCTTGATCCGCAGATCCGTGTCGAGGAACAGGGCGCCGATCTCAGTCGCCGTTGTGAGGTTTTGCAAGTCGCTGTGCGCGACCGAAATACTCGCCAGTTTGCTTTTCAGCTCTGCGTTGACTGTATGCAGCTCCTCATTGATGGACTGAAGTTCTTCCTTAGAGGTCTCCAGCTCCTCGGCTGTGGAGCGATATTCCTCATTGATCGACTGCAGTTCTTCATTCGAAGCACGCAGGTCCTGAACGGTCACCTCCTGGCTGTTACGGCTGGCGACCAGAGCCTCCTGCGCGAGCTTCAACTCTGCGTGCAGCCGCCGGACTTCGTCTGGCCCAGCATCCGGCGCGATGTCCATCGCTTCGCTCTCAGATACAGCTGCACCTTCCATGAATGACACCAGCGCTTGCGCTCCCATGTTGGCTGCGGCCGGCACGGGTATCACGTGCATTGCAACACGCCGCGTTTCGCTGTCAAAGGCCACGAGCGTCGGATGCGTCAGGGTCGGCTGCTTCTGATCAAGAGCGCGGGCCAGTGCCAGGCGAGATCGAGCCGCAGTTCCGGCCGGACAATCGCTGGGAGATTATTGGACAACGTTCCGCCGGAATGGAGGATGAATCTGCCAACGCTCGGCGAGAAGTGCAGAACATTGTGCATATCATCGACGAGTGCGGTCGGCGGTGCGATCTGCTCCAGCGCCGAGAGGTGCATCGCCGCAGTAAGATTGGTGTTGTCGGCCCGCGTTGGAATTGTCTCCGTCGGCAAAGCCAATCGCTCCGGTGTCGAGAAAGGCATGACCGGCAGCAACTGGGTAGTTTGGTGTCGAGCGCAATAGATACGAGCGTCTCGATCCAGCGGCGCAAACAGCTCTGCCGCCGAATCGGCCGTTTCGGCCGAACCAAGGAACAGATAACGCCCCGGTCTGAGGCAGTAGTGGAAGACAGCGTGCAATTGCTGCTGCATAGCACGTTCGAGATATATCAGAAGGTTGCGGCAAGCGATAAGATCAAGCCGCATGAACGGCGGATCTTTAATCACGCTGTGTTTGGAGAAGAGGACGCTTTCTCGAACTTCCTTGCGCACTCTGTAGTGCGTCCCTTCGTCCGTGAAGAAACGGGCAAGTCGCTCTTCTGAAACGTCTGCCTCGATGGAGCGTGGATAGCGACCCTCCCGTGCTGTCGCCAATGCCCCCTCATCAAGGTCAGATGCAAAGATTTGTACTCTTGGATGCAGCTTTCGCCGGGCCGCTTCCTCATGCACCAGGATGGCGATACTGTAGGCTTCCTCGCCAGTAGCGCAGCCGACCGTCCAAATTCGGATTCCGTCATCGCCTTCGGGATCGAGATCGTCACATCCAAGGAGAAAACACCGACCGGCGCCAATATCGATTTCGTTTTGACGGAGGCTCGTGTGGTGTTGCCCGGCGCCCAGGCGCTCTTGGGGTTCTAGCTCGCAATTGTGCTGACCACTGCCTTCGCGGGTCTCGATCGCTCTGCGAGAGCCATCCACTGCTTTGCTCTTGGATGCGTGGCGATCGCAATCGTTCTCCTGGTGACGCCGGCAGCTTATCATCGGATTGTTTACAAAGGAGCGGAAGTGGCAGCGTTCTATCGCACCGCCAGCCGCCTCCTTTTGATGGCGACAGTGTTCCTGGCGCTGGGGCTCGCAGCGGATGTTGACGTGGTAATCAGAAGGACTACGCAGCATCAAGCTTTCGCAAATACAACGGGGCATCGTGATCGGGCTAACTCTTGTCGGCTTTTGGCACGTTTGGCCGCTCTAGGAGCGTACACGCAGGAGCAACGCACGACGAAAGCGTTGGGGGTCTCAGTGGTCGAAAAGTGAGGCGGATGCCTTCGTGGTTTATTTCCTTCGCTCTGCCTGAACTGCGTTTTGCGCACCCCGGTCAATTCGTTTAGATATTTCTCATCGAGTATCGCTGAAACCCAAAGCGTGCTTGATCACCGGTCGGCCTCGGAGAAGTCCGCCTGTCTGACCCAAGCGATCTCCGGTTTGGCAGGCGGAACGCAGGTGCGGCGGGGACCATCGTAAGGCTGGTAAGTGTTGTCCGATGCTCGGTAGGACTGAAATCGCTCGGCACACCAAGCGGCACCACCGCCCGCTGCGTATGAGGTAGTAACCGTCGCGACCGCGCTTTGAGCTGGCGTTGCCACCGTATATGGTGAGACACAAATCTTATTGTCCCCGCTGTAGGCCCGATAGCTGTTAGAGGTGGGATCGTAAGAACGATAGCGCGATCCGCACCACGCCACGTGTTCAGCGGAATAGCTTGGCGTCGTCGCGTTCGGTGCTTCACTTGGCAAGTCTATCGCAGCGACTGCGGACGGGACCCTCGGCGGGTCTGTAACATAACTGGAATAAACAGCGGGAAGGCGTTCATAGTTTTGGATGGCCGTGTCGATATGGACGGGCGCGTTTGTCCAAAGCTCCGATGAGGACGAGAGTGTGTTCAATGAACGGGGCTCCGAACCGGCCATGATCGCGGACGCGGCGGAGGAGAGTGCGATGCAGCCGCCCACGGCACTGGAAATGCAAAAGACTAGCGAAGCTATGGTCTTCATCCTTCGTCTCCCAAGCAGAATAGTTAAACGGGAGGGACGCGGCAGTCGCCGCGCCCCTCGGAGACGGTCAATTGATGACTTGGATTACCTTGCGAGAAGACGGCTCGACGATGACCCGCTCCTCATTGACGATCGCATAGGCGTATTTCGGGTTTTCGGGGACAGGCGTCACGACAACCGCTTCAGGCAGCGGCTGACCGACGACGACCTTTTCTCTTACAACAATCGCGGTTGTCGGAGCCGGCGCTTCTCTCACGTAGGTAACGACCTTTTGTGGCGGCGGATCGATTATTGTGCCAACGACAGCGCCGGCCACGCCACCGACTGCTGCGCCAACAGGACCGCCAACGATCGCACCGGTAACAGCACCGCCTGCAGCGCCATTGACTGTGGAAGATTGGGCATAGGCAACACCAGACATCAAAGCGGCAGAGGCGGCTACGCCAATTATCACCTTATGAAACATCTTAGACCTCCTTCTAGTCGTACGCGGCCCGTTTCAACCGCGGCAGAAGAACGGATGGTTGGGGATCGTGTTCCCTATCTCCGACTTTGGTCCGGGGTTTAGAACCGCTGCACTGCCCATTGGTTATCAACGGCAACTGTCGTCCGCAGCTGACGTGACAATACGCAGCGGCAGAACCTTGGAGGAACGTCAAAATGAACAACCTGATTTGGCTCGTCGGTGCCGTCGTGATCGTCATCGCTGTCTTGAGTTTTTTTGGACTACACTGAGGCCGTTCGAAAGGACGACGTAGACAGTCTTCAGTTTTGGACGGCCTTCTCGAGTGGATCGTGTCCCTGGCCATGAGACCTCCAGTTCGCATACCACCCTGCCCGATCGCTTCTAGCGTTTGCCAAAGTTCGGGCGAACCATGAGCGATGATACCGCCACGTTCGGCAGCAACGCTCCGGCGGGCGTTATCTCTGGGTGCGTAAAGAGAATGTGTGCCAGGGAAACGCGCGAAAAGACCAATGTCCCGGAGCAAGCAACTCTCGATCCGGTAGCCCAGCCGCCGTCAGCCGGGATCACGATACTCCTCACGATCGCACGTCGCGAAGCCCACCTCCTATCCTCTTGCCAGCTTCTCGCTGTTGAGTGCAACGATCGAGAAAGCGCGGTCGATCTATGAAGTGTGTGACACCGTGGGCTTATCGAACGAAACGCCCGTCAAGCGCTCGCGCGCCAAGTCAAGAAGGTCGGGCTGCTCCCTTACACCGTCTCGCCAAAATCCCAACAATACGGTTGCAACGTGCAGCACCTTGCGGCGGTCGCCCTCGATCTTGTACTCGCGACAAAGGGAGTTTCAACGCAAAGTTTATGACTGCAAGGTCTGCGTAGTGCGCGTGAATCCGGAGATTGTTTTTTTCAGTCATGGTACACTTCGTCGGCCCCATGCGACGATTAGCAGAATCGCGGCAAGTCACTATGACGGACGGTGAAAAAGTTTGCGGCTTCGAAACCATTTAGAGGTTCACCGCATAGCTCGGATCGGTAATCGCGTTTGAATTCGTTAGCTTCTGTCTGTTTTTTCAAAGATCCGGAATCCCCAATGCAAGGATTAGCGAAGCCCCACCAACTCAACCCTTGGCAGAATCCTTCCAGTGTTCCCGTTCGGAGCCGCCGCAAGGTAGAGACCAACTTTGTTATCCTGAAAACGTCGCGCCGCAACAGCGTGCGGAATGCATTGATGCTGAGTGTTGGAAACTACTAAAGGTACACAATCGAGTGGCGCGAACCTGCGGCCCTGACTATCCAGCCCAATACTGCCATTCGGAACAGCATGAGGGAGACGGGAAAGCTCCCCCATGACATATTTCCTTATGGGATTGGCTCTTGATGAAGCAACTCACTCAGTGGGAGTTCTCCTCGATGTAATTATCGCGGGTACTCCGATGGCGGTAGACCAGGCGGGCACGTCGGTTAGCACAACGGTGTTGGCCCCTATCATGACGTGGTTTCCGATGCGGATGTCGCCGAGGATGACGGCACCGGCGCTTATGTCCACGTTGTTACCGATCGTCGGAGCGCCGAGCTCTCCGGCGTTTCGTATGCCGATAACAACCCCATTTCCTATCCGACAATCATCGCCAATACGCGCATAACCGCTGATGACGATGCCGCCGAAGTGATCCATCAGGAGATTTCTCCCAACAGGGGCTTCGCAAGGCAACTCGATCCCTGTAAGCACCTGGATCGCCCTGAACATCACCTTATATGCCAGCGAGAAGGCTTTTCGAAACAGAGACGGACGAATCCCATATCTCCATCTTCCGAATCTATAGACGACCATCACCCAGAAGCCTTGCTTGGTCCAGTTTCCCCCGTAGGCACGAAGGTCGGCACGAATATTGTCGAACACAGCCTCTCCGTTCATAGATCACCAAACAGATCGACGCAGGCTCTCCGCGCGATAACGGCTGGCCACTTAGCGTGCGGAAAACGATGGAACTGTCCAGTTCTACAAATGGCTGAAATCAGTCCGCTGCAGATGAGCGAGCGCGTCGCATCGTTCCACCTGAACGATAGAACGGGAGGCATCGGTCTACGCGAGCGGCACGACAGCCCCGGCGGCTACGCTGAACCGACCGCAATCCTCGACCGAGCTTTCTAGCATGGCAGCGAACCGCATGGTGGCACAGTTGGACAGAATAGAAAGGCCGCCCGCCCGGCGCTCGGTAGCTTGCAAGCGCGAAGCAGGATGACTGAGTTAAGCGCAGATCATTTGCCGACCACCGCCGCGGCTGGCGAAAAGTTGCGCTCTTATTTTTCAGCGCGGCTGAGAAGAATGCGCATTTCCTCGAAGCGGCGTTTGCGCTCGGCGTCGTCAACGCTCGGCGCATAGCATGTGCTTGAAGCGCAGAAGCGGGCCAAGTTGTGTGGCTTGTCTGACTTATCGAACTCGCATTCAAATATATCGGTCATCTCGGCAGGCGCCGTTCCCTGCCTCGTCGAGTAGGACATGCGAACACCCGGCGGCTTCAATTCCGGGAAGGATTGCACTGTGCCGATGGCTAGCTGGTCGGTCATGAAAAAACTCTTGGCAACGGATCTGCAAGTATCCTCGAGTTCCGGTGACTGCGCTATCGCTGCTGCCGGCATAACGAACATGGCAAACGTAAGAAATATGATCGGCTTACGCACTGGTTACTTCCTCCATTGTTTCCGCCGTTAAAAGTAGTGCGGTAAGGGCGAAAGCAAATGGCAGACCTATTTCGTCGAACGTGGCTGTGGCGGGAACAATCCGCAAGATTACCAGTTGACTAGCGAGTTGCCAGTCTCTTCGGGATAATGCCATGACCAATGTCGTCTCTCCACCCGTGCCGCAGGCTTTCAAATCTCCTCTCCGCTCGATACCCCTTCATTTCGCCGCCGCGTGCTTCACTGGCGCCCTATTGACGGATATCGCCTATTGGCAAACGATGCAGATGATGTGGACTAATTTCTCCGCTTGGCTTCTGCTTGCGGGCGTCGTGCTCGGTGCGGTCGGGTTTGCCGCTGGGGCGATCGATGCGGCGAGAGGCCTTCTTGCCTTGAGAACCGCGGCCGGGCGGGTCTATGTCGTTGGCGGACTCCTCGTGCTTGTCGCCGCGATTTTCAACTCGCTCGTTCACAGCCGCGACGCTTGGACGTCAGTGATGCCTCTCGGATTGGCGCTCTCGATAGTCACTGTCGCGCTGGCGCTGATTGTTGCAGCGCTCGGAGCTCGCGTTCAGCGCCTCACCGCAGGAGGATGGTAGTATGTTGTTACTTCTGTCGCGGCCACGCCGCCCTGTTACGGCGTTTCTGTTCGCGAGTGCCGGCATGTTGGCGCTCGCGGGATGTAGCGACAAAGAGCCCGATCCGGCGGAGATCGGACCCAATCCGAAGCTTCCGGCGCAGGCCTCGTACTTCGTGCCGCCGATGAACGTCGCAAAGGTGGTCGGGTGGAAAGATGGCGAGACACCAAAGGTCGCGGCGGGACTCAAGATCCAGGCCTTGGCTACCGGGCTGTCCCATCCGCGTTCCGTTTATACTCTTCCCAACGGCGACGTTCTCGCGGTGGAATCCACAGCGCCAGAGGGGGAGCCTATCACCCGGCCGAAAGATCTGATCGTGGGATGGATACAGGCCCTCGCGACAGGTGGCGGCGGAGGTGGAGGTAAGGCCAGCAATCGTATTACGTTGCTGAGGGACGCCGATGGAGACGGCGTCGCTGAGACAAGGGAGGTGTTTCTCGATCATCTGAATTCGCCCTTCGGGGTGGTTCTAGTTGGAAGCGATCTTTATGTTGCCAACACCGATGCCATCGTTCGTTATCCCTATCGCACGGGTGCTACCAGGATGACTGAACCCGGGACCGTTCTTACCGAGTTGCCCGGCGGACCGATCGACCACCACTGGACGAAGAGCCTAGTCGCAAGCGAGGACGGAAACGTCCTTTATGTCGGGGTCGGCTCCAACAGCAACATAACGGAGAATGGTATCGAAGCGGAGGAGAACCGCGCAGCGATTTGGGAAGTCGAACGTCAAACTGGTCGCCACCGGATTTTCGCGGCCGGTCTGCGCAACCCAAATGGACTAAGCTTGGAGCCGCAGACAAAGGCGCTTTGGACGGTTGTGAATGAACGCGATGAGCTGGGCCCGAACCTGGTGCCCGATTACATTACATCGGTAAAGGAGGGTGGCTTCTATGGCTGGCCCTACAGTTATTACGGGCAAAATCTCGATCCGCGAGTGATGCCGCAGCGTCCAGATCTGGTCGAAAAAGCGATCGTTCCCGATTATGCGCTGAGTTCGCACGTGGCGCCGCTTGGCATGACGTTCTACAACGCCGACAATCTGCCCCAGCCCTATCGAGGCGGCGCGTTCGTAGGTGAGCATGGAAGCTGGAACAGGCATTCCTTCAATGGCTACAAGGTCGTGTTCGTGCCATTTACCGATGGAAAGCCGAACGGATCGCCGCAAGACGTGGTGACCGGCTTTCTCGACGATCAAAGCCAAGCGCGAGGCCGCCCAGTTGGTGTGGGCGTTGATAGCAAGGGGGCGCTGTTGGTTGCCGATGATGTCGGCAATACGATATGGCGGATAGCTGCCCAATGAACGGATAACTCCTGGCGAAGGGGAGCCTGTGACGATGACGAGCTCAGGCGGGTTGCACTGCGCGCGGCAAAAAAAGGATGCGAAGGGAGTGGCGACCGTTGCTCCGGTTCGTTCATAGAGTCCACTAGGCGCCTGCGGTTCCCGGAACCGCCGGGCCATCACATCATTCAAGACTTCGAAATCATCGCTCCCGTCCATCTGATCGATGCGGTTTTGGGGTACAGCGGAAACAGTGGAACCGGGTCGCGTCTTAGTGGGTTCCCTTCCACAATTTACAAACACTGAGGGCCAGGTTCATGGAAACACCCGCCGCCAACATCATTGTCGCCACCCGCACGGCGTTTACTCAAGCCACTGCTCTTGCCGTTCAGTACGGTTTCTCCATCGTTGGAGCCCTTCTTCTGCTTGTTGGCGGTTGGATGCTATCTGGAATCATCAGCAGATGGGCTTATCAGGGCATATCCCGTATCCACGGAATCGATGAAACGTTGGCGAGGTTTTTCGAAAACGTACTGCACTACGGACTCCTTGTTCTGGTCTTTGTCACCGTACTTGGGCAGTTTGGCGTCCAGACCGCATCCATTATCGCCGCGCTCGGTGCCGCTGGCCTGGCGGTTGGATTGGCACTCCAAGGCACGCTCCAAAATATCGCGGCCGGCATCATGCTTCTCGTCCTGCGGCCGCTGAGGGTCGGCGAATATATCGAGACGGGCAGCGTGAAAGGCTTCATCGTAGAGATCGGCCTGTTTGCCACGGAGATGAAGACTGCCGACGGCTTGTATCTCATGGCACCAAACTCCACCCTTTGGAACACGCCAATTACCAATCACAGCCGCGAGTCCAATCGCCGGCAGGAACTTTCTGTCGCCATTGGCAACGATACGGATGCCAATGCGGTCAAGAAGGAAATACTCTCAATCGTAGCGGCTGATGAACGCGTGCAAAAACAACCCCAGCCGCGCGTTTTCTCAAATGACCTGACTGCAGACAAGACAGTTCTCACGTTGCAATATTGGGCGCGAACCACACAATGGTCCGAGACACGTTACGATATGATCGACAGGTTGAAGGATGGGCTGTCTGCTAAGGGCATCGCTCTCAAGTAGGTGATCGGCGATCGGGTCAGTCGGCCGTTTCGCCCACAGTATCCACAACGGCGGCCGCAGGCGACATCCGCAAGGTGTTGACCGTTTTGGTGTCCTCGGACGTTATCGCAGGTCGTCGGCAATTGGCGCGCGGTGTCCATTTTCTATCTCCATCGCGGCTTGCGGCTAACATTGTGAATGAGCTCCGCCGGCGTCGCGAAGCGCCTAAAAAGCTTCAGAAGCCGAACTTCCTCTGCCTTCTCGACATGGTTTCGTTTACAGAAATCTCGGACTCCCCAAACCCGTATCGACGCCTCCTTGGCAACTGCCGGCTCCACGTGCTCTGTCATAGCGCTCCTCCAGTTCGGTATATCAACATACCCATTTAGGCATATTAGGATAGGCTAAATACAGCGATGCATAAGCGGCTGTTTGGTTTGTACGGTTTCCGACAGAAGCTTCTGGGTGTTTGGGCGAAATCTACGAGCCCCCGCGGCGAGTGCCCACACTCTCGATCGCGCTCTCGGTATACATTGTTATCGCGAGCCGCCGTCCATTTCGGATAACTGGCACGAAGCAACTCAATGTCGGCACGTGCCAGCCGCGACAAGGCTAGAGCCCCCGCCTAGGAACTGCGTCCCGGCGGCACTTTGGCAGGAGAACTTCAACGTGAACCAATCCCTGCTCCCGTAGGTCTGACCAGAAGGTCGCAGGTATGGCAGCGTTGAAATGGCCACATTCGCCTCTATGTCGGCTGGCTTTACCGCGCCGGAGACGACGGAAGAGACGACCTTAACGCCGGGAGCCGCGAAGGACGGCCAAGCCAGGGGACGGCGGAAATCGATTACCGGCCTGTGATGCGGATCCCTCGAACATGAAATAGCCTATACGCGTGCGCGGATGCAGCGCCGCGCTCGACCTGCAGATGAGCGAGATCGTCGCTTAGCTCGCCGATCGGTTCAGGAGGGGTTAGGTGCCTACAGAGGTCATTTCTAAGATTGAAGTCTGCTGACCGCCTCCACCACTTCTCGCAGCGCGACCGGCTTTTGAAGGCGTTCGATATTTTCCAGCTCCTCCGGGATGACATCCGGATCATATCCGGTGAAGAAAAGAAACGGTATCCCGAGCTCGACGAGACGGTGCGCAATCCGAACTGCGGGCCGCCAGCTCCCAGATTAAGGTCAAGTACGGCGGCTGTCGGCGTCTCATCCTCAAGAAGACGGAATGCGTCCTCTGCAGTCGGAGACGGCCCGAGGACGACTGCTCCCGCGCCCGAAGGGCGGCGGCCGTATCCGACGCGACGTAGTAGTCGTCCTCCACCACCAGGATCGTTTTTCCAGTCAGGTCCGGCGCTCTGGTCATGTCTACGGTTCCTCCATATAGGCGGATGAGTGCGGGCGCATCCGTCTCCTAGTGCTTTGTGCGTCTCGAAGAGGGAACTCGATATGACTGCGCTCCGCATACCTTGGGCGAGAGCGTGACGTCGGTACCAGTCATCGCGTACCAACATCGAGACACTCCCAGAACATTGCGCCAGTTAGTCGATTTGAGGGCACGCCCGCGCGAGCCGTCGGATAGGTTTCCTCGCGGGTTTCAGACGGTAGCGAGAGTTCAGCCATCGCGGCGCCCGTTGCGACGGAGCAGGCCTAAACTCACTTCCGGCGCCTCTTCCTGATGCGCAAGAGGGGCCGAGCTAGACGGTGGCGCACGGCTCGTGAATCGGACAGCCATTGAATTGCTCGCGAAATGCCGCCGAGTGCTCGTAGGTTGCCTTGCGGGCGCGATTGATGTTTCCGAGCGGACGGTGCGCTTCAATCCCTGTCCATATGCTGAAACGCATCTCTTCGTCGACCCTTTGGACCTGTTCTGGATCCCAGCTATTCTGAGGTTCGGCACGGAGGGTCGCCACTGGTACGAATGGCGCGTCGACTTCCTTCCACTCGACAGTCGGATCCTCAACGGGCTGCTTGTCGAGATCACGACAAAGCTGAACTTGAAACTCCCACTCGCAGGTTAGATGCGACATCCCAGCTTGGAGCGCTTCGCGGATCGCATCCTCGCGGTCGCCGGCGTCAATCTGTTTGCCGGTCAGCTGTGTCAGGTCTGCCGAAACTGGCCTCAACCTGAACTTGGCGATATAGTCGCCGTATCGAAACGGCGTGACGCTGAAATAGGTTTCGCCGAGCGGATCGACATTGGTGCGCCGCCCATGGACTGAACCGTTGTGCTTGACACTCCCACGGTTTCGAGTGCGGTATTGACACCTTGCGGGACGGTGGACATTGCCTTCTTCGTTCCCTCCATCCTGTCCGTTGTTTTGGCAAGCATTTTAAGGCTGCCCAGAAATTTCTCCGCCGTTTTCGCCTGGAAAATCGGCCCGTTGACCATTATGAAGTCCTGCGTGTCTCCCTGGGCGCCCGGCAGGCGCTCACCCGCAACGCCAACAACCTTGAGAGCGACCCCGCGCGGAAGCGACACGGCGTCCGGCAAAATGTCGCCGGCATTGGTCGAAATCCTGAGATGGGCGTCGTATGCGCCTGGCTGAGCAAAAACACCCAGCGCGAGTTCCAGAGCAAGGCCGGCATGCACCGTAAAAGTAGTTTTCAGGATCCCATGGGCTTTCGCATGCACCGCGCGGACAGCGTGACCGTAGTCCGTGGAAGTTTTCCCGAGGATGACGTCGAACGTTTCGTTCAGTTCGCGGATCGTCTTCTGCTCGTCTGGTTGATGCTCTTCGACATCGGCTGAGTAGTGGACTGGAAATGCTTGGGCCACGAGAAATCCTTTCGGCGAGTGATCCACATCAAAGCTCGATCCTCGCGAAATGTTCCCGGCACTATGCTTTCAGAAAGACCGAAAGTTCTCTGGCGACCGCATCGGGATCCTCGCGCTGCGGAAAGTGGCCCACATTTTGAAGTAGGATGCGCTCGAACGGTCCCGAAAACTTCTCATGGAGGTCCTCCGATATCTCGGGAGGGTTGACCCCATCCTCCCTGCCCTGGAAATAAATTGCGGGCAACGAAAGGCTTTTCGTTTCCCTCACCCTGTTCTCGAGCCAGGCACTGCGTGGATCGAACTCGGCCTCGCCCCAGCGTGCCCGACAGCTCTGAAGCGTGACTGCGACCCAGTCCGGATTATCAAGGATGCGACACGCGCTCAAAGGTCGCCTCGTCGAACCATCCGTCCGGTGCCCAGTTTTGCCAGTGCAAATGGGCAAAACCATTGCGATCTTTCGCAATCGCTTCGGCCCCCCGCTTAGTCGCCATGAACCAATGATACCAATAGCGTTGTGCCTGCGAGAACGGCGGCAGCTGCAAACCGCCCATGCGTGGCATTGAGGACAGGAGGGCAATTCTGTCGACACGCTCAGGCCAGCCGATCGCCAGCGCTTCTGCGATGTTCGATCCCCAATCATGACCCACCGCGGAAAATCTTTCGATGCCGAGGCCGTCCATTAAAGCAATCGCATCCATTGCAAGAACGGCGCTGTTTGCCGTGCGAGGCAAATCCTCAGATTTGAACGTTGTCGCTCCGAAGCCCCGCAATGTCGGGATGACCATCCTTAGACGGTTGCTAGCCAGCCGGGAGACAACGGCCTCCCATGTCGACGCATCGTCCGGCCATCCGTGCAGAAAGAGCACCGGGTTACCATGCTGTGCACCCGTTTCGATGAATGCGATACGGAGGCTTTCTGTGTCGAGATGAGGCAATGGACACTCCTTCTCTGCACGAACAGGGTGGGCGACAGTTTGTTCCCTTTCGGGGTTGCGTAGACTGCCTCACGACCGGAGGCCGCTGGATCGCGGAAGACCGAAAATTGGTCACCGTCTGCCGGAAACATTGAAGGCTCATCAGGTTTGCTGGCTTCCAACAAAGAAGAAATCCTTGTCAAGGAGCCGGATTTGAGAAGACTCCTCCTTGCTGTCGCTCTGCGATTTGATGGAAACGAGGAATTTACCCCTGCCTGATTGCAAGGAATCGCTCCCCGAGCGCCTTTAACGGAAGCCGGTCGGTCGGCCACCCAAGTTCATGTGAATGCATCCTCGTGTACATGCTTGGTTGATAGCAGTGAAACTGGCGCCGCTTGTTGGCCCGGGGCTGCGATGTTTCACGAGTCTCTTATTAGGAAGACGCCGTCGTAGAAACGGGTGCCTGGGACTTCTCAAACCACATCAACCGGGAGAAAATTTCCGAACCGCCGCAGCTATACAAGCGTTTGAAGAGCCGGCATTCGCGGCGTGACTCCGTCACGACCCGTTGGTCATTTCGATTGTTGAGGTGCTACCGGCCTTCCCAAAACGGCCCCGCGGCCAGGGTTCAAGCCGGGGCCATCTTGATGAGTTGGTCGGCAAGTCTCGTCGCACTGTATGGCTTGGAGAAAAAAACCGCATCACGCGGGAGATCAGCTTCATCGGGACGCTGTTTGCCTGAGACAACGACTATCGAGACATTTGGCCATCGGTCGTGAACTACTTCTGCCAGCTTCAGGCCGTTCATACTGCCGGGCATGTCGATATCGGTCATGACAATGCAGATGTCGATAACGGCTACCAGTATTTTGAGCGCGCTGTCCGCATCCTCTGCTTCCAGCGTCTCGAACCCGGCATCCTGCGCCAAGTCCACGGCGAACATACGGACCAGCGGTTCGTCCTCCACGATAAGTATCTTGGCTTTCATATCAATGTACTTCCTGGTTCCCGTCAGCGAGAACATTCGTGGGGCCATACGGTTCCAAGACAAAATACCTCTCTAATGGGAGGTTCTATGCTCGGCAATGGCGACCGCCAGCGTCAACACGGCCGCATCCGGCCGGCATGGCTTCATGACTCTCCTAACACGTTGGAATCGATCTGGTACGACGTCGTCATACCCGGTGACGAAAATGAACGGCAGGTTACGCGACCTGAGAACGTCGGCGACTGCGTAGACCAGATCGTTATCAAGACGAATATCGAGTATGGCGGCTTCGATACCGTCGTCCACAGCGCGAATGCCGTCTTCAACACTTGGGAAAGGTCCCACGACCGAACTGCCGTGAACCTCGAGGGCCGCAGCCATGTCGCTTGCCTGTAGGTAGTCGTCTTCGACCACGAGAACGCGCCGCTTTCGCAAACTGGTGAAAAGCATACAATCCTCGCCAGGTTGGCACCGAGGTCCATAAATCTTCCAAATCTATCTCGCGTGCCTTCAAGCAATTTCAAGACCAAGAGAGAATTGTCGTGTCATCTCGATCGTCTTCCGGCCATACATGTATGTGAGGACAGTCCCGGTGGCCCTGCCAAGCTAATTGAAGGTCTCCACACGCTCTGATTTCTGCCGAGTGCGTTAGTATGGTTCGGCCTGTGCCGGAGCGGCTCAAATTCTCCGATATCCTAACGCTTTCGACAACCACGTTGGCGAGGTGTATTTGGTCGAGAGATGCTCGCGAAGCCACGCTCGCAAGCAACTTTCTTTCCCTGAACCGCGGTCCTCCCGAGCGGCGGCGCCCAATGTCTCCGTTCGATAGCGTACTAAAAAACGCAACGGCTTCCGACGCGATAACGTACCTTGCTAAGGCAGGCCGTGATTTGCGTTATCGAAGGGAGAACAGCCGCGATGAACCTTGGAACCGTTCTTGTCCTTGAAGATGAGCCTTTCATTGCGCTTGACATGGAAGATATGCTTAAGGGCTACGGAGCCTGCTCCGTCATCTCTTTTGATACGCGGGCCGAGGCATTGATATGGCTGGCGTCCAACCGACCCCGGATCGCAGTCGTGGATCCGAGGCTAAACGATGGAGTCTGCACCGATGTCGTCGAAGCGCTCGCGGAAGCGAGTGTGCCCTTCATTGTATATTCCGGGGCGGAGGTCGATGAGACCGTAAGGTATGCCTTCGAGAAAGGGGCATGGCTGGCGAAGCCAACCATGCCCGAGATGCTCGAGGAAATGCTGGGCCGTCTCATTGCCGCCGGCTGAATGGACCCGACATTTCGTTACGAAACTCCCGCTTACTGGCAGGCTTTCACTTCCGCTCATTCGCGGGAGTAAAAGCCTTCATCACAGACGCCAACTCACACCCAATCGGGGCACGAGACATTGCTTTGCTCTTCCTTTTAAGTCATAAAAATCAAATGAGTTAGCTGCCCTGTGCGTACTTGCGCTCTCCTTTGCAAGCATGCATCTGCGGCCTAGAGACAACGGACAATCCATGGCACTGGTAAAAACCTCCCGACTGGGCGTACAGCCGGCCACGAATAAACTGGCGGCTTCAGGACCATCAGCAGATGGCGATGTCGGCGCCTCTTTAGGGTCGCGCCGTTCTCAGGATCGTTCGCGCCTTCGCCGGCAGAAGGCAGCCGAGCGGATCGGGGCGGCGACAGAGGAGTTGTCGACTGGTGTTGGCCAGGCGGCTGCGGCCGCCGAAGAACTTCGTCGCGCGCTCGAGCAGATCGCCAGCGGCGCGGAAGAAGCGGCGGGTGCCGCGCATGAATCACTCGCAGCGACCACGCACTTGTCTTCGAGGTTTAGCGATGCCCGCTCCGAAGCCGAGGCCGCGCGCGCACGCGCTGAGGAGCTTCAGGGGTCGGTATTTGAGGCCGCGGCCCAGATCGATACGTCAGTCACCGCCGTCGACACCAATGCTTTGCGGCAGATCGCCTCGATTGCCGTCGTTGAAAAACTGCAGTCGCAGGCCGAGACGATCGGTGCGACGACGGTTGCGGTTGCTGATATATCCGATCGCACTAACTTGCTGGCCTTGAATGCGGCGATCGAGGCCGCCCGCGCGGGCGACGACGGTCGAGGATTTGCCGTTGTCGCCGACGAAGTCCGTTCGCTGGCCGAAATTGCCGAGCGCAGCTCGCGTGATGTCAACCAGCACGCAGAAACGATCGTTCAGGGCGTGCGCCGGATCGCCGACAGCATGAACTCCTCGGCTGCTAAGTCGCGCGAGCAAGCGGCTTCCGGACGCGCGGTCGCCCAAGAGCTGCAGGCGATCCGTTCGGGTCTGACCGCGCTTTCGCAGAGCGCCCAGACAATCCTCATCGCTGCTGTCGAAGCGGAAGTGGCGACCCGGGAGGCGCAGAAGGGCGCCGAAACTGTTGCGTCTGCCGCAGAAGAACAGTCCGCCGCGGCGACCGAGGCGCAACGCGCCGTGCTGCAACAGAGTACGGCTTTGGAGGAAAGCCAAAAGACCGCTCAGGCGCTGGCTGCTCTTGCCGACGATCTGATCAATGAGGGAAGCCGGGGTTCGCGGGCGGAAGAGTTGAGTTCCGCCGCCGAGGAGTTGTCTGCGACCGTCCAGGAACTTTCCGGCGCCGCCGGCGAAATCCTGATTGCCATCGAGCAGATAAGCCGGGGCGCTGAGGCCCAGGCCGCGGCCACGCAGCAGGCCAACGCGGCGATGGCGCAAATCGAAAAAAGCGCCTCTCAGTCTCAATCAAGTGCCGAACATGCGAGCGAGCGCGCCCGAGAAGTCAAGACCCTGCTCGCGAAGAACAAGGCGGTTTTGACGGGCATTGCGACCGGCATTTCTGACGCTCTGATGGAAACCCGCGATGCGTTGGCGGACCTCAATTCTCTCGGCGAAATTGGCTTCAAGATTGAGCGGACCGTCGACCGGATCGTGCTTGTCTCCGTGCAAACCAACATGTTGGCCGTCAGCGGTTCGGTGGAAGCCGCCAGAGCCGGGGATGCGGGGCGCGGGTTTTCCGTCGTCTCCAGCGATATCCGCAAACTCGCCCAGGATGCGGCCGAAAATATCGATGGCGTGAAGGATATCGTGCGGGCGATCCAGATCCAGATCGCCGCCGTCCAGCGCGAACTGGAAACAACCATTGCCGCATCCGAGGCAGAGATAGCCAAGAGCAGGCTCATTGTTGATCTTCTTTCCGTGGCGGAAACCGACATAGAAGCGATGGTTCGCGGAAGTTCATCCATCCTGGAAGCTGCGCGGGCGATTCTCATTGCCGCCACTCAGGTCCAGGCAGGCACGCAGCAAATCGCTTCTGTCGCTCAGGAAGCGAGCAGCGCGTCCGATCAAGCAGCCACCGCGGCGCGACAACAGTCTCGTGGAGCGGAAGACCTGGCAGCCGCGGTAGAGGAAATCGCATCCTTGGCGGACGAACTCCAAGTGTCAGGAATCTGACACGATGGAAATCTCCCCCTTGAAGGCGGACTTGCGACGTCGGCTCGTGTTCAAGGTTGGGCAGCGGCAGCACGAGATCGACGCCGACAGGGTCCTGGAGGTAGTCAGAATTGGCCACATCACCCGGGTCCCGAATGGTCCCGCGGCTCTGATAGGCATCGCCAATCTACGGGGCCGGCCGATGCCAATCCTGTCGATGGGGCGGCTGATCAGCGGCGATGAGGTCGCCTCTCCTTCCGACGGCAAGGTCATCGTCTATGATCAGGGTGGAGCGGTCGGTCTGCTTGTCGATGACGTGCTCAAGTTATCGGACGAAACAACCGCCATACCGCTCGATGGCTTGGATGGTCTTGTCGATGCCGCATTCAAGACGGCGCGGCGTACGCCTCTCGGGCGGGTGGCATCCGAGGTACGTGACAGGAGCAGCCGAACGAACGTGACGCTGCGACCATTTTTAACGTTTCGCGTCGCAGAGCAACTCTGCGGGCTGCCTCTTGAGCGTGTGCGCGAAATCGCAATGATGCAGGACGCGGTCGCTGTTTTGGCGAATGGACAGGAATCAGTGATAGGGCTTATATCATTGCGCGGCAGTGTCCGGCCTTTGATCTCTTTAGCGTCGTTAATGGGCCTGGAAAGCAACAGATCGACAGCTGAAACACGGATCGTGGTTGTCGAACACGGGGGCGACCTGATCGGTCTTGTCGTCGGCGAGATGGACGTGATCCTTCGACTGCCCGAGCAAGACATCGATACCGTGCCCGCCATATTGCAGCGCGGCCGCGGCGACGCGCAAATCGCGGCGATCGGCAGGGTCGCGGAAGGCGGACGTCTGATCTCGATACTGTCGCCGGAAAAGCTTTTCGGTCACGACGAAGTCGCAAAGGTCATCGAAGAGAAAACAGGAGCCGTACCAATGGAAACAGCGCCTGACGCGGACGATGCAGTCGAGCATTTCCTCATCTTCCAGCTTGGCGAGGAAACCTACGGTCTTCCCATCGTCTCGGTGGACGAAGTTATCAGAGTGCCTACCGATGTCACGCGGATGCCCGGTGCGCCTTCCTTTGTCGCAGGCGTCATCAACCTGCGCGGCAGAGCCATTCCATTGATCGATCAGCGAAGCCGCTTTGATAGCCCGGTTTCAACGCAAATTAGCGCAGCCCGCGCGATCGTGGTGACAATCGGGCGACTTCAGGCGGGCTTCGTGGTCGACGCGGTGTCGGAGATCAAGGCCCTCCCTGCTTCGGCACTCTCCGCAGCGCCCGAGTTTTCTTCCGACCAAACAGATGTTTTCGATCGGATCGCGCATATCGAGGCGGATGGCCGGATGGTTCTTTTGGTCGACCCACAGGAGCTTCTGACCAACGCAGAGCGGGACGTGGTCGCCGCGATCACTGAAGGCAAAGCCGACATTGAGGAAAAGACGGGCAGCATTTGACTATGATCCGTCTCCTGATCGTTGAAGATTCCGCTTTGATGCGGAAGTTGCTCGGCCAGATCTTCGGCGCCGAAGCCGATTTCGAGGTCGGGTTTGCTAGCGACGGCGAGGAGGCGTTGAAGATCATCTCGACCTTTAGGCCTGACGTGGTGACCTTGGATATTCATATGCCACGGATGAACGGTCTAGCTTGTCTCGACCGCATCATGCTCGAGTATCCTTGTCCCGTGGTGATGGTGTCCTCGCTCACAAATGAGGGGGCGGACGAGACTTTGAGGGCGCTGGAGATCGGCGCGGTCGACTTCATTGCCAAACCGGCTGGCGCCATTTCCCTCGGAATCGAGGAGCTGGCGCCGCGCCTTGTGGAAAAGGTTCGCATCGCGGCCTCCGTACACATCCGGCGCAGCCGCCGGCTGGCCGAGCGCCTCCGCCTTTCGCGGGCCCGACCCATATCCTCCCCAAAGCCGCGAGATACCGCGTTCCCTCCTCCGAAAGAGGCCACTGAGCATGGTCTGGTGCTGATCGGCACGTCGACCGGCGGACCGCCAGCGTTGGATGCGGTGCTTGCCTGCTTGCCGTCTGATTTCAAATGGCCAGTCGTAGTCGCGCAGCATATGCCTGCTTCCTTCACAGGTGCCCTCGCCCGGCGTCTCGACAAGATATGCGCGATGACGGTTTCAGAGGTCCTTCGGCCGGCGAGGCTTGAACCGGGTAACGTCTACATCGCCAAAGGCGATGCCGACATCCTGATCTCTTCGCGCGCAGGAGCTCTGGTGGCGATGGCGGCACCCAGCGATCCCGAGTTTCGGTGGCACCCAAGCGTCGATCGGATGGTACGCTCGGCGATGAAGCACGTACCGGCCGAAAGTTTGATCGGTGTTCTGATGACCGGCATGGGAAACGATGGTGCTGCGGCCATGGCCGACCTTAGGTCGGCGGGCGGTCATACGATTGCGGAGGCACAGGAGACCGCTGTGGTGTGGGGAATGCCGGGCGAGTTGGTGCAGCGCGGCGGGGCAACCGAAGTGAAGCGGCTGGGCCGGATCGGGCAGCATCTTCTGGATCGGGTCTGCTGATGGCCGTACCTCCGTTCGCCTTCCAGGACCACTGGGCGCAGCCGCTGTCGTCGGGCGACCTCGAGGAGATTTGCGCCCTCATATACAAACGAAGCGGTATGGTTTTCGGTGAAGCCAAGCGCTATTACATCGAGCGACGCGTCTCCGATCTCATCCGCCAGCGACGGGCGCAGTCGGTCAGGGATTACATCTTGATCCTGCGCGGCGATCTTGTTGAATCTGAACTACTGATCAACAGCTTTACGGTCAACGAGACCTATTTCTATCGCGAACTGCACCAGCTCGAATGCTTGAGCAACTCAATCCTTCCCGACCTCATTCGTTCGAAAGGACCAGGTGACCGCATTCGTATCTGGTCGATGCCATGCTCCAGCGGCGAAGAACCCTATTCCATTGCGATCTGGCTGCTTGAGAGCTGGCCTTTGGTCGATTCCTACAATATCGAAATCGTCGGTTCTGATATAGATACCGAGATCCTGCAGCGCGCCGTCGAAGGTTATTTCGGCCGGCGGTCGCTTTCTAGGCTCCCCCGGAATCTTCTTGATCGCTATTTCGAGCCTGAGCAGGATCAGCAACGCCGGTTGATCGGTGATCTGAGGGAATCCGTCACCTTCACCAAGGGCAATATCGTCGATCGCCACAGCCTGACCGCGCTTGGTGGTTTTGATGTGATATTCTGCCGCAATCTGCTTATCTATTTCGACGAGGATGCGCGCGAGGTTGCGGCGCGGAACATTCATGAAATGCTTCATCCGGGCGGCTATGTATGCCTTGGCCACACCGAGTCCATGTCGAGGATATCCGAGACCTTCGAACCCGTCCGTTTCCCCGATGCCATCGTATATCGCGAGACGAGAGAGTTATAGATGGACGAATTGATCGAACAATTCGCCATCGAGGCGCGCGAGCTGGTTCAGCGGGCCTCTGACGACCTGATGGCGCTCGAGACAGACGCCGGCAATCGCGAACACCTCGAAAGCGCTTTTCGGGCAATCCATACACTGAAAGGCTCGGTCGCCCTATTCGATCTGGTACCGATGCAAGACGTGCTGCACCACGCCGAAGATCTTCTGTCCCAGGCACGTGCGGGCACCATCGCTGTGGACGCGACACTGATCGATCCGTTATTGTCGGTAATAGAATGGGTTGACGACAGCATCGAAGCGATCGTTGAGACTGGGCATCTGTCTGATGCGCAGGACAAACAGGCCCTGCGGCTTCTCGGGCTTTTGGCCAGCGAGATGACGGAGCGTGAATCAGACGAAGCGACCCTACCCCTGACCGCTATACCGGATTGGGCGTTTTCGCTTGCCGAGCGATTTTCTCCTTCCGACACTTCGGGATCCACGATCGCCATTCGCTATGAGCCGCATCCGGAGTGCTTCTTCAACGGCGACGACCCTCTGGCGACGATCTCGCGCCTGCCCAACCTTCGACACGTGACACTTTCCCTCAAGGAGCCGTTTCCCTCAAAGAACGATTACGATCCCTTCCGCTGCAGTCTGGTGATTGAGGCTGTCACCGATGGGCCGCTGTCGGATCTGGAGGCCGTGTTCCGGCTTATCCCCGACCAGGTTTCGCTTATTGAGTTGCCGCGGCCCGACGATCAGCCTGCATCCATGGCAACCGATGACCCGCCGGCACGCCTCGCTGATCGCCAGACGACAATGCGGGTGGATACGGCGCGGATCGACAAGCTGATCGAGATCGCCGGCGAACTGGTAACGGCCAAAAACGGCCTTGCGCCACTGGCCGAGGATGCCCGAAGCCGGGGTGACGGCGCTCTGTCCAGGCGCATTGGCTCCAGCCACGCGGAAATCGAAAGGCTTGTGGCATCGCTCTATAACGCCGTCACCCAGGCTCGGATGGTTCCCCTTGAGCAGACCTTTCGCCGGTTTCCGCGGCTCGTCCGCGAAACGTCGGTTAAGCTTGGCAAGGCGCTTGATCTTGTGATCGAAGGAGAGACGGTCGAAGCCGATCGGGAAATCGTCGAAAATCTGTTCGAGCCGCTGCTCCACCTTGTTCGAAACGGGCTCGATCACGGCATTGAGCTTGAAGGCGAAAGGCTGCGGTTGGCGAAACCGGCGAGAGGACGTATCCTTCTTCGTGCACGGCGACGTGGCGACCAGATCGAGATTGAAGTCACCGACGATGGCCGTGGCATGGACGCGGAGGTCATTCGCAAGGCCGCCGTTGACCGTGGTCTGTTGACCTCACACCACGCGGCAGCGTTGCCCGAGAGCGAAGCCCTCCTCCTTGTCTTTGCACCGGGCTTTTCGACGACCTCGGAGGTGTCCAAACTTTCTGGCCGCGGGGTCGGCCTGGATGCGGTCCAGCGAGCCATCCGGCGGCTTGGAGGGACGCTAGACATGCAAAGCACCCCGGGATCGGGAACCACCTTTACGCTCCGGCTCCCGATCAGCTTTTCAATGACGCAGCTCATGGTCGTCGAGGTCGGCGGCGAGCGATATGGCATCCCGATTTCGGAAATCCTCGAGACGCAGAAGCTGCCAGCGGCGGCCGTCCAGCCGATCAAGGAAGGTCGCGCATTCATCCTGCGCAATCGTACCATCCCTTTGCTTGATCTGGCCGAACTGCTGCAGGTCCCGCGTACCAGAGCCGCCGTCCAAGATTTCAAAATCTTGGTCGTTCAGGTCGGCGATGATCAAATCGGAGTGGCGGTCGACGCAATCGCCGAAAGAGCCGAAACCTTGACGCGGCCGCTCTCGGGCCTTCTCCAGGGCGTCACGGGTGTAGCTGGTACTACGTTGCTCGGCGACGGCAGGGTCCTCCTCGTCCTGGATCTCGCGGAGCTGATACGATGACTGTTAGCGTAGTCGACAACTCAATTCGGTTGACCGGTCCATGTGGCGTCGAGGAAGTTGAAACGCTGGTGGGCTACATGGATCTCCATCCGGACCTATATATCGATCTTAGCGCCGCGACGACGATCCACACCGCCCTCTGGCAGGCAATGATGGTTTTCCGGCCAAGTATCAGGGGCACCCCTGCCTCGTCATCGATATCAGACAAGGTCTTTGCTGAACTAACCGCAAACCTTGGAGAAAGCCGCTAAGAGCGGTCTGTTCAACTTGCGAAGGCATGTTCGGACAAATAAGTGCAGCATAGGAGCGATCTCTTTGGTCGCAGAAATTTTCGAGGGTAAAATGACGGTAACCGTTCTGGTCGTGGATGATAGTAAATTGGCTCGAATAGTAGCGGGCAAAGCAATCGCAGCCTTGCAGCCCGAATGGACACGCGTTGAAGCCGGTAGTGCTGCGGATGCGTTGACCCTTGTTGGCTCCCAGCAGGTCGATGTCGCCATCCTGGATTTCAACATGCCTGAAAAAGACGGTCTCGAGCTAGCGTCGGAGCTCCGCTCCGCGCATCCCCACATGCCGATCGCGGTCATCACCGCCAATGTTCAGGATGAGATTGTCGCCAGGGTTCGTGCCCTGAACGCCACTTTTGTCGCCAAGCCGGTCACTCAGGACGCCCTCAGTTCGTTCATCTCCGGAGCCGCCCTTCGGCTTAAAAAGTCAGGCGCATGACAGAGGATACCATCGACCTCGACGAACTCGAGCGGGACGCGCTCACCGAGCTCGTCAATATAGGTGTCAGCCGCGCCGCAGCGAGCCTGCGCAAGATGGTCAAGAGGGAAGTCCTCCTTTCCGTGCCATCGGTCGAGATTGTCACTCGGAAGTCGGCAGCGTCACTGATTGGGCAACGGGAAAGCGAGTCCCTGATCGCTGTTCAGCAGCAGTTTGAGGGTCCCTTTTCTGGCCGTGCGTTGCTGATTTTCCCTCAGAGCAATGGGCTTTCGCTCGTGCGCGCTATTGTCGGCGACGAAATGGACGAGGCCGAACTTCTGGACATGGAAGACGAGGCGCTGGCCGAGACCGGCAATGTGATACTGAACGGCTGTCTTGGCTCCATGGCAAACATGTTGCAACACAGCCTGAAGATGTCTTTGCCCGATGTACGGCGCGGGGACAGCGCGTTGCTGTTTGAGGATTACGATATCAGCGGCGAAGGAAGTTTTGTACTATTCCTCTACATCAACTTCTCGGTAAGAGAGCGCGATATACGGGGTTATATCGCTATGATCATGGATCTTCCATCCCTGGTGAAGTTGAAGCAACTCATTGGCGACTTCATCGAACGGGTGATGACTGAAACCGACTAGCATAAGCTCGGTGAAAATAGGCTGACTAAATGATTGATAGTGCCGACGGTCCGAGACTTGAACATCTGCGTGCAGAAATAGACGCAGCACAGCGACGTCTTCAATTGGTGCTTGATGCGGCCGGGGCGACCTGTGGGTGGGAATGGGACATCGCTGAGAAACGCCTGGTTGCGGATGCGCAGTTTGCAGCCATAACCAATCAAGATCCAGTCGAGCTGGCCGATGGCGTCTCGCCCGATCGTTTTTTTGCCTCCATCCATCCCGACGATCTCAAGCGGGTTAAGATCGCAGTGGCAGGAATTCTTGCTGGCTCTGAAGTCT
Source organism: Rhizobium sp. Root708 (assembly GCF_001429725.1). Lineage (GTDB taxonomy): Bacteria > Pseudomonadota > Alphaproteobacteria > Rhizobiales > Rhizobiaceae > Rhizobium. The sequence goes on along the minus strand of NZ_LMHV01000044.1, from coordinate 233,308 downwards.
TCTTCAAGGAATACCGGCTGCTGCGCCCCGACGGTGGCTATCGTTGGGTGCGCGCCAATGGCCGCGCTGTCCGCGGGGCGGACGGCGAGCCGGCAAAATTCATTGGGTCATTGATCGACATTACCGCACAGAAGCGCGTCGATGAACAACTTCGAATAGCGCAGTCTGCAGGCGGTATCGGTACGTTCGAGTACATCGTCGGATATGGAACCATAAGTGTATCTCAGCAGCTCTGCCGGTTGTTCGGCCTGCACCCTACCAAAATCCTACCGGTCAGGACGCTCAACGGTCTTATCCATCCTGACGACGAGCAGATCATAGATCTCAACACTCCTGATGACCTTCAGAATGAGCGGAATATCGAGTTCCGGGTCACGCGCGCAAACGACGGAGAAGAGCGCTGGCTCGCGCGCCGCGGAGAGTATGTCGATGACATCCAAACCAGTGGGAGCCGCTATGTCGGCGTCATTTTCGATATCACGGAAGCCAAACGGACCCAGGAAAGCTTGCGCGAGGCGAATGAGACGCTTGCCGAGATCGCGCGTGAAAGCCTGCGTCAGCGAGACCGCGTCTGGAAGAATTCGCGTGATCTTCTGGTCGTGGTCGATACCGACGGTGTATTTCGCGATGTCAGTCCGTCGTGGTTCGACATTCTCGGTCACGCGCCTGACGATGTGGTAGGCAAAAGAGTACTGGACACCGTCTGGCCTGAGGACCGCGATCGGACAAGGCCCGATCTGCAGAGGGCGTCGGAGAACACCCACACGGAGCTAGAGGTGAGGATGACACACCATGACGGATCCCCCCGGATCATTTCATGGATGACGTCCCGCGAAGATGACCGCGTCTATGCGTATGGCCGTGATGTGACGGCCGAAAAACAGCAAAAGGTCGTCCTCGAGGACACCGAAGCCCAGCTGCGACAGGCACAGAAGATGGAGGCGGTCGGCCAACTGACCGGCGGCATTGCGCACGATTTCAATAATATGCTTACCGGCGTGATCGGCGCGCTTTCCATCATCAAGCGGAGAATAGCGGCCGGCAGGACGGATGATCTCGACAGGTTCATCGATGCAGCCACATCCTCTGCCCATCGCGCCGCGGCCTTGACCCATCGCCTTTTGGCATTTTCACGCCGCCAGTCCTTGGATCGAAAGCCGGTCGACGTAAAGCAACTGGTCGGGTCCATGCAGGAACTGTTCCAACGTACGCTCGGCGAACAGGTCGAGCTTTTGATCAATCTTGCTCCCGAGACGTGGAAAGCCGTCACCGATGCCAATCAACTTGAAAGTGCGATCCTTAACCTCGTTATCAATGCACGCGACGCCATGCCGAATGGGGGCCAGCTGACGATCGAAACCACCAACATCGTTTTCGCCAACGGCGACCTCGCCCGTGGCGAGACGTTGAAGCCGGGAAGTTACGTCGTTCTTGCTGTCAGCGATACCGGCACGGGAATGTCGCAGACCACTATCGATAAGGCTTTCGATCCGTTTTTTACGACGAAACCCATCGGCCAGGGAACGGGGCTCGGACTGTCCATGATTTATGGTTTCGCGCAGCAATCGGGAGGGCATGCCCGAATTTATAGCCAGGTGGGGATTGGAACGACGATCAAGCTCTATCTTCCTGGGGACCTGGCACACGACGGGCCCGCAACAGTTGCGGTAGATACGGAACCCGCACTGCCTCGGGGCGAGGGAGAGACGGTTCTCGTCGTCGAGGATGACGATTCCGTACGTATGCTCGTCGTAGACGTCTTGACCGAGCTAGGTTACCGCGTGATCGAAGCGATCGATAGCACCCAAGCTTTGCCTGTCATTGAGGGCGAGGAGCGTATCGATCTGCTCGTCTCCGATGTCGGTCTTCCCGGAATAAACGGTCGGCAGCTCGCGGAAATTGCCATTGTTGCTCGTCCCGACCTGAATGTTCTGTTCATTACAGGCTATGCCGCAGCCGCAGCCGCGCGTGCCGAGTTCCTGGCGCCTGGGATGGAGATGATCACGAAGCCGTTCGCAATGGACGATCTTGCTCAGAAGGTGAAAGAAATGCTGACAGCAGCCAGCAACCGTTAAGCGGGCTCGCTAAAAAAAGTTGTTTTGAAGGGCTGGGCCGGCGACGCCTAATTCAGACGAGTTAAGCGCTACTTGAACGGCTTGAAACCTACATCTTGCCGTTGCCGCTCCCTTTGGCGGCTATGCGTCAGAAGCAGTTTTACGCGGAACTCGCTCCTGCTAGAGTCTGCTCACGGCCTCAATGATATCACGCAATGCGATCGGCTTTTGGAGCCTGACCACACCGGCCAGTTCGTCCGGAATTACATCTGGATCGTATCCCGTCAAGAAAACGAACGGCGTACCACGCTTGACAAGCTTGTGAGCGACCTCGAACCGCGGACCTCCGCCGCCAAGGCTCAAATCGAGCACAACGCAAGTCGGCGTTTCTTCCTCGAGCAGGCGCAACGCGTCCTCCTCGGTTGGACAGGGCCCGAGGACCTGCGCACCTGCTCCTCGCAACGCTGCCACCGTGTCGGACGCGACGTAGTAATCGTCCTCGACCACGAGGACGATCTTCCCGGTCAGGTCAGGCGCTCCGGTTATGTCGACAGTTCCTCCATATAGTCGGGTCTTCGCGGGTGCGTCGGTTTCCAGAATGCTTTCCGCTTCGCGAAACGGAAACTCGATATGGCAGTGAGCACCGCCCGCCTCGACCGAGTTTGTTCCTGTACCACGTAGCTCGTAAGGGATTTTCGCCTCGATCAGCTCAGAGCCGAAACCGCGGCGTGTCGGTGGCGGCCGCCACGGCGCGCCTTGTTCCACCCAGTCAATGGCGAGCCACGGCTTTCCCCGCTTCTCTAGGGCGGTCCAGGTGACCGATACCTTGCCTGAATCGACCGACAATGCACCATACTTCAGAGCATTGGTGGAAAGCTCGTGGAACGCAAGTGTCAGGACTTCGACGGCCTTGGGGGACAGCATAAGGTCGGGACCGGTGAGTTCATATTGGTTTTCGGAATGCGCCTGCGCTCCGATTTCGCTTTCAAGGATGCGGCGTAGCGACCCGCCGGCATTGGCTTGACGCGTGAGCAATGTCTGAACCCTGGCCAAAGCCAGGAGCCGACCAGCGAGCGATGTCTTGTAGTCTTCGACATCAACCGCTCCGTCGGCAGACCTCACCACGGTGGGACGGATCATTGCCAGGATGTTTCTAACGCGATGCTGCAGTTCGGCTACCAGCACGCCTTGATGCTCGACGGCGATTTTCGTCTCGGTGACATCTTCCGCGATACCGCCAATGCGTTCCACATTGTCCTTCTCATCATAAAGCGGGAAGTCTGTGTTCCTGATCCAGCGAAATGAGCCATCGTTCCGCCGGATGCGAAATTCATGGATGGCAGGCTCACCGCGACGAGCTTGCTCGATGTGACCAAGCGCGGCATCCCGATCCTCAGGTACGATCGTCGCGGCCCAGCGTTCAATGCGCATCGCGCGCAGTGCCATAGATCGTGGCGATAGCCGGGCTGACGAACTCCATGCTCAGTGTTTCGGGGTTCCTGATCCAGAGACCGGACGCGGAGGCGTTGGCGAACTGCCGGAAGCGTTCCTCGCTGTCACGCAGCGCCGCCTCGGCGCGCTTGCGCTCGGTTATGTTGGTAAAGAGGACCGCCACCCGATTGCGTTCACGATCCAGTGTGAAGATGTTCAGGTCGAAAACACGATCCAGCGTCGGCTCAGCTTCTTGGACGCGAATCGCCTTCCCGGTGTCCAGCGCCTGCCCGTAGAGCTGGGTCCAGCGTGGATTCGGCGCACCAAGCAACTCGGTCGCCGTTTGGCCGACCGGCCAAGGCATGCTGGTGTGGGCGAGAAACGCCGGGTTCACCTCGACGAAGCGGAAATCGATCCAAGCTCCTGCCTTGTCCTTCAGAACGTCGACGACTGCGTAGGCCTCGTCCATGGACTCGAACAGCGCGCGGTAGCGTTCCTCGCTGTCGCGCATCGCGTCTTCGGCCGTCTTACGATCGGTGATGTCGCGCCAGAATACCGCAACACCCCCATCCGGTGTGGGATAGGCGCGCACGTCGATCCACATGGTGCGCCCATCTGGCCAATCATAAAGATACTCAGTTGCTCTGGGAACGCGCTCCTGCGCCACGCGCCGATAGAGCGAGCCGAGTGGAGAGTACTCGGTCCCTGGGAACGCGTCCCAATGCGATCGGCCAATGAGTTCTTCGCGTGTACGACCGTCGAGCCTTAGCGTCTCTTGATTGACATCCCGGATCGTAAATTCGGCATCGAAGATGGCAAAGCCCTCGGCCATCGCGTCGAGCACGCCGCGCAGTCGCGCCTCACTATCTCGCAGCGCCGCTTCGGCGCGCTTACGCTCGGTGATATCGTCGTAGAGGATCGCGAATCGGTCGCCAGCGAGGGGATAAGCCTGGACTTCGAACCACCTCCCAAACGCGGGTTCCTCGCGCTCGAACCGCATGGGCTCGCCGGTACGGACCACGCGGTCATAGGTCTCGATCCACACAGGATCGAGTTCCTTGACAAGCTCGCGCGCGGTGCGGCCGACCGCTTCGCCCGCCGGGATGCCGGTTAGCCGTTCGAATTGTGGATTGACCAATTCGGTGCGGTAATCGACCGCGCGCGCTGGCGTCGCGGATCAACTCGTTTTCGAGATAACCCTGCCGCATCGTTTCAAATAAATTGCGGTAGCGCGCCTCGCTCTCGCGCAGCGCCTCCTCGGCGCGCTTGCGGGCATCGATGTCGATATTTATTCCGGCCCATTTTTCGATGTTACCACTGGCGTCGAAAACCGGGGCAGCGCACACATTGGTCCAGCGCCAACCGCCATCTGGGGCACGAAGACGAAATTCGGCATTGACGAGGTGACGAGCCGCCATCGCTTCTCGCCACTGGCGCTCCGCATACGCGCGATCGTCCAGATGTATGGCATTGAGCCACCCGTCTCCCAGCCATTCCTCCAGGGTTTGACCTGTATAGGCGCGCCAGCTCGGGCTGTCGGCCGTTACAACGCCTGCGGCATCTGTTTCCCAAACTGCCTGAGCCCAGGTGCCGATGAGCAACCGATGCCGCGTCTCGCTTTCTCGCGCAAATCCCTCAAGTTCGGCTTTCTCGGCCAGCTTGGCCTCGGCCCGGGCCAGGCGCTCCTCCAGCAGCTTTATGGTTTTGGATGGATTCATAACGTCGGTTTCTCGCTCCAGCAGTACGAGTTATCAAAGAATATTAGTTCACTTTGGCGGTCGGAATAGACCGCCTGGTGGAAGAATTCCCGATGGCTTGAATTTGAAGTCGTCCGCTCCGGATAAGGGCAACTTTGCCCAAATCGGGAAATAACCGCGCTTCAGGATAAGGTGGGTGAAGTCACTGGCGAGGCCTGCAAGGCGCTCGAACTCGTTCGTGACGAACTGGCGGAGCATTTTTGGGGGGCAACGCTGCACATCAACAACCCCACACCACACGGGTTATGACGGCGATGTCGAGCGCGACAGCACTGGTGTTGCCGAGGGATAACGAACCAACTCAACCGGGAATATTGGGTCTCTGACAGAGAGGAACTGGAGGCGCGCCTCGACGAGGACGAAATCGGGCATCCGTTCGGCGATGATCGAGTGGCTATGAGAGACGCGCCATCAACGAGCCACTTACTTCGAAGTTCAAGCCCTACCGTCCAGCCGTGGCGGCTCGGAGCGCAGAGCAGAAACATCGGACAATCGTGCGGCGGATTGAGGGGCTCGCGGCGAGCGCTAACTCACCTCATCGCTCGATAATCTGAACCGGAGGGATCGTATGGAACAGGCGAGTGTCGGCTGGATCGCAGCAATCATCATCGGCGCCATCGCGGGGTGGCTCGCCGAACAGTTCATGAGGTCCGACATGGGCGTCCTCATGACCATCATTCTCGGCATCGTCGGTGCGATCGTCGCCAACGCGATCCTGTCCCTTTTCGGCATCGAGTTGGGTGGCTGGCTTGCCTATCTCATCGCGGGCTTTATCGGCGCCTGCATCCTGATCGCGATCGGGCGCATGTTCCGGCGTTGAAGGATATGGCCTCCGCGCAACGACGCCCTGCCAGAGGGTGTGAAGGATCTCGGCCGTTTCCAAAAAATATTTTGGGCGGTGCAGCGTGTGGCCTGAATTGTCTCCGCGCTGTTCCTGGTGAGATGCCTGTTTGGCGCTTTCGACCGCGGCGGCTACCTGTCGCAAACGCTGGTTACCTCGGAGAGGGGCTTGGTCGACTACCACGCCATAACACGCTGGAACGCACCGGACGATCTTAAGGTAACGTTCGCTCCAGCGGCGGAAGATTGGCCCTCACAGACGGCCGCTCTTCGAAACCTAGTCCGTCGAGTGCATCGATCCGCGACAGAAGACGGCGACGAGGAAGGACGGCCTCACGGGCTACGTCTTCCATGGCGATCGTTCGAAACCGGCAAGCGCCACCTTCCGATCAGATGGCCGGGTTCGAAGTGGAAGGCGTGGATGGTTCGTGCCTTGCTCGGTAAAGCGCGCTCGATCAGGACCGAGCCGAACCTTTTCCGAGCTCGTCTTACCACCCGGGCTTCCCGCCTCGTGGAGATCCCCTTTGGCGACGAGACGGTGGCACTGCGCTGATCCTGTTCTTGTCACGACTTCGGTGAGCTGGAACAACTTGGCGCGACTAAGGTTATTCCGGCACTCACGAACCCGTGATCCAGGAGACACCCACATGACAGAGCCGGTTTCCACAGTCGCCCACATCCACACCCGTGACGACAATCCATATCTCAACGCGGCCCTGAACAAAGTGTCATGGGGATCCATTTTTGCTGGCGTCGCCGTCGCGCTCGTCGTGCAGCTTCTGCTAAACCTGCTGGGAGCGGGCATCGGCGCGGCAGTCATCGATCCGGCCTCGAACGACAATCCCAGTGCAACGGCGATGTCGGTTGGAACTGCCGTCTGGTTTGTCGTCAGCGGTCTTATTGCCTCGTTCGTCGGAGGCTATATCGCGAGCCGTCTGTCCGGCCGCCCGATTCGCTCGACAGGCGCTCTTCATGGTGTAGCTTCCTGGGCGGTGACAACCCTTGTGATCGTCTACATGCTGACCACGTCCGTCGGCGCGCTGGTCGGCGGCGTATTCTCCGGCCTGGGCGGGATCGTATCCGGTGCGGGTTCGACTGTGGCCACGGCAGCTTCGACGGCCGCCCCTGCCCTTGCGACAGCGAGCGATCCGATGGCCGGCATCGAGCGCAGCGTTCGTGACGCCAGCGGCGGCAACGACCCGGCAGCTCTTCGCGACGCAGCGGTGGCATCCGTTCGCGCGGCATTGACTGGTGACCAGGCGAAGGCCGAGGAAGCACGTAACCGGGCTGCGGACGCGATTGCCAAGGCGCAGAGCATTCCAGTGGACCAGGCCAGGCAGCAGGTCGCTCAGTACGAGCAGCAGTACAAGGATGCAGTCGCGCAGGCAAAACAGCAGGCAACGGAAACAGCACAGGTCGCGACGACCGCATTTTCGGCAGGCGCAATCCTCGCCTTCATCGCGCTCGCCATCGGCGGCATAGCGGCCTGGATCGGCGGCGCGGTCGGAACCACGCATGTCGATCGAGACGAAGAAGTCTACCTGAACCGCTAAGAATACCAAGGAGATCCGAAATGAGCATTTTCGACCGCATCAAGCACGCCATTTTCGGCGAGGCCCACGCGGCCCCCGTTCAAAAGCCTTCGGCGGGCGCCGGGACCACGACGTCAACGGGAGGAGCTTCATCGCCGGCACAATCCGCGCCCCGTCTTCGGCGGCAAGCCCAGCACCGACCTCCGCGCCAGCTGGAAACGCGACGCCGTCAGCCAGACAGACATCGCCTTCGCAAGAGTCGGCAACCAATCCCACTGCCATCAGTGCTCCAGGCCAGGCCGTCGACATCGAGCCGCTCCTCGACGAGGCAGTCAAGAAGTCGGGCCAGAAACTCGACTGGCGGCATTCGATCGTCGACCTCATGAAGGCTGTTGGGATGGATGCCAGCCTTGAGGAGCGGAAAGAACTGGCGCAGGAACTTGGCTATACGGCCGACGCTCATGACAGCGCCAAAATGAACAACTTCCTTCACAAGGCGCTCATGAAGAAGCTTTCGGATAACGGCGGAAAAGTCCCGGCCGATCTCCTCGATTGAGCAGCTTCAGTCTTGAGCGCGAACGCTGTCCGTACTCTCTCCACCAGGAGCCAAAGGCAATGCCAAATCCAAAAGATTCTCCAGCCGTCCGATCGATGCTGAACGAGCAGGCCAAACAGCGCAGCCGTTCGAAAGACCAGCTCGACCGGGGTCTCGAGGAAAGCTTTCCGGCGTCGGATCCGGTATCGGCGACAACCACGTCAATCCCCTCAGGTCGAGTAGACGCGGACGAAGCTTCCCGTCTCGCCGACACCGCAAGCGTGGTAGACCTCAGTGAGTCTCCCCTCGTCGATTCCGCGCTCGCAGCGACTCGCCACGAGGCTGGCGGCGGAGTGCAGACACCGTCGCGAGACGAACTTGCTGCGCTACGCCACGATGCCAGGAGACTTTCAGGTTCCGTTTCCGAACTAGCGGAAGGCGGCGCGCACCTCGCAAAGGCCGAGGTCCAGAGCCTGTGGAGCGACGTCGAGTTGGAAATCCGGGCGAGGCCCCTTACTGCCATGGGCATCGTTGCCGCGCTTGCCTTCCTGTGGGGCGCCACGAGATAGGGTGGTTTTGAACACTTTAGCCGGCCGCCGGGCGCCCTTCGAACATCAGCAGGAACGGATCATTCCCAGGTTCGGAACTTGCCGTCGGAGGCGGTCTTTCTTCTCGCGAATTCCCTAAAGAGGAGGGAACTTTGCAACGCACTCACAGTTAAGCCGAGACAATGGCGACTGTAAACGCGTGACGAGCGCCTAAGCCTTCCAGCCAAAAGCGAAGGCCGTCAGAAAGACGGCCCCTTTTTTGATGTCAGACAATGTTGCCAAGGGGAAACTGCAATGGCCAAACGCACGACGAAGGCTGTATCCGGCGCCTCGGATACAAATTCAGTAGGTATCCATGACCAGAAGCTCCATCGCGGCACTGGAGGCGAGCTCCACCAGTTCGCGGGGGATGGTCACGATGTCCTGACAACGGCGCAAGGCGGCCCGGTGGCCGATGATCAGAATTCGTTACGGATTGGACCGCGCGGGCCGCTCGTCGTCGACGACTTCCATTTTCGGGAAAAGATCTTTCATTTCGATCACGAGCGCATTCCCGAGCGCGTCGTGCATGCCAGGGGCTATGGTGCCCACGGCTTCTTCGAGACCTACGAGTCCTTGTCCGACATCACGCGGGCCGACGTATTCCAACGCGCAGGGGAAAAGACCCCGGTGTTCGTCCGCTTTTCAACGGTAGCCGGCAGCAAGGGGTCCTTTGACCTCGCCCGCGACGTTCGGGGCTTTGCCGTCAAAATGTACACCAAGGAAGGCAACTGGGATCTCGTGGGAAACAATATTCCCGTGTTCTTCATCCAGGACGCGATCCGGTTTCCCGACATGGTCCATGCGGTCAAGCCGGAGCCCGACCGCGGATTCCCTCAAGCGCAGTCGGCGCACGATAATTTCTGGGACTTTATCAGCCTGACACCCGAGAGCATGCACATGATCATGTGGGTCATGTCGGACCGCGCGATCCCGCGTTCATTCCGTTTCATGGAAGGTTTCGGCGTCCACACCTTCCGTTTCGTCAATGCCGAAGACAAGTCGACATTCGTGAAATTCCACTGGAAGCCGAAGCTTGGCCTCCAGTCCGTCGCATGGAACGAGGCGGTCAAGATCAACGGCGCCGATCCGGATTATCATCGGCGAGACCTCTGGCAGTCGATTCAGTCAGGAAACTTCCCCGAGTGGGAACTCTCGGTGCAGCTCTTCGACCAGGGCTTCGCCGACAGCTTCGACTTCGACGTCCTCGATCCGACGAAGATAATCCCGGAGGAAGTGCTGCCAGTGCGGCCGATCGGGCGACTGGTGCTCGACCGCATGCCCGACAACTTCTTCGCCGAAACCGAGCAGGTCGCGTTCATGACACAGAATGTGCCCCCCGGTATCGACTTCAGTAACGACCCACTGCTTCAGGGCCGCAACTTTTCCTACCTCGATACCCAGTTGAAGCGTCTCGGTGGACCAAACTTCACGCATTTACCGATAAACGCGCCGAAGTGTCCCTTCCAGCATTTTCAGCAGGATGGGCACATGGCGATGCGTAACCCTGTTGGACGCGTCAACTACCAGCCGAACTCGTTCGGTGAAGGCCCACGGGAGTCGCCGTCCAGGGGCTATCGCCATTTCCCGGCCGAAGAACAGGGCACCAAAAGCCGTTTACGTCCGGAGAGCTTCGCCGACCACTATAGCCAGGCACGGCAGTTCTACATCAGCCAGACTGGAGCGGAACAACGCCACATCGCCATGGCGCTCACATTCGAGCTGAGCAAGGTCGAAACTCCGGCAATTCGCGAACGAATGGTGTCTCATCTCATGAACATCGACGAGACGCTCGCGACGACCGTCGCGCAGAAGCTCGGTTTCAAGTCGATGCCGAAGCCTGCCGATGCCGCCATGCCCACCAGACAGGACCTCGAACCGTCGCCCGCTCTCAGCATCGTCGAACGCGGTCCCAAACGCTTCGAGGGCCGAAAGCTCGGCATTCTGGTGACAGACGGCGTCGATGCCAAGCTGTTGAAGAGCCTGACATCCGCGATCACGAAAGCCAAGGCGGTTGTCGAAATCGTAGCCCCCAAGGTGGGTGGCGTGACAGCATCGGATGGTAGCTTGATCGTGGCCCATCATATGATCGATGGTGGGCCGTCGGTTCTGTTCGACGCAGTGGCGCTTTTGGCTTCCCACCAGGCAATCGAGGACTTGGTCAAGGAGGCGGCCGCGAGGGACTTCGTTGCTGACGCGTTCCAGCATTGCAAGTTTATCGGGTACGACCAATCGGCGTTGCCGCTTCTTGACAAGGCGGGGATCGCATCCGCGTTGGACGAGGGAACGGTCGAACTGTCTGAAGCGAAGGATATCGCCGGCTTCGTCGAAGAACTTGGCAAGCTTCGCGTCTGGGGCCGCGAGCCATCGGTCAAGCTGGGCAAAGCGTCACCGCCCATCGCTTGAGATTGGGCGACGCCTTCTACCTGTTTGCGAAAGACAGGGGCGCCCCGCGATTCAGTCGGGGCGTCGGTGCCGGTCACCAAAGAGATCAGCGATGTGCATGCTTTCGACCAATGGAGGTGCGGGGAAGATTTTCACCTGCTCGATCAGCAACAACCGGGACGTCGAATATGATGGCGGCTCCTGGTTCCGATCGTTTGAAAAGAGCCTAATCGTCACTGTGGCGAGGGGGTGATATAGTGGCATCGCAAAGACCATTCCTCGAAACGCCAGATGGCCGCTACATTGTGGTTCGGGGTCGTCTCTGGAGGCGCACAAATCCAAATCTCCCCGAGGGAGAACGAAAGCGTCTCGTTAGAGAATTGATGGCAGCTCGAAGGGCTGTCAAGGACGCCGTCGGTAACGATGAGCGACTGCGTGAGGCACGGAAAGCTGTAGACGCCGCTAAGATCGGACTTGGTGAGAGAGGGCCTGCGTGGTGGACCGACGGATCGCCAGATCTTAACAGGCAAATGGCGAGGTCGACGCCTTACGCCAACTGGTTTGAACGGCCAACGGAGTAATGAGCGCGGATCGGGGAACATTCGCCCTCGCACTGCATTGTGCCGCCAGCACGCTGCCTTCGCTCCCATTTTGCGGGTGATGCCCGTCGCCAGTCATGGCACATAGACGAGGCCCGAAGCGAGCTTCGCCTCGTCCGCGTGTGGCCAAGACGCTGACTGACGAGACCGCGGCGGACAGGTGGGGCGCTCGGCTGCCGTTTCGTTGGCCATGACGAGAAACTGGAAAAATCGCCATGTTCACCATCCCTGTCGCGTCCAGTTGACACGCTCACGGCCTCAGAGAAGGAATGTGCGGGACCCAAAGACGTTCCGGCCCCCGCGTGGTTCGTACGCTGGGAGACACGGTCCGCCTTTTGATGCTGCAAGGTCGAAAACCAGAGTCACCAAGTTTTGACCCGAGAGGTGACGCCTACCTGGTTTGTGCGTTTGCTCGGTCCTGCCCGGGCAAGACCATTACTGTTCCGTATGTGAGTATTCGCTCGCGGATTGCCGATCACGGCTGCTCGCGGACGCCTGGAGTGGCTTCGCGCTGATCTGCATCCTCAAGATCGCTAGCCACGATGAAGGTGTCTGTATGTTGACGGGCGGCTTCGCGCGCAGCGGCAAGATTGGGAACGTCGTCGCTGTCTATTTCGTCATTCTCGCGCAGGATCTCTTTCTCTGCTTGTAGCCAATGATCATCATGGCGGCCATGGGGGCCGCCGTCCGCTTCCCAGATATGATATGCGCGGGACCGGATCCGGTCGAGAATATCTTCGTCACTTACCGCGCTGATCTCGGCCTGGGCTGGAATGCCCGTCTCGTTGGTGACGCTCTCGTTTTCATTGTTCATCCGTTGCTTGGCCAAGATCGTGCTCCTTGTTCGAAACCAATCCTGAAACGCTGCTGTCGAGGCACGGTTCCCAAAAAGGGAAGCGTTGACGCGAATGCCCTGAAAACCCATTTAGGCCGCATGCCAAAGCAAGAAAAGAACGATGTCGAACTCCTCAGAAGCTGGACGCTCACGCCGACAGCCACGCTGGGCTCAGCGGTGCGTGCGAAAGGCATTCTCCTCGAACTCCGGGCACGACTTCCGGCCGCCGTGAGGAAGTCGCTCGATCTTGAAGGGAGCGAGCTGAGGCTCGCCATGCCGGCCAGTGCGAAGTCGGAGTTCCAAGCCGCATCGGCCGTTGTCGCCGAGGCGATGAAGATTGTTGAAAGTCTTCCTGTGATCCCGCGCGAGATTCAGGACATCCTGACGATGAAGGCCAGCGAGCGACACCGCTGGCTGGCCGATGGTCGCCTGCCCAGCGCGGGAACGCGCACGGTCCGGCTGAACGGCCGCGCCCGCAGGATCACGTTCCACGTCTTCGATCCGAAGTTCGTGGAGGATATCCTTGACCGCGGCGTCGTTGACGAATGGCGATAGGATGACCTGGTGGCGGCAGCCGAAAAGCGCAGGCAGGCGGCATATAACAAAAGCTTACGCGCTCACTGAAGAAAACTGCCAAAGCGAAGAAGGGAAGTAAGAAGAGGCCGGACGAGGCAGCGGCTGCGCTTCGGGGATGGGAAGAATTCGATCTTGATGGGCTGCTTCGGTAGCAATGTGGCCTGAAGCAGGCAGCATAAACCTTTTGCTACATGGCGCGTTTCCGATGAGGAAAACTTTACAGGACGCCTTCCATGCCTCGCAAACCTAATTTCGAACTTCTGGCCAGATCTGGCTACGCCGCACGCGGCATCGTATTTTTGCTTGTCGCGGGGCTCGCACTTCTCTCCGGAGTGACTGGAGGAAAGGCCGACACGAAATCTGCGGTCTCGACACTGCTGGTGCAGCCCTTTGGTCGCGTATGGGTCGGGCTCATTGGCCTCGGACTTGTGGGCTTCGCGGCTTGGCGCCTTGCGCAGTCGCTGGCCGATAGCGACGGACATGGCTCCGATTGGAAGGCCGTAGTTATCAGGGCTGCGTTGCTCGCAAGCGCGATTACCTACCTCGGTCTAGCAGGGTATGCGCTTGGACACGCGGTTTCCGCCGCCGGCGGCGTCAAGGGATCCGGCGAAAAGGGCCTCGCTAGTTGGGTGATGTCGCAGCCCTTTGGTCCCTACCTCGCCATCATGATTGGTACAGGCTTTATTATCGGGGGCGTTGTAACGTCGGCAAAGGGCCTGACGAGGAAATTCGAGCGATATCTCCGCTTCCCCGATGCCAAAGGTGTCGTGGTCGCACTCTGCATCTATGGGCTGTTGGCCCGGGGTGTCGTCTTCGCGATTACAGGCATCCTGTTTGCCTACGCAGGCTTCACCGTCGATCCTGGGCAGGCTGGAAGCATTTCAGATGCTCTGGCATGGTTGGGGCAGCTCCCTTTCGGAGCCTTCCTTTACACCGCAGTCGCGATCGGGCTGGCGGCGTTTGGATTTTATAATCTTGTCGAAGCACGTTATCGGATTGTTCGCGGGCCAAGCGTCAGCGATATAAAACGGGCGGTGGCTCTTTGAGCCACCTGATTGTCCGCAATGTCGTGAGCTTGTTCTGAAGGCCGCCCATGCGAGCAACGGGGCCGCATCGCGATGCGTGCTCGATAAAAATCCTCCGTGAAGGAAGGTCCACGCCTGTCGGAACCTAGCTGAGTTTCACGATAGTATTCCAGAATTCGTCAGACAACCTCGGCGTCGCTTTCTTCTGGTTGGAACCCATAGTTCGGCGTCCTCGTTAACCGCAAAACCCTGGAGGTCGATCATGAAAAAGCTCGCAGTCCTCGTTGCAATCGTGCTGGCGGGCTCGCCTGCCTTGGCGATCTCACGCCTAAGCCCGCTTAAGATGACCTGCGATCAAGCGCGGGCCACTGTCCACAATCAAGGTGCGGTAATCTTTCGGTGGACGTCACCGCGCGGGTTGCCGCTCTACGACCGCTTTGTGCGCAACGGCCGCTACTGCGATCCGAACGAATACGCGGAGTGGAAGCGGATCCCAACGCGTGATAATCGCGCATGTCTAGTGCTCTTTTGCGAAAACCTCAATCGGCTGGACGGCGATTTCATCATCCCGGACAATTCGCTTTGAACGGCGTCGTCCGGCGACGTTTATCCGATTTCGTAGGCGGCAGCGTTGAGCCGTTTGTTTAGTGCTCAATGCGCATCGCGAAGTGGTTGCTGTCATGCTCGACTTTGAAGAGGTATTGCGGGTCGGAGTGGCCTTCGGCCAGAAGAGCTGCACGCACACCCGATCCGCTCCGGCACAGGATTCTGCCAAACGGGAAATCACCGTCCTTCGCGCGTGAGTGAAAGCCCGCTGCGGGGTCTCGACAGCGGGCTTGTTTTTTGGTTCACCCGACGGTGTTGGGAGATGAGAACGATCCCGTTGTGGGAGTAGCTTCCGGAACGTCCTCGATGATGCCTTCCTTGTTCTCTTCCGCCGAAGCCTGAGCTAGCACAAATGCTTCATCCGGAATGCCAAAAGTGGCGACCTGCACCATCAGTTCTTTGGCGTGGTGGACTGAGGCTTCGTCCTGCAGGTCGAGCGGGGCGGCCATTCGAACAGAAATGAATTCGCCGCCCTCGCCGTTGAATTCAACTGTAACCTTGCCGTCATTTCCTTTGGTGACATTGGTGTCGGTAATCTGCATTTTCGGCTCCTTCCATTGTAGGAAGGAAAATGTCCAGCTCGGCGTGGAGTTCCGTCGAAGCCATCTTCTTGCGTTCGGCCATTGGCGATCCGCCGATGATCGATCGAAACTGCCCGCACCAGTGCGTCCGATTGCACTGCAGCAGGTTACGTCGGGCTCACGAGTTCCGCTATTCGAACCAATCGTAACGATCGGACGTCCGAGCGTTCGAGCATATCATCAGCAGCGACCTGAAACAGATTCGGAGGAAGGCTGCGTCGGTCCCGGTTCCTCTCGCAAGCACTATGAGCCTCATCATGCTGACACTGATGTCAGGACGACGGCTGATGTCTGCCAGCCGACTGGTCACATTCGGTTACATGGAAACGCCCAATACCCCCGCGCCTTGTTCTGGTTCACAGGCTCGGGCTGAAGTTCGATCAGAAAAGGCGGGATCCCTTTTGGGCAGGATCGCCTGTTATCGCACTCGCACAGAACGCAGGCAGCGGACCGACTACTTCGGCATGCGGGAGAGCGGTAGAACTTGGTCTGCAAATGATCATACGAGTGAGCGCCGGTTTGCGGATAGCCGATACGGCATCCTGTTTTTCGGAACAGAGAGGGCTGCTTCACGTTCTCGGCAACGGAGGAACTGTTGATGTCGGACCACAGCGAAATTTCCGCAGCCGAAGCCTCGGAACTCGAACTCGCCCGGACAATCGCGTTGCAAGCTCATTTGGGACAGAGCGACAAAGCGGGCCATCCTTACATCGAGCATTGCGAAAGAGTGGCGAGCCGGGTTCAAGATACCAAGGAGAAGACAGTCGCCTTTCTCCACGATCTTCTCGAAAAATGTCACGGCTGGGATATCGACCGCCTCAGGCAACTCGGTTTTAGCAACGACGTTGTGGACGCAGTTGACGCCCTGACACGTCGTCGAGGAGAAGCCGACGATCAGTTCGTCATTCGAGCGATAGCAAACAAACTTGCCTGTCCAGTAAAGGTTGCCGATCTCGAGGATAACCTTCGGCAGGCAAACGCCTCGGGATCCGATGCCGGCAAATACAAACGTGGGCTCGAAGTTGCGGCGATGGTTCACGCAGACCCTGACTTTAGACGGTTGACGTAAAAAGCCATGGAGCCGAGGAGGGCAATCTGCCTCGTTCGAGGCGGCGCAAATCTGTAGCGGCGTCGGCGGCCTGTGCGCTCGTCGAGGTATGTCGGCGGTTCACTCCGCCTTCCCGGAGAATGGAAACACCAGACGCTTCAGGCGGACGCGGCCAAAGACGAAGGCTAAGGTCGATCAGTTGGTTTCTTTTCGGCTTTCATCTCATGTATCATGGGGCAGTCGCAGCTTTTTGGGCACATCCGTTAGCATCTTCCCGCCCTCTTCTTCCGGCGCGACCGCTCTCACCTGCCGGCTTGTATAGCGTCATGAGTTGCAGGGTGGAGGAGCCGTCCCTGACGACACGTCTGTCTCATAGGCCATCGACCCACGGCAGCGCCTATCACACCTGGAGCGCTGAGGCTCGCAGCGTTAGCAGGTACCCAGAATACTCGCCTTGCCAACCGTTGGGTCCCAGGACCGGATGGCTGGAATCGCGCAACTTCTCCCCGCATGGACCGGGAACCTTAACGTTCACTAGAGGTTTAAGACCTGCCGCCCGGTCTCGGGAGCCCTCCTGCTGAGACGACCGTATTCCGGTCGAAACCGGGCGGCACCATTTTACGGCACTTCGTTATTGTCTGCCTGGTCGCGACCCTCTAGCGCGACCTTACGAAGTCCGGTCGTTTGCCCCATTGAGCCCATTGCGAATTCGCCAAAAAACGGCGGGCGAGTGGAAGCACGCGCGTTTTAATGCCGGGTTCGACCGCGATCCGAATTGTCTGATCCCGTACCGCATCAAATACGCAGTTCGAGCGTTCATGAGTTCAAAGGCTCTAACCTTGGAGGCACGATGAGCGACCGCGTGGCACTGGTAACCGGGGCAGGATCCGGAATCGGCAAAGCCTCATCAAAAGTTCTCGCCAGGGACGGCTACGCTATTGGAGCCCTGGGCCACAGCCGAGAAGAACTGGACGTCACGGTCCGCGAGATTGAGGCAGTTGGGGGGGTAGCGATGGCGCTGGATGCCGATGTCTCAAGTGAAGATCTAATGGCTTCCGCTCTTTCTTCACTGATGGGTCGTTTTGGCCGCCTTGATGTCGTTGTTGCCAATGCGGGCATCAACGGGGTCTGGGCACCGATTGACGACATAACGCTTGCCGAGTGGACAAGAACCATATCCGTAAATCTCACCGGGACGTTCTTGACTATCCGCGCGGCGGTACCGCATCTGAAGTCGTCAGGAGGCGGTTCGATCGTCGTCGTCTCCTCGATAAACGGGACCCGAACATTCACCACCCCAGGCGCGACGGCTTATACCGCCACCAAGGCCGCCCAGCTTGCCATGGTGCAGCAACTTTCGCTGGAACTTGCCCGTCACCACATTCGGATTAATGCCGTGTGTCCCGGCGAGATTGAGACGAACATCGACGCTAACACCGACCTTCGTGGAGAAAACCAGACGGCCATCCCGGTCATCTGGCCGGAGGGACAAGTGCCCATCACCGGAGGTCGACCGGGGCGCAGCGAGGATGTTGCTGAAGTGATTGCGTTTTTGGCATCGGAGAAATCACGGCACATGACGGGATCTCCGGTCTGGGTCGACGGTGGCCAAGGGCTTCTGAGATGAGCGTGCCAAGTCAGAAAACTCTTTCCCGCAATCGCAGATGGGGCCCCACGTCCCTGCCGAACGGAAACATGCGTTTCCAACTTTGGGCACCGACGGAGCCCATGGTGAGCCTAAAACTTGGGCAAACGAGTCATCCCATGGCGACATCAACAGGTGGCTGGCACGTCATCGATATCGCGACGGATCCTGGCATGGCCTATCAATTCGTGTTGTCCGATGGGCGAGCGGTCTGCGATCCAGCATCGCGCCTTCAACTCGGCGAATTGGACGGGCCATCAGTCGTGACCGATAGCGACAGCTACGCGTGGGAGAACTCAAGCTGGCGCGGCCGTCCCTGGCAACAGGCGGTCATCTACGAGATCCACGTGGGAGCCTTCGCTCGGGAAGGCACCTTCAGAGCGGCGGTGGCGAAGCTTCCGATCCTGGCCGACCTGGGCATAACTGCATTGGAGATCATGCCGCTCGCGCATTTTCCGGGAACCCGTGGCTGGGGCTACGACGGCGTACTTCAGTTCGCACCACACAACGCCTACGGCACTCCAGACGATTTGAAAGCACTTATCGACGCGGCGCACGGCCACGGGATGATGGTCTTCCTCGACGTCGTATACAATCACTTTGGTCCGGAAGGGAACTATCTCGGCCAGTACGCTCCGGACTTCTTCAGAGCGGACAGTCCGACGCCCTGGGGTGCGGCGATTGCCTACGAAAGACCCGAGGTTCGAGCGTTCTTTATCGAGAACGTCCTTTACTGGCTCGAGGAATTTCGACTGGACGGCCTTCGGTTCGACGCGATCGATCAGATCGAGGATCGCAGTGAGGTCCATGTCCTAGAGGAAATTGCATATCGCGTAAGAGATGAAATCAAGGGTCGCCATGTCCATCTGATAACCGAAAACCCGGCCAACAGCACCGACCTAATGGCGAACGTGCCGGGAGGATGCCTCTACAAGGCCGACTGGAATGATGATTTCCATCATGCGGTTCATGTAGCCGTAACGGGTGAAGCAAGCGGCTATTATGCGCCATTCAGGGACGACCCGTGGGGCAAAATCAGACAAACGATGGCAAGGGGCTACCTTAGGCCGGGCAAATCAATCATCAGTGATACCCCTCCCCCAACGGAGGCACTTCCGCCAACTGCCTTCATTCATTTTCTGCAAAATCACGACCAGGTTGGCAACCGTGCTCTTGGCGATCGCCTTCCGATCGGCATGAACCGCAAGCTCTACCGTGCCCTCACTGAAGTCTTGCTACTTTCTCCGCAGATTCCGCTGTTGTTCATGGGAGACGAGCACCTGTCGGCAAAGCCTTTCCATTTCTTCGCGGACTACCGCGGCGATATCGCGGAAGCGATACGCCGGAACCGTCCCGCGGAGGCCGAGAATTTCGGGGGTATCCCTGCCGGAAAGACTGAAGCAGACATCCCCGATCCGAACAGCGTGGATACTTTTGTCAAAAGCAAGATCGATTGGCACGATTCCCAGTCAATTGGCGGTCTGGCATGGGCAGAGCACGTACGCCATCTTCTTAAGGTTCGTAGGGACCACATCATTCCAATGTTGATGAGCACAAACGGACACGCGGGCACCGTGGTTGACGCGCCAGACAAGTGCCTCTTTATCGACTGGAAAATCGGAAGCGGAATCCTGCGAATGAGGGCGAACCTTTCGAACGAGGACGTGCTGCTTGCCAACGATATTGGTGAAGCGGTGTACCTCACCTTCTATTCCAGGGAGTCTTGGGACCGTTCGTCGTTGCTGTCTTTGTCATCTGACCCCGTGGCCCCAACGTATGAGCCAGAGAAGGCGTGGGTGCCATATCAACAAAGCCTCTTATGCAGCCTGACGCGGAGTTGCCCATCTTCCAGTCCGTGAGAAAACTCTGTTCGAAGGCTGGGATGTCCTGCCGACATCGAAACCGCGATCAGATATCGGCAATTTTTCACTACGCGGACAGTGATCTCGGTGGGCTTCGTGCTTAATTCCGACGACTGCCGACGGCTTGCCGTGATTTACGGAGATCGTCCCACCAAAGATGGAGTGGATTCCTTTCTCCCTGTGTGGCGTAATGCGGCAATGGCAAAGTCTCCGCGTTCCCAGCCGTTAATCACATCCGAGGAGCCGCTTCGCGGCTCCGTCCGAAAGGCTCGTGATCCATCACAATCACGCCTTCCCTTCGGTCAGATACACGTTGGTATCGAAACCTGTCTAGGCGCTTCGCAAGGAGAAGCTGCCAATCGGCGACGAATGGGCATACGAGATCGAATGGGGACGGATATCGCGTTCCTGTTCGATTTTTAGGATCGAAGGTTAGATCGGATATGTCGGAAAACGAGATCCCGAAACTCATTGAAACCTTGCGGCTCGCCCTCCAGATGGCGGAAAAGGAAGAGGATGGGGAGGTACTCTCCTTCCTTATTCAGCAGGCGATTGGTGAGGCCATTTCCGAGGCAAGGCGTCGCGGCCAGGCGGTAACGCCGAAGCCGACCGCGGGAATGCAGTAACGGGAAAGACGACTTGGGCCCCTGAGGCGATTGCCATGCGAGAACGTCGAACGAATCAAAGCTGGTACGAGATCGGCAAACAACAAGGTTCGCGCGCAGGTAGGCGTGGCGGAGAGGTTCAGCGCCATGCTCGCGACTTTGTCGATGAGGATGACAATGCTGCATGGATCGACGGGGTGCTTGAGGGCGTCATGTCATGCGGGGCGAGGATCGTTTCGGTGATCGCTGTCCAGGACCTGATGCCGGGATCAAAGGGCGGATTGATCCAGGTCATCCTCGTTGAACCCAGCGGCCGTTACGCTGGCGATTGATCGACACTGTCGAAGGGTATGTGGCGCGCCGAAGGGATAGTAACGGCGGGTTCACCATCCGCCGTAAGTATAGGCGGCTCGATCCGGTAGTAGGATTGATTCTCACTGGGATTTGAGGCTGTGCTAAGAGCCCGACTGTTGGCAGGCCAGAATGCAACGCTACGAGATACAGCTTCTTGAGAACGGAACGTGGGCCGTCATCGATTGCAGGAATGGCAAGCCGGTCAATGACCCTTCCGGATGCAGCAAACCAAGCCGGCTGGAGGCGCAAGCCCTTGCGGATTTTCGCAACGGCATTGCAATCCCCCTACCAAAGGATCGAGTATCGGCTCGACTGCAAACGCTTCGCCGTGTCTGGGGGATGTTGTCGGCCCGACGGCACGGCTAATCCTTCCCGCCGTCAATACCATCAGCAACAATCCAGCCTCCTCGCTTCTATCCCCGTTGCGACGATGGAATGTAGATGGCTTTGACGATCCCGGCCAACGCAAGCATTCCGGGATCATCGAGATCCATGCTTTGCTCGGGCCACATGCGTGCACGGCCAACCTTGCAGGGCTTCCCCCTGAAGCGACTGAGGGCTTCGTCCACTGCCTTGCAGGGGTTGGACCCGTTCTCGAGCGCGCAGGCCAAGGCGTCCAGACCATCCACGATCGTCTTGTCGCCGAGTTGCGAGCGTCCGAGCGACAGCATTTCATCCCGGGCGACCTTCACGATCGTTCCGATGTCCGCGACCGAAAGCGCAGGACTGCTGGAAAATCGCGAGCCCGCCGACAGCAATGATGCGCTGATAAGCGTTCCCAAACTAGAGCCGGTGCTCTGGGCCGCTTTCATGGCCATCACCTTGAAAGTGGCGCCGATGTCGTCCTGGACAGGCTCCGCTTGTTCGATGGCAGTCAATAACCGCGCCAACATCGTACCCGTATCACCGTCCCCCAGGCGGCTGTCAGCGGCATTCAGGGTCGCTTCCATCGTTTTGGCCGTAAGAGCGGCGCGCTTCGCCGCGGCAAGCATGTCCGTTGAGGTGAAGCAGGTCATTGAACGCTCCAGAACGGTGATTGCGCAGGCGCTTGGAAGAATGCATCGAGTTCATCGTCGATAAAGCTGAGGCTGATAGAAATTCCGGCCATCTCCATCGATGTGGCGAAGGTGCCAACGAAGGATCGAGCAATCGCAAACCCCTTTTCGGAAAGCGCCCGGTGGGCGCGGTCGAATGCTATGAAGAGTTCATCGACCGGCGTGCCGCCAAGGTTGTTCAGCATCAGGATGACGCGATTGGAGCCGACGTTCTCGCCGCGATCAGCGAGGATGCGTTCGATCATCTCGTCGACCAGCGCATTGGCGGACGTTATCGGCTTTCGCCAGATTCCGGGCTCTCCATGAATGCCGATCCCCATCTCAACATCGCTGTCTTGCATCTCGACAATCGGCACATCTTCCGACGGCAGCCTGCAGCCGCCCCAGGCGATGCCGATCGAGGCTGTTTGGTCGACAGTTTTTTGTGCAATCCGCGCGACCTCGTCCAGAGGAAGGCCTGCTTCCGCAGCGGCTCCAGCTGTCTTGAAGGCAAGAACGAGGCCCGCCACGCCACGCCGCTTCTGGCGCTCGAGGCGGTCGGCACTTGCGATGTCGTCGGTTCCAAGCACCATGCGGACATCGGCCCGCGACATTTTTGATGCCATTTCGAAATTCATTCGGTCACCGCCATAGTTTCCAAAAAGAAGCAGCACACCGGCACCGCTGTCGGCCGCGTCTACGGCATCGATGCAGGACTGGAGGGCGGGGCCTTCGAAGACATTGCCGACGGCGCAAGCATCGAGCAGGCCCTCCCCGAGATAGCCGCAGAAGAGCGGAAGGTGCCCCGATCCTCCTCCTGTGACGATTGCCACCTTGCCCTGCCTGACGCCATTGCGCCTGAGGATCGTGCGACCCGTATTTCCGGCACGGATCAGGTCCGGGTAGGCAAGCACCAGTCCGGAAAGGCTTTCGTCTACATAGCCTGACGGGCTGTTCATCAGTTTCTTCAAGATATCCTCCTTTTCGCGCTCAAATGGGCTGTGCCGTTAATTTCTTCGCGGTGCTGCGCTGACGCGATGCGCCACTACCGTGCGCAAGGTGTTTCTCAATCATCCTGACGGTGAGCGAAGCCGGCCATGCCAATGCGAAGTAGAGCACGGCGGTCAGGGCAAAGACATGCAGCGGCAGGAAGCTCTCGGACATGATCGCGCGCGACGTTAGCGTCAGCTCTGGAACGGCAATCAGCGCGCAGATCGAACTGTCCTTCAGAAGCGAGACGAGATTGACCAGCAAGGGAGCGAGCATGTGGCGGATGGCCTGCGGCAGCAGCACGAGACGGAATGCCTGGGCAGGTGTCAGGCCCGCCGCCAGGGCTGCTTCTCTTTGACCGGGGGGAATGGCCCCTAGCCCGGCACGAAAGACCTCGGACAAATAGGCGCCGTATACAACGCCCAGACCTATGCTCCCGGCTGCAAACGCGGACAGCACGATGCCACTGCCCGGAAGCCCGAAATAGATCAGGTAAAGGATCACAAGGATTGGAACGCCACGTGCGATGACCACATAGGTTGTCGCTGCCGCCCTGATTGCAAAGGACGAACGGGTTCTGAGATATTCGAGCGAAAGCCCGAGAAGGAAGGCCAAGGTAAAGCCCGCGGATGTCACGGCGAGACTCATGACGAGGCCTGCGGCAAGCCGGGGCCCCCAGTCGGAAAGGTTGGCGATGACAGTTTCGATGAAGGTCATGTCAATACTCCAGTCGGCGTTCAGCCAGAACGAACGCCTGTCCGACAACGAAGGTGAGCAGGAGATAGAGAAGGGCAGCTGCTCCGTAGATCGTGGCGGTGGCGAAGGTCTCGTTGACGATCTGGCGCGCGTTGAACATCACCTCGGGGGCCGCGATAGCAGCAACGAGCGAGGTGTCTTTCACCAGGCCAACCGCATAATTGCCGAGGGATGGCAGAGCGAGGCGAAGTCCCTGCGGAAGGACGACCAGGCGAAACGCAGGAAGGGGCCTGAGACCGATGGCGGCAGCCGCTTCGTTCTGGCCCGTCGGCACCGACTGGAAGCCGGCGCGAAGGATGTCGACGACAACCGCACCGCCAATCATGCCGAGCCCGAGGATGGCGGCTACCATCGACGACATCCGCAAGCCTGCCGACGCCAGTCCGAAATACAACAGGAAGAGGAAGGTCAGGCTCGGGACGTTCCTGAGGGCTTCAACATAGGCCCTGATGAGAAATGCTGCCGCTCTATTGTCGGAAAGATGTTCGGTGGTTGCCAGCACAAGTCCGATCAGCATCGCAATCGCCAAGGCACCCAGGCTTACCTCTATCGTGACGACCGATCCGTGCAGGAGCGCATCGGCTATTCTGCCCAACAGATCCTCGCTCATGAGTCGCCCCCCTCATTCGACAGGCTGGAGAGGAATTGTCTTAGGCGCGGCGCCCGCGGGTGATCGAGGACGTGACGCGCTGGGCCTTCCTCGACGATGCGACCGCCGTCCATGAAGATGATGCGGTCGGCGACTTCTCGGGCAAAGGCGATCTCATGCGTGACGAGCACCATTGAACGCCCTTCGCCGGCGAGCTCCTTGATGACCGTCAAAACCTCTCCGACCAACTCCGGATCAAGGGCCGAGGTTGGTTCGTCGAAGAGCAGGAGCTTCGGCTGCTGCGCGAGAGCGCGGGCAATCGCTACCCGTTGTTGTTGGCCGCCCGAAAGGCGCGACGGCATCTCGCCTGCCTTGTGAGAAAGGTGGACCTTGGCGAGCAGGTCGGCGGCCAGTGCCGTGGCCCGGGCAGCCGCGAAACCGCGCACCTTGCGGGGTTGCAGCGCGACATTCGCCTCCACGGAAAGATGGGGCCAAAGATGAAAATGCTGAAAAACCATGCCGATTTCAGCGCGTTGCGGCGCGAGTTCGGCATCGGTCATGCGACGGCCGTTGGCATGACGGCCGATGAGCTTGCCGTCTATCCTGATGTCGCCACTGGTCGGCGGCTCCAGGAAATTGATTGCCCGAAGGCAGGTCGACTTGCCCGATCCGCTCGGGCCGATCAATGCGATGCGTTCGCCCCGCCGCAGAGAAAACGAAACATCTTTGAGTACGGAAATAGGGCCGAAGGACTTGTTGAGATTGTCGACGGTCAGGAGAATGTCGGCGTCGGGCATGGGAGCCTCCAGGGAACGGTATGCGACCGGGCGAGCCGGTCGCCGATGTAGTCGTTATCGAGCGCAAACGGGTGGTGCCCACTCGTCGGGGCGGTCGACGCCTGTACGGAAGTTTTGCGGCGACGGCTTGTAGTTCGCCTCGCTGACATTGCCGTATTTCTTGCCGATTGCCTTGACCTCGCAGCTCTCCCACAGTTTGCGAATTTCTCCGCTGATGGCGTCCGAAAGTGCCTTGTTATCCTTGGATAGACCGAAGACGTACTGGCGGCCGATCCCTGTCAAAAGCGGGAAGTGGGGATTGTTGTCGGTGAAGGGCAAGTTCGCGAGTCCCCAATCCGGGTTCTTCGAGATCGCATAGTCGATGACCGGCGGGTCGCCGACCAGCGCCTGGATTCGTCCGGCAACGAGGTCGCGCAAGGCAGCATCCGAGCTGTCATAGAGTGACAGTTCAAGCCCCTTAATCCGCCTCAGCTCGGGCAGAAAGGAAAACCCTGTCATGGAGCCAACCTTCATGTCTTCGAGATTTGCAAGGCTATGCCATCCGGTTGCCGTCAGCGACGTGATGCCGTTCTGGAAATAGCCGCTCGGGTCGGTCAGCGAGAGCGTAGCGGCTCGCTGTTCGGTCCAGGCGACGTTGCCGCCGATAATGTCGACGCGGCCCGTCTGAACGGCCGCGATGGCGCCCGACCATTCCATTGGAACAGGCTTGATTGCCAATCCGAGATGCTCCGCTGCAAGCTGAAGGATCTCTCCGTCGTAACCGACAAGCTTTCCATCGCGCGCGACGAGGCCTGGCATATCGCCGGTAATGGCGACCGATAGCGTTCCCGGTTCGACTAGCTTGTAGGCGGCGTTGTCTGCTGCGGATAAGGGCCCGGCAAGCAGCGCGATTGTGATGGCCATCATCCCAGTCAGTGTCGTGGTCTTCATGATCGTTGTTCCCTTTGTTGTTGTGAAGTCGATCAGGTCTGGCCGGCAGCGTCAGCCGCTGCCGGATGGGTGGTCGGCGGGTCAAAGCGCGTCATCGAGAGGCCGTTGATCGGCGTCTCGGTTTCACCTCTGAGGCTAAGTTCCGCGAGAACGGCGCCAACGGCCGGGCCAAGCTGGAACCCATGCCCGGAGAAGCCGAAAGCGTGAAAGAGGTTGGACAGACCAGGACTAGCACCGACGACAGGCAGCCCATCAGGCATGCGTCCCTCGATGCCGGTCCAGCTGCGGACCAAAAGGACGTTCGCCAGAGCGGGAACCATCTCGATCGCCGCTCTAGCTGACTCCATTGTGACATCCGCAAGCGGCCGGGTACGCAGGGCGTCGCGGTCGGCAATGCCGAGCCCCGATCCGAAGATCACGCTCCCATGGTCCCTGGTCTGCCTGATATAGATCCCGCCGCCGCAGATGCCGAGATTGGGACCTATCAGCGGCGGGATCGGTTCCGTGACGCACATGTTGGGTGCCATCACGTCTTCGCGAACGACGTCGCCGAACCATGCCGCGACGCGCGCTCCCCATGCGCCGGCGGTGTTGATCAGCCGCCTCGCCCGGAACGGGACCAGTTCTCCGACCACGAAGAGATCGAAACCAATGTCTGAAACTACCGCGCGTTCGATTGCGCAGTTCTCGCGGACGACGGCGCCCATCGACCGCGCGGTGCGCGCGAATGCCGGCGCGACAAGTCTCGGGTTGGCCTGGCCATCCTCGGCGCAGAGCGAGCCGCCTGAAAACCGATCCCCGAGATATGGATAGCGTCGCCGCAAATCGGACCGGTCAAGGATTTCAAGCGATAGGTCGATGCTCTTCGCGAGCGCTTGGTGGGCAACGAGTTCCCACATGTCGCCGTCGTTGCGTGCCAGCTTCAGGTGGCCGGTGACCGCAAACTCGCAATCGTCACCGACGAGATCGGCGAGCCTTGCCCAGATCGAGCGGCTGCGTCGCGCGAGCGGCAGTTCGGCAACGTGACGACCCTGCTGGCGGACGCCTCCATAATTGACCCCGCTTGCCTGCGCGCCGCATCGTCCGCGCTCGAAGAGCGCGACGGAGGCACCCATCTGACGAGCATGAAGCGCTGCCGAACAGCCGGCAAGGCCGCCGCCAATGATGGCGACATCATAGACTGTCATCGACGCCTCCAGCCAGCATGCAAAGCGGTATGGGTTTCACCGGTGCCTGACCGCGCATCCGTCCAACGGCGCGAACGTCGACAGCGGCCTGCGCCGCGACGAGTTCGGCGGCTGCCGGCGCGCAGACGCGTCCCTGGCAACGCCCCATTCCAAGGCGGCTGAAGGCCTTGATGCGGTTGATATCGGTTTCGCCCGACACGGCCACGGCCTCGCGTACGGAACGCGCGGTCAGGCCCTCACATCGACAAATGAGCGTGTCGTCGGACAGGTCGGATGGCATTCGACGTGGAAACGGAAACAGTTTGTCCAGCGCGCGTCGAAACCGATCCATGCGCGCGATGCGACGTCGCAATTTTGCCGAGCGTGCCGTGTCTGGCTTTCCGCAATCTGCAAGGAGCGCCAGTGCCGCGAGTTCCCCGGTCATTTCCGCAACTTCGCTTCCACGGATTGCGAGCCCGTCTCCGGCAAGATAGACGCCGTCGATAGAACTCCGGCCGTCTTGATCCACAGTTGGAAGCCACTGGCGGTGCTGCTCGCTGAAATGAAAGTCGACACCAAGAAGGTCGGCCAGCTGGGTTTCTGATTTGAGGCCCTGGCCCATGCCAACGGCGTCACAGGCAAGCGAGGCTTCGCGCTTGCCAACGCGATAGCGCAGGCCGGAGACCCTGCCGCTTTCGGCCCGCATGATCTCCAGGGGCTCCACACCCGCATGGAGGGGAACACCGCGGGCTTTCAGCCAGGCGATGTAGTAGAGGCCCTTCGCCAGTATCCGGCCGCCGGCGGCAAGGCCTGCAATAGGCGGCAGTCGGTGAAACGGAGCGCCGGTTTCCAGCACGGCTGCGACCCTTCCTCCGGCCCGGGCGTACTGATAAGCGACCAGGTACAAGAGCGGACCGCTCCCCAGGAAAGCGGTCTCGTGGCCGATCAGGGATGCTTGGGCCTTCAAGGCAATCTGCGCGCCACCCAGGGTGAACACGCCAGGGGCCGTCCATCCCTTCACGGGCACGATCCGATCCATCGCGCCCGGCGCAACGATCAGTCGGTGCCAGGGTTGCCGGGTAATCCCGGCTGTTCCGGAAAGATGAAGCATGCCGGGCTCCACGTTCCAGATCAGCGTCTCCGGAAGATAGGTCAGTGATGGCTGGATGCGGGCGAAGCTGTCGCGCATGGAGCGCGCCCGCGCGGCGTCGAAGCCGTATAGCTGCCTATCGGTCCTTTGAAGGGTGTCAGGAGGGCGGCGAAAGACCTGGCCGCCCTGCGACATGCCTTCGTCGATGAGCACCGGGCGGTGGCCGGCTTCCACCAGGATGCTGGCGGCGCTGACGCCTGCCGGCCCCGCGCCAACAATGACGATTAGGTCGGGGCGGCTCATGCTCTCGGTCCCGGTGCGGAGGTGGACAACGTCATGCCCGGCTCAACAAGGCTCGTGCATGCACGGATGCGTTCACCGCCAGCAGTCCACATCCAGCAATCCTGGCAAGCGCCCATAAAGCAGAAGCCAGCCCTTCGTTCTTTGCAAAACTCAAAGTTGCGCACATGGCCGAGGGCAGCGTTCACCGCCAAAAGGATCGTCTCACCGCGGCGGGCAGCCACGCGAAGGCCATCGACCTGCATGGAGAGTTCAAGAGTTTCGGGCGTTTCAAGCCTCTTAACGCCCTTAAGTGTAGTATTTATCGTGGTCATCCTGGCGTTCCTCCCATTGCTCCTCGAGCTCGGATAATCCATAATATGGATGTTTAGTGGGAATCAAATTCAAAAAATCTACCTCTCGCCTCGGCTGTTCGAAACATTGAAGCCACCGGAGGTAGCATCTGGGGGAAACCAGCTCATGTCATCTGCCATTTCCGAACTGGCTGCCTTCTGCCGGTCAATCGCGACCGTTGACACACCACTGCACGAGGCGGTCCGCAGGACGCTTCAAGATACGATCGGTGCTGCAGCCAGTGGCGCGGCCACTCCTGCGGGTCGGGCCTCATTCGACGCTGCCCGCTCGATCTGGGGGCACGGCCAATCGAAGGTGTGGTTCTCGGCAAGCCAGCTCACCCCGCCCGGCGCAGCCTTCGTCAACGCTACCTATGCTGCAAGCCTTGACCTCGACGATGGCCATCGCGGTGCTGCCGGGCATCCCGCAGCAGCCATCGTCCCTGCGGTGCTCGCCTTTTCCTCTCTTGCTTCGATCTCCGCAGCGAGGCTGTTGACCGCAATCGCGCTTGGCTACGAGATCGCAGTGCGGGTTGCCGCATCGCGTGACATCAACGCTCTTCGCACGACGGATTCCGGGCTGTGGTGCGGATACGGGACGGCTGCCGCGACGGGCTATCTACTCGGGCACCCGGCTTCGGTCATCGCCCACGCCATGGCAATCGCCGGACAGACCGCGACCAGCCAATTTGCGACCGGATGGACACGGCTCGGCCACTCTGTGAAGGAAGGGATCCCATGGGCGGCGGCAAACGGTGTTCAGGCCGCCTTTCTGGCGGTGGCCGGGCACACGGGTCCGCTCGACCTCCTCGACGATCCATCTACCTTCGACAGGGCGCGGCTTCTTGACGGCTTGGGTAACAGTTGGCGTATCGGGGAGGCCTACTTCAAACGCTACAGCTGCTGCCGATGGGCGCATGCGGCGATCGACGCGGTATTGGAGCTGCGGGAGCGCCATGGCCTGGTAGCGCAGGCAATCGATGAAATCGTGGTCGAAACATTCGAGCGCGCCCTGACCTTGCCGAACCAGGCATCGCCGGCTTCCAACGAGGCCGCGCAGTACAGCATTCCATTCTGTGTTGCCGTCGCCCTGTGCCACGGCGAGCCGGCATTGTTGCCGCTCGAGGATCACCATCTTTCCGACCAAGATGTTGTCGCGCTTGCGGGGCGGGTCAAACTGAAAGCGGATCCGCGATATGCCGGCGCGTTTCCAGCCGCGACGCCTGCCACCGTCATCATAACCGCGAACGGGCAACAGTTCTCTCAGGAAATCGCCTTCCCGAAAGGTGAGCCGAACAATCCCTTGAGTGCCGAGGAGCGCGCGGCAAAGTTCGGGCGGCTCTCTGAACGACTGCCATTGCCGCCACACCGAACGCAATCGATCCATGATGCGATCATGCATTTTGGCACCGGTGCGACGCCGGCCACTCTTCTCCACGCCCTTTGCGAGCCCTTCTAGGCATTTTACAAAGCCACGATCTGGCACTAGGAATTGCCGAACCGGATGAGGAATGGATTTAAAATGGCAAGCGATGAGACCGGGGGAACCGGAACGCAGCTTCTCGATAGAGCGGTCTCCGTCCTGAGATTCCTTGGCGAGGCAGGACACGGCGGCGCGACGATGGTGATGATCAGGGAAACGCTTGGCCTGACGCAGCCGACGGCGCACCGGATCATCACCGCGCTCGAGCGCCACGGTCTCGTCGATCGCGAGCGAGAGACCAGGCGGTATCGGCTGGGCTTGGCTCTTTTTGCAATGGGGGCGACCGCAGCGGATGGAACGGGGCTGCGGGTACTGGCACGTCCGGCGCTGATGCGCCTGTCGGCTGCGACGGGCGATTCCGTCTTCCTGATGGCGCGTGCCGGTTTCAATACCGTCTGCGTCGACCGCCAACAGGGATCCTATATGATCGATAGCCTGACGGGCCACATTGGCGGGCAGATCCCGATGGGGGTCGGTCCTGCAAGCCAGGCTATCCTGGCATTTCTGCCGTCCGCCGAAGCCACGGTCATCACTTCCACGAACGCACCGCTCTATAGGCATTACGGCTCGCTGACGGAGGGGAAGGTCAAGAGTGCACTCGATGGGATCAGGCAGAATGGCTATGCGGTCGACCATGGCGAGCTTGTCGCCGGCATATCGGCGATCGCGGTTCCGATCCTGCCTCCCGGCCGCGACGCTGTCGCTTCGATCGCCATCAACCTGACGAGTGCGAGGCTCTCCGAAGAACGCCTGCCTACGCTCGTCGACTTGATCAAGGCGGAGGTTCGTACCTTGGAGGCGAGCCTCAATCCGCTTGAGGACGCGCACCTTGGATCTGCGGCGGCGGCCATGGTTCAGGCGCGTCGATAGCGCCCGCACGCCAGCAATTGATCAACTCCACGCCAATGCGTGCATGACGAATATCGGTTGGTGCTCTCGCTCCCGCATACGTTTGATCTTTGCCAGGGAAGCCCTCCCCGTTCGCCGATCAACAAGTTCATCGCGGTGAATGCCAGTCAGCACAAGCGCTGCGTCGATGCCGACCGCGCGGGCGCCTCGAATATCTGTGTCGAGGGCATCGCCGACCGCCAAAACCCGATCGCCGGTCAGGTCGAGCCGCGAGAGCGCTTGATCATACGCTGCGCGATAAGGTTTCCCGAAATGGAGGATGGTTCCTCCCATGGCTTCATAGTATTGCGCAACCGCGCCTGCACAGCTGATAAGTTCCTGGCCGATGATGACGCTGCGATCGGGATTGGCGCAGACCATGGTGAGCTTCCGGTCGATCGCCCGAGAGAACAGATCTCGCGTGAGAGATGTCGCATCGCCAATCCCTGTGCAGAGAAGAAAATCCGCCTCGTCGGGCTCCGTTACCGCTGTGCGCCCGCTTCCGTCGAGAAGCCCCGAAAGTTCGCTCGGTCCGATGTGAAAATAGCGATCGCCAAAATCTCCGCCACCGGTCGACAGGGCATCGAACGCCATCTCGCCTGACGTTACCAGGCCGCAATAGAATTCCGGTTCGAGCCCCATCTCCGAGATCCGGTTTGCGACATCACGAGATCGGCGCGGAGCGTTCGAAAGAAGGCAAACGCGAATGCGTCGTTGTCTGATTGCCCGGAGTGCGTCAAGAACCCCTGGAAGGAGATCGATGCCATCATGGACGGTTCCGAAGAGATCAAGGATCAATCCGTCATACCGATCCGCGACTTCGACAATACCGTGCAGGAAGGCCGGTCCATGTTTCATGATGGTCCCTCCGACGATTGACGCAGCCGCAATGATTCAGCCGAACTACGGCGAAGGTGCAGAACGCCATGGGCGGCGGCTGCGGCAAGGATGATCAGGCCACCGACCATCCCGGGAGGTGTCGGCTGCTGGCTGAACGCCAGCCAGACCCAGAGAGGAGAAAGCGGAACCTCGGCAAGCGACAACAACGCGGTTTCCGCGCTTGCAAGCAACTGGGCCCCCTTGCCATAGAGAAGGAGGCCAAACACCATCTGGATCAGACCAAAGGCTGCTAGGAGGCCGGTCTGAGCAACGTCGACGGCAATGTCGGGCGACAGGCAGTAGGCGACGCCTGCCGCGATGGCGTTGGAGGCCGCCACCATTGAAAGGTTGGACCCGCCGCGCAATCGAAGCGCAACCGTCATCAGTGCGATCGACATGGTCATGAGCAATGCCAGGAGGTCGCCGGCCCGGTCGGAGCTCCCAGCGGGCGAGCCGCTAAGGATCACAAGCGCACCAGCTAGCGCCACGCAGGACAACAGCACCGTTGCGCGCGACGGTGTCTCTCCGAGAATGAGAATGGAGGCCAAGGCAGCAAAGACCGGCAACGCAGCGTGGATCATCGCGACATTGGCGACCGAGGTCAGTCGCAGCGCCGGGATAAAGGCAACCATCCCGACCGCGGAAGCCGCGACCGCGATCCACCACCATTTCATCGACACCGCTGCACCACGGCGCCGGCCGGCGCCCGGAAAATATAGAGCAGTCGCCATGAATGCCCCAAACAGGCTTCGCCAGAAGAGAATGGTCCATGCATCAAGTTCGGCGAGCAGGCCCATGAACAGTCCGGCCGTGCTCCACAGCAAGGCTGCCGAAAGAACGCAGAGGGCTCCTGCTCGCCGGTCGTCCATCAATGCGGTTCCCCTGCGGTTGCGCTCGGAGAGCAAGCGTACTGCCGCCGGCAGCCCGATCCGAGACGAACCAGCAGCTCCTGTGGGATCGTGCCGGTTGCCGTTGCCATTGCGTCGACGGACATGCGCGGTCCGAGCAGTTCGACAGCCGTTCCCGGCACACAGATCGATCGGGGTAATTCGGTGAGGTCGATCGCTGTGTATTCCATCGCAATGCGGCCGACAATCGGAGCGATGTGGGAGCCAATCGCCGCGGAGATGGCGTTGCCAGCCGACCATGGGAGACCCTGTACGTAACCGAGTGCGATGATGCCGATGCACATTTGCCGGCTTGCCCGGAAGCTCGCTGCATATCCGACGCTCTCGCCCCGGTGAACCGTTCTAACATCGACAATTCGCGCCGTCAGCCGTACGACAGGCTGAAGCGGACATGGTTCAATTGCCGCGTTGTTCAGGCCGAAGAGTGCGGATCCGACGCGCACAACGTCAAAGTGAAAACGAGGACCGAGCCAGATCGCTGCTGAGGCGGCGAGGCTCCGTTTGCACGGTTGCAGGATTTCGCAGGCAGCGGCGAAGCGATCGCGTTGAAGCGCGTTTGTCTCGTTTGCGCGCGCGTCGGCGCAGGCCAGATGACTGACCAGCAGATCTGGCCGGCGGGACGTCCGGTGAACGAGGAGCGCAAGCTCCGAAAGAGGCAACCCAAACCTGGAAAAGCCGGTGTCGACAGCGAGAAGGAACTGCGGAAGCCGGTCGAGGGATGCCAGCGCTTGCGAAAGGGTGCGACAGACGGGATCGAGTCGCGAGCCGATGTAGTCATCGATATCGCGGGGCTCAAAACCTGACAGCACATGGATCATTGCGGAGCTCGAGAGGCGCTTGCGCACGTGAAGCCCCTCGCGCAGGTCTTTAACGAAGACGCGATTGCAGCCGGCGTCCAGGAGCGCCGGGACGACGAGATCGAGGCCGAGACCATAGGCATCGCTCTTGACCACCGCAGCAATTTCGGCGCCGTGCGCGGCCAGCGATTTCATATAGGTGTAATTCGCGGCGATCGCAGACAGATCGATCTGGAGTTGGGGCGCGGTTGGATAGAAAGAGGACATCGGAGACGCAACCAAGAGGATAGCTAAGTTCGATTGTTGCAATCTAAGATAAACTAAGTCACATTGCTACCGGGAAATGTATGAATTAAACAAAAGCTCGCTAAAGTAGTGAAGGATCATGCCATGAAAAAGGATCGGAAGGCCCCTCGAATTCTCATTATCGGCAGCGGAGTGCTCGGGGGCGATGTCCTCGACTTCCTCCTGCAAAGCGGAAAAGACTATGCATTGACCCTTGGGGCACGCGATCCGGACGCGGCGCTCCTGCGGGTAAACCTCGCGCGCTATACGGCCATGAATCTCGGCCAGGAACCGCGGGTCGACGTTACGCGCATCGACCTGATGGACATCGAGCAGACAGCTGAGCGGCTCGACAAGCTTAAGCCGGACATCATCTTCAACGCCAGCACGCTACACAGTTGGTGGGTCATTACCAAGCTTCCGCCAGAAGCCTACAAGCGCATTGACATGGCACGTGGCGGTGTCTGGACGCCCATGCACCAGGTTCTCGTTCGCAGATTGATGAAGGCGGTGCGTCTTGCCGACAGCCACGCGGTTGTCGTCAATGCTTCCTATCCGGATGTCGTCAATGCGTCGCTCGCGGCGGAGGGGTTGGCGCCGGCCGTCGGTATCGGCAATATTGCCAATGCGGTCCCTGGAATCCGTCTGGCCGCGGCGCACATGCTCAAACGCGAACCGGCGGCAATCGATGTTCGTTTCTTCGCTCATCATTACCTGAGCTACCGGATGCCGAGCACCGGTGGCACCGATGGCGCGCCCTACCATCTGACGATCTATGCCGATGGAATGGAAGTTCCTCCCGACGAGATCGATCACGCAGTCCTCTTCTCGCACGTCGCCGGTCGCTACCGGCGCGTGAAGGGCCGGGCCGGGCAGTCGGTCACCGCATCATCGGCGACCGCGATGTTGCGGGCAGTGGCAGCCCGTGCGGGTCACGTCGTCCATGGTCCGGGTCCGCTCGGGCTGGTTGGCGGTTATCCGGTTCGGGTATCACCGGCTGGGTTCCTCGTTGATCTCCCCGCGGGGCTGACGTTGGAAGAGGCGATCGACATCAACCGGCGCTGTCAGCGTTATGATGGGATCGAGAGCGTCGATGACGACGGTACGGTCCGCACGACCGACGCATCTGCAGAGATCATGCGCGACCTGCTCGGCTATGACTGCCGTCCCTATCGCCCGGATGAGTGCGAAGAGCGTGCTGATGAACTCGCGGCGCGTTTCGCCGACTACGCCCGACGATCCGGCGGCAGCGATCTGTCTATCGCCTAGACCGCGGTCGCGACGTCGAGGGTGAAGGCGTGATAGCGGCTACGATCCGGTCGCCCGAGACAAACCGAGGCCTGCCGCTTAGCGCAGTCAAAGATGATTGAGAACGCAGTTTGGGTCGGCTCTCTACGTGAGGCCGTCTTGCAGATGGCATCGGGGCTACCGTTCGTGTCGGCCAAAAGCCGGCGCATGTCTTCGCCGCACGCCACAGTGTGCGCGCGAGCCGCGCGTAGGCGTTCTCGGCTGGACGGATAGACGTGGGCGACCGCCTCTATGTCTTCCATCAACGCGGTGGCCGGCACGATCGGATGATTGGTGTGGACGATGGAATGTCCGGATAGTGGCCACGCCCCGATCATGGGTGAAATCTCGACGCCGGCGATATCGCCGTGAGCGTCGCCCAACAAATAACAGCGCCCGGCCCGATGGTCTAACTGGCGGACCGCATTCATTGCGTCGCACGCGCGACCATGACTGAGCAAGATGCGCCGGACGGCGAGCGTCGGTAGTCCATGACCCTGGACATCGAGCATCAGATCGTTTGTCACGAGCGCGAGGCCTGTCCTGTTCATGCCAACCCAACCAAGCGTTCCAGGTGAGGTGACCATCATCAGACTGTCGTCTCCCGCCTCGTGGATCATCAAGACGAGATTCCGATCCGTGCCGGGTGGAGCGTCCCAGTTTTGCGCAACGATTGCGCCATCGCCAATCGTGCAGGCTGCCGTCGTGCAACCGCTTGATGGCGCGCCTTCAAAGAAATCAAAGCCAGAAAGGAGGTAGACATCCAGAGGCGCCAGTCCGCTGCCTTCGGCAATGCCCCTGATCTCGGCCGCGACCTTTGGAAACCCTGCTTCGAGCTGGTGCCAGGAGCTCGCGGCTCGTTGGGCTGCATGTCGCAAGTCGCTGTCATTGCAGGTCTGCCTCTGGCGCCGGTTCGCGTCGTGGATCGCGGAAGACAATGCAACTCCATGTTGCTTACCGCGAGTGAATGGATCTCCCCGCAGATGGAGGATCGGGATTGCGGATGAACTCATATTACGGCTTCCATGCTGTCGTTAATCCATAATATGGATTCTCAGTGGCAGTGGGTCTACCGGGGTGCAAGCCTACGATGTTCGAAAGATCCTCACTACCAGCTGGCGATCTGACGGGACCGCGCCAGGAAAGTCGACAAGTCGGAGCGTGGAACTCTCGTCTGTAAACCGGTCCCGGGTGGACGTGACGATGGCCGGTCAGCGAGCAACCGGGGGAATCTGGGTGATCCGCAGGGGCGACTAATCTGTAGGATTCGCAGTATGTACCGATCTCGCTTTTTCGTGCAGACTGGAGGATTATCTCGATCATGTCTCTGCCGCTTCTAATGGGAAGCGAAAGACTAATCGTAGATAAAACAAATGGATATGGACCCCGTTCGGCTTGCGTGGCGACCGGCGGGCCATGTTGCAGGCCGGGGAGTTGATCGTGTCATGACACGTCGCAGAGGATCATTGGTGGATGCGCCGGAGGCCGAGCAACTCGTGAAGGCGATGGTCCACGAGGAGGCCGATGCCTTGAGACATATCGTCCGCGAGATCGCGCAGCGCTATCCGGGAAGCGACGACCTTGAGCTGCTTGGCTACCTTCTTGGCCTCGTCGTGCGACTGACGCGCGATCCATCGGCTCTCGATCGCGGATGAGCCGACCATCGCGACACGCCACGCCGCTTTTCGAGAATACCAAACGAATACCATTTACAAGTACTGGTTGATTTTGTAATCTGCGACGCGAGGCTGGCAAGATGCCGCCTTGGGGTGTGGAAACTCCGATGAAAATCTCTCATGCGCCAAGACGCGCATGCTAGCTCGATCCATCCGGGTCGGGGAACCTGCGACGTATGCAAGAGGCCGAAAGGCTAAAGGTCGCGGGGACCGTTGTTTCATCCGGTTTTCCAATTCCCCGGCTGTTGGATCATCGCCATTCGATCATACGTGTGGCGATGCGCAGGAGGATGGGATGGCACAGCACGCGACTGTTCAAGCACTAACGATACCCAACGACGAGAGCGAGGAGACCAAGCTTCATCCCGTCGACGTCGAGGTAGGCCGCAGGATTAGGGTTCGACGGCTGCAATTGCGGTTATCGCAGACCGCCCTTGGAACAGGTGTGGGCATTTCCTTCCAACAGGTTCAGAAGTATGAGCGTGGCGTCAATCGCGTCAGTTCCTCTGCGCTCTACGAAATTGCAAACGTTCTCGACGTGCCTGTTGCCTACTTCTTCGAAACACTGCCTCGTCCGGGAAAAGGCAACACGGGAGCCTTCGTCATCAAGGCGGATCGCCGCCAGGAGTTCGTGGCGACAAGCGAGGGGCAGCGGCTCGTCGACGCGTTCACCGCTTTACCGGCGAAGATGCGCTCCAGGTTCATCGCGTTGCTTGCCACGTTCGGTGGAGCGGACAGCTAGGAATTTGAGCCGCTGCGTGCGATCGCTTGCACGGGGAGCTTCGGGCAATCGCAAGGCTATCCCTGAAAGGTGGAATTGACCCTCGTCGACGTCCTGCTACTCTCACGACTGAGCGAGCAACAGGGCCCTCACCGTCCAATGTCCGCATTTTTGGACGACCGGGTGAATCGAGATCAACTCTGTTTCCTGTTGCGTCCACGCTTCAGTGATAAGGTTGAATATACTTTAACTGGCGCTAGTTCGGTTTGTGCGAGGTGTGCGATGAAGACGTTCGTTGTCACGGTTTTCGTGGTGCTGGAAGCTACAGCTTCCTATTCTGCGGTTCTCACTGAAACTGCCACTCCAGCATTTACCTGGTCCGGTCCCTATCTCGGCGTCGATGGGGGTGCTTCCTCGCTGAACGGTGACTTCGCGTCGGGAACCGGCGCGACGGCGTCTGAAGACTTTAACGGCGGGTTGGTCGGCGGCTTCCTCGGCTACAATTTCCAGTTCGACAATGTCGTCCTCGGTGTCGAAGGTAATCTCGAATACAATTGGAACGATAAGGGTTTTTCGGCTGCCAATGTCGGCACGGACGTGGCGGGGGCCGTTCGCGCACGTGTGGGTTACGCCTTCGACAGCGCCCTGATCTACGGTGCCGCTGGATGGACGGCCACGCGTGGTTTCGTCCATCTTCCGGGCGGCGACGAGGAAGGCAAGACGTTCAACGGTTATACGGTCGGGCAGGCATCGACTATTTGCTGACGGACAATGTCTTTCTTCGTGGCGAATACCGCTACAATGATTTTGGCAGCAAGGACGTCCTGGGTGTTGACGTCGACTTCGAGCAGAACGTGGTCAAGTTCGGGCTCGGCGTGAAGTTCTGAAACCAGTGTCTCATTGATTCCGACAGCCCCGCAACCGCGGGGCTCCTATTTCAAACGACCTGGTCAAGGGTGGTTGGTCGCCTCTGCCTAGAGCAAGCCCTCGTCTTTTGCGATCGAGACAAGTTGCGGAAGCGTCCTTGCTTCAAGCTTCTTTCGTGCGCTGTCGAGGTGATGCTGTACTGTCCGTGGATTGATGTGCGTGAGATCGGCAATCTCGTGACACCACATGCCCTCGGCGATCCATCTGATACAGATCGATTCACGCGGCGATAAATGGCGCTTGTGTTTCGGCGCCGCCCTGGCGGGCAAACTCCCGAGACGGTAGTGTATCGCGAGAAGCGCCTGGATTGCATCTTGCGGGGTAAATAGAGCGGCAACATTGGCGCTGTCCCTCGAGGAGGCGAATGTCAGCATCAGTCTTGCACCAAACGTGCCCACTGCCGGAATTGTCACGCCGGAACGAATGCCGTGGTCAATTGCCTCGTCACGGAAGCGTCGTGCGGCGGAAAATCCATGTGCCGGCCAGTTGTCGGCAGTCCATGAAAAGACCGTTTCCCGCCGGCCAGCCTCTGTCACGACCGGGTCGATGATCGAATAGTGACCGTCGATGTAAACACTCTGCCAGGACGCAGGATAATTGTTGACCGTCTTCACGTCTTTTCCGATGGCACGCAGATAGGCAAAGCGCTCGAACCCATGGTCGTTGGCAAAGTTCTTCAGGACGCATTTGATCATGCGTTCATTGCGGGCTGCTTCGATCATTTCGAGAAGTGTAATAAGGCTTCCTTTCACGAGTCCCTCCTGATGTGGTGTGGCCCGTCTACTTGTCCTTGTCTGGCTTCCGTGCAGATTTACCCACGGCGGGCGTCTGCGGCATTCACGAATGTCGGCGCTGCGATTTTTTCAAGCTGGGCCACTGTTCCCCGCCGCCTTTAAGTGCGGCCTCAGGTTGTATTTAGGGAGCGTCTGCGGATGCGTACAGGTCTTGTAGCGATCAAACGGAAGTTGTGTTTTCATCATTTCCTGTATCGTTGCAGTAGTGCAACAAAACTGTCGCAATGACCATCAAAACTTACTGGATCCCCTGCGCAGTATGGCGTGTCCATCCGCCGCGCTCCGATGATTCGCGGCAAGGAATAAGGCTATCGGTGGTCAGTCCAGAGACAAGCCCGTTCATTTTCCCTTCAACTTTTAGGGTATATCGAAGGAAATGCGATGTCCTGGTCGACCAGCACGTTGAACCGGTATCCGGGTTGTACCCGGATCGTCGGTTGGGTGTTGAGATTTTTCGAAATCGTCTGCTCCGTGACCCGCCCGAAACTCTCCGCGAAATTTCGCCGCGCCGCGTCCGAGGCAGTATCCTGCGTCGCCAAGGTCGAACTCTCCGGGATCGCCATGTCGATCCCAGTGCCGATGAGTGCAACAAGGGCCGCCGAACCAAAGGTGCGCCAAAGATGACGATCCACCTTGTCTCGAAACCCGCCATAACCTTCTGCATCCGTGCCGGCCATTCCTCCAATCTGGAGGGTCGACCCATTAGGAAAGATCAGGTCGGTCCATACGACGAGCACCCGCTCCTGGCCAAAGGACAGCTTGGAATCGTAGCGGCCGAAGAGTTTGGCGCCTTGCGGGATCAGCAAGCGGTGGCCGGTTGCGCTGTCGTAGACGTTCTGGCTGACTTGGGCGGTGATCCGGCCGGGGAGATCGGAGTTGATCCCGGTGATCAAGGTAGCCGGGATCACGGATCCTCGCTTGAGCTCGTTTTGCGATAGTGGTGGCACGACCTGGTTCGGAAGGTATCCGAGATCCCTGATGTCCTGATTGAAGAAGTCCTCCTTCGATACCTGTCCGGTTGGATCGGTGGCCTGCGACAGGACGCCAGCTTTCATCGCTGCCATGTAAAGGTCGGGTGCGGAACCGGTCGAGCTCGGGCCGGCAAGCGGAGCTTCCGCCTGCTTACCGATCTCCGAAATATCCACCTTGAGCGGTGAATCGAGCGCCGTGGACCTTGCTTGTAGGCGCGCCATGCGCTGACGCTGGTTTTCGCGCAGATACTGCTCCTTCTGCTCTCGTCTGAGCCGCGCCTCCCAATCCGCTTCTGTCTCGAATCTGCTCTCCCTTGGTTCGGGACTGAGCGGTCCTGCGTCGCGAACCGCAACCGGTTTTTCAATCTTCGGAGCGGCGATTGTTGGCGCAGGGACGGTCTCGCGATCGGGTGGCTCGCCGATGATCCCGTCTGAAACACCGCGTTTAAGCTGATCGCCGAAGCTCCTTGCGGATGCGTCGGAAATGCCGTTGAGATCGTCGCCGTGATGAAACGACAGCCCGCGCCACGAGAGACCCACTATGACGACGCCGAGGAACACCACGACGACGCCAATCACAAACGCGATCGGCAACCGATTGAGCCTGCGCATGCTTGCCTGTGACGAGGCCGGCGGGCCGAGTTGCAAGGATTGCACCATGGTCGTCTCCTCAATCGCTTTTCAATACTGAAAGCGGGCTGACCGGATCCGCGCCACTGGCAGTTGGCGTGTACGCGCGGCCAAGAGCAGTCGTCGGTGTCGATAGCTGTGCGAATACCTGACCATCGATGTCTCCCACCGACCAGGCAAGCACCGTCGGCTTCGCCCCATTAACCGCCACCCCATCCGCAACGACAGTGTAACCCCAGCCTTTCAAGGCAGCCTCGAGCGAAACCGCATAGGACGATCTGTCGTTCTTCATCGTGATTGTTCTGACAGTCATTGGGTCCGCCTGTTCCGCGAGCCGGGCCGCCATGTCGCCGGCGATCGCGCCCGCCGCCGGAGCGGAGAGACTTGCCGCGGTCGCGTTTGTCGTCAAAGCCGCATCAGGTGTCTGGCATCCCGAGAGGACAATGGTTGTCAAACCAAGGAGGACGGGTGTACGCATGTCTTAGCCTCCCCTCCGGATCGTCACCTTTTGCTGATGCCACCCCGCTCCCGAGATCAGAACGGCGGTGTCGAGCGCGTAGTCGACGATCATCACGTCGCTTTTCATGCGGTAGTTGACGATCCTGTTCTTCCCTTCGCTGATGACGAAAAGAACAGGTGCGTCCTGGCTCGAAACCGACTTTGGAAACTGGATGTAGGTTTTTGATCCGTCGGAATAGACCCGTTTGGGTTTCCATGGCGCGCTGCCGCGCATGCTGTAGGAAAAAGATAGTTTCTCCGGGGCAGGACCAGAGACGCCACCCGCTTCGAGGCGCGCATTCATGTCTGCCAGCTTCGTCGATA
The DNA here is from genome assembly GCF_001429725.1 of Rhizobium sp. Root708. Classification (GTDB taxonomy): domain Bacteria; phylum Pseudomonadota; class Alphaproteobacteria; order Rhizobiales; family Rhizobiaceae; genus Rhizobium. Next base: position 191,399 of record NZ_LMHV01000044.1, on the reverse strand, counting down.
CGTCCTCGGGATACGAGAAGCCGACACGTGCCATGTACTGGCTCTGATGAGACTTGAGTTGAATGTGATAGGTGCGGCGCGACGTCGTGACGACCATGGAGGTAGACAGGCCAGTCTCCGCAGGCTTGACGACGAGATGGATCGCCTGGCCCGCTGTCGCGCCCGATGTTGCGGGTTCGACCTTCCAGCGAACCGTATCGCCGACGAGCACGTCGCGAACGATTTCCCCACCCTGGAGTTCGATATCGCACACCTGCAAGGGCGAGCAGACGACCGAAGGTTGGGTTTCGCCGAAGAGGAACACCACCTTGCCGTCGCTGCCGTTGGTGACGAGACCAGGCGACATGCGCCATTTCTCCGAGAGGTCGGCGCCGCGCATCTCGTTGCTGGACAATGTCTGCCCGAACGCAAGACCTGCGAAGGTGAGTGCCGTCGCGAAGGCGGCGGTCGAGTAAAATTGTTTCATCACGAATGGGTCTCCAGCCCTAGAGTTGCGCGGTCCAGTCGAAATCCCTGACGTAGAGTCCAATCGGATTGAGCCGGATGGTTGCTTCGTCCTGCGGTGTCGTCAGGGAAACCGTGGCGATGCCGCGGAAGCGTCTCGTCGCTGTTTCCTTGCCTTTCCTGTCGCGCTCGTACTCCGTCCAATCAACCTGGTAGGAATGGTTCGACAACGCGACGACATTGTTCACCTCCACGGAGACGGTTGCGAGTCTTGCCTTTTCGAATGGCGAACTGCTCCTGAACCAAGCATTGATTTTCTCCGTCGCCGGATCCGGCATGCGCAGGAGCGCATATGTCCGGTCGATGTATTGCTTCTGGACGACGGCGTCCGGTGTGATCGAGCGGAAGCTTGCGACGAAATTGCCGAGCGTTGCCCGTACGACGCGCACGTCGGCATATTCGATCTGCTCGGGAAACCCTGACATGACAGCTGTCCCCAATCGATCGACCTCGACGATGTAGGGGACGAGCTTGACTTGCGTGCTGATATAAAGGGCGTAGCCAAACCCGATGAGGGCAATGGAAAGGCTGAGGATACCCACAAGGCGCCAGGCCGCTGCTGCTTTCACATAGGATCCGTAGCGCTCGGTCCACTCCTGGCGGGCGGCCAGATAGGGGTTCTCAGGGACGTTTTTCATCGGTGTTTCCTCTTACGCGGGTCGCGGTTCAGGCTTTGTCGTCGCGTTCCGGGGTCGGCACGTTCGTCTTGAAGCCGTTTTGTTCCTGTTCAAGTTTTGCGTTCGCCAATCCAAACAACGAGCCCGCATAGGCGCCAGGTGAGCCTATCGCTTTCTCCTTCGCTGCCGCGCCCGCAGCCTTGATACCGGCTCCGATGCCAGCGCCGACCCCTCGGATCGCCGCTCCTGTCGCTGAGGAACCCGCGGCATGCGCTGACCGCGCCGCCGCAAGTCCGGCGCTGCCTGAACCGGCTGCGAGGAAGCCCGCGCCGGCGAAGAAAGAGGCTGCCTGACCACCATGCCGAATGGTTTCCATGCCGGACGATACCGAGGCTCCCTGCACGACACCTTGAATGATGCTCGGGACGTACATGGCGATGACAAAGACGACGACCGCTATTCCGGCGATCGCAAGTGCGGTCTGAAACTCGTCGCCGATGTCTGTCTGATTGGCGAGTCCGATAAGGACTTCGGAGCCGATACGCGAGATCATCACCAGCGCCATGAGCTTCATGCCGACGGAGAAGGCGTAAACGAGGTAGCGGACAGCAAAATCCTTTGTGAAGGAAGAACCTCCAAGGCCAAGCATGATCATTCCGGCGAGCAGGCCGATGTACATCTCGACCATGACGGAAACGAAGATCGCGGCGACCAGCGAGAACGCGATCACGGTTACGACCATCGCGAACGCGGCCGATATCGCAAGCGTATTGTCCTCGAACAGGCCGAACTGGATTTTCTCGGACATCTTGGTCGCAACGGCAATGCCGGCGTTGAAGACGTCAGCCGGTGATGCGGTACCGTTGCCCGCCGCGATCTGGAAGAGACTATCGACGATTGCTCTTGCAAAGGTCGGTCCCTGCTCGAGGACGAATGCAAAGAAGCCGACAAACATGATCCGCCGGACCAGCTCGGAAAACCAGCTGTCGAGTGAAGCCGCCTGAAGTGCCAGCCAGACCGCGGCGATTGCGATCTCGATCGCGGCCAGGATCCAGAAGACAGACGTCGCCGCGTCCATGACCGTCGTTTCCCACCCCTTTGCGGCTACCGTCATCTGATTCTGGATGGATGTCAGTACCGAGCCCTCCTGGGCTAGCGCGGAATGGGATCCGACGAACAGGAGTGCGAGCAGGACAATTGCGACGAGAGATCGATGGCTTGCTGTGCTCATCTCCATCACCACTCGATCTTCATTTTCTCACCACCGGACGTCGGCGGCGCCGTGAAATGGAAGAATTCCTCGCGGCGCTTTTGAGCGAGATCCCGTGCGGTCTGTTCCGACTGCAGCCAGGTTCCCATCATCGTCATCTGCTGCGAAACGAGACCGCGCAGCTTCTGCATCTGTGCGACTTGCTCAGCCGCGAGCTGGTGTCCGACCTGCAGTGCCTTCATCTGTCCGTCTGCCGTCTCAGACATCGATCGAAGCGCATCCATTGTCCCTTCTTCAGTGTCGAAGGTTTCTGCTGTCAGTGCTGCTGCTTTAAGCGTGCCGCCAATCGTGTCGCGGTTGGTGTCCGACCATGATTGATATGTCGACGAGAAGCTTTCAGTGTCCGTCTTCAACTCGGCGTAGCTTCTGAACCGCTGCCTAAGAATATCGTCGCCATTGCCCATCGAAAACGCGATGCCCTGGCCCTGCTCAACGATGTCACGGAGCCTGGAGAGATCGCCTTCAACGTCTCCCCAAATCTGGTTGGGAAGCTTTGCGGTGTTCTGCAGCATGTTCTCGTAGATCTCCAGCTGATTGGAGATCTGCTCTGAGAGCTGGGTGATCTGGGTGAGCTGATTGTCGACCTGTAGGCCTGAGCTTTTCAGGAGATCGACGAGCTGCGCATTGTTGGCGAGCTGCGTCCATTCGGTTGCCGCACCCGTGGCAGCGCCGGCTTCGGTCGAACCCGGCTCGAAAGCAATTGCGATCGCAAGCGCCATGGCGAGGATCACTCTAGTCTTTGTTGAGTATGGATCCTGCATCCGCAACCCCTCTCTCTTCCAGCCAATGACTTGGCCAGCTGTCGCCGTGCAGCGCTTTCAGGCTTTCAATGCGCTTCAGGTCGTCCTTGCTGGATGCGCCGACGAAACTCAGCGTGAGCGGGCCAAGTGCCATCTCAAACAGACGTCGACCGTCGGGTGCGGTGACATAGTATTCCCGCTTCGGGACGGAATTTGCCACGATCTCGATCTGGCGGTTGTTGAAGCCGATGCGTTCGTAGAAGTCCCGAGTTCCGGGTTCGCGCGCAGCCCCATTCGGGAGACAGATCTTGGTCGGGCAAGATTCCTTCAGGACATCGATGATGCCTGAGCGTTCGGCATCCGATAGCGATTGCGTGGCCATCACCACCGCGCAATTGGCCTTCCTGAGTGTCTTCAACCACGCGCGGATCTTCTCGCGGAAGACCGGATGGCCGAGCATCAGCCAGGCCTCGTCGAGCAGGATAAGACTTGGCGAGCCGTCCAGCCGTTTCTCGATACGGCGGAACAAATACGCGAGCACCGGAACCAGCGTCCGCTCGCCCATGTTCATCAGTTGCTCGACTTCGAACGTTTGAAACGCACCGAGCGACAAACCGTCAACTTCCGCGTCGAGCAGGTATCCCATCGGACCGTCGATGGTATAGGGACGAAGAGCGTCCCTTATATCGCGCATCTGCACGCCACTGACGAAATCCGACAAAGATCGTCCCGAGGCAGTCGCCATCAACGAAATCTGGCGGGAAATCGCGTTGCGATGATCCGGGGTAATCGTCAAGCCCTGCAGGGAAACCAGCATTTCGATCCACTCGGACGCCCAGGCGCGATCGCCCTCGTGATCGAGATTCGAAAGTGGGCAGAAACCCGGTTGTCCGCCGGTCGCGTCGCCTCCAATCTCATGGTGATTTCCGCCAGCGGCAAGTGTCAGCGGCAATAGCGATTTACCCTTGTCGAAGGCGAAAATTTGAGCTCGCCCATAGCGCCGAAACTGTGCAGCTATCAATGCAAGAAGCGTCGACTTTCCAGATCCGGTCGGTCCAAAGATCAGGCTATGACCTACATCGTCGGAGTGAAGGTTGAGCCGGAAGGGCGTCGAGCCGGTTGCGACCTGCATCAGTGGCGGTGACGCCGGCGGATAGAATGGACACGGAGCGAATGAACTTCCCGACCAGACGGAATTGAGTGGAAGAAGGTCGGCGAGATTGGCGGTATTGATCAGTGGCTCGCGGACATTGCAGTACCAGTTGCCGGGAAGGCTCCCAAGGAAAGCATCGGTCGCATTCAACGTTTCTATCCTGGCACCAAACCCCTCTGCCTGCACCAGCCGGCGGACGATTTCGGTATTTTCTTCCAGTGCCGTTGCATCGTCGTCAAAGAGGACGATGACGGGCGTATAATATCCATAGGCCACGAGTTGCGATGCTGCCTCGGCTATCGCATCTTCCGTCTCGGCTACCATCGACATGGCGTCCCGGTCGACGGACCGGCTTTGGGTCTGTAACATCTGGTCGAGGAACGGCCTGACTTTCTGCAGCCATTTCTTCCGGGTTCGCTCAAGCCTTTGTCGCGCATCCTCCGGATCGAGGAAGATGAACCGTGATGACCACCGGTAGCTGAGCGGCATCTGGTCGAGGCTGTTCAGGATACCCGGCCAGCTTTCTGCGGGCAGGCCGTCGATTGCGATGACGCCAAGCGAACGGCTCTCGACTTTGGGTGCCAACCCATGCTCCAGTTGAGCCGTGGCGATCCAGTCAAGGTAGAATGGAATATCCGGTAGTTTGATCGGATGGCTTTCGCCGGTGACGCAGAAGCGGACGAATTGCAGGAGTTCGTCGTAGCGCGTCGATGTCTCGCCTCCGCCGTCGCGAACGGATCGGGTGACCATTCGCTGGATCGAGATCGTGTTGGCGAGATATTGTTCGATCTCGCGGATCACGGTTTTGAAGGCATAGAGAACGCTGTCGCCATAAGATGTCTTGCGGCTTTCCGGATCTGCGTAAACGTACCTGACCAGAGACGACCGCCTTTTTTCTGCTGGCCGATAGGTAAGCACGAGTGCATGCTTGCTTTCGAAATGTCCCTGGTCCTGTCTGAAATGCTTGCGACGTTCGTCATCGATCGCGCGCGTGACGGGATCTGGAAAGTGACAGGTTTCGTCGGAAGGATAGTCTATCGTTGGGATCCGGATGGCTTCGGTCTGCACCATCCAGCCACTGCCCAGCCGTGAGAGAATACGGTTGATCTGGCGTGACAGCTCGTTGCGCTCTGCGTCGGTGGCGCTCTCGGAGTCCGGACCGGAGAAGTACCAGGCCGACATCAGGCTGCCGTCCTTCAGCAGAAGGATGCCATTTTCGACCATGCCGGCGTAGGGGACGAGGTCGGCGAATGACGGACCACTTGATCGGAAGGGTTTCAGGAGGGTCATCTCCGTGGCCTCAGAATCGGCGCCAAGGCGATGTCGTCGCCTTGTATTGCGATCTGTAGGCGACGTGCCTGATATAGACCTTCCGCATGAGCGGATCGGATTTTGCCATCGTCCTCAGAAGTCCGACGATCGACATCCAGAAGGCAACACCGATGATGGCGGAATAGAGCGTCAGGACTACGAAGACCAGGATGGTGGCGGCAAGGCCAGATAGGAGAACCAATTCGCGATCAGCGCCAAGCAGGAGGTTCGGACGCGACAGCGCGCGGTGTATTCGGTTGCGATGAAGACTTGAAACATGATCAGACATGTCCAGCCTCCCCGGTTGGCACCGGAAACATTGGCGCGGCACTGTCGCCCGCCAATCCGATCGAGGCTCCGGTTGCACCGAAAAGACCGACGATTGTCGTGGCTCCAAGCAGGACACCGGCAACGAGAACGACGTAGATAAGGCGGCGCGCAAAGTCATTGAGTTCACCGCCAAAGATTAACATGCCGCCGGCAATGGCCACCGCAGCCAGCGCGATATAGCCAGCGACAGGCCCGGTGATCGACGCCTGGATCTGTTCCAGCGGAGCTTCCCAGGGAAGATTGCCGCCCGAGCCTGCCAACGCCGGAGTGGCGAATACGAAAAGGGCAGCAGCGCTCAGGGAGCGTAACGATCGGTTTGGTCTAGGCTGCATGGCGTGCTCCCTCCATCGGCTGGCGGACTTCAATCTGGTAATCGCTGCCGGAAAAGCGCTCGACCGCAACGATGTCGCGCACGCGCCTGCCTTGCGGCGTGCGCTCGATCGAGACGACGAGATCAACCGCCTCGCCGATCACCTGCTGCATCGGCTGTTGGCTTGCCTCTGCCGTCAGTTGCTCGAGACGGCGAAGGGCCGAACGCGCGCTGTTTGCATGGATTGTGGCGACGCCGCCGGGATGCCCGGTGTTCCAAGCCTTGAGAAGCGTCAGTGCCGCGCCATCACGCACCTCGCCGACCACGATCCTGTCGGGACGAAGGCGCATGGTGCTTTTCAGGAGCTTGGCCATGTCGACGGTGTCCGTCGTATGCAGGAGAACGGCATTCTCGGCTGCACATCGGATCTCCGCCGTATCCTCCAGGATGACTACGCGATCGGCGGGCGCCTGCATGGTGATCTGATGCACGACGGCATTCGCGAGGGTGGTCTTGCCCGATCCTGTGCCACCGGAAATGACGATGTTGAGGCGGCCCGCAACCGCATCGATGATCGCCTCGGCCTGCCATTTGGCCATCACGCCCGACATGACGTAGTCATCAAGCGGGATGAGGCGAGACGCCCGGCGCCGGATTGTGAAGGACGGTCGGGTAACAACGGGCGGCATGATCCCCTCGAAGCGGTGCCCGCCGATTGGAAGTTCGCCAGAGACGATCGGCCGGCCACCATCGACGTCAATCTGCAGCGCATGCGCCACGCTTCCGATTACCGTCTCGGCTGCTGCCGATGAAAGTTCGCCCTCCGCCGAGATCCCGTGCCCGACGCGTTCGATGAACAACCGACCATCGGGATTGAGCATGATTTCGACGACATCAGGGTCGTCAAGTGCAGCACAAAGCCGATCGCCCAACGCCTCCTGGAGCTTGCGGAGCAGGCGAGGAAACGAGCGTGGTTCCATCATATCGTACTCCTCAGGCGATGAGTTGTTGCGGCGTGACATCGGAATGGTAGTTGGCGGGGCGAACCGTCTCGAACGCTGCGCGGTTTACGGGCAGTGCGCCTGCCAATGCCATCGTCGCGCCGATCTTATGTGGCTCTCCAAGGCGTCTGAGTGGCCATCCGGCGCGGGAAAGAATGCGCTCGAAGCGAAGATCAGTGACCGTAACGATCTCGGTGTAGCCATTGAGGAGGCACCACTCGATGATGGCGGCGAACATGGTGAGCGTGACCTGGTGAAGGGTGCCCCTCTCCTGCCCTTCCGAAACTGAGGTGTTCACACAGAAGCGAGAACTCTCGATCATACGTGCATGGACTGGAAGCTTTCCTTTTGGCAGTAAGACTGAAAACACGTCTGCTGCCATGGTCGGGCCGGTCGCGGGCAACAGCCGTGCGCAGCCGACCACCTCCCCGTTGGATGCGACAGTGATGATGTAGGTGGGGTGAAGCGCGTCGAATGCGTCTATCTCGACACCATCCCGTACGTTCACATCCCACCCAAGGCGATCGGAAAAGACCTGGGCGCGCAAACGATGTTGTGCCTCGATGAGCCCCTTATGTTGGCGATTTCCCGCTCCTGATACTGCAACTGCCCTCACGTCCGATCCTCCATCAGTACTACTGTGGGGAGATGATCATGAATCGCGCATTCGCGGTAGTTGCAGGATTCTACATGGTTTTCATCACGCCTGCGGCGCGCACGAGGAGCTTATCGGCCACCCATAAACACGGCTGGGCAACAATCCGCCACCATGATCTGGCCATGTCGGAATGGAAAAAGGATGGAACTGCGCAGCCGCATCGAAAGCGAGAACATCAGAGCGGTTTGGCTAGCTAGCCCGGAGAGTGATCAGTCGCGCTCGAACCTTTCGAGCATCGTCTTCAACTGCGCATTCTGTGAACGGAGGCGCTCCGCCAGTTGGCGACGCAACTCCCGAATGTCATCGTCCAATTCCAGAATGCCTCGAGCGGCCGAAGTCATGCCAACCTGCAAAGGTTCGCGTACGGTTGGCGCCGCGTCCAGTGTTGCAGTCTTCGAAACACTCTTCGACGCTCGCGTTTTGCTCTGGTGCTTCTGCGCAGGTGTGTGGTCAAGTTCGTTTCGTAGAGGAGTGCCTGCGGAAGGAGCCGATTCCCCGTTTTCGGGCTGCTCCGCCGTTGGCGTTACATCACCCGGGACGTCTGACGGCTCGGTGAAGCGGCCCGCAACGGGCTCGGCCGGATCGTTGGCTGAGTGCTCGTCGATGTTGGGCGGAGCATCGGGGACGGCCGGCTTTTCCGCGTCGGACGGTTGAATTATCTCGGGTTCACTCCGTGCCGCACCCGGATCATCCTTGTCGCGTCGTCGGCCCAGCCCAAAGAGAAATTTCCACGGTGACGATGCCATCGCTTTCAGACCTCGTAAGCGTTTCTCGACCTCGGCGGTAACCGAATTGCCGCCGAGAGTTCTCGTCCCGGAAAGTCAGGCCGATGTTCGTTGAAGCCTGGCAGCTCGGACCGCCAATCAGGCGATACCGAGACGCTTTTTCAGATCTGCATTTTCGCTGCGCAGCTTTTCTGCGAGCTGCTTGCGGAGCTTCTGGTTTTCTTCCTCGAGCGTAAGAAGATCCGCGAGGTCGTCGAGAGCAGCAGGCGAAACAGCGTTGGCTGCCTGGGCAGGTTTTGCTACGCGTGGACCGCGGGTCTTTTTCGCGACGTCGGTTGCTTCCGGCGCGCTCGCCTTTGCCGCCGCACGGCCCTTGCGCTTGCCGGTTGCAGCGACTGCGGCGGCCGGCGCCGATGGTTCAATCTTCGCGTCCGACCTCGCTGCTTCGGCGACGATCTTTTTCGGGCGTCCGCCGCGATTCTTCTTCGGCTCTGGTGCCGCCGACGTCAAATCTGCGCTTGCTGAAGTCGGATTTTCAATATTGGTTTCGTCGGCCATATGTCTCTCCTGTGCGACTGATGTAGTTGTTTGTTGCGTAGGCCGCAGTGTCAAGGACAGCCTCGCCGAGGCGTTGGATTTTGTCGCGGAAACCGGCTGCGGAGCGGTATCTGCGCCGCTCGGTGGCGGCAGGTTTTCCGACACGTCATCGGAGAGAGCCTTCAGATCGAGGTTGCCCCAGATCGATGTTGGCTTGGAGGTTTGCCGCCGACGCCCGGATTTGACTTCAACGACAAAGGTGCCCTGTGACTTTCGCATGTTTAAATTGGAGCTTTCTGAAACGGATGGAGCTGGAGCTCATGCAGGTCGGGGTTGCCCGGCAAATATAGCCGTTAGCCTCGTCCGTCGAGTGGCCGAGCCAATATTTCTCAATGAAAGGATACAAATCTGCCGTTCCTTACCGCAGCGGCGAAGTTTGACGGACCAGTTTTGCGCGTTGCATGACGTTTCGCTTTTAAGCCCGCGTTCTGTTCTTCAGCTAGGCAAGCAGCCTAAAGGCTGGTCGCTCTCTAAAGATTTGATCTTGATTTTCACGGTTGCACCGCAAAGGCTTCTTGATGCGCCTCGGCAATCGCCTGTCGAAGATCGTCGATCGGCGTTGCATTTTCTGCGCGACTGCCCTGCAGGTCCTTTGGCATTTTCCAACCAGGGTCGACACCCTCCATGTTTGGCAATTGGTGCGCAATTCCCTTATGGCAATCGATGCATGTGGCCTTGCCGGATAGCAAATACTTGGAGTGAATGTCAGCGGCGCGCTGTGTCTGTTTCTGGAAGTCCATGGCTGCTGCCGAATGGCAGTTTCGGCACTCCAGGCTGTCATTCGCTTTCATGCGAGCCCACTCGTGTTGTGCAAGTTCCAATCGCTTTTCGAGAAATTTCGGTCGCGTATTAATCGTGCCAAAAATCTTGCCCCACACTTCCTTGGAAGCCTGCATCTTGCGGGCGATCTTGTCCGTCCACTGGTGCGGGACATGGCAATCGGGACAAGTTGCCCGCACACCGGATCGATTGGAGAAATGGATCGTGTGGCTGAGCTCCTGGTAAACGTTGTCGTGCATCTCGTGACAAGAGGTGCAGAAATTTTCCGTATTCGTCAGTTCGAGGGCAGTGTTGAATGCACCCCAAAACATGACGCCACCAACAAATCCTCCAAGCGTCAGGACGCCGAGGCCAATCGTTGCTGCTGGGGTAGTCAGGATTGACCATGCCCAAAGGATTGCCTTCTTGAGCCAGGGTATCATTGCCTACTCGCTTCCCGCCGGTTTGAAGCCGAGCTCACTCATGTCCTTGAACTGATTGACGACAAGATTGCGGGTATCCGCCTGAGGGACGTGGCATGCGGTGCAGAAATATCGGCGCGGCGAAACATCGGCCAGCATCTGACCGTCGCGTGTCATGTAGTGAGTCACGCTGATCATCGGCGCGCCGGAATCCTGCGTGAATTCCCGCTTGTGACAGGAAAGACAGCGGTTGGCGTTGACCGACAATTCATATCCTTCGATCGAGTGGGGAATGATTGGCGGCTGGTCAGGATAGGCCCGCATCCGGCGCTGGTCATCCGTCACCCATTTTGGCATGGGTTTCGCCTCGCCGGTTGCCATCGATTGCGGTGGCCCTTCAAGTTGCGGTACATGTTGCTGGACCACCTGACCAATGGCGGCGGTCGCTATGAAGACGAGGAGACCAGCCGCGACTGTCATCCAATGAGACCGCCTCAAATGGCGGAAATGATCTTGACCGCGCATTTCTTGAAATCCGTCTGTTTGGAGATGGGATCGGTGGCGTCCAGTGTGACCTTGTTGATCAACTGGCTGGCATCGAACCAGGGAACGAAGATGACCCCGGGCGGCATCCGGTTTCGCCCGCGAATATCGATCCGCGTGCGGATCTCTCCGCGCCGTGAGACAATGCGGACTTCCGCTCCCTGGTTAATGCCACGCTTTCGGGCGTCCTCGGCATTCATGAAACATCGCGCGCCGGGGAACGCCTTGTAGAGCTCCGGGACGCGCATCGTCATCGAACCGGAATGCCAATGCTCAAGGACGCGACCGGTCACCAACCAGAAATCATACTCGTCGTCCGGCGACTCGGCGGGCGGTTCGTATGGGACCGCCAGAATGACCGCCCTTCCGTCTTTTTGACCGTAGAATTTCACCCCTTCGCCCGGTTTGACGTATGGGTCGTAGCCTTCGCGGAAGCGCCAGCGCGTTTCCTGGCCATTTACGACCGGCCAGCGCAGCCCTCTTACCTCGTGATACATGTCGTATGGCGCAAGGTCATGGCCATGGCCTCTGCCAAACGTCGCATATTCCTCGAACAGCCCCTTCTGGATATAAAAACCGAAGGCGTTGGCTTCGTTGTTGTCGTAATCGACGTTGATGTCGGCCAGCGGAAACTTGTCGACTTGACCGTTACGAAACAGCACGTCGAACAATGTCTTTCCGCGGTATTGCGCGTTGGCGTCGAGGATTTCCTCAGGCCAGACCTCGTCGGTCGTGAAGCGCTTTGAGAACTCTGCGATCTGCCAAAGATCCGAGCGTGCGTCGCCTTTGGACTGGACGAGCTGGTGCCAGACATGTGTGCGACGTTCTGCGTTGCCATAGGCTCCCTCCTTCTCCACCCACATTGCTGCAGGCAGGATCAGATCGGCGCTCACTGCCGTTATTGTCGGATAGGCGTCGCTCACGACGATGAAGTTTTCGGGATTGCGGTAGCCCTGCCAGGTTTCATTGCTCGTGTTGGGGCCGGCCTGGACGTTGTTGTTGACCTGCACCCAGTAAAAATTCAGCTTGCCATCCTTTAGCATGCGGTCCTGCTGGACTGCGTGATAGCCGGGTTTTTCCGGAATGATCCCTTCCGGTATCTTCCAGATCTCCTCGGCGTGCTTGCGGTGCTCCGGGTTCGTTACCGTCATGTCGGCAGGCAGACGATGGGCAAAGGTGCCAACTTCACGCGCGGTGCCACAGGCCGACGGCTGGCCCGTCAGCGAAAACGGACTGTTACCGGGCTCCGAGATCTTACCGGTCAGAAGGTGGATGTTGTAGACCATCTGATTGGCCCAGACACCGCGGACATGCTGGTTGAAACCCATAGTCCAGAGGGACATTACCTTGCGTGCCGGATCCGCGTAAAGCTCCGCCAGCTCTTCCAGAAATTCCGCGTCGACACCGGAAAGCTCGGATGCCTTTTCGAGCGTGTAGTCGGCCACGAATGCCTTGAATGCTTCGAAATCGATCGGCTCCGTCTTGCCAGGGTCGGCCGAATTGGCGGCCTTTGCCTCAATCGGATCGTCGGGGCGTAACCCGTAGCCTATGTCCGTCACGCCGCGGGCAAACTTCGTATGCTTGTCGACGAAGTCCTGGTTTACACGACCGGTCTGGATAATGTGATTTGCAATGTAGTTGAGGATTGCCAGATCCGTGCCCGGTTTGAAAACGATCGGCACATCGGCAAGGTCCATGCTTCGGTGTGTAAACGTAGACAGGACCGCGACGCGCACGTGAGGATGTCCGAGCCGGCGGTCTGCTACCCGCGTCCATAGGATTGGATGCATTTCCGCCATGTTGGAGCCCCACAGCACAAAGGCATCTGCATTCTCGAAGTCGTCGTAGCAGCCCATCGGCTCGTCCATGCCGAAGGTGCGCATGAAGGCATAGGCGGCCGATGCCATGCAATGGCGGGCGTTGGGATCCAGATTGTTCGACCGCAGGCCGGCTCGCATCAGCTTGGTTGCCGCGTAGCCTTCGAATATCGTCCATTGTCCTGAGCCGAACATGCCGATCGCTGTCGGTCCCTTTTCCTTTAGGACTTTTTTGCATTGCTGCGCCATGACGTCGAAGGCTTCGTCCCAGCTTATGGGCGTGAACTCGCCATCCTTGGCGTAGACGCCGTCCCGCTTGCGCAGCAGCGGCGTCGTCAGCCGGTCCTCGCCGTACATGATCTTCGAAAGGAAGTAGCCTTTTATGCAGTTGAGGCCTCTGTTGACCTCGGCCTGCATGTCGCCGTGTGTGGCAACCACCTGCCCCGCCTTGACGCCGACCATAACGCCGCAGCCTGTGCCGCAGAAACGGCAGGGCGCCTTGGACCATTTTATCTGCAAGGCTTCGACACCGCCTGGAACCGGTTGCGCAGAAGCAGGAAGTGCGATCCCCGCCGCTGTCGCAGCGATTGCAGCCGCCTGAGCTTTCAACACGTCACGCCGTGTCAGGGATTGGTTCTTCGGCATGCTTTTCCTCCGTAACCTGCTCAAACACCATGTTGGCCGCCAACACGCCGTCGAGGAGCGAGATGCTGGTCAGCGCGCTCCCCAGTGCGCCTGTGGTTGGACCTTCGATCACAACGACGATCTTGCCGTGATCGTGACCGTGGATTTCAACGCCCTCGATGTCCTCGATGCGGGGAACGATCGCTTGTGTGTGCTCCGGCCTCGTGACTATAACAGCGCTGGAGACATGCCAGAGTGCGTTCTCAGCCATCGGCGAACTCCTTCAGTGGCTGCATCACGATGGCGTCCATCGGACAGACCTGCATGCATGCAGCGCACCCGGTGCAACGCGCGCTATCGACGGCGGGCACAAACGGTCCGCCAATTCGTGCTTCAAAGCCAATGGCTTGTTCCGGACAGGATTCGCCGCAAGATTGGCAGGCCACGCCTTTGCGTGCCAGGCACTGATCGGAAACTGTGGCAACGTGATTGAAGTGAAACCGCGAGCCATCGAAAACCGCCTGCGTGCAGGCGTCCAGGCAGGCGCGACAGAACGTGCATTCGCCCCCCTCTCCTGAAAGATTTATTTCGGGTAATCCGCCGGTCAGCTGGATTATCGAGGAGGGACATCGCTCGACGCATTGATTGCAACCGGTGCATCGGGTGAGGGAAGATCGGGACACACCTGGGGGGAGGATCGCCGGCGTACGGGCGAGTTCACCTTTAAAAAGCGATCTGCGGGAGATGGAGCCGGTGTTCATGAGAGCCGCCTCAATGAATGGTCGGCGGTGGTCCCGGGGGACCGAAGACAATCTGATAGAACCAAACAATAAATCCGTAGCTCGCCACCGTCCCGACCGCCAAGATCGGCCAGACGCCAAACGCCAGGACGGCGAACGCAAGCAACTCTCCGTATCGGGAAAGCTTCTTGTCATCTTTTTCTAAGTTGCGAAGGTCCGCCATTCCCACGCGCTCCTGAAGAGACGAAGAGGCCTCTAACGGACCCTGTTCTCAATCTCGACAAAGGTAACACTATCCGACGCGCGGGTAGCGTAACATCGCGTAGGTTCTCTAGTATCGGTCGATATCAACTCGTGGTGTTTCGGCGATTGCTTGACTGTCCTTTGGCTCAGTTCAGCCACGCATTCCTCGATCGAGGTTTCATTCGAGGTTGCGGGCACTGAATGCGCTTCGATCCACTGCTTCGGGCAATCTGTTGCGAATGCCCATCAGGGATGAACAAAGGGAGGCGATGCTGCGACATCTGCCTCCCTAATGGAAAAAATCAGTTATTGTTGTCAGCGCACGTGTTCTCGGCGTTCTCTGTGTTGCTGTTTCCGCCCTGGGTCTGCAGCGAACCCTTGCCCTTCAGCAACTTGCAGTTCTCCTTGTTGAAGTTGTGCGTTGTGCTGCCAGTCGTGTTCTTGTCGAGCTTCTTCATTTTCATGCTGTTCGTGCTACCCATGGTGTCCCCATGATTCTTGTCCATCGTGGCGCCAGCGGGAGCCGGGTTCGATTGAGCAAACGCCGGGCCGGCGAGCGCGAGCGCTAGAAGTGACGTGGCAAGGATTTTCATAGACATGATCTAACTCCGTCTCACGTTGCCTGAGTGCAACTAGATTTCAAACGGTGGGGTCGTGTCCTTGTTCCAAGGTATCTTTTTTGCAGGACTGAACGGGATGTTTCCTGCCACAGTGTCCAGCGTCTCGCTCGGGGCAAATTGCGGGGTCACCTCGCCGATTAAAGAAGCAATGATCGGGCTGACCCGCGAATCGATGCAGGTGATTGCATGCCGATACCGGGGTTATTTGTCTGTGCGCGTTGAAGCAGAGGGCGTTAGCGCCTTTGGGTGCCTTGTAGGATTAACAGGGGAACGTTCTGGCACCCGGTTTGATCTTCGGTAGACCTAACATATTGATATAGCGCGAGGAAACGACTCCTGTGTCTCGGTTTCCGATGTTTCAGGTTTCTGGGTGTTAACTGTTTGTTAAGGCTAATCTTCTGGACGGTTGGGGAGAATCGTGTTCTATCTTTGGCGGGCAGGGACCGGCAAACCGGTGGTGAGCCGCCAAGAGGGATAGATGGCGATAGCAAATCGAGTAGAGACAGTCGTTACCACGAAAGAGGATGCAGGCAGCAAGATCCTGCGCCATGCAACAATTCTTTCCGGGCAACTTCAGCAGCTCAGGACGCGGATGTACCCGCCGAAGTCCGAAAAGACGCTGCGGCAGTTTCTCACCAACGAAGTGTCCAAGCTGACCTCGATTCCCGACTCGACGCTGAAGCTGATGTCGTCGGAAGGCAGGGGCCCGGTCCCAAGCAGGCTTGAGAACAATCACCGCGTCTACACTCTGGAGCAGATCAACGAACTGCGGGAGCTCTTCGCCAAGCAGAAGCCGGCAGAGGCTCTTCGCTTTCTGCCGCGCCGGCGTGAGGGCGAACACCTTCAGGTGCTTGCTATCGCCAACTTCAAGGGCGGCAGCGCGAAGACGACGACGTGCGTCCATCTTGCCCATCATCTGGCGCTTCATGGTTATCGCGTGCTGGCGCTCGATCTCGATCCGCAGGCTTCACTTTCGGCGATGTTTGGCGCGCAGCCGGAAATCGACATCGGCGCCAACGAAACGATCTACGCAGCCTTGCGTTACGACGATAACGAGAGGCGCCCCATCCGTGACATTATCCGCAAAAC
The DNA here is from genome assembly GCF_001429725.1 of Rhizobium sp. Root708. GTDB lineage: Bacteria > Pseudomonadota > Alphaproteobacteria > Rhizobiales > Rhizobiaceae > Rhizobium. The sequence continues at coordinate 175,326 of NZ_LMHV01000044.1, read as the reverse complement.
CTATTTCGACGGTATCGACCTTATTCCCGGCAATCTCGAAGTGATGGAATATGAACATGAGACGCCGCGTGTTCTTGCGCAGAAGTCGACGGCTGGAGCGATATTCTTCGAGCGCCTGAAGCTTGTTCTGGCGGAAGTCGAAGACGATTATGACGTCGTCATTCTCGATACGCCACCATCGCTCGGGTTCCTGACTCTGAGCGCGATCTACGCCGCGACGAGCATGATCATCACCGTCCACCCAGCAATGCTGGACGTCGCGTCGATGAGCCAGTTTCTGCTGATGATGGGTGACCTAATCAGCGTTCTTAACGAAAACGGCGCTCAGCTCGACCAGGACTTCATCCGCTATCTGGTGACCCGCCATGATCCGAACGACGCGCCGCAGTCGCAGATCGTTGCGATGTTGCGGCATCTCTTCGGCTCTGACGTTCTCCTGCCGACGGCGATCGAAAGCACCGCCGTGGAGGCGGCCGGGCTCGCCAAGCGTTCGGTCTATGAGCTTGAGATGGGCCAGATTGGTCGCGATACGCACAAGCGCGCGCGCGAGGCGGTTGAAGCCGTCAACGAGGCAATCATCCGATTGCTCAGCGACAGTTGGGGGCGTGCATGAACAAATCGAACCGCAAGTCTATCGTTGCAAGCTTTGGACTGTTGTCGGCGTCACTCGAGAGTGGTCAGGCGCCGGAGCACGAGCAGGAGCAGGAGCAACAGCCGGTCGCAGCGCCTGCGCCTCCATCGGTAAAACGGGTAGGCGCTGGTGTCATCGGTGCTGCGCATCGCGCCATCGACGATATCCGCACGGAGCGCGATCGGTTGAAGGCCATGGTGGAGGCCGGCACACTATCCGTTCGCGAGATCGATCCATCCCTGATGGATCCGTCTCCTTATCCTGACCGACTTCCCGACGATGATGCCGCCGCATTTGCGCAGTTCAAACGTTCGATCGAGGCGGAAGGCCAGAAGGTCCCGGTCCAGGTTCGCAAGCACCCAGCATCTCCGGACCGTTACCAGATTGTCTACGGTCACCGACGCTGGCGAGCGCTTTCAGCGATCGGTCGAGCGGTGCTTGCCATCGAGATCGAGATATCGGACGCCGACCTCATCCTGGCTCAGGGCATTGAAAACGCAAGTCGTCAGGATCTGACATGGATCGAGCGCGCATTGTTTGCATCCCGTCTGGACGAGGCGTCGATCAAGACACATGCCATTAAGGCAGCCCTTTCGATCGACGATGCGGAGCTTGCACGGATGCGCGGTGTGTACCGCGCCATTCCGCGTGACGTGATCGAAGCGATCGGAAGAGCGCCCAAGGTCGGTCGGCCTCGGTGGGGCGATCTCGCAAAGGCGATTTCCGACAACGCCGAACGTCTTGCGTCTCTGAGGGCGGCGCTTGCAAGTACTGAGGGCATAGGCGGGTCGGACCAGCGCTTCCTTGTGGCCTTGCAGGCCATCAAGTCGTCGGCTCCCAAGCCTGAACCGGCTCCGATTGCCACTGGAAGCGGACAGGCGCTCGGCGAATATCTTGCCTCGGCCAAGGAAGTGCGGATCAAGGCGAGTGGCGCTCTTGGAACGGAGTTTTTGAAATTCGTCGAAGCGGAGCTGCCGGCACTGGCTGAGCGCTTCGTCCATAATAGGTCTAGCGGCGCCTGATAGCCGTCCGATTTCGCGGAAAGGAATAGCAGCAAAAGAAAAAGGCCCCCAAACGTTGCCGTCGTGGAAGCCTCTCTCAATGTGTGACAACTAGAGAATCGCATTTCCCCGAATCCCAGTCAAGAGTCTTTGGCACCGTTTTTGGTGAGCGGATTTCTTTTGCCTTTTGAGGGTGGAAGAAGATGCAAGGTGGACATGTGACGACGCCCTTTGGGCGGCGGCCGGTGAAGCTTGCCTTGGTAAAGCGGCAGGTTGCGACCGCCGAGATCAAGCAAGGCAAGACCGTCGACAAGTGGAAGGTATTTCGGGACGCTTCCGAAGCACGCGAACGGCTCGGTCTGCTCGACCGTAGCCTGGCGGTGCTGGATGCGTTGTTGAGTTTTCATCCCGAAAATGAGCTGCGACAGGACAAGGAACTTGTCGTCTTTCCGTCGAACGTACAACTGAGCCTTCGTGCGCACGGCATAGCGGGCGCGACGTTGCGCCGGCATATCGCACTTCTTGTCGATGCTGGCCTGATAGTCAGGCGCGACAGCGCTAACGGTAAGCGCTATGCCCGCAAAGACAGGGCCGGCGCGATCGAAAGTGCCTTCGGCTTCGATCTTTCTCCTCTGTTGTTGAGATCGGAGGAATTGGCGATCGTGGCGCAGGAGGTCGTTGCCTACCGGATTGCGCTAAGGCGAGCGAGGGAGGACCTGACGATCTGCCGGCGGGATGTGCGCAAGCTCATTTCGGCCGCGATCGAGGAGGGCGCCGCAGGCAATTGGGAAGCGATCGAAGACGTTTACATTGACCTCGTGAGCCGTATTCCGAAGTCTCCATCGTTGGCACAGGTTGCCGATATCCTCGATGAGATGGGTTTGCTGAGGGATGAGATCCTCAACGCGCTGGATAATCAGGAAGATTCCGAGAATAATAGCACCAATGCTGCTCATTTTGAGCGGCACAAACAGAATTCAAATCCCGAATCCAGCAATGAACTTGAACCTAGCTCCGAAAAAGAGCAGGAGGCGAGGTCGAGCCAGAAACTGAAGCCGCAGAGCGAGCCGATAAAGTCGTTTCCGCTTTCGTTGGTACTGCGTGCCTGCCCGGAGATTGTCCCCTACGGTCCGGCTGGCGTAATTGGGAACTGGCGCGAAATGATGACCGCGGCGATTGTCGCGAAATCGACGCTGGGGATCAGCCCGTCGGCCTACGAGGAAGCTTCCGTCGTGATGGGCCCGGAGAATGCGGCTGCCGTTGTTGGCTGCATTCTCGAGCGTGGCGGACACATCAACTCGGCCGGCGGATATCTCCGCGACCTGACTGCAAGGGCAAGGAGAGGGGAGTTCTCACTCGGACCGATGTTGATGGCGCTCTTGCGTGCAGATGGTGCCGAAGGTCGAAGAGCCGGATGAGCGCCCTCCCCTCCAGAGAACCGCACGTTCGGGTGACCGACGGTGTCTCGAATGGAGGGTTGGCGGCGCTTGCATCTGATCTCGAAAACGGCCGATGGGTCAAAGACAAAACGTGTCGCCCAGCACTGGAAGTGCTGCATGGATCTGGTGCATCTCCTGCAGCACTAAAGGTTTCGACGCGGAAGCCGCAGTGGTCGGAGGCAGTCGTGTATCGAATAGTCAAGGATGTCGAGCAGGGGTGAAATGACCGTTTGCTGCGCATGCACGGCTATCATCGCAGAAATATAAGCCTACTTAAGCGTTGTGCATCGTCGCCGGCTGCTTCCATTTGTATTTCGAGCTTGACTGCCGCATCGAGAAGTTTTGCTGCTTCTTGATTTTCCTCAACGACGAACGGGTCCGATTCTTGAGGGGTTAGGCCCCTCGAGAGCCCGATGAGCGTTCGGAGAACTAGCTTAGTCTTTTATCCCCGACCGGGGGTTAGAAAAACCGAACACAGTCGGCCCCTGAGACCTTTAGCACGAGTGTCTGAACATAGGTCACGACCTCCCGGGCGGGAAGCCAGAGGATTCGATATCGTTTCGGCCGATGTCAGCTGTGTTCGGGATTTCCAGGCGCCAGGGCGGCTCGTACCGCTTCGAAATCTGATAGGGAAAATGGGCGGACCGCGTTGGTCCGCAGCCACGCCCGGGTAACAGGAGCAGTTCGATCGTGCAGGATGTTATGAAGAGCCAAGATATTGTCGTTCTGCTGAAACTGCTCAGCCTGCAAGAGCAGGGGCTTACCAAAGGCCCGGATCAACTCCGATCGGACGCCCCGGGCGGAGAACCGTATTCTGTGCGCAATCTCGAAGCACTGCTTGGTAAAAGCAAGACGGAAATAGCCCAATCGCTCAAGCGAAGTGTCGCCTGTAGCATTGCGCGTAAGGACAACGGCAAGAACGAGGTCAGGCCACATCGCAGAAACCAGTTCGGCTTCATCACCAACGGTCTCAAATTCGTGTTGCCAGCGCACGTCGGTTCAATGCAGCGAGGCGTGCCAACCGCTTTTACAGCTCCAATGCTTGAAGGATTGCTGATCAGCGGCGGGACCTACAACTACGTTTGGCCTTTCGCCGAGGGAAAGGAAATGGGCCAATCGGTCGTCTTTTCAAAAGACGTTCCTTTGGCTGCCATGAGAGACGAGCACCTCTATGAATATCTGGCTCTCGTCGATGCGATTAGGTTCGGAAACCAGCGGGAAGCCAGTCTCGCAGCCGACCAACTCCGGTCAAGGATCCTGAGCAAATGACTGCGATCCGCGCCCAACTGCTCGAGATGTTGAAGGCTCTCGCATCAGCGCTCGGGGAAGACCGCCGGGTCGACGGATCGACGGCCGGAAAAACCAACGGGCACTGTGATGAAGCTCATTGACGCTGTAATCGCCGCGGACTCCGTTGAACAAAAGGCAAAGTCTAGCGCCTGTTGGGTTTCCGGAAGCGGATCCAACGTTCATCGAAACAGAACATGGTGGCTGATGGCGGCGCGCAACGCTGGGTCCCTTTTTGTGCCTCATAGCCATTGAATGCATAGGTGGCGAGGCGGCGGCGATGCGGCCCGTGACCTGCGGCATGAGCTTTTACTGCTCGAGGCTTGATCTCTGAGTGAGGTTTCGATCGCCGCAATCGACATTGTTCGGGAACGGGAATGGATACTCTGCTCTTCAGTTCGCTGGCCCCTGCCCTCCATTTGTCGAGATCGGAATACATTAGGTATGTGCCCGATTCTCTGCGCGTGGCTACAAGTCCCTCGAGGGGTCAGGATCCATAGGCTTCTGACCGGATCGCCGTTTTCGTCAAGCCGACGCGCGAGGGCTTTGTCGGCCGGCGCCGCGGAAGCCTCAGGAAGGCGGGAATTCTCTCCGCTTGGTGCTGCATTTGGGTAAAACGAGAAGATCCTCGTGAGGAGTTCAGGGTCGGTGGTGATTTCCCGTTCAAACTTCTGGAACGTTCGTACGTTGAGCATTCTGTTGTCCGTCCCGGAGACTCGGTCCCGGCATCAAGCAAGGACTTCTGCAGCTACCATTCGGAGAAAATGAACGGGGCTAGGCTGAACGTTTTCGAAGAACTCTCAACAGGGCTGGAGACGAGCGCGCCCGATTGCGTTGCGTGTGGCCGAGGACATACGAACAGTGCTGCGAGGCGGTTGCTGCGCCTCGCGCCTTCACTGACATCAGCATGGATTCTCAGGCGATGGCAACGTATGGGTTGCGTTCGTCCATCGGGTGGTTAACCACGGTTCAGCGTGGAGCGAATAAGGAGTGGTACTGTCGTGCAGTCGCGTGTTTTGCGTTACCGCCTCCCCTCCCCTCCCCTCCCCTCTCCTCTCTTATCCGAAACCGGGAAGACGGACGGTTTATTGCAGCGGGGCGCGTGTTCTGATGTGTCTTCGCCAGGCGAGTCGATCTTAAGGACTTGTTAAGGAATGAATGGTCTCGGTTTGCGTTCGTTCTCCGCGTTGAGTTTTGCGATGCGCGATAATTCGGGGGCCGTGTACGCTGGAACCGCATGTTGGGTATCAGCAGTCTGATCAGTTTCAGGACGTCGCGAGTTTGCGGGCGTTCAGCGCGTCGGTAGCTACGCACGCCGATTGCGCAGAAATGCTACCCGGGCACAGCAATCGTTGCGTTGGGTCACCGGCAAGTGCTTGTGACGTAGTGATCGTCCTGACCTTGTCAGCTGACAAGCTTTCAGTCGTCTTACCATTTAAGTGATCCTGCTCTAGGATTTAGGTAACAGGACGTTTGGCGGCTCCACGGTTGGAATAGAGTTGCGGTGGACGTCGTTGCGTCGAGCGCGCGAGGTGCTTTTGCTCGGCCGAACGTTGTCAGGTCTCAGGGTCCCACGCGGTTCGTCGGCGCCGGAGGGCCAAACCTTGTTTATCTGCTCGTGAGTTACGAGGGGAATGATCCTGGTTCGGCTGGAGGCATGGCTGCGAAATTGCGTCAGTGATAGCTGTCGAAGCGATGAGATCCCCTCGCCCCGCTCAGCGCTGTTGCTCACGCTTCGACGTCGGTCCTGTTAGTATACGGGGCAGCTGGCGTGCGCGGCGTTTTGGTTTTTCTTCAACAGCGGTTTCGCAGCAGGAGGATATCAGCGTCCATCGACCTGATTTGAGATCCTTGTCAGCTGACAAGGATCAGGCGTTCGCTCGGCGTCTCGTCCGAGGGCGCGGGAGTGAACCCACGGTCCGCGGTGGCGCGTTAGCCCTCAGTATCGGAGATCGTCCATCGGATGGATAGAAGGAGCACCGCGCCCTGCTGGCAGAAACGCGGTCCGAGTAGAAGGCTATTTAACAGTGCCAGGGAGAGCTATCTCGCGGCGATCCATTGAATCGTTCGAAATCGCGGCCTTGAGGATGCGGTGCTTCGGGCGCCGGCGTTTGATGGTGCATATGTCGATCGGATCGCATTGGCGCAATTCGCTGCCATAACTGTGGGTGATGTCGGGGCCATTTGAGTCGTTTATGGCCATGAGGACCGCGGTGTTGTAGGCAAGAAACCTTGTCAATTGACAAGGTTTCTTGCCTTGCCCCGAGCCGGGATTGGCTTCGGCTTAGGCACAGAGTCGGGGCTCAAGTCGCCAGCGCAGGTAAACAACGAACTGGTCGCAAGCAGTGCGAACGGCTATTCAAAGGCGCCTGCGGCCTATGTGTCCAAGGGAACAAGGTATGCCAATTGTTAGCGTTATGGCGCCCGTCCATTCTAGGACGCCCGGGAGCATTGCCCCGCCCGAGCCGGCTCGGTCCTGCTTAGACGGACAGTGATATCTACGCGCAACGTTCGCATGCTCGCATTCTTGGTCCTTGCCCGTTCTGCGGCGCCCAAGAGGTTCGTTGTCATCTGACAAGTTGTCGGACTGTGTTCTGAGCGAACAGACCGCGACTTCGATCCGGTTCATTCCGACAGGATGTACTCTGCCGAGTGACGAACCCCAGTTAATGCGGTGCGATCCGCGGCGGGCGAGGTCGACATTTCTCTCCAACGTAGGAAAATTTGTCAGCTGATAGGTCGCCGCCAGTCGCCAGGTTATTCTTGTGGGTTCCGCTCCGGCGGTGGAGTAGAAGGAGCCAACCGACGCCGGGAACCGTGGGGAACGAGTATGATGGTATGCCCTTTGCGAAATAAAGTGCAGCAGGCTTTTCACGGCAGTCGGGCCCTAGATGAGGCGTGCTTCAGTCAGTTTAAATTGTCGTCCCGCCAAGTCTTGGGTGAAGACCTTGTCAGTTGACAAGGTTTAGACAGCTTCCACTAGAAGGGGTCTAGCATGAAGCCAGTGCGCCAGACGGTGAGTGAAATACCGAATTGCGGGATGTAATTTGCATCTCGTCCGCGCTCAGCGGCGACCGGTGCGTTCGGGTTAGGGACTAGCATTGCACTATGCCCTTGCGCATCTGCATTGCCATTACCCTGGCTTGATACTTCAACCCCTGTCAGCTGCCAAGGTTTCGGCTGGTCGACGATGCTTCTGCCAGCGAGTGAGTAGCAGCGCGCAGGGTTCAGCTGGACGAGGCGGTGTCCCATTCCTGTCTGTTCCGATGATTGTTAGCCCGGTGACGAAAGAAGCGATTGTCGTGCTACGCGGGCGTCGGATTGTTTTTGTTCGTGAAGAGGCAATACTAGAGCGGGAGCGAGCCCGGCGGCTCTTGTTTGTAGTGGTTCGTCCGCCTGAAGACGGTCTTCGGGGATGCGACCAAGGATTCAGAAGTTAGATGGCTCGATGTTTGGCAAGCCTTGGCAGCTGTCAAGTCGAAGGTCGCGGTGTGGACGTAAACGGCGAACGAAACCAATTTTGTGCTTCGGGAGTCCGACAGGGGTGAATTGATCGGGCTCTTCGTTAATGCTTGTAAGCTGCCATGTTTTCGGACGCGACGGACAGCGCCGAGCGTTGCCGTCGATGGCGTCGGGTTGGGTTCTAATCTGCGTGGCTCACTAGGAGCTGATCGGTGATGGAAACCCTGTCAGCTGACAAGGTTTCTATCACGCCGGAGCTGCGCGACATTTGCTTTGTGACTGCTGGAGTACGCTGATCGCGACTGCTCGTCATTGGGAACACTGACCCCGCCAGAACTGATGGATGTCTCTTTGCCTTCTAAGTTGCACCAACGCTAAACCTTGTCAGCTGACAAGGCCAGACGGGCTAGGACGCACGAGAGTGCCGGACGACGGGTGCGCGAAGAAGATAACAGGACCGGCTTTATCAGCGCGATGCTCGAGCTGCAGCTTGTGCCTGCCAACGTCTGAGCGTACTGCAAGGAGGCGATGTCAGCTGCGAGGGTCTCCAGGGGCGCCCGCTTGGGGACTTTGCGCGGAAGCGAGGGGGAGGCCAGTCCACAACTCTGCGCTTGGTTGATAACCCCAGGGTCGGTGCGGACCGGTGAGCCGATAATGGGAAACAAGGGGCAGGCGGCGAGGCGAGCTCGCGGCGACCTTTGTCAGCGCTCGGGACAGGCTGGTTCGTTGAACATGAAGAGGAATCGGATGGTTCACCAAGGTGGTTTGATTGCGCAAACGGCGACGCTCAATCGAGTAAGCCGTGCAATTGGGGTTAGAACACGGGGTGCATGTTGGCTGAACCGACGGAGCTTGATTCCGCCTTCCAAAATGAAGGCGCGGATGTTGTCATACATTCCAATCGAATGACCGCCATTGCCAGCTTGTGAGGTCTCCCAGTCAACGGCCCCGGAGAGCATCGGGGTGAGGAATTTCTGACAAACGCAAGCGACCAAGTGGGCCCCATTGCTAGGAGGTACCGCCTCGATCAATCCGTAAGTAAGTGCGGTTTGAAAGAAGGCTACCCATGGAGGCGCGCCGAGGTTGGTCGCGACGATCGGCAAACTAACATCGCCTAAGGTTGGACAGGACGTGCGATTGTGGAGACCGTTAAGGCGCATGTGAGCACGGTGCTGGCAGGTCGGTCGCTCGCAGTTCCGTCAGCTGACAGGGCGGTCGGAATACTGGAGCCCGGTTGCCCTGTTTACGTATACGATGTGCCAAGCTCGCCGCGCGCCTGAATGGCTTGAGTGGACTTTAAGGAAGCCTGTGTGTTCAGAATGTAAAGGTATTAAAAAAGGAACAGTTGGAAGCGCGTTTTAAGGGGCAAATGCAGCCCCACCAGACTCAAAGAGCGACGTCGAACGGGCATCGGTTCGTGACCAGCGTCCAGCGCGCTCTGGCGGCCATCTGCGGCGGAGATGCCTGAAAATAAGGAGATCGGAGGAGGGGAGGGCCATCAAAGCCGGTTCATGCGTAAAGACCATGGGGAATTCTGAGCTCATCGGCACGAGACGGCTGCTGCAAGTGGCCTTCAGAGCAGAGACCGTCCCGCCGAACCTGGCCCAAATCTGCTCGAAAGGCCGGAAAACCAGGCGTTTCCGGTTATCCAAGGCGACCGACATTGCTGATTTGCGACTCCAGATCAACTTCCATCGATAAGGGATACTTATCGATGGTTAGCCCATCAACCTACAATCATACCATGTGAGGAACCAGAATATTCAGATAGAGTTCCTATAGGAATTCATTTACCATGATTTCAATGGCTTACGATTTCGCGAAAATCAGCATGACAGCGCTTTTGGAGCCGGCTTTTCGGGCGGGTATCGAACTGGCGCGTCTCGATGAACGCCTTGCCCGCTCGCCGGTCGGCCAAGGCTTCCTCGAACGCGTGCACTTCACCGATGCCTGCGCCTCGCTGTGGATCGACGGCGAACTCGTCCATCTGGAGGACTTGGTCCTTCATGACGCAACACGCGATATTCGCACGCCAACCCACGAATTGACAATCGCCCGCGACGTGCTGCGGACCCGCCGACGAATTGCGGGGCAGCTGCCCGGCTGGGCGTTGTCGGCCGACGGCGTTCGTACGCTCCGGCAGACATCTGAGATTATGTCGGCCGATGGCGACGAGGCGGAGAGCGTGCCCGCCAAGCGCGCGATTGCGATCCAGCCGGAGGGGCAGGGGGATGATGATACCGACGGCGGCGAAACGTTTCCCGATATCGACTATGCCGCCATCGACGCAGTGCTCGCCCGCTCGGACGCCGCCATCGCGCAGGCCAGGAAGCCCGGCCGGGCTGCCGAACAAAATCCGATGATCTATGATCTCGACTGGGACGAGGATTCTAGGCTCGACGAATGGCGCGGCGTGGTGCGGCAGGCCGAAGACCTGCCGGCCGTGCTGCAGGCGATCGTCGCCCTCGATGCCTGGAACGAGCTTTTGGTGCTGCAGCACGCGCCGTGGCTCGGCCGACTGTTGGCCGCCTCCATCCTGCGCCAGGCCGGCGTCACCACCGGCGCCCATCTTGTCGCCATCAACCTCGGCCTCAAAACCATTCCGGTCGATCGGCGCCGGCATCGCGATCGGGAGACCCGGCTGCTGGCCATCGCCCACGGATTTTTGGCGGCCGCCGAGATCGGAATGAAAGAGCATGACCGGCTGACTCTGGCGAAGACGATGATGGACCGAAAACTTGAAGGACGGCGGACGTCGTCAAAACTGCCGGAACTGGTCGAGCTGGTGATGGCGAAACCGCTGGTGTCGGCGAAAATGGTGGCGAAGACGCTCGAGGTGACGCCGCAGGCGGCGCGGCGGATTGTTTTGGAGCTGGGGTTGAGGGAGATGACCGGGAGGGGGAGGTTTCGGGCGTGGGGGATTCTCTGACGAGACTTTTGTCTGCTGGTTGTCGTCTTTGATGAGACCCAAGCTACCTCATGGCAAAGGGGATCACGTTGTCACTTTCGTCATGCGCGACCAGCGGTAACTGGAGTCCCGATACACTGGCAAACATCATATCATTTAAACCCGCCTCGTAAGCCAGCCGCCTCACCGCACCTGGGAAAGCTTTCTCAAGTTCCATCATGGCGGTTTGGAGCAATTCGGGTTCTTCGGCAGGAATTTTATCGTCGTAGCGCTCAGACCTTTTCTGGCCCGTTTTACTGAGGTGGATATAGCCCGTGCGATACTGGTCGGCAGAAATAATATTGAGATCATACGCTCGACGTATGATCGCAGCGGCAGACACTTTCCACCGCAACTTCATATCATATATTGCCTGCCAGTTTAGATTTCGCGCTCTACTGAACTCATGGATAAACGATGACCGAGGCAGCAGGAAAGCACTCGCGAAGCGATTAGCTTGCCCTTCAGTTACCTTGTCGCCCGTTTCGATGCCCCGGTGCATGACCAAATGTCCGCACTCATGTGCTAAGTCAAAACGTAGTCTAACAGCGGCGGGTTTAGCCTCACTTCGTATGATAAGGGGGCGAGGACGATCTATTGAAAGTGCATCAACCCTCTCCGAAACGCCGTTGAAGAAGCTGACCACGGCCCCGGCGTTCTCCACAACGCGCATCATGCTTGAGATCGGACCTGAACCAAGTTTCCATACGCTTCTAGCAGCGTCTGCTGCTTCCTCTATCTCAGAAGCAGTATGGGCTTGGACGTCAGGAAAGGAAACTTGCGGCAGGTCAAGTTCCCGATCCAACGAGGCTACAAAATTGTCGAGCAAGGTGCCACGCGCTATGACTTGGCTGACAACGGACATTGGCGTGGTGCGCTGTTTGCGGAAATGACACTGCTCTGGACGCACGCTCCCCTTCAACGCCATGTAAAAAAACTGCGTGGTTACGCCGATCGCAGCGGCCAGCGCGTCAGTCATCTGTCCAGTAGGCAGTTTTGTGCCTTGCTCTAACTGGTTCAAATACTGACGTGTCGCACCAACTCGCGCGCCCAGATCATCAAGCGTTAAACCTTGGGCAACGCGTGCTAGGCGCAAGCGCTCCCCTTCGAAAGTCAGGTGGTCGGGCATTTTTGGTCTTCCGTCAGACTACTAGGCTCACGAGCCGGTGGCGCCGTCATCGCGCTTACGGTCAGAACGGACGCCAACGGACGGCGGATCCAGTTTGACGATTTCCGAGGCTTCTCTACCCACTGTGCCTGTAAAGCCAAGGGTGCTATCGAACGGGACATTCCAATTCAGTATGGCAGTATCTCCGTGGAACCCGACAAAGCTGACAGCAAGAACCGCGCCGTCAACGTCCGTTTCGACTGCGAACCGATAGGCCAAATCCTGTGCTTTTTCGTCCCGAAGCAACAGAAGGCCCAACTGATTGAGTTCGCCAAAACTCTGTCGAAGTGTCCGAGATGTCGGTTCATCCGGCATCCCTTTATAAATCCGGACTGGGACTTCCCCAATTTTGAAAACCAACTGAAGAGTTCGGTCAATTACGGACAGCCAAGGATAACTTCCGCTATCTGCAGCATTGAGAATGCGGAAACGGCCAAATTGGAACGCGCGGCAGCCGTGGGTCCAGCTATTATCACCCGCAGCTTCGTCATAACGCTCCAGCGCCGAATGTCGCCCATCAACAATCATGGAAGCGACGGCGCAGAGCCTCTCCTCAGTGAGATCTGGATGATAGTCCCAAGGGGTGAGTTCCGTCAAAGCCGTCTCCTATCTCTAGCTTCCCTATAATGGGCATTTCCGTGATTCTGTCAACTAGCCTTGGATTTGTAAACCGGAACATATTTTCTCCCCTAGCTACAGCGTTTTAAGCTTGTTGGGCTTGACGCAATTGGAAAAGCGCAGTCTCTGGCTGAGCGAGCTGTCGTTGAAAGTATATGCTTAGGATTGTGGTCGCTGTATCAAAGGCTGGGGGCGGGTGGGAGAACATGGATCATTGGCAGCTCAGAGAGAGCGAATGGACACCGCAGCCAGAAGACGCACGCGGACCGTTCGATGTCGACTACGCGAGGATTGTGCATTCAGGCTCGTTTCGAAGGCTTCAAGGGAAGACCCAGACACTAAATCTCGGCGATAGTGATTTTTATCGCACGCGCCTGACGCACTCCTTGGAAGTAGCTCAGATCGGCGCCAGCATCGTGCGGCAATTGGCGGCGGCGAAGACGCACAACGCGCACGACTTCCTGCCACCTGCAAGTCTAATCCAAGCTATCGGTTTCGCTCACGACTTAGGTCATCCACCATTCGGTCACGGGGGTGAGGTCTCGCTAAATTTTTGCATGCGTAACAACGGTGGCTTCGAAGGCAACGGCCATACGCTACGCATACTCTCGAGACTGGAGAATTTTTCGGAAAAGCATGGCGCGGATCTGACGAGGCGGGCCCTTCTGGGGATTCTGAAATATCCAGTCAGCTTCAAAGAGGCTGCAAATCCAGAAATTAAGCCTAAAATTGACGCTACGCCCCAGTCGATCAGGGTAATCAACCGAGAGAGCTCGAAACCACCGAAATGTTATCTTGATAGCGAGCGCGAGGTGGTGGATTGGATCCTAGAACCGCTTAGCGACGACGACCGGGATCTATTCATTAGTGTTGATCCCGAGCTTGTTGATGCAAAAGGAAAGGCGAAGCATCGGAAACCACTTCATAAGTCGTTGGATTGCAGCATTATGGATGTGGCCGACGACATTGCCTATGGCGTGCACGATCTGGAAGACGCGATAGCAATGGGTTTGGTGTCTGAACGCGATTTTCGGGAAGCTATTAACGAAAGCGCGTGCGCGCCTTTCTTGAACTCGTTGAATGAGAAGTACTCGCTCGCCAACTCGAATGACGTCTACGAGTCTGTCGTGAGAGCTCTGTTCGGTCTCGGGAAAGAGCGGAAGCACTGCATCGGCCGGCTCGTTCATCATTTCGTCACGCATGTCGAAATGACTGAGCTTGAAGATTTCGAAGAGCCGCTGATCAGGTACCGCGCAAAACTGCACGCTCCGCAACGCATTTTCCTGGATGCGCTCCAGGCGCTTATCGTTACCAAAGTGATCAGGAGTGCCGAGGTTCAACATCTAGAGTTCAAGGGGCAGAAAATGGTCGTATCTGTCTTCGAAGCGTTCGCATCTGACCCAAGGGCTTTTTTGCCAGTTGATGCTTATAGCGATTTTGTTGGGGCAGAAGACGGTGCCCGGGTAATTTGCGATCATGTTGCGGGTATGACTGACAGCTTCCTACTAAAGACCTACGACCGCCTATTCAGCCCACGTATGGGGTCCGTCTTCGATAAACTATAATCCGAAATCTTGCGAACGCGGCGTCCCCGCCGCGTTCGCCTCGAAGCTATCCATTGCTTAAGAGAGGACGTAAAACAGAAGTTTCCGAGCCCACTTCGCTGCCAGTCGTGCTTGGATAAGCGGTGCCGGTTAAGTCGCTAAGCGTTCTCCTAATACAAAGCAATATTCGGCGCCGATCGGTATCAAACATTAAGTTCGTCCACATCGTTCAATCTGAGTGATTTCGTCAGCTGCAGGAGACAGCCGGTATAATTCTTCTTCATGGCAACGATCGTCCAGGAGGATTTAGCAACGGATACTAAGTTTACTAAAGCGGCGTGCGATAATCTTGCGGATACCCTGTATTTGTTCGATACAAGCACAGTGCCAAATTGAGATCGTGAGGTACTGATTAGTGCGTCAGTGGGTAGGGAAGTAATTCGATGGACAATGCACAGGCGAAAATTTTCGCCGAAGGATTTATTGGGAACAGCGTTGGCGGTTGGGCTATCGATGGCATTCTCGGAAACGGCAAGTCTGCCGTTGTCCTTTCAGGTATTAGAGGTGGTGTCGAAGGCGCCGTAAAAATATTTCATCCCGAGCTAATCGAACGCTACGGGAGGGCTGTTCAATTGGAGCGTATCAACCGCGAACGACAGCTAATTGGCAAAAGGCATCCTCATCTGGTCAGGATATTGGAAGGTGGAGAGTGCACTGCCACCGGCCACCTATTCGTCGTTATGGAACGCCTGCCTTTCAAAAACTTTCATCAGGTTGGGTCATCAATTCCGCCTGAGAATTACGGAACCCTTGTCTCACAGATAGCTTCCGCAGCTCGGTTTCTCGAAGACCTTGGTATGGCTCACCGGGATATCAAACCAGAGAACATCGCGATCAGTGATGACTTCAGTCGCGCCATTCTCCTCGATCTAGGTGTACTACTTCCTATAGGGGTCTCCAACCTGACTGATGCAGATCAACGGCCATTCATTGGTACCCTGCGCTACAGCTCCCCGGAATTCTTGGATCGCAAGGAGAAAGATACGATAGAGGGTTGGCGGGCCGTGACCTTTTATCAGATGGGCGCGGTGCTGCACGATCTGCTGATGAAGAAGCCAATTTTCGCGGACGTGAGCGAACCCTTTACCATGCTGGTTGATGCGGTACGAGGAACGACGCCTAACATTAGTGGCGGCGAGCCCCGCCTAATGTTCTTAGCTCGCCGTGCCTTAGTCAAGAACCCCGAAGTTCGTCTGGAAATGCTAAGTTGGAGTGACTTCGAGGACGCCGCCAAGCCGGAGAATGTCGACGCCGACGCACGCAAACTGTCTATTCTGGAACGGCAGAAGCTCGCAAGGGCCAACATGTCGACGGCCAGCTTGGCAGACGCGGAGAGACGACGCTTGTTCTTGCAGAGGATGGACCAGTTCGCTCAGCAGCTCGACACACGCTTGGCTTCTATCCTTGCGGAAGCTGCATATTTCCCTCTTCGGAGATCCGATATCTTTGAGGCTGAGAACGACAGTCGTGAAATTATGCTTTCGTTCAGTGCGGATGAAGCTAAGGGTATGGAGTTTCCGCTCGCCCTAAAATTTGTGATCTCGAACCTGGACGATAATGAAGGCGCTCCGCAGTACGTTATCCGTTACAGCGACGCGCTTTCTTCTAGGGCCATCGAAGCCTCCGAATTGAACCACCAGCGCACGATTTTTAAAGGTTCCGAAGAGGATTTGTACAGCAGCTCACTGCTTCAGGCTGTGCTTCTTGAGACATTAGAAAGCTATTACACCAAAATTGAGAAAGGGTCGATTGCTGGCGATGCGATCCACTTTCTATCAGCGAAAGAGAACGGCATATGAGCACTTGGTGGAAAGACGACACTGATCTTATCGACGAGCAAATGGCAATTCTCGACATCGCCGCCGATGAAAGCATTTTGATTCAAGGCCCACCAGGTAGCGGCAAAACCAATCTCCTGCTGCTCCGCGCGAATTATCTGGCGTTAGGTGCATCCCCGAATTTGCAAGTCGTTGTCTTCGGTTCGTTATTGAAAAGCTTCATTCAAATCGGCGGCGCACAATATAAATTTCCTGTCGAAAGGATCACCACTCATGCGAGGCTGTTCAACGATATCCTGCGTGAGAACGGTAAGGGTTTCGATGCAAATGGCATGGACTTGGAGCAAGCACGTCAGCTGAGAGCTGATGGCGTTCAGGCATTGATCAACAGCGGTAAGGTGGCGAAGCTATTTGATGCGCTTTTGCTGGACGAGGCACAGGACTATACGCCTCAAGAGATCAAGATATTCGCTGCGCTGACAAAAGTCCTGGTTGCGGCGGCTGATGAGCATCAACAGGTGTTCGAGGTTGACAGCTGCTTTGCTGAGCTTGAGGCAGCAACCACCATAAAGCATGGTCTTAACTATCATTTTCGAAACGGTCGCGATATCTGCAGTATCGCAGACGCCATACTCGCAGGCTATCCGTCACACGTTCCGTTGAGGCCCAATGCGCAGTACGATGAACTGGCATATCCTGTGAAGGTCACCTCCAAGTCAGATCTTTCGATTGCGGAACAGGCACAAGCCATCGCAGACCAGATCGCCGATCAGCTAGTGGCTTATCCGGGGGAGAAGATCGGTGTTCTTTGCCCTAAGAATGAAGACGTTCTGCTCATCGCGGATCATCTCGCAGGCCTGGGTTATGCGTCCCAACTGACTATCTGCAAAAGTGATGAGTTTGATCCGCAAGCTCCGATCTGGCTGTCTTCAATGTCGGCGGCAAAAGGTCTCGAGTTTCGATGCGTGCACATTGCCGGGCTCGATAACCTCTCACGTATGGGCGGGGTTCAGAAGAGACTTGCTTATACAGCCGTGACGCGTGCCAAAACCGCGCTGAGCTTTTACTACGATAAAAAAATACCAGCTTATCTCGACGGTGCTATCAGTGTTGTAATTCCTCGTAGTAAGATTGTTACAAAGGCGCGTATTTTTGGCAAGGAATGAGACAATGTGGACAGCGTCCTTATCTAGACGAGAGCTTCTGGAGGTTTTTTCCTCAGGAACCTCCGACGCTGTAATTGAGAGATCGAGACGCTTAGACTTGAAAGCGGTTTTGAAAGAGGAAACCGGCGGTGTGACGGTCGTCTGGGGGCAACAGCCCGTGAATCAGATGTCGTTTCCAAATCTGGCCATTGCACGCGAAGGCGAGATTAGCGACTTGCTGGCTGCTCTTAACGCCAATCCAAACGCCGTTTCCCCTTTCTCCGCTTTTTGTCGGCTTGTCCCATTCGAGGCCGCAAGAGCATTTCTTGAAGCACCACGCGGCGATTCTCATTTAGTTACTTCCATCGTCATCGACGCGGTGGCTATGCTGTCACTCGTCGAAGTCCAACTCCACTCAGATGGAATAATGAAATTGCGACAGGCAAGCCCCGCCGCCTGCCGTCGCACGCTCAGCTATGTTTGGGCGCGGGCGCTGGCAGCGGGAACCCCGGAAAGCCAGTTGCCTTCGCTTCCAGACAAATGGCTCGATATATATGAAATTTTGAACGGTGGCGTCCTGGGTGATTTGGTGCCGTCCGTATCGAAGCAAGCACTCGCAGTACTTCGGGTAGCGGCAAGCGTCTTTCACGAAAAGCAATCGACTTCGGTGGTGCAGAAGCTCACCGAGGCTCTTGTCCGTTCGGATGGTGTCGGACTCGATCGAGCCTGGAGAGACATTTCCGCGAAGGTCGGCATTGATGTTTCGTTGGAAGGAATTTCAAAAGCTCCACGGGAGGAGCGAGGCTCCTTGCTGCAGAAGTCTTTGCAGGATCAGGATTTAAGTGCGAGCACAGAAGACCGCGACGCAGCGCGGGGTTTTCTAGCAACTCAAGTGGCACCGAACTCCCTTGATCACATCGACATCCTCCTGACAAGAAGCGGTCCCGGAGCCGCTTTCTGGTACGTATTTTTCGCGACTTTGCAAAGCCCTCTCGCATTGCTGAGTGCGTTTAGCGGAATCGGGCGTCGACTTAGCCGCGACATATACGATGTCGAAAGCTTTGACATGCCCCCCAAGGCAGATATCGGGTTTGAAGAGTTTAAGGTTCTTTCCCGATTTGGAATGGACGACCTTGGCCGCAAGATTGGTCACTCTAACCAGATCGAGGTCGAGTTGTTACCGTTGGTCACGGCAGCATTTCGATTTGGTCGCACGCAATCTGCAAAGCCAGCATCGTCGAGCGAGATATTCGATAACCCGGTACCGGAAGAAGTGATCTCGAATCTGCAGCTGATTTCCTCGATCGTCAATGAGACGATGGCCAGCCTTAAGTCGAAACCAAATCTAGAAAAAACTTCTAAGCCAAGGCGAAACCGCAAGCCTTATTACTGAGGATGTCGAACCAAGTTAGATCAAAGTAAGAGGATTGAAATGACTGAGCTGGCCTGAGTACAAGACGAGCCATGCGGCGTGGCACACGATCCTCGTCGAGGCAAAGGCGCATGCCCCCAGGTCTCTGGATTTCGTCCACGATCAATTCGCCTGCGGCGGGCGCTTCCGCATCTCCAATGTGGTCGACGATGTCACGGGCGAATGCTTGGTGGCGATCCCGTATTGCTAAGGCAATGTCGTTGGGGGAGGCGTCCGCGATTACCCCATGTTCAAGAGCAAGTCGACATGTTCTAGGTTGACCCGACGTATGCCACCTTCCTCGAGCCGTCTTGAAGAAACGACTCGCAGCAGGTGAGAACGTCGTCCATTGGCCTTCGCTTCAAGCCCTTAAGCGAACATTCCCAAACAGTGAGAACCCTCCATCCCGCCTCGGACAGCGCCAGATCCGTCCGCCTGTCGCGTAGACGGTTTGCGGCAATTTTCTCCGCCCAGAATTCCTGACGCGAATTTGGCATCTTGAAGAGATGACAGTCGTGGCCGTGCCAGAAGCATCCGTTAACTTGAATGACTGCTCTGTACTTTGGAAAAACAATATCCGGGCGGCCGGGGAGATCACGCACGTTCACCCTGAAGCGGTAGCCCCGCGCGTGCAGCCCTTTGCGCAGCAGCAATTCAGGTTTTGTGTCCCGACCGCGGATGCGGCTCATGTTAAGACGGCGTTGTTCCTGCGTCAGAACATCCATTATTCAGGCTCCTCTGACGTGGCATCGGCGATGATCAGTCGGAGGGCTGAGGCCAGATCTGACGTAGCCATGCCCGGCTTCAAAGTCATTGCTCCGAAGCGGAAACCGGCTCGATATTGCGGATGAAACAGCCGGCCGGGCATAGCTGTGGAGCGGTAGGTGCTTCCGACAGCCGGCATGTCAGGCGTCAGCAGATAGGCAGCGCTTACAATTCCTTTGACGTCTCCTGCTTCAGCCTCCTGAACCAACGCGTCACGATAGGTGTGGATCGAGGTCAAAGCATCGTTCAGCCCGTCAGCGACCCTGTATTTAGCATCGAGAACGATCATCCTGCCCCGGTCGCCTTCAGCCGCCGCGTTTCGAGCGGCAACGATGTCCGGCGTCATCGTCCGGCTGTAAGATCCGCGCCGATCCGGCTCAAGCCAGAATTCGCGATATTGTTTCTGGAAACAGAGCTGCCAGCTATCGCCAACGGAGACAGTAACAGCGCCGGCTGCAAGCGTGAGACCTCCCGAAGCATCGCTGATAAAGAGATCCTGAACTGCAAAACTCTCGTCTCCAAATTCCAGCGTCGCGGCGCGCACGAGCCGCAGGAAACACCAGAGTTCGTACAGCTCGAAGGTTCGCGCTAGCGGCAGGTTCAGGAAGTCACCGAAGATTGCAGCGATGCCGAGATTCATGTCCTGCCAGAGCCGATAAAAGCGGCGATAGGACGGGTCGTTCCGAAACAGAGCCGAAAGCGTCAGACGCGGAGGAGCGTCTCCAGCGTCAACGAACGGTGCAGACGTTCCGAGCTGGCTAAGTCGTCTTGCAAGACGTCTGCAGCGCCTCGCCCAGCCGCTCGCTTCCCTGCCGACCTCGGTGCCGCGCTCGCGGCCACCTTTGTCCAGTTGCTCGGCGGCTACCGTTAGCCATGCCGTCCAGGCGCGAAGACAGGCGGCCATCTGTCGATGTTCCGGAAGATCAAGAGAACTCTGGCGCTGGCGGATACGAATCTGAGCTGGAAGAAAACCATTCAGCGCGGCCGGTAGCCGCGTCGTATTCGTCGTCTCTCTCAGAACCGGTCCGGATTGGAAGGATCGCAGGATTTCGGGGCCGGTTGCCCGCGTGGCCTGATAGTGCGCGACATTCCGATCCTGGGCCTTCAGGATCCGCCTCGGACTGCGTGCTATCGCAGCGACGATGGTCTCCAGTTCCTCGATTCGCGACCGAAGGAATTCAAGCCTTGCTATTGCCGGTGGGCGGGCGCCGTTCCCCCTTGCGATCCCCTTCCTGAAGCTGCTCAATGAAAAAAGGGCAAACGTATCGTCGAGGATTTCGCGAACCATCGCATCGAAGTCGTCTCGCGTCAGCTTGCGCAGATCAGGATCGGTGGTGATTTCGAAGCGGCGAGGCGAGCGGCCTGAAAGACGAAGCTCGGCTTCCACCAGTCCGGCCTGGAAACCCGGCGGCCATCGCCAGCGCGCGGCGTCGGGTGCCGGAGCGCGTAAAGCCTCCAGCCTGACATCGTCAATCAGGAGATCTGCCGTGTCCGCGTGCTCGGCTCCGGTGAGTTCGAAGAGGTAGGAGCCGGTTTCGTGGATCGATCCCGCCGGTATGACGTCTGGATCGGGCCAGACGCGCCATTCAGCGCCGGTTTTCTCGTCTCTTATGAGCAGGGCTTCCATCTGGCTACCTGTTCGCCTGGAAGGCCCCGTACTCGTCCAGATCTGAAAGAAGCTTCGTCAGGAAGTTCTGAGAGCGCGGAAGTCCTGCAAGAGCTTTTGTCAGTCCCGCCAGCATCGGGCGCTGACGCTCACCGCCACGCAGTTTGACCAGAATTTTCTGAACCATCAGATCGTCGATAACCGAGTTCGGAGCCGGGTTCAGGTGCTTTTCTGCGAAGGTATGGTAGCGCACGACTTCTTCAGCAACGCGATAGCCGAAGCCCAATCCGTGCGCGGCAAGGATTGTCCGCGCCTGACTAAGCACCTCCTCGCAGGCCGCTCGCGCGTCGGTCAGAGAGGGTTCGCGTTTCACAAGGGCGTCAAAAAAGCCCGGGAGATCAACGCTGGACATGTCGATCACGATTGCCCGGTCCAGTACTTTGTCGCTGACAGGATTGGTTGTTTCATCGACGTTGATCGTGCCGGCGATGTAGAGGTTCGACGGGAGCTCGAGCGCCGCAGGAACCGGCGTGCCATTTGAGCCTTCCAGCGGCACGCCGCTGGAATGAAGGCGTATTTTTTCGCCACTTTCCATCGCAGAGAGGACGTCAGAAAGATAGTATTCGACTCGGGCCAGATTCATTTCGTCAAGGACGACGAATACCGGTGAATCCCGATGCGCAGTCGCCAGCAGGACTGCCTCAAGGAACGGGGGGATCATGTATCGGTTCGATAGCACATCGTAATAGCCGGTCAGCCCCGTCGGATCCGTCCACTCCGGCCTGACCGGGCAAATGAACAGGAAGGGATCGCGGCTCTCCTTGCCGGATAGTCCGTGGACGGCATGGGCATATTGGATCGCCAGGCGGGTTTTCCCTGTGCCCGACAACCCGGACAGGATGACAAAATGCTTGGAGGGGAGGAAATTCATGGCGCCGTGGAAGCGCGAGATTTCTCCATCGGGATAGTGGCCACCCGCTGCGGCGACTGCGTCTTCGATCTCCTTGAGAGACAGACTTGCCGGCATGCGTTGCATGTCGGCGCTGACGGCGTCCATGTCAGCCCACACGCGTAACTCGTGGATTTTCTCGCGTCCGATCAGGTTGCCCAGATACCCGATCAGTTCGCGAGCCATCAGGCCCCTACTGGCAGATGCTGCTGGCGGCCATATGGCAAAGACGATCCGATCAATTGCGACAGGCTTGCTGATCGTTGAGAGATCAGCTGGCATCGTATCCCAATACCCTTTATTGCGCAGATAAAGACGCCCGTCGCTGGCAATGTAGCCTTTCACATTCTTGTTGTTATCAGTGTAATCCAGAGTGTCAGGGGCCGCGCTAGCGATCGGCTCTTCGTTTGCGATGCTCTCCTCGACAGGCTCGTCCTCATCGGCAACGCTTTTCTGCCCGGAGTTCCTGGGCTTCGAGCTGCCTGACGCACGCATCTCTTCTAGCCGGGCTTCGAGGACTGGAAGATCATTCTTCACGAAGATCGTGAAATAGATCTCGTCCTCCGGCGGGAAGCGAAGCAGGCAATGGACCGCTATCTGGTCATATGCCGCGCTATAGGATGCGAGATTGATGTTAAAGGCAAATAGTGCCCCGCCCACAATCTTGGCGCTGTTCGAAACACCAAATGCGTCGGCTACGCGTGTGCCCTTCGTCATGCCCGGAAAGGCCTGAACTGCGTCCTTATACTGCTGCTGCCGCTCTCGGATATCCATCAAGACTTTCTTTCTGACTCGGACACAAGGTCTCCATGATCCGGGCAGCAAGTGCTCTTGCCATCAGGGGAGGTACGGCATTTCCAATTTGCTTGAAGCTCGGGTTCATAGTACCGCTGAAGACAAATCCGTCCGGGAACGACTGCAATCTAGCGGCTTCACGGACCGAGATCGTACGTGCCTGCTCGCTGTCATAGTGAATATGGCTGTAACTGTCCTTGCCCAGATGAGCCATCAGGGTTCTGGCCGGCTGATCACTCCACATCTTGCGCCACTTGTTCGGAAACTTCGACGCGTCATAGGGTGGGACGATCGCGACCCTCAGGCTCTCATATTCGGGAGATCCCTCGGCGATTTGTTTCCCGGCCTTTTTGAGATCAGCAAGTTTTTCGTTGAACATGTTCGTCGCATGCTGCCATGCCTGCGGATATTGGTCGCCAGGGTTGAGACGAGCAAACAAAGGGTAGTCTCTGGGCAGGTAGCGGATGACGTGGTCGCGCAGCCCGTCTTGCGGCGCTTCGAAGCCCGGCCAGGACCTCATCAGCTTCGCGTATGCCGATATCTTCTGACGCCGGTCGTAAGGGATTGTCTCATCCATGCGGCGTGCACCACGTCGCAGTTCTCCTGAGGCGAGTTTGCTGCGGGCATCGATGCGCGGAAGATCTCCGATCGCTTGTTCGACGGTGACTGCCGCGGGCAGCGAGGGGACTGCAGAGGGAGGTTCGAGATAGTCATGCGCTGACGAAAGGTGGCCGTTGAGAACTTTGAGCGCAACTGCCCGAGATCCTTCGTAGCCCGGAGGAAGCACCAGCCAGTTTGTTGGGTCAGGAAATGATATCTTCTCGGAGACTTCGCGACGATAGGCGATCAGGAACATACGTTCGCGCATTTGCGGCACGCCATAGAACGCCGCGTTCAGCAGCGTATAGGCGCAGACGTATCCTTTATCCTCGAGAACCTCGCAGATCTCCTCGGCGATGTTCTGGCCCCCATGGTTCAGTACGTCCGGAACGTTTTCCACCACGACTACCAGCGGTTTGAATGCATCGACGTAGCGCAGATATTCCTGATACAGACGCGCGCGCGGGTCGTGGCGAAAAGCCTGCGGGTGGGCATCGACCTCACGAAGCTTTGGGCGGCCGACACGTGCGAAGGCCTGACATGGCGGGCCGCCAACGAGAATGTCGAACGCATCCTGGACCGGTCCCAGACCGAGCTCTGCAACGAGATCTTCAGGGTGTGTATTGATGATGTCGCGCGCTTTGCTGTGACGGGCGTCACCCCCGTGGAAGTTCAGACCATGGGAACGCGCTGCGTCCGGGTCGAACTCAACGGCAGCACGCACGGAAAAGCCGATTGAGTGAAATCCGAGTGAAAGGCCGCCGCATCCCGAAAACAGGTCCAGAAGTCGCGGTTTGCCACCGGCCTGTAGTCGGGCGATTTTCTGACGAATCGTTTCCGCGCTCATCTCACATCCTCTTTCGATCTCGGAAGACGCAGCGGGAGATTTGTCTCTTCACCGTGCTCCGCAAGAAACTGCATGACAGCCGCACGGATAACCCACGCGGCGGAAACATCACTGGCATCCGCAAGCAACTGGATGCGGTTATGAACCGCTTCCGGAAGCATTACGGACGTTCTGACGGTTTTCTTATGAGCTGGAGCTTGCATGAATCATACCGGGTGCAGATATCGCCGAACCTATGCCAAAGTGGTGCATATTGCATCATGACGTCTCTCAAATCCTGTGGACTGCGGTTTTGAATTGGAACATATAGCGAACATCTATCGCGTTCGCAATGCCGATCCTGGAGCGGCCCTCAATATGTCTTTGTAAGATTGGGAGAAACTGGAGTTTCGCATCTTGAAAAATGCGGTCGCCTTTGACCAGACTGAAGTGAAGTAGAGGAAGGGTACATGAACGAAACCATGCTGGTTCAACCTGGGGAGCCTTCTGATGAGCTGGTCGGCCTCAGTGATCTCGACTTGCTTCGTTTGCGCGCCCGTGTCGCGGCCGAGCTAAAGAAACGAGGTCTGGCCTTAAATGTCGGTCAGGTAGCGGAAAGCCTTGCGATTGCAACGTATAACGCTACACCGGGTCGTGCCAACCTGCAGCCTGCTCCTACAGGCACACAGAACGTTGATGCGCTCTCCAGACGCGGCGATCGCTATTCGATCAAAGGCGTGCTTGATGCCCGTAAGACCGGGACCGTTTATCCCGACCGGGAGGATCCGGACAAACAGCTGTTTGAGTACCTGATCGTCGTCCGCATCGACGCCGACTGGCAGTTGGTTGCGCTTTACGAGTTCGACTGGAAGACGTTCTGTGAAGTCCGTAGCTGGGACAGGCGCATGAACGCATGGTATGTCGGCCTTGCGGCAAAAACGCTTGCCCGCGCAACGCAAATCATGCCCCGGGTCTGACGGGTCCATAGAAGTACGCTCTTTCGTGGAGTGCAGCGAGGGCGCTGGACGATGGAAGCAGCTGGTTGCGTGATGGATTCCAGTTGTCCGAGCGCTGATAATCTCCGAAGTTGTAGGCGGAACGGTTCCACCGGGCGCAGTCGATCCCGCCTTCCTGCTGTCGCGGCGCTATGCTAAGGCTCCTGCGGCTGCGCATTTTCCGGCTGAACCGTGTCGAGAATTCCCGCTTTCCCGGACACGTCCGGCGCTATGCTGAAAGCTCCGATACTCTTCAACTTTCCCCGGCCAGCGCGCCGCGCCGGCTGATCGGTTCTGATTAAACGAGGAAGAAGAACACCTGAAAGTGGGAAAGCGACGCATCTAGCCTCTAAATCAACGAGTTAGCCAGAAGAGTAGACCGGACGCCGGTTCGAGTCCTTTCAAGGCGAGACATTGATAGGTCTTTGCGCTCCGTCGCGAAGCGTTACTGGTGCCGAACGGTCCTGAAATCCGTCGGGCTCGAGCCGATCATCTGCCGAAACTGCGTCGAAAAGTGGAACGCCGAGTGAAAACCCAGGAGCCCGGCGATCTCCTTGATCGACTTGTCGGTATTCACCAGAAAGTCGCCGGCGCGCTGAATGCGGACGGTCATCTGATATTGTTTGGCCGACATGCCTGTCTGCTCGCGAAATAGACGCCGGAAATAGGGATAGCTGACGCCGAGTTCCTCGGCGAGCCGCTCGACTGACAGAGGCTGGCCGCATCGTTCCATCAAAATCATCCGCGCACGATCGACGAGCCTGCCGGACGCGTTGCTGTTAATATCGGTGGGACGGCATAGAAGCGCCAGCAACTGAAGGCCGAGGGTCGAAATAAGCGGCTGATTGCGCAAGGAATCGTCCTGCGCCAGCGCGTGGATCGATGCGAACACACCTGCAATCTCAGGGCTGCTGGCATGCACCGGCCGCTCCGGTTGCAGCAGACCCGCATCGCAGGCAAAGTCGAAAGCGCTCCCCCGGCATTCGATCCAGTGTTCGACCCATCCGGTGCGTCGATCCGGAGCGAACCGGTGCCAGACCCCAGGAAAGAGCAGGAAAATCGAGCCTTCGACGATTGCGACCTGTCGACGTTCAGGCCCGAATTCCAGCCGCCCGCTGCCAGCGCTGATCTGCACAACCTGATAGGCGTTCAAGATACGACCGCGCGCCCAGCTGAAGTGGTGATCGTCCGGATGGCGGCTCGGTGGATAATCGGAATTCGGTACGATCTCCGTATAGCCGCTGGAAACAGCCGTGCAGCCCCAGGCGGCGCAGAGGCGGTTGTCCGGCATGTAGACGA
This sequence comes from Rhizobium sp. Root708, assembly GCF_001429725.1. Lineage (GTDB taxonomy): Bacteria > Pseudomonadota > Alphaproteobacteria > Rhizobiales > Rhizobiaceae > Rhizobium. The sequence continues at coordinate 149,000 of NZ_LMHV01000044.1, read as the reverse complement.
AGTAACTCTGCATCATACCAGCTCAACTTTTGGATCATATTTTGTATGCAAAAGATCATTTTTGCGGAATATGCCGGCGTGTCAATGAAAATGCTTGGTGTTAACGTCAGATGGTAAGGTCATTTTTCGAATGACCTGCACATCTTGCTGAGATCATCAGCGGTTGCTGCTGCCAGGGAGGGCAGCGGCTGGGAGGAGAGAGACATGAAACATCAAGCCAGATTGCTGGCAGTTGGCGCGTGCCTTGTCGCGTCTGCTGCCTATGCCGAGGATTTCCACGGATTCGATCCGCAGAAATTCGATGGCAAGATGCTATCGGCCGACAATCTGAAGGCGATGGCGGCGGATGCCGCCAAGGTAACACCGCCGAAGAACGGCAAGGGCTATAGCATCGGCTTCGCCAATCTGCAGCGCGACATTTCCTTCGGCGTGCTCGTCGAAAAAGGCATCCAGCAGAATGCGGACGCCGCCGGCATCGAACTTGTGATTGCAGATAATCGCCTTGACGGACCGACGGCGCTCGCCAACGCCAAATCCTTTGCGGAGCGCAAGGTCGATTACGTCATCGAATTCCAGACGGATGCCAATTTTGGCCAGACCGTGATGGACGTTTTCAAAGCGGATGGCACGAAAGTCACTGCGATCGACATTCCTATGCCAGGCGCAAGCTTCTTCGGGGTCAACAATCCGAAGTCAGGGTTTATGGGCGGGTCCTATCTGGCAACGGCGGCGCAGAAGAAATTCGGCGCCGATGTCGTCAATACCGGCTATCTGGTCATCGGCGCCCTGCCGCAATCGGGCGTCATTCCGCGCATGCGTACGGAGGGCCAGCGGGCCGGCTTCATGGCGCTGACCAAGGACTTCCCGGCAGATCATATCATCGAGATCGATACCAAGAACACGCTGCAGGAATCCTTTGCGCAGATGAACAACGTCATCGGCCGCATTCCGCCCGGCGCGCCGATCCTCATCATCGCGATCAACGATCAGGCGACGATGGGTATGCTGCAGGCCGTGCGGGGTGCGGGTCGTATCGATCAGGCAATCGCGGTCGGTAACGGGGCAGATGAGGCAGAGGCGCTCGCCACCGATCCGAACCTGGTTGCCGCTACCGGTTCATTCCCCGGCAGCTACGGCAACTATCTGATCCCGATCGCGCTCTCCTCCCTTGCTGGAAAGCCCGTCCCGGAGGCGACGTTCGTCACCCACCAGATGGTCACCAAGGCCAATATCTGCCAGTTCTACAAGGAGTTTCCCTGCGTCGGCGAGGCGGATGGCTACGTATTCCCGGAAACGGAATTCGCAACCTATCTCGCAGACCTGAAGAAGCAGGACTGGCTGAAGGGCTACGAGGCCATTCTCCCTCAGCAGTGAGCGGAGACCGTCAAGGGAGCGTCACATGACCGACCAGAGAACCGAAGGGAGCCGCAATCCGCGGCTCCAGATCGCCAATGTCAGCAAAGCCTTCACCGGCGTGACAGTTTTGAAGAACGTATCGCTTTCGGCCCATGAAGGAGAGATCGTCGCGCTTCTCGGTGCAAACGGTGCCGGCAAGTCGACACTCATGAAAATCCTGTCCGGCGTCTACACGCTGGACAGCGGACAGATCCGGATCGACGACACGCTCACGACGGTCGCCACCCCGCAGGATGCGATTGCGGCCGGCATCCGGCTGATGCCGCAGGAGCTTTCGGTGCATCCGGATCTCTCTGTTGCCGAAAACATCGCGCTCGGTTCCATGCCCAAGCGGCGGTTTGCGGGCATTCCCATGATCGACCGGCCGGCAATGGACGGACAGGCGGAAGCGCTGCTCAAGCGATTGCGGCTCGAGCATGTCGCGCCCGGTCGGCGCATGGGCTCGCTGCCTTTGTCCGAGCAGCGCATCGTCGAAATCGCCCGGGCGCTCTCCGGCAAGGCACGGATCCTGATCATGGACGAGCCGACGGCATCGCTGGGCGAGGCGGACGCCGACAATCTGTTCGAGGTGATCGAGGCTCTGAGAGCCCAGGGCGTCACCATCATCTATATCTCGCATTATCTGGACGAGGTCTTCCGGCTCAGCGACCGGATCGTCGTGTTACGCGACGGCGAGGTTCGCGGCCAGTTCAAGACGGGGGAGACCAGTCGCGACGAGGTGCTGACGGCCATGCTCGGCAGCGAGCTCGGTGACCTCTATCCGGCCAAATCGACGGTGGTTCCGGATGCAAGGACCGTCCTGTCCGTGGAAGGCTTGTCTCTTCCCGGATGGCTCGACGGCGTCTCGCTTTCTGTGCGGCGCGGTGAGGTGTTCGGCGTTTTCGGACTGATCGGTTCGGGCGCCGAAAAGATCGGTCGGGCCATCTACGGTGCCGAACCTGCTGCCCGCGCCACAGCCGTCCGGCTGAGCGATATCGATATCGGCCTGTCGGGACCGCGAAAGAGCGTGCGCAACGGCATCGGCTTTGTTGCCGCCGAGCGCAAGCGTCAGGGGTTGATCGGCAATCTGTCGGTGCGCACGAACACCACGCTGCCTTATCTCAGCCTGTTCACGCAATCCGGCATCGTTGATCAGAAGCGCGAACACTTAAGTACCAGAGACTGGATCAAAACCCTGAGGGTCAAGACCTCGGGGCCGGATCAGGAGATTCGCCTTTTATCCGGCGGCAACCAGCAGAAAATCTGCCTGGCCCGCTGGCTGCTCGGAAGCCCGAATTTCCTGATCCTCGAAGAGCCGACACGTGGCGTCGATCTTGGCGCCCGGCGCGAAATCTACGCGGAAATCCGCCGTCTGGCGGAGGCTGGACTGGCGATCCTGATCGTCTCCTCGGACGCGGAAGAGGTGGCTGGACTCGCCGATCGTAGCCTCGTTCTGGAGGATGGAAAGGTCGTGGCCGAGCTTGGGCAGGATGCGACCGCGACGGACCTGATGCGGGCGGCGGAACCCCCGTCTGCCAACCGCGATACGAATGAACTGGAGAAAGCATGAGCAAGTCGTCCTCCATTCCCGCAGCGTCGGGTGTTTCGAAGAAGCAGGCAAGTTCGCTGACCGACCTTCTCGGTCGTCCTGCCGCCGGCATTGTGCTCCTTCTGGTCTTCTACATCCTGCTTCTGGCCGCGTTCTCGCTTCTCTCTCCTTATTTCCTGACGCTGAGCAACCTGTCCAACATCGGCACCAACATGGCCTTCATCGGCCTGATGGCCGCGGCCGGTACGCCGCTAATCATCGGCGGCGGCCTCGATCTGTCGGTGGCCGCCGTTGCCGGTCTTGCCGGTGTCATCGTGGCGCTGATGCATGCCAACGGCATCAATATATGGGCGGGCTGCTTCACGGCGCTTGTCATCGGCTGCGCGGTCGGTGTGCTCAATGGGTTCATCGTCACCAGGCTGAAGCTCAATCCGCTCATCGCCACGCTCGGGACGATGAGCATCTTTTCCGGTCTTTCCATGGTCATGACCGGCGGCCTGTCGAAGCCGCTTTTCATTCCGGCCTTCAACTGGCTCGGATCCGGCCGCCTCTTCGGTATCCCGTTTCCGATCGTCCTCATGCTGCTGGTGTTCGTCGTTCTGTGGCTGATCCTGTCGAAAACACCATTCGGACGCTTCGTTTATGCGACCGGCGGCAATCCGGAGGCCAGCAGCCTGCTCGGTGTGCCCGTCGAGCGGACCCAGATGGTGCTCTACATCGTCTCCGGACTTTCGGGGGCTGCGGCCGGCATCATCCTTGCGGCGATGCTTGGTGCGGCGGCGCCGAACGCCGCCGGACAGCATCTGCTGACCATCATTGCGGCCATCATCCTCGGGGGCACCAGCCTGTTCGGTGGGCGCGGCAGCGTCTGGGGCACGCTGATCGCCGTTCTGATCCTCGGTACGCTCAACAACGGACTGACGCTGATGAACGTCTCCTCCTTCTGGCAGGATGTGACGCGCGGCGTCGTCCTTCTGATGGCCGTCGGCCTCGATCAGCTACGCGTGCGCCTTCAGAGCTGACGCTTTTCAATATTGCATCGGAGAAACAGATATGTCTGAACGCCCCTTGAAGGCCGGCCTTTTCGGCATCGGTCTGGAGGCCTATTGGCCGCAATTCAAAGGTCTGGAAACAAGGTTGCGCGGCTATGTCGATTCCGTCGAGGCAAAGCTTGCGCGTCCCGGCGTCGAAGTGGTCAACCTCGGGCTGATCGATACACCCGAAAAGGCGCTCGAGGCCGGCCATCAGTTCCGTCAGGCCGATGTTGATATCATCTTTCTCTACATCACCACCTATGCCCTGTCGTCGACCGTTCTGCCGGTGGTTCGTCGTGCCAAGGTTCCGGTGATCATTCTCAATCTGCAGCCGGCCGCAGCCATCGACTATGCCACCTTCAACGCGCTTGGCGATCTCACCGCGATGACCGGCGACTGGCTGGCGCATTGCTCTGCCTGCCCCGTCCCTGAAATCGCCAATGTCTTCCATCGGGCAGGCATCAGCTTCCATCAGGTGACCGGCATTCTTACCGGCGATCCCATCGTCGATGAGGAGATCAACGACTGGATGGAGGCCGCGCGCGTCGCGCATGTCATGGCGCATAACCGGCTCGGTGTCATGGGCCGCTATTACAATGGCATGCTCGATATCTATTCGGATCTGACCGCCCAGGCCGCAGCCTTCGGCACCCATATCGAGGTGCTGGAGATCGACGAACTGGCGCGGCTCCGCAATGACGTGAGCGAGGCGGATGTCTCCGCCTGTCTGGCGACGATCGAGACCGAATTCGATGTCCAGCCCGACTGCGACCCGAACGAACTGGCGCGTGCGGCAAAAACCGCCGTGGCGCTGCACAGGTTGGTCACCAACAAATCGCTCGGGTCCCTCGCTTATTATTACGAATCCCAGCCCGGGCACGACTATGAGGACATTATCACCTCGGTCATCGTAGGCTGCTCCATGCTGACGGCCGACGGGGTGCCGGTTGCCGGCGAATATGAAATCAAGAACGCCCAGGCGATGAAGATCATGGACAGCTTCGGTGTCGGCGGCTCATTCACCGAGTATTATGCCATGGATTTTGCGGCCGACGTGGTGCTGATGGGCCATGATGGGCCGGGGCATACCGGAATTGCCGAGGGGCGCATCAAGATCCGGCCACTGCAGGTTTTCCACGGCAAGGTCGGTTCTGGCGTCAGCGTCGAGATGTCGGTCAGGCACGGACCGGTGACGCTGCTTTCGGTCATCGAGAGCGCCGGCAAGATCAAGCTGCTCTGCGCCGAAGGTGCCTCCGTCGCAGGGCCGATCCTCGAAATCGGCAACACCAACAGCCGTTATAAATTCCCACTTGGAGCCCGGCGGTTCGTTGAGGCATGGAATGCGCAAGGACCGGCCCATCACTGCGCCGTTGGCGTCGGACATATTGCCGGGCGCATCGAAAAACTTGGAAAGCTTCTGCATCTTGATGTTGTGAAAGTCTGCTGACATGACGACGAACTGTCAGGGCGCTTTCGGCTAAACTTGCACAAGAGGTTGCAGAACCATTGTCCCCGAATCAATGAAACGAACTAAAGGGGATACGCGTGCTCCAACCAACCATCCTCATTACGGATGAGATTTAGAATTCAGGCAGAGCGCTCAGGAATTTGTCCAATGACGACATGCTCGCAGTCGAGGTTATCGATGTCTACGACACCGGCTGCCACTTCGTACTAAGCAAGAGACTTTCAATCCCGCCAGGCCTAGTTCGCGGCCACTTTACTGCCGCGACATCGGAGCCCGCGCAGTTTGGCGCGATATGCGAGACCTCTGTCGCGTTCCGAAAGTGACCCGGCGAAGGATGCGACTTAATCCAATACCCGTGTTTGGACGTTCCGCTGATCCTTGGGTTCGGCGGCCTGCCGATTAGCCACCTCAACGCTTAGAGGATTGGCAGGCCGCAATCCATTCAAGCGGATTCCCTTTAGTCGTCGCTACCGAACTCAAGGAACAAGAAATGGCGGAGCGAATTATCGTGAAGAACGAGCCACGCGATTTAATAATGTTTCTTCGCTCATGGCTAAGCGAACCACTGAGGGTGGGTGCGATTGCCCCATCAGGCGCGGCGCTCGCAGCAATCATCACGCGAGATGTCTCGCCCTGGACCGGGCCCGTGATCGAACTCGGTCCGGGAACTGGGGTCTTTACAGCCAAGCTCCTTGATCGCGGTGTGCCGGCAGAGCGATTGACGCTGATTGAGTACGGCCCCGAATTCGTCGAGCGCCTGCAGAAACGCTTCCCCGATATCCGCATCATCAACATGGATGCCGCCGACCTCGGGCAGTTGCCGCGTGCGGATGGGCCGGCCGGTGCGGTCATTAGCGGCTTGCCGCTTCTCAGCATGCCGCGAGACAAGGTCATGTCGATCCTGAACGGTGCCTTTGCCCATCTGCGGCTGGGAGGAGCCTTCTATACGTTCACTTACTCATGGCGTTGTCCGGTTCCTCGCCCAATCCTCGATCAGCTCGGTTTGCGTGCAACGATGACCGGAAAGACGCTGCTGAACATCCCCCCCGCCAGAGTCTATCGGATTTCCCGCCTCGGGAAGCCGGTACCCAAGCCTGAGATCTGCCTGACAACCGCACATGGGAACCCCGACAATGACGAAGGTCTTTGATCGAAGTCTCTGCGTCAAAGCCCCCGAAAACCTGTGAAATCATCATAATTCCTGTTCTTCCGCCGTTCCTCCTGGGCGTCGCACTGTTGGCAGCCTGTCAGAAACGAGACCCACAACCAGACGAGCCATCGCGGTTTCAGTCATGGAAGTGCACAAGCCAGCTGCCATACGGGAACTCACGGCGGCGGGCGACATAGCGGCTCGCACACAAAGCGACCTTTCCTTCAGGCTGCGCGGCCGCTTGAGCGAGCGGTTCATCGATGTTGGCAGCCATGTGGTCAAAGGGGAGCTGATCGCGGGGCTCGAGCCCGGTGAGTTGCACGCTGCCGTGACATCCGCCGAAGCTGGCGTCGTTTCTGCCGAAAGCCATCTGCGGCAGGCGGCATCGACGCTCAAACCTGAAAAGGTGCTTTTGCTCAAAAAATACGCCTCGTAGTGTCCTTGACCAGGCCAAAACGGGTTTCGCATGGCGCAGAGCGGGCTCGAACGTGCCCTGACGGCGCTTGAGACGAGCCAGCAGCAATTGGCGCAGACGGAACTCCATGCCAGTGCTGATAGAATGATCATCGGTGTCTCGGTTGAATCGGCGAGGTCGCACAGCCGGCGCAATTGGCCTGCACGCCGGCGGAGGACGACCGACGAGATGCTCGATGCCGACCATTCGGCAACTTAACACCGATGAAGTCGCGACCGCGGGCGGTCTCAAGAGTAACCAGCTCGAGACGTTGCCCGAAAAGGCCAGAGCATTCAATGAATCGATGGCGTCGAAAGTCAAAACCCGCTCAACGCAGCGTTTTGCCAAAATATTACGTCTCTCGCGAGTAGTTAAAAGCCTGTCGCCGCCATTGGCTCGAATTCTCGTGGCTCCACGATTGCGAAGACGGTTTGACGGATTGCGCCACTCCATTGACGCTTTCCGCCACTGCCCGACCGACTGCGAGCGACTAGATTGAGCGGGCCTTGGCATTCGCCCACATAAGGACGGTTCATCGGGTCGCTGCCTGGGTCCGCAATCGTCGATTACATGCACAAACCACCGTTTTCGCCAACCGAGACGCCCCAAGTCGGTCGCGGCCCGGTGGTTTGGCGTCGGGCGGGTCCGGTATGAGGCCGTACTCGCCCGATTTTCCCTTTGCAGCGACCACGGAGACCGCCAGCCATGAACAGCCTACCCTTGAACTGGTTGCTCGAACTCGGTTTGATCGGCATCGCGGTAGTCGGCCTACTTGAGAAATTTCTACCGATCTTGCCTTCCTACGTATTGTTTGTGTTCATCGGCCTGGCGACGGTCGAGGACACGCTGGATCTGATTCAAACCGTGCTCACGGCGAGCTTAGGCTCTGTCTTGGGTGCGCTCGCTTGGTATTCCATCGGCCATGCGCTTGGGGCCTCACGCTGTGAACGGATTGTCGAACGTTACGGCAAGTTTGTCTTTCTAAAGCCGGAACTTTATCGGCGGCTGGCCGCTGCTTACGGGCGGAACCACTTTCTGGTGACAGTCGTTGGCCAGACCATTCCGACCGCGCGAATATACCTTGCCTTGCCAGCGGGCATTCTGGGAGTACCGCTTGGGCCATTCCTGGCGGCTACAATGATCGGAACACTAGCATGGAATACACCACTCATTGCGATTGGTTATTTGCTGCGCGGCACCGGTTGGGACCCGGCCTCCGCCGGCATGACGATTGGACTGTCCTTGATAGGCCTAGAGGTCCTGGTGATCTTTATCGTCTCTCATGCACGCCGACGCCACCTGCGACAGCAGGTCTTTTAGCGCCAAGAAAGTGACGATTCGAACGTTTGGCGCAAAGTGCAATAGTGCTGGCGCCTTCCGTCGATGCGCCGGAGATCGAGAGGCTCTATTTGTAGACCCGCAAACAAAGAGGCTAAAATGATCGACAATCGCAAGAAAACAGCACTCGTCACCGGCGCATCGTCCGGCATGGGCAAGGAAATAGCAAAGCGTCTCATCAGCGACGGATTCAAGGTCTACGTGGCCGCCCGCAGCGTCGACAAGATGCGGGATCTGGAGAAACTTGGCGCGAGGGCCTTGCATATGGATCTTTCCGATGACGAAGCCATCAAGGCGGCTGTCGAGACAATTCTCGCTGAGAGCGGCGGTGTCGATGTCCTAGTGAACAATGCCGGTTTTGGCCTTTATGGACCGGTCGAGGAAATCTCTACCGACGAGGCCAGATATCAGTTCGAAGTCAACGTATTCGGCCCCGCTCGCCTGACACAGCTTCTGCTGCCTGCGATGCGCCAGAAGGGCTCAGGCACCATTGTCAATATCACCTCGATGGGCGGCAAGATATATACGCTGCTGGGGGCTTGGTACCACGCCACCAAGCATGCGCTCGAAGGATGGTCCGACAGCCTGCGATTGGAACTCGCACCCTTCGGCATCAAGGTCGTGATTGTTGAGCCGGGCCTGATCGAGACTGGTTTCGGGGATGTCGTCGCCGATGGCCTCATCAAGCGATCTGGAGCGGGCGCCTACGCAAAGGTAACACAAATGGTCGCCAAGGCCACGAGAGCTGCCTATGGTCATGGACGTGGCTCCGATCCGAAGGTGATCGCCGATGTCGTGTCGATGGCTGTGAACGCAAAAAGGCCGCGCACGCGCTATGCCGTTGGCAAATACGCCAAGCCGATGATCGCGATCCGAAAATGGTTTGGCGACCGGATGTTCGATCGTATCATCGTGAGCCAGATGAAATAATATGATGGTGGCAATTCTATTCAGCCAGTTATATCGGTTGAGCTCGCAGCCTTTGGAGACCGTCAGCGATGAGTGCAGCGCCCGCAGACAGATGTAAGATTCCGCAGGCTTTTTGGCGCTTGATCGAGCGGATTGGTCTGCCACCGGCTGCGGTGTTGCGCCAGGCGCGTCTGCCGGGAACGCTTCATCTCGGCGAGCAGGGACTGGTGACGACAGCACAGTATTTCGCGATCTTCAAGGCGCTTGAAGAACTGATGCCGGAGCCGGCTCTTGGCATCAGGCTCGTGCAGGAGGCCGATACCACGGCTCATCCACCCTCGATCCTGGTCGCGTTTCTTGCGAGAGACTATCGCGACGCTTTATCCCGCGTTGCGCGCTTCAAGCGTCTCTGCACCCCGGAACAGTTGAACTTTAGCGAAGACAAGGGCGAGTTTTTTATCACGAGCGAATGGCTTCATGCGACGGAGCCAGAGCCCGCAATCGCGACCGACCTTACTTTTGCCTTCCTCGTCGAGCTCGGCCGAAGGGCCACAGGTCAGCATTTGACGCCGCACCGCGTCGAGTTGATGCGTTCCGGCCCCAGATGCGATACCTATCGATCCTTTTTCGGTTGTCCGATCCGTTACGGGGCGTCGCGCAACGTTCTCATCCTGAAATCTTCCGATCTCGGACGTCCCTTTCCTGGCCATAATCCCGAGCTCCTGGAAATCCTTACGCCCGCACTTTCATCCGCGCTTGAAGAGCTGCAGGCACGGAGCTCGATCGGCGACCAGGTGAAAATTTTCCTGAAGAGAGGCCTAGCGAGCGGCAGGCCGGAATTGTCGCAGGTGGCCCAGGATCTTGGTATGAGCGAGCGCACGCTACAGCGCCGCATCACGGAGGAAGGCAAGACATTCCGCGAGCTTCTGGCTGAAGCGCGTCAGGAACGCGGGCGACAGCTCCTGTCGAATCCGTCAACTGACATTGACGAGGTTGCCTTTCTTCTAGGCTATCAGGACAGAAGTTCGTTCTATCGCGCTTTCAGGGACCGGGAAGGTTTGACGCCGTCGCAGTGGCGCGAACTGAATGGCCGCGAAACTCCGCACGGGCATTTGGTGCACTGAAATGTGTAGGTGTTAGCCGGACAGTCATGCCACCTCCTGATCCTGGCATTTAAGCCGAAGTCAGGCAGAAACCCCACTTATTCTGGCTGTTCGAATTTCCCAAACCAGCTGTAGCTGCTATTCATTAATCCAATTCTCCTTGAGGGTATTGCTTGGCTGCGCTGCGCTATGGCGTCAGGCTCTGCCACTTCCAAGGGATAGACGTCGTGAAATCTCTTTACGTTTGATGCAGAATTTTTAACTTGTCGTGCGGACCGCGCCTGCACTGCGCAGCAGCTTAATCATAGCCGCCGGTCGGGCGCGCCGTTCTCCACGTCTCTCGAATCCCTCCGCATTCACCTGTCAAGCCATCAAAGTGTGAAAGGTGATGGTCACGGATCGGCAACAGCTGAGAGAACAAGATTTGGGAGGGCGACTTTGGTGCGGAGGGCTTGAATGCATGGACCGCTCCGCGCTACTGGGGCTGCGACAAGGGTAGCGTCATTCTCGTGGCCGGCCCGTGACACTATCGGCCCGCATTCATCATGGCTGGCGGGCTTTCCAAGACGTCAGGAAGGCCAGGATGGCGGCACCGACGAGCAGAATGGCAGCTACTGAGAAGGTCAGCTGATAGCCGCTCGCGTCGAATAGGATGCCGCCAACGACCGCGCCGAGCGTGATCGCCAGTTGAACGACTGCAACCATGAGGCCGCCGCCGGCCTCGGCGTTGTTTGGGAGCGTTCGCGACAGCCATGTCCACCAGCCCACCGGCGCCGATGTGGCGAATAGACCCCACAGCGCCAACAGCAGAGCCGCCGCGGCACCCCAGCCACCAAAGATCAACAGCACAACAGCGATAGCCGCCATCAACACCGGAATGACGATGAGCGTTCGGTAGATGCTGTCGTCCTTGAGGAAAGAGCCGATCAGCAACGTGCCTACGAAGCCCGATACACCCATCAGCAGAAGAAGCAGCGACAGGGTTGATACCTCGACATGCGCCACCGTTTCCAGGAATGGACGCAGATAAGTGAACAAGGTGAACTGTCCCATGAAGAACAGACCAACGCCCGCCATGCCGAGAGCAACAACAGGTCGCTTCAGCAATGTGAAGACATTGCCCGATGCCTTCTGCCCTTTGATATTCATGGACGGAAGGCTGAGCCACTGCCAGACGAAAACGATTAGGGCGACCGGCACCACGCCGAAGAACGCTCCGCGCCAACCGATGAGACCGCCAAGGAAGCTGCCCATCGGCGCAGCAATGACCGTCGCGAGCGCATTGCCGCCATTGAAGATTGCCAGTGCGCGTGGAACCTTGTCTTGCGGTACGAGCCGCATCGCGGTGGCCACTGACATCGACCAGAAGCCTCCGATCACAACACCGATGACGGCGCGTCCGACCATGAAAATCTCGTAGTTCGGCGCGATGGCGACCACTGTGCCGGAGACGATCAGCAGACCCGTCAGGGCGAGCAGTAAGACCTTGCGGTCGAGCCGCCCCACTATGGAAGCAATGCAAAGGCTGGTGACGACCGCGAATGCGCCCGAGACGGAAATCGCCTGGCCGGCCTGGCCCTCGGTGATCTGCAGATCCAACGCGATCGGCGTCAGCAGGCTGACGGGCATGAACTCGGACGATACTAGCGCGAACGCGCCCAATGACAGGGCAAGGACGGCGCCCCAGTTTGCTTCTCCGACCTCGATATCGGGCCTGATTGTAGAGGCTTGCATCGCCATTGTGAATTACCTCGATCTGTTCTTTGCCGGTCAAACGAATGCTGCGCCCAACGACCTGTCGCTGACGGTCCAATTGGATTGTTGAGGATGGCTCCAGCTCGCAATCGAAGACGCAGCAGCTTTGCCTGGGCACTGTCTGTGAAGGAATGTTGGATTGTGATCCTTTGGCGAAAACGTAGTAGCGGCGACGGCTTGCGACAACCCGCATAGAAACGCATGCGGTTATGAGCGAGCCTCATCAATGACGTCCAACTGATCCCGGGTAGGTTAGGGTGCCAACTGATTGACCTCAATCCATGAGCGATCCTCCTAGCAACAAGCAGATGAAGGAAATCATCGCGACCGAAGAAGCTTGGGTTGATGGCTTTGTTTCTTCGAGCAAATGGACGCATGCCATTCCGGCACAAGATTTTTTCGCCACCCTATAACGCTGTTGCAGAAATGATCACAATCGAGGCAACCACGATGTCTACCGGACTCCTGCAAAGTTCGGCGAATTCTTCGGCGGCCGCAGAACACTCCGGCGTCATGACATGTTACCGCCAGCGAAACAGCATCAGCTCGTCTCCCCGGGGCCACCGCCACCAAGTGCCATGCCGTCGAAAGCGTCTCACCATAGCGGTCGCACGCCATAAAGCCCGCCCGACTGGGCACGATCGATCATGTCTGTTGCTTTGTTGTAGCGGCACCGCCAACCGTCGATGACGATCTACGCTTCCTTGAGCGTATAGAAGATTTCTCCGTTGAGAAGGTCATCCATGAGCCTGGAGTTAGAGCTTTTGCGGTAACAGTTCTCCCGGCCTGCCTTGGCGCCGAACATGGCAATCCATTCCCTTAACGCCTTGGCGATAAATTCCGTGTCGTAGCACCAGCGGAAGAATTGGCGGCATGCGCCGAGACAGCGGTGCGCAGCTCTTGGCTGCAGGCGCGCTCCGTGTCCGTATCGAGTTAGTTGGGTTGCGCTCATCCGGCTATGGTTGGAGCGGCTGCGTGAAACTCAAGACGGCCGCATCGTTAACGTATCCAGCGAGAAGGTTCGAGGGCAAAGATAGCCGCCGGAGTATCCGCTTACAGCACGTAGAAGGCCTCCTTGAACGCCCTGAGCCGCAACCTTGCCGCAGAACTGGCCGAAGAAGGCATCACCGTCCACTCCGCCTGTCCAGGATGGACCGCGACCGATCTCGGCGGTGAAGGCGGACAGGCCCGTAGCTGAGGGTGCAGCAAGCATCCGCTACGTCGTCGATCTGCCCGCCAGCGGCGGCACGAGCGGCTTCTATCAGGATGGGAAGTTCCTGCCTTGGTAACCATGGGCCTAGCATTGGTCAAGTAGCGATGCCGTCTGACCAGCAAAGTGCCACGTGACCTGTCTATTAGGAAGGACAGGACTGCGCAGACCGCCTTCGCAGTCCTATCCAAGCAACCCTTGTAATAGGCATCTGTCCTTGTAATAGGCATCTGTGTTTTAGTGGTGCATCCTTAGGAATGCCGGGATCTGGATGACGGTCCAGATCCAGGCGACGGGGATGGATCGTTCAGCCCTTAGCCTTGGCGAAGCCTTTGGCTGTCCATGAGCAAGATCGTCTCCGTTTCTTCATCGGGCCCGGATGGTTGTAGGAACCATGGGTTCGCATAGCAAGGATGGGTCGACGAAGATGAAGCAGCTTATCACGACAGTTGCCGGGATCGATACCGGCAAGGCATTTCTCGACGTGGCGATCCTCGACGCGGCGACAGGGATGGAACAGGCGTCCTTCCGGGCGCTCAATACGGCGGCCGGCTTCACCGAGGTCGTCGAGCGGCTTTCGACGGCGGGTGTCGAACGGGTCGGCATCGAGGCGACGGGTGGCTACGAGCGCGAGGCGGTCGCGGCATTGGGCCGGGCCGGGTTGCAAGTTCTCGTGCATCAACCGCTTCAGGTGCGCCTATACGCGCGCCTGAAGCTGCGCCGGGCCAAGAACGACCGGCTCGATGCCTCGATCATCGCTGCCTTCACGGCGATCACCGAGCCGCGGCCCAAGATCGCCGACGTCACGCAAGACGCCGTCCTGCAGGCCTTGCACGACCATCTCGTCCACATCGACGACATGGTCGAAGACGTCGCCCGCCTGAAGACGCGCCTCGAGCATCGCCGCGATCCGCGCCTGATTACGGAAATCAAAGACGACATCGCTGCCTTGAACAGACGGATCGCCAGCGAGCGCCGCCAGCTCGAAAAAGAAGTCCGTGTCCATCCCTTTCTCGCTCGACGCCTCGATCTGGCAAACTCCGTTCCCGGCATCGGCAAGCCCACTGCGGTGTCGATGGTCATCGACATGCCGGAACTGGGCCATGTGTCGCGCGAACAAGCCGCCGCCCTCATCGGCCTTGCACCTTTCGATCACGACAGCGGTAATCAGCGCGGCCAGCGCCATATCGCCGGCGGACGCGCCAGGCCCCGCAGCGTAGTCAGTCGACGCAAATTTGTGAGCTGAAATCATAGCCCTTAGAGATTTTCCACCGCTAATCAATGAATAATTTCTCTTGTATGGTCCGTTATACCCCAGCTTTGATGGAGATAGGTATGATCCTCCGATTCGCCAATCACCCCACCGCACGCAACATAAACAGTGAGCGCTCAATTCTAACTCTGGCTACAGCTGCGGTCGCTGTTTTAGGCGCTGTTGCCAAGCTCGCGCCGAGCGCGGCTGCGCAGGAAACGGCTGACCCGATGCGTGGCGTTTTCGCCGTGATCTACGAGCGCGGCCCTGCCTATGACGACAGTAAAGACATTACAGAGCAGGTATCCATCGAGGATCACATAGCCTATGGCCAGACTATCAAAGATAAATTCCTGGCTGGCGGACTGCTCGGCACGCTTACCGACGACAACGTGCTCGGTATGGTGGTGTTCGAGGCTGAGAATATCGAAGCGGCTGAACAATGGGTCAGTCACGATCCAGGGGTGGAGAATGGTGTGCTAACTGCAAAGGTGCGGCAATGGCAGGTTAGCAGCATCAGAGCCTATCAGGGCAAATAGCTGGGAGCTCCTGTGGAAGCATGGTCCGGTAGGGGACAAAATATCACCCTGCGCGCTTTTGTAAGAAAGTTTGTCGTTGAGCTGAGTTCCAGCGGCGGGGGGTTCCTTATTAGATCGAGCAAGCACGCTCGCCGCAAGGAGTTGGAGGCTGAAGAGGTTTCGGTTTCGAAATACCTTCGGCTTCCAGGTTTGATACGATGTTACAGAGATACAGGCTCTGCCGTCGAAACCACATGCATTTTGCACGATCGATGCTGGTCCGAAAATGGCAAATGATTGGAGAGTTCGGCGCGTGCGTACTCGAACAAAGGCTAGTGCCTTTCGCACCCGCTAAACTCTATCGACGACTTCGGCCCATTCCCGTCGCAGTAGAAAAACTACCCGTCCGGGCGACCGCAATAGACACACTGACAGGATCCCAAGCCAACGGATGCGTGTCGCTGATAAGAGGCAGATCATCAAATCATTAGCTAGTCTTCTGTGGATGAGAGCCATACTTCTGGTCAGGTAGAGCCAGGATGTTCGCGGCTGCTCAAATTTGGATATAAAATGGCAATGTCATTGAAACGCAGGGCAGGAGTCGTCGTGGCTATCGCATCAACTCTCGGCATGACGGATCCGGCTTCCCCTGCCAACGATTTTTCGGGGCGAGACAAGCTGAAGGCGCACTCTGTGGAGTTCCGCAAACGTGTCGAAAAAATAACCGATGGCGTCTATACTGCGGTCGGGTATTCCGCCAGCAACGTCACCTTGATTCAGGCCCAGGGCGGCTCGATTATTGTCGACACCTCGGCCAACCCGGTCGATGCCATGGCGATCATGGGAGCCTTCGGCGATCTGATGATCCACCCTGTTCGTGCAATCATCTACACTCACAACCACCCCGATCACACCGGCGGTGCAACGGTATTCGCAGGCGATGACAAGCCGGAAATCTACAGCCATGACCTTTTGGTCAGGATCAAGCCGGTCACAGGTCGTGGACGACGTGACGATGGAGATGCGTTCGGAACCGCTTTGTCCGACGATCAATTCATCAACGCCGGAACCCAGTTGGAATATGGCAGGGTCACGCCGCATACCCGTGAGGGATTCTTGCCGCCCACGCAAACTTTCGACGGAGAAGAAGACAGCTTGGCGATCGCTGGCGTGCAGATCAAACTGATCCACACTCCTGGTGAAGCCGATGAGAACATCTCGGTCTGGCTTCCGGACCGCAATGTGTTGATCGCCGGCGACGTCCTCCTCAAGACCTTCCCCAATATAGCGCCGCTAAGAGGTCTTCCGACGCGTCCGGTGGAGGAATGGATTGCAAGTCTGGACAAACTGATTGCTCTCAATGCAAGGTTTGTCATTCCTGGCCATATGGGCACGATTACTGGCGCATCCGAAGGGAAAGACGCCCTTACTGCCTACCGGGACGGAATTAAGTTCGTCTACGAAAAGACCATGGAAGGGGTCGCCAGGGGCAAAACTCCCGACGAGTTGGTTCAGGAGATAAAGCTGCCCGCAGAACTGGCGCGCCATCCATACCTGCAGGAATATTACGGCACTGTTGCGTGGGCGGTGCGTGGAATCTACCAGCAGAATGCAGGCTGGTTTGATGGCAACCCTACGCATATCTTCCCGCTGACTGAAAAAGAGCGGGCAGCGAAGCTTGTCGCAATGATCGGAGGCACGGCGAAGATGCTGGGGAGTGCCGAGGCATCGCTTTCGGCCGGGGAATTCCAGTGGGCTGCTGAACAGGCCGACTACGTTCTTGCTCTTGAACCACAGAACCGCGAGGCAAGAACCGTCAAGATCCACGCACTCCGGGGATTAGGTGAACGTCAGATGAACGCCACCGCCCGAAATTATTATCTGACGGTGGCTCAGAGCCTAGACAAACCTGAGCCCCTATCAAAGTAGCTATTGTTAGATTCTCTGTTCGTCCGCCCCGAATTGTAAGTCTTCTACCTGGTCGCTGAGCACGCCCAACTGTTCCCTCAAGGAGGTCGGTCGGTTGCCGGCGCATGGTTGATTATCGGCCCGGAGTTGTTGCTCTAGCCCCACCCGCCGGTTCAGCGGGATGTGTTGGCCGAACTTGTCGCACAGGATCACCGCCAGAAGGCTCGGACCTTCCCAGCCCCTGGGGATGACATGGAAAGGTGCCGGCGCCTGGCTGATCTTCTCACAGTCGCGGCAGCTGAACTTTTCGCGCACCGTCTGAATGACTTTCCAGGAGCGCGGGATGCTCTCCATCGTCTCGGTGATGTCTTCGCCCAGTTTGCGCAGCCGGTCACTGCCGCAGCAGGTACAGGCAATCGCACCAGGCACAACGACACGCTCGCGCGGCAGGTGATCGGGGAAGGGCCTTTTGACCGGCCGCTTTCGTACAAAGCCGGCGACGGTCACAGAGGCGGCCGCAGCAACGGGCATTTCGGCGGCAAGTTCATCCTCGGTGGCTGCCGCCTCGGCATCCTCAAGCATCAACTCCATTTGAGCGATCAGTCGGGCAGTCCCGTTACGACTTCTGACCACGCAACTGCCTTTCGAGCTTTTCGATATGGACCTTCTTGCCAAGAATGACGGCCCGATCGTCCGCTTCCTTGGCTTTGGCAACGGCAAGCTCGGCTAAGGCAACGGCTCGCTCCGCACGCGCAACGACCAACTCTGCCTCAAGCGCAGCAGCATAATCTGGGCGGTTTTCCGAGCCGATTTCCATGTGTCAATGCCGGGTGAAATTTCCCCCGAAGGGAGGTGCGGACGAAAACTTGGACTAACAGGAGATAGTTCATGTATTCGTACGAAGACCGCATGAGGGCTGTGCAGCTCTATATCAAGCTCGGCAAACGGGCGAATGCCGCCATCCGTCAGTTGGGTTATCCGACGAAGAATGCTCTGAAGCATTGGCATCGCGAACTCGCACGTGGCAACGACTTGTCGGCAGGCTACGTGCGCACCAAACATCGGTATTCGGATGAGCAAAAGAGGACTGCTGTTGAGTACTATCTGGACCACGGCCGCCGCCTGGCCTGATTTTACTCCGGCGTTGACACTCGCATCTTCGCTGGTCGGCACAGGAATTGGGCCTGGCAGCAATCGCGGCAGTCGCGACGCCGCTACAAGAGTTAAGACCGTCTCCGTTACAGTTCATGTGGCGTTTCTAATTAATGAGCTGTTTCGATAACCTTATGCAACAATCCTCACCTAATCTTTCCTAGGCTGACCTATATTATAGAATAAGCATGGGTCTGCACACGCGCCTGGAAAGGGCGCTTCTCAAGGCGAAGTGGAACTGAGATGCATAGCGATCAATTCGAAATCTCCCGTCGAGACTTACTTGTTTCCTCAGCTGCGGCGATTGCGGTCGCCGGAGCCGCAACCACTGCGGCAGCTCAACCCGGTGGGAACGAAATGTCTCTCACCTCGAAGCTGTCGTTCAACGTCAACGGCAAAAGCCACGATATTGAACTCGACAATCGTACCACGCTGCTCGATGCCTTGCGGGAGCATCTTCACCTGACTGGGACGAAGAAAGGATGCGACCACGGCCAGTGCGGCGCCTGCACGGTCATTGTCGAGGGTCGGAGGATCAATTCCTGCCTGACGCTGGCCCTCATGCACGACGGCGATAAGGTGACGACCATCGAAGGGCTGGGTCAACCGGGCAACCTCCATCCGATGCAGGCAGCCTTCGTCAAACATGACGGTTTCCAGTGTGGCTACTGTACCCCGGGACAAATCTGTTCGGGGGTCACTGTGCTTGAAGAAATCAAGGCGAATATTCCAAGCCATGCCACGTCTGATCTTACGGACACAATACAGGCCACGCCCGCCGAAATCCGCGAGCGGATGAGCGGCAACATCTGTCGGTGTGGCGCTTATTCCAACATTCTTGACGCCATCACCGAAGTCGCGGGGACAAGAGTATGAAAGCCTTCACCTACGAACGGGCATCGTCGATCAAGGCCGCTGTCGAGGCGGCTGCCGACAATGCTGACGCAAAATTCATTGCCGGCGGCACCAATCTTCTTGATCTCATGAAGCTGGAGATTGAAACACCCACCCATCTGATCGATGTTAACGGCCTCGGTCTCGACAAAATCGAAGTAACACCGGAAGGCGGATTGCGGGTCGGGGCACTCGTCCGCAACACGGACCTTGCTGCAAACGAAACGGTGCGAAAAGATTATGGGCTTCTGTCGCGAGCACTGGTGGCGGGCGCGTCTGGCCAGTTGCGCAACAAAGCTACGACAGCTGGCAATCTCTTGCAGCGAACACGCTGCCCGTACTTTTACGACACCCACCAGCCGTGCAACAAGCGGCAGCCGGGCAGCGGTTGCTCTGCAATTGGCGGCTTTAGTCGGCAGCACGCCATTATCGGAATGAGCGATGCTTGCATTGCCACCCATCCGAGCGACATGGCCATTGCAATGCGGGCTCTCGACGCTGAGGTGGAAACGGTGAAAGCCGATGGAAACAGCCGGTCGATCCCGATTGCGGACTTCCATCAACTACCCAAGGAAACGCCACATATTGAAACGATTCTTGAACGCGGCGAATTCATCACGGCGGTTGTGTTACCGCCACCAATTGGCGGCAAGCATATCTACCGCAAGGTTCGCGATCGTGCCTCTTACGCGTTTGCACTCGTGTCTGTCGCTGCCGTTGTCCGGCCCGACGGAACGGGGCGTTTTGCCGTCGGCGGGATCGCCCACAAGCCGTGGCGTCTGAAAGCTGCAGATGAACAGCTTCCAAATGGTGCACGCACAGCAAGCATGGCGCTTCTCGCACAGGCCCAACCGACAGAGCAGAACAAATTCAAGGTTGACCTCGTCGCGCGCACGCTCGGCGCGGTGATCGCTGAAGCCAAGGGGTGAGATGTCATGAAGTTCGATAACCCAGCCACCGAAAATCCCATTGATCAACTGAAAGTTGTTGGTAAACCGATCCCCCGGATTGACGGCCAACTTAAGACAACCGGTAAGGCGATGTACGCCTACGAATGGCACGATCCAAACGTGTCCTATGCGTACGGCTATCCTGTGGGCTCCGCCATCGCCAAAGGACGAATCAAGTCAATCGATACGTCCATCGCAAGGAAAGCGCCGGGCGTGTTGGCGGTCGTAACCGCACCAGAAGTCGGTGAGCGAAAGCGCGGGCCTTACAACACGGCGGGCCTGTTTGGCGGCGACAAGGTCCAGCATTATCACCAGGCTGTGGCTGTTGTCGTAGCCGAAACGTTTGAACAGGCGCGGACTGCCGCCATGTTGGTCAGGGTGGACTACGCTGTCGAGGATGGCGCCTTCGACCTCAAGGAAGCAATGAAGACCGCGGTCAAGCCTGACGAATCGCAGCAACCGGACTCTGCCGCTGGCGATTTCGAAGGAGCCTTCAAAGAGGCGGCGGTCACCCTGGACGAACATTACACCACGCCGGACCAGTCGCATGCTATGATGGAGCCCCACGCATCGATAGCAGCGTGGAATGGAGATGAACTGACCGTATGGACTTCGAGCCAGATGATCGACTGGTGGCGCACCAATTTGGCGATCACGCTCGATATTGACAAGGAAAAAGTTCATCTTATGTCACCCTTCATTGGCGGAGGCTTCGGTAGCAAGCTCTTCCTGAGGGCCGACGCTGTGCTTGCAGCTTTCGCCGCGAAAGCTGCCAAGCGTCCCGTCAAGGTCGCTCTGCCTCGGCCGTTCTTGATGAACAACACTACTCATCGCCCGGCAACCATCCAGAGGATCCGCATTGGAGCCACACACGATGGCAAGATCACCGCCATCGCTCATGAGAGCTGGTCGGGAGATCTGCCCGGTGGTGGGCTTGAGACAGCCGTCAACCAAACCCGCCTCCTATACGCTGGCGCAAATCGCATGACCGCCATGCGCCTCGCGACGCTAGATCTGCCAGAGGGCAACGCGATGCGCGCACCCGGCGAAGCGCCTGGGCTAATGGCCTTGGAAATCGCTATGGATGAGATGGCCGAGAAATTGCAAATCGACCCAGTCCAATTCCGCATCACCAACGATACGCAGGTCGACCCCGAGAACCCGCAGCGCCCGTTTTCCCACCGCGATCTCGTCGGTTGTTTGCAAACAGGCGCAGAGCGGTTCGGTTGGAACAAACGAGGTAAACCCAGTTCGCGGCGCGAGGGCAATTGGCTCATCGGCATGGGTGTCGCTGCCGCGTTCCGCAACAACCTCCTTCTTCCTTCCGCAGCGCGAGTACGTCTCGGCGGCGATGGTGTAGTGACAGTCGAGACGGACATGACGGATATCGGTACCGGCAGCTATACCATCATTGCACAGACAGCTGCTGAGATGATGGGTGTTGGAATCGACAAGGTCGCCGTTCACCTCGGCGACTCGCGCTTTCCCGTTTCATCTGGATCGGGTGGTCAGTTTGGTGCAAACTGCTCAACGGCTGGCGTCTATGCTGCCTGCGTCAAGTTGCGAGAAGCCGTGATTCTGAAACTTGGTTTCAATTCTGCCGACGTCGTATTCGAGAACGGCACGGTTCGCTCTGGCAACCGTTCGGTACCGCTCGCCGAAGCGGCAGACGCCAGTGGCCTGTCCGGAGAGGATACGATCGAATGGGGCAACCTTGGCAGTACTCATCAACAATCAACCTTCGGCGCGCATTTTGTTGAGGTTGCTGTAGATGTCGCAACCGGCGAGAGCCGGATACGCAGAATGCTTGCGGTCTGCGCCGCTGGCCGCATTCTTAATCCGATTACTGCGCGTAGTCAGGTTATCGGCGCCATGACTATGGGGGTAGGAGGCGCACTTTCGGAGGAGCTTGCTGTCGACACGCGCCGTGGCTTCTTCGTCAACCATGATCTGGCGGGGTACGAGGTGCCGGTGCATGCTGATATTCCGCATCAAGAGGTCGTTTTTATCGACGAGACCGACCCGTTCTCATCGCCCATGAAAGCGAAGGGCGTTGGAGAACTTGGTCTATGTGGCGTGGCTGCTGCTGTTGCCAACGCGATTTATAACGCGACTGGGATCAGAGTGCGGCACTACCCGATCACGCTCGACAAGCTGATCGGTGGTCTGCCTGATGTGGCATAGCGCTTCGGTAGGTGGCCTCGACCGTCGACCTGCGGGCGGCGATGAGGGGAATCGATGATCGACATTTCAGAACGGATTTCCGGGCCGGCGCCCGTCAAGGCACTGTCTACCGACGATCCCGCCGAGATCCTAGGCTTTGCCCTGAGCAGTCTGAAAGAGGGCAGTGACGTCGCACTTGCTACTCTGGTCGAGATCCGAGGAGGGGCAGCACGCGCGCTGGGATCGCATATGGCGGTGGCGGCAGACGGTCGTTACTGTGGATATGTCTCCGGTGGCTGCGTCGAGGCGGCGGTCGCCTCGGAAGCACTTCTTGCCCTGTCGGAGGGCCGTGACAGGACGGTGATGTTCGGTGACGGCTCTCCGTTCTTCGATATTGTCCTGCCTTGCGGCGGAGGTATTAGCATCATTCTTCATTTGCTGCGGGAAGCCGGCGCGATCGAACAGGTTCTCGATCGCCTTGAAAGACGCCAGCCGGCGGGACTTCGCTATTGCCCAAAGCAACAATCGCTTCAGCCCGCCGAGCCGCCGGAGCGCGCTTATTGGCAGGCCGAGGATTTTCTGACGATCTACCGCCCGCGCACCCGCGTCGTCATCTCCGGACAACCCCTTGAGGCAAGCGCGGTCGTTCGCCTAGGCGCGGCTTCGGAATTCGAGGTTCTCGTTTGCGAGGCGGGCGAGGCCGGGCGAACCATCATCCGGGAGATCGATGCCTATACCGCAATCCTCTTCCTACATCACGATCTCGATCGGGAGGTGCCGGCCCTTGAAGCGGCTCTCGGCTCGCCGGCATTCTATGTAGGAGCCCTCGGGAGCACGCGAACGCATCGAAGGCGCGTCGAACGTCTGACAGCGCTCGGATACCGCAATGAGGATCTCGATCGCATTAAGGCGCCGATCGGGATGTTTGGACCGACACGGGATTCGACGTCGCTTGCGCTGTCGATCCTGGCCGATGTCGCTGCCTGCCGGTTGGCAACTTATGGATGAATCCCGGTACGAGCAGCGACGCAAAATGCCGCGACGACGAGATCAACTGATTTCCGTCGCCGTCGTCCTGTTCGCGGCCGGGCGATCAAGCCGGATAGGCACGAGCGGCGTCCAAGAGCTCCTTGCCGAATTTCAGGGCGCGCCAGTCGTCCGCCGGTGGCGAGTAATTGTGAGACCCATTCACCAATCGGAGGCCGCGCCCCCAAGCCTGAAACCATTGTTAGGAACGGAGCTATGTCTTTCAGGAAACGGCTGACTTCGCTAAGCTTTCTTTCCGGCAGTCAAACATTGGAAATCGCCCAGCGCACTGGTTTTATATTGGCGGTACTCGGCCGCACCGTCGCGGTAACCTTGCTCGCCTTAGCGTTCCTATGGGGCTATCATTATCCGGTCAACTTGGTAATTTTTACGTCGACACTGTTGCTGGCCCTTCTCGGGCTCGCGGCGTTGTTGCCGGCGAAAAGCCGGTTTGAAATCTATGCGCGCTATGCATTTTTTACGATCGATGCAGCGTTGGTCTCGGTCATCTTGACCTTTGCACCCCTCAGCAGTGGAGATGCAATCCCGCAAAATCTTGTGTTCCTTACGAGCCGCATGCAATATTTCTACGTCGTCATCGCGGCGTCGATCCTGACCTTATCACCTTGGCTGGTAATCTGGACTGGCAGTTGGTGTGCTATTGGCCTTGGCGTATCCACTGCATGGATCGTGCGTGGCATGCCCAATGTGCTGACCTTCTCGGATCTCCCGCCCGCGCCCTCGCGGCAGGTTTTCTATGATGTAGTTCTCAATCCGAACTTCATTGGAATCGCATCACGGGTCGAAGAAACCTTGATCATGGTTGCTTTCACGGGAATTGCCGCTGTTTCAGTTCATCGGGCACGCTCGGTCGCCAGAGCCAAGCTCGACGAGGAGGAGAGGCGGCGTCAAATTCAGCGTTTGTTCGGCAAGTATGTTCCAACCTCAGTGATCACAGAGCTTGCAAGCGACGGCCAGCTTGCGCCGCAAATGCGGAATGCATCACTGCTGTTTGCAGATGTGGAAGGTTTTACGGGAATATCCGAAAGTCTCACACCTGCTGAGGTGATCAGTTTGTTGAACGGCTTGTTTTCGTCCGTAGCTGCGGTCGTGGGCAGTCAGGGTGGATTGGTCGTTAATTATTTCGGGGACGCAATCATCGCTGCCTTCAATCTGCCCTTGGCTTGCGGAAACCACGAACTGCATGCCGTTACCGCCGCAAGAGAGATCCTGCAGATGCTTGCCGAGAGAAAGTTCGATGGACATCGAATTAAGCTAAGAATCGGAATTGCATCAGGTCTGGTAGCGGCCGGTACAGTGGGAAGCGATGACCGATTGTCCTTTACCTTGTATGGCGACACGGTAAACCTCTCACAACGTCTGGAGGCACTCAACAAAGAACATGGCACAAGCTGTTTGATCTCTGGCAAAACCTTCGAGGGTCTGGCTGGCCGGGTTGTCGGTTTGCGTTGCCTTGGCGAGTTGGTCGTGCGCAACCGTGATAGACCGGTCACGGTTTATTCACTGAATGAGCCGTTGTCGGAAGAATAGCTCTGAGGTCTGTCGAAGCCGGCGACACAGCGCTGCGCTTGATTTCAAGTGATCGACGTTGGGTAACGAAGACCAAAGCTTGCAAAGCGCCCGATCCAGACTGCCATGGTTGCCTGTTGTGGATAACCTGCGACACGAACTTTTCGAGACGGCGTTGTTCATCCTGCTGGGATGGGACATCGCGGTCAATCATTTCTAGTTCAAACATCAAAACCATACAGTGCGCGACCGCTCACTGTCCTCAGCACACATATCGTGTTGGCAAGCAATATGCTGGTACTCGTGATAACGAGCCTGGTGATTTCCAAATCGGTGCTTGCTTTCCTTCCACTACCCGATGTCATCTACCATGCGACTCCATTGGTTTTCGGTAGGCGCGATTTTCAGTGCACGTGTCTTTTTTGTCTTTGCCCGCCCCTTGCGGCCTCTTGTTCGTCGTAGATGATCCCATATTGCTGTAAGTAGAACTCACCAAAGAGAGGCCCAAGAAACGCTATGCTCACAAAGGTCTCCCCACGGGATTGATGAATCTGCCTCACAACTACAATCAGCTTAGCACTACTAATTCCGCCCCACAGTATTTGGTAGTTGTTACGCAAGAATGATATCCGGCGAGGCCGTCTAGAAGCAGAGAGCTGAGCTGACGTCGTTCAAGCGTTTGATCGGGCTAGCGCAGCCGATCGAATTGTCGGGTCCGCAGATCATTACTGCCGCAGCGGTCCGTCTGATGCCGGAAATCTGAAAATAACCGCACCGGGGGCACCTCGATGCGCCGATCTCTTGTACGCGACAGGGCATTTTGCGCCAATGAGCATAAAGACTAGATCCTCTGGGTTGGCATTACTGAGTGGAGCATTGGTCCTTGCCAGCGGCTATCTAATGCTGCCGGAAGGCTCGGGAGGGACACCGGCTCACGCCGAAACAGGTGCGGTGACCTTCCCGGAGCTCGATAGGCTCGTGCACTATACGACCGTGCGCCGCGGCGTAACGCGCGAGCACATGCTTACCAATCAGAGCGCACTCGAGGCCATTCAGGCCGGAAAACCGGTGCCGACGGGAACGCATGTCGTTCTCGTTGATCACCAGAGCGACGTTCTAGCCCGCTATCTCGTCGCTGAGAAAACAGGAGGCGGTCCGGACGACTGGACCTATCAAGCGTTCAATCCGGACCGATCGATCAAGACTGACGATGAAAATCCTGAGCGCTGCCATTCCTGTCATCAGTCCCGCCAGGACCGCCAGTATATGTTCACCTTCAACGATGCGCGCAGTTTCAAGAACTAGCTCCTTAGCATCTATTCCAAGGAGTGCGTTATCGTGAAATCGACCCCTCTTATCGATCGTCTCCTGCTGCCCGGCGCGATGGCGATCTTCCTTCTGCTCTCACTGGCCTATTGGTGGCTAGAGAACGTCCCCCACGAGATCTTCGGCACCGCCATGTTCGCATTGCTCGCCTGCCATATCGTGGTGAACCGGTTCTGGTTCAAAAATCTCTTCAAGGGTCGTTATGACGCACGCCGCGTCCTTATCGTCGCGCTTCACCTACTTCTGATCGTCAACATGATCATCCTGTTGCTCACCAGCATCGCGATCTCGAAATCTCTGTTCAGCGCACTTTCGATCCCCGACAGCATCTACATGCGGGAGATCCACTGGTTCTCAGCCTATTGGGTGATGGTCATCGTCGGCATCCATCTCGGCCTGCACTGGGTGCGCGTAATGGCGTTAAGCCGCTCGATCTTGAGGCTGTCGTCGGCTAACGCAGCCAGGACGTGGCTGCTGCGTGTCTCCGCAGCTCTTCTGGCTGGTGTCGGCGTCTGGAGTTTTTCAGTTCTTGGTGTCTGGAATCACCTGACCTTCACCTACAGCCTCAATGTCTGGAACTTCAAAACCTCGGTGACGCCGTTCTTCGGGCATTGGGCGGCAGTGGTGGCGCTTCCGGCCATCGCCACGCATTATGTGATGGTGGGACGGAGAAACCGACAGCGCACAAAGCCCGCAACCGGCACGGTAGGGAAGCCGCAAGGCGGGAAAGTCGCGCAAAGGCGTTGAGACATCGGGGTTTCCTGGAGAAGCGAGCAGACGACGACGATCTCGCCCGACAATCTTACGCTCTCTACATCCTTATGATTGAGCATTTGATGGCCAACTGCATTGATGAATCATTACCATAAGTCCTATCGATTTATGCCCGCTAATCAACGAGGTCGATCTTTTGTATGGTCATACTTTCTTCAGCTCGGTCGACAGAGATAACGCCATGAACGTGCACATCGTCAAATCGCTTCACAGGGGCAGCTTGGCTGCCCAACGCGCAATTCTGATGCTGGCTGTTGCGGGGATTGCAGCTTTCGGCACGGTTGCCGTTTTTGCGCCCGTCGCCATTGCGCAGGACGGAACTGCCGCAAAGGCCGGCGTTTACGCGGTCATTTACGAACGCGGGTCCGCCTATGAAAATAGCAAGAACATCACTGAGCAGACCAACATCAAGGACCATATCGCCTACGGCCAAACGCTCGGGGGCAAGTTCATTGCCGGAGGACTGCTCGGTACGCTCACCGACGACAAAGTACTTGGCATGGTGCTATTCGAAGCTGAGAATATCGACGCGGCGAAAGAATGGGTGAGCCAGGATCCGGGCGTCAAAAGTAACGTCCTAAGCGCGAACGTGCGCCACTGGCAGGTCACCAATATCAAAGCCTATCAGAGCAAATAGCTGCGTCGACGTGAAGGGCCACAATCAACTGGGATATACATGTCTGATAATATTGCCGACAAGGTGATAGTGATCACCGGCGCGAGCAGCGGCCTGGGCGAAGCTACCGCACGACACCTGGCCGAGTGCGGGGCGACCGTCGTGATCGGCGCGCGCCGCGCCGACCGCATCGAGGCGCTGGCGCAAGAACTGAATGCAGCCGGCTACAGGGCTTTGGCCGTCGCGACAGACGTCACTGTAGCTCACCAGGTCAAGAGTCTTGTCGATACAGCCGTGCGCGCGTTCGGTCGGGTGGACGTCATGCTGAACAACGCCGGCCTCATGCCGCTCGCTCCATTGGAACGCCTCCGCGTCGATGAGTGGGACCGCATGATTGATGTGAACATCAAAGGCGTGCTCGATGGCATTGCAGCAGCGCTGCCGCATATGAAAGCAAAGAAGTCGGGCCATATCATCAACGTCTCGTCCGTCTACGGCCACGTCGTGGATCCGGGCGCGGCCGTCTACTGTGCCACCAAATTCGCGGTGCGGGCGCTGTCGGAGGGTCTGCGCAAAGAGGTGAAGCCTTACAACATCCGGACGACCATCATTTCGCCTGGCGTGGTCAAGACTGAGCTTCACGACCATATCGGCGAGCAGGATATCCAGGATCAGACCAAAGCCTTCGTCGCGGAAGTCGGCGTACCTGCAGCCACATTCGCAAGAACGGTCGCTTTTGCAGTCAATGAGCCAGACGACGTGGATATCAACGAAATTCTGTTCCGGCCCACGGCGCAGTCAGTCTGAATGAAAAACGCGATGAAGGGCGCGGACATGTCTTGGCCTGCACTGGGGCGCGCGCAAAAGCGTTGAGCCGCTCGATCTTGGACTGTCGTCGATCAACTCAGCGAGGACACAGCTGCTGCGTCTCGCCATCTTCCCTCTGGCGGGTGTCGGCATATGGAGCACTTCCCTTCCTGGCGACTGGGACTATCTCACCTTCACATACTGCCTTGATGTCTGGAGCTCCAAAACGTCGGTGACGCCCTTCTTTGGGCGTTGGGCGGCGGTAGTGGCGCTTCCGGCAATCGCCACGCACTACGTGATGGTGGGGTCCAAAAGCGCATAAAGCCCGCAACCGGCGTGGGGCGAAAGGCGCCAGATAGAGAAGGCGCCAGATAGAGAAGTTGCACTGATATCCTAACACGATCGCCATCGAGTCTGAGCGCTGGGGCGCTCCCCGGGGCGGGACTATCGCAGTATAGAACTACGTGCGATGGCGTAACGCTTCGACGAGGGCGACGAAAGCCGGCGAGGACTGACGACGGCTCGGATAATACATGTAGTAGCCATCCCAGTGCGGACTGAAGTCCTGTAGCACCCGCACCAACCGCCCCTTCTGGATATGCGGCAAAGCGACATCCTCAGGCACATAGGCGAGACCGAACCCCGCGACCGCCGCCTCGACGGCCTGATACGAGTTGTTGAAGACGAGCTGGCCCGTAACGCGAATCTTGATCTCGCGACCTTGGTCCTCAAACTCCCACGCCCAAAAGCCCCCGCTAGTGGGAAGGCGCTCGTTGATGCAGGTGTGCCGGATGAGATCCTGGGGGTGCTGCGGCTCTGCCTGGTCCTTCAGGTAGGACTTCGCACCCACCACGGCGAAACGGAAATCTGGGCCAATTCGGGCCGAGATCATGTCCTTCGCGAGCTGCTCACCCATGCGAACCCCTGCCTCGTAACGCTCCGTGACGATGTCGGTCAGGCCATTCTCGCGTATTAGTTCAACTTTGATATCGGGATATTTCGGCAGAAATTTTTGCAGTTTCGGCCAGAGCACGGAGTTGATCGCGTGGTCTGGGGCCGAGATGCGGATGTTGCCTGCGGGCTTGTCACGCAGGTCGCTGAGTGCGTCGATCTGAGCATCAATCTCGTCAAAATGGGGGCCGATCCCGTTCAATAGCCGCTCGCCGGCCTCGGTCGGCGACACGGCCCGTGTTGTGCGCGTGAGGAGCCGAACGCCAAGCCTGGTTTCAAGCCCTCGAATGGTGTGGCTCAAGGCGGACTGGGAAATCCCGAACTTGGCCGCGGCTTTGGTGAAACTCCGTTCCCGGGCGACCGCCAGGAAGGCAAGCAAGTCATTGACGTTCTCTCGCGACACTCATGAGTCCTCTTCATATCGATATGCGAATTATAGCGCCTAATCAGGTTGTGGAACAACGACTAGGTTAAAGCTCGTGCGCAATGGAACTTCACGAACAACCCTATTGGATGCATTTGCAGGTACGTCTTTGCTTGACGGCACGAGCAATGCCCACCCGACTGGTGCGAGAACCCGAATGGCTACCGACGTCGATATTGCGATCGTGGGTGGCGGAGCCGCGGGTATTGCGGCGGCCAGGCGCCTCGCCGCCAGTGGTTTCTCGACCATCATGCTGGAGGCCTCAAGCCGCCTCGGAGGGCGTGGCTGGACCCAGGAACTCGCGGGCTTCCCACTGGATCTAGGCTGCGGTTGGCTCCACTCGGCAGATCGCAACCCTTGGACGGGAATTGCCGAACAGGCAGGCTTCGCGATCGATCGACGCGAGGCAGCTTGGGGCAGCCAATATGCCAATCTCGGCTTTTCTGCAGAACAGCAGTCCGCTGCCCGCAGAGCACTTAACGTTTGGGAACAGCAACTGCCGCGCCTTGTCTCGAGAAGCGACCGGGCCGGGGATGCCCTGCTGCCGGGCGCTGAATGGAATCCCTATGTCCATGCGATCTGCGGTTTCTCGAACGGTGTCGCGCCCGATCGTATGTCGGCGGCAGACTACCTTGCCTATGACGCGGCGTGCAGCTATCGCAACTGGCGTGTGCCTGCCGGCTATGGAACGTTGATCTCCGCGAGTCTGCCATCCGCCACGAACGTCCGCCTCGCGACGCCGGTCGAAGTGATCAGCGAACACCGTAACGGCCTTGCCATCACTACCCCGACCGGGACGATCCACGCTGCCGCCGCGATCCTAACCGTGTCAACGAATGTACTCGCTGGCGCCTCGATCGATCTGCCTTCATCCCTTGATCCATGGCGCCATGCCGCAAGCGTCCTACCCCTCGGTAGCGACGAAAAACTTTTCTTCCAGATCGACGGCGAAACGCTTTTTGCGCCCGAGACCCATCTCATCGGCGATCCCTACGACACCCGGACCTGCGACTACTATATTCGCCCGTTCGGCTGGCCGGTCATCGAATGTTCTCTGGGCGGCGACAGCGCCAGGATTGTTGCTGAGGAAGGCCTCGTCGCCGCGTTCGACCTGGCCATTGAACAATTGATCAAGCTCGTGGGCTCCGGCGTTCGATCAAAGCTAAGGGTTTTGGGCGCGTCCAACTGGAGTCGTTCGGACAGGATCGGCGGCGCCTATAGCTGTGCCTTGCCGGGTCATTCACAGGCGCGGCAAATCCTTTCTCGTTCCTGGGAGGGCCGCATCTTCTTCGCGGGCGAAGCCACCCATGGGCATGATTTTTCTACTGCACACGGCGCCTACGACAGCGGTCTGCGCGCCGCAGACGAGGCAATCGAAGCGCTTCGGCCGCAAGAACTCCGGTCGTTGCGGGGCTGAAATCTTCGCACTTAAGTGTCCCAGCATTTGCGCGGTGCGCCGCCTCGACAGCAACCATCGAGGCCCCTTCACTCGGATCTAAACTCGTAACGATTCATTCAGGCCTGCCCGGGCTACGCCCCGGGCAGGCTTTTGTTCGCTCACCAGGGCAGAACCTGTTCATCCTGATAGAAGCCGCCGCTGCCGCTGCCGGCGGGCAGGTCGATGACGTGCAGGATGCTGGCTGCGCCCTCGGCGACTGGCCTTCCGCCCTCGCCGCCCAGTTCGGTCGCGGTCCAGCCGGGGCTTGCGGCATGGACGGTGATACCTTCGTCAGCCAGTTCAGCGGCAAAGACCCGCGTCAGGGCGTTGAGCGCAGTCTTGGAAATCGCATAGGCAGGCACGGACGCGCCCATCCGCTCCAGCGACGCGGCCTCGCTGGACACGTTGACGATGCGGGCGCCCTGGGCCTTGCGCAGCAACGGCAGCACGCTCTGCGTGACACGCCAGGCGCTAAAAAGATTGGTTTCCAGCGCCTGTTGAGCAACCGCCAGGTCGGCCGTGGACGCCTTCTGGCCGTAGTCGTAGACGCCACCGACATTGTTGACCAGCACGTCGAGACGACCGAACTCGGCTTCAATCCTCCTAGCTGCGGCGCTGATGCTGGAAACGTCGGACGTGTCGAGCTGAACCGGGTGGACATCGCCGCCGATCTCCGATGCCGACTTCTTCGCGGCGCCTTCGTCGCGGGCACTGAGTAGTACAGTGTCCCCGGCTGCGGCGAGTTGAGCGGCAAGTTCGCGGCCGATGCCGCGGTTCGCGCCAGTGATGAGGATGATGCGGGACATATCTGTGTCTCTCCTTGGAAAGGTGGTTGAGGCAGCCGCGACGAGCAGTGACTTCGGCATCGCTTGTCGGCTTGCGCGCAGCCACGACTAGGCCAATCCTTCCGCATTGTCAAACTATAAGGAGAAGAATATCTACGGGATTCATTATCGTGGAATTACGAAAGGGCATTTCGGGCGTTAGATCGCCTGCAATAGGCTGGATGGCCTGGCAGAGGGGTGGTAAGGTTCAGCATTATGGAATCATCGCCCTCTTCCGAACGCGTCATTCAGTCCGTGCAACGCGCCTTCGATCTCTTGGAGCGTATTGCCGCGCAACCCGAAGGCGCGCGGTTGAGCGAGCTTGCAGATGGCTTAGGCCTCAACCGGAGCACCGCCCACAACCTGCTCGCGTCTCTCGAGGAACTCGGCTACATCGCGCAGGAGAAGAAGGGCGCCGCATACCGGCTGACCGGCAAACTCAGTCGTCTCGTGCGGCCAGATGCCGAAGCCGAGCACGCGCTACGCGCTCGCATCCGGCCCGTGCTTCAAGCCATGAGCGCGGCATCCGGCGAATCCGCCTTTCTGGGTCTGGTCTCCGGAGCCGAGTATCTCTGTGTCGATGCCGTACAATCGCAGCAGCCCCTGCACCTCGCAGTGAGGCCGGGCGAACGCAAAGCGCTGATCGCTGACGCACTCGGCCATACCCTCCTGGCGGCCAATGCCGAGTTGGCGCGAACCGTTCGCGCCAACGATCCGCCTCTATGGGACCGCCATGCCGAGGAAATCGCGGAGGCGCAGCGCAAAGGCTTCGCCCTTGACCTCGATAGCCAACGGGCTGGAATTTCCTGCGTCGCGATCGCTGTCACCCCGGGTGCCGCCATCGCCATTGCCGGACCAACGAACCGCCTGCCAAAGGCGCGCCTGATCTCGATCGCCGAGCAGATGCGCGAGGAACTGGATAAGGTCAGGCCCGCCGGCCAAGACTGGCTGTAATCGCAGCTTTCCGGTTGGGATGTCGTCGCTGCCAGCTACCGACAGCTCTGGCCACCGTGCCCGAGGAAAGGCGGGGCCTTTCTGCGGGCACAGCGTGGCGTTCCCTTACCGGTTGAGCGCCTCGGTCGCGACGATGTCGTGCGGGCCGAGCCGGTCGGATGCCGACTTGGCATGATGCCAGAAGGGATAGATCAGCGCCGGCGCCGACACCCGGTCCAGACGGGTGCGCTCGTCAGCCGTCAGGTGGAGGTCGGCGGCGGCAAGATTGTCGACGAGTTGCTGTTCGGTTCGCGCGCCGACGATCAGCGACGACACACCGGGCCGGCCAAGCAGCCAGGCCAGCGACACCTGCGCCGCCGACACGCCGCGCACATCGCCGATGGCGACGAGTTCATCCACGATGTTGTAGAGAGCATCCTCATCACGTACGGGCGGCTCGCCCCAGCCATTGAGCTGCCGTGAGCCTTCCGGAGCCTGCTGGTCCCGCCGATACTTTCCCGTCAGAAGACCCGCGGCAAGCGGGCTCCAGACTAGGACGCCGACCCCCGCATCTTGGGCGATCGGCAGAAGCTCATATTCAGCTTCGCGTGCCTGCAGCGTGTAGTGGATCTGCTGGGAGATGAACCGCTGATAGCCAAGCCTCTCGGCGATCCCGAGCGCCTTCGATAGCTGCCAGCCCGCATAGTTCGAACTGCCCACGTAGCGGACCTTGCCGGCCCGGACGAGCGTGTCCAGCGCCTCGAGCGTCTCTTCCAGCGGCGCTTGGCCATCCCACTCATGGACCTGGTAGAGGTCGATATGGTCGGTGTCGAGCCGACGCAGGCTCGCTTCGCACTGCTCGATGATGTGCTTGCGCGACAGGCCCGCATCGTTCGGCCCATCGCCCATACCCATGCGCACCTTCGTGGCGATCAGGGCGCGATCACGACGGCCCTTTAGCGCCTGTCCCAGGATCTCTTCGGAAACCCCATGCGAATAGACGTTCGCGGTGTCGAAGAGATTGACCCCGTGGTCAAAGGCGACATCGAGCAGGCGCCGGGCTTCGTCGACGTCGGTGTTCCCGGCCTTGGCGAAGAAGCCCGTGCCGCCGAAGGTCATCGTTCCGAATGTGACGGTCGAGACTTTGAGGCCCGACCGACCGAGATTGCGGTATTCCATCTGCTTTTCCCTTCGCATCCTGTTGCGGCTGATGGGACGCACCACAGAAGATCACGTTCGGTGCGCCGATGAAGAGCTGGCCCGGCAAGCAAAGCTGCTACATCGGTGCCAGCCCAGGACTCCGTCGATGCGTTCGAGCCCGCTTCAATTGCTCTTGGCGAAGAAATCCGGAATGAACGGTTTGTTCACCCAGCTTTCCGTCCAGGGTGTCACGACATCGATCTTCCCGTTGATGCTCTGGAAGTACCAGGAGCCGTCGATCTTCGTGAACGTGTCGTTGAAGGTGCCTACAAACATGTAGGCTTCATCTTCGCCGTCGTCGTTCTTCAGAGTCTGGAAATCCAGAATGTAGAAGCTGGCCTTGGCGGTGACGCCGTCTTCGCCGATCTCGATCACCGACGGGATGAAGTAGTGGATCGACCAGGAAATCTGCTTTGCCAGGTTCACGCAGAGCTGCTTGATTTCCGCTCGTCCGGTCTGGGCGGCCTGATCCTCACCGACCTGCCAGGTGGCATCTTCAGCAAACAGCGCGGAGACCTGATCGCCGTTGAACCGGTTGTCGAGCGCCTCGGCGTAGCGCGCCTTCAGCGTCCTGATCTGCTCGATATCTTCCAGGCGCTGGAGCCGCTGGGCGTCGCTCAGACTATTGGTTGTCATCTATCACCTCTTACGGTGTTGGGATCTATTGAAGTCGATCTAGCGGCGGTCGATGTGGACGCGCCGCTCCGTGAACCGCCACTGGCCGTTGCGCAGGGCAAATCTGTCCGCATACCGTCCGCGCGCGGCTACATGGATGCCCGGCCCGTCCACCAGCTGGGATACGATGAAACAGGAGACGCTGGTGGCCGTCTGGCCGTCTTCGGCAACGTCGATGAGGAGGTTACCGATCAGATGCTGCGGGCCGCGATAGGCGTCATGCGCAGGGGTATTCTCGCGCAGCCAGGCAAGTTTCTCTGCCTTGCCATGTGTCACCCGCTCCGGGGAAATGTGCCAGGCCGCATCCTCGAAGAAGGCGGCGACGGCCTCCAGATCGCGCTCATCGAGCCGATAGAAATAGCTATGGATCAGTCGCGTTATCTGGCTTTCGGCCTCGCGGCGCTCATCACGAGAAATCATCGTGCTGTCTCACTTTAAACATCGGTTTCTGGATGGCGATTCCACGGGCTGGGGTGTGATCGCGCCGACGCGGCGCAGGCACCGATCGCTGCCCCGCGGGTCGCCCATTCAAGGCAGGGACTGAAAGCCCGGCGTTCAAAAGCCTTCCAGCACGATTTTGCCGCGTGCTCTGCCGCTCTCCAGCAACTGGTGCGCCCGCTTGAGGTTGGCGGCGTTGATGGTCCCGAAAGTCTCGGTCAGCGTAGTGCGGATCTTGCCGGCCTCGATCAGTTCGGCCACTTGCCGAAGGATGTCGCCCTGAACGCCCATGTCGACGGTCTGCATGAGCGAACGCATGAAGACGGCTTCAAGGTGAATGGAGATGCACTTCCATTTGAAGGGGTTCGCATCGAACACCGCCGGACTGTCGATGTAGCCGTAGCGCCCCTGCGGCGACATCAGCTTGACGATGTCTTCGCGATATTCGATCGAGCCGGCCGTCGCGAAAACGAAGCCCGGCGCACCGATGCCCAGTGCCTCGATCTGTGGGCCCAGCGGCTGGCTGTGGTCGACGACATGATGCGCGCCGAGGCTGGAGCACCATTCGCTGGTTTCCGGGCGTGACGCGGTCGCGATCACCGTGAGATCGGTTTGGGCGCGGAGCAACTGGATCGCCATCGACCCCACACCGCCTGCACCGCCGATAATGAGCACCGCCGCGGCCGCGCCGGGAACAGGCCGCGTCACGTCGAGGCGCTCGAAAAGCATTTCCCAGGCCGTCAGGGAAGTCAGAGGCAGAGCGGCTGCCTCGGCGTCGGAGAGGGATGCCGGGGCCTTCGCCGCGATCCGGGCGTCGACGAGGTTGAACTCCGCATTCGTCCCTTGCCGCCGAAGGGCGCCGCAGTAGTAGACCCGATCCCCAATCTCGAAGCCTTCGACCAGCCCACCCTTCTCAACGACAATGCCGACGGCATCCCACCCCAGGACGCGGAACTCACCGTCTGCCGGTGCGGCATTGCGGCGGATCTCGTAGTCAATCGGATTGACGGCCGTGGCCGAGATTTCGACGAGCAGATCATGATCGGTCGGAACGGGCTTCGGTAGCGTGATGTCCATCAGGGCATCGTCGCGGTCGATGGGTCCGTTTTTGCTGTAACCC
Organism: Rhizobium sp. Root708; assembly: GCF_001429725.1. Classification (GTDB taxonomy): domain Bacteria; phylum Pseudomonadota; class Alphaproteobacteria; order Rhizobiales; family Rhizobiaceae; genus Rhizobium. The sequence continues at coordinate 112,716 of NZ_LMHV01000044.1, read as the reverse complement.
ACTGCTTTCATGGCATTGTCCTTAGCTGCTGAGGCGATTGATTTGCTGACGCGACATGATCGCGACGCGAGCCAGCACGCCTCACTAATCTAGTAATTAATTCCCTAGTGTCAAACGAATGGCATTTTTATTGTCGAGTAGTTCATCAATACCAAACTGATTGTGAGCCTTATCCGTCGTTTGCCGCCGTCTGCAGCAACGCGGGGCGCCTGCCGGCGAGATCGCGCGAGCAAGACCGCAGACTAGCTGCGACCGTCACCTCGCCGATCAAGCAAGTTGGGCTGAGGAGACGTGCGACCCGCCGCGTTTCCTCAGCCGATTGCGCTGGATTTATCGCGTCGAGACCGGCACAAGTTCTGCAGAAGCTAGGCTGTTCGAGCGGACCATATAGCCGACCTGAGCAGCGCTCATCTCCGTGTTGATTTCCAGCTTCTCGACCGACAGCGCCCAGATCTTGAAGTGGTAATGGTGCGTCTTGTCGCCGGCTGGCGGGCACGCTCCGCCATATCCAGGCCTGGCAAAATCGGTACGGCCTTGCACGGCGCCGGCGGGCAGCTTGCTGCCATCGCGCTGCCCTGCATTCCGATCCAAATGGGTCACGGAAGTGGGGATGTTCAGCACGCTCCAATGCCACCATCCGCTCCCGGTGGGTGCATCCGGATCATACATGGTCACAGCGAAACTTTTGGTGCCCTGAGGCGCACCGGACCAGGATAGTGCCGGCGATTGATCGCCGCCGCTGCACCCGGACCCGTTCTGCACGTATAGGTCGGCTATCTGCTTGTTGTGCTCCACATCGGAACTCGACAAGCGCAGATCAGCGGCATTTGCCGTCGTCGCCAAGAGCGACAAGGCAGCTGCCAGAACTATCTTTTTCATTTATCACCATCATCTTGGTTGTGCCGCCGAGCGGACTGTTATGTCGATTATTCGAGCCGGCCACGGATAACCCGATCGAGCCATACTGACTGTAGATTCCGGGCACCGTGGCTGAGAGCGCCGCTTTTCAGCGCCGCTCTCCAAGCGTCACTCAAGCAACGAGGTGCTTCTGGAAGAAGGCCGTGAGCCGGTCGAACGGGATCAGGTTGACGCGGTCGTAAAGATCGACGTGGCCTGCACCCTTGACCCAGACCAGCTCCTTCGGCTCGGCTGCGCGGGCATAAGCATCCTCGCTGAATTCCTTGGAATGCGCCTGGTCACCGGTGATGAACAGCAGTGGCCGCGGCGAGATCGTCTCGATGTCGTTGAAGGGGTAGAAGTTCATCTGCTTAACTTCCGCCGTGATCGGGCGGTTCGTGGTGAGATATAGCGACGAGCCTTCCGGCACGAACTGGCCGCGCGGCGTCCGATAGAAGTCGAAGAACTCACGCTCGATCGGATGGGCGTTGGGCCGCAGCGTCTCGAGCATGCCGTCGCCATACTTTTTCGGGCCGCCCTGAAACTCGACGTAGCGCTGTTCTGCTGCCGCAGCGATCGCCTGCTTGCGCTGTTCGAGCGACTGAGACTTGTTCAGGCCGTTCCGGGTGACAGAGCCCATGTCATACATGCTGACGGTGGCGATCGCCTTCAGACGTGGGTCGAGCTTCGCCGCGCTGATCGCGTATCCGCCGCTGCCGCAAATGCCGACGATGCCGATCCGGTCCCTGTCGACGAAAGGACGGGTGCCGAGGAAGTCCACCGAAGCCATGTACACCTCGGTGTAGAAATCGGAGGCCACGGCATTGCGGGCGCCTTCGCTCTCGCCCCAGAAGGTCAGGTCGGGAGCCAGGGTCACGAAACCCTGCTCGGCGAGCTTCTGGGCATAAAGACTGGAGCTCTGCTCCTTGACCGCTCCGTTCGGATGACCAGCAATGACGGCCGGATATTTGGTCACTGGGTCCGCGTTCTTGGGTGTGTACAAGTTGGCGACGATGTCCATCCCGTACTGGTTCTTGAAGGTGACCTTCTGGTAGTTCAGCTTGTCGCTCTTGTAGAAATTATCTGCCCCTTCAACGATGCCCTGAGCCTGGGCCTCGAATGGAATGTTGAGGATAGACATTGCGCCGAGCGCGGCCACGCCTGCGCCGGTAAGCTTCAGGAGATCGCGCCGGCCGACGTCAAGATCGGATGCCTGTTCGGGCGTGTTGAGGATTTCATTCTGTCGGTTCATGGACGAACCTCCTTCGATGTTCGATTTGCACGCGTTGTATGTAGTCGCATGTGGCTTGACGGATTAGATCGCCCCGATCGCTTGCAGTGATGAATCTAACTCATGGATCGGAAGGGCTGGCTCAAGTCGAACCGCAAGACGACTGGACTTTGTCATCGGGCGGGCAATCGCAACTGCCGCAGTGACCTTTCGACCATCGGTGATTGAGCCTGCACGGGTTCGTAAGCACAGTGGGGCTAGAGCAACTCCGGGCCGATAATCAACCATGCGCCGGCAACTGAGCGACCTCCTTGAGGGAACAGTTGAGCGTGCTCAGCGACCAGGTAGAAGACTTACAATTCGGGGCGGACGAACAGAGAATCTAACAATATCTACTTTGATAGGGGCACAGGTCTGTCCAGGCTCTGAGCCACCGTCAAATAACAATCCTCACCTAATCTTTCCGTCTTTGCCGCCGGTGCAAATTCTCCCTCGCGGGCACGAAATTGATCGCCCACTGCGTCGCCTTCATGGGCAGCGACCATTTTGTCGAGACCAACGAATAATCGCGTGGGTTGGCGGCGAGCTCCGGCGAGTTTCGGACGTATTCGCCCGAGGTCAAGGAATTGCTGAGATTCTCGACGTTGATTTCGACGCTGTTGCCGTACGGGTCCTATAATTGAAGGCCGTTTGCGCGACAGAATCTGTGCAGAGAACCGGTCGACCGGATGGTGTTCCGCCTGGCCTCAGGCTCCTTCTTGTGGAGCGCAGTCGCGTCGTAGGAGCGTAGGAGCTTTAAATCCGCTCGGGATGCTCGTGAAGGAACAAACGACAGGCAAATTGACACATAGGAGCCGTTACCGTCAAATCAGCCTATAAGGGGTTGCGTCTTTGACATTGTGGTCGACAGAGATCTGTTTGCGCAGCGGCGGAATTGCGCGGCTCGCACAATTAGTCCGCTCGCATGTCAGACAGGAGATGCCAATTGGCTCGAAGGCTGTTCTGTCGGCAAGATTTAGGTCGTCTGCGTAGACAAAGGCGCCGGCGTAGGAGATCTCGCAGCCGATCGCGAGGGCATAGCTTGAACGCTGCGTTCGAAATCCGCCCACACCCTTTGTCACGCGCGTTGCTAGGCATAGGTAGCGCGCACCATCTGGCGTTTCGGCTAGCTGCCGGATAATGCGGTCGGGTGCCTCGAAAGCCTGATGAGCGTTCCACAGAGGACATGCCGCTCCGAAACGGGCGAATTGCAATTTAGTCGCGCTATGGCGCTTTGTAATATTGCCTGCCCGATCGATTCTGGCAAAAAAAATCGGAACGCCTTTCGATCCAGGTCGTTGCAGCGTGGAAAGCCTATGGCAGACCTGCTCGAAAGAAGAACCAAACCGGGCGGCGAGTAGTCCTATGTCATGTCTCAACCGGCGCGCAGCTTCGAGAAAGATCTGGTAGGGCATAAGAAGAGCGCCAGCATAATAGTTATGCAGCCCGATCCGACAAACCTCCGCGGCTTCACGTGTTCGAAACGCGGCCTTGTCCAGAATTGCTTCAATTGCGTCGCTCGCATGGCTCTGAGCGGTCTGGACGGCGATCTGAAATGTTCGGGTTTCGGCCGGCAGGTATGGGTTGAGAGATAGAATTCGCTGAGACGGATCGAAGTGACGGATGTGACTCACCATGGATGCGTCGTAAACCACCCGGACACCGAACCGCCGCTCAAGAAATTCGGCAAGGAGTGGTTGGGCATCGCCGCCCTGAAGGCCAATCTCGGCTGCCAAACCCTCGGCAGCTATATCAAGATCGTGGAGGTAATTATCGACATAATGGAAAAAGTCCCGCACTTCATCATAGGGCGTTCCTTCGACGAAGGCCGTGCGCCCAAGCCGGTCGTCCAGGATGGCGAGCTGCTCGCTATGTCGTCGATATGCTTGGTGGGAGCTGACCAGCGCGCGCGCAAAGCCGGGCGCGTTCTGCAAGATTAGTTTCAGCTCCTGCAGGCTCGGCGAGTATGACTCAAAAAGTGGATCTGCAAGCGTTTCCCTTACCGCCGAGGCCAGTCGGTCGATTTCGCCGGTCGAAAGCTCCGTGATGTCGAGGCCGTACTTATCGGCTAGCGCTAAGAGAACGGTCGCCGACACAGGTCGTTGATTGTTTTCAATCTGGTTCAGATAGCTGAGAGAAATACCGAGCCTTTCGGCAAACTGACTTTGTGTCGCGCTGTGCTCAAGGCGAAGTTCGCGCACCCTGCGCCCGATAAAGAGTTTTCCAGCAGCCATTTCGCAACTTCGCAATTTGCATTTTGAATTTCTATAACTTCACAATTGCTCGCGTTCAAGCGTTTTCGTCCGCCGATCGGTCCTATAGAAAGGTGGGGCAGCGAGGGAGCGAACATGCAGACGATATTGGACCAGCTCGAAACCCGGCGAGCCGAAGCGCGATTAGGCGGTGGCGAACGCAGGGTCGCGGCCCAACACGCCAAGGGCAAACTGACGGCCCGAGAGCGGCTGGAAGTCCTTCTCGACGAAGGGTCCTTTGAGGAATATGATATGTATGTCACGCACCGCTGTGTCGATTTCGGCATGGCGGAGCAGAAGGTCGCCGGTGACGGCGTGGTGACGGGGTGGGGCACGATCAACGGCCGCCAAGTCTATGTGTTTTCGCAGGATTTTACGGTTCTCGGCGGATCACTTTCGGAAACGCACGCGCAGAAGATCTGCAAAATTATGGATATGGCGTTGCGCAACGGGGCTCCAGTCATCGGGCTCAACGATTCCGGAGGTGCGCGTATCCAGGAAGGCGTCGCATCTCTCGCCGGTTATGCGGATGTCTTCAAGAGAAACGTTGAGGCCTCCGGCGTCATCCCGCAGATCTCGGTGATTATGGGGCCATGTGCCGGGGGCGCAGTTTACTCCCCCGCCATGACCGACTTCATCTTCATGGTGAGAGATTCCTCCTACATGTTCGTGACGGGACCCGACGTCGTGAAGACCGTGACCAACGAGATCGTCACGGCAGAGGAACTGGGCGGCGCGCGCACACATACATCAAAGTCGTCGGTAGCCGATGGGGCCTTCGATGACGATGTCGAAACACTTGAAAACATTCGGCTGCTTTTCGACTTCCTTCCGCTCAACAATCGAGAAAAGCCGCCCACCCGCCCGTTCCACGACGATCCTGAACGTCTGGAGCAACGCCTCGATACGCTTGTGCCAAATAGCTCCAACAAGCCCTATGATATGAAGGAACTGATACATGCGCTTGCCGATGAGGGCGAGTTCTTTGAACTCCAATCGTCATTCGCCGGCAATATCATCACCGGCTTCATTCGCATGGAGGGTCAGAGCGTCGGCGTGGTCGCCAATCAGCCGACAGTCCTGGCCGGCTGCCTTGATATCGATTCATCAAGAAAGGCAGCGCGCTTCGTGCGGTTCTGCGATGCGTTTAATATTCCTATCCTGACACTCGTGGACGTTCCGGGTTTCCTTCCCGGCACCGCGCAGGAATATGGTGGCGTGATCAAGCATGGTGCCAAGCTGCTATTTGCTTATTCCCAGGCGACTGTACCGATGGTGACGCTCATCACGCGCAAGGCTTATGGCGGCGCCTACGACGTCATGGCATCCAAGCATATCGGGGCGGACGTTAACTATGCCTGGCCGAGCGCCGAGATTGCTGTCATGGGCGCGAAGGGCGCCACCGAGATCCTCTATCGCGGCGAGGTCGACGATCCAGCCAAGATCGCCGCACGCGTGCGGGAATACGAGGCGCGTTTTGCCAATCCGTTCGTTGCCGCCGAACGTGGCTTCATCGATGAGGTTATCATGCCCCATTCGTCTCGTCGCCGCATCGCTCGAGCATTCGCCTCGCTTCGCAATAAGCAGGTCGATGCCCGCTGGAAGAAGCACGACACGATACCTCTTTAACAGGCTGATCTCATGTTCAAGAAAATCCTGATCGCTAATCGCGGCGAAATTGCCTGCCGCGTGGTCAAAACCGCAAAGCGTCTCGGCATCGCGACCGTTGCTATTTATTCTGACGCCGACCGCAACGCGCTGCACGTGCGCATGGCCGATGAAGCCGTTTGGATCGGCCCAGCCCCTTCAAACCAGTCGTACATTGTTATCGATCGCATCCTGGATGCGATCCGATCCACTGGTGCTGACGCCGTCCATCCAGGCTATGGTTTCTTGTCGGAAAACGCGGCCTTTGCGGCGGCGTTGGAGAAGGCAGGTGTGACCTTCATCGGTCCGCCGGTCGGCGCGATCGAAGCGATGGGCGACAAGATCACATCCAAGCGTCTTGCGGCTGAGGCGGGCGTGAGCACGGTGCCCGGCCATATGGATTTGATCGAAAGCGCCGACGAAGCAGTGCGCATCGCAGGCCAAATCGGTTTTCCGGTGATGATCAAGGCTTCCGCCGGCGGCGGCGGCAAGGGCATGCGCATCGCATGGAACGAACAGGAGGCTCGTGAGGGATTCCAAGCCTCGCGCAACGAAGCGAAAAACTCTTTTGGTGACGATCGCATCTTTATCGAGAAATTCGTCACTGAACCTCGCCATATCGAAATTCAGGTCCTCGGCGATAAGCATGGAAACATCGTCTACCTTGGAGAGCGCGAATGTTCGGTCCAGAGGCGAAACCAAAAGGTCATCGAAGAGGCGCCATCGCCGTTTCTCAACGCAGAGACGCGCAAAGCAATGGGTGAACAAGCCGTGGCGCTGGCGCGGGCAGTTGGCTATCACTCTGCAGGCACGGTCGAATTCATCGTCGACGGCAAGCAGAACAAGTTCTACTTTCTTGAGATGAACACGCGTCTGCAGGTCGAACACCCGGTCACGGAACTTGTAACCGGGCTCGATCTAGTCGAGCAGATGATTAGGATCGCCGCTGGTGAGGCAATCACCTATGGCCAGAGGGACGTGAAACTCAACGGCTGGGCAATCGAAAGCCGAGTTTATGCTGAAGATCCTTATCGCAACTTCCTCCCGTCGATCGGGCGGCTCACCCGCTACCGGCCGCCCGAGGAGGGCCCCGGCAATGACGCAACCGTAATTCGAAATGACACTGGCGTGTTCGAGGGCGGGGAAATTTCGATGTATTACGATCCGATGATCGCGAAACTCTGCACCTGGGCTCCGACACGCTTGGAGGCAATTGCGGCGATGAGCGAAGCGCTTGATAACTTCGAGCTTGAAGGTATCGGCCACAACCTGCCATTTCTGTCGGCGGTGATGCAGCAAGAGCGCTTTCGAGCTGGACGCTTGACCACCGGCTACATCGCAGAAGAATTCCCGGAAGGTTTCCACGGGGTTGCACCCGATGCGCGGGCAGCGCGGCGACTGGCAGCCGTCGCGGCCTTCGTCAATCATTTCGTGCAAGCTCGGGCGGCGGAAATTTCTGGGACAATCGGAAACCATCGGCGAAAACTTGACAAGGATTGGGTGGTGGAATTTGGTGAGTGGCGCTTCGGGGTTGGCGTTGACGCTGTGCCCGCGTCGACTCGCGTTTTGTTTGAGGATGGAGAATACCTTCCCGTTTCCAGCGAATGGCTTCCCGGACTTAGCCACGCGACCTTTGTGGTCGGCAAGGAACGGCTGGGTGTCAAAGTTGATCTTAACGGGGCGGTCATCAGGCTAAGGTGGCGCGGGATCGACGCGCGCGTGCGCGTTCGATCGTCTCGAACGGCCGAGCTGTCGCGTCTGATGCCCAAGAAGGCCGCCATGGACACATCGAAGCTCCTGCTGTGCCCAATGCCCGGCGTCATCACGTCTATTACCGTCGCGGCGGGCGATACAGTCGAGGCGGGACAGACACTGGCTGTAGTCGAGGCCATGAAAATGGAAAATGCGCTCAAGGCGGAGCGCAAAGGCGTGGTCAAACGTATTGAGGCCGAAGTCGGGGAAAGTCTTGCCGTGGACGAACTCATCTTGGAGTTCGAATGATGACGGTGGATACTCATGCATGGCAGGCATTGGCCGAGAAGGAATTGAAAGCCTCGCCGGAAGCGCTCGCCTGGAAGACGCCTGAGGGCATCGACGTCAAGCCACTCTATACCGCCGGCGATCTCGCCTCCGCCGATCATCTGGACAGCCTGCCGGGCTTCGCTCCCTTCACCCGCGGACCGCGCGCCACGATGTATGCCGGGCGCCCCTGGACGATCCGCCAATATGCCGGTTTCTCGACCGCTGAAGCCTCTAATGCTTTCTACCGCAAGGCGCTCGCCGCCGGTCAGCAGGGCGTGTCGGTCGCCTTCGACCTCGCCACCCATCGCGGCTATGACAGTGACCATCCACGCGTCGAAGGCGATGTCGGCAAGGCTGGCGTGGCGATCGACAGCGTCGAGGACATGAAGATCCTTTTCGATGGCATTCCGCTCGAAAAGATCTCCGTGTCGATGACGATGAACGGCGCCGTCATTCCGATCCTCGCTTCCTTCATCGTTGCCGGAGAAGAGCAGGGCGTATCGCGCGCCGAGCTCTCTGGGACCATCCAGAACGACATCCTCAAGGAGTTCATGGTCCGTAACACCTATATCTATCCGCCAGAGCCCTCGATGCGGATCGTGGCCGATATCATCGAATATACGGCCAGGGAGATGCCGAAGTTCAACTCGATCTCGATCTCCGGCTATCACATGCAGGAAGCCGGCGCGACGCTGGTGCAAGAACTCGCATTCACGCTTGCCGACGGGCGCGAATATGTGCGGGCCGCGATCGCCAAGGGCTTGAACGTCGACGACTTCGCCGGGCGCCTCTCCTTCTTTTTCGCGATCGGCATGAACTTCTTCATGGAGGCCGCGAAGCTGCGTGCCGCCCGTCTGCTGTGGACGAAGATCATGGAGGAGTTCGAGCCGAAGAATGCGTCGTCGCTGATGCTGCGCACGCACTGCCAGACATCCGGCGTCTCGCTGCAGGAGCAGGATCCCTACAACAATATTGTCAGAACCGCCTTCGAGGCGATGTCAGCCGTGCTCGGCGGCACGCAGTCGCTCCACACCAATTCCTTCGACGAGGCGATCGCGCTGCCGACGGAATTTTCGGCCCGCATCGCCCGCAACACCCAGCTGATCCTGCAGCATGAGACCGGCGTCACCAAGGTCGTCGATCCGCTCGCAGGCTCCTATTACGTCGAGAGCCTAACGAAGGAGCTTGCCGACAAGGCCTGGGCGTTGATCGAGGAGGTTGAGGCGCTCGGCGGCATGACGAAGGCCGTCAACGAAGGCCTGCCGAAGCGGCTGATCGAGGAGGCGGCAACGCGCCGTCAGGCGGCGGTCGACAAGGGTGACGAGGTGATCGTCGGCGTCAACAAATACCGGCTGGAAACCGAGGAAGAGCTGGAAATCCTGGCGATCGACAATGCCGCCGTGCGCGCCGCGCAGGTCAGGCGGATTGAGGACACCCGGCGCCGCCGCGACAGCGGCAAAGTGCGCGAGACGCTGGAAGCGCTCTCCGAAGTCGCCCGGAGCGGCGAGGGTAACCTGCTTGCCGCTGCTGTCGAGGCAGCGCGGGCGCGCGCCACCGTCGGCGAGATATCGGATGCGATGCGATTGGTGTTCGGGGATCATACTGCAGTCCCGGAAGTGGTCAATGACATCTACGGCAGAGCCTACATCGGCGATCCAGAGCTTGAGACACTTGTCACTCGTCTCGGAGACCTCTCGCGAAGCCTTAGCCGCAAGCCGAAGATCATGGTTGCCAAGCTTGGCCAGGATGGACATGACCGCGGGGCAAAGATCATCGCGTCTGCCTTCGGCGACATGGGTTTTGACGTTTTCGCGGGACCTTTGTTTCAAACACCGCAGGAAGCGGCCGATATGGCACTCTCAGCCAAAGTCCATGTGATTGGTGTTTCCTCGCTGGCCGCCGGCCATAAGACACTCTTGCCACAGTTGGTCGACGCTCTAAAAGAAAAGGGCGGTGGCGATGTTATTGTGGTCTGTGGCGGTGTGGTCCCGCGTCAGGATTATCAGTTCCTGCTCGAGCATGGCGTAGCGGCAGTTTTCGGACCAGGCACCAACGTCATGGATGCCGGCCGGGCCGTTCTTGACCTTCTGGAAGGTCGCTTGAGGAATAGGTGAGGAAAGATGTTAACCTGGCTCAATCACATCGCGATAGCCGTTCCGGATCTCTCCAAGGCTGCGGCGCAATACAAGTCGCTTGGTGCAAACGTCTCCGACCCTAAAGACCTACCTGAACACGGCGTCACCGTCGTGTTCGTCACCATTCCGAACACTAAGATCGAGCTCATGCATCCGCTAGGTCAGGGATCGCCAATCGAAGCATTTCTAGAACGAAACCCAAGCGGCGGCATTCACCATCTGTGCTTTGAGGTTGCCGAAATCGGCGAGGCTGCCGACAAGCTCCGCGACATTGGTGTGAGGGTTCTTGGAGACGGCACGCCGAAGCTTGGCGCTCACGACAAGCCGGTTCTATTCGCGCATCCCAAAGACTTCCAAGGCGCCTTGGTCGAGTTCGAGCAGATATAGGGTTGTACGAACGATCGGCCGATCAGGAGAAATCGAATGGCGGACGAAAGCGCGTTTGAACGTGAAAGCATGGAATTCGACGTGGTCATCGTCGGCGGTGGACCGGCCGGGCTGTCGGCTGCGATCAGGCTGAAGCAGGTCAATCCGGACCTTTCGGTCGTCGTCTTGGAGAAGGGCGCCGAAGTCGGCGCCCATATCTTCTCGGGCGCCGTCGTCGATCCCATCGGCATCGATCGGCTGCTGCCGGACTGGCGCGGCGAGACCGACCATCCGTTCAAGACCGAAGTCAATGCCGACCATTTCCTGGTGCTCGGTCCTGCCGGCTCGATCCGCCTGCCGAACGTTCTGATGCCGCCGCTGATGAGCAATCACTGCAATTACATCGTCTCGCTCGGCAACGTCTGTCGCTGGCTGGCGGGCCACGCGGAAGCCTTGGGCGTCGAGATCTATCCGGGCTTCGCCGCCACCGAAGTGCTCTACAATGACAAAGGCGCCGTCATCGGTGTCGCGACCGGCGACATGGGCGTCGAGAAAAACGGCGAACCCGGCCCGAATTTCACCCGCGGCATGGAACTGCTCGGCAAGTATGTGCTGATCGGCGAAGGCGTGCGCGGCTCGCTCGCCAAGCAACTCATCGCCAAGTTCGACCTGCAGAAGGATCGCGAACCGCAAAAGTTCGGCATCGGAATCAAGGAACTCTGGCAGGTCAAGCCGGAGAACCACAAACAGGGCCTCGTGCAGCACTCCTTTGGCTGGCCGCTCGGCATGAAGACCGGCGGTGGTTCCTTCCTGTATCATCTTGAAGACAACCTCGTCGCAGTCGGCTTCGTGGTTCACCTGAACTACAAGAATCCCTACCTCTACCCCTTCGAGGAATTCCAGCGCTTCAAGACGCATCCGGCGGTCCGCACCACCTTCGAGGGCGGCAAGCGCCTGTCGTACGGCGCCCGTGCCATTACCGAGGGCGGTTACCAGTCGGTGCCGAAGCTCACCTTCCCAGGCGGCGCCCTGATCGGCTGCTCGGCCGGCTTCGTCAACGTTCCCCGCATCAAGGGCAGCCATAACGCCGTGCTCTCGGGCATGCTGGCGGCGGACAGGATCGCTGACGCCATCGCCGCCGGCCGCGCCAATGACGAGATCATCGAGATCGAGAACGACTGGCGTTCGAGCGACATCGGCAAGGACCTGAAGCGGGTCCGCAACGTCAAGCCGCTGTGGTCGAAGTTCGGCACGGCCGTTGGCGTGGCGCTCGGCGGTCTCGACATGTGGACCAACCAGCTGTTCGGCTTCTCCTTTTTCGGCACGCTCGGCCACGGCAAGACCGACGCCCAGTCGCTGGAGCCGGCTTCCAAGCACAAGAAGATCGACTACCCCAAGCCCGACGGCGTGCTGACCTTCGACCGTCTCTCTTCGGTGTTCTTGTCGAACACCAACCACGAGGAGAACGAGCCGGTGCATCTGAAGGTCAAGGACATGGCGCTGCAGAAGTCGTCGGAACATGATATCTTCGCCGGTCCCTCGACGCGCTACTGTCCTGCCGGCGTCTACGAGTGGGTCGAGAAGGACGGGCAGGAGACCTACGTCATCAACGCACAGAACTGCGTCCACTGCAAGACCTGCGACATCAAGGATCCCAACCAGAACATCAACTGGGTGCCGCCGCAGGGCGGCGAGGGGCCGGTCTATTCGAATATGTGAGATATCAACAAGGACGCAACGCAAAGTGCTGATCCATCCGGAGACGGCTTCCGTAGCTGACGGTGCGATGGATGGATAAGACTTCGAACCCTTAACGACACTGTTTCCCTCGATCTACTAACTGGCCGTGAGCAGACTGGGGTGGTCTGAAAGCCAGCCTTACAGCCGTGATGTCGAACCGCGCGGGATCAACGTGGGAGAGGCAATTCGGATCTCGTTTTCGGCCTCTGCAAGAGTGAGTTGCAAAAGCTCGACCGCCGAAGAAGCTATGTGGTCGAACGGTACCCGCACACTGGTCATAGGTGGTGCGAGATGGCGCACAACGGGAATGTCGTTATAGCCAACCACCGAAACATCTGCAGGTACGGACAACCCGTGCGCTTCAAGCCAAGACATCGCGCCGATAGCGAGATTGTCATTGACTGCAAAAATCGCGGTCGGTCGGTGCGCGCCGCCATAGAGCTTTGCTGCTGCTGCTGCCCCGTCGTCAAAGTCAAATCCTGTGTTGACAAGCCAGTCGTCAAGCGGTTGAAAGCCGGCTTCTGACATCGCTCGCTCATAACCCCTCTGACGGCCGACCGAACTAGAGGCATAGGTCCTCCCTGCAATGATCGCTATTCTGCGGTGGCCGAGGTCGAGCAGGTGACGAGTTGCCAGATAGCCTCCAAGCTCGTCGTCGCCCAGAGAAGCGGGCCCCTTGCCATTTGTCCGCAATGCAAGGACGTAAGGCACCCCCTTGGCTTTTATTTCGCTTGGGACGACGTCACCGATTCTTGCTGTTGTCAGGATCAATCCGTCGACGCCTCTCGCCAACAAGGAATTTACGGCATGACGTTCGGCGGCCGCGTCCTCGTTGGTCGTGGCAACGATAGCAAATTGACCGAATTTCTGGCAAGCCTTCACCAGAGCCTCGTAAAACGTGCCCATAACTGTTTCTGCCAAGCTTGGAACCAATACCCCAATTGTCGAAGTCTTTCCTCGCCGGAGGTTCGCTGCTGAAATGTCACGGACGTAGCCTAGTTCGGCGGCAACCTGGCGCACACGCGTCGCTGAGGCGCTGTCCGAGCGGGGCAGGCGCTCATCAAGAATTCGAGATACCGTCGATTTGGACACACCCGCGGCGTCAGCCACGTCCCTCAAAGTTACGCTGGCGCCCGGGTTTCTTTTATTGTCGATAGGCATCCAAGCTCCCTCGCGTAGCAAAAACCATGTTTCGTGTCTTGACATCAGAACGCTCCATACACAAGATGGGAACGTTCCCGGGAACATTCCCGATCGAAGATTGGATCTGGAACGGCGGGAGGCGCGCTGCGTGTCGCCGCCATCGAGCAGCACCGTCAGGGAGGCGGAGCTGGTGGTGCCTTACCCGGCTGGTCTGTGCCTCTGGTCGCAGCCTCGTCGGGTCGGTGCGTGTAGCGGAATAGTTTGCTCTAGGGAGGAGCTTGCGATGAATACCATTACACCAAAGCAACGGCTCAGAGGCGCAGCGGTTGGCGCTTTCGTCGAGTGGTATGATTTCCACATATATGCGCTAACCGCGCCAACGATTGCGTCACACTTTTTTCCCAAGACGGAACCGGTAACGGCGTTGATCAGCACCTTCGCAATTTATGGGATTGCTTTCTTGGCACGCCCGCTCGGCGGAACGTTCTTCGGCTATTTCGGCGACAAGTTTGGGCGCATGCGCATCCTCAGCCTCACTGTGCTGCTGATGGGCACAGTCACATTCGCCACGGGTCTCCTGCCAACACACGATCAGATTGGTATCTGGGCACCGGTTCTTTTGGTGACCTGCCGACTCGCGCAGAGCTGCTTTGCAGCGGGTGAAACAAGTGGCGCTCTGAGTTACGTTGTAGAGACCGCGCCGGTTCGAAAGAGGGGCGCATGGGCAGCACTTATTGGTGGCTGGGGTTTCCTTCCAGTCGCTTTCGCCGCTGCGATCATTTACTTACTTCGACTGGTAATCGGAGACGATGCGTACGGAGACTGGGGATGGAGGCTACCATTCCTGATCGGCGGTGCTTTGGGTGTCATCGGTCTTTGGCTGCGCAAGAATCTTGATGATCCTGAAGAGTCGAACCTGGCACGCGCCGAGGCCCGAGACGTGAATCCGGTCAAGGCCGCTTCCTTCAGATCAAGTCGCGCGACCCTCAATGCAATCTTCCTGGTCTCACTTCATGCCGTCACAGCCTTCACCTTGTTGGGCTACATGTACACATTCCTACTGCAAACAGCCAAAGTCAGCACCGCAACTGCATTGCTCTCCAACGCGGCCGCAAACGTCTTGATATTCGTGCTCTTGCCAGTCGGTGGCTCGCTTGCTGACCGCTTCGGGCGCCGCCCGATGCTCCTCATCGGCGCTTCTTGGTTATTTCTGGCTGCATATCCGGCGTTCGCCCTTGCCTCGAATGGCACGGTTATGGGTGCGGTCGCAGGGCAGCTGGCACTCGTCATCGGTTTCTGCATCTATGCAGGAAGCAGTTTCGTCACGACCTTGGAACTGTTTCCGACCGCGATCCGGCAGTCCGGTCATGCCCTTGCTTACAACTTGAGCTTTGCTGTTTTCGGAGGCTTTACGCCCCTGCTCGCCACGTACATGGTTTCCAGCACCGGTTCGCCTTTGTCTCCCGCCATTCTTCTGATGATCGCTGCGATTGTTGGCGCCGTAACGGTAACTGTCACACCAGAGACGAAAGGGATTGATCTCAGATCGGCTGCCGTAAGCTGATTGGAACACGCCGGCAACGCGCGCTCGGACGCGCCTTGCCAACTCATAAAAACGAAAGGGCTGAGCAATGAAAGTGACAGGCATCGAAACCGTTCCCTATGTAATTCCATACCATCATCCGGTTGTCGCGGCCTCCGGCACCTTAAGCTGTGCCGAACATGTGTTGATCCGCATCCATACAGACGAAGGCATTATCGGCTTGGCGGAAGCTTCAGTCCGGGCATTCGTCTATGGGGAATCGCAGGTCTCGATCGTTGAAGCCGTCCGGCTTTGGTTCGAGCCCGCGCTGATCGGCAGCGACCCGTTTGCGGTCGAAGACATTGCTACGCGCCTTGCGTGGATTCCTGCGAACAACACGACACATGGGGCGATTGATATCGCTCTTCACGACATTCGCGGCAAAGCTGCAGGCATGCCATGCTGGCGACTGCTGGGTGGCAGTGGTGCGCCAATGCGCGTTACACACATCCTCACAATGGGGAAGCCGATGGAAGTCGCTGACGAGGCTTTGGAAGCAGGCGCCCGCTTTGCCATTTCGTCGTTCAAAGTCAAGGTCGGCAGCAAAGACTTGAAGTCCGACATTGAACGTGTTGCTGCTGTCCGCAATGCCGTCGGTACCAATGCTTCAATCTATCTCGACGCAAACCACGGATGGACGGCGGAGCAGGCCATCAAAGTTCTGAATGCCATGGTGGATTACGACATCGACCTCGTGGAAGAACCCAGTCCTTCAGAAGACCTGGTCGGACGACAGCGTCTAGCACGCCACGCTGCGATCGCGGTCATGGCAGATGAAAGTGCACCGACATTGGCTACGGCCACGCGCGAGTTGGTAAGCGGTTCCTGCCGAGCATTGAGCATCAAAACGACGCGAACGGGGTTCACAACCTCGGCGAAGCTCGTCGCGGTCGCCCAGGCCTTGGGTGGCCGGACGCTGATTGGATCTCAAGCGGATGGCATGATTGGAACCGCAGCGGCGTTGGCCTTCAGCTCGGCGCACCCGATGCTCGCTTGCGAACCCGGCGAACTCGACTACTACACAAACCTAAAAGACGATCTCGTCGTCGAACCATTGCAAGTGGCTGCAGGGGTATTGACGCCCAGTTCACGCCCTGGAATTGGCGTCGAAATCGATGAAGACAAACTCAGACATTACAAAGTTCGGTGAGCTCGAGAGTGACGTCTGATGCGACCAGTTGCGGAGTAGCACGACGCTAGATCCGCACCTCGTCGGCGCAGGCCGTCGCCGACCAGCAAACCAACGATACCCCGGCTGTCGGCGGCGAAAATGCAGGTCTTCCGGTGGCGGCGACAAGAGAGGGTCTACTTCCCTTGCATACGGCCTTGAAGCAGGAAAGCTTGCAAGCGATCGACGCGGGCCGGGCTACCAGCCCAACTTCAAGGCCTTGTTTTCCGTAGGCGGTGGGAAGGCCTTGTCAAGAAGGTCGCTCTCCAACGCCGTCAACGTAATTTCCGCAGCTTTGTAATTTTCGGTGACGCGTGTCGGCGACGAGGTCTTGGGGATCGTGATCACGTTCTTCTTTGCCAGAATGAAGGCAAGCGCAATTTGCGCCGGTGTCGCTCCTCTGTTCGCCGCGACCTCTTTGACTACTGTTCCCGTGAACCACTCGGCTGGACCTTTGATAGATGCCTAACCGAGCAGCTTGCTAAACTATTCGGTCATGAGGTTCGCACGAAGATCTCCCCGATCGTAGGCTCTAACTGGAGCCGTGCTGAGCTGACCGGCGGTGCCTAGAGCTCTGCAAAACGAAGCCATAGCAAGGCGCGCCACGTCCTCGCCCAGGCCTGTTACGAACGCCTCTTTTTCCGGGGAGGCGACGCATTGTCGGCGCTGGTAAGCCGTAGATTCCAGTTGGCTTTTTGACGCTTGAACGGCGCCACCCGGAGCAACAGCTTATGAACCTGCCGCATCGCTCGGCATTCGCAGGATTAACCCGTGACTTCGCCCTTGCTATAGGGCGTCCCGGCAACGCTGAGGAGGCGGGATGGCAAGAACTAGGAGCGACACCTTCGCCCGAAGCCAGGAAAGCCGAGCGATCACGGTAGCGCCCTATCGGACGTGTCACCCCATTCCAAGCAGATGAAAGGGTTTGGATGCGCCCGTAATAAGGGGCGCGTTCTGCATTCATGGGAGGAGCTCGACGAGGGTTCCGAACTGATCAGGCGGTTCGCATAGACCACCGCACGCGACCCATCCGCAGGGAGAACGGCGGTCACTTCGAGAAAGCCATTCTGCTCTAGATGTCGCTGGGCGGCGTCCATGTCACCCGGCTAGAAGGCGAGATGATGCAGTCCTTCGCGACCCGCATCGAGAAACTCTTTATAGGATGATGGTGCATCGTTGGACTGATGGATGAGCTCGATTTGCACGTCACCGAAATAGGCAAAGGCGATCGTGAAATCGACACCCCTTTGGACGGCCCCGATGCGCCCGCCACGGGAATTCTCGATCACCACGAATGGTCCGACCTTTAAGACTTTGGTCCAAAAAGCCATCGCATCGTCTATGTTTCTGACCACGTAGGCGAGTTGCAGACGCCTGCCGAGTATCGCTGTTTGCGTGAGATTGGCTGACAACATCCGTCATTTTCCTTCGCGCATGGCAAGCCGTCACACATGCTATCAGGTCTCTACAGAAGTCGGCCACTCCTCTCCGGCTCCCGGAGGGAGCGGACTGCCTGCTTCACGTTGTCACGCACTCTTTGCCGGACGTTGGCTGAACCGTCGATCGAAGATGAATTCGGCCATTCGGTTTTTCATCATCTCGACGGAACCGCCCGCAATCATCCACCCCTTGGTACGCAGCATGCAATACTCTGCCAAGGTTTCCCGGCTGTACCCCATCCCGCCCATAATCTGAACGGACTCACAGGCAACGTCGAAGCCGACCTGATTGCAGGCAAGCTTTGCCAATGTGGTATCATATGCGGACGGGAGACCAGTATCCGCCCCGACTGCCGCTTTATAGAGAAGGAGCTGCGCGGATTCGAGTTTCATGGCCATGTCGGCAAACTTCCATTGCAGCCCCTGGAACTCGCAAAGAGGCCGTCCGAACTGCTTCCGTTCGATGGCGTAATCGCGCGCAAGATTGTAGGCGTGACGACCGATCGCCAACGATCGAGCGGTATTGCCAATCCGCTCGGCGTTGAATGCTGTGATCTGTTGCTTGAAACCGCCTGGTCCGAGTAACAGGTTCTTCTTGGGTACACGCGCATTCTCAAAATAAAGCGGGCACCACTCCTCACCACTCATGAATTCTGACGGCTCGCCAACGGTAAACCCTGGTGTTCCTTTTTCGATGATAATCGATCCGATACCATCGATCCCTGGAGCAAATCGGCAATAAACAAGAAAGATTGATGCGTCGCGGCTATGCGTCCCAAAGACTTTCTGACCGTTGACGATATAGTCGTCACCATCTTCCTTAACGGATGTGCGCAGATCGGTTGCTGCAGAACCCGCCTCAGGTTCAGTCATGCCAAGCGAAATCACCATTTCGCCGGAAAGAAGAGGAGCCAGCCACTTTTCTTTCTGCTCCGCGTTCGCATATTCCGCGAAAGTCCTGATCGCCCCGAAATTTCCCGCCTGGATGATATCGGCGCTTTTGGGACATACCAAGGCCATCTGTTCGATCGCAATGACAGCATCCATCAAGGTGCCACCCATGCCTCCATCCTCGGGTTTAATGGTGATCCCAAGAAGGCCTTGACTAGCGATCATTTTTGCTTCTGCCCAAGGATATTCCTTGGAATGGGCTCGCTTTAGTGCGCCGTCCTTGAGTTTGTCATTAGCGAAGCGGCGAACGCTTTCCGAAAAAAGCGCTTGTTCGTCGGTGAGCGCGAAATCCATAAATTCCTCCAATTCAATCGGGACAATGCCTTAAAGCCGCCGTGGGTACATCCGTGTAACCGACCAGCCACAATCGGCGCATATAAGCTAATCTCATTTAATAGGACATTTTTCAAGAACATTTTGAGAGCGGCGATAACACGGATCGTCGAAGCTAGTGCTGGTAAAAAATCACGATCACTGCTCCGAAGAAGGGCAAGGGCCGGAACTCTTCACCGCCTACGTCGCCCCGAGCGCGGACGTTGGCGTAAAGCAGTGATAACAAAAAATGTTCACACTGCAGGATTTTATCTTTATAAGCTTTTTGTTGATTGTCGGGCGGCGAAAGCTCGCCGCGCGCACTGAGTTCAGTTCGCGTTGAAAAGGAAGTATCGCCGGCAACGCCATGTCCGCAGCCGCGCGGTTTGAAACGAATCTTAGTTGTGGAGAGGGGCTCGGGGAGGCCTACATCGTGGAGGCATACGACTACGTGATCATCGGAGCAGGATCGGCGGGCTGCGCGGTTACGCGAAGCCTGGTGGAGGATCCTGAAAACCAAGTACTGCTCCTGGAAGCAGGTTCGCACGCGAACAGATTTTGGGTCAATACGCCTGCTGGGATGGCGAAACTCTATTTCCACAAGGATTTGAATTGGAACTTTCACACGGAGCCAATGCCAGCGCTCAATAATCGCCAGATGTATTGGCCGCGCGGCAAGCTTTTGGGCGGTTCAAGTTCCATCAATGGCATGATTTTCATCCGCGGGCACCGGAGCGATTTTGATTATTGGCGAGATCAAGGCAATCCAGGTTGGGGATATGACGATCTTCTTCCTTACTTTCGGCAGATGGAACATTTCGAACGACGATCTGATCGTTGGCGCGGTCAAGATGGACCGCTCTGGGTGAGCGATCCCATCAAGAAGATGCCATCCAGCTATGACTTCATCGAATCAGCCAAGCGCTTGCAGATTCCAGAGACGGAAGACATGAATGGCGAGGTGCATGATGGCGTCGGTTTCATGCAGCATACGATCAAGAATGGACAGCGCTGGTCAGTATATAAGGCATTCGTAGAGCCGATCCTGAACCGTGCGAACTTAACGCTAAGAACCGAGGCGCACGTGCAGCGCATATTGTTCGAGGGACGCGTCGCCGTCGGAGTGGAAATTCTTCATAAAGGCGAGCTTAGAAAAATACGGGCGAGACGCGAGGTCATTGTCTCCAGCGGGGCGATCAATTCGCCAAAGCTGCTCATGCTATCCGGTGTGGGTCCGGTCGAGGAATTGCGGCGCCACGGTATTGCAATCAACTTAGCCAGCGAGGGCGTCGGCCAGAACTTGCAGGATCATTTCTACATTCATGCCGGCTTTCGCACGACGCCGGAAAGCTCTTATAACGAACGCATCAGGGGCATACGAAAATACTGGGAAGGCTTTAAGTACCTTCTGACCCGCAAGGGTTACCTGGCGTTGGGTGCGTCCCAGGTAGCAGCTTTCGTCAAGAGCGACCCGAGCCAGAACTATGCAGATCTCCAGATCAGTTTTCGCCCAATGACGTTTGATTTCCATCCTTCCGGGCGGATGGTCGTCGAGGCGTTTCCTGGTGTCGGTGCCTCCGTCTATGTTTGTCGCCCCAAGACACGTGGCACGATCACGTTGCGATCCGCCGACCCTTCCGACAAGGCAGTCTGCAATCCGAACTTCATGACCAACAGCGACGACATCGCCGCGATGATCAGCGGGTTCAAAATCACCCGGCAAATTATGTACACGGAGCCGATGGCCTCCCGTGTGATCGCCGAGGAGCTGCCAGGACCATCGGTTAAGACGGACGAGGATATCCACCGGTATCTGGAAGATTACGGAGCAACGCCGCAGCACACAGTCGGTACCTGCAAGATGGGCAATGATGACTTGTCGGTTGTGGACGAACGCCTAAGGGTTCGCGGCGTCGAGCGCCTGCGGGTCGTCGATGCGTCGATCATGCCGCAGCTGACCTCTGGAAACACCAATGCGCCTTCGATTGTCATTGGCGTCAAAGGCGGCGACATGATCCGCCAGGATGCTTTGTCGCGCCGGCTCTCCGCTTAGAGCGTGGCGGGCGCTCGCCCGCCACAGCGACAACGCTCTCCAGTCCGTGCGTGTTGGTGCCCGTAACAGCGTGCCCGAGCATCAAGCGTTAGGGTACGCCTCTCAGAAGACGCCTACTTCAGCGGTCGTTACCTCCGCCGTCTTCGCTCACTCTGTTCTTGAAATTCTCGAACTCCTCGACGACAAGTGGGAGGGCTGTCGACATGCCATGCAAGTTTGATAGGCTGACGATCTCAAGAGCTTCCATAATTTCATCCTCGCTCGCACCGGCTTCTAACGCGGCCTTTGTTTGACCCGTGACGCCAGCATGGTGAAACTGAAAGGCGTTCAAGGATACCATCAGGATGTGCTTGAATTTTTGTGGCAAGCTAGAACGGTGATAAAGCGGGTGCATGACTGTGTCGTGAAGCCGCTCAAGCATGTCCGGGTCACGCTCCGCCAAGATCTTCGTCCACCCCCGTGCAGTACCGCGGTCACGCTCGACCCGTTCGAGCACCTCCTTCGTCCTTCTTTCGTCACTCGTCATGGCCAATGTCCTCTTCCACGATTTCGTAAAATATCTCTAATAGTGCGATTGGTGTCAACAGGAATGCCCGCTCACCAAGCAAGCCCTTGAAACCCAACTTTCGCAAATGCATTTGACAAAATCCTAGTCTATAGGATATCTTCATAATGTCGACTGACGGTGTTGATTGTGCGGCGGCGCTCTCGATGTGGCCCAGTCAGCACCCTTTCGCAGGCGAACCGTTTCCTCGCGATCGGGGTCGAAACGGGCGTGCGAACTCATCATCTGGGAGGGGTGTGAGCATGAAAAAAATCGCGGTGGTAACAGGTGGAACATCCGGCATCGGGCGGCGGACGGTCGAACGGCTCCTCAATGAGGGTTGGTCGGTTTGGAGCCTGGGGCGGTCAGAGCAGCTCCTTCAACAGCAACGCGACGATTATCAGCACACTGGTGGATTCCGATATGCCCTTTGCGACGTCGCGGATGCAGCCAGTGTCGCATCGGCCTTTGCGGAAATTGCCAGGTCGGTTGAGGGAATAGACGCGCTTGTCTGCTCTGCCGGGATTAACATCACCGGTTCCATGGAAGAGATGACCCCGGAAGATGCTGATAGGCTCATCGGGGTCAACGTGAAGGGCCCATGGTTATGTTCGCGAGCCGCATTGCCGCTCCTTCGCAAACGCGCCACGCCCTCCAATCCGGCCCGTATCGTAATTTTGGGTTCAATCGGGGGGATGCGACCGAAGGCCGGCGCCGGCGTCTATTCGGCAACGAAGGCTGCGGTCCATGTCTTAGCGGGCGTCATGGCGGTCGAGTTCGCGCCTTCGGGTGTCACAGTCAATGCGGTCGCACCCGGTACCACGCGCACACCGATGATCGAGACGGCGCAGAAAAATGCCAGCGCCACTTCCGGGTTCAAGCTGTCAGGCGCATCGCCGCTCGGACGTATCGGCGAAGTCGATGATGTCGTCGATGTGATCGATTTTTTCCTGAGCGACGCATCGAAATACGTCAATGGGGCGGTGCTGCCCGTCGATGGTGGAACCAGAGCAGCGTTCGTCAAATCCTGACCCCACGCAGGCGCCTCCAGATCAGGAAGCACCATGAGGGGTGGTAAGAAGCTTACGTCGTGGCCGGGAGGCGGAGCAACATAACCGAGGAGGACATTCATGGGTAAGGTGAGATATGATTTTACAGGTGAAGTCGCGCTCGTAACCGGAGCGGCAGCTGGGATGGGGTTGGCCGCAGCTAGAGCTTTCGCCGAGGCCGGCGCAAAAGTGGTTCTTTCCGACATCGACGAAAAACAGTTGCAAAAAGCCGTGGAGGAAATCCGGTCCGAGGGCGGTGAGGTGACTTCGTTCGTGTGCAACGTCGCCGACGACGATCAGGTCAAGGCTTTGATTGCAAAGACCGTAGAGATCTATGGTCGGCTCGACTGTGCATTTAACAATGCGGGCGTCATCACCCGTGCCAAAGATATTGCCGACATGGCAGTCGATGAATACGACCACGTGATGTCCATCAATCTGCGGGGCGTCTGGAGCGCCATGAAATATGAGATCATCCAGATGAAAAAGCAGGGATGGGGCGGTGCAATAGTCAACAACTCCTCGCTGGCTGGCAAAGTTGGTGTTGCCCAACGTGCTCAATATGTGGCTGCCAAACATGGCATGCTCGGACTGACCAAGTCAGCCGCCCTGGAAGCGGGGCGCGACGGAATTCGGATCAACGCAATCTGCCCTGGGACGATCGATACGCCCATGGTCCATCGAATGGTCAACGACAATGATTTGGACACGAAGCTTTCCAAAGCAGCCGTGCCGCTTGGCCGACTGGGAACGGTTGAAGAGATCGCCCACGCCGTACTGTGGCTTTGCAGCAACGGGTCGTCCTATGTCATCGGCGAACCGCTCTCTGTCGATGCCGGGGTCACGATTCAATAACCGGGCCACTTTCCAAAATTCCTCTCAAAAAGGTCGTGAACATGATCCCCGGAGCAGAATCGACATTTCTGGCGCCTTTGCTCGGACCCGTGCGACAGCTCGGCTATGTGGTGAACGATCTTGAAGCCGCGATTGGCTTTTGGACGAATGTCCTACGGGTCGGTCCCTTCGTGGTTGTTGAAGAAGCGATAGGGGACCGTGACTTCGTCTACAAAGGGATCAAACGAGACATCAGAACGTCGCTTGGCTTTTGCTATTGCGGCGACGTCCAGCTGGAACTAGTTCAGCAGATTAACACGGTTGTTTCGCCCTACAGGGACTTCCTCGACGATGGTCGCGAAGGCCTCCACCATGTTGCGTTTTTCCCGGATGATTACGAGCTCTGCTGTGATCAACTTCGCGGTGGCGGGCTGAATGAAGTTGCTTGGGTCGCAGGAAGGGATGGGGTCAAGACCAATAGCTTCTTTGGTGGACCAAGTGGCCTTGGCTATATGATCGAGCTTAATGCCGTGACACCCGAACGCCTGACATATTACGAGGGTTTCAAGTTACTGGCACAGTCGTGGGATGGAAGCCGTCCCATCCGCCGCTACAAGACCCGCGCGGATTACATCGCCTCTGCCGACTGTCAGTCGAGATGATTAAAACAGCCGTCACGCCTCACGAAACGGTCGCGCCGGCGTTATCGGCGCGTCAGTGCAAGTGGACCATACAGGAGTTATAGCAGCATGCAGACCTATCAGCATTGGATCGGCGGAAAACATCACAGCCCCGCTTCGGGTGAGTGGCTCGACACCACGGAACCATATACGGGCAATGCCTGGGCAAAGATCGCCAGGGGCAACCAGAAAGATGCTGACGCGGCCGTCGCCTCGGCGCATGAAGCAATGTTCAATGGACCTTGGGCTCGGATGAACCCGACCGAGCGTGGCCACATTCTGCGTCGTATCGGCGATCTCTTGTCCGATCCGCAAAACGCCGAGCGACTGGCCCAGTACGAATCGCGTGACAATGGCAAGATCCTGGCGGAGATGCGCCATCAGCTGAAGACGATCCCAAGCCACTGGTATTACTTTGCCGGACTCGCAGACAAGATCGAAGGCACGGTTATCCCGGTCGACAAGAATGAGATGCTCGCGATGACCTATCGGGAACCGGTAGGCGTCGTAACAGCGTTGACCGCCTGGAATTCGCCGCTTGGTTTTGTCGCCCTCAAGTGCCCGCCATTGCTGGCGGCGGGCTGCTCTGTCGTAGTCAAGCCATCAGAATTTGCATCGGTAAGCACGCTCGCCTTCGCAGAACTGACCAAGGAAGCTGGTCTTCCAGACGGCGTCCTGAACGTCGTTACCGGCTTCGGACAAGAGATTGGCGCTCGGCTCGTCGAACATCCTGATGTCGCCATGGTCACCTTCACCGGCTCCGATGCGACGGGAAAGCGGATTTACGAAACCGCGGCGCGGGGGATGAAGCGGGCGGCGATGGAGCTTGGTGGCAAATCGCCAAACATCGTGTTTGAAGATGCGGATCTCGATCAGGCCTTATTGGGTGCAGTGGCAGGCATTTTCGGCGCGGCTGGCCAGATGTGTACAGCGGGTTCAAGGCTTCTGGTGCAAAACTCGATCAAGGACGAGTTCATCGCACGGCTTACAGATACGGCGCGCAATTTGAAACTCGGTGATCCCGCCAGTGCCGATACGCAGATAGGGCCAATCGCCACACAACCGCAGTTCGACAAGGTGCTGCACTACGTCAATGTCGCCAGAGCCGACGGCGCCGATTGCATTTTGGGCGGGCATCCCGCAACGGGCCCGACCTTGACGGGCGGCCTGTTCTTCGAGCCGACCATCTTCACCGGCGTCACCAGCAAGATGCGCATCGCGCAAGAAGAAGTCTTCGGACCGATCCTTTCGGTCATTGGTTTCGAGAACGAGGAAGAGGCTGTCACAATCGCCAATGATGTCATCTACGGCCTGGCTGCTGGCGTCTGGACGCGCGATATCGGCCGAGCCGTGCGCCTGTCAAAAGCCCTGCACGCGGGAACCGTATGGGTAAACACCTATCGGGCCTATAGTGCCATGGTCCCTTTCGGTGGCGTGAAGCATTCGGGCATTGGCCGAGAAAGCGGCCTCGACGCGATCAACGAGTTCTTGGAAACCAAGAGTGTCTGGATTTCGACGGCCCAATCCGGACCAGCCAACAATTTTGTTCAGCGCTAGGGAAGGGGACGGATATGTCCGACTTCCATTCTGCCCAAGACACCGGCCATTGGGACTATATCGTGGTCGGTGCCGGTAGTGCTGGCAGCGTTGTCGCTGCAAGGCTGAGCGAAAATCCGGGAACCCGAGTGCTCCTGCTGGAATCCGGTCCTCCAGATTCGCTCCTCCTGAAAGCATTTGGACTTGGATACTATTTCGACCTGTCGCGCTACGAGTGGGGATACTGGTCAGAACCCGACCTTACTCGGAACGGACGGTCTGATCATTGGCGGCGTGGTCGGGTCGTCGGCGGCACGGGAAGCATCAATGGCATGAACTACGTGCGGGGAACGCGCTCGGACTACGACCGATGGGCGGCCATGGGCAACATCGGATGGTCAGCCGACGACGTGATGCCGCTGTTCCGCGCCTTGGAACGTGTTGAACTGCCTTTCGAACATCACCCCGACACCACAATCCGCGGTACGACCGGTCCAGTCCCGGTTCGAGAAGTGAGACAGTGTCACCCACTAACCGGGGCGTTTTTGGCATCAGCGGAAGCTGCCGGCTATGCGCGGACCCCAGACTACAACGGAACCCGGCAAGAAGGGGTTGGACGCGGACAGTTCAACCAGATCCGCGGCTTTCGGCGCACGTCAGCCGATGTCATTCTCAAGCCAGCTTTGCGGCGCAAGAATCTGGAACTGTTCACGTGCGCTCACGTCCAAAAGCTCATAATCAAAGACGGGAAGGTCAGCGACATCATTTTTGATCGCGCGGGTACCCTGTGCCGCGCGCGTCCGCAACGCGTTGTCCTATGCGGTGGCGCGATCAACACGCCGCAGATCCTTATGCTGTCCGGGATTGGTGATCCAAAAGACCTAGTCCCACTCGGCATCGAGCCGAAGCTCGAGCGCCGGCGTGTCGGCAAGAACCTCATGGAACACCCCCTTATTAGAACGGCATTTCGCGCCTCGTTGCCAACCTATAATCCGACCGAGGGCCTATTGCAGAAGGTTGGCTTCCTTGCAAAATTCCTCTTCTCTGGTCAAGGGCCGATTGCCACGCCCGCTGAAGCCCAAGCTTTTCTTCGATCGCGACCTGAGGAACCTGAACCTGACGTCCAGATCCATTTCGCACCCCTTGCGGCCGTGTTCGCCAAGGAACGCACGAATTTCTACAAGGGCGTGACGATCCTCCCCTATCCATCATTCTCCATTCACATCAACAAGAGCCATCCCAAGAGCCGCGGTACGGTTCGGCTGACAAGTGCAGATCCCCACATCGCGCCACAAATACATCCCAATCTGCTTGGCGACGTAGAAGATGTGGAGACTTTAGTAAGAAGCATCCTGCTCTTGCGGCGCATCGTCTCGGAAAAACCATTGGCCGACATGATCACCGAGCACGTCGACCCGCAGCTAGGGCTCGTCACCCACGACGAACTTGTCGATTATGTCAGGAATACGACGAGTCTGGCTTATCACCCCGCGGGCACGTGCAGCATGGGCACGTCCGACGATGATGTTGTCACGCCTGGCCTGAAAATGCGCGGGCTGGACAATCTTTGGATCGCCGACGCGTCGGTGATGCCTGATCTCATCAGCGGCAACATCAATGCAGCCTGTATGATGATCGGCGAGAAAATCGGACGCCAGCTGCGCGACAGCTGAGGACCCAGAAGCGGGTTGATGCGCACTGGGCCCTATGGGATCGACAGCGTTATCCTGCAGACACTCCGTTCATTCGATGCGCTTGCCGCTTTCTGCGTCGAAAAGGTGAACTGCGGAAACGTCCGGAAGGATTTTAATGGTCGAATGCCACTTGGCATTGATACGTTCGCGGAAAACGGCCATCAGCTTACTTTGCCCTAGCATGAAGACAACTGCGGTTTCAGCCCCGGTCGGTTCAACGACGCGAACTTCGCATTCAACGCCTGTTTCGCTGATAATGAAATGTTCCGGCCTCACTCCGTAAAGCAGATCTTTTCCCCTTGCACTATCTGAGATCTGACCGACCGGAAGGCTTACGCCGTCATCAGAAATGAAGCGAGGCGAGCCATCGTCCATCAAACGCCCACGGATGAAATTCATCGATGGCGAGCCAATGAAACCCGCAACGAAGACGTTTTTGGGACGATCGTAAAGCTCGATCGGTGTCCCCACTTGTTCGAGGTGACCATTGCGCAGAACAGCGATTCTGTCAGCCATGGTCATGGCTTCGACCTGATCGTGCGTCACGTACACGGTGGTGGTCTTGAGACGCTGATAGAGCTCCTTGATCTCGCCGCGCATCTGAACGCGCAGCTTTGCGTCGAGGTTGGACAGCGGTTCATCAAAAAGAAACACCGCAGGATCGCGGACGATTGCACGCCCCATCGCCACCCGTTGTCGTTGGCCGCCGGAAAGCTCACGCGGGTAGCGAGAAAGGTAAGGGACGAGATCCAGGATCTCAGCAGCTTTTCGCACCCTCTGCTCGACCTCCTGCTTCGGGGTCTTGCGAAGCTTCAGCGCAAAGCCCATGTTATCCGCCACTGTTTTGTGCGGGTACAGCGCATAGCTTTGAAACACCATGGCAATATCGCGATCTCGGGGAGGGAGGTCGTTCACGACCGCGTTGCCGATGCTGATGTCACCCTTGGTGACCTCCTCAAGTCCGGCGATCATGCGCAACAATGTGGACTTGCCGCACCCAGACGGTCCAACGAGAGCGATAAACTCACCGTCCTTGATAGAAAGCGATACGCCATGCATCACCTCAAGCGCTCCATAGGACTTACGGATACCATTGATTTCGATTGATGCCATTGTAACCCTCCAGATTGTAACACCAATTGCTCTTCGTGAGCGGACAAGAACGCGTGGAGGCTGATCCACTTTGCGTCCCAAGCCGGCCGCGACCGCGACTAAATTAGGCTGCTTGCGGCAGATAGCGGCGCTTTAGTCCACTGACTTTCAGATTGATCGAAAATAACGTGGTGATGCAGCAGATGTAGAGCCGGTTGAGGCTTGGCCCGCCACCGAATTCAACATTGCCGCAGACCTCGGGTGTTGCAATGCATCCGATCCGTTCTCCATGCGGATTGAAGCATTGGACGCCGTCACCAGCGCCGACCCATATATTTCCGCGCTCATCAAGTCGCATGCCATCGAAAATAAAAGCGTCGCATTCGGCAAAGACGCTGCCACCGGTCACGCGTCCGTCACCGCTGACGTCGAAGACGCGAATATGGGCCGGGTCGGAGGGGGAATGGGTGCGACCGCTATCGACAACGTAGATCTTTTTTTCATCTGGAGAGAACGCCAAACCATTGGGCATGATCATGTCCGTGATCACCGCATCGATCTTGCCCGATGAGGGATCGACGCGGAAGACATAGTGGGCGCCGATGTCGCTTTCTGCTGTCGGAGCACCATAGTTGTTATCAATTCCGTAGGGTGGATCGGTAAACCAAATCGACCCATCGGATTTGACGACAACGTCATTCGGCGAATTTAGCGCTTTTCCCTGCCAACGATCGGCGATGATGGTGATCGAACCATCATGTTCTGTCCGGGTCACACGGCGCGAGGCATGCTCGCAGGTGATGAGACGCCCCAATAGATCAACCGTGTTGCCGTTCGCATGCTGTGATGGCTGTCGGAAAATGCTAACGGACCCGTCAGTCTCGTCGAGCCGAAACATCCGATCTCGGGGAATGTCGGACCAGACAAGGTAACGTCCGCCCCCAAAGTATGCGGGGCCCTCGCTGTACCCTGTCCCGGTATACAGGGGGACAAGATCCTCGTTGTGATCGATGAGATCATCGAAATCAGGGAAATAGCTCCGATACGCTGGATTGCGCTCCATTTTTCCTCCTCTGCATAGCTCACAACCCGCTCTCCTCAGCCGGTCATGCGACATCTAAAAGTCGCATAGAATGAGACAATTTACAATAGCGCAACGTGGAGTGCGACATTGAGCGCCAAAATCGAAAATATCGAACGCTCTGCCGTCTGACGTTCACCTTCATGCACCGGCACGATCACCTTCCGCTGACTGGTCGCCGCCACCCTCGCGAAAGGCTTTGAAGCAGGCACTCTCATGGGTCGCATGCACCAAGGCTGGCCTAGGAGAGGCAGCAGAATATGAAAAATAAAATCTCACTATACAGGATGTCTGTTGACACCGCGGTAGGCCAAGGGTTAGCTTTGCAAGACATCGGGATTGTCGATCATTCCCGTTGCTGCGCAGCTCAATCGGCAAGAGCATATCGCGTGCTTACATGCATCGTTGCCGTGCAGCGAAAAGATTGGAGTTATCCGACGCATCTGAAAGCTTAAATTGTTCACTTTGGCAGTCTGGGAGGACCTACCATGAAGCTGGAAATTTACGATCAGTACATGCGCATGAGCCGGAGATCGCTTCTCCAAAGCGCCGCAAGCTTGGCGGCTGTTAGCGCAGCGACCACCTGGCCGAATTCACTCTTTGCAACTGATATGTCGCCGGAGGATGTGGACCTGCGCAAGCAGATTGCGCAGGTGCCCGGCGTTGGCGCACGCCAGCCAACCGATTCGGACTGGCAAAGGGTAGGGGAGCTATGCTTGGGGCCGACCAAGAAAAATGTCAAGCCCGGTGAATTCAAGGGTGTGGAACTGAGGTTCATGGGCCTGAACACCCAAAACCTTCATATCATCCTGTTCCGCGGGCTGCTCAAGGCTTGGGAAGATTACACAGGCGCCAAGATCACCTATATCGATCTGGACAACAACACTTTCAATGCGAGATTGCAGCAGTCGATCGCCCTCAAGACAGTCGACTTTGATCTGCTGGAGATGGGCCCCCCGTTCGAAGGCGATACGGCAGGACGTGGTTTGCTCTCCGAGATGCCGGATTGGGTGCCAGCCCAAATTGACATGGACGACTACGTCAATTACCTGAAACCGCCGATCGGGACTTGGGACGGAAAGACCTATCGGATATCAGTTGATGGCGACTGCCACATCTTCAACTATCGAACAGACGTCTTTTTTGATCCTTCATTTTCCGAAGCGTGGACTGCATACGGGGAAGACAAGGCCGGCTTGTCGTCCTGGGGAGTACCAGCCACCTGGCAGCAGGTCCAAGCGACCACGAAGTTCCTGAACGGCAAGGAACTCGACGGGGTAAGCGTCTACGGCTATCTCGACCATTGCAAACCCTGGGGCGGTTTCGGATTTTACTTCTTGATGGATCGCGTCGCGCCCTACGCGAAGTATCCTGGCGAGCCCGCATGGATTTTCGATCCTCAAACAATGGAGCCACTCGTCAACAACCCCGCCTGGGTTCGTGCAATCCAGGACGTCGTTGATGCACTACCCTTCGAACCTTCAGACCAGCTGAACATGGACGGGATGGGAACGGGCTTCACGCAGTTTCTTGCCGGAACCGGATCGATGATCTCATGGTGGGGGGATATCGGGCAAAATGCCAATACAAGTGACCAATCGGTCGTGGGCGACCGCATTGCGTTCAGCGTAAACCCTGCCTCTGACGAGGTGTATAATGTCAAAACGCAAAAATGGGAAAAACTTGCATCCGGTCCGAACGCCGCACCCAACATGGCGTTCGGCGGGCTCGGCATCTATGTGACGAAGCGAGCGGAAAGCGATCCGGTCAAACACAAGGCGGCCTGGTCAGCCGCCGCACATCTGGGCGGCAAGGACCTTGCACTTTGGCTCTCACTGTACCCGTCGGGCATGCAACCCTACCGTAACAGCCAGTTCACGGTCAGTGAATATGTTGGCGCGGGATACAATGAAAACTATATCACCAGCTATCTCAAGGCGACTCAGGATACGTATAACCACCCAAATCCGGCGCTCGATCTGCGTATCCCCGGCACGTTTCAATATTACAGTGCAGGCGAAGAAATCTTGGCGAAGATCTACTCCGGCGGGATGACAGCGCAGCAGGGAGCTGACGCCATCGCGGCGGCTTGGAACAAGATCACGGACCAGCTGGGACGCGAGAGCCAGATTAAGCTTTACCAGCAGGCGCTCGGACGCAAGGTTTAAACCGGAATAAGAGGCACTTACTTTGGTGAGCGCTTCCCGTTCACACACAATGGTGCCGAAGTTAGCGCTGGATCACGAAATTGACCGCCATCGACTATGCAAACATGGAACGAAATCAGGCCGCCAAGCCATCAGTCCGCCATCATCCACGGCTCGGTTTCGGGCTCTTGGTGGTTGGGACCGTCACCTTAAGCGCCATGCTCGCCTTGCAGGTTCTTTATACGCTCGAGATCATCACCATCGGTTTCGACACCTGGCGCCCCGTTGTCTATGCCTACGTCTTCTGGGGTGTGATGTTGTGTGCATCTCGCATCTTGACGCGGGGAGAAGCAGGATGGCGAGCTCTCTTCGTTCTGCCGGCGATTTTGTTCACCGTCGCAATTGTGCTGTTTCCGACGGTGTTTGCCTTTTTCGCCGCATTTACGGACTGGAACCTCGCTGGAAGGTCAGGGCCGCATTTCAACGGCTTGAGCAACCTACTCGACTTGGTGCACGACACCTACTTCTGGAATGCGCTTGCCAACATGCTCTTCTATCTCAGCACCGTCGTCGTCCAATATATACTCGCTTTTGGGCTGGCTTTGCTGCTGAATGCCGACATTCGCGGACGAAAATTTTTCCGGGTCGCCTTTCTGATGCCGTTCATGCTCAGTCCGGTAGCAATCTCATGGATGATCGGTCGCTCGATGATGGATCTTCGCGCAGGACCGGTCTCGAACTTCATGCGCCTTTTGGGGTGGCATGACCCGAGCTTCTTCACCTCGCCTTGGGCTGCGCGCATCAGCATCGCTGCCATAGATGCGTGGGTTTGGATACCGTTCATGATCATTCTCCTGCTTGCTGGGCTACAGGCGATGGACAAGGAGATACAGGAGGCGGCCAGAGTTGATGGCGCGACGTCATGGCAAGCGTTCTGGCAGATCACATTTCCGCTCATGCTTCCCGTATCGATTACCGCCATTCTCATCAGAGTGATCTTTCTCTTGAAGCTTGCGGACGTCGTCATCAATGTCACTGCTGGCGGTCCAGGCGGTGCGACAGATACTGTGTCGAGCTTCATCTTTCGCATGACAGGCGATCGAGCAAACATCGGATATGGGACGATGCTGGCGATTGTCTACCTGATCCTTATTACGGTGTTCTTGCTCCTACTCATCCGAACGTCTGCACGCCTTGTTCGGTACAAGGAGGATCGCGAATGAACAAGCGTCTGCAACAGGCGACCGGGAAGTCGCTCATATACGCGGCCCTTTGCCTTTGGACCGTCGTGTGCCTGTTTCCAATCTACTGGACCTTGACGACGTCGTTCAAACTTGGCCGCGATGTCATCCGCGGGCGCCTCATCCCCGGGGTCGACTACGTTCCCAGTTGGGTCGGCTGGCGTTCGCTCGGCTTTTCGCCAGACACGATTTTCGAAGCCTCGACAGTACGCACGGAATTTTTCTCGAGGTTTGAAAATAGCCTCATCATCTCGCTTGGCGCGTCTTCGCTGTCTCTCGTCCTTGGTTCCCTGGCGGCCTATGGTCTCGCAAGGTTCAGCTATCGCGCTGGGCCCCTGCACAACAGGGACATTTCATTTTTCTTCCTATCTCAGCTGATCCTTCCTCCGGCCGTGCTGGCAATGCCGATCCTCATCTTGTACCGCGCGGTTGATCTCCTCGACACCCGCATCGGTGTTATCTTGATCTACACACTGTCTGTCCTGCCGATCGTCATATGGATCACGCGTGACCAGTTTGCATCCATCCCGCGCGAACTTGAGCAGGCCGCTCTCGTCGACGGCTGCTCAACATGGGGAGCCTTTTTTCGCGTGGTGTTACCTCTGGCGATGCCAGGGCTGGCGGCAGCATTCATCCTGTCAGTGATCCTTTGTTGGAACGAATACTTTCTCGCCGCTCTTTTGACGAGTTCGAACGCCAAGACCCTGCCGGTGATGGTCGCCAGTCAGACCGGTGTTTCCGGCGTCGGATGGTGGACGATGGCGGCGCTGTGTTTCGCATCCGTCCTCCCGCTCGTGATCGTCGGGCTGTTTCTCGAAAAGTTTATTGTCAAGGGTTTGACCGCAGGTTCCGTGAAATAGGGGTGCTACACTGTCTCGTCCGGCAAGATGACCGCATTGCACGGCCGGGAACGACAAGCTCAGAGGCGGAGATTGTCAAAATTCCTCAAGGGAGAAACGGATGACCAAAGCGCAAGTGGCAAGTGACCATCGCACGATGAGGGCGCGCCGCGTGGTGACAGGGGTAGATGCTCAGGGTCGTTCGACATTTGTGAGTGACGAGGTCGTCGAGGAGCGATTTGTCGGCGATGCGTTCACGGTTAACATGGTATGGCGGGTTGGAGGAATACCGATCCCCGTCGATGCGATAGGGGCGTTCCGCGAGATCACGAATGTTCCACCAGAACGCGGTTTCAACTTCTTTATCACGACATTCCCGCCGGACAGCTCCTGGGACTACTCCAAGGACTATGCCAAGTCACTCACTGAGCTTCAGGCCGACGCCGCAGCGGGATCGCAGGACGATCCAAGTATGCACGCGACGAACACGTTGGACATCATTGTTGTGATCTCGGGCGAAGTCTTTGCCTGCGTCGAAACAGGCGAAATTCTTCTAAGGCAAGGCGACACCCTCATTCAGCGTGGCACGAAGCATACATGGCATAACCGCACGAGCTCCGACTGCGTGGTCGCGGCATTCATGGCGAGCGCGAAACGATGATAAAGGCAGCACTATTCCCACACTGACAAGAAAAAACAGAGGAGAGATCAATGACAAACGAAAAACAGGACGGTCTGCAGACAGACCACCGCAACGCGCGCTCGCGCCTCGTCGTCACGGGTGTCGGCGCCGATGGCCGTTCGACCATAGTCAGTGATGCTCTGTCGGACAAACGGTTCGTCGGAGACGCCTATTGTGTCAACATGATGTGGCAGGCACGATCTATTCCGGTGAGCATCGAGGCGGAAAGTTCCATCACTGAAGTCAACTTCCGTCCCCCGCCGAATGGCGTCACCGTCGTGACGACAACGTTCCCGCCGGACAGCTCTTATGACTACAAGGCCGGATATGCCAAGTCTCTCGAGGATTGGGGAGCTAACCATCGAACTGGACGAGACAACAATCCGGCAATGCACACGACCGATTCAATCGACATCGTCACGATTGTCAACGGTGAGATCTGGGCAATCTTGGAAGGCGCGGAAACCTTGATGAAAGCTGGAGATGTTCTGGTGCAACGAGGCACGAGGCACGCTTGGGAAAATCGGAGCAATAGAGACTGCACGATCGTGGCAACGCTGTTGAGTGCAACCCGGTAAGATGACGCACAAGCGGTTGCACCGGATTAGGCAAACGGCTTCCATAGAGCCTGCGAGACAAGCGGTCAGGTTATCATTCGTGTTGACCTGGGCGCTCACGGCCTTGAGGCTAAGAGGCCCGGTGGGTCACTTTGTCACCCGCCCTGCTCCCGAGGCAACAGCGCCGAGCGTTCTGTTGCAATGGCAGGAAGATAACAGGATTCATAACTTTCTCCTATTTTGTGGGATTGTCTTATGGGTTCGGAAGATCCGAAGATTCCGTCGTAATGTCCCGATCGTGGCGGATCCGCAAAACCTCGCAGCAGTGCCGGCTTGACATTAATCCTCCATAGTGAGACATATTTACAGCATCGGAAAGTGAGTGTTGGCTGACGCACCCTTGTCGCCGACATACGAGGAGAACGATATTATGGACTTGGGAATAACTGGCAAGCGCGCTGTTGTGATCGGTGGAAGTTCAGGGCTCGGCTACGCAGTGTGTGAACGGTTAGCTCAGGAGGGCGTTGAGCTTGTCGTGTTTGCACGAGATCTCGGAAAGCTGAATACGGCGAAGGATCAGCTTCTCAAGATTCCGGATGCGAAGGTCGACGTGGTCCCCGGCGACATTACGAGCATCGATGATATCGAACGGTTGAAACAGATCGTCAGTGAGACCGGGGGCGCACAGATTCTGATTCTGAATACGCCGCCGCCGCCACGTCCCATGTTTGACTTTCTCGCTGAACAGGATGATCAACGGTGGGAAGATGCTTACCAGGGTCAGTTGAAAGGCGCACTCCTGGTTCTGCGAAAGTTGACACCCCTTCTTCTCGGTCAGGGATGGGGACGGATCGTCGCGATCACGTCAGCCTCTATCAAACAACCGCTACCAAACCACGCGCTATCGACAGTCTACCGAGCCGGCGTTCAAGCGGCACTCAAACATCTTTCGATGGAACTCGCCGAACACGCGGTGACTGTCAATTCCGTTGCTCCAGCTGTCGTGGTGACATCGTCTTACCACACTGTGCACAACATCGAAGAGCGCGTCAGCCACATTCCTCTGAAACGTGCCGGCAAGCCCGAGGAACTGGCGGCAACTGTCGCGTTTTTTGCATCTGATCTGGCGGGCTTCATTACCGGTGAA
Organism: Rhizobium sp. Root708; assembly: GCF_001429725.1. GTDB lineage: Bacteria > Pseudomonadota > Alphaproteobacteria > Rhizobiales > Rhizobiaceae > Rhizobium. Next base: position 76,616 of record NZ_LMHV01000044.1, on the reverse strand, counting down.
AATGTGCAGGTAGATGGCGGATTTACGAGGTCTCTCTACTAGCGCGCAAGCGGCGCCTCGCCATGAAACCCGCAATTTCGCAGGGCCGCGTCGCTAGAAGAAGCTCGCTGCCACGGGCGAAAAAAAGTTCGAAGCGAGGCTGATGTGGACCGTTCGCAATCGCCAATTGGACTGCTGGTGCATCACCGTTCGTTCCTCGTCTACTGGATGGCCGGTCTAAGCGCGAATTTTGGTTGGCAGATCCAGGTGGTAGCGGCGTCGTGGCTGATGACCGCGATGGACGGAAGACCAGAACTTGTGGCGCTGGTGCAGGCATCGGTAGCACTGCCCGTCATGCTATTGTCGTTGCCGGGCGGCGCAATCTCGGACGCCATTGGTGACCGCAAGATTGTGCTTTGGGCCCAGACCTTTCTTCTCGCTGTAAGTGTCGCCCTGGCTCTCCTGTCTTACATCGAACGCTTGACGCCTGCCTTGCTCTTAGCCTGCACATTCATGGTGGGATGCGGTCGAGCATTGTATTATCCGGGCTGGCAGGCCATGGTTTTCGAATTCGTTGAGAAAAAGCACGCGGTCAAGGCGGTAGCACTCAGCTCCAGCAACCTCAATATCGCGCGCAGTCTTGGTCCAGCGATCGGCGGCTCGATCGTTGCGATGGCTGGTGGGTTCGCCGCATTTTCGGCAAGCGCCCTGACGAATGTGAGCGTGCTCTTGTTTGTTCTACGATGGAAGGGCGGAAAGCGCGACACTGCCCTGCCGCCGGAACCTCTGGCCAGCGCGATGATTGCGGGCATACGCTACGTATCACTGTCACCTTTGCTGGTGACTATCATGTTTCGCTCTCTGATCTTTAATATCGCTGCCATCGGCGTCTTGGCGCTGATGCCTCTGGTAGCCCGCGACCTGCTTGGGGGCGGTCCAATCTCATATGGGGCTTTGCTTGGCGCGTTTGGCTTCGGTGCGGTTACGGGAGCGCTACTGATTGACATGGTCAGAAGCCGATTTGCGCTGGAGCCGTTTCTGGCAGCGGGTTTCTTCGGCTTTGCGATCTCTTCCATCGGACTTGCCTGGAGCCCTCTGACGCTCGTCTCGATGCTCGCGAGCGCGCTCGGTGGGCTGAGCTGGGTGTTTGTTCAAGTGACCTTGTATTCCTTGACGCAGATTTCCTCTCCTCGCTGGGTATTGAGCCGTGTGATCGCGATCTTCCAGATGGCCGTTTTCGGAGGCAACGCCGCCGGCAGCTACGCATGGGGACGATTGGCAAGCGACTACGGAACGAGTGCCTCTCTCGAAGCGTCTGCTGTGTTCCTGATCCTGGGCGCGGGACTGGCCCCAGTACTCAAGATACGACCGCTAAAGCCGGACAAGCTCGATTCCAACAACCAGTGGTCTGCACCGCAACCAAAGCTCGACATGGTGATGACAAGCGGCCCTGTGATCACGACTATCACCTATCGCATTTTGGAACGAGATGTTGAGCACTTCCTTGAGGCGATAGGCCGCAAGAGACGCAACCGGCTACGCGACGGAGCTTCGCGGTGGGCACTGTCGCGCGACATGCAAGATCCCTGTGTCTGGTTCGAGCGCTTCTACGTCGCAACTTGGGCCGAAGCGCAGCGATTGCACGCGCGGCGGACAGTGGAGAGTGCCGAACTTATCGACTATTTGCGAAGCCTGCATCAAGGTAGCGAGCGGCCTGAAGTCCATTACGAGCTTGTTCGCGAGCCTTCACGCGGGGAGAGGCAGATCAAGCCGATTTCATTGGGTCATTGATGGTTTAGTCGGCGCCACTAGCCGACAGCACGTGCCGGTCGATCCGTTCCGACTGCAATGACCCCCACCCGGTCGGTCACCTGACGCCCAGCATCCCTGACGATCCCGACCACACGATCGATTTCCTCGCGATTAAAGCTGGAATCGGCCCCGGCGACACCGATGCTACCGAGAATCTGCCCGGCCTTGTTGAAGATCGGCGCAGCAATACCAATGACGTCGGGATTGAACTCGCCGATCGTCTTCGCGTAACCTGCGCGGCGAATGTCAGCAAGATTTTCGCGAAAGGCATCCCAGTCAGCGCCAAGCCCTGAAGTGGCAATCGAGCCACGGTGCTTCGCATAAATGCTGCGAAGCTGGTGTGGACCGAGATGGGCCAGTATGATCTTCGAGGCCGCGCCGCGAAACAGCGGTCGCCGCTGGCCGCGGGAGAAAAGATGCGCTGGGCTTTCGGGTGCCAACTCTTCACGCACGCAAAGAACCGAACCGCTGAAAAGCGCGCAAAGGACGGCTGAAAGATTGGTCTCCTTGACCAACTTTTTCAATGTAGGACCCGCAGCTTTGTAGAGCGGATCGCAATGACGGATCTGAAGATCGAGCTCAATGATACGCGGACCGAGCGTGTAATGTCCGTTTGCAACGGGTGCAAGCATACCAATGTCGGCGAGCGCTTTGATATAGCGATAGCCAGTTGACCGAGATGTCCCGAGTGCTCTGATCAGACCATCGCTGGACCACGCGGGCGCCGCCGCAGTAAATAGATCAAGAAGGCTCAGCATCCTAACGAGGCTATTTGAACCGAGGTCTTCGGATACCGGCTTTGACGATTTTTTCGTGGCGGAGACTGCGCGGGCAGTGGTGGTTTTCGCTGAACTTTTCGCCATCGTCCTTTTATCTCGAAATAAGGCGGCGTCTGCTGCCTCGCCCGTCACTGATTTTATTTCATAGTATTGGATAATACGATGATTTGTCTACCCTTGACGTGGACTATTGCCCACGCCTCGATATCTGCACTGTGAGTGTGGCCTCACGCAGTTGCGCTATGGGCTTGGCTGACAGTCAAGCGGTGCCTCAGCAGATCGGTCAGCACGGCGATCGGCACGTCCGGGTCAAACCGGTCGATGACGGCAAACAGCTCGGATGCCGTGTGCGGCCCTAAGGCGTTTACGGTGAGTTCATCGAGCTTTGCCTGATGCTCCTCCAGTGTGAACGGATTGCTCGGCATCCCTTTTCCCCCTTCCATGAACACCGCCTCTTTCGACCCGTCCTTGAAGGTAACGATGACTTCGCCGACGAAATTGAACGGATATCGACGGTCGAGCTCCTCGGAGTGCCTCAAGCGAATTCGACGGGAGAACTCAACAACAGGCGAGCCCTCATCCAGCGCAAAATCGCCGTCAAGAAAGGCTCTGTGGGTCGCGTAGCCATTTCCCTTTCCCAACACCGCAAGGCCCATCTGCAGCGTCAAACTGAATTGCAGCTCTTCGATATTTGCAGTGCCGTTTTGCTGAGCATGCGGATTGTCACCGAGCGTGCGCGTCATGCCTTGGATTACCGCCTCAACCGACTCGATGTCATCGGCACGTTCCTGGAAGAGCGCCATCGCGTCGATGTAAGGATGATGAGCGCCGCAGCAGCAGTAGGCTTTTAGCCAAATGTTCGTGATGCGCTGCTCGAGAACGGTCGAAAAGGCCTGCATCGCATCGGCGATGACCACATCGCGGCGAATGAAATTGCGGAAAAACCCCTTTGGCCCCGTCAGATATCGCTTAGGTCCGGTGATCCCGACCTTTGCAAGCCTAGCAGCTTCAATGCCATTTCGCACGGCGATGCCGGCATGGATCCGTTTGATGGAGCCGCCACTCTTTGTATACTCCGTTGTGCCCGAGGCGTGACTGAGGGCGATCGCCATTGCGTGAGCCGTCTGGTCCATATCGAGACGATAAAGTTTGGCGGCAACCGCCGCCGCACCGAAATTGGCAAGCACAGCATGCGCATGCCATCCGGCATTAACAAGATCGGGCGCAGCGAGACGACCCAGCCGGACATAGACTTCGTAGCCCGCCATCATGGCTTCGACAACCTGTCCAAAGGACGCTCCGAGCTCTTCCCCCACGGCAATAGCAGTCGGCACAACGCAGCAGCCCGGGTGCCCATTGCTGGCGACGTCGTCATATTCAAAACCATGACCGTAGGTCGCGTTGATGTAGGCTGCATCGCCTGCGTCAATCTTGCTCGCCTCGAGAACGACGCTCGAGGCGCCAGCACGCGGTTTGTTCAGAAACCGGCGCGCATCCCGAGACCATGGAAGATCGACTGCGCCGGCTTGCAAGGCGAGCTGGTCTTTGATGAGGGCCTTGAGCGCCGGCACCGACGCCTGCTCAATGTCGGCCCATCTGAATTCATTGATGAAGCGCGACACCGCACCCTCAAAATTGACCTCGCCCGTGATCTGTCCTTCTGACATAATTCCCCCATTATTAGCAGCTGCATTGCAGAAATCCTAGTTCTTGAGAATATCCTGCATTGCGGGATATCGCAAGCTTATTCGGCCGATCAGGCGTCGTCCAAGACGCGCGCGAGACGTCCAATCTGTCGTATGCAACGTTTGACATTTGTCCCGCATTATAGGATATAATACATTCGCATTGAAGGGGGAACTGATGGTCGAAGAAAGACAAGAGGTTGTTTATTCAAACAGCGTCAGTGATTGCGTAAGCCTGGTTACGATTAACCGCCCAGAGCGGCGAAATGCGCTTAACCTAGAGGTTAAGGATAGACTTTCGAACATCCTTCAAGCTCTTGAGCAAGACCCGGCTGTTCGTGTGATCGTGTTAACGGGAACGCAAAATTGCTTTGTCGCAGGCACCGATCTCAACGAACTGGTCGATATGAAGGCAATTGATCACACGCTGCTCGTAACGGACCGGGTCTTCTCGGTTCTGCGCCGTTGCACCAAGCCTGTGATTGCAGCCGTTGAAGGATACGCTTTGGGTGGTGGATGCGAGCTGGCTCTCGCCTGTGATATCGTCATTTCCGGCGAGACGGCGCGTTTCGGCTTGCCAGAAATACTCGTCGGCGTGATGCCGGGGGCGGGCGGTACGCAGCGGCTTTTGCGAACGATCGGCAAATATCGAACGATGCGCTACGTTCTTACCGGCGATCCAATCATGGCGCGCGACGGCTTCTCGATGGGCTTTGTCTCCGAACTGACCAAAGATGGTGAGGCCTTGCAAACGGCGTTGGCGCTGGCTCAAAAAATTGCCGCTATGCCGCCCTTGGCCACGAAAGCGATAAAGGAAGTGGTACAGACCGGAGGCGATGCGTCGCTCGACACCGCGTTGTTGCTGGAGCGCAGAGCATTCCAGCTGTTGTTTGACACAAACGATCAGACCGAAGGAATGCGCGCATTCCTGGAAAAGCGCGCAGCGAACTTCCTCGGGCACTGAGTTATTGCTTCTTCTTCGCCTCGTCGAGGTCGAAGAGAACCATCTTGGTGGCCGCCGATTTGAGTGCTCTGCAAAATTTGCGGGGCTCGGCAGATGCGGGCTAGGTTTGTGCACTTGGCGGCCGCGTTGCCGGCGATGCGCCCAAGGAGGAGTGCTGTGAAATGTGAATCCCTCCCATTCCGGAAATCACGTTGACGCCACCCACCGTGTCTCCAGCACAGGGACCCTCGATCGGCATAGCCATCATGTTCACGACTGCATGTTCCGGGTGACCGCAAGACCGTCGATAACATCGACCGTCAAAAAACCAAACGATCGGCTTGACAAACACACGTGATTGGCAATTAATGTCAATATATGGGATTAAATTATGGCTTGGCTTGAGGCCTTGCCAAGTCAGGGGATTTGCGTCAGCGCGTTCAAACAAATTATTGCGCCGCCGCCTTAGAAAGAGAATCCAAAATGGTAGCACTTACTGCAGATGTAGGTCGGTTTCTTGCTGCAATTCGCTATGACGGGCTTCCAGCCGAAGTCCTACCGGTCGTCCGAGATGCTTTTGCCGATACCGTGGGCGTCATCATGGCCGGCGTCGACCAGCGCATATCCAAGATATTGCGCAAGACGCTCGTTGAGCAGGCGGGCAGACAAGAGGCCCGTGCCTGTCTGTCATCGCATCTTGTCGCCGGTCCCGATGCTGCTTTGCTCGCCGGCGCAATTGCTCACGCTCTCGACTATGGATGCCAGACGATGTCCGGTCATCCGGGCGGGGTCATCATTCCAGCGATCCTCGCGGAGGCTGAAGTTCTGGGATCGACTGGCGAGGAGATGGTCACAGCCTTCGTCGCCGGTTACGAAGTGTGGTGTGAGGTCTGGAGACGGAACAAGAACTACCATAAGGCAGGCTGGCATCCGACGGCCGTTCTTGGACCGGTAGCGGCGGCTGCGGCCTGTGCCGTGCTTCGAAAACTGTCGGCTGAGAAGGCGCAAATGGCGATCGCCATTGCGGCCAGTCACTCCGGCGGCCTGTTTTCCAATTTCGGATCGATGACAAAAGGTTACCATTCGGGAATGGCGGCTCGGAATGGCGTCATCGCTGCGCGTCTTGCCGACGCGGGAATGACTGGTGGGCAAGATGCCTTGGAAAACAAGCAGGGCTTCCTTGCAGCCTTCTCGTCAGGGGGAACCCCGGATATCGAATCGCCGTCTCTGCTCGGCAAGGAGTGGTACCTTCCGCGCTACAAGCTTCAGTTCAAGATGCATCCGAGCTGTTTCTTCATGCACCGATCGTTCGAGGGAACGTTGAAGATGCTCGAAGGTCGCAAAATCGATCCGCAGGAAGTGGAATCGGTTGAGGTCGAGATGGGCAGGGGGCAGGTGACGGTGCTCGTCCACGATCAACCCCAGAACCAGTACCAAGCCCAGTTCAGCGGGCAATTCGGCATTGCGGCTGCGGTTATTCTCGGCAAGTTCGGCGTGCCGGAGATTGCCGATGAGGTCGTCCAGAGGCCGGACATGCAGGCCTTCTATCCGAAGGTGAAGCTCAAGGCGGTCGATGAATACGACCCACGGGATCCGGTTTTCTCACCAACTGAAACCGTAACTCTGAGGCTGAAGAGCGGTGAAGTCATTGACAGTGGTCCGATCTCAACCATTCCCGGTTACGCTGCAGAGCCATTAACGCCCGAGGAACTGTGGACGAAGTTCCGAGACTGTACGCAGTTTACCCATTCCGAACCCGAGGCACGAGAGCTTTTCGATCTGCTCCAGCGCGTCGATCGGCTGCCATCGGCACAGGCTCTACCGACCTGCACAACAATTTTTCGCGACTAGATCAAGCGTTTCGCGCCCGTCGGGCAAGACGCACATCATGAGGAGGCACCTATGGAAAAGAAAATGATCACGGTCTCGCAGGCCATCGCCCGGCTGCTTGAGACAATGGGGACGGAAGTTGTCTATGGCCTCAACGGCCACGGAAACTGGGGCTTGCTTGACGCGCTCGTCTACGAGACGAACATTACCTGCATCGGTGCGCGCATGGAAGACCAAGCTGTCGAACTGGCCGACGGCTACTGGCGTTACAAGCGCGGCGGACCGCTTCCGATCGTGACGACAAGCGTCGGGCCGGGCAACGCCAACATCATGCCCGCCATTGCAACCGCATATTATGAATCGATCGGCCTCCTCGCCCTTGTTGGCGTCGGCGCAACGCATTGGTTCGATCGAGGCGGGATTGAGGAAGCCTATCGCCAGGGACCGGAGGACTTTGCTGGCGCGATCCGACCGATCTGCAAAAAGGCCGTCATGGCAACCCGTCCTGATACGTGTATCGATATGTTCCTGCGCGCCTACAAGACCGCGCTGACGGGTCGCCCGGGGCCGGTGGTCATGGCTATTCCATTCGACATCCAGCACGCCCTTATTCCCGAAGATAGCCTTCCCGATCCGCTTCCCTATATGCGCGTGCGCCGTCCGGGTCCGGATCCGGAGGGAATTGCCGCCGCAGTCGAACTCCTCAAAGCCGCCAAGCGCCCCCTCGTTGTTTTCGGCAGCGGCATCGCCAATAGCGGTGCGCATCAAGCGCTACAGGATTTTGCCGAAGCGACCGGCACGCCCGTTGTGGCAACCTCGGCCGGCAAGGCGGCATTTCCCGAAAAGCACCGCCTGTCGGCCGGCACGGTTGGTCGCGCCGGTACGCTGCATGGCAACCATCTGGCACGCCGTTCCGATCTGATCATCGGCGTGGGCACCCACTTTACCGATATTGATTCGGGCGGCTGGACGTTGTTTGACATTCCCGGCAACGCCAAATTGATCCATATCGACATCGACGAGAACGAGCTTGGTCGCGCTTATCCCACCGAAGTTGCTTTGAACTCGGATGCCCGGCTTGCACTCGAAGCGTTTACGAAGGCTGCGAAGGCGTCCGGTGTTGGCGAAAAGGCTGATTGGACTGCGGAACTAGAAAAGGAGCGCGCTGCTTTCGAGGAAGCTGTCAAGCCCCTGCGCACCTCCGCGATTTCGCCGTTGCATTATGCGCGGGTCTGCGAAGACGTAAGCCAGGTGGTCGAGCAGACCTGCCCGGATGCCGTCATCACCTTCGATACCGGCCACATGCTGAGCTTTGGTCCAGCATTTATCCGCGCCTCGTCGCGAAACGTCTTCCACAGCAGCTTTATGCACCGCATGGGCTGGAGCGCTTCGGCGGCGATCGGCGCCAGCATGGCCAGTGGCGGAAAACCGGCGATCGCCCTGTTGGGGGACGGAGCCTTCATCATGCGCAATACGGTCATGCTGACGGCTGTTGAGCAGAAGCTTCCTGTCATCGCGATCGTCTTCGACAATAAGTCGTTGCAGATCGAGCGCGAGGCTATGTTCAAGATCTACGGACGCGAGTCGCTTTGCGATTACCGCAAGAAGGACGAGACCGAACTTTGGGGGCCGGATTTTGTGAAGATGGCCGAAGGGATGGGTTGCGTTGGCGTTCGCGTCGAAAAGGCCGACGACTTCAAGCCCGCTTTCGAAGCGGCCATGGCAAGCGGTCTGCCAACAGTCATTAGTGTCGCAACCGAAATCGAGACGCCGCAATACCGCTCGGCTTGGTACCCCTATCCGAAGAACTGGGACGAAACGTGGAAGCCCGGGCTCGTTGCAGGCGAGACCGGCAGGGCATTCGAGATGCCGACATTTGAGAAGCACGCCGGCGAGTGAGGAGATCAGTCTGATGACAAAGCTTGACCTTAAAGACCCTACACTTTTGCGCATGTCAGCCTTTGTCGACGGCAAATGGATCAACGCCGACAATGCAGAAACGATAACCGTAACCAACCCGGCGACCGGAGCGGCCGTCGGCACGGTGCCCAAAATGGGTGGCGCAGAGGCACGACGCGCCATTGAGGCGGCCGACATCGCGCTACGAAAATGGAGGAAAGTTCTTGCAAAAGACCGCGGGCAACTGCTGCGCCGCTGGTTCAACTTGATCATCGAAAACGCTGACGATCTCGCTCTCATCCTCACGTCTGAGCAGGGCAAGACGTTGGCGGAGGCGAAAAGCGAGGTGGTAAGCGGCGCCGCGTTCATCGAATGGTTTGCCGAAGAAGCACGGCGGACCTATGGTGAAACGATCCCAACGCCAGCGAACGATCGTCGGGTCGTTGTGATAAAGCAACCGATCGGCGTCTGCGTTGCCATAACACCTTGGAACTTTCCCAACACGATCATCACCCGCAAAGCCGGCGCGGCCCTGGCTGCAGGATGCACCATGGTCGTCCGTCCGGCGAGCACCACGCCGTTCACCGCGTTGGCGCTGGCTGAGCTTGCCGACCGCGCCGGCATTCCGCCCGGTGTGTTCAGCGTGGTCACAGGTGGCTCGCGTGAGATCGGTGCGGAATTCACCTCGAACCCAGTAGTGCGAAAACTCTCGTTTACGGGATCGACCCAGGTCGGGCGCACATTGATGCAGCAGTGCGCTGGAACAGTGAAGAAGCTCGCTTTGGAGCTTGGAGGCAATGCACCTTTCATTGTTTTCGATGACGCCGACATCGACGCCGCCGTTGCCGGCGCCATGGGGTCGAAATTTCGCAACACCGGACAGGCGTGTGTTGGAACCAATCGGTTTTACATCCACGATAAGGTATACGACGAGTTCGTCAAAAAATTCCTGTCCAAGGTCGCGGAATTGAAAGTTGGATCGGGAACTGAGCCGGGCGTAACCTTCGGCCCCGTGCATGACATGAGCGGGGTCCGTAAGACGGAAGAGCATATCGCCGACGCATTGGAGAAAGGGGCGAAGCTCCTCGCTGGGGGCAAGAGGCATTCTCTTGGTGGGACTTTCTTCGAGCCAACGGTGATCGGCGAGGCAAATGCCCACATGAAGGTTTCGCACGAAGAAACTTTCGGACCACTTGCATCCATCTTCCGCTTTTCCGATGAGGAAGAACTTATCACCGCGGCTAACGATACCGAGTTCGGTCTGGCATCCTACTTCTATAGCCGCGACATTGGGCGCATCTGGCGCGTCGCCGAGGCGCTGGAAACCGGCATGGTAGGCGTTAACATCGGGTTGATGGCCAACGAAGCGGTGCCCTTCGGCGGCATCAAAGAGTCCGGTATGGGCCGTGAAGGCTCACACTATGGCATCGATGATTACATGGAAGTCAAATATATCTGCATGGCCGGGATCTGAAGTCCCCGGAAACTGTCGGCGGCGCACAGGGCCTCCTGCGCGCCGTTTCAGTTTACCTGATTTATCGAACCTCAGCTCTGGACCGCGGCAGAGTGCTCTTACTGCACGCCCGTACTGTCGCGGAACGCCTGAATTTCTTCCATGACCATTGGAAGAGCCTTCGACATTGCATGCAGATTCGAAATCGCAACGATCTCCAGCGCTTCTAAAATTTCCTATTCGCTTGCCCCATTTTGAAGAGCCGCGCGCGTTTGAGCTCGAACGCCAAATTCGTGGAATTGGAAGGCGTTCAAGCACATCATCAAGACGTACTTGAACCTCAGTGGTAGCGTCTGCCGCTCATAAAGAACGTGCATGACGATCTCATGCAAGCGTTTAAGCATGTCAGGATCACGTTCGGCGAGCATACGCGTCCACCCGCGCCATGCCGCGCTAGCGCTCGACTCGTTCGAGCACCTCTTGACTTCGCCTCTGTCGCATTCCGTCACCTCGCAATTTGCCGAGCGAATAGCGTGGAGTCACCACCATGGTGATTTATCCCGTATGATGGCATTTTGGTAGATGGCGAATCGCATAGGCAGCAGCCGACGGACGACAAAATCCCTTGAATATAGTTTGTTATCCTGTATTGTGGGATTATTACAATACAAATGAGCGTGTGCGCGGCCTGCCACCTTCGGGTGTCAGCCCGTGAGGATGGTAGCGTAGGCATGGAAATTTTCGACTTCATCGTTGTCGGCGCTGGTTCCGCCGGCTGCGCAGCAGCCAGTCGCCTTAGTGAATCCGGCCGGCATAGCGTCCTCCTGCTTGAGGCCGGCGGGCCAGATAGCAACCTCTGGATCCACGTGCCGATGGGATTTGGAAAGACATTCGTCAACAAGAGCCTGACCTGGCAGTTCACGACCGAGCCGGTGCCGTCACTTTCAGACCGGCGCATTTTTACCCCGTCGGGTCGTGTCGTTGGCGGATCGAGTTCCATCAACGGTCTGGTTTATTGCCGCGGACAATCCGCCGATTTTGACAACTGGCGTCAGGATGGTAACCCCGGATGGAGCTATGCCGACGTCTTGCCGTTCTTTCGTCGATCGGAAGACCAGCAGAATGGTGCTGATGCCTATCACGGCCAGGGTGGACCGTTGGCTGTTTCCGACCTCGTGGACCGCAATCCGCTATGCCGCGCCTTCGTCGACAGCGCTTTGGCAGCAGGGTTCACGGGCAACAACGACTTTAACGGGGAGACCCAGGACGGCGCTGGATACTTTCAGATGACAGCGAGAAACGGGCGCCGCTCAAGCAGCGCTGTCGCTTTCCTGTCAAGCGCACGAGCAAGAAGGAACCTTGTCTTGCGCACGCATGCGCAGGTCGAGCAGTTGCTCATTGAAGACGGGCGCGTCAATGCGGTTCGCTACACGATGGGCCAGGGGCCGGCCGTCGCGCAGGCGCGGCAAAAAGTGATCTTGTCTGCGGGCGCTATCAACACGCCAGCCATCTTGCAGCGATCGGGTATCGGGCGCGGTGAATGGTTGCGCGAGGCTGGCATAGATGTGCAGCACGAGCTGCGGGGAGTGGGCTCGAACCTTCATGATCACGTCCAAGCGCGTCTGGTGATGAAGAGCCGGCGCAAGACACTCAATTCTCAGGTGCGCAGCCCTATGAGCAAGGTCGCCATGGCTTTGCAATACGCCCTCTTCAGGCGCGGTCCGCTGACATCCTCGGGGGCTCAGTCGGGCTGCTTCATCCGCTCGCGCCCCGGTCTGGATCGCCCGGACGCCTTGCTGATGTTCATGCCGTTCAGCAGTACGGACTACCGCAAAGGGCTCGATCGTTTCCCGGGTTTTTCGGTATCTGCTTTCCAACTGCGCCCGGAAAGCCGCGGCTCTGTTCGGGTCCGCTCGGCAAGCTGGCGCGAAGCACCTCTCCTTGCGCCCAATTATCTCGAGAGTGAGCTTGACCGGCAAACTCTGATCGCTTCACTGCGCATAGCAAGGCGAATTGTCGCCTGCAATCCGCTCAGTGACCAAATCGAGCGCGAGGAACGTCCTGGCTTGGATGTGTCCAGCGACGCCGAACTTCTGGATTACATAAGAGGGGCAGCAGGATCCGTGTACCATCCGGTCGGGACATGCAGGATGGGCACCGGACCCGACGCTGTTGTCGATGCGAGGCTTCGGCTTCATGGGCTGGATGGACTGGTGATTGCCGATGCGTCGATCATGCCATCGATCGTTTCGGCGCCCACCAACGCAACATCGATCATGATCGGCGAACGGGCGGCTGCGTTCTTGCTGGAGGGCTGAACTTCCAGAAGACACGACGCAATCGATACCCCGGTTGCTCGGGCGAGAAGGCAGCGGGGAATAGCGAAAGTTTCGTTTGGAGAGGAGACGTGACAATGGCGACCATCAATTTGGAAGGCGCAATCGTGCCAGTGACTGGAGCAGCATCGGGCATTGGGCTTGCGATCTGCAGGCGCTTGCGCGAGCTGGGTGCCTATCCAATTTTGCTCGATTTGAATGCCGGGCTCTTGGAGGCTGCCGCGCGCGATCTTTACCAGGACGAAGACGGATCACGCTTCGCCTACGTCGTTGATGTCTGCGATGCGCGAGCGATGGAACAAACTCTACGGCTCGCCGCACGTGAGCATGGATCGATCACCCACGCGGTGGCAAGCGCTGGTATTGTTGGCCGCGAGCCGGTGATCGAGATGAGCGATGAAACGTGGCGCTCAGTCCTCGACGTGAATTTGAACGGCGTATTTTATTTTTGCCGCGAAGTGGGACGGCAGATGGCAAAACAGCAACGCGGATCGATCGTGACAATTTCCTCGGTCGCAGGCATGTATGTAAGGGAAGGGCGTTCTGCTTATTCAGCATCCAAAGCTGGCGTCATACTGTTTACCAGCGCCCTTGCTTTGGAGCTTGGTCCAAAAGGTGTCCGGGTCAACAGCGTTGCACCCGCGCTGATCGACACGCCCATTCAAAAAGCCAACGCGTCCGCAACTGTTTCAGCCGTCGCCGAGCGGACCGCCCTGAAGCGGATGGGCACGCCTGAGGAGGTGGCCGATGCGGTCGTCTTTCTACTCTCGGACATGTCCTCCTACATCACCGGGCATGCGCTTGTCGCCGATGGTGGCCTGAGCACGCGCTACAACTGATTGGATAAGATGGAGCAGCCGATGCTCAGACTTTCCCCCGTGTCAGCAGACATAGACAGTCCCCCCGACGTCATCCAGGCTATCAGGTCGAGGCGCGGAGGCACGCTCTTCGACATCGATCGGCTGCTTCTCCACAGTCCTGCTTTCGCCGCCGGATGGACAGCCCATGCCGGCGCTGTCAGATCGCAGCTGTCCCTGGAACCAAGACTTCGTGAACTGGCGATTGTTGCGGTCAGCGTCGTCATGGAAACGCACTACGAGGTGGCAATCCATGGTCGCGTTTTTCTGGAGGCGGGTGGATCACAAACGCAGCTCGAAGCACTACGCGACATTGATAGCGCCCGCGAGCAGACCCTTCTTTTCAGCGCGACAGAACGGGCTGCGATCGCCTTGGCGATTGAGATGACGCGCTCCATTCGGGTGTCTGATTCGACCTTCTTGACGGCTAAGGAAGCAATGGGCGATCCGCGCGCTCTTGTGGAGTTGATCGGCGTGATCGCTACGTACAATATGACCAACCGATTTCTGATGGCTCTGAACTTTGCCCAATCGTGAGCATCGGACTGCAGGGTCTCGGACTGCGCTTGCAACCGATGGACACAGGGAGTGAAAGACAAGCGCCATTGCAAATCCGTGTCATGTCGCCGCAGCCCCTCATCGTTCCGTTAAATTATCTCGCCAATTGAGATCAATTACGCCAGAATTCCGCTGGAAGACCATCACTTCCCCACTTTTCAGCCGCCTTTTGTCGCTTTTTACAGTTTAGGTGTGGTCCGTGAGCCCCAAAACAAACGCTATTTGACCGTCATAAAATCTCATGATACGGTATTTTTAACTTATGCAACGAACCGGGAGGGGTTTCCATGCAAATCAACCGACGCAATCTATTGAAGTATGCCGCCGCTGGTGGAGTCGCTTCAATGATGAACCCAGCATACGCACAGCAACAGCAACCGTTTCGGATTGGCGTCTTGTGTGACCAGTCGTCGGTGAACTCGACATCCGGCGGCAAGGGGTCGATTACTGCTATCCAGCTGGCTGTCGAGGATTTCGGTGGGCAGGTCCTTGGACGCCCGATCGAAGTGCTCACAGCCGACCATCAAAACAAGGTTGAAATCGCGTCCGGGATAGCCCGCGAGTGGATGGAAACAAAGAATGTCGAGGCATTTTTTGACCTGCAGAACTCCGCTTGCGCTCTCGCAGTTATGGGACTTGCGTCCGCCAAGAACAAAGTTGCCGTTGTATCGAATGCCCATTCCTCGCAACTAACAGGCAAGCAGTGCACGCCGACCTCGTTTCATTGGACCTACGATACATATCAGCTGTCGGGCGTTCAGCCCCAAGCATTCGTGGGAATGGGCAAGAAACGCTGGTTCCTGCTGAACTGGGACTACGCGTTCGGGATTTCGCTCGAACAAGATTTTCGCCGTTCACTCGAGGCGCTTGGGGCTGAGGTCGTCGGGTCTGTCAGGGTCCCCGCCGGCGCCTCGGATTTCAGCTCGGCAATTCTCGCTGCTGCCAATTCGGGTGCAGACGTCGTCCAGGTCGGGGTTGCTGGTACAGACCTCTTGAACCTCATCAAGTCAGCTCGGGAATTCGGGCTCGATAGCGCTGCTACCCTTGCGACCACAAGCATTACCTTGGTGGATGTCGAACTGCTCGGTCTCGAAGCAGCGCAGGGCCTCTACGTCAACGAAGTCTTCTATTGGGATCAGAATGAGAAGACCCGTGCGTGGTCGAAGCGTTACATCGACAAGGTCGGTATTCCCCCGAATGGCGAGCGCGCGTGTGGTTATAGCGGCGCACTCCACTACTTGAAGGCGGTGGCGAAAACCGGCGGCGCCGATGGAGCGGCGGTTGCCCGTGAAATGCGCAATACGCCGGTCAACGATCTTCTGAGCGACAACCTAACGGTTCGCTCTGATGGTCTGTGCGTTCGCGACATGTATCTCTACAAGGTCAAGTCGCCGAGCGCGTCGAAAACGAAGTTCGATGATTACGAATACGTCTCAAAGGTAACCGGCGAAAGCTCGGTTCGCCCCTTGAGCGTCAGCGAGTGCCCGCTCGTCAAGACGTAAGTCCGATCGCATTCGGTGAGCATGGGAGGAGCCGACTTTGTCGGAAACTGATTTCATATTGCAAACAAGAGAACTGCGGCGCGACTTCGGTGGCTTTCGAGCAATCGATGGGGTCAGCCTCGATATTCGCCGTGGCCAGATCCATGCGATCATCGGACCGAACGGTGCAGGCAAAACAACGACGTTCAACATGCTCACCAAATTCCTCGCTCCGACGGCGGGGAGCATCACCCTGGACGGGATCGATATCACATCAGCTGGACCCGCTCAGGTCGCATCTTTAGGGATGGTCCGCTCGTTCCAGATCTCGTCAACCTTCGGGCGGCTCACAGCGTTGCAAAATGTCAGAATCGCCTTGCTGCGCGCTGCCAACGAGACGCATCAATTTTGGCGCAGTTCGGACCACATGAACAAGCACAACGATCGGGCAATGCAGCTGTTGGGTCAGGTCGGGCTGGAGACTTGGGCTCACCATCCAGCGGCGCTTCTTCCCTATGGACGCAAGCGCGCGCTCGAACTTGCCACCACACTCGCCCTTGATCCGAAAATTCTGTTGCTCGACGAACCGACGGCGGGCATGGGGCAGGAGGATATCCAGACCATATCCCGCCTCGTCAAGTCGCTCGCTGGAAGGAAGACCATCGTGATCGTGGAGCATAACCTCAAGGTGATCTCCGAGCTCGCGGACCGAATCTCGGTCATGGTGCGCGGTCGTGTCGTCTGCGAGGGTGACTACGCGACAGTGTCTGCCAATCCCGACGTCAAGGCCGCTTACTTGGGTTCTGCTCATGTCTAACATTGCAACAGCGCCAACCCTGACAGTCGTCCCTTCCGACAAGACACCGGTCCTGGAAGCGCGCAAACTGAATGCCTGGTACGACGAGAGCCACGTTCTGCATGGGGTCGACATCCAGCTTAACGAAGGAGAGCTTGTGGTTTTGATCGGCAAGAACGGCGCCGGCAAGACAACCACGTTGCGCAGCATCATGGGCATCGGGCCACGTGCGACAGGTGAGATTCATCTTTTTGGGCGACCGATTCTGGGTCGCCCTCCCGAGGCGATTGGTCGGCTCGGACTTGCCTATTGTCCAGAGGAGCGAGCCATATTTTCCAGTTTGACGGTCGAGGAAAACCTCTTCCTTCCGCCGGTTATCGGACCAAACGGGCTTTCCGTCGAGGAGATATTCGAACTCTTCCCGAACCTGAAAGAGCGTCTGGCGACCCAGGGCACGAAACTGTCCGGTGGTGAGCAGCAAATGCTTGCTATCGCGCGGATCTTGCGCACCGGCGCGCGCGTATTGATGCTCGACGAACCGACGGAAGGTCTCGCACCGGTCATCGTCGAACAGATCGCAAAGACGATAGCCATCCTGAAGAAGAAGGGCTTTACCATACTTCTTGTCGAACAAAACCTGGCGTTTGCGATGTCTGTGCTGGACCGTATCTACCTCGTGGATCAGGGTCGTACGGTTGATGTTCTCGACAAAAGCGCCGCATCCGCAAGGATCGACGACCTCAAAGCCTGGTTGTCTGTCTGACGGCCAGAAGGTGCTTTCGGCGGCAAAAGATAAACTTACAAGGTGACGAACCATGGACGGCTTCTCCCTCAATCTCTTTTTCTCGTACCTTTTCCTAGGTCTGATGAACGGGGGATTTTACGCTCTGCTTAGCCTTGGGCTTGCCGTCATTTTTGGCATGCTTCACATCGTCAATTTCCTTCACGGCGTGCAATACATGCTGGGTGCATTCGCCACAGTGCTGTTGCTTCAGCATCTTGGTCTTGGCTATTGGTGGGCCCTTGGTATAGCACCGGTGCTTGTCGGCTTCTCGGGCTACGTCGTCGAGCGGTTCTTGCTGTCGCGCGTCGCCGGACTGAACGCGCTATACGGCATGCTTTTGTGCATCGGGCTTTCGATGATGATCCAGGGGCTGTTTCAGGCCTTCTTCGGTCTCGTGGCGCTACCCTACTCGCCGCCGCCGGAATTGCGAGGCGGGCTTCGTCTGCCGTTCATGGTCGCCCCTTATTATCGTCTGTGGGTTCTCGGCTTTGCCGTCTTTATCTGCGGCGCGACCTGGTTTTGTATTCAAAAGACCAAGCTTGGAGCCTATCTTCGGGCCTCCACGGAAAATCCAGAGATCGTCCGGACGTTCGGCATCAAGGTTCCTTTGCTGGTGACACTGACCTATTCTGTCAGCGTGGCGCTTGCCGGTCTTGCGGGCGTCCTCGCAGCCCCGATCTATCAGCCACAAGCCTTCATGGGCAATGACCTGATCGTCGTCGTCTTCGCGGTAGTGGTCATCGGCGGCATGGGGTCGATCTCGGGAAGCATCATCACCGGTTTCATTGTCGGGCTTTTGGAAGGTGTCGTTGCTTACTTCTACCACGAGGCCTCCTCTCTTGCGATTTTCGTGTTGATGGTTCTTATCTTGATCGTTCGCCCAGCCGGTCTGTTCGGATGGACCGTGAACAGCCCGAAGAATGCCGCAGAAAACGATGAGATCTTCGACGTAACCCCTTCAGGGGTGAAGGCGACAGGGCTCATGCTCGCCGTCGGACTGCTTGCGGCTTTCTTCCTCATCTACAAGTTCACGGTCTTGCAGGCATTGTGCTTTGCAATCTACGCGCTGTCGGTGGGCTTCCTTGTGTCTTGCGTCGGTCTTCTGTCGTTCGGACATGCGATGTTTCTGGGTGCCGGTTCCTATACCGTCGCCTATCTTAGCTCAGCGTGGCAGGTTCCTACCGAACTAGCGGTGATTGCCGGGGTGATGATGGCGGGGGCTCTCTCATATCTGGTCGGATTGGTCGCACTTCGCCGCCAAGGTATCTACTTCGCGATGATCACCATGGGTATCGCACAGATGATCTATTTTCTGATCCTGCGCGCACCGTTCTCGCATGGCGAGGATGGTATCCAGAATGTCCCATTATCAAACTTTCTCGGGGTCTTCCCGCTGTCAGATCCGACGGTCCTTTACGTGATCGTCTCGGCAGTGTTTCTTGTCACCGTGTTTGCTATCGGCCGCGTCGTCAACTCACCGTTTGGCGAGGTTCTAAAGGCGGTCCGGGACAATGAGCCACGGGCCTTATCCCTGGGCTTCAAGGCAAACCGCTACAAGCTGACAGCCTTTGTCATTTCGGGCGCCTTGGCTGGGCTGGCGGGGAGTTTGAAAGCAGTCGTTACCCAAAGCGCAAACCTAACGGACGTTCACTGGTCGATGTCGGGCCAGGCACTGCTCATGGTTCTGATTGGTGGCATGGGAACGCTTTACGGCCCGATCCTTGGTGCATTTATCGTCTTCGGACTGATCTATTATTTCGCGTTCCTCGGCGAGTGGGTTTTGGTGGCGCAAGGAGCCGTGTTTGCGGCGTGCGTCTTGCTCTTCCGCCGCGGGGTCGTCGGCGAGATCATCACCTGGCTTCGCCGTTCGTCAGTTGCGGCGAAACGGTCCGACACCATCGATGCGCGTCTTGCTTCGGACGTCGGTCGCAAACTGTCTTAGCCCCGTGGCGCGACCATGAGCAGGCGGTTGACGTCAAACGGGCATTGCCAGGGCGCTATCGAAATTGAAGCAATTCCCGGCCAGTCGTTCTCCTAAAATGCTCGGGCTAACAGCAATCATGCACAGATAAGGATTTGCAAAAAGTCCCACACTGTGACATATCTTAATGGAACCGCTCCGGCGGACGTAGCACCTCAAAATCACAACATAGGGAGGATCACCGTGAACTCACACGAGAAGCGGCAGTTCGAAGCTCTGTTTTCTCCGCGCACCATTGCATTGATCGGTGCCTCGGCCGACCAGAAGAAACATACATCGCGACCGCAGCGTACGCTTCGCAAGCACGGGTACGAGGGCACGATCATCCCAATCAACCCAAACCGAGACGAGGTGGGCGGCGATCGCGCCTATCCGTCCCTGCTCGATGTACCGGTCGCAGTCGATCACGCGTTCATCATGGTGCCGCGAGCCGCGGTACCGGAGGCTATTGAGCAATGCGCCAGGAAGCAGGTTCCGATCGCCACGATCTTTACCGACGGTTTTGCTGAAACAGGTGACGAGGGACGTCGCATCCAGGACGAGATGCTGCGCACGGCGCGCGCTGGTGGCGTGCGCCTCCTGGGGCCCAACTGCAGCGGAATTTATAGCAGCAAGCCATCCTGTGCGTTGTCGATCAACGCCGCTGTAGAGAAACTCGATATCGTGGCGGGCTCGCTCGCGATCATTTCGCAGTCTGGCAGCATGACCGGCGGCTTGATGTCTCGCGGTCTTGGACGTGGCGTCGGCTTTTCGAAAATCGTCTCGATTGGCAATGAATGCGATTTGTCCGTCGGCGAAATCGCCGAATGGCTGGTCGATGATCCGGAGACCGGCGCGATCTTGTTGTTCCTTGAGACCTTCCGGATGGCGCCAAAGCTTGCGAAAGCCGCCCGGCGTGCCGTGGAGAAGGGTAAGCCGATCATCGCTTACAAGCTCGGCCGATCTGACGTGGGCCGCGACCTAGCAGCATCGCACACCGGAGCGATGGCAGGAGGCGACGAGGTTGCCAACGCATTCTTTCAGGCAAACGGCATTCTCAGGGTCGACTGCCTGGAGACATTGTTCGAGCTTCCGGCGATGCTGAAAGGGCAAAGACCTTCGTCAACCCATCGCGTCGCGGTCATGACCACGACCGGCGGCGGCGCAGCGACTGTGGTTGACCGGCTGGGCACTCTCGGCGTCGACGTTGTTGCACCACCTGAATCGATCGTCCATGATCTGGCCGAAAAGAACATCACTATTCCGCGCGGTCGACTGACCGACTTGACTTTGGCAGGAACCAAGACTGAAGTTTATAGTGCGGTCGCCGGAGCGCTGCTCGCCTCTGATCACTGCGACATGTTGGTCGCGATCGCCGGCAGCTCCGCTCAGTTCCAGCCTGAGATCACCGTCGGTCCTCTCGTCGAGGCAGACAAGCATGGTAAGCCGCTGGCCGTGTTCATTGCGCCGCATGCAAAAGATGGCCTTGATCAATTGGCCGATGCAGGCATTGCGGGCTTCAGGACCCCCGAAACCTGTGCGGATGCGGTTAATGCCTGGGCGAATTGGAAGCCTCCGATTCTGCGCCCGGAGCCGGATGAAGCTTTGTTGGAACCCGTAAAGAAGGTCATTGCCGCATTGGGCGGACGAAAGCCAAATGAGGCTGACGCCGGCGAGATTTTCAAGTCGATCGGCATCTCAACCGCAGCGTCGAGGACGCTAACAGCCGCGGGCGATGCAGCCGATCTCCGCTTTCCGGTGGTTGCCAAGATCCTGTCGGCTGATGTGCCCCACAAGACGGACGCCGGTGGCGTGGTCTTGAACATCGGCAATGCCGAAGAACTCACTCAGGCTATCCAAACGATCAGCGAGCGTGTCGGCAAGAAACATCCCCAAGCCAAAATAGAGGGCTTTCTCGTCCAGCAGATGGAGCGTGGCGCCCTGGCGGAGGTCATACTCGGCGTCAGACAAGACCCCGAAGTGGGCCCCGTTGTCGTGCTCGGCGTCGGCGGCATCCTCGCCGAAATCTACAAGGACGCGGCCATCCGACTGGCACCTGCAACGCTAGAAGAGGCTCACGAGATGATCGCCGAAGTCCGCGGGCTGGCGACCATCCGCGGCTATCGCGGGCTGCCGGAGGGAGATTGCGATGCGCTCGCAGAGGCAATTGTCCAGATCTCGCAACTGGCAGGTCTCGACACGGTCGCCGATGCGGAGATCAACCCGCTCTTCGTCAAGGCGAAGGGCGAGGGGGTGGTCGCGGTAGACGGCTTGGTGCTTTTGAAGAATTGAGGACCCGGTCGACAACCGGGCCACAGGGCAAGGAGATCTGAGATGGAATTGAGCTTGACGGGTAGGACCGCGATCGTCACGGGCGCGGGAAACGGTATCGGTGCGGCGATCGCGGCGAGACTGGTCGCCGAAGGCGCCAATGTTGTCGTAGCTGACATCAATTTGGAAAATGCAGAAAGACAAGCTGAAGCGTTGCGCAGGGATGGAGGCAAGGCAAAGGCGATCAAGGTCGATGTGGTCAAGGAGGCTGATGTCAATGCGATGGTCGATGAGACTGTCGCAGCCTTCGGTTCAATCGACATCCTTGTCAACAATGCGGGCCTAACGCGCGACATGCGCATCACGAAAATGTCCGAAGCAGATTGGGACATCGTCGTCGATGTGATCTTGAAGGGCTCGTTCAACTGCACCAAGGCCGTGCTGCCGCATATGAATGAGCGCAAGTGGGGTCGCATTGTCAACATATCGTCGCGTGCCCACCTCGGCAATCCCGGCCAAGCCAACTACTCGGCCGCCAAGGCTGGGATCATCGGCTTCACACGTGCGATGTCGCTGGAGGCCGGACGTAATTACATCACAGTCAATGCGGTCGCGCCCGGGATCATCAATACGGACATGATCAGGTCCCTGCCACATTGGGAAAAGATCAAGGAAAATGCGGAAAAAACGACGCCGATACCGCGTGTTGGAGAGCCTGAAGACGTCGCCGACGCGGTCGCATTTCTTGTGTCGGAACGGGCAGGCTACATCAGCGGCGACGTGCTGCATGTGACGGGCGGCCGCTACTAGGAGAGGATGAGACAATGACCGAAGCCTACATTACCGGAATTGGAATGACCCCCCTTGGAAAGCACTGGGATCAGAGCGTCAAGCAGCTTTCCGCGCGCGCGATAGACGTCGCTTTGGCTGATGCTGGTATTGGACTTGATGCGATCGAGGCCGCATGGTTCTGTAACACGCGGCTCGGCGTGCTGGAAGGTCAGCACAACATCCGTGGCCAAACCGTGCTGCGCGCTTACGGCTTCGAAAATATTCCAATCTTCAATACTGACAATGCATGCGCGAGCTCGAGCTCGGGGCTTGCACAAGCCTGGGCGGCCGTCCGCTCGGGAATTCACGACGTTGTTCTGGTAGTCGGGGCGGAAAAAATGAACTTCCGCGACAAGGAACAGCAGATGTTCGATGCGTTCAAGGGCAGCTGGGATCGGGAGCTCGCCGATCAGCAAATGCAAGCTCTGCTGGCGATTGGTGAAGATCTTCCATTGCCAGAGAAGGCCTTGAACCTGACAGGTCAGCGGTCCGTGTTTATGGACATCTATTCTGCAATGGCGCGCTACCATATGCATCGCTTTGGCACCACTGAGGAACAGATTGCCGAAGTTGCCGCCAAGAACCACTGGCATTCGCAATGGAACGAACTTGCGCAGTACCGCACGCCGATGGATCGTGAGCAGGTGCTCGCTGACAAGTTGATCTCATATCCGATGACGCGTGCCATGTGCGCGCCGATGAGCGACGGTGCGGCAGCGCTGGTGGTGGTTTCGGAACGCGCCATGGACCGTTTTGATCGCAAACGGGCGGTTGGCATTCGGGCCGTGGCGGTCAGTAGTGGTAGCAACCGGAAGCCGGATGAACTGGACAAGCATTTGACAAGGACGGCCGCCAACCGCGCCTACGCGCTCGCCGGCTTGGGCCCCTCCGACGTATCCGTTGCTGAGCTTCACGATGCCACGGCATTTGCCGAAATCATGCAGAGCGAACATTGCGGTTTTGCCCCGTATGGAGAAGGTGGCCCTCTGGCCGAAAGCGGCGCAACGCGGCTCGGCGGGCGTATCCCGATCAACGTTTCTGGTGGGCTGCTGTCGAAGGGGCATCCCATCGGTGCTACGGGGGCAATCCAGGTCAATGAAATTGTAACGCAGCTGCGCGGCGAAGCCGGCCAGCGCCAGGTGGAAGGCGCCCGCATCGGACTTTGCGAAAATGGCGGCGGCTTTTATGGCTTTGAAGAGGCGGCATGCGTGGTTTCGCTCTTCGAAGCTCCCTCGAGAGGCTGAACTCATGGCGATCGACGCTAAGCATCTTTTGTCCTACAAGGTCGAGGATATCCACCAGACTTACACCGCCAAAGACAGCGCGTTTTATGCGCTGTCGGTCGGCATGGGCCATGATCCATTGGATGAGCATCGTCTGGCATTTGTCGATCCTTTGAAAGGCGACGCCCAGCTGGTGCTGCCTTCCATGGCACTGGTGCTCGGCTATCCCGGTTTCTGGCTTGTTCGACCGGACACAACAATCGACCCTACTCGTGTCCTTCATGGCATGCAGTCCGTCGAATGGCACAAACCCCTGCCTGCAGCAGGGGAGGTGATCGGGAAGACAAAGCTGGTGAAGCTTGTCGATCGGGGCGAGGGAAAACACGCAATGGCCGTTTCCGAAAGGGTCATTGAACATGCCGGGACGGGAGAACGCTACGCGACATTGACACAAGTCCATGTCTTGCGCGGCCAAGGCGGATTTGGCGGCGATACGACGCCACTTCCCGCGCCGCACGCGCTGCCACGCACCGACCCCGATTTCCGCGTCGAGGTTGCGACGAATTTGGATCAGGCGCTGGTTTACCGGTTGAACGGCGATCTTTTCGCCTTGCACGCCGACCCCGAAATGGCCCGAGAATCCGGCTTCGAGCGGCCGATCTTGCATGGCATGTGCGTGGCGGGCATCGCCGTCCAGGTGTTGATGAGATTGCTCGCGCACGATGACCCCGCCCGCCTCCGAGCCACTGAGATGCGCTTCTCGGCCCCCTTCTTCCCAGGCGACAGCCTCGTTATAGAAGCTTGGAAGGATGGTTCCTTCAAGGCGATGAGTAGCCGCAACGGCGAAACAGTGCTTGATAACGGCAAGATGCTCTGCCAGTGACTTAACCCTTCAGCTTGACGTGACCTCGGGGCTTGACCCTTCCAGCCCGCGTTTTGTACGCGGCGGGCTAACAGCTTAGCCCGCCTGACACACAGATCCTTGCGCACTCGTGATCCAGCTGTCACGCCATTACACCCCGATGTAAAGGGTAGACGTTTCGGCGGATTCCGAGACGGTAGGAGCGGGGGCCGGCGTGGTCCAGACGAAGCAGCCGGTCTAATCGGGGGTCCACGGCCACTCAACTTCGACCGTCAGCGGCAGAAGGACCCACGATCGCGCGCGCGATGGCTGCAGACGACGCCAAGCCCTATGGAACGCGTCGTATCGTTGTCGCCGGTGAAGTGGCGCTGCTCGAAAGTTTGCACGCACGGGACAGCGAGCCTCTTTTGTGAAGGCGGTGATCGCCTTGGTGCATGGCTTCGAAAAGAGTTGAACATCATCTTGTCCTAGGGGGTAAATCTGAAGTGAGTGCGAAGGCGGTTATCGGTTGCCGCGAATGAAAACACGCTGACGCAGTCAGAGCGACGTTTGGACTTGAGATGGTGCACGGGATTGCCTTCGGGGCGGAAGCAGGTCCGAAGACCTGCTTCACAGATTCCGATCTATTCAGGCTGAAGGCCGGATTGCTGGATCAGGTCACCCCATTTCTTCAGCTCGCTTTCGATATGCTTGCGAAACTCCTCGTGTGGCGCATAGGCGACAAGAAGTCCCTGATCGTCGGCAAGCTTTTGGAAGTCTGGCGACGTGACTGCCGTCTTGCACGCTGCTTCAAGCTTATCCACCACGTCAGGGGGCGTGGAGGCCGGCACCGCAAAACCGATCCAACCGATCAGCTCCATGTCTTTGTAGCCCAGCTCTTCGAATGTCGGCACATCCGGCATCGACGGAAGCCTCTTCGGGCTCATGACGCCAAGACCCACCAACTCTTTCGCACGGATAGCCCCGAGCAGCGGACCTGGTGATTCGAACAACAGGGGCACATGATCGCCGATCGTATCCGTTACAGCTTGGGAGGTGCCCTTGTAGGGGACATGCATGATCTCGATTTTTGTCCGCGCCTTGAGGAGCTCCTGCGCCAGATGGCTCGGCGTACCCGGACCCGCCGAAGCGAAGGAGAGGGTCTCGGCCTTTGCTTTGTCCAGCAACTCGGGCAACGTCTTTACCTGCAGCGATGGATTTGCCACCAGCACGCTCGGAGATCCGCCAATTCGACACACCGGCTCGAAACTCTTGACTGGGTCGTAAGCCAGGCTCTTTCGAAGATGCGGGTTAATGGAGAAGGCAGAGGCGGCAGCCAGGACCATAGTGTAGCCGTCCGGCTCTGCCTTTGCGGCGGCGGCGGTTCCGAGCGTCGCACCCGCACCGGGCTGGTTTTCGATGACCACAGGAACGCCAAGTACCTGACTGAACACCGGGGCCAGTTTGCGCGCTGCAATATCACTGACGCCGCCGGCTGACAGCGGGACGATTACCTCAATCGCCCGGGACGGGTAATCGTCAGCATAGGACGGCCCGGCGAGAGCCAAGAGTGCACCAGCGCAAACGCCAGCGGCGAGTTTCTTTGCAATGTAGGTCATAGTTCCTCCCTTGACATACAGATTGGATTTATCTCTTCCTTGACACCTTCAATCTTCGGTAAACGCGACTTCGCGCGTGCGTCGCAGGCTCGGCAATGCAATCAGCAATACCGAGGCGAGCGCCAGAACCAGAAGAACCGCACTGATCGGCCGCTCGACGAACACAAGCGCGTTGCCATGAGATAACAGCATCGCGCGGCGAAGGTTCTCCTCCATCATTGGACCGAGCATAAAGCCCAGTATCAACGGGGCGGGTTCGCAATCGAGCTTTGCAAATATGTAACCAACCAAACCGAAAAGTGCGAGCAGTCCGACGTCGAAGCCCGAGTTTCCAAGGCTGTAGACACCGATCCCGCAAAAGACCAGAACGGCGGGGAAGAGCACGTGATAAGGCACGGTCAGCAACCTCACCCAAATGCCGATCAGCGGCAGATTGAGGATCACGAGAAACAGGTTGCCGATCCACATGGATACGATCACCCCCCAAAACAACTCCGGTTGTTCGGTCATGACCGTGGGTCCCGGCTGGATGCCCTGAATGACAAGCGCTCCCATCATCAAAGCCATGAGCGGGTTCGACGGAATGCCCAGGGTCAGCATGGGGATGAATGACGTCTGCGCGCCAGCGTTGTTTGCGCTTTCCGGGCCGGCAACGCCCTGAATGGCACCATGACCGAACTCTTGAGGCCTCTTGGCAATCTTTTTCTCAAGTGCATAGGAGGCGAAGGACGAGAGCATGGCGCCACCTCCCGGAAGCACGCCGAGGATTGATCCGAGAGCAGTTCCGCGCAGCACCGGCATCGCCATCTGCTTGAGATCCTGCAAGCCGAGCCGTAGCCCGGAGACCTTGGTGACAACCGTTTCCCTGTGTTCAGCGTGCTCGAGGTTTCGGATGATCTCGCTCAGCCCAAACATGCCCATCGCCACGATGACCAAATCGATCCCATCTTCGAGGTCGGGAATGCCGAGCGTATAGCGAAGCGCGCCTGTCGTCACGTCAGTCCCGACCAGTCCGAGGAGCAATCCAAGGACGATCATCCCGATCGCCTTGATGAGAGAGCCGCGTGCCAGCACACATGAAGCGACGAGGCCAAGGCACATCATCGAAAAGTACTCAGCGGGACCAAATTTCAAGGCCATATGGGCGAGGGGAGTCGCAACGAGTACAAGTACGAATGTCGCGACAGTGCCCGCGAAGAATGAGCCGACTGCCGCCGTTGCCAAGGCCACCCCGGCTCTGCCCTTGCGCGCCATCTGGTAACCATCGAGCGCCGTCACCACAGACGAAGACTCGCCCGGCAGATTGATCAAGATTGCTGTCGTCGACCCCCCGTACTGCGCGCCGTAGTAAATCCCGGACAGCATGATCAGCGCCGTAACAGGCGACAACGCAAAGGTGACGGGCAGCAACATCGCGATTGTCGGCATCGGACCGAGACCAGGCAATACACCGATCAGCGTGCCGAGAAAAACACCCAGGAAGCAATAGCCGAGATTGACCGGCGTCAACACGGCTTCGAAGCCAATGGTTAGATTTGTCAGGAGATCCAATGTCTTCCTCCTACCTGAACCAATAGCCGAACACCGCAAACGGCATTCCTAGCGCGTAGCAAAAACCAAGGACGCAGAAGGCCGACAAGCCCGCGGCAAGAAGGGCGGCGCCCTTGATCTTGGACTGCGCGCTCGCGATTGCTCCAATGGCCGCGAGCACGAATACGGAAATCAGCAACCCAGCCGGTCGCATCAGCAGGCCGAAAGCCAACGTCGCACCGAGGACGAATACGATGCCTCTGACATTCAGACCGGAGATCGGTTCGCCTGTCGCGACAAAACCCTTGAGCGCGACAATGAACCCAAGCGCGATGAGGAGCAACGCAAGGACGACGGGAAAGTATCCCGGTCCCATTTGTTTCACCGTGCCAAAACTATACTGGAATCCGCCCCATAGGAACGCAAGGCCAAGGACCACGAACAGACAACCTGCGACGAAATCCCGGGTTACCAACAAGCTTCTTAACATTCATTCCTCCCGAAACGATCGTAGGGCAGAGGCCGCCTTGGCGGACTGCAACACCTCCTAGTTGAAGTGCCAGCCGATCAAATTTATCTCATATTATAGCATTTTTTACAGGAATCAGAACTGTTTTCTTGCATTGGCATGGCCTTGATGATTCCCGGAGCTATAGCGGTCTGGGCTTGCCCTTCTCGTCAAGAGCGACGAAGGTGAAGGTCGCGTGCGTTACCTGTTCACGATGTTCACCATAGCGATCGCGACGCCACGCCTGTACAAAGATGCGCATCGAGGTTCGTCCGGTAGCATCAAGACGGGCGAAGAGCGAGACTTCGTCACCCACCTTTACGGGACGCATGAATGACATAGCCTCCACAGCCACAGTCGCCGAGCGCCCGCGCGCAACGCGAGCGGCCATGTTACCGGCCGCGAGGTCCATCTGCGCCATCAACCATCCCCCGAAGATGTCGCCGGAAGGATTTGTGTCGGCGGGCATTGCGATCGTGCGGATGACAGCCTCGCCAAGTCCTTCAATTTCGTCCATGAATATCCCTCCCGTTTCCATAATCATCCCGCTGGCGTCGCAGCGCAGTCAACAGATGAAAGATATTCTTCACGTGTCCTGTAGCGACGGACAGGACGCTCGCCATTCCACGTCTGGCAAAGCGCCTTGATCCCCTGGAAGTAACGAACCCGTCCGGCTGTATTGGGCGCAAGCTCGATGAAGTGACCCAGCGATGAAGGGGCTTTGAAGTAGATTGAACTAATGGCGCCGTCCGAGGTCTTGATCGCACACTCGCGAGCAAAACCAATCGCCTCCAGCTTCTTGCAACTCTCCTCATAGTGTTCCGGCCAGAAGCCGAGATGGTGCAAACCCTCGCGACCTTCCTTGAGGAAGTCAGCCCATGGCGACGAGCCGTTACTATGAACCGAAATGAGCTCGATCTGCACATCGTTGGCGTAGCTAAACGCGAGCGACATCTCCACCTTGCTCTGGGCTCCACGATATTCGATCAGCCGGTCGGAAGCGGCATCTTCGATGACCACAAACGGTCCCGTCTGAAGTTTGTCGGTGAACAGGCGCATCGATGCTTCCAGATCCCGAACCACGTACGATATTTGAAAGCTCGTTCCGAGGAAGGCCTCGGCAAATGCGCTGGTGGGCAGGTTGATCATCGTCGCTACCTTGCGTTTCTTTCCGGAGCTACTCGAAAACGAGCGGACCCGACGGTTCCAGAAGTAGGGGCCTGGCATGCCGGCGAGCTGGGAGGACCCCCGCCGGATCGTTGCCAGGCCCTAGGCGTAGTGGATGCTCAGCCCCCCATCCACCACCACCGTCTCTCCGGTCACGTAGCTCGCCATATGCGAGAGCAGGAACAACGCCACCTTGGCGATTTCCTCGGGTTCCCCAAGCCGGCGCATTGCTGCGCGGGCTGCTAGCTGCGTCACAAAACCCTCACCATAGGCTCTAGCCTGCGCCTCCTGGATGGGCGTCTTGATCAGCCCGGGCGCGATACAATTGACGCGGATGTTGTGCGCGGCGAAATCGAGTGCCATGGCACGCGTCATCTGCACAATTGCCGCCTTTGACGTCGTGTAGGCAGCACGCTCAGGCTTGGAGAGGATCCCACCGATGGACGCCATGGTCAGGATGGCACCGCCATTGTTGTCGACCATGTGGCGGGCTGCTGCTCGACAGACATGGAGGACACCATTGACATTGATGTCGATCACCCGTTTCCAATTCTCCTCCGGCATATCAAGAAGGTTTCCGCGCCAAACGATGCCGGCGTTGGCGACCGCATGGGTGACCGGACCATGGTCGTGATGAATTTGCGCGAAAGCGGCGTCGACGGCGACCATGTCGCTGACATCGACCAGGTAACCAAAGCGGGAATGCGTCTGGTTGGGATAGAGTTCTTCCAGCGCCTTTTCGAGTTGACCCTTGTCAACATCGAGAAGAACAGGCTTGGCGCCTTCGGCCCGCAGCGCCCGGCAGATTGAAAGGCCGATACCGGAAGCGCCCCCGGAGACCGGCACGACCGCCGAATTCAAGTCAAGAGATATCATCGTCATTTTCGCTCGATGTTGCAGGTCAACTTCATCTGATTGCGGATCAGCCGATACCGGCACTTTGCCCGCCGTCGATATTAAGTGCTGCACCGGTAATGAAAGCGCCGTCGTTCGAGCACAGCCACATGGCGGCGCGCGCCATCTCGTCGGGCTTTGCAAACCGCCCGACAGGCTCCTGTCCAATCAATCTCTTCCGTCCCTCGTCTGTGCCGCCCGATACGCGCTCGATCATCGGCGTGTCGGTGATGCCTGGGCAGAGAGCGTTGATGCGGATGCGATGTTCTGCCACTTCGAGCGCTGTCGATTTGCTCAGGGCGACGACGGCATACTTGGTCGCGCAATAAGAGCCCTGGTTGCGGATAGACAGAACACCCGCCGTCGACGCCGTGTTGATGATGACGCCACCACCTCGTTTGGTCATGACCGGAATCTGGTACTTCATGCACAAATAGACGCCTTTGACATTGATGGCGAAGAGGCGGTCAAACAGGTCCTCTGTTACCTCCGTCAACGGGACCACGCCCTGCTCGATGCCAGCGTTGTTGAAGGCAAAATCCAGCCCCCCGAGCGCCGAGATTGTCTCTTGGACCGCCGAGGCGACCTGAGCGTCTTGCGTCACGTCGCATACGATTGCTCGCGCTCGACCGCCCGCACTTTCAATTTGCCTGACTGTTTCGGACGCTGCGGAGGAATTGACATCAACCACCGCCACGGCAGCACCTGCGGCGGCAAACGCCAAGGCGGCGGCGCGACCGATACCGCTTCCGGCGCCAGTAATGAAAACTGTCTTGCCGGCAAAATCATAGCTTACGGGGCTCGTCATCATCTTCTCCAACGTCTAACACCAGCCGTGTGGCGGTGGTGCGAACAATTTCGTTTGAACATTTATTCGCGGGGAATATCCACGCGCACGGTATTGATAAGCCCAAGCCGCTTCCTGTCCCGCTGCTCCTCCAATGTCCCGTCATAGGTGGTACAGAACAAGGTTTTGCCGTCGGGGCCTCCCAACTGACACGCGATCGCACTTCCGTTGAATTGCAGGCGGTCGGTGATCTGGCCTCCTTCGAGGATACGCAGCACTTCACCGGTATTGAAGGACGGCAACCAGATGGCCCCCTCCCTGTCGGCACAGATACCGTCGGGATGACGTCCGCTGACGTCGGCAAACAACCGTCGATTGGAAAGGGTTCCCGAGCGGGGATCGCGGTCATATGCCGTCAGCTTCCCACACCAGGTTTCGGCGACGACAAGCGTTCGCCCCCCATTTATGATGGCCGTGCCATTCGGGAACTCCAGGTCACTTGCCGCAGACTTTACGTCACCACCCGGTTCGACGACGTGGATGTCCGTCAGTCTGATCGCCTCGCCTGCAAAAATGTCATAGCCGAAATTGCCAACATAGAGGCGCCCGGCGTCATCGATGGCGAAGTCGTTAAGGTCGCCTGTCGCGTGTTGCGAGAGATCGACGTAAACTTCCAGGCGACCATCAACAATCCGATTGATCTGGCGCGCAACAGAGGAAACCACCAGAGGCGTGCCATCAGGAAGGAAATTGATGCTGTTTGGCCGCGGCGGCAACTGTGATAGGACAACCTCTTTCGACCCATCCATATCCACCTTGTAGAGAACGCCGTCAAAGACGTCGGCGACCCACAACGCGCCTTGATGCCATCGAGGCGCTTCCAGAAATATGAAGTCTGATGCCAGTACACGCGCGTCGCCAGTCGTCATGATCGTTGCCTCCTCAACATGGCCGGGCGAACCGCCGCAGCCCTAACGCGGCACCCCTCCAGGCGGCGCGTCGTCATCTCGTAATTGCTACCAACATTGAGACAAGATGTCAATTGACGGGATTTTCTTTAGGCGCAAAAATCGAGCATAGCAACGGTCCGCCGCGACTTCCGCCGCGCATTGTTAGTATCCGATTGCATAATACGGGATTTTTTGACATGCTCGCCCCGGCTGCCGGTTTTGACATCGGCGCACTCGGCACCTGACGAGGCCTGACTGTATTCGATCTGCGTCGCTGCGTAGCGTAATGTCGCAGACTGATCATGCATCATGTCTCGGCATTTTTCACGGGGCAATGCCGGGGCGGTTGAAAACATATACTTAGACGACGTCAAATGCGGCAAAGGAGCATGTCATGAGAGAGATTACCACACGGCCCTCCGAAGCTGTCGAGCAGAGCCTTTATCCGAGGATCGGTCTTTACATCGGCGGGAAATGGATCTTTGACCGCGAGAAGTGGGGCGATGTCCTCAACCCGAGCACTGGCAATGTTATCGGACAGGTTCCGAAAGCCAGCCTATCCGACCTGGAATCGGCCCTTCAGTGTGCCGATGCGGGTTTCAGCATCTGGCGCGATACTGCCCCTCTCAAGCGCGCCGAAATTATCAGCAAGGCGACGTCACTGATCCGGCAGCGGGTGAGCGACATTGCCAAGATTCTCACTCTTGAACACGGAAAGACGCTTGCCGCGGCTGAGGGAGAGATCACCCGCAGCTGCCGGTTCTACGACTGGGAAGCCGGACAGGGGCTGAGAAGTTATGGATGGGTCGTGCCAGGCGATGCAGCCCTGCAAAAGCGTATCCTGCGCCAACCGATCGGACCAGTGATCGCAATCACCCCGTGGAACGTTCCGATGAGTGCCTTCGCGCGGAAGACATCCGCGGCACTCGCCGCTGGATGTTCGGTCATCGTCAAAGCGGCAAATGAAACGCCAGGTACGGCTGTAGAACTTGTCCGCTGCTTCGAGGAGGCGGGCCTTCCTCCTGGGGTCCTCAACCTGGTGTTCGGAAATCCTTCAGAAATCTCGACCACGCTGATTGGCTCGCCGATTTCCAGGCTCGTCACGTTTACCGGGTCGACGGGGGTGGGCAAACACCTCACGGAGCTGGCCGCGCGGGCGATGAAGCCTGTATTGATGGAACTAGGGGGGAACGCGCCCGTGATCGTCAGCGCCGGTGTCGATGCTGAAAGGATCGCTGTGATGGCGGCCGAGGCCAAGACGCGCGCCTCTGGACAGATTTGTGCATCCGTGTCCCGCTTTATCGTACACGAACGTGTCTATCGACCCTTTGTTGACGCCTTCGGCGGTGCACTTGATGCTCTTCGGGTCGGCGACGGCTTTGATCCGAGCGCTCAGATGGGCCCTCTTGCCAATGCTCGCCGCCTCGAGGCGGCGCAAGCAATCGTTAGCGATGCGTCGCAGCGCGGCGCTCGCATCGTCACAGGTGGACAGACAATTGGCAATCGTGGCTTTTACTTCGAACCCACACTGATCGCCGATACACCGCTCGATGCGGATGCAATGACCGTAGAGCCATTCAGCCCTATTGCGTCTTGCGTTTCGGTTCCCGACCTTGAGGCCGCACTTTCGGTCGCCAACAGTGTTCATGTCGGCCTCGCCGGCTATGCGTTCACAAATTCACTGACAGAGGCTGAAACGATCGAGCGTCGCCTGGAGGTTGGAACGCTTTCCATCAACCATTTCGATACGCCCGATTCCGATACCCCCTTTGGCGGCGTAAAAGATAGCGGTATTGGTCGGGAGGGTGGACCAACGTCGCTTGACGCATATCAGGTGCACAAGACGGTCCTGCAGCACAGCTCCACCGTCTAGCGGACAGGTGACGGCGTACTCATTGCGACGGCGTCCAAGTCACCAGCCGCCGTCGCAGCTGATGTTCTGCCCGGTGATCAGGTCGGACTGAGCCGATGACAGAAAAATTGCGAGGTCCGCAATGTTATCCGGCTCGATGCGGCGCTTCAGGCATTGGTGGTCGAGAATCCACTGGTGATAGGCCTCGCGCCGGTCCCCGAACAGCTTCCACTCCGCGTCCGACAAGACGGCGCCCGGCGAGATGCCGTTGACGTTGATCCCGTGTTTTCCGAGTTCTCGCGCAAACGACTTGACGAGACCGAACATCGCACCCTTCGAAGCGACGTAGGGCACGAAGCCTTCCCATTGACCATTGAGGGTGAGGGATGTCAGGCAGATGATTTTCCCACGGCGTTTGGCCTTCATTCCTTCGGCGCAAATGCGCGTCAGAACAAAGGCAGCAGAGGAGTTGATCTTGAGTGCTTCCTCATATTCGGCGACCGAATAGTCTTCATATGGCTTGTTGGTAATGTGGGCGGCGTTATTGACGAGCACATCGATGCCGCCCACTTCGTCGCAAAGCCCTCTGACGGCCCGTTCAGTTGCTGCAAGATCGGCAAGGTCACAGCCTAGGTAGCGCGCCTTTCCGGCAATCGTTGCTGGATCTCCATGCGGGAGGTCGAGCGCGACGACTTTGGCACCGACGTCATGGTAACGACTGACAAGGGCCTGTCCGATCGTTCCGAGAGCGCCGGTAACGAGTACGGTCTTGTTATCGAGCGAGAGGCTCGCCACGCGCAAAAACTCCGTTGAGGACAAGTTCGCCCGGGCACTGCGGCCCGGGCGATCATAACTCCTGCTTACCACTGCGGTTTGCAGCTCTCGACATTGCTGGCGCCGTAGATCGGGGGCTGAATGCTGACAAGCTGGGCTTTGGGGGTCTTGGGGTCCGTTGCGGCCTTGTAAAGCGTGTCTGCGCCAGCCGCGCCATACTCGCGCCAGAGCTCGCAGACCGACGCCGTGATCTGCCCGGATTTCACGTAAGGTACACCGGCAGCCAGTCCGCCTGCCGCGGTCACGACCTTGGCCTTTGAACCGGCATCGCTGATCGCGTCGGCACAGCCGACCGCCATTGTTTCTGCGTGAGCGTAGAATACATCGATGTCGGGGTTGGCCACCAGCGCATTTTGACATACTTCCTGGCCTTTAGCCTGGGTCCAGTCAGTTGGCTGGGAGGAGACGATCTCATACTTCGCGCCGGCCTTATCGAGCCCCGCTTTGAAACCGTTCGTCAGGTTGACGACTGTCGAGTAGCCCGCCATTCCTTCGACGATCCCGACTTTCGCCGCACGGTCCTTGGGAAACTGCTTCGCGGCAAAGCCTGCGAGCTCCTCTCCCGTCTGGAAGTCGTCACGTCCGACAAGCGAGGCAAGTCCCGGATAGACATCCGTCCACTTCGCGCTCGGCTCGCCGACTTGCACCAGAACGGCCGTGAACGGAATATTTGCGGCATTGGCCTTGTCGACCCAGCTTTTTGCGACCGTACTGTCGAGGACGATCGCTGCGATACCGTCGACCTTTTGCGCAATAGCATCGTCAATCGCATTGGACTGCTTTTCGACACTGCCCTTGGAGTCCATCAGCAGAACCTTTGCACCGAGCTTTTCACCCTCCTTCTTAAAGCCGTCCGCTTGGCTGACCTCTGCAACGTTTTGAAAATTGGTGACGACAAAAGCAAGCGTCACATCCTTTGCCTGCGCCGGAATGCACGCAAACGACAACGCCGTTGCTGTGCTCGCGGTCGCAGCTGCTCTGATGATTGATGACATGTTCGTTCCTCCCAAACCAGCAGCGTCTCCTCCGGCCGCTGCATTGCCGGCTGTCCGGGCTTACGCAGAGATGACGCCTGATGTGCATCTCCTTTCCCGAGCGTTGCTTCCCAAGCACCGCATATGTGAGATAATCTTATTATTCGAGAAATTGTCAATATCCCCGTGGGTTTTCAAGTCGGGGTTGCGTTATACCGCGCGGTGAGGCCCGTCCTTTCCTCCTTTCCCGCGAAGCGCGCACAGTCGACCGTCTCGGCCCACGGACACCGTCGAGCGACGACCGCAGTCAAGTCTGTTGACGTAATCTCACCTTTCGGGATATTATCATATCACTACAGTTTGAGCTGGCGTTGGGAGGCGCGGTTATGAAGTTGAAACACGTCAAGACCACAGCACGATGGGGAGCAGATCGTCCGAGCAAGGCCGGCGACCATCCCGTCAATGGGAGCGTGATCGCATCGATCGACGCTCGGGGGCACAATCTGTGACCGAGAACAGAATTCTAATGCGTCTTGAGAGGCTCACCAAATCCTTTGGCAGTCTTGTGGCGCTGCAAGGCCTCGATCTTGAGATTGTAAGCGGTCGCGTTCACGGGCTTCTAGGGGCAAATGGCGCCGGCAAGTCGACCCTTATCAAGATCATATCCGGAGCTTACCAACCAAGTGCCGGGCAGATATTTTGGAGGGGCGAGCCGGTAACGTGGTCGAGCCCGAAAGACGCGAACAATCGGGGTGTTGCAACTATCCACCAGCATATTCCACTCGTTGAAACACTTTCGGTGCTGGAAAACGTCTTCCTGGGATCGCCGGGACGATGGCGCGAGACCCGCGAACATCGTCGAAGCTTCGACATGATCTGTGAGCGTGTTGGCTATCGACTGGACCCTGACGTCCTGGTCGCTGATCTGCCGATTGGGGCAAGACAGATGGTCGCTATTTTCCAGGCTCTCGGCTCAGGGGCGGACCTTATCGTCATGGATGAGCCAACGGCGTCTTTGGCGACGGAAGAACGTGAACTGGTCTACCGCACCGTCCGGAGGCTGACCAAAGGTGAAAACAAGGCGATCCTCTTTGTCTCGCACTTCCTGGACGAAATCATCGCTCTGACTGACGAGGTAACTGTACTGCGCGACGGACAAGCTGTCCTGCGCGCGAAGACCTGCGATCTCGATGAGGCAAAAATTGCTGAGGCAATCGTCGGGCGCCGGCTCGCCGCAATGGAATCTTCGACTCGAGCGCGCAGTCTCGATCAGCTCAAAGAGCTTCCGCAACTGCTCGAATTGCGCAACCTTTCATCACCGGGCAAGCTCGCGCCGACAACGCTCCATCTGCGTGAGGGCGAGGTCGTGGGAATTGCCGGCTTGCTTGGCTCGGGTCGCAGTGAGTTGTTGCATGCCATCTTCGGGGCCGATTCCGCTGCAACCGGGGATGTCGTATTGAGAGGCAAGAAGCTGCGCGGAACGACTGGCGCTGCAGTCAAGGCTGGTATTGCGCTCGTGCCGGAAGACCGGATGCGCCAAGGACTGGTACCCTCCTTCGAAATCTGGCGCAATACGACGCTTCCGGCTCTGGAAGGAGTCTCCGCGGGAGGCCTGCTACCACGTTTTGCCAAGGAATACGAAAGAGCCCGTGACGCTATTCAGAGACTATCCATCAAGGCGCAATCGCCGGATGTTCCGGTAACAGAGCTTAGTGGCGGCAATGCCCAGAAGGTCACGATCGCGAAGTGGCTCTATAGCGACGTATCGGTCTTTCTCCTTGATGAGCCGACCGCGGGTATCGATGTTGGCGCAAAGGCGGATATCCTTGCCCTCGTACGCAAGCTCGCCTCTGAAAAGAAGGCTGTGATCATCGTGTCTTCGGAGTTCGAGGAACTGATGACGGTCTGCGACCGCATACTGGTGATGCGCGATGGGCGCTTTGTCGCTGAACGAGCGGTCAACGACACATCCGAACACGAGCTGGTCCTGCTATCTGGTGGACAGGCTGGAGCAGCATCGACTGCTTCAACGCAGCTGAGCTGACAACGACGAATTCCGAGAGAGATCATGGCTGAAACTTTAAAACAGACTAAGCAAGCCGACGACGGTCCCAATCGTGGGCAAAAGCTTGCCATCCAGCAGACCCGTGGCGACTGGCGTCAGACTTTTGGCTTGCGTGAGATGGGCGTGTTCTACGCGCTCCTTCTCCTTGTCGTCATACTGTCCTTCACGACTGCCTATCTTGGTCGCGCAAACTACCTTAGCATCATCAACGTCACCAACGTGATCTACCAAGCATCGCTGATTTCTTTCATGGCAATTGCCATGACCGTTGTTCTCATCACCGGGAACTTCGACCTCTCCGTTGCTTCCGTTGGGGCCCTGTCGGCGGCGATTTTCGTCGGGACGGCGAACTCCCTGGGATTGGTACCTGCGGTTTTTTTCTCGATGGGCGTTGCCGTATTCATCGGCTTTGTCAATGGCTCTATCGTGCAGTTCCTTGGCATCAATGCGTTCATCGTCACGCTCGGAACCCTGACCGCTGTCAGAGGCATCGTCCTGATCTACACGGACGGAGCGTCCTTGACAGTCCAGTCGCCTGAAGCGGTTGAACTGTTGAAAGTCTTCGAGTCAAATCGTCTGGATGTCGGCATCCTATTGGCGCTGCTTGGCGGCGTGTTGCTGCTCTGCGGTGTTCAAAACGTTCTCAAGCAAAAGTCATTGACGCCTCGCGGCGCGGGGCTCTTGCTGTGGGGTGCGGCTCTTGTCGGTTTCTGCTGGGCGGCTGACTTCGTCATCTCGGTTAAGATGCCAGTTATCTACCTCGCCATTTTCACCCTGATCGTCTGGTTCGTGCTGCGCTTCACCACCGTCGGGCGAAAAATCTATGCGGTCGGCGGCAATCCCGAGGCGGCACGCCTGTCCGGTATCAATGTCACCATGTATCGGCTCGCCGCCTTTGTCTTCTGTAGTGGTGCCGCTGGATTTGCGGGAATACTTTTTGCCGCACGCCTTCGCTCCATGAACCCAACTGGCTTGCAGGGAGCCGAGCTGACGGTGATTGCGGCTGCCATCCTTGGTGGCACCTCCTTGTTCGGAGGCGCCGGCAGTGTCGTAAAGACCCTCGGCGGCGCCTTGCTGCTTTACTCCCTGACCAACGGCTTCAACATTCTCAATCTCGGCGCCAATTACCAGGGGCTGATCGAGGGTATTGTCGTTGTTTGCGCTGCGGCGATCTACACGGTCGGGGGGCACAAGAGGCGACATTAGTTCCCCACAGCAGTTGAGGGGCCGACTTGTCAAGACAGGCGGCTTGTAGCTGACAGCTCGCCTGTCGCAGAGGTAGGACAACCAGGATATGGATCATCAGGATCTTTCGTTTCACCTAGCCCGGCACGTCGCCAGGACCCGTTTCGAGGACCTTCCCCAGGGTGCCGTTGATGCCGCAAAGAAAAGTGTACTCGATCTTCTCGGCGTAAGCCTGGCGGCGAGCGGAACAATTCCCGCAATCAAGGGCGTGATGGAGTTTGTCAGGGCGCATGGGGGTTCACCGCATTGTGGCGTACTTGGATTCGAAGACCGCTTACCACCGGCGATGGCGGCCTTTGCGAACGGCGCCATGGCCCACTGCCTTGACTATGATGACGTGGCACCTGATGGCAACCATGCAAGCAGTTCCCTTATTCCGGCAGTGCTTGCTGTCGCCGAATTCAAAGGCGGCGTTTCCGGGAAGCAACTGATCACCGCCGTTGCGCTCGGACAAGACATCTTCCTCAGACTGCGGCGCAGCCTCCATCAGAGATTGGATTGGCTGGTAACGACTGTTCTTGGCGTGTTTTCGGCAACCGCTGCCGTTTCATACGTGCTGGCGTCCGGCGAAGACAAAATCGCTCATTCGCTTGGGATTGCGACGCTTGGTTCTTCCGGAACCCTTGAAATGCGGTTTGGCACCGGCAGCGATCTTGGGGAACTCTACGCGGGTTTTGTTGCCAAGAATGCTGTGATGGCTGGTATGCTCGCGGCCGCCGGTATCACCGGAGTGCAGAAAGTCTTCGAGGGCCAGGCTGGTATCATGCCTGTTTACTTCGGCAACGACTACGACCGCAGCAAGGTCCTGGATGGACTCGGCGAGGATTTTTATGGCCGCGCCATGCAATATAAGCCTTGGCCTGTATGCGGTATCGCGAACACCTATATTCACGCGGTGCTTCAGGTTGTTCGTGAAAAGCGCATACACCCGGGCGATATTGTGGCGATCCGCCCTTTTGTTGGCGATTTCCAGCAACGCATGTGTAAGCCGCTGAACGAAAGACGCCGTCCTGGTGGTGCCATGGACGCGCGCTTCAGCCTACCCTTTTGTCTGGCGGTCGCAGCCGTCTATGGAGACGTGAAGGTTGAACACTTTGGCACGGCGAGCTTGGCCGACCCCGCCGTCCTGGCGATGACCGACAAGGTTACACCAATTGACGACAGTGCCTTTGATTGGGTCGGCGCGATGCCGGAGGCGCGCGTCGAGATTGATCTCAACCATGGTGAGACTGTCGTCGCGACCAGTGAGGGAACGCCCGGTTCGGCATCCAATCCCCTCGGCTGGGACGACCTTGTTGGCAAATTTCATCATTGCGCAAGCCTCGCGGCCAATCCGAAACCCCCAGCCACACTTGTGAAGGTGACAGACATGCTGAGTGAGCTTGAGGGACTGGATGACGCAACCAAGCTAATGCGTCTGATCTGTGAACCGTCGAACCTCAGGTAGCATCGTCATCGACCGCATAACGACCTTAGGAAAGGACCTCATGAAAATTCTCGTCCCAGTAAAGCGGGTGGTTGATTACAACGTGAAGATCCGCGTCAAGCCTGACAGTACGGGTGTTGAGCTCGCCAACGTCAAGATGTCGATGAACCCGTTCGACGAGATCTCGGTGGAAGAAGCGTTGCGGCTGAAGGAAGCCGGCAAGGCCGAGGAAGTGGTCGTCGTCTCGATCGGTCCGGCCAAGGCCGAGGAAACGCTGCGCACCGCGCTCGCCATGGGCGCCGACCGCGCCATCCTTGTCGAGACCGACGATACCATCGAGCCGCTCACCGTCGCCAAGATTCTGAAGGGCGTCACTGAGGCCGAAAAGCCCGGCCTCATCATCGTCGGCAAGCAGGCGATAGATGACGATAGCAACCAGACCGGCCAGATGCTGGCTGCCCTCCTCGGCATAGCACAGGCAACATTCGCCTCGAAGATCGAGATCGAAGGTACTGGCCCTGGGGGCAAGGCTACCGTAACCCGCGAAGTCGATGGTGGCCTGCAGACGATCGACGTCAAGTTGCCTGCCGTGGTCACCACCGACCTTCGCCTCAACGAGCCGCGCTATGCCTCGCTGCCGAATATCATGAAGGCAAAAAAGAAGCCGCTCGACAAGAAAGTTCCTGCTGATTTCGGCGTCTCCACCAAGCCACGCCTCAAGGTGCTGAAGACCGAAGAGCCGTCCGGCCGCAAGGCTGGCGTCAAGGTCGCTTCGGTCGCCGAGCTTGTCGAAAAGCTCAAGACCGCTGGCGTCCTCTAAGGTTCGAGAAAGGATTTACCACCATGGCCATTCTTCTTCTGGCTGACCACGACAACGCAACCCTTTCCGACCAGACCGGCAAGGCACTGACGGCCGCTTCCAAGATTGCCGAGGATCAGGGAAGCGACGTTCACGTGC
Organism: Rhizobium sp. Root708; assembly: GCF_001429725.1. GTDB lineage: Bacteria > Pseudomonadota > Alphaproteobacteria > Rhizobiales > Rhizobiaceae > Rhizobium. Next base: position 35,489 of record NZ_LMHV01000044.1, on the reverse strand, counting down.
TGGTCGCAGGCAAGGGCGCCAAGGCTGCGGCCGATGCCGCTGCCCGCCTGTCTGGTGTTGGCCGAGTCCTTATTGCCGAAAGCGACGCGCTCGCCCACAATCTGGCTGAGCCACTCACCAACCTGATCGTTTCGCTGGCAGGCAGCTACGACACGATCATCGCCGCCGCCACGTCGACCGGCAAGAACGTCCTGCCGCGCGTCGCAGCCCTGCTCGACGTCGCCCAGGTCTCCGAGATCATCGAAGTCGTCTCGGCCGACACCTTCAAGCGCCCGATCTATGCCGGCAACGCCATCCAGACCGTTCAAGCAACCGATGCCAAGAGGGTCATCACCGTCCGAACGGCTGCATTTTCGGGTGCGAGCACGTCTGACCAACCGTCCGTGATCGAACATATCGCATCGGCGGCATTGTTTTCCGACTTGTCGACATATGTCTCCGAAACATCCGTGGCCTCCGACCGTCCGGAACTGACCTCTGCCAAGATCATCATCTCCGGCGGCCGTGCGCTCGGTTCCGCCGAGAAGTTCCAGGAAGTCATCCTGCCCCTTGCCGACAAGCTCGGCGCTGCCGTCGGCGCCTCGCGCGCTGCCGTCGATGCCGGCTACGCGCCGAACGACTGGCAGGTCGGCCAAACCGGTAAGGTGGTCGCGCCCGATCTCTACATCGCCTGCGGCATCTCGGGTGCGATCCAGCATCTCGCCGGCATGAAGGATTCGAAGGTCATCGTCGCCGTCAACAAGGACGAGGAAGCGCCGATCTTCCAAGTCGCCGATTACGGCCTCGTCGGCGATCTCTTCGAGGTGCTGCCCGAGTTCGCGAAAGCACTATAGCGCTCAAGGCGGCGCACAAGTTCGTCGACACGAAAGACATCGGCAGGAATTCATGAAAAGAACATTAGGCGCCGCCTCGATCGGAAACTTCGGAGAACTCTACGACTTTGCCGTATTCGGCTTTTCCATCCCGTTTATAGCCACCCATTTTTTTCCCGCAGACACGCCCTCGGCGGCGCTGCTGAACACCTTCGCTGTCTACGCGGTGGCGTTCTTTGCCCGACCCGTGGGCGGTCTAATGTTTGGATACCTTCTCGATCGTGTGGGACGCGTCAAGGTGCTTGCCGTGACGATCTGGCTGATGGCCGGGGGAACAGCAATCATCGGGCTGTTGCCGACATTTCAAACAATCGGGCTCTGGGCGCCGGTGCTGCTGGTTGGATGCCGGCTTGCGCAAGGGATCGCGATGGGAGGAGAAACAACGGGAAGTACGAGCTTCATCCTGGAATCGGCCCCGGAAAGCCGGCGCGGCTTCTGGGTCGGCATCATCTACTTTTTCGCCAACATCCCCAACGCTGTCGTCGCGCTCATGCTTCTAGGCCTGCAACTGCTCGTCGGCAAGGACACTTACGTCGACTGGGCCTGGCGGCTGCCGTTCCTGCTCGGTGGGCTGATTGGTGTCGTTGGATTTTGGCTGCGACGCAACCTCGACGATCCGCTCGAGTTCAAACAGGCTGTGAGAGATGCCGATGAGCATCGACCGCTGCGGGCCTTCAGTCGCCCGGGTCTGAAATCCATGTTGTTCGTCGCGCTGCTGTTGCCGCTGCAGTCTGTCGCGTCGTACCTGTTGCTTGGATACATGTACACATTCCTGATGAAGGAAGGGGGCCTAGGATCAACGGCAGCGCTGGTATCAAACGCTGCCGCACTCGCTGTCTATGCCGCGTTTATCCCGGTTGGAGGCGCACTTAGCGATCGGTTCGGCCGCAGGACGATCCTTTCAGTTGGTGCATTGTGGCTTGCGATCGTCGCGTACCAAGCAGTGGCATTTTCGGCCAGCGGTAGCTTTTTCGAAGCCCTTCTCGGACAAATCATTCTGGCAGCTGGGATCGGGCTTTACGGAAGCGCCTGTTTCGTTGCCGCGGCAGAATTGTTCCCCACTGCTTTTCGGGCAACAGGCCATGCGATTGCCTACCAACTGACTGTTGCCATCTTCGGTGGTACAGCACCGTTGGTTGGCGCATGGCTCGTCGGTGCGATGGGAACACCGATGGCCCCGGGTTGGTACGTGACGATCGTCGCCTTCATCAACCTACTGCTCGTCCAATGGGTGCCCGAAACCAGTAATGTCAGTCTGCGCGATTCCATCCACGATCGTACTGCGCACCGAAAAGCACAAGTTCCAAGCAGCGAGGATGAGCCATCGTCGAGCTGCTATGAGAAGGTGCCGCCGATCCTTTGACCTTGGCTACTGGAGGCGTGCAGCGAACCATGCTCAAAGCGTCGCTACCGCATGGGAAAGAGAGCTTGAGCCGGAGGGTGTCTCGCCCTGCTGCTTGCGACAAGTCGGCTTCGGCGAAGATCAACCAGTGGCCCTTTCCGGGAAGCGCGGTGAGCACTGGCCGGCCGTCTGCCGATCCCGTCGAAAGCCCTAAGCTTGTCGCGACGATCGGCAGCTGAAGCATGCTACTGCCGATCTCGGGTGCGCAGGATGCTTTCTGCCTGATGGCAGAGCCGGGAGAAGCGCTAGGATATACGACGTCATCCAATGCGAGAATGCGGGCCCAACTGCATGGCGATCGCGGCTCGCGTTGCCAGAGGGGCCACGTGTTTGAAAGCACTTTCTGCTAAGTCCATACGTCTCGGTGGTTGGGTGATAACACCAGCAAATCTCGTGGGCTGGCCTTGTGTTGACACGTGTACAAACCGGAAGCTACCTTTATCTCCAAGAGGATAGGTCGCCTGGAGCATTGTCGTTCAACGATGCGGAAAAGTTCAGGCGCTTGGTCTAGCAGCAAAAACTCGACCATCGCAAACGTGTGACCGGGATAAGGATCAGGCGGTATGGCCGCTTGCGCGAATGCCAGCGCGAAAGCGTCAAATCGGCGACAGACAGCGTGTGCGCTTGAAAGCTGGTGTAAACTTCATTCAAGGGAGGAAATTCAATGAAAATTGACGCGTATAAGCATCTCTGCAGCCTGAGCAGGCGAAACCTGTTCAAATTGACCGGCGCCGCCGCCCTCTTGAGTGCCACGAGCCGCTATGCGCCGGCGTTTGCACAAAGCGATCTACGCGCCGAAATTTTGAAGATCCCGGGGGTTGGAAGCGGTTCGCCGGGCGATGCGGAATGGCAGAAGGTTGGCGAATTGTGCCTCGGACCTACCAAAGACAGCGTCAATCCAGGTGAGTTCAAAGGCGTAGAACTCACGTTCCTGGGAACAAATGCCAGCAACGTTCATAACGTTCTGTCGCGTGGCCTGCTCAAACCCTGGGAAGCTTACACTGGCGCAAGAATCACCTGGATCGATCTCAGCGTCCCTGACTTCAATGCGCGCTTGCAGCAGTCGATTGCACTGAAGTCGATTGATTTCGATATCATAGAAATGGGCGCTGCTTTCGAGGGCGACACGTGCAGTCATGGACTGATGTCGGAGGTGCCAGACTGGGTCAGAAAGCAGGTCGACATGGATGACTATGTTAATTACCTGAAGGCCCCTGTCGGCACCTGGAACGGCAAGACCTATCGTGTCTCGACCGACGGTGACTGTCACAACTTCAACTACCGCACCGACGTGTTTGCCGACGCCGATCTGGCGACGGCTTGGGCACAATTCGGTGACAAAGCCGGACTGACCGAATGGGGCGTACCCCAGACATGGCAGCAGGTGCAAGCGGCGACCAAATACCTCAAAGGCAAGAAAGTCGCCGGGATGGATGCTTACGGCTATCTCGATGCTTGCAAGCCATGGGGCGGTTTCGGATTCTACTACTTGGCCTCACGCGCGTCGGCTTATGCAAAACATCCCGAAGACAAAGCATGGCTGTTCGACATCGATACGATGAAGCCCAGGATCAATAATCCAGCCTGGGTGAGAGCGATCCAGGACGTCGTGGATGCCCTGCCATACGAACCAGCTGATCAACTTGGCATGGACCCGCTCGGCACCGGCTTTACCCAGTTCATGGGCGGCACGGGTTCGATGCTGGCATGGTGGGGTGACATCGGCTCGAACGTCAAGACAAATGACAACTCGGTTGTCGGCGATACGACAGGCTTTTCCATCCTTCCAGGGTCGAATGACGTGTTCAACGCCAAGACGGGCCAATGGGACGTTCTGTCCTCCGGTCCTAACCATGCACCCAACATGGCGTTTATTGGTTATGGCCTCTATGTCATGGCACGCGTTGACGGCGATACACTGAAGCACAAAGCGGCGTGGTCAGCGGTCGCCCACTTGGGCGGCAAAGACCTTTCTTTGTGGACCGGTGCCTATCCATCGGGGCTTCAACCCTACCGCAACAGCCAATTCAACATCAAGGAATGGGTGTCCGCGGGTTACGACGAAGATTTCATCACCGCCTACCTCAATTCGCTTTCAAATTCCTACAATCACCCGAACGCAGCGATCGAGCCACGACTGCCAGGAATTTACCAGTATTACAGCATTGCCGAAGACGAGCTTGCGAAAGTCTATTCCGGGCAAGTCACCGCACAAGCCGGTGCAGATGCAATTGCGGCAGCTTGGGAAAAGATCACCGATCAACTGGGGCGAGAGCAGCAGATAGCCTTCTACAAGTCGTCGCTCGGTGTTCAATAAACACGCCGGCGCCGACCAATCGGGGTCGGCGCCGTTCAAAGGGTAGATCGACACTGTGGCAAAGACTTATATCGAGGACAACCTTTTGATAGGAACGGCGGCGAAAAGACTGGAGAGAAAACGGGCTGGACAGCTGTTGGTTGCAGCTGCATCGGCCGTCCTGGTGGCAACACTGATTGGGCAAATTCTCTACAAAGCAGGCGCTACTTCGTCTGGGTTCGAAACTTGGCGCCCCGTGCTTTATGCTTATATTCTGTGGGCGATTGCCATGGGCGTGAACCAGGTCGTCGCGCGAGGGGACGCAGGTCAGCGCGCGCTCTTCATCCTTCCCGCCGTTCTGTTTACGGTCGCTGTCGTGATTTTCCCGACGATCTTTGGGGTCTTAGTCGCGGTCACGGATTGGAACCTGTCTGGAGTTACCGGGCCTCGGTTCAACGGACTGGCAAACTTCTACCAGATGCTCGGCGACGCATATTTCTGGAATGCCCTGGCAAACATGGTTTTCTATGTTGCGACAGTCTTTGTCCAATATGCGATCGCCTTTGGGCTTGCTCTGCTCCTCAACCTCGAGATCCGCGGCCGGAAATTTTTTCGCGTCGCCTTCCTGCTGCCGTTCATGCTCAGTCCCGTCGCAGTCAGCTGGATGATCGGTAAATCCATCATGGATTTTCGCTCCGGACCGCTGACAGCTGTGATGCGCGCACTTGGCTGGGAAAACCCAAGCTTCTTCACGTCGCCGATGATCGCCCGCCTGAGTGTCGCGATGTTGGATGCATGGGTGTGGATCCCCTTTACCGTTATTCTGCTGCTGGCCGGCTTGCAGGCGATCTCGAAGGAGGTTCAAGAGGCGGCCAAGGTCGACGGCGCCGGTCCCTGGGAGTCCTTCTGGCACATCACCTTTCCACTGATGCTGCCAGTCTCGATCACGGCCTTGATCGTGCGAGTAATTTTCCAGCTGAAGCTTGCCGATATCGTCATCAACACGACCTATGGCGGCCCCGGAGGTGCAACCGACACGGTGTCGAGCTTTATTTTTCGCGAGTATCGAGATCGGTCAAACGTCGGCTATGGGACGATGCTGGCCATGGTCTACCTCGTCATCATCGTGGTCTTTCTGTCGATCGTGTTATCGTTGTTACGTCGGTTTTCGCATTGGAAAGAGGGCAGCAAATGATCGGCAACATACGGCGGGTGTACAGCAGCGTTTTGATCTACAGCCTGCTATGTTCATGGGCATTTCTTTGCCTTTTCCCTATCTATTGGACGTTCACGACAGCCTTCAAGAGAGCGCCTGACGTTCTGCGCGGGCATTTGGTTCCCTGGCTTGATTTCACGCCCGATTGGATTGGATGGCGTACGCTCGGATTGTCTCCCGACAAGATCGGCATGACATCCACCGTCCGCGACGAGTTCCTCCTGCGGTTCGAAAACAGCGTTGTCATATCGCTGACCGCGGCAGCACTTGCCGTCCTGCTCGGCGCGCCGGCTGCCTACGGGCTGTCGCGCTTTCGCTACAGGTTCGGCGTGATGGGAAACAGCGATATCTCATTTTTCTTTCTGTCGCAGATGATCTTGCCGCCCGTCGTGCTCGCCCTGCCGATACTCGTGTTGTATCAGGGGCTTAACATGCTCGATACGCGCACAGGCCTGATTGTCATCTATACGCTTTCGGTCCTGCCGATTGTCATCTGGATCATGCAGGATCAGTTCAGCATGCTGCCAAGCGAGCTCGAGCAAGCAGCCCTGGTCGACGGTTGCACGGTATGGGGAGCCTTTCTGCGTATTGTCGTTCCTCTCGCCATGCCAGGGGCGGTGGCTGCGTTCATTCTCTCGACGGTCTTGTGTTGGAACGAGTATTTCTTCGCGGCCTTGCTTACCAGCACAAACGCGACCACCTTGCCTGTGATGGTGGCCAGTCAAACCAGCTCGCAGGGTGTCTCCTGGTGGACGATGGCGGCCCTTTCCTTCGCCGCCATCCTGCCTCTCATTCTGGTTGGTATTTTTCTGGAAAAGTACATCGTCAAGGGCCTGACGGCTGGCGCCGTCAAATAAGGCTAGACTCGGTCGCAAGGAGATACCTATGCCACTGTCGCAAAGACTCCGCCTGGACGGCAAGGTCGCGTTTATTGCTGGCGGCGCCGGCGGCATTGGCGCTGCGGTGGCCGAGAGCTTCATCGAACTCGGTGCAACTGTCGTGTTGGGCGACAAGGATGCGGGTCTGCTGACAGCCACAGCTGGCAAACTTGGGTCCGACGCCAGCGTAACCACGCTCGAACTCGACGTTGCGACAAGCCGTTCCGTTGACCACGCGATCGAGTCGGTTCTCGAGAGGTTCGGCAAGCTGGACGTTGCAGTTGCCGCAGCGGGGGTGTCCTACGAACAATCGACGATCGACCATAGCGACGAAAACTGGCGGCGCGTCATGGCGGTCAACCTCGATGGGGCATTCTTTTGCATCCGCGCAGCCGGTCGCGCAATGATAAAATCCGGTGGCGGCTCGATCATCGCCATCTCTTCCATATGCAGTCGTGTCAGGGTGAGACCGGAACTTCATGTCGGATATGATGCGACCAAGGCAGCTGTCGCACTGCTATGTCGCAATACAGCCGTCGAGTGGTCGTCAGAGAATGTCCGCGTCAACGCTGTCGCCCCCGGATACACGGATACGGTGCTTCTGTCGGAGGTCGGGCGGCAGCGTCCAGCTGTGATGAAACAATGGCTCGACGACATTCCCCTTGGGCGCCTGATCAAGCCGCAAGAAGTGGCGGACGCCGTTTCGTTTCTCGCCTCGGATGCAGCAAGTGGCATTACTGGTCAGGAATTGATGGTCGATGGTGGATATTCGGTGGCCTAGCAGGAGTTGAAATGAGCGATCAGACAAAGGGCGGAGATGGAACGCAAGGTAAGGACCTCAGTGCGTTCTGCGCCGCGACCGAAGCAGTCCGTCACATCGCTGCAGAAAAAGAAGTGTCGATCGATCTTAACGTCAATGGGCGCCAATGCCGCGTGTCGGTCGACAGCCAAACGACATTGCTCGATGCCTTGAGGGAACGGCTCCTCCTGACCGGAACGAAGAAGGGCTGCGGGCTAGGGCAGTGCGGCGCATGTACCGTTCTGATGGATGGAAGCCGCTTTAAAGCTTGTCTTCTGCTTGCCGCCCTCGTCGGGGGCCGGCAGATCACGACCATCGAAGGCCTAGCTGACGGCGAAAAGCTACACCCGCTGCAGCAGGCGTTTATCGACAGGGACGCGTTTCAGTGCGGGTATTGCACCAGCGGGCAGATCATGTCGGGCCTTGCCTGCCTTCGCGAAGGACATGCCGGTTCGGCGCAGGAAGTGCGGGCCTGGATGAGTGGCAACCTGTGTCGCTGCGGTGCCTATGACAATATTGTGGCGGCCATACGCGATGTCGCTCAAATGGACGAGGGCGAGCGATGAGATCGTTCGACCTTTTGCGTGTCGCCACACTCGATGAGGCGATCAGGTCGGGTGCGGTGGCCGGACGCACCGATAGCGACCGGATGTTCATCGGCGGCGGCACCGACATGATCCAACTGTTGAGAGAAGACGTTGTCCAGCCTAAGACCATTGTCTCGCTGGGGAACGTCCTCGACAAGACGATCAAGCTGGACGCGACCGGCCTTTCTGTCGGGGCTGGCGCAACCATGGCCGAACTGTCCTCGCATGCGCTTGTTCAGGAACGCTATCCGTTGATCGTCGATGCGCTCTTGAATTCAGCAAGTCCCCAGGTCCGCAATCAGGCGACCATAGCGGGAAACCTCTTGCAGCGAACACGTTGTCCTTACTTCCGTGACACGGGCTGCCACGCCTGCAACAAAAGGGCGCCTGGCTCCGGATGCGCCGCCATTGGCGGTGCCAACCGTTGGCATGCATTGCTTGGAACGAGCGAGCATTGCATTGCCACCCATGCATCCGATCTTGCAGTGGCGCTGGTCGCGCTTGGCGCGACGGTCTCGATCAAGGGGCCCAGTACAGCGCGGCATGCCAGCCTTCAAGATTTCTATCAACTCCCCGGCACCACGCCGCATATCGAAGCCACTCTTATGCCTGGCGAGCTGATCGATGCCATCATTGTCCCACCGGCGATGGAAGGCCTCTCCTCGTCCTATATCAAGGTCCGTGACCGGGCGTCGTTTGAATTCGCGGTTGTTTCGGCGGCCGTCGCTCTCGATGTCGATGGTGGGCTGATCCGCCAAGCGCGGGTGGCGGTCGGTGGCGTTGCGACAAGACCTTGGCGTTTGCCGTTGGTTGAAGACCGGCTGCGAGGCCTGCAGCTGGAAGAAGATTGCGTGAGGTCGGCCGCGGACGCCGCCTCGCGTGGTGCGGTCGGGCGCGGCGACAATGATTTCAAGATCGATCTCATGAAACGGGCGATCGTGCGTGCCGTTCAAGCGGCTGGAGGCATCAAATGAAATCTGGTCAAATCGGCATGGCTGCATCGCGTGTCGACGGACGAGCCAAGGTCACGGGGCAGGCCCGCTACGCAGCAGAGTTCGATGTGTCGGGGCTCGTGCACGCCGTTGTCGTGCGTAGCACGATCGCATGCGGGAGCATGGTGGAAATTGATGTTGCAGCGGCCATGCAATTAACCGGCGTCATCGCCGTGCTTACGCACCAAAACACACCCAAACTGCCTTATCGACCTCACAAGGGCCTCCCTGACGCAGCGATCGGCGAACGACTCCACGTGTTGCAGGACGAGCGCATCAGCCATCAGGGACAGCCTCTGGCGGTGGTCGTGGCGCAAACCCTTGAACAAGCCGACAGCGCCGCTCGCCTCGTCAAAGTTCAATACGTGCTTGAAGCCGCAGATACGGATTTCGGGATCGTCCCGGAGACTGACCCGACAGATCCGCTTGCAGGCGAACCCGCACCGGAAGAAACCATCCGCGGCGATTGCGATCTGGCGATGAAGGCGGCCGATCTTCAGATCAATACGACCTATTCAATCCCACGAGAATATCACAACCCGATCGAACCCCATGCCACGATCGCTCGATGGGAAGGCAGTGCGCTTACCCTGTGGGACAAGACCCAATGGGTTCACAACGTCGCGGAAGAAGTCGCAGCGGTGTTCGGTATCGAGGCGTCCGATATTCGTGTCATATCGCCATTCGTAGGCGGCGCGTTCGGATCGGCCGCCCGCGTCTGGTCGCATGTCATCCTCGCTGCCTTGGCAGCGAAAATCGTCGATCGTCCTGTCAAGATCGTGCTGACAAGACGAGAAATGTATTACGCGACCGGCTACCGCCCGCAAAGCCGACAGACGCTCTCAATCGGCGCGTCCCGTACCGGACAGATTGACGCGCTGAGGCATGAGGTCTGTCATGAGACGTCGACCTATGAGGAATACAAGGAATCGCTTCTCCTTCCAACGCAGATCTTGCATTCCTGTCCAAACCTTTACACGCGCTATCGGCTGTCCCCGTTGAACGTTCACACGCCGACTTACATGCGTGGTCCAGGCGAGGCCAGCGGACTTTTCGCTCTGGAATCTGCGATCGACGAGCTGGCAACGCAAACAGGGATCGACCCTGTGCAGTTGCGCTTTTTAAACGAACCGCCATTCGATCAATCGGTCAATCTGCCTTTTTCGAGCCGTTCAACAAGGGAATGTTACCGCCTTGGTGCCGAACGTTTCGGTTGGGACAGGCGCGATCCTCGTCCAGGCTCGATGATTGACGGTCAGTGGCTGATTGGTTGGGGAATGGCTAGCGGCGTTTATCCGGTCTATGTCGCCACAGCATCAGCGAGAGCGCAGCTCTTTCCTGATGGGAGGGCGGAGGTCTCAAGTGCAGCGAGCGACATGGGACCGGGGACATATACGTCGATGACGCAAGTCGCAGCGCAAACGCTCGGGCTTTCCCTCGACAAAGTGCTGTTCAAACTGGGCGACAACAGACTTCCAAGGGCTCCGATCCACAGTGGATCGATGACGATGGCAAGTGTTGGCAGTGCTGTCAAAGCTGCTTGCGAGCGCGTTAAGGCCGAGGCGATAGCCTATACCGGTGCCAAAGATTTTGCACGGGCGTTAGAAATCTTGGACCGCCCGATCGACTGTCTGGTCGAGGTTCAGCCTGGCGATAGCGGTGAGCGCTATTCGATGAACGCCTTTTCCGCGATTTTCACCGAGGTCGGCGTCGATAGGGATCTGGGTGAAGTGCGTGTGCGTCGAATGGTGGGAGCTTATGGCGCCGGGCTTATCGTGAACCCGAAGATTGCCCGCAGCCAATGTGTCGGTGGCATGATCGGCGGGATCGGAATGGCGTTGATGGAACATGCCGTGGTCGACAAGAGGACCGGTCGTGTCGTCAACGCAAATTTCGCTGAATACGCGGTCCCGGTCCACGCTGATTGCCCGCCCGACATTGATGTGATCTTCGTCGACGAGGAAGATCATCACGTCAATTCACTTGGCGTAAAGGGGATCGGTGAATTGGCAATGGCGGGGATTGCGCCAGCCATCGCCAACGCTGTTTATCACGCCACGGGCAAGCGGATCCGCAATTTGCCGATCACACCCGACACGTTGCTGTAGGCGGCGTCGGTCTATCGCCCGCGTCCGATGACTTCGGCGAGCCGATCGCCTTGCGACGTGATCGCACCAATGGTGTGGCCGCCGTCCACCACCAACGCGTGACCGATTGCAAAGCCTGCTGTGCTCGAGCATAGCCACAGGACCGCCGACGCGATCTCTTCGGGGCGACCGAGCCTGCCAACGGGCTCCTCAGCCGCCATGCGGGCCAGACCTTCCGTAGTACCGCCGGAAACTTCCACGGCCATGCTCGTGTGCACAATTCCCGGGCAGACAGCATTGATGCGGACGCCGGTCTCGGCATAGTCAAGAGCGGCGGATTTGGTCAAGCCAATCACGGCGTGCTTCGCTGCGGAATAGGCCGCAGCCCCTTTGATACCCATGATACCTGCGCCCGAGGAGGTATTGACGATCGCACCGCCGCCGCGTTTGTGAATCCTTGGTATCTGGTTGCGCATGCATAGGAACGTGCTGGTGACGTTGATATCGATGATTTGCCGCCATTCCTGGTCAGTGATGTCTGCTGCGGACGCGACATTCTGATATTTGCCGGCGTTATTGAATGCGAAATCAAGACCACCGAACTCTTGTTCGGTACGATCAAGCGCAGACAGGATGTCGCTTTCGACCGTCAAGTCACATCGCAATGCCAGGCCATTGCCTCCGGCGTCGCGAACAGCGGCAGCCGAGGCATCGCAGCCCGCCTGATCGATGTCGACAAGCGCAACGGCGGCGCCAGCTTGAGCAAAAGCAACGGCTGTAGCTCGCCCAATCCCACCAGCGGCGCCAGTTACGAACGCCACCTTACCCTTGAAATCATGAATCGTCGTCATTCCAGTCCTCCTGTTGGTTTAATCCGCATCTTGGAACGCTAGTTTCCGGTTTCTTCTCAAGACCGGCAAAAAGACCGCAACCATCAGTGCAGCAGCGATAAACAGAAGGGTGGCACTGACAGGTCGCGTGACAAAGACGCTTGGATCGCCGTGGGAAACGAGAAGTGCGCGACGCAAATACTCTTCCAGCATCGGGCTCAAGATGAATGCAAGCAGCATCGGCGCCGGCTCGGCATCCAATTTGCGCAGAACATAGCCCGCAATGCCGAATACGGCTGTCAGGTAAATATCGAATGTCGAATTGCTGAGACTGTAGGCGCCGATGGCACAAAAGAGAATGATCGCCGGAAACAGAAAATGGTAAGGGATCGAGATCATCTTTACCCAGATGCCGATGAGCGGCAGGTTTAAGACGACAAGCATGAGATTGCCGACCCACATCGACACGACCAGTCCCCAAAATAGACCTGGCTGTTCGGTCATGACGCTTGGTCCAGGCTGGATGCCCTGGATGATCATCGCGCCAATCATCAAAGCCATCACCGAATTTGCCGGAATGCCCAGCGTCAGCATCGGGATGAACGAAGTCTGCGCCCCTGCATTATTGGCGGCTTCCGGTCCGGCCACCCCTTCGATCGCGCCGTGACCGAATTCGGCCCGGTTTCTGGAGACTTTCTTTTCCAGCGAATAGGACGCAAACGAGGCAAGCAGCATGCCTCCCCCCGGCAGCAGGCCAAGCACCGATCCTAGGACTGTGCCGCGCAGAACCGGCGCCGTCATCCGGACAAGATCCTCGCGGGTCGGAAGCAGGCCGTTCACCTTCTTGACAAGCGTTTGCCGGGATGTCTCGTGCTCTAGGTTGGCGATGATCTCGCCGATGCCGAACATTCCCATCGCCAGCGGTACGAACCCTATCCCGTCGGACAATTCAGGGATGCCAAAGGTGTAGCGGGCTATCCCGGAATTGACATCCGTGCCGACCATGCCGAGTAGTAGGCCCAGCAGCACCATTGCGACGGCGTGGAACAGCGAACCATGAGCGAGGACGATGGAGGATACCAGTCCGAGCACCAGAAGAGAGAAATATTCCGGTGTCCCGAAGCTCAGCGCGAGCGCGGCGAGCGGCGGGGCAAAGAGTGCGATGATCAAAGTCGCAATCGTTCCCGCCACAAACGAACCAATGGCGGCGGCGGCCAGCGCCCGTCCGGCTTTACCCCGCTTTGCCATCTCATAGCCGTCGAGCGCCGTCACCAGCGACGTCGTCTCTCCCGGCAGATTGATCAAGATCGCTGTCGTCGATCCACCGTACTGCGAACCGTAATAAATTCCTGCGAGCATGATCATGGCGGACTCTGCTGGCAACCCTGCCGTCAGCGGCAGTAGCATCGCGATGGTGGTGGTCGGGCCAAGGCCAGGGAGAACGCCGATTGCCGTCCCAAGCAGGACGCCTATCAAGCAGTAGAAAAGATTGGCCATCGAAAGCGCCGATTCTGCGCCGATCAGGAGATTTGACAGGATGTCCATCGCGAAGGCCCTTAATTTGATTGAGCGGGCGCCAGCGCCTGAAGCCAGGGACCGAAAGCCTGCATCTGGACGCCGAGGCCGTCGATGAAGACGAAGACGCATGCGGCAATCAGCGCAAGTGCCGCAAGCGAGGTCGCCAACGAAAGCCGGAAGCGCGCGCTCGCCAAAGCGCACAACAGAACCAGTGCGATGCTTGCCCCGACAAAGCCGATACGAGGAATCAGGTAGGCGAAGGCGCCGAGCGCGCCGATGATCAAGGCCGCAGATTGCCAGGCCAGGGTGCCGGGCATCTCGCTGTCGATGAGAAGGGAGCGCACGACTGCTATGACCCCAAACACAAGCAGGAGAACGGATATGATGGTCGGAAAGAAGCCTGGTCCCATCCGTGCCGCGGTTCCAAAGGCATAGTCCCGGCTAAGGACGACGCCGGCAACGCCACAACTGGCATAGATCAAGCCTAGCCATAATTCTCTTGTTCCGCGTAGATCCAGTCGCATGACCAATCTCCCGTTAGCTGCCACATCGACCGGGCATGATGAGGCTCATGCTCCGATCGATGCTGCTGCCGATCATCAATCGAGCGAGATGTTCTGGCTCTTGGCGATCTCGCCCATTGCCCGTGTTTCCTCCGCAAGCGTCTCCGCCAGCTCCTCGGGCGAACTCGTCCAGGCCGTAAAGCCGATCGATGCCAGCTTTGCTTCAACGTCCTGCTCGTGCAGAGCGCGGCTGACATCGGCATTGATCTTGTCGACGATCGCCTTCGGCGTCCCCTCCGGCGCATATAGCGCGAGCCAGGACTTGTGAACGAAATCGGCAGGCCCGCCCGCTTCTGAAAAGGTCGGGATTTCAGGGAAGTTGGGATTGCGGACCTTATCGGCAATGGCGATGAACTTGACCTTGTTGGCGCGCAGCATCGGCCCAGCCGTGGAGGCCGTACCAAATGCCATCGCCAATTCACCATTGGCGATCTGGACGAAGATCTGGGGGGTCTCCTTCACTGGGACATGCGTCAACTTGATGCCGGTGGCGTTTTGCAACTTTGCGCCACCCATGTGCATGGCGCTTCCGACACCAGATGAGCCAAATGTGATATTGCCATCATCCGCCTTTGCAGCAGTGACAACGTCGGCCACGGTCTTCCACGGAGAATCGGCTGCGACCGTCAGGAAGTAGGTGGCCTGGAACATCGGCGCGACCGGTACGAAATCCTTGTCGGGATCGTAGGGTAACTTCTTGAAGATGTGTCGCTGAAGGGCGATCATCCAGTTTTCGGTCTGGAACAATGTGTAGCCGTCAGGCTTGCCACGCTTGAAGGCGTCAACTGCGCTCCAATAGTTGGAGCCGGGCCTGTTTTCGATCGTAACCGGTTGACCCCAGTAGCCCTTAAGCTTGTCTCCAACAAGGCGCATAACGGTATCGGGTCCTGTACCCGTCGGATAAGGCAGGATGACATTGACGGGATGTTCGGGAAACCCTGCCGCGCGTGCCGCCAAACCCGGCGACACCGCTGCCATCGCCACAATCGCCATGATCAATCTTGTTAGTCGCATTGGTTTTCTCCTCCATTCGGCGTCGTCAACTATGCTGGGCCTCCTCCTGGCTTTCAGCAGATGACCGACGCGCTATTAAGCGTGGTGGAGCCTGGTGCATCCAACCAAGTGACAGCTTATGTGGCAAAGCGCCTCTATCGCAACGCGAGGCGCCGACAGGCGATAACACTGGGGTATCGCCATGGTGTGTCTAACCTTGCACGCCGCCCGTTGCTCTGCCATCCAAAGGGAGCGCCGATGGCTTTATGTGCCTCGGGATGCGGTTCAGCACATGAGGAGGGAGATCCAATGCAGGGTATCGTCTTTACCGGTGATTGTGGAGTTTGCCTTGCCGATTTTCCTGACCCAACGCCGGGACCAGGGGAGGTGGTGCTGGAGATCAAGGCTTCCGGCATGTGCGGAAGCGACCTCCATCAATATCGTTCCGCTGCGGGGGTAATTTCCGCCGAACTGATCAGGGGACACGAGCCTTGCGGTGTGGTTGTGGCGGTTGGGCCTGGTTCTGTCGCGCCGCATGCGCGCATCGGTGCGCGCGTGATGGTTCATCATTATGCCGGCTGCGCCGGGTGCCAACAGTGCAATTCCGGTTGGCCCCAGATGTGTGAAGAGGTCCCGGTGACCGTCTATGGCATTGATGGGCACGGCGCTCACGCGCCATACATGAAGGTGAGGGCGGACACTCTTGTTCCCCTGGACGAGCGACTGAGTTTCGTTGCTGGTGCTGCGATATCCTGCGGCACGGGAACGGCGTGGGGTGCGTTCGAGCGCATGGGTTTGACCGGGCGCGATGCAGTCGCCGTCTTCGGGCAGGGACCGGTCGGCCTGTCCGCTACGCTAATCGCAAAGGCGCAGGGCGCAAAGGTGATCGCTGTCGACATCGATGAGGAGCGGCTTGCGGTCGCAAAGGCGTTCGGAGCCGACCACGCTGTCAACCCGAGCAAGGAAGATGTCGTCGAGGCGGTCAAGGAACACACGCAGGGGAAGGGGGCCAGTAAGGTCCTCGAAACGTCGGGAGCGGTTCAAGCATCTCTCGATGCCGTGCGTATTGCGCGCGCCTGGGGTACGATCGGTCTGGTGGGGCTTGGCGCTGAATTTAAAATGACTTTGTCTCAGGTGCTGCGCCGGCAACTCAACGTCATTGCCTCCTGGACGATGTCGATCCAGGCACAGCGCGCCTGCGCAGACTTTGTGGTGGAGCGGGGCATTGATCTCGACCAGCTTTTCACGCAGCGATGGCGGTTGGACCAGGCGGAAGAAGCCTACAGACTGTTCAACAAGCAAAGCAGCGGCAAAGGGGTTTTCATTCCCTAGAGCAGCCAGACCGACACTCGCATTCGAAATGTACTAAGCCGAGGAACGAGCGATGAGCCAATCGACAACCCGCACCCCACTTTCTGCCGCAACAACCAAGTTCCTGGCGCAGGACCGGTTTCTTCACCTGATCAATGGCAAGGACACGCCGTCGCTATCGGGAAAGACTTTCGAGACCTATGACCCATCATCGGGCCATGTCCTCGCACGATTGTCGCAAGGCGATGAAAGCGACGTCAATGCAGCCGTGGCGGCTGCGCGCGCGGCATTCGAAGGCAGCTGGCGGCTATGGACGCCCTACGAGCGCCAGACTTTGCTCCACCGGATCCACGATGTGATCGACGCCAATTTCGAGGAGCTTGCCCAGATCGAAACCATGGACATGGGTGCGCCGTTGTCGCGCACCTTGGGCTTTAAATCCTTCGTTTTGCGAGTCATCGCCTTTTTTGCTTCGCAGTGCGGCTCAGTTTCGGGTGAAACGCTGCCCAACAGCCTGCCGGGGGCGGTTCACTCGATGACCTTGAAAGCGCCAGTTGGCGTGATCGGCGGCATTATCCCTTGGAACGGACCACTTGGCAGCCAGTGGTGGATTATCGGCGCGGTGCTTGCAAGCGGCTGCACGGCTGTGCTCAAGCCCGCAGAAGACGCATCACTTTCGGTCCTGCGCACCGTTGCGTTGTTGCATGAAGCGGGAATGCCCGAGGGTGTTATCAGTGTCGTGACAGGACATGGCAGCGTCGCCGGGGCTGCGCTCGCCGCACACGCAGGCGTCGACAGAATAGCGTTCACGGGATCTACGGTCACCGGACGCAAGATCATCGAAGCATCGGCAGTCAACATCAAAAGGCTGCAGCTTGAACTCGGCGGCAAGTCGCCCGATATTGTGTTTGCCGATGCCGATCTCGACAAGGCCGTTCCGAGCGCAGCCATGGCCGTTTTTGCAAATTCCGGCCAGGTTTGCTACGCGGGAACGCGCGTCTTCGTGCAACGGTCGATCGTGCCGGAGTTCTGCGAACGCCTCACCGCCTTTACCAAGACGATCCGTGTCGGACACGGTCTTGACCCCAGCGCTCAGCTGGGCCCGTTGATCTCGGCTAAACAGCTCGATCGCGTCATGTCGTACATCAAGCTCGGATCTGAAGAGGGCGCGCAGCTTGTCTATGGCGGAGATCGACCGGGTGGTGATCTGTCTGAAGGCTTTTTCGTAAAGCCAGCGATCTTTTCCAATGTCGATAACGGTATGAGGATTGCCCAGGAAGAGATTTTTGGTCCGGTCCTGTCGGTCATTCCGTTCGATACCCAAGACCAGGCGATCAGCCTCGCGAACCAGACGGAATACGGACTAGGCGGAGCTGTCTGGTCGCGCGACATCTCGACCGCACTCAATGTCGTCCGTCACATCTATACTGGCGTCATGTGGGTGAACTGCTATGGGCTTGTCGACCCTCTGGTGGGCTTCGGAGGGACGAAGCACAGCGGCTACGGCGCCAAGGGTGGCAAGGCTCACCTTGACACATATTTGTACACGAAGACGGTCTATATCGACACCTGACGCTACAATCGGCAGCTCTTCCTAGCGATGACGCCAGCGCTCCGGACGCTTGTCCGGAGCCTTCCATTCAATGCCTCAGACCCCGAGCCTTCCTGTCAAGAAGAACACCCACTTCGGCGACGGTTTCGATGAACTTGCGGCGGGCCACGTCCAGGAATGAGCGTTCGCGGAAGAATACGGCGATGTCCCGGCTCATGATCCTTGAGGTAATCGGCAGAGCAACGAGCTTGCCGCTCGCAAGTTCCTCGTTGACGACATGCTCCGGAAGCATTCCGAGGTGATCGGAGTTTTGGATCACCGTTTTCATGAAATTCACGGAGTTGCATTCGGTCATTTGCGTCGGGACATCGACCTGCTCATCGGACGTGACCTGCTCGACGGGAGAGATATTGCGGCCGACCAGATGCGTGACCCACGGATATTGCATGAGCTCAAACCAGGCAATGTTGCCCGTCCGAGCTGGATGGTCCGATCTGCAAAGGACAACAAGACGGTCCCTGAACAAGACGCGCTGCTTGATACCTTCGATATTGTCGAAACAACCCGTCTGCGCGATAATGAAGTCAAGTTCCGATCGCTGCAAACCAACCAGTAATTCCGGATGGGCGTTCTCAAAGATCCTGAGCGGAAGATGAGGGTAGTCCAGGCGCCACTTGCAGACGGCGTTTGGAACGACATGGGCGACAAGGCTGACAATCGCGCCGACAGTCAAGCGGTCCGCCGTGCCTTGCGATTGAGCGCGTATCTGCTTTTCCGCAACATCGATTTCGTCCTGGATGAACCAGGCTCTGGAATAGAGCATTTCGCCAGCGGAGGTTGGAACAACCCCCATTGGACCGCGCTCCAGAAGCTTGACGCCAAGCGAGGCTTCCAGCCGATCCATCGACGAACAAAGCGCTGGCTGGGAAACCTGCAGCTCCTTTGCTGCTTTTCTGAAGCTTCCGTGGTCAACGACAGATTTCATGTACAGAAGTTTTCTGGGATCCATTGTGTTTCTCCTCCGTCACACAATGAGGCAGTCACATGTTATTCGATTCCGTAATCAGGTATTGTGCGCGCTCGCTTCTGTTAAAGTTTCAGAGCTTGGGTTCCGGCCAGCCTCAGCAGGGGCTGACCGGCTTCATATCATCGTTGATCAATTGCCCAGATGCGGCCTGATGAGAGAGAGATCGGCCTCACTGAGGCGGTCTTGGGCATTCAGCTGGTGCCAGTAGGGATAAATGAGAGGCGGCTGGCTGACGCGGTCCAGCCGAGCCCGTTCTTCATCGGAGAGTTTCAAATCAGCCGCCGCGAGATTGTCGACAAACTGCGCCTCAGTTCTGCCGCCGACGATCAGCGACGTGACACCGGTGCGTCCAAGCGTCCAGGCGAGGGCAACTTGCGCTGCTGAGACGCCCCGGCTTTCGCCAATCGCGACAAGTTCATCGACGATGTTCCAGAGGCGGTTTTCATCGCGGATCGGCGGTTCCGTCCACCCGGCGAACTGTCTGGTGTTTTCAGGCGTCGCTTGATTGCGCCGATGCTTGCCCGACAGCAAACCACCGGCAATCGGTGCCCACACGAGCACACCCAGTCCCTGGTCGATACTGATGGGGATGAGTTCGTACTCGGCGTCGCGCGACTCCAGCGTGTAGTGGATCTGCTGGCTAACGAACCGTGCGCGCATCTCGCGCTCGCTGATCCCTAGGGCCTTCATGATGTGCCAGCCTGAGAAATTGGAGCAGCCCACATATCGTACCTTGCCCTGACGCACGAGCGTGTCCAATGCTTCCATAGTCTCTTCGAGAGGCGTCAGTCCATCACGTTCATGCAACTGGTAAAGGTCGATGACATCGGTCTTCAGGCGCTTTAAGCTGGCTTCGCAGGCGTTGATAAGATGGTAGCGTGAAGCACCGCTATCATTGGGACTTGCGCCCATCTGGAAGCGCGCCTTCGTGGCGATGAGCAAACCGTTCCTGCGGGGGCCGCCGATGATTTCGCCCAGGATCTCCTCGCATCGGCCATCAGAGTATATGTCAGCCGTGTCGATCAGGTTGACGCCTTTATCGACACAAAGATCGACAAGCCGGCGCGCCTCATTCACTTCGAGCTCGCCCGTCATCTTCGCCCAGTTCTTGCCGCCGATCGTCATGGTGCCCATGGTGATCGTCGAGACTTTCAATCCCGTATTACCCAGCAGTCGGTATTCCATTATGTCCTCCCAATAATCTATGATCGTTTTATCACTTGGGCGTATCGCCCTGGATTGCCGCTCCACTGTGTCTGGCTGTTTCCGGTGCACAGAGGGTTTCAATTGTTAATTAGTCTCTTATTATGAGATCTAGTTTGTCAAGTGGGATCTCGGAAGATGTGTTGCCGACAACCCCATAACATGCTGTTTGCCAGCGAGAGCGGGTGCGCCTTACGTAGTTGAACAGGTCATGGCTCGGTCTTCAAAGCGTGCTTGACGCGCAGCACCGCGAGGCACACGCCGAAAATCACGATCGGAATTGACACCAACATGATCAGCGGGCTGACGTGCTGCCCTGCAAGCTCCAGCGTTTCGGCAACCTCCTTGATGAGATTGAGCAGGTAGTAACTGATGGCAATGATCGAAAAACCCTCGACCGCCCTTTGAATCTTAAGCTGCGTCGCCGCGCGGTTTGCCATCACCTGGATTTGCGTCGCGTTCTGATACTCGATTTCCACCTGAATGCGGGTTTGGAGCAGATCTAGAAGGTGCATCGTCGCGTGGGAAAGCTGTTCAAGACGCAAGGACGTAGCGGCGCAGGTTCGCATCGCCGGCTTGAATCGGCGGGTTATAAAGATCCCATAGCGTTGAAAACCAGGAACGTGATGCTCACGCAGTTCCGCGATGCGCTCATCGACAATCTGCGCATACGCGGCGGTGGCCCCGAACCGGTTTCTCGTTTCAGCCGTCGATGAGATGACCTGCGCCGACAAAAGCGAGATATCTTCCAGCAATGATTTATGTTCCAGGGCGCCGGTCTTAAGGTTTCGGCTGGTCAACGCGACCAGGCGAGCATCGAACTCCGCTAGGCTTGCCGACACACGCTTTGCATCGGAAAGTCCGAGCAACGCCATCGCTCTGTAGGTCTCTATCTCGTACAGGCGTCTGACCATTCGCCCGAGGCGATAGGGATTGAGGTCCTTGTTGAAAACGACGATGCGGCTCGTTTCGTCCGATCGGACGCGAAAGTCCGAGCAGACTTGAGCAGCGCCTCCGCCGACATAAGAGGCTGCGGTGTCACCGAAATCGAGTTCGCGCAGCAGCGGTCCTAGTTCGTCACGTGCCGGTCCGGTGACAAAAATCGCGATGCGGCAAATCAGGCGACCATCTTGTAATCCCGCAAGATCGGCAAGCTCGGTATTTGTCGCCAGGCTTTGCGGCCAACGCTGAGCATCACTGGATATCGGAGAAACACGCGTGACCGTGGTAAATTCGGTATGATGCTCGATCTGGGTCCTGACATCGGACGTATCTGCTTCAACGACCACGGACGGCGAATGCCGTTGCGAGGCAAGGGCGAGCGGGAGCGGCAGCAAAGCTACGTGTTCAACCAAGCTCGGCCCCTCGAAGTAAATCGACGGACGGGCATGCAGTTCGGAATTGAAGTCGATACCCACGGGCTACCTTTTTGTGCGAGAACGCATCATGCCCCTTATCGATTGCTTCAGGTTTTTTCCAGCCGCCTCAAGGCTCAGCAGGGTTGTTCGCAACCGGTCGCTTTGCCGCAGTGGGCTACAATGGTCGAAGATCAAAGATCTGCTCTTTAACGAAAACCAGCGTTTAGCTCGATCTGCAGCGCCAAGATCGACAATATTCATGAGCAAAACTTATGACGTCATGCAACGCCGTGCATCAATCGCGCCCTTACATGCAACGCTCCATAAAGCGTTAGGAGATCCCAGTCGTCACGCACTGCACGGTGAGGCTCGAAAGAGCTGGCTTCGCGAACTCCTACCGCTCTGAACCACTGAAAAGCGTTTCGAAGAACTACAGCAAACGCTGAGCAGGCTTTCAAGCCGTCAATTCATTGATGAACACTGCTCATGACGGCAAGCAGAAAACAGTTATAGTTCCAACGCCTATCCAACGCTAAAAGGTTCGCTTGCTCTGCTCTTGAGCGTGAGCGCGAGTTCAAGATTGAATGGAGTAAGAATGGGTTCTCTAAGCTTGTGGCACTGGCTGATCGTCCTTGTTGTCGTGCTGATGTTCTTCGGGCGCGGTAAGATCCCGGAACTCATGGGCGATCTTGCCGGAGGGATTAAGAACTTCAAGAAAGGCATCGCTGAGGGTGATGACACGCCTCAGCTCTCGAACGATCAGCAGGACAAAACCAGATAGTTTCCTCTGAGCTTCACGTCGCCAATCTCGCGACAATAGAAACGTGGCGTCGGAACCTAGCTGTCCATTTTCCGACGAGGGCGTTCTCATAGGCGAAAACGATATTTCTCTATTGTGAGCCATCTGCAGCATGCAGGACAGACTGCAGGCCGGTAGCGAGCGCCTGCTGCAGCAGATCCCCGTATAAATTCCGCTTTAACATCTGTGCGAAGCCTTTCGCTGTCCGGCCGCGATCACGCAAACCGGCTGTGAAAGCTCAATGCTATGACAGCTCTGCAAGCCATTGAAAATAAAATCGATTTAGATAATTTCCAAAATCGGTTTCGAGCCGAATAACACGCCTTGCTGTACTGGACAGCGGCTTTGAAGTCTGCTTGTGAGGTCCCCGCATTTGATGTCGGAACGGTCGCATCGCATCGCGACCGGATGCGCAGGAGGGGAACTCGATGACGATGAAGATTGGAAGCTGTAGAGAAGTCCATCGGGATGAAGCGCGGGTGGCACTTACCCCTGACAGCGCTATCGAGCTACAGAAACTTGGATATGATTGTTCGATCGAAACCGGTGCTGGTCTGGCCGCAGGATTTGCAGATGACGCGTACCGCGCGGCAGGCGTTGAGGTCCTGTCGTCAGCGTCAGAGGTTTGGTCCTCCTGTGATGTCATGGTGAAGGTGCGCCCACCCCAGCCGTCCGAAGCTGAGCAGTTGAGGCCTGGCAGGACGCTGATCTCATTCTTCTACCCCGGCCAGAACACCGCCCTGCTCGAGCAGGCGAAGGCGACAGGTGCCAACGTCATCGCCATGGACATGGTGCCGCGCATTTCGCGCGCCCAGAAGATGGACGCTCTGTCGTCCATGGCGAACATCGCCGGTTACCGCGCCGTCATCGAAGCCGGCAACAATTTCGGCCGCTTCTTCACCGGCCAGGTCACTGCCGCCGGCAAGGTTCCGCCGGCCAAGGTGCTGGTCATCGGCGCCGGTGTCGCCGGCCTTGCCGCTATCGGCACCGCCACCTCGCTCGGTGCCATCACCTATGCCTTCGACGTTCGCCCCGAGGTGGCCGAGCAGATCGAAAGCATGGGCGCCCAGTTTGTCTTTCTCGATTTTGACGAGAGCCAGCAGGATGGCGCCGCCACCGGCGGCTATGCAGCACCCTCCTCGCCGGAGTTCCGCGAGAAGCAGCTGGAGAAGTTCCGCGAACTGGCTCTCAAGATCGACATCGTCATCACCACCGCGCTGATCCCCGGCCGCGACGCGCCGAAGCTGTGGCTGGCCGATATGGTCACCGCCATGAAGCCGGGTTCCGTCATCATCGATCTCGCGGCGGAGCGTGGCGGCAACTGTGACCTCACGGTCGCCGATCAGCGCATCGTCTCCGACAATGGCGTGATCGTTATCGGCTATACCGATTTCCCGAGCCGCATGGCCGCGCAGTCCTCGACGCTCTACGCCACCAACATTCGCCACATGATGACGGACCTGACGCCGGCCAAGGATGGCAAGCTCGCCCACAACATGGAAGACGACGTCATCCGCGGCGCCACGGTCGCCTTCGAGGGCGCCATCACTTACCCCCCGCCGCCGCCGAAGATCCAGGCGATCGCCGCCCAGAAGCCAAAGGAGAAGGCCAACGAGCCGACGCCTGCGGAAAAGCGTGTACGCGAAGCCGCGGCCTTCAAGGCGCAGACCAAGAGCCAGGGCTTCCTACTTCTGATCGGCACCGCGCTGCTGCTTTTGGTCGGCGCTTACGCCCCGGCAAGCTTCATGAACCATTTCGTGGTGTTCATGCTCGCCTGTTTCATCGGCTTCCAGGTGATCTGGAACGTCTCGCACTCGCTGCATACGCCGCTGATGGCGGTGACAAACGCGATCTCGGGCATCGTCATTCTCGGCGCGCTGCTGCAGATCGGTTCAGGCAACTGGCTGGTCGTCATTCTGGCCGCGCTGTCGGTTCTGGTCGCGACGATCAACATCGTGGGCGGCTTTCTTGTCACGCGGCGCATGCTCGCCATGTTCCAGAAGTCCTGATCGGGCCAAAGATATCAAGGGATTTTCAATATGACGATTGGTATCGTTTCGGCCGCCTACATCTCCGCGGCTGTGCTTTTCATACTGTCGCTGGGCGGTCTCTCCGGTCAGGAAAGCGCCAAGCGCGCCGCTTGGTACGGCATTGTCGGCATGGCGCTCGCCATTGTCGCGACCATCTTCGGCCCCGGCGTGGGTAACTGGGTCATCATTCTTCCGATGATCCTGGCCGGCTCCATCGCCGGCTACTACGTGGCCAACCGCGTGCAGATGGCGGAGATGCCGCAGTTGGTGGCCGCACTCCACTCCTTCGTCGGTCTCGCGGCCGTCTTCATCGGCTTCAACGCCCATATCGAGGCATGGCGCATTGCCGGCATGGACGAGGCGGCGCGCGCAGCACTTGACGGGTTCGCCGGCATTCTCGCCCATAAGACGCCGGTCGAGGTCGCCATCATGAAGTCCGAGGTGTTCCTCGGCGTCTTCATCGGCGCCATCACCTTCACCGGCTCGATCGTCGCCTTCGGCAAGCTCGCCGGCAAGATCGATGGCAAGGCGAAGAAGCTGCCAGGCGGGCATTTCCTGAATGCGGCTGCTACGATCCTGTCGCTGATCCTGCTCCTCATGTATGTGAACGGCGATGGCGTCTGGACGCTGATCCTGATGACGTTGCTCGCCTTCTTCATCGGCTACCATCTGATCACGGGCATTGGCGGCGCCGACATGCCGGTCGTGGTCTCGATGCTGAACAGCTATTCCGGCTGGGCGGCCGCCGCCATCGGCTTCACGCTCGGCAACGATCTCCTGATCGTCACCGGCGCGCTGGTCGGCTCATCAGGTGCGATCCTCTCCTACATCATGTGCAAGGCAATGAACCGCTCCTTCGTGTCCGTCATCCTCGGCGGCTTCGGCGGCACCACCGGCCCTGCCATGGAAATCGAAGGCGAGCAGATCGCCATCGACGCCGAGGGCGTGGCGTCCGCGCTCAACGATGCCGACAGCGTCGTCATCGTGCCGGGCTACGGCATGGCGGTGGCACAGGCGCAGCAGGCCGTTTCCGAGTTGACACGCAAGCTGCGCGCCGCCGGCAAGACCGTCCGCTTCGCGATCCACCCGGTTGCCGGCCGCCTGCCCGGTCACATGAACGTGCTGCTCGCCGAAGCCAAGGTGCCTTACGACATCGTGCTTGAGATGGACGAGATCAACGAGGATTTTCACGAAACAGATGTCGTCATCGTCATCGGCTCCAACGACATCGTCAATCCTGCTGCAATGGAAGACCCGAACTCTCCAATCGCGGGCATGCCGGTTCTGGAAGTCTGGAAGGCCAAGCAGGTGTTCGTGTCCAAGCGCGGCCAGGGCACCGGCTATTCCGGTATCGAGAACCCGCTGTTCTACAAGGAGAACACGAGGATGTTGTTCGGTGATGCCAAGAAAATGATGGGCGAGTTGCTCCCTCAAATTGCCTAGAAAACGGCAACGACACGGCTGGTTTCACAGCCGTGTCGTTGCCCGATCACGAATTTGCTCAAAGGTTGTTCCCGTTAAAGCTCGTTTTCAGTCTGCTCTGCGCAGCCGCTTACCGTGCAGTTGAGATCCGACAGGATCCCGTCTTTGATGCCGTAGATCCAGCCGTGTATCGCCACTTGTCGGCCGCTGCGCCAGGCAGTTTGCATCGTCGGAGTGCGTGCCAGACGTTCGACCTGAGCGACGACTGATGTTTCGCAGAGCCTGTCGATTTCGGGCTCACTCCATTTTCCACATTCCCGACATCCGAAATGGCGGTCCGCAGTGTCCCGGATTGGCTGAAGCCAGTGATCGATAAGTCCGAGGGTCTGGCCGCCGACGGCGGCGCGCACCCCACCGCAGCCATAATGCCCGCAGACTATAATATGCTTCACATTGAGTTCGCGGACGGCAAACTCCAGAACTGAAAGCATGTTGAAGTCGGTGTGATGAATAAGGTTGGCGACGTTTCTATGGACAAATACCTCGCCTGGCTGAAGGCCGGTAATGACGTTAGCCGGTACGCGACTGTCCGAACAGCCGATCCATAGATATTCAGGTTGCTGAAGTTTTGAGAGCCTCTCGAAATAATCCGGTCTTTCAGCCGTGCGCTCGGCAGACCAGGCTCGATTATTGTCGAAAAGATCAGCGATCATGTAAGCTCTCCAGCAAAGTCTGTTGGTACCTTCTGTTCAGGCGTCAAAGAGGATGGCGCCGCCACTGAAACCGGCACCCGCGGCCGTCATCAGCAGCCGTTCTCCTCGGACGATCGGTTTCGTTCGGTGTTGCACCGACAGAGACAGAGGAATGGTGGCAGCAGAGGAATTGCCGAAGTCGGCGATCGTGCTGACAGTGCGGTCCTCGTCCACCCCAAGATTATGACGGACGGCGTCACATAGACGTGTGTTCGCCTGATGCGGAATGAACCGCGCGACATCCATGAAGTTGGCTGAAGCCTGCGCGA
Source organism: Rhizobium sp. Root708 (assembly GCF_001429725.1). Taxonomy (GTDB): domain Bacteria; phylum Pseudomonadota; class Alphaproteobacteria; order Rhizobiales; family Rhizobiaceae; genus Rhizobium. The sequence goes on along the minus strand of NZ_LMHV01000044.1, from coordinate 8,733 downwards.
CGACCTGACGGGATGTCTCTGTCATTACTTTTACAGCCCGCGTAAAGACCTCACGACCATCCCTGAGCCGCATCAAGGTCTGCTCGCTCGATGTTTGGCTAGAGAAGGGATGACTGCTGCCGCCTGCGGAAATCGAAATCAGGTCATAGCCGCTGCCATCGCTTGTGAGGCTGGCGGCCCTTAGGCCACTCGTTGCGTCCTCGCAAGGTGTCAGGATAACGGCACCGGCGGCGTCTGCGAACAGAACGGCACTTGCACGTTCCGCAAGATTGATCCGGCGACTGAGAATGTTTGCTGCCACGACCAACACGGGACGACCCTGCGCCCGCACGAAGCCATCGGCAAGCGACAGCGCATAGAGGAATCCGGAGCACGCTCCGGCAAGGTCGACCGCGCCGGAACTGGCCAGTCCAAGCTTATGTGCGAGCAGGGGGGCGGATGGAGGAAGCAAATGGTCAGGCGTAGAGGTTGCAAGAAGCGTAAGGGCGATATCATCTGCCGGCATCGCCGCATCGTCGAGCGCCATCTTGCCTGCCTTGGCGGCAAGTCCCGTCAACGTGTCACCATTTTCAGCCCAATGACGTTGCTTGATTCCGGTCCTCCTCTCAATCCAGCCTTCCTCAAGACCGAGAACCTGCTCGATCTCGGCATTGACAACAATCCGCCCAGGAACCGCATGGCCAAAACCGACCAGTCGAGACGATACCGGCGTCATGGCGCTCTTTCCCTTATAATCTCCGACGCCACTTCATCGATCGCGTCATAGGCGAGAGCAAGCTCCGCTGCTGTCGTGCAATAGGGCGGCATCAAGTAAATGACGTTTCCAAGGGGGCGTATGAGGAGGCCGCGCTCGCGAAAAAGCTTGCGCATCCGAGGTCCGACCTCTGCCAAGTAGCCCCCCGAAGAGACATTCAGGTCAAGCGCCGCGATTGTTCCGCATTGCCTGACATTTGCAAACCTCGTATCGCCTTCGAACCGCCGCAGGTGATGCGTGTGCATGTCAGACAGCGCGGCCAGCCTTGCTCTGACCGGCTCGTCGTTCCAGACGGAGAGGTTGGCCACTGCTGCGGCGCACGCGATTGGATTTGCCGTATAGGAACTGGAGTGAAAAAACGTCTTCCGTCGATCCTGCGACAAGTGCGCCTCGAACACGTCTTCGGTACAAAGGGTTGCGGCAAGAGGAAGGGACCCGCCTGTCAGGCCCTTCGACGTGCAGAGAATGTCAGGCTTTACGTCTGCCTGCTCACACGCAAACAGGGTCCCTGTTCGTCCCCACCCTGTCATCACTTCGTCGGCAATAAAAAGGCAGCCATATCGGCGCGCTATCGCCCGCAGTTCATGCAGGATTGAAGGCGAATAGGGTTTCATCCCACCCGCCCCGACAATCAAGGGCTCTATGAGGATGGCCGCAATTTTTCCGGAGCGGCAGCTTGCTTCGAAGGCGTCGAGGCTGATCTGCTCGTGTTCTGCCTCCGGGAAGGGTATCCGCTCAACACCGAAAAGCAGAGGCTCGAAGGGCGCGTTGAAGATCCCCCGCGCTCCGACCGACATGGCGCCGATCGTGTCACCGTGATAGGCGTCTTCCATCACGACGATCCGATTGCGTTTGATATCGCGATTATGGAATGTTCCAAGCGCCATCTTGATTGCGACCTCGACCGCGGTGGAACCGCTGTCGGAGAAGAACACGTGCTGCAGTCCGCGCGGTGAGAGATCAATCAATCCCGCCGCAAGCGCCTCGGCAGGTTCGTGGGTAAATTCAGCGAAAATGACCTGATCAAAATGATCGCTCGCCTTGCGAATCGAGTTCATGATCGCTGGATGACGATGACCGTGGGTAATGACCCACCAGGATGAGATGGCATCGAAGATGCGTCGGCCGTCTTCGTCGAAGAGGAAAGCCCCTTCTGTTTTCAGGACCCTCCTCATCGGGGCTTCGAGAGCGTGTTGGGTGAACGGGTGCCAGACCCTAGAAGATCTCAACAATATCCTCCCGTGAATGAACCGACATCGAAGCTGTCTTGGAAGGATCTGCGCAACGTCTCACCGGTCAGATGTTCCAGCCAGGGGAGGCGGCCCAAAACCGGCACCTGGCCGAACGTCGCGATCGTTGTTTGGGTATCGGTGTTTTCAGGACCGATAAACGCCACGCCTAAAAGTGGGATGTTTCGCCTGCGAGCCGCCTCGATCGAAAGCAGCGTGTGATTAATTGTGCCCAACGCGGTACGGGCGCAAAGGATCATCGGCAAATGCCATTCCGCAAACACATCCGCGAAAAGCACCGATGAATTGAGAGGAACAAGCAGGCCACCCGCACCTTCGATCACCAGTGACCCGTCGCAGACCGGCGGCACCAAACGCGATGGATCGATAATCAGACCCTCTTGACGTGCGGCAAGGTGAGGGGAAGCGGGTAGCGACAGACGATAAGCTTCCTGCAAGATATTTGCAGACGGCAAACCGCTCAGTTCTGCAACAGCTTCACTGTCCGTAAGTCCTTCACGACCTGATTGCACAGGTTTCCAGTACCGCGCGTTCAAAGCTCCAGCCAACGCGGCCGCGAATACCGTTTTGCCGATCCCGGTGTCTGTTCCGGAGACGAGAAGCCGTGTCATCTTGAAACCTTCAAAACATCTGCCAGGCAACCGAGCATGGCGTTGACCTGGCTCACCGCGACATGAAGGGTTATCGACAGACGTAGACGTGATGTCCCTTCGGGAACCGTTGGCGGGCGGATGGCGCGAACATCGAAGCCGTTCGACTGAAGTTCTCTTGCAATTTTGACCGTGCGCGCGCTGTCGCCGATGATTATCGGCTGGACCTGCGATCCGCTTGGCGCAATGCCGAGATGGGCGGCCAACAAGTCTCCCACCTCGCCAATCAGACGATGCAGAGCTTTTTGGCGCAATGGCTCGTCGTCGATGATTTTCAACGCCTCACGAACGGCGCATGCAAGGAGAGGGGAGGGCGCTGTGGAATAGATGAACGACCTTGCCCTGTTGATCATGTAGTCGACCAGAACAGCCGGCGACGACAGGATCGCGCCTGAGACGCCGAGCGCTTTGCCGCACGTATGGAGCACCAGGACATTTTCCTTTCCCTCCAGGCCGCAGGCGAGGCCGCGCCCGCCTTTGCCAAACACCCCTGTCGCATGAGCCTCATCCACGACGAGAAAGCCATCGTGATGGTCAGCCAGCGTTGCGAGCTCCTCAACCGCCCCTCTGTCACCGTCCATAGAAAAGATGCTCTCGGTGGCAATCCATGGACGACCTTTTCCCCCACGACGGCGCCAATCTTTGATCGCGTCGTCGAAGGCCGTGACATCGTTATGGCGCACGCCGTGGCTTTCGGATTTACTGGCGCTGATGCCATCAAGTGCGCTCGCATGCAGAAGCGCATCATAGACGATCAGGTCTTCTCGACGTGGCAGAGTCGAAAACAAGGCGGAATTTGCAACATAGCCACTCGCGAAGAAGAGGGCGCGTTCCGCACCGAAAAATTTTGCGGCCTCCAGTTCCAAGGCTTCGTGTTCCGGGTGGTTCCCGCGCAGGAGCCGCGAACCGCCGGAGCCCATGGGTACACCCCTTTGAAGCGCGTGCGCAATTGCGAGCCTTATCCGGGCGTCATCGGCGAGAGCCAAGAAGTCGTTTGAGGTGAAATCAACGCCTTCCTGACGCGTGAGATACCGTCGTCTTGACTTTCGCTCCAGACCGTCAAGCGTAGCGGCATAGGCCGACAGCAACGAGCCGCCGCTCACCCTCGCGGTTCCACTGTCGCAGGATAGATCCCGAGACGTCGAAACAGCCCGTCGTCATGCGTTTCGTCAGGGTTATCCGCGGTCAACAACGTATCTCCGATAAAGATGGAGTTCGCACCCGCGAAGAAGCAGAGGGCCTGCATCTCATCGCTCATTTGCGTTCGTCCGGCAGAAAGTCGCAGATGGGAGGTCGGCATGAGAACCCGTGCCAGGGCAACGGTTCTTATGAAATCGATAGGGTCGACAGACTTGGCGCTAGCGAGTTTCGTCCCCGGGACGGGAATGAGATGGTTGATTGGCACACTTTCGGGGGCAACTGGCAAGTTTGCGAGTGTCAGCAACATGGAGATACGGTCGGCGACCGTTTCGCCCATGCCCAGGATTCCGCCGGCGCAAACCTTCATCCCTGCAGCTCGAACGCGCTCAAGGGTTTCGAGGCGATCTTCGAAGATCCGCGTCGTGATGATTTCCGGATAGAAATGCTCGGACGTGTCGATATTGTGATTGTAGTAATCGAGGCCAGCCTCCGCCAGGCGACCCGCTTGCTGCTCGCTCAGCATTCCGAGCGTCATGCACGTCTCCAGCCCCAACGCCTTGACGCCTTCCACCATCGCAACCAGGGCGCCCATATCACGATCTTTGGGGCTTCTCCACGCCGCGCCCATGCAATAGCGAGTGGCGCCTGTTTGCTTGGCTTTTCGTGCCTCCGCAACGACGCTTTCACTATCCATCAATTTCGAGGCGATCAAACCGGTCGGTGCGTGGGCGGATTGGCTACAATAGCCACAGTCTTCGGCACAGCCACCCGTCTTGATCGACAGCAGCCGGCTCAACTGAACGGCGTTGGGATCGAAATTCTTCCGGTGCACACTTTGAGCGCGGAAGAGCAGATCATTAAACGGCAGATAATATATCGCCTGCACTTCATCGAAGGTGAAGCGCGGACGCGCTATCGATACATCACTAGTCGCGTGCACGAAAGTTTGCTCCACTGGCATCGATTGATCTCTCCTACGGGCAGTCGTTCACGAGGGCATTTTCGGTCGTCGGACCGTATTTGCTGACGATCGACGAGATAGACGCGTCCCACGCACTTTCGCAATAAGAAAATCTCACAAAATGGCATAAAATCGATTAGTCGCCGCATTGAAGTATTCCTGAACACTCTTTTTGCTGGGAGTTGCGGGTGACGTGATGGGATCGATCGAGCGAAGTGACGTGGAGGATTCACAAATAAGGAGGTCGACAGATGGGCCAATCGGGTAAGTTACGCGGGGCGAACTGAATAAGCTTGCATTCGATCGACAATTCCACTGCGCCTGCTTCAAGGCAAATATTTCGAAGGCGTGGTGATGGGAAAGAAGCTCGTTGAACGATGACAACAATGAGATTTTTCCGCGCGAGATGAACGAGCGCGGCATCAAACGTCCTAACCTGCTGAAAATGCGGGGCGCTGGTATCGCGGGGTTTACCGCGATACCAGCTATGAACAATCATTTGCTGAGGCTCAAGTAGGTCCAACGGCGCAAACAACTTCTACAAAAGCGGCAAGCTCAAGCTAGAACGTCGTAATTTATAAGCGAAGGCAGGAACGGATGGTGTTGCTTTGGTTGAGGATTTGCAAGCGCAGGCTGGAAGAGGACAAGACGCGCTGTCGCACAGCAGGGATTGAGGAGCAAAGAGACGATACTTCCTTGCCGCTAAGACGGGTGCAAGGTTGCCCACCGTACGCTACTTTCTCGTTAATCTCTTATTATGAGATTTAGTAATAGAACAGTGCGCAGGCAAACGCACGCTTATTAAGATTTATTTATTGAGCGTCTACAGACAAACTTCGACACCTGCAGTGACCTTCGTTTTGTTAGCTCCGCGAATTTTGGGGAAACTTTGATGAACGCATCGGCTTACAGGTCAATTCGGACCAAGATTCTCATCGCAATGAGCCTCCTGCTCGCTGCGGTACTGGTTCCAGCAGGAATTTTCCTATGGGCAAGCTCAAAGTCCAACTTGGAAGAGATGACCCATAAAATTATGAGCGAAGAAGCCGCCCAGGCTTCGAACCATGTCAACGCTTTGATTGCAGAGTACAAAGGCTTGACTGAAAGTACAGTCGCTTTACTAGGGATGCAATATCAACAAGGAATGCTCGATCCCATTTCGGTTAGGAATGCGATGCAAGCGCAGATGGATGCATTTCCGGATCGGTACAATGCCTGGTTCCTCTCCTTGCCCGGATCGGAATTTCCCTCGAGTCTTAGCAGCGATGCTCAGAATGCCCCTATCAACAAGGAGGGTTTCGTTTCGATAGCGATCACGCGTGAGGATGATGGCTCTCTAACACAAACTATCTTCGAGCGGGTGAAGACAGCCGACTGGTATCGAGTGCCGGTTGAGACATCGCAGCAGTGGATCTTGACCGAACCGTGGATCTCTCCAATTGCGAGCCATCCGGTTATTATTACCTCCGGACGGGTCATTCTCGTCGATGGGAAAAAAATAGCCCTCCAGGGTTACGACCTGAACTTGACCCACCTCTCTCGGAATATTGCCGAGATGAACCCGATGGGAACAGGAAGGATCGGCCTTCTATCGCAGACGGGTAGCTGGATTGTTAATTCTGACACCTCCCTTCTCACCAAGCCATATGGGGAAGCTGAAGGAAGCGCGGAATTGAAAGCTGCTCTAGCCTCTGGCACTCCGCAATTCGTGAACGGCTACAAATGGTCGGATGGAACTGTGGTGAGGCGAATGTTCTTCCCCTTCAAAATACCCGATTTCAACGTAACTTGGGTCGCAGTAGTGGATGTGCCGATAGCCGCAATCAGCGCGCCAGTCGAGCGACAGCTCGTCGCCATGGCCATCGCATTCGTGGCCGTTCTCGCGCTTGTCTTCATCCTCGGATGGCTCATTAATCGGATGATCGTGAATCCTGTTCGGAAACTTTCCTCGCTCATGAGAAGCCTGGCGGATGGCGACATGCATGTAGATTTCGACGCCAAGATACCACGTGACGAAATTGGCGACATGATGAACGCTGTCCACGTCTTCCGTGAAAATGCCGTAGAACGTCAACGATTGCAGACGGACGCGGAAACAAACCGCAAACTTTCCGACATGCAGCGCATTGATCAAGAAGACCGAAAGGCGAAAGAGGCTCTTGAGCTACAGTTCGCCGTAGACCGCCTAGCAACGGGACTTCTGCAGCTATCGGAAGGCAACTTGTCGTACCGCATAGATGATCAGTTTGTAGAGAGCCTTGTGTCGGCGCGTGATAATTTTAATGTCGCGGCTGACAAGCTGGAGGCTGCTCTCTCTCAAGTCGTCGGCAGTACGACAAACATTGATGTCGGGGCGAGGGAAATTCGCTCCGCGGCCGACAATCTTGCCAAACGCACGGAGCAGCAAGCAGCGGCCGTCGAACAAACTGCGGCAGCACTCGAGGAAGTCACCATAACTGTCAAATTGTCAGCGGAACGCGCTCGAGACGCGGGCGACTTGGTTTCCCATACAAAGCAAAACGCTGAGGACTCTGGAGAAATCGTTTCTACCGCTATTGCAGCAATGGAGCAAATTGAAAAATCATCATCTGAGATTTCATGTATCATTGGAGTCATCGACGAAATTGCCTTTCAAACAAATCTTCTCGCCCTGAACGCTGGCGTCGAGGCCGCCCGCGCAGGGGAAGCCGGAAAGGGATTTGCAGTGGTTGCGCAGGAAGTACGGGATCTGGCACAAAGATCGGCTAAGGCCGCGAAAGAAATCAAGATCTTAATTAACACATCGAACGGGCAGGTCGAGAAGGGGGTGCATCTCGTTAAGGAGACCGGGCGCGCGCTGGAGAACATCGTCCTAGAGGTACAGAAAATTAATCACCATGTCGCCGCAATCGTGGAAACCGCCCAGGAGCAATCATCTGGCCTCCAGCAGATCAATGCTGCCGTCAATCAGATGGATCAGGATACCCAGAAGAACGCGGCAATGGTGGAGGAAACCACGGCGGCCAGCCATGGGTTGGCACACGAGGTAGGTGCATTAAATGCGCTGGTATCTCAATTCAAACTGTCGGAGCACGCCGTCGACCGCGCTCAGCTAATTCCATACCATTTAGCAGAATCGGGTGTGCAGCGCCTTTATGGTTGACAAGCGACACGCCAAATGAGCCGGCGGAAGTTATTCGCTAGGGGCAGACGGCCTGCATTGGTAGGCCACACACGTCGAATGACGAGACCTGAGGTGTCCCAAAGCTGCTGAGGCTTGGGTGGGGTCAGAACAAGAGCAGTCCGAAATCGTACGCTAAGGCCGAACGAAACCGGAACGATGCCTTAGATCGGATGTGCAACATCCGATCTCTGTGGATTGCCATCGACATGCGCCAGTTTTGATTTCTCTGTCCGGCCCGACTCGGCAACGCTTCACTCAGATTGGTCATGAATGGAGTCGGGCGATGGCAAAGCGCAAGCTTCTCAAAGACCAGGATCGCCGGAAGCTTGTCGATATCCCAGTCGACGAGGACAGCTTAATCCTGCACTATTCGTTGTCATTGGCGGATCGCCTGGAGATCGAACTGCGGAGACGTAATCACAATCGGCTCGGCTTTGCCATCCAGCTATGTCTGATGCGATACCCGGGTCGAGTGCTTAGAGCAGAAGAAACTCCGGCTCGCGCCATGTTGAAGTATGTTGCTGACCAGATCGGCGCCGCTCCAGACGAATTTTCCCTCTATGCACGTCGAGAAGAAACCCGTCGGGATCATATGGCGCGGCTAATGGTCTATCTGGATACGAGAAGCGCGACGCTGCAAGATCGCCGCGCCGCGCTATTGGCGGCAATTCAAGCGGCGACCATGTCCGATGACGGGGCTGCGATAGCCAGTTCGATTGGTAATCCCCCCGCAAATTAACGGGCTTCAAAAGTAGAATTTTCTCGGGCTTTATGATCGAGGAGATTTTGATGAAGACGAGCAGATTTAGCGAACC
>NZ_LMHV01000043.1 GCF_001429725.1 Rhizobium sp. Root708 | reverse complement strand
GATCGCTGCCGTCAGAGACGTCTTGCCGTGGTCAACGTGGCCGATCGTGCCGATGTTAACGTGCGGCTTGTTGCGCTCAAACTTACTCTTTGCCATTTGAATGCTTCCTGTGAACGAAATGGATGACCCCGGCGAACCGGTTTAGTGCCGCCGTTTAAGGCTTTCGGGGAAATTGCGCAAGACCTAATTGCGGACCGTATTCCTAGCCTGCCGGCGCATATGGGACGGGGGCAGGCAATCGGCAATATCCATCACAAATCGCAGCGTCGATATGTTCTCGAAAAACGGGCGTCGGCCACCTGGGATGTGCTACTACTTCCTCGGCTGCCCTGATACTAAAGCGTTGTTTTGGAGACAAAGCATGGAACCCAAGGAAATTGCCAAGAGATCGGTAAGCAACTTTCTGATTTTTGCCGCCTGCGCATTTGTACTGTGGATACTTGCCGCTGCGATCGACTGGGTCGCGCAGATCCTCCGCCTCTCCTCGCCCGAGCGTCTTCCGGCCTTGGCGACATCCATCGTCAGCTCGTCGACGCTGCAGGCGATCGTCGCCATATGGCTGCTGACGGCGGCCGTTGCCATCGCCTTCCCGAAAGTGCTGACACCGCTTTCGGCAACGACCACGCTGATGTTCGACGTCGGGTACGGCATTCTCGGCGCGCTCACCGGCTTCGGAATTGCCATCGGGCTTTTCGGCGGCGGCTGGTCCATCCTGCTGCGGGCGATCGTCTACAGCGCGATCATCGCGATCGGCTTCGTTGCCGTTCGCAAATGGCTTTCGAGGGAGGACCTCAGCACTTACGGAAACAAGAGGTGGACGATCGCCGGCATCATCGCGGTCGCTTCGCCATTCATTCTTCTCTGGGGCTAGAAGCGCACAAAGATAACGTGACTGTTTTAGAGAGGTGTCGGAAAATCTGGAGCGGGTAGCGGGAATCGAACCCGCGTATTCAGCTTGGAAGGCTGCTGCTCTACCATTGAGCTATACCCGCGGGGCTGGTCCGATCCGAGGACGAATGGTGGAGAGAGTTGGATTTGAACCAACGTAGGCTGAGCCAACGGATTTACAGTCCGTCCCCTTTAACCACTCGGGCATCTCTCCAGTTTTTCGTCCGGATCGTTAGACCAAGTCTGCTAGACTTTCGAAGCGTTGCCGCCCCTCGGTCTGCGCCGCGTATATGACCGGACGAATTCCTCATGTCAACACGATGACGATGGAAAATATGTGAAAAATGTCATCGGCGATGGAAAGCCCCTGTGCCTAAAGAAATCCTATGCGGAGACAAGCGCCACCGTTATAAAGCGGCATGAGCAAAGATAACAAAACCGGCGGCCCGCCCGCAGACGACAAATCCGCCAAGGACACGCACTACGCCACTTTGCGTCGTGCGCATCGCGACAACAAACGCGAACGCGGCGAAATTCCAACCCCTGGCTTCCAGAAGCGCAAGCGTGGCGGCGATGACTGGAAGCCGCCAGCCCTGGCACCCGACCAGGTCTATCTCTACGGCCTGCACACGGTGCGCGCCGCGCTTGAGAACAAGGAGCGCAAGAAGATCAAGCTGTCGGTAACGCAGAATGCTCTGGCGCGTCTTGAGATCGACGTGGAGGCCCTGCGCATTCCGGTCGAGATGGTTTCACCGCAGGATATCGACAAGGTGCTCGGCCCCGACGCCATCCACCAGGGCGTGATGCTGGAAACGCGGCCGTTGCCGGTGCGTCGCCTCGAAGCTCTGAAGGACAGCCCGCTGATCCTGGTGCTCGATCAGGTCACCGATCCGCACAATGTCGGCGCCATCATGCGTTCGGCCGTCGCCTTCAATGCCGGCGCTGTCATCACCACGCAGCGCCACAGCCCGACCGAATCAGGCGTGCTCGCAAAGTCAGCCTCCGGGGCGCTCGAACTTATTCCTTACATCCAGATCACCAACCTCGCCGACGCGCTGGGTGAACTGAACAAGCTAGGCTTTTCGACGATCGGCCTCGATTCGGAAGGGCCTGCGCCGCTCGAAGGCACCTTTGCCGGCGACAAGGTTGCCCTGGTGCTTGGCGCGGAAGGCAAAGGGCTTCGGCAAAAGACGCGTGAGACCGTCAATGCCCTCGCCCGCCTCGATATGCCAGGCGAGATCAAATCCCTGAATGTGTCGAACGCCGCCGCGATCGCGCTCTATGCAGCAAGGCAATATCTGAAATCGTAGCCGGCTCCTGGAGCGGGCGGCGACAAGGGGAGGTTCGCATTGATCCGTCTTTCGATTCGCAGCCTGGTTCTCGCGGCCGGCGTCTTCGCGTCGGTCCCGGTCCTCGCGGACGACGTCGACGCGGATATCATCAAGGCCCAGGCAGGCAGCTACCTGCTTGCCCCGGCCGACGGCACGCCCGGTTGCAGGATCACGCTGGAAACGACGACTGCGATCGGCGGATACGCCATTTCAGGCGCCGACGGCTGCTCCAAGGCACTGCCGCACTTTGTCGGAGCCTCGGCGTGGAACTTCGGTGACGACGGCAACCTCATCGTGCTCGATGCGACACGCAAGGTGCTGGCGCGCTTCATCGAAAGCGAGGGCTCGCCGCTGGCCACGGAAGGTGACCAGCCTCTGCTTCTGCTCGATGCCCCTGATGGCGTTGACCGTGTGCCGACAGTTGCCAGCCTTGCCGGCGAGTGGCGCCTCAAGCGCCCTGCGGGCCAGCTTATATGCGCGGTCACACTTCAGGACAAGCAAGGCGAGGATGGCAACGCGCCGATGTCACCAGCCAGGGACTGCGACAAGGCGATCGCAAACCTGCACCTTTCCCTGTTTCATGTCGAAGGATTCGGACTTGTCCTCATGAGTACGGATGGCTCCTCGCTCTCTTTCGACATGAAACCAGACGGATCGTTTGAAAAAAGCCCCGATGAGGGCGGCAAACCGCTTGTCATGATCAGGAGTCCATAGCCTCGCCCATTTGATGCGGCATTCTTGCGGCGACCTGAACTCCCCGACACAAAGGAGACCAACTCGGCATGGCATTGCGCTCTTTGATCTTCGGCGTCACCTTCATCGCGATCTTGGTGGCAATCGTGCTCAGCATCGGCTGGATCGACAAAACGCAGCCGCTCCACCAGCCCGATCCCCTCGCGCCGGCGACCGTTCCCAGTCAGCCGCCGCCCGCGCAGTAGCCGCGCGCCCCGGAACCGAAAGCCTCTCCGCACGTTCTTACATCCGCAAGAAGGAGAACCCGTGTGCGAATAATGATCGTTGTCATCGCGGTGATGGTTGTATCGGTGCTCAGCATCGCGATCATGTCACCATCCAGTGACGGAAATGTATTGGATGATGGTCACCTGCAGGCGAGCATCCGGCAGACGGCACAGAACTGAGCCTTCAAGTTTCCACGCTCAAATGATGGGGCCGGCCGTTTTCTACTTTACAGGGCGGCAGAATCTGCTACTTGGCAGGCATTGCCCTTGTAGCTCAGTTGGTAGAGCACCTGATTTGTAATCAGGGGGTCGCGGGTTCGAACCCTGCCGGGGGCACCATATTTCCTGAACGAAATCAGTGACCGAATGATAGAGCCGCCTGCCTTGGCGGCTTTTTCGTGTCGCGCGACCTTGCAGCTACTTCCCTTGCTTGCAGCCATTCCCTTCCAGACCCGGCTAGACGACACGCCATTCACCGCGGAGAGGACCGAAGGTCATACTTCCGTATGCCATGCTCTTTCCATTCTGCTGGTTGAACGAGAAAGCCCCGCCATTTCTGACGGGGCTCTTGTTGGAAGCATGAAGACCGCTTAGCGGATGTAGAGCTTAAACACCGACCCCGGGTAATAATAGCCATCGCTGTGGCGACGATAGCCCTGGCGGTAGTCACGATATCCACGGTGACCGTTCCAGTAACCGCGACGGTCGCGGCGGTGTTCATAGCGATCCCGGTGGTGCCTGTCGCGACGCCAGTCATCCCGGCGATCTTCACGGTACTGGGCGAGTTCTACGTCGGATGTAATTTGCTGATGCTGCGCCACGAGCGGGGCGGCCGAGGCCATGCCGAAGCTCGATACTGCAATAACAATTGCAACTACAGTTGTTCCGAGACGAGAAAACATTCTATTCATGGTTACGCCTTTCCAGTGGTAATGTGAGCGACCATGCCCTTCCGGGTATGAACGGAACATGAACTACGACTGGTCAGATCACGGCCGGGCGCGAATATCGACCTTCACGAACAACTGTTCGCCTGCCCGATTGGTGCCGCTACTAACGGCTCAATGCCAAGATATAGCTTGCATTCTTCCCTCGGCTGCTCGGTAATGAACCGTTGTCGCAAACAGGAGGAATCGATGGCCAAGGGTCAAGCTAAAAGCAATAAAGAGGTCCGCAAACCCAAGAAGGACAAGGCTGCGCCTGCTGCCGCGCCTACTCTTGGGGCTAAGGCGGTCGAGTCTAGCAAGCAGAAGAAACCATGAACTTCAGCCTTCCCGATATCGCTTCGGGGAGGCCGAAGCCTCACACCCAGACGCGATCCCGAGCTTGCAGCGTTCGTGCCTGATTTGTAAGCAGGGGCTCGCGGGTTAGAACCCTGCGGGGGAACCACTCTCTTTTCATCTAAAATTTCCGAGAGCCAGAGGTACTACGCGCTGTCGCCCTGGCAATCCGATTGCTGGCGGTCGCGGGCGAGAACGGCTTGCCGCCTAAAACGCCTTGTCGGGTGACCCTGCGATCAGTTAGCTAGGAGCACTTAACAAAAGGGAATTGCATGGGCCGGTCATTTCAGACGCTTTCCTTCCTGGCCTCCTCGGCAGCAGAGGCGCTGGCTGCGCGGGAAGAGCTGATTCGCCTCTATGGCGACGTGCCCCCCGAGGAAGCGGATGTCATCGTTGCGCTCGGTGGCGACGGCTTCATGTTGCAGGCCCTGCACAGCACGATGAATTCAGGCAAGCTGGTCTACGGCATGAACCGAGGTTCGGTCGGGTTCCTGATGAACGACTATCGGACCGATAACTTGCAGGAGAGAATCTGCGTGGCGGTCGAAAACGCGTTTCGTCCTCTGCAGATGACCACGGCGAATGCCGACGGCACGAATTCGACGGCCCTTGCGATCAACGAAGTGTCGCTGTTCCGGCAATCCTATCAGGCAGCCAAGCTGCGCGTGGAAGTGGACGGCGTTGTCCGGCTCGAAGAGCTCATTTGCGACGGGCTGATGGTAGCAACGCCAGCAGGCTCGACGGCCTATAACCTATCGGCACACGGACCTATCCTGCCGCTGGACGCGCCGCTGCTCGCCATGACACCCGTCAGCGCGTTTCGCCCCCGCCGCTGGCGCGGCGCGCTGCTGCCGAACAAAGTGACCGTCGATATCCATGTTCTCGAAGTCGACAAACGGCCGGTCAACGCGGTTGCCGATAATTCGGAGGTCAAGTCGGTGCTGCATGTGCGCATCGCCCAGTCGGAGCATATGACAGCCCGCATTCTGTCCGATCCCGATCGATCATGGTCCGATCGCATCCTTGCAGAGCAATTCGAAGATTGAGACCATTCCGATGACTTTGCGCAATGCACTTTTCTGCACGCTTCTTCTCACCGCACCGCTTTCAGCCGAAGCCGGCGAGGAGCCGGGTGCCCTGCTGCCGGCGTCGGTGATCTTCGCGACGAGCACCGGCTATTGGGAGGATGACGGCGAGCTTCCGATTGTCCAGCATTCGGCTGCCTCGGCTAAGCCTGATGAAAGCAAAAAGGCACAGTCGAAAGCCCGGCACGGCTACTACAAGATATTCGCGGTCCGCCAGCCGGATCGCACCGCCAAGGTCTTCCTCCAGCAGATCGCCCAGACGGAGGATGGTCCCGACGTGCTTTCGACGGTCGAGATCCAGGAACTCAACGACCTCAAGCCTTACGTCACCGATATCAGGCCTGAGAACTCAACGGGCATGCTGAAGGAGCCTGGCCTTTTTGCCACGGTCTTCCTCAAGACCGACCCGGATGCGGAGGCCGACAGCTGGACCGTGATCATAGACGAGTTCGGCGAGGTCACCGTCGGGAAGGCCAGCAACTGAGATTGTGTTCCCTCCGCCCAGCAGAACGGGTGCATCGGCAATAAAAAAGGCCCCGTCCGGGGCCTTTTTCTTTAGTCGATATCGTCGACCGTCGCGTCTGGCTTGCCGCTGATGCGGTGCGCCAGCGCCGCCTCCATGAACTCATCAAGCTCGCCGTCGAGAACGTCGTCAGGCGCGGTGCTCGTCACGCCGGTTCGCAGGTCCTTGACCAGCTGATAGGGCTGCAGGACGTAGGAGCGGATCTGGTGACCCCAGCCGATATCCGACTTGGAGGCCGCTTCGGCGCTGGCCGCGTCTTCGCGCTTCTTCAGTTCCGCTTCGTAGAGGCGTGCACGCAGCATGTCCCACGCCTTGGCGCGGTTCTTGTGCTGCGAGCGTTCCTGCTGGCACTGCACCACAATGCCCGAGGGCATGTGCGTGATGCGGACGGCGGAGTCGGTGGTGTTGACGTGCTGACCGCCGGCGCCCGATGAGCGGTAGGTATCGATGCGGCAGTCACCTTCGTTGATGTCGATCTGGATCGAGTCGTCGATGACGGGGTAGACCCAGATGGACGAGAACGAGGTGTGGCGACGCGCGTTGCTGTCGTAGGGCGAGATGCGGACCAGACGGTGAACGCCCGATTCGGTCTTCAGCCAGCCATAGGCATTGTGGCCCTTGACGAGCAGCGTCGCCGACTTGATGCCGGCTTCTTCGCCGTCGTGGACTTCGAGCAGTTCGACCTTGAACTTCGAGCGCTCCGCCCAGCGGGTGTACATGCGCAGCAGCATGTTCGCCCAGTCCTGGCTCTCGGTGCCGCCGGCGCCGGAGTGAACTTCGAGATAGCTGTCGTTGCTATCGGCTTCGCCCGACAGCATGGCCTCGACCTGCTGACGCGCAGCTTCGACCTTGAGCGCCTTCAGCGCGTCTTCGGCTTCCTTGACGACGGCTTCGTCGCCCTCGTCCTCGCCCATCTCGATGAGCTCGATGTTGTCTTTTATCTGCTGCTCGAAGCGGCGTACGCCATTGATGCCGTCATCGAGCTGCTGGCGCTCGCGCATCAGCTTCTGCGCTTCGGTCGCATCGTTCCAGAGGTTCGGATCCTCTGCCTTGTTGTTCAACCAGTCCAGTCGTCTTACCGCCTGGTCCCAGTCAAAGATGCCTCCTCAGCAGGGTGATAGCCTGCTTGGTTTCATCGACTACGTTCTGGATTTCCGCTCGCATTTTCCTGCTTCTTTACGTTGCTTAGAAAGTTGCCCGTCAAATAATTGTGGCGGCCGCGGATGTAAAGGGCCGCAACCGCCACAGCTGTCTGGAAGAGAGATTAGTAAAGACCGCCGGCGCCGGATTGAACAGCCTGGTTGGCCTGCGGCGAGGTCTTCAGGATTTCCTCGGGCGCCATGGTGTTGTCCATGCCGATGACCGAGAAGCTGTCAGCCGGGCCGGTGCCGGGCTTGAAGGCTTCGATGATCGTGTTCGGATCACCCTGCGTCGCGGCCATGCCGGTCTTGCGGTCGATCGGGATCAGATTCATCCCGGCCGGAATGACGAACTTCGATTCCGGCATGTCCTTGACCGCCACCTGCATGAATTCATTGAAAACGGGCGCTGAGAGCGAACCGCCGGTGCCGCCGCGTCCAAGCGTCGAGGGCGTATCGAAGCCGATATAGAGGCCGGCGACGAGATCAGGGGTGAAGCCAACGAACCATGCGTCCTTTTCGTCGTTCGTCGTGCCGGTCTTGCCGGCAACGTCGCGACCTCCGAGGTTGACCTTGCCCGCTGCGGTGCCACGCTGGATGACGCCCTGCATCATCGAGGTGATCTGGTAGGACGTCATCGGATCAAGCACGGTTTCGCGGTTGTCGACGACGTTGGGCTCGTCCTGGTTCTGCCAGTCGCTGGCGTTGCAGCCTTCGCAAACCCGCTCTTCATGCTTGAAGATCGTCTTGCCGTAGCGATCCTGGATGCGGTCGATCAGGGTCGGCTTGATCTGCTTGCCGCCGTTCGCGATGACTGAATAAGCCGAAACCATGCGCATGACGGTCGTTTCACCGGAGCCGAGCGACATGGCGAGTACCGGCATCATATGGTCATAGACGCCGAAGCGTTCCGCATATTCCGCCACGACGTTCATACCGAGGTCGTTGGCGAGGCGAACCGTCATGCGGTTACGCGAATGCTCGATCGCGAAACGAAGCGTGTTGGCACCGCCACCCTCGCCCTCGTAGTTGTCGGGCGCCCAAATCTGGCCGTTTCCGGTCTGGATCTGCAGCGGATCGTCGTTGACGACGGAGGCGGGCGTATAGCCGTTGTCCATGGCCGCCGCATAGACGAACGGCTTGAAGGACGAGCCCGGCTGGCGCATCGCCTGCGTGGCGCGGTTGAATTCCGACTGCGAGTAGGAGAAGCCGCCGACCATTGCCAGAACGCGGCCGGTCTTCGGGTCCATGGCGACCAGACCACCCTCCACCTTCGGCGGCTGGCGCAGCCGGTAGGAGTTCGAGCCTTCATCGCCGAGGCGCTCGACGTAAACGACGTCGCCGGCAGACAGCACGCCCTGCGGCGACTTAGCGGTCTTGCCGCCGCCCGCCGCCCGGTAGGCCCACTGCATGTTCTTTGCCTGGATGACGCCGCGCTCGCGTTCGCTCGGGATCTTGCCCGCACCGTCCTTCGCGGGCTGCAGACCGATGTCAACGCTATCGTCGGCAACGGCCAGAACAACGGCTAGGCTCCACTCGGGGACGTCCGATAGTGCGGGGATATCGGCAAGCGCCTTGCCCCAGTCCGCGGTGGTATCGATCTGCTTCAGCGCGCCATGGAAACCGCGGCGTTCGTCATAAGTCGTGAGGCCATCCTGAAGGGCCTTTCGAGCGAAGACCTGCAACTGCGGATCGAAGGAGGTACGAACGGACAGGCCGCCCTCGTACAGCATCTTCTCGCCGTACTTGTCGATCAGCTGGCGACGCACTGCTTCCGCGAAATAGCCAGAGGCGAAAAGCGCAGGTCCGCTGTTGCGGCCGGTTACGCCGAGGGCCTGCTTTTTGGCTTCGGCGCCATCGGACTGGCTGACATAGCCGTTTTCGACCATGCGATCGATAACCCAGTTACGGCGCGCGATCGCAGCCTCGGGATGACGGAACGGATGGTAGTTGGCGGGGCCCTTGGGCAGCGACGCCAGGTAGGCGGCGTCGGCAATCGTCAGCTCGTTCACCGACTTGTTGAAATAGGTCAGCGCCGCGCTGGCGATACCATAGGAATTCAGGCCGAAGAAAATCTCGTTCAGATAGAGCTCAAGGATCTTGTCCTTGCTGTAGGCCTGCTCGATGCGGAAGGACAGGATCGCTTCCTTGGCCTTGCGCTCCATCGTCTGTTCGCTCGACAGAAGGAAGTTCTTTGCCACCTGCTGCGTGATCGTCGAACCGCCCTGGGTCGGGCCGCCGGTCAGATAAGCGACAACGGCACGGCCGAAGCCGGTCACGTCGATACCCGGGTGCTGGTAGAAATTCTTGTCTTCTGCCGACAGGAAGGCAGCCTTCACGCGATCAGGAACGGCTTGAATCGGCAGGAAAAGCCGGCGTTCCTTGGCGTATTCCGCCATCAGGGCGCCGTTTCCGGCATGCACGCGCGTCGTTACCGGCGGCTCGTAGCTGCTCAGCACCGCGTAATCAGGAAGATCCTTCGTGACTGTCGCCAGATAAATGGCAACGACGCCCGCGACGCCCAGAAAGAGGACGCAAGCCGCTCCGAAGAAATATCCAAGAAGTCTGATCATATTTAAGCTACCGGTATCTCAATTATCGATCGGCGCGAACTTAACGATCCCATAGATCGCGGCTTTATGCATGCTGCGCCGATTACTCCATGAGCGTTATTGCCACAAGCCAATTCCGTTTTGCGTGTGGAAACATAGTCGTGACTAATGGCCTGAATGTGAGCAAACTAGGGCTCCTACCGCTAATTCACGTTGTTTCAGGCCTTTATGAGGAGGCTGTCACTTCTGCGCCACGCTGCCGCTCAGCCGCCATTGGCGACCAGCGCCGAATGATAGCGCTTCACGGCCTCGGTCAAAAGATCCGCCATCTTCGTTCGCCATGTATCGTCAAGCAAGAGCTTCTCGTCGTCCTTGTTCGACAGGAAGCCCAATTCGAGCAGAATCGAGGGCACGTCGGGCGCCTGCAGCACTCGGAAACCCGCGTGACGATGCGGATTGTTGATGGTGCCGACCTGATCCTTGAAGGATGACAGAACGCTTTCCGCCATCGAGATCGAAAAGGCCTGCGTCTCGCGGCGCGTCAGGTCGAGCAGGATATCGGCCACTTCGGGCGGTTCCGCCGTCACCGTCTTTCCGGCGATCTGATCGGAGAGGTTTTCGCGATCCGCGAGATCGGCGGCAAGCTTGTCCGACGCCTTGTCGGAAATCGTGTAAACCGTGGCGCCGCGAATATCCTTCTGCTTCAGCGTGTCCGCATGCATCGAAACGAAGAGATTGGCATGGTTCTGGCGCGCGATCTCCACGCGTTCCGACAACGACAGGAAGGTATCGTCCTTGCGCGTCAGAAAGGCCCGGATGCCGGTCTCCCGGTTCAGCCGATCGGCGAAGGCCTTGGCGAAGGCGAGAGTAACGTCCTTTTCCTGCGTCTTGGTGTCGACGCCGACGGCGCCGGTGTCGATCCCGCCGTGCCCCGCGTCGACCGCGATCACGAGATCGCCGCCCTGCGGTTGTTCCGCCGAGGGAATCGCGCTCGTGGTCTGCGGCGTCGTCGGATCGCTCCAGGACTGTGCCTTGACGAGCTCCGCGAACTTCGCCTTGTCGGTCATCTCGGCTTCGAGCACCAGCCGGTGCCCCTTGCCGCCCTCGTCGGCCTGAACGCGCGCCAAGCCGATATTGACCGGCTTGATCGCGGTCAGGACGATCCGGGCGCTGTCTTCGTCCATCGTCCCGTAGCGAATATCCTTGAACAGGCCTCTCGCCTCGAGATCCTTCGCCGGGAAACCGAACGCCGTCGCTGGCAGATCGATGATGACGCGTTCCGGGTTTGCGATGTAGTGAACCGAGAATGACGGGGCGCGGTCGAAATCGATGACGATTCTGGTGCGCGCATCATCGCCCACGATGCGGGCGCCGTAGGCAAGCAGCGGTTCGTCTGCCATCGCCGCATTGACAGCCACGATCGCGGCAAGCGCCGCCGCCACGATGGCAAGACAGCCCAATCTCAAGCCGGCGGCCACAGCCGCCCCGCGCCGCATCGTCTCAACCAATCGACTGCCCAACCTCAAATGTCATTTGTGAATGTCCCGCAGCTCTCGCGAGGAGCAAAACGGACTCGCCCTTGCAATATCCGAATTGACCATCGCCTGCCGTAGTTTTCTATGTTGCTCCAAATCCATCAATATTATGGCACATTTGGCTTTTCCCTTGATATTATGACGGAGAAAACATACAAGGATTTTCAGGGTAGAAGTGCTGACGGGATAGAGTCGCCTGCAAGGGCAGCCAAACCGCGAAGGACCTGGCGCCACAATCGGCAATCGTCCGCCGTCTTATGTGTTTCCACTCGTAAATTGGATCCTGAATTTCCGGCGTATGCGGGAACTTCATCGGTGGATTAGCCACCAACCGCTCTTTACAGAGAGAGCAAACTCATCGGACCTGAACAAGGTCTTTGTTTTGTCGATCTCGCTTGGTCTTTGATGGTGTCGCAGCAGGTTTTATCTGAAGTCTACAGGCCCCGGGAAAACAGTTTCCCCGCTGCTGTCTGGCTGCTGCCTTCCACACCGCACCAATCGCGACTTTCATTATCCGGCGCTGCAACAACGGACCGCATTCCGACTGTCTCACCGACAGCGGGAGATGCCGCCGCTCGACTGCGCCGAGGAGCTCACCTTACATGGCAGACAAAATGCTTATCGACGCGTCTCACGAGGAAGAGACGCGCGTCGTTGTCGTTCGCGGGAACCGCATAGAAGAGTTCGACTTCGAATCAGAGCACAAGAAGCAGATTCGCGGCAACATTTACCTGGCAAAGGTAACGAGGGTTGAACCCTCCCTGCAGGCCGCTTTCGTCGATTACGGCGGCAACCGGCATGGCTTTCTGGCCTTCGCCGAAATCCACCCCGATTACTACCAGATCCCCCTCGCCGACCGTCAGGCGCTTCTGCGCGCTGAAGCCGAGGACCATCGCCGCGATGATGACGTCGAGCACGTCGAGACCGCAACG
This sequence comes from Rhizobium sp. Root708, assembly GCF_001429725.1. Classification (GTDB taxonomy): domain Bacteria; phylum Pseudomonadota; class Alphaproteobacteria; order Rhizobiales; family Rhizobiaceae; genus Rhizobium. The sequence continues at coordinate 793,352 of NZ_LMHV01000043.1, read as the reverse complement.
GTAGATCTTTCCACGCAGGACCAGCCCGATATCGGTATCGTTCCTGCTGCCGAGCCGGCCGACGAAACGACTGTCGAAGCGGTCGAGACCGCCGAGATTGTCGAAGCGGTGGAAGAGGCTCCTGCCAAGAAGGCAAAGCCGCGCCGCAGCCGCAAGAAGGTTGCCCCTGTTGTTGCCGAAGAGGCAGCAGCGGAAGAGGCTTCCAGCAGCGAAACGCCCGCTGCCGCCGACGATGAGGACGAAGGCTCCTCCGGCGGCGAGATGGCCGCTATGGTCGAAACCGATTCGATCTCCGAAGACGTCGACACCCGCCGCCGCAACGACGATGACGACGATGACGACCACGAAGAAGAAGTGATCGAATCCGTCGGCGCCGAAGATGCGATGGAAGAGGTTCCGGACCGGGCTCAGCGCAAGCCGCGCAAGCAGTATCGCATCCAGGAAGTCATCAAGCGCCGCCAGATCCTGCTCGTTCAGGTCGCCAAGGAAGAGCGCGGCAACAAGGGCGCAGCGCTGACGACCTATCTGTCGCTTGCCGGTCGCTACTCCGTTCTGATGCCGAACACGGCGCGTGGCGGTGGCATTTCCCGCAAGATCACCAGTCCGCAGGACCGCAAGCGCCTGAAAGAAATCGCGCGCATGCTCGAAGTGCCGCAAGGCATGGGTGTCATTCTGCGTACCGCCGGCGCGAACCGTACCAAGGTCGAGGTCAAGCGCGATTTCGAATATCTGATGCGCCTGTGGGAAAACGTCCGCACGCTGACGCTTCAGTCGACGGCCCCCTGCCTCGTCTACGAGGAAGGCTCGCTCATCAAGCGCTCGATCCGCGACCTTTACAACAAGGATATCAGCGAGATCATCGTTGCCGGCGAAGAAGGCTATCGTGAAGCAAAAGACTTCATGAAGATGCTGATGCCGAGCCATGCGAAGGTCGTTCAGCCGTATCGCGACATCCACCCGATCTTCTCGCGCTCCGGTATCGAGGCACAGCTCGACCGCATGCTGCAGCCGCAGGTGACGCTGAAGTCCGGCGGCTACCTGATCATGAACCAGACGGAAGCGTTGGTTTCGATCGACGTCAACTCCGGGCGCTCGACGCGCGAACACTCGATCGAGGACACTGCTCTCCAGACCAACCTCGAGGCAGCGGAAGAAATTGCTCGCCAGCTTCGCCTGCGCGACCTTGCCGGTCTCGTCGTTATCGACTTCATCGATATGGAAGAGAAGCGCAACAACCGCTCGGTCGAGAAGAAGCTGAAGGAATGCCTGAAGAACGACCGTGCGCGTATCCAGGTCGGTCGCATCTCGCACTTCGGCCTTCTGGAAATGTCGCGCCAGCGCATCCGCGCATCGGTTCTTGAATCGACGACGCAGGTCTGCTCGCATTGCGGCGGCAGCGGTCATGTTCGCTCGCAGTCCTCCGTTGCGCTGCACGTCCTGCGCGGCATCGAGGAATATCTGCTGAAGAACACGACGCACAACATCACCGTGCGGACAACGCCCGAAATCGCGCTCTATCTGCTGAACCACAAGCGCCAGACGATCATCGACTACGAGAACCGTTTTGGTATCTCGATCGTCGTTGACGCCGACGGCGCCGTTGGCGCGCAGCATTTCGCGATCGATCGCGGCGAAGCCGTCGAGAACCCGGTCAAGATCGAAACCCTCTTCAACTTCGCCGCAATCCCGGACGATGACGACGACGATGTCGTGATCGAAGTGGATGAGGAAGAAGACGAAGAACTCGAAGAGAAGCCCGTAGCCGCCGAACGTCCGGCAGCACGCGCCGAAGGCGAAGGTGACGGTCGCAAGCGCAAGCGTCGCCGTCGTCGTCGTGGCCGCAACGGTAACGGCGAACAGCAGGCTGCTAACGAGTCGGCCTCCGATGAGGCAGACGCTGGCGACGAGAGCGACGAAGACGACGGCGAGATCGAAGCTGACGCCGCTGCCTCGACCGCAGCTGACGATCAGGGCGAAGACGGCGATGAAAACCAGCGCCGCAAGCGCCGCCGCCGCGGAAAGCGTGGTGGTCGTCGCAACCGCGAGGAAGACGGCGAGCAGACCTCTGAGGCTGACGACGGAGACGAGGCTTCGTCCGACGCGGAACAGACCGATGTAGCAGAACCGCTACAGGCTACCGAGGCTGAAACCATCGAGATCGCCGCTGAAGAAGCTGTCGAGCCGCAGACTGCCATGGCTGCTGTCGAGACTGCCGCTTCCGTCACCGAAGACGTCAAGCCGAAGCGGGCCCGTCGCAGCCGCAAGGCATCGCCGGTGGAAGAGCCTGTTATCGAGGCTACTGCCGAGGTTGCTCCTGCTGTCGAGACGGAAACGGTCGAAGCCGCTACCGATCTGACGGTTTCGGCCGAAGCCATCGAGGAAGAAGCCAAGCCGGTCCGTGCGAACCGCGAGTCGAACATCTCCTCATCGGAGCCGACCGTGAAATCGACGAGCACCGATGGCGACGGCAAGCCCAAGAAGGCTGGCTGGTGGCAGCGCCGCGGTTTCTTCTAAGAACCCGCCACGCTCTCATGTAGAAACAAAAAATCCGGCTGTGGTGCAGCCGGATTTTTTTGTGCTTCGATCTGAGATCAATCGCGCTCGGCGATGACCGTGGTTCGAGGATATTCGCCATAGAAGCCGCGCCAGTTGGCGACAGCAAAGCCGAACACGACGAGGGCGCCCGCCTGGTGCAACAGGCCCCAATGCACGGGAACCTGCAGCAGCAGCGTTGCGATGCCGATCGCGGCCTGCAGAACCACCAGAACGAACAGAACGACCGCACGACGGGCGTGCGTGGTCGCGGGAGCCGCCGACAACGCGACGATCATGTTGAGCAGGGTCAGCGCCAGCAGCGTGTAGGCGCCGAGACGGTGGATGAACTGGACCGTCTTCGGATTCTCGAAGAAGTTGATCCAGGCCGGCTGCTGAATGAGCAGGTCGGATGGAACGATCGAGCCATCCATGAGCGGCCATGTGTTGTAGCTGAAGCCGGCGTCGAGCCCGGCCACCAGCGCACCGAGATAGATCTGGAACAGCGCAAAGATCGCGATCACGCCCGCCCACGCCTTGGAACCTGAGGTCGGCGCCTCATCGCGGGAGTGCGGAGACAGGCCCCTCATGATCCACATGCAGGATGCGAAGATCAGACAGGCCATGATCAGGTGCGTGGCAAGCCGGTACTGGCTGACATCCGTGCGAACCGACAGCCCCGATGATACCATCCACCAGCCGATTGCGCCCTGCATGCCGCCGAGCGCGAGAATGCCGACAAGAGGCCAGCGCAGGCGCCGCTCGATCTTTCCGGTTGCCCAGAAATAGATCAGGGGAAGCGCGAAGATGATGCCGATTCCACGGGCGATCAGGCGATGCGCCCATTCCCACCAGAATATCCCCTTGAACTGCTCGACCGTCATGTCGGTGTTCAATTGCTGATATTCGGGAATGCGCTGGTACAGCTTGAACTCTTCTTCCCATTCGGCCGCGTTCAGCGGAGGGATAACCCCGTGAATCGGCTTCCATTCGGTGATCGACAGCCCGGAATTCGTCAGTCGCGTGGCGCCGCCGACGATAACCAGACAGAACAACGCCAGAAGGACGAAGCCCAGCCAGACGCGCACCGCCTTACGGTTGCGGTCCTGCGTGCGGACCTCACCCAAGATTCTCTGTTCGGTGGTCGTATTCGCGAATGCCATGACTGCTCCTTGTTTCCGGCATTGATTTGCCCGACCGGCTCATGCAAAACAAGCCCCGAGCCTTTGCGGCATGCCGTCGCGGCGCCCTTCGTATGAGCTGGAATGAAACCGATGCCTGTCCGCCTTCGCAAATTCATCGGCACGATCCTGATCGTCGTTCTCGTTCTGGCCTATGCCGTGCTGGCCAACACCATCGCGGTCGCGACGCTCGGAGAAGCGCCCTGGTGGGCCCACCTGCTCTACTTCTCGCTCAGCGGCCTGCTCTGGGTGCTGCCGGCGATGGTCATCATCAAGTGGATGGCCGGCCCCAAACAGCAGTGACCGTTAATCACGGAATAACCCTGATTGCCGGAAAAGCTGCATCATCAGCCTAGCGTAAAGAAAATATAGGGTGCAGATGCCTATCCTTCTCCGCGTCCATAATGCGGAGAGGCGTCGTGCACCACAAGCAGCTTCATGTCGATCACGAAGCGCAGGCAGAAGCCCGCGTGCCTGATAGCGTGGCCCGACTGCGGGCGTTGAACGTCGAACTCGCCGTAGAGCGGTTGGAGATCGAGCTCGTCACCTCAATGCAGGCCATCGAAAGCGAATGGCGCGCACTGGACCTCGACAATCTCAATTCCCTACACCAGAGCTATGACTGGTGCGCCGCCTGGGTCGAAGCGCATCGACGGCCTCTCGCCGTCATCGTCGGCAAGGCAGATGCTGACACCGCCTTCATCCTCCCCGTCGAGATCGTATCGTCCCGCGGTATTCGAATCGCCAAGTTCATCGGCGCCGATCACAGCAACATCAACACCGGTCTGTTTGCCGCGGATTTCGCCGCGGCCCTTGGTTCCATCGCGCCGGAACATCTCTCGGCAATGCTGAAGGCCGCTCTTGGTGACCACGCGGACCTACTACTGCTGCAGAACATTCCGCTGTCCTGGCGAGAGCGTCCAAATCCCCTTGTCCGTCTTCCAACGGTGCAGAACCAGAACTATGCCTATCAGCTGCCGCTGCTCGAAAATTGGGAAGCGACGCTGAAACAGCTGAACGCAAAGAACCGCCGCAAGAAATTCCGTGTGCAGTCGAAGCGGCTCGAAGCGCTCGGTGGTTTTGAATACGTCGCGGGAGGCACACCGGAGGAGCAGCATAGGCTCCTGGACGCGTTCTTCGCGCAAAAGAGCCAGCGCTTCCAGGCGCTTGGGCTGCCCGATGTCTTCTCTGATGCGGAGACCAAGGAATTCCTGCACGGCGCGATCGACGCTCGCGACCCGGGTATCCCGGCCTTTGGCCTTGAAATGCATGCAATCCAGCTGAAAGGTGAGCACGACGGGCATATCGCGGCGCTCGCCGGCATCTCGCGCAAGGGCGATCACGTCGTCTGCCAGTTCAGCTCGATCGACGAGAGCATCGCGGCGGATGCCAGCCCCGGCGAATTCCTCTTCTGGCAAATGATCCAGCGGCAGCAGGATCACGGCGTCAGCCTGTTCGACTTCGGCCTCGGCGACCAGAGCTACAAGCGCTCATGGGCACCGGAAGAGACGGCACACTACGATGTGGTTCTGCCGATGAATGCTCGCGGCGCGGCGATGGGCCTGCTTCATCGTACTATCACGAGAGGAAAGGCCCTCGTGAAGTCGCATCCGCGGCTCTACAAGATTGCGCAGCGGATGCGTCGGTTCGCCTGATCAGGCAGCCTCGCGCGATTCCGGGAGGATTTCCGCCTCGCCGCCGCTCATCAGCAGCACGCGATGATAGCCCGCTTCCTCGAAATCCGTCATTGCGGCCAGGAACTCGGCCTCGACGATCTCAGGCATGGAGAGAATGATCTCGACATCCTTGCTGCGCGTCAGACGCGACACAGCAGCGACGTTGGCCGCACCACATTCGACGACGACGAGGTCGTAGGCGGACGACAGCGCTTCGAGCAGCAGGCTCAGGCGCTCGGCGCCGCGCATGGCCTGGCGCATATCGCTCATGCCCTGCGGGATCAGATGAGCATCGGTCAGGCGGTCGCTGTGGATGGTTTCGCCGAAAGCGGCTTCGCCGCATAGCAGATCGGTGACGCCAAGCGCCTCGTCATTCTCGGCCATGAGGCGGGTGGGATAGCCGGAACCCGTCATATCCAGAAGAACGACCCGGGAACCGACAATGGCAAGCCGGCGTGCAAGCGATACGGTTGCGGCCGAGCCGTCGTCGCCGGTGGGCGAGATCGCGATGGCCAACTGTGCGCGGCTCTCGAGCAGATAATCGGCCACCGACGTGACGGAGAACTCGTTTTCTTCCTCGCCCTGCGGCTCTTCCTCCGGCTCGATGACTTCCTCGGACGGCCCGTCGTCTTCGGGAACCGCCAGCATGCTTGGCGTAGGCGCACGCCTTGGCTGCTCCGATACGACCACTTCGTCAACCACTTCCTCTTCGATCTCGATGACACGGGACACCGGCCGCAGCGCGCGACCGCTGAAGAGTTCAGCGAGCATGATCGCAATCGAGGTTATGATGAGGGTGGCGAGCGCTACGACCGTGACGATCGGTACGACCTTCGGGAAATAGGGATCGACCGGCTGGATCGCGTTCGAGACGATACGGGCATCGGCCGGGCTCGAATTCTTGTCGGAGCGGGAAGCGGCCTCGCGGTAGCGAGCGAGGTAGGTTTCGAGCAACTGGCGCTGGGCGGCGGCTTCACGCTGTAGAGCGTTCAAGCCGACTTCATCCGTTCCTGCCTGCGCGCTGCTTGCTTTCAGCTTGTCGGATTGCTGCTCAAGTTCCTTCTGGCGGAGCGAGGCCACCTTCGCTTCATTTTCAATGCTTGCGAGAATCTTCTGGGTTTCTTCGCGGATCTGCGCCTTGATGTCGGTGATCTGGGCCCGCAGGCTCCTCAAGCGCGGATGATTGCCGAGCAACGTGGTCTGGAGATCGGAAATCTGCGACTGCAATGCGGATTCGGTGCCTTTTAGCCGCTGAATCGACTGCGACGACATTATATCCTGCAGCGTGTCGGACGCCTCGCCTGACGAAAGCGCGTTGCGCACGGACTGCGAGCGGGCCTCGGCATTGGCTCTTTCGCCGCGAACGCGGGTAAGCTCCGCGGAGATGTCGTTCAGCTGCTGCGTCGGAAAATTGCTGCCGCCGTTTGTCGGCAACAGATCGTGTTCGGCGCGATACTCGGCAACCTTCTGCTCGGCATCGCTGACCTTCTGGCGAAGCGTCTCGATCTCCGGCTCAAGCCAGCGGGTGGCTTCCGAGTTGGATGCGAGCTTTGCGCCGCTCTGCTTGGAGAGATAGACCGCCGCCATCGCGTTCGGGATCTGGGCAGCGAGCTGCGGATCCTTGGAGGTGAAGGTTATTCCGATGACGCGCGAGCCAGGCACCTGATAGACCTGCAGCCGTTCGGTGAAGGCATCGATGATGCGCTCTTCCGGTGGGCTCTCCAATGGGCTCTTCTTGAGATGCAGGGCGACCAGCAGATCGCTGAACGCCGAGCCGCTCGCGGCAGCGTCGAACTCCGGCAGGTCGTAGAGCTTCTGATTGTTGATCACCTGCTTGATCAGGTCGGCGGACTGCAGCAGCTGGACCTGGCTGGCGATGTTCAGTTCGTCGAGCAGCGGGCTTGCGCCGGCGTCGTTGGTCTGGGCATTCGCGAAGGCCGGCGCGCGCGGCTCGATCAGGATGCGCGTTTCGCTGCGATACTTCGGCGAAATCATCTTCGCACCGGCGAAGGCGACCCCTGCCCCCAATAACGCAATGGTCACGACCTTCAGTCGGCGTGCCCAAACGGCACGAACCAACTGCCCGAGATCGATATCGACATCCTCATGACCACTTACGCCGGACATGCTCTCACTCCAAGAACAAAGGTGGCGTGAGGGTAAATGAGTATAGTAACGCAACAGTTAATGCGACTGATGCGCCGATACTTGGATAAAGGCTGCGCAAAACGGAAAAGATAACGGTCTTTACCGGCTATTAACCCTAACGGATCGATAACGACAGGGAACACTTTCATTTCCTGTGAGCATTGCGGATGCCTGTCGCCCAGACCAAGTTAGTAATGGCCTTGAGCGTTGCCGCTATGGCAGCGATCCTCGGCGGCTGCAACAGCTACAAGCCGGCGCCGAGAGCCTTCAACGAGGCGACCATCCAGCCCTATTCCCTGGATAGCGGTGACCGCCTGCGCATCACGGTCTTCGACCAGCCAAGCATGACGAATACCTATACGATCGACCAGGCCGGCTACATTGCCTTCCCGCTCGTCGGCCAGGTTGCCGCGCGCGGCCGCACGCTGCAGCAACTGTCGGGTCAAATCGCCCAGAAACTCAAGCAGGGTTACCTACGCGACCCGGATGTCACCATCGACGTCGATCGCTACCGTTCGGTCTTCATCATGGGCGAAGTCGGACAATCCGGTCAGTATGCCTACGTTCCCGGGATGACGGTTCAGAACGCCGTTGCCGTTGCGGGCGGCTTTACTGCCAGAGCCAATCAGGGCGCGGTCGATGTGACAAGGAAGATCAACGGCCAGGTTATTACCGGCCGCGTCAACATTTCTTCCGCCATCGTGGCCGGCGATACGATCTACGTCCGCGAGCGACTGTTCTGAGCCGCATGAGCAGCGAGCGCCCTCTCCGCATCATCCATTGCTTCAGGTCGCCAGTCGGCGGAATCTTCCGCCACGTTCGCGATCTTGTCATGGAGCACAGCCGGGCGGGCCATGAGATCGGCATTCTCTGTGACAGCTCGACCGGTGGCGAGCACGAAGAAGCGCTCTTCGACGACATCCGCCCATATCTGTCGCTCGGCCTGACGCGCGTACCCATCCGGCGCTCGATCAGCTTCTCCGACATGGCCGTGATGTGGGACGGCTATAAGAAGATCAAAAGTTTGCGGCCGGACGTGCTGCACGGACACGGCGCCAAAGGCGGTGTGCTCGCGCGGATTGCCGGCTCAGCCCTGCGGGTGAACAGGTATCGCGTAGCCCGCCTCTATACGGCCCATGGGGGGAGCCTGCACTACGCGCGCTCCTCCTTCGTCGGTCAGTTCGTCCTTCGAATGGAGCGCCTGCAGGAATATCTGACAGACGCTCTGGTTTTCATCTGCGACTACGAACGCGACACCTACACGAAGCGGATCGGGCGACCACGGACCAAGACCCGGCTGATCTATAACGGCATCGCCGACCGGGACTTCGAACTGATCCCGACGCGCTCCGATGCGGTCCATTACATCTATGTCGGCATGTTGCGGGACCTTAAGGGTCCCGACCTTTTTGTCGATGCCTTTGCAAAAGCGGAACGCATTCTCGGCAGACCGCTGTCCGCGCTGATGATCGGCGATGGGCCGGATCGGGATCGATACCGGGACATGATGATCGAGCGTGGTCTCGGAAAGCGGATCGGCATGCTGCCGGCCATGCGTGTCCAGCAGGCATTCGCGATGGCCCAAAACCTTGTCGTGCCCTCTCGCGCCGAAGCCATGCCCTACATCGTGCTCGAAGGATTGGCGGCAGGAAAGACGATCATCGCCACACGCGTCGGCGGCATTCCGGAGGCGCTTGGGAAAGACAGCCCCGCCCTCGTCGAACCGGAGAATTCAGACGACCTCGCCCGTGTCATGGCCGAGGCTGTCAGCATTCCCGGATGGCACGAAACATCGATGCCTCGGGTCGACCAGATCAAGCAAGTCTTCTCCGCCTCCGTCATGGCGCAAGATGTGCTGAAACTGTACCAGGAGCTACTTGAAGAACCGCAACGAAAGAAGCGTGATAGCGCGACGTAAAACGTTTCTTAGGGGCTTCCTGCTATTGCCTTGAGGTCAATAACTGGCGGTGGCCTCATGAATAAGGCAGAAAAGAACGATCAGTTCGACCTGGAAGCATTGCGCAGACAGGTTTCCGACGTCAATCAACGCAACACGGCCGATGATGCGCACCCCGCCGAGCCGCTCAATGAGTATGCGCGGCAAATAGCGGAACAGTTCGCCGAAAGCACACACTCGCCCGTCATGCTCATCGGGCAATTGCGGCTGTTCGAGTTCCTGTCGCAGTTGGCGATCGCGCTCGTGACCTTCCTTGTCTGGCCGGCTGTTGACGAGACCTTCGGCGGGCGTGCGCTCTCAGGCGCCTTCGCTTCCGGGCTGCTGATCCTCGCGCTGCAGACCGCCGATACCTATTCCATTCCTGCACTCCGCTCGAGAATACGCCTCCTGCCGCGCATTCTCGGGGTGTGGATGGGCGTCTTTCTTGCGACCGCCGTCGGCATGCTACTGGTGCGCAACGCTGGCCTGGCCGACGTCGATGCCTATGGCCTCTGGTTCGGGATGAGTGCGCTATTCCTGCTGGCGAGCCGCTTTCTCGTCGCCTATGGCATCCGCAACTGGGTACGCAACGGCATCATGGAGCGCCGGGCGGTCATCGTCGGAGGCGGCGAGCCTGCGAAGGAGCTGATCCGTTCGCTCGAGATGCAGCCCGACAACGACATCCGAATTTGCGGTATTTTCGATGATCGCGGCGAAAAGCGCTCGCCGATCATGGTGGCCGGCTATCCCAAGCTCGGCACCGTGGCCGAGCTCGTCGAGTTCGCCCGTCTCACACGCCTCGACATGCTCATCATCGCGCTGCCGCTCAGCGCCGAGGCGCGCATCTTCCAATTGCTCAAGAAGCTATGGGTTCTACCGCTCGACATCCGTCTGGCAGCGCACGCAAACCGCCTTCGCTTCCGTCCGCGCGCCTATTCGCATATCGGCGCGATCCCGATGCTCGACATCTTCAACAAGCCGATTCGCGACTGGGATTCGGTCGCCAAGCGCTGTTTTGACATCTTCTTCGCCCTCTTCGCGCTCTGCCTGCTCTGGCCGATCATGCTCGGCACTGCCATCGCCATAAAGCTGACGTCGAAGGGCCCTGTGTTCTTCATGCAGAAGCGTCACGGCTTCAACAATGAGGTCATCAACGTCTTCAAGTTCCGCTCCATGTACGCGGACAAAGCCGACCCGACGGGACGCGCCGCCGTCACCAAGGGCGACGCGCGCGTGACCCCGGTCGGCCGCTTCATCCGGAAGTCCTCGATCGACGAGCTTCCCCAGTTGTTCAACGTGCTGAAGGGCGACCTGTCGCTCGTCGGCCCTCGTCCGCACGCCGTGCTCGCCCAGGCACGTGACCGGGCATTCGGCGATGTCGTCGAGGGCTATTTCGCGCGCCATCGCGTCAAACCCGGCGTTACCGGATGGGCTCAGATCAATGGCTGGCGCGGCGAGGTCGACAACGACGACAAGATCAAGTTCCGTACCGCATACGACCTCTACTACATCGAGAACTGGTCGCTGTGGTTCGATCTGAAAATCCTGTTCCTGACGCCTTTCCGGCTCTTCAACACGGAAAACGCATATTGACTGCGATGGAAGCGACATACTCGCGTGTCGCTCAGCCGCAGAGAGCGACGCTCCGCCTGATCGGGTCGGCAGCGGTCGGCTTCGGCGTGTTCCTGTCCGGTTTCGTCATCAACGAGCCGGCGCCTTATGAGTTGTGGATGGCGGGCCTCGTTGGCCTGTGGTTCATCCTCGGGCTGCGCATATCGCGGACGACGGCACCACTGCTCGCCTTGCTTCTGACCTTCAATGTCGGCGGCATGCTGTCGCTGACGCAGATGCGTGACCTGGCCGACGGACCGATGTATGTCGCGGTATCGACGTTCCTGGCGCTGACCTCGATCTTTTATGCCGCGATCATCGAGGACAGCCACCGCCGTCTCCCGCTCATCTTCAATGCCTGGACGATCGCTGCGGTGATTACGTCGCTGCTCGGGATCCTCGGCTATTTCCATGCATTTCCAGGCTCCGAGGTCTTTACACTCTACGATCGAGCCAAGGGAGCGTTTCAGGACCCGAACGTGTTCGGTCCGTTCCTCGTCCCCCCTTCCCTGTATCTCGTGCATGGTATCCTGACAGGCTCGCTTAGGACTGCGCCGATCAAGGCCGGCGCGCTGTTGATCCTGGCGCTCGGCGTCTTCCTGTCATTCTCGCGTGCGGCCTGGGGCCTGTTCCTTCTCACGATCATTCTGCTGATCTTCGTGATGATGCTGAAGGAGCGGAGCGGAGCGTTTCGCCTGCGCATTCTGATCCTGTCGCTCGCCGCGATCGGGATGATGACGGCATCTCTCTTGATCGCCCTGCAGTTTCCAAAGGTTGCCGATCTCTTTTCGACACGCGCGCAGCTCGTGCAGCAGTACGATGGCGAGCATCTCGGGCGTTTCGACCGGCATCGAATCGGTTTCACCATGATGATGGAGCGCCCGCTCGGCATCGGGCCGATGGTATTCGGGACGATCTTCCCTGAAGACGAGCACAATATCTGGCTGAAATCGCTGACCACCTACGGATGGCTTGGCTTCATCAGCTACGTGAGTATGCTCTGCTGGACATTCTATCTCGGCTTTAAGAACCTGCTTAAGGACCGCCCCTGGCAGCCGTATTTGATGATCGGGTGGATTGCCATCCTCGGCCACGCCGCGATCGGAAACGTCATCGACATCGACCACTGGCGCCATGTGTATCTGCTGTTCGGCGTCGTCTGGGGTTGCGCCGCCCTCGAGGCGCGACGAGGTCGGTCATAAACGCCAGGCAGCATCGGCGAGACACTTGCGAACCGTCATTGGCGCGCTAGACTTACCTGATGATCACAGCAACACAAATGCGCGGCGCCCGCGCCATGACGGGCATGAGCATCCAGCAGCTGGCAACCGCATCGGGACTGCCAGCCGCAATCATCGAAACCCTCGAACAAGGCCATTCCTCGGGAGAGCCGCAGGCATTGCTTGCCGTCAAGCAGGCGCTCGAAGCCGCCGGCGTTATCTTCCTTGCCAGCGGCAATCACGACGAGGGCGGCCCGGGCGTCAGGCTCAAGGCGCGCACCAGTGCCGACGAAGGCCTTCGGCCGGAAAATCTCAACGCGACCAACGACGACTGAGTGGGAACCAAAGCCTCAGGTTCGCGTTTATCTCGCGTATTCAACATATTGCAGAGGTTTGCGTGAGAAACGGCAACAGACTCTATCTCGTTATTGGCGCGCTGGTGGTTATCGTCATTGGGCTTGGAGCCTATATTTTGCACGAGGAGAGCAAGCCTGAAGGGATCGAGATGAGTATCGGCCAGAACGGCGTTTCGATCGAGCAGAAGTAATCTTCAGAGATAGGCTTTGGCGAGGGCGGCAAGGGTCTTCTGATCTTTGACGCCCTGGCGATACAGCTCAATGAGACGCGATGCGATCTGCTCGGCTCGCGGGCAGTTTCGCGCAATCTGCCTGTGGCGGCAAACGTCGTCGAGAACGTCGGAAAGGATATCCAGATCCTCCGAAAACAGAGGCAGATCACGCGGAAATATTGGCGATCTAAGCATAGGTTATATCACCCACGGAGGGCCGAAACGGAAAACCACCGGGCCGGCAGCCACTCCCATAGCCGGCAATGCAGGCACTATGCTCGCCACTCTACCGTTAATCAACTCGCATTATCTTATGAAACACTAATGTGATTGGGCGCGCTCATCAGTTCTTCAGGCGGTCGTGAATCACTTGCGATTGGATAGAGCCTTCGGCGATTATCTCGCCGCTGACCTTCATCAAATAAGCTTCGGCAAGGTCAAGCAACAGCAACGCTACGTCGCCTTGCCGCATGCCAGCCGAAACGGTCTTTTCAGCCAAATCCAGGAATGCTCTAGAAACAGCCTCTCTGCAATCAGAGGTTAATTCTATGGAAGCCATATATATCCCCAGCACTAATTGACGTTACCCTAACATATTCACTGCATCGTCTCCAGAAATGCGAGTTTCGAAGCGATCGGGAATTAGATTTACATTTGCTTATATTCCAACTTTCTCATGGCTTTACATAATTTTTATTTCATCGTTAAAGCTTGGAGATCGAACAGAGCCCGAAAGTCTCTGAAAAGGAGAGCTGCGTGATTGCCGATCTGTAGCCGTCACACCGACGGAATCGAGGAGTCAATCATCGCTATCACGGAAAGGAGTGGAGCTGACGCGGAGCGCCTTGCACGGGCATCGCAGAGCGGATCACGGTAAGCTTTGGCATTGGCGAAGCCGATGCCAATGCCGGCGATACACGACGCGATCGTGTGCGCCGATGCAGCGCTCTACGCAGCGGAGGTGCTGGCCGCAACCCTGTCACCGTGCATCACAACGCCATGCCACGGACGGACAGCATTCAGAATGATCTCAGCAGCTTAGCAGGCAAGCAGAATGCGAATGTCCCGCAGTCGCGCATCGTCGACACGAGATCCAAGGTTGTCTGTCCTGTAAGAAAGCTGGGGCAATCAAGATTTTAATGGTCGGGGCGACAGGATTTGAACCTGCGACCCCTTGACCCCCAGTCAAGTGCGCTACCGGGCTGCGCTACGCCCCGACCTGCCTTTACGGCCTGATCCTGTTAGTCTTTTGGCTTTTTCCGTGCAAGCGAAAAATGCGGACGCTCGAAATAAAAGGGCTTATCCAAACACTGGAGGACATGCGGACAGCATCTTCATCCGCCTTCACTTCTTCTTTGACGCAGCAACGACCGCCCGGGTCAGGATAGCCAAAGCTCTTGCTCAAGCCGCTGCTCCTGACTAAGGAGAGCCTTATAGAGGAGCCTTTGATATGCAGATTGAAATCCCCTGCCCCAAGTGCAGAAACACCCGCATGAAATTCGAGCATGCCGAGCCGCGCAACAGCGACATCGTCACCTGCTTCACCTGCGGCTACGAGCTCGGCACCCTTGCCTTCGTGAAAGCGAGAATGCTGGCCGCATTCGAGCGAATGCGCAGGCAGGCGCTTCAGCGCAAGAACTAACGCTGAAGGCTGACCGATCCTTCGGTCGAAGCGACGCGCAGCCCGAGATAGTCAGGCGTCGAAAAATGCGGCGTCTCGAAGGGCGTGGCGTGGGTGGCCGTGATGACGGTCACATCCGCGCCGGCTGCTTCACCAGCCAGGATGCCGGCGACCGCGTCCTCGAATACCAGGCATTTCGCCGGATCGACACCAAGCCGGCGAGCGCCCAGGAGATAGCCTTCCGGGCTCGGCTTGCCGGCTGAGACTTCCTCGCCGCTCACCAATACCGCAGGTGTCGGAATCCCCGCAGCGGTCATCCGGCGCTTTGCGAGTTCTATCGGTGCCGACGTGACGATTGCCCAGCGCTCCCGGGGTATCCCCGCGATAAATGCCAGCGCGCCCGGTATCGCGAGGATACCGTCCACGTCTTCCATCTCCTCGTCGAGCAGCAGCTTCGCCTCAACGACCGGATCGACACCCGGCAATGCCAGCTGTTTGATGACGTCAACCGCGCGAATGCCGTGAATGGTCTTCAGGAAGACCTCAGGCTCTATACCGTGCCTCACCGCCCAACCCGCCCAAACGCGCTCTACGACGGCGATCGAATTGAGAAGCGTTCCGTCCATGTCGAACAGAAATGCTTCGTACGGCTTGTCGAATACGGCGCGAGATGCGGACACGGGAATTTCCTTAAAGCTTGGCAAGAGAGCCCTTCCCGGGGGCTCATCCGGAAAGGTTATCAGCGACAGGTCGGCGTACTAGCGGACCTGGTCAAGAAGACGCTTGCATTCAAGCAGGTCGTAGAGCGCCTCCTGCAACAAGGCCCGATCCTCCTTGCCGACACTCGATTTGCCGATCGAGACTTCAGGAGATTCGTCTTCTCCGCCGACGAAATTGAAAAAGCGGCGCGTGATCGGCGGCTTGGCGCGGCCAACGACCTGATCTTCCTCTGCCGTGGCAACGCGCGGATCGCTTTCCGCCTCCTGATGCCCGGTCAGCGCCTGCACGCTTGCAAGGTCGCCATGACCGATGGAAATGACGAACTTGTTGCCGTTCGTCTTCAAGAGCTTCTGCACGCCCTTGATCGTGTAGCCGTGATCGTAGAGCAGATGGCGTATGCCCTTGAGAAGGTCGATATCCTCAGGGCGATAATAGCGGCGTCCGCCGCCACGCTTCATCGGCTTGATCTGCGGGAATCGCGTCTCCCAGAAACGCAGGACATGTTGCGGAAGATCGAGATCGTCCGCCACCTCGCTGATGGTGCGGAAAGCATCCGGGCTCTTGTCCAACATCGTACTCCCTACGCTCTCTCGAGGCTTGTCCGGGCATGCACCTCGAACGCCGCCGACGGTAGCGACGCGAACATGCTTCGCGACTCATCATATTTCAACGGTTTGCCGACGTGAATTCAAGTCACGTCTTCGACAAGCGCACAGATCACTGAGGGAATAGCGCGGGTCCGGCCGTCTGGCCGGCGCGCGCGCATCCCAAAAACCTCAGGGAGCGGGGCTTGCCGGCTTCAGCTTGGCCTTGCGGGAGGTGTGCGCCTTGAGGATGCGCGTCTTCAGGACGTTGGATGCCTTGAAGGTCATCACGCGACGCGGCGAGATCGGCACTTCTTCGCCGGTCTTCGGGTTGCGGCCGATGCGCTCGTTCTTGTCACGAACCTGAAAGGTCGCGAAAGAGGACAGCTTGACTGTTTCGCCGCGGACGATCGCATTGCAGATCTCGTCGATCACGGTCTCCACGAGTTCCGCCGACTCTGTTCGAGATAAACCAACCTTGCGAAAAACGGACTCTGCCAAATCTGCTCGCGTCACTGTTTTTCCGGTCATGGTTTCCCCGCCCATCGCCTAAGATATTTATGAAACGAGCGAAGATTATTTGTCTTGCGCCTTACGGTCAAGCTCTTGTTCGTTGTCAGTTTTTTCGGTTTTTGGATGCACTACCAGCGCAGCAGTACAGCGCCCCAAGTGAAGCCGCCGCCCATCGCTTCCAGCATCACGAGATCGCCCTGCTTGATACGACCGTCAGCGGCCGCGGTTGCCAGCGCCAGCGGGATCGAAGCGGCCGAGGTATTGCCGTGCAGGTCAACGGTTATGACGACCTTTTCCGGCGCGATATTCAGCTTCTTGGCCGAGCCGTCGATGATGCGGCGGTTGGCCTGATGCGGCACAAGCCAGTCGAGATCGTCAGACGTCGTATCAGTCGCCTTGAAAGCTGCCTCGATCACGTCGGTAATCATGCCGACCGCATACTTGAAGACCTCACGGCCCTCCATGCGAAGCTTGCCGACCGTTCCGGTGCTCGACGGACCACCATCGACGTAGAGCTTGTCCTTGTGCGAGCCGTCGGAGCGAAGATGCGCGGTCAGAACGCCGCGATCCGCCGTCGTGCCAGCGCCCTCGCCCGCCTCGAGCACGATCGCGCCCGCGCCATCGCCGAAGAGGACGCAGGTCGTGCGGTCGTTCCAGTCGAGAATGCGTGAGAAGGTTTCGGCACCGATGACCAGAACGCGCTTCGCCAGACCGCCGCGGATGTAGGCATCCGCCGTGGTCACGGCGTAGACGAATCCGGTGCAGACGGCCTGAACGTCGAAGGCAAATCCGTGGGTCATGCCCAGACGGTTCTGAATATTCACCGCCGTCGCCGGGAAGGTATTGTCGGGCGTCGAGGTGGCACAGATGATGAGATCGATATCGGCAGGTGTCAGGCCTGCCTTGTCGAGGGCCGCGCGAGCAGCCGCTTCGCCGAGCGACGACGTCGTCTCATCGTCACCGGCAATATAACGCTGGCGGATACCCGTACGCTGGACGATCCATTCGTCGGAGGTATCGACGACATCTTCCATGTCGCGATTTGTCATTACGCGCTTCGGAAGCGCTGCCCCGAAACCACGAACCACTGAACGGATCATATTGCTTAAACCCCGTCGCTCACGCGGCTTCCGGCCCGATAGGGGGCTGCCGCTTGGCATGATATTTTTGAAGATCGTTTTCTATTTTCTGATTGAGGCCATTCTTGGCCATGTCGTAGCCGACCTCGATCGCGGCCGCGATCCCGTCGGCATTGGCTCCGCCATGGCTCTTGATGACCACGCCATTCAACCCAAGGAAGACGCCGCCGTTGACCCGGCTTGGATCCATCTTCTCGCGGAGCATGTCGAATGCGCCCTTCGCAAAGAGATAGCCGATCCTTGCCAGCAAGGTACGCGACATCGCCGCCCGCAGATATTCACCGATCTGACGCGCGGTGCCTTCGGCAGCCTTCAGCGCAATATTTCCGGAGAAGCCCTCGGTGACGACAACGTCGACCGTTCCCTTGCCCAGATCATTGCCCTCCACGAAGCCGAAATACTCAAGCGAATCGAGGTCTGCTTCGCGAAGCAGGCGTCCGGCTTCGCGAACCTCTTCCTGCCCCTTGATCTCTTCGACGCCGACATTCAGAAGGCCGATCGTCGGGCGCTCGACATCGAACAATGCACGCGCCATGGCGCCACCCATGAGGGCAAAATCCATTAGCTGCTGCGAATCGGCGCCGATCGTCGCGCCCACATCGAGAACGATGCTTTCGCCCTTGAGGGTCGGCCAGATCGCCGCAATCGCCGGACGTTCGATATTCGCCATCGTGCGCAGACAGAATTTGGCCATGGCCATCAGCGCGCCGGTATTTCCGGCCGAAACCGCGACGTCGGCTTCCTTCGTCTTCACCGCTTCGATGGAGCGCCACATCGTCGAGACGTAACGGCCACGGCGGAGAGCCTGGCTCGGCTTCTCGTCCATGCGCACAGCAAGCTCGCAGTCGTGGAAAATCGACTTCTCTTTTACCTTCGGAAACTGATTGAGAACGGGTTCGCACTGTTCCTTCAAACCATACATCACGAACGTAATATCGGGATGTCTTTCCAGCGCCTTCGCGGCACCGGGGATGACAACCTGGGGACCAAAGTCGCCACCCATGAGGTCGAGAGAAATTCTGATCACGCGTCCCTGATCCTTATTTTTCGCCCCGAGAGAGCGAAATTTCGGCCAAAATACCGGTTTTCCCGTCGCATACAACTGAATTGTGTCAAATAGCCAAAGGCTTTCAGTCCTTTTTCCAGTCCTTCAGCACGGCAAAGGCGGATGGCTTTTTATCGTTCTCGCCCGTGTCCTCTATGTGACTGTCGAACTCGATCCCCTGCTTGCGCGGATAAGGATCGATCGCCAGGGCAGCGAACTCCGTAACCACCTCTCCAGCATCAATCGTATCTCCGACGAAGCTTTCCGGCAAATCGGGGCCATCAGGATCAAGGACCATTTCGCCGGCATCATTTGCCGCGCGACGCGCCAGCTTCGAATTCTCGGGAACGAAAATCTGCTCGAAGGTTTCGTCGAGTGCAGATGGTACGGGCTCCAGGGTAACGACGCATGCCTGGACGATATTAGCCTTCACCCTGCCCTTCACGCGCACGCCATCGCGCTTCCATCGGGAAATCTGCAGGTCTGCGCGGAGAGATTCGACAGAAAGCACGTTCCACGTCTCAGCCAAGGCCTTCAACTCCCTTGCATCCGCCTCGAGGCGCACTTCAACCGGATTAGCGGAGATGTGGCCGACCTTCACGAGGTAGGAAAAGGGTACTTCGTCGTGTGTTTTCGTCATGATTGTCTCCTCACGCAACGGCCGGGAGCGTTGCCGAGCCCGTTGCAATCACGTCTTCGGACTGGGCGGACAGATGGGCTTCGGCCTGAAACATCCAACCTGCCAAACCGCCCATATCAATTGCTTCGGCCGTTTTGGGGTGAATATTCCGCCCGAGGGCCGTTGCCAAGGCCCCGGCGTCGCCGGCGTCCATGGCCTTGGAATAGGATTCGAGCCGGCCGTAAAACATCCCCGCCAGCTTCTTCATCCGCTTCGGCACGGTATTGTCGCCGATACCCAGTTCGCGGATGGAATAGTCGATGTCCTCGAAGAAGGCGTCGACGATTTCCTGAGCAAGCTCCTGGCCACTCGTTTGCGAGGCGCGTGTCCTGCGAAAAAAAAGGATCATCACCGCCGACAGCATCTCGAAGCGCCCCATGACAGTGTCGGGGACGTTCTGATGCTCGTAGAAACCCGGCATGCGCGCAGCCGATGTCAGCGTCGCATATTGCCGGTCGACGATTGCTTGATTGTTGTTTTTCTTGCCAAAGAGCCCGAAGATCATTGTTTTTTCCGGAAAGGCCTCATTCTTCGCGCCAAGCAGCGTCCGGCCTTGTTGCATGATTTTGAAAGCTGGTTTACCGAAGCATGCGCGAATTGCAATGCCGAAGCTGGCCGCCGCCGACAGAGCGCTGGGATACTCGTCGATGCCGTGGCAATCATCCGACCCCGGAAAGGCCACAATGGTTTTGCATCAGCGACACTCGCGGGCCAATGGCTGCCTTCAATATCTTTAGGGAGTAGATGTCGTTGAAGAAACGGTATTTCAAGTCTGACAAAAAATTCCTCAGCAATGCCGCCATTGCCATCATGATCGCCTCCGCCGGGTTGTCCGGCTGCCAGACCGGCACCGTCCTGAACGGCGGTTACGTTGCCGACGAGCAGTCTCTCAATCTTGTCCCGGAAGGTTCGAGCCGCGAGCAGGTCCTTCTTTCGCTCGGCACACCGTCGACCACGGCCACCTTCGATGGCGAAGTCTTCTACTATATTTCCCAGCGCCGCGAGCGTTCGGTCGCGTTCCAGAAGCTGAAGGTCGTCGACCAGAGCGTTCTGGCGATCTATTTCGACAAGGACGGCGTCGTCGCGCGTCGCGCGAACTACACCCTCCAGGACGGCAAGGTCTTCGATACCGTCACGCGCGTCACGCCTACGGGCGGCAAGGATCTTACCTTCCTGCAGCAGCTGCTTTCCGGTGGCAGTGCCGCGAATATGGCCAAGGGCCTGTTCGGCACCGCCGGCGCTCCCGCGTCGCCACAGAACCCGGGCAGCCTTCGCTAAAGGCGCCACACCAATCAAAAAACCCGCCGGAGCGATCCGGCGGGTTTTTTCTTTGCCTTGTCGAAGTATTGCTTACGCCAGAATTGCCAGCAGAAGCAGCGCGACGATGTTGGTGATCTTGATCGCCGGGTTCACGGCAGGACCTGCCGTATCCTTGTAGGGGTCGCCCACGGTGTCGCCGGTCACGGAAGCCTTGTGGGCATCCGATCCCTTCATGTGGCGAACGCCGTCCTTGTCGACGAAACCGTCCTCGAAGGACTTCTTGGCGTTGTCCCATGCGCCGCCGCCCGATGTCATCGAGATCGCGACGAAGAGACCGTTGATGATCACGCCGAGGAGCGATGCGCCGAGCGCTGCAAAGGCCGATGCCTTGGAGCCCGAGATCAAAAGCACGCCGAAGTAGACGACGACAGGCGCCAGCACGGGCAGGAGCGACGGAATGATCATCTCCCTGATCGCCGCCTTCGTCAGAAGATCGACGGCCTTGCCGTAGTCAGGCCGCTCGGTGCCCTGCATGATGCCGGGCTTCTCCTTGAACTGCCGGCGAACCTCCTCGACGATGGCGCCGGCCGCGCGACCGACCGCTGTCATCGCGATGCCACCGAAGAGATAGGGAATGAGACCGCCGAAGATCAATCCGGCGACGACATAGGGATTCGACAGGTCGAATGAAATGTCGCCGATGCCTGCAAAATACGGATACTTGTCACCATTGGCGGCAAAGTACTTGAGATCGTAGGAATAGGCGGCAAACAGGACCAGGGCGCCGAGACCGGCAGAGCCGATCGCATACCCCTTGGTGACGGCTTTCGTCGTGTTGCCGACAGCATCGAGCGCGTCGGTCGACTTGCGCACTTCAGGCGGCAGATGGGACATTTCGGCGATACCGCCCGCATTGTCCGTGACCGGTCCGAAGGCATCGAGAGCCACGATCATGCCGGCAATACCGAGCATGGCGGTGACGGCAATGCCGGTTCCAAAGAGACCGCCCAGCTGATAGGTCGCGAGAATGCCGCCAACGATGACGATCGCCGGGAGCGCCGTCGATTCAAGAGAGACTGCAAGCCCCTGGATGACGTTGGTCCCGTGACCGGTGACGGAGGCCTGGGCGATCGAATTCACCGGGCGCTTGTTCGTGCCGGTGTAGTATTCGGTGATCACCACGATCAATGCCGTGACGACAAGGCCGACAAGGCCGCAAATGAAGAGATCGGTTCCTGTCGTCTCCACACCGCCGAGCGTTCCGAGGGATCCCCATCCAATCGTCAGCGAGGTCGCAAGGCCGAGCCCGACGATCGACAGCAGGCCGGTTACGATGAGCCCCTTGTAGAGCGCGCCCATGATCGACCCGTTGCTGCCAAGCTTGACGAAGAACGTGCCGACGATCGAGGTGATGATGCACGCGCCGCAAATCGCCAACGGGTAGATCATCGCCGTTTCCAGAGTCGGCATACCCGCAAAGAAGATCGAGGCGAGAACCATCGTCGCGACCACTGACACAGCGTAGGTCTCGAAAAGGTCTGCCGCCATGCCAGCGCAATCGCCAACGTTGTCGCCAACGTTATCAGCGATGGTAGCCGGGTTACGCGGATCATCTTCCGGAATTCCGGCCTCGACCTTGCCAACGAGATCGCCGCCGACGTCGGCGCCCTTGGTGAAAATACCACCGCCGAGACGCGCGAAGATCGAGATCAGCGACGCGCCGAAGCCAAGCGCGACCAATGAGTCGATAACCTCACGCGAGCCGGGATCATGTCCGAGCACCGAGGTAAGCACGAAAAAGTAGATGGAAACGCCGAGAAGGGCCAAGCCTGCAACGAGCATGCCGGTGATGGCTCCCGACTTGAAGGCAATTTCCAAGCCGGCGGAAAGACTATGAGATGCGGCCTGTGCGGTCCGGACATTCGCCCGGACAGACACGTGCATACCGATGAAGCCTGCAACGCCAGAAAGAACGGCTCCGATCAGAAAGCCGATTGCAGCCGTGCCGGAGAGTAGCAGCCAGGCTACAATGAAGACAACGATACCGACGATGGCAATAGTCTTGTATTGACGCGTCAGATAGGCCTGCGCGCCCTCGCGGATATAGCCCGCGATCTCCTGCATGCGGCTATTGCCCTGATCGGCGGCCAGCACCGACCGGGTTGCCCAGATGGCGTAAACCACCGAGAGCAGACCGCATGCTATTACGCATAAAAGAATGGTCATTTCGCTCTTTCCTCCAAAAGAGCCGGAGCTCACTCCCTCTCCGGCTGCGAATACGCCGACTCGATTTCCTCCCACAGAAATGCTGCAACGCCGGGTGGAGATTGCGTGGTGGAACAAACGACGTCAAGCCCCGCAAGGGCTGAAAACCCTTACGGAGCAACGGGAAAGGAGGAATGACCAAAATGGCGGAGCGCTCGGCGGCGAGCGTTCTGGCCCTATTTTTTGGCGTCGCCACGCACCTGCTTGGCAATGCGATCAAGGACCGCATTCACCAGCTTCGGCTCATCTTCGCTGAAGAAGGCCTGCGCGATCTCGACATATTCTGTGACGATGACCGCAACCGGCACGTCCTTGCGCTCGAGTATTTCAAACACGCCGGCGCGCAGGATGGCGCGAACCGTGCTGTCGAGGCGCGATAATGCCCAATCGTCCTGAAGAGCGGACGCAATCAACGGATCGAGGCGTGTCTGCTCGCGAACCACGCCCGAGACGATGGAGCGGAACCAGGAAGCGTCGGCCTTCAGGTAGGTCTCGCCGTCGAGCTCCTGACCGAGGCGATGCGCTTCATATTCGGCAACAATTTCGAGGACACCGGTTCCACCGATGTCCATCTGGTAGAGCGCCTGAACCGCGGCGAGACGCGCAGCGCCTCGCTGGTTGGCCGTCTTGACCGGACGCTCCGAGTTTTCGTTCGTCATTCTTTATGCACCCAACTTCTTTTTCAGCTCGATCATCGTGAGAGCCGCACGAGCAGCAAAGCCGCCCTTGTCCTTGTCCGAACGGCGCACACGCGACCATGCCTGTTCGTCATTCTCAACCGTCAAAATGCCGTTGCCGAGAGCAAGCGATTCACTGACTGCGAGATCCATCAACGCACGCGAAGATTCGTTCGACACGATATCGAAATGATAGGTCTCGCCACGAATGACCATGCCGAGGGCGACATAGCCGTCATAGTTCGTGCCTTCATTGTCTGCTCCATCGAGCGCCATGGCAATGGCCGCGGGAATCTCGAGAGCACCCGGCACGGTCACGACATCATAGGTGGCGCCGGCCTCCTTCAATGCGAAGGTCGCGCCTTCGAGAAGGGCATCTGCCATATCGTCATAGAAACGGGCTTCGACGATCAAAATATGGGGAGCGGTTTCGCGCGCCATGCTTCACCTTCATTTCCTAGAGGACTTGCCACGCGGCAGGTCGCGGTCAAAACACGCCTTCGGTCGAATGGCAAGCAAATTCGGCTCGTGTTTTGGATGCGGAATGCGAAATTTACGCAGCGCGCTAGCCGGACAAGAAAGTTCGCCTAGCCGGAGAGCAACCGCGAGGCAAGTCAAAGTAACAATTCGTAAGTTGATTTCAGCAACTTAGACCCTTTAAACGGCTCTCGGCGGAACGAACGGGCGGCGGTCTGCCGCTGTCCGTTGCTATCACGACGACGATTTTTTACTCGGACTTTGCTGCGGGAAATTCCGCGAGCCGGGCGGCATAACGCGCCATCGTATCCACTTCGAAGTTGACGAAGTCGCCTGCCTTGCGCTGGCCCCAGGTCGTAACCTCAAGCGTGTGGCGGATCAGCAGGACGTCAAAATCAGTGCCGTCGACCGCGTTGACCGTCAACGACGTGCCATCCAGGGCGATCGAGCCCTTGGGGGCCACGAACTTGGCGAGATGCTCGGGCGCGCGAAGGCGAAAGCGCGTTGCGTCACCTTCTTCGGTCACCGAGAGGATCTCGGCCTTGCCGTCGACGTGGCCGGAGACGATATGGCCGCCCAACTCGTCACCGATTTTCAGCGAACGCTCAAGATTGATGCGGCTGCCTTCCTTCCACGTTCCGATCGTGGTCAACCGCAGCGCTTCTTCCCAGGCTTCGACTTCGAACCAACGACCGTTGCTGCCATCGCTCGGGAGACCGGTGACCGTCAGGCAAATGCCGGAATGCGAGATCGAAGCACCCATGTCGATGGTCGCCGGATCATAGGCGGTGGCGACACGCAGCTTGATGCCTTCCTTCAACGGGGAAACGGATTCGATCGTGCCGACGTCGGTGACAATTCCGGTAAACATCAAAGTTCTCTTTCGTATTCGTCCAGGCGATCTTCGCCAAATATGGAAGTGCCCCTGTGCAGGAAGCCCGATGGCATATCGGTCTCCGACACCGGCGATTCAATACCGCCCTGCCCGATCACGCCCGGGCCCTGATAGAGAAGAATGCGATCGACATAGCCCGCATCGAGAAAGAGCTTGGCGGTTCTGGCGCCGCCCTCGACCAGCAGTGAGGAAATGCTGCGGGACGCGAGTGCTGGTAGCAGCTGTTCCAGGTGGTAGGGGTGGCAGTAGACGACTTCTACGCCGGCTGCCTCAAGGGCTAGGCGGCGGGCATCGACTTGGCTGTTCTCGGCGTCGGCGGTTGGAGCACCCTCCTCTGTCTCCGAGCCAGAAATCTCCTCGCGGGCCACCACAATGACAGGAACCTGCCGCGCTGTCCGCACCAGCTTCGAAACCAGCGGCAGCTCAAGCAACGGATCCAGCACGATGCGAACAGGTGAGCGCTTCTCAAGCCCCGGAATGCGCACCGTCAGCTCCGGATCATCGGCAATGGCAGTGCCGATGCCGACAAGGATCGCATCCGTCTCGGCGCGCAGCTTCTGCACTTCGGCGCGCGCCGCCGGGCCGGTAATAGCGATCTGGCCCTCGCCCAAACGGCCGATCTTGCCATCGCGAGAAACGGCAAGCTTCAGAATCACATAGGGGCGGTTCTTCGTCTGGCGGGTCAGATAGGCGGCGAGCGATCTCTTGCCTTCGTCTTCGAGAATCCCTGCCTCGACCTCGATACCGGCATCGCGCAGCATGGATATGCCCCTGCCGGAAACGCGCGGATCAGGATCGGTCACGCTGATGACAACACGACCGACGCCGTAGGCGATCAGCGCGTCGGCGCAAGGCGGCGTCTTGCCATGATGCGAGCAGGGTTCGAGCGTGACATAGGCGGTGGCGCCGCGCGCCAACTCGCCAGCGTCGGCCAGAGCCTGTGTCTCGGCGTGCGGACGACCACCGACGGCCGTGGTGCCGCGCCCGACGATCTGCCCGTCACGAACGATGACGCAGCCGACCGACGGATTGGTGGATGTCTGGCCAAGATGCAGGAGACCCAGGCGGATCGCCTCTTCCATGAAACGCGCGTCGTCTTCCGATGCGCTCATCAGCTAGCTATCCAGGGGATCGCGGGCGATCTTGGCGTTGATTTCGGAGATGACCTTTTCGAAATCCTCGGCATGCGAGAAATCCCGATAGACCGAGGCGTAGCGAACGAAACCGACATCGTCGAGGCTCTTCAGGGCTTCAAGCACCTGCAGACCGATCTGCTCGGACCCGATTTCCACTTCGCCGGAGCTTTCCAGCCGCCGGACGATGCCGGAAACGGCGCGCTCGATGCGATCGCGATCGACCGGCCGTTTGCGCAGGGCGATCTCGAAGGACTTTACCAGCTTGTCGCGGTCGAAAGGCACCTTGCGGCCGGTCTTCTTGACAACCATGAGCTCGCGCAGCTGCACGCGCTCGAAGGTCGTGAAGCGACCGCCGCAATCGGGACAAATACGCCTGCGGCGGATGGACGTATTGTCCTCCGCCGGGCGTGAATCCTTGACCTGTGTGTCTTCCGATCCGCAGAATGGGCAGCGCATGCGCTATCCTTAGCCGATGTAGTCGTACATTGGGAAGCGGTTGGTCAGGCTGACCACCTTGTCCCGTACGGCCGCTTCAACGCTTGCATTGCCTTCGTCCGAGTTGGCAGCCTTCAGGCCATCGAGAACCTCGACGATGAGATTGCCGATTTCCTTGAATTCCGCCTCCTTGAAGCCACGCGTCGTGCCGGCAGGCGCGCCGAGGCGGACACCTGATGTAACGAAGGGCTTTTCAGGGTCGAACGGGATGCCATTCTTGTTGCAGGTGACGTAGGCGCGACCGAGCGCTGCCTCAGCGCGCTTGCCCGTCGCATTCTTCTTGCGAAGATCGACCAGCATCAGGTGGTTATCGGTGCCGCCGGAGACGACGTCGAGGCCGCCTGCGATCAGCGTTTCGGCAAGCGCCTTGGCATTCTTGACGATCTGGGCCGCGTAGTCCTTGAACTCGGGCTGCAGCGCTTCACCGAAGGCAACGGCCTTGGCAGCGATGATGTGCATGAGCGGACCACCCTGGAGACCCGGGAAGACGGCCGAGTTGAACTTCTTCGCCAGATCTTCGTCGTTGGTCAGGATGACACCACCGCGCGGGCCGCGCAGCGACTTGTGGGTCGTGGTGGTGGCAACGTGGCAGTGCGGGAACGGCGACGGATGCTGGCCACCGGCAACGAGACCGGCGATGTGGGCCATGTCGACCATCAGGTAGGCGCCGACAGAGTCAGCGATCTCGCGGAAGCGCTTCCAGTCCCATATGCGGGAGTAAGCGGTGCCGCCGGCGATGATCAGCTTCGGCTTGGTTTCCTCAGCCTTGCGAGCGACTTCGTCCATGTCGAGCAGGTTGTCACCTTCGCGAACACCGTAGGAGACGACGTTGAACCACTTACCGGACATGTTGACCGGCGAACCGTGCGTCAGGTGACCGCCCGAGTTGAGGTCGAGGCCCATGAAGGTGTCGCCCGGCTGCAGTAGCGCAAGGAAGACGGCCTGGTTCATCTGCGAACCGGAGTTCGGCTGAACGTTGGCGAAGTTGACGCCGAAGAGCTTCTTGGCGCGTTCGATCGCGAGTTCTTCAGCGATATCGACGAACTGGCAGCCGCCATAGTAGCGCTTGCCCGGATAACCTTCGGCGTACTTGTTGGTCATGATGGAGCCCTGGGCTTCCAGGACCGCCCGGGAAACGATGTTCTCCGAGGCGATCAGCTCGATCTCATGACGCTGGCGACCGAGTTCCTTTTGGATCGAACCGAAGATTTCCGGATCGGTGTCCGCAAGCGAGCGATTGAAGAAGGTCTGGGTGGAAGCATTGGTCATGGGCGGGCTCCTCAACTGGAATGCGCGAAGGTATTAGCGCCCTGCCCTGCCAAGGGCAATACGGAGAACGACATTTGCTAGGCAATCTACGCGCAACAAAAAACCGCGCCTGAAAAGACGCGGTTTCGAGAGCAAATATATTGGTGAGCCGCCTTACTGAACCGGCTGTTCAGTGCCAGCGGTCGTATCGAGCGCCAGTTCGGCGTTGCCGTCCATCTGGTAGATATCGTCGCGGAACTGCACGACGCCGTCAGGCATGCCCCAGGCAGAAATGTAGACGAAGTAGACCGGCACTTCTTCCGAGAGCTTGATCGGCGTGTTCACGCGGCTGGCGATGACCTGCTCCATCTGCTGGCGCGACCACGGCGGGGTGTCGCGAAGCAGCCAGTTGGTCAGATCGCGAACGTTCTGAACGCGGACGCAGCCCGACGACTCGAAGCGCATGAGCTTGTTGAACAGGCCCTGCTGCGGCGTGTCGTGCATGTACTCGCCGTTCTTGTTGTAGAAGTTGATCTTGGTCGACGCCATTGCGTTGATCTTGCCGGGATCCTGACGGAACATCAGGTTCGGCGCCTTCTCGGCGTTCCAGTCGATCGTCTCGGGCGCAACTTCGCTGCCCTTGCCGTCGATCAGGCGAATGGAGTTCTTCTCGAGATAGGTCGGGTCCTTGCGCATCAGCGGCACGATGTCCTTTTCGACGATCGAGCGCGGCGCGGTCCAGTAAGGATTGAGGATGACCTCGTAGATCTTCGAGTTGACGAGGTGGGTCGGGCGGCTGAGGCGACCGACGATCGCATTGTGGCGGGTCGCGACGCTGCCATCCTCGATTGCCTCGACATAGGCTGCCGGGATGTTGACCATCACGTGACGACGGCCCATGTCCTCGGGGAAGGTCTGGATGCGGATCAGGTTGGTGTTCAGCTGCTGCAGACGGACGTCGGCCGGAATGTTCATCGCCTTCAGGGTGAACTCGCCGATAACGCCATCAGCCGGAAGACCGTGACGCGCCTGGAAGCGCTTCACCGCGCCGTCGACATAGGAATCGAACGCGCTGGAAAGGCCCGCTTCGCGTGGAAGATCACCCGTTACGATCAGGCGCTGACGCAAGCTCTGAACAGACGGATCGCTCACGCCAATCTGGAGACGCTGCTGGCTCGGAGTGACCTCAGGCCAGCCACCGGCCGAGGCAATCTGCTGATACTGGGCGATCGCCTGCTGGATGCTAGGCACCGACTGGGGGCCGAGGATCGGCGTGTTCGACACGACCGCGGTAGCCGTGCGCGATGCTGCCTTCGCATCGAACTGGTCATCCCAATCGCCGCGCTGCGGAGCATTGATCAGCGAATCTACGGCCGATTGCGCCAAAGCAGGCGCCGCGAGCGCACCCGCACCAATCATTGCCGCGGACGTCAAAAACGCCCGCCGAGAGAAAGCTTCAGTTCCGATTTTCTTCGACATTCATCCCAACCACTAAATTGCCGCTGCTTGAGAGACCGGCGGCCTTTGCGCTATCCCTGCGAGAACGCAGATTCCTATCAATCGGTTTCCACGGCGCACTGCACGATTTCGCTCCCCGCCATCACATGATCGCGAGCAAGTAGCGCGAGGTTTTCGGACCTCTGATCGAGAAGGGCCATTTCCGTATGTTTCCGCTGACATGCTAATATGGCCAATTCGTGTCGCGCCAAACAATACTCAACCATCAGTAGATCGCGGCGACGCGAGAAACCATTTCCTTGTATAAAACGTGGCGGTTAATAGCGGCTAAAAAGCGGCTTGAATACAGGCGATGGCGCTTGTCTGGCAGGCGTTGCAAAGATGCCACGACAGCGCAAACGACAAAACCGGACGCGCAGGGAACGCATCCGGTTTTCGTTGACCTTGGAGGAGGTCGCTAGTGTCAGAGGCGATACAGGATCTGGTCGTTCCAGAAGCGATCGAGACGGGTCAGCAGCTTGTTCATCTGCGTGAACTCGTCGGTGCCGATGCCGCCGACCTTGTCGATCGAGGCAATGTGGCGCTCGTAGAGCTTTGCAACGGTTTCCGCGATGTCCTGGCCGGTTTCCGTCAGGCTGATGCGGACCGAGCGACGGTCGATGCGCGAGCGCTGATGGTTGATGAAGCCGAGGTCGACGAGCTTCTTGACGTTGTAGGAAACGTTGGAGCCCAGGTAGTAACCGCGGGAGCGAAGTTCGCCGGCGGTCAGCTCGGAGTTCCCGATGTTGAAGAGAAGAAGAGCCTGGACGGCGTTGACGTCGCTGCGACCCTGACGGTCGAACTCGTCCTTGATGACGTCGAGGAGACGGCGGTGAAGACGTTCAACAAGATGAAGGGATTCCATGTAAAGATCACGGATACCCAGGTCCTGCTGTTCACGGAAGTTCGATACCGCCTGCGGCTTGATTTTCGTGTTCATGATGACTGCCTCACTGTTTTGTTTGGCGGTGTTGGTTTTCTTCCCGCCTTGAGACAGACCCTATCGAATACAAATAAAATTCTACTTAAACCGCAGGCTTAACAGCGCCTTACCGAAAACCCCTCGTTGTATCAGGGTAAATCAACGCTTACCTGCTGCCGGCGCCGGCGTTTCTCCTGCCAGAGCAGGAAGCGGAAGACGCAGTAGATGACGGCCACCAGAATGTGCAGCAGCACGATGAGGCGATTGGCCCCGAACGTCTCCGGCAGAAAGCCGTACATGAGGACCTGACAGCCCGCGGCCAGCACCCAGATGACGGGCCCCCATGACACCGCCAGCCAGAGCCCCAGCGACGCGACCGGGAAAAGCACGGCAAGGCAGGTGCTCGCCACTTTCCACTGCAGGCTCAAAAGATCGAAACGACCGGCGCCGACCAGCGAGTAGCCGACCAGCATCGCCCAATATTGCAAGCCGAACCAGAAGCACGAAATCGCGATCAGCCGGAGGAACAGCATGAAGAGCACGCTCGTCAGCGTTCGCTTCGGTATCGTGGTAGAATCAGCATCCATGGGTCCAACAATAGGTTCGCGAGGACGGCTCCGCCAGCAATGCATTCGATTGCGGCCAATCGTCCGGTTTGGATTTGCGCACGTGCATGATAATCAGCGCGACATCAAATGGAACTGCTGAAAGTTGGAAGCCATGGACAGAACCCATCTCGTCGACGAAATCACCGGACACCGGCGTATGCGCCGCAACCGTAAGGCGGACTGGACACGGCGGCTCGTGCAGGAAAACCGCGTGACGGTCGATGACCTGATCTGGCCGGTCTTCGTCGTTCCGGGTTCGGGGATCATCGAACCTATCCCGGCCATGCCCGGCGTCAATCGCATGAGCGTGGACAAGCTTGTCGAGGCGACCAGGGAAGCTGCGGATCTCGGCATCCCGGCGATCGCCACCTTTCCGAACATCGAGATGGAGCTGCGCGACGAGACCGGCTCCAACAGTCTCGAAGCCAACAATCTGATCAATCAGGCGACGATTGCGATCAAGAAGGCGGTGCCGAACATCGGCATCATTACGGATGTCGCGCTTGATCCCTTCACCAGCCATGGACACGACGGGATTTTGAGGAACGGCGAGATCGTCAACGACGAGACCGTCGAGCAAGTCGCCCGCGCCGCCGTCATGCAGGCCGACGCCGGCTCCGACATCATATCCCCCTCGGAAATGATGGATGGGCGGATCGGGGCGATCCGGCGGGCGCTCGATGCCGCGGGACACCAGAATGTCGGCATCATGAGCTACGCGACGAAGTTCGCGTCCGCCTTCTATGGCCCTTACCGCGAAGCAATCTCCACCGGCGGCCTGCTGAAGGGCGACAAGAAGACCTATTATATCGATCCCGCCAACGGCACCGAAGCGATCCGCGATGCCGCACTCGATGTCGAAGAGGGTGCGGACATGCTGATGGTCAAGCCCGGCCTGCCCTATCTCGACATCTGCTGGCGGATGAAGGAGGCTTTCGGCCTGCCGACCTTCGCCTACCAGGTTTCCGGGGAGTACAGCCAGATCAAGGCGGCGGCGATGAACGGCTGGATCGACGGCGAACGCGCCATGCTCGAGACATTGCTTGCGTTCAAGCGCGCAGGCTGCGACGGGATTCTCACCTATTTCGCCGTCGAGGTTGCGAAGATACTGTCGAAGCGCTGAGCGGATGGAAATATTGCATTCGGGGTTGGCGATACCATATCAGCAGGTGACCATTCACCACAGGAGACCAATGCGATGACGCTCAATCCCAACCCGCTCTATGCCGCACCGGACGACTGGCGCGCCTATAGCGGGACACTGAGCCGCCGCGTCTTCGCTTTCATTATCGACTACGTGATCATCCTGCTTTTGTGCATTCCGGCAGCGGTAATCCTGTTCTTCCTGTCGATCGTCACGCTGGGGCTCGGCTTCTTTCTCTACCCGGCCCTATTCGTGATCGTCGCAGGACTGTATTTCGGGTTCACGGTCGGCGGTCCTTCCCAGGCGTCGCTCGGAATGCGGGCGATGGGCGTCGCAATCATGCGCGTCGATGGGCGGCATATGGACTTCCTGACAGCGATCGTTCACCTCGCGCTGTTCTGGATCCTCAACTCCATACTGACGCCGCTGATTCTCCTCGTGGGGCTCTTTACCGAGCGCAGCAGACTGATCCACGACTTCCTGGTCGGTACAGTCACGGTACGCACCGCTTAACGTCCGGAACCGAGAATTAAACCGCGCTTCCGGTCTTTGCCGGGAGTTTTACGGCACCATATCCCAAAGTATGACGTGTAACGGCGGGCCGGGAAATGGCCCCGCTGTTGACGTTTTTCATTCTTAAGTCATGCTGTCATATCAGCATAAACCGAAGGAAATCTCCGCAGCAGATGAATACGCAGACAACGCCATCTCCGCAGTTTTATCTGACGGCTCCGGCTGCCTGCCCCTATCTGGCGCACGAGATGGAACGCAAGGTGTTCACTCATCTCGTCGGGCCTCGTGCGGCTGAGATGAACGACATCCTGACACAGGGCGGCTTCCGCCGATCGCAGAACATCGCCTACCGGCCGGCATGTGAAGCGTGTCGCGCCTGCGTGTCCGTGCGAATCCTGGCGCAGGAATTCGAGCCGACGCGTTCCATGAAGCGCGTCCTTGCGACGAATGCCGACATCATCTCGTCCGAATTCCCGGCACAGCCGTCGAGCGAGCAATATTCGCTGTTTCGCCGCTACCTGGATTTCCGTCACCAGCAGGGCGGCATGTCCGACATGACCGTGCTCGACTATGCGATCATGGTCGAGGACACGCATGTGAACACGAAGATCATCGAATACCGCCTTCGCGAAGAAGGAGCCGGACTGGAAGCACGTCCGACCGGCGAACTGGTCGCTGCAGCCCTCACCGACACGATGAGCGACGGGCTTTCGATGGTCTATTCCTACTTCAATCCCGATCTCGATCAGCGTTCCCTCGGTACCTTCATGATCCTGGATCATGTCAGACGCGCGAAGGCGCTTGGCCTGCCGCATGTCTATCTGGGTTACTGGGTTCAAGGCTCCCGGAAAATGGATTACAAGACACGCTTCCAGCCGCAGGAACATCTGACACCGCGCGGTTGGGAGCGTTTCGATCCATCCGCAGTTCCTGAAAGTTCACACCCCTAAATGCATTCCGGCATTTCCGCTCATCGCAAGGGCCTTCTGCTGACGGCGATCGGCGGCTTGGCACTCTCCATGGACATTCCGCTGGTCCGGCTCGCGCATGGAGACATGTGGTCGATCCTCGGAATCCGCAACATCACCACAGTCGCCGTGACGCTGCTTGTCGTCTTGGCGATTCGGTGCATCAAAGGCGGCTGGCCTGTGCTGGTACCCGGTCGTCACGGGATTGCCTGCGGCATTCTCTACGGCTGCTCGACCCTGACATTCCTGCTGGCGGTATTCCATACGGCAACGGCGAACGTGGTTTTCATCGTCGCTTTCAACCCGATGTTCGGCGCCCTGCTGTCATGGGTGTTCCTGAAGGAGCGCCCTACCCGCTCGACGCTTTTGACCATGGTTGTCATGCTGTTCGGCGTATCCCTGATCGTCTATCAGGGAATGTCCGGAGGTCATTTCTTCGGCGATGCGATGGCATTGCTGTCGGCCTTCATCCTGGCGTCCGCAATCACCGTTGGTCGCGCCTCAGGCCGGGATATGGGGTTCGTGCC
Source organism: Rhizobium sp. Root708 (assembly GCF_001429725.1). GTDB lineage: Bacteria > Pseudomonadota > Alphaproteobacteria > Rhizobiales > Rhizobiaceae > Rhizobium. The sequence continues at coordinate 759,547 of NZ_LMHV01000043.1, read as the reverse complement.
TCTGCTGGCGGCCGCGTTTCCGGCCGCGCTCGGGCTCGCCAACGCGCTACCTGCGGGACTCGGCATCGAACATCCCGCATGGATCGTCTTCAACGGCGCTGTGCTGATGCCGATTGCCTTCTGGTGTCTCGCGACCGGGCCGAAATATCTTTCTGCACCCGAGGTCGGCATGTTCTATCTGCTGGAGACAATCCTCGCGCCGATCTGGATCTGGCTGATCTTTTCGGAAACCCCGCCGACCATGACATTGGTCGGCGGTGCCATCCTCGTTTGCGCCATTATGGGGCACTCGCTTTGGATGGCTCGGAGGCAGCCTGTGCAGCAAGCGCTGGCATAACTGCGATCATGCCGTCGAGCTCGCGCTCAAGCCCCTCGAGGACATGAGCCCACCCCTGGCGGGTCTCTTCCTCGAAATTCCCCCATTCAGCGCACATTTCATGCGATAGGGTGAGCCTCGTGCCCTCGCCCAACGGCTCGATGTCGATCTGGATACGATCGGCATTGTGGTCATGCTCGGCGACCGAGAAGCAGAACGTCATCCGCCGCGGCCGACGCAATTCAAGAAATACGCCGTAATGCACCGCATCTCCCGTCGGACGCCTGTCGATGACAAGAAAATGCCCGCCGACGCGCGCATCGATGTCGGCGCGGATCACCCGACCGCTATCAGTCGCGAACAGGAAGCGCTTGGCCCGTTCCGGGTTGAGCCAGGCATCATAGACGGCGCAGGGCGACGCGGCATAGGTATGCGCGACGTTCAACGTGATGGTATTGCAAGCACTCATCAACATTCCTCCGTGATCGGACACGGCGCCACCTTGGCGCCATACGCGATCATTCCGTCCGCCATCGGAATGATGTCTGTCCATGTTGTGATTACAGGACAAAGCTAGAGGAGTTGCCTCGCTCGCCAAGAGCGAGGCGCGGATTTATTTTCCCGTCAGCCGGCAAACTTGCCGCTGCGCGGGAAGCCCTTCGGAACGGTTCGGCCGGCCGTCGCACGGTCGGCAAGCCATTCGGCGAGTTCGTCCTTGTTCTTGGTGAAGGTACGACCGGCGCTGTCTTCCCAGACGAGCCCGTCAGATATCGCAAAGCAGCGAACGTCGGAAATGCCGCCGTCCTTGTAGCGCTGCAGACGGACACCCTTGCCGCGGCCCATTTCAGGCACCTGCGCCAGCGGGAAGACGACCAACTTGCGATTCTCGCCGACAACCGCGACGTGGTCGCCGCTGACGGGAACGATCAGCTTCGTCTCGTCGGGCATGGAGACGTTCATGATCTGCTTGCCCTTGCGGGTATTGGCGACCATGTCGGTCTCGGCGACGACGAAGCCGTTGCCCGCAGTCGAGATAATCATCTGCTTGCGAGCAGGATCGTGCACGAACGCGGTCAGGACGTCCTGGTCGTTGTCCATATCGATCATGATGCGCAGCGGTTCGCCATGGCCTCGACCGCCGGGCAGCTTGTCGCCGCCAAGCGTGTAGGCCTTGCCGCCCGTGGTGATGATCAGGATTTTGTCGGTCGTCTGCGCCGGGAAGGCAACCTTCAACGCGTCGCCTTCCTTGAAGGTCAGGGTCGCGGTGTCGGAGATATGCCCCTTCAGCGCGCGGATCCAGCCCTTTTCGGAGACGACGACTGTGATCGGTTCCTTCTCGATCATCGCCTGCTGGATTGCCTGCTCGTCGGCTTCGGGAGCATCGGCAAACTGTGTGCGGCGGCGTCCAAGCTCGGTCGCCTTCGCGAACTTCTTCTTCACCTCGCCGATTTCCCAGGCGACGGTCTGCCATTGCTTGTCTTCGGATGCCAGCAGGGCCTCGATCTCGCCCTTTTCCTTGGTGAGCGCGTCGAACTCGGTGCGGATCTCGAATTCCTCGAGCTTGCGCAACGACCGCAGGCGCATGTTGAGGATCGCCTCGACCTGATTGTCGGTGAGCGACCAGCGCGCGATCATGGCCGCCTTCGGATCGTCCTCTTCACGGATGATGCGAATGACCTCATCGATGTTGAGGTAGGCGATCAGCAAGCCGCCGAGGATTTCCAGGCGGCGATCGATAGCGGCGAGACGGAAGCGCGAGCGACGCTGCAGCACGTCCCGACGGTGGTCGAGCCACTCCTTCAGCACCTCGTTCAACGCCATGACGCGCGGAATGCGGCCCATGGAGAGAACGTTCATGTTCAGAGGGAAGCGGCTTTCAAGCTCGGTCAGCTTGAACATCGATTCCATCAGGATGGTCGGATCGACGGTGCGGTTCTTCGGCACCAGGACGACGCGGACGTCCTCGGCAGACTCGTCGCGAATATCCTCCAGCAGCGGCAGCTTGCGCGCCAGCAGGAGCTCGGCGATCTTTTCGATCAGGCGCGACTTCTGCACCTGGAACGGGATCTCGGTAACGATGATCTGATAGCCGCCGCGGCCGAGATCCTCCGTCTCCCACTTGGCGCGTGTGCGGAAGCCGCCACGACCGGTCTTGTAGGCCTCAATGATGCTTTCGCGACCATCGATGATGATGCCGCCGGTGGGGAAGTCCGGGCCGGGAATGAACTCTACCAGCTTCTCGACTGATGCATCCGGGTGCTTGATGAGATGGAGCGCTGCATCGCAGAGTTCGTGGACGTTGTGCGACGGGATGGATGTTGCCATGCCGACGGCGATACCGGAAGAACCGTTCGCGAGCAGGTTCGGGAAGGCGCCCGGCAGCACGACCGGCTCTTCGTCTTCCTCGTTGTAGGTCGGACGGAAATCCACCGCGTCCTGCTCGATGCCATCGAGCAGGAGACCCGCGACCTCGGTCATGCGGGCTTCGGTGTATCGGTAGGCGGCGGCGCTGTCGCCGTCGATATTGCCGAAGTTGCCCTGCCCGTCGACGACGGGATAACGCTGCGAGAAATCCTGCGCCAGGCGTACCAGCGCGTCGTAGACCGACTGGTCGCCATGCGGATGGAATTTACCGATGACGTCGCCGACGATACGGGCGCATTTCTTGAAGGCCGAATTCGGCCGGATGCCCATCTCGCTCATGGCGTGAATGATACGGCGATGCACCGGCTTCAGGCCGTCGCGCACATCGGGGAGCGCGCGGTGCATGATCGTCGACAACGCATAGGCAAGGTAGCGCTCTTCGAGCGCCGCCTTCAGATCGACCGGAAGGATACTATCGTCGTCTCCGCCAGAGGGCGGCAAAATCTCTTGTCCCATATGCCTTGACTAGCCGAGATAGCCCTTGCGGGCAAGGAATCCGGGCATTCCGGCTGTGGATGAAGTCTTGGAACGGCGTGAAAAGAATGAGTGTGGGCGCTTTGCCTGAATTTGGTCGTTCTTTCGTTTTCCTTTCAACACAAATTTAGAAATCCGCAAATATAAACCGCGATCGAACCACAGTAGACCGGCGACGAATTCTCGCTCGCCGCTCAGGCTGCCACCAAGGGGACACCAGATGACGTTTTACCGGACGACACGGCTGATGCTTTCGGGCGCTGCTTTTCTTTCTCTCGCCGGCTCGGCGTTCGCGCTCGACGGCCAGGACCTGCTGACCAAGATCAACGCAGCCTACAGCCTCCAGGGCGGCACGCTGGTCTCCGACGGCGTCGATGTCGACGGAACGACTGTCACGTTGAAGAAGGCAAGCTTCAAGCCGAACAGCGGCCAGCCGGTCTCGATCGGCGACATCACGATGACCGGCGTCGAGGAAGACGAAGACGGCGGCTACTATGTCGAGGAAGCGTCCTTTCCGAACGTCAGCGCCACCAACGACGGCGCCACCTTCACGGCATCCGACCTGAAGCTCGGCGGCATTTCGATCCCCGCCAACCCGAAGGGTGACGGTCTCGACTCCATGCTGCTTTACGAAACCGCCCATAGCGGTCCGGTCAAGGTCGTCCAGGACGGCGCCGAACTGTTCTCGATCGCGGAGAGCGACGTCAACCTGACGCTGCGCGAAGACGAGTCCGGCTTCGATTTCGACGGCGCGTTCAAGAGCCTCAAGGCCGACCTCACCAAGGCAAGCGACCCGCAGAGCAAGGAAGCGATCGACAAGCTCGCCCTGCAGCATGTCAGCGGCGACATCACCATGAAGGGCGCCTGGGAGCTGACGCCCGGCACGATCGACGTTTCGGAGTTCGCGTTCGACTTCAACAACATCGGCAAGCTCAACCTCGCCTTCAAGATCTCCGGCTACACCATGCCGTTCGTGAAGTCGCTGCAGGAAGCCGCCAAGCAGGCTGAAGCCAATGCGAACAAGGAAGAGGCGCAGCAGGCGCTCGGCCTTTCGATGCTCGGACTGCTGCAGCAGCTGTCGTTCGAGAGCGCCCAGATCCGCTTCGACGACGCCTCGATCACCAAGCGCGCGCTCGACTACGCCGGCAGCCAGCAGAACATGTCCGGCCAGCAGATGGCAGACTCGCTGAAGGCGATGACCCCGATCATGCTCGCTCAGCTCAACATTCCCGAGCTGCAGAACGCTGTATCGGCCGCTGTCAACACCTTCCTCGACAATCCGAAGAGCCTGACGCTCGCCGCCGCTCCGGCAAAGCCGGTTCCGTTCCCGATGATCATGGGCGCGGCCATGGGTGCGCCAAACACCCTGCCGCAGGTTCTCGGCGTGAAGGTTTCGGCCAACGATTGATCGTTACGCTTAGCAAGTGCCTGGAACCCGGCGTGCCTTACGGTCCGCCGGGTTTTCTTTTCTTGGGGCTAGACGGTATAGCGGCGCAGCTCGGTCAGGGCGTGGTCGACCACTTCCATGAGCTCTGCCGTGGTGGCACCGTCGCGCGCCTGGACGGACATGCCCTGGACGATGGCGCCGAGAAAACGGGCGAGTGATGCTGCGTTGGTTTCCGCTCTGATGTCCCCTTCCTTCATGCCGCGCTCGATGCGTGACGTGAACAGCCGCAGCGTGTCGAGCCGGAGCGAGGAGACATAGTGGGCGATGTCTTCGTTCTCGGATGCGCAGTTCAGCACCGCTGTCGAGATCATGCAGCCCTTGGGGTGTTCGGGCGCCGTGAAGATGATGGCCGAGTTCTTGAGAAATCGGGCGAACGTGGTGACAGTATCGATCGCCTCGCTGAATGGATTGCCCGGATCGGGCCGGGGCATGCGGCGATACTGGTTCAGGGCTTCGCGGTAAAGCTCGGCCTTGGAGCGGAAGGCGGCATAGAGGCTCTGCGGCGTGATCCCCATCGATGCGGTGAGGTCCGCGATGGACGAGCCATCGTAGCCGTGCTCCCAGAATGTGTCGCGCGCGGCGGCAAGGACCGTCTCGCGGTCGAAGGCGGGTGGCCGCCCTCGCCTGCCTGAGGTCATTTTTTTCGCGCTATCGTCATTTCTCACAATGATCACTCTAGAATTATTTGGCGACCTGAGTTATTCAGGAACGATCATTGTGATTATAGGAGATCTGGTCCGATGAGTCTTCCCCTTGATTTGCAGAGAGCGACCACGCCCCTTTTCCACGCTGACGGGGTGGATGCGGCAATCGACGCTGCATTGAACGACAAGCGGCTGGTCGGCGCCGTTGTCCTGATCGCCGCGAATGGCGAGACCGTTTATCGCCGTGCCGCCGGGCTCGCCGACAGGGAGAACGGTATCGGCATGCGGGAAGACACCATCTTCCGGCTGGCCTCTGTCACCAAGCCGATCGTCACGATCGCCGCGATGCGGCTAATCGAACAGGGGCGCTTGGGACTGGACGATCCGATCACCAAATGGCTTCCCGATTTCCGCCCGACGCTTCCCGATGGCGGTGAGGCAACCATCCGGATTCGGCATCTGCTGAACCACACGTCAGGCCTCAGCTATTGCTTTGCCGAGGAGGATGGCTCCTATGAACGCGCCGGTGTCTCTGACGGCATCGGCGAGCCCGGCATGTCGCTGGCGGAAAACCTCCGCCGGATCGCGAGCGTGCCGTTGTTGTTTGCGCCGGGCGAAGGCTGGCGCTACTCGCTTGCGATCGATGTGCTCGGCGGCATCATCGAGGCGGAGATGGGTGTTTCGCTTGACGAGGCCGTGGCAGAGCTCGTCACCGGTCCCCTCGGCCTTCGGGACACCGCGTTTTCCGTTCGCGATCGCCAGCGGCTTGCCGCAGCCTACACGGACGCCTCACCCGAGCCGAAGCTGATGGGCAAGGAAGCGTTGGTGCCAGCCTTGACCGGTTCCGTCCGCTTCGCGCCGGATCGCATCTTCGACCCAACCTCCTATCACTCCGGCGGCGCGGGGATGGCGGGTACGGCAGACGATATCCTGACGATCCTCGAGACGATCCGACGGGGCGGCGCTCCCCTGCTCTCAAGCGAAACGGTTGCGACGATGATGGTCGACCAGACCGGCGGGCGCCGGCAAGCCGTGGAGCCCGGCTCAGGATTCGGGTTCGGCTGGGCCGTCGTCACCGACCCGGAGGCTGCGCAGGTGCCGCTTACGAAGGGATCGCTGCAGTGGGGCGGCGTCTATGGCCACAGCTGGTTCGTCGACCCATCCAAGGGGCTGACGGTCGTCGCCCTTACGAACACGACGCTGGAGGGCATGTGGGGCCGGTTCACCGTGGATCTGCGCAAGGCGGTCTACGCCGCAATCTGACGCACTTCCAAAATGCGAAAAGCCGGCGAACAGGTCGCCGGCTTTTTTTGTTCAGTCAGTTTGCTCAGTCTTTCTTGACCGGCGGGATGACGCGTAGCGACAGTTCCATCAGTTGCTTCGGCATTGCCGGCGACGGGGCGTTCATCAGGAGGTCCTGCGCCTGCTGGTTCATCGGGAACAGCGTGATTTCGCGCAGGTTCTTGGCGCCGAGCAGGAGCATCACGACACGGTCGATACCGAAGGCGCAGCCGCCATGCGGAGGCGCGCCATATTGGAAGGCGCGGTACATGCCGCCGAAGCGTTCTTCGACATCAGTCTGGCTGAGGCCGACCAGTTCGAAGGCCTTCACCATAGCTTCCGGCGACTGGTTACGGATCGAGCCCGAGGCGATTTCGAAGCCGTTGCAGACGGCGTCGTACTGGTATGCCTTGAGCGACAGCGGATCCTGGGTCTGCAGCGCCTCGAGACCGCCCTGCGGCATCGAGAAGGGGTTATGGGCGAAATCGACCTTCTTGTCTTCCTCGCTCCATTCGTAGAACGGGAAGTCGATGATCCAGCACAGTTCGAAGCGGTCGCGATCGACCAGGTTCAGGTCTTCACCCGCCTTGGTGCGCGCTTCGCCCGCGAACTTGTAGAACTTTGCCGGTTCGCCGGCGACGAAGAAGGCGGCGTCGCCTGCTTCAAGGCCGAGCTGGACGCGGAGCGCTTCGGTGCGCTCTTCGCCGATGTTCTTGGCGAGCGGACCGGAGCCGACGACCTTGCCGTCTTCTTCCTTCCAGAAGATGTAGCCGAGGCCCGGCTGACCCAGCGACTGCGCCCAGGCGTTCATGCGGTCGCAGAATGCGCGCGAACCACCTGTTTTGGCCGGGATCGCCCAGACTTCGACCTTCGGGTTCGAGGCGATCATGCCGGCGAAGACCTTGAAGCCGGAGCCTGCGAAATGCTCGGTGACGGCCTGCATCTCGATCGGGTTACGCAGGTCGGGCTTGTCGGAGCCGTACTTGCGGATCGCGACGTCATAAGGGATGCGCGGCCATTCCTTGGTGACCGGCTTACCTTCGGCGAACTGCTCGAAGACCGAGGTCATGATCGGGGCCATCGTGTCCCAGACGTCTTCCTGGGTGACAAAGCTCATTTCCAGGTCGAGCTGGTAGAATTCGCCCGGCAGGCGGTCGGCGCGGGGGTCTTCATCGCGGAAGCACGGCGCGATCTGGAAATAGCGGTCGAAACCGGCAACCATCAGCAGCTGCTTGTACTGCTGCGGAGCCTGCGGCAGGGCGAAGAACTGGCCGGGGTGGATACGTGACGGCACGAGGAAGTCGCGCGCGCCTTCCGGCGAGGACGCCGTCAGGATCGGGGTCGTGTATTCACCGAAGCCGGCCGAGGTCATGCGGTTGCGGATATCAGAAATGATCTGGCTGCGCTTGACGATGTTCTTGTGCAGCGTCTCGCGGCGCAGGTCGAGGAAGCGGTACTTGAGGCGGATGTCCTCAGGATAATCCGGCTCGCCGAAGACCGGCAGCGGCAGTTCCTTGGCTTCGGAGAGCACTTCGATCTCCTGAGCGTAGAGTTCGATCTCGCCGGTCGCCATGTTCTTGTTGACGGTGTCTTCCGAGCGCGCCTTGACGACGCCGTCGATGCGGATGACCCATTCGCCGCGAACGGTCTCGGCGATCTTGAAGGCCGGGCTGTCCGGGTCGGCGACGACCTGGGTCATGCCGTAATGGTCGCGAAGGTCGATGAAGAGAACGCCGCCATGGTCACGAACGCGGTGGACCCAGCCGGAAATCCGGACATTGGCGCCGACATCCGACTTGCGGAGGGCTGCACATGTATGGCTGCGGTAACGATGCATCATCTCAATTCCCGGTATTTGGCTTGAAGACGGCAGCGGGGGCTCGAATGGCTCTCCCGTTCCGACAAGAAAATCGGGCGGAAAAGCGCATGGACCGCCTGATTTGTCAAGACTTGGCGCATATCGCACGCGCGTTGCGAAGGCATTATGGCACGCTCGCAACCGAGTTGCGACAAACCGTGCGGCAGTTTGGCAGGCTCGCACCATATTGCTGAAGCTCGCGGTCAACTTTAAAGAGGAGCGATATCGTTCCCGCGGAGTCTCGCCATGCCCCTTCTCACCCGCCGCAATCTGTTGAAGGCTTCCGCCGTCGCAGGCGCTTACGGCGTCGGGATCGGCGTCGCCGGCAAGTTCGGACTGGCGGAGGCGGCACCTGAACCACAGGTGCTGAAGGCGATAAGGACGACGGCCAGCATCGCCGATTCAGGCGTGACGAAGGACATCATGACCTGGGGCGACGGCGGCATGCCGCCGGTGCTGAGGATGACCAAGGGCAAGCCCTATGCGGCACGGCTGACGAACACGCTCGACGAGCCGACGACGATTCACTGGCATGGCCTGAGAATCGCCAACAAAATGGACGGCGTGCCGTTCATGACGCAGCCTTACGTCTACACCGGCGACAGCTTCGACTACGCCTTCACGCCACCAGACGCCGGTACCTTCTGGTATCACCCGCATTGCAACACGTTGACCCAGATGGGCCACGGCATGACCGGCGTTCTCGTGGTGGAAGACCCCGCTGATCCGACCTTCGATGCCGAAGTAGTGCTGAACCTGCGCGACTGGCGGCTCGGCAGCGATGGGCAGTTCATTGCGCCGTTTCGGCCGCGCGATGCGGCAAAGACCGGGACCTACGGAACAGTGCGCACCGCCAACTGGCATCCGGAGCCGCAATATGATGCGCCGGCCGGCGGCCTTGTCCGGCTGCGGATTGCGGTGACCGACGTCACCCGTATCTTCTCGCTGAAGATGGAGGGCGCCGAGGCGATGGTCATTGCGATCGACGGCAATCCCGTGCCGAAGCGTTTTCCGCTCGAGCTGCTTCTGATCGGCCCCGGCCAGCGTCTCGATCTCGCCGTGCGTATGCCCGACAGCGAGGGCGCGGTTGCGACGCTCGAAGACATCAGAGGCACCACACCGAAGACGATCGCCAGGATCAGGGCCGTCGGAACATCGCTGAAGCGCAATGTCGGCGATCTTGCAGCGCTCGGCGAAAACCCGGTTGCCAAGGCGGATCTTTCCTCAGCACAGAAAATCCCGCTCATCCTCAGCGCCACGGCGGAAAGCGCGCCTGTCGACAGTATCTGCGGCACGCTCGGTTACAGCTTCTGGGCCATCAACAAGGTGCCGTGGCCGGGCGATACGCCCGACCCGACCGCGCCGCTGGCGGAATTGAAGCTCGGCAAGAGCTATATCCTGCAGCTCGAGAACGTGACGCCGCACACGCATCCGATCCACCTGCACGGCATGAGCTTCACCGTGCTTTCGTCATCGACGCGGGAGGTCATGCCGCTCGTGACCGATACTTATCTGGTGCAGCCCGACGAAAAGGTGCAGCTCGCCTTCGTGGCCGACAATCCCGGCGATTGGTTGCTGCATTGCCACATCATCGAGCATCAAAAGACCGGCATGACCAGTTATGTGAGAGTTGTTTGACAGCTCTTTGCGGGTTCTAGTTGACATATCCGGCCGAAAGGAGAAGGAAGGTTCAACTATGTCTATCCTGCGAATGAATTGAGATGATCGAAACAACCGCCGATTTGGAGGCGGCCTGCAAAGAGCTGGCCAAGTCAGAATTCATTACCATCGACACCGAGTTTCTCCGAGAGACGACGTTCTGGCCGGAACTCTGCTTGATACAGATGGCAAGCCCGACAACGGAAGTGCTGGTTGACCCTCTGGCGAAGGGGCTCGACCTCAAGCCGTTCTTCGAGCTGATGGCGGATACCAGCGTTCTGAAGGTGTTCCATGCCGCGCGGCAGGACATCGAAATCATCTACAACCGGGGCGGCCTCATTCCGCACCCAATCTTCGATACGCAGGTCGCGGCGATGGTTTGCGGCTTCGGCGATTCCGTCTCCTACGACCAGCTCGTCAGCCGCACCAAGGGCGTCCAGATCGACAAGTCCTCGCGCTTCACCGACTGGAGCCGGCGGCCGCTTTCGGAAAAGCAGCTCGACTATGCCCTGGCGGACGTCACCCACCTGCGCGACGTCTATCTTTACCTCAAGGCCGAACTCGAGCGCGAAAGCCGCTCGTCCTGGCTCCGGGAGGAGATGGATATCCTCGAGGCCCGCGAAACCTACGACATGCATCCCGACGATGCGTGGCAGCGGCTGAAGATGCGCCTGCGCAAGCCGCAGGAGCTGGCGGTCCTGAAATTCGTTGCCGCCTGGCGCGAGCGCGAGGCTCGCTCTCGCAACGTGCCGCGCTCGCGCGTCATCAAGGACGACGCGATCTACGAAATCGCGCAGCAGCAGCCGAAGGACAACGAGGCGCTTGGCCGCCTGCGGACCATCCCCAAGGGTTGGGAACGATCGGCAGCCGGTGGCGCGGTCGTCGAGGCCGTCAACGCGGCGCTTGCCTTGCCAAAGGCCGAGATGCCGCACGCACCCCGGCAGACGCAGCCGCCTGAGGGCGCTGCCGCCGCAGCCGAGTTGCTGAAGGTTCTGCTGAAGCTGATCTCCGAAAAGCACGGCGTTGCCCCGAAGGTCATCGCCAATAGCGAGGATCTCGACCGGATCGCGGCGGAAGGCGAGAACGCCGAAGTCGCGGCACTCCACGGCTGGCGCCGGGAGCTTTTCGGCGAACCCGCCCTGCAGCTCATTCAGGGCCAGGTGGCGCTTCGTTTCGTCGGCAAGAAAGTCGAGACAGTCGCGCTGTAACTGCCATCAGGCGGACGTTTTTATGGGTAAAGTGCTTCCGAGATCGGACCAGATCGAGGAAACGGCGCTGGCGCGCCTTTTTGAAGCGCCGGGCCGTTCCTATATGCCTTAAGCATTTCCGGCGACGCTTTACCGCGAAAAGGACTCCATGAGGGAAATATCTCCAGTCCAGAACTGGCTGCTGATCGCGCTTGTCATAGCCGGTAGTGGCGTTCTCTACGATCTCAGGTTTTACGGCGGCCACCCCTTCGTCGGCGCGACATTCGCATTGTTCATCGGCATGCCGATCATCCTGTTCGAGCGCAAGGTGATCCTGCGCGGTCTTTCGCGTCGCATGCAGGCATTGCCAACCGTGACGTACTTCCTCGCGGAAATCTTCGTCTACGAGATCCTGATGAGCATCGGATTTGCGGTTGCGGGCCTTTCGATGTGGTGGCTCGGCGCCTTTCGTCCGGCTTCCTGGGTGGATGCGGTCATCCTGCCATTCGATGCTTTTCTCTATGCGCTCGCGGTGTGTGCGCTGATTATCTTCGTGCTGCGGATTCGCGAGCTTCTGGGTCGCGACATCTTCTCAAGCATGCTTTTCAGCCGCTATCGCAAGCCGATCAGCGAAGAACGCGTCTTTCTGTTCATCGACCTGGTGGATTCGACCGCCTTTGCCGAAAAGCACGGCGACCTCAGGGCCCAGCAGATGCTGAGTTCGCTGTTCGCCGCTTTCGCCGAGCCCGTCCGGAAGTACAAGGGCACGATTGACGATTATGTCGGGGACGCCGCGATCATCAGCTGGCCGCTCGAGCGTGGTGTCAAGTTTGCCCGATGCATCAACTGCATCTTCGACATCATCGGTGAAATAGAGGCGGACGCCGAGAGCTGGCTGCAAACCTACGGCCAGGTCCCTCGTCTGCGCGCTGCCTTGCATGGCGGCACCGTCATCACGGCCGAGATCGGCGTCGATCACCACAAGATCACCTATTTCGGTGATACCGTTAATACGACCTCCAGGCTTGAATCGCTCTGCAAGACGTTGAACCGATCCGTTCTCATCTCGTCCGACCTCGCCCAGAGGATCGACATGCCGGAGATGGTATCGGTGGAGGACCTAGGAACCCACGCCGTCAAGGGACGCGGGCAAAGCCTCGGCGTCATCTCGCTCTTCAAGGCGGACAACCTCAAGGCGTCACCAAAGCTTCATGCAAGCGTCAACGCGCCGACATGAAAGCCTTGCTAATCGAAACCCGCATTCCAATCCTTGGGGGTTTCGATGAAAAATACTCTTCTTGCTTCTGTTTCATTTGTTCTTTTGATCACTGCTTCGGCTTCCGCCGACCAACAGGAATTTCCTGCCAAGCTCGCGGGCCAGGCCATTCTGCCTGCTAACACGCTGGTTGCGGCTCCGGCAGATGCGCCTGAGTTCCTGAAGCACTCCGGCAAGTTCACCACCGCCGATCGCAAGCGCACCGAAGCGCTCGGCACCGTTCCGGGCAAGGACGGCGCACGCATCACCGATCTGAAGCTTCCGTTCGACGGCCAGCCGATCCAGGGCTTCTCCGGCATCAAGACGATGGCTGACGGCAGCTTCTGGACGCTCTCCGACAACGGCTTCGGCTCCAAGGCCAACTCCAGCGACGCGATGCTCTTCCTGCATCAGGTCAAGTTCGACTGGCAGACCGGCAAGGTCGATGTCGTCAAGAACCTGTTCCTGTCCGATCCCGACAAGAAGGCCCCCTTCCCGATCGTTCTCGAAGGCGCGGAGAAGCGCTACCTGACCGGCGCCGACTTCGATATCGAATCAGTACAACCCGTGGCCGACGGCTTCTGGATCGGTGAGGAATTCGGACCCTATCTCCTGAAGTTCGACACCGAAGGCCGCCTGACCGACGTGTTCTCGACCACCGTCAACGGCAAGCCGGTCCTATCGCCCGACAATCCGGTGCTCTCCGTTCCCGCAAACCCGGCCGCCAAGATGCCGGTCTTCAACCTGAAGCGCTCCGGCGGCTTCGAAGGTCTTGCCATGTCGAAGGATGGCAGCAAGCTTTACGGCCTGCTGGAAGGCCCGCTTTATTTGGAAGACGGCAAGATGGAATCGGTTGACGGCCACACCGCCATCCGCGTTATCGAGTTCGACACCGCTTCCAAGAACTGGACCGGCCGTACATGGCTGTATCCGTTCGAGGACAAGGGCGTTTCGATTGGCGACTTCAACATGCTTGACGATGCCACGGCACTCGTCATCGAACGTGACAACGGCGCCGGCTCGAAGGACAAGGCTTGCGCCGATCCCAAGCAGCCGAAGCCGGATTGCTTCGAGGCGCTGGCTGAACTCAAGCGTATCTACAAGATCGAGTTCAACGACGCCAATGTCGGCAAGGCTGTCCGCAAGATCGGCTATATCGACCTTCTGAACATCCAGGACCCCGACGACAAGAAGAAGGCCGGCAGCAAGGATGGCATCTACGACATGCCGTTCGTGACGATCGAGAACGTCGACCGCGTCGACGCCACCCACATCGTCGTCGGCAACGACAACAACCTGCCATTCTCGGCCGGCCGCGCGCTCGACAAGGCAGATAACAACGAGTTCAGCCTGCTCGAAGTCGGTGAGCTTCTGAACGCGAAGTAAGCCAAGACACTCAAAAGGAAGGCCCCGTTCAATCGAGCAGGGCCTTTTTCGTTACGCAAGCCGTTACAGCTATGCGCCGCTCTTACTTCCCCATACGGACGACGTCGGACAGTATCCACTTCTTGTCGAAGAACTCAGGTGTCGGGCCGTAGGCTCTAAACATCAACTCGAAACCGCGCTTCGGATCCGTCGGCACCCAGTTCGCATCCTTGCCCTTGGGCGCCTTCGGGCCGAAATAGAGATCGACGGAACCGTCGTCGTTCTTCACGAGTTCCGGGATCTGCGATGAACGGCTGGCGCGCGGGACATTTTTGATCAGCGCATGCGTCTGCCGGTCATAGGCGGTCACCGACCAGTATTGCTTGACCGGAACGTTCGCCGGCACGTTGAGGCGGTAGGTCTTGCCGCCGTCGAAGGCATGCCCGTCCTTGTCCCGGATCGAGATCGAATAGAACTGGCCGGCTCCGAGACGCTTGATGCCGATATAGGCATAGCTATAGGCGACGCCGCGGTGGTCGACCGGATAGGCATCCGGTTCGTTGAAGTCCGCCTGTGCGGCCTTGATGAGATCGGGATAGGCGGGATAGGTCCAGCGGCTCGTCGCGGTGAAAAATGGCGGCAGACCGGCATCGTATTTTGCTTCAAGCAGCGCCTCGGCTTCCCGGATGCCCTTCGTCAGCAGCGATTGCGTGTGCCGATCGGGTGCAAACGGCTTGCCTTTCTCGATCCCCAGAGATTTGAGCCCGTCGATCAAGACGCGGTCACGGTCGATCCACGGTTCTTCCTGAACGACGCGGTTCAGGTTTTCGAAGAAGCTCGCGTTCCACTTGATCGTGGAGTCGAACATGACGTCCTTCACGTCGGAAAAGACTGTCTCCGGCGGGTTGGCAGCCGCTGACAACGGGTAGACTTTCATCTTCCTGCCGTAGTCGATCGAGGCCTGCACGTCGGCTTCGCCGTGACTCCTGAGGTTCGAACGAAACAGCATGTAGCCGCCGTAGACCTCGGACCGCAGCGGGATGTAGCCATCCGGCAGCTTCTCCTTGTAGCCGGGAGGCAGAACCACGAATTTTCCACCCTTGCCCTTGTCGTATCCGAGCAGGCCCGCGTCCTCCAGCGGCAACTGCCAGGCCGTGACGATGTTGCCGTTGAACGATGCCTTGTCCTCCGCAGGCGGCAGATCGAGAACGACGGGGCCATCCTTGGTGGTGAAGAAGACCATGAAGTAAAGGGCATCCGGATTGGGTGTCAGGGTCTGGTTTCTCCCATCCAGAGGGCGCCCCCAGTAGATCACCTGGCCGACTTTTCCCGGTGTCTTGGTGAGCATCTCCTGCCGCATCAGGTCGTAATTGACCACCGGCATGCCCCACACCACGGCCTGAGCCGCGTTACGTTCAATCTCCTTGTCAAAGGCGCGCTGAGCCTTATCCGCGGCCATCGCTGAGGGAGCAAACAGCAGCAGACATAAGATCGCGAGGATTCTCATCAACTTTTTCTCCAACCGGGACCAATCCTGAGCGGATGGAGCGCCTAAAGGCGGCCGAAAGGAAGTACGTTACAGTAAATCTACGCCTGGCCGGGGCCCATTCGCCCAAGAGCGAAGCCACCGGCCTATCCGTTGCGACACGAAGCAGAACCGATGGCGTCTGCGATCAGCAGGCAAACTCGGGCTTTGGTGCCTTCAGTCGTAGCCCCAGCACCACGGGTAGCGCGGCAACATAGACGACAACCACCGAGAGCCAGATCGCGCCCGGCCACTGCGCTCTCACAAGAAGATACAGGCTCGAAAATCCGAGCGGTCCGACGATCGTGGCAAGGCTTACCGCCGACGCGAGCACGCCCTGGAACTGGCCCTGCTGGTGCTCTTCCACTTGGCGGGTCGCCAGCGACTGCAAGGCCGGCGTACCGATGCCGCCGAGTGCGAAAATCGGCATGATCGCGAAGATCATCCAGCCCTGGCCGGCGAAGGCCATGACGGTCAGTGCGAGGCATGCGCCCGCAATGCCGGTGACGATGGCTCCACGTTCGCCCAGCAGCTTGACGGCCGGCCCCGGAAGAAACGCCTGAGCAAGGGTCTGGCAGATGCCAAAGGTGCCGAGCGACAGGCCGATCCAGAGGCCGTTCCACTGGAAGGCGTCATTTCCCCAAAGCGCCCAGCAGGTGCCGTAGGCTTCTCCGGTGGAGCTCAGGATGAAGAACATGAGCGTCACGGGCAGCAAGCGCTTCTCCGACAATACCCACCGTAACGGACGAAGCGGATTGAGCGCCGCCAGGTCGACTTTCTTCGTGCCGGGCGCACGCGATTCCGGCAGGACGAAGAACGCCAGCAGCAGATTGCAGCCGTTCAACAGCGCAGCGGCGATGAACGGCAGGCGTAGCCAATAGTCACCGAGGACGCCGCCGAGCACAGGTCCGACGATGAAGCCCAGGCCAAACATCGCGTTGAACAGGCCGAAGCGGCGGGCTCGCTGATCCTCCGGAGAGATATCGGTGATGTAGGCTGTCGCGACTGACATGTTCGCGCTGGTGAGGCCGGCGATCGCGCGTCCGAGCAGAAGCATCCATAGATTGGACGCGAAGGCGAGCATCAGATAGTTTACCGCCGCACCGGCCAGCGAAACGAGCAGCACGGGCCGACGGCCGATACGATCGCTGAGCGCACCCAGCACCGGCGAGAAGATAAATTGCATGACCGCATAGAGCGCGGTCATCACGCCGATGTAGGCCGCGACGTTCCCGCCGTGGGTAACGTTGCTCAGGAGTGACGGCAGGATGGGAAAGATAAGCCCGATGCCGACGGCATCGAGGACAATGGCAGTGAAAATAACGACAAGTGGTTTATTCATGACGCGTTCCGATCACCGCAAGCGTCCGGTGCCCTCAGGCATCCGTTCTTGCGGTTGGGCCTGCGAACGCAGGCATCTGGTTTCTTTGGAAACGCTGGCCGATCCCTGCTTGATGTGCAGCGGATGGCTTGTACTCGACTGCCTCGGACATCGTCCGTTTCATCCGACCGTTGGTCGGATCGACAGAGGCGGTCGCTTTTCGCGATGGGCAACGTTTACGCCAGTCGCTGGCATCTGGCAACTGGCATCGTAGGAATGATCGCTGTCGCCGCTGATTGGGAAGCAGAATGCGATGGAAGAGGCCCGAACTGGTTACTGTTCGCAGCTATCGTTCCGTTGCGCCCTTGCCCGCAAGAATGTGATCCCGGAACTTGGCAATCCGCGCCATTCGCGTTTCCGGCTTCTTCGTTCCGTTGAGATTGATCACGTAGCTCTTCTGCCGGCCGGGTGTCAGGTCGTGAAAGGCTTCGGCGAGTTCCGGATCGGAGTCCAAAGCCTCAACCAACTCGTCCGGTAGTTCGATTTGGCTTTGCAGCTTGGGCGGCTTGATACCCGCCTCCGCATAGCCCATGGCTTCCTTCAGATAGGACCGGATGACCGGCTCCATCTTCGCGACCTGTTCGTTGTTCCGGAAACAGAGCATATCGGGATGTTGGGTATTCGGGCCCTGTCTCTCGAGCACGCCTTCGGGGTCTTTCAGCAGCGCGGCGTTGAAGAACGTCGAGCGAAAATTGTCACGGAACGCCCCGAGTATCACGATGTTGCGGCCTTCGTGCATGTAGCACGGATGCGCCCACTTCACCGTCTCGACGAGCCCCGCCTCGCGACAGATGCGGCGAAGTTCGTTGAGGCCGTCGATCCACTGCCGCGTCGAACAGTCCGGCGTCGCAAAGCGCTCGCAGCGACCGCATCCTTTGGTGAAAAAGTCCTCGATATCGGTGATCATTTCTCTCGCTCGGATTTCGCTCATGATGTCGGCTGGGCATTTCAAGCATATCAAGCCAATAGGTCAACCTGGGGGTGAAGACCTTTAATGCACCATGAGACGACCGGCGCCGACTTTCGAGCGGTTTCCGAGCCCAAATGTCGGGCTCGCCTCGGCCAAGATCGACGGGCCCTACTCGAAACGGAAGGCCAGGCGCTTGTTGGTAAGCTTCGACAGCTGCTGAAGACGTCCATCCAGCCGCTCGCCGGCGAAATCGTGATATTCGGCGGGAACGACGAACTCGAGATCGAGATCCGGGTTCATCGATTTCTGGAAGCTCAGATTGCGAACGATCCCCGGCATCGAAGCAGAGAAGAGATAGACGACGCGCAAGATGCCGCCGAGCAGCTTGGCGCGCTCGACATATTGCGGCGTGGCGATCGTGGCCAGCGGCCCGGTCGCGCCATCATCATGCGGCCCTTCGAAGCGGTAATAGTTGGTCAGCGCGATGAATGCGCGTCCCGGATGGCTGATGCCGACGAAGGAGGAATGGGCGATGATGTTCAACGCCTGAAGGCCGCGGTAGTCGGGATGCGCGCGCCAGCTGATGTCGGCCAGAAGACAGGCCGCTTGGCGATAGCGCGCCTCCTCTTCCGTCTCGACGATGCCGAAGCATTGCATCATGCGGCCGGTCCAGTCGGCGAGCTCGCGAGCGTGTTCGGGCGAACGGGCACGCAGGATGGCAAGTTCGCCCGCTGCCGCCAGCAGCGGATCGCTGCGACGCTCGCTCTCCGTGAGCAACGAGTACAGATAACCTTCGCGCACGCCCTGTCCGGAGAACGAGATGACCGAGGGCTTCATGACGCTCAGCACTTCCTTCATGGCGACAGCGCCGAAAGGAAGCAACGCCCGGCGATGCTTGGAGACAGCCATCCACGCGGGATCCTTGGAGTCCTTGGCAGCCTCGACCTGATCGAGAAACTGCATCAGGGCCTCAAGCGACACCTCGTAGCCCTGCATCATGTGCAGCGGGTACTGTGTCATCTCCATGTGAAGCTTTGCGATATTTCGCCAGGTGCCGCCAACGGCGTAGAAGGTTCGCCCTGCCCCCTGAGCGAGCAGCTTCGCGCTCGTCTTGACGTGCTTGCGCGCAAACGTACGGGCCTTCTCGAGCGAGCCGCCTGCATACTCAGACAGTCGAAGGCCGCCGAGCGGCAGGGTGATACCCTTGCCGATCTCCTTGCCCTTGATATCGATGAGTTCCAGCGAACCGCCGCCGAGATCGCCCGCGATGCCGTCGGGCGCGAAAAAGCCGCTGACGATGCCGAGGGCCGAGAACTTTGCTTCCTCTTCACCGGAGAGGACGCGGACCTTGCGCCGCAGGATCGTTTCGGCGCTATGAATGAAATCGGGACCGTTGGATGCCTCACGCGCCGCCGCAGTCGCCAGCACGTACATCGTGGCCGCCCGCGCCTGATCGGAAAGCGCCTTGAACCGATGGAGCGCCGTCAGCGCACGCTCAACGCTCGCCTCGTCCATCTTGCCCGTCAGGGCTATGCCCTTGCCGAGCCCGCAAAGTACCTTTTCGTTGAAAAGGATCGTCGGCGAGCGGGACATGCCTTCGTATATGACCAGACGGATCGAATTCGACCCGATATCGACAACGGAGACCGGGGCAATGCCTGGAAGGCGCCCCTGGGCTTCTGATTCAACCATGCAGGTCCAATATTACTTGTTGTTTCGGCCAGAAAGCAGGCCGGCGATCAGCTTGGGCGCACTGGATTTCAACGCTTCGCCACGGCCGGACAGGCTCGGGTTGGTCATGAAATACTGTTGCGCGTTGAACGGCTCCTCGCCCTTTCGCACCTCCATGCGTCGGGACGTTCCGTCGGGCAATATCTCGTAGCTTTGCTGATTGTCAATGATATTGCCGAGCATAATCTGTGAGAGGACCTGCTCGTGGACGGTCGGATTGGTCAGCGGAACCAAGGTTTCGACGCGGCGATCGAGGTTGCGCGGCATCATGTCGGCGGAGCCGATATAGACCAGCGCCTTGTCGGACGGGAGCCCGTGACCGTTGCCGAAGCAGAAGATGCGGCTGTGCTCGAGGAAACGGCCGACGATCGACTTCACGCGGATGTTTTCCGACAGACAAGGTACCTGCGGGCGCAGGCAGCAAATGCCGCGAATAACCAGATCGATTTCGACCCCGGCGCGGCTGGCCGTATAGAGCGAATCGATGATCTCGGGATCGACGAGCGAGTTCATCTTCATCCAGATGGCAGCAGGCGCGCCGCTCTTGGCGTGCTTGATCTCTTCGTCGATGTGGCGAAGGATGCGCGAACGCAGCGTATAAGGTGACACGGCGAGCTTCATGCTCTCCTCCGGCTCGCCATAGCCGGTGATGAAGTTGAAGATGTTGGCCATGTCGTGGGCAATCACGGGATTGCAGGTGAAAAACGACAGGTCGGTATAAATCTTCGCGGTGATCGGGTGGTAGTTGCCGGTGCCGAGATGGCAGTAGCTGCGCAGCTTGCCCTCTTCGCGGCGGACGACCAGCGACATCTTCGAGTGGGTCTTCAATTCGATGAAGCCGAAGACGACCTGCACGCCGGCGCGTTCGAGGTCGCGCGCCCAGCGGATATTGGCTTCCTCGTCGAAACGCGCCTTCAGCTCCACCAGCGCCGTGACCGACTTGCCGGATTCGGCGGCATCGATCAGCGCGCGAACGATCGGGCTGTCGTTGGACGTGCGGTAGAGCGTCTGCTTTATCGCCAGGACGTCAGGATCGCGCGCAGCCTGGAGAAGGAACTGGACCACCACGTCGAAAGACTCGTAGGGGTGATGGACCACCATGTCCTTTTCGCGGATGGCGGCGAAGCAATCGCCGGCGTGCTCGCGGACACGTTCGGGAAATCGCGCGTTGTATGAGGGGAACCTCAGATCGTCGCGCGGCGCCTTGGTGATTTCCGACAGGGTGTTCAGTGCCAGCAATCCCGGCAGAACGGCAACGCGGTTGTCGGGCACGTTGGTCGCCTGCACCACGAACTGGCGCAGCGAGGCCGGCATTTCGGAATCGGTCTCGATGCGGATGACCGAACCGCGGCGGCGGCGCTTCAGCGCCGTCTCAAAGAAGCGAACGAGGTCTTCTGCTTCTTCCTCGACTTCAATATCGCTGTCGCGGATGATGCGGAACGTACCTGAGCCCTGCACCTCGTAGCCGGGATAGAGACGATGAATGAAGATGTTGGCGACGTCTTCTAGCGTGATGTAGCGGATCGTCCCGGCGTCGTCGGGCAAGCGCACGAAGCGATCGAGCGCCGGCGGCAGACGCAGCAGAGCCGTCATCGGATCACGGCCGTTTCTGCTGACCAGCTGCAGACCGATCGAGAAACCGAGGTTCGGGATGAAGGGGAACGGATGCGCTGGATCGATCGATAGCGGCGTCAGGACCGGGAAGATCGCCTGCTCGAACTCAGTGGCCAACCATGCACGATCAATCTCGCTGAGGGCGCCCGGACGGACGATCAGAATATCTTCCTTGGCGAGATACTGCTGCAGGACGGCAAGCGAAGCCTGCTGCTCCATCTGCAGGTTGTCGATCTCCTGAAGAATGGCGTCGAGCTGCTCCGCAGGCGTCTTGCCATCCGGGGTGCGGACCACGATGTTCTGGCGCACCTGCGCCTCGAGACCGGCGACGCGCACCATGAAGAATTCATCGAGGTTGGCGGCGGAGATCGACAGGAAGCGAACGCGCTCAAGCAGCGGATGCTCGGTGTTCAGCGTTTCCTCAAGCACGCGCCGGTTAAACTGCAGCCACGAAAATTCGCGGTTGATGAAACGCTCCGGGCTGGAAAGCAGCTCATCGAGCGGCAGCACCGTCTCCTTCGTCTCAGGAGTAGGTTCGTCGTGCCCCGCGACTGCGTTATCCATTGTCAAATTGCCCCGTTTTCATTCGCCCTGCGAATTATATCAGTTTCACGACGGAACTGTGACAGTCAATCGGGCGCGCCGGAATTGCCCAATTCATTCAACACTTCGGCAGCAAGAGAGCGACTGATCTTGGTGCCACGAGAGAGCGCCAACCGGTCCAGTCTTTCCACGATCGTCTGCGCCGCATTCAGCGAGCGCTCCATTCGGTTAACGATATAGAGCACGAGTTTGTCGTCGATATTAAGCTGCCGGTCGGCGAAGAGTTTGACGATCACCTGACAGAGGAGTTCTTCGTCGGGTTCGCCGATCTCCACCACGGTGGCGGCCTTCAGCCTGGAACGCAGGTCCGCTAGCTCGACGGGCCACGACATCGGCCAAAGGCGGCTTGTCATCAGAAGGCTATGTCCGTTTTCGCGGACACTGTTGATCACGTGGAAAAGTTCGTTGTCATCGAAGCCGAGCCGGTCGACGTCCTCGAACAGCACCGGGCCGCTCGCGGCGCTGACAGCGGCATGAGCGCCCTTCGCCGGGTGGATATCGACGGCGCCGCTATGCTGCTTCCAGATGTTGGCGAGATGCGATTTGCCCGAGCCCACCGGACCGGCGAGGATAACGACCGGCGACGGCCATTGCGGCCAGGCATCGACGATCGCGACAGCAGCAGCCAGGCGTTCGGAGATAAGCAGATCGTCGCGACCGCTTGCGGCGTCGTGCGAAAAGGCCAACGGGATCTGTTCCACGGCAGTGCGCCTGGAACCAGCGTTCTTCACTTCATTCATTTAGGGTCAGCTTTTGTCCTGCGAACCTGGCCGGTGTTCGACCCGCCCGCATAAAGATCGCTCTCAAGGTAGCGTGAAAGCGCAAAGCGAACAAGCACACCGACGGCCGCGGCAGCCGGAACAGCGACCAAAAGGCCGACGAAACCGAACAGCGCGCCGAAGGCGAAGAGTGCGAACATCAGCCAGACGGGATGCAGGCCGACGCTATGCCCGACGAGCTTCGGCTGCAGGATATTGCCTTCCATGAACTGCCCGCTGAAGAACACGGCGAGCACGGCCCCGACCCAGATATAGTCAGGCCAGAACTGCACGATGGCGACGCCGACGGCAAGCACCAGCCCGACCATCGAGCCGACGTAGGGGATGAAGCTGATCATGCCCGCGAAAAGACCGATCAGCAGCCCGAAATTCAGGCCGACGAGCGACAGGCCGACCGCGTACCAGATGCCCAGGATGAGGCAGAGAGAGCCCTGCCCGCGAATGAAACCCGCGATCGCCTGGTCGATCTCACGCGCGATCTGGTGGACGTTGGCCACATAGTCTCGCGGTATGTACTGATCGACCTTCGAGACCATCCGATCCCAGTCCAGCAGCATGTAGAAGGCGACAACAGGGGTGACGACCATGAGCGAGATGACGTTGACGACGGCAAGGCCGGAACTCCAGACCTGACCGAAAAGCCCCGTGAGTAGCCCGAAGCCCTGAGACAGAATCTCGGAGAAATTGTTCTTGATCGTTCCGAGCTGGTTGCGGACCCATTCGGGCAGAAGCGAATTCTGCGACTTGGCGATGAAGGTCTGCAGCTGATCGATGTAGCCCGGAAGACGGCCGGCGAAATCACTCAACTGGCTGGCAAGAACCGGTATGAGGATCATCAGGGCCAGCACGATCATGAAGACGAAGGCAATCAGGATGACGATCGTTGCCATCAGGCGGCTCAGCCCGAAGCGCTCCAGCCGGTCGGCAACCGGATCGAGGAAATAGGCCAGCGCCATGCCTGCAAGGAACGGCAGCAGGATCGAGCTGAAGACAAAGAGGAAACCGATGAAGAAGGCGAGCACGATCAGCCAGAAGATGACCTGTCGCTTCAGACCCGCCCCGCTAACTTGCTGTGGCATCATATTCCCCGTTGATCGACGGCCTCGATTTCCGCATCGTCGTGATGCAGTCTTCGTGCACATAGGATGTGGCTGAGAGAATGGTCAACCCCGCCGCTAGAAATCCCGAGGGCCTGCTTCAAAAGAGCGGGAAATTGGGGCTTTTTCCATGCAATCCCTTGCATATAGGCCCGTGTCATGCAATGGCGACCCCCATATTGAGGCGGTGACATTTCCCGCCCCGCACAGCCATCGGAGAGCAGCATGAGCCAGTCTGGAAAAAACGGCCTGACCTATAGCGACGCAGGCGTCGACATCGATGCCGGAAACCTTCTGGTGGAGAAGATCAAGCCCGCCGTGCGCTCGACGCGCCGCCCCGGCGCGGACGGCGAGATCGGCGGCTTCGGCGGCCTGTTCGACCTCAAGGCCGCAGGCTTTATCGATCCGGTGCTCGTTGCCGCCAATGACGGCGTCGGAACCAAGCTGAAGATCGCCATCGACGCCGACTATCACGACACTGTCGGCATCGACCTCGTTGCGATGTGCGTCAACGATCTGGTCGTCCAGGGTGCCGAGCCGCTGTTCTTCCTCGATTACTTCGCCACCGGCAAGCTCGACCCCGACCAGGGTGCGGCGATCGTCGAGGGTATCGCTGCCGGCTGCCGCGACGCGGGCTGCGCGCTGATCGGCGGCGAAACCGCCGAGATGCCGGGGATGTACTCCTCCGGCGACTACGACTTGGCAGGCTTTGCCGTGGGTGCAGCAGAGCGCGGCCAGTTGCTGCCGTCGGGCGACATCGCCGAAGGCGACGTGATCCTCGGCCTCGCCTCCTCGGGCGTTCATTCCAACGGCTTCTCGCTCGTGCGCAAGATCGTCGGCATTTCGGGCCTTGCCTGGGATGCGCCGGCACCGTTCGCGGAAGGCAAGAGCCTCGGCGAAGCGTTGCTGACGCCGACCCGCATCTATGTAAAGCCGCTGCTGAAGGCGATACGCGAAACCAAGGCCATCAAGGCACTGGCGCATATCACCGGTGGCGGCTTCCCTGAGAACATTCCGCGTGTTCTTCCGAAGCACCTGGCAGCCGAGATCGATCTGGCTGCCGTCAAGGTTCCGGCCGTGTTCTCCTGGCTTTCGAAGACGGGCGGCGTCGAGGCCAACGAAATGCTGCGCACTTTCAACTGCGGCGTCGGTATGATTGCAGTCGTTTCGGCTGAGAACGTTGCAACCGTCACCGCGGCTCTCGAAGCTGAAGGTGAGACGGTCGTGACACTCGGTCGGATGATCGCGCGCGCCGAAGGTGCAGCCGGTACGCTCTACAAAGGTACGCTCGCCATATGACGTCGCCGCGCAAACGCGTCGTCGTCTTCATCTCCGGCGGCGGTTCCAACATGATGGCGCTGGTCGCAGCCGCAAAGGCTGGCGACTTTCCGGCGGAAATCGTCGGTGTCATCTCCGACAAGGCGGATGCCGGCGGGCTCGCCAAGGCGGCAGCTCAGGGCATCCCGACCTTTGCCTTCGCGCGCAAGGACTATGCGAGCAAGGAAGCGCATGAGGAGGCGATCTTTGCCGCACTCGATCAGCTTTCGCCCGACATTCTTTGCCTTGCAGGCTACATGCGACTGCTGAGCGGCACCTTCATCCAGCGCTACGAGGGCCGGATGATCAACATCCATCCTTCCCTGCTACCGCTGTTTCCCGGCCTGCATACGCATCAGCGCGCAATCGACGCCGGAATGCGGATCGCCGGCTGCACCGTGCATTTCGTCACCGAAGGCATGGACGAGGGACCGGTCATCGGCCAGGCGGCCGTTCCAGTCCTCTCCAGCGACAGTGCCGACAGCCTCGCGGCACGTGTGCTCACCGTCGAGCATCAGCTTTACCCTCAGGCGCTGCGGCTCTTTGCCCAGGGCAAGGTGAAAATGGAGGGCGGCAAGGCCGTCAGCACCGACGCTGCAGCAGCGCCGGCGGAGCGTAGCAGCGTCATCTCGCTGATCGGCGAAGGCGCTTAAAACACGGCGCGATCCGTGGGATTCCCGCCCTGCTCTCATTCCTTGTTTTCCAGTGATACCCACATCCCGAAACCGGCTCCGATTTCGGGATATGCTCCTTGCCTCAGGCGGCAAGCGCCCGAGGCTGATGCAGCGTGCCATCGCTATAGACGAACAGGCCCTTGCGGAAGGTGGCGCGGATGCGGTGCACGTCGCCGGCCTCGATGACAACCAGATCGGCCTGCTGACCGACGGCAATTTCACCGCGATCCATGAGACCGGCTGAACGCGCCGCATTGCGGGTCGCCATGGCGACGGCGTAAGGCAGGCTCGTGCGGTCGGCGATCTTGAAGATGCCGGGCACGAAGGCCGCCGGATGATAATCGGCGGCAATGACGGTCAGAAGGCCGGCGGCGGCGGCATCCAATGCGCTGAGATTGCCGGACATCGATTGGCCGCGCAGCGCGTTCGGAGCGCCCATCAGCGTCCAGAGACCGCGACGACGCGCTTCTTCCGCTGCCGGGAGTGTCACCGGAAACTCGCTGATCGTCACGCCGAGATCGTGCATCTGCGCGACCTTCTCGGCGCTGTCGTCATCGTGTGAGGCGAGCGACAACTTGTGCCTCAGAGCAAGGTCCACGACCTGCTTCAGCTTGATCTCGATGTCGGGATTGTTGCGCATCTCGATACGCTTGGCGACCATCTCGGCGGCCATCTCCTCGGAAATGGCGCGGCGTTCGGCGATGCTCAGGATGTAGCTCTCGATGTTGTTGTATTGCCCCTGCCCCGGCGTGTGATCCGTCAGCGAGACCATGTCGACATGGCCAGCATCGAGCAGCTTTTCCAGCGTCGGTGCGGCGCCGAGATTGGTGATTTCATAGCGGGCGTGAACGCGGTGATCGATCAGCAGATTATTCTTCAGCCGGCTGATGCTTTCGATCACCGCCGAGGTCGTTTCGAGCGAGCGGACGTGGCCGTAGACGCTTTCCGTTGCGAAGGAGACCGCCGCGAACGCGGTGGTGACGCCTGCGGCTGCAAGCTTCTTGTCCAGTTCGTGGATGCTGAAATCGATCGGCATCGGTGCATTCGGACGCGGCGCGATCTCGCGTTCGACCATATCGCCGTGAAGGTCGACAAAGCCCGGCATCAGCAGGCGCCCGGCGCCATCGATCGCAGCGTTGGCAACCGGCTCGGGCCTGATTTCAGCGATGACGCCGTCCTCGACACGGACCGAGCCGTGGCTCACGATCTCATCTGGAAGGACGAGAGTAAAATTGCTGAGCCACATCGGTTTATCTCCAGGCAAGTATTTATGACAAGGCGGAGCGCTTAGCGCTGATTCATGACATCGGTGTGAAGATGAGCCGCGCAATGTGATCTACCGCTAGCGCAGCGCATCGCGGTTCATTGCCGCCCATTGCAGGAGCGTGATCGTCTTCAGGTCAATGATCTCGCCGTCCTCGATCATCGCCACCGCCTTGTCCAGCGGCACCTCCAGAACCTCGATGTCCTCGTGCTCGTGAGCAAGGCCGCCGCCATCGGAGACGCGATCGGTCGTGTCGATCGAGGCGGCAAAGAAGTGCAGCAGTTCCATGCTCGAGCCCGGTGAACTGTAGGCCTTGAAGAGGAAGCGTACATCGCGGACGCGGAAACCGGTTTCTTCCTCAGCTTCGCGGCGGATGGCAGCTTCCGGGGCATCGCCATCGAGCAGCCCAGCCGGTGCCTCGATGATCCACGCCGGCTCGCCGTGGAGGAAGACCGGTAGCCGGAACTGCCGTACGAGGACGACGGTGTCGCGCTTCGGATCGTAGAGCAGGATCGTCGCGGCCGGGGTGCGGTGGTAGACCTCACGCTGCAGGCGATGCGTCTCGCCTTCGGAATCCGTATAGTCGATCTGGAAGCCGCTCAGGCGCGTCCAGCCATTCGAGAGCGTCTTTTCATCGACGATCTCGGCTCTTGCCTTGTCAAATTTCGTCATGCGACATCCTTGCGCAGCCAAACCTTGTTGTCGTGAACCGCCGCGCCGCCATAGGGCGCGACCGGATCGGCGCCGGTGAGCACGTTGATCCCCTCGCCGTCGACATGCGCCTTGTTCGGCCAGAGGCCCTCGGCGATCAACACACCCCGTTTGACCTCTTCGGTCAAACGCACATGAATCCGCAAGTCGCCACGGTCGTTGCCGATCCGAACTAGGTCGCCATGTTCGATGCCGCCAGCAAAGGCGTCGGCCGGGTTCACCATCAGCTCCGGCCGCCCTTCCTTCTGGCGCGAGGTCTTCGTTTCAGAGAAGCTCGAATTCAGGAAGTTGCGGGCCGGCGATGTTGCCAAGCGGAACGGATGCTCGGCATCGGCAAGCTCGATGACATCGACCTGATCCGGAAACGCCGGCAGTTGCTCGTGCGGGCCGAGAGCGCCGACGGCAGCCGGCGGCTTGTTCGGTGCGGCGCCATCGACCCAGTCCGGGCGGAAATGGAACTTACCATCAGGATGCGCGAAGCCCTTGAGGAAATGCGCGTCCTCGAAATCCGGCTGGCGGTCGAGCCATTTGTGTTCGAGGAAATGATCGTAGCCCGGCAGGTTGCTATCCTGGAGCACACGATCGATCATTTCGCGGGCCGTGAAGCCGAAGCCGGGACGATCGGCGATACCGAGCCGCTTCGCCAATTCCTCGATCACGAACAGGTTCGTCCGGACCGTCTCCGGCGGTTCGACCAGTTTGGGGCCGAGCAGGATGTGGTTCTGGCCGCCGGCGCGATAGATGTCATCATGCTCGACGAACATCGTCGCCGGGATGACGATATCGGCCATCGCGGCAGTGTCGGTCATGAACTGCTCGTGCACGGCCACAAACAGGTCGCTGCGGGCAAAGCCGCGCTTCACCAGCCTCTGTTCGGGGGCGATGTTCACCGGGTTGGTGTTCTGGATCAACATGGCCGTAACTGGCCCGCGATGGCGGAGCGCCACGGCATCGCCGGTCAGCGCGCGGCCGATCTGCGACTGGTCGATCATGCGGATATCCGCATCCTTCATCGACTTTCCCGTCAGTTCCGCATTGTTCATGCGGAAGATATCGCTGTTCGAGTGGAAGGCACCGCCGCCTTCGTACTGCCAGGAGCCGAGCACCGTCGCGATGGAGGCCGCGGCATGCATGGCGACCGCGCCGTTGCGCTGGCGGGTGAAGCCGTAGCCGAGGCGGAAATAGCTCTTCTTCGTCGTGCCGACGAGGCGTGCGAAGGCTTCGATCTCATCGACTGAAAGGCCGGTGATGGCAGCCGCCCACTCAGGCGTCTTCGTCTTCAGATGCGCTTCGAGTCCGGCAGGATCGTCGGCATATTTTGCCATGTATTCACGATCGGCATAGCCGTCGCGGAAGGCGATATGCATGACGGCGCAGGCGAGCGCCGCGTCGGTGCCCGGCTTGACGATCAGGGCCATGTCGGCGTGCTTCATCGTCGGATTGTCGTAGATGTCGACCACCACGATCTTGGCGCCACGCTCCTTGCGGGACTTGATCGCGTGGGTCATCACGTTGACCTGCGTGGAGACCGCGTTCGTGCCCCAGATCACGACGCAATCGGTGCGGCCCATCTCGTGCGGGTCGGGCCCGCGCAGCGTGCCGGTCGCCATGGTGAAGCCGGTCCAGGCCGGATTGGTGCAGATCGAGGAGAAGAAGCCGGAATAGCGCTTGGCGTGGCGCAGGCGCTCGATCGAGTCGCGCTGAACCCAGCCCATGGTGCCGGCGTAGAAATAGGGCCAGATCGCTTCGCTGCCGTCCTTCGCTTCCGCCTTGACGAAGGCTTCGGCGATTTCATCCAGCGCGGCGTCCCAGGAAATCTGCTGCCACTGCCCTTCCCCCTTGGTGCCGGTTCGACGCAGCGGGTGCATCAGCCGGTCCGGATGATAGAGCCGCTCGGCATAGCGCGCGACCTTCGCGCAGATGACGCCCGAGGTGTAGCTGTGATCGTTGGCACCGCGCACACGGCCGATGCGACCGTCGTCGCCGATCTCCACCTCCAGCGCGCAGGTGGAGGGACAGTCGTGCGGACAGGCGGTATGACCGAGCCTGACATTCGACTTGGCGGATTTGGCGTGAATGGGGGTCGCAATGTTCATGGCTTTTCTATATTCGAACCAGAAACCAGCCAAAAGTCACAAATGACGTCGATCAGCCGAATTCATCACGGGCATCAGCGAAAATGAACTACCGCCATATCTACCACGCGGGCAATTTTGCCGATGTGCTCAAGCACGCCGTTCTCGCACGGTTGATCCGCTACATGCAAAAGAAGGATGCGGGCTTTCGCGTGCTCGACACGCATGCCGGCATCGGGCTCTATGACCTCTCCTCCGAGGAAGCGCAGAAGACCGGCGAATGGAGCGAGGGCATCGGCAAGCTTCTGGACGCCGAGTTGTCTCCGCAGGTCGCTGAATTGTTGGAACCCTATCTTTCCGCTGTTCGCGAACTGAACCCGGAGGGCGGCATCCGCTATTATCCGGGGTCTCCGAAGCTCGCACGCATGCTGTTTCGGCCGCAGGACAGGCTTTCCGCGATGGAATTGCATCCGGAAGATTTCGTGCGGCTGCATCGGCTGTTCGAGGGCGATCATCATGCGCGGATTACCGAGCTTGACGGCTGGCTGTCGCTCGGCGCGCATCTGCCGCCGAAGGAGAAGCGCGGCATCGTCCTCGTCGATCCGCCGTTCGAAGAGGATGGCGAATATGAGCGCCTGGTCGACGGTTTGGCGAAAGCCTACCGCCGCTTCCCCGGCGGTACCTATTGCCTGTGGTATCCAATAAAAAAGGGCGCGCCGATCAAGGAATTCCATGAGGCGCTCCAGGACCTCGACATTCCGAAGATGCTCTGCGCGGAACTCAGCGTGCGCAGCGACCGGGGGATAACCGGTTTGACCGGCTCCGGCCTTGTTATCGTCAACCCGCCCTTCACGCTGAAGGACGAATTGCACGCCTTGCTGCCAGCACTCAAGGATCATCTGGCGCACGATCGCTACGCCTCGCATCGCGCGTTTTGGTTGCGCGGCGAGACCAAGGTGACGAAGGACGATTGACCGACTCTTGCCGGCACGAAATAGTCGCGCCGCAACACGACCATTCCGAAAGAGCCACCATGAAGATCCTTTGCGCGCCGACGTCTCCCTATTCCAGCAAGATACGCATGGCCGCGCGCTATCTGGAACTCGATGCGATCGAGATCCGCGTCGATACGAACGCCGGCCCGGCCGTTCTGGTCGATAACAATCCGCTCGGTAAAATCCCGACATTGCTGACCGATGACGGCCTGTCGATCTTCGACAGCGTCGCCATCATGCACTATTTCAACCGTCTCAAGGGCAAGCGGCTTTATCCTGCCAAGAATGGCAAGCGCACCGAAGCCGAAATTCTCGAGGCGCTATGCGACGGCATTTGCGATTGCCTGCTGGCAATCGTCTACGAACGGCGCTTCCGCGATGAGGAAATGGTCCACCAGCCGTGGATCGACCGGCAGTGGAAGAAAGCCGTCAGCGGCTTGAACCATCTGAGCGTTCATTTGCCGAAGATCGGCAAGCGGCTGCATGGCGGGCATTTTGCCCTCGCCGCGATGCTGGGTTACCTCGATCTGCGCTTCAAGGGACAGTGGGAAGCCGACCATGTCGAACTCATCGGCTGGAGCCGCGACTTCCAGAAGAAGTTCCCGGCTTACAGCGAGCTGAAGCCTCAGGTCTGAGGCTGCATCCTCTCGGCTCTGACGAAATCGATGAAGGCCCGTAGCGCTGTCGGCAGTTGCCGACGGCTCGGATAATAGAGGAAGAACCCCGGATAGTAAGGACACCAGTCTTCCAGCACCCGGATCAGCCTTCCCTCCGAAATCGCCGCCTTCACCTGGTCCTCGAAAAGATATCCCAAGCCGCAGCCGTGCATCACGGCATCGAGAATGATGTCCTGATCGCCCAGGGTCAGGGGACCGCCGACCTCGATCTCAAGCTCGATACCGCCACGCTCGAACTCCCACCGATAGAAGGCGCCGCCGGCAAACCGGTAGCGCATGCATTGGTGGTCGCGCAGATCGTGCGGCGTAAGCGGTCTCTCCCTGCCCTCGAAATATTCGGGCGAAGCGACCACGGCAAAGCGATGGCGCGGACCGATCGGCACCGCGATCATATCGGCCGCGATGCTCTCGCCAAACCGAACGCCGGCGTCGAAACCCGATGACACCATATCGACCAGTGCATCATCGACGACGATCTCGACCTCGACGGAGGGATAGGCTTTCAGAAAGCGCGCGACGATCGGCAGGAGCACGAGCTTGGTGGTGGCACGCGCCGCGTTGATGCGAAGCTTGCCGTGAGGCTGGCCGCGGAAACTGTTCAGATCATCAAGGGCGGCATCGATATCGAGAAATGCGGGGCGGATGCGGTCGAACAGGCGCTCGCCAGCCTCGGTCAGCGCCACGCCACGCGTCGTCCGGTTGACGAGGCGCACCTCAAGCCGCTCCTCGATCGCCCGCAGCGCATGGCTTAGCGCGGAGGCGGTCACGCCCAATTCGACCGATGCCTTGCGGAAGCTTCGGTGGTTGGCGATTGCCAGGAAGATCGCCAGATCGGTGGAGCGCACACGTTTCATTGATGAATTTTTCTCAGCAACCCATGAAACACAACGTAAATTCTCTCACCTATGGCGATACGCTACCTTCACTCCGTAAGCAAATCGCAGCGCAACGGACAAAGGAGATCGTCATGCGTGTTTGGTTCATCACAGGGGCTTCGCGTGGTTTCGGCGCCCTCATCACCCAGGAAGCTCTCAATGCCGGCGACGCC
Organism: Rhizobium sp. Root708; assembly: GCF_001429725.1. Classification (GTDB taxonomy): domain Bacteria; phylum Pseudomonadota; class Alphaproteobacteria; order Rhizobiales; family Rhizobiaceae; genus Rhizobium. The sequence continues at coordinate 727,236 of NZ_LMHV01000043.1, read as the reverse complement.
GTCGTCGCGACGGCGCGCAAGCCGAGCGGCCTCGAAGCGAAGTTCGGCAAGCATCCCAACCTGCTTGCCGTATCGCTTGACGTGACCGACGAAGCCTCCGCACACAAGGCAGCTGAAGCCGCCGTCAAGCGGTTCGGCAGGATCGACGTCCTGCTCAACAATGCCGGCTTCGGCCTGCTCGGCGCCGTCGAAGAAGCGACAACGGACGAAATCGAGCAGCTCTATGCCACGAACGTCTTTGGTCTGCTGAAGGTGACCCGGGCCGTGCTGCCGCATATGCGTCGCCAGCGCAGCGGACACGTGCTCAACGTCTCATCGATCGGCGGCTATCAGTCACATGCCGGCTGGGGCATCTATTGCTCGACGAAGTTCGCGGTCGAAGGCATCTCCGAAGCGCTTGCCGCCGAAGTGGCTCCGCTCGGCATCAAGGTCACCGTCGTCGAGCCCGGCTTCTTCCGGACGGATTTTCTGGACGAGAGCTCGCTCGCGATCAGCCCGAGCTCAATCGCCGACTATCAGGAGACACCTGTCGGCGCGATGCGCGAGTTTGCCGCCGGTCATAATCACCAGCAGCCCGGCGACCCTGCCCGCTTTGCAAAAGCGATGATTACCCTGGCGCATTCGACCAATCCGCCGCTTCGCATGCCCTTCGGCAGCGATACGGTCGCCTTGATCGAGGCGAAGAACGAGCAGGTGGCGAAGGAACTGGCCGAATGGCGCGAACTCGCCATCTCGACCGACTTCCCGAAGTAAGATCAGGCGAAGAAAACAAAAAAGCCGGGCTGGAGCCCGGCTTTTTCAGTTACCGATGTTCGGCTTAGAACTTCATGCCGATACCGACCTTGACGCTGTGCTCGTCGTAGCCGCGAGCAATGGTAGCGCCACCGATTTCGAAGTCGTTGTGCTGGTAGTTGGTGTAGCGATACTCGACGCGGGCCGTGATGTTGTTCGTGACGAACGCTTCAGCACCAGCACCGACCGTGTAGCCGACAGCCGTGTCGCTGTCCGATCCGGCAGCGTTGCTGAACTTGTTCTTCGTCAGAGCAAGACCGCCGGTGCCGTATACGAGGAACGGGTTCAGGTCGTAACCGATGCGACCGCGCACCGAGCCGTTGACTTCGTTCTTGCCAACGCCGCCAGGTGCGCCGCCGTCAGCGCCGGAGTAGCCGATGTCGCCTTCGAGGCCGTAAACGATCTGGCCCTGCTGCCAGTTGTAACCGCTGTAAATCTGCGCGCCGATCGCACGAGCATTGTAGTTGTCGCCGAAGCGGCCGATGTTGTAGGTGCCGGCGCCGCCGAGGTAGAAGCCCTGCCATGTTGCTGCCGGAGCCGGCTCGTTCTGAGCGACCGGAGCTTCCGGGATCTGGTCAACAGCGTCAGCTGCATAAGCTGCGGAAAGCCCACCAAGGGCAACAGTCGAAACCAACAGGCTGGCAATAAACGTACGCATACTCGTCTCCTTTCAGACCCACCGCCTTCGTCAACTGTCCTACAGCGAAGCATCAGCGGGCTATTACAAATGTCCCTTGCGGTTCGGAAGGGAAATTGATGGCCAATTGAGGAATTGGAAGAGCCAAAATGTGATTTGATTGTGGCGTGCGGGTGGCTGAAATTCGATGTTGCTTTGCCGCAACAGACTATTTGTTAACCATAATGAATGGTTAAATCATCAATACTTATTTTAATGAATTTATTGCTTAACTAATACATACAATATCCCCCTCCTCCATACAAGCATGACACCTATTTATAAGGTCGTTCCACGCGCCTATATATGCCGCGCACAGACTCGCGTGATGAAGAGGCATGATTTTGAACGGGAAAAGACTTCGCACCGCACTCGTCACCGGCGCTGCCAAAAGAATAGGTCGAGCGATAGTCGAAGATCTTGCTGCGAATGGCTTTTCGGTTGCGATCCACGCAAACCGTTCGCTGATGGAGGCTGAAGATTTCGCGGCAGAATTGAGGCAAAAGGGAATCCGGGCGGTCGCACTGCAAGCCGCCCTCGAAAAAATTGATGAGACGGGCGACCTGATAAAAAGGGCCGCGGAAGCGATCGGACCCATCGATCTGCTGGTCAACAACGCCTCGGTTTTCCATGAGGATTCGGTCCGGCATATCGATGCCGCGGCATGGGACGAGCATTTCGCGGTTCATGTGCGCGCTCCGTCGATTCTCGCGGCCGGTTTTGCAGCACAACTGCCGGACCAGGCGGACGGGCTGATCGTGAACATCATCGATCAACGGGTCTGGGCGCTGCGTCCAAGCTTCTATTCCTATACGCTCTCGAAGTCCGCCTTGTGGACCGCGACACAGACCATGGCGCAGGCGCTGGCGCCGCGCATCCGCGTCAACGCCATCGGGCCCGGTCCCTCGATGCCGAGCGAGCGACAGTTGCAAGAAGACTTCCAAGCGCAGGTTTCAGCGCTTATCCTCAAGCGAGGGCCGACACTCGAGGAATTCGGCAAAACGATTCGCTTCCTCTACGACACGCCCTCGATCACCGGCCAAATGATTGCCCTTGACGGCGGCCAGCATCTTGCCTGGCAGACGCCTGACGTGGCGGAGATTACGGAATGAATTCAGGAAAGCTGCCGGACGGTGGCGTTCTTTATGACGAAACCGATGCAGACGACGATATCGAAGTGGAGAGCGACGCCTCCACGGCGAAGCCGGCGGCTGCCATCGATTGGAACGAAGGCGGGAAGAACGAAACCGGCCTTGTGGGCGCAGACTTGATTGCGGAGTTCGTCAAGCGACTGCCGAACAGCCCCGGCGTCTACCGCATGTTCAACGAGGCCGGCGACGTGCTCTACGTCGGCAAGGCACGTAGTCTGAAGAAGCGCGTCAGCAACTATGCGCTTGGCCGCGTGCACTCCAACCGTATCGCGCAGATGGTGCGGCTGACGGCGAACATGGAGTTCGTGACGACCCGCACGGAAACCGAAGCGCTGCTTCTGGAAGCGAATCTCATCAAGCGCTTGCGTCCGCGCTTTAATGTGCTGCTGCGCGACGACAAGTCGTTTCCCTATATCCTGATATCAGGCGACCACCGCGCACCGGCGATTCTCAAGCATCGCGGCGCCCGCGCCCGCAAAGGTGATTATTTCGGCCCGTTTGCCTCGGCCGGCGCCGTCGGCCGGACGATCAATTCACTACAGCGCGCCTTCCTCATCCGCACCTGTACCGACAGCGTCTTCGAGACGCGCACCCGTCCCTGTCTGCTCTACCAGATCAAACGCTGTTCCGGGCCCTGCACGCACGAGATCAGCGACGAGGGCTATGCAGAGCTTGTCCAGGAGGCGAAGGACTTCCTCTCCGGCAAGAGCCAGAAGGTCAAGGAACACATCGCCGAGGCGATGAACCTCGCGGCCGAGGATCTCGATTTCGAGCGCGCCGCGGTGTATCGCGATCGTCTTGCCTCGCTCTCGCACGTTTCCAGTCACCAGGGCATCAATCCCGCCGGCGTGGAGGAGGCCGATGTGTTCGCGATCCACCACGAAGGCGGCATTTCCTGTATCCAGGTGTTCTTCTTCCGCACCGGCCAGAACTGGGGTAACCGCGCCTATTTCCCGAAGGCCGACCCGCAGCTCTCGGGTGCCGAGGTGCTGAATGCCTTCCTCGCGCAGTTCTACGACGACAAGCCGGTGCCGAAGCAGATCCTGCTGTCGGAAACAGTCGAAGAACTCGAACTGCTTGCCGCAGCACTCGGCGAGAAGGCCGGACACAAGGTCTCCATTCTCGTGCCACAGCGCGGGGAAAAACGTGATCTGGTCGAGCATGTGATTGCCAATGCGCGCGAGGCACATGGCCGCAAACTCGCGGAGACGGCATCGCAGTCGCGGCTGCTCGAGGGCTTCAAGGAAACATTCAAGCTTCCCTACGTGCCGCAGCGTGTCGAGATTTACGACAACTCGCACATCATGGGCACCAACGCGGTCGGCGGCATGGTCGTCGCCGGGCCGGAAGGCTTCGTGAAGAGCCAGTACCGGAAGTTCAACATCAAATCGACCGACATCACACCGGGCGACGACTTCGGCATGATGCGCGAGGTGATGACACGACGCTTCTCGCGCCTGCTGAAGGAAGAAGGCATTCCCGATCGCAGCCAACCGGCATCGCCTGTTGATGCGGCCGACCTGCCCTTCCCGGCGTGGCCCGACGTCATCCTGATCGATGGCGGCCAGGGGCAAATGACAGCCGTGCGCGCCATTCTCGAGGAGTTGGGAATCACCGACAGCGTCATCGCTATCGGCGTTGCCAAGGGCGCCGACCGCGAAGCGGGGCGAGAGCGCTTCTTCCTGCCCGGCGGCGAAAATTTCACCCTGCCGCCGCGCGACCCGGTGCTCTATTTCACCCAGCGCATGCGCGACGAGGCGCACCGCTTCGCCATCGGCTCGCACCGGGCGCGGCGCAAGAAGGAAATGGTGAAGAATCCGCTCGACGAGATCGGCGGGATCGGGCCGTCGCGCAAGCGCGCCCTGCTCCAGCATTTCGGAACCGCCAAGGCGGTTTCCCGCGCCGCTCTTTCCGACCTGATGGCCGTCGAGGGCATTTCCGAGACCGTTGCAAAGCAGGTTTACAATCATTTTCACGACGACGCCGCGAAATAGGTGGCGTCGGTCGCAAATTCCACGCAAAGGCAGCGAAAAAACAGAAAGAATGTTGACGCTTTACGGTCAAAGCCGTCATCTACGGGCACATCACTTCAGAGACATGTTTCATGGCATCGCGCGCATATAATATTCCGAACCTGCTGACCTACGGCCGCATTCTTGCTGTTCCGCTCATCGTTCTCTGCTTCTTCCTCGAGGGGAAGTTGGCGATCAGCAACACCGCGCGATGGGTCGCCTTGTGGATCTTCGTGATCGCATCGCTCACCGACTTTCTCGACGGTTATCTCGCCCGCATCTGGAACCAGACGTCGAATATCGGGCGGATGCTCGATCCGATCGCCGACAAGCTGCTGGTCGCCTCCATCCTTCTCCTGGTCGCCGCCGATCAGACGATTGCGGGCTGGTCGATCTGGGCTGCGATCACCATTCTTTGCCGCGAGATCCTGGTTTCCGGTCTGCGCGAATATCTGGCCGCCCTGAAGGTCAGCGTGCCGGTGACGCGGATTGCCAAGTGGAAGACCACGGTGCAGCTGGTTTCGATCGCGTTCCTGCTCGCCGGCCCTGCGGGCGATGAGGTCTTCCCTTATACGACGCAAACGGGCATCGGCCTTCTCTGGATCGCGGCGCTGCTGACGATCTACACCGGCTACGACTATTTCCGGGCTGGGCTGAAACACATCGTGGATGAAGAAGAATGACAAAGCTCGTCTATTTCGCCTGGGTGCGCGAACGGATCGGCAAGCCCGAGGAAGAGATGTCCCTTCCCTCTTCGGTCGTCACCGTTGCCGATCTTCTGAATCATTTGAAGACGATGGGCGAAGAATATGAGACCGCACTTCAGTTTCCCGACGTGATCCGCGTCGCGATCGATCAGGAGCACGTCGAACACGACGAGCCGATCGGCAATGCCAGGGAGATCGGCATTTTCCCGCCGATGACCGGAGGCTGAGTTGAGCGGAAAGGTTGAACCTGACATCCGCGTCCAGCGCGAGGACTTCGACCTTCAGGCAGAAGTCGACCGGCTCAGCGCCAGGACGAGCTCGATCGGCGCGATCGTCACCTTCTCGGGCCTCTGCCGTGACGAAGGCGGCACCCTCGCAGCGCTTGAACTCGAGCATTATCCCGGTATGGCGGAAGCGGAAATTGCGCGCATTGCGAGCTTGGCAGTCGACCGCTTCGATTTGCTTGGGCTGACGGCCATCCATCGATACGGCAAGATTTCCGCCGGGGGAAATATCGTTCTCGTCGTCGCGGCGGCCTCGCATCGTCAGGCGGCCTTCGACGGCGCCAACTATCTCATGGACTATCTGAAGACCTCGGCGCCTTTCTGGAAGAAGGAGCACGGCGTCGACGGAAAGGCCGGCGACTGGGTTGCAGCCAAGGGCAGCGACGATGCCGCCCATGACAAATGGAAATGAGCCCCTCGTCCGAACCTAGGGAACGACGCGCTCGCGCCGGCTGAGGACGAGCAGCAGGACCAGCAGCGAAAAGACGGCGAAGTCTCGCCACAGGTACGATCCGTAGGCGGCCCAAAGGGTTTCCACGAACCCAAGGCCCGCAGCTCCTCCCGCGGATTTCACGGGATCTGAGTACCCGCCGACGGCGGCGACCATCAGCACCTTCAACCCGAACATCAGGCCGGCGCCAAAATCCATCGTCCCGTAATAGGCGGTGGAGAGGATGCCGCAGATGGTGGCGACCAGTGCCGCGGTTGCATAGGCGACGAGGAAGACGCGGCGATAGCTGGTGCCGCAGAGTTCGGCCGCCAACGGATCGTCAGTGACCGCACGCCACTTGCGCCCCCATGAGGTGCAGCCAAGGACAAAGGCGCCGATCAGGACGAGAACGCACATCAGGGCGGTGTTGACCAGCTGTATCTGCGTCAGCACGACGTCGAAGGCGCCGCCATGCCAGAGGACGACATGGCCGTTCATGAAGGGCGATAGCCACAGGCTCCTCGTATTGGAAGCAACGCGCGCGGTTTCCATGAGCACGATGGTAACACCGAGCGCTGCGACGATCACCGTGTTCGACGAGCGGCGCACCAGCGGCAGCATGATGGAACGTCCCACCCAGATGCCTGCGGTGACCGCATAAAGCACTGCGCACACAGCGCCGAAGCCGAGGGCGGCAGGAAGGATCAGCCATAGCCTGTTGTAGGCGATGTCAGTGAAGAGCAGCAGGATCTGGCCGGAGAAGGCGAAGATCGCGCCGTAGGTGATGTCAGGGCGCTTGGTGACCCCGAAAGCAACGGCATAGCCGAATGCCAGCGCCGCATAAAGTGCTGCCAATGGCACCGCATTCGCCAACTGCTGCAACAGATAGGCCATCCCTGCTCTCCCACCGACAAAAATCATAACTGGCAAAATTCATTTTACCAGTTATATTTTGATGATGAGCTTTTCGTGGACCGAACATCGATTTGCTGGCGGAGCCCTGGCGCTTGATGTGGCAAACAGCGTCATCCTTCGCCATGACGACGCCAGATGCATTGACCGTTTCGCGATCGAGACGCAGCTTGTGGCCTTTCCCGATGCCGCCTCCCGGTTCTGTGCCGAACGCGCGCTGTTCGGCGATGCGGCGCCTTCGTCTCCGGACGACAAAGGGCGGTTCATCGCCCTCAGGGAAGCAACCGACCGCTATTTCAGGGCGCGTATCCTTGAGGGAGACGACGACCTGCTACTCGCCGACCTTCTGGACGCGGCGGCTGGAAATCTCCGCGAGGTAGAGCGGAACGACATTGCACATGCGACCGCTCGCTCGGCCATCGGCCTGATCTCGATGCCGGAGCCGGAGCGCATGAAGATCTGCAGGAATTGCGGCTGGCTCTTCATCGATCGAAGCAAGAACAGAAGCCGCGCATGGTGCGACATGGCAGTCTGCGGAAACCGAGCCAAGGCGAACCGACACTACCGGCGGAGAAAAGAGGAGGATGCCCGATGAAAGCACGACGTATCGCAGCTCTGGCGACCGTGGTTCTTGTCCTCGCGGGCTGTCAGAGACAGACGGACAACCTGGTCGAATTCAGTGGCCATGTCTTCGTCTTCAACTACCGGGTCGCGGTGGCTACCTATCTCGTGACCTTGAGCAAGAAGGCTCCGATCCCCGATGGCACCGTTGCCATCGCCGAGTTCGAGAACCCGAGCGGCGGCGACCCGCTTGTCACGAACGAGAAGATCTATCCCTTCTGGGACAAGATCACGATCCAGAGCCCAGCCGTTCATTGCGTCAAGAAAGACAGGCCCTACGCCGTCAATGTGCGGCTGGTCGATGCCAGCGGCAAGACATTGCAGAGTCTGAAGACAAAGGTGATTTCCAGCGTCGACCAGTCCATGATGCCCGGCAAGCCGCTGGTCGTGGGGCCGTTCTACAACAAGAACCCCGAGGTCTTCAAAGCCGACGGAACGACGGACTATGACACCAAGGACACCTGCCCTTCGACGTAAAAAAGCCGGAGCGAAGCCCCGGCTTTCAGAGTCAGTTCAATAAGTTCAGCGTGTTTGCTGAACGCAGGTATCAGCCGACAACTTCGGTGTCGGAGAACCAGTACTTGATTTCCTGAGCAGCGGTTTCCGGAGCGTCCGAGCCGTGAACGGAATTTTCGCCGATCGACAGGGCGTGAACCTTGCGGATCGTGCCTTCGTCAGCGTTTGCCGGGTTGGTCGCACCCATGATTTCGCGGTTCTTCAGGATGGCGCCTTCGCCTTCCAGAACCTGAACGATGGTCGGGCCGGAGGTCATGCCTTCAACCAGTTCGCCGAAGAAGGGGCGTTCCTTGTGAACAGCGTAGAAGCCTTCTGCTTCGCGCTTGCTCATCCAGACGCGCTTGGAGGCGACGACGCGCAGGCCGGCATCTTCGAGCATCTTGGTGATGGCGCCCGTCAGGTTGCGCTTCGTTGCGTCCGGCTTGATCATCGAGAAGGTGCGTTCAATCGCCATTGTAATAATCCTCAGTTATCGGGGAAAAGTGGGCGGTGTTTACCCGTCCGATTGCCTGAAAACAAGGGGGGACCGGTAATTTCACGCCAGTGTCACACGCTCGGAAGGCATCATCAATTTTCATGGCCTTATCAATGCCGATCACGCGAAATCGTCCTATGATCGGTTCGAAGAGCAGATTGGGGAATGGAAATGCTGAAACAATACAGGATGTTTGCCGACTACAATCGCTGGGCCAACGACCTCGTCTACACCGCCGCCTCGGAATTGACGGGTGATGAATTCCAAGCCGATCGCGGCGCCTTCTTCGGCTCCCTGCAAAGAACGCTCAATCATCTGCTGATCGCCGACAGGATCTGGATGAAACGCTTCAGCGGCACCGGCGACGCGCCCGCAAGCCTCGACAAGGTGTTGTATGCGGATCTCCCTTCCCTCGCCGAAGCACGTCGCGCGGAAGACCAACGGATCATCGCATGGGTCGACACGCTTGACGGGGCGACCATCGACGCCGATTTCACCTACACGCCGGTCACCGTTTCCACTGTGATCACGCAGCCGCTTTGGAGCAGTATCACGCATTTCTTCAATCATCAGACGCACCATCGCGGTCAGTGCCACATGATGTTGACCAGCTTCGGCAAACCCAGCCTTTCCCTCGACCTCAGCTACTATCTGAGGAGCGACGGTCAGAGATGGCTTCGTGCCTGATAAGCAAGGGCTCATTAACCCCGTTACCGGACAAGCCAGCCGAAACCAGCGAGAACAGGCTTGAATTCAAGCTATCTTAAGCGATTGCGCGCATAGCACTTTACAACGCCAGGTCGGACAGGACCGAAAAGCGAGGGGACCGCTATGCGAAATGCAGCATCGAATGCACAGACGCAACGTGAAGCGGCGCGTCCGCCGGTCGCGACGGATATTCAGCGCGTGAGCCAGCATATCGTGCGGCTTGGGATCGCCGGGTTTCCGCGTAACTACGAACTCCTGCATGACGCCATCATCGGACAGAATGCGGCCCTGGCGCAGGATATCGCTGCACTCGGCCCCACTCCGAAACAATCCTCGCTCGATGAACTCGGGTTGAAATATCGGCTGGTCAGCCATTGCGGGATGATCGACAGCGTCTCCCAGGCCGAGACAAGCAAATTGCTCCGAGATATTGCGGACCAACTTGCCGAAAGCCTCGCCGGCAAGAAGTCCTTCGTGCGGGCGACGGCGGCTGTGCTGGGTTCGATCGTTGACTCTCCCGACCAGAGCCTTTCCTCGCTGATGAGCGAGATGGAATACCTTTCGCGGACACTCGAAGAGACGCTGGCGGCGGAAACCGCTCTCGAAGCGAAGCTGGAAACCGATATGGAGCGGCTCGATGCGCTCGCCCGGGGCGTGGCCGCGGCCCATGCCGCCGCAACGACCGACAAGCTCACGGGACTGCCGAACCGCATCGCGCTCAACAAGACGATGGCCGACCTCTACGAGCGTGAGGAAGGTGCTGCCGGAAGCGCCCTCATCATGGTCGACATCGACGAGTTCAAAACTTTCAACAGCCGTTACGGCCAGCAGATCGGCAGCCGCCTCCTGAAGAGGCTTGCGGATATCTTCCGCAAGTCGATCAAGAAGCACGACTTCGTTTCGCGGACGGACGGCGACGAGTTTGCGTTTCTATTCGCCAATGTCGGGATGCAGGAGGCTGTCGCCATTGCCGAACGGCTGCGGACCGCCGCCGAAGACAACCTGATCTTCGCCGCGAGCGACACCGCCTCCGCAAGGCTGACGGTATCGCTCGGCATTGCGCTGAGCGGCGATGCGGCCACTGCCTCCCAGCTCCAGGCCAATGCGCGTGTGGCCCTGCATGCCGCACAATCGAACCGTCGCCAGCCGGTGCAGGCCTTCGGACGCTGACAGGCAGGCTCTTGCGCTGGCTGCGGCTTTCAGCCAAAACGCCGGCATGATTACGATCAACGATATTTCCGCGCGTATTGCCGGCCGCCTGCTTCTCGATCATGCCAGCGTTTCCCTGCCAGCCGGCACCAAGGCCGGACTGGTCGGGCGAAACGGTGCCGGCAAGTCGACACTGTTCCGGATCATCACCGGCGATCTCGGCGCGGAGACGGGATCGGTCTCGATCCCCAAGAACGCCCGTATCGGCCAAGTCGCGCAGGAAGCGCCCGGCACCGAGGAATCGCTGCTTAGTATCGTTCTTTCAGCCGACAAGGAGCGCAGCTCGCTGCTGAAGGAAGCCGAGACGGCTCGAGATCCCCATCGGATCGCCGAAATCCAGATGCGGCTGGTCGACATCGATGCGCACTCGGCCGAAGCACGGGCGGCAAGCATTCTCGCGGGCCTCGGCTTCAGCCAGGAGGCACAATCGCGTCCGGCCTCCGCTTTCTCGGGCGGCTGGCGCATGCGCGTCGCGCTGGCATCGGTACTCTTCGCCGAACCGGACCTGCTGCTGCTCGACGAACCGACGAACTATCTCGACCTCGAGGGGACGCTGTGGCTCGAAGACTACGTGCGGCGCTATCCGCATACGGTCATCATCATCAGCCATGACCGCGACCTGCTGAACAACGCGGTCAACTCGATCGTCCATCTCGATCAGAAGAAGCTTACCTTCTATCGCGGCGGCTATGACCAGTTCGAGCGCCAGAAGGCGGAAGCAGACGAGCTGCAGACCAAGGCCAAGGCCAAGAACGACGCTGCACGGAAGCATCTCCAGAGCTTCATCGACCGCTTCAAGGCGAAGGCTTCCAAGGCCCGCCAGGCGCAGAGCCGCGTGAAGGCGCTGGAGCGGATGGGAACCGTCGCGGCGGTGATCGAAGACCACGTCCAGCCGATCACCTTTCCGGAGCCGGAAAAGCAGCCCGCCTCCCCGATCGTCGCCATCAGCGGCGGTGCGGTCGGATACCAGCCAGAGAAGCCGATCCTGAAGGGCCTCAACCTGCGGATCGACAATGACGACCGCATCGCCCTGCTCGGCTCGAACGGCAACGGCAAGTCGACCTTCGCGAAATTCATCTCCGGCCGGCTTGCTCCGCAGGCCGGTGAGGTCCGGCTGGCGCCCAACCTGAAGATCGGTTTCTTCGCGCAGCATCAGCTCGACGATCTCATTCCGGGCGATTCACCGGTCGAGCATGTCCGCCGGCTGATGCCGGATGCGCCGGAGGCAAAGGTGCGTGCGCGCGTCGCGCAGATGGGCTTGGCCACCGAGAAAATGTCGACCGCCGCCAAGGATCTTTCCGGCGGCGAGAAGGCGCGTCTGCTGATGGGGCTTGCGGCCTTCCACGCGCCGAATCTCCTGATCCTCGACGAACCGACAAACCACCTCGACATCGACAGCCGCCGCGCCCTGATCGAGGCGCTGAACGACTACGAGGGAGCGGTCATTCTGATCTCGCACGATCGTCATCTGATCGAGGCGACGGTCGATCGGCTCTGGCTTGTCAACAATGGCACCGTCACGACCTTCGACGGCGACATGGAGGAGTATCGCGACCTCGTCGTGTCGTCAGGCAAGAAGAAGGACGACAAGGTCCAGCTCGACGAAACCGCTTCCAAGGCCGACCAGCGAAAGCTCAATGCCGAGAAGCGCGCTTCGCTGGCGCCCTTGAAGAAAAAGATCAATGAAGTCGAATCGTTGACCGGCAAATTGGAGAAATTGATTCAGGCGCTTGATGTGGAACTTGCAGATCCGCAGCTCTACGAAAAGGCGCCGGCGAAAGCCGCCGAGAAGGCCAAGCAACGCGGCGAGGCAGCAGCCAAGCTTGCCGCTGCCGAAGAGCAATGGCTCGAGCTTTCCTCCGAGTACGAAGGCGCTATGGCAGGATAGCCACACCGTCAGCCGAAACCACTGCAGACGGACATTTCTTAACGACCGCAACAACCGCGGAAACCGATCGTTAACCATAATTCGAAAGGTTGTCTCAACATACATTACTGATTTGTTGAGCCCCTTTCATGCATCGATTCACGATATATTCCGGCCTCGTCCTGTGCGCGGCACTCGCCGGCTGCCAGACCGCCAAGCAACCTGCGCCAGACACGACCATCAAGACATCGTCGATCGTCGCCCCCGAAGGTCAGGCTGATACCATCGTACAAACGAGCCGCCAGACAACGATGCCCGGCGCGCGGCACAACCTCGCCGGCCGGACGTTGACGGTCTCCTCGATCCACGAACTGCGTCTCGAAGACAAGGAAGTGATCCTGAGCTTCGACGACGGCCCGATCCCGGGACGGACGGACCGCGTGCTGGCGACGCTGGACCAGTTCGGCGTCAAGGGCGCGTTCATGATGGTCGGCGAGATGGCCGAGCTTCACCCTGCCCTTGCGAAGAAGGTCGCCATGGATGGCAACGCCATCGGCAGCCATACCTACAAGCACCAGGATCTGGCGACACTCAGTTTTGATGCAGCCATGGCCGAGGTAACGCGCGGCGAAGCCGCGGTGACCAAGGCGACCGGCGTGGACGTCAACTTCTTCCGCTTTCCTTATCTCGCCGATACGCACAAACTGCGAGCCGCCGTCGCGATGCGCGAGATGGTCGTCATGGATGTCGACGTCGACAGCAAGGACTATTTCAACACGTCCGCCGCGGCGGTCACGAAGCGCACCATGGACCTGCTGCACAAGAGAGGCCGTGGCATCATCCTCATGCACGATATCCATAATCGGACGGCCAGCATGCTGCCGACGCTTCTCACGCGCCTGGAAGCCGAGGGCTACAAGGTCGTGACACTCAAGTTCAAGAAGCAGGACGTTCCGGCCCAGGTGATGGCGTCACTCTGACAGTTGCGCCGACGCTTGCTCGGCGGCTTCTTTCTGATAGAACAGTGACACAATAAATCATACTTTTGAGCGAAACACCGAACGCGAGCACCAGCATGTCACCCATCAACCTCGCCATCGTTGGCGTCGGCAAGATTGTCCGCGACCAGCATCTTCCGTCCATCGCGAAGAATCTCGATTTCAACCTGATCGCAACGGCAAGCCGCCACGGCACCGTCGATGGCGTGCCGAGCTTCACGACCATCGATGCGATGCTGGAGGCTGTTCCCGAGATCAACGCGGTATCTCTCTGCATGCCACCGCAGTACCGCTATGAGGCCGCGCACAAGGCTTTGTCTGCCGGCAAGCATGTGTTCCTAGAGAAGCCACCCGGTGCGACGTTGAGTGAAGTCGCCGATCTTGAGGCGCTGGCCGCTTCCAAGGGCGTATCGCTTTTCGCCAGCTGGCATTCGCGCTATGCGGCGGCCGTCGAGGCGACCAAGTCCTTCCTCGCGTCCACGACGATCAAAAGCGTTCACGTCATCTGGAAGGAAGACGTCCGCCACTGGCATCCAAATCAGGAATGGATCTGGCAGGCCGGCGGCCTTGGCGTTTTCGATCCCGGCATCAACGCCCTTTCGATCGTGACGCACATCCTGCCGAAGGCGATCTTCCTCACCAGCGCCACGCTGGAATTCCCGGAAAACCGCGACGCACCGATCGCTGCCGATCTGTACTTCAAGAACGCCGACGGCGTGCCGGCGCGCGCCGAATTCGATTGGCGCCAGACGGGCAAGCAGAGCTGGGACATCATTGCCGAGACGGCAGACGGCCAGATGGTTCTGGCCGAAGGCGGCTCGAAGCTGTCGGTGAATGGCGAGTTGAAGTTCTCCGCACCGGAGGAAGAATATCCGGCGCTCTACCGCCGTTTCGCGGAAATCGTCAAAGCCGGCACCTCGGATGTCGATCTCGCGCCGCTTCGCCATGTCGCGGATGCGTTCATGCTCGGCAGACGAAAGTTCGTAGAGGCTTTCCACGATTGATCGATACAAAGAAGCCCGCGCAACGCGGGCTTCACTCTTTCTAGGCCTTCTTTTCCCAACGGCCTTCCGGCGTCTGCTGCCAATAGGTCAAGGTATGCCCCTCGCCCTTCAGCTTCTTCCATTGACCGCGGGCGCCTTCCAGTTGTTCCTGGTCATAGCCGTCGAACATGAAGACGACGCGCTGATAGGCATCGAACGTCGGAGGTTCAGCGCCGTCGACGATGAAGCGGACGGTCGCCATGTTTGGGTTTGCGTCCGATACGGTCAGCAACACCGGCTGGCTTTCAGCCATCTCGCCATCGTCTGTGCCATGCGGCAGGAAGCTGTCCTCCCGAAACGTCCAGAGATGCTGGTCGAGGAGATCGCGACGCGCGACCTCCTTCATCTGCACGCAGACGCGCCAGCCGCGCTCGACGCTTTTGTCGAGCAGCGGCGGAAGCGCGTCCTCCAGTTTGGATTCGGTCAGATGATAGAACAGGACTTCCGTCATGATTCGTAGTGAGCGCGCACGAGCTCGTCGAGCAGCCGCACGCCGAAACCGGAACCCCAGGACTGGTTGATCTCATCGAGGGGCGAGCCCATTGCGGTGCCTGCGATGTCGAGATGCGCCCAGGGCGTGTCCTGCACGAAGCGCTTGAGGAAATGCGCGGCAGTGATCGAACCGGCATGACGTCCGCCAGTGTTCTTCATGTCGGCGAACTTGCTGTCGATCATCTTGTCGTATTCCTTGCCCATCGGCATGCGCCACAGCTTCTCGCGGGTGACGAGCCCGGCAGCCGTCAGCTGCTCGGAGAGTTCGTCGTCGTTCGAGAACAGGCCTGCATGCACATTGCCAAGCGCAACGAGGATCGCGCCCGTCAGCGTCGCCAGGTTGATCATGAACTTCGGTTTGAAGCGGTCGTTGCAGTACCAGAGGGCATCGCAAAGCACGAGGCGGCCCTCGGCATCGGTATTGATGACCTCGATCGTCTGGCCGGACATCGACGTGACGATGTCGCCGGGACGCTGGGCGTTGCCGTCAGGCATGTTTTCCACAAGGCCGATAATGCCGACAACATTGGCCGGGGCCTTGCGCGCCGCGAGCACGTGCATAAGTCCGGTGACAGCAGCGGCTCCGCCCATGTCGCCCTTCATGTCTTCCATGCCGGCGGCGGGCTTGATGGATATGCCACCCGTGTCGAAGACGACGCCCTTACCGATGAAGGCGACCGGCTGTTCTCCGCTCTTGCCGCCCTTCCACTGCATCACGGCAAGCCTCGGCGGGCGTACGGAACCCTGGGCCACGCCCAGAAGCGCGCCCATGCCAAGCTTCCGCATCTCCTGTTCCGTGAGTATCTCGACCTCGACGCCAAGCGCCTCGAGTTCTTTCGCCTTGGCGGCAAACTCTACCGGTCCGAGAACGTTCGGCGGTTCGTTGACCAGATCTCGCGCCAGGTTCACGCCACCGGCGACCGCCAGGGATATCTTGAAGATTTCGGCCGCCTCGCTGGCGGCTGCCGTCACGATGACCACTTTGGTCGGCTCACCACGATTCTTGCCGGCGGTTTCTTCATCCGCCTTCTTTGTCTTGTATGTGTCGAAGCTGTAGGCGCGCAGCAGCATACCGAGCGCGAAATCCGCCGCCTGTTGCGCACCAACCTCGACATCAGGGGCGTCGAGGAAGATCGTGACCGAGCTGGCGTTCTTGATCTTCGACGCTGAGGCTCCGCCCACCTTCAGCCAGTCATGGGTCGTGAGACTGCCCGGCTTCCCAAGCCCGATCACGAAAATCCGTTCGGTCGGCGAACCTTCTGGCGCCACGATGTCGAGCGCGGTTGCAAGCTTTGCGCTGAAACCGGCGACATTGGAGGCTCTGGCAATCACCGAAGCCGGGTCGACCACCTTGGCGCCGGCAGCGGTTTCGGCTTCGCTGGCCTTCAGAAGGATTGCGTATCCGCCGGTTGGTTCCGCGGTCTTTTCAAACGATATCTCGAACTTAGCTGACATGTCTTCTCCAGTGGGATTCTTTTGGAAATCCTCTCTGCGCGCATCATTTCGGGTTTCAGCGTCGAAAACAAGACGATGCGACCACCTGTGCCGTTCTTGCCTCCCCCGCCGACATTCAAACGCGTGTCATTTTGATTGCTCATGATCCCGAGCGACAATCAACCGCGTGTCTTCGGCGATGATATCTGACGCTAAAAGCCTGTTGGTGACGCTTGGCGAGCCTGGCCCGAACCGGGCTGCCCACGCCTTCTTCCTTCTGTTTGCCGCATGGTTTGCGCTGCTTATCTTTTTCGACCTATTCCCATCGCTGGATCTCTATGTCGCCGAACAATTTTTCAGGGCGAAGACCTGTCTCGATGGCTCTCTGAAAGAGCACTGCGGAAGCTTTCCCTATCGAAGCGAATCGGCGCTGCGTGCCGTTCGATCGTTTCTCTTCCGCCTGCCCTATCTGATCGCGATTGTCATGCTCTGGAAGCTGTTTGCCTGCTACGAGGAATATGGCGCGACATTCAACGCCGTCCGCGCCCGGGCTTTGCGGATCGCGCTTTCGTCGTTGGTCCTCGGGCCGATTCTCCTGGTCAACGTCATTTTGAAGAGTTACTGGGGCCGTCCGCGGCCCTCGCAGACCATCGATTTCGGCGGGCCGTTCGACTTCGTCCAGGCCGGCTCCATGGCCGGGAAATGCCTGACGAACTGTTCGTTCGTCTCCGGAGAGGCCGCGGCGGCGGGCTGGCTTTTCTGTCTTGCGTTCCTTGTGCCCCGTCATTTGCGAGGCGCAGCCATCGTGCCGATGGGCGCCATTTCCCTGCTGGTGGCGCTTCTGCGGCTTTCCTTCGGCGCCCACTACCTTTCGGACGTCATGCTCGGATGGCTGTCATCGCTCGTCGTCTTCACCGCCACGATGATGCTAACCGATTCGCCACACACTGAAAAAAAACTGAAATTTGAATGAATTTTCGAATGTGCCTTGTCGCAAATGCGAACCAAAGAGCGTAGATGAGGTTCCGCTGCGAAGCGGGACAAGTTCGCAAAGAGCGTTCAAGGGCATGCATGAAACTGCTTGAAACATACATAATGCGGCGCGTTGGCCAGATGTTTCTCGTGGCCCTTTTGCCCGTACTTGCGATCATCTGGACGACGCAGGTGCTGCAGCGCATCAATCTGGTGACCGATAGCGGCCAGTCGATAGGCTCGTTCGCAAAGCTCGCGACACTGATTCTGCCGTCGATCATTCCTGTCGTCCTGCCATTCGCGCTTGTCATCGGCATCACGCAGACGCTGACGACGATGAACAACGATTCCGAACTCGCGGTTATCGACGCAGCCGGCGCTCGCCGCAGCACGATCCTGCGACCGATTCTCGTCCTAGCCGCCCTCATCAGCGCGTTTTCCTTCCTGGTCGACAATGTCATCGAGCCGAAGGCGAAATCCGGCGCACGCCAGATGATCGCAGCCGCCTACGCCGATCTGCTTTCGACCGTCATCGAAGAGAAGAATTTCCGCCGGATCGACAACGGCCTTTACGTCCAGATTTCAGAGAGGCTTTCGGGACGCATTCTCAAGGGGCTTTTCGTCGTCGACGAACGCGATCCGGCTTTTGAGCTTATCTATTATGCCCGCGAAGGTGCCGTGGATGCGAAGGGTACTTCGCTGATCATGCATGATGGCGAAGTGCACCGGAAAACGACGACTGGCGATGTCTCTGTCATCCGTTTCGATTCCTATTCCTTCGATCTCTCGGATCTTACCCAGAACCGCGGCCAGGCATCGCTTCGGGCGTCGGACCGTGAACTCTCGTTCCTCCTGGATCCCGACAAGAACGACAAGGACTACATATCCCGTCCTGGTACCTACCGAGCCGAACTTCATCGGCGTCTAAGCGACTGGCTGCTTCCGATGGTATTTGCGCTGGTATCGCTGGCGATCGCGGGTGACGCGCGGTCGCACCGTGAGGCGCGATTGCATCCGATGGTCTCTGCGCTGGTGCTGGCCTTCACGATTCGCTGGGCGACCTTCTATGCCGCCAATCAGATTGATACGAAGCCGATGTTCATCGGTGTTCTCTACGCGATACCCATTGCCGCGAGTGCGCTTGCAGTCGTATCGATCGTCTTCCCCAAACGCCTGTCCCTGGCGTCTTTCGTCAGCGACCGCATCGCGATGGTATGGCGCAAATTGGTGAAGAGCCGACGCGGCGCCGCAGGGCCGTCCGCTGGAGGTCGCGCATGATCTTCGGAACGCTCGGCCGTTATTTTTTTCGCCGTTACATATCGACGACCGTCTGGTTTTTCCTCGGCGTGACCGGGATCGTGTTCCTCGTCGATTTCAGTGAGACGGCAAGCCGCATGGCCAGCCTTCCGGGCTATACGGTCGCCGGTGGCCTTCTGATGACCGCGGTCCGCCTCCCGCTTATTCTGCAACAGACCGTGCCGTTCATTGCGCTGTTTGTCGGCATGACCGTGCTCATCGGTCTGAACCGCAAGTACGAACTCGTCGTGACCCGTGCCGCCGGCATTTCTGTTTGGCAATTCATGTCGCCGTTCATAGCCGGCGCGTTTTTCCTCGGGCTCGGCGTGATCGCAGCGCTCAATCCGCTGGCCGCTTGGGGACAGCGACAGGCAGCTCAAGTGGAAAGCAACTGGCGTGGCGACAACGGCGCTGCCACCAGCGCTCCGCAGGTGCCGTGGATCCGCCAGATCAGCAAGGACGACGATGTCGTCATCGGCGCGCACAGCGTTGTCGACGACGGAACGATGCTCGTGGATGCCGTATTCGTACACTTCGATTCGGGCGCGCACATCATTCTGAGACAGGACGCGGCGACCGCAAAATTGGAAGATGGTTACTGGCTTCTTAAGAACGTTGTCGAGCGTCGGCCAGGTGAAATAGCAAGTCGCAAGGATGAGGTGCGGGTTCGCACCAATTTGAAACAGGACTTCATCCAACAGCGGCTTACCAACCCTGAAACCATTGGCTTTTTTGATCTCTCCCGCCGAATCGAAATCGCGAAATCCTTCGGGATTCCGACCAAGGCTCTGGAGACTCAATTCCACTCTCTGTTGTCGCAGCCGTTGCTGCTCGTGGCGATGACTCTCATTGCTGCAACAGTGTCCCTAAAATTTAGCCGGTTCAACCAATCGAGGTCAGTGATTCTAGGTGGAATCCTGTCAGGCTTCGTGCTTTATGTGGTCACCGTGCTTGTAAAAGCATTCGGAAGCAGTGGGGTTGTCCCGCCTTTCGTGGCGACGTGGATTCCGGTCATCGTCGCCTTGGCTCTGGGTGCAACAATTCTGCTTCATCAGGAGGATGGCTAGTGGCGGCAGGCAACCGCAAGATTGTTCGTAAGCAGTTGGTTGCCCTGTTAGCAGGCGTAGCACTGAGTACCTATACTTGCAGCGTTCCGGTGGCATTCGCACAGGACGCTTTACAAAACATAAAGCCAAACGTTCCGGCAGAAGCGAAGATGCTTCTTTCGGCCAATGAGCTTGTCTACAACAAGGACGCGGAAATCGTTTCCGCCATCGGCGGCGTACAGATCAACTACGCCGGCTATAAGATGGTGTCGCAGCGCGTCGAATATAATCAGAAGACCGGCCGGTTGATGGCGCTCGGAAATGTCGAGCTCGTCAGCCCCGACGGTAACCGCATGTATGCGGATAAGCTCGACGTCACGGACGATTTCGCCAACGGGTTCATCAATTCGCTGCGCATCGAGACGGCTGATAACACCCGCCTCGTTGCAGAGAGCGGCGAGCGCGTCAGCAGCACGCAGATGATCCTGAACAAGGGCGTCTACACCGCCTGTCTGCCTTGCGCGGAAAACCCGCAGAAGCCGCCTTTCTGGCAGGTGAAGGCGGAGCGCGTCATTCAGAACGGCGAGAAGCACACGATTCGCCTGGAGAGAGCCCGTCTGGAGCTTCTCGGACATCCGATCGCGTATGTGCCGTGGCTGGAAGTGCCTGATAATACCGTCAAGAGAAAGTCCGGCTTCCTGTTCCCGAGCTACAGCTCGGCGCAGAACCTCGGATTCGGCGTCTCCGTCCCGTATTACTACGTGATATCGCCGAGCATGGACGCGACTGTCACGGGAACCGGCTACACGACCCAGGGCTTCCTGCTCGATACCGAGTTCCGTCAGCGCTTCGAGAACGGTACGCATACATTGCGCATTGCCGGCATCGATCAGATGAGCCGCGATAAGTTCACGGACGGAACGAGCGATGCCGAGAACGATTTCCGCGGCGTCGTTGCCTCCAAGGCGGAGTTCAAGATCAATCCGCGCTGGACGTTCGGCTGGGACGTCATGGTGCAGAGCGACAACAACTTCTCTCGTACGTACGAGTTGAAGGGTCTGAACCAAACGACGCATACCAACCAGGTCTACCTGACCGGTCTTGGGACGCGTAACTACTTCGACCTGCGTTCGTTCTACTTCGACGTCCAGGATGCAGACCCGGCGAACGTTGCTGAAAAGCAGCAGGCGATCGTCTATCCTGTCATGGACTATCACTTCGTCGCGCCACAGCCTCTGGCCGGCGGCGAGCTTTCCGGGAATATCAACTTCACGAATATCTCGCGTACGCACGATGATGCATACGACGTCGCGGGTTTCGACCGCTTCCGCGGTTTGCAGGGGCAAACGTCGCGCCTCACCGGTGAGCTTGAGTGGAAGCGTACCTTCGTGACCCCCGCAGGCGTTCTGATCACACCGTTGCTTGCGGCCCGTGGTGACGCGATCGCACTCAACATGGACAATCCGAATTCGATTTCCGGGTTCTCTTACGGTGGTGACTACGATACCGGCGATGCGGCCACACGTGGCATGATTACCGCCGGTCTCGAGATGCGTTATCCGATCCTCGCAACGACTGAGAACAGCACGCACCTGTTCGAGCCGATCGTCCAGGTCTATGCGCGTCCGAACGAATCGCTGGCCGGCGCCCTGCCGAACGAAGACGCACAGAGCTTCGTTTTCGACGCGACCAACCTTTTCGAGCGCGACAAGTTCTCCGGCTATGACCGTATCGAAGGCGGCACCCGCGCGAACGTCGGCATCCAGTACACCGGCACGTTCGACAACGGCTACAAGCTGCACGGCATCTTCGGGCAGTCCTACCAGCTTGGCGGCCAGAACTCG
Organism: Rhizobium sp. Root708; assembly: GCF_001429725.1. Taxonomy (GTDB): domain Bacteria; phylum Pseudomonadota; class Alphaproteobacteria; order Rhizobiales; family Rhizobiaceae; genus Rhizobium. The sequence continues at coordinate 705,751 of NZ_LMHV01000043.1, read as the reverse complement.
TTCGACACCTCCGACCTCGTCAATGTCGGCGCTGATTCCGGGCTTGAAAACACCCGCTCCGACTATGTCGGGCTTGGTGGCATCGAGACCCCGCAGGGCTTTGCCTTCGCGGCATCCTACCGGCTTGACGAAAAGAGCTTCGATCTGCGTCGAGGTGATCTGACGGCCGGCTTCCAGACGGACGTGTTCCAGAGCCAACTTCTCTACACGCACGTTTCGGCGCAGCCTGAATACGGCTTCACCACAGACAACGACGAAGTTCAGGCACGAGCGACCGTCAAGTTCAAGGACTATTGGTCCATCTTCGGTGGCGTCGCCTACGACTTGCACAACAACGTCGTAAGCCGCCAGATGGTCGGTCTCTCCTATGAGGACGAGTGCACGATCTTCACGATCGCCTATACCGACAAGCGTGACTTGAGCGACGAGTCGGCAAGCGACTGGACGATCGGCGCGAAGCTGACGTTCCGCACTCTCGGCGACCTGAACCTCGGCTCGGGCGACGTCGCAAACACAAGCATCTACTAGTTGTTTTGACCTACGGCGAAAGAAAGGGCCTTTCTTTCGCCGTATGGCTATGCAGGACATTGTCGCTAGCCGACTTATGGGGCATATGCTGGATCGATCGTGTGCAGCAATGCCGCTTCGTCTCGATAAGGTATGAGCGTGGCTCTCGAAAGCCGCGTCAATGGGAAGGGTCGATAATAGATGATTGACGCTGGAAAGTCCGTCAAAACGGCATTCGCAGCCGTGGCGTTTACGATGCTGGCGGCTTTGGTTGCACCGCAGGCAGGCAAGGCTCTCGCCGCAAGCGAAGTCAAGGTCGTGGTCAACGGCACGGCAATCACCAGCGGCGATGTCGCCAAGCGTCAGGCCTTTCTTCGTCTTCAACATCAGAAGGCCGACGGCAAGGCTGCTGAAGAGCAACTTATCGAGCAGACATTGAAGCAGCAGGAAATTTCCCGCGTGCGCATGTCTGTTTCCAAGGATGATGTCGACGCCTCCTTTGCCCGCTTCTCGTCGGGTAACAAGCTGACGACTGCGCAGATGACGCAGATTCTGAACCAGTCGGGCGTGGGTGTCGAACATTTCAAGGCATTCATCGCCGTGCAGATGAGCTGGCCTCGCCTTGTCAACGCCCGCTATGGCTCGTCCAGCAAGATGTCGAACGCCGACCTCGTCTCGCGCATGATGCAGAACAACAAGCAGAAGCCCGAAACCACCGAGTATATCCTGCAGCAGGTGATTTTCGTGGTGCCAGCGAACAAGAAGGGCATCGTCGGAAAGCGCAAGAGCGAAGCTGAAGCGTCGCGCTCGAAGTATCCGGGCTGTGAGCAGGCGAAGGTCTTCGCCGCGACAATGCGCGATGTTTCCGTGCGCGAACTTGGGCGAATGCTTGCCCCGGAACTTCCGCCTGAGTGGAAGCCGCTCGTCGAACAGGCCAAGGGCAACACGACAGGCACACGCGTGACCGACAAGGGCGTCGAGTATCTCGGCATCTGCAGTCAGCGCCAGGTTTCCGACGACCAGGCCGCTGAGATGGTCTTCCGTCAAGAAGATCTGAACAGCGCGAAGGGCAAGAACGCGGCTCCGGAAAACGAAAACTCCACGAAATATCTGGAAGAACTGCGCAAAAAGGCGCAGATTCTGCGCCCCTGAGGCTCCATGACCGTTCCCTTTTCGCGGCCACTAGCCCTTACGCAAGGCGATCCTGCCGGTATCGGCCCAGATGTGACATTGATGGCCTGGGCTCGCAGGCGCGAGCTTGGCTTGCCGACATTCATTTTCATCGGCGATCCTGACGTTCTCGCCGCGCGCGCCAGACAGCTTGAGATTTCCGTTTCGATCCGCGAGGCGACTTGTGACGAGGCTGGTGCGTTGTTTCCTGACACGCTCCCGGTCCTGCCGATCGCCGCTGGCGTCGACGTCGCGGCTGGCGAGGCCCATGTCGCGACAGCAAAGGGAACGATTGCCGCCATCGAGAAGGCTGTTTCGCTGACGATCGCAGGCGACGCACTCGGCGTGGTTACCAATCCGATCGCCAAGTCGGTACTCTACGAGAGCGGCTTCCGCTTCCCCGGACATACGGAATTCCTGGCCGAGCTTGCGAGCCGGGAGACCGGCAAACCGATCACGCCGGTCATGATGCTTGCCGGACCGAAACTGCGAGCCATTCCGGTGACGATCCACGTTCCGATCAAGGATGTGCCGCAGGCGCTGACCGCAGAAAGTATCATCGAAACCTGCCGGATTGCGCATACCGACCTCAAGGAACGCTTTGGCATCGCCAATCCGCGCCTCGCTGTCGCTGGCCTCAATCCACATGCCGGCGAAGACGGCACGATCGGACGGGAAGATGAGACTATCGTCAGACCCGCGGTGCAGTTTCTGCGATCCGAGGGCATAGACGCCATCGGTCCCCTGCCCGCAGATACGATGTTCCACGATTCCGCCCGCGAGCGTTACGACGTCGCGGTGTGCATGTATCACGATCAGGCTCTCATTCCCGCCAAGGCGCTGGGTTTCGATGACGCCGTCAACGTCACGCTGGGGCTTCCTTTCATTCGGACATCCCCCGATCACGGCACGGCCTTCGGCATTGCCGGCAAGGGCCTTGCCAAGGACAGCAGCCTCGTTGCCGCGCTGAAGCTTGCTGCGCATCTCGGACGGGTCGTAGAGGGCCGCCACTGATGGCGGCTCTGGACGGGCTTCCGCCACTTCGTGACGTCATTCAGCGGCATGGGCTCGACGCCCGCAAGGCTCTGGGGCAAAACTTCCTGCTCGATCTCAATCTTACCCAGAAGGTTGCGCGCACGGCGGGCTCCCTGGAGGGTGCGACCGTGTTCGAGGTGGGTCCCGGCCCGGGCGGCCTGACTCGAGCGATCCTGGCGCTCGGCGCCAAGAAGGTCATTGCGGTCGAGCGCGATACGCGCTGCCTGCCGGCTCTGGCGGAAATATCCGATCATTACCCCGGACGCCTGGAGGTCATCGAGGGTGACGCGCTGAAGACCGATTTCGAGGCGATGGCGTCGGAGGGTCCGGTCAAGATCATTGCCAACCTCCCCTACAATGTCGGAACGCAGCTTCTCGTCAACTGGATCCTGCCGAAGCAGTGGCCCCCGTTCTGGGACTCGCTGACGCTCATGTTCCAGAAGGAAGTCGGCGAGCGTATCGTCGCGACCGAGGACGACGATCACTACGGCCGGCTCGGCGTTCTCTGCGGATGGCGCACGTCGGCGCGTATGGCGTTCGACATCCCGCCGCAAGCCTTCACGCCACCGCCGAAAGTTACCTCGACCGTCGTCCATCTGACGCCGAACGAGAACCCTGCGCCGTGCGCCGTCGGCAACCTCGAGAAGGTGACGCATGCGGCGTTCGGTCAACGCCGCAAGATGCTGCGCCAGAGCCTCAAGCCGCTCGGTGGGGAGACGTTGCTCAACAAGGCAGAGATCGACCCGTCTCGCCGCGCAGAAACGCTCTCCGTGGAAGAATTCGTACGTCTGGCCAACTGCCTCTAGAGGCAGCAGCTATAAGGCGCGATTGATCAGCAAAGATACCGGCTTAAAGATTTGGCTCTTCGGTCAACAGGCCCTTGACGAAGTCGAACAGGCCGTGACGCCTGTCGCGACGGACACGCTCGGCATTGACGATGCAGCTTACATTGCGGAAGGCTTCGTCCAGATCATCGTTGACGATGACGTAGTCGTATTCACGCCAGCGCTCGATTTCAGCACGAGAGTTCAGCAGCCGGGTCCGGATGACGTCTTCCGAATCCTCGGCGCGACGATGCAGCCGTGACTGAAGCTCGGTCATCGTCGGCGGCAGCACGAAGATCGAGACGATATCGGCCTTCATCTTCTCCTGCAGTTGGAGCGCGCCCTGCCAGTCGATATCGAACAGCATGTCGCGACCATCGGCCATGGCGGCTTCGACCGGCTCGCGGGGAGTGCCATAGAAATTCCCGTGGACCTCCGCCCATTCCAGCAGATCACCTGCGTCACGCATTCTCTCGAACTGCGGAACAGTGATGAAGTGGTAGTGCTTGCCAGCGATCTCGCTCGGCCGCTTTGCTCTCGTCGTTACGCTGATGGAGATTTCCAGGCTGTGGTCATCGCGCAGGAGATTGCCGGCAATGGTCGACTTGCCTGCACCGGACGGCGAAGAAAGAACAAGCATCAGCCCGCGTCGGGCGATCTTGATAGGCATACTCGATGAAGCCGGGCTCATGTTTCACTCCAAATTCTGAACTTGCTCGCGGAACTGGTCGATGACCACCTTCAGCTCTATGCCGGCGGCGGTTACGGCGGCAGCATTCGATTTCGAGCAAATGGTATTCGATTCGCGGTTAAATTCTTGCGCAAGAAAATCCAGCTTGCGGCCGACCGGGCCACCCTTGGCGAGCAAATCGCGCGCCGCGGCGACATGCGCCTTCAGGCGGTCGACTTCCTCGCGCAGATCCGCCTTCGTCGCCAGCAGTGCGGCTTCTGCGTGAAGCCGGTCGCGATCGAACGTTTTCGCGCTTTCCATCAACATCGCGACCTGCGCCGACAGCTTCGCGACGATCTCGGCGGTCGAGCGCGACGGATCCCGCTCAACGGTCTGCGTCAAGGTCTCGATCGTGGCGACGTGATCCAGCAGCACCCGCGCCAATGCGCTGCCTTCGCTTTCTCGCATGAGGCAAAGGTCCGACAAAGCCGCCTTCAAGCCATCCATGATTTCCGCGTCGCGCAGTACGATCGCGTCTTCGCTATCTTCGGGTTCGCGGAAGTCGATGATCCCACGGATCGACAGCAGTGTATCAAGCTGCAGCGGCGCCGGATCGATGATGCCGCCCAGCTGGTCGCGCAGGGACAGAACAGCCGCCAGCGCCTCCTGGTTCAGGACGGTCTCCAGGCGGTTCTCGCTGGTGGAAACGGAAAGCGAAACCTGCATGTTGCCGCGGCTGAACTGTTCGCCGACGAACCGGCGCACATCGGCCTCCAGCTTGTCGAGGCCCGGCGGCAGCCGCAATCTTACGTCCAGCCCCTTGCCATTGACCGAGCGCAGCTCCCAGGCCCAGCGCCAGCGCCCCGTCGTGCCCTCACGACGCGCGAAACCGGTCATAGACTGAAGAGCCATTCGATCCTCCGAAATCAGTTGGTTTTCTTTTTCTTCGGAGCCGGTGCAGGCGGCGTTTCCGCAGGCGCCGTTCCGTCTGGCTGGCCGTCTACGGCAATATTCGGATCCGCGCCCTTGTCAGCCTCGAGCTTGCGCCAACGCTTGACGTTCGCATTGTGCTCCTCGAGCGTCGCCGCGAAAACGTGACCGCCCGTGCCGTCGGCGACGAAATAGAGATCCTGCGTCTTCCAGGGATTGGCAACAGCCTCCAGCGCATCACGCCCCGGGTTGGCAATCGGCGTCGGCGGCAGCCCCTTGATGACGTAGGTGTTGAAGGGCGTCTCTTTCTTCAGGTCGGACTGGTAGATCGGCCGGTCGGCCGGCTTCCCGTCTCCACCGAAGAGACCGTAGATAATCGTGGGATCGGACTGCAGACGCATGCCCTTGGACAATCTGTTCAGGAAGACGGAGGCAACATGGGCGCGTTCGTCCGCGACGCCTGTCTCCTTCTCGACGATCGAGGCAAGCGCTACCAACTCTTCTTTCGACTTCAAAGGCAGCGACGGATCGCGCTTGTCCCAAACCTGGTCCACGAGCTTCTGCTGTGCGGCGGCCATCTGTTCGACGATCTCGGAACGCTTCGTTCCGCGCGAGAACTTGTAGGTATCGGGGCGCAGGCTTCCTTCCGTCGGAAGCGCTGTCGGCAGATCGCCTTCGAGAACGGTATCCTCGTTCATGCGGTTAAACATCTGCCGAACGGTAAGCCCCTCGGGGAAGGCGACCGAATAGAGGATCGACTTGCCCGATTTCAGCAGCTCCATGATATCGTTCATGGATGCGTGCGCCTTGATCTCATACTCGCCGGCCTTGAGGCTCTCGCCCTTTTCAAGGTGCGTCGCCGTCAAATAGCGGAAAACGCGGCTGTCGGAGATGATGTTGTTACGCTCGAGATTGGAGGCGATTTCGGCAACGCCGGCGCCGCCGCGAACGATGAAGTTCGTATTCGTCTCGAGGGGGCCAGGCTCCTGATAGGCGGAGATCGCGTAATAGAAGATCAGAACCGCGCCCGCGCAGCCCAGCACCACCAGTGTCATCAGGAAGTTGAGGAAGATAACGACTTGGCTACGCGCCTTCTTGGAGCGCTTCGGCGGCTCCGGCACGCGCTCCGGTCGCAGCGCTTCGGCGGGCGATTTCGGAATGAACGGCCCGTTCTGCGACTGCTGGCCCTGCTGGCCAATCGTGTCGTTGCTCTGGTTCGTATCGTTCACCGGCAATCCTCTAAGCTTGGCCTACATCCCGCTTCTCGCGAAGCAATGCGGCAAAATACAGGTGGGCAACCCGCCTTGCGCGTTGCCCGAGGGCCGTCAGGACGCCAGGTCTATCAGCCGACGTGGCGGCGGAGTACCAGCGATGCGTTCGTACCGCCGAATCCGAACGAGTTCGACAGTGCAACATTGATCTCGCGCTGGCGCGCCTTGTGCGGGACAAGGTCAATCGCAGTCTCGCGCTCGGGATTGTCGAGATTGAGCGTCGGAGGCGCGATGTTGTCGCGGATCGCGAGCGTCGCGAAGATCGCTTCGATCGCACCGGCGGCACCGAGCAGGTGGCCGGTTGCGGACTTCGTCGACGACATCGAGATCTTCGACGCCGCATCGCCGACCAGACGCTCGACGGCGCCGAGTTCGATCGTATCAGCCATGGTCGATGTGCCATGGGCGTTGATATAGTCGACATCGGCAGCCGTCAGGCCCGCACGCTTCAGGGCAGCGGCCATGCAGCGGCCGGCGCCCTCGCCGTCTTCCGACGGAGCAGTGATATGGTAGGCGTCGCCCGAGAGACCATAGCCGACAACTTCGGCATAAATCCTGGCGCCACGAGCCTTGGCGTGCTCAAGCTCCTCAAGAACGACGATACCGGCGCCTTCGCCCATGACGAAACCATCACGGTCCTTGTCATAGGGACGCGATGCCTTGGTCGGATCGTCGTTGTGCTGCGTGGACAGCGCCTTGCAGGCCGCGAAGCCCGCCAGGGAAATACGGCTGACCGGAGATTCCGTGCCGCCCGCGACCATGACGTCCGCATCGCCGAATGCAATCAGCCGGGCAGCGTCGCCGATCGCGTGAGCGCCGGTCGAGCATGCGGTAACAACCGAGTGGTTCGGACCGCGCAGCTTGTGGCGGATAGAAACCTGGCCGGATACGAGATTGATCAGGCGACCTGGAATGAAGAACGGAGAGATACGGCGGGGGCCCTTGTCGCGAAGCGTATAGCCCGCTTCGACGATGCCCTCGATGCCGCCGATGCCGGAACCGATCAGCACGCCGGTGGAGATTTGCTCCTCGTCCGTCTGCGGATGCCAGTTCGCATCGTTCAGCGCCATGTCCGCGGCGGCCATGCCGTAGATGATGAAAGGATCAACCTTGCGCTGTTCCTTCGGCTCCATCCAGTCATCGGCGTTGAACGTGCCGTTAGTGCCATCGCCAACAGGAATACGGCAGGCAATCTTTGCGGGAAGATCGTCGACTTCGAACTCGGTGACCAGCCGGGCGCCATTTTGGCCCGCAAGCAATCGGGACCACGTCACTTCCGTTCCGCATCCCAGGGGCGATACCATGCCCGTACCTGTTATAACCACCCGTCTCATCGACTGCATTCCCCCGCCTTTTATGTTCTTGGAGCCATGCCAGAAATAAAAAGGGCGGACTCTGGGTCCGCCCTTTCTCAAGTGCTCAGGATTAAGCCTGAGCCTTTTCGATAAACTTTACAGCGTCGCCGACCGTCAGGATCGAGTCTGCAGCGTCATCAGGAATTTCGACGCCGAATTCTTCTTCGAATGCCATGACCAGTTCGACGGTGTCGAGCGAGTCAGCGCCCAGATCGTCGATGAAGCTTGCGCCTTCGACAACCTTGTCGGCATCGACGCCAAGATGATCAATAACAATTTTCTTTACGCGTTCTGCGATATCGCTCATGTCGGTTTCCTCGACCTTATGTCTGATCAGAATGCCTTGTGACATCCCTACCCTGTTTCAGCCTGCGGCGCTTTTGAAGTCACCTTCGGCAAACTCTTTCAACCCGGCTGCCAGAAATGTCCCAGGCTTGCACAAAAGCCCGCCGGTCCGTCTTCTTTCTCGGGAGACTGTTCACAGTCAATGGCCCGCTTAACACGGTTTAAGTCTGCCGCAAAGCCAGAAAATCAACCCCATCGGGTTGGTCAACACGCTATTGCGGGGAAAACTGCCTCAAGAGGCAGTTTCCCGTTTCAGATCATGGCCATGCCGCCGTTTACGTGCAGCGTCTGGCCTGTCATATAAGAGGCTTCCGACGAAGCGAGATAGGCGACCGCGGAGGCCACTTCAGCGCCCGTGCCCATGCGCTTCATCGGGATCGCTCCCATGATCGCTTCCTTCTGCTTGTCGTTCAGCTTGCCGGTCATGGCGCTTTCGATGAAACCCGGAGCCACGCAGTTGACGGTGACGTTGCGGGTTGCGATCTCCTGGGCCAGCGACTTGGTGAAGCCGATCATCCCGGCCTTCGAGGCACAGTAGTTCGCCTGGCCCGGATTACCGGTCACGCCGACAACGGAGGTGATGTTGATGATGCGGCCATAGCGGCGGCGCATCATCGGATGCGTCAGCTCGCGGGTCAGGCGGAACATCGCCGTCAGGTTCACTTCGATGACGTTATCCCAGTCCTCGTCGCTCATGCGAACGAAGAGGCCGTCCTTGGTGATGCCGGCGTTGTTGACGAGGATGTCGACGCCTTCGAGGTCGGCTTCGGCCTTGACGCCGAGCGCCTTGACTTCGTCGCGGTCGGCAAGGTTTGCCGGGAAGATCTTGACGCGATCGCCGAGGTCGTTTGCCAGCGCCTCGAGCTTCTCGACGCGGGTGCCGTGCAGACCGACGATGGCGCCCTGCTTGTGCAGGAGGCGGGCGATTTCTTCACCGATGCCGCCAGAGGCGCCGGTGACCAGAGCCTTGCGGCCGGAAAGATCGAGCATGGAAGTGTTCCTTGTAATCGTTAAATCTATCAGGCCATCAGGGCGGCAACAGCCGCATCGATATCGGCAGGCGTGTTGACGGCAATGCCGTTCACAGTCTTGTCGATACGGCGCGCGAGACCGGTCAGGACCTTGCCGGAGCCAATCTCGTAAAGTGTCGTCGCGCCGTTGGCGGCAAACCATTCAACCGTTTCGCGCCAGCGAACCTGGCCCGTCACCTGTTCCACGAGCAGCGTTGCGATCTCGTCGGCATCGGTCACGGGTGCCGCGCGGACGTTGGCGATAATAGGCACGACCGGATTGGACTTCTTGACCGTTGCCAGCGCTTCGCGCATCGCGTCCGCAGCCGGAGCCATCAGCGAGGAATGGAAGGGAGCGGAAACCGGCAGAAGGATCGCGCGCTTGGCACCCTTTTCGGTCGCGATCGCGGCGCCCTTTTCGACGGCTGCCTTCTCGCCCGAAATGACGATCTGACCACCACCGTTGTCGTTGGCGATCTGGCAGGATCCGACGGCAGAAGCTTCTTCGCAGACAGCAACGACGTCAGCGTGTTCCAGGCCGATGATCGCAGCCATGGCGCCAACGCCAACAGGCACGGCAGCCTGCATGGCATTGCCGCGAATGCGCAGCAGGCGCGCGGTGTCGGTTAGCGAGAAGGTTCCGGCTGCACAGAGGGCGGAGTACTCGCCGAGCGAATGGCCTGCGACATAGGAGACTTTCGCCTTGAGGTCCACGCCCTTGGCTTCGAGGACGCGGATGACCGCCATCGAGACCGCCATCAGGGCCGGCTGTGCGTTGGCCGTCAGGGTCAGCTTGTCTTCCGGACCATTGAACATGGTCTCCGACAGCTTTTCACCCAGAGCGTCGTCGACTTCTTGGAAGACAGCGCGCGCCTCGGCGTAATTCTCGGCAAAATCCTTGCCCATGCCGACAGCCTGGCTGCCTTGTCCCGGAAATGTAAAAGCGATGCTCATTCCTATGTCCTTTTTTAAATGGACCTCTGGTTATTTCGCCTCCAATTGACATTCTTTCCTGCAGAGTCAAGTGGCGGACGCCCGCGTTCCAAGGCTTTCGCGGCTGCGAGAAAGGCTGGCTTTACCTCTTGCGCTTGCTCGATTCCGGTCTAGATTTGCGCCCGTCTTTCAGACCAATCCTTTTTCAGATCACCTTCAAGGCTTTCAGATGAAATACAAGAAACTTGGCCGCACCGATATTTCCGTGTCCGAAATCTGCCTGGGCACCATGACCTGGGGCACGCAAAACACCGAAGCCGAAGCGCATGAGCAGATGGATTATTCCGTCGAGAAGGGCGTCAACTTCTTCGATACGGCCGAGCTCTACCCGACCACGCCGGTTTCGGCGGAGACGCAGGGACTGACGGAAGACTACATCGGCACTTGGTTCCAGAAGAGCGGCAAGCGCAAGGACATCGTGCTCGCCACGAAGGTTGCGGGCCCCGGCCGCTCCTATCTGCGCGGTGGTGACGGCGCCGATGCGAAGAATATCCGCCTCGCGATCGAGGCAAGCCTGAAGCGGCTGAAGACTGACTATGTCGATCTCTACCAGATCCACTGGCCAAGCCGCGGCCATTTCCACTTCCGCCAGAACTGGCACTACGATCCCTTCAAGCAGGACCGTGCCAAGGCAATCGCCAACATCACCGAGATTCTCGAAACGATGGGCGAGCTCGTGAAGGAGGGCAAGGTGCGGGCGATCGGCCTATCCAACGAGACGACCTGGGGCACGCAAAAGTATCTCACGCTTTCAGAGACGCTCGGACTGCCGCGCGTCGCGACCATCCAGAACGAGTACAATCTGCTCTACCGGCACTATGACCTCGACCTCGCAGAACTGTCGCATCACGAGGATATTGGCCTGCTCGCCTACTCGCCTCTCGCCGGCGGCATCCTCAGCGGCAAATATGTCGGAGGCGCCAAACCCGAAGGCTCGCGCGGCTCGATCAACAGCGATCTTGGCGGCCGCCTGCAGCCTTTGCAGGAGGCACCAACGAAGGCCTATCTGGAGATCGCTGCTCGCCATGGCCTCGACCCCTCGGCGATGGCGCTCGCCTTCTGCCTGACACGCCGCTTCATGGCATCGGTCATCATCGGTGCAACGACGATGAAGCAGCTCGAAACGGACATCGGCGCGATCGGCCTGAAGCTGTCGCATGAGGTGATGACGGAGATCGAGGCGGTTCACCGTCAGTATCCGATGTCGATCTAAGGCATATCGACCCGGCCGGTGTGCGGCCGGGTTCTTTCTGCGCGTGCCAGACCTGCGCGTGCCAGACGCGCCCCATGGCCCGAAAACAAAAGCACGTTCAACGAGCAAAGCGATTTTGCTTCTCCGCTCGGGGCATTTCAGCTAGGTTCACAGAGCTCTGGCAGCGCCGCAGGAGCCTTGTGCCGTGGAACGAAAGCTCGCAGTCATCCTTGCCGGCGACGTTGCCGGTTACAGCCGCCTTGTTGCAGCCAACGAGGAAGATGCGCTTGCGACCTTGAGCGTCTATAGCGCCACGATCAGCGATCTTGTCAGCGAACATGGCGGCCGTATTTTCGGCAGTGCCGGGGATAGCGTCGTTGCTGAATTTCCGAGCGCCGTGCAGGGCGTTCGCGCCGCGGTCGCCATCCAGCGCGCACTCAATCGGCGCAACGCGGACCTGCCGCCCGACCGGCGTATGGAGTTCCGCCTGGGCCTCAATCTCGGCGATGTCGTCGTCTCCGGAGGCAACCTGTTAGGCGATGGCGTCAACGTTGCGGCGCGGCTGCAGGAAGTGGCTCTACCTTCAGGCATCTGCATCTCGGGCGCATTGCGCGAACATATCGAGGGGAAACTGGATTTCCCCCTGATCCCGATGGGCGACCGCACCCTGAAGAACATTCCGCGGCCGGTATCCGTTCATCGTGTGCACTGGGGCGGAGAGGACCCACTGGAAACCGGCGCTCTCGGCGGCCCGCTCAGACTGCCGGACAAGCCATCGATCGCGGTTCTGCCCTTCGTCAACATGTCCGACGACCCGGAACAGGAATTCTTCGCCGATGGACTGACGGAGGACATCATCACCGCCCTGTCGCTTTATCGGTGGTTCTTCGTCATCGCCCAGAACTCGTCGTTTGCCTATAAAGGGCGAGCTGTCGATGTGAAGCAGATCGGGCGCGATCTCGGTGTCCGCTATCTTGTCGAAGGCAGCGTGCGCCGCGCCGGGTCGCGGGTTCGCGTTACCGGCCAGCTCATCGAGGCGGAGAGCGGCGTTCATCTCTGGGCGCAACGCTACGACCGGGAGATCGCCGACATCTTCGCGATTCAGGACGAGCTTACCCAGAACGTCGTCGGGGCCATCGAACCGGAAATCCTCATCGGCGAAAGCCGCCGCGCGCTTCTGCGGACCACCGGCAATCTCGACGCCTACGAGAGCCATATGCGCGGAACCTGGTTGCATAACGCGCAGGATACCGCCGAGCATTTTACCGAGGCCATCGCCTGGCATCGGCGCGCCATCGAACTCGACCCGGACTTTGCCCGAGCGCACATGATGCTGGCCCGCTCCCTGTACGCGCGCTGCTTTCACGGCTTCAGCGACGAGGTCGACAGGGATAGCAGTGAGCTTCGGGCCGCTGCCGAGCGCTCGCTGGCCATCGATCCACGCGACCCCTACTCGCACTACGCGATGTGCCTTGGCCATTTCGTTGGGCACAACGCCCCCGCCGCGGTAGAGGAAGCGCAGCAGGCGATCGATCTCAATCCGAACTTTGCCCTCGCCCACATGGGGCTGGGATGGGCCCGCATCTTCACCGGTCACTTCGCGGAAGCCTATGACCCGCTTCACATGGCGCTGCGGCTCAGCCCGCACGATCCCTTGACCTATCTCATCCTCGATCGGCTGGCTCTATCGCACTACCATCTCGGCAACTACGAGGAAGCTATCCATTATTCCGAGCGTGGACTGTCCCTGCGCCGCGCCTATTTCAACCGCGTCGTGCTGCTTGCAAGCCTCGGGCAGCTCGATCGGCAAGACGAAGCACGGCGGCTGATACCGGAGATTCTGGCAAACGTTCCGGCAGATCTCGAGCACTATTGGAAGATCCTGACGCCCTACGTCGCGCCCGCGCATTACGATCATTTCGTCGACGGCCTGCGCAAGGCGGGGCTGCCTTCGCTGAACTCGCAACGAGAACATTGCTGACGGTCCCTTGCGTTTCCGCCAAAAATCCGTATAAGCCGCCCTGTTCGCAAAACCCGGTCTTCTGGCTGGTGGCTGAACGGAGGGCCGGTTTCCCACGGGAAATCGTTCGGAACGGAAGCGTTCCAGCCTCCCGTGTCTCCGCTCTCGACCGTCTCGGAACGCTTTTCTTGCCTGGGTTTACCCAATCAGGAGCAGTCGTTGAGGCTTAGCCGCCGAATATCGGGTTGAATAAAACGCAAGAAAGGCAAAGCTGTCATGGCTCTTTATGAACATGTATTCCTTGCCCGACAGGATATTTCCGCTCAGCAGGTCGATGCCCTCGTAGAACAGTACAAGGGTGTTATCGAAGCTAACGGCGGTAAGGTCGGGCGCGTAGAAAACTGGGGCCTCAAGTCCCTGACCTACCGCATCAAGAAGAACCGCAAGGCTCACTACGTTCTCGTGGACATCGACGCGCCGTCGGCTGCTGTCCAGGAAATGGAACGTCAGATGCGCATCAGCGAAGACGTCCTGCGCTACATGACGATCGCTGTTGAAGCTCACGAAGAAGGCCCGTCTGCCATGATGCAGAAGCGCGACCGCGACGACCGCGGCCCGCGTGAAGGCGGCGACCGTGGCCCGCGCCGCGAGTTCGGTGACCGTCCGCCGCGTCGTGACGGCGACTTCCAGCGTGGCCCGCGTCCCGATCGCGCTCCGCGCGAAGACCGTGCATAAGGAGAACTGATAATGTCTGAATCTTCCTCCGCACCGGTTCGTCGTCCGTTCCACCGTCGTCGCAAGACTTGCCCGTTCTCCGGCGCAAACGCTCCGCGCATCGACTACAAGGACGTTCGTCTCCTGCAGCGCTACATTTCCGAGCGCGGCAAGATCGTTCCTTCCCGTATCACGGCTGTTTCGCAGAAGAAGCAGCGCGAACTCGCTCAGGCGATCAAGCGCGCTCGTTTCCTCGGCCTGCTGCCGTACGTCGTCGCTTAATCGGCTGACGAGACCAAATCGAGGGAAGGCAGAAATGCCTTCCCTTCTCCCTTTCGCGATGGGCGCGGATCGGAACTCTTAAAACCCATGTTGAGGTCTTTCTGAAACCGATTCGGAAAAACCCTCTAACTGCTTGATGAAGCAGGACAGCGACCGTGAACAAACTGGACAAAAAAACGCTAGGCATCGGCGCACTCGCCGGATTGACCGCCGCACTCCTGGTGCTTGGCGCAAGCCTGCAGCCGTCGTTCAGTGCGGTTCTCTACGCTGCTTCGGCCCTCCCCATTCTTCTCGTCGGCCTCGGCTGGGGCAACATGGCGGCAATCGCTGCCGTCGTCACCGCCGCTGCACTCGGCGCGATCGCCATCTCGCCGACCTTCGCGCTGATGATGACGCTGGTCACGCTGCTGCCGGCAGGCTGGCTGAGCCACCTTGCAAACCTTGCCCGCCCCGCCTCCGAAATCGGCGGCCCCGACCATCTGATGGCCTGGTATCCGCTTTCGGATATCCTGCTGCACCTCTGCGGCCTCGTCACGATCGCCGTCATCGTCGTCGGCGTGATGATCGGTTACGGCCCCGAGCTTATCGATCGCCTGGTCGACGTGCTGTTCGGCTCGCTTTCACAGCAGCAGCCCGAGTTTTCGCCAGATCCGGCCGTGGCAGCGCAGACCAAGGCGCTTGTCCTGCTCATGCTGCCCGCCATCCAGGGCGGCATGTGGGTGATCATGCTGTTTGCCGCCTATTACATCGCAAGCCGGATCGTCACCTCATCCGGCCGCGGCCTGCGCCCGCGCGAGGATATCCCCTCGGCGCTGCGTATGAACCGCAATTCGATCTTCATCTTCCTCATCGGTCTCGCCGCCACCTTCTTCGGCGGCCTGCCGGCGATGATCGGAGCAACTGTCGTCGGCACCTTCGGCGCCGGCTTCCTGCTTTCCGGATTCGCCGCGCTGCACTTCCGCACGCGCGGCAAGGATTGGCGCTTGCCGGCGCTCATCCTCTGCTACCTGGCATCGCTACTCCTGATGGTGCCAGCCTTTTTCATCCTCGTGTTGGGCTTGAGCGATACCCGCAAGGCGATCGCGCTGACCCCGAACAAGGATGCTGATGCCCCCAAACAGACAGACACGAAAATCTAGAGACACGAAAGGAACACGAACATGGAAGTCATTCTTCTTGAACGCATCTCCAAGCTCGGCCAGATGGGCGAAACCGTAAAGGTTCGCGACGGCTTCGCTCGTAACTACCTCCTGCCGCTCGGCAAGGCTCTTCGTTCCAACGAAGCCAACAAGAAGCGTTTCGAATCCGAGCGCGCAACGCTCGAAGCTCGTAACCTCGAGCGCAAGTCCGAAGCCCAGACGGTTGCCGACGCTCTCGAAGGCAAGTCCTTCATCGTCGTTCGCTCGGCTGGCGAAACCGGCCAGATGTACGGCTCGGTCGCGGCTCGCGACGTTGTTGAAATCCTCGCTGCCGAAGGCTTCAACATCGGCCGCAACCAGGTTCACCTGAACACGCCGATCAAGGCCATTGGCCTGCACGAAGTCGAACTTCAGCTTCACGCCGAAGTCGAAATCAAGATCGAGCTCAACGTTGCTCGTTCGGCTGAAGAAGCTGAACGTCAGAAGCAGGGCGAAACCCTGACGTCTGTTGACGCCATCTACGGTGTTGACGAAGACGCTCTTCGTCCTGAAGACTTCTTCGATCCGGAAGCTGACGGCAACGCCGAAGACGACGACGCATAATTTTCCACGAGATCTTCTCGGGAATAAGCGAAAGCCCGGTTCACGCCGGGCTTTCTGCTATTTGGAGGCCGTGTTCTGCCGCGGTGGCGCGTTCTTGTCGACGTCGACGACGACCGAAAGGCCCGGCCCGAGGTCCTTGACCGACGGCTGATCGGCGTCGAAGCGGATGCGCACGCCGACGCGCTGCGCAATCTTCACGAAATTACCGGTGGCGTTGTCCGCCTTGATGACCGCGAATTCGGAGCCTGCTGCCGGGGAGAAGCGCTCGATGTAGCCCTTCAGCCGCTCCCTGCCGAGTGCATCGACCGTGATGGTCACGGGTTGCCCGACCTGCATGCCGTAAAGCTGCGTTTCCTTGAAATTCGCGACGACCCAGACATCCTCGGGCACCACCGCCATGAGCTGGGTGCCAGCCGCCACATATTGGCCGATCCGCACGCCGACTTCGCCGAGGTGGCCGTCGCGTGGCGCGACGATCTTGGTGTTCTGCAGGTCGATCTCGGCCAGATGGACGACGGCTTCGGCGCTTGAGACGTTGGCTTCCAGCAGCGACCGGTTGACGATGATCGTTGCCAGGCTTTGCTTGGAAACCTCAAGTGCTGCCTCGGCCTGGCTGACCGCGGCCTTCGCCTGGTCGAGCGTTGCTTGCGCGGCCTCGGTTTCGCTCTGCGATGCGACACCACGATTGCTGAGATTGCTGACGCGGTCCCCGGCCAGCTGCGCCCGCTTCAGCGAGGCATTGGCGCTGTCGATCTGCGCCTGGCTCGAGGCTATGCTGGCCTTTGCGGAAAGCTCCGATTGGCGAGAATTGTCCAGCGACGCTTTCTGACCTTCCAGGGCCGCACGCGCCTGGGCAAGTTTCTGGGCGTAGATCCGATCGTCGATCTGGGCAAGTTCATCACCCTCCTTGACCTGCTGATAGTCCTTCACGGGGACATCGACGACATAGCCGCTGACCTGCGGGCTCATGATTGTGACATAGCCCCTGATATAGGCGTTGTCAGTGGTTTCAACCGACGTCACGAAGGGCGGCAGGCGCCAGGCGTAGAGTACGAGCAGAACACCGGCGATGCCGGCAAGGAGGGCGATGATGGTCGATGGAGACCGGAAAAGCTTCGACATGCGGAAACCTTGAAATTACGATTATGATGCGGCGACTGCGGTACGATCCGTCCAGGACCATGGCAGCCGCCGCCATGCCTGGTGAAGAAGAAGGACGATCAGGCCCAGGACGGACGAATAGCCGATCGCCAGGAACGTATCGTTGTAGGCAAGGATGTATGCCTCGCGCGTCACCTGCTGCCCGAGCAGGGCGAGCCCCTCGCCGTTCAGCAGCATCTTGTCGTTCAATACCTTCCCATATGCCGCGCTGAGCTGCGAAACACGCTGCGCCACGATCGGATCCTGCAACAGGATGTGCTCGACAAGAACATTGGAATGGAACTTCTCGCGGATCGTCACGAAGGTTCCGAGCATCGCCGAGGCGAAGAGCGAACCGATGCTCTGCGTGAAAACGAAGATGACCAGGAAGTTGACGATGTACTGCATGCCGCGAGCCATCGTCGTCTTGAAGCCGTTCGCCATCACCGGCGGCAGGAACATCGCCGCACCGGCCGCTACCATGGCCTGGCTGAGATACATCTGCGGCGGACGCGTCAGGCTGGTGGACTGGCTATCGAGAAAGGCGCCGCCGGCGATCAGCGCGAGGGCCAGCACATGCGCGGTCTCGACATAGCGGGTCGTCATCAGGAACGCACAGAAGAGACCGCCGATCAGCGAGGCGAGCAGGATTATCCCGTAGAGCGTTGTCGTCTGATCGTTCAGAAGTCCGAGCTGCTGGTAGAAGCTCGCGGCGGTGGACGACTGCTCCGAGGACACGAAGCGGAAAAGGAGAAGAACGCCGGCCATACGCAGATTGGCGGCAGAGAACAACCAGCGGAAGTCGATCAGGGGGTTGGCCCGCGGCAGCTCGATCACCAGCATGGTCCCGACCGATCCCACCGATACGGCGAGCAGGACACCGATCCAGGGCGCCTCGAACCACCAGTAAAGCCGCCCGAGCGTCAGCACCACGGCCAGACAGCCGAAGCCGACGGCAAGCAGCAGGTAGCTCAAGATATCCAGTCCCTGAATGACCTTTGCCCGGGGCGGCGCCGTGAGTGGCAGCAGATAGATGATCGGCAGGACGATAAGCGCCAGCCCCATCTCGAACATGTAGAGTGCCTGATAGCCGCCGAAATGCAGGAGCGACGGCGAGATGATGCGGGCAACCGGCGACGCGAAAAGCGTGCACATCAAGGCAAGGCTGATGCCGAGCGACAGCTTCCGTTCAGGCGGAAACGGTTCCAGCATGTAGAGAAAGCCGAGCGTCGACAGAGGGGCCGCCGCCATACCGCTCAGGGTGCGAACGACGAGGGCCGAATGCAGATCGGTCACGAACAGGTTCAGCACGGCGGCGATGACGAAACAGATAATTCCTAGCTCCGCGAAGCGCCGCAACCCATATTGGCTGCGGATCTTGAACAGCGCGATCGACATGCTGGCATAGGGCGCCATGTAGGCTGCCGAGAGCCAGGAAACCTCCGTGGTGGTAGCGGAAAAAGAACCCTGAAGCTGATAGATGTTGGCCGTCACCAGGTTCATGCCGAGGCCTTGCGTCAGGAACAGCAGGACGGATGCCACCATATAAAACGGCATCTTCCAGCTCGGCACCGGCACGGCGGCGGCTGGTGGCGGTGGGGTCTGCCGAGCGCTCGCCGTTGCCTCGTCCGCCGGTTGGGGCCCCGCATTGTCGTTAGCGGTCTGGGCGAGGCTCATCGGCAGGACCTCAAATTCCGCGGATGCCCTGCAGGTTGGCTTGCATGGCCCGTATCACTTCCAAAGTAGTTCTCAGATCGTCTTCGGGAATACCGGCGATGACCTGAGCGCGCACTTTCACGGCGATGTCATCGATCTCTCCGGCCACGACCTTGCCGGTTTCGGTGATGTAGATTTCCTTCGCGCGGCGATCCGAGCCGGCAACCCGCCGCTGTACGAACCCCTGCCCTTCCATCGCGTCGAGAATCCTGACCAGTGTCGGCGTCTCCAGCTCCAGCCGTTCGGCGAGCTCGCGTTGGTTGATTCCATCCTTCTTGTTGAGCGTGAAGAAGACGCGGGCGCGGGGCAGCGTCATGTTACGTTCCCGTACTATTTTGTCGAAGACGGCCCTCAGCTTGCGATTAAAAGCAGCGACGTCTTCGATCAACTCACGTCCAAGAACGGGATTTCCCATTAAATTCAACCCTATTTTGTTAGTGCACTAATTATATATTTACTACCTATCCTCTTTTACAGTGCATTTCAAGAGCCGACTGCACGTGGTTGGATGCAAGTCTCCTCCGACGAGCCTAGACTGCCAAACGAGGCACGAAGCAAGTGAGTCGCTTTCTGGCCGTGCTCTGAAAGAGACAGTTTCGGTATTTTTGCATTTACTGCAAGAGCCACTGTGGAGAAGTCGAACAATGGGCACAGCCCCGGCGTATCGACGACGGAACGGAAAGCCTCTGGCTTGCGCACTTGATTTTCTGGCGAGCGCGCGCCAAACCCGAAGCCGAAGAACACAGAACGGATAAAGATGAACGACGCCGCTCGAAAGATTGCCGCTGTTGCTCCTACGGAGCAGCACTATCGCGAAGCCCCGAACAATATCGAGGCAGAACAGGCGCTTCTCGGCGCGATCCTGATGAACAACGACGCCTATTACCGGGTGTCGGACTTCCTGAAACCGATCCATCTGTACGAACCGCTGCATCGCAAGATCTTCGAGGTCGCGGGCGACATCATCCGCATGGGCAAGATTGCCAATCCGGTGACGATCAAGACCTTTCTGAAGGCCGACGACAAGGTCGGCGACATGACGGTCTCCGAATATCTTGCCCGCCTCGCCCGCGAAGCCGTGACCATCATCAACGCCGAAGACTATGGCCGCGCGATCTACGATCTGGCGCTGCGCCGGGCGCTGATCACCATCGGCGAGGACGTCGTCAACATCGCCTACGACGCGCCGCTCGACATGCCGCCGCAGGCGCAGATCGAAGACACCGAGCGCCGACTGTTCGAGCTTGCGGAAAACGGCCGATACGACGGCGGCTTCCAGGCGTTCAACGACGCCGTGGCACTGGCGATCGACATGGCGGCTGTCGCCAAGGAACGTGACGGTGGTCTTTCGGGCATCTCGACCGGCATCCACTCGCTCGATTCGAAGATGGGCGGACTGCAGCGGTCGGACTTGATCGTGCTTGCCGGACGTCCGGGCATGGGCAAGACCTCGCTTGCCACCAACATCGCCTATAACATCGCCGCCGCCTATGAAGGCGAAGTGCAGGCGGATGGTAGCACGAAGGCGAAGCAGGGCGGCGTCGTCGGCTTCTACTCTCTCGAAATGTCGTCCGAACAGCTCGCAACCCGTATCATCTCCGAGCAGACGGAAGTCTCGTCCTCGAAGATCCGCCGCGGCGACATCAACGACGCCGACTTCGAAAAGCTGGTCGCCTGCTCGATGATGATGCAGAAGGTGCCGCTCTTCATCGACCAGACCGGTGGTATCTCGATCGCCCAGCTGTCTGCCCGCGCCCGCCGACTGAAGCGCCAGCGCGGCCTCGACTGCCTCGTGGTCGACTACATCCAGCTCATGACCGGCGCTGGCAAGGGCGACAACCGCGTCCAGGAAATCACCCAGATCACGACCGGCCTGAAGGCGCTCGGCAAGGAACTCAACGTTCCGATCATCGCCCTTTCGCAGCTCTCGCGTCAGGTCGAAAGCCGAGACGACAAGCGCCCGCAGCTCTCCGACCTTCGTGAATCGGGCTCGATCGAGCAGGACGCCGACGTCGTTCTCTTCGTGTTCCGCGAAGAATATTACGTCAAGAACTCCGAACCGCGCGATATCGCCGATCCGAAGTATCCGGAGTGGGAAGCGCTGTTCGACAAGGTCAAGGGTACGGCGGACGTCATCATCGCCAAGCAGCGTCACGGACCGACCGGCACGGTGAAGCTCGCCTTCCAGTCGGAGTTCACGCGCTTTGCTGATCTCGCCGACCCGTCGTTCATCCAGTACGAAGAGCACTGACACGACCGTCGCGTCAGTGCTCCGCTAAACTAGAGCCCGGCGGCTCGCAGAATGGCGACCGTCGCGACGCCGACGGCGACACTTGCGAGCATGGGCAGACGCCTTGCGGCAAGCGCGGTGACGATGCAGGCAATCGTCTCCGCCCAGCCGGTCGCAAACGCTGTCGGCGCGATCACGGCCATCAGCACTGCCGGAGGTATTGCTTCGATTGCCGTCCGGCCCTGCTCCGAGACCTCGACATGGCGGATAAGAAGCAGCCCGCCCATGCGGGTCGCGATCGTTGCGACCGCCATTGCGAGGATCGCGAGAAGCGTATGAATATCCAAGCTCATGCCGTGACCTCGCGGGCCCTGCCGGACCAAAGGGCAACCGCAAGCCCGGCGACAGCGCCGGCGGCGATGTACCAGACACCCGGAACGAACTGGTGAACTAGGACGGCGGCGAACCCGCTGGCGGCCAGCACCGCGCCGGTCTCACGACCTTTCCAGAAACCCATCGCCAGAACCACGAAGACGGCCGGGAAAGCAAAATCCAGCCCGATCGCGGCAGGATCGCCAAGCAGAGCGCCTAGCGAGGCGCCGACCAGCGTCGAGCCAACCCAGGTGGCATAGAACGGCGCTGCGACGCCCGCGAACCACCAAGGCGTCAGCCGTGCGACACCGGCCCGAAACTCGGAAATCGCCCAGATCTCGTCCGACAGAAAAAGCATTGCCGCATATTTGCGCGCCCCCGGGAAGGCCTGCATCTTCGTGCCGATCGATGCGCTCATCAGCACATGCCTGATATTGACGAGCAACGCGGCAAAGCCGACGCCAGCCCAGCTCGCCGGATGCGTCCAGATATCCATGGCGACAAACTGCGATCCACCGGCGAAGACAAGCGCGCTCATCAGGGTCGCCTCAAGCGCTGACAGGCCTTTCGTTGCCGATACCGCGCCGAAGACGAGGCCGATCGGGACCACGGCGACGACGAGCGGCAGAATAGCCCGCGCTCCGGCAAGAAAATCGCCGATCGGTCGCCTTTGAGTGAGCATTGAAACCTCCAGAATTGCCAAAGTCCGGAGGTGTTAGGCCGGGATACGGCGACCGTCTTGAACGAAAGTGATCAGCGGGCGCGATATTGCCCGGGGGTGACGCCGGTGCGTGCCTTGAAGTGGCGGGTGAAGTGGGCCTGGTCGGCGAACCCGCACTGTAGCGCCACATCGGCGGGCGCATTGCCGGCTCTCAGCAGCTTGCGGGCCTCGCGCACCCGCTTGTCGGTCAGGAACGCGTGCGGCGTAATATGATATTCGCGGCGAAACGCCCGGATGAGATGCGCCCGGCTAAGGCCGGCAACAACAGCCACCTCGTCAAGACCGATGTCGCAGTCGAAATTGTCGGTGAGATAGTCGCGTGCCCGGCCGACCGCGGTGCGCTCCTTCGTATCCACGGGAACCACCGCCGTGCTGCCGTATCGCTCGAAGATGGCGGCGAGCACGCGAAACATGCTCTCTTCGGATTCCAGCGCGCCGGCGCCGCTCTCCAGGACACGGTGCGCCGTATGAAAAGCCGCAGCCATCCGGGGGTCGTTGAGCAGTTCCTTCGGGAAGGACGGCGTGGCGTTGAAAGCCTTGCCGCTCACATCCTCCAGGATATCGACGAAGAGCTTTTCATCGGGATAGATCATCCGGTAGCGATACCCCTCGCCGCCCGGAACGCCGTCATGTACGACGCCCGGATCGATCAGATAGAGGTCGCCGGCACCGGTCTCCTCCCGAACCCCCTTCATCGTCGCGATCTGCGTTCCGCTTTCGATGGCGCCGATCGAGAAGGTGTCATGCGCGTGGGGCGCGTACTCGTGGGTCAGGAAGCTCGCGCTCAGACACTCCATGTTGCGGAACCGGCGATCGCGCCAGAAGCGCGCCCGTTCCGTGCCTGCGAGCGGCATCGCATCCGCCGCCTCTTTCTGCGAAACATTCTCCATCGAACCAAACTACGGCCACCGCCGCCCGACGTCTTGAACAAAAGTGATCGCGGCACGGATATCTGCGTGGCACGCTTTCACTTTGCCTTATTGATCTCTACACTGCGACGTCGCAAGCCTCCTCCGCCTTTTGTGAAGAACGATGACTGATTTTGTTGATAATTTAGAAGACGAAGACCCGTTTGATACCGCTGGGTTGCGGCTGACCGTCGACCTGACGGCGTTGACAGACAACTGGAAGGACATGGCGCGCCGCTCCGGCAAGGCGCGCACAGCCGCCGTCGTGAAGGCCGATGCCTACGGCACCGGCATCGAGGATGCGGGCCAGGCGCTCTACATGGCCGGTGCGCGTGATTTCTTCGTCGCGACAGTCGACGAAGGCGTGACGCTGCGGTCCTATGCGCCCGAAGCGCGCATCTTCGTCCTTAGTGGAATCTGGCCCGGAACGGAGCGGCGTTTCTTCGAGAACGACCTTGTGCCCATCATCTCGTCGGAAGAACAGCTCGCCTTCTGGATGGCCGTCCTTGCCGAGTACGGCGATTATCCATGCGCTCTGCATGTCGATACCGGCTTCAACCGGCTCGGTCTCTCGGTGGAGGAAGCAATCGCGCTCGCCGATGATGTATCGCGCCCGGCGAGTTTCGCGCCGGTGCTGGTCATGAGCCATCTTGCCTGCGGCGACGACCATTCGTCGGCGATGAACAAGCAACAGCTCGAGTCTTTCCGGCAGGTTAGCGCGGCCTATGAAGGTATCGATTCAAGTCTTGCGGCATCCGCCGGCATCTTCCTTGGCAGCGACTACCATTTCGATCTCACCCGCCCCGGCATCGCGATCTACGGTGGCGAGGCTGTCAACGGCATGAAGAACCCGATGCGACCGGTGGTCACCGCCGAGGCCCGCATCATCCAGGTTCGCACCGTCAAGGCGGGAGAATCGGTCAGCTATGGCCGCGCCCTCAGGCTGACCCGCGACAGCCGGCTGGCGATCGTATCCGCCGGCTATGCCGACGGCTACATGCGAAGCCAGTCGAGCGGCGGCGTCCCTCTTCGCCAGACGATACCGCAGGGGGGCCAAGGCTTCGTGGCGGGACGCACGATGCCGGTAGCCGGCCGCATCACCATGGATCTGACGATCTTCGACGTCACCGATCTTCCGGAAAACGCTGTGCGTGCAGGGGATTACGTCGAGTTGTTCGGAAAGAACGTCCTGGTCGACGACGTTGCGCGTTCGGCGGGCACGATCGGCTACGAAATGCTGACGGGGATCGGCCTGCGCCACGAGCGCCGCTACCTCCTTGAGGAGGAATGAAGCGCCTAGCGCGTTGTCAGCGCCAGTCGCACGCCGAGTGCCACCAGTAACGCACCGAGACCGCGATCCAGCCATAGGCCGACGCTCTTCCGGCGCTTGATGAAATCCGCGAGCCGCCCTCCCGCAAGGATCAGCGGCGGCTCGATGAAGGCTGCGACGACGATAATCAGAAGGCCGTGGACGGCCAGCTGAAGCCAGGTCGGCCCGGCACCGTCGACAACGAACTGTGGCAGGAACGCGAGGAAGAATATCGCGACCTTGGGGTTCAGCAGCGACACGAGAATGCCCTGCCTGTAGATACGGCTCCAGGGCATGACGTCCTTCACCGCATTGATCAGGCCGCCGTCTCCTTTCGAGCGAAGCGCCTGAATGCCGAGCCAGACGAGATAGATCGCACCGACCCACTTCACGATCGAAAACGCCAGGGCCGAGGCGGCGAGGATGGCGGAGAGACCGAGGGCAGCCATGGCGACATGCAGGCAGGCGCCCGTCCAGATGCCGAAGAGCGCGGCAAAACCGGTTTTCGTGCCGCTCTTGATTGTGTGGCCCAGAATGAAGGCCATCTCGGGACCCGGCGACAGGTTGAGCAAAACCGCCGCGGTCAAGAACGCAATCCAGTGCGCGAGCGAATAATCCAGCATCGTCGTGGCCTCCAAGACAGTGGAGAACAGGTGCCACCCCAGCCCCTGATAGGGAAATCATTAGTTTTGATCGGTGCGGGGAATGATTATTTGAGCATCAAACTGATTCGATGCGGCGCGCCGGCGACCATCCAACCGAAAGCATGACTTATGGCGAAGGCCAGGACACAATTCATCTGCCAGAGCTGCGGCGCGGTCCATAACCGTTGGGTGGGCAAGTGTGACAGCTGCGGCGAGTGGAACACCATCGTCGAAGAAGACCCGATGGGCGGCATTGGCGGCGGGCCGACCAAGACGCCGAAAAAGGGTCGCCCGGTGGCACTGACGGCACTCTCGGGCGAAATCGAGGAAGCGCCGCGCATCCACACGGGGATCTCCGAACTCGATCGGGCGCTCGGCGGCGGATTCGTGCGCGGCTCGGCCGTGCTGATCGGCGGCGATCCCGGCATCGGCAAATCGACGCTGCTGATGCAGGGCGCGGCGGCACTTTCGCGCCACGGCCATAGGGTCATCTATGTCTCGGGCGAAGAGGCGGTTGCTCAGGTGCGGTTGCGGGCGCAACGCCTGCAGGCAGCCGATACCGACGTGCTGCTCGCCGCGGAAACAAACGTCGAGGACATTCTGGCGACGGTGGCCGAAGGCAAGCGGCCGGACCTTGTGATCATCGATTCCATCCAGACGCTCTGGAGCGAACTGGCCGACTCCGCTCCGGGCACCGTCACCCAGGTCCGCACCGGCGTTCAGTCGATGATCCGCTTCGCCAAGCAGACAGGTGCCGCCATGGTTCTCGTCGGCCATGTCACGAAGGACGGGCAGATCGCCGGGCCGCGTGTCGTCGAGCATATGGTCGATGCCGTGCTCTACTTCGAAGGCGATCGCGGCCACCACTACCGCATCCTGCGCACGGTCAAGAACCGTTTCGGACCGACCGACGAGATCGGCGTCTTCGAGATGTCGGACAAGGGATTGCGCGAGGTTGCCAACCCATCGGAGCTTTTCCTTGGCGAACGCAACGAGAAATCGCCGGGCGCTGCCGTCTTTGCCGGCATGGAAGGCACGCGTCCGATCCTGGTCGAAGTGCAGGCGCTCGTTGCCCCGACATCGCTCGGCACGCCTCGCCGCGCCGTCGTCGGCTGGGATTCGGCACGCCTGTCGATGATCCTTGCCGTCCTCGAAGCCCATTGCGGCGTGCGGCTTGGCCAGCACGACGTCTATCTGAATATCGCGGGCGGCTATCGCATTACGGAGCCCGCGGCCGATCTTGCTGTTGCTTCGGCGCTGGTTTCGTCGCTCGCCGGTATTGCCCTGCCGGCCAATTGTGTCTATTTCGGCGAAGTCAGCCTGTCGGGCGCCGTCCGGCCGGTCTCACATACATCCCAGCGCCTCAAAGAAGCCGAGAAGCTGGGCTTTTCTGCCGCGCTGCTTCCCTCGGCGTCAGCCGACCTGCCGAAGGGTTCCGGCGGTCGCTGGAGCGAGATCGAGAGCCTTCCTGACCTGGTCGCACGTATTGCCGGGTCGAAAGGTGCACTGCGACGTGTGGAAGAAGAGGTTTGATCCTTTCATCGCCAGTATCGGTGATGCTATAGGAAACACGCAATGAGGCGCGACTAAGCCGTAGATAAGCGGCGGTCCTGGAGTTGAATTTATATGCCCATTACGATTTTCGACGGTATTGTCATCGGCGTCGTTCTTTTCTCCGCCGTACTTGCAATGGTACGCGGCTTCTCCCGCGAAGTTCTTTCGATCGCGAGCTGGGGCGGCTCTGCAGCCGCCGCCTACTATTTCTATCCCTATCTGGTCCCCTACGCGAAGAAGTACACGGATGACGACCGGATCGCACTGGTCGGTTCGGCCGCAGTGGTGTTCCTGATCGCGCTGATCGTGATCTCCTTCATCACCATGAAGATCGCGGACTTCATCATCGACAGTCGGATCGGTGCGCTGGACCGCACTTTGGGCTTTCTCTTCGGCGCGGCTAGGGGCATACTTCTTCTTGTCGTTGCCGTCGCCTTCTGGAACTGGCTCGTGGAGGATCACGGCCCGGCCTGGGTCAACAACGCCAAGTCGAAACCGTTCCTGGACTCGATGGTGGTCAAGTTGCAGTCCGTGCTACCGGCCGAGCTTGCGCAGGTGGCGCGTGCTACGTTGGAGAAAAAAATGCGGCCGCAGGGAGACAATGCGGACTCTGGCAATGCGCCGGCTTCCGATCCGGCGCCAGCCGAAGATGCGGCGCCCACACCTGCGAATGGTGCACAGCAGCCGTCTAATTGACGCAGTGTTCAATAGCTTGACCCGCCGCCTGGCAATTGCCATTTGACGGGAACCTGAATAAAGGTCCGGCCGGGCATCCGCTCTGCCGGGCCTCAGCCGTTTAAAACGCATGATCGCGGCGTCATGCTATGGAAGCCGATCCATTCTTGTGAGAGCAAAGGCCCGCATCGATGAACCAGTCTCATTCCTTGACGCTCAATGATGAATTCGATGGAGACACGCTCCACGAAGAATGCGGCGTCTTCGGTATCCTTGGCCATGACGATGCGTCGACGCTGACAGCGCTCGGCCTGCATGCCCTGCAGCATCGCGGACAGGAAGCGGCCGGTATCGTCTCCTTCGACGGTCTGCGCTTCCACTCCGAGCGGCACATGGGACTGGTCGGCGATCACTACACCAATCCAACCACCCTCGCCCGTCTGCCCGGCAATATCTCCATCGGCCACAATCGCTATTCCACGACAGGCGAAGTCGCGCTCCGCAACGTGCAGCCGCTTTTCGCCGAGCTTGAAGTCGGCGGTATCGCCATTGCCCACAACGGCAACTTCACCAATGGCCTGACGCTTCGTCGGCAGCTGATCGCCGGCGGTGCCATCTGTCAGTCGACCTCGGATACGGAAGTCGTTCTCCACCTCATCGCCCGCTCGCGCTACACCTCCACGGCCGACCGCTTCATCGACGCGATCCGCCAGATGGAGGGCGGCTATTCGATGCTCGCCATGACACGCACAAAGCTGATCGCGGCGCGCGACCCCACCGGCATTCGTCCGCTGGTCATGGGCGAGCTCGACGGCAAGCCGATCTTCGCTTCGGAAACCTGTGCACTCGACATCATCGGCGCGAAATTCATCCGCGATGTCGAGAACGGCGAAGTCATCATCTGCGAGATCCAGCCTGACGGTTCGATCTCGATCGACGCCCGCAAGGCCGGCAACGGCCTGCCGGAGCGCCTCTGCCTGTTCGAATATGTCTATTTCGCCCGTCCGGACTCGGTCGTCGGCGGCCGCAGCGTCTACGTCGCCCGCAAGAACATGGGCATCAACCTTGCCAGGGAAGCGCCCGTCGACGCCGACGTCGTCGTTCCCGTTCCGGATGGTGGCACGCCGGCAGCCCTCGGCTATGCGCAGGAAAGCGGTATCCCCTTCGAATACGGCATCATCCGCAACCACTATGTCGGCCGCACCTTCATCGAGCCGACGCAGCAGATTCGTGCTTTCGGCGTCAAGCTGAAGCACTCGGCCAACCGGGCGATGATCGAAGGCAAGCGCGTCGTGCTCGTCGACGATTCGGTCGTGCGTGGCACAACCTCGCTGAAGATCGTGCAGATGATCCGCGATGCCGGCGCCAAGGAAGTCCATCTGCGCGTCGCAAGCCCGATGATCTACTACCCTGATTTCTACGGCATCGACACGCCTGATCGCGAGAAGCTGCTGGCCAACCAGTACGACAGCCTCGAAGCCATGTGCAAATATATCGGCGCGGACTCGCTGGAGTTCCTGTCGATCAACGGCCTTTATCGCGCCGTTGGCGGCGAGGATCGCAACGATGCCCGTCCGCAGTTCACCGATCACTACTTCACCGGTGACTACCCGACCCGCCTCCTCGACAAGGACGGCGAGACGATGGGCCGCAAGGTTTCGCTGCTCGCGACCAACGGCTGACAGCCATTGGCTTTGACATTTGACCAAGGGGCGCTTATTGCGCCCCTTGCTTTTTCAGCTACGGGGGACCCGGGGGACCATGACACTCAACCTTGAAGGCAAGATCGCGCTCGTCACCGGCGCCTCCCGCGGCATCGGCTATTTCACGGCGCTGGAACTGGCAAAGGCCGGGGCGCATGTGATCGCCTGCGCCCGGACCGTCGGCGGTCTCGAGGATCTCGATGATGCCATCAAGGCGGTCGGCGGCTCCGCAACGCTCGTCCCCTTCGATCTTGCCGACATGACCGCCATCGATGCGCTCGGCGCCTCGATCTTCGAGCGCTGGGGCAAGCTCGACATTCTCGTCGCCAACGCAGGCGTGCTCGGCGTGATCTCGCCGATCGGCCACATCGAGGCGAAGACCTTCGAGAAGGTGATGAACATCAACGTGACCGCGACGTGGCGGCTGATCCGCTCGGTCGATCCGCTGCTGTCGCGTTCGGATGCCGGCCGCGCCGTCATCTTGTCATCCGCTGCCGCGCACAGGTGTCGGCCGTTCTGGGGTCCTTACTCCGCGTCCAAGGCTGCCGTCGAGGCGCTGGCCCGCACCTGGGCCGGCGAAAGCCAGAGCACGCCGCTGCGCATCACCAGCGTCGACCCGGGCGCGACCCGCACCGCCATGCGCGCTCAGGCCGTTCCGGGCGAAGATCCCGAAACGTTGCCGCATCCTTCCGAGGTCGCCAAGGCGATCCTGCCTTTGGTTGGTCCTGATGTGACCGAGACGGGCAAGCTCTTCATCGTGCGCGAGAACAAGCTGGTCGACTACCGCCTGCCGGAATAGGCCTGCTTCAATTGGCCGGCAAAGCCGGGAACAGGTGCGCGAAACCTGTTTCCGTTGGGCAGAGCGCGTTGAGGTCGACCGGGCCTTGAATGCCGTCCACCGCGCCATTGTCGGCGAACTGCCAGATTGACCAATCGCGGCAATCGTTCTGGCGGGGCTCCTGCGCGATGCTGCGCAGCCAGAGAGAGTGATCGGGGAAGCGCGTCTCGTTTCCCTTGATATACTGCTCGAAGAATTGCTGGTTCAGGTAGAAGATCGGCTTGCCGGGATAGGCGCCGTTCAGTTCGTCGAAGAACGCTTTGATTTCCGTGCTCAGTTCATCAATCGTCGGCACCTTGCCGCAGTTGCCGGTGAATTCGAGATCGATCGCGATCGGCAGCGCGTCGGTTTCGACCGGCACCGTCTCCATCAGATTGCGCGCCTGATCGCGGCCGGGGCGGCAGAAGGTGAAGAAGTGATAGGCGCCGCGCACGATGCCGGCATCCTTCGCGGCCTTCCAGTTTTCCGCAAAGCGCGTGTCGCGGTGGTCACCGCCTTCGGTCGCCTTCATGATCGCGAAACGGACCTTCGGCTGACGCGCCAGAGCCTGCCAGTCTACGGCGCCCTGGTGATGGCTGATGTCGATTCCCTGTATCGGATAGTCCGCAAGTGTCGGAGGAGTGAACGGAGCCATGGCCCCATCGTATGCCAGATAGGATGCCACCGCGACAGCCAGAATCACCAGTCCGAGGATTGTTCGATAGAGGGTTTTCACGTCTCACGTCTTCCGTACTTCCTGGCGCGTTCTAGCAGAATTTTGTAGGACTCGTGCGAATGGGACCGGCCCAGCCCTTCGCTTGCGCTTCGGGCGTTCGTCGCTGCAATCGATTCACCGGATCGATTGCTCCGGCTTGCGCCGGACCGCTCCTCACCCCCCTTGACCAAACCCAGTTCCCGCGCCATAAAACCCGCCATGAAAACGGTTACCTGCATCATCTGCCGGAAGATTATTCGCTAGCGCGCTCGCTGGCCTGGCCGTTTTCGTCTCCTGAAAAGTCCAAGATGAGAAACGCCCCGGCCCGCCGGTGGCAGAGTTTTTTCGGATCATTGCATTTGGGAGAGTAGACATGGCCGGCACGCCAGACACCAACAAGCCGGAACTGAAGCTTTACAACACGCTGACGCGCGAAAAGACGGCCTTTGCGCCGATCGATCCGCAGAACGTCCGCATGTATGTCTGCGGTCCGACCGTCTACGATTTCGCCCACATCGGCAACGCCCGCCCGGTCATCGTCTTCGACGTGCTCTTCCGGCTGCTGAACCATGTCTATGGTGCTGATCACGTCACCTATGCGCGCAACATCACCGACGTCGACGACAAGATCAATGCACGTGCCCTGCGCGATTATCCCGGCCTGCCGCTCAATGAGGCGATCCGCGCGGTGACTGAGAAGACCGAGAAGCAGTTCCTCGACGACGCCAAGGCGCTCGGCTGCCTTGAGCCGTCGGTCCAGCCGCGCGCGACCGACAATATTGGCAAGATGATCGAGATCATCGAAAAGCTGATCGCCAACGGCCACGCCTACAAGGCATCGGGCGAAGTGCTGTTCGACACCAAATCGATGGTCGATTACGGCCAGTTGTCGAAGCGTAATCTCGACGAACAGCAGGCCGGCGCCCGCATTGCCGTCGACGCGCACAAGAAGAATCCAGGCGACTTCGTGCTGTGGAAGCTCTCGAGCGACAACGAACCCGGCTGGGAGAGCCCCTGGGGCCGCGGCCGTCCGGGCTGGCATATCGAGTGCTCGGCCATGAGCGAACGCTATCTCGGCGAAGTCTTCGACATCCACGGCGGCGGGTTGGACCTGATCTTCCCGCACCACGAGAACGAGATCGCCCAGTCGCGTTGCGCCCATGGCACCAAGGTCATGGCGAATGTCTGGATGCACAACGGCTTCCTGCAGGTCGAAGGCCGCAAGATGTCGAAGTCCGAAGGCAACTTCGTCACGATCTACGAGCTGCTGAACACCGAGAAGTTCGGCGGCCGGCAATGGCCGGGCGACGTGCTGCGTCTTGCGATGCTGATGACCCATTATCGCGAGCCGATCGATTTCTCGATCAAGCGTCTCGAGGAAGCCGAACGCCTCCTTGCGAAGTGGCCGGCAGCGGATGCCGGAGGCGCGCAGCCTGACCCCGCCGTGATCAATGCCCTGGCCGACGACCTCAACACGGTGGCGGCAATCCAGGCATTGCATGCGCTTGCCCAATCCGGCGATCACGCGACGTTCGCCGCCAGTGCGGCCCTGCTCGGCGTCCTGCCAGAGATGGCGGAGATCGACGAAGCGGTTGCCATCGAGATCGACCGTCGCGTCAAGTCGCGCCTGGAGCTGCTGAAGGCGAAGAACTTTGCCGAGGCCGACAAGATCCGCGACACGCTGCTAGCCGAAGGCATCCAGCTCAAGGACGGCAAGGATGCGGCGACTGGCGAACGCGTGACCAAGTGGGAGGTGAAGAGATGACAACCTACACCGGCGGATGCCAGTGCGGCGCGATCCGCTTCCGGGTTCGCGGGACGCTCAGGGATTCGTCCATCTGTCATTGCCGCATGTGCCAGAAGGCATTCGGCGCCTATTATGCGCCGCTGGTTTCCGTGCGAGGTGCCGAGTTCGAATGGACGCGCGGCGAACGCAAGCTTTTTCGCTCCTCCAACTTCGTCCAGCGCGGATTCTGCGCCGATTGCGGCACGCCCCTGACCTACGAGGCGCCGGATGGGGTGGCCGTGGCGGCGGGCGCATTCGACGACCCTTCCGCGCTTCCGCCGGTCATCCAGTTCGGCACCGAGCGCAAGATCAATTTCGTCGACCATCTGCACGCCTTGCCGGCTCGCGAGACCGAGGAGGACATCGAGGCTGCACCCTTCCTGCACGACATCATCTCCTACCAGCATCCGGACCACGACACGACCGGTTGGCCCGAGGAGAGGAACGCGTGACAAAAGCTACGGCCCTGAGCGGAGGTTGCCAATGCGGCGCGGTACGCTACCGGGCCGTGGGCGAACTCGGCTATCCGCACCTTTGCCACTGCCGCATGTGCCAGAAGGCGGCCGGGAACTACTTCATGCCGCTGGCATCGGCCAAGCGCGAGGATTTCACCGTGACGCGCGGTGAGCCGAAGTGGTTTTACTCGTCCGATATCGTTCGCCGCGGCTTTTGCGCCGACTGCGGCACGCCGCTTTTCTTTGATAGCCCGGATGCCGACAGCATCAACATCGTGCTCGGCTCCCTTGATAATCCCGACAAGGTGAAGCCGGTGATGCAGTCGAATACCGGACGCAGGATGAGCTGGTTCCACGAGCTCGCTGCCCTGCCCGTCGAGCCGGAACCGGAGACGCCCGATCGCGAAAACGCGGTTGCGGCCAGCAATCACCAGCACCCCGACCACGACACAGCCGATTGGCCAAGCGGAGCGTCAGCATGAGCGAACCCATTCGAACCGGCGGCTGCCAATGTGGCGCGGTCAGATTCCGCATCAGCGGCAAGCTTGGCCGCCCTTCGATCTGCCACTGCCGGATGTGTCAGAAGCAGTTCGGCGGCTTCTTTTCAGCGCTCGTCACCACGCCCGAGGAAGGCATGGAATGGACGCGCGGCGAACCGAGCTATTTCCAGTCCTCCGTCAACATCGAGCGCGGCTTCTGCAAGAACTGCGGCACGCCGATGACTTACCGCCATCCGGGCGGTCTCGAACTGGCAATCGGCACGTTCGACGATCGCAGCGATCTGGCGCCGCAGATCCAGGTCAACCACGACGCACGCATTCCATGGGTCGAGACGATCTTCGATCGGCCGGTTCATACGGATCCTGATTTCTACTCGCGGCAGGAGGCGATCATCTCCTTCCAGCATCCCGATCACGACACTGCAATCTGGCCAGCCGAAGGCGTCAAAATATGACCGAAGTGCTCAGCACCCTCTACCCTGAAATCGAAGCCTACGCTTCCGGCTACCTCGACGTCGGCGACGGGCATACGATCTATTGGGAGCGCTCGGGCACGCCGGGGGCAAAGCCGGCCGTCTTCTTGCATGGCGGGCCAGGGGGTGGCTTTTCGCCCACCCATCGCCGCCTTTTCGACCCGGCACTCTACGACGTGCTGCTGTTTGACCAGCGCGGCTGCGGCAAGTCCACACCGCACGCCAATCTTAACGCCAACACCACCTGGCATCTCGTCGCCGACATCGAACGGCTGCGGGAGATGGCCGGCGTTGAAAAGTGGCAGGTGTTCGGCGGTTCCTGGGGTTCGACGCTGGCGCTCGCCTATGCCGAGACACATCCGGAACGGGTCTCGGAACTCGTCGTGCGCGGCATCTATACGCTCACTAGGGCGGAGCTCGACTGGTACTATCAGTTCGGCGTGTCGGAAATGTTCCCGGACAAGTGGGAGCGCTTCATCGCGCCGATCCCGCCGGAAGAGCGCCATGAGATGATGCTGGCCTATAATCGCCGGCTGACCGGCGCTGACCGGGCCGTCGCGCTTGAGGCCGCACAGGCATGGAGCATCTGGGAGGGCGAGACCATCACATTGCTGCCGGAGAAATCGACCAGCGGCAAGTTCGAGGACGCCGACTTCGCCTATGCCTTTGCGCGGATCGAAAACCACTTCTTCGTCAATGCCGGCTGGATGGACGAAGGCCAGCTGTTGCGCGACGCGCACAAGCTGAAGGACATTCCCGGCGTCATCGTGCACGGCCGCTACGACATGCCCTGCCCGGCAAAATACGCCTGGCTGCTGCATAAGGCGTGGCCGACGGCGGAGTTTCATCTGATCGAAGGCGCCGGGCACGCCTATTCGGAAGCCGGCATTCTCGACAAGCTGATCCGCGCTACCGACAACTTCGCCGGAAAGCAATAACGAGCCCACAAGGCCGACAGGACGACCATCATGACACGCGAAAAGATCTACCTCTTCGACACGACGCTCCGCGACGGGCAGCAGACGCCCGGCATCGACTTCTCCGTCGAGGACAAGATTGCGATCGCGAGCATGCTCGACGAGTTCGGCCTTGATTACGTCGAGGGCGGTTATCCCGGCGCCAATCCTACCGATACGGCGTTTTTCAGCGAGAAGCGCACCGCGCAGGCCAAGTTCGTCGCCTTCGGCATGACGAAGCGGGCCGGTGTTTCGGCTTCGAACGATCCGGGCCTGGCGAGCTTGCTGCAGGCCGAGAGCGACGCCATCTGTTTTGTCGCCAAGAGCTGGGACTACCACGTGAAGGTCGCGCTCGGCTGCACCAACGAGGAAAATCTCGAAAGCATTGCCGAGAGCGTCATGGCCGCGGTCGCCGCCGGCAAGGAAGCCATGGTCGATTGCGAGCATTTCTTCGACGGCTACAAGGCAAATCCCGCCTATGCCATTGCCTGCGCCAAGACTGCCTATGACTCCGGTGCCCGCTGGGTCGTGCTTTGCGACACTAACGGCGGCACGCAGCCGCCGGAAATCCGGTCGACCATCGAGGCGCTGATTTCCGAAGGCGTTCCCGGCCACTGTCTTGGCATCCACGCGCATAACGACACCGGCCAGGCGGTTGCCAATTCGCTGGCGGCCG
Organism: Rhizobium sp. Root708; assembly: GCF_001429725.1. Classification (GTDB taxonomy): domain Bacteria; phylum Pseudomonadota; class Alphaproteobacteria; order Rhizobiales; family Rhizobiaceae; genus Rhizobium. The sequence continues at coordinate 670,401 of NZ_LMHV01000043.1, read as the reverse complement.
TGGAGGCCGGCGTGCGCCAGATTCAGGGCACGCTGAACGGCATCGGCGAGCGTTGCGGCAATGCGAACCTCGTGACGCTGATCCCGACGCTGGCGCTCAAGGAGACCTATTCGTCGCGGTTTGAAACCGCAATCGATACGGACCGCCTGCTGAACCTCACGCGGCTCTCGCATGCATTCGACGAACTCTTGAACCGCTCGCCGGATCACCAGATGCCGTATGTCGGTGCGTCCGCATTCGCGACCAAGGCCGGCATCCATGCTTCCGCGCTTTTGAAGGATCCACGCACCTACGAGCACGTGACGCCTGAAAGTGTCGGCAATTTCCGCAAGGTCATGGTGTCGGACCAGGGCGGCAAGGCAAACTTCATCAACGCGCTGAAGCGGCGCGGCATCGAGGTCGGCAAGGACGATCCGAAGCTCGACCGGCTGATCGCGCTGGTCAAGGAGCGCGAGGCCTCCGGCTATGCCTACGAAGGTGCCGATGCCAGCTTCGAGTTGCTTGCGCGTAGGACCCTCGGCACGATCCCAGAGTTCTTCTCCGTCGAAGGCTTCCGCGTCATGGTCGAGCGTCGCTTCGATTCCCACGGCCGGGTGAAAATCGTCTCCGAAGCGGTCGTGAAGATCATCATCGACGGACTGACAGTCATGTCGGTCGCGGAGGGCGATGGTCCGGTCAACGCGCTCGACCTTGCACTGCGCAAGGACTTCGGCAAATACCAGCACGAAATAGACGATCTTGTGCTTGCGGACTTCAAGGTGCGTATCCTCAACGGCGGCACCGAGGCCATCACTCGCGTTCTCATCGAATCCACCGATAGCGACGGCGTTCGCTGGTGGACGGTCGGCGTGTCCGAAAACATCATCGACGCTTCGTTCCAAGCGCTGATGGATTCTGTCATCTACAAGCTGATGAAGAACCGACAACTCGCCGGCAAGATAGCCGCCGAATAGACTTCAGGCATCGAAGACGAGGCCCCAGTCGGCCTCGGAATACCACTCCCTGCCCTGTCGCTCGGTTTTCCAGCGCAGGGCACGGACCTTGTCCGCCCCACCCGTATGGAAGGCCGCCTCGAGGCGCCTGTAGCCATCGAACCCGCCCTTTACCGCCTCGCCCCAGACAAAGGAGACAGGGCCAAGATATTCGGCCGCGTAAGCGTGATCTTCGTGGCGGAACAGGAAGAAGCCGGCCAGCGAGGCAAGGCCCGTCGGCCCGGCTGCATCGACATCCGGAACACCAAGCGGCAGGATCAACTGACCGCCGATTGTCAGCCGCTCCACCCAGGGCTCGGCTGGGCGATGGATGGCAAAGCTCACATAGACGGCATCCGCCGGCTCTCGCGGCCATCCGGATCCATCATCATGGACGACGTGAACATTGTGATACTCGCGGAGGTTTTCTTCCGCACGCGCCGCCAGTTCGCCATCGAATTCGATGGCAATGACATGCCCCTCCTCGCCGACGAGCAGGGACATGATCGCCGTGTAGTAGCCGCTGCCGGCTCCGACATGACAGACCGTCTTTCCGTGGCGAAGCGCCAGCTTGTGGATTCCGCGTGCATGTAGGCTCGGGCTGCCATTGTTGATGCGCCTCTCATGCTGGAGCGCAAAGAGGGCGTCCTGATAGACCAAAGACGGATCTTCCGACGTATCGACGTAACCGCCCCAAGCGGCCATTTTCCAGGGCGGCGGCCCCAGAAATCGTTCACGCGGCACCGTCGCATATGCTTGCAAGAGCGCTTCGTCGTCTTGCACGCCCTCCTTTGAGAGCATGCGGTAGGCAAACTCCTTGCGGCAGTTGGCAAGTGCCTCCTGGTTCATGGTCGTCACCGTCGCGATCATCAGGCATCCATTCACCGAAATGAATTGGCCTATTCACGTCCGTTAGGTTAAGCGGATCCATAACAAGAACAAATATGGAAACACTCGATGTCCGCCAATGCAAGCGCTCCTGTTATCAAGAACGAAGACAGTCCGCGTGGCTTTGCCTTTGCGCTGACGGCCTATCTTCTGTGGGGTTTCCTGCCGATCTACATGAAGGCCGTCGCGCACATCTCGCCGGCTGAAGTCATTGCCCACCGCATCATCTGGTCCGTGCCGCTGGCCGGGCTGGTGCTGGTGGTCCTCGGTCGCACGAGCGATATCGGCACCGCCTTGCGCTCGCCGCGGATGCTTGCCATGGCGGCGCTGACAGCAACCCTGATCACCATCAACTGGGGAACCTATGTCTGGGCAATCGGCGCCGGCCACGCACTCGATGCGGCGCTCGGCTACTTCATCAATCCGCTGTTCAGCATCTTCCTTGGTGCCGTGGTCCTGAAGGAAAAGCTGCTGCCGGTTCAGATCGCGGCCATTGCGCTCGCAGGTCTCGCCGTGGTCGTACTCGCCGTCGACAGCGGCGGCATTCCGTGGGTGTCGCTGACGCTGACGATTTCCTGGGGTCTCTACGCGCTGTTTCGCAAGACGCTGCCCCTCGGGCCAAACCAGGGCTTCTTTCTCGAGGTGCTGATCCTCAGCATCCCCGCCGTCTTCTACATTCTCTATCTCGAACTCGGCAGCGGCGAAGGACACTTCTATCGCACCGGCTGGTCCGACACGGCCCTGCTGCTCGGCTGCGGCCTCATCACCGCTGTCCCACTGATGATCTATGCCAACGGCGCCAAGCTGCTGCGGCTGTCGACCATCGGCATCATGCAGTACATCGCGCCGACGATGATCTTCCTGATCGCGATCTTCTTGTTCCACGAGCCTCTCGGCACGGCACGCATGATCGCCTTCCCGCTGATCTGGGCAGGTCTCGTCCTCTACAGCTGGGCAATGCTCCGGGGGAGCCGGGGACGCTAGAGTTTACATCTTCGAGATGACGGCATCCTCGCCGTCGCGGTCGGTCGAGGCGATTTCGGCCGCCTGCGCCATGATGCCGGGGATGATTTCCGAGATGTCGTCAATGACGAGCGGCTGGACGCGGTGAGCGGTGTGGACGAAGCCCTCGTCCGTCATGTGCCGCATCAGCTCCATCATCGGGTCCCAGAAGCCACCGACGTTGGCAAACACCATCGGCTTCTCGTGACGGCCGAGCTGTGCCCAGGTCATGATCTCGACGATCTCCTCGAGCGTGCCGATGCCGCCCGGCAGCGCCACGAACGCATCGGAGCGCTCGAACATGGCGTGTTTGCGCGCATGCATGTCCGGCGTTACAATCAACTCGTTGAGCTGGCCGAGGGAATGGCGCGTTGCCTCCATGTCGATCAGGAACTCGGGGATGATTCCGGTTACCTGACCACCATTCGAAAGCACGCCACTCGCCACCGCCCCCATGATGCCTTTGGTGCCTCCACCATAGATGAGGCGAAGGCCATATTCGGCGATTTCCTTACCCAGCGCACGGCCCGCCGCCATGTGGCGAGGATCGCTGCCCGGTCGCGAGCCGCAGTAAACACAAATGGAGCGAATGGGATGAGATTGATCTGTCATACAGGCAAACAACTATTCTCTCTGCCTTCAGTCAAGAAAAATGACGGAAAAACGACGTCCTACATTTGCCTGGCTACTTTGACTGCTTGTGCAAAGCAGCGGGAATCGCTAGCAATTTTAGGAAGTCCGGCAAGATTGCCGCCTGGGGAGACGTAATGATGAGAAACCGTGCCGGCTTGCTGGCCCTCGCAGTGCTAGCAATCGCAATTCTATTGATGGTCTTTGTCGTCATGCCCCGCATCGGCGGAGACGCGGCAAAGGTTGGCGATGCAATCAATCAGGCAACCTCCGAAGTTAAGAACACGGTTGCCGACGCCGCAAAGACATCTCGTCCCGCGGCTGACGATGCTGCCACCACCAAAGCGCTTAGCGGTTTGACATCAGGCGCCGCCCAGGCACTGACAGAACTTAAGGCACTCTTTGCAGACGGCAAGGGGCCGACGCAGGAGGTTTTTGCCGGCGTCAAGACGAAGGCCCTGACCTCCCTGCAGACGCTTGCCGATTTCGGTATTCCCGAGGGTACGAACCCGGTGACCGCCGCAGCGGTTCAAAAGGCCAAGGATGGCGCTGGCAAGGCGCTGGCGATCATTCAGGCCCTGCCCGAAAACATTCCCGATGCCCTCGCCGAGATCGCGAAGGCTGAAGCTGCACTCAGCGGCGCTCCGGAACCGACCGCCCAGACGAATGGCCAGACTGCCACACCGGCAACACCGGCCGCGCCTGACGCCACCGCGAATGCCGGCCCCAAGGCGCCCACTTTCGACGTGCTGCGCGTCGAGCCCGACGGCTCGACCGTGATCGCCGGATCGGCCGAACCGAACAGCAAGCTCGAAGTGCTGGATGGCGACAAGGTCGTCACCACCACAGACGTCGGCCCGAGCGGCGACTTCGCGGCAGTGCTCGACAATCCGCTGTCGGCCGGCGACCATCAGTTGCTGCTGAAGGCAACCGGCAAGGATGGCAAGAGCACGATATCGGAAGAAGTCGCAACGGTGTCCGTCCCCAAGGACGGCAACGGCGCCGAACTGCTTGCCATGGTGTCCAAGCCGGGAACGGCAAGCCGTATCATCGCGGCTCCGACCGCTTCGGCCAACGCAGGTGCGGCAGCTCCTTCCGCCACCGGCAATGCAGCCGCCAATGATAACGCCCAGACACAGCAGGCCTCCGCCTCGCCGGCCACACAGCCCGCGACCGCACCTGATGCCGGTAAGCCGGCGGCAACCGGTGCCGCGTCTGACGTGATGGTCAACGCCGTCGAGATCGAAGGCGACAAGATCTTCGTGGCTGGCACAGCAAAGCCCTCCTCCACCGTCGTTGCCTATGCCGACGACAAGCTGATCGGCAAATCCCTGGCAGGCCAGGACGGACACTTCGTCATTGACGGCGTGATGCCGCTGGCGGTCGGAGATCACAAGATTCGTGTCGATGTCCTGGACGCAAGCGGCAAGGTTGCCGTGCGCGCCTCCGTCAACTTCAACCGGCCGGCAGGCAACCAGGTGACGGTTGCCGCCCAGAGCGGCGCCGGATCGGCTGCGTCCACACCTGTCATGGTTCCCCTTGACGAAGGTGCGCTTGGCAAGCTGAAGAACGACGTTGCCAAGGCATTCGGTCTGCTGAGCAATCTGTTTGCCGACGGCAAGCTGCCGGGCGCCGAACAGCTTGCGGCCGCGCGCTCCGCGAATGAAATCGCATTGCGCTCGATCATCGATTTCAGGGCTGCGGCTGATGCGACGGCGGATTTCAAGGAACGCGCGACCAGCGCGTCCATCGACGCCACCGGGGCGCTCAAGTTCCTGCAGTCGCTGCCGATCGACGCGCAATCCGTCGGTGCATCGCTGACGAAGCTCGGCGAGATGGTGGCCAAGCTGTCCGTACCGGCCGAGACCCCTGCTGCGCCAGCCGCAACGAACGAGGTCGCCAGCAGCGAGAACCAGCCGGCAACGATCGAACAGGCCCCGCTTCAGCAGAGCAAGGACACGATCATCATTCGCCGTGGCGATACGCTGTGGCAGATCTCCCGCCGCGTCTACGGTCTCGGCGTGCGCTATACGACGATCTACGTCGCCAACGAGGACAAGATCAACAATCCGGACAGAATTCTGCCGGGCCAGATCTTCGGCCTTCCGAAAGACGTGCTTCCGAATGCCGAGGAACTGCATCGCAAGCGCCTTTCCGGAGAGCACCTCTAGGAACAAACACGGCGGCCGGGCAATATGATGCCCGGCCGCTCTTCCCTTGCAACATCGCCATGTTGTATTGGTCCCCCCGGCACCCTACTTGGCGGTGACGGCGATGATGTTCGGCAGGCGTTCGAAAGCGCGCTGTCTCCGCAATTTCCCGTATCGCGACACGGTCAGCCCCCTGCGGGCCGGAGACATGCATGGCAAACGGCAAGACAGTTTCAGATTCCAATCTGCTGCAGACCCTATTCAACCTATGGCCATACATGTGGCCATCCGGCCGTCCCGATCTGAAAATGCGGGTGGTATGGGCAACCGTCTATCTGCTTATCTCCAAGTTCGTCCTGCTCCTCGTCCCCTATTTCTTCAAATGGTCGACCGACGCCCTGAACGGCAAGGTCGATCTAGCCGGCAAGGTGCCGGCCCTGCTGACCGGCGCCGTCGCGCTCGTCATTGCCTATAATCTGACGCGCCTCCTACAACTCGCACTGAACCAGCTTCGCGACGCCCTGTTTGCGAGCGTCGGACAGCACGCCGTTCGCCAGCTCGCCTACAAGACATTCGTGCATATGCACGAGCTGTCGCTGCGCTTTCACCTGGAGCGCAAGACGGGTGGCCTGTCGCGTATCATCGAGCGCGGCACGAAAGGCATCGAGACGATCGTGCGCTTCACGATTCTGAACTCCGTCCCGACGCTGATCGAATTCCTGCTGACGGCGGTGATCTTCTGGTGGGGCTACGGCTTCTCATATCTGGCCGTGACCGCCTTCACGGTCTGGGCATACATCTGGTTCACGATCCGCGCGAGCGACTGGCGCATCGCGATCCGCAAGACGATGAACGACAGCGACACCGACGCCAACACCAAGGCGATCGACTCGCTGCTCAATTTCGAAACGGTGAAGTACTTCGGCAACGAAGAGATGGAAGCCAAGCGTTTCGACCGCTCGATGGAACGCTACGAAAAGGCGGCCACGGATGTCTGGACGTCGCTCGGATGGCTGAACTTCGGTCAGGGCGTGATCTTCGGCCTCGGCACGACCGCCATGCTTATCCTGTCGGCGCTTGCCGTTCAGCGCGGCGAACAGACCGTCGGCGACTTCGTCTTCGTCAACTCGATGCTGCTGCAGCTTTCGGTGCCGCTGAACTTCATCGGCTTCGTCTATCGCGAAATCCGCCAGGGGCTTACCGACATCGAACAGATGTTCGATCTCCTGCAGGTCAAGGCCGAGGTCACGGATGCGCCGAACGCTGTTGAGCTCGACATCGCTCGTGGCGCGATCTCGTTCAAGGACGTGCACTTCGCCTACGATGCCGCCCGCCCGATCCTGAAAGGGATTTCCTTCGAGGTGCCAGCCGGAAAGACGGTGGCCGTTGTCGGACCGTCCGGCGCCGGCAAGTCGACATTGTCGCGCCTGCTCTACCGTTTCTACGACATACAGAGCGGCTCTATCAGCGTCGATGGCCAGGACATCCGCAACGTGACGCAGAAGAGCCTGCGCGCCGTGATCGGCATGGTTCCGCAGGACACGGTGCTCTTCAACGATACCGTCGCCTACAACATCCGCTACGGGAAGCCGGCTGCAAGCGATACCGAGGTCAAGACGGCCGCCGAAATCGCGCAGATCGCCCATTTCATCGACCTGCTGCCCGAAGGGTTCGACACGAAGGTCGGCGAGCGCGGGCTGAAGCTCTCCGGTGGTGAAAAGCAGCGCGTGGCGATCGCAAGAACCGTCCTGAAGGCACCGCCGATCCTCATCCTCGACGAAGCGACATCGGCGCTCGACACCACGACCGAACGGGAAATTCAGGCGGCTCTCGATGTCGTTTCCCAAGACCGGACGACACTGGTGATCGCCCACCGTCTTTCAACCGTCATCGGTGCGGACGAGATCATCGTCCTGAAAGCGGGCGAGATCGCCGAGCGCGGTACCCATGCAGCACTTCTTCAAAAGAACGGCCTCTATGCCTCGATGTGGAACCGCCAGCGGGAAGCAACGCAGGCCGAGGAGCATCTGAAGCAGGTGCGGGAAAGCGACGACCTCGGCATCGTCAACAGACTGGCCCCCGCCACCTGAAGCGGGGCCAGGCGGCCTCTTTGCTGTTCAGAACCTCTCTCGGGGACTGCAGCCGGTCGCCCAAAGCATTGCCCCCGCAATGGTTTCCCTGTAACCAGCGATGATCGAAACGCTAGGAGAGCGGCATACATGAGCTTGTTCAATACGGTTCGCAACACGATCGTTCCGGTGCACAAGGAAGGCTATCCCTTCATCGCTGCCTTCTTCGTCGCATCGCTGATCCTCGGCTGGCTCTTCAAGCCGCTGTTCTGGATCGGCCTTATCCTGACGCTGTGGTGCGCTTATTTCTTCCGTGATCCGGAGAGAATGACGCCGCAGGACGACGATCTCGTGATTTCGCCAGCCGACGGCAAGGTATCGTCGGTGCAGATCGTTGTTCCGCCCGCGGAGCTCAATCTCAGCACCGAACCGATGCTGCGGATTTCCGTCTTCATGAACGTCTTCAACTGCCACGTAAACCGTGCCCCGATGCGCGGCCGCATCCTCAGCGTCAACTATCGCTCCGGCAGCTTCGTCAATGCCGAACTCGACAAGGCGAGCGAAGACAACGAGCGTAACGGCCTCGTCATCGAGACGGCACACGGTAATATCGGCGTCGTACAAATTGCCGGCCTCGTTGCCCGCCGCATCCTTTGCTGGACGAACACAAACGAACCATTGGACGCCGGCGAGCGTTTCGGCTTGATCCGCTTCGGTTCGCGCCTCGACGTGTTCCTGCCAGCCGGCGCGGCGCCGCGGGTAACGGTTGGCCAGACCGCGATTGCTGGCGAGACGGTGCTTGCGGAGTTCGGCACGACCAAAGGTCCGGTCGTCAGCCGTCGCAGCTAGAGAACATCGGAGTGCGACATGGAAACGCCGTTCCCGCCATTCGAACCCAACGGTCCGCCTGACGATTCCGCACGCGGCCCGCGGCTTCGTGAAATACCGCTGCGGCTGGTCGTTCCCAACCTGATCACCATTCTGGCGATTTGCGCGGGCCTCACCGGCATTCGCCTTGCCTTCGAGAATCGCTACGAACTGGCCGTTGGCATGGTTCTGTTGGCGGCATTTCTCGACGGCATCGATGGACGCGTCGCCCGACTGATGAAGGCGACGTCGAAGTTCGGCGCGCAGATGGATTCGCTCGCCGACATCGTCAACTTCGGCGTGGCGCCAGCGCTCGTCGTCTACGTCTTCGCGCTCGACCAGGCCCGGTCGATCGGTTGGATCGCGGCGCTGATCTATGCGATCGCGGCCGGACTTCGCCTTGCCAGGTTCAACGTCATGTCCGAGCGGGAAAACAAGGCGACGTGGCAATCGGAATATTTCGTCGGCGTCCCGGCCCCTGCTGGTGCGATGCTTGTCCTGCTGCCTGTCTACCTCGGCTTCCTGGGGATCACGATCGACAAGACCTTCGGCTTCATTTCCGCAGCCTATACGGTGCTGATCGCCTTCCTGCTCATCAGTCGCCTGCCGGTATGGTCCGGCAAGTCGGAAGGAAGCAAGCTGCGGCGCGATCTCGTGCTGCCGATGATGCTCGGCGTCGTCTTCTATGTCGCCCTACTTTCCAGCTTCACCTGGGAGATCATGGTCGTCACAGCCGTCTTCTACCTCCTGACCCTGCCCTTCGGCGCCCGCAAGTGGAAGCGCAAATACGGCACGCTCACCATCGAGGAACCCGGCGTCGGCGAGGATGATATCGGCCGCCACATCTGACTTTTCCACGTGCAGGAACGCCTGGCTCAAGGCTCGCGAATTATGGTTTACGGATATAAATCCTGATAAGCCTCGCCTCTATTTTGTCGTTATTACAGGCAAAAGAGCAATAAATATAAGAGTCTAGGGACAGCACGTAAGGAGAGTATTGTGACCCCGAAGAAGACAAGCGTGGAACAGCCAGCAAAGACCGATCTCAGCGCGAACTACCGCCCGCTCGGCCTCAAGGCCGTTCTGGCAGCCGCCCTGATGCTGAAGAGCAAGCCGGCTCTCGTCAAGAAAATCGCCTGATCAGGCCGGGCTGACGAGGCGAGCGCCAAGGCTCAGAGCCAACAGGCCCATCACGACGCCGATCACGACGTCAAGAACCCGCCAGGCGGCGGGTTTGGCAAAGACAGGCTGCAACAGCCGCGCGCCATACCCCAATCCAAAAAACCAGACAAACGATGCGGTCCCCGCACCGATCCCGTAAGCCAATCGGTCGGTCCCTTCATAGGCGGCCGAAAGACTGCCGAGCAGCACCACGGTATCCAGATAGACGTGCGGGTTCAGGAAGGTGAAGGCGAGACATGCGGCAACGGCCGCCTGCAATCCGAGCGCCTGCGGCGCTCCCGTCTGCATTGCTCCCGGATGGAGCGCGCGCCGGAAGGCCATCACCGCATAGGTTCCCAGGAACAGCATGCCGCCAAGGCTGACCGCCGTGATCAGCTCGGGTGATCGGGAGACGAGCGTGCCCAGCCCGCCGACCCCGGCCGCGATCAGGACAGCGTCTGATGACGCGCAGATCAGGCAGAGGATGAAGACGTTGGAGCGGAGCAGGCCCTGCCGCAGAATGAATGCATTCTGCGCGCCGATGGCAATGATAAGCGAAGCACCGAGAAAGAAGCCGGATAGCGCGGCCGAAATCGAGAACATGTGAACTTCCGGATAAAATAGAGGCTGGGAAATAGCGGACTAAAAGAGGCTGAGCTGGCCATCGTCCGGCTTCGGCTTGTCCGCCGGCGGCGGCCTCTCGATGATAGCGCGATCCAGCAGGTCGGCGCCCATGTTGGCAACCTTGTTGACCTTGTCGGATACCGGGATCGCTTCGAAGAAATCGTCTTCGACCGGCTGCATCAGGTCCGCGACCTCACGCGGTTCCTGCGTCTTGCAATCCAGCCAGCGAGAAAAGTCTTCCGGCCGGATGACGACCGGCATGCGGTCATGAATGGGCGATATCGCAGCGTTTGCCGCGGTCGTCAGGATAGCGCCCGTATCGACTTCCGAACCATCGGCTGACGACCATGTCTCCATCAGTCCGGCGAAGGCGACGACGCCGCCATGCCGCGGCCGTATCCAATACGGCTGCGCTTTTTCCTGGCTGTTTTTCGTCGGCCGATGCCACTCGTAGAAACCGGAGGCAGGCACGAGCACGCGCCGGTGGCGCATGGCCGCGCGAAACGACGCCTTGCCGATCGCCGTTTCGGAGCGCGCATTGATCAGCAGCGGAAACGACTTCGGATCCTTGACCCAGCCCGGTGTGAAACCCCAGCGCACCAGCAGCGCCCGGCGATCGGGAAGATTGCGTCCCTTTTCGCCAGGACCATCGGACACCACGACAAGGATCGGCTGCGTCGGAGCGATGTTGTAGCGCGCCGGGAAGTCATCCAAACCCATGATCCCGAGGATTTCCTCAAGTTCTTCAGGGGATATCGTCAGCGCGTATCGTCCACACATACCGTTGTCTTGGCACCCTGCTCCGGGCGGGTCAAGACCGGGCTATCCGCGTGGCGCGAACAAAATCAGCGCGGTTCCGAGCAGGCACGCAAGAGCGCCACCGATGTCCCAACGATCAGGCACCCGCTGCTCGACCAGCCAGAGCCATAGCAGCGATGCGATGATGTAGATGCCACCATAGGCAGCGAAGGTCCGCCCGGCCGCCTCGCTCGGTATCAGCGTCAGCAGCCAGGCAAACAGTGCCAGTGATGCAAGCCCCGGCACCGTCCACCACAGGGGCTTTCCCATCCGGAGCCAGGCCCAGAAGGCGAAGCATCCGGCTATCTCGAAAAAGGCGGCGGCTGCGTAGATAATATAGGTCAAACAGGCTTCCCCGAATCGTTGTCTCGACTATCCGACGGGACGGCCGCGTATCCAAGCGCCGACAAGCAACAAGGCAGTATTCCATATGGCATCCTCCTCCCCCACCGCGGCTTCCTCCGGCATTCTGCAGCGGGGCGACCGCTTTTTGCTGGTACTGCGGCGCAATCCTCCTTCGGCTGACATGTATGCCTTTCCCGGAGGCAGGGCCGAAGCCGGTGAGACGCCTGACCAAACGGCATTGCGCGAGTTCGAAGAGGAAACCGGCATCCGCGCCTCCAACCCGCGCCTATTCTCAACCTATGACCTGAAGACACATGCGGTGGATGGCAGCGTCGCAAGCCATTTCCTGCTTTCGGTCTTCCGCGTCGAGGCTGATATCGACGCCGTGGCAATCGCCGCCGACGATGCGGCGGACCTCGGATGGTACACGCTGGAAGAGATTCGCCGGCTGCCGACGCCGCAAAGCGTTCTTGAATGCGCGGAGCGCGTTGCTGTGGACAAAGAATAAGCAGGTGGAAATCCTGGGCAACGCCTTGTTGCGGCCATCGCGAAGGTATCAACTAAACTCCATGATTCCCGTTCGACGCGTCTTGTTGTCTGCTGTGTTATGCGCCGGCGTTGCGATCCCTGTATTTGCGGCAGCGCAAGGACAGACGACGCCCGCGCCGCCGGTAGTAGAGGCGAAACCCGTTACGGCGCCATACGACGACAAGCTTGCGAGACTGGCCGAGGTGCTTGGATCGGTGCATTACCTGAGAACGCTGTGCAAAGCCCAGAACGGCGACGAGTGGCGAGCAGGAATGCAGCAACTGCTTGATTCCGAAGCGAAAGACGAGCCGCCTCGAAAAGAGAAGCTGACGGCTGCCTTCAATCGCGGCTATCGCGCATTTGCCTCCGTTTATACCGATTGCACCCCCGCAGCGATCATGGCAGAAGAGCGCTACCGTAACGAAGGTGCAACACTTGCCACAGAAATTACCTCGCGGTTTGGAAATTAGTGTTTAATTAACCTCTTTTCATTCGCGCACGTGTCGTTTTGGGAAAAGGCTGATAAAGTTATTAACTAGGCAGTAAGGCATGCAGTCTGAGGAAAAAAGAATGGAACCGAGCCTCAATGACATCGACGACATGATCGTCCACGAAAAGATGCAGGCGGCCCTGGAATACCATAACGAAGCCTGGGCCGATGGCATGGCGGACGGTATCGAGCCTGAGATCATCGCCGACACGGCAATTATCCATGCACTTCGCGAAACGATCCGTCTCCACGGGGAAAACAGCGCGGAGGCCTTGCTTGAATCGCTGCGTGAACGCATGCTGGCGGGTGAGTTCTCTCCGAACCGCACCCTGCAATAACAGCACAGAGAGTTTCATGCGTACCGATCAGGATCTTGCCTCGCGGCCCGTTTTCGTGCCGCTTCTAGTTGCATTCACCGTCGGTGTGGCCAGTTTGATGTCCGCTTCAGCAGCATCAGCCCTCTCGGAACTGCAAAAGACTCCCGGCCTGACGGATAATGCCTCTCCCGGCAATGACAAGCCCACAGCACCTCCCGCCGCTTCGGGTGTGCCGGCACCAGGCCCGATCATCAACAAGCCTGCCGGACAGGGCTCGGACACCACTCCCGGCGCGCAAGACAGCTCCAAGCCCGTCGACGTGCTTTACGATGTAAGCAAGGTTCCCGAGCCGGTACGGCACATGCGCGAACAGATCGTCGAGGCAGCTGCCTCCGGTGATCTGGAACGCCTGCGACCGCTGCTTGGAACCGGCGCCAGCCAGACCCAGGTTACCGTCGGCGAACCGACGGACGATCCGATTGCGGCGCTCAAGGACCTATCGGGCGATCCAGATGGCGACGAAATCCTGGCGATCATCCTCGACATCGTTTCCACGGGCTTCGTCCATGTCGGGCAAGGAACGTCCGAGGACATGTATGTCTGGCCGTACTTTGCCGAGAAAGACTTGAAAACGCTGACACCGCCGGAGCGCGTCGAACTGCTGCGCATCGTGACGGCAGGCGATCTTGCGGACATGCAGGAGTTCGGCGGCTATAACTTCTATCGCATCGGCATCACCGCCGACGGAAAGTGGAAGTTCTTTACCGCCGGCGACTGACGCTTGCGATCAATCCTCCGAAGACATATTTCTGGGCGACAGCAACGCTACAGGTGCCTTTATGCCAACCGTTTTCCTGAAAGACCGCGCGTTGATCCGCGTCAGCGGTGCCGACGCCGAGCCGTTCCTGCAGAACCTCATCACGACCGACATCGTTTCGCTTGCCGTCGACGAAGCGCGTCCCGGAGCGCTGCTGACGCCGCAAGGCAAGATCCTTTTCGACTTCATGATCATGCGCGAGGACGCGGGTTTCCTGATCGAGACGGACGAAAGCCAGCGCGACGCCCTGTCGAAGCGTCTGAGCATGTACAAGCTCCGAGCCGCGGTCGATATCGCAGCCGCCGGCGAAGGGATTTCCGTCATCTGGGATCAGCCGGTCGAGGGAGGCTGGAAGGACAGCCGTTTCTTGAAAGCCGGCATTGCATTGACGCGCAAGCCTGGCAACGCGGGAAACGACGATCCGATCCTCTACAACAGCTTGCGGGCCGCAAACGGCGTTGTCGTCGCCGGTCAGGACTATCCCCTGCAGGATGCTTTTCCGCATGACGTGCTGATGGACCTCAACGGCGGCCTTTCGTTCAAGAAGGGCTGCTATGTCGGCCAGGAAGTCGTCTCGCGCATGCAGCACCGCGGCACCGCGCGCCGTCGTGTCGTGACCGTTACGGCCGACGGCGCCCTCCCCGCGCCCGGCAGCGAACTGACAGCCGCCGGCAAGCCGGTCGGGACGCTAGGTTCGGTCTCCGGCCGAATCGGGCTTGCCATTGTCCGGATCGACCGGGCGGGAGAAGCCATGGCGGCCGGCACGCCGATCCTCGCCGGCGAGACGCCGGTTACGCTCGCACTGCCCGCCTGGTCCGGCCTTACCTTCCCTGCCAGCGCTGACGAGGCAAGCGCTTGACCCCCAAGGTGCCGCGCGCATGGCAGCGCATGCTTTCGGGCCGCCGGCTCGATCTTCTGGATCCGTCACCATTGGATGTGGAGCTCAGCGACATCGCACATGGCCTCGCGCGTGTGGCCCGCTGGAACGGCCAGACATCGGGCGATCATGCCTTCTCGGTCGCCCAGCACAGCCTTGTTGTCGAAGACATCTTCCGCCGCCAGAACGAGGCGACAGCTGACGAGTGCCTGATGGCACTGCTTCACGACGCGCCCGAATACGTCATCGGCGACATGATCTCTCCGTTCAAATCGGTCGTCGGCGGCGGCTACAAGAGTGTGGAAAAACGCCTGGAAGCGGCCATTCACCTCCGCTTTGGGCTCCCGCCTCACGCTTCGCGCGAGTTGAAGGACAGGATCAAGAAGGCGGATACCGTGGCAGCTTATTTCGAAGCGTCGCAGCTGGCCGGCTTTACCGTAGTCGAGGCCCAGAAGTTCTTCGGCCAGCCGCGCGGCATCACCAAGGAAATGCTACAGTTGGCACCTCTTCCGGCCGTCGAAGCACAGGTCCGTTTCTGCGAGCGGTTTGCCGCCCTCGACGCCGGGCGGAGTCCATCATGACAAGGATCGTAGTTGCTCCGCTCTCGCGCATCGCCGAAATGGCTGTCCGCCATGGCGCCCGCGAGATGATCAGCCTGATGGCGAAAGAGCAGTTGTTTCACCGGCCTGCCGTCATCAAGGCGGAGCGACATCTGCTGCTGAACATGAACGACATTGCCTTCAAGGGCACCGGTGGGCTTGTCGCGCCGGACGAGACGCATGTTCGGGAGATCATCGACTTCGCAGCGAGCTGGGACCAATCGGCGCCTCTCCTCATCCATTGCTGGATGGGCGTTTCGCGCTCTCCCGCGGCAGCCCTCGTGGCGGCGCTGGCACTCGAACCGGATCAAAGCGAGGAAGACCTCGCACGGCGACTGCGCCAGGCGTCGCCCTTTGCCAGCCCGAACCTCAGGATCGTGCAAATCGGCGACCGGCTACTTGAACGAAAGGGCCGGCTGGTCGAGGCCGTGCGCGCGATCGGCAGAGGTGCGGATGCCGATGGCAATGCGCCATTCGTCTTGCCGCTGCAGGTTGCCGCCGCCTCTTGATCGGTTGACGCCATCGGCAGGCTGCCCCATGTAGCCGGGTCTATCGACAATGACGACCGGCGAGATCATGGAACAACAGGCAACCGACGTAATTCTGGCGACACGTACCGCTCTCAATCAGGCAAGCGCGCTTGCGGTGGAATATTCATTCTCCATCCTCGGCGCGATCATCCTGCTCGTTCTCGGCTGGTTGATGGCAAACTTCATCAGCCGCTGGGCGTTCGAGGGAATCTCTCGCGTTCGCGGGATCGACGAGACGCTGGCGCGCTTCTTTGCCAACGTGTTGCACTATGGCCTGCTCATTCTGGTGTTCATTACGGTGCTCGGCCAGTTCGGCGTCCAGACGGCATCGATCATCGCCGCACTCGGCGCCGCCGGCCTGGCGATCGGCCTTGCGCTACAGGGAACGCTGCAGAATATCGCGGCCGGCATCATGCTTCTGATCCTGCGCCCGTTCCGGGTCGGGGAATATATCTCGACCAGCAATGTCGCCGGCACCGTCCGGGAAATCGGGCTGTTTGCGACCGAGCTGCGGACCGCCGATGGGCTTTACCTTCTGGCTCCAAACTCGATCCTGTGGAACACGCCGATCACCAACTACAGCCGCGAAGCCACCCGCAAGGGCGAACTGACGGTGAATGTGGGAAATGGCGAGCAGATCACTCTCGCCATGGATGCGCTTACCGATCTTGCCAAGTCCGACAAGCGAGTACAATCCAACCCCAAGCCAACGGTGTTCGTCGAAACAGTTGCCGCCGACAAGACGACAATCACCATGCGCTACTGGACGAAGACCGTCGAATGGGACGAAACGCGCCGCGACCTGCTCGGCCGGATGAAATCGACCTTCGATCAGAAAGGGCTGCCAATCCTCTAAGCGCGCTTTTCAGGTAGCGGCGCCGCTACTTGATGACGCCGCATGCCAGCCGCTCGCCCGCATCGCCGGCCGGCTGGCTGCGGTAGTCGTCGGAATTGGCGTGGATCATCAACGCTCTGCCGCGAATGCCGGTCTTCTTGTCGTCAAGCGTGACCATGCTATCGAAAACCTGAGCACGCAGGATGCCGTCGGGACCGACATACTGGTTCGGCATGTCGCCAGCGTGCGGCCCCTTGGCCGCGAGCAGACCGTGCTCAGCATCGGTCGGGTTGAAGTGCTTGCCCGCCGATTCGTGATGCGATGCCGCGTCGCACTTGCCGGTTTCGTGGACATGGAAGGCCACCCATTTGTTGGCCGGAAGGCCCGTGACCTCCACTTCCATCAACACGCCACCGCCAGCCGCAGCCGTGAGCGTGGCACGGCCGTCCTCCTTGCCGTCCTTGCCGACGAAGTCCGCTGTCGCGGTCTGCTTGTCCTGTGCCATTGCAAGGGTAGCGACTGTCGCAAATCCAATCAGCGCGAGTGAGCGCACGATACTGCTCATGATATTCCCTCCTCATTGCTTGTCGAACACGAACGCACGTCGCCAAGGGCGGTTCCGCCGGCGCCAAAAACAAAAAGCCGACCAAAGGCCGGCTCATTGTACGCATTCTGCGGCAATACCCTAGGACGCGATGTCCAGGTCGTACTGACCATAGGTATTTTTGTAGAGATCGTCCGTATTCTTGGACGTATCCTGCGAGAAGAAATTCACGCCACCGCTCTCTCGCGCACGCATCATGAATGCGAGCACGCCGTCGGAAAGCTTCGGTGAGGCATCCTGCCCCTGTTCACCGTCGTTCAATTGGGTAAGAATACCGGGCTTATCATCAGCCGCCAGTTCGCCACGGCTCAGAACGCCGTCGCCATTCGTGTCGAGTCTCGAGAGCGTCGCCAGATAGGCATAGGACGTATCCGAAACAGATGAAACACTGTTCATACAAACCTCCGTTCACCGCCTTCGCCGATGATTGTCTGTACGCAATACCAATAGGGAAAATCACAACTAGAAGGGTCGATAAACTGATTTGCCCGACCCGTCAATAAGCTGTTAATGGTCCATTAACGATGATTGACAAAGTGTGACTTTATTCGCACCGCAAAACGGTCGCAGCACTTTCCCGGACCAAAATGTAGCGTTTTCCGTCCGATTTTGGCGCTATAAAATATAGCCAACGTTATATATTTTCCCGCACTGCAACCGAATATTAATTCGACCGGAGGATTGTAAGTACCGAGCTGTTCGCATGTATTCAATTTTTAATTGTGAAATCAATTGCCTTGGAAACTGCATCAATTTCTTCGCGCGCCATTCTCGCCGCACCCGGCTTACCTGCTCCGATGCAACAAGGCTTCATCAATCGGCGGTGCGTCGGTGACGCGAAGGTGAACAGGCATGGAAGCTGAAGCGCTCTTCCGCGAGCAGTGTGCCGAAGCCCTGGGACATCATCCTTCTACCGAGGGGCAGCGCCTCGTCGACCTCGTCGTCGACACCTGCAAGCAGTACGCCACCCGGCGGCGAGATGTAGAAAAGCGTGCCAGCGCCACCCAGGACGACAACGAACTGCTGCAAGGCGCCCTCTCCTCGGCGACAGAAGCACTCTCCGAGCAAAAGCGACTGCTTGAGATCGTCCTGAACCATCTTCCGCTCGGGCTCAGCGTTTTCGATACCGATCAAAAGCTCATCCTCTGCAACATCCGGTTTCAGCAGCTGTTCGGCTTCGACGAGAAGGACGTCGCGCCCGGCGCGACGATGCGCTCACTGATCGCCAGGATCGCCGGAACCGAGATGCCGGAAACACGGCAAACGACAGAGCCACGCGACATCTCGGACGGCGGACGGATCCGCCGGCGCGAATGGAGCTTGAACGACGGCCGGCTGATCCAGAGTGTCGTGACCGTCCTGCCCGACGGCAGCAATATTTCAATCCATGCCGATGTTACCGCCGATCGGAAAGCCGCGGAACGGATCGCCTTCCTGGCGCATCACGATCCGCTGACCGGCCTTCCGAATCGGCTGAGTTTTCGAGGGCGGGTCGAAGCAGCCCTCAGCGCACGCAAGGCGGATGAAGCGATCGCTCTCGTTCACCTCAATCTCGACCGCTTCAAGTCGGTCAACAACACCCTTGGCGTGGCAGCAGGCGACAAGATCCTGCGACAGGTGGCCGAACGGCTTCGGCTCACGGCTGGCGAAGGCAACATTCTCGCCCGTCTCGGCTCCGACGAATTTGCGATCCTTCAGTGCGGGCGGCAACAGCCCTGGAACGTCACCGCTCTCGCCGAGCAAATCCGGCGCGAACTTGCGGAGCCCTTCTTTCGCGGCGAGAAAGCTGTCGAGCTCAGCGTCTCCATGGGCATTGCCATCAGCCCGCAGGACGGCGTCGATACCGATGTACTTCTGAAGCATGCCGGTGTCGCGCTATCCCATGCCAAGACGGCGGGCCGACGCGGCGAGCGCTTCTTTACCAACGAGATGGAAGCGCAGCTGGAAGTGCGCCACACGCTCGAAGCCGACTTGCGCAAGGCAGTCGCGAATCACGAGTTCGAGCTCAACTATCAACCGCTTTTCGATATCGGCGCACAGCGCATCTGCGGCTTCGAGGCTTTGTTGCGCTGGAATCATCCGACCCGCGGGCGGGTTTCGCCGGTCGATTTCATCCCGCTTGCCGAGGAACTTGGGTTGATCGTCGATATCGGTCGATGGGTGCTCCTGCAGGCTTGCACGGATGCGGCGGGCTGGTCCGAGGACGTCAAGGTTGCGGTCAACGTGTCGGCGATCCAGTTCACCCACGGCAACCTTCCCGAGGACATAGCGACGGCCCTGACGACCTCAGGCCTCGCCCCGGAACGGCTCGAAATCGAAATTACCGAAAGCGTGTTGATGGAAAACCGTGAGGAAGCGCTGCCTATCCTGCACGCTTTGAAGCAACGCGGGCTTCGGATCGCCATGGACGACTTCGGCACCGGATACTCCTCACTCAGCTATCTGAGCAGCTTCCCCTTCGACAAGATCAAGATCGACAAGTCGTTCGTGACCGACATCGTCGAGAATCGCGAGGCCTTCGCGATCATTCGCGCCATCATTCTGCTTGGCGACGCGCTCGGCATGCGCGTCACCGTCGAAGGCGTCGAAACCGGCGAACAGCTGGCCCTGCTCGAGCAGGAGGCCTGCGACGAGATCCAAGGTTACCACATCAGCCCGCCGCGTCCTTTGGCGGAAGTGCCGAAGCTACTTTCCAGCGGCTGGGAAACGCGCGGCGCTAAGGCGAGTTGATCGGACGTCGTTGCAAGCCGGGACGCCCGCCGCTATGAGGATACCGACATCATCCTCACGGTTTTATTCATGTTCGCGGCCAAAGCCTTCTCCCCTTTCGAAAATTTAGCTTCGCAGCTCATTCCTCACGCCTATGAGGGCGACGACGGTTCGCACGACCTCGCGCATATCCTGCGGGTCTTCAAGAATGCGATGCGCATCCAGGCCAAGGAAGGCGGAGACGCGAGGATCCTCGCAGCCGCCGTGCTTCTGCACGATTGCGTCGCCGTCGAGAAGAACTCACCACTGCGCTCGAAGGCCTCAGCGCTTGCCGCTGAGAAGGCGGCCGGTGTTCTGGCCGACCTCGGCTGGTCGCCTGCCGATATTGCGGTCGTCGAACACGCGATCACCGCTCACAGCTTCTCGGCAAACATCGCGCCGGAGACGTTGGAGGCGCGGATCCTGCAGGATGCGGATCGACTCGATGCGATCGGCATGGTTGGCGCAGGCCGGTGCTTCTATATCGGGGGGCGGATGTCCTCCCTGCTCTACGACCCGCTCGACCCCTCCGGCGAAAATCGTCCGCTCGACGACCGACGCTACGTGATCGATCATTTCCAGACGAAGCTCTTCAAGCTCGTCGATGGTTTCAAGACCGAGAGCGGCAAAGCGCTTGCCGCCGAACGCGACGAGCGGCTGCGCGATTTTCTCGCGGCCTTCATGGACGAAATCTAGGAGTTCCCGATGCGCATCAGTGATCTCTTCGTATATCCGCTCAAGAGTGGCCGGGCGATTGCCTTGCAGACCACCGAGATCGGCGCCTTCGGATTGCCAGGCGATCGGCGTGCGATGATCACCGATCCGGCGGGCCACTGCATCACGCAGCGCGAACTGCCGACGCTTGCGCGTATCGAAGCGGTTCTCGATGGGGACGATCTCAAGCTCGCTTTATCCGACAACCAACCCATCCGGCCCAGCTTTTCGTCCGAGCGTCGGCTCGACGTCGAGATCTGGAAGACGGCCGTCAATGCCGCAGTCGCCGACGACGAGAGCAACCAGACTCTTTCGGAGTGGCTTGGTCGCGACGTGCGGCTGGTCTTCTTCGATGGCGATGCCAAGCGCACGGCAAGCGCGGAGTGGGCAGGAGACGGAACGCCTGTCACCTTCGCAGACGGCTATCAGATCCTCGTCACCACGACCGCGTCGCTGCAGGCCCTGAATGCCGACCTCGCCGCGCATGGCGAAGGCAGCGTCGGCATGGAACGCTTCCGACCAAACATCGTCATCGATAGCGACGAGGCATGGGCCGAGGACGGATGGACCGCGATCGAGATCGGCGGGATGCGGTTCGATCTCGTGAAGCCTTGCGCGCGTTGCATCATGACGACGCAGGATCAGCAGACCGGCTCCCGCGAGGTGCCCAACCCGATGCCCGCGATGGGCCGCATTCGCATGTCCGGCGACCGGCGCGTACCCGGCCCGCTGTTCGGCTGGAACGTTACGCCGCGCGGTACCGGTACGATTTCGGTCGGGGACGCCGTCTCCGTTCTCGAAGAGCGATCGGAAGCGTGGCCCATGAAGGTACGCGGCACAAAGGCACGGTAACCGCGCCGGGGCGCACTAAGAGCGTACTAACCGCGCGCCAGTGCCACGTCGATCTCGCGCATCGTTTCGGCAGCTAGCGGGCCCTTGCTCAAGGCACCAACGTTCTCCTCGACCTGCGCGACCGTGCGGAAGCCGGGTATCGGCAATGTGCGAGAAGAGCGTGCCCAAAGCCAGGCCAGCGCGCCCTGTGTCGGCGTCCGTCCGTCAGACATCAGCAGATCACGCACCGCGTCGAGTTTCGCGGCGAACTCCGGCGCGATGCGCCCGTCCTTGAAATAGACCATCCAGTCGAGCGCGGCGGCACGAACATCCTTTGCGCCAATGGTCTTCTGCGCGGTGAACTTGCCGCTCAGCAGTCCCATCGCCAGCGGGCCGCGATTGATCGATACCAGGCCGTGCCGTTCGACCGTCGACACGAGCTCATCCGCCGGTTCGAAGACATTCATCGTGTGTTGCACCGAAACGAAGCCAGGACGCGTTGCCTGGCGCTCGGCCCGATCTGGGAAATCCGTGCTCCAGCCGAAGGCGTCGATCTTTCCCTCCGCGCGGAGCGATTCCAGTGTCTCGAAGACGTCATCGGACTGCTGGAGCGGAAAATCGTTCAGATGAAACTGCAGGAGATCCAGCCGTTCACGCCGCAGCCATCGCAGCGACGTCTCCACCGAATCGCGAATGAAGGCAGGTTCGGCGAATGCACCGGTCGCCTGCTTCGTCGCCGGGTCCGTGGCAAAGCCGAACTTTGTTGCGACGACGATATCATCGCGATTGCCGATCGCCTGTCCCAGGACCTCTTCGGAGTGACCAGCCCCATAATTGGATGCCGTGTCGAAGAAACGCACACCGAGCTCGATGGCGCGATGGATGGCAGCGATCGACTCGGCATCATCCACCTCTCCCCAGCCGAGCGGTGTATCGCCGGCGTAAAAGGGGCCACCGATCGCCCAGCATCCCATGCCAAGCCGCGGAATAGTTCTTCCATCCCAGAGCTGCAGGTGTGTTTCGTTACTTGGTTTCGTCAGCATCTTTTCCTCCTCGACTGCTATCCACGTCAGCAAGTAGGAGCGCTGCCGGTCGCGGTAAAGCACCTGTGTTGCATGATGGTTTTCAACGGTGAAAAACAGTCAGGCCGAGAGCTGGCTGTCCGTCGAGGCCTGTTGTTTCAGCGCTTTCAGCGCCGCCTGAACAAAACCTTCTCGCGCCGCCGGCATTTCCAGTCCCCGCGGCTCGTAGACGTGCCGATGCAGGAAGAAGCCCGTCAGCCGGAAAGCAGCGGACAGATTCTCGGCGTCAGCAGCCTCGCGCTGTTCGCCGCCGAGAAATGACGGCAGCAGGAACATCTTGTCCGCCCACGGAGCGCCCGCACTACGGCTGACAGCGCGACCCGATTTCGGCGAGACATAAGCCAGATCCGCCCGGGCGCCCGTCGCAGCGCACTCCGTCAGATCGAGGCCGAAGCCGAGATCGTTGAGAACGGCCAACTCGAAGCGCACGAACAGCTCGCCCGCATCGGCCGGATTGTGCAGGTTCTCGAGGATCACATCCAACGTTTCAAACAGGTGTGGATGTGGGTCACGCTCGGGCAGCAGCCGGAGCAGAGCGCCCATTGCCTGGACGCCATATACCGCGGTCGCGGTCTCCATGAGGCGCGCGGCGCGCAGCGTCACAGGCTCGATCCGAAACTCGCCGATATGCTCATCAAGCCGGGCCCGCCAGGTGGCTTCCACTTCATTGCCGGGCTGGAGGACGGGCTGCATCGCGCGGGAACGTCCGGAACGCACCATGCCGAGATGGCGACCGCGCTCACTCGTCATCACCTCGGCGATGACGCTCGTCTCGCCGTGACGCTTTATGCCCAGAATGATCGCGCGATCCTGCCACTGCATGAGATACGAAGCCTTAATTCGTTCGCAGCAGCCTAGCGCAAGCAGACGGTTCTGTCATGAAAACCGATCAAACCTCGGCCGGGAATAGCCTCTGGAGAAATTCCAGCATCGCCGTTTCGTCGAACGGCTTGACGAGCAGCGGCCTGTTCTGGAGCTCCTCGGGAAAATCCAATGTGTCGGAGTAACCGCTGACGAAGCCGAAGGGAATATTCTCCGCGACAAGACGTCGAGCGAAGTCGAAGCTCATCACTTCTCCGAGGTTGACATCAAGCAAGGCGAAATCGAACCGCTCGCCCTCCAGCGCCTCTGTCGCCTGCGCGATACTGCTGCAAATTCGGATCGTCTCAACGCCGATGGCGCGAAGAATATCCTCGGCCTCCATCGCGATGATCAAGCTATCCTCAAGAACCAGAACCCGGTTCGCACTCATGTTCGACAAGCCCTTTCGAAGGCGCCAAGCCCGGCTCGTCCCCTCGCCTTCAACCGCATTTCCACCTCTGATGCACAGCTGAACCTCAGCTGCAAAGCTCACTCGACTCTCACTTGCATAGCCGCTTTTTTCGTGATGGTCGATAAGCTCAATAAAGTACAACGACAAAACATGTCGTCCGAGAACCTTACGTTCCCGCGAAGCTGTTCGCATTTAAAAAAGACATAGCTTCGAAAACTAGATAAACGGTCGCAGCCTTTCGCCGAGGCCATCCCAACTGGCGATTTCGGCCAGTTGATCACCGTCAAGGACTTCGCATGTCCGCTCCTGCCAGCGAATGAGCCCACGAGCAGCGAGCTTCTTCAGGGTCTTGTTGGTGTGAACGATCGAGAGACCGAGGGTATCGGCAATATGCTGCTGGGTGATCGGAATCGCCTTGTGGCCG
The DNA here is from genome assembly GCF_001429725.1 of Rhizobium sp. Root708. Taxonomy (GTDB): domain Bacteria; phylum Pseudomonadota; class Alphaproteobacteria; order Rhizobiales; family Rhizobiaceae; genus Rhizobium. The sequence goes on along the minus strand of NZ_LMHV01000043.1, from coordinate 646,227 downwards.
TTGAACAGCCGAAGCTGCATGCCGCGCTGATAAAGGAAGGCGATCAGATAGGCAGCGCGTTCGAGCGCCGTGCGGCGGCCGATGCTGAGAAGGTGTTCGTCCAGCATCCTCTCCTCCTGCGCCGCCATCCAAGTGATGTCGAAGGCGAGCGAGGGATGCTTGTTGTAGAGGCCCATCAGCTTGTCACGCTCGAAGACGCACAGAGAAACCGGAGACAGCGCCTCAACCGAATGCTGCATCTCTCCCATGATCGAACCCTGCAGGCCAATAAGATCACCGGGCATGACGTAGTTCAGTATCTGGCGCCTACCGTCCTCCAGCGTCTTGTAGCGGAACCCCCAGCCCGACAGGACCGTGTAGAGATGCGCGCTGTGGGCGCCTTCCACGAGAATCGTGGTGCCGGCGTCCGCCGCCAGCTCACCTCTCTTGAATTTCGAGACGAACTCGATCTCTTCCCCGGTGAACTCCCTGAAATGCGGCAAGGGCCGCAATGGACACCGCTCGCAGGGTGTCTTGAACGAATGCGTGGGGCGCGTCGGAGCCATGGAGCCTCGTGTTCAAAAAAACGGCGCCCTCACGGGCACCGCTTTCATTAAACTCGCGACGGGCGAGTTCGTTCCGCACGGACGGGGTACATCGCCCAAAAATGATCGTGCGCTGTCGGAACTCGCTGTTCTGGTCCGTCCCTGAGCCAGGACCGCAGAAGAGGAGAAAGCTGTGAGAGACCTGATCTTGAATGTCCATATCCATCGACGGGTTCGTGAGTGATCTGGACGGGAAAAGCAGGTGGATGTTCGGCTCCGATCAGGGGGCGAAGGCTGGTCCGTTGAGACTCTCTGGAGTGCCGGGCTGCACATCATGGGCAGCCGCAGTTTCAACGACATGGCCGGCTATTGGCCAACCTCCACCGATATGTTCGCGCCGCCGATGACGGAGATCCCGAAGGCGGTCTTCTCACGGCGGGGATCGGTGGCCCTCAGGAGCGCGGAGACTTCGCAGTCGGCGAAGCGCCAGCCCGGTGCGGAAAGTTGGACGGCGGCCCATGTGGCAAGCGGCGACCTGGCGGAGGAGATTGCGATGCTGAAATCTCAAGAGGGCAAGCCGATCATCGCCCACGGCGGCGTGCGCTTCGCCCGCAGCCTTGTCGCTGAGGGGCTGGTCGACGAATTCGTGCTGCTGGTTGTGCCGGTGGCGCTCGGCAAAGGCCAGGCGCTATTTTCGGAACTCGCGGCATCAAGGTCGCTCAGGCTGACAAGCTCACGAGCCTTCCCGGGCGGCGCGGTAGCGCAGGTTTATCGGGCGGCGTAAACCGCCCGAAGTCTTCAAGTTGAAGCTTAGCGGGGGAAATCCAGACCCATTTCGCGGAAGCGCTCGGGATCGTCGCCCCAGTTCTCGCGAACCTTCACGAACAGGAAGAGATGTACCTGCTGCTCGAGAATTTCCGAAAGCTCGCGGCGGGAAGCCGACGAGATCGCCTTGATGGTCTCGCCGCCTTTTCCAAGAGCGATCTTCTTCTGGCTGTCGCGCTGGACGTAGATGACCTGTTCTATGCGCACAGACCCATCCTTGCGCTCTTCCCACTTCTCCGTCTCGACGTGAGACGCATAGGGAAGCTCCTGATGAAGCCTGAGGAAAAGCTTCTCGCGGGTGATCTCGGCCGCGAGCTGGCGCATCGGAAGATCCGAAATCTGGTCCTCCGGGTAGTACCACGGACCTTCCGGCAAGGTCTTGGCGAGGTGATCCATGACGTCGGTGCAGCCCGAGCCGTTTTCCGCGGAGACCATGAAGGTATGATCGAAGGCGATCTTCTCGTTGGCTGCGGCGGCGAGCGCAAGAAGGTCCTCGCGCTTGACGCGGTCGATCTTGTTCAGCACCAGAATTTTCGGCTGCTTCACTTCCTTGAGGCCCTCAAGGATCGCTTCGGCATCGCCGCGAAGACCGCGCTCGCTGTCGATCAGGAGCATGATCAGATCCGCATCCTTGGCGCCGCCCCAGGCCGAGGTCACCATCGCCCGATCGAGGCGACGGCGCGGCTTGAAGATGCCGGGCGTGTCCATGAACACGATCTGCGCATTGTTGTGGATCGCGATGCCGCGCACGATCGCGCGCGTCGTCTGCACCTTGTGGCTGACGATCGAGACCTTGGCGCCAACCAGTCGGTTGACGAGCGTGGACTTGCCGGCATTGGTCGGCCCGATGAGGGCGACAAATCCGGAATGCGTCACATCGGCGGCCTCGTTGGCGCCGCCTGCCATGTCTTGTTCTTCGCTCATTTTCCCGTCAATTTCCGGCAGACGACTTCTGCCAAATTCCTTCGCGTTCCAGCATCTTCGTCGCCGCAACCTGTTCGGCTGCGCGCTTGGAGCGCTCTACGCCCGTCTCCGGCTGAACGCCTGCGACTTCGACTGTCACCGTAAATCGCGGATCATGATCCGGTCCAGTACGTTCTTCAACCCGATAGTTCGGCGTCACGCCGAACTTTGCATGCGACCATTCCTGCAGTTCCGTCTTGGCGTCACGCCGGGCGCCATCGGCACGGACAGCGCGTTTTTGCCAATACTTCAGGATGAAGCGCCGCGCGACCTCAAGACCACCATCCAGATAGATGGCCGCGATCAGGCTTTCGACAACATCAGCGCGAACATTCATCATGCGCTTGCCGGTCAGCTTCTTCACGTCGGCACCTGTCCGGATGAAGAGATGCAGGCCGAGTTCATCGGCAACCTCCGCGCAGGTATCGGCGCTGACAAGCTGGTTCAGGCGAACGGAAAGCTCGCCCTCGGCCGCAGTCCCGAATGTGCGGAAAAGCAGTTCGGCGACACAGAGGCCAAGCACTCTGTCGCCGAGGAACTCCAGACGCTCGTAGTTCCCGCTCTTCTGCGTACGGGCGCTGGCGTGGGTGAGAGCCCGATCTAGGCGCTCCTTCTCGGCAAACTCGTGACCGATGAGGGCTTCCAGCCGCGCACGGTCGCTAGCCGAGAGTGTCTGCGACTTGCTCATTCAACGCTCTTGAACAGGCGATCCCAACGCATGTTGGCCGGCCACTTCCAGATTTCGCGGAATGAAGTGTCGTTGCCGAGCGAGAAGAAGATCACGCTGGCGCGGCCCACGAGGTTCTCAGCGGGAACGAAGCCGACATCGAAGCGGCTGTCCAGCGAGTTGTCGCGGTTGTCGCCCATCATGAAATAATGGCCTTCGGGAACGATGAATTCGCGCGTGTTGTCGCCGCGGGAAACCGGGGACTGGTCGAGCGTATCGTAGCTGACACCGTCATCAAGCGTTTCGCGGAATACCGGAACATCCTGGCCCGGATCCTGCGCGTAGTCAGAATTGAAGGTACCATCGGGCACCTTCGGCACAGGCTTGCCGTTGATGTAGAGAACGCCTTCGGTGACCTGAATATGATCGCCCGGCAGACCGACAAGGCGCTTGATGTAGTCGACCTCGGGATTCGGCGGGAACCGGAAGACGACGATATCGCCGCGCTTCGGTTCGCTTGAGAAAACGCGACCGCTGAAGAGGTTTGGCGAGAACGGCAGCGAGTATTTCGAATAGCCGTAGGCGAACTTGTTGACGAAGATGTAGTCGCCGACAAGCAGTGTCGGCATCATCGAGCCTGAAGGGATGGTAAAAGGTTGGAAGAATACAGTGCGGATGACCATCGCCAGGATCAACGCCTGGGCGATGACCTTGATGTTTTCCCAAAGAGCGTTTGGCTTCGTTTCAACTTTTTCGGACACGCAGTTTCATTCCTTCAGGGCATCATCTCGGATGCACGATTTTTCTCGTTCTCTGTAGCGGCTTAGCTCGACTGCAGCAATGCCGCCGACATTAAAAGCGACGACACGCCGCTGCTCACGGGCTTTCGGCGAGCGCCTCGATTATCACGAATGCTTGAGCCAGCGGATAATCATCCGTTATCGTCAAATGGATGGCGGCGCGATGTCCCGCCGGCAGCATCGACTGAAGGATATCCGCGGCGCCGCCGGTCAGCTTCATCGTCGGCTTGCCGCTCGGCATGTTGACGACGCCCATATCCTTCCAGAACACGCCCTGCGCTATGCCCGTTCCAAGCGCCTTCGAGCAGGCCTCCTTGGCGGCAAAACGCTTGGCATAGGAAGCGGCGCGATTTGCACGACGGTCGGACTTGTTGCGTTCGACCTCGGTGAAGCAGCGCGACGTGAAACGCTCGCCAAAGCGCTCCAGCGATTTCTCCACCCTTCTGATATCGATGAGATCGCTGCCAATGCCGATAATCATACCGTCTCCTGCATCGGGTTCGACAGGCGGGCACGAGCTCGCTCGAGCAGACGCGCGCGCCGGCGGCCCTGGAAGGCCCGAACGGTGTAGAATGTCGCGAAATAAAGCGCGACCGACGTCACGAGCGCGGGCGGTATCGAGCCAATCAGCATCGGCTCCAGGACAGGGCGCCACAGCTCCGTAATGTGCAGTTGGTGGAAAAGGGCGGTCAGATCGACGCCTTGCCCCGGCATGGCATCCTGGCGACTCAACAGCAGGTGCCCGATCTCCCACGTCGTTCCCCAGATGAAGGGGTAGGTCAGCGGGTTACCGAAGGCTGCGCAGCCAAGCGCGGCGGCGACCATGTTGCCGGAGAAAAGATAGCTCAGGATGAAAGCCATCACGAAATGGATGCCGATGAACGGGGTCCACGATACGAAGATGCCGGCCGCGACACCGACGGCCACCGCATGCGGCGTCGCCCTCAGGCGCAGGACACGCATCACGAGATAGCGCGGCGGACGCGTCAGCCCTTTGCGGGGCCACAGCAGCTCGCGAAGCTTCTCACGAAATCCAGCAGGTTTTCGACGTCTAAACAACATGGCGCGTATGTAGTGCAAGGCGCACGGGCATGACAAGAGCGTCAAACCACCTCAGTCATCATTTGATCAGCGCCAACTGAGCACTCTCGAGGGGCATGACATTCGGATACCCCTTCCCTTTCTCAAGTATAAACCCGATATTAACGGGTGCGGAACATACCGCGATCGACCTGACGCTGGCGATATTCCAGATCAATACGGTCGAACGAACCGTTCAGATATGCCATTTCGCGTTCTTCGGCAGTCGGAGCACGCAGCGCACGGGCGATATTCTTAATTGGCTTGAACATTTGCTTGCCTCATCTTTCTCTTCATTTCCTGTTGATGAGAAGATAGGCGCTGTGGGCCCGGATTACCAACGCTGTAACCTGACGCCAGCCATGCGATCAACGCATGACTTGCCCTTCATCTGCGCTAATTAGGTCATAAAACGATCACAAAATGTGCAATTGCACGCCGAGTTGGGCTCGATTACTCGTAGAGACGTCTTACAGTCGCCACGCATTCAAGCTCGGCCAATTGCGTAAGCAATTGATTCAGCTGACGTAAATCCCACACTTCGACGTCAAGCGTCATTTCCGTGAAGTCGGTGGCAACCCGAATGGTGTTGAGCACGCGGATATTTACATCGACGCCGGCGACCGTCTGCGCAAGCTTTGCAAGCGTACCGGGCTCGTTCAGCCCGTTGACCATGATCCGTGCCATGAAGCGAGATTTATTCGCCTCGTCCAGATCCCAGCGCACGTCGATCCAGCGATCGGGCTGCTCGTCGAAGCGCTGCAGGACCGGAGACTGGATCGGATAGATGGTAATCCCCCTGCCGCTCTCGGTGCTGTCCATGATGCCGACAATGCGATCTCCAGGAACCGCACCCGTTGGAGCGAACTGCACGTCGACATTGCTGGAGATGCCGCGGATCGGCACGGCATCGGCGTCGATGGCCGCATCGTGATCGGCAGGCAATCCCTCACCCGTCTTCGACCGGCCCGGGATCTTGAAGATCATGCCCGAGGCGCTGCGGACATTGAACCAGCCATCGTCGCCGCTCGGCTTGGCCGTGACGCGCTCTTCCTGGTGGTCTGGATAGACCGCGCGCAGCACGTCGAGAGAGGACATCTCCCCACGGCCGACGGCCGCGATCGCATCCTCGACATCTTTCTGGCCGAGGCGGTGCAGCGCAGGCTTCATCGACTCCCGCGAAAAGATCTTGCCGGCACGGTCGAAGGTGCGCTCCAGAATGCGATGGCCGAGCCCGGCATACTGCTTGCGGATCGCCATGCGTGTCGCGCGCCGGATAGCCGCCCGCGCCTTGCCCGTTACGACGATCTCTTCCCAGGCGGCCGGGGGAACCTGAACGCCCGAACGGATGATCTCCACCTCGTCGCCGTTCGCAAGGCGCGTCACCAGCGGCATGATGCGACCGTTGATCTTGGCGCCAACCGTGGTGTCACCGATATTGGTGTGCACCGCGTAAGCAAAATCGATCGGCGTTGCCCCGCGCGGCAGCGCAATGAGCTTGCCCTTCGGCGTGAAACAGAACACCTGATCCTGGAAAAGCTCGAGCTTGGTGTGCTCGAGGAACTCTTCGGGGCTGTCGCCCTCCGCAAGCGCCTCGATCGTATGGCGCAGCCAGGAATAGGCATTGGATTCACGCGACAGGATATCGCCGTCGGCGTTCGTGGCACCGTCCTTGTAAAGCGTGTGCGCGGCAATACCGAACTCGGCGATTTCATGCATCCGCTTCGTACGGATCTGCAGCTCGATACGCTGGCTCGACGGACCGACGATCGTCGTGTGGAGCGAGCGATAGTCGTTCTGCTTCGGTGTAGAGATATAGTCCTTGAAACGGCCGGGAACGACGCGCCAGCGGGTATGGACGATGCCAAGGCCCCGGTAGCAGGCCGGAATGTCGTCAACGATGATGCGGAAGCCGTAGACGTCGGACAGCTGCTCGAACGACAGCGACTTCGACTGCATCTTGCGGAACACCGAGTATGGCTGCTTCTGGCGCCCCTTCACATAGGCATTGGTCAAACCGTTGGCGACGAGCAGATCGCGCAACTCGGTCTCGATCTTCTTCACCAGGCCTTCGTTGCGGCGAGAGAGCTCCTCCAGGCGCTTGGTGACCGTCTCGTAGGCTTCCGGATTGATATGGCGGAAGGACAGATCCTCGAGCTCTTCACGCATGTCCTGCATACCCATGCGGCCGGCGAGCGGCGCGTAGATATCCATCGTCTCCTCGGAGATGCGGGCGCGCTTCTCGGGCGACATATGATCGAGCGTGCGCATGTTGTGCAGGCGGTCCGCCAGCTTCACGAGCAGGACGCGCACATCATCAGAGATCGCCAGCAGTAGCTTGCGTAGATTTTCGGCCTGCTTGGCCTTCTTGGTAACGAGATCGAGCTTCTTGATCTTCGTCAGGCCCTCGACAAGACGACCGATATCTTCCCCGAAGAGCTCATCGATCTCGGCGCGGGTGGCCGTCGTGTCCTCGATCGTGTCGTGCAGCAGGGCGACTGCGATCGTCGATTCGTCGAGATGCATATCCGTCAGGATGGCGGCGACTTCGAGGGGGTGAGAAATGTAGGGATCGCCGCTCGCGCGTTTTTGCTGTCCATGCTTCTGCATGGCGTAAACGTAGGCTTTGTTCAGCAGCGCTTCGTTGGCATCGGGCTTGTATTTCTGAACCCGCTCCACGAGCTCGTACTGCCGCATCATCCCGAAGCCACTCCACTACAAAAGAAAAGCGCGCCAATCACAGATTGGCGCACGTGATACTCAATCATATGCCGAAGCAATAATGGCGCAAGGTTGACGATTAGTAATCGTCGCTCTTTTCTGGCGGAACCAGACCTTCGATACCGGCCAGGAGCTCTTCTTCCGACATCTGATCGAACGTAACGGTCTCCGGCAGATCTTCCTGCTCTTCGCCTTCGCTGACAGCAGCGGTAGCGATCAGGCTTGCCGGATCGGGCTCGGGCTCGTCGACTTCGACGTGCTTCTGCAGCGAATGGATCAGGTCTTCCTTCAGATCGTCAGGAGACAGCGTCTCGTCAGCGATCTCGCGCAAAGCGACGACCGGGTTCTTGTCGTTGTCACGATCGATAGTGATCGACGCACCCTGGGAAATCAGCCGGGCGCGGTGGCTGGCAAGCAGAACCAGCTCGAAGCGGTTCTCAACTTTGTCGATGCAATCTTCTACTGTGACACGGGCCATTGCCTGTCCTTTACGGGTCGTGATCTCGGGATTAGCACGGCGATACAATTAAAAGCGGACAAATTCAAGTTTTTCGTGAAAGCTGTTTTGCCACCGCCAGGTATGATCCAATTCAGAGGAGAATGCGGGATTTCCACCGAAAGTTGCTTGGAATATCCCGAATCGTGCCCTAAATCATTCTTATATGAATAGTTCATAAAGTAAGAATTGTTCTGGTTTTTGTTTTAACTCGTTGATCTGATGGAGTTTTTAACAAAGACTTTTCGATTGCTCAAAGTGGATTGGTACGCGATGTTTGACCCGCGCGAAAAAATTGCTCTTTTCATTGATGGCGCCAATCTCTACGCCGCATCCAAGAGTCTGGGTTTCGATATCGACTACAGAAAGCTCCTGAAGGCCTTTCAGAAGCGCGGTTATCTCCTGCGCGCCTATTATTACACGGCCCTGATCGAGGATCAGGAGTATTCCTCCATTCGACCGCTGATCGATTGGCTTGATTACAACGGCTACAAGGTCGTGACCAAGCCCGCGAAAGAATTCACCGATTCCATGGGACGCCGGAAGATCAAGGGCAACATGGACATCGAGCTTGCCATCGATGCCATGGAACAGTCCGAGACGGTCGATCATCTCGTCATTTTCTCCGGCGACGGCGACTTCACGACGCTCGTGGAAGCTCTGCAAAGACGCGGCCGCAAGGTCTCTGTCATCTCGACGATGGCAACTCAACCGCCGATGATCGCTGACGATCTGCGCCGGCAGGCCGATCATTTCATTGATTTGCTGTCCTTGAAGAGCGAGATCGGTCGCGATGCCTCGGAGCGACCCCCTCGTCCGGCGGAGCCGGCCCCAAGTGATGTCGAGACTTGACGCCTTCCAGCGGCGAGGGCTTCGTCCAACGCCGCTAACGGTTCAGCTGTTTTCTCGCAGCAGCCGACCCTTCTGACGATTCCAGTCACGCTCCTTCTCGGTTTCGCGCTTGTCGTGCAGCTTCTTGCCCTTGGCCAGCGCCAGTTCCATCTTGGCGCGACCACGGTCGTTGAAGTAAATCTTCAATGGAATGAGGGTCATCCCCTCGCGATTGATCCCTATCCGAAGCCGATGGATCTCCCTGCCCGAGAGCAGCAGCTTGCGACGGCGGCGCGGCTCGTGGTTGAAGCGGTTGGCCTGGAGATATTCCGGCAGGTAGGAATTGATCAGCCAGATCTCGCCATCCTCGTCCGAGGCATAGGACTCGGCAATATTGGCCTTGCCCTCGCGCAGCGACTTCACCTCGGTGCCCATCAACACGAGCCCGGCTTCATAGGTGTCGATAATCTCGTAGTTGAAGCGCGCCTTCCGATTTTCGGCGACGACTTTCTTCACAACACGCTGACTGCCTTTGGGGGCCATGAAAGGAATTCCAGTCCTTGGACGGCGCGACGATCGCGCCATCTATCCGATGTCTTATCTAGAGATCCGTAAAGCCGTTGTGAAGGACGGCAGCTGGATCAGTTCAGCAGGCCGGCGTGGCGCAAGGCTGCGTCAATTGCCGCCTCGGTGCCAGGCTCCAGCGTGGAAATCAGCGGCGAGCGAACATTGCGGCTCATCCGGCCGAGCTTGGAAAGGCCGTACTTCGATCCACAGAGACCCGGCTCCAGGAAAATCGCTTTATGGAGCGGCATCAGGCGGTCCTGATATTCAAGCGCCTTTGCATAGTCGCCGGCCAGTGTCGCTGCCTGGAACTCGGCACAGAGCCGCGGCGCCACGTTGGCGGTAACCGAGATACAGCCGACGCCGCCATGAGCGTTGAAGCCGAGCGCGGTCGCATCCTCGCCCGAAAGCTGCCTGAACTCCTTGCCGCATGTCAGGCGCTGTTCGGACACGCGCTCGATCCTGCCGGTTGCGTCCTTGACGCCGACGATGTTCGAGTGGGCCTTGACGAGGGCGCCCATGGTCTCGGGGGTCATGTCGACGACGGAGCGGCCCGGGATATTGTAGATGTAGATCGGAAGCTTCACGGCATCGGCAATTGCCGAGAAGTGCGCGAACAGGCCCTTCTGCGTCGGCTTGTTGTAGTAAGGCGTCACGACCAGGATGCCATCGGCACCAGCCTTTTCGGCATGCTGCGCAAGCTCGATCGCTTCGCGCGTGTTGTTCGAGCCGGCACCGGCCATGACGGGAACACGCTTCGCGGCGGCTTCGATACAGAGTTCCACTACCCGTTTGTGCTCGGCATGCGACAACGTCGGAGATTCGCCGGTCGTGCCGACCGGAACGAGACCGTTGCTGCCTTCCTTGATTTGCCAGTCGACATGAGCGACAAACGAGGTCTCATCGACCTGACCAGCATCAGTGAAGGGTGTGACGAGTGCGGGAATGGATCCCTGGAACATGCAGAACTCCTTACGGCCACAATCCATGGTTCGGCCGCATTCCTTGAATATGAGGAGCGCACCATAGTGCGGTGAAAACGCCGCGACAAGCGCGCAGAAGTCGGATTGGCGGAAATTCCGATAGCAAATGTGAATGAAATTTAACCGCTTCGGTAAGCTTTCATTAATATGCGTCCGAGCAAATGTAGGACGTGTTTCCATTGTGAGTGTCCAGCATGAAGCGAGCCGTCCTGATCCTCTCCGCCCTCGGCCTTACAGCCGCTGCGTGGAGCAGCGTTGCGTCGCCGCTGCCGGGTGAGGACATTCCCGTTCCCGATGTGAAGCCGATCGGATTCGTGCCGCAGACGAGCGTGCCTGAGTCACTCATAACAGGCGCGATTCCCAGAGGACCGACCGTCGCGCCGGTGGCGAGTGATCTCAAGACTGGACTGGATGCGCTCAGCGCCCGCAACCCGATGCAGGCGATCGCCGTACGCGACAGCATGAGAAGCGGAACGCTTGATCGGCACATCCTGACATGGGCGATCGCTGTGTCGGCGCAAAAAGGCATTCCCTCCGTCGAGATCGCGACAGCAGCACAAGAGCTGCAGGGATGGCCGGGCCTCGCCAAGCTGCGGACCTATTCGGAGCGGGCTCTTTACGACGAAAACCCGGCGCCGAGCGCAGTGCTCGCGGCATTCGGAGAAACCGCGCCGGAGACCAATTCAGGCGCGATGATCCTCGCGCGCGCCCTCGTTGCGACGGGCAAGCAGGCCCAGGCCGCAAAGTACCTCCGCAAGATCTGGCGTGGCCAGACGATGGACACCGCGACAGAAGACAAGATTCTCAACGAGTTTTCGGGGCTTCTGACCACTGCCGATCATAAGGCGCGGATGGAATATCTGATGTACCGAAACCGCGCCGCGCAAGCGAAGCGTTTCGGCGATCTCGGTCAGGCGCAGTCGCTCTACAATGCCTGGAATGCCGTGATCGGCAAGGCGGCGAACGCCGAGGCGCTGCTCGCCTCCGTCGATGGCAAGTGGCACAATGACCCCGGTTACCTCTTCGCCCGCATCGAATACCTGCGGAAGCAGGAGCGCTATGGCGACGCCGCGAAGCTGCTGAAGCAAATGCCGCGCGACCGCGACGAATTGGTGAACGCTGGCGAATGGTGGAACGAGCAACGGATCGTCAGCCGCGGGCTGGTGGATCAGGGGGATTTCAAGGCCGCCTACGGCATTGTTTCCAGCTACGCCGCCGCCGCTCCAACCGATATCGTCGAAGCCGAATTTCACGCAGGCTGGTATGCGCTTCGCGGAATGCAGGATGCAGACACCGCCCAGGGCCATTTCCGCAAGATCCTGAATTTCTCGAACGGTCCGCTTTCCGTCTCGCGCGCGTGGTACTGGATGGGCCGCTCCGCCGAGGCCGGCGGACCCGGGAAGGCCAGCGACTTCTACACGAAAGCGGCAAGCTACCCGACGACCTTCTACGGCCAGCTTGCCAGCGAAAAACTCGGCCGCAAGACATTGAACGTCAGCTATCCCTCGCCCTCATCCGCGGATCGGGAACGCTACCAGGCGCGCGAAGCGGTGCAGGCCATCGCACGTCTCGACGCTGCCGGCCACGGCTGGCGCGCAAAGGATCTCTACCTGGCGCTGGCCGATCAGCTGCAGAGCCCGGGCGAACTTGCGATTCTGAGCGCGCAGGCCGAACGCTCCGGCGATCACCATCTGTCGCTGCAGATCGGCAAGACCGCCTATTCGCGAGGCATCGACGTCGCCGCTCTGGCTTTCCCCCTCGGCGTCATTCCTGCTGGAGCCAATATCTCCGGCTCCGGCAAGGCGCTGGCCTATGCGATCGCCCGGCAGGAGAGCGCCTTCAACCCGGCGGCGGTTTCGATTGCGGATGCGCGTGGGCTGCTCCAGATTTTGCCTGGAACGGCAAAGGCCGTCGCCAAGCGACACAACATCACCTACTCAAAAGACAAGCTGACGACAGATGCGGGCTACAACGCCACGCTCGGCGCGCACTATCTGGGTGAGCAGATCGACACCTTCGGCGGCTCGTACATCATGACATTCATCGCCTATAACGCCGGGCCGAAACGCGTGCCGGAATGGATCGGTCGCTACGGTGACCCACGCGGCAAGTCGATCGATGCCGTCGTCGATTGGATCGAGCGGATCCCGTTCCCCGAAACGCGTAACTACGTTCAGCGGGTGATGGAGAACTATGAGGTTTACAAGGCTCGACTTGGTCAGCCCGCCGACCTGCAACGCGACCTGATCGACGGCCGCTCCTGAGCCAATTTCGATTGCCAGCGCGCTCCGACCGCCGTTAGTCTCCAATCAAATAGGGAGACAACGCGATGGGAAGTGCTGGAAACGCCGGTTTCGTGCAACGTCAGGTAACGGCGGAGGACGGGCTGGCGCTATCGCTGCGTGACTATCCCGCCCGATCGGATGACAATCAGCAACCATTGCCGATCATCTGCCTCCCCGGTCTGACGCGCAACGCGCGCGACTTTCACCAGCTTGCCCTTGCTCTATCGCAGGACCGATCCACACCGCACCGCGTGATCGCCGTCGATTATCGTGGACGTGGTCTCTCCGCCCAGGATTCAAACAAGGCGAACTATTCGATCGCCGTCGAGGCTCGCGATGTCCTTAATGTCTGCGATCATCTCGGCATCGAGCGCGCCATCTTCATCGGCACGTCGCGCGGCGGACTGATTCTCCACATTCTTGCCGCCATGAGACCGGCACTACTCGCTGCCGTGGTTCTCAACGACATCGGACCTGTCATCGATGCCAAAGGTCTCATGCGGATTCGCGATTATCTGAACCGCGGCAGCACACCTGGAGATTGGAGCGAAGCTGTCACGGCACTTCGGGCCAATCACGGCCAATACTTTACCGCTCTTGACCCGAACGACTGGCGCGAGATGGCCGATGCGATCTACCGCGTGATCGACGGGCACATCGTCCCGGATGTCGATTCGGCCATTGCGGAGGCATTGCTGGCCATCGATTTCGAGAAGCCCCTGCCCGATCTCTGGCAACAGTTCGATGCGTTCCAGCCGATTCCTCTGCTGGTGATTCGCGGAGAGCATTCCGATCTGCTGTCGGAGAGGACAGTGGAAGAGATGCGCGCGCGGAATCCGGGGATCATCACAAGTGTCGCCGAAGGTCAGGGCCATGCGCCGCTGCTGCATCTGGCGGCTGTTTACAGCGAGCTTCGCCGCTTCCTCGCCGGTCGCTAGGCCCTTGGGGGGCGCCTCGCGTCCAGTCGAAAGCAACAAACAAAAAGAGCCCGGCTCGAAAGCCGGGCTCTCCTGATTGACCGAAGTCAGATCAGATTAGAACGAACGCTGCAGGCGGAAGTAACCGGATACAGAGTCGTCGTCGACCGTGAAGGTACGATCCTGCCACTGTACGGAAGCCTTGGCGTAGAAGTTCTCGACGATCTGGTAGTCGACCGTTACGCCGGCCTTCCACATGTCGTCGCCCGAGAAGTCGGTAACCGTAGCTGCCGAACCGCCGTTCTTGATGTTGTCGAAGTACTGAACAGCAGGGGTGATCTTCAGCTTGTCAGTTGCCTGGATTGCGTATTCAGCAGCAATCGTCCACTCAGACTCTTCGAAGTAAGCGTTCGGGCCAGAAGCCCAAGCTGCTGCGAGGCCGAGCGTGCCAGGACCGATTGCAACGGTACCCATAGCGCGGATTGCACCCTCTTCGGTGTCGGTGTCGTAGCCACCGATCAACTGGTAGGAGAAGGCACCAGCCTTGCCACCGATGCCAGCAGCGATACCGACGTCATTGCCGTCTTCGCCGAGTGCGTCGTGGATTGCGTCTTCGAGTTCGTCAACCGAAACGCCAGCGTAGAAGTCGCCAGACTCGTACTGATAACGGAAAGAGTTATGCAGCGTGGAGTTGGAAGCGAGGTTGTCCGTTTCGCCGCTCAGGCCGTCGTCCCACCAGCTGTAGAACAGACCAGCGCGGAAGCCGGCAACGTCGATGTATGCGGAGTCGAGGTAGCTGTTCTGGTCACCAGAGCTGCCATCGTTAGCGTCCGTCTGCAGAACGATAACGCCGGTGAGCGGGCCGTATTCGGTGTCGCTCTTAGCCGTGAACTGAACGTTAGCGCGGCTCCAGAAGTCGTAGTCGGAAACGCCAACCTGGTCACGACCGAAGCGAACTTCCGTACGGATGTAGCCTTCGATCTTGAGGCAGGTTTCGGTGCCCGGGATGTAGAAGTAGCCGGTGCCGTAAGCGTCGCAGACGCGGACGTATTCAACCGGTTCCGGCTCAGCAGCAACGACAGCGTCGGCAGCCTGAGCACCGGAAACTACTGCGAGAGCAGCAGCGGAGCCGAGAAGTAGGCTCTTGATGTTCATATTGACCTCCAATTCAAAGTTTCGATCGGGTCTGGGTTTTTCGCCGTTAGAGCAGCGTTCCCTGCCCCATCCCCATGTTTCAAGAAGTCGGACGATCAACCGCCCTCGCTTCCGAAGTTGAAAATACAAGACCGGGACTGTCACGCAATCACCAACTTGTCCGTTAGGGACATTTGCGACAGCCTTCCGTATGCGCTGTTGCTGAAAGGTCACAAATGCGGCATCCGCCCGGCGCATTTCTTTATACTTCATTAAGAAAGCGCTGATTTTCCTGGGGTTTATAGCAGCTCCGGGCCCGCCCGCATCAGGCCAATGTGCCGTATTGAAGCCCATTTCGCGCCGGATTCGCTGATCAACCCCGCTTTTCACAAGGCCATGGACCGAAGCGCTTGTGACAGCGGCGGACGATTCCGACGCGGAATCATTGCCAAGCCCCAGGATGATTCTTCGCTTTCGATTCGACTGGCTCGTACGACGGCGTTGCGCTGTCGTTAGAAACGGTGACACCGGAATGCTGCGAAGAATGATTGTCTTTTAAAGACGAGCGCTCAGCTGGGAGTGGCGCCACAGTTCAGCGATGAGAAGATCGGAGTGGCGTTTCCCATCGACGGGAAACCAACTCAGCTGTACGGCGATCTTTGCATCAGGACGCTGCACTTGGCTGGACATTGCCTGAATGCCGTGTGCGTTCATTTTTGAAATGATCTGAAATAATGGCGGAGAAGATGGGATTCGAACCCACGATACCCTCTCGGGTATACTCCCTTAGCAGGGGAGCGCCTTCGACCACTCGGCCACCTCTCCGGTCGGAGCCTGATAGAGTCATTCGCCGGGTGAAGCAAGCGCTTTTTCGGCTCTACCAGACAAGAAAAGCCGTTTCGGCTTTATGCAAGCAATTGCTTGAGATCGGCCGATGCATCCGCAACGATCGCCTTGTCGGGCGTAGTGCCTGATTCCAGCATCTTCTTGCCTGTCACGTAGGCCTTGGCATCGTTGATGGCGTCCACAGCGATGAACTTGCCCGCCTTGAAATACCAGATCGAGTGCGCGCCCTCGCGTACACCGGGGCGAAGAACGGTCTCGTCATAGCCGAGATTGAAGCCGGCGATCTGCAACTTCACGTCATACTGATCCGACCAGAACCAGGGCTTCGGCTCGTAGGGCGCATCGCCACCAGCGATGACAGCAGCGATGGCCTCGGCCTGATCGACAGCGTTCTGCACCGATTCGAGGCGGATCCGCCCGCCCTGCCACGGTAGCACCGCGCAATCGCCCGCGGCATAGATCGAGGGGTCGGATGTGCGGGCGAATTCATCGACGATGATGCCGTTGGCAACTTCGAGGCCGGCTTCCTTCGCCAACTGGTCGTTGGGCACCACGCCGATTCCAACGATTGCGAAGTCGATATCGATCGTGCTGCCGTCGGAAAGTTCGGCGCCGACGAGCTTGCCGTCGTGCCCCACAAGATGCTTGAGACCCGTCTTTTCCCGGATCGACACGTCGTGTGCCTCATGGATCACGCGCATGATGTCGGCCGTTTCCTTTGCAGCCACGCGCTGCAGGATACGATCTGCCATTTCGATGACGGTAACTTCCAGGCCGCGATGGCGGGCAACAGCGGCGGCTTCGAGCCCGATGTAACCGCCCCCTATAATAAGGACACGGCGGCCGGGGCGCATCTCGTCCGCCAAGAGATCGGCATCGCGCTTGTCGCGGGCAACATAAACGCCGGCAAGATCACCGCCGATCGCGGCCGGGAGAGCCCGGGGCGTGGAGCCAGTCGTCAGCGCAAGCGTGCCGTAATCAAGAACGGAGCCGTCCTGGAGGATCACCTGCTTTTGGTCGCGCTTGATCTGTTCGGCCCAGGTGGCGAGCCTGATCTCGACGTTGTTGTCCGCATACCAGTGCTCGGGCCGGAACAGCAGGCGATCGAAACTCATTTCGCCGAGGAGATATTTCTTTGTGAGCGGCGGCCGCTGGTAGGGCAGAACGTCCTCAGCGCCGACGATGGTAATCGGACGCATATCCTTCAGCGCGCGAAGCTTGGCAGCCAATGCAAAACCAGCCTGCCCTGCGCCAATGATCACCAATCTGTCCGTCACGTTCTCACTCCCGTCGTCCATTCGCGCGCTGGGGCAAAGGCCTATCCCTTGCCCCTTTCGCCGTCAACCGGATGAGTGCCGGTCTCAGGCGATCTCGATCCAGCGTCGCTCGTGGAACGACTTTGCCATGGCGTGGACAGACTTCTCTATCCTAAGACCGTCTTCGAATGTGACGATGGACGACGGCGCACCGGAAATCGCGTGGATCAACTCGTGGCATTCGATGATCTTCAGATCGTTGAAGCCGAGACCATGGCCGGGAGCGGGAATGAAGCGGTCATAAGGGTGATGGGCCGGGGCGGCCAGTATCTTGCGGTAGCCCTGTTCCGAACCGCGCCCGTCCGCCTGATAGAGGTCGAATTCGTTCATGCGCTCCTGATCATAGGCAATAGAGCCTTTGGAGCCAAAGATCTGCAGCGCGATCCGGCCCTTGCGTCCCCAGGCCGAACGGTTTGCCATCAACACGGCGGAGATGCCGCCGCCGAGGCGCATCAACACGTTTGCCCCGTCGTGATTCTCCACGTTGCGACGGCCGCCCTCCTTCAGGGGGCGATCGGCATAGGGTTTGACCATGTCGGTGATGACGGCTTCCACATGCCCAAAGAGA
This sequence comes from Rhizobium sp. Root708, assembly GCF_001429725.1. GTDB lineage: Bacteria > Pseudomonadota > Alphaproteobacteria > Rhizobiales > Rhizobiaceae > Rhizobium. The sequence continues at coordinate 628,707 of NZ_LMHV01000043.1, read as the reverse complement.
TACCAGAGCAGCGACAGCGGGTGCACGGAGAAGTCATCCAGCGCGCCGTATCCGGAGGCCAACTCACTCTTCCAATAAAAAAAGGCTTCCGGATCGGCCATGAAGTCCTCGTCCATCTCCACGCGAATGTGGTTGACGGTTCCGATGGCGCCCTCGCCGATCAGCGTCTTGATCTGCCGCATCATCGGGTTCTGGATATAATTGTAGCCGAGGACCGCGACCCTGCCCGATGCCCGCGCCGCTGCCAGCATCTTCTCGGCGTCGGCATAGGCTGGCGCCATCGGCTTTTCGCACCAGACATGCTTGCCGGCCTCGAGCGCAGCGATCGCCATCTCGGGGTGGAATTGATTCGGAGTCGTTACGGAAACGACATCGACATCGGGATCGGCAATCAGATCGCGCCAATCGGCCGTTGCCTTTGCGAAGCCGAATTCGGAAGCGCGCTTTGCGGCAAGTTCCGCATTGGCTTCCGCCAAGTGGATCAGGCGCGGGCGCTCGACGTCGCCGAAAACGGTCTTCACCGCATTCCATGCCAGCGCATGGCATTTGCCCATATAGCCGGTGCCGATCAGGCCGATTCCGAGTGGCTTCATGCTGTCTCCTCCAGGTTCCTCTCGGATTTTTTGGAATATTTAGACCGTTTTGACAAGCGCCCTCGCTGGACACTTTTCGCCGCACACCCACCAATCCCGCTCAAAACCCTTGATTTACAGCGAAATAAAAACAGTTAGGCAGCCGGATTGAAATCATCTAAGGTCGAGATTATGGAATATTTATTTCATTCACTGGATGATACTGATGGAAAGTGACACCAAAAGCCCGGCACGCGTTCCCCGCGATTTCGAGAGCCTGCGCAGTACGATCATCGAGCGTAAGGCAAGCATGCCGAAGCGGTTGGCGCAGGTCGCGGCCTTCGCTCTCGGCAATCCCGATGAGATCGCCTTCGGCACGACGGCGAGCATCGCTGCGGCCTCCGACGTGCAGCCTTCGACGCTGGTCCGTCTCGCGCATCATCTGGGTTACGACGGCTTCTCCGATCTCCAGAGCATCTTTCGCGAGCGCCTGCGCGATCGCACGCTGTCCTATGAAGAGCGCCTTGTCACATTGGAGCAGGCCAGCGGCGATGACGAAGACGCCAATCTGCTTTCCGGCTTTATTTCCGCCGCGAGCCAGTCGGTCAACCGGCTGGCGGCCACCGTGCAGACGGACACCTTTACCAAGGCAGTCGATATTCTGGCCGCTGCGGAGACAATCTACCTGATCGCCAAACGGCGCTCCTATCCGCTGACGGCGCATATGACCTACGCCTTCTCGAAGCTGAACATCCGGCACCAGATCGTGGCATCGCCAAACGGCGTCGATCCGGAAATGGTGCAGTTCGCGACAAAGAACGATGCGGCAATTGCAGCAAGCTTCTCTCCCTATGCTGCCGACAGCCTGAGCCAGGCGGAAGCGCTGGCGGATCGCGGCGTGCCTGTCGTTGCCATTACCGATTCGGCCTTCTCACCGCTCGCCGCCCGCGCCACCTGCTGGTTCGAAGTGGCGGAGGCGGACTTTGCCGGTTTCCGCTCGCTCTCCGCCTCTATGGCCTTGACGATGGCTCTCCCGGTCGCGATCGCCGAGCGGCGGCGGAAGCGAACCCAGGTAAAATCGACAAAATCAAAAATGGAATAAACATTCCGAATTGACAACAATACGGAACCGATGTTTCATTACTCGCAATCAGCAGGCGCCAAGCCGTAGCTAAAATCTAGCGGGAGGACATCATGGCACAACCGAACCCGGGCTCGCAGCCGGAACCGTCGCTTGACGTGATCACGATCGGACGGTCCTCGGTCGACCTCTACGGGCAGCAGATCGGCTCACGCCTTGAAGACATCGGCTCTTTTGCCAAGTCCGTCGGCGGCTGCCCTGCCAACATCGCCATCGGAACGGCGCGCCTTGGCCTCAAGTCGGGCCTGATCACCCGGGTCGGCGACGAACAGATGGGCCGCTTCATCATCGAACAGTCGGCGCGCGAGGGCGTCGAGACGAAGGGCATCAAGACCGATAAGGAACGCCTTACGGCTCTGGTGCTGCTCGCCGTTGAGGCCGAAGGCGTCTCACCGATGATTTTCTATCGCTCGGATTGCGCCGATATGGCGCTCGACGAAGGCGACATCGACGAGACCTTCATCAAGTCGTCGCGCGCCGTGCTGGTGTCGGGCACGCATTTCTCCCGGCCGAATACGGAAGCCGCGCAGCGCAAGGCCATCCGCATCGCCAAGGCCAACGGCCGCAAGGTGATCTTCGACATCGACTATCGACCGAACCTCTGGGGTCTTGCCGGCCACGCGGAAGGTTTCGAGCGCTATGTGAAGTCCGATCGCGTCTCCTCCAAGATGAAAGAAACGCTGCCGGATTGCGACCTGATCGTCGGAACGGAAGAGGAAATCCTGATCGCATCAGGTGCCGATGACGTGCTCGGCGCGCTCAAGGAAATCCGCCTGATATCGCCGGCGACGATCGTTCTCAAGCGCGGTGCCATGGGCTGTATCGTCTATGACGGTCCGATCAGCGACAATCTGGAAGATGGCATCGTCGGGGAAGGCTTCCCGATCGAGGTGTTCAACGTGCTCGGCGCCGGCGATGCCTTCATGTCAGGCCTGCTGCGCGGCTGGCTGAAGAACGAGCCGCTGAAGACCTGCGCGACCTGGGCCAATGCCTGCGGCGCCTTCGCCGTCTCCCGCCTGCTCTGCTCGCCTGAGTATCCGACCTGGGCCGAACTCGACTTCTTCCTGAAGCAAGGCAGCCAGCATCGCGCGCTGCGCAAGGACGCGGCAATCAATCACATTCATTGGGCCTCGACGCGCAAGGGCGATATCCCGCTTCTCATGGCGCTTGCCATCGACCACCGTTCGCAACTGACCAGCATCTGCGACGAACTGGGCTTGGACTACAAGAAGATCGTCGCCTTCAAGCGTCTTGCGGTGGAAGCCGCGGCGCGTGTCGCGGATGGCCGCAGTGGTTACGGCATGCTGATCGACGAGCGCTTCGGACGCGACGCCTTTTTCGATGCGGCAACCAAGAATTTTGCCTGGATCGGTCGGCCGGTGGAACTGCCGGGTTCGAAGCCGCTGCGCTTCGAGTTCAGCCAGGATATCGGCTCGCAGCTCGTCGAATGGCCGCTCGATCATTGCATCAAGTGCCTGTGCTTCTACCATCCCGATGATCCGGCAGCGCTGAAGACCGAACAGCAGGAAAAGCTTCGCACGCTCTTCGAAGCCGCGCGCAAAGTCGGTCGTGAACTGCTGATCGAAATCATCTCGAGCAAGAATGGGCCGCTGACCGACGACACGGTCTCGACGGCAATGGAAGAGCTCTATGCGCTCGGCATCAAGCCCGACTGGTGGAAACTCGAGCCGCAAGCTTCCACGGCTGCCTGGAAAAAGATCGAGGCCGTAATCGCCAAGAACGACCCATGGTGCCGCGGTATCGTCCTGCTCGGTCTCGAGGCTCCGGCCGACGAGCTGGTCAAGGGCTTCGAAGCGACGCTGGCTGCTCCATCCGTCAAGGGCTTTGCGGTCGGCCGAACGATCTTTGCGGAAGCGGCCCGCGGCTGGCTTTCGGGCAAGCTGAACGATGAAGAAGCGATATCCGACATGGCGAGACGCTTCCGCCAATTGACCGACGCCTGGTTGAAAACCCGCGGCCTGAATTAATTAAAGCATTTGGGAGGTGCCTCATGGGCAAGACTGTACGATTGACGATGGCTCAGGCCGTCACGCATTTCCTCAAGAAGCAGATGACCGTGGTCGACGGCAGGAAGGTGCCGATCTTCGGCGGCGTCTGGGCAATCTTCGGGCACGGCAACGTCGCCGGCATCGGCGAGGCGCTCTATCAGGTTCGTGGCGAACTGCCGACCTACCGCGCCCATAACGAGCAAGGTATGGCGCATGCGGCGATTGCCTATGCCAAGGCGAACTTTCGCCAGCGGTTCATGGCCTGTACGACTTCGATCGGCCCCGGTGCGCTCAATATGGTGACGGCGGCTGGTGTCGCTCACGTCAACCGCATCCCGGTTCTCTTCCTGCCCGGCGACGTTTTCGCCAATCGCGCGCCCGATCCGGTGCTGCAGCAGATCGAGGATTTCGGCGACGGCACGGTTTCTGCCAATGACGCCTTCCGTTCGGTTTCGCGTTATTTCGACCGCATCACCCGGCCGGAACAGATCATTTCGGCGCTAAAGCGCGCCATGCAGGTGCTGACCGATCCTTATGATTGCGGCCCGGTCACCCTGTCATTGTGCCAGGACGTGCAGGCTGAAGCTTTCGACTATCCGGAAAGCTTCTTCGAAGAGCGTGTCTGGACCACGCGCCGCCCTCGCCCTGATGCAGACGAACTCGCTGATGCCATCGCGCTCATCAAGAAGTCCGAAAAGCCGGTCATCATCGCCGGTGGCGGTGTGCTCTACTCACAGGCCACCAAGGAACTTGCTGCGTTTGCGGAAGAACACCGCATCCCCGTTGTCGTCACACAGGCCGGCAAGTCGGCGATCGATGAACGGCATCCGCTGGCGCTTGGCTCCGTTGGTGTCACGGGTACGTCTGCGGCTAATGCCATTGCAATAGATACAGATCTGATCATCGCCGTTGGTACGCGCTGCCAGGACTTCACGACCGGTTCATGGGCGCTCTTCCAGAATGAAAAGCTGACGATTCTGGGCCTCAACATTGCTGCCTACGACGCAGCCAAGCACGATGGCCAGACGCTGGTCGCCGATGCTCGCGAGGGCTTGAAGGCCGTTTCGAGCGGGCTTGCCGGCTGGAAAGCGCCGGCTTCGCTGGCGGAGAAGGCCGAACGGGAAAAGAAGGTCTGGATGGACGCCGCCGCCAAGGCGATGGCGAGCACCAATGCCGCCCTGCCCTCTGACGCCCAAGTGATCGGCGCCGTTACCCGCTCGATCGACCTCGAAAAAGCAATCGGCCTCTGTGCTGCCGGTGGCCTGCCGGGCGAGATGCACAAGCTATGGCCAGCGACGGCGCCGGGCAGCTACCACATGGAATATGGCTTCTCCTGCATGGGCTACGAGATTGCCGGCGGCCTCGGCGCCAAGATGGCGCATCCGGAAAAGGAAGTCTTCGTCCTCGTCGGCGACGGATCCTACATGATGCTGAATTCCGAGCTCGCGACGTCGGTCATGCTCGGCCTGAAGCTCAACATCGTCCTGCTCGACAACCGAGGCTATGGCTGCATCAACCGGCTGCAGATGGCGACCGGTGGCGCGAACTTCAACAACCTGCTGAAGGACGCGCATTACGAGGTCATGCCTGAGATCGACTTCCGGGCACATGCCGAGAGCATGGGCGCGATCGCGGTCAAGGTTGCGTCGATCGCCGAACTCGAGAAGGCGATTGCCGACTCGAAGAAGAACGATCGCACCTCGGTCTTCGTGATCGACACCGATCCGCTGATCACCACGGATGCCGGCGGCTACTGGTGGGACGTTGCCGTTCCCGAAGTCAGCCCGCGCGAACAGGTCAACAAGGCGCACGCGGCTTACGTCAAGGCGCGCGCCGCCCAGCGCATCGGCTGATCGACTGATTTCATCTTCTGGAAGAGCGGCTCCGGTCTTCCAGCAATGCTTTTGAGGAGACTATTGATGAAGGCCAAACTTGGCATGTCGCCGATCGCCTGGTGGAACGACGATCTTCCCGAGCTCAGCGACGACGTATCCCTGGAAGAATGCCTGCGCCAGTCGCGCAGCGCCGGCTTCACGGGCATGGAACAGGGCCGCCGCTTTCCGAACAATCCGGCCGAGATGCTGCCTATCCTGAAGGCCGCCGACGTGACCCTTTGCGGCGGCTGGTTCTCCGGCACGCTCGTCGATGAAGAGCTTGCGGCCAACAAGGATCGGATCGCGCCGATGATCGAGCTGTTCAAGGCCGTCGACGCGCCCTGCATCGTCTATGGCGAAGTTGGCCGCTCCATCCAGGGCGACCGCTCCAAGCCTCTCGCGACCAAGCCGCGTCTCTCGGATGACGAGATGAAGGCCTATGCGCGCAAGGTCACGCAGTTCGGGGAATGGTGCGCCGAACAAGGCATGCCGCTCTCCTACCATCATCACATGGCGGCCGTCGTCGAGACCGAGCCGGAGCTCGACGCCTTCATGCGCAATTCGGGCGAAGGCATTCCGCTGCTGCTCGATGCCGGGCATCTGGCCTTTGCCGGCGGCGACGTGCTGCGCGCCATCGACAATCACCACGCCCGCATCAACCACGTTCACGTCAAGGACATCCGCAAGGCGGTCGTTGACGGGCTCGACCGCACCAAGCAGTCCTTCCTCGATGCGGTGGCGCTCGGCGCCTTCACCGTACCGGGCGACGGCTCGCTCGATTTCGGCGCGATCGTCAAGCGGTTCGCCAGTTACGGCTACGAAGGATGGTTCGTCGTCGAGGCCGAACAGGATCCGCGCAAGGCGCCGCCGCAGAAAATGGCGGAGATCGGTCACGCCGAGCTGATGCGTGTGATGACCGCAGCGGGCTACACGGTGGAAACCGAAGGCTTCCCGAAGAGCTGACAGAGACAAAACCCTTCCCCACAAGGGAGCGGGGCTTAACTTGCGGCAGCGCCTCGCCACTACGTGTGAACGCGAAGAGCGCTGTAGGTTAGCTCCTCTTTTCTGGAGAGGGGAAAATCGCGACAGACATCGAGGAGAAACATCAATGCCAAACCTCAGGGTGAAACCATCCAGCACGCATGGCCGCGTCACCAATGTGACGCCCGAAAGCGCCGGTTGGACCTATGTCGGCTTCGACATGCATCGGCTCAAGCCGGGCGAAACGGTCTCCGGCGACGCAAGCGACCGCGAGGTCTGCCTTGTCTGGGTATCAGGCAAAGGCAAGACAACGGCGGCAGGCGAGGATTTCGGCACCGTAGGCGGGCGGATGAGCCCGTTCGAGGGGGCGCCGCATTCGCTCTATGTGCCGGCCGGTTCCAGCTGGTCGGTAACGGCCGAGACGGACCTCGAACTCGCCGTCTGCTCGGCGCCCGGCGGCGGCGACTACAAGGCAAAGCTCATTCCGCCCGGCGTGCATCCGCAGTTCCAGCGCGGCAAGGGCTCGAATGTGCGTCTCGTGACCAACATCATGCCCGAAGACGACAATTCCGCCCATTCGCTGCTGGTGGTCGAGGTCATCACGCCGAGCGGCAACACCTCGTCCTACCCGTCGCACAAGCACGATCAGGACAATCTTCCGAACGAGAGCCTGCTGGAAGAGACTTACTATCACCGTCTGAACCCGCCGCAGGGTTTCGCGTTCCAGCGCGTCTACACCGACGATCGCTCGCTCGACGAGGCCATGGCGGTTGAAAACGGCGACGTGACGCTGGTGCCGAAGGGCTATCACCCCTGCGCCACCATCCACGGCTATGATCTCTACTATCTCAACGTCATGGCCGGGCCGAAGCGAGTGTGGAAGTTCCACAACGCTCCGGAGCATGAATGGCTCTTGAAATAAGACGACTCGGAATCGCTAAATAATCTGACAGCGGGCGAGCCGTGCAGATGGTTCACTGCCTCCATCGAAATCAAACCGATGGAGGACTACCATGCACGGCTCAACCACCATTCCTGCGACTGATAGCCGTTCGGCCAAGCCAACGCGGCTGTTGGTCGGGATTCGCTCCTTGTATCGCTGGACAGCGCACAAACTCAGGGAGCGGCGCAACCTGAACTCCATGCTGGAGCTTTCCGACGAGCAGCTGAAAGACATCGGGCTGTCGCGCTACCAGACCGAAAGCGATGTGCACGTCTATTGCCGGGACTGAACTGTGCTAGGATGCCGATAGCAGGCTTCCTCGCATGCAACTTCCGGGAACCATCATGGCGCAATTCTCGACCGAACTGCTGTTGAAGACGAGGACCGTCACGATCCGTGATGTCGTCTGCAATGGCGAGTGCCGGCACAAGAGCGACGAGGAATGCGCCCACAAGACGAGCCTAGTCTATCCTTACCGCGGTGTTTTCATGCGCCATGTCGGGCGCAACGACACCGTGGCAGAAGCGAACCAGATGCTGTTCTTCAATGCCGCGCAAGGCTACCGGATCAGCCATCCGCTCGACGGCGGCGATGCCTGTATCGACCTGTCCGTCGACGACGCATTGCTAGCAGAGCTGGCGCCGAAAGATCAGATCCAGCCGGGAGAGCTCTTCGGTTTCCGCCGACAGCGACGGCGGATTGATCCGCGGGCGCAGGCGCTCGTGGCGCTGTTGCGCCACGGCCTGCATCGCAAGGCTGCCGAGACACTGGAGGCGGAAACGCTGGCACTTACTCTCGTCCGCCGGTCGCTCGGAGAACGAACGTCGCATGCCGCAGGCGCGAGCGTCGGGCGGCAGAAGCTTGTCGACCGGGCGAAGCTCGCCCTCTCCTCGGATCTCGCGCGGCGGTGGACTCTTGCCGAAATCGCTGCGGAAGTCGGCATTTCGCCTGTTTATCTCACGCAGGTCTTTCAACAGGTCGAAGCCACGCCGCTTTACCGCTACCAGCTGCGGCTGCGCCTTGCGAGGGCGCTCGATCTGCTTGGACAGTACGACGACCTGACGGCGCTCGGCCTCGAACTGGGTTTTTCCAGCCACAGCCACTTCACCGCCTCCTTCCGCCAGACCTACGGCCAGACGCCCGCCGAATTCCAGCGCGCGGCACGGCTGCGGCGCTGAGAAGTTGCTAAAGAATTCGACAGCGGCAGCGGCGGCATAAGTGGTCTTATGATCCTGTCCCAAACGGGATACCAAACGGAGGATCATTGCCATGAAGAAAACGACCTGTGCCGCCTGCGACTGCGAACTCGGGCCTGACGTGATCAGCGTCAAGCTCGGCGGGAAGACGGTCGAGGTCTGCTGCCAGGAATGCGCCGAGGCGCTCAAGGAAGCAGACGCTGCAGCGACCACCGCCAGAGCCAACAGTAATGAGTGAACCCGAGAGCCGCGCCCCGTCGGGCGCGGCTCTCGTCCTTCAGGCGGGGAGCAGACCGTAGCGCCAGCCCTTGCTTTTCGCCAGGCGAACAAGCACCCAGGCGGCGAGCAGCATCATGCATAACTCCGCAAAGACCGGCACCATCCAGATTCCCATCTCGCCGAAGAGATACGGCAGGAGGAACGTCAGGGGCAGCGTGAAGAGATAGGGCCGCGACAGGCCGAAGATCGCCGCACGCCGGGCATCGCCGATCGACTGGAAATAGCCCGAGAGAACGATCATCTGGCCGAAGAGGAAATAGCAGCCGACCGTCCAGGGAAGAATGCGCGCCACCTCGCCGACCACGATGGGATCACTGACGAAGATCGCCCCGAACCGTCCGGCCAGCAATTCGACGATCAGCTCGACCGTTGCGCAATAGACGAGCGCCGACACCATCGCGACCCGCAGGCTGCGACCAACTCGATCGGAGAGCCCTGCTCCGAAATTGTTGCCGGAGATGGTCTGGAAGGCGATGTTGAGGCCGAGCAGCGGCAGATAGGCGAAGGTCATGATTCGCGTGATGATGCCGTAGGCGCCGATGGTCGCCACGTAGTCGGACGCGCCCCAAAGCGAAAGATTGAAGATCACCGCTGCCGAGCTCAGTGAAATCCCAATGAAACCGAGACTCATCGGCATGCCCAAGGCGAGGATGGCCTTCCATTCGCCCGCCGTGCCACGACCTGCCGGTCGCAAGGCGTCGGCCTTCCGCCGGCGATAGGCGAGGATTGCGGCAAGGCAGATCGCCTGCGCCGAGACGGTGCCGATCGCGGAACCGGCAACGCCCCACTGCATGACAGCCATGAAAAACCAGTTGGCTGCGATGTTGAGAAGCGATGCGACGAGCGTCACGGCGGTCATGAAGCCGATCCGGCCTTCGCAGCGCAAGGCATCGATGTTCAGCGACAGGAAGAAGGCGACAGCAGACGATCCGATCATGATCGCCATGAACAGCGTGGCGTTTGCCGCCACCGTCGCGTTGCCTTCGGCAGCCGCCTCGACGATCCGCCAGCCGACGGTCCAAAAGGCAAGATTGAGCAGGACCACGACCGCGATCGCCAGGAGGTGTGCCGTAGCGAACGTCCGGCGGGCGGCTTGCCTGTCTCCTGCACCAAGCTGGCGGGCGAGGATGCTTGCCATACCGTTCGAGACGAGGGATTGCAGGGCGATGATCATCATCAGCCCGGGAAAGATCAGCGTGACTGCCGAGAGCGCTGCCGGGCCGACATAGGCACCGAGAAAGTAGGCATCGACCACGGTGAAGAGGCCATTGATCGTCGTGATCATGATGATTGGCGCTGCCGTTCGCGCGAAGACGACGGCAAGCGGGGCGGTCAGAAACATGTTCTTTTCAGCATTATTTTTCATAGGGATACCGAAGAGCGACGGCGCGCGGCTGCGGGCCGTGTGAAACGGGACGGTTCAGATGTCGAGAACGAGTTGGGGAACGCCGTTCGACGTCTTGCGCGGCGAGACGCCATTGCCATCGACCTGCGCATTGATGCGCTGCCGGAACGCGGAGAAGCTCTCGAAGGTCACGACATCGACGGGCTCGTCGAAGTGGATCGTGATCTTGTGGAGCCCGCCACTATGCACCGAAAGCGCCAGGATCTTCCCGCTGAAAGCCTGGTTCAGATACCGGCCACGGACCTTCGCGCCGACGGAAAGGGCAGCGATCGGCTCTTCGTTTGGCCGTGTCGCGATCGCGGAAAGCGTGTTCCAATCGCGAACGCCGTGTTGCTGAGCAACAAGCTCGAGGGCAGCGCTATGGGAAATCGCGGTGCCGCGTGTTTCCATCGCCTGGCGAAGGCGCTTCGCCTGCGATTTCAGTTCTTCGATTGTAGGGTATGCGGTTGTCACGGATTCAGCCTTTCGGAAGGCATGCCATTTCGACCGTTACAAGGGAGCTCGCATTGCCTGCAGTCAGCATGCACCAAATGGCTGTGACTGTATCTTGCCGAGGACTTCACCATGGACTTGTCATCCGCGAGCGGCCGGCGCCTCGAGCCATGTCCGATATGCTTGAAGGGCGGCGGCCTGTCAAGCAGGAGCGATTTGTCGGGTTTGCCCAACAATGAGCCATTCTGCTCTCCAGACAGGCATAAGCTTCGGATTGTAGGGAGATTGTTCAGAAGTTATCAGCAATCTTGCGCTAATCTCGAAGCGTACAACAAGCGGAGGCTAACATGGCCTTTCAGATGCACCTCGACACAGAACACCCGCAGCCCGAACAGGCCTACCGGGAATTTTCGCTCGATCGCCCCGGCAAGATCATCTTTGTCGGTCATCACCTCAGCACGGGAACGCAAGTCCGCTGCCTGATCCGCACGATCACGCTCGCCGGCGCCGTGCTGGAGGTCAATCCGAACCTGGAAATGCCGAACCACTTCTTCCTTGAGATTCTCGGCATTCAGGACGAGATCGGTTCGACCGTCGTAAAGCGTGAGGGCGACCTCGTGACGATCAGCTTCAACATGCTGATCAATCCCGAATTCCTTCATCATGTTCTGAGATTGAACTTCGAAAGCTGATCGGCCGGAACAACAAGGCGGGTGAATGCGGACCCGAAGGTCCGCTTTCGCCTCAGGCAGCAAGATGCTGCTCGATCTGGTCGATCGGAAGGTTGATGTAGTCCTTGGCCAACTCACCGGCAATGACCGCGCGAGTGTCCGCGGTGAAGTTGTTTCGGAGTGTTCCCAACGCCTGCGGAGGCGCGACGACAACGATGTGCCGCGCATCTTTTTCCCGAACCAGGGCGTCCATTTTCGTAGCCACCTGCTTCAAAAACTCGAGTTCAGCGCGCTCGTGCCAATCGGTTTCTTCCATAGCGCTGCCGCTTAGTCCGTCGGCGGCATGAGTTCGTCCGGGCTTATCAGTTCCAAGCTTCCTGTCCGGGTCATTCGGCTGCGACAGCGTCTCCTTCACTTTTAGATTGAGATCGAAGGCATTTCCGGCGTTTTGCATGATCAACGCTTTGCCTCCATCGCAAACAATGATCCATGCTTCGCGTGGAAAGCTGATGTCAGCCATCTTTCTTCTCCTTTTTCGGTCAGTCGTTCTGCGGACAACGCAATGAGAACGTGTGCTTATCGAAAGAGTTCACGAGAATTTTTCAGTACGAGGCTGCGATCCAAAGGCGTTTATGCACGTAAAGAGATCATCATTCGGAGCGAAAGCATGAAAACAACGCTTATTGCCTATGCCGGTTCGCTCGCCACGCTGCTTTGCCTGGATGCGGCATGGCTCGGCTTGATCGCGCGGACGTTCTACCGCGATCAACTCGGCGATCTGATGTTGCCTTCCCCGAACCTCGGGATAGCCGCGCTTTTCTACCTGTTCTTTGCTGCGGCCATCGTCATTCTCGCGGCACAGCCGGCACTTCAAGCCAATTCGGTCAAGGTTGCCATGGCGTATGGACTTGTTCTCGGGCTGGCGGCCTACGGGACCTACGATATCACCAATCTTGCGACATTGAAAAACTGGCCTGTCGCGATGACGATCGTCGATCTTGTTTGGGGCGGGTCGCTGACGGCGCTGTCGGCGGCGGGCGGATTCCTCGCTGCGCGCACGCTCGGATGAGCCAACGCGACGAAGACAAAACTCCGTTTGCCTAAAATTCTAGGGAGTTCCTTGATAAATGCGCAAATCATTCGTGTGAGTCTCCCATCGCAACACCAGGATGAGCTTGGTTTCAGGAGCCGTTGTCAATGTCGATGCTTCGCGCCACACATCTCGCGACCGTAAAATCGGAAGTCTACGAGGCACGTTGGGAACAGTTCAATGTGAGGCGTCCCGCTCGCATCGTGGCCGTCCGCCCATGCCTTTCAGGCATTTCGATGCGGAGTGCCGAGATCATCGACATCTCGCGCGGCGGAGCGACATTTGTCGTCTCCTCGACCGCCGGATTGCCGAAACACTACTATCTCAACATTCTTGGCTTGGCCTACCGCCTCGGCTGCGCCGAGGTCTTTCGGCACAACGAACGCATCAGCGTTCGCTTCATCAACACGATGGAGCCGGAAGTGCTGCGCCGTGTCGTCCGCGCCGACTTCCTGATCGGCAACATGGAAGCCACCGACGCACGTCGCACGATCTCGATGTAGGCCATTTCGGCGAATAATCCTCCTTGCCTTGGAGTCGGCAACGCCTATTGTTGGCGCGATTTTCATAGCCTTGGGAATGCTTCGCAATGTCCGCCTTTTCGCGCTTCACCCCACTCGCCAGCGCCCTGCCCTCCACCGTGCCTTTTGTCGGCCCCGAAGCGATCGAGCGTCAGCGAAACCTTCAGGTGAAAGCGCGCATCGGCGCCAACGAAAATGGCTTCGGACCCGCGCCATCCGTATTCGCCGCGATGCGCGAACAGGCCGGCGACATCTGGAAGTACAACGATCCAGAAAACCATGCCCTGAAGCATGCATTGGCGGCGTATCTCGGCACGGCCGCCTCGAACATTGCGATCGGCGGCGGCATCGATGAATTGCTTGGCCAGATCGTCAGGCTCGTCATCGATCCCGGCATGCCTGTTGTCACGTCACTTGGCGGCTATCCAACATTCAATTTCCATGTTGCAGGCTTCGGCGGGCGGCTTGTTACCGTGCCCTACAGGCAGGATCGCGAAAATCTCGATGGTCTGCTCGATGCCGTAAAGCGCGAGAACGCGCCGCTCGTCTACTTTGCCAATCCTGACAACCCGATGGGTAGCTGGTGGGATGCGGATGACGTGATCGCGTTTGCCAAGGCAATTCCCGAAACCACGCTCCTGGTTCTCGACGAAGCCTATAGCGAGACCGGGCCGGCAAGCTCGCTGCCATCGATCGCCTCGCTCATCGACCGCCCGAACATCATCAGGACCCGCACCTTCTCGAAGGCCTACGGCCTGGCGGGTGCGCGTGTCGGCTACGCGATTTCGACGCCCGACACGGCAACGGCCTTCGACAAAATCCGCAATCACTTCGGAATGAACCGGCTTGCGACGGTCGCCGCGCTCGCTGCCCTGAAGGATCAGGCTTATCTCAACGAGGTTGTCGGCAACATTCACGCCGCGCGCGACCGGATCGCCGGTATCGCGACCGCAAACGGCCTGCAACCGCTGGCCTCCGCGACGAATTTCGTGGCGATCGACGCCGGCCGCGACGGGGCGTATGCCAAGGCGATCGTCGATGGCCTGATGCAGCACGGCGTGTTTATTCGAATGCCCGGAGTGGCGCCGCTCAATCGCTGCATTCGCGTCAGCGTCGGCCCGGAAGCGGACATGGCCCTCTTCGAAGAAGCACTACCGCTGGTTCTGAAGTCGCTGGCATAAAACGAAATGAACCGCGCCGGCCTTGTCTCTGCCGGTCGCGGTTCTGTTTGTCCGGTGGCTGCGCGGTCAGCGCGCCCCGCCCCTCTTAAGAGGTTGTTCTTCTGGTTTCGTCGTACCCGCGGACGATCAGTGGATCGTCATCCATTCGCGGGCTGCACGAAGAGCTTCGACAAGCTGCATCTTGTCCATATTGGCGGCAACATCAGCGCGCAGCGAAGCTGCCCGATCGTTGCCTTTGATAGCGGCGATGTTCAACCACTTGTGAGCAGCCACCAGATCGACGGCACAGCCGCGTCCGGTCGCATACATCAGACCCATTTCGCAGAAGACATCGGCGTTATTCTCGCCACCCATGGTGGCCATTTCAGCGCTATGCATTTCAAAGCGTGCCATCGGTTTTATCCCTGTTTAGCCTGTTATCGACTTGCCCTGTTTTGCCTTTCCGGCCCCGCCGTCTATCGCGGCTTCGGTACCTTCAGGCTCGGCGGGTTTGCCCCGCTCGTTTGATGGCTTCACTATGCCAACACGCTTTCAAAAAACGCCTAAAATGCATGATTAATTTGAGACAAACAAAGTGCAAATACTTGGTAAAATTGGATTTTCGTTAAACATCGAATGACCTGCGAATTAAGGATTCCGGCGACGGATTTACGCAAAATTCACATTTGGAAATCAACCCTTCGTTCACCAAGAAATCAGCACCGGATCGCGCGAACGCAGTTTTCGTCGCTTTAAAAAGCCTCGGAATCGGCGATATTTATCTTTACGTCCGCGTAAGATATTGTCCGGCCGGGACATCAGGGAGGCAATAGATGATCCGCAAACTTATTCTGGCAGGTGTCTTTGCACTCGCAGGGACGCTCGCTCACGCCGACGAGCCGATCCTGGGAAACTGGAAGACGGCATCGGGCGATACTGCGAACATCGTATCGTGCGGCGGCAGCAACTACTGCATCACACTAAAGACCGGCAAATATGCTGGACGAAAGATCGGCACGCTGGCCGGCAGCGGTGAGGCCTATACCGGCGAGATCACCGATCCCAGCAACGACAAGACCTACAGCGGTTCCGGCGCGATCTCCGGCGATTCCCTGAAGATGAAGGGCTGCGTCCTGAAGATACTTTGCAAGTCGCAGACTTGGACGCGCCTTTAGCCGTCCACGACCAAGCGAAGCGCCACCGGGGGAGCTTCTTTCGCTTCTCGACAGAGAGCGAGATTCCCGCCCTACCGAACCGCTCTCATTTCCTGAACGCCCGATGAACCGACATATCAGCAGCGGTTCAGCCGCCTTATGGCAAAACCATGTCACGCTAAAGCATGGCGATGACGAAATGTCCGCCGCGACGCTTTGGATAACGACCCTAGCATTCGGGCAAGGACATGGACGTGCTCATCTTGGCAAGACGGTTCACAATCATCACGCTGTTTGCGGCGATTTTTGCCTTTACCTTCTCGGCGGCGGTTAGCCACAACGCCGGTGGAGGCGCGCAATCTCACTTCGGCGCCAATTATACGACCTGCGCCGACCGAACCGGGCCGTTCTGCAGTTCGATGAACTGAACGCCCGCAACGGCCTGAGACCAAGCCGTCCCGGGCCGCTGCGAACATGTGCTTTCGGATACACGTCGTTTGCTTGTCAAAGACTCCGCTCTATAATGTCTCATGAGCAAACGAATCTCTCCTCTCGACGTCTCGTCCCCTTCACCCTACGCGCCGAAGACATTCGATGACCCCGTGCAGGCGGTCGATGCGCTGACCGACCTTTACGAGCGCAACACCGACTTCCTGATCGAGAACTTCGCGGAACTCGCGAAAGGTGCTCCGATCACATCGCGGTATCGTGCTTTCTATCCGCAGGTCAGCATCGAGACGACGAGCTTCGGACATATCGACACGCGCCTTTCCTATGGCCACGTGACGGCACCCGGGATCTATACGACGACAGTCACACGGCCGAAGCTTTTCAGACATTACCTGAAGGAGCAGCTCGGCCTGCTGATGCGCAACCACGGCGTCCCGGTGACGATCTCGGAATCCTCGACGCCGATTCCGCTGCATTTTGCCTTCGGCGAAGGTGCGCATGTGGAAGCGTCCGCCGCCGCATTCATGGACATCCCGATGCGGGATCTGTTCGATACGCCGGACCTGAACACGACGGACGACGAGATCGCGAACGGCGAGTATATTCCGCCGCCGGGCGAGCCCTCCCCGCTTGCGCCCTTTACGGCGCAACGCATCGACTATTCGCTGGCCCGCCTTTCCCACTACACGGCGACCGGTGCGCAACACTTCCAGAATTTCGTGCTGTTCACGAACTACCAATTCTACATCGATGAGTTCTGCGCCTGGGCACGCAAGCTCATGGCGGATGGCGGCGACGGCTACACCTCGTTCGTGGAGCCCGGCAACATCGTCACGCATGCGGGCAGCAGCCAACCTGAGACGGACGTGACACTTGCCCGGCTTCCTCAGATGCCGGCCTATCATCTGAAGATGAAAGGCCATGCCGGGATCACCATGATCAACATCGGCGTTGGCCCCTCCAACGCCAAGACCATTACCGACCACGTCGCCGTGCTGCGGCCGCATGCCTGGCTGATGCTCGGCCATTGCGCCGGCCTGCGAAACAGCCAGCGGCTCGGCGACTATGTTCTTGCGCATGCTTATATGCGTGAAGACCATGTTCTCGACGACGATCTGCCGGTCTGGGTTCCTATTCCAGCTCTCGCCGAAGTACAGGTGGCGCTCGAGGCAGCCGTTGCCGAGATCACCGGCTACGAGGGGTTCGAACTGAAGCGCATCATGCGGACCGGCACTGTCGGCACCATCGACAACCGCAACTGGGAACTGCGCGATCAGCGCGGCCCGGTAAAACGTCTCTCGCAGGCGCGCGCCATCGCACTGGACATGGAATCGGCGACCATCGCCGCCAACGGCTTCCGCTTCCGCGTTCCCTACGGAACATTGCTATGCGTTTCGGACAAGCCGCTGCATGGCGAATTGAAACTGCCGGGGATGGCAACGGCCTTCTACCGAACGCAGGTGAACCAGCATCTGCAGATCGGTATTCGTGCCGTGCAGAAGCTCGCGGCGATGCCGCCGGAAGCCCTGCACTCACGCAAGCTGCGCAGTTTCTTCGAAACCGCGTTTCAATAGTCTACTGGCGCGAGGCAGCGACACTGCTGCCCGCCATATCCATCTGACGGCTGCCGTCCGCAGCGAAATCGAGGGCGGCAACCGTTACTGCAAGTATGGCGAACGCCGCCATGCCGCGCAGAACAAGCGCACGACCGCCGACGATATCGTCGTCCATGCCGAAACCACCATCGACGCGATGCCGACGTGCCCATAGCTGACGTGCAAGCAGTGTTTCGAGAATGCTCATGACCATCACTCCATGTTGTTGATGGTCCTTAGTCGTGCCCTACCGCTCCAATTCGACCGGACGGCCACTAAAAGATTTTCTTTTTAACTGTCGAAATCCACCTACTCTGTTCGTCCAAGGGACATAAGACGACACGGAGGAGGCAATCGGAATGAAGTATCTTTGTCAGGTGTTCTTTGAACCATCGGCGCTGGAAGCGATGTCGGCGGAGGAGAAAAGGCAGCTCGATCGCGATTCGCTGGCCTATGACCGGCAACTTATCGAGAGCGGCCACATGATTGCGGCGCAGGCGCTGCAACATCCCAAGACGGCTGTCACGGTTCGCGTCAGAAGCGGTGAGACCGCGATGACGGACGGGCCATTTGCCGAAACCAAGGAGCAGCTTGGCGGCTTCATCCTGATCGACGCGAAGGACCTCAACGATGCCGTTCGCGTGGCGGCAGGAATTCCGCTTGCCAAGATCGGATCGATCGAGGTTCGACCGATCTACGCCATACCGGCTGAGATGTGAGGAGAAGACGATGAAGTATCTTTGCCAGATCTGGTTCGATACCGAGGCGAGCAAGCTCGTACCGCAGCAAGAGTGGGACGTCCTTACAGATGAATGCATCGTCAGTGACGACAACTGGCGCGATCGCGGCGTGCTGGTAACCGCGCTAGCGCTCCGGGCGCCGGAAAGCGCGACGACGCTGCGCCTCAAGAGCGGGAAAGTTACTGCGACGGACGGCCCGTTTGCCGAGATCAAGGAGCATCTCGGCGGGTTCGTCGTCATCGAGGCCGCCGATATGGAACAGGCACGGGAGGTCGTGGCGACGTTCCCGATCCTGAAATACGCCTCGGTGGAAATACGGCCGGGATACTCGATCAAGGACGGGAGATGATATCATGCGCTACATTTGCCTGATCTATAATTCGGTCGGCACCGACGGAACACTGAATACGGACGAGACCGAACAGCTTGTCCGGGACCATTTTCGTTACGACAACGAACTGCGCGAGGAAGGCATCCTCATCCATGCCGACGCGCTCGACGCCCCGGAAACGGCGACGGTGCTGCGTGTCCGTAACGGTACGCTGAGCGCAACCGATGGCCCCTACGTAGAGACGAAAGAGCACCTCGCCGGCCTCTATGTGATCGAAGCCAAGGATCTGACGCAGGCGAAAGAGATCGTTGCGCGCATTCCCTGCAGCCGCTACGGCGCAATCGAGGTGCGACCCGTCAAGATGCTGACACTGGCGGACTGAGGTGGAGCGGGTTATCGAAGAGATATACCGCGCTCAATCACGGCGTGTCCTGGCGACGCTGATCCGCCTGCTCGGCGATTTCGACCGAGCGGAGGAGGCGCTTCACGACGCTTTCGCCGCCGCGGCGCGAACGTGGCCACGCGACGGCGTTCCCGCCAACACGTTCGCATGGCTCGTTTCGGCGGGGCGCTTCCGCGCGATCGACCACATCCGAAAGCGCACGCGCTTCGATGCATCGCTTAGAGACATCGAAGACAGCCTCTATCCGCAGATTGATGAGATGGAGATTGGCGACATGGATACGATCCACGACGACATGCTGCGCCTCATATTCATTTGCTGCCATCCGATCCTCACCGGCGAGGCACAAATTGCGATGGCGCTTCGCGAAGTCTGCGGCCTCACCACCGAGGAGATCGCGCACGCCTTTCTCGTTCCTGCTCCAACCGTCGCGCAGCGGATCGTGCGCGCCAAAAGTAAGATCCGGGCGGCTGGTATTCCCTACGAGGTTCCCTCACGCGGAGAGTTGCCGGATCGACTCGATCGTGTCCTCCACGTCATCTACCTCGTCTTCAACGAGGGGTATTCCGCGTCATCCGGCGAGCAAATCATCCGCACCGATCTCGTCCTGGAAGCAATCCGCCTCGCGCGCCTTCTGGCGGACCTGCTGCCGCATCCGGACATTTCCGGGCTTCTCGCCTTGATGCTGCTTCAGGACTCGCGCCGCTTGGCGCGGCGCGGTGTCGACGGTGAACTGGTGCTGCTTGCCGATCAGGATCGCGCCAGATGGGATCATCAGAAGATCGCGGAGGGGCAGCAGTTGCTCGGCAAGGCCATGACCCACGAGGAAATCAGCGTCTACACGCTTCAAGCAGCGATCGCCGCCGAGCATGCTCGCGCACCAACGCCCGATGAGACCGATTGGCGGCGCATCGCCAGCTATTACGAGCTGCTGGTTTCAGCACAGCCATCACCCATCGCCGAACTCAACAGGGCGGTTGCCGTGGCGATGATCGATGGTCCTACGGAAGGCCTGCGGCTCATCGATGCGATCCTGCAGGCTGGTGAACTCGGCAGTTATCATCTGGCGCATTCCGCAAGAGCTGATCTCCTACGCAGGCTAGGCCGGGACGAGGAAGCAATGGCCGCTTATCAAACTGCGCTATCCTTCTGTCGTCAGGCTCCGGAGCAGGCGTTCCTGCGCAAGCGCATGTCAGAGCTGTCGACGGCCAAAGGGTAGAGAGATCGCGGTCCCGGTCAGGGCAGATACGATAATCAGGAGATGCGCGTTGATGCTCGCCTGAGCCAATGTCGCAAGCGCGGAGGCCTCGTTCGAAGCACCGAAGGCAAAAGCACCGGCGGTGATCCCGGCGGGATATGTGCCGACGCCGCCAGGCGCATGTACCGGCAAGACCGATGACAACTCACCGCCGAGCGCGCCGCCGAAGCTAGCTGAGATCGGGAAGACGCCCATCAGGCGAAGCGACCAAGCGAGCACGAGCACCTTCACGAGCCAATTGATCACGGTCATTGCCCAAGCGCGGGCAAATGTCGGCGGATTGGAAGGAAGGCCGTTTTCGATCTCCGCAACGATTTCCTGAGCCTTTGCTGGAAGAAGTCCGGTTGCGATCCGCAACAGGCTTTTGCGGGCGGCAAAGGCTGCAACCGGCAACAACAGAAAGACGGCCCAAACAGCCCAAACCAAAACTCTATCCTGAGACGCGGCGAAACCTATCCCGGCCGCAGCGAGAAGCGCATGCAGATCGAGAAGTCGCATGACGAACAGCGCTGATGTGCCGCGGGCGATGGGTATCCCGAACTCGGTGCGCATCAGGACCGGAAAGCTCGTCTCCCCGGTTCTGAAGGGTAGCATGATGTTCAACAGATTATGGACCTGCGTCACACGAAACAGCGCGCGGAAGCGACCGGAGGTCTCGCGCGGGAAATAATCGTAGATGCGCCATGTGCGCAGGAAATAGGTGCTGGTCAGCAGCAGGAGCGCGGCGATGATCGGCAGAACCCCGACGTGGGCCCACTCTTCAAGGATCGACGACCATCCCCAGAACCACTGGATGAAGAGCGCGTAGGCGCCGACGATCGCGACTGTTAACAGCATCATGCGATTGCGAGCGAACCAGGATTGCCGGCTGGCAACGACCGGAGACTTCATGTACTAGCTTCCTGACTTCAGCCGCCAACCGAGCGTCACGGCTGCGCGGCGTTTTAGGAGAAATACGAGTTGCAGACAACGACAGAGTCACCGTCAGCCGCGATCGATGCCAGCGCTCCGCTCGAACTCTCGCTGGTCGTGCCGATTTTCAACGAAGAAGAAAGCGTCGGACCGCTCGTCGATCGCATCTGCTCGGCCATGACGAACTACCCACAGCGTTGGGAACTGATCCTGGTCGACGATGGAAGCACGGACGCAACTCTCGTGAACGCGCGCAAGCACATCGGTCGCGCCGGCCTCGCGCTGAAGATCGTCGAACTGCAGCGCAATTTCGGACAGACCGCTGCGATGCAGGCCGGCATCGACACCGCCGCAGGCCGTCTGATCGCGACAATGGACGGGGACCTGCAGAACGACCCGAACGACATCCCCTCGATGGTCGCGGAGCTCGAGCGCAGAGAACTCGACCTGCTGGTCGGCTGGCGAAAGAACCGCCAGGATGGTCTTCTGCTGCGCAAGATTCCCTCCTGGTGTGCCAACTACCTGATCGGCCGCATCACCGGCGTCAAATTGCACGATTACGGCTGCAGCCTGAAGATCTATCGTTCGTCGATCATCAAGCAGGTCAAGCTGATGGGTGAGATGCACCGCTTCATTCCGGCATGGGTCGCGGGCGTCGTTCCGAGCTCGCGCATCGGCGAAATGGTGGTGACGCACCATGCACGCGCACATGGTCAATCGAAGTACGGTATTTCGCGCACCTTCCGCGTCATCCTCGACCTTCTCTCGGTCATGTTCTTCATGCGCTACAAGGCGCGTCCCGGACATTTCTTCGGCTCTCTGGGTCTCGGACTGGGCGCCATCGCAACCCTCGTGCTTCTGTATCTGTTCTTCGACAAGTTCATCATGGGCAACGACATCGGTACCCGTCCGATGCTCATGGTCGGCATCGTCCTGTTGCTGTCCTCGGTCCAGATGATCACGACAGGCATCCTCGCCGAAATGATCGCTCGCACCTACTATCGCGACGACGCATCGCCCAACTACATCGTCCGGCAGATATTCGACCGCTCCGAGAATGCGTAACCTTTTGACGCGCAGGCCGGATACGGTCGTCTTACTGCTGGCTGCATATTTCGTTATCGGCTTTGTGGTTCGTCTGCTCCTGCCCCATGGCATGCGAGTGGACGAATCCCAGCAAGCGTTCTTTTCCCAGTGGCTCGTGACCGGCTACGACACGCAGCCGCCGCTCTACAACTGGTTCCAGGCCGCGATCGTGTCCGTGTTCGGACTGTCGATCGCCACGATCGCCGCGGCAAAGAACCTCGTCCTCTTTCTCCTCTTCTTCACATATTACAGGCTTGCACGGCTGGTTCTTGAAGACCGTCTCTATGCCGCGATTGCCACCCTGTCGCTGTTCACGATCCCGCAGGTTTTCTGGGGCGCGCAGCGCGATCTGACCCACACGGTCGCGCAGATGCTGATGATCAACCTGCTGATCCTCAGCGTCGTGAAGACGCTGAAAGCGCCGTCGCTGGGATCCTATGCGATGATCGGCGTTTCGCTCGGTCTCGGCATGCTGTCGAAATACAACTTCACCCTCGTGGTGATTGCCGCCTTCGTTGCGGTCGTGCTGCATCCAGATGGTAGAGCCCGGCTCCTCGACCGCCGCTTCCTGCTGTCGGTCGCCATTGCGCTGTTTCTCTTTGCACCCCACGGGCTCTGGCTGCTCGACAATATTGGGCTGGCGGCAACCCGAACGCTGAACACGATGGCCGAAGAGGCGCCCGCGGGTGGGTTCCAAAAGTTCATGAAGGGGCCGATCGAGTTCTTCGAACTGATCGTCGTGATCCTTGCACCGATCGTTGCGGTCTACGCGATCGTTTTCGGAAAGTCGTTCCTGCGCAATCTTCGCCCGACAACCGTCTGGGCGCGCTTCCTCGATACCGTCTTCCTGGTGATCGGGCTCCAGGTCCTGCTGCTGGTCTTCGCCATCGGCGTTACCTCGATGCGCGACAGATGGGTCCTGCCCTTCCTGTTCCTGATGCCGATCGCCTTCTGCCTGAAGATGCAGGCGCGTGGCATCCGCGCGGAAAATTTCGCCAAGCGCTTTTTCCTCGTGCCGCTGACCGTCATGGCTCTGACGCCGCCGCTCTTCTTTGTCCGCGCCAATATGCCGACGCTCTTCGGCCGCTACGAAGCCTACAACATCCCCTACGAGACTTTCATCGGCGAGATCATATCGGAAGAAGGAAAGCGGCCGGGCCTCGTCGTCACCGATACTTGGCTGCCGTCAGGCAACCTCCATATGCAGCTGCCCGATGTACCGACCCTGTGCACATTTTTCGGCAACCTGACCGTCGACTACAAGTGGAGCGCCGATCGGCCTATCCTGCTGGCGTGGTTGCCCAGAGAGGGCGACACGAGCCTGCCACCCGACCTAAGCCGATGGCTGACGGATAATCTTGGCCCGCAATACGCAAACCCCGCAGTCAAGAACAAGAGCATTCGCTACGTGCGCGGACGCCCCGACGACAAGCGGTACTTCGGCTACGCCTGGGTCTACCCTCAGCCCTGACCGCTGCTAGGAATTGAGCTCCCGCCAGGCGGAATCCAGCGCGATCTTTGCGATGCGGATCATTTCGTCAACCTCTTCGTGGGTGATGACGAGTGGCGGCGACGCGAGCATCCTATCGCCGGTTGCGCGCAGAACGAGGCCATTGGCGAGCGCGTGGTTGCGGACGAGTGCACCGACGGCGTCCGGCTTTTCGAAGCGCGTGCGTGTGCTTTTGTCCGCCGCCAATTGGAGCGCGCCCATCAAGCCGATGCTGACGGCCTCACCGACCAGTTCGTGGTCGGCAAGCGCTCCCCAGGCTTTGGCAAAATACGGGCCGATATCGTCGCGAACCCGCTCCACCAGACGCTCATCCTCGAGGATCCGCAGGTTCTCCAGCGCCGCGGTCGCGCAGACCGGATGGCCGGAATAGGTGAAGCCGTGATTGAAATCACCGACATCGTTTATCAGCACGTCGGCAACGCGATCACCGACCAGCACGCCGCCGATCGGCAGGTAGCCTGAAGACAGGCCCTTCGCGATAGGCGCCAGATCCGGCTCGACGCCGAAATACTGGTGTCCAAACCACTCGCCGAGGCGTCCGAAGCCGCAGATAACTTCATCAACCACGAGCAGGATGTTGCGGGCTTTGCAGATTCTCTGAATTTCCGGCCAGTAGGTCTTCGGCGGAATGATCACGCCCCCGGCGCCCTGGACCGGCTCGGCGACGAAGGCCGCGACGTTTTCCTCGCCAAGCTCATCGATCTTTTCTTCCAGCTGCCGCGCGACCTTCAGGCCGAACTCATCGGGTGACAGCTCTCCGCCTTCACCGTACCAGTAAGGCTGGTCTATGTGAGCGATGCCCGGTATCGGCAGGTCGCCCTGCTCATGCATGTATTTCATGCCGCCGAGGCTGGCGCCCGCGACAGTCGAGCCGTGGTAGCCGTTCTTGCGGGCAATGATGATTTTTTTCGATGGCTTGCCGACCGCAGCCCAATAAACACGCGCCATCCGAAACCAGGTGTCGTTGGCTTCCGAACCCGAAGCGGTGAAGAAGACATGATTGAGATGCGGGCCGGCGTGGGAGACGACCTTCTCGGAAAGCAGCGTTGCCGGCGTGGTCGTCGTCCCGAAGAAGGTGTTGTAATAGGGAAGCTCTTTCATCTGCCGGGAAACGGCATCGGCGATCTCGTGCCGTCCGTAGCCGATGTTGACGCACCAGAGCCCAGCGAAACCGTCGAGATACTTCTTGCCGCTGCTATCCCAAATGTAGACACCCTCGCCGCGCTGGATGACGCGGGCTCCGTCGGCATTCAGTTTCTTCATGTCCGAGAACGGATGAAGATGATGGGCGGCATCGATGGCAGCCAAGTTGGAACGCGCGTAAGTATCGGACATGATTTGCAAAACACCTTCGGAGATTGAAAGCCTCTTTCCAATGGGATACGACCTTGAGCGTGTCCGAGGGGATTTTCAAGATCATGGCAAGCGACAAAAGCAACGATAAGGCTGCGGCCAGCGATGCGCGTGTGGAAATCCTGCTGGTGGGAATGAACGGCGACCTGCGCGGCAAGCAGATTCCGCTCGGAATGCAGAAGAAAATCTGGGCCGGAGAGGTACGCCTGCCCTCCTCCACTCAGTCGCTTGATGTCTGGGGGGACGACAACGACGACATCACCGGTTTGTCGCTCTCTGTCGGCGATCCGGATGGAAACTGCATTCCCGACGAGCGAAGCGTTGCGGCGATGCCCTGGGCTCCGGAAGGGTCGGTTCAGGTCCTGGCGACGATGCACGAATTCGACGGAACGACGAGCTTCATGGATCCTCGTGCAATCCTCGCCTCCGTGCTGAAGCGATACGAACGACTTGACTTGACCCCAGTGGTGGCGACCGAACTCGAATTCTATGTCATGGAGCAAAACTGGCGCGAGACCGGCAGACCATCGCCGCCTGTGGACCTGACCTATCAAGGTGACCCGAACGGCTTCCAGCTCTACGACATGAGCGCAGTCGATGCACTTGGAGACTATCTGAACACAGTTCGCGCATACGCTGCGGCGCAGGGCTTGCCTGCCGATGCAACGACTGCCGAGTTCGGGCCCGGCCAATTCGAAATCAACCTGTTGCATCGCCCCGACGCACTCGCCGCCGCGGACGACTGCATCTACCTGAAGCGCATCATCGAGCAGGCGGCGCGAAAGCACGGCTTGAAGTCGACGTGCATGGCAAAGCCCTATTCGGATCACGCAGGCTCCGGACTTCATGTGCATGCGAGCGTTCTCGACGCTACAGGCCGCAACATATTCGACGCAAAGGGTGGCGAGCCGACGAAGCTCAAGTCGGTCTGTGCCGGCATGCTGCAGAGCATGCGCGAGGCACAGCTGATCTTTGCGCCGTTCGCGAATTCCTATCGGCGCTTCCAGCCGGGCTCTTTCGCGCCCGTCGACCTCACCTGGGGCTACGGTCACCGGGGCACGGCAGTTCGGATCCCTGATATCAACGGACCCGCCGCGCGTGTCGAACATCGCGTCGCGGGCGCCGATGCCAATCCATACCTGCTGCTTGCCGCGATCCTCGGCGGAATGCTTCTCGGCCTCGAAAACGAACTGGACCCAGGCGAGGAAACGACGCCATCGCATGTTCCTGAGAATGCGCCGAAGCTGACACACGACTTTCTGACGGCGGTCGAAGCATTTCGCGCTTCGCCGTTCATCGCCGACATTTTCGGCGAGCGTTACCAACAGCTCTATGGCGATACGAAGCGCAAGGAGGCAATCACCTATCTCCGCACCGTCTCGGACTTCGACTACCGGACCTATCTGCCGCGTTTCTAGCTACGACGCGGGTTCGCGTCGTTCGGCCTCGTCGACTTGCGCCGCCAAGCCCTCTTGGACCAATACCTTCAGCTCGCCCGGGTGAAGTTTCAAGGAGACGTCCCGCTCTAGGGGGAGCAACTCTCCATCCATTACGCAATTTGCCTTCGAATGAAGCTTGGGAAAATGCAGGTGCACTTCGGCCGGGTGCATGATCATGACATCGGCGTTTTCCCGCACCTTGCCCCTCAGGAGGTCGATCGCCAGACGGGCAACACCAAGCGGTTTCAGCGGCTTTGCGGTGTAGAAGCCGAGCTCGCCGCCTGTCAGACTGTCGGCGTATAGCAGGGCATTCTCACCGAACGGATTGTTTGAAACGGAAACAGCGGAAACACGACGGCGCTCGCGCACATCGCCAGCTTCGAAATCCACCTCGAACTCCGGCGGGTTCAGCACGACGCCAAAGGCCGCGCGGGTGCTCGCCCGCATCTTTCCCAAGCGCGATCGATAAGTGTAGGCGTTGCGGTATCGCACCATGCGCGCATGCAGGCCGGCCGAAAACTGATGGATGAACGGCCGACCATTCGCGCTGGCGATATCGACATTGTCGACTTCGCCGAAGGCCAGAACCTCAAGCGCGGTCCAGATATCAAGCGGCACCCGAAGCGATCGCGCAAAGAGGTTCATCGTGCCTGCCGGAACGACACCAAGCGCCACCCCGTTCTTCCACGCGATGGATGCGGCAGCCGATATCGTTCCATCGCCTCCGCCTGCGACGATGCCGTCAATATCGTCGCGCCGCGCCGCACGCTGCATCGCCGGGACGATCTCGCTTCCCGAAAAGACCAGCGCTTCGAAATCGTGACCCGCCTCGCCGAAAACCGCCTCGGCCCGCCGCTCATATGCCTGCATGTCGGTGGTTCTGAACGTTCCGCCGTCGCGATTGAAAAAACCTACAAGCTTCATCCGCTTCCCGTTATCTGGCGCAGGGCAAATGCCCGCCGCGTGCCGCTTAGAGATGGTTCTTGTCGCCATGATTTCAACAATCACCGCCAGTCGCGCCTGCCGCGCATGGCACGTATGCACTATTAAAGGTGCTGCACTGCAAAGAACGCAGAAGACGCCCGCCGCCAAATCGTCGATAAGTGTCCAATAGGGCAGAATCTCCCTTTTCCTTTCATATCCGCTTTTCCGGCCGGCGTTTGCCGACGCTTTCATGTTGCCGGACACCTGACATTGCATGCCGAGGAGCTCGCGTGAGCCAGATTGCCGTAAACGATTCCATCGATTCCGATTCCGCAGTTGAGGCGCCCTCGCCCATGGCGGTTGCTCTCGTCCAGCTGGCACTTGCCTGCGGCGGATTCGGCATCGGCACCGGCGAATTTGCGATCATGGGCCTGTTGCCCAACGTGGCGGGGACATTCTCGGTTACCACGCCGGAGGCGGGCTACGTCATCAGCGCTTACGCCCTCGGCGTCGTCGTCGGTGCTCCCGTCATCGCGGTTCTCGCCGCGAAGATGGCGCGGCGCTCGCTGCTTCTGCTGCTGATGGCTATCTTTGCCGTGGGCAATATTGCGAGCGCGATGGCGCCCACCTTCGAAAGCTTCACGCTGATCCGTTTCATTACCGGTCTGCCGCACGGCGCCTATTTCGGTGTCGCCGCCATCGTCGCGGCATCCATGGTGCCTGCGCACAAGCGCGCACGTGCGGTCGGCAGGGTCATGCTCGGCCTGACCATCGCAACCCTGCTCGGTACTCCCTTGGCGACCTTCTTCGGACAGTCGCTCGACTGGCGCGTGGCGTTCACGTCAGTTGGCATCATCGGCCTCGTCACCATGGCCTTGATCTGGTACTACGTGCCGCGCGACCAGGTTGCCGAGGGCGCCAGCTTCCTTCGTGAACTCGGCGCGTTCAAGCGTCCGCAGGTTCTGCTGACACTCGCCATCGCAGCCGTCGGCTACGGCGGCATGTTCGCGATGTTCAGCTATATCGCCGACACCACGACGAAGGTCGCGATGCTGCCGGAAAGCATGGTTGCGGTAATGATGATCCTGTTTGGTGTCGGCATGAACGCCGGTAACGTCATCGGATCCTGGCTCGCCGACAAGTCACTGATGGGCACGATTGCCGGTTCCCTGATCTTCAATATCGTCGTGCTGTCGCTCTTCTCCCTGACCGCGACGATCCCGGTCATGCTCGCGCTCTGCGTCTTCCTGATCGGCTGCGGATTTGCGGCCGGACCTGCCTTGCAGACCAGACTGATGGATGTCGCCGCGGATGCCCAGACCCTGGCCGCAGCGTCGAACCATTCCGCCTTTAACATCGCCAACGCGCTTGGCGCCTGGCTCGGCGGGCTCGTGATCGCCGGGGGATACGGTTTTGCGGCGACGGGCTATGTCGGCGCCGCCCTGTCGTTCCTCGGCATGTTCGTCTTCGCGGCTTCGCTACGCCTCGACCGGCGCGAACGCAGCTAACTCTCGCTCCGCTACGACATCCCGCAGCCTGCGCCCGTCAGGATGGCAGAAGACATTCTGCTCTCCCCACACGGCAAGCGCCTCGATGACGGGGCGCATGGTGTCCCCAAGCGCCGTCAGCGCATATTCGACGCGCGGCGGCACAACGGCAAAGACCGTTCGCGACACCAGCCCTCCATCTTCCAGTTCCCGCAGTTGTTTGGTCAGCATGCGCTGCGTAATCGCAGGCAGCTTGCGGCGCAGCTCATTGAAGCGCAACGTTCCGTCCATCAGGTGAAAAAGGATAACGCCTTTCCATTTCCCATCGAGGAAACTGAGCGTTGCTTCGACAGGACAACCGGGAAAGTTCTTGGTGAGCTTTGCTCGGGGAAGCGACATCCTACGGTATCCTTTTTGGTACTACGTACAGAATTTGTGCATTCTTGTGCCTTTGACACTTAGGTCGCATCTAGCATGCGTGCAACGCAACAAGGAGCTCACCATGCGCGCCGTCGGCTACAAAACCTCACAACCCATTTCGGCGGAGACATCGCTGATCGACATCGAGCTGCCGGTGCCCGATGCAACCGGGCACGACCTTCTGGTTGAGGTGAAAGCTGTTTCGGTCAATCCAGTGGATGTGAAGGTGCGCGCCGGTGTGACGCCGCCTGATGGCCAACCGAAGATTCTTGGCTGGGATGCCGCAGGCATCGTCAAGGCGGTCGGGCCGGATGTCGCTCTCTTCAAGGTCGGCGACGAGGTCTTCTACGCGGGATCGATCGCCCGCCAAGGTTCCAACGCCGAGTTTCAGCTCGTCGACGAGCGCATCGCCGGCCACAAGCCCAAGACGCTCGACTTCGCGGCCGCAGTCGCCCTACCGCTGACCTCGATCACGGCATACGAGACGCTCTTCGACCGCCTGAAGGTGCGCGATGCTGTTCCCGGCGCGGCGAGAGCGATCCTGATCATCGGGGGAGCTGGCGGCGTGGGCTCGATCGCCATCCAGATTGTCCGTGCGCTGACTGACCTCACCGTCATCGCAACCGCGTCGCGACCGGAGACACGGGATTGGGTAAAGCAACTCGGCGCGCATCACGTCATCGATCATTCACAGCCGATCGCCAAGCAGGTCGCGGCGCTCGGCATCGGCGCGCCGGGCTTCATCTTCTCGACGACGAACACGAGTGATCATCTGGCGGATATCGTGGAAGCCATTGCGCCGCAGGGGCGTTTTGCGCTGATCGACGACCCGAAGGCGCTCGACGTGGTGCCCTTCAAGCGCAAGGCTGTCTCCATTCACTGGGAGCTGATGTTCACTCGGCCGCTCTTCGGAACACCCGACATGATCGAGCAGCATCGGCTTTTGAACACTATCGCCAACCTCGTCGATGCCGGTGAGATCAGGACCACGCTCAGCGAAACCGTTGGAACGATCAATGTCGCCAACCTCAAGCTTGCGCACACCATGGTGGAAAGCGGCAAGATGAAGGGAAAGGTCGTTCTGGAAGGCTTCTGAGTTCGCTCAAGCGGCGGATCACTGACATCGCTTGATACCGAGCACCGGAATGCCGCATTGAGCCGGTGCGGCATTCTGGCGTCAAGCATCTAGGGCGCTTGACTTTTCCGACTTTCGAGACCACGTACAGCCTACGTGGAAGGCGCGAGCTTTCCGCGGATATCAACGGAGCCATCATCACGATGCCAAGCGACAGTAGCAGTCGATTGCCTTTGCCGTACGCGGCCCTCGTGCGCTGACCTGACTCTGTCGGGCTCGCCCGTTGGACGCTACGGCGGATCGACGGAAAGGCGAGCTTATGAACATCAATCGCTTCCCATTGCGGGCGGGCCATGCCGCTCGTTTCTTCAGCAGCGACCACCTCGGACCAATCACCACGGCCGAGCGCGTCGAGCAGCTGAATACACTGGAAATATCCGAAGCAGCAGCAATCCTGGTTACGCTGCCGCAGCAAAAGGCCGTGCGCATTCTCGGGCGACCCGAGTTGCATCACGCAGCAGCAATCCTTGCCGACATGCCGGCCGAGCACGCCGCACGGCTGCTGAACGCCCTGGCGAACGACCGCGTTGCCGATCTTTTTCAGGAAATGAACGAGACGGCTCGCGCTCATCTATTTTCACGACTCGATCGGACGACCTGCCTCGCCGTCCAGCACCTGATGGGCTACCCGCCCCGCACTGCTGGCAGCATCATGACCACGGAATTCGTCAGCGTCCCGGACACCTGGACCGTCGAGCAGACGCTGGAGCACGTCCGCAAGGTCGAGCGGTCGCGCGAGACGGTTTATGCGATCTATGTGCTCGATGCAGTCAGCAGCGTGCTGACGAGCGTCGTCACATTGCGCCGCCTCATCACCGGCGATCCCGGTGAATCCGTGCTGACGGTTGCGCAGAAGGAAGGGGTTGTGCGTGCCGATCCGCTGATGACGCAGGAGGATGTCGCCCGGCTGATCCGCAAGCACAATCTGCTCGCCCTGCCCGTCGTCAGCGATGACGGCCACATGCTCGGCATCGTCACGGTCGACGACGTGATCGACACGATGATCGCCGACCAGACCGAAGACGCCCAGAAGTTCGGCGGCATGGAAGCACTTGGCAAGCCATACATGAAGATCGGCTTCGCCGGGATGATCCGCAAACGCGCCGGCTGGCTCTGCGCCTTGTTCCTCGGCGAAATGCTGACGGCGAGCGCCATGCAGCATTTCGAAGGCGAGCTGGAGAAGGCGATCGTGCTGACCCTGTTCGTGCCGCTGATCATGAGCTCGGGCGGCAATAGCGGGTCGCAGGCAACATCGCTGATCATCCGGGCACTGGCGCTTGGGGAACTCAAGCTTTCCGACTGGTGGCGGGTGCTGTTGCGCGAACTGCCGACCGGCATCGTGCTCGGGGCGATCCTCGGCCTCGTCGGCTTCGCCCGCATCGTGCTCTGGCAAAGCATCGGGCTCTATGACTACGGCGAGCATTGGGTCCTGGTCGGCGTGACCATCTTTGCCGCATTGATCGGCATCGTCACCTTCGGCTCGCTGGCCGGCTCCATGCTGCCTTTCGTGCTGCAGCGGCTGCGGCTTGATCCGGCAAGTGCTTCGGCGCCGTTCGTCGCAACACTCGTCGATGTGAGCGGGCTGGTGATCTACTTCTCGGTCGCGCTGGCGATCCTCAGCGGGACGCTACTCTAAGCATGAAACGGGGCCTTTTCGGCCCCGTTTTCATTTCGATTCGGGCAACTTCAGCGCTCCGTGGGTCTTCATGCTGCGAATGGCGAAGTTCGAGCGAATGTCGCTGACGTTAGGCAAAGTCAGCAAAGTATCGGTCAGCAACCTCTCGTAGGCCGCCAGATCCTCGACCACGACCTCAGCCAGAAAATCGGCGGTTCCGGAGATCAGAAAGCACGAGACGACCTCGGGGATGGCAAGAAGTGCCGCCTCCTGCGCCTGTGCGTTCTCGCGGGTGTGGTGAGCGACCTTCAACTCGACGAAGACCGTCAAGCCGAGGCCGACTTCCTTGCGGTCGATGTCGGCACGATAGCCGCGGATGACGCCTGTCTTTTCGAGGTTGCGGATCCGCCGCAGACACGGCGATGGCGACAGGTTGACCTTCTCGGCAATCTCCACGTTGGTCGCCCGGGCATCCTCTTGCAGGCACCTCAGGATCGCCAGATCGAATTTATCCAGATTTGGCATGATCAATAAAATCCTTGTGGCATTTTGGCAGATAATTGCCCACACTAGTCTTCTGGTGGCAGAGATAGCAAGGACATGCCTCGCCGTTTCCGCCTAATCTTCTCTCAACCGGACAGCTCCGGACGATCATGAGAGGAGACATCGATGAGTGCCGTAACCTTCACCAGCAACGAAAAATCCACCTCGACGACAGTCGGATATGCCGGTGCCGTCGTCACGGTTCTGATCTGGGCCGCATGGATTCTTGCAACCCGCCACAGCGCGGCGACGCAACTGACGACTGTTGATATCGGCTTGATCCGCTACGGCATTCCGGCATTGGTGCTGGCGCCCGTCTGGTTGAAGACGGGACTGCTGCCGAAGGGCGTGCCGGTCGCGCTGCTCGCCACGATGGTCGCAGGCGCAGGTGCGGTCTTCTTCCAGCTCACCACGTCGGCCATTCACTCCACGCCGGCATCGGCTGCCGGTATTCTGCTCGGTGGCTCCATGCCGCTGGCGACGGCGCTGATCGGCGTAGTGGTTTTCCGCGAACGGCCTGATGTCATGCGCGTTCTCGGCCTTGCCGCGATCGTGGCCGGCGTTGCGATCCTGCTGGTGCGTAGCCTTGCGGGCACGGCCCTGCCATGGAGCAGCTTCGTCCTCTTGCCGATGGGCGCCATTCTGTGGGCGAGCTACACGCATGCCTTCCGACGCTCCGGCCTGACTGCGGTACAGGCAAGCGCGCTGATCGCGATCTGGTCTTTCCTGGTTCATGTGGGCCTGGCTGTCATCTTCGGCACGTCGATCGCCAGCGCGCCACTTGGCGAAATCGGACTGCAGGTATTGAGCCAGGGTGTTCTTTCTGGCCTTGCCGCGACGGTCGCCTACGGTCTTGCCGTCCATGCGCTTGGCGGCACACAGGCAGCGGCTTTTACGGCGATCACGCCGGTACTGGCAACGATCGGTGGAGGCATGCTGCTGGGAGAGGACATCGGCATTGCGGAGATTGCAGCGGCCATAGTTACCGGGCTCGGCGTCGCGCTCTCGACCGGCATCGCCTCGCGCAAGCGATAATGCCCCATGGTTTGGGCCGGCGCCTATCCGCCGGCTCAATCACGTCAAGTTGTCAGAGAGTGAGAACCATCGCGACGCGTCGCTCCGCATCCATCCCGACGGAAACTTCGTGCTCCAGCTTTTTCCGCAAGAACTGCGGCATTGCCTCGGCACCCGGCAACACAAAGCCGAGGGAGGCATAGAACGGCGCGTTGAATGGAACGTAGCGGTCGGTGGTCAGCGTCAGAGATGATAGCTGGCGTGTCCGGGCCAACGCAATCGCTGCCGACATCAGCTGCCGTCCGACACCCTTGCGCTGCCGGTCCCGGCAGACATCCAGTTCGATGATGTAGAGCGCGCCTTCGATCTCCTCCGCCGCGAGAAAGCCGACCGGACGATCGCCTTTATCAGCGGCGACGAGCAGCAGGCCCGCATCCAGCGACCCTTGTAGCACATCCCGCGGCAGGGCATGCGCGTCGCGGGCAACGCCAAGCGCCTCCGCAAGCGTTGCGAAGGCGTCGATTTCGATCTCGGTCAGGCGCGGCAGTTCTTCGAGGCGCGCCTGCCGCATATTGAAGGCGCTGCTCATTCCTGCATCCTACATATTCGGATAGACCGGCCCCTCACCGCCCTGCGGCGGTACCCAGTTGATGTTCTGGTTGGGGTCCTTGATGTCGCAGGTCTTGCAGTGGACGCAGTTCTGGGCGTTGATGACGTAGGTCTCCTTGCCGTCCTTCTCCAGCCACTCGTAGACCCCGGCCGGACAGTAGCGGGTCGAGGGACCGGCATAGATGTCGTGCTCGGACGAAACCTGCAGCGCCATGTCCTTCACCTGCAGATGCACCGGCTGGTCTTCCTCATGGTTGGTATTCGAGAGGAACACCGAGGAGAGCCGGTCGAAGGTGAGAACACCGTCAGGCTTCGGATAGGCAATTGGCTTGTGCTTGGCGGCCGGTTCCAGCGAGGCGGCATCGGTCTTGCCGTGCTTCAAGGTGCCGAAGAGCGACAGGCCGAAGAGCTGGTTGGTCCACATGTCGAGACCACCGAGCGCGACGCCGATGGCCGTGCCGAACTTCGACCACAGCGGCTTGACGTTGCGCACCCGCTTCAGGTCCTTGCCGATGTCGCTCGACCGCCAGTCATTCTCGATCTCGACGACCTCATCATTGGTGCGACCGGCGGCAATCGCAGCGGCGATCCGCTCCGCCGCCATCATCCCTGACAGCACCGCATTGTGGCTGCCCTTGATGCGCGGCACGTTGACGAAACCGGCCGAGCAGCCGATCAGGGCGCCGCCGGGGAAGGACAGCTTCGGCACCGACTGATAGCCGCCCTCGGTGATCGCACGGGCGCCATAGGACAAGCGCTTGCCACCCTCGAAGGCACCCCGGATCGACGGATGCGTCTTGAAGCGCTGGAACTCCTCGAAGGGATAGAGGTAGGGATTCTTGTAGTTGAGATGCACGACGAAGCCGACGGCAACGAGGTTGTCTTCCAGGTGATAGAGGAACGAGCCGCCGCCGCTCTTCATGCCGAGCGGCCAGCCGAAGGAGTGCTGCACCAGGCCTTGCTTGTGGTGCTCCGGCTTTACCTGCCAGAGTTCCTTGATGCCGATGCCGAATTTCTGCGGTTCGCGATCCCTGGAGAGATCAAACTTGGCAATCAGCTGCTTGGCGAGCGAGCCACGCACGCCTTCTCCAACAAGTACATACTTGCCAAGCAGTTCCATGCCGCGCGTGTAGTTCGGGCCGGGCTCGCCGTTTTTCTCGATACCCATGTCGCCGGTGGCGACACCGATGACCGCACCCTCGTCGTTGTAGAGCACTTCGGTCGCGGCGAAACCGGGATAGATATCGACGCCCAAGGCTTCCGCGTGGCCCGCCAGCCAGCGACAGACGTTGCCGAGGGAGACGATGTAGTTGCCGTGATTGCTCATCAGCGGCGGCATCAGGATATTCGGCAGACGGATGGAACCGGCAGGGCCGAGCAGCAGGAAGTGATCGTCCTTGACCTCGGTCTTGAACGGATGATCGGCTTCGTCGCGCCAGTCCGGCAGCAGTCGGTCGATGCCGATGGGATCGACGACGGCACCCGACAGGATATGGGCGCCGACCTCGGCACCCTTCTCCAGCACCACAACGGACAGTTCCGGATTGACCTGCTTCAACCGGATCGCAGCCGACAGACCCGCAGGACCGCCACCGACGATCACGACGTCGAATTCCATGCTTTCGCGTTCGGGCAGTTCAGTCGTGTCGGTCATGCATCCATCTCCGCTTGGCCGACATTGCGGCCATATTCCCCGTCATAAGGTTATCTCTTGTCAAAACGCAGAAGCGTTGTCGAGCCGGGAAGCGACAGCCAATCTCCCATTTCGCGCAATGCTATTCCTCCACACAAACAAATAGAACGCATCTTACGTTAACGTCAATATTCTATCGTGCGATTGATGACTCGGCCTTTCCTTCACGGGCCCGGACGTCCTATAGATCGACGATAGCATGGAGTCTGAAAATGGATCTTGGAATCAAAGGAAAGCGGGCGCTGGTCCTGGCTTCGTCGCGTGGTCTCGGTCGCGGAATTGCCGTCGCCTTGGCGCGCGAGGGCGCCAACGTGCTGCTCTGCGGTCGAAGCGGCGAGACGCTTGAGGCAAACTGTGCCGCCATCAACGCAGAAGGGAAGGGAAAGGCGGACTGGGCGTGGGCCGATCTCTTCGACGAGAACTTCGTTGCGACGGTCAGCGCTGCCGCCAATGCCAAGCTCGGGGGTATCGACATCCTGGTGAACAACACGGGTGGTCCGACGCCCGGAAATACCGAGGAGATGACTCCGGAGAAGCTGGAGACCTACTTCTTCTCCATGATTCTTCGCGTGATTTCGCTGACCAATACCCTGCTTCCGGCGATGAAGGCCCAGCAATGGGGCCGGATCCTGACCGTTGCATCGTCAGGCGTTATCGAACCGATCGCGCAGCTGGCGTTATCCAATACTCTGCGCCCTGCCCTTGCCGGATGGAGCAAGACGTTGGCGGCCGAGGTCGGCAAGCATGGAATCACGTCGAACCTGCTGCTTCCCGGCAGCATCCTGACAGACCGCCTCGACGACCTTGATGGCGCGGCGGCAAAGCGCACCGGCGAAAGCCTCGATGCGATCCGCAGCCGGAAAGAAGCAGCCATCCCCGTTGGACGCTACGGGACGGTCGACGAGTTCGCGGCGACGGCGGCGTTCCTCTGCAGTCAGCAGGCGAGCTACATAACCGGCAGCCTGGTGCGCTGCGATGGCGGCGCCGCGCGATCCGTCTGATTAGAAAAGAGAATTGCGCTCGCCGCTCAATGTGGCGGGCGCGGTTGCCGAAGACGCTCAAAGCATCTATTATATTAGCAAATCATTTCATTACAAAAATTTAAGCTATTATAACCACTTAGTGATGGTCGGCGGCGAATTGTGTCGTTTTTGCGCCGTAATAAACGTGGTTCAATACGGGCTGAATATTTGCGCAACCTGCCTAAGACCGGTCTTAACCATGAAGAAGCTTTGGATAACCGTTTGTATCATTGCCGCTGCCGGCGCTGGCGCCTGGCAATATAAGGACCGTATTCCCTACCTTTCAAAATTTACTGCCAAAGCGACGCAGCAAGCCGACGCCAACGGGCACGCGAGCGGCGGCGACGGCGCTCAGCAAGGTGGAGATCAGAAGGGCGGAAAGGGTCACAACCGCGGTAGCGGGGGGCCGACCCTGGTGAAGACCGTTGCGGCAACAAAGGCCATCCTGCCACGTGACGTGACGGCTTCCGGCTGGGCCGACGCCGATGACAACACCACGATCGCTGCACAGGAACAAGGTCTCGTCACGGAGATCGTCGCCACAGATGGCGCGACCGTCAAGGCTGGTGACCTGATCGTCAAGCTGGACAACCGGACAGCCCAGGCCACGGTCGACAAGGACAACGCAATGATCGTCCGCGACCAGGCGACAGCGCAGGAATCCGAAACGGCACTTACCCGTGCTGCCGACCTGTTGAGCTCGAAGGCGGGCACCCAGCAGACCTACGATCAGGCCAAGGCCGCGCGCGACACCGCCGCGGCGACCGTACAGGCCGACAAGGCCTCCGTCGCATCCGACAAGATTCTTCTGGAACATACGGAAATCCGGGCGCCGTTCGACGGTCGGCTGGGGGACATTGCCGTCAGCCCTGGCGCTTTCGTCAACGCCGGATCGCAGATCGTCACGATCGCGAAATACGATCCGATCTACGTCAAGTTTCATCTGCAGGAAGGCGACCTTCGCCAGCTCAAGCAGTCGATGGCGGCAGGACCGGTGGACGTGACGACCGTTCCCCGCTCCGACAAGGGCAAGCCGCGCAAGGGGCACATCAGCTTCTACGACAATACGGTCGATTCAGCGTCCGGCACGATCCTGGCGAAAGCCAAGTTCGAGAATGCTTCCGGCGCGCTCTGGCCCGGGCAGTCCGTCAACATCGTCGTCCACTTCAATGACAACCAGCAGCAGATCGTCGTGCCGACCGTCGCTGTCAGCCCTGGCGCCAACGGCTTCTTCTCGTTTGTCGTGAGGGACGGAAAGGTGCAGCTGACGCCGGTAACCGTTGCGCGTGCGAACGGTGGCTTCAGCGCGATCTCCAGCGGCCTTTCCGAAGGCGACCACGTCGTTGTCGAAGGCCAGGCCCAGCTTGTCGATAAACAGCCGGTCAAAGAGCAGTTCGACGACAAGGCGCCCAATGTCGCTGCGGCGAACGAGACGGCCAAGACCGAAACCATCGTGGCGGGTACCGAGGAATGATACCGAATTTCTGTATCCAACGACCTGTTGCGACCACACTGCTGGCGATCGGCGCCGTCCTTGCGGGTCTAGCGGGCTACCAGCTTGTGCCGGTTGCGGCACTTCCGCAGGTCGATTTTCCGACGATCAACGTTTCCGCTGCCCTGACCGGCGCCTCGCCGAAGACGATGGCGACATCTGTCGCGACGCCGCTGATCAAGCAGTTCGAGACGATCCCCGGAATCAGCGAGATCAGCGCCACGAACTCGCTCGGCAATACCAGCATCGTGCTGCAGTTCGATCTGAACCGCAACATCGATGCGGCGGCCGCCGACGTGCAGGCGGCGATCTCGCATGCGACGCGCCAGCTGCCCGACAACATGACGACGCCGCCCAGCTACCGCAAAACCAATCCTGCCGATGCCCCCGTCATGCTGCTTGCCGTGCAAAGCGATACTATGCCGCGCAGCAAACTCGACGATATTGCCGAGAACATCATCTCGCCGTCGCTGGCGACACTTCCCGGCGTGGCCGAGGTCAGCGTTTTCGGCGCTCAGACCTACGCCGTGCGCGTCGAAGTCGATCCCAACAAGCTGCTCAATCGCGGCATCGGTATCGACGCGGTCAACAAGGCTTTGGTTGCGGCGAACAGTCAGGTGCCTGTCGGCACGCTGCAGAACGACAGCCAAAGCATGACGATCAATGCCGATACACAGCGGACAAATGCGGCCGAGTTCCGCTCGCTCGTCATCGCCAACCCTGGCGGGGCGCCTATCCATCTCGGCGACGTTGCCGACGTGCAGGACAGCGTCGAGAACCTGAACACCGGTAGCTGGTATGACGGCAAGCGCAGTATCCTGCTCGCGATTCAGCGCCAGCCAGACGCCAACACGGTCGAGGTGGTCGATGCGATCAACGCAAAGCTGCCGGCTCTGCACGCGGAAATTCCCGCCTCCGTCACCACGACGGTCATGAACGACTCGGCAAAACCAATCCGCGACGCGATTGCCGACGTCAAGTTCACGCTGCTGCTGACGATCGGCCTCGTGGTGCTGGTCATCTACCTCTTCACCGGCCATCTGACGGCGACCATCATTCCTGGTCTTGCCGTGCCTCTGTCGCTGATAACGACATTCGGCATGATGTACGTGCTCGGCTACAGTATCGACAACATTTCCCTGCTCGGGCTGACGCTAGCGGTCGGCCTCGTCGTCGACGACGCGATTGTCATGCTCGAAAACATCCTGAGGCACGTGGAAGACGGCATGCCCGTGCTTCAGGCGGCCATCAAGGGGGCCGGGGAAGTCAGCTACACCATCGTTTCGATGTCGGTGTCGCTGATCGCGGTGTTCATTCCGATCCTTCTCATGGGCGGGGTCGTCGGCCGCATCTTCAACGAGTTCGGCATGGTGGTTGCGATCGCGATCGTTGCCTCCGCGATCGTGTCGCTGACGGTGACGCCGATGCTGGCATCGCGGCTCGGCAGCGGCCACGAACGCCCGCCGATTTTCATTCGATGGTTCGATGCCGGTTTCGACTGGACGCTACGAGGATACGAACGAGCCGTGGGATGGTGCCTTGCGCACCGCCCTGCGATCCTCGGACTATTCCTCGCTTCGGTGGGGCTCACGGTCTATCTGTTCATGACCCTGCCCGCGAGCTTCTTCCCAACGGAAGATATCGGCCGCCTGTCGATATCGACACGCGCCCGCCAGGACATTTCCTACCCCGCCATGCAGGAGCTTCAGAACCAGGCCGCGGCTCTGGTGAAGCAGAACCCGGCCGTCAATCACGTCATGTCGATCGTCGGTGGCAATGCGCGCAGTCCGCTGAACAACGGCACCATGTATGTCGAGCTGAAGGACAAGGACCAGCGTCCGCCGCTTGATCAGACATTGAGGGAATTGCGCGCAAGCATCGGGAAGATCGCCGGCCTTCAGGCCTTCATCACGCCACAACAAAGCCTGCGTTTCGGCGGCCGGCAGACGGCCAGCCAGTACCAGCTGGTCATACAGGCCCTAAGCGCCGACCAGACGAACCTGTGGGCGGACAAGATCCAGCAGGCCATGCACGCCGATCCGCGGTTCACGGACGTGACCTCCGACGCGCAGAACAATGCACTGCAGGCCGATATCGTCGTGGATACCGAGAAGGCCGCGGCGTTCGGCATCACCGACGATCAGCTTCGGACCACATTACAGGAATCGTTCGGCGGTTACGCAGCGGCCCAGATCCAATCGACGGGCGAAAGCTATGACGTTCTCGTCGAATACGACACCAGCAAGCCTTGGGATGATCAGAAGCTGCAGGACATCCGCGTCGCCTCCAGCAGCGGCGCGCTGGTGCCTCTGTCCAACTTCGCAACGGTTCGCCGCACGACCGGGCCGGTGACGATCAACCAGACGGGCCAGCTGGTTTCGACCACCGTATCCTTCAACCTGCCGGCCGGCGAATCGCTTGGCGATGCAACGGCGGCGATTGACCAGATCAAGAAGGATATCGACATGCCGACGGACATCTTCACGTCCTACGGCGGCACGGCGCAGATCTTCGAGCAGTCGCAGCGCAACACGCCGCTCCTGATCCTTGCAGCGGTGCTGACAATCTATGTCGTGCTTGGCGTGCTGTATGAGAGCTTCATCCATCCGCTGACGATCCTGTCTGGCCTGCCGGCGGCGGCTCTCGGCGCGCTGCTGGCGCTTAAGGTCATGGGCTTCGATCTGTCGATCATCGCCCTGATCGGCCTTCTCATGCTGATCGGCATCGTCAAGAAGAACGCCATCATGATGATTGACGTGGCGCTGGAGAACCTGCGCTCCGGCACCGGAATGTCGCCGTCGGAGGCAATCCACGAAGCCTGCGTCCGGCGTTTCCGGCCGATCATGATGACGACCTTCTGCGCGCTGCTCGGCGCATTGCCCATCGCCCTCGGCACAGGCGCGAGTTCGGAACTTCGCCAACCGCTCGGCATCGCCGTGGTCGGCGGCCTGATTGTGTCGCAGGCGCTCACCTTGTTCATCACGCCTGTCATCTTCGTCGAGATGGGCAGACTGAGCGACTGGCTGCTCGGCCTCGGCCGAAAGAAGACGCACGAGGAACAGGAAGAGCCACCTCGGGCGATCGCCGCCGAATAAATGATGAGCGGGCGCCGATGGCGCCCGTTTCATTTTTCAAACCATCTCTTGAACAAGACAAGGCGCTGTGGCATCACGCGCGCTCTTCAAATACGGGCGTGCCCTTGCCGCCCTTGGCGGAGCAGTCGCTCCTGTCTCAAACAACACGATCGGCTTATGGAGGTGCGAGCATGGCTCAGGCGCTTGGTTTGGACTTCGGCACGACGAACACTGTCATCGCAATGGCCGATGGACGCGACACACATTCGATGCGTTTTGAGAGCGCGGCTGGCATCAGCGACAGCATGCGTACAGCCCTCTCCTTCATGAAGGACGCCCACCTCGGTGCGTCGGCGCTGAAGGTCGAGGCCGGGCATGCGGCGATCCGCCAGTTCATCGACAATCCCGGCGATTGCCGCTTCCTGCAATCGATCAAGACGTTCGCGGCCAGCGCCCTCTTCCAGGGCACATTGATTCACGCCAAGCGCCACAGCTTCGAAGATCTCATGGAGGTCTTCATTCGGCGGCTGAAGCACTATGCCAGCGACCACTGGCCATCTGATGTGTCCCGCATCGTCGCCGGCAGACCCGTCCATTTCGCCGGCGCCAGTCCGGATCCCGCACTTGCCACCCAGCGCTACAACGAAGCGCTCTCGCGATTCGGCTTTCCTGAGATCCACTATGTCTACGAACCGGTCGCTGCGGCGTTCTATTTCGCCCAGCACTTGACGTCCGACGCAACGGTCCTCGTTGCCGACTTCGGCGGGGGTACGACCGACTATTCGCTGATCCGCTTCGAGACGAACGGCGGCAAGCTGTCGGCAACGCCGATCGGTCATTCGGGTGTCGGCATCGCCGGCGATCATTTCGACTATCGGATGATCGACAACATCGTCGCGCCGCAGATCGGCAAGGGCAGCCACTTCAAAAGCTTCGACAAGATATTGGAAGTGCCCACCAACTATTACTCGAGCTTCGGCCGATGGAACCAGCTGTCGATCTTCAAGACGTCCCGCGAGTTCAACGACCTGAAGAAGCTGGTGCGCACGGCGCTTGAGCCCGACAAGCTCGAGATGTTCATCGATCTCGTCGAGCACGACGAGGGTTATCCACTCTATCAAGCCGTTTCCGCGACCAAGATGGCGCTGTCGTCGTCAGACGAGGCCGGATTCGATTTCGGCCCGCTCGGCCGTGGCGGTCATCGCACCGTCACGCGCTCCGATTTCGAGGCGTGGATCGCAGACGACCTCGCCAAGATCGAGGGTGCTTTGGACGATGTCCTGCAGAAGACCAACACGCCGGCCTCTGCAATCGACAAGGTCTTCCTGACAGGAGGGACCTCGTTCGTGCCAGCAGTCCGCCAGATCTTCACCAGGCGTTTCGAAACCGACAAGATCGAGACCGGTGGAGAACTGCTCTCCATCGCACACGGTCTCGCATTGATCGGCGAACGCGACGATATTGATCAATGGACGGTGCAATAGCGGCTTGGACGCCCGCGTCGGGCTTTCCTTGCTGCGACCGCTTCGGTAAGCTTCGGACATGATCTCTTCCGCCAACGATCTTTCCGCAGGACAACTTTCCGCCCTTCTGCATTTCTACGCAGATGCCGGCGTGGAATGGATGCTGGAAGAAGAAGCCGTCGATCGCTTCGCCGAGTTCGACGCGTTGAAGAGCGCGCGCCGGTCTGCTTCAGCGGCCGCACCGCAGGTCGATAACCAACAGGCACCGTCACGCACGTCCCCTGCCCCGCGGCAGACGCCGCAGCCCGAGCGCGTACCTGGCATGCCACAGCCCGCCATCCCGGATGGCGAGGCGGTGCAGCAGGCGCGCTTCGCCGCGGAGACGGCGCGCTCGCTGACGGAACTCAAGACGGCGATCGAAGCATTTGAAGGCTGCAATCTAAAGCGTAGCGCGCGGTCGACGATCTTCGCCAGCGGCGACGCCTCAAGCCGTATCATGCTTATCGGCTCCGGCCCCGGCGCCGACGACGACAGGGACGGAGCGCCGTTCGCGGGACGCCCCGGACAGCTCCTCGACAAGATGCTGGCGGCAATCGGTCTCGACCGCGCGCAGATATTGCTGACGCAGGTCATCCCCTGGCGCCCGCCGGGAAACCGGGTTGCTTCCTCAGTTGAGATGGAGATCTGCCGTCCCTTTATCGAGCGCCAGATCGCCCTCGCCGAACCAAAAGTGATTCTCTTGCTCGGAAATTTCGCCGCGCGCGTCTTCCTCGGCGAGAACGACACGATCCATGGCCTCCGAGGTCAATGGCGAGAAATCGCTGCCGGTGGACATATTGTTCCGGCAATCGCCACCCTGCATCCGCAGGATCTCCTCACCGCGCCAATCAATAAACGCTTGGCGTGGAACGACTTACTGGAATTCAAGCGGAGAATCGCAGATCTCTAATCTGCATTAAAAATAGACAATTCTAAATCTTTTATGAAATAAGCCATGCAAATTGCGCATATCTGTTTCGTATTCTTATGCGTTGCAAAATCTATGGTGCACTGCAATATTAGCGATGTGTCTTGGGAGGAATCAGAACAGGATCCAAGGCCATGAGCACACCTTTTCGTACAACGCATTGCAGGTTTGAAACCCTGCGCCTCGCGAG
This sequence comes from Rhizobium sp. Root708, assembly GCF_001429725.1. Lineage (GTDB taxonomy): Bacteria > Pseudomonadota > Alphaproteobacteria > Rhizobiales > Rhizobiaceae > Rhizobium. The sequence goes on along the minus strand of NZ_LMHV01000043.1, from coordinate 584,554 downwards.
CAACCGCGCTCGCACCACACAGAGCTACAGCCATTCCGGCTTTGCCACGAACGAGCAGATGACCGCTCGCGGCACCGGAACGAGCAGCCGTATCGCCCGGCCTGCGGCGATCTTTGCTGATTTCCAGCAATACTGAGGTAGACGTGACTTGCCGGCGACACGCCGGCAATACGGTCTATTTCACAGTCGCTTTCGCCCATTCAAAGGCTTCATCGACATAGGCGAACTTTATCGCCTGCCAGCGGCAGTACTCATCGACAAACTGGCGCGAGATCAGCAGCAACGGTTTCCGCGACGTTGACGGCTGCTGCCACTCCAGGCATCCCTGCTGCACAGCCTTCGCAATCAGCCTCTGCATATGCGTGCGCGACATCATGAAGTCGGCCGCAAGCGTCCGGCTGTCGATCGGCCCCACCATGAAATGATCAGGATCATCGCCGTCGAGATCGATTTGCGACATGAAGTGATCGACGATGAGGCCGCCCGCGTCGTTCCAGAGAAACAGGGCGACCTTTTCGTGAGGCTCCCGCCAGCCAGCATCCCGAAGGCAGTTTCTGGCGATTCGTGGCTGCATGGAGCGTATCCAGTGCGGATGCGCTTCGAATTGCGGCGCGCGATCACCCCCGTCAAGCATGTCGAGCGCACATAGATTGGACCATAGCCAACTCGTCATCGCCTGATGGCTGACTTCGGCCGGCTCATAGTGGCGTGGCCGCTTGCGCTGATCTCCCGGTTCGCAGGCGATGAAGCGATAAGTCAACAATTCGTCGATGAAACTCAAAACGGTGTTGCGGCTTGCCACCTTGAACGAAGTAATCTCGCTTGCAAGGCCCACGGCGGTAAAACCCGAGGCGGGATTGGCCATATCGCGCTCCATGGACAGAGCGTAGGCCATCTGCGTCAGCAGCCAACGCTGCTGGGAAGCAAGCAATCTTGCCAGACGCGGGCCTGCTTCGAACATGCCGCGCATTCTGCCTGCATGAAAACGAATACCGAGAATGAATTTCGGATGGGCGGCCAGTTCATCGGCATTCAGCGACATGTTTTTCCCGGCATCCCCACACGCAGAGTTCCAGCAACCGGAACCGCCGCCGTCGTCCCTACCGAACATGCAGCTGCGCAAATAAATGACTTTTGTTCATCTTCAGTAAGCACGGCTTGGACACCGACACCAGCCATGAATTTCATGAAGTCGTTTTACGCGTACGGAAAAGTCGCGAAACCGATACATTCGAGAGATCAATATTTTAGCGCTGATGTTTCAGGCGCTGAGATCACGCGCGCTACGTCGCTGGAGCTCCAGGCGATGCTCCCGGTATATGATGAATATGCCGGCTGCGACGATAACCGCCGTGCCAAGCAGCATGCTTGAGGTCGGCACTTCCTCGAACAGGAAATAGGCAATGACGCCGCCGAGCACTATCGAGGTGTATTCGAAGGGGGCAACCGTGGAGACGTCGGCGTGGCGATAGCTCTCGGTCAACAGGATCTGCGCAACGCCGCCGCAGAAGCCTGCAGCGATCAAGAACAGTTGCGGCTCGAACTCGAGGATGTCCCAGCCGAACGGCAACGTCACCAGCGACATAACCGAGGCGGTGATCGAGAAGTACAGAACGATCGTTGACGTCTTCTCTTCCTCGACCAGCTTGCGCACTTGGATCATCGCCATGCCGCCGAGGACCGACGCCAGAAGGACCGTCACGGCGCCGATGGCCTGTTCGGTCTGCACGCCGCCCTCACGGAACAGCGTCAGCTTCGGCCAGGAGACGATCGAAACCCCGACAAGGCCGATGATGACCGCCGTCCACCGGTAGATCCGAACGGTCTCGCCCAGAAAGAGCGCTGCAAACACCACGGCCACCAAAGGTGTTGCGTAGCCAAGCGCGATGGCTTCCGGAAGTGGCAGGTGTATGAGCCCATAGAAACCCAGGCCCATCGAAATGATCCCGAGAGTTCCCCGCTTCAGGTGTCCGATGGGGTTCGATGTATAAAAGGAACTGCGCAGCTGCCCGCGATAGGCGAGATAGGCCATGATCGGAAACAGCGCAAAGAATGACCGGCAGAAAGTCACCTGCCCCGGCTGGATCCCGGTTCCGGCTAGCTTGATGAAGGTCTGCATCGCAACGAAAGTGACCACCGACGCCACCTTGAACGCGATGCCTCTCATTGGATTTTCGAAAACCGACCCCATCGGAAGCTCGCATTCTTGCAGGCGGGAGAACGCATCAGACTCGACGCCTGGAGAGTGTGGCAGCGCTTGCCGGCAAATAACAGACCCATTGCCAAATAATTGTCGATACGTGCTTTTTCGTTCGCGGGGTGAGCAGATTGGCGTCAGGCACGGAACGCCACTCAGCCCGTTTCGCCAAGTATCTCTCTCGCGCCGACGCAATCAAAACTTAGACGCAGCGCGTTTCGCTTTAGCTTTGGTTCAGATTTTAATGTAATTATCCGCATCCCAGTCTGCGGGAGAGCTCCCAACTCCGCCTGCGACAGCATCGTATAAAGGCCTTCAGGGAACACCATGCGCACAGACAGCGGCCAGGTCATCAATCTGGCAGATTATCGCCCCACCGACTTCGTTCTGGAGCGTGTGGACCTGACCTTCGAGCTGGACCCGACAGAGACAAAGGTCGAATCCCGATTGATCTTCCATCGGCGCGAGGGCGCCGACACGGCTGCACCGCTGGTGCTTGACGGTGACGAGTTGGCTTTGGCCGGCTTGCTCTTCGACCAGATCGAAATGGCGCCTGACCAATACACGGCGACGCCGGAGAGCCTGACTGTTCGAGGCCTCCCGGAATCGGAACCCTTCGAGCTGACGATCACCACGATCATCAACCCCGAAGCCAACACCAAGCTGATGGGGCTCTATCGTACCGGCGGCATCTACTCCACGCAGTGCGAAGCCGAAGGTTTCCGCAGGATAACCTATTTCCCGGATCGGCCCGACGTGCTGGCGCCCTACACTGTGAATATCATCGCAGACAAGGCCGCCAACCCTCTGCTCCTGTCGAACGGAAATTTCCTCGGCGGCGCCGGCTACGGCGAAGGTAAGCATTTCGCTGCCTGGTTTGATCCGCACCCCAAGCCGAGCTACCTGTTTGCGCTTGTGGCGGGCGACCTCGGCGTCATCGAAGACACCTTTACGACCATGTCCGGCCGCGAAGTCGCCCTGAAGATTTATGTCGAGCATGGGAAGGAACCCCGCGCCGGATACGCCATGGATGCGCTGAAGCGTTCCATGAAGTGGGACGAGGAAGTTTTCGGGCGCGAATACGACCTCGATATCTTCATGATCGTCGCCGTTTCCGACTTCAATATGGGCGCGATGGAGAACAAGGGGCTGAACGTCTTCAACGACAAGTATGTCCTTGCCGATCCCGAAACCGCGACCGACGCCGACTACGCGAATATCGAAGCGATCATTGCGCACGAGTATTTCCACAACTGGACCGGCAACCGCATCACCTGCCGTGACTGGTTCCAGCTGTGCCTGAAGGAAGGCCTGACGGTCTATCGCGATCACGAATTCTCGTCCGATCAGCGGTCCCGCCCCGTCAAGCGTATTGCAGAAGTTCGGCACCTGAAATCCGAGCAATTCCCGGAAGACGGCGGGCCGCTCGCCCATCCGGTGCGGCCGACGCAATACCGCGAAATCAACAACTTCTATACTACGACCGTCTACGAGAAGGGCAGTGAAGTTACCAGAATGATCGCGACCTTGCTCGGCAAGGACACGTTCAAGAAGGGAATGGATCTCTACTTCGAACGACACGACGGTCAGGCTGTCACCATCGAAGACTTCGTCAAGTGCTTCGAGGATGTCAGCGGCCGCGATCTCACGCAGTTTTCTCTTTGGTACCAGCAGGCAGGTACACCGCTGGTCACCGCTTCCGGCAGCTACGATGGGGCGGCGAAGACCTTCACCCTGTCGCTCGAACAGATGATCCCGGCGACACCCGGCCAGACCGACAAGAAGCCGATGCATATCCCGCTCAGCCTAGCGCTGTTTGCTGAAGACGGCGCTCAGTTGCAGCCGTCGTCGGCCAGCGGCGCGGAATACGCTGGAGAGATCCTGCATCTTACGGACCGAGCGCAAACCGCGGTCTTCCATGGCATCGCATCTCGTCCGGTGGTATCGATCAATCGCAGCTTCTCCGCACCGATCAAGCTGCACTTCGATCAGACGGCTGCCGATCTTGCTCTGCTGGCGCGTAACGAAACCGATCATTTCGCCCGCTGGCAGGCACTGACCGACCTGGCATTGCCGACCCTACTGAAGGCAGCGCGCGACGGACATTCCGCGTCCGCCGATCGTACATTCGTCGACACCCTTTTGGCGGCTGCGGCCGACGACAGTCTGGAACCGGCGTTCCGCGCTCAGGCTCTGGCTCTACCGAGCGAATCCGACATCGCCCGTGAACTCGGCGGCAACAACGATCCGGACGCCATTCATGCCGGACGCCAGGCGATCATGAAGCAGGTTGCCGATGCCGGCCGCGACGTTTTCCTGAAGCTGCACGAGACGATGCTGACCCCGGGCGAGTTTGCGCCTGATGCGAAGAGCGCCGGACGGCGTGCCCTTCGCAATACCGCGCTGGTCTACCTCTCCTATGCCGAAGCCTCCCCATCGCGAGCAAAAGCGGCATTCGATGCAGCCAACAACATGACGGACCTGATGCAGGCGCTGACCATTCTGGCGCACCGCTTCCCCGACAGCGCGGAAGCCGCTGACGCGCTTGAGACGTTCCGCGACCGGTTTGCCGATAATGCGCTCGTGATCGACAAGTGGTTCTCCGTCCAGGCGACCATTCCCGGCGCAAAGGCGCTCGACCGCGTAGTCGAACTCATGGAAAATCCTCTTTTCATTGGGACGAACCCGAACCGGGTTCGATCGCTGATCGGGACCTTCGCTTTCACGAACCCGACGGGGATCGGACGGGCCGATGGAGAGGGCTATCGTTTCCTCGCCCGCGAGATCCTGGACATCGACGCTCGCAACCCACAGTTGGCCGCGCGCCTACTGACTTCCATGCGTTCCTGGCGCTCGCTGGAGCCTGTTCGGGCGGAGCATGCACGCAAGGCACTCGCGGAGATTCAGCAGTCCGACAAGCTCTCCACAGACGTTCGCGACATCGTCGAACGGACGCTGCAAGGGTGATTTGCATAAGGGCGCGGCGAAAGGACAGTTAGCCGCGCAACCTGTTTGAAAGAAAATTCAGCACTTAGAATCGGTTAATAGATTTTTACCTTTTCCTCTGGACAAGGCGAATCACCGATGATTCACTGTGTCAGGTTCAAGCGAGCGGCGCTTCGAATCACACGAGGGATCAAGATCAAACATGATGAACGTGCGGCGGGCAACCGTAGCCGAAGGACGGCTGCGTGTCGATTTCGAAGGGCTGCGCTCGCTGCGTGACAGCTTTGCCGACAGCAGCCTCGCGTCCGCAAGACCCCCTTCCCGCAATTTCACGTATGCCGAGAATGTGCTGAAGCGCACCATCCCTCTTCTTATCGTCGCATTCCTGACAGTTGTAGCCGCCTCCCATTTCTTTGGCATGATGTCCGAGTACAGCCGGATGGAGGCTGCCGCCCGCCATTCGACGACTTTGGCTGCCGCCACCGCTGCAGCAGCATTCGCGGACGCCGACAGCCTGTTCGAAGCCGGCACGGTTGCCGCCGCCCAGGAACGCCTCGCCCGTTTTCTGCCCCAGGACCGGCTAGACGACGATGCTTTCGTGCTGCTCGTGCAGCCGACGGGCAAGGTCTTTGCCGCATCGGCAGCCGGCGCTGCTTACATCGGGGCAAGTGTCGGCGATTTCTTTTCCGACATCTCGTCCGCCCGGCGTTTCGGCGATCGGGCCGGTGTCATCGAGACGATGATAAGCGGTCGTGCGCACTATGCCGAAATCACACTGATCGGCAGCTCTGGCGGCTATGTCGTGGCCGCGACGTCGCTCGATCGCATCAGCAAGCTCTGGCGCGAAGAGGTGACCCTTAACGTCACTCTCTTTGCCGGCATCTCTTCGATCCTGCTCGTCGTCCTCTACGCCTACTACATGCAGGTGAGGCGCGCACGGGACGCCGACGATATCTTCCTGGAATCCAACCTGCGCGTCGAGACCGCCCTATCCCGCGGCCGCTGCGGTCTTTGGGATTTCGATTTCGACCGGCGCGAATTCTTCTGGTCGCGGTCCATGTACGAGATGCTGGGGCTTCCAGCGTCCGACAAGAACATGTGTTTCGGCGATGCCGCCCGCCTGATGCATCCTGACGATAGCGGAATTTACGAGATCGCCCGTTCGGTCGCCGGCGGCGACTTCGAACAGATCGACCAGATTTTTCGGATGCGTCACGCAGCCGGCCACTATGTCTGGATGCGCGCTCGTGCGCAGGTGATCCGTACCACCGGCGGCCGTGTTCATATGATCGGCATCGCCATGGACGTGACGGAACAGCACCGCCTCGCACAGCGCTACGCCGAAGCCGACCAGCGGCTTGCCGACGCCATCGAATGCACGTCCGAGGCATTCGTGCTTTGGGACAAGAACGACCGGCTGGTAATGTGCAACGCTCACTTCCAGCAAGCCTACGGCCTGCCGGACAGCGTGCTGGTGCCGGGCACCGAGCGGGTGGCCGTCAATGCGGCGGCGGCACGCCCTGTCATTGAACGCCGTATCGCTGACGCCGATGGCAACGGCTACAGCCGCACCAGTGAGGTGCAGCTTGCCGACGAACGCTGGCTGCAGATCAACGAACGGCGCACGCGCGATGGCGGCATGGTTTCGGTCGGGACCGACATCACCCTGTTGAAACGGAATCAGGAGCGTCTGCGCGACTCCGAGCGTCGCCTCATGGCAACGATCGGCGACCTCTCCGCCTCGCGCCAGAGCCTCGAAAGTCAGAAGTCAGAACTCTCCGTCGCCAACACGAACTACCTCGCAGAGAAGGAACGCGCGGAAGCCGCCAACAAGGCTAAATCCGAGTTTCTTGCCAACATGTCCCACGAGCTGCGCACACCGCTCAACGCCATTCTCGGCTTCTCGGAAATCCTGCAGGACCAGATGTTCGGTCCGCTTGGCTCAACCAAGTATGACGAATATGCGCGCGACATCCACGATAGCGGCAAGCATCTCCTGAACGTCATCAGCGACATTCTCGACATGTCGAAGATCGAAGCGGGCCACATGAAGCTTCAGTGCGAGCAGATCGATCTGTTGCCGCTGATCGAAGAAAGCCTTCGCTTCACGGCCATCCCTGCCAGCGAGAAGAATATCCAGATCGAACAGTGCATTCGCGATGGCATGACGCTGACGGCAGATCGTCGGGCCGTGAAGCAGATCCTGCTGAACCTTCTTTCGAATGCCGTGAAATTCACCAATGAGGGCGGCCGCATTGCGGTTCGCACGCGCCGCGCCAATGGCAGCGTCATCCTGACGATCGCCGACACCGGCATCGGCATCCCGAAGGCCGCGATCAACAAGATCGGCCAGCCCTTCGAACAGGTCCAGAGCCAGTATGCCAAGAGCAAAGGCGGCTCCGGCCTGGGTCTCGCGATCTCACGCTCACTGACAACGCTCCACGGCGGCTCGATGAAGATCCGCTCGCGCGAGGCGGTCGGCACCGTTATCTCGCTGCGTATTCCCGACGCTGCCTACTAGGGCACCACCACCGACTGAAGGATGCGCCGAACGGATTTGCCAAGGCGCTTCAGCTCCCCTTCGAGCGTCTTGATGTCGGGGCAATCGCCCGCGCGGCAGACGAGGTCGATCAGACCGGCGGGCGCCTCCTTGGGATCGAACAGCCCGTCGATGCAAAGACGGATCAACTGCGACAGCTCGGTATAAAGCTGAAACGCCTCCAGGCAGGTGTCGACATCACCGGCGGACATCAGACGACCGCCCAGGAGCTTCAGAGCTTCACCCGTATTCAGGCCATTGACCTTGGCCTCGACACCCTTCGTGGGGGCGACCAGCGCGAGATACTGCGCGATGAATTCGATATCGATCACCCCACCCGGAATGAGCTTCAAATCCCAGGCGCTGGCGGGCGGCTTTTCGCTTTCGATCAACTGGCGCATCTCGGTGACGTCGCGAGCGAGCTTGGCCGGCTCACGATGCCGGGAGAGAACATCCGTGACGATGCTCTCGGCTTCCGCGATCAGGCCGGCGTCACCGCAGATCAGGCGAGCACGGCTGAGCGCCATGTGCTCCCACGTCCACGCTTCTTCCCGCTGGTATTTTCCGAACGCGTTGATCCGGGTGGCAACCGGTCCCTTGTTGCCGGAGGGTCGCAGGCGCATGTCGACTTCGTAGAGAACGCCTTCCGCTGTCGGCGCGGAAAAGGCAGCGATCAGGCGCTGTGTCATCCGCGTGAAATAGCGAACGGCGTCGAGCGGCTTTTCGCCCACAGATTCCGGCGCCGCATCATCGTAGTCGTAGAGGAGGATGAGATCGATGTCGGAACCGGCCGTCAGCTCGAAGCTACCGAGCTTGCCCATTCCGGCAACGGCGACACGGCCACCCGGGAATGCGCCATAGGACGCCTCCATTTCCTGGCGTACGGCGTTCAGCGCCGCTTCGATGATCAGGTCCGCAAGGTGCGTGAAGGCGCGCGCCGCCATTGCGCCGTTGATCGTACCCGTCAAAAGACGAATGCCGATCAGGAACCGCTGCTCGGCCGCGAAAATGCGCAACCGATCCAGCACCTCCTCATAGTACCTCGCCTGTAGCAACGATCCCTTTAGTCGCTCGGCCAGATACTCGCGCGTCGGCAACTCGGCCATCAGGCCGGGATCGAGCATGCCGTCGAAAACGTGGGGCTTTGCGGCAATCACTTCAGCGAGCTTCGGCGCCGCCGACATGATGTTGACGATCAGCGATAGCAGCGCCGGATTGCTGCCGAGCAGAGAGAAGAGCTGAATGCCGGCCGGCAACCCCGAAATGAAGCTATCGAACCGCAGGATCGCCTCGTCCGCCCGCTTGCTCTCCCCGAACACACGCAGCAATTGGGGGGTAAGCTCGGTCAGGCGTTCTCGCGCTTCGACAGATTGGGTCGCCTTGTAGCGTCCGTAGTGCCAAGTGCGAATGACGCGCGATATGTCCGATGGCCGTTCGAAGCCCATCTTACGAAGCGTGATCAGGGTGTCCGGATCATCGTTCTGACCGGTGAAAACGAGATTTCCCGTTTCCGTCGAAAGGCGGTTTTCCTGTTCGAAAAGGCGCGCGTAACGCCGTTCCACGGCTCGGAAAGTTTCGACCAGCTTCTCGGAGAAACTCGGCGTATCGCCAAAACCCATCATGAACGCGATGCGCTTCAGCTCCGCCTCCGTTTCCGGCAACAGGTGCGTCTGCTCGTCACGCACCATCTGGATGCGATGCTCGACATCGCGAAGATACCAGTATGCGTCGATCAGCTCGTCGCGCGTTTCCTCGTCGATCCATTTCGCCTTGGTCAGCTCGACGAGCGTCTCTTCGGTGCCGCGCGAACGCAGAACGGGCATGCGGCCGCCGGCGATCAACTGTTGCGTCTGAACGAAGAACTCTATCTCGCGGATACCGCCGCGGCCGAGCTTGACGTTGTGACCTTTGACGGCAATCGCGCCGTGGCCCTTATGGGCATGGATCTGCCGCTTGATCGAATGGATGTCGGCGATCGCGGCGTAGTCGAGATACTTGCGAAAGACGAAGGGGACGAGGCCGCGCAGGAATTGCTCGCCCGCCCGCAGGTCGCCCGCCACGGCGCGTGCCTTGATGAAGGCGGCGCGTTCCCAGTTCTGCCCTCGCCCTTCGTAGTAGATCATCGCCGCATCGACGGAGATTGCGAGTGGCGTGGAGCCCGGATCAGGGCGGAGCCGGAGGTCGGTTCGGAAGACGTAGCCATCCGCCGTTCGCTCCTGCATGATCCGAACCAGACGCCGCATCAGACGCGGGAAGACCTCGATCGCGTCGTCGGGATCCTCGAGGATTCCAGCCTGTTCGTCGAAGAAGACCACCAGATCGATATCGGATGAGTAATTCAGCTCGGAGGCACCGAGCTTGCCCATACCGAGAACGATCAATCCCGACCCATCGCTCGGATGTGCGACGTCCTTCAGACGCAGCTTGCGGCTTTCGTGGGCGGTCAGCAACAGGTGATCGATAGCGGCACTCACGGCCGCCTCGGCAAGCCGGCTCAGCCATGCGGTGGTCACCCGGCCATCGAAGATCCGACCGAGATCGGCCAAGGCGAGCAGGAACGCAACCCGGCGCTTTGCGATCCGCAGACGGCTCATCACGTCGGCCTCGCTCGGAGCGCCTGCGTCGTCGCCGTTTGGTCTCCACGCATTCCTGGCCTCGTTGACCAGGGTCTCGATCTGAGGTTCCAGTGGCTCAGAAATAGCCCCAACCAAGGCGGCCGGATCGATGTTGGCGATCTCTCGCAAGTAGGGCGACAAGGTGAGCGCGGCGGTGACGAATTCCTTCAGAGCACTCTCTTCGCCGAGGAGGCTCGCGACCACCGGCTCGCTCTTGCCGATCTTCTGCAGGTCGGCAAGCGTCAGCTTCAATTCGGTCTTGCTCAATGGCCTGAGGAGGCCTTCCGTCACATCCCTGAGGCTGTGCTTCGATGTCGTCAGCATGCGCCCTCCCTGGCTACAGCGAACGGCCGGTGAGGGAATCAGACGTCCCTCCGGCTCTTGCCGAGTAAGTTAGGGTCCAAGACGCGCGCGGCCAACCTCCAAATTGACCTGTTGCGACATTCGGCGCGAGTGACCGCAATGCTTCTATTTTGCCGGGAATACCATCGTGACCGTCAGGCCGCGGCGGGCCGGGTTGTCGGCATCCGTATCCGAAAGTTCGAGACGACCGCCGTGCAGTTCCATGACCGCTTCCACCAGCGAAAGCCCAAGCCCGGTGCCGGGCTTCGACCGACTTTCGTCAAGGCGAACGAAGCGCTTGAGGACTTCTTCCCGCTTCTCGGCCGGAATACCGGCACCATGATCAGCTACCTGTAGGCAGATGCCGTCGTTCCGCCGCACGAGGCGCAGCGCAATGTCGCCACCATCACTGCCGGAGGCGTATTTGATCGCATTGTCGATGAGATTGAAGATCGCCTGGCCGATCAGTTCGCGATTTCCCTGCACCTCTACGCCCGGGTCGATGGCCGAGGTCAGTGCAAGGCCCGCTTCATCGGCGACGGGCTCATAGAGCTCGGCGCTGTCAGCGACGATCGCGGAAAGATCGACCATCGACATTTCGGCCGCGACCGATCCAGCCTCGACGCGAGAGATCATCAGCAGCGCATTGAAGGTTCGGATCAACTGGTCGGATTCGGAGATAATCCCCTCCAGAGCAACGCGCCTCACATCGGGTTCAGGCGTATCCAGCGCATCCGCGGCCTTGTTGCGCAGGCGCGTCAGCGGGGTCTTCAGATCGTGTGCGATATTGTCGGAGACCTGCCGCAAGCCCTCGTTCAGCTTTTCAATTCGACCGAGCATCGCGTTCAGCGATGCAGACAGACGATCGAATTCGTCACCCGAACCACCGACCGGAAGGCGCTGCGACAGGTCGCCCGCCATGATCTTCTTGCTGGCGGCCGACATGCGATCGATGCGTTTCAGTGCATTTCGGCCGATGCCGAACCAGATGATGATCGCGCCCAGACCCATGATCGCCAAAGCAATCATCAGCGCCTGGCGCACGAGGCCACGGAATGCCTCCGGCTCTCCGAGATCGCGTCCGATCAGGATCTTCAAACCATTGTCGAGGACTTCGATGTTGGCGACCGCCATGTGGCGCTTCGCTTGCCCGCCTTCCGAGTAGCGCTGATAGAAGAACGGCAGCGACGTCCACCCCTCCTCCAGCATTACGCCCGGCTGGACCGAAGCAACGTTGCCGGCGAGGATGTCGCCGGAAGGGCCGGCAATGATGTAGAGGTTGGCGCCCGGCTGGCGCGCACGACGTTCCATCGTCCGCAGGAGCAGATTCATGCCACCCGTATCATAGGCCCGCTGGACCTGATCGACTTCCTGCTGCACGGCTTCGCGGATCTGGCTCGTCAGGAGCCGCTCCGACATCGCCGTCACATAGAAGACGAGCGTCGCGGCACAGATCGCGAAGAGCAGGATGTAAAGGGCAGAGAGACGGACCGCGGTGGACTTAAAGAGAACCCGAAAACGGCTCATCCCTCATCCTTGATCATATAACCGGCACCGCGAATGGTCTTCAGTAGCGGCTGGCTAAAGTCCTTCTCGATCTTCGAGCGAAGGCGCGAGACATGCACGTCGATCACATTGGTCTGCGGGTCGAAATGGTAGTCCCAGACGTTTTCAAGGAGCATGGTTCGCGTCACCACCTGCCCGGCATTCTTCATGAGATATTCGAGAAGACGGAATTCGCGCGGCTGCAGCGGGATTTCCTTGCCGCCGCGCCGGACCTCGTGGGACAGGCGGTCAAGCTCCAGGTCGCCGACGCGATAGACGACGTCCTGGTCGGGCGTGCCCTTGCGACGACCCAGCACTTCGACACGGGCGAGAAGTTCGCTGAAGGCGTAAGGCTTCGGGAGATAGTCATCGCCGCCGGCGCGAAGTCCGGTCACGCGGTCGTCCACCTGGCCGAGGGCCGAAAGGATCAGAACCGGCGTATGAATTGCCTTGCGGCGAAGCTCGCTGATAACGGACAAGCCGTCGCGACGCGGCAACATGCGGTCGATGACGATCACGTCGTAGGTATTTTCAGTGCCCATGAACAGGCCGCTCTCACCGTCACTTGCATGATCGGCGACAATGCCCGCCTCGCGAAAGGCTTTCGTGAGATAAGCGGCCGCTTCCAGATCGTCTTCGATAATCAGAATCTTCATGCGCCCGACATTACCCGTCGGCTGTGTTTCGGCAAGACTTGAAGCTGTGTCCTGTTGCAGGGACGTCATCGCGGCACCCATGATGCATTGACGGAAAGGAGCCGCGCGCAGTGGCGCGGCTCCTGGTTTCTGGCGGAGAGGATTAGCCCTGACCGTCGAGCGGAAGGGCAACGAAGCGGCTGCCGTCCTTCGACAGGATCTGGAAGAGCGCGCGGGTGCGCCCGTCCTTCTTTGCCTGGTTCAGCAGCTTGACGACGTCATCGGCGGAGGAGACGTCCTGGTTGTTGACCGAGGTGATCTTCTCGCCTTCCTTGATGCCCTTGTCGGCTGCGTCGGAGTTCGGATCGATACCGGTGATCTGCAAGCCCTTGCCGTCATCCGAAGGACCGACGGTCAGACCGAGATCGGCGAGCGCCTTTTCGGAGGCCGGAGCCTGCGCTTCCGGTGCCTGATCGTCGGTGTCGCTCGAAGCGTCCTTCTGGTCGGCCGGCAGCGTGCCGAGTTCGACCTGCAGGGACTGTGCCTTGCCCGAGCGCCAGATCGAGAGTTCGACCTTCTTTCCAGGCTGCATCGCGCCGATACGGCGGCTGAGATCGCGGGCATCCTTGACTGGTTCACCGTTGAGAGCGGTTACGACGTCACCAGCCTTCATGCCGGCCTTCTGGCCAGGCGAGCCGTCCTGCGGAGAGACGACGAGCGCGCCGTTGGCTTCGGAGAGACCGAGCGAGTCGGCGATATCCTTCGTCACCGGCTGGATCTGAACGCCGAGCCAACCACGGGAGACCGTGCCGTCCTTCATCAGGTCGGCAACGACGTCCTTGGCCGTCGATGCCGGAATTGCGAAGGCGATGCCAACGCTACCGCCTGATGGGGAGAAGATGGCGGTGTTGATACCGACGACTTCGCCGTTCAGGTTGAAGGTCGGTCCGCCCGAATTGCCCCGGTTCACAGCGGCGTCGACCTGCAGATAGTCGTCGTAGGGGCCGGAGCCGATATCACGGCCGCGAGCCGAGACGATACCTGCCGTCACCGTGCCGCCAAGACCGAACGGGTTGCCGACGGCAACGACCCAGTCGCCGACGCGAACATTGTGATCGTCCGCCCAGTTGACGTAGGTGAACTTGCGTCCCTTGGCCTCGACCTTGAGGACCGCGAGATCGGTGCGCGGGTCCTTGCCGATCAACTTGGCATCGAGTTCCGTGCCGTCGTTCATGACCGCAACGAAGGCGCTGCCGTCAGAGACGACGTGATTGTTGGTGACGATATAGCCGTCCTCAGAGATGAAGAAGCCGGAGCCCTGAGCGACCGGGCGCAGACGACCCTTGCTGTCAGGCTGACCGAAGTGCTTGCCGGGAGGGCCACCGCGATGACCCTGCGGGCCCTGCTCGCCGAACTGGCGGAAGAAAGGCTTCAGAGCATCCGGCAGATCGTCGAAGCCGCGGCCGTTGAAGTCAAACGAGAAGCCATTGCCTTCGTCGTCAGCTACCGGCTTGACGCGGCTTTCAACTCGAACGGACACGACGGCCGGCGAAACGGCATCGACGACGTTTGCGAAACTCGGAACGGACGGCGCCTGAACCTTCACTGCTTCTGCATAGGAGGATGTGATCTGGAGGGGAATACCGGTTGCAAGCACCGCAGCGGCAAGACCCGCGACGGTCGAGGCCTTCAGCGCGGTACTGAGCGACGGAGCTTTGATATTCTTAAGCATAAGTGGCACCTTCTTCGTTTTACATCGACAGGACCGGCAGTCACCGGATCGGCTGATGAACGAAGATATAGGACGGCACACCTTACTGCGAACTGTCCGAGCGATGAAAAAATCGTAATGTACGATGCTTTCGACGTCGCCTGCCGCCCGGACCGCTTGATGTTCGCTGTCGACGCCTTCCGCGCAAATCGCTATGGATGCGCTGGAAAATCGGACACCGACCTCAATGACCCACGCAATTTCGACTGCAGATTTCGCGCCCGACACGGCGGCAATAGCCGCGGTTATCATCGGTGTGACCGCTTTTGCCGTTGCGCAGGGCCTGACCTACCCGCTGATTTCGCTGGTTCTCGAGCATCGCAATGTCGCGCAAAGCCTGATCGGCTTCAACGCCGGCTGCTTCGCGGCGGGGCTGGGTACGGCGACATTCGCCGTCGGAGCGTTAACGCGTCTCGTGCGTGGCGACCGGCTGATCGTCGGCGGCCTCGTCGGCTGTGCACTCAGTCTTTCGGTCTTCGCAAGTTCCGACAACTTTTGGGTATGGTGTGTCGCGCGCTTCTCGTTGGGCGTCTGCGTCAGCCTCATCTTCATGCTCAGTGAGGCCTGGCTCAATACCGCGTGCCCTGATCGCCTGCGCGGCCGCATTTCGGGGCTCTATGGTGCCGGCATGTGCGGAGGCTTTGCCGCCGGTCCTCTGGCGATCCCGCTCTTCGGCACGAAGAACGGCTTCGCCTTCGCGCTTCTGGCCGTCTATGTTGCCTGCGTCGCCTTCCTCACCGTGATATTGACCCGAAAAGCACGCACACAGCCTGAGCAGGCTGCCTCCGGAGCTCTTTTCAGCTTTGTTCGGCGCGCACCGTTGCTGGTTTGCATGGTTGCCGCGTTCGCGATTGCCGACATCGCCGCCATTTCCGCAATGCCGGTCTACTTCGTGCGGCTCGGTTATTCGGAGTCTTTCGCCGCCATCAGCGTCACGATCCTCGCCCTGCCGACAGCCTTGGCCCAACCGCTTGTCGGCTGGTTCCTCGACAAGACATCGCGCTCGGGAGTAGCTCTCTTCTCGGCGGTCACCGCCGGCCTGAGCTTCATCGCCATTCCTTTTCTGGAATCGCAGGCGGCGATCCTGATTGCGTTCGGCATCATGGGGACCGCGAGCTTTTCGCTCTACACCTGCGCCCTGACGATCCTCGGGGAACGCTTTGCCGGCAAGGCGCTTGTAGCAGGAAGCGCGGCATTCGCGCTTGCCTACGCCATCGGCAGTGCTGCTGGCTCCTCGACGGTTGGAGCCGTCATGGATATCTACTCCCCCGCCGCCGGTCCGGTGACCGCGGGAAGCGTCGTCCTCGCTTTCGCGGTCTTCTACGGCCTGTCGCTGCTGCGGAGCCGTGCTCGATCTAGCTCTTGAGCAGATCGTCGAGCTTTGCCTGTTCTTCGGCGGTCAGCGTCGAGCCGGTCGGCTTGCCTGTCCGGCGGCGAGCGAAGACCAACAGCGAAATCCCGCCGACCACGAACAGCACCAGCGGAGCCCCCCACAGCATCAGGGTCTTTGCCTCGAAGCGTGGGCGGAGAAGAACGAACTCGCCATAGCGGGAAACGATATAGCTCATCACCTGCTCGTCGCTGTCGCCATCGGTGATCCGCTCGCGAACGAGCAACCGGAGATCCTTCGCGAGTTCCGCATTGGAGTCGTCGATCGACTGGTTCTGGCAAACCATGCAGCGCAGCTCGGCCGAGATGGTCCGCGCGCGCGCCTCCAGAGCGGGGTCCGCAAGCACCTCATCGGGGTTGACCGCGAATGCTGGCGCAGCCGCGAGCACGAAGGCGGCAGCGAGAAGCAGACGGCGCATCATTCCGCAGGCTCCATCACCGGCGATGCCGGCCGCGCCTTTCGGCGAGGTGCGCCGACGCGGAGGCGGCGGTCGCTCAGCGAGACGAAGCCGCCAAACGCCATGACAAGTGCACCACCCCAGATGAACAGGATATATGGCTTCCACCACACCCGGACGACGACACCACCGTCGTTCGTCGCATCGCCCAACGACACGTAGAGCTGGCTCGACCCGAAGGTGAGGATCCCGGCCTCGGTCGTCGGCATCTGCCGCGCCGTATAGATCCGCTTCGATGACCAGACGTCGGCAACCTCGACGCCGCCACGCCCGATGGTGAAGTGCCCTCGCTCCTCGGTATAGTTCGGTCCGCGCGCCGGTTTCATGCCGTCGAACCGCAGGCTATGGCCTCCTGCCTCGATGACTTCGCCAGGCTTCATCTGCGTGACGTGCTCCGTCTCGAAGGTCGTGACGGCTACGATGCCGAGAACGGTCAGCCCGAGGCCGGCATGAGCCAGTGCTGTCCCGAATGCCGAACGCGGCAAGCCGGTCAGGCGGCGAAACGCAACGCTGGCCGCCACCTTGCCGACGCCGGCACGGTACCAGAGATCCGCGATCGCGCCGAACACAAGGAACAGACCCGCAGCGAAGCCGAGCGCGGCGAGCACCGGGCCGCCGTGCTTGACGTAGAAGAAGACCAGGGCGGCAACCAGCGAAAAGGCGGCGGCAACATACAGTCGTTGCAAGGCGCCGAGCAGATCGCCGCGCTTCCATGCCAGCAGCGGTCCAAAGGGCACCGCGACGAGCAAGGGTGCCATCAGGAAGCCGAACGTCATATTGAAGAAGGGCGGGCCGACGGAAATCTTGTCGCCCGTCAGGGTTTCAAGCAGCAGCGGATAGAGCGTGCCGGTCAACACCGTGCCGCAGGCCACGGTGAGAATGAGATTGTTCACGACCAACGCGCCTTCACGCGAGATCGGCGCAAAGAGGCCGCCCGCGGAAAGCAGCGGTGCACGGAAGGCGAAGAGCGACAGCGCCCCGCCGATGAACAGAAGAAGGATGCAAAGAATGAATACGCCGCGCGTCGGATCGCTGGCGAAGGCGTGAACGGATGTCAGGACGCCCGAGCGGACGAGGAAGGTTCCCATCAGCGACAGCGAGAAGGTCAGGAGCGCCAGCAGGACCGTCCAGATCTTCAGCGCCTCGCGCTTTTCCATGACAAGCGCGGAATGAAGGAGCGCCGTTCCCGCAAGCCAGGGCATGAAAGAGGCGTTTTCGACCGGATCCCAGAACCACCAGCCACCCCAGCCGAGCTCGTAATAGGCCCAATAGGAGCCCATCGCAATGCCAAGCGTCAGGAATGTCCAGGCCGCCAGCGTCCAGGGCCGCACCCAGCGCGCCCAGGCGGCATCAATACGGCCTTCGAGAAGGGCCGCCACGGCAAAGGAAAAACAGACCGAAAAGCCGACATATCCGAGATAGAGCAGCGGCGGATGGATCGCGAGACCGATATCCTGCAGCACCGGATTGAGATCCTTGCCCTCGGCGGGCGCCGGGTCGAGCCGCGTGAAGGGGTTCGACGTCATTAGGATAAACAGAATGAAGGCAACCGATATCCAAGCCTGAACCGAAAGCACATTCGCCTTCAGCGTATCCGGCAGATTGCGCCCGAAGACCGCAACAAGAGCGCTGAACAATGCCAGGATCAGCAGCCAGAGCATCATCGAGCCTTCATGATTGCCCCAGACTCCCGAGTATTTGTAGATCAGGGGTACGAGGGAGTGCGAGTTCTCCCAGACGTTCGCGACAGAAAAATCCGACACGACATGCGCATAAGTCAAAACGCCGAAGGAAAGCGTGACCAGCGCAAAGAGAAGCACGGATCCGACAGGCGCGACGTCCATCATCGCCTGATCAAGACGACGCGCACCGATCGCCGGAACGAACGACAGGACGATGGCCGTGGCAAGCGCCAGGATGAGTGCGTAGTGCCCGATCTCGATAATCATTGCGCTGCCTGCCCTTCCTGCCAGAGGCCCTGCGCCTTCAGCCTGTCGGCGACCTCCTTGGGCATGTATTTTTCGTCGTGCTTTGCAAGCACTGTATCGGCGGTAAAGACGTCGCTGCCCGTTTCGAACCGTCCTTCGGTCACCACGCCCTGCCCTTCCCGGAAGAGGTCGGGGAGAATTCCGGTATAGCGAACCCGCACCAGATCACCGCTGGCGTCGGTCACGCCGAACTGAACGGTCGAACCGACACCACGGACGATGCTTCCGGGCCCGACCAGACCGCCGAGGCGGATCCGCGTTCCCGGTGGAACGGGGTTCTTGACGAGATCCGCAGGCATGTAGAAGTAGGCCACCGATTGGCTGAAGGCGAACATGACAAGCAGCACTGCGGCGATAATAAAGCTCATGCCGCCGCCGATAACCGCAAGGCGCTTCTGCTTGCGCGTCATTCCGTCAATCCTTCCGTGGCTATGCCGAGCTCATTCGCGAGCGCCAGGAGCTGCTTGCCTTTGTCACCGTTGGCGGGAAAAGTCGCAAGCCCGCGCTTCAGCGCATCGACGGCATTGTCCTTGTCGTTCAGGACGGCATAGGAGCGGATCAGGCGCAACCAGCCTTCGAGATTATCAGGGTTTTCCGTGAGCTTGGCGTTCAGGCTTTCGACCATGCCCTTGACCATCTGCTGCCGGTCGCCGCTGCTCATCTGCTCGGCCGCGGCGACATCCGCCTGCGTCGGATTGCCGAGAGGCTGCGCTTGCGCCGGGGTGCCGCCATTCCTGGTGATGTGCTCGTTGACGAGCGGCAGCCAGGGAGCATCCGGCGCAGAGGCTTTTGCAAGCTCCTCAAATCCCGCCAGCGCCTGCTCCTTCTGGCCGGCTTGCTCAAGCCCAAGAGCCATATAAAAGCGTCCACGCGGGTTATCCGGCTCCGATTGCAGCAACTGCTTCAGGACGGCGGTGATCTCCTCGGTCACGGCTCCATCGGACCGTTTCATCAGAGTTTCTGTCAAGCCATCCAGACGCGCCGCCGTCGGACCGAGCAGACGGATCGCATTGCGATAGGCAAGCTCGGCATCGTCGATGCGCATCGTGCTGTAGTAGATCGGCGCGAGAACGTCCCATCCCTTGCCGTCGTCAGGGTTTTCCGCAAGGTGGCGCTCCGCCTTGGAGACGAGGATCGCTAGGTCGTTGCCGGGGTGCTCCAGGCGCGCCTGGAGCGGCTGGGACGGCAAGTCAGGCCGTCCCATCGTGACGTAAAGACAGAGCCCGACAAGAGGCAGCAGCAGCAGGACGAAGACTTCGGTGAACAGATGCCTGCCGACCCGCGGCTTCGACGGCTCCGATGCGACACCGGAGACAGCGATCAGGCGGCGACCGATTTCCGCGCGTGCATATTCCGCCTCTTCCGTGGAAATCAGCCCGCCGGAGAGGTCCCGATCCAGTTCCCGAAGCTGATCGCGATAGACTGCAGCTTCGCCGGCGCGATCATCGGCGGCCGCTTTCGCTCCACGCAAAAGCGGATAAAGCAGGACGGCGGCAACAGCGGCCGTCATCGCGGCCACGAGAATCCAGAAAATCATAGCCGCCAATTACTTGAAGCGCGGCTTTATTCCAACCTTCAAAGCTGTGATGACGCGGATTTGAGGCGTTTCGCCGCATTTTTGCTGTGGCGCGGCTTTCCGGCACTTCACCCGAGCGGCGACCAGCTGCCGTTGTCGTTGCGGCAGGCGGAGCCGCGGGCCACGGTTTCCTTGCCTTCAACCGTCAGAGTGTGGGTGTACTGACGGCAATTCTGTGAGCCAACCTGATACGGCGCCGCAGCGATGACCTTGCCGCTGACGTTTCTGCCGCTCCAGACGACAGGCTGACCGACACCGGCGCCCTCGAGCGCACGATACTCCGCCTCGAGCGCACGCTGCTTGTCGCTGTCACTCAGCTCGATCCCCGTGCGCCCTACGATACCGCCCTGCAGCGCGGAGATGAACGTGGCCGAGGCAGACGGCTTGCTGCTTCCGAAAAATCCGCTGGAAGCGCCGCTCTTCGTCGTTTGGCAGCCGGAGAGAGCGACGACGGCGCAGAGAGAAGAAACGATCATGCCTTTTGAACGAAGCATCATTTACTCGAACCCAGATCAGGTATCCATTACGCCAGCACAAACACAGCCTGCCATGCCGATCAGGGCAAAGCATGCTATGCAAATCCGATATCTTTCTGGCATCAAGCAGTTGCTCACGCAACATCCTTTGTAATGCCGGGAAGAATAAGGCGCGCTTTCAAGCCGCCCTGATCGCTGCGGGAGAGTTCCAGCCGCCCCTGATACTCGTTGGCAATCTCCGTGACGATCGACAGCCCGAGCCCGGTACCCGGCTTGCTCTCATCGAGCCGGCGCCCTCGTTTCAGAGCTTCCCGGATCTGGTCCGGTTCAAGTCCACGGCCGTCGTCCTCGACAATGATCTCGACCCAGTGGCGGCGAGCACTCTCGCCGGCCTTTGGCTCCTCATGCGTTTCCGCAGCCACGACACGAACCTTGTGGGTCGCAAAACGCGCGGCGTTCTCAAGAAGATTGCCGACGATTTCTTCCAGATCCTGCTGCTCCATCGCCACGGCGATGTGCGGCGGCGCGACCTGCAGCTCGAATTCCTTGTCCACGTTCAGCCGGCGCATGACGCGCACCAGGCGCTCGAGCGCCGGCTCCGCATCGGTGCGCGCCAGCACGGATTCACGCTGGGCCGCGATGCGGGCACGGTTGAGATAGGACTGGACCTGCCCCTGCATCGCTTCGGCCTGGCCGCGGACCAGTTCGCCATGCGACCGCTCCAGCACCCTTGCCTCGTTGAGCAGAACCGCGATCGGGGTTTTCAGCGAATGAGCAAGATTGCCCACCTGCATGCGGGCACGCTCGACGATACGGCGATTGCTGTCGATCAGAGCGTTGACCTCGTTGGCGAGCGGCAGGATCTCGCGCGGGAATTCACCCTTCAGCTGTTCGCTTTCGCCGGCACGGATGCGCTCCAGCGCGGCGCGCGCCTTGTCCAGCGGCTTCAAGCCATAGAGAATCGCAAGCGCATTGACGATCAGACTGCCGACGCCGAAGCCGGCGAGTGCAAGGTAAAGACTGTGGGAGAAGTTTCTGACGTCGTCCTCGACGACATCGACGTTGCCGCTCACGCGAAAGCGCGCTGCGCGTCCGTCCGTATCGAGCACCACTTCGGTTTCGGCAACCTGAATCCGGTTACCGGACGCGTCGGTCACCTGATAGTAGCGCTCGTAATTCTTGTCGAAGGGCGCCTCCAGAACCGACGGCACCGGGATCGTCGCGGACCCGAGAGAGGGAGAAACCAAGGGCGGCGCCGTGTAGGTGCCGAGCGGCTCCACCACCCAGTACCAGCCGGTCTTCGGCTGCGCGAACCGGAGATCGCCGAGCTGCGGGCTGCCGTTGAGCGCGCCCTGATCGCCGATCGCCACCGAATTGATGACGTTGTAGAGCTGCGCGCGCAAAAGATCCTGAAAGCCGCGTTCGGCGCTCTTGCGGTACAGTGTCGAGATCAGCAGACCAATGACGACAAGCGCCACGCTCGACCAGATCGTGGTCAGCAGCAGAACGCGTGCTGTGAGCGACTTAATTCGCATTGCTCGGCGCTTGGATGCGGTAACCGAGCCCGCGCACCGTCTCAATCAGATCAACGCCCATCTTCTTGCGGAGACGGCCGACGAAAACCTCGATCGTGTTGGAATCGCGATCGAAATCCTGATCATACATATGCTCCACCAGTTCGGTGCGCGAGACGACCTCGCCCATATGATGCATCAGGTAGGCCAGAAGGCGATATTCGTGCGACGTCAGTTTCAGGGCCACGCCGTTGACCATCGCCTTCGATGTCTTGGTATCGAGCCGAACCGGCCCGCAGACGATCTCGGAGGACGAATGGCCAGCGGCACGGCGGATCAGGGCGCGAATACGGGCAAGCACTTCCTCGACGTGGAACGGCTTGGTGACATAGTCGTCCGCGCCCGCGTCAATGCCGGCGACCTTGTCGCTCCATCGGTCGCGGGCGGTGAGAATCAGAACAGGCATGCCGCGACCGGCGCCGCGCCATTTCTCAAGCACGGTCACACCATCCAGTTCGGGAAGGCCGATGTCGAGGATGATGGCATCGTAGGGCTCGGTCTCGCCGAGGAAATGCCCCTCCTCGCCATCGAACGCCTGATCGACGACGTAACCGGCTTCCTTGAGGGTGTCCGCCAGCTGACGGTTCAGATTGACATCGTCTTCGACTACGAGAATGCGCATCGGTCCGCTTTATCCTGCTTTATCCGTTCGGTGTTTCTTAGGCCGATTCTGCCTACATCGGAACCTTGACAGTGACCTTGCGCGGTCGCTGACCGTTTCCCTGCACCAGCACGGTAATGATGCAACTGTCGCCGGAGGGCTGAACGGACAACAATTGTCCGCCGGTTTTCTCGACAACCTGCTGTGCGGCTTCGCTGCAATCGCCTGCCACGCGCACGATAAAGTTGCGCGAATTTTCCGGTGAGGGCGACGACAACGCCAGCCCGGCGGCCAACGCTGCGACACTCAAGGGAGAGGCCATGTGCTACGCTTTCAATGGATACCAACTTGGCCCGACTATGTACTCAAGCGACCTGAATGGCAAATGAATGCCTTGTAACGCCGCTGTTTGGAACGATTTCAAACTGCTCTCGCGTCGCGCGCTAAGGCATTGAAACGACCCGCAATCATGCGGGTCGTCGACGCCCGAAACCGCATCAGGAGGTGGACCGGATCACCGTTTTCGCCGTCACGCGACCGTAAACAGCAATCAACCCTCCGAGCGCGCCGGCGATGTTGACGATCGAATCAACGATCTGCCCACGATCGACCGTGGAGATATCCACACCCGTTAAGTGCATGACCGACGCGAGAATCGCGATCAACGCTCCCCATATCGTTTTGGAGCTGTACCAGTTCTTCAAGTCGCCCATTTCGCTTTGTCCTTTCGTTGGGAGCTACAGGGAAAATGTCGCGGTGACCGCGATGCCGAGCGGGATGCTCTCGCCCATCTGCCTGACGCGTGCGGTGAGTGCCGACAGGGGCGTGCCAAAGTCGGCGATCTCGTCGGCGACTGGATAGATCCAGGATGGTTCCTGCGTCTCGACTGATCTCAGGACGTCGTCGCCGGCGAGGATCTCGACGCGATAGCGCTCAAAGGGTTCATCGAGCGGAATGTCGGCGCCGATCCAGCTATCGGCTTCCTTCCTGCCACAGCGCACCCACGACAGGCTGATATCGCCGGCATCGCTGCGCAGGCCGCGCAGATGCACCGGGGCGAGCGGGGTTCGCGCCCGCAAACCACCCTCGAACGCGTAAGGACCTGCCATCTCGGTCGACCCAGCGGCTTCCGCAATCCAATTGAGACGCAGACCGGCCTCCCCGCTGCCGAGACCGAGTGGCTTGACGGCCTCGTCCAACACGACGACGGGCGACCCCGCAGGAATGCCGGCCCGCATGGCGTCATCGGTACCGGCAAGCGCGCGAAGAAGGCCGGTCAGCCGCCAGCGGCGAGTTTCGATTTCTTCGGCACGCTGGAAGGACAGTACCTCCCAGACGCCGCTTGGTGAGCGCGCCGCGATCCGGTTGCCGCCGTTCAGAACCGAAATCGCCGGTGCCGAGGCGAGCTCGCCGAATGGGAGGTCGACGATCAGCTCCTGCGACCAGTCGAAACGACCGCGGACACCTGGATCGAGGGTTGTGACCGTCGTCCCGATCCGTGCGGGCCTGTCGAGCAGCACTCGGCCTCGATAGCCTTCTGTTGTTGCCGATGACGACAAAGCGATGGTCTTCCAGGGCGCCGCAAACGCAGCACCCCGAGCGAACGAACCGGCATCGCCGTCTTCGAAACAAGGAAGGTCGAGCAGATGAACGACAGGGGCAAAGAGGCTCGAAGCGCCAGTGCCGCCGTTCTGCCCGCTCGTTCGCTGCGGCCATGCGGCACCGCCCGAGACGGCAAACTCGCGCGCCTCAATGCGGCGCTGGCCCTCGTCCTCGATGCTGGAAACTATGAACCGTCCAGCCGGGCCTTCCGCGATCGTGACGGCATCGCCCGGTTGCAGGTCCAGCGCTCCCGGCGGGAGGCTGAAACGAACGGTCCGGCGCGATACGCGGTTGTCTCTCAATAGGCCTTCGGCGGCCGCGAGCGCAGCCTCCTCGGGCATGGCCGCGGACAGATCCTGCTTGATCACCCGGCTCGTCGCTGCCGCTGCCCGATGCGACCGGGCGCTCGCCTGTTCGTAATCCAACGCGGGATCGTAGAAGGTCAGAACGGCTTCCGCGGCGAAGTCGCTGTCGTGGCCGCGCGTCTCGCGCCACAGAGGTTCGTCTTCGACATCGACAAATGTGTCGACGACGACGGGCGGCAGGCTTGCCCGGCCGCGCGAGCGGAAATGCAGAGTACCGGCATCCTCGAACACATCGATCGCGAATGCCTGCAGCAGCGGCTCGATGAGGCTGCGCGCGGACACCACATCGCCATGCACGTAACCCGTCAGGTCGCCTGAGACATCGGCAACGTCGAAGTCGGCAAAACCCTGATCGCGAAGGATCGCGGCGATGATGTCGGCAAGCGTTCCCGCTCCCAGCCTGCCGTTCAGCCAATGTCCGGTCGCCCAGTTGGCGCCGTCGCTCCAGGTGGATGTCTCCTGCGGAAAGGCCGGATAAGGCCGAGCGTCCCAGCACCAGACGAAGAGATGCGCCGGATCCACCATCCCGGCCGGAGCCGTGTCCGCATTCCATCTCGCATGGTGGGCTTCGAGAAAGCGGCGCTGCATGCTGTCGGCGCGCATGCCGCTGGAGAAATAGGGTAGTCCGCTTTCCCTTGACTTCGGATCGATGAAGACGTTGGGCTGATTGCCGCCCTTGTCGACGGCCGCGCAGCCAAGCTCGGTGAACCAGACCGGCTTGCTCCCCGGCTGCCAGGCCGAAGGAGCAGCACGCTCCACGCCGCCGATACGATCTTAGTGAAGGTTGTTCCACCAGCCGCCAATGTCCTTGTAACGGAACGTCCATGGCTTGTCCGCCAGACTATCCGTTATCGTTGTCCTGATGCGGGCAATCCGGTCTGCGTCGGTGGCGTAGTACCAGTCGAACCCCTCGCCCGCGGAGATCGCGGCGGCGATTGCCGCGCCATCCTCGGCGGAGCGGAAGCCATCGGGATTGGCCTCCGACAGATCCTCGTCCCGCCAATCGGCGAGCGGCATGTAGTTATCGATGCCAACGGCGTCGATTGCTGATGATGCCCAGAGCGGATCGAGGTTGAAGTAGACATCACCGCTACCGTCCTGCGGATGATAACCGAAATATTCGGACCAATCGGCGCCATAAGTCAGCCGGGCTGTCGGCAGCAGTGCCTTGACGTCAGCGGCCAGCGCGACGAGAGCGTCGACGAAGGGAAACCGATCGGCTTCATCCCGCACGGCCGTCAGGCCGCGCAACTCCGAACCGAGAAGGAAGCCATCCACACCGCCGGCGGCCCTTGCGAGCTGCGCATAGTGCAGGATGAAACGCCGGTATCCGTCGCCGCTTCCCCCGTAGGCCACCTGCTGTCCGGATAGGAGAAAATCAGCGGCGCGCGCGGTGCCGATAAAAGCATCGACCTGCCCGTGCGCCACTGCCGTCCGATCGACGCTATCAGGCCGGCCGGTTGCCGGAAAGCAGGTGATGCGCCCCCGCCATGGATAGGCCGGTTGAACGCCTGACGCGGAAGGGTCGGGCAAGGCGTTGTCCGAGGGAATATCCATCATCAGGAACGGATAGAGATAAACTTCCAGACCACGCGCCTTCAGATCGGCAATTGCGGCGAGAACAGCGGCATCATCAGGCGTCCCGCCATAGGCCGGCACTCCGCTGTTGCCGCTGACCACATGGGCGCTGCCGCGCGCGATCCCGGACACGGACCAGGCCTTGCTCTCACCGTTCCGCACGGCCGTCTCGACACCGGGCACGATCCGGCATTCGCCCGCCCGCAGATCGGTTCCGAACCAGGAGACCACCAGAGCCACGCGCTCTAGATTCGGGCAGAGTGCCATCAGCTCGTCGATCGACACCTGCCAGTCCGTGGCGCCCTACAGCGTGTTGCGATTGAGGAGGCGCGCGCTCCCGGCGCCACTCTGCTCCGAAACCGCGACGGGCTGGTAGCCGTGCTCCGTCGCGCCGGGAATGATGCAAACCGCCTTCAGCTGGCTTTCCAGCGCGCCGACGGGACGGACGACCTCGAACTGCAGAAGCGGGATGCGGTTGCCATAAGTGTCCAGCGGCAAGCGCTCGAAGACGACATAGGCCAAGCCGCGATAGGCAGGCGCATTGCCCGCGCCCTGCTTTGCCTCGATCAACGGATCCGGCTGCTGTGCATCGGTGCCGCGATAGACACGCATCTCGATGGCGGTCTGGTCGATCTCCTTGCCATCCGCCCAGATCCGGCGAATGCAGGCGATCTCGCCTTCGCAAATCCCGAAGGCGACGTTGGCGAAGTAGCGGAACGTCTCGACGCGGGTACCGCCGGAGGCCTTGCCTCCCTTTCGTTCGGTGGTGACCTGCTCCTCGAAGCGAGTCGCCCAGATCATCGTGCCGCCGATGCGCGTGCTGCCGTAGACGCGGTTGATCGGCGTGCCCTCATCGGCGCCGGGAATGCGGGCCGTCGCCAGATGTGTTGCCCGCACGGTGGAGCTGCCGGCAAGCAAAGCATGATCGACCACACTGCCGGCAAGCGCACCCGCAGCCCGCCCGACGATCGCCCCGACCGGACCGAAGACACTGCCAAGAGCCGCGCCCGCGGCCTGCAAGAGAAGAGTTGCCATCTATTTCTCCGGGAAGCGAAACACAGCCGCAACGCGTCGGCGCCAGCTGGGCACGAGCGGCGAGCGGATCACGCAGGCCTGCTCGTAGGCGTGGATGAATTGCCGGTCGCCGGCGAATATGCCCGCGTGCTTGGCTGCAAGTTCGGGCCTCCAACGAAACAGCAGGAGGTCTCCTGGCTGCATGCTCAGCGTCGGCAGGACCACGCCAAAATGCCTGGACGCCGCAGCGAGCAGCCGGTCCTCGCCGCTGCGTTCGGCCCAATCAGGGGCGTAAGGCGGCACGAACTCCGGCTCGCCGCCATAGAGCCCGCGCCAGATCCCACGGATCAGCCCGAGACAGTCGCATCCTACGCCCTTGCAGGACGCTTGGTGACGATAGGGCGTGCCGGTCCAAGCCTCAGCAATCTCGAGGACCTGTTCTGCGATCGATGTCATTTGAACAGCGCGCTCCCGTCATGGACGCTTTCGCCATCGGCATAGGTGTAGGCGAAGTCGGCGCCCGGCATATGCGGAAAGCCTCGGAAATTGAGATGGTTGGAAAACCTGCCGCGACATGTCGAAAACGACTTGTCGCATCCGATGGTGAGAAGCACATGGTCTCCCGGCGCAGGCGGCCGATGCAGCGGAAGCCAGAGGACGACTTCCACCAGCCCTCCCTTAGCTGCGTTCGTCTCGATATCCGCACGCAATCCGGCATTCGCGCCGTCGACGAATGTGAGAAGCCCCAGGCGAAGCAGCCCGTCGGCGAACTCTTCGGGGCAGGATAGGAAAAGCCTGCCGGAATCGGGAACTGAAACGACGGTCGCTTCAAAGCGATAGCCGGTGCCGTTCAGATCCACGCCGCAGCGCTGATCACCGAGCGTCGCATCGCAACGGCGGCCGTATATCCGCCCTTGCGGCTCGGCCAGGCGGCTTGCGAAGCTTCGCAATTCGGCCTGGAAGCTGGTTGTATCGCGGGTGACGTCGCCAATTTCCTGGACCTTGAGCAGGATGTGCTCCGCGGGCGCCGCCCAATTGACAAGCAGAATCTCCACGCGGGCGCCGTCATAACGTCCCGCCTCCAGGTCTTCCTCGGTGATCACGTCGCTGGAAAAGCCGCCGGCGACCTGACTCGTTGCCGCCGGCATGCCCGCCGCCTCTTCCGTCGCGGTTGCGGAAAAGCCCGTCGCCGCGAGGTACGTCATGCCGTCAATCGTCAGATCATGATCGTGCTCGGTAAAGCCGAGGATCGTGCCGTCGCGACGCACCACCCGCCATGCATGGCAGACGGTCGTGGCATCGCCGCTCAGATGCTCCTTGAGTGCAGGCGGAATGCTTCTCATGGCACGATCTCCGTCAGCGGTATGGTCGGGATCCGTCCGGCGTTGAAGGCCGACAGGTTGATGTCGATCCGGCCGGTCGCAAACCTCACCGGCACATCGAATTCATAGCCGGCGGAGATCAGGGCGCCCGGCGGCGGTATCTGGTCCGGAGCGAACGAGACAATCCCGGTTGCCGGATCAGAGATAAAGGCGCTGTCAGGCTGCGGAACGCCGCCGACCGCGACGACGACCGAGCCCGCGACCGGCTTGAAAATCCTGCGGAGACTGGCGGCCGCGGCATCCTTGTAAGTTTTCGTCAGGGTGAAATTCGCGGTGACACCGTCGCCCGTTCCGATCGGCTGATCCATCGAGGAAACCGGCATTCCCGGCCGCCCCGATATCCAATCGACCGGATCGCGAAAGCGAAAACCGTGGAGCTCGCCGCTGCGCGCCTCGAAGAACTCGAGCACTTCATAGAGGTCGGCGACAGAGCGCAGGCCCGAGCCGGCATCGTAACTGCGCCGCGCATCGCGCCAGCGGCTGTTGCGGCTCTCGCGGCCGTTCGAAAGATTGACGATATCGGTGCGCCTGATGGGGCCGCCGCTCGTCGATAGCGACAGGCGCAGCGGAAATCGCACCTCATGAAAGCCGTTTGCCATGATTACCTCAGAGATTGCGCTGGCCGCGCATCGCCGTGCGCGCCAGCATGGCGGAGATCTGCGCTTCGCTTTTCTGGAAGCTCTGCGCGTCTGAAGTCGTGACGTTGAAGACGATCTGCGGGCCGGCAGAGCCGCCCGATGCGGCAACGCCAAGCGCCCCGTCGGCACCGCGTTTGAGCGGCAGGATCGCTTCGCTGCCGGCCTCGCCCATCAGGCCCATATTGCCGCCCATCGGGAAGTAGGTCGGCTGCGAAACCACGCCGCCATCGGCGAAAGGCAGGAGCTTGCCGAAACCACCGAGAAGGTTCGAAGCAGCGCCCGAGATCATCGTCTCTAGTGGCTTCAATCCGGCAGACAGCGCGATATCTGCCAGGCGATTGCCGAGGCTGCGCAGCACATCATCAAGGCCCTTGCCGCCGTCGGCAGCACTGCGCAGCGCGCTCGACAGTGCCGAGCCGAACGAGCGCGAACGGGTTTCGAGACCGTCGAGGGTGCGCTGCAAGGTTTCGGCCTGCGCAGCCATGGCGGAGAGGTCGGTATCGTCAGTCTCCATCATCGTTCCTTCGTTTCGAGGGTGTCAGACCGTCCGGAAATTGCGCCATCAGCGCGCCGAGATCGGCCCGGGCGACGGTGCTGCGCGGCGCCAAACCGCCGGCAACGGCGTGAAACTCAACCGGCGTCATCGCCCAGAAGATCGCGGGAGGCAGCCGCAGCAGACAGAGGCCGACGTGGAGGACGCGCGCCCAGGGGAAAGGCGTCGCGCGATCGGCCTCGATATCTGCTGCGGCTAGAGGGGGCGCGCGGCAATCTCCGCGCTTTCCCCAATGAATGTCGCGGCAAGCAGGTTGCCGACGACAACAGCGCAGCCGGCGATGCCGCCGTCGATGCTCGCCTCCGCCACTTCCTGATCGGAATAGAGATTGCCGCCGCCGCGAAGGCCGGCGCCGATGATGCGGATCATGTCGGCCGCCTTCAGCTGCCCGCCCGAGAAGCGCTCGGCCAGACCGACGAGATTGTCCGCGGAAAACGCCGTTTCCAGCTCCGCCAACGCGCCGAGCGTCAGGCAGAGAATGCGCTGTTCGCCATCGATGACAGCCTCGATCTCGCCGCGGCGCCGGTTCGCCCTTGCCCCCACCGCCCGCATCAGAGCGCCTCGAAGCTGATGGCGCCGGCCGATTCCAGCGCCAGCTCAAACATCACCTCGCCGTTATACTGGCCGGAATATTCAAGCGCGCTCGCCTGGAAGGGCCCCGTCACCATGCCGAAATCAGGGACGATGATCTGCCAGCTCAGGATGGAAGCATTGAAGAAGGCGTTCCGCACCAGACCGTCGGAGCCGGCATCCTTGAAGATGCCAGCGCCGGAAACCGAGGCGCGTTGTACGCCAGCGCCGCCCAACAGCTCGCGCCACCGCCCGGCGCTCTCGGCGTCGGTAACGTCGACGGTTTCAGCATTGAAGGCCAGCCGTTTCGACCGCAGCCCCGCCACCGTTTCGTAAGCCGTTCCGTTGAATATCTTCAGGAGCAGGTCCTTGCCCTTCTGCGCCACCATCGTCCGATCCTTTCGAGAAAACAGGCGCAGCCGGCGCCGTTCGTGTCATCCACTTGTCACTTTCAACCAACCGGCGAAGCTGCTACGACCTCGCTCGCCCCTACCCCATTCGCGTCAAAGCCCGCCATGTCTCGATCCATCCCCCTGCGCTCGGTGCAGACGATTGCCGTGCTTGCCGTCACGCAGCTGATCGGCTGGGGCACCACCTTCGACATGCTCGGCGTCATGGGCCGCATCATCGCACCGGATCTCGGCTTGCCGAATGAGGTGGTCTTCGGCGGGCTGAGCATCATGATGGTGGTCAGCGCCCTTGTCGGCCCCGCGACGGGCCGCCTGCTCGCCCGACATGGAGCCGCGCGCGTCCTCGCCGCCGCCTCGACTACCTTCACAATCGGCCTGCTGCTCTTGTCAGCCGCGCACGGCCTCGTTCTCTACGCGCTTGCCTGGATCGCCATCGGCGCCGGCGGCGCCTTCGGTCTTTCCGCCCCGGCCTATACCGCCGTCGTCGAGCGTGCCGGAGCCGACAGCAAACGGGTGATTGCCATCCTGATGCTGTTCACCGGTCTTTCGAGTGCGATCTTCTGGCCGATCCTCAGTGAGCTCAACGCGACCGTCGGCTGGCGTATGACGTTTCTCATCTGCGCGGGGCTGCAGTTTTTCGTCTGCCTGCCGCTGCATCTTTTCGCCCTGCCGAAGCCGATCGCCTTTGCCGCGGACGGCAGTGCCGCAGAGGAAACGCCGCTTCCGCTCTCGCCTGCGGGACAGCGCAAGGCCTTCCTGCTGGTTGCCGCG
Source organism: Rhizobium sp. Root708 (assembly GCF_001429725.1). Classification (GTDB taxonomy): domain Bacteria; phylum Pseudomonadota; class Alphaproteobacteria; order Rhizobiales; family Rhizobiaceae; genus Rhizobium. Next base: position 553,019 of record NZ_LMHV01000043.1, on the reverse strand, counting down.
GCAACGACGATCTCGACCTTCGTCACCTTCGGGGTGTCGCCATCGCTGCTGGAAATATTCCGCCAATCCGGCGCCTCGCCCGCGCTGGCGCTGCAGCTCGGCTCGGCGCGCGGTGTGATCGGCATTTCCGCCCGCTTCCTGGACATGCTCCTCGGCCGTCGCGGCAATCCGATCCTCAGCGCCGCAACGGGCGTCAGCCTGATGGTGTTCAGCTTCTTGATGATGCTGGTGGTACCGCCGTCGACGCCGCTGCTCATCACCTTCATCCTGCTCTATGGCTTCGGCTCCGGTGTCATGACCGTTGCCCGTGCGCTGCTGCCGCTCGCCCTATTCTCGCCGCGCGAATTCGGGCTGCAATCGGCCCGCCTGTCTCTGCCGCAGAACCTCGCCAATGCCATCGCACCCGTCGTTTTCACGGCGATCCTCGATCGCGCCGGTGCAAGTACCGCAATCGCCACATGCGCCGCGCTCGCCGTCATCTCGCTCGGCTTCGTGCTGATGCTGGCAGCGCAGGTCAAGGCAGCGACCCGGGTATACGAACCGGCCTGAGATGCAGTCTGCTGCGGCAACGGGCGGGACATCCGAGATCACTGCCCCATCTTCAAACCAAGCAGCCTATCGCCCTTGGAGGAGAAGCAACATGGACCGGTTCACTGGCGGGTGCCGCTGCGGCAACGTCCGCTTCGTGGCAACTGGACGCCCCTATCGGGTCGGCATTTGTCATTGTATCGACTGCCGCAAGCATCATGGCGCGCTTTTCCACGTATCGGCGATCTTTCCTCAGGATGCGGTGACGGTCGAAGGCGAGACAGGTGATTACGACGGGCGGTTCTTCTGCCCCCGCTGCGGTTCCCCGGTTTTCGGGCGCTCCGCGGATGAAGTCGAAGTGAACCTCGGCTCGCTCGATGCTCCCGATCAGTTGAGGCCAACCTACGAACTCTGGACCATCCGCCGCGAAGCGTGGCTGCCGCCGTTTCCGTTGTCGAGACACTACGAACGCGATCGCGACGCCGCGAGCCGTTTCGAGGAGTAGGCCGCTACGCGGTGGCGGCGGCAATCGGCTCCGTCACGGCCCGGAAGCGGAGCTCGGCGACATAGAGCTTCGTCTTCGCCTCGCGCCGGCTCTGTGTCCTGACATGCAGAAGGCTGACGAGGTGGTGCTGGCCAAGATCCAGCGCCGCGTCCTGCAGCAGGGCATGGAGACGCGACGCGACCTGTTGCGCCTGCTTTCGCCCGCCGGCGTCGATCCAGATTTCGAGCGAGAGCAGATGCTCCTCGCCTCCCTCCGTCGAGGTCGAATAGTCGTTGCTGACGACCTCGCCGATCAGCACGCAAGGGAGCTTTCGTCCGGTCACCAGCCGATCGCGGATGCCGTCCTCGCCGATCATGCCGAGAAGCTCGGCATCTCCGGTCAGGCGCGCATGGATCGCCGTCAGCAGTTCATTGGCTGCGCTCATGGCTCTCGCCTCCCTTTGCCGCCGACTTACCCGCAGCATCCTGCGCCAGCCGCGCCAGGATCTCCGCCAGATCGCGGAGCGTGATCGTCAGGGCGGTGTTCATCGTCCTTCCTCCTCGCAGAGGCAGCAGAGGTAGCGGCCGGTTTCATCAGGATCGCGCCAGATGCCGATGGCAAACAGCCGGTCGCCCTTGCGCAGCCGCATCCCGGCCCTGATGTCGCTACGGAAGCGCAGCCAGATGCGGTGCGTCAGCGTGAGGACATCAGCGCCCGCCCGCTCCTCGCGGACCTCGCTCAGCGGCTCGATCCGCCCCCAGATGGAAGCGACTGAGGTGAAGGTGACGCTCGCGCCGCCCTGCCCGTCCGGCGCCTCTACCGGCGCCTCCAGTTCGAGCCGCGCGGTCATCTGGCCGGGATCGAAGAAGACGGACCGCATCAGAGCCTCCGCATCAGGAACGGCGCAACCAGCCGGTCGTAGCCAACCGGTATGTCCGCCGGCTGATCTTCGACGGCCAAAGCACCCCTGAAGGCGAACATCTGGGCGATATGCATCAGCATCGCCCGCTTCAGCGTGTCGGGCACCTCCGCACCGCTCTCGCCGAAGCCGGCGGAAAAATCGATCTCGATGCCGTTCACGGCGATAGCGGGATTCATACTCCGATCGAGCACCAGACGCGCCGGCCGGGCATTGCCGTCGAGCACATGGCCGGTCACGGGCAATTCCAGCTCCTCGCCTGTCCCATCGTAAATGCTCAGGCTTTCAATGGCTTGCACCGGCCCCTTGGCAATCTGAATCACGCGGTCTTCAGGTATCGATTCAAGATGGAGGCGCCAGACCTGAGTGATCAGGCAAAGGCCCGTCGTGCGCTCCAGATGCTCGCGGGCGACGCGGATCAGCGAGGTCAGCATCCCATCCTCGTTGCCGTCGTCGAGCCGCAGATGGGCCTTCACCTCGGCAAGCGTCAGCGCTTCCGCCACGGGCGGGGTAATCGGTGCATAGGTCATGGACGATCCTGAATTGGTGTGGCGCAGGCATGTTCGGCAGGCGGATGCGAATGAGGCCGCACCCGCCCTGCCTCGGTCAGCTGACGGCGAACTTGATGAGCTTGATCGCCTCGAAGTTCTGCACCCCGCCGCCGACGCGCTTGGTCGTGTAGAAGAGCACGTAAGGCTTGGCGGAGTAGGGATCGCGCAGCACGCGCACGCCGGTACGGTCGACGACGAGATAGCCGGCGCGGAAATCCCCGAAGGCGATCGACAGCGCGTTGGCGGCGATATCGGGCATGTCCTCGGCCTCGACAACAGGGAAGCCGACGAGCGAGGCTGCCTCGCCCGCCGTCGCCGGCGGCTGCCAGAGATAGCGGCCATCGCCATCCTTGAGCTTGCGCACCTCGGCCTGGGTCTTGCGGTTCATCACGAAATTGGCGTTCTGCCGATGGCCCGCCTTCACCGAGTAGATCGTATCGATCAATGTGTCGGAGGCACCGGTCGTCTTGAAGGCGCCGGCCGCACCCGTTGGGATATAGCCGAGATTGCCCCAGCTCCAGGCGCTGTCGGCGACCGCTGTGTAGGCGAGGAAACCTTTCGGCTTGTTGGTGCCATCGCCGTTGACGAAGGCGGTGCCCTCCTGTTCGGCAAAGACGGTGTCGACCTCGCTCGAAATCCAGGCCTCGATATCAACAGCGGCATCGTCGAGCAGCGCCTGCGTTGCCGCCGGCATGGCATAGAGTTCCATCGTCGGGAAGGAGAGTTCGGCAAGCTGGGCGCTTGACGTCTGCGGACGGGCCGCCGTTTCGGCCACCCAGCCGGCCGCCATGCCCGAGGTCGAAAACGGCTTCTTCAGCACCGAGCCGGAAACCTGGCGCACGGTCGCAAGCGAGCGGATCGGCCAGACGACGGAGAGCCGGCGGCCGATCTCGGTATCCGTTTCCAGTGGTACCAGATAGCCGCCATCGCTCCCCGTCCCCGCCGACATCGCCTTCGCCTCGAGTTCGCGCAAGCCGGCCTCGTCGCCGCGGCGGATATAGTGCTCGAACGCCGCCTTGTGCTCGTTGGCCTCGATGCCGTTTGCGCTAGCACGGCCGAGCGGCGGGCGCGCCTTCTTCAGCGCCAGCTGGTCGAGCACCTTCTTCTGCTCCTCCATCGCCCTGTTGATGCGGTCCATCTTGTCGCGGGTGACGACATCGGCCGTCAGCTTCTCCTCGATCTCGCCTAGGCGGCGGTCGTTGGTGTCCTTGAAGGCTTCGAACGCCTCCATGAACTCGTCGAAGGCAGCCGTCATTTCCGGCGCCGCCTTGATCTCCGGCGCGACCCTCGAACCTGTCTCATGCATGTCGGTCATGTCCCGTTTCCTATCTGAAGGTTTCTGTCAGCATCATCCGTGCGGCCCGGCGCATGGCGCGGACAAGCTCGGTCTCCTTGTCGCGGAACCACCGCGCATTCTTGATGTTCTGCACGCGCGCCGAAGGCAGCATCGGGAAGGTCACGATCGAGATTTCCCAGAGGTCGGCTTCGAGGATGCGGCGCACCCCCGACTTGGCGTCGGTCTTTGCCCTCACGGTGCGGAAGCCGATCGACAAACCGTCGAGCGCGCCGTTCTTCAGGAGCTGATGCACCTCGCGGGCGCGGCTCACGCCCTCGGCAAGCATGCCCTCGACATAGAGGCCGCGACTGTCCTCGCGGATCGTCTTCCAGGCGCCGATCGGTTCGGCCGGGTCATGCTGGAAGAGCATGCGCACCCCGCCCGCCCCGCGCTCGGAAAGCGACTTGCGGAAGGCGCCGCGCTCGATCGCATCCTTGCCGAGATCGACTTCACCGAAGACGCTGGCATAGCCTGAAAAGCTGCCGTCGCGCCGCAGCCCTCTGAGCTCAAGATTGGCGAACTTGCGCGTATCCGCGCCCATGGGTGATCGCGCCAGCGCGCGGCTTGCGGTCATGATGCTCTCCTCGTTTTGTATTGTTATGCTCGGGCTAGCGCCCGCGTGCGCCGTATCGTCCGGCAATGCGCGACAGGATGCCGAGGCCCCACCAGGCGCAAAGGCTTGCCGTCGCCGATCCCGACAGCACGACCTCCGAGGCCGAGAGGCGATCCGCCAATGCCAGCCTTTCGGCAATCCAGATGCCCGTCGGGCCGCCGAAGATCGTGCCGCAGGCAAGGCCGGTGAAGAAGCGGCTCGCGGCCTCCCGCCGGCTTTTCGGCAAGAGATAGACGAGCGACACCGCCGCCCCCGCCGATGCACCAAGCGCCCTGGTCGCCCAGAGCCCGGCATCGTTGGAAAGGTCTGTCATCGCAGAGGTCCTTGGTTGAAGGAGAACGACATCCAGCCGACCATCTCGCTTCGCGCTGCCGTTGTCGGGGTGTCGTGCTCGCACTTCAGCGAGTCTTTTGAATCGCTTGGGCGTGTTTGCTCGGAGATCAAGTCCGGGCGCTCAGAGTTTGATTCACCTACTGGCGCAGGCTCTCAATACCCCACCGCCTGCCGCTTCTCCTCGTCGGTCAGGAAGGCGGCGTTCCCCACGCGCGTCCAGAGTTGGTCGCGCTCGGACGCAAGTCCGGCGACCTTGTCGAGATCGGGCTCCAGCCGCAGGCGGTCCTCGTAGTGGCCGGAAAGCCAGGCGGAGAGCGAGGCGGCGGTGCGCGTCAGCATCGGCAGCACGGTCAGCCGGTAGAAAGCGCGGTTTGCCTCCTGGTAATTGGCGTAGGTGTTGTCGCCGGGAATGCCGAGCAGCATCGGTGGCACGCCGAAGGCGAGCGCGATGTCGCGGGCAGCTCCATTGCGCGCCTCGACGAAATCCATGTCCTTCGGCGACAGCCCCATCGACTTCCAGTCGAGCCCGCCTTCGAGAAGCAGCGGACGTCCGGCGCGCATCGGGCCGGAATAGCCCTCGTCGAGTTCCAGCTTCAGCCGCTCGTACTGGTCTGGCGAGAGATTGCCGCCCTCCTTCGGCTGGTAGACCAGCGCGCCCGATGGTCGTGCCGAATTGTCGAGCAGCGCCTTGTTCCAGGTCGCCGCCGCATTGGAGAGATCGAGCGCCACCTGGGCCGCCGCGAGCGGCGGGAAGCCGAGATGGTCATCGAGCGGATGGAAGAGCTTCAGGTGCAGCAGCCCGAGCCCCTCCGTCTCCGCCGGAAAGCGGCGCACGGAACCGCCGGCGCGATAGTCGTAGGCCTCGGGCCAGCCATCCCGGCCCTCGACAATGCCGATGCGATCAGGCCGCAGCAGATGCAGCTCGCGCAGGCTTCCGCCGACCAGCAGCGGCTCGACATAGGCATTGCCCGACAGAAGCAGGTGTCCATAGAGCGCCTCGAAGAAATCGGGACCACCCATGCGCCCGTTCGGCTGGCCGAGCAGCGAGAGGATGGCATGATCCGGCCGCTCGCGATCGCCCTCGTAGAGCAGCCACGGCACCGAGGCCGCAGCTTCCGCGAGCAGCCGGACACTGCGATGCGCGACCGGGTTCTTCATGAAGCCCTCGCGCGACAATGCCGCATAGGAGCGGCCGGTCCAGCTCGCCCGTCCCTCTGCGGTAAGCGACATGAAGCCGCCTGTCGCTTTCTTCTCAGGCACGGTTCCGCGACCCGCCGCGGAGCCCCACGGCAGCAATGATCTCAATCTCATCTTTGGTTTCCTGGAGTTAGCGGGCTCCCAACAGGGCAGCGTGAGGACAGAACCGCGTGTAACCACGCGGATCGGATCCGAAGACAGCCGATGCAGACGGAGCCAGATCAGGCGCTGAAGGCGACTTCTATGCTTTGCCGGTCCTGCGCCACGATCCGGCATTTGGTCTCGAACCCCTCGCCCTTGATCATCAGGACGAATTCCGGCGGTATGCCGGCGGAACTGGAGACGGAGAGCCCCGCGCTGTCGACGCCGAGCGACTTTATGGTGCAGTCGATCGTCGAACGATGGTCGTTGAAGACGATCGAGCCTGCCTTCAGGACGCGACGGCGGGCACCGGTCGGGCCATCGCCACCAATCGCGTTCCACGATACGCATCGGTTTCGGCCGTTGTGCTTGGCGTGGTACATCGCGGCATCGGCCTGCGCCAACATCGTCTCGATATCCTTGGTGATGATCGAAAGCGCGGAAATGCCGAAACTTGCCGTCACGTTCAATTCGCCAAAGGCTCCGGCGATCGGCCGGGAGGCGATCGCAAGCCTTACCTTTTCGGCGACCGCGGCGGCCCCGTCGCGATTGATATGCGGAAGGAGGATCGCAAATTCCTCTCCGCCAAGCCGTCCGAACAGATCGCCGGCCCGCAGGTTCGCCTTGCAGGTTTCGGCGACGGCGTGAAGTACCTGGTCGCCGGCGGCGTGGCCGTGGGTATCGTTGACACTCTTGAAACGGTCAATGTCCAGGACGACGCAGGACGCGTCGTGCTGATGCCTCAAGGCGAGCGACAGAACTTGATCGGCCTCTTGCCGGAAGGCGTGGCGGGTCAGCGCGCCGGTCAAGCCATCGGTTGCGGCCGACTGAAGCAGCTCGATCCGGTCCATCGCGACGCCCGCCAGTTCGTTGAGAACCGAAAGATCCTTTGCACCGAACGATCTGGTCCGGCGGTCGATCGCGCAAACGGTTCCGACAACGTGTCCAGCCTTGGTTCTCAAGGGCACGCCGGCGTAGAAGCGCACATGGCTTTCCCCCGTCACGGCCGGATTGTGCGCGAAGCGCGGATCGCGCGTCGCATCCTGCACGACCATCGCTTCCTCGCGATCGACCACATGACGGCAGAACGTATCTTGAATCGGAACCTCGTCCGCTGCGAGCCCGGAACACGCCTTGTACCATTGGCGATGCGCGTCGATGAGAGACACCAGGCCGATGTCGACGTCGAAGATCTGCTTGATCAACCGGACGATGCGCTCGAAGCCTTCGTCTTTCGGGGTATCGAGGAGGTCAAGCTGCTCAAGTGCCGCGAGACGCTCCATTTCCCGCTTTTTCACGTCCGAGGACGACGTCCCGAAAGCCCTCACGACCACCATGCAGCACCGCTCCTAGCCCATCTGAGATACCATGCGTCTCATAGATTGGTGAACAAAGTCGATACCGACTTCTCCATCACATTATCGATGGCTTGTCGGGGTGGCTCGGGAAATGCGGGCCGACGGCAGCTCTCGCGATCGGCCCACGCAACGGCTATCAGCCCCGTCGCGCCGCCTCGATGGCGGCAACGTCGATTTTTCGCATCGTCATCATTGCGTCGAAAGCGCGCTTTGCTTCGGCACCGCCGACCCTCATCGCCTCGGTCAGGACGCGCGGGGTGATCTGCCATGAGAGACCCCATCGGTCCTTGCACCAGCCGCACTCGCTCTCCTGGCCGCCATTGTTGACGATGGCATTCCAGTAGCGGTCGGTCTCTTCCTGGTTCTCGGTTGCGATCTGAAACGAGAAGGCTTCGCTCTGCTTGAAAGTCGGCCCACCGTTCAGGCCCATGCAGGGAATGCCGACGACCGTGAATTCCACGACCAGCACGTCTCCCTGCTTGCCATCGGGATAGTCTCCGGGCGCACGGATGACGGCGGTCACGGCACTATCGGGAAAGACCTCGGAATAGAACCGGGCGGCGGCCTCGGCGTCCTTTTCGAACCACAGGCAAATCGTATTCTTCTGCATTGCGTGTTCCTCCTGCGCCGAACAATTCGGCCCCGTTTTCTATCTCCACCGCAGGAAATAGGCGGAAAACGGCCTTTCGCCACCCAGGATCGCAAAATGCGCCGATGTCGCCGCGACGGGCGCAAAGCCTCATTAAAAATTGAAACGAAATCCATCCCGAGTGGTTGTTGACATGTCACCCCGTCAACAAAGGAGGCTCCAATGAGCAAGACAAACGAAAAGGAAATCCAGAAGCGGGCCGAGCGCCAGGTTGAAAACACCAGCGGCGGCGGCCACCTCGGCGGAACGTATTTCGGGCAGGAACCGGACGGCAAAACCGCTTCCGCCAGCAACAAGGATGCCCGAAAAACACGGGCGAATGACGGCTAAGACACAGTCGGCGCGCCGAAGCGGATCGCTGCTGTCAGATCACCGTAGCGGCTGTTTTACCGCCGCGTCGCTTTCGTAATCGGCAGCCATCCGCATTTCGCGGATGGGGCGCACGAGATCGATCGAGCGCTGGTAATCCGGATGCGCCTTGTAGGCGGCAAGGGCTGCCTCATCGTCGAATTCGCCGTAGACCACGAGGTCGACGTCAGTGCCGAGCTGGTCGGTCTTGACGTTGGTGCCGATCTCCAGCAGGCGAGCATGCGGAATTGCCGTCAGGATCGACAGGCCGGCGCGCACCTTTTCCAATTGCCCTGCGGGCGCTGTGAAGAAGACGATGTGGCGGATCACGCGGAACTCCCTGCGAAGGTCTAGCCGAAGACCCGCGCGATAGCACGCAGGAGCCACGCCTTCAACCGCGCAAGCGGCCCTGCCGGCTCTTCGCGGCGGATCGCCGCAAGGAAGGTCTTGCCGTAGCCGGCGAGCTTTTCCGCCCGATCGGTGCCGTTGACGATGCGGCGGGCATTGACCCAGTCATCCGTCGTTTCGTTCAGATGATCGGCAAGCTTGTGATTGGCGAAGGAGCCCTGCACCATGCCTTCGATCAAGATCGAAACGGCGGCATCCATCTCCATCGCCCGATCAGGCTCGGCAACGAGGTCGATCCCGGTGAGCTTGCTCATCGCCTCGTAGTTCCGCTTGTGGGTGAGCTGCACCAGACCGCGGCCAAGCCAGCTCTTGCCGTCTTCATCCGGCCGCCAGTAAGGGGTCTTCACCCAGGAGAGCTTGCCTGCCCCATAGGCGTTCTCCAGAATTTCGATCGCCCTCGGATCCGTCGTTGCCAGCGTCTCGCGCACCGGCTGCATCGTATAGGCAGTCTCGTGATAGGCGGTCGCCAGGATGTAGGCGAGCCAGCGCGGATCGGCGTCCGCCATCCGCGTTTCCCAGAAATCGAGTATCGCCGTCATGCCCTCCACCTGCGGCTGATTAAGCAATCCCTTGAACAGGGCATCGCGCACCGTGTCGAAGAAGAAGGGCCTGTCGATGTGGATAACCATGGTGTCAGCCTCAAAAAGTGGTACGGCGTTCTGCGCCTCAATCGATTAAAATTAATTCAATCGTTTAAAGTGTTTAAGCGCCTGATTTACAGATAGTTTGAGCCGTGCCAGTGATTAACTCACCGTCACATCAAGCCCTTGGAGGAGAGCATGCAGCAGCCGGCCAACAGTAATCAGCCGACCATTCCCCAGCATGTCGTCGACCAGCTCGAAAACGAATGGCGCCAGGTTCGTCCCGAACAGCAGACGCCGCGTCCGACACAACAACAACCTCAACGCTAGTCTTTCAGATGCCCCTCACCCGGGGTTCTCCATTTCCTTCCAGAATCAGTGCCGTCAACGCCCAGACCAGCGCGTCCAGCCGGTCGGGCGAACGGCCGGATGAAAGCCCGTCCGGGCCGAAATCGCACATCTGGTCCTCAAGCGCGACGAAGCGCCCGGCATGGGCCACTCGCCCCTGCTCGTAGAGTGCCGCGACCGGTTCGGCCCTCAGATACTTACCCCGCGTCGCCCGCACGGTCGAGACCGGCAGGCTCTCGTCGATGCTCTTCAGCATCGATGCCACCATGTCGCCACCCTGGTTGATTTCCGCCACCACCCGGTCCGCCGAAAAGCGCCGGTAGGCACGCACCACCGCGCCGGCCCAGCCGGCCGGGCTCGCACCCTCGACCGAACAATCAGCAAGCACGACCGCGCGCCCCGATGCCTCCAATCCCGCAACGACAATGCCGCAGCAGGATTGCGCACCGGCCGCCGCCGGCGGATCGACGGCGACGACGATGCGTCTGATCTCACCGGTGAAACGGATCGTGGCCGCCTCGATCATCTCGCGCCGCCAGAGCGCGTCTTCGCGATCCTCGATCAGTTCTCCGTCAAGCTCCTGGCGCCCGAGCCGCGTGCCGCCGTAACGGTGCGCCAGCGCATCGATGAAACCCGGCGCCAGATTGGCCGCGTTGGCAAGCGTGCTGATCCGCGTCAGCCGCGTGCCCGTGTCGGCAATCAATTGCTTCAGCAAGGGCACCGGACGCGGCGTCGTCGTCACCAGCTGGCGCGGATGGGCGCCAAGGCGCAGGCCGAACTGCAGCATGTCCCAGGTTTCCTGGCCATGCTTCCACTTCGCCAGCTCATCGCACCAGGCGAAATGAAACTGCGGACCCCGAAGGCTTTCCGGATCCTCGGACGAGAAGATCTGGGCCACCGCGCCGTTCGGCCAGACGAGCCTGCGCCGCGAAACCTCAAACTCCGGGCATCGCCGGCGAGCGATGCGGCAGATACCGGAGATACCGTCGATCATCACCTCCCGGGCATCGCCAAGCGTCTCGGCGACCAAGGCGATGCGCAGATCGGATCGTTGCCCGGCGCTGGCAATTCCATGCACCCATTCCGCACCTGCCCGCGTCTTGCCGCAACCGCGCCCGCCCAGGATCAGCCAGATACGCCAGTCGTCCGGCGGCGGCAGCTGCCCGGGGCGGGCGTTGAACTCCCAGAGACCCGCCAGGGTTTTCCAGAGGTCGTGTCGCTCGGCCAATATCTCGGGCGAAATTGCCGCATCGAGCGAGACGAGCTCTTCCTGTTGCCGTGGTGCGCACAGCGGCTGGGCGGCTGCTTTGAGAAGCGCGCCGGTGGTTGCGTTGACCGCCGCCATCGCCTGCCGTACCTGCGAATGTTGCGCCACGATATCAGCCATCCTTTGCTCATGCCGCGCCAGCAACCTTGCCGCTTGCCGTTCGTCGGCAAGGGCGGCCAGGCGTTCAGCCCGGTTCGGCTTCGCGGCTAGCCTTGACGGCCTCGTCTTCGTCGGTTGCGGGAGGGCCGTTGCGCTGCCAGTCTTCAAAGAGCTCCAGGGCGCGGGCTGTTGCTCGCTCTTCGATGCGCTTGAGAAAGCTCGTCTTCGCATCGTCCAGTCCCATCGCCGTCTCGTTTTCCTCGATCGCCAGTTCCCGGTCGCGGGCGAACTGGCGTTGAAGCTGGTCGATCTTTTCCAGCGTGCGCACGATGAGCGACATGGCATCGGTGGCGGCCTTGAGGTCGGCGCGGGCAAGTTTTGCCGCCGCCTCCTCGCCGCTTGCCGAAGCCGCTGCCTCCGCCGATCTGCGCAGTGCGCGGAAAGCCGCGAACTGCTCGCGCATCTCCGCCGTCATTTCATTGAGGAGCACCCGCAGGTCGTCCGGCGCGGCGTTCGCACCGGATTTCGTCTCAAGAAAATATTCCTCGACGACGGTCCGGACATCCGCGCCGTCCGATACTGCCGTGACCCCGGAGCAATAAGCGCGCGTCTGCGGCCACAAGCATATAGCTCGGGCTTGAAACTCTCGACATCCATTGTTGAAACCTCTGTGGCCGGGGGATCTATTCAGTGGCAACGCGCGGACAGGCCGATACTTCTGATTTCCTGCATTGAGTGCCGCTATAGGCTATCCTTGCCCGATCCCGCCTTAGATGTTCTATTTATACTCACATCAATACTTATGATCCACAACCAGGACTCGCTGATGCTGTGGCATTTTCAAACGCTAAGTACGTTGACAAAGCACTGGGGGCCGCTAGCCGCCCTCTCCGTGTACGTCAATCGGCAGACCACCCGGGACAGCACAGAGATCAAAAAGATCAGCATGGCGGGTGTGGAGGGCGATATCTTCCTGAGGCCCAGATCGTCGGACTGGGACGTTCTCGGTCAGGTCTTCCTGGACGAGGAATACAACATCAAGAGCGCCGTCCACGCCGAGGCGCTATATCGTTGCTATCAGGGTATTATCGCTGCAGGAGAAACCCCCGTCATCGTCGATTGCGGCGCAAATTGCGGACTGGCTTCCGTCTGGTATTCCCAAGTATTTCCACGTGCAATCATCATCGCGGTAGAACCGGAACCAGAGAACTACTCGGCGCTGTGCCGGAATGCCAAGAACCGGCCGATACGACCGGTCATGGCAGCAATATCCGATCATCCCGGGCATATCACGCTTCACAATCCGGGGCACGGCTCCTGGGCCTGGCAGACCATCGAAAGCGCATCCGGAGAGATCGAGGCGCAAACCATACCTGCCCTGCTCGCCTCCGTTCCCAACGGAAGAACACTGATTGTGAAGATCGACATCGAAGGCAGCGAGGTCAGTCTTTTTCGAAGCAACACCGATTGGGTCGATCAAACCCCTCTCGTCGTCTTTGAAACACATGATCTCATGGCAACCTGGACCGGCACGGCCCACTCGGTCCTCTCCGTCCTGACGAGAGAGCCTCGGGATTATCTTCAGGAGGGCGAGAACACATTCGCCTTCTCGCATTCGCTGCTCGGACCATCCGCTGCGCAAAGCGCGATATCGAGGCAATAGAGAATTCTTTGGAAGACATCGGCCGCTGCTGCGCCCGCAACTTTTCGACTATGCCATAACCCTATCAAACGACCGTCACGCCGTCAAGGATTATTTTCCTATCTTCGTCGATTTTCCTCGATGCGGCGGTGCGTGAGTTTTTCTGATTGGTCCGCGCCTATCAGCATGTGCTAATTTTACGGCATGGATCAGGAAGAACTCGTTTCCTTTGCGCTGAGCCTGCCGGAAGCGGTCGAGAGCGCGCATCACGGCACGCGTGATTTCCGCGTACGCAGCAAGATATTCCTGACGATGCCAGAGCAGGACTATTGCGTGGTCCGGTTGACGCCCGACCAGCAGCACATGACGCTGGCCGTAGCACCCGACGATACGGCTGCCGTGCCGGGCGGTTGGGGGCAGCGGGGTTCGACCCGGCTCTTCTACGGCAAAGCCAGCGACGACCTGGTGCAGGGCCTGGTGCGCAAGTCATGGCAGAACGCCGCGCCGAAAACGCTGCAAAAGCAGTTCGTTGTCATTCCGTCCGGCTAATGTGATTCAACGGTATCCGCCGGCATCGGCGGGTTTGCCCGCCTCCATCACCTCGTCCATGTAGCGCCAGCAGTCCGGACGCGAGCCATCCACATCATCAAAGCCGTAGACCTTGGCGAGACCGCCGCTCGATAGCGACTGGCCGTTCCAGCGGGCACGTTCGGGATCGGCGGCAAGGGCCGCCACCGCCCGGCCGGTGAAACGCGGTGTCTCGGAGATCACGAAATGCGGTTGTGCCGCGGTCGCGTCGCGCCAGGTTTCCTCGCTGACGCCGAAGATGTCGAGCATCATTTCCGAGCGCATCCAACCCGGCGTCAGCGCCACAGCGGTTGCGCCGTGCGGCGCGAGGTCCTTGGCGTGCGCCCAGGCCATGCGGATCACGCCCGTTTTCACCAGGTCATAATAGGGGCAGAGGCGATAATGCGTGGCGTTGTATTCGGCGGTGCCGTCGGTCAGTTCGACCAGCAGCCCGCCTGGATGTTCGATCATCAGCGCCAGGGCGAAATGCGCGGTGATCAGATGCGTGTCGATCGCCAGCCGCAGCATGCGCAGGCCCTTGTCCAGCGAGTGCTCCCAGACCGGCTTGTTCCACTCGGTGAGATGCTCGCCGCCCCAGATATCGTTGACCAGGATATCGAGCCGGCCCTGTTCGCGACGGATGCGCGCGACCAGCGCCTCGACCTCTTCGGGCACGGTATGATCGACGCGGACGGCGATTCCCTCGCCGCCGCCAGCCGTTACCATCTCCGCCGTTTCCTCAATCGTCTCCGGGCGGCCATATTCCGATTGCGTTGCCCGCGTCGTACGGCCGGTGACGTAAACGGTTGCGCCGGCGGCCCCGAGTTCCACGGCGATGCCGCGACCGGCACCGCGCGTGCCGCCGGCGACGAGGGCGATCTTTCCTGAAAGTGCTGCCACGTTCTTGTCCTCCCGCTGGAACCCCATTCGATGGGCCTCACCATTCCGCTTGAATATAAACGAACGTTCGTTCATATTCATCGCGAACGCAAGAGGAAACTTCATGCCCCGCCCCCGCACGCTTTCGGACGAACAGCTGCTCGACATGGTTCTCGGGCTTGTGCATGCGGAAGGTCCGGATGCGGCGAGCTTCGGCGCGGTGGCGAAGATCAGCGGCCTTTCCGGCTCGACGCTGGTGCAGCGTTTCGGCACCAAGGCGGCGATGCTGCGAGCCTGCCTGCTGCGCGCCTGGGACCGGCTGGACATGAAAACGGAGCGGCTGATCCAGTCCGTTCCCGAAACGCCCGAAGGCGCCATCGACCTGCTGGCAGGACTTTCCAAGGATTACGGCGAGGATGCCGCGTCCTATGCCGAGGGCCTGCTGGTGCTCAGGGAAGATTTGCGCGACCCTACCCTGCGGGCTCGCGGGGCCGCCTGGGGAAAGACACTGACTGAAGCACTCGACGGATGCCTCGGCGCCGAAGGCAAAGCGCCGCTCGGGCGGCTGATGCTGTCGCAGTGGCAGGGCTGCCTGCTCTGGTGGGGTTTTAAGCCGCAGGGCTCCGTCGAAGACTATGTTCGCGACGAGCTTCGCCGGTTTCTTCAGGCTGTCGCCTAGGCTGATATCACTTGGCGGTCTCGGGCTCCTGCGCCCGCGCCTCGTCGCCGACGGTCAGCGGCCAGTCCACCACGTAATCCTCGAAGTCGTCGACCTTGACCCCGGTTTCGTCGATGGTGCGACCGCGCGCCGAAATCCCGGCCGCATGCACCGTCTCGGGATCGCCTGAGACCAGCGGGTGCCACCAGTAGAGATCGCGGCCTTCATTGATCAGCCGGTAGCCGCAGGTCGGCGGCAGCCAGGCGATCTCGTCGACGTTTTCCTTGGTGAGCTGGACGCAGTCGGGCACGAAATCCCAGCGGTTCTCGTAGGAGGAACAGCGACAGCTCTGATCGTCGAGCAGCTTGCAGCGGATCGAGGTGAAATAGATGTCGCCGCTATCCCACTCCTCGAGCTTGTTGAGACAACAGAGGCCACAGCCGTCGCAGATGCTTTCCCATTCGGCGTTGGTCATCTCGGCAAGCGTCTTTTGCGTCCAGAAAGGTGCCTGTTCCATCATTCCGTTCTTGCAACAGCCCCCGCAAAATCACGTGAGAGCTTTCCATTTCTCTTGTTCTTGCCAGGCAAATCAACCAATGATTCACCATGGTCCGGCTAGTCCGGACACTATCGGCAGATTTGCCATAGTCCGGCGTCAGGTTCACCCGACGTCGAAGCGACTGATCGGGCGGGAATATAAGACGTGACGGATCCGGACAATCCAGAAAAACGACCGGCCAAGAAACGGCACATCCTGCTGAAGATCGATTCATGGATCGATTCGACCATCTGGAATGCCGGTTTTCGCTCGGCCGAGATCTGGGAAGACATCACCATCTTCTTCCGTCGCTTCCGCGTCCGCGGCTGGAAGCGCATCGTCGTCGAACTGGTCGGCGAAGGCCTGACCTGGGGTTCGGTCGGCGCCGTCCTGATGCTCACCCTTGCCCAGCCTGCCTTTGAGGCTACCAAGGAAGATTGGCGCAATCGCGGCGACTATGCCGTCACCTTCCTCGACCGCTACGGCAACGTCATCGGCCATCGCGGCGTCATCCACCAGAACTCCGTGCCGATCGACGAGCTGCCGGATGCGCTGATCAAATCGGTGATCGCCACCGAAGACCGACGCTTCTTCGACCACTTCGGCATCGACTTCATCGGCCTTGCCCGCGCCATGAGCGAGAACGCGCGCGCCGGCGGCGTCGTCCAAGGCGGCTCGACCCTGACGCAGCAGCTTGCCAAGAACCTGTTCCTGTCGAACGAGCGCTCGATCGACCGAAAGATCACCGAGGCATTCCTGGCGCTGTGGCTGGAAGCCAACCTGTCGAAGAAGGAAATACTCTCCACCTATCTCGACCGCGCCTACATGGGCGGCGGCACGTTCGGTGCGGCGGCAGCGGCGCAGTTCTACTTCGGCAAGAGCATCACCGACGTCAATCTGGCGGAATCGGCCATGCTTGCCGGCCTGTTCAAGGCGCCGGCGAAATACGCGCCGCACGTCAACCTGCCGGCCGCTCGCGGTCGCGCCAACGAAGTGCTGACCAATCTCGTGCAGAGCGGCCTGATGACCGAGGGCCAGGTGATCGCCGCCCGCCGCAGTCCGGCCACCGTCGTCGACCGCAACGAGGTGGAATCGCCGGACTTCTTCCTTGACTGGGCCTTCGACGAGGTGATGCGGCTTTCGCCCCGCTTCCACCAGCACTCCCTGATCGTCCGAACGACGATCGACATGGGACTGCAGGGGGCAGCCGATGATTCCGTCGAAACCTCGCTGCGGGAATATGGGGAGAGCTATCACGCCAAGCAGGGCGCGATGGTGATGATCGAGAACGGCGGCGCGGTGCGCGCCATGGTCGGCGGTCGCGACTATGGCGAGAGCCAGTTCAACCGCGCCACCAAGGCGCTGCGCCAGCCGGGCTCGTCGTTCAAGGTCTACACCTACTCCGTCGCCATGGAAAACGGCATGACGCCCGACAGCATTGTCGTCGATGCGCCGATCTCCTGGGGCAACTGGAGCCCGCACAACTACGAGAACCGCTATGCCGGTCGCGTAACGCTCGCAACTGCGATCGCGCAGTCGATCAACACAATCCCCGTGCGCCTCGCCAAGGAGAAGTTCGGCATCGCCCCCATCCGGGCGATGGCCACCAATCTCGGCGTCGAATCTCCCGTCCGCAACGACGTGACGATCCCGATCGGCACCTCCGAGGTGACCGTCATGGACCAGGCAACCGCCTATGCGGTGTTTCCGGCCGGCGGCATGCAGTCGCGCCGCCACGGCATCACCCAAATCCTCGATTACGGCGGCGACGTACTTTACGATTTCGACAAGGACGAGCCACCGGCCAAGCGCGTACTGTCGGAACAGGCCGATGCCTACATGAACCAGATGCTGTCGCGCGTGCCCTATGTCGGTACCGCCCGAAAGGCAGCGCTCGACAACGGCATCCTCACCGCCGGCAAGACGGGAACCACCCAGGCCTACCGTGACGCCTGGTTCATCGGCTTCACCGGCAACTATACGACCGCCGTCTGGTTCGGGAACGACGACTACACCTCGACCAACAAGATGACCGGCGGCTCGCTGCCGGCGATGACCTTCAAGCGCGCGATGGACTATGCACACCAGGGCATCACCCTGCGGCAGATCCCCGGCGTGCCGATCCCGGCGCCGGAAAAGGCGCCGAAGACGGTTGCCGCCAAGCCGCCCGAGGGCAGCCCGCCGCCGCTCGTTCGTCCGCGAATGCTCTCGGTCGAATCGACGCGGATCCTCAAGGACCTCGGCGAAAAACTGAAAACCGCACCGCCGCTGGTGACGCAGAAGGTCGCCAGCGCGGAGTGAAATCCAGGCGAAGGAAAAGTGCCGCCGCGAGGAGACGGCTGAGCCATTCCACCCTGCCGGAATCAGTGGTAACCCTTTCAACTGATTTGTTGATCAAAGGCGCCTAGTGTTTCGATTTCCTCTTTTCATTGCGATGATCCTGACGATCGCCTTTGGCGGCGGAATTCTGGTATCCCTCTATGCGCTCGACGCCACGGCGGGCTTCGGAGCCATCAAGCTCGGCGCCTGGGAGGCCTTCCCGCAGTTACAGACCGAAGAAGCCGACCCCTATGCCAAATCGCATCGCGCCCGCGCCGGTCGGCTGCTCTACGGCAGTGCGGAAGGGCTGATGTTCACCGCCAAGGTCGACGACGACGGAGAGCCGCTGAATGCCGGCTGCAGCTACCGGATCGTCGGGCAGACGCCGGCGGCGCGCATCTGGACGCTGTTTACCGCCGACAATGGCGGCAGCCCCGCCTCGCTACAGACAGGCCTGCCCGGCGCGCTCAATTCCTGGACGGTTCTTCGCAATGCCGACAGCACCTTCGCGATCGATATTTCGCCCCGCGCACGACCGGGTAATTGGCTGGCCGTGCCTGCGGCGGGCACATTCCAACTGGTGCTGACGCTTTTCGACACGCCGACGGCCGGTAGCTCCGGGGTCATCGACCTCGCCATGCCGAAGCTTCAGAAGACCGGGTGCGGCAATGCTTAGGGTCCTGTTCGCACTGCTTGCCGGCCTTTTTGGCGCGGCCCTTCTGCACCTCGTCATCATCCTCTCCTTGCCGCACTTCACCGGGCGGGATGCTGCGACCCGCGTTGCGTCCGAGGGTGATATCGACACCTTCTACCTGCTTGGCGGCACCGACGACACCGCCGGGCTCTCCAACGACGACCCGTTCGTTCACACCGCGGTCTGTTCGTTCGATACCGAGGAAAATCCTGTCAGGTTCACCGCGAAGGGCAACGTCCCCTTCTGGTCGATCGCTCTCTACGACGAGGCGTCCAACGAGATTTTCAGCATGAACGATCGGACGTCGGTGGGGGGCGCTGTCGATATCCTGATCGGAAGCCCGATCCAGCTGACGGAGCTGCGCAAGGCTTTGCCTGCGGAACTTCAGAAGACGATCCTGGTGGAGTCGGCTCGCTCCGAGGGCTATGCCGTTCTCAGAACGGTGGCGCCGCAGTCAAGCTTCGACGCTGCTGCGAAGAGCTTTCTTTCCAACGCCGGCTGTGAAGAATTCGCGTCCGGCGCCAATTGATCCCTTACTTGACCTTCGAGCGCACCGACCGGCGGGCACTTGCCGGCTTTCCGGTCTCACCCAGGCGCTCATAGCGAACGCCGGTAAAGAAGAGAATCTGCGCCTCGATCGGCGCTGTATGCTTGCGGCTCTGCGTCCGAGACAGACGGTCAGCCAATGCAACGACTTTTGCCATGCTCGTCTCCCTGCACTGCCCGAGACGGATGAACTCGTGAATCTCACCCTGTCCGCATCAACGGACCAGCGCGTCCTTTCGGGCTTCGGTTCGCCCTTGGGTCATTCGCGCCTTTCTCACGGCACATCCAAAATACCGTGATGTGGATACCCGACGATCGCTAGCCGATCGCGTTGTTCCTTACCGAATTGAGACATACGACAGTTAACAGATTGTTAAATTCTCGAGCTTCCATCGGCCGCCAAGGCGGTGAAGCAGTAACGCCCGAACAGGCGTTTTGGTTTCAACGGTTTGGAGAAAGAATCGCCTTGAAGGTCGCCAATTTATTTTAGCGCAAAATCATATACTTAGTGGGAGCTGTACCGCGCGAGGAGGTCCGGCGGGCGTTTGTTGCATAATTGCATCACGAAAATACTAATTGCAGTCCAATTCAATTTCGATAAGGTCGGAGCATCAGCCGAGGGCAGAGGCTGGTGAATGGCATCGGGTCAATCAGTAACCAAGGCGGGCAGGTAGATGTCTTTGTTGATCGGTTCGACATTTTCCCCTGAAGATCTCGATATTTTGCGGCACGCGCTCGATGCATGGTGCGTCGAACGACGTATCGATATCAAGAGTTCCGAAGCGCAGGTTGCCGCGTCGGCAGCCCTTGACCTCTATCAGTCGGGCTTCGACGACAGCGACAGGCTTCTGCTCGCATTGCGCGACCTGAAAAGTCTCTGAGCGGTCGCCTCCCCTTCTTATCCACAGGCACCCACTGCGGCTGCGCCTTTCCGGCACAAATGCCTCTGCTCTTTAGCAAGCATTAACCCTGCTCCTGTAGGATTTGTTCATAAAACCGTATGAGGTAGAGAGCGTCTCGATAACGCGTCCAGTCGTGCGGCATCCCTTTTCTTAGTTTCCAGGGTGTGTACTTGTGCGTGATCGGTTCCGAGACCTAGAGGCCCCCTCCGCCAGCCGGAAGAAGGACGTGGTTCTCATGGCGACCGTCAGCAGCTTCGAAGGATTGCAGCCTCCCACGCGGTCCGAGCTTCGTCAGTTTGCCGAGCTTTTCACGCCTCTGTTCATGGCCTCGTCAGTCGAAGCACGGCGTCAGGCCGTCGCCGCACTTTCGCAATGCCAGCAGATCCCGCAGGCCGTCGCCCTTTTCGTCGGCTCGCAGCCGATCGAGATCGCGGCGCCGTTTCTCACCTCCTCGCAAGCCATCGACGACGATACGCTGATCGCAATCGCCCGGATGCAGGGCAGCGCTCATTCGAAGGCCATCGTCAGCCGCGCATCGCTGTCTCCGAAGGTGGTGGATGCGCTGGTCGGGCTTCGTCATGTGGAGCCGAAACAGCCTCCCGCTGCGCCGATCGCCGCCCAACCGGCGGAGCCTGTTATCAGCACGCCTGTTGTGGCTGAGACAGAAACCGACGATCGCCGCGAGAGCGAAGAACAGATGCGCGAGCGGATTCGTCAGCTCGCCCGGCACCTCGGCGACGCCGAGGGAGACCGTCTCGGCCTCAGGACGCTGTCGCCGGTGCAGGCCGCCCTTCTCGTTCGGTTCGCGCGCAACCGCGAGGCGCTGCATTTCGCGACAGCGCTTGCCGACGCGCTTTCGGCCAGCCGCTGGCTTTCCGAGCGCATCATGCTCGACATGTCCGGCCAGCAGCTTGGAACGACGCTGACCAGCGTCGGCATGGATTTTCTCGATGCGGTCTTCGTGCTCGAGAAACTCTATCCGCACCTAGCCGAGGCGCAGCACAGCGTCACGCGGGCCTGGATGCTTCTCGACGCGCTCGAACCAGAAGAATGCAACGCGCGCGTGGAAGCCTGGCGCCGCGCCGACAGCTACACCTACCTGCCGGAACAGGCAGAGCCGGCAGCCGAACAGTCGAACGCCAAGCGCCCTGCGCGTCAGATCCCGGCAGCGCGCGATCTGAAGCTCGTCAGCCGCAGCAGGTAAGAGCGCTCACAAAGGATTTTCGGTGCGGCGCGCGGTCGGCACGAGGTCGCCGATCTCCTCAGCCTCCAGCTCCACGATCCAGAGATCGGAATCGAACTTCCGCTCGCGGTCCAGCATATCCCGGACATCGTCGGCGGGACGGCGCTCAAGCCGCATCTCGAACAGGCGCTCGGTACTGCCGCCATCGTCGAAGGCGCTTTGAGGCGCAGGCCCGTAAAGCGTTTCCAGGCCATCGCGGAAATGCTGGCGGATGAAGACGGCACCGGCCTCTTCGGCCCCCTTCTTCTCGACGGCGGCAAAGTCGCCCATCGCGAAGACGCGGCGCAACAGTGCGGAAACGAAGATGTCGGTGCGCAATCTCATTGTGGCGATATAGCCCGCCCTAACCGCGGCCGCAATGCGCCGGGCAAAGCGCTCCTCAGAGCGCGCCGATTTCCTTGAGCTTCTTCAGGACAACTTCGCTCGGCTCGCCATTTTCCGGCAGGCTGTAGTGCTTCTGGAAGTGCCGGATCGCCACGCGGGTCTGCTCGCCGGCAACGCCGTCGACGCCGACATTGGCATAGGCCATGTTGGCGAGACCCTGCTGGATTTTCAGGACAAGGTCGACGCTCGACAGGGCGGCGGACTGGGTCTGCTTGACCGGCGTCGGAGCCGTCTTCACCGTCTTCTCGGCGCTGCGAATGGCAGCGGCTACGGGGTCCTCGCCGGCAGCGCTGGAGGAAATGTCACCCGACGGGCGCTCAACGGGTATCGGCGACGCGCCGACCGAATTCGCCTGTAACGCGGCAAGCACGCCAGGCGTGGCATCGCCCTTCTGCGGCATGCCGACCGTTTCCTCGAAGAAGAGGATCGCCGCGCTGGTGCGCGGGCCGATGACGCCGTCAGCGACGCCGTTGTAGAGCCCTCGACGCGAAAGCTCGGTCTGTATGTCCATGACCAGCTGACTTGCGTTCGGCGCCAAGGCGGCGACCGGCGGTGTCGAATTGGTCGTCGGGTCGCCGGCGTTCTCGTCCTGCCGCTCGATCTTGAACGTCGTAACCTCGCCGGAATGCTCTTCGGCCACCGGCCGGCCACCGAGCGCATAGGGGAACAGCGGATCGCGCGTACGCAGAAACGGATGCGGATGGGTGCCCGGTTGATACCAGAGGGCGTTGGCGGCGACGAAGCTGAAGATGACCAGGAAGGCGGCCGAGCCGCCGGCGATCGACGGATTTCGGCCGACGACGCCGCCGAGCAGGCTCGCGCCCTGCAGCCCGAGGCTGCCGACGACCGTCGCGCCGGTGAGGAGCAGGCCGGGCTTCTGCCGGCCGCGCTTCCCCTTAGGCGATTTTCGCTTGCTCGCGGCCATCGAAAAGCCCCTCTTCCAAGAGACCGGCATTGGCCGGCGCAGTCTTCAATCGCGGCGGGAACTCAATGAGATCATGAGGCTCGGCTTCCGCCGCCCTGATACCGGACCCATCCACTGCAATCGAAATCGTAATGATCGTGCCGGCGCCCGGCGTGCTGGCGATCGCGAAATCGCCGCCGTGGAGCGCAACGAGGCCCTTTACCAGGGACAGGCCAAGGCCGGTGCCTTCGAAGCGGCGGGTATAGTCGTTCTGGATCTGGACGAAAGGCTGGCCAAGCATTTCGAGCTTGTCGGCCGGGATGCCGATGCCGGTGTCGCTGACGCAGAGGGTCAGGACGCCGTCGCGGGCCGAGGCATCGACCGAGATCGCGCCGCCTGCATCGGTGAACTTGACGGCATTGCCGACGAGGTTGATGAGAACCTGCTGGATGGCGCGCTGATCGGCGACGACCTCGTCGAGGCCGCGCTGGATGCGGCTGGTCAGGGACACGCCCTTCGCCTTGGCCTGCAGCCCGAGCATCGCTTCGCAGGAACGGATCGCAGCCGCGACGTCGAAGGGTTCAGGCACAAGCTCGTAGCGCCCGGCCTCGATCTTGCTCATGTCGAGCATCGTGTTGACGACGGACAGCAGATGGGCGCCGGAATCGCGGACAAGCCCGACATATTCGCGCTGGCGCTCGTTCTCCAGCTTGCCGAAATACTCGCCGAGCAGGATGTCGGAAAAGCCGAGGATGGCATTCAGCGGCGTGCGCAGCTCGTGGCTGACCGCCGCAAGGAAACGGGACTTGGCGTCGTTTGCCGATTGCGCATCGGCCGCCCGGTTCTGCGCTTCGACGCGCAGCTGCTGCTCCACCGAGACGTCACGCAGCTGGGAGACGACGCTGACGAGGTTGCCATCGTTGTCGCGGCGCGCGGTCAGCTCGGTCCTCAGATAGGCGAACTGGCGGCTGTCGCGCGAGACAGACGGACGCTCGAGCCGCAGGTCCACGGTTGCCTGCTCCTCGCCCTGACGCAGCTGATCCAGCGCCTGCAGGAAGAGGATGCGATCGGAGACATGGATCTGCTCGAGGAAACCGCGGCCCTCGGGGCTGCGCATCCAGACGAGGAAATCGCGCTTGTCACGCCCACCAACGGTGACGACGTTGCCCTGCGGATCGAAGATGAGGACGAGCCCGGCGCTGACTTCCATGTAGAAGTCTTCCGCGGGCTGGCTTGCGAGACCGGAGCCGGCGAGGCTCTGGCGCGAGAGTGCTATGCTGCCGACGGCGGAAAACAGAAAGCCGGCGCAGACGGCTGCAACCCCGGCGGGCAGAGCGACGGCTGGCGTGGTCACGAACGAGAGGGCCGCAGGTGCGACGACGAGGGCAGCGGAGGAGAGCAGCGCGAGCCGACGCAGGATCGAAAGCTCCCGCTGGCGCACCGATGCCACCCCGCCCGTCCGGGAAAGCCAGCCATCGGCCGCCCGGTCCACGAGGGCCGCAGCCCGATCTCCGATTTCACTCAATAAACGCACGCAATACCCGCCGAAAAGGCTCTTTATCGAGTGCCGACAATAGGCCCCGGGCGCTTAAAGAAAGGATAAGGGAAAGTCCCGCTCCACAGCTGGAAAGGGCTAAAAGTCCCATTTTGGGCCAGTCCAAAGGGGCTTTGTTTTTTACGGTTAACAACGAGTAAGCGACGGAATTCGCTCACATTTCGGCTTGTCGTTAATATTTGTGGCGGCGTCGTCAGCCGGAAAGCTTGCAATTACAGGAGGCAGGCTCCGGCATGCTTAACGCCAATGGCAAGAATTCGACTGAAATGCGTCACAAATGTCATTCGCTACAATTTGAATTAAATTTGCCGCAAATGCCGACGAGTTTTGAAAACAGGCATTCGCAAGTTCTTTCTATGGTGAAGCCACACCGGAAGACCGGACCGATTCGGCGACAAGACCGAACGGGAAACAGGATGGGCAACGACTATGTGGTTTCTGATCAAAGGATCGTTCTGGTTCGGGCTTGTGCTCGTGCTGCTGTCTTTCTTCAACGGCGAGAGCACAGTGAAGAATGCCAACGAACCGACATTGCAGATTTCCGACGCCTTCGTCGCGGCAACCGGCGCCTATGACTATCTGAGCGGCCTGTGCGGAGAAAAGCCGGAGGTTTGCGTCAAGGGTGCCGAAACCGTCTCGGCGCTCGGCCACCGCGCCCGTGACGGCGCCCGGGTTGCCTTTGAGCTTCTCGACAATCAGTTCGGCAACGGCAAGACCGCCGATGTCGCCTCCGTTTCTTCTTCCAAGCCGGCGGTCGCTCTTGCGCCGACACAGGCTTCTCCCGTAGCCGCCCTGCAGGCGCATGAGGAGAAAACTGCCGCGCTCAACCAGCCGATGCCCTATCGCCCGCCGGTCGATGACGGTCAGGACGCGTCAAGCGACAACGTGACGACCGGCACCATTCCGCTGCCGACACCGCGCCCGGCCACCTGAGAATTTCCGCGGCCAGCCCGCGACCAAAGCTTGCACCGGCGCCCCTCAGGGGAGCGCCCTGTGCCTGACGTGCCTGCCCTGTTTATTTTTCAGCTCAGTTGCTGCGCCGCGAGGATGCCCATCCTTCGCGGCGTTTCTTTTTATTGGTTCAAATCTGGCGGTCTTTCCCCTATATGAAGGTCCAATAAGGAAAGGCCCATTTGCCCATGACCACCCTCGAGCAGATTATCGACGATTTCTCCTTCCTGGACGACTGGGAAGACCGGTATCGCTTCGTGATCGAACTCGGGAAGGCATTGCCTGATCTGGCCGAGGAGAAGAAGACCTCCGCCAACAAGGTAATGGGATGCGCCAGCCAAGTCTGGCTGGTGACGCATACCGAGGGCAACCCCGACAACCCGGTCATGACCTTCGAGGGCGACTCCGACGCCCATATCGTGCGCGGCCTGGTGGCGATCGTGCTTGCCACCTACTCCGGCAAGACGGCATCCGAGATCGCCGCCCTTGACGCCTTCGAGGTGTTTTCGAAGATCGGCCTGGTGGAAAACCTGTCGTCCCAGCGTTCGAACGGCCTACGCTCGATGGTGAACAGGATCCGCGAAGAGGCCAGGGTTCGCGCTGCGGCCTAAGTACCGCTATCGCAAGATCAGTTCCGGCCGGTAATTCTCGTCGCCCCAATGCTCGACGCGCTGCCGGCGACCGGTCCCTTTGGGCGTGTAGTGTCGCGACAGCGCGAGAAGTGCTGTCCGCAGCATCAGCTTGGCGGAGCGCGCCGGCCATTGGCGTTCGCGCTCGACCGTCTCCAGCCCCTTCATAAAGCAGCAGACATCCAGGGCAACGCCGGCCAGTTCGGGACCGATCGCCTCAAGCGCCCGGTTGACGGACAGGCGGGCAGCCATCGCGCTGTCGCTGAGGTCGGCCATGCCGCCCCGATCGCCTTTTGCGCGGCCGGACAGACGCGGCTCCCAGGATGCGGTCATGCGCGGTTGCAGCTGGCCCCGGGTGAAATCGGCAAGCAGCTTCTCGCCGGCGACGAATGCCTCCTCCGGCAGAAACGGACCGCCGCTCTTCTCCTTCAAGCGGACAAGGCAAGCCAGGGGTGACTCTTCCCGGTTGATCCGCAGACGCGTCTTTGCGCCATCGACGGCGACCACCACCTCATCGACGAGCCGGTGCTGATCGAGGAATGCTTCCTCCCGTTCCGCCGCCGCGCGCCGCAGAAACGCGCGTCCCTCGGGCGGTAGCCAGATGATGTTGTCCTGCCGGCTGACTAGGCCACGGGCCTCGGCGTCGGCAAGTATTTCGGCGGGAACCGGATGAGACGTGCCTTCGAAGGAGAGAATGGCGACGCCGTCACGAACGCTTGTTTTCGTTCTACCGCGCGCGAGCAACTTCAGCAGCCTGACGGTGGCCTTGTTGGTGATTGCCTCACTCATGCGCTTCGCCTCCCGATCGGAAGACGAAACCGACCGTGCGCTCGACCGTCGAGACGAACTCATCGAAATCAGGATCGTCGCGACGGTCTTCGACGACGTGGCAGGCATGTCCGACGGTCGTGCGATCCCGACCGAACGCCCGGCCGATCTCATGGAGCGGGATCTGCAAGGCGACGTGGCAGACATACATGGCGATCTGGCGGATATGGCACGACGCACGGCGGCGGTCGCGCCGGCGCTGGATGCGCGCGCCCACAAGCGAGGCCATCTCGCCGGTGATCTCTGCGCAGATCCGGCAGATTGCATGACTAGGCAACGTGGCAGGAGCAGGTGCTCGCTTGGATTCCAGTTGAATCGCAGCGGCAGCAATAGGGGGAGCCGCGCCTGCGGCGGGCGGAGACACATTTCCGATCGGCATACGAACACTCCTATGAAATAGGAATTAATTCATACACCCTAGCGACCGTCGGGGATCTTGGAAAGATCTTCTCTGCAACTTTCCCTTGTTATTTCTGATGAAATTCGCTTTCGAACGACTTTATTTGGGATTATTTTCCTCGTTAGCTATCCCGTAGAAACGAAAAAAAGCCGGGCAATGCCCGGCTTCCGTAGTGACCAGTGTTGGATCGTTCAGCCGCGGCTACGCTTGCGACGCTGGCCGAGACCCATTTCCTTGGCGAGACGCGAACGAGCTTCGGCATAGGCCGGAGCGACCATCGGGTAATCCACCGGAAGGTCCCACTTCTCGCGATATTCTTCAGGCGAAAGGCTATGGTGAGTCATCAAATGGCGCTTCAATGATTTGAAGTTGCCGCCACATTCGAGGCAGGTGATCTGCTCGTCCTGGACAGACTTGCGCACCGATACGGCCGGCTTCTGCTTTTCAACGACGGCCGCGGCTTGCTGCGGAGTCGATGTATTGCTGAGGGCCGAATGCACGTCGGAAATCAGATTGGCGAGATCGCCAACTGGCACGACGTGGTTGCTAACATAGGCGGCGACAATATCTGCGGTAAGCTCGACCAGCAATTCCGGCCCGCTACCGGCTGCAGTATCCGTCATGTTTCGTTTCTCCTGTTTTCATGCTCACAAGATCGAGCGCCTCACGGCATTCGACCACTCTCGTAGAGCGAACAGCAAAAAACTCAGTCTGCGGCTACCTGTTTCGAAAAACTGAAATCCACCCCTAGATTCCTGAGGCCGAAACCTGTTTTTATACTGCCTGATATCAAATCATTACGAACTAACTAAAGCCACTTTCCCCAATTAAACACTGAAATTCAAAGTCAACGAGGAAAAAGCGTCGTCATTCTAATTCAATATCAGAACTCTACTTGGACAATCAATTATCACCGTTTTGCGAAAACGCCAATTAATATTTCATATATATCCAACGAAAATCGACTAATTTCCAAGAATTGATATGGAGCAGCACAAACACTAAACATCAAAAACGCTGCTTAAAGCTGCAAAAAGCTGCTTAAAATACTGAACGCGAACCCCGCTCACCTTCCAAGAAGATCATCCTGCGTCGAATCCGGGCCCAGACGATATCCTGTCATGTGTGCTGCTCTCGCAAGTAAATGTGCAGCAACAGGTGCCGTGAGGATGAAGAAAACGAATCCGGCCAGCGCACGCGCGAAGACGGCAACCTCTCCCGAATGAAGACCGGCTGCAAGCAAAAGCAGCCCGGAACCCACAGTTCCCGCCTTCGAGGCGGCGTGCATGCGCGTATAGAGATCCGGCAGACGCAGGATGCCGAGCGCCGCCACCAGGGCGAAAAGCGCGCCTGCTATCAAGAGCAGCGCGACGATGACTGCCATTGCTTCCGCGATCACGACTTGCCTCCCCTGCCCTTGCGCCGAGCTGCGCGCTTGCCTGCCCGGTCGGCTTTTCGTTCATACCGTCCGGACTGATTCGATCCGTATTCGCCCCCTTGCGACAGCACGAAGCGCGCAAAGGCGACAGTTGCCAGGAAGCCGACGAGACCGAGCGCGATCGCGATATCGATATAGAGCGTGAAACCCGTCTTCACGGCAACGACGGCTATAAAGCCGATTGCGATGCCGGACAACGTATCAAGCGCCAATACACGATCGGGCAGCGTCGGCCCGGCAATCACCCGCCAGCCGGCGAGCAGAAATGCGATTGCGAGGATGAACAAGGCGACGGAGGCAGCGGTGTAGACGATCGGTCCGAGGAACATCAGCGAAATACCTCCGCGATCTTGCGCTCGAAGCCATCCGCGATGCCGCGTCTGGTCGCCTCCGGGTCGGAGCAATCGAGCGCATGGACAAAGAGCGTCTTGCGATCGTCCGAGACATCGACCGAGAGGGTGCCTGGCGTCAGGGTGATGAGATTGGCGAGCAGCATGATTTCAACGTCGCTCTGCACCGTCAGTGGAAAGGCGAAAATGCCGGGCTTCAGGCGCATGTCCGGTCGCAGCACCGTCAGCGCCACCTTGCATGCCGACAAGGCGAGCTCCTTCAAGAAGGTCGCCGCAAGCGACAGGATGGCCGCGAAGCGCCGCAGATAGCCGCGACTGCCATAGGGTTCGCGCACCACGAACAGCGCGAGTGCGCCAAGGGCGAAGCCGAGGATCATGTTGTGAACAGACGGGCTGCCGGTGACGACGCACCACATGATCGCAAGCAGAACATTGAAAAGCAGCGAGGTCACGGTGCGGCACTCCCCGGAAAGACAGATCGGAGATAGATCGTCGGGTCGGAAAGCTCCATCGATGCCCCCTGAACCAGCGCGAGCAGACGTTCGGGCAGCAGTCCGAAGCCGACGACGAGGGCCGACAGGCCGAGCAGCGGCAGAAGCACGCGCAGGTCGAGCGACTTTCGCGTTTCCGGCACCGCGGCTGCGGGCCGCCAGTATGCCAGGAGAAACAGGCGCCCGAAGGCAATCGTCGTCAGCAGGCTGCCGATCAGGATCGGCGCTGCCAGCCACCACGCTCCGACATCCAGCGACGCCTTGACGAGCATCACCTTCGGCCAGAAGCCGGCGAATGGCGGCAGGCCGCATGCCGAGAGAAAAAGCACGAGAGAGATCGCCGCGAAGACACCGTTTCGCCTGTAGAGGCCGCCGAGCGCGGTCATCGAGAAGCTCTTCCCGAGCGTCGCTGCCTGGCCGGCGACGAAGTAGAGCGCCGTCATCAGCACCATCGACTGGAGCGCGTAGAAGATCGCGCCGGACAGGCCGCCGGCGGTGCCGAGCGCCGCGCCGACCAGCATGTTGCCGATACCCGAGATGACGACGTAGCCCAGAAGCCGGCGAATATCGTCCTGCGCGAGAACGCCGAGGGCCGAGACGATGATGGTAACGGCTCCGACGATGGCGATCAGCAGGCTCAACTGCTCGCGCTCCACTGGCAGCAGCAGGAACATCACACGGAGAAGAGCATAGATCCCAACCTTGGTCAGCAATCCGGCAAACAGCGCCGACACCACGATTCTCGGCGTATGATAGGAGGCAGGCAGCCAGAAATTGACCGGAAAGGCGGCAGCCTTCATCGCGAAGGCCAGCAGGAACAGGCTCGCCAGCGTCATCATCGGCGCCCCTTCCCGCAGCGTCTCGGCCTTGATCGAGATATCGGCCATGTTCAGCGTTCCGAAGACGCCGTAGAGGATGCCGACCGCGATCAGAAACAGCGTCGTGCCGATGAGGTTCAGCACCGCGTATTTCATCGCTCCGTCGATCTGGCCGCGCTCGGAGCCAAGCACCAGCAGACCGAACGACGAGATCAGCAGGACTTCGAACCAGACATAGAGGTTGAAGACGTCGCCGGTCAGAAAGGCACCGCTGACACCGGCCATCAGCATCATCAACAGCGGATAGAAACCGTATCGGCGGGCGGTTTCGTCGATATCGGCGAGCCCGTAGATGCCGGTCGCCAGCGCAACGATAGCGGAGGCCAGCGCCATAAGGGCGCCAAGCAGATCGACGGTGAAGGCAATGCCGAACGGCGGGTACCAGCGCCCCATGACCATGGTGACCGG
The DNA here is from genome assembly GCF_001429725.1 of Rhizobium sp. Root708. Classification (GTDB taxonomy): domain Bacteria; phylum Pseudomonadota; class Alphaproteobacteria; order Rhizobiales; family Rhizobiaceae; genus Rhizobium. Next base: position 522,655 of record NZ_LMHV01000043.1, on the reverse strand, counting down.
TCCCTCGGCAATCACCTTGGCGAGCAAGGCGGCATCGATCAGGACAAGCAGGCCGAGACCACACAGCGCAATCCACGCCTGCAGCCGAAGCGAACTGCGCGCCATCAACAGAATTGCGCCGAGCGTGATACAAAGCGCGACCGGCGCGACCGCCAGCCAGGCGCCAAGCGGTACGGGCGCGACCGCCATCGCGGCGGAAATATCGATCGTTGCTCCCGGTGATACTGCCATCGTTAGTATCCCATCGGCGGCAACCGCGGCTTGTCAGGCTCGGCGATGCGCATCTCGTCGGTATTGTCGGTGCCGATGTCCTGGTAGGCGCGATAGGTCAGAACCAGCAGGAAGGCGAGGAACGAGAAGGAGATGACGATCGCCGTCAGGATCAGAGCCTGCGGAAACGGGTTCGCCGCGCCTGCCGGCAATACCGCGAGATCAGCGGGAATGATCGGCGGCACCTCGCGCGTGATCCGGCCCGCCGTGAATAGCAGCAGATTGACGGCATTTCCCAATATGGCGATCCCCAGCATGATGCGGATCGAAAATTTCGACAGCATCAGGTAGATCGCCGCCGCGAAGAACAGGCCAACGAGAACGGCAAACACCGGCTCCATCATTCCACCTCCCGTTCCTCGAGCGCCAGCGCGATCGACGTCAGCGATCCGACGACCACGAGATAGACGCCGATGTCGAACAGCATGACGCTCGACAGGGGGACCTCGACGCCGAAGAGCGACGGATAAATCCACAGGCCGGTCATGAACGGAACGGCAAGAAACAGCGACAGGAGCCCGGCGCAGCAGGCCATCAGCAATCCGGCACCGGCAATCGCCAGCGGGTGGAAAACGATGGCGCGGCGCACGGAGCCTACGCCGCGCGCGATCGCGAAGATCGCCAGCGCCGAGGCCGCGATCAGCCCGCCGATGAAGCCGCCGCCCGGCTCGTTATGGCCGCGCAACAGCACGAAGACGGAAAAGAGCAGCATCAGGGCCGTCAATCCGGGCGCGATGGTCCTGAAGATCAGCGTGTTCATGGGCGCTCAACTCCCAGATCCTCGGGCGCATTCGGATCGTTTTCCGCGAGCTTTCGCTCGGTGTGCGCCCGAACGCGGATCAACGCCAGGATGGCAAGTCCGGTCATGGCGACGACCGCGATTTCACCCAGGGTGTCCGTGCCGCGGAAGTCGACGATGATGACGTTGACGACATTGGCGCCGTGCGCGATCGCCTTCGAATAGGTATTGAAGAAATCGCTGAGCGCCATGTCCAGCGGCCGCTCGGTGGCCTTCATCAACAGCAGCGCAAAGCCGCAACCGCAGGCAATGGCGATGCTGCCGTCGAACAGCATCTGGGCAAATGATCGCCGATCCCTTGGCGACAGACGCAGCCGCGTCATCACCAGCGCGAGGATGACGACGGAAAGCGTTTCCACCATCAGCTGCGTGAAGGCGAGATCGGGCGCGCCGAACAGCAGGAACAGGATGGCGACGGAGAGGCCCTGAATGCCGAGCGACACGATCGCGGTCAGCCTGTCGCGGGCCACGACCACGGCGAGCAGGCCGGCAACCGCCAGCAGGAATATCCCGGCCTCGTGCGTCTGGAAGCGAGCGGGCCAGACGGGCAAGGCCGGAAGCTCCCCGTAGATCCACAGAGGTAGCAGCAGGATCGCGGCGACACAGAGGAAGGTACAGGTGATGTAGACCTCAAGCCGCCCGGGCTGCAGAACGCGGGTGACGGCTGCAGACAGCCGGATCAGGCCTGCGATCGCATGGTCGAAGCCCCGGTCGGGACCGGTTCCGAGCCAGTTCAGGCAGGCGGCCATGACAGCGCGCAGGCGGTCAAGCTGCCAGTAGAAGACGGCACCAAGCGCGATGGTCAGCAGCGACAAAAGCAGCGGCAGGCCGATATGAGGCGCAAGCGAGATGCCGACTTCGACGGCGCTGCCGCTGACAGCGGATGCCATCGGTGAAGACAGCCACTGATGAACGTGCCCTGAGAAAAGGGCGGCCAGTATCCCGAGGACAGCCAGAACGGCGGGCCCTGCCAGCAGAGAGATCGGAGCCTCGTGAGGATGCTTCGGGGTTTCCTTCGTCTTGCCCCAGAAGGGTTTCAAGCCAACCGCGAAGGCGATCGCGAACATAAGCGCATTGCCAAGCACCGCCGTTGACGTCGCGACGACGGCCCATGGCGATGCCGCGGCGAGCGCGTCATAGATCTGTTCCTTGGCAAGAAACCCGAAGGCAGGCGGCAGGCCACCCATCGAGATAGCGGCGACCAAGGCCGCGGCGAAAGTGGCCGGCACGGCATGCCGCAGCCCGCCGAGGCGCGTTACGTCGCGCGTGCCCGTTTCATGATCGATGATCCCGGCGACCATGAAGAGCGCCCCTTTGAACAGCGAATGCGCGACCAGGTAGACCACGGCCGCCTCGACGGCGTGGGGCGTTCCAAATCCGACCATCATGACGAGCAGGCCGAGCGAGGAGACGGTCGTGTAGGCAAGCTGAAGCTTCAGGTCGGTCTGTGCGATGGCCAGCAATGCGCCGACGACAAGCGTCACGCCACCGAACAGCGGCAGCAACACTTCCCAGGCAACGGTGCCGCCCATCGCCGGATTGAGCCGCATCAGCAGATAGACGCCGGCCTTTACCATGGTCGCGGAATGCAGATAGGCCGACACCGGGGTCGGCGCCTCCATGGCGTTCGGCAGCCAGACATGGAACGGAAACTGCGCCGACTTGGTGAAAGCGCCGCCGAGCACGAGCAGCAGGACCGGCAGGTAATACGGATTGTCGCGCAGCACGTCGCCCGATTGCAGCAATTGCGACAGCTCGGCCGCGCCCGTCGCGCTCGAGGCCAGCAGCAAGCCCGCCAGCAACGCAAGGCCGCCGCCGCCCGTGACCACAAGCGCCTGCAGCGCTGCGCGGCGCGCCGCGGCCCGGCGATGGTCGAAGCCGATCAGCAGGAAGGACGCAATCGACGTCAGCTCCCAGAAGACGAACAGCATCAGGAAGTTGTCCGACAGGACCAGCCCGAGCATCGCGCCCATGAACAGGAAGATGAAGGAAAAGAACCGCCCCTGATCGGCGTGGCCCGCGAGATAGCCGCCGGCATAAAGGACGATCAAGGCGCCGATGCCCGTGATCAGCAGCGCGAACGTCACCGAAAGACCATCGAGCAGCCAGGAAAACCGCAGGCCGAGGCTCGGCGCCCAATCATAGCCGCCTTGGACAGGGCCGATTGCGACTGCCGGAAGCTGGCCGAGAAAATGAGCGAATGCCAGCAACGGCAGGAGCGCGAGCAGCCATGCCGCCCTGGCTCCAAGCATCCGGACAAGAAACGGCGCCACGACAGCACCGAGGAACGGCAGGCATAAAGCCGCAAACGTCAGTGCCGTTGCATCGGCCATCCCCGCTCCTCTGCCTAACGCCTTTTTTCGAAAGGCGGTTTCATGCGGAAGTGGTTGTAACGTTTAGGAGAAGAAGGGCTGGGCCTCAAGCAATCTTCGGCCGGCCGGCACGTTTCGCACAGGAAGTGAGTTCCGGAAGCCGCGCCGCGTTTCGAAACAGAAGATCGTGGCCGACGAAGGCGACGAAGGGCAGCGGCCAGACGAGGCAGGCGAGAAGACCAAGCAGCCGGCGCGGCGGCCAGCCGTCGTGGCTGGCCCAGCCTTCAAGAAGCGTCAGCAGGAGGCACATTGCCGCGATTGCCGCGTAGATGCTCGAAACAACAGGATAAAGCACGTCCGCCCCCAGATCGCGACGCCTTGGAATTAACGAATTCTATACCAAGATGTTTTCGGCGGTGAATCCCCTCTTTGGAGTAGAGCCGAGGTTCAACCGAAAGGCAGATGTCTTGATCGTTTCGGTGGAGGGCCCACATTTCCCGGCAGGAGCGCAAATCCATCCATTTCATCCGGAAGGAGAAGATCCATGACAGACACGATCGCAACGTTCCGTAAAAGCGACGCCGAATGGAAGGAACAACTGACCCCCGAACAATACCGCATCACGCGCCAGCACGGCACGGAGCGCGCGTTCACCGGGCCCTATTGGGATTCGTTCGAAACCGGGCTCTATCGTTGTGTCTGTTGCAATTCGCCGCTCTTCCGGTCCGACGCGAAATTCGACGCCGGATGCGGCTGGCCAAGCTATTTCGAACCGGTCGCGCCCGACGCGGTGACCGAACACCGCGACACGTCCTACGGCATGGCGCGCACCGAGATCCGCTGCAGCGCCTGCGATGCGCATCTCGGTCACGTATTTCCCGATGGCCCGGCCCCGACGGGGCAGCGCTACTGCATCAATGGCCATTCCATGCTGTTCGAAGCGGGCCGATAGGCGACAGGCCTGCTTATTTCGAGACCTGCAGTTCCATAAAGGTCAGATCGAGCCAGCGACCGAACTTGATGCCGACCTCGCGGAACGTGCCGCCATTGCGGAAGCCGAGCTTCTCGTGCAGGCCGATCGACGCCGCATTGCCGGCCTCGATGCCGGCGATCATGACGTGAATACCGTTCTCGGCAGCCCGTGCGATCAGGGCCGTCATCAGAAGCTTGCCGATGCCGGCTCCCTGGTGGTCCTTCTCGACATAGACCGAGTGCTCGACCGTATGGCGAAACCCCTCGAAGGCACGCCAGTCGCCATAGGACGCGTAGCCGGCGATCGCGCCGTCCTTCTCCGCGACGAGAACCGGGAAGCCTCTCGCCTGACGCATACGGAACCATTCGACGCGATTGTCGAGATCGACCACGGTTTCGTTCCAGATCGCCGTCGTGTGCTCGACGGCATGGTTATAGATATCCCGGATCGCCGGAAGGTCAGCCTCGCCGGCGTCTCGAACGATGGCGTCTTGCGTCATGTGATTTCGTCCACTATTGTTTCATTATGTCTACTATATCAAACGATTTCGATCGCTGTCTAGGGGAACGCATCCGCGCCGAGCGAGAAATGCGTGGATGGTCACTCAGCGATCTCTCGGAGGAATCCGGCGTATCGCGGGCGATGATCCACAAGATCGAACGCGGCGAGAGCAGCCCGACGGCGTCGCTGCTCGGCAAGCTGTGCGGCGCATTCCGCCTGACCGTCTCGTCTTTGATCGCAAGGGCGGAAGCCGGTGGCCAGAGGCTGGTCCGGCGTGCCGATCAGCAGGTCTGGACCGATCCCGAGACAGGCTATTCGAGACGCCATGTGTCTCCGGCTGCAGGCAGCCCCATCGATATCGTCGAAGTGGACCTGCCGGCCGGGGCGAAGGTGTCCTATCCGGCATCGTCCTTCGTGTTTCTCCGCCAGTGCATATCGATGCTCGAGGGCGAGCTGACCTTCATCGAAGGCGATCTTGTCCACGAATTGGCGTCGGGCGACTGCCTCATGCTTGGGCCCGCGGCGGACTGCACGTTTCACAACCGCGGCGACAAGGCTTGCCGCTATGTCGTCACCGTTCTGAAGGCAGCCTGAATCGCTAGCCGGTAGTGGCAGCACTGAGGCAGGTCAGCACTGCCGAGTAATGGACGGCGGCGGCCGCGACCACGAAGGCATGCCAGATGGCATTCTGGAAGCGAAGCTTTTCCCAGACGTGGAAGACGACGCCGGCGGAGTAGATGATGCCGCCGGTAATGATCAACAGCATCGAAACGAACGGAATGCGCTCGGCGACCGGCCCGGCAACGAGGACACCGCTCCAGCCCATCGCGAGGTAAAGCAGGATAGCGAGCTTGTCGTAGCGTCCGGGGAACACGCATTTCAGCAAGACGCCGGCCGCGGCCACGACCCAGATCGCGATCAGCATGCCTGACAGCAGCGGATTGTCCGCGCCGCGCTGCAGGAACGGCGTATAGGTCGCCGCGATCAGGATGAAGATCGAGGAATGATCGAGCCGCCGAAGAAACCATTTCGTGCGGGAAACCGGCCAGGCGTTATAGGAAAACGAAATGCCGAGGGTCAGCACAAGGCCGAGACTGTAGATCCAGGCGGCGGCGAGCTCCCCATGCGAACTCCAGACGGTCGCGTAGAAGATCAGGGCGGTCGCCCCCACCAGCGCAAGCGCAAGCCCGACACCGTGGACGATCCCATCGGCGATCAGCTCGTATTTGTCATAAGCCCAGCGGATCCCGTTGAACTCGCCCATGCGAAACGTCCTTGTCCTCACTATAGAATGGTGGCACCGAAACCGGACGCACGCAACTGGCGCGGAGGCGAGATGACCGGCGATGACATAAGCTCTTCGAAGAGCCTTCCGACGATCAGGCTATACACGCCTGATGACTGCGATGCGACCGTGGAGATTTTCCTGCGCGCCATCCGCGAGGTGGCGTCGAAGGACTACGGTACGGCCGAGATCGATGCCTGGGCCAAGGTCGAGGATCGCGAGGCCTGGGCTGCGCGCCGGGCCAGCCGACCGACATGGATCGCCGAAATCGACGGCAGGCCCGCGGGCTTTACCGATCTGGAGCCCGACGGGCATCTCGACATGATGTTCGTGCACCCGGATTATCAGGGCATGGGCATTGCCAGCCGGCTGTTGCAGGCGGTCGAAACACAGGCGCGAATATGGGCGCTGTCGCGCCTGTTCGCGGAAGCGAGCCTGACTGCGAGGCCGTTTTTCGAACGACGGGGGTTCGTGCTCATCGCAGAACAGAGCGTCGAAAAGCGGGGCCAGAGGCTCACGAATTTTCGTATGGAGAAACGGATCTAGCAGCTGGCGCCGGGCCTAATGCCGCATGCAGTCTTCGCAGAGCGGCGCATAGGGAACGGCTTCCAGCCGCTTGCCGGAAATCGGCTGACCACAATGTACGCAGAGCCCGTAAGTGCCTTTCTCGATCCGCCCCAAAGCAGCACCGATGGCGCGCAACTCTTCCTGTCCAGCCTGGCCGAGCCCTTCCAGAACCTCGTCGTTTTCGCTCTCCGTGGCGCGATCGTCGCTGTCCTGTTCCTTGGTGCGGCCGAGATCGACGTCGATGCGGCTGAGCCGCGACTGCAACTCGCGCTGCCGGTCCCGCAGTATCTTTTCGTAGGCCTGGACGTCGTTCATATGGCCCTCCATCGGGTGATTATCTCTTGGCTGCTTCGTGACGTCTTCGATCGACCAGCACGGAGCATTTGGCGTGCCGCACGACCCGGTCGGCGGTGGCGCCGATGAAATAGTTGCTGAAGTCCGGAAGATGCGACGCGAGGATGATGAGGTCGCCATTGTGGGCTTCAGCCGCGGCGAGGATGCCGCTGGCCGGCCGGCCATGGCTGATCTCGATATTGGCGGGAATACCGGTTGCCAGGATCAGCTCCTCCAGCCGCGAGCGCGCATCCTTGGCGGCGTTTTCGACCAGTTCCACCGGCAGGTCCACAGCCACGTAAGTCGGGATGTCCTCGACGACGTTGAGCAGGACGATTTCGCCACCCTCGTCGAGCAGGGTCGCGGCCTTGCGGAAGCTCATCGCCCCATCCTCCAGCGCACCGATTTCGATGGCGACAATGATCTTCTTATACATTCCAGCGCTCCCTCTATCGCGTGTCGCGGTGGCACAAATATCTCTCAGAAAGTAGATAAGGCGCTTTGATCAAGATCAAGATCAGCACATATTATCGTCAACGAATGTCGAACGCTGAATCGCCAAAAACCGGACTTATGTGAACAATGGTAATCCGCCATATTGGGATCAAGTACAGCAACCAAGGGGACCTATGAGGCACATGGACCGGCGCAAATTCCTTGGTATCGCTACAGGCGGCGCTTTCGTCGCCACCGCCGGTACGCCTCTTCCATCCACGGCAGGAGAACGACGCATGACCACTGAAACTTCCTACGCCCTGACGCGCCCTGCCTATGTCGATCAGTCGCATCTCGTCGTTACCGACCTGCCGCTGGTTTCGAGTTTCTATCAATCCATGCTTGGCCTTGGCGTTATCGAGAAGAGCGCCAACGGCGAGGTTCTCGGCGTCAACGGCACGCCGCTTCTGGCACTGACCACGGGCAAGGACGTCCGTGTCGCCCCGCGCAATGCCGCCGGCCTGTTCCATACGGCGTTCCTGATGCCTGACCGAACCGAGTTGGCCCGCTGGCTGCGCCAGGCCGCCCACCACAACGTCGTTCTGGAGGGCGCATCCGACCACCTCGTCAGCGAGGCGATCTATCTTTCCGATCCCGAGGGCAACGGCATCGAGATCTATGCCGACCGGGCGCACGACCAATGGAAATTCCATCAGGACGGCAAAGTGGAAATGGCGACGCTGCGCCTTGACCTGCAAGCGCTCTACAACAGCGCACCGCAGGATACCTGGAACGGCATGGCCGATGGCACGGCGATCGGCCACATCCACCTGCAGGTCGGCAACATTCCGGAGGCTGATGCCTTCTACCGCGACATCCTCGGCCTGAAGCTGATGGCGAGCTATCCGGGTGCGAGCTTCTTTGCGACCGGCGATTACCATCACCATGTCGCCGCCAACATCTGGAACAGCCGCGGTGCCGGCACCCGCGCGGACGGCATGACCGGTTTGTCGGACTATACGCTTCGATTCAACGACAAGGCCTCGCTCGACAAGGCCGTCGCCAAGATCGACGAACTCGAGATCAAGAGCGAGAAGCGAAATGGCGGCGTCTTTCTCCACGACCCCTGGGGTATCGGCCTGACGCTCGCTGCCTGAATGGCGGATTAGGTCGTCTCGGCCTTGCTGTCGGCGGGAAGATCACAGCGATTTGCAAACAGCGTTCTCGTCAGAAAATCGACGAGGACGCGCACCTTCGGCGAGAGGTGGCGATTGGACGGCCAGATCATGTGAAACTGGCCGGGGCCGTCGATATGATCGTCGAGAATGGTGCGCAGCCGTCCTTCGGCAACCGGGCCACGCGCCAGGAAATCCGGCATGCATCCAATCCCCAAACCGCTGAGCGTTGCGCCGCGAAGCGCCTCCATGTTGTTGCAAATCAGTGCCGTGCGCGACAGGGGTTCGGGCTGACCGGGCGCCAGCGCCAACGGCCAGCTTTGCAGCTTGCCGCTGTTCGGAAAGCGAAAGCGGACACCGAAATGCTCATGCAGGTCAGCGGGGCATTGCGGCACGCCATGCCGCTCCAGATAATCCGGTGACGCGCAGAGCAGCATCTGGAACGGCCGCAGGGCACGCGACATCAAGCGCGAGTCCTGCAGGCTGCCGCTGCGGATCGCGACATCGACGCCCTCCTCTATCAGGTCGACAATCCGGTCGTTGAAATCGATGTCGAGTTCCACCTCGGGATAGAGCCGCGTGAAATCGGGCAGAATCGGCAGCAGGAGATGGTAGCTGACGAGCGGCACGCTGAGCCGCAGGCGCCCGCGCGGCGCGGCGACCGCCTGTGCGAGCGACGAGCGCGCATCATCGAGATCGTCGAGCACGCGGCGGCAGCGTTCATGGAACAGGCGCCCCTCCTCGGTCAGCCTGATGCTTCGGGTGGAGCGCTGAAAGAGGCGGACGCCGAGCTGTCGTTCCAGGTTGGTGACCGCCTTTCCGACCGCCGACGCCGACAAGCCGAGCACGCGACCGGCGGAGACGAAGCTGCCGAGGTCGGCTGTCTTCACGAAGGCTGAGAGCCCATTGAACTGGTCCATCGGCGCACCTCATTCGAGCGAATTATTCCATTATAACTGGACGAGCGTACGGCTTATCCGATCATTCACGCAAATTTATCCTCGTGGCGTTGCAGATGCAAACGGGTTTCCCACTCGCCGTCTGCGCACAGATCCTCCAACCACGCGGATTTTCCATGACCATCATCGATCGAACACCGGCCAGAACAAGGACGCTGGCTCTCATCGGCGTCTGTTGCGCCGCTGCCGCCATGCCGTTGACATTTACAGGTCCTGCCGTCGCACTGCCCGCGATCAGCCGCGACCTCGGCGGCAGCCCGATTGCGCTCAACTGGGTAACCAACGCCTTCATGCTGACCTTCGGCAGCAGCCTGATGGCAGCCGGCGCGCTGGCCGACAGTTACGGGCGCAAGCGCATCTTCCTTGCGGGGCTCGCCGCCTTCCTGATCTTCTCGGCCGGCCTCGCCTTCTCCTTCGATATCGTCTGTTTCGACATACTCCGGGCACTGCAAGGGCTGGGCGCAGCGGCGGCTTTTTCCGGCGGCATGGCATCTCTTGCCCAGGAGTTCGACGGGCATGCGCGCATGCGCGCGTTCAGCATCGTCGGCTCGAGTTTCGGCGTCGGCCTCGCCTTCGGACCAATCGCCTCCGGCCTGATGGTCGAGAGCTTCGGCTGGCCCGCCATATTTGCGCTCGTCTTTGTGCTTGGCGCGGTCGCCTTCATTCTAGGGCTGTCGTTCCTGCATGAAACGCGCGACCCGGCCGCCTCCGGTCTCGACTGGCCCGGCGCGATCAGCTTCACGCTGTCGCTGACGCTCTTCACCTACGGCGTCCTGCTCGCGCCGGAGCTCGGCTGGCAGGACATGGCCGTCGTGTCCCTGCTTGCGGCATCGGCGCTGCTGATGGTGCTCTTCTGCGTCATCGAGCGGAGGGTGAAGCGACCGATGCTCGATCTGTCGCTCTTCCGTTACCCGCGCTTCGTCGGCGTCCAGCTGCTGGCCGCCGCACCCGCCTACGCGTTCGTCGTGCTGCTGATCCTGCTGCCGGTGCGCTTCGTCGGCATAGACGGCATGAGCGAGGTCGGCGCCGGGCGAATGATGATCGCGCTTTCGGCGCCGCTGCTCATCCTGCCCATCGTCTCGGGATTGCTGACGCGATGGCTGGGACCGGCGACGATCTGCGGCGTCGGCCTGCTGATCTCGGCTGCAGGATTGATCTGGCTGTCGGAGATCGACGCCACCGGCCATCCGGCGTTGCTCGTCGCACCGCTGCTCTCGATCGGCGTCGGGATCAGCCTGCCCTGGGGATTGATGGATGGCCTTGCCGTCAGCGTCGTCCCGAAGGAACGCGCCGGCATGGCGACCGGCATCTTCAGCACGACGCGCGTCGCAGGCGAAGGGGTGGCATTGGCTGTCGTGACCGCCGTGCTATCGGCACTCGTCCGCGGTGGGATCGATCAGGGAGACAGCGAGGCGGCGACAACGGCGGCGCAGCGACTTGTAACCGGCAATCTGGAAGCGGCTATCGCCGCGCTGCCGGAGGCCGGACGCGCCGCGCTGATCGAGGGCTACGGCCATGCGTTTTCGACTTTGCTCGGGATTCTGGCGGGCGTGACGGTGGTGACCGCCATCGTGGTCATGGCCTTCCTTCGGCGCCGCAATCCAGTCCTGCAACCAGCCACCAGCGAGGCTCGCTGAGCCAAACAGACAGGGCCGCAAACGGCGCTTCGCTTCGAAACAGCCAGGAAGCGGCCCTGCCTCCCCGCCGAACTCATGTCCAACATGCCGTGAAGATGCGGCGATATCGGGGCATGCCCGGAACTCTTCCGTGCCATCTCGCGTTTAGGCGGCGAAGCAACGGGGCTTCCGGGGATCCAACTTCCATGGGCATTGCCAATGGCATTCGCAAACAGGCGAGCAAGGTTGTCGCCAATGAACGTCACGTAAGCGCCTGGGCGCGAAACATGACGGAGACGACGGAGAGCATGCCCCCGACGCCGCTGCGCCGGGTCGAGAAGGACGGGCTCGATGTGAGCATGGCCTGGGCGATCATCGGGATTTTCACGATCCTTGCGCTGGCCGGCGTCTACATGATGTCGCTTATCCTCATTCCGCTCACGCTCGCGATCGTCGTCGGCATGATCCTCGGCATGCTGGCGGAAAAACTGACCAAGCTCGGCGTTCCGCGCATCACCAACGCCGTCATCCTCTCGAGCAGCGTCGCGCTGTTGATCTTCCTGGTCGCCAACTCGCTGGCCGGCCCGCTGACGACACTTGCAAACGAGGGCCCGGCCTTCGCCGAAAAGACGATGAACCGGCTGTTGCCCTATCTCGAGCGGATCAAATGGCTGCACATCACGCCGGAGACCTTCCAGAGCGGCCCGATGTCGGCCGACAAGCTCCTCGAAAACACCGGCAATGTGCTGCATATCGTAACTGCCAACCTGACGCCGGCGCTGATCCAGACGCTGATCTTCTTCGCCGCGCTGCTGCTGTTCCTGGCCGGACGCGTCAGCCTGCGGAAATCGATCATCATGATGTTCCGCGACCGCCCGAAGCGGCTCGCAGCCATCCGGGTGACCAACGGCGTCGAACAGGTGCTCGGCTTCTACTTCGCGACCGCATCGCTGATCTATGCCTGCCTAGGCGTCGCGATGATGGTGATCGCTTATGCGGGAGGCCTTTCGGCGCCCATTCTCTGGGGTTTCTTTGCTTTCCTATCGAGCTTCATTCCCTATCTCGGAATCACGATGATGACGCTCGCCATCGCCATTGCCGGTGTCATCACCCATGACGGGCTGCTGTTCGGCCTGCTGCCGGCGGCGGCCTTCTTCACCGTGCACCTTCTGATGGAGAACCTGATCTTTCCGGCGGTCATGGGTCGGCGGCTGGAGATCAACCCCTTCGTCGTTTTCCTCGCCATCCTGTTCTGGACATGGATGTGGGGTGCCGTCGGCGCCATGCTTGCACTGCCGCTTTCTCTGATCGTCATGACCATCGTCGATGAATTGCTGATCGAAGAGAAAGTGCAGCCGCAATTGCCGAAGTGACGGCATGGAGACAGGCTGATGGCAGAGATCGAGCTCAAGGACTCAACGCAGGATCGCCTCGTCAGTGGCAGGTCGCCCTGGTCTCATGAGAGCCAGGCACCAAACGCCCTGCCCCTGACCAGTAGCCTGAAGGTCGATGCTCTCGTGGTGGGCAGCGGAATCACCGGCGCCTTGATGGGGCAGCATCTTGCCGCCCGCGGCCTCAGCGTCGCCATTGTCGATCGTGAGACACCCGGCCTCGGCAGCACTGTCGCCAGCACGGCCATGCTGCAATGGGAGACAGACAGGACGCTCAGCGAACTCGAACAGCTCTACGGCTTCGAGCGCGCCGTCGGCATATACCGGCGCAGCGCCGCGTCCGTTGCCGGGCTCGCAAAGCTCATCGCCGAACTAGCCATTCCCTGCCAGCTTCGCCCGCGGCAATCGCTCTTCCTTGCCGGCAACCAGGAGGGGGCGCGCGATCTTGCCAACGAAGCCGCCCTGCGGCGGAAAGCCGGCCTGCCGAGTGTTTATCTCGAGCATTGCGACCTGTTCACGCAATACGAGCTCGATCGCGACGCCGGCATCCGCTCGCTGGGAGCGGCCGAAGCCGATCCGCTGCTGCTTACCACCGGCCTGCTCCGATCGGCAGCGCAGCAGGGGGCGATATTGCTGAACGCATCTGTCAAAACGTTGAATTGCGAAGGCGGTAGGGTCTTTGCCGGAACCGCAGACGGCCATGAGATCGAGGCGAAGACGGCGGTGCTTGCGACCGGCTATACGCTGCCGGGCATCGAAATGCCGAAACTTCATCGTGCAAGCTCAAGCTGGGCAATCGCGACCATTCCCCAGGATCCGGCTTCGCTCTGGCGCGATCAGTGTCTCATCTGGGAGGACAGCCATCCCTATCTCTATGTCAGGACGACAGCGGACGGCCGGATCATCGCCGGCGGCGAAGACGATCCGACCACAGACCCCGCCGCAAGAGACGAGAAGTTGCCGCAGAAAGCAGGCGCCATCAGGGAGAAACTGAAACGGCTCTGGCCGAAAGCCGACACGCGGATCGCCTATGCCTGGTGCGGCACATTCGGCGAGACATCGGACGGGTTGCCGCTGATCGGGCCTGTGCCATCGATGCCTGATGTCTATGCCGCCTATGGCTATGGTGGCAATGGCATCACCTTTTCCTACCTCGCGACCCAGGTGATCGGCGCGATGATAGGCGGCACCTATCGCGACTGGTTCGACGATTTCGCTCTCGACCGGGACGCGCCGCGATTTGCCGATCCCGCCGATTGGCAGCCGGGTCGTCCGGCACCGTTCAACTGACGTCCGCTTATTGGGTTGTCCGGTCGTCGCCCGTGTCTTCGACATCCTGCAGACGGACGAACTCGACGCCCTTCGCCTTCAGATCAAGGATCGCCTTGGCAACGCCCTCGCCGGCGGCATGGGTCGGCTGGTTGATATGGGAGATCACGACGTCGCCATCCCTGGCCGACGAAATCCGCTTTTCCGTTACAGCAGCACCAAGCAGCGATCCGCCGTCGCCGTTCACGGAATAGCCGGCGATGCGGTATCCCATCTCACGGATCTGGACGATCGAGGAGAGGTCATATTTCGCGGTCGAGCCACGGAACCAACGCGGCTGGGCAATACCGGCCGCACGCATGGCGTCGGCACCACCCTGGACTTCCTGACGAACCGCCTCGGGCGAGCCCGCCGAGGCAATTCCGTAGATCGAGACGGGTGTATCGACGGCCGGAATATGGTTCTGACCGTGGTTCTCGAGTTCGAAGAGATCCTGATTCTGAAGGAAAACCTGCAGCGCCTGCGGATTATGCTTCAGCCAACGGGCGGTGACGAAGATCGTCGCGGGAATGCGCTCCCGCACCAGTACCGAAAGAATGCGGTCGTCGGCCTTGCCCATGCAGGCATCGAAGGTGAGCGCCACGCGCGCATGGCCTTTGATGCCCGAGCTTGCGATGCGCAGATGCGGCTCGACCAGCTTCGGCCAGGAGGTCTTATTCTTCGGCGGCGTGATCTTGGCTGGCGCGCTGACAACAGGCGCATCTGCCGACGGGAGAACGCCAGCAGATGCAGCGGAAACGGAGGCGACCAGCAGAGCCGGGATCAGGAAAATACGATTCATAACAGTGACAAGCCGTTCGATATTGAAGCGCTGCATAACCCATGCAGCGCGTCGGCGCCATGCGGTTCGATGACGCTTGCGGCGCTGCCACCAGCATCGCCGAGACGGCTAATGCCCCCGGACTAAGGCCTCAGGAAGGCGACCTTCCGATCAATCGTAGAGGTAATATTTCGGCCACTTCTCGCGCGGGACCTTGTCGCCGATCTTGTATTGCAGATCGCGGACATTGATGTGCTGCGGGCCGGTAATGCAGGTGTAGGAGAGATGATACCAGTCACCCTTGCTGCGGAAGACCGCACCTGGCGCCTCCAGCTTGTCGTCGCTGGGGACCGGATCCTTGAAGGTATAGGCAATGACTTTATCGGGTTTGTAGCCGGTCGAGTCGCTGTTGATTCGGCTCATTGCCTCCGTGTCGCAGCTCTGTTCGAGGCGCGTTGCGGGGTCGAGTTTCTCCAGTTGCTTCTTGATTGCGGGATCGACTGCGTAGGCAGGGACGGCAAGGCTAAAAGCGGACAGAAGCAACACGATGCGTTTTGGCATTATAGTAGGATTCCTTTGCATTCTTCATTCCGGAATAGCTTGTGGAAAACCGTGCTTTCCACGGTCGAACAGGGCGCAAATTCCGGGCGACGTAGCGGACTTTCTTAAATAATGTGGTGACATCAAGGCAACGTGAGCATTCCTTCGGTTTTCACGCAGAGGTGATTTCGTCGGACCTTCGACGCTTGATCGGAGGCATCCGCACCTCTATCTCTTGCCCACCTGACACCACGTATCCGGAGCTTTCCTTGACCGTCTTCAAGAACCTGCCGAACCCACCCGCTGCCGCCAAGAAGCCGCTTTCCGATACGCGCCACGGCATCACGCGTACCGACGACTATGCGTGGCTGCGCGCCGACAACTGGCAGTCGATGTTCAAGGATCCTTCGATCCTCGACCCCGCGATCCGCCAGCATCTCGAGGCCGAAAACGTCTATATGAACGCGGCGATGGAAGACACCAAGGCGCTGCAGAAGACGCTGTTTGCGGAAATGCGCGGCCGCATCAAGGAAGACGACAGCTCCGTTCCGATGAAGGACGGCGACTACGCCTACGGCACCTTCTTCGTAACCGGCGGCGAACAGCCCCGTTATTTCCGCACTCCGCGCGACGGCGACGTCAAGGATGAGGCGATCCGCACCGTCTTGCTCGACGGCGACAAGGAGGCCGCCGGCAAGGCCTACTTCAGGCTCGCCGGCCTCGACCACTCGACCGACCACAGCCGCGGCATCTGGGGCTATGACGACAAGGGCTCCGAGTTCTATACGCTGCGTGTGCGCGACCTTGCGACCGGCGAGGACATGGACGACGTCATCGAGAACACCGGCGGCGGCGGCGCTTGGGCGCCTGACGGCAAGAGCTTCTTCTACTCGGCGCTCGACGAGAACCACCGCCCCTCGAAGGTGTTCCACCACATCCTCGGCACACCTCAATCGGAGGACCGGCTGGTCTACGAGGAGAAGGATGCGGGCTTCTTCATGGGCGTCGGCGGTTCGCTGCTCGACGATTTCATCTACATCGACATCCACGATCACGAGACCTCGGAATACCGCCTGCTGTCCACCAAGGACCTGACGGCCGAGCCGAAGCTGGTGGCCGAGCGCGAGGAAGGCATCGAATACTCGATGACGGAAGGCGGCGACGTCTTCTACATCCTGACGAACGACGGCGACGCCAAGGATTTCAAGATCATGGAAGCGCCGGTTGCAAACCCGGGCAAGGCGAACTGGCGCGAGGTCGTGCCGCACAAGCCGGGCACCCTCATCATCAGCCACATGGCCTATGCCCGCCACCTGCTGTGGCTGGAGCGCAAGGACGGCCTGCCGCAGATCATGATCCGCGACCGCAAGACCGGCGAGGAACACGCCATCGCCTTTGCCGAGGAAGCCTATTCGCTCGGCCTGCAGGGAGCCGCCGAATACGATAGCGACATCATTCGCTTCTCCTATTCCTCGATGACAACGCCGAGCCAACTCTACGACTACAACATGGTGACGCGCGAGCGCACGCTGTTGAAGACCCAGGAAGTGCCCTCCGGCCACAATCCCGACGACTACGTCACCCGCCGCGTCTTCGCGCCGGCCTGGGATGGCGTTGAAGTGCCGGTCACCCTGCTTTATCGCAAGGACACACCGCTCGACGGTTCCGCACCCTGCCTGCTCTACGGCTATGGCGCCTACGGCATCACCATTCCGGCCGGCTTCAACACCAACTGCCTGTCGCTCGCCGATCGCGGCTTCGTCTATGCCATCGCCCATATCCGCGGCGGCAAGGACAAGGGCTTTGCCTGGTACGAAGACGGCAAGATGGAAAAGAAGACCAACACCTTCAAGGACTTCATCTCAGCCGCTGACTATCTGAATCAGGAGAAGTTCACCTCCTACAAGAACATCATCGCCGAGGGCGGCTCGGCCGGCGGCATGTTGATGGGCGCCGTTGCCAACATGGCGCCGGAAAAGTTCGCCGGGCTGATCGCCGCCGTTCCCTTCGTCGACGTGCTGAACACCATGCTCGACGACACTCTGCCGCTGACCCCGCCGGAATGGCCTGAATGGGGCAACCCGATCGAGAGCCGCGAAGAATACGAGCAGATCGCCGCCTATTCGCCCTACGACAATGTCGAGGCGAAGGCCTATCCGCCGATCCTGGCGCTCGGCGGCCTCACCGATCCGCGCGTCACCTATTGGGAGCCGGCGAAGTGGGTGGCGCGGCTGCGCGAAAAGACCACCGGCTCGGCGCCGATCCTGTTGAAGACCAACATGGATGCCGGCCATGGCGGCGCATCGGGACGCTTCCAGCGCCTCGAGGAAATCGCCTTCGAATATGCCTTCGCGATCAAGGTCGCCGGCAAGATGTAAGAGGTTGGAGGAGCCCGTGACGGTCTATGTGGCGCTCCTGAGAGCCATCAACGTCGGCGGCACGGGCAAGCTGCCGATGGCAACGCTGAAGGCGGCTTGTGAAGAGCTCGGCTTCAGCGATGTGAAGACCTACATCCAGAGCGGCAACGTGCTGTTTCGCGCCGATGCAGCGGAGGCCGAGGTCGAGCAGAAGCTTGATGACGCGCTTGGAAGACTGCTGGGCAAGAAGCCCGGCGTGATGCTGCGCAGCCGCAAGGAGCTGGAGGCGGTCGTCGCCAATACACCCTTCGCCGACGCCAAGCCCAACTATCTGCTGGTGACCTTCCTGCCCAGGTCCGCGCCCAAAGACGCCCTCAACGGAATGGTCGCGCCGGATGGCGAGGAAGCCGTCGTTGCCGGGCGGGAAATCTACGTCCATTTCCCTATCGGTTCGGGCAAATCGAAGCTCAAGCTGCCGGCCTTGAAGCCAGGAACCGCGCGCAACATGAACACAGTGCGCAAGCTCGCCGAGATGGCGGCGGATATGGAAGCCGGCTGAGCAGGCGGCCGCCTATTTTAGAACACACTTAATAAACATTCTCGCCATGCAGCATTCCTTTGGTCTGGTACAGGAGGGATCCGATGGCGACCTACCGACACAGCTTGCCGCAACTCGACGGTGGCGTCTTCGTGAGCGATGGCGGCATGGAGACGACCTTTATTTTCCATGACGGCCTGCAACTTCCGCACTTCGCTTCCTTCGTCATGCTGTCTTCGCAAGACGGACGTGACCGGCTGAAAGCCTACTATCGTCGCTATCTTGAGATCGCCCGCAAGCACGGCGCCGGCTTCATCCTGGACACGCCGACATGGCGGGCCAATCCGGATTGGGGCGAGAAGCTCCATTACACGCGTGAAGCGCTGCATGCGGCCAATATTGCAGGCATCGATCTGCTGGCCGAACTGCGCGCGAAATACGAGCAGCCGGAAAGACCGATCGTGCTTAGCGGCGCGATAGGCCCGCGCGGCGACGGCTACAAGGCCGGCAACATGGATGCGACCGAGAGTGAGGACTATCACAGCGTCCAGATCGGCAGCTTCGCGGAAAGTGAAGCCGACATGGTGGCCGCGTTCACATTGACCAACATTGACGAGGCGATCGGCGTCGCGCGCGCTTCGGCGGCGCGAGGCATGCCCTGCGCGATCTCGTTCACGGTCGAGACGGATGGCCGGCTGGTGACAGGGCGCACTATGCAGGACGCGATCGAGACGACGGATGCGGCGACCGGCGGCTCGGTGGCCTATTACATGATCAATTGCGCGCATCCGACGCATTTCACCGAGGCGCTGGATCACCGTGCCGGATGGACCAAGCGGATCTATGGCTTGCGGGCCAATGCGTCGCGCATGAGCCATGCCGAACTCGACGAGAGCGAAACGCTGGATGCCGGCGACCCTGTCGATCTTGGTCAGCGCTACAAGGAGCTGATGCAGACAATGCCGCACGTCAGGATCGTCGGCGGCTGTTGCGGCACCGATCACCGGCATGTCGCGGCGATCTGCGAGGCGTGCCTGCCAGCCCTTCCGAGTGCTGCCTGACGCTTAGTGCTCGGAGGCGTGCGCGGCCTTGCCGGCATCATGGCCGCTGATGTCGGCGCCGGCGTTTCTGGAGAAGCGCAGGTTCCAGAACGTCGCGGTGATCGAGATCGCGGTGACGAAGAGGAAGGCAGCGGAGAAATCGAGGAGCTGCGGCGTCTCGCTGCCGTTGGCCACCATCGAGGTGTGCAGCGCCAGCGCGCCGACGCAGATGCCGAGCGACAGCATCAGCTGCTGGAACGTCGTATAGAAGCTGGTGGCCGAACTCATCCGGTCACGGTCGATGGCGTCGTAGGCCACGGTGTTGTAGGCGGTGAACTGGAACGACATGAAGAAACCGCACATGACCAGGATCGCGAAGATCAGTGCCAGCGGCCAGTCCGGCCGGAAGGCGGCGCAGAGCGCATAGCCGACTGTGGCGACGACGCCGTTCGCCACTAGGGCGTTGCGGAAGCCGAAGCGGCGCAGCACGCGCGGCGCAAAGGCCTTCATCGCCATCGAGCCGATTGCCGCTGCGGTGACGAGCTGACCGGCCTTCGCCGCAGACAGGCCGAAGCCGAGCTGGAAATAGAGCGGCAACAGGAAGGGCTGGGCGCCCTGCGTGATGCGGGTCAGCGATCCGGCGATGACCGAGGTGCCGAAGCTCGGCACCTTCATCAGCGAGAAATCCATGATCGGCGACGGGTGGCGGCGGGCGTGCTTCAGGTACGCGATGCCGAAGAGCATGCCGATGGCGATCAGGAACAGCGAGAAGGCGCCCTCGCCCGGACGGCTCGAGCTTTCAAAACCGAACAGCAGGGAGCCGAGCGCGATGCCGGAGAGGATGAAGCCGATCGTGTCGAACGGACGCTTCTCCTCGCCCTTGAAATCCTCGATGAAGATCGAGACCAGGGTAAAGCCGATGATGCCGATCGGAACGTTGATGTAGAAGATCCACCGCCAGTCGAGGTAAGTGACGATCAGGCCGCCGACCGGGGGGCCGAGGATCGGGCCGATCAGCGCCGGCACCAGCAGCCACGACATGGCGTTGACCATGTCCTTGCGGTCGACGCTGCGCAGCAGCACGAGACGGCCGACCGGCAGCATCATCGCCCCGCCAAGTCCCTGCAGCAATCGCGCCAGCACCAGACAGAGGAGGTTCGGCGACAGTGCGCAGAAGATGGAGCCGGCCATGAAGACGGCGATCGCCGAGCGGAAGACGGTGCGCGAACCGAAGCGATCGGCGATCAGGCCGCTCGCCGGAATGAAGATCGCCAGACTGAGAAGATAGGAGGTCAGCGCGATGCTCATCGATGGAGCGCTGACGCCGAAGTCGCGCGCCATGGTCGGCAGCGCCGTTGCCAGGACGGTTGCGTCGAGCTGCTCCATAAACATGGCGCTCGCCACGATCATCGCAATAACGCGGAAGTTCGGCTTGGCGCGCCCGATGGCAGCCGCCTGGTAGATCTGATCCGACATCGTCAGGGATCACTCGCAATGGCGTGGCCGGCGCGGAAGCGATGGCCGCGGTATGGTATGGCGTAATGCCAAAAGGGGATTAGAGACCTTTGTATACGCCCGCAAATGTGGCGTCGTTATGCTTATATGGAAAGGCAGCCGTGTCGTCGCGGAATGGCTTGGCGAGGCGCCCGGTTCAGTGGTCGCGCAGCAGTGTTTGGTAGTCCTGTCCGCCGGAGAAGATATTGGTGATGCTGACCACGTTATCCTCGACCGCGTAGAGTATCACGATGCTTTTCTCGAAGACCGCCATGCGCAGATTGGCGCCGAGATCCGATCTCGCCACACCCGCAAACGGTGCGTCACCGATACGCTCGCAACGGTCGTAAAGGCGTTCGATGTAGCGTTCGGCCGTGACGCGATTTTGACTTGCCTCAAGAACATACGCGACGATAGCGACCGTCGCTTCAAGTGCCTCTGGCCGATACTCTACCCGATAGCTCTCCATGGCTCACCGGTGTTTTGCAAAGAGGGCGTCTATCGCGTCCTTCATTTCCCGGCTGCTGAGGCTCGGCCTTGGATCATCCAAAGACGCCTGCACCTTGGCGCGGATCGCGGCAATGCGCTCCCTGTGTTCTTCCTCGCGCCGCATCCAGACGCGCATGGCTTCCCGCAGTACCTCGCTTGTCGAGGCAAACGTGCCAGCCTCGACCTCTGCCTTGATCACGTTGACCATTTCGGTCGGCAAAGTGATGCTCAACTTTTCCATCGGACACGCTCCACACAGAAGTAGGATAAAATCCTACCATCGCTTATCGCTTGCGGCAATCGGTGCCGGACCCTACCTATGAGGCATGACACAGATCCTGCCAGAGACCGAACCAACCGGCGCGCCCTTCCCCTTCGACAACAGCTATGCGCGGTTGCCGGAGCAATTCTTCACGCGTCAGGCGCCCTCGCAGGCCGCCGAGCCCTGGCTGATCAAGCTGAACGAAGCGCTTGCGGAAGAACTCGGCCTCGATGTCGCGGCGCTGAAGCGCGACGGTGCGGCGATCTTCTCGGGCAATCTCGTGCCCGAAGGCGCCGATCCGCTGGCGATGGCCTATGCCGGGCACCAGTTCGGTTCGTTCGTGCCGCTCCTCGGCGACGGGCGGGCAATCCTGCTTGGCGAGGTGATCGATCGCACCGGCCAGCGGCGCGACATCCAGTTGAAGGGTGCGGGACAGACGCCCTACTCGCGCCGTGGCGACGGCCGGGCTGCCCTTGGCCCGGTGCTTCGCGAATACATCGTCAGCGAGGCGATGTATGCGCTCGGTGTGCCGGCAACCCGGGCGCTTGCCGCGGTTTCGACCGGGCAGCCCGTCTATCGCGAAAACATCCTGCCGGGTGCTGTGTTTACCCGCGTCGCGGCAAGCCATATCCGCGTCGGCACGTTCCAGTTCTTCGCCGCGCGCGGCGATACCGATGGCGTGCGGGCGCTGGCCGATTATGTGATCGATCGGCACTATCCGGAACTTAAGGACAGGGACAATCCCTATCTGGCGCTCTACGAGGCCGTCTGCGAGCGGCAGGCCGCCCTGATCGGCAGATGGCTGCAGGTCGGCTTCATCCATGGCGTGATGAACACCGACAACATGACGATCTCGGGCGAGACGATCGATTTCGGCCCCTGCGCCTTCATCGACGAGTACCATCCCGGCACCGTCTTTTCCTCGATCGATCAAGGCGGCCGCTATGCCTATGCCAACCAGCCCGGCATCGGCCAATGGAACCTGGCGCGTCTCGGCGAAACGCTGTTGCCGCTGTTCGACCCGGATGCCGAAAAGGCGCTCGAACTCGCCAACGCTGTTATCCAGCAATATGGCGAGCGCTTCCAAATCCGTTGGCTGCGCGGGATGCGCGAGAAGATCGGCCTTGCGACCGTCGAGGATGGCGATCTTGAGCTCATCCAGTCGCTGCTCGCCGCGATGCAGGCGCAACAGGCCGACTTCACCCTCGCCTTCCGCCGCCTTTCCGACGCCGCTGCTGCCGGTGACGGCGAGGCGTTGTTCCTCTCGAGCTTCCGCGAACCGGATGGCGCGCGCGAATGGCTTGGCCGCTGGCGCGACCGCCTTGCTCGCGACGACGGCCGGTCGGAGGCGGATCGCAGGGCGGCGATGCGCGCGGTCAATCCCGCCTTCATCCCGCGCAACCATCGCATCGAGCAAGCGATCAGCGCGGCCGTCGAGGATGCGGATTTTTCGCTCTTCGAAGCGTTGCTTGCGGTTCTCGCCAAGCCCTACGACGACCAGCCGGGCTTTGCCTCCTATATGGAACCGCCGAAGCCGGACGAGCGCGTGCTGCAGACCTTCTGCGGCACCTGACCGGGCGAGGCCCATTCCCCTCTGACACCTATGGTCGCAGTTGACGCTGACTGCGCTCGCTCTATCTCGCTGATTAGCACGCTTTTTTCGCGTTTTCATCGCACCCGGCCAACGTCAGCGGGAGTCCCCCTTAATGGCAATCGTCATTACCTCGATTATTTTCATCCTCCTCGGGCTGGCGCTCGGCGGCGGCGGGCTCTGGTTGGTGCTGCTCGGCGGTAGCTTCTTCTATCTCTTCGCCGGCGTGATGTTCCTCCTCACGGCGATCCTGCTGTTGATGCGCCGGGCGGCGGCCCTCTGGCTCTATGCACTGCTTGTTGTCGTTGCCCTTGTCTGGGCGATCTGGGAAGTCGGCTTCGATTGGTGGCAGCTCGGGCCGCGCGGCGGTCTGGTCATTCTGCTCGGCCTGTGGCTGCTGACGCCGTGGATCCGTAGGCCGCTCGGCTTCCTCAGCCCGACGGGGATGTCCTACGGTGCCAATCCGTGGCCTCTCGCAATCCCGTTGCTTCTCGCAATCGTCGTCGCCGGCTATTCGATGACGACGGATCCGCACGACATGCACGGGACCTTGCCGACGCAGGTGTCTGGCACACCGACCTTCGGCGGTACGGTCCAGAGCGGCGAATGGCATCAATATGGCCGCACGCCGTTCGGTCAGCGCTACTCGCCGCTCGACCAGATCAACACCGGCAACGTCAAGGATCTCAAGGAGGTCTGGCGCTATCAGACGGGCGACGTGAAGCGGCCTGACGATGTCGGCGAGACGACCTACCAGGTGACGCCGCTGAAGGTCGGCGACATGCTCTATCTCTGCACCCCGCATAACTGGGCGATCGCGCTCGATGCGAAGACGGGCAAGGAGAAGTGGAAGTACGACGCCAATTCCGGCATGAATCCCGACCGCCAGCACCAGACCTGCCGCGGCGTGACCTACTACCACGACACGTCTGTCGCCGCAGGCCAGCCCTGCGTCGACCGTGTCTATCTGCCGACCTCGGATGCCCGGCTGATCGCGCTCGATGCGCTCGACGGCAAGGTCTGCACGAGCTTTGCCGAACAGGGCGTGCTGCACCTCGAAAAGGGCATGAAGTACAATCCGGCCGGCTATTACTACTCGACCTCGCCGCCCGTCGCGGTCGCCGGCAAGCTGATTATCGGCGGTGCCGTCAACGACAACTACTCGACGCAGGAACAGTCGGGGGTCATCCGCGCTTTCGACATCAATTCCGGCGCGCTGATCTGGAACTGGGACTCGGGCAATCCCGACGTGACCACGCCCCTGCCAGAGGGCCAGACCTATACGACCAACTCCCCGAACAGTTGGTCGGTGCTCAGCGTCGATGACGGGCTTGGCATGGTCTACATCCCGCTCGGCAACCAGGTGCCGGACCAGCTCGGCATGAACAGAAGCGAGAACGTCGAGAAGTTCTCGTCTTCGATCGCGGCGCTCGACATCAACACCGGACAATTGAAGTGGGTGCAGCAGTTCGTCCATCACGATCTCTGGGACATGGACGTGCCGGCGCAGCCGGTGCTGTTCGACATGAAGAAGCCTGACGGCACTGTCGTTCCGGCGCTCGTCGGCCCGACGAAGCAGGGCGATATCTACGTGCTCGACCGGCGTACCGGCGAGCCGATCATTCCCTTCAAGGAAATCCCGGCACCAGCTGGCGCGATCCCCGAGGATCATACCGCGCCGACGCAGCCGATCTCCGACCTCACCTTCTCGCCGCCGCCGCTGCAGGAGAAGGACATGTGGGGCGTGACGCTGCTCGACCAGCTCGCCTGCCGCATCGAATTCCATCGCTACAAGTACGAGGGCCGCTACACGCCGCCGTCGCTTGAAGGTTCGATCATCTATCCCGGCAATTTCGGCACCTTCAACTGGGGCAGCGTCGCTATCGACCCGGAGCGGCAGATCATGTTCGGCATGCCGACCTATCTTGCCTTCACCTCGCGGCTGGTTCCGGCCGCCGACATCCCGCCAAAGAGCCAGGATGAAAAGGGCAGCGAACAGGGCCTCAACCGCAACGATGGCGCGCCCTACGGTGTCTTCATGGGGCCGTTCCTCGGACCGCTCAAGATCCCCTGCCAGGCGCCGCCTTGGGGCTATGTCGCCGGCGTCGATCTCCTCACCGGCAAGACGGCCTACAAGCTGAAAAACGGGACGGTGCACGACATGACGCCGCTGCCGCTGCCCTTCAAGGTCGGCGTGCCCGGCATCGGCGGTCCAATGCTGACCAAGGGCGGCGTCGCCTTCCTCGGCGCCGCTGTCGACAACTACCTGCGCGCCTATGACGTGACGAATGGCAATCAGCTCTGGCAGGCCCGTCTGCCGGCCGGCGGCCAGGCGACGCCGATGACCTACACGACATCAGACAACAAGCAGTTCGTCGTCATGGTGGCCGGCGGGCACGGCTCTATCGGAACCAAGCCCGGCGACTATGTGATCGGCTACGCGCTCCCATAAGAGAAAAATGATCGGTGGCCATCGCTGCGGTGGCCACCTCGTCAAGGATGCAAGCTCCGGGCAGGCCTTGCGCGCCATTCTCCCGCCCATTGTTTCAGGGAGGATTTTCATGAAGATCGGCAGCAGCGTTTCCAGCACCTATGGATTGAGCAACCTTTTCAGCCAATCCGGCCAGCGCAACAAGCAACAGACTGGCGATACCGAGGTCAGCGTTCGCCAGAGCGGCGCGGCGCTGCAGCCAAGCACCACGCCGACATCGATCTCCAGCACGATGTGGGCGCTGCAGGCGAGCGGCACGACGACCATGGACGGAACCGAGGATGCCTCGAAAGCGCGCCATGACGCCGTCATCTCGGAGTTCACCGAGCTTGCCGACAAGACGCCGGCGGAACGGATCCGCGACAGCGTTCTCAAGAGCCTCGGGATCACCGAAGACGAACTGGCGTCCATGCCGCCGGAAGAACGCGCGGCCGTCGACAAGCAGATCGCCGATGAACTGAAGCGGCAGCTGACCGGCGACGACAGCAAGGACAAGCCGGACGCCGACACGATCGTCGGCGCCTGAGATCTTCATAAACTGATTCAGCTGAATGCGACGGAGATTCACATTTCCGGCGCATCTCCTTGAAGAAAAAGACTTATCCGACCATGTCGGTGACGATGCGGCCGACTTCTGCGAAAACAGGATTGATGTCGGCCACCGGCACGCTTGCCTGCTTGACGTAGACCGTCATCAGCAGAGGTCCGTGACCGGGCGGCCAGGCGATGGCGATATCGGCGGCGCAGCCGTTGTTGCCGGTGCCGGTCTTGTCGCCGATCTTCCAGTCATCGGGAAGGCCCGAGCGCAGCCGCGCTCCGCCCGTCGTATTCGCCACCATCCATTCGACAAGAGTGTTCTGCGAGGGCTCGGACAGCACCGATCCGAGCGTCAGGTTGCCCAGTGTATCGAGCATCGCGTCGGGCGTGGTGGTGTCCCGCGGGTCGTCCTTCTTTGCCTCGTTCAGATCGGTTTCCCAACGATCGAGACGGGTCGAGGCGTCTCCGAAGGTGCGCAGCCAGTTGGTCAGTTCCTTGGGGCCGCCGAAGCTTTCGAGGAGCAGATTGGCAGCGGTGTTGTCGCTGAGCGTGATGGCCGCCTGGCACAAGTCTCCGACGCTCATGCCATCGCCGCCGACGTGCTTGCCCGTTTCGGGGGAATAGGTCACCAGCTTGTCGGTGTCGTAGATGATGCGCCGCTCGAGGTTCTCCTCACCCTTTTCGACGCGTGACAGCACGAAGCCGGCGGCGAGCACCTTGAAGGTGCTGCACAGCGGAAAGCTTTCGGTTTCGCGGTAGCCGAAGCTGATGTTCGTCTGCGTGTCGATGACCGACACGCCGATGCCGCCGCCGATCTGCTTCTCGAGCGCAGCAATGCGGCGATCGATCTCGTCGTCGCTTTCCGCCGCGCATGCCCAGGACGGCAGGAACAGCGCGGGGGACAACAGGGCCGAGCCGAGAAGCGCGCGGCGGCGGATCGAGAAACGATGCATGAAACCCTCTGAACGAATCATTCCATACTATCGCTAGAAGCAGATTGTGGCTCGCTCGCGTCGCCTCAGGCCGCCTGCGTCACCTCGACAGTGACGTGCGAAAGCTCGGAGAACCGCTCCAGCTTCGCCTTGTAGAAGGCCGGCGGGCGGGCGACCGGCGCCGTCAGTGCTACGATGGCTGCGTGGTGACCCGGCCCGACCTGCCAGACATGCAGGTCGGTAATGCGCTCCCCTTCGGTTTCGATCGCGGTGCGGATCTCGTTCGGCAGCTTCTGCCGATCCGGTATCGCATCGAGCAGAACGGTCGCCGAAGAGCGCATCAGGCCAAACGCCCACTGGGCGATGATCAGGCCGCCGACGATGCCCATCAGTGGATCGAGCCACAGCCAGCCATAGTAGCTGCCGAGCAGCAGCGCGACGATCGCAAGAACCGAGGTCAGCGCATCGGCGATGACATGCACATAGGCGGCGCGCATGTTGTTGTCGGTCGCATGGTGCGCATGCGCACCGGAATGGGCGTGATCCCCGTGGCGAGCATGCTCGCCGTGGTGAGCGTGGTCGCCGTGCCCGTGATGGTGGCCATGCGCGCGATGATGGTTGTCCTTGAGTATCCAGGCGCTGACGAGATTGACCAGCAGGCCGACCACCGCCACGCCGATCGCCTGGCTGAAACTGATCGCGACCGGATGAAGGATGCGAACGATGCTCTCCCAGGCCATCAGCAGCGCAATGAGAGCGAGGATGATCGCGCTCGCGAAGCCGGCGAGATCGCCAAGCTTGCCGGTTCCGAAGGTAAAGCGCGGATTGTGTGCCTGCCGGCGCGCGTAGAGATAGGCGATGGCAGCGATCAGCAGCGCGCTGGCGTGTGTCGACATGTGCCAGCCATCGGCGACCAGCGCCATGGAGCCGTAATAGGCGCCTGCGGCGATCTCGATCACCATCATCACAGTCGTCAGGGCGATGACCAGCCACACCTTGCGAGCGTTGTTGTCATGGTCGTCGCCGAGAAAAACGTGCTCGTGTCCGAACCCTTCGGTATGCGCAGCCATGATGGCTTTCCTTCCCGTCGTCGTCAGCGGATATAGGTCCGCAATACTTCCGATATTTCCTGCACGGCCTCGCCCCTCGCCTTGTCATCGGCGGCATGCAGGACATGCTCGTGCAGATGATCGTCGAGAACCTCGCCGGTCAGACCGTTCAGCGCACCGCGAATGGACGCGAGCAGCTGCAGGATTTCGCCGCAGGGACGCTCGCCTTCCAGCGCCCGCTCGACAGCCTCCATCTGGCCTTTCAGCCGACCGACCCTGGCGAGAAGTTTCTTCTTATGGTGCGTGGTGTGTGACATCGTCGTTCCAATATAGGATAGGGGGGTATAGTATATGGGATGCACTTGAGTGACAAGAACCATGTCGGCGCACCCACGGTCTCCCGCCATTTCAGCGATGGCTTGACAAGGACCACGTTTCCGCCGATGTATCTGCGCATGATCAAGAACGCGCACATCACCAGCTCGTATTTTTGGCTGTACCTGTAAAGGGCGGCTGGACAAGATCATATTGTCAACAAGCCGCCGTCAGGCGGCTTTGTTGTATCGGCAGCGTCCTGACGGCAGAAAACCACAAAAGGACGCAGGACCATGATTGAAATCGAAGACAGCGAAATTTCATTGATCCGCCCGCCGGTGATCAACATCCGTGCCGCCAAGCCGCGTGATCTGCCGGAACTCAACGAGATGATAGCGCTGCTGGCCACCCATCACGGCGACGCAGCGGCCTCTACCCCCGAGCAGCTGGAACGCGACCTCTTCGGCCCGGTGCCGTGGATCAATGCGCTGGTTGCCGAAACCGACAATGGCCTGATCGGCTACGCCATTCTCGTCCCGCTCTACAGGGCGCAGGACGGTGCGCGCGGCATGGACCTGCATCACCTCTTCGTTCGCGACGGCCATCGCGGCCACGGCATCGGCCAGCATCTCGTCAACCGTGCGCGCGATACGGCCCGTTCGGCGGGCTGCGCCTATCTTTCGGTCAGCGCCGCCACCGGCAACGTGCAGGCGCACCGCTTCTACGAGAACATGGACTTCGTCCCTCGCCCGGTCACAGGCATGCGCTATATGCAAGCTCTGGCGTGAGCGGCAGCAGCCGCCCACTCCCGGCAAGGAGAAGGCAATGACCCGACTTGCAATCCTGCTCACCGAAGGTTTCGCCGATTGGGAGGTTGCGCCGCTGACGGCTTCGGCGCGCACCTATTTCGGCTTCGACGTGGTGACGGCCGCGCCCGATGGCGCCGACGTGCGATCGATGGGCGGCATGCGCGTGGCGCCCGATATCAGTACCGACAATCTTCGCGCTCACGCATTCGACGCTCTCGTGCTCTGCGGTGGCACGATATGGGAAACGGACAAGGCGCCCGACGTCGCTGAAATCGTCGAGGACTTCATCGCGCACGGCAAGGTCGTCGCGGCGATCTGCGGCGCGACACTGCCACTCGCCGGCGCCGGCGTTCTCAACCGCGTCCTGCACACCAGCAATGCCGCGGACTTCATCGCCGCCGCTCCGGGATATACCGGCAAGACACGCTATCGCGACGGACCGCATGCGGTGCGCGACGGCAAGATCGTCACGGCGGCCGGCTCGGCACCCGTGACATTCGCGGCGGAGATCTATCGGGCGCTCGGCCACAGCGGCGACGAGCTCGATCAATACGTGCTGATGTTCGGCGCCGAGCACCAGCCGAAGGCGGCCTGAGACGCGATCGGCCGCCTCAATGGCTCGGGACGGCCTTGAGATAGGCAGCGATCGCTTCGAGATCTGACTTCGGCAGATGCGCGATGTTCTGCTGTACTTCGGTCATCGATCCGCCGGCTGAATCGAAATCGGGCGTGAATCCGGTTTCGAGGTAGTTGGCGATATCACCCTCGCTCCAGGAGCCGATTGCCTTCGAACCCGGGGTAATATCCGGGATGCGCCCCTCGCCTTCCGGATTGGGAGCGCCCGCAAGCCACATATCCGGCTTGAAACCGCCCAGCGCGTCTCTCGGCGTATGACACTCTCCGCAATGGCCGGGACCTTCCACGAGATACTGGCCACGCTTGACCTTCTCGTCGGGGTTTTCGAGCGCGACGCGCGGTTGCTCGTTGAAATACAGGAACTTCCATCCCCCCAGGGCGAGCCGGATATTGAACGGGAACGGCAGCTCGTGCGGCGGCGCGACGTTTGCGCTCTTCGGCAGCGTCTTCAGATAGCCGAACAGATCGTTGACGTCCTTGTCGCTCATCCGGGCATAGGAGCCGTAGGGGAAGGACGGGTAGAGATGGTCGCCGTTCGGCGCCACGCCACGCTTCATGGCGTTGCCGAACTGCGCGAGCGTCCAGGTACCGATACCTGCCTTCTCGTCGGGAGAAACATTCGGGACATGGAAGGTTCCGAACGGGCTCTTCAGGGCCAGTCCACCCGATAGCACCAGCTTGGCATCGCCCTGGGCTCCGGGCGCGGCATGACAGCTGACGCAACCGCCGGCCCAGAAAACCGTTTCGCCGTTCTTCACATCGGCTTCGCCGAGCCCCGACCAGTGGCTGTCGGGCAGCGGGTTCGGCGCCGTTATCACGTAGAACACCGCGCCGCCGACCACCGCGATGCCGACGAGACAGAGTAGAAACCGGATAAACCTGCGAACCATATTCCGCCCCCTTGGCCACTACAGGCGCTCAAACATAAAGCGATCCGCCGGGCGGGCAAGGCCGCGGCGGATCGCAATGATGGCGAATGGGTCGGCTAATCCTTCTTCACTCGGTAGTTCTGATGACAGCCGCCACAGCTCGCGCCGAGGGTCTTGAGGCCGGCGCCAACGCCTGCGGCATCGGCGGGAAGCTGCGCAACCAGCGCATCGGCATCGCTCGAAAGCTTCTGCGCCCGCGCCTTGAAATCATCCATGTTTTCCCAGATCTTCGGGCTTGCTTCGGAATCCGCGGATGCGTTTTCCGTGCCCGGCTTGAACTGATCCGGGAAGGCCTTGGCGGTTTCCGAAATCGTCGCGAGCGCCGTCTTCACCGCTTCGGCGTCGTAGGGCTTCTCGCCCTTGGCGATGGAAGCGAGCGAGCCCGTGGCGCCGCCGATCTTCTTCATCATCGCAACGCGCGCATCATGCGTTCCTTCGCCGGCCGCAAAGACCGTGCTCACCCCCATGCCCGCGACCAGGACCGCCGCGGCAATTGCTTTCATGCGCATATCTTCACTCCTCTTCGAGACCGAGATCCGAAGCCCGGCGCTTCGTTTCAACGGCGGCATGATGTCAAACTTATGCCCGGCACGAAGTAACAAGTGGGTGATAGCGCAATCATTTCAGTATTCTAATCGGTTCGCACAGCCCCGCTCATCCAGGCATCCGCCAACCCTGCCAAGCGGTCAGGATCGAGACGGCGACGAGGAGCGCGCCGGCCACCCTGCCGACCATCACGGTTGCAGCGGGGTTGGAGACAAGAAGAGTGCGGCTGCGGGCCGCCGTCAGGGCGAGCGTCCCGTAGATTGCGGCCTGCGTCGCCATCGTCATCGCCCCCATGACGAGGCCCTGAAGCCATATCGGCCCGTAGATCGGCTTCAGGAACTGCGGGTAGACGGCAATCATGAACAGATAGGCCTTCGGGTTCATCAGGCAGGTGGCGGCACCGCGGCGGAAGGCCCGCCAACCGGAGCGCGACGCATCGGCCTCGACGCTGTTCACGACGATCGAACTGCGGATCAGGGTGTATCCGATCCAGGCCATGTAGGCGGCGCCCGCGAAAAGCAGCGGGTTGAACAGGGATGGCAGCAGGCTGGCCAATATCCCGACGCCGATCGCGCCATAGAGCGAATGCACGACGCCGCCCGCCATGATGCCCGCTGTTGCCGCCATCCCGGTCCGCCGCCCGCCAGTCAGCGAATTCGCCAGCACGAACAGCATGTCCATGCCGGGCACGACAATAATTCCGAACAGGAGCGTGAAGTAGAGCCAGAGATTTTGTGTGTAGGTCATGTCAGTTGCCTGTCCCTCATCTGACGATCCTTCCTCGAAGGTTCGTTATTTTTCAATTCGATATGGGGATGTATACGGGGGCCCAACTGACAGTGTATTGTCAGGAGCGTCGGTTCATGGAGAGGTAAATGCGCAAGGCTTCGCGCCTTTTCGAGATCATCCAGATGCTGCGACTGGCGCGACAGCCCCTGACGGCGGCTGTCATGGCCGAAGCGCTCGAGGTGACAGTCCGATCGATCTACCGGGATATCGCCGCCTTGCAGGCGATGCGGGTGCCGATCGAAGGCGGGCGTGGGATCGGCTACATCATGCGGCCGGGTTTCGACCTGCCGCCGCTGATGTTCTCGATCGAGGAGGTCGAGGCGATCGTGCTGTCGCTGGCGCTGCTGGAGCGCACCGGCGACGAGGAGCTGAAGCACGCCGCGAAGCGCGTCAACCAGAAGATCGCCGGCGCTGTTCCCCTGCCTTTGCGACAGGCGATGAACCGGCGGGCACTCTATGCCTGGGGATCGGCCGCCGAGGCGCCTGTCAGCGTCGATCTCGGCACCGTCCGCCGCGCGATCCGCGACGAGCAGAAGCTCAGCCTTGATTATCGCGATGAACTCGGTCGCGCGACCGAGCGGACCGTCCGGCCGATCGCGCTGATCTACTATTCGCAGACCACCAATATCGTCGCGTGGTGCGAATTGCGGTCGGCGATCCGCAACTTCCGCTCCGACCGCGTGGAGCATTGCGAGACCGCCGACGCCTACTTCAAGGGCGAAGGCGACCAGTTGCGTGGCCTCTGGACCGCGGGCTGGACGGAGCGTCCGCATCTTTTGGACTGAGCAGCGCCTCAAAAGCGCAGCCGAACGCGAATAGCAGGAGGTTATCCGAACCAGGCAGTAAATTTGCAGCCTAGAGCGGCAGCGTCCTGTCGTCCTCACGGCCGAAGCCGCGGATTTCCAAGCGGTCGACCCAGACCTCGACGACCGCGAAGGTGTTTTCGCTCTCGGTGTCGACCATGCCCTTGAAATTGACGAAGTAGCAGCCGCCGAGCTTGCCGAAATTGCCGGCGTGGTTATGGCCGTTGAAATAGGCCGCGACGCAGTCATTTGCCGTCAGCAACCCGATGATGCGCTCGCGGTCCCAGCAGTCGTGTTCGTTCGGCGGATAGACGGGGTAGTGGTTCATGACGATGACCCGTTCGCCCGCTGCGGCCGCGGCTTTGATCTCGCCTTCCAGCCAGGCAAACTGCTCGTCGCTCAAGGCCGCATTCCAGTCCTGCGCGTTGATCGCTCCCTTTGCCCGGAGATCGGCAAGCATGCTTGCCGCAAGCGCCCGATGCGGATGCCCGACCGGCGGCGCGAAAGTGCTGACTTCGTTGCCGTTCAGGACGACGAAACGCCAGCCGTGCCTGACGAAGCTGTAATACGGCGAGGCCAAGCCCACGCGTTCGGCGACCGAGGGGAGATGATCGGGCGCGACCGAAAAATCGTGATTGCCGAGCAGGAACAGTACTTCCTGCCTGGATTTCCCGTAAACCGGCAGGATGTCGTCGAAGCTCCTGAAATCCCTGTCGATGATATCGCCGAGGGTCATGACGAAGCTCAGATCCTCGCCGTTGAAGACATCGATCGCATCGGCGAGCTTGCCGAGGCTTGCGGCATAATAGCGGTTCATCGCCATATGCGGCTCGATATCGGCGTATTGCGGGTCTGCGACGATGCCGAAGCGGAAAAGCGGAGTGTCGGAAACATGTGTCATGGCGGTGCTTTAGGCACCATGCGTGACAGGCCTGTGACGCTTTCCCAACGAAAAACGCCCGGTGCGTTTCAGCACCGGGCGTCGGATCCAGTCGGCTATGCCGGCCTTACTTGGTAGCGGCTTCGTAGCGCTCCAGGACGTAGTCCCAGTTGATCAGGCTATCGACGAACGCTTCGAGGTACTTCGGGCGGGCGTTGCGGTAGTCGATGTAGTAGGAGTGCTCCCAAACGTCGACGCCGAGGATCGGGGTCGCGCCGTGAACCAGCGGGTTCTCGCCGTTCGGGGTCTTGGAGATTTCCAGCTTGCCGTTCTTGACGGAAACCCAGGCCCAGCCGGAGCCGAACTGCGTCGTGCCCGCAGCAACGAAGTCAGCCTTGAACTTGTCGTAGCCGCCGAGGTCGGAGTTGATAGCCGCTTCGAGCTTGGAAGGCAGCTTGTTGCCGCCGCCGCCCTTCTTCATCCACTTCCAGAAATGGACGTGGTTGTAGTGCTGGGCAGCATTGTTGAAGAGACCGGCGTTGGTGCCGAAAGACTTCTTGACGACTTCTTCGAGCGAAAGATCGGCAAGGCCCGCTTCCGCAGCGAGCTTGTTGCCGTTGTCGACATAGGCCTTGTGGTGCTTGTCGTGATGGAACTCCAGGGTTTCCTTCGACATGAAAGGCTGCAGCGCTTCGTAGTCGTAGGGAAGTTCAGGCAATTCGAAAGCCATTGTAGTCTCCTCTTGGCAATAGTTTGCGTGATCGGCAGGTGAGCGGGAACATAGGAGCGCAAGCCCGGTCAGGCAACCGGAGAAATATCAAAAAAGGCAAGTCCGGAGGAAAATTTGCCTCGGCTAAGGGCTTGGCATCCAAGGCGCAAATCAACGATGATGCGCTGGCGGCACGCAAGAGAAGATGGGGGTTGATCATGCCAGATTGGACGATCCGTTGCGGCATCCTTTTCGCTTCGCTCGCCGCCGCTTCTTCAGCGCACGCCTCTTCCGGGGATGCCTGGCAGGAGTTCGCCACGGAAGTTCAGGGCAAGTGCGAAATTGCGGCGCGGGCCTCGATCGAATTTCCGCACGCGATCGTCGATCCTTTCGGCAGCGAGCACTTCGGCGTGGCACTCGTCACCGGCAAGCCAAAGGGCGCCAACGGCTTCGTCAGCTACTTCTGCATCTTCGACAAGCGGACGAAGGATGTGGAGCTCGGCAGCGAACTCGACACCGAGCAAATCCGGTTCCTGCCGGAGGAGTGACCGGCCGGAAATGGCCTGTTGCACAAATCCCACAGAAATCAGCTCAAACGACCGGACCCTCAAGAAGCCTGTTGATTGTCATCTGTCGTATTTTGACAGGCATACATAGGCGTTTCTAGATGCAACCCGCAGTACGGGGTTAGGAATCGGCACAATTTTCGACAATTCGCTTATTTAGCTGAAATCCATATTTCACCGGCGTTTTTTGACAGTACTTTTGGGGCACAAGTCATGGTCATGAGCTTTTTTCGTCGCGGAGAAGACGGTCGGCCGCAGCCGACAGCCGGTTACCGGCCAACATCGATAACCGAACAACGGTCGACCGGCGGCGAGCCGCTTCGCTATACCGTCGCGGATGTCAACGAATTCTCCGCCTTCGGATCGGCGTTGGAAGAAAGCCAGCGGACATCGGAGGATCTGATGTCCAGCATCGCCTCGCTGCAGCAGCGCGTATCGAGCCTGCTCGGAACGCACAGCCAGTCGCTGACCGAGACCGGCACGCTGCGCGCCGAATGCGCGCGGATCAGCTCGCTTCTCGAATATGAGAGCAATGCCCGCCACAAGGCCGATCAGGACAATGCGCGACTGAGCAGCGAGAACAAGGACTTCCGGAACGACAACACGCAACTGCGTTCCGAAACCGAGGCACTGCGCGACGAACTGACCAAGCTGCAGGGCGTCCACGGGGTCACCTGCGAAGAGTTCACCATCGTCGAGACCCGGCTGCTCGACGCCGAACGCGAACTCAGCGATCGCGCCATCCAGTTCGACGAGGCATCGACGCTGTTGAAGCGCACGCAGCTGGAGCTGGATCAGCGCAGCCGCGAGCTGGCGAGCACACGGGAGAAGCTCGACGGTGAAACGACCGCCCACCAGCTGCTGATCGAGACTTCACGCCGCGAAAACGGCGTCCAGGCCCGCGAGATGGCACGCCTCAATGAAGAGCGCAGCCAGCTGAAAAGCGGCCTGATGGAGCAGGAAGCGCTCGTTCGCAATCTGCAGATGACGGCCGCGAGCCTGAAGCAGGATCTCGCATTGTTCGAGGAACGCCACAAGCGGCTCGAAATGGAATTCGAGACGCTGCAGGCATCCTCGGCGCTCGAGATCGCGCATCTGACGACCAAGCATGAGGCGATCGGCTCGAAGGCCGAGCTGGTGGAAAAGCTGCTGGTCACGGCGAACGGCCGCAACCGGATCACCGACGAGGAACTGCAGGCGGCGCGCGGCGAACTGAAGCGGGTTCGCTCGGAACTCTCGACGTCGCTGTCACGCACCGAGCGGCTTGGCGAAGAGCTTCAGCGCGCACGGACGTCAGGCACCGAAAGCGAGGCGGCCCGCCGCGAGCTTGCGAGCCAGGCGAACGAACTGACGCTCAAGCTGCGCGAGACCGACAGCCTGAGACTGCAACGCGACCGCGATTCCGACGCCCTGCGCCGCGACATGGACACGCGGATGGATTCGGACCGGCACGAAATCGGCCAGCTGCGCACGAGCCTGGAAATCGCCAAGTCCGAAATCCGCCAGCTGCGTGCCGAACGGGCGATCCTGACGGGACAGCTCGAGGTGGCCCGCAGCGAGCGCCCGGGCCCGGTGCTATCCAGTGAGCGGGTCGAGGAGCCGCGCATGCCGGCCGCCACCTTCACGCCGATGATCGACATTTCCGACAAGTCGCTGCGCCTCTCCGGCGACCTTGGC
Source organism: Rhizobium sp. Root708 (assembly GCF_001429725.1). Classification (GTDB taxonomy): domain Bacteria; phylum Pseudomonadota; class Alphaproteobacteria; order Rhizobiales; family Rhizobiaceae; genus Rhizobium. The sequence goes on along the minus strand of NZ_LMHV01000043.1, from coordinate 485,971 downwards.
GATCCCCGGCTGACGCCAGCGGAATAAGCGGATAGGTGCGGTCCGGCCTCTCGGCCGGATCATCACCGACGCGGTGCCCGGGCTCGGCCATGGCGATTGGCTAAGACATTTCCCACCACGATGTCGGGCTCGACCGGTCTCGCCCGACATCACGTTTGAGTGTGCCAAATGCTGCCTCGTTGACTCCAGACCAACTAGTCGGTAGACAACCCTTCATGGCAACCGACACCTACACTCGCATCCTCGACAGCGCCCAATCTCTGATCGTGACGCGCGGCTACAACGCCTTCAGCTATGCCGACATCGCCGCCGCTGTCGGCGTCGGCAAGGCGACGATCCACCACCACTTTCCCGGCAAGGCGGATCTGGCCGTTGCGGTGATCGCCCGCTACCGGCAGGCGACGGTGGACGGGATGGGAGCAATAGCAGCGCGGGTCACGCAGGCCGACATGCGGCTTCGAGCCTATGTCGGCTTCTGGGAGCAATGCATCCGTGACGACAACGCGCCCTTTTGTATCGCCGCATTGCTAGCGTCCGAACTGCCGAGCCTTCCGCCGGAGGTCGTGGAGCAGGTGAAGGCGCATTTCGACGAACTGATAGACCGCCTCGCCGGCTTCATAGACGAGGGGTTGCGAAGCGGCGCATTGAAAAGCCCCGACAATGCCGAGACGAGTGCGCGGGTGCTGGTCGCCAGCGTTCATGGCGCGATGCTCGCCGCCCGCGTCGCCGGTGGCGACGCGGCGCTGTTTTCCAGGATCACCCAGCCGGCACTGCAGCGGCTCACCGGGTAGAGCAGGGATCATCCGGCATTGCATTTTTCGATCAAACTACCGACCAACTAGTCGGTCCAAACAGGAGCATTCGACATGGCCAATCCGCTTTCGCTTCTCGGTGAGATCCACACCGCCATCAGCATCGTTCCCGCCGTTGCCGGGCTCTACAGTTTCGCCAAGTACCGCGCCATTCGCCCGGAAACATCCGTCGGCAAGGTCTATCTCGCAACGCTGGCGCTCTCCGCCATCAGCGCCTTCGGCCTGTCGTCCACCGGCGGCTTCAATCCCGGCCATGCGCTTGCCATCATCGTGCTTCTCGTTTCCGCCATCTGTCTCGTGCTGCCGAAGCTTAGATTTCTCGGCCGGCTGATCCCCTATCTGAGGAACCTCGGCTTCTCATTCACCTATTTCCTGCTCTGGGTTCCCGGGATCAACGAGAGCTTGTCGCGGCTCCCGCCCTCGCATCCGATCGGCAACGGTCCGGATTCGCCGCCGGTGAAGGCAGCGCTGCTTGCATGGATTGTGCTGTTTGCTTTAGGCAGCATGGCGCAGGCCTTCATCGTCTCGCGCCGCCAGGCGCGGCGCGCGGTCGCCTGATCCCTCGCGCCCTACATTTTAGGCATCGCGGCCGAAGTAGACCTCGACGGCCGCGACCTTATCCCCCTTGAAGCGGAGCGTTTCCATGTTGCGGAACGCGCCACCGTCGCGCTTGACTGCGCGATAGCGAACCACAGCCTGATCGTCCTCAAGACCGAGATATTCGATCTCCAGACGCTCGAACGGCGGTGGCTTGGGCCAGCACCTCTCGAAATAGGTGCTGCGGTCGATATGGTCGTCACGTGGGCTGGAAAAGGTGAAATCCTCCGTCAGCATCGTCGCGACGATATCGGCGCGGCCGTCGATATAGGCCGCGTAGAGCGCGCGGACCGTTTCGGCGCGTTCTGTATCGCTTTCCTCTGTCATCTTGCTCCTCCATCGTTCTTAACTGCGGTCGCTCGTGCAAAAGACCAGACGGTTCGGGATGATTACGACGTTGAGCGAACCGAATGGCCCGGCATCCGTCCTTGATGGGGCCGCGACGGCGAGGCTATACCGGTGCATCCACCGGGAACGACATGCTTTTCGCGTTTTCGGCCGGGCGATTGATCACCTAGAAGGCCTGACATGAGCGATACGACTAAGAACACCGGCGCTGCCGTCGCCGATATCGGCTCGATCTATTGGAAGCGCAATCTGGTCATTTCGCTGCTCGGCTCCTTCACGACGATCGTCGCGATGACGCTGCTGCTCCCGTTTCTGCCGCTCTACGTCGAGGAACTCGGTGTCAGCGACCATGCGGCAATCGTCCAGTGGTCCGGTATCGCCTATGGAGCGACCTTCCTTGCCGCCGCCTTCGTGGCCCCGCTCTGGGGCCGCCTCGGCGACATCTATGGACGCAAGCTGATGCTGGTGCGCGCCAGCGCCGGGATGACGCTTGCGATCTCGCTAATGGGCATGGCCGACAATGTCTGGCAACTGGTGGCGCTGCGGCTGTTCGTCGGGCTGGCCGGCGGCTATTCGTCCGGTTCGATGGTGCTGGTCGCCACCCAGACGCCGAAGGATCGATCCGCATGGGCGCTCGGCATGCTCGCGTCGGGCATCATGGCCGGCAATCTCGTCGGACCGCTGATCGGCGGTGCGCTGCCTCCGTTGATCGGCATCCGCTACACCTTCCTCGCGGCCGGCGCGATGATCTTCCTGGCGTTTCTCGCAACCACCTTCCTGATCAAGGAAGAGAAATCCCCTGCCCGCAAGCAGGCGGCGAAGGCGAGCGGCGGCTGGACTTCGATCCCGGACAAGCGTCCTGTCGTCGCGATGCTGGCGACCGGTATGCTGTTGATGTTTGCCAACATGTCGATCGAGCCGATCATCACCGTCTATGTGGCGCAGCTGGTGGAAGATCCCGGCAAGGTCACGATGATTGCAGGCATCGTCATGTCGGCGGCAGCGCTCGGCAGCATCCTGTCGGCCTCGCGTCTCGGCAAGCTTGCCGACCGGATCGGTCACTGGCCTGTCATCGCAGGCGCGCTCGGCGTCGCCGGCGTGCTGCTGATCCCACAGGCATTCGTGACCAGCTCCTGGCAGCTGATCATCCTGCGCTTCCTGATGGGGACCGCGCTCGGCGGGCTGCTGCCCTGCATTTCCGCCGTCATCCGCCACAGCGTGCCAGATAGTGCTGCCGGCAGCATCCTCGGGCTGTCGGTCTCCTCGCAATATGTCGGCCAGGTCGCCGGCCCGGTGCTTGGCGGCTTCATCGGCGGCCATATCGGCATGCGGGCGGTCTTTCTCGGAACCTGCGTGCTGTTGATCGCGGGTGCCGCCTACGCGTGGCTGGTGCGGCCGAAAGAGGCGTAGGCACAGGCCTTTTCCACAACCGACAATAAAGCAGCCATTTACACCCACAGCCGAAGATTATACTTCACAAATATTCCGAAAGAATATCTGACGTCTATTCTTCGTGCTGTGGAGATATTGTGACTGGGGGCAGCAATAAAAAACAAACGACCGCACCTGAAGGTGTCGGGCACAGGAAATCTCGTCAAATCATTGGTTTAGACCTACTTCGCCTGCTGGCGGCGCTCTCGGTCGTTCTCTACCACTATTGTTACCAGACCTCGATTGCCGGGCGAGATGCCTACAAGTTCTCGATGGGAATCATCGCGTTTCCCGATCTGGCATTTTTCGCCCAATACGGGTGGATGGGCGTGCCTGCATTTTTTGTGATATCGGGCTTTGTCATTTCGTTCAGCGCCAGCGCGACGACCCCGTCGAAGTTCCTCGCGGCGCGGATATTGCGTCTCGGCCCAGCCGTATGGCTTTGCGCGCCGCTCACCGCAATTTTCATTGTTCTGTCGGGCCAGAACTCGATCCCAAGCACCCTAGGGCGTCTTTTCAACAGCATGGCGTTCTTCCCGTTAGGCTCACAGATCGATGGCGTCTATTGGACACTGTCGATCGAAGTCGCCTTCTACACCTGCGTTTTCCTGATTCTGATTTTCTCTAATTTCTCCTTATTTTACAAATATATATGTCTCATCGCTACAATCAGCGCGACCTTCAACATCCTGATAAACGCAGGCTACGAGCAGCTGAATTTCTCGGGAAAGTGGACAAATTTGCTGCTGATCCGGCACGGCTGCGAATTTGCCGTCGGCGCACTTGCCTACCACCTGTACCATAACGGCGTCCGCCTCCATCGATTGATCTTCCTGACAATCGCGATCGTCGGCAGCTATGCCGAGACGGCCTCGTACTCTCCGCCATTCTTCATCTGGACAGTATTCCTGATGGTTTTCGCAGTTACGATCGCTGCGAATGGACAGGTCCTGCGGCTGCTCTCGGATCCGCAAAGGCGGCTGATCCGTGAGCTGGGCAAGGCGACCTACCCGCTTTATCTCGTCCACCAGATCGTCGGCGTTTATCTTTTGTACCTGCTGGTTGAAGCAGGAATGAGCCCTTACGCAGCGCTTACTTCGACGTTTGTGCTCATCTTCACACTGACGGGCCTCATCTGCTGGGCCGAAGAACGAATGCGGGACAGATTGCGACCGTCGGTCATCCGTCTTTGCGATCGTCTTGTATCGAAAAAGCGCGCCACCGACTTCGACGGAAACGGCGTAGACGCTGAGGCCTACATCAGAAGGTAATCCACCGGCGTCGGGAGCGGCGGCAGGTCCGTCTCGCCCAGCGCTTCGCGCAGATTGATCTCGATCGTGTCGGCAAGGGCGCCGATCGGGAGGGCGTTCGGCTGGATGCCGAATGGGGCTTCCAGTTCGTCGCCGAGCGCATCGAGGCCGAAGAAGGTGTAGGCGACCAGCGCCGTCGCGAAGGGCATGAACCAGCCGAGCACGTCATCGAAGCCGAAAGGCAAAAGCAGGCAGAAGAGATGCGCCGTGCGGTGGAGCAGCAGCGTGTAGCCGAAGGGCACCGGTGTCCAGCGGATGCGCTCGCAGGATGCCTGCGCCAGCGTCAGCTCTCCGAGTGTCTTGTCGAGGATCTGATAGGAGATGTCCGTGAGCATGCCCCTGGCACGCAGATCGGCTAGCTCCCGCGCGATTTCCAGCGAGATCGCCTCCGGCGGCGTGCGGCTTGCGTGATAGCGGGCCTTCAGCTCCGGCGACAGCAGGCGCTCGACCTTTTCGCGGCCGCTGCCGGCGCGTAAGTGCGGTACCAGCGACTGAACGAAGGCGATGACGAGCGTGACAAGGCGTTTGCGCGCTTCGGCCCCGGCCTCACCACTTGCGGTTTCGATGATCAGCGTCTGCCGGGCGAAGTGACGGGCGGAGAAGATCATCTGCCCCCACTGCTTGCGCGCCTCCCACCAGCGGTCGTAGCAGGCGTTGTTGCGGAAGCCGAGGAAGATGGAGATCGCGATACCGAGAAGCGCGAAGGGCGCGCCGCTGAAGACCGGCAAGGTGCCCGGCCAGACGCTGTGGACGAGCACCACGAGCGAGGAAAGGAAGCCGGTCAACAGGATCTGCGGGAAGACCTGCTTGATGATCGAGCCACGAAGAATGAAGAAGAGTTTGAGCAGGCTGGGACGGGGGCGCACGATCATGACGCGGGCTTCTCGGTCGTTCGAATGATGGGATCTCGGCCTTCCTCCCTACAGCCGACCGAATGGCCGCGCCAAGCGCGGCCATAGTACTTTGGATCGAAAGCGACGACCTTAGCTGTCGCTTTCGCTGCGACCGAAGGCCCAGTCCATGTAGAGTTCGAACGCCTTGCGGGTGACCGGCCCCGGCTGAAAATCCCGACCGTCGAGGCGGCTGACGCCGACGACCTTGGAATAGTTGCCTGAGGTGAAGATCTCGTCGGCGTTCATGAAGTCCTCGACCGACAGCGTCACTTCGCGGACCTCGAAGCCAGCCTTGCGCAGGAGACCGATGACACGGGCGCGGGTGATGCCGGCCAGGAACGTGCGGTTGGCGATCGGCGTCGAGATGATGCCGTCCTTGACCATGAAGACGTTGGAGGATGCCGTTTCCGCGACGTTACCGCTCATGTCGCGCATCAGCGCGTTGTCGAAGCCGCGGCTTTTGGCTTCGGCGATGGCGCGACCGCTGTTCGGATAGAGCGAGCCGGTCTTGGCATCCGTCATCGCGGTTTCCGGCGATGGGCGGCGGTAGGGCGAAACGGTCAGCGAATTCGGGGCATTGTTGCCGAGCGGCGCCTCGAACAGGCAGAGCGCGAAGCGTGTGGATTCGCCGTCGACCGTGACGACGCTGCCGGCCGAGCCATGTTCGCCCCAATACATCGGCTTGATGTAGAGCGGCGTCTTGCCGTCGAACTTCTTGATGCCTTCCCAGGCCAGCGCCTCGATCTCCTCGGCGGTCTTGACCGGCTTCAGGCCCATGTTGATCGCCGAGCGGTTGACGCGCTGGCAATGCAGGTCGAGATCCGGCGCGATGCCATCGAACCAGCGGGCGCCGTCGAACACTGTGGAGGCCAGCCACATGGCGTGCGAGGTCGGCCCGATCAGCGGCGGATTGCCGGTGAGCCACTCTCCCTCGACGTAGGTCCAGGTGGAGGAACGGGGCGATGTGTCGACGGCCATGGGCATTCTCCTCAAAAAGTAGAAAGGAGCAAAATCCCCCTGCAGACGGCCGGTCAAGAGGAAATCCTTGCCGTAAAACCGGAAGCAAGAAAATGACTGACGCGTCTGTAGTGGAGTAATATTCGTTCGCATCTCGTTGAGCGCCGTCGATGGGTGCATCACCGAAAATCATGGGTGGCGCGATTGGAAGCGATGCAGGCGACGTGCCATCATAGAGCGGAATCGCCATGTCGCTGTGGAGTAGAGACCGATGAGAGCCATGTTCTACGATGCCTTCCAGAAGGCTCCCGAAATTCGCAGCCTGCCCGATCCGACACCCGGCGAGGATGGCGTGGTCATCGCCGTCGGCGCAAGCGGGCTTTGCCGCAGCGACTGGCACGGCTGGGTGGGCCATGATCCCGATATCAAGCTGCCTCACGTTCCGGGCCATGAGCTGGCCGGCAAGGTGGTCGCAACCGGCAAGGGCGTGGTGCGCTTCAAGGTCGGAGATCGCGTGACCGTGCCGTTCGTTTCCGGCTGCGGCCATTGCGGCGAGTGCCATTCCGGCAACCAGCAGGTCTGCCCCAACCAGTTCCAGCCGGGCTTCACGCATTGGGGCTCGTTCGCCGAGTACGTCGCGATCGACTATGCCGATACGAACCTCGTGCACCTGCCCGAGAGCATCGACGACGCGACGGCGGCAAGCCTTGGCTGCCGCTTCGCGACCTCGTTTCGCGCGGTGGCCGACCAGGCGCGCACCGGCCCCGGCGAGTGGATCGCCGTGCACGGCTGCGGCGGCGTCGGGCTTTCGGCCATCATGATCGCGACGGCACTCGGGGCGAACGCGATCGGCATCGATCTTTCCGACGAGAAGCTTGCCTTCGCGCGCGAATGCGGGGCGGTGGCGACGATCAATGCGAGCAGCGTGGCCGATGTGGCCGAGGCGGTGCGCGAGATCACCAAGGGCGGCGCGCATGTCTCGATCGACGCGCTCGGCCATCCCGTCACCTGCTTCAACTCGATCAAGAACCTGCGCCGGCGCGGGCGGCATGTGCAGATCGGCCTCATGCTCGGCGAACATGCGACGCCGCAAATCCCGATGGCGCAGGTGATCGGCCATGAGCTGGAAATCTACGGCAGCCACGGCATGCAGGCCTGGCGCTATGACGCGATGCTGTCGATGCTCGCGGCGGGTAAGATCGCGCCGCAGAAGCTGATCGGCCGGCGCATCACGCTCGAGGAGGCAATCCCCGGCCTGATGACCATGGATCGTGCCGAGGGCATCGGGATCAGCGTCATCACCCAGTTCTGATTTTGCCTGCAACCGACTTCAATCAAAAAGTGCGCTTCAGTTTGTAGTATTCTTTTGGTTGCAATTCATACTCTCCACCACCGGATGAACCGGATGGAGGGGCAAATGGCAACGCGTTTTATTCTTTCGATCGACGGCGGCGGCATCCGCGGCATCATTCCGGCCTTGATCCTGGTGGAACTGGCCAAGCGGTTGAACGGGCTGCCGCTGCACAAGGCATTCGACCTGATCGCGGGCACCTCGACCGGCGGCATCATCGCGGCCGGCCTGACCTGCCCTCACCCGTCGAAGGCCGGCGAAGCAGCCTGCACGCCGTCGGACCTGCTTGAGCTTTACGCGAAGGAGGGCGGCGATATCTTTCGCAAACCGCCGCTCGGCGACATCATCAATCCCTATGGCCTGAGCAGCCCGAGCTACGAAACCGTTTCGCTCGAGGCGAAGCTGAAGGAGCGGTTGGGAACCGCGACGCTGGACAAGGGCCTGTCGACCGTCCTCATCCCGGCCTACGACATTCGCAACCGGACAGCACTCTTCATGTCGAACGCCGACAAGAAGAACAGCAATTTCCGCTACTGGGAGGCAGCAAGGGCGACCTCGGCGGCGCCGACCTACTTCCCGCCGGCACTGATCGAGCGGATCGGCGCGAAGAAGGAAGACCGCTTCTTGCCGCTGATCGACGGCGGCGTGTTTGCCAACGACCCGATCCTCGCGGCCTATGTCGAGGCGCGCAAGAAGCCGTGGCAGGATGACCGGCTGGTCTTCCTGTCGCTCGGCACGGGCCAGCAGAACCGACCGGTCGCCTATCAGGAGGCCAAGGGCTGGGGTGCCGTCGGCTGGATGCATCCGGCCCGCGATACGCCGCTGATTTCGATCCTGATGCAGGGACAGGCAAGCACGGCTTCCTATCAGGCAAACGCGCTTCTCAACCCTGCCGGCACCGAGCTCGACTACTCTACCGTGGTGACGGATGCCAATATTCGGAGCCTCGATTATTTCCGTCTCGACCGGCAGCTGACGCAGAAGGAAAACGATGCGCTCGACGATGCCTCGCCTGATAATATCAAGGCGTTGAAGGCTATCGGTGCATCGCTCGCCAAGGACAATGCCAAGGCGCTGGACGAGGTTGCCAGGCGCATTCTGGCGGAGCAGAGCAGCGGCGACCAGAAAAGCGATGCGGCTTGAAGCGGCAAACGCCAGAACCCATATGCGCCGGGACAAGTCGCGACAGCGACGATCGGCGGCTGCGGGTTGCCAATGGCTCCGGAAAGGTCTAACGGGCTCGCCGCCAAGAAAAAGAAAAAGCGAGACATGATGTCCAACTCATTTGTGAAAGCGCCTGCCCAGGCGAGCGCGAAGGTATTCTTCGTGCTGGGCGATCGGATCGAGCGGCGGGCTCGACTGCAGGGAAACTGGCTCAACATATTCGACGTGACGGTGCCACCCGGCAGCCGCACGCCATTGCACCAGCACGCGAGCCCCGAGGTCTTCCGGATACTCGAGGGTCGGCTGACCATTCGCCGGGCGACCGCGAACGGCATCGACGAGTTCGAGGCGACGGCGGGCGATATCGTCCGCATCGAGGCGAAGCAGGCCCACGCCTACTCCAACACAGGCACCGAGACCGCCGCCTTCGCGGCGATCGTCGATAGCGGCATGGCCGAATTCCTGGAAGCCGCAGGCTCGCAGGAACCGCCGAAGACAGCACCTTCGGCGGAAACGATGGACCGCATGAAGGCCGCCGCCAACGCCCACGGCATCACCATCCTGGCGGCCTGAGCAGGGCTATCGGCTCAATGGCCGATGCCTGAAAAGCAATGCCGAGACTGGAGCCAGTCTCGGCCTTCTCCTCTTCACATTCTCGTTTCAAAACAAAGCTATCCCTTCCGGAAGCGCGTCCCTCGCAATACAAACTGAATGCGCGTGCGCGCAGGAAGCAATGTGTAAGCAAGGAGTGCATCCCATGGCATGGTCCGCCAGCCAGTATGTGAAGTTCGAAGACGAGCGCACCCGCCCGGCGCGGGATCTGCTCGCACAGGTTCCGCTCGAGCGCATCAACAGGGCGATCGATCTCGGCTGCGGCCCGGGAAATTCGACCGAACTCATCATCGATCGCTACGGGAGTGCCGGCGTCGTCGGGCTCGACAGCGACCTGAACATGCTGGAAGCGGCGCGCAAGCGGCTGCCCTCAACGGCGTTCGTGGAAGCGAACCTCGCGACATGGCAACCGAGCGAGCCTGTCGACCTGCTGTTTGCCAACGCCGTTTTCCAGTGGCTGCCTGATCATATCGACCTGATGGATAGGCTCATGGACGGGCTTGCGCCGGGCGGCGCGCTTGCCGTGCAGATGCCCGACAACCTGAATGAGCCGACGCACCTGCTGATGGAAGAAACCGGGCATGCCGGCCCCTGGAAGGCCGCATTCGCCGCCAAGAGCGTTCGCCGCAATCCGTTGCCTGTCCCATCGACCTATTACAGCCGGCTGATCGCGAAATCGGCCAGGGTCGATATCTGGCATACGATCTACAATCACCCGATGGCCGATGCCGCCGCGATTGTCGAATGGGTGAAGGGCACCGGTCTCCGGCCCTATCTCGACCATGCCGGCGAAGAACATCGCGAGGCGTTCCTGGCGGATTATCACGCCCGCGTCGAGAAAGCCTATCCGAAGATGTCCGACGGCCGCGTGCTGCTGCGCTTTCCGCGCCTCTTCATGGTCGCCGTAAAGGCCTGATACATCCCGCGCCTGCGCCGCCACTTGTGACGATGCAGGCGCGCTTTATATTGACCGCGGCCACAAGGAGCAGATCACCATGGACGTAGCCCCCACCCCGCCGGTCACCCTCGTCATCTTCGGCGCCACCGGCGACCTCACCCGCCGCCTGCTGGTGCCGGCGATCATCAACCTGATACAGAGCGGCATGGTCGGAGACGATCTGCATATCCTCGGTATCGGCATCGATGCCGGCGACGACGCGATGCTGGTCGATCACCTCGACAGCTTTCTCGCCGGCATGGACGATGGCGGCGCGCATCAGAAGACCGACGGCTGGCAGCGCCTCAAGAAGCGCATCGCCTATATCTCCGGCGACTTCACCAAGGACGATATATTCCTGCAGATCGCCGACCGGCTGAAAGCATCGCAGAGCGGTAATGCTGCGTTTTACTTCGCGGTGCCGCCGCAATTCTTCGGTCCGCTCGTCAATAAACTGGCAGAGCATAATCTGACGAAGGAAAGCGACGGATGTTTCCGCCGCATCGCCATCGAAAAGCCTTTCGGCACGGACCTCGCCTCGGCGCGCGCGCTCAACGCCCAGATCCTCAGCCGCGTGGCGGAAACCCAAGTCTACCGGCTGGATCATTTCCTCGGCAAGGAAACGGTACAGAACATCCTGACGGCGCGCTTCGCCAACATGATGATCGAGTCACTCTGGAACAACAACTACATCGATCACGTGCAGATCACCGCCGCCGAAACCGTCGATGTCGGCATGCGCGGCAAGTTCTACGATGCGACGGGCGCACTCCGCGACATGGTGCCGAACCACCTGTTCCAGCTTCTGGCAATGATCGCGATGGAAGCCCCGAACGGCTTCGGCGCCGAGGCGATCCGCAGCGAGAAGAGCAAGGCACTGAGCGCGCTGCGCATCTATACGCCCGAAGAGGCCGAGACGCATGCCGTGCGCGGCGCCTACACGTCGGGAACGCTGAACGGCAACGCCATCACCGCCTTCCGCGACAGCAAGGACGTGTCGCCCGACAGCGATACGGAAACCTTTGTGGCGCTGAAGCTCTATGTCGATACCTGGCGCTGGGCCGGCGTGCCGTTCTATCTGCGGACAGGCAAGGCGATGACGGCGCGCGACACCGAAATCGTCGTAACCTTCCGGCAGGTGCCTTTCGCGCAGTTCCGCGAAACCGACATCAAACGCAGCCTGCCCCCGAACCGCATGGTGATCCAGGTGCAGCCCGACGAGGGCCTGAGCGTCGAGCTCTCGATCAAGTCGCCGGGCCTCTCGGTCGATACCGTTCCGGTGTCGCTCGATTTCCGCTACGCCGAGATGTTCGATATCGGCAAGATGACGGGCTACGAGTCTTTGCTCTACGATCTCTTCATCGGCGACCAGACGCTCTTCCAACGTGCAGACGGCATCGAAGCCGGATGGGCAGCCGTTCAGCCGTTCCTTGACGTGTGGGCATCAGGTGCAAAAAAACCGGATCCGTATGCGCCCGGGAGCATGGGTCCCGCCTGCGCCGACGACCTCATCCAGCAGGACGGACGGCAGTGGCACGCGTTGGGCGTTTTGACGCACAACCATAAAAAACAATCCGAATAAATACACTTTTAAGTTAGTATATTTCGGGGCCGACAGAGAAAAGCAAAGCTATTTCGGCCCCGATCCAGCTTTATCTCGCCGGAACTACTGTGCCATTCCGGCATCCAGCCCTCCGTCTATACAAAATAAGTAGAAGTTGACTGGAAGCATGCGCAAACGCAAGATTTTTGGGCTGACCGAGTTGCTTTTCCAGTGCGACAAAGAAGGCGGGGCTCGTCAAACCCCGGCGAGCCCTTCTTGGATTTCCAGTTGTTTACGGCCGAGGCGAGTCGAAAAATCGAATTATTAATGTTCGATTAACATATTTACTTGCGCTCTTCAGCCGCCTTGATAAATCTACCCTCTAAATCTGGGGTATCGAGATGACAGATATTCAATCTTCCAAGAATCGCTTGAACTCAGACCAGCGAATGGAGACCTGTAGGTCCGAATTCGAGCCCATGCTTTTCGAACTTATCCGCAATGGAGAGAAGAGAGGCTGGAAGGCTGCCGAAATTGCAATGGCCCTCGCCGATGCGGCCGACGATGTCATTTTGAAGCTCGCCCGGGAAACCAAGAGCAAGCATTGATTTCGCTTCTCGCCGGCGGTGAAAATTGCGGCTTCCGGCGCGCACCGACAACACGTAAAAGAGTAATCGAACTGGCGTGAAGTGATTCACGGACCAGGTTCGGGTCGTGCGACGACGAGGGTCGAAATTGCATTGGGTGGCCGCTCTTTTAGCCTGCGGATGCGTCAGCCTGGCGGAGGTTTCCGACTGGCCCGCGGCGCAGGATTACATCGCCGAGAAGAGCTGCAGCCTCAGCGCGGAACCCGCGCGCTGCCGCACCACGCGCGACACCTGGATAGATACCTACCACAAGGCAACCCTCGGCAATTTTGAGAGCCAGCACAGGGTTGCGATCTGCCTCAGCACAGGCTGCGACGGCGCCATCACGGAAAACAGAATGTTCGGTTGCGCCTGGCAAAAGACGATCGTCGGCTCACGGCACCCGGAATATGCGGCTGCCGATAACGACGACGTTGCGAAATTTTGCGGAGAGGAATGGCTCGATAACGCCGATCGACAGACGGCGCGAGACCAGGCGGAAGTATTTCTGACGCTTCTCGGCATTTCGAAATAACCGGCGTCGGAAGCAATGGGCAGTGCGACGCCGCCCATTGCGAATTCGCGCTAAAGCATCGGCCCGATGCTTTAGATTCGATAAGATAGAGTGTCCTTTGTGCGTCCCTAGGGACGCACGGCGCTCTAGCGTCAGATGAACTGGCCGAGTCCAGGCACCGATGCGACAACCTCGTCGACAACTTCCTTGCCGGCGTGCTGTTCGGCGACAGCGATCGTTTCCTTGGCAAGCGTGGTGATTTCGCCCATGCCGAGGCCTTCGCCCATCAGCTGCTGGCCGAGCGCCATGACGCCGCCGGCTCCGCCGAACGCGCCCATGATGCTGCCGAGCAAGCCGCCACCACCGGTTTCGCCCTCACCGTTATACTTCGCGACGAGATCCGACGCGCCGGGAATGGCTTCGATCATCTTCGCGACGGGGCCATCGGCGGCCTCCCGCTGCAGAAAGCCGAGCATCATGCCAACGGCCTTTTCCGCCACATCCGCAGGTATGCCTACGCGCGCGGCGATCTGGTCCACGATTTCATTCATCGTCAGCCTCCTATTTTTGACGTTAACGTCAACGTTAATCGAGTTCATGCGGCAACTCAAGCGGTCCGCCCGTCAGACCGAGCTTATCCCACTTTTCCTTTTAATGCAGGCAGTTGTCCGCACGGAGCTGCCTGCTTATAACAGTCAGGCGATATTACAATGACCATGCGGAAACTGCGCTCCGCATTTTGACGCAAGCGGCATCGAATGCCGGAGGGAGACGTTTCGAAATGCTCGAGGAAGGCAAGATTTTCGTCGGTGTCAGCCGCAATCCGGACGACAGCATCAACAAGCCCGAATATCTCGACCTGAAATTCGGAAACCGTCACGGCCTTGTGACGGGTGCCACCGGCACCGGCAAGACGGTGACGCTGCAGGTGCTTGCCGAGGGCTTCGCCAGGGCTGGCGTCCCGGTTTTCTGCTCCGACATCAAGGGCGACCTGTCAGGCATCGCCGTAAAGGGCGAGCCAAAGGATTTCCTGACCAAGCGCGCCGAGCAGATCGGCTTCGACGACTACGAGTTCGATCGCTTCCCGGTCATCTTCTGGGATCTTTTCGGCGAGAAGGGCCACCGCGTCCGCACCACGATCGCCGAGATGGGGCCGCTGCTGCTGGCCCGCCTCATGGATGCATCCGAGCCGCAGGAAGGCGTCATCAACATCGCCTTCAAGATCGCCGATCAGGGCGGGCTGCCGCTGCTCGACCTCAAGGACTTCTCCTCGCTGTTGAACTACATGGCCGAGAACGCCACCGAGCTCTCCAGCCAGTTCGGGCTGATCTCGAAGGCATCGGTCGCCTCGATCCAGCGCGCGATGCTGGTGCTCGAGCAGCAGGGCGCTGAACACTTCTTCGGTGAGCCGGCGCTGAAGATTTCCGACATCATGCGCACCGACAACCGCGGCTACGGCCAGATTTCGGTGCTGGCAGCCGACAAGCTGATGATGAACCCGCGGCTCTATGCGACCTTCCTGCTCTGGCTGCTGTCCGAGCTCTTCGAGGAGCTGCCTGAGGTGGGCGATCCGGAGAAGCCGAACCTCGTCTTCTTCTTCGACGAAGCGCATCTGCTCTTCAACGATGCGCCGAGGGTCTTGCTCGAACGTGTCGAGCAGGTCGTCCGCCTCATCCGCTCGAAGGGCGTCGGCGTCTTTTTCGTGACGCAGAACCCGCTCGACGTGCCGGAAACGGTGCTTGCCCAGCTCGGCAACCGCGTGCAGCATGCGTTGCGCGCCTATTCGCCGCGCGAGCAGAAGGCCGTCAAGACGGCCGCCGACACCTTCCGTCCGAACCCGGCCTTCGACTGCGCAACCGTTATCACCACGCTCGGCACCGGCGAGGCGCTGGTATCGACGCTGGAGGCGAAAGGCTCGCCCTCGATCGTCGAACGGACGCTGATCCGGCCGCCATCCGGCCGCGTCGGGCCGCTGACGGATGCGGAGCGCCAGGGAGTCATGGACAAGAGCCCGGTGATTGGCGTCTACGACGAGGATCTTGATCGCGAATCCGCCTTCGAGATCCTGGCGGCCCGCGCCAAGAAGGCGTCGGACGCCGACGCCGCCAAGCAGGCGCAACCGACACAGCCGACCGAAGGCGGCGCCTCGGGCCGCTGGACGCTGCCGGGCTTCGGCGACGACAATGACGAGCAGCAGGGCAAGGCCCAGGGCCGCGCCCGCTCGCCGGGATACCAGCGTGAAACGGTGGTGGAAGCGGCGATGAAGAGCGTTGCCCGGACGGTTGCGACACAGGTTGGCCGGGCACTGGTGCGCGGCATCCTCGGCAGCCTGAAGCGCTAGGCGAAGGGCGTTATCGCCCTTCCCTCAGCACACGCGGGCTGCTCAGCGTTTGCGGACGAATTCCGTGCGCAGGACGAGGCCCTTGATGGCCTCGTGGCGGCAGTCGATCTCATCGGGATTGTCCGTCAGCCGGATCGACTTGATGACCGTACCCTGCTTCAGCGTCTGATTGGCGCCCTTCACCTTCAGGTCCTTGATGAGAGTGACGGAATCGCCGTCCTTGAGGACGTTTCCGGCAGCGTCGCGAACCTCGGCGTTGCTCGCCGCGGCAGCCAGCTCGGAAGCCGGACGCCATTCGCCGGTTACCTCGTCATAGACATAGTCGTCGTCACCGCCGCTCATGGCGCTTCTCCTTGAGAAAAAGAACTAGCTGTGAGGGCCGCTTACAACAAGCACGGCGCCTCGTGCAAGCCGGGCGGCCGGCCAGCGTGTGACATACCCGCTGCGCCCGCCTCGATTGCATTTCTGCCGGCCCGATGGTATCCCGGCTCTGCACTCAAAGAGAAGGGAGGGTCACGTGCATAATTTCTATTTCCGGTTCTACCGGCAGCGTGGCCCCGTCAACGCCCTGAAGATGCGTCTTAACGCGTAGCTTTTCTATAAAATTCAATACTTTACGGGCTTTGGTGTCCAATCAGTGCCCAAATTACACGGGTAAACACTTATGGACACGAGTGAACAAATTTCCGCGATTTCGGAATGGTTCAGCAAAATCTCACCGGACAATTGGGCGACGTACGTGTCAGGATTCGGCGGGGTATTGCTGGGTTCCGCGCTGTCGATCATCATAGCAGCGTATTTCGCTCACCGAGAACATCGAAAGCAACGCAAGAGCGAAGCCATTTCGGTCGCGCTGAAAGCAACATTGATACACAACACGTTCGACCACCTCTTACGCCACATCAAGGCTTGCGAGGATGTCGCGAAGGGACGCCAGCTACCCGGCCAATTCGAGCCGTGGGCTTACATTCAGCTTATGGCCGGTCAGCTAGAGCCGGTGAGAATAGAGCCGCACGAACTTCTGGTTTTCATCGAAGCTCGCCAATACGATCTGGTTCACGAGCTAGTCACCCTAGCCATGCGGAACAAGTCGATTTGCGATGCCTACAACGCGTTTGCCGAACGCAAGACCGAGTTACGGAGTCGGGTCAAGGAAGGCGAAGTGATCGGAAATCAAGTCATGAGCCACAGCGAAGCGTTCGACACGCCCGCGACGATCATTAGATTGGAGCTTAAGACACTAGCGGAGTCGATGGTCGAACACCTTCCGGTGTACCGCAAAGAGGCTGTGAACACCTGCCACAAGCTTACCCCGGCTCTCCGAAGACACTTTCGGGACAAGTCAATTCCGTTCTTCAAAGTTGAAGGCAGCTAAAGCTGACCGCCAAGCCTGAATCGATCGCGCCTACCGACTGTCGACTCTTCGCAAGTCCCGAACGCTTGAGCGCCCGTGTGACCGCTCGGCAAGACCAAAGCAAGATCATGACCCTTATCAATATTCGCAATCTCGGCGTCACTCTCAGCGCGCCGCTTTTTGCCAAGCTCGACCTCGTCATCAACGCCGGCGATCGGCTTGGGCTCGTCGCTGCCAACGGGCGCGGCAAGTCCACGCTGTTGCGCTGCATTTCTGGTGCGCTCGAGGCTACCCAGGGCGACATCACGCGGGCTGACGATCGGGCTATGTCGAGCAGGACGTGCCGGAAAAGCTTGTGGATGTGCCGTTCCGCTGTCCTGCAGGCGCCGCCGGCCGACCAGCAGGCAAACGAGAGCTGGCGCGTCTATATCGTGCAAGCCGCGCGGCCGGCCAGCGTGTGACATAGCCGGTGCGATCGTCTCGATTGCGTTTTCACCTGCCCGATGGTATCCCGGTCAGGCACTCAAAGAGAAAGGAGGGTCGCGTGCAAAATTTCTATTTCCGGTTCTACCGGCAGCGTGGCCCAGTCAACGCCCTGCAGATGCGTTTGCAGGGCTGACCAGAGACCGTTTCTCAAGACTCTCTTCCTGGTCTGCCCCTCGTGGCAGCAGCTCGGGCATTACGCTCGTCTGCGACTAATCATCCCCGAGCTCCAAGCACACGGCGCGATGAAGGCTGCATGCCCTCGCCCGTGTGATCGCTCGGCAAGACCAGAGCAAGATCATGACCCTTATCAATATCCGCAATCTCGGCGTCACCCTCAGCGCGCCGCTTTTTGCCAAGCTCGACCTCGTCATCAATGCCGGCGACCGGCTTGGGCTCATCGCCGCCAACGGGCGCGGCAAGTCCACGCTGTTGCGCTGCATTTCCGGCACGCTCGAGGCAACCCAGGGCGACATCACGCGTTCGCGCGGACTGACGATCGGCTATGTCGAGCAGGACGTGCCGGCCAGGTTGCTCGACGTGCCGTTCCACGATGCCGTCCTGCAGGCACTACCGGCCGACCAGCAGACGAACGAGAGCTGGCGCGTCGATATCGTGCTGGATTCTCTTGATGTTCCCGAAGCGTTGCGCAGCCGCGCGGTCGGACAGCTCAGTGGCGGCTGGCAGCGGCTGGCGATGCTGGCGCGCACCTGGGTAACCGACCCCGATGCGCTGCTGCTCGACGAGCCGACCAACCACCTCGATCTCGGCAAGATCGCCGCGCTCGAAGGCTGGCTGAACGCGCTGCCGCGGGATGTGCCCGTCATCATCTCGAGCCATGACCGCGCCTTCCTCGATGCCGTCACAAACCGCACCATGTTCCTGCGGCCGGAACAATCGCAGGTCTTCTCCCTGCCTTACAGTCGGGCGCGGGCGGCGCTTGACGAGGCGGATGCGGCCGACAAGAAACGCTACGAACGCGACATGAAGACTGCCGAGCAGCTGCGCAAGCAGGCGGCGAAGCTCAACAATATCGGCATCAACTCCGGCAGCGACCTGCTTGTCGTCAAGACCAAGCAGCTCAAGCAACGCGCCGACAAGCTGGAGGATGCCGCCAAGCCTGCCCATCTCGAGCGATCCGCGGGTGCTATCCGGCTCGCCAACCGTGGCACTCATGCCAAGGTTCTGGTGACGCTCGACGATGCCGAGGTCCGCACGCCTGACGGAACGCCGCTGTTTCGAACCGGCAAGCAGTTCATCTGCCAGGGAGACCGGATCGTCCTGCTCGGCGAGAACGGTGCGGGCAAGTCGCGGCTGATCGCCATGCTTCGAAAGGCGATCGGCAACCCGGAGACTGTGCAGAACGGCATCAAGGCGACACCTTCGCTGGTGCTCGGCTACAGCGACCAGGCGCTTGCCGATCTCAAGGATGCCGATACGCCGATGGAGACGATCATTCATCGTTTCGATGTAGGCGATCAGCGGGCGCGGTCGTTACTGGCGGGCGCCGGCATGACGATCGAGATGCAGTCGCGTCCGGTCGGACGATTGTCAGGCGGCCAGAAGGCACGGCTCGGCATGCTGGTCCTGCGGCTGGCGGAGCCGAACTTCTACCTGCTCGACGAGCCAACCAACCATCTCGATATCGATGGGCAGGAAGCGCTGGAAGGCGAACTCATGGCGCATCAGGCAAGCTGCCTCGTCGTGTCGCACGACCGCAGCTTCGTTCGCGCGGTCGGCAACCGGTTCTGGCAGATCGAGCGCCGGCGGCTGGTCGAAGTGGAAAGTCCGGAGCCGTTCTTCGCCGCTGCCTACAGCGCGAGCTAGACTAGAACGAGGTCGGAGCGGCGGAGAGAAGGGTGAGCTTTCCGCCGCTGATCGTATAGAGGCTGAGGCGCCGTTCGACCTGGCCTGACGGTGTCAGGCGGAAGAGCCCGGTCACGCCCCGGAAACCGGTCTTGCTCGTCAAATTCTCCGCGTTCAGACTCGCGGGGCCTTTTGTGCGAATAATCCCCGATGCGATCGCCACGGCATCGTAGCCATAGGCGGCATCGGTGGACAGCGTGCGCTTGTAGTGTCGCTTATAGCGCTCGGCGATGAGCGAGGCGCCCTCCGGCTCGACCATCGCGATGACGGTGCCGTTCGCGGTCGGCTCCGCGTACGCCTGCGGCGGCCAGGCGCTGGTGCCGACAAAGGCCAGGTTCGATTGTCCACCCGCCTTGATCGCACCCTCGATCGTCGTGGTGATGGCGGTCCGGCCGAGGATCAGGACGGTATCGGCGCCCTGCAGCATCGGGCGGCTCTTCTGGACCGCGTCGGACGCGGCCGCGTCGGTCAGATCATAGCGCGTCATGCCGAGGAAGGTTCCACCGGCTGCACGGACCGTGTCTCCAAGCTTGATTTCGCTTGCCTGCGGAAAATCCTTCTGTGCGAAGGCGGCTACCTTCTTGTGACCGCTCGCGGACGCCGCGCGCAGGCCCTCCACGGCGCTGTCCATCTCGTCGGACACCAGATTGTAGACGTTGCCCGCCGTCGCCGGCACCGGCGCACCTAGATTGACCAGAGGCGGCCGCTGATCGGCAGGCATGGCGGCGATTGACGCGGTAACCTGAGGCGGAAGATAGCCGATGAGCAGCGCCGCGTTTCTGCTCTTGGCGGCAGCAACCGCCGACGATACGTTTGCAGCGCCGGACACATCGACCACCTTGACGAAGGCCTGATTGCCGCCGAGATCGCCGACGCTCAAGCCCGCCGCATCCCTGACATCACGCGAGGAACCCTCGAAGAGACCGCTGCCGCCCTTCTGCAGCAGCAACGTGATCTCGGCGCCGCTCTCGCCAAAGGATTCTTCGACATCGCTCGAGGGCGCTTTGATATCGTTGGTCTTGACGTTCTTGGCCACGCCATCCACATCGGATTGGCAGCCAGCCAGAGCACCGCAAACGACGAAAACCAGCGGCGCGATGAAGCGAGCGGTGAGCCGGAGGCTACCGACAGCACCGAGAGACAGAGCCTGCCGCGCCCGCTGTAAACCATGCGAGCCTTGCGCATGCCCGATCCGTTGCACCGTCACCGTTTCCCCCCGTGTCCGCAGCCTGTAAAACCGCGATTTTCTTGATCCCATATCTGCACAGGCCGCAAGGGAAAGCAAACCATTCACCCAAAGTTGGTTTATGCGTTCGCTAAAATTTTCTGCGTTTTCGAGCGGATAATTTCGTTCAAAGTTATCCAAGCTTCCACACCGCATATTTATGGCTGTTCCGTACATTTCTCTCAAACAGAGAGACATTGCGCCCATGAAAAAAAGAACAAAAATAGCGGCATCGGCATTTATTACATTGGCATCCGCATTTTATCCTTTTGTCGCCAACTCCACTCCCGCAACATTCCTTCCATCTTCTACGATGTCTGGCGGAATTTACTTATCTTATTCTTCCGTCAGCACGGTAGCAAATCTTTCGAAATTTGCCGGCGTTGGCGCCATCGGCGACCTGCTGAGCCTTGCTGGGCGCGGACTTGCGCAGACATTTACGGCAGCGCTCACTGAACCGGCACCGGCCGGATGGACCCGCGAAAGCGCGATTGCGCCGAAGCCTGCAGCGCGCCCGTCGATCGCGGCGGCGCCGCGCGATGGCGGCGTATTCGGTTCGGTCGCGATCCCCTTCAAGCGGCTTGCCGCGCTGAAGCGACTTGCGCCATCCCTTGAGGAGATGACCGACGGCACGGCGATCAGCTGCGATGCCGGCAAGTGCAGCAATGCCGCAGTGGTGATCAAGGCAGCCTTCACGAAGACCTCGCAGGCCTCGATCCGTGACAAGATGAATACCGTCAACAACACGGTCAACCACGCGATCCGCTACAAGCGCGATATCGAAACCTATAAGGTTGCCGACTACTGGGCGACGCCGACGGAGACCATCGCGCGCCAGCAGGGCGATTGCGAAGACTTCGCGATCCTGAAGATGGCGGCCCTGCATGCGGAGGGTGTCGATCTCAAGGATATGGCGATCGTCGTTCTGTTCGACCAAAAGCGGCACTTCTACCATGCCGTTCTTTCGGTCTCGGTCGAAGGCAACCGCTTCATCCTCGACAACATGCGCGACGAGGTGCTGCCGGATACGCGGCTGCCCGACTACATGCCGCTCTATTCGATCGCCGGCGGCAAGGGCTTCATCCACGGTTCGCGCGTCGGCGGCGGCCAGATGGCCTCGGCCATGCCGATCGAGAAGGTCGCACCCGGCGAAGGCGTTGCTTTCTGACGCGACAGGTTGAACGTCGACCATTCCGGATCGCCTGCACGGCGTCCGGATCGGCGATCAACAGTCTCTCCTTCGTCTGCTATGCAGATCAAGCGCGGCCTGATATCAACGGCTTAGCGCATGAATGGGGACGAACCGATGCCATCCGCCGAACTGCTGATCAGCTTCTTCATCACCACCACGCTGTTCGCCTACATGCCGGGGCCGGCCATGCTTTACGCGGCGGCCCAGACCATGGCGCGCGGACGACGTGCGGGTTTCATGGCGGCGCTCGGCATTCATCTCGGCTGCTATGTGCATGTCGCGGCCGCGGCCGCCGGTCTTTCGATCCTGTTTCACGCCGTGCCTGTTCTCTACATGGCGGTAAAGCTGGTCGGCGCCGCCTATCTCGTGTGGCTCGGCATCTCGCTGTTTCGCGGCAAGCAGGAAGGCGAAACCGTCCTTCCCGGTGCGGAGCCGAAATCCGGACGGCGGGCGCTGTTCGAGAGCTTCATGATCGACGTGCTGAACCCGAAAACGGCGATCTTCTTCTTCGCGTTCCTGCCGCAATTCATCGATGCATCGGCCAGCTTCCCGGTCTGGCTGCAGTTCGTCATCCTCGGCACCGTCGTCAACGTGATCTTTTCATCAGCGGATATCGTCTGCGTGTTCCTGGCCGGAGCCGTGATCGGCAGGCTGCGGCGCTCGACGTCGGCGCAGCGGCTGGTGCGGCGGTTGGGCGGCGCGACGCTCGTCGGCCTCGGCGCACATCTGGCGCTGCAGCGAAGCTAATCAGTAGCGGGAAATATAGCCGATCAGCATCGACTTCTCGTGCGTCGGCGCCAGGGCCAGGTTGATCTGGCCCTTCATCGTCTGCGTGCCGACAGTGATGGTGAAGCCCGTATTCAGGGTCTTGCCCTTGTTTCGCTCAAGCGTGGCAATCGCTTCGTCGATATGTGTGTCGATGGAGAAGCGCAGGCCCTTGGTCAGCTGCACGGTATCGGTCATCGGCAGGCGCTGGCGCAGCATCGACAGGAAGGGATCGTTGAAAAGCTGGATCTTCTTGTCATGCGTCAACAGGATCGTCGGAGACGGCGACGCCTGGATGATCGCATTGATGTTCGCCATCGACGAGATGTCTTCGACGGTATCGAGGCGACGCAGCGCCCATTTCAGGCTGAGAACACGCAGCAGCGACGCCAGATTGCCGGACTCCGGCATCTGTGACGCGGTGTAATGCACGAGATCGGCCGTGCTCATCTTGCCGACGGTCGACATGCGACCAAGACCATCCCAGTAAATCCGCTCCAGCCGAATGCCCCGACGTTCGCCGCCGCGACCGACCACCGCACGAAAACGCGGCTCGATCTCCTCCGCATCGATCGAGGGCAAAGGCTCCTCGATCGGCTCGAGATCGGACAGCGCGTCTGTGCGGGGCTTCACAATCAGCATCTATCGCTCCGTCAGCGCTTCGCTGCGCGCCTTGTTGATCGGCTTCATGAGATAGCTGAGAACGGTCTTGTTGCCCGTCATGATTTCGACGGAAGCGACCATGCCAGGGATAATGGGATAAGCCTTCCCGTTGCGCTGCAACTCGGAGCGATCGGTCTTGACCTGCACGAGGTAGTAGGTCTCGCCCTTTTCCTTCTCGACGAGGCTGTCGGCCGAGATGTTCTCGACGATGCCGTCGAGGCCGCCGAAGATCGAGAAGTCATAGGCCGTGATCTTGACGACGGCCGGCTGGCCACGACGAACGAAAGCCACGTCGCGCGGCGAGATCTTCGCCTCGATCAGCAGTGTGTCGGCGGTCGGGACGATGCCGGCGATGACCCGGCCCGGATCGACATAGCCACCGATCGTGTTGACTTCTAGGGTGTTGACGATGCCATCGACAGGCGAGCGAATATCCGTGCGCTTGACGCGATCGGATGCGCCGCGAATGGTCTCATCGACGACGGAAAGCTCGGCCAGAGCCTGGGCCTTATCGGTCAGCGCCTGCTGGCGAAGCTCCAGGGCCAGATCGCCGAGCTGAAGCTTGGCTTCCTGGACAGCGGCCTGCAGCCGGTCGAGGCTTTCCTGATAGACCTTGAGCTGGCCCTTCTGGTCCGTGAGGTCGCGCTCGGTTTTCAGAACCTCGGTCTCGGCAACCAACTTCTTCTTGGCCAGCGGGCTGATCAAATCGTATTGGCGCTGCGCACCATCGATGTTCTGCTCCAGTCGGTCGATATTCGCATGCGCTTCGGCGAGTTCGTTCTCGCGCTGACGCACGCGTTCCTGCAGCACGCCGAGCTTGTTCTTGTAGCTGGCGCGGTCCGCGGCGAAGAGCTGCGTTTCGTTGCTGCACACTTCCTTGGCGACCGCCAGGATCTCCTGCGGGCAGACGTAAGGTGCATCGTACTGGCCGGCTTCTTCAAGCTTCAACCGGGCGACCTTGGCACCGAGCGCCCTCGCCTTGGCAACGGATTCACCGAGCGACGAGGTCGTTGTCGTATTGTCGAGCTGGACGAGCAGCTGTCCCTTGCGGACGACCTGTCCGAGAACGACGGCGATCTGCTGAACCACACCCGGCTCGGAAGACTGGATGATCTGGGTCTTGGAGACCGGGATGACCTTGCCTTCGCCGCGCGCGATCTCGTTGACATCGGCGATCGCCGCCCAGGCCAGAAAGCTTGCAAAGACGAGCGATACGAGGGCGAGAATGCCGCGGGCCAGCAGTGGCGGATTGTCGTGCTGGTTGCTCATGACTGCACTCCCGCCGGCTTGCGCTGCATGGCTTCGATCACGGCCTGCTTCGGCCCGTCAGCGATGATCCGGCCCTTGTCGATCACGATCAGGCGGTCGACCAGTTCCAACATGCTGTAGCGGTGGGTCGCAATCAGCAGCGTCGTGTCGCGGCTGATCGCCTTCGACAGACGCAAGATCAGGTTCCGTTCGGTCGCGAGGTCCATCGCGCCGGAGGGTTCATCGAGAAAGATGATCTTCGGCCGGGTGAGGAGCAGACGGGCAATCGTCAGCGCCTGCTTCTGACCGCTTGAAAGGTTGGTCCCGCGCTCTCCGACCGGCATATCGAAGCCGCGCGGATGATTGCCGACGAATTCGTCGACGCCTGTCATGCGGGCGACCTCAAGCAATTCCTCGTCGGTCGCGTCGGCGCGACCGATCAGGAGATTTTCCTTCACCGTGCCCGAGAACAGGTCGGACGACTGGCCGGCAACCGCAACAGCGGAGCGAACCTCGGCCATGTGGTACTGGCGGATATCGACGCCATCGATCAGCACGCGACCGCCTGACGGAGCGAACAGACCATCCAGAAGCCGCCCGAGCGTCGTCTTGCCCGAGCCGATGCGGCCGATGATGCCGATACGCTCACCTGGCCGGACCGAGAAGGACAGCTTGTTGATGACAGGATAATCGGAACCCGGATACTGGAACGACACATCCTGGAAGCTGAAGGCGCCGCGGGTGATCTCGCGATTGACGAAACCGACCGTGGACGGACGATCGTCCGGCTGTTCCATGATCTTGTCGAGAATGCGCAGCGACATGGTGGCCTGGCGGAAACGAGCCAGCGTCATGGCAATCTGGCCGAGCGGCGCTCCGGCACGGCTCGCCAGCATCACGGTCGCGACGATCGCGCCCATGGCGATATGGCCCTCGGAAAACTCGTAGGTGCCGGCGATCACGATCAGGACGCTCACCATCTGCTGCACGAACATCGTCATGTTGATGGCATTGGTGGAGATATGCTTGATCTCTTCGCTGGTGCGGCTGGAATACTTGGTAAGTTCCTGCCAGCGGCGCAGCATGGTCGCTTCCGCACGCAGGCTCTTCAGCGTCTCGATCGTCGAAATTGTTTCGACGAGCAGCGACTGGCGGCGGGACGCCTCGTTGGCGGCCGTTGCCATGCGCTTGCCGATCGCCGCCTGGGCCCACAGCCCGATCGCAACCGAAAGGACGAAAGCGACCGCCGGGATGACGACCAGCCAGCCCGAGATCAGATAGATAACGGCCAGGAAAATGAAGACGAACAGGCTGTCGATCAACACGCCGATCGTGTTCGACGTGAAGAACTCGCGCACGAATTCATACTGCGTGATGCGGTTGGCATACTCGCCTGTTGACATCGGCCGCGATGCCAGCGTCGAATTCAGCACCTTGTCGAACAGCAGCTGCGAGAGGCGCAGGTCAGCCTTGCGGCCGGCGTAGTCGATCAGTGACGACCTTGCCGTTTTCAAAAGAAAATCAAAAATATAAGCCAGCGAAATGCCGGCGGCGAGAACCCACAGGGTGGAGACCGCCTTGTTCGGCAGAACGCGGTCGTAGACGTTCATCGTGAAGAGCGGCGAGCCGAGCGCGATGAGGTTGATGAACAGCGCCGCGACCATGACGCGGACGTAGGTTCGCCAGTAAGGCGTCAGCGTCGTTGCCAGCCAGTGGCGGCGCTCGATCTCGACGGCGTTGCCGACCAGGGCTTCTTCCGAAGCGTTCTGATAATAGAGCGTGAAGGCGAAAGCCAGTTGCGGACGAAGAGCCGCGAACTCCTCGCGGCTGATCCTGATCGCGGCTCCCGCGACCGGAACGATATCCGTCACGTAGGAGCCGTCTTCGGCAACCTCGAGAAGCGGCAGCACGCCGCCATCGGCGAACGCGACGATGGCCGGGCAATCGAAATTGCCCAGGCGACATTCGCGGTCCCCATGCTTGATGACCTGCAGGCCGATGCGCTCCGCAATGCGTTCGACATCGTCGCCATCAAGCGACTCGGTCACCTCGTCCGGAAGACCGGAAAAGAGGACCGTATCGGAGCTTGGTCGGCCATAGAACGCAGCCACGGATTTGAAAGCGGCTTTAAAGGTCTGGAGCGGTGTGCCGCTGGTCGTTTCAGGTGCTACGTTCAGCATTGTTCCATGGCCGTTTCGACTACTGCTGTCGAATTGGCGCTAGGAGATCCAGGGGCATGCCAGCCTTCTGATGAGAGTCGACTTCGGCATATCCGGGATTCGCCACGCCAGCGGGGACAACAAACTCTTCCCGCGCATAAGCCTTGCCCTGATCGACCGGCCTCAGCTTCATCGTCTGAAGCAGATTGCCGGAAGCGGCGAGGATCTTGTACTCGGCAAACAGCGAGGCAACGCGCGCCGTGTCTGCGAGGACCTTCGTATTGAACTTGGTGTTCTGTGCGTCCAGCACGTCGAGCAGCGAGCGCTGACCGACCTTGAACTGCTCGCGGTAGGAACCCACGAGCTGATCGTTGATCGAAGCCTGCTTGCCGAGGATGCCGGAAAGGTCGCTGCGGCTCGCACGCTCGTTCCAGGCGGAGCGAACCGATTCCTGAACCTCGCGCTGAACCTGCGCCAGCGCGTAACGCTGTTCGCCGGCACGACGGATCTGTTCCTGCTCGCGAGCAACGTCGATGCCGCCGCGATAGAGGTTCCAGCGGGCAACGACGCGGACCTGATAGTCGTTGGTGTTGCCTGAATCGCCGTCGATGTCGTCGCCGACGCGGGCCGTACCTTCGAGGTTGACCTTCGGCATGTAGTTGGCGCGCGCACCGCGCACACCTGCATCCGCCGCATCGACGTCGGCATTCGCCGAGTAGATGCGTGGGCTGTTCTTGTTGGCAACGAAGAGTGCATCGTCGAGCGTCTTCGGCACATACTTCGCCACCGAGGGCGGAGACTGCGGATTGGTGATCGGCTCGCCGACCGCCTTGAGGAAGCGGATCTTCGTCGCTTCGAGTTCTTCGAGCGCCTCGCGCATGCGGGCCTTGGCGGCCTGCAGACGTTCGCTACCCTGCAGGCGATCCGCATCGGTCAGGGCGCCGCCCTTGATGCTCTCGTTGATGTCGCCGACCATCGCGGTGTGGAAGGAGACGTTTTCCTTCGCAGCCGACACGATCTGGTTCTGCAGCATGTATTCGAGATAGTCCTGGGTTACTTCGAGCGCGAGCGCTTCGGAGCGTTCGAGGACCCGAAAGGAGGCGCCATCGACACGCGACGCCTGCTGATCGACCTGCGCCTTGCGGCTGCCGCCGTCGAACAGCGTCTGGGTGACCGTCACGCCGACATCGCCGGGCGACAAGTAATCATGATCGGACCGCAGTGCGCCTGAGCTTGCGTTGGAAAGTCTACGACGACCGATGCCTGCCTCGAGATCGACAGACGGCAAGTAAAGACCGCGCGCCTGGCGCAACTCAAATTCAACCGCTTCGCGATCTTTTGCTGCCTGCAAGATCTGCGGATTGGTCTTCATGGTCTTTTCGATTGCCTGCTGCAAAGACATGGCATTGGCATCGACGTAGAACGCAAAATTTAAAACAACAGTGGCAGACAAAGCTGCAATTATTCTTTTGCTATTAAACAAGACGGATGCCCCTCAACATCAAAATTCGACCGGTGTACCCGTATACCGAAGAATTAAATCCAGGGAACAAGTAACACCATTTTTTCCACATTCCAATTGCGGCACAGGTCCTTCCTACGGAGACAGTTAATTCTCCTCGTAAGGCCCCTAAAGCGAGAATTTTACAGGATTTTTTAATCCTGGATTTCCCCGGCTGTGATTATCTGGCCTTACTTCCAACGGGTTTAAAACCGCGATGATTTTTGGCCAGCGTTACTCATCCGCCACAATTACTTCTGCTCTTCGGATCGCCGCACTTGGCAGTGCCTGCTGTGCAGCAATTTCCGTCGGGGTTTTACTTATATTAAACCTTGCTGCGCCGGATCGACCATTTTTGGTAGGATTTGCAGGCGCGGCGCTAATTTCAGTTTTTGTTGCATTTCCGCTTCTAATTAAGCTGCAACTAAAAGGCGCAGAAACTCGCGTCCTTCAGGAAAAGCTGAATTTTGCCACGCGACACGACGCCGTGACCAAAACCTTGAACGGTACGGCCTTCGCCGCGGCCGTCGAACACTACATCGACAGGCGCAAGCGAATCGCCACGGATGCCGGTGGCGTGATGATCGCGGTCGTCATTGATTCGCTCGATGCGATCAGCCGCCGCTACGGCCCGCAGTGGGCCGATACGGTGATGCAGTCGCTCGCCGCCATCATCCAGTCCTCGGTTCGCAGCGGAGATCTGGTCGCTCGCATTGCCTCGAACGAGCTCGGCGTCTTCCTGCCGGGCGCCAGCGTGGAGAACGCCCAGGACGTCGGTACCCGTATCCGCAGGCGCGTTTCGGAAGCCGCCTTTACCGCCGGCGAAGCGCATCTGACGATCGACATCCGCCTCGGCGGCGCGATCTTCGAAGGACCGACTGATTTCAACCATATCCGTCAGCTCGCCGACGACATGGCCATGCAGCGCGGCGGCGCCGACGGCGACGAAGCTTTGCCGATCTCCAGGCTTCCGACCGCCTGAGAGCCGCTCCGAAGCCCGTCGGGGCGACGACGTACCAGTACACTCGTTGGAAACAGAAAGAGGCGCCGAAGCGCCTCTTTCGAGATTCTGGGACCGTCCGTTGCCTTCAGGCAATTAGCCGACGTGCGGCGCGGTGGTCGTGTCGTGCTTGTCGTCGAACAGGATCTTGACCGCTTCCGTGGTGTTCTGGAGAACCGCAACGTCGTGCCAGGCGCCGTTTGCGTTGACGCTGACCACGGTGTCGGCACCTGATACCGTCGTCTTGACGCTGGCAAGCGCCTCGGCTTCGGTTGCCTGGTGACCGAGCAGGCTGTCGAGAAGCTTCGACACATCGAGCGTGTCGCCTTCGCTGGCCTTGTAGTCGGTGATCACGTCGGCGAGCTTGACATCACCAAGTGCATCCGCGTCGAGAACGAAGGTATCAGCCCCTGCCCCGCCGGTGATGGTGAACATACCGCCGCTGCCGGCCAGCGTGTCGTCGCCGTCGCTGCCGATCAGCGCATGGACGCTGCTGCTGTCCGTGCTGCCGCCAAGCGTCGTGTCGAAGGCAACTTCGACGAAGTGGCCGGTGGAGCCGTCCGTCAGGGTGTAGCTGCCGTCCGCCAGGACCGACTGGCCGTTGATCGAGGTATCGGTCGCATGGGCATCCAGCGAGATGCTAGCGATCGAATGATCCGCGAGGCTCGAGAGCTCGCCGGCATCGGTGATGCCGTTGTGGTTCAGGTCCTGCCAGACGGTGAGCTTTGCAAAAGCCTCGTCATTGGCATCGATCTTGCCGTCGTGGTTGCTGTCGAGCGTCGCCAGCGCCGCCAGGCCATCGACATAGGTGCCACCGGCAAAGTGCGGCGAGAAGATCTCGGTGCCGTTGTCGATCGTCCCGTTGCCATCCACGTCGTAGGCAAGAATGCCATCCGTGCCCGCCGTCCAAGCGATCTGATCCTTGTGACCGTCGGCATTGATATCGAACTGGACGCCCTGGTCGAGCGCGGTCAGCGCGATGCCGTTATGGTCGAGGTCGAGGATGATCGGGTCGATGGCGAACGTGGTCGCCGAGCCCATGCTCGCATAGATGTTGGTAAGGGTGACGCCTGTGAGTTCGACCAGCGAACCGCCGGCACCGGCACCGGTCTGTTGATAGACGTAGGTGTTGCCCATCCCCGTGAAGGCAAGTGTAGCACCCGCATCGCCAATATCACTCGCCATGAGGTATTGGACGACGGCGGCCAGGCCCGACGTCGAGGTCACCGCCAGAGTTTGGGTAAAGTTGCCTTCGCCATAGAAGGTGGTCATTCCAGTATTGGTGTCGACCTTGTGTGATTCTACGTTGTCGTAATCTATAGTCAGCGTAGAGTCCTTGCCGTCCACCGAAGCAACGGCCTTAACCGGAGCCACAGAGAAGTCCAGTTTGTCGGCAGTGCCGCCTGCTCCCCAATCCGTGATCTTGTCGTAGCCGCTGATCGTGCCGTTTTCATTCCTTGTCCAAGGGAAGAGGCCACTCCCTTGCGCAGTCTCGGGCGTCGAGTCGCCCGCGGCGATCACGAAAGTATCGCGACCGGCTCCGCCCGTCAGTATGTCGCCGCCCGCACCTCCGACGATCCTGTCGTTACCAGAGCCGCCGGTGATCGTGTCAGCACCGGAAGTGCCGGTGATGGTGAGGCCTTCGGACTGATGCGACAGGTTCAGGATACCCGAGCTTGTCATTACCACATTCTCGACACGGACGAGCTGGGCGTCGTTGCTGTCCGTGAAGCCACCGGCGATCTTCAGCGTATCGACACCGTCACCGAGATCGATGGAGTTGAAGCCGGAGAGCGAGTTGCTGACCGTAACCGTGTCGACGCCGGTCGAACCCACCAGCTTGGCGGTTTCAACGCCGGCAAGCGCGGCAGCATCCGAGAGATCGCTCGTTCCGGCAACATTGACCGTCAGCGTATCGTTGCCACCCTTGAGGTCGATGCTGCCAAAGGCCGCATACTGCTGGGCGCTGAGCGTCAGGTTGTCGTCACCGGCCGAACCGGTGATCTTCTGCGTTTCGACGCTCGATATCGTCGGCGCGGAGGCGGAGAGATCCGTCGTGCCGCTTACGCTTACGGTCAGCGAGTCGCTGCCATTGCCGAGATTGATGGCCGAGAAGCCCAGGTACTGAGAAGCCGACATCGTAACACTATCACTGCTCGAGCTTCCGGTCAGCGTTTCGACGTTGCTGATCGTGCCGGTCGTGAAGTCGACGGTCACTCCGTTCTGCATGAGCGTGATCGTGTCGCTACCCGCTCCGCCATCGATCGTTTCACCGGCGACCCAATCGCCACTGGCCAGCTGGAAGTTATCGCTGCCCGCGCCACCCGAAAGCGTATCCGCGCCGCCGTTGCCGTCGAGCGTGTCGTCGCCGTCGCCACCAAACAGCCAGTCCGCAGCGGAGCCGCCCGTCAGTGTATCGTTTCCGCCGAAGCCATAGATGGCCGTCGAGGTGTCGGACGCCTTCAGCGAACTACCGGTGTTGTTGCTATTGTTGCCGAGGATGACGTTGACGATCCCATCGGACAGAGCCCCGTCGCTGACTGTCAGCGTGCCGCTGACAGCACTGGCCTGTGCCGTAGGCGTCAGGGTGTTGTCGCCGACATGGAGGCCGGGGTTGCTGCCGAATGCGGTGGCAAACGGCGAAGCAAGCGTGAAGCTCGAGCTGTCCGGATCCGTGAGGGTGAACTTGATGCCGCTTTCGCTGATGACGAGGTTCGAGACAACCGGAGCATCGTTGACCGCAGCCACCGAGATAGACACCGTGTCGGTATCGCTCATGGCGCCGCCGGAACCGTTGTGGCCGCCATCGTCGGTCTTCATCGTCAGGGTGTCGGCGCCGTTATAGTTCAGCTCGCCTTTGTAGGAGACGTTGCTGCCAGCGAGTGACGCATTGATCTGGGCAATGGTGCCGCTCAAGGTGACGGTACCGGTGCCGTTGCCGCTGATCGACGCGCCGCCGCCAACCGCGCCGAGCGTCAACGTGCCATGCAGCACAGAGAGCGTTGTCGTGACGATCGAGGAGCTGGCATCGACGTCGGCCACGGACAGGCCGGTGATCGACTTGCTGGTATCCTCGGTTGCAGCCACTGTCGCGCCAGGAACGGTATTGACCGGAGCATCGTTGACCGGCGTCACCGTGATCGAGACCGTGTCGGTGTCTGTCTTGACGCCGCCGGTACCCGTATTGCCGCCATCGCTGGTCGTCATCGTCAGCGTGTCGGAGCCGCTGTAGTTCAGCTCGCCCTTGTAGGAGACGTTGTTGCCGGCGAGTGTCGCATTGATCTGGGCAAGCGTACCGCTCAGCGTTACCGTGCCGGTTCCGCTGCCGATGACGGATGCACCGCCAAGTGCTGCAAGCGTAAGCGTGCCGTGCGTTACCGAAAGCGTCGTCGTCAGCGTCGAGGAGCCTGCATCCACGTCGGAGACGGAAAGCCCGGTGATGGCCGTGCTGGTCTCCTCCGCAGCCGTAACCGCGGAACCCGGAACCGTATTGACCGGCGCGTCGTTGACACCCGTCACGTGGACGGTCGTCGTCGCGATGTTCGAGTTCAGGCCGTCGTTGACGACAACCTGGAAGGTACGGTCAGCGCCGCTCGGGTTTTCCGAGCTGTTCGCAAAGCGGACGGCTTCGATCACAGCTTCGTAGGCAGCTTTCGTCGCCGAGCCTGTGAAGGTCACGGTGTTGCCGCTGATGCTATAGGTGATGCCGCCGATCGTGCCGTTGTTGGTAGCCTGGCCGGCGATCGAAAGCACGTCGCCCGCCTGGCCGTTGGTCAGCTTGACGGTGGCCGAGGTCATGTTGGCATCGGCATCGGCGATCACGGCGTTACCGACAACCGCGACGGCCGAGCCGCCTTCGGTGAAGGTCGGCGTCGTCGTGTAGGCGATCTTGACGTTGTCGACGTAGACAATGTCGCCGTTCTCGAGTTCGTCATTCGCGTAGAAGCGGATCGTGGTCGAGGACGAGATGTAGGCCGAGAGGTCGACGGTCACCGCCTTGAAGCTTGCGTCACTGATATTCTCGCCGCTGATCGTGGCTATCTCGACCCAGACGCCGTTGCTCTTCACCTGCACATGGACGGCATCGTCCGACTCCATGCTTTCCCGCTTGTAGTCGAAGGTGAGCGTCGCCTGGGTGGCGCCCGTAAGATCGACAGAGCGGTAGACATAATCGCCTTCGGTATCGACCTCGGAGTCGGTGTCGGAGAGAACAAGCACGCCACCATTCACCCGGACATCGCCGGTGGTCGCAGGATTGCCTTGGTTCTCGGCGTATTCGATCCAGTCCGTCTTCCAGTTCGCGGTACCGTCGTTGCCGTTATAGGCATTCTGGTTGAACTGATCGAGGACATAGGCACCGTTCGACAGCGTCAGAACCGGCGCAATGTTTTCCTGAACATCATTGACCGTGATGTTGAGCGTCTGAGTGTCGGTCTTGTTGCCGTCGGAAACCTGAACGATGACGTTGTAGATGTTGTTGGCGCCATTATCGAGCGGATGCTCGAAGTCCGGCGCATCCTTGAAGCTCAGGTTACCGGAGCTGTCGATCTGGAACAGATTCTTGTCGTCCCCGCCGACAATGGAATAGACGAGGTTTGCGGCCGGCGTGTCGACGTCGGTAGCCGTTACGGTTGTGACTGCGGTCGTGTTTTCGTCGATCGTAACCGCAGCCGTGTCGCCACCGCCGTTGGAGCTGATGACAGGCGCATCATTGACCGGCGTGATGTCGAGCGTTGCACTGCCCGCAACCGTCGTCGTGCCGTCGGACACCGTGTAGCTGAAGCTGACGGAGGTGTCGTCGTTGGCGCAACCGTCGTCGTGCCGTCGGACACCGTGTAGCTGAAGCTGACGGASGTGTCGTCGTTGGCTGCCGGCGTGAAGGTCCACGTGCCGTCGCCGTTGTCGTGCAGCGTGCCMGACGAAGCCGAAACGCCGCTGACCGAAAGCTCGTCGCCATCGACATCCGTCGCACCAGCCAGAAGCTGAGCCTGGGTGATCAGATGCGCACCGCTGTCTTCGGCAATCGCGTCAAGCGTCACCGGCGGAGCAACAGGCGCATCATTGACCGGCGTGATGTCGAGCGTTGCACTGCCCGCAACCGTCGTCGTGCCGTCGGACACCGTGTAGCTGAAGCTGACGGAGGTGTCNGCCGAAACGCCGCTGACCGAAAGCTCGTCGCCATCGACATCCGTCGCGCCAGCCAGAAGCTGAGCCTGGGTGATCAGATGCGCACCGCTGTCTTCGGCAATCGCGTCAAGCGTCACCGCGGAGCAACAGGCGCATCATTGACCGGCGTGATGTCGAGCGTTGCACTGCCCGCAACCGTCGTCGTGCCGTCGGACACCGTGTAGCTGAAGCTGACGGAGGTGTCGTCGTTGGCTGCCGGCGTGAAGGTCCACGTGCCGTCGCCGTTGTCGTGCAGCGTGCCAGACGAAGCCGAAACGCCGCTGACCGAAAGCTYGTCGCCATCGACATCCGTCGCGCCAGCCAGAAGCTGAGCCTGAGTGATCACATGCGCGCCGCTGTCTTCGGCAATCGCCTCAAGCGTCACCGGCGGAGCAACAGGCGCATCATTGACCGGCGTGATGTCGAGCGTTGCACTGCCGGCAACCGTCGTCGTGCCGTCGGACACCGTGTAGCTGAAGCTGACGGACGTGTCGTCGTTGGCTGCCGGCGTGAAGGTCCACGTGCCGTCGCCGTTATCGTGCAGCGTGCCAGACGAAGCCGAAACGCCGCTGACCGAAAGCTTGTCGCCATCGACATCCGTCGCGCCAGCCAGAAGCTGAGCCTGGGTGATCAGATGCGCACCGCTATCTTCAGCAATCGCCTCAAGCGTCACCGGCGGAGCAACAGGCGCATCATTGGTGCCGTGGATGACGACGGTGATGGCCGTCGGTGTCGCGGACGTGCCGTCGCTCACCTGCACCATATAGGTCACGGTAAGCGTCTGGCCCTTTGCCAGGAAATCGAGGTTCTGCGCGCCCGGCTCGTACTTCCAGTCGATGAACGAGAGACCGTTCGATACCGGCGCAGATCCGAAGGTCAGCGCTGCATTGTTGGTCAGCGCCGAAAGCAGGGCGGGATCGAGCGTGCCGCCGGACCAGACCGCCGTCGCACCGGTGACGGATGCCGTTTCGACATCGCCGATATCGAAATCGGCCACCATCAGCTGGCCGGTGACATGGACGGCCTGCGCGCTGGCGTCGGCCAGTTCGTCGACGTTGTTGATAGCGGAGATCACACCAACCAGCGGGATATTGTTGTCGCCGGTCACATGGATGGTGATGGTCGCGGTCGAGACTTCGCCCGAAGTATCCTTGATCGTGTAGGAGAAGACGTCATCGACCTGCTGGCCCTTGGTCAGCAGCTGCGCGGCAATTCCGTTGGCGGTGTAGCTGTAGCTGCCGTCCGACTTGATGACGAGGTCGCCATACTGGCCGTGGCTGGTCGTGCCGGCCGCATCGACGGCAACGGTCGTGCCGTTCGCGCCCTTGATGCCGCTGACGACGAGCTTGTCGCCGGCATCCGGGTCGGTGTCGTTGGCCAGGACATTGGTGCCGACGACAGACTTGTTCTCGATCACGCTCGCCTGGTCGTTGGCAGCAGTGGGTGCCTCGCTGACGTTGGTGACGGTGACGCTGATCGTCTGGACAGCGGAACCGCCGTTGCCGTCAGAAACGCTGACCTTCAGCTGGTAGCCGGTGCCGTGGTTCGTATCCTCGAAGTTCGGGGCGTCCTTGAAGCTGACCGCGCCGGTTGCCGCATCGATATTGAATTTCGAAGCGTCGCCGAAGCCGGAGACGATCGAGTAGATCGGCGTTCCGCCATCGACGTCCGTCGAGCTGACCGTCGTGACAGCCGTGGAATTTTCGGCAACGGTTGCCGAAATGGTGATGCCACCGACAAACACGGGGGCGTCGTTGACGGGGTTGACGTGGATAGTCACGGTCGAGCTGTCGGACAGCGCGCTGCCGGCGCCGTCATGACCGCCATCGTTGAAGGTAACCGTCGCGGTGCGATCGGCATTGGTCGGGTTTTCGGAGTCCGAGGCAAAGCCAAGGCTCTGCAGAACCGTCTTGACGTCGGCGGTATCGGAGTTGTTGTTGAGCGTGATCGTCAGCGAGGTCTGGCCGCTGCCGACGCCACCGCCGGTGACCGTGCCGACCGTCTGCCAGCCGCCGATCGGCCAGCTGCCGTGATAGACCTGGACACTGCCGTTGACGATCTGGACCGAAGAACCGGCCAGGACGACGAGCTTGTCGCCGGCGACCGTGTTGCTCAGCGAAACGGTGATCGAACCGCCGCTAAAGTTTGTCGGGTTGTCAGGATCGGTGAGACCTGCATTCGAAAGAAGCGCTACACCGCTGTTGTTCTCGGTGTAGGAGATGTCCTTTGCCTCAGGCGTCAGGACCGGCGCTTCGTTGACGTCGGTGACCTTGACGCTGATGATCTGGTAGTCGACGCCGCCGTTGCCGTCGGACACGGCAACCTTCAGCACGTAGGTGCTGCTGTGATTCGGGTCCTCGTAGTTCGGCGCGGTCTTGAAGCTGATGGCACCGGTTGCCGAATTGATGTTGAACTTGCTGTAGTCCGTGCCGATGGTATTGACGATCGAGTAGACCGGCGTGCCGCCGTCGACATCGGTCGAGCTGACCGTCGTGACAGCCGTGGAGTTTTCGGCAACCGAAACCGTGCGTATGTCGCCGCCGTCGAAGACCGGAGCATCGTTGACCGGGTTGACGTGGATGGTCACCGTCGAGCTGTCGGACAGCGCGCTGCCGGCACCGTCATGGCCGCCATCGTTGAAGGTGATCGTCGCGGTGCGATCGGCATTGGTCGGGTTTTCGGAGTCCGAGGCAAAGCCAAGGCTCTGCAGAACCGTCTTGACGTCGGCGGTATCGGAGTTGCTGTTGAGCGTGATCGTCAGCGAGGTCTGGCCGCTGCCG
Source organism: Rhizobium sp. Root708 (assembly GCF_001429725.1). GTDB lineage: Bacteria > Pseudomonadota > Alphaproteobacteria > Rhizobiales > Rhizobiaceae > Rhizobium. The sequence continues at coordinate 449,133 of NZ_LMHV01000043.1, read as the reverse complement.
ACGCCACCGCCGGTGACCGTGCCGACCGATTGCCAGCCACCGATCGGCCAGAAGCCGTGATAGACCTGCACGCTGCCGTTGACGATCTGGACCGACGAACCGTTCAGGATAACAAGCTTGTCGCCGGCGACCGTGTTGCTCAGCGAAACGGTGATCGAACCGCCACTGAAGTTGCTGGGGTTGTCAGGATCGGTAAGGCCGGCATTCGAAAGAAGCGCCACACCGCTGTTGTTTTCCGTGTAGGAGACGTCCTTTGCCTCCGGCGTCAGGACCGGCGCTTCGTTGACGTCGGTGACCTTGACGCTGATCGTCTGAATGGCGGAACCGCTATTGCCGTCGGACACGGAAACCTTCAGCACGTAGGTGCTATTGTGGTTCGGGTCCTCATAGTTCGGCGCGGTCTTGAAGGTGATGGCACCGGTTGCCGAATTGATGTTGAACTTGCTGTAGTCGGTACCGTTGGCGCTAACGATCGAGTAGATCGGCGTGCCGCCGTCGACATCGGTCGAGCTCACCGTCGTGACAGCAGTGGAGTTTTCAGCAACCGAAACGGTGCGCGCGTCGCCGCCGTCGAAGACCGGGGCGTCATTGGTGCCGTTGATTATGACCGTAACCGACGTCGTCGTGCCGTCTGCGGACGCTACGGAGAAGGTGTCGGTATAGGCCTTGCCGGCTTCGAACTCGTTATGAGCCGACGTCGCGCTGTAGTTCCACTTGCCGTCGGTGCCGATCGAGAACGTGCCGTAGGTGCCGGCGACATTGCTCTGCGCCACGAAGGTCTGTGGGCTGTCGACGTCCGTGATCGTCAGCTGGCCCGAGGTCTTGAGGTCGTTGGCGGAGTTGGTCTCCGTTAGTGTCTTGACAGCCGAGGAGAGCACGGCGGCATCGTTGGTGCCGGCGATGTTGACCGTGACCGAGGTCGTCGTGCCGTCGGCAGACGTTACCGTAAAGCTGTCGGTATAGGTCTTGCCGGCCTCGAATTCGTTGTGGGGCGAGCTGGCGTTGTAAGTCCAGGCGCCGTTTGCACCGATCGAGAAGGCGCCGTAGGTGCCGGCGACATTGTTCTGGACCACGAAGGTCGCAGGGCTGTCGACGTCGCTGATCGTAAGCTGGCCGGAGGTGCTGATCGCCGCGACGGTGTTGCCTTCGGTCAGGTTGACCGTTGCCGAGGACAGAATAGCCGGATCGTTGACCGGAGTGACATGGATGACAACGCTGGTGCTGTCGGAGAGCGAGCCGCCTGTGCCGGAATTGCCGCCGTCGTTAAAGGTAATCGTCGCGGTGCGATCGGCACCAGTCGGATTCTCAGAGGTCGACTGGTAAGCCAGCGCCTTGATGACGCTATCGACATCGCTGCCATGGGCATTGCTGTTCAGCGAGATCGTGACGTTCGTCGAGCCGTTGCCGCTGATCGTGCCGATCTTGTCGCCATTCACCCAGACATCATTGCCCGAGAGGACAATGCCGTTTCCGGTGACGAGCACCAGCTTGTCGCCGCTGACGGCGGTAGAGCCGAGCGTGGCGTTGATCGTGCCGCCATTGAAGTTCGACGGATTATCAGGGTCGGTGACGTGGGCGGTCGACAGCAGCTTCACCGCTGCCGAATTTTCGGTAAAGGCAATCTCCGCAGTGGCCGGCGAAAGCACCGGCGCCTCGTTGACGTTTGTTACCGTGACGTTGATCGTCTGGGTGTCGTAGCCGCCGTTGCCATCCGAGACGCGGACATCGACGACGTAGACGTTGTTGTGGTCCTGGCCGCCGACATCGTTCGGGTTTTCGTAGTCAGGCTTGTTGATGAAGCGCAGTTCGCCTGTCGCCGCATCAATGGTGAACTTGCCGTAGTCGGTGCCGTTGGTCTGGACGATCGAATAGGTGCGCGTATCGCCATCGACGTCGCTGGAAGTCACAGTCGTGACGGCATTGGTGTTTTCAGCGACGGAAACCGAGCGTTCGTCGCCGCCCGACAGGACCGGCGCGTCGTTCGAGCCGTTGACCGTGATGGTCGCGGTTGCGGTATCGAAGCCGCCATTGCCGTCGGAAACCTGGTAGCTGAAGGTGATCGTTGCCTTCTCGCCGACTCCAAGCGCCTTGAACGGATCTTCATTGCTATCGGACCACATCTGGACAGAGCCATTCTGGCCGACCGTGAGGTGAGCATCGCCGAAGGCCGTACGGATCTGATAGCCGCCGTTCTCCTGGCTGACATTGAAGCTGATGCCGCTGTCGGCAGAGGTCACCTTCACGTTCGAGATGCCGGAGACCTTCAGCTGGTCGCCATCGACGTCGCTGTCGTTGGTGCCCTGCGTCAGAACGTTGCCGACGTCGAGTCTGTGGAAGTAGGACGCGCCCTCGACACCGGATTCGGTGATGGAGAAGACATCGTCGGTCGCGACTGGCGCGTCGTTGGTACCGTTGACAACAATGCTGGCCGTTGCGGTGTCGAAGCCGCCGTTGCCGTCGGAGATCTGGTAGGTGAAGGAAATGGTCGCCTTCTCGCCGACGCCGAGCGCCTTGAACGGATCGGCGCCATTGTCGGACCACAGCTTGACGGTGCCGTCGGCGCTAACCGACATATGAGCATCGCCGAAGGCGGTGTGGATCTTGTAGCCGCCGGCTTCCTGGCTGACGGTGAAGTTGATGTTCTCCGCCGACGTTACCTTCACATTCGAGATGCTGTTGACGTGCAGGCTGTCGCCATCGACGTCGCTGTCATTGGTGCCCTGCGTCAGAACGTTACCAACCGTCAACTTGCCGGATGCGTACGCGTTCTCGATGCCGGATTCCGTTACCGAGAAGAGGTCGTTGGTGGCAACCGGCGCATCGTTCGAACCGTTGATGGTGATCGTCGCGGTTGCCGTATCGGTGCCGCCCTGGTGTCCGTCGGAGACCGTGTAGGTGAACTTGATCGTCGCGGTTTCTCCGACAGCCAGCGCCTTGAAGGGATCTTCGCCGTTGTCCGACCAGATGCGGACGGTGCCGTCCGAGGCGACCGACAGGTGGGCGTCACCATAGGCGGTGTGGATCTTGTAGCCGCCGTTCTCCTGCGTGCCGCTGAAGGTCGTGTTGCCGATCGTGATGACGACGTTGCCGATATTGCTGACCTTCAGGGTGTCGCCGACGTCTACGTCGGTATCCTGCGCCAGCACATTGCCGACGGTCAGCTTGTTGTTCCAGGAAGCATGCTCGATGTCAGCTTCGCTGATGGCCGTGAAGGTATCGTTGACTGCGACCGGACGGTCGTTGACGCCGTTGACCTGGACCGTGATGGTCTGCGTCGCCGTGCCGTCAGCGGAGACGACGGTCAGCTTTTCATTGAAGGTCTTGTCCTGACCGAGCGACTGCGCCTTGGCGTTGTCCAGCACGTAGGTCCACGCGCCGGTCGCCGTGTTGAAGGTGAATGTGCCATAGGTGCCTGCGAGCGAGGCGGGCGCCTGGAAATGGGCTTCGCCGTGGTCGACGTCGGTAACGGTCAGCGTACCGCTTGCTGTCAGGACGCTGGCATCTTCCGTGACGGCGCCTGTAACGGTTCCGGTGATCGTGGCGGCATCGTTCTCCCCGGTGACGGTGATCTGGTAGACGCCGGTCTTGCTGTCGCCGTCAGAGTCGGTGACGGTGAACGGGATGGTGATCGTGGCGATCTCGCCGGCGTTGAGCGACTGGACGTAGCTCGGGTCGATGACGATGTGGCCGTTTACGTAGGAGTAGGCCTTTTCCGGCAGTGCTAGCGCGATGCCGCCAGCCGAGGCCACCGTCGCGGCACCCAGCGCTACCGCGCCCTTGCCGTCGGCGCCGAAGGAGAACTGCTTGCCGTCGGCCAACTCGAAGGAGAAGGCATTGGAGTTTTCGAGAATCGCGGCCTTGAAGACCGGAACGTTTGCGCTTTCGGTCAGGCTGATGTTGGCAAGGTAGCTGCCGGTGTAGTCGGACGTTCCGACTTCCTGGAAGGTCAGCTGGTTGTTGCCGGTCGCGGATGCGAAGAGACCTTCGATCTTGACCAGCGTCATCGCGGAGGGCTGGTCGAATGTGCCGACGAGTTCACCGTTCCAATAGACCAGCAGCTTGGAAGAGGCTGGATCCGGAGAACCGACTTCGAAGCTCAATGTCAGCGGCTCGCCGGCCTTCAGGCCGACAATGTCCTGCGAGATCGTGGTGTTGCCGGGCGAAGAGCCCATGTCGACCATCGGCGCACCGTTGGAGGTGTGCATGCCAAGATAGCCATCGCTGACGCGCTCGAGCTGTACGCTGCCCGTACCATCGACCTTCCAGCCGATGCCACCGGTTGCCGAGCCGGCGTAACCGCCGTTGTCCCAGCTCTGCGACTGCCAGCCGTCATCCTTGAAATTGCCGTTGGCGAGCAGGTTTATTGCTTGCGCGGAACCATTGATCGTCGGCTTGTCGTCGATGATGTCAATCTGGAGCGTGCCATCGTTCCAAGCGGTCTTGTCGCCGTCGCCATCCGTGACAATGAAATCAAACACGAGACGCAGCGCGTCGCTGTCGGAGGCGTGGTCGATGGATGAAAACTGCGTGTACTTGTAGTCACCCGATTGCTGATCGACCGTCAGCGTGAAGACGAGCGTATCGCCCGCATGTGCCGTTACGGTGATCTCACCGTTCACAATTGTGGTTTCGTAAGTCAGTGCGACGTCATGCGACTTCAGAGCCGGGAAGTCTTCGTCAGGTGTCCCACGATGCTCAATCGCGTTGCGGAACACCAGATCACTGACCTGGCCGCCATCCGCGCCGGTTTTGAAGTCTAGCTGTCCGGTCGCGGACTGCTCGGCAAAAGCACCATCCGCGCCGTGCTCGGTAATAGTGCTGGTGCCGGAATAATCGGCGGTCGGGACGTCATCCTTGACGGTGACGGTGAAGTCGACCGGTACGGTGTCGCCGTCGGCGTCCTTGGCGGTCGCCGTGAAATGGAGGCCGAGCTGTTCGTCCGTCGAAATGGTCTCGGCGAGCGGCTGGATTTCGCCTTCGCCGCCCTCAGAACCCTTGGTCTGCGGATGATCGATGCTCTGCAGCAGTTCGAAGGTGTAGGAACCGTTCGGGGCAGCCGGATTGAGCGTTGCGACGAAGACGTCGACGCGATCTGCGCCGGTGGCGGAGCCGGTGTAGCCGGTCAGCGTGTGGCCGTCGGCGGAAATCTCGTAGTGGATGGCGGCGCCGTGTGACTTCAGGCCTTCAGGTGCTGCCTGCTTGTCGAATGTGAGATCGCGGCCGGTGCCGTTGTCGGCGCCCCACTGAACGCCAAGCGAACCCTGAACCGTCGGATGGCCTTCGCCCGACAGGTTGCTCTCGCTGATGCTGCTGGCATTGTTCTCGGTGTTGACGGTCGGAGCGTCGTCGCGGACGTCGACCGAGCCGATACCGGTGACGCTATCGCCGTCCTTGTCGGTGACGGTGTAGCTGAACTGCAGACGCAGCACGTCGTCGATGCCGGCTTCGCCCTTGTCGGGATGATCGATCGGAGCGAACTGGCTGAAGGTGTAGGCGCCGGTCTGGGTGTTGGTGACGGTCAGGGTGAAGACCGTATGGCCATCGACGGTGCCGGTGATCGTCAGACCGTCGACGGTGATGACGACAGGCTTGCCGTCGGAGGTCAGGTCGACGTGCGTGCCGGTCTGCGTGCCTTCCTGCATGTTCAGGGAGTCGGAGAAGCCGACGGCGGAAATAATGCCGCCATCCTTGCCCGGAATGAAACCGAACTGGCCGTTGACGACCTGCGGCTGGAAGCCACCTTCGTTGCCGGCGATTTCCGTAACGCTCAGCAGGCTGCTGGTGGTGATGACGGGGACGCCGTTGCGTTCGTCGGGCGTGCTCTCCGGGCTGACGTCAGGCTGCTGCGTGTCGGCCAGCAGGCTTGCCAGCTGCGTCGGGTCGTTGGGGTCGGGCTGCATCGCGTCCTGGAACTCGGCACCGGAGCTCGAGGGCGAGGAGCTTGCGGAGTAGGAACCGTCAGGGCCTGCCGCGACGTTGATGTTGCTCTCTTCAAGAGCGGCGATCACGGCCTGCTGCGGAAGCTGAACTTCGCCGATCAGGAAGGTCGGAACGTGGAGCGCGCCGTTGACGATGACGATCTCGGTGCCGTCAGCCTGGACCAGTACCAGATTGCTACCCTCGACGCGGATGTCGTCGATCGAGGCGCCGGTCGGAAGATGCGCGATGTTGTTCTGATCCGGAACGACCTCGTTGGCGGCGGGAGCGGCGGAAGCGCTCTCCTGGGCCGGTACGCGGTCGGTCTTTGCAGCCTGATCTGCCGGCTGGCCGCCATCGGCCTGCGCCACCTCTACGCCCTGCTGGGCGGAGGTCTGAAACGCTGCGTCTGCATGAATATCGGAAATGAAGTCGTGCGAAGCGTTTTCGCCGTCAACTGCTGCAATGCGCGGATCTTCGATAGACATACAAAATACCCCAATGAGAAACTGGGGCCAATCAATTACGCCGGCCGCGCAAAAGCAATATGTACTCAACTCTGCTGATATAGCCGGTTATGCATCCACCCAAAAATGTTTAGGGACGGTTAACCTTGATGGCAACCAAAGTGCCACTAAAACCGCTAAAATTCTAATAAAATTAAAGGAATACGGATTTCGCCAGTTGACCGGCATGCCCTGAAGGCCAGCGATTCGGGATGTTTTTCGAACCGATTCCCGTGCCCGTTTCCCGCGTTCTGCAGTGACACAAAAAGGCTACCGCAGTCGCCCGCGGCAGCCTTGTCGTTAACCTTTCAAATCGGCCGATCAGCCTACTTTGCGGGTGCCACCAGGCAGAAGAACGCGCCCTGCGGGTCCATCGCCTGGACGATCCAGCTGCCGCCGGGAACTTCCATCGGGCCATTCAGGATTTGGCCGCCGCCCGCCTTGACCCGTTCGATGGCGGAATCGACGCCGGCCACGTTGAAATAATAGGCCCAGGCCGGCATCGGCACGTTCGGCGGCTTGGTCATCATGCCGCCAACCGGCGTGCCATGCTCGGCGAAAATACGGTAGGCGCCCATCTCGCCCATGTCGAAGTCATGATCCTTCGTCCAGCCGAAGAGCTTCGAATAGAATGCAAAGGCCTCTTCGCCGTTGCCGGCGTAGAGTTCATGCCAACCAACTTGGCCGGGAGCGTTCGCCGGGGCTTCCGGAGGAGGATTGTCCATCGGAAACGGCGTCATGATGCAGATCACCGCGCCGTGCGGGTCGGCAACGACGGCGAAGCGGCCGACGCTCGGGATATCTTCCGGCGGTCTGCGGATGGAGCCGCCATTGGCCGCGAAATCCTTCGCGGACTGATCGACATCGTCGACCGCGACATATCCCGTCCAGTTCGGCGGGATGCCCTTGCCTTCCAGCTCGGCGGGAAAATCCATGAGCCCGGCGACGCCTGCGCCGCTTGCTTCGAAGATCGTATAGGGCGGCATACCCTCGACATTCATGCTGCTCGTCGTCCAGCCGACGACATCGCCGTAGAATTTCGTCGCCGCCTTCATGTCCGGCGTCATCAGTTCGCACCAGATAAACTTGCCATGCGTGGCAGACATTGCGCTTCTCCGTTTTTCGCGCTCAGGCATTGATGTTGACGAATGTGTTCACGCAAGCAGCCGCGACGCCGGATGGCGCTGGCGCTGGCGCGGTGCCTTCATTGGCCGCCAGTTGCCTAGCGACCGTCGTACCGTCTCAGTGGCAGCAGGATTTTGCCGTCTCCGGCGCGTACTCGTCGTGACGTTTGACGAAGCTCATGGTCGAATCCTCGTTGCGGCCCTTCGGGGCACGGTCAAGGATCATCAGCGTTCCGACCATCTCTTCCAGCCCACGGGCGTAACTAGAGTAGGTGTGGAAAATTTCACCGGCGTCGTTCTTGTAGAAGGCGCTGACGCCCGGCAGCTCGTCGTGAGCATTGGCCGGAGGAATGGCTTCGAAATTGTAGACAACGGCCTCGCCCGCCAGATCCTGCGGCGTGAACGAGACGTGATAGTCGAAATTGAAATCGGAGCCGAACGAGGAAACCCACGGAAACTTCCAGCCCATCCGCTGCTTGTACGCATCGACGCGGGGAAGCTCGGCCCGGGAAACGGCAACCCAGGTGACGTCGTGGTTGTTCAGATGGGCGAGCGTGCCGTCGACGTGATCGGACAGGAAGGAGCAACCGGGGCACCCCGCCTGCCATTCCGGCCCGAGCATGAAGTGATAGACCAGAAGCTGGCTGCGGCCATCGAAGAGATCCGAGAGACTTCTTTTGCCACCGGGCGTGTCGAACATGTAGTCTTTATCGACCCGCACCCAAGGCAGGGCCAGGCGCGCGGCATTGACCTTGTCGCGCAGATGCGTTGCCTCTTTCTCCTGAAGCAGCAGTGCGCGGCGGGCTTCCAACCATTCTTCACGGGAAACGACTTGGTTCTGCATCGCGAGCGCCCTCCTCCGGCGCGACCGAGAATTGCGGTCCATTCTCCTTGTTTCTTGACTATTTATATTGATATCAATACAAACTACTCATGTCAAACTCGCTTGAGATTCCCTACTCGACAACGCTGCTGGTGCGCGACACCTGCCTTTGCCTGCATGTCCAGCGCGCGGCCCGCGCCCTTGCCCGACTTTTCGACGACGCCTTGCGCCCGGTCGGGCTGACCAACGGGCAGTTCTCGCTGATGATGTCGCTGAACCGTCCCGAGCCGCCGCCGATGGGGCCGGTCGCAAATCTGCTGGCCATGGACCAGACGACGCTGACCGCAGCACTGAAGCCGCTGGAGCGCAAAGGATGGGTGCTCGTGACCGCCAATCCCGGGGATCGCCGCCGCAAGCTGCTGAACCTGACGGTTGAGGGCCGCTCGGTACTGGCCGCCGCCCTGCCCATATGGGAAAGCACGCATGCGCGCCTTGAGGCCAAGCTGCCCGAGGGCGATGCCGGGCGGCTGCGGCGGGATCTCGTCACTCTCGCCTGAGGCGATGCCTAACCGTTAGCAATGCGCGGATCGGCGGCGAAATCGTCGCGCGCGAAACCGATCCGGTTTCTCGGAAATTCGCAGAGCGCCTGCACGCCGCTCGCCGAAAGACGGATGCGCCAGGTTTGCCGCTCCACCGGTTCGCGGGCGGCAAAGCCCGATGCCGTCAGCAACGCGAGATTGCGGCCGTGGCGTGGGTCGCGCACGGATTCATAAAGGATTGCCTGGCAGCCGGCTTCCCGGGCCGCATCCGCGAGAGACTGACAGGCCTCGTACCGCTGCAGGTCCATCCAGGCGGCACGGTCACGATCGAGCGGCGGCGTGGTGAGATCGAGGACATCAGGCGCGGAAATCTCGGCGGCGAAGGCGGTGTACTCAGCCGCGTTGGCCGGCAGCGGCGTTGCCGGCGAATCCGCGAAGAACAGCAGCCGGTAAAAGGCCATCTCGGCCAGCGCGGTCTCGACGGCTTCGGACGCATAGAAGACACCCTGTGTGCGGCCTGCCCTGCGGAAGCGTGAGCCGTGGGGATAGATCGCGCCATATCGAAACGGGGTGGCCAGCAGATAATCGAGGCCGATGCATTCGGGCGGCAGCGCCGGCTTGCTCTCTTCCAGCAATCCTTCGAGCAGCGCCTGCTCATCCAGCGTATCGACGATCTTCAGGGTGGATATCTGATGCTGGGCTTCGACCAGACGCCAGAAGCGACCGGACAGAGCGCCCGCCTCAGACGAGAGCGCGGCGGGCGTCCAGATAGGCAAGGACATCGGTCAATCCTGCAATGCTGACGATCTTTTCGACGGGTGCTGCGCCAAACGCCGCATTGGCATTGCGCAGCCATTGCCGCGCCACGGCCTCATCACCACCGACGATGGCATCGAGCGAGCGGAAAATGCGGACAAGCAGGATGGCGAGTTCAAAGGCTTTCGAGCCGCGCTCGAGCAGATAGTCCTGCCGCTTCATTCGCGAGATACTGGCTTCCGAAATGCCGAGGACGGCCGAAAGCGTGCGCGAACTGATGCCGAGGCGATCGGCGGCGTTGACCACCGCCTTGGTGATGACAGCGGCTTCGGCGGGTCGGGTGCCGGAAACCGGATTTGCTGCAGTCATGAGTCATATCCTTTCTCTGGAAAGAATATAGCAACTTTATTTCATATGAAAAGAGCGCCACTGATGTGACGCTCCTTTTGAAACTTCGGCGGAAATACTCAGGCGACCGTGACCGGGACTTCGGTCGAGGTGCGCATGGCGTGGCTGTAAGGGCAAACGATGTGCGCGGCAGCGGCAAGCTTCTCGGCTGTCGGCTTGTCGAGGCCGGGAATATGGACGGTCAATGCGACTTCGATGCCGAAGCCGGCGCCATCTTCACGCGGACCGATGCCGACAGTGGCGCTGACCGTGGTTTCTTCCGGAATCTTGACCTTTTCCTTGCCGGCGACAAATTTCAAGGCACCCAGGAAGCAGGCGGAATAGCCGGCAGCAAAGAGCTGTTCAGGGTTGGTGCCCGTAGCGCCATCGCCTCCGAGCTCCTTCGGAACGGTCAGCGTGACGTCGAGAGCACCGTTTTCGGAAACGGCGCGACCTGCGCGGCCGCCGGTGGCAGAAGCTTTCGTCGTGTAGAGGATAGGCATGTCAGTCTCCTTTGCGTTGGGGTTGGATTTTGTATATTGCGCAATTAAATTGTACGCAAGTGAATTTTGCAAATTGCATTTCGAATTCGAAAAGGGGACAATCGGACCCCAGGGAATGGCGGCAATGAAAGCGCAGATGACAAAGACGATGGAAATTCCGGAAGAAGAAAAAAGGCTGGCAAACCAGCTCTGCTTCGCGGTCTATTCAACGGCGCACGCATTCACGCGCGCCTACAAGCCGATCCTCGATCGGGTCGGCCTCACCTACCCCCAGTACCTTGTGATGCTGGCGCTTTGGGAAAAGACGGAACAGCCGGTCAAGGCGATCGGCGAACAGCTGGATCTGGATTCCGGCACGCTGTCGCCGCTTCTCAAGCGGCTTGAGCAGAACGGATTGATCACGCGCGCCCGGGATGCACGCGACGAGCGTCAGGTGATCGTATCACTGACCCCGAAGGGGCAATCGATGCGAAACGAGGTCAACACCATCATGACGGCGATCGGAGAGGCTTCCGGCTGCACTCTGGAAGAAATGGCGACGATCCGCGACCTGCTCAAAGGATTGCGGTCGAACCTGACGAACGCGCTCTAGTGCCCCGGCCATAAGCCGAAAATCCGGGCCGAGACCGGCCCGGAAGACGACCGGAGAACCGGTCGTCTTGTTGTTACGTCACTGCAGGACGAGGATCGGCGCCTTGTTGGGCACGCGATCGTAGAGGTCGATGATATCCTGGTTGAGCAGGCGGACGCAGCCCGAGGACACGGCCTTGCCGATCGAACGCCAATCCGGATTACCGTGCAGACGGTAAAGCGTGTCTTCGCCATTCGAGAAGATGTAAAGCGCACGTGCACCGAGCGGGTTCTTCAGGCCCGGATCCATACCGCCGTTGTCGATCGAATACTTGGCAAGCTCGGGCTGGCGGGCAACCATCTCATTCGGTGGCTTCCAGCGCGGCCATCTCTGACGCCACTGGATGACGCCATTGCCCTGCCAGGCAAAGCCCTCGCGGCCGATGCCGACGCCGTAACGCATCGCCGTGCCGCCGGGCTGCACGAGATAGAGGAAGCGCGACGGGGTATCGACGACGATCGTACCGGCGGGCTGCCCCGTCGGGTCGATCACCTGCTGTCGATAGAAGCGCGGATCGATCTGCTGGTAGGGAACGGCCGGTATAAGGAAGCCGCCATCCTCGATCGGTCCGTACATGACGGCAAGTTCGGCATCCGTCGGAGCCGGCGTCGTCTGGAAGGCACGGATCGGGTTGGGAAAAGCGATCGGCTGGCCGACCGGGGGACCGCCGGCCGTGGATGCGCATCCCGTCAATGCCGAAGCCGCAGTCATCGCCGAAAGGGAGAGAAAGCTGCGGCGGGAGAAAGTTTTTTCGAAGCTCATAACGCGGGTCTGTTTTCCTTTAGCGCGAGAAAGGCGGGCGCCTGTCTCTGGAGGGTTATTCAACGCCGGTGACGCTTCAAGAAAACTATCCCGTTATGCTGAATAAACCATAGCCTCACGAACTCGTGTCCGCAGTCAGGCAGGCGTTATCGCCCGCCTGTTGCGCTGCTACATCACAACGATCTCCGCCTTTGCCGGCACGCGCTCGTAAAGGTCGACGACATCCTGATTGAGCATGCGTACGCAACCGGACGAGGTCGCCTTGCCGACGGATTGCCAATCGGGCGTTCCATGGATGCGATAGAGCGTGTCCTGACCGTCTTTGAAGATATACATCGCGCGCGCACCGAGCGGATTTCCGAGGCCGGGGTTCATGCCACCATTCTCCGCGGAGAAGGCCCGCACATCGGGCTGGCGCGACACCATTTCATCCGGCGGCGTCCAGCGCGGCCACTTCTGCTTCCATTGAATGACGCCACGGCCGGACCAGGCGTAGCCTTCGCGTCCGAGCCCGACGCCGTAACGCATGGCCTTGCCACCCGGCTCGACGAAATAGAGGTGCTTGGTCTTGGTATTGACGATGATCGTGCCCGGCTTCTCGTTGGTCGGATAGTCGACCTCCTGCCGCAGATATTGCGGATCAACACGGCTGACCGGAATGGCCGGAAGGGTAAAGTCGTTGTCCCTGACCTCGCCATAGAGCGCCGCACTGACCGGATTAACCATCGGCAGACCGTAAGTTCGGGTCTGCGTCGCGCCGGGGATGCCGTAGGTCTGATTGTAAATTGTCGCCGGAACACCGGGCCGCACCGGCACCGGCGCGTCGATCGGCCTGACGCGATCGGGATCGACGCCGGCCGGATGATAAAAGACCGGATAGGTTTCCTGAACGAAACGGGCAGGATCGGTCGCGCCGGTATCCGGCACGAAAATATTGCAGCCGCTCAGCGACATCAGCGCGACCGCGAGGCCGCCAATGCACGACACTCGCCTGACTACATTCATAAAACCACCCTCATCGATGAAGCGACACGTATAGCTGCGGCAACAATGGCAGGCGCGGCTGGCGCGAAGCTGGTGCGAGGGCGGAACTAGGCCGACACGCCCTGGAAGAAATGAATGCTCTGCGCAATCTCCGCCGGTAGCGCGGAGGTATGGTTGCCGGTCACCGTTGCCGTCTCGATGCGCACGCCGGCGGCGCGGGCGCGACTGGCGAGCAGGCCTGCCCTATCGTTGAAGTGCGACTCATCCGTGCCATGCACGACGCGCACCGGGCATTTGAAGCTCTGCGCGTAGCAAAGCGCGGTGCGAACCTCGAATTCGTGCGCATTGCGATCGTCGAACCGGATATCCTGCGGATAGCGATTGAAGAACCGGAAGGCATCGGGGTTGCCGGAAATGGGCGCCGCGGCGCGAAACTTGTGGCTGCTCATCGACGCGAGCATCGTCAGCGTGCCGCCGATGCTGTGGCCGGCGATGAAGAGACGATTCTGATCGACGCCCGGCAGATGCGCGAGGCGGTCGGCGGCCGAAAGCACATCGTCGACCTCGTCGTAGAAGCCCGAGAAATTGCCCATCTGGCCATTCTCGCCTCTCAGCGCCGGCATCATCACGACGAAGCCGGCATCGACATAGGGAGCCATCAGGTTCCAATGGCCAAGCCCCATGGCGTTGCCACCGTGCAGGAAAAGGACAGCCGGCTTCGGCTTGCGATCGCGCTTGTACTGGGAAACCCAGGCAACCAGTTCCAGCTCGCCGCCATAGCCCGAACGATAGAATATCCTGTCGGCATTCGACGGCGCATCGAGCGATTCATATCGGTCGGGGGCCGGACCCTTCTTCAGAAGGTTAGTGCGGAAATGGCTGCGCGCCCGGGCATAGTCCCGGGTGATCAGGCGCGGTTCGGCAGGAACATCAAAAGCGCTGGCGATCGCGGGCAGAACGAGTGCGCCGGCGATGCCTGCCAGCAGCGCACGGCGTTGGCGAAGAAAGCGATTGTCGTCGTTCGTTGTCATGTCACTGCGTCCATCGTTCCCCGTCGCATCGAAAATTGCATTGCCTGATGTCATCGCCAACACACATTCTGTTGAGGATTGTCGGACTGCGTCATTTTGCGTCAGGCAAAAGCCCTCATTCCGCCTTCGCATCGATCATCGCCACCAGGGTCTGCAGCCGATCGGCCTCGTAGGAGGGCTTTTCCGGACGCAATCTGGCGATCCGGGGAAAGCGCATGGCGACGCCCGACTTGTGGCGATTCGAGCGGTTTATGCCTTCGAAGGCCACTTCCACGACGAAGCCGAAGTCCTTGTCGGCGCGGACGGCACGCACCGGCCCGAAGCGCTCGGTGGTGTTGTTGCGCACGAACTTGTCGAGGACCTCGAGCTCGGCATCGGTGAAGCCGAAGTAGGCCTTGCCGACGGGAACCAGCTGTTCGCCGTCAGGCGTCTCGGCCCAGACGCCGAAGGTAAAATCGGAATAGTAGCTGGATCGCTTGCCGTGACCGCGCTGCGCGTACATCAGCACCGCGTCGACATTGTACGGATTGCGTTTCCACTTGAACCATGGCCCCTTCATGCGGCCGGCCTGGTAGACGCTGTCCCGCCGCTTGATCATGACGCCTTCGATGACGGGATCGGGCGGCGAGGAGCGCAGCCGGTCCAATTCATCCCAGGACGAGAAGGCGACGAGCGACGACAGATCGAAGCGATCATGCGGCGCCTGCTCGACAATCTCAGAAAGGCGCGCACGCCGGTCGACGTAGGTGCGGGCGCGGATATCCTCCTCGCCATCGAACAGCAGATCGTAGGCCCGGATGAACGCCGGATATTCCTCCAGCATCTTGGCCGTCACGGTCTTCCGGTTCAGGCGTTGTTGCAAGTCCGAGAAGGTGCGCGTCGGGTTGTTCGAACGCGCGGTGCCGCCGACCAGCAATTCACCGTCCATCACCCCATCGAAGCTGATGGAATCGACGATGTCGGGAAAGGCCTGCGAAATGTCATCTCCTGAGCGCGAATAGATCTTGCGGGTTTCGCCGGAGCGGGACAACTGCACGCGGATGCCGTCCCATTTCCATTCCGCCGCATAATCGGCGGGGTCGAGGGCTTTCAGGTCCCCCTCCTCCACCGGATTGGCGAGCATGACGGAGTGGAAGATCGCGGGCGTGGCGAGAACAGGCTTGCCGGCCTTGCCCTCCAGCCAGGCGAACAAGCTTTGATAGGGCGGCTCGAGGCCGTGCCACAGGGTTTCAATTTCACCGACGTCGATTGCCCCGAGATCAGCCAACGCCTGCTTGGCGAGCCGGGCGGAAACGCCGATGCGCAGCGCACCGGTAGCGAGCTTGATGAAGGCGAAGCGGCCCGAGGCATCGAGCCGATCGAGCAGTTCGCGGACGAAGCCGCGCACTTCCGTGCGTCCGAGGGCGTTCATCCGCGCGACCACTTCGCCGAGCGGCGGCTGGGCAAGCGAGGAACGCTCTATGTCCTTCTCGTTGTCCCACACAAGCGAGATCGTCTCCGCGAGATCGCCGACATAATCGTAGGAATAGCGGAAGAGCACCTCGTCCATCCGCTCCAGCACCAGTTCCCGCAGCATCGCCGGCTTGACGTTGCGCACCTCCAGCGTTCCGGCGATGGCGGCAAGGCCATATCCACGATCGGGATCGGGCGTATTGCGGAAGTAGTCGGTGAGCAGCTTCAGCTTGCCGTTTCGGCTTGGCGTGGTGACGAGGCGATCGAGGAGGTCGGAGAATGCTCTCATGGGTGAAGGCCGCCTTCCCTTTCCGACGAGGAGAAGGGCGCCCTATGGAGCCGTGGCAAAGACCCCTCCCCAACCCCTCCCCACAAGGGGGAGGGACTTAGGCGTGGCACCGCCCAAATACGTCGAAACGTCTCAACTTGCGGCACGTTTCTCGTTTTCCCGCAATGGCGCGCACGGGATAGCCCCTCCCCCTTGTGGGGAGGGGTTGGGGAGGGGTTTTTATTGCTGCGAACCACCATCACTCCGCCTCATCCTCATACCCCACCAGATGCAGCGGCTTGGCTTTCACCCCATGCAGCTCGCACCAGCGCACAAGCGCTTCCTCGCGACCGTGCGTGACCCAGACCTCGCCGGGCGCCAGGTCGGTGATCGTCTCGGTCAGTTCGGGCCAATCGCAATGGTCGGAAATGACGAGCGGCAGTTCGACGCCCTGTTGCTTGGCGCGCTGGCGGATCATCATCCAGCCCGACGCGAAGGCCGGCAGCGGCTCATAGAAGCGCCGCGCCCAGCGGTCGGCAAAGGCCGACGAGGGCCCGACGACGACCGCACCCTTGAAATCCGCCTTGTCGCTGGTCTCGACGGTGGCGGGACGCAGTTCCCCGAGGTCGATGCCCTGGCTGACATAGTATGCGCAGAGCTTTTCCATGGCGCCGTGAATGTAGATCGGCGCATCATAGCCCGTGTCCCGCAGCAGCCGGATCACCCTTTGCGCCTTGCCGAGCGCATAGGCGCCGATGAGGTGGGTGCGCTCCGGGAAGCGGCGCAGGGATGCATAGAGCTTCGCCATCTCACCGGCGGGATCGGGGTGATGGAACACCGGCAGGCCGAACGTCGCTTCGGTTATGAACACATCGCAGGGCACAGGCACATAGGCCGCGCAGGTGGGATCGGCTCGCCGCTTGTAGTCGCCGGAGACGACGATCCGCATGCCCGCCTTTTCGATGGCGATCTGAGCCGATCCGAGCACATGGCCGGCGGGGTGAAAGCTGACACGCACGCCATCGACCGTGACCTCTTCGCCGAAACCGACCGCCTGCTCGCTTTCGCAGAAATCGTCGCCATAGCGTATCCGCATGATGTCGAGCGTCTGGCGCGTCGCCATCACGGCCCGATGGCTGGCGCGGGCGTGGTCGGAGTGACCGTGGGTGATCAGCGCGCGCGAAACCGGCCGCACCGGATCGACATGAAACTGTCCCTCGGGGCAATAGAGCCCGTCCGGCGTGGGATAAAGCAGGGCATCTGGTCGCATGAGCAGGAAGATAGCGGCAAATGTCGTTCGGGCCAGTCTCTATCGCACTGACGCCGAAACTCGGCCTTCTACTTCTGCAGGAAAGCCGGAATCTGTTCTGCCGTCAGCGGCTTGGAGAAACGATAGCCCTGCGCCTCCTCGCATTTGGCGAAACGGAGGAAATCCCGCTGCGCGTCGGTTTCCACGCCTTCGGCAACGACCGTCAGTTTCAAGGTCTGGGCGAGCGATATGACGGCAAGGCCGATCGCCACCGCGGTCTTGTCGCCCGGCAGCGCTTCGATCAGCGATCGATCCATCTTCAGCCGGTCGAAGGGGAAGGTCTTCAGCGAGGCGAGGCTCGAATAGCCGCTGCCGAAATCATCGATGGAGAAGCGTATGCCGAGCGGACGCAGGGCGTTCATGGTCTCCAGCGCCCGCTCGGCATCCTGCATGAGCACGCTTTCGGTCAGTTCCAGCTCGATCCACCGAGGCGCAAGGTCGTAGCGTTCCGTTGCTTCGGCGACATGGCGCGCGAAATCCGGATCGGTAAATTGCTTGGCGGAGACGTTGACCGCCACCCGCAGCGGCGGCAGGCCCATGTCCAGCCACTTGCGCGCCTGCCTGCAGGCTTCATTCAGCACCCACAGCCCCAGCGGGATGATCAGGCCGCTATCCTCGGCCATCGGAATGAACTCGTTCGGAGGCACAAGACCGCGCGAGGGATGGTTCCAGCGCACCAGCGCCTCCACGCCGGTCACCTGCTGCGTCATCACGTCGACCTGCGGCTGGTAGTGCAGCACCAGCTGATCGGTGACGATCGCCTGCCGCAACTCCTCCTGCTCGCTCACCGGCAGCTTGATTTCAGCGTCCGTTACGCCGTGATGGTGCTGCAGTGTGTTGCGGCCAAGCTGCTTGGCCCGGTACATGGCGCGATCGGCGTTGGCCAGCAGCTCTTCCGCCGTGGCGCCATCGCTCGGGAAGGACGCGACACCGATGCTGCAGGTGACGCTGACCTGCTGGTTCTGGGTCTGGATCGGCTTCAGCAAGACCTTCTGCAGATCGCGAAGCCTGCGCATGATGCCGGCGTCGTGGCTCGATTGATGGACGAGCACGACCAGGAACTCATCGCCACCAAGCCGCACGACCATGTCGGACGCGCGCACGCCGTTTGCCATGCGCGAGGCGACTTCCTTCAGGACGTCGTCGCCGGCTGCGTGGCCGAGACCATCATTGATCTCCTTGAAATTATCGAGGTCGAGATAGGCGACGGTGACCTTCCGGCCGCTGCTGCGCGCATGGTAGAGGGTCTTCGCCATCCGTTCCTTGAAGAAGGCGCGATTGGGTAGCCCCGTCAGATCGTCGTGATGCGCCATGAAATGAATGCGCTCATCGCCACGCTTGCGCTCGATGGCAATGCCGGCAATGTGGGTTGCCAGTGCGACCAGTTCGATCTCGCGCGCCGTCGGACGCCGCACCTGATTGGAATAAAGCGCGAATGTGCCGAGCACATTGTTCTGCGCCGTCAGAATCGGCGTCGACCAGCAGGAGCGAAAGCCGAACTGCTCCACGACGCCGCGAAAATCCGCCCATAGAGGATCCACCGTCACGTCCTCGACGATGACAGGCTCGCTTGTCCACGCGGCCGTGCCGCAGGAACCGACGCTAGGGCCGATAATCACGCCATCGATCATCCGGCTGTAGGCTCCCGGCAGGTTCGGCGCGGCGCCGTGATAGAGACGGCGCCCTTCGCGATCCAGCATCAGGATGGAGCCGGAGATGCCGTCGAGTTCGGCTTCGATCAACAGCACCAGTGCTTCCAGCACCGTTTCAAGGGGCTCGTTTCGAGCAATCATCTCGAGCACGTGTGCCTGTCCGCGGCGAAGATCCTCCTGCCGCTTGCGTTCCGTCAGGTCGCGGGAGATGCCGATCAAGCCCACCACCGCTCCGCGCTCGTTGCGCAGCGGAAGCTTGGAGGTCAGCCGCCAGATGGCGCGGCCGCCGGCAGGCGACGGAACGTTCTCCTCGATGTCGAGACGGGCTTCGCCGCTCGCCATGATCTCCTGTTCGACTTCGAAATAGCTGCGCGCCGTCTCGAAATCGAAGAAGTCGAAGTCGCGCCTGCCGGCAAGATCGACGCTTTCCTCAAGCCCGAAGCTGCGCGCCACCGTGGCGTTGGCGAAAACGAAACGGCTGTCTCTGTCCTTGACGTAGAAATAGTCCGGCAGCTCGTGGATGATCGCCTTCAGCTGGAGACTTTCGATGCTGTCCGGCATGTTGCGCGCGGAGGCCGCGAGCAGCGCTTCCGTCGCCGCAACGATCCGCCTGGTCTCGGCACCTCCGACTTCGGTATCGCGCCGGCTGGCAAATGCTTCATTCATGATGTCTCTCCGGAACGGCCGAAACGACGGCCGCATCAGCGCGGGGCACAGCTGAACTAGGGCGAAATATATGCGCGATTTCCTTCGCCGTGCTTAAATGGAAAGGTGAACGAGAACACAATATTTCGGCGCCGATTCTAGTTGTATGGCCTTTCCGAAGGTACAGGCCTCAGATGTCTCAAGATGAGACAAGAATTTCGGCACAATTCCTGCATTGTTTACCCTATGAAAGAACCGTTGCCGCAGACCTCCCGCCGCGATTTTCTTCGCCTTGCCGCCGTCTCCGGCGCGGTATTGGCGACGCCATCGGCATTCGCGGCCGGGATGCAGCAGGACCTTCGCGGGACGATCGACGCGGTCCAGTACAAGACCATGCCCAATGCGGGCGACCGCAAGAGCGTCAGCCTGCAGAAGATGATCGATCAGGCAGCGGCTGAGAACGTGCCCGTGTTCCTGCCGCCAGGCACCTACAAGGTTTCCAACCTCGTGCTGCCCGAAAACACCCGGATCACCGGCGTACCCGGCGCATCGCGCATCGTCTATACCGGCGACGGGCACCTGTTCAGCTCCGAGAACGTCAAGCGCATCGAGCTATCGAACATCGTCATCGACGGGCAGAACCGCTGGCTGGGCGACTATGCCGGCGCGCTTTTGCAGTTCACCGGCGTTGCCGAGGTGATGATCGACAATTGCGAAATCGGTGGCAGCCGCAAGCACGGCGTTCAACTCGAACGATGCGGCGGACGGATCGCGCGCAGCCGCATATCGGGTGCCGGTCAGTCCGGCATCTACGCCGTCGAGTCCGACCGGCTCTCGCTTGAAGGCAACGAGGTGTTCGACTGCGGCAATGGCGGCATCCTCTTGCACCGCTGGAAGAAGGGCGCCGACAACAGCGTCGTCAATGGCAACCGCATCTACCGGATCAAGGCCAATGACGGCGGCACCGGCCAGAACGGCAACGGCATCAACATCTTCCGCGCCGACAATGTCATGGTGGCGAACAACCACATCTCCGACTGCGCCTTCACCGCGATCCGCGCCAATTCGGCGTCAGACATCCAGATCACCGGCAACCAGTGCCACCGCTCGGGCGAGACTGCTATCTATGTCGAGTTCGAGTTCGAGGGTGCCATCGTCTCCAACAATATCGTCAACGGCGCCGCCAACGGCATCTCGATCGCCAATTTCGACAAAGGTGGCAGGCTGGCGAGCGTGACAGGCAATGTCGTGCGCAACCTGACAACCAAGGGACCGTACAAGCCTGATGTCGGCTTTGGCATCGGGATTGCCGCCGAAGCCGATACGCTGATCTCCGGGAACATCATCGAAGGTGCGCCAAGATGGGGCATGCAGCTCGGCTGGGGTCCCTATCTGCGCAACCTCGTGGTGACGGGCAACATCATCCGCAAGGCGCCGATCGGCTGCGCGGTATCGGTGGCCGAAGGTGCGGGAACAGCCGTCATCACCGACAACGTGTTCCAGGAGACACCTGATGGCGCCGTCCTCGGTTTCGAATGGGACAAGAAGGCATCGGGCGAACTGGCGCTGACGGGCTCCTCGTCCTATCCGCACCTGACGATCGAGCGTAACCGCACCTCCTGAAACGCATCAAAAGCTTTCATCGGTTCATAAGACCCGACGGCTTCCGCCGGGGCTCTTGGGCTCCTAGGTTGCGGCAACCGAACAACAGGGGACATGACCATGCTGACTATCTACGGGGTTTACCGCTCGCGCGCTTCTCGCGTTTACTGGATGGCCGAGGAGCTGGGGCTGGAATTCGAGTCCGTGCGGGTCATTCAGGCGCGGCGCCTCGCCAATCCGCTCGCTGCCGAGGCACCGATCAACACGCTGTCGCCCGAGTTTCTTGCGATCAATCCGATGGGGCTCATCCCCAGCATCAAGGATGGCGACCTCGTGATGAACGAGTCGCTTGCCATCACGCTTTACCTCGCGCGCAAGCATGGCGGGCCTCTTGCCGGCCAAACAGTCGAGGAAGACGGTTTGATGACAATGTGGAGCATCTTCGCGGCAACCGAGGTCGAACCGCAAACGGTGAAGATCGTCTATGTCCATGACGACGAGAAGCAGGATACCGACGAAGGCAAGGCGACGATCAGCGTTGCCGTCCGCTCCCTGAAGAAGGCGTTCGCGACCCTGGAGAAGCATCTGACGACGAACGAATACGTCGTCGGCAACCGCTTTACGGCTGTTGACCTCAACATCGCCGAGGTGCTGCGCTACGCGCAGTCGGAACAGGCGCTCTTCGACGCGCATCCCAATGTCAGCGCCTGGATCAAGCGTTGCCAGTCGCGGCCGGCCTATATCGCCATGCAGGCGACGCGGTCGCAGGAACCGACCTGATCACGGAAAGAGCTTGAGGGTGCCGGCCATTTCCTCGCGGATCCAGGCCTTGAAATCCTTCACCTTCTTTGGTTCGCGCGAGCCTTCGGCCGTTACGAAGTAGTGGCCGAAGCCGGTCTTGGCGCGAATGCCGAAGGGCGCGACCAACTGCCCCTGCTGCAGGGCAAAACCCGCAAGCGTCTGCCAGGCGAGCATGACGCCCTGCCCTGCGATTGCCGCATCGAGACACAGGGACGCGTCGTTGAAGACATGGCGCGTCTCGAGTGTCGCGCCTGATAGCCCGGCCTCGCGCATCCAGACCTCCCAGGTAAACATCGCACGACCGTCGATCACGGCCGGAAGCTGCAGGATGTCGGCGGGTTCACGCAATCGAGCGGCGACCGCTGGCGAGCAGACGGGAAAGACCTCCTGCTGCAGCAGCAACTCCGCCTTCACATCCGGCCATTGCCCGTTGCCGACCCGGATGCCGACATCGACATCGCAGAGCGCCGGATTGACGAGCCTCGTGGTCGCGTCCATCCGCAGGCTGATTTCGGGGTGCCGCTCGGCAAAGCGGTCGAGCCTGTAGACGAGCCAGCGGGCGGCAAAGACCGGCGCCACGGAGACGGTGAGAATGCTGTCGTCGCGCCGCTGCGTGGTCGCGACCGCCTGCGACAGCGCATTGAAGCCCTCGGTCAGGCCGGCCAGCAGACGCGTCCCGGCCTCCGTCGCCACCATGCCTTTCGGGGTGCGCTCGAAGATCACATGATCGAGCTGCGCTTCGGCCTTGATGACCTGCTGGCTGACCGCGCCGATCGAGACACCAAGCTCTTCCGCAGCCGCCTGCAGCGAGCCGAGCCGGCCCACCGCCTCCAGCGCGCGCAATCCGTTGAGATGAACCGAGTTCAGGTTTCGCATATAGTTTTTCTATACCGGATCATTGGCAATCTCAATTGAAACTGGCGACTTCGACCGCGATAATTCAGCCATTCCGGCCAGACGATCTATTCGTCCATCCAGAGGGAAGCGAGGTACGCCATGCGAATCCTGAAGTTTTTCTTGAGCCTCGAAACGATCGAGCCGCCCTATGGCGCCGATAGCGATAGGGATCCTCTTTCTCATCCCGATCTGGCGCGGATGACGCCGACCGCGCTGGCGGACCTGCCGCTCGGGCCGCAACCGCGCATCCCTGCGAGAGAGCAGCCTCAACTCGCAAACTGCGCATAGGCCGATGAAATCTGCTAGTCTGCCCAAGTCTCATCGTTGAGTAGGGCCATGGCTGACAGCGTCGATATGATTTTTGCGCGGCTCAAGCGCCTCGCGGCGGAAGCCGAGCTGCCCGATGTCGAGGAAAGCACGTCCTATGGAAACCCGGCGCTGAAGGTCGGCGGGAAATCCTTCGTGGCGGTCAAGAACAACGCGACCATCGTCATTTCGATTTCCATCGACGACAAGGAACGACTGATCGAGATGGCACCCGACATCTACTATCAGACCGATCACTATGTCGGCTGGCCGCACCTGCCGCTGCGGGCCGGCGCGATCAGCGACACGGAGTTGAAGGAGCGGCTGATCGGCGCCTGGCGGTTTCGCGCACCGAAAAAGATCGCGGCGCGGTTTCACGAGTGAGCGCGTAACCGCCCCACCCGCTGCAACCAACCGCGCGCGGGCTTCGACTAGGCCTGCTCGCGCTCAAGCGCCCGCTGTACCGCCGGTCGTTCCATCATCTGCGCATAATGCGCCGTCGACTTCTTGAAGTGGATCGGATCGACACCGTCGGGCCGGAGCCAGCCGGTCATGACGAAGAGATACGGATCGGCAACCGAGTAATACTCACCCATCACCCAGGGGCCTTCCAGCATCGCATGATCGATGACCTCGAAGGCCTCGGCCATGGTTTGCGGCACCTTGGCCTTCATCGCTTCCTGGGCCGCGGCGTCGTCAGCCCAGCGGCTGCCGCGGCGGCCGTGTGCGTGGTTCACATGCACGGTCGAGCAGAGATAGTTGTTGAACGCCTGCATCCTGGCGAACTCGAACGGATCGAGCGGCGCCAACTGCGCGGCGGGGGCGATCTGCGCGATGTAGGCCAGGATCGCCGGCGTCTCGGTGATGATGCCGCGCTCGGTTACCAGCGCGGGCACCCGGCCCTTGGGATTGATCGCCAGATAGTCCGGAGAACGCTGTTCCCCTTCGGCAAAATTCAGTTTCTTCGTCGTGAACGGCAGCCCGGACTCTTCCAGTGCGATGAGGCTTGCGAGCGCGCAGGTCCGTGGCGCGAAATACAATGTCAGCATTGATCGACTCCCTTCGATGCTCACCTTATAGCGCGACGAACTTCAAACGAATATGTCCGACATCGATGAGAACGGGACCGCAGGAGCGGTCCCGGGGACCGCGCAAACGGCCCCCGCTTCGGTCATGCTGCCTTGGCGCAGCCCGGGTACATCCTCGAGCCTGTACCAGACCGGAATGCCACGCTCGCGGGCGATACGAACGTCGTTGTCGGCGCCCTTGGACGCGCCTTCCAGCCGCAGCACACCTTCGCAGAGCTGCAGCAGGCGACCGGCGACCGGGTGGAAGATCTCCTCGTAGAGATGATCGCCCACCGTCTTGCCGCCGGCGGCGTGCCAGATCGGCAAGGCAACCCACTCGCCAATCATCGGAACGTGGCCCGCCTGGAAAAGGGCGTGCGACGGTTCCTCGAGACGCTTCAGGTTGGCGGCCATCTTGGCGGGGTCGTCGCCCGTTCCCGAGCGATAGGGACCTGCGATCAGAATCAGCATTTCGAAAACTCCTTTACTCCCGGCGTCATGCACGGGATTGCATGAAAATGCACGATTCTTATTGATGGTCGAATCATTTCATGCATATTCGTGACAGTTCGTTCATTTTCGTGAGATTTCATGCTGACGTCACAACGCAAGGCGCTGATCCTCGACATTCTCAGCAGCGAGGGGCAGGTCGTCGCAAAGGCTGCCGCGGAGCGCTTCTCGCTGTCGGAAGACACGATCCGGCGCGATCTTAGGGAAATGGCGGCGGACGGGCTGCTGAAGAGGGTGCATGGCGGCGCGCTGCCGCTAACGCCCGACCTGCCTGACTTTTCGGTCCGCAAGGAGATCGCAACCGACATCAAGCGGCGGCTTGGCGTCAAGGCAGCGTCGCTCGTCAAGGCGGGGCAAACGATCTTTCTCGACGGCGGCACGACGAATGCGGAGATCGTTCGCTGCCTGCCGTGCGATATCGCGTTCACTGTCGCGACGCATAGCCCGACGATAGCGGCCGAACTCGAGCATCATCCGACAGCCGAGGTCATCCTGATCGGCGGGCGGATCTACAAGCACTCGATGGTGACAACAGGCGCCGTGGCCATGGCGGCGATCTCGCAGCTTCGGCCGGACATGTTTTTCCTCGGCGTGACGGCAGCCCATCCGACGCACGGGCTGAGCACGGGCGATTTCGAGGAAGCCGCCATCAAGCGGCATATCGCGTCGCGCTCGGCGGAAACCTATGTGCTTCTCACCGAGGAGAAGCTGGACCGGGCATCGCCCTTTCCGATCCTGACTGTCGGCGAGATCTCAGGGCTCATCGTTCCAGCCGAAACGGACAGCGCACAGCTGGAACCCTACCGCAACATCAACGTCGCGATCCTGGAAGCATGAACGGGTGCGAAAGCCACGCCGGCATGCGGAGGATACCGGCGGGCAGCAAAGTCGTAGCGAGCCCGACGGCAACGACCGCAAGCGCCACGTAACCCAGGGTGTCGTTGCCGGCGCCGAAGGTCAGGGCGTCATAGAGTTTGGGTTGAAGCGCGGCCACGTCAGCCGATAGCGACTGCAAGCCGAGCAGGCGTGCGGGAAACGCGGCAAAGGCCGGCGTTTCGGCAAGCACGATCAAGGCGCCGTAGGCCGCCGCGAGCTTGACCACAAAGCTTCGGATACGGTTGTTGCCGAGCGGCTTCACCGTGCTCTCCTCGAAGGACCAGCCGATATAGGTGCCGAGCACGACGAGGAAGAGGAAGGACAGCGGCAGATTGGTCAACACCGTCTCCGGCTTGAGCTGACCGGTCCATGCGTTGGCGAGAAGCAGCGGAAACGGCGCCGAGGCAATGAAAAGGATGAGGACGAAGGCCGACCAGAGCCAGCTCATGCCGATGTAGCGGATGCGGACGAAGGTGACGGCCAGCATGATGCCGCCGGCAAGATAGACGCCTGCCGGCTTCATCGAGCCGGTCATGGTCAGGATGATCGGCCCGCAGGTGCCGGCGACGCGCGCGCAGCCCGAAGTCGCAACCGTTGCCCATGTGACGTAATCAAAGCACATCGCAAAGAACAGGAAGATCGCCATTGCGATCAGCATCCACCAGAGATAGCGGCCTGCAAACATATCCTGCCCTCATGGCGTTCGATGTACTTCGCCAAGAGTAGCCGAACCATGCCGAACCGCATCCGTTCTTGCAGGCTGTAGTTTCACATATATTAGTTATTTCTATTCCGGTTCGCGTCCCTGTGCCGTTCCGACACGGCTTACTGCGTGAGCGCAGCCAGCGCGCGAACATCGCCAACGTGAATGCCGTTCCAATTGTGCATCGAAACCGTGGCCATGGCCGTCAGCGCGTTGCGAATCGCGCTGTCCTCTTCGAAGAAGCGGCCGAGGGTGGCGGCAACCATGGCTTCGGCGGCGCGCGAATGGCCGTCATCGCATTTGATGGCAATGGCGATTCCCTGCTCCGGCACCGCCGCGCAGAACACACCCTCGGCACCGGTTTTCGCGAAAATGCGCCCCGGGGCGGCCTGCATCAACGCCGTGCAGGCGCGGCCGGTTCCGGCGACGTAGAAGGGTTCGGCCATGCAGGCTTCGATCAGCCGGCGCGATGCCCTGGCGCGGATCGGATCGAGGCCGGTTCCGGTTGCCATCTTCGCGAAGCCATGGGCGAGACCGCGCAGCGGGACGGCGTAGGTCGGTATCAAGCAACCGTCGGTGCCGCAATTGTCGTGGCCGAGGGTAGCGCCGGTCAGGCTTTCCATCGTGCCGCGGATTTCCTTCTGCAGAAGATGATCGTAGCCGACATAGCCCGTCGGATCGACATCCTGATGGCAGCAGGCGCAGACGAAGCCGGCGTGCTTGCCCGAGCAGTTGTTATGCAGGGCGGTCGGCTTTTCCATGGTCCGGGCCTGGTGGATCAGCACCCTCTGGCTCGAAGACCAGTGCGCGCCGCACTCGAGCGTCTCGACGCCGCGCCCGGCCTTTGCCAGCATCGATCCAGCGAGCGCGACATGCTCGTCCTCGCCGTTGTGCGAGGAGCAGGCAAGCGCCAGTTCCTTGTTGCCGAAGCCGTAGGCATCCGCAGCACCGCTTTCGACGAGCGGCAGCGCCTGCATCGCCTTGCACGCCGAACGCGGAAACACCGGCGCATCGATGTCGCCGAGCGAGAAGACCACCTTTCCATCACCGTCGATGGCCACGATGGAGCCTCGATGCCGGCTCTCGACGAGCGCGCCACGGGTGACTTCGACGGTAACGGGATTGGTCATGGGAAGAATCCGGATTGATTGGGCGGTGCTCAGGCATAGCCAATCGCATCGACAATGCAAACCGCATTTCGATAATCGCTGCCACGCGCCGCCCACACCGGCTGGCGCGACCATTCATCACAGCATTTGACGTGCCCTATCAAAAACTCTGGTTGGGCAAGCTGGCCGCATCGGTCTAAAGCTTGGGCATCGGGAACCACGCCATGCCATCTGCCTTTTCTTCCATCGTCCGCGACGTCCGTATTCGCATTCCAACGCTGACGCTGATTGCGCTCGCCTTCACCTATGCCTCCACGATGCCGTATCAGTCGATCATCGGCATCAACGAACTCGGCATGTCGGACCGCTCCTATTCCGGATTGATCTTTCTCGCGGCGTTGGTCAACGTCGCCACCAGTCTGACGCTCGGCATCTGGTCGGACAAGCTGAGCGATCGCCGGCCGCTGGTGCTGGCGCTTTCCGTCAGCGGCATGCTCGGCTTCGGAATGATCTACGAGTTTCGCACGACAGCGGTGTTCATGATCGCCATGCTGGTCTTCATCCCGATCAGCAACTCGACATATTCGATCCTGTTCGCCAGCATCCGTGCAACGACGAACACGATGGACCGGGGAAGAGCCGCCGCTATCACCTCTACCGTGCGAGCCTTGTTTTCCGGCTCCTGGGCGCTGGCGCCGGGGCTGATCGGCCTTTACCTGATGCACTCGCAATCGATGATGCCGGCATATGGCATTGCCGGCATAGCAAGCCTTACCTGCTTCTGCCTGTACCTGTTTCTTGCCAAGCCGGCTCCAAAGCGCGAGGGGCCAGTGACGCAGCATATCGGCTTCTTCTCGTCGCTCAGCAGGGTCTTTTCACCCTATGTCGCGGTGCGGGTCGGCATGATGGCACTGCTGCTGGGGCTGCAGCGTGTGAACAGCGTGATATCGCCGCTCGTCATCACCCATGCAGCGGGCGGAACGGTGGTCGATGTCGGCTTCATGGCCGGGCTCGTCGCCTTCCTGGAAATGCCGTTCATGATGATGTGGGGCGCCTTGCAACGGCGGTTTCGCAGCGTTCACGTGCTTGCCGTGGGAGCGGCGATCTATTGTCTGTATTTGACGCTGCTCGGCTTTGTCTGGGCGCCATGGCAAATCTATTCGCTCGTGCTCATCAACGCTTGCGGCGCGGCGGCGATCCTCAGCGTTCCCATCACCTACATGCAGGACCTGATCGCCGATCGCCCCGGCCTCGGCAGTTCGCTGATTTCGGTGAACACCTTCATCGCCAACGGTGTGAGCGCGTCCATTTTCGCGGCAGGCACCGCGTTCACCGATTATTCCGGCACGGCGCTGGTTTCGGCGGGGGTCGGCATCGCCTCGGTCTGCCTGCTGCTTTTCATCGAGCGCGACCGGCAGCCGGCCGGGCAGCCCGCCTAGAGCGGATTGATCCGATAGGCGCAGCGGCGGGCGCCCGCCAGAATATGCTGCTCACGCTCCACCTTCGCGCCGAGAACGGCCCGGAAGGTTTCGAGCTCCGAGCGGCAAAAACCGGCGCAGGCGCTGGCTGCGGCACAGATCGGACAATGATTCTCGACGAGGATCAATGAACCGTCGGCCTCTTGCCAACTATCGGCCATGTAGCCTTCCGACGTCCGGATCGAAACAAGCTGGCGCACCCTGCCCGGCAGATCGTGCCCTGCCATTTCGCCCTGATAGCGTTTCAACGTCTCGCTTTCGCGGGCGGCGATCACGGCATCGAGCGCGGGTTGCCCAAGCTCGTTGACCAGCATCGACAGAAGGCTCGTCGTCAGCTCCGCATGCCGGTCGGGGAACGCCTGATGGCCCTGGGACGTCAGATGCCACAGCTGGCGCGGTCGGCCCCTTCCCGCGGCGGGCTCGGTCACAGGCTCGACCAGGCCATCGTCCGCCATCTTCGTCAACTGCTGGCGCGCGGCCTCCGAGGAGATGCCGAGTGCATCGCCGACGTCGACGGCAAGCTGCGGGCCATCGGTCTTGAGCAAGACGAGAATTCGGTTCACGGGCGACTGTCGCATTTATTTTTCCAAGCCAACGCTTGCATTAATAGCCGAGCCATGTAATTTTTCCAAGCAATAACTTGCAAAATAATAATCCCACGAGGAAATACCCAAAAGGCGCATGCAATGACCGGTCTCGACCAGATTTCCGCGGACAAACCCTCCGTATTTCATTTGTTTTCCAAGCCCCTGTTGCCGGCAACGCTGATGCTCGGCGGCGGCGTCACCCTCTACGCCGTCGAAACCTACATCACCGCCACCATCGCGCCCTCGATCGTGCGCGACATCGGCGGACTGAACCTTCTCGCCTGGGTCACGACGCTCTATGTCGCCTCGGCCGTGCTCGGCTCGATCTTCGTTGCCATGCGCCCGCGCGGCACCGGGCTGCGTACCGTTTATGCCGCCGGTGCGCTGATCTTCGGCCTCGGCAGCCTGATCTGCGCGGTCGCCGGCTCGATGCCGGTGGTTCTGCTGGGTCGTGCGGTGCAAGGCTTCGGCGCAGGCACGCTCGCAGGGCTTGCCTATGCGTTCATCCGCTTCGCCTATCCCGAGCCGCTGTGGCGCAAGGCCTCGACTCTCTATGCCGCGATCTGGGGCATTTCCACGCTATTCGGCCCAACGCTTGGCGGCGTGTTTTCCTCAGGCAGCGCATGGCGGCACGCCTTCCTGCTGCTGGTTCCGCTTGGCGTGCTGATGGCGGCCCTGGCACCGCGGTTCCTGCCGCGTGCCGAGGACGACCGCGCCCACGGCAAGACGCCGGTACTGCAGATCGTCATGCTGCTGGCCGGCGTGCTTCTCGTCAGCCTTGCCGGAACGATCGAGGTAACGACAACAAAGGCCCTTTTGATCGCCGCCGCCATCGTCGCGGTAGCGGGCATGCTGTTCATCGAGCGGCGAAGCGACAACCGTCTGCTGCCGTCGGGCGCCGTTACGCTGGCAAAGCCCGTCGCGCGGGTCTACCTCACCATGTTCACGCTT
The DNA here is from genome assembly GCF_001429725.1 of Rhizobium sp. Root708. GTDB lineage: Bacteria > Pseudomonadota > Alphaproteobacteria > Rhizobiales > Rhizobiaceae > Rhizobium. The sequence continues at coordinate 418,958 of NZ_LMHV01000043.1, read as the reverse complement.
CTGGTCGTGCTGACGAGCGACATCTACATTCCCTATTTCCTGCAGGCGCTGCACGGCGTCACGCCGCTGATGTCCGGTTACCTGACGGCGCTCGTCGCGCTTGGATGGACCTTCGCCGCCTTCTTCAGCGGAACGCTTTCCGGCAGGGCCGCGGGTGTCGCGATCGTCGTCGGATGCGTCATCGAGGCCGTAACGACGGCGTCGCTTGCGATCTTCCTGGCGGCGGACAATCAGGCGAGCGCGCTTGCCGTCCTCGTGCCTGCCGTCATCGGCATGTTCATGATGGGCTTCGGCGTCGGGCTTGGCTGGGCGCATCTGGTCGCCAAAGTCCTGAAGCTCGTCGAGAACGCCGAACAGGATAAGGCATCAGCCGCGATCTCGACGGTCCAGTCTCTCGGCAGCGCCTTCGGCGCGGCTTTGTCGGGCGTGATCGTCAACAGCGCCGGCCTCGTTCAGCCCGGCGGCATCGCCGGCACGGTTTCCGCCGCGCATTGGCTCTATGTGCTGATGGCGCTTCCCGGCCTCATCGCCGTCGCGGCTTCCCTGACACTCTCGTCGCCCCCGCCTCGGCAGGTTCGGTAAGCGACGTGCGAGCGGTCACAAACGCAGCATGATCTTGCCGATGTGGCCGCTCGTTTCCATCCGCCGATGCGCTTCGGCGACTTCTTCGAATGGAAAGACGGTATCGATGACGGGGGCGACGTTGCCCTCGTCGAGAAGCGGCCAGACGTTGGCGAGAAGATCGTCGCGGATGGCGCGTTTCTCCTCGACGGTCCGAGGCCGCAGCGTCGATCCCGTGACCGTCAGGCGCTTGACCATGATCGGCGCGAGATTGACCTTGTCGGCAACGGCACCGCCCAAAAAGGCGATGATCGACAGGCATCCATCCCTGGCGAGCGACGCCAGGTTCTTTTCGAAATAGGCGGCACCGATCATGTCGAGGATGATGTCGACGCCCTGCCCGGTCTCGGCCTTGATGACATCCGCGAAATCCTCGGTCTTGTAGTTGATCGCCCTGATAGCGCCGAGGTTCACGCAGGCGTCGCACTTGTCCTGGGATCCGGCCGTTGCATAGACCTTGGCTCCGAAGGCACGCGCAAGCTGGATGGCTGTCGTGCCAATGCCGCTCGAACCGCCGTGCACGAGAACGGTCTCGCCCTCGGTCAGGCCGGCCATCTGGAACATGTTGGCCCAGACGGTGAAATAGTTCTCCGGAAGAGCCGCTGCCTTCACGGCATCGTAGCCCCTAGGGAAGCGCAAGGCCTGGCCGACGGGGAGCAGGCAATATTCGGCATAGGCACCGCCGTTGGCGAGGCCGCAGACCTTGTCGCCAACGATGAATTCGGAAACGCCCGGTCCGACGGCGACGATCTCGCCGGCCATCTCAAGACCGAGGACAGGGCTCGCGTCGCGCGGCGGCGGATATGTGCCCTGCCGCTGGGCGACATCCGGGCGGTTGACGCCAACAGCTTCGGTGCGGACAAGGACCTGCCCCTCGCTTGGCACCGGGAGAGGTCCGACCGCGATCCGCATCACTTCGGGGGCACCGAAGCTCGGCAAATCGACGAAGCGCATCTGCGTGGGCAAGGGCATGGTCCGGTCTCCTCGTTCCGACAATTCCCGACATAGTTCACCGATCGGGAATTGAGAAGGAGGGAAACGGTGGAGGCGTCAATTCGCCTCGCCCAGAAGATGGAAGACCAGGCCCTCGGCGCTTTCCTTGGCCTCCGCCTTGATGTGGGCTATCGCCGCGCTGACCCGGCTCACGTCGTCGATGACGAGGCCTTCGGGCAGTTCCAGAACCCCGATGGAGCAGCGCATCAGTGGAAACAGCGCCTCGACGCCGGCTCTGTCATGGCCGCGGATGCGCCCGGCAGCCCGGTCCACATCGGAATAGAGATCGAGCACGTCGTCGTGGAAATCGCTGATCAGCCGGTCGAGGATTTCGGTCAGTTCCTCCTTGGTCCAGCCGCAGACGCCGATGAAGAAATCGTCGCCGCCGACATGGCCCAGGAAGTGCCGCTCGGCAAAAAAGTAACGGCGCATCAGTGCCGCGAACAAGGAGATCGCGTGGTCGCCCAGATGGAAGCCATAGGCATCGTTGAACGGCTTGAAATTGTCGAAGTCGCAGTAGCAGAAATGACGCATGTCATCGCCGTCGCGGCTCGCTTCCCGCATGAAATCGCGGATGGCGTGGTTGCCCGGAAGACCGGTCAGCGGGTTCTGGTCCTGCGCCGTCTTCAGCTTCTTCTCGTTCATCACCTTGATCAGCGACGCGGCCGAGACAACACCGGCGTAGCGCATGTTTTCGGTCAGCAGGAGGCAGTTGCTGCCTTCCATGTTGGCGAAGATCGCCATCAACTGTTCGGCGTCGCAGTCCAGGCCGACGATCGGGGCCATTTCCACGAAATGGGAAATCGTCCGCTCGTAGACCTTGTTCTTCAAGAGGTCGCGGCCGAAGGGCTGGTAGATGTATTCCTTCAGGTGGCGCTCGTGCAGGATGCCGCGCGGCTCGCCGTTGGCGTTGAGCACCGGGAAATAAGCCTGCTGCGGATTGCGGCGGAAGAGCTCGAAGACGCTGTCGATCGTGTCGTTCTCATAGACCGTCGGCAGGACTTCGATCTGCTTGCGGATGAGGATTTCGTCGAGCGACTGCGTGTTCCGCTTGGTCTTGCCGAGATCCTGCAGATAGGGAAAGGACGGCTGCAGCTCGGTCAGATGCGTGGTCGGGCGGGAGATGAACCATCCCTGGACCAGATCGACGCCATATTCGCGGCAGGCAATGAATTCGGCCTCGGTCTCGATCCCTTCCGCGATGACGCGCGTGCCGAGGACGTGGGCAATATGGACGATGTTTTTCAGCAGGTGGCGCTTGCGCGGATTGCTGTCGATATCGGCGACGAAGAAGCGATCGATCTTGAGATAATCGACCGGGTGGTCGCAAAGCAGCTTCATCTCGCCGTGGCCGACGCCGAAATCATCGATCGCGAGCTTGAAGCCGCGCTTGCGCAGCAGCGACACCAGCGCCGCGAATTCCGGGACGCTGGTATTGTCGAAGCGCTCGGAGAATTCGAAGCAGATCGACGACGGCGGGATATTGGCAAGCTTCAGGTGCTGCAGGAGGCTCTCCGCAAGCCGCTCGCCATGCGGGATCAGACGGACATCAAGATTGAGGAACAGCGTGGCATTGGCGAAATTCGGTAGCGTGGCGAACTTTGCCAGCGCCCGGCTCGCCACCATCTGCTCGAGCTGTAGCAGCTGGTCGGCCCTGTAGGCCTCGTCCAGTATCTCGATCGGCGAGGCAAAGCCAAGGCGATCCTGGCCGCGCATCAGCGACTCGTAGCCGAACACGATGCCGGTGCCGGCCTCCACGATCGGCTGGAACGCATTCTCGATGACAAGTTTAGCCAGGGTAACTATCTGATCGCTTGCGAAGCGACGAACGAGGGCCGGTTCCACGGCGGCAGCCAAAGACATGCCGATCTCCACTGTGATTTATTGTTTTTCGCAGGGAACATGGTGGAGAAGCGTCAACGAAGACTTTCCCCAATGTGAAACTTTTGTGAAAGCTCGGATGCCTGATCCGAGGGGAGCCTAAGGGCGTTCAGGCAGAACGCCGCTCGGCTTCGTGATCGGCAAACATGTCGGCGACACACCGACCATTTGCAACGGTTCCATCTCCGCTGTCGATCGGGGCGCCCATCTTCCGGGCTGTGTCCCACAGGCGAAGCGCTTCGCGGACCACTTCGCTGCTGGAAGCGTAGCTGCCGTCATCGACAGCCTGCCGGATGTCTGCCGCCTGGAGCGGGGAAATCGATACAGTGACCATAGGCATGACATTCCTCCCTTTCCTCGTGGGATAATCGTGTCCTTTCAAGGAAGGACCGATTTTTGTCAGGCAAAGGCCGCCGGATACCGCCTGACCACGGCCGCCTTTACATCCCTAATTTTAGACACTCCTCACATTGCTGTCAAAAAAGAAACAGTCCGTGATGCCGGCCTTGTGAATTGCGGGCATAACTCAGCGGCGGATCGCAAGGCCGAAGGCCAGCATCGACCAACCCTGAATGAGCAGATCGCAGGCGAGGAAAAGGCCCAGGATCCAGAGGCTGTTCACCGGCCAGCCGATGTAGATCACGACGCCGGCGAGTGCCGTGATGATGCCGCTGAGAAGCACCCAGCCCCAGCCCTTGAGGGGCCGCATGCGCCAGCCGACCCAGGTGCGGAACACACCGGCGATCAACAGCGCAATCGCCAGGAACAGCGTCAGCGCGGCCGAGGCCAACAACGGGTTCATGAAGGCGAAGACGCCGGCGAGCACGTAGAGGACGCCGCTCAGCGCCCAGAACAGCGCCTGCTCCCAGGTCCGCACCTGGAACGCATGCACCAGATAGACGATGCCGCCGACCAGCATCAGCATCCCGACGTAGAAAACCGATGCAACCGTTGCGAAGACGATGTTGGCTGTCGCGATGAAGCCGCAGACGATCAGCAGCACGCCCAGCGCTACGAACCAACCCCATTTCGCTTGCAGAGAAGGAAAGCTCAGTCGATTGGAAATATCAGCCATGACACACCTCCTGGTTGGTAAATGAATATGCCGCAAAAAGACGGAATTGGAAGAGGTTAGGCTTTCCCGGTAGCCTCCAGATTTTTATTGATTGATCAGTCAATCAAAATTATGCTTGCGGCATCTAAGTGGAGTGACGCGATGCCCAAGGTCGGAATGGAGCCGGTTCGCCGCAAGGCGCTCGTCGATGCCGCGCTGCGCGTGATCGGCGATCACGGCTCGCTCACCGTCACCATGTCCGAAATCGCCCGGCAGGCTGGTGTGTCGCCGGCGCTGGCGCATCACTACTTCGGCAGCAAGGAACAGCTGCTGATCGAAACGATCCGCTCGCTTCTAAAGCAGCTGCGCGACGACGCGGTGACAGCGCTGAAGGCCGTGGATACGCCGCGTGCGAAAATCTCCGCCGTGATCCGCGTCAGCTTCCAGGCCGACCAGTTCGCGCCGGCGACGATTGCCGCCTGGCTCGCCTTCTATGCCGAGGCGCAGCGCTCCGAAGAGACGCGGCGCTTCCTCGTCATTTACGCCCGCCGCCTGCGGTCGAACCTCGTCGCCAACCTGAAAGCGCTCTGCCCCGGCGATGCCGCAGAACGCATTGCCGAAGGCGCGGCTGCGATGATCGACGGGCTCTACATCCGCCAAAGTCTGAGGTCAGCGCCTGTCAGCATCGAGGCATCGATCTCGCTTACCGAAGACTACATCCATTCACAGCTTGCCGCCCTTGCGAAAGGACAGATCCAGTGACCCTCAGAGCCCAGCCGAAAGCCTCCCATTTCATCGACGGCGAGTACGTCGAGGATGACGCCGGTAGCGTCATCGAAAGCCTCTATCCGGCGACCGGCGAGGTGATCGCGCGGCTGCACGCGGCAACGCCCGCCATCGTCGAAAAGGCGATCGCGGCGGCCAAGCGCGCCCAGCCAGAATGGGCGGCGATGAGCCCGACGGCCCGCGGCCGCATCCTGAAGCGCGCCGCCGACCTGATCCGCGAGCGCAATCGCGAGCTGTCGGAACTCGAGACGCTCGATACCGGCAAGCCGATCCAGGAAACGACCGTCGCCGACCCGACATCGGGCGCCGACAGCTTCGAGTTCTTCGGCGGCATCGCTGCTGCCGGCCTCAACGGCTCCTACATCCCGCTCGGCGGCGACTTCGCCTATACCAAGCGGGTGCCGCTCGGCGTCTGCGTCGGCATCGGCGCCTGGAACTATCCGCAGCAGATCGCCTGCTGGAAGGGTGCACCGGCGCTTGCCGCCGGCAACGCCATGGTCTTCAAGCCATCGGAAAACACGCCGCTCGGCGCACTTGCGATTGCCGAAATCCTGCACGAAGCGGGCCTGCCGAAGGGGCTCTACAACGTCATCCAGGGTGATCGCGAGACGGGGCCGCTGCTCGTCAACCACCCTGACGTCGCCAAGGTGTCTCTGACGGGCTCGGTGCCGACGGGCCGCAAGGTCGCGGCTGCGGCGGCCGGCAACCTCAAACACGTCACCATGGAACTCGGCGGCAAGTCGCCGCTGATCATTTTCGAAGACGCCGACATCGACAGCGCCGTCGGCGGCGCCATGCTCGGCAATTTCTATTCGACCGGCCAGGTCTGCTCGAACGGCACGCGCGTCTTCGTGCAGCGGAAAATCAAGGCTGAATTCCTGAAGCGGCTGAAGGCCCGCACAGAAGCCATCCTGATCGGCGATCCGATGGACGAAGCGACGCAGCTCGGGCCGATGGTGTCCTGGGCGCAGCGCGACAAGGTTCTCTCCTACATCGAGAAGGGCAAGGCCGAAGGCGCGACGCTCGTGACCGGCGGCGGCATTCCGAACAATGTCTCCGGCGAAGGCTACTACGTGCAGCCGACGGTGTTTGCCGACGTTACCGACGAGATGACGATTGCCCGCGAAGAGATCTTCGGGCCTGTCATGTGCGTGCTCGACTTCGACGACGAGGCCGAGGTGATCGCTCGGGGCAACGCGACGGAATTCGGGCTCTCCGCCGGCGTCTTCACCGCCGACCTGACGCGCGCCCATCGCGTCGTCGACCAGCTCGAGGCCGGAACGCTGTGGATCAACACTTATAATCTCTGCCCTGTCGAAATCCCGTTCGGCGGCTCCAAGCAATCAGGCTTCGGACGCGAGAATTCGCTGGCGGCGCTGGAGCACTATTCGGAGCTGAAGACGGTTTACGTCGGCATGGGGCCGGTGCAGGCGCCGTATTGAAATGAACTCAGCCGATAACGAGATCATCGAGATGGACATTCAGGGCAGACGCGATGCGCTTCAGCACATCGACGGAACCCGTCTTCTTGCCGGTCTCGATCTCGGAGAGATAGGGTTGCGAGATGCCGACCGCCGCAGCAAGCTCGGAAATCGTCATGCCACGGTAAGCGCGAAAACTGCGGATGCGGCTGTCGCTTTCCGTGAGTTCCTTGACGAATTCGTAGGGCCAGGTTTCCTCACCGGCGGCAACGCGCGCCACTACGGCGTCGGCGCGCAACCCATCCACCAAATCCTCATAGTCTTCCTCGCTCAGAAGGACGTAGTTCTTCCCGTCAATCGTCAGTTTCTGGATATCGCCCATCCCGTCCTACTCCTTGTAGATACTGCCGCGCGGGCCCGCCTCGATGACCAGGACGACCCTTCCCTGATCGTCGATGATGATGCGGTCCTGACCAACGCGGATGCGATAATAGTCCTTGCCCTTCAGCTTCTTGATGTCGACCGGCTGCCCAAGAGCATAGGCATCGAGCTTCGCATAGATCGCGGCCCTACGCTTCGGTTGCATAAGGCTCAAGCTCTTCTGCGCCTCGCGGGTAAAGACAATCTGCTTCATCGCAATATAGCTCTCAGCGATAAAATCGGCCAGCATAAAAATAGCAATTCGCAATACACCCACTAGTAGCAAAGTTCCAGAGATTTAGGAATGACCATGCAGGCAGATTTCGTCATCATCGGCTCCGGCTCGGCGGGCTCGGCGCTTGCCTACCGTCTTTCGGAAGACGGCAAGAACACCGTCATCGTCATCGAGGCGGGCGGTTCCGATTTCGGGCCGTTCATCCAGATGCCGGCGGCGCTTGCCTGGCCGATGAGCATGAAGCGCTACAACTGGGGATATCTCTCAGAGCCCGAGCCTCACCTCAACAACCGGCGGATAACTGCGCCACGCGGCAAGGTGATCGGCGGTTCCTCCTCGATCAACGGCATGGTCTATGTGCGTGGCCACGCCGAGGACTATAACCGCTGGGAAGAGCTCGGCGCGCAGGGCTGGGCCTATGCCGACGTTCTCCCCTACTTCAAGCGGATGGAGCACAGCCACGGCGGCGAAGAAGGCTGGCGCGGCAAGGACGGACCGCTGCATGTCCAGCGCGGCGTGTTCCGCAACCCGCTGTTCCACGCTTTCATCGAGGCCGGCAAGCAGGCGGGCTTCGAGGCAACCGAGGATTACAACGGCTCGAAACAGGAAGGTTTCGGGCTGATGGAGCAGACCATTTTCGGCGGACGCCGCTGGTCGGCTGCATCTGCCTATCTGAAGCCGGCGCTGAAGCGACCGAATGTCGAAGTCGTCTACGGCCACGCCCAGAAGGTGGTGATCGAGAACGGCCGGGCTGTCGGCGTCGAGATCGAGCGCGGCGGCAAGATCGAGGTCGTCAAGGCGACCCGCGAAGTGATTGTTTCGGCTTCGTCCTTCAATTCGCCGAAGCTTTTGATGCTGTCGGGCATCGGCCCCGGCGCACATCTGCAGGACATGGGCATCGAGGTGAAGGCGAACCGGCCGGGCGTCGGCGCCAACCTGCAGGACCACATGGAATTCTATTTCCAGCAGGTCAGCACCAAGCCGGTGTCGCTCTATTCGTGGCTTCCGTGGTTCTGGCAGGGGGTCGCCGGCGCGCAATGGATGTTCACCAAATCGGGCCTCGGCACCTCGAACCAATTCGAGGCCTGCGCCTTCCTGCGGTCGGCGCCGGGCGTCAAGCAGCCCGATATCCAGTACCACTTCCTGCCGGTGGCGATCAGCTATGACGGCAAGGCGGCGGCGAAGAGCCACGGTTTCCAGGTGCATGTCGGCTACAACCTGTCGAAATCGCGCGGCAACGTCACTTTGGGCTCTTCGGACCCGAAGGCCGACCCTGTCATCCGCTTCAACTACATGAGCCATCCCGAGGACTGGGAGAAGTTCCGTCATTGCGTGCGGCTCACCCGCGAACTCTTCGGCCAGAAAGCTTTCGACCAGTATCGCGGACCGGAGATCCAGCCGGGCGAAAAGGTGCAGACCGACGAGGAGATCGACGCTTTCCTGCGCGAGCACCTCGAAAGCGCCTATCATCCCTGCGGCACCTGCAAGATGGGCGCGAAAGACGACCCCATGGCCGTGGTCGATCCCGAGACGCGCGTCATCGGCGTCGATGGCCTGCGTGTCGCCGACTCGTCGATCTTCCCGCACGTCACCTACGGCAACCTCAACGGCCCATCGATCATGACCGGCGAGAAGGCCGCCGACCATATCCTCGGCAAACAGCCGCTGCCGCGCTCCAATCAGGAGCCGTGGATCAATCCGCGCTGGGCTGTCAGCGATCGGTAAGGCCGATGTCGGCCCTCCGGCAGTCAGGAAACAGCCTAACGGGCCGTCTGAGCGATGCGTCTGCCCGGCAGCGTACCTCTTACCACATACCCGGCCTTGCATGCTCACCACATGGCGCAGATAAGAGACCTGCCCCCGAAATCGCTCCCGCAGGATTGACATGCCCCAGCCCTACCGCAAATCGAAGCTCATTCGTCGATCACGGGTGTTCTGGGGATCCTTTTCGCTCTGGAGGCCGCGACTGGTCTTCTGGTGCGGTGCCTTGGCAATCGGCGTCATCAGCGTCGGTTTCGCGCGGCTCGCCGATATGGCGCAGAAGACCTTTGCCTCGATCACCACCTCCAGCGAATGGTCGTTCCTGCTGCCGTTGCTCATCACGCCGCTCGGCTTCGTTCTTTCCGCCTATCTCGCCGCCACATTGTTCCCGAACTCGCAGGGCAGCGGCATTCCGCAAGCGATTGCCGCACGACACCTGCACGACGAGACGGATCGCTCGCGGCTGCTTTCGCTGCGGATCGCCTTCGGCAAGATCGTGCTGACGGTGCTCGGTCTCTTCAGTGGCGCATCGATCGGGCGCGAAGGACCGACGGTGCAGGTCGGGGCTTCGATCATGCTGGCCGTCGCGCGCTTCGGCGGCATGGCGCAGGCGCGCGGGCTCATCCTCGCCGGATCGGCCGCCGGCATCGCCGCTGCCTTCAATACGCCGCTTGCGGGCATCGTGTTTGCGATCGAGGAAATGAGCCGAACCTACGAGTCGCGCGCCAACGGCCTTGTGTTGACCGCCGTGATCCTTTCGGGCCTCGCTGCGCTCGGGCTCGCCGGAAGCTACAACTACTTCGGCTCGACGTCCGTCGCCCCGTTGACCCTTGCCGATTGGAGCCTGGTCCTCATCTGCGGCTTTGGCGGCGGAGCGCTCGGAGCGGGTTTCAGCGGGCTGGCGCTGCATGTCGGCCAGCGCATCCGCCGCTGGGCGCAACCACAGCCGTTGAAGCGCATGCTCTGCCTTGCCGGTGCCTGCGGCCTGGCAATCGCCATCATCGGCGTTGCGTCCGGCGGCACGACCTTCGGCACCGGCTATGACCAGGCGAAGGGCGCGGTCGAGGGAGAAGCGCTGCCGCTGCTCTTCTTTGTCGAGAAACTCGTCGCCAGCTTCCTGTCGATGGTATCAGGCATTCCCGGCGGCATCTTCGCACCGTCGCTTGCCGTTGGCGCCGGCTTCGGCAGCACGGTCGGCACGCTGGTCGGCAGCAGCATCGCGCTCGCCGCAATTCTTGGCATGGCCGGCTATTTCGCGGGAGTGGTGCAGGCACCGATGACGGCGTTCGTCATCATTCTGGAAATGACCGGAGACCATCAGGCGGTGATCCCGATCATGGCGGTATCGATGATCGGCTATGTCACCTCGCGGCTGCTCTCCCGCGAGCCGCTGTATCACGGCCTGTCGCGGGTCTTCATCGCAGCCGCCATTCGCGCGCGGAGGGCAGCGGAGCATAAGTCTGGTGTCGAGGAAGCTTCGTCCTAAGCCAGCAGCCGCGTGACCTGCGCGCCCTTTGCGGGAGCCACGGCATCGGCGATCGTGGTGGAGAAGAGCACCTTGCGGGTGGCATCGGCCACCTTGGCGAAGACGTGGCGGATTTCACAGTTCTGCTCGCCATCACAGTCGTCGCACTTGCGGTAGGCGGTGATCGACAGGCAGGGGAGCGGCGCGATCGGGCCGTCGATGATGCGCAAGACTTCGCCGAAGGTGATCATGTCGGCCGGCTTCAGCAGCAGGTAACCGCCCGCCTTGCCGCGGCGGCTGACGACGATGCCCTGGTGCTTGAGATCGAGCAGGATCTGTTCGAGAAACTTCTTCGGTATTTTCTGCTGCGCCGCGATGTCGGAGATCATCACAGGCTCGCCATCTTGGGCTTCAGCCAATACCGTCAGCGCCCTCAGCGCATATTTTGCCTTCTGCGTAATCATTTTCGACCGTCGACACACACATGGCGGGCGGAATCAACAAGCCGCCGCAAGCTCGGTCCTGCCTCTATGGCACGCGCAGCATGAACGGAATTTGAACAAGCCGGCGAAACCCTTGAGAGACAAGGTTTTTGGCCTTGTTTTTTCATCCTCGGCCGATGCCTGAAATCTACTTCAAAACGCGCTTCCGATGTCATCAATTCAGATTTCCGATTGACAGGCGGCGTGTTACTCTACTAAATCAATAGACATTCAAGCTGACCACTGGCAAAACATCGCCGGGGCGGCTGCTTTTCCGCATTGCAGCGACCGGGGAGAGATATTTGCTCCTATCGCGCCTGCTTTCGAAATCCGTTTTTCTGTCCGATCCAAGCCTGACCTGCGATACTCCGGCCAACATCAAGGACAGGATCCCCATGACTGTTGCTGCCAATCCAAACGCCGAGGCGGAAACGCTGAACGCGAAACTCGCAGGCCTTGACCTTGCCGGGCGCCTGTCGCTCGTTGCCGGTCTCGGTGGCCGCGTCGTCTTTACGACCTCCCTCGGCATCGAGGACCAGGTGATCACCGCGGAAATCGGCAATCACCGCCTGCCGATCGACGTCGCGACGCTGCAGACCGGACGCCTGTTTCCGGAAACGCTCGCGCTGATCGACGAAACCGAGAAGCAATACGACATCCACATCAGCCGCTACGAGCCTGAGCAGGCCGATATAGACGCCTATGCCGCGAAGTATGGCCTCAACGGCTTTTACGAAAGCGTCGAGGCCAGACATGCCTGTTGTGGCGTGCGCAAGCTGAAGCCGCTTGCGCGCGCACTCGATGGGGCAACCATCTGGATCACCGGTCTGCGTCGCGGCCAGTCGACCAACCGGTCAGACACGCCGTTTGCCGAGTATGACGCCGAGCGCCACCTGTTGAAGGTCAACCCGCTGGCCGATTGGGACATCGACGTCATCAAGGCCTACGTCGCCGACAACAGCGTGCCGGTCAATCCACTGCATGCCCGTGGCTACCCCTCGATCGGTTGTGAACCGTGCACGCGGGCAATCAAGCCCGGCGAGCCAGAGCGTGCCGGCCGCTGGTGGTGGGAACAGGACGAAAAGCGCGAATGCGGCCTGCACGTGGCTGAGGAAGCCTCGTCGATTGTCGCACAACAGTAACCCGTCGATTTCGGGATCGGAGCGCGGCTCGTCGCCTGCGCTCCTCGAAGTCTGAAATGCACCTCGTTCCGGAGGCCTCCCGTCCTGGAACGATCGAAGTCTGGAGTTAGAAATGCCCGATAGCCGTCCGGATACGGAACTCAGCAATCCCCAGAGCGCCAAGCCGCCGCTCGACCCGCATTTGAAGGCGCTCGAAAACGAAGCGATCCACATTTTCCGCGAAGTCGCCGCCGAATTCGAGAAGCCGGTGATGCTTTACTCGATCGGCAAGGACTCGTCGGTCCTGCTGCATCTTGCCCGCAAGGCATTCTATCCCGGCCGCATCCCCTTCCCGCTGCTGCATGTCAACACGGGCTGGAAGTTCGCGGAGATGATTACTTTCCGCGACGAGATCGTGAAGAAATACGATCTCGACCTGATCGAGCACATCAATCCGCGCGGCGACGCCGAAAACATCACGCCGTTCACCTACGGCTCGGCGCGCTATACCGACATCATGAAGACGGAAGCGCTGCGCAATGCGCTCGACGCCGGCAAGTTCGACGCTGCCTTCGGCGGTGCCCGCCGTGACGAGGAAGCGAGCCGCGCCAAGGAACGCATCTATTCCTTCCGTACGCCCGACCATCGCTGGGATCCGCGCAACCAGCGCCCCGAGCTTTGGAACGTCTACAATGGCCAAATCCGCAAGGGCGAAAGCGTTCGCGTCTTCCCGCTGTCGAACTGGACCGAGGTCGACATCTGGCGCTACATCCAGGCCGAAAACATTCCGATCGTGCCGCTCTATTTCGCGGCAAAGCGCCCCTATGTGGAGCGCGACGGCATGATGATCGCGGCCTCCGATCCGCGGCTTGAACTGCTGCCCGGCGAAACGAAGCAGGAAGATTCCATCCGCTTCCGTACGCTCGGCTGCTTCCCGCTGACGGGCGCGATCCGCTCGACCGCGACCACCCTTGAAGACATCATCGCGGAGCTGGAAATCGCCACGGTTTCCGAACGACAGGGCCGCGCCATCGACCGCGACCAGTCCGGCTCCATGGAAAAGAAGAAGCGTGAAGGATATTTCTGAGATGACCGCAGCCGTAACCGCCGCACACGTCCTCGCCGTGCCCGCCGCCGAAGCCGCGACGGCGACCCGCGACTCGCGACCGCTGCGCCTCATCACCTGCGGCAGCGTCGATGATGGCAAGTCCACCCTGATCGGACGCCTGCTTTGGGACACCAAGGCCGTCAAGGAAGATCAGGCCGCCACGCTGCAGCGCGATTCCACCGGCAAGCAGAACGATCTCGGCCTGCCCGACTTCGCATTGCTGCTCGACGGCCTGCAAGCCGAGCGCGAACAGGGCATCACCATCGATGTCGCCTATCGCTACTTCTCGACCGACAAGCGGTCCTTCATCGTTGCCGACACGCCCGGCCACGAGCAGTACACCCGCAACATGGCAACCGGCGCTTCCACCGCCGACCTCGCCATCCTGCTGGTCGATGCCCGCGCCGGCATTCTGGAACAGACGCGCCGTCACGCGACGATCGCGTCGCTGCTCGGCATCAAGCAGTTCGTGCTTGCGGTCAACAAGATCGACCTGACGAACTACGATCGCGCCGGTTTCGACAAGATCACCCACGAGTTCCGCGAATTCGCGCTGTCGCTCGGCGTCAAGCAGATCACCGCGATCCCGATGTCGGCCCTGAAGGGCGAAAACGTCGTCTACTCCGGCGAAGCAGCGATGCCATGGTATGCCGGTCCGACGCTGGTCGAAACGCTCGAGCTTGCGACCGTCCGCTCTTCGCAGGCGACGGGTTTCCGCTTCTCGGTGCAGCGCGTGTCGCGTCCGGGCGAAAGCTTCCGCGGCTACCAGGGCACGGTTGCCGGCGGTTCCGTCAAGCCGGGTGACAGCGTCATGATCCTGCCGTCGGGCATGGTCGCCAACGTCACCAAGATCGTCACCTTCGATCTCGTCCGCAACGCCGCCGTTGCCGGCGACGCGATCACGCTGGTTCTCGACCGGCAGGTGGACGTTGCCCGCGGCGACATGATCGTCTCGATCGACAGCCAGCCGCAGGTCGGCCTCTCCTTCGACGCGCAGATCGTCGCGCTGCAGCCCGAGGGCATCGAAGCCGGCAAGCGCTACTGGCTGAAGAGCGGCAGCCGCCGCCAGCGCGTGCAGGTGCAGCCGTTGGCGCAGCTTGAGCTGAAGACCGGTGCCTGGGTTCCGGTCGATACGCTCTACATGAACGCGATCGGCAAGGTCCGCCTCGCCTTCGACGAACAGGCGATCTTCGACCCTTATGAGCAGAACCGCGCATCCGGCTCCTTCATCCTGATCGACCCCGAGACCAACAACACGGTGGCGGGCGGCATGATATCAGGAAAGCGGAGCGAACTCGGCGGCATCCACGGCGGCGACGCCCGTGTGATCCTGTCTCTGCCGGCCGATCTTGCCGACCAGATCATGGCAAGCGAACTCTTCGCCAACCGTCGCCACGAGGCGGAGGTCAGGCGCATGACGGCCGCCGAAGCCGCCGACCTCTGGTCGAACGCGGCAAGCGACATCTAAGTCTCGGTAAGGGGCGGTGCTGCAAGGTACCGCCCCTTCCGCTTTCAGTGGCTTGACTTGAGATGAGCGGATGCGGCCGCGGCGTCGCGACGCCGGTCAATCCGGTCAAAGACCTCCGCATCCGTTTCCGTGTCGAACTTGCGCGCGAAGAACTTGTCGGAAGCGAATATCCGGTCCATGTCGGCGCATTTCAGCGTCGCGGGGTAAGGCGGGACCGGCCTATCCCATATCGCAAGTCTCAGGTCATCGCCGGTGATGCGGTCCGCGAAGCGAGAATTGCTGAGTATGGTCTGGATCGCGAACTCGTCGGGAATGAAGACGCCGTCGAGAAACCGGTCGAACTTCGGAGTGCGCCTCACGAACTGGCTGATGTGCTGTAGCGCCGCGTAACTGAGCGTCCACCACTGACTGCCGCCATGGGGCACCAGTCCGTAGGGCAATCGGCGCGAGAACGGCGTTCTCACAACCCGGCTGCGTATGCGGAGGTGATAGCGGAGCACCTTGTCCGGCGCCTTGTAATTTCCGCCCATCGCACTCCATCGGTTCGGCTTCTCCATCGCGAAGCTTTCGATGAACTCGCTTCCCTGATGGTGTTCCAGAAACCGCGCGATCTCCGCGTTGGACTTGATCGGATAATCGGCGCCCGACAGCAGCGTCGCATAGTCGAAGGCGATCCCCTTCTCTATCGCCGAACCGATCAGGGAGAAAGTCGCTCGTATGATACCGGCGCTGCCCCATCGGCTGGCAAAGCGCGGCACGAAATGCACGTTGGCTCTGCCATGCAGACGGCCGTTCAATTCTTCCTGGAAATCGTCCGGCGCTCGCCTGTCGACATGGATGAGCACCGGAGAACCCTCGGGCAGAACCGAGACCAGCCGCTGCACTTGCCCCGGATTTTCATGCACAAGCAGCATGTAGCCGACGATCACAGGAGTGCGCTCCCGAAAGGAAGGGAGCGATTCTCGCGTGAACCGGCTCGAAGACAACGACCGAAAAAGCGGTAGCTCTATCCGGGAAATGTCAGCCGCAAATCAATGCACCCAAAGCGTGCATCTATAGCTCTTACCACAGAGGCATGTGGCGGTTGACGTCCTTGTAGAGCAGATAGCGGAACCTGCCGGGGCCGCCGGCATAGCAGGCCTGCGGGCAGAAGGCGCGAAGCCACATGAAATCGCCGGCTTCGACTTCGACCCAATCCTTGTTCAGGCGGTAGACGGCCTTGCCTTCCAGCACGTAGAGGCCGTGCTCCATGACGTGCGTTTCCATGAAGGGGATGATGCCGCCCGGCTCAAACGTGACGATGGTGACATGCATGTCGTAGCGCAGATCGTCTGGGTCGATGAAGCGTGTCGTTGCCCAGGCACCGTTGGTGTCGGGCATTGCCTTGGGCGGATGCTGGTCTTCATGGGTGAACATCGCCGGTGGCGGCTCCAGGCCTTCGGCGACCTGGAAGGCCTTGCGGATCCAGTGGAATTTCACCGGCGCGGCACTCTTGTTGCGCAGCGTCCAGCTGGAACCGGCGGGTAGAAACGCGAAGGAGCCGGTGCGCATGGCATGCGCCGTTCCTTCGAACTCGACGGTCATCTCGCCCTCGACGACGAACAGCACGCCTTCGGCGCGCTTTTCCGGCTCCGGCCGGTCGCTGCCGCCGCCCGGCTGCACTTCCATGATGTACTGCGAGAAGGTCTCGGAGAAACCTGTCAGCGGTCGGGAGATCACCCAGGCGCGCGTGCCGTCCCAATGCGGGAGGTAGCTGGTGACGATATCGGTCATCACTGTGCGGGGGATGACGGCATAGGCGGTCGTGAACACGGCCTTGCTCGACAGGAGTTCAGTCTGCGGCGGTAGGCCGCCCATGCTGGCATAGAAGTTCTGGCTGCTCATCTGATCACTTTTCGCGGCGCTGTCACTGATCGTAATGGTTTAAGCGCCGGATATCAGACTGGCAACCTCCAGATTGGCAGGACAGTTTTTCCAATCCGCAATCAACGCGAGCCCTCGCCGGGGCTCGCGTTCCGCCTGGGGCCTATCTCAGCGATAGGGCGAGACGCATTGCGCGCGGACGCCGACCTGCGGCGCGTAGGTGTTGTCGGATGCGCGGTAGGTCTTGTAGCGATCGTAGCACCACTGCACATGCGCGCTGCTGTAGCGTGCCGGCTGGTTGGCGATCGTGCCGCCGATGATCAAGCCGGTGCCGAAAGCTGCCAGCGGATACCACCAGCCATCGCTGCCACGGCGATAGCCCGGGTGATAATCCCGATAGCCGCGATGTCCGTTATACCAGCCGTGCTGTGGCGGTGGCGGGCGATGGGGTCTGTTGGCATGGTGTGGAGGTGCCGGCGGTCTGCCGGGGTGCGCACCGGGCGGTCGTCCCGGAGCACCCGGACGGCAATAGGGCGGACGGCATGGCGGCGGCCTCTGCTGCACCTGCAATATGTCGGCGTCGCCTTGGGTGGCGATCGTCGCCGCCGATGGCACCGGAAACGCCGCGGCGGGCAAGGAATCCGCCAGTGTCGTGAAGAGCGCGACAGCCACAACAGCCAATTTCTTCATTCCAATCTCTCCCGATATTCGCACACCGGGGATATGCTGCTGGCGATATCTAAAACCAGAGGTCGAAATAAACATTTGCGTGAGCGAACACGAGCAGCCCCAGAATTGTCTCGATAGAGGATACCAGCAAAGATTGTACCGCTTTAGCATTAGTTTCAATTTAAGAATTGCTAGCGCACGAACAAATAGCATATTCATTTATTAAATTAGTAAATCAATGAATAAGTCACGCGTTCGTGAACGGATTCAGAAGATGAACAGCTTCAATTCAAGCGAATTTTCCCGATCTACTTGCGAAATCATCACCAATCCCACTCAGATGGTGGAACTGGAAACGGAATGGAACAATCTTTGGCTCAAAGCCAAGGGTTCATTCTATCAAAGCTTCTCCGTTGCTTATCATAGCTGGAAAGAGATTGCCGAACCTGCCGGCCGATCGCTTTTCTGCATCGTGATCCGTGACCAGGGGGCAATGGTTCTCGTCTTTCCCATGGTACGATATCGCAAGGGGCCGCTTCTGATGATCCGGCCACTCGGCCCGAATGCGGCCGAGACGACGGATATGCTTGTCGATCCGGACGTGGACTGGCAGGCAACGGTTACCCAGGCATGGCGAACCATCGAGCACGCCTCCAAGGCAGACATCATCCACATGCCGTTCATCAAGGTCGGATCGACGCTGGATCAGTTGATCCAGCATTCGCGCAACATCGAGCGCGACGCGGACATCGCTCCCTTTGCCAATCTTCAGGATCAGACGGACTGGGCCACCTATGAGAGGATCATCGGCGCGAATTCCAGGCAGCAGCTGAACCGAAAGCGCAAGCGGCTCTCCGAACTCGGAGAATTCAAGTTCATCGAAGTCGATCCCGTCGCGGATCCGAAATACGCTCTGGAACTCATCGACTGGATGTTCACCCATAAACAGGTCTGGGCCGACCGGGTCGGAAAGCACGGGGACTGGATCAGCTCGCAGGGCTACCGAAACTTCCTGTACCGCTGGATCACGGATCCTCGGAATATTCAGGGGATGCGCCTCTACACGATCCAGATCGATAAGATGCCGATCGCGATGAAACTGGCGGCCTACGGTGTTTCTCACCTGGACCTGATCATCGCCGGCTTTCACTCGGATCCGCAGTACGCGAAATATTCGCCGGGGTTCGTGCTCGACGAATACTGGATGAAGATCGTTTTCGAGAAGCGCCTGAACGTCGATTTCGGAGCAGGCAACGAGCCATACAAGCTGTTCTGGTCGCGAAACCTCAAGAACGATCTGGCGAACTACCATATTCCGCATACGATCGCGGGAGCCACGGCGACCCACTTGTGGCGGCTGAAACGCCGGGTGGAAACGCACCTGGCGGAGCGCAGGAAACACCACGACGCGCCGGCGGCGGCCTAGCCGTCAAACGCCCGCGCGTGCTGCGTAGGCCGTCAATTCTGGAGCGGTGCGTCTGCCTGGACAGGGATGCCCGCAGCACGCAATCCCGCAAAGAACCGCGCCTGATCCTGCTTTCGGGCCAGCCGCCTTTCAACCTCGGGACGGATGCTCGGGATCACGGCCGGTGCTTTCGATTTGAGCCAATCGATCTGTTCCCGCGCCTCATCCTCTTTCCCGAGCGCTCCAAGGATAGACAGCAGGACGAGACGGTGCATCGGATTGTAATCGAGATCCGACATCCGCGACCAGAGCTCCGCCGCCTGGGTATCGCCACGTATGAAGGCACAAAGCGCCATGCCGACCTCGTAGTATCCACGCGGCCCGGCATTCCTGCTGACCGCCGTCGAGACGAGCTCGCAACCCTTGTCCCATTCTCCCGACATCGATAGCCGCAAGCCGTACTCGCCGGCGACTTCGGTATCGTTCGGATTGCTGGCATAGGCTGCCGCACCCGCCCGAAGCGCCTCGGGCATGTCGTTGCTGAAGAAGTTTACGAGCATCAATGCCTGGAGCGCACGGGCATTGTTCGGGTCGAGCTGCACCGCACGTTCCGCAAGGCCCTTGGCAGTCTTCAGCGTCGCGGCAGTCGGCTTGGTGTTCAGTTGGAACGGGAACCGGAACTCATCGAGATGCGTCAGCGACAGAAGTGCTGCGACATTGGAATCCCCCGGCATCTTTTCGACCGCCTGCTCCAGACAGGATTGGGCGGCGTCATGCGCAGCCAAGGTCATTTCGTTGCGGTAGCTGTAATAGGACAAAACACAGGCATAAGGGTCGTCACTGCCGGCTATCGTCTCGGTATCTGCGCGGAACATGACGCCGAAGGGGCGCGCAACGGCTGTTACGATGTCCTCGGCGACGCTTGTCTGTGTCTTCAGGACGCCCTGCACCTGCATATCGGCATCGTAATTGTTGGCCCATATGACGGCGCCATCGGCGCGGCGCACAAGCCGCGCCGTCGAGCGCAGCATGTTGCCTTCAAGTCTGACGCTTCCCTGCAGCGCATAGGATGGCTGCGCGACGGCCGCCTGATCCTTGTTCGGTGGAACGGCGGTGACGACGCCGATCTCGTTGAACGGCACGAGTTTTTCGATGATGTCGTCGGTTATTCCGCGGGAAATGTCGGAGGCAAGCCTTCCATCCGTCACGCTCTCGAAGCGTTCGACGAGGATGGTGGGGCGATCCTCGGCGCCGGCAACAGGCGCCTTTGCCGCATGCGGCGTTCGCAGATGTTGCAGGACGGCCGTTGCCGAGACGAACATGACCGCCACACTCCCCGCGATCGCCCAATATCGATACCCAGGCCTGCCAACCTTGCTGCGGGCAGCGATCGAGCCGGCCCGCCGCCTGTCCTCCATCGGCTGACCGGACGGCTGCAACTCGTCGTCGTCCATGGCGTCCGTGGTCCGCCTGACTTCGAAGGCCGGGACGTAGCCGCCCTTCGGGATCGTGATGATGATTTTGTCGCCGGCTCCCGCCGTGAGGTAGTAATGTTCCAGCTCTCGTCGCAGACGGCCTGCCTCGATGCGAACACACGGATCCTGCTGGGCGTCGAAATTTACATCCCGACCGAAGACGGCCTGTGCGATCGTGAAGGCTTTCAGATATTCGCGACGACCGCCGAGGGTTTCGTCAATCACAAATTCGAGGAATCGCCTGGCGCGCTCTGGAAGACGAAACTCCGAGCTGGACAGGATGCGGCCGAGCTGTTGTCGCACGTCTTCCGATGAACGGATGTCTCGATCGGCCCCTTCGATGCCTGCACTGATCATCGCCGCCCCCGACTATGATTGAAAACAACCTGCAGTTCCGAAAGGATAACCCCGAACGCGAGCAACGGCAACGCCGTTCAACCGAACACCGTCATTAGGGTTAGGCAATCGATAGGCGTCGCGACGTCGGCGCGGCGCGGATACCGACCGCAACGTAGAATCCCGTATGCTACCCGGGCCGACATGTATTTTACTGCCTTCGTCGCCGCGACCGCTCTATCATCACCGCATATCCCTGGAGGAAGCGGCTATGACATCACCTAATACGTCCATGACGAGCGCGGAAGAACTGCGCAAGCGCGCGCTCGAGCTGCAACTGGCCGAGATGGAGCGCGACCAGCGGATAAAGGACCGCGAAGCGACAAAGCACGCTGAGTTCCTCGAAGACTTCTTCCAGAAGCAAGTCGGCGAAGCCGAACGCGCCGTCATCAAGCGGCTGGTGATGAAGGCCGCCGCCGATGGAAAATATGAAGCGCTGATCTTCAGCTTCCCATCGAGCCTGTGCTCCGACAGCGGCCGCGCCATCAACAACAACCTGCCCGGCTGGCAGAATACCCTGCAGGGCAAGGCAAAGGAATTGCAGTCGCTGTTCGAGGAAGTCGCCAAGCCGCAGGGCTATGGGCTCAAGGCCGCGATCATCAACTTCCCGGACGGCATGCCTGGTGACGTCGGGTTCTTCCTGACATGGGAGCCACCTGTCGATTGATCGGCTAGGGTGAAGGTCCATCGATTTGAAAGCGACCGAGATCGAACGCAAATTTCTGGTTCGTGACGACAGCTGGCGCGATTCCGCCAGCTGTCCACACGTTCTGCAGCAGGCCTATCTCCACGGTCGGGACCAGGGTTCGGTGCGCGTCCGGCTGGTCGACGGATGTTCGGCGCGTCTCACCATCAAATTCCGCACCACGGCGCTTACCAAGGAAGAATACGAATACGAGATCCCGGTCGAGGAGGCGCGCGGGCTGCTGCTCCGCGCAACCGGCCATATCCTCGAAAAGACGCGATACCGCGTCGCCCATGATGGCCGGAATTGGGACGTCGACGTCTTTGCCGGCGCGTATGAGGGATTGACGCTTGCCGAGATCGAGATGGCGAGCGAAGAGGAGACGTCAGCCGTCCGCCCTGGCTCGGTCGCGAGGTGACAGGCAGCAAACGATATTCCAACTGCTCGATGGCGACCGCCCCACGCCTTTCACCGGTAGCGCAGGGCGTGGCTGGATAGCGCTATTGGTCCACGACAGTCCAGTTGGAGTCCGGGTTGAACTCCTTGATCGCGGCGGCACGCTCGTCGGTCTGCGGCCCGAGATCGCGCTGATAGATGACGCTGACGCCGTTGACGATGAACGTCTGCACCCCGGTCACGCGGTATTTGACCGGCCAGGCGATCAGGGCGAAGCCGCCTGTCATGTAACCATTGACGAGGTAGCTCTGCTTGCCGCCGGCGACGTTGGCGCCCTGCCCGGTCAGGATGCGATAACGGTATCCGAAGTAGCCGTCCCCGCGCTTTGCCTTGCCGAAGGCCGCCGTTTCGACGAGGGAACTGGCGGGGCTCGGTTCGGCATAAGCGCCCGGCTCCCAATACAGGCCGTCCGTCTTGCCCTGACTGCTGATCAGCTTCTGCGCGAACTCAAAGACACCGTCGCCATCGCGGTCCTCGGCGGCGTATTGGTACTGCGCCGTCACGTATTGGTGCATCGTATCAATGGTCGCGAGCTCATTCTCGCCGATCCGACGATTGATGATCTCCTGAAGACCGCGCTGCGTGTCGAAAGCCCACTTGCCGTCCTTGGCCTGGGTCAGCGGGAATGGAAACGGCCAGAGGCGATCGCCGATCGCGACGATCTTGGCGCCTTCGGAGTCCTTCAGCACCAACTGCCGCGCGGCGCCCTCGCGGATGACGCCGTAGGCGACCATTGCCTCGTTGCTCGCCCGCAACTTTTCGGCGTTGAGCCCAAGCAGTCCGGCAAGATCATCGATATTGTTCGATGCCAGCACCGATTTCAGCCGGTCCATCGCCAGTTCGGCACTGTCGAACTGCGGCGCCGGCGTACCGGCACTGAAGTCCGACAGCTCGGTCTGCATCCTTGGAAATGCTGCGGTCGCTGACATCGTGCAGAAGGCTGCCGCGAACATGAGCGAAACTACGGTCGATCGACGTCTCATCATCTAACTCCGTAAGCTGGATCTGGGTCCGTAAGCTGGTCTGCCGGTTTCAGGTATCATCGGCGTCCGCCGCCGCGACCACCGCCGCCACCGCCACCGCCACGACCTCCGCCGCCGCCACGGTGAGCGGATGGGGGTGGCTGGTGCTGGGCCCGCGCGGCAGGGCGCTGTCCGCCCATGCTCTGTCCGCCGCGCTTCGAGGCAACGGCGTCCCGGCGGCCGGACTGAGGATTGCCGAGCGCGCTTGGCTGGCGCGCGCGGTTATCAGGCCTTGATGCCATTTGCGGCTTGTTCGGTCTGTTTGCTGCCTTCTGTGCCGGCTTGTTCGGTCGATTGCCCGCCGCTGGTTTCGCAGGGCGTGCATCCGGACGGGCCCCCGCATTCGGGCGATTGGCCGCGGCGTTGCCCGGCGACTTGTTCTTCAACCCCTGGGCCGTGTTCTTCCGGATGTCGTCGGCGCGGGCAGCGGTGCCGCGGTTACCCGGCCGGTCGGTCCTGTTGATCTCGGAGGCCTTGTTGCGCAGCTGGTTGCGATTGTCGGCCTGCAGCCCCGACCTGATCTCGGACCGATCGAGCTTGTTCAACTGGTCCTTGCCG
This sequence comes from Rhizobium sp. Root708, assembly GCF_001429725.1. Lineage (GTDB taxonomy): Bacteria > Pseudomonadota > Alphaproteobacteria > Rhizobiales > Rhizobiaceae > Rhizobium. The sequence continues at coordinate 395,613 of NZ_LMHV01000043.1, read as the reverse complement.
ATACTGAGCTTGCTGCGATCCACGTTCGCCCAATCGACGTCGTTCCACCTCATCTTTCCATTGAAGGAGCGGTCGATCATGCAGTTGTTGCAATCGATATCAATGTCTCCGCCACGCCAGCCGCCGCCCCATACGCCCCAGTCGTCCCAGTTGACGACGGCGGCCCAGGCAAGTCCCGTCACCGCACCGGCAAAGAAGGCCGCACCCGGATAGTAATAATTGTCGTAGGACTCAGGATAGTAGGAGATCGGAGCCGCCGCATAGGTCGGCTCATAAAGCATCTCCGGCGGATATTGCGGGATGTAGATCTTTTCCGGATTGGTCGGCTTGATGATGATGTTGTCGTTTTCGTTGACGATCGTGACCTTGTCGTCCGTCTTGATGATGTTCTTCGCAACCGCCTCATCGCGAAGCTGCTGGATGGCGATCAGGACATCTTTCTGCTGATTGGTCAGCGCATCGGCAAGCTGTTGGGTCCAGTCGAGATCCTCGCCCATCATCTTGACGATGTCGGGGTAGTTCAGCAGCGAGATGACGCTGCCGTCCCAGTCGGCTTTCGGCTTGAGGTCGGCGTTCTTCTTCTTGGCCTCAAGGAACCGGGACGCTTCTATGATCTGCACCGGAAAGAGCGAGGCAGCCGAGATCGCGGCCACCAGTTCGTCGGGATAGAGCGCGATGCGCGCCACCAGCACTTCAAGCTCGTCGTCGGAGAGAAGCGTTGCGGCAGGCTGTTCAGTTCCCGTCTGCGCAGGCGGCGCGGCCGGCGCCGGGGCCTGGGCATGCAGGGGAAGCGTCGGCTGGAGCGCAATAATCGCCAAAGCTGACAATCCGGCAAGCAGTTTGCGGGAAATTGCTTTCATCGCGCATGGACCTCCGTTGAATCAAATCAGTCGAATGATGCGTACCCTCACGGCAGTTTCGGCGTGGCGCCGGGCGAGCGCCTCAGCATCACGATCTTCGATTGGGCGATCGCCTCGCCCATCTCCGTCAGCAAGGCATCGACCAGGCCCGCATATTCCTGCCGCCGCTCTTCTCGAACCGCCTCAGGCAGGTGTTCGATGTGTGCCAGCGTCCGTGCGGCGTCCTTGAGATCCTCACACATGCTGCGAAAGGCTTCATTTGCGTAGAATAGCCGCTGCACCAGCTTCGCCTGGTCAGGGAAATATATCTCTGCCGTCTCAAGGGCGGACAGGTATGTCGAACCACGTTCTCCCGACGCCATTTGCGCCCCCGCCGAACTGCGCTAGCAGACGTGAAAACTATATAACAGGCCAACTGGGGTGCAGACGTATAATACACGAACCTACTGTAGCCGGCTTTCGAGGCGACCAATCCGCCTGCAGCGCAAGCGATCCGATGCCATTCGATCGGTCATTTCGCCTCCGCTTCACCATCTCCGCAACATAGCCGCCGGATCGCCGCTGGTCGTCCGCATCTCGATAGATGTTACGCGATGCTACGGGCGTTTGCGCGGGAGCGGGTCTACTATCGGGGGTATCGATCGCGATCAAATGGCTCGGCTGGAGCAAGCCGGAAGGGAGGAGTCGTGTTTCTCGACTATTTTGCGCTGGGCGTGCTGTTCTTCGTCGTGATCACGCTGTTCTACGCGGTGATCGCCATCCACGACATTCCTCATCTGATGGCCAAAGCCAGAAACCATCCGCATCAGGATGCCATTCATGTCGCCGGTTGGGTCAGTCTCTTCACGCTGCATGCCATCTGGCCGTTCCTGTTCATTTGGGCGACGCTCTATCGCGAGGATCGCGGCTGGGGAATGCGCACCGATGGGAAGCTGTCGCCGGCTGCAGAAGCCAACGCTGAAATCGCCCGCCTGCATGGCCGCATCGCCGAGCTTGAGGCACAGGCCTCGGACAAGGAAACCGCCTGATGGACCTGCTTCTCATCCTCACCTATGCCGCGCTCTGCTACGCGATCTTCAAGATCTTCCGCATTCCGGTGAACCAGTGGACGCTGGCGACATCAGTTCTCGGCGGCATCTTCCTGATCGGGACGCTGCTGCTGCTGATGAGCTACAATCATCCGTACACCAGCGACGCGCGCATCTACTTCACCTCCGCGCCGGTCATTCCGACAGTGGGAGGCCAGGTTGTCGAGGTGCCGGTGACACCCAACGCGCCGCTGAAGAAGGGCGACATTCTCTTCCGCATCGATCCGCGCCCCTACCAGTTCACGGTCGACCAGAAGACCGCGGCGCTCGCCGAAGCCAAGCAGACGGTGCTGCAGTTGAAAGCGGCGCTCGACGCCGCCAACGCGGCCGTCGTCGGTGCGGAAGCATCGCGCGACCGTTCGCAGCAGGCTTTCGAAAAATTCCAGGCATCGAACGAAAACTCGAAGTCGAGCGGCAAGGGCGCCGTCTACTCCGAACTCGAAGTCGAAAACCGCAGGGGCATCTACCTGACGGCGGAGGCCACGGTCGATACCGCCCGCGCCCAGGCCACGCAGGCAAGACTGGCCTATGAATCGGAAATCAACGGTACCAACCCCACCGTCGCCCGGCTTCAGGCCGAACTCGCCAACGCGCAATACGAACTCGATCAGACGACGGTCCGCGCACCGAGCGACGGCTACGTCACCCAGGTCTTCCTGCGCCCGGGGATGATGGCGAACCCGCTTCCGCTGCGCCCGGTCATGGTCTTCATCGACAGCCAGGATCAGATGCTCGGCGCCGCCTTCATCCAGAACTCGCTGCAACGCGTCAACGTCGGCGACGATGCCGAAGTGGCCTTCAAAGCGGTTCCGGGCAAGATCTTCAAGGCCCGTGTGCAAGGGATCATCGACGTCATGGCGCAGGGCCAGTTGCAGCCGTCAGGCGCGCTGATCGACCCGCAGTCGCCCGAACGCGCCGCACCCGGCCAGACGATCGCCAGCATCGAGCTTCTGGAAAGCACGGAGGGATACCAGCTGCCAGGCGGTGTCGTCGCCGAGGTTGCCGTCTATACGCACCACTGGCACCACGTCGCCGTTCTCCGGAAGGTGCTTTTGCGGATGAGCAGCTGGATGAACTACGTGTTCCTCGAACACTGAGGGGAGAAGGTCGGCCCCGTCCTTCGGGCGGGGTCGACACCAATACGGGAATGCCGAAGACGAAGCGATAAGGAGCCCGCGGTGATAGGCAGTCTTCCAATGTTGCGAGGCCTGAGCGGCTTCAGCAGGGATTGGCTGAAGAGCGATATCCCGGCCGGCCTGTCTATTGCGGCCGTCGGCCTGCCGAGCGCCATCGCCTATCCCGCCATCGCCGGCCTGCCGCCGGAAACGGGCATCTACGCCAGCATCGTCGCGCCGATCGCCTATGCGATCTTCGGTCCCTCAAGGCTCCTCGTCGTCGGTCCGGATGCGGCTACCATGACCGTGCTCGCGGCGGCGATGGGAACGATCGTTGCCGCCTACCCCGTTGGTACGCCGGTCGACCGGATTGCCATCGCATCGGCGCTTGCGCTCGGCGTCGGCATCTGCTGCATCGCCGCCAAGCTGCTGCGCCTCGGCGTTCTCGCAAGTTTCCTGTCGCGACCCATCCTCGTCGGCTTTTTCGCCGGGGTGTCGCTGTCGATCCTTGTCGGCCAGATCAGCCGCTTTACCGGGGTGAAGATCGAATCCGATGGGTTGGTCCCGCCGCTCTTCGAGATCGCCGGCAAGAGCGGCCTGATCCACTGGCCCTCGCTGCTTCTTGGTCTTGCGATGTTCGCATTGCTGTGGATCATCCGGACCTTCCAGCCCAAGATTCCGGGACCGGTCGTCGTCGTCGTCCTCTCCGTCGTGCTCTCCGCCCTCTTCGATTTCCAGGGGCGCGGCATCGCCGTCGTCGGCGATATTCCAAGCGGCCTGCCGAGCTTCTCGCTGCCTGCGCTGCATCAGATGCCGCTCGACAAGATCGTGCTCGGCTCGGCCGCGATCTTCCTCGTCAGCTTCGGGGCGGGAATCGTCGCGGCGCGCAGCTTCGGCTCGCGAACCGGCGAAGAGGTCGACGCCAACCAGGAGCTTATCGGGCTTGGCGCCGCGAACATCGCGCCGGGGCTCTTCGGCTCGTTCCCGATCAGCGTTTCGGATTCACGCACGGCGATCAACCTTTCGACCGGCGGCGTGTCGCAGGCAGCCGGCCTCGTCTCGGCGGCGACGCTGATCGCGGCGCTGGTTTTCCTGCACAGCGCACTGCGCATCCTTCCGATTCCGGCCCTTGCCGCAATCCTGGCGATGGCGGCGATCAGCCTCATCGACGTTCACGAGCTTCGGAAGATCTGGCGGATCAGCCGCATGGAGTTCATCTTCGCGCTGATTGCCATGTGGGGCGCCATCAGCTTCGGCGTGCTCAACGGCGTCATCGTCGCGGTCGCCGCGACACTGGTCTATCTTCTGCGCCAGACGATGTTTCCGCGCGACGGGCTGCTTGGCCGCATCGAAGGCCGGCACGGTTTCTTCGACCTTGCCCGCCACCCGGAAGCGCGGCCCGTCGACGGCGCCGCCGTCTTCGCCATTCAGGGAAACATCCTCTTCTACAACGCCGACTACGTTCGCATGCGGTTAAGCTCGGTCATAAAAGATCTCCCTGCGGACACCCGGTGCCTTGTGCTCGACGCCAGCGCTGTCACGCAGATCGACAGCACGGGCGCTGCCGCGCTCGATGCCGTGGCCGAGATTCTTGCCAGGCGCAACATCACATTCGCGATCGCGGACCTCAGCGAAGAAAGCCGCGGCCTTCTCACCCGCGCCGGGGTGATCAAGGCGATCGGCGCTCAAAACCTGTTCAACGGCAGGGAAGAGGCGTTGCGGGCGCTGATCGGAGACTTCGACCAGCCCGGCAATGCATCGGCAGGCAGCGCAGTTTAGCAGCACGGAGGGAGAACCATGGACGAGAATTACGAGCCCAAGCAAATCAATGGCGATGCAGGCCGCAGCGGCAAGGACAAAAAGAAGAAGAAGTCGTGGGATTACGACAAGGAGATCGTTCGGCTGCAGGTCGAACTTGCCCATCTGCAAGCCTGGATGAAGAAATCCGGCGCAAGGGTCGTGATCATTTTCGAGGGACGCGACGCCGCCGGCAAGGGTGGCATGATCAAGCGGATCACCGAGCGGGTGAGCCCGCGCGTCTTTCGCGTCGTCGCCCTGCCGGCGCCGACCGACCGCGAAAAATCACAGATCTACATGCAGCGCTATATCGCGCACCTGCCGGCCGCCGGCGAAGCGGTGATATTTGATCGCAGCTGGTACAACCGCGCCGGCGTCGATCGCGTCATGGGCTTCTGCAGCGACAAGAAGGCCCAGCGCTTCCTCGAACTGGCGCCGCGCTTTGAAGCAGCCATCGTCGAAAGCGGCGTGATCCTGCTCAAATACTTCCTGACGGTCAGCGAAGACGAACAGGAGCGGAGATTCCGTCGTCGCATCGATGACCCGATGCGGCAGTGGAAGCTGAGCCCGATGGATGTCGAATCCTACCAGCGCTGGTGGGACTATACCCGGGTCTACGACGAGATGCTGCGGATGACGGATAGCAACCACGCGCCGTGGTGGATCGTGCCGTCGGACGACAAGAAGCGCGCCCGCGTCAACTGCATCTCGCACATCCTGCAATCCATCCCCTACGAGCGCGTGAAGTTTGACGCGCCCGATCTCGGGAAGCGTCAAAAGCGGCCGTCGAGCTACATTGAAGACAACAGCGTCCGCCACGTCGTGCCCGATACGACGTCATAGGATCGACCGGGGAGAAGCATGGCGGCGGGGGCGACGGTGGAGCAGACGAGCGACAAGGCGATGCCGGCAGGCGGAGGCGGACAGATCTCGATCGAGGCGAGAGTAAGCGATCTCGTCCGGTTGGGCATCATCGGCTTGTTCGCCTATTGGACCTTCGTCCTCATCGCTCCGTTTGCGCTGATCGTCATCTGGTCCGCCATTCTCGCGGTGGCGCTCTTTCCCTTGTTCGCGGCGATCTCGAGGCTGATCGGAAACAGACCTGTCATCGCCGCGATCGTGATCGTCGTCGGCTGCCTTGTCCTGATCATCGCACCGCTTGCGCTGGTTGCCGTCAACTTTGCCGATGGGCTGCAGGGGCTGGTGGGCAAATTGTGGACGGAGCATTTTGCGCTTCCCTCGGCGCCGGAGGCCATTCGCGACTGGCCTGTCGTCGGGCAAAAGATCTACGATTCCTGGAACCAGGTCGCCGGTGATCTCGCTACCACCCTCGTCAAGTTTCAGGCGCCCATTCGCGAAGTCACGGGCGTCATCGTTGCAAAACTTGCCTCGATCGGCGGCGGCGTGCTGAGCTTCGTCGTCTCGATCATCCTCTCCGGTATCTTTCTGACGCGATCGGCCCGGCTCGCGGATGCCGTCCAGCATCTGGCGAGCCGGATCGGCGGCGACAAGGGCGTTGGATTTGCGCGGCTTGCCGGAGCCACGGTGCGCAACGTGTCGCGTGGCGTGATCGGCGTCGCCTTCCTGCAGACGCTGCTCTGCGGATTGTGCTTCGCCTTCTTCGGCATTCCGGCACGCGGCGTCCTTACCTTCGTGACATTCATCCTTTGCATCATGCAGCTCGGTCCCGGGCTTGTGCTGCTGCCGATCATGATATGGGTCTGGTTTTCCTGGCCGCCCGGCATCGCGCTCGCCTTCACCATCGTCGCCGTGCCCATTACCGTGGTCGACAACATATTGAAGCCGATCCTGATGTCGCGGGGTCTGTCGACGCCGATGCCGGTGATCCTTATCGGTGTTATCGGGGGAACGCTTTCGAACGGCCTCCTCGGCCTGTTCCTGGGGCCCGTTGTCCTCAGCGTCTTCTACGAACTGTTGAAGGCATGGGCCTGGCCATCGCCGACCGCGCTTGAAACCACACCATCGGTCGGCGCCGAACCGGAAAGGGTGTAATGGCTCTGAGCGGTTCAGAACTGCGGTTTCAGCGGCCCGTGCAGTAGACGACCACTTCCTGCTCTATCTCCTCACACAGCTGCTCGTATTCCGTTATCAGCTTCTGTTCCGGGGGAGTCTGTATCCGGAAACGATCGAGTGCATCGACAGCCAGATCATAGGCTTCGAACATCTCGCCCATCGGCTCACTGGCGATGTTTCCCAGAATATGCCTGATGTCGGGAAGTCTCAGCATCAGTTTTCTGCGGCCGCGCGCTCGGCTCATTGATCAGCTCCGCATTCAACTCATTCCTCAGAGTCATACGAAATCGCTGGGGGACCGGATCGTTCCCGGCCGAGCAAATAATCAGCAGCTTCGGGAACCGGGCTTTCGGACCTTCGGCGGAGATCACAGCCGCAAGGATAACCGGCACCAAAACAGAACGCGGCAGAGAGCCGCGTTCCAGATATCACAGGGGTTTTCCGATAGTATTCAACCGCGGGCTATTCCGGCAAAGCCGTCTGCCGGAAGAACGTCACCGTCGCATCATCGGGCGGACCGAACCAGGTGGTGAAGAAGGCGCGGAAATCCTGCGAGGCGTAAATCTGGCTCAGGGCGCGATCCACCGCGAGCCGGAAATCCTCGTCACCACGCGCCAACTCGAGCCCAAGCGGTTCATAGGTAAAATGACGCTGCAGGACGATGAGGTTGCCGGAGTCGCTGTTGCGGGCGGCGGCATCCATCAGCAGCGGCATGTCTCCGAAGAGCACGGCGGAGCTGCCGTCGAGCACGCGCTCGATCCCCTGCTGGTAGCTGCTGACGGGCGTTGCCGTCGCGGCAAGCTGGAAGGTCTTGATCCTGTCGGAGAGCCAGCGTTCGCTTGAGGATCCGGCGATCGACGAGAACGTCTTGTGCTCGAGGATCGTGCGGGCCGGCGAACCGCGCCAGACTGGCCGGCTCGACGGCTGGCCGTATTGCAGGACCTCGCGCAGCGCCAGCGGCGAACTGGCGTTGAGCAGCGCGCCAGTGCCGCTCGGGAAGATCGGGATCGAGAACGAGACTTCCTGCCGGCGGCTGAGCGTCACCGGTTCGGCCCCGCAGAGGAGATCCGCCGTGCCGTCCTTGACGGCATGCGTTCCGGCATCACCCGCGAGTGAAACCCACTCAACGTTCAATTGCGGCAGGTTCAGCTGCGTCTTGATGCTTTCCGCGATCCCGTTGCAGAGCGCGACCGCATAGCCCTCCGGCTTGCTCTGATCCGCACCGAACGAGAACGGCTTTGCATCCGGATCGTAGCCGAGTTTCAGCGCGCTGCTGGAGCGGATACGGTCCAGGGTCTGTGCTTGCGCCGGCGACATCCAGGCGACAGTTGCGATTGCGCCCGCGACGACGGTGGCCGCCATGGCGGCGAAGCGAGCTTTGCTCCTTGACATGGTGAGTCCTCCCCTATTCCGCCGGCACGCGATTGGCGCCACCGCTGAAGCGCGGCGCGATCAGGCCGTAGATGATGAAACCGATACCCGTGACCAGCATCCCGCCAAGCACGGCGTCCTTGCCCGACGCATAGATTGCGAACACGCTGTAGAGCATGCCGATCATGACGACGATGGCGTTGAGCCGGTATTTCGCCTGCGGCACGCCGGCGTTCTTCATCATCACGAAGAGCGCCGACAGAGCGATGATGTAAGGCAGCACGTTCGTGACAACCGCGAGATTGACGAGTGCCGAGAACTGTTCGCTGAGCGTCGGCGAGATGGTCATCAGCGCAAGGCCCGTCTGCACGATGCCGAGGATGATCATGCCGGGCACTGGCGCGCCCAGTTCGTTCACGCGCGAGAAGATCGCGGGGAACATTCTCTCCTGCGCCGCGCTGCGCGCCGTCTGCGCGATGGTGAACTGCCAGCCGAGCAGCGAGCCGAGGCAGGCAAGCACCGCAAGCGCCATGATGATCGAGCCGATCGTGGGATTGAACATGGTGGCATAGGCGAGCGCGAACGGTCCGGTGGATGCGGCGAGATCGGCGTTCGGCACGATACCCTGGATCACCGTCGTCGACAGGATGTAGATGGCAGCGGCGCCGAGCGTGCCGAACATGCAGGCGAGCGGCACGTCGCGTTTCGGATTTTCGACGGCGTCGGAATTCTGTGCCGCCGATTCCATGCCGAGGAACGCCCATAGCGTCAGGGAGATGCTGGATCCCATACCCTGCGCGAGCGACAGCCCTTTCGGATTCCAGGCGGCGCCGAATGTGGTGGAGCTGAACCAGAACCAGCCAATGATCGACAGCAGCCCGACAGGGATGATGACGCCCCATACCGTGATCGAGCCGATGCGCCCGGTGATACGCGCGCCGCCGAAATTCGCGGCTGTCGTCAGCCACAGAAGAACGATCAGCGCCAGGCAGGTCATTACAGGCGTCGAGGTGAGGACAGGAAAGAAGCCGGCAAGATAGCCGACCGCCGAGATGCCGATGGCGACGTTGCCGACGGCAAGCGACAGGAAGTACAGGAAGAAGACCAGGAAGTAGCCGTCCTTGCCGTAGGCATCCTCGGCATAGGCGGACATGCCGCCGGACCGCTGGTTGAAGAGGCCGGCCTGCGCGAAGCCGTAGGCGATCGCCATCGATCCCACGGCGGTCACGATCCAGGACAGCAGCGAGATCGCGCCGACCTGCGCCATGTTGGCGGGCAGCATGATAATGCCCGATCCCATCATGTTGACCGCGACGATGAAGGTAAGCTGCACCAGGTTCATCTTTTTCTTGGCCGTTGTCTCGGCCGCGAGATGCATTGTGTTGTCTGTCATGATGGTTCCTCCCGTCCCCTACTCGCGCACCACATAGGTATGGAACTTGATCCGTCCTTCGATCCGCTCCTGGAACACACCCTGGACCTCGTAGTTGAAGCCCGGGAAACGGTTGAAGGATTCTTCGAAGGCCAGGAAATAGTCCCGCATCGGCCGCGCGCGCTCGTCCCAACGCTCGCCCGGCACGATCACGCCGATACCCGGCGGATAGATCAGCGCCAGCGTCGCGGAAATGCGGCCGGCCGCCTCGGTCAAAGGCACGTAGTCGACATTGTTGGCCACCAGCGCCTCATAGGCCTGCTTTGAGGGGACCGCCGGCTCCGGGAAACTTTCCGAACGGAAGCAGAGGCGCTGCAGTTCCTTCACGCCCGCCTCGCGGTAGAAGGAGTGCATCTCCTGGCAGACCTGCCGGACCGTGTAGCCCTTGTAGCGCTCGCGATTGGCGGCAAACACCGTCGGCAGCACTTCCTGCAGCGGCGCGTCGCGGTCCCAGAGGTTCTTGAACTTCACCAGCTTGGCGACCAGCGTGTTCAGCTTGCTCTCGTCTTCTGCCGGCGTCAGCAGGAAGAGCAGGCTGTTAAGGTCGCACTTTTCCGGCACCACCCGCTGCTCGCGCAGATAGTTGGCGACGACGGTCGCCGGAATGCCGAAGTCGCGATACTCGCCGGTCTTGCGGTCGATGCCGGGGGTCAGCAGCGCCAGCTTGTTTGGATCGACCATCGTGTAGCCGGGCGCATAGCCGGAGTAGCCGTGCCATTTCGCCTGCGGATCAAAGCGCCAGCACTGCTGCTCGCGTTTCAACACCTCGGTCGGGATGTCCTCCCATCTGGCGTCGGCGATGTCGCTCGTATGCTTCGATCCTGATATCGAAACCTTGTCCGGCACGAAGGGATCGAAGAACCATTGCTCCTCGGTCGGCGCCGCCTTCGTCTCGTAATGCTCGACGAAGCCGCGCAGCTTCTTGCGCACCTCGATCCCGAGCTCGATGCAGCGATCCCAGAGCATCTCGCCGGCCTTGCCCTCATGTACCTTGGCATTGACGTCGAGCGAGGCGAAGAGCGGGTAGAAGGGCGATGTCGAGACATGCATCAAAAGGGATTCATTGAAGCGCTTGTGCTCGATGAACCGCCGCTGGCCGTTGATATGTTCGTCGCGCTTGTGGATCTGCGAGGCCTGCGAGAAGCCCGCGCCCTGCTTGTGCACCGATTGCGTGGAAAACAGGCCGGGCATGTCAGGCGGCAGGTCCTTCAGCCGCATCGGGCTGTGACCCTCGAACAGCGGATGGAAGGCGTTGTAGCCGATCCAGGCCTCGTCCCAGAGAACGTAGTCGCAGAGATGGCCGATCTTCTCCATGACCTGACGCACATTGTAGATCGTGCCGTCATAGGTCGCGAGCTGGATGCAGGCGAGCCGGAGTGGCCGCTCGGCCTTGGCGCGGCTCTTGTCGGTCACCAGCGGATGCGCCTCGATCTGCTTGCGCAGCCAGGTCTCGTCCCAAGCCGCCCAGTCGACGGCGCCGATCATGCCGAAGGCATTGCGCGCCGTCGGCAGGAAGATCGGGATAGCGCCGGCCTGCACCAACGCGCCCTGATGCAGGGACTTGTGGTTGTTACGGTCGAAGAGCACGAGGTCGCCGGGGCGCAACACCGCGTTGGTCACCACCTTGTTGGAGGTGCTGGTGCCGTTCAGGATGAAATAGGTGCGATCGGCGCCGAAGATCCGTGCCGCCTGCTTCTGCGCCTCGGCGGCGGGCCCCTCGTGGATCAGGAGGTCGCCGAGATCGACATCGGCATTGCAGAGGTCGTTGCGGAAGATGCTCTCGCCGAAATACTTGAAGAACAGCTGGCCGGCCGGCGACTTGCGATAGAACTGCCCGCCCTGGTGGCCGGGGCAATCGAAGGCGATGTTCGCCTCGCCATCATAGGCCATCATGCCGCCGAAGAATGGCGGCAGCAGCGACTTGCCGTAGTTGATCAGGCTGGAGACGATCTGCTTGGCGTAGAAGACAGGCGTCTGCTGGCCGAGATAGACGAAGCCATCCACCTCCCCAACGCCTTCGACGACATCGAGATCAGCAACCCCGAGCGCATCGGCCAAAGCCCAGATCGGCGTGCGGAAACCGATATCCCTGACGGAACGGAGGAAGGTGCGCGCATCCGGCAGCCAGCCGCCCTCGACCGATCCGATATAGGCGCCGACCGAGGCATCCTCGGACACGTCGGCCGAATAGTCGTCACGAATCTCCACCTCGAAGCCATCGGCCACAATCTGGGCCAGCAATTCCCGCACCTGGGGATTATCGCGATCGACGATGGCGACGACCTTCAGCATCTTGTGGAAGGGAATGGCAACTGTCGGTGATTTCACGTCGCGCGGGATCATCGTTACGCCCCCTCTGCAATGCAATCGACCAGATAGCGGCGGCCATTCGGACCGGGCGTGAAGCGCAGGCCGTGAATATCGGTCTCGAAGCCGGGGAACTTGCTATCGAATTCGCGGGCGTAGAGCAGGTAATCCTGGATCGACTTCGTCGACTGGGTGATCCGCTCGCCCGGCATGATCAGCGGAATGCCCGGCGGATAGGGAACGATCATCACGGCGAGGACGCGGTCCATGAGATTGTCGATCTCGACGCTCTCGATCTTGCCCTTGACCAGAAGGTCATAGGCATCGGCCGGCCGCAGCGCCATGTCTGGCAACACGGTGTACATCTCGCGCTGCGCCTTCGGCACGTCGTCCTTGCGGTAGACGGCGTGGATCTGCTCGCAGAGATCCTTCAACCCCATGTTGCCATAGGCTTCCGGGTGCCCGGCGGCCAATGCCGGTAGCGCCCGCGTCAGCGGCGCGTTGCTGTCGTAGAGATCCTTGAAGTTGAGGAGTTCGGTAACCAGCGTGCTCCACTTGCCGCGGGTGATCCCCATCGAGAACAGCACGAGGAAAGAATAGAGGCCGGTCTTCTCGATCTCGATGCGGCGCGACGAGAGGAACTTCGTCACCACGGCGGCGGGGATGCCGTGTTCCTGCATGAATCCGCTGGCGGACAGGCCGGGCGACAGGATCGTCACCTTGATCGGATCGACCATCACATGGTTTTCGGCAAGTCCCATAAAGCCATGCCAGCCGTCGCCGGGCTTCAGCACCCAATCCTCGTGCCGGTCGTTCGGCGTCTGCTCGGCAACCGTCGGCTCCCAGACATCGAACCACCAGCTGCCCTCGGTCTGGCTGCGGACGCCGTTCATCGCGCGGCGGAAGCTGATCGCCTCGTCGATCGTCTCCTGCACCAGCGAGCGCCCGGCCGGTTGCTCCATCATCGCGGCGGCGACGTCGCAGGAGGCGATGATGCCATATTGCGGCGAGGTCGAGGTATGCATCATGAAGGCTTCGTTGAAGCGGGTCACGTCCAGCCGCTTGTTCTCGGCGTGCTGGATGTGGATCATCGATGCCTGCGAAAACGCCGCCAGAAGCTTGTGCGTCGAGTGCGTGGCAAAAGTGATCGCGTTCTTCGAGCGGGCGGGCTGCGTCGACGAGATGCCGTGGAAGCCGTCGTAGAACTCGTGGAAGTTCGCATAGGCGTACCAGGCCTCGTCGAAGTGCAGCACCTCGACGGCATCGCCGAGCGAGGCCTTGATCGCATCGACATTGTAGCAGAGCCCGTCATAGGTCGAGTTGGTGATGACCATGAGGCGCACCTTGCCGCTCGTCTGTCCGGCAAAGGGGCTGGCGGCAATCTTCTGGGCGATCGCCTCGGGCGTGAACTGATCCTTGGAGATCGGGCCGATGATCCCGAGCCCGTTGCGCGACGGCACCAGATAGATCGGGGTCGCGCCCGTCATGATCAGCGAATGCAGGATCGACTTGTGGCAGTTGCGGTCGCAGAGCACGAGATCGCCGCGCCCGACCATGCCATGCCAGATGATCTTGTTGGCGGTCGACGTTCCGCCGACGACGAAAAATGTCTCGTCGGTTCCGAAGATGCGCGACGCGTTGCGCTCGCCCTCGGCGATCGGACCAACGTGATCGAGCAGCGAGCCGACGCTGCCGACCGATACCGAAATATCCGATCGCAGCGTGTTCTCGCCGAAGAAGGTATAGAACATCTGCCCGACCGGGCTCTTGCGGAAGGCGACACCGCCGCCATGGCCCGGCGTATGCCAGGAATAGGCCCCCTCAAGCGTATAATTCATCAGCGCCTTGAACATCGGCGGCGGCAGCCGGTCGAGGTAGTTGCGCGCGGCCTGGACGATGGCGCGCGCCATGAACTCGGCGGAATCCTCGTACAGCCGCAGGAAGGCATTGGCGTGGCGCAGCACGCTCGCCGGCACGTCCTCGGCCGTCGTGTCATCGCCGAAAAGGAAGATCGGAATGCGGTCGTTCTTCTTGCGCTTGGCGCTCAGGATCTCTTCCAGCACCTGCCAGCGCGAGGCCTTGTCCTCACTGCCGTCGACGGAAACCAGCCAGCAGGATTCCGTGTTGAAGATATGAACCAGCCGACGCGCGTCCTCATAGGTGACGCCAGAGACAATGCGGAAGCCATCGGCCTCGATCGCGGCGGCCAGATCGCGCATGCCGCGCCCGGCGGCGCTCTTGCCTTCGAAGTCCTCATCGATGACAGCGACTGGAAATGCCTTCTGGAATTCCATCCATCCCTCCCGGATCCGATGGCCGCAGAAGCGGGTGCTCAGCGGCGCTTTCGTCTCAGCTTGGGGGATCGTACACGCCGGGCCTAGAGGCGTCGTTGATCGCAATCAACGTCCGGGCAAAAGGCTTTAGGTCGAAAAATGCGGTGCTGGAACGCGTCTATTCCGCCCATTCCGCATCGGCGGTGAAAGCGATGGTGAGCCAGCGGTTGGCGCTCTCGTCACCGATCGCATCCCCGATTTCATCGCGCAGCGCATCCCATTCCTCAAGCCGCTTCGGCGGCAATCCTTCGGGGACGATGAAGTAGAGTTCGATCTCGGTCGCACGACCGACGCGGGCGACATAGGCGCGGTAAGACAGGAAGCCGAGGCGGCGAACGGTGTCGGAGGCGACGCGATCGACATGCTCCTGCAGATCGACGGGAGCAATCAGCAGGATCTCGCTCAGCGCCTTCCAGATCGTGGCGATCGGGATCGGGATCATCACCAGGCAGACGAGCCCGAGCACCACCGGGTCGACATATCGGGCAATCCACACAAGCGGCGTCGGCTGCACGGCAAGGCCGATGATGAAGGCGACGAGCAGCGCGAAGGCGATACCGCCGGACATGATCCAGGCCTTGATGTCGAGCGCGACGAAATCCGACTTCAGCCGTCGGTTCACCGCCGTCCCGATCCCAGCCATGACGACGCAGACGACGAGTGTCGCGCCGGAATAGACTATCGCCGCCCCGAAATGCAGTTCGTGCCCGCCATTGATGATGCTGATGATCGCGTTGATCAGTGCGTAGACGGCGACAGTCACCAGCAGGCAACCGTTAAGGAGAAGCACGATCGGCTCGAGGTGCCAGAAGCCCATGGTGAAGCGGTTGCGGATGCGGCCCGACTTGGCGTCGTTGCGCGCCGATTGGACGATCAGGCTCGACACCCAGAGCGCAAGCCCGGTCATGGCGGCGTCGGCGAGCGAATAGACGCCGTCGAAAGCGATCGAAAACGAGCCGGAGAGAATGCCGAAGAAGATACCGAGCGCCGCGACCACGACGGTGGCCGCAATCGAGATTCGTAGAAATCCTTGCTCATTCGACATCGCAACCTCCCATGCATGATCGTACCCGCAGTAATACGCGCGTCGCTACGGGAATGTGAAGGCAGGGAAAACAGTCGGCAACTACGCATTGACACGAATTGCGGCCTTTCCGTTTTGAAGGGAAAATCGACGCGGCAATGCGGCCCGACGGAGCCCAATTCCGGCGAGGCGGCCTCCTGGGAGGGACCTCATGACAACATCGCCTGATGGCAAAAGCCTCGGACTTGCAGCCTGCACCGCCATCGTCGTCGGAAACATGGTGGGCTCCGGTTTCTATCTCTCTCCGGCCGCCGTCGCCCCCTATGGCAACCTCGCGATCCTCGTCTGGATCATCATGGGCGCCGGCGCGATCTGCCTCGGCCTCACCTTCGCGCGGCTCGCAAGCCTCGTGCCCGCCGTCGGCGGACCCTATGCCTATACCCGCCTCGCCTATGGCGATTTCGCCGGCTTCCTGATTGCCTGGGGCTACTGGATCTCGATCTGGACGTCGCTGCCGGTGATCGCCATCGCCTTTACCGGGGTGATCGTCGATCTCGTGCCGGCGCTCGGCAACCGTTTCGCGGCGACGGTGCTGACGCTCGGCGTGATCTGGGCGATCGTGCTCGTCAACCTTCGCGGCGTCCACGCCGCCGGCCTCTTCGCACAGGTTACCACCTACGCCAAGCTGCTCCCCTTCGGCGCGGTCGCGATCATTGGTCTGCTTTATATCGACACCTCGCATTTTACCGAGTTCAACCCGACCGGCCAGCCGATCCTTCAGTCGATCGCGGCCCTGGCGCCACTGACGATGTTTGCCTATCTCGGCCTGGAATCGGCCACCGTTCCCGCCGGCGACGTCAGGAACGCCGAACGCACCATCCCGCGCTCGACCGTGCTCGGCATATCGATCGCCGCCACGCTCTATGTTCTCGGCACCATCGTCGTCATGGGCGTGCTGCCCCGCGAACAACTCGCCCATTCCGTCGCCCCCTTCTCCGAGGCCGCTGGCGTGATGTGGGGTCGCGGCGGTGCACTGGCGATCTCAGTCGCGGTCGTGGTCTCATCGATCGGCGCCCTCAATGGCTGGACGCTGCTGATGGGCCAGGTGCCGATGGCAGCCGCCCGCGACGGACTGTTTCCGCCGCTCTTTGGCCGCCTCTCCTCGCGCGGCGTGCCGGCGATCGGCATGGTCGTCTCGGCATGCTTCGCAACCCTGCTGGTCCTCGTCCAGGCCATGGGCGGCGAAGGCTTTGCCTCCGTCTACCGGCTGATGGTCGGGCTGAGCACGATGACGGCGGTGGTGCCCTATGCCTTCTGCTCGCTCGCATCCAGCCTCGTTGCCGCCCGCGTAAGAGGTGGGCTCATTCCGCGCGTCACCCCGATCGAACTCATCGCCTTCATCTTCGCGATGTTCACGCTCTATGGCTCCGGCGCCGAACCGGTGCTCTACGGTCTCGTACTGCTGATGCTCGGCATTCCCGTCTATGTCTGGCAGCGGCGAAACGGCGGCGTCGTTCGCGCCGAGACGCCGGAAACGGCACCGGGCGCTGTCACGCGCCCGGCTGTTCCCTGAGGTTGATGTTTCTATAGGATCGGCGCCGCGTCAGGCGTGCCAGCTAAGGCCGGAGAAGCCGCTGCTGATGATCGTTCCGCGCTCGCCGCGCACCATCCCCGCGATATCGGCCAGCGGCCCGATCGCGGCACTGCGCCCCGGTCCTTCCGCGAAATGGCAGGCCGCATCGACCTTCGGCCCCATGGAGCCCGCCGGGAAGGAGAATTGCTTCATATCCTCAGGGCGTGCCTTGTGGATCGATTTCTGCGACGGCTTGCCCCAATCGGTGCAGACTGCAGGCGCATCCGTCGCCATGACCAGGAGATCGGCATCGAGCTCGCGGGCGAGCAGCTCGGAGCAGAGGTCCTTGTCGATGACGGCCTCGACGCCGATCAGCTTTCGGTCGACACCCTTCTCGTACATGGTCGGGATGCCGCCGCCGCCGGCGCAGATGACGATGGTGCGCTGCTCCAGCAGCCACCGGACAGGACGCACCTCGAAGATACGCTTCGGCAACGGAGAGGCGACGACGCGCCGCCACTTGTCGCCGTCCTGCTTGAACGTCCAGCCCTTGTCGCTGCGGATCCGATCGGCATCCGCCTTGTCATAGACAGGGCCGACGAACTTGGTCGGATTCTGAAAGCCGGGATCCTCGCCGTCGACCTCGACCATCGTGAGCAGGGTCGCCAGCGGCTGTTCGAACGGCAGCAGGTTTCCGAGCTCCTGCTCGAGCATATAGCCGATCATGCCCTCGGTTTCGGCCCCGAGAACATCGAGCGGATAGGCTTCGTCCGGCTTGTAGGCCGCGCCCTGCAGCGCCAGCAATCCAACTTGAGGACCGTTGCCGTGAGTGATGATAAGTTGATGTTCGGCGGCAAGCGGCGCGATCGCCTCGGCGGCGATGCGGGCGTTGCGGCGCTGAACATCGGCGGTCATCGCTTCCCCACGGCGGAGAAGCGCATTGCCGCCAAGCGCGATAACGACACGCATGCTCAATCCCCCAAGGTCGCGACGAGCAGTGCCTTGATCGTGTGCAGCCGGTTTTCCGCCTGCTCGAAGGCGACATTGGCCTCGGACTCGAAGACGTCGTTGGTGACCTCGAGGCCGTTGTCCATGCCATAGTCCTCAGCGATCTGCTTGCCCATGACGGTCTCGGTGTCGTGGAAGGCCGGCAGGCAGTGCATGAACTTCGTCTGCGAATTGCCGGAAGCCTTCATCAGGTTCGTGTTGACCTGGTAGGGGGTGAGGAGCTTGATGCGTTCGCGCCAGACATCCTTCGGCTCGCCCATCGACACCCAAACGTCGGTATGAATGAAATCGACATCCTTGACCGCTTCCTTGGGATCGTCGGTGACGAGCAGCCGGGCGCCGGAGCGTTCCTGTAGTTCCCTTGCGATCTTCATGTATTCTTCCGAGGGCCACAGCGATTTCGGGCCGCAGATGCGCACGTCCATGCCCATCAGGCAGCCGACGATCAGCAGCGAGTGGCCCATGTTCGAGCGCGTGTCGCCGACATAGGCATATTTGATATCGGTGACCGGCTTGTCGCTGTGCTCGCGCATGGTCATCACGTCGGCGAGCATCTGCGTCGGGTGATATTCATCGGTCAGACCGTTATAGACGGGAACGCCGGCATAGCGGGCAAGCGTCTCCACGCCGGTCTGCGCCGAGCCGCGATATTCGATCGCGTCATACATGCGCCCCAGCACCCGCGCCGTATCCTTGAAGGATTCCTTGTGACCGATCTGCGAGCCCGACGGATCGAGATAGGTGACGTTGGCGCCCTGGTCCGAGCAGGCGACCTCGAAGGCGCAACGCGTGCGCGTCGAGGTCTTCTCGAAGATCAGGCAGATTTCCTTGCCCTTGAGATGCTGCTGCTCGGTGCGGGCATATTTCGCCCGCTTCAGGTCGCGGGCGAGATCAAGCAGGTAGCGGAATTCGCGCGGCGTATAATCCTGTACGGTCAGAAGCGAACGATTGCGCAGATTGAAGCTCATTTTCTTGCTCCGTCGGGTCTGTTTCGTGGGGTGAAGGCGTCAGTACGCCGGGTCGCGCCAGATCGGGCACGTCATGCAATGTCCGCCGCCGCGGCCGCGGCCGAGTTCCGAGCCGCGGATGGTGATCACCTCGATCCCCGCCTTGCGCAGCAGCGTGTTGGTGTAGGTGTTGCGGTCGTAGGCGACGACGACGCCGGGCTCGAGCGCCACGACGTTGTTGCCGTCGTCCCACTGCTCGCGCTCCGCCTGATAGGAATTGCCGCCGGTCTCGACGACCCGCAGGCTGGGCAGCCCCAGTGCCTCGGCAACCACTTCGAGCATCGGCTTGTTCTCCGGATGGATCTCGAAGGTGCCGTCGTCACCCTTGGGGTGCATGCTGTAGCAGCGGATCTGGTCCACCACTTCGGCAAACAGGGTCACAACATCGCGGTCGCAGAAGCTGAAGACGGTGTCGAGGTGCATCGCCGCGCGGCTCTTCGGCATCAGGCAGCCGATCACCCGCTTCACCGCCTTGTTGCGGAACAGCGCCTGCGCCACCTGCCCCACCGCCTGGTAGGTCGTGCGTTCGCCCATGCCGATGAGGACAGTGCCGTTTCCGATCGGCATGACGTCGCCGCCTTCCATCGAGGCATTGGCGAACTGATGGTCGCTGTCGCCCCACCAAATCTTGAAGTCGCCGTCGCGGAAGGTCGGATGGAACTTGTAGATGGCGCGCTGGATCAAGGTCTCGGCCCGCCGCGCCGGCCAGAACATCGGGTTGACGGTCACACCGCCATAGATCCAGCAGGAGGGATCGCGCTGGAACAGCGTGTTCGGGATGGGCGGGATGACGAATTCGGTTTCCGGCAGTGCGCTCAGCATCAACGTCTTCGCCCGGACGTCTGGCAGGTCCGAGATGGCGATGCCGCCGATCATGAAAGCCGCAAGCTGGGTGGGGTTCATCTCGTCGAGCCAGGGACGCACGGCTTCCGCGATCTGCGAGCCGAGCACATTCGGGGTGATGCGCCGGTCGAGCACGAAGTCGCGCGCCTCCTTGTCGGCGAGCGTCTGGCCGAGCAGGTCGTGGAGCTCGAGAACCTCGACGCCCCTCTCCTGCATTTTCAGGACGAAATCATAGTGATCCTTCTGCGCTTCATGGACCCACAGGACATCGTCGAAAAGCAGGTCATGGCAGTTGGCGGGCGTCAGGCGCTGATGCGCCAGGGATGGCCGGCAGACCATTACGGTCCTGAGCTTGCCGACCTCGGAATGAACACCGAAACCACGCATGCGGGTCTCCTTAAAGCAGCCTTGCGGGATGGCGGTGCGACGACCGCCTGCGAACCCCGCCAGACTATTTTGCGCGGCGCGGTCATGTCATTGATCGCAAACAATGTGCAGTGCAGCATGTTTGATGGGGGTACCCGATCAGTGGAGATCGGACGCCTGACGGCGCTCGGCCTGCCAATAGCGCCAGTGGGTCGGGTGCACGTCTAGCATCTCGCCGGTGACGGCATTGGCCCATCCGCCGGCGGTGCGCAGACAGGGGAAAACAAGGGCATGGACCCCTTCGTCATCGATGACGGCGAGTTCTATATCCTGCTCGAATGGAGCTTCGACGACCAACTGCCACATCACCGAACCCTCATGGTGAGGATAGACGAGCGCCAGTCGGACACGGACCCTCATCCCGGCATCTTTCCACCACGCCGGCATTGCGGCGGTGGACGAACGGCTGCTGCGAAAAAGCGGCCGTCTGCGATGCCGGCGGGGACCGTTCCTGCGGGCGCGGTTGTCGCTCATTCTACGTAAAAGGTCAGATTGCCGTTGCGGGCACGCGTGACCCATTCGATATCATTGGGTGTCAACTTCTTGGCTTTCAGCTGGCCCACGAGCCATTCGTTCGACCGGGCGGCGGAGCGGATCGCTTCGACCTCCTTGGCACTTCCGGGCGTCGGCACGGCGCCGACCTCGTGTGCCGTGCGGTAGCTGACAACCGAGAACCGTTTGCCGTGATAGGCCTTGACCGCTTCGGGCAGGTTCTCGGCCCAGTTCATGCGCCTGTGTTCCTTGCGGCTTTCCTGCGCTCCGGCGGGGGGTGCCGTGACCGTGGCGGCCGCGATGGTCATTGCGATGGCAAGGGCAAGCTTCATGGCGGTCATGCTCCCTCAAACGATCATCCGTTCTATCGGTAACAGTAACGAAACAGTTGCCCGAGGGCATTGAGCCGGATCAATGGCGCACGCAAGGAGATCAGACGGCGCCGCGTCATGCAGCTTCATAAGATGAAGCCAATAGAGGTTACGCGATGCTACGGCGTTTCCCCCTCCAAAAGTGATAAACTCCAGTCATCATTGAAAATGAAAGGCGGTCCGGAAGGTCAGAGAGTTCTCATGGGGGCGGAGGGAGTAACATGCCCATCGAGATAGAAGCGCCCGATATTGCCGAGCGCACGTCTGCCACAGCCGTGGCGGGGCGGGTTTTGTCGCATGCGCTGCACGCGGCACCCGATCATGTCTCCAAGAGCGCCGTGAGAGAGCGCACGGGCTGGATCCGGCAACTCCACGACTGCATGCCGGATGCGGTTCTTCTCCTCAGCGACAGCCATCGCGTTTCAGCCTGCAACAAGACCGCGATCGGCCTGTTCGGCTATGAGGAAGACGAACTGATCGGCTGCACGGTCGATTTCCTCTGGAGTGCGACGCCCGACATCCGCCTGAAGGGGCGCTGGAGCGATCATGGCGCGGTTCGCGCCGGTGAGATAACCCCCAAGAGTGGAGATCGATTTCCGGCCACGCTGACCGTCATCCGGCAGCGTCGCGGCCGACAGGTTTTCACGGCGGCGGTTTTCGAGGACTTGCGGGCCGAGCGCGAAACCCTGCAACAGGTGCAGACGCTTCAGAACGAGCTTGCGCGCATCGCCAGGGTGAACGCGCTCGGAGAAATGGCATCGACCCTTGCGCATGAGCTCTCGCAGCCGCTGTCATCGATCGCCGCCTATTCGCAAGGATGCAGCAAGCTCGTGACGGCCGACCATGGCCCCGAGAGCGAGACGGTTCGCGACGTGCTGACGGAGATCACCGAGCATGCGCTGCGGGGCGGCAACATCATCCAGCACATGCTGGAATTTTCGAGATCCAATACCGGCGGCAGGGCACCGGCAACGCTGCATGACCTGATCCGCCAGGCGGCGGGGTTCGCATTCGCCGGGGCCAGAACACGCGGCATCCAGCCGGATCTGCACCTCCAGGCGGGGCAAGACATTGCGCTCGTCGATCGGGTCCAGGTGATGCAGGTGCTGACAAATCTCATCCGCAACGCACTTGATGCCACCGATCGGACCGAACAGCCTGACATCGCGATCCGGACCAGAACCGAAGACGGGCGGCGCATCGTGGTCGAGGTCTCGGATAATGGCTGCGGCATTCCTGCCGACATCGAGGAGACGCTGTTTCGTCCCTTCATAACCAGCAAGCCGCATGGTCTCGGCCTGGGACTGGCCTTGTCCCGGCGTATCGTCGAGGCGCATGGCGGCCGCATGAGCGCTCGCAGAAGACCGGAAGGCGGCGCGATCTTTTCGTTCTCGCTTCCCCTCATGGAGACCGTGTCCCATGGCGAATGACCTCACGATCCACCTCGTCGACGATGAGGAGTCGTTCAGGCGATCCCTGACGTTCCTTCTTGTCTCGGCAGGCTTTGCCGTCCGCGCGCACAGTTCCGCGAAGGCATTTCTGGATCTTCTTCCCGTTTCGGAGAAAAGCTGCCTGATCACCGACCTCCGCATGCGCGGTATCGATGGTATCGAGCTGCTGGAGCGTCTCCGGCATGCTGCTATCAATATCCCGACGATCGTGATCAGTGGCCATGGCGACATCGCCGCCGCCGTGCAGGCGATGAAGGCAGGAGCCTCGGATTTTCTGGAGAAGCCCCTGCGGGAAGAGACGTTGGTCGCGGCCATCAACCGCGTCATGGCGCCAAAGCGGCAAAGCCGCCCTGCTGCAGGATCCGAAACCGTGGCCGCCCGGCTGCGCCAGCTCACCGACCGCGAACAACAGGTTCTGGCCGGTGTGCTCGATGGCCTGCAGAACAAGATGATCGCCTATCATTTGGGGATCAGCTCGCGCACCGTGGAGGTTCACCGTGCCAACGTGATGGCCAAGATGGGGGCACGCAATCTCGCCGAGCTGATGCGCATGACCGCCGCGATCGAGGCGCTCGCGCAGCCTTCGTCGGACGAGAGTGCCGCGCCTGCACGGGCCTGGCCAACCTATGCTCGTTAAGAAGAGAATACACTTGCAACCAGAAGCTTATGAGCTATTGTTAGTCAGAATATACTGAAATAATTGCGTGATCCTGTCAGGGGCGGTCATGAGAAGCGCAGTCACTGTTTCAGACGGCCTTGGCCCGACAGCCGAGGAAATCGGCCGACAGCTCGAGCGGATTCTCTCCAGCAATGAGTTTCACGCTCCCAAGCGTGGGCGGAGTTTTTTGGCGTTTGTCGTCAACGAAACGCTGGCCGGGCGATCGGAGTTCCTCAAGGCGTTCACCATCGCGAACGTGGTATTTGGCCGCGAGGCGTCGTTCGATCCGCAGAATGATCCGGTCGTGCGGATCGAGGCTGGCCGTATTCGAAGAGCCCTCGAGCGATATTATCTGGTCGCGGGGAAGGACGACGCGATCATCCTCACCGTGCCCAAGGGCGGCTACGTCCCGCATTTCGAGTATGCCCGCGGCGGGCCGGTCGAGGGCGTGCTGGCGGATCAGCCGGAGACCCTGCCGATCGCCGCGCCCGCGCCGGTGGCGTCACCGCCGGCAGAAAAGCGGCCCGGCGGCCCACTGGTCGCTTTCGGCCTGGCAAGCGGGCTCGCAGCCGTCCTTGCTCTCCTCTTCATCCTCGCGGGCGCCTTCCCGGCGACATGGGCACCTCCGGCCCGCTCGCCCGCGCCAGACGCGGCAGAGCCAAGGGTGATCGTCGAATTCTTCGCGGAAAGCGGACCTGACGACGCCAGCTCGGACATTGCCCGCGGCCTCAGGGACGACATCATCGGCCAGCTTGCGCAATTCCGTGATATCGTGGTGGTCGCAGACCCTTTGAAAAACCGTCGGTCCGGCGGCGCCGACTATGCGCTGCAAGGCAACGTACAGCTCGACGGCAGCAGATTTCGATCGGTTGCCCGGCTGGTGCGCCAGTCCGATGGCGCGGTGATATGGGCCAACAATTACGATGCGGATCTTCATGCGCAAAACAAACTCGTGATCCAGAGCGATATCGCCCGGCAGGTGGCCAGCGCCATAGCCCAGCCCTACGGCGCGCTCTTCCAGACCGAGACCAGCGCGATCGCGCAGCCCCAGAACGGGGATCAGGACGCCTATGCCTGCACGCTGGCCTATTACAGCTATCGACAGACCATGAATACGCAAAGCCATGCGGCGGCGCGCGATTGCCTGCAGCAGGCGACGCAGCGCTTCCCTGCCAACGCCACCTCCTGGGCGCTTCTGGCATTGGTCTACCTCGACGAGATGCGCTTTCGCTACAAGCTCGGCATGTCGCCGTTCTCCGCCCAGCCGCTCGAGCTCGCGATCGGGGCCGTGGACCGTGCCGCATCGCTGGAGCCTGAAAATCCGCGTGTGCTGCAAGCCCTGATGCTGGTGAATTTCTTCCGCGGGGATATCGACAAGGCGCTGGAGGCCGGCACGGCAGCCTATGCGGCCAACCCCGATGACGTGGACGTTGCAGGCGAGTACGGGATGCGGCTGGCGATGTCGGGCAAATGGCAATCGGGCTGCGAATTGCTGTCGGTCGCCCTCAACAAGAGCGGCCGCCCGCGCGGCTATTACGAAGCCGGCATGGCGCTCTGCGGTCTGATGCGCAACGATATGGCAACGGCGGAGGAATGGGCGAGGATGTCCGACCTCGGCTCCAACCCGATGCATCACCTTGTCCTGCTTGCCGTGCTCGGTACGGCAGGCAAGGCTGCAGATGCGAAGGTGGAGAAGGATTGGCTGGACGGCCATGCACCCGTGCTGATGGCCAATATTCGCCGGGAGATTTCGCTGCGCCTGCCCCGCCAGCAGGATCAGGAACGGTTCTACGGCGGACTGCGCGCCGCTGGGGTGAACGTCGCTTCGACGCAACAATAGGGCCGAGATCGTTTGCAGCTTCCGGTGCTACGGAGTTGCCGCCGGGCGGGCAATCTCGAGGCTCTTGGAAACCTCCTTTGCGATCTGTCCGGCGATCTCGTCTTCAACATCGATGATGGTTTGCCCCTTCAGGTCGCGGTCATATCGCGTTGCCCAGGCGACGGCACCATCGCTTCCATTGATCAGGCGGGCATGCACATGCAGTGTGCCGTCCTCGACAAGCACGCTTCCCTGCAGGTTCAGCAGCGCGCCGGCCGCCTCCCCGCCTGAACGGCCCGGCGCAAGCACGACGACCCCATCCACATTCATCAGCTTGGCAATCATCTGATCGGCGAGGCCGTTGGCAAAATCGGTGCTTTCGTTCGTGCCGCCAAGTGCCGCGAAGGGCTCGACAGCAATCACAGCCTTGCTGTTCAGCGCCGATGTCGCCGCGGCCGGCGAGGTCTGTGGCGGCCACAAATAGGATTCGAGCGGCCGGATGAGCGCCAGCATTGCGATCGCGCCGAATATCGCGGGAACGCCGATCGGCAGGATGAGGTCGCGATAGCTTGTCGGGGCGCCACGGACGGCGGGAGACGGCTTCTCCTCGCGCTTGCGTTCGGTCGCGGGATTTCTATCGGCGACGATCACGAATTGGGGCGCATAGCCGCCCTTGGGGATGGTGATCCTGACGAGATCATTGTTTCCGGAGACCAGATAATAGCGCTCCAGCGCACGGCGGATACGCCCGGCGTCGATGCGGACAACCGGATCGTTCTGCGCATCGAAGGATGCATCGCGGCCGAAAACCGCCTGCGCGATCGTGTAGGCCTTCAGCTGCTCCCGGCGCCCCTCGAGCGCCTCCTCGACGATGTAGCGCAGAAAGCGTCGGCCCCGCTCGGAGGCAAGAAACTCCGGGCTGGCGAGTATGATCGCTAACTGTTCGCGCACCCTTGCCGGGTCCGGATCTGCCTGGTCGTAGTCACCCTCTTTCGACGCCACCAAGACCTCCCGCGATACCGTCGCACCGCTCTCATCAAGGGCGACAGCGTTATACACCGACGGGCGTACGCCTGCTTCCGTAGCAGTACGTAAGGGGTATTTCGAATATCGGCCTTGGCGGTGATCTCCTATGCTGAAGTCCTGACGGGGGCGATGCACATGTTTCAGAGCTACGCGATCGCAAGGGATACGACGGCGCCGGGGCAGCGCTGTGGCGCCGCCTCCACGGCTGCGAAAGACGATACGATCAGGCTGAAGGCCGACGAGACTGTTTACAGCGAAGGCGAATACGCCTTCGCGATCTATCAGGTCGAAGCCGGCGCAGTCAGGATCTACCGCCTGACCTCCAACGGACAGCGATACATCCTCTCGTTCTGCGGCAAGGGCGAGTGGTTCGGGCTGGAAAAGGGAAATGTGCGGACCGATTTCGCGGAAGCCGTCTGCGAGACACGCCTGCGGCTCTTCCGCTCCAACCGCGATGCGGTCGTGCCGATCGATCTGCTGCATATCGCGCTGACAAACCTTGCGAAGGCGCAGTGCAAGCAGCTCGTCATCACCGAGCAGAGCGCGCTACGGCGCGTTGCCGCCTTCGTCCAGGAGATGGCGAACCTCCATCCTGAGGAACCCGAGTTCGACATCATGATGTCCCGCAGCGATATCGCCGACTATCTGGGGCTGACGGTCGAAACCGTCGCGCGTTCGTTCACCAAGCTTCGGGAAAAGCGCATCCTTTGCCTGACCGGCAAACTGCAGCGGGTGGTTCGCCTGCTCGACAGAGACGCGCTCATTGCCCTGACCATCTAGAGGAAACCAGACCTGCGAAGGCCATAACGGAGTGGATTGAACGATGCCCAGGAAATCGCGCCTCACGCCCGCATCAGCCGGAATGCATCTCGCCAGACTGGTCGGCGCGGTTGCGCTGCTGTCGTTCGCACACGGCGCCGTCGCCGTCGCCGAAGACGACTTCTTCACGCAGTTCCCGCTGGTCATCCACTGCCAATCCAACAAGACGCAACATGCCTTCTACATATCCCGCGTCTCCGAGGACGGGGTCGCGACCTACGTGGCATCCGACCGGATCGCCGGCACCATCTCGCTCGACGGGCATGCAAAGGCGATCGGCAGCGAGGGCGCAGGCACCTGCGTCGGCAAGACGCTCGCCGAGCTTCGCGCATCCGGCCAGGCCTACGACCTGAAACACTGAGGATCGCGGGTTTCGCTGGCCAAACCTGCTGATGCCGGTCGGAAACTGCTTTAAGATGTCGGAGAAAATCAAGCTGGTCGGAGTGGCAAGATTCGAACTTGCGACCCCCACGTCCCGAACGTGGTGCGCTACCAGACTGCGCTACACTCCGTGACCAGCGGCGCTTCTAATAGACTGGCCCATGCCATTGCGCAAGCGGCAAAATTCAAAAGCCGGCGCATTTTTTGGTCGATGCTCAGGACGACGGAAACCGCAGACCCGCGGCGCAAAAAGCCACACTCGCAGCAAATTTTGCGAATGCGAATGAAGGCCGATTTTCTTTTGCCGAGTTCCGCGCTAAAGCGCTCGACGGGACATACGGAACCGCTGCGAGACAGCGATTCTCACCGTCGAATGCGCGACAACTCTCAGGGACGATACCATGAAACTCCGCACCTTCGCCGCGGCCGGACTTGCCATTGCGCTTGCCGGCTGCACGACCATTCCGACCGCAGCTGATCCGATCTCGAGCCGCTGGGTCGGTCAGTCGGCAGGCAAGTTCTTCGCCGCCTTCGGCCCGCCGCTCAGCGACGCCGACAACGGCTCCGGAAATGTCTACACCTGGAAGGGCGGATACAAGACCGTCAAGGTTCCCGCGAAATACGCCGAAGCCGCCGACGGCAAGCGCGGCAAGCAGATCTCCGCTGCCCGCACCACCTACCTGCGCTGCCAGGCCGAAATCGTGACCAGCGCGGACTACACGATCCGCAGTATCCGGGTTTCCGGCGACGTACCGGGCGCCAACGGCCCGTCCTATTGCGCCGAGTTCCTGGCGCCGGCCCAGCCCGCGCAGTAAGCGGGCATCTGCCGATACTGAAGACATAGGGGCGAGCCCAAAGGCCGTCCAAACATTGAGAGGCCGGAACGTCGGGTGCGATGTTCCGGCCTCGCTTGCGTGAAAGTAACTGCAGTCTCATGAAATGCGTCGCGACGATGAGCACAAGCGTTCGATGGATCGGCTACGACCCCGAAACGAGGGACCTCGAAGGGCGTAGACGCGTCGCCTTAAAGCCAGCTTCAAGCTGTGGAGCCGATAGAGCATGGTGAGCCTCATTCCAATAAGTGAGGCATTCGGTTCGTGAACGTCAGCATGTCCAATGAGACTTCAATCAAGGTGGTTCCGTCGCGTGGCAACGCCGCATCATCAGGCGCGTATGTCATCGCGGTGACGGCTCCTGCTTTTCGCCTGTCGGACACTGCATTCGCGATCGAAGATGCTTTTTCCTACCATCTCAGGGAACTCAAACTGCAGCTCGAGGGACATGTCGGCAAGATCATACTGGTGGCGCCGGAACTAAGCCGCGAAGATTTCGATCGCAATCCGTCGCTTGGCGTCATCACCGCCGACGAGGGAATTGAGATGGTACCGACCTATCCGGTCAATGCATCCGCAAAGGAGTTCTGGATCCGCCATGTGCCGCGGCTACTGGGTGTTTTCAGTAGAACGGTCCGCCAGGCAGCCGTCGTTCACACCGGCATGTCGCATGACATATGGCGACCGATGCTGTTGTTGTTGAACATCATCACCTGGGCCCACAGGAAGCGTTCGCTGTTCTTCGTCGACATCGATTTTCGCCGCAATACGCAGCGGTTTCGCCAACTCGGCATCTGGAGCCGCAAGAGCTATGTCGTCAATCGGCTTCTGCACGATCCCCTGCGCTGGTTTCAAGTCTGGCTCGCGGTCAGGCTATCAAGCCTGGTACTCCTGAAAAGCCCGGACCTGGTGCGCGATTTCGGTGGCGGCAGAGCCAGCGTGAAGAACTTCCTGGACACGGCCCACAACGCCGAACAGGTCCTGACCGACGACGAATTGGCGCAACGCCTGACATGGCTCTCCGATGACACCAGGCCACTGCAGCTGGTCTATTTTGGT
Organism: Rhizobium sp. Root708; assembly: GCF_001429725.1. Classification (GTDB taxonomy): domain Bacteria; phylum Pseudomonadota; class Alphaproteobacteria; order Rhizobiales; family Rhizobiaceae; genus Rhizobium. Next base: position 366,486 of record NZ_LMHV01000043.1, on the reverse strand, counting down.
CGACTGGTTTCCTACAAGGGCATCAATCTCGCCATCGACGCCATCCGTATCGCGCGATCGAGAGGCCATGACATCAGGCTGATGATCATCGGTGATGGCCCGGAGCTGCCTTCGTTGCAGCGCCAGGTGGACGACGCGAAGCTATCGGAGGCGGTCACTTTTATCCCTGCGGTAAAATACGGCGAGCCGCTGTTTCGGCTGCTCTCCAGTTTTCACGCTTCCATTGCGTGCCCCCTGGTGGAAGACACCCCTCGCTCGGCGTTCGATTCCATGGCAAGAGGATTGCCGATCGCAGCCTTCAATCTCGATTATTTCAACGGTCTTGCCGAGATGAGCGGAGCTGTCAGCACCGCCGAATGGCCTTCGGCGGAGAAGCTCGCGACCGCCTTCGTCGCACTCGACAAGGACCGAGCCAGGCTGACAGAGCATGCGCGCAAGGCCGTCGCCTTCGCAAGGGCGAACACGCAGCAGATTTGGATGGAAAGGCGGCATGCCTGGCTGATGGAATACGTTCTGGATGCGCGCCGACACCGGTAGGCAACAGGTAGCGCTCAAGCGCCAGACCGCTCGGACAAGGCACAGTGGCTTCAGCCTCAAACCCGGTAATATTTACGTGTGAACTTAGAAGTGGCTGGGGCGCCAGGATTCGAACCTGGGAATGCCGGTACCAAAAACCGGTGCCTTACCGCTTGGCGACGCCCCACCATCGCGGAAGCGGAGACCACTTCGCGACATCGACGCCTGATTAGCAAAGGTCGTCTGCCGTCACAATCATTAAGTTTCAAGCGATCCGATATTTCTGTGTGCTTTTTCGGGCATGTGATACCTCTGGCGCGATGACGACAGCATTCCCGGAGTGACGATGAGCCAATACCGCGCCCGCCCGCCTGCCATTCCGACGCTTCTGCTCGATGATGAGGTGGTTCGCATTACCCGCTGGGATTTCGAACCCGGCGCCGATACCGGGGTTCACACGCATGGCCTCGGCTACGTCGTCGTGCCGATGACGGACTGCGAATTCCTGATCGAAGAGAAGGACGGCGATCGGCGGGTTGATCTAGCCGCGGGTGCCGCCTATCGGCGCGATGCCGGTGTCGAGCACAACGTCGTCAATGCGGGCGGCAAGCCGATGTCGTTCATCGAGATCGAATACAAGTAAGTCCGTCCCACATAGATCCGACATGACCAATCCCGAATTCAATCTCGCCTTCGAACCCAGCTATGGTCAGGCGGTCACCGTTGCACCTCATGTCCAGCGCGTCACGGTCAACAATCCGAGCCCGTTCACCTTCCATGGCACCAACAGCTACATCGTCGGCGACCGCTCCGTCGCGGTGATCGATCCCGGGCCTGAGGACGACGCACATCTTGCGGCGCTGATGACCGCGCTGGGTGGCAGGAAGGTGACCCATATCGTGGTCAGCCATACCCATCGCGACCACTCGCCGCTGTCGCGGCGGCTACAGGAAAAGACCGGCGGGCTGATCGTCGCGGAAGGCCCGCATCGCGCCTCACGCCCCTTGCATGCGGGCGAAATCAATCCATTCGCCGAGAGCGCCGACATGGCATTCGTGCCGGACAAGGCGGTTGCCGACGGCGAAGCGATCCAGGGTGACGGCTGGCGCCTGACCGCCGTCCATACCCCGGGACACACGGCCAACCACTGCGCCTTCGCGCTCGACGGCACCGGCATCCTCTTTTGCGCCGATCATGTCATGGCGTGGGCAACATCGATAGTGGCGCCGCCCGATGGCTCGATGGCTGACTACATGGCCTCCCTCGACAAGCTGATCGCGCGCCGGGACCGACTGCTGCTGCCGGGGCACGGCGGACCGGTCAGGAAGCCGGTGTCGTTCATGCGGGCGTTGAAGACCCATCGGCGGATGCGCGAACGAGCCGTACTCGGGCGGATCCGCGCGGGCGAAAGCACGATCCCCGCGATGGTGAAGGTGATCTATCGCGACACGGACGTTCGGCTGCATGGCGCGGCCGCCCTGTCGGTGCTGGCGCATATCGAGGATCTGCTGGAGCGTGGCGAGATCGAAACCGATGGCCCGCCTTCCCTCATGGGTACTTATCGGCCGGTCCGAGGGAAATGACGCAGCCACACGACTGAAGCCGGCGCCGGCGCGATATCGTCAGCCGCCGGCTATTCCGAGCAATTCCGAGTCTAGCGCCTTCAGGTAGTCCTCGGCTATGTCGGCGCTGAAGCCCAGATCGGCTGGCCCGTAGCGTGACGCCACGCGCACGTCGACGAAGGTCGTCTCGGCTTCTTCACGCAGACGGATCACGACATCGAAGCGCAGGCCGAGCACGAGCGTTCGCGTTTCCCCCTGCAACGTCACGCCGTTCGCGCGCCGGATCAACTTGGCGACGTCATCGTCGTAAGGCCGTGGCGTGGGGATCGGCACGGCTTCCGGCGCGTCGGGCACGGCGCCGTCCTCTGGCTGCGGCTGGCCCGCCTTGGTATCCGGCTCACGCACCGGTTCGCTGTCGCCCTCGGCACGGGTGATGCGTATGCCGCTCTTCTTGGCGACCTTCTTGACAGCCTCGAGAACGCGGTCGATGGCACCGTCATAGCGACGCCCGGTGAGCTCGGGATAGGCTTCCAGCTGTTTTTCGCGATCAGTCGCGGTGACCGGCTGGCGTGCGAGCCAGATCTGATCGGCCTTCGGCGTCTTCAACCAGTCAGGCGTGGATTCGGTATCCGTCGTTACGTCGTAGATTGCCGGAAGGGTCAGGTAGCGCTCGGCGGCCAATCCGCCGATCATGATCGGCAGGGCCGCGAAAATGATCGCCGCCATTGCGTCCTGGCCGCCTTCCGCCCCGTTCAACCACAGGCTTCTGAGGCCGGCGCAGGCCAAGGCGATGGCAAGAACCGCAAAACCGCCAGCGACCAGAAGGAGAAGAACCAGATAGGGCGTCGCCAGCCCGGCAAAGCGGTGTCCGATCAAGGCTGCCAGGCACAAGACCAGTGCAAACGCCGCAAAACGCCGCGAAAAGCGGGCGGCGCTGGAAACGGGGCGGTCGAAACGGATTGCCATCAAACTTACCGGTTACTCGCAAGCGGCGCGTCCCGCACGAACGCGCAAATCGCCCAAGACTTGTTTAGTGCAAGATTCGCCTAAATTGAAACTGTTGTGACGCACCGAAACACGCAATCCACGACGAAGACTGCGATGGCGTTCGTTAGCGGTTTCTGATATTGCATTGAAAACAGCCTAAATCTGCAACCTTCAGACCAGGGATGCTCAGGAGAGCTCAGATGATTGCACCCGATCTCGCAGTGGAGAAACCGGTATTCGCATTGGCCGGAGCCGACCCCGCGGATGCGTTGCTGCCGATGGAACTGCTCGAGCTCGAACTGTCGCTCGAGAGCTATAATGGCGACGCCGATTTCTGCGACGCGGTTCGTCTCGCGGCGACCCATTCGGGCGGCGAATTCCTATTCGATCTTCCCGCCGATGGCCTGATGGACGACTGCAAACGCATCGCGGTATTGCGCATCCCATCAGAAGACGCCGAGATGCGCATTGTCCTTGCCGTGCTCGATCACAACGGCAGCGATATCAGGGTCGAAGCACCGGCCCCGGAGACCGCGCACGTCGTCCGGTTCGCGGAAGCCTTCATCACGGTGCTGGAGCGTTTCTAAGGCTCAATCGCGACCGGAAGCAGCCTCGGCGAGGCTCCTGAACGGAAACTTGCGGCCGCATTCGCATTTGACGACGAATGTTTCCTGATGGTTTGACGGCCGCTGCACGAAGAAGCCGCGAGGAAGATGATCGACGGTGAAGCCCGGATGCTTGCGCTTCGGATCGTCGGTTTCCGAGGCTTCCGCAAAGCCGCTATTGCCGCATTGCGGGCAAGTCAGTTTCTTCGAAAATCGATCGCGTAGTGCCATGCCATTGTCCAATCTCGCAAGCGCCCCTCTTACAGGCGATATCCGCTTTGCGAAAGGTGGAAGCGCAAGCCGATGGCCTCGTTTTCCGTGGAAGCGAAATGCTTTTTAACGAAATCGACGGCTCGGGGGCCACTAAACCCGACACGCAATCCTGCGCTGCAGGCGTCTAGAGGTACCGTCTTTCCGGTTGACCGCGAGGCTGGAATGGACTTTGCTCAAAGAGTACTGGCAACGACATGAAGACATCCGAGATGCGCATTGCAACAACCACCCTCTTCCTTGGCCTGGTCGCCCTGGGGCTTTCGGCCTGCCAGACGATGACCCCGGAAGAGCGTCGCGCGGCCGACGAGCGGCAGTGCATGAGCTATGGCTTCAAGCGGGGAACCGAAGGGTTTGCAACCTGCCTTCAGCGCATCGATATCGATCGCCATGCGCAGGCGCGCTATAACAGCGACGTCGTGATGATGGACATGTCCTACTCGGTCGGCGGTCCCTATTATGGGCGCCCCTACTATTACCGGCACTATCGCTGAGCGGCGCGGATGACGGCCTGCGCCGCCGCCAGTCGTGCGATCGGCACGCGAAACGGCGAGCAGGACACGTAGTCGAGACCGATATCCTCGCAGAAGTGAATCGAAGCGGGATCGCCGCCATGCTCGCCGCAAATGCCGAGTTTCATGTCATTGCGCGTGCGTCTTCCTCGTTCGGCGGCGATGCGAATGAGTTCGCCGACACCGTCGAAATCCAGCGAGATGAAGGGGTCATGCTCGATGATGCCCTTGCGCTGATAGGTCGGAATGAAGGCGGACGCATCGTCGCGCGAAATGCCGAATGTCGTTTGCGTCAAGTCGTTGGTGCCGAATGAAAAGAACTCGGCGGCCTCGGCAATGATGTGGGCCCGAAGTGCGGCGCGCGGCAGCTCGATCATCGTGCCGACGAGATAGTCGATCCGCATCTTCGCTTCGTTCATCACGTCCCTGGCGATCGCGTCGATCCGATCCTTGACATAATCGAGCTCCGAACGCAGGCCGACGAGCGGCACCATGATTTCAGGCACGACTGGCGCACCCGTCTCATGCGCCGCGGCAACCGCAGCCTCGAAGATCGCGCGGGCCTGCATCTCGACGATCTCGGGATAGGAAATGGCCAGACGGCACCCGCGATGGCCGAGCATCGGATTGAACTCATGCAGGGCATCGACCCGGTGGCGCAGGGCGGTCGCTTCCATGCCCATCGCCGCGGCGACGTCGGCGATCTCTTCCTCCGTCTTCGGCAGAAACTCGTGCAGCGGCGGATCGAGCAGGCGGATCGTCACCGGCAGGCCGTGCATCACGTTGAATAGCCCGGTAAAATCCAGGCGCTGGATCGGCAGCAGCTTGTCGAGCGCGGCGCGGCGCCCAAGCTCGTCCTCGGCAAGGATCATCTCGCGCATCACGTGGATGCGCTCGCCCTCGAAGAACATGTGCTCCGTTCGACAAAGACCGATGCCTTCGGCGCCGAAGGAGCGGGCCGCGCGGGCATCGGCCGGCGTATCCGCATTGGTCCTGACCGTCATGCGGCGAACGCTGTCGGCCCATTGCATGATCCGGCCAAAATCGCCCGACAGTTCGGGCTGGACCATCTGGACCTCGCCCTTCAGCACTTGGCCGGCGGAACCGTCGATCGTGATGACGTCGCCCTTCTGCAGCGTCACACCGATGCCGATGAGGCGCTCGTTTCTGAGGTCGATACGCATCGTTCCGGCGCCGACGACGCAGGGGATGCCCATGCCGCGGGCGACGACCGCCGCGTGGCTGGTCATGCCGCCGCGCGTCGTCAGGATGCCTTCGGCCGCATGCATGCCGTGAATATCCTCGGGGCTCGTCTCGACGCGGAGCAGGATGACCTTGCGGCCCTCCTCTTCAGCGACCACGGCCTCCTCGGCGGTGAACACGATCTCGCCTGTCGCGGCACCTGGGGATGCCGGCAAACCGGTACCGATCACTTCGCGCGGGACGCGCGGGTCGATGGTCGGGTGCAGGAGCTGGTCGAGCGAGGCCGGATCGATGCGAAGCACCGCTTCACGTTCGGTGATCAGGCCCTCGTCGACCATGTCGACGGCGATCTTCATGGCCGCCCGGGTGGAGCGCTTTCCGGAGCGCGTCTGCAGCATCCAGAGCTTGCCGCGCTCGATGGTGAACTCGATATCCTGCATGTCGCGGTAATGCTGCTCGAGCCGGTCGCAGATCTGCGAAAACTCCTTGAACGCCTCCGGCATCAGCTTTTCCATCGACGGGCGATCGGAGCCGGAGCTGATGCGCCCCTCCTCGGTAATGCTCTGCGGCGTGCGTATGCCGGCAACGACGTCCTCGCCCTGTGCGTTGACCAAGAACTCGCCATAGAGCGACCGCTCGCCGGTCGAGGGGTTGCGGGTAAAGGCAACGCCGGTGGCCGATGCATTGCCGAGGTTGCCGAACACCATGGCCTGAACATTGACGGCAGTGCCCCAACCCTCAGGAATATTATGAAGCTGTCGATAGGTGACGGCGCGCGCGCTCTTCCAGCTCGAAAAGACCGAGCCGACGGCGCCCCACAGCTGTACCTCAGGATCCTGCGGAAACTCTTTCCCCAGCTCTTCCTCGATCACGTCCTTGTAGAGCGTGACGACATGCTGCCACTCTCCTGCCGTCAGCTCCGTATCGTATTCGTAGCCGAGGCGGGCTTTCTCATCCTCCAGGATCTCTTCGAACACGTCGTTGTCGAGCCCCATGACGACGTCCGAGTACATCTGGATGAAACGGCGGTAGCTGTCCCAGGCGAAACGCGCGTCGCCGGCATCGTGGCCGAGCGCTTGCACAGTTTCGTCGTTGAGGCCGAGATTGAGGACGGTATCCATCATGCCGGGCATGGAAACCCGGGCGCCGGAACGAACGGAGAGCAGCAGCGGCCGGTGACCGGCGCCGAACTTCGTGCCGGTGATTGCCTCGATGCTTTCGATCCCCGCAAGCACCTGACGCTTGAGTTCATCGTCTATGGAGCTTCCCCGCTTGAAATAGGCGGAGCACGCGTCGGCGACGATCGTCAGCCCGGGAGGCACCGGCAGGCCGAGGCTGGACATCTCCGCGAGATTCGCGCCCTTGCCGCCCAAAAGCTCGCGATCAACGGCACGTCCCTCGGCCTCGCCGTTGCCGAATTTATAGACCCACTTGGTCATGGTCCCCCAACTCCCCAATCAGGAGCAACTTAATCCCTTGGTGCTGAAATGAAAATCGACAAATGCGGCCAAAATTTTGCAGCGCACAATTTCTGCGAAATTGTCGCAAGCATTTGCCGAGGGCGAGAAACAAAAAAGCTTTGCGGGACTGCAACAAAGTCCCGCAAAGCCTTTTTTCCGCCTGGCCAGGAAAACCAGACGGGGGGTTCAGACAGGCGAGTCGGGAACAGTTCGCTCCTTCGCGCTCGCGTAAAGCGAGGCGGAACCGCGATAACTTCGCCACATATGAAGCAAGCTCTAATACAAGATTGGTACAAAAACATCACCTAAATGGGTGACATCTCGCTCAGCGGCGGACCTTTTTTGGGCGTTTCTTAACTATCTCAAGCGATCTCGCGAAGCTTCTCGGCGGTCTGCAAATCGACCGAAACGAGCTGCGACACACCCTGCTCCGCCATGGTGACGCCGAACAGCCTGTTCATCCGCGCCATGGTGATCGGATTGTGGGTGATGATGACGAAACGGGTCTCGGTCGACGCCGCCATTTCGTCCATGAGATTGCAATAGCGCTCGACATTGTGGTCGTCGAGCGGCGCATCCACTTCGTCCAGCACGCAGATCGGCGCCGGATTGGTGAGGAAGACAGCGAAGATCAGCGCCATCGCCGTCAGCGCCTGCTCACCACCCGACAGCAGCGTCATCGTCTGCGGCTTCTTGCCGGGCGGGCGCGCGAGGATTTCCAAGCCGGCTTCCAGAGGATCATCGGATTCGATCAGCTGCAGCTCAGCGGTGCCACCGCCGAACAGGTGGGTGAAGAGGCGCTGGAACTGGCCGTTGACCACATCGAACGCCGCGATCAGGCGTTCGCGCCCTTCCCGGTTCAGGCTCTGAATGGCGCCGCGCAGCTTGCGGATTGCGTCGATCACGTCGTCGCGTTCCTTGATCAGGGCTTCGAGCTTGGCAGAAAGCTCCTTCTGTTCCTCTTCGGCGCGCAGGTTGACCGCGCCGAGCCGCTCGCGCTCCATTTTCAGGCGCTCAAGCTCGCGCTCGACGTCACGCGGATCGGGAACGGACTGCATGACCTCCAGCCCGGCAAGGCGCAGCGCCTCGTGCGGCGCCACGTTCAACACTTCGCGGATGCGCGCCTCGGTTTCCTGCCGCTTTTCACGCGCGGAAACCAGGCGCTCTTCGGCACGTCCCCGGCGCTCGCGGCTTTCGGCAAGTTCGGACAGCGCGGTTGCGGCCTTATGGTCGGCGTCGCGTTGGACGGTCTCGGCCTCGGCCAGAAGATCGGCCGCGTGGCGGCGGGCTTCCTCGGCCTTCTGCAATTCGGACATCAGCGCACGACGCTTGTCATCGAACTCGTCGGGCGCCAACTCCAGCTCGGCAGCCTCTTCCCGCGCTTCCTCTTCACGGTCCCGGAGCGTCGAAATATGGTCCTCCGCGCTCGCTGCGCGCTGGCTCCACGTTCCGCGTTCCTGCCCGATCGCCACCAGACGACGCTGCCGGGCTTCGTTTTCGCGATTGAGGCCCTCGTGGCGGGCGCGCGCTTCCGCAAGCGCGCCGCGATCCAGCGCGACATCGGCCTGCTGAAGGCGAAGCCGCTCATCGAGGGCGGTCAGGTCAGGGGCATCATCAAGCTCGATACGGGCATTTTCTTCCTGTAGGCCGAGATCCTCGATCTGCGACCGCAACTGGCTGACAGCCTCCGCGACGACGTCCCTGCGACGAATGAGATCACCTGACGCGCGCTCGGCCGCGGCAAGCGCCTCTCTGGCTTCCGCGAGCTGGCGGGCCGAGAAGCGTGACACTTCGCGCGCCTGAGCAAGGCGGTTTTCTTCCTCGCGGATGGCGTCGGCAGCCGTTTCCAGCCGCTCCTCCGCCTCGACGAGCACGTCTCTTGCCACCTCGGCCTCGCCCTCGAGTTCCGACAGGCGGTTCTTCTGCGAGAGCCTAAGTGCCGCAGCGCTCGGCGCATCCGCACCGGTGACGTGGCCATCCCAACGATAGACGGCGCCCTCTTTCGTGACGAGCCTCTGGCCGGGCTTCAGCTCCTTCATCAGTCTTTGGGCGTCAGCATCGGAAACAAGCCCGATCTGCCGCAGTCGCCGGACCAGAGCCGCCGGCGCCTGAACGCGATCCGAAAGCGGCGTAGCGCCGGAGGGAAGAGCTGGGTCGGACGAACCATCGCCGTTGACCGACCAGTGGGCCGGGGCTCGCGGATCGGCCGGAGATTCAAGGTCGTCGCCAAGGGCAGCACCGAGCGCCGTTTCGAAACCGCGATCGACGCGAAGGTCTTCCGCAACAGGCGGAAACTCGCCAGCCGCCGCACCCGCCGCCAGCATACGTGAAATGGTGCGCGCTTCCGTCTCGATCGCGTTCAGCGCCGAGCGGGCCTGTTCGACCGGTGCGCGCGATAAGGCCTCGGTTGCGCGGGCCGACGCCAAAGCCTGTTCGACAGCCTGGATTCCGGCTTCCGCTTCCGCGGCTGCCATTTCCCCGGCCTCGACGACGGCGCGCTTTTCGTCCGGATCCGGCAGGGATGCAATGCGGTCGCGGATCGAGGACAGTTCACTACCGGCTTCGTCCATCTGGCGTTCGAGGCGCAGCCGGCGGTCGGAAAGGTCCCTGATCGCACGCTCGAGCTGGTTGCGGCCGGCGGCGGCTTCGGCACGCTCCGCCGTCAATGCCGTAAAGATGCGCTCGCTGTCAGCAAGCTTGATCGATGCCTCTTCGAAGGCTTCCCGCGTCTCTTCCGCATATCGTCCGGAGTCGGCAAGGATCTCGGTGATCTCGGCTTCCTCGGCGTCCAGTCTTGCCAGGATCGCGGCGTTGTCGGCGACCAGACGTTCCTCGCGACGGATATCCTCGCCAAGCTGGGCCAGGCGGCGGGTCAGTTCGTCGCGGCGACGCAGGATGCGGCCGACATCCTCTTCCAGCTGTGTTCTGGCAATCTGCAGGCGTTGCAGCGCGGCCCCCGCGCGTGCCTCCGCTTCGCGAAGGTCCGGCAGCCTGAGACTTGCGATCGCCTGCGACTTGGCGGCCTGCATCTGCATCTGCGCCTTTTCGGCGACGACTGATGTCGCCTGGTTGAGCGCGCTGTCGGCCTCCGCCTCGGCCTCCTTGGCCTGCACCCAGCGGATATGCAGAAGCATCGCTTCGCGAGCACGGATATCAGCCGAAAGCGCCTTGAAGCGATTTGCCTGGCGCGCCTGGCGTTTCAGGCTTTCGATCTGGCTTTCAAGCTGCGAGGTGACGTCATCAAGGCGCTCGAGATTGGTTTCGGCGGCGCGCAGGCGAAGCTCCGCCTCGTGGCGCCTTGAATGTAGACCGGAGATGCCGGCCGCTTCTTCGAGCAGCTGGCGGCGCGCCTGCGGCTTGGCGGAGATGAGTTCGCCGATCCGCCCCTGCCCGACCATTGACGGCGAACGCGCGCCGGTGGACGCATCAGCGAAGAGAAGCTGCACGTCCTTGGCGCGGCTTTCCTTGCCGTTGATGCGATAAATCGAGCCCTGCTCGCGCTCGATGCGGCGGGTGACCTGGATCTCGTCGCTATCGTTGAAGGCGGCGGGTGCCGTGCGCTCGGCATTGTCGAGATAAAGCGCGACCTCGGCGGTATTGCGGGCGGGGCGATTGCCGGAGCCCGAGAAGATGACGTCGTCCATGCCGGACGCGCGCATGTTCTTGTAGGAGTTCTCGCCCATCACCCAACGGAGGGCTTCGACGAGGTTCGACTTGCCGCAGCCATTCGGGCCGACGACCCCGGTCAATCCGCGCTCGATGATGAACTCGGTGGGCTCTACGAAAGACTTGAAACCGACGACGCGAAGCTTGTTGAACTTCATGCGGCGGCCTCGCACCGCGCAAAGCAAACGACGGGCGCACGGCAGCCGCCGTCGCCCGTCGATCGGATACGGATCAGTTTAGAGCAGGCTGTCGATAAGGGCCGACAGGGTGTCAACCGACATGTCTCCAGAATAGCGCTTCCCGTTGATGAGGAACGTCGGCGTGGCGTTGACGCCGAACTCCTTGGAACCCCGTTCCCGTGTTGCGTTCACTTCATCCAGCAGCTTCTGGTTCGTCAAGCACTTCGTGAAGCTATCCTCACTAAATCCAGCGAGTTTCGACATCTGGAGCAGCGCGGCGCGGCCGTCATCGGCGGCAGCCCAGGTCTGCTGCTGCTTGAACAGCATGGCAACCATCGGGAAATACTGCTCGGGCGTGCTGAGATCCTCAGGCTTGGACGGGTTGCAGCGCGCGAGCATGAAGGCAGCAGCAGCGCGCGGATCGAACGGGAATTCACGGATGATGAAACGCACCTTGCCGGTGTCGACGTACTTTTTCTTGATCTCGTCGAAGGTCGTCGTGTGGAAGTGGGCGCAGTGCGGGCAGGTCATCGACATGTATTCGACGATCTTGACTGGGGCATCTTCCTTGCCAAGCGCCATTTCCGGCAGCGCGCCGGGCTTCAGCACGGCAGCCATGTCGACGTCGCCATCGGACTGCGGCATTTCCGCAGCCGCGTTCGCGGTGCTGAACACCGCAAGTGTCGCGGTCGCGGCAGCCACGCCGCCCAGAAGCTGGCGTTTCGTCAGTTGCATTTCGGAAATCGGCATGAAGTTCCCCATAAATGAGAGTAGTGGCTGTGAGTGCGATATAACGGCGCGAAGCCCTGAACAAGGCACGCTTCACCAACTTTCTTCAAAGAATTGTGACCATGGTGGGACGGCCAGATTAAATTGCGGAAAGGTTGGCCTGCAAGGGATCAGCGACCGCGCTTTCCCAAGACCGCGGTTCCGAGACGCTTGACCGCGTCGCGCAGCTTTTCGCTCTCGATACCTTCCATCATGTCCTCGAGCTTGGCCGCCGCCGCGCCCTTCAGCGGCGGAGGCGTGCGGGAGCGCTTGGCGGCCTGATAGACTGGCTTCTGAACGATGCGTATCTGATGAACGGCGGCAAAGCCGAAGAAGCTGTTGACCCGCTGGATCAGTTCGCCCTGCGCATGCGTCAGAAACAGTGCGCGAGCGCCCTCACAGGCAATGGTGAGGACACCAGGACGAAAGCCGCCGTCGTCATTGCCCCTCGCCCAGGCGATCTTTTCCGGGCGCGTGCAATCGGCAAACTCCTCGCCGGCGATTTCATCCCACGATCCGAGCAGCGCCGTATTGATGCCGGCGCGCTTTGCGAGCACCGGATCGATCAACCGATTGGTCAATTCGGAGATCTGCTTTTCACCTTTGCGTGGATAACTCATCGAAACCTTCATATCGCGCTGCCTTGCGGCACCACTGCCTTGATCGCGCGGCATTGCTCCGCCAAGTATAGGGCACTTCCCCTCACGACGGCAAATGATGACATCGACGACACTGGACGCGCCCGCCGCCAAGCCGCTCCTTCACTGGTATGACCGGCACCATCGCGACCTGCCCTGGCGGGTTTCGCCCCCGATGGCTGCGCGTGGCATCAAGGCCGATCCCTATCGCATCTGGCTCTCCGAGGTGATGCTGCAGCAGACAACAGTGCCGGCGGTGAAGCCTTACTTCGCCAATTTCCTGGCGCGCTGGCCGACCGTGCGCGACCTTGCCGATGCGCCCACCGAAGACGTGATGGCTGCCTGGGCGGGGCTTGGATACTACGCACGCGCCCGCAATCTGAAGAAATGCGCCGAGGCCGTGACACGCGACCACGACGGCATCTTTCCGGATACCGAGGACGGGCTGAAGTCGCTTCCCGGCATCGGCGATTATACTGCAGCGGCCGTGGCCGCGATCGCCTTCAACCGGCAGGCGGCTGTCATGGACGGCAATGTCGAGCGGGTGATCTCGCGGCTCTACGCGATCGCCACGCCCCTGCCCGCGGCCAAGCCATTGATGAAGCAGAAGGTCGCACTTCTGACGCCGAAGGATAGGCCGGGCGACTTCGCGCAGGCGATGATGGATCTCGGCGCCACGATCTGCACGCCGAAGCGCCCTGCCTGTTCTCTCTGTCCGTTCAACGGATCCTGCGAGGCGCTGCGCCTGCACGATCCCGAACAATTCCCGGTCAAGGCAGCCAAAAAGCAAAAACCGATCCGCCAAGGCGCGGCCTTTATCGCCGTCACTGAAGATGGCGAGGTTCTGCTGCGGCGTCGCATCGAGAGCGGCCTGCTCGGCGGCATGACCGAGGTGCCGACGACCCACTGGACGGCGCGGATAGACGGCGAGACATCGGCTGACGCGGCGCCGTTTCCGGCGGCATGGGAGCCCTGCGGGACCGTGACCCACGTCTTCACCCATTTCGAGCTCAGGCTTTCCATCCACCGCGTGGCGATCGCTTCGCGAATTCAAGTCGATAACGGTTGGTGGGAACCGGTTACAAATCTTGACTCGCAGGCGCTGCCGACCGTCATGAAAAAAGCAATCACCGCGGCTATCCCGCTCGCGTTCAAACATGCCAAGGATTAATCGATGCCCATCGAGCATATTGTTTTCGACATCGGAAAAGTTCTCATCCATTACGATCCGAATATTCCGTTCAGCCGCCTCATCCCCGATGAGGCAGAGCGCAAGTGGTTCTTCGATAACGTCTGCACCCACGACTGGAATCTCGAGCAGGACCGCGGCCGCACCTGGGCCGATGCCGAAGCCCTGCTGCTCGCGGCACACCCGGACCGCGAGGAACACATCCGCGCCTTCCGCAAGCACTGGCACGAAATGGTCTCGCATTCCTACGACGACAGCGTCGCCATCATGGAAGGCCTGATCGCCGACGGCCAGGACGTGACGATGCTGACCAACTTTGCATCCGATACGTTCCGCGAGGCGCAGGTGCGCTTTCCGTTCCTGACCAAGCCGCGCGGCGTGACCGTTTCCGGCGATATCGGCCTGATCAAGCCCGACATCGCGATCTACGAAACCCATGCGAAGAGCTTCGATCTCGATCCGGCAGCGACGATCTTCATCGACGACTCCGCCCCCAATGTCGAGGGCGCCAAGACCGCCGGCTGGGATGCGGTTCTTTTCACCGGCGCCGACAAGCTGCACGCCGATCTTGCAGCGCGTGGCGTGAGGGTATGACCATGGCATTCGATCCGGTTGAGGAACTCAAGCGTTTCCACGACGCGGTCAACGCGCTCGATTTCGAGACGATCGAGAACTATTTCGCGGAAGACGCGACCTATGTCTCGGACGGCGTCGGAAGCCTGTCGGGGCGTGCTGAGATCATGGTCGCCTTCCGCAAGTATTTCGACGACTACCCTGATCAGACGGCGATCGACACACTGGTCGAGAAGGTCCGCCCGAATGCGGCCCGCGCCGTGTGGTCGGTTCGCGCGACGCACAGCAAGACGGGCAAGCCCCTGGTGCGGGAAGGCGAAGAGACGCTCACCTTCAACGAAGACGGCCATGTCACCCACGTCGAGGTGAAGGACTATCAGGCGTTCTGAAAGAACGTTGCGGAGAGATAGAACAGCAGCACCAGCGCGAGCCACAGGTCGGAGATCATCGCGATGTTCCGCGACCTGTTTCTCCCCGGTTCCAGCAAATGCTTGATACCGGCGAGCCCGTAAAACAGGCTCCCGGTGATCGCCGCCGGCACGATCCACTGTGGCTCGAAGATGCTGAGGACTCCGAGCATCCCGAGCGACAGGTTTGCAAAACCGATCTCTTGCACCAGTAGCTGTGCCTTGTGGTCGGTGATGCCGAAGATCGTCTCGGCAGTGAAGGCGGGATTGAAAATCTGCTTCAGGCTGGCGGCAAGCAACCGCAGCCCCATCCCCCAGAAGACAAACCATTTCCCGATCAGGAAGACGAGGTCAGCGCCTGTACTCGACGCCATCTCGGCAACGATCGAGCCGAGCGGCAGAACAAACATCAGCAGCAGTATGATCGCAAGATACATGGCGTTTCAGTGCCTCTTCGGATCATCGATGCCGATAGATGGCACCTAACCGCACTGCCGCGCGAGCTAAATCGACAAAGATCGAAGTCGGGTGCGCGGAACAATCAGCGCTCCCCGCTGTTTTTATCTCAACCGCGCGATCGCGGCCAAAATGAAACGGAAAGCCGGCAAAGCCGGCGGGAGGTTACGATGGGTAGAGGTATTCTACTGTGGATGCTGGGTATTCCGATCCCCTTGATCCTGATCATCCTGTTCTTCTGGCATTGAGCCATTTCGCAACGCGCCGAACAAACTACAAAAATATGATGCCCGGGGACGTTAATCCCCGGGCATCGTGCCTTCTTCCGCAACTGGAGGTACAAAAACCGGAAGAAGGCAGTCTCGATCAGGTCGAGGCGCGTTATTCCGCCTTTGCCAGATCACTGCGGATAACGGACCGCAATTCATCGATCGGGCGCAGGGATTGCCCGTCGTCGAAGTGCCAGAATGTCCATCCGTTGCATGCATCAAGGCCCTGGACCTTCGCTCCAAGGCGATGAATCGAACCGGCCTCGCCGCCGGAGGCCACCGTGCCGTCGGCACGAATGATTGCGCTGTAGCGACGGCGCGCATCGGTCAGAACCTGACCGGGCTTTACAAGGCCGCTTTCGACCAGCACGTTGAAAGCCACGCGGACTTCCTGCTTCTTGCCGGTCATCACGGTGAGTTCGGCCTTGCCGAGCGGCTCGACCGCTTCGATACGGGCCGAAGCCGCATCGATATAATCCTGTTCGCGCTCGATGCCGACGAAGTGGCGGCCGAGGCGCTTGGCGACGGCGCCCGTCGTGCCCGAGCCGAAGAACGGATCGAGGATGATGTCGCCGGGCTTCGAGGACGCCATGATGACGCGGGCAAGCAATGCTTCCGGCTTCTGCGTCGGATGCACCTTCTTGCCGTCGTCGCCCTTCAGGCGTTCGCCGCCGCTGCAGATCGGGAACAGCCAGTCGGAGCGCATCTGCACGTCGTCGTTTGCCGCCTTCATGGCATCGTAGTTGAAGGTGTAGCCCTTTGCCTTGGCGCTCGGGCTCGCCCAGATCATCGTCTCATGCGCGTTCTGGAAACGACGGCCCTTGAAATTCGGCATCGGGTTGGTCTTGCGCCAGACGATGTCGTTGAGGATCCAGAAATTCAGGTCCTGCAGCGTGGCGCCGACACGAAAGATGTTGTGATAGGAGCCGATCACCCAGAGCGTGCCTGTTGGCTTCAGGACGCGACGGCAGGCGAGCAGCCAAGCGCGGGTAAAGGCGTCATAGGCTTCGAAGGATGCGAACTGATCCCACTCGTCATCAACCGCGTCGACCAGCGACTGATCGGGACGATGCAGGTTGCCGCCGAGCTGCAGGTTATAGGGCGGATCGGCGAAAATGACGTCTACGGAATGGGTCGGGAGGGCTTCAAGGGCAGCAACGCAATCGCCCTTGATGATCGTGTCGACCCAGGAGCCCGGCTTTGCGGAGGCCTTGAGATCGGCAAGCGGAAATACTGACGCCATCTGGAAACTCGCTCATACACAATTACGCTTTTTTACTGTCTGTTATGGTTACCCATCTTGGTTACCAAAGACTGAACCGCCGATCGATTTCGGGAAAAAAATCGAGCTCACCTGCGAGCGCCGCAGTTTTACGAGGCCCGCGCAGACGTAGACGGCAGCCACAGGGGCTGCCGTCATGGCGTGATCGGCTCACGAATTCAGGAGGTCGGTGCCGTAGGAATTATCAATGACGCAGAGCCACCTCCCGGCGGCGTCGCGCCTAAAAACATAGGTTGCGCGCCGTGTGATCGGCGCGGGCATATCCTCCTTGCCGCTCGTTTGCAGCACGGTTTCCATGACCACCAACGCCGTATCAGCGCCCTCGATGACGTGCATATCGCCCTGCGTGACGACGATGCTGTGATCGAAATAGTCGGCAATGGCGGCGAAGGCGCGGCGGATCTGCTCCTTGCCTGACGCGATGAGGCCCGGCTTGACGACGAGCGTTGCATCTTCGGCATAAAATTCCATCAGCGCGTCGAAATCCTCAGCGCCGATGGCACGGTCGGCCGCCTCGATCAACGCCTTGAGTGGATGTGATGACATGGGTGTCTCCTTTGTCGATAGCGATCCCAGGAGACAGACATAAAAAACCCGCCTCATGGGCGGGTTGCAATTCGGAAATCCCGGACGCGCGCTAACCCACCGTCGATTGGACGACGATAATAATCAGCGAAGCGGATGCGGACAGGTTTTCCATAGGACACTGTTATAAATCGCCAATAAGGCCTGTCCACCGGAAAAGCCATCATGGGCGGTCAACGTCCGGCGCCATCATGCACCATCCGGCTATCGCCAGGCGCCTGCGCCCGCTCGGTCATGCCGTAATCGCGCACGATATGGCCGATCCGCAGGCGGTAGTCCGCGAAGATGCCGTTGCGCCCGGCAGATTGGGCGGCGCGGTGGGCCTCGAGGTTACGCCATTCCTTTACGGCCTCCTCATCGCGCCAGAATGACAGCGACAACAACTTGCCACGGATGGTGAGGCTCTCGAAGCGCTCGATGGAGATGAAGCCATCGATCTTTTCCAGTTCCGCCCGCAGTTCGCCGGCGAGATCGAGATAGGCGTGGCGTTCGCCGAGATAAGGCAGAACCTCGAAGATGACGGCGATCATGGCAGCACCAGCTTTGCGTGAGGAAGGGATGTGTTCTTCAGGAAGATGCGGTCCTCCCTGAGGATGAAGCGCTCACGCCTGGCGAATTCGTAGTTGTCGCGGCCAAGCTGATCGGCGGAGAGCCGCGCGCGGTAGGCCTCGTAGGCGGCGAGGCTTTCGATGTTGTAGACACCGTAGGCAGTCGTTGCCGAACCCTCGTGCGGGGCGAAGTAGCCGATCAGGTCGGCACCGTTGCGCGGGATCGCCTGCCCCCAGTTGCGGGCATATTCGATGAAGGCATCCTTCTTGAACGGATCGATCTCGTAGCGGATGAAGCAGGTAATCATCTTTGTCTCCTTGTTGCCTGGAGACTGTTTTCGCACATTGCCCGACGACAATGCTTCGGTTACGATCGAAGTATGAAGGAAGGACCTGACATAGCCCAGATCGGGGCGCTGATCGGCGATCCGGCTCGCGCCAACATGCTGACCGCTCTGATGGGCGGCAAGGCGTTGACCGCGACCGAGCTTGCGGGAGCCGGCGGCGTCACCCTGCAGACGGCAAGCGCACACCTCGCCAAACTCGAGGCCGGGCAGCTTCTCGTTCAGCGCAAACAGGGGCGACACCGCTACTTCGCGCTTGCCGATGACGGCGTCGGGAAGCTGCTTGAAAGCATCATGGGCTTTGCGGCCGGGCGTGGCCATCTGCGCCATCGGCCTGGCCCGAAGGAACCGGCTCTCCGCAAGGCGCGCATCTGCTACGACCACCTTGCCGGCGACTACGGTGTACGGATGCTGGACAGTCTCGTCGCTCGAGGCGCGATCGATGCGGTTGGCGATGGTTTAGCGCTCACACCAACAGGCGAGAGCCAGCTTCAATCCATCGGGATCGATGTCCGCGATCTCAAGTCATCGCGCCGGCCGCTTTGCCGCTCCTGTCTCGATTGGAGCGAGCGACGGGCGCATCTCGCCGGCAGCCTCGGCAAGGCGCTGTTGTCGAGTTTCTTCGAGAAAGGATGGGCGCATCGCACCGCGGGAAGCCGCTCTGTGGTCTTTTCGCCGGAGGGCGAGCGGCAGTTTCTGGCGCTTTTTCCGGCCGCATCGTGAGGGCAGTTCGGCCCTAGCCGACGATGGCGAAGGCTTCCCGGGTCGGGCCTGAGCGCGGCGCGCGGCCGATCCACTGGACATGCGTTTCCAGGATCGCGGCGGCGTCGTCCGTCCGGCCTTGCCGCAAAGCCATCACGATTGCCCGGTGATCGTGATCGGTGCGCTTTTCCCAGCCGGAACGCCAGGCCGAAAAGAGAAAGCGCGCGCTTGCCGCATGGAGATCGTCGATTGCGGTCAGCAGCCGCTGCATGTTGCATGGGGAGAGAATAATGCGGTGGAAGCGGCGGTTTGCCTCCTCCCAGGCGTGAACATCGGCCGCCGCATCGCCTTCCCGCGCGGCTTCCTCGGCTGAATCGAGGATCGCCGCCGTCAGGTGGGGCGCCGCGTGGCGCAGGGCCAGAACCTCAAGCGCGGCGCGCATCTCGGCCACTTCACGCACTTCCTTGAGATCGAACGAGGCGACCCTGACGCCCCGGCGCGGTTCGCTGATGGCCAGCCCCTGCGCTTCCAGACGCCGGAACGCCTCGCGCACCGGCACATGGCTGGTGCCGAATTCCTCGGCGATGTGATCCTGCCGCAGCCGCAGCCCGGCACCAAGTTCGCCGCGAACGATCCTGTCGGCCAGGACGCGGCTGATGCGGCTTGCGATCGTGTCTTCAGGTTCCTTGCCCATAACCATCCCTTAGAGACACACGATGAGGTTGTCGAGGCACGAGATGGCCGGCGCGGAGCGCAAATTCGGGCAGGAAGAAGGCCCACCCCACTCCATAGCGCAATCCAGCCATGCGGGCATTCAGGTTGAGCTTCGCCGCGCCATCATGTAAAGGGGCATCATCCCAAACAAGGCGTGAGTATATGGACGGCTTCGACCTCATTATTTTCGACTGCGACGGCGTTCTCGTCGATTCAGAGATTATCGCCGCACAGGTTGAATCGGCACTGCTGACGGAGGCCGGCTATCCGATCAGCGTCGAGGAAATGGGCGAGCGCTTCGCCGGCATGACCTGGCAGAACATCCTCTTCCAGGTTGAACGCGAGGCCAACATCCCGCTTTCGGCTGCGCTGCTCGACAAATCCGAGAAGCTCCTGGACATGCGTCTGGAAAGAGACGTCCAGGCGATCGCCGGCGTGCAATCGGCGCTTTCGCGCATCAATCTGAAGCGCTGCATCTGCTCCAATTCCAGCAGCCAGCGCCTCGCCATGATGCTCGGCAAGGTGCGGCTGAAGTCGCTCTTCGATCCGAATATCTTTTCGGCGAAGGACCTCGGCGCCGATCGCGTCAAGCCGAAGCCGGACATCTTTCTGCACGGCGCCAAGCAGATGGGCGTTTCGCCCGCGAGAAGCGTCGTCGTCGAAGACTCGGTCCATGGCGTACAGGCGGCTCGTGCGGCCGGCATGCGCGTGATCGGCTTTACCGGCGCGTCTCACAGCTATCCCTCGCATGCCGACAAGCTGACGGATGCTGGAGCCGAGACTGTCATTTCCCGCATGACCGACCTGCCAGGCGTCGTCGCCGCGCTGGCCGAATGGGAAGGCGCTCTCTGATCAGAGCCTGAGCGATACCGCGCCCGGCAGCACTTCGAAGCTTGCCGGGAGCTGCCCCGGCGCTTCACCATCGCTGTCGATCAGCGCCGCCGACTTGTCGATCGGCCACGCCTCGACCAACCGCGCCAGATGCATGCTGACGAGCTGGCTCCTGACGTGGGCGCCGCTGTAGATGCTGTTCATCAGCATCAGCACCTTCAGGCGCGACGCGGCCCTGATGATGACGACATCGAATAGACCGTCCGCCACATCGGCCCGTGGCGCCACCTTCATGCCGCCGCCGAACCAGGCACCATTTGCAACCACGACCGTCGTGATCGCCCCCTCGAACACATCTTCGCCATCCAGCCTCAGGCGGATTTCGCATGGCCGGTAGCGAAGGATCTGCGCCACGCTGTGCCAGAAGAACACCACGGAACCCGGCAGGCTCCTGCCCTTCCGGGCGGCGTTGACGGCCCGCACGATGCGGCCGGAGACGCCGAAGCTTGCGATATTGGCGAAATGCCGTCGGACCGCGTCGCCGTCGCCGTCATCACATGTCAGCAGACCGGCGTCGATCCTGCGGACACTTGCGGATCGTAACTTCTCCACGACATGATCGGGATTGCGGACCTCTGGGAAATTGCGGGCAAAATCGCATCCCGTTCCGGTAGCGATGAACGAGAACGGCGTCTCCGGGCGAGCGGATTTCAACACGCCGCCAAGCGTTTCGCCGATCGTCCCGTCGCCGCCGACGGCAAGCACCAGATCGGATCCATCGCCGGCCAGCGCCTTGCCAAGCCGCTCGGCATCCCCCGATCCCGTGGTTTCGCGAATGTCGAGCTCGTCGCCTCGCGCGGCGAAGGCACGGCGGATGGCCGGCCACGGGCCTGCCTTGCCACGTCCCGATACAGCGTTAAGAACGATCCCGACTTTCAAGCCGTTTAGTCTCCGCGTCCGCAATTGAACACGCATGGCGCAAGACCACAGGAAAGAAGAGGCAGAAGGATTACTTCTTTTTCTTCACGCCCTTCGGAGCGCCCTGGTCAAAGCCGATATTGACGCGCACCAGCGCGCCCGAACCGACCGGCATCTTGATGCCGTCCTTGCGGAAAAGGACCTGCGTCGCGGCACCCGCCGAGACTTCGGCAGGGAAGTTGGTGACCTCTGAATAGAGCGTGTCTTCGCCGTCGAGAACCGTGATTCGAACCGGCAGGTTGATCTTGCCGCCGGTGCCGGCAGGCCCTGCCAGAACGCGGAGCTGCGCAACCACGGTCATGTTGAGGTTGCTCTCGTTCAAGGTGCACTGGCGGGTATAGTCGCCGATCGAAGCCTGATAGGCGAGCTTCTGCGCATCGCCCGTCTTCGCGCCGCCGGCGTAGGTGCGGTAAACCGCATCGGCGTCCTTCATGAATATCTGCGGGCAAGCGCCCTGAACCACTTGAGCCGTAGCGCCGGAAGCCGTCGTTGCCGTTCCGATGGACGGATCGTTCGATGACGGATTGGCCGGGGCCATCGGCATGACCTGCGCGCTTCCGGAAGAAGCCGCGGCCTTGGTGTCCCCGCCCGTTCCAAGCGAATTGCAACCTGCCAGGACTGCGGCAACAGATACGGAAACGATGAGACGCGAGACCTTGCCAAGCACGATTATTCCACCCTCTTCACAAAGTTTCTGGCAGGCCCATGACTTTGAAACCGGGCCTTTCGTGACAGTTTGCGATGGTCTATATCAGCGGCGCAAACAAAAATCGATTGGGTAAGAACCGTTTTGATGCACATTTCGGGATGGCGGGCGGCAGCCGGCAAAATAAGCGAGATGGGGCGCGAGGCATACTTTCCTGCAAACCCGGATTTTCTCCGGCCGGCACATCAAGGATGACGACAGTGGATTATATCTCGACCCGCGGCGAAGCCCCTTCCCTCGGTTTCTGCGATGCATTGCTGACGGGTCTGGCGCGCGATGGCGGCCTGTATGTGCCGCGCAAATGGCCGCACTTCTCGAAGAAAGAGATCCGCGCACTTCGCGGCAAGAGCTATCAGGATATCGCCTTTGCGATCCTGTCGCCCTTTACCAACGGCGAAATTCCGGACGACACGTTCCGCTCGATGATCGATGAGGCTTACGGCACTTTCCGCCATCCAGCGATTGCCCCGCTCGTGCAGACCGGCCCGAACAGCTTCGTGATGGAACTGTTCCACGGCACGACGCTGGCGTTCAAGGATGTCGCGATGCAGCTGCTTGCGCGCCTCATGGATTATGCGCTGGAAAAGCGCGGCGAACGGGCAACGATCGTCGGCGCAACCTCGGGCGACACCGGCGGCGCGGCGATCGACGCCTTTGCCGGTCGCGAACGCACCGATATTTTCATCCTCTTCCCGCACGGCAAGGTCTCGCCGGTGCAACAGCGCCAGATGACGACGTCCACCGCCGCCAACGTTCACGCGCTTGCCGTCGAAGGCAATTTCGACGACTGCCAGAACCTCGTCAAAGCGATGTTCAACGACGCGTCGTTCCGCGATCGCGTCCGCCTCTCCGGCGTCAACTCGATCAACTGGGCCCGTATCATGGCGCAGATCGTCTATTACTTCACGACGGCGATCGCGCTCGGCGGCCCGGACCGCAAGATTTCGTTTACCGTACCGACGGGCAATTTCGGCGACATTTTCGCCGGTTATTGCGCAAAGCGCATGGGCCTGCCGATCGGCAAGCTCGTCGTCGCCACCAACGAGAACGACATCCTCGACCGGACCCTGAAGACCGGCCGTTACGAGATGAAGTCCGTCAAGGCCACGACGTCGCCGTCGATGGATATCCAGATTTCCTCGAACTTCGAACGACTGCTGTTCGAGGCCTATGATCGCGACGCATCGAAGGTTCGCGCGGCGATGGACAGCCTGAAGCAGTCGAGCGGTTTCGAGATCTCGAAGGAGGCTCTGGCCTTTATCAAGAAGGACTTCCGTGCCGGCCGCACCAGCGAGAAGCAGGTCGCGCAGACGATCAAGAAGACCTTTGCCGAAACCGGCTACCTGCTCGATCCGCATTCGGCGATCGGCGTTTTCGTTGCGGCAAAGCACGAAAAGCCCAACACGCCGATGGTGACGCTCGCGACGGCGCACCCCGCCAAATTCCCGGCCGCCGTAAAATCGGCATCCGGTATTGACCCCGCGCTTCCGACGTGGCTTGCTGATCTTATGCACAAGGAGGAGCGCTTTCAGATCGTTAAGCCTGAGCTCAAAGCCATTGAAACCTTCATTGGCGAGCATGTCCGGGCCTAAGTGATGCAGGCGCAGAAAGATAGCCAATGACAGTTGAGTGCACCCGGCTCAAATCCGGGCTGACAGTAGTCACACAAACGATGCCGCATCTGGAAAGTGTTGCGCTCGGAGTTTGGATCAAATCGGGGTCGCGCAACGAGACGCAAGACGAGCATGGCATCGCCCACCTGCTCGAACACATGGCTTTCAAGGGGACGGCACGCCGCACGGCACGCGAGATCGCCGAGGAGATCGAAGACGTCGGCGGCGAAGTGAACGCCGCGACGTCGACCGAGACGACGTCCTACTATGCCCGCGTTCTCAAGGATCACGTGCCGCTGGCCGTCGACATCCTGGCCGACATCCTGACGGAGTCGGCGTTCGAGGAGGAAGAACTCGAGCGTGAAAAGCAGGTCATCCTGCAGGAAATCAACGCCGCTAGCGACACGCCCGACGATGTCGTTTTCGACAAGTTTTCAGAGACCGCCTATCGCGACCAGACGCTCGGGCGGCCGATTCTCGGCACGCCTGAAACCGTGGTTTCCTTCACGCCTCCGCAGATTCGCGCCTATCTCAGCCGCAACTACACGACGGATCGGATGTTCATCGTCGCCACCGGCGCCGTCCAGCACGACGAGTTCGTCCGCATGGTCGAGGACCGCTTCGCGAGCCTTCCGACCGCGCCATCGGCAACCCCGGTCATGGAGCCGGCCAAGTACATCGGTGGCAACATCCGCGAGACGCGCGACCTGATGGATGCGCAGATCCTCCTCGGCTTCGAGGGCAAGGCCTATCACGCCCGCGACTTCTACTGTTCGCAGATTCTCGCCAACATCCTCGGTGGCGGCATGTCGTCCCGCCTGTTCCAGGAAGTCCGCGAGATCCGCGGCCTTTGCTACTCGATCTATGCCTTTCATTGGGGCTTCTCCGACACCGGCATCTTCGGCATTCATGCCGCCACCGGCGGCGAGAACCTGCCGGAACTCGTTCCCGTCATCATCGATGAGCTGCACAAGTCGGCGGCGAAGATCGAGCAGAAGGAAATCGAGCGCGCCCGCGCCCAGATCCGTGCGCAGCTGCTGATGGGCCAGGAAAGCCCGGCTGCCCGCGCAGGACAAATCGCACGGCAGATGATGCTCTACGGCCGCCCGATCTCCAACCCGGAGATGATGGAACGGCTGGAAGGCATCACGGTAGAACGGCTGACGGATCTTGCCGGACGGCTGTTCTTCGACACCGTGCCGACACTCTCCGCCATCGGCCCGCTGGAGCATCTTGCGCCGATGGAAGACATCGCCGCGTCGCTCTCCTCGCCCGCCCCGCATAGCAAGCAGGCTCTCGTCTGATCCAAATCCACCCTGCCGGGAGTGATCGATGCCAAAATCGGTTTTTCGGTTCCTGTCGCGGCAGCCGGATTCGGTAGAGCTTGAGAACGAGCATTATGTGCTTCGTCTGCCGCGCTACCAGGATTTCAACCAGTGGCACAAGCTGCGGGCGGCGAGCCGGCAGTTTCTCGAGCCCTGGGAACCGACATGGCGTCGCGACGAACTGACGGAGGGCGCCTACCGCGCCCGCGTCATCCGCGGCAAGCAGGAATATGCCTCCGGGCTGGCGATCCCGCTCTTCCTGTTTCACAAGGAAAACATGACGCTGCTTGGCGGCATCACGATCGGCTATATCCGCCGAGGCGCCGCCCAAAGCTGCATGATCGGCTACTGGATGGGCGAGGCCCACGCCGGCCAGGGCCATATGTTCGCCGCACTTCGCTTGGTTATACCCTATATCTTCGCAGCGCTTGAGTTGCACCGTATCGAAGCAGCCTGTATTCCAGACAATGCTCGGAGCATCCGCCTGCTTGAAAAAGCCGGGTTTCAGCGGGAAGGCTATCTGCGCGGATACTTGAAAATCAACGGTCAGTGGCATGACCATGTGATGTTCTCACTGCTCGCCACCGACACGGATAAAGGCAGGATAACCGACAGCCGATGACTAACTATCGCATGCTGCTATCATCACCGGCCGGACGCTTCATCGCGGTGATCGCAGCTCTCTTGCTGTCAGCCTTCATGCTATCTGCAGGTCATGTCCAGGCAGCCGAACCGGTCAAGATTTCTCGAGACGACACCGCGCTCGACCTGACGGCCACAACCGAAATCTATGCAAACCAGGGAGAAGCGTTCCAGGTTTCGACCGCGGCCGGAGCCGACGGTATTCGTCGCCGTATTGAGGTACGTGCCAGCTCCGATAACCACCAGGGCGATTGGGCCGTTTTCGCGCTTGCCAACGTCTCCGACGAACAGCTCGAGCGCGTCATCGTCGCGCCGCACTTCCGCCTGGTGAATTCAAAGCTTTTCTGGCCGGATCTCGGCTCGCAGCGCATCATCGCGATCACGCCGAGCGAAGGCTTCGCGCTCGATCGGCAGCCGAGCGACGAGGCCGATGTCTTCCGCATCACCCTTAACCCGGGCGCCGTCATCACCTTCGTCGCGGAGCTTTCGACGCCTGAGCTGCCGCAGATTTATCTGTGGGAACCCGACGCCTACAAGGACACGATCAACGCCTTCACGCTCTATCGCGGCATCGTGCTCGGCATCGCCGGCCTGTTAGCCGTGTTCCTGACGATCCTGTTCGTCGTCAAGGGAACCTCGATGCTGCCGGCGACGGCGGCACTCGCCTGGGCGGTGCTCGGCTATATCTGCGTCGACTTCGGCTTCCTCGGCAAGCTGGTCAGCATCGCGTCCGGCGACCAGCGAATATGGCGCGCCTGCGCGGAAGTGGCGCTCGCCTCGAGCTTCGTCATCTTCCTCTTCACCTATCTCAACCTGAACCGATGGCACACGCATCTTGGCTATCTGACACTCGCCTGGGTGCTCGGCCTGGCGCTGCTCTTCGGGGTTGCTATTTACGACCCTTCGATCGCGGCCGGCATCGCGCGGCTTTCCTTTGCGCTGACGGCGACGATGGGGCTTCTGCTGATCGTCTACCTCGGCCTTAACCGCTACGACCGCGCCATTCTGCTGGTGCCGGCATGGGCACTGATCCTTGTCTGGATCTTTGGCGCTTGGCTGACCATCACCGGACGACTTGACAACGACATCATCCAGCCGGCGCTTGGCGGCGGTCTGGTGCTGATCGTCCTGCTGATCGGCTTCACCGTCATGCAGCATGCTTTCGCCGGTGGCGCCTTCCAGCAAGGCCTTTTCTCCGACCTCGAGCGGCAGTCGCTGGCTCTGACCGGCTCCGGCGACATGGTGTGGGACTGGGATGTGGCACGCGACCGTGTCGTCACGATCCCTGATGTCTCGATGAAGCTCGGCCTTGCGCCGGGAACGATGCACGGCGCTGCGCGCAACTGGTTGCCGCGCCTTCATCCCGACGATCGCGACCGCTTCCGCGCAACGCTCGACGTCCTGCTCGAACACCGCCGCGGACGGCTCAATCACGAGTTCCGGATTCGCGCCGAGGACGGCCATTTCCACTGGCTGCTGATCCGCGCCCGGCCTGTCCTTGGATCGAACGGCGAAGTCATCCGTTGCGTCGGCACCGTCGTCGACGTGACCGAACAGAAGAACTCGATGGACAGGCTGCTGCAGGACGCCCTGCACGACAATCTGACGGGCCTGCCGAACCGGCAGCTTTTCGTCGACCGGCTGCAGGCTATCCTGGCACTGGCACCCGGTGGCGAAACGCTGCGCCCAACCGTCATGGTCATCGACATCGACCGCTACAAGATGGTCAACGATGCGCTCGGCATCGCGGCCGGCGACAATATTCTGATCGCGCTGACGCGGCGGCTCCGCCGACTGCTGAAGCCGCAGGACACGCTTGCGCGACTGTCGGGCGATCAGTTCGGCCTTATCCTCGCCTCGGAGCGCGACCCAGCGAAGATCGCGGACTTCGCAGATGCGATCAGCAAGGCGATCATGGTGCCGATCAACTTCGCCAACCGCGAAATCATCCTGACCGCCTCGATCGGCCTCGCCTCCTTCGTCGACCAGCAGGAGAATGCCGCAAGCATGCTCAGCGACGCCGAACTGGCGATGTATCGCGCCAAGCGCGCGGGGGGCAATCGCGTCGAGCCCTTCCAGCCGGCGTTCCGCGACTTCGGCGCCGACCGGCTGCAGCTCGAAACGGACCTGCGTCGCGCGCTCGAGCGCAAGGAGCTCTCGATGGTCTACCAGCCGATCGCCGGGCTGGAGGATGTCGAGATCGCCGGCTTCGAAGCGCTGATGCGCTGGGAACATCCGAAGCGCGGCAGCATTCCGCCATCCGAGTTCATCCCGATCGCCGAGGCCTCCGACATCATCAACATGCTCGGCCTCTTCGCGCTGGAGCAGGCAACGAACGATCTGATGGCCTGGGAAAACCAGACCGGCGAACTGCCGATATTCGTCTCGATCAACCTCTCGAGCGCCCAGCTTCTGAACAACGATCTCTACGAAGATGTGCGCTCGGTGCTTGCCAAGACGCATTGCGAGCCTTCGCGGTTGAAGCTCGAGCTGACCGAAACGATGGTGATGGAAAACCCGGAACAGGCCCGCCTCGTTCTGGAAAAACTGAAGGAAATCGGCCTCGGTCTCGCCCTCGACGATTTCGGCACCGGATATTCCTCGCTGTCCTATCTGACGCGTTTCCCGTTCGATACCGTCAAGCTCGACAAGACCCTCGTCTGCGACACCAGCGACCGGAAGGCGACGGTGCTGCGCTCCGTCATCGCCATGGCCCGCGAACTCGAGATGAAGGTGGTCGCGGAAGGGATCGAGTCGAACGAGGACGCGATCGAACTCGCGAAGATGGGATGCACCTTCGGCCAGAGCTATCTCTTCGGCCCGCCGATGGCAGCCGAATCCGTGCTGCGCCTGCTGAAGGAACGCTTTCCGCTGACGAAGCGGGCGTAAGGCTCAGGCCATCTGTTGCCGAGGCGTCGAGGCGCCTCGGATCAGCTGGTGCACATATTCGAGCTTTGCAACGACCGGGGCGGACAGGATGAACGGATAGGAATCCGGCTGCCCCATGCTCCGCTGAATGGCGTTGATCGCAACGCTCATCGGGATCCAGGCGGTCACCAACTGCTCGGCGCCAGCTGCTCTATATGGATCGAAGTCCACTTCCGCCGCCATTTCCTCATGCCCACGCGGGTCGACTTCGATACCGAAGGAACGCGCGGTTTCCAACGTGTCGACGATGTGGAGATAGTGGGCGAAGCACTCGGCAAAGTCCTCCCACGGATGGGACGCGGCATAGGCGCTGATGAAGCTGTCCTGCCAGGCCGCCGGGGCGCCGTTCGCATAATGCGCCTGAAGGGCAGCGGCGTAGTCCTGACGCTCATCGCCGAAGACGGCGCGGAACCCCTCGAAGGCATTCCGGTCGCGCACGAGCTTGTTCCAGACGAAATGCCCGACCTCGTGGCGGAAATGGCCGAGCAGCGTCCGATACGGCTCGTTCATCTCGACCCGCGCCTTCTCGCGCGTGGCATCATCGGCCTCGGCCGCGCGGATGGCGATAAGCCCCTCCTCGTGACCGGTCATCGCCGGTTCGACGTTGCCGTCGGGCTGGACGGTATCCTCTAGAAAGTCGAAGACCAACCCGCCCACGGGATCCTCAATGCGATCGGGATGGGGCAGCTTTAGCCGCAGCAGGGAATAGAAGAGATGGCGCTGCGCCTGACCGATCCGCCGCCAGCGATCGACGCCGTCAGGGTTTGTGGTGTTCGGAACCAAGCGATTGTGGCTGCAGGCTTCGCAAAGTTCGCCCTGTCGGTCAGCCGGTATCAGCCAGTTGCAGATATCGAGGCCAGCATTGGCGCAGAAGCGCAACGCCGCCTGCGGGCGCGCCGAGGACTGCCACCCGCCCTCCCCGGATGGCTGCAGCGCGTGCATGGCGAGATCATCCGGCAGAAATCCCAACCGGTGCCCGCAATTCACACATTGCGTGTTATCGAAATGAACGAGCTGATTGCAGTTGCCGCATGCGAAAAACCTCATTGCCCGCAATCCTCCGCGACTTTCGCGTCAAAAAGAGCCCGTCGCGGACGACGGGCTCCGAACAGTTCGGCAAAGCTTGCGATCACAATCGTGATCACAGGCGATCGACAGCGTTCTTCAGCTTTTCCTTGACAGTGCCTGTCGCGACCTGGGCCTTGCCTTTGGCTTCCTGCGCAGCGCCTTCGGCGCGCATGGAATCCTTGCCCGTTGCCTTGCCGACCGCCTGTTTGGCCTTGCCGGCAATCTCGTTGGTCTTGCCCGAAATCTTGTCGGTGGTGCTTCCCATCGCTGTTTCCTTTGTTGGTCGGACCATTGTGCCCGATTGCCCGAAGGAAACGTCGCCGCGCGGCAATCGTTCCGTGATTATGCGTGGCCGGCTTCTGCCGAAAGCATCGCAGCGCTGATCCCCATGCCGGCGAGCGCGCGCTCATATTTGTCGTCGAGGCTTGCATCGAAGATCAACTCTTCGTTCGCCGCGCAATTCAGCCAGCCGTTGTTTGCAATTTCCGCTTCGAGCTGGCCGGCGCCCCATCCGGCATATCCGAGCATCATGGTGGCGCGCTTCGGTCCATTTCCATTCGAGATGGCGCGAATGATATCAAGCGTCGCGGTCATGGAGATGTCGTCGCTGACCGGAATACTGGAATCGCACAGATAGTCGTCCGAATGGAGGACAAAGCCGCGACCGCTCTCGACCGGCCCACCGGTCTGGATTTGCAGATCCCGGGCGTTCGGCGGCAACACGATCGCATCATCGTCCTTGATGATGTCGAGATGCAGCAGGACGTCGGTGAACGTCAGTTCCTGCGATCGGTTGATAATGAAGCCCATCGCGCCGGCATCGGAATGGGCGCAAATGTATATCACCGTTCGGGAAAAGTTACTGTCAGCCATCCCCGGCATGGCAATAAGGAACTGGCCGTCGAAGAAGCCACGTTCACGTCTGTTTTTCAGCGTGGATAAGGACATCTTTGCTCCTGCTGCCGGGCCGATTATAAGGCCTCAACATCATCAACATGGGCCAATGTCCGGTATCAATCAACTGAAAATGAGAATTTAATTGAAAGAGCGTTCTGGACCGATTGCCACAATTTCCCGTAGATGTTTCCTCCATGCTCATCTCGATCCGCGCTTCACACATCATCCTCACCGCCCTCGGCTTTTGTCTGTCTCTTACCTCTGCGTCAGCGGAAATGAGCGCATGGGCCGATAATGAGGGCGGACGCATGCGCCTTGTCGCCCTGCCGCCCGACGCAATGGGCGAAATACGCGCCGGCTTGCAGGTCGAACCGCGATCCGGCTGGATCACCTATTGGCGTGAACCCGGCAAAAACGGGATCCCTCCTCAAATTACGATCGCGCCCGGCAGCAGCGTGACGCTTCAGGAGATTCGCTATCCGGTCCCCAAGCATATCGTGGACGCAAAAGTCGACGAGATTGCCTACGACGCGTCGGTCACCTTCCCCCTGACGCTGAAGTCGACCGGGGCGGCGGGCGAGATTCATGCCATGGCCTTCATCGGCATCTGCAAGGAGATCTGCATCCCTTTTCAGGCTGACCTGACGCTGAAGCTCTCGCCGGCCGCGCAGACGCGGCCCGAGGAAGAAGCCATTCTTGCCGAAGCCGAGAAGCGGCTGCCGCAAGCGCCGTCCGCCGACTTTGCAATCACCGGGCATACACTTTCGGCCGACGGCACGAGCCTGACGCTGGAGATGAGCCTGCCACAATCCGGCGAGACGCCCCCCCAGGTCGTCATTGCCGGCCCGAGCGGCTACGCGTTCACGAAGCAGATCGCGGCGACGCGCACCGGCAACACCGCCAAGGCAACGCTTGCAATCGGCAAGTTGCCACGCAACTACGACATTCACGGAAAGGTGTGGAACGTTCTCGTCATAGACGGGACGCGTGCGATGGAAAGCCCGCTTGCCTTTGAATAGCCGCGTCCTATAGTCGCCTCACCTGCGGCCGGAGCCGCTTTCCAACGAGCATGAGGAGAATTTCATGACGATCGCTATCGGCGACACGTTGCCATCAGCCACATTCAAGGAAAAGACCGCCGACGGTCCGGTCGAGACCACGACGGATGCGCTGTTCAAGGGCAAGCGCGTCGTGCTCTTTGCGGTGCCCGGCGCATTCACGCCGACCTGCTCGCTCAACCACCTTCCGGGCTATCTGGAGAACCGCGACACTATTCTCGGCAAGGGTGTCGACGATATCGCCGTCGTCGCCGTCAACGACTGGCACGTTATGGGCGCCTGGGCGCAGTCCTCCGGCGGGCTCGGCAAGATCCACTTCCTGGCGGACTGGAATGCCGCCTTCACCAAGGCTCTCGGCCTGGATGCCGACCTTTCCGGCGGCAGCCTCGGCATCCGCTCGAAGCGCTACTCGATGCTGGTGGAAGACGGCGTCGTGAAGTCGCTGAACGTCGAAGAGAACCCGGGCCAGGCGACGGTTTCCAGCGCCGCGACGATGATCGAGCAGCTCTGAGCCCTTCATTGCATTCGAGTTTCGAAAGCGGCCCTCCCGGCCGCTTTTTTGTTTTGCACACACGAGCACCAGAACTGCCTTGATTTGGCCTCATTTGTTATAACATAACACGTTACGTTATTACGTTATGAGGATGCGCGATGAAGCACGAGACAAGGACCACTGGCCCGGGAGTGCTCGCGCAATCCGCGCTGTTGAGGCTATTCGCTGCGGCGGTCGCCTCTCTCGCTCTCTGGGGATTGATCGCCTGGGCCGTGCGGCTGCCATGAGCGACGTGATCCGCCTCCGCGACCTCACCGTCGCCTATAACCGGCATCCCGCCGTCCACCATGTATCCGGAACATTTGCGTCTGGCAGCCTCACGGCCATTGCCGGCCCAAACGGCGCCGGCAAGTCGACATTGCTGAAGGCGATCATCGGCGACCTTCGACCGGTGTCCGGCCGGGTCGAACACGGGCTGGCGCCGACGGACTTCGGCTATCTGCCGCAAGCCGCCGATATCAATCGACGCTTCCCCATTTCCGTTCTCGAAACCGTGCTGCTCGGCGTCTGGCGAGAGGCCGGCGCGTTTGGCCGGATCGGCCGGGCGCAGCGAATGAAAGCCCTCGATGCCCTGGCCGCCGTCGGGCTGGACGGCTTTGAAGGGCGGAGCATAGGCTCGCTTTCGGCCGGCCAGGCACAGCGGGCGCTGTTTGCGCGACTGCTGCTGCAGGATGCGAAGGTCATTCTGCTCGACGAACCTTTCACCGCGATCGACGCCCGCACCACACGCGACCTCCTCGACATCGTCACGCGATGGGGCGTTGAGGGGCGAACTGTTATCGCCGTGCTGCATGACTTCGAGCAGGTCCGGTCGCATTTCCCGCATACGCTTCTGCTTGCCCGCGAGATCGTCGACTGGGGCGCGACACCTGAGGTCATGAGGCCTGATAACCTTATGAAGGCCCGGGCCATGGCAGAGCGCTGGGAAGAGGACGCGGCTATCTGCGCGCCCGCCGCATGAGCGCCTACGATCTCTTCATCGCGCCGTTTGCCGATTACGGCTTCATGCGACGCGCGCTCGTCGCCTGCCTCTGCCTCGGCATGGGATCGGGGCCGATCGGCGTGCTGCTGGTGCTGCGCCGGATGAGCCTCGTCGGCGACGCCATGAGCCATGCGATCCTGCCGGGTGCTGCGATCGGCTACATGGTTGCCGGGTCGCTGTCGCTGACGGCCATGGGGCTCGGCGGGCTTGTCGCGGGCCTTACTGTCGCGCTGCTTTCGGGCGCCGTCAGTCGCGCCACCGTGCTGCAGGAGGATGCGAGCTTTGCGAGCTTCTACCTCGCGTCGCTGGCGCTCGGCGTGCTCATCGTCTCGCTTCGAGGGTCCAGCATCGACCTGCTGCATGTGCTCTTCGGGACGATCCTCGCCATCGATGCTCCTGCGCTGCATCAGATCGGGGCGATCACGACCGTGACGTTGCTGACGCTCGCCGTCATCTATCGCCCTCTCGTCGTGGAATGCTTCGACCCCGGCTTTCTACGGGCGGTCGGCGGTCGCGGGCCGCTCTATCATTTCCTCTTCCTGCTGCTGGTGGTGCTGACGCTGGTTGCAAGCTTCCAGGCGCTCGGCACGCTGATGGCTGTCGGCCTGATGATGCTGCCGGCTGCCATTGCGCAGCTCTGGTGCCGAAGCCTGCCGTCGATGATGATCGTTGCCGGCACAAGCGCCGTGGCGTCGGGCTACCTCGGCCTCGTTGCGTCCTATCACTTCGAGCTCGCTTCCGGGCCGACGATCATCATGACCGCCGCCCTCCTCTACGGCCTTTCCATCGTTTTTGCCCCCGCCGGACTTCTCCGGCGCTATTTCCCCCGCCCTCACCTTAAGGGCTGACTTCAAAGGAGACCCAGATGATCTCGAAACGACTGCTCCTATCCATCACGCTTTGCGCATCGACGATGGCGGCCACGCTGCCCGCCTCGGCCGAGACGCTGAAGGTCGTTGCCTCCTTCACCGTTCTCGCTGATGTCGTCAAACAGGTGGGCGGCGACCATGTGCATGTCACCAGCCTCGTCGGCCCGAACGGCGACCCCCATGAGTTCGAGCCATCGCCGGCCAATGCCAGAAACCTGAAGGAAGCGAGTGTCGTCTTCGTCAGCGGCGAAGGCCTCGAAGGCTGGATGGACAGGCTGATCAGTGCATCCGGCTACCAGGGCAAGCCGGTGGTCGCCTCCGATGGCGTCACGCTGCGGACCATGGAGGAGGATGGGAAGACGATCACCGATCCGCACATCTGGAACAGCCCCGTCAACGTCAAGGTCTGGGTCGCCAACATCGCGAAGGCGCTTGCATCAGCCGACCCGGCCGACGCGACTGCCTTCGAGAGCAACGCCAAGGCCTACGGAGAGAAGCTCGATGCGCTCGATGCCTACGCGCGATCGGCCTTCGACAAGATACCTGAGGATCGCCGCAAGGTGCTGACGAGCCATGATGCATTCGGCTACTTCGGCCGCGAGTATGGGGTGAGCTTCATGGCGCCGATCGGGATATCGACGGAAAGCGAGGCCTCCGCTGCCGAGGTCGCCAAGCTGATCGAACAGATCAAGCATGAGCGGGTCAAAACCTACTTCTTCGAAAACTCGAACGATCCGCGCCTCGTCCGCCAGGTCGCGAAGGCAACCGGCGCCGAGCCCGGCGGCGAGCTCTACGTCGAATCGCTCTCGGATGCGAAAGGTCCCGCCCCTACCTATGAAAAGATGTTTCGCTTCAACGTCGATCAGATCGCCGCGGCGATGCGGAAATCGAGCTGAGCCCTTGATGTCCTACTAGACCTGTAGGTCGAAGACGATCAGACCGCCCAGTCCACCGTCCGTCGACGAGACGATGCGCTCGCCGACAGCGACATGATCAGGGTGCACGAGATAGGCGTCGCGTGCATCCGCGCTCTCGAAGGTCACGGCAAAACCATCGACGTAGCCGGCATGCAGTCCCTCCGGCGAGACGTTCGGACCATGCTTGATATCGAGGATGCCTGGTATCAGCTGTTTCAATCCGACGATCGCGTCGAACAGGGACTGCTTTTCATCCCCCGTCATGGCTGCCTTCAGCCGCATCAGCACGCAGTGCAGGATCATGTGGTGACCTCCCGGATCCGTTTTCCGCCGAGCATAAGGAGAAACATCGCAGGGGCAAGGGACAAGGCTGTGCCGTTTTGACTGCATCCCCATGTGAATGGCCTTGGGTGAATGGCCTTGGGTGGACGGCCTCGGCGAAAGCTCGCATGCAGGACGCGACCAATTCGACGCCGCAAACCGTCGTAAACGGAACGGCGCGTCCTACATTCTCGTCTAATCTGTCGATATCAAGCGCGCGGGAAAGAGGAGCCCTGCGTGCAATATGCATTTTCAACGGAGGAGATGGAAATGAGCAAGAACCGAGGCGTCGTCTACATGCGGCCTGGCAAGGTCGAAATCCACGACATCGACGATCCGAAACTTGAGGCGCCCGATGGCCGCAGGATCGAGCACGGCGTCATCCTGAAAGTGATCTCCACCAACATCTGCGGATCGGACCAGCACATGGTGCGCGGCCGCACCACCGCCATGCCCGGCCTCGTCCTCGGCCATGAGATCACCGGCGAGGTGATCGAGAAGGGCATCGACGTCGAGATGCTCGCCGTCGGCGATATCGTTTCGGTGCCGTTCAACGTCGCCTGCGGCCGCTGCCGCTGCTGCAAGTCGCAGGACACCGGCGTCTGCCTCACCGTCAATCCGTCGCGCGCCGGCGGCGCCTACGGCTATGTCGACATGGGCGGCTGGATCGGCGGGCAGGCCCGCTACGTGACCATTCCCTATGCCGACTTCAACCTGCTGAAATTTCCGGATCGCGATCGCGCCATGGAAAAGATCCGTGATCTGACCATGCTCTCCGACATCCTGCCGACAGGTTTCCACGGCGCGGTGCGTGCCGGCGTCGGAGTCGGGTCGACGGTGTATGTCGCCGGTGCCGGCCCGGTCGGGCTTGCGGCGGCTGCTTCCGCCCGCATCCTCGGCGCCGCCGTCGTGATGATCGGCGACTTCAACAAGGATCGCCTCGCCCATGCCGCCAGGGTCGGCTTCGAGCCGATCGACCTGTCGAAGAGCGACCGCCTCGGCGACATGATCGCGCAGGTGACCGGCACGAACGAAGTGGACAGCGCCATCGACGCCGTCGGCTTCGAGGCGCGCGGCCATTCGGGCGGCGAGCAGCCGGCGATCGTTCTGAACCAGATGATGGAAATCACCCGCGCGGCGGGCTCGATCGGCATTCCAGGCCTCTACGTGACCGAGGATCCCGGCGCCGTCGACAATGCCGCCAAGAACGGCAACCTGTCGCTCCGCTTCGGCCTCGGCTGGGCGAAGGCGCAGTCGTTCCATACCGGCCAGACGCCTGTTCTGAAGTACAACCGCCAGCTCATGCAGGCAATCCTGCACGACCGGCTGCCAATCGCCGACATCGTCAACGCCAAGGTCATTCCGCTCGAAGAGGCGGTGCAGGGCTACGAGAGCTTCGACCATGGCGCCGCGACGAAGTTCGTGCTCGACCCGCATGGGGATGTGGCGAAGGCGGCTTGATCCAGTCGGGGTTCTTTCCGGTCTGGAGAGGACGTAACGCAATGGGGGCGGCTGTCGTGGTACAGCCGCCCCTGCTATTTGCAGATTAGATGATGCTTGGCCGGTCCTTGGAATGACCGCATCCGGCGCGAACGCTTCCCCGGGCAATCAGGTCACGAAGGGCATGATATCGACACCGTCACCGGGAAACACGGTGATGTGCGGGTGGTCCTCGAACATCCGTGCGGCGGCATCGGCGTTTTCCGCCTCGACCACCAGATAGCCGCAGAACGGGTTCACGGCCTTGGCGATCCCATCCTTGGTTATACGGGTGGTTTTTCCGACCATGCCGCCACGATCGAGGATGAACGCGGCGTTTCTTTCTTCCCAGGCTGCCCACTGCGCGACGCCGACAGAATCGATTGCATCCTGCTCGACTTTCGGCAGTTCTCGAAAAGCTAGGACGGCTTCTGGCTTGATCGTGTAGACGGCAAGAAAACGGGGCATAGGCGCGTTCTCCGTGAGCTTGGATTGTCGTTTAGCTTACACGTCTGGGGCCAGAAATCACCCGCTGCCTCGCACCGGGATCGCTTTCGGCCTTGTGCGTGGGCCAGTCTTGTCGCGAATCGCGCAACTCGCTAGGTTTCGGCCACAGGCTCGACCCAAGCCTCCCCCCTCCTTTCGGGACAGCATCGCACATGCAGGGTGACGCCAGATCATCGAACCATCTGTTCGAGCATCGCATGAGGAGGGGTTGCGTTTCGGCTCGCAATGGAGGTCTACGATGAAACTCTCTGCACCGATATTTCAGCTCAAGCGCCGCGCCAAGCTGATGGCACGGAATGACAAGGTTCCGCTCAACCAAGCATTGGACCAGATCGCCCGCGACGAGGGGTTTGCGAGATGGAGCCTGTTGTCGTCCCGGATGTCTTCCGGGCCGCTTTCCCAAACGCTCCTGTCTCGCCTTGGCAATGGCGACCTGCTGTTGCTCGCCGGGCGTCCCGGCCACGGCAAGACCACCCTCGGGCTTCAGCTTCTGATCGACGCGGCCCGCGCTGGCCGCACGGCCTTCTTGTTCAGCCTGGAATTCACGGAGCAACAGGCAAGGAAGCATCTTCGAGCGCTGGAGGGCGATACCGACGGCGTTGCCGACAGGGTGCGAATTGTCACGTCCGATGAGATCAGCGCGGACTACATCATAAGCCATCTGTCGGTATCGGAGCCGGGAACAGTCGCGGTCATCGACTATCTCCAGGTACTCGACCAGAACCGCAGCAAACCCGCTCTTTCCGAGCAGGTTCAAACGCTTGGCGACTTCGCACAACGGACGGGCGTTGTTCTAGGTTTCATCTCGCAGATCGACCGGTCGTTTGATCCATCTAGCAAACGACTTCCCGATATCCGCGACATCCGCCTTCCGAACTTCGTCGATCTCGGCCTTTTCAATAAGGCCTGCTTCCTTCACGACGGGGAAGCCCAACTGCAAGACGTCGCCTGATTGCCTGCCGCGGCTCTTCGGGGTCGCGGCACGTATGGCTCTACATTCCGCTTCTGGCGCGAAGCGGTTGGCGCGATGTCGGCTATCGGCCCATTGCAGTCATCTCGGCGACCCCTTACCGAGAGGCGTGATAACTTATCCAAAATTACGAGGCCGGTATGCTCGCTGCTACGGAAATTAAGCACCTTGGGGACTTGCCGTGCGACATCGAGGCGCTTCGAACTGAGGCAGCGAGAGACGGCTTCCGCTTCATCGACAAGCTCACGATCGAATGGCAATCAGCGGCCAACCGATTTGACGCGCCGGGGGAAGCATTGATCGGAGCCTTTCAAAACGAAAGCCTGGTAGCCATCTGCGGGCTTAACATTGATCCCTACGCCGGAGATAGCGCCGTAGGCCGTCTGCGCCACTTGTATGTTCTCAAGATAGCACGTCGGCAGGGCATTGCGTCTGCCATGGTCGGACACCTCCTCGGCGTCGCCCGGATTTCGTTCGCGTGCGTACGACTGTTCACAGACACACGACAAGCCGCGATGTTCTACGAAGCCGTTGGATTTTCCCCGACCGTATCTCGAAAAGCGTCTCATATTGCCAAGATCAAATGACCGCAATCGCGCAAGATAGACGTTACTGCGGTATGACCAGTTAGTGCTTGCGAGCTTGCAGACGTCGCCGATCGCGCTCGACATGTTCCAGACCGGTTTCCGTAAGGCGGAATTGCCGTTTCTGGAATTCCCCTCGGATAAGGATGAAACCTTGCTCTTCAGCTTCGCTGAGAGTCTTCAGGCTCGTTCCTTGAGGGGGTGACTGCCAATCTGTGCCAACGGCACTGTGCAGCAATACCATCACTTTAATAATTTCGGTTCTCCGTCTGCAGGTCAGTCAGAACGCATAGCCTTTCGGACGGATCACTGCAATGGCCGCTTCTGGCGCGGCGGCGGCGTTAGCCGAACCCATAGGCGGCGCGGGCCTCGAGACAGGCGCCGTCTCCGGGCATGCAGGCGCGGCAGACGTCCGGACGGATCTCGTAGATCGAACATGAGGTGTTAACGCCGACGCGGCCGTGCAGGGCGACGCAGCGGTCGCCGTGGCAGCGCATACCCTGCTGGTCATCGGAAACGAAGTGCGGCGGAATCTCGTCCAGTTCCTCGTCGGTCTCGGTGGAGAACCTCGGCCAGCTCGACGAAAACGAGCAGCAGGCACCGCAGGCCTGACAGTCAAAATCGATCGAAGCAGTCATGGTTTTCCTTGGTTTCCGGTGGTCCAGCAGCAAGCTTTGCCACACGATTTTGTCTGATTTCCGCCGATAGGATTTTCGGAAAAGGGCGCGGCATGCATGCAAGCGGTTGCCGGATTCATTCGGAAACCCGGCCTATCTCGCTGTTTCCATCTACCGAGATAGCAAATACCTCCGAGTTTGGCAAAGCGCCGGGGGCATGAATGGTCTCTTCCGGCGATCACGCACCCTCGCGGAGCGACTTCGCGACCTCAAACAGCTGTGGAACAGCGGGATTGTTCGAAGTGGCGGAGGCGCAAAGCACGATGTCGAACTCCGGGGCGTTTGCGATCGGTCTGGATACCAGCCCCTCGGCAAGATCCGTACACAGTGATTGCGGGATCAGCGCGATACCGAGGCCTTCTGCGACGAGCCGGATGATGGTGTGCTGCAGGCGCGGTTCGAGCGCGAAATGCGGGACGACGCCTGCGGCCACGCAGTAGTTTCTGATGGCATCGCGCAGCGTGGGCGTGACGCTTGCGGGCGCGGCGATCAGTCGTTCGCCTTCCAGATGCTTCGGCTCGGCTTCGTCGACCCGCGCCAGGGGATGATGGTCGGGCACGATCAGGCGCAGGCGGTCGCGGGCGAGAAGCGCGGTGCGCAGGTGTGGCGCTGGACTGCCGCCGAAGGTGACGGCGGCGTCGAGGCGGCCCTCGATCAGCATCTCCTCGATATCGGTCGGGATTCTCTCTTCGAGCACGAGGCGCACTTCGGGCCGTGTCTCGGAATAGACTCGCACCAGGGACGGCACGACGCTGTAGGCGGCGTTCATCATGAAGCCGAGCTTCAGTTCGCCCTTTGCGCCTGATGCCACCAGCTGCACGTCGCGGCAGGCGGCGTCGAAATGAGCGAGCACGGCGCGGCACTCTCCGAGGAAATGCTTGCCCGCCGCCGTCAGCGCGACGTTGCGGGAGTTGCGTTCGAACAGCCGGGCACCCAGGGTCCGCTCGATCGCGGCGATCTGGCGACTGAAGGGCGGCTGGCTCATGTTCATGCGCGCAGCCGCGTGGCCGAAGTGCAGGGTCTCGGCAAGGGCCACGAAATAGCGCATGTGGCGCGTATCCATTCAATACCTCAGATGCATCGATCAGCCATCAAACCGACATTGGATTATCTTGATGTCAGGCGCTAGACAATGGTCTTTGCAACTCGAGTTCTCCGATGCTGACCAATCTCCTGATCGTCCTGCCAATCTTCGCCTTGATACTGACCGGATGGATTGCGCGGAAATCAGGCGCGCTCGGCCCGAACGCAACGCGGGAGGTGAACCGGCTGGTGGTCTATCTG
Organism: Rhizobium sp. Root708; assembly: GCF_001429725.1. GTDB lineage: Bacteria > Pseudomonadota > Alphaproteobacteria > Rhizobiales > Rhizobiaceae > Rhizobium. Next base: position 325,862 of record NZ_LMHV01000043.1, on the reverse strand, counting down.
GCGCTGCCTGCCCTGCTCTTCGACATCATGGCCAATGCCAAGGTCGCGCAGATCTGGCAGCCCGGCTTCATCCTGGCGTTTACATCGGGCTGCGCCATCATCTTCGGCGCGACGCTGTGGTGGCGGATGGCCAAGGGACGGCAGCTTGCCGATGCGGCGATCGACAGCCTCAATGCCAGCTACGCCAACACCGGCTTCGTCGGTTTTCCACTGGTGCTGTCGCTGGTCGGAGATTCCGGCATGGCGCCGACGCTGATCTCGACGATCCTGACGGTCTGCGTGCTCTTCGCGGTCGCGATCGTGCTGATCGAAGGCGGCCTGCAATCGGAGACGCGGCGGCGCGATATCGCGACGAAGACCTTCTTCTCACTGGCCAAAAACCCGCTGCTGATCGCGCCTATTATCGGCGCGCTGTTCATGCTCTCCGGCGTGCCGTTGCCGGCGCCGATGCATTCCTTCCTGAAGCTTCTCGGTGGCGCGGCTTCGCCCTGCGCATTGATCGCGCTCGGCCTGTTCCTGGCAGGGTCGAAGGCCGGGGCTGCCACCGAACGGGCGGCGACGACAGGCATCCTCGTCGGGCTAAAGTTGATCGCGCAACCTGCCGTGACCTGGATCATCGCCGGTCCGCTACTCAAGCTGCCACCGGTTGCCGTGCACACCGCCGTCCTGCTTGCAGCGCTGCCGACTGGCACCGGGCCTTTCATGCTGGCGGAATTTTATGGCCGGGAAGCGAGCCTGACGGGGCGCGTCGTGCTTGCCTCGACGGTGCTGTCGATCGCGACGATCTCGGCCTATCTCGCCGTTGCCGGGCAGTGATGCCCTATTCGATCTCCAACAGCAGCGCGCGGTGATCGGAAACCTCGGGCTGCGCCACCGGGTCGAAGGTCGCCACATCAACATCGGGCGTCACCAGCATGTAATCGGCGTAGCGGCCCTCCTTGGTGTAGTGCGAGGTCCGGGTGTCTGTATGGACTCGGGAGGTGACCAGATCGGTGAGGCCGAGTTCGGCCAGCGTCGTGAAGGTCGCGCTATCGGGCAGTAAATTGAGATCGCCGCAAACGACGAGCCGTTCGCCGGTACGCCAGATGCGGCTGATCAGCGAGACCAGAGATTGCGCCTGGGCGCGGCGGGCCGGCGTGTCGCCCTTGCCGGCGAGGTCGCGCAGGCCATGCAGTTGGGCGATGGTGATGGGCCTGTTACTGGCGTAGTCGAAGAGCCTGATGCAATCGGCATTGCGCGGGCGCGGATGCTCACCGTAGCCATCACTGGAGAAGTCGCCGTGCACGAAATCCATCGCACGACCGATAACCGGATAGCTGTTGCGCACGAAGGTCGCGAGCCCGAATTCGGACGAGACCAGCTTCTTGCCGTCGAAGAGCGTGCCGCGTGCCGTTGGTGCGAAGAAGGCGTCGTGATCGCGAAGGATTGTCTTGATCTCGTCGAAGAGATTGGCACGCTGCGGCAGGATGTGGCTTCCGTCACGATACTCCAGCCAGTCCGAGGCGACGCCGACCGAGCGGGTCACTTCCTGCAGGCAGAGGACGTCGGGATCGGCATCGCGAAGATAGCGGATCAGCGGCTCATAGAGCTTTCCGCCCCAGGCGTTCAGCGAGATGACACGCACCGCAGCCCTCCTCGAGCGTTGATTCAAGCGCTTGCCGGATTGATTCAGGCAAGCGCCTCATGTGGCTGTTTTTACGCGGGTTGAGCCGCCTCTACCGCTTCTTGAACGGCTCCATGCCCTTGCGGGCAAGCTCGTCGGCGCGCTCGTTTTCAGGATGGCCGGCGTGGCCCTTGACCCAGTGCCATGTGACCTTGTGGCGCTGGTTGGCGACATCAAGCGCCTGCCAGAGTTCGCCGTTCTTCACCGGCTTCTTGTCGGCGGTTTTCCAGCCGTTCTTTTTCCAGCCGAAGATCCACTTGGAGATGCCGTCCATGACGTATTTGCTGTCTGTGTGGAGATCGACTTCACAGGCGCTCTTTAGCGCCGTCAGCGCCGAGATGGCGGCCAGCAGCTCCATGCGGTTGTTGGTGGTATCCGCCTCGCCGCCGCAAAGATCCTTCTCGACGTCGCCGTAGCGCAGCACCGCGCCCCAGCCGCCGGGGCCGGGATTTCCGGAGCAGGCCCCGTCAGTGTAGATATCGACGTGCTTCATGCCGAGAGCCCGTATTCGACGGCGTTGGCGATCTGCCGGTGGAAGCGCAGCTTGCGCAGATATTCGAGCGGATCCTTCTTGGTGACCATCGCGCCCTCCGGCGTCGTCAGCCAGTCATAGAGCCGGGTCAGGAAGAACCGCAGCGCCGAGCCACGCGACAGGATCGGCAGCGCTGCCAGTTCGGCGTCGCTCAGCGGCCGGACGCTCTGGTAGCCCTCCAGCATCGCCATGCCCTTGGTGATGTTGTAGGCGCCGTCCTTCTCGAAGCACCAGGCGTTCAGGATGATCGAGACGTCGTAGGCCAGGAGGTCGTTGCAGGCGAAATAGAAATCGATCAGGCCCGAGAGATCATCGCCGAGGAAGAAGACGTTATCGGGGAAGAGATCGGCGTGGATGACACCGGATGGCAGGTCCTTCGGCCAGTGGCCGGCGAGGAAATCGAGTTCGCCGCGGATCTCGTTCTGCAGCCCCTTCTCGACTTCGTCTGCGCGCGCCTCCGACTTCTCCCAAAGCACCTTCCAGCCGTCGACCGACAGGGCGTTGGGGCGCTTCAGTTCGAAGCCTTCACCGGCGACGTGCATCTTTGCCAGCGCCTTGCCGACCTCGCGGCAGTGCTTTGCTTCGGGCTTGCGCAGCCACATGCCTTCCAGGAAGGAGATCAAAGCTGCCGGACGATCGGAAAGCGTGCCGAGCAGTGCCCCGTCCTTGCGCGGCAGCGGCAGCGGGCAGGACAGGCCGCCGGCAGCCAAATGCTGCATCAAGCCGAGGAAGAACGGCAAATCGTTCTTCTCGACGCGCTTCTCGTAGAGGGTGAGGATCAACGGATCCTTGCTGGTATGCAGCAGGAAGTTGGAGTTCTCGACGCCTTCCGCGATGCCCTTGTAGGACAGCAGCGTGCCTGCCTCGTACTCCGTCAGGAACCACTTCAAATCGTCTTCTGAAATATCGGTGTAAACTGCCAATTTATGTCCCGCGAAAAATGTTTGATCCGTTATGATGCCGCCCGGCCGGAGCGGTTACTGGCGCCGTAATCGTCCCCTCGACGATTACGCCCGTATCACGGGATGCGCCTTATCCATTCACCCACGCCATGTCCTCATGCGTCAGCTCGATGTTGCGCAGTTCCCGGTTGACGAGGAAATGCTCGTTTTCCTGAACTGTCTCGGCGAGTTCGACCCTGGCGTCGAAGCGCGCACGGAAGGCTTCGATGATCTCGTTGACGATAACCTCGGGCGCCGACGCGCCGGCAGACAGGCCAAGCGTCGAGATCGGGCCGATATCATCCCAATCGAGCTCCGAGGCGCGTTGCACCAGGAGCGACTTCCTCGCCCCTGCCCGCAGCGCCACCTCGACCAGCCGTTTGGAGTTCGACGAGTTCGGAGCACCGACGATGATGAAGAGATCGCAGCCGGGTGCTGCCTGCTTGACCACTTCCTGGCGGTTGGTCGTGGCGTAGCAGATCGAGTCGGCGGCAGGCGCCGTCAGGTTGGGGAAGCGCTCATGCAGGCGCGTGATCACGCCGGCCGTGTCATCCACCGAGAGCGTCGTCTGCGTCACGAAACCCAGATTGTCGGGATCGGCGGGCTCGTAGGCGTCGGCGTCCTCGATCGTTTCGATCAGGGATACCGACCCTTCCGGCAGCTGGCCCATCGTGCCGATCACTTCCGGGTGGCCGGCGTGACCGATCAGGACGACATGACGGCCGAGCTTGTTGTGGCGCATCGCCTGCTTGTGCACCTTGGAGACCAGCGGGCATGTGGCATCGAGATAGAAGAGATTGCGGGTGCTTGCATCTTCCGGAACGGATTTCGGCACCCCGTGGGCGGAGAAGACGACCGGCTGGGCGCGATGCTCTTCAGGGATCTCGTCGAGCTCTTCGACGAAGACGGCGCCCTTGGCTTCCAGGCCTTCCACGACATACCTGTTATGGACAATCTCGTGGCGGACATAAACAGGCGCACCGTAGGATTTCAGCGCCAGCACGACGATCTGGATGGCGCGGTCGACGCCGGCGCAAAAGCCGCGCGGTCCGCAGAGCCTGATCGTCAAGGGAGGTTTCGCCGCAATATTCATGTCTGTTCCGGTTCGTAGGGATAGCGCTGTCTAGCCCAATATAGGCAGGAATTGAAGCGATACTATTGCGCCGGACCTCGCTTGCGGAAGCGAGCGACCAGAACGATGATCACAAGCGTTGCCGCAAGCCCGTACCATGTGAAGGCATATTGCAGGTGATTGTTCGGCAGGTCGACATCCGTAACGCCGCCGATCGGCATCCCTTTCGGATTGGGGGTATCGTCCGCGTCGACGAAGAAGGGAACAACCTGTTTCCCGTCGAGCTCGACGCTCGACGCCATCACGTCGAGGTCCTTCCAGTAGAAGATGTTCTTGGCGACATCATTGTCAGGCACCACCCAAGACGGCTTGCCCGGCAGTTTCGCGCGAGCAAGACCGGTCACCGTTTGCCGATCGGTGAGCTGCCCCTGCATGCGCATTTCCGGTTCCTTGTTGTCGTAAGGAACGAAACCCCGGTTGACGAAGAGATAGCGGCCATCGGCCAACTGAAGCGGGGTGTAGACGTAGAAGCCCGTCTGGCCACGCCAGGTGGCGAAGAAGTGCCGCTCCTTGCTGTTGACGTATTCGCCGCTGACGGTGATGTGGCGATAATCGACATCTTCGCCCTTTGCCGCGATCGCCTCGACATCGGCAAGCGACGCCGGCGGCGCCTCCCGACGCTCGGTGATATCGGCCAGCAGCTTCTCCTTCCACTGGAGCCGTTCGACCTGCCAGGTGCCGAGCGTAAGCAGGATGGCGAGCGCGACAAGCACCGCGATGCCTGTCAGCACCGACCGCTGTCGGCGTGGCGCCGAAACATGAAATTCAGTCACGGGAAAGTCGCCCCTCGCTGGCGTTATGGCGATACTGCATCGCGATCAGGATACCCTTGCACCAGCGCAGGGCCAGCAGGGAGAGAACAATGGTGAGCGGACCGAACAGCAGGATGTGCAGCCAGATCGGCGGCGCATAATTGACGTCGAGCCAAAGCACCGAGCCGATGACGATGAAGCCGACGATCAGAATGACGAACACCGCAGGGCCATCGCCGGCATCGGCGAAATCGTAGTCGAGGCCACAGGCCGCGCAGCGCGGTTTCAGCGCCAGCAGGCCGTTGAAGAGCTTTCCCTGGCCGCAGCGAGGGCAGCATCCCCTGATGCCTGTCTTCACCGGATCGACCGGTGGGAAATGCGCGCTGTCCTCGTTCATGCTATCCTTCGAATTGCCTGTGGCCAACCGGAGCCCCGCCTTAACTCACCCATAAAGTATTCGCAGAACGAAGGGAAATCCCTGCGCTCTTTCGCCCCAGCGATTCGCGCCAAACAGAAGAAGAAAACTGATGACATACGACAGCTCGGCTGGACAGATCGTGATCCTGAACGGTGCCCCGCGCAGTGGAAAATCGTCGATCGCCAAGGCGATCCAGGAGCATTTCGACGGCCCCTGGATGAACCTCGGCGTCGATGCCTATAACGGGATGACACCGGAGCGCTACCTGCCCGGGATCGGGCTGCGGCCGGGCGGGGAACGCCCGGATCTCGAGGAGATGGTGCCGTTTTTCTATGCCGCGCTCTACGAGTCGATCGCCATCCATGCCGGGCTCGGCCTCAACATCGTCGCCGATCTCGGCCATCATGACAGCTACTCTCAGCCGCTTGGCATTCTTGCCGATTGCGCGCGGCGCCTGGAGGGGCTGCCTGTGCTTTTCGTCGGCGTCAGATGTCCGATCGAAGTCATCATGAAGCGCCGCGAGATCGTCGAGCCCGGTCGCGAGACACTCTATGTCAGAGGCGGCGAAACGGACGCGATCCCGCAACAGGTCCGGCTGTGGCAGAAAGAAGTGCATATCCCCGGCATCTACGACATGGAACTCGATACGGGGGTGCTGACGCCCGCGGAGTGCGCCGAAGCCATTCGCCACCAGCTCGATCTCGGCATTGCCCAGCCATCCGCTTTCGAACAGCTCGCCGGACTGCGCTGACGGAAACAAAAAAGGCGGGCGCCACAGCACCCGCCTTTTTCATTCTTATCCGACGTTCGCTCAGCCCGCGGCGAGCGGCGCACCCCAGCCGCCCCAGACGTAGATGCTGAAGAACAGGAACAGCCAGACGACGTCAACGAAGTGCCAATACCAGGCAGCCGCCTCAAAGCCGAAGTGCTGCTTCGGGGTGAAATCGCCACGCAGCGCACGAATGAGGCAGACGACCAGGAAGATCGTTCCGACCAGGACGTGGAAGCCGTGGAAGCCTGTCGCCATGAAGAAGGTTGCGCCGTAGATCGAGTTCTTGAACGCGAACGGGGCGTGCGCATATTCGTAAGCCTGAACGCTCGAGAACAGGACACCCAGCAACACAGTCAGGGTCAGTCCCTGAACGAGGCCCTTGCGATCGTTGTGCAGCAGCGCGTGGTGCGCCCAGGTGACCGTCGTGCCCGACAGGAGCAGGATGACGGTGTTGTAGATCGGCAGATGCCACGGGTCGAGAACCTCGATGCCCTTCGGCGGCCACTGACCGCCGGTGAAGGCGAGACGCGACGCCTGGATCGCCTCATGCGGATAGAGGCTTGCGTCGAAATAGGCCCAGAACCAGGCAACGAAGAACATCACTTCCGAAGCGATGAACATGATCATGCCGTAGCGCAGATGCAGCGACACGACGCGGGTATGAGCCCCTTCGTGCGCTTCCTTTACGGTATCCGCCCACCAGCCGTACATGACGTAGAGAACGAGTGCCAGGCCGATGAAGAACAGCCACGGATGCGCCCATTCGATGCCGAAGATGTGCAGCGATCCCCCATTGATGTAGCGCATGAAGCCAACACCGCCGAACGCCATGATGAAGGCGCCGATCGAGGCCAGCAACGGCCACGGGCTTGGATCGATGATGTGGTAATCGTGATTTTTCTGATGAGCATCAGCCATGTAAGCTATCCCCGGATCTCTTCCTCTCCGCTCCGGCTTAGCCGGAAACGAACCCTCAATCAAAGTTTCTTTTCAAGCTTTCCCGCACCACCCTCGTTCAAGGCCACCGGCTTCGGGCCTTCCTTCGGGTAGAAGGTATAGGACAAGGTAACCGTGTGAATGTCCTTCGATTCAACGGCCTTGGTAATATCTGGATCAATGTAGAACACGACCGGCATCTCGAGCTTCTCGCCCGGCTTCAGCACGGTCTCGTTGAAGCAGAAGCACTGCACCTTGTTGAAATAGGCGCCGGCTTCGCCAGGCGTCACATTGAACACAGCCTGGCCGCGCTGCGGCTCGTTCGACTTGTTCACCGCGACGAAATTCACCTGGATGGTCTCGCCGATGCGCGGATTGACCTCGCGTTCGACCGGCTTGAACTCCCATTCGAGACCGGGCGCGACATTGGCGTCGAAGGTGACGCGCATCTTGCGGTCGAGAACGACTGTCGATGCCTGTTCGACGCGCTGCGTCGTGCCGTTATAGCCGGTGAGCTGACAGAACATTCGATAGAGCGGCACGGCGGCATAGCTCGCAGCACCCATGCCGACGACAAAGGACAGGCACATGAAAACCACGGCGCCATTGTTGCGCGGCTTTTCAGGTGTGCTCGGCATCCCGCTCATCTCACATGTGCCCCGACGTGAACTTGACGATCGTAATTGCGTAGAAAAGGATCACCAGCCCGGCGAGAACCAGACCAAGAGCAACGTTTCGGTTGCGCCGCGATTTACGCTGCGCGTCCGTGAGCTTCACCGTATCTATCAAAGCAGACCTCCCGTATGCGATACCAGCACGGCAGCGAGCCGATCGAACATCAGGGCGGAGAAGACAGCGAACAGATAGAAGATCGAATAGGCAAAGAGCTTCTTGGCCGGAACCATCTTCTCATCGCCGTCGGGCATCCGCCAGACGGCGATGGAACAGTAGACGAAGATCGCGCCAAGGGCCGCGGCAACGAGACCATAGCCGATGCTTGCGAAACCAAGGGCGGAAGGCAGAACGCCACAGATCGCCGTCAGCACCGCATAAAGAACGATCTGGTGCTTCGTCGTGCGCTCACCCGATACGTTCGGCAGCATCGGAACGCCGACGGCCTCGTAATCGCCCATCTTGAAGAGAGCGAGCGCCCAGAAGTGCGCCGGCGTCCACAGGAAGATGATCATGAACAGAACGACGCTCTCGATCGTCACCGTACCTGTCACGCAGGCCCAGCCGATCATCGGAGGAAAGGCGCCGGCGGCACCGCCGATGACGATGTTCTGCGGCGTCGAGCGCTTCAGCCACATCGTATAGACGACGGCGTAGAAGAAGATCGTGAAGGCCAGGATCGAGGCTGCGAGCCAATTGACGGCGAGCCCGAGGATGGTGACCGAGAAACAGGAAAGAACCAGGCCGAAGGCGAGCGCCTCGTTGGGCATGATATTGCCAGCCGGGATCGGACGCTTGGCGGTCCGCGTCATGATGGCATCGATATCGGCATCGTACCACATGTTGAGCGCGCCCGAGGCGCCTGCTCCGACCGCGATGCAGAGAATGGCAATCAGGCCGATGACCGGGTTGATGTGGCCTGGCGCCACGACCAGACCCGCGAATGCGGTGAAGACCACAAGCGACATCACGCGTGGCTTCAGAAGCTCGAAATAATCGCGTGCGCTTGCTTCCGACAGGCGAAATTCGCCGTCATGTGCAAGAGTTTTGCGATTGCCGATTACTGTCATTATCTCGTCCTGCAAACTTGAAGGCGATCGCCGCACTCTAACATGCGGCGATCGCAATTGCTCGCACCTTACTTGATGCGCGGGAGCTGTTCCCACTGGTGGTATGGCGGCGGCGAAGACAGCTGCCATTCCAGCGTCGTTGCACCTTCACCCCAGGGATTGTCGCCAGCGACGCGCTTCTTGGCGAAGGCTTCGAAGACACCGACGAGGAAGATCAGAACCGCGAAGGCCGAGATATACGAGCCGATGGAGGAAACGTAGTTCCAGCCGGCAAATGCATCCGGATAGTCGATGTAGCGGCGCGGCATGCCGGCGAGGCCGAGGAAGTGCTGCGGGAAGAACACCAGGTTGACGCCGATGAACATGACCCAGAAGTGCGCCTTGCCGAGGAACTCGTTGTACATGTAGCCGGTCATCTTCGGGAACCAGTAGTACCAGGCAGCGAAGATGGCGAAGACGGCGCCGAGCGACAGAACGTAGTGGAAGTGAGCCACGACGTAGTAGGTGTCATGCAGCGAACGGTCGAGGCCGGCGTTGGCGAGCTGGACGCCCGTAACACCACCGACGGTGAACAGGAAGATGAAGCCGATCGCCCAGACCATCGGCGTGCGGAAGGTGATCGAGCCACCCCACATCGTCGCGATCCAGGAGAAGATCTTCACGCCCGTCGGAACGGCGATGACCATCGTTGCGAAGACGAAGTAGCGCTGCGCATCGAGCGACAGGCCGACCGTGTACATGTGGTGTGCCCAGACGACGAAGCCGACGGCACCGATCGCGACCATGGCGTAGGCCATGCCGAGGTAGCCGAAAACCGGCTTCTTCGAGAAGGTCGAGATGATGTGGCTGACGATGCCGAAGCCGGGCAGGATCAGGATGTAGACTTCCGGGTGACCGAAGAACCAGAACAGGTGCTGGTAGAGGATCGGGTCGCCGCCGCCTTCCGGTACGAAGAAGGACGTACCGAAGTTGCGGTCGGTCAGCATCATGGTGATGGCGCCGGCCAGAACCGGAAGCGACAGCAGGAGCAGGAAGGCGGTGATCAAGACCGACCAGGCAAACAGCGGCATCTTGTGCAGCGTCATGCCCGGAGCGCGCATGTTCAGGATCGTGGTGATGAAATTGATCGCACCGAGGATCGAGGACGCACCTGCAATGTGGAGCGCGAAGATCGCAAGGTCGACAGCCGGACCGGGCGTACCGGAGCTCGACAGCGGCGGATACATCGTCCAGCCGCCACCTGCGCCGTAAGCGCCGGCAGGACCTTCGACGAACATCGACATGATGAGCAAAAGGAAAGCCGGAACGATCAGCCAGAAGGAGATGTTGTTCAGACGCGGGAACGCCATGTCAGGCGCACCGATCATGATCGGCACCATCCAGTTGGCGAAGCCACCGATCATCGCCGGCATGACCATGAAGAAGATCATGATCAGCGCGTGCGCCGTGGTGAACATGTTGAACATCTGCTTGGCGCCATCGATGGCGGCATCGCCTTCATAGCCGTAAACCATGGCTGCCAGACCGTGGAAGATCTGGATACCCGGCTCCTGCAGCTCCATGCGCATGGCAACGGAGAGCGCGCCGCCGATGATGCCGGCGATGATCGCGAAGATCAGGTAGAGCGTGCCGATGTCCTTGTGGTTCGTCGAAAAGAACCAGCGATTGATGAAGCTCGGCTTGTGCGAGTGGTCATGGTGATGATCATCATGGGCGTGTGCGCCGTGATCGTGATCATGCGAATGATCGTGTGCGGAAGGTCCAGCCATAGTCCCGTTCCCTCTTCCCTTACTGTGCGACGTTTTCGGCAACATCGGTGGTCTTTGCAGGACCATCGGTTGCAGCCATGAGTGCCTTGTAGGCTCCGGGCAGATCAGCGGCGGCCGCTGTCAGCCACTGCTTGTACTTGTCCTCGGAGACGACGCGGATGGCGATCGGCATGAACGCATGATCCTTGCCGCAGAGTTCGGAACACTGGCCGTAGAAGAGCCCCTCACGCTCAGCACGGAACCAGGTCTCGTTCAGACGACCCGGTACAGCGTCGATCTTCACGCCGAAGGACGGCATGGCGAATGCGTGGATAACGTCGGTCGGAGCCGCGGTCACGAGGACGCGGACCGTCTTGTTAACAGGCAGAACCAATTCGTTGTCGACAGTCAGGAGGCGCGGATAGATCGCCTTGTCTTCCTTGCCGGCGGCTGCGCGATCGGCATCCTTGAGCAGGAACGAATCGAACGCGAGTGGGTTTTCGCCCGAGCCTTCATATTCGTAATTCCACTGCCACTGCGTCGCGGTCGCCTTGATCGTGACGTCAGGATTCTCGGGCAGCGTCAGCTGCGCCGTCAGCAGGTTGAACGACGGCACGGCGAGGAAGAGAAGCACCAGAACCGGTCCCACGGTCCAGGCGATCTCGATCAGCGTGTTGTGGCTCGTCTTGGAAGGCACCGGGTTTGCGCCGGCGCGGAACTTGAGACAGACGACGATCAGAAGAACCAGTACGAAGAGCGTGATCGGAACGATAAACCACAGGGTATATTGTTCGAACCAATGAATGTCCCGCATGATCGGCGTGGCTGCCGGCTGCAACGTCGCCTGCCACGGCATCGGCTGGTCGGCATAACTGCCGGAAGCAAAAAGCAGACAGACCAGCGCGGTCAGAGCTGCATAAGCCTTCTTAATCACGTTAAAATCTCCCTCGAGCGCTGATCTGCGTAAAATGCGCGCAGAATCCTTGCCATCTCTGCGCTTCAAACCACAGTTTGGCATCCGCCGCAACAGGCCAAAGCATTTGTCTATGCGGCATTTTTGCTTGAAGATGCCTCCCTCAAGCGCAACGAAACATTCGCTGTTTTAATGCTGCACTGCGAAGAGGTAGAGCTTGGACTGGCTGAAGGAAACAACATTCCGGGCCAAACGTCCCATTTCCGCCGCAGTCCCCGGCTTTTCAGCCAGCGGGGCTTTTCATTTCGAGCGACGGGCCCCAACTTAACGCCACTGATTCGAACTGCAGAGGTTTTCATGGGTTTCCGTTCCCTCGCACGGCCATTCTTGCTGACGGCGTGCATTGCGGCCGCGACGACTGCTCCCGCATTTGCGCAGCAGCCCGCGCCGGCGCAGCCTTCGCCAACACCTCCGGCATCGCAGGCGACACCGGGACAGACGCAGCCACAGGCTCCGGGCAACGTCAGATCGAACCATGGCGCTTGGTCCGTGGTGTGCGACAAGCCGGCGGGCGCATCGGCCGAGCAATGCGCGCTCATGCAGAACGTCATCGCCGAAGACCGTCCGGAAGTCGGCTTGTCGGTCGTCGTCCTGAAGACGGCTGACCGCAAATCCAAGATTCTTCGCGTTCTCGCCCCGCTCGGCGTGCTGCTGCCGAACGGCCTCGGCCTCAATGTCGACGGCAAGGATATCGGCCGCGCCTACTTCGTGCGCTGCTTCGCCGACGGCTGCTACGCGGAAGTCGTTCTTGAAGACGAACTGCTGAAGACCTTCCGCAGCGGCGCCAGTGCGACCTTCATCGTCTTCCAGACGCCCGAGGAAGGCATCGGCATCCCCGTCGACCTCAAGGGCTTTGCCGAAGGCTACGACGCCCTCCCTTGATCCTGGGCCTGATCTCTCGACTTTCGGGGCTTGCTCGAACCGTCCACGGGACCTACATCGGCTGAAAGCATTCCTGCTTTAGCGGAGCATAAAGACATGAATACCGATCTCCTCACGCTTTTCGATGCCGACGAAGCGAAAGTACGCTCGCTCGTTGCCGAGGCGCTTTCGGGCGCCGATGACGGGGAGCTCTACATCGAACATTCCCAGGCGGAATCGCTGATGTTCGATAACGGACGCCTGAAGGGCGGCAGCTTCAATACCGAACAGGGATTCGGTCTGCGCGCCGTCGCCGGTGATGCGGTTGGCTACGCCCATGCGGGCGATCTCTCCGTTGCAGCACTCAAGCGCGCCGCTGACGCCGTCGGCGCGGTGACCCGCGGCTACGCCGGAAGCTATGCCGCCGCGCCGCAAGGTACCAACAAGAAGTTCTACGGCGACGACAACCCGATCGGCTCTCCGACGTTCGAGCACAAGGCCAAGGTGCTGCAGGATATCGACGCCTATCTGCGCGGCAAGGACGACAAGGTTCGTCAGGTCACCGCGTCGGTGGCGGCAAGCTGGCAGGTCGTGGACATCCTGCGGGCCGATGGGCACCGCGTTCGCGACATCCGCCCGATGACGCGCATCAACATTTCCGTCGTCGTCGGTGAAGGCGATCGGCAGGAATCGGGCTCCTACGGCAGCGGTGGTCGCATCGGCTTCGGCGATTTCATTAGCGAAGGCAGCTGGCAGCACGGCGCCGACGAGGCGCTGCGGCAGGCACTGGTCAATCTTGAAGCGATCGACGCGCCGGCCGGCACGATGGACGTCGTTCTCGGCGCCGGCTGGCCTGGTGTCATGCTGCACGAAGCCGTCGGCCACGGTCTGGAAGGCGACTTCAACCGCAAGAAAACATCGGCATTCGCCGGACTGCTTGGACAGATGGTGGCCGCACCAGGCGTCACCGTCGTCGATGACGGCACGATAGACAACCGTCGCGGCTCGATCACCATCGACGACGAGGGCACGCCTTCCGCCTACAACGTGTTGATCGAAAAGGGCAAGCTGGTCGGCTACATGCAGGACCGTCAGAACGCGCGCCTGATGGGCATGGCACCGACGGGCAACGGACGTCGGCAGGGCTACGCGCATGTGCCGATGCCGCGCATGACCAACACCTATATGCTCGGTGGTGACAAGACGCCGGAGGAGATCATCTCCTCGGTCAAGAAGGGTATCTACGCCGTCTCGTTCGGCGGCGGCCAGGTCGACATCACATCCGGCAAGTTCGTGTTCGGCTGCACCGAGGCCTATCTGATCGAAAACGGCAAGATCGGTGCGCCGATCAAGGGCGCCATGCTGATCGGCAATGGCCCGGAGGCCATGAAGCGCGTCTCGATGGTCGGCAACGACATGAAGCTCGACACCGGCATCGGCAACTGCGGCAAGGCGGGCCAGTGGGTTCCGGTCGGCGTCGGCCAGCCGCACCTCAGAATGGACCAGGTGACCGTCGGCGGGACGCAGGCGTAAAGCGACAATAACGATGAACGAGATCACCGTCCGAGCCTACCAGCCCGCTGACAGGGACGGCGTGATCTCGGTGATCCTGCCGATCCAGCAGGAGGAATTCGGGATTTCCATCAGCGCGGCCGATCAGCCGGACCTTGCGGCGATCCCCGATTTCTATCAATCCGGCAAGGGGCAGTTCTGGGTTGCGCTGTGTGAGGGCGAGATCGTCGGCACGCTCGGCCTGAAGGACATCGGCGACGGACAGGCGGCGCTCCGCAAGATGTTTGTCGCCGCCGGCGTTCGCGGGCGAGAGTATGGCGTTGCGGCCGCGCTTCTCTCCGCTCTTGTCTTGCACGCGACGGCGCAGGGACTTCGGGAAATCTATCTCGGAACGACCGACAAGTTTCTGGCCGCGCACCGCTTCTATGAGAAGAACGGGTTCTCCGAAGTCCGGAAGGACACCCTCCCCTCGGCCTTTCCCGTCATGGCCGTCGACAGCAAGTTCTATCGTCGCACGCTTTCGGCATCCTGATCGTCATCGGGCGAGAATAGCCATTTCCGTTTGACCGCGGCGGCAAGATCGAGCCCGTTCTGATGCGCAAACAGCAGGATATGGCCGAGCACATCGGCGGTTTCATCGGCAAGATCACGCGACAGTTCCTCGTCTGATCGCCCCTTGCGCCGGCCGCGACCACGAATGCGGTTCCAGGCCTGGGTAAGCTCCCCCATCTCTTCCTGCAGCTTCAGAAGAAACCAGTCGGGATCGCGCTCTATGCCGTTCGCCCGCGCATAGGCGCGGGACGCATCCTCGAATTTGTCGGAAAGTTCATGCAGCATTTCGTTCTCCTTTCGTACTCAGGAGAACGACGATTCCCGCGGTATGTCCAGTCCGATCAGCCGTGATCAGGCAGAAGCATGCAATCGTAGGAGCGCTGCCTCAGGGCATCGCAAGCGGATGTCGCGGCCTCGCGGGTCTGGAAGCCGACGAAGCGTGCGCGGTAAATCTTGTTGGCGCCCTTGCCGACGGCCTCTGTGTAGGGATTGGCAGACTTCAGCGCAGCGCCACCTTCTGACTTGGCCTGGGCGAGCAGCGCGCGGGCGGCCTCGTCGCTTGGGGCGGCCGAAATCTGGATCTGCCAGTCGCCGGTCGAGGCAACCGCGCCGAGCGATTTCGCCGCCGGCGCGAGCTTGGCTGATGTGGTGAGCTTGGCTGCGGGTGTCACGGCGTCCAGCGCCGACGGACGCTCCTGAGGCACGGTATCGCCGAGATAGCCGAGCGCCTGGGGCGAAAGTTCGCTGCGGGCGATATCTGGTGCGTTGGGAGCCACATCCGCGACGCGAGGCGCCGAAGCGGGGATCGGCAGGTCTCTGTCGTCGGCAGCGGACGCGACTTCGACCGGCGGGCGGCCGTTGACGCTGGCGACGAGCTTCGCGCCCCCCGACGAGGACGCGCGACCGAGATACTTATCGAGGAGCCCGGCCATCTTGTCGTCGCGGCTCCGGGCCGTGCGGCCACCGAGCACGACGCCGACGACACGGCGGTTGCCATCCTTCACGGCGCTGACGAGATTGAAGCCGGACGCATTGGTATAGCCGGTCTTGATGCCGTCCATGCCCTGATAGCGGTACATCAGATTGTTATGGCCGCGAATGGTGCGTCCGCGGAAATTGAAGCTCGCCGTCGAAAACATCCGGTACTCGGACGGATAGTTCCTCATCAGCGCAATCGCGAGCGTGGACATGTCACGTGCCGTCGTCACCTGGCGGGCATCCGGCAGGCCGGAGGCGTTGTAAAAGGTGGTCCGGCTCATGCCGAGCTGGCGTGCCCTTTGCGTCATCAGGCGGGCAAAATTGCTTTCCGAGCCGCCGAGCTTCTCGCCCATTGCGGCAGCGGCGTCATTGGCCGATTTGGTGATCATGCCGAGGACAGCCTCACGAACCGTGATGGTTTCACCGGCGCGCACGCCAAGCTTGGTCGGCGGACGGGAGGCCGCGTATTTCGACATCACGATCGGCGTGTTCCAGCTCATCTTGCCGCGATTGACCGCCTCGAAGGCCATGTAGATGGTCATCATCTTCGTCAGCGATGCCGGATGGTTCAGCACGTCGGCGTTCTCGGCCGTCAGCACCTTGCCGGTTCTTGCATCGAGGATCAGGGAGGCGCTGCCCGCCATCGCCGTCAAAGGCGCCGCAACGACGAGCGTCGCGGTCATAAACGCGGCTAACAGCTTTCTCATGCACTTCCCCTCAAAGAACGAATGACCCAGTCATTCCGTATTGTCCCGTTCCGCTACAGAAGCCGCAAATGTGGCGCGACTTTGCGGCAACTGATACCATTTTTGTCAAGTTTTATCCTTCATAGTGAAAAAACCGTAAATCATCGATCCGAAATCTGGTCGTTCAGCAAGACTTAACCCTCGATTGGCTAACGTCGCCGCCCAACGAAACCGAGAGCCGGGTGACAGGATGGCAAACGCCAAAGCGCTTGCGAAACGAATCGCCATTGCGGGCGGCCTTGAAGCCGCTAACCTGCTCCGCGCGACCGGCCTGATGCGCAAGGCGCGCGGGCGCGGCGCGATCTTCACGCTGCATCACGTCCGCCCTCGCGACGAACACCCGTTCGAACCGAACGCGCATCTGGAGATCACGCCGCAGTTTCTCGATACCGTTCTGACACGGTTGAAACGGGATGGCTATCGGTTCGTGCCGCTGGCCGATGTGCCGGCGCTGCTATCCGAAAACGATCCGAAGGGCGCACCATTCGCGGCGTTCACGCTCGACGACGGTTATCGCAACAATCTCGTTTACGCCTTGCCGATCTTCGAACGCCACGAAGCGCCGTTCACCGTTTTCGTCGCCAAAGGGCTAGCAGAACGGACCCACACCATCTGGTGGGAAACGCTGGCAAGGCTTTTGCGCAAGGAGGAGCGGCTGAGCTTCGATTTCGGTCGCGGCCATGAGACGATCGACCTCGAAACGCCGCTCGCAAAGAGCCGCGCCTTCGCGCGATTTGCGTCCTATCTTCATGGCACCGACGAGACCGAAGCCGTCGAAGCGATCGACGCCGCCGCCCGCGCGCATGAACTCGATCCGACCGACATCGTCGACGATCTCGTCATGAGCCCTTCGGAATTCAATCTGCTGGAGGCAAGCCCGCTTGCATCGCTGGGCGCGCATACCGTCAGCCATCGCGCCATGGCTCGCCTATCGGACCGCGACGCCTTCGATGAGATGCGGGCGTCGGCCGATTATGTCGAGGCGATCACCGGGAAACAACCGCAGAGCTTCGCCTATCCCTACGGTACGCGCGAAGCGGTCACCAGACGGCAGGCGGAGATCGCCCGCGACCTTGGTTTCTCGCTAGCCGTCACCACACAGCCGGGAGTGGTCACGCAGCGGTCGCTGGAAGCCGTGACCTACCTGCCAAGGTTGTCGCTCAACGGCCTCTACCAGAAGCCGCGCTATGTCTCCGGCCTGGCGTCAGGGATCCCGCTGATGCTGATGCGGACCTGACGCAGCATCCGGTGACCTCAGGGGTACATCCGCACTTTCCCCCAATCGCCATCAGGCGACGTCCGGCGGAACTCGACGCGATCGTGCAGGCGAAACTTCTGATCCTTCCAGAACTCGATCGAGACCGGGCGGATCCGGAAGCCCGACCAGTGGGCCGGACGGGGTATCTCACCGACGGCATAGCGCGCCGTGTATTCGGCCACGGCCTTCTCCAGCGCGAATCGGCTTTCCAGCGGGCGGGACTGTTTTGACGCCCAGGCGCCGATACGGCTGCCGCGGGCACGCGTCTTGTAGTAGGCGTCGGCTTCCTCGTCACTGACGATTTCCACAGGCCCGCGCAGGCGAACCTGCCTGCGCAGCGTCTTCCAGTGGAAACACATGGCAGCTTTTTTCTGCCCCAAGATTTCGCGACCTTTCTGGCTCTCGAAATTCGTGTAGAAGACAAAACCGTCTTGATCGAATCCCTTAAGGAGAACCATGCGGACATTGGGAAGGCCGTCCTCGTCGACCGTCGCAAGCGCTACCGCATTGGGGTCATTGACCTCGGACGCCTCGGCTTCCTTCAGCCAATCGGCGAAAAGATCGAACGGCTCGTTTCGCTCCGTGAAGTCACCGCTTATTAACTCATTTGCCGACATATTAACTCAAATTCCCCGGGTTTATTCGAAATTTGCCCAGCTCTACGCATCTGGACAGGACACAGGGTGGAAGTCATAGCAAAGTCAGATCGTCATACAAAGGGTCTGCTGCGTCAATGCGCGGCCTTCTGCATTGTCGGTCTGGCGATGCTCTCTCTGCCCGGCTGCATGGCCGGCGGACTGGACATGTTCAGCAGCTCCAAGGTCGATCGATCGGTCGCGACGGGCACCGTTGCGCAGCCCTCGCCCACGAGCGATTCCCTTTCGGACGAGATGACAGTCGGCAACGCCGTCACCTCCGCCGACATCCAGAAGCTTGAGGGGCGCCCGCTTCCCTGGGCGAACGCATCCACCGGCAGCGCCGGGGTCATCGACACGATCGTCGAGAACAGCGATTCCGGACAGGTCTGCCGGCAATTTCGCACGACACGCCATTCCTATGTCGGGATCGCCAATTTCTACGGCAGGACATGCCTCGTCGGCGGCGGCAACTGGCAGCTGCTGAGCTTCCAGCCGGAAAGCTGATTGCTGCCGTTTCCCGGGAGCGCGGGGCGATATTGTTCAAGATTTAGCAAAAGGCTAACCATTCGGCGCGAAACCGCTGAATGAACAAGCGCGAAATAAGGACTGATTAGCAACTTTACCGGACGATCCAACCATCAAATGCGCTCATCCCGGCTGGGAAAACCGGGGCGGGCGCACCAGATGAGTTGTGGGCTTGCGAGCGTGCGGACAGAGGACGGCACGCCGCATCGGATACCGGCGGTTGAAACATGCGCGATCCTTATAAGATCTTGGGCGTCAAGCGAGACGCGGGGCAGGATGAGATCAAATCGGCTTGGCGCAATATGGCCAAGGCCGTGCACCCTGATCACAATCAGGGGGACCCGACGGCAAGCGCCCGCTTCGCCGAGGTCGGTCGCGCCTATGAAACGCTCAAGGATCCAAAGAAGCGCAGCCTTTTCGACAACGCTGCCCGGATGGCCGAGGCCAAGAGCAAAGAAAACACCATCATGCAGCAGCGGCAGGCCGCTCGCGAAGCCGCCGTACGCGCCAAGGCAGCGCAGGAAAACGCGGAACGCGTGATGGAAGAGCTTGCCCGCGCCGCAGCGCAGAAGGCAGCCGCGGACACCGCCAAACAGCAGCAGACCGGTGCTGCCGAGCCCGCTGAAGAAATGATCGAGCGGATTTTCGGTGCACAGGCACGCGCCGCAGGTGGCGGAAGCCGCACCGCTTACGCCGCCTCCTCGAAGAGGGCCGAGACGGAGCCTGGCGCGGACAAGCAACCAGATCCCGCCAAGACCGACACCGAAACGACGGCGGAGGACGCGGCAACCGCCTCCATCCTGCAGCCGCTCAGCCTTCTGACGTCGCTCGTTCGCCGCTTTACCGGCACCGCGACACCCGCGCCTGAAAAAGTGCCCGACCTGATCGCGACGGCGACTGTGACCGTCGACGATATCCTCAAGGGCAGTTGGACTCTTGTCGATCTCGGCGAAGGCCGGGAAGTCGGCTTTGCGTTGGCAGCTGGCACAACCGAGGGCCATCAGGTGCGGTTGAAGGGCCAGGGGCACAAGCTCACGGGCATGCAGCGCGGCGACGCGCTGGTCAATGTCCACATCGCGCCCGATGCACGCTTCAAGGTTGACGGGTTCGATCTTCACGCCGTTCTGCCGGTCACGATCGAGAATGCGGTTCTCGGGACCGATGCCGAGATCGAGGGGCCGAACGGCCCGATCAAGATCACGGTTCCCGCATGGTCCGGCTCGGACAAGACCATCCGTCTCGCCGGTCAGGGACTGGCCGATGGCGCCGGTGGACGGGGTGACCTAGTGGTCGAACTGCGAATAATCCTGTGGGAAAAGCCGGACGATAAGGTTACCGATCTGATGCGAAGCATGAAGAACGGGCTGTTTTTGTGAAATTTTGGTGACAAGAGCACCCTTTGTTACGATCCCTAACAGTTGATGATTGCTGCCAATCTTGAACCGATTAGCAGCCTATGCCATAGGCAGGACCGATCAATTTACTTAGGGGGCGAAATATGGCTCAGGCATCAGGCCTCATGTCAGGCAAACGCGGCGTCATCATGGGCGTTGCCAACAATCGTTCGATTGCGTGGGGTATTGCCAAAGCTATTCATGCGCACGGTGGTGAAGTTGCCTTTACGTATCAGGGCGATGCACTCAAGAAGCGCGTCGAGCCGCTGGCTGCGGAACTCGGCGGAATCCTCGCAGGTCACTGTGATGTCGCCGACGAAGCATCGATCGACGCGGTTTTCGAGCACATCGAAAAGACCTGGGGCAAGATCGACTTCGTCGTCCACGCCATCGGCTTCTCCGACAAGGACGAGCTGACCGGCCGCTACGTCGATACCTCGGCTGACAACTTCGCCAAAACGATGCAGATTTCGGTCTATTCGCTGACGTCAGTTGCGCGTCGCGCGGAAAAGCTGATGACCGACGGCGGATCAATCCTGACGCTGACCTACTATGGCGCAGAAAAGGTCATGCCGAACTACAACGTCATGGGCGTTGCCAAGGCTGCACTCGAAGCGAGCGTGAAGTATCTTGCCGTCGACCTCGGACCGAAGAACATTCGCGTCAACGCGATTTCCGCCGGTCCGATCAAGACGCTTGCTGCTTCGGGCATCGGCGACTTCCGCTACATCCTCAAGTGGAACGAGTACAACGCGCCGCTGCGCCGTACCGTGACCATCGAGGAAGTCGGCGATGTCGGCCTTTACATGCTCTCGGATCTGTCGCGCTCCGTCACCGGCGAAGTGCACCATGCCGACAGCGGCTACCATGTCATCGGCATGAAGGCTGTGGACGCGCCTGATATTTCCGTCATAAAGGACTGATCGCAGTCTTCTGCTGCGTAGTGTTCGCGACCCCCGCTTTCGCGACAGCGAGCGGGGGTTGTGTGCTTAACGGAGCCACCATTGCTTATTTATGTCGTCAGACACGGCCAGACCGACTGGAACGCGGAACGCCGCCTGCAGGGGCAGAAGGATATCCCGCTGAACGCCATAGGTCGCGAGCAGGCGCGACAGAACGGTCTCAACCTGGCCGATATCCTGAAGGTCGAGGCGATCCCCTTCGATTTCATCGCAAGCCCGCTTGGACGCACCCGCGCGACCATGGAAATCATGCGCGACGCCATGGGGCTGCCGCCAAAAGACTACCGAACGGATGAGCGCCTCGTCGAAGTCTCCTTCGGCGATTGGGAAGGTTCCACAATCAAGGAACTGAAGGCGACTTCGCGGGAGCGCGTTGTCGAACGCAATCTCAACAAATGGGATTTCATTCCGCCCGGCGACGATGCGGAAAGCTACGAAATCATGTCCTGGCGGGTGGCGTCCTGGCTGAACGCGGTCGAGGTTCCGACCGTCTGCGTGACGCATGGGGGAGTGATCCGCAGCCTGTTCAGGACGATCGCGCACCGCCCCAAGGCCGAAGCCGCCGAAGGCGAAATTCCTCAGGACCGCGTCTTGAAGATCGACCGCGACAAGGGGCTGATCGACTGGATCTAGTCGGCCCTTACTGGACGATATCGAGGTCGTTGATGACGCGTTTTCCGTCGACTTCGGTGTAGAAGACGATAACCTTCACGCCGGCCTTCAGCCCGTCGAAGTTGAACTCCTCCGATGCCTGATAGGTCTTGCCGTCATCCAGCGTCAGGCTGAGATTGGTCATGTCGACATTCTTGATCGTCGCCTCGACATCGGCGCTCTCGGCAAAGCCATTGATAGGCGACAAAAAACTCGCTGTTGCCAAAAGCGTAGCTATCACGAAGCGCATGCGGGTATTCCTTCGAAGACACGACTCAAACATCCAATTGCGCACAGATAACCTCCCGAATATGGCGAAATTTGCCCAGAAGAATGACCTTTCCAGCCTCATTGATGAATAGCATTTTAACAATAGTCGACAACTTCCGTTTACGATCGCGTAAGTTGCACATGCGGACGTTCAAATATTAGCGAGGGGAAATCGTAAATTAACCGCTTCTCTCTACAGTCACACCATACATAGGGAGACTGGGTTTGTTATTCCGCCACATGGACAGAAGCAGGTTGCGGCGCGTCATTCGCAAGACCCACATATCCTTTCTGATATCCAGCATCGTTGCCATTATTGTCGTGCTTGTGGGCGTTGCGCTCGACCGAGCCAATACTGCTGCTCACCTTCGCGAAACGACTATTCGTACCGAAAACGAAGTCGGCTTGATTCGTGCGCGCGTAACGGCGCAGATCAACATGGATATCACCGTGGTGCGCGACCTTGCGAACATGGTCGCGATCAACTCATCCGCGAACAGCGAGGAACTCGAGCGCCAGATCAACTGGCTGCTGATCCAGAACCCGCACTTCGTCCAAGTCGCCATTGCCCCTGATTTCACCGTCAGCTCGGTGTTCCCCTCCTCGTCGGCACCTGACCGGTTGGGCAAGGACGTCCGCGAAACCATGATGCAGCTGCAGCCGGTCGGTCGCTATACTGGCAACCAGCAGGCGCGCTTTTATGGCCCTACCCGGGATAAGGAAGGCAAGGAAACCTTCGCCATCTTCTTCCCTGTCTACGTGAAGGAGGACGGGCAGCGTCGTGTTTGGGGTGCGGTCGAGGTGGTGACCGACGCCAACATGTTCTACCAGAACACCGGCTTGCTGGCGGCCCGCAACAGCGAGAACCAGGAGAAATACCCGCATCTCGATCACCTGGCGATCGCCGTACGCGATCTCAGCGTCGCAGATCGTGCCTCCACGCCGTTCTTCGGCGATACAGACGTTCTCGGCAAGCAGCCGCTGACCCGGAAGATCAACTTCGCCAGCGGCCGATGGGAGATCGCGGCGGTGCCGAAGGCCGGCTGGAACGCGGTTCCCGAGAACCAGCTGACACTGCGTGTGATCATCCTCATCGCCGGCTGCGTCACGGTCATACCGGTGTTCTTCGCGACGCTGCTGCTTGGTGAACGCAACCGCAACATCACCCGCCTGAAGACCCGCGAGGCAGCGCTATTGGAGCTCTCGCAGCGCCTCGACCTGGCACTGGAATCATCGAAGATCGGTATCTGGGAGCTGCGCGACGACGGCAACACGCTGTTCTGCGATGCGCGCGCAGCGGCCCTTCACGGCAAGCAGGCTCTGGACGGCAACTACACGCGCGAAGACTGGCTGGAAACCCTGGTTGCCGAGGATCGCGGGGTCGCCGAACTGAACTCACTCAACGAACAGATCGCGGAATCGTCGTCCTACAAGACACAATATCGCGTCCGCCTCGACGATGGTTCGGTTCGCTACCTGCGCTCGGTCGGCTCGCTTTACACCGACGCAACGGGCGCCAGCAAAGTCATCGGCATCGTCTGGGATGTCACTACCGACGCGCTCGCCGCCGAAACGCTGCGCAAGTCGAAGGAAACCAGCGACATCAAGAACGCGGAGCTCGAGCTTGCGCTCGACGAGCTTTCCTACCGCGAGGCCCAGCTGGCCGAACTCTCCGGCAAGCTCGACCTGGCGCTCGATTCCTACCAGTGTGGTATCTGGGAGGCGAGCTTCGAAGCGGAACAGGGCGGCTCCTTCTGGGATGATCGCATGCATGAGCTCTACGGACTGGAGCCGAAAGCAGGCTTCATGAACGAGGAAAAATGGCTCTCCTGCATTCTCGAGGAGGATCGTCCTCTCGCCATCGAAAGCGCCCGCCACTTCAAGAAACTTGGCGACCACCACACGTTGGTCTGCCGGGTTCCGACGCCCGAGGGAACGCTGCGCTACGTCCGGTCGAGCGGCAAAGTTCACCAGACGCCGAGCGGCCAGCTGAAGATCATCGGCGTTGCCTTCGACGTGACCGAAGACGCCTTGATGACGGCGCAGCTGAAGGCGGCGAAGGACGAGGCGATCGCCAAGAACATCGAACTTGAGATGGCCAAGGACCGCATCGAGCACAACTCCCTGCACGATCCGCTGACCGGGCTCGCCAACCGGCGCAAGCTCGACATCGCGCTTGAAAAGTTGACGCGCGAAGGCCGAGGCACGCGGCAGAAATTCGCCATCCTTCATATCGACCTCGATCGCTTCAAGGAAATCAACGACACGCTCGGCCACGCCGCCGGCGACTCGATGCTGGTCCACGCTTCCCGGGTGTTGTCGCGCAGCCTCGGCCCCAACGACATCGTCGCCCGCATCGGCGGCGACGAATTCGTCATCCTTTCGCTCCACGCAAGCGACGCCGACATGGCGGCGCTTGCCGGGCGCATCATCGAGGAAATGCGGCAGCCGATCGACTTCCAGGGCTTTGCCTGCCGATGCGGCGTGTCGATCGGCATCGCGCTTGCCAACGGCGTGCATGTCGATGCCCGCAAGGTGCTGATCAACGCCGACATCGCGCTCTATCGGGCGAAGAGCCAGGGCCGCAACCGCTACCAGTTCTTCAACCACAATCTCCAGGCCGACATCATCAACAACAAGCGGCTGGCCGACGAGATTCTGTCCGGCATCGAGAACGGCGAGTTTACCGCCTGGTACCAGCCGCAGTTCAGTGCCCGCACGAACGAGCTGATCGGGGCGGAAGCGCTTGTGCGCTGGAACCATCCTTCCAGAGGCCTGCTGACGCCGGACAAGTTCCTGAAGATCGCGGACGAGATCAACGTCGTTCAAACGCTGGATCGGCTGGTTCTGGATTCTGTACTGCGGGACAAGATGCGCTGGGCGGCGCTCGGAATTTCCATCCCGAAGGTTTCGGTGAATGTCTCGGCGCGGCGCCTGCACGACGAAAGCCTCATCGACTCGCTGCGCAACCTCTATATCCGTCCGGGCGAGATTTCCTTCGAACTGGTGGAATCCATCTTCCTCGACGAAAGCGAGGATATCGCGGCCCACAACCTCGACCAGATCAAATCGCTCGGCATCGACATCGAGATCGACGACTTCGGGACAGGTCACACCTCGATCGTGAGCCTTTTGAAACTGAAGCCGAAACGGCTGAAGATCGACCGCCAGCTGGTTCAACCGATCGTCCACTCGCCGCAGGAGCGGACGCTCGTCAGCTCGATTATCGATATCGCTCGCTCGCTTGGCGTCGAGACCGTTGCCGAGGGCGTCGAGACAGCGGCCCACGCCGCTCTCCTGCACACGCTCGGCTGCGACCTGCTGCAGGGTTATGCGTTTTCGCCTCCCCTCTCCTACACCGACTTCACGACCGCCGCCGCGGGACAGACGTGGCGGCTCGCCTCCTGAGGCCAGCGTTCGCTTTTTGTGGAAACAGCATTTCCCGGAACCGCGGTTTCCGCGCAAAGAAAGGCGTTTGCCGACGCGTCTTTTTGGCCTATGAGTGTCGCGCTTTTCAAAGAATGGCGCTGCCGGCGACGATCGGCGCGCGATCCGGTCGGAACATATGTCGCACAATACATTCGGTCACCTCTTCCGCGTAACAACCTGGGGCGAAAGCCACGGCCCGGCTCTCGGCTGCGTCGTTGATGGCTGCCCTCCGGGCCTGCGCTTCAAGCTGGAGGACCTTCAGGTCTGGCTGGACAAGCGCAAGCCCGGACAGTCGCGCTTCGTCACCCAGCGCCGCGAAGCTGACCTTGTGAAGGTTCTCTCCGGCGTCATGTTCGATGCCGACGGCGAAACCATGATCAGCACGGGAACGCCGATCTCCATGCTGATCGAGAACACCGACCAGCGCTCGAAGGATTACGGCGAGATCGCACGGCAGTACCGGCCGGGTCACGCTGATTACACCTACGATCTGAAGTACGGCATCCGCGATTATCGCGGCGGCGGTCGCTCCTCGGCGCGCGAAACGGCTGCCCGTGTGGCCGCCGGTGGGATCGCCAGGCTCGTGGTCCCCGGCGTGAAGGTGCGCGGCGCGCTGATCCAGATCGGCAAGCACAAGATCAATCGCCAGAACTGGGATTGGGATCAAGTCGACAACAACCCGTTCTTCTCGCCGGATCCGGAAATCGTGCCTGTCTGGGAAGAGTATCTAGACGGGATCCGCAAGAGCGGCTCCTCGATCGGCGCTGTCGTGGAAATGGTTGCCGAAGGGGTTCCGGCCGGCCTCGGTGCGCCGATCTACAGCAAGCTCGATCAGGATATCGCGTCGCTTCTGATGTCGATCAACGCCGTCAAGGGCGTCGAAATCGGCAACGGCTTCGGAGCCGCCGAAATCACCGGCGAAGAGAACGCCGACGAGATGCGCATGGGCAATGACGGCACGCCGCTCTTCCTGTCCAACAATGCTGGGGGAATTCTCGGCGGCATTTCCACCGGCCAGCCTGTCATCGCTCGCTTCGCGATCAAGCCGACATCATCGATCCTGACCGAACGGCAGTCCATCGATTCGGACGGCAAGAATGTCGATGTCCGCACCAAGGGGCGGCATGATCCATGCGTCGGCATCCGCGCGGTTCCGATCGGCGAAGCCATGGTCGCATGCGCGATCGCCGACCACTATCTTCGTGACCGTGGCCAGACCGGCCGACTGAAATAGGAAAAGCCCGCATGTCTTATGACCAGAAACGCGTCGTCGATGCGATCCGAGCTTTCGAGGCCGGCGAAATCGTTGTCGTCGTCGATGATGACGACCGCGAGAACGAAGGTGACCTGATCGTCGCCGCCGTGCACTGCACGCCGGAGAAGATGGCCTTCATCGTTCGCCACACCTCCGGCATCGTCTGCACGCCCATGCCGAAGGAGGAGGCCAAGCGCCTCAACCTCAATGCCATGGTTGCCGAAAACGACTCTGCGCACACGACAGCCTTCACGGTGACGGTCGATTTCAAGCACGGCACGACGACGGGCATTTCCGCCGAGGACCGCACGCTGACGGTGCGCAATCTCGCCAACCCGAATGTCGGCCCTTCCGATTTCGTCCGCCCAGGCCACATCTTCCCGCTCGTCGCCCGCGAAGGCGGCGTTCTGATGCGCTCGGGTCACACGGAAGCTGCCGTCGATCTCTGCAGGCTGGCCGGCCTTCCGCCGATCGGCGTGATC
Organism: Rhizobium sp. Root708; assembly: GCF_001429725.1. Classification (GTDB taxonomy): domain Bacteria; phylum Pseudomonadota; class Alphaproteobacteria; order Rhizobiales; family Rhizobiaceae; genus Rhizobium. Next base: position 298,740 of record NZ_LMHV01000043.1, on the reverse strand, counting down.
TGCGAACTCGTCAACGATGACGGCACGGTCACGCGCGGCCCTCAGGTCGTCGACTTCGCGGAACAGCATGGCCTCAAGCTCGTATCCGTTGCCGATCTGATCGCCTACCGCCAGCGCAAGGAAACCCTCATCGAGCTCCACACGAGCTTCGACGTGGAGACCCCGTTCGGCAAGGCCAAGGCACACAGCTATTCGCTGCCCTGGGATCCGATGCAGCATCTCGCCGTCGTCTTCGGCGACATCAGAGACGGCATCGACATCCCGGTGCGCCTGCACACGGAGAACGTCGCCGAGGATCTGTTCGGCAAGCGGCGTCCCGTCGACCACTACATGAAGAAGATCGCCGAGGAAGGTCGCGGCGTGATCGTCTATCTTCGCGAAGGATCCGTCGGCGTCGGACACCAGAACAACGGCCGCAAGGGGCGCACGCAGGGCCGCGATACGCACGCGGAAGCGCAGGCGCGTGAAAACGAATGGCTGGAAATCGGTCTGGGTGCGCAGATCCTCAAGGATCTCGGCGTGACCTCGATCGAGCTGCTGACGACCCGCGAGCGCCACTACGTCGGCCTCGAAGGCTTCGGCATCAAGATTTCGAAGACGGAGATTTGTTGAGGGGCCCGAAAGCCGGAATCGGTTTTCGGAAGGCCTAATGCGTAAATTAAACAAGATAGAGCGTCCTTTGTGCGTCCCTAAGGACGCACGGCGCTCTAGATTCTGCCGGCAACGACCTTAGGCGGCGATGCGCTTGAATCGGTCGCGGACGTTCTCGATGTAGTATCGTCCCGGCGAATGCGAGGTGACCATGGCGACCACCTGGGCTTCGGCCACGCCTTCGAACTGCCGCTCTTCGCCGTTGCTGAGGCAGACGCGAAGCCGGCCGTCCTCCTGGCTGAAATAGACCGCATCGATCAGCGTCGATTTTACCGTCAACGGTTGCATCTTCGCCAGCCGTCCGGCCCGTGTGACGATCGTAGCGGCGCGCGCATCGCGCCGCTTGCGCAGCAGGGCTCTCACCTCACGGCGAAGGCTGTTCAGTGCCGCCAAAGCGGCGAATTTGATAGCTCGTGCTTTCATGCAGCCAATCTAGGCAGCTGGCTCTTAACGAGTTCAGGAAAAGCATGGTAAAGCGCGCATCAACATTAATTCTTTGTAATCGCGACGAATTTTCCTAAAATTTCGACTATCGGCGGGCGCCGTTCGGCTCCTGCCAACCATCGATCAGAACGACCTGTTCAACACCGGCGAACTTGGCCAGCCGGTCAAGTTCGGCGATCAGCTTTTCGATCCGTCCTGCTGACGGGCGTACACCGGACTCAAGCCACAGTTTCCTGACATCAAGCGTTCCGCGCTTGCGGTCGGCTTTCATGTCGATGCGGCCAATCAGCCGGTCGCCTTCCAGGAGCGGGAAGACGTAGTAGCCATACTCCCGCTTCGGTTCCGGCACGAAAATCTCGATACGGTAGAAGAAGCCGAACAGGCGTTCGGTGCGGTTGCGATCGCGGATCATCGGATCGAATGGGCTGAGCACGCGAATGCGCGCCGGTGCGTCGGGCACCGATTCAAGCGTCGAAAGCAGCGATGCGAACGCCCATGACGGGCGCGGCTTGCCGCCAAGGGCCGGTTCGATCAGGATCTCGATGAGCTCGTCGCGATGCTCCGCGACCCAGCGCTTTGCTTCCTCGGGCGTCAGCAGATCCCAGAAGGCTGCGATTTCGCCATGGGTTGCGAAGCCAAGCCGCGTCAGAGCGCTACGACAAGCCCAATCGACAAACTCCTCTTTGCTCACTTCGGGTTCGTGGAACTCGGCGGGGATGACGCGCTCGACAAGATCGTAGATCTTTTGGAAATTCGACCGGCCGGCGATCGCGAACTTGCCGGTGTGCCAGTAGTATTCGAGGGCCGTCTTGTTGGGATGCCAGTTCCACCAGCCGCCGGATACATGTCCGTCCGCCTTGATCTCGCGGGCAAGAATGGCGCCGTTGGCGACAACGCGCTCGTAGGTTTCGTCGAACGCGTGCTCGAAACCTTCGCCCTGCCATTTGCGCCAGCGCTTGATGAGCACCTCTTCCTGCCGCCGGAACTTGTGCTTCCAGTACTTGAAGAACGCGCTCGGCAGGATCGACGCGTCGTGCGTCCAGTGTTCGAAGAGCGCGCCATCCTTCTCGAGCAGCGCCGTCAGGTGCTCGCGCTTGTAGGTCTGATTGCGCGAAAACAGGATCTGGTGATGGGCGCGCTCGACCGTCTGGATGCTGTCGACCTGCACGAAGCCGAGGTCGCGGATCAGCTCCAACAGGCCCTGTTTGCTCAGGGCGGTATTCGGCGGAACGCTCAGGCCCTGTTTCGCGAGAAAGACACGGCGGGCGTCGGAGTTCGAAACGAGAGTCGTCATGGGTTCATCATATGCGGGAAAATCTTCCTAGCCACCCGAATAATGTGATTTCCGATGGCGTGACGTTTTTCGTGTCCGAAGCGCCGGATTGGGTTATAGGAGCGGCGGATCAGGACACGGGGGATCGATTGAATATCCGCTTCGAAAGCGCTGAGGTCACGTATGGCTCGCGCGTTGCGCTCCTGCCGTTGAGCCTGGAACTGACCGAGCCGCGCATCGGCGTCATCGGCTTGAACGGCTCCGGAAAGACGACGTTCGCGCGGCTGATCAACGGCCTGACCAAACCAACCGGCGGTCGCGTCATCGTCAATGGCCGCGATACGTCGGAGGACAAGTCGGTTTCGACGGATGTCGGCTTCATTTTTCAATCGCCGCAGAACCAGATCATCCTGCCTATCGTTCGCGATGACATCGCATTCGGCCTGAAAAGCCGCGGGTTGAGCAAGCCTGAAATCGACATCCGGGTGGATGCGGTTTTGCGCCGTTTCAAGGCGGAGCATCTGGCGGACAGGCGTGCGCACGAACTTTCGGGCGGAGAGCTGCAGCTTGCGGCACTGTGCTCGGTGCTCGCCACCGGTCCCAGCATTCTTATCCTGGACGAGCCGACCAACCAGCTCGATCTTCGCAATCGCGGCTATGTGCAAAGGCTGGTCGAGGATCTGACCGAAAGCGCGATCGTCATTACCCACGATCTCGATCTTCTTTCCGGATACGAGCGGGTGCTGGTGTTTCACCAGGGAGCCCTCGTCGCCGACGCGGCGGAAGCGGAAGCCGTCCGTTACTACAGGGAGATCGCGGCCTGATGCAGTCGCTTTTCGTCGAAGGCAGCAGTCTCATGCATCGGCTGGGCGCGCGGGCCAAGCTTCTCATCATTGCCGCCCTCGGCGTCCTGTTGTTTGTCACGACGAACATCGTCGTACTTGGAGCAGCCGTCATCCTGACGGCAGCCGTCTACTTCACGCTCGGGCTGTCGCTGACAACAGCCTTCACGCGGCTGAAGCCGATCTTGCTGACCATCCTGGTCGTGGCCCTGTTCAGCCTCGCATTCAATCCCTGGCATCAGGCTGTCGTCGCATTGCTGCGCCTCACGGCGCTCATGTTGTTCGCCGCGAGTGTCACGGCGACGACAACGATAACCGCCTTCATCGATGAAGTGACGACGCTTGCCCGCCCGCTTGAGCGTACCGGCCTCGTTCAGGCTGATGACATCGGCCTCGCCGTCGGGCTCGTCGTTCGCTTCGTGCCGGAAATTCTTGGGCGCTATCAGGCAATACGCGAGGCCCATGCGGCGCGTGGCCTGAAGCTCAGACCAACCACCATTCTTGTGCCGCTTCTCATCCTGACGCTGAGGGATGCGGATAATATCGCAGCCGCGATTGACGCACGCGGCATTCGGCGGCATGTGATTTAGCCAATCGTCAATTACGGAGCCCCCATGAGCACTCGCGACCTCGTTCTTTGCGCCCTCTTCGCCGCGATCATCGTTGCGCTCGGCATTCTGCCGCCGATCACGCTCGGCTTCATTCCGGTGCCGATCACTGCCCAGTCGCTGGGCGTGATGATGGCCGGCGTCGTGCTCGGCGCGCGCCGTGGTACCGTCGCTGTTCTCATCGTGCTGGTGCTTGTCGCGATCGGCCTGCCGGTGTTGTCCGGCGGACGCGGCGGGCTTGCCGCCTTCGCCGCACCGACGTCGGGCTTCCTGATCGGCTGGGTGCTCGCCGCGCTGACCACAGGCTACCTCAGCGAACGCCTGGTCAACCCGGACCAGAGCACGACCATACAGACGATCGGCTTTTTCCTTGCTGCCATGATCGGCGGGATCGTCGTGCTTTACGCCTGCGGCATCAGCTATCTCGCCACCGTCGGCGGCCTCGGTTTCGGCAAGGCTTTTTTCGGATCGATGGCCTTCATCCCCGGCGACGTTCTCAAGGCGTTTGTCGCTGCGCTGGTCGGTCGCGCCGTCATGGCCGGCTACCCGCTGCTGCCCGCTCGTCGCTAAAGTCGTTAGGCGTCAATTCACAAAGCTATAGAGCCAGTCGCGCGTCACTTCGGGGAGCGCGACCGGCGTACGGTCCTCGGGCGAGAGCGCCCGCCAGATGATCTCGACTTCGGCGGCGCGTTCGCCTCCCATGTCGACGCTGATCATGAAGCCCACGGACCGCATGCCGATCTTGTCGACCGATGCGGTGAAAACCACCTTCTCGTCGTAATGCAAGGGTCGATGAAGGATGCATGTCGCCTTGCTCGCGACGTAAACCGGCTCATCGGCAACATCGGGCCGGAGCGACCAGAAATTCGCCAGAACGGATTCCGCATGGGAGATATAGGACCCCAGGAACATCCGGCCGTTCATATCGACGTCCCGGAACGGAACGTGCATCTGCACGGAGTTGGAGCGCGTGGTCGAGTTCATTGATCTTTTTACCGAATTCCCCGCCGGCGAGAGTAGCGTCGCGCGCCGTGTAAGTAAACGCACCAGGTAACGGGAGCGCGACAAAGCGGCTTGTTGAAATCGGGTTCCCATGCGCCATCTGCTGTGGATCATGACGGGACCGGGAGATAGAGTGAAGAGATGAGCACCCGCCTTTACGAACATCCGATCTTCCTGGAACATGTAACGCCCGACGGTCATCCCGAACGATCGGATCGCCTGCGCGCAATCAACGTCGCGCTTGAGCATCCGAACTTCGAGCGGCTTGAGCGCAAGCAGGCCCCGCAGGCGAACGAAGATGCCGTTCTCCTCGCGCACCCGGAAGAGCATCTGCTGGCGGTCATGCGGCAGATCCCCGAGGTAGACGGCGAGATCAATCAGCTGGAGGCCGATACCTATGCTAGCCCGAAGAGCCTGCAGGCGGCCTTGACGGGCGTCGGTGCAGCCATGGCCGCCGTTGACGACGTCTTCACCGGCAGGGCCGACAACGTCTTCGTCGCATCGCGTCCGCCCGGCCACCACGCCGAGAAATCGAAGGCGATGGGCTTCTGCTTCTTCAACAATGCCGCCATCGCCGCCCGCCATGCGCAAAAAGTGCACGGCGCAGAGCGCGTCGCCATCGTCGACTGGGACGTTCACCACGGCAATGGCACGCAGGACATCTTCTGGGACGATCCCTCGGTTCTCTTCTGCTCGACGCACCAGATGCCGCTATACCCCGGCAGCGGCGCGAAGGACGAAAGCGGCAAGCATGGAACCATCGTCAACGCGCCGCTATCGCCCAATGTCGGCAGCGATCATTTTCGCGAGGCGTTCAAGTCGCGGGTGCTTCCGGCCCTCTTCGATTTCCGTCCGGACCTGATCATCATCTCGGCCGGCTTCGATGCGCATCACCGCGATCCGCTGGCGCAGATCAATCTCGTCGGCGAGGATTTCGATTGGGCGACCGGGCGGTTGCTCGAGGTCGCCGACAAAAGTGCCGGAAACCGGGTCGTCAGCCTTCTGGAAGGCGGCTATGATCTCGAAGGCCTCGCCGAATCGGCCGGCCTGCATATTCTCAGAATGATGAAGGGTTGAGTATGACTGACAGCGCCAAGCCGGAGGTTTCCGGTCTTTCGTTCGAGAAGGCCGTGGCAGAACTCGAAAGCATCGTCGCCCGCCTGGAACGCGGCGACGTGGCGCTGGACGAATCCATCGAGATCTACGAGCGCGGCGAAGCGCTGAAGAAGCATTGCGAAACGCTGCTTTCGGCCGCCGAAAACCGCATCGAAAAGATCCGTCTCGACCGATCGGGCAAGCCGCAGGGCGTGGAGCCGCTGGACGGCGCATAAGCAGACGCAACTGAAATCGTCATCATCCAGAACGGAGCGTCGCCTTTCGGGCGACAAGTTTCCCTAGTCCGCTATCGTCAATCGGGCTAGCGTAGAACGAACGCTCATCGGAGACCTGCGATGTCCTTCTTCCCCGGTAAAGACCCCCTGCCCGGCGATGCCTTCGCCTGCGACGCGATCGAAAACCTGATCATCCCGCGCACCAGCGATCTCGGCGGCTTCCAGGTTCGTCGAGCGCTGCCGACACGGCAACGGCGGCTCGTCGGGCCGTTCATCTTCTTCGACCGCATGGGGCCGGCGATCCTGAAGCCGAACGAGGCGCTGGATGTCCGGCCGCATCCGCATATCGGGCTTTCGACGGTCACCTACCTCTTCGACGGCGAGATCCGGCATCTGGATAGCCTCGGTACCGAGAAGGTCATCCGCCCGGGCGACATCAACCTGATGACAGCGGGACGTGGCATCGTCCATTCGGAGCGCACGCCCGACAACCTGCGCGGACACCCGCTGTTGATGTCGGGCCTGCAGACCTGGCTGGCGCTGCCCGATGACAAGGAGGAGATCGATCCCTCCTTTACGCATACCGAAAAGGCGGACATGCCTGTCATCGACGAACGCGGCATGCGCGGGCGCGTCGTGATCGGCGACTTCGAGGGGATGAAATCTCCGGTGAAGGTGTTTTCGGACACGCTCTATGTCGACATCAGTCTCGAACCCGGCGTGATGTTTCCCTTCGCCGCTGCGCACGAGGAGCGGGCAGCCTACGTGCTGTCGGGCGAAGTCGTGATATCGGGCGACAGGTTTGCCGCCGACCAGCTGCTCGTCTTCCGTCCCGGCGACCAGATTACCCTCGAAGCGGGCAGCCAGGGCTGTCATCTCATGCTGTTCGGCGGAGCGGCGCTGAACTCGAAACGCTACATCTGGTGGAACTTCGTTTCCTCCTCGAAAGAGCGCATCGAAAAGGCAAAGGAAGAGTGGCGGACTGGCAAGTTCGACATCGTTCCGGGGGACGAAGAAGAATTCATACCTTTGCCGGAAGGCTGATCTCCTTTAGAAAGGAGGTACAGCCGTTCTTGAAATCGACTTTTTTCACCGCATTTTATGGCTTAAAGGCATCCCGCCCAAGAAAGACAAGAAAGAGCGCCCACCCGTGACACAACCGCCGAAGACGCCGCTGCTGGACAAGGTGACCTATCCAGCCGACCTCCGAAAGCTGGAGGATCGCGACCTGCCGCAGCTGGCGCGCGAAGTCCGCGACGAGATGATCGATGCGGTATCGAAGACCGGTGGGCATCTGGGCGCCGGCCTCGGCGTCGTCGAGCTGACGATCGCCATCCACAACGTCTTCAACACGCCTGACGACCGGCTGATCTTCGATGTCGGGCATCAGTGCTATCCGCACAAGATCCTCACCGGCCGTCGTGACCGCATCCGCACGCTGCGTCAAGAGGACGGTCTATCGGGCTTCACGCGTCGCGCCGAAAGCGAATACGACCCGTTCGGCGCCGCTCACTCCTCGACGTCGATTTCCGCCGGTCTCGGCATGGCTGTTGCCTCGGACCTCGACAAGACCGACCGCCGCGTGATCGCCGTGATCGGCGATGGAGCGATGTCGGCCGGTATGGCCTATGAGGCGCTCAACAATGCAGGCGCGCTCGACGCCCGGCTGATCGTCATCCTCAACGACAACGACATGTCGATTGCGCCTCCGACCGGCGCGATGAGCGCTTATCTCGCACGCCTCGCCTCCGGGCGCACCTACATGGGCTTCCGCGATTTCGGCAAGAAGCTGACCGCCTATCTCGGCAAGAACGTCGACCGCGCCATCACCCGCGCCGTGGAGCATGCGCGGGGCTATGTGACCGGCGGGACCATGTTCGAGGAGATGGGTTTCTACCACATCGGACCGATCGACGGTCACTCCTTCGAGCATTTGCTTCCAGTGCTGCGCAATGTGCGCGACCATGCCAACGGCCCGGTCCTGATCCATGTCGTGACGCAGAAGGGTAAGGGCTATGCGCCGGCGGAAGCCGCTGCCGACAAGTATCACGGCGTCAACAAGTTCGATGTCATCACCGGCGCGCAGGCGAAGGTGAAGCCGAATGCACCGAGCTACACGAGCGTCTTCGCCGAAGCGCTGGTGCAGGAAGCCGAGCTCGACGACAAGATCGTCGGCATCACCGCCGCCATGCCGAACGGTACCGGCCTCGACAAGCTCGCCAGCCTCTTCCCGTCGCGGTGCTTCGATGTCGGCATTGCCGAGCAGCATGCGGTGACGTTCGCGGCCGGCCTTGCCGCCGAGGGCTTCAAGCCGTTTGCCGCGCTGTACTCGACCTTCCTGCAGCGCGCCTATGACCAGGTGGTCCACGACGTGGCGATCCAGGGCTTGCCGGTTCGCTTCCCGATCGACCGCGCCGGTTTCGTCGGCGCCGATGGCCCGACGCATGCGGGCTCCTTCGATACCGCTTTCCTCGCCACCCTGCCCGGCTTCGTCGTCATGGCAGCATCCGATGAGGCAGAACTGAAGCATATGGTGCGCACGGCCGCCGCCTATGATGCCGGCCCGATCTCGTTCCGGTATCCGCGCGGCGAAGGCGTCGGCATCGAAATGCCTATCCGCGGCGAAATCCTGCAGATCGGCAAGGGCCGTGTCGTCAAGGAAGGCGCGAAGGTGGCGCTGCTGTCGTTCGGCACACGCCTGGCTGACTGTTTGCTCGCCGCCGAAGATCTGGATGCGGCCGGTCTGTCGACGACGGTTGCCGATGCGCGCTTCGCCAAGCCGCTGGATCACGACCTGATCCGCCAGCTTGCCCGCCACCACGAAATCCTGATCACCGTCGAGGAAGGGTCTGTCGGCGGCTTCGGCAGCCAGGTCATGCAGTTCCTGTCGGCTGACGGCCTGCTCGACAACGGCTTGAAGATCCGCTCGCTTGTGATGCCCGACATCTGGATGGAACAGGCAAAGCCCGAGGTGATGAACGCTCATGCCGGTCTCGACCGCGCCGGGATCGTCTCGACCGTCTTCCGGGTGCTTGGACGCCCTGCAGCCTTCGGCGTCGGCGCCGCCAGCTAATCCGGCACCGTCATCAACCGCAGAAGCGCCAAGCTTTCGCGGTACTTTGACTTTTCTTGCGACTAGTCGGGAGAATTGAAAACCGCTTCGATATGGTGGCCGTCCGGGTCGACAACGAAGGCCGCGAAGTAATGCGGTCCGTAGTGGGCACGAAGACCGGGAGCCCCGTTATCGATGCCTCCGTGCGCGATCGCCGCCTCATAAAAGCTGGCGACCGCTCGTCTGCTCGTGGAGCCGAAGGCCAGATGAAAGCCGGGTCCCGGGGCGTGCTGGCCCTCCGGGCACAATTTGATCGCAAACTTATCGCCGCCGCCGGCAATTCCGTAGCCGACGGCCTGATCAGCTTCTCCGGGCCTCAGATCCTCCCAGACACGAATATAGCCGAGGGGCGCCAGAGCGGCGTCGTAGAACGCCGCTGAACGTTCGATGTTTGAGACGCCGAAAGAGATATGATGAAGCATGCGTCCACAACCTCCTATTTCCTATGATTCTCGGTCGCACCGTAGAACAAGCTTCTGCTTAAACATAGGAAATGCCTTCGGAAAATGAAAACGCTCGCAGCGGCTTGCTGCGAGCGTTTCTTGTTTCTCATCGGTACGGATTTTCACATTTCAAGTCAGAGGCCAATCGGAGAAGTGACTTCTCTTTCTCGGTCACGTGGTTATCAGCTCAAAATTCCGTCCAGTCCTCCTGAACCGCGGCAGCCGTTGCAGCCCTGCCGCCGCCGAAGGCCTTGGCCACCGTGCGGGTCAGCGCGCGGGCGGGCGATGCGACCGGGCGGGACGCGGGGTTGGCGACGGCAGCCCTTGGCGCTTCGGCGCGGACGTGGCCGAGATTGAACTGGCCGAGCAGATCGTCGAGAGCGCCTGCTTCCTGCGCCAGCGAGTGGCTCGCCGCCGTCTGCTCCTCGACCATGGCGGCGTTCTGTTGCGTGCCCTGGTCCATGTTGTTGACGGCGGTATTGATCTCCTGCAGGCCGACCGACTGCTCGCGCGTTGCTGTGACGATGGCGCTGACGTGCTTGTTGATCTCCTGGACCGCACCGACGATTTCAGCAAGCGCCTTGCCGGTTTCGTCGACGAGCGAGACGCCGGCATCGACCTGCGTGCCCGAGGTGTTGATCAGCGACTTGATCTCCTTGGCGGCATTCGCCGAGCGCTGGGCGAGCTCGCGCACTTCCTGTGCGACGACGGCAAAGCCCTTGCCCGCTTCGCCCGCACGCGCGGCTTCGACACCGGCGTTCAGGGCGAGAAGGTTGGTCTGGAATGCGATGTCGTCGATCACGCCGATGATGTTGCTGATCGCATCAGACGACTTCTCGATTTCCTGCATGGCGGAAACCGCCTTGCGGACGACATCGCCGGACTTTTCAGCGCCGAGGCGCGTGCGCTCGACCAGCTGGCCGACATCTTCGGCGCGCTTGGCGGAGTCGCGAACGGTGGTGGTGACTTCCTCGAGCGCTGCCGCCGTCTCCTCGACGGCTGCGGCCTGCTGCTCGGTGCGGCGCGCGAGATCGTCGGCAGCCGAGCGGATTTCACCCGCGCCGGCATTGATGGCGGACGCATTGCGGCCAACCGACTGAAGGGCGGCCTGCAGCTTCTCGACGGCGTTGTTGAAGTCGTTGCGGAGACGATCGAACTGCGAGGCGAAGGGCGTGGTGATACGGATGGCAACATTGCCGTTGGCAAGATCGGACAGACCGCTGGCGAGGCCTTCGATGGCGAAACGGAGTTCCGCTTCCTCGCGTGCCTTCTGCTCGTCGCTCATCTGGCGCTGGCGCTCGGCATCGCTGCGCATGCGGTCGGTTTCGCCGGACAGGCGCAGCTTGTCGATCGCGGCATCCTTGAAGACGAGAACCGACTGGGCCATGCGGCCGACTTCGTCCTGGCGGTCGAGCGCCGGAACGTCGATATCGTGCTGACCACCGGCCAGACGGCCCATGGCGGACGTCATGCCGACGATCGGGCGAACGATGCTGCGCGACAGCATCCAGGCAAGCAGGACCGCAGCAGCCGCAGCGGCGATGCCACCAGTCAACAGGCTGATGTTCAGCGCCCGACTCGCCTGTGCCTTGCGGTCGGCAAGCGCGTTCGATTCGTCGCGTGCCGCGGCCTTGATCTTGGCGGAGGCCTGACGGAAGCCATCGAGCTGGCCCTTGGTCTCGTTGACGCCGATCTTGACGATCTGGTCGACAGGCATGTCGGTTTCCTTGCGAGCCTTCGACTGCGGCTCGGCAAGCTGGCGGAAATAGAGGTCAGCCGCCTTCTGCATGGCGTCGATCTGGCCGACGAAATCACCGTTGCCGGCAGCCGTCGTTCTTGCCGCATCGATCGCCTTCAGCATGCGCTCGCGGTTCGCGAAAATATCGCCATAAGTGCTGTCGCTGCGGAACAGCAGGAAGCCGCGCAGATTGACGGCCTGCTCAAGCATCGCCTGAAGCGCATCGTCGATCTGGTTGACGAGCAGTTCCGACTTCTTCTGCTGAACGGCAGCTTCGGCAACCACATTCGCCTTGAAGTAAACAAAGCTGGAAACGGATAGAAAGATAAGGATCAGCGCAGCGAAAGTCGCGGCGAGCTTACCGTTCAGGGACATGTTCTTGGCCAACATCAGTCAATCTCTCTTGAAGCGCACAGGCATGGCAAAGCCAGAGCATGCGGAGGCATACTTTGGTAATTCGGCGTACATGATCGGCAGATCGGATTGAGGGCCATCATGGCAAAAGCGGCCGCGGGCCGCTGCAATCAGCCAAACCATAGGCGGCAAGGCTTTCAATTTATTTAAAAATTGTGCGGCGCAGCACGCCGAGTGACCAAAGCCCGGTTTGTCCAGCCGCTTCGGCTATTTCAACAAAAGGCTTGCAACGGACGGCTTTGCCGGTCATGGACAGCCCATGCCCGATCAAGATACCCAACGCCTGGACCAGTTGCTGGTCACCCTCGGCCTTTTCGCCAGCCGCTCCCGTGCACGGGATGCGGTACAACGCGGTACCGTGAAAATCGACGGCAAGGTGGTGACGAAAGCCGGTGCGCTGTTCGCCGATGATGCCGTCATCGAGATCGATGATCCCGCGCAGGACTATGTCTCGCGCGCCGCCCTGAAGCTTGCCGCTGCACTCGACCACTTCAAGCTCGATCCGTCCGGGCACAATTGCCTTGACGTCGGCGCATCGACCGGTGGCTTTACCGAGGTTCTGCTGCAGAACGGCGCAACGCATGTCACCGCCATCGATGTCGGCCACGGGCAGATGCATCCGCGCATCTCGGGGGATCCCCGCGTGACCAATATCGAAGGCCTGAATGCCCGCAATCTGACGGCAGAGGACGTCGGACACCCGATCACCTTCATTGTCTCTGACGTCTCGTTCATCTCGCTGAAGCTGGCGCTGGCCCCGGCGCTCGATCTTGCCGAGACGGGAGCGATCGCTGCCATCCTCGTCAAGCCGCAGTTCGAAGCCGGCCGCGATGCGATCGGCAAGGGCGGCCTTCTCAAGGATCCGTCGTCGGCGCCTGATGTCGCGGCTGAACTCGAGCGCTGGTTCGTCGAGGACATGGGCTGGACAAGCCTTGGGCTCATCCCCTCCCCGATCGCCGGCGGCGACGGAAACCAGGAATATCTACTCGCGGGAACGAAACCTTGAGCACGCAAACAGTTACGATCGAAAAGCTCGGCGCCCAGGGCGACGGCATCGTGCACGCGGATGGCGGCCCGATCTACGTGCCCTTCACTCTGCCGGGCGAGACCGTCGCCATCGCGCGGGTCAAAAGCCAGGGCACGCTGATGTCGATCACGACGCCATCGCCGGAGCGCCAGGATCCGCCCTGCCGGCATTTCGGGCCCGATGGCGTCAACGGCACCTGCGGCGGCTGCAGCCTGCAGCATATGGACGATGCGGCCTACCGCAGCTTCAAGCGCCAGCTGGTCGTCGACGCGTTGAAATCAAAGGGGCTGACGCCCGAGGTCGGCGATCTCGTTGCCGCTCATCCGGGCGAACGGCGGCGTGTCGTCTTCGCCGCTCGGCGGACCGAGAAGGACATGCTCGTCGGCTTCAATCAGGCCGAGAGCCACCACATCGTCGCCATCGAGGAATGTCCCATCTCGTCGGCGGGCATCATGGCCAGGCTGCCGGCGATCAAGGCGATTGGGGCGGCGCTTGCCAATAGCGCCGAGGCGTTCCGCATCGCGGTACTGGAGACACCCTCCGGCCTCGATCTTGCCGTCGACGGCATCAAGAAACTCTCCGACCAGCAGCGTCGCAAGGCCGTCGAGACGGTGCTTGCCATGCGTGGCATCGCCCGTGTCTCGCTGAACGGCGAAATCCTCGTCGAACCATCGAAGCCGATCGTTGATTTCGGCGGCGTCAACGTCGTGCCTCCTCCGGGCGGCTTCACGCAGGCGACCAAGCCGGCGGAAGATGCGATGGCGGAACTGGTTCTGGCGCATGTCGGCAAGGCGAAACGCATCGCCGATCTCTTTGCCGGCGCCGGCACGTTTTCACTCCGCCTTGCCCGTATCGGCCGCGTACAGGCGGTCGAGAGCGAGGATAAGGCTTTGGCGGCACTCGACCATGCCGCCCGCAACACGCAGGGCCTGAAGCCTGTCAGCGTCGAGAGGCGGGATCTCTTCCGCCGGCCGTTGATGACCTCGGAGCTGAAAGTCTATGACGCGGTCGTCTTTGACCCGCCGCGCGCCGGCGCGGAGTTTCAGTGCAAGGAATTGGCCCGCTCGACCGTCAAGAAAGTGGTGGCGGTCAGCTGCAATCCGTTGACACTTGCCCGCGATCTGGCCCTGCTCGTCGAGGGTGGCTATCGCATCACCAGCGTGACGCCGATCGACCAGTTCCTGTGGACGCCGCATGTCGAGGTCGTGGCGACGCTCGAGAAGTAAAAGCAAAAAACGCCCGCGACCTGCGCGGGCGTTGTTGTTTGTACGGTATCGGCCTCAATCAGGCTGCGTAGCGGCCATGTGATCCGGTGCCTTGAGATGCGGCCTGCAGGTTGAACTGGCTGAGCAGCTGCATCAGCTTGGCCGCTTCCTGCGCCAGTCCGTGGCTTGCCGCCGTCTGCTCCTCGACCATGGCGGCGTTCTGCTGCGTGCCCTGGTCCATCGTGTTGACTGCCGTGTTGATCTCGGCCAATCCGGTCGACTGCTCGCGGGTCGCTGTCACGATCGCGTCGACGTGGCGGCTGATCTCCTGCACCTGACCGACGATTGCCTCCAACGCCTTGCCGGTATCGCCGACGAGCGTCACGCCCGAGCGAACCTGGCTGTTCGAGGCGGTGATCAGGCTTTCGATTTCCTTGGCGGCCTGAGCGGAGCGCTGCGCCAGCTCGCGGACCTCCTGGGCGACGACGGCAAAGCCCTTTCCGGCTTCACCGGCGCGAGCAGCCTCGACGCCGGCGTTCAGCGCCAGCAAGTTGGTCTGGAAGGCGATGTCGTCGATGACGCTGATGATGTTTGCGATCTTTTCGGACGAGTGCTCGATCTCGGTCATCGCCGAGACGGCCTTGCGAACAATGTTGCCGGATTCTTCGGCACCGTTGCGGGTGCGGGTGACCAGCGTGCCGGCTTCCTCGGCGCGACGCGCGGTGTCCTTGACCGTCGTGGTGATCTCTTCAAGAGCCGCCGCGGTCTCCTCGATGGAGGCTGCCTGCTGTTCGGTACGGCGGGCAAGACCATCGGCCGCGGTGCGGATTTCTCCGGCGCCGGCGTCGATCGCATGCGCGTTGTCACCGACTTCCTGGAGGACGGCCCGCAGCTTGGCGACGGAGGCGTTGAAATCGCTGCGCAGACGATCGAGGTGATCGGCAAACGGCGTCTCGATCGTGCGCGTCAGGTCGCCTTCCGAGAGGGCGCCCAAGGCATCGGCCAGGGCTGCCACAGCATGCTGGATGTCAGCGGCTTCGCTGGCCTTCGAGGCCTCGTTGCGCGAACGTTCCTGCTGCGCCTGCTCGCGGCTGTGCTCGGCGTTGCGTTCAAGATCGAGGCGCGCGAAGGAGTTGTCGCGGAAGACCGCGACGGCTGCGGCCATGTCGCCGATCTCATCCTTGCGGCCGGCATAGGGAACGGCGGCGTCGAGATCGCCGTTGGCGAGACGGGCCATACGCGCTGCAATCGTCGAGATCGGCTGAGAAATGCGCTTCCATGCGAGGAAGGCGGCAGCGACGGCGACGGCCAGGGCAACCGCAAGGCCGCCGACGATCGACAGGATGCCTGCGCTGTAGTTGACCGCGGCGGCGGCGAGCGTCGCATCGGTCGACTGCCGATCCTTGGCGAGCATTCCATCAATGAAGGTCTGGATGTTGTTGGCGGACATCGAGAGTTCGCCGCGATAGATGCTGTTCGCCAGACTGCGCTTGTTGTCGAGCGCGAGCCCAATGATCTTGTCGGCAAGCGCGGCGTCGTTGGCCAGCGCCTTCTGCAGGCGACCGAAGTTCTGGCTCATGTAGTCGCTCTTCGGCTGCTTGTCGAAGGCGTCGATTGCGGTGTTGAGACGCTGGCGGCGGGTCTTCAGTGTCGTCTCGGCGTTACGGAAGTCGGTCTTGCCTGTCGCGAGCAGATAGTCGGCGTAGCTGCGGCGAACGTCGTTCAGTGTCGTGACGATGGCATAGAGCCGCTCGGTGTTCGGAATGTTCTGGGCGCCGATCTGCCGGGTGTTGGCTTCAAGATTGGTCAGCGAGAAGGCCGCGATCGCACCTTGCACCAGCGCAATGACAACGAGAGACAGGAAGAGAAGCGGAAGGAGCGTTTTGATCTTCAGTTTGGACATGCGGCGGTCTCATACTGCGGAGGATCTCGCACGGCCGATCGCGATCGATCGCCGGTACGGTCACTCGTTCTGATGGGGTTGCGGGGGTATCCGGACGGTGTCCGGCCTGCGTCATGCATTGCATGTCACTAAAGACGAATATCCGTAAAATTTGATTAAAAGTATTATTTTTTAAGCAACTGACGATCGGCGCGGCACAAACGGAAACGCCCGCGCCGAGCGCGGGCGTTTCCATGGAGGCGCTGGATGTCGATCAGGCAGCTTGACGGCTGTACGCCATGCCTTGAGATGCCGTCTGAAGGTTGAACTGGCTGAGCAGCTGCATCAGTTTCGCAGCCTCCTGCGCCAGTCCGTGGCTTGCTGCCGTCTGCTCCTCGACCATGGCGGCGTTCTGCTGCGTGCCCTGGTCCATCGTGTTGACTGCCGTGTTGATCTCGGCCAATCCGGTCGACTGCTCGCGNTGCCGTCTGCTCCTCGACCATGGCGGCGTTCTGCTGCGTGCCCTGGTCCATCGTGTTGACTGCCGTGTTGATCTCGGCCAATCCGGTCGACTGCTCGCGGGTCGCTGTCACGATCGCGTCGACGTGGCGGCTGATCTCCTGCACCTGTCCGACGATGGCTTCCAACGCCTTGCCTGTGTCGCCGACGAGCGTGACGCCCGAGCGAACCTGGCTGTTCGAGGCGGTGATCAGGCCTTCGATTTCCTTGGCGGCCTGAGCGGAGCGCTGCGCCAGCTCGCGGACTTCCTGGGCGACGACGGCAAAGCCCTTGCCGGCTTCACCGGCGCGGGCCGCTTCAACGCCGGCGTTCAGCGCCAGCAGGTTGGTCTGGAAGGCGATGTCGTCGATGACGCCGATGATGTTTGCGATCCTCTGCGACGACTGCTCGATCTCCGTCATTGCCGAAACGGCCTTGCGGACGATGTTGCCGGATTCTTCGGCGCCGGAACGGGTCCGAGAAACAAGACCGCCGACGTCTTCGGCACGGCGAGCCGTGTCCTTGACCGTCGTGGTGATCTCTTCCAGAGCGGCGGCGGTTTCCTCGACAGAGGCAGCCTGCTGTTCGGTACGGCGGGCAAGGCCATCGGCGGCGGTGCGGATTTCGCTGGCACCGGCATCGATGGCATGCGCGTTGTTGCCGACCATCTGCAGAGCGCCATTAAGCTTGCCGACCGCGGTGTTGTAGTCGGTACGCAGGCGATCGAGATGGGCCGCGAACGGCGTCTCGATCCGATGACCGAGGTCACCATCCGAAAGGGCACCAAGCGCACCGGCAAGTGCATCCACCGCATCGCGGATCTCGGCAGCCTCGCGGTTCTTCTGCACTTCGCGCTCCTGGCGCTCACGGTCCGTCAGGGCGCGGCCGGATTCGGCCTCGCCTTCCAGGCGCGCGCGATCGACCGCGTTTCGCTTGAAGATCGCGACGGCCTCGGCCATAGAACCGATCTGGTCGCGGCGCTCTTCGCCAGGGATGGTAACGGACAGGTCGCCGGCCGCGAGCTTCTGCATGGCGGCCGTCATATCGGTGACCGGACGGATGACCAGGCCATGAAGCAGCCAGGCCATGGCGGCGATCATCAGGCCAACAGCAAGAATGGTGGCGACGGTTGCCGCGATACGGAACTCGTTCAGCGACGAAAACGCCGCGTCGCTATCGACGACGAAGCCGAGATACCATTCGACCGTCGGCAAGCCGGCAACCGGCATGAAGCTGACAAGGACGTCCTTTCCGGCAAATTCAGTCGCGGCGAGCTTTGAAGCGATCGTCGGGGTTTCGGCCGGGAAAGCATCCGAGAGGCTCTTCGTCACCAGCTTGGCGTCTGGATGGATGAGGATCTGACCGCTCTTGTTGACGAGGAAGGCGGTGCCCTTGCCGCCGAGATCGATCTTCTTGATCATCTCGACCATCGTCTTCAGCGAGAAATCGCTACCGACGACGCCGGCAAGCTTACCACCGCGGCTGACCGGCACGGCGGCGCTGATGATCAGATCGCCGCTCGATGCGTCGGTGTAGGGCTCGGTCATGATGCTGGCGTTCGCCTTTACAGCGTCCTGATACCACGGGCGCTTACGCGGATCGTAACCGTCGGGCATCGGCAGCTTCGGCCACATGGTGAAGACGCCCTGCTCATCGCCTAGATAGGTGCTGACGAACTGGCTGGTCAGGACATCGTTCTGCAGCACGCCTTCGACCGCCTGCTGATCGGCGGAGCGACTGACGGCGTTGGCGACCATCGCCGTCAGCGTCACGCGGCCGTTCATCCAGTTGGCGAGGCTGTTTGCAGCCTGCTCGCCCGATGAGCGGATGTTCGCTTCGATCGCGGCGGTGGCGGTGCTCCGTTCGACGGAATTGATGTAGTAGGAAAAGGCTGCAAAGGCTGTGAGAACAACAGCAGACGCGGCAACAAGAATGCGCGTCATCAGGTTCGTCTTCTTCAAGGAAGTTTCCTTTCGGGGAACGGTCCGCGTATCAACCGCGGGCCGCTCGAAGCGGCAAAATGCTGGGGCAAAGCGAAACGAAGCGCCTCATGCGCCCGGGCGGCTGCAACAGTGGCCAGCCGACACCTAGCCATATTAGAATGATATTTAAAACAGGCTTAAAATTTAACAAAAAACAATCGCGCAAGCGCTAGCGACGCATGAACGCTTCGAATGCCGCCCGCGCTTCGGCACTGTGAAGCCGTGCCGAGAAATGCCGCGCTTCCTCGTCGATCCGGACGATGATCTCGTCGCGGTCGCCGCGAATGAGGTCGCGGGCGATACGCAACGCTTCCGGGGGCTTGGCGGCGAGCGCCGAGGCGGCCTTGAGGGTCGCAGTCTCGACCTCTTCGGGCGGGCAGAGCCGCCAAACGATGCCCGCACTCTTTGCATCCTCGCCGGAGAAGGTCTCGCCGGCCGCCAGCAGCGCGAATGCACGCTGATGTCCCATGACGCGCGGTGCGATCAGGCTCGAGGCCGCTTCCGGCACGAGGGCCAGATCGACGAAGGGGGTGCGGAACTGGCTCCTTGCCGAAGCGATCGTCATGTCGCAGTGAAGATGCATGGTCGTGCCGATGCCGATCGCCAGCCCGTCAACGCCCGAGACGACAGGCTTTGGCGAGCGAACCAGGGCATAGAGAAACTCGACGATCTCACCCGGCATGCTGCCGCCCATCGCGGCTGCGAGAAAATCGCCAAGATCGTTGCCGGCCGAAAAGCAGCCTGCCGTTCCGAGGAACACGGTGGCGCGGATCGCTGTGTCCCGGTCGGCATCCATCAGGGCGGCCGTCATCTTCGAGTACATGGCGCGCGTGATCGCATTCTTCTTTTCCGCCCGATTGAAGCGGATGACCTGCACGTCTGGGTGAGCCTCGAGCTGCTCTACGATGATGTGATCCGTCATTGCAAAACTCCCTCAGGCTAGGACAAGACGCGCCGCGGCAAGGCTTGCCGCGCCGCCGATGACGGTATCCTTCAGCGCCGCTGCCTCGGCGAGCAGGTTTTCGGCGGCGAACCGGCAGAGAGCAACGCGCGCCGGTTGCTTGCCATCCCCGGCTTCGGCAAGCGCACCCTTCGCAAGGTAGCAGCCCGTCAATGTAAGTCCGAAGAGGCGCAGATAGGGTGTGGCGCCCGAAAGCGCTTCGACCGTTTTGCCTGCTGAAAGCTGGACGAGAAGCCAGTCGGTGGTTTCGGCCAGATCGGTGATCGCGGCATCCAGGCGGTTTGCCGTCGATCCGAAGCCGTCGAGATTGGAGCGGCGAACGTCATCGGCAATGGCGTTCAACTCGGCAATCAGGCTCCGGACCTCGGCGCCATCGGACAGCCGGAGCTTGCGGGTCACCAGATCGATTGCCTGGATACCGTTGGTGCCTTCGTAGATCGGCGCGATACGGGCATCGCGGAGATAGCGGGCAGCACCCGTCTCCTCGATGAAGCCCATGCCGCCATGCACCTGTATGCCGAGCGATGCGACATCGACGCCGACATCGGTGGAAAACGCCTTGGCGATCGGGGTCAAAAGTGCCGCTCTCTCCTGCCAATGCTGCAGGTCGCCGGATGCGCGACGGGCCATGTCGATCGCGTGGGCGCAGCTATAGGAGATCGACCGGGCGCCCTGCGTCAGTGCCTTCATGGTCAGCAGCATGCGGGCGACGTCAGGATGTTCGATGATCGGGCTCATCCCCGAACCGCTCCATCCCGGGGCCTTGCCCTGGGTGCGCTCGCCGGCGAAGGCGACGGCCTTCTGGGTGGCGGACTCCGCGACGGCAACGCCCTGCATTCCGACCGCCAGGCGCGCATTGTTCATCATCGTGAACATGCAGGCGAGCCCCTTGTTCTCCTCGCCGACCAGCCAGCCGATCGCACCTTTTTCGGCGCCGAACCGGCCGTCGCCGAAGATCATCGTGCAGGTCGGCGAGCCATGGATGCCGAGCTTGTGTTCCAAGGCGTGGGCAAACAGGTCATTTCGCTCGCCGAGGGAGCCGTCGGCATTGACCAGGAATTTCGGAACGAGAAACAGCGAAATGCCGCGCGTGCCGGCGGGCGCATCGGGCAGACGGGCGAGAACCAGATGAACGATATTGTCCGCAGCATCGTGCTCGCCCCAGGTGATGAAGATCTTCTGGCCAAATATCCGATAGGTGCCGTCGTCGCGGCGCTCGGCGCGCGCCCGGAGAGCGCCGAGGTCGGAGCCGGCATGCGGCTCCGTCAGGTTCATCGTACCGGTCCACTCGCCAGAAACGAGCTTTGGCAGATATGTCTGTTTCAGCGCATCGCTGCCGTGGGCGTGGAGTGCCTCGACTGCTCCCATCGTCAAGGTGGGGCAGATCGCGAAGGCCATGGAACCGGAATTCCACATTTCCAGCGCCGCGACATTCAGCATGTGCGGAAGCGCCTGGCCACCGAACTCTTCTGCCGCCGTCAGGCCATTCCAGCCACCAGCCGTCCAATTCCTGTAAAGATCGCGCCAGCCGTCGGCTATCGTCACCCGGCCATCGGCGATGCGCGCTCCCTGCCGATCGCCGATATCGGCAAGGGGTGCGACCTCTTCCGTGGCGAAGCGTCCGGCTTCGGCGAGGATCGCATCGACGACGTCTTCTTCGAGATCACCGAACGCACCCTCTTCCAGCGCCGGGCCAAGGCCCGCGACGTGCTTGAGCGTAAATGCGATGTCTTCGACAGGCGCCTTGTACATGGTGTGCGGTCTCCTCGCATGACGGTCGGGCGGGCAAACACCTCAACCTATCCTCCGTCGGCAGAGCTAATTGATTTTTACGTAAACGTCAATTTTAAAGTCGCGGTAACTGTCGTGGTATAGGGCTCGAGTGTGGCGATTGGACACTTGTACAAACGACTGTCATGGAGAATGACTAGAGCGAACGCCGAGAACCACGCTGGCGAAATCACGCATGCCCGCAATCGCAAGAGGACCAGCGATCATGGATACTTTGCCCGTCAATATCCCGGGATTGGTCTGGGCCTATCGCTTTCCTCCCGAGGGCGGCAAGGCGATCCGGCTGCAAAACAGTGCCGGCCCGGCCGAGCTGACGGCCGAGGGCGGCTTCTATTGGCTGCATCTCAACCTTGCCGACGCGCGCGTCCCCGGCCTGCTGGATTCGCTCGAAGGGTTGACGCCGGACGCGAAGGCCGCCCTCACCACGCACGACACGCACTCCGCCATCACGGTCGACGACCAGATGCTCTACGGCACGCTCGTCGATTGCCAGCGCGAGTTCGACCACGAGACAGCCGATCTCGGATGGCTGCACTTTGCCATGTCGGACAGGTTCATCATCACCACGCGCCTGCAGCCGCTGCGCAGCGTCGACAGGGCCCGCGCCCTGATCGAAAAGAATCCGACGAAGTTCGCGCGTCCTGTCGATCTTTTCGAAATGCTGGTGACCGAGTTTCAGAGAACGCTGATATCCATCGTCATGGAGATCACCGAAGAGTTGAACCTGATCGAGGACTACGTCTACGACAACGCGCCCCGCGACGAGCGCCGGCGACTTGCCCCGGTGCGCAGAACGGTGGTGCGCATTCATCGGCACCTACGAACCGTGTTAAGTCTCATGCGCCGGGCGGCCGCGTCCGACGACGACGAAATGCCCTTCGGCTTCGAGGATATCGCCGGGCGGCTGACGAGCCGATTGGAGACCGTCGATCACGACATCTACACCCTGCAGGATAGAGCGCGCCTGCTGCACGAAGAAATCGACTCCAAGCTTTCCTCGGAGACGAACCGGCACCTCTACATCCTGTCGATCATGACGGCCTTCCTGCTGCCGCCGACGCTGGTTACCGGCTTCTTCGGGATGAACACCGCCAACCTGCCGTTCGCGCAAGGATCGAACGGCACCGAATACGCCGTCGGCCTGATCATTGCCTCGATCGCACTGGCCTGGTGGCTCTTGCGACGCGTCGACATCCTTTGAACGCAAAAGAGCCCGGCATCGATACCGGGCTCCTGATTGCGACAGCTATTGCCTCAATAGGGTGAAACGCACTCCCGCCGCGGACCGCTGTTCGGCTGGAACGTGTTGTCATAGGCGCGATACGAGCGGTAACGCGCTTCGCACCATGCCACGTGCGCGGAATCGCCTTCCGGCGCCGGCGCATAACGCGGTTCGGATGCAATCGCACCGCCGATGACCGCACCTGCTCCGAAGGCAGCAAGCGGGAACCAGTAGCCGTTATAGTAGCGATAGCCGTTGCGATAATAGGGATAGCCACGGTAACCGCCGTAAAAACCCGGTCTGTAGGCTGGACGATAGCCAGGATAATAGCCGGGACGGTAAGCAGGGCGGTAACCGGGATAGTATCCGGGGCGATAGCCCGGCCGGTAGCCTGGGCGGGCGCAGCGGCCATAGGCGCAATACTGCACATTCTGGACATCGGTCTTGTCGGTGGTCTGCGGCACACCCGGCATCTGCATCGCCTGCGTTGGCAGCACGCCGGCGAAAAGCATTATCGACGCGCTGATCGCGATGGCCATTTTTTTCAGTCGACTGATCATCGAAGCTCCAATCACAAGAGGCAACATCCCAAAACTCAACGCATGTGGTGGCATATTGTTCCCACCGTCACTTAAATCTCGCTTTTCGCGATGCATTTTAGATATGCGGCATCTCGGATTAACCGGAGATTAACCAGTTTTTACCACGCTCGTTCCATGAGGCGCTGCAGTGGAAATTTCATCTTCCGTCTTCTGCTTCTGGCGCTTGCAGCCAGCGCCCCTCAACACGCCACGGCATCCGACAGCCTTCCCTGGAACGACCCCGCCAATGCACTTGTGGTCGACGCCTACGAGCTGAACACCGTCGACTGGGAGGCGCTGCTGTCAGACAAGCGCATTTCCGGCTTCATCTCCAAGGCTTCCGACGGACTGCCCGAGGCGTTCGACTGCACGGGCGACCATGCCGGAGATACGGTGGCGCACTGCAAGACGATGTGGCGCAAGTATGCCGTCAGCCGCGAACTGTTCCAGACACGGAGGCTGGTGGCCCGTGCGGCCGGCCTGCTCTGGGGCGCCTATCATCTGGCGAGACCCGGAAATCCGATCGATCAGGCAAACCACTTCCTGGATTATGCCGATCCCAAGCCCGATGAAATGATGATCCTCGATATCGAAGGCATCGATCCGCAGAACTTCATGTCGCTCGAGGATGCACAGATCTTCGCAGGTCACATCAAGGCGCGCACCGGCCGCTATCCCGTGCTCTATACCAACAACAACACGGCCCGCTATATCGCCGCCTACCGGAACGACTACCCGGTGCTTGCACGTCTGCCCCTGTGGTACGCGCGGTACAAGCCTGAGATCAAAGGTGTCTTTCCGTTGGCGAACTGGGACAACTACCTGCTCTGGCAGTTCTCATCGGGTGTGAATTGCAGCAAGCGGCGCTGCCCCTACAGGGTGCCGGGAACATTGACAGATATCGACGTCAACGTGGCGCCGATGAGTCGGGCCGATCTTGCGAGCGTCTGGGCACAGGGGAACCTGCTACCGGCGCGCGAACCCGATCCGCCGCTTATTCTCGCGAAGATGGAGATGGAGCCGAAATTTGCTGTTACCAGCGAGCCCGACCCGATCATCACCTCCTCGGTGCCGAAGCGCGAGATCAACGCGCTGAACTATCAGGATTTCTGAGCATCCCGAAACGAAGGCGACCCCGCCTCCCTAAGGAAACGGAGCCGCTTGGGAGATCCTGTATGCCGATCAGGCGACGACCGAAAGTTTCGCCTGATCGCCCTGGATGCGGTTCATCATGAAGTTTCCATACCATTCGAGGAACTGCATGACGCCGCCTTCATGCAGCATCGAGTACGGACCGGGCTCGTAGGCCGGCGAATGGATGCCGAAGGCATTTTCTTCCACGATGCGGCGATCCTGGTCGTTGGTCTCGGTCCAGACGTGGGTCAGGTCCTCGAGATTGTAATCGACGCCTTCGACGGCATCCTTGTGCACGAGCCACTTGGTCGTGACCGCCGTCTCGTTGGCGCTCAGCGGCAGGACGCGGAAGGAAATCGCGTGATCGCCGAGGATATGGTTCCATGTCGTTGGATAGTGGAACAGCAGCATGGTGCCGATCCGGTCGATCGTCACGTCATCCGACAGCGCACGGCCGACGGCGCGCTTGCCCGACATGGTGTAGCTCTCGGCATCCTCGATCAGCGGCATGCGGGCGGTACGGAACTGGCCATCCGGCGAAATCTGGAACTTGCTCGGCAGGCCAGCGGCTTCGCACCGTGCCCAATGTCCCGCAATTTCCGGATCGTCGGCACCGCCATCGGTTCCCGTGACGCTCGGCGCTTCCGGATAGGTGCGGCAGAGTTCCGGATGGTTGGCCGCGCAATGATAGCACTCGCGGTTGTTTTCCCAGACGAGCTTCCAGTTGCCCTTCTCGATGATCGTGCTCTGGAAAGCGACCTTTGCATCGCTCAGGTGATGCGGCAGCATGTAGGGTGCGACCATGTCGCGAATTGGCTGGAAGTCCGGCGCCTTCTCGGCGAGACAGATGAAGATGTAGCCCGCGAAGCTCTCGCAATGAACCGGCTTCAAGCTATAACCGCTCTTGTCGAAATCATCGCCCATATGGCGGGCAAAGGCGAGCTTGCCGTCGAGATCGTAAGCCCACTGATGATAGGGGCAGACGAGACGGACCGACGAACCGTGGTCCTTGGTGCAGACGCGCGAACCGCGATGGCGACAGCTGTTGTGGAAGGCGCGGATGACGTTGTCGCGACCGCGAACGATCACCACCGGATACTGGCCGATCTGAACCGTGAAATAGGCTCCCGGCTTCGGCAGCTCGCAATCGTGGCCCATGAACAGCCAGTCGCGATAGTAGAGCATCTCCATATCGAGCTTGAAGTAGTCCTCGTCGATATAGAAAGGCTGTTCGAGGCTGAAACCTTCGCGGCGGTTCTTGAGCTGCCGCAGGGCGTTGCTGCGAATATCCATATGCATATCCTCGTCTGTTCGGGCCACCGCTGCTGGGAGGCGACAACCGCAGGAAGTACGTGCTTCCTCTCCACCGGGAGACATTCTCTTCCACCGTATATAATCACCGCGAAAGCCGGCCTCGTGGCTGCTAAGCGACATCGGCTTCGAAATTGACGACAGCCGCATCACCTTTGCTATCAGGGCACTTTATGCCACATCGCCGGCACGCGCACGCAACATTTCCGCCGTTTGCGACATGCGGCTGAGAGCTGAAAAGACACCTGCCTTCAAGCGAAATATCATTAGATGGCCTGTTTGCGACATCAGCCGAAGCGAATTCTTCCGGGCGCAGATACGGGCGGGTGTTTAACACGCCGTTAAGCATGATTGCTTATCGTTTTCGCCAATCTCCCGAGCATGCGGAATGCAATCATGGCGAAACTTCGTTACTTCGACAGGACCCAGACCACGGAAGAGCCGGAAAGCGCGGCTGCCGCGCCGCATTCGGAATTCCTGCGGACCGGCAAGATCACACGAAACCGCGCCCACTGGCTTGCCGCCGAACGCCGTTATCTCACGCATGACGAAGTCGCGGATAAGACGGGCCGCCGGCTGCAGACCGCCGGAGAGAAGACCCACCAGCACATCAACGGCTTCCATCGCGCGATACAGTTCCCGAAGATGGTGTTTCACCGGACGCTGAAGGACAGTCCGCACCTCGGCTACTGTCACGTCACCGCGTCCAGAACCAAGTTCGCCCATTACGAGGACGTGAGCTGGGCGTTCTACATCGCCAACTTTTATGCTGACATCGGCGAGAACGACAATTTCTTCCAGCATATCGATGTCCAATATTCGCGCATGTACTTCGCCGTGGCGATCCGTCCCGGCGAGCATACGGCGGAGAGAATGACGATCGATCGGAACGTGCGCGGGAACGGCGTGCTCTTCCGCACCCACGATCCGCAGGTCGCGATCAAGAACGTGCTGCTTCTTGGCGCACGTAACGAACAGCTGCGCGAAATCATTCGCCAACTCTGATCGGGATCATTCGCGAGCTCTGATCGGGATCATCCGGTAGCTGCGATATTGATCGCGAGGCGCGGAAGGCCTATGGACTGCCGGGAATATTACTTGGGCAGCATATGGCGCATATCATCGACATCACCGTGGATCCGCGAGAAGCGATTACGAGCGCGTGCGACGTGCTTGCCGACGGCTTGCCGATTGCGATCCCCACCGAGACGGTTTACGGGCTCGCAGCCGACGCGACCAATCCAGCCGCGATCACGCGGATTTACGAGACCAAGGGGCGGCCGCGCTTCAACCCGCTGATCTGCCACATGGCCGATCTCGCCATGGCCGAGCAGTATGCGATCTTCGATCCGGTATCGCGCGCCCTGGCGGAAGCCTTCTGGCCCGGTCCGCTGACGATCGTGCTGCCGTTGAGGCCCGAAAGCAGCATCCATTCACTGGCGACCGCCGGTCTCGATACCGTCGGCATCCGCTTGCCGCGCGGTTTCGCGGGGGAACTGATCCGTGCCTTCGGCAAGCCGCTCGCCGCGCCGAGCGCCAATACCTCGGGCAAGATCAGCGCCACCAGCGCCACGCATGTGCAGGCCGATCTCGGCTCCAAGCTGAAACTGATCCTCGATGCCGGAGCAAGCGTCGTCGGCGTCGAATCCACCATCGTCAAGGTCGAGGACGGCAAGCTTCGTCTTCTGCGCCCGGGTGGGCTTCCGGCCGAAGATATCGAACGCGTGGCAGGACAGAAGCTGCATCGGGCGAAGAAAGCTTCCGCTGCCATCGAGGCGCCGGGTATGCTGGCATCGCACTACGCGCCCGGCGCTGCGGTGAGGTTGGCTGCAACGCATATCGACGCCGGCGAGGCGTTTATCGGCTTTGGCTCGATGTCGCTGCCTGGCGCCGAGAAAGCCGCGACCGTGCTCAACCTCAGCCCCGAGGGCAACCTTGCAGAGGCTGCCGCCAATCTCTTCGACTACATGAAAAGAGCCGACGCCAGCGGCGCCGGCACGATCGCATTTTCCGCAATCCCGGACGAAGGCCTGGGCGAAGCCATCAACGACCGGCTGCGGCGTGCCGCTGCCCCCAGAGAATGACCAAGAGGACGAAGACTCCATGAGCGCAGGCGTTTCCCCCGACCTTCTCGACCGCTTTGCCGCCATCGTCGGCGACAAGTATGCGCTTCGCAGCGAGATGGAACTCGCACCGCATCTGATCGAGAACCGCGGCCTCTACCACGGCTCGTCCCCCATGCTCCTGAAGCCGGCGACGGTCGAGGAAGTGTCGGCTATCCTCAAGCTGGCAACGGAGACGGGCACCGCGGTTGTGCCGCAGACCGGCAACACCGGCCTCGTCGGCGGCCAGACGCCGCGCGAGGGCAAGTCCGACATCATCATCTCTCTCGAGCGCATGAACAAGATCCGGGACGTCGATCCGGTGGCAAACGTTCTCGTGGCCGACGGCGGCGCCATCCTGGCGGAAGTTCAGAAGGCGGCCGAAGCGCATGGGCGGCTGTTTCCCCTGTCACTTGGCTCGGAAGGCTCCTGCCGTATCGGCGGCAACCTGTCGACCAATGCTGGCGGAACGGCGGTTCTCGCCTATGGCAACATGCGGCAACTGTGCCTCGGGCTCGAAGTCGTGCTGCCGACCGGCGAGATCTGGAATGGCCTCAGACGTCTCAAGAAGGACAATACGGGTTACGACCTGCGCGATCTCTTCATTGGCGCGGAAGGCACGCTCGGCATCATCACCGGTGCGGTTCTCAGGCTCTTCCCGCAGCCGCTCGGCAAGCAGGTCGCCTTCGCGGGCCTCAACTCCGTCGACGACGCGCTGGCGCTGTTCAACCTCGCATCCAGCCTTTGCGGCACGTCGCTGACGGGCTTCGAACTGATGCCGCGCTTCGGCGTCGAAATCACCGCACGAAATATCGACGGCGTGCGCGATCCGCTGGAATCCGAACACGCCTGGTATGTGCTGATCGACATCTCCACCTCCGACTCTGCGGAAACAGCGGAGCGCATGATGACGGCGCTACTCGAACAGGGTTTCGAAGCCGGGTTTGTTGAGGATGCCGTGATCGCCTCATCCGTTGCGCAGCAGAAAGCCCTCTGGCATATGCGCGAAAGCATGTCGGATGCGCAGAAGCCCGAAGGCGGCTCGATCAAGCACGACGTTTCGGTGCCTGTTTCCACCGTGCCTGATTTCATGGCCGAAGCGCAGGAAGCCGTCATGGCGGCGATGCCCGGCGCGCGCATCTGCGCCTTCGGCCACATGGGCGACGGCAACATCCACTACAACATTTCCCAGCCTGTCGGCGCCGACAAGCAGGCCTTCCTGGCGCGCTGGCACGAAATGAACGAGATCGTTCACGGGCTGGTGCTGTCTCATGCCGGCTCGATCTCCGCCGAGCATGGGATCGGTCAACTGAAGCGGGACGAACTGGCGGCGATCCGGTCTGAAATCGAGATGGATCTGATGCGCCGCGTCAAGCGGTCGTTCGATCCGGCAAACATTATGAACCCGGGCAAGGTCGTGAGTATCGACTGATCCATCGTGAGACGGGATCCGGTCGGAGATAACGGGCGCTCGCGCAAGCGGCGCCCGTTTTCCGTCAGCGACTGGTGCCGCCGTTCGTCAGAATGCTCAGGGCCGGCGACGTATCGGTGTTGTTCTTGAGATCGTACATCGCCGTGAAGCGCTTCATCAGCTTGTCGACCTTCTTCGAATCCTGCAGGTCATCGAGGTTGACGAACTTCTTCAGCATCGCCGCCTGCTTGTCGACATCCATGCTGGAAATCTGGGTCGGCAGGTTAAACGCGGTCGTGATCACCTGGAACAGCGCCTTGTCCCCAAGGATCGTATAGAGCGAGGTGATGTTTGGCGCCTTTCGCGAGAAATACAGGGCAAGACGCACACCGTCATTGTTCTCGCCCTGCTGGGTCTCAAGGCTTTGCTGCAGGTAGCTCTGCTGCGTGCGGTCCTCGGCGCCGGTGTTCTGGATCGTGCCGATCTTGGCGCGGGTCAGTTCGCCGCTGCTGTCGAAGTTGAAGTCCGCGACGATCTCCTTGAACTTCGAGTCTGCCTTGGTGTTCAGATAGCTCTTGGAATCGGCAGGGTCGGACGTGAATATCTTCTTCAGCGTCTCTTCGTCGTATTTCTTCGGATCTAGTCCGCTTGCCTTCAGGACGAGGTCGGTGAGCTTCTTGTTCGATACAAAGTCATCGACCGACTTCACCTCGGCCATGCCCTTGGCGAAATCGTTGACGGCCTGGGTCGCGTCCTTCGACGCCTTGTCCTTCAGGGCGCCGTCGCTCATGCCCATGGTCGCGCGCGACTTGAAGTTCGTCGCGTACTTGGCCATGACAGCAGACGGCAGCGCCTGCATTTCGAAGGTGATCTTGCCATCGGAGCCGAAGTTGAAGGCGCGCACCATGTTGGTGATGCGATCGTCCTTGAGCGATGCGACGTAGCCCTTCGGATCGTAGGGGTCGCTCTTCAGGAGCTTGCGCATCATCGACCGCGGCACGTCCTGATCGGTCAGCCCATAGGCGCGAAGCGCCACCTGATAGGGATCAGGGACACCGTCATTCTGCTTGTCGAGGTCCGAGGTAGAATTGGAGCGCAGGAAATCGTCGATCGACTTGATCTTGCCGTCGGCCATGCGCGTCTTGTAGTTGCTGACCGCATCGTCGATGGCTTCCTGCTGAACGTCGTCATAGCGGGTGTCGTAGAAATCAGTCGTGTCCATCAGCTGGGCACTGTTCTGCGCACCGCCGGCGGCAGGCGCGGAACCATCCGCAGCGAAACTGAAGGCTGCGTTGAGCTTTGCCAGGCCTTTCGTTTCCGCAAATGTCGGATCAGTCAGAACGTTCTTCAGGTCGGCATCGGTAAGATCAGCCGGAACCTCGTAGGTCACCCGGAGCAGGCTGGTCAACCTGGAGTCCGCCATCAGATCATCGACCGTTGCGACCGTGCTGATCGCGTTCTCGTAATAATCCTGATTGCCGCTGGCCTTCGTTGCCGTCTGTCGCGCCTGGGCCGCCGTCTGGGCATTGACGTCGTTGGGCACGCTGCCGTCGGACTTGAAGTTGAACGCGGCATTGACCTTGTCATAGCCGCGCGCGCTTGCGTAATTAGGATCGGTGAGAACGCTCTTGAGGTCCGCGTCGCTCGTCGACTGCGGCATGCCGTAGGCGTCCTTGAT
The DNA here is from genome assembly GCF_001429725.1 of Rhizobium sp. Root708. GTDB lineage: Bacteria > Pseudomonadota > Alphaproteobacteria > Rhizobiales > Rhizobiaceae > Rhizobium. The sequence goes on along the minus strand of NZ_LMHV01000043.1, from coordinate 268,097 downwards.
GAAGCTGGTCAGCCGTGGGTCGGCAAGCAGATCGTCGACGTTGGTGATCTTGACGATCGCGTTTCTGTAGTAGCTGCGCGAGGCGATCACCATATCCGACGTCGCGGACATCTGGCTCGGCGTCTGCGGTGCGTAGAAGGACGACAGGCCGCCTGACGATGAGAAGCTGAACGCTTCGTGGAGGCTGCTGTAGCCCGAGGTCGCAGCCGTATTGGCATCCGTCAGGATCGCCTTCATATCAGCATCGCTGACCGTGGACGCCACGCCATAGGCATTTCTAAGGTAGCTGATCGCCCTGGTATCGGCCATCAGATCGTCGACGGTGCTGTAGCTGCTGACCTTGCCCTGGAAATAGTTTCCGTTCGCCACGACCTTCGCGACCGTCGCATTGCGCTGTGAGGCCGTCTGTGCCGCCGTTCCCGACAGCGTGCCATCGGCCTGGAAACCGAACGCCGAATTGATGTCGCTATGGCCGGCGTTAGCGGCATAGGTGGAGTCGGTCAGGATGCTCTTCAGGTCGGCGCTGCTGAAATCGGGTGCGAGGCCGTAGGCGTCCTTGATGTAGGCAGCAAGCTTGGAGTCGGCCAGCAGGCTGTCGACATTGGTGATCGTTCCGCCCGATATCTGCTGCGTGTAATAGGTCGATGCGCTGTTGGCAGCCGCCACGGTCGACGAGGTCTGCGACGCGCTCTGCGCCCGCGCCGTCGTCTGGACGGTGCCGTCGGACTTGAAATTGAAGGCCTGGTAGGCAGCCGTCAGGTCCATCGTCTGCGCGTAACTGGGATTTGTGAGCACCGACTTCAGCGCCGCGTTGCTGAAATCGGCCTGCATTCCGAAGGCCGTCTTGATATAGGACGTCAGGCGGCTATCGGCCAGGAGATCATCGACCTTGGTGATCGTCCCGATCTTGGACAGATAATAGGCCTTGTTGTAGTCGGCGGCGACCGGCGTAACGATCGATGGGACAGTCAGGTTGTACTGTTCCATCACCGCGTCTTTTTGCGTCGCCGTCTGCGCCGAACCGGTCACGGTGCCATCGGCATTGAAGCTGAACTGCGCTGCGAGCGCCTTGTACTTGTCGTTGGCGCTGATGTTGGCGAAGCTGTTGGGATCGCTGAGATCGCTGGTCAGAACCTGCGTCAGGAAATCCTTGGAAACATAGGTCGGATCGATACCATACGCCTTCATCGCGAAGGAGCGAAGGCGATCGTTGTCAACGAAATCGGAGACGTTCTGAACGTCGTCCATGGCGCCGCTGAAGTAGTCGGTCTCGGTCGCCGCATTCTTCCCCTCGTCGGCGAAGGACTGGTTGTAGAGCCCGATCAGATCATCTTCCTGCGCGTCGCTCTGAGCGTCAGCTGCCGGCGCATTGAAATTGAAGGCAGCCGCGAAGTCCTTGTAGCGAGTGTCGGAGAGGCGGTTCGCAAAGCTGTTGGCATCCGTCAGGTCGCTTTCCAGCACCTTCTTCATGAACGCCTTGCCATAGGCCATATCCTGCAGGCCATAGGCTTTCATTGCATAGTTATAGAGGCGATAGTTGCCGATAAAATCGTCTACGTTTTTGACTTTATTGATGTTTTCTTTGTAGTAATCGACATCGCGCTTGACTGACGCCTGAGACGCAACACGATCCAGGCTCTTCTTCATATCGCCTGAAATGATGTTGTAAGCTATCGAAGCCGAGATCATAAGACGCCCTCTTCCGGCAAAATCACTCAAAGAATGACAAAACGTTACCTCGTCATTTTGCCTGGAAAAGCTTACCCGAGACTTACCCTAGCCGTGTCGCATCCCGGCACAGCGCGTTCATCCTCCGGAAACCTTGCCGGCTTCGGTTTTGATAACCATCCACCGAGGCAAAGTTTTCTTAACCGCGATTTTTAAGCTGTCTCGAACAGGCGGCGCCTATTGTCGAGCCATAGAGGGCGAAAAGCCCCGAGGAGAAGACCGGAAACCGGCTCTCAGGTAAGACAAGGGTAGAATGAACATGAACAACACCGTTATGAAGCCCGCATGGGCTGGAACGACATTGCGTCTCGATCCGTCTCGCTTTCCCCAGCAGGTCAGCTACGCCATCCATGACTCTTCAGATGACGTCAGCATAACGATCGATGAACGCGGCGCCATTCTGCGCAAGGTTCTTCCCTCAAGCGGCCTGCCGCTTTCGATCGCACTTCCGAAGCGCGCCTTCAAAGGCGTTGCCGCCCGCGCCATCGACCATGGCAACGGTGAGGTCACCGTCACCCTCGAACTGCACCACGAAGACCCCGAACTCTGTGTGCCGCTGCTGGTTGCTCACGACCTGGCCGACATCGCCGCCGACTGGCGCAGCTGGTCCGAAGCCTTCCGCATTCCGATGCTGATGGTCGAGGCCGATGGTGTCGCGCGGCCGCTCGAAGAACATCTCGGCGACCTCAGGACCAACACGCTGAAGCCGCGCCGCCGCCACTCCTACTTCGCCAACCGCCGCCCGCGCTTCCTCGTGCGCCGCACGACCGGCAAGCTCGGCGTCGCCATGAAGATCGAAGGCAAGGAAATCATCGCCCGCAGCTAAGCGGCGCTGATCGGATCAAGGAGCCCGGCCTAGCGCCGGGCTTTTCCGTTTGGCCCTATGGCAGAACGAATAATAGCGACAGGAAAAGGCCACCGAAGATGATCAGGCCGACGCGATTGTTCGACTTGAACAACGCCAGGCACTGATCGGCATCGTTGATATCAAGTGTCACGATCTGCCAGGCAAACATGCAGGCGGCGACCAACAGGCCGAGATAGGCGATGATTCCGACGCCTGCGAGCACGAAGGCGGCGAAGGTCAGGATCAGCATCAGCCCATAGAGCCCGACGAGCCACTGCTTGGTCTTGTCGCCGAACAGCCTGGCGGTGGAGCGGACACCGATCAGCTCGTCGTCTTCCTTGTCCTGATGGGCGTAGATCGTGTCGTAGCCGATCGTCCAGACCACCGCGCCGATGTAAAGCAGGATCGGCGCGAGCGAGAGGCTGCCGAAAATGGCCGCCCATCCCATCAACGCGCCCCAGGAAAAGGCGAGCCCGAGGAAGAATTGCGGCCAGTCGGTGAAGCGCTTGGCGAAGGGATAGAGCGCAACGATCACCAGCGAGGCGACGCCGAGAATGACGGAAAACCAGTTGAGCTGCAGGACCACCAGCAATCCCACCAATGCCTGCAGCACGATGAACAGCTTGGCCTGCGTGCGCGTGACGCGGCCGGATGGCAAGGGCCGCGATCGCGTGCGCGCCACTTCCATATCGATCTGATGGTCGACCAGATCGTTATAGGTGCACCCTGCCCCGCGCATCGCGACCGAACCGAGGAAGTAGAGCACGAGATGGAAGATCAGCTGGCCGCCGGAAAACTGTCCGAGCTGGGCGGCCGTATTGGCGGCCATGGCGGCCGACCAGAAGCACGGCCACATCAGGAGCTGCCAGCCGATCGGCCGATCCCAACGCGCAAGCTGCGCATAGGGCCAGAGCCACGGAGGCAGGACCCGGTAAACCCAATTGTTCGAAGGCGCATCCGCAACGCGCCCGTTTATTCCGCCGATCTGTTGCATGCCGCCATCTAGCGATGCGCGAAGCGGATGGTCAAGCGGATGGTTGGCTCGAGTGGACTTGCGTGGCAAAGCGCCTCGTTGAGCGTCACGGATTGTCAGAGTTGAAATTTCTGCTTGATCATTTTGGCGCATTCGACTGGCGAAACATTGCTCGTATCGACCTCAAGGTCGTAGCGCATTCCACTGTGCACCCTGTCAAACTGCCATCTCGCCAACCCAAGCATCCGATCTCCACGCTTTCGCTCCCGCTCCTCAAGCACCTCAAGGCTCGCGAGAACGCCCACCCGATGGAACTGGAACTTCTGCAAAAGCTCCGCGTATTCCGTGTTTCCGGCGTCATCCGCCCCGAGAAGAACATCATCAACAATCAGATCGAGCCCTTGCTCCGCCATTGCCCTGATAGAGTAACGCATTCCCTTCATAAGCCTGTCGCCAAGCGGTCCGTTTTTGATAGCCACGACGGGAAAACCGTCCGCGTCCGAAGTGGTCTCGTAGGTGAAGGCCTCAGGATGATTTTGGTAAGCGTTGGGCAACATGTTGAGGAACATGTCCATCTCCACGTGCAGAAACGGGCGCACGGTGATCCTTTGCAGTTCCCGGGCAATCGACGATTTCCCCGAACTTCCTACGCCGTTAAGCAATATGATCCGCGCAGCCATTGAACTCATAAATACTCCAGGGATCACGACCACACAGCAGGCTTAGCGCCCATTCCATTGCCTGATGACCGGCTCGGTCAGGTCGTGCTCGTAGCCGAGAACGCTGATGCTGGTGGTATCCAGGATGAAGCGCGCACCATCGGTGGGCGGCAATCCGAGCCAGCGGGCGGCGAGTACGCGCAGGAAATGCGAACTTGAGAAAATCAGGATGGAGGCATTGGCCTGCCTGAGCTCCGTGACGATCCGGTCGGCGCGGGCACCGACGTCGTCTGCCGCCTCGCCATCGGGGCAGCCGTCGCGAAACAATTGCCAGTCCGGCCTGTCCGCATGGATCGCCTTCGTCGTTATGCCTTCGTAGGCCCCGTAGTCCCATTCCGCCAGGTCATTCTTGGCGACGACGCCGGCTCCGAAACCCGCGAGCCGGCAGGTATTGCGGGCGCGCTGCGAGGGGCTCAACCAAACGGCAGCGAAACTCCTGCCGGCCAGGCGCGGGCCGACCTCACGCGCCGCCGCTTCTCCGTTTGGCGTCAGCGGGATGTCGCTGCGCCCGGTGTGCCTGCCGGACAGGCTCCACTCCGTCTCTCCGTGGCGCACGAGATAGATTTCCGGAAGGGTAGTCGCCATTTCCATCAAGCTCCGAATGTAAAAAGGCGCGGCCTTTGCCGCGCCTCATGATCTGTATCAGAGAATGACTTTTTCGAGCGGGGCTCGCGTCGCCTCGAACTCTTTCAGCTTCGCCTCGTTCTCCGCAATGTAGTTGCGGTTGTCAGGGGTCGAAAACTGGTTCTTGGAGATCTGGATCTGCATGATGAACAGCTCATCCCAGCGGAAGCCGATCTCGGAGCCGGCCAGATAGAATTCCCACATGCGGAAGAAGCGCTCGTCATAGAGTGCGACCGCATCGGCCTTGCGGGCGACGAAGCGCTCGCGCCAATGGCGCAGCGTGTAGGCGTAATGCAACGGCAGGACCTCGACGTCCCTGACCAGCAGGCCAGCGCTCTCGATCGGCGGCAGCGTCTCGCCGATCGACGGAACGTAACCTTGCGGGAAGATGTACTTCTCGATGAAGGCATTGGTCCCAAAGCTCTGCTTCGGGCGGGCGATCGAGTGCAGGACCATCACCCCGTCATCGGCCAGGAGTTCGTGCACCTTCTTGAAGAACCTGTCGAAGTTGCCGATGCCGACGTGCTCGAACATACCGACGGAGACAATACGGTCGAACTTCCGGCCGGTCATCGTCCGGTAATCCTGCAGCTCGAAGCGAACGCGGTCGGTCAGACCTCGCTTCTGGGCGCGGTCCCGGGAGATCTTCAGCTGCTCTTCACTGAGCGTGATGCCGGTGAGATCGAGACCGGGCGTCGCTTCGGCAAGGTACATGCCCATGCCACCCCAACCTGAGCCGATCTCTAGAACACGCTGGTTGGGCTCCAGAAGAAGCTTGGCCGCGATGTGGCGCTTCTTGGCCACCTGCGCCTCCTCGAGGCTGATATCAGGAGGGTTGAAGTAGGCGCAGGAATACTGCCAGTCCTCGTCGAGAAACAGTTCGAACAGATGCTCCGACAGATCGTAGTGGTGGGCGACATTGCGCTTGTTACGATTGATCGGCACCCGGCTCTTCACTTGCTGCAGGGCGATGCGGGCAATCAGGAGGGCAGCCATCGGGATATCGAAGATTTCGTTGGTGGTGTTCTGTTTCACCATCGCCAGAAAATCATAGATATTGCCTTGTTCAAGAATGAACCGGCCTTCCATGTACATTTCGCCGAGCTTGAGGGTGGGGTCGCGGCGGATCAGTTTTTCCGCTTCCTCGTCGGCAATGCGGACGACAACCAATTCACCGGTTCCGTCCCCTACCATATGCGTCTCGCCATTGGCGAGAGTGAGCTTCAAATTACCCTTGCGGATGAGTTTCTGGACAATCGATAAGAATGCCGACGCCATGAATAAGGCCTCGCAATGTGACAGGATAGTCTAATCAACTTAGTCCCTCTCTGCCGCCTTACAAGCGCCGTATTTCGCACCTCGGCAACATGGTCGCCGAAGTGTGACATTTTTGCAAACATGACTGCTAAGCGCTTATTTCCGCTTCATGGCCTCGGCCAAGGCGGCCCCGAACGCGCCCTGGCTCTCCTGCTTCGGAGGCGCCGAACGGCGGTCATTCTGGCCGCGAACCGGCTGATTTCCGCGCGACTCGGCGCGTGGTGCCGGAGCCTGTGAACCATCGTCCTTGCGCATTGAAAGGGCGATGCGCTTGCGCTTCGCATCGACCTCCACGACCCGAACCTTGACCACATCGCCCGCCTTCACAACTTCGTGGGGGTCTTTGACAAAACGGTCGGCAAGCTGGGACACATGAACCAAACCGTCCTGATGGACGCCAATATCGACGAAGGCGCCGAAGGCCGCGACATTGGTGACCGTGCCCTCGAGCATCATCCCCGGCTTCAGGTCGGAAATCTCGTTGACGCCTTCGGCAAAGGTGGCGGTCTTGAAGCTTGGACGCGGATCGCGACCGGGCTTTTCCAGCTCGGCAAGGATGTCCTTGACCGTCGGAAGACCGAACTGCTCGTCGATGAACGTGCGCGGGTCAAGCGCCTTCAGCGTCGCGCTGTCACCCATGATCGAGCGCAGATCGCGGCCGCAGGCGGCGACGATCTTCTTCGCTACGCCATAGGCTTCCGGGTGAACGGAAGAGGCATCGAGCGGCTCCTTGCCGTCGCGGATGCGCAGGAAGCCGGCGCATTGTTCGAAGGTGCGCTGGCCGAGGCGGGCAACCTTCAGAAGATCGCGGCGTGTCTCGAAGCGGCCTTCGCTGTCGCGATGCCGGACGATCGCCTCGGCAATCGATGAACCGAGGCCCGAAACGCGGGCCAGCAACGGCGCGGACGCCATGTTCAGATCAACACCGACCGCGTTCACCGCGTCTTCGACGACCGCATCCAGCGAGCGCGACAATTTCTGCTGGTCGACATCGTGCTGGTACTGGCCGACGCCGATCGACTTTGGCTCGATCTTGACGAGCTCGGCCAGCGGGTCCTGCAGGCGGCGGGCGATGGAAACGGCGCCGCGCAGCGACACATCGAGGTTGGGGAATTCGAGGGCGGCGGTTTCGGAGGCCGAGTAGACCGAGGCACCGGCTTCGGAGACGATCACCTTGGTCGGTTTCGGCGCCGGCAGATCGGCAAGCATATCGGCCACCAGCTTTTCCGTCTCGCGGCTGCCGGTACCGTTACCGATCGAGATCAACTCGACGTTGTGCTTGCGGATCAGCGAGGCAAGTTCGATCTGCGCGCCGCGAACGTCGTTTCTCGGTTGGAACGGATAAACGGTTGAGGTCGCGACCACCTTGCCTGTCGCGTCCGTGACGGCGACCTTGACGCCGGTGCGGATGCCCGGATCGAGGCCCATCGTGGCGCGGGAACCGGCAGGCGCCGCCAAAAGCAGATCCTTGAGATTGCGGGCGAAGACGTGGATCGCCTCCTCCTCAGCGCGTTCGCGAAGTTCGCGCATCAAATCGAGCGACAGCGACATGGAGAGCTTGACGCGCCAGGTCCAGCTGGCGACCTCCATCAGCCAGCGATCGCCCGGGCGGCTGTTGCCGATCTCGTAGGCGGCAGCGATCATCCGCTCGACCGGCTTGTTCGGCGATGCGGTTTCGGCATCGGCCTCGATCGTCAGCGTCAGCACTTCCTCGTTCCAGCCGCGCAGCATGGCAAGCGCGCGATGGCCGGGTGCCGTCGCCCAGCGCTCGGAATGATCGAAATAGTCGGAGAACTTTTCACCTGCCGCCTGCTTGCCGTCGACGACCTTGGCCTTCAGCAGCGCCGCGCCGCGCATGTGTGCGCGCAGCTTGCCGAGCAGATCGGCATTTTCCGAGATCCCCTCGGCGACGATGTCGCGCGCGCCCTCGAGCGCCGTCTTCACGTCGGGGACATCTGATGTGATGAACCCTTCCGCGAGGACTGCAGGTTCCTTCGAGCGATCGCCTAGGATCATTTCGGCCAACGGGCCAAGCCCGCGTTCGCGGGCGATTTCGGCGCGGGTGCGGCGCTTCGGCTTGTAGGGAAGATAGAGATCCTCAAGCTCGGCCTTGGTGCCGGCCTTGGCGATCTTCGCCATCAGCTCGTCGGACATCTTGCCCTGGCCGTTGATCGACTCGACGATCGTATCGCGGCGGGCTTCCAGTTCGCGCAGATAGACCAGCCGCTCCGCCAGATTGCGCAGCTGCGTATCATCCAGCCCACCGGTCACTTCCTTGCGGTAGCGGGCGATGAAGGGCACGGTCGCGCCTTCGTCCAGCAACTCGATCGCGGCCTTTGCCTGATCCGGCCGGGCGTTGATTTCGGAAGAGATGACTGCGGAGAGCATGCGGATATCTGCGGCCATGAGAATTCCTGCGTTTCACAAAAGTTGCGGGACCATAGCGGTGAATAACGGCAAGGCAATGCCCTAGTGGGGTTTCCACAGCGGAAGTCGTAGCGATCGGGGCACAGTCGGTCTACCGCCGGAACGTTGCAATCCCGCACCGTCCGAACTGAGGCTCGGGTAGCCGGTATCCAGCCTACTCATTTCCAGTTTCGCAGTGCCCAGCCAATCATCAGCGCAACCGCAAGAATTACGAGAATCGCAAGTATAAATCTTCCAACGAATAAGGCCGCACCCTCGGCAGTGCTCGTGCCGAGATCGTGCTTGAACCAGCGAACCTGAGCCGAACCGTACCAAATCGTCGCCACTCCAACCACGGCAATCCCGGCCGTCAAACCCACATGATGAGGTATCAAGAGAAGGTCTAGCCCAAGGCCTGCCACGAACACGAACACCGTGGCAACGTAGCATTGACTGTAAAACGGCGGCCGCAGTGTTTCCCTCGTCAACCTGATGGCCTTCCTTCTCACCAGCGTAACCGCCATCACCAATGGCAGCACGCCGAATATCACGCCACGCGCGAGAAGAAGGTTGGCGGTTGATGCCAAAAGTGGAGGAAGGTCTGCATCGGCATAAGTCGAGGGGATGGCGCTGGAGACCGCCTGAGCCAACAGAAGGGTGAGGAGCAGGAACAGTGGCGGGCTGAGAGTGTCGCTGTACCGATCTTCAGGGCGATCCTCCAACTCCTCGTCGGCATACTGCATCATCCGGAATGGACTGACGAGCGACCGCCACATCGTGATCGGATAAAACACCAGCCATGACACCATCTCATAGAGAAGATCCTCGAGAGATTTCAGCAGTTTCATGAAGTCCATACGCGTCCCCGTCGCCATCAATCGTTGCGGAACGGGTAACATATCTGCTCCATCTGTCCCACGTCGCAATCACTTCAACTCACCGCTCCAGGCGCTAGAGCCGACCGCGAGGCAAGAACCTATTTCCAAACGTCAAAGGCCACGGCACGGCACACTGCCTGCCAAAATCCCCTCCCCGCCGCCGTCATCCGTTTTTGCGGTTGTGCAGATGCGCCATTCTTTGCTAGCAGAGGCGACCGTTTTAGCCCCGCCTTTGTGGCGCCTTCCCCAGCGAAGGCAAGGAAAGTGACATGCCAGATCTGCTCCTAGAACTCCGCTCCGAAGAGATTCCGGCCCGCCTGCAGCGCAAGGCTGCCGGCGATCTGAAGAAGCTCGTGACCGATGCGCTTGTCGAGGCAGGGCTTTCCTACGAAGGTGCGCGCGAATACTGGACGCCGCGCCGGCTGACGCTCGACATTCGCGGTCTGACGGCGCGCTCCGCCGACGTTCGCGAAGAGAAGAAGGGGCCGCGCACCGACGCCAACGAGAAGGCGATCGAAGGCTTCCTGCGTGGCGCCGGCCTCTCCTCCATTTCCGAGGCGCAGGTCCAGAGCGACCCGAAGAAGGGCGACTTCTACATCGCCATCATCTCCAAGCCCGGCCGCGCCGCCGAAGAGATCATCGGCGATGTGATGCCCGGCATCATCCGTGATTTCCCCTGGCCGAAGCCGATGCGCTGGGGTGCGGCCTCCGCACAGCCGGGTTCGCTGCGCTGGGTCCGCCCGCTGCAGTCGATCGTCTGCACCTTCGGCACGGAGCATGAGGAAACCGCCGTCATCCCGTTCGCGATCGACGGCATCGTTGCCTCCAACGTGACCTACGGCCATCGCTTCCATGCGCCCGGTGCCATCACCGTCAAGCGCTTCGACGATTACGTCGCGAACCTCGAAAAAGCCAAGGTCATCCTCGACGGCGAGCGCCGCAAGGACATCATCCTGCACGATGCCCGCGATGTCGCCTTTGCGAACGGGCTTGATCTGGTCGAGGATGAAGGCCTGCTAGAAGAGGTCTCCGGCCTTGTCGAATGGCCGCAAGTGCTGATGGGCAGCTTCGAGGAGGATTACCTCTCGATTCCGGCTGAAATCATCCGCCTGACGATCAAGACGAACCAGAAGTGCTTCGTCACGCGCCCCGTTGGCGGCGACACGCTGTCGAACAAGTTCATCCTCGTCTCCAACATCGAGGCGAGCGACGGCGGCAAGGAAATCATCCACGGCAACGGCAAGGTCGTGCGCGCACGCCTGTCCGACGCGCTGCATTTCTGGAAGCGCGACCAGGGCGACCTGCCCGACCTGCAACTGCTCGAAAGCTCGGCCGCCAAGTTCGGCCTCGACCTGAAGAAGCCGCTCGACCAGCGCATGGCGAAGCTCGACGCGCTCAACGTGACATTCCATGCCAAGCTCGGCACGCAGGGCGCGCGCGTCGAGCGCATCCGCGCCATGGCTGCGAAAATCGCCTTCCCCGCCGGCGCCGACTACAAGCTCGTCGATCGCGCCGTCGTGCTTGCCAAGGCCGATCTGCGCACGGAAGCTGTGGGCGAGTTCCCGGAACTGCAGGGCGTGATGGGGCGCAAATACGCCGTTCTCCAAGGCGAGGAAGACGTTGTCTCGACCGCCATCGAGGAGCATTACAAGCCGCAGGGACCGTCGGACAGGGTTCCCGAAGACAAGATTGCGATCACGGTCGCGCTGGCCGACAAGCTGGACACGCTGATCGGGTTCTGGGCGGTCGACGAGAAGCCGACCGGCTCGAAGGATCCGTTTGCACTGCGTCGCGCCGCGCTCGGCGTCATCCGCATCATTCTCGAGCGCGGGGTCCACGTAACCCTGCTTCCGCGCATCGTCAGCCACATGGCCCGCATCGACATGGACACCGGCAGCACGGTCGCGACCGACGACATGTCGCGACAGCTCGATCTGCTCTCGTTCTTCCACGACCGCCTGAAGGTCTATCTGCGCGATCAGGGTGCACGTCACGATCTCATCGATGCCGTGCTCACACCGGAGACCGACGACCTGCGCATGGTTGCCCGCCGCGTCGAGGCACTGACGGCCTTCATCACCTCGGAAGACGGCAAGAACCTGCTGGCAGGCACCAAGCGTGCGACGCAGCTGCTTGCCGCCGAAGAGAAGAAGGGCACGGTCGTTGCCGACGGCGTTTCCGAAGCGCTGTTGAAGCTTGACGCCGAAAAGGAACTCTACGCAGCAATCACCAAGGCTTCGGCCGAGGCTTCCGCTGCCGTCGGGACGGAAGACTTCCGCTCGGCCATGGAAGCGCTCTCGAAGCTTCGTGCGCCGGTCGATCGCTTCTTCACCGACGTGCTCGTCAATGACGAAGACGCGGCCATCCGCGCCAATCGTCTGGCCTTACTGCGCCTGATCCGCGAAGCAACGGGCACCGTTGCCGACTTCTCGAAAATTTCAGGCTGATCCACGACGCCAGCGTTTCGCACAGACGCGGACGCTGGCGTGACGTCCTAAGTTCGAAGCGCTGCCGTCAGCCCATGACGCCGAGCGTTGCGGCCGCGAGAACGCCGTAGCGCACAGTCTTGGCGATGGTCACGAGCAGCAGGAACATCGGGAACGGTTCGCGCAGCACGCCGGCGACGACCGTGATCGGATCGCCTATGATTGGCATCCAGCTCAGAAGCAGCGACCACTTGCCATAGCGGCGATACCAGCCCTGCGCCTTGCCGAGCGCCGGCTGGCCGACGGGAAACCAGCGCTTGTGGCGAAACCGCTCGAGGCCGAGGCCGAGCAGCCAATTGACGGTCGAGCCGAGGACGTTGCCTAAAGTCGCCACCGCGATCAGGACGAGGACCGGATATCGTTCGGTGACGATGAGGGCGACAAGGCCTGCTTCCGACTGCATCGGGAAGATCGTCGCTGCCACAAAAGCCACCAGGAAAAGGCCGCCATAGACCGCAAGATCGGTCATGACCTGTCCATGCCCATGCTTCGCCGCACTCCGATACCTTTCATCACGTCCAATCGGACTGGAACTATCACGTCCCCGCGGCTATGCCAAAGCGATGAACAAGATTCTGGTCAGCGCCTGTCTCATGGGCCATGCGGTCCGTTATGACGGGCAGGCGAAGCCGCTCCTCCATCCGGCGATTGCTCGCTGGGTCGAGGAAGGGCGGCTGGTGACCATCTGCCCGGAGATGTCTGCCGGAATGCCGGTGCCGCGTCCGCCCGCCGAGATCGAAGGCGGGGCCGATGGCGAGGCTGTGCTTGGAGGTACCGCCCGCGTCGTCGAGATATCAGGCGGCGACGTGACGGAAGAGTTCGTGCAGGCCGCGAGGAACGCCCTGACACTCGCCACCGAAACCGGCTGCCGTTATGCACTGCTCATCGACGGCAGCCCCTCCTGCGGCTCGGGCTTCGTCTATGACGGATCGTTCTCGGGGCAGAAGCTCGCTGGGAGCGGCGTCACGGCGGCGCTTCTCAAACAGGCCGGCATTGCCGTCTACTCGGATCGCAATGTGGAGATGCTCGTCGCCCGGCTTGCAGCCGATGAGGCAGACACGGCCGGCTGAAAAGCCGACAGCCCCGTTAACGCAAAACGGCCGCCGGATCGCTCCGGCGGCCGTTTTCATGTTTGCTGCCTGACCTCAGGCGGCGCGGCGAACCTGCGCGCCATACTCCTGCCCACCACCGACGCGGAAGCCGCGGATGAGGTTGAGGAGCTCGTCGGTATCGCTCGCGAGCGACTCGGCCGACGCCGTGGTCTCCTCTGCCATGGCGGCATTCTGCTGGGTCGCAGCGTCGAGCTGGTTCATCGACGAGGAGATCGAGCGCAGCGTCGTGTCCTGCTCGGAGGCGCTGTGGGCGATCTTGGCAACGATCTCGTTGGCAGCCTTGATCTGATCGGAGATGCGCTTCAATGCCTCGCCGGCTTCGCCGACCAGGCGAACACCCTGGTCGACCTGACCGGACGAGCGGGCGATCTGATCCTTGATCTCCTTGGCGGCCGCAGCCGAACGCTGTGCCAATTCGCGAACTTCCTGAGCAACAACCGCGAAGCCCTTGCCGGATTCGCCGGCACGCGCAGCTTCGACACCGGCGTTCAGCGCCAAAAGGTTCGTCTGGAAGGCGATATCGTCGATGACGCCGATGATCTTGCCGATCTCGGAAGACGACTTCTCGATGCCGCTCATCGCTTCGATGGCTTCCGACACGACCGCATCGCTGCGGCTCGCCTCACCGCTGACGGCTTCGACGCGCTTGCTCGCCTCGTGGGCGCCTTCGGCGGTCTGGCGGACGGCGACGGTCAGCTCATCGAGGGCCGCGGAGGTTTCTTCCAGGCTTGCGGCCTGACGCTCGGTGCGCTGCGACAGGTCGTTGGAGGCGCGACGGATCTCTTCCTTGCTGACGGCGATGTCGCCGCCCTTGGCGCTGACCTTGGCCATGGCTGCTTCGAGATGCGACAGCGCATCGTTGAAGTTGTCGCGCAGGGCTGCGTACTTCTGGCCGAGATCGGCGCAACGGACTGTCAGGTCGCCGTGTGCGATCTGCTCCAGAGCATGACCGATGGTCGAGACGACGTGGGTCTGGGCGCTGGCTTCGTCGCGCTGCAGGCGCTGGCTGTTTTCGCGTTCGCCTTCGAGAGCCATCTGCTGGGCAGCCTCGCGCTCGGACATGGCGTGGCGTTCCTTGACCTTCTGCTGAAGTGACTGCGTGGCCTTGGCCATCATGCCGACTTCGTTGTTCATCTCTCCATGCGGAATGACGAGCGTGACGTTTTCGTCGGCCACGGCTTCGAGGGCCTGGTGGACGTCCTGCAGCGGCTTGGTGATGCCGCGGATGAAGTAGTAGGCAGCAGCGACGCCGGCAACGGCGATGATGGCACAGGCAAAGAGGGCCTTCCAGATCGCTTCGTTGATCTGCGCCTTCAGGTCGTCAAGATAGACGCCGCTGGAGACGACCAGCTGCCACGGCTCGAATGCCTGGGAGTAGGAACCCTTTTCGAACAGTGCGTCGGCGGGCTGGCCGGGCTTGCTCCAGTAGTAGATGGTGCGGCCGCCGCCGGCCCTGCCCTTGGCAACCATGTCCTTGCTGAAGTAGGTGCCGTTCTGGTCGACCTGGGCGCTCATGTCCTTGCCGATGTTGACCGGGCTCGGATGGAAGCGCTGGACGACGCCGTAGTCGTAGCCGAAGAGGTAGCCTGCCGGCTCGAACTTGACCCTGGAGAGAACCTTGAACGCTTCGGCCTGCGCGGCCTCATGCGTCATCTCGCCAGACTTTTCGCGCTGGTAGTAGGCATCGAGAACCGAGATGCCGGACTCGACCTGGGTCCGCAGAAGATCGAAGCGATCGTCGTAGATCGCCTGCGATGTGGTCTTGATCTGGAAGTAGGTGGCAATGGCGAAGGCCGCCATGAGCACGCCCACGAGGGCGAAGAGTTGATGGGCAATCTTAAGCTTCTTCATGACTATCTCGCAAAACGGTAGGTTCGGCAATTCCGGATCGGTAAACTCCCGACCTCTGCGCTGAACCGCGCTCAAGCGACGACCATCATGCGTCCTCCGGCCTGTCCGTTAGAGTTAGAGTGAAGGAATTAACAATTGCCAAGTGATGGCGGAGCAAAGGAATATCAAATATAATCAGTGCTTTCTTGCAGTCGGCGCCGATTTTCGGTCGCTGGCGCGCCTGCAGGTTGAAAGCCGCGAAAGCGAGCACGTTTTCCGCCGGCCACGGTTGCGCTATATTTCATGCATGGTTGAGGCATCGCATGCCTTCGGTGAATTCGTACTGGGTCCCGGCTGCGGTCTGCTGCGGAACGGGCGAGCCGTCGCGCTCGGGCAGCGCGGCATCGCCCTCCTTGAAGCGCTTCTCGACGCCCGAGGCAGCATCGTCTCTAAAGACCAGTTGATGGAGCTCGTCTGGCCGGGAATTGCCGTCGAGGAGAGTAACCTGACCGTCCAGGTCGCAGCCTTGCGCAAGGCGCTTGGCGCGGCACCGGATGGGCAGGAATGGATCGCGACAGTGCCGCGCGTCGGTTACCGCTTCCTCCGGGCGACGACGGAAGCGAGCATCGCGTCGCCCGGCGCCGACCTGCGCCCAACGCTGGCGGTCCTCCCCTTCAGCAATCTCAGCGGCGACCCTAGGCAGGACTATTTTGCCGACGGGATCGTCGACGACATCATAGCGGCGCTCAGCCGGTTCCGAAGCTTTGCGGTGGTCGCCCGCGACTGTTCCTTCGCCTACAAGGGCAGCGGCATCGACGTGCGGAAGATCGTGGCGGAGCTTGGCGTCCGCTACGTGCTGGAGGGCAGCATCCGGCAATCGGGCAACCGGCTGCGCATCGTGGCCGAGCTCGTCGAGGGCCAAGGCGGCACTGATATGTGGGCGCAGACCTTCGACGGCATGCTGGACGAGATATTCGACTTTCAGGATCGCATTACCGAGCGTGTCGCGACGCTGATCGAACCGCTGATCCAGACGGCCGAGATCGAGCGATCGCGGCGGGAGCGGCCGGGCAGCGTCGCTGTCTACGACATCTACCTGCAGGCCCTGGCGAAGATCTCCACCGAGGTCGAAAGCGACAATGCGGCCGCCTATACGCTGCTCATGAAGGGGCTCTCTGTCGAGCCCGACAACGCGCAGCTGCTTGCGCAGGCGACATGGGCGCTCGAACATCGCTATACCATGGGCTGGCCGGCGCTCACCGACGACGACGTCAAGACCTGCGCCGCATTGGCGCGGCGGGCACTGGAGCACGGCGCAGGCGACGCGATGGTTCTCGCTCATTGTGGCGTCGCCCTGATGCAGACGGTGAAGGACTACGATTGGGGTCTCGCCGTTTTGCAGGCGGCGGCTGAGTCCAATCCCAACAACCCGATGGCCGTGGTCAGGGCGGGTGTCGGCCATCTTCACTGCGGCAGTGTCGAGGATGCGCTCAGCCACTTCCACCGCGCCAACCGCTTCATCCCTGGGGACCGGGGTGCGCACTTCTCGCTCTGTGGCATCGCGCATGCCCATGTCGTACGCGGCGAGTACGGCGAGGCCGTGTACTGGGCCTCCAGGGCGCTGGCCAGCAATCCGAATTTCGAGGCCACCCTGTGGGTGCTCATTGCGGCGAGCGCCCATCTCGGCCGCATGCAGGAAGCGCACCGCCACCTTCAGGCATTGAAACGACTGACGCCCGATATCACGGTCGAGCGTATCCGCGCAGGCCAGGCCGGCAAGTATCCGGATCGCATCGAGGGTGTGCTCGACGGTTTGCGGCTGGCGGGTGTTCCCGACCACTGATTTCGGATCGTTTCGGAACTTTTCCCGATCGCTTCAGGACCGGAATGCCGTGACGGGACGAGACTGCATCCCACAGCGAAACCGCAAGTGGGAGACGGCCATGATTACGACGCTGACCATTCTTTCCCTGGACCAGGGGCGCATCTATTCCTCTCCGCCGGAACCGATTGCCGATCTGACGCCTTTCGAAATTGAAGAGGCGGTAGCCGCCGAGACGCCGGAGATCAAGCGACTTTCGCATTGGTCGAACGCATTGCGCGGATTGCAGGCACTTGTCCGACTGCTCTCGCCGAGCTTCGGGAGCACGCCTTTCGGCAAGGCGCACTAGAAACGAAAAATGCGCCCCTGCTTCTCTCAGGGACGCATTTTATCCACCGCGGGGGTGGACCCCGGTTGACCGAAACTTTGGTCAGGCTGGGGCAGGGAACTGGATATCAGGGCCGAAGCTCAAACTTTGAAACGTCTAGCGGCGCCGTTTGTTCCATCGGTCCACCTGCCACGCCTGCCGCAACCGGCTTGACGTCGCCACCAACGACCGCGGCCGTCGTCGAGGCACGGTCGATGTTGTCGGCCGGCTGCGTCGCCGCCGTCATGGACTCGGTGGGGGCTTTGGTCACGAAAACGACCGGCGAGCCGCCCATCCAGCCTTCGGTGCGGTAAAGCTTCTTCTGGCCATCGACATCGCGGATTTCCGAGGATTGCAGCGAACCGGTCGCGAGCGTCGGGACGGTGTAATCCTTCTTGCGCTCGACGGACGCAAGCGGCGGGCAGCTCTGGCAGCTTTCCTGGCTGATGCTACCGGCGTTGGTGCGCGTGTCCTTGCCGACCACCTCGATCGAAGAGGCAAAGGCAGAGCCCGCCGCAAACACAGCTATCGCACTCAAAATGACCTGACGCATGGAACTCTCCGTCTCACGTTGAGAAGAGACTAACGCGGCTTTGTTTCCATCCCGTCAGGGGAAAGGGTAAAAATTTAGAGAACTGACCCGATTTAGGGTTTGCTCACGCTTTTTCGCGCTTGATCGCCTGCCAGCCGATGTCGCGGCGGCAGAAGCCGTTGTCCCAGTCGACCTTGTCGAGCAGCGCATAGGCACGCGCTTGCGCCTCGCCGACGGTCTTGCCCGTGGCCGTGACGTTCAGGACGCGGCCGCCGGTTGCGACCAGCGCTCCGTCCTTCAGGGCTGTGCCGGCATGGAACACCTTGGCGCCCTCGCCTGCTTCCGGGACGTGACCGATCGGCGTGTTCTTGTCGTAGGAACCAGGATAGCCCTTCGATGCCATGACGACGGTCAGCGCCGGATCATCCGTCCATTCGGCGGACACCTGATCGAGGGTGCCTGTCGCGGTGGCGTAGAGGATCGGCAGCAAGTCGCTCTTCAGGCGCATCACCAGCACCTGGCATTCGGGATCGCCGAAGCGGACATTGTATTCGATCAGCTCGGGACCCTTGGCTGTGATCATCAGGCCGGCGAAGAAAACGCCGGAGAAGGGATAGCCGCTTTCGGCCATGCCGCGCATCGTCGGCTCGATGATTTCCTTCATCGTGCGCTCGACCATCTCAGGCGTCATGACAGGCGCCGGCGAATAGGCGCCCATGCCGCCAGTGTTCGGGCCGGTATCGCCCTCGCCCACCCGCTTGTGATCCTGGGCTGTGGCGAGCGGCAGGACATGCTTGCCGTCGCAGAGGCAGAAGAAGCTTGCTTCCTCGCCATCGAGATAGGCTTCGACCACGACTTCGGCACCGGCGGCACCGAAGGCGCCCTCGAAGCAATCGTCGACGGCGGCAAGCGCCTCATCGATTGTCATGGCAACGGTCACACCCTTGCCAGCGGCGAGGCCATCGGCCTTGACGACGATCGGGGCGCCCTGCTGGCGGATATAGGCCTTGGCCTTCGGGGCATTGTTGAAGCGCTGGTAGGCGCCGGTCGGAATATCGTAGCGGGCGCAGATATCCTTGGTGAAGCCCTTGGAGCCTTCGAGCTGAGCGGCAGCTGCGGAGGGGCCGAAGACAGCAAAGCCTGCCGCGCGCAGCGCATCGCTCAGGCCTGCGACCAGAGGCGCTTCCGGGCCGACGACGACGAAATCGATCGCATTTTCCTTGCAGAAAGAAACGACGGCGTCGTTATCCTCGGTGTTGACGGCGACGAGCGTCGCATGCTCGGCGATACCAGGATTGCCGGGTGCGGCGTAGAATTCCGTCATGAGGGGCGATTGCGCCAGCTTCCAGGCCAATGCGTGCTCGCGTCCGCCCGATCCGATCAACAGAACCTTCATGCCCGTCCCTTTCGCGTTTCCGTCTGGCGGTTAAGGGGAGCGGGCCGAAAGGTCAAGCAGAATGCTTGCCCGGGTCAAGCGAGAATGCTTGTCGCGGCAGGCGAGAACGCTTTCCTGCGGCACGCATGAAAGGCTTACCAGCCCCCGCCGCCACCGCCGCCGCCGCCGCCTCCGGAGGAGCCGCCGCCACCACCATCGCTGCCGCCGGAGAAGGCCGAAGAGGAACTGGGCGGCGGGCTTGGCAGCGTGGAGGCGATGGTCGAGGCCATCGACGACGAGAAGCCGCCGATGCGGTCGGAAAAATTGCCGCCGCTGAAGTTGCCGGAATACCAGCCGGGATGATAGGCGGCAGCACCGGCGACCCCTGCCGCGGCCGCCGCGAGCCAGAGTTCGAAGGTCCGGCTCCATGGCTTCTCGACACCGAGGGCGACGGCATAAGGCAGCAGCTTTTCGAAATGCTGTGGCGACATTTCCGGTGCGCCCGCCATGTTCATGCGGTCCTTTTCGGCGAGCGTCAGATACTGGCGCAGGCCGTCGATGCCATCCATCAGCTTCGCGCCGAGCGGCGTCGGCGCTCCCATGATGAAGACGTAGAGCACGTTCAACAACACGATGCCCCCGATCGCAAACAGCATCGGCGTTTCATGAAGTTCCATCAGCGACGAGAACAGGGCAAGTCCCAGGCTCGAGAGGATGCTGAAGCCGATGAAAGCCACGATGACAATCGTGATCACCGCCACGATCTTGCCGCCCAGCGAGCCGCCCGGGCGAAACGACTTCGCGATATTGCCGATGAAGATCGAGACGAAAACGGTAACGATGATGGGGATCACCATCAGGGCGATCGCATCGGGCTCCAGGGTGCCGAAGACGAAGAGAGCGATCAGTGCCACCGCACTGAGGATAATGCCGCCGACCGTGTAGCCTGAATTGGAGTTGTAGTATTTGCCACGGTGCTCGCGCTCGATCGCCGAGCGGAAGCTCTCGCCGGCCGATTTCACGCGCTGGCCGTTCGCCTTGTCGATGGTGAGCGATCCCTTGCTGCCGACGGCGTTCAGCAGGCTCGTCTCGCCCGCTTCCAGCTTTTCCTTGCCAACAGGCTTGTCGGTGCGGCGGATGATGATCGAGTTCTTCAAGTCCTCAAGCACGACATAGCCGCGCACCGCGAGATTGAGCGCCGTTGCCGAGAGCGCCGTCCAGCCCTGACCGGAAAAACCGCGATTGTCGATGTAGTTGACCAGCGCCGGCGAGATTCCCTCTGGCGGGTCCCAGCGCGGCACGACGACGCCGCGCACCGGATCGCGGCCGACCTTCAGCCAGGAGCGCGTGTAATAGAGAAAGACCAGGATCAGGCCGCCGAAGCCAATGAGATAGTCGCGATTGTCGCTCAGCCACCAGCGCTTGGTGTCCGCGTCGCTCGGAGGATCGATCGAACCCTTCGGCATCTTGACCGCGATCGTCAATCCTTCACCGGCATCCAGCGGCTGCGTGGCTGTAAACACCAGACGATCGCCGCTTGTGGAAACACGCGCGTTCCGGTCGGTGGAGCCAAGCGGGCCGGTGAAGAAGGCTGTGTCGATGGAGCGCACGCCCTCGGGAAGTTTTACGGAGGCCGTCGCCGCCATGATCGGGAAGATCCAGCCGTTGCCGGTGACGTTCCAATAGAGTTCGTCGTGGTCGGGGAAGTAACGGATCTGCCTGTTGGTGCGGTAGGTGATGTCGTACTGATGCCGGCCATAGCTCAGCATGACGTCTTCGGACCCGGCGTATATGCGAATGCCACCGGTGATGGATTCGGTGTGCCACGGTTCGTCGCGCCCGTCACGCTTGACCGAGACGACGTCGAAATCGACGCGAATGGTACGGCCGTCGGCATTCTTCATCGCCAGCGGAAAGTCGCGAAAGATGCCGCGCCGGATGCGGTTGCCCTCGGCATTGACGGAGATCGTTTCCGTGACCGTCATCGAACCGCTCTTGTCGAGCACGATGTCGGAGGCAAACGAATTGATGACCTCTCTGGCCAGAGACGGGCCAGCGGCTAGCAGCAGAAGCAGTGCAAAGCAAAAACCGAGAAGCCGCCGGATCATTCCATTCCCCCGCCCGCGGCTTCCCGCCGCCTCAGATAGTGTCAGTCCTCATCCGCGTAGGTCACGCCAAGTCCCGCCAGCGTCCGCCAATAGGACGGGAAGGTCTTGCCGACGCAATCCGGATCCAGAATGGTGATGCCGTCGATCTTCAGGCCGGCAAGCGCGAAGCTCATGGCGATGCGGTGATCGGCGAAGGTGTTGATATTGGCGGGCAGATGCTGGCCAGCCAAAGCCGGGTCGGAGGCGACGATCAGGTCGTCACCGTCTTCGGTGGCAAGGCCCGCTCGGATGTTGTTAAGGCCGGTCGAGACGGCGTGGATGCGATCGCATTCCTTGACGCGCAGATTGGCGATGCCGACGAAGCGCACCGGAGTCTCGTTGAAGGCGGCCAGCACGGCGATGGTCGGCACCGCATCCTGCATCTGCGAGCCGTCGATTTCGGCGGGAAGATGCGGGAACTGGCTGATGACGTCGTATGCCTTGGCATCCGGCTGGGTGAAATCCTCATTGGCGACGCCGAGGTCGATCGCCCCCTTGGTCAGCACTTCGGCGGCCCAGAGATAGGTGGCGGCGGAGGCATCGGGCTCGACGACGAAATCTGTGGCGGTGTAGCCGGTCGGCTCGATCACCCAGGACGACGGCGTCGGCTGCGTGACCTTGGCGCCGAAGGCGCGCATGGCGGCCAGCGTCAGATCGATATAGCCGCGCGCGCCGATATCGGCGCCGGCAAGTTCGATGGTGAAAGGCTGGGAGCCGCAGGCAGCCGCCATCTGCAGGGCGGAGACATACTGGCTGGAGAGGCCGGCATCGATGACGACCTTGTTGCTGGCGAAGCGGCCGGTGGCATCGATCGTAACGGGCGGGCAGCCAGTCGGCGCCTCGATCGCGACGCCGAGCGACTTCAGGGCATCGACCAGCGGCTTGATCGGGCGCTTGCGCATGTGCTCGTCGCCATCGACCACATAGCGGCCATGGCCGAGAGCCAGCGCTGCCGTGAGAAAGCGGGTGGCGGTGCCGGCATTGCCGAGAAAAAGCGGCGCGGTCGGAGACTTGAGCTCGCCTGAGCTGGTGACGACGAAGGTCGTCGCATCGGGCTCGTCCACCGTCACGCCCATGGCGCGCAGAGCTTCGGCCATATAGCGCGTGTCATCGCTCTTCAGCGCGCCGGTCAGCCGGCTGGTGCCCTTGGCGAGACCGGCCAGAAGCAGCGCGCGGTTGGTGATCGACTTCGAGCCGGGAGGTACGGCGCGACCGGACAGCGGCTTGGCCGCCGGGATGATGGTGAGCTTGTCTTTACTCATTACCTTGTCTTTTCCGTCTTTGCGCAACGGCCATATCAGGCCACGATCATGCCCTGCTCATAGCAGCTTTTGCGCAAAGACAAATGGCGGATGTCAGAACTTTACGGTCGGGACGGCGCGATCGGCTTCGTTGGTGATCTCGAAATAATCGCGCTTCTGGAAGCCGAACTGGCCGGCGACCAGATTGGAGGGGAAGCTTTCGACCTTGACGTTCAGGTCGCGGGCGGCGCCGTTGTAGTAGCGGCGGGCCATCTGGATTTCGCTTTCCATGGTCTCGAGCGAAGTCTGCAGCTCACGGAAATTCTCGTTGGCCTTCAGATCGGGGTAGGCTTCGGCGAGGGCAAGGACGCGTCCGAGGGCCGCACCAAGCAGGCCTTCCGCCTGCGCGCGGCCGGCGACATCGCCTGCGGGAACGGCCTGGGCCTGGTTTCGCAGCTTGACCACCTCTTCGAGCGTGGTCTTTTCGTGGGTGGCATAACCCTTGACGGTCTCGATCAGATTGGGGATCAGGTCGGCGCGGCGTTTCAGCTGCACATCGATGCCGGACCAGGCCTCCTCGGCCATCTGCCGGGCGCGAACGAGGCCGTTGTAAATGACGACGGCATAAAGCGCGATAAGGACAATAAGCCCAAGAATAACATACATTCGCGAATCCCCCGCAACGACCGAAAGTATGCCGGGAGACTATGCGGGTTACCGCAGATTGTCATCCCGCATTTCGGGCGTATTCCTAAGGTCAATACCAACGGGGTAGTCAAAAATCACGATACCGCCGCACAGCTCACAGCCCTATCTTCACCCTGCACGTCAAAACACGGCGTGCATGAGAAACTTGCGACGAGGATCATTCGGACCATGAGCGCAGTCATTTTCCTGCTCAACGCACTGGCTATCGCATCGTACTTTTTCGTTCGGAACATGGCTCGGCCGGTAGAGCGCCGCGTCGAAGTCAAAAACGATCGACGCCACTGACTGCCGCGTTTCAGGCGGCAGTCTTCGCCAGGTTCACGCCACCCGCATCCGTCAGCAGGAAGGCTTCGCCGCAGGCCTTTGCCAGCGTCCGCACCCGCAGGATGTAGCTCTGGCGCTCGGTGACCGAGATCACGCCGCGGGCATCCAGCAGATTGAAGACGTGTGACGCCTTGATGCACTGGTCGTAGGCCGGGAAGACGCACTTGTGAAGCTTCTGGTTGTCGCTGTCGCCGGGTGCGCCGGCGGCGAGAAGCGCCTGGCATTCCTTTTCAGCATCGATGAAGTGGCGATGCAGCATTTCCGTATTGGCGTATTCGAAGTTGTGGCGCGAATATTCCTGTTCGGCCTGCAGGAAGACGTCGCCGTAGCTGATCTTCTCGTCGCCTTCGCGGCCGTTGAAGTTCAGGTCGTAGACGTTATCGACACCCTGCACGTACATGGCGAGGCGCTCGAGACCGTAGGTCAACTCGCCCGCGACAGGCGAGCATTCGAGGCCGCAGACCTGCTGGAAATAGGTGAACTGCGACACTTCCATGCCGTCGCACCAGCACTCCCAGCCGAGACCCCAGGCGCCGAGCGTCGGGCTTTCCCAGTCGTCTTCGACAAACCGAACATCGTGCAGCAGCGGATCGAGGCCGATCGCCGCCAGCGAGCCGAGATAGAGTTCCTGCAGGTTCGGCGGGTTCGGCTTCAGGATGACCTGATACTGATAATAGTGCTGCAGGCGGTTCGGGTTCTCACCGTAGCGGCCATCCGACGGACGACGCGACGGCTGCACATAGGCCGCCTTCCAGGGCTTCGGACCGAGCGCGCGAAGCGTCGTTGCCGGGTGGAACGTACCGGCGCCAACCTCCATGTCGTAAGGCTGCAGCACCGCACAACCCTTGTCCGCCCAGTAGTTATGGAGCGTCAGGATCAGCGCCTGGAACGAGCGCTTCGGGTTCATGTGATCGGGGATTGCTGCAGACATGGAACGGCTTCCGAATTCTTACAAAAGTGGGCGGACAGGTGCCACGCCGGGCCAGACGGGTCAAGGCTTTTGCGGCTCTACTCCTCCTCGTCCTTCTTCAGGTGGTATTCGCCCGTGGCCGGATCCTTGACCAGCGTGCCGATGGCGCCAGTCTGACGCTCCCTTTCGGCGCGGCGCGATCGGGCCGCCAGCTTTTCCGCCTCCGCCACGAAGCGCCGGTACAGCAGCCATGCGCCGACGACCAGGAGGCCCATGATTATCAGTTGTGGCATCGGCCTGTCTTACTCCCCCTCAGAAACCGTAGCGGCTCCACAATGCCTTTTCTTCGGCGGTTTCCACAAGTCCCGTCGCAAGGCCTGCCGCCGCCGCCTCAAGCGACCCAGACGCTACCCCAGGAATACGGCGTCCGAAAAGGCCGCGGGCCGGAGTTACCAGCGCAAGTTTTGTTTTCGTGCCGTAGCGCTTCTTCAGCTCCTGCCGCATGTCGCCAAGACCATCGACCAGGCCGAGTTCGAGGCCGCGTGTGCCCGTCCAGAAGAGACCCGAGAACACGGTCTCGTCGTCCTTGAGCTTGCCGGCACGGCGTTCACGGACCATCGAGATAAAGATCTGATGGATCTCGAGCTGCAGGGTCTTCAGATACTCGATGTCCTTTTCCTTTTCCGGCTGGAACGGATCGAGGATCACCTTGTTCTCGCCTGCCGTATAGACGCGCCGCTCGACGCCGATCTTCTTCAGGAGTTCCGGAAAGCCGAACCCGCCTGAGACGACGCCGATCGAGCCGACGATCGAGGTCGGATCTGCAATGATCTCATCACCGGCAAGCGCAATCATATAGCCACCGGATGCCGCCACGTCCTCGACGAACACCAACACCTTCTTCTGCTTTTCACGGGCCAGATCGCGGATACGGCTGAAGATCAGTCGCGATTGGACGGGCGACCCGCCGGGCGAATTGATCGAGATCGCCACGGCCGGGGCATCCTTGAATTCGAACGCCTTCTCCAGCACCTGCGCCGTCGAGGCGAGGTTCAATGCCGGTCGAAACTGGCTGCCGCCACTCATGATCGCGCCCTGGAGGCGGACCACGGGGATCACGACGCCATCCTTGCGGAAGCGCTTCGGCATCAGCTTTCTCAAAAATCCGGCCATCTCTATTCCTTCGTACAGGCTGCGTGAAACGTCACTCCCATGTATGCGTCGGAACGGCAAACGCAATGGGGGCGCCCGCAAAACACAGGGGCGGCAATTTTCTTGTTGCGAATGACTTGCATTATCATTCTAATCAGCCATATTGATTTTCATTATCAACAGGCAGTTGTTTTATGGACGTTGTAAATCCGAAGGCCAGGACGGGCTGGCGCCACGAGCGCGAAGAAGCATCGATGGCCGATGTCTATCGCTCGATCGGCACTCGCAAGGGCGCTTCGCGCTGGCGTCGCATCGCGGCGTTTCTCGGGCCCGGCTATCTGGTCGCCGTCGGCTACATGGATCCCGGCAACTGGTCGACCTCCCTCGCCGGCGGCTCCAAGTTCGGCTACACGCTTCTGGCGGTCGCGCTACTCTCCAACATGATGGCGATCGTTCTGCAATCGCTCTGCGCGCGCCTGGCGATCGGTTCCGGCCGCGATCTGGCGCAGGCTTGCCGCGACGCGTTTCCCAAATACGTGTCGATCCCGCTCTGGCTGTTTGCCGAAATCGCCATTATCGCGACCGACATCGCCGAGGTGATCGGCACCGCGATCGGCCTCAACCTGCTGTTCGGCATTCCGCTCGAGCTCGGCGTGCTGATCACGGCACTCGACGTCTTCCTCATTCTCTATCTGCAGAAGATCGGATTCCGCTGGGTGGAGGCCTTCGTCATCGCACTGCTCGGGATCATCACCGTCTGTTTCGGCGTGCAGATCTTCCTGGCCGATCCGCAGTGGGGCCAAGTCATTCGCGGCTTCTTCCCGACCACCGAGATCGTCTCCAATCCCGAGATGCTGTATCTCGCCCTCGGCATTCTCGGCGCCACCGTGATGCCGCACAATCTCTACCTGCATTCGGGGATCGTGCAGACCCGCGACTACGGACATACACTGCCTGAAAAGCGCGAGGCGCTAACCTTCGCGACGATCGACTCGACTGTCGCGCTCTGCTTTGCGCTGCTGGTCAACGCCTCGATCCTGATCCTGGCTGCGGCAGCCTTCCACGCCAACGGTCGGACCGACGTTGCCGAACTCGGCGAAGCCTCGTCACTGCTGGCGCCGCTTCTCGGTCTCGCGGTTGCCCCGACGCTGTTCGGCATCGCGCTGCTCTGCTGCGGCCTGAACTCGACGGTGACGGCGACGATGGCCGGACAGATCATCATGGAAGGCTTCCTGAAGATCCGGCTGCAGCCCTGGGTACGGCGCCTGATTACCCGCGCGATTGCCATCATCCCGGCCGCTTTCGTGACGATCTGGTACGGCGATGCCGGCACGGCCGAGCTGCTGATCCTGACCCAGGTCGTGCTCAGCCTGCAGCTCTCCTTCGCGGTGTTCCCGCTGGTCATGTTCACCGCCAGCAAGGCGAAGATGGGCGAACTGGTGGCACCACGCTGGCTGTCCGCCGTCGCCTACACGATCGCGATCGTCATCGCGGGACTGAACGTGAAGCTGCTGTTCGACTTCGTGGTCGGCTGAGCGAATTACCGACGTGAATAGGCGGCCCGACCATTGTTGAGGTCGTCGACGAAGGGGGAGAATTTATGCGTACCCTCTTCGTGCATGATCAGCGGCGCGCGGAATGAAAGCCGCGCGCGCGATCCCTTGATCGCCGTCACCAGGATGCGCACGGCGTTTTCGCCCTGGCGCGGGTGAATGGCCGTCACTTCGACGCCGCCAAACCGTCGACCACAGGCGTCGATGATCTCGGCGATCGATTCCGGCCGGGCGATCAGCGACAGCTGCCCGCCGGGGATCATGATGGCGCCAGCCGTCCGCAGCCAGCTCTCGAACAGATCTTCGGTCATGGCGTGCGCTTCGGCCTTCAACGCGTCAGGCGTCTTGCGGTCCCCCGCATCGTTGAACGGCGGGTTCATGATGACGTGATGAAAGCTCTCGTCGATGAGGCCCGCGTCATTGCGTGCCTTGGCCTTCAGCGTCACATCAGCCTCGATGACCGAGACACGGCCCGCGATGTGGGCGTTTTCCGGCAGAAGAGTGCTGCGGCGCGCATAGGCGGCCATCTCAGCCGATCGCTCGAACAAGGTGACGTCCGCGGCCGGCAGTCGCGACGCGACCGCAAGACCCGCCGCACCGGCACCGGCTCCAAGATCGGCGACCATGATCGGCCGATCGTCGGCCACGAGGGCTGCGAGGAGCATCGCGTCCATGCCGGACCGATGCCCCCGGCCTTTCGGCTGGACGACGTGAAAGAGACCGCGGTGAAACGCATCGACCGTTTCGGTCGCCGCCGGGCCGGTCATATCGATCATTTCGCCGTGCGCAATTCGTTGCCGAGGCCGGCATCGACGAGGATGCGTCGCGCCTGGTCGGCGCGTTCGTCATCCACCAGCAGCCGACGCGGCAGCATGCCAAGCGAACCCTCGAGAATGCTCATGCCCTGATCGGCGATCAGGCAGTGAATACCGGCATCCTTCAGAAGGCTTTCCGCGAAAGACAGGAGCACGGGATCATTGGCGCGGATAAGTTCATGCATTTGCCGTGAAATCCCTTTCAAATTTGCGCGACGCGACATTTCACCTCTTGCCGCGCCATCCTGCCCTTTCTATTGTCAAACTCAATGAAAGAACAGGAGTCCGGGTCGTTGGGCGTGGTCATACCGCTTGAAGAAAGCAAAAACAAACTGGCATCCGTCAAGCCACTGGTGGATTTGACCAAAGCGGACATGGAGCGGGTCAACCAGTTGATCCTTTCAAAAGCCGGTTCCGACGTCCAAATGATTCCGGAGGTGGCGAACCACCTTATTTCTTCCGGTGGCAAGCGCCTGCGCCCGATGCTGACCTTGGCCTCCTCGGTGCTGTTTGGCTACAAGGGTGAAAACCACGTCAAGCTCGCGACCTCGGTCGAGTTCATGCACACGGCAACGCTGCTTCACGACGACGTCGTCGATGAAAGCGACCTTCGCCGCGGCAAGTCCACCGCCCGCACGATCTGGGGCAACCAGGCAAGCGTTCTGGTCGGCGACTTCCTGCTCGGCCAGGCGTTCCGCATGATGGTGGATGTCGGCTCGCTCGACGCCCTCGATGTTCTGTCGGCCGCCGCCTGCGTCATCGCCGAAGGCGAAGTCCTGCAGCTTTCGGTCGCCAAGAACATGGAAACGACCGAAGACGACTATCTCGCGGTCATCCGCGCCAAAACGGCGGCACTCTTTGCCGCCGCAGCCGAAGTCGGACCGATCATTGCCGACGCCGGCAAGTCCGGCCGCAATGCGATGAAGTCCTACGGCATGAACCTCGGGCTGGCATTCCAGCTCGTCGACGATGCGCTTGACTACGGCGGCAAGGCTGCCGATCTCGGCAAGAATGTCGGCGACGACTTCCGGGAAGGCAAGATAACGCTTCCCGTGATCCTCGCCTATCGGCGCGGCACCGAGGAAGAACGCGCCTTCTGGCGCGATGCGATCGAAGGTGGGAACGCCAGTGACCAGAATCTCGAGAAGGCTCTCGGTCTGATCACGAAGTATGGTACACTGAACGATACGATCGCCCGGGCGGTTCATTACGGGACGATAGCGCGGGACGCTCTCGCGCCGCTTCCCGATACGGCATGGAAATCTGCCCTGATGGAAGTCATCGACTTCTGCATCGAGCGCGTCAATTAACCGACGATCGTTGTTTGCGGGCTGAATTTCTTGCGGGGCTGCTTCAAAAAAGCCATCCTGCCGTGAATCAGTCTTCGCAACTGATTTTGCAGCCGGACAAGATTCCGCTGCTCTGGAAGAAAGGTTTTCTAATGCGGCGGAAATTTGCCATTCGTCTTCTTTCGAGCGCAGCGTTGGCGGCGGTGTTGTCGCTTGGCGCGCTCGGCGGCGCAAATGCCGAAGACGCGGTCAAGACCGACGACACCAGCAGCAGCGTGCATTTCGACCCAGACAGCGTCACGACCTTCTCCGGCGCGTTGCTTGCCGCGCGTACCGCCGATGTCGACCACGACTACGACACGGCAATCGAGCTTTACAAGAAAGCCCTGCAGATCGAGCCGGGCAATCCTGAAATTCGCCAGCGCTTGATGATCTCGCTGTTGCTGAACGGCGATATCAAGGGCAGCGTGAAGTATGCCAACGACCTGAAGAACGATCCGAGCATCGAGCGCCTTGCCACGATCGTTCGCGGTGCCGATGCGCTTCGTCGCGGCGAATACAAGTCGGCCGAAACGATCCTGAAGACCACGGGACCGACCGATCTCGATCGCGTCATGAACGACCTGATGGCTGCCTGGGCCCGCCTCGGCGCCGGCAAGGGCAAGGATGCGCTGACGCTGGTCGAAAAGATGAAGGGGCCGGATTGGCTCAACATCTTCCAGAACTACAATGCCGGCGCGATCGCGATCGTCAACGGCGACGTGAAATCCGCTCGCCGCCATCTCAACGATGCCGTGCTCGACAAGGATGGTGCCGCAACGGCGCCGGATACCTTTGTCCGCGCCGTTATCGCGCTGGCACGGCTCGAAGCCACTCAGGGCAACAAGCAGAAGGCGCTCGACGCCGTCTCGGTTGGTGAAAACCTTCTGCCGAACTACGCACCGCTCAACGCACTGCGCCAGGGTATCACCAGCGACCAGAAGGAACAGCAGCAGATCCTGACCGCAAAGCAGGGTGCAGCCGGCGTTCTGTTCTCGTTTGCCGGCGCGCTCAACCGTGACGGCGCTGAAGACATCGTATCACTCTACCTGCAGATCGCGCGCAGCCTCGATCCCGATAGCGCCGACGCGCTTGTCATGCTCGGCGGCATCGCCGAGAAGCAGAGCCAGGTCGATCGTGCGATCGCGATCTACAAGGAAGTGCCAGACAATTCGCCGATGAGCCGCATCTCCGAGCTACAGCTCGGGCTGGCACTGGCCGAAGGCGGCAAGGTCGAGGAGGCCCGCAAGCATCTGCAAGGCCTGATCGAATCGGACCCCAAGGACATCCGCAGCTATCTTGCCTATGGCAGCGTTCTATCCGACGCCAAGGACTACAAGGCGATGGCTGACAATTACGACAAGGCTGTCGACGCCATCGGGCCGCTGCCGGGCAAGAATGCCTGGACCGTCTTCTTCCAGCGCGGCATTGCCTACGAGCGCCTGAAGCAGTGGGACAAGGCAGAGCCGAATTTCCGCAAGGCGCTGGAACTCAACGCGAACCAGCCGCAGGTTCTGAACTACCTCGGATATTCCTGGATCGACATGAACCGGAACCTCGACGAGGGGCTGGCAATGATCAAGAAGGCCGTCGAGCTGCGCCCTGATGACGGCTATATCATCGACTCGCTCGGCTGGGCCTATTTCCGTCTCAACCGCTTCAACGATGCGGTGGACGAACTGGAGAAGGCGGCGCAGATCAAGGCCGGCGATGCGACAATCAACGACCATCTGGGCGATGCCTACTGGCGCGTCGGTCGCAAGCTCGAAGCCGTCTATCAGTGGAATCGTACGCTGGCGTCCGAGCCGGAGGCAGCCGATATTCCGAAGATCAAGGACAAGATCGCCAACGGCCTGCCTGACCAGGGCGAGAACCCGAAGGCCGCCGACAAGAAGCAGCCGGATCCTACCCCGATCGAACCCAAGCCGGCGGACAAGAAGTCCTGACGCCGGATGCCGCTGACTGACATCGGCGACACGACTGCTATCCGCGAGGATGCCTTCGCCAAGATCAATCTGGCCCTGCATGTGACGGGCCAGAGGAGCGACGGCTACCACCTGCTGGAAATGCTGGTGACCTTCGCCCGACATGGCGACACGCTGGACTTCGCGCTGTCAGACACCGACACGTTCAGCGTTTCGGGGCGCTTCGGTGATTCGTTGCAGGAAGACAGCGGCACCAATCTCGTGCTGAAGGCCCGGGACGCCTTGCGAACGGCGATCCGGCAGGCTGGTGGGGATACGCCGGCGGTTCGCATCCATCTGCAGAAAAATCTCCCGATTGCTTCTGGCATCGGCGGCGGCTCGGCTGACGCGGCGGCGACGCTGCGCGGCCTGATGCGTCTGTGGCAAGCCTCGCTTCCGCGACAGACAATCGATGCGGTTGCGCTCAGTCTCGGAGCCGACGTGCCGATGTGCGTCCACAGCCGGCCGCTGATCGCGCGTGGCATCGGCGAGGATATCGAGCGCGTCCAGGACATGCCTGCCTTCGCCATGGTGCTTGCCAATCCGTTGCGGGGCGTCTCCACGCCTGAGGTGTTCCGCAAGCTCGATAACAAGCGCAATCCTCCCCTCCCCGCCGAGCATCCGAGATCATGGCTCGACGCGCTGGGCGACATGCGCAACGATCTGGAGCCGCCTGCCCGCGCATTGCTGCCGGAAATCGCGGCCGTTTCATCCATGCTGACAGCGGAAGGCGCGATGTTCGTGCGCATGTCCGGCTCCGGCGCCACCTGCTTCGGAATATTCGCGACGGCCGCCGACGCGGAAAAAGCCGCCGCCAGGCTTCAAGACGCGCGCCCGGACTGGTATTTCCAGGCGACCGAAACGCTGGCAGGAGGCACGCATGCCTGGAATCGATGACAATCGTCCGTTCATTCCGGTCGGCATTGCCGTCCTGACGGTATCAGACACGCGCACCCTGGCCGACGACCGCTCGGGCGACACGCTGGCGCAGCGCATTGCCGACGCGGGACATCGGCTTGTCGAACGCGCGATCGTTCCGGATGATCGGCAGAGCATCGCAGCCCAGGTCTCGGCGTGGACCGTCCGGAAGGACATCGATGTGGTGATCACGACCGGCGGCACCGGCTTTACCGGCCGGGACGTCACGCCCGAGGCGCTGGAACCGATCTTCGAAAAGCGGATGGACGGCTTCTCCGAAGTCTTCCACCGGATTTCCTACGACAAGATCGGGACATCCACGATCCAATCGCGCGCGACGGCGGGCGTTGCCAACGCAACCTTCATCTTCGTGCTGCCCGGGTCACCCGGCGCATGCAAGGACGCCTGGGACGGCATCCTGAAGAACCAGCTCGACTATCGCCACATGCCCTGCAACTTCGTGGAAATCATGCCGCGCCTTGATGAGCACTTGAAGCGCGGCGGCGCGGCATAAAACTGCCTAGCGAGCCGAACGCGCGACCCAGGAGGGAATGAGCTCGCTCGACAAGCGGCGCAGCTTTTTGCCCCTGACGAACTCAGACAGACGCATGCCGCTGCGCGCCGACGCTAGGGCCTCTTTCTTCGGCAGGAGAAGACCGAGTTCCAGCGGCGGTTTCGCGCGGCCGATCCGCTTGAAGAACGGCTGCCTGTAGCCTCGCGATGCAGTGAACTGGGCAGGCAGCTTGTTCAGCGAGACGTATTCGGCGATCTCATCGATCCATCCGCTTTGCGGACGCGCGCCCGGCTCGACGAAGAGCAGCCACTCGCCCCGCGCCGAATGAAGTATATCCTTGATGTCCCACTGCGAATGGAAACGGCAACCGGCCGCGTCCGCCACCTTTGACGTGCCATCCTGCGAGCCGTGATCCAACACCACGACATCGCTGACGAGCCCTTCAACCGCGCCTGCAACCAACACCAATAAGGTCTGCGCCAGTTCAGGTTCCTGATCCTGGCACTCCAGCACTACTGTCAACATTGCCTATTTATAGAGCGCCGCACAAAGTTTTGCCAGCGCCACTTTTCCAATTTTGTTCTTGCATTGTTCTCATTTTCTCGATAGGAATTTAATCATCAAAACGGGCGGAGGCAATGGCTTCCGACGCTGGAGAATCCGATGAACGAGCAGTCCCTTGCAGGGCAGGCCGCATTCGCGCCTGCCAATACGGCAGATATTGCCGATGCGATGATCGTGTCTTCCGGTCTGAGGATCGAGGTGGATCGCCGGCGCGGCAGAGCTGCGGGCCTGAACCCGACTGGCCGCTTCGAGCCACAGCAGAGAGAAACCTTCGATGACGGTTGGCAGACGCTCGAGGAATTGCCGCCATTCAAGACCGAGGTGCAGATCGAGAAGCCGCGCACGGCGATCACGCGCAACGAGTCGCCCGATATCCCCTTCGACCGGTCGATCAATCCGTATCGAGGCTGCGAGCATGGCTGCATTTACTGCTTTGCCCGTCCGACCCACGCTTACATGGGATTGTCGGCAGGGCTGGATTTCGAGGCGAAGCTTTTTGCAAAGCCAGATGCCGCACGCTTGCTGGAACGCGAGCTGGCCAAACCCGGCTACAAGCCCCGGGTGATCGCAATCGGCACCAACACCGATCCCTATCAGCCAATCGAGAAGGAATGGCGGGTCATGCGCCAGATCCTGGAAGTTCTCGAAAAGGCAAACCATCCTGTCTCGATCGTCACCAAGTCGGCGCTGATCCTGCGCGACATCGACATCCTTGAACGGATGGCGGCAAAGAACCTCATCCGGGCCTCGCTGTCGGTCACCACGCTCGACCGCAAGCTGGCGCGCACGATGGAACCCAGAGCCTCGACGCCAACGCGTCGGCTGGAAGCGATCCGCTTGCTGAGCGAGGCCGGCGTGCCGACGTCGGCCATGGTCGCCCCTGTTATTCCCGCCCTCAACGACCACGAGGTCGAACGCATCCTCGAGGCGGCACGGGCCGCCGGCGCACTGGAGGCGGGCTACGTCATTCTTCGCCTGCCGCTTGAGGTGTCGCCGCTGTTTCGCGACTGGCTGCTGCAGAACTACCCGGACCGTTATCGTCATGTCATGTCGCTGGTGCGGTCGATGCGCGGCGGGAAGGATTATGACGCCGAGTTCGGCAAGCGGATGAAAGGTGCCGGCCCTTATGCCTGGCAGATCGCCCGCCGGTTCGAGATGGCAACGAAGCGCCTCGGCATGACGCGCCGCACGATGCCGCTGCGCGACGATCTGTTTACGCCGCCCGATGGCAGCGGCGTGCAGCTCTCGCTGCTCTAACAAGCTTGCAGACGGCACCCCAGGCCGTCTGCCTCCAAGTCTCCGGCCCGCCGCCCTGATCCGGGGACTTGCAGGAAATCGGGTTGGCGTGCGAAGTTCAGCCGCATGAAACGTCGCACGCCACCCGATTCTCCTATGCTTTTCGAAGATGTTCCTCTCGTGCCGGATTTCCGGCTCGAGCTTAAAGCGCGCAAGGCCGGGCATTGGCCTGTTGCCGGTGCGGATGAGGCCGGGCGTGGACCGCTCGCCGGGCCTGTCGTTGCAGCGGCGGTGATCCTCGATCCGAAACGAATTCCAGACGGATTGAACGATTCGAAGCAGCTATCCGCGCAGCGCCGTGAGGAACTCTTCGAGCAGATCCTGGCGACCGCCACTGTTTCAATTGCCTCGTCGAGTGCGACGCGCATCGATGCGACGGATATCCGCAAGGCCAGTCTCGATGCGATGCGACGCGCCATTCGCGGACTGGCGATCCCGGCAAGCTATGTCCTGACCGACGGCCTCGATGTGCCGCTTGGTCTCGACTGCCCCGGCCAGGCCGTGGTCAAAGGTGATGCGCGGTCCGTTTCCATCGCGGCGGCATCGATCGTCGCCAAAGTGACGCGTGACAGGATGATGACCCGCGCTCATATCATCTTTCCGGCCTATGGCTTCGCGGCCCACGCAGGCTACGGAACGGCTCAACATCGCACCAGCATCGAGGCCCACGGACCGTGCTCGCTGCACCGCATGACATTCCGGCCGCTGAGACGCACCGAGCCCCTTAGCGACTAGGTGTCGGTCATCCGAGCGCCGCGATGATCGCCGCCTGGCGCCTGACAGAGGCGGCTTGCACGATCATCCACGCTTGCCCAGTACCATCCCGCACAAACGAAAAAAGCCCCGCATAGCGGGGCTTTTCAAGGTCAGAGATTATATCTCAGTTCAGGCGGCTTTTTACCTGGCCGACGGCGTCGCTGAAGAGCGTCGACTGGACCTTGGTATCGGCCTTCTTTGCCAGAACCGATTCAGCAGCTGAGATCGCCAGATCGACGGCAGCGGAACGAACCGCCTTCATCGCATCGGCTTCCGCCTGCTTGATCTTCTGTTCGGAGACGAGCGTACGGTTCGCAACGAACTCTTCCGTCTTCTTCTTGGCTTCCGCGGTCAGCATTTCAGCTTCGCGCTCGGCTGCAGCAACGATGTGTGCGGCCTCGGCTTCGGCTTCCTTGCGCTTGCGCTGGTATTCGGCCAGCAGATGCTGGGCCTCTTCGCGCAGGCGCTTGGCTTCAGCCAGTTCGTTGCGGATCTGGTCGGCGCGGTCGTCGAGCGACTTCGCCATCATTCCAGGAACCTTGAGGTAGACAACCAGTCCCAGGAAGATGAACAGGCCGATCATCGCAAAGAATGTTGCGTCAAGTGCCATCGATCAAGCCCCCTTCTTGAGGTCGGCGACCGCAGCGGCAACATCTGCCTTGGCTGCAGTGCCGATCAGCTGTTCCACGACAGCCGTTGCGGTTTCCTCGGCGATCGCACCGACGTCGGCGAAAGCCTTCGCCTTGATGTCCGAGATGCGGCCTTCCGCTGCCTTCAGCTTTTCGCCGAGGCTGGCTTCGACGGCCTTGCGGTCGGCTTCGGCCTTGAGCTTGGCTGCTTCGCGAGCGGCGGTGCCGATCGAGTTGGCCTTGGTGCGCGCGGCAGCCAGTTCGGCCTCGTAGGCAGCGACGTCGGCGTCAGCTTCGGCCTTCAGTCGACCGGCTTCCTCGAGGTCCTGCGAAATGCGATTGTGGCGCTGCTCGAGGATCCCGCCGATACGCGGCGTAATGACCTTTTGCATGAGCACGAAGAAGACAACGAACGTGATCGCCAGCCACAGGAGCTGCGAGGCGTAAGTCGACGAATCGAAAGGCGGGAATACGCCGCCACCGTGATGCTCGGCCGGTACGCCGGTCTCGGTGTGGACTTCGCCTGCTGCCGGGGCGGCATGCGCGTCTGCACCGGTAGCTGTACCAGTTTCTGCGGTTCCCGCCGGGGCTTCTTCAGCGTAAGCCGGGGTCACAAAAAACATGCTCACCTCCAGGTGTACTGCAAATGCAAAGGATCACGGCTTGCGGTCTGCAGGCCGTGATCCTTCAGTGCGCCGAAATTAAACGGCGAACAGCAGAAGGAGAGCTACGAGCAGCGAGAAGATGCCCAGAGCTTCCGTAACGGCGAAGCCGAATACCAGACGGCCGAACTGGCTGTCAGCGGCAGACGGATTGCGCAGAGCGCCGGACAGGTAGCTGCCGAAGATGTTGCCGAGGCCGAGAGCCGTACCGGCCATACCAAAGCAAGCGAGGCCTGCACCGATGAATTTTGCTGCTTCCGCGTCCATGTTGAACTCCTTTGAAATGGTGTGTTGCGGCGAATTGACTGACGTCCTTGGACGTCAATGTCGGTATCCCTTAGTGGCCACCCGGGTGGATCGCGTCGTTGAGGTACATGCAAGTCAGCACCGCAAAGACGTAAGCCTGGAGGAAGGCGACGAGGAACTCGAGACCAGTCAGGGCGACGGTCATGAGGAGGGGAAGGACTGCGCCACCGATGCCGACCGCACCCAGTGCTCCAAGCGAGGCAACGAAGCCTGCGAACACTTTCAGGGTGATATGACCAGCCAGCATGTTAGCGAAAAGACGAACCGAGAGCGAAATCGGACGGGACAGGAAAGAGATGATTTCGATCGTCACGACGAGCGGCAGAAGAATGCCGGGAACGCCTTGCGGGACAAAAACATTCAGGAAATGAAAGCCGTGCTTATAGAAGCCGTAGACGAGAACCGTGCCGATCACGAGCAGCGCGAGCGCGAAGGTGACGATGATCTGGCTGGTAACCGTGAAGAAGTACGGGAACATGCCGAGCAGGTTTGCGGTCAGCACGAACATGAAGAGCGAGAAGACCAGCGGGAAGAACTTCATCCCCTTGGATCCGGCGCCTTCCTTCAGCATGTTGGCGATGAACTCATAGGACATCTCGGCAACCGACTGCGAACGGCCCGGAACGATCGCCCGATTCGACGTCGAGAAATAAAGGAAGCCAGCAGCAACGGCAGCAGAGGCCATCATAAAGAGCGATGCGTTCGTAAACGAGAAATCAATTCCACCGACTTCGATCGGCACAATCTTCTGGATCAGGAACTGATGGGTCGGATCGTTAGACACCGCTTGTTCTCTCTATCTTTAGCCCGCGCGAGACGGGATTATTGCACTGGATCGAACGCCGGAGCGCCCTGCCCTATTTTCTACCATTCTGGCGCTCGGCAGGATCCGGATTCGAAACCTTTCCCGCAGCACGCAAAACGTTCAATACACCGGCACAGAATCCGAGAAGAAGAAGAACAATCAATCCCCAAGGCGCCGTGCCGACAAAACGGTCCAAGAGATAGCCGAGAAGGGCACCGACAACGATCGCGGAGATGAATTCGCTCGAAAGCTTCATCGCCTGGGCATAGCCTTTACGGCTGGCCTCGGCGCTGGCTTCGATAGCCTCTTCCTTCCCCGCTTCGACGCGCTTGGTTGCGAGTTCCGCTCCCAGTTGCGTCCGGCGCTTTTCCAGACTTTCTTCCCGGTCATCCGCCATGGTGCTCTCCTCCGCCTGTCATTGTCCGCGTTCCCGCTACCCCGGTTTTCAGGACAACGACCCCAAGGCTCGAGAACCTTCCGGCCCGTTTTGAAGTCGCGCGCAACATAGTTTTAGCAAAAAGCATAGTCAAGGCGTAGGCAGTCGATGTCCAGCCATAAAATAACCGGGCAAAAACATATGCTTAGGATGCTGGGGCCGGCTTGCGCGAAAATCGAGGCAAAGAATCCGCTTTTAGCGGGGCCGGGAAGCCAGAGAATCTGGTGTTACAGCCCTTATCAGCTCCAGCCGCCGCCATAGGTGCGGTAGAAAATATGGAGCCCGATGCGGCCGACCTTCTCCATGGTCTTTGCCCATTTCGGGCGAACATAGACGGCATGGTAGTGCGTGGCGGAGCCGACTTGCGGCAGCCAGATCTTGCCGGCGGTAACGGCCATCGCGACCTCGCGGGCGATTCTCCAGTGATATTGCGAGTTCACGCGGTCCTTGATGTTGTCGCATGCGAAGGAGAACTGGCAGCGGTTGCGCCAGTCTTCGTTCTGATAGACGACGCCGCAGATGGTTTTCGGATAGGCCGGATTGCGAACCCGGTTGAGAATAACCTGGGCGACGGCGGCCTGACCTTTCACCGTCTCGCCACGGGCTTCGAAGTAGATGCCGGAAGCAAGGCACTGTTGTTCGGCGGCCGAAAAGACGGACGGCGCCAATACGCTCGCTGCCCAAGCGTGATCGCGCGGACCGATCTGCGGCACGAAGCGACCGTCGCTGGCCTTTTCCGTCAGGATCGAATCGAACGGAGACTGTCGGGAGTAATCGGGGCCCGCCGGCGCATAGGCGGTCGCAAGCACGTCGGCCTTGTCGCTTGTCACGAGACCCGCAAGCAATGGCGACATGCCGCGATCCGGCTTCGGCGCCTGCTTCGTGTAGAAGCTCGTGGCAATCTCGATTTCCTTGCCCTTGATCTTGGGCTTCACGAAAACCGATTTGTCCTTGATATCGAAGTTCGGCTGCAACAGGCGGGTGCGCTGGAGAATGGAGCCGGCGGAGAAATCCTTGGGCGGCTGGACCTGTTCGACCGCGACCACCCGGCCCTTCTTGCCTTGCCGGTTGACGCGATCCTCGTCGGCGGTGTCTTCGTGTCCCTTGTCCTTGGTGACGAAGGCCACCTTGCGCCCATCGGGCAACACCATTCCAGCGCCGGCGGCGATCGTACCGGTGACGACGGGATCCGAGAAGGTGAGCTCCGCCTGATGAATGGAGCCCGCCGGGGAATTGGTCATCACCATGCGCCAGTTGTCGCGGCTCTGATCAAGCCCGGCAAGCAGCGCGGCGAGATCGGCGTGAGAGGCAACGCTCGGGAAAAGCAGCCATCCGCAGACACCGAAGAATGCGGGAGAGCTCCAGTTCTGAAGCAGAAGGCGCAGCTTGCTACGGGAATGGATATTTCGACGCAACGCGGAACTCCGGCATGGAACGCATGAACATGCCGATGAAAATGTCTTATTAACCTTGATGCTTGGTTAATGTCGGGCGCGGGCGGGCGAAAAGATTAGCATCTTGGAAAATGCAAAAAGCCCGGCACTGGGCCGGGCTTTGGAGATGAGCACGTGCTCGATCAGATGATAACGTGCGAACCGAGTTCGACGACGCGGTTTGCCGGAAGCCGGAAGTAGTCCGACGGATTGGCCGCGGCGTTGGCGAGCGCAATATAAAGACGGTCCTGCCAGTAAGGCATGCCCGACTTGGCATCGGGGACGAGCTTGCGGCGTCCAAGGTAGAACGACGTCGACATGATATCGAACTTCAGCCCGGTCTTGCGCAAGGTCGCCAGCGCCTGCGAGACGTTTTGCGATTCCATGAAGCCGAAGAGCAGTTCGACGCGCGAGAAGCGCTCCGATATCGGCTCGATCTTGTAGCGATCGGCGCTTGCCACGCGTGGCTTGTTGACCGTCCGGATGGTCAGGATCACGTTCCTCTCATGCAGAACATGGTTGTGCTTCAGATTGTGTAGCAATGCGGCCGGCGCCGATTCGGGATCGCTGGTCAGGAATATGGCCGTACCCGGCACCTGCGCCGGCGAATGGTCGCTCTTGCGCTCGATGGAACTGACGAACGACGCCATCGGAATATCCGTGTGACGCGTCTTTTCCATCAGCAACGCGCTGCCGCGGCGCCACGTCCACATGATGATGGTGAAGGCGGTGGCAATCAGCACCGGAATATAGCCGCCATCGTGGATCTTCAGCAGGTTGGCGCCGAGGAAGATCATTTCGAGGACGAGCAGCGGTGCGAGCGCAAGCGTGGCGACCGGGATCGACCAGTTCCAGCGAACGCGAACGAACTCGAACGCCATGATCGAGGTGACGACCATCGCGCCTGTTACCGAGATGCCATAGGCGGTCGCCAGCGCATCCGAGGTCTTGAAGCTCAAAACGAGGAAGATCACGCCGAAGAACAAGACGACGTTGACCGACGGCACGAAGATCTGTCCGGTATTCGTCTCGGAGGTAAAGAGGACTTCCATCCGCGGCAGGAAACCGAGGTTGATGCCCTGGCGAACCAGCGAGAAGGCGCCGGTTATGACCGCTTGGCTGGCGATGATCGTTGCGGCCGTCGCAAGGATGACGACAGGCAGCAGCGCCCACTGCGGGAACATCAGATAGAACGGATCGGACATCGCCATCGGATTGCCGAGCACCAGGGCGCCCTGGCCCAGATAGTTCAGCGTCAGCGCCGGAAAGATCAGCGCGAACCACGCCCACTGGATGGGGCGGCGGCCGAAGTGACCGAGATCCGCATAAAGGGCTTCGGCCCCGGTTACGGTCAGGAAGACCGCACCGAGCACGACCACGCCGTAGAAGCCTTCGTGCAGCAGGAAGCTGATCGCATAATACGGATTGAACGCGGCCAGAATGCCGTAGTCATCGGAGATGTGCGAAATGCCAGCCGCGGCCATGACGATGAACCAGAGCGCAGTGATCGGCCCGAAAAAGCGGGCCATGGTGCCGGTTCCGCGCGATTGCACGGCAAACAGCAAAGCAAGGATGAAGACCGAGATCGGTACGATGTAACTGGTCAAACTGGGCGCAACGAGTTTCAGACCTTCCACGGCCGAGAGCACCGACAGCGCCGGCGTGATCATCGCGTCGCCAAGGAACAGGGCGGCGCCGACCAGACCGAGCAGCATCAGAAACGCGGTGTGTCCGTTAGCCGTCTTCATCAGCAGGGCCAGCAGGGAGAGCGTACCGCCCTCGCCTTCGTTGTCGGCGCGCAGCAGGAAAAGCACGTATTTGAGGGTAACGATAATGGTCAGAGCCCAGATCATCAGCGAGATAAGGCTGATGACTTCAAACCGCGTCAGGCCGTCAGCCGCAACGGGCTTCAGGGCTTCGCGGAACGCGTAGAGCGGGCTCGTGCCGATGTCGCCATAGACAACGCCGACGGAACCCAGCGCAAGATAGAAGAGCTTGCGGGGCGACATCGATCGCTCTTCAGTGTGGCTACCTTCGTGCATGAAATGAAAACAGGCTCTTCAGAGCCAGCCTTTCCATCGGAAAAAGAAGAAGGGAATGATGGCGGAGATCACCATGAGCCCGAGGGAAATCGGATACCCGTGGGCAAAGTGCAGTTCCGGCATGAATTCAAAGTTCATGCCGTAGATGGAGGCGACCAGCGTCGGCGGCAAGAAGACCACGGACGCGATCGAGAAAATCTTGATGATCGAGTTCTGCTCGATGTTGATCAGACCGAGCGACGCGTCGAGAAGGAACGTGATGTTGCCGGCGATAAAGGACGCATGCTCGTTCAGCGACTGGATGTCGCGTGAGACGGTCTTGCAGAGTTCCCTGGTTTCGCGGTCCTGCTGAACGGCTGGAACGTTGTAGAAGAAGGTCATCAGTCTGGACATCGAGGCCAGACTATCGCGCACCTTGCTGACAAGACGATGATGCCCGGCGATGTCGCGCAGCTTTTCCTCGAGATAGTTCGAGGGCCGGCGAACCTTCCGGGCGCGATCTCCGAAAACGTGCATGGACAGAATATCGATCCGCGCGACAGATATCTCGAGGATCTCGGCGGTGCGGTCGATGATCGTCTCGAAGAGCTTCGACAGAAGGGCAGCGCCGTTGCGGCACTGGGCCGGAACGCGGTGAAGGGCCGCGATGAAGAGTGCGAAGGATTTCGGCAGGGCGTAGCGAATGGTGATCAGGCGCTTGCCGACAAGAATGAACGCGATATCGGTCAGCGTCGGCGCATCCGTTTCCGCCTTCCAGACGAGTGATGCCGTCATGAACACGGCATCATTCTCGACATAGAGACGGGCCGACGGTTCGATGTCCTTCAGATCGTCGCGTGTCGGCACTTCGATACCGAGCGCCTTTTCGAGGTAAAGCTCTTCCTCGCGCGTCGGCTCGATCATGTCGATCCACATCACGT
The DNA here is from genome assembly GCF_001429725.1 of Rhizobium sp. Root708. Taxonomy (GTDB): domain Bacteria; phylum Pseudomonadota; class Alphaproteobacteria; order Rhizobiales; family Rhizobiaceae; genus Rhizobium. Next base: position 225,658 of record NZ_LMHV01000043.1, on the reverse strand, counting down.
CGTCAGGCAGGGTATTCGCCTGCGAGAGATCGCCGAGTTCAACCGTCTTGCAATTGGAGCAGTAGGCCGCGATCACCGGAACCACCAATCAATCAATCGTGCTGGAACCACGTGCATCATCGAATGACCTTCCACGGCACTCCGGCTGCGGGAGCGCCAACGATGCCGGGCATCGATATCTGCGGAAGCGATTGAAGAAAGCTCATGTAACTCCTGGCACATCGGGCCGCGGCCCAGACATGCATTATGCTCAACCGTATCGCAGTCCCCAAGCCTTCGACCAAGACAACTCCGATCATGCACTGGCCGATCCCCAACCGGGACGGCCATCATCGAGCATTCGCAAAGTCGCCCTCATGGCGACGGCGCGCCATATGACGGAAAGCTGCGAAAGAATCAAGACATCTTACGTACACTGCGCCCTTGGAACACATTTCCTCCGCAATTGGGAGTCTAGGCGCGGCGAAGCAGTTATTCGAATACGATGGACGGCGCAGGCCGCGCGGGCTGGCCGCCCAGCTGCTCCCAGACCTTGGTCGCGATGTCACGGTAGATGCTTGCGACGATGCCATCCGGCTCGGTGGCAACGAGCGGCGTTCCGGCATCCGACGTCTCACGAATATTCATCGTCAACGGCACCTCCCCGAGGAACGGAACGCCAATGCGCTCGGCTTCCTTGCGGGCGCCGCCGTGGCCGAAGATGTCATAGCGCGTGCCGGTATCCGGCGCGATGAAGTAGCTCATGTTCTCGACGATGCCGAGCACCGGCACCTCGACCTTCCTGAACATGTTCAAGCCCTTGCGGGCATCGATGAGGGCAAGATCCTGCGGCGTCGACACGATGACGGCGCCGGCGAGCGGCACCTGTTGCGCCATCGTCAGCTGCGCGTCGCCGGTGCCCGGAGGCATGTCGACGACGAGAACGTCGAGATCGCCCCAGGCAACCTCGCGCAGCATCTGCATCAGGGCGGATTGCACCATCGGGCCCCGCCAGATCATCGCGGTCTCCTCGTCGACGAGGAAGCCCATCGACATGACCTTGAGACCGTAATTCTCCATCGGATTGATGATGCGGCCGTCGATCTGGGTCGGGCGTCCGGAGATCTTGAGCAGCCGCGGCATCGAGGGGCCGTAAATATCCGCATCGAGGATACCGACACGCAGGCCGTTTGCCTGAAGACCTAGCGCAAGATTGACCGCCGTCGTCGACTTGCCGACCCCGCCCTTGCCGGATGCAACCGCGATGATCGCGTTGATGCCGGGGACGCCGAGCTTGCCGGAGCGCGCCTGCTGCGGCGGATGGGGGTGCGGGTGGGAATGGCCGTGATGCTCGTGGCCGCCCTGCGGCTGCGGCCGGGGCTGGGGCTGGGGCGCGGAGCCGCCCTTCTTGTCGGCCGTCAGGGCAACAAGAGCGCCCTTGACGCCCGGGATCTCCTTGATGACGCGCTCGGCAGCCGACCGGAGAGGCTCGAGCTCCTTGGCGCGATCGGCCGGTACGGTAATGGAGAAATAGACCTTGCCGTCGGAAATGAAGACATCGGAGACCATGCCGAGCTCAACGATGTTGTGCTCGAGATCCGGACCGCGCACGGTTTTCAGCGTTTCGAGAACTTGTTCCTTGGTGACGCCGCTCATTCCATCCTCACTGCCTGTTTCGGCAAACTAGATAGAGGAGAGCCGCGGCTTCGCCAAACAAAATCGCAGCTGGCGCCTTTGTCGATGAGGCGTGAAGAATGACCGTTGCGCCACCAAGTCCGCCGGGCTTTCGCCCTGATCGCGCAACGGCCTTCTCCAATCAGTAGATTTTGTAGGGTAGGCACGGCGAAAGACCAGCCCGGAGCGTAGTAACAATTGCTTTGGTGGCCGATGCACGAAACTGAGTATCAAAAATGCAACAACCGCCGTTCGAGGCCAGACACGCCAAAAGGCGGCCGCGACATCGAACGGCGGTGTGCAGGTCGCGCCATTCATACGGCGTCGTTACCAGGCCCCCTCTGGACCGCTGCAAATAAAGAAGCAGAAAACATGCCAGTTGAAAAGATGCTGATTAAGCACAGTGCTGGTAAAGTGTGGAACAAACATCCACACTTTACTTGGCGTAATTTTAGGCTCGGCGTGAGCTTTCGCCTGCAATTTGAGCAAATTTCACTTTATCAGGCCGATGCGCAAAGCCTTGGCGACGGCCTGCGTACGATTGACCGTGTCGAGCTTCTTTGTCGCGCGGTTGAGGTAGTGGTTGACCGTGTGCTCCGACAAGCCAAGGATATCGGCGATCTCAACGCTCGTCTTACCCGCAGCGGTCCAGTTCAGACAGTCGGTCTCGCGGTCGGTCAGGGCTTCGACCACTCTGTTGTCGAGAGTCCGGATTTCCGCCAGGCGGTCGAAAATATAGCTTGAGAGGTAGTGCAGTTCGCGCATCTCTTCCGAGGTGAAGGGCTGCCGATCTCCGGAGAACGACACGGCGCCGCGGCTTCCGGAGGGGTCGTGCGTCGGAAAATAGGCACAGCGCATCATGCGGAAACGCTCAAACAGAGCGGACACAATGCCTGCCTTGCCATCCGGACGTTCCAGCTTCGCCTTGGAAAGATCGTTGGAGAAGGGAACCGTCGAGCCCCGCAACCGGCGCATGACCGGGCTGTTGATCAGCAAGCCTTCGTGATCATAGGCAGAAAGAAGCTCCACCGGCCAGTTGGTGATGACGGTGTTGCTTTGCAGATCGCGCGTGGTGGCGGACGGCAGGTTGAAAACCATGAAGGCACGCGCCTGATACGCCTCCGTCACTCTTTTCATAAAACGGAAAATGTCGAACTGAGTGTTCAGTCCAGCGAGCTCACTTACGTAGACGTCTACGGAAGCAACAGAGTGTGAGGCGTTCATCTATGCATTCAACTTCAGAATTTCGGGACTTGGACTTGCGACACGTCTTCGCCAGCCCTGGATGCGCGCGGACGATGTGTACTAACTGCACATACACCCCAGGACAGGGGATTGACAGGGTGCAATTGTGACGATTCGTCAGAAAATCACAATACCGTGAGCAGAATACCGTTAATTACCCTCAAGGACGCGGTCCGAGGCCGATCCGGATGCCCGTCGAAATCCGGCCCGCCGTCCGCCGGATGGGTTCGGCCCACTCCTCCAGGCGCTCCATGGTCAGCCGATATGCAGGTCCGGTGACCGAGATCCCGCCGACAAAGGAGAGATTTTCCGAGGAGATTGGCGCGGCGACGCAGCGGATGCCGACCTCGTGCTCTTCGCGGTCGAACGCCACGCCATTGCGGCGTATCTCGCTGATCTCGGTGAGCAGCGTGTCGCGAGTGTGGGTGGCGGGCGTAAATCGCTGAAAGCTCACTTCCGCCAGAAGCGTATCGATGCGGTCGTCGGGCAGCAGCGACAACGCGGCCTTTCCGACGCCGGTGCAATAGATCGGCGAAGCATTGCCGATCTGCGAATACATGCGAACCGGTTGCCGACCTTCGACCTTGTCGAGATAGATGACGGACGCACCCCTGATAACACCGAGATGCACGGTTTCACCCGTCAGATCCTGCAGTTCCCTCAGATGCGGCTCCGCGACGAGGCGCAGTTCGTTGCGCGCCCAGCTTCGCGACGCAAGCTCCAGCAGCCGCAGGCCCGTAGAGTAGCGGCCGTCGGCGTCGAGTTCGAGCAGGCCTTCTTCGACGAGGTGCACGAGCTGACGATGCAAGGTGCCACGCGGCTGACCGCTTGCGGCGGCGATATCGGTAAATCGCAAGGGGCCATCGGCGTGGGCGACCAGGTCCAGAAGAACCATGAGCTTGCCGAGCGTTCCCGTCTCGCGACGCTCCCTTGTCTCATTGTTCAATGTGGCCATGATCGAGCGCCCGGATACCTTGACAGAAGGGGTAGCGTAATCCGATAATTCCACATAGTCAAATTAAGTTCCAAATAATGGAACTAGCGGCGGAGGACATGCATGGCGGAAATTCGGACCCAGTTTCCGGAATTCAGGGACCGGAGCGTGCTCGTCTCGGGCGGCGGCTCGGGGATCGGCGCGGCGATTGTCGAGGGCTTTGCCAAACAGGGCGCGAAAGTCTCTTTCATCGACATCGCCGAAGACGAAAGCCGCGAACTTGCTCAACGCCTGTCACGCGACAGCCTGCACCCCGTCCGCTTTCACAGGGCCGATCTCCGCGACGTCAGCGCGATCCGGCAAACCGTCGAGGCGGTCGCGGCCCACTCCGGCCCGATCAGCGTCCTCGTCAACAATGCGGCGCGCGACGATCGCCATGACTTCGAGACGGTTACCGAGGAGTACTGGGACAACAACCAGGCCACCAACGTCAGGCATGTCTTTTTCATGTCCCAGGCTGTCGCACCTCACATGCGGGCGGCGGGCGGCGGTGCCATCATCAACATGTCCTCGATCGCCTTTCTGCTCAACATGCCAGACTTTCCGGCCTACTCGACCGCCAAGGCGGGGGTTATCGGACTGACGAAGAGCCTCGCCGGAAAGCTTGGCAGTGACAACATCCGGGTAAACTGCATCCTTCCTGGAATGATCGTGACCGATCGCCAGATGAAACTCTGGCTGACGGAAGATGGCATTGCCCGCACGCTCGAGCGCCAGTGCATCAAAAAAGTTCTGCACGCCGACGCTATTGTCGGGCCGTGTCTGTTTCTAGCATCCGACTGCGCCTCCGCCGTGAGCGCGCAGTCGCTTATTGTCGATGGAGGCATTTTCTAATGGCAAATCCCGCTTATATCGCGGTCGACTGGGGAACGAGCAGCTTCCGGCTGTGGCTGATCGGCGCCGACGGCAGCATTCTCGGTGAGAGCCGCAGCGGCGAAGGCATGACGACAGCCGCCAAGACCGGCTTCGAACCCGTGCTTGCGGCACATCTGGCGAAGGTCGGCGCTCCCGCCGATCTGCCGGTCATCGTCTGCGGCATGGCGGGCGCCAAGCAGGGATGGGTGGAAGCAGGCTACGTCGATGTGCCGACGCCGCTCTCCGCCATCCTGACCAAAGCCGTTTCCGTTCCCGGTCAGAGCCGCGACATCCGGATTCTTCCCGGGTTGGCGCAACGCGACACGGCCATGCCTGATGTCATGCGCGGAGAGGAAACCCAGCTCCTCGGCGCCCTCGGCATGACGAGCGTCGGCGCGCAGGCGGTGTGCATGCCTGGTACCCACTCGAAGTGGGTGCATGTGCGCGACAGCAACGTCACCGGCTTCTCCAGCTTCATGACCGGCGAGCTTTTCGATGCGATCAGCAAGCACACGATCCTGTCGCACGCGGTTGTCGGCGCCGAAGATCAGCCCGCCGACACCGCGACTTTCGAAGCTGCCGTCAGGGCCGCCTTCGAACGCCCGGCGATGGCGACCAACCTCTTCTTTACCGCCCGTTCCGGCCAGCTATTGCACGGGCTTGGCGCCGCGGGCGCGCAGGCGAAGATTTCGGGCACGCTGATCGGCCTGGAGATTGCCGGCGCCCTGTCCGCAGCGGACGCCAAGGTCGACATCAGCCTGGTTGCATCCGGCAGGCTGCAGGGCCTTTATGAAACAGCCTTGCGAACACTATCTCTATCCTACACCACCATCGACGCCGACGCCGCGGTACGCCAGGGGCTCGCGGCAGCCGCCAAAGCCATCTGGCCGAATTGAGAAAGCAATAGAGCGATGAACCGTATCCCCTTCCCCGCCATGAAACGCCCCTTGATCGCCATTCTGCGCGGCATCAAGCCGTCGGAAACAGAAGCCGTCGTCGGCGCGCTGATCGAAAACGGCCTCACCGCCATCGAGATCCCGCTGAACTCGCCGGAGCCGTTCAAATCCATCGAAATCGCCGCCAAGATGGCGCCCGCCGATTGCCTGATCGGCGCGGGCACCGTCCTGACGCCCGAGGCGGTGGACAATCTCCACAATGCAGGCGGCAAGCTCCTGGTAACGCCAAACGTCGAGCCTGAAGTCATTATCCGCGCGCGCGACTACGGCATGGTCACCATGCCCGGTGTCTTCACGCCGACCGAAGCTCTGGCCGCCGCGCGCGCCGGCGCTACGGGGCTGAAGTTCTTCCCGGCCAGCGTGCTCGGTCCTTCGGGCATCAATGCGATCCGCGCCATCCTGCCGCCGGAACTTGTCATCGCTGCGGTCGGCGGCGTGTCGGACACGAATTTTGCGGATTACACGAAGGCCGGGATCCTGGCGTTCGGCCTTGGAACCAGCATCTACAAGCCAGGAATGACTGCCGCAGAGGTTGCCGAGCGCGCCAAGGCGACCATCTACGCTTACGATGCAGCGGTAGGAGCTTGAACGGATGACTGACATTCATGAGTTCGGAGGCAGGACACTTTGCAGCACCAATTCGGTGCTTGGCGAAGGGCCGACCTACGATCCTGATACCAATACGGTGTGGTGGTTCAACATTCTCGGCAAGGAGCTGCACGAGTTGCGGCTCTCGACGAAGGAGAAGAAGGTCCACCCCCTGCCGATGATGGCAAGCGTGCTTGCCCGTATCGACGCCGGCCGGCAGTTGCTGGCCACCGAACAGGGGCTTTTCGTCCGCGATATTGAGACTGGTGACCTGACCTTCCACGCCGCCCTTGAAAACGACAGGCCGGAGAACCGCTCGAACGACGGACGCACGCATCCCTCGGGCGCATTGTGGGTCGGCACGATGAGCAAGCGCGCGGAAACCCACGCAGGCGCGATCTATCATGTCGCGCGCGGCAAGGTGACGAAGATCTTCGACGCCATCAGCATTCCCAACTCGATCTGCTTTTCACCTGACGGCACGACCGGCTATTTCACCGACACGCGGATCAGCAGGCTGATGCGGGTCATGGTCGATCCGGAGACCGGCCTTCCGGCCGGCGAACCGATCGTTCTGGTCGACACCATGGAGGAACCAGGTGGCATCGACGGCTCCGTGGTCGATGCCGACGGCTATATCTGGAATGCCCGCTGGGGTGCCGGAACAGTCGATCGCTACAGCCCGGACGGACTTCGCATCGCCCGCTACAAGGTTCCGGCGGCGCAGCCGTCCTGCCCGGCCTTCATCGGCGCGGACGCGGAAGGCCTTGCGGTCACGACAGCCTGGGAAGGTCTGGATGAAGCGGCGCGCGCCATGCAACCGGATGCCGGCGCGCTGCTCGAGCTCGGCATTGCGGTGAAGGGCCGGTTCGATCCGGCTTACATTCTCTAGCCGTCCCAACAGACGGTGTTTTCGAAAGGCGCCCACTTCGGGCGCCTTTTTCGTTGCCCGCCGCAGCACGAGCGCGCGCGAAGTGCCGAGAAAGTTCCCTCATTCCTTTCAAATTTTCGATGTCTTTTTCTCGGAACCAATAGGCAAGCCATTCATTTCAATTGGGAACCGGCCAGGTAGACACACCAACAAATAAGGGTGTGGCCAGGCTAGAGATCACTCAAGGACTATTAAAGGTAGGTTCGAAATGACACGCAAACTCCTGACGACCGTTGCCGCTGGCGCCCTGTTTGCAACAGCGTTCGCACCCACGGCTTTTTCTCAGAGCGCGACCCAGCCCGCAACACCCGGCGTACCGGCGACCCAGGCCGCTCCGTCTGATCCGGCTGCGCCGCCGAAGGTTCCGGATGCGCCTGCACCGAGCGGCGATGCTGCCCAGGCTCCGGCCCCGGCTACCACTGTTGACACGGCCCAGGCCGGCGCTGGCGCCTATCTGACGGAACAGTCTGCCGATCAGGTCAGCGCCAACACCTATATCGGCCAGTCCGTCTATAACGGCCAGAACGAAAGCATCGGTAGCGTCAACGACCTGATCATGAAGAAGGATGGCGGCCTTGTCGCCGCAGTGATCGGCGTCGGCGGCTTCCTCGGTATCGGCGAAAAGAACGTCGCGGTGCCGATGGACAAGGTCACGGTCGCCCAGAACACGCAGGACGGCAGCGTCAAGCTGACGACATCCGAAACGGCCGAGACACTGAAGGCCGCGCCTGAGTTCAAGACGCTCAAGATGCTGTCGGCCGAAAAGGCTCCCGCTCCGGGCGCCATGGATACCACGGCAACCGGCTCGACGACCAACAAGTAAGAATACTGCGCAGTGAGTATAGCGTAACCGGTGGCGCCCCTCAGGGGCGCCATTGGCATTTATGCACTCACGCGCTCGCTTGAATCGTAGTAGTTCTCGTGGAGATAGCGCAGCGTCGCGATGCTGTCCGCCGGCTTTCCGAAATGATAGCCCTGTCCCATACCGCAACCGAGCGCGCGCAGCTTCGTTGCCTCGGCATAGTCTTCGATGCCTTCGGCAACCACTTCCAGATCAAGCCCCTCGCACATGGTGAGGATTGCCTTGATGATATGCTCCGACGCCCGGTCGGAGTTGATGCGGGAAACGAAGGCGCGATCGATCTTGATCTTGTCGAACATGAAATCGCGCAAGCGTCCGAGGCTCGATTGTCCGGTCCCAAAGTCATCGAGCGAAATCCGAACCCCGGCCTGACGGAGATCGGCAATGATCCGGTTTGCGGTATCGGCGGAGCCCATGACGGCGGTTTCGGTGATCTCCAGTTCAAGCCGGTGCGGATCGAAGCCGACGCGCCCGAGGATCGACAGGACGCTGCTGCTGGTGCCTGGGTCCATCAACTGGGCGGAAGAGAGATTGAACGACAGGAAGAGCTCACGAGGCCAGGAGAGTGCCGCTTCCGCTGCCTTTCGCAACAGCGCCTCGGACAGGGCGTCGATGAAGCCGCGCTCTTCCGCAAGCGGAACGAAGACGCCCGGCGACACGAAGCCGAGGTCGGCATCGTTCCAGCGCGCGAGCGCCTCGAAACCGACGACCTGGCTGTTGGCCAGCGAAACGATCGGCTGGAAGTGCACGTCGATGGCGTCTGATATGATCGCGTTTCTCAAGGCCTGCTCGAGTTGCGTCGCACGCTTCATTTCCTGCGCGATCTCACGCGAGTAGACTGTGATCTGGCCACGGCCGCGGCGCTTCGAGCGATAAAGCGCGGTCTCGGCGCTCTTCAGAAGCTCATCGAACTCCTCGCCCGCGAAGGGATAGATGGCAAAGCCGAAAGATGCCGAAAGGCGGACGTTTCGATCGCCGAGATCGTAGGGTGCCGACAGCACTTCTCGGATCATCTGGCCGAACTTTTCGGCGCCGGCGCGCTCGAACACCAGCGGCAGGACGAAAGCGAACTCGTCGCCGTCGTGGCGTGTCACCAGCGCGCCGTCAGGAATGCATGCCTTCAACCGGTGCGCCACCTGGCAGAGGATTTCGTCGCCGGCCGACGACCCGAAGAGATCGTTGATCGGCTTGAAGGAATCGAGATTGGCGATGCCGATGGCAAAGGGGGCGGGATCACTGGCACGCTCGGCCGATATCTGTGCAACGCGATCGCGCATCCGGTAGCGGTTACCGAGCCCGGTCAACGGATCCGTATAAGCCATCGTCTGAAGCTCGTTCTGGCTTACGGGCACCAATGGCATATCCGCCAACATCATCACTTAGACCCAGCACTGTCCCAAATCGTTTGCAGGATGGCCGCCAAGTCTTAAAAATTAGATATTGAGACGGCACTGAAACGAGGGGCCATAGTCCCAAGATTTGGGGAGTTGACGGCCTTTCGCCTACCGCTGCGCGCGCAGGCCTTCCGTGCCCAAATGCTTCTGGAAAACCGTTTCCAGAATATCGGGGCTGACGGGCTTCATGATCACGTCGTCCATGCCAGCTTTTATGCATTCGGCGCGGTCGCGCTCGAAGGCTTGCGTCAACACGCCGATGATCGGCGTCCGGAGGCCTGCGTCTCCTTCGACCTGGCGTATCAGGCGAGCCGCTTCAAAGCCGTTAAAGCCTGGAAGCGAGATATCCATCAGGACGATCTTCGGCTTGTGTTCCGTCCAGAGCCGTACCGCCTCATCGCCGCTGGCGGCAATCAGGTAGCGGTAGCCCAGACCTTCGAGGATCTGCGAGAAGACGATCTGATTGATGTCGTTGTCTTCGGCGACGAGGACGTCGAGCGAACCATCATCCTCGGATGTCGAGATCTCCCAGGTCGTATCGATGTTGCCGACCATACCGCTGCGGTTGCTGCGGTTAAAATGCCGGGCGACGAGGAAGGTCAGCTCGTTGGCAAGCTGGAAGCCGTCCATGACGAGGGAGGGAATGCCGTATTGCTCCGCGAGCTCCAGGCAGCGCATGCCCATCTGGTTGTCGATGATCAGCAGATCGAGCGAAAGGCCGGCAGAACTCGCGATTTCCAGGAACTGCTCCTGCTCTTCCTCGCGGCGCACCGAACAGGCCTCGAAGCCGTACTTCGCCAATGCTCTCAGGGCCGAGGTCTCGGCCGCGATGTCGCCGGTGACGACGAGGATTTTCCGGCCGGAGAAATTCTCGGGAACGATCGCTTCCATCGCCGCCGGCTCGCGCCGTTCGCCGCTGCCGCTTATCGGAACATAGGCGCGGCGGTAGGAATTGCGGCTTGAGGTGGTGATGGCGGAAGCCAGCTCGAACTCGTCGAGATCGGCTCCATCGCGCGGCAGGTCCTGCATCGTCGAAATGAGGAAATAGCGGCCGGGCTTGCCGATGCGCTGCTTGCGGGTGACGATATCCCGCTCAGAGCCGCCACGCGAAATCTGCCGCTGTCGCGAGATCGACATCTCGCCCGTGTCCAGCACATGGCGATCGCTTTCCTCGAAACGCTGCGCGATCTCTGGCGAAAACAGGTCGGCACTCTTGCGGCCGAGGATCTCGTCGACCGTGGTCTGATACTTCTCGCAGAACGCGATGTTGACCGCGACGTAGTTCAGGTTCCGGTCCTTGACGAATAGCGGAAACGGCAGGTTGTCGAGAATGTCTTCCGTCAGCTGAACCCGTTCGAGATCCAGCCGCCACTGCTCCTCGCGCTTCTTGTCCTCGGAGATGTCGGAGATGACGCAAACGCCGTAACCGCTTGGAAGGCGCCGCTTCTGGAAGCGGATCCAGCAATCGTCGCCTTGCCGCTCGACGGCCTCGAAGCGCTCGCGCCAGTGCGAGGCGATTTTCTGGGAGAGCCAGTCCTCGCGGCCGACAGTGGCCTGCTTGCCGGCTGAGTTGGTTCGGATCCCGGTGTCGTAGATGGCTCCGAGGAAATCGCGCAGACGCGTTCCCGGGCTCAACATCTCGGCGGAAATCGGGAAGAAGTCGAGAACCTGACGGCTGGCGAAGATCAGATGATCAGTCTTGTCGTAGACGACGAAGGCAGAGGCGAGGCTTTCGCACACCGCATCGAACAACGCAGTTTGCAGGCTGTTGTCAGCCGGCAAATCGCCATTCAAAGATGACGTGTCCGCTTTTTCGAAGCCGGCACTCATGCTCACGCGTCCCACATGTCCGATTGAAATGCATTCTCGGAGGTACAAATCAAAATGGCAGTTTTGTCTTAAAGCGCGCTTAACGTTAAGCAGCCGGCGAAAGCGGACGGGACAAGCCTCGGCGAAAACGCTTTCCCGCTTCCCAGGAGCCGTCGAATCCGCGAAAATAGCAGAATGGCCATTCGACAACTCTCCGAGACACTCATCAACCAAATCGCAGCCGGCGAAGTCATCGAGCGTCCGGCAAGCGCTGCCAAGGAGTTGATCGAGAACGCGCTCGATGCCGGGGCGACCCGCATCGAGATCGCCACGGCAGGCGGTGGCAAGGCGCTGCTGCGCGTGTCCGACAACGGATCGGGCATGGACGCGGCGGACCTCGAGCTTGCCGTCCGGCGGCACTGCACCTCCAAGATTTCAAACACGCTGGATGACATCCGCACGCTCGGCTTCCGTGGCGAAGCGCTGCCCTCGATCGGCTCGGTTGCCCGGCTGAGCATTTCCAGCCGCCGCCGCGATGGCGTCGACGGTCATGAGATCGCGATGGCGGGCGGCAAGCTGCTGCATCTGCGGCCCTCCGCGTCCAATCCGGGCACGATCGTCGAAGTCCGGGACCTTTTCTTCGCCACGCCCGCGCGGCTGAAGTTCCTGAAGACGGAGAAGGCCGAAGCGGCCGCGATTACCGAGACCGTCAAGCGCATGGCGATCGCCTTTCCGGGCGTGCGTTTCGTGCTGTCAGGGTCCGACCGCTCGACCTTGGAGCTTCCTGCTACCGGCGACGATCATCTGGCACGGATCGCGCAGGTTCTCGGCAAGGAATTCCGGGAGAATGCGATCGAGATCAATGCCGAGCGCGAAGAGATCTCGCTGACCGGCTTTGCCGGGGTGCCGACTTTCAATCGCGGAAACTCTGCGCATCAATATGCTTTCGTCAACGGCCGACCGGTGCAGGACAAGCTTATCCTCTCGGCCATCCGCGGCGCCTACGCGGAAACCATTCCATCCGGACGGTACGCGGTCGCCGTGCTTTCGATCGAACTCGATCCCGCCCTTGTCGACGTAAACGTGCATCCGGCGAAATCGGACGTGCGCTTCCGCGACCCGCAACTGGTGCGCGGCCTGATCGTCGGGGCTATCCGCGAGGCTCTCGCCCGCGACGGCAGCCGCGCCGCGACCACGGGAGCGGAGGGAATGCTGCGTTCGTTCCGGCCGGGCTTCCAGCCGCGGGCGGCAGAGCCGCAACAGCCCTGGTCCGCGGAACGGTCTCCGTCGCGCCCCTACGAGTTTCCCGCCAACAACAGTTTTCGCGAGCGCCCGCAATCATCGTTCGACGGACTGGTGATGCCGACGGCACGTGCGGAGACCTCGACATCGTCATGGTCTCCACCGACCGCGGAGGCGGAAACGCCAGCGCGCTATCCGCTTGGTGCGGCGCGCGCGCAGATCCATGAGAACTACATCGTCGCGCAGACTGACGACGGACTTGTTATCGTCGACCAGCATGCAGCCCATGAGCGCCTGGTGTTCGAGGCGCTGCGCAAGGCGCTGCATTCCAAGCGTCTGGCGTCGCAGGTGCTGCTCATTCCTGACATCGTGGATCTGCCCGAGGAGGATTGCGACCGGCTGATGCAGTTTGCCGCCGAACTCGGGGAGCTTGGACTGGCGATCGAGCGCTTCGGCCCCGGTGCGATTGCCGTTCGCGAGACGCCGGCGCTGCTCGGCGAAGTCGATGCGTCTGGCCTCATCCGGCAGCTGGCCGACGAGGTGGCGGAATGGGACACGGCCTCCGGCCTCTCGGCCAAGCTGGAATATGTCGCGGCGACGATGGCATGCCACGGATCGGTGCGTTCCGGCCGGCGGATGCGGTCGGAAGAAATGAATGCACTTCTCCGTCAAATGGAGGTGACGCCGGGCTCCGGCCAGTGCAATCACGGGCGCCCGACCTATATCGAATTGAAGCTTTCCGATATCGAGCGGCTGTTCGGCAGAAGCTGAAAAAGCTGGCAATGGCCGCTGCCGCGGGTTATGGCAGGGGAATGACAGCCTGCAAGGAATGGAGCGCATGAATTTGTTTGAGGGACATGGAAACCGCGAGGCGCAGATCCGCTATCTGGATGCGGATTTCCAGATCCTGTCGCCCGGCTCCTATGTCGTCTGCGCCATTACCGGAAAGCAGATCGCTCTCGACGAATTACGCTACTGGAGCGTTGCGCGGCAGGAGCCTTATGCCGACGCCATGGCCTCTCTCGAGGCCGACAAGCGCGCCGGCGTTCTGCCGAACCAGAAGCGCTAAGGCTCAGGCTGCGGTTTTCTCTTTCATCCGGCGCTCGCGGCAAGCATCGATGGCGCGGGTGATGATCAGATTCGGCGCAAGATGATCCTCGAACGCCATTTCGACTTCGATCACCACGCACCGCTCTGCAAGCTGTCTCGCCTTGCCATTGTGACCGGCTAGACGGACGAAATCCTTTGACGTCGTGACGATCGTGAGACCGTCGCGTTCCGCGGTCGCGAGGATGTCGTCGATCTCGTCTTCCGTCAGATGTTCGTGATCGCCGAAAGACCGGCGAACGGCGATCTCGCAACCAATCGACTCCACCGTTCGAAAGAATTTCGAGGGATCGGCAATGCCCGCAAAGGCCAGCACGCGCTCGCCGGCGAGCTCGTTGCCTGTCGCAACCTTCAGGGAAGCGGTGAAATAGGGCTTTGCGGCGCGTGCGGCGATACGGACGATCTGGTCGGCCGCGGTGCCCGCTCCGACCTTCAGCAAGGCGGTCGCGTAGCGCAGTTGCTGGCGGATCGGGGCGCGCACAGGCCCGCCGGGAACGATATGACCGTTACCCAGGCCACGCGTCGCATCGATCACGAGCAAGGCATAGTCGATCGCAAGTCGCGCGCTCTGGAAGCCGTCATCCATGATGATCAGGTCGGCGCCTTCCTTGACGAGACGCTTGGCGCCCTCGACGCGGCGCCTTGAAATCACCGTCAATGCCTCGCGGGCGAGCAGCAACGGCTCGTCACCGACAGCAACGGCGCGATGGTGTTCGGGATCCACAACCGTCGTGACGTCGAGCGAGCCGCCGTAGCCACGGCTGAGAAAGCCGGGCTTCAGCCCCCTCGCCTTCGCGGCACGGGCGATCGTCAGCGCCGTCGGCGTCTTGCCGGCGCCGCCCACAGTGAAATTGCCGATGCAGATTACGGGAACGGGGACGGATGCGCGCTTGGCATTCGCCATGCGATAACCGGCAATACGTCCATAGAGGAAGGAAACAGGGGAGAGCGTCCAGGCACGCCAATCAGCCTTCGTCCACCAGAAAGGCGGCGCTTCCGATACCATTCTTGCTGTCCTGCCTTTTGTGCCGCGGGCCTGGGGCCGACGGCTCTTTTCCTCAACCCCGCGAAAAGAGAAGGCAATTTTCAAGAAAATGCAAGCCTTTGGTCGATCAGGCGAGCTGCAGGTCCGGCAACAGACCTTCCAGCTCGGTGATATCATTCAGGCAATAGTCGGAGGCGGCGGCAAGGGATTCGCGCGAACCGGTACCCGTCAACACCGCGACCGTCAGTCCGGCCTTGGCATTGCGGCCCATGTGGAGGTCATGATTGTTGTCGCCGACGACAGCGACTTCCGATGGCTGCAGACCGGTCGCTGCACAAAAGCCGAGTACCATGCCGGCCTCCGGCTTCGAGCCGAAGCCGCTGTCGTATCCGGCGATGTAATCCACGTATTGCGAGAAACCAAAGCGCGCCGCTGTCTGGCGGATGGACCGCTCGTTGTCACTTGAGGCGACACCGAGACGGAACCCGCGCGCATGCAGGCGGGCGAAGAAGGCCGACAGATCCGTTACCGGTACGGAAAACTCGGCAGCGTTCGAAAACAGCTCATCGAGCCTGAATGTCAGGTCGGACACATCGAGCGAAGAGCCCGCAGCAACCAGGCCTTCGGCGATCTGGCGGGTGTTACCGGCGGCCAGAAGACTGTCCGGGACGATATGGCCGGTCACCGGATCCATTCCGCAGGCGGAAAGCAGCCGATCGGCAAGTGCCGCGTCGCCTTCGGAGGCGATGCGGGCGAGCTCCCGGTTTACCGGCAGCCAGCTTTCATCATAGTCCAGAAGCGTTCCGTCCTTGTCGAACAGGATACCCTTGATCGCGTCCATGGATCCCTCAGCGCTGCGCGGCCGTCTTCGGCAGCAAGCGCGCCTTCACCGTCAACGGGTTGATATAAGGTTCAAGGCCCTTCAGCGTCGCCGTCAGCGCCCCACGCATTTCTTGCACGGCGACAACGCCGGCCTCGATCATTTTGCGCCGCGCATCGTCGTTCATCAGCAGATAGTGGACGCCCTTGGCCAGCATCTCGGTGTCGCGGACCATACGCGCGCTGCCGCGGCGGGCAAGCCGTTGATAGGCTTCCCGGAAATTCTGGACGTTGCTGCCGGAGAGAACCGCGCAGCCTAGCATCGCCGGTTCGAGCGGATTCTGGCCGCCTTCGGCAAACAGCGAACGACCGACAAAGGCCACTTCGGTCAAACGCAGGTAAAGACCCATTTCGCCGATGGTATCGCCGAGGAAGATGTCGACGTCAGGCGAGAGGACATCGTCGCGGGTGCGGCGCGCGACCTTCAGGCCCTGCTTGACCAGTTCGGCTTCGATGGCGTCCGAACGATCCGGGTGGCGAGGAACGATGATGGTCAGTTGACCGTCGCGTTCCTTGAGGGTGCGGTGGACAATCCCGGCGGCTTTTTCCTCGCCGTCGAATGTCGAGATCGCAGCCCAGGTCCGGCGGTCGCCGATCTGCTTCTTGTAACGGGCGAAAACGGCCGCGTCATAGGAAGGAGCGTCGGTATCGACCTTCAGATTTCCGGACATGATGACCTGGCGCGCGCCGAGGTCGCGGAAGCGCTCCGCATCGACATCCGACTGCGCGATGACAAGCGCCAGGTTCTCGAACAGCGCATCAGCAAGAGACGGACGACGACTCCAGCGCGCGAAGGAGCGATCCGACATCCGCGCATTGACCAGTATCTGCGGAATGCGACGCCGACCAAGCTCCATGATCGTCGCCGGCCAGATCTCGGATTCCGCGATCAGGGCGCAATCCGGCTGCCAGTAATCGAGAAAACGGCTGACGGCGGGCTTCAGATCGAGCGGCACATATTGGTGGATGGCTTCGTTGCCGACGCGCTCGGCGGCGAGCTTGGCCGAAGTGACGGTGCCGGTCGTGAGGATGACATGAATATCGCGGCGGCGGATTTCGCGGATCAATGGAATGACCGCATTCATCTCGCCGACGCTTGCCGCATGAAACCAGATCAGCGGGCCGGCAGGCCGGTCGGCGCTCGGATATCCGGAGCGTTCGAGCCGGCGCGCCCGATCTTCCTTGCCCTTTGCGGCCCGGTAGGTCAGATACCCACCGACGAAAGGCGTCATCATCGTCCCGGCTGCCTGATAGGCGCCTAGCGCGAGCCGCGCCATGCGGCCGCTCATATGATCTGCCTCCGATCAATTACGATCGTCATTAACCCATTCCCAATTCTTGTTGCGGCCGGAAATGACCGATCACTTTGTTCAGAATGCGTCAGCAGCCGGCAGAGCGGCCGAGAGGAGCGCGCGGCGCTTCACAATTAGTTGCCGGACTTGTTTTCCGGATCCAAAAGACGGTGCATGTGTACAATGAAATAACGCATGTGCGCATTGTCGACAGTCGACTGCGCCTTACCCTTCCACGCGGTCAGCGCGGTGGCATAATCTGGAAAAATACCGACGATATCCAGATCCTTGAGGTCACGGAACTGAACGTCGTCAAGACTTTCCAGTTCGCCGCCGAATACAAGGTGCAAAAGTTGTTTCTTTTCGCTGGAGTTCGTCATTTTCGTCTCTTTCTTTTTCTGCTCCTCCGCCGTTTCATCTGAGGGATTTTGACGGAAACGTCAACTGCCTCATCGACGCACGGTGCGGGTTATCAGGTCGTTCAATTCAGGGTGCGATGCCGCGCAGAGTTCGTCGTGGCTAACACGAGGCCTGTTGTAGATCACATCACGGCCGGCGAGATCGACCAAGCGCCCGCCTGCCCGCTCCAGGATCAGGTCGGCGGCCGCAAGGTCCCAGTCGTGGGAGTTGCGCTTCACGAAGGTTCCGTCGATGCGGCCGTCCGCGACCATGGCGATACGGTACGCCAGTGACGGCACATGCTTGACGCGCTCGATCCGGGTTCTGAGCTCATCCGGAAAGTTGGCGAGCACATCTTCGGCTATGGCGAAACGCGATGTGCCCTGCTGCGAGGCGGATACGGTGATCACCTCGCCGTTCTTGCGCGCCACGCCCGCTTCCGTCGCTTCGTAAAGCTCGTCAAGTGCGGGCGCATAGAGCACGCCGGCGACCGGCCGGCCGTCGTGAACCACCGCAACGCTCACGCACCAGAGATTCAATCCGCCGATGAAGGCGCGCGTGCCGTCGATGGGATCGATGATGAACAGGGTCGAGCGCGCCAGCCGCTGCTCGTCATCGTCCGTCTCTTCCGACAACCAGCCATAATCAGGCCGGGCGGCCCGCAGGATGGTTGCCAGCGTTTCATTGGCCGCAAAGTCCGCGGCACTGACCGGTGAGCGCCCCTCGTTCTTCCACCAGACCTCAGGCGACTGATTGAAGTAACCAAGAGCAACCTCGCCAGCCTGTTTCGCCGCATCCACGATCAGATGCAAATCGTCCTGCCAGCGGGCTGCACTCGCTTCGCTCATATCCGTCACATCCAATCCGTCAGCGCCCGGCCAGTGTCATTCCTTCAATCGCGAGCGTCGGGGCGGCAACGCCATACTTGCGGTCGATATCGTTTGCAGGCGTCACGCGCATGAACATATCTTTCAGGTTCGATGCGATCGTCACCTCGGAGACAGCGTAGGTCAACTCACCATTCTCGATCCAGAAGCCGGTGGCGCCGCGGCTATACTCGCCGGTGATCATGTTGACGCCCTGACCGATGAGCTCGGTGATGTAAAAGCCGTTGCCCACACCGCGGACCAGATCCTCGGGCGAGATATCGCCGGGCTCCAGCGCGAGATTGGTCGATGCGGGCGTGATCGAGTTTCCGCCGCGAACGCCGCGGCCGTTGGTCTCCATGCCGATCTCGCGACCCGTCGACGTCGACAGGAACCAGTGCTTGAGCACGCCATCCTCGATCATTACCAGCCGTTCGCCGGAAATGCCTTCGCCGTCAAAGGGGCGAGACGACGGACCGCGCACGATCAACGGATCATCCGTGATCGACAGTCCCGCCTTCAGGACCTGCTGGCCCATCTTGTCGCGCAGGAAGCTTGTCTTGCGGGCGACGGAGGCACCGTTGATCGCACCGGCGATATGGCCGACGAAACCACGCGCAACACGTGGATCGAAGACGACGGTGACATCCTTGCCCGTCGGGACCTGGCGCGGATTGATGCGCTTGATCGTTCTCTCGCCTGCCCGGCGACCGATCTCGGCCGGATCGTCGAGTTCGGCGAAATAGATGCGGCTATCGTAATCGTAGTCGCGCTCCATACCGGTGCCTTCACCGGCGATGACGCTGACGGAACGGCCGAAGCGCGACGCCATGTAGCTGCCTTCGAACCCGTGCGAGGTGACCAGAACCAGTCCGCCCATTCCAGATGATGCGCCGGCACCGGAGGAGTTCGTGACGCCCTTCACGGCAAGCGCTGCAGCCTCGGCGGCAAGAGCCGCCTCGCGGAGTTGTTCGGAGGAAACCTCCGTGGTGTCGAGCAGCTGCAGGTCCGGGTAGGATTTCGCGAGCTTGCCTTCGTCCGCAAGGCAGGCGAACGGATCTTCCGGCGAAACCTTCGCCATGGCGACCGCGCGCTCCGCCAGCGCCGCGAGATCGAAGCCTGGATTTGCGGAAACACTGGCGACGCGCTTGCCGACGAAAACGCGCAGCGCGAAGTCATCGCTTTCGGAGGACTCGGTGCCCTCAACCTTGCCAAGGCGAACACTGACGGATTGTGAGCGGGAACGCACCACCACCGCATCGGCGGCGTCGGCTCCGGCCTTCTTGGCCAGGTCGATCAATTGGCTTGCGCGGGAAAGAAGCGTCGAGGAGTCGATTTCAGAAGACATGATTTGGCCTTTCCTTCGCGTTCCATTTATTGTGCGCTACAAAAAGCATCAAGGCCGCCAACGCCGATTCTTTTTCCCTCCTCAGCACGCGCCCTCACGGAAGCCCCGCATCATGTCCGAACCCAACGCGCTTTTTTCCGAAACGATCCTGCTGCTTGGCGGCGCCGTCGTTTCGGCGCCGATCTTCAAGCGGCTCGGATTGGGCACCGTGCTCGGCTACCTTGCAGCCGGCGTCGTGATCGGCCCGATCTTTCACGGGCTTACCGATGGGGACCAGATTCTCGCCGTCGCCGAGCTCGGTGTCGTCTTCCTGCTCTTCATCATCGGCCTGGAACTGAAGCCCAGCCGGCTGTGGCAAATGCGGCGGGACATATTCGGGCTCGGCTCGGCGCAGGTGCTGCTGACAGGTGCGCTGCTGTCGCTCGTCGCGTGGCTCACCGGTGTGCTCGACTGGCGCGGCTGCATCATTGCGGGGTTCGGCCTGGCCCTGTCTTCGACCGCTTTTGCCATGCAGATCCTCGACGACGAAGGCGACGTCAACACGCGCTATGGCCAGCGCTCCTTCTCGATGCTGCTGTTCCAGGATCTGGCAATCGTGCCGTTGCTGGCATTGATCAATATTCTCGATACCGGGAAAGGTCATGGCGCGCCGGTTCTCGATTTCGCCATCGCGATCGGCGCGGTCGGCGCAATGATCATCATGGGCCGCTATCTCCTGACGCCGCTTTTTCAGATCATCGCCCGGACCGGCGCCCGCGAAGCGATGATCGCCGCCGCCCTGTTCGTGGTCATGGGATCGGCAAGCCTCATGCAGCTCGCCGGCCTGTCGATGGCAATGGGCGCCTTTCTTTCGGGAGTGATGCTCGCCGAATCGTCCTACCGACATGAACTCGAGGCCGACATCGAGCCTTTCCGCGGGGTGCTGCTCGCTATCTTCTTTATCGCCGTCGGCCTGTCGCTGCAGCTGCCCGTCCTGTGGGACAACGCGCTGCTGATCGTCATCGCGGTCCCTGTTGTCATGATCGCGAAAGGTCTCGTCATATACGCGATCAGCCGCATCGCGGGTTCGTCCCACGACGACGCCATACGTATCGCCTTTCTCCTGCCGCAGGGAGGCGAGTTCGGTTTCGTGCTGTTCTCCGCTGCCGGGGCTGCCGGCCTGATGCCGCCGAGCACGGCCTCGCTGCTGATCGCGATCGTGACGATGTCGATGGCGCTGACACCGATCGGAACGATGATTTCCAAGCGGTTGCTGACGGGCGACAAGCAGGAGGAGCAGCTTGACGAGGACTTCGAAGGAGCCGGGGCCGACGTTCTGATGATCGGCTTCTCGCGTTTCGGACAGATTTCAGCGCAGATCCTGCTCGCCGGCGGGCGCGCGGTGACCGTCATCGACACCTCCGCCGACCGTATTCGTCAGGCGTCGTCCTTCGGCTTTCGGATCTACTTCGGCGATGGAACCCGCAAGGACGTGCTGCGCGCGGCTGGCGTGGACCACGCTAAGATCGTCGTCATCTGCACGCAAAAACGCGAGGTGACCGACAAGATCGTCGAGCTGGTGCAGGACGAATATCGGCACGCCAAGCTTTTCGTCCGCTCCTACGACCGCATTCATTCGATCGCGCTGCGCAACCGCAACGTCGACTACGAACTGCGCGAAACCCTGGAGTCGGGTCTGCTTTTCGGCCGCAGGACGCTGGAAGCGCTCGGCGTTAGCGAGGTCGATGCGTACGAGATCGGAGAGGATATTCGCCGCCGTGACGAGCAGCGTCTGGTGCTGCAGTCTTCCGAGGGATTGCAGGCGGGACGCGACATGCTGTTCTCGCAGCCGGTCAAGCCGGAACCGCTGGTGAAGCCGAAGCGCGCCGCCGGCTTCGAGGATGATCCGTTGTCGGGCACCGCCGAGGTGACCGCCGACGCCTAGGCTCTTTGATGCGCCTCGATGGCGCCGTCGAGCGCGTATTTCAGCTCGTCCTTGACGCCAGCAGACATCGCCAGGACTTCGCGGGCCTTGAGGAAGTCCATGACGCCGGTCCTGCCGACGGCAGGGCGAAGGAAGATATGCGGCGCCTGAAGCCGCAGCTTCAACGATATCGCCGTCTGCATCATCAGCTGTCCGGAGCCGAAAATGCTCTCCATGCGGTTCGGGATATGCGTTCCGTCACCTTCCGGCGCACCCACGACATCGATGCCGATAACGATGTCGGCCTCGTTCATGAGGCATTCGTAGGGAACTGGATTGCTGATACCGCCATCGATCATCACCCGCCCGTAAAGGCGAACGGGCATGAAAACCGCGGGAATAGCCGAGGATGCGGCGAGCGCCGGAAACAGAGCGCCTTCCTCGACGATCACCTCGTTCTGGCCGTAATAGTCGGTCGCGATCACCCGCATCGGGATCTGAAGATCGGAGAAATGGTCCGGCAGATCGGCTGGGAGAAACGCCTTCAGGATCCGCTCGAGATTGAACTGGCCGATGCGAACGCCGTTTGCCACCGCATCACGCACCGTTTGCGGGCGCAATCCCCAGAGGCGGCTCACCACAGCCGTCTTGTTGCCGACGGTCATGAGCGCATGTTCGCGAATGTCGGCGCCGCTCATTCCGGCCGCCATACCGGCCCCCATGATGGCGCCGATCGAGGAACCCGCGATCGCTGTTGGGCGGATGCCGAGTTCATTCAGCGTTTCGATGACATGGATGTGAGCGAGGCCACGGGCTCCGCCGCCGCCGAACGCGACGGCCACGCGCAGGCCATCCGACCTTGGAGCATCTTGCGGGACAGGCAACTCGACAATTGACGTTTCTGCCTGCACCACTACCCCCGATTGCCCGCCGCCGCGTTACAGGGGCTGATAGCGGTAGAAATGAACCCGTGTGTCGCCGAAGATGCGGCTTTCGAGGAAAAGATAGGAAGGGTCCACCGAAACAACAACATCGGTGCGCTCTTCGAGCACCGCAATCGCGCCCGGCACCAGCCAGCCGCCCTTTGCCGCGGCCGCCATTGCCTTCTCCCCCAGTCCCTTTCCATAGGGCGGGTCTGCGAAGAGGATATGAAACGGCTCGAGATTGCCAACGCTGCCGAGATCGGTCGCGTCGCGCCTGAGGATGCGCGTCCGGCCATGCAGGCCGAGCGCATCGATATTTTCCCAGAGCAGGCCCCTGCCCTCGACGCTGTTTTCAACGAACAGCGCATGACGGCAGCCACGCGAGACGGCTTCGAGGCCAACGGCGCCGGTGCCGGCAAAGAGGTCCAGTATCCGGGTGCCATCGACGCATTCCGGATAGGCATGGCTCAGAATATTGAACAGGCTCTCACGCGTCCGGTCGGCAGTCGGCCGGATGTCGTTTGATTTTGGTACGGCGAGCGGCCGTCCGCGAAACTCACCGCCGACGATCCGCACCGCGTCCTATTCCCTTTCCTTTGGGTCCACCCCGTGACGGCCCGCCCGAAGGCTTGCCACCACCGCCGGGACGATCGCCCGAAGGCTTGCCCGAAAAACTCTTCGCGCCCGGCTTCGATCCGCCAGGCTTTCCACCAAAGCTCTTGCCGCGCGGCTTGTCGCCGAAGGGACGATCGCCTCTTGGACGCTCGCCCTGGGGACGATCACCCTGCGGACGTTCACCACGAGGCCGGTCGCCATAGGAACGTTCGCCTGCCGGACGCTCGGAACGAGCCTCGCCGGAGAAACGCTTGGCGCGGGGACGCTCGTCGCCCTCTTCGCGCGGACGGCGCGGCTTGTCGCCGAACGGCCGGTCGCCGCGTGGCGGACGATCATTGAAGGAACGGGGACGGTCGTCTCCCTCCTCGCGCGGCCTGCGGTCGCCGCGAGGTTTGGCTGCGAACGGGCGGTCACCGGCTGGCCGGTCACCACGGGGAGGGCGATCACCGAAAGGCCGATCGCCACGCGGTGGGCGGTCGCCGAATGAACGCGGACGGTCGCCATCCTCGCGCGGCTTGCGCTCGCCACGAGGCTTGTCGCCAAAGGGACGATCGCCTCTCGGGCGCTCGCCCTGGGGACGGTCGCCGCGCGGTGGGCGGTCACCATAGGGCCGGTCGCCGCGTGCCGTGCGGTCGCCGCCTGAGCGGTCACCACGGGAGGGGCGATCACCGAAGCCACGGTCGCCGCGATCACCGCGCTTGCGGTCGCCGTCGTCCTTGCTGACTTCGCTCGAGCGGATCCATTCGCCCTCTTCGTCGCGGGCACGGTTGATCTGCACGCGCGGACCTTCGTCGTAGCTTGTCGGCTGCGGCTTGGAGCGGCCAGGCTTTTCGCCACGACGCAGGGCCGTCTGGGCGTTCTTTTCTGCCTTGGCGGCTGCCTTTTCGCCGAGCGGACGGGCGCCGGGCGCCATCCAGACATTGGCGTTGCGGCGGCTGCCGAGCGGCGGACGCTTCGGGCCCTCGTCCTTGCGGTCGCCACCACGGCTTGGGCCACGGCCGCCATCGCGGTCGCGATCACCGCCGCGGCGATCATCACGTCGGTCGTCACGTTTGTCGTCGCGCTTGGTGTCGAGGCGGCTCAGCGCGCGTTCGCGCTTGTCTTCCGGCTTCCACGAGCGTTCGCGACGCTCGGGCTTGGCGTCAGCTTCCTCTTCCTCGGCCACGGCCGGCGAATTGTAGATCGGCGCGTCGAAATTGGCCTTCGCGTCCTCGATCAGGCGCGGGCCGAGCTGGTCACGCAAGGTGCGACCGCGTACTTCGACCACATCCCGCTCCGGCAGATCGCCGAGCTGGAAGGGGCCGTAGGAGATGCGGATCAGGCGATTGACGTCGAGACCGAGCGCGCCGAGCACGTTCTTGATTTCGCGGTTCTTGCCTTCGCGCAGGCCCATGGTGAGCCAGACGTTGGAGCCCTGCGTGCGGTCGAGCGTCGCTTCGATCGAACCGTAAAGGACGCCATCGACGGCAATGCCGTCCTTGAGCTTGTCCAGCGCGTCCTGATCGATGTCGCCGTGGGCGCGCACGCGGTAGCGGCGCAGCCAGCCGGTCGTCGGCAGTTCCAGCGCGCGGGCGAGACCGCCATCGTTGGTAAGCAGCAGCAGGCCTTCGGTATTGATATCAAGACGGCCGATCGACATCACCCGGGGCAGATCATCCGGCAGATTGTCAAAGACGGTCGGGCGACCCTCGGGGTCGGCGTTCGTCGTCACCAGTCCTGCCGGCTTGTGGTAAAGCCAGAGCCTGGTGCGCTCGATGCCACGGATCGGGACGCCATCGACCTCGATCTTGTCGGTGAGCGTCACGTTAACGACCGGCGTGTCCAGGAGCTTGCCGTTCAGCGTGACGCGGCCTTCCATGATCATGCGTTCGATGTCGCGACGGGAGGCAACGCCGGCGCGCGCCATCACCTTGGAGATACGCTCGGCCTTGTCGTCGCCACCGACGGCGTCATCGTCCGTCTTGGCGAACGCCTTCGAGGGCTTTGCAGCTGATTTCGGGCCGCTCTCGCGACGCGGCGGCTTATCGCCCGGCCGTTTTGGCTTGTCTTTGAATGTCATTTGTTGTTTGCCTGCCTTTTGGGGCCTGTCTATCAGTTCGCGCCCCCGCGGTTAAGTGGAAATTGTCGCATCGTGAAGACAAATCAATTTATGGGGCTTGCGCTTGACGAAGCCCGTGCCGCAGGCGAACGCGGCGAAGTGCCTATCGGGGCCGTGCTGGTGCTCGACGGGGCCGTCATCGCGCGCTCCGGCAACCGCACACGCGAGTTGAACGACGTCACCGCGCATGCCGAAGTCCTCGCCATCCGCATGGCCTGCGAAGCGCTCGATCAGGAGCGTCTGACCGGTGCAGATCTCTACGTGACGCTCGAACCCTGCACCATGTGCGCGGCGGCGATCTCCTTTGCCCGCATTCGACGTCTCTACTACGGCGCGGAAGATCCAAAGGGCGGCGGGGTCGATAACGGCGTGCGCTTTTATCGGCAGCCGACCTGCCATCACGCGCCGGATGTCTATTCGGGCCTCAACGAGACGGCGGCAGGCGATATTCTGCGCGCGTTCTTTTCGGGGAAGAGAGAGATCCCCTGATCTCATCCGTTGTCACGGCAACTGACGGTCGGCGGTGTGCTGCTCGGCTGCCAACTGCTACGCATCGTTTTCGAATTGACCGCTGGGCAAAAAGAAAACGGGGCTGATCGCCCCGTTCGATATGATTACTGAAGTAAATTCCACCACTGCTTGTCGCTGCCGGCGATAGCGGCTTCCTTCTTCCGCTTCTTCTGCTTCTTCAGCTCGGGCTCGCCGACGTCGTCCAGTTTCGCCGGATCCCCGACCTGACGGTATTCGGTCGGCGGATCGGAAATATAGCGGCGCTGGTCGAGATTGGCGCCCTTCTGGATGGCGCGGGCTTCGCGATAGGCCTTCGTCTGCGCCTCGGTCGTGCGGCGTCCACCTTCAATGGCGGAACTTGCCAGCGGCGAGCGGAAGCTCGACTTGTCGCTGTTGTCGTCGGCGTCCTTGACCAGACGTGCGCGGGTATCTTCCGGAGACTCGACCCATTCCGGATTATCCTTGCTCGCGATCGACTTCTGAGGCTCGACGAGCGATTCCTTGGCAGTGTCGGAAGGAAGCACGAGCGAGGGGCGCGGCGCATACCGGACACCCTTGTTCTTGGGATCGTTGCCGGTCAGCGAAACGGAGTCACC
Organism: Rhizobium sp. Root708; assembly: GCF_001429725.1. GTDB lineage: Bacteria > Pseudomonadota > Alphaproteobacteria > Rhizobiales > Rhizobiaceae > Rhizobium. The sequence goes on along the minus strand of NZ_LMHV01000043.1, from coordinate 199,608 downwards.
GAGGTCGTCAGTCAGCTGCTGGAATGCCGTCTTGTCGGTTCCGTAACGTGGGCCGCTGGTGCAGCCTGACATCATCGCGCCACCTGCCATTGCCACTGTCAGGCAGACGCCCAAATGGAACCAACGTTTCGATAACATGAAAACCCTTCCAGCCATGCCGGTGCATTCAAACGCTTGAAAACCGAACATCGTCCCCCTGACGGAAAAATCCGGCCATTTTCAGGCAGCTTTTACCGGATGAACCGCAAATACGCAATTCACCCGGCAATATTCTTCGTTATTGCACAGCCAGTTCGCGAAGTGCCACGGCGTCACGGGCGGAGACATCGGGATACTCCGCATCGGAGCCGACGTCCGTCGTGATCCGCCACGAGCGGGCGCATTTGGTGCCTTCCGCAAGCTTCGGTTCGACGCTGACGAGAGCGACTTCCTGCAGGCGGAATGCATCGGCTGGACCTTCGGAGCCATCGATCGTGATGCCCGAGGTGATGCAGATCTCCTCGAAATCCTGACCATCCAGCGCCTTCATCAGCTCCGGATCGGCGATGTGAACGACGGGGGCTGCTTCCAGCGAGGAGCCGATGCGCTTGTCCTTGCGCTCGATTTCAAGCGCGCCTGTCACCACCGTGCGCACCGCGCGGATCTTCTTCCACTTCTCGGCCAGCGCCTCGTTCTTCCAGTTATCAGGAACTTCCGGGAACTGCTCGAGGTGAACCGAGACGGCGTTCGGGTTGCGCGACAGCCATGCCTCTTCCGTGGTGAAGGGCAGCATCGGGGCCAGCCAGGTCACCATGCAATCGAAGATCATGCGAATGACATGAAGGCTGGCACGGCGGCGCAGGCTGGATGGCGCATCGCAATAGAGCGCGTCCTTGCGGACGTCGAAGTAGAAGGCCGAGAGTTCGACATTGGCGAAGTCGATCAACGCGCGGGCAATCTTCTTGAAGTCGAAGGCGTCGTAATTCTCGCGCACCAGCTGGTCGAGCTCGGCCAGACGATGCAGCATCAGCTGCTCCAGCTCCGGCATCTCGGAGACCTCGAAGGTCTCGCCCTTGTCGTGCGCCAGCGTGCCGAGCATCCAGCGGATGGTGTTGCGCAGCTTTCTATAGGCATCGACATTGGTCTGGATGATCGTCTTACCGACGCGCAGGTCGTCGGCGTAGTCTGATGTCATGACCCAGAGGCGCAGGATGTCGGCGCCGGCGTCCTTCATGATTTCCTGCGGCGAGGTGACGTTGCCCTTGGACTTCGACATCTTCTCGCCCTTCTCGTCCATGGTGAAGCCATGGGTGAGTACGGCGTTGTAAGGCGCGCGGCCACGGGTCGCCGCCGATTCCAGCAGCGACGAGTGAAACCAGCCGCGATGCTGGTCGGAACCTTCCAGATAGAGATCGGCCGGCCACTTGAGATCCGGACGGTCTTCGAGCGTAAACGTGTGGGTCGAGCCACTGTCGAACCAGACATCGAGGATGTCCATGACCTGCTTCCAGGGCTCGTTGGCTTTCTTGCCGAGGAAGCGCTCGCGCGCACCTTCGGCGAACCATGCATCGGCGCCTTCGGCTTCGAAGGCTTCCAGGATGCGGGCGTTGACCTCCTCATCGACCAAGACCTCGCCGGCCTCGTCGACGAAGACGCAGATCGGCACGCCCCAGGCGCGCTGACGGGAAAGCACCCAATCCGGGCGGCCTTCAATCATGGCGCGCAGGCGGTTCTGGCCGGCGGCGGGAACGAAGCGGGTGTCGTCGATGGCGTTCAGCGCGCGCGAGCGCAGCGTCGTGCCGTCGGCGAGCGTCTTGTCCATGTAGACGAACCACTGCGGCGTGTTGCGGAAGATGACCGGCTTCTTCGAGCGCCAGGAATGCGGATAGGAATGCTTCAGTCGGCCGCGGGCAAAGAGCGCGTTGCGGGCGATGAGTTCCTTGATGACGCGCTCGTTGGCATCGCCCTTCTTGCCGTTGTCGTCGATGACGCGGCCACCTTCGAGGCCCGGCGCATCTGATGTGTAGAAGCCGGCGTCGTCGACCGGGAACGGGATCTTGGTGTCGATGCCACGTGCCTCGATCTCGCGGGCGTGGCCCGTCCAGGCATCAAAGTCCTCGCGGCCGTGGCTGGGCGCGGTGTGTACGAAGCCGGTACCGGCGTCATCGGTGACGTGGTCGCCGTCGAGGAGGGGAACGAGGAACTCGTAGCCGCCGCCGAAGCCCTTGAACGGGTGGGCGCAGGTGATGGCGGCGAGTTGTTCCGCCGAAACGTCCTGCAAGCGCTTGAACTGTAGCTTGGCCTTGGCGAAAGCGTCTTCGGCCAGCTTGTCAGCGAGGATCAGCTTTTCGCCCGGACGCGGACCGAAGTCGTTGGTGGCTTCGGTGACTTCATAGAGGCCGTACGAAACGCGCGACGAATAGGCGATCGCACGGTTGCCGGGGATCGTCCAGGGCGTGGTGGTCCAGATGACGACATGCGCCCCCTGCAAATTCTTCAGGGCATCCTGCGCCGCCTCGAAGGTGGCCGCCATCGAGTGCTTTTGTTCCGTGCTTTGTGCCACGAACTCAGCCACCGGGAACTTCACCCAGATCATGTCGCTCTCGATGTCGTGGTATTCGACCTCGGCTTCGGCCAGCGCGGTGCGCTCGACGACCGACCACATGACCGGCTTGGAGCCGCGATAGAGCTGGCCCGACTTGGCGATCTTCAGCAGTTCGCCGGCGATGCGGCTTTCGGCGTGGAAGGCCATGGTCGTGTAGGGGTTGTCGAAATCACCCTCGATGCCAAGGCGCTTGAATTCGGCGGCCTGGGTCTGTATCCAGCCGGCGGCGAATTCGCGGCATTCCTTGCGGAACTCGTTGACCGGGATCTCGTCCTTGTTCTTGCCCTTCTCGCGATACTTCTCCTCGATCTTCCACTCGATCGGAAGGCCGTGGCAATCCCAGCCGGGAACGTAGTTGGCATCGAAGCCACGCATCTGGAACGAGCGGTTGATGACGTCCTTGAGGATCTTGTTCAGCGCGTGGCCGATGTGGATGTTGCCGTTGGCATAGGGAGGGCCATCGTGGAGAACGAACTTCTCGCGGCCGGCGGCGGAGGCGCGGAGCTTCTTGTAGAGGCCCATCTGCTGCCAGCGGGCAACCGTTTCCGGCTCCTTCTGCGGCAGGCCGGCGCGCATCGGGAAGTCGGTTTCGGGGAGATAGAGGGTCTTCGAGTAATCGATCTTTTCGGCTGTATCGGTCATGTCTAGCAATCGTCTCTAGGCGCCACGGAAGCAGGCGCAACGGGCTTGAAAATTGGTGACGGAGGCGCTCGTCGTCCAAGCGCCAAAAACCCGGACCTTCCGGCCGCTTAGCGCGCGCGGAAGGCCGGGCCGATAATTCGTATCGTGATCGCCAGCCGGAACTTGTTCATCGCGCCGGTTCATAGGCGCTTTCAGACGGAAAAGGAAGAGGGATTTCATGAGGTCGTCGCGTGGAGAAGCCGCGGGCACCCCTGCCCGCGGCCTCTGTTTTACCCGAAGATCAGGCGCGCGCGACCGCCTTTGCCGGGGTCGCGGCATTGACGACCACGGCAACGACGATGTTCGCCGCCAGCGCCAGAAGACCGATGTAGACCGTGAATGACGTGTCCCCGAAAGCAATCGGCTGCAGCGGCTTCAATCCGTTGATCCAGACAAGCAGCGTGCCGCCGAAGAAGCCGACAAACCAGCCGGCCAGCAAGCCGGGCGCCCGGAACCATCCCGTATAGAGGCCGAACACCAGAGCCGGGAGCGTCTGCAGGATCCAGATCCCGCCCAGCAGCTGAAGATCGAGGGCGAACTGCGTCGGCAGGAAGATGATGACAAGCAACGCACCGACCTTGACGACAAGCGACGTCACCTTGGCAACCTTCGCCTCGCCGGCGTCCGTTACTCCGGGGTTGACGTAAGCCTTCCAGAAGTTGCGGGTGAAGAGGTTGGCGGCCCCGATGCTCATCACCGCCGCCGGCACCAGTGCGCCGATGGCAATCGCCGCGAAGGCGAAGCCCGCGAACCAGCTCGGGAACAGGGTCTGGAACAGTGCCGGAACCACATCGTTGGCGCTGTCGAGCTTGAGCCCGGCGGCATGTCCCATGTAGCCGAGCAGAGCCAGAAGGCCGAGCAGCAGCGTATACGCCGGCAGCAAAACCGCATTCTTGCGGATCGTGTTGCCGCTGTTCGACGCAAAGATACCAGTCAGCGTGTGCGGATACATGAAGGCCGCAAGCGCCGAGCCGAGGGCCAGGGTCGCATAGGCGACGTACTGGTTGCCACCAAGCAGCAGGCTTCCCGATCCCTTCGCCTGGAACGCCGCATCCGCCGAAGCGAAGACGTTGGCATAGCCGCCAAGCTTCGACGGGATCAGCGCGACGGCGGCGATCACGACGATGTAGATCATGATATCCTTGACGAAGGCGATCAGCGCCGGTGCGCGCAGGCCGGCCGAATAGGTGTAGAGCGCGAGCACGATGAAGGCGACCGCCAGGGGTATTTCGCCGTGAAGACCGAGCGCCTTCAACGCCGCCGTCATGCCGACCAGCTGGAGTGCAATATAGGGCATCGTCGCGATCACGCCTGTCGCGGCGACCGCAAGCTCCAGCCCCCGCGAACCATACTGACCATGGACGACATCACCTGCCGTCACGTAGCCGAAGTCCCTCGCCCGCTTCCACAGCACGGGCATGACCATGAACACGAACGGATAGACGACGATCGTGTATGGCAGGGCGAAGAAGCCGTAGGCGCCGACAGTGTAGACAAGGGCGGGAACGGCGATGACGGTGTAGGCGGTGTAGAAGTCGCCGCCGACCAGGAACCAGGTGATCCAGGTGCCGAAGCTGCGGCCGCCGAGACCCCATTCGTCAATGCTTGCAAGCGTTTCGGGTTTGCGCCAGCGGGCGGCAACGAAGCCCATGACCGTGACGAGCACAAAGAAGAAGATGAAGACGGAAAGCGCGGTGGCGTCGATTTCAGTCGTCATCGCGCATGCTCCGGTAGGCAATCAATGTCAGGACGGCGGTGATCGGCACCCAGGCCAGCTGATACCAGTAGAAGAAGGGGAACCCGAGCAGGACCGGATCGTGAAAATTATAGAAGGGAACCCATAGGAGCCCGATATAGGGAATGATGAGCAGCCAGCAGGCCGCCGTTCCAAACCTCTTGTCCATTTGATGATTGCCTTTCGGTGCTGGGGGCGCAGCGAATCCGCGTCTTATCAAATAGATGAGATATCCCCGCGAGCGCGCACGGCAAGCGCGCCTGCCCCGAAAGAGCCACAATTTTCGAAGGCGCCTGAAACGTCAGGCGAAGCAGATTTTGCGATCGAGTTCGCTGAGCGGCTGAATGCCGGCAAGGAGCGCGCGGGCTTCTTCCTTGTCGCGGTTCATCTGCTCGACGAGCGGATCGAGGCCATCGAACTTCAGTTCGGGCCGCAGATAGCCGAAGAACGAGACGGAACAGATTTGCCCATAGAGATCGCCGCTGAAATCGAAGACGTAGGTCTCGAGCAATGGCGCTCCGTTGTCGGTGACCGTCGGGCGGCGACCGTAGCTTGCGACACCATCATGAACCGTGCCGTCCTCCAGCCGGAATTTGACGGCGTAGATGCCGGCCTTCAGAGCGGCTTCGGGCGGCAGTCGCATGTTCGCCGTCGGAAATCCGAGCTGCCGGCCAAGCTTCTCGCCGCCGATGACTTCGGCTTCGACCGTGTAGTGATAGCCGAGCATCCCGGCTGCGGCACTGATATCGCCGCCTTTCAGCAGTTCGCGAATGTTGCTCGAGGAGACCACATCGGCATTCTCGTCGCGGAACGCATCGACCAGCGTCACGCCGAAGCCGTATTTCTGGCCGGCGTCCATCAGGAAGGCCGGGCCGCCCTCGCGATTATGGCCGAAATGAAAATCGAAGCCGGTGACGACCTCGGAGGCGCCCAGCCAGTCCTTCAGAACCGTGTGGACGAAGTCGTCGGGCGTCCTTTGCGCGAAGGCGCGGTCGAATGGATATTCGACAACCGCCTTGAAGCCGAGAGCCTCCAGGATACGGGCACGCAGCGGCGCCGGCGTGATCCGGAAGACAGGCGCATCGGGCTTGAAGACGGCGCGCGGATGCGGCTCGAAGGTCAGCACGAGAGCCGGAATGCCACGGCGTTCGGCGATATCCAGCGCACGTTCGAGAACCGACTGGTGGCCGCGATGGACGCCATCGAAGTTGCCGACAGCGACAACTCCGCCCCTCAGGTGGGCAGGCAGGGGTTCACGGGTTTCATTGCGGTGGAAAACGGTCATCGGGCAGGACTTTTCTCGGGCGGTACGCTTATGCGAGACGCGGCATCCACCACTGCGGGGTAGCACGCTCACGTTCCAGATAGGCCGTCAAAATGGCCTCGTCCGTCTCGCCGTTGAGTGTGTATTCCTTAGCGTGAATGCCGCCGCTGATATAGAGCAGATCGAGACCATAATCGAGCGCGCCGCGCACATCTGTCGGCATTCCGTCGCCGATCGCCAAGATACGGTCGAGCGGGACATCACCGCGAACCTCACGCGCCACCGACAAAACGGCGTCATAGATCGGGCTATGCGGCTTGCCGGCGATGCGCGTCTCGCCGCCGAGCTGATTATAGTAGGCCGCCATGGCGCCCGCGCAGGGGATGATCTTGTGGCCGCGCTCGACGACGAGGTCGGGATTGGCGCAGATCATCGGCACGTTGCGCGCCTGAAATTCCCTGAGCATATCCGTGTAGTCTTCCGGCGTCTCCGTTTCGTCGTCGAAGAAGCCGGAGCAGACGACCGATGTCGCCTCCTTGGCATCGACGCGCTGGACACCGAGGCCCTCGATGAGGGCAACGTCACGCTCGGGGCCAAGAAGAAAGACCTTCTTCGGACCTTGCGCGATCAGGCCGCGCGTCACGTCGCCCGAGGTGACGATCCGATCGTAGGCCTCGTCAGGCACACCAATCTGGCGCAGCTGTGCCACGACCTGGGGGGCGATACGCGGTGAATTGGTGATGAGGACAACAGTGAGGCCGCGTTCACGCGCTGCGGCAAGCGCGGCGCCAGCCTTCGGAAAGGGATCGACGCCATTATGGAGAACGCCCCAGACATCGCAGAAAACAGCGTCATACTGACTGGCGATTTCTGCAAAGGTTTCGATCCGCTTGGCCATTCCGATTTTCCAATCCTCGTTCAGTCAGGCGTGACATCGCAAAGGCATGGCGGGAAGGCAAGGCATTTTCCGGGCTATCGACCCAAAATGCGCGGCTGGGAAATCAAAGGAATGCTTCGCAGAGCTTGATCGCCAGACCGGCCAAGGCCGATAGTCCGAGGATCTTGACCACGCTCACCTTGAACCGGAAGAGCGCGATCGCTGCGCCGACGAAAAGCGCGACGGCCCCGAAATCGATGCTGCGCCAGTCGGGCCATGCAAGACTTATCAGCGGCAGCCCGACGCCGGTCGAGACAATTGCAATGCGTCCCACGTCCGCGAAAAGGACGTGCAGGCCGAACCAGACGGCGAGATTGAGAATGACGCCGACGATGGCCGCCGTGATTGCCGACAAGGCGGCCGACAGCATCACATTGCTGCGCAGTCTCTCGATGAAGGGCGCGCCGGCAAAGATCCACACGAAGCTTGGAACGAAGGTCGCCCAGGCGGCGAGGAAGGCGCCGAAGACACCGCCGGCCAGCGGCACCATCGCAACGGGATTGCGGTAGCCAGCCAGGAAGCCGACGAAACAGAGGACGAGGACAAGCGGCCCCGGCGTTGTTTCCGCCAGCGCCAGGCCATCGAGCATCTCGCCGGGCTTCAGCCAGGCATAGTGGCCGACGGCGATCTGCGCCACATAGGTAAGGACGGCGTAAGCGCCTCCGAAGGTGATGGTGGCCATCTTGGAAAAGAAGATGAAGACGGCGCCGAACACGTTGGCCTCGCCGCTCAACGCTTCGGCCAACAGGTCCGTCGGGGCATCAAGCGCACGCACGATCAGGAGCGGCGATTGCCAGATCAGGATCCAGCCGACCAGCAGCAGCAGAGGGCGCGCAACCGACTTCGTGGTCCAACGGGCGAGTGGCTGGCGTTCGGCTCTAGGCTTCGCCGCACGTCTCTCGCGATAACGGGCGAGAGCGAAGCCTGCTGCACCTGCCAGCACGACGACCAGCGGAAATGGAAGGTTGAGCAAGAAGAGTCCGAGGAACGATGCGGTCGCTACCATATAATGAAAGCGGTTCTTGAGCGCCCGGCCACCCAGCCTCAGCAATGCCTCGATCACGACCGCAAGGACGGCCGCCTTCAGACCAAAGAAAACCGCTGTCAGCCATCCGGTCTCATGAAACTCGGCATACAGTCCGGACAGGACGAGAATGATGGCGAAACCGGGAAGTATGAAAAGAAGACCGGCAAGCAGGCCACCGCGAATGCCATGCATGAGCCAGCCGATATAGGTTGCCAACTGCTGCGCCTCCGGGCCGGGCAGCAGCATGCAATAGCTCAAGGCGTGCACAAACCGCTCCTCGGATATCCAGCTCTTTTCCTCGACGACCACCTTGTGCATGAGCGCAATCTGGCCGGCCGGACCTCCGAAGCTCAGGCAGCCGATACGCGCCCAAACGCGAGCGGCCTCGCCAAGAGGCGGCGCCGCCACGATCTCGTCTGCCGCAATCGCCTTGTTCACCGATATCTGCCCCGTCCCCACTGCCGACGTTCGATAGCACCGGGCAAAGGGCGCGGCAATCCTCGGACACTCTCCAGGAAAAGCCTTTCATCCCAGGGGCCCAATCGGATTCAGTCATTTCGTCGGCTCAGGGTTTCAGCCGGCAGCGTCGGTCGCGTGAAAAATTCGCAGGACGCGCGGCTGTCTCACTTCCGACAAGGATATGCTGTTAAGGCTATGCCGAGCGCGGCGAAGAAAAATAGCGGTCGTTCTTGACTCCCCGCCGGGCCACTCCTAAATGCACGCCGCTAGCACTCATCAAGCACGAGTGCTAACATCCATCCGCGCGAGCTATCTCGGCTCGCTGATGTCATTTGATCGAGGGATTAGACAATGGCAAGCACCAACTTCCGCCCCCTTCACGATCGCGTCGTTGTTCGCCGCGTTGAGTCCGAAGAAAAGACCAAGGGCGGCATCATCATTCCCGACACCGCCAAGGAAAAGCCGCAGGAAGGCGAAATCGTCGCCGTCGGTTCCGGCGCTCGTGACGAGTCCGGCAAGGTCGTCGCTCTCGACGTCAAGGCCGGCGATCGCGTTCTGTTCGGCAAGTGGTCTGGCACCGAAGTCAAGATCAACGGCGAAGACCTTCTGATCATGAAGGAAGCCGACATCATGGGCATCATCGGCTAATCAGCCGGTCATCCCGACCAGAATATCGCTGACACCCCTTTTCAGGAGTTATCAAAATGGCAGCTAAAGAAGTAAAGTTCGGCCGCTCTGCGCGCGAAAAGATGCTGCGCGGCGTCGACATCCTCGCTGACGCAGTGCAGGTCACGCTCGGTCCGAAGGGCCGCAACGTCGTTATCGACAAGTCCTTCGGCGCTCCGCGCATCACCAAGGACGGTGTTTCGGTCGCCAAGGAAATCGAACTCGAAGACAAGTTCGAAAACATGGGCGCCCAGATGGTCCGCGAAGTTGCTTCGAAGACCAACGACATCGCCGGCGACGGCACGACGACGGCAACGGTTCTCGCCCGCGCTATCGTTCGCGAAGGCGCCAAGGCAGTTGCTGCCGGCATGAACCCGATGGACCTGAAGCGCGGTATCGACCTCGCTGTTGCAGAAGTCGTCAAGGACCTGCAGGCCAAGGCTAAGAAGATCTCCACCTCGGCGGAAGTTGCCCAGGTCGGCACGATCTCCGCAAACGGCGACAAGCAGGTCGGCGCTGATATCGCTGAAGCCATGCAGAAGGTCGGCAACGAAGGTGTCATCACCGTCGAAGAAGCCAAGACCGCCGAAACCGAACTCGAAGTCGTCGAAGGCATGCAGTTCGACCGCGGCTACCTCAGCCCGTACTTCGTGACCAACCCGGAAAAGATGGTTGCAGACCTCGAAGACGCTTACATTCTCCTCCACGAGAAGAAGCTCTCGAACCTGCAGGCGATGCTTCCGGTTCTCGAAGCCGTCGTTCAGACCGGCAAGCCGCTCCTCATCATCGCTGAAGACGTCGAAGGCGAAGCTCTTGCTACGCTCGTCGTCAACAAACTGCGTGGTGGCCTGAAGATCGCTGCCGTCAAGGCTCCTGGCTTCGGCGACCGCCGCAAGGCCATGCTGGAAGACATCGCCATCCTGACGGGCGGCACTGTCATCTCCGAAGACCTCGGCATCAAGCTCGAATCCGTTACGCTCGACATGCTCGGTCGTACGAAGAAGGTTTCGATCTCCAAGGAAAACACCACGATCGTCGACGGCGCTGGCGCCAAGTCCGACATCGAAGGCCGCGTTGCACAGATCAAGGCTCAGATCGAAGAAACCTCTTCCGATTATGACCGCGAAAAGCTGCAGGAACGCCTTGCCAAGCTCGCTGGCGGCGTTGCCGTCATCCGCGTTGGCGGCTCCACGGAAATCGAAGTCAAGGAAAAGAAGGACCGCATCGACGACGCTCTGAACGCGACGCGCGCTGCCGTTCAGGAAGGTATCGTCCCAGGCGGCGGTATCGCTCTGCTCCGCTCTTCGACGAAGATCACCTCCAAGGGTGAAAATGACGACCAGGAAGCTGGCGTCAACATCGTACGCAAGGCTCTCCAGTCGCTGGTTCGCCAGATCGCTGAGAACGCTGGTGACGAAGCTTCGATCGTTGTCGGCAAGGTCCTCGACAAGAACGAAGACAACTTCGGCTACAACGCCCAGACGTCTGAATATGGCGACATGATCGCCATGGGCATCGTCGACCCGGTCAAGGTTGTCCGTACGGCTCTGCAGAACGCAGCTTCGGTTGCTTCGCTGCTGATCACCACGGAAGCCATGATCGCCGAACTTCCGAAGAAGGACGCTCCTGGCGGCATGCCTGGCGGCATGGGCGGCATGGGCGGTATGGACATGATGTGATCAGACCATAAGGTCTGATTGCAGCACTGTCCGTGAAAGCCGCCCATACACTTTCAGTGCTTCAGCGCGTCAAGCGCGCTGAAGTGGCGGCATGGACATGATGTGATAGGCGAAAGCCTGCACATCTGAGCCAACCGGTTCAGTTACGGAAGGGCGGCCCTCGGGTCGCCCTTTTCGTTTTCATGTGATTCGTTTGCTCGCTAATTATTTGCGCGATGTAAAACGTTTAAGCAGCAACCCGGGCGGCGCTGGACCTTTCGCGGAGCTTGCCGCGCTGCCGATTTTTTGATTTCGATTGAAATGGTAGCTCGCCACACTTTGTGAGCAATTTTCACATTCAACGCGCCTAAAACCGTTTCCGGTCGATCATTTTCTGATTATTTAGCCGCAACCGTGCAGGATTTTGGTGTTTTTCGCTCAATCAGGGTTGCGGTTCCCAAAACGCAGGCGTGTGAAAAGACGATTGCCGTTTCGAAAAAAGCCCCTATAAATTCGCCCAGCAATCGCCACCGTGGCTACTGCCGAGTTTGCCTGTTTACAGGCCATCCCGGCCGAAAGGAGACGGCGATGAGCGGGAGCGAAAAAGCTCCGTGAATCAATTACTATAGGTTGTATTTATTCGCCGGTGAAAGTGGACAGGCGTAACGCCGTTTTGTCCGCAACCCCTTTTCTCCGGCCGCCCGAGCATGATGCTCGGTGCAGTATGAATCTGTTCTGTTTGCCGGGACCGCAGCAGGGGAACGCTGTGGCCAACATGGGGAACAATTTGTTTAAAATCGCCAAGACCGACATTTCGGCACCGCTAATGCCGGGATCGCTCGACCTCAACGACAATAATCCGGAAATGCTGGCGCAGTTCTCTGTCGCCGAAACCTGGACTGGGGATTTCTCAAGCGGCACAATCCGCCTCAGGGAACGCAGCGCCATGCTGCATGGCCTCACCGGCGTAGAATGCGGGCTGCTGAGCCTGCTGCGCTGTTATGACCGGAAGGACCACGCCCACATCCTCGATATCTTCGAGCAGGCCTCCACGCTCTCTTCGTCGTCCTTCTGTTTTTCGACGACCATCATTGCCGCAAACGGCCATCGGCAACCGCTCTTCTGCATGGGAGAGTCGAACGGCTACGAAGACGGCGTCGGTGGCAGCATCCTCGGGGTATTCATCTTTCCGCGCTTCAAGAGCAGCACCTCCGGCGTGACTGCCCGTCGTCAGTAAGCCCTGCGGGGAGCCAGCGCTCTGGTGGCTCCCCGCAGTTGCGATCAGGCTGGCCTCGCGGGGATGTTAAGCCCCTTCTCACTCGCCGGTCTGGCAATGCAGCGCTCCAGCCAATCCATCACGGCAGGGAATTTCGCGTATTCCAAAAGCTCGCGACCGCCGTAGAAGACATCGGCACCGCGCACCCACGGAAACGTCGCTATGTCGGCGATCGTGTAGAGGTCTCCCATAATCCATTTGCGTCCCTGCAGACGTCCTTCCAGGACGCTGAGAAGCCGCTTGCTCTCATCACGGTATCGCTCGACGGGATAGGAATTGTTGGTCACCTTATCGGCGGCGAACTTATGAAAATGGCCGAACTGGCCGAACATCGGCCCGATGCCCCCCATCTGGAAGAACAGCCACTGGATCGTCTGGGAGCGACCGACAGCGTCGGCGGGAATGAGATGGCCGGTCTTTTCCGCCAAGTAGAGAAGAATTGCCCCGGACTCGAAGATGCCGATCGGTTTTCCATCCGGTCCGTTGGGATCGATAATGGCGGGGATGCGTCCGTTGGGGTTGAGGGAGACGAACTCCGGAGACTTCTGATCGTTCGTGGAGAAGGAGATCAGATGCGGTTCGTAGGGGAGCCCAAGCTCCTCGAGCGCGATCGAGACCTTCACACCGTTCGGTGTGGGCAGGGAATAGAGCTGAATGATATCGGAATTCTGTGCCGGCCAGCGCGTTGTGACCGGGAATGCGCTGAGGTCTGCCATCTTGGATCTCCGTCTTCGGTTGCCGGAAGATAGGGAGGTCGGCCGATGGCGGCAAGCCACGCGGCGGAACGCGTTATCGTTTCCTTTTATTGAACAAACTGTCTGTGTTCGTTTATCTTTCCTTCAACACAGAAAAAGGAGAAAAGACGTCATCCGAGGTTGAGACAGTGCCGGGGGCACAGAAACCTCACAGACATTCAAACGGAGACGTCTTCCATGTCGAATACCCAGAACATTGTTATTCTCGTCGCCCGCATCCTTCTCTCGTTCATCTTCATCTACTCGGGCTTCGGCAAGCTGACCGACCCGGCTGGCACCGCCGGCATGATCACCGGCGCCGGCATGCCTGCCGCCACGGCACTTGCCTATCTCGCCGGCCTGTTCGAACTCGTCACCGGTCTTGCCGTTCTCGTCGGCTTCCAGACGAAGATCGTCGGCTGGGCTTTGGCCGTATTCTGCATCTTCACCGGCGCCGTCTTCCATTCCGGCACCGTTGCAATCGAAGGCTGGCCGGATGCCGCTCTCGGCTGGATCAATGCGCTGAACGGCATCATGCTGATGAAAAACTTCACGCTGGCCGGTGCCTACATCCTGCTCGCCACCTTCGGCCCAGGCCTCTACTCGGTCGACGCCCGCCGCGGCGCGCTGCCGGTCACCGCGTAAGCGACAAGACATTCTCCCAAGCATGACAGAGCCCGCCGTCACCAGACGGCGGGTTTTTTCGTGCTCGTTTCATCGAGGGAAAAGTCAGAGAGCGCCGCGAACCGCGTCGATCAGGCGTGCGACAGCCGGCTCATCCGCGTGGCTTTGCTTGCGGGCGCGCACCAGGCAGGCTTCCGAGCGCAGGATGACGCCATCGCTCAAGACCTTCAGATGGTTGGCGCGCAACGTCGATCCCGTGGATGTGATATCAACGATGATGTCGGCGGAGCCCGATGCCGGTGCTCCCTCGGTCGCGCCCAGGCTCTCGACGATGCGATAGAGCTGGATGCCGTGCTGGCTCGAAAAGAACTGCTGTGTCAGCCGCCAGTACTTCGTCGCGATCGCGAGGCGGCGTCCGTGGCGGGCGCGGAAATCGGCGGCGACATCACCGAGATCGGCCATGGTATCGACATCCAGCCAGATCTCCGGGACAGCGACCACGACATCGGCGTGACCAAATCCCAGCCGCGCGCAGACTTCGACGCGCTTGTCAGCCTCGGCCAATCCTTCCCGGATCAGATCCTCGCCGGTGACACCGAAATCGACGCTGCCATTGCCGATCTCGCGGGAAATCTCTGACGCCGACAGAAAGGCGACCTCGACATCATCAAGGCCTTCGACCCTGCCACGATAGGAGCGGTCGTTGCCGACCGCCGTTATCTTCATTCCAGCTCGTTCGAAGATGGCTGAAGCATCTTCCTTCATGCGACCCTTGGAGGGCAAAGCGATGGTAATCGTCATCAGGCCGCCCTCGCCGCATCGATACGGTCGAGCCACAAGGAGAAGCCAACCGCGGGAATGCGCTCCTTGGCACCAAGGAACGTCATCAGTTTGTCGAACCGGCCGCCACCGACGAGAACCGAGTCGGAGCCCTCGACGCCGATCTCGAACACGAGGCCGGTGTAATAGTCGAGCGGACGCCCGAAGGCGGCGCGATATTCGACCATGGAGATATCGACGCCGGCATTCGCCAATGCGGCGACACGGCCATCGAAGCGCGCCAGAGCGTTGCCGAGCTTGAAACCGGCAGCGTCCGCGAAACCGGCCAGGGCCGCTGAGGCGTTGGTTAGCGGCACCTGCAGCGACAGAAACTCCTGCAGCACAGCAAAGGCAGCGTCGTCGAGGCGGATTTCAGCGAGGATGAGCTTTTCCTTCAGGCGCCGCGCGATCTCCGCGGGCGACCGGCTGGCATTGGTCGAATAGCCCGTTGCCTGCATGGTCTCGTCGATGTGTTTCACCAGGGCGTCTTCGTCGCCAGAATTCAGGAGGCTCGCGACCTGATCATCCAGACCGGTTACAAATTGTGGGCTGACGAGGCGCGCGAGCAGAGCCTCGAGCTGCGCCATGTTGCCGAAGGCGTGGGTCAATCGCTTCTGCCAGCCGAGCGGGAGACCAAGAGCCTGCACGACCGCTTCGAAGACGGCCTGATCGCCCAGCGTCACGGCGAGCTGCCGGCCGGGCAGAAGCCGGGACAGGATGCCGACCGCGTCACCGATGATGCGGGCGTCGGCCGCAGAAATGTTGATGTCACCGAGATCTTCGATACCGGCCTGGTAGAATTCGCTTCCGCCCTCGCGCCGCTGCCGGAAGACTTCGCCGAGATAGGAATAGCGTTTCGGGGTGCCGGTGGCGCTTTCGATGTGGCGCAGGCAGACCGGAATCGTGAACTCCGGCCGCAAGCACAGGCTGGCGCCGGTTTCGTTCTCGGTCATGAATATCCGGCGACGGAGATCCTCGCCGGCAATGTCCAGAAACGGCTCCGCCGGCTGAATGATCGGCGTGTCGACGCGCTCGGTGCGGCGGGCGACGAATTCGGCGAGAAGGTCTTCGGAGAAGGCTGGGAGGTTAATCAGGGGCATCGTACTGCTCCCCAATAAAGGCCCCTCCCCAACCCCTCCCCACAAGGGGGAGGGACTAAGTCGGAGTGGCTGTCGAGCAAAATCTGAACCGTGGCCGCGCCCCCAAATGGCGCATTGGGCAGGGCGGTGCGGCTGAAAGCCCCTCCCCCCTGTGGGGAGGGGTTGGGGAGGGGTTTATTAAGCATCGGACGCTCGCTTGCGATCTTCCGCCTGCGCCGCCAGGATTTCCCGCACCTTGGCGACCAGATCGGCCTCCTTGACGGTTTCCTGTGCGACGCGGGCTTCACGCCACGAGGCGTTGTCCTCGATCTCACCGGAGAGACGCTTGCCCTCGATCAGGTCCTTGATCTGCACGACGCCGTCGGCGCGCTCATCGCCGCCCTGGATGATGGCGACGGGGCAGCCGCGACGGTCGGCGTATTTCAGCTGGTTGCCAAACTTCTTCCAGTTGCCCTGGTACATTTCGGCGCGAATGCCGGATGCACGCAATTCCTGGGTGATGCGCTGATAGCGGCCCATGGCCTCGACATCGCCATCCATGACGGTGACGAGGACGGGCTCGATGACGTCGCTCTGGCCGAGCTTGCCAAGGTTCTTCAGCGCCGTCATCAGACGCGACACACCGATGGAGAAGCCGGTAGCCGGAACGGGCTGGCCCATGAAGCGGGAAACGAGGCCATCATAACGACCGCCACCGCCGACGGAACCGAAGACGACCTTCTCGCCCTTTTCGTTGGTGACATCGAACAGAAGCTCGG
Organism: Rhizobium sp. Root708; assembly: GCF_001429725.1. GTDB lineage: Bacteria > Pseudomonadota > Alphaproteobacteria > Rhizobiales > Rhizobiaceae > Rhizobium. The sequence continues at coordinate 183,286 of NZ_LMHV01000043.1, read as the reverse complement.
CTTCGTAGACCGGGCCGGTGTAATATTCGAGGCCGCGGACTACTGAGGGGTCGATCTTGATGCGGTCCTCTCCGTAGCCAGCGTCCTGAAATACCCTGAGCATAATCAGTAGCTCACCCAATCCTTGTGCGCCAGTTGGACTGCCTTTACAGGCCACATTCGCATTTAAGAGAGCCATCAAGCTTGGGTTCTGAGACGGTGCGCCAAAAAATTGCGCCAATCCAATTTGATTGTGCCCGCGCAAGACATCATCCCAATTGGTTATGATTTTATCCGGACTGCCCTCAAAATAGCCGATCGTGCCGTCTTCTTTGGCAAAGCTGCACCTGTAGGCATTGCCGGGAGCAAAAACTGACAGAAGAATGTCGGCCTGCGGCTCAGACAATCCAACTCCCTTTGTGAAATCTCCACTCTCGTCTTTTCTACCGGTGGTCAGTAGCGACTTCACACCAGAAAACCCGAACTTGTCGAACTTGTCGAGTGAGCGCAAAGTCTCAACACGCTTAAATTCTGGGATATCAGCGGCCTCTAGAACGCCGTCGAGAACCTTGCGGTTGTTGACACGGATGACATAATCACCCCGCTTGATGCCGAGCGCCTCCATCGTATCGGCCATCATCATGCACATCTCGGCATCGGCCTGGACGCCCGGCGCGCCAACGGTGTCGGCGTCGAACTGCATGAACTGGCGGAAGCGGCCGGGGCCGGGCTTCTCGTTGCGGAAGACATAGCCGGCACGATAGGTGCGGTAAGGCAGCTGGATTTCGTTGAAGTTCTCGGCGACATGGCGGGCGAGCGGCGCCGTCAGGTCGTAGCGGAGCGACATCCACTGCTCGTCGTCATCCTGCAGCGAGAAGACGCCTTCGTTCGGCCGGTCGGCATCGGGCAGAAACTTGCCGAGCGCATCGGTGTATTCGAAGAGCGGCGTTTCGACAGGATCGAAACCATAATGCTCATAGACTTCACGGATCTTCGCGGTCATTTCATTGACGGCGCGAATATCGGCCGCCGAACGATCGACGAAGCCGCGGGGAAGTCTGGCCTTGAGCTTTTGTGGTTTCTTCTTGATGTCGTTCATTTCCAACGTCTTCCGCTCAGTGTGACAGTGGCGGTTTCCTAGCGGAAAGGGCCGGATGCGGCAAGGGCGAAGGCCCTTGATCCGGGAGACAGAATCGCGTGAACGAGGGAGAATGGATCGAATGACGGAGCTATACCATGATCGCTGAAGCGCTTCTTTACGCCGCGACCGTCCCGATGACGCAAAAGGCGCACAGGAAATTCATCCGTTATTCTGTCAATCTCTGGTCGCGCGCCAATCGCTGCAGCCGGCAATGGGCGGACCACGAAGCCAACACCAGGCAGGCGATCCTTTCGGCGATGGCGGCCTGCAAGCAGCGGCGGACAGCCGTGGTGCTGGGCTCCGGGCTGCTGCGAGACGTGCCGATCCGCGAACTGGCCGCCGCCTTCGATACCGTGGTGCTGATCGATCTCGTGCATATCGCGACGGTGCGGCTGAAGATGCGGAAGAAAATCTATCGCAATGTCCGGCTGATCGAACGTGATCTCTCCGGCTACGACGAGCTTGCCGACGGCAAAGCGCCGGAGCCGCTCGGCTTCCTGCGCAACGTGCCCTATCTCGATTTCGTGGTTTCGGCCAATCTCCTGTCGCAGATCGGGCGCGGCGTTGGGCGGCGGTTCGAGGCCGAGCGCGAGCGGATGCCTGATGATACGGCGGAGCAGCTGATCGCGGCGCACCTCTCTGGCCTGGCGCGCATGCCGTTCAAGAGCTGCCTCGTCACCGACGTCTCCTACGCGGTGATCGACTGCAACGGCAAGCCCCATGAGGAGGCCGATCTCATGCATGGGGCCAAGGTGCCCGATGCGCAAGCGAGCTGGGCCTGGCCGGTGGTGCCTACGGGCGAGGAAAGCCCGGATTATCAGGTCATCCACCAGGTGATTGCAGCTTATTGAATTGCAAGATATCGTGATGCAATCAAAGATTTATTGTATCACTTTTATTTTGCGATATCGTATCGATGAAGATCGTTTGGGATGAGCCGAAACGGCTGGCCAACCTCGACAAGCATGGCCTCGACTTCGCCGATCTCGACGAGGTGTTCTTTCTCGACGCCATTCTGCGGCCGGCCAAACGCGGGCGATTGATGGCGATAGGCCGCTTTGCCGATGGCTCGATCGCCGTAGTCTTTGCGATACTGGGTTCGGAGGGGGTTTCCATTGTCTCCATGCGCCCGGCACGCAAGAGTGAAAGGAGGTTGATCGATGAAAGCGAAGAAGACTGAATTGCAGGTCGAGTTCAAGGAAGGGCGAGGCTATTCGAGAAACGACTGGGATGATGTCAGCGACAATCCCGAGTGGACCGAAGAGGACCTCAAGAAGGCCCGGCCCTTTGCCGAGGTCTTCCCGGAGCTTGCCGAGAGCATCAGGCGTTCGCGCGGTCGCCCGGCGGTGGAGCAACCGAAGCGGCAGATTTCGCTGCGGCTCGATCCTGACGTGATCGACGCCTTCAAGGCAACCGGCAAGGGTTGGCAGGGCCGGATCAACGAAGCGCTGCGCAAGGCCGCCAAGCTTCGATAATGCCGATTGCCATCTTGGCAGCCTCGCTGCGTTTGCTTATCTTCGCTGCATGCGCTTCCTTGCCGCCGTGACATTGATGCTTGCCTGGCTCGCCTACGGAATGTCGGCGTTTGCGGGATGCCCAATGTGCGAATCCATGCGCCAGGCCGCGAGTGCGGATATGACGGGCGCTGCGCAACACCACCACATGGCCGGCATGGATATGGGCGACACGGTGAAACCGCAAACGCCGGCGAGCGATCCGTGTCCGGCGGGTGGCATGGCACACATGCCGTTCTGCTCCGCCTGTCTTGCCGTGGTGCCTGAAGTGACGGTCGGCGCCGACGGCAAGCAGATGTTTTCCTACCCCTCCCCGGCCACAGCACGCGCCCTTCCGGGCGCACGACCGGCGCCACTGGCACCGCCTCCCCGAACTGTCTGACAAATCGACCTTAGACCGCATTTGCGGCTTCGGGCCGCATTCCGAATTCCATTTCCAGACACAGGAAGGATATCCCATGTCTATGAAAATGTTCGCTATTGCCGCAATTCTTGCGGTTTCCGCTTCGCCCCTCCTCGCCGAAGAGATGAAGATGGACATGAGCAAGCCGATGGGCGACCACAGCCCATCGAGCCACGCCTTTGCCGCCGCCAACGACAAGATGCACAAGGACATGATGGTCGACTACAGCGGAAACGCGGATGTCGACTTCGTGCGCGGCATGATCCCGCATCATCAGGGCGCGATCGACATGGCCAAGGTCGAACTCAAATACGGGAAAGATCCCGAAATTCGAAAGCTCGCCGAAGGTGTCATCAAGGCGCAGGAGGCCGAGATCGCTGAGATGCAGGCCTGGCTGAAGAAACACGCGAAGTAAGAACGTAACGCCGGCGCCCTTTCCGAGCGCCGGCGTCCGTCCATCAAGCCTTGGGTTCGAACGGTTGCGGCCGGCGGCCCGCCCCCTGACGGGCCAGCATCCATCCCGGATATTCGGGTGCGAGCACGCTGACGGCATCGAGCTTCTCGAGATCGTCCCCGTCCAGTTTCAGGCCAACGGCGGCCAAATTCTGGTCCAGCTGTTCGACGCGCTTTGCGCCAATGATGACAGTGGTAACGAACGGCTTTGCGAGAATGTAGGCGAGAGCGACCGTCGCAACGTTGCTATCGTGTTTCTTCGCGATCTCGCGCATGACCGCGACACAGGCCCAGGCGCGATCCTTGTCCACCGGCGGGAAATCGAAACTGGCGCGGCGGCCTTCGCCGTTGCCCGGCGCTCCCGGTCCGTATTTCCCCGACAGCAACCCGCCGGCAAGCGGAGACCAAACCATCAGGCCGAGCTTCTCTTCCTGCATCAGCGGCACGATATCGCGCTCGAGATCGCGGCCGGCGATCGAGTAGTAAGCCTGCACGGTTTCGAAGCGGGCAAAGCCGCGGCGCTCGGAAATGCCGAGAGCCTTGGCGATACGCCAGGCCTGCCAGTTCGACACGCCGACGTAGCGAACCAGCCCGCGCGACACGAGATCGTCGAGGGCGCGAAGGGTTTCGTCGATCGGGGTGACGGTATCGGTTGCGTGGATCTGGTAAAGGTCGATGTGATCGGTCTGCAGGCGCTCCAGACTGGCCTCGACCGAGTCCATGATATGGCCGCGCGAGGCACCGCGATCGTTCGGCTTGTCTCCCATGACGCCATAGACCTTGGTGGCGATGACGACGTCCTTGCGCGGCACGTCGAGGTTTTTCAGCGCCTGGCCGAGCAGCTTTTCGGACTCGCCGAACGAGTAGACGTCCGCGGTATCGATGAAGTTGACGCCGGCAGCCAGAGACCGCTCGACGATACGGTCGGCGGCTTTCTGATCGACGTCGGCGATCGCTCCCCACATTCCGTCGTTCGGCGCGCCGAAGGTCATGGTGCCGAGGCAGATTTCCGAAACGAAGAGGCCGGTATTTCCAAGCTGGTTGTAGCGCATGTTCTGGCACTTTCCTTTGAGGCTGCCGACAGGTCGGCGCGGATCGAGCGTGTGGTGATTTGTGGCCATGCGATTACGAACGGTCGCCATGGCCAAGATCGAGGAATGAGACGCAGGAAAGGTATGGCGGACGCACGCGGTTTCAACGGTTCCGGTCGATCTTTCGATGCCTCCTCGACAACCTTGCGGCGACAGAAGAGCCACGCCTTTCTCTTGTTTTCGGCGCACTCCCTATTAACTCTTCTTCGGAGACCTTACGGTGCGCCCATGACAACACGCACGCTGACGACCATCGGCTTCGATGCCGACGATACGCTCTGGCAGAACGAGCAGTATTATCGCCTGACCGAAGCACACTTCACCGACCTCCTGGCGGAGTTTGCCGACGGCCCGAAGATTTCCGAGCGACTACTGGAAGCCGAGAAGCGAAACCTTCGGCACTATGGCTTCGGCATCAAGGGCTTCACCCTTTCCATGATCGAGACGGCGATCGAGATCACCGAGGGCAAGGTGCCGGGTGACATCATCGCCCGGATTCTGGATACCGGCCGCGATTTGCTCTCGCATCCGGTCGAGACGCTGCCGCATGTCCGCGAAACGCTGGAAGCGCTTGCCGAACACTACCTGCTTGTGATGATCACCAAGGGCGACCTGTTCGATCAGGAACGCAAGCTCGCGCAATCGGGCCTCGGCGATTTCTTTCATGCAGTGGAAATCGTCTCCGACAAGACGGCGGTTACCTACCGCCGCGTTTTCTCGAAAATCGGCGGCGGCCCCGAACGGGCGATGATGGTCGGCAATTCGCTGAAGTCCGATATCGTGCCGGCGATCGCGGCCGGCAGCTACGGCGTGTTCGTGCCGCATGAGCTGACCTGGGTTCTCGAACATGTCGACGAACCGAAGGATGCGCCGCGGTTTCGCAAGATTCCGCATCTCGGCGAATTGCGCGGGCTGATCGACGGCCTTGAATGACTATTGCTGCGGACGCGCCGGAAACAGCGGAGATGGCTTGCCGTCATTCGCCGGGGCCGGGGTTGCGGGTGCTGCGGAGGGCGGCGGTGCTGTCTGCGGCTCGACCAGAATGCTGTAGGGCGCACCAAGGCCGCGACGTGGCGATGCCTTGGAATAATACGGCCGAAGCAGCCAGGTCGTGTTGTTCTTGACCGTCACGTTATAGGTCTCGCCGTCTTCATCCGTGCCGAAGATCGCTTCGTCATCGGGCGCCGCGAGGTCGAAGATCGCCAGGAACGCGAACTTGCTCTTTGTCGAAAAGCTTACCTTGACGTGCTGGCCGGCCTTTACCGGCAGCGTGTAGACGCGACCGTTGCCGAACTTGGTCCAGCCCTTGAGCTCCATGGTGGCAGCGGGAAACTGCAGTTTCTCCAGGCGTTCGCCAGGCTGCAGTTCAGGCGACTGCGCCTGCGCCGAGAACGCAAGCAGAGCATAGACGAGAGCTGTCGCCAGCGCTTTTCTCATGGTCTTACCAATACGGCGCGCATCGCCTCTACCTCGATGCGGCAGAAGCAGCCTTCCAGATGATCGTTGACGAGACCCATAGCCTGCATGAAGGCGTAAACTGTGGTCGGGCCGACAAAGGTCCAGCCGCGCTTCTTTAAATTCTTGGATATCAGGACGGAGGTCGGCGTGGTCGGGTTCGCCACGAGCGTCGCGCGATCAACCACTTTCGGCCGGTCGTTGTGGCCGGGCTCGAAGCTCCAGAAATAACCGGCGAGAGAACCGAACTCGTCGCGAAGCTCGATCGCCCGCTTCGCATTGTTGATCGTCGAGACGATCTTGCCGCGATGGCGGATGATCCCAGCATCGGAAACGCAGCGCTCGATATCCTGATCGTCGAAACGCGCCACCTTCTCGAAATCGAAGCCGGCGAAGGCAGCCCGGAAATTCTCCCGCTTGCGCAGGATGGTCAGCCAGGAAAGCCCCGACTGAAACCCCTCGAGGCAAATCTTCTCGAAGAGGCGAATGTCGTTCGTGACAGGACGACCCCACTCTTCGTCGTGGTAGCGCAGATAATCGGGCAGGTTGCCATGCCAGTGGCAGCGAGCCTTGCCGTCCTCACCGATGATGATGCCTGTTTCGCTCATGATTCCGCTTCGCTTTCCGACTGCGAATCCGGCTTTTACCACTTAGAAACCGTGTTTCCAAACCGAACGATAACCCTGACGAAAAGTTTATCCGGCCCGGCGGTTCTTAATGAGTTCGAATTTACCTTTCGCTTGCGGGCTGGTGGCAGCATGGCGGTCGACGGCGGACATGCCGCCAGCGCTTTTTCGGCTTTTTGTAGAGAGTTGGTCCGATGATGAAATCCATTCTGCTCGCCGCAGCATTGCTTGGCGTTTGCGCCACGTCCGCGCTCGGCGGCGACCGTTATGCCACCCGTCCACCCGTCGTACTGAGCCCCGATCTCGCCGCGCCGTGGATCATGCAGCTCGGCGGGCGAAATGTCCGCCCAGTCGTCTACCAGCGCCCAGTCGTCTACCAGCAGCGCGGCCTTTTTGCGCCCCGCGCCACCCGCCGCGTTCCCTCGGCGCTGACCCAGCCGGTTTCGGCGATCAACCCCGGCGTTCCAGTCATCCGCCATCAGATCGAGCCGCAGTATCTGCCGCAGATCGTCAACTACGAGACCAAGGAAAGAGCGGGAACGATCGTCATCGATACCAACAACCGTTTCCTTTATCTCGTCATGGATGGCGGCAAGGCACGGCGGTACGGTGTTGGCGTCGGCAAGCCCGGCTTCGAGTGGGCCGGCGCGCACAAGATCACCCGCAAATCCGAGTGGCCGGACTGGACGCCGCCGTCGGAAATGATCAGCCGAGAGGCCGCGAAAGGCCACTATCTTCCGGCCCGGATGGACGGCGGCCCGGAAAATCCGCTCGGCGCCCGCGCGATGTATCTCGGCTCGACGCTCTACCGCATCCACGGCACGAATGCGCCCTGGACGATCGGCAGCGCCGTGTCTTCCGGCTGCATCCGCCTGCGCAACGAAGACGTCGCTGACCTTTACGCACGCGTAAATGTCGGCACGCGTGTCATCGTCATGTAACGGCCAAACATACAGCCAGCTAAAGCAAGAATAGACGCTTTTCTCGGCGCAAATTGCTAGGCTTGCAAACGCAACACTTTGAATCGGATCGAAGTTCGGCTAGCTTCGATCCGATTTTTGCTTTGAGGGGAATCACGTATGATGAAAATTACGACGGCTTTAGCGGCCGCCGGGCTTGTGCTCTCTTTCCTGTCCACGACAGCCAGCGCACAGCCAAATGTTCCTTTGCAGTCGGCTGCTCCTGTTGTCCGCGTGGCGCAGATGCCGAAGACGGTCAAGCCGCAGTTCAAGCGCCAGCGCGTTCGCCTGGTGACGGACGAAGCTCCCGGTACGATCATCATCGATACCAACAACAAGTTTCTCTATCTCGTTGAAGGCAAGAACCGCGCGACCCGCTACGGCATCGGTGTCGGCCGCGAAGGCTTCGGCTGGTCCGGCGTGGTGAAGATCGGCCGCAAGGCTGAATGGCCGGGCTGGACGCCTCCGGCCGAGATGCGCCGCCGCGAAGCCGCCAAGGGCCACATCATTCCTGCCTATCAGGAAGGTGGCGAAGACAACCCGCTCGGCGCGCGCGCCATGTACCTCTACAAGGGCGGCCAGGATACGATCTTCCGCATTCATGGCACGAACCAGCCCTGGTCCATCGGCCTCAACATGTCGTCGGGCTGCATCCGGATGATGAACCAGGACGTCACGGACCTCTACGATCGCGCACCCGTTGGAACGAAAGTGATCGTCGTCGGCCCTGGTGACAAGCAGGGCGAAGTCAGCTTCGACGATCGAGGCATCGATGTGCTGCGCACGCTCTTCGGCGGCTGATAGAAGATGAAGGCGGCGGGTTTCGGCCGGCCGCCTATTTCGAACCGCAGCTGACCTTGCCGCTTGCAGAAAGCGGCTTGGTGGCACCAACCGCAGTCAGCTCATACGTGCCCGAGAAGGCAGCGCCCTTGCCGCGCTCAGCTGCCGCGACAACCAGATTGATCGTCTGCTCGCCCGCATTCTCTCCGCCATCGTAAAGCACTTCCAGGCGAAGCTCGCCGGCGTGAGACCAGCGATTGGTCAGGCTGTCGGAATCCAGCGTGATCTTTTTCAGGGACTGCGGCGCGTCAGCGCTCTTCAGCATGATCGCTCCGCGGAAATGGTTGAGCTTGTGACCGCCATCCGCCTCGAAACCGCTCTCGACGGTGAAACGCACATCCTTGTCGTCGGCCGAACAGAAAAAGCGGCTGTCGGCATGAGCAACCTGGGCAGCGCCGAGCAGAACCGCCAGCGCAAGGATTGTACGACGCATTTCCATCTCCTGAATGGCCGGTGATCGGCCGCGCTAACGTTGCGCGATATCTCTTAATTTTTCAGGTACGTCGCCGCCGTGCGCCCAGTCGAGAAGCTCGACCGTGTGGAGGATAGGGATGGATGTCGCGGTCGCGATCTGCGTCATGCAGCCGATATTACCCGTCGCGATAATGTCTGGCTTGGTCGCCTCGATATTCTTGACCTTGCGCGCCTTCAGGGCGGCCGAAATATCGGACTGCAGGATGTTGTAGGTGCCGGCCGACCCGCAACAGAGATGCCCTTCCGCGGGCTCGCGTACCGTGAAGCCCGCGGCCTTCAGCAAAAGCTTCGGTGCCGTCGTGATTTTCTGGCCATGCTGCATCGAGCAGGCGGAGTGATAGGCAACCGTCAGCCCCTTCGGCATTTCGGCGGGAAGATCGAGGGTGGCAAGGTATTCTGTGATGTCTTTCGCCAGCGCTGAAACCCGGCCGGCTTTCTCCGCATAAGCAGGATCGAACCGCAGCATGTGGCCATAGTCCTTGATCGTGGTGCCGCAGCCGGACGCCGTTACCACGATGGCATCGAGCCCGCCCGTCTCCACCTCACGCATCCAGACGTCGACATTCGCGCGGGCGCTATCGAGCGCCTGTTGCTCGCGGCCCATGTGATGAACGAGCGAGCCGCAGCAGACCTCTCCCTTGGGAAGGACGACCTCGATACCGAGGCGATTGAGGAGCCTGATGGTGGCTTCGTTGATGGCAGGATCGAGCACGGACTGCGCGCAACCGGTCAGGATCGCGACGCGGCCATGCTTCTCGCCAGTCGCCTGATGCACGCCCGGCGTTGCGAAGCTGGAAGGTGCCGGTATCGAGCGCGGCGCAAGGGCCAGCATCGCGGCAAAGGGCTTGAGCGCAGGGTTCTTTTGCAGAAGGCCGGCGAAGGGACGGCCAAGTCGGGCCAGCCTGAGGGCGGCCCGGAACCGGGCCGGATAAGGTAAGACTGCGGCCAGAAGATTGCGCGTCAGCCGATTGAGAAAGGGGCGCTTGTAGGTGTTTTCGATATGGACGCGCGCGTGGTCGATCAGATGCATGTAGTCGACGCCGGAAGGACAGGTCGTCGTGCAGGCGAGGCAGGACAGGCAGCGATCGATGTGGGTGACGACCTCGGCATCGGCAGGACGATCGTTCTCAAGCATGTCCTTGATCAGATAGATCCGGCCTCTCGGGCTATCGAGCTCGTTTCCAAGGGTCACATATGTCGGACAGGTGGCCGTGCAGAAGCCGCAATGCACACATTTGCGCAAGATGCGCTCGGACTCCGCCACATGCGGATCTTCCAGTTGCGCGAGGGTGAAATTGGTCTGCATGGCTCAGCTCGCCGCCATCTTGCCCGGGTTGAGGATACCGGCGGGATCGAACTTCTCCTTCAGGCGCGCGGACAGGAGCTCCACCGGTTGCGGCTGCGGCTGAAATGCCGCCGTTGCGGCGCGCATCCTTTCCGGTGCCCGCAAGAGCGCGGCATGACCGCCGCCGAGCGCCTTCAGAAACCGGCGGACCAAGTCAGCCTCGGCATCGGCTTCCATTCGCATCCAGATCAGACCACCCTGCCAATCATAGAATGCATCGACGCCGGTCTCGAGCCGCAGTGCGGCCACAAGCTGGTGCCCGACGCCCGGCGCGGTCGACACGCGCCATACGGGGCGCGGCGTGCCGTCGGCATAGGGCAGAACATCACGGATTTCCCGCCACAGCTGCACGCTCTCGTCCCTGCCGAAGCGCATGACGGCACCGAAGGCAGTCATCGCGGCGGCGAGCTTCGTTGCTCTTGCCTCGACGGAGCCGGGCAGTCCCTCGATGCGCAGAACGGTCGCCTCACTCGCGGGAAGCGTCCCGTCGAGGAACTTCCAGGTCACCGTCATCGGCAGGTGTGCGGCACCGGATACCTCGACCGGCAGGGCCATGGCTGCCGCCATCGCGTGCGCGGCCTCGGCGTCGTTCAGGCCTTCGACCGCAATGGTCGCCTCGTCTTTCGGCCGGGGCGGAACACGGAACGTGACCTCGGTCAGAAATCCAAGCGTGCCGTAGGAGCCTGCCATCAGCTTGACGAGATCGAGGCCGGTGACGTTCTTCATGACGCGACCGCCCGCCTTGATGGCTTCTCCCCTGCCATTGATGAAGCGCACACCGAGCAGGCTATCGCGCGCTGCGCCCGCCACGAAACGGCGCGGCCCTGATACGTTGGCGGCAAAGACGCCGCCGATCGTCGGCTCTCCCGTCGTGCCCATCAGCGGCCGGTGGTCCATCGGCTCAAACGCCATCATCTGCCCGTTGCCGGCAAGGGCGTTCTCGATTTCGGCCAGCGGCGTACCCGCCCGCGCCGTCATGACCATCTCGCCGGGGTTATAGGCGACGATCCCCGCAAGGTTCGTGGAGCGCAGTCGGCTTTCGGCTTCCACCGCATTGCCAAAGCCGGCGCGGGTGTCGCCGCCGCAAATCGCGAGCCTGCGGCCGGTCCCGGCATGCTCGCGCACGATGGCGGCGGCATCCTCTTCGCTGGTCGGAAAAAGATCGATCATGCGGCGGGACGTCCCTCAAGCGGGAAGACCTTCGATGGATTGAGTATCCAGCCCGGATCGAACGCAGCACGAGCCGCCATCTGCTGCGCCAGATCCGCCTCGGAAAACTGATGACGCATGAGATCGCGCTTCTCGATCCCGACCCCGTGCTCGCCGGTGAGACAGCCGCCGGCATCGACACAGAGCCTCAGGATATCCATCCCCGCGGCCTCGGCACGAGCCGCATCCGCGGGATCGTTGGCATTGAAGAGGATCAGGGGGTGCATGTTGCCATCGCCGGCATGAAAGACGTTGGCGACGCGAAGCCCGTAGCTGTCGACGATCTCGGAGGTCCGCTTCAGCACGAAGGACAACTGGCTCAAAGGCACCGTCCCATCCATGCAGATGTAATCGGAGATGCGTCCGGTGGCGCCGAAAGCCGACTTGCGACCTTTCCAGATCAACGCCGCCTCGGTTGCCGATTGGCACTCGCGCACGGTCTTCACGCCATGCTTGCGCGCGATCTCGACGACGCTCGCCAGCATGTCGTCCATTTCCGCTTCGGACCCCTCGACCTCGACGATGAGAAGCGCACCGACATCCAGGGGATAGCCCGCGCCGGCAAATGCCTCGCATATCTCGATCGCCGGCTTGTCCATGAACTCGATGGCGACGGGGATGATGCCGGCCGCGATCACATCGGACACACAGGAGCCTGCCTCCTCGGAGGTCTCGAAGCCGAACAAGACAGGGCGGGCACCTTCCGGCTTTGCAATCAGCCGCACCGTCGCCTCGGTGACGATGCCAAGCTGGCCTTCATGGCCGCAAACGAGGCCGAGCAGATCATAGCCCGCGGCATCCAGGTGTTTGCCACCGAGATCGATGACCGTGCCGTCGGTCAGGACCATCCTGACGCCGAGTAAATTGTTGGTGGTCACGCCGTATTTCAGACAGTGCGCGCCGCCGGAATTCATGCCGATATTGCCGCCGATCGTGCAGGCAAGCTGCGAACTCGGGTCGGGAGCATAGAAGAAGCCATCGCCGGCAACCGCGTCGGAAATATTCAGATTTGTCACACCGGCCTGTACGACGGCAGCGCGGTTCGGCAGGTCGATATCGAGGATCTGGTTCATCTTCGAAACGCAGACGACGACCGCATCTTCCTGCGGGATCGCACCGCCGGAAAGCGAGGTACCGGCACCGCGCGGAACGACGGGCACGCCATAGCGATGACAGTACTTCATCACCGCGATCACTTCGGCCGTGCTGCGCGGCAGGGCCACCGCAAGCGGCACACGCCGGTAGGACACAAACGCATCGGTCTCGAAAGGGACCAGTTCGCGCGTCTCGTGAACGAGGCATTCGGGCGGCAGGAGATCGGCGAGATCGGCCACGATCTGCTTGCGGCGAGCGATCACATCGGCACGGGGAGCGAGAAATGAAATTGCGTCCGACACGACTCTCTCCCTTGCCTGGCAGCGGCGAAATCCTGGCGCATCCTCCCTGCGCGCAAGGGCTTCGGCTTAGCACTTTCCCGATTGTGGCGCAAATGCTAAGCACTTATGCCAAAAGAATAAAATATCAGGGTAACATGACCAATCTGGGTGATCTCGAGATCTTCGCCAAGGTCGCGGCGACGGGCAGCATGTCGCTGGCCGGGCGGGCGCTGGGCTTTTCGCCGGCGGTCGTCTCAAAGCGCATAAAGCGGCTCGAAGACCGGCTGGGGACGCGGCTGCTGCAGCGGACGACGCGGCAGATTTCGCTGACGGAAGCCGGACAGGGCTTCTACGACCGGGTTCTCGGCATCCTCGCCGGACTGGAGGAGGCCGAATTCTACATTTCGGGTCGCTCGGCGCAGATGCACGGAACGCTGAAGGTTTCGGCGCCGACCTCCTTCGGACGCATGCATATCGCGCCGCATCTCAAGACGTTCATGGAAGAGCATCCGGAGCTAGTGATCAACCTTGTGCTCAGCGACGAATTCAGCGACATCGTCGGCGGCGGCTTCGACCTCGCCATCCGCATCGCCGAACTCACCGATTCCAGCCTCGTGGCGCGGCGCCTCGCTCCGGTGCGCCGGCTGCTCTGTGCGTCTCCGGATTACATCGCGACCCAGGGCATGCCTCAGAGCATCGACGAATTGAAGCAGCATCGCTGCCTGCCTGCCCACAACAACGATGTCTGGCGGCTCGAGGGGCCGGACGGCGCGCTTTCGATACGGCCGGAAGGAATGCTGGTCACCAACTCCAGCGAGGTCATCCGCGAGGCTGTCATCGCCGGGCTCGGAATCGCCCTTCGCTCAACGTGGGACATCGGTGAGGAGCTCAAACAGGGGCGATTGGTGCAGGTGCTTCCTGCCTACGAGGGATCGCGCAACGTCACCTTGTCCGCCGTCTATCCAAGCCGCCAGTTCCTGCCGGCGAAGGTTCGGCTGTTCATCGACTATCTCGCGGAGCTCTACGGCCCGACCCCTTACTGGGAGCGATAAGCGAACGGCGGCGTTATCCGGCGAGCCGCTCGATGACGAGATCGAGAAGGGCGCGCAACCGCGCGAGCCTTCTGATATCGCGATGATAGCCGAGCCAAGTATCCCGGCCGGGCGGCGGCTCTCCGAGATCGACCAGCTCGATCGTCGATATCGCGTCGCCGAGCGGTCGCGGCAGGACGGCGAGCCCGGCACCGCCGGCGCAGAGGCTCGCCTGCACATCGCGGTTGTTGCTGCGAAGGACGATATCAGCCTTCGGTAAAACGCGCTTCAGCCATTGCACATCGGGCATGCTTTCAAACGCTTCGTCCATGACCACGAGGCGCGATCCCTCGCCATTGAAGGCGACCGGATGATCGATCCCTTTCCGGACATAGAGGCCATATTCGATGCGCAACAGCCGGCGCGATATCACGTCCGGCTCCGAGAACGGCGCGATGCGGAAGACGAGATCGGCCTCGCGACGCGACAGGCTCAGCAGGCGGCTGTCGGTCAACAATTCCACCACCACCTTCGGATAGACTTGCGAAAACTCGGCCAGAACCGGCGACAGCACATGCGTCCCGAACCAGTCGGACGACGAGACGCGAAGAAACCCGCTCAGCTGTCGCCCATGCCCCCCGAGTTCGCGTTCCAGGGAAAGGGCTTCCTCCTCCATGCGTTCGGCGCGGGCAAAAACGATAGAACCCTCGTCGGTCAGAACGAAACCGTCCGGTGTTCGCTGAAAGAGCGTTTGCCCCAGGGATGCTTCGAGCGCCCGCAGCCGCCGTCCCATGGTCGGTTGCGTCAAACCGAGCAGGCGGGCGGCTGCGCCCAGCGTGCCGGATCTGGCGATCGCCAGGAACAGTTTCAGATCGCTCCACTCCATCCCACCGCCAAACAATTTTGCATGGATCTCAGACAATCTCTTTCATTTCCATTCCTTTTTCAATGCGCCATTCTGACGCCATTCAACGAAGAGGAAAAACCAGATGTCCACGGAAACAACGATGAAGGCCGCACTGCTCGATGCGCCTGACGCAGACTTCCGCCTTGCCGAGATCGCCCGCCCTGTCGCCGGCGAAGGCCAGTTACTGGTGCGGATTGCCGCAAGCGGTGTCAATCCGCTCGACACCAAGATCCGCGCCGGCAAGGCGGCACATGCCCGCCACCCGCTTCCGGCGGTTCTCGGAATCGACATGGCCGGCATCGTCGAAGCCGTCGGCCCCGGCGTTTCCGGCTTTCGTCGGGGTGACGAAGTCTATGGGATGACCGGCGGCGTCGGCGGCGTCCAGGGCTCGCTGGCGGAGTTTGCCGCCGTCGACGCCCGACTGATCGCGCCGAAGCCGCACAATTTCTCGATGCGCGAGGCTGCCGCGCTGCCATTGATCGCGATCACGGCATGGGAAGGCCTCGTCGATCGTGCCCAGGTAAGATCCGGCCAGCGCGTCCTGGTTATCGGCGGCGGTGGCGGCGTCGGTCATATCGCCGTCCAGATCGCCAAGGCGATGGGCGCCGACGTCTACGCCGTCGACAGTGCCGGCAAGGCGGACTTTCTCGGCAGCCTCGGCGCAACACCGATCGATCGAGCCACGGGAACCGTCGGCGATTACGTTGCGACCTATACCGACGGCAAAGGGTTCGATGTCGTCTACGACACGGCGGGTGGAACCGGGCTCGACAACGCCTTCCAGGCCGTCGGCAGATTTGGCCATGTCGTCAGCGCGCTCGGTTGGGGCACACACGCGCTGGCGCCGTTGTCCTTCAAGGCTGCGAGCTATTCCGGCGTTTTCACGCTGCTGCCGCTGCTGACAGGCGAAGGCCGCGAACACCACGGGAAGATCATGCACGAGGTGACCAAGCTTGCCGAAAGCGGAAAGCTGGTTCCCAAGCTTGACGACCGCCGGTTCGGCCTTGTCGACGTTGCGGAGACGCATGCCCTGATCGAAAACAAGCAGGCCAACGGCAAGCTCGTTATCGACATCGCCTGATGCGGCAGGTGCACGCGCCCCTACCGTGCCAGATCGAGATAGGCGTTGGCGACGGCAGCGTCGATGTCTGACGGTACCGGGACGACGCAGGCCTCCGGGCCTGCGTCGCGACGGGCAATACGTTCGAGGCACCTCGCCTGAAGCGTGAAGCCGAGATCCATCGATTCCACCGAATTGCCGAGCGGGCGCGGGCCGGCGAGATTGGCCATGTGGCCGCCGCCGAGAATATGGATTGCCCGGCCGTCCTTCAGATGAAGGGTTTCGATGCCATCCGCCTCGTAGACGCCGCGGCTTGCGACGTCGGGATGATTGCGAAAAGCCGCAACGTCGATCTCGGTCGGGAAATGCCCGCCGTTCATCAGGATGACGCCATCCTTCAATAGCGGCAGATCCTTGGCGGTCACGATATCGGGGTAACCCGTTACTGTGATCAGCACGTCGGCGGACCTGATGGCCTGCTGCCGCAGCGGCGTCAGAAACCCATCGAGATGCGCTTCGAGCGACGTCACTGGGTCGACGTCGACGACGCTGACCTGCGAGAAGGCATTGCGGAAGCAGGCGGCGGTGCCCTTGCCGCAGGCTCCGTAGCCGAAGACCGTCACGCGCTTGCCATTGGTGGAGCGATTGGTGAAGCGCATGTAGCTCTCGAACAGGCTCTGGCCGACGGCGTGCCTGTTTTCCGCGAACTGCTTGATCGGGCTGTCGTTGATCACGAGGATCGGCATTTTGAGCTTGTCGCGCAGCGGCATCAGCCGGGTGCGGCCCGATGTCGTCTCCTCCGTGCCGCCGAGGAGCTGCGGATAGGGACTCTCCGCGGCGATGGCGAAAAGATCGCCGCCATTATCAAGCAGCAGATCCGGTTTTTCGGCAATCACCGCCTCAAGGCTTTGATGATGGGCCTCGGCGTCCGTCGTCTGGGTTGCGAAAACGGTGAAGCCTTCGGCGCGAAGAAAATCAACGGTCGCGGGCTGAGTGCTGTTTAGATTGCCGGTGCAGACGAGACGCGCGCCGCCGGCCTTCAGCGTCATCAGAAGCGCGACTGTCTTCGGCTCCAGATGGATGCCGGTTCCGATCGCAAGCCCCTTAAAAGGCTGTGTTTCGCGAAATTCGGTCGCCGTAGTGTTGAGAAGACGGCAGCTGCCGCCGATCCAGTCGATGCGAGTTGCCTGTCTTTCCATGGTCGTTCCTTTCGCGGTCGGCCATTGTTAGACAGATCGGCGTTTGAAAGGCACGGACATTTCTGTTTCTTCGACAGAAAAAAGCGTCCCAAATCCATCCACCAACATTAGCCGGCAACCTTTTTTGGGCAGATAAGCCGCAGAATCACCACAGTATTCAGATATCGGTGCATCATCAAAAAGCGCGATTGATTGCGACAAAGCAAAGGAACATATTAGTTCCTGTGAATGCGACGGAATCAGACTATTCGATGACGGTTTCTCTAAACCGAAATCAAAACGAAACCATTTATTGGTATGTTTGAAGCCTCCCGCGAAAGCAAAGCAATAAACAGGGATCGCGCAAGCTTCCTGCAAGATACTGACAGGACAATAAATACACCAAACCGTAAAGGTGACCCGACCATTGACTCTTCTTGCCCGCCTGGCCTCTGATGTGCAGCTGATGTTCCGGCGCCCCCCGCGCCAGCAATATGCAGCGCTTTGTTATCGGGTGAGCAAGAAATCCGGTTCCCTTGAGGTCTTGCTACTGACGAGCCGTGACACCGGCCGCTGGGTGATGCCGAAGGGATGGCCCATGGACGGCAAGACGTCGTACGAGGTGGCCGCACGGGAAGCCTACGAGGAAGCCGGCGTCCGCGGCACGGTCGAAAGCGAAACGATCGGCTGCTACCACTATCCCAAGGTGCTCAAGAACGGCCTGAAGGTGACCTGCAAGGTTCAGGTCTACGTGCTTGAGGTTTCGACGATGGCGAAGAACTTCAAGGAGAAGGGCGAGCGCCGCACGGAATGGGTCTCCTGCGAGGAAGCCGCGAAGCGCGTGCAGGAGTCCGAACTCAGCGCCTTGTTCCTGCTGTTCAAGCGGCGCATGGTCGACAGGCTGACACACTCCATGCCGACGCAAATTCCCGCGGAATGAACGCTGCCATCTTGCGCTGCCGAACTCAGCAGCGTTAAAGCAGCGTTCAACGATAGGGAACAGCATGCCGGACCGTCCAACAGTCCTCAGGAAACGAACGCTCGACAAGGATCTCGACAAGCTCATGCATGTCGAGGACGCGTCGAAATTCGTCTCGCGCAAGCTGATCACCCCCGGTATCGGCATGGTCTTCCTTGGCCTCGCAATGCTGTTTGCCGGCGTCTACGTGCTTGATCGTCCGGGCGCCGGGCTGGTTATCGCCGCTGCCGCACTCGCCGCCTACATGGCCATGAACATCGGCGCGAACGACGTGACCAACAACGTCGGCGCAGCGGTCGGCGCGCGTGCCATCACGATGGGTCAGGCGCTTGTCATCGCCGCCATTTTCGAGATTCTCGGCGCGACGATCGCGGGCGGCGAGGTCGTCAAGACGATCTCCTCAAGCATTGTCGATGCAGTCCAGATTCCGGCCGGCACACTCGGCTGGATCATGATGGCGGCGCTGATGGCAGCCGCATTGTGGATCAACCTCGCGACCTGGATGAATGCGCCGGTCTCGACCACGCACTCCATCGTGGGCGCGGTTATCGGCGCCGGCATCGGCGCGGTCGGTCCCGAGCCCGTCAACTGGCGGGTGTTGGCGGAAATCACATCGAGCTGGATCACCTCGCCGCTAATCGGCGGCGTCATCGCGGCGGGCCTGCTCTATCTGGTGAAGACCTTCATCATTTACCGCGAGGACAAGATCTCGGCCGCCAAGCGCTGGGTGCCCGTCCTGATCGCGATGATGATCGGCGGCTTCACCAGCTACATGATCCTTCAGCTCGAGACCGCCCATAGCTTTTCGTCGCGGACCATTATCCTCATCGGCATTGCAGCCGGCGTGCTCGGCTGGCTCGTCGTCGCCCCGTTGGTGCGCAAGCAGGCGGAAGGGCTCGAGAACCGCAACAGTTCGCTCCGGGTTCTCTTTCGATTGCCTCTGATCGGATCGGCGGCGCTGCTTTCCTTCGCGCATGGCGCAAACGACGTTTCCAATGCCGTCGGTCCGTTGTCGGCGATCGTGCGTGTCTCCCTTGGTCATCCTCTCGGTGACAATGCGGGGCCGCCGATCTGGGTCATGCTCATCGGTGCCTTCGGCATTTCGGTCGGTCTGCTGCTGTTCGGTCCACGCCTGATCCGACTGGTCGGTGAACAGATTACCAAACTCAATCCGATGCGCGCCTATTGCGTTGCATCGTCGACGGCGTTCACGGTTATTATCGCGTCCTGGCTCGGCCTGCCTGTCAGTACCACGCATATCGCGGTCGGTTCGGTCTTCGGCGTCGGCTTCTTCCGCGAATGGTATACCCGCAACTCCAAGCAACGGCTCGCCTATCTCAAGCGCCGGGCTGAGGTCTGGGTGATCGACGAGCCCGAGGACCCGAACACCCACGAGGTGCGTCGCCGCTATCTGGTTCGCCGCTCGCACTTCATGACGATCATCGCGGCCTGGGTCATCACCGTACCGGCATCCGGCGCGCTTGCGGCTGTTCTTTACTGGCTTATGGTCTTCCTCTTCGTCTAAGCGGGATATTCTCTATGCGCGCCAATTTTCGGATGCAGCGGCTCTTTGTTGACGCCCCATTGTCGCTGGGCGGCAGCGTCGAGGTCGGCGCCGACCAGTTCAACTACCTGGCCAATGTCCTGCGCATGACCGACGGCGCCGAGCTTCTTGTCTTCAACGGGCGCGACGGCGAATGGAAAGTCCGCGTTTCGTTTCCGACCCGCAAGCGCATCCTGCTTGTGCCGGAGGAGCAGACACGGCCGCAGCCGGCGCCTTCAGACCTGCATTATCTCTTCGCGCCGCTGAAGGTCGGTCGCCTCGACTATCTCGTCCAGAAGGCCGTCGAGATGGGCGCCGGCGTTCTGCAGCCTGTGATGACGCAGCATGTCCAGGGCAAGATCACCAGCCTCGACAAGCTTAGAGCCAACGTCATCGAGGCCGCCGAGCAATGCGGCATCCTTGGCATCCCAGACGTTGCCGCCCCGGTCCGGCTCTTCGATCTCCTCGACACATGGCCGAACGACCGACGCATCATCTACTGCGACGAAGGCGATGCCGGGCAAAATCCGCTGCCGCTTCTCGCCAAGATATCCGAGCGCAAGCTGGCATTGCTGGTTGGGCCCGAAGGCGGATTCTCGGAAGAGGAACGGGCACGGCTTCGCGGTCTGGACTTCGTTACCGCAATCCCTCTCGGGCCGCGAATTTTGCGGGCCGATACCGCTGCGGTTGCAGCGCTTGCCGTCATCCAGGCGTCGGTCGGCGACTGGCACTGAAGCGGCAACATTCTTGAGCAAAAATCGGCTACTAAATTTTTGAAGAACCGTTGAAACAATTTCACTTGCAACATACGTGGGACGGGCCCTAATCACCCTTCCCTATACGCCCAATTCCGGGCGCCTTCCGATACAGGTACTTTGAATGGCTCGCGATACCACCGACCAGACGCCGCTCTCTTCGGTTCAGGAGCTGACCGATTATCTTGCTGCCGGCAACAAGCCGGAAGACGCATTTCGGATCGGCACCGAGCACGAGAAGTTTGCCTTTTTCCGGGCAGACAACACGCCTGTTCCGTATTTCGGCGAGAACAGCATTTCCGGCCTGTTGAAGGGCCTGCAGCAGAAGAGCGGATGGGATCCGATCGTCGACGACGGCAACATCATCGGTCTTGGCGCACCGAACGGCATGGGCGCCATCTCGATCGAGCCCGGCGGTCAGTTCGAACTCTCCGGCGCACCGCTGCAATCGATCCATGAGACCTGCAAGGAATCGAATACACACTTGGCGACGCTGCGCGAGATCGCCGAGCCGATGGGCATCCGGTTTCTCGGCATTGGCGGCAGCCCGAAGTGGACGCTGCAGGAAACCCCCGTCATGCCGAAGTCGCGCTACGGCATCATGAGCCGCTACATGCCGAAGATCGGCACGCAGGGTCTCGACATGATGTACCGGACGTGCACGATCCAGGTTAACCTCGACTTCTCGTCCGAAGCCGACATGCGCAAGAAGATGCGCGTCTCGATGAAGCTTCAATCCCTGGCGACCGCGCTGTTTGCATCGTCGCCATTTACCGAAGGCAAGCTCAACGGATTGCTTTCCTGGCGCGGCGACATCTGGCGCGATACGGACAACCAACGCTCCGGCTTGCTCGACTTCACCTTCCGCGACGATTTCGGGTTCCGCGACTACGTGGAATGGGCACTTGACGTTCCGATGTACTTCATCGTGCGCGATGGCCGCTATCACGACTGTACCCATGTGACCTTCCGGCAGTTCATGAACGGCGCCCTGAAGGGCGAAGTCGCTGCCTGGGAGCCGACCATGGGCGACTGGACCAACCACCTGTCGACGCTGTTCCCCGATGTCCGGCTGAAGCGGTTCCTCGAAATGCGCGGCGCCGATGGCGGACCATGGCGGCGCATCTGTGCGCTTCCGGCGTTCTGGGTCGGTCTGCTCTACGACGACGCAGCGCTCGAGGCTGCCGACATGCTGACCAAGGACTGGACCTTCGACGAAGTGAACGCGCTTCGAAACGAGGTCCCCGCCCAGGGTCTGCGCGCCCGCTTCCGCGGCCACGAGCTCTACGACACCGCCCGCGAAGTCATGGCGGTTGCCAAGGCTGGCCTGAAGGCACGCGGCAAGCTCAATCAGGAAGGCCAGGACGAGACGATCTTCCTCGGTCCGCTCGACGAAGTGCTCGCCAAGCGCGCGACGCTCGCGGAAGATCTCGTTGCCCTCTACAGCGGTCGCTGGAACGGCTCGGTCGAGCCCGTCTTCACGGAATACCAGTACTAAGGCACTCGCCTTCCGCTTAATATTGATGCTGAAGATCGGCGCCGGGTTTCCGGCGCTGTCTGCTTAAGGTGTTCAATAAAAAGCCGTTTGCGCATTCCTTTTTCCGGCTATAGTGACGCAATCACGCGTCGCAAACCGGGGAAAGGGATTTTCCATGCTGCCACTCTTCGACATGATGATGCAGGCACAAAACGGCGCTGCAATGGACGCGGTTTCCAAGCAATTCAACCTTGCGCAGGAGCAGGCCACCAAGGCGATGGCAGCCCTGATGCCGGCGTTTTCCGCCGGGCTCAAGCGCAACAGCAACAATCCCTATGACTTCATGGGCCTGATGCAGTCGGTCGGCTCCGGAAATTACGCCAAGTATTTCGAGGACATGAGCAAGGCGTTTACGCCTCAGGGCATTTCCGACGGCAACAACATCCTGGCGCAGCTCTTCGGCTCGAAAGAGGTTTCGCGTGCCGTTGCCGCGCAGGCCGCGCAGATGACCGGCATCGGCCAGGAAATCTACAAGCAGATGCTGCCCGTCATTGCCGACACGCTGATGGGTGGCCTGTTCAAGCAGTCGATGGGCCAGATGTCGGCGCCGGTCAATCCGTTCGTCAATACCGCGATGGGCGAGACGATCCAGAGATGGCTGGAGAGCACCGGCTTTGCGCCGAAGGTAAAGGCGGCGCCTGAGCCGAGCATCTTCGACAACCCGTTCACCCAGGCGATGCAGTTGATGTTCAGCGTGCCGAAGCCGGAGCGGGAAAACGCGCCGGTCAATCCATTTCTGGACAATCCGTTCGCCAAGGCATTTCAGGAAATGATGGGGAACGTCGGCAAGCCGGCTCCAGAAAAGCAGCCGGAACCAAAGGACGAGGGAACGGCAGCCGCCGAAAGCTATGTCAACATGCTGAGCACCATGTTCGACAGCGGGCTGGAGGTCCAGAAGAGCTATCAGAAGAACATGGAAGCGATCTTCGAAAGCTATATGCCGAAGCCTTCCTCGCCGCCCCCGAAGGCATAAAAAAACCCGGAGATGGCTGGGAGGCCGATCACCGGGCAAGAGGCAGGGTTATTGGCTATCACCCTGCGGGGAAAACTGGCCGAACCTAGTGGTCGTTGGTCCGGAGAAGTGCGTTGCGGCCGCGATTGCGGGCAACGCGGGCGAGATCGTCGGACGGATCTTCAAAGAAGGTCGAGGCACGGAACGCCGACGTGAGGTCGGCGCGCGAAAGCCCGATGTCCTTCAGTTGATTGTCGTCGAGATCATGCAGCCGGTTGACTTCCATGCGGTTGCGGAAAGCGCGCACAACGGATGCCAGCCATGCATAGACGTTCACGAGACGCTGGGAAGACGTCGTTGTCGTCTGGGTGCAGTCGAGTTCCAGTATCCGGTCTGTCGTGCGCATAGGAGTTCCTTTCGTTCAGCGCGCAACAATCCACCCCTCCCGCGAGGTCGAGCGGGAAGACGGAAGGTTGAATTTCTGAGAGCGAACAGGCAGGGCGCCTGTCCATTACTTGCCTGATTTGCAAGCCGAAGATGCCAAAGCCCTATTGATCAGTCCAACGAATGTTTCTAATGATTATCATCAGAGATTGTTATAGGTGACCTGATGTCCGCGCCTCTTGATATTGATCAGTTGCAGACTTTCATCGCGATTGTGGATTCCGGCAGCTTCACCAAGGCGGCCGACAGGGTCTACAAGACGCAATCAGCCGTCTCCATGCAGATGAGGCGGCTGGAAGAGCGCATCGGCAAGCAGCTTTTCATCAAGGATGGCCGTGGCAACCGCCTGACCGCCGAGGGCGAGAAGCTCTTGAACTATGCGCGACGCATGATCCGCCTCAACAACGAGGCGATTGCTGCCTTCGACGACAACCGGCTCGAGGGAACGCTGCGCATCGGCACGCCCGATGACTACGCCGATCGCTACATGCCTGAAATCATCGGCCGCTTCGCCAAGACGCACCCGAACGTCGAACTCTTCATCGTCTGCGAGCCTTCGGTGGACCTTGCAGAGCGAATGCATCGCGGCGAACTCGATATCGCGCTGGTGACCCATAACCCGCGTGAGCGCATGTCCGATGTCGTGCGGACCGAGCCGCTCTGCTGGGTCGGGTCGGCCAACCATCCGATCCGTGACGACGCACCGGTTCCGCTGGCCGTCGGTCGCCGCGACTGCCAATGGCGCCAGCTTGCCTGCTCGGCACTCGACGCCGTCGGTCGCGAACATCAGATCCTGTTCACCAGCTGGTCGTGCACGGTCGTCGCCGCCGCCGTGCTCGCCGGCATGGCTGTCTCCGTCATGCCGGAATCGGCGTTGCGCACCGGCATGAAGGTCCTGAGCCAGGTGGACGGCTTCCCTGCCCTTCCCCCGGTCCAGATCGGCATCATGAAGCGGCCGGGCGTGTCGATTTCGCTGATGAACGCGATTACCGCGCACATCACCGCCTGCCTCGACAACATCACGCCTGCCGTCGTCGACGACAATCTGGAGCCGGATGTGAAGAACGCCTATGGGCGGGCTCAGCCCCGCCTCAAGGTCTCAAACGTCGTCCCGAGCTGGTAGGTCTCAGGCAGCTACCGGGGCGAAGAAGGACGTGCGGATGACGTTCTTCCACTCGTCCAGAATGCGCCGGGCGAGCGACGCTTCCGTCACGACGGCAAGCCGGATCGACGCTCCGAGCAGATGGCTGAAGAGATAGGTGCGCGCTTCCATGTCGGCATTCGCCAGCTCGGGCGCAATGCGGCGAACCGTATCGTGGAAAATCCCGGCGATCCGGCCGCTGTGCTCGATGTTGAGCTTCAGCAAATCCTGGTCGGTCTCGGTTCCCATCCAGATGCCGAGGTAGGCGGCATCGTTGCGATAGTCGTCGTAGTGCCAGTCGATGGTGCTGGCCAACACCTCGAGCGCATGATCGACCGACGTGACATCGGAAAAGGCGTTTGCGATTTTGTACTGGATCGCTGACGCGTTCCGGTCGAACAGCGCCTTAACGATCGCGGCCTTCTCGGGGAAATATTGATAGACGGAACCGATGGGGACGTTGGCGGCAATTGCCAACTCCGTCATGCGCATCGCGTTCACGCCCTTCTCGGCAATGATTGTTTCGGCTGCTGACAAAATCAGGTCCAGCCGCTGAATACTGCGTTCCTGCTTCGGCTTCCGACGGAGGCCAATGCGATCCAAACTTCCGACCTTCATGTCGTTCCCATTTGTTCTATGTGGAGCGACGGAAGTGGTTCATGCCGGCGCCGTTTGGCCGATATGGCATCTCAGTTCTTCACGACTCGTAAACGCGATAGTTCGGATTGTATGCATCGGTAAAAGCTAAATCAAATCTGCGCGATACACCCGAATTTGGTCTCTGTTCACGCGTTCGTTTGGCCGGGAAAAGGTGCGTCTCCGCGTGCGAATTCAGGCTCCCG
Organism: Rhizobium sp. Root708; assembly: GCF_001429725.1. Lineage (GTDB taxonomy): Bacteria > Pseudomonadota > Alphaproteobacteria > Rhizobiales > Rhizobiaceae > Rhizobium. Next base: position 158,052 of record NZ_LMHV01000043.1, on the reverse strand, counting down.
ATGGCGGGCGGGTACTGATTCGCGAACGTGGCGAAAATCGGCAACGTTTTCGGCGCCTGACCGATGCGCCGCCGTCTCTCGCTTGTCGCTTCACGGGTTGACCGACGATAATCTCCAGTCGTATTTACTCATGGATACGATAGGAAGAAGTTATCATGCTGACACTTCGACAGATGCGCTATTTCGATGCCCTGGCGACGACGCGCCACTTCGGCCGCGCCGCGGAGATGGTCCACATCAGCCAGCCCGCGCTGTCGACGCAGATCATGGAGATGGAAGACTACCTCGGCGCCAAACTGGTGGAGCGCACCCGCCAGAGCACGATCCTGACGCCGAAGGGGGAAGAAGTGCTGCACCACGTCCGCTTGATCCTGCATCAGGTCGACTTGCTCGAACAGACGGCTCGAAAAGGCGGCGGCACGCTTGAGGGCCTGATCCGTATCGGGATCATTCCGACGGTGGCTCCTTATCTCGTTCCGCAATTCATCCCGCATCTTCGCGCGACCTACCCGAGCGTCGAGGTGGAGCTGCGCGAAGCAGTCACCGATCGCCTGATGGCCGACCTCTCCGCCGGCAAGCTCGATGCCGTGATCGCAGCACTCCCGCTCGATATCGAGGGCATCCAGACGCGGCCGCTGTTTACGGACCGGTTCTTCATGGCGGTCGCTGATAACGGCGAAGCCGTACTGATGTCGCCGCTGACCGAGCACGAGGTCAATGTCGATCGGCTGCTGCTTTTGGAAGAAGGGCATTGCCTGCGCGATCAGGCGCTCGCCGTCTGCAGCGCCGGCAAGCGCAGCCTGGTCAATTTCGGGGCAACCTCGATGGCTACCCTTCTGCAGATGGTATCGCACGACATGGGCATGACGCTGATCCCGGAGATCGCCATCCCGACCGAGACCAACCGCAACTCCATTCGCATCGTGCCGTTCACTGATCCGCAGCCCGCCCGCGAGATCGGCCTTGCCTGGCGGCGCAGCACCCATCGCGGCAAGGAGATGGAGGCGCTGGCAGAGACGATCATTGCCGTCGCCCCTGCCCCGCGCGAAGAAGCTGCCTGATCAGGTAAGGTTCTTCTTCAGGAACTCGACCGTTCTGGTCCAGGCAAGGTCCGCGGCCTTCTTGTCGTAACGGGCCAACGACGTATCGTTGTTGAAGGCGTGGTTGACGCCGTCGTAGACGAAGATCTGGAAGTCCTTGCCGTTGTCCTGCAGCGCTTTCTTGTAGGCATCGATGCCGGCATTGATGCGGTCGTCGAGGCCGGCATAGTGGAGCATCAGAGCCGCCTTGATGTTGGGGATATCGGCGGCCTTCGGCTGGGCGCCATAATAGGCCACACCGGCCTTCAGCTCCGGCGACTTGGTGGCGAAATCGTTGACTAGCCCGCCGCCCCAGCAAAATCCGATAACACCGACCTTGCCGTTGGAATTGTCGAGCTTCGCCAGATAGGTGAGCGTCGCCTCGGCGTTCGCCACCGTGGCCGGCCGGTCCAGTGTGCTGAACATCTCGCGGGCCTTGTCCTCGTTCTCGGGCGTTCCGCCCTGCGGCGAGAGAAAGTCCGGCGCCAGCGCAATGAAGCCCTCGAGGGCCATGCGGCGAGCGACGTCCTTGATATGCGGATTGAGGCCGCGGTTTTCGTGGATGACGATGACCGCGCCGAGCTTGCCCGATGCGTCTTTCGGCTCGACCAGATAGCCCTTCATTTCGCCGTATCCGCCAGGATAGGTCACATCCTTGGCAACCAGCCGGGGATCTTCTGCCGCAATCATCTCGGCGCTCGCCTTGCTGGCAGCGAGCATGGGGACGATGACTGCCGCCGCGCCAGCGGAGCCTGCCAGCTTCGTCAGCTTGTCCATGAAGTTGCGGCGGTCGAGCGTCAGATGCGTGTATTCGTCGTAGGCGTTGATCATCGCCTGCGTGATTTCCGGCTTGTCCATTTTGGGGCCTCCTGTTCCCTACCCAGAGTTTCCGAGGGAAAACATAGGACAGCCACCGGTAACGCGATTACAAAACTGCGTTACCTCAACGCTCAGCCGTTGGGGAAGGTCATCCAGACCGCAAGCCACACCCACATGACGCCGAGAACAACATAGCCCGCGCCGAACAGAGGGCTGCGGTAGCGCACGTTGTTGCTGGTCACATGCACAGCCGCATGCAGATAGCGAAGGGCCACGAAGATCCAGGCCAGCACCACGGCAACGATGTTGTCGGCTTCGGTCATGTAGAGCAGAACGCAGCAGGCATAGAAGAGGACGGGCAATTCGAACTGGTTGGCGAGGCTGTTCTTGATGAACAGGCTCTCCTGGGGCTCCGAGCGATTTTCGCGGTAGTCGGAGATGGCAACCTTTCCGGCGCGAACCATCCGCATACGGCGGAAACCGAGGAGCATGTACAGTCCATAGACCAGCGCTGCGTGAGCTATAATGGGCCAGAACATCTCGTAGCCGGTCATATGGTCTTCTCCTTGACGCCTTTGCTTTGAGCTGAGCGCTGTAGAGGAAAAGAGTTGGGCTTTCCAGTCACATGGTGGAGATTGCGGCAATGCGCCCCTGCCCGACGTCAGCGCTCCTCGCGCTGACCGAGAGCCATGTAGCGAATGATCGCGAAGCGCACGATGAGGATCAGGCAGACGGCGAGGCTCGCGAATTTCAGCTTTGTCATCCACGGCAGGATCCCGGCTGCGAAAGTAGCCGAGGTGCTGTCTCCGAACGCAATCAGGCTCGACAGGTTTTCGCCGTAGTCGGCAACGCCGTAGACGAACGGCAACGCAGAGATTACCTTCAACACCAGAGAGCTGGTCGGCCGGGCTTGATCCGGCACCGCCGTCCGCAGTCGCAGAATGACGAGGAAAAGGAGCGTCGCCAGAAGGGCGGGAAAGATCAGCTCAGGGCCAAGATACATTGCCCTCAGCAGATTGTCGGCGACTTCGTTCTGCTCGAGCAATCGCTGCATCCGGCCGACGGTCAGCTCGTCGTAACCGGCGAAGTAGACATCGAGGACCGCCTGGCCGGTCTCGTGCTTGAAGGGGACGACAAAGCCGAATGTCGTCCACGCAAGCACGCCCAGGCAGAGGGCTGCGAGCAGCGCTATAATCCAGAGCGGAATACGGCTGCCCGCGTTCATTCTCAGCCGCCGGCGCTCGGATAGTTCGGGCTTTCGCGGGTGATCGTCACATCATGCGGATGGCTTTCGCGAAGGCCGGCGCCGGAGATGCGCACGAAGGTTGCGCGCTCCTGGAAGTCCTTGATGTCCTTGCCGCCGACATAACCCATGGCGGCCTTGAGGCCGCCTGCGAGCTGGTGCAGAACGCCGGATACCGGACCCTTGTAGGGAACCTGGCCTTCGATGCCCTCCGGCACGAGCTTCAGCGTGTCGCGCACTTCGGCCTGGAAGTAACGGTCTGCCGAGCCACGCGCCATGGCGCCGACGGAGCCCATGCCGCGATAGGCTTTGAAGGAACGGCCCTGGTAGAGATAGACTTCGCCCGGGCTTTCATCCGTGCCTGCGAGCAGCGAGCCGATCATCACGGCGGAGGCGCCGGATGCGATCGCCTTGGCAACATCGCCGGAGAACTTGATACCGCCGTCGGCGATGACGGGGATATCCTGGGCGCGTGCCGCCTCGACGGCCGACATGATGGCGGCGAGCTGCGGAACGCCGACGCCAGCGACGATGCGCGTCGTGCAGATGGAGCCGGGGCCGATACCGACCTTGACGGCATCCGCGCCGGCATCGATCAGCGCCTTGGTACCATCGGATGTGGCGACGTTGCCGGCCATGACCCGCACGGAGTTGGAGAGCTTCTTGACGCGCGCCACGGCATTAAGAACGCCCTGCGAGTGGCCATGCGCGGTATCGACCACGAGCAGGTCGACGCCGGCTTCGATCAGGCGCTCGGCGCGATCGAAGCCATCGTCACCGACGCCGACGGCGGCAGCGGCACGGAGGCGGCCCTGCGCGTCCTTCGATGCATTCGGGTTCAGCTGCGACTTCTCGATGTCCTTGACGGTGATGAGACCGACGCAACGGCCTTCGCCATCCACCACCAGCAGCTTCTCGATGCGATGGGAGTGCAGCAGGCGCTTGGCTTCCTGCTGATTGACGCTTTCCTTGACGGTAACGAGGTTCTCGCGCGTCATCAGCTCGTAGATCTTCTGGCTCGGATCGGACGCGAAGCGAACGTCGCGGTTGGTCAGAATGCCGACAAGACGGCCGGTCTTTTCGACAACGGGAATGCCCGAGATGCTGTGGATCTTCATCAAGGCGAGCGCATCGGCGAGCGTCGCGTCGGGGCCGATCGTCACCGGGTTGACGACCATGCCGCTTTCGAACTTCTTGACCTGGCGGACCTGCTCGGCCTGCTCGGCTGGCGTCAGGTTCTTGTGGATGACGCCGAGACCGCCGGCCTGCGCCATGGCGATCGCGAGGCGGCTTTCCGTGACGGTGTCCATGGCCGAAGAAATGATCGGAATGTTCAGCTCGAAATCGGTGGCGATGCGGGTTGCGACGCTCGTCTGGCCAGGCAGAACCTCGGAATGACCGGGCTGCAGGAGCACATCATCGAAGGTGAGTGCGTCCAAACCGGTTGGCGTTTCTATGATGCGAGCCATGGCCAATTCCTTCAATTAAGAAAAATGCAACGCCTCCCGGAACGAATCGTCCGCACCGGCGGTGTGCAAGGGTTGCTTTGGAAGTTGGCGAGGGCTGGTAACACGTCTATGACAGGAAGGGAATAGCAAAAAGCCCGGCGTATCCGCCGGGCCTGGTATGGCTGCCATGCAGCGACTTCACAGGTCGAACTGATAGGTCTTCGGAACGAAGCGATAGCCGTCCTCGTAGGTTTCCACGAAGCCGACCGAAGGGAACGGCATGTGATAGCCGACAAAGGCGATCTTCTCGGCGGCGATCATGCCGAACACCTTGCGACGGGTTGCGGCGGCCTGGGCCTTGTCCATATCGAAACGGACCTCCCAGTCGGGCTTCTGCAGCGACAGGATATAGTGATTGGCGGTATCGCCCGTTGCGACCAGGCGCTTGCCCTCGGATTCGACATGGAAAACCATGTGACCCTGCGTATGGCCCGGTGCCAGCATAGCCGTGATGCCGCTTGCGATGGTCCCGCCATCGCCAATGAACGTCGCCTTCTCGGCAAGCGGCACGACGTTGGCGAGAACCGCCTTGTGACCGCCTTCGGCCGGCGTACCTTCGCGGGCCTTGTCGGTCCAGAAGTCGTACTCGATCTGGCCGATGACATATCGTGCATTCTTGAAGGCAGGCTTGCCGCCTTCCAGCAGGCCGCCGATGTGATCGCCATGCAGGTGCGTCAGCGCGACCACCGTAATATCGTCGGGCGAATAACCGGCCGCCTTTAACCCATCGCGAAGCAGGCCACTGCCGCGGGCGCGGCCGCCTTCACCAAAGCCGGTGTCGACGAGGATCACATCCGAACCGGTGTCGATCAGCGTCGGGGCGTAAGAGTTGACGAACTTATCGCCCGGCAGGAAATTCTTCGCGAGCAGTTCCTGGACGGTTTCCGGCTTCTGGTTGGTTCCGAAGGTTTCATAGGGCTTTTCGGCAATCGTGGCGCCGTCCTTGAAGACGGTGAACTTGAAGGAGCCGAGCTTGAACTGATTGAACTGGGGCTGCGGTGTCGCATCCATCTTGGTGTTGTCTCCACTTGCGGCCATTGCGGCCGTCTCTTTCAAAATCATCGGCGCCGCCAGCAGGCTGATGCCCGCGACGAACAGCGTACGCCGTCTCATCCCCAACGGTGCGGTCATGTCCCCATCCTTCCAATAACGCGCGGCGCTCTGGCCGCAAGCCCCCAAAATCGGAACCGACCCGCCGCTTATTGCAGCGAGCCGAAACAAACAGATGTCAATTTCGGGCATCGCAACTTCAGCGCAAGTTGTCTCACGCAGACGTGATGCAAACGTGTTCCCGAACCGGAATGAAAGGTTGGCAGCGGCTTTGCCGAGGACTACAGAGCACTGGCTTTCCGAGCCGCCTTCGCAAGACCTTCAAGGCATTCGCGTATGAACCGCATTGTTCCCCTGATCCTCGCCGTCGCTCTCTTCATGGAGCAGATGGACTCCACCGTAATCGCGACCGCCCTTCCCGCCATCGCCAACGACCTTCATGTCGGGCCGATCACGCTGAAGCTGGCGCTGACCTCCTACATGGTGTCGCTCGCGGTGTTCATTCCGATCAGCGGCTGGATGGCGGACAGGTTCGGCGCCAAGCGCATCTTCCGCCTCGCCATCTGCGTCTTCGTCGTCGGCTCTATCTGTTGCGCGGCCTCGTCCGGCCTGATCGAGTTCGTCGTCGCTCGCTTCCTGCAGGGCATGGGCGGCGCGATGATGACGCCGGTCGGTCGCCTGGTGTTGCTACGAACGACGAAGCGCAGCGAGCTGGTTTCGGCCATGGCGCTGCTGACCATTCCGGCGCTGGTCGGGCCGCTGGCCGGACCGCCGCTCGGCGGCTTCATCACCACCTACTTCAGCTGGCACTGGATCTTCCTGATCAACGTGCCGGTCGGCATCATCGGCGTCTGGCTGGCAACAATCTTCCTGCCGGAAGTAGAAGCGACCGCGCCGCCGAAGCTTGACGTCGTCGGCTTCGTGCTGACGTCGTTTTCGGCGGCCGGTGTGGTCTTCGGCCTCTCCGTCGTCAGCCTGCCGGCGCTGCCGCCCATCATCGGCATCACGGCCACGGTGATCGGCCTCGTCTGCGGCTTTCTCTACGTTCGCCATGCCAAGCGGCATCCAGCGCCGATCCTCAACCTGAAACTCTTCCGTACCCCGACCTTCCGGGCATCGACCACGGGCGGCACGCTGTTTCGCATCTGTATAGGCGCCATGCCGTTCCTGACGCCGCTGATGCTGCAGCTCGGCTTCGGCCTGACGCCGTTCCAATCCGGCCTTATCACCTTTGCCGGCGCGATCGGCGCGATCACCACCAAGTTCATGGCGCGTCGCGTCTTTGCGGCGGCCGGCTTCCGCACGACCTTGCTTTCAGCGGCAGCTGTCACGACGATCGTGACGGTCGCAACCGGCTTCTTTACCCCGCAGACGCCGCATCTCGTAATCATCGCCATCCTTCTGGTCGGCGGTTTCTCACGGTCGTTCTTCTTTACCGGCGTCAACGCCCTGGCGTTCGCAGATATCGACGATGCGCAGGCCAGTCAGGCAACGTCAATGAGCTCGGTCATGCAGCAGATCAGCCTGGCACTCGGCGTCGCCGTTGCCGCCGCGATCCTGGAAACCTCGATCTATTTCCGTGGCGAGGCGCTGCAGGTGGCCGACTTCCACGTCGCCTTCTACGTGATCGCGATCCTGACGGTCGTGGCGACCATTCCCTTCATCCGGATGGACAAGAGCGCCGGCGCGCTCGTCTCCGGCCATCGCGCCGCGCGGGTGACGCCAGCGACGATCGAAGCCGAACAGCAGGCCGTGAAGTAGGTCTATTCCGGGTTCTCGCAGACGGCGCTCAGCTTGTTGCCATCGGGATCGCGGACATAGGCAGCGTAGAAGTTGGCATGGAACGGCCGCAAGCCCGGCGCTCCCTCGTCAATGCCGCCGGCCGCAAGCGCCGCGGCATGAAACGCATCGACATCGGCGCGTCGATCGGCATGCAGCGCCACCATCGAACCGTTGCCGCTCGTGGCCCGCCTGCGGTTGAAGGGCGTGACGATCCAGAGCCGGCAGCGGGTATCGCCGTCGGCGGAGTAACCGATTTCCTCTTCCGAGTGGCGTTGGCGTCGATAGCCGAGAAGCGGCAGGACGATATCGTAGAATCGTCGTGCCTGATCGATGTCGTTGGTTCCGAGGGTCAGGTATAAGAGCATGGTGGCCGGGCATTCCAGGTCTTGGGAGACCGATCATCACCCAAGAACAGCCCAAAGATCAAGCTTCCGTAACGTCAGGTTCGGCTTGACGGCCCTTGAAGTGCTTCGCGAGCAGGAACATTTCGACCGATTCCGCCCGCGACGAGGCCGGCTTGACGTGGACGACCTGCTTGAAATGCCGCTTCAGCATGTTGAGAAGGTCGCGCTCGGTGCCGCCCTGGAAGGTCTTCGCCAGGAAATGGCCGCCCTCGCCCAACACCTCGATAGCGAAATGGGCTGCCACTTCGCAAAGATGCATGGTGCGCAGGTGGTCGGTGCGGTGGTGGCCTGTCGTCGGCGCCGCCATATCCGAAAGCACCAGATCCGGCGTACCGCCGACAGCTTCGATCAGCTGGGCCGGCGCCGAGGGATCGAGGAAGTCCAGTTGGAGGATCTTTACGCCCGGCAGCGGAGCCATCTCCAGGAAGTCGATCGCGGCGACGCGGGTATCGTCATCCGTGGAACCGGTAACCTTGGCGGCGATCTGCGACCAACTGCCCGGGGCAGCACCAAGGTCGATGATGCGGCGCGCGCCCTTCAGGATACTGTGCTTCTCGTCGATCTCCAGCAGCTTGAAGGCGGCGCGTGCGCGATAACCCTCAAGCTGGGCGCGTTGCACGTAGGGATCGTTGATGTGGCGCTGCAGCCACTGCCGCGACGACGCCTTCATCTTCTTGTTCTTGACGCGCTGGCCGAGTTTGCGGCCGGTGCGGTTGCCCGCAATCGTTGGCTTCGCCATGCCCTGTCCCCTATTTGCCGCGTTGGCCGCGGCGGTTGCGGTGGCGCCGCCAGACGCCGTCGTCCGCCATCATGTCTGTCAACAGGCCTTCCCTCAAGCCGCGATCGGCCACCCGCATGCGCGGGCTCGGCCAGCGGCGACGGATCGCCTCGAGAATGGCGCAGCCGGCGAGCACCAGATCGGCACGATCCGGCCCGATGCACGGATTGGCCGCACGGCTTTCGAAATCCCACGACAACAGCTTTGCCTGCATCGCCGAGACCTCGTCGTCGGAAAGCCAGATGCCATCCACCTTGCGGCGGTCGTAGCGCGGCAGATCGAGATGAACGCCCGCGAGCGTCGTGACCGTTCCCGATGTGCCGATCAGATGAAAATCATCCGCCTGGCCGATGTCGATGGCCGGGCAATCGAAGCCGGAAAGCATGCCTGCCACTTCCGCCACCATGCCTTCGAAAACATCGGGCGTCACATCCCGGCCGCCGTGGCGCTCCGACAGCGTGACGACGCCGACCGGCAAGGACGTCCAGTGGGTGATGTGATTGGCAAGGCGATTGAAGCGGCTGTCGCCGATGCGAATGACCGCGATTTCCGAAGAGCCGCCGCCGATATCGAAGAGGACGACCGACCGCGTTTCGCGACCGACGAGCGACGAGCAGCCGGAAACGGCGAGCCGCGCTTCGGTCTCACGATCGATGACCTCGAGCTCGAGACCGGTTTCGGTGACGACGCGCTCGAGAAACTCAGCTCCGTTGCTTGCCTGCCGGCAGGCCTCGGTCGCGATCAGCCGCATGCGGCGGATTTCGCGATTCTTCAGCTTCGAGGCGCAGACGCGCAAGGCATCGACCGCGCGATCCATGGCGTCGTCGGAAAGCCGGCCGCTTGCCGCGAGCCCTTCCCCGAGGCGCACGATGCGCGAAAAGGCGTCAACGACGCGAAACTGCCCGGGCCGCGTCGGCTGGGCAATCAGCAGGCGGCAGTTGTTGGTGCCGAGATCGAGAGCGGCATAGAGTTCGTCCGGCCAGGGATGTTGCGCCGGTGTGGACCGCTGCTGGTCCCGCTCGGCCGGCCGCTGGGTGCGCCCGGGCGCTTCCGCCGTCCGGTTGTCACCGCCGGATCGCGCGACCGGAGCCGATGGCTGCGGCTGCACCTGGGCGGCAGGCTTCTGCTGGGCGAGTGGACGCCCCTGCAGACCGCGCTTGCCGCGATGCTTGCGACGATTTCGACGGCTGGGTGGCGTGTCGCCGTCCGGGCGCGCAGGCTGGTCGGCCGCGACAATCTTGTCTTCACCCTGGGGTCTTTTAGACGCAGCTTCGGAAGGTCCACCCGCACCACGGCGGCGCTTGCGCTTTCGGGCCGGATTCCCGGCGACATGATCCGTTGGGCGCGCGGTCTCTCCGAGTTCACCGGAAGAGACATGCTGGGCGGGAGGAGCCGCGTTGCGGGAATGCCCGCCTCGCTTGCCCTTGCGGCGCCGGGATTTTTTACCATCCCCACGACCTGCCGCCGACGCCCCGTCAAGTTGCGGCTTCACGCCGCCTTCGGGGTCTTTCACGTTCGTTATCCATCGCGCCGCGCAAGTCCAGAAAGGTATGCAGCTGGCGCTCATTCGATTTTGCGTTGCGGCAAGAATACCAGCGCCGGGCCGAAACACCAAACTCTTTTTAGGATGCCTTTACAAAGGGGTTACGATCGCTCCACAACAAGGTTCGATTTTTTTCAAAACAGGTATTTGCATTCCGCCAAGTTTTGTTTATAAGCGCCGCACACCAGCGGAGCGCTTCGAGCGCCGCACCTGCTGGGGAATAGTTCAATGGTAGAACGACGGACTCTGACTCCGTTAATCTTGGTTCGAGTCCAGGTTCCCCAGCCAATTCTCTCTAAATCCCCTTAATTCCTTGATTTTCCAGTCGTGCCGGATATCGTTTTGGCATCATTGGCGACCTGATGCCCAGAACTGTAGCCCACAGGTGATGCCCATGCGACCCACGTCGCGGCGTCGCCGGTGGCAGGCAAGGGCAAGAATCTCATGGCGGTCCGCCACGACGTCGAGAACCTAATTCGCCGCGGCAACATCTTTTACTGGCGCGCACGTGTTCCAGCTTCTTTCGCACGGTGCCAGCCGGGCAGCCGGCTTTCACTGAGCCTTCATTGTTCCGATCATAAAAAGGCTGAAGTCATCGGCAGAAAGCTCAACACGCTGATGGCCGAACTGAAGATGAAATCGAAGGAACCAATGTCGAAGGCGCAGCTCCAAAAGCTTTGCGAACATGAACGGGACGTGATGCTCCTGCATCTCGAAGACATCTCGATCGTCGCAAGACGCTATGGCCGCCCGGCTGACATCGAGGAACTGGAACTCGATCTGGAGAATGGCTGGGCATACAAGCTGCTCGCATTGTTTGGCATCCGCCAGAACCTGACACTGAAGGACGGCTGCAGCGGATCCAGGTACCTGCTCGAAAACGGGGTCCCTGCCTCACATATCTTTGCGATCAGATCGAACTATATCGAATTGCTCCATGAGGCGAACACCCGTGGCTTCCAGGATGGAATTCGAATGCTGATGCATCAGTTCGATATCAGCCAAAACGCCCTCAACCACGAAAAGGCAATGAAGGCCTATTTCAGCGGTCGGGCAGAAGCGCTGTTCGACGTTGCAGAGAGGCATCCTCTCGCAGACCGAAATCTCAGCGAACTCACAGGCGGGTCAAGGCCAAAGCCGCATCCTGTTGCCTACGAACAGGCGCCTGAGATCGCCATGCCACCGGCACCCCTGATCGCGATTCCGGTCGAAGATGCTTCGCCACCAAGCCCTCCCGAGCCCTTCCCGTTCGCTGTGCTCGATCTATCTCCATCACCGCGACACGCTGCTATCGAAAGCGACGATGGTGTGAAAACGCAGCCGGTTATTCGGGTCGCGGATTTCGAGGCCGAATGCGAAAAGCTCGCCCAGAACATGAAGGACGCCTGGGACGACAGTACGGCACGCGATGCCCGCGCTCTGGTTCGCATGTTCAAGAGCGTGCTTGAAGAATACGGCATCGAGCATACCGGTCAGATCAGCCAATACCACCTCGGCAAGCTGCGCCAGCACTTCAATAACATTCCGACGCGTTGGGGACAGAGCGCCAGAATGAGGGCGATGTCGGCACCCGAGCTACGAGCCGAAGGGGAGAAGCTGCGCGAGCAGGCCGAGACGGAGGGCAAGGAGGCGGCCGTCGGCTTAAGCGCCGCGACTATCCGCAAGCACTTCGGAAACCTGAACCACTTCCTCAAGCATGTGCGCGGGCACGGCTTTGAACTCGACGATTGGAGCTTCGAGGGTCTGAGACCGAAAAAGCCCAAGGCCGGCTCTATCCGCAGGCAACAACACAAGCCGAAACCAGACGAGATCCGGCCGCTTTTCTCCTGCCCGGTCTATACCGGCTCCCTGAACCACGATCGCGGCCGCGGCAAGCCGGGCCCACACGTCTTCCATGACGCGGCCTATTTCCTGCCCATCATGTTCACCTATCTTGGCGCCCGCAGAAAGGAGTTCGCTGGTCTTTCATTGAACGATATCGAGGAAGATGACGATGGTCTCGTGATCGTCCTTCGCACGAACGAGTTTCGGCGATTGAAGACCGAGCAATCGGAGCGAGTGCTGCCTCTTCCCGACGAATTGATCCGTTTGGGCTTCATGGATTACTGCGTTGCTCTACAGACGCTGGGATACAAGGCCGTGTTCCCGGACCTTATTTCCCACAAGACAACGAATGATCCGGGCGACCGTTTCTACGACGTCTTCCTCCCGATGATGGCACGGTCCTTGGGAGATAAAATGTGGAAGCGCGCCTTCCACGCGCTCCGTCACGGCATGGCGGATACACTCCTCCAGGCAGGGGTTGCGCCACTAATCATCAATGATATTTCGGGCCGATTAGGCGAAGGCGATGAGACCAGTCTCCGCTATACCAACCCGGCCGGACTTCCACTCATGCGCGACGCCCTCAGCAAGTATCCTATCATCACGTCTGGCATCGAACCAAAACCCATCAGGCTGCTGCCGTGGATCGAACAACGTTTGCCGCCGCCCTGGGCACGCGAGGCCAAAACCGAGTCGAGACGTCGGAAATAATTTCCGACGTCTCGTTGAAGCTATGCGGCCTCCCAGACCTGATTGAGAATACGGGCGGCGAGCGCTGCCTTGTCCTGGGGAAGGAAGCGCCCATAGTGCTTGGCAACCATCTCGGCGGTGTCCTGGATTGCATAGCTCGCCTGCTCGTAGGAGCCGGTCTGCTTCAGGATGTGGGTCGCAAGCACGTCGCGCACGTTGTGGGGACCATGCGGCAATAGCCCCTTGATCGCGCCTCGCCCAGTGTAAGGGTTGTAGATCCCGTAACGCTGGATAGTCAGACGCCAGGCCTCGTAGAAGGTTGTGACGTCGTAAGCGGCATCGGTGCTGGTCGTCTTGACGGTCTTGACGAAGAAAGTGCCGGGATCGGCGGCCGATCGCAGGAGTAGCGCGCGATGCCGTTCGACATAGGCGTCGATGTATTCGTACAAATCCAAGAGGTCCGGCAGGATAAGGCGAAACGGCTTATCGCCAAAGAACGATGAGTGAGCGTTCTTGAACGCGACCGCTGGGATGAACACTTCCCAGCCACCTTCGCGGTCGCTCCAGCGCATCTCGCCGCGCTTCATCTTTTCCAGAACACGCTCGGAACGGGGCACATGACCTTTGGGGCAAAGCATGAGCTGGCGCAGATTTTTCTGCCTCAGCCCAAGATGCAAGCCCAGCCTCAGCATCAAAAACGCGCGAACAGCCTCCGCGGCAGACCGAGGATACCGATGTTCATCCGGCATCAGGCGGATGATCTCTTCAGTTATCTTGCGGTACTCGCCGACAGGACTTGCCGCCTCGAGGACCGGCATGATCGGCTCGAACGGATCGCGGTGGACGCGGGCAATCCGCTGGATCTCCTTCACACGATGAGCAGCATGTTTGTGGAAATCGTCGCAGGCACCATGCCAATCCGCATAAGCATAGTCGATTTCGTTCTGCGAGACAAGACCGGCGATCGGCTGAACGCGAGCGAGAAGCTCGGGATGTTGGCGAAGCCATCCGGTGTCTTCCTTGGTAATCGCCAAGGCAATTCGCAGCATATCCACCTCCCAGGCGGTATAGAAGCCGCGCCGCGTTTCACGCCATTGCAAATACCAGTCCCACACGCCGGGAAAGAGCAACAGTCCGAAGGTCAGTTGACGCAGCGGCACGCCATTACCCCGGACCTCCCCGTCTTTGGCCGCGGCAAGGGCGCCGAACATGAGCCCGAGATGCTCGATCTTCTGAGACGCCGTCTCCTCGCCCCAGACACCGTTTCGCTGGAAACCAACCGACGTGAGAGCCGAAGTCTTGAAGCGCACAAGGTCGGCCATTTCCATCGCCAACGCCGGTGGCGCCTCGATGACACCAGACAGCAGGTCGGGATCTTCTATCCACGTTTCCTCGTAGTTCGCGGGAACAAGGATTTTCCCATCCCTCGGCGCCCGACCGCCATAGGATACGCCTGGAAAGCGGATCGCGTACCGCTGCTTGGCGGCGGCTGCCTGAAATTTTCTGTAGTCGGTCGAGCCGCTGATGATAACCCGCCGAACCCAGTCGACGATCTCTTCACGCTTCTGAAATGGCAGCGCGTTAAAATCCTCCGGAAGGTGCCACGCGAGCCGGCGCCGCTCCGCCGGTTCGATCCCGGACAGATTAAAACCCGAAGCGGATCGTGACGGGTGCGGAAGCTTTGCCTTGAAGTAGCCCTCCGGCAGCCTGTAGCGGCGCTCAATGCGGGATAGCACGTGGAAACTCTCGGTGCTGCGCGGTACGCGGCGGCCTTCGATCCAGCTCAACAGCGTATTCTTGTCCGTCAGATCATCTGCGCCGATGATGCCGCGATAAAGCGTCCAGTAGGTTTCTCCATGTCGCCGAAGATGAGGTTGTAGTGCTTCCGCGAAGTCCGTCGGATCCTCCCAGACTTTGAAGAGGGCTTCAGGAAACTCGACGGTGACGCGGGCGGACGCCACGCCGCCAGGCTTCGGCTTTGATGGTGGCTCCGGCGCTTGCGGCGCCACGCGATTAACCGTTCGCGCCGCCGCTCTCGCCCTCGACGTCTTCGCTGGTTTACGCACTTCAGCGTTCTCGACACCGGCGGCGAGATGAGTATCTCGGATCCACCGAGCGATCGCATCAAGGGCAGGATCGATCCGCCGCTCGTTCGCAGCGAGTTCGGTAGCGTCAATGCCGGACGCGGCTGCAACGACGTCCCAGTCGGTCTTGCCGTTCATTCGAGGCGCTGACCGCCTCGCCTCAATAAGGGAGTACAGGTAGTTACTCAGTCGATGTAGTTCATCGACGCTCAGCACCGGCGCGAGGCGAAGCTGGCAAAAAGCTTTGATCTTGCGTTGAAAGGTTTTCGCAGAAAATTCGTTCATTTCCATTCACATAGCTGTTGTTACGTTTCCCGCGGATGCGGGGCATGCGGGCTATGTGATGGCGATTAAAGTGCGGTAACTGACTGGCCATATAGGCTGCAAAGTCTGAAAAAACCGATTCACTTGCAAACGGCGTTTCATGAAGTAACGGGGGGACGAAGTCCCCTTGTGAGAACGCCGTTTGCAAAAAGCTGGTGAACAAGCTGAGCAGATCGATGCGAGAGCCTCAGCCTTTCAGGTGAACCTTGCGTCGGAAGGGTTGGTCGTCGCGGGCGTAGCGACCAACGAGATCATCGAAGACCTCGTCCGCTGCCCGCTCGTCAAATCCTTGGTCGACGAGAACCCCGACAACGGCGTCGGCCAACTCTTCTATCCAGTCCGGTTGCCTCTGTTCGAGATAGCTGGTGATCGTCCAGAACAGCATCGCCCGCGCGACATCGTCGCGATCCGGGCGTCGCTCCGCCCGATGCCGATCTCGGAGCCGCTGTTGCCGCTCCTTCTGCCTCGCCTTTCGCTCGCCGTCACTCTGTCGTGCCATGTCTCGCTCCCTGTGTTGTTATGGATGGCACTTCCATGGTCAGAGGACCGGCGGACCGGCGCAAGCCGTTTGTCGCGGCAACGGAATCATCGTGTTCTGAATCGGAATTCCGGGTCTTTGAATCGAATGAGCGCAATTTGACTCGCGTTGAGCGCATGTCGAAACAAGTTGCCGGCAAGCCATTGCCGGGTCACCGCTTGCCCAGACGATGGCAAGTAGAGACGCCTGGAGCTTCCTCTCAAATCCGCGAATCGAAATATTGCGGTTTGGAATCGTTGGCGTGAACTATCGAAACGTCAGTCTGGAACCTGGAATCGTTCGCCCATCAGTCTGAATCAAATGAGCGCAATTTGTTTAAGGTTGCCAGCAACCGACATCAGGTTGTTTCAGGTTGCGCAGAGCCGATCCGTTGATCTCATGGCCGCTGGCCGAGTATCCAACCTTCCCAGGTCGCGACGTCATCGTCGTCTGGCACTCCTTCACTGCGGCGCCGCTCGACGACATCGAGCATTCCGAGCAGCCCAACGACGGCATCGAACCGATCCTCACCGGTCTTGTCTATCCCAAACCCATCGATGATCGTTGCCTCCAGCGCCGCGCCGTCGATGTGCGGCCGGTCGGCCAACCATCGGAGAAGTTGGCCTCCGGCGGCACGACGGCCAGCCTGCTGTCGCTTGCTCCACGCGCGGCGCCGAAGAATGCCAAGTTGCCCGTAGACATCTCCTGGGTACGTTTCAGCAACAACAGTTGCTCCGGGCTTTGTGAGTTCAGCAAGGCTCCGTCGAAAGGCCAAAGAGCTAGCTCCAAAACGTTCGGGATGATGATCTCTCGCCAGCCGCTGATGGCTGCTTTTCCGACTTGATTCCCGCCCAACGTCCAAAACAGCATGCAGGCATCGCCCCGATCCGCCGTTGCACGCTCGCAACGGCGCAGAAGCTCACGGCCGCTTCCGACGCCCAAGGCATCGAACAGGTGTCGGCGCTGCGTCCCGCCCGGCCGCATGGGATAGAAGGGACGATCGATGGCGATGTCGATGCGATGCTCCGCGACGTCGAACCACCGCTCGAAGCGCCCGGCGCCAAAAGCTCGCAAGGCAGAGCGGAAGTCGGCGAGACCCGTTGCTCTACCATAAGCCGCCGGCAGGCCAATCGGGAAATCGAACCCTATCAGCAGCGCGGCGTCCGTTTCGGCACGGCTTCGAAGCCGAGGGATGAGGTCCTTTGTTTCGCCGACAGGCTCCGGCGCCGACAAAATCCACCTCGTCGCCTGTCGGACGGCGACGCACATCCACCGCTTTTTCCGGTCGATACTCCAGTCGCAGTGAGCAATGACCGCCACAGACATCCTGACCTCCCCTGTCCCCACATAGGTCTAGGAGGTGGGGGCCAGGATGTCCATCACCGCATCGCCATCGAGCGCCTGGGCATCGAACAGCGCACGGACAAGCCGGTCGAATGCCGCCCGGCGTTCGAAAATCACCTCGGTGGCCCTTGCCTGCGCAAACTCCAGACGTTGGTGCACCCGTTTTGCCAGATCGGCGTCTCGACTGAGGATCGCGGTCGGATCCTTGTGTTCGAGATAAAGCAGCGGATTGCGACCACCGAACCCAAGGGCCTGTTCCATGTCGAGGGCGATGCGTGTCGCGCGGGCGAGATCGCTCTGCTCCGCGCCGCCGGAGCCCGCGGATACGGTCTTCAGCACGATGAGTTCCGCTGCACGTCCGGCCATGAGCATGGCAAGCAGCCGCCCATACCATTCCACGGTATCGGGTGTGCCAGTCGCGAACGTCAGAGCATTGTGGCCGCCGTCATTGGTATCGATCGTCAGACCTTTGATGGAGCCAAGACGCAAGGCGTGATGGACGATGGCATGGCCGGATTCATGGATCGCATAGCGCCACCGGACGTCGTACGGGACTTGCGGCCGATGACCGCGAATGCCGGATTCGATGTCGGCATAGGTCAGGCGCCGCTGTTCACGGCGCGCCTTCAGCCTTGCCTCTCGTACGACCCGTTCGATGTCGGCACCCGTCAGACCCATCGCCCGCGTCGCTAGACGTCGAAGCGCCTGAGCAATTGCCGCTTCCTCCTTCTGCACATCCGGTCCCTCGCTATCGCGCTGATCGTCATCGTCAAGAACGATCTCCAGCTCGTCTACGGGGCCACTGATCTTGCTAAACCGCGTCATGGCTGACCTCCCTCTTGCGTATCCGATTTGGCGACGACGTCGAGATCTGCACCAAGATGATGTGCGAGGATGCCGGCGAGCGCCGGGATATCGGGGCGTGGGATCTCGATATGGGTTTCCAGCCTTCCCGACCTGCGAATGGCCTCGTCGATTTCGTTCGGCCGGTTGGTCGCACCGACGACGATAACGCCGTCGGTTTTCACGGCACCGTCGAGTAACTCAAGCAACTTGTTGACACATGCGTTCCAGTAATCGGCATATTGCCGCGACGCCGACACGCGCGTTCCGATACCGTCGATCTCGTCGATGAAGAGAATACATGGCGCCTGCGCTCGTGCTTCTGCGAACGTGTTGGCCATCCGGCCGAGCACGGCGTGCAGATATTCGCCCTGGAGCCAGGTCGAAACGGACGTCACGACAAGCGGGAGCCGGAGGCTATTGCACATGGAGCGCGCAAACGTCGTTTTGCCCGTTCCCGGCGGTCCGGAGAGAAGAAGCTTGGTACTCATGTCGGACCAGGCCAGGTCGCCGGCGAGGTAATCGGCCAGATCCGCTTTGAGCCCCAACGCCCAATCTTTCGCTGCACCGTAACCGGTCAGGGTCTCCACTAGCAGCGGCGGCCGGCCCTCTCCCGGCGTCTCACCATCTTCAGGCACAGGGAGGATAACTTCGGCGCCCGTCGGCTGCGCTTTTGATCTGCGATTACCTGCCGACGACGATGCGCTGTCGCCCTTGCCGCCGCGGTTCTGCGACGACTGCGCTGCCCGTTCACTGGAGCTCTGAGTAATCAGCCGCCGTGCGGAGACGGCGTCGCCTCTGTCCCTCTCGTTGTCCCGCTCTTCGCGATTATGAACCGCAAGCCCCACCAGCGCTTCAATACTGGACCGGATCGGTCGGCCGGGCCGGACGGCAATAGCGAGATCATCGAGTGTCAGGGCGCCCGCATCGATTTCCGCGATCAGGCCGTCATGGCGCGACACAGCATCGCTACCATAGACCGCTTCCAGCAGGTCCGCGAGGAATGCGATATTGATCCCTCCACCGGTCAGTCGGACATCGGTTGTCAGATCGATCTGATCCGGAATGCCTTGATAAGTTTCAGCCACGGCGAGAACGGGCGAGCCGTGCGCCAAGGCCCATAGCAATTGAGCGCGCATGGCCGAACTGCTTAGCCGATAACTTTTAGCGACCGGAATCTGCAGGAACACACGTTTGGCTTGGCCTTCCACATAGCTCCAGAGCTCGTCCACGAAGGTGAAATCAGCAGCCATGCCGACATACGGACCGAATGGCACGAAGGGGGTATTTTCGACTAGGTGCGGCAATGCGCGCTCGAACCCTTCGACCGTCACCTGCACGGCGAAGACCCCGGCCGGTTGGCGAAGAAACGCGACCAGATCGCGCAACTCAACGACGGACTCCTCCATGGCCGCCGAGAGCAACAGGACAGTCGCCATCGTTTTGATGCCAAGCACCTCACCGGCTTCGGCGACAACCCTGACCGCATAGGCGAGTGCAGCATCGTCAGCGCCGTTCCCGACCAAGCGTAGCCTGAGCTGCGCCGGCCACACAGGCGCCGCCGACCCCAGGTCGGGTCGGCCGCTCGCATCCTGCGGGGCGCCGATCAGGAAGGCAGCGAAATGATCGCGCATCCACGGCCGGTCTCGCTCTGCCTCGCCCGTCAGATGAGAGGGATCGAAGGCCGGAAGGTAGCGGCCAACGACATGGCCGTCGACGATGGCGGTGGTCATCATCAGCAGACCGTTGCGGACAGCTAGCCGCCTGATCTCGCGACGCTGAACATGGCGCAGACGCCGAAGGAGGAATGAAGACAGACGATCCATCAGTTCTCCTCCACCGGGAACGCCGCGGAAGCGGAAACAATTTCCGCAGGGCCTGTGTGCTGGGCAGCGGCATGACTGTCGCTAGAGTCAACAAGATCGTGCCGCTTGCTTGCTTTCTCAGTGAGCCAGTCGAGAACCAGGCGGCAGGCTGGATCGCCAGACCATGCGTGGTGGCACAGCCGATCAAGGAGCATCGGCGGAACGGCTGCAGCGTCGCCGGCCCCGTGTCGGGTGAAGGCTAGCGCGAGGCCCACGACCAACGCCGGGTCATCATGGCAAACGCGACGACGCCGGCCGGCCAAAGCAGTGCCAGTTTTGGCAGGACCGCGAAATTCGGGCGGCGATGATGGGGTGGGTACGTTTTCTACGGACACGCAAGATCTCCTCACCGGTCCAATCTTGGTCACCGGCGTCTTCAGAGCATGAAGGGAACGGGAAAGGCGGGCTGCGGGAATTAGCGCCGCAGCCATCACCTTAGTCAGAGCGAAAGACGGATGCCCTCAGGCGTCGAGCAGACGCCGCGCAAAGCCGACGCGGATGTGCTGCGGAGGCCATGAGGCTGCGGCGTCATCTTCTGCCTCCGCGTCATCCCGACCGGCGTCGAACGTATCGTCGTCGCCACAGCGGCATCCGGACGGATGCTCATCGCAGCACGCCGGATCGTCATAGATCATGACGCGGGGGATGGCCCGGAGGATTCCGAGACGCCGGGACGATGTCGAATTTGCAGCCGCCGATGTCGGCAGCGGCGTTACCGCATCCGGAATACCTAGCGCATGTCGCGCCTCGGCCTCCAGAAGCTGCTGCACGCGGCGCCCGAACCTCAGACGCAGTTCCGCCATGCAGGTGGCCGCGCCATCGATCTCCAGCAGATCGTCGATCTCGGACAGTGCCCATACGCCCGCCGCATGGTCGCTCGGGCGGCTCGCGCCATCAATGATGGCAACGCCCACTGTCTCGACCATAAGCCGCTTCTGGGTCTTGTAGAGCCAGTCCGGCAAGATCATTGCCGACGCTAACATCCTGAGCTTCAGCTCTTCCAGCCGGTTGGTATCGCCGTAAGACGCGAGCGAGCGTTTCAGATCCAGCACGAAGGCGGCGCGCTTTGCGCGGTTCACAAGGATCAGGTCCGGCGTGTAGCTGCCCTTGGCGGGCGCATCGCAATCGAGCCGTACTTCCTCAAGATGATGCCAGTCATTGCCAGCGACCGCTTCGATCGCCGCCTTCACCAGTGGTAACTTGATCGACTGCATGAGGACCACGAGGTCGGGATTGGCCTTGGCAAGCCGCTCGACGGCCTGTTCCAACAGCTTGCCCTCACGAAACGACACGGCGCGCACAAGCGAGGCGATGTTGACGTAGTGGCCTAGGATCTCGTCTTCGACCGGCTCGCCTTCGGCAATGGCGGCGATGGCCTTTTCGATCAGGACGTCGAAGTCCGATTCGATGTCGGGGTAGCGCACCAGATGCGGATGACGGCGCAGCGCCAGCGGCTCCGCCTGAACAGCGAGGCGCTCGGCAAAGTGCCGGCGCAGAGATGATGCCGGCGAGTGGTTGACGGTGGAAGAAGCCGCGGACGCGGCGCGCAGAACTTCCCCCGCAGGGGACGAAGAGTGTAGGTTGGTCAAAGCCCGATTCCTTTCAACAGAAGGCTTGAGGGTCAGGCCCTTGGTAGCGTTGGCGCGCTGCCTTGGGCCGCTTGCTCCGTTCACTTCGGAGCCGCCCATATCTGACAGGACCGGAACCAGATCTCAAGGATCCCCCCGGCAAAAAGAGAACGGATCCCGAACGCGGTTAACGAGGGACCTACACGCGAATTTCGCTGGACGCTTGGTGGCAAACACTTCGTACACGACCTACGATCATCCGGGTAACCGCACACCGACGACGGCGATGGAATCAAGAAAGGGGGCCGAAGCCCCCTTTCTTATGTTCATTCCGCCGAGACCTCGGCGGGTTTTGGCTTCAGCCAAGCCGGCTTCCTCAGCCCCGACGGGTTTTCAGTCGAAAGCATCGAGACGACGTTGGAGGGCTCAGCGTCAGCCTTCCCTGTCGAAACCGCACGCGCCAGGAACGCCGGCGGCTGGAAGTCCCGGACGGCAGCGCCATTGCCATCGGCCGGATCAAGGCTTGGGGCCTCAACCCGTACCACGCCGCCAAGCGCCTCAAGGCCACTTCGCATGACTGCGTCTGCGGACTTTGGAGCGACTGGGGCCTCAAGCGGCCATTCGGGTTTCTTCGTCCGGGACGTTGCCCAGTCGAGCAGCAGCAGGACGTCTTGGCGCAACCAGGTTTCAAGCCCTTTGGCTTCGGGCCACGACTCCCTGTTGCCGAGATGGTCCAACGTCTGGAAGACCTTGTACCAATGGCTCGCGGCAGAAAGCTCGCTTTCCGAGAGCTTGCGGACGTCGACGTCACCCGGCGCATCGAGAAGCAAAACATTGCCCAGGCCGCGTTTCGCCACTCGAGCCAAAGGCTCAAGCACCGGGACGAGTGTCGTTTTCTGCAGACGCTTGCCCTTGCTCTCAAGAGCACTGACAACTGCCGCGGCAAGAGCTGCGGCACTTTCGACGAAAGCGGCTACGCCACTCTTCGTCTTGAGGTCGATCAGCGCCCGCAGACCGGCGAGACCGCCGATGTCGGCGAGTTCGGCGCCGGCTTCATCGTCAGAAGCCGTCTCCGAGCCGTCCGCAAGCAAGGTCTTCACCTCGCTGACGCGGATGCCATCATGCTCCTCGGCAAAAGCCAAGGCAGCCTTAACCTTCTCCTCCGGTGCGGACGCGAGATGGAAAAGGACTGTCGGGCTGATCGCGAGCTCGACTGCTCGAGCCCGATAAGCCTCAAGGTTTCGAGCAACACCCCTGTAGTTCCGGGCTGTTTTCGAAGAAATGTCGCATCGCTGCGACACCCATTTTTCGAAAGTGCCCGGTTCTACGTGCTCGGAAGCCTGCTCCAGCAGCACGCCTAGCTCGAAGGCCTGTTCCGTGGAACGACGCCCCAAAGCCTGGATGCCAATGGCTGCGGCTTCCAACGCCTTCATGCTCTGTGCGCCGATGTCGAGCGCATCGTAGTCAAAGCGGGCGGTGGCCCGTTTTGTTGTCTTGTTCGTCATGTCAAAGATCCTTGCAGGTTGCAAAAAGCATCAACCGCGTTCGCGCGATTGATATAAGTATTATCGCCGCACGCGCAATAAATGACAATGCTTACCGCAAGTTGTTTTGGAATTTTATGCTCGAGCAACAGAGTAATTTCTTCAAAATATACTTATAATCTCTTCTATATATTTTCCAAAAATTATTTTTTACGTCAAAATACTTAAGTAACGCATCTACACTCTTCGGTTGCACCCCTTCGATAAACGTGCCCATTTTCGAGAACCCGTCAACCTGGTACCAAATACGCAGTTTCATAAAGAGTGACACTATGTCAAAGGCAGTGCTGACAACGAAACTTGTTCCGACCTACGACGATCTTCCGGAGCAGCGGTATCATTTCCCGCGAACCTACCTGCGGCAGGTCGAAGCGGCCCGAGGTGACTGGATCGTCTACTACGAACCGCGACGACCAAGCGGCGACTTGATGAAGACCGGCGGCAAGCAGGCATATTTCGCGACAGCTCGGATCACCGACATTGTTCCGGATCCGTCAAAGCCGGATCATTTCTACGCACTCATCGACGATTTCCTACCGTTCGACCATGCGGTGCCGTTCAAGGACTTGGCCCACTATTACGAAAGCGGCCTTCGCAAGGAGGACGGCTCCACCAACAAGGGTGCGTTCGGCCGCGCCGTGCGAAATATTCCCGACGCCGAGTACGACATGATCCTGGCTGCCGGCTTTGCTCATATCTTGGGAAATCGTGACCGAGAGCGTCCAACCCCTGATCCGGTTGAAGAAGCGCGCATAGGATTTGGCGATAACCCGCAGATGCCTTTTGAAATCGACAGTGTTGACCGGCGGATCGTGTCGCAGGTCGTGCAACGTCCTTTCCGGGACCGCGCTTTCGCCGCGGCCATCAAGACAGCCTACCACGACACCTGCGCCGTGACCGGCCTCAAGCTCTTCAACGGCGGCGGCCGATCGGAGGTTCAAGCCGCCCATATTCGCCCGGTCACGCATGGCGGCCCAGACAGTGTCCGCAATGGTCTGGCCCTATCAGGGACGGTCCATTGGATGTTCGATCGCGGCCTGATTTCGGTGGATGACGATTACAGCATGCTGATCGCAAGCGGCGGCGTGCCGGACACGATCTCACGGCTGATGAATCCGGAGCGACGCTTGCTGGTGCCCACACGTGCGGACGAGCGACCGCATTCGCAATTCCTGCAGTACCATCGCGAGCGGGTATTCAAAGGGTGAGGATGCGGAAATTATTTCCGAAGCAGCACCTTACGGCAAATATGTCCTCGAAAGAGTGTCAATCTCTGCCTTGCAATCAGTCAATGAGTAAGGAATGTATTCTCGCTGACTGGGGGAATACGCATGACCAAATCATGGATGGTACGGGCCGAACGTAATGGCCGCCTGTTCGATGCTTTCAAAACAAAGTCTGTCGTGGCCATCGGTTGGCCCGCCCTTGGCGATCTCTCTCATCTAAAAAGTCGCAAAGCGATCACCGACGCTTTGGCAAAAGTCTATGTTGGCGCAAAGCCGCAGAGTCAGGCCATGGCCGCTGGCCAGCTCCATCGATTTGTCAACGAGATGAGCATTGGCGATACGGTAGTCACCTATGATCCCTCGCGACGGGTCTATCTTGTTGGTGAAATTTCTAGCGCCTATCGCCATGATGCGTCGATTGATCCCGAAGATACACAGGTTCGATCGACCCGTTGGCACGGCGAAGTCAGCCGAGACCTTCTGTCGGTCGAAAGCAGAAATAGCCTCGGGTCGATCTCGACCCTATTTCGGCTGCCAAATGAGGTCGCAGCGGAACTCAAAAAAGCTCTTTCTGGCAATATTCCCCAACCGGCAGACATCTCGGCACCGGTGGGTGAAGCCGCTGAAGATGACGTTTTCGAGAACATGGCTAGCCGCGCACACGAATTCATCAAGGACAAGGTCAATGCACTGACCTGGGAAGAGATGCAAGAACTCGTCGCAGGTCTTCTACGCTCTCTTGGATACAAGACCCGAGTCTCGGAAGTTGGGCCCGACCGCGGCAAAGACATCGTCGCTTCACCGGATGGATTTGGATTTGAGGCTCCACGCATCGTGGTCGAGGTGAAACATCGCAAAGGCGCCATGGGAGCACCTGAAGTACGCAGCTTCCTAGGAGGTCGCCACCCTCAGGATAAAGGCCTTTACGTCAGCACTGGTGGGTTCACACGAGAGGCTCGCTACGAAGCAGAGCGCGCCAACATCCCGACTGCGCTGATGGACGTCGACGATTTGGTGAAAAGCCTGCTTGAGCAGTACGAAAAGCTCGATCTCGAAACACAGCAGCTTATTCCACTGAAACGCATTTTTATTCCAGCATGGTCCTGACAGGGCTGCCTGTATCAATAACAAGAAGTTTGACTACCATGATGAACCCCACCGAAATTGCCGACGCCCTCGACGCAATTGCCAAGACCAAGTTTGACCTCGCCGAGTTCGGCTATGCTTTTGCACAGGCGACAGACAATGCGCAGGCGACTGTTGCGAAGCTAAAGGCGGGCACCACCAACAAGTCAGAAATCGAGAGCGGCGTTCTGCTGAACGGCAAGTTTCATTACGCTCCGGCCCTTCCCGGTATGGCGGCTGAAATGCTGGATGCACTGCGCGCCTCAAAGCGCACGACAAAAACTAAGCCCGCAATTCTGATTGCCACGGATGGCGAGATGATTGCCGCCGAGCATCCGAAGTCCGGGGAGACACTGCACTGCCCCTTTGCCGAGCTTGGCACACATTTTTCCTTTTTCCTGCCTGCTGCCGGTAAGGAGCGGTATCGGGCAGCAGAGGAAAACCCGGTCGACATCAAGGCCACCGGCAAGCTGGCAAAGCTTTATGATGCGCTTTTGAAGGCAAACCCGGATTGGGCTGTGCTGGAGCGCCGCCATGCCATGAACCTGTTCATGACGCGGCTGATCTTCTGCCTGTTTTCCGAGGATGTCGGCGTCTTCAAGGAAGATCAGTTCTCCTTCGCCGTCTTCTCCTATGGAGGCAACAAGGGCGAACATGCGCGCTATGTGCTGGTGCAGGCGTTCACCGCCATGAACCTGCCCAAAGGCCAGCGAGAGGGGCTGCCCGCCTGGACGGACACTTTCGAATACGTCAATGGCGGGCTGTTTGCCGATGCCATCGAGGCCCCGGAATTCGACCCCATCTCTTTCCGCTATCTGCGCGACGCTGCAGAGCTGGACTGGAAGCTGATCAACCCGGATATTTTCGGCTCGATGATCCAGTCGATTGCCGATCCCAAAGCGCGTGCCGAGCTGGGCATGCATTACACCTCGGTGCCCAATATCATGAAGGTGCTGGGGCCGCTGTTTCTGGATGATCTGGATGAGGCGCTGGACAAGGCCTGGGACAAGCCAGCGGCGCTGAAGGCGCAGCTTCATCGGCTGTCGAAAATCCGCGTCTTTGATCCCGCCTGCGGCTCCGGCAACTTTCTTGTCGTCGCCTATCGTCAGATGCGAGAGCGTGAAATCCGCATTCTGAAACGGTTGGGAGAGCTGGAGGATAATCCGCAGAACGTCATGTTCTCCTCGGTCAGCCTCAACCAGTTCTACGGCATCGAGTTGACGGACTTTGCGGCGGAAACGGCCAAGCTTGCGCTGTTCATTGCCGAGTATCAGGCCAATGCCCGCTTTGCCGATGTGTTCGGGCGCATGCCTCCGCTGCTGCCGTTGCGGGATGGTGGACAGATAAGACGTGGCAATGCACTTCGGCTGGATTGGGATGAGGTTTGCCCGCCTCCCATTGGGGAGGAAGAGGTCTTCATCGCGGGAAACCCGCCGTTTTTAGGGAAAGCAAAGCAAGACACCTCTCATAAAGCTGACATGGATTATGTATTTTTTGGTAAAATCAAAAGTTACCGAGCTTTCGACCTAGTTTCCGGTTGGTATTTCAAAGCAGCCGGTTACATTCACCGCCGCACTGCAAAGGCTGCACTGGTCGCAACGAATTCAATTTGCCAAGGGGCCTCCGCCGCAAGCTTGTGGCCTGAGATACTGAAAAATGGAATTGAGATAGGCTTTGCATACCGCTCATTTCGGTGGCGCAATAATGCCGCAGCGAATGCAGCTGTAATCTGTGTTATCGTTGGAATACGAAACTCCTCAGATAGCGCCCGCTATCTTATCGATGCCGACGTCAAGACGGCCGCACGCAGTATCAATTCCTATCTTATAGACGAAGCAGAGATCTTCGTTCGCCCTGTATCAGCCCCAGCTAACAGCCTACCGCCTATGAACTTTGGGTGCATGCCTTATGATGCGGGCAACCTGCGCCTAAGCCCTTCGGAAAGAGATGACCTGCTTGGAGTTAATCCCGAGGCGGCTCGATTCATACGAAAGTTTGTTGGGTCAGACGAGCTGATAAACGGCGTCCTTCGATATTGTATATGGATAAGCGATTCCGATCTGCAGGCTGCAAAGGTTTGCCAGCCGATTTGGGAGCGCGTGGAGAAAAACAGACTCGCGCGCCTTAATATGAAAGATGCGGCGGGAAAGGCGTTAGCAGAGCGCCCACATCAATTCCGCGAACACGTTAACGCGGAGGATCACGCGATAGTCATTCCAAGCATCTCATCAGAGAATCGCCCTTACCTGCCCGTTGACAGGGTCGCTGCGGATACAGTTTCATCAAACAAAAATTTTGTTATTTATGATGGACCTGATTGGACTATTGCGATCATATCTTCGCGTTTACATTGGGTCTGGACAGATACTGTTTGCGGCAAATTGAAGAATGATTTTCAATATTCTAACACCCTCGGCTGGAACACCTTTCCGGTGCCGAAATTCACCGCAGATCAATTGGATCAGCTTTCGGCCTCCGCACGGCGCATTCTGAAAACGCGCTATCAGCATTACCCCAAAACCATTGCCGACCTCTACGACCCCGACAAGATGCCGGATGATCTGCGGGCCGTGCATCGGGAGAACGATGAGTTGCTGGAGAGCATGTATATTGGCCGCCCCTTCCGCAACGACCCGGAGCGGCTGGAAAAGCTGTTCAAGCTGTATGCGGCGCGGGTGAAGCGGGGGACGAAGTAAATGGTTGAGATGGTCAATGTGCGCTACAATGGCACCGGGCAATCTAAGGCCACCAATGCGCTGGGCCAGCGGCCCATGCAGGCCCGCGCCTATGCCGCCCGCAGCGCGCAGTTCATTCTGCTGAAAGCCCCGCCTGCGGCGGGGAAGAGCAGAGCGCTGATGTTTGTGGCGCTGGACAAGCTGCACCGTCAGGGGCTTGCCAAGACCATTGTCTGCGTGCCGGAAACATCTATTGGCGGCTCCTTCCGCTCCACCGACCTGAAAAGCTATGGCTTTGATGTCGATTGGCAGGTGGAGGACCGCTGGAACCTTTGCCTTTCCGGCACGGAAGATGGCTCGACCGCGCAGAAGGTGAAGGCGTTTTCGGAGTTCATGCAGTCCGACGCCCGCGTGCTGGTCTGCACCCATGCCACCTTCCGCTTCGGTTTCGAGGCGGTGGAGCGGGTGCATGGGATCGATGCCTTCGACAACGTGTTTCTCGCCATCGATGAGTTTCACCATGTCTCGGCGGCGGATAATAACCGTCTCGGCGAGATCTTACGGCAGATTGTGGTGCGCGGCCAATGCCATGTGATGGCCATGACCGGCTCCTACTTTCGCGGCGACGCCGTGCCCGTGCTGCGCCCGGAAGACGAGGCGCGCTTCAAGACAATCACCTATTCCTATTACGAGCAGCTTGAAGGCTATGAGTATCTGAAGGCGCTCGGCGTCAATTACAGCTTCTATCGTGGCCAATACATCAATGGCCTGCCGGATGTGCTCGACACGACGCTGAAGACTATCATCCACATTCCCCATCGCGGTTCGGCGGAAGCCTTTGGCGAGAAGAACGATGAGGTGGGCCGCATTCTCGATCTCATCGGCGAGCACATCGGCGTGGAAGACGGAACGGGCTTCGATCTGATCCGCACAGCAGATGGCCGCGTGCTGAAAGTGGCGGATCTCGTTCACGATGGCCCGGAGCGCGAGGGGGTGAAGGCAGCACTTTCCCGCGAAATCAATGGACCTGACGGCAAGCGCGACGATGAGGCCGACCGTGCCAAGGTGGACATCATCATTGCGCTTGGCATGGCCAAGGAGGGCTTCGACTGGGTGTGGTGCGAGCACGCGCTGACCATCGGCTACCGGGCCTCGCTGACGGAAATCGTGCAGATCATTGGCCGTGCTACGCGCGATGCGCCGGGCAAGCCGAAAGCCATCTTCACCAATCTGGTCGCGGAACCCGGCGTTGAAACGGCGGCCGTGAAGGATGCCGTCAACGACATGCTTAAGGCCATTTCCGGCTCGCTGCTGATGGAACAGGTGCTGGCGCCCAATTTCAAATTCTATCGCCGGGAAGACGGCGATATTCGCGAACCTATCACCGATGACGGCCAAGGCACGATCACCATTGGCATCAAGGGTCTGATGGAGCCGCCGACCGACCGGGCGCGCGACATTTGTGAAAACGATATGGCCGATCTGATGGCAACCGCCTGTCAGGCCGTCGATGCCCGCATCGTTTCGCCGGACACGGCACCGGAAGTGGCAACGCAGATGCTGCTGACGGATATTATCGAGCATCGCTACGAGAACCTCAACGACGACGAAACCGAAGCCATTCGTCAGAACCTTGCCGCGCGCATGAACCTGCTGACGCTGGCACGCCAGGAAGCCGAACGCGGATTTCAGGAAGCGGGCACACCGTTCATCGGTGCCGATCAGGCAGGCGGTGAAGTCCCTCGGACGGACAGCGACGCCGGGCAGGCTGATGGTAATACGGGAGACGAGGATATTCGGGCGGCACCCAACACGCTGCTCGCCATGGTGCGCCGTTTCATTAATGTGCGTGAGCTGGATATTGACCTCATAGACAGCGTCAACGCCTTTCAGGAGTGCTTCGAGGTGGCCTCGCGCAGCTTCGATGCCCCGCTTCTATCTCAGGTGCAGTCAACCATGGTGGCCATGCGTGTGCAGATGACGGAAGAGGAAGCGCGGACGCTGTGGCCCCGGATCAAGCGGTTCCGGGCGCAGGAGGGGCGTGAGCCGAATGTTCATGCAGAAGATGCGCTGGAAAAGCGCATGGCAGAAGCGCTGGCCTGGCTCAAGAACCGCAAGGCCCAGATCATGCGGGAGACGGCAAGCTGATGCCCCGCCCGACACTGGAAGAGATCTTTGCAGAGCCAGACGAATTCGGCCTTCTTGCTGTGAAGCTAAAGCCAAGGGCGTCATCTTCAGGCAACAATGGCGTCTCGATCCTAAATGATGTGACGCGCTTTTTCGAGCAGCACGGACATCTGCCGGACGCCAACGCATCCAACCACGAAGAGATGCGGCTTGGCACAATATGGGAAAACCTTGCCAAATCTCCTAGCGATGAGTTGCGTCAAGCGGACAGGCATGGACTTCTGGAGCTTGAAGACAAGGCAGCCAAGGTTTCCTGGCGGGATGAGGTCGAAGACGACGACATACCGGACTCGCTCGATGACATCTTTGCCGATGATGGCCTGGATGTTCAGCCGGAGCTTGTTCAGCTCAAGCATGTGACGCCTGCTGCTGAACGTCAGGTGCCCGACCACCGGGCGGACTTCATACCCTGCAAGGACTTCGATCAGTTTGAAGGCCTGTTCGAGACCATGCAACAGGCTCTCGATAGCGGCGCACGCGAAGCCACGCTCATTGAAAAATGGGCCATTATCGAGCCACTGGAAGGCGACTTCTTCATCCGTAACGGCCTTCTTGCATACATCGCGGAAAAGAGTGAAAGCACGCAGCGCGGCGGC
Organism: Rhizobium sp. Root708; assembly: GCF_001429725.1. Lineage (GTDB taxonomy): Bacteria > Pseudomonadota > Alphaproteobacteria > Rhizobiales > Rhizobiaceae > Rhizobium. The sequence continues at coordinate 127,434 of NZ_LMHV01000043.1, read as the reverse complement.
GCTCGCGACCACCGCCTGCGGGTGATTTTCTCGAACGGTACTGAAAGCGACCCGCTGATGTCATCGTTCCGCAAGTCCCTTAACGACGACAAGACGGCTCGAGTCATTCAGCGCCTGGGCCTCGGTCCGCTCGACCCGGACTGGGAAACCGACAAGGTTTCGCTTTCCGGCACGATCTATGTGGCGCGCAGCCTTTCCGAAGATCCGGTGATCAAACCGCAGCGCGATATCCTCTACAAGATCGGCGTAACCTCACAAGACGTCAGGCGTCGCGTGGCCGATGCGCGGAACGATCCAACCTTCCTTCTGGCACCTGTCGAGATTGTGGCGACGTACGAACTGCAGAACCTGTCGCGTTCCAAGGTGGAAAACTTGCTCCATCGGTTCTTTGACGCCGCAAGGCCCGGAGAGCTTTTCATCATTGATCGGTTCGGCAAAAGAATTCGACCGCGCGAGTGGTTTTATGTGCTGCCCGAACACGTCGGCCACGCAGCACAACTTATCAAGGACGGGCAGCTACATCTCTATCGATATGACCGAGACACGCAGCAGATCGTAAGAAGATAGCTCCGATATCGGAAATAATTTCCTATGCTGATTTGTTCAATACCGGTGGCCACGAGCGGCCTACAGCCGATGTCAACTTCGGGGCCGAACGTGGAAGGTCTGTCTCACTTATCAATCCACCCTAAAGCCGGCACGTGTGGGTAATTGCGGATACTTCGTCGAACAAGCCTGAAAAGTGTCGATACCTCATGTTTGATCATAGAGCACTCCTAAAACTCGGCGAGCGGAGATCATCGCTGGCATGCTGGCGGACCTGTCAAGTGCCTCCGTGGCGACAACCATCGATGCCCCAAGTCCGCCGATCGTCTCGAACTGACGAAGGTGAGCAAGGCTGCCGGAAAGCCTCGCACCAACGCGCTTGAAGATGCTGGTGCCATCGGCAAGCGTAACGGCAACGAGCTTGCCTTCCCAGGTGTTGAGTTCGCTTGGGGTCAGCTCAGCACCGCCGAGAATGATCTGGCCGGGTAGTGCGAGAGGCACGGCACTGTCTTCGCGTACACGGTAAGCGACCTCGATCCGGCCAAGTTCTTGTACGGTGTCGATCGCCGTCGCTTCGCCACCACCAGATGGTGGAGCCATGTCGGTGAAAATGGCACCGACGATGCGGAACAGCCTGACCTTACTCTCGTCATAGGTCATCGTCGGACGCGGAGTTCGAGGATCAGGAGTTTGCGCGGCAAGCGAGATTCCGAGCGAGCCGGGTGCCTTGAGTAACCGCCGCGCCAGCACGTTGCCCTGATGTCGGGCGATCACGAGGTTTCGGTCGCGGCCAGGATAGGCTTCCGCCTCTACAATGGCGACGGCGCCCGAGGGAAGCGCGAAGCCCAGTGTCTCACCTCGAACGTAGAACAGAGCCTTTCCATCGAACCATTCGCCGTTGAGTTGTTCGGTGGCCATGTCCTGGGAGCCGCCGGCGGCTGGAACCGAGCGGGAGAAGGCTGCAATGTCGGGGCAGATCGGCACCGAAAATGTGGGTCGCGCCATCATCGGCAGCGACACGACGTTGGTCTCCGAGGCATCGGTCGGCGCGAGCGGTTCGCGCCAGCGATGCAGCCGGAACTGCTCATGCACCTTCTCGATCCCGCTTCGCAGGCGAACGAATGCCGGTTCGACGTCTCTGACATCGACATATGTGATGGATGCCCGTTCGCTGTGATGGGCCTTGTTGAGGATGCGCCGCGGAGCCGCCCCATCGACCAGCCCTGGATCATCGACGAAACGCCGCAGTACCGGATTGGAGAACAACTCGCCGCCGCCATTGGATATCAGCGCGCGCAGTCGATCAAGCAGAGGGAAGAGGGTGAGCGCCTGCGTCGATGTCGCGTGGGCCGGCTCCGCCAAATCATCGAACAGATCGCCCAAACGCGCTTCGATAAAGACGCGCAGATCAGATGCATAATCCTGCGCCGCGACCGCTGAATCGGGGTTATTGATGAATGCCTGCCGACGCCGATCAACCTCCTCGATAGTCGGCGACAGACTCAGGGTGGGATGGACGCTGTTGACCGCGTGAACAGAGAGATGCTGAACCCGATCGGCCGCACGGTTCTCAGCAACCACCGACCGGGCGAAACGACGATCATGGGTGGTGATGAGCAATTGGGCACCCGCTTCTGCAACTGCTGCAAGCCCATGCGCGAGTCTCTGGCGGTTGTCATGATCGAGCAATTCCTGCGGATCGTCGAGAATGAGCAGCGAAAGTCCGCCACGCGTTGCAAGTACATGCTCCCGGAACGCGAGAAAGAAGCCGAACAGTGCACCACGCAGGGCGGAGGCGTTGGAAATGTGCTGCGCTGGGGCGGTGACCCCCTCGCGACCGACCTTGAGGTCCAGCACGCCTCGCGCGTTCATGTCTGTGCCGATGAGGTCGGGCGCAAAGGTCGTGGCATTGCGATAGATCGCACGGCGCCAATGCTCCGACCGATTGTGGAGTTTGCGGCGTAGCGTGTCGACCTGCGTTTGGGCCAAACCGCCGAGTGGGACGAGAAGGTTGAGCGCCGTGATCGCCCGCGCGCAAGCCGCGATACGGTCTTTTTTGGCGTCATGGTCTTTGCGCGCGGCCTCCATTCGGCGCACCTGTGCGCTCGCTGAATTGAGCGGGGTTACGCCTTCCACGATCCGAAGCAGCGAGGTCAAGCGCCTGCCGATCGCCCGATCTGCGTCTGCGTCCCCGTCGTCACCGCGTCGCACCGTGTGCACAAAGGCTGTCAGCGCCGTCCCGTTCTGCTCCCGCCATTCAGCGAAAGCCAATGCACGTACGGTGCGATCGATCATTTGCTGCAGCCGGGCAGAGCCTGCTTGCAGAGCGACAGGCAGTGATCGACCAGCCGGTTGTAGAAATTCTGGAAGTCCGGCGAGCCGTATGTCGATCAACGCAACGGCATCAGTGCGCAGCGTCGCCAAGGTGCCGCGGAACGGTTCCGTTGCAAATAGATCGTCTGCCAGGCCAGCCCGAAGCAGCGCGGCAGGAGACTTAGGCAGGTCATGACGCACTTCGCCACCTATCGCCGGCGGCAGTTCCTGAAGCAGGCGCCCGCACCAATGCGCCGACCATTCGGCGATCGTCCGCGCAATCACCTCCCGGTCGCGTGCCGCCTCGACGAGATGATCGGTTACGGGAACCCCTGTCACCGGATCGCACGCGCCGTGAAGTTGACCGACGCAGACGGGGCAAGTGCCGTCGTTGACATGGGAATGATCGTGCATCCACGCCGATACCTTAGCATAGAGTTGAGCACGGCGCGCCCGATCGGGATCGGCAGCCAACGTCGATAGCGTAGCGGCTTCAGCCTCCACCTGCGCCAGCAATTCAACGACTTTGGCGGTCTCGGCAGCGTGCACCTTCAGCGCGGAAAGGCGGGCAATCGACGGCAATTCGCCGATGACCTTCAGCCCTTCGATTGCCGGGCGAATGCTGGCTTCAAGATCGTCGCGGGCCTGCTTGTTCTCCGCGTCGAACCCTGTGCCAAGCACCTCTTGCGCTTCGCTCAATGCCTTGGCTTTGAGTTCGACGAAATGCTTCGCGATCTCAGCGATTCGTTCTTGTGCACCTTCGGAACCTACCGTCGGCCAGTCGCCTTCGAATGCGATACTCGGTGTTTCGGTGAGGATCTCCGCGAGGTCGTCGGCCGCTTGCTGATATCGGCCCGCGATCTCCACCCTCTGCTTTTCAAGCTCGGGCGTCGCGGTCTTGGCAACCCGGCCGGCCATCTTTTCGGCGTGCCGCGCGAGATCCACCAGGTCAGCTAGACCAGTCAGTCGCGCCACCGCTTCGCCCAGTTGCGATGTCGAACCGACCGAAAGGAACGGCAGCAACGCGGGCATGATCGTAGCGATCCGCCATGCGATCGGGTCGATGCCTGTCGCGCCTAGATCAGGAGGCGTCTCGTTGATCTTGCCGCGATTCGTGCGTATTTGTGAACGACGGAGCAGTGGCAATAGGGTGCCAGTCGAATCCAAAAAGGTCAGTTCGACCCAGCTATCTGCGGGGATCGGCTGGCCATCCGCGGGAAGCTCAGCCGACTTGGGCGGCAACGGGGTGATCGCTGACATCGGATGTGTTGTGGTCGCGGCATCGTCACGCAAAATTTCACATGCGAAATCCAGCGGCCCCTCTTCCGGCGGCCGCTGCGACCGGATCAGGTGGCCGGTCAAGCACCAGACAATCGCATTAGCGATCGAGGTCTTGCCCGAACCGTTCACGCCTTCCAGCAGCGTTACGGGCTTTCCCGGTTCAAATACGAAAGATACCGGCGGCGCGCTTGGTCGGCCATAGGCGTGTAATCCCGCGAAGCGGTGCGCCTCGATCTTCACCAGACGCAAAGTCTTGATGGCGCGGCTACCACCGTCCTCGGCCGATGCTTCGATCGTCGGCGGAGGTGTGCCGATCATGTCTATAATCGCCTCGGTATCTCCGGACGACAAATTTGCCTGCCATTTGCCACGATTTTGCCGATACCAGTCGAGGACCGACCGTGCGTCATCCGAAGCCATCGCGAGTTCATTGCCGCCGTCGAGAGCCACGGCACGCCCGCCGACCAGATCGGCGAGCAAGGCGTCGATTGTCAGCAGATGAATGTCACGCGGTGCTGGCGCGTCGTCGGGCATAATCCCCCCTTTTGCCTATACTACTGGTTGATTCTTTTATCGCATCGGGATCTTTATTTCGTCTATAAATTTTAGACGGGCAGCTAGTTTCGTTAAACAGCATTTAGCAATTATGTCTTCTTCGAAATAGGCTAGGCAGTGGCACCATCCGCATTCGCCCGCGTACTATGGGCGTCGGCTAGATATTCTGTTGAGAGGGCGCCCATGATGGATAAGAAACCACTCCTGTCCGAGAGAGAGATAGCCGAGCTGCTCGGCGCCAAGCGGAATGCGTTGGGAATATTGGGTCGCCCAATGCCCGGCGGGTTTATCCAGTACGATGCACCCGATTTGCTGACGGCCGTGGCGCTGGCTGCCGACTTCAGGGCCGGCGGTCACTACAAGTACTTCCGTGGGCAGCGCGACGCGCGCTGGCAGGTCGTTTCAAGTTTGGTCCGGGCTGCCGAGGCTGACCGTGCCAGGGCGGTCGCCGATTTGGACGCCTTTTATTCATTCGCCTGCCGTGCTCAGCATCTCGTCCCCTATCTCCAGAATGACGATGCGCTCATTGCCACCGCGCAGCACCACGGGCTTGCCCTGACCAACTTTATAGATTTCACGCGCAGTCCTGAGGTGGCGGGTTGGTTCGCAAGCGATGGAGCATCGACCGAAGACGAAGGGGCGATCTTCTTAGTCGATCACGAAGCAGAACGGGCCTTTGATGCGGTCGGTGGACCAGCTCGTTTTATTCACTTGGACGTACCGAATCTATGGCGTTTGCAAGCCCAGGAGGGCTTGTTCTTGGAGGCGCCCGGAAAATTTGACCATATCTGGCCACTGGACCGCATCGTCTTCCCTCATATTGCTTCTCACTCATCGATTCCACGGCATCATATTTATCCGGACAAGAAGAGCGCGTTGGAAAACGCTCTCGATCAGTACAACGTGGTGGTGCGGCGGCGTGTCGCGTTTGACGATCTCTTAGAGCACATAAAGTCGGCTGGCGGGGTCTTGATTGAGGTGAGCGACGAGGGCCAGATCACCAAAGAAGACGCCTTGACCGTTCCGCCTGTTTGGATCGCAGGACCAAACGAGCGTTGGGACGAAATCGATGTGACCTCTGTCGGCCCGACGTTGGCCGAGTCCTTGCTGAACTCGGTCGCCGCGTTAGCTGAACTTGTCGAGAAGCGTCGCGGCTGCACCAATCTTCTTACTGTCTGTTCGGACGAAGACGAAAAGCTGCAGAAACAGATCGATCGTTTATGGGGCGGGATGCGTCCACACCCTTATTCGGCAGAGCATATCGCACGCTGCGTCGTTGCTACCACAACGCTGCACCGCGCGTTCCAGCACGTCAATATGAGCGATGGGCTGGAGCAGCGGAGAATAGCTGAAATGGTAGTCGGTCCGGCCATCGAGATCGAAATGTCCACCTCCGGGGAGAATACTGCACGGGCATTCGTAAATTCGCAGGCTTTATGGCTGAGTTTGAAGCAGGAGGTCCGTGACAAACTGGGGCCGGTCTTTAATCCACAGGGAGATTGGCTGGCCATAGTGCTTGGTGACGATTGGCAGAAGCCCGGTCGGAACTTTGACGGCCAACAACTCATAGAGCTTTTTGTTGACCAGGTTATTCCTTGGCAAGTCGCGACTAACAGAGATCCAGTTGCCTTCTCGGCTTTCCATATATTGACGCTCGGTCGCCCCTAGTAACCAACTGCCGAGTTGGACTGACCTTGCTCACCAGTTTTATACCGTCTTGAGCACGCCGAATGACGGCTCTGGCTCCCGTCAAGCTTCTCGACGTGAATGACTTACTTCGCCTCATTTTCGATGATGGCAGCTTTGGAGGTAAAATTGCCCGCTGCGTTATCCATTTCAACAAAGTATTCCGATTGTTATCTGGACAATCCCGGCATTTAGCAGGAAATAAAAACAACCGATGCGTTTGCATCGCACAGTATTTCAGGGACATCGGGTGGCTGGAGTGCATCGGCGAGCAGCCCCAGTGAAATCGCAGGTAGGGGCATGAGGAATCTCGGTAGTTTGTGCTGGAACTGGTTTGTAAGGCTGGTGGCATTTTGGGTGTTGGCGATCGGGGTCGTCTTCGGGCTGAGCTTTGTATTGCCGCCGCTCGATGTCGGCTTGATCATCGAACGCGTTGGTAACGGTTTGGCGTTGCTGAGTGGTCAGGTTGGTGCGCAGGAAGCGAAAGCCGCGCTGGACGCCTTGAGCCAGACCGATTTCATCTTCAGCCTTGCATCGCTTATTTTCGCGGTGGCCGTTTCCTTGATGGTGACTTTCGGGCTGCTCCACGTCGCAGCGATTATCGGCGCGCTCTACAATCTTCGTCGCGTTGTCTCACGGCAGAAAACACGTGCTGATTTTGCCAACGAATACGATCAGTCGATCTATCATCACTTGGAAGGCAGCAAGCTGCTTGGTCATGCCTGGCGCGAGTTCGATGAGACCCTGATAAAGCCGTCAGTCGGTGAGCCACCGCTGATCAAGAACACGGTGCGCCCCCAGAGCTTCATCCATTTCGGCGCCATTCGGGACCGCTTCTTCGGCCTGAAGATGATGGCGAGCATTCCTGGCTATTTCGTCGCCGTGGGCTTGCTGCTGACATTCGCAGGGATCGTCCTGGCACTCTATAAAGCGGGAAGCGCCTCCAGTGCGGGCAATGTGAACGAAATGCAGGTCGCCATGACCGAGCTGCTGCAGATCGCATCCTTCAAGTTCACCACATCCATCGCCGGGCTTGGCTGCTCGCTTCTCTTGTCCATCGTCTTCAAGGTCTACACGATCTGGCTCGAAGCCAGCGTGCACAAGTTTTGTGAGGCTGCGGAGAGCAGGCTGAAATATGTCCCACCGCAATCGGTTGCCATCGAGATCGCCGAAGCGGCCAAGGAACAGCGGGATCAGCTGAAGGAAATCAACAGCGACAAGTTCTTTGCGCAGATGGGCCGTCAACTCGAGCCGCAAATCCAGTCAGCTTTTGCGTCGGCGATGGCGCCGATCAATGACAGCATCACCGGTGTGCTTGGAAAGATCACGGAGAACAGCCAAAGCGGCATCAACGACATGCTCGCGCAGTTCTCGTCGAGCGTCCAGGGAAGCGCCGGCACGGAGTTGCGCCAGCTTGCGGAGACCTTGGGCGCCATGCAGGCGACGCTTGCCGATATGCAGACCGGCGTTCGCGGTTCGGGCGAGGATTTCGCGCGCCGTATGAGCGAGGCAGCCGAAAACCTCAACCGGCTGGTCGGCGATGCCGCCCGCTCGATGGATGAAGGCGCCAACCGCAACCGCGACGGGCTTGCGGAGATTCTCGCCGCCATGAAGGCCACCTTCGACAAGGCGAGCGCGCAGGTCGACACGGAGCTCGGACGTGCCGCAGGCGGCGCTTCGGAGCGGATCGAGGCGGCGATGGGCCGGGTGATGGAGAAGCTGGAAAGCCAGGTCACCACGCTGACGGGCAGCATGACTTCTCTCGACGGCGACCTGCGGGATGGCGTGACAAAGACGCAGGAGCAAATACGGACAGCACAAGAAAGCGCGGTCTCTACCGTCAGCGCGGTAGCAGCCGGGGCCGCCGAGGCGATCAAGACAGGCCTTGCCGAGGCCATTGCGACGATCCGTCAGGAAGTAGACCGCTTCGAAAGTGCGTTGCGCGGATCCAATTCCGCCCTGTCTTCGCAGGCCAATGCCCTTGGCGAAGCGACGTCACAAACGCGCATCGTCTCGGACGCGTTTTCAAAGACAGCAACGGATATTCGCTCCGCATCGGCGCCGTTGCTGCAGTCGGGCGAGAAGATCGCTTCCGCAACCTCCAGCTTCGAAGATTCGCTGCGCCTGGCCGTCGATGCGCTCGCTGCAAGCCAGGCCGCCTCGCAGCAGCTGAATGGATCCTTGCGTGAGCAATCGGAGAGCATGGCTGCGATCTGGAGCAACTATGAAGCACGGTTCGCCCGCATCGACGAAGCGCTAGCCAAATCGGTCAGCGACCTCGCGACGGCAACCGAGCGACAGGGTGACACGTTGAGCCGTTACGCGACCGACATCGATCGCGGGCTCGCCAATGCGGTCAATACGCTTTCGTCGTCTGTAAAAGAAATGAGCGATTCGTTTGATGAGTTCTCCGGCTCGATCTCAGACCTGCGATCGGCTGTTCGGCCTGCGGCGGAATAGGTGAGCCATGTTGGCATTTGACGATGCTGCCGGGAAGCCGGCGATCGAGGAGGAAGAGGAAAACTACTTCGTGTCGATGACCGACATGATGGTTGGCATCCTCTTCATCTTCATCATCATGCTGATGGTTTTCGCGCTCCAGTTTCAGAAGCAGACCGACGAATCTGAAAAGCAAGCCGATAAATCGAAGGTCCAGATCGAAGAAGTCCTCGAGAAGGTCAGGCAGGTAAGCGAGCAGCTCCATAGCTTGCGATCCGAGATCAACGAGGAGCTCGAGGATCTCAGCCAGTCGCAGCGCGAGCGGACCGCCTTGCTGAACGATCTTGAGCGCGAGTTGAAAGCCACGGGCCTCGACGTTCAGATCGACCGCGAAAACGGCGTTTTGCGTTTGACGGAGAATGCAATTCGCTTTGCCACGGACAAGTCAAACTTGAGCGCCCAGGCTGCCGACAATGTTCGAAAGCTTGCTGCTGTGCTCGCGCGGGTGTTGCCGCGATACACAAGTTGCGTCGTTTCAAGTAGTGCCACGGATTGCAAACTGCTTGCGCCTGGCGCAGCAATCGACACCGTCTTCATTGAGGGGCACACAGACAGGCAGGGATCGGAGACCGCGGCCGGTGATAGTCGCAATTGGCAACTATCGACTGAGCGGGCTGTCGAGACCTATAGAACGCTGACGGCTTTCGAACCATCGCTCAGGGCACTTAGAAACCCGGAGAAGAAGGAAATCCTCTCTGTTTCGGGCTACTCCTCGACGCGCCCGATACCGGGGACCGAAATGCCTGCGCAAGGCGCTGAAATCACCCAACAGGCCTGGGAGAAGAACCGCCGTATCGACATGCGCTTTGTCATGCAGGTTGACCCTTCCGATCGACTAAAAGATGTGCTCCGTCTGACTGACGATATGGAGGGACAGATCGAGAAACTGCGGGAAGCGGCGACACTCAAATGATTGGGCTCTTCCGCGAAGCTTGCACAGGCATGTCAGCCCGCGCGTCCGGGCTGACCGGTCATGACGTGATACCCAAATACACTTACGTGCATGAGGCAGCACGATCAATTGGCGCAACCGGCATTGATGATCGTGCAAAGCGTGACCTCGCATCCATTAATGAAATTGCAGCGCGGCTGCTACCGATGTTGCAGGCAGGCGATGTCTTGTCGACGAAGGAATTTCGCGACGCTATCTGGTGTCTGTGGGAGGCTAGGACGCCGCTGGCCGACCAACCCGCAGCGCTGAAGCGAATTGTCGACGAAGTGGATCGGAGCGACAAGCGCAAGCTGTTCAGGACGCTCGCTACGGTCTATTTGATACAGTTTCGCCCAGGCAGACCCGGACTTGAGGCCATAAGCTCCATCTTGCAACAAGGTAGTGTTCGCTGGGGCGAGCCGTTCGCATCATATCAAAAAGACTACGCACTCTACGACCCGATCCTTGGACCCAAGAATATCGCAGCCTTGGCGTTGCGGCAGGCTATGTCGCCCTCCGACGCAATGCGATCTCTCGGGTTTGGTGCGCTCGACGCGCAGTCCGGCTTCACGGAGGCGATCACCCGAAACCTATTGGTGCAACTCAGCGACGGGGCGGAGCCCGACCATATGAGGCGCCTGGAAATGGTCAGATCATATGCGCTCGATAGCCGGAACGAGCTTGTCTTCAAGGGACTTGATCTGGAGATAGCCGAAGCGTTGATCAAACCGTTCCTCGGCAAGTCGCCCGAGAAGGCGATTAAAGATCTCTTCTTGAATTTCATTGTCTCGCTTTTCAAAGATCCGCGAACCTATCCCGGCCGCTGGGAACGATTCCCGCAAATTAAGGCATTGATCGTCTCGTGGCTAACGGAGCAGTCGCTTCGGCAGTTCCTTGATATCGTGGGGCTCACCGTAAAGGATCCGAACGACGCTCAGATGTGGCGATATCGACGCGCGTTCTGGGAAGCCGCGCACCGGAAAGGTATTATCAGGGGCGCATGGGTGGTCTTCGCGGAGGATGGCGCTCGATTGGCGCGTAGTCGTTTTGGCAAGAATGTGGACTTTGCCACCTTTGTCAGCGCTGGCTCCAAACAGATCCAGCGCACGCACGCCGTTCTTCTCCTTGAGGTAGGGCAAGGAATTGTTGCCGACTGGAGCCACAATGGCAAAGTTAACATCTGGTCTGACGCGTCCGAGCGAGGCGCGCCGAAGCTCTATCAGAGAAGCTATAGTTCGGACGATGTAACGATTTCGAAGGACGATACCGAAACGTCACGCTATCTCGTCAAGACGCATAGCTCGCCCAAAACCTACAGCTGGCAACGCGTCGTCGCCGAACGAATTTACCGGATGACGAATACGAGGTTGCAGCCCGGTGACTACAAATAGGGATCGATCATGAGTTTCAAATGCGTGCCCCAGCATAACGGCGCTCTCATCGAGTTTGAACAGCGAGGCCTGCTCGGCAAGAAGTTAATTCCCTACGAGCAATGGGGCGACAAGGCTGCCGCTGCAGATCACGGCTTTCGTTTTCTCTCGCATGCCGTCGCAGCCGGTGACGTCGTTCCATCAGGCGATGGTGTCTTCGCAAAGCCGGAATTCATCTTGTCTTTGTCGGCGACGCAGGCCGATATGCTGCGCGTGCCCAAACTGGTCGGTCTTTCGGTCAGCCTCTCCATGCGCGGTCGGATCGATAACTCTGATAGCACCCTCCTCCTGCACTGGCAGGACCAGAACTCGCGGCCCATCACCCCGGACTTCCACGGCCCCTTCCTCCGCGTGGGCGGCGACTGGGCCAGATTGTCTCGCCCGCTCTACGATATCCACATCGCTGCCCGCGACTACAACAATTCCGCCGGCCAACCCTTCGCCGAGCGTCTTCCTTTCTGGCAGCCGGTTCAGGATAAGTTGAAGACCTATCTTGGCAACGACGTGCAGACCGACAAGTTTGTGGGTTCTCTGACGATCTATCAGGCAGGCGCGTTTGGCCTTGATGTCCGCGAAACCGCTCAGGGAACCGATTTCCTGCCGGTGCTGATGTCACGAACGGTCGAGCCCGAGCTTGGCCAGGTAGACGATGGCAATGATGCGCCGGAAACCGATGGCGACGATGCCTCGGCTTGGGCTTCGGACACCGACCGACGCAGCAACGATGCCGATGCGCTACTGCCGCCAATCCTCCAGGACACATTCTACGAACAGGCGCTCTCCCGACCCGGAAGGACCGAAGCGGCGTATGTTGTTGGGCGCAATACCTATCTTCTGCTGGAGCCAACGCTGCGCACCGCCCTTGACGTGGTCAAGACGATGCGTGGCGCATCGCCCGAGGCCCGTCGAGAGTTCTTGAAGAACCCGCGCACCCGTATCGCGGCGGCGCTGGGCGATGATGGTGATGCTCTCGCCTCCGGTCTGTTTGTCGAGACGGCGCAATATTCCGATCGGATCGAAGGCCTGGGGCTGTGGCAAAAACCAAGCCTGCCCTGGATCAAGAAAAAGTCCACCCAGTGGCTGCCGGAAAACTTCGTCGTTCGGATCGGCAGCAAGACACTCAATGCCACTCCGGACAAGATCGAGGAGCTGGAGGTTCTCTGTGACCAAGCGGAGCAGGACCGCTCCGACGAAATCAATTTCGAGCAGGAGCTTTATCCAACCACAGATGTTCGCAGGATGCTCACAAGCCTTGATGAAGACGGCGTGCCCTACTCCGGCGAGCCGCAAGGCGAGAGACCGCCTCGTGAGGCTACGGACAATGACGTCCTGATCATCAGGCAGAACCTAGAGGAGCTCGACTTCCAGTCAAGACTGGAGAAACGAAGCAACCTCATCCCCGGCGGGTTTCCAACGCAGAGCATAAACGGCACACAGCCCAAGCAGCACCAGCTGCAGGGCTTCGAATGGCTCCGCAACTGCTGGACGCAAGGCTGGCCCGGTGCGCTGCTCGCCGACGACATGGGGCTCGGCAAGACATTTCAGGCGCTCGCGTTTCTTGCTTGGATCAAGGACAACATGGCTGCAAGGCGTGGCGCTTATCGTCCTCTGCAGGGTCCAATCCTGATTGTTGCGCCGACGTCCCTTCTCGACAACTGGAAAAAGGAAGCGAGCATTCACCTCAAGCCGGGCAAGCTTGGCGTGTGTGCGGAGGCTTTCGGATCTGGGCTGAAAACACTTAAGACCCGTAAGGGAGTTGGCTGGAGTGAAGAGGATGCTCTCGATGTCGATTACATGCGACAGGCCGATTGGATCCTCACGACTTATGAGACCTTGGCACTCTATCACCGCAGTTTTGCGCGCATCGCCTATTCGATCGCAATCTTCGACGAAATGCAGAAAGTTAAGTCGCCGGATTCGATTAACAGCCATACGGCGAAGACGATGAATATAGACTTCGTCTTGGGTATGACCGGAACGCCGATCGAAAACCGGCTGGAGGATCTATGGTGCATAATGGATCGAATTGCGCCCGGCTACCTGGGTAACCTCAAAAGCTTTTCCGGCACCTATGGCGATGAAGATCCCAAGGCTCTCGCTGAGCTCAAGGCAAAGATGGATCAACCTCAGGGCAATGCGCCGGCCATCATGTTACGGCGTATGAAAGATGACGTCGCGAAGGATCTGCCAGCCAAGCATATCATGCCATACTCAATCGCGATGCCGGCGAGCCAGGCAAGAGCATATGACGACGCCGTCGCGGCAGCGAGGGCCGGCTCAAAAAGCCGCAAGAGCATGCTAGAGACCCTACATCTGCTGCGCGGCATATCATTGCACCCTGATCGCGCGGGCGACGCCAATGCCTATGACGCAGCGTGGCGCAGCTCGTGGATCAACAGTTCCGCACGTGTGCAGAAAGCCGTCACACTTCTTGAGCACATTCGCAGCCGGTCGGAGAAGGCGTTGGTTTTCCTTGAGGACCGGTCCATGCAACAGACGTTTGCAGCAGCGATCGCAGAGCATTTGAACCTTCCTGCACGGCCACCGATCATAAACGGCACGATGGTGGGACGACAGCGCCAAGAGATCGTAGATGCGTTCCAGAAAGCGCCGACAGGTTTCGATCTCCTCATACTCTCGCCGAAAGCGGCGGGGATTGGCCTCACGATCACTGCGGCAAATCATGTGATCCACCTGAGCCGATGGTGGAACCCGGCGGTTGAGGATCAATGCAACGATCGCGCCTTCCGCATCGGCCAAACCAAAGATGTCACCATTCATCTACCCATGGCCATCCACCCGTCCCACGGTGCGGGGTCGTTCGACCAGAAACTGCACGACTTGCTAGAGCGCAAAAGGTCATTGTCGCGGGATATGCTGGCTCCGCCAACTTCAGAAAGAGATGTCGATGGTTTGTTCGCGGAGGTGATTGGGTGAGAAAGGAGATACCTGTTCCATCCGAGGAAGACTTCGCATGGCCATTGGGCGCAAGCTTGCCGGGAGGCCAATGGACTGCCTGGCGGCTTGTGACCGGCTCGCGAATTCGCCAGTAAAACGGAAATTATTGCCGCCAACTGGTGCTCAAAGCCCTCGTGACGGTGCGATGAAGCCACATCGCACAATTTCAAAATACTGAGCAAAGCTATCCGATCGGTCTGACGGTAGCGACGAGCAAACGATCAAAGAAACACAAGCTCCGGCACAACCGCCTCCCAAACATCGCGATGAAGGTGCACCCGAAACTCTTCCTTATTGTCGGCCTTGCGCCAGCGCACGATAGCGCCCACCTCGCCGCGAAGGAAATTTAGCCCCTCGGGAGGTGACCAGCTTTTGGCCATGCGTCCGAGAGTTTGTCCCCTTGCATCCTGCATTATCCAAGTCTGGCCATCGCGCGCGATCTGAAGCGGGTCACCTGCCTTTGCCGCCGAGATTGCGACAAGCGAGGGATGACCGAACTCCAGACGGCCAGCCCACGAGAGGTCCACGGTCTTGAGGTTCGGCATTTGGTATAGCGCAGCGGGAAAATCGGCGGCATTCGATATGGCTGGCGCGGCGCGGCGCAGCACATGCTCTTCGCCGTGCGGGACGAACGGATGCTGGCCTTCGGCAATGACGGTAAGGCTACGTCGCGCTCTGGTCATGGCGACATAGAAAAGCCGGCGCGGCGCATCGGAATCCTCGCCCTTAGAGGGCCGGTCCCAACCGCCATTCAGGATGACGACGTCGTCGAATTCCAAGCCCTTCGATCGATGCGCCGTCAGTAGCAGGAGTGCGCGCTGATCGCTGCGCGCATCGTGGGCCCACTCAGCGAACCACTCAACGAGGTCAGGTACGGGCATGCTCTTGTTCGCAAGCTCCTTGGCCAGCGCGGCGATGCCTTCGCCGATCAGATCCGTCCAGCGATTGGACTGTATCGCATTCAGCACGCCCACCAGATCACGCACGCCCAGCAGACGTATCGAATCGCGGCGCAGGACATCGATAAACTGCTGCATCTCACGCAAACGCCAGATGCTTGGTAGGCTCTCATTTGCCATCTCTACCGGAATGCCAAGCTTTTCGGCATAGGCGCGCACCGGGGCCAACCGCCGCCAGTCGCGAGCTATGACCGCCGCGCGCGACCAGCTCCACTCCGGATCCAGGCGTGATAGTCGGACGAGTTCATCAACCGCGGTCATCGCCTGCGCCACATCGCCGGACGGGCAGTCCAACACCTGCACCCTCCCATGGGCTACCGGATCGAGCGCCGCCATATCTCCTCCGGGCGGAGCCTTGATGCGTTTGCGATCTATGGCAATGTCATGGCCGGCTTTCATGCGGGCCACGGCTGGCGCTATGACTGCGTTGGCGGCGGTAATGATATGCCCAGTCGAGCGGTAGTTCTCGACAAGAAACATCGGTCGTGCGCTATAGTCGGCCTCGAACTGGCGGATGAAGCGGATGGAGGCCCCAGCGAAAGCGTAGATATTCTGATCATCATCGCCTACCGCAAACAGGCTGAGCCGAAGCTCCTTATCGTCCAGCGAGCGGCCTGCGACGGCCGAGATTAAAGCATATTCCTCGGGGCCAATGTCCTGATACTCGTCTACCAGGATCCAGCGGTAGCCTTGAATCAGCGTATCACGCTGCGCCTCTGCCTCCGGTTTGCTCAGTCCTTCCCCGTTCAACTGGCGCACTGCCTCCAGAACGATCCCGTCGAAGTCGTGGGACGTCTCGCTTGCAGTTCCGGCAAAGCTCGCGCCCACCAGTCGCATCGCAAGTGCGTGACAAGTGGATATGGTCACCGCAGCCGCATCATCGCCGATCAAATGCCGCAGCCGGATGCGTATCTCGGCAGCGGCATGACGGTTGTAGGTCAGCACGAGGATGCCGCGCGGGTCCTCACGGCGGACACGGATTAGGTAGGCGATGCGATGCACCAGAACGCGCGTCTTGCCCGAACCCGGTCCTGCAAGAACCAGGACGCTTGTTTGTTCGCGGTCGTCAGCGACAATCTCCTGCTGGACTGGATTCTTCAGCGCCTCTACGATCGTCTTCCAAGAGCTGCCAGTAGTCTGACGCCGGATCTCACCACCCTTGCCGGGCATCCAGCGGCGCAGAAAGGCGTCGCGCTCTAGCACAAAGTAATCCTCGGACAGCCGCAGCGCCTGCTCCATTGCGGCAAGGCCCTTTTCTGCATAGGCCGCCATCACATGGGTCTGAATGGTCTGCTCCGTGTAGTGATCCTCCAAGGGTGTGAAATCCTTTACGGTGAACTGGCCGCCCGAAGGGTTCAAATGAACCGTCATCGCCTGCCGGAAAATAGTCAGTCCCTTGCCGAGGGTCACAACCTCCTGCTCGTGCAGCCACAGGAGTGCGCGCTCCATCAGTCTTGTCATGTCCTGAATGCCGCTGCCGCGCAGCAGCGCGTCTCCTGTCAGGGTGGCGAGCAGGTCACCCATCGTGGTCTCGACCTGGATGTCCTTGCCGCGGCTACCCTTCGGCAACTTGCCCAGAAGGTGCCCTAGCAATCGTTCTGCCCCCTGCTGCCGCAGGATTGCTGTCTGTTCCAACGCCTGCCAAGACCGTTGCAGCGTGACCGTCAACGTGTTGCGCGAAGCCTTGCGGAGCCGCAGATTTCCCTTACCACCATCCTGATCGCGCCCGTCGCGGCCCATGCTACGCAAGAGCTTCTCCACGATGTCGGGCCGCACTGCGCTGTGCCCCTGATTGCGGAGCGCCTGGCAGGTTTCAGCCAGATGCAAGGGCATGTCTCCGGCGCCATCTGCATCGGGGGCAGCCTCCCGCATCAGGGCAATGAGCGCCGTTTCAAGTCGCGCGGCCTGCGTCAGGCGCTGCTGCGAATGACCGTCCACCGCAACATGGACAAATATCGTGACGACGACGTCATTGCGGGCAATCCCCAGCGCCTCGAGATCGGCCAGCGCCTTGTTCAGCATACCTTCTGTCAAACCGCTGATCCCGGCCAGCTCGTCGGTGGAAATGCCCTTATCGGGCGGCGCGTTCATCAAGTGGCGCGTGATATCCAGAAGCTGCTTGCGACGGGTGCCGGTGATCGCGGCTCTGGCCAGAATCGCCTCGGCTTCTTCCAGGTTGCGGATTCTGAGCGATGAGGGGAAGACCTGAACCTTGTTCTCCTCGCGGCTCAGCAGCGTGGCCTCCTCCAGCCATGACACCGCGGTCTTCACCCTGGTGTCGTCGGTGTTGGTGTCGCGCTCGAATTCCTGATCGCGTTCAGCTCGCACGACTTCGCCCGAGGTGGCGACGACGGTGCCGGTCTTTTTCGACCGCTCGTCAAGCCGCCGCAGGGCCTTCAGGATCGCACCGATTTCGTGCCGGGCCAGACGCGAGCGGGCCGAAAGCGAGAACTGGCGCTCGACATCCTCCTCAGTAAAGAGCAGCACGCAATTGGCATGGGCACGGTCACGGCCCGCCCGCCCCGCTTCCTGCAGATAGTTCTCCAGTGAGCCGGGAATGTCGCCATGGACCACCAATCGGATATCGGGCTTGTCGATCCCCATGCCGAAGGCATTGGTCGCAGCAATAATTCGCAGCTCGCCGACGCGAAATCGTTCCTGAATGTCACGCTTCTCCTCGGACGTCAGCCCAGCATGGAACCGTTCCGCCGACAGACCCTGCTGCTTGAGGAACTCGGCGACGCGCTGTGTCTCGTTGCGGGTGGCGCAATAGACCACGGCACCCGAAGCACCCTCCTGTGGTAGCTTGGTCTCGATCACATCGAGGATGTCCGCCAGCTTGGTGCCGCGCTGCGTCGGCCGGACCTCGAAGCTGAGATTGGTGCGCACTGCGCCACCGTCCAGCAGCAAAAGTTCGCGTCCAAGCCTTGATTTGAAATGCTCTCGGATGTCCCGCACCACTTCTGGCTTGGCGGTGGCGGTTAGGCAGAGCACCTGGGCAGGCGCTTCATCGCCCGAAGTTTCCTTGATGAAGCCGCTGACATAGCGGTAATCAGGCCGGAAATCGTGTCCCCATTTCGACACACAATGCGCTTCGTCCAGCACCCATAGCCCGATTTCACGCTGTGCCAGGACAGATCGCACCGAGTTGCTCCGCAACTGCTCGGGTGAGATCAGCAGCATTGCGGCCTCTCCCATGCGCACACGGTCCAGTGCATCCTGCCGTTCGGGCATCGAAAGCATGCCATTGACGGTCACGGCAGAGGATATCCCTGCCCGCGCCATGCCCTGCACCTGATCGGCCATCAATGCGACTAGCGGGGAGATCACCACCGTCAGCGCGCCGGTCTTGTCAAACTTCGAGAGGGCGGGGATCTGATAGCAGACCGATTTGCCGGTGCCGGTTGGTAGAATGCCGAGAACACTTGCCCCGCGCATCGTCTCATCGACGATCCGCTCCTGCAGGGGGCGTCCCATGTCATCTACTGGCTCGGCGCGGAAAGCATCGAACCCGAACCAGCGTGAGAGCGCGCGCACCGGGTCGTTCCTCTCGCTACACCAGGCGCAATCCGGACCATTGCAATTAGCGTCGCGCAGGTGCCGCACGATCAGTGCAGCCTCGCGAAACTGCGCCCGCACCCAGGGCGGCATGACGGAGTCTCCGCCCGCGACCAATATCCAGGACAAAGCATAGGCCATCGGCCAACCAAGCTGCGGGTTGGAAAGGCGATTCAGCGTCTGCTCGAGCCGCCTCTCGCAGGCGCGCCTCGCCAGAAGCCCGGAAATCGCCTTTTGTGCCGCAAGAGGATCGGGCGCGGGAACTCCGCGAACCTCCCGAAACGCCACGTCGAACCCACCTGAATTCTCCATCCTCGTAGCAAGGAAATGAAATGCTGCAACGGCATCAGGCTGGTCGGCGTTCTGCTGCGTCAAAGCCGCCAATTGATTGCGCAGCACCTGAAACACCAGTCGCGCATCCAGTTCAGGATTGTTGACATGACCCGCTTGCAGACGCCCGTCATGATAATGCTTGACCAGGTGGTGGTAGGGATTGCGCGGAAATGCGAGCGGATTGAGCCATAGAGTGTCTATCGGTGATCGAAGAACATTCGCCAGCCCAGGCCGCACCGCGAACAGATGAGGCAAGTCATGCCGAAGTATGTTGTGGCCGAGCAGATGCATGCCCCCGGTTGCTTCTGCTTCCAGGCGGTCGAGGGCTATCACGAGATTGCGTTTTTTTGCCAAGATCGGGGGACGAGCATCATCACGCACCGCCGCAAAAGCAAAGATGCTTGCGGTTGCAGGATCAACTTCCAGGTCGATCGAAACGCAACGCTGTAGAAAGAGTTGGAAAGGCTCAGCCATATGCAACAGATTTTATTCGCGTGATGAAACAATTAGCATCATGGTCGCGCGTTTGGCGAAAGGTCAACTTTCAACTTGTGCCATACATAAACTTTGCCGGATGGCCACCTATCCAACTCAGTTTTATGATGTAACCCTATACCTGCGGCCCAGGGCACACAGTACTTCGATGCCAAAAGGTGACGCGAAGGGCCGAGGACTCCGAAGGCTGGCTTTCAACCAGAGGATTGAGTGGACATCCGCTTTTAGTCCGGCAAGCGCCATGCCTCAAAGTCTGCGTTGAAGGCCCGAAACTGCCGGGCGCGTTATGGCCGCCTGACCACAAGCTTGAGGTCCGCAAGCGGAAATTATTACCGCTCGCTCCGTCCTGTTGACTGATGCCCAAAGCCAGGGCACAAAGGTGGCATCCACGGTCGCTCGCGGCAGGAAAACAGAGGGAATTTCAAGGCTTCTTCACTAAGTCATTGAAATCATGTGAGAATCCAAGGTCCCCAGGCACGCTGTTTTTGCCGCCGTCATAACCCGACTTTTTTGGCCCGGAACACACCTGAAAATGTCATAATTTTACAGATAGTTAGCGGCAAAAAAGAGAGCCGCTGTTCTGGGATCCCTCAGCGTCGAAAACGTCATTTATCGGCGCACAAAAGCTGGCTGGGGACCCGTTTGGCATTTAGGGACGCCCTTGTTTTACAGTCGCTCACTCTGCAGCCACTTTCTGGCCTTCCCACTCCTGAGGCGTCAGCGTCTTGATGTCGAACTGGTCGCGCGTACGGGCGTAGGTGTGGCCACCCATGCGGCCGACGGCATCCATCATTTGCTGGTCGATGTGGAGATTTGACGCATTAATTGCATCGCTGCGGACGAAGACGCCGACGACCTCGCCAAGGATGATCTCACGGGCGGGGCCGACTTGCAGGGTGGTGTGGCGGCGGCATTCCAAGGCTGCCGGGGCCGCAAGGATTCGCGGGCTGCGGACCATCTGTCCGGGCACGGTCGCGAGACCCGCCTCCTCCATCTCGTCGACCTCGGGGCCGAATTTGATGGCGCAGACCTCCATCTGGTCGACGAGGGCATTATCGCAGATGTGGACTGTGAACTCGCCAGTCTCCCGGATGTTGCGGGCGGTATCCTTGAAGCGCATGTCGGCGTAGTTCTCGACACCGATGGCGACGATGGCCGGATCGTGGGTGAGCACATTGAAAAAGCTGAAGGGGCCGGCGTTCGGCTGGCCGTCCTTGTTGACGGTCGTCACCAGCGCGATCGGCCGCGGGATCACGGTGCCGATCAGGATCTTGTAGCGCTCGCGCTCGTTGAGGTTGGAGAAGTCGAAATGGGTATGATCGTACATATCAGGCCTCGGCGGCGATGCGGTGGGTTTCAAGCGGGGTATGGCGGGAAAGGTTCTCGAAGCCATCCTTGGTGACGACATACATGTCGCCGACATTGCACCCGGCCGACAACGGTTCCAGCCATTGGGTATGGAGCACGAAGACCATCCCCTCCTCCATCCGGTCGTAATTGTGCGAGGAGATGTTGAAGCTGTTCTGACCACCCGCCATGCCGACGGAATGGCCAAGATTGGGGTTATGCGGCCCGTGGGTTGCCGGGTAGACGTGCATGAGTTTGCGGCCCTGCGCCTCCCAGTCGATGTTCTTCACATATTGGCGCGGGATGAGGCGGGCGCTGCCGTCGTCCATCGGCGCCCAGTTGTAGGGCATAGTCCTCGCCTCGAGCGAAGCCAGCATGCCGCGCTCGATCATCGGCTCAAAGGCTGCGTTGTTGACGTCACGCATCAGGGCACCGGGGCGGATCAGCTTTTCGGCCCGCTTGACGCCCTCAGTGCAGGCATCAAGCACCTCTTCCTGCCGTTTGGTGATCTCGCCGACCGCGATCATGCGCGCGGTCTGGGCGGTGTAGCCGCGATAGGTCACGTTGGAGACATATAGATTGATCAGGTCGCCCGGCCGTACGACGTGGCCGTAGGGTTTGCCGCAATGGGTGCCGAACTCGTTGATGCCAATCTGGTAACCATCGCCGGTCTCGCCGCCATAAGTGAGCTGCGCCTGCGTGAAGGCGGCGTAAATCTCATGGTCGGTCACACCGGGCTTGGCGACATGACAGGCCGCCTGCGTGGCGATGCTGATGAGCTGGGCTGCGGCGCGGAACATGGTGATCTCGCGCGGCGAGCGGACCTTCTGCATCCGGTCGAGAATGGCGTTGTCGGCGACGAATTTGGTCTTCGGCATCAATTCATCGAGCGCCGCCCAGAAGGTCAGCGACGTCCGATCGCCGATGCGGCCGATCTGGGCCTTGGCGAGCCCCATGCCCGCCAGGAGTTCGGCACATTTCTCCGCCGTCTTAACGACGCTGTCGCCCGGACGGTCGGCATATTCGCGGCCGATCGGACCGATCTGCCAGATGTCCTCGACCAGAACCGGCTCGCCGCCGGGTGGCAGTAGCACCGACTGGGTGAAGAAGGACAGAAGCGTCAACGGCTTGTCGCTGTCGGTCGGGATAATCAGCACACCCTCGCGCATCCAGTCGCAGATATAGCGCAGATAGTGATTTGAGGTATGGAACCAGCCGACGCCCCCAGTGTGGACGATCAGCGCATCGTGCCCGGCTTCCACAGCGTGACGGCGGATGCGGCGCAGGCGATCCTCGAACTCCTCGACCGGCAGCGGCAGAGGTGCATCGAAATCGAAGTCCGGCTGGAAATCGGCGAGCAGTGAACCGACGCGATAGGAGCCTGACTTGGTTGCGCTAGGGGTCATGGGTGTTTCCTTCCAGATTATTATTGGAGTTTGATCAGGCCTGCCGCGGCGCGAGAACGCGCCTTGCGACGAGCATGACGATCAGGGTGAGGCCGATGAGGATGCCCGAGATCGCGGCGACGCGAACGTCGAGTGACTCCTCGATCAGCGCGAACATCCGGAGCGGCAGGACCGTGGTCTCGGCATCCGCAAGGAAAAGCGAGATCGAGACATTGTCCAGCGACTGGATGAAGACGAGAAACGCGCCGGCGAGAATGCCCGGCATCAGCAGCGGCAGCGTCACACGGCGAAGCGTGGTGAACCAGGATGCGCCCATGACGGTCGATGCTTCCGCGAGCGAAGGATTGAGTCCTTGCGCGACGACGGAGGCCGCGCGGTACATCAGCGGGCCGAAGACCACGACATGGCCGGCAACGGTCAGCCAGAGCGACGGCTGGAAGCCGATGAAATTGGCGACGATCAGCGCCGCCAGACCGTAGACGAGGCTGGGCAGGACGAGTGGCGACAGAAGCAGAGGCTCGATGGCGCCGACGGTGCCCTTGCGCATCCGGCTCATGCCGATGGTGGCCGGCACCGCGAAGAGCAGCGATCCCAGAACCGCAAGGCCTGCGATCTTCAGCGAGTTGAAGGCAGCCGCATGTTCCGTCGCCGAGCGAACGGGATCGAGCAGCGCCTCGTACCAGCGAAGCGAGAAGCCCTCGGGGGGATATTTCAAAGTCTGACCCGAGGTGAAGGACATCATCAGGGCGATGACGATCGGCGCCACAAGATAGATCACGGCGAAGGTCCCGAAACCGAAGACGAAGAACTTGTAGAGCAGGCCTGGGATGGGGTTTTCGCGTCTGTTAGCCATGGCCGACAAGTCTCCTGTGACGGGAAATCATGGTCATTGCAACGAGCAGGCAACCGGTGGACAGCAACAGCACGACGGCGATCGCCGATGCCAGCGGCCAGTCGAACAGCGTGCCGACCTCGCGATAGATCAGTTGCGGAACATAGACATTGCGCGCACCGCCGATGACGGCCTGCGTGACGAACGAACTGCTGGTGCTGGCAAAGACCAGGATCCAGCCTGCCAGCAGACCCGGCAGCATCAGCGGGATGAGCACCGTGACGAAGATGCGCCAGGGACCGGCACCGGACACCTGCGCCGCCTCGGTATATTGAACCGGCGTGCGGGACAGGATGGCGACGAGAGGCAGGATGATTAGCGGTAGATCGATCTGGCACATGGCCATGACGAGACCTAGTTCGGTGAACATCAATGATATAGGTCGGCCGATGAGTCCGAGCCCGAGCAGTGATTCACTGATCGGCCCCTGCCGTCCGAGGATGACGATCCAGGCGAAGGTGCGCACTACATTGCTGGTCAGCATCGGAATGAGCGTCAGGAAGATGATGACCTGACGCGCCGTCCTGCCACTGTGCCAGTAAAGAAGCGCTATCGGGACGCCGAGCAGCGTGGTGGCCGCAACGGTTAGCAGACCGAGCCGTGCCGTGTTGAGGAGGACGCGGAAATTGAACGCGTCCCCGAAGAATCGGCCATAATTAGCCAGCGTGGCCCCGTTCGGCCCAGTGAAGCTGAAACCGACGAGAACGGCGAGCGGCGTAGCAAAGAACGCCACCGACAGCAACAGCATCGGGATAACGTATGGAAAACCGCCCGCCTTCATCGTGCTCTCCTCAGCCTGCGACGAGAGCGTCGAACTGGCGGATCCAGTCGGCGCGGTTCTTGTTGATGGCGACCCAGTCCGGATAGACCATGTTGCCAAGCTGCTCGCGCGTCACATAGGCCTCGATCTCAGGGGTGAGCGCGACGTCCTTGTTGGTCGGGAACATCTCGGTCGGCGGCAGCTTCAGCTTGTCCTGCGCAGCCTTCGAGATGGCGGCATCCATATAGGCGTAAGCGGCGTCGAGGTTCTTCGCGCCCTTAGTCAGGTGGATGTTGACAGGGGCTGCCGGCGCGCCGCTTTCCGGGGCGACATATTCAGCCTTGAGCCCCATTGACTTCAGGCGGGCGACGTTGCCGGTCGAGCACATAAACACGGCGATCTCGCCCTGCTGGAACAGGGTCATCTGGTGGTTGGTGCTGTCGACGACGCCCTTCAGTTGATCCGGATGCTCCTTGAACAGCTTGAAGACCGCATCCATGTCATCAGGGCCGGTGCCGAAGATCTTTGCCATCTCCGTATAAGCCATAACGGCTGTGTTCGAGCCGAAGCCGGTCCAGGAGACAAGGCCACTATAGGCCGGGTTTTCGAACAGGTCACGATAGCCCTTCGGGCGCGGCACGAGGTCGGGATTGTAGGCAATGCCGTTGACCTCGATGGTCACGGTGGGGCCGTATTCCCCCTGGAAGGCAGGATCCAGCATGTTCCAGTTCTTTAGACGGCTTGGATCGATCTTCTGGATGATGTCGTTCTCGATGGCGACTGCCATCTGGCCCGGCGACATCAGCAGCGTGTCGTAAGGCGGGTTGCCGGGGCTCGCCATGACCTTGGCGAGCTGATCCTGCGCCATCGACGGAGCGATGGTCAGGCCATAGCCGGCTTCCTTGACAAGCGGGCCCAGAACGCTGCGATAGCCGTCTTCCCAGTTGCCAGGAAAGGTCGCAGCGATTGCGGTTTCGCCCGCTGCAGCACGAGCCGCGAAGGGCATTGCGGAGGCTGTGGCGACGCCGGCAGCGAGAAGGCCGAAATGGCGGCGGGTCATTTTGAAGTCGTTCATGCTGTCACCTCTGTTGGTTGTTGTTGATGTCATTCCGTTTTTGGCATTCACTGGATGCTTTCCGGTTCGGCCGGAAATGCGTGACACCTGCGGGTGTCGATCTCTGCGAAAAGCTGGGCACCGATCTCGGGAATGGCGGTGCCGGGACCGCGAACCTCGGAGGCGCGCAGGCCCGTGCCGTCACCAAGAACGAGGTCGTGGATCAGCGTCGGGCCGAGCGGCACGGAAACAGTGACGCGCGCGGCGAGCGCATTCACGCCCGGCTGCGTCATCAGGCGGACCTCTTCGGGCCGGAAGGTGATGGTGACATCCGAGCCCGTGGTGAAGCTCAGGCGGCGTGGCAGGACGAGGCGTTCGCCGCTCTTCAGGGCGATGACCGTGCTGCCTTCGCCCAGTTCGGCAACGGCCCCCTGGAGAACGTTGGTCTGGCCGATGAAGGTGTTGACGAACAGGGTCCTCGGTCGGTCGTAGACGGCCATCGGTGTGTCGATCTGCTCGACATTGCCCTTGTTCATCAGCACCAGTCGGCTGGCGAGGCTCTGGGCCTCTTCCTGGTCATGGGTGACGATTAGGGTGGTGATTCCGAGCGTCTTCTGAAGATGGAGGAGTTCGACCTGCAGGTCGAAGCGCAGTGCCCGGTCAAGCGCGCCGAAGGGTTCGTCGAGAAGCAGCAGCGACGGGCGGCCCGCGAGGGCGCGAGCAACGGCGACACGCTGCTGCTGGCCTCCGGAGAGTTCGCGCGGCAGGCGGTTGCCATAGCCGTCGAGCCGGACAAGCGCGAGCATTTCGGCTACGCGTGCGTTTCGCTCTGCGCGCGGCACTTTTTGGCAAGCGAGCGGATAGGCGATGTTTTCTGCGACGGTCAGATGCGGGAAGAGCGCGTAGTTCTGGAAGACCATGCCGATACCGCGCGCACGGGCGGAGACATTGGCGAGGTCGTCGTTGCCGAGCACGATCCTGCCCGCTTTCGGCTGGATGAGGCCTGCGATCGCCCTCAGCACCGTCGACTTGCCACAGCCGCTCGGTCCCAGAAGTGCGACGATCTCGCCGGCCTCGACATCGAAGGAAATGTCGTTGACGGCATTCTGCCCGCCATAGCTATGGGTAACGCCCCGAACACTGAGCTGCTTGCGATCGGCAGTCTTTGCGATGTCCAGCATGTGGCTTCCCTGATCTTGCGTGGTGCAACGAGCGCTCCAACACCGGAGCATGTTCATGCAAAGGCAATTGCAAGGGCCGTGCCAGATTCAGAGGCCATTAAGCGGCGTAGATTCAAGTACCTGATTATAAGTCGGTTTTTATGATTTATAAAGTTTCGAAACTTTCTTATTATAAAGTTCCACCATTTTCTTCGGAATTTTATGTGTCTAAAATTTTACCATGCAGGTTCGATGTCGTGCAGAATTCTGCACATTTATCGACCGGATATCTGCAGTGTATGGCGAGAAACAGGCAATTTCGCCGGCCACGAGCCATCATGAAAAGAATAGGAATAAGGGAAAAGACGAGACTTAAGGCAGTTTCGCTCAGAAAATCGACGCAAGGGCGATTTTTTAATCACTCTTATTGCGAATAATTATGCGAAATAATATTCGAAACTTTATTCGGACAAATACGGAGGAAATTTAGCCGTTCATATTCAATTGCTTGATGCCTCGAAAACAAAACTGGCACGGTGATTGCTTGGGTATTCCTGAAAATTCACGCACAGCAAAAATCGAAAAAAGGGGATCCCATGAAAAACGTGCAGACAGTTCTGAAGACCGGCATCGCCACGGTACTCGTTAACCTCATGTCACTTTCCGCCCATGCAGCGGAGAGCGCGGCCGAGAAGATGGAAGCGGCTGACGTCAGCAAGCTCCCAGGCGTGGTGCTGACCCAAAAGCTGGCGGATGGTCTTCCCGCGTCCATCAAGGCATCGGGTGTTCTGAAGGTCGCGACGGATCTGACGCCGCCGATCAGCTTCCACGGTGACGACGGCAAGCTTGTCGGCATCGACGCCGATATCGCCGCGGCCCTCGGCGTCATCCTCGGGCTCAATGTCCAGATGACGGATGTCGGCGCCGGCGCCGCCATCGTTCCCGCAATCCTCTCCAAGCGCTTCGATATGACGATTTCCGGCATCAACGACGATGTCGAGCTGGAGAAGCAGGTCGATGTCATCGACTACATGTATGACGCCACCACGATCATGACGATCAAGGACAACCCGCTCGGCATCAAGAGCATGGAAGACCTCTGCGGCAAGAAGGTTGCGGTTCCGGTCGGCACCTTCCAGGGCAAGATGGTCGAGGCCGCCTCGGCAAAGTGCAAGACACCGATCGACATCATGGCGATCCCGAAGATGCCTGACGTGCTGCAGGCCGTGCGTACCGGCCGCGCCGACGCCACTGTAAACGGCTATGCGACCAGCGTCTACACGACCGAACATCAGACCGGCAACGGCAAGGGCCTGCAGGCGCTTCCCGAGATCCGGCTCGCCGTCGGCTACCTCGGCATGCTGATATCGAAGGACAATCCGGAGCTCCGCGGCACCGTCGTCGCCGCCCTGCAGCAGATAGTTGACAGCGGCGCCTACGAGACAATCATGAAGAAGTGGAGCCTCGGCCCACTCGCCGTCAAGACCGTCAAGGTCAACGACGCCGCCAGCATGCCCGCGGAGTGAATCCCATGACGCTGTTCACCACGCCGACAACGACAATGAGCCTGCCGCCACCGGCCGTGCGGTCGATCAAGTGGGGACAGTTTGCAACCGGTGCCAGCGCGATCCTCGCGCTGGTGCTTCTCGCAGCCACCGTGGCACAGAGCCAGAGTGTGCAATGGACGGAGATTCCGCGCTATCTCGTGAATCCCTCTATCCTGCGCGGCGTCCTGCTGACGCTGGAACTGACGGCCGGCGCCATGGTCTTCGGCATCGGCCTTGGCTGCCTTCTCGCCGTGATGGCAACATCGACGAACATCGTTCTGAAAGCGATTGCCGCAGGCTTCGTCTGTTGGTTTCGCGGCGTGCCGCTGATCGTTCAGATCTTCCTCTGGTTCAATATCGCGCTCTTCATTCCGCAGGTCGGGGTAGGACACTACAGTATCTCGATCAACGACCTCGTCACACCGGCGCTCGCGGGCTTCCTGGCGCTCGGGCTGCACGAAGCCGCCAACATGTCGGAGATCATCCGCAGCGGCCTTCTTGCCATCGACCGCGGGCAGCGGGAGGCGGCGACGGCACTCGGATTGAAGCCCCGGCAGACATTCCGCACCGTCATTCTGCCGCAGGCGGCGCGCCTCATCGTACCCCCAACCGGCAACCAGGCGATCGGCATGCTGAAGGCGAGCGCCATCGTCTCCGTCATCGGCATGCAGGACCTGCTGACGCAGGCTCAGGTCATCTACGCCCGCAACTTCCTGGTGATCGAACTGCTGTTCGTCGCCTCCATCTGGTACCTCGCGATCACCACGGTGGCGTCGATCGGCCAGCACTATCTCGAAAAGAGCCTTCAGCCCAAATACCGCATAGCGAAACGCGGCTGAGGACCGGTCAACAAAAAAGGGCGTCGCCAGAGCAGCGACGCCTGTCAGGAAACGACAAGGAGCACATCATGAAGCTTGGCATCGACAACATCAAACTGCCGGAATCGAAGAAGCGCGGCCCGCTCGGCAGCCTCGACCACGTCAAGGAACTCGGGCTTTCGGGCATCTTCTTCTCGACGGCGCTGGACATGAGCCCGACGCTCGACATGGGCGAGATGCGCGACATCAGGGCAAAGGCTGACGAACTCGGTCTCTACCTCGAAAGCGGCGTCGGCAAGATCAATCCTTATTGCAGCGCCGAGGAACCGGCGCTGAGAGCTGCCGGTGATGGCGACATCATCGCCGGCTTCACGCGGATGATCGAGGCGAGCGCCGCCATTGGCTGCTTCGAACTCTGGGTTGCCCCCGGAAACTTCAAATCGGAGTATCGCGGCCGGCTCGCCAACGACCGCTTCCGAACAGACATCACCTGGGAAGACCAACTCACCGGCATCGAGAAGGTTCTGCAGAAGCTTGCGCCGGTAGCCCGCGCGCATGGCGCGCACTTGAACATCGAGACGCATGACGAGATCACGTCCTTCGAGATCCTGCGGCTGATCGAGAAGGTCGGCGCGGATTGCGTTGGTGCCGTCTTCGACACCGCAAATGGACTGCAGCGCGCCGAGCATCCGGTCTTTGCGGCCAAGCGCCTAGCCCCCTTCGTCCGCCAGACGCATATCAAGGACGCCTATGTCGGCCGCGCGCCCGGCGGCCTCGACTTCCAGACCCGCCCCGTCGGCGGCGGTATCGTCGATTTCGAGACGATCCTGCCAATCCTTGCCGAAACGAACCCCACGCTCAACCTCTCGCTGGAGGTGGCGGCTTCCGTCGCCGACAAACCGCGCAAGGCAAACCCGCGCCAGTGCATCCTGATCGACGATCCCATCTGGCGCGCGGGCCATCCCGACCTCACAGCCGAAGAGCTCGACGCTTACATGGCGCTGGTGAATGCCTACGAACAGCGTGTGGCATCCGGCGAGGTCCCTAACTGGGAGGCCTATGAATCCAGCCAGTACGGCTATCCAAGCTACGAACACCAGTCCTACGGCTTCAATGAAGCAATCGCGTTCATCAAGCAGTCGGCGCGTCACATCGAGACGATCTGCAAAGACAAAGGCATCGCGCTGAATTCGGCAACAGCGGACAAGAAGGCAGCATGATCGGCTGAAATGACGGCGGCTTCGGCCGCCCGATATCATCAGCTTATGGTGGAAACATCAAATTGCGCACAAACATTCTTATGGAAAAAATTACGGCGCACCGATATCGGATATGTCACGACTTCCGGTGTGAACCGGCGGCGGCTGCAAAACCCGGAGAGGAATGATGAAGAAGACGCGTCGTCAAAGCCTGAAACCGTCCACAACCTCCAACGGGGCGACGGACACCGTTGACAACGACGACGTTTCCGAACGCATCCGCAACACGCTGGCGGCGGCGATCGGCGAAGGCGCCCTCAAGCCGGGGACCAAGATTCTCGAAGAAGCGATCGCCGAGCATT
The DNA here is from genome assembly GCF_001429725.1 of Rhizobium sp. Root708. GTDB lineage: Bacteria > Pseudomonadota > Alphaproteobacteria > Rhizobiales > Rhizobiaceae > Rhizobium. The sequence continues at coordinate 97,345 of NZ_LMHV01000043.1, read as the reverse complement.
TCGGGGTCAGCCGAACCGTCGTTCGCGGCGCGCTTGGCGTGCTGGAGAGCGACCACCTTCTCGAACGCAAGAAAAACCGCGGCACCTTCGTCGCCGAGCCGAGCATCGAGCAAGCCAAGAGCTTGTTCGAGGCGCGGCGGAAGCTGGAGCGACTGCTTCTCGAACTCGTCATCATGCGCGCAACCTCGGAGCAGCTTGATGCGCTGGACAGGCTGACGGACGAGGAGGAACACATCCACCATCACGGCGACGAAAAGTCGAAAACGGTACTATCAGGAAAGTTCCACATCGTCCTCGCCGATCTCGCAGGCAATCCCGTGCTGACGGAAATGCTCTCCAAGATCGTCGCCCGCCTCTCCCTCGTCATGTCGCTCTACGAAGAAGACCGCAAGGACGACTGTGGTGCCGACCATCACCGTATGATCGTTACAGCGCTGAAGGCGAAGGATCTCACCAAGGCACAGGATCTAATGGATCACCATCTGGCGGACATCGAGGGGCGGGTGAGGCTGACCGAGGGACAAGGCGATCGGCACAAGTTCCTCGCAGTACTGGAGAACTTTTCCTGAGTTACTGCAACGAGGTCAGAAGCGGAAATTATTGCCGCTGGGTCCTCCTTTTGACTGAGGCCCAAAGCCGGGGCACAAAGGTGGCGTCCACGGTCGCTCGCGATTGGAAAACAGAGGGAATTTCAAGTTTTATCCGCTAAACCATTGAAATAATGGGAGAATCAAGGCTCCCCATCCAATTCTCTCTAAATCCCCTTGATTCCTTGATTTACGAAACTTCATGGCAAGCCACTTCTAAACCTGTGAAACCAGCTTAGTTTACGGAGCGCGCTCTTGAAGCGGGAAGCGACTGCTTCTCAGCGATGGGATGGCAGCCAAACAGTCGGGAGACCTGTATGCCCCTTCGTCATTCTTCATTCGCCGCCGCGGTCGGTTTGACAGCCCTGCTTGCTTACGCCGGTCCGTCCGCCGCCTCCGAACCTGTCACCATCGATAACTTCGGTCGTGCCGAGAGCGACCTCTACTTTGAAAACATCGTAAAGGATGGTGGCCTTGGCAAATTTGTGCATCGTCGCGAACCGGCGACCATAGAGAACCAGACCATCATCAGGCTGAACCGGGACACTTTGTATTCGGCGGCGGTGTTCGATCTGGACGCAGGCCCGGTGACCATTACGCTTCCGGACGCCAAGAAGCGCTTCATGTCGTTGATGACGATCAATCAGGACCACTACATTCCGAAAATGTCTTATGGCGGCATAAACACTTTGACCAAGGAAGAGATCGGCACGCGATACGTTCTGGTAGGCGTTCGCACATTCATCGATCCTACTGATCCCACGGACGTGTCTGAAGTCCATGCTCTGCAGGATGCCATCAAGATTGACCAGCCGGACGGGCCCGGATCATTTGCGGCGCCGGACTGGGACGCGGCCAGTCAGAAGAAGGTTCGCGACGCGCTCCTGGTTCTTGCCACCACCATGCCGGACTTCAACAAGTCCTTCGGCAAGAAGGAGGAGGTCGATCCAGTAAGGCATATTGTGGCGACCGCCGCCGCGTGGGGTGGCAATCCCGACAGGGATGCAATGTATCTGAACGTCACGCCGACCAAGAACGACGGAAAAACGGTCTACAGGCTCAATGTCAAAGATGTCCCTGTCGACGGCTTTTGGTCGATCAGTCTCTACAATTCGAAGGGATACTTCGAACAGAACTCATTCGACGCCTATTCGCTCAACAATGTGACCGCCGCGAAGGACGCGGACGGCGCTGTCGCCGTGCAGTTCGGTGGATGTGATGGAAAAATTCCCAACTGCCTACCCACGGTCGAGGGGTGGAACTATACCGTTCGACTTTATCGCCCTCGCGAGGCAATCCTCGACGGTTCCTGGAAATTCCCCTAGCCGCAGCCGGTGGAGTGACAAGCGCTTGCTTGTCGAGAGCCCTATGCGGCCAACCTTTGCTTGCCCACGCTGGAGATAGAGCATGTTTCGGATTTTCGCGATCACACTAGCCTTTCTGGGTCTGACAGCAGCGGCTACCGCCCAGACCTTACCGCCGGATGAGGTGAGAGCGATCGCGAAGGAGGCATATATTTACGCGTACGCTCCGATCGCAAGCTACGGGACATGGTCGAAGCAGGCCACGCTCCCGGACGCGCCCGAATACGTTGGAGGCTTCAACGTGTTCAGGCATTATTCGGAAGCCTTCACACCGGAAAACAAGGATATCGTGACGCCGAACAATGACACGCCCTACTCCTGGGCGTGGCTCGACCTGCGCGCCGAGCCGATGGTCTTGAGCGTTCCTGCCGTTCCCAAGGATCGGTACTACGTCATGCAGCTCATCGACCTGTTTACCTACAACTTTGCTTATGTCGGCGTGCGTTCGACGGGCTTCGACGCCGGAAACTACGTCATTGCCGGACCGAACTGGAAAGGCGAGAAGCCCGAGGGCATCGACAAGGTCTTCCAGTCGGAGACGGACATCATCGGGATCCTTGGACGCACCTCCCTTGATGGCAAGGAAGACGTCCCGAACGTGAAGGCGATCCAGGCTCAGTACAAGCTCGAGCCACTCAGCAAATTCCTGAACGAGCCGGCGCCGCAGCCCACGCCGGCCATTACGTTCCCGCCATACGACGTCGCCAAGGCGACCAGCCACGACTTTATAGGCTACACCAACTTCCTCCTGCAGTTTACCCAGCCGCCTGTCCCTGCAGAGAAGGAGCTGATGGCAAAATTTGCGAAGATCGGCATCGCGCCGGGCGCGCCATGGGATCCTTCAAAAGTCGATCCGGCCACGCTCGCTGCGATCGATCAGGGCGTCGGCGACGCCAAGGCGGAAATGGCGGAGACAGCGAAAACGACCTTGAGTTCGAATGGACTCTTTGGCACGCGCGAGGCTCTCAAAGGCGACTACATGAAGCGCGCCATGGGTGCGGAGAAAGGGCTGTACGGCAACTCGCTTGAGGAAGCGTGGTACGGCGGGTTTGTTGGTGACGGATCGAGGCCGACGATGTTGCACTTCGAGGCCGATAAGCTGCCGCCGGCCAAGTTCTTCTGGTCATTGACGCTCTACACGCTTCCCGATCGGTTCCTCTATGCAAACCCACTCGATCGCTATTCGATCGGTGATCGTACGAAGGGGCTTGAATACGGACCAGACAAGTCGTTGACGATCTACCTTGGCCATGCGTCACCAGGCAAAGATAAGGAAGCCAACTGGCTGCCGACCCCGGAGGGGAAGTACAGCCTTGTCGCGCGGGTCTATGGACCCGAAAAGGGAGCTCTGGACGGGACATGGGAGCTGCCGAAACAACAACCTGTGAAGTAGTCGGGTCCGTTTATCTCATACGCCAAACTCTCGAAGAAGTGGATGAAAGACGATCGAGTGCGTAGGCGCTAGCGCGACATTTTTGCCGCAGTCCAGCGAGGACTGGGGCAATCGCACCGTGCCGACTGGTACGCTGCGCATCATATATCAATGTGACGCCTGCGAACAATGGTGGCAACGCGATCTACAAGCTCGCCGTCAAGGATGTACTGGTCGATGGCTTCTCGTCCATCAGTCTTTACAACGCGAAGGGTTATTTTGAGAAAAATCAGTAGGACGCCTATTCGCTCAACAACGTGACAGCGAAAAAAGCGAGGACGGGTCCATCGCAATTCGGTTCGGTGGCTGCGATGGGAAAATTCCCAATTGCCTGCTCATCATGAATGGTTGGAATTACACCGTCCGCCTCTATCGACCCAAAGCAGAAATTCTTGACGGGACCTGGAAATTTCCAGAACCTTAACCCGCCGGCTAATCTCCATACGAAGCGGAGAACCGGTAAGGATCATGCCGTACCGGTTTCAGCGTACGGATACCGTCTCGTTGAAAGCGAGGTGGTGTATGCTTTCCGACGAGGTAAAGCTAATTCTATGACAGAGATGGGGGCGCGATCCTGCCTTACGCTCTGGCGGGCCTCCAGAAGAAAAGTAGGAGACCTAAGGGCCGCTCAATTGCCCTTGAATAGTTCGCCGTAACTTTCGAGGTCGGTGATCCGTTGATCGATTACGCCTGCCCGGCAGGTGACGTAATCCAGCACCATCCGTTCTGCGCCCCAATCACCGTTCGCGTAAACTTGGCACGAACCTTCCTTGTATGTGTTCCAGAGGCGCTGCTCCGCCAGCAGATCGGTCTTCGTCTGCCCCGTGCTCTGTCCGTAAATTTTTTTCCAAACCGAATTCAATTTCTCGTCTTCCTGCTTCAACCAGACCTGCCCGCAGCCGCCCCACGCCGCGTTGCTGCCGTCAGACTTGTCCATACATGCTTGCCAGTCCTTTTGCCCCTGGTCGGCATCTTTGGAAAATGCGGGGCCGTTCCCAAAGGCTGCCAGCGACAAGAGAACCGTGAGAACAGTCCATGATCGATTGAATGCTGTCATCCATTTGTCTCCTGACAGGGCAAGGCGCCGCCTATTAGCGAGTCAAGCTTGCACGTGGCAAAGGTGCGATCAACCATGGAATTCTCTAGGTTGAGATTCCGTTCGTGTGCGGTCTGCAACCTGCTTGTCGCAACCGTGACCATTCGAAGAGAGGTCTGAGTGCTTCCGGGATCTGATGTGGGTGTCGTGAACGGCCGACATGAAGGCGCAAAGCTGCCTAGCGCTTTATGACTGTGCCCAAGCATGCTTGACCTCCGAAAGCGGAAATTATTGCCGCTCGCCCGTCCTGTTGACTGATGCCCAAAGCCAGGGCACAAAGGTGGCATCCACGGTCGCTCGCGATGGGAAAACATAGGGAATTCAAAGGCCATTCCGCTAAGCCATTGAAATCATGTGAGAATCCAGGTCACCCAGGCAGGTCTTATTTGACCGCTTTTTTGATCCAAATTGGCAACCATCTCCCGCACGGAAAAGTGGCGTCTTCTCAATAAGTTGGGCGACCGCGGCCGCAGTTCTTTAGGCTATCCATCGTGCTCGAGGACCGTTGGGAATGTTGGCTGGGGACCCCGCTTTGGTCGGACGCCACTCCCTGACCACGCGATCTTCTTGTCCGGAGCGGCTCATGGCAGCGTATGGATGAAGCTTTGGCTTTCCTCCGAGTTTCCCAAACAACTCGCCCCAATTTATCGCAAGGCGGCACCGATTGTCGCACTTGGAAACTGACACATTGTGCGGGCCGCTCGGTAGCGTGTCCTAACGCTTCGACATTCTGGCCCCGGCGCCTGCCATGCTGGTCGAAATCTTAGCCTTTCCTATGCAGGTGGGAAAACGGACACAGCTCAGGAAAGCACCATAGCGTCCAGATCGTTCAATCAGCCATCCATCCTTGCATTCCGGACATACCGGATAGCTGGTTGCGCAGGTACACCGAGCCTCGCCCGATCCGTCCAGGCGACGCGGAAGGCCAGCACCACAGGAGCGGCAGGCGGGCAGTAAATTTTCGCAGTGCTGCACATGTTCACAGCGATACCAAGTTCGACCATCCTGGCCCCGTACGTCCAGTAGCCTTCCGCCACACTCTCCACACTCATGCGCCATCTGTTCGCTGCCAGCCTCCGCAGCAACGCCATATTCAGGGTCCTTCGCGAGTTCCGTCACGAAGGACGATGGTCTTGAGTTCGAGGCCATGATCGTTAGAGTGCGACGGGCTCTGGTCATCGCGACGTACATGACCCGCCGCTCCTCGGCGTTTTCGAACAATTCTTCGTCTGGCGAGACCAAGGTTAGCAAAGGGTCGTCGACAATCTCAGACGGGAAGCCCATTCGACCGCTGTCCGCGTTAAGGACGATCACATGATCGGCCTCGAGGCCCTTGGACGCATGGATCGTCTTGAAGCTAATGCGCAGACGCGAGAATCGACGCTGCAGGTCTCTGATGTCCGGCTCAATAAAGCGATACCGTCCAAGCAGTAGGACGCTTGCGGTGTTCGCGGATTCAATCTTGGCGGATATCTCGGCAAGAACTTCGCCAAGTTTTTTCGCCTCCTCGTTCTTCGACGTCATGACGATCCTGATGGCCGGCTCTGTTGCATTGCCAGCGGGAACGATCTGTTTGGAGATTTGGGCCGGATTTTTCAGCACGAAGGCCCTCGCCGCCAATGCGATCTGGTCGATCGATCGGAAGGTGCGACCAAGATCAACCGTCCTGTGAACTCCGGTCTTTCCGTTGAAGCTCCCACCAAATTCTTCGCCGAAGTGGCGCATCAGATGGATGTCCGACCCTGCAAATCGGAAGATCGATTGCCAGTCGTCGCCAACCGCAAAGACACGGACGTCCGGATGCTGAGCTTTCAATGCCTTCACCAGCCGGGCACGGCTCTGTGAAATGTCCTGAAACTCGTCCACTAGGATGTGGCGGAACGGGCTTACATATCGGCCGGATTCGGCATACTGGGCGGCTCGCAGGATCATGTCTTCGAAGTCTATCCGTCCGCCCAGACTTTTCTGATACTCCTCAAAAACTGGCGTGAAGACGGCGAGGAAAGCCTTGGCGCGATTGCCCAACTTCATTCGCTCGGACTTGGCCTCGCAGTCAGCGACGCTATAGCCCCCGCTCTTGAACTTGCGCAGGAAGGTGCCGAGTAGTTGTGAAAACGCGTCGACCTGATTTAGCTCAACCACGCGGTCAAAGATGGTGTCGGCAGAGCGAGGATTAAGTGTCACATGCGGTGCGAGCTTTTCTGCCAGAGCGGTGAGCAGACGCCCCTCCTGCCGCTCGTAGCTATATGTCTCGATGAGCACCGTTTCATGAGCCGCATGAACCTCGCGCTTCCATTCCATGCTGCGCAGATACTCGTCACGATTGATGAAGGGCGCGGTGAGTAGCCGCTCGCTGCCATCGGCTACTTTCTGCCGCCGCACGCCGAAATGCTCGATGTAGACACCACTTTCGGTAAGACGAAAATCCGGACAATAGTCCCGGCGTCCCGTCCCACGGATCTTATGCTTGTAATCCGGCTCGTACTCGTATTCGACACCATTCTCATAAAGCCAGTTGGCGATCTGGAGCTCTTCGTAGCTCTTGACCTTTTCACCCTGCAAGGTGCGAAGATCCTGCTTTTCCATGTGGGTGTAGAAATCGTGCTTGGTTCTGAAATCCCATTCGGTCTTCGGCTCGACCAGAAAGTGCGCGAACCACTGGATAATCGCCCTAGACACTTCAGACAGCGCCCGAACCAGATCCTTCAGGATCTGTTTGATCAAGTGCGTAAACTTCACATCATCGGTAGCGTGATCGGCCAATGCGGGCTTCGAACCCTCAACGCTCCCTATGATGTCATAGGCAATGGCGTGGAAAGTTCGCGCAACAATCGGCACTCCGGAGCGTACTTCGACCCGTTCCGACATTTCCTCGGCAGCGTTCTTCGCAAATGCCAATAGTAGGATTTCGTCTGGCTGACGGATCCCGGCCTTTACGAGATATGCCGCTTTGGCCGTGATGACACTTGTCTTTCCAGAGCCGGCGCCAGCGAGGACCAGCGTTGCGTCCTCGTCGACGACGACGGAAAGTCTTTGTTCCGGCGTCAGAGGCTTACTCTCGATCGTATCGAAGAAATCCTTCCAGCGTTCGAGCTCGGCAGGGACAAAGGTCGCGATGGCGCTCGTTCTCATCGTGTCAGGCTCGACGGCGAACTTCCTGATAAGCGCAACACGCTCTGCTTTGTCGGCCCCGATGGCGTCTACTTGAAGTTTCGATAACAGCGAGGTCTCAAGTGCCCTGGCGTCGCTCAGAAGCGGCGCGAGTTGGCAGGCAGCAGGATAACCAGTGGGCTTGGCAAGTTCGGCAATCGCTCGGTGAATGCGCAGCAAGTGATCTGCTTCGCGTTTCAGCGCCGAAAGATTGAACCCGATCCAGGCACTTTTGACTTCCTCGGCGAACGTGTACGCATCAGGATATCGTAGGCCACGAATAACGAAGTGGCGCTCTGCAGTGGTAACTGTCATCGTCGCAGCAACTGCCCCCTTCCGCACCAATGGAGCAGCAGATATTGCTTCCAGGGATACGGACGAGGTCAATCCGCGGCGAGTAACCCACAGGTAATCGCTGTCGAGCTCCATGGCCTGAAACGTCGTCCCGAATGGGTTCACAAGCAGTCCCAGCAATGGCCGTTGTTGCAGTCGATTCAATGTAGCAGCCTTGTATTGCGAGCGTCGGCGCCACCTGGCCATGCCGTTGCAGATCACCCGACCAATATCTCACCATTGGTAAAGAGGATGCGCACGAACTCGCGGCCAAGGCGAATGCATGCGCGCTAGGACCTCATCGCCTGGCACAACAGATGGCCTGTTGTGTGATTTTCCGGAACCTACCGTTCGCAGGAGCGGCGCATGCGGCCAGATCGGGGGCCGTTTCCGGACTGATCGCTATGGATTAGAAGTCACCGACCAGGCTGCCGTCCTGCTGTCGACCTAAAGAGAGGCGCTCGTCCGCAGTTGTTCAGTTCCGAACGCGGCCTTCCCTTAACGCACGACCGCAAACCATTCGCCGTCGCGATCCGCGCCGACTGATCAGAGCGGGGGCACAAAGAGCCGCCGGCCAAGGTCGAACTCTCCCCTGTTCCCATCAACGACTGCAAACGTGTCGGCCCCACGCTGCTGTAATTGCAATGTGACCGGCGACGAGAGTTCACCGGAAGCAAGCATGGGAGCCAGTAGGTCTTTCAGGTCCCGCTCGACCCGCTCGCACAGTCCCTTGATGGTGGTAACCTCGCGGGAGACTTTTCCACTTTTTCCGTCGGTTGTTACGCCGCCGCCGGGTCCGACGTGAATCGTCCCATCTGGCCGCTGAGTGAGTGCGTTGATGCCGGCCTTGCGGAGCATCTCAACCTCGTCGTCAGTGTAGTTGTGGCGTAGTCCCAAAATTCTCAAGCCGGGCGTGCTGGTTGAACTGTCCGGCGCTCTGTTTGGAGAGTTGGACGCAATTACGTCCGGCCAGATCGCGTGGATGAGGTCCAGTAAGCCAATCTGGGACCAGGCCCCGTGAACATAGCATCCCAGGCTGTAGAAATCATCATCTCTGACTAACGCGAATAGGACCGGCTCGGTGCGCGCCATGAAACCGGGCTTGGTCGGATGCTGCCCGATCCCAAGGTGGAAGTGCTGGATACCGAAGTCGTTGAGCATGCCGTCGTTGAAGTCGGCCTTCTCTAGCCTCGTGCTTTGGTAGGGGCGAAGGTCGGCGCCGACGGCGACTGCGGAGAGGAACGCCTGCTCGCCCGCTACGAGATGCGCCGGGACTGAGTACGCGGCTTTATGCACTCTGCGCGGCCGTTGCGGCACACGCCGATTTCGGACATTGGCGTAGGAACGGATGATCTCGGCCGCAGGCCCGGTGGGGGGTGAGTAGCCGGCGGCCTGCAACTCCTTCGCGCAAGCGGACGCGAAATCGGCGTGAAGGTCCATGATGATGTCGGCGCTCACGTGCGGATCTCCTTCCTCAGGTGCTTCGGTGGGTGAAGGTGGACCCGAGTGCGGCGGTCACCGAAGGCAGCAGAGCCGTTTACCACCCATTCTGGCGACATAAAAGTGTCCGCTTCCACCTAATCCGCGACGTCGCCGGGCGCATCCACGATCTCCCGATGCAATATCCTGGTGTCAGCACGCTCATCCCCAGTTCCACGCAACCGTCGTGGGCCGCCATCCCAGAATTGGTCCGACGACGAAGACATACAGTCGTTCGCTACTTGCTGCGGCAGGTTGTCGTCGATACACATTTTTTCCAAGCTCGATCTACACCGCGCGTCGAAACTGATTTACAGATCTGCCATGACCCAAATCACCGACTGGCTTAGGGCAAAGGCGCATGGCTTCAATCACCTCTCAAACGAGGAGGTGAGCGCCATCTCGGACTTCTCGCTGCTCTGGGCCCTTTTCGAGTCCCGCCTGCTCAACACTGAAGGAGGTGCCCGATCCATCTCCGACATGGTAGATGGTTGGCAAAAGGACGGGATACTCGACGCGCCATCCTTCGACCCGGAACTCGGCTACTTTAGGCAACGCTATTTCGCCAATGGCGCCTTTACGGATCACTTCCAACATCTGCATCTGCGCAAGAACGATCAAGAGCCCCTGATCCGCGCCGTCATCGATGGCAGCGGCAATGATCCGCGCGATCGCGTCGCTGCCGTCCTGATCATCATTTTCCGCTATCGCAACAACCTCTTCCATGGCTTGAAATGGCAGTACAAGCTCGCCGGCCAGCTTGGCAATTTCACGGCCGCGAACGCCGTTCTGATGAAGGTGCTGGATCGGCACGGCGCGCTCCTTGAAGGGTAGCGCCATGCCGGGTGTTATGGACGTCTGGGACGCGCGCACCTTCGATCTTGGCCTGCTAGAGGTCCTCGAGGACTGTGCGGAAGAGATCGTTGGCTACTTCGATACCGATCACGCCATCTTCCTGTCCTACGACAACGTCGATGGCCCCGACCGTCCCATCAAGCGCCCGGACAATCCGCATGCGGCCGCGTACTATGCCCTGCTCGACAGAGTGGGGGATCTTATGGTGTCACGCATCATCCGCGCCTTCCACTACACTCGCTTGACCGACGACGAAGTCGCGGAGCTTCGCCGTTCGGGCATCCACCTATCCACCCCGACCACCCTGCGCCGCCGCCTCGATGCGCTGGTTGTCTCCGGCGCCCTGCCAGCCGAGATCGCCGATCAGCTCTACGACGCGAGCCCGTTCCACAGCGAGCAGCGCGACGCCCGCTCCGAGAAGTTTTGGATGGTCTCCCATCCAATTGCGGTCGACAACAACGGCGTCGCGCCGCTAATGGCACGCTGGGGCGGCGAGGTGGCTTCCTTTTGGGTCAACGACACGGCGCTTTCCGCGCCGTTGACACGGCTCGGCAGGGCACGGATCGCTGAGATCGCGGTGCCGCTTGAGGCGACCCGTCACAGCCATGCCGCCAGCAAAGCAGTGGTCGCGACCTTCGGACGCGCACGCGGCGCGATCCCAGAGAAATCGGTCTTCGATCTCTATTTGAAAGCGTCGCTTCCGGCGACGGCGGTGTCCGCTGTCCATACGGAGGGCGAAGCTGCGTTCAGCGCAATGGGGCGGAGCTATCCCGCCGGCTTTGTAGATATCGACGTCGGTCGCTGGAAGGAACTCACCGGCGAAGACGACTGAGCGAAACGGAACGCCGAAACGCAGTCGGCGACGGTTGAAATGCTCGCAACGCCCTGCACAGTCGCAGCCACGACTATCAGCAGAGCCGTCCCCAATACTGCTCCTTGGCGGCGGTAAAGCTGATCTCAACGGCCGAAATGGAGACGCTTTGTAGAATCGCCACACTGCTTTTGGTATTCCATGCGGCAAACTTCCAACCACCACTCGTAGAGCGAACGCTGGCTCACGTCGAGCCGTTGCGAAACCTCCGGGACCTGATAGCCCCGTTCGGTGATCTGACGCACCGCGTCGCGCTTGAAACCAGCGCACAAATTCGCTTTGCGCAAAAGGCCCCGGTATATGTCAGGCGCCTCGCGCCGATCTGGGATCTTGAATGCTGGTTCCGTTTAGTCCACGAGTCCTTTTGAGGAGGACCCTGAAGCGTGATCGAGAACGTACCGACAGCAGACGAGCTGCGCACCGTCAGCCTGCGGCTCTACTTCAAAGCATGGTCCGAGGTGACGGCGATTGTCACAGAATGGGAGAGGTTTAGCGGACTCGCGACGCCCGACTGGTCGCCGGAGCGCGGGCACTTCTACCTCGACAGGGCCGACAGTTCCGGCGACGAGGTGATCAGCGAGTGGCGGGACTACATCGAGGCTGCCCAGAGTGACCTGCAGGGCATCTATACGCTGATCCAGCAGAGCCAGGAGATCGGTTTGAAGGCGCAGATATGCGACGTGAGTCCGTACCTCCTGCTCAAGCGCACGGACATCAAGCCCGCCGACTCTGCCACGAACACCTGGGACTTCACCGACTTCCCGACCATCGACGCCTCGGAACTTGTCCGGGTCCACAACACCTTCTGCTCCACCTTGCTGTCGAAGGAGTTCCAGGCGATGTTCGATGAGATCAGGCGCAACCGGAACAAGATGTATCACCTTGGCATCTATAGGAGGGCGCTTGACCCTCAGGTGATCATCGACATTCTGCAGATGCACTACACTGAGCTGTATCCCGGCCGCCGTTGGATGGAGGACCGACTCCACTTCGCCACGCTGCACCGCTGGGCCAACTACGCCGACAGCGACTATAACGAGCGAAGCGATCTATTCCACGAGCTTTGGCAGCTCCTTCCGGGCCTGTCCGACGGCCAGTACAGGTGGCTGATGGGGCACGAGCGAGAGGAGCGTCGTTTAATCTGCTTCAGTTGCTCGTCTGACGCGAGGCTGGGCGGCCATGAACCCTACGAGACCGATGCGCCGACGTCGTTCCGGATGGTCGACACTCTCGAGGTCCGCTGCGTGATCTGCGACGGCGTGTATCCGATGAAGGTCGGCGCGTGCCCCAACGACGAATGCGAAAGCGAGCTGCTCAGCGCTGACGAGGAGAGCGGCGGGAAGTGCATGCAGTGCGGCTGGAGTCACGAGGAGTGGGGAGATCAAATTGTCGAGCAGAAGGCGGACCGATCAACATCCCTCGACCTGATTGGCCTCGCGGGGGATAAGGATGATGAGGCCTAGGTGCCCTCGCCTCCCGGATCCTCTCGCGCAGCCTGAGTGCGGCTTCTGACCTGCAACATTATATCGCCGCTCATGGCGCGCTCCGTTCAATGTCCGCTTAAAAGTGTCGACGCTGTGTTTCTGAACGACCGACATGCATGGGGGCGCAGAGCGGCCGGGCGCTTTGTGGCCGCCTCACCGCATACTTGACCTTCGAAACCGGAAATTATTGCCGCTCGCCCGTCCTGTTGACTGATGCCCAAAGCCAGGGCACAAAGGTGGCATCCACGGTCGCTCACGATGGGAAAACAGAGGGGATTTCAAAGGCTTTTCCATAAGTCATTGAAATCATGTGAGAATCCAGGTTCCCCAGCCAATTCTCCCACGACAAAACTCTTTCGGAATAGCAGGCCGCGCGCCTGGGTGGTTTAGTGCATCATTGTGATTTGATGTCATTATTCGGAAGCCGCCATGTCTGATACCGTTACCGATCGCTTTCTTCGTTATGTCGTCATCGACACCCAGTCCGATCCGCAGTCTTCCGCGCAACCTTCCACTGAAAAGCAGAAGACCCTCGGGGCCTTGCTGGCGGACGAGCTTCTGCTGATGGGACTGGAAGACGCCCATCTGGATGAGCACGGCTACGTCTACGCAACCATTCCCGGGAATGTCGAGAAGACCGTGCCGACCATTTGCTTCTGTTCGCACATGGACACGGCGCCCGATTTCAGCGGCACCGGCGTCAAACCACGAACGCTGTGCAACTACCGCGGCGGCGATATTGTTCTGACGGGCGACCCTCAGCAGGTCATCCGGGCGAGCGACCATCCAGCGCTGCGCGATCAAATCGGCAATGACATCATAACCACCGACGGCACGACGCTCCTTGGCGCCGACGACAAAGCCGGTGTTGCCGAGATCATGACCGCGGCCAAATTCCTGTTGGAGCATCCCGAGATTCGCCGCGGCACGGTCAAGCTGTTGTTCACGCCCGACGAAGAGATCGGGCGTGGTGTCGACAAGGTCGATCTCGTCAAGCTCGGTGCGCAATTCGCTTATACGATGGACGGCGAGACAGCCGGCCACGTCGAGGACGAGACCTTTTCCGCCGATGGTGTCCAGATCACCATTCTTGGCGTTGCCATGCATCCGGGCTTTGCCAAAGGAAAGATGGAGAACGCGGCCAAGATCGCAGCGTCGATCGTCGATCGGCTACCTGGCAACATGGCCCCTGAAACCACAGCCGGAAGAGATGGTTTCATTCACCCGACCGGCATCGAGGGATCAATGGAGAAGGCGACCATCAGCCTTATCGTTCGTGACTTTACCGAGGATGGCCTAGTCGCCAAGGAAGCTCTGCTTGAAGGCATCGTGAAAGATGTACTGTCGGGTTACCCCGGCTCGACCTACCGCTTCGAGGTCAAACAGCAATACCGCAACATGAAGTCTGTTCTCGACCGCCATCCAGAGATCGTCGACAACGCCATCGAAGCGGTTCGCCGTGCCGGCCTGGAGCCGGTGAGAGGCAGCATTCGAGGCGGTACAGACGGTTCGCGCCTGTCGTTCATGGGATTGCCGTGCCCCAACATTTTCGCCGGCGGGCATGCGTTTCATTCGCCGCTCGAATGGATCAGCCGGCAAGACATGGAGAAGGCAGTTCAGACGATCGTCGAACTCGTCAAGGTGTGGGAAGAGCGCGCCTGAGGCGCGCTCACCGGTTCGGACATCGGCCCTGGCTTAGCTCCGCAGACCCGGCGCTTCCTGGCCGGTGCTTTCCACATATTCCGTATAGCCGCCCGGATACTGGTGGATGCCGTCAGGTGTCAGTTCCAGCACCCGGTTCGACAAGGCCGCGAGGAAGTGGCGGTCGTGCGAGACGAAGAGCATCGTGCCCTCGTATTCGGAGAGCGCCTTGATCAGCATCTCCTTGGTGTCGAGGTCGAGGTGGTTGGTCGGCTCGTCGAGGACCAGAAGGTTTGGCGGGTCGAAGAGCATCTTGGCCATGACCAGGCGGGCCTTCTCGCCGCCCGAGAGCACGCGGCACTTCTTCTCGACATCGTCACCGGAAAAACCGAAACAGCCGGCAAGCGCGCGCAACGGTGCCTGGCCCGACAGCGGGAAGGACTCCTCCAGCCATTCCAGAACGGTCAGCTCGCCATCGAGAAGGTCCATGGCGTGCTGGGCGAAATAGCCCATCTTGACGCTTGCTCCGATCGCGACGCTGCCGGTATCCGGTTCGGCGGAGCCCGCCACCAGCTTCAGAAGCGTCGACTTGCCGGCGCCGTTGATGCCCATGATGCACCAGCGCTCCTTGCGCCGCACCATGAAATCGAGGCCTTCGTAGATCACCCGGCTGCCGTATTTCTTGTGGACGTTCTTGACGTTGATCACATCCTCGCCGGAGCGCGGCGCCGGCAGAAACTCGAAGGCCACGGTCTGGCGGCGCTTGGGCGGCTCGACGCGATCGATCTTTTCCAGCTTCTTCACCCGGCTCTGCACCTGCGAAGCATGCGAGGCGCGCGCCTTGAAGCGCTCGATGAACTTGATTTCCTTGGCAAGCATCGCCTGCTGGCGCTCGAACTGCGCCTGCTGCTGCTTCTCGTTCTGCGCACGCTGCTGTTCGTAGAAGCCGTAGTCGCCGGAATAGGAGTTCAGCGACCCGGCATCGATCTCGATGATCTTGCCGACGATGCGGTTCATGAACTCGCGATCGTGAGAGGTCATCAAAATGGCTCCCTCGTAGCCCTTCAGGAATTCCTCGAGCCAAATCAGGCTTTCGAGATCCAGATGGTTGCTCGGCTCGTCGAGGAGCATGACATCAGGGCGCATGAGCAGGATGCGGGCAAGCGCAACACGCATCTTCCAGCCGCCCGACAGGCCGCCGACATCGCCGTCCATCATTTCCTGGCTGAAGCTCAAGCCTGCCAGAACTTCGCGCGCACGTCCCTCGAGCGCGTAGCCGTCCAGCTCTTCGTAACGTGCCTGCACTTCGCCGTAGCGTTCGATGATCCGGTCCATCTCGTCGAGCTTGTCAGGATCGACCATCTCGGCTTCGAGCTCCGCCAGTTCGGCGGCAACGACGCTGACGGGGCCAGCACCTTCCATGACTTCGGCGACCGCGCTGCGGCCTCCCATTTCACCAACATCCTGGTTGAAATAGCCGATCGTCACGCCCTTGTCGGCGGAGACCTGGCCTTCGTCAGGCGTTTCGTCGCCTGTGATCATTCTGAACAGGGTGGTCTTGCCGGCGCCGTTCGGGCCGACGAGGCCGATCTTCTCGCCTCTGTTGAGGGCAGCCGATGCCTCTATGAAGAGAATGCGGTGGCTGTTCTGCTTGCTGATATTTTCGATACGAATCATATAAGGAGGAGTTCCGGAAAAAACGCGTTTGGGCGCCCTTATGCCATGCAATTGGCAGGCTGTCCCGTGCTTTTGCGCAGTGCACAAGAGACAGCGATGGCTGCCAGCGGCTCAAACGATCTTCCCACGACGCGGCGACACTGCTATGTTCCATATTTGTTCCGAGTCGTGCGCATTGCGGCTCGGGCAACATGAAGGAAAAGACATAGATGCCGGCAGCCGCCTATCTCGACAAGCTGAACGACCAACAACGGCTGGCTGTCGAACATGGAATTGGCGAGGACAAGGCGGCCGGGCCGCTGCTGATCATTGCCGGCGCTGGCTCGGGCAAGACAAACACGCTCGCCCATCGGGTGGCGCACCTCATCGTCAACGGCGCCGACCCGCGCCGTATTCTCCTCATGACCTTCTCCCGCCGCGCTGCCGCTGAAATGGCCCGGCGGGTAGACCGAATTTCGAGACAGGTGCTCGGCGCCAAAGCGGGCGCCTTGAGCGAAGCGCTGACCTGGGCCGGCACCTTTCACGGCATCGGCGCCCGACTGTTGCGGATCTATGCCGAACAGATCGGCCTGAACGTCGATTTCACCATCCACGATCGCGAAGACAGTGCCGACCTGATGAACCTCGTCCGGCATGAACTCGGGTTTTCCAAGACGGAAAGCAGGTTTCCGACCAAGGGCACCTGTCTTTCAATCTACTCGCGCGCGGTGAACTCCGAGGCGCCGTTGAACGAGGTGCTGAAGACCTGGTATCCTTGGGTGTCAGGATGGGAAGAGCAACTGCGGGAGCTGTTTGCCGGCTATGTCGAGGCCAAGCAGTCGCAGAACGTCCTCGATTACGACGACCTGCTGCTTTACTGGGCGCAGATGGTCAGCGACGACGAGCTTGCGGCCGACATCGGCGGACGCTTCGACCATGTTCTCGTCGACGAATACCAGGATACGAACAAGCTGCAGTCCTCGGTGCTGATGGCGCTGAGGCCGCAGGGGCATGGGCTGACGGTTGTCGGCGACGATGCCCAGTCGATCTATTCGTTCCGGGCAGCAACGATCCGCAACATCCTCGACTTTCCGAAAGCGTTCTCCCCGCCGGCCGATATCGTCACGCTCGATCGAAACTATCGGTCGACGCAGACGATCTTGGCGGCGGCAAACGGGGTGATCGACCTGGCGCGCGAGCGCTTCACGAAGAACCTGTGGACGGACCGGCAATCGGAAGAGCGCCCGAAGCTTCTGACCGTCAAGGACGAGACCGATCAGGCAAATTACATCGTCGAACAGATCCTCGCCAATCGCGAGGTCGGTATGCCTCTCAAGCAGCAGGCCGTGCTGTTTCGCACCTCAAGCCACAGCGGCGCGCTGGAGGTGGAGCTGACGCGGCGAAACATTCCGTTCGTCAAGTTCGGCGGGCTGAAGTTCCTGGATGCTGCGCATGTGAAGGACATGCTTGCAGTCCTCAGGTTTGCGCAAAACCCGAGAGACCGTGTCTCCGGGTTCCGGTTGCTGCAGATGCTGCCCGGCATCGGGCCGCAGACGGCGAGCAAGATACTGGATGCGATCGCGGCTGATCCGGAGCCGCTGGTCGCGCTTGCCGAGATACCGCCACCCGCAAAGACCGGCGAGCATTGGCCCGCATTGATCCAGCTGCTCGAGGGGCTGCGTCGCTCCGATGGGGCGTGGCCCGCTGAAATCGCTCAGGCCCGCACCTGGTACGAACCGCATCTCGAGCGCATTCATGAGGATGGCGAGACACGCAAGGCGGACCTGTTGCAGCTCGAGCAGATCGCGGCCGGCTATGCCAGCCGGGAGCGGTTCCTGACCGAACTGACGCTCGATCCACCGGATGCAACCAGCGACCAGGCGGGCGTGCCGCTGCTCGACGAGGACTATCTGATCCTCTCGACCATCCATTCGTCCAAGGGGCAGGAATGGCGGGCGGTGTTCATGCTGAATGTCGTGGACGGCTGCATCCCGTCCGATCTTGCCGTCGGAACCACCGATGAGATCGAAGAGGAGCGGCGGCTGCTCTATGTCGGGATGACCCGCGCCAAGGACAGCCTGACGCTCATCACGCCGCAACGCTTCTTCACCAGCGGCCAGCACGGCCAGGGCGACCGCCACGTTTATGCGTCGCGCACGCGCTTCATCCCGGTGACGCTGCTGCAGTATTTCGAGGCCGCCAGCTGGCCGCTGGTCAAGGCATCCTCCACGGAACGGAGCACGAAGCAAATTCGCGTCGACGTCGGGGCGCGCATGCGAACGATGTGGAGATAATCAGGACGGTAGCGCCTGTTTACGCCGCCACCCTGTTTTCGACATCGCCGGCGATCTCCTTCATCCTTTCCGGCGATGCGTGGCCGATCAGCATGAAGGCATGCGATCCCCTCGACCAATAGACCACGTTCATGCCTTTTCGCCCCTCCATGCGCAGCGGCTGCGCTCCTTCCTCCGTACGAACGATGCAGAGCGCAAGCGGACCGGTTTCGGGATCGAGATAGGCTATCTGGGCGAGCGGCTTGCCGTCATACTGCAGGACAAGCGCACGCTTGAATTCGACCCCCGACAAAGCGACAGACGCCGGCGACAGGGAAAGACCAAGCTTGTCGCGAATGACCGCAAGCTCGGCGGTCTGGGTCTCGATGCCAGGCGTCGGCCCCGAGAGCGTATCGGCCGTGTAGAGATCGATGTACTCGGCCACGACCGCGCGCCATTCGCTGCTTTCATCCCGGTCGAGATGCCGGCGCAGTCCGATGTAGCCACGGTCGACAGCAATGCCGGCAACGAGGCTTGCGGCGAGTGCGCCGAGGAAGGCGCGGCGCCCGGCTCTTGCTGGTCGGGCCTCGGGTAACGGCGAAAGCTTGGCCAGCATTGCCTGCAAATCATCATGAGGTGCTGCGGCGAGGAGCGGCGCGAAGGCCTGATCGAACGGAAGGCTGGCGCGCGACAGGAATTCGATGCGTTCGGCAACACCGCCATCGGCTGCAATCAGAGTTTCGATCCGGCGGGCATCGTCCGGGGAAAGTTCGCCGTCGAGAAAGGCGGTCAGTTCTTCATCAGAGGGGTGTTTTCTTTCGTCGCTCATCCTGCTGCCTCCCCTCCTGCGAGACCCTCGGCGAGCTTGGCGCGGGCCGCGGCAAGGCGGCTCATCACCGTTCCGATCGGGACATTCAATATTTCCGCCACTTCCTTGTAGGACAGGCCTTCCACATAGGCCAGGAAGACCGCCGCACGCTGCGCGTCGGGCAAACCGTTCACCAGACGCAATATCTGACCTCTCATCACGTGGCCTTCGACTTCGCGGGCGCCGTCCACCACGAGCGTGTCTTCGGCATCGACGAAACCATGTCCCTGGCGGACGCGCATCGAACGTATCTCGTTCAGCCAGATCGAATGCAGGATCGCGAAGAGCCAGCGGTCCAGCCGCGTGCCCGGCTGAAACTGGCCGGCTCGTTCCAGCGCTCGCATACATGTCTGCTGGACGAGATCGTCGGCCACGTCACGCCGGTGCGACAGGACGAGGCCATAGCGCCACAGCCGGGTAAGATGCCCGGCCAGCCCGCCTCTTATATCCGCTTCGCTCGCGATGACTGCCTCCGCCGCGGGTTTGTCGTCGGGGCCCGCAGATGCAACCTGCGGGCCTCGTCTTGCAGGACTATAGGCGGGAAACTCGGTGTAGGCGACCGGCATCGAAAAGCTCCCTGCGCACCGTATTTCCGCTCGGTCGATCAGATCTTCGAGGGATCGGTGATTGCTTCGTGCAGATCGCGATATTCCTCGCAGTCCGTACCGCAGATCGTCTTGATCGTGCTCAGCTGATCCTTGGCAAGATCGATCTGGCCCTTGATGACGTAGGCTTCGCCGAGGTACTCCCGCACTTTCGCGTAGCCGGGGTCGAGCTGCACGGATTTGAGGTAGTAGGAAATCCCCTCGTCCGTCCGTCCGAGTTTGCGCGTTGCATAGCCGCGGTAGTTCAGTGCTTCGGCGGTGTTCGGATTTTGCAGCGTGTCGAGCATGGCAAGCGCCTCGTCGTAACGCTCGGCTTTCGCCAGGGCGTAGGCGTAGTCGGCCCGATTTTCGTCGGTCACGTTGGCGCCCTGCTGCTTGACGCATTTCTGCGTCTTCTTGTCGTACATCTGACCCTTCTTGCACACCGGCATGGTCGCGCCGTCATCGCTTCCACCCGCCGCGAAAGCAGGCATCGACAGGGCCAGAGCCGCCATGCAGCCGCCAGCAACGACGGACGCAATCTTAACGCTCGCAGTCGTCATGGATTCATCTCCTTTGAATCGAGTTGCAGAGAATGAACACGCGGGCGGCGATTTTTATTCGAGGTCGGCGGGCATGATTTCGATCACACCTTTGTGAGTGCGCCCGGCGAATAAAATAGGCCGACGAGGGGTTTACTGTCTGCCGGGAGCAAGAGGAGCATTTCGTGGACAACAACGTGCAACTGCTGAGTCTCGCCACAGCGGTGCCTGAGCATATCATCCAGCAATCAGACGCCGCGGAAACGGCCGCACGCCTTTTCGCAGACCGCTTCCAGGATTTTCGCCATCTTGCTGGTGTTTTCACAAATGCCGGCATTCAAACCCGCCACGCCGCACGTCCGCTCAGCTGGTTTACCGAGCCGCATGGGTGGGAAGATCGCATGTCGGCATATGTCGATACGGCGCGGCGCATGTTTGCGGAAGCAGCAACGAAAGCGCTCGCCGATGCAGATCTCGCACCCGACGCTGTCGACTGCATCGTCACTGTCTCGTCCACCGGGCTCGCAACGCCCAGTCTCGATGCCCAGCTTGCGCGGCAGATGGGATTTCGACCCGACATCGAGCGTGTACCGGTCTTCGGCCTTGGCTGCGCCGCCGGGGTCTCGGGGTTGGCGGTCGCCGCGCGGCTGGCGAGAAACCGGCCGGGCGCTGTCGTACTTTTCGTCGCGATCGAACTCTGCACGCTGGCTTTCCGGCTGGACGAACTGACGCGCGCGAACATCATCGCCACAGCTCTTTTTGCCGACGGCGCGGCTGCCTGCGTGCTGAAAAGCGGCGTCGATGACGGCCTCATCGAGATCGAGGCGACCGGGGAGCATCTGTTTCCCGATACGCTCGGCATCATGGGCTGGAAGGTCGATGACGGCGGGTTCGGCGTGGTGCTGGCGCAGTCTCTTCCGCCGTTCGTCGAGGCAGAGCTTGGCGGAGCACTCGATTCCATCCTCGATCGCAACGGGCTTTCGCGGAATGACATCGGCCGGTTCATCTGCCACCCGGGCGGAACACGCGTGGTTGCAGCGCTTGAAACCGTTCTTGGTCTGCCGACAGGAACTCTGGATGTCGAGCGCGAGGTTCTCGCCGAATACGGCAACATGTCATCCCCAACAGTGCTTTTCGTGCTGCAGCGAGCGCTTCGACAGGGATTGCCGGAGCGATCCGCGATGCTGGCGATGGGGCCAGGCTTTTCGGCAAGCTGCATGACGCTCCGGAGGGTCGCATGATGTCTCCGGCGATCATCCTTCTCAGCTTCGTCACGCTGCAGCGGCTGGCTGAACTTCTGCTCGCCCGGCGCAACACGGAGGCCCTCCTCAGAAAGGGCGGTCATGAAATCGGCGCGCGGCACTATCCGCTTATGGTCACGCTTCATGCGCTCTGGCTCGGCGGACTGTGGTTGCTTGCGCCCGGACACAGCATCAATCCCATCTGGCTCGTGGCTTTCTGCCTGCTCCAGGCGGGCCGCATCTGGGTCATCGCGTCCCTGAAGGAGCGATGGACGACGCGGATCGTGATATTGCCGGGATCTGCGCTGGTCCGGAGCGGGCCTTACCGGTTCATGGCACATCCGAACTACCTGATCGTCGCGGGTGAGATTGCCACCCTCCCCCTCGCCTTCGGCCTGCCGTTCTATGCCCTGGGTTTCTCCCTGCTGAATGCGCTCATCCTGCGCGTTCGCATCGCTGCGGAAAGCACCGCGTTGGAGCGGGAATGTTTTTGAAATGAAACCGAAATTTCGTTTGCGCGGCAGGTTTTCCAGATGCATCTTCCTCGGCAAAATAGGGTGAGCTGCACGGAAAATGACGAAGACGGTAATTGTACTTGGTGCCGGCATTGTAGGCGTATCGACTGCCATTCATTTGCAACGCCGCGGGCGACAGGTTGTCCTGATTGATCGCAAGGCTCCGGGCCGCGAGACGTCCTTCGGCAATGCCGGTCTTATCCAGCGGGAGGGTGTGGTCCCATACGGCTTTCCCCAGCAGCTCGGCCTTCTGGTCCGCTACGCCTTCAACAACCGGATCGACGCGCACTACCATCTCAAGGCGCTGCCTGGCCAGCTTGCCTTCCTCGCGCGCTACTGGTGGAACTCCAACGCCAAACGCCACGAGATCATTTCGAAAGCCTATGCGCCGCTGATCGAGCATTCGATTTCCGAGCATAACGAGCTCATCGAGGCCTCGGGCGCGGAGCATCTGATCCGCAAGAACGGTTGGATGGAAATCTTCCGCACAGCTGCGCGGCGCGATGCGGAGCTCTGGGAGGCGGAGCGCCTTCAGCGTGAATTCGGCGTCAGTTACGAGACGTTGGGAAGTGCCGATCTCGCCAAGCTCGAGCCCGACATCAGAGGCGACTTCGTGGGGGCGTTGCGCTGGCGCGATCCCTGGTCGGTGCTCGATCCGCACGGCTTGACGGCAGCCTATCGAGACTACTTCGAGAGCCTGGGCGGCAGGTCCGTTACCGGCGACGCCAACTCGCTGGGGCGTTCCGGCAAGAGCTGGAAGGTCGTGACAAGTGATGGTCCTGTCGAAGCCGAAGACGCTGTGCTGGCGCTAGGCCCCTGGGCTGCGGTCGCGACGCGCCGGCTCGGCTACGCGTTTCCGCTCGGCGTCAAACGCGGCTACCACATGCATTACGACACAAAAGGCGATGCGACCCTCAACAACTGGACGCTGGATGCCGAGCGCGGTTACTTCCTCGCGCCGATGAGCCGGGGTATCCGCTTGACCACGGGCGCGGAGTTTGCCGCACTCGACGCACCGAAGACTCCGGTGCAGCTCGACCGTGCCGAAAAGGTGGCGCGCACGGTGTTTCCGCTTGGCGAGCGGCTGGATCCGGAGCCCTGGATGGGCGCCCGCCCGTGCACGCCGGACATGATGCCGGTTATCGGCAAGGCGCCTCGGCACGATGGATTGTGGTTCGCTTTCGGCCATGCCCATCACGGGCTGACACTGGGGCCGGTCACGGGCCGGGTCCTCGCGGAGCTGATCACCGGCGAGACGCCCTTCATCGATATTTCCGCCTATTCGCCGAAACGCTTCATCTAGGCGGCAAGAAGTTTTCGGAGATCACGAAGAGCGGTGGCGACGATGCCGTCGATCGTGTCGTCGATATCGACAGTGACGACACGCGCTTCGCCGGTCGGTACCTCAAGCGTCGCAAGCTGGCTTTCGAGCAGCGATAGCGGCATGAAATGGCCCTTGCGCTCGCCCATGCGCCTGGTCAGCAACTCCCCGGAACCTGAGAGGTAGACGAAATAGAGGTTGCCGCCGACGGCGTTGCGCAAACGATCGCGATAGATGCGCTTCAATGCCGAGCAGGACACCACAATGCCCCGGCCATTGCCGATCGACGCTTTCATTGCATCGCCGATCAGGTCGAGCCAAGGCATGCGGTCATCGTCGGTGAGCGGAATGCCCTTCGACATCTTCTCGACGTTCGAAGCAGGATGTAGGCGGTCGCCCTCGACGAAGCCGATGCCGAGCAACTCAGCCAGCTTTTCGGCTATCGACGTTTTCCCTGAACCACTCACCCCCATGACGATAATGGCATGGGGGTGGTTGTCGATCTCTGGCATTGCTCGTCTCGCTCGTTACGCCGGCCCGATCAGGCGCGGCGAGCGTGCCTTACGATGCAGCCGACAGGGATGCATTCTTGCGGGCCAGGCGTGCCTTGATGGTGTCGACATCGGCGCGCGGCGTGGCCGCAAACAGGGTCTTTGTATAGCTATGCTGCGGATCACTGAAGACCTGATCTCGCGATCCGTATTCGACGGCTTCACCGTAGTACATGACCATCACGTCGTCTGCCATGTAGCGAACGACCGAGAGGTCGTGGCTGATGAAGACGTAGGTCAGGTTCAACTCGTCCTGCAGATCGGCGAGCAGGTTCAGCACCTGAGCCTGCACCGACAGGTCGAGCGCGGAAACCGGCTCATCGAGAACCAGGAGCCGTGGCTTCAGCATCAGTGCGCGCGCGATGGCGATACGCTGGCGCTGCCCGCCCGAGAACATGTGCGGATAGCGATTGAAGTGGACGTCCTGAAGGCCGACCTTCTTCAGCATCGCCATCGCCAATTCTCGGCGTTCGGCTGCAGGCGTGTTGGTGTTGATGATCAGCGGCTCCATCAGGATATCGCCGATCTTCTTGCGCGGGTTCAGCGAGCCGTATGGGTTCTGGAAAACGATCTGCACCTTGCGGCGCATCTCGGGCGTCAGGTCGCCGGCTGCGATATCAACCTTCTTGCCGTCGATGAACAGCTCACCGCCGCTTGCCGGATCGATCATGGTGATGATACGGGCGAGCGTGGACTTGCCGCAGCCGCTTTCGCCGACGATCGCCAGCGTCTTGCCCTGCTCGACCTTGAAGCTCACGCCCTTGACGGCGTTTACGGTCTTCTCTTTCTTGAAGAGACCGCCCGGCAGATAGTAGTTGCGGACGATATTCTTGCCTTCGAGAACTGGCGTCATTGGGCCGCTCCCTGCACAGTCTTGTCTGGATTGAAAAGCTCGCCGATCGTCGGCAGGCGGTCGCCTGTCGCGTTGTCGGGCAAGGCTGCGAGCAGCGCGCGGGTATAATCGCTTTTCGGCGCTTCAAAGAGCGAGAGCACGTCGGCCTCCTCCATCTTGCGACCCTTGTACTGGACGATCACCCGATCGGCGGTCTCGGCAACCACGCCCATGTTGTGCGTGATCATGATGAGGCCCATGCCGTGCTCCGTCTGCAGGCGCATCAGGAGATCGAGGATCTGTTTCTGAATGGTGACGTCGAGCGCGGTCGTCGGTTCGTCGGCGATGAGAAGCTTCGGATTGCAGGCAATCGCGATGGCGATCATCACACGCTGGCACTGGCCGCCCGACATCTGGTGCGGGAAGTGGCCCAGGCGTTCGGCGGGATTGGGAATGCCGACAGCCTCGAACAGCTCGACAGCGCGCTTGCGCCGCGCAGCCTTGTTCATGCCCATGTGGATTCTCAGGACCTCTTCGATCTGGAACCCGACGGTGAAACAAGGATTGAGGCTGGCGATCGGCTCCTGGAAGATCATCGACATGTCCTTGCCGATGATGTTGCGTCGTTCGCGCGCGGACATGCCAAGCAGGTTGCGACCGTCGAAGACCATCTTGTCGGCGGTGACCTTTGCCGTCCACGGCAGGAGGCCCATCGCGGCGAGCATCGAGACCGACTTTCCAGAGCCGGACTCGCCAACGATGGCGAGGACTTCTCCGGCATGAACCTTGAGCGAGACGCCATCGACGGCGCGAAACGCACCGGTCGAGGTCTGGAACTCGACGACGAGATTTTCGATTTCGAGAAGTGCCATATCAGGACCTCTTCAGTTTGGGATCGAGCGCATCGCGCAGACCGTCGCCCATCAGGTTGATGGCGAGAACGGTGACGAGGATGCAAAGACCCGGGAAAGTGACGAGCGACGGCGAGCTCTGGAAGAATTCGCGTGCATCGGCAAGCATCGTGCCCCACTCGGATGTCGGCGGCTGGGCACCCATGCCGAGGAAGCCGAGGGCCGCCGCATCAAGGATCGCCGCCGAGAAGGCGAGCGTTGCCTGGACGATCAAGGGTGCCAGGCAGTTCGGCAGGATGGTCTTGAACATCAGGCGAAGCGTGCCGGCGCCGGCGACGCGGGAGGCTACGACATATTCCTTTTCACGCTCGCTGATGACGGCGGCGCGGGTCAGGCGGACGAAGTGCGGCTGGTTGACGATCGAGATCGCAATCATGGCATTCAACAGACCCGGGCCGAGAACCGCGACCAGCACGAGAGCCAGGAGCAGCGACGGGAAGGCCAGGATGATATCCATGACGCGCATGATGATCGTATCGGTACGGCCGCGGAAATAGCCGGCGATGAGGCCGAGCAACACGCCGGCGACCGCCGACAGCGAGGCGACGACGAGGCCGATGAACAGCGAAAAGCGCGTGCCGTAGATCAGGCGCGAGAGCATATCGCGGCCGACGGCATCGGTGCCGAGCAGATAGGCGCTGTTGCCGCCTTCCGCCCATGCCGGCGGCAGGCGCTGGAAGCCTGACGGTACGTTCGGATCATGCGGGGCGACGACGGATGCGAAGATCGCCAGCAGGAGAACGAAGACGAAGACGACGAGGCCGATGACCGCGCCCTTGTTGCGGGAGAAGTAGTACCAGAACTCCGACAGGCCGGAGGGTGTGGCAGACTTTGTGGTTGCCGTGCTCATGAGCCGCTCCTAGTGCCTGATGCGTGGGTTGATGAGACCGTACATGAGGTCGACGATCAGATTGACGAGCATGATGATGCCGGCAATCAGCAGCAATCCACCCTGAACGACGGTATAGTCACGCTTGAACACCGCATCGACCATCCACTTGCCGATACCCGGCCAGGAGAAGATGGTTTCCGTCAGGATGGCGCCGCCAAGGAGGACACCGACCTGCAGGCCGATCGAGGTAACGACCGGGATCATCGCGTTGCGCAGCGCATGGACGCCGACGACGCGGAGCGGCGCGAGGCCCTTGGAGCGGGCGGTACGAACATAGTCTTCGCCGAGGACTTCGAGCATGGCCGAGCGCGTCTGGCGCGCGATGACAGCCAGCGGAATGGTGCCGAGGACGATGGTCGGCAGGATCAGCGAGACGAATGCCGACTTGAAGGCGCCTGCCTGGCCGGAGAGCAGACTGTCGATCAACATGAAGCCGGTGACCGGCTTGAAGAAGTACATCAGCGAGATACGGCCGGACACGGGCGTCCAGTGCAGCGTATTCGAGAACAGGACGATGAGCAGCAGGCCCCACCAGAAGATCGGCATCGAATAGCCGATGAGGGCGACGCCCATCACGCTCTGGTCGAACCAGGTTCCTCGCTTGACCGCGGCAAAGACGCCGGCGGGAATGCCAAGCACGATGGCAAAAATGATCGCACAGAGCGAGAGCTCAAGCGTCGCCGGAAACAGCGAGCCGAACTCCTGCAAAACCGGGCGCTTTGTGACGATCGACGAGCCGAGGTCGCCCTGCACCACGTTGCCGAGGTAATCCAGGTACTGAACGTAGACAGGTCGATCGAGGCCGAGATCATGCATGACCTGGGCATGGCGTTCCGGCGCCATCACGCGCTCGCCCGACATCAGCATGACCGGATCACCGGGCAGCAGACGAATGAACGAGAAGGCGATGAGTGAAACGCCGATGAAGGTTGGGATCAGGATCGCAAGGCGTCCGATGAGAAATCGCAACATTGGCAAGTGTCCATAGTGTTCCGGCGGTCAGGTATCAAACCTGACCGCCGGCCAGCCCGGGGTTGCCGGGCATCTTTGCATATTTTTGATTACTCGGCGATATCAACGCCGTCGAAGCGGTGAACACCGACCGGATCCTGGACATAGCCAGAAACCTTGGCGCTCATCGGCACGAATTCCGTGGAGTGATCGAGCGTCGCCCACGGAGCTTCCTTCTTGAAGACAACCTGTGCTTCTTCGTAGAGCTTGGTGCGCTCGCCGAGGTCAGCGGTCTTCTTGGCCTTCTTCACGAGGGCGTCGAATTCCTTGTTGCACCACTGAGCGCGGTTGTTGCCGCCGACGGCTTCGCAGCCGAGCAGGGTGTCAAGGAAGTTGTCCGGATCGCCGTTGTCGCCGGTCCAGCCGAGGATCGCAGCGCCGTCACGGGCCTTGTCCTTGGAAAGCTTCAGGTATTCGGCCCATTCGTGGGTGACGATGTCGACCTTGACGCCGACCTTGGCGAGGTCAGCCTGCATCAGTTCAGCGGCGCGACGTGCGTTCAGCATGTACGGGCGCGAAACCGGCATTGCCCAGATCTTCATCGAAAGATCCTTGACGCCAGCCTTTTCGAGAGCCTTCTTGGCTTCGTCAGGATTGTAGGCATCGTCCTTGATGCTGTCGTTGTAGGACCACATCGTCGGCGGGATCGGGTTTTTGGCAACCTGGCCGGCACCCTGGAAGACGGCATCGACGATCGCCTGCTTGTTGATCGCCATGTTCAGCGCCTTGCGAACGTCAGGCTTGTCGAACGGAGCCTGCAGCGTGTTGTAGGCGAGGTAAGCGACGTTCAGGCCCGGCTGTTCCAGAACCTTGAGGTTCGAGTCTGCCTTCAGGTCCTTGATATCAGCCGCGTTCGGGTACGGCATGATGTGGCATTCGCCGGCCTTCAGCTTCTGCGTGCGAACCGAAGCGTCAGGGGTGATCGCGAAGACGAGATCGTCGATCTTTTCCTTGCCCTTGAAGTAGGTTTCGTTGGCCTTGTAGCGGATGACGGCATCCGGCTGATAGGCAACGAAGGTGAACGGACCGGTGCCAAGCGGCATCTGGTTCATCTGTTCCATCTTGCCGTCAGCCTGCAGCTTGTCGGCATATTCCTTCGACAGGACGGACGCGAAGTCCATTGCGAGGTCGGCGAGGAACGGCGCTTCCGGATGGTTCAGCGTGAACTTCACCGTCAGATCGTCGACCTTTTCGACGGACTTGATCAGATCGGGGAAGCCCATGCCGGCAGCGTATTCGTAGGAAACGCCGGCGACGTACTTGGCCCACGGGCTGTCAGCCTTCAGCTGGCGCTCGAACGAGAAGACGACGTCGTCAGCGTTCAGATCGCGGCTCGGCGTGAAGAACTCGGTGGTCTGGAACTTGACGCCCGGACGCAACTTGAAGGTGTAGGTCGTGCCGTCGTCAGAAACGGCCCAGCTCTCCGCCAAGCCCGGCTCGATTTCAGTCTTGCCGTGCTTGAATTCAACCAGGCGGCTGTAAACCGTACGCGAGGAAGCATCGAAGGTGGTGCCTGCAGTGTAGATGCCGGGATCGAAGCCTTCCGGCGAGCCCTCGGAGCAATACACGAGCGTTTTGGACCAGGCTGCGGATGCCATGGCCGAAGCCAGGACCGTCGCGGCCAACAAGACAGACATCTTTTTCATAAGATCGTTTCCCAGGTTTGTTCTTTTATTTGAGATGCCGGGCATTCCACCCGGATCGGCGGCAGATGGAACGATATTTATCTGCTGAAATCAACGACCCGATTGGAAAATTTTTCCAGTCGGACAACTTTTGTAATTTTCCGCCGAAAATAGGCCGCATTTAGAAATATTTGCACTGGATAAGTCTAGTTTTTGTCGCATTTGGTATGATTTCGCCTACGGGGGCGACGACACGGCACAAGCTTGCCGCGAACCGGGGAGCCTAGCCCAAAAACAAAACAACCGCAGGCACCCAAGGCGACTGCGGTTGCGGAATGCTGGAAACCGAAGCTCAGGCAGCGGGTGCTGTAACCGCGGGCTTGCGGTACGCCTGCTCGCCGGTAATGCCGAGGAGGAAACTGATCTGCGGCCGCGCCTTGACGAGATCGTCGATCGAGTACTGGGTCAGCACGTCGAAGAAGGCGTTCAGCGCCTTTCGAAGCGCGGAGTTCAAACCGCAGCTGTCGACCAGCGGGCACTCGACCATGCCGTCGTCCTCGAAGCATTCCGCCATGGCGAAGCTATCTTCGGTGACACGGACGATGTCGAAAAGGCTGATGTCCTTGGCAGGCCTGCCGAGGCGAACACCGCCATTGCGGCCGCGGACCGTTTCAACCAGACCAGCCTTGTTCAAGGGCTGCAGGATCTTGAATAGAAAAAGTTCGGAAACGCCGTAGGCTCTGGCGATCTCTGGAATGCGGCTGAGGCGCCCGTCGTTGGCCGCGCAATACATCAACATGCGTACCGCATAGTTGGTCTGTTTCGTCAAACGCATGCCGATCTCCAGAATCGTTCCCGTGTAAGTCGTCTATATAGTGGCTTTGGTAGTTTTGAACAATTCCAAAATATGAAATTCCCAATCACGTTTATGCGGCCCCTCGCCGCACGGGCCAAAACGAAACCGGCCCCACGAGGGGCCGGTCGAAATGTCTTGAGGCTGGTACTCTTACTTCATCGTCGGCATGACGAATTCGGCGCCGTCCTTGATGCCCGACGGCCAACGAGCGGTGATCGTCTTGGTCTTGGTCCAGAACTTGATCGAGTCCGTGCCGTGCTGGTTGAGGTCGCCGAAGCTCGAAGCCTTCCAGCCGCCGAAGGAGTGGTAGGCCAGCGGAACAGGGATCGGAACGTTGATGCCGATCATGCCGATGTTGATGCGCGAGGCAAAGTCGCGGGCGGCATCACCGTCGCGGGTGTAGATCGCGACACCGTTGCCGTATTCATGCTTCATCGGCAGGTCGAGGGCTTCTTCGTAGTTCTTGGCGCGGACGACCGAGAGAACCGGTCCGAAGATTTCGGTCTTGTAGATATCCATGTCGGGCGTGACGTTGTCGAACAGCGTGCCGCCAACAAAGTAGCCGTCTTCGTAACCCTGCAGCTTGAAGCCGCGACCGTCGACGAGGAGCTTGGCGCCTTCCTCGACGCCCTTGTCGATCAGGCCGGTGACGCGGGCCTGAGCTTCCTTGGTGACGAGCGGGCCGAGATCAGCCTTGTCATCCGTGTAAGGACCGATGCGGAGCGCCTCGATCTTCGGCGTCAGCTTCTCGACGAGACGGTTGGCCGTTTCTTCGCCAACAGGAACGGCGACGGAGATCGCCATGCAGCGCTCGCCGGCGGAGCCGTAGCCGGCGCCCATCAGAGCGTTGACGGCCTGATCCAGGTCGGCATCGGGCATGATGATCATGTGGTTCTTGGCGCCGCCGAAGCACTGGGCGCGCTTGCCGTTCATGGCAGCGGTGCCATAGACGTAACGAGCAATTGGGGTCGACCCGACGAAGGAGACGGCACCAATATCGGGATCGGTGAGGATCGCATCGACGGCGGTCTTGTCACCGTTGACGACATTGAGGATGCCTGCCGGAAGGCCGGCTTCAATCATCAGTTCGGCCAGGCGCATCGGCACGGACGGGTCGCGCTCGGAGGGCTTCAGGATGAAGGCGTTGCCGCAGGCGATCGCCGGGGCGAACATCCACATCGGGATCATGGCCGGGAAGTTGAACGGCGTGATGCCGGCACCGATGCCGACAGCCTGGCGCATCGAGTACATGTCGATTGCAGGACCCGCGCCTTCGGTAAACTCGCCCTTCTGCAGGTGCGGGATGCCGCAGACGAATTCGCAGACTTCGAGGCCGCGGACGATGTCGCCCTTGGAGTCCTCGACCGTCTTGCCGTGCTCGGTGGACAGGAGAACGGCGAGCTCATCCATGTGCTTGTTCAGAAGCTCGACGAACTTGAAGAAGACACGGGCGCGACGCTGTGGATTGGTGGCAGCCCACTTCGGCTGTGCAGCCTTGGCGTTCTCGACAGCGGCGCGCATATCCTCGTTGCTCGCCAAAGCAACGGTCGCCTGCACTTCGCCCGTCGCCGGATTGTAAACGTTGCTGGTGCGTCCGCTGGTGCCAGCGACATGCTTGCCGCCGATGAAATGACCGATCTCACGCATGGATGTGCCTCCTCTAGATTTATTGGATGCCGCACAATCGCACTTCAATTTACACAAATCAATGAACTGATATAAGGAACCGTTGTGCGAAAATTAAAGTTGTTGGCGACACTGTGGCTTCTGCGGAGCTATATAGAGCGCCAGCCGAATTTGAGAGGATGATCTCAGTGAGCGCAAAACCGATCGTCAGAATGGCCGAGATCGAGATCGATCCGGCCCAGCTCGAAGCCTACCGCGCGCTGCTTTCCGAGGAGATCGAAGCAGCCGTTGCCCTGGAGGACGGCGTTCTTTCGCTTAGTGCCGTTGCCATCAAGGACAGTCCGCACAAGATCCGCATTCTCGAAGTCTATGCGGATCGCGAGGCCTATGAGGCGCATCTGCTGACGCCGCATTTTCTCAAATACAAGAATGGAACGGCCGGGATGGTGACGTCGCTGACGCTCGTCGATGTCGAGCCGATCGCGATGGCGGCCAAAGCATGAACTGGGACGACGTTCGCATTTTCCTGGCCGTCGCCCGAACCGGTCAGATCCTCGCGGCCTCCAAACGGCTGGCGCTCAACCACGCCACGCTGTCGCGACGCCTGACTTCGCTCGAAGAGGCGCTCAAGACACGGCTGTTCGTTCGCCGGACTAACGGGTGCGAGCTGACGACCGAAGGCGAGGTTTTCCTGGCTTCGGCCGAGCGGATGGAAACGGAGATGCTGGCGGCGCAGGCCAATCTTGGCCGCACCGATACGGCGATCGCCGGCACCGTTCGTGTCGGAGCGCCTGACGGTTTCGGCGTTTCGTTTCTGGCCCCGCGCATGGGTCGGCTGATCGAGCGCCATCCCGAGCTAAAGATCCAGCTGGTGCCGGTACCGCGTTCCTTTTCGCTTTCGCAGCGCGAGGCCGATATCGCCATCACCCTCGAGCGCCCAGAACAAGGTCGCCTCGTCTCGTCCAAGCTGACCGACTATACGCTGGGCCTTTACGCCTCGCGCGACTATCTCAAAAGGCATGAAGCGCCCGTCGATGCCGATGGGCTGAAAACGCATCCCCGGATCGGCTATGTCGAAGACCTCGTTTTCACAGCCTCGCTCAATTTCAGCTCGGCGGTGATGCGCAGCTGGGATGCCTCATTCGAGATCTCGACCGCGATCGGTCAGACAGAGGCCGTGCGCTCAGGCGCCGGCATCGGCATCCTCCACGACTATATCGCCAGACAATACCCCGAACTCATACAGGTGCTTCCCGACGTCTCCATCCATCGGGCTTACTGGACGACCTATCACGAGAGCGCGCGCGATCTCGTTCGTGTCCGCACCGTGGTCGATTTTCTGCAGGAACTCGTCAGCGCCGAGCGCAACATATTTCTCTGAGCATCAGGCGGAGGCTCAAGACGGATCCTTTGCGTCAGCGGCTTCCGCAGCCCTGACCGGCATCGCATCGATGATGGTAAAGAGCTCGCCGCTGCTCACCGGTTCACGAACGTTGAGCTTCACCGTCCCGTCCTTGCCGACGAGAACCGCCGCGAATTCGCCGGCAGACACGCCGATCAGTTCCTGCTCGAGAGCTTCGGCATCCAGACTTTCGGCGGCTCCAAAAATCGCGCGCAGGTTACCGCCGGCGACCTTCAGGACGACGACATCGCGCTCACCCAGCCCTTGACGATCGGCAAGCAGCATATTTTCCTGGCGTGCCGCGCGCGCATTGTCCTTGTCCGGAAAGATGACGACAACACGGCTTTTCCATTGAAACTGCTCAAGGCTGCCGATGGCGGCATAGCCGGCATTCGTTTCGTCAACCTTGGTTGCGCCATATAAGAGTGTCTTTGACATTCGATATTCTCCCGCTGCCGATGACAACGCTTGCCCGAAGGGAGCGGTTCCATGGTCAGGTCAGTCGGGGAAAAGCGCCACTCAGGATGCCGGCAAAGAAACCGGTTCATAAGACGGTCGGCATCGCCGGACCGAAGAGTGGCAGGGGCGGCCGGAAAATCCCGCCAGCCCCATAGCATTCGTCACTCTGGAAGAAACGCCGTAATCGTTATTTGCAGCGCCGCAGCGATCCGCTTCAATTTTGCAGGATCGACATCCGCACCGCTTTCGACATCCTGGATCTCGCTGACGAGCAGGCCACAGGTAACCGCCAGATCGTCAATCGAATAACCAACGGCCTCGCGAGCATTCTTTACAGCAGCTGCGATATTGATGGTGGATACGGCCGTGGCTTTGGTTTCATCCAGATTGTTGAGCGAAATGGACATCCAATTCTCCTTCTAAAATCACTCTGAATTAACCCCCGCTTAAGAAATGGCATTCTCAATCACATTTTGCAACGCAATATGACGATAGAGAACAAAATTGTGATGCATTGAAACGATTAGCGCGCGATCTTTCTTGCGCCCTCCGTCCTGAATTGCAAACGACGGCTTGCAGCATTAGCGGGCTTACATCGCTTGATATGTAGGGATCACATAGTCGTTGCAGCGCAGGGGGTAGAGGCGTAGAGTTTGGAGTAGCGCCGCCAATCACAAAAAGCAGATGTTGGCGCGGAAGGGCGAGACAAGACTGCGTTTGTGGAGGCAGATCCCGCCATGTTCACCGTGCGACCGAGACAACAGCAACCCGACCGTAGCCCGGAGGGAATGCAATACCCGGATCAGCGCCTGGCGCCGGCCGACGTGCTGGCCCTACTCTCCGATCCCGCATGCGCCCATTCGTGCCTGGAGATCGCCGAACAGGCCGCCCGCTCGATCAACGGGAGCATGGGGGCAGCCCATCTCGGCACACGCCCTGTCGGCATGATCACGGCGCCTGAAGAGATCGACCTGATGATGTTGCGCGAGATCTCGGAAGGGTCTTCGCGGGAACGTTTCGAGCATGTGAGCAAGGTGTTCCGGGCCTGGCGACGCAACTCTCCGGAACGGCGAACCTTGCCGATGGGCGATTATGGCGGCGACATGGAGCGCTGCATGGCCCGCGAGGCTCACGACAGCTCGATCGTGGTGGCGCCCTATCACGGCAACCTCGACGCCCGGGATGCCTTCTACGACCTTATCTTCAATGAACAGAAGCTGGTGCTGGTGCCGCCGCGCGGCGGCTATGACGGCAACCTGCTGCGTCACGTCGTGATCGCCTGGAAGCCGCAAAACCACGCCCAGCGGGCCGTCACCGCCGCAAGGCAATGGCTTACCGTAGCTGAACGCGTGACGATCCTCTGCGTCAACGACACGCCGACCGCCGTGTCGCGAAACAAGGCGAAAGACCTGATGGCCGAGATCGGCATCGGGGCTGAGATCGTCGCCGTCAGTTCCGGAAGCCGCTCGGTCGGCGAAACGATTCTCGATTTCGCCCGCTCGGAGAACGCCAGCTGCCTGCTGCTCGGCGCCTTCAAGCACAGCTATTTCCTCGAACTGCTGCTCGGGCGGGTCACGCGTTATCTATTGCTGAACGCGCCAATGCCATTGCTGATGAAGCACTGAGCTGGTCACATTCGGAATGAAAAGTGGAAGAATGGTACGGTTGGGGGGTCTCGAACCTCCGACCTCAGGTGCCACAAACCTGCGCTCTAACCAACTGAGCTACAACCGCACAAATCGCGTCCGACGCGACGGGGCTCACATACGAGGACTTGAGAATTAATTCAAGCCCTATCTCCCCTCAATATACAAAAAGGCCGGACGAACGGTCCGGCCTTTTGTCGTCTCGGTGATCGGATCAGGCTGCCTTGAAGGAAGCCATGACCTTTTCCGCAGCTTCCTTGCTCGGCTTGGCAAGCTTCTCGGCGACCTGCTTGGAGGTCTCCTGCATCGACTTGGCCTGCTCGATGGTGAGCTCGGTCTGCTTGCGCAGGAACGAGGTCTGCAGTTCGATCAGTTCGCCAATCGACTTGACGGACAGGAGGGCGTCCATGTGCGTCAGGGAGTGCTCGGCATTCACGCGCAGTGCATCGATGGCCTTGTGGCCGATTTCGGCAACACCAGCCTGGGCGGTCTGCACAGTTGTTTCCAGCGTCTTGCCGGCTTCGTCGCCCGCGACCTTCATCTTCGCGTAAGCCTCGCGGGACTGCTGAGCCCCCTTCTCGGCGAAATCACGGAAAGAATCCGCGAACTTTGCAGGGTCGAAGGAAGAGATCGAAAAAACGTCGTCGATTTTCGCCATGGGTCTGCGCTCCTTTGGTCTGGGCATGGGTCACGCCTCATTTGTTAGGTGACCATTATATATAGCAGTTCCTTGTGCATTGCAATATCATTGTGCACTGCACAACGCATTAACCTTTCCGCTCGAAACTCCCGGGCTCTGCTGGACCCTCATGCAGCCTGTCGTTATTAATAGAGCGTTAATTTCAATGCCCGAAGCCCGAAGGTGCGAGCATGCCGGCAGTCCAGTATCCGTTCATCGATATCGCCGTCCACCCGCGCGTCAGGGAACGTTTTGCGCGTGGCGAAGCGTTGGTCCTGCTTTCCGCCGACCTCACCCGCGCACTATGGGCCAACGGTTCGGGCGCTGCGCTTTTCGGGTATTCGGCGGTTTATGACCTTCTCGAACAGGGCATCAGCCGAACGGACATCACCTTTCGACAACTCGAGGCCACAGCAAGGCAACTTGCCGCCATCGGCGACAGCCGCAACTTCATGATCCGCATCGCGGAAGGGTTCCAGCGGGTTGCTGTTCAGGCGGGAGTGGAACTTCTCACTCTCTCTTCCGGCGAACAGGCCATCTTGGTCTTCCTGCCCGCTTCGGCGAAACCGCCCCTGCGCGACAGCGCCAAGCGGATGCTGAGCGGCCTCGATGACCCCGACACCCATATGGCGGTAATCGGCGACGATGGCGAAATCATCGCCTCTTCGCCGGGCTTTTCCTCGCTCGGCGTCACACAGCAAACGGCGCGTGCACTGGCCACGATGGCGGGTGAAAGCACGCATGGTCTGGTGAAGCGGCCGGTCGCGACGGGTAAAGGCTATCTTCCTGCCGCCGTTGGGCGAATCAGTGATGCACCGGCGCTCAATCTCCTTTTTGCCGTCGAGACGGTTCTTGGAAGACTCGACCCGCTGGAAGCGCCGGACTTATCCACAAGCCCTGTTAACCATGTTGCCGACACCCCCGCACCGGACTTCGCCGACGCCATCGACGCTGTTGCCGGGATCGAGGACATAGAGGACGAGCCGGAAGAGCGTATCGAGGCCAGCGACGATACCGCCGAGGCCTCTGCCGTTGCGGAAGAAGCAGTAGAAGCCGAGCTTGCGGAAACGGCACTTGAGGTGATCGAGGAGCCTGCCACCGACGCCGCTGATATTATTGTTGAGGACGCTGCGGATGAGGCGGCAGAGGTCGCTGCCGAAGCCGAGCCGATGCCCTCCGATAGTGAACTCGCTGCGGATCCGGCAACGGATCAGCCGGTCGAGACAGTCGCCGAAGAAGAAGACGAAATCACGACAGGCGATCACGTTGCGGCTGAGACGCCGGTCGTGCAGGCATCCGACAATGCCGCCTTCGTGTTCAGGCCGAACAGCCGGGCGACCCGCTTTGTCTGGAAGATCGATGCCGAGGGGCGTTTCAGCGAAGTCTCGGACGAGTTCGCCGAGGCCGTCGGCCCACATGCCGCCGACATCATCGGCGTCGCGTTCAGCGACCTCGCCGCCCTCTTCAATCTCGATCCGGAAGGCAAGATTGCCGAAGCGCTGGCCCGCCGCGATACATGGTCGGGAAAGACGATCAACTGGCCGATCGAGGGAACGAGCCTGGCCGTTCCCGTCGATCTCGCAGCGTTGCCGACCTATACGAGAAGCCGCGAGTTCGACGGATTTCGTGGTTTCGGCGTCGTGCGCCTTGCCGATGCCGCCGAGGATCCGCTGGCGCTTGGCCTGACCTTCCTGGCGCAGGAACCAACGCCTCCGGAACTGGAACAAGCGAAAGCCGATGAGGACCTGCCTGTCGAAGCGCAGCCCGAGGAAGAGCCTGCGCCCGTCCAGGTCGAAGACGAGACGCCTGACGTCGTCGACACCACCGAACCGGCTGAGGTGGAACCTGTTGCCGCCGAGTCAGAACCGGATACCGCACAGCCGGAGCCCGTTGCTCTGCAGCCAGAGCCTGTCGCCGAAGCGCCTCAGCACGAGGATCTACCGACCGAGGCAGCACCTGTTCGTGTCGAGCCGCCGGCGCTCCGGATCGTCGAAACGCCAAACCGTCGCCTGACCGATAAGATCGTGCAGCTGCACGGCGCCGGACCGACCCTGACCTCGGCCGAGCAGGCGAACTTCCGCGAAATCGCCAAGCGCCTCGAGGCTTTCGGCGTTCGCGCATCGGAAACCGAGGAAGACGCCACGGGCAGCGACAACGCAGCTCCCGAGGAGCAGGAAGTTCGCGATGCCGGGCCTGTCGCGCCGCTAGAAGACGCACTTGAGCCTTCGGAATCGGACAGCGCGGCACAGCCGATTGCTGACGAAGAAGACGACGCCGTCGAGGGCCTCGAGGAAACCGTCAGCCAGATGGACATCCTGGCGAGCTTCATTCCGCCACGGGTGAAGATGACGGACGGCTTCTCCGCGGGTGTGATCGACCAGCTGCCCGTTGCCGTTCTCATTCATGCTGGCGATGACCTGATTCATGCCAATCCGGAGTTCATGCGACTGACCGGCTATGGCTCGCTCGAGGAGCTTTCGGACGTCGGCGGGATCGACGCGCTGCTACAACGCCACGAACTGGCTGGGAATTCACGCGGGGGCAGCGCCATGATGCTCGTCACCGCGGAAGACCAGCTTGTGCCGGTTTCGGCGCGGCTGCAATCCATTCGCTGGGAAGAATCCAGCGCGCTGATGCTGGCGCTGATGCCCACCGCAAACGATGCGACTGTGCCGGCGAAGGATATTACCCCTGCCGAGCCCCGCGCGACCGATCGGATGATCGAAAAGGTCGCAAGGCTTCAGGTCGAAGTCGAGGAACTGCGATCGATCCTCGAGACCGCCACC
This sequence comes from Rhizobium sp. Root708, assembly GCF_001429725.1. GTDB lineage: Bacteria > Pseudomonadota > Alphaproteobacteria > Rhizobiales > Rhizobiaceae > Rhizobium. The sequence continues at coordinate 58,777 of NZ_LMHV01000043.1, read as the reverse complement.
GACGGCGTCGTCGTCATCGGCAGCGAGGGCGACATCCGCTCGATGAATCGCTCGGCCAGCGCTCTTTTCAACTACGACGAGGAAGAGACGCGCGGCAAACCCTTCGTCATGCTCTTCGCCCATGAAAGCCAGCGAGCAGTGCTCGACTATCTCAATGGGCTCTCGGGCCACGGCGTCGCGAGCGTCCTGAACGATGGTCGCGAAGTGATCGCGCGCGAGGCCGCCGGTGGCTTCGTGCCGCTCTTCATGACGATGGGCCGCCTCACCTCGTCGAACGGCTATTGCGCCGTCATCCGCGACATCACGCAGTGGAAGCGCACCGAAGACGACCTGCGCACCGCCAAGAGCGCGGCCGAAACCGCCAATGCCCACAAAACGGATTTCCTCGCGCGCGTCAGCCACGAGATCCGCACGCCGCTCAATGCAATCATCGGTTTCTCCGACATGATGGCGACGGAACGCTTTGGGCAGATCGGCCATCCGCGCTATGTCGAATATGCCAACGACATCGGCCGGTCCGGCCGGCATGTCCTCGATATCGTCAACGATCTTTTGGATATCTCCAAGATCGAGGCGGGCGAGATGGACCTGGACTTCGACGCCGTCAAACTGAACGAGGCCATTTCGGAAGCGGTATCGCTGCTGCAGCCGCAGGCAAACAGCCAGCGCGTCATCATCCGGACGGCACTGTCGCAAGCCATTCCCGATGTCGTCGCCGATCTTCGCTCCATCAAGCAGATCGCGCTCAACATCCTGTCGAATTCGATCCGCTTCACGCCGTCGGGCGGTCAGATCGTGGTGTCCACGTCCTATGAAGCCAACGGCAGCGTTGTTCTTCGCATTCGCGACACCGGCGTCGGGATGACCCGCAGCGAGCTCGATCAGGCGATGAAGCCGTTCCGCCAGGTGTCGACGCAATCGCGCCATCGCGGCGAAGGCACCGGCCTTGGCCTGCCGCTGACCAAGGCAATGGTCGATGCGAACCGTGCCGTCTTCGCGATCAGCTCTACGCCGAACGAAGGCACGCTCGTCGAGATCGCCTTCCCGTCGCAGCGCGTCCTCGCGGGCTGAACGAAAAAAGGCAGCCGAAGTGGCTGCCTGTAAAGTTCAGTGCTGTTCAACAAGGGCTTAGTCGCTCAACATCATGTTTCGGGAGCCGGAGCTCCAAGCTGCCTCGTTCATAAGCAGCCCCAAGTTACATTCACCTTTGACAAAGGTTTCTTAACGAAAAGTTGCCGCTCCAAGGCAGCTTTTGAAGGTCAAAGCTTGTAGTTTCGCTCGCATTTTAACTAGCTACGCAGCTCCGGAAGTGCGGCAAAGAGGTCCAGGGCTTCCGGATTGGCGAGCGCTTCCTTGTTCTTGACCGGGCGGCCATGCACGATCTCGCGAACGGCGAGCTCTACGATCTTCCCGGATTTGGTCCTTGGAATATCCGCGACCGCGATGATCTTCGCAGGCACATGACGCGGCGATGCGCCGGTTCGTATCCGTGTCTTGATCGCCTTCACCATTTCGTCGGTCAACGCCACGCCGGCAGCCAGCCGGACGAACAGGATCACGCGAACATCGTCCTCCCATTCCTGGCCGATGCACAGCGCTTCCGCAACCTCCGTCATCTGCTCGACCTGATTATAGATCTCCGCCGTGCCGATCCGTACCCCACCCGGATTGAGAGTTGCATCAGAGCGCCCGTGGATGACGATGCCGTCGTGCTCGGTCCATTCGGCAAAATCGCCATGGCACCAGATATTGTCGAAGCGCTCGAAATAGGCGGCGCGATATTTCGCCCGATCAGGATCGTTCCAGAACATCACCGGCATCGACGGGAACGCCTTCGTGCAGACGAGCTCTCCCTTCTGGCCGCGAACCGGATAGCCTTCGTCATCCCAGACATCGATCGCGAGACCGAGGCCCGCGCCCTGTATCTCGCCACGCCAAACCGGCTGCAGCGGATTTCCAAGCACGAAGCAGGAGACGATGTCCGTGCCGCCGGAGATGGACGCGAGCTGAACGTCCTCCTTGATCCCTTCGTAGACGAAGGTGAACCCCTCGGGCGACAGCGGCGAGCCGGTGGACGTCATCAACCGCAAGCTGGAGAGATCATGCGAGCTGCGCGGGACAAGCCCGCTCTTGCGCACCGCGTCGATGTACTTCGCGGACGTGCCGAACACGGCAAATCTCTCGGCCTGCGCGTAGTCGAACAAGACATTGCCATCAGGGGCGAAAGGCGAACCATCGAACAGGCAGAGCGTGGCACCAACGGCGAGGCCGCTGACCAGCCAGTTCCACATCATCCAGCCGCAGGTTGTAAAGTAGAAGAGCTTTTCGCCTGGCTGCAGTCCGCAGTGAAGGCGATGTTCCTTGAGATGCTGCAGCAACGTACCGCCCGCCGAATGCACGATGCACTTCGGCACGCCCGTGGTTCCCGACGAGAACAGGATATAGAGCGGGTGCGAGAACGGCAGGCGCACAAACTCGAGCTCTGCGGGGTCATAGGGAGCAATGAACGTGTCCAGCGTCGTGGCGTTCGGCGTTTCGCGCGCAACCGCCTCGGCATCGCCGGCGTAGTGGACAACGACAACGGGGCTGCCGAGCCCTTTGGCGACCGCGGCCACCTTTTCCTTCACGTCCTGAAGCTTGCCGCCATACCAATAGGCATCGCAGGCGACAAACAATTTCGGACCGATCTGGCCGAAGCGATCAAGCACACCCTGCTCCCCGAAATCAGGCGAACAGGACGACCAGATCGCCCCGACGGAGGCCGCCGCCAGCATGAAAGCCACGGTCTCCGGCATGTTCGGCATCATTGCAGCGACACGATCGCCGGGGCCTATACCCTCGGAGCGCAGAGCCTGCTGCAGGCGCGACACCAGATCGCGAAGCCTGTCCCAGCTCCAGCGGTCTTCCACCTTATCCTCGCCGCGGAAGACGATGGCATCGCCATGGCCTTTACCCGCGAGCAGGTTTTCGGCGAAGTTCAGCGTCGCATCCGGAAAGAAGCGGGCGTCGATCATGGTGTCGTCGTTGATCAGCGTGCGTGCGCCGCGATCGCCGATCACGCCGCAGAAATTCCAGACGGCGTTCCAGAAATGCTCCCGCTCGGCGACGGACCAGCCATGGAGATCACCGTAGGTCTCCAGCGCAAGACCATGCGCGTCGTTGCATGCCTGCATGAAGGCATGCATGGGAGAGGCCTTGATCGAGGCTGGCGAGGGCATCCAGAGTGGCTTATCGTCACGCATCCAAGCATCTCCTGTTCCGTCGCCTATATATCATGCTGCAGCGCGCAAGAAAGATGGAAACCGGACTGTAAAGGCGATCGATTTGCAACTGTCCGGCAATTGATATATCCGGCATTTCAGTAAATTAACGGACCAGCGCCGAAAAACGGGCGAAGCTTATGAGTACGTCTCGACAGCCACAATGGCGGAAGAAATTGAAGCCTGCGTCCCGTTGGTTGCCTGGTATCGCCAGGCTCGCCACAGTGGTGCTGCTCGTCGCCCTGACCGTGTTCGTCTCGCTTCGCGTGGCCGGCCCCTATCTCATCTCCACCAGCATGGTGCGCTCGGGTATCGAGGACGCGCTATCGAAGTGGATCGGCTACAATGCCGAGATCGCAGGCAGGCCGGTCGTCGAATTCTGGCCCACGCCGCGCATCACGCTCAGCCAGATTTCGGTTCGCCAGAAAAGCGATGAGAAGAAACTGCTCGGGACGATCGAGAGCCTTTCAGCCGAATTCAACCTGATCGATGCGATCCGGGGCAAGGCGAGCTTCCACGAATTCCATCTGCTGCGGCCCAATCTCCAGCTGACCCGCGAAAAGAGCGGCATGATCGACTGGACGAACGAAGGCCAGCTCGCCAAGGCGATCAATGCCGCCAGCAGCGACGGCAACCAGGAGAAGCTCGATCCGAAACTGGACGCGCGCGTCGGAACGATCACGGTCGAGGACGGCACCCTTGACGTTACAGACGTCGCCAGCGGGAAGTCCTATCACTTCGAGGGCGTGACAGCCGATGTCAGCTGGACGAAGCTTTCCGCTCCGGTGAGCGCGGTTCTCATCGCCCGCACCAACGGCCTCGACCTGAAGCTGGACTTCTCCTCGCCAAGCCCTCTGCTGGTCTTTGGAGGAAAGCGCGCGCCGCTTACCGCATCATTGGCATCCAATCTGCTGACCGCGCGCTTCGACGGCGACGGCAGCATTACCCACCTTCTCGGCTACTCCGGCAGCATGGCTGTCACCATTCCGAATCTCCCGGCGCTGCTCACCTGGGCAGACCGTTCGTTGCCCGGCGTTGCGACGCTGAAGGCATTTTCGATCGAGAGCGACATGGTTTCGGCGGATAACGGCTTCCGTTTCAACAATGTCAGCCTGGGGATGAACGGGGCGAGCGCCACCGGGGCCATGGATGTCACCTTCATGCCCGGCAAGCGACCGAAACTTGGCGGCACGCTTGCTTTTGACGAGATGAACTTCCGGTCGCTGTTCGATGCCTTCGCGTTGCGCCTCGCGGCTGGCGAAGCCGGCGGACCGCCGGATGGCGGTGCGTTGCAGCAGCTGGATCTCGACCTTCGTTTCTCGGCGAGACGGGCGGATATTGCCCCGTTCGAGCTGACGAACGTCGGCGCCGGCATCATCGTTTCCAGCAACGAGGCCAAGTTCGATATCGGCGATAGCCAGTTCGAGGGCGGATCGCTGACTGCCCATCTGGAAGCGACACGCGGCGATTTCGACGGCGGCGGCAAGCTGCAGCTTTCGATCGGCGGCGCCGATTTCGCCAACCTGATCGAACGGCTGCAGCTCAAGGGCCCGCTTCCGCTGACGACAGGTTCGCTCGATCTATCCGTCCGCACCGCGCTTCCGCTGTGGAAGGCCGGACCTGCCGATGTGACCGGCACGATCGGATTTCACGCGCTCGCCGGATCGCTTCCCGGTTTCGATGCCGAAGCCATTCGCAGCAAGGCGGCGACAGGGGAATTCTTCGACCTCAGCGCCGTCTCGCATCGGTCATTTGCCTTCGACAAATTCGACATCAGCGCGGATCTGGCAGATGGCGTCGCGACAATTCGCACCGCCGTCATCGATGGGCCGGTCGAGACGATCGGGCTGACAGGCGTCATCCCTTACAAGTCAAGCGGCCTGGCTCTATCCGGAACCATCGGCGCCACGCAGCCAAGCGCAAGCGAGAGCTTCCCCAGCCTCCCCTTTTTCGTCGGCGGCTCCTGGCCGGACCCGGTGATTTCCATGGTTCCGGCTTCCGCCCAAGGGACGACGAAGTAATCAGGGTGCGTTCGCCGCAGCGCGCTCGTCCCGTTCACGTTGCAGTTCACGGCGCTTGGTGATCGTCGATGCGACGATGACGCCGATGGCGACGATCCCGATGAGGATCGTGCACACCGCATTGATTTCAGGCGTGACCCCAAGACGGACCTGGCTGTAGATCTTCATCGGCAGGGTGGTGGCGCCCGGTCCTGACGTGAAGCTCGCAATCACCAGATCGTCCAGCGACAGCGTGAAGGCCAGTATCCAGCCGGAGAGCACGGCCGGCGCGATGATCGGCAGCGTCACCTCGAAGAAGGTCCTGACGGGCGGTGCCCCGAGGTCCATCGCGGCCTCCTCGATCGAGCGATCGAAGGTCAGCAGGCGGGACTGCACCACCACCGCGACGAAGCACATGGTCAGGGTCGTGTGCGCAAGCGTGATGGTCCAGAAGCCGCGATCGAAACCGATGGCGACAAAGAGCAGCAGCAGCGACAGGCCGGTGATGACTTCGGGCATGACCAGCGGCGCGTATACCATGCCCGAGAACAGCATTCGGCCACGGAATCGCGTGTAGCGAACCAGTGCGAGCGCAGCGAACGTCCCGAGAATGGTTGCGGCGGTTGCTGAAAACAGGCCGACGCGGATCGTCACCCAGGCGGCATCGAGAAGCGCCTGGTTATGAAAGAGCGAGACGTACCACTTGGTCGAGAAGCCGCCCCATACCGTAACCAGCTTCGACTCGTTGAACGAAAAGACGACGAGAAGAACGATCGGAAGGTAGAGAAAGGCAAAACCGAGCGCGACGGAAGCGATGTTGAAACGGGTCCACTTCAGCATGGCCTACTTCCCCTGCTCGTCGGCTTTGGCTTGCGCGTTCTGGAAGAACACGATCGGAATAACGAGGATCAGAAGCAGGATCGTCGCCACGGCCGAGGATACCGGCCAGTCACGATTGGCGTTGAACTCGCTCCACAAGGTCTTGCCGATCATCAAGGTCTGCGATCCGCCGAGCAGATCGGGAATGACGAACTCGCCGACGGCCGGGATGAACACCAGCATGCAGCCGGCGACGACGCCCGGAAGCGACAGCGGAAAGGTCACGCGCCAGAAGGCCGATATCGGCGTGCATCCGAGGTCCTGGGCGGCCTCGATCAGCGTTCCGTCCATCTTTTCGAGCGACGAATAGAGCGGCAGCACCATGAACGGCAGATAGGAATAGACGATACCGATATAGACCGCGATGTTGGTGTTCAGGATGATCAGCGGACTATCGATGATGTGCAGCGATTGCAGCAGCTGATTGAACAATCCCTCCGGCTTGAGGATCGCGATCCAGGCGTATACGCGGATCAGAAAGCTCGTCCAAAACGGCAGGATGACGAGCATGACCAGTGTCGGACGAATGGTGCGCGGCGCCTGCGCCATGCCGTAGGCGATCGGATAGGCGATCAGCAGCGTCAGGAATGTCGATACGCCGGCGATGATGACGCTCGACAAATAGGCGTTGAAATAGAGCGGGTCGTCGATCAGGTAGTGATAGTTGTCGAACGAGAAGGCCGACAGTTTCTCGGATATGCCGGCCCAGCCATCGGTCCAGGAGAACACGGGCTCGTAAGGAGGCATCGCGATCGCGGTGGTCGAAAGCGAAATCCGGAAGACGATGAAGAATGGCGCCAGGAAGAACAGCAGCAGCCAGACATAGGGAACGATGATGACGAGGCGGTTGTAAAAAGCGGAACCGAGCTTGCCCATATCTCAATCCTTCAACAGGATGCCGGCGTCTTCGGCAAAGCTGATCCACACTTCCTGGTCATAGGTGAACGGATCCTCGACGGCCCGCTGAGCATTCATCAGCGAGGCCTTCACGACCTTTCCGCTCTTCAGCTTGATATGGAAAACAGTCATATCGCCAAGGTAGGCGATGTCCCAAAGCTCGCCGGACGCAGCATTCACGCCGGGGTTTGCGGGGGGCGTTCGTGTTACCTTGAGCTTTTCCGGACGAATGGCGAAGCCGGCAGCGGTGCCGACGGAAGGGGTGTCGCTGCTTGCGACCTTGACCATCATGCCACCGTCAGCGGTGATCTCGACCGTGCCGCCGGTCGCTGCGGTGACCTTGCCGTCGAAGATGTTCACGTCGCCGATGAAATCGGCAACGAAGCGGGAGTTGGGCGCTTCGTAGATTTCGGCGGGGGTGGCGACCTGAACGACCTTTCCGTGGCTCATGACCGCGATGCGGTCGGCCATGGTCATCGCCTCCTCCTGGTCGTGGGTCACGACGACGAAGGTCAATCCAAGGTTCTGCTGGAGGTCCATGAGCTCGAACTGTGTTTCCTCGCGCAGCTTCTTGTCGAGCGCACCCAGCGGCTCGTCGAGCAGCAGCACCTTCGGGCGCTTGGCGAGCGAGCGGGCCAATGCGACGCGCTGGCGTTGGCCGCCGGACAACTGGTTGGGTCTGCGCGAGGCGAACTTTTCCAGCTTGACCATCTTCAGCATCTGCGAGACGCGCTCGCCGATCTCGTCCTTCTGCATCCCATCCTGGCGCAGACCGAAGGCGATGTTCTTCTCGACGGTCATGTGGGGAAAGAGGGCGTAGGACTGGAACATCATGTTGACGGGCCGCCGGTAGGGCGGCGTCCCCGCCATGTCGGTCCCGTCAAGAACGATCTCGCCTGCCGTCGGCTGTTCGAAGCCTGCAAGCATGCGCAGAAGCGTCGACTTCCCGCAGCCAGAGGCTCCGAGCAGCGCAAAGAACTCACGGTGATAGATGTTCAACGACAGGTCGTCGACGGCGGTGAAATCGCCGAACCGTTTCGTCACATTCTTAAACGAGATGAAGGGCTTCGACGTCGCGTCCGCCCACGGCGCAAACGAGCGACGGATATTGCCAAGTGACTTCATAATGTTCCCCGAAGTATGAAATTTTCGAACCGAAGTTCCCCGCAATCGGCCTAAGAAAAGGCCCGGGCGTTGCCGTCCGGGCCTGTCGATCGATTATTGGCCAGTGACAACCTTTGTCCAGAGCCGTGTCGCGGTGCGCTGCGTTTTCGGATCCCACGGCGAGATCGTGAAGAGCTTTTTCATGACATCTTCATCCGGGTAGACGGCCGTATCTTCCAGAACTTCCTTGTCGACGAACTGCTGCGACGCCTTGTTGCCGTTCGCGTAGAAGACATAGTTGCTGGCTTTGGCAATGACCTCAGGCTTCATCATGTAGTTGATGAACTGATGCGCTTCGGCAACGTGCGGCGCATCGGCGGGGATCGCCATCATGTCGAACCACATCTGCGCGCCCTGCGACGGAATGGAATAATTCACCTCGACGCCGTTCTTGGCTTCCTCGGCACGGTCACGCGCCTGCAGAACGTCGCCCGAATAACCGAAGGCAATGCAGATATCGCCGTTTGCGAGGGCATTGATGTATTCGGACGAGTGGAACTTGCGGATATAGGGCCGAACCGAAGTCAGCAGCTCTTCAGCCTTCTTGAAATCTTCCGCCTTGGTCGAATTCGGATCGAGGCCGAGATAGTGCAGCGCTGTCGAGATGACATCCTTCGGCGTATCGAGGACATAGATGCCGCAATCCTTGAACTTGGCAGCGATCTTCGGATCGAAGATGACTTCCAGGCCGGGCTTCGCGTCCGGGCCGAGGATCTCGGCGACCTTCTTGACGTTGTAGCCGATGCCGTCAGTGCCCCACATGTAGTCGATGGCATATTCGTTGCCCGGGTCGTAGGACGCCGTGCGCTGCTGAATGAGATCCCACATGTTCGACAGATTGGGCAGCTTCGACTTGTCGAGCTTCTGGAACACGCCCGCCTGGATCTGGCGCTGGAGAAAGTCCGCCGTCGGGACGACGACGTCATAGCCCGTACCGCCTGCCAACAGCTTGGTTTCAACGGTCTCGTTGGAATCGAAGGTGTCGTAAACGACCTTGATGCCGGTTTCCTTGGTGAAATCCTCAAGGATCGAACTGTCGATATAGTCCGACCAGTTATAGATGTTTACAACCTTCTCCTGCGCAAGCGACGGCGCAGCAGAAAACGCAGCCACGACGGCAGTGGCTGCTAGTCTCGCGATTGTTGACCTCATGATCTCTCCTGTTTGTGAGGCGCCTGCGTGCGGCAAACACCCTTATTACGGCTTGTGCCCTCTGGTTTTGCACGCAGACTAGAAAGGATTTTAGAAGCCGACAAGCGTAAAATCCTGCACTCTCAATGATTTCCCGTCACTGAAAATCAAAGCCGCTCAAACCCGCCGCCACCTCGTCGAGGCCGAGGGGGCGCGTCACCGGAGGCTCGGCGCGCGACAGGCAGCCACGCCGCTCGCAAAGGCGACAGGCGGCGCCGATCGGGACCGGAGTTTGCGCCGCGACGGCACCGTAGACGGTCGCCTCCCCGAGGGATGCATCACAGCCGATCAGCACCGCCGTTCGCCTCACTCTTTCGCCGAAAGGAACGTTCGGCCCCTCCAGCGTCCGAGCAACCGTCACGTAGCGTCCGCCATCCGGCATCTCAACCGTTTCGGCAAGGATTTGCCCGGGCTGCAGAAAGGCGGCGTGCATGTTCAACTTGGGACAGCCGCCGCCGAACCGGACCGAAGGAAATCCGAGTGCGCCCGCCCTGCGAAGCCGGTGCCCCGCGGCGTCTATCTCCATCAGGAAGAACGGTACCGCCTGCGCCGTCGGCCGCTGCAGCATCGTCAGCCGGGTCGCGGCCTGAGCGAAGGACACCCCGAACCGGGCGCGGAGAACATCAATGTCGTAGCGGGCGCTTTGGGCCGCCGCGAGGAAGGGGGCGTACGGCATGGACAAGGCAAGTGCTGCATATCGGCCGAGCTCGAAGCGGGCGAGCCGTCTAGCTTCCGGCGTGGAAAGAGAGAGGCCGTCGAGTTCGGCCATAAGCGCTTCTCGAAGAGCAAACGTTCCGACCTCGATGGCAATCTCGAGCGCCTGATCAGGCTGCGACAGGCGCTCCGAAATGAAGAGCCGCATCGAGTGGCGGTCGAAACGCCGCCGCAGGTCGGGCATGACATGAACAGGGAGGACACGAACACCGATGCCGCGCTCGGTGCGTAGCCAATCGCGCAGGGCGGACGGTAAGTCACGCGTGACGGACAACGCCGCGAGAAATGTCTCGGCCGCGGTCTCGATCTGCGGAAAATAAGCGGATCGCCTTTCGAAGAGGTCGCGCACCTCGTCGGCCGGGAGACGCGCACCCGTGATCGGCGCACTCCCCTCGCCTGCGGTCAGCGAGGTGAAATCGGAGAGGCGCGCAGCCTGCTCGCGATAGGCACGGTAAAGCTTGACGATACCGCTTGCGACATTGGGCGCGGCTTCGGCAACCTCCACCAGTTCCTGATCGCCGGGCAATTCGGTTGCCAGCAAGGGATCGGCGAAAACCTCCTTCAGCTGATTGAGATTGCCGGTGCCGTCATCGCGCAATTCTTCCAGATCGACCTTGTAGACGGCCGCCAGCTTGATCAGCAGCTGCACGGTGAGCGGGCGCTGATTGCGCTCTATCAGATTGAGGTAGGACGGAGAGATGCTCAACGCCTCGGCCATCGCCGCCTGCGTTACGCCGAGGCCGTTACGGATGCGCCGCACCTTCGGGCCGGCGAATATCTTTCGTTCCACGCGACAATCCTTTACAGCGGCCAAGCCACCCAGAATTTACAATTATTGACAAACTTACACTGACAGACTGTCAAGTTCTTTGCATGTAAACCTGTTTCCCCTCGGCTTTCCGCTTATATTTCTGGCCTTTTCCCTCCGATTTGTAAATCCTGTCAACGAGCCAACGAGGCTACATTTCTGCAACGGAGGATTAAATGACAGGTTTTGACAAAATTCATCGCGACATTCCCGAGGGCCGTTTCGATGGGATCGAACGTCCCTACTCTGTCGATGATGTCAAACGCCTGCGCGGATCGGTGACGCTTCGGCATACTCTGGCCGAGATGGGCGCAAACCGGCTCTGGCAACTCCTGCATGACGAGCCGTTCGTCAACGCGCTTGGCGCACTCTCGGGCAACCAGGCAATGCAGATGGTTCGCGCCGGTCTGAAGGCGATCTATCTTTCGGGATGGCAGGTCGCGGCGGATGCGAACACGGCGTCGGCGATGTATCCGGATCAATCGCTATATCCCGCCAACGCCGGCCCCGAACTCGCCAAGCGGATCAACCGGACGCTCCAGCGCGCCGACCAGATCGAGACCTCGGAAGGCGAAGGTCTCTCTGTGGAGAACTGGTTTGCACCCATCGTCGCCGATGCTGAAGCCGGCTTTGGCGGGCCGCTCAACGCATTCGAGATTATGAAGGCTTACATCGAGGCTGGGGTCGCCGGTGTCCATTTCGAAGATCAGCTGACTTCCGAAAAGAAGTGCGGGCATCTCGGCGGCAAGGTGCTGATCCCGACCGCAGCGCATATCCGCAACCTCGATGCCGCGCGTCTTGCCGCCGACGTCATGGGCGTGCCGACGCTCGTCATCGCCCGCACCGACGCGGAAGCCGCAAAGCTTCTGACATCCGATATCGACGAGCGCGACCAGCCTTTCATCGACTATGCCGCGGGACGAACGGTTGAAGGCTTCTATCGCGTCCACAGCGGCCTCGAGCCCTGCATCGCGCGCGCCGTCGCCTATGCGCCGCATTGCGATCTGATCTGGTGCGAAACGTCGAAGCCAGATCTCGACCAGGCGCGGCGGTTCGCGGAAGGGGTGCACAAGGTTCATCCCGGCAAGCTGCTTGCCTATAACTGCTCGCCGTCGTTCAACTGGAAGAAGAACCTGGACGACGTGACGATCGCGAAATTCCAGCGGGAGCTCGGAGCCATGGGCTACAAGTTCCAGTTCATCACGCTCGCCGGCTTCCATCAGCTGAATTTCGGCATGTTCGAACTGGCACGCGGTTATCGCGATCGGCAGATGACGGCCTATTCGGAACTGCAACAGGCCGAGTTCGATGCCGAAGCGAACGGGTATACAGCCACGAAACACCAGCGCGAAGTCGGCACCGGCTACTTCGACGCGGTCTCGATGGCAATCACCGGCGGCCGTTCGTCGACCACGGCGATGAACGAATCCACCGAACACGCCCAGTTCAAACCAGCAGCTGAATGACCGAAGGAGGAGAAACGGCCATGCCTACGCTCGCACGCGTCAAGGAACGCGCAGAAGAACAATCAACCAGCATGACGGCGGATCAGCAGAACATGATCCGGATGCTCGCAAACGACCTGCATCGGCTGAACCTTTCGGTCATGAAGGCAGTCGATGCCGGCGTCTCCGTCGAGCTCGTTCGCTCGGCCAGGCATCACGGCGGCGACGGAAACTGGGGAGACCTGCTGATCCCGGTCATCGTCGCCGGCCGCAGCTGACGAGGCCGCGATGGCTGCGCGGCGCCGGAACTAGTTTCGCGTCGCCCGCTTTCCGGCAATCAGGTCCGCGTAGCCCTTGAGCAGCTTCGTCATTCGATCGGCAACGGTCCGGATCTCCGGCCGGTGCCGATCCTCGTTGTTCATGACCATCCACTGGCGATGACGCAGCTCCGGAAGCTCGTCGCCAAGCCGCTGCAACTCCGGATCGAGATCGCCGACGAAGCAAGGCAGCACCGCCTTGCCACCCCCCGCCCTCACGAGTTCCGGCAAGGACCGCGGTCGGTTCACGGTCGCGACGATCGAGGCCGCCGCATTGCGGTATGGCCAGCGGAGGTAGTTGGAGATCGCATCGTCTTCGCTGACGGCCACCCACCGTTCATCGCTCTCGCTTGCGTTTCGCCTCGCATAGACGGCATAGGCGACCTCGCCGAGCAGGCGGGCGGCGAGATTTCCCTCTTCCGGCTCGAACGCGCGAATGCCGATGTCGCTTTCGCGATAGCTGAGGCTTGCGCGCGCTTCGCCGATGGTCAGCGAAACCGCGAAGGGATCGCCGGGGTTGCGGATGGCGGAGAAGTTCGTCGTCAGAAGCCAGGCGACCCAGGTGCCGGCCGCGACCTTGACCGTTGCAGCCGGGGTGCCGGCAAGCCGCCATGCCTCGACCTTGCGCGCCGCAGCCTCCATGTCCTGCAGATGCTCGAGGAGTGCCAATCCATCTGGCGTCAGCCGATAGCCGGTCTGGCTCCGCAGAAACAGCGCCTTGCCGAGTTCCTGCTCCAGATCGAGCATCCGTCGACCGATCGTTGCCGGGCTCAGGCCACTGGCGGCACTTGCCCCGGTCAGCCCGCCGAGACGGGCAACCTGCAGGAAGAGCTGAAACGAATCCCATTGCGTGCTTTTCATGAGTGAAAAACATAATGGGATATCTCTGGTTTATGAAGCAGATTTTGAGGGATAACTAAAGCGATGTTCCAGCAAGAGGACATCACCATGCTTGAGTATATCGCCTTCTCGTTTCTCGCCGAACGGCAGTTCGCCGCCAGCGACCGGCAAACACCGGCCGCCGAACAGGCCTTCTACGATACTGTCGGACAGTCGCCTCCGGCCCGGCTTGCAGCCTTTCTCACGTCCCTCCGCCTCCGTCGCCGAAGGCGTTCATCAGCGAGTGGACAGGAATGCGACTCGCGTCACGCCGCATTCCTGGCGAAGTAGTCGGCAGGCGTCGCCGCGTCGATGCGGAACTGCCGGATCAAGGTCATCAGCGTATCGGCCTCATGGGCGAGCTGGCGGCTCGCCTGTGTCGTATCTTCGACCATTGCCGCGTTCTGCTGGGTCATCTGGTCCATCGCGTTGACCGAACCGTTCACTTCCTGCAGCGCGGCGGACTGGTCCTGGCTTGCCGTCGCGATCGTTTCGACATGCTTGCTGATGGCGATGATTTCGTGGCTGATCGAGGCAAGGACGGCGCCGGTCTTCTGTACCAGCGTCGAGCCGGCGTTGACTTCGCGGGTCGACTTCTCGATCAGGCCCTTGATTTCACGGGCAGCATCGGCCGATCGCTGGGCGAGTTCACGGACTTCCTGCGCCACGACGGCAAAGCCCTTTCCGGCCTCACCGGCGCGCGCCGCCTCGATACCGGCGTTCAGCGCCAAAAGATTGGTCTGGAAGGCGATATCGTCGATGACTTCGATGATCTGCTCGATCTGCTTCGACGCCTGCTCGATGCGATCCATGGCCGCGATCGCGTCGCTGACGACAGCGCCGGAGCTGTCGGCGGTCTTCTTCGTTTCCGAAACCGCATCATTCGCCTCGCGGGCACGCGCTGCGGACGAGCGGACCGTTACCGTGATTTCCTCGACGGCTGCCGCCGTTTCTTCGAGGCTTGCGGCCTGGGCTTCGGTGCGCTTCGAGAGCTCATCGGCAGAGGAGCGCATGGCTCCCGAATTGTCGTGGATCACGGAGGCGTTGTCGCGGATCCGCGAGAGCGTGTCCTGCAACCGGACCAGCGACGCGTTGAAATCGACACGCAGCTGCTCCAGGCGACCGACGAACGGCGTCTGGATGGTCTGCGACACATCTCCCTGCGCCAGGCGGCCAAGCCCCATGGCGAGTTCGGTGACGGCGAAGTCGATCTGGCCGTCGAGAGTACGCTTCTCGGCATCGTTGCGCGAGCGCTCGGCGTCGCTCAACTGGCGTTGTTCGGCCGCCTGCGTTTCCAGCAACTGACGCGCACGGGCGCTGTCCTGGAACTGGGCGAGGGCACGGCCGATGGCGCCGAATTCGTTCTGCTTCTCAAGACAGGGGACCGCGCCGTCTAGCTTTCCGGCAGAGATCCCGTGGATGGTCGCCGTCAGGGCTTCAAGCGGGCGCACGGAAGCGCGGACAGCAAAGTATGCCAGGATACCCATCAGAGCGAGTACGCCGACACCAACACCGACGACCAGCGTCAGCAGCTGGTTCAGGCTGCTGTAATAGACTTCCATCGGGATGCCGATGAAGAGGACGCCGACATTGGCCCCGGCTGAATTCTTGACCGGGAAGTAGCCGGTCATGAACTTACGGCCAAACAGATCCGCCGGGCCATAATAGGCCTGGCCATTTGCCAGCACAGCCTGCGCGGGGTGATTGGCTGCGAGTTTGGTACCGACGGCCCGGTCGCCGTTTTCCTTTTTCACGTTTGTCGAGACGCGGACGTAGTCGCCACCCTGGCGCTCGAACACCGTCGCGACGCCGCCAATGGACTGGGCGGTGCGGTCGACAAGCGCATGATCGCCGAGCGCGGGGAGCTTTTCTTCGGTCAAACCGAGAAGCGCGTTGTCGCTGACATCGACCTTGGCGGCCGGGTCGGCAGCGCCGTACAGCACCGCCATGGCCCGGCTCGCATCCTTCGCATCGGAGACGGCGCTCGTCATCACGTAGGAGCTCAGATTGTAATAGGTCACAGAGACGATCGCGACGGTACTGAAGATCAGCAGGCCGAGCGCGATGGCGACAATCTGACGAACGATGGATGCGGAGAAAAGGCGGAGCATTGATACCTCGAGAAACAGATGGCATCGACGCTAGCGAAAGAAATTTAAGAAAACCCTGAAAATTGACGATTGTCAAAATTCAACATGGGCGCGGCTGCTGAAAAAAAGAAAAGGCCCCGCAATGCGAGGCCTTTGGTCTTTCGGTGGCAGCGTTGATTACGCCGCGCGGTAGATCTTATGGGGCACGCCACCTTCGATCTTGAACTGCTGGATGAGGTGCAGCAGCGCGTCGGCCTCGTCGGCAAGCCCGCGGCTTGCAGCCGTCGTTTCCTCGACCATTGCCGCGTTCTGTTGCGTCATCTGGTCCATCTGATTGACGGTGGCGTTGACCTCCTGCAGAGCGCTCGACTGGTCGTTGCTTGCGCGGGCGATCATTTCCACATGCTGACTGATCGTGACGATCTGCGCGCTGATCTTGGCGAGCACCGTCCCGGTCTCCTGGACGAACTGCGAACCGGAGTTCACTTCCGTCGTCGACTTGTTGATCAGCCCCTTGATCTCCTGGGCTGCCGCCGCGGAGCGCTGCGCGAGTTCGCGGACTTCCATGGCGACAACCGCGAAGCCCTTGCCCGCGTCGCCGGCGCGTGCGGCCTCGATGCCGGCATTGAGCGCAAGAAGGTTGGTCTGGAACGCGATCTCGTCGATGACGCCGATGATCTGCTCGATCTGGCGCGACGCGCCTTCGATCCGGCCCATGGCGTCGATCGCATTGTTGACGACGGTGGCGGAGTCGTCGGCGCTGCGCTTGGCGGCGCGGACGATCTGATCGGCGTCCTTGGCGCGCTCGGCGGACGAACGAACCGTTACCGTGATCTGATCGACGGCGGCGGCGGTTTCCTCCAGCGAGGCTGCCTGCTGTTCAGTGCGCTTCGACAAATCCTCGGCCGACTGCGCCATCTGGTTGCCGTTGCCCTGGATCATCTGAACATTGTCGCGGATCTGGCTCATCGAAGCCTGCAGACGCAGCATCGAACCGTTGAAATCCTGACGGAGCTGTTCGAGGCGACCGATGAACGGCGTGTCGATCGTGGTGGAGATATCACCCTGCGACATGCGTTCGAGACCGGCGGCGAGCTCGTTGACGGCGAACTCGATCTGGCGATCCATTTCGCGCTTCTCGGAGTCGTTGCGCTGACGCTCCCTGTCGGTCGCGGCGCGCTCTTCCTCGCTCTGCTCCTCGATACGGATCTTCGAGATCGCATTGTCCTTGAAGATGCCGAGAGCACGCGCCATGTCGCCAATCTCGTCGCGGCGCTGTTCGCCCGAAATGCTGGTGTCGAGAGCCCCATCGGCGATACGGCGCATCGCCGCCGTGATCTGGCCGATCGGACGCTGCAGCGTCAGGACCAGCGCGATGCCGCCAATGATGGAAAGAACGATGCCGAGGCCGGTCGTGAGGACGGAGATGCCATTCGCCTGGGTGCGCTCGGCGCCTGCCGTCTGTTTCTGCAGCTCGGCGAAGGCCGTCAACTCACCCCAGACGCCATCCAGCTGCTGACGAGCAGAGGCATAGTCGGCGACGCGCTGATCGATCGTCTCCACAAGGCTCTGCGCATCCTTGTCCATGGAAGCGAGGGCCGGCGACATCGCGGCAACGATGTCTTCCGCGAAGTTCATGCCCTTGGCGCTGGCAAGCAGCGTATTCAGATTGGTGCCGAGCGTCGCGATTTCCTGATGCAGGCGGACGCGGTTCTCCTTGGTCGGCTTGGCGGCAAATTCGCCGAGCACGAGCTGCAGGGAATAGATCGCGCTCTCGAGCCGGCGCGTGTCTTCGAGCACGGAATTGGTCTGCGCGATGCGGCTGTCGAGCTCCACGAAGGTTGTGGTGGCTTCGCGCATCATCTGCGTGGCCGTGAGCTGGGTGTAGGTCGACATCTGGCGGAAGCGCGATACGAGGCGGCCGAGATTGGTGATCGCCTCATCCGTGCCGGCATCGGCGGCGGTCGCCTGCGCCTTCACATCGCTGATCGTCTGCGACAGCGACTGGGTCATGCTCTTCTGGTTCTGCGGAACCGAAATCTCGATCAGGCGCTGCGCCTTGGAAATCGCAGGGATCGCGTCGGTGACGACCTTCAGCTTGTCAGCCGGGGATTGCGCCTTGCTGAAATCGCCCATGACGCCGGCAAGGGTATCTCCACCCTTCAACAGGCGATCGGCGGCGCGCAGCGTCGCGGTCGCATTCCCCTCATCCTTGCGGATATTCTCTTCCAGCTGCTGGGCGTCGTAATTGACGTTGAAGCGGCTGCTGATCATGACCTTCTGTGCATCGTCGATGGACTTGCGCAGGGAAAGCTCCTGCTCGTGAAGCGTCCAGAGCTTGCCGACGGTATCGGAAATACCCGACGTGCCGTCCTTGGCTGCCTGCAGGTTGCCGCGTCCGGCATTCTCGCCGATCTGCTTCAGGGTCGAGCCCAGCGTATCCTGCTGCGTACCGATGTCGCTATAAAGCTTGTCGCGCGCGTCCTGGCTGGTGATGCGCAGGAAGTCGTCCATCGAACCGTAAAGATCCTTGAACCCGCTCAGGGACTGAAGGACGCTGTTGGAAATTTCCATGCGTCCCTGCAGCAAGCCCGAGGCATAGAGACCCGTCAGGCCGACCGCGGAAATGCTGACAACAAACGGCAGTACAAAGATCAATACTTTCGTCTTGATCTTAAAGCGGGAAAGAATCCTATCAATAAACATGGCGGTTCCGGCCTTCCATACACCACTCCTCCCACCGATGCCGCGAAATGGCATCGACCGAGTGCATCGAGCTGCTTTTTTTGGAACAACGGGGATCCCCGGGGCTAGCCCGGACGGCAATCATTGCCACAGCGCTTAACGGCAAGCGTCAAGCGTCCCTATAAATCATCCACCAACTGTCGCAGAGGAGATGTTAATTTTCGGATAAGCGTATATGGCAGAAACCGGCATTCAAATCGATTTATCGGCCAGATGGCGGCCATTCCTGCCACCAAACCAGCGCATCGGCGTTCCGGAGTGTGCTAGAAAACGCGCGCGAGGAGAAGCGCGGCGATCGCGGAGAAAGCACTGAGAGAGAGCACCAGATATCGCAAGGCCGTCACGCGGCTGTCAGGCTTGGTCTGGGCAATTGCAATGGCGCGGGCGCGTCGTGTGTTCCTGTTCATCGGCAGAACCTCACTTCTCTCTGACACAACAATCCAACAAAACAGTTGGTACGTAAAGCTTTATTTAGGAAGCTTATTTCAGCTGTCATTGAGGCAGGATGGCGCACCCTTCTTAAGAACTATTGAATCTATCCGCTCGCTTTGCTTCTACAAAGATTCACCGGCGGCAAAACCCGATGCCCAGGCCCATTGGAAATTGTAGCCGCCGAGCCAACCGGTCACGTCGACGCATTCGCCGATGAAATAGAGGCCGGGAACGCTCTTCGCCTGCATCGTGCGTGAATCCAGAGCCGCGGTGTCGAGACCCCCGAGCGTCACCTCCGCCGTCCGGTATCCTTCCGACCCTGACGGCTTGATCTTCCAATTCTGCGCAGCGTCCGCCAGACGCAACAGAGCCTTGTCGGAAAGATCGGCCATATGCCCGACAATGCCCGCGCGCTCGGTCAGATACTGCGCCAATCGCTTCGGCAGGATTTCGCCCAGCGCCGTCTGGGCCGACTGCCGGCCATTGGCCTTCTTTGCTGCCCTTAAATGCTCGAACAGATCGACATCCGGCTCGATGTCGACGGTGATGTCATCCCCCTCGCGCCAGAAGGACGAGATCTGCAGGATCGCCGGACCGCTGAGACCGCGATGCGTGAAAAGCAGCGCTTCGCGGAACGCCGTCTTGCCGTGGCGAATTTCAGCCGGCGCCGATATGCCCGACAGTTCGGAAAGGCTTTCGAGCGTCGCCTGATCCAGCGTCAGCGGCACGAGGCCGGGTCGCGTTTCGACCATCGCGAGACCGAACTGCTCGGCGATGCGATAGGCAAAGCCTGTCGCGCCCATCTTCGGAATGGACTTGCCGCCGGTCGCGATGACCAGCGAGCTGCATTCATATGCGCCTTCGGAGGTCGCGATGCGGAAGCCATCGCTGCTTCGCTCGACGTCACCGATCTCGGTGCGCAGATGCAGCGTTGCACCCGCGGCCCGCATCTCGTCGAGAAGCATGTGGATTATGTCCTTGGCGCTGTCGTCGCAGAACAACTGGCCAAGCGTCTTCTCGTGCCAAGCGATACGATGGCGATCGACCATGGCAATGAAATCCGACGGCGTGAAGCGCGCCAGAGCCGACTTGCAGAAATGCGGATTGGCGGACAGGAAGCTTTTCGGACCGGCATGGATATTGGTGAAATTGCAGCGTCCGCCGCCTGAAATGCGGATCTTCTCGCCCGGCGACTTCGCATGATCGAGAACCACGACCGAGCGCCCCCGCTGGGCGGCGCGAATGGCGCACATCATGCCGGCGGCGCCCGCGCCGATGACGATCACATCGCTTTTTCGCTGCAAAACCATTTCCCTTGTCGAAAGACGTCTTCTTTTTCCATCAATGGGCGAAAGTCAACGTGCCCTCCCCCTCGCCAATTGCCAAACTCTGGCTATGATGCCGCCAAGATTCACGCAAACCGGTGTGTCATGTCCCCAAAAAAGACGACGCTGAAGCCTGCCAGAAACGTACCCGCCTCGAAAAAGACACCCCCGGATCCCGGACACCAGCGCGGCGTTGAAAACTGGAAGGAAGCAGCGCGGTTCTTGCGGGCACGCGGTATCGAAGACATCGAATGCATCACGCCTGACCTAGCAGGCGTACCGCGCGGCAAGATGATGCCGAGCTCCAAGTTCACCTCGAACACCTCGCTTGCGCTGCCCTCGGCGATCTATCGCCACACCATCTCCGGCGAATATCCCGACGAGACCGAAAGCTTCCGCTACGAGCCGCGCGACAGCGACCTCAAGCTGGTGCCCGATCTTTCGACGCTTTCGGTCGTGCCCTGGGAAACCGATCCGACGGCGCAGGTGATCTGCGATATCGTCAGCGTGGATGGGGAAGAGGTTCCCTACACGCCGCGGAACGTCCTGAAGCGCGTGCTGAAGCTCTATGCCGACCGCGGCTGGAAACCGATCGTCGCGCCCGAGATCGAATTCTATCTCGTCGCCAAGAACGACGACCCTGATTATCCGCTGCATCCGCCGAAGGGCCGCTCCGGCCGCTCGATCCTTGGCGGTCAGGGCTATTCGATCGCCGGCATCAACGAGTTCGACGAACTGATCGACGACATCTACCACTTCTCGGAAAAGCAGGGTCTCGAGATCGATACGCTGATCCACGAGGAAGGGCCCGCGCAGCTCGAAATCAACCTGCGCCACGGCAATCCGATCGAGCTTGCCGACCAGGTATTCCTGTTCAAGCGCACGATCCGCGAAGCGGCGATGAAGCACGGCATCTACGCGACCTTCATGGCCAAGCCGATGCAGGGGCAGCCGGGTTCAGCGATGCACATCCACCAGTCGGTGGTCGACAGCGAGACGGGCAAGAACATCTTCTCGAACCCCGATGGTTCGGCCTCTCGCGAGTTCTTCCACTTCATCGGCGGCCTGCAGAAATACGTGCCGAGCTCGATGGTGATGCTGGCGCCCTATGTGAACTCCTACCGGCGACTGACGCCCGACATGTCGGCACCCGTCAACAATGCCTGGGGCTATGACAACCGCACGACGGCATTCCGCGTGCCGGTGTCCGATCCGCAGGCAAGGCGTGTTGAAAACCGCCTGCCGAGTTCGGATGCCAATCCCTATCTCGCGCTCGCCGCCTCGCTTGCCTCGGGTCTGCTTGGTATCACCAGGGGCATCGAGCCGACTGCGCCGACGGAAGATACGGCAAACGAGGGCTCGATCGATTTGCCGCGCGGGCTTCTGGAAGCCGTCGCGCTGATGGAAGAAGAGGAAGCCTTTGTGGAAGTGTTCGGCAAGGAGTTCCTCGGCATCTATGCCGGCGTGAAGCGTGGAGAGTTCGAAACCTTCATGCAGGTGATCAGTCCGTGGGAGCGCGAATTCCTTCTGCTGAACGTATAGGGAGGGCTCGGTCATGACATCGCAGGAGAGATGGCAGAGCCCCATTGCGCCCGGCATTTCGTGGTACCAAGCCACGTCGGGCGAGCGGCCGACCTATCCCGAAATGGACGGCTCGAAGACATGTGACGTCGCCATCATCGGCGGCGGCTACACTGGCCTGCAGGCGGCCTACAATCTCGCCAAGTCAGGCGTCTCGGTGATTCTCATCGAGGCGTGCCGGTTTGGCGACGGCGCCTCCGGCCGCAACGGCGGACAGCTCGGCACCGGCCAGCGCTGGTGGCCGGAAGAGCTTGAGGAAAAGATCGGCTATGAGCGGTCCCGCGCCCTCTTCGATGTTGCCGAGGCCGCCAAACAGCACCTCCTCGACTTCGCCACGGAACATCAGATCGACATGGACTACATGCCGGGTCAGATGAACGTGGCGCACAAGGAGAGCTACAAGGCCGACTATTACGAGAACGCCGAGATCGCGGCGATGCGCTACAATTATCCGCATCTGCGCTTCATGGACAAAACGGAGACACAAGAACGGCTCGGCTCGACGCGCTATTTCTGCGGCGTTCGCGACACCGGAACCGGCCACATAAACCCGCTGAAGTTTCTGATCGGGCTCGCCCGCGTTGCAGCCAACGCCGGAGCGCAGATCTTCGAGATGACGAAAGCCTCGGCGATCCTTCATGGCAGCAGCAAGGTGATGATCGAGACACCGCGCGGCACGATCACTGCCGACAAGGTGCTGATCGCCTGCAACGGCTATATCGGCAATCTCGAACCTGTCACGGCAAGCCATGTGATGCCGATCCGCTCCTTCATCGGCGCCACCGTGCCGCTCGACAAGCATCCGGACGTGTTGCCCGGAGCCGAGGCGGTGGCGGATTCACGCTTCGTCGTGCGCTATTTCCGCAAGTCGAAGGACGGGCGGCTGCTCTTTGGCGGGCGCGAAGCCTACACGGCGGACAATCCGCGCGACATTACCGAGCACATCCGCCGGCAGATCGCCGAGATCTATCCGGCGCTCGGCAATATCGAGATCAGCCATGCCTGGGGCGGCTCGGTCGGCATCACCATGCCCCGCCAACCCTTCGTGCGTGAGGTGATGCCCGGCGTGACATCGATCGGCGGCTACTCCGGCCATGGCGTGATGTTGTCCAACTATTGCGGCAAGCTCTACGCGGAAACTGTTCTTGGAAAATCGGCGGATCTCGATCTTTTCAAGTCGCTCGATATTCCGGCTTTTCCAGGAGGTCCGGCGATGCGCGCACCGCTGCTTTTCCTGGCGCTCTCGTGGTTTGCACTGCGCGACAAGTTTTAGTCAGATTGCGGATTTCATCGCGCGGCAATTCGATCTAAAACCTGTTTCCGAGAGATTCATTGCATCGCACACTGGCTTTTTTAAATCGATTAGATTAAAGAGCCAATAACCCGTCTGATTGAGAGACAACCTCATGAGCAGCCAAATCATCCCCGTTGAACCCTTTGATTATGTCGTTTTCGGCGGCAGCGGCGACCTTGCGGAACGCAAGTTGCTGCCGGCGCTTTATCATCGTCAGGTCGAAGGCCAGTTCTCCGAACCCACCCGCGTTATCGGCGCATCGCGCAGCCCGCTTACGCACGAGGAATATCGCAAGTTTGCCGAAGACGCTCTGAAGGAGCATCTGAAAAAGGGCGAATACGACGAAGCCGAAGTCGAGAAGTTCCTGAAGCGTCTCTACTACGTGCCTGTCGATGCGCGTTCGGACGCCGGCTGGGATCAGCTGAAGAAGCTGCTCGATGAAGGCAAGGATCGCGTCCGCGCCTTCTACCTCGCTGTCGCACCGGGCATTTTCGGCGACATCTCTCAGAAGATTCACGACCACAAGCTGATCACCAAGTCGACGCGCATCGTTGTCGAGAAGCCGATCGGTCGCGACCTCGCATCGGCGCTGTCGCTCAACGACACGATCGGCAAGGTCTTCAAGGAAGAACAAATCTTCCGCATCGACCACTACCTCGGCAAGGAAACCGTGCAGAACCTGATGGCTCTGCGCTTCGCCAACGCGCTCTACGAGCCGCTGTGGAATGCCAACCATATCGACCACGTGCAGATCACGGTTGCCGAGTCGGTCGGCCTCGAAGGCCGTGCCGGTTACTACGACACCGCCGGTGCGCTGCGTGACATGGTGCAGAACCACATCATGCAGCTGGTCTGCCTGGTTGCCATGGAAGTCCCATCCTCGATGGATTCCGAAGCGGTCCGCGACGAGAAGCTGAAGGTGCTGCGCGCCCTGAAGCCGATCGACGCCTCGAATGTCGAGCAGGCAACCGTGCGCGGCCAGTATCGCGCCGGCGCTTCGGCGGGCGGCCCGGTCAAGGGTTACCTCGAAGAGCTCGAAGGCGGCGTGTCCAACACCGAAACCTTCGTCGCCATCAAGGCCGAAATCAACAACTGGCGCTGGGCCGGCGTTCCCTTCTACATCCGCACCGGCAAGCGCCTCGCCGGCCGCATGTCGGAGATCGTCATCACCTTCAAGCCGATCCCGCACACGATCTTCGATCAGGCCGCCGGTCGCATCAACCAGAACCAACTGATCATCCGCCTGCAGCCTGACGAAGGCGTCAAGCAGTCTCTGATGATCAAGGACCCGGGCCCGGGCGGAATGCGCCTGCGCAACGTTTCGCTCGACATGAGCTTTGCGGATGCCTTCCAGGTTCGCAACCCGGACGCTTACGAGCGCCTGCTGATGGACGTCATCCGTTCCAACCAGACGCTGTTCATGCGCCGCGACGAAGTCGAGGCGGCGTGGCAGTGGGTCGATCCGATCCTGAAGGGCTGGGAATCCACCGGCCAGAAGGTTCAGGGTTACACCGCCGGCACCTGGGGCCCCAGCCAGTCGATCGCGCTCATCGAGCGTGACGGCCGCACCTGGCACGATAACCTCTAAGGATCGAGACGATGGCAGCGACGATGCATGCTTTTGCCGATGGCGCAGAACTGGCTCGCAACCTGGCCGACAACGTCGTTGCCTCGCTTACCGCAGCAATCGACGCCCGGGGAACGGCAACCATTGCCGTCTCCGGCGGCTCGACGCCGAAGCGCTTCTTCCAGGAGCTTTCAGCGCGCGATCTCGACTGGACAAAGGTGACGGTCACACTCGTGGACGAACGCTTTGTTCCGGCCGACAACCCGCGCTCCAACCATCTGCTGGTGGCCGAAAACCTGCTGCAGAACAAGGCCAAGGCCGCAAGCTTCCTGCCGCTCTACCAGGCGGCAGATTCGGTCGAAGACGCCGCGAAACTCGCGACGGCCGCCACCGCGGCAATCGGCAACCCCTTCGATGTTGCTATCCTCGGGATGGGCGGCGATGGTCACACGGCCTCGTTCTTCCCTGGTGGCAGCAACCTGAAAGCCGCTCTCGACGCGAAAACGCCGCGTGGTATCATTACCATGGAGGCTGACGGAGCGGGTGAACCGCGGCTGACCTTCACCTTCTCAAGCCTCCAGGATGCAAAGCTGCTCGTGCTTCATATCGAAGGCGACAGCAAGAAGGACGTCCTGACAAAGGCTGAGGGCGCCGGCGACGAGGCAGAGATGCCGATCCGCGCCATTCTTCGGCGGGCGGCAAGTCCGGTCGAAGTCTACTGGGCTCCATAGAGCTCGGCAGCAGCCGCGAACGAAAATTTGAAGAGCAACCAAGGCAGGATAACTCCCATGTCCGCTAATGCACGCATTTCTGCGATCACCGCCCGTATTGTCGAACGATCGAAACCGACGCGCGAACTTTATCTGGAGCGCCTGCGCAATGCGGCCTCGAAGAGCGTAAACCGCTCGGTTCTCGGTTGCGCCAATCTTGCGCACGGCTTCGCGGTCTGTTCCCCCGCCGAGAAGGACGCACTTGCGGGTGACCGCGTGCTTAATCTCGGCATCATCACCTCCTACAATGACATGCTTTCCGCGCATCAGCCGTTCGAGACCTATCCGGCGATCCTCCGTGAGGCAGCTGCGGCGGCAGGCGGCATCGCACAGGTGGCCGGCGCTGTTCCGGCGATGTGCGACGGCGTCACCCAGGGTCAGCCGGGCATGGAGCTCTCGCTGTTCTCCCGCGACCTGATCGCGATGGCCGCCGGCGTTGGCCTGTCGCACAACATGTTCGATGCCGCGCTCTTCCTCGGCGTCTGCGACAAGATCGTGCCTGGTCTCGTCATCGCCGCCCTCTCCTTCGGCCACCTGCCGGCGATCTTCGTGCCGGCCGGTCCGATGACATCGGGCCTGCCGAACGACGAAAAGTCACGCGTGCGCCAGCTCTATGCCGAGGGCAAGGTCGGCCGCGCCGAACTGCTGGAAGCCGAGTCCAAGTCCTACCACGGCCCGGGCACCTGCACCTTCTACGGCACAGCAAACTCCAACCAGATGCTGATGGAGATCATGGGCTTCCATATGCCCGGCTCTTCCTTCATCAATCCGGGCACGCCGCTGCGCGAAGCTTTCACCCGCGAAGCCGCCAAGCGTGCGTTGGCGATCACCGCGCAGGGCAACGAATTCACGCCGGCCGGCGAGATGATCGACGAGCGCTCGGTCGTCAACGGCGTCGTCGGACTGCACGCCACCGGCGGCTCGACGAACCACACGCTGCACCTTGTCGCAATGGCGCGGGCTGCTGGTATCCAGCTGACCTGGCAGGACATTGCCGAACTCTCCGAGATCGTGCCGCTGCTGGCGCGCGTCTATCCGAACGGACTGGCCGATGTGAACCACTTCCACGCCGCCGGCGGCATGGGCTTCCTCATCAAGGAATTGCTGAAGCAGGGCATGGTCCACGACGACGTGCGCACCGTCTTTGGCCACGGCCTGCAGGCCTACACCATCGACCCGCGTCTCGGTGACAACGGCGCGATCGTGCGCGAGCCGGCACCGGAGAAGAGCGTCGATCCGAAGGTACTCGCCAGCATCGAAACACCCTTCCAGGCCAATGGCGGCCTGAAGATGCTTCGCGGCAATATCGGCAAGGCGGTCATCAAGATCTCGGCAGTGAAGGCGGACCGACATGTGATCGAAGCGCCGGCGGTCGTCTTCCACAGCCAGCAGGAACTGCAGGACGCCTTCAAGGAAGGCAAGCTGAACAAGGATTTCATCGCCGTCGTCCGTTTCCAGGGGCCGAAGGCCAACGGCATGCCGGAACTGCACAAGCTGACGCCGCCGCTCGGCGTGCTTCAGGACCGTGGCTTCCGCGTTGCGTTGCTGACGGACGGCCGCATGTCCGGCGCTTCGGGCAAGGTGCCGGCGGCAATCCACGTCACGCCGGAGGCCGTCGATGGCGGCCCGATCGCCCGCATCAAGGACGGCGACATCATTCGCCTCGATGCGATTGCCGGCACGCTTGAGGTGCTTGTCGATGCTGCTGATATGGCGGAGCGCGAGGCTGTCGTTGCGGATCTTTCCGAAAACGAATTCGGCATGGGCCGCGAGCTTTTCGCGCCCTTCCGTCGCTCGGTCGGCGCTTCGGATCGCGGCGCCAGCGTTCTCTTCCACTAGGCCGCAAGGCAGATCCAAACGACAAAGGCCCGCGAGACAGCTCGCGGGCCTTTGCTTTTTGCAGTCGGAAGAAATCAGCCGCGAATATCGAGGACGCGATCGCGATGGGCCGGATGCGTGCTGTAGACGAAGATCTTGTTCAGTTCCTTGTCATTGACCAGACGGAGGAAGCGAACTTCGACCGTATTGTTGGCGTTTACCCGCATCAACATGCAGCCCACCTTGGTGATCCGCGCATCCGGGATATCGAGATAGAACTGCTTGGGCAGGTTAAAATGCGTGAGGATTGCCAGAACCGCGCCGCTCTTCGAGATACGGATGATGTCGCACCGGCGGGACGCCATGTGCATGACGCCCTTCTCCGTATATTCGATGCGCGCGGCATTCATCGTGTCCTCCATTTTAAACCGCGCTTCGCGGTCGTACATGAAGGATTCCTCTTTGTTCAGAAAGTGTCCGGAAGGCATTTGATTGGATGCAGCCACAGCCGTATTCCCCACGATATTCAATCAAGAAATACTAACGTCCGTTACTTAACAGAACGTGAGAAGCAGCTGCAATCTCCTGCAGTTCCGGCCACTATCGGAACAACGCGAACCGCCGTGGCACACCTGATCGGAACGCAATAAAAAGCCCGAAAGCGGCTAGCGCTTCCGGGCGATCCTATTCAGTAGAAGCCACCGCTCACTTGCGGTAGGTACGGCCCTCGGCATCGAAGAGATGCAACTTCGAGCGATCGGCTTCGAAATGCATCTTCTGACCCCTCTTCACGTCATAGATGCCAGGCAGCTTGACGATGATCGGTTCGCCCTGAACGAGACCTTCGATGTAGAGCAGGGTAACCTCGCCGAGTGCTTCGACGATCGAAACCTCGCCTTCGAACAGATAGTCGTCAGTCGGACCGGCGATACGCAGATCCTCGGGGCGGACGCCGAAGCTTGCGGTCTTGCCCTTCTCGGACGTAGCGGTCGGGATATCGAGCGTCACGGACTTGCCGCCCGTCAACGTGACGGTCGTGGCATTGCCCGTTTCCATGACGGTTGCCGGGATCACATTCATGGCAGGCGAGCCGATGAACTTCGCGACGAAGAGATTGGCCGGGCGCTCGTAGAGTTCCAGCGGCGCGCCAACCTGTTCGATATTGCCCGCCGACAGGACCACGATGCGGTCGGCAAGCGTCATTGCCTCGACCTGGTCGTGGGTGACGTAGATCATCGTGGTATCGGCCATCTGCTCGTTGAGACGGGCGATCTCGATACGGGTCGCGACGCGAAGTGCGGCATCGAGGTTCGACAGCGGCTCGTCGAAAAGGAAGACCTTCGGATTGCGGCAGATGGCGCGACCGATGGCGACGCGCTGGCGCTGACCACCCGACAGTGCCTTCGGCAGGCGGTCCAGGTATTTGCCCAGCTGCAGGCTGTCGGCCGCCGCGCGAACGCGCCGGTCGATTTCCTGCTTGCTTTCGCCGGCGATCTTCATGCCGAACGCCATGTTGTCGTAAACGGTCATATGCGGATAGAGCGCATAGGACTGGAAGACCATGGCAATGCCGCGCTTCGACGGCGGAACGTCGTTGACCAGCTGGCCATCGATGTACATGTCGCCGCCCGTGATGTTCTCGAGGCCGGCGATCATGCGCAGCAGCGTGGACTTGCCGCAGCCCGATGGACCGACGAAGACCACGAATTCGCCTTCCTTGATCTCCAGGTCGATGCCGTGGAGCACGTCCACGGAACCATAGGACTTGCGAATGTCCTTGAGCGTCAGTCCAGTCATCTAGTTCCTCCTCCAGATTCCCTTAGGCAAGACGAGCGAAATACGCTCCCCAAGCCGGCATATCGATCTTGTCGCCATAGTTATTGCTGACGAAGCCATGACCCGTCAACGCTTGCCAATCGCCCGCAGGCAAAACAACGTTGCTTTCGGCAGGGCTCATGTTGAAGACGCAGAGCAGCTTCTCGTTTCCGTACTCACGGACGAAAAGCAGGGCGTCGTCCTGCGGCTCCATAAACTCGATCTCGCCCTTTGCGAAAGCCGGATAGAGTTTGCGGAAGGCAAGGAACCGACGATAGTGCTCCAGCACCGAATTCTCGTCTCCCTGCTGAACGCTGACGGCACGCAGAATATGCTCGACCGGTACCGGCAGCCATGGCTTGACGGTCGAGAACCCGCCCTGAGCGACCTGGCTGTCCCATACCATCGGCGTACGGCAACCGTCGCGGCCCTTGAACTCGGGCCAGAACTGGATGCCGTAGGGATCCTGCAGGTCTTCGTAGGCAAGATCGGCTTCGGTCAATCCGAGCTCTTCGCCCTGATAGATGCAGACCGAACCGCGCATGGTCATCAGCAGCGAAGCATATTGCTTGGCGAACGCATCACGATCGGCCACCAGCGAACCCCAACGGCTGATGTGGCGGACGACGTCGTGGTTGGAAAAAGCCCAGCAGGCCCATCCGTCTGGCGCAGCCGCCGCGAAATCCTCCATGACTTCCTCGACGCGCTCCGGCGAAAGCGGGTCGGGCGCCAGGAACTCGAAGGCGTAGCACATGTGCATCTTGTCGTTGCCGGAGGTGTATTCGCCGACGATCTCCAGACCGCGCTGGCTGTCGCCCACCTCACCGACTGCGGCGATTGCCGGAAATTCCTCAAGCACCGCACGGAACCGCTTCAGGAACTCCAGGTTCTCCGGCCGGTTCTTGTCGTAGATGTGCTCCTGGAAGTTATAGGGATTGACCGCGGGAGCCGTCGAGGCGTTGCGGCGCTCCGGCGCGAGAGCCGGGTTGTCGCGCAGTTCCTTGTCGTGGAAGTAGAAGTTGATGGTGTCGAGGCGGAAGCCATCGACGCCACGCTTCAGCCAGAAGCGGACGACGTCGAGCAGACGGTCCTGAACCTCGGGATTATGCAGGTTCATGTCCGGCTGCGAGGTCAGGAAATTATGCATGTAATACTGCATGCGCGTCGGATCCCACGCCCATGCGGAGCCGCCGAAGATCGACAGCCAGTTGTTCGGCGGCGTGCCATCGGGCTTGGAATCGGCCCAGACATACCAGTCTGCCTTGGCATTGGTTCTGCTCGAGCGGCTTTCGACAAACCAGGGATGCTGGTCCGAGCTGTGCGAGATGACGAGGTCGATCATTACGCGAATGCCGAGGCGATGTGCCTCGGCAATCAGTGTGTCGAAATCGACAAGCGTACCGAAGATAGAATCGACGTTCTCGTAGTCGGAAACGTCGTAGCCAAAATCGCGCATCGGCGAAGTGAAGAAAGGCGAAATCCAGATCGCGTCGGCGCCGAGGCTTGCGACATGCGGCAGGCGGGCGGTGATCCCCTTGAGGTCACCGATACCGTCGCCGTTGGAATCCTGGAACGAGCGCGGGTAGATCTGATAGATCACCGCGCCGCGCCACCAGTCCTTGTCGGCCGTCAAAATGGATTGGGATGCCATGCTCATGTTTCCTGTTGGTGCTGTGGGTTCTCAACCGCCCTTGACCGAACCCGCGAGCAGACCACGCACCAGATAACGCTGCAGAGAGAAGAACACGAGCAGCGGTACGATGATGGTGACGAAGGCTGACGCCGTCAGGATTTCCCAGTTGCCACCACGCGAGCCGAGCAGCGCGTTCAAGGCGCCTGTCAGGACGAGATGATCCCGGTCGGTGCCGAGAAAGACCATGGCAACGAGCAGGTCGTTCCACACCCAGAGGAACTGGAAGATCGCGAAGGACGCGAGCGCAGGGAAGGATAAAGGCAGTACGATACGGGTAAAGATTTCGAAGTCGCTGGCGCCATCGACGCGAGCGGATTCGATGATCTCCCTGGGGAGACCGGCGATATAGGCACGCAGCAGATAGATCGCGAGCGGCATGCCGAAAGCGGTGTGCGCCAACCAGATGCCGGGATAGGTCTTCGAGGGCGTGTCGAGCAGCATGCCGACGTGATTGTAGAGACGCAGAAGCGGGATCAGCGACATCTGCAGCGGCACGACGATCAGGCCGACGACGAGGGCGATCAGCAATGCGCGCCCTGGAAACTCCATCCAGCTCAGCGCATAGGCCGCAAAAGCAGCGATAAGGATCGGGATGATGGTCGCGGGGATGGTGACCGTCAGCGAGTTGATGAAGGACTGGCCGATGCCTTCGCTTGTCAGAACGTTGCGATAGTTCTGCAAGGTGAATTCCGCAGGCGTTGCGACCGAGATATAGACGCGTCGACCGCCGTCATCCGGACCAAAGGCGGCGGGCTTGGTGTAGCGATAGGTGCCGTCCTTGTTGACAGTCAGAGAGAGACCGTCACCGAGGTCGGCCGTCTCGCCAGCCTTGTAGGCCGCCGGCTGCTGGACACGCGTGCCGAACGCATTGATCGAGCGCCCCTGCTGCCCTTCAAGCACGTTGCCTGAAATGACGTAGACCGCACCGTCCTGTTGCTGTTGGTCCGGCTGCCCAAGGCGACCGGCCACCGTTCGAGAGGAGCCGGCAAAGGCCGTCCACCAGCCTGAAGACACGAGCTGGTCCTTGTCGCGCAGGGCGCTGACGAAGATGCCGAGCGTCGGGATCAGCCAGAGTATGACGATGACCAGCACCGCGAAGTGGACGAACAGACGAGCCGGGCCGATCTTGAAGAAATCTCGGATGAACGTCATCTCAGTGGCCTCCGAGTTCGCGATTGGCGCGGCGAACGTTCCAGACCATGATCGGCGTCACGGCCAGCATGATGATCAAGGCGATGACCGCGCTTCGGCCGGAATCGCCGCCGCCACGGAAGAGCCAGTTGAACATCAGGTTGGCGAGAACCATCGTGTTCCATTGACCGTTGGTCATGGTGAGCACGATGTCGAAGACCTTAAGCACGAGAATGGTGATGGTGGTCCAGACGACGGCGATCGTGCCCCATACCTGAGGGACCATAATGCGCCAGAAGATCTGCCAGCCATTGGCGCCGTCGATCACAGCCGCTTCGATCGTTTCCTCGGGAATGCCGCGAAGAGCCGCGGACAGGATCACCATGGCGAAGCCGGTCTGGATCCAGATGAGGATCACCATCAGGAAGAAGTTGTTCCAGAAAGGCACCGAGATCCACACCTGCGGCGCGCCACCGAACAGCTGCACGATCGCGTTCAGGAGACCGATCTGCGTGTCGTTGCCGCCGCGATACTCGTAGATGAACTTCCAGATGACGGATGCGCCGACGAAGGAGATCGCCATCGGCATGAAGACGATGCTCTTGGCGATGTTGCCCCACCAGATGCGGTCGGTCATCACGGCGATGACGAGGCCGAAGAAGGTGCAGGCAGCCGGCACGACGGCGAGCCAGAGGATGTTGTTGAAGATCGACTGGCGGAATTCGCGATCGGTCAAAGCCCACTGGTAGTTCGCGAAGCCCACGAACTGTTCGCCTGACCGGTCGTAGAACGACAGGATCAGCGTCGCGATGACCGGATAGACGAGATAGACGACAAGCAGGAAAAGCGCAGGCCCTATGAACAGCCAGGGACGGATCATCCCGCGGCGATTGAGATTTCGCGCTGCTGAATAGATGTCACCGTCCCTGACGGGCAGCGACCAATCCAGTATCTTGTTCGAGAAATAGAAATAGGCCGAGCAGGCAAACACTGCCACGACCACGACCCCCAAAGCGGAAACTATCTGCGATAGCATTCGTCCCTCCCCTGCTACCCTTGTCTATCTGAAGGGTTTGCGTGCCTCTGGCCGTCGCTCAAGCAACAGGAGAGGCGACAATGGCCGGACACCTTCAGTATCCGGCCACGTATTTCGGCCACGCCGCCACATCAGGCGGCATGGAACTCAGGCGATGTTACTTGATGGCATCCCAGGCGCTCTGGATTTCCTTGGCGGTGTCTTCAGCAGACTTTCCACCAACGAAATCGACCATGCCGGTCCAGAATGCGCCCGCGCCGATCTTGCCCGGCATCAGGTCGGAACCGTCGAAGCGGAAGGTGGTCGCGGTCGACAGGATCTCGCCTTCCCTCTTCATCTGGTCGTTGGCGTAAGCGGCCGCGTTCACACCTTTGTACGGCGTGAGGAAGCTCGACTGCGCCATCCAGACTTCGTGAGCGATCGGCGTCTTCAGGAAGTCGACGAAAGCGCGAGCCGGCTTGGAGTCCTTGGTGATCGTGACCAGGGTGCCCGCACCGAGAACCGGCTTGCCGAGGTCGGCATGGGCCGCATAGGTCGGCATGTAGAAGAAGTCGGCGTCCTGACCGAGCTTCGTGCCTTCAGGGAAGAAGGACGGAATGAACGAAGCCTGGTGGTGCAGGTAGCACTTCGGGGGAACACCGAAGAGACCCTTCGGACTGTCACGGAAGTCGGTCGCAGCGACGGCGGCGACACCACCATCAACATACTTTTCGTTCTTCGCAAACGAACCGAATTCCTCGATCGCAGCCACGACAGCCGGATCGGTGAACTTCACTTCGTTGGTCGTCCACTTGTCGTAAACATCAGGCTTCTGCTGACGCAGCATGATGTCTTCGATCCAGTCGGTTGCCGGCCAGCCGGTCGCACCGCCAGAACCGAGACCGATGCACCACGGAACGCCGCCGTCCTTGACGATCTGATCCGTCAGGGCATGGAGCTCTTCCATGGTCGTCGGGACCTTGTAGCCGGCTTCCTTGAAATTCTCAGGAACATACCAGACGAGCGACTTCACGTCGGCCTTGTATGGGAAAGCGTAGAAGGCTTCCTTGCCGTCCTTGCCCTTGTAGGTGCCGTAACCGACCCAGCTGTCGCCGGCGCCGTAGTTGTCCTTGATCCACTTGGAGTTATCTTCGCCGAGTGGGGTCAGGAAACCCTTGCCGGCGAGATCGGCCAGAAGACCCGGCTGCGGCAGGATCGCAACGTTCGGCGGCGAGCCGGCCTGCGTGTCGATGACGATCTGCTGCTCGTAGTTTTCAGACGAGGAGTACTTCACGTCGATGCCGGTGGCCTCGGTGAAGTATGCCAGAATGGTGCGGAAGAACGCCTCGTCCTCACCGCGCCAGGGACCGAAAATGGTCATTTCCTGGCCCTTGAGGTCGGCATGCGCCGCCTTGAACTCGTCGTAGCTCTTCCAGTTAAACTTGGAGTCCTGCCCAGGGGCGAACTTGAGATCGGCGGCAGACGCAGCGCCGGAAAGCAGCGCCGCGATCGCAACGCCCATCAAAAACGTCTTCTTCATGTGATCAACCTCCCATCACAATCCCAACCGCGCTCTGACGTGTTTCCAAAGCGCTTTGACAATTCACTCATTTCACTTTCCAAGGAAAAGAGTCAAGCTATTTTGCGTACTCGCCCTTGGAGGCCCCAAATATCGCAGTGCAGCGCTACTTCACCGGGAATATGGAGCGATTTTTCTTGAGTCAAGCGGGGCAATTGCTAACATAAGTAAAAGCGCTTTGGATGCTGTTTGGGAGAGACGAGCTTCAAGGCGCGTTGGAGGAAGCATAACACGTGAATCTCAAACAGCTATCGGAATTGCTGGGCCTGTCGCAGACGACAGTCAGCAGGGCACTCAACGGCTATCCCGAAGTCAATGAAGCGACCCGGGAGCGTGTACTGCGCGCCGTCAAGGAGACCGGCTACCGGCCGAACAAGGCGGCTCAGCGGCTCGCGACAGGCAAGGCGGGGTCGATCGGCCTCGTCATGCCGACCGCGCCCGGCGACTATTCGGACGTGCATTTCGGCGAGTTCCTCACCGGCCTTGGCGAGGAGGCTGTTCGTCACGACTTTCATTTCGTGATCATGCCTGCTGACGCCAATGATGAAATGGGCGCACTGCGGCGGCTTGCGATCAGCGGCGACGTGGACG
This sequence comes from Rhizobium sp. Root708, assembly GCF_001429725.1. Lineage (GTDB taxonomy): Bacteria > Pseudomonadota > Alphaproteobacteria > Rhizobiales > Rhizobiaceae > Rhizobium. The sequence continues at coordinate 23,777 of NZ_LMHV01000043.1, read as the reverse complement.
CGTTGTTCGTTGCCTATATGCGCGGACATGACCCGCGGGTGCCGCTGCTGAAATCGCTGTCGGTACCCTTTCTGGTTCACGGCCGATCCTTCGGTTCGGAGCCGGACTACCCTTATCTCGACATCGACAACGAAGGCGCGTTCTACGACGCGACGAAACTGCTTCTGCAGCTCGGTCATACGCGGTTCGCATTGATGAACGGGCCGGAGCCTCTCGACTTCGCGATCCGTCGCAAGAGGGGTGTCATCGCCGCGCTGGCGGAACGTGGCCTGGAACTGCCCGAAGACTGCATCAGCCACACGCCGATGACCGATGAGCCGGGACAGGCGGCGATGGAACGCTTCCTGCAATTGCCGGAACAGCCGACCGCCGTGCTCTGTTCAAGCACGGTGCTCGCGCTTGGCGCCATCCGCGCGGTGACGCAGGCCGGCCTCAAGCTTGGCGAGGACATATCCTTGATCGCCCATGACGACGTGCTGCCGCATCTGAAGCCCGAGAATTTTTCGGTGCCGCTGACGACCACGCGGTCGCCGCTGCGGGCCGCCGGCGTCCGTATTGCCCAACGCCTGATCGGCACGATCAAGCAGGAGGGGCCATTTCCCGAGCAGGAACTGTGGAAGACCGAACTGATCGTCCGCGCCTCGACGGGCGCGGCACCGTCGCGCTGATCAGAACACGGGCGGCGTCTGCCCGGCCGACCGATGAGCGGCGATCACGGTGTTGGCCATCAGCATGGCGATCGTCATCGGACCGACACCACCGGGAACCGGCGTGATCACCGCGGCAACATCAGCCGCCTCGGCAAATGCGACATCGCCGACAAGCCGCGTCTTGCCCTCANGTCATCGGACCGACACCACCGGGAACCGGCGTGATCACCGCGGCAACATCAGCCGCCTCGGCAAATGCGACATCGCCGACAAGCCGCGTCTTGCCCTCACCCTTCTCGGGTGCTGCAATCCTGTTGATGCCGACGTCGATGACGGTTGCGCCCGGCTTGACCCAATCCGCCTTGACCATCTCCGGACGACCGACGGCCGCTACCAGGATGTCGGCGTTGCGGCAGACGGACGACAGATCCCTGGTGCGCGAATGCGCGATCGTCACCGTGGCGTTGGCATTCAGCAACAGCTGCGCCATCGGCTTGCCGAACAGGTTGGATCGGCCGACGACGACGGCGTTCAGGCCCGACAGGTCCTCGCCATGGGTGCGGCGCACGAACACCATGGCGCCAGCAGGCGTGCAGGAGACGAGGCCCGTTTCGAGATCACCGGTCGCAAGCTTGCCGGCATTGACCACGTGCAGGCCGTCGACGTCCTTTTCCGGACGGATCGACTGAATGATCGGATCGGCTTTCAGATGCTTCGGCAGCGGCAGCTGCACGAGAATGCCGTGGATCGAGGGATCCTCGTTCAGAGAGGCGACAAGAGCGGCAAGCTCTTCCTGGCTGGTTTCCACGGGCAGCGTATGCTGCACGGACTTGAAACCGCACTCCTTGGCCATCTTGCCCTTCGAGTTGACGTAGGCGTGGCTTGCCGGATCGTCACCGACGATGACCACCGCCAGTCCCGTCGTCACACCGCTCTGCTTTTGCAAAGCCGATGTCGCGGCCTTCACCGTCTCGATTACAGAAGCTGCAACCTGTTTGCCGTCGATCACTGTCGTCAAGACCGTCTCCTGCCCTTGCCTTCGCCATTCTAGCCAGCGGCGTTCGGCACGATTTGCCTGCGAACGCCGTATCCTGCCTGAAATAGGAAATGCAAGGACAATCGTGGTGGCTGGCCGCTAGGATCCCGCCGCGTATGACTGCAGCTTGCTGCGCATGGTGGCGATTTCGGAGCGGACGAGATCCACCTCATTCCGCCGCGCGGTGACGACGGGCTCCGGAGTGGGAGCGACCGGCTCGATCAAAGGTTCGGCAACGGCCGGAATTTCCCGAAGCGACGGGACATCGTGGTCGGTGTCCGCTGGTCGTCGGCGCCACATCAACGCGAGGCCGAAGGCAAGTCCGGCCGCCGCGCCGAGCAGCGTTGCCATCACGGAGATGCGCCCCTCGTTCGTCGGGAAAACCTGCGGCATGCCTTGCATGACGATCTGGCTTGCCGAGGGAACACCAGCGGTCAGGATTCCATCCTCGAGCCGTGCGCGAGCCGCGCCAGCCTTGTCGCGCAGCTCGGTCAGCTTGGCGAGATCGACGCCGGTGTCCTTGCTTTGCGCAATCAGCGCGTTGCGCTGGTCGTTCATCCGCTTTCTTGCATCGACCGCCGCCTTGGCATCGCCGGCAGAATCGCGAGCCAGCCTGGCGAGTTCTTCGCTGATCGCGTCGCGCAGGCCATCGACCTCGCCCTGCTGCGCGACCAAGCGCGGGTGCCGGGGTCCGAGATTTGCCGAGAGCTGGGCCAGTGCCGACTTGGCGGTCGCATAGCGGGTGCGCCGGTCTTCCAGTGCGGGAGAACCGATATCGGCGGAAATCGCACCCGTCAGGACATCGCCGAGCTTCGCCGTACGCAGGCGGTCCGATCGCTCCTTGGCGGTTACGATCCGCTGCTCCGCGGTCTTGAGATCGGCGTCGAGCTGGGCAATCTGCTGCTGCAGATCGCCGGCGACCTTGACGTTGCCCTCGCCGCTCTTCTCCGTGAAGGCAGCGAGTTGCGCCTGTGCTGCTTCGCTCGCCTTCTTTAGCGCCCGGTCACCGGCCGCTCCGCCCGCTGTCGGGATAGAGATGATCGAGCCCAGGTAGTTTGCGACCCGGGCGGACTTGCTGGCGCTGCCCGTCGTGACGGTAAAGTCCACCGTGCCTGTCGCCTTGTCGGTGAACACCTGCATTGCCGAGGCAAGCGTGGCCTCTGCCCGCGAGACCGCGTCGGAAGCCGTCCCGTTGGCGGAGAGAAGATCGACCGCGACATGTAAGGCATCCGGTTGGGTACCGGCGAATTCGGGATCGTGATCGAGTTTCAACGCGCCGACGACGGCGGCGATCGTCTTCGGAGACGTCAAAGCGCTCTGGGCTGCGGCGACGTTTTCGGGACCACCCTTTACGGCGAGGATGCCGCGGGCGACATACTCCTCAGGTTCGGCAGGCACCATAGTGCCGGCCGCCGCACCGAGAACGCAAAGCGCGCCGACGACGGCAAGCGGCCAGATGGCGCGTCTTGAAGGTTCTCTGCGAACCGCAACCGGTTTCACGTCGTTCGCGGCCAGTGGCATCGCTGGCGGCTTCAGCGCCAGCGGCTCGCTGACCACGACTTCCGGCAATACCTGCTCGTCATTGGCCGCTTCGATGCGCTTGCCGAGAATTGTTTCGATCCGATTGAGTAGCGGCAGGGTGGCATTTTCCGCCTGCTGCTCGGCCCGCTGCGTCTGCAGTGAGCGTTCGATAAGGCGAAGGAGTTCCGCTTCGGGCGGCGCGCTTGTCCCGTGCGCGGGCCCTGCCGTGGCCTGGCCAAACGGACGGCCTGCTCGCGCAGGCGTATGGACGGTATTGTTCGGGCGTCTCGAATATGTGTCGCGCATCGCCAGATCTCATGCGTGGAACGTTCGATTCCCATCAGGCGAGATGGTTAATCGACCTTAAACATTCCTGGCAAAGAAATGGTTAATGCTCAGCGCGTACGTTCGTCTTGGATGGCCTTCAGCCCGGCATGCCTGCGAAACCGGTACCGAACGACGTGATAGAGAAACACCGGAATGCCGATCATATAGCGCCGCCACAGACGGGAAGGCTCCTGCAGCAGCCGGTAGGCCCACTCCATGCGCATGGCGCGCACGATCTTCGGCGCACGCGGCACGCGGCCGGACACGAAATCGAACAATGCGCCGACGGTCATCACCAGACGGGCGTGGTCGGTACGGATGTGGTGGTGTGCCCACTTTTCCTGCAGCGGCGTGCCCATGCCGATAATGAGGATGTCGAGCTTCAGCCGCTCGACCTCGCGGATGACCTCTGACGGATCATCCTTGTCGAAGAAGCCGTCGGAAACGACGACGAGTTCGTGCCAGGGGGCGTGCCGTCGGAAATTCGCTGCGGCTCTCTCGACAACGTCGCGCTGGCCGCCGATCAGGCCGATGCGGCGCGGCTGCTCCATGAAGGTGAGGAGTGCCGGCACGAAATCGGTACCGTTGAGATTGGCCGGGAACGGCGTTCCGTGCGCCACCTTGGACGCGATATTGAGACCGATACCATCCGGCAGGACCAGATTGCGGGCCAGGATAGAGCGATACTCCTCATCGCGCAGCGTCATCAGCATGTTGTGCGCGTTGACGAAGGAGATCGAGGTCTGCCCGACCGGCATCGACAACAGCTCGTTGATGAAGACCAGCGCGTCTTCCCAGCCGAGATCGCAGACGGGGACATCGAAAATGACGCGGCGCGATGCCAACACCGCGAAATTCGCGATGAGATTCATGCCTGCTTCCTGGCGATAGTGCTTCATTCGTCGAGCATCCCGGGGACAAGAGACAAGTGCCTGGGATGCCAACGCGAGCCCATCAGGGAAGTTTATAGCAGGCGCGTTTCAAGCAACCTTTAGAAAAACCCTTTGAATTCTCTGGCAGAAATCAGGAAATCATTAACCAAGCCGGCGCGAACAAGCAAAAACGGCGCCCGAAGGCGCCGTTGAAGGCTGCTATTCCGTTGCTGGATCCTTCACAGGTTCCGGAGGGACGACATTGACCGGCTTCACCGTCTTCTTCTGCTGCCCGGACGCGTTGGCCGCGACTTCAGCCTTGGAAAGGTAATCGAGCTGCTCGAGCATGACCTGGGCGATGTATTCACCGCCGAGATGCTCGTTCATGTCCTTCTTGATCATTTCGCGGAAGGCCTGCGGATCGAACGACTTCATGTTGCCGACATCGACCATCTTGTTGCCGACGAGCAGGGTGAAGAGTTCATCCGTGGTCATCTCGGTCAACGGCAACGAAGCGCCCTTGACCATTTCCTTGTTCATCATGAACGACACTTTTCCCAGGAAGTAGCCCGCGACAGCGCCGTCCTTGACGACCGGTATCGTGATCGACTCGCCCTTCACAAGTTCCAATTGCGTCTGCTTGGAGGTCTCAGGCGCGGCTGCCGGCGCCGTCGCCATGTGCACCGAGAAATAGACCGATGCCAGCGTGATCGCGCAGACCCAGATGCCTGTGAGAACGAGTTTGATCATCAGTGGTCACGCAATGCGAATTGCTCTTGAGAATAGGTACCGTCCGCGTCGGCATCCTGAACGGCGTTCTTCAGAAGATCGGCAACCGTGCGGACGGCTTCCAGGTGCGCTTCGACGCGACGAGCGTTCAAAGCGAGTTTCTTCTTCAGGCCATGCAGCTGATCGAGATGCGAAGCAGCGAGCTCCTTGGGATCGGTATCCCGGAACAGCATCGACAGTTCGTACAGGCAACGGCTCTTGTGCGCGTTCGAGACCTTGAGATCGAACTGCGGATCGTTGCCGATGCGCGTGTTCTCGTTGTCGATGATCATTTCAAGGCGTCCAAGAACCGATTTGATCCGGTATTCGTTCGAGATTATTTCCATTTTTGTCCTCGATTGTCTCAGGCGTCGTTGCTGGTTTTGTTATCGGCGGTCGTCGTGCCGAATGTCTTGCGCTGGAATTCGTCGACCATGCTCATCGCAACCTTCCGATCGTCCTGATCGGTCGATGCGTTGACCACCTTGCCTTCCTGCTTGCGCAAGGCGTCGTGATAGAGCTGCTTGGCGACGCCGATGCCGTCGCCCTGAGAAATGACGTTGCCGAGCTGCTCGGCCATCATGCCCTTCCAGATGTCACCGGTGGCACCTTTGCCGTAAACGTCTTCGCTCTCGTTCGGCAGCATGTTCTTGATGAAGTTCTGCAACACCATCGATTCGAACTTGCGATAGGTATCTGGAACCTTCTCCGAGGAGGTGGCTCGATTCTTCGTATCGCTCAGACCGGTCTTGCTGGTCGCGCGATCGAGAATGTCGACAGCGGAGGTGAAGCCATTGCCTGCTTCCGCAAGGCTGTTTGCCGCGAAAGCCGCCTGGTTTGCCTTCAGTTTTTCCTGGGCCGCCTGGACTTCGAGCGGGTCAGCCGCCTTGACGACATCCAGGACCAGATCACTCGGAGGTGAAATAGCCAAGTCACAATCCTCTTGATTTAAGATCGTGACGATTATGGTTTTTGAAGCTTGCTGGAGGCTGGCGTACCGAATTTTTGATCGATGATATCATAGACTGCGTTGTCGTCGGCTTCCCGGCGCTCGGCATCGAGGGCTTCCTTCATGCCCTCCTCCAGGCGGTCGCCCTTGGCGCGCTCCTGCCGGGCGCGCATCTCGTGGACCTCCTGCATGCCGGTCAGCTGCTTGTCCTTGATGCCGAGCCGGTTGAACCGATCGGCATAGCCCTGGGAAAAAGCACTGTGCACGGGGTCGAGCGATCCCAGCGCCTGGATGACGACGTCCATCTGCTCGTTGACTTCGGCACGCTGGCGGCTCGTTTCGGCGAGGTCGTGTTCGGCCATCTGCTCAAGATGACGCTGGACCGCCACGAGGCGCTTCAGCTTCTGCGACCGGGTTTGCTCAGCCATCCCCTCACCTTCCGATAAAGACTGTGGCGAACGACTGTCCGAACTGGCTGATCAGGGCCGCGACCGAGAAATAGAACAGGAAAAGGCCGCCAAGCAGCAGATAGGGTGTCGAGATGAAGTAGACCGGGATCTGCGGCGCCAGCTTGTTGATGAAGCCGATCGCAATGTTGAAGAGCAGACCGTAGATCAGGAACGGACTTGCCAGCCGGAGCATGATGTAGGTCGTGTTGGACAGCGTATCGGTGAACGAAATCAACGTGCTGCGCATCTGCATCATGCCGCCGAAGGGCATCGAAGTGTAGGAATCGATAAGCGCCCGGAAAACAATGTGATGGAAGTCCATCATGAAGAGAATCATCATGCCGGCAAAGGTGACAAAGCCGGACAAGGCGCTTTCAGACGTATCTTCGAACACATCCTGTGCGCTCGGCTGGGAATAGCCGATCATCATGGCGAGAATGCTCGCGGCGAACTGAAGGCCAAGCGTGTAGAGACGCGCGAGCATTCCATACATCGCGCCGATCAGCGATTCGCTGAAAATGAAGCCGATATAAGTGGCACTGGACGTGTGGACGGCCGGATAGACCGTATCCCAGAGAACCGGCAACACCGAAAGAGAAAGCGCCCCAGCCATGAAAACCCGTAGTACCTGCGGCACGCGGGCCGACGAAAAGCCAGGCATTACAAGCACGCAGCCACCGATCCTGCAGAAAATCAGGAACAGCGCAAGGACGGTCCCTTGCGGGTCAGTTATCATGAAATAGAGCCCAAAATCTTTATCTCGATGCCCTTGGCAAGTTCGACATGTGAGAGAACCGGCAGCGTTGCGAACAGCCGCTCGACGATCATGCGAACATAGGACCGTGTTTCAGGCGAGGTGACAAGGGCGAAAGGCAGACCGCGATCCATGAATTCACGGATAACTTCGGTGGCCTGCTCGCTGAACTCTTCGAGCAGCCGCGGATCGATGTCGAATTCGACGACTTCGCCCTTGTTGTCGCGCTTGAGAGCCTGATGGAAGGCGAGGTCCCACTTGCTGCCGAGTCGCAGGACGCGCAGCACGCCGTTGTCAGCCAGATCGCCGCACAACTGCTGCGCCATGCGAACGCGAACGTGTTCCACGATCTGCTCGGTCTTGCGCACATGCGGCGCCAGTTCGGCTACGGCTTCGAGGATGAGATGCAGATTGCGGATGGAAACACGCTCGGCGAGAAGCAGCTTGAGCACCGCCTGCAGACCCGAGTAGGACATGTGCGAAGTGCAGATCTCGTCCGCGAGCTTCTTGTATTCCGGGTCCAGGCGATCGATCAGGACCTTCACATCCTTGTACGACAGCAGCGCCGGCAAGTTGTTGCGAATGACTTCGCTCATATGCGTCAGAACGACCGAAACGTTGTCGATCGGCTGGAAGCCTTCGCGCTTCAAATCTTCCGAGAATGCTTCGAGGATCGATACCGCCGGCATGCCGAACGCGGGTTCGCGAATTTCGTCGCCCGGTATGCTCGGACGGCGACCGGAACCGGTGACGACGAGAACTTCGCCGACGCGCAGCATGTTGGAAGCGATCGTCGTGCCGTGGACGCGGATCTGATAGGACTTTTCCGGAATGGCGATGTCGTCGGTGACCTTGATCTCCGGCACAACGAAGCCGTACTGCGTGGCGAACTTCTTGCGCATCTTGCCGACGCGGAAGGCCAGCTCCTGATGAGCGCCGAGGAGCCGCGTCGAGACCATCTTGCCAAGCGCAAGCTCGATTTCCGAGGTACGCAGGACCGACTTGACCGAGTCCTTCTCGAGTTCCTTGTTCTGGACGACCTTCTTTTCTTCCTGCTCGCGACGCGCCTTGTTCTCGGCCTCGACCTGACGGGGGATGAACCAGCTGCCGAAAGCAAGCAGGCCGCCAAGGGACATGAAGGGCACGAACGGCAGACCCGGCATCAGGGCGAGAATGACCATCAGCACGGCGGAGACCGACAGCGCGCGCGGGTATCCGCTCAGCTGATCGACGACGGCCTTGTCGGTCGAGCCGACGTTGCCGCCGCGCGAAACGAGAAGGCCCGCTGCCAGCGAAACGATGAGGGCCGGCATCTGCGATACGAGGCCGTCACCGACGGAGAGCTTGACGAATACGTCGGCGGCCTGGCCGATCGGCATGCCGTGGCGGAAGTAGCCGATGATGATGCCGCCGAAGACGTTGATCGCGGTAATCATCAAGCCGGCGATCGCATCGCCGCGCACGAACTTGGAAGCACCGTCCATCGCACCGAAGAAGGAGCTTTCTTCCTCGAGCTCCCGACGGCGGCGCTGGGCTTCCTTCTCGTCGATGATGCCGGCCGAAAGGTCGGCGTCGATCGACATCTGCTTGCCTGGGATCGCGTCTAGGGTGAAACGCGCGCCGACTTCCGCGATACGCGTCGCACCCTTGGTGATAACGATGAAGTTGATGGTGATCAGAATGAGGAAGACGATCAAACCGATGACGAAGTCGCCGGACATGACCAGGTTCGCAAAGCCGGCGATGACGCCGCCGGCGGCGTCATGCCCCTCGTTGCCGTGAGACAGGATCACGCGCGTCGTCGCGATGTTCAGCGACAGTCGCGTCATCGTGGCGATCAGCAGAATGGTCGGAAAGGACGAGAATTCGAGCGGCCTCTGAATCCACAGCGCGACCATCAGGATCAACACCGAGAACGCGATCGAGAATGCCAGTCCCAAATCGATCAGGAACGGCGGGATCGGCAGGAAGAGCACGCAGATGATGACGATGATGCCCATCGCAAAGCCGACATCGCGCAGATTGGGGCCGGACTTCGGAAGGGGGAGTGCAGGTGGTTGCGCCATGTCGATTCCATCTCTTCATGAGAGGAGTGGGCATGATGCCCACCATTCGGATCGACTGTTAAATGGCGAAGCTTGCGCGAGGGTGGCTCAGAAGCCAGACTGAATGCGCGAGAATACCAGATTGGTAAAGATCGAAATCTGCGATCCGACGAACGGCGCGGAAATGCCGATGGTCACCAGAACCGCGACGATCTTAGGCACGAATGTCAGCGTTGCTTCCTGCACCTGCGTCAGCGCCTGGAACAGGGCAATGACCAGGCCGACCACCATGGCAGCGCCAACGGCCGGTCCGGCTGAAACGAGGACGGTCCAGATCGCGGCCTGGAACATATCGAGTGCATCAGCTTCATTCATCAGGCAACCTCATATCGCCTTTCGGTCCGCCCCAACCGGGTCGGACCGTTGTGTTCAATCGTTTGCAGCTCAGCCAGACGTCGACGTGTCGGCCGGTGCGGAATCAGACAGAGTGATTCCCGCCTGTACGAGGATACTACCCCCATCCGTCGTCGTAGCAATGATGCCATCGGAATAAACCTTGACCGAAGCAACCGTGCCTTTGACGGTGCCGTCGGCGCTGGTCATGTATTTGCCGATATAGCTGCTGCCCTGCGTCAGGCTCGAGCTTGCCAGCAGGCTGTCCAGCTTGGTGTTCGTCTGGATGGTCTGCTCAACCTGCGAGAAGCTGGCAAGCTGAGACATCTGCTCGCTGGCGTCGACCGGGTCCGTCGGATCCTGGTTTTTCATCTGCGCGATCAGCAGCTGAAGGAAGTTGTCGTAGTTCAGCGTCGCGGACTGCTGCGCGCTCGACGTGCTCGACGAGGACGAGGTGCTGGACGTGCTGGAAACGCCACTTACCGCCATGGTGCAATCTCCTTGCGAATCTGCTCGACCATGGTCGGCGGCATTTCGTGATTGTTGAGGATGCCGTCTTCGATCGTATAAAGGCCGCGAATAGCCTTGAGGGCGTCGAACGCGCGTCCGGTCGACACGAGACCGTCGATACGCTTCAGCTCAGCCAGAACTTCCTCGTTGCGGAAGCAGCTCAGAAGCATGGTGATCGACTTGCGGAACATCGTGGTGGATTGTTCCTTGCCTTCCGGATTGATGAGGATCATCTGCGCGATGAAGTAAAGCTGGCGCAGAGGCGTCGTCGCATCTTCCGGCTGGAGAACGTGGTTTTCGAGGAGGAACGTGACATCATTCAGGAATTCCAGCGCGACCTTCCGGTCGACGCGCAAAACCGCACCATTGATGAAGATCTTTTCCCCGGCTTTAAGCGATATGCGAAGTGTACTTTTCATTTAAGTCCATCCCTGATGATGGTGGTAACGTCAATGATGCCTTGGTAATTCGTCGATAGGCGCCGCCTGATCCGATCGCATTCCTTCAAAATCCAGATAGCGATCGAAATCAGATTTGCCCGTAGCTGTATTTCAAGCTGGTTGTCCGGATGCTTGAGGTCTTCGATGAAACTTACCCAAACACGCCGGGTGTAGAACAATGCATCGATGGCCTCACGGCTGTACTTCTCTTTGTCCCTCGCAATCGAGAGCAGTTCGATCGACCGATCGAGGACTTGACGCTCCCGCTCCTTCGCGTCGGCCACCGAGTCCTGCATGACCTCGGCATAAGAGAACTGATACATTCATGCATCCTTCTTTGTATTTCTAACCTTTGATCATCAAAGGTAATTCACGAGGCTCAACTGCTGAATTTTCGATACGATCGTGTAAGCGGTTTCGAGCTGAGTCTGGAGCGTATTGACGAGGGTCGAGGCTTCAGAGGTATCGACCCCCTGAAGATCGACAAGCTTGTTTTGAATAATGCTCGACTGAGCATCTAGCGCGTCGTTTGCTTTTTCAACGCGCTCCTGTGACAGGCCGAGCTGGCTGGCCTGGCCGACGATGCCCGTTGTCGCCTGTGCGGCATAGCCGATCGCCTTGGAGGTCACTTTACCCAGTGCGTCAGCACTGATGCCCTGGCCGGCGAGAGCCGAAACCGTGATCGAAGCCATTGCAAAATAGCGCATGCCTTCGGAGTTCGAGTTCGTCGATGAGGTCACGACTTCCGAGCTGCCGATGCGGCTGGTCATGTTCTGGCTGGAAGCGCTCGACCAACCGGTCGTCGGATCAGTCCAGTTTGCCTCGGAGAACATTGGCTCGACCGTGCCGGTGATGAAGGTTTCCATCTCCGTACCGGTGAGGTCGCCGACCGTCTTACCGAGTCCGGTCGCGTAGGTACCGAGTGCCGCCGTGATGTTGGCGGTTACGGCAGCCGACTGGTCCTTCAACGGCTGCACATCGGTGTTGATGCCGGAGAACAGGTATTCGCCGTTCAGCATGGTGTTGCCGGTGTCCATGAGCTGCGACAGCGCGTCGCCCGCGGACTGTATGGCCACCGTGATGCTGGTCTTGTCCTGGCTGCCCTGAAGCGCGGTAAGCTTGGAAACCAGCGCATCGCCCGTCGTCTTCATTTTGTCGAGGCCGAGCTGCGAGGCTTCAAGCCGCGCTGAAACGACGGAGTTGCTGCCCTTCAGAGCTTTGATACGGCTGACTTCGGCCGTGAAGTTGACGCTCTTGGCGGCGCCCGAACCCAGCGACGCACCGATATCCGCGTAAACGCCGGTGGTTGCCTCGAGCGATGCCTTGACCAGCTGCTTCTGCGATTGATTGATCGTCAACCGCATGGCGTTCTGGATGGCTGAACTGGAGATAAATGAACTCTTCATGGCTTAACTCGCTATGTCCAGCAATGACTTCAACATCTCGTCGACCGCATTGAGAATCTTCGTGGCCGCCTTGTAGGACTGTTCGATATCGAGCAGCAGCGTCAGCTCTTCGTCGAGGTTGACGCCGGTCTCGTTGGAATAAGCTTCCGTGGAGCGCGAGAGCGCTGCGGAGGTGTTTTCAGACGCAGTGGTTGCGTCGCTGCGATACTGCTCAAGCCAGCCGAGCGAATTCGACGCATAGCTGAGAATGTTGACGTTCGACGACAGGCCCGCATCCGACGAGAAGGTCTGCGCGGTGTTCATCTTCGTGTAGAGCGCGTCGAGATTGTCTGAGAAGCCGCTGCTGTTGTTCGTGTTCAGGTTCGTCAATCCGGTGATCGAACCGTCACGCAGCTTCATCGGGTCACCGCCCTGGTTGGTGATGACCGCGGTGTTGACCGAGATCGTCGCCGAAATTCCCGCGATCACGTCAGGCGTGGTCGGAACGTCGCCGTCGACACCCGCCGAAGTCTTCCATACGAACAGGCCCGGAGCTGTCGTTGCCGGCGTACCGCCGTCGCTTTCCGAGAACATGGAAACGAGTGACTTGGCAATTTCGTCGAGCTGCGCCTGGAAGGTCGGCGCGATGTCGTCGCGAACCTGCAGAAGCGACTGCAGGCTTCCCTGCGATGACGTCGTTGATCCCGTTCCGCTCGCCAGCAGGACGCCGTCGATGTAGACGCCGTTGCCCTTGGTCTGCGCGGTGTAGGTATCCTGCGCGACGAAGGTTACGGTGCGCGGGATCGTGTCGAAGACGACTGTGCCATCGGTCGTGTAGAGCGCCATATCGCCGTTGGTGCGATCGACCGCGTTCACGCCGACGATGGACGAGATCTGCTTGAGGATCTTGTCGCGCTCATCGAGTGCGTCGTTGGCGTTTCCGCCTGTCGCCGTCGCGCTCTTGACCGCATCGTTCGCGGTCTTGAACTGCGTAAGAAGCGTATTCAGGGTCGAGACCTGCGTCCCGATCTCCTTGTCCGCACCCTGACGAACCGCCTGGACCGACTTCGAGGCGTTGTTCAGCGAGTTCGCAACGTCCTGCGCGGCGGTCACCGCGCTCTGCGCGGCGATCGTGCTGCTGGGAGAGGTACGGAAAGCCTGGAGCTTTTCCTGGAATGTGGAGAGGTAGGTCGCCGGCGACGTCTCGTAATCGTTGCCGCCCATGATCGACTTCAGATCGGTCAGGCCGGACAGCAGGGTCTGCTGTCCGCTGTCCTGCGCACTGGCCTTCAGCCATTGCCGCATCAGTGCGTCTTCCTGGGCGCGGCTGATCGTTACGACCTGCGCTCCATTCAGAGACGTCGTGATCATCGCCTGACGGCGCACGTAGTCGCTGTTGCTGGAGTTCGAGATATTGTTCGATACCACACTGCTCTGAGTGCCGGTATTGTTGAATATGCTCTGTGCCGTATTCAGTGCCGAAGTAAGCGACATGGCTACCCGTACCTTACATTATCTCTTGAGGTTGACGAGCACGTCCATGATGTCGGAGCCCGTCTGGAAGACCTTGGAATTGGCGGTGTAGCTGCGCTGCGATTCGATCATCTCGGTCAGCTCGCCGGCGAGGTCGACGTTCGAGCTTTCCATCGCGCCCGACTGGATCAGGCCGAAGCCGTTGGTCTGCGGGAAACCCGTGACCGTAACGCCCGACTGACCGTTGGCGCTGTAGACGTTGCCGCTCATCAGCGTCAGATTATCCGGGCTGGCGACGGTCGCGAGCGGAACACGGTAAACCGGCTTGGACGTGCCATCCGAGTACTTGGCATAAACCGTGCCGTCCTTGTCGATCGTTACGCTCTTGACCGGGCTGGCTGCCTGGCCATTCGGCGTACCCTTGCCGGAGAATTCGGACGCGAGCTGCGTAAAGCCGCTCACATCCATGTCGATCGAACCGCCCGTGACGGTATCGGTGATCGTCAGCGAGCCGGTTGAAGTCATCTGGCCGTTGAGGTCGAAGTCCAGCGTGGCAGAGCCGACAGCGGCAGACGAGTAAGGGAATGAAGACGTGCCACCGGTAGCGGCGTCCGCGTGTCTGTAAACGGCGACTTCCCAGCTTCCCGACGTCGTTGCGGTCGCACCGGCGGTCTTGGTGAAGTAGAAGTCGTACTGAACCGTGTTGCCGAGCTTGTCGTAGCCGACCATCGACATCTGCTTGGTGTCGCTGGTGACCGAAGTGGAGTTGTCGAGCGGCGTGTCGGTCGTTGCCGTGTCCACAAGCTTGGCGTTCGAATTCAGGTTGCCCGAGAAATTGCCGGTCGTCGATTCAATCGCGGTCAGGCCGGACTGGTTCACGTTGATCGGAACGAGGCCGGAGAAGCCGTTGACGACGACAGCGGGTGAGCCGGCATCGTAGGAATAGCCCATCAGCGTGAAGCCGGCCGAGTTGACCAGGTTACCCTGATCGTCGGTCGTGAAATCACCAGCGCGGGTCAGGACCGGTGTGCCGTCGGCGCTCTGCACGATGAAGAAACCATCACCTGAGATCGCCAGATTGTAGCCCGAGGTCGTGTAGGAAATGTCGCCCTGTTCGGAAACGGACTGGCGAACCGAGGTCTGAACGCCGCCGGAGTTGTAGTTACCGGCCGTGGAAGGGAGCACCAGCGAAGAGAAGGCGGTAGAGACGGCCTTGTAGCCCGTCGTGTTAGCGTTCGCGATGTTGTCCGCGACTGTGCTCAGGCGGTTTGCCTGTGCGTTCATGCCGGACACTGCCGTCTTCATGCTGCCGAAAATGCTCATCTGAAAACCTCGATTCCCTTGGTAGGCTTAAGAGTATTTGCCGGGCCTTGCGTGAAGCTGTCTGGCAATCGGCAGCTTCTGAAATAGGGGCGGCACATTTGCCGCACGTCAGCCCTAGCCTTTAAAAAATCAATTCCAATCAATGCAGTAGCCAAGGAAGCGCTTGGAATCGACCGGATCGACGCCGAGCTTCTTGCGCAGCTTTTTGCGAAGCTTCGAAATGTGGCTTTCAACGACGTTTTCTTCGACTTCTTCATCGAAGATTCCGTAGATGGCGTTGAAGATCTGGGTCTTCGTGACGCGGCGACCGCGGTTTGCGATCAAATACTCCAGGATGCGGCGCTCGCGGCGCGGCAGGGCGAAAACCTCGCCATGGATCTCAGGATCGCGACCATCGGAGAAAACCCGGATCCCGCCGATGTCCGTGTGGCTTGAGATCGCCTTGAGGCGACGGCGAATGGCCGCTGCGCGAGCAAGGATCTCGCGGGGATGCACGGGCTTGCGCACCACGTCGTCAACGCCGCAATCAAAAAGCGCCAGCGTGTTTTCAAGCGACGGCTGGTCGCTCACCGCAATAACCGGAGCCTGCGTGCGATCGCGTATTGCACGCGGCAGCTCGAAGGTCTGCTGACCCTGTCCGATCAAAAAGGCTTCGACGGCCGCGATATCCGAGTCCGCAGCCGTTTGAACCCATTCCCCGAACTCTTTCGGGTCAAATCCTGTAGAGGGAATTCCTTCCCTTCCGAAAAGTGATGTGTAGCCATCCTTCACGAGCTCACGCTCATCAACCACTACGATCATTCGTCCGCCTCCGAATCACTTGTGGCACCTCGATGACCTATGGGTACGAATCGCAGGATTCCGGGACAAGGTGTAGGAACTCACAGGCGGAAATTAATAATTGATTAAGAACTGGGTCCCGATTTGATCTACATGTAGTGGGTGCAGAAAGTTATTCACACAAATCTTTCGTGGAAAAGTTAACGCCTGGTTAAAAGTGACTTGCCTTGCCACATTGTGGCGGATTCTCGCCACATTATGTCACATTTCTGATTTGTTCTATTTTCGCTATTTCTGATTGAGTCATGCCTTACAGAAATTGCTCGCATTCGGAGTCCATTTTCCGTAGCCCGTCGCGACCAGATTTGCGATCACCCGGCAGACATACTGCTTCTGCGCGGGATCATTGTTCGGCCCTGCGTGATAGCGGGCGACCGCCATGGTCCAGGTCTCGTGCCGATCGTGAAGATTGCGCAAGAATTTGGCCGCGTACTCCACGTTCCGGCGCGGGTCGAACATCTCCTCGGTCGAGTGGAAATTCTCACCGTGGTAGAACTGGTTGATCTGCATGCAGCCGACGTCGATTAGCTTCGCACCGGATTTTCGGGCAACGGCGAACTGCTGCAGTGCCGCGTTTTCGGACGGGGGGAAGAACGCCTTCCCCTCGATGTTGAGGGCATATGGATAAAGCGATCCCCTGCGGCCGGTTTCCGTCAGCCCCACGGAATAGAGTATCCCTTCGGGGATGCCGTACTTGAGGGCTGCCGATTGGATCTCCTGCTCGCAGGCGCCGTCGCTGGCCGCCGCGCTAGAGGTAGACGCCGCCAGTGCTGCTGCCGCCAGCGGCGCCAGAAGAAGCGCCTTCAACGCCGCTTTCACCTGCATCATTAAAGCCTCCGGTATTGCGCTGAGCCTGTTGGTTCTGCCGCTCCTGCGCCTCGCCGCCCTGCCCCTGGGCGAAGGCCTGCTGCTGCGATCCGCCATTCTGCGTGCTCGCCTGGCCGGCGTCAGACGCAGGCGTCGGCGCCATGCTGATGGTCACGCTGTCGACGGCGTAGCCCTGTGCGCGCAGCGCCTCCAGCATCTTGCCATGATCGTCCTTGAGCTGCCGGTAGGCGGCTCCGGTGGATACCTTCAGATCGACGTTCAGTGCGTCGCCCTGGAGGCGCAGCGTGGCTGTCACCAGACCGAGATCGATCGGGTTCATCTGGATCTTCAGCGTGTTGACGACCTTGCCGGTGCTGCCCAACTCGGCCGCGTTCGAAAGCGACGAGCTTGCCTGCATCGCATGCGCCCATTCGGAATCGCCGGAGATAGCGGCCGTCACCGCCGCGGAGTTGGTGTTCTGCGCGAGGCCTATGAAGCGCCGGGAATCTAGAACGGTTACGGTGTCGACGGAAGCTTTTCCGCCAGCTTCACCGGCATCCTTCTCGATGCCGAGATGCATATCCATGGACGCAGCGCGGTTATCTGCCCGCGTCAATCGGAAGGTCTGCTGGCTGGTGTCCGTCGTATCCGTCGGCAACTCGACCTCATCCGTGCTGGTCGATTTCGCCGTCAGGGCACCGACGTCGGCAATGACGTCATCCTTCGTGCGCCCAGCGTCCTTTTCCTTCGGGTCGATGGTCGATCCGCCGGCGGCCTTCTGACCTGCCAGCACGGATGCGTCAGCGAGAACCGATGTCGGGCTGGCCGATTGGGTCTGCTTCAGCAGGCTCAGCACGTCGGAAGCGGCGCTGTCATCATCGGCCGCGTCCTTGCTTTCAGACTTTGCCGGCTTGCCGCCGGCTTTCGTCTCGTGCTCATCACCAAGCTTCAGATCGGCTTCGGCATCCTTGTCGCTCGCGGCGCGCTTGCCCGTTTTTCCGTCAGCCTTGCCCGTCTTCGGGATGTCTTTGTCGATGACGATGGCCTTCGTCGTTTCTGGCTGCACCTCGGCCTGGGCGGCAAGCGACGCGTCGTTGAGATCGATGACCGGGCGGGCCGTAGGGCGATTGCTCGTACTCGCCGCTGCGGTGTCATTCGGATTCTGGGCATTTGCAGTCTGGCCGCTGGCCGTACCGCTATCCTGGCGGTTCGCGCCGCCGGCCTTGTTCAAGACGTCGGAGAAACCGCTGTTTCCGTCTGCGGCGCCCTTGCCGGTCGGACGACCGGATGTGACGGCGTCCGCGCCAGGAGCGCCTGCAGAAACACTGATGTCCACCATGTCAGTTGCTTTCTTTGTTCAAAAGGCCATCGATCTCATCGAGCTTCGATCGACTTGACGTGACAAATGAGCTGAATGAAGGGTCGGCATCCTGTGGGCCCCCTGCAGTCGCTCCGCTCGCCGATGCCGTGTCTCCGATAACAGGCTCGGGCGCCGCCTCGGAGGGCGCCTGCGGATCAGTCGCGGCCTGTTCAGAAGTCATTTCTTGCCCGCTAGATTTAGGGGCCGTGGCTTGCGTCAGGCTTGCCGGGTCCGGCGGAGTAAGTACCTGTTCTGCCACAGCTCTTGCGGCCGCCCTCAACGCCTTGTCTCGCGGCGACAGGTCGGTGTCGGGGATCGTGCTGATGTCCTTGGCCGCAGTGTCGATCTTGTCGGTCGGGATAGCCGCCATGCCACCATAGAAGTCCGCCAAGGCACCGAAAGCGTTGCTGGCGTTGCCGGCCAGCGACTGCGCTTTGCCCGCCGCCATGCGCGCCAGCTCGCCCTTGCCCGAAATGGCCGCGGCGCGCGCGATGCGCAGATAGACCTCGCGCTGTCGCGCCTCATCCATGAAGGAGAGAATGTCGATGACGTCGTTCGGCTTTACCTGATGATCGTGCTCGACCAGCAGCCTTACGAAAAGATCGGCGAACTGGCTTGCATAGGGCGAATGCAGGAAGCGGCGCACATAACGCTGGGAATAGTCCAGCCCCTTGTCGACCATTCCCGCATCGACGCAGATGGCAACCGAGCGCCGGAGTGCGGCTTCCTCGACGATCGTGCCGGGCGCATTGAGGCGTGCTTCATCGTAGAGCTTGAGCGCTTCGCCCGGGCTCTTCGCAATCGTCACGTTGCCGCCGACGAGCGCGAGATAAGGCCCGATCTTCTTGTCTTTATATTCGTTGGCCGTCTCGACCAGCGTCTTGGCAACCAGCAATCCTTTGCCGCTCAGATATTTGCGCAGCACATCGGTGACGCGATTGTCGAAGTAGCCGTTGACGTCGCGGGCAACCAGGAATTCCAATGTCTGCGGATTGCCGCCGCTCATCGCATAGATTAGCGCCGCATCCACATTCCGGTCATCATCGAACACCGACTGATCGACAGCCCTCAGGCGCTTGTCGATGGTATTCAGCATGAAGCGCTGCATCTCAGCCGCCGAATGATCGCCGAGCACGACCGAGTCCTGCACGAACTGCAGCGAGCGGAGCATCTTGTAGGGGACGATATCTTCCTGCTCTTCCGCGACGGCCGCGACCGGCCCCGCGGTTGCGAGACCGATGAGAAGAGGCAGAAGATAGCGGCGTTGCCGACGACCCATCGATTACCCCTGATCCGCCTGGACGAGAATTTCGATGCGCCGGTTCGTGGCGTTGAACGGGTCGACAACATCCTTGAGCTTGCGATCGGCAAAGCCGGAGACCTGCGAAACCCGCTTCTCTTCAACGCCTCCGCGTACCAGCATGTAATAGGCCGCCTGAGCGCGATCCATCGACAGGCGCCAGTTCTCGTTCTCGCCCTTGTACTGCCGGCCATCCGTATGGCCGCGGATCACAACGGCGCCAGGCTTGCCCTTGAGCACCTCGCCGATCTTCTCCATTGCCAGTACCATTTCCTTGCGCGGCACGGCCGAGCCCACGTTGAACATGGAATCTTCGCTCTGATCCGACAGGCTGACGAGCAGACCGCCCTCGGCCGGCGTCACTGTCAGACCTTCCGCGAGCTTCCCGGCAACACCGGTGATCTGCTTGGCGATCTCGGCCTGCAGATCCTTCGCCTGCTGCTGCTCCTCGGCCGCCTTCTGCTCTTCGGTCATCTGCTCGTTTTCGATGCCGTCCTTGTCGAGCTTCTTCGCCGCCGCCTCGTTGGGCTTGGTCTCGGATTTCTCGGCCTGTTCCTTTTCGGCCGGCGTCTCGTTTTCCGGCTTCTGCAGCTCGGCCTTCGCGACCTCCGTCGAGGCTTCCGCCGGATCGGCGAGCGTATCGCTTGCCGCCGGCTGCGATTTGTCGGCGTGCGTTACCTGAACCTGCTTCGTCCAGAAATCGGGATCGAAGGGATCGCGGTAGGCTTCGCCGCCATCGGCACCTGTGGCCGGCCCTGAGTCGGCAGCACCGCCCTCGCCCTTGGCGCTGACGTTTGCCTGCTGGCCGACTTCCTGTGCGATCTCGGCGAGAACGGAATAGGGGTTTTCGAAGAAGTCGGCTTCCGAGTAGTTGGTCTGGTCACCGGAGGTCGAGGTCTGATCTTCGCCCGTCGCCGCTGCGGCGCCATTGTTCGGCTGATCTTCCTTTTCCTTCGATTTATCCTGCTTCTCTTCGCCGTCCGCCTGCTCGACCGGCTTCTTCAGCCCCTTTTCGGTCGGCTTCTCGTCGGCGAGCTTGATCGGATTGAAATAGGTCGCGACGGAGGCCTTCGTCTCCTCGTTCGCCGCGTTGACAAGCCACATGACGAGGAAGAACGCCATCAAAGCGGTCATGAAGTCGGCATAGGCAATTTTCCACGCACCGCCATGCGAGCCTTCGTGATCACCACCACCATGCCGCTTGATGATGATGACCTCGTTCTTGCCGTGGTGATGGTTTTCGCTGTCACTCATTCCAGAACTTTCTTCAAGCTCGCGGCCCAGGCCGACATGCGGGTCATCAGAACCGCATCGCCGAATTCGGCAGTCAAATCGATATCCGTCGTCTCATGGTGGCGGACAACGCCGGCATGCTCTCCGAGCGCTGTGCGCAGCGTCTCGAAAAGCGCGGTCGGTCCCTTCACCACCACAGCACCAGCCTCACCGGCTCCGATTGCCGTGCGCAATTCGGCTGCGAGCTCGAGTGCCGCCTTATGCGACAAAACCTCGGTCATGACCGGCGCCAGCGCCTTCGTCACGGCGGCACTGACGAGATCGGCGAGCTCGTTCGAAATCGCCAGCATGCCTGACGCGATCAGGCTGGCCACCTCATTCTCATAGTGGCTTCGAAGCTCTTCGATCTCGCGCTGATGCACTTCAGCGACGGTCTGCGCCTCAAGCTCGTATTTCTCGGCGAGCGCCGCGGTTCCCTCTGCGTGACCGTGGTCATACGCTTCGCGCCGCAGAGATTCCGGATCCAGCGTCGGCTCGGTCTCGACATCCGCCTGGCTGGTAAAGTCCTCGGTGAAATCGAAGGTGTCGACGGTCGGCGCCACCACGACGGGCTCGCCGAAGTCCTTTAGGTAACGAGAAAGCAGAGCACTCACCGAAACCACCTCGTCTCTGCAGAAACCTGCGACATGCCGCGCCCTACTCTGAATCCGCCACCGCACCGGCGCCGATCGCGCCTGTGCCATTCTGGTTCGACCCTAGGAAGCCAAACTTGTGCGAGGATGAAGGGGGCGGCCGGCGTGGTCCGCAACCGACCACCCTATTGCAGCAGGATCATCACCTTGCTTGCCGCGGTATTCAGAATAGAGATTGCCTGAACGCCCATCTGCTGCTGCGTCTCCAGCGCCTTCTGGCGGGTCGAGGCCTCGTCCATGTCCGTATCGACAAGAGCGCCGACGCCCTTGTCGATCAGGTCGGACAGATTGGCGGTGTAATCAACGCGGTCGCTGATTCGAGCGCTCATCGTTCCGAGGCCGGCCGCCGTCGTCGTCAGGGACGAGAGCATGGAATCAATCACCGACAGCATGTCCGAGATCTGGTCGTCGGTGGTGTTGGAGTCGAGCTTGATTTCGGTGCCGCTCGCGCCGGTGGTCGAGCCGGCGTCCAGCAGGTAATAGTCTCTGGCCGTCGAGCTGCCATCCGGGTTCAGCGTGTTGGCGTCGATCGACTTGGTCAGGAGACCGCGGCTGGCGTCCTGCGTGTCGATCATTACCGCCTGATCCGACGGATAGCTGATGAGCTGCGGCTGGAATTCACCGCTGCTGCCCCGCGTAAAGCCGCCGATGACGCTGCGCGACGTCGGCATGCTGGTGTCCTGGTTCAGCAACCAGTTCTCGCCGGCGATGTTGGTCGTCGTGACCGTCGTCTTCATCTGGTTCTTCAGCTCGGTCAGCGTCGTGTTGAGCTTGTCCTTGTCAACGCCGGCTTCCTTGGCCGTGACGAGCGTCGTGCGGATATCTCCGAGCTGGTCGATCAGGCTGTCCATCGCGGTGTAGGCCGTGTCGACCTTCGAGGCGCCAACGCCGAGAGCATCATGGATGTTCTGGAGAGAGCTGCTGTCGGACCGCAATACACTGGCGAACGACCAGTAGGTCGCGTCGTCAGCGGCGGTCTCCACCCGGTATCCCGAGGAAACCTGCTGCTGTGTGGTCGCAGCTTCCTTGTTGATGATGCGCAGTGCGGCCAGCGCATTTACCTGCGCGCTACTCGTGATCTTGTAGGTCATATTCTGGCTCTAAAATAGGGAACGGGACAAGGCCGGAGACCGGCAGCGACTGACCTGGCGTCATGCCCCGGCCAGCTTTCCTGTACCGGTTTGTCGCTTAGACAAATCAATTATTAAGCGAGGTTAACCAAGCAACGCAGCCTGCGCAAGACCTCGAAAATCGCCTGCGCAAGCCTCGCGCAATCTTGAATATTGCTTCAAAAACAACGGGAAAGCCGCACCAAGGGATGCGGCTTTCTGGATCGGCTCAAGTGGCGGCCGGATAACGCTAGAGAGGAGCTTGGCCGTCTTAGCCCTTGAACAGGGTGAGGACGTTCTGAGCGCTGCTGTTGGCGATCGAGAGCGACTGGATCGCAAGCTGCTGCTGCGTCTGGAGCGCGGTCAGCTTGCTCGATTCCTCTTCCATATCGGCATCCACGAGGCGGCCGACGCCCGAGTCGATGGAGTCGCTGAGGTTCGAAACGAAGCTTTCCTGCAGGTCGATACGGGTGGAAATCGAACCGAGCTGCGAGGCCGCCTTCGTCATCGCCTTGATGCCGGATTCAACCGTGGTCAGGGCGCTGTTGATCGCTTCGGTGCTGAAGGTGCTGATGTTCATTCCGTAGATCGAACCGACCGTGCCGGTTGCGGTTCCGAGAATGCCGCTTGCGGTGTCGATGCCGCCCGAACCGTCGCCGCCGAAGAGAACGTTGCCCATCGAGGTATCGTCGAGCACGTATTCGGTGGTCTGCACGGAGACCTGACCGTTGGCATCGCGGATGAAGGACGAGACGACGCTCTTCGTGGTGTTGCCGGCAACCCAGTTTTCACCGGAGAAGGAGGCCGACTGGGCGACGCTCAGAAGCTGCTGCTGCAGCTGGGAGATTTCGTCCTGGACCTTCGCCTTGTCGACGCCCTTTTCGGTTGCCGCGACGATCTTGGCCTTGATCTCGCTGACGATGTCGATTGCGCTGTCCATGGCCGAATAGGCCGTGTCGACCTTGGCGGCACCGAGGCCGAGGGCGTCGGAGACGGCCGACAGTGCCTTGTTATCGGAGCGCATGGTGGTTGCGATGGACCAATAGGCCGCATTGTCCTTGGCCTCAGCGACACGATAACCGGACGAAACGCGGTTCTGTGTGTCCTCGAGGTTGGAGTTGATGCTGCGCAGCGTCTGGAGTGCAGACATTGCGGCGACATTGGTCAAAATGCTGGTCATGAAAAAGCGCCCCTCAATGGCAAGAATAAAAAGGGACATTCCGGTCCGCGCCGGGAACGGTGGATCAGCGTCATGCCTGCTAACCGCTTCTTAAGCTTGGTTAACATACCGTTTCGTTGGCGCTAGAAAACATAACTATAGTTAACGAGTGGTTAACGGGCATAAAAAAAGCCACGCTCGGGGAGCGTGGCTTGTCTTGGAAGCCGCCGGAGACCGGCGGCCATGTTCTCGATAAATACCTGATAAACTTTTCTTATTAGCCGCGGAACAGCTGCAGGATGTTCTGCGAAGAAGAGTTAGCGATCGACAGCGACTGGATCGCCAGCGACTGCTGCGTCTGCAGGGCCGTCAGCTTCGAAGA
>NZ_LMHV01000042.1 GCF_001429725.1 Rhizobium sp. Root708 | reverse complement strand
GCCTATGTCGAACGGGATCTTGYGGTAATCCCCCCGTTTTTAACGGGGCTCCGCAGTAGAATTCACGCGGCCATTTTCAGTTTCTGTGCGGGTGTTATGCCGCCGATGCCCATATTGGGCCGTTCGTTGTTGTAGGTCCATAGCCACTGTGTGGCGAATTCCTGCGCCTCCTCGATGCTTTCAATGATGTATTGGTCGAGCCATTCGTGTCGGACGGTGCGGTTGTAGCGCTCGACATAGGCATTTTGTTGCGGCTTTCCGGGCTGGATGTGGCTCAAGGCAATTCCTTGCGTTTCGGCCCATTCCATCAGTTTGCCACTGACGTACTCGGGCCCATTGTCCACACGAATGGCGAACGGTTTACCGCGCCATTCGATGATCTGGTTCAGACTGCGGATGACGCGTTCAGCAGGCAGCGAAAAATCCACCTCGATGCCCAACCCTTCGCGGTTGAAGTCGTCCAGAACATTCAGCAGCCGGAATTGCCTGCCGTCTTCCAAACGATCTGCCATGAAGTCCATGGACCAAACCAGGTTCGGAGCCTCAGGCACAGTCAAGGCATCGGGCTTGTCCCGCTTCAAACGCTTGCGTGGCTTGATCCTGAGGTTCAACTCCATCTCGCGGTAGATGCGGTATACGCGCTYGTGGTTCCASCGATGTCCCCGGACATTCCGCAGATAAAGAAAACACAGGCCGAAGCCCCAGGTCTTCTTTGCCCGCGTCAGTCCGATCAGAAGATCGGCGATCTGCTCGTTCTCGTCGTTCAGCTTGGCGCTGTAACGATAGCAGGTCTCGCTGACCGCGAAGGTGCGGCAGGCAAGCGCAATGCTCACCCCGCGCGATGCCACTGCTTTCCCGGCCATCTCTCGGCGTTGAGACGGCCGTGTTATTTTTTTCCCAAAGCTTCCTTCAGCAGTTCTGCCTGCATGCTCATCTCGGCATACATCTTCTTCAGCCGACGGTTCTCATCCGCCAGAGCCTTCATCTGGCTGATCATCGACGCGTCCATGCCGCCGTATTTGGATCGCCATTTGTAAAAGGACGCCGTGCTCATTCCATGTTCCCGGCAAAGCTCGGGGACTGGGACGCCCCCTTCCGCCTGGCGAAGGATGGCAAGGATTTGAGGTTCGCTAAATCTGCTCGTCTTCATCAAAATCTCCTCGATCATAAAGCCCGAGAAAATTCTACTTTTGAAGCCCGTTAATTTGCGGGGGGATTACCNGGTTCGCTAAATCTGCTCGTCTTCATCAAAATCTCCTCGATCATAAAGCCCGAGAAAATTCTACTTTTGAAGCCCGTTAATTTGCGGGGGGATTACCAATGGAACAGAGAAAACTAGGGCGCTTGGACTTTAGCATTAATTTTGTGTCCTTGCTAAAGTTGACAAAGTTAAATATTTTATTTTCTCACCCCGAGCTTTGCTTGGTACGCTCGGTGAAACGACCCTGCAAAAAATCATTGTAAGTACTGGCTATGCCTTCTGGTAGGCCAATACTCGGAGCCCAACCGAGACTACGGAGTTTTGCGCTCGACATAAGTTTACTTGGCGTACCATCCGGTTTTGATAAATCGTGTTCAATTCCGCCTTCGAAGCCCACGATTCTGCAGATAAGCTTCGTCAATTCCAAAATCGTCAGTTCCGAGCCGAAACCTATATTGACATGCTGCTCACCCGAATAATTCTTCATCAGATGAAGACAGGCGTCGGCGCAGTCGTCTACATGGAGAAACTCCCTACGAGGAGCCCCGCTTCCCCATATCGTAATATTTTCCAAGCCTTTGAGCTTGGCATCGTGGGCTTTGCGAATCAGTGCCGGCATAACGTGGCTTGATTTCAGGTCGAAATTGTCGCCTGGTCCGTAGAGATTGGTGGGCATGGCGGCGATGAAATCTCGGCCGTGCTGCCTGCGGTACGCCTGACACAATTTTATCCCGGCAATTTTAGCAATTGCGTACCATTCGTTGGTCTCTTCAAGAGCGCCAGTCAAAAGTGCATCTTCAACTATTGGTTGATCGGAAAATTTGGGATAGATGCATGACGATCCGAGAAACAACAACTTCTCAACGCCGACGCGATGCGCCGCATTTATGAGGTTCATCTCCAAAGCCAGATTGTCGTAAAGAAAATCGGCCGGATATTCAGAGTTGGCAAGTATCCCGCCGACCTTCGCGGCAGCTACAAAGACCGCGTCGGGTTGCATTTCCGACATCCAATTTTCAACCTGATCCTGCCGCCTCAGATCTACCTGCGCGCGATCGACCGTTAGAATGTCGCAATCCTCAGCTTCAAGGCGCCGTACGATAGCAGAACCCACCATTCCACGGTGTCCTGCAACATAAACCCTCTTCCCACGCAGCGAGTAGTTGACATCATGCATGGCCAGAACTCTTGATTGCGCCGAATGCGGGAGCATCACGGGACATTACCTTCAGGTCCTCAGCAACCATCTCATCGACCAACTGATCGAGCGTTGTTGCATGTTTCCACCCAAGTTTCTCACGCGCTTTCGTCGGATCTCCAATGAGAAGATCAACCTCCGTCGGCCTAAAGTAGCGAGGATCGACTTCTACCAATAGCTGTTGTGACTTCCTGTCAAAGCCCTTCTCGTCAACACCTTCACCACGCCATTCAATTTCAGTCCCCACCTTCGCGAAAGCTTTCTCGACAAAGCTCCGGACAGTATTCGTCTCGCCAGTAGCAAGAACGAAATCGCCAGGCTGATTTTGCTGCAGCATGAGCCACATTCCATGTACGTAGTCGCGCGCATGTCCCCAGTCGCGCTTTGCGTCAAGATTCCCAAGATATAGCCGCTTCTGCAGGCCGAGATGTATAGCTGCCACTGCCCTGGTGATTTTTCGGGTAACAAAGGTCTCACCGCGAATAGGGCTCTCGTGATTGAAGAGGATACCATTAGAGGCATGCATCCCATACGCCTCGCGGTAATTTACCACTATCCAATACGCGTATAGCTTTGCCACTGCGTAGGGGGAACGAGGATAAAAGGGCGTTGTCTCGCTTTGTGGAACTTCTTGCACCTTGCCATAAAGTTCCGACGTTGAAGCTTGGTAGAAGCGCGTTTTGTCCGTAAGACCCAGAAGCCGAATGGCTTCCAAGAGGCGCAGTGTGCCAGTGCCATCCGCGTTTGCGGTGTACTCAGGTGTTTCAAAAGAGACCTGAACATGAGATTGAGCAGCGAGGTTATACACCTCGTCGGGTTGCGTTTCCTGCACAACACGGATCAAATTTGTGGAATCCGTCATGTCCCCAAAATGAAGCACGAACCTCGGATCCTCGACATGAGGGTCCTCGTAAAGATGTTCAATTCGATTGGTATTAAAAGACGAAGAGCGCCGCTTGATGCCATGCACAGTGTAGCCTTTGGCCAGAAGAAGTTCTGCAAGATATGCACCGTCCTGACCGGTAATTCCGGTGACAAGCGCGACCTTGCCGTTGTTCTTTGGTTTATCGCCCATCTCAAGCCTCACGAATTCTCACTCAGTCACCTGCCCGGTATGTCGAACAAGTACTCATTTCAAATACCGGTTCCCGTTCCAGGAATATAGGTTGGCTCGTCGCTGATATCACACACGGCAGTTAAATTCGGCGAGCAGAACGGACCTTCTAGCAGCATCACAGATGCCGCCGCGGTCGCATTCGCGGACCCGGCACAGATTCTAAAAGTCACCGCTCGCCTCTACACCAATAACAGCGCTGAATCAAAGGACACAATCCGCGGAAACTGACGGCCCTCTTACGGAAGGGCGCTAGCTCGCCCCGAACTTGGCGAGCCCCGCCTCCACAGCCTTTTCAGCACATAGCCAGTCCCATTCCGTATCAATATCAAGATTTTCGACATCGCTGTCACTGACTACTGGAACCGCATTATGCGGAAAAAATGTTCTCTCGGCTCGCAATTGCATTGCCGAAATGATGTAAAGTGCACCGCTGATCTCGTAGACTTGTGGCAAATCCTGCGAGCGCTGCAACAGGCCCTTGCCGTCCGCATAAGGCATCAGCTTGCCTTCTTGTATCCTAAAGCACCAGGCAGGATGGGTCGCCGCAGGTGAAACGCCAACCACCGGTCTTTCACCGAGATCACGGAAAAGTCGCAAGCCTTCACAAACCGTCGACAATTGGCGGAAAGGCGATGTGGGCTGGAGAAGGACGACAGCCTCAACCGGGCCACGCTCCGATTCATAGAAATCGAGCGCGTGCAGCGCCACCTCAAGCGAGGTTGCTGTGTCTGTTGACAAATGCTGCGGACGCAGCCACGGGACCCATGCACCCGCCTCGGTCGCAATCGAAGCTATGTCCGGATCATCAGTCGACACCAAGACATCGGCTGACAAGCCGACGCGCTTTGCCAGGTCAATCGTCCAAGATATGAGCGGCTGGCCACCGAGCTCGCGAATGTTCTTTCCAGGAACGCGTTTAGAGCCGCCTCGGGCTGGGATCAAAAAAAGAAGGCTCATTTCGACAGAAACTCTTCAAGTATCCTCAGGCCCGTCACTCCGCTCTTTTCCGGATGAAACTGACATCCGAACACGTTATCGCGCTGGACTACGGCTGTGACCGGCAAATTGGCGGCAATGCCGTCAGCGATACGATCGGCCGCCGAAGTAGGATTGGCCATGAAGGAATGGACGAAATAGACCGGCGATCCAGTGGGTATCCGCCGCAGCAAGCTGTTGCCCCAAGAATTTCGTCCCGCTGCCGGCACCAATTCGTTCCAGCCAATATGCGGCACCTTACGCAATACGCCTGCGTCTCCCTCGGATGGTATCAGCGAGACATTCCCCGGGATAAAGCCAAGACCAGAGGTTACTTCAAACTCGTCGCTCGACTCAAACAACATTTGCATACCCAAGCATATGCCAAGCAGCAGATTACCTTTGGCCACCGATTGCCGCAATGCATCGTCCAGTCCAAGCTGGGACAGTTCACGCATGGCCTTCGGAAAAGCACCGACGCCAGGAAGCAAGATCCTACCCGCCGTTGCGACAACGTCCGGATCAGCTGTGATCCTCGCGACTGCACCGGAATGTTCCAGCGCGCGCGCGACGCTGCGGATGTTGCCAGCGCCGTAGTTGACCACCACAACCTCATTCGCTGGCATGTTTTCTCACCTTTATGCCGACGCGATCGGCGCTCGCTCTGATGTCATCCAGGTGCAAGCGCCCGTAGTGCAGAACATCGGCCATGGCGACACCATCCGCTCTTGCGTCCCTTACGGCAGAAACCAGATGATCGATACTGCCCATACCACCGCTTGCAATAACGGGAATGTTCACCGCCTGCGTCACCTTCGCAGTCAATTCGATATCATACCCCTTGCGGGTACCCTCGCGGTCGATCGACGTCAGCAATATCTCGCCTGCTCCGAGCTCGACGCCGCGCTGCGCCCATTCAACAACATCAAGATAGGTTCTTTCGCGACCGTTGTCCGTATACGCCTTCCAGCTTCCGTCAGGCTGCCGCTTGGCTTCGATCGACAACACCATGCATTGCGAGCCGAAGCGCTCGGAAACGCGAGTGATCAATTCAGGCGCATTGACCGCCGCGGTATTGATCGCAACTTTGTCGGCACCGCTATCAAGCAGTTCCTGGACGTCGTCCACAGTACGGATGCCTCCCCCGACCGTGACCGGAATGAACACGTCCTCCGTGGTCTTCCGGACAATGTCGACGAGATTGCTGCGGCCATAGAGGCTTGCGACGATATCCATGTAGATGATCTCGTCAGCGCCCTGGTCATAGTATTTTTTCGCGAACTTGCCAGGGTCTCCCACGACGCGAAGCCCTTCAAGGTGCACACCCTTGATAAGGTTCGGCCCCTTGACGTCGAGCCGGGCTATCAAACGAACATTGGTCATGGCAACACTTTCCCAGGGCTGTCTCACTCTCCCCAGATCGGTTTGCGCAACCGCCAATCATTGCCTTCCTTCGTCCAGATATGATCAGCTCGCCATGAATCGATTACTTCGTGGAAATCGTCCTCGTTGATGTCGCAGTATTCGAGGAATTCCTTGTAGTGTCTGCTCGGGAATTCGTGGTCGTAGCGCTTGACCAGCGCGATGCCCTCTTCCCGCGTGATCTTGCCGTCGCGAATCTCGTGCGCCGTGTCAGACGTGGCGCGGCCGATGCCGAATTTGATAACCGCAAGGTAGTAGTGGAAGCCGTCGATCTTGTCGTCGAGGCTTGCATACTTCGAGTAGGTTCCTTCCGATCGCTCGGTGTTCGGCGTGAAGCCCGTATGCTCGAGGCAGTAGTAGTAGTTCTCCTGCGGGTCCCAGAACTTGTAGTAACCGAAGAAGTGGATCTCGGTCTCGTTCTTCTTGATGTCGTCGTATCTCGGCGCCATGAACTGATAAAGATCGGCGAGGGATACGCCGTGCTCGGCCCAGAATTGCGGCGGGAGACCCGAGAAATAGTGCTTGTCGTGGTCGGCGATATCGCGCGTCGGCTTGAACGCGTTTTTCATATCGCCGCCGTATTCGACTTCGCCATTCTCACCATACATGATGAGCTGGACATTGTGCTTCACGGCCATGTGGAGCGGGTAGTTCGTCTGGCCATAGATGAATGGCTGGAAAGGATCGCCAAGATGCTTGAACGACAGGCTGGTCAGCTTACGGGTGACAACAGGATTTGGCGTTCCCAGGATGTGGTTAAAGCCGGATGCGATGAAGGCATCGAGGTTCTGGCGGCCGATTGCTGTCGGGTTCAGAGGCGCCCATGTTACGGCAAGCGGATTCATCCCGTACTTGTACTTGAGCTGATGCGCAACGAAGCTGCCATCCTTGCCACCGCTGCAGGGAACGATGACGTCGTACTCACCATTGTTCTTGCGATGTCGGTCACAAAGGGCAGCGAGTTCCTTGTCGCGCTCTTCCCAATTAATTCCGTGTCGTTTGAAATTCGCATAGTTGCAGGCGGAGCAAACACCCTTCTCGTCGAAGGTGATGCGTGGGCGCTGATTTGAGACGGTGCAGTTGGCGCAGAACTTAATATCGGACGGTAGGTTGTATTGTTTCTGCACGTCTCTCTTCATGTTTCTTCAATGCCTTTTTATCGAGCTGTTCGCAGACGCCAGGTCGGCAGGTCTCCCGACGTCCAGCCAAGGCTCGTGCATTGGATAAGCTACCGTACGGATCGACTGCGACTGTAATCTTTCAAATAAAGTCGGCATATCACACTGCTCGCCCAATACAAGACTTTCAATTACTGCGGGATTAAAGGCGTAAACGCCCGCATTGATGTGATTCCGGGTAACCGGTTTCTCCGCAAAGCCAACAATATTGATTCCGTCCGTGTGTACGACGCCAAATGGGTGCTGCCATTCATAGAGTCGCACGGCCATTGTTCCCGCGGCCTGATGCTTTACATGAAATTCAAGTACTTCTCCGTACCTTATATCGCTTATTACATCACCGTTCGTAACTATAAATGGCTCAGTGGGGCGCGGATCGATCAGCGATAAAGCGCCTGCGGTGCCGAGCGGCTGGTCTTCCCGGAGGTAGGCGATGTTTACACCCCATGCTGCGCCATCGCCAAAGTAGTCCACGATCATGTTGCCGAGGTGATGGATCGACACCAGAAAGTTGCGAAAACCTTCCGATTTGGCCCGCTCGATGATATGCTCCATCATCGGCTTGCCCGCGATTTCAACCATGGGCTTTGGGCAGTTCTCCGTATGCGGCATCAGCCGCGTACCTCTGCCCCCCGCCATGATGACCATGAGGTTTGACCGCTCGGCAGGCGCTGTAATCTCGTCCCAAAGATGGATCCCGACGACCCTTTGTGCCTTGTCAACAATCGGGATCTGCTGGACCTTGTTCAGGTTCATCAGCTGCAGCACGGTCTCGCGGCCAAGCTCAGGCGGAACGACGAAAGCGTCGCGATGTACGATGTTCGAGATCGAACTGTCCATCGTCAGACCGCGGAGCAAGCCGCGCCTTATATCGCCGTCCGAGACGGTACCTTCTAGCTGCCCGTCTTCGTTGACCACCAGCACGATCTTGATCGCAACCGCGTCCAGGTTCTGGATCGCGTCCTTGATGGTCGCGTCAAGCTTCAGGGACGCTTTGCGCCAGATTTGAGAATCACTCATTCGACCGCGCTCCCAGTCCAATCCAGATCGTAAAACTGCTTCCGGATCAGTGCGGAAAGATCGCAGCTTTCGATAATATTCGCTATGGCGCCGCTCGCGCCGCCGGAACCATAGGGGTTCACATTGTTCTCGAGTTTCTTGCGGTAGTCCGCGTCATAGGTTGCCGCGATTGCCCGTAGAATATCGTCCCGCCTTGGCTCGCAATCGATGACGCTTGCGGCCCGGATACGACCCTTTTGACGCTCGCCGATATTGACCGTCGGTTTTTTGAGGCTCGGCACCTCGATGATACCGCTCGACGAATTACCGACGACGACATCGACGGCGGCCACCAGCGATAGGTAGCGCAGTTGCCCGAGAGACGTGTAGGCACGCGCGTTGGAATGCTCGGCGGCGAAGGCCTCGATCATCGACGTGACCTTCCTGCCTTCCGTATCAGCATTTGGCAGGGTGAAGACGATGTTGGTGTCCTCAAGGCTGCCAAGAGCATCAAGAAGCTCTTTCGTGTGCCGCTCCGCGAGGCCCGGCAGCAAGGTTTCGGGGTGAAACGTCACCAGCAGATTGCGGTTCCCCAACCGGAAGTCGAGGCTCTCCTCCAGTTCAGGCAGGCTCATCAGAGTCATTTGCATGAGGCTGTCGATGCCGAGCGCACCGACGAGATGGACACGCGCGGGGTCTTCTCCGAGCTGAATGACCCGACGACGATATTCCTCGGCGGCAACAAAGTGCAGATGGGACATCTTGGTGATCGCGTGGCGGATGGCGTCGTCGAATGCGCCTTCCGTCTTTTCACCACCGTGCAGATGGGCGATCGGCTTGTGTGCGATCATCGCCGCCGTAGCGGCTCCGAGAATTTCGTACCGGTCCCCCAACAATACGACCAAGTCGGGATCGAGATCCTGCAGGGCGTCGGCGAAGCCTATAACGCCGAGACCTATCGACTTTGTCACCCCAACGCTGGTGTCGGAACTTAGGAGCATCTCGACCTTGCGGTCGATGTGAAAGCCGGCAGCTTCGATCTCGCGATAGGTCAGACCAAATTCGGGCGACAGATGAGCGCCCGTCGCAACGACCTGCAGGGTCATGACCGGCGATTGCTGAATGGCTTGCATCAACAAGCGCAACAGTCCGAATTCGGCGCGCGAGCCCGTTATGACGCAGATTTTTTTCACAGTTCGATCAACTCGTCTGGTGCGAATTCACGTTTGGCCACGCGACCGACGACCTCGTCCCATCGCATGGGAGAAATCCCCGTGCCCGGCCGCTTGGCTGCGATATTGTCGGCGTCGAACAGGTCGCCCTGCCTGATGGTCTTTTGAGCGACGATCGAGCGCCGCGCAATCGGGATATTCTTCCGTTCGCTCGTTGTGGGGCGCTTGATACCGTCACCCAGCGCCTGTTCGATATTCCGGATCGCGGAAATCATGGCCTTCAACTGTGCGGGCTCGAGGCTCGCTGCGTGGTCAGGGCCCGGCATCGTCCGGTCAAGAGTAAAGTGCTTCTCGATGACGGTTGCGCCGAGAGCGACAGCCGCCACAGATACCTCGATACCGTTCGTATGGTCGGAATAACCGATCTTTACGCCAAACGCCTTCCCGATATTCGCCATGGCCAACAGGTTCACGTCGGAATAGGGCGTCGGGTACTCGGTATTGCAATGGAGCACGGTGATCTCGCTGCGGGAGGTTCCAGCGGCTTCGACGGCATCGATTGCAGCCTCGATATCGCCAAGCGAACACATTCCAGTCGACATCAGGATTTCAAGACCAAGCGAACCTACATGCCGCAGGTAGGGAAGATTCGTCATCTCGCCAGAGGGTATCTTGATGACACGTTGTCCCAGACCGAGAAGGTAATCGATGTTCTCGATATCGAATCCGGTGCTGAAAAAGCCAATGCCACATTCGGCACAATACGACGCCAGCTCCTCGTGCATCGCCGGCGACAGTTCCAATTGGCGCAGCATCGCGATCTGCGACGACGAACCGTCTCCGCCAGCCATCTGATACTCGGCCTTGGGCGCGGTGGCCGTAACAATCTTGTTGGCTGTGAAGGTCTGGAACTTGATCAGATCAGCGCCCGCTTCCGCCGCTGCTTCGACAAGCCTACGGGCGATCCCGACATCGCCGTTGTGGTTTACGCCGGCCTCCGCAATGACGAGCGTGTGCTGTCCTTTTGTCATTGGTCGCCTCTCATTAGCGTGCCATCCGGCACGTCGTTTTTCACCACGGCTCCGGCCGCGATGACGCAGCCCGAGCCAATCTTGACGCCGTTATGAACGACAGCCCCGCTCCCGACGAAGGTTCCGTTGCCGATATGGCAACTCCCGTTGACGAGTGCACCGGTGGATATATGGGAATGATCGCCGACGACGGCATCATGCTCGATGAGAGCCCTGCTGTTGACGATGCAGTTCCGCCCGATGAAGGCGCGGGCGTTGACGATCCCGCCGTGGAATACGACCGTCCCCTCACCCATACCAGCATGTTTCGAAACATAGGCATGCGGGGAAACGATACTGGGCAATACAGCGTCGACCGATTTCAGAAGCGAATAGAGGCGGATTCTTGCCTCGGCACTTTTGATCTGCCCAACCGTGACGAGCGCGTTGCGCTCACGCTCCAGAAGGGACGCCAGCATGGCGTCATCACCGAGAAGCGGATATCCAAGCAGATCCGCGACTGCGGCAGGCTGCCGATCCACGACGCCGCGGATAGTGTAGCGCGCGTCAGCCTCTATGACGTCGATGCAGGATCTGCAATGCCCTCCGCCGCCGACAAGAAGCAAACCACTCACACAAGTCCCGCTCCACTCGGAATGTTGATCAGCGTCTTTTCGAGCTTTTCGGCTACATCGAGCGGCGCGCGAGGGCAGGCCTCGAACTGCTGCAGACCATGCATTAGTTTCCAGACCGGGCGGGTCATATAGCCTGCGGCGTTCGTCTGCTCGAGGATGCCGTCGCGCAGTTGCAGATCCACTTTCTTCAGCTTCAAAGCCTGAAGCCAGTAATTGCTCAGGCAGTTCTCCGGCTCATGAACGAGTTCGACGCCATCCAGCCGCGCGAAGACCTGCCGGTACTTCTCGTGCAGCGCACGCTTGGCCTTGAGGAAGCCTGGCAATTGCTCCAGCTGGGCGCATCCAAGGGCAGCATTCAGGTTTGGCAGACGATAGTTGAAGCCAACCTCATCATGGACATATTCCCATTTGTGAGGACGCTTGGCAGTCGTCGTGATGAACTTGGCGCGTCGAGCCAATTGCTCGTCGTTGGTCAGAATTGCTCCACCGCCACCGGTCGTGAGCGTCTTGTTGCCATTGAAGCTCAAGGTGCCGATCAGACCGAAGGTGCCGGTATGGCGACCGTGATAGTAGCTGCCGAGAGACTCCGCGGCATCTTCGACAATCTGCAACGAGTGTTTGCGCGCAACGCGCAACAGGCCATCCATATCGCAGGGATGCCCAAACGTATGCATGGGAACGACCGCGCGAATGACCCTGCCGGTGTCGCGGTTCACGCACAACCCACGCACCTGCTCGGTCTTGAAGGAAAGCCAGCTGTCGAGCGCTTCGGGATCGATCCCGAGCGTGTCATCGCTGCTGTCAACGAAATGGGGAACGGCGCCGCAATAGCTGACGGCATTGGCGGTTGCAGCAAAGGTTAGAGCCGGCACGAGAACCTCGTCGTCTCGCTCGACCCCTGCAAGTAGAAGCGCAACGTGAAGGGCCGCCGTGCCGTTCACAACGGCAACTGCGTGCGCGCTACCGGTGAAGGCGGCAAGGTCCCGCTCGAAACGATCGACATAAGCGCCGACCGACGACACGAACGTGGAATCGAGGCAATCCTTCAGGTACACCCATTCATTGCCGGCGAAGACGGGGGCGTGAAGATCGGCCTTGACCGGGCCAAGCACCTCCTCAATCGCTCCGACGATAGCGGTGCCCAGATCAGCACGCAGCGAAGGCTTTTCGACATCATCGATCATAGATTGTAGATATCCGGTTTATATCCGCTCAAATTCTCGGGCCGAGCGAGCCATGCTGCCGTTTCTTCAATACCACGTCTGAAACCATCCCGGCCACCGTAAAGCGGCGCCCAGTCGAAAAGGCCGCGCATCTTCGAGTTGTCCGCCCAAAGCCGCTCGACTTCAGACCTGTCCGGCCTGATCCTGGCCTCGTCGGTCAGAATTTCAATCTTGGCGTTCATCGCCTCGGCGATGAGTTCGGCGGTTTCGCCGATCGATATCTCGAAGTTGCTGCCAAAGTTTATGACCTCGCCCAGCCCCTTGCTGGAATTCAAGACAGCAAGGAATGCCGACACCGTGTCTGCGACGAAACTGAAATCACGCGTCGGCGAGATCGAGCCGAGCTTGATCTGGCACTTGCCGGCGGCGATCTGCGAGATGATGGTCGGAATCACCGCACGAGCCGATTGACGCGGCCCATAGGTGTTAAAGGGCCGTGCGACGACAACCGGCGTGCCAAAGGCCGCATGGAACGACAGCGCGAGCTGGTCCGCGCCGATCTTGGTGGCGGAATACGGGGACTGTCCCTGCAACGGGTGATCCTCGGTGATCGGGACAAAGCGGGCGGTCCCGTACACCTCGCTGGTAGACGTGTGAATGACGCGGCCGACCTCGAGTTCGCGCGCTGCCTGCAACACGTTCAACGTCCCGGTGATATTCGTTTCCACGTAGGACTGCGGAGAATGATAGGAGTATGGGATCGCGATCAGCGCGGCAAGATGAAGAACCGCGTCACAGCCCTTCATCGCGGTCTTCACGCCATGTGGGTCGCGGACATCTCCGGTAAAGATATCGAGGCTCTTGCGGATCTCGGGCTCGCTTGAGTCCAGCCAGCCCCACGAGCCGAAGGAATTGTAGAGAACGAACGCGCGCACGTCGTGGCCGGCTCGGACGAGAGCTTCCGTCAAATGAGAACCGATGAAGCCATCAGCACCCGTTACCAAGATCTTCATAGACTGAGTTCCTCAAGAATCGATTCCAGCTGCTGCAGGCTCTCGAGATAACGCAGCGTGTGCCCAGGTGCCGCCATATCAAAGTGCTTCTTCGCCAGACCTGTTTCTTCCGCCGAAAGCGACGGCAGCATTTCGATGATACTGAACGCTCGATTGCCATATCTGAGCAATCCTGTCGAGGACGCGCCGATAACGAGCGCATAATCGTCGTCGAGAAGTTCAGATGGCATCTCCGGATCGATGGACGGAGCCGCCTCGCTGGCAAAGCCCAACCTGAAATAGGGATTCGGATGATCCTTCACATCGCATCGGAAGCCGTATTTTGCTGCGCTTTCCACTATACCACTGAAAACGGCGATCTGATCTTCGTCCGGTGAAAGAGCTTTTCCAGTCAATAACAGGATGGTGCGTGACCGCAGAGGCACATCCTCCGCCTCTATGGCCGATGGTGCCTCTCCAGCATAACCTACCGGGTGGCTCACAACCGAGCGCGGATAAGCTTTCAGCGACAGGCTGTATTCGCCGGGATTGTCTCCGACTGGCGGCGAGTAGTAGAGCACGAAGAAGCGATCGAGGCGACATATTCTAAGCAATGTCAAAAGCTTGGATTTCGGCGCTGCCGAAATGTCCATAGGGATCGAGCCGAGCATAGAGACCTGAGGGAAGTGATCCCCCTTCGGGCGAAGGAGCAGGATCAAGAGATCCAACACGGGCATGCAGCACTCGTGGAAAATGACGAGCCTTCGACCGAGAAACCTGCATTTTGCGACCAGGAGCGCAAAGTAGAGCGATTGGCGAACGAAGCCCGGCGGCGTTGTCTCGATTTCCATCTCGCGACCGATCTTGCGGGCGAGATAGCCATAGGAGCGATTCAGGTTGGCTGACGTTGCGACGATCCGATCGACGCCCAGCGCTTCCGCGCGCGCCGCCAGAAAAGCGATTGGAAGCGTGGACGCAACGATGGAGACAGATCTGGTCATGACTTCGATCAGGTACCGGCGACAACGGCCTTGATATTCAGGCTCACCGGAAAACTCCCGGCTGGCGTATCGAAATTCTTGTTGGACCAGTCGCCGAGATCAGCGCCAAACTCACCGGCGGTCGTCCACTCCTGCGGGTTCGCATAACCACAGGCAAGCATGAGGCTAGAGAGCAACGCCTTGTTGTATATCGACTTGTGGAAATTGTACTCGTAGTCCTGTCCACCCATCAGCGCGCGCTTCACGATTTCGAGGTTGTTGCTGTTCGCCTGATATATCGCGACCAGGTGATCGAAATGCGGAACGGAAATGCGTAGCGTGCCGCCTGGCTTCAGCTTCTTCCGAAAATTCCGCAGCAGCTGTTCAGACTCCTCGAACGAGAAGTGTTCAAGCACATGGCACAGATATATTTCGGCAACGGTTCCATCGGCGAACTCAACGAGATCGAAGTTGTTCGCGATCAGGTGAATATGCGGAGCTTCGCGTGCATCGATATTGACCCAGCCCTGCAGGTTGATCGGGCCCGCACCGAGATGGACCCTGAGGCCGGAAACGGAACCAGGCTTGACGGGGATCGCCTTGCCATCCTTGCCGGACACGAGGTTCACCGCTTTCCGGACGGCCGAGCGGCCCTTCATCATCAGTGCGTGGATTGGGGCAGGCGTCATGGGAACCTCATGCGGGTTTCAGTCGGACTTTCGGTAGAAGAGCTATTTTATCTTTGCGTCACGACGAGAGCCTATGACTGCCGCAGGTACGCCTGCGAGGATCGAATAATCCGGAAAACTCTTCGTGACAACCGCATTCGCACCGACGACGCAACCGCGGCCCAAGGTTACCCCCGGGAGAATCACGCTGTTTGCGCCCAACCAGCAATCCGCGCCGATCGAAACAGGCCGAAAAGGTTTGTAACCGGGTTTCCGGCTGGCGGCAGCGTCGTTCTCTCGGATTGTCCCTTCGCCGTAGATTTCGTGCGTGCCGGTGAGCACGGTGACGTTGTTGGCAAACAGGCAATCAGCACCGATGCTAACTTCGCCGGAAACGAGACCATCCGAAAAGAAGGACGTCTTCTTCCCGATTTCAATCCGCCCGCCGGTCGTTGACACGATCGTTCTCGGGCCCAGCGACACCCCGTCGTGAAGGACGATCGCGCCCTTACCTGCCACGCCGACTTCCGCTCCCTTTGCTATGCTGCACGATCTGCCGATCTCCAGCGAAGCATCGTCGATCGCAACGACGCCCCGCAAGGTCACCCCCTTGCTCCATGAAGTTCTGGCAATGGAGCTCGAATCTATCCGGATCGTCCCGGTGAACAGACCGCGCGTCACTCGGAAGCAAAGAGAGGTCGATATTCGTGTAAGTTTGCGGATGATTCTGGATAGAAAACTCACACCGCACCCGCCTGAGGCAACGCGCCTGTCCCGTTCGGTTGAACAGACGACGCGAGAGAATCGATCATGAGCCGAAGTTCGCCAAGGAATTCCTGTTTGTCGCTCTCGCGCGTCGAGGCTACCCCGGTGCCGATTCCTGGATAATTTGCAACCGTTTTGCGCGACAGATGCTCCGCAAACCAATCAATACCCTCGTGCTCGCCGGTTCTCCACTTTTCCGGATCGTAGAAAATTCCGCCTGGCCCGAAGCAATCATCGATCCCGGTCACACCCGGTGCGTGCTTGAACCACGGAACACCGGCACAGCAGGTTCGCCACCCCGTGAGGCTGCGTTCGACGGCAATAGACCCGGTAATTGTTACCGGTAACACCTGCCGCATCATTGCGTCACCCGGACGGAAACGCGGCTGCAGAAAGACACATCCCAATGCTTCAAGCTGGTGATAGTATTCGACGGAGCGCGCGATCCCGACGAGCGAAAATCCCGTAATCTTGGAATAGTAGATCCAGCTACCCGGATGTTCCTTGTAAAAAATTTTCCCGGAGTAACCTGCCCTTCTGATCGCCAACACGACATCGAGATGGTCGCTGAACGAACCGCCTTCGGGAAAGGTCGAAGCCTCCGGCTGATAGTGAGCATAGAGGAGCGGCAAT
This sequence comes from Rhizobium sp. Root708, assembly GCF_001429725.1. Taxonomy (GTDB): domain Bacteria; phylum Pseudomonadota; class Alphaproteobacteria; order Rhizobiales; family Rhizobiaceae; genus Rhizobium. The sequence continues at coordinate 357,547 of NZ_LMHV01000042.1, read as the reverse complement.
GGATTTTCTTTTGCGATCAGCCGTTCAGCTTCCTCGTTCGAAATTGCCTTCGACGAATAATAATCCAGCGCGTATTTCTGCCGATTGATCACACGGGACATCGCCGACAAGCCATATCCCCTGCGTCGATCGATCAAATGTGGGACAGCAGGTTGCTTCCTTACAATCATCTTTACGCGTTGCCTTGCCTCGCGTTCGGCGAGCTTGAAGTAGGCGTACGAGCGGCTGACCGCCGGACCACCGATACGCTCGTTCTGCTTAGGAACGCCACGCGCAAGATAGTTGTCGCGATAGGCGATGACATCGTCCCTAAAATCGACACCTGACAACTCGAACTCGAGAAATTCGCGATCCTTGATGGAATTCGTCTGCACCACTGGCAGCAGCCGCCCTCCGGGCCCAAACGGCATTGGATACAGAAAGACTTGCTTTACGTTGGCAAGCCGGCAGGCGATCTCGATGAGCGTGTATTCAACGTGGTGCGCAACACCCGTAAAGAAAATCGCGTGCTTGACCTCCAGACGTCGCAACACCTCAGTCAGGCGCAGCACAAAAATCAAGAAGGAACGCTGATTGTCTTCATAGGTGTCACTCTCGCCCATCCAGCGATAGAAAAGAGGAATATTCGCGCTAATCCTTGCCTTCACATCCTCGAAATCGACATCAGCAAGATGACTAAAACTCTCATCCACTGGATGTACGATATCAAAAACCTGTTCGTGCTCAGCAAGCCGCCATTTGACGGTCTTGCCGGCGTAGATGGCGATGCGCGCATCGGGCTCGAAGCGTTCGCGAACGTAACCATAGGGCTCGATCAGAAGCGTCCTGCGCATCGTTTCCATCGGCGAAGTGCTCAGCTTTGCGACAGGAGCGCTTTGGAGCTCGTCCCTATCTTCGTGTAGGCCGGGAAGAATGCGATGCTGAAGATATCGCGGTGCCGACCTTCGGCAGGAACACCCGCGCGATGCGGCGTTGAACCCGTCGAGAAAAGGAAGCAGTCACCGCGTTTCCCCGTCAATTTGGCGGTCTTCACGCCAACATCCATATTCGTGCGCTTCAGCACCGACGGCATCAAGTTATGCTCGTCAGGTTCCACCACATACTCGAAGGGACCATCATCCTCAGTCGTGTCATGCAGCAAAACGAACAACTGAATATTTCTGAAGTCAACGACTTTGTCATAGTGCCAGTGTTGGCTGAAAAGCTCGTTTCCCTTGAACTCAGGCGGAATCGACATGTTGCGCCAAATCAAACCATCATTGATTAGATAGTCGTCGCCAAGGTACATCCGGATTACGGAATCGTACTTCCGGATCGCGTCCTTGATGCCCACCGGCAGCTCTTTCCACTGAAGATTGTAATATTTGCTGTAGTATTTTCCGTCTGGCGCCTTCGCACCGCGATCCTTGGCGCGAGGCACCTCAAAAACGAAACTCTCGTCCAGCTGAACATGACCCGGTATCGCGAGCGTGAAAAACCGCCTCGAGAACACTTTGCTCGCATGCGCGAAGCGATACGCCAACTCAAGAATACGGGACCTGATACCGACCAGATGCGACTTCAGCGCAGCCATTATGATTCCACCAGCTTCGTTCGAGATATTGTAGATTTACACGGTATACTTTTCATGGCTACCGGCCTTCGTTATACTTGGCAAAATAACACAGGTCCTGTGGTGTACCGTCCAGCAATTCTTGTCGCGGGCGAACGCACTCCAGCGCCATGCCTGAGCGCTCTAACAACCGCATCATGGACCGGTTTGAGCGCATGGTTCCTGCTGTCACTTTGCGAAACCCTGCTTGAGAGTGAAACCAATCGACGGCCGTACTCCAAGCATCTTGACCGTAACCCTGTCCCCAAACATCACGGCACCCAATCATGATCCCGATATCCACGGTCCCGTGATATTCGGCAACGTAGGCTGTCATGGTACCTATCGGCTTATTGTCTTCCAGGCGGGACACCGACCAGAAGCCGTTTGAGCTGCCCTCAAAGCTTGCCAGATAAGATCTGCAACTTTCCTCGGTGTGATGAATAAAGCGCTGGTTGCTGTACCGCGTCACCTCTGGGTCATTGAGCCATGAAATATACTCGGCGGTTATGTCGGAACTTTGGAATACGCGCAAACCGACTAACTCGCCTCGTAAATCACTGAATGCGACACTTGGCATGGAATGTTCCACTCTCGCAGAGGTCAGCGCAACGAGTCCAGATTAGCCCACACTTTTTGAAACACGGCTACAACCTTGTCGACTTCCTGATCAGTCAGGCGGTGCAAGCACATCTCGAAACCAAGGAAAGAGACATCATGAAGGTGTTCAGCAACAGGGCAGATACCCTTGGCGTAGCTTACGTCGCGCTTGCAGATATCCGAGGTCCACGGGAATCCGGAATTTCCGAAGGCGATTTTCTTCTGGTACATCGGCAGCAAGTGTACGTTTGCATACCCCGCCGCCAAGCCTTCGAGGCCTTCGGTCTCCAGTGCCTCGACAATCCGCGCACGCGAAACGCCGAGCGCCTCGATATCAAGCACCATGGGATAGACATAGTAAACGTGTGTCGAGCCCTCGCGTACGATTGGCGTGCGCAAGCCCTTCAAGCCGGATAGACCCGCTGTAAGGCGATCTGCCGCGACCTGCCGGCTCTCCACGAAACCAGAGAGCTTCTTCAGCTGCTCGATACCGATCGCACATTCGATCTCACCGAGCCGGAAATTGAACCCGATCATATTGACAAGGTCGTTTGTTCCCTTGCCACCAACCACGCCCTCGGCATGATTGCGGATAAGGCGCATCTTTTCCGCGAGCGTGTCGTCATTCGTGACGAGAATGCCGCCCTCGCCGGTATGGATATGCTTATGATAGTTCAGGCTATAACCACCGACATCCGACAGCGTCCCTGCATAGGCGCCATTGTAGAGCGCGCCCGGAGCCTGCGCCGTATCGCAGATGACTTTCAGGTTATGTCGACGCGCAATATCCATCAGGGCTTCCATGTCGCAAGACTGCCCGAAGATATCGACTGCCATGATCGCCTTCGTATAAGGCGTTATGTTCGCCTCGATCGAGGCGGGATCGAGAGAAAAAGTCTCGGTCTCGATGTCGGCGAATACAGGTATTGCGTTCCACTGAAGAATAGCGGTCGCACTGGCGCACATCGTCCAAGGCGAGACGATGACCTCATCGCCCGGCTCGATGCCGATAGCGCCGACAGCTGCAATGAGCCCCGACGTCCAGGAGTTCACCGTGACGGCGTGTCTGACGTTGAAGTAGGCTTCACATTGGCGTTCAAATTCCTGGACTTTCGGGCCGCCGTAGAAGTCCGGCTCCCAGCCTCCAATGAATTTGGATAGAACGCCGCTTGCAACGACCGCACTTGCTGCCGCGACCTCCTCTTCGCCCATCGAATTGTAGCGCTCAAGGGGTACGTCTATGACCTTGGATCCGCCGAAAAGTGCCAGTCTTTCCATATCAGATTTCATTCCTGTAGCGTCCGGCTATCGCCGCAACGACCCTCAACGTCGCCAATGCCTCGCGGCCACTGCATAGTTCAGAAGGCTCGTCGGCAAGAAAATGCGAGAGCTGTTCGTACACATGCCATTGGTACCTGTCCATATCATTGTGGATGTTCTCCACCTGGGCCGAAAGCACACTGTAGCCGGTAAAGTTCTCGTCGCGGCTAAGGCCTTGCCACTCGATCAGACTGCCGCCGTTACGGTAAGCCAACCGGCCAGAGTGGCTGAGGAGCTCCCCTCCATAGAACGAGAAGGCTTCTTCCCAGGCGGCTTGAACGACCACGGATCCGCGGTCGAACACAATACGAACATCCGGCTCCGGATCGCATCCAGCCCAGTGACGTCCCTCGTCGAGAACCGCATGTTCCTTGATCGCACCCAGCCAATACTGCAGCAAGTTGATGAAATGCGAGCCGTTGTTGAACAGGCCTTTCGAGTACCAGAAGGAGCCTTTGAGCGGCGCGGCGATCTCGCCTGCCTCGATGCGACGGCGAACTTCGATCGCTCCGGGTTCCGATCGCCTGATGAAATTGACGAAGAGAGCCACGCCCGCCTCTTCGCAACGGCGCACCAACTCAGCGCCTTGAGCTTCCGAAAGAGCGAGCGGCTTCTCGCAGATGATGATCTCGGGGGTGTTGACCGCGAGCACCTGCTCCACGTGGCGCAAGTGCAACTCGGCGGGTGTCGCGATCACGACGATCTCCGGTTGTAGGCTACGCATTGCGAGCCCGATACTCTCAAAGGCCTCTACGCCATATCTTACCTGAAAGCGTTGGCGTTGTGATTCAAGCGGATCCACTCCGCCAACGAGTTCAAACGACGGATGCAGCGCGATCGAGCGTGCATGGGTGTAGATGCCGCCGTCGGGTCCGGAGTCGATATCATAGCCCGCCCCAATCTGGCCCAGTCCGATAATGAGGCAGCGCTTGGCTTCAACCACGGGCAGCAGCCTCCAGGATCGCGAGGTGTTCGATGCCCCCATGAGGCAACTGGCATGTTCGCCCACCTGGAGGAATGGACGAAACCACACGCTTCCCGGCAAGCAAGCCGACAATCAGCGCCATCGACTCACATCCCACGACGATGTCGGCACCAAGCGTCTCCTCCAGCAGCGTCCCGTCACCGCCAAAAGAAATCGGCTGTTGAGTGACTTCCTTCGCCCAGGCATATTTTTCTGCCTTCTCTGAAGGGTGTGGGCGGATAAGAATGTGTCGCCCATGGTTGTCCAGAAGGCTTGCGTTATCCAGGAAGAAGCGAAGAGCATCGTGCTCGGTGTAGCCGAAATATCTGGCATCACCATGGGCCTGTTCAGCGTGGTCGGCGATGGGCTCGCAAACATACAAGATAGCGCCAGAGCCGGCCTGCGTCTGCTGCGAAGCGGCGACAGCTGCGATCTGGTCACGGAGATCGAGGAGGTACGGATTATCTTCCAACTCGATAGGGTGGTCGGGGAAGGTCGCCTTGGCTATGCGCAGCGCATCGATGTCGCCGACCCGTATTTCGTCCGGCAGGATCAACTTCCCATTTTCTTCAAAACGCTGGCGATAATTCACCCAGTGATCGAGGAAGGTCACGGTCTTCTTGCCAGCCGCGCGTCCGGCACGTATCGCTTCGCGCTCGAGCCCAGACTGCCAGCCTGAGCCGCAGAGCAGCCAGTCGGCTGCCGTGACAGCTTCACGCAGCGTGACCGACAGAAGCTCTGGGCATTTGCGCCGAAAAATGGAACCAGCGGGGCCATCGGCAACCAGAATGCATGGCTCCGGGCTGCGCAACGCCCAGCTGCTCAGTATCTCGGCTCCGCCTGCATCGTGGGAGACCAGTGCGACGGTCACGTATTCCCCTTCCGGACAACATCCCTGTTGAGGTCGAGAAGATCGGGATTCGCACGCAGATAGCGGACCGCATCGAGGCAAGAGAACAACGGGTTGGATGCGTCGAAATGCTCGATGAGGTTCTTCAGCAGGACGTAATCGCTTTTTTCGTCCAGCGTCAGACCAAGCTCCGGCCACGTCTGCTCTGGCGGCGCGACAAGATGGATCTGCGAGAAGATCTCCGGATTGTCGCGAATGTGCAGAGTGACGTGCTCGTGGTCGAGTGCCGAATCCGTCATCGTTGCCGATTTGATCAATGTATCGAGCGCGAAGACTTGCACATCCATGCCGTCCGGATAGCTTCGAATGACCGCGTTGCTAACATAGTCCGCCTGGTGCGCCTTGAACATGCGAATAGCCTGCTCGATGATTTCTGGATCTATGACCGGGCAGTCGCCGGTAATCTCGACGATGACATCGGCATCTGCTGACCGAGCCGCCTCGATGACACGCAGCATCACGTCGTCCTCCGATCCACGAAACGCCTTGATCCCCAGTTCAGCGGCAAGATCGACTAGCGGTTGGTCAGCCGCGTTCACGGTCGTCGCAAGCACGATGTCGTCTATCGAGGGAACAGCCTTCAGGCGGCGCACAAGATGCTCCAGCATCGGCCGTCCCGCGGCGTCCAGAAGCGGCTTGCCCGGCAGCCTGCTCGAAGTCATGCGCGCTTCAATTGTCGAAACGATCTTCATGTCTGCCTTTCGGTCGACGCCAGAAAACTCGGCGCGTTGCTTGCTCTATTCGACAACATCCCAGGAGACGGGCGTCGCAAAAACGACGTCCGCCTTGAGCCTGCGACCGACAAGGCTGTCCAAGTGCTTGGGCGCAAGCCCGTAACCGGGACGAACACTCCGGATACTGTCCTCGGTGATCGTCTCGCCTGCCTGCATGTCCCTGACGAAATAGAGTGAACGGCGAAACTGCACATTGCCCTGTTCGCTGGACTTGCGGCCATAATCCACGTTGCCGATTGCCTGCCAGGCGGTGCGTGCTCCGTCGCACAGCGCCTTCATCTCGCCCGGTTCCAGAGAGAAGCTGTCATCGGGACCGCCGCCGTTGCGGTCTAGCGTGAAGTGCTTCTCGATGATGGACGCGCCAAGCGCGACGCTTGCGATTGCGGTCGTATTGTCGAGTGTGTGATCCGAGAGACCGGTGACCACGCCAAAGCGCGAAATCATGTCGGGGATCGTTCGAAGATTGTAATCTTCAGGTGGCGCGGGATATCCGGAGACGCAGTGCAGAATGGCAAGTTCCCGGCAGCCACCCGACCTCGCCGCCTCGATCGCCTCTTCAATTTCCTCATCGTCCGCCATCCCTGTCGAGATAATCATCGGCTTACCCGTCGATGCAGCATAGCGGATCAGCGCATGATCGATCGCCTCAAAGGAAGCGATCTTGTAGGCTGGTGCATTCAGGTCTTCCAGGAGGTCGATTGCGGTCTTGTCAAAGGGTGACGAAAAAATGGTGATTCCGACCTTCTTCGCGTGGTCGAAAAGCGGCTTGTGCCATTCCCAAGGCATATGAGCTTCTTCGTATAGCTCATAAAGCGTCCGGCCATCCCAAAGTCCGCCGTGGATCTGAAAGGCGTCGGCATTGCTATCAAGGGTGATCGTGTCCGGACGATAGGTCTGGATCTTTACGGCATCCGCGCCCGCCTTTTTAGCCTCCTCAACGATCCGCATGGCAACATCGAGCCGGCCGTTGTGATTGGCCGAGAGCTCAGCAATGACGAAGGGGGAGAAGCCGTTTCCAATGCCACGGCCCGCAATTTCGATATTAGTGTTTGTATTCGTTTTCAACATAGTCATTCCAGTCTTGCTCAAGCAGGCCATAGTACACGACATCAATATAGCTGCCACCGATCTTGTAGGCTTCGCGGAGCTTCCCCTCCTGCCTGAAGCCAAGCGAGACATGCATCCTGTTCGACGCCTCATTGGACGGCAGAACTTCGGCCCAGACCTTGTGTAGACCAAGCTGGCCAAAAGCGTAGTCCAGTGCAGCCTTGCCCAGCAGACGGCCCGTTCCGCGTGCGGCAGCCGGCGCTTTGTAAAAGCCCCAGGTCGCGGTTCGATTTGCGGGATCTATCCTGAAATTGACAAAACCTGATGGTTCGCCTCCGCGCTCGAAAATCAACAGCCGCCGATCCGCGCTCATTGCAGCTTTGTCGAACCAAGCTTGGTGATCCTCCGGATCAATGACATCCTGTGTGAGCATCGACATTCTGATCGCATCGTCGTTGCGCCATTCGAGCAACAGATCAAGATCCGCCTCGCCAACACGGCGCAACCTTCCAACCAACATGGTGGCTTCGACCTGTGCGAGGGCTCCTGCCACGCGCGGGGCGCCGAAACCATCAATGCCCAGATTCTCAATATTGCGCGAGATGGCCTCTCGCCCTCCCGACAGCAACTCCCGAAACGCGTCGTCGAGTTCAACCCTGAGGCCGGTAGGTGTGTCCGGAAAGGCGACAAGTGCACATCCCGCCTCGGCCAATGCAAGCGCGCCTGGCCTCTGATTCTCGGCCACCACGAGCACAATACTTGGAAGTCCGACGCAGCACCGTTCCCAGGCCGTTGTTCCCGCGGCACCGATGGCAACATCACACTCTGCCATCAATCCGGCCATGTCGTTGACATCAACCAGTACCTCGGTGGGCCTTCTGGCCTTTAGCGCCGCTTCGCGAACATCGTCGGCAAAACGTGCGAGCGCACCAAGTACGACCGTGATTCGAAGCGTTTCCGGCAACTGCATTTCATCAAGCATGCTCAATAGCCGGCCGGTCAAGTTCTGCGGATCGCTGCCGCCGAGCGAAATCAGAAGGCGCGAGAAAGACAGACTTTCCCGCTTACTCAAACGCGCTGCGCGAGCGGCTGCGAACTGCGGGCGCAGAAGCGCAAATTCAGTACCGGCCAATACCCGCGCGCTCGGTGGAACAAGGCCTTCATAATCAAAGGGCTTGCGCCCCAGATTTTGATCGAGAAGCAGATCGCAATCATGGACGCGGTTAGCGAGATCATCGATGACCATTATGCGCGGTATTCGACTGCGGGCGACCGCCTGCCAATTCCCGTCGAGGCCGTAGTGATCGACAACGACCCAATCGAACACTTGCCCCGCGACAGCGTCAAGACAATGTCGCGCGTCTTCCTCCTGCATTTCTACCGACCAGATCGCCTCGGTCAGAACATCCGGCACACCAAAGCTCGCCTGAATGACTATCACGCCGTGACCTGATGCCTCGATCCTGCGAGCTAGGCTCGAGGGAATGGATCGGCATACAAATACGCAGTCGATGAATTCTACGGCAAGGGCGTCCGCAAGCGTCAGGCAGCGCATGATATGCCCTGCCCCCATCGTTTCCGAAGCGTCGGCTCGGAATAGGACTTGTCGGCGCTTTACATCACCCTGCGTCACAGCAGACTGCCTTCCACCGTCAGTTGAGCCTCCGGAAGCCTGCATGGCAAACAGGACCATTCAGAAGGCCCATTATGTCGCGCCCGTCCTCGCATTCTCTGATCGTCGCGAAGATAGGATCGAGAGCCTCGAAGTAACCGTCGATCAATTCTGGTCTATGTTCGACACAGGCGTAAAAGTTGGTGGACGCAAGGTAGCCCTTTGCCAGCATCTCTTGCGTTACGAAGGTCTTGTAGGCCAAAGCGTTGGGGCTGTTGAATGCGTATGTGCTCAACGAAGGCAGGCCCGCCGTCGTGATTGAAACGCCATGCTTCTTCGCAAGCGTCTCCCAACGCATCGTCACCTGGCCACCAATCGTGGTGATCGTCTCCCACGACCGTTCGCGTTCCATGACCTCGAGCGTCTTGAGCGCTGCGGCAGACCCGACCCGTTCGGTCCAGAAAGTCGAGGAAATGAACGTCGACTGCGCCGCTTCCATAACCTCAGCACGACCAACCGTAGCGGTAACCGCATAACCGTTGCCTAGCGTCTTGCCGAACACCGCCATATCGGGCTCAACGCCATACTTCTTGTAGAGGCCGCCGAAGGTCTCTCGGAAGCCCGAAGTGCATTCGTCGAAAATAAGGACGATACCCTTGCGCGTCGCTAGATCCCGGACCTTCTGCAGGAAATTATCCTCCGGCCCCTTGTTGCGCACGACTTCCATCTTGATGACGCCGATGTCATGGGCGCTCGTCAATGCCTCCAGCGCCTGGAAATCGTTGTAATTGAACGGATAAACGGTTCCGCGCAAACTGCGGGGAACACCGCGCGGCTCAAGGCCTGGCAGCAAATGACCCGCGAGGCTCTCGTCCTCGCCGAGGTTTGCCGAAAGATACCAGTCGTGCCAACCGTGATAGCCACAAACCGCAACCTTGTCTCGCCCGCTCGCGGCACGCGCTATGCGGATTGCGATCGCGTTCGCTTCTCCCCCGGAACGGGCGAAACGCACCATTTCGGCCCACGGATTGATTTCGATCAGCTTCTCGGCAAGGTAAACTTCTTCCGGACAATTGAGTGTCGACATGTTGCCGTCGCGCACCGTACTCAGTACTGCCTCGTCTACCTCCGGATGGCCGTATCCGAGCGTATTTGTACCGACGCCCATGAGAGACATGTCAATGTACTCGTTGCCATCGAGGTCCCAAACCCTGCAACCCTTCGATTTGGAAAAATAGGCCGGCCATTGGTCTGGCAGAAACATCTCCGCGCGCTTGGAGAGCAACATGTTGCCACCGGGAATAACCCGCTTTGCGCGTTGCCAGAGTTTTTGGCCAGTGCCCATCTTCATTCCCTCATTTCGCAGGATCGCGTTATTTGCAGCGAATAGTTCGGGCCTCTCCTTGCTGAGTTCAAGGATCTGCTGCCACCGAAAATCCGTCCGCGGATGGAAGTGGCGGAAAACCGCGCTCGCTACCTCGAAGTCTTCCGGGGTATCGACGGTCCATCGACTGTCGGAGAAGTCGACATCCCCCACCTTGTTCACCGTGGTGAACTTGCCGGACTCCCTGATGTAGGGGGTCACATGCTCGCGCTCCGGACCTTTCGGAGCCTCGCGCCATGCCCGCTCAAGCGCCGCAAAGGAAAAGATTTCGATATCCAGTCCGTCGGCATACGTAGGGGGAGCAACGTTCGATAGGTAATCACTGCCGCTGGCTATGTAGGCGGTAGCATATTCATCGACGAGAGCCGGATCGACGAAAGGGCAATCGCCGGTGATACGGGCTACATCCGTGGCGCCGACGGCCGTAGCTGCTCGATAGTATCGATCAAGTACGTCATTCTCACTGCCACGGAACACCGTAAAACCGAGTTCAGAGACGTAGGCGTCAAGCGGATCGTTGCGCGGGTCATCCGACGTCGCAATCACGATGCTGTCGACGTTTCGCGCGCGGTCGAGCCGTTCAAGAAGCAGTCCGATCATGGGTGTTCCGCCGATCGACTTCATCACCTTGTTCGGCAGACGTTTCGAGCCCATGCGGGCCTGGACGATAGCGACGATTTTTCGGGTCAAGTGAGCTTCCATCTGGCCGGATTGATAAGATCAACGTCCGTCGTTTGGAGATCCGGCCAAGCGGCATTGACGCCAGGCTTCGTCAGTCCTGCAACGAGCATCGAGAGTTGCCTTTGCGCATCGATGCCAACCACGACACGATGAACTTCTGAAAAAGAGCAGGCAAAATCAAGGCTGGCTTTCGTTGCTGCCACCTGTTCGGCATCGAGCCAGTCGTACCAGCGATCAAAGAGTGCGCTCCACCTTTTGAAGGCAGGAGGAAGCGCATCGCGTTCGAAGAGAAGAAGTCCCTGCAGGAATGCCGAACGCGTATGCAGTTCTATTCCGCGCTCAAAGAGCTGTTTGGCCTTGCCGCTATCGACAATACGCCTGTCCAGCAGGTTCAGCGGCGCCTGGACTAGGCCTATATCCAAGCGGTGCGAAACAAGGTCAATCTGTTCGGGGTCGTAGATGGAGATACCGATGCGGGATACGAGCCCATCCTGCCTGGCTTCTTGGAGAGCGGAGGCAACTGCGTCCCCACGTCGACCCGCGAGTTCTTCCGGACGATGCAATAGGTAACCATAGACCGACCGCAAGCGAAGTCTTTCCAGGGAAGCTTCGATCTGCTTGCGAACCCAGACATCCGCCTTGTCTACTTCAGGCGGCATCGGAGGCAGCTTCGTGACAACCTTGAACTCCGAAACGCCCACTTTTCCGAGACTGACTTCGCTCTCGCCGTAGGCAGCGGCGGTGTCCAGGGTATCAATTCGGCTGGCCTTCGCCAGCTCAATAATGGCGACAGCCTCGGTAGCGCTGATCTGACCGGCCGAGTTGGCAATCCCATAGTTGAGCCCGAACTGTGCGGTCCCAAGCGCCAGTTTCATTTGCACATATTCGCTATGACATTGATGACATGCCCCTGCTCGTCATCGGTCAAAGTAGGATACATGGGTATGCTCACGGCCTGCGTAAAATAGGCCTCGGCCTCGGGGCAATAGCCGCGTTCGAAGCCCATCTTGCGGAAGTAGGGCTGCCGATAAACCGGAATGTAGTGAAGGTTAGCGTTGACGCCCGCATCCTGCAGCCCGTCATAGAGCTTGCGCTGCGTTATTCCCTGATCCCTGACGCGAATGACGTAAAGATGATAGCTCGAGTAGATGTCAGGGCTCTGCCAGGGAGTCGTGATCGACAGGTTGGCGAACTCGCGGTCATAGCGCTCGGCAATCTTGTGGCGCTGGCGGATGAAGCCGTCGATCCGCGACATCTGACTGATGCCGAGTGCAGCCTGAATGTCCGTCAGCCGGTAGTTGTAGCCAAGCAGGATCTGCTGGTAGTTCCAGATCTCGTCATCAGGCATCGGCACCATCTGTTCCCGATCGCTCGTGATGCCGTGGCTACGGAAGCGCTGGAGGCGATCGGCGAGCAGCGGGTTCTTCGTCAACGCCATGCCTCCCTCGCCCGTCGTGACGATCTTGACGGGATGAAAGCTGAAGACGGTGATATCGCTGAAGCGGCAATCGCCGACCGGCGTGAATTTCTCGCCGGCACCCGTGCGATACCGCGCCCCCACCGCGTGCGACGCATCCTCGATGATCTTGAAACCGTAGCGGTCAGCAAGGGCCTTGATCGCCGGCATGTCGCACGGCTGACCACTCAAATGTACCGGGACGACGACCTTGGGGAGCTTTCCGAGCTTTTCGGCCTCAGCCAGTTTCTCTGCCAGGCGCTCGACGCTCATGTTATAGGTCTTCGGGTCGATATCGACGAAGTCGACCCCTGCCCCGCAATAGAGCGCGCAATTGGCGCTGGCGACGAACGTCGTTGGCGACGTCCACAGAACATCACCCGGGCCCAACTCCAACGCCAGACAGGCCACATGCAGCGCAGAGGTCGCGCTGTTCAGTGCCACCGCGAAAGGTGTGCCGCAGTAAGACGCAACAGCCTCTTCGAAACGACCAACCAACGGCCCCTGCGTGAGGAAATCGGATTTCAGGACCTCGATCACGAAATCGATGTCGGCTTGCGATATATCCTGTCGGCCGTACGGTATCATCTTCTTGTCCTGCCAGTCATCGGTCCGGGGTCGAGCGCGAACCAATCAGTTCTTCATAGGTGCCGACGCGCGACACCACTCCATCAACCAGTTCCACGATGAAATCGCAATTGCTCAACGTCGATAAACGGTGCGCAACCATGAGAATCGTCAATCGATCCCTCAGGCCATTGAGCGTTTCCATCACAGCGCTTTCGGTGTCGTTATCGAGCGCACTGGTGGCCTCGTCAAGGACGACGACCTTGGCATTCTTGTAGAGCGCCCGCGCTATCCCGATACGCTGTCGCTGCCCTCCGGAGAGCCGTATGCCCCGCTCACCGACGAACGTATCATAGCCCTTGCCCATGGCGGCGATCGTCGCAGAGAGCTGCGCCGCCTCAGCAGCCTGTTTCATGCGCGGTATGTCGATATCCTCGCGCTTGAGACCAAAGGCAATATTCTCGGCAACAGTTGCGTCGGACAAGAAGATCGATTGCGGAACATGCGCAATCAACGACTGCCAGCGCCTTACATTTTTTTCGTCGATCCGGGTCCCGTCGATCGTAAGGCTGCCGTCCGTCGGAAGCAGTCCCATCACGATATCCAGGAGCGTGCTCTTCCCGCTGCCTGTCGTTCCGATGAACCCGACACGCGCGCCCATCGGAATCTCAAGGTCCAGGCCTTTGAGGACAGGCGGCAGGTCCGGGCCGTAGGAGAAAACAACGTTCCGCAGCGCAATTGCTTTCTCGAAAACCAAAGGTTCGGCCGGCGGAAGCGCGAGGTAAGACGGCAACGGCTGATCCAGCAAACTCAGAACATCGACCAGAGGAGAACGGCCAGCCTTGAAGAATGCGAGACTGGAATAAATCTGCTGAGAGATCGGAAGGAGGCGCTGCGCTCCGAGCGCAAGCGCCCCGAGAATGGGAATTGTCTTCTCGATACCCTCGCCGGAACCGACAAAGAAATAGGAAATGAGAGCGATGAGCACCATGCCCAATGCCTCGATCATATAGCGCGGCGCGCTGCTGATGATCTGGACATACGCGGTAGCGCGACGAACCTTGTGGTCCGCCAGCCTGTAGACCTCGCAGTACTGCGCCTGCGCGCCATCGATCAACACATCCCGGATACCACCGAGACCCTCCTGCAGCGCCTTGATGACTTTGTTCGAGCCTTCGTTGATATACTGGCTGTTGCGACCGAGTTCTTCCTTCACAATCATGGTGACACCGGCATAGGCGCCACCGAGAAAGACCAAAGACACAATGGCGATGGTCGGCTGGAGATACGCAATCGTGGCGACGATGGCGACGAGGGTGAAGACGGAACTCACCATCGTCAGAGACGGCAGGATGATGCCGTTCGTCACGCCATTGGCCTTGCTGGAAATGCCGGCAATGACCTCGCTGCTATTGCGGGCAACATGAACCGTGTAGGGCTGGTAGAGCGTCCGCCTGTAGATATCGATGCTGAGATCGGCGCCGATCGCGTGGCTGAGGCGGGTCTGGTACCAGAGGAAGCCGAGCCGAAACAGACCAGCTGCAAGCGCGGTCGAGGCAAAGACGACCGTCAGGAATAGTGCCAACTGATGACCATCAGTAATGCCGAATGCCTTGATGGCGGGCTGCAAGAACCTGTTCTGGAGCATCGCATCCGGGGACGTGAGTGCGCCGAGGAACGGGATAACTGTCCCGATACTCAGAATTTCAACGAACGCCGAGAAAAAATTCAGGATTAGAAGGATGAAGAGCTGCTGCTTCCGGTGAACGGAAATGTGCCCCCAGAGGCGCAGCAACAATTTCAAAAAATCGCGATCCAGCATTGCTACTCCAAGCCGCGCGATGTGTCTCGCAAGCGACTTCCGGGGGTATAGTCGCAAGCCACACCAAATTCCAGCGCCCACACTGGCGGCAGCCGAGTTTTATTGATGGGGAGAAAATCCAGCTCGATCAAGCGTCAGGCCTTCGAGGAGATAATGCCCTTGACGACCGACGCCGGCAGGCACTTCTTAACGAACGCGGCAAGGCGCTCACGGGCGATTGCCTTCAGATAGTGAACATCGGTCTTCAGGCCAGGATAGTATCGTCTGGCCTGGTCCCAATGCGCCATCAACACCCCTTTGCGGTTGTTGTCCGATGCGCCGCCCGCCGAAACACGAGACACGATCGTCCCACATTCGGATACCTTGGCGCCCGAATTGATCAGCTGCAAAAGGAAAGCATAATCGGCACCGAGCCCCAGGGTAAGGTCAAACTGATGCTCGCGAAAATACTGCGTCTTGACCATAACGGACTGGTGCTGAACGAACATACCGCGCCAGAAGTCCCCTGGCCGAGCGGGATGACCTGCGCGTTCTAATCCCCACGAATACCGGACGATCCAGCCGCCATAAATCAGCGTTTCGTCGTCGCGGGCACAGGCACTCAATTCGGCAACCGATTGCTCGGTGGCGAACTCGTCGCCTGAGTTCATGAAAATCAGGTAATCGCCCGTCACCAGCTTCGCGGACTTGTTCATGGCGTCGTAGATGCCGCGGTCTTTCTCCACGACAAGACGATCGATCCGGCTCTTGTATCTGTCGATGATATCGAGAGTGCCGTCCGTGGAGCCACCGTCGATCACCACATATTCGAGGTTCTCGTAGGTTTGGCCGAGAATGCTCAGGATCGTTGCCTCCATGAACTCGCAAGAATTCAGGACGACGGTTACCACCGTGACCTTCGGCTTAGTCGGCGCCGGATATCCGGTGCCGGTCGGTTTCACGTCGAACGGGCTCAAATGCCTCAGTTCCTTTCTGCGATTACCGAGTGGTCTGGACGGCTCAGCGGCGCGTTCCAGAAGGTCAAGACCAACTCAATAGTTCCGCCACACCGTCCGGTTCACGTAATCGATATAGCTCATGACTATGCGCGAAATCTGCCGTGCAACGTGCGGAGATTCGTAATCCGGGACAGGCGTCGGCGTCATTCCCTCGCGACGATGTTGCTCGGTGACCATCGCCACCGCGTCGAGTACGTATTCCGTCTTCAGGCCGCACATCACCAGCGTGCCGACATCCATGCCTTCCGGACGTTCATGGGCATTGCGCAAGGTCACAGCCGGCAAGCCGAGAAGCGAGGCTTCCTCGGTGATGGTGCCGCTGTCGGAGAGCGTGCAATAAGCGTTGATCTGCAGGTTGTTGTAATCGAAGAAGCCGAAGGGCTTTAGGAACCGGACGCGGTCGTCGATTGGCCCGCTACCAAGGTCTTCGAGACGCTTGCGTGTGCGCGGATGCGTCGACACGATTACCGGCATATCATAGGTCTTCGCCAGTGCGTCAAGCGTTGCAACAAGATCGGCAAGCGCCGAAGGAGAATCGACGTTCTCCTCACGATGGGCGCTGACGAGGAAGTAGCGGCCAGCCTCGAGCCCCATTTCCGACAGCGCCTTCGAGGCCTTGATCTGTGGCATGAAGTGGTCGAGCACCTCACGCATGTGCGATCCAGTCTTGATGATCGTCTCCGGACGGATGCCCTCGGCAATCAGGTAACGGCGCGCGTGTTCCGTCAGCACCATATTGATGTCCGAGAGATGATCGATCACCTTGCGGTTCAGCTCTTCGGGCACGCGCTGATCGAAACAACGATTGCCGGCCTCCATATGGAAAACGGGAATCTTGTGGCGTTTGGCCGGAATGACCGCGATGCCCGAATTCGTGTCACCATAAATGAGGATCGCGTCAGGCTTCTCGGCAATCATCACTTCTTCGGACTTGGCAATGACCTGCGCGATCGTCTGCGAGGCGGTCGCACCAGCAGCGCCAAGGAAATAATCCGGCTTCCGGATACCCAGTTCGTCGAAGAATACCTGGTTCAGCTCGAAATCGTAGTTCTGTCCCGTATGCACAATGACATGATTGAACTGCCGGTCGAACTCATCGATTACGCGGCACATCTTGATGAGTTCGGGGCGGGTGCCCACGATTGTCATGACCTTACGCATGAAGCTGCTCTCTGATGAAATTCAGTTCGGTCAGCAAGTCCTTGACCTGCCCGACGTTCAGACGCCTCGTGTTATGCGACGTGTAGTCGTCGAGGTTGGAGACGCGGCTTTCACCCTCGACAAAAAACTTGTTGTAGTTGAGATCGCGGTCGTCCATCGGGACACGAAAGTAGTCGCCCATGTCTTCGGCCTTGCCGATTTCCTCGCGCGACAGCAGCGTCTCGTATAGCTTCTCGCCGTGTCGCGTGCCGATGACCTTGACGGCACTTTCCGCGCTGAAAAGTTGCTGAAGTGCGGTCGCAAGATCCCCAACGGTCGAAGCCGGAGCCTTCTGCACGAAGATGTCGCCATGCCGACCATGCTTGAAGGCGTGAAGCACCAGATCGACCGAGTCCTCAAGCGACATCAGAAAACGAGTCATGTTCGGATCGGTCACGGTCAGCTGCTGGCCGGCCTTGATCTGCTGAACGAAAAGCGGGATGACAGAACCGCGCGACGCCATGACATTGCCATAACGCGTGGCGCAGAGCACCGTCTCACCCTCACCGAGCAGGCGTGACTTCGCGACCATGAGCTTCTCGGCCATGGCCTTTGAAATGCCCATCGCATTGATCGGGTAGACCGCCTTGTCGGTGCTCAACACAACGACGTTCTTAACGCGGTTGGCAATCGCGGCATTCAGCACATTCTCCGTGCCGTAAACATTCGTGCGTACCGCTTCCATCGGATAAAATTCGCAGGACGGGACCTGCTTCAGCGCTGCGGCGTGGAAGACGAAGTCAACATTCGTCATCGCCTGGTTGACACTGCCGGGATCGCGCACATCGCCGATGTAGAACTTCAGCTTGGGGTTGTTCAGCGCGATACGCATATCTTCCTGCTTCTTCTCGTCGCGACTGAAGATGCGAACCTCGCTGATTTCCGTCGGCAGGATGCGCTGCAGGAGGGCGTTGCCGAAGGAGCCGGTACCGCCGGTTATGAGGACCGTCTTGTCTTTGAACATCCTCTCGGTCTTACCTGTTGTCATGCATAGCCTCGATAAGTTCCGGCCACGCTGGCGCGACATAGCCGGTCGATTCCCTGAATTTCGTTCCGTCGAGCGACCGATCTATCCGCACACTATCGTCAGGCGCGATCTCGATTGCCTTGCCGTAGGCTTTCGCCACAAGTTTGAGCAGGTCATACTTGCTAATGGGCGAAGACGCCACATGATAAATTCCAAAAAGTTCCGGACGTGGCAGAACGACATCGCGCACAATACCGGACAGAACGACAGTCGGTAGCCCGGTATAGATTGCATCAGTGAAGCCCTTGATGGCGCCCTCCTGCTTGAGGAACCATTCAATCAGCTCGTGCGATGTTTCCAGTTCGTGCCCGATAAAGGAAGTCCGCAGGGTCAGCGTATGAGGATATGCTACCTCGCCAAGGAACTTCGACTGACCGTAAAGATCCGTCGCGTCCAACGGATCAGTTTCGACATAGTTGCCGCGCGCACCGCTAAACACGCAATCGGTGCTGAAATGGATGAGGCGCGCACTCGAAAGGGCGCAGATGTGCGCCAACCGGTGTGGCAGCATGGCGTTTACCGGGAGGACCAACAACGGATCGTTAGCGAAGGCGAGTTGCTTGACAAGACCGATGCAGTTGATGACCACATCCGGCTTGATCTCCGCAACCACGCGTGAAATGACATCGAGATTTTCGGCATCTATTCCAGCGCGGATCTTCGACGCGATGGCCGGCGCGAAATGGCGGGCCAGCGACGGAGCACGCACGGTACCCCAGACATCGAGCTCTTCGCCTTCCGAGAGCACCTTCAGCATCATGTGCCCGATCGTACCGCTCGCGCCCAATACCAGAACCCGCGTCATTGACGTTTCCCCACGTGTTTCTCGAATACAGCCTCAAGCTTGTCCAGCAGTAGCTCCCGCTCGAACTCGCCGTTGAAATAGTCCAAACCGCTTTCGCCCATCTGACGAAGCTCGTCCGGAGATTTGCGTGACATCGCGAGAACGGCATCCGCGAGCGCACGCGCGTTCTCCGCGGGTACGCCGACCCCTGCTCCCGCTTCCTCGACGATCCGGGCGCCCTCTCCATCGAGGGCGGCAATGATCGGCTTGGCGCATGCAAGATAGGACTGGATCTTTGCAGGGATCGTCATCGCGAATATCGGATCGCGGCTCAACGAGGCGAGCATGACATCTGCCTGTGCGAACCATGAAGGCATGGTGTGGACCGGATGGCGGCCCATGAGATGAATGGCCTCTTGGAGGCCACGCCGCACCACCTCGTTTTGCACCCATTCGCGCTGTCGCCCATCGCCGACAATGATCCATTTGATTGTCTTCTCGTTGCGGAGAATATCCGCCGCTTCGACGATGGTGTCGAGCGATTGAGCAGCCCCCATGTTGCCGGCAAACATCACGCGAAATCCGTCGGGCAGCGCTTGTCCGCTCCACGACGTTCCCCGGGGTACCGGTTTGTAGAATGCCTCGGCGCTGTTTGGAAAATAGACTATGCGTTCGTCAGGAACCTGCATGGTCATAAGCGGCTTGCGGAAGCCTTCCGACTGCGCCAGCACGACCTTGCAGCCCCGGTAGACCCAACGCACGAGCGCCCCTACTGCACCTAGCACCTTTTCATTCTTTACGGCACCCGTGGCGCTCAGGCTCTCAGGCCAGAGATCCTGCACCCAGAAAAAGACAGGCGTCCGCTTGAACCATGACATCACGCGCGCAGGAACGCCCACGGTAATGGGAGAAGGCTCGTAGACGAAGATCGCATCATAGTCCTCTCTGCAGCGCAGCAACCCCACCAGCGATGCCGAGATGGCAAACGAGATGTAGTTCAGCAGCAGCCTTGCGCCTTTGCTGGCTCCCCGTGTGACCAGCGGAGCACGCACAACTTTCACGCCTTCGTAATTCTCGGCATAGGGGCCGTGCCAGCGATATCCGGGGGCAAGCTGCCCCTTCGGATAATTGGGAAGGCCGGTCAGAACCGTTATCTTATGACCGCGTTCAGACAACCCTCTGACAAGATCGTTAATCCGAAAATCCTCAGGCCAGAAATACTGAGAAATTACAAGTATACGCATGCTCAGGGCTTTTCCTCGCAGACCTGCTTGAGGAAATCGCCTGCGGTGACGCTTACGTTCAAGTCGGGTGGGAGCTTCATAAAGCGGCAAACCGCGCGTGCGATTGACCTTGGCGAGCGGGGATCGAAGGTTTCAGCTGGCACAACAAGATCGCGAACATAATCAAGCTCGCTTGCCAATATCGGCATGCCTCTTTCGGCCGCTTCAACGAGTGGAAGGCCGAAGGACTCTCCAAGCGAAGGAAAAATAAGCGCGCCGGAGTTGTTATAGGCCGAGTCGACCTCCGAAGCCGACAGCTGGCCTAGATTAACAATCCTGGTGTGTTTCTGCGAGTTCGTTTTCTCGACTAAAGCGAGAAGATTGGCGTTGTCACTTGTTGAAAGCGTCAATGAGAGACTCGGAGTAACACCGCCCTCTGAAAGGAGCGACCATGCCTCAATAAGTGTCCGATGGTTTTTGTGCGGCTCGCCTGATGAGATGTAGGTGAAATCGTGGAGCTTCTTACTCGCCGCGTAGTCGTTGAGCAGGCTCTCAGGCTGCCTGGAATCGAAACCAGCAACCTCTGCCTTCCTGCCAAATCTTTGTTCGAAAAGGGCAGCCATCGTCTGCGTCTGTACGATTACGCGATCTGCATTGCGAAGACGTCTCTTGAGCCAGACGCGCTCTGCTGACAGGCGTATCCTGGCGCCCGGACGGAATCCGCTTAGCGGCATGGCGGCATCAACTAGGTAACGGTTTTGCAGAAACAGCGCTGTCGCCGCCTTTAGACGATATATGGGCGGTAAGTTACCGAACGATAATACCAAGTCGCTCTCAG
The DNA here is from genome assembly GCF_001429725.1 of Rhizobium sp. Root708. GTDB lineage: Bacteria > Pseudomonadota > Alphaproteobacteria > Rhizobiales > Rhizobiaceae > Rhizobium. The sequence goes on along the minus strand of NZ_LMHV01000042.1, from coordinate 336,789 downwards.
TCGCAATATTTCGGATTTCGCGTTCTGCAGCGAGACGACCAAAAACTGTCGGAGCGAAACGACGAGTGATTAAAAAGCTCTGCGCTTCTGGATCGACTTTCATGCGTTGATCGCAGATCAATACGACTTCGCGCGATCCAGCACTGGCGCGTAAAATGGCATTCAACAACACGGCCCCGCCGCCAGAATGAACATTGGGCGCGTGAATAATGAGCCGTCTGGAAGACTCGGCTTCGCCAAAAGCTAACTCAGGGTCAGGGCCCATGCGATAAATCCCGTAAGCAATTGGCCTTTGCCAAAGCGCAGCCGCCCGACGCTTCGGGCAAAAGGCCTTTAGCTTCTCAACTCGCTTATTCCAACCGTTTTCCGCGCCGGACGTCAATTTTGCGTACGCGCGAGGTGATAAGTAGTCAGAGATTGGTCGGTTTGAGGGACCAGTTGATAAGTGGCGGATTCACTCAGTAATGCTTCATAGGGATTAAACTACTGACAGCCTTCTTCTCGATGCTGGAGCACAATTTCTTGCGGCGAACAGGCTGGAAACACCGGGCTATGAAAGCCGATGTCAGTCGCAAATCTTCAGGTAAAGGCTTTGAACTATCCTCAAGCATGGATTCAATTTTAGCGCCAACCATATGAAAGCGAATCGTGACCGGCGGCCCTCTACAAACCTCACTGCCCTCACGCCTCGGAGCTTGACCTAGGGTCGGTGTCAAGCAACGTCGCCCATAGGATGACGTTGGGGTGGGAGTGCCAGTTCACGCACCACTCCGCTATACCCCAGGTGACTGACCAGACTCGACGCCTTGATGCCCATAACCCAATAAGTTTGGCAAGCAGTCACGTTGGTCCATTGGCTTGCGTTGTAATTGTAGATAATGGGACGCAGTGGGATTAGTTCGGATCGGCGCACATTCGCGCGATCAGGATGTGCACGTATGCGCGCGGCCTCACGACGCTTTACGCTGGTTAGATGGCGTCGCTCGCCGCGACCAAATACTAGGTAGCCTCGACCGCATTCTTGATCGTATGGGAGAGCGCACGCTCGGCAACATCGCGGGGATATCCGTTCTCGGATGCCCCGTCTCTAAAGCTTAAGCGGAAGCCATAAGCGGTGGCGATGCGCCCAAGCGTATCGCTTAAGACCTCATTGTATCGCAGAAACTTGGCGAGTGTCATGTCGCTGATCGGGGTACTTTTTCGCGACGGGAATAGCAACCCTTCGTAAGCCCACGGCGAAGGCCGCCTTGTGAGGTGCCGCTGAACGTCGGAAGTCCTAGTGGTAACACTAGGGATAGTCCTATGACGAAGCATCCGATCGAAGTCATCACATCTGTGGAGCGCCGCCGTCGTTGGTCTCGCGAAGAGAAAGAGGGGCTTGTCGCCGCCTGCCTTGAGCCTGAGGTGATCTCGGAGATTGCCCGCACGGCTGGTATCCATGTCAGCCAGTTGTTCCGTTGGCGCAACGAACTGTGCCGGATCGAGGAGCCGCAGACCAAGACGGGAACCACGTTGGTGCCGGTGATCGTGTCAGAGACCGCGCCGGCAGTCTCTCCAGTTCAACCGGAACCGCCCACCACATCCCATCCTCGTCGGAAGCGCAGCGATGTAACGATCGAGCTCGGCCGGGGCCGTCGGGTCCGCGTGGATAGTGATATTGACACGGACGGGCTTGGCCGGATTCTCGATTGCGTATTGGGTCTGCGGTGATCCCGGTTCCTTTTGGGGCGTGAAGGTCTGGCTGGCCACAGGCTATACGGACATGCGCAAGGGCTTCGCCGGTCTGTCGCTGATGGTGCAGGAGGCGCTGAAGCGCGATCCGATGTGTGGGCACCTGTTCGTATTCCGTGGCCGCGGTGGTGGCCTGATCAAGGTGATCTGGCATGACGGCCAGGGAGCTTGCCTGTTTACGAAGAAGCTTGAGCGAGGACGCTTCATCTGGCCATCAGCGGCCGATGGCACGGTGGTGATCACGCCTGCGCAGCTTGGCTATCTGTTGGAAGGTATCGCTTGGCGGATGCCCCAAAAGACCTGGCGGCCGACGTCGGCCGGATGAGCAAAAACACTGGAATGATGGGGTCGAATATGATTCCATCCTGTCATGAGCAATGCGGCTGATGAGCTTCCGGACGACCTTGCCAGTGCCCTTGCACTGCTGGCACAGGAACGCGCTCGACGTGTTGCAGCCGAGGCAGAAGCCGCGACCGCCAAGGCAGAAGCCGCCAGTGTAAAGGCACTCGTATCGCATTCTGAAGCACTGATCGCGCGGCTAAAGCTGGAGATCGACAAGGTTCGCCGTGAACTCTACGGCAGCCGGTGCGAGCGTAAGGCGCGGCTTCTTGAGCAGATGGAGCTGCAACTCGAGGAGTTGGAAGCGGACGCCGGTGAAGATGAACTGGCCGCGGAGATTGCAGCCACAATCTCAGCCGTTAAAGCCTTTCGAGCGCAAGCGTCCTTCACGCAAGCCCTTTCCGGAGCACCTGCCGCGTGAGCGCGTCATCATCGCTGCTCCCGCGAATTGCGCCTGCTGCGCCTCCACCAAACTGTCGAAGCTTGGTGAGGACATCACCGAGACCCTGGAGGTCGTCCCGCGTCAGTGGAAAGTCATCCAGACGGTGCGGGAGAAGTTCACCTGCCGCGAGTGTGAGAAGATCACGCAGCCACCGGCTCCCTTCCATGTGACGCCACGCGGCTTTGCCGGGCCGAACCTGCTGCCGATGATCCTGTTTGAGAAGTTCGCCCAGCACCAGCCGCTTAATCGCGAGAGCGAACGCTATGCCCGCGAGGGCGTCGACCTCAGCTTATCGACATTGGCCGACCAGGTCGGAGCATGCGCCGCTGCGCTGAAGCCCATCAATTCACTGATCGAAGCACATGTTCTGGCCGCTGAGCGACTTCATGGCGACGACACGACAGTGCCGATTCTGGCAAAGGGAAAGACCGATACCGGTCGCATATGGACCTATGTCCGGGACGACCGACCATTCGGCGGGCTCTCACCGCCGGCTGCGCTGTACTACGCATCGCGGGACCGGCGAAAGGAGCATCCGGAACGCCACCTGAAGACCTTCACCGGTATTCTGCAGGCGGACGCCTATGGCGGCTATAATCCGCTGTTCAAGGCTGATCGCGATCCGAATCCGCTAAGGCAGGCGTTTTGTGGGCACACTCGCGGCGCAAGTTCTTCATGCTCGCCGACATTGCCGCAAACGCCAAGCGTGGAAAGAATGCTGCGCCGATCTCGCCTATGGCGCTTGAAGCCGTCAAACGGATCGACGGCCTGTTTGATATATCGAGCGGGAGATCAACGGGCTTGACGCCAATCAACGCCTGGATCGTCGCCGCAAGGGCCTACCGCTCGTCGATGAGTTGCAGGCCTGGCTTCAAACCGAGCGCGCAAAACTCTCGCGCAGTTCCCCGGTCGCCGAGGCGATTGATTACATGCTCAAGCGATGGGACGGCTTCACGTCATTCTTAGACGACGGCCGGATTTGCCTGACGAACAACGCCGCCGAGCGAGCGCTCAGAGGCTGTGCACTCGGCAGAAAATCGTGGCTCTTCGCCGGATCAGACCGCGGTGCAGATCGTGCAGCCTTCATGGCCACATTGATCATGACGGCAAAGCTCAATGACATCGATCCCCAGGCGTGGCTTGCCGACGTTCTTGCCCGCATCGCGGACACGCCGATTACCAGGCTGGAGCAACTGCTTCCGTGGAATAGGATACCGCCGACCGTCAACGCTCAAGCGGCCTGATCTGCGGTCCTCACCTTAGGCTTACAACCCTTCGCCGGTCTCCGATTTCTCAAGCCGGCCCCCAGGATCTGGATGCTCTTTTGTGAGAGCGGCACGCGGTCAATGATCTTCGCTCTCATTCGTGCTGCAGGCACCGTCCAGATCGAGCTGGAAAATCGATCTCGGCAGGCCCTGAGGAACAGCACTTCGGTTTTGGCGGAGTCAGTGGCAATCAACAATCGTGTTTTCTGCGCAAGTGGATGAAACCTCACCTACTCAAACAGAACCCCTCCCACGCCGCCATCATCGCGCGTCGTTGCTCAAGCAGGTCCGTCCGATGATATGCTGCCTCGACGGCATTCTGAACTGTATGAGAAAGCGCACGTTCCGCAAGATCGCGAGCATATCCATTCTCTGACGCCCAGCACCTGAAGCTTGACCGGAAACCGTGAGCTGTGGCCGTGCGGCCAAGTGTGTCGCTCATGATCTTGTTGTCCCGCATGACCTGCGTAAGGACCATGTCGGTGAACGGCTTGTCGCTACGTGAGCGAAAGATCAGTCCCCTTCCGGTCTCCGACTTTGCGAGCTCGGCTTTCAGTATCTCGATGCATCGCGCTGAAAGCGGCACACGGTGAATAACTTTAGTCTTCATACGTGTCGCCGGCACCGTCCATACCGCATTGGTAAAATCGATCTCTTCCCATTCTACGTGGCGCAATTCACCTGAGCGGGCGGCAGTCAGGATGAGCAGCTCCAGCATCTTGCGCCCGGCGCTCGGAGAGGCGGCATGAAGCATGCCGGAGAAGAAGCCCGGCAATTCACGCCAAGGAAGGGCTGGGTGATGCTCCGTGCGTTCTCGTTTGCCAGGCTGTTTCGGAAGGATCTTGTCAACAACGCTGACGGGGCTCGCCATGATGTACCCGTTGGCGGCGGCCCAGTTCATGATGGCATCGCAACGTTGCTTCACGCGTGACGCGGTATCCGGCTTTTTCAGCCAGATCGGTTTTAGGCAAGCGGCGAAGTCCGCGGGCGTAAGCGTGTTGACGGGCAGCCTTCCGATTTTGGGGAAGATGAACCGTTCAAGCGTATTGATCCATTGGTGGATATGTTTTCGGTTGCGGAAGCCCTCGACCTTGTCTGCATAATGTTCGCGCGCGGCTTTCTCAAATGTCGGAATTGCCGCGAGTTGAGTGATCTTCCGTTGGCGCTCTCTGCGAACGTCGAGGGGATCACCTCCATCCTCGATCATGCCACGCGCTTCGGAAGCTCTGTTTCTGGCATCTCGTATGGATGTGCTTGGGTAACTGCCCAAGCCCATTTCGCGACGCTTTCCGTTCGTCGGCGACATGAAGCGTAGGATCCACTTACCACTGCCACCGGTGGCGTTTGGGACGAGATACAAGCCGACGACGCTGCCATCCGCGACAGGTTTTCCGTTCGGCTTGAGTTTTCTGGCCTCTGCATCGCTGAGCATTTTCACCGTCCCGTGGCAGTTGGACGTGCCATTGCTAGCCCGCCACCTGGCCCGCCGCAAGAGCTGAAATTCCGTGTTATTGGATGATGGTGATCGAGCTGTGGACCGCGCTTGTCGTCCCGCGCGCACACAGAACCTCGTCATCTTCGTCAAAACTGCCGGGAGTGAAAAGGCAGCCTACAACTATGATTTCCTTGCGTTACCTGAACTACAGGTCGATAGTTTCGACAGGGCGCACGGCCTGGATCGGCAGGTCCTAGAGTCCGAACTCGCGGTCGAAGTACGTGGTCTTGCCAAGTGATTCGATCAATAGGAGGGGTTTTCACGTATCCAAAGGCACATCGCGAGAATGCGAGACCACGGCGGATAACCGAGAATTCCCATGGCCGAGCGCCTTGGTCGCATCACTGCCGACGGCGATCTGATCGGCATGAAGCGAGCACGATGTCTAACACTACACGAGGCCGTTTTCGGAACGGCGGTTCCCGTGCTGCCATTGACAACCAGCCACGCACTCAGCGTCTACATTGCCGCCTCTTTGGCCCCGCCATCAATCACCGCGCCCCTGTGGCGACGCTCAACCGCAGACTGGAACCGTGGGCGGGCCGGCAAAGCGTAAGTGTCCTCAGTTCGTATGTCCATGGCGACCGATCATCGAGTCAGCGAGGCCGCCGATCGGCGTGCCAGCACGCTCCGCACGATTACTGCAAGCCTTCCAATCTCCTGGCGCAACAAGCACGCCGAACTGCTCACGTATCGCGCACTAAGACGCTGCGCTGTCTCCTCTACGCGTCTATTGGCGCCAACACTCCTCATCCTCACCCGGAAAACCCATCATATGCAAACCTCAACCCTTCTAACGACATCATCCGGCGTTCGGCACAGTGCAAAGAACGTGGCTTGATAGCCAGCGATTTGGTGGAAAGATGGTGGAATTGTCGCTACCTTCCCTCCTCAGCAATATATTTTATGGCATTAAAACAACGGGTTGATCGAGTAAAATCGACCCGTTCGAGTCCCTCCGGGCCCACCAAGTTTCTCAGGAATTCTGAGCCACTTTGTTGCCCCGAGCGCTCAACGAGACGATCTCGGGGCAACATTTCAGTTAACGTCGTGCTTCTTTCACTGACTGATCGGCGCGTCCGTACCAACCGGACGCGGAAACGCAACCGCCCCGATCCTCACTCATTTCTTTTTCTGCTTCCGAAGAAAAGCGGCATGGTATTCATCCGCCATCTTGCGAAGCGAGCGACCGATCGCAGCGTATTCGAACTCGTTCAGGTTCGCGAGCGATGCACGACCGGAGGGGTGCTGGGTTCCAAAACCCCTGCCCGGCAGTAGGACGATCCCCGTCTCGTCGGCGATGCGAAAGAGCAGTTCGTTGGCCGAAAATTCCTTCTTCACCCAGGCCGCGAAGTCCGCGCAGTAAAGCTTCAATGAAATCTTCTCGAGGTCGAGAAGGGTATAGTAGTCGACCGAATTCTCGTTGTCGGGCATCTCGATGCCAAGTTCGGTGTAAAGCGCCGCCTGTCTGCGGCGGATCACGCTTTTCAGCGTGGCCTTGTAACTGTCGTGTTCGTCCATCAGTGCGAACAGCGAAAACAGCACCATCTGAACCTGCTGCGGCGTGGAGACACCGGCGGTGTGGTTCAGAGCGACGGTACGGCTGTCGGCGATGAGGCGATCAATAAACTTGAGAGCGGATACATCCGTGACGATGGACGAATAGCGCTTGTCGAGGGCAGCCGTCGCATCGCTCGGAAGTTTTGATATCGCCTTGTCGATAACGTTGTCGTGGTGGAGCGCGATGGTTCCAAGCCTCCATCCCGTCGCACCGAAATATTTCGAATAGGAATAGACCAGAATGGTGTTGTTCGGGCATGTGGCGAAGAGCGACTTAAAGTCATCCGCGAACGTTCCGTAGACATCGTCCGTGAGGATCATCAAGTCGGGACGGTCGTTTTTCACGATGTCGGCGATCTTCTTGAGGCTTCTTTCATCCAGTTTGACGGACGGCGGGTTGCTAGGGTTGATGCAGAAAAAAATCTTGATTGCCGGGTCCTTGAGCTTGTCGAGTTCGGAGTCCGGGTACTGCCAGCCCGCTTCGGGATCGGCGTTGATAGCCACTTCCTCAAGCGCGTAGGCATCAAGCTCGGGGATTTCGATGTACGGCGTGAAGACCGGCATGCCGATGGCGACCTTGTCACCTTTCTTTACAAGGCGGTTTTTCTTCAAGCTGTCGAACACGTAGGTCATCGCCGCAGTCCCACCCTCGGTCGCGAAGACGTCCACGTCCTTTGCGGAGATATGTCCGCCAACCATCTCCTTCATCAGGTACTGGCGAACGATGTGCTCGCTCAGTCGTAGCATCCGTGGCGGTACGGGATAGTTGCAGCCGAGAATGCCCTCCACCATTTCGTGGAGGAAATCGGATGCCGAGAGCCCGAGCTGGTCGCGGACGTAACTGATGGCGCGGCGCAGGAAGTCCACGCCCTCCTGGTCGCGGTTGTCCGCGATGAAGCGCTCGAACCGCGCTTCGATACCCTCGATGCGCGGCAGGCCGCCTACCCCCTGCTGCATGTATGAAAACGACAGTTCGGACTCGGTCGCGGCGAAGAGCCCAAGCCTGAAGAAGCCCCGACGCGGCAGGGTTGCAAGGAAGTTTGGATTGCCACGCCCAGCGTTCAACATGACCATCTCTGTCTTGGTCGACGCTAGCTTGATGAGTTCGTCCTTCAATTCGAACGGGCTGAGTTTTGCGAACTGGCTGTAATCAGTCATTGCTTTTCTCCACTCTGTTTATACGAACGCGACGATAAGCGGGCCCAGCAGTGTCAGGAACACGTTAGCCAGGGCATAGGTGATGGCGAATGAAGTGGTCGGGACGGAATTTCCCGCTTGGTCGAGGATCTCGCCAAATGCGGGGTTGGCGCTGCGGGAGCCACTTAGCGCGCCGGCGAAGACCGCGACATTCTCATACCGCAGGAAATAGCGGCCAACGAGCATCGTGATAATCAGCGGAAGGATCGTCACGATCACGCCTGCAAAGAAGATCGACAGTCCACTCTGCATGACTGTCGAAACGGCTTGTTGCCCGGATTGAAGACCGACCACGGCGACGAATCCCGCCAGTCCGAGATCGCGAAGCAAGGTGGATGCAGCCGTTGGCATATTTCCAAGTGTCATGTTGCGGCTTCGATACCAGCCGAACACCAGGCCAGCCATCAGGGCGCCGCCTCCCGATCCAAGCGTCAGCGGAATGGAGCCGACCCGCACGACAGCGAGCCCGACGAGCAAGCCAACCGCGACACCAAGGCCGTGAAATACGAAGTCTGTCTTGTCGCTTGGAACAATGGCTGGACCGACACGCGATGCCAGGCGTTGCAGGTCTTCCTGGACGCCGTGGACCGTTACGATATCTCCGGCCCTGATAACGGTGTCGTCGGCTAGCTCCAGCTTGCTGCCGCCCCGTGTGACGCCCAGAACGTAGATCCCATGACGAAGGTCACCGCTGACCGCGAGTATCTGGGCGACCGTCTTACCCACAAACTCCTTTTCGCGCACGGCGATGTCGCGTGTGGTAACGACGAGCTCGAGACCCTCCGCTCCTGATACCTCAGGGCCAATACGGCCTTCCAGTCCGACGATAGCGGATCGGCGTCCCACGACCAGGATGAGATCGCCCGCTTGGAGTGGTGTCCCGGCTTCGATGCCGATGATCTTGCCACCGCGCTTGATGCGCTCGATCGTCACCGCCCCACTCGCAGCGATCGCTTCGACCTCGCTGACCGTCATTCCGGCACTCTCGCCGATCCGGTACACACGCCCGACCAACTCGGGCAAAGCGGGCGCTTCGCCGACGCCGTAGACGCGCGCGCCCTTGAGCATCTCGGCCTCGGCCTTGACGGCGTCGTCACGGATGCTTCGTTTCATGAACCACGGCAGTATGTTGACGCAAACGATGATCGCTCCAAACGATCCGAAAATGTAAGTGACGGCATATCCGATGGCGACGTTGGCTTGCAGATGTTGTGTCTCGTCGGCCGCCAGCCCCAGCTTTTCAATCGCTGAGCCAGCCGTTCCGATGATCGCCGATTGCGTGAGGCCGCCAGCCGCGATCCCTGCGGCAATGCCCTTGTCGAGGCCCATGACCTTCGCGAGAACGACAACGGTAACCAACCCGCTGATCGCAAGCACAACGGCCATGACGATCTCGCGTATCGATTGTCTTCCGAGTGATCGGAAAAACTGGGGACCGCTTTCGAAACCTACGGCATAGATGAAAAGTGCAAACAGGACGGCTTTGATCCCGTTGTCGATCTGAATCCCGACCTGGCTGAACAGCACTGCTGCCAGCAGGGATCCGGCAACGCCGCCAAGTTGAAATTTGCCGAACTGGAACTTACCAACCCAATACCCAAGGGCCAAGGAGAGAAAAAGCGCGATTTCAGGTGACTGGCGAAATACATCAGCTAGGAGGGCCATCCGGGTTACCTTTTGGAAGAAGCATCGCGCAAGGTGCCATTAACGACACCGCTACGACTGTTCAAAGCGCCACGTACGCGAGAAACATGACGGTTTCACCTTTTCGAAATCGCCCGGCTTCCAGCTTCCGTCGAAAGCTGGATTGTCGGGCCTATTGATGCGGAGATACGCGAATGAGCCATGCCGGTTACCACGACGGGGCAACGCTGTCGGCAATAGCAAGCTTGCGTTTCGCCACCCTGTTTCCTCCCTTGGCCTAGCCCGCTCCACCGAGCGCAGTCACCAAGACTGCACCCCACAGCGCAAGAAGCACATTGCCTACGGCATATCCAAGTCCGTATCCCAAAGCCGGCACGCTGCTTTTGGCGACGTCCTGGACCGCAGCCAGTGCAGGGGCCGACGTACCCGCTCCGCAGCAGGTCCCCAACAACACTCCTTCGTTCATCTTGAAAATCCGGGTACCGACGAGGAAGGCAATCCCATGCGATGCAACTACCACCACGATGGTGATCAGCACCAGCACAGGACCCGAAGCGAGTAGGCCACTGACAAAGCTCGGGCCGGCTGAAATGCCGACACATGCGATGAAGGCCGAAAGCCCCACGGAATCGAATAACCAGAGCGTGGCAGCGGGAACGAAGCCGAAGGTCCGTCTGCGGGCACGGAGCCAACCGGCTACCAGCCCACCAAGCAGCGTCCCCACAGCCACGCCAAGCCCTAGTTCCAGAGCGCCGATCCGCAGCGCAGGAATACCGATCACTCCGCCGAAAAATATGAACATGGCAACATACACCATGTCGGTCGCTGTAGTGGGCCGGTCAGCATACCCAACGGCGGCGGCAGCCTCCTCCACATGCTTGCGGCTACCGACGATGGTCATCACGTCACCCCTCTCGATCTTCAAGCCGCCATATGCCGGAAGTTCCTCGCCCAACCTGGTGATCTTGCGTAGAAAGATCGTGCGTGCTTCGGGCTCCTGCCTGAGTTCAAGCAGGGTCCTGCCGATGACCGACTTCTTCGTGACGACGACATCGAGAGTTTCCGTCGGTATGTCGAGCAGTTCCGCATCATCAATTTCAGTCCCGATGCTTGCCCCTTTCTCGACCAGCAAGCCACGCAGTCCGGCCACGGCAGCAACGTCGCCGTCCGAAAATCTGAAATCGGGACGAGCGACGATAATTTCGCTGCCGCGTCGAATTTGCTCGACATAAGCCTTGGCGCCAGAAGGCACTTGCGCTTCTGCTTCGGAAACAGTCACGCCAAACCATCGCGGATCGACGACGAACGCTCGAGCCTCGATCGCGCGTCGAGCTGTTTCCCCGGCTGTTTGACCATTTGATGGTGCGTTGAGTTTTGCCTCCATCTCAGCGCAGACTTCCTGCAATGGCCGTGCCAGCAGCCGCGGCAGAAGTTGCGACAGGACAAGGATCGTTGCGATTACTCCTACGAGGTAGGAAACGGCGAACGCGGTCGCGACGTCTGTTTCAAAAGCCCGCTGCACCGCCTCCTGGGCACCGGTCTTTCGGAAGGTGTCGATTGCCACGCCAACCGTTGCGGACTCGGTCATCGCGCCCGCAAGCAGACCTGCGGCACTTCCAACCTTCAGGCCCAGCAGCCCAGCCAAAGCCCAAACAACACCAAGTCCAACGACACAGACCAGCACGGTGATAGCGATCTGTGGCAGCGCGTCCCGATTGAGGCTCCGAAAGAATTGCGGCCCAGTGCGGTAACCGATCGCAAAGAGAAAAAGCAGGAAGAAGGCCTGCTTCACGTCGTTGGCGACCTCAACGCCGGTCTGACCGACCAGCACGCCAGCGATCAGGCAACCAGCCACCGATCCCAGTGTGAAACTGCCAACCTTGAACTTTCCAACCAAATAGCCGATCGCGAGGGTCAGGAAGAGCGCGAGCTCGGGATGGCTCGTCAGTATCGCGGATAAGGTTTGCATCTTTACCACCGAGGTTTCGTTGCTGGTCAGGCAGGCGAGGCAACAGATGTCGGGCTCAAATCACAACTCCTCCCGGCCCCGCGGGCGAGTTTCACCGGACACGAGTGAACCTATTTCCGCAGGAGCCGCCCGTCCCCCGCGGTGTCCGAGAGGACCTACGGCTTGCTGAATACTCTTGCGCGTTGGAGAAATGGGAAAGTACGTTACGGTAAATGCCCACGTTACAGACACAACCTCGTTGGCGTGAAAACCCATGTTCGAGCCGGGTAGGAGATCGCAAGGCTAGCTCCAACGAGCCTTATCGTGGTTATCTGTATGCAATGCTCGATACCGAGGCCGCCAATAGAAAGCGGCCCGCCAAGCTGGCGTAAATCAACAGATTTCGGTTTGAGCGCGCTTCGGCCTGCCTGGGAAAGCAAGCTCGCGTTCCTCCAGAACGGCATCGAACTACCGAGGGGCAGCGCTTCTCGATGAAATCTATGGCGCGCCGGAGGCGGCCATCTCGCCGACCGGGGGGCAGCCAAAGGCACTGATCGAAGAACTGCGCGAGACGTTTCAGTCGCTTCGCTGAAACATGGGATCGACGTCCGTTCGGACTGATCGAGATCGGCAATAAGAAAAGGCCGGCGCAAAATCGCACGCCGAACTTCCACATCTTCGGAGGGTACGGATCTTATCTTGCTCACACGGCGAAACTGTAGGTTCCACCCTTCGCTAGCGCGCGTTTATAAGCCGGCCGGGCGTGGATGCGTTCGAGCCAAGCGATTGTCGCTGGACGCGACTTGTCGAGGCCAGCCCTCGTCCGGACAGCTTCCATTGGGAAACTCATCATGATGTCTGCGGCAGAAAGGACGTCGCCGGCAAACCACGGCCGCGATGCAAGTTCCGCCTCTATGTAGTCGAGATGAACGTCCAACATCGGGCGGATCTTTTTCGCAGCGAGGCGGCCAAGCAACGGTACTCGTGACACTACGAGCAACGCGAACAGAACCGGCATCACGGAGCCTTCGGCGTAATGTAAAAACTGCTGGTATCGTCGGATTCCGTCAGCACCACCGGGCGGTCCGAGACGACCGCCTGCTCTGTCGACCAGATACTCACATATCGCGCCAGTCTCCACGAAAACGGTCTGGCACCCGTCAACGTCCTCCTCGATCACTGGCGATTTGCCTAGCGGATGAACCTTTTTAAGTTCCGGTGGCGCGCTCATATCGGCCCGGCGCTGATAGCGGCGGAGTTCGTATTCAATGTCCAGTTCTTCGAGCATCCATAGGACACGCTGCGAGCGACTGTTGTTCAGGTGATGAACTGTAAGCACAAACTGCTCCGTGTGATAAACTCTTCAGCTGTTTACGAATCCTGGATCATCGACAACCGGGATACGTCGGCGCCACAAGTCGATCGCGTCTATAGGATTGCCAATCGCGCGACCCGGCCCTGTTCGGGAAGCGAGCAACAAAGTGTGTTGAGGTTAGAATGGTTTTCGATGATCTAAACCATGCCTGTCACGGTCTTCTGATGACCACAACCCAGATTCTGAATGCCGCCAAACTTGACTACGTCATCGCAGGCGGTTGGGTTCCGTTGCTGAGCGCGCAGGACCATCCGAGCCTTGAGCATCCAGGCACGCGTGACGTCGACGTTCTCCTCATGGACGAAAACGCCGCGATACAGCAGGCGGTTCGGGCGTTGCTGAACGCGCAGTTCCGCTGCTCCGCCAAGCACGAATTCCAGTTGCTTCGCGACGCCAAGGTTGGCTCCACCGAATTTGTATTCAATGTCGATCTGATGTTCCCCAAGGAGTCCGAAAAGCATCCAGAGATGTTTAGCGACATATTCGATTTGGGCGTGACCGATTCATATGACCCGCGCGGGACACGATTCATGAAGTCGATCGCATTCAAGTCAGCTGCAATCGTGTACGAACAGCAGCTTTTCTCCGTGGTTTCCGTTCATGGAAAATGTCTCGATGGCCGCGACACTTCCGTTGAAGTACCGATATTGTCCCCCGCTGCGGCGATATTGTCGAAGTGCGAAAGCGTCAGCATCGCCAAGAGAACACGCGATGCGTTTGATATTTACCACATTCTGTCCGGTGCGAACGGTGCCAGTGTTGCGGGTGAGTTGAAGAAGCTGTCGGCCAAATTTCAGGAGGTTGCCGACCAGCTAAAGCATCTCAAGACGTTTCTTTCAAAGAAGTCGGATTGCGATGACGCGAACGTCTCCCGGCACGCCAAGAGAAATATCAATACAGCCGCTAAAGAGAGCCTGAAACTGCTGTCCTGATCGGAAGCAGAGCAGACGGTCGGGGAAGTTTCGTCCGTCCTTGACGGTTATGACGGCGTCTCGACCGGCCGTGGGGTTCACAGTTATGTGATTGTGGCCCGCGAACGACCCTGATTGCCACTCGCGCCTCCCCAAGTTTGCAATCGTTGCGAGAACGCACTATCCAACCGGGCTTCTTCTCCAATATGGAGAATTCGAGTCATATTTCTTTCCGGCCGCTGCAGGCCGCGCCGCATCATCTCGAGTGTCTGAATGCTACGTCGTTTCTTCTCCTACTATCGGCCCTATCGCGGGCTCTTCATCCTTGATTTCAGCTGCGCGATCGTCTCCGGCCTGCTTGAACTCGGCTTTCCGATGGCGGTGAAACTGTTTATCGACCGGCTGCTTCTCAGTCAGGAATGGCTGCTCATCCTTTTCGCCTCTGCGGCGCTGTTCGTGGTCTATGTGGTCAATACCGGGTTGATGGCCGTTGTCACCTACTGGGGGCACATGCTCGGCATCAACATCGAGACCGACATGCGCCGTGCGGCATTCAATCATCTGCAAAAGCTGTCGTTCAGCTTTTTCGACAATCAGAAGACCGGCCACATCGTTGGTCGGCTGACGAAGGATCTCGAGGAAATCGGCGAGGTTGCCCACCACGGTCCTGAGGATCTGTTCATCGCATTGATGACGTTCGCGGGCGCGCTGTTGCTGATGTTCTCGGTCAACTGGCAGCTGGCGTTGATCACCGCCGTCGTCGTTCCCCTGACCGCATGGGTCACCAGCCATTTCGGCAGCCGCATGACCCAGAATTTCCGCCGTCTCTTCGAACGCGTCGGCAATTTCAACACGCGCATCGAAGAGAATGTCGGCGGCATCCGCGTCGTCCAGGCCTTTGCCAACGAGGGCCACGAGCGCGCGCTTTTCGAGAAAGATAATCAGAACTACCGCCGCGTGAAGCTCGACGCCTATAAGCTGATGGCTGCCAGCAGCTCGCTGAGCTACATGAGCATGCGCCTCACCCAGATGGTCGTTATGATCGCCGGCGCCTATTTCGTCCTGTCAGGCGAGCTGACAACCGGCGGCTTCATCGGCTTCCTTCTGCTCGTCGGCGTGTTCTTCCGCCCGGTCGAGAAGATCAACTCGGTCATCGAGACCTATCCGAAGGGGATCGCCGGCTTCCGTCGCTTCACGGAACTGATCGATACCGAGCCGGATATCGCAGACGCCCCGAATGCCGTCGCGGTCAGCCACCTCAAGGGCGAAATCGTCTATGACGATGTTTCCTTCGGATACAGCCCGCAGGCTCCGGTTTTCGAACACGTGAACCTGGCGGTCCGCGCCGGCGAGACAATTGCGTTCGTCGGCCCCTCGGGCGCCGGCAAGACCACCATCTGCTCGCTTCTCCCCCGCTTCTACGAGGTCGGCGACGGCCGCATCACCATCGACGGCATCGACATCCGCGAGATGACCAAGACGTCCCTGCGCCAGCAGATCGGCATTGTTCAACAGGACGTCTTCCTGTTCGGCGGCACGATCCGCGAAAACATCGCCTACGGACGGCTCGGCGCCAATGAAGCCGAGATCGTCGAGGCCGCCCATCGGGCGCGTCTCGAGGGTATGCTGGCGGGCCTGCCCGCTGGGCTGGACACGGTCATCGGCGAGCGTGGCGTCAAGCTCTCCGGCGGCCAGAAGCAACGCGTTGCGATCGCCCGCATGTTCCTGAAGAACCCGCCGATCCTGATCCTCGACGAGGCGACCTCGGCACTCGACACGGAGACCGAACGGGCAATCCAGCGTTCACTCGCGGAACTGTCCGCCGGGCGCACGACCCTCATCATCGCCCATCGCCTCGCGACAATCCAGGGCGCCGACCGGATCGTCGTCATCGACCGCCATGGCATCGCCGAGCAAGGCACGCACCAGGACCTGATCGCCAAGCGGGGCGCCTACAACCGTCTGCACGACGCGCAAATGAGGAACGCCTGATTTAGCAACCCTTGGGCGATTGATGCGACGCAGAAAACTTGATAATTACACACATATTTTATAGTTGCGGAAAAGCGGCATGACATTTCAGCCGCGCATGCAGAACAAGATCGAGGGATTCTCGGTCATCGGCGGGCTGAGACGTCGAAACTGGAACGGCATCACCGCCGACCTGTGGGACGTGGAATGCGGCAGCTACGCCGGTGGCCACTATGTCGCCCGCGATCCCCGCTTGTTTATCCTTCTCGATCATCTCGGTCGCGGCCGTCCTTCGGTGAAGGTTTCGCCAAAGGCCGCGGGCGCTCCGCAAGACCGCAGCCAAAGCCCGATTTCCTATATCCCGGCCGACATGGAACTATGGGTGGACATCCGCGAGGTGCAGTTCATGCGCCACCTCGACATCCATTTCGATGCCAACATCCTCAGCCAGCGGCTGACGGAGGAAATCGATCCGCGGAAGCTGCAGGATCCGCGGCTGCTTTTTTCGGATGAGCGTGTCATGGCGCTGGCGGGCCTGATTGCCGCCGAGCTGGCGAGCCCCTGCCCCCTGCATGATCTCTATGGCGACGGCCTTGCACTATCGCTGGTGATCGACGTGCTGAAAATGGTCAAGACGCCGCCCCGCAAGCGCGGGGCTCTTGTCTCGTGGCAGCTCCGGCGCGCGACTGAGTTCATCGAAACGAATTGCATGCGCGGTATCCGCCTGCAGGAACTGTCCGACCTCACGGGCCTGTCTCAATCCCACTTCAGCCATTCCTTCAAGGCGTCGACCGGGCTGACCCCACACGAATGGCAGATGAATGCCCGCCTGGAACGGGCAAAACAGCTGCTGCAGGGCGACGATCAGAGCCTCACGGCAGTCGCCGCCGAAACGGGCTTTTCCGACCAGGCGCATTTTACGCGCGTGTTCCGCAAGCATGTCGGCACCACGCCGGCACGCTGGAAAAGGGCAACCGCCGGGTGATGCATTTTTGCAAAGATTTGCCCACGATTCTTGAAATTGCCCAAAATCGTTCAACCACCACAGATCGCGCCAATCCCGGCATTTAAATCTGAGTTAATCACTCACCTTATTCGGAGCCGCGGTGCGGCAAGGGGTTGGGGCTTTTAGAGTGGGATTGCCAGGAATGCATCAATTTAAGGGTTTTCGGAGTGTACGGGCGGCTTTGAGCGCCAGCGTCGCGTTTGTAGGTATTTGCGCTGCCTGGACGGCGCAGGCCCAGAACGCAGACACCACGCTTGCGCCAATCGTCGTCGAAGGCAAAGCGTCGAGCAACAGCGCAACCGGGCCGGTAAAGGGCTACGTTGCGAAGGATACGACGGCGGGCTCGAAGACCGACACGCCGATCAAGGAAATCCCGCAGGCCGTCTCCGTCGTCGGCACGCAGGAAATGAACGATCGCGGCGTGGTCAACAAGGTCGATGAGGCCTTGCGCTATACGCCGGGCGTGATCGCCGCTCCCTACGGCACCGATCCGGATACCGACTGGTATTACATCCGCGGCTTCGATGCCACGCAGACCGGCGTCTATCTCGATGGCCTCAACCTGTTCAGCTACGGCTTCGGCGGTTTTCAGATCGATCCGTTCATGCTCGAACGCGTCGACGTTCTGAAGGGACCGGCTTCCGTTCTCTATGGCGGCGCCAACCCGGGCGGGATCGTCGACATGGTGCGCAAGCGTCCGACCGACGAGCCGTATTACTACACGGAAACCGGCATCAACAGTAATGGCAACGGTTTCGGAGGCTTCGACTTTTCCGACAGGGTCGGCAGCAGCGATACGATGACCTACCGCCTCACCGGCAAGATCGCCGGCGGCGACAACTATTCGGACTACTCCCACGACCTGCGCGGCTTCATCATGCCGCAGCTCACCGTCTCGCCGGATGAGGCCACCAAGCTCACCGTCTGGGCCTATGCCGGCGGTCTCGATCAGGTGCACACCGGCAACGGCTTCCTTCCCTACGAGGGCACAGTGATCGACCGCGCCGGGGTCGGAAAGATTCGCCGCGACTTCTTCCCCGGCGAACCCGATCTCGACACCGGCCGCTACAATCAGGAAATGATCGGCTACGAATTCGAACATGAGTTCGATGACGGTTGGAAAGTCACGTCGAACTTCCGCTATGGCCATCTCAATAAATACGAGTTCGGTCCTTACCCGTATCTGTGGGCGTCGCAAACAGCGCTGAACCGGATCGGCTTTGAGGGCGACACCAGCGCGGATAGCGTCGCCTGGGACAACCGCGTCGAAAACGAATTCGATCTTGGCGGCTCGACGCACAAGATCATGGCCGGGGTCGATTATCGCTACTACCGCATCGACAACGTCCAGAACTTCGTCTTCGGCTCGGGCTCGATCGATGTGCTGAACCCGGTATACGGCTTGCCGCAGGCTGCCAACGGGCCGCTCTACAACGAAATCGTGGCGATGAACCAGGTGGGCTTCTACGCCCAGGATCAGGTTCACTTCGGCGACGGCTGGCTGATGACCCTCAATGGACGGTATGACTACGTCTATACCGACTTCGACAACAGGCTGACGCCCGCCAGCAGCTTCAACAGTTCGGAAGGCGCCTGGAGCGGCAGGGCCGGTCTGGCCTACGAATTCGACAACGGCATAACCCCATATGCAAGCGCGGCGACCTTCTTCAACCCGCTGATCGGAACGGGTAACGCTGGTCCCCTGAAGCCGGAAGAAGGCGAGCAGTTCGAAGCCGGTGTGAAATACGAGCCCACCTTCTTCGACGGCTCGCTGACCGCGTCCGTATTCCAGATCAACAAGCGCAACTACACCGTTTCGATGCCGGCAGCACCCTACACGAAGCTTCAGCTCGGTGAGGCGGAGTCCAAGGGCTTCGAACTGGAAGGCAAGGTCAACCTCAATGAGAACTGGAAGGTTCTCGCCTCGCTCGCCTATACCGACGTCGAGATCACCAAGAATCCGCTGAACACTGCGTTGATCGGCAAGACGCCTTACATCGTCCCCGACTACACAGCGTCGCTTTGGCTCGACTACACCGTCACGACGGGCACGCTCGAAGGTCTGAGCCTTGGAGGCGGCCTGCGCTACAAGGGCCAATCCTGGGCCGACGACGTCAATACGCTCAAGGTACCGGAATCGACGGTGTTCGACGCCGCCGTCCGCTATAAGAAGAACGACTGGGTTGCCTCGCTTAACGTTACGAACGTATTCGACAAGGTCTATGTGGAAAGTTGCGGCGGCTTGGGTGCATGTGGCTATGGCGACGCCCGCACGTTCACCTTCAAGCTCAGCAAGGTCTGGTAACACCAGCTCTATAGGGAATGAAGAAGGCTCCCCGGAGCCTTTTTCGTGTGACTGGAGATCAATTTGAACAGTTCGTGGCTCACGCGCAGGGCGGTGTTGGCGGGGAGCGCCGCTCTTTTCGCCGGCACCGCAATGGCACAATCGGCGCGGCCAAAGGTGGCGACGCTGGATTGGGCGTTGCTGGAGACGCTGCTGGCCATCGGCGCCAACGTCGTCGCCGCAACGGAACTGCGCCAATTCCAGCAGGTCGCCGTGGCACCGGCCGTGCCGTCCAGCGTTGCGGATCTCGGCCTGCGCGGAACGCCGAACCTCGAAGCCCTGCGCCTTGCCCGCCCGGATCTGATCTTCAACTCGAATTTCTACGCGTGGGCGGACCCGCTGATGAGCCGCATCGCACCGGTCATCGATCACGCGATCTACATGCCGGGAGAAAGCCCTTACGTTTTGGCCGAACGCGCAACCCTCGCAATCGGCGATCGTCTCCAGCTTCCCGCAGCCCGGCGGTTCGTCGAAGACCTCACGGCAAAGCTCGACCGTCAAAAGTCCGACTTCTCCCGCATGGCAGAAGGCCGGCCGGTATTGCCGATCAATCTCGGCGACGCACGCCATTACCGCGTGTTCGGATCGGACAGCATCTTTGGAGAGGTGTTGGCACGACTTGGCCTGGCCAACGCCTGGGCGGGTGCCACCAGCTACTCGGCAACAGCCCCCGTCGGCATCGAGACCCTGGTGACGATGCCCGACGCCTGGATCGTCTTTATCCCACCCCATCCCCAGGACGCCTTTGACGCTCTCCTCGCCAGCCCGTTCTGGAAGGCGCTGCCCCAGGTCCGCGAAGGGCGTTTCATGACAATCGGCTCGATCAATCCGTATGGGGCGTTGCCCGCCGCAAGCCGGTTCGCCGATCGCCTCGCAGAAGGATTTGCGCGTGTCCGAAACGGCTGACATCGACACGCCCGTCCTGCCGCCGCGTCATCCGGCAATACCGGCGATCGCGCTCGGCGTCGCCTGTATCGCGGCCTTTGCAGCGCTTCTGGCGCTGCGCCCGCACATTCCCGGCGACGCGATCCAAGCCACGGAATTGAACAGCCTCCTTCTTTGGCAAAGCCTCCTGCCGCGAGCGGTCGTGGCGCTTCTGGCGGGGGCGGCGCTCGGCCTTGCGGGGGCCCTGCTGCAACGCGTCCTCAGAAACCCGATCGCCGATGCCTCGACGCTTGGGATAGCCTCCGGTGCCAAGCTGGCATTGACGCTCGGCCTGAGCTTCTCGCCGCTTCTGACCGGCATATCGCGGGAAACCATGGCTTTCGCAGGTGGGTTGTCGGCCGTCATGCTCGTGCTCGCTCTCAGTTGGCGGCGCGGTCTCGATCCCGTGACCGTGGCGATTTCGGGCATGGTCGTCAGCATGATCGCCGCATCCGCCAGCGTCACCCTCGTCCTTGCGCGCGGCGAATATGCGCTGTCGATCGACATCTGGGGCGCCGGCGCCCTGAACCAGCAGAATTGGGGCGTGGTGACCTCGCTGGCGCCGCAGATAGCCATCGGCACGATGGCTGCGTTTCTGCTCCTGCGGCCGCTCGATCTTCTCGCCTTGGATGACGCAGGCGCCAAAAGTCTTGGCCTTGCCCTGCATTCGGTCCGTTTCACGATCCTTGTGCTCGCTGTCTGGCTCTCGACATCAGTCACCGCCTCGGTCGGCATCATCGGCTTCCTCGGGCTCGCAGCGCCGTCGATCGCCAGACTTTGCGGCGCCCGCAGCAGCCGCCAGGTCATCACCACGGCTCCACTTGCCGGAGCCGCTGTGCTTTTCCTCACGGATTGCCTCACCCAGCTGCTTGGACCGGGCTTTTCCGACCTCGCACCGACGGGCGCCGCGACCGCTCTGATCGGCGGCCCTTTGCTGTTGTGGCTGTTGCCGCGCGTTCACGGCCGCGCCTCGCCCGCAACGGCAACTACTCACGCGGCCCGAAAAAGGTTGAAGAGGTTCCGCGCCTTCGCAGCCCTTGTTGCGATATTGCTGGTCCTGCTGCTGCTCGCAATCAGCGTCGGTCCTTCCGACGGAGGCTGGATCATTGCGACCGGCTCGCTCCTCTCCGACCTGCTGCCGTTCCGGCTGCCGCGGATCGCAGTCGCCGTCGGCGCCGGGGCGATGCTCGGCGCAACAGGCTTCATCATGCAGCGGATGACGGCCAATCCCCTCGCCAGCCCCGAAGTCCTCGGCGTCTCCTCCGGCGCCGGCGCCGGCCTTGCGGCCACCCTTCTATTGTTCGGCTTCCCATCGCCGCTGGTAACACTCGCGGGCATGGCCATAGGCGCCCTCGCCTCCTTCATGGTGACGATTGGAGTGACCCGCAAATCCGGCATTTCAGACGAGGCTTTTCTTCTCGCCGGTGTCGCGGTGAGCGCGCTGTGCATGGCCGTTATCGGCATGCTGCTCGCCCAGGGAGACATGCGAAGCTACGCCATGCTCACCTGGCTGTCGGGCTCCACCAATCGCGCCGGCGCATTCGATGCCTGGACCGCACTGGCCGCCGCCGTGTTGCTTATCGCACCGCTGCCGATGGTGAAGCGTTGGTTCGCGATCCTGCCGCTCGGCTCCGGCGTTGCGAGAAGCATCGGCATGAGGGTGTCAATGGTCCGGGTCTGCTTGGCGGCATTGGCCGCGCTGATGACCGCCATCTCATCCTATCTGGTCGGGCCTCTCAGCCTGACGGGTTTGATCGCGCCACACCTTGCTAGGCTTTTGGGCTTCCGCGGCGGTCGCGACCATCTGTTTGCGGCGGTACTGATCGGGGCTGGCCTGATGGTTGCAGCGGACTGGCTGTCGCGGACGGTGATCTATCCGTATCAAGTGCCGGTCGGGCTTTTCGCTGCGCTCATTGGTGGTCCTTACCTCCTGTGGCTGCTCGGCAAACGCGAGGCGGATCGGTAACTGTGCCAAAAGTCCACATCCCCTGAGAACCAAGGGAAGGCAGTAGTTATCCACAGCCAAAATATTAGCATTGCCTTAAATGAAAACACAAGGTAGCGTCCTTGAAGACCTGCTATTGGGGAAGCAGAACCCCGTCGCTGTTTATCCTTGACCTCCTGTGGAAACAGCATTGTATCCACCGATTTCAGGTTGCGTAACGCGTATTTGAGCCCGGGCGTACCGCCCGGGCTCTTTCTTGCCCGAACTTGCTTGGGTACCGTCCGCGACACACCGTATCTGCGCTACCACTAAAATATGAGCCTAACTCACATTGACGCAATCCAGCTTCGGTTGGATAGTACATGTACAGCGTGCTATGGGAGTTTGCGGCTGTGAAGGACTTTGTAAAAATTGGCAGGGCTACCCTGCTGCTTAAACAGCCGCATTTGCGTTCGCAATGGCGTAACAGTCTCGTGGGACCCCTAACTGTCGATCTGCTGCGTGCTTTCGGCGAGGCGACGGATTATCGCGATCACCTGCAACGCAAATCGGAAGCACCGGAGATGATCCGCTGCTACGACCAGATCTGCTGGGAGATAGAGCTGGAGCTGCTCATGACGTTGCGGCGCCTGAGGCGCCGCCAGACCGTTCACTGAGCTCGAGGGTGAACCCCGGTTCCGCTATGCAGCGGCGCCGGTATTCTTGACACCATCGCGCTTGAAGCCGAGGTTGGTCATCACGGCCGAAACAAGCGGTGCGCGGTTCATCGTGTAAAGATGGAACTCCGCGAGGCCACGACGGGCGAGATCTTCGATCTGCTCGGCGGCGACTTCGGCCGCAACCTTTGCCCGTTCCTCGGGCTTGTCGTCGTAACCGGCAAAACGCTCATCCAGGAACGCCGGGATGCTGGTGCCGCAGGCGCCAGCGAAACGCTTGAGCTGCGTCAGGTTCAGGATCGGCATGATACCTGGCACGACCGGAATATTGATTCCGGCAGCGCGCACCTTTTCCAGGTAGCGCTCGAAGCTGTCGTTGTCGAAGAAGAACTGCGTCAGTGCCCGGTCGGCACCATTGTCCGCCTTCTGCTTCAGCATATCGATGTCGGCGGCAATGTCGCGGCTTTCCGGATGCTTCTCGGGATAGGCAGACACGGAAATCTCGAAATCGCCAAGCTCGCGCAGGCCCGCAACCAGCGCCGCCGCGTTCGCATAGCCGCCGGGATGCGGCTGATAGGGAGCACCCACGCCACCTGGCGCGTCTCCGCGCAGCGCCACGAAATGCTTGACGCCGGCCTTTCGGAAAGTCTCGATGACGCCGTGCGTCTCCTCCTTCGTCGCGCCGACGCAGGTCAGATGCGACGCCGTGGCAAGCGGCGTATCCGCGAGGAACCGCGAGACCGTGGCAAGCGTCGGCGCCTTGGTGGTGCCGCCCGCGCCATAGGTCACGGACACGAAATCCGGGTTCCAGTCCTGCAGCTCGCTGACCGTGTTCCACAGCTGGCCTTCCATCTCTTCCGACTTCGGCGGAAAGAACTCGAAGGAAATGCCGATCTTGCGGCGCGCGTCGCTGTTCAAAGCCATGTCATTCTCTCCCGGCAAATGTGGGTTCGGCGCCTTCGCTCCCGGCTGAAGCCATGAGACGCCGTGGGTCGCGCGCAAGCCAGACAGTGACCGTGAGGCCCTGCCCGCTTTGATGACCCGGATGAAGATCGACGACCTGCTCGACGTCCAGCCCGGTCTTTCGCAGCCAGTCGGACATCGACTGATGCGAGAAGCCAAGGCGAACATGCGCATGCTCGTCGCGTAGATATTCCAGCCCGTGC
Organism: Rhizobium sp. Root708; assembly: GCF_001429725.1. GTDB lineage: Bacteria > Pseudomonadota > Alphaproteobacteria > Rhizobiales > Rhizobiaceae > Rhizobium. The sequence goes on along the minus strand of NZ_LMHV01000042.1, from coordinate 312,870 downwards.
GGAGCCAGATCGATAATGACAAGCCGTCCGCCCGGCCGCAGCATGCGTGCCGCCTCGCCGATCGCGATCTCGGGCTGGTCGAAGAAGTGCAACACCTGGTGGATGGTGACGACGTCGAAATCCTGCGCCTCGAACGGCAGATTGAGGATATCGGCGTGGCGCACGGATGCCTTGGTAATCCCCGACTTGTCGAGATTGGAGCGCGCCACGCTCAGCATGTCGCGGCTCGCATCGACGCCGATGGCCCGGCGATAAAGGCCGGACAGAAGCTCAAGGATACGCCCCGTCCCGGTTCCGAGGTCGAGAAGCGAGTCGATCGGCTGGCTGCCAAGCAGCCGGATGACGGCAGCGTCGACTTCGTCGTCAGCGGCATGCAGGCGACGAAGCTCGTCCCATTCGGCCGCATTGCGGCTGAAGTAGGCCTGCGCACGCTCGGCACGCTGATGCTTGACGGCGGCCAGACGCTCATTGTCCCTGAGAACAACGGGATCGTTCTCGGATGCATGTGCAAGTAGGTTCCGAACGAAGATGGCTGCCTTGCCGTCCTGCCGAAGCCTGAAATAGGCCCATGCGCCTTCCTGATAGCGATCGATTAGATCCGCCTCGCCGAGCAGCTTCAGATGCCGCGAAATGCGCGGTTGGGACTGGCCAAGAATTTCGGTAAGATCGGAGACCGTCAGATCGCCCGCCGCCAGGAGCGCCAGTAGACGCAGACGCGTAGGCTCACCGGCCGCCCTGAGGACGTCCACCAACGCATCCAATCCAAGTCTGACGGGCTCACGCATATCCGATCCAATCAACATATAAAGATATCTTTATGTGAATTGAATGTGGCTGGCAAGCCGGAATTCGACCATTCACGAAATTACCTGCGCAATTAGCGACATAGCATCCCACAAAAAAACCCCGGCGAACCGGGGCTTTCTGGTGTTACCGTTAAAACGCAGGAACTAGCGCGTCAGGCGCTTGTAGGCCTGGCTGCCTGGGTTCAGCGCATCGGGGCCGAGGCGACGAACCTTGTCTTCTTCATAGTCTTCGAAGTTGCCTTCGAACCACTCGACATGACCATCGCCTTCGAAGGCCAGGATGTGTGTCGCCAGGCGGTCGAGGAACATGCGATCGTGGCTGATGATGATGGCGCAGCCGGCAAACGCTTCGAGCGCGCTTTCAAGCGCACCGAGCGTTTCCGTATCGAGGTCGTTGGTCGGTTCGTCGAGGAGGAGAACGTTGCCGCCGGCCTTCAGCATCTTGGCGAGGTGAACGCGGTTGCGCTGACCACCCGAGAGGTTGCCGACCTTCTGCTGCTGGTCGCCACCCTTGAAGTTGAAGGCGCCACAATATGCGCGGGAGTTCATGTCGAACTTGCCGAGCTTGATGACTTCGGCGCCGCCCGAGATTTCTTCCCAGACGGTCTTGTCGGCCGCCAGCGCATCACGGCTCTGGTCAACATAGCCGAGATGCACGGTTTCGCCGATGCGGATCGAGCCGGCATCCGGCTTTTCCTGGCCGGTGATCATCTTGAACAGCGTCGACTTGCCGGCGCCGTTCGGGCCGATGATGCCGACGATACCACCAGGAGGCAGCTTGATCGTGAGATCGTTGATCAGCGTGCGGCCTTCGAAGCCCTTGTTGATGCCTTCGAGCTCGATGACCACCTGGCCGAGACGCTCGGAAACCGGGATGATGATCTGCGCGTCGCCGGGCCGGATGTTTTCGGCCGCATCAACCAGCTGTTCGTAGGCCTTGATACGGGCCTTCGACTTGGCCTGGCGAGCCTTGGGGCTGGATGCGATCCATTCCTGTTCACGCGACAGCGCCTTCTGGCGGCCGGCTTCTTCGCGGCTTTCCTGCTGCATGCGCTTGGCTTTCGCCTGCAGATAGGCGGAATAGTTGCCTTCGTATGGAATGCCGCGGCCGCGGTCGAGCTCGAGAATCCAGCCGGTAACGTTGTCGAGGAAGTAGCGATCGTGGGTAATCATCATCACGGCGCCCGGATAATCGCGCAGGTGCTTTTCCAGCCAGGCAATGGTTTCGGCGTCGAGGTGGTTGGTCGGTTCGTCGAGCAGCAGCAGATCCGGCTGCGACAAGAGCAGGCGGCAGAGCGCGATACGGCGGCGTTCACCACCCGAAAGCAACGTGACGTCGGCATCCTTCGGCGGGCAGCGCAGCGCTTCCATCGCCATCTCGACCTGCTGTTCGAGGTCCCAGAGGTTCTGGCTGTCGATGATGTCCTGGAGCTTCGCGCCTTCATCAGCGGTCTCGTCGGAATAGTTCATCATCAGTTCGTTGTAGCGGTCGAGCACGGCCTGTTTGTCGGCAACGCCGACCATGACGTTCTCGAAAGCCGTCTTCGCCGGATCGAGGTGCGGCTCCTGCTCGAGATAGCCAACAGTCGCGCCTTCGGCGAGCCAGGCTTCACCGGTGAATTCCTTATCCTGGCCGGCGATGATGCGCAGCACGGTCGACTTACCGGCGCCGTTCGGGCCAAGGATACCGATCTTGGCGTCGGGGTAGAACGACAGGTTGACGTTCTCAAGGATTTTCTTGGCGCCGTAGGACTTGTTAAGTCCCGACATGTGGTAGATGAACTGACGTGCCATTGATGAGTTGCTCCGGCGGGGAATTTTGAAGTTGCCGCTATGTAGGCGAATTGGGACCAAGGAGCAACGCGCAGCCGCCAAAAACCGGAGGCTTTTGCAGCCATACGGTCAAATTTGAGCGATGGAGCCGTACTTACTGGAGCTTCGCGTGATCAATACGGAAGAGCTGAAAGTCGCTCGGCTTCGGATTGGGCACCTTCTCCAGCCCCGGCCAACCGTCGCCGCCAGCCAAAGCCGCATAGAGCGGAGCCTGCTTCGGATCGACCGGCAGCGGAAACCGGCAGACGGCGACGTAGTCGAAGGGCGCCAGTGCCGCGCGGCGGATCGAAGGATCCAACGAGGTAAAGGCGTCAAACATGCGTCGCATCCCCGGCGATGCACGGTGAAACGGGACAGAGCCGACTGAAAACCCTTCGGGCCGCGCCAAGAGTACGGGCAGTGCCATGCGCTGCGGGATGGCGATGCGCCCGGCTGGAACCGCGCCGAGAGCACCGAAGTCCTGGCCGCTGCAGTCACTGGCGGTCATGTAGTCGACAGCATCGAACGAGTGCGCCGGCGAGGGCAGGATAAAGCGAAGGCCTTCAAGCGCAACGGCGGACACGACGGCGCACCCGGCAGCAATCCCAAGGCCTCTCCTCGACCGCGAGGAACCAATATAATAGGCGATCGCCGGCGGCAAAAACGGCGGCATGAGGGCGATCGGGAAGCGGATATTGCGCGTTACGGCGAAGGTCAGAAGCAACGCGGTCAGCGCCATGGCGAACGCGATAGCGACACCGATTTTTCCCAACCTGATTTGAGCAAGTACAAACGGAACTGCCAGGAAGGCGCTGGCAACGCAAAGCGCCAGCAACGCCACGACAAAATACTGACCGTTCTCATACAGGTAGAGGAAACTCTTCTCCTGCCAGATGCGCGAGAACCAGAGAGCCCGCGACACCGGATCGATCATGTCGTAGGGGCCGTTAAGGCAGCGCGGAAACAGCCAGGCAGCCAGACCAAGGACGACCAATCCCGGCAAACCCAACCACAAAAGCCGCCCGATCGCGGATGCGCACTCAGGCAGCGCCCACGCCGCGCAAGCAAGCGATCCCGATATTCCGATGATGAGAAACAGGTAAGGCGCCGAGAAGGCATCGCATTGCGTCGACAGGGCGCCTACCGGACCAATGAAGGCCAGCGCGGCGAAGACCGCAACGACACTCATGCCGGCGCCAGCAGCGACCACCATGATGCGCGAACCCCGAACACCCGCAACATGGCTGAGGACCAGCAAGCCATAGGCGACGACAACCAATGGCAGGCACTCCAGTCCGATAACGATGGAGAGAGCGCCCGCGGCACCGACCAACGCTCCCCCCACGCGATCCCAGCGAACAAATCCGGCCATCATCAGCATCATCGAGACAAGCTGCGCATTGTGATGATCGATCCGGCCTGGCACGAACTCGAAAACCGCGACCGCCATCAGGACCGTCATCAACATCAATGTCAGCACCCACGATGTCGGCGACAGCGGGATACTACCGATCAACCGCCGCACGATGAAAGCGACCGTCAGGCAGAACAGCGCCAGCATCACGGGAGGCCAGATATGAAAGGCGAGCCCGAGGGCGTGATCGAGAGACATGAACGGCCGAAGCACGGTCGCAATCGCGACGTAGGGCATGTCGATCAATCTCGACCACGGCGAAACGTAAGCTTCCGGCATCGAGATAGAAGGCAGCGTGAGATCGAACCATCGCCCCGCCGGCGACATCAGATATCGGATCTGCAATTCACGCATCTGGTCATCGACATCGCCGACGAACAGCACGCCGTCTGCAAGGTCGAACAACACGACGGCGAGTGCGGTAGCGTAGATCGCTAAAAACGTGCCGAAGAACGGTCTGCGACCGGCGGCGTCATTGAGATCGGGCCGCGATAAAGCTGCATCCATGTCCACGTCCGTCGGGCGAGTGATCGGAAGAGCTTGCTTGGATCCGATTAATATTCCGCTACATCAGGACATCGCGCCCCGACTCCCGCGATCTAAAACCCGGCAGCGTCGACGATACCCTCGTTGCAGCCGAACGAGGTCCGGCCCGCGCCCTGGATCAGATCGCTCAGGCTCTCCTTGTCGCCCGCCGTCGCCTCCTGGGATAACCCGATCGTCAACTCGCTGATGACCCGATTCTGGCCGGAGCGGTGACAGCTCATCTTCACCCGGTCACCCGCGCCCTGCCCGAAACTCTTGTCGAACGCCGCCTTGATTTGCTCCGCAGTCACCAACTTGCCGATGTTGGCAGCGAAGAGATCGCGAACGGCGGATGCGTTCAGCTCGTCGACCAACTGGACCGCAGCCGAAAAATAGGCATCGGCGCTGAGACCGGTGCAGGTCCCGTGCTTCAGCCACTCGTGCCGATCGAGCCCGGACTGCGTGCCCGGCATCGCCTTGTCCAGCGCGGTCTTCGACGCCGCCGAGAGCGAAACCTCGGGCAATTCGTTCCAGTCGCCATCCTTGTCGGCGGCGCGCAGGCTTTCCTTGACGCCACAGTAGTTCTGGCGCATCGGCCATAGCCCGTGCAGCGAGAAATTGGTGGCGTCGAACCGCTCCGCCGTCTGGCTGCGGCATTCCGCCTTGCGCTGGTTGGTCTCGCAGAACGAAGGCTGCCAGCTGGCAGCCAGGATGAAACGGGTCTTTCCTCCCATCTGCTGCGCCATCGCCCCGCTTGCGACGGCAGCCGATATAGTCAGCACGAAGAGATGCTTCACCAACCCACGCATGCAACCTCCCAAGGAACAACCCATGAACATGGAAGCATGCGACTTCATGCTTCGCAAGGGCAATTGCGCCCTGTCGCAAAATTCCAACGGGAGGCCGATCCCAGCCGTTGCATTTGCCGGCTGTTCTGTTCTTCTCCGCGACGGAGGGACTCAATGTTCGATACCACGGAAAGGCTCGCCTCGGCGGGCGCGTCGCTTGCATTTCATCATCAGGAAGCAGTCGGCAAGCCGCGCGGCATTCTTCTGGTCTGCCACGGCCTGGCTGAGCATTCAAAGCGTTATCGCGGCTTTGCGCATGCCATGGCGGCCTGCGGCTACCACGTCTACGCGCACGATCATCGCGGTCACGGCGAGACAACCGCCGCCGATGCACCCCTCGGCCGCTTTGCCCGCCGCAACGGCGTCGACCGCGTCATCGACGACGTGGTCGCGATGCGCGACTTCGCAATCAGCCGTCACGGTACCCTCCCCGTTGTCCTTTTCGGTCATTCGATGGGCGGGCTGATCGCGCTCAACGCAACCATCTCCCACGTCAGCAAGTTCGACGCGGTGGCCGTCTGGAACTCGAATTTCCATCCCGGCATCGCCGGTCGGGCCGCGCAAGCGATCCTGCTGGCCGAGCGAGCACTGAAAGGCTCGGATGTGCCGAGCGGCCTGTTGCCGAGACTGACCTTCGGCACCTGGGCCCAGTCGGTTACGCCCCGACGAACGGATTTCGATTGGCTCTCGCGAGATCCGGATGAGGTGGACAAATACATCGCCGATCCTCTGTGCGGCTTCGACGCCTCCGTTTCCATGTGGCTCGACGTCTTCCAGTTGACGTTTCGCGCGCCCCGACGCGAATGGCTGTCCAGGCTGCCGCCCGATATCCCACTCCACCTTGTTGGAGGAAATCATGACCCGGCGACGGAAAACGGCAACGCCGTCCTGTGGCTGTCAAACCATTTGAAAGCCTCGGGCTTCTCCCGTATCACCACGCAAATATATCAGGGTATGCGCCACGAGACGTTGAACGAGATCGGCGCCGATGAAGCGATCGCAGCGTTTGCCGATTGGTGCGACGATGCCGTGGCTCGGTCCTGAACAAAAGGACTGAAAGATGAGCAACCGCCGACCATCGCCGCCCGTATCTGCTTCGTCCGAAATCATGATGGGCCTCGTGCTGATGTCCCTTTCGGTGCTGGTCTCGCCGATTATCGACATCTTCTCGAAGCTCGCGATCGCCACCGTGCCATCAGCCGAGATTACAGCTGCCCGCTTCGCGGTTCAGGCACTCTGCATGTTGCCGATCGTGCTATGGCGGCGAAACCTGATGGACACGACCTGGAAGCAGAGCTTTTTCCACGCGATCCGCGGCGCCATCATCACCGTCTCGATGATCTCCTTCGTCACGACACTGAAATACATGCCGGTTGCCGACGCGATCGCGATCTTTTTCGTGGAGCCGATCATCCTGACGATCCTCAGCAGCCTGTTCCTCAAGGAGACGATCGGCTGGCGGCGCTACACGGCCTGCGCCGTCGGCTTTGCCGGCGCGATCCTGATCATCCAGCCGAGCTTCCAGGAAGTCGGCTACGTCGCGCTGCTTCCGGTCGTCAGCGCCGTCTGCATCGCAATCTCGGCAATGATGAACCGGGCGCTCGCGCAGCGCGAAGATCCTTGGGTGATGCAGTTTCACATGGGCCTTTGGGGGCTTCTGATCTGCGCGATCATTCTTGTGCTCGGTCATGGCAGCGGCTCGGATGTGTTCGATCCTGTTAGGCCTGACACGCGCGCGTCTCTTTATCTGCTCGGAGTGGGCGTTACCGCGGCAATCGCCGGCATCCTTGGCGTCTATGCCTATCGGTCGGCACCCGCATCGACGCTGGCACCGTTGCAGTATTTCGAGATCGTCTCGGCGACCCTGTTTGCGTGGCTGGTATTCGGCGACTTCCCGGATGCGATCAAGTGGCTCGGCATCTTCATCATCATGGGATCCGGCTTCTACATCATCTGGCGAGAACGCCGCTTTGCATCCAAGCCCGTATCCGATACATCTCAATCCACGCGGGCACCCTGACCTGATCTTGGGAGGAACATGACGGAGACCCTGCTTGAGGCGCCGCCGCTAAGCGGCATCCGTGTGATCGAACTTGCCCGCGTGCTTGCCGGCCCATGGGCCGGACAGATGCTCGCCGATCTCGGCGCCGACGTCATCAAGATCGAGAATCCGGAAGGCGGAGACGATACGCGCCATTGGGGCCCACCCTTTGTCGAGGGCGCTGACGGCGAAAACCTGTCGGCCGCCTACTACCATTCCACCAATCGCGGAAAACGCTCCATCATCGCCGACTTCAGGACACCTGAGGGGCAGGAACTCGTGCGGCGCCTCGTCGCGACCGCCGATGTCGTCATTGAGAATTTCAAGCTCGGCGGGCTGGCCAAGTACGGCCTCAACTACGAGAGCCTGCGGGCGATCAATCCGAAGCTTGTCTATTGCTCGATCACCGGCTTCGGCCAGACGGGTCCCTACGCCAACCTCGCCGGCTACGACTATATCGTACAGGGCATGTCCGGTTTCATGTCGATCACCGGAGAAACCGACGGCCAGCCGATGAAAGCCGGCGTTGCGATCGCCGACATCTTCACCGGCATCTACGCCGTTGCCGCGATTGAGGCGGCCCTGATCCACGCCCTCAAGAGCGGCCATGGCCAGCATATCGACATGGCACTCCTCGACGTGCAGGCAGCCGTGCTCGCCAACCAGAACATGAACTACCTGATCTCAGGACAGGCCCCGACCCGGCTCGGCAACGCCCATCCGAACATCTCTCCATACGAGGTTGTCCCGACCGCCGACGGCTACCTTATCCTTGCCGTCGGCAACGACGGTCAGTTCAAGCGTCTATGCACGATCCTCGGACTGCCGGACATGGCTGACGATGCGCGGTTCTCGACCAACAGGGCGCGTGTCGCAAATCGCAACGAGGTTCGTAGTCGCGTTTCGGCCGAGACCCTGAAGCTACTGAAGGCTGACCTGCTTGCGGCATGCGAGGCCAACGCGGTGCCCGCCGGTGCGATCAACAGTATCGAGGAAATGTTTGCCGATCCGCAGGTCAAGGCACGCGACCTGCGCGTCGATCTCGCCGACGGCGCGGGAACGATGATACCGGGCGTCAGGACGCCGGTCGTGCTGTCGCGAACGCCGCTGCGCTATGAACGGCCAAGCCCGCGTCTCGGCGAACACCAGGAGGAAGTTCTGGCGGAACTCGCCGAACTGGAGAGGAAAAGACCGACATGAAAAGAACCGGCGGAGAGCTGATCGTCGAGGCGCTGAAAGCGAATGGTGTGAAACGCCTCTCCTGCGTCCCCGGCGAGAGCTTTCTCGCGGTTCTGGACGCGCTCTACGACAGCGACATCGAGATCGTCGTCTGCCGCCAGGAAGGTGGCGCCGCGATGATGGCCGACGCCTGGGGCCGCCTGACGGGCGAACCAGGGATCTGCATGGTGACCCGTGGACCGGGCGCGGCGAATGCAACGGCGGGATTGCATATAGCGCGGCAGGACTCCATTCCGATGATCCTCTTCATCGGCCAGGTCCAACGCGACGCACGCGAACGCGAGGCGTTCCAGGAGGTGGAGTTCCGCCGTGCTCTGACCGAGTTCGCAAAGTGGGTCGGCGAGATCGACGATGCCTCCCGTATTCCGGAATTCGTAACGCGCGCCTTTGCCATCGCGACGTCGGGCCGCCCCGGCCCTGTCGTCTTGTCACTACCCGAGGACATGCTGCGCGACGCGGTGGAGGCGCCGCGGGCGAAACGCTACGCACGCGTTGAAGCCCATCCCGGCACGCGTCAGATCGACGACCTCTACCTCCGGCTCCTGCGCGCCGAGCGGCCGATGGTCATTCTCGGTGGAACGCGTTGGGATGCTGACGCCGTCGCCGAGATCCAGGCCTTCGCCGAGCGCTTCAAGCTCCCCGTCGGGTGTTCGTTCCGCCGCCAGATGCTGTTCGACCATCTGCATCCGAGCTACAGCGGCGACGTCGGGATCGGCATCAACCCGGATCTCGCCAAGGAAATCCATGAAAGCGATCTGCTGATCCTGATCGGCGGGCGTCTTTCCGAGATGCCGTCCTCGGGCTACACCCTGCTCGACATCCCCTACCCGCAGCAATCCCTCGTCCATGTCCATCCGGATCCGTCCGAACTCGGCCGCGTCTATCGTCCCGATCTTGCAATTTGCGCAAGCCCGGAAGACTTCGTTGCCGCCCTTGCCGATCTGGAAGCACCGCCGCTCGCTGGCTGGAGCGAGCGCACCGAGCGGATGCACGACGCCTATCTCGCATGGTCGACACCGCCGATGCAGGGGCCAGGCGCGGTGCAGATGGGGCCGATCATGGCCTGGATCGAGGAAAATACGCGGCCCGACACGATCTTCACGAATGGCGCCGGCAACTATGCGACCTGGCTTCATCGCTTTCATCGCTTTCGGCGCTTCGAGACGCAAGCCGCCCCGACCTCGGGCTCGATGGGGTATGGCCTGCCCGCGGCCGTCGCAGCCAAGAAGCTGTTTCCGGGGCGTGAGGTCATCTGCTTTGCGGGAGACGGCTGCTTCCTGATGCACGGACAGGAGTTTGCGACCGCCGTCCGCTATGGACTACCCCTGATTGCACTGGTCATCAACAATGGCATTTACGGCACGATCCGCATGCATCAGGAACGCGAATATCCCGGCCGTGTCAGCGGCACCGATCTCACCAACCCGGACTTCGCTGCGCTGGCGCGCGCCTATGGCGGCCATGGCGAGACGGTTGAGCGAACCGAGGAATTTGCTGCCGCGTTCGAGCGTGCGCGTGTCAGCGGAAAGCCTTCGATCATCGAGATCAAACTGGACCCGGAAGCGATCACGCCGACCCGCACCCTGTCGGAAATCGCGCAAACAAAAAGCCGGTGAGACCGTGAGCTATCCCCGGCGCTGGAGATATCCAGCATCCGGGTAGTTCACATGACCACCGGCTTCAGAATTCGACCTGTAGCCGATATCAGTCGATCGCAGCCGTAACGGTGAACTCGACCTTGTACTTCGGCGCGGCAAGCTTGGCTTCGCTGGTTGCGCGTGCCGGGGTGTTTGCCGGATCGACCCAAGCTTCCCAGGCAGCGTTCATTTCCGCGAAGTAGGACATGTCGGAGAGGTAGATCAGCGTCTGCAGGATCTTCGACTTGTTCGAACCGGCAGCTGCGAGCAGACGATCAACTTCGGCCAGAGCGAACTTGCACTGTTCGGTAACGGTTTCGCCTTCGCCAACCTGACCTGCGAGATAGACCGTGTGGCCGTGAACGACTGCACCGCTCATGCGGGCGCCGGCGTCGATGCGCTTGATGCTCATGATGTTCTCCTTGTTTTGTAAATGAAAGGCGCCGCTCGGTAAGCGACGCCGCGGTATTGTCTTGGAAGCCGGATCAGGTGCGAATGTGATGCGTCTTCTGATAGATCGCAGTCGAGCGGGCGCCCGAACGGCAATAGCCGAGCATTGGACGCGGAAACTCGTCGAGCGCGTCCACCATGCCGGCGACGGCTTCCTCGGTCACACCCATCGGGCCAACCGGAACGTGGCTGATTTCGAGACCGAGTTCTTTCGCGCGCGCTTCAATCACGGCGAACGGCGTCTGGTCCATGCTTTCCTGGTCCGGACGATGGCAGACGATGGACTTGAAGCCCAAAGCCTTGATCTGGTCGAGCTCGTCGACCGTGATCTGGCCCGATACCGAATATTCGTCATCGATTTGGCGAATGTCCATCGCTAATCCTCCTGAAATTACGGGCTGAATGACTACGCCGCCGATAGTCCAGCGTCAACCGCAGATCACTCACACGAAGGCGAAGCTCAAGCCGTATTCCCGGCTTTCGCCCGGCGCCAGCATCACGAACTCTCCGGCAGCCTCAAGCTCTCCGCGAGACACCCACCGATGCGATACCGGCTCGATGCCGAGGACATCCGCGGGCGCCTTCTGGTTTCGCCAGACTTGCAGATGCGGAAGCGTCTCCGCCAGCACCCTGACGCGCAGCGTCTTGCCGCCGACGGCCGCCATCGGGCCAAGCCGAACTTCCGCGAATTGTCCCTGCGTCGCCGGCGCCTCGACGCAGAAGATGTCGCCGAGTTCTTCGCCGAATCGCCAATTGAAGCCGCCGTTCTCGAGCATCGCTCCCTCGAGGCGAGTCCCCTCGTCGAACCATTTTCCGCCGATGTTCATGTGGTACATGAGAAAGGCAGGCGTGGTGCGGTCGCTGGTATTGGTGACCTTGTCTCTGAGATGGGTTTCGCCGGTGTTTCCATCGATGAACCAATGCCGTTCGATGCGCGCGGTCAGCCCTTCGACTGTCGTTACCTCGATCTCTGCTCGGCACTCGGCATTACCATCCTCGAACGTCGTCGAGACTGTCTTTGCCGGATGCCCCGCAGCCGATCCGTGCAGCGGAAACACCCCGCCTTCGACGCCAGGAATAGGCTCGCGATGGCGGATATGGTCGGGGCCGCAGGTGAACAGAAAGCCCTGAACGGAGTGCAATATGCGCGCATCGCCATCGTCAGGCACCGCCGCCTTGGGCGCGATATCGACGCCTTCCACGATACAGCCGCCGATATCCATCAGCGATGTTTCATCGAGCATCAGGCGTGGCCCTTTGGCCGCAGCAAATTCCATGGCGACGTTTCTCCCCTTCACGTTGCGGTAGGGTTAGGGCGCGCGCCGCTCCCCGTCAATCAGAAGCGTTCTTGAAGAAGCAACAAGCCCCACGGAACTGTCTAGCGGTTTCAAATGTTTATGAGTAAAGGGAAAATCACGAGTTTTTTATCTTTTGTTCAGCACGATTTCATAAATTCCACACTAGCGTCAAAATTCGCGGGTGTGTGTCGGCCAGTCACTGAAGGATACGAAGACGTGAATCGCTTTCTGAAATTGGCATCGATTGGAGCCCTTGTTGCGCTGGCCGTCTCGGCTGCAGCGCCCGGCGCCGATGCGCAGCAATACCGTCGCCAGGGCAGTGTCGTGTTCGTGACTCCGAATGGCGAGATTCTCGACTACGTGCCTTCAGGCACCGGCTATGCGCGCGACCGCCGCGGAAACCGCGTGCTCGTCGATCCCTACGGCAACATCATCGCCACCGAGGCGCGCGCCACCGGCTACTATCCGCGCCCGCCCGCCCGCGAGGTCTACAACAATGACCCATACGGCGACGACACCTATGGCGATACCCGATATTCCGAACGTGGCGCCGTTACCGGCTCGATACCGCGCGACGCCGCGATCGATCGGCAACCGCTCGACGAGCAGCCTTATCCGCAAGCCAATGACGACTATGCGTCGATCGATCAGGATCAGCAGCGGCCGGAAGTAATCCAACCGAAGCAGCCTGAGCCGGTAATCTCGCTCAAGAACAAGTCGAAGACCGAGATCGTCGCCTTGCAGGTGTTCCTCGACCGCGCGGGCGTCTCGCCGGGCGCGATCGACGGCCACATGGGCGCCAATGTCACGAAGGCGATCTACGCCTACCAACAGATGACCGGCGAGACGCTCGATCCGAACAATACGGATGCGATTCTCGAACAGCTTCGGATGTCGGGCGGCATGCCGCTGGTCAGCTATACCATCACCCCCGCCGATGCTGCCGGTCCCTATGTCGCGGAAATTCCCGAGGACTACGCCCACAAGGCGCTGTTGACCTCGCTCGCCTTCACCTCGACCACCGAGGCCCTGGCCGAACGCTTCCATATGGATGAGGGCTTCCTCAAGGAAATCAACCCCGGTGCCGACTTCACCGTCCCCGGCACCATCGTCAAGGTCGTCAATCCCGGTGAGATCAAGGGTGGCGCCGTCGCCCGCATCATTGCCGACAAGGGCAAGAAGCAGGTCTTCGCCTATGACACATCGGGCAACCTGATTTCCGCCTATCCGGCCTCGATCGGCTCGACGGACACGCCCTCGCCGTCAGGCACGGTCACGGTCGAGCGCGTCGCCTTCAATCCGGGCTACACCTACAATCCGAAGATCAACTTCCAGCAGGGCGCGAACGACAAGATCCTGAACATCCCGCCGGGCCCGAACGGTCCTGTTGGCACTGTCTGGATGGCCCTCTCCAAGCCCACTTACGGCATCCACGGCACGCCGGAACCGTCGAAGATCGGCCGGACGCAAAGCCATGGCTGCATTCGTCTGACCAACTGGGACGCCACCGAACTGGCGAAGATGGTGAAACCCGGCGTCACGGTCGAATTCGTCGACTGATAAGCCTAGCGGCCGGATAGCCGGCCGCTTCCGCCCACCTTTCGCTATATATCGGTACGTCCGGAACCAAACCGCCCCTTCCCTCGTTAGAGCGAAATTGAGGTGGATTGGGTCGGGAGAGTGAGTAATGGCGCGTCAGACATACTGGAAGGGCTATCTCAAGCTCTCGCTGGTCACGGCAGCCGTGTCCCTGACCCCCGCCACGACGGATAGCAACCAGCTACGCTTCCACGTCCTCAACAGAAAGACCAAGAACCGCGTCGAAAGCCGCTATGTCGATAACGTGACGCATAAGCCGGTCTCCGATAAGGATCAGGTCAAGGGATACCCGCGCAGCGAAGACGACTACGTCATCCTTGAAGACGAGGAGTTGGACGGTGTCGCGCTCGAAAGCACGCGCACCATCGATATCGATACCTTCGTGCCGCGCGGCTCCATCGACTGGATTTGGTACGACAAGCCGCATTTTCTGGCACCTGAAGATAAGGTCGGCGTTGAAGCCTTCTGCGTCATCCGCGAAGCCATGCGCGCGAGCAATGTCGTCGGCATCGCGCGCCTCGTCCTTTACCGGCGCGAGCGTGCCGTTCTGCTCGAACCGCAGGGCAAGGGCATCGTGCTCTGGACGCTGCATTTCGGCGACGAGGTGCGTGCCCCTGCCGCCACGCTGGAGATCGACGGAAAGATGGATGCCACCGTGCTGTCGCTCATGACCAAGCTCGTCAAGGACCGAACGGAAGAGTGGAAGACGACGATGGTCCAGGACCCGGTCCAGAAGCGCCTGAAGGCCATGATCCGCGCGAAGCAGAAAAGCATGGCGAAGGCAGCGCCCATCTCCACCAAGCGTCCGGCCGCCAAACCGACCGGCAACGTGGTCAACATCATGGACGCCCTGAAGAAAAGCCTTTCCAAGGAAAACCAGCGTCCGAAACCACACTAGGAGAGCGCGATCTACTTCAGCTTCTCCAACGGCGATGCCGCATCGAAGAACTTCGCCCACGGATCGGCCCGCAGGGTCTGTAACCGGATGGGCGCATTGGCAATCGTGAAATAGGCCGGCCCGATATCGTCGGTCAGTTCTTCCCAACCGAGCGGCATCGAAACGGGCGCGCCTTTTCGGGCGCGCGGCGAATAGGCCGCGACCGCGGTATTGCCCCGTCCGTTGCGCAGATAGTCGATGAAGATCTTTCCGTTGCGTTTGGCCTTGGTCGCAGTCGCGAGGTACTTGTCGGGACTGTCCTTGGACATGGAATCCGCCAGCGCCTTCGCGAACGCCTTGACCTGCACCCAATTGGCCTTCGGGGTCAGAGGCGATACCACATGCAGCCCCTTGCCGCCCGAGGTCTTGACGAAGGCAGCGAGGCCACTGGCTTCCAGGCGCTGCTTCAGCTCCTGCGCGGCCGCAATCACCTCACCCCAGGAAACATCGTCAGCAGGATCGAGATCCATCGTGATGATGTCGGGCTTCTCCCAGTTGGCGGTCGTCGAGCCCCAGGGGTGGATCTCCAGCACGGCCGATTGGACGAGAGCGACAAGCCCATCGAAATCGGCAATCCGAAGCAGCTTTTCGCCGCCGCGATCCTTCGGATCGACGATCTGCTCGATATGAGCGTTCATGCCCTTCCAAGCGTGCTTCTGGAAGAATCGCTGCCCGCCGATCCCATCGGGACACCGCAACAATGCCAGAGGCCTCTGAACGACGAACGGCCGGATGAACTCCCAAACCTGCGCATAGTAATCCGCCAGTCCCTGCTTGGTGACACCCTCGTCGGGCCAGTAGATCCGATCCGGATGCGTGAGCGACACGTCCGATTGAGGCGTTTCGATCGTTGGCTTTGTGTCTGCTTCCAATGTGACCTCTCCCGCCGCCTTGTCGTCGCGCAATCCGCGAAAAGCCGCGTGGCGCAGCTTACGGTCCGATGACCATGCCTGAAACTCGATTTCTGCCACCAGCTTCGGCTTGACGTAAACAAGACCACGCCGCTCGTCCGCGCTCAGCGCATTATCGAACGGGCTCTTCTTCTGTTCGATTTTCGACAGCTCTTCATGGAGAGACTGCGCAAGCGTTACGGTGTAGCCCGTTCCGACCCGGCCGGCATGCATCAGCTTGCCGCCTTCGTAATAACCCATGGCCAGAGAGCCGATCGCATTTCGGGTTGCGGTCGACGGCACATAGCCGCCGATCACCAATTCCTGCCGCTTCGAACACTTGGACTTCACCCAATCGCCGGAGCGGCCTGACGTGTAGGCGCTGTCCTCTTGCTTGGAGATGATACCCTCCAGGGCGAGGCTGCGGGCGTGGTCGAGCACGACGCTGCCCTTCTCCGAGAAGTGGATGCTGAACCGCAAGAGCTCGTCGTCCTCGGCAATCAGCGTCTCAAGCAGACGTTTGCGGTTCAGCAGCTTGGCTTCGCGGAGGTCGTGGCCATCCAGAAACAGGAGGTCGAAAGCATAGAACTTGAAGCGCTCGGAGCGGCCTTCGCTGAGATCGCTTTGCAAGGCGGAAAAGTCCGACGCCCCGTTCGCCTGCTCCACCACAAGCTCGCCGTCGAGTATCGCCGTTTTGAGCGGCAGATTCGCAAAGGCCTTGAGGATCGCCCCGCCGAACTTCTCTGTCCAGTCGAGCCCGTTGCGTGTCAGCATAACGACGTGGCCGTTCTCTATCCTGATCTGTAGTCGGTACCCGTCGAACTTGATCTCGTGGATCCACCCCTCGCCGCCAGGCGGCGACGCCTTGAGCTTCGCCAGTTCCGGTTCGACGAAATCCGGCATTTCGGCCTTCTGCGCCCCATCCGGCCATACGCGCTTTACCGATGACGTCCGCTTGGCGGCCGGTTTGGCAACAGTATCCGCCTTGCCTTTTGCTCGCGAATCCCATGTCGCGTCGGGATTCTTGGCAACCTGCTCGATCTTCCGACCTGTCTTGGCCGACTCTGGCCGCTGCTTCAGGATGTCTCCCTTGTGGCGGGCCTCGTCGTCCTCAGCCTTTATCAACAGCCAGTTCTCCTGGCTTTCGCCCGGTTTGCCGTGCATTCGCACGAGGTGCCAGCGCCCCTTCAGCTTTTCGCCGTCGAGATCGAATTCGATGTGGCCTTTCTTGTAAGCCTTGTGAAGGTCGCCCTGCGGCGCCCATGTGCCGCGATCCCAGACGATGACGGTGCCGCCGCCATACTGGCCCTTCGGGATGATCCCTTCGAAATCTCCGTATTCGAGCGGATGATCCTCGACATGGACGGCCAATCGCTTCTCGTCGGGGTTGAGGCTGGGGCCGCGCGTAACCGCCCAGCTTTTCAGAACGCCATCCATTTCCAGCCGGAAATCATAGTGGAGCCGCGTCGCATCGTGCTTCTGCACGACGAAGCTTAATGCGTTGTCCTTGGCCGCCGCCGATTTGCGCGTCCCGCGGGGCTCGGGACTGACCTTGAAGTTGCGCTTCGCCTGATAGGTCTGGAGCGGCATGATCAGCTGGCTTTCTTCGACCGGCTACCGCCACCGCCGCGCGACGACGCCTTTCCAGATGCCTTGCCCTCGCCAAGCTTGGCGCTCTGGCGCAGCGCCTCCATGAGATCGATGACCTTGCCTTGTGGCCGAGGTTTTTGTTTCGGCGGGGCCCGTCCTTCGATCTTGGCCTTGACCAGCTCGCCCAATGCTGCCTCGTAGCGATCCTCGTAACTCTCGGGTTTGAACTCACCCTTCTTCGTCCCGATGATGTGGCCGGCGAGTTCCAGCATTTCCTTGTCGAACTTCATCTCGGGAATGTCCTTGAAGACGGAGTCGGCGGTGCGGACTTCATAGTCGTAGCTCAGCGTGGTGGCGACAATGCAATCGTCCTGCGGGCGGATCAGTACGGTGCGGTTCTTCCGAAACAGGACCGCCTCGGCGATCGCGGCAACCTTCTGATCCCGCATCGTCCGCATCATCAGCGTCAGCGCCTCGCTGTCGTCGTCGCTGACAGGGGCGAGATAATACGCCCGATCGAAATAGAGCTTGTTAATCTCCTCGTAGGGCACGAAACTCTGAACGCTCAGGACCTTGTCGCTCTCGGGCGCGAGATCGGAAATCTCGCTGCCCTCGATCATGATGTAGTCGCCATTGTCGAGCTTGTAGCCTTTGACCTGGTCATCCTTCTCGAGGGGCTTGCCGGTTTCGCTGTCCACGAACTGGCGCTCGACGCGATGGCCGGTCTTTCGATTGACAATATTGAACGAGATGCGTTCCGACACCGATACGGCGGTGTAGAGACCGACCGCGCACACGAGGTCGCCGACCTTCAGATGGCCTTTCCAACTTGCACGCGCTGCCATGACGAAATCCCTCTCATTTTCCGCCTTGCTGCTTGCCCTTGCGCCGTTCATCGAGCGCGATGATCTTTTCGACGGAAGCGATGTCGTCGCTGGTGACGACGGGAACCGGATCCGCCGCGATCGCTTCGAGAACCTCTGGGGAAAGAGCGCCCTGCCGGATGACCCATTCCAGCGTCTCGCGCGTCTGTCGTTCGGCTTTCAGCTGGGCATAGAGCGCGATGATCAATCGATCACGTGCATCCGGTTGGCTGCCTCTCTGATCGAACCTTCGCACGTTTCTCATTGGAAAATACCCCACTGGTGCCGAAGCATATAAATCGCTGAGGAGCAAAAAAGTTCCATCGCCTCTCCGTGCCGGCGCGGATGTCCTCCGTCGCGTGAGGGCTGTGTCCGAGTTGTCGCAATTTTGCGACACCCACATCGATCGCGACCGAACAGCATCCACGGCAGCCGAGCAGCACCGGTTGCTAAAATGCCTGTCGTCCCGCACACTGCGGCCCAGTTCGGTGGGAGGAGCCACGATGCAGGAGCAGTCCGCTCATGCAGAGCATGTCTATACGAGCACACAACGCGATTCCGCGGCTGCCAGTTCGTCCGTCGTGGCATCTTGGCGGCGATGCATCGCCATGCACAGGCTGGCACCGGAAGAAAACCGCTCTCCTCTTCGCCTGACGGATCATGAATTCGGCGTCGCCCGCGAGGAAGCTGAGCTACTGATCGCGAACGCCTCTGATGAACTCGACCGCCTTTTTACCACGGCGGGCCGGGCTGGCTGCTGCCTCCTGCTCACCGATCGCAACGGCATTGCGCTTGAACGACGCGGAGCCGCCGGCGACGACAAGGAATTCCACGATCTCGGTCTCTGGACCGGCTCGGTCTGGACCGAGGCAAGCGTCGGGACCAACGGCATCGGCACGGCGATCGCCGACGAGCGTGCGGTGTCGATCTTCCGAGACCAGCACTTTTTCAGTTCGAACATCAAGCTGAGCTGCACGACCGCGCCGATCCGCGATCATCGCGGACAACTGGCGGCCGCACTCGACGTTTCCACCTGCCGCGACGATGTCAACGAGATGACCCTCGCCCTCATCTCCCAGATGGTCCGCGATGCCGCCATGCGCATCGAGATCAACCTCTTCCGGAGCGCGTTTGCCGGCTCCCGTTTCGTCATGGTGCCATCAGGCGTCAACTCTTCGTCGGCGCTGCTGGCCGTGGATCGCCATGATCTGGTCCTCGGCGCCACCCGTGCGGCCCGGCTCGCCCTGAAGCTGGACGACCGGCGTATCGCAGCCGGTCTGCCCGCCACCGACGCCCTTAACGAAACCCGGCTTTCCGACGAGGAAGAGCTTGCCTCCTCCGAACGCGCGGCGCTGATGCGCGTGCTATCGAGAGCCAACGGCAACGTCTCGCAAGCGGCGATCGCCCTTGGCATCAGCCGCGCGACGCTTCACAGGAAGATGAAGAAACTCGACCTTCACTGACTGCCTGGCAGTCGGGCGGCGTGTCGCAGCCCTGCGACACTGTGCGGTGCGGTATGGCCGGGCCGGCCTGTTTCTTCCCGATAAAGACGAGCAGATTTCCTCTCACGGGTTCGTTCCTGGACCTGGGCTCATCTCAAGGGAGGATGACATGCTGCATCAGAAAATCGTCGAATCTCCATTCAAGCTGAAATACGGCAACTTCATCGGCGGCGAATGGCGCGAACCGATCGAAGGCAAATACTTCGACAACATCACACCGGTCACCGGCGGCAAGCTTTGCGAAATCCCGCGCTCGAGCGAGAAGGACATCAACGCCGCGCTCGATGCCGCGCACGCCGCGAAGGAGAAATGGGGCCGCACCCCTGTCGCCGAGCGCTCCAATATCCTGATGAAGATCGCCCAGCGCATGGAAGACAAGCTGGAGCTGCTTGCGCAGGCGGAGACCTGGGATAACGGCAAGCCGATCCGCGAAACGATGGCCGCCGACATTCCGCTGGCGATCGACCATTTCCGCTACTTCGCCTCGTGCATTCGCTCGCAGGAAGGCTCGATCGGCGAGATCGATCACGACACGGTGGCATATCACTTCCATGAACCGCTCGGCGTCGTCGGCCAGATCATCCCCTGGAACTTCCCGATCCTCATGGCCGCCTGGAAGCTTGCACCGGCTCTGGCAGCCGGTAACTGCGTGGTCATCAAGCCTGCCGAACAAACCCCGGCATCGCTGCTCGTCTGGGCCGAACTGATCGGCGACCTCCTGCCGCCTGGCGTTCTCAACATCGTCAACGGTTTTGGCCTCGAAGCCGGCAAGCCGCTTGCATCAAGTCCTCGGATCGCCAAGATCGCCTTCACCGGCGAAACGACGACCGGCCGGCTGATCATGCAGTATGCCAGCCAGAACCTGATCCCGGTGACGCTGGAACTCGGCGGCAAGTCCCCGAACATCTTCTTCGCCGACGTCATGGCCGAGGACGACGCCTTCCTCGACAAGGCGCTCGAAGGCTTCGCGATGTTCGCTTTGAACCAGGGCGAAGTCTGCACATGCCCCAGCCGCGCCCTCGTTCAGGAATCGATCTACGATCGCTTCATGGAAAAGGCGGTCAAGCGCGTCGAGGCGATCAAGCAGGGCAACCCGCTGGATAGCGCGACGATGATCGGTGCCCAGGCCTCCAACGAGCAGCTCGAAAAGATTCTCGCCTATCTCGACATCGGCCGCCAGGAAGGCGCCGAAGTGCTGGCCGGCGGCTCGCGCAACGACCTCGGCGGCGATCTCGCCGGCGGCTATTACGTCAAGCCGACGATCTTCAAGGGTCACAACAAGATGCGCGTCTTCCAGGAGGAAATCTTCGGGCCGGTGGTGTCGGTAACGACCTTCAAGGACGAGAAGGAAGCCCTGGAGATCGCCAACGACACGCTCTACGGTCTCGGCGCCGGCGTCTGGACTCGCGACGGCAATCGCGCCTACCGCTTCGGCCGAGAAATCCAGGCCGGACGCGTCTGGACCAATTGCTACCATGCCTATCCAGCCCATGCCGCCTTCGGTGGCTACAAGCAATCGGGTATCGGTCGTGAAACACACAAGATGATGCTTGACCACTATCAGCAGACGAAGAACCTGCTCGTCAGCTACAGCCCGAACGCCCTCGGTTTCTTCTGAGAAAAGCCCGAAGGTACATGAAAAGGAGCCGCCTCTCACTCGCGAGGGGCGGCAACGTCACTGGGAGGAGGCATCAATGGAAGACATGGTCAACGGGGAGCCGAGGGTTCTGGCGACAGACGCGGCGGTCGCGCTGATCGACGAGATTCGCCGCGATTATCCGGATATCCTGTTCCACCAGTCCGGCGGATGCTGCGATGGGTCTTCGCCCATGTGCTATCCTACAGACGATTTCATCGTCGGCGATCTGGATGTGAAGCTGGGCGAAATATCAGGCGTGCCCGTCTACATCAGTGCCAGCCAATTCGAGGTGTGGAAACACACGCAACTCATCATTGATGTGGTGCCCGGACGCGGAGGAATGTTCTCGCTGGACAACGGCCGGGAGAAGCGCTTCCTGACGCGCTCCCGCCTGTTTAGCGGTGGCGAAGCCTGCCTGCTTCCGGAAACCAACCGACAGGCATAACCGTTCAATGCTTGCGCGTTTTCCCGCCTGATATCGTCGAGCCCGTTACCGAGATCGGATCGCTCGCCGGGAAGGAATCCTCGAGCCCCTCGTCGAGTTGCTCCTCCATCGCTTCCGTATCTCCTGCCTTGCGCGCACTCGGCTGCGCCACACCCTTCGAAAGATCGCCATCCGCCTGGAACGATGCCAACTCCTTCATGACCGCCTTGGCGCGGTCGAGCGCGTTGTGCGAATTGAGGGTCGCATCGCTGTCTCTGCGCAGCTGGACGGACACCACTTCGCCGCCCGCTCCCACGAACTCGACCGTGAAACCACGCTTTCCGCCTTGTTCCGGAATAACCTGTGTACCGACGACCTGCATCTGAACTCTCCTCTTCAGCATCCGTTTCGACAACGACTGCCTTTCGACAAAGTTCCGGCAGGCTTAGCCCGGCATGCGCGCAAAAAAAAGCCACCGTCAAGCGGTGGCTAGGAGTGAGGTCAAAACCTCCAGAGGGAACAGCTGCCTCATCGATCGGGAGGAATGATCGACATGCACGAGACAGCTGTCATCAAATATGACGATCGAAGCCAGTGATCTCAATCAACCACGCGCTCAAATACGTCAGGAATGGAAATCATCTTTCCGCAATCGCCCCGTATGGCGCGAAATTTTCCCGATCGCCCTTTATCGGGGCGATGGCGCCGCACCCGTGGATTCGCGCAGGATTAGTTCGACTGGCCAGAGTTCGTGAATTTCCGTCAGCGAACGTCCCGCGAGCAGCTGGATCACCAGATCGGCGCAGCGTGTGCCCGCCGCGCGCATCGAGGACCGTGTCGCCGATAGCGAGGGAGCCATGTTATCCGCCGTCAGATAAGGGAACACGTCGTCATGCGCGATAACCGAAACGTCGCGCCCGACCTGCAGCCCAAGGGAGCGCGCAGCCCGATAAACCCCAAGCGCCGTCATCATGGATCCGGCGACAATTGCGGTCGGAGGATTGGGTTGCTCGAGAAATGAGCGCGCGAATCGAAAGCCGAGTTCGTCGGTGAAATTTCCGCTCGCCTGCAGTTGTGGATCGGGCTCGATGCCGCCGCTTTGCAACGCGCCGCGAAAACCATTGTCACGGTGGATCGCATAGGTCGCTCCGGGCCTGCCGTTGATCATCGCGATCCGCCGATGGCCGAGATCGATCAGATGCGACGTCGCCCTGCGGATGGCGCCTTCATTGTCGATGTCGAGCCACGCATGCGGCACATCGATATCCGAGCGTCCGTGGACGAGAAACGGCATTCCGAGCTCGTGCAGAAGCGAAATGCGCGGATCGCTGGGCTTCGGCGAATGCACGATGATCGCGTCGACACGCCGGCTCTCTACCAGACGACGGTAGAGCTCCATCTCGTCGTCCTGGTCCGGGTCGGACATCGGAATGACGAGAATATCAGTCTCCTCGGCAACGAGCCGCTCGGCCATGCCGGCCATGAACTCCGCGAAGTGAAACTCGCCCGCGCGCCCCATGACGACGCCGATCGCGCCTGCCCGTCCGGTCTTCAGCCGCACCGCATTGACATTCGGCCGATATCCGAGCCTCGCCGCCTCCTCCGTGACCCGCGCACGCGTGACCTCGCTGACCTCCGGATACCCGCTCAGCGCCCGGCTGACGGTGGTCGGCGACAAGCCCACATGTTTGGCGAAGTCTTTAAGTTTCATGTAGCTGGCAGGTCTCTTCTGATCGATTTCGGAGCATCTGTTTCAACGTCACTTATGGCCCAACCGCGCCAAAGCGCAAAACAGCCAAACCGTTTTCAAATCTAAATATTGTCTGCATCTGGCGCAAGACCGTTTGCCCACAGTCTAAAAATCAACCATCACGTTGATATAAAACATACAATTCAAATATCTTGGCGTGCGACACACCTCGTTCGCTTACCCGCTTGACTTGATATCGACCTTCTGACAGTTTTTTCCAGCCAAACCGATTTCAATTTTTCCGGCGTTTGGTTCTTTTGGGAGGAAGATTATGAAGTTTCGTTTTACAGCGGTCGCCGTCGTAGCCGCATTGATCGGCGTCGCACAGCCCTCGTTTGCCGCCAACATCAGCATTTCCGCAAGCTCGACCGGCAAGAACCTTGACCTGTTCCGCAAGCAGCTCGACGAGTTCGAGAAGGCAACCGGCAACAAGGTCAGCATCGTGACCATGCCGTCATCGTCGACGGAGCAGTTCTCGCAGTACCGCCTGTGGCTCGCCGCCGGCAATAAGGACGTCGACGTCTACCAGACCGACGTCATTTGGGCGCCACAGCTCGCCGACCAGTTCGTCGACCTCAAGGATGCCGCAAAGGATGTCGTCGGCGATTTCTTCCCGTCGATCATCGCCTCGCAGACCGTCAACGGTCGCTTGGTCGCCATGCCGCTCTATACGGACGCGCCAGCGCTCTTCTATCGCAAGGACCTGCTCGAAAAGTACGGCAAGCAGCCGCCGAAGACCTGGGACGAAATGGCGGCAACCGCCAAGGAAATCCAGGACAAGGAACGCGCAGCCGGCCAGAAGGATCTCTGGGGCTATGTCTTCCAGGGCAATGCCTATGAAGGCCTGACCTGCAACGCACTCGAATGGGTCAAATCATCCGGTGGCGGCCAGATCATCGAAGCCGACGGCACGATCTCGATCAACAACGAGAAGGCAGCGGCGGCGATCGACCGCGCCAAGGGTTGGGTCGGAACGATTTCGCCCGGCGGCGTGCTGGCCTACCAGGAAGAAGAATCCCGTGGCGTCTGGCAGACCGGCAATGCCGTCTTCATGCGCAACTGGCCCTACGCCTATGCTCTCGGCAATGGCGGCGACAGCGCCGTCAAGGGCAAGTTCGACGTCACGACGCTTCCGGTTGCCAAGGAAGGCGATACGCCGTCCTCGACACTCGGCGGCTGGAACCTTGCCGTATCGAAGTATTCGCAGAACCCTGAAGTCGCGATCGAACTCGTCAAGTTCCTGACCTCGAAGGAACGCCAGAAGCAGCGCGCCATCGAGCTCTCCAACCTGCCGACGCTGTCTGCGCTCTACGACGACAAGGACATCGCTGCCGCGGCACCCTTCATGCCGAACTGGAAGCCGATCTTCCAGAACGCCGTTCCGCGTCCGTCGGCATCCGCCAAGGTCAAGTATAACGAGGTTTCCTCGAAGTTCTGGACCGCCGTTCACAACTCGCTTTCGGGCAACGGCACCTCCGCAGAAAACCTCGAGCTTCTCGAGGCCGACCTGACATCGCTGAAGGGCGATAACTGGTAATCGACGGCATCGGCAGCGGCGGGCCTCCCGCCGCTGCCTTTCCCTGAAGACGCCACCGTCAATCGCCTCAAGAAGCGGGTACCTCATGACTGAAGCCGCAGTTTCCTCAAGCGTCGGATCGCGAGCGCGCGCCACCAATACCTCGTCGGACCTGCGCTCCGAGCGCATCCGTTCCGCCTGGCTGTTCCTGGCCCCCACCCTGTTCATTCTGGCCGTCGTTGCCGGATGGCCTCTTTTCAGAACGATCTATTTCAGCTTCACGAACGCATCGCTCACGAGCCTCGGCGACGCCCAGTTCGTCGGCTTCAAAAACTATCTCTCATGGATGACGCTGAAGAGCGGGCGCACCGTCTATAGCGGCCTGCTTGCGGATCCGAACTGGTGGCGCGCCGTCTGGAACACGATGAAGTTCGCGTTCCTATCGGTGACCATCGAAACCATTCTCGGCCTTATCGTCGCCCTGGTGCTGAACGCTAATTTCCCCGGCCGCGGCATCGTTCGCGCCGCCATCCTCATTCCCTGGGCGATCCCGACAATCGTCTCCGCCAAGATGTGGGCCTGGATGCTCAACGACCAGTTCGGCATCCTGAACGACATCCTGCTCGGCATGGGCCTGATCACGCAGAAGATCGCCTGGACCGCAAATCCCGACACGGCGATGATCGCGGTACTGATCGTCGACGTCTGGAAGACGACGCCTTTCATGGCGCTGCTCATCCTCGCCGGCCTGCAGATGGTCCCGGCCGATATCTACGAAGCCGCGAAGATCGACGGCATCAACCCGATCAAGGTGTTCTGGCGCCTGACCCTGCCGCTGGTGCGTCCCGCGATCATGGTTGCCGTGATTTTCCGAATGCTCGACGCCCTGCGTATCTTCGACCTGATCTACGTGCTGACGCCGAACAATGCGCAGACCAAGACCATGTCGGTCATGGCGCGTGAAAACCTCTTCGACTTCGACAAGTTCGCCTATGGGGCCACAGCCTCGACGGTGCTCTTCCTGATCATCGCGACGATCACCGTGCTCTACATGTGGCTCGGTCGCGTCAAACTCGGTGGGAGCGACCGCTGATGCTGCTGACCCTGACCAAGAACACGCTCTTCTACCTGCTCGTCACGATCATCGTCATCATCGCGGTCTTCCCGTTCTACTATGCGATCCTGACGAGCTTCAAAGCCGGCACCGCCCTCTTCGAGGTCAACTACTGGCCGACCTCGATCTCGCTGACCAACTACACCAACGTCCTGACGACAGGCAGCTTCATCCGCAGCCTCGGCAACTCCCTGCTCGTCGCATGCCTCGTGGTCGCGGCATCGTTGTTGCTCGCGGTGACAGCATCCTATGCGCTTGCCCGCGTCAATTTCCGCGGCCGCGCGCTGTTGATGCTGACGATCCTGTCGGTCTCGATGTTCCCGCAGATCGCCGTGCTCGCCGGCCTGTTCGAGCTGATCCGCTGGATCGGCATCTTCAACACGCCCTTTGCACTGATCTTCTCCTACATGATCTTTACCCTGCCCTTCACGGTCTGGGTTCTGACCACCTTCATGCGCGATCTGCCCATCGAAATCGAGGAAGCGGCGATCGTCGACGGCGCCTCGCCGTGGGTCATCATCACCCAGGTTTTCATGCCGCTGATGTGGCCGGCTCTGGTCACGACAGGCCTGCTTGCCTTCATTACGGCCTGGAATGAATTCCTCTTCGCCCTAACATTTACCTCATCGGACGCTCAGCGAACGGTGCCGGTTGCCATCGCCCTGCTTTCGGGCGGCAGCCAGTTCGAAATCCCGTGGGGCAACATCATGGCAGCATCCGTCATCGTTACGGTCCCTGTCGTTGTCCTGGTCCTGATATTCCAGCGGCGCATCATTTCCGGCCTGACCGCCGGCGGCGTCAAAGGTTGAAGAAAGCACGATATGGCACAGATTCGACTCGACAATATAAGAAAGAGCTTCGGTGCGCTTGAAGTCATCAAGGGCGTCTCGCTCGATATCCGCAAGGGCGAATTCATGGTCTTCGTCGGCCCGTCCGGCTGCGGCAAGTCCACCCTGTTGCGGCTGATCTCCGGACTGGAGGACATCACCGCGGGCACGCTTTCCTTCGATGGCGAGGCGGTCAACCGCTATGCGCCGTCGAAGCGCGGCATCGCCATGGTGTTCCAATCCTATGCGCTCTATCCGCATATGACCGTATTCGAGAACATGGCCTTCGGAATGAAACTGTCAGGGCGCACGAAAGAAGAGTGCAAGGCCCGCGTCGAGCAGGCCGCCGGCATGCTGCAGCTGTCGCCCTACCTCGAACGCCTGCCCCGTCAGCTATCGGGCGGCCAGCGCCAGCGTGTAGCGATCGGTCGCGCCATCGTCCGCGACCCCAAGGTTTTCCTGTTCGACGAGCCGCTGTCGAACCTCGATGCGGCGCTGCGCGTCGCAACGCGTCTAGAGATCGCCAAGCTTCACCGCAGCATGCACGGCACGACGATGATCTACGTCACCCACGACCAGGTCGAGGCGATGACGCTCGCCGACCGCATCTGCGTGTTGCGGGATGGCGTCGTCGAACAGGTCGGCACCCCGCTCGAACTCTACGAGACGCCGAATTCCGTTTTCGTCGCCGGCTTCATCGGTTCCCCGAAAATGAACTTCCTGACCGATGAGTTCTCTGTGCCCTATAACGCCCACACGATCGGCGTTCGTGCCGAGCACATGGAGATCGTCCAGCAGTCACCCGCCTGGGCGGGCACCGTCATTCATTCCGAAATCCTCGGCTCGGACAGCTTCGTCTACCTCGACATCGGCTCCTCGGAGCCGCTCGTCGTTCGCGAAACCGGCGTATCGAGCCATCAACCCGGCCAGAAACTGGGCGTCGCCCCGGTTCAGGGCTCAATTCACCGTTTCGACCAATCCGGACGCGCGCTCGAGAGGTTTCCCCTCAAGGGCGCGGCCTGACGCCACCCAAAACCACAGGATCACGCCGCTTCCCATCGGTTCCGGTCCACCATTCGCATGAAGGAGCAATCACTTGGCTATTCGCACCATTGTCTGGGGTGAAAACATCCACGAAACCACCAATGCCATCGTTCGGGGCATCTATCCGGAAGGCATGCACACCACCATCGCCAACGCGCTGAACACCGATCCGGCGATCCAGGCGACGACGGCCACGCTGCAGGAGCCCGAGCACGGCCTGACGGAAGCCCGCCTTGCCGAAACCGACGTCCTCACCTGGTGGGGCCACAAGGACCACGGTGCGGTCTCCGACGTCGTCGTCGAGCGCGTCGCCAAGCGCGTCTGGGAAGGCATGGGCCTGCTGGTCCTGCACTCCGGCCACTTCTCGAAGATCTTCAAGCGCCTGATGGGCACGCCCTGCGCGCTGAAGTGGCGCGAAGCCGGCGAGCGCGAGCGCCTGTGGACGATCAACCCGCGTCACCCGATCGCCGCTGGCCTCGACGAGAACTTCGTTCTCGAAAACGAGGAAATGTACGGCGAGCAGTTCTCCGTGCCGGAGCCGCTGGAAACCGTGTTCATCTCCTGGTTCCAGGGTGGCGAAGTCTTCCGTTCGGGCCTTACCTGGCGTCGCGGCGCCGGTAACATTTTCTACTTCCGCCCTGGCCACGAAACCTATCCGACCTATCATGATGCCAACGTTCAGAAGGTCCTCATCAACGGCGTGAAATGGGCCTATAACCCGCAGGGCGATCTGAAGAGCATCACCGATGCCCCGAATGTGCCGGTCGAAAAGGCTCTCGAGCCGATCGTCGAACGCGGCCCGCGACTGCATCAGGCCGGCGAAGCCGGTTATCGCTGAGGAGCACACTATGCGTCTACTCGTTCTTGGCACAGGCTCGATGGCCAGAAACCAGGTTGCCAATTTCCTCGCCATCGACGGCGTGGAAGTTGTCGGCGCAGTCGATACCGACCCGGCGCGCCTTGCCGAATTTGCCGATCACTTCCGCATCGAGAAACGCTTCCTGACACTGGAGGAAGCGATCGCATGGGGTGACTTCGACGCGGCCACCAACGTCACGCCCGATCGTATCCACCACGCGACCAGCCTTGCGCTCATCGCCGCCGGCAAGCACGTCTTCTGCGAAAAGCCGCTGGCCGAGCATTACGACCACGCGCTGGAGATGACGGAAGCCGCTGAATCTGCCGGCGTCATCAACATGGTCAACCTCACCTATCGCAACGTCGCGCCTCTGCAGCGCGCCCGCGAGATGGTCTTGGCTGGCGAGCTCGGTACCATCAGACACGTCGAGGCCTCCTACCTGCAAAGTTGGCTGGTCTCGCGCGCCTGGGGTGACTGGCGCACGGAATCGCGCTGGCTGTGGCGCCTGTCGACCGGTCACGGTTCGAACGGCGTGCTCGGCGATGTCGGCATCCATATCCTCGACTTCGCCGCTTATGGCGCGGCGACCGATATCGACCACGTCTTTGCCCGCCTCAAGACCTTCAACAAGGCCCCGGGCGGTCAGATCGGCGAATATCTACTGGATGCCAACGACAGCTTCACCATGTCGGTCGATTTCACCAATGGTGCGCTCGGCGTCATCCACGCGACCCGCTGGGCAACCGGCCATCTCAATGAGCTGAAGCTTCGCATCTATGGCGAAAAGGGCAGCCTCGAGGTCATCCATCGCCCGGATGGTTCCGAACTGCGCGGCTGCTTCGGCGAGGACATCGAGACCGCCACCTGGCGCGACATCGAGGTTCCGGCTGTGCTGACAAACTATCAGCGCTTTGCAGAAGCGGTCAGAACCGGAAAGCAGGACGACCCGACCTTCCGCCACGCCGCAAACCTGCAGAAGGTCCTCGACCTTGCGATCGTGTCGGAGAAGGAAAGGCGGGAGCTCAATCTGCTGGAGGCCTCAGAGCAGGCTAGCCCGGCAGACAAGCGGATACCGCCGCTGACAGTCGTCGTCTGATACGAGAATTCTCCAAAAAGGATAGAGGCCCGCCGATGCGGGCCTCAGACTGCTGACTAGCCGTTCCTTTTTGCGGAAGATCGGTTTCTCCGTCATGCCGGCCTTGAGCCGGCATCCAGCGGCACCGCGTCTGCGGTGCGAAAGGGCCTTTTGCGCGCAACGACTTGCGCGCGCTGGACCCCGGCTCGCCGGCCGGGGTGACGGCCGATAGGGCATCCATCCCGTTAGGACATAAGGCTTTGTCAACAAGCTTAAGTCCGCCGATGCGGGCCTTTATCTTTTCAAACTACCGAAGACGATCCGCGAGCAGGCCGATCGAGATAGCGTCGGCATTGGCAAAGGCGAGCCTGAGATAATGCTCCTGCCCTTCCCCGAAATAGCTGCCCGGCAGGCAGACGACACCGGCCTCCTTGGCCAGACGCTCCGCGACGGCGGCTGAGCTGAGCTCGGCGAAGGGGTGGCGGATGAACGCGAAATAGGCGCCAAGCGCACCGATCTCCCAGCCGGGCAACCCCGACATCACGGCCCGCAATGCATCCGCACGGCGCGCAATCTCCAGGCGATTTTCCGCCTGCCAGCCCGCAAGGATCGGTATCGCCGCGGCAACGGCGACCTGGGCTGCGCGTGGCGCGCAAATCTGCATGTTGTCCATGACCTTGGCAATCTCGGCTACGACGTTGACGCCTGCCGTGATCGCCCCGAGCCGATGGCCGGGAATGCAAAAGGACTTCGAGAAGCTGTAGAGAAGGACCAGCGTGTCTTCCCAGCCCTGAATCGTGAGTAGCGGATGTGGAGCGCCGTAGCCATCGGGAAGGAAGTCGCGGTAAGTCTCGTCGACGATCAGCCACGCCCCATGCTTGCGGCAGAGGTTGAACAGCTCATGCAGCAATGCCGGCGGGTAGATTGCTCCCGTCGGATTGTTCGGCGTCACCACCGCCAGCACCTTGGCGCCGCCCTGAAGCGCCTTTTCGGCTGATTGAACCTCCGGCAAAAAGCCATTCTCCGCATCGCACTCGACCAGAACGCGCTTGATGCCGAGCATCGACAGCGTCGTTTCCTGATTGAAGTAGAACGGATTGGTGAGCGCCACCGTATCGCCGGAGCCGGCAAGCGCGATTGCCGCCGACATGAAAGCCTGGTTGCAGCCTGCGGTGATATGAATGTTGGCTGCGGAAACGGCCGCCCCATAGACCTTGGACATATGTCCGGCATAGGCCTCTCTCAGCACGCCCTCGCCCTCGATCGGACCATAGCCCGTCGTCTTCGGCGACGATGCTGCTTCGCCAAGCAGCCGCAACATTTCAGGATGGGCCGGATAGCCGGGGACCGCCTGCGAAAGATCGACCAACGGTCCCTTGCCGCCCTTGTATTCGCGAGCCCAGGCGAGCACCGAGGGAATGGGTGGCGGAGACAGGCGGGAAACAAGCGGATTGGCGAAGGCAGACATGCAGCTCTCTTCTCGAACGAGGTGAGTCCTCACTCCTGCACGGAATGGGCTTCCTCGGCAACCGGCATTGAAGACCGTCGCACAGCGATCGTCAGGAGCCGCAGCAGGCCTTGAGTCTCGACAGCTTCGGCACCTCGATATGCCGGTTCGCGACGATGGAGATTACCCCATCGGCCTTCAGCTTCGACATCTGGCGGGAAACCGTCTCGATCGTCAGCCCGAGGAAATCGGCAATGTCGGCTCGCGACAGGGGCAGGTCGAACTGCCGCTTTTCGCCGTCGGCCTCAGGATCAAGATGCGTGGCGATCAAAAGAAGGAAGCTTGCGACCTTCTCCGCCGCCGTCTTGCGCCCGAGCGTCACCATCCAGTCGCGGGCTTCGTCGAGCTCGCGCAGTGTCTGCGACATCAGGCGTTCGGCGAGCGCCGGGTTGCTCTTGACCACGCGCTCCAGCGCGGCCTTTGGAATGCGACAGAGGTTGACGTCGGAGGCCGCCTCTACCGACACCGCATTTTCATTCGCATTCAGCCTGCCGAGAAGATCGGGCGCGAACTGCAGGCCGACGATCTGCTGGCGTCCGTCCTCCAGCGTCTTCGTGAGCTTCACGACGCCGCGGATGACGGTCGCGTAGGATTCGGCCGGCATCCTCTCACCGGCGAGCTCGTCGCCCGATTCGTGATTGACGAGACGCGTATGCGCCGACAGCGCCAGCAATTCGTCGGAACTGAGCGCACCGCACATGCCCTTGTGGCGAACCTCGCAGCTCATGCAACGTACTGGTATGTTTGAATTATGTATGTCTTTGCGCATCAAATCAGCTCCGCGCAAAAGCATAGACCACAGCCCACGCGCGAGAACAGCCCTTTTCTTGATCGAAATCAAAGTGTCGCCTTCCTGGCCCGGCTATGGCTTCCCCGAAAGGATACGCCATGAACGCCGAACTCATCGCCCGCTACGCCGCTCCGGTACCGCGCTATACCAGCTACCCCACAGCGCCACACTTCCACGACGGCATCGACGAAGCCGTCTATAGGGAGTGGCTTGGCGAACGGCCGGATGGCCCGCTGTCGCTCTATCTGCACATCCCGTTCTGCGATCGGCTCTGCTTCTATTGCGGCTGCCATACCAAACAGGTGCGCCGCTACGACCCGATCGTCGCCTATCTCGATGCACTCAACAAGGAGATCGGGCTTGTTGCCGGGTGCCTGCCCGAGCGGCGCAAGGTCAGCGCCATCCATTTCGGCGGCGGTTCGCCGACGATCGTCAGCCCGAAGGATCTGCAGCGATTGCGCGGCACGCTGGATCGACACTTCGACATCGCTCCAGACACCGAGATCAGTGTCGAAATCGACCCGACCCATGTCGACGCCGAGCGCCTGCAGGCATGGAGATCCTTCGGCATCACGCGGGCAAGCGTCGGCGTGCAGGACTTCGAACCGATCGTACAGACCGCCATCAACCGCCCGCAGAGCTTCGAGGAGACGGCTGACGTCGTGACCACGCTGCGAGATCTCGGCGTTGCGTCCATCAATCTCGACATTGTCTACGGCCTGCCGCATCAAGACCGGGCGATGCTGATGCGGACAATCGAGCACTGCCTTTCGATGGCGCCGGACCGGATCGCCATGTTCGGCTATGCGCATGTCCCCTGGATTAAGAAGCACCAGTCGCGGATCGATGCGGCGACACTAGCCGGCCCGTCTGAACGCTCGAGATGGCGGCTGCCGGTGCTGAGGCCATTCTTGCCGAGGACTATGTGCCTGTCGGTATCGACCATTTTGCGAAGCCGGCCGACGGCATGGCGCAGAAGCTCTCCGACGGCACGCTTCGGCGCAATTTCCAGGGCTACACCACAGATGATGCCGACGCACTGATCGGCTTCGGCGCCTCGTCGATCGGACGCCTGCGGCAAGGCTACGTGCAGAACATCACGCCGACCGGCCAATATTGTCGGGCAATCTCGGACGGGCACCTGCCTGTCGCACGCGGCTTTGCGCTGTCCGAGAGCGACCGCGCCGCGGCGTGCGCCATCGAGGACCTGATGTGCCGCTATGCGTTCTCCGTCACGGACCTGCGCTCCCGTTTCGGACGCGCGGCCGACGGCGTCTGCGCCGATGCGATGCGCACGTATATCTTCAACGAGGATGAACTGACCACCTTCGACGGCAATACCTTCGCCGTCACGCCGAAGGGCCGGCCTTTCGTGCGGGCGATCGCTGCGAAATTCGATCGTTACCTCAAGCAGGGCCATGCAAAACATTCCGTCGCCGTTTGATCCAGATCAAGTTCAGCCACGGCGAATTTTCCTATGACTCGCTGGGGCACCAAATTGCCGCAGCCTCCAATTGACGATTGCCCGTAGACCGACCCAGTTATAGTAATTTCAGAAATTTCTGAAATCACAGACATAACGGAAACCGAAATGAACCTTCCGCCGCTTGTTCAATCCTTTGTTCTGCACTTCGGCGAGATGGGCTCGCGGTGGGGCATCAACCGCACCGTTGGTCAGATTTATGCTTTGCTCTACGTCTCGCCTTCGCCGCTCTGCGCCGAGGATATCACCGATGCGCTCGGCATCTCGCGTTCGAATGTTTCGATGAGCCTGCGCGAGCTGCAGACCTGGAACCTGGTTCTGCTCAAACACAAGCCGGATGACCGGCGCGACTTCTTCACCACCCCCGACGACGTCTGGCAAATCCTGCGCACACTGGCCGAGGAGCGCAAGAAGCGCGAGGTCGATCCGACGCTGTCGGTGCTGAGGGAAATCCTGATGCAGCGCCCCGCAAGCGAGGCCGAGCGCCATGCCCAGGAACGCATGAGCGAGATGCACGCGCTGATCGAACAGCTAACGCATTGGTATGAAGACGTAAAACAACTTGAAACAGAGCGCCTTGCAACGTTACTCTCTTTAGGTGCGAAAGTGACGAAGCTGCTGGAGGCCAAGGACCGAGTTGTTTCGCTCGGCCGCAGCCGCCGGCCCAATCCTGCGAACAAGAGTTAGCGCTATGGGGAGTGCTTACTTAGACGCAAATGGAAAGCAGGCTTTCGGCAAGCCGGCTAAAGGCGTGGGCAAAAATAAGGGGCTGCGCAAGGCAGCCACCGTCCAGGCGCTGGCATCGCTCATCTGGATTCCGCAGGCGGCATTTCTCGCCGCCGCGGTCGGCCGCATCGCAGATGGCGGCGGCTTCAACGACGTCTTGTGGTTGGCCGTCTATATAGCGCTCCTCGGGTTCGCGAAGAGCTGTCTCGAAGCGGCTGGCGGCCGCATGGCATTCCGCGCAGCACGCGCCGAACTGACGGCGCGGCGTGAACTTGCTGCGGCAGCCCTCGCCCGGCGCTCGCCGATCGACAGCACAAGGCCGAGTTCCGGTGAAGCTGCAAGCATCCTCGGCGAACAGGCCGAGATGATCGTTCCCTACCTCTCCCGCTTTCAGCCGGCGCGCTTCAAGGCGAGCGCCGTACCGTTAGCCATCCTCGCCTGCGTCTTTCCGATTTCGTGGATCGCGGCTCTGATCCTGCTGTTCGCGATGCCGCTCATTCCGGTTTTCATGGCCTTGATCGGCTGGCGTGCCCAGACAGCCAGCGAAAAGCAGCTCGCAGCGACCGGCGGGCTCAACGGTTTCCTCCTTGATCGCCTGCGTGGAATGACGACGATCCGCTCGCTCGGTGCGGTCGATGCCACCGCGACCCGGCTGAGGGCCGATGCCGATGAGCTGAAAACCCGCACCATGGCCGTCCTCAAGATCGCCTTCCTGTCGTCGGCCGTTCTTGAGCTTTTCGCCGCACTCGGCGTGGCGCTGGTCGCCGTCTACATCGGCTTTTCCCTGCTCGGTGAAATCAGGTTCGGCGCCTGGGCCGGTGGCCTCGACCTGACAAGCGGCCTCTTCGTTCTGCTGCTTGCCCCCGCATTCTTCGAGCCGATGCGCGAACTCTCAGCCGTCTGGCATGACCGGGCCGCGGGCGAAGCCGCGATCAAGGCGATCGATGGGTTGAGTGCGCAAGGGCTTCAGCTTCCGGTCGGGGGCGATACCGCAAGCGAAAGCGCGGCCGGCGCCATCCGATTGCAGAATGTCGGCTTCCGCTACGACAAGGACGGCAAGGCGACGATCGAGGCATTCAATCTCAGCATTCGTCCCGGCGAGCACGTTGCGCTGCTCGGCGCCAGCGGCTCGGGCAAGTCGACCCTCCTCGCATTGATCGCCGGCCACGCCGCCTGCGAGACCGGCAGTGTCACCATCGACGACGAGCCCGCCAATCCCGCGCTGCAGGCCAGGATCGCCTGGGTCGGCCAGAAGCCGCACATATTTGCGGGCACCATTGCCGGCAATATTTCCCTCGGTCGACCGGGCGTCTCCCCGCAAGCGGTGGCGGAGGCGCTCGATCTCGCAAAGCTCGGCGGTTTCGCCAGCCTTCACGCCCGCCGCCCGCTTGGCGACGGTGGCCTCGGAGTATCGGGCGGCGAAGCGCTACGCCTCGCCATCGCACGCGCCGCCTGCAATCCCGACGCCCAAATCGTGCTTGCCGACGAACCGACGGCACACCTCGATGCGGACACCGCCAGCGACATCACCGAGAGCCTGATCGCTCTCGCCAAGGGCCGAACGCTGGTCGTCGCAACCCATGACCCGCGGCTTGCGTCGCGCATGGATCGCACAATCAGACTCGATCCCGAAACCGCACGGGAGGCCGCCGAATGAGCGCATCGCTTTCCAACCTCAAACCGATCATCAAGCTTTTCCTGGCCGAGCGGCGCCGCGGCCTGCTCCTCGGCGCGGCACTCTCAGCGACGACAGTCGCTGCCGGCATTGCCCTGCTCGGCCTGTCCGGCTGGTTCATCACCGCGGCTGGCATCGCCGGACTTTCCGCCGCAGCGATCTCCACCTTCGACGTCTTCATGCCGTCGGCCGGGATCCGCCTGCTTGCGCTCGGCCGCACCGGTTCGCGCTACGCGGAACGGCTGACGACCCACGACGCGACGCTGAGCGTACTCGCTGCCCTTCGCGAACGCCTGTTTCGCGGATGGGCGGCACCCGGTGCGGCCCGCGAACTGGCAAGGCGGCCCGCCCGCCTGCTTTTCCGTCTGACCGGCGACATCGACGCGCTGGATTCCCTTTATCTGCGCGTGCTGGTCCCGGCAGCCGTGGCGATCGTCGCAGCGCTTGCCGCGAGCATTGCGCTCGGCCTTATGAACCCGCTCTTCGGCCTCGCCGTCGGCGCCACGCTCCTCGGCGCGGGTCTCGGCATTCCACTGCTGGCAGGACGTCGCGCGACGAAGCACGCCCGCCGCCGCACCTATGGCATCGAAGCGCTCCGTGCCCGCACCATCGACCTCGTCGCCGGGCAGACTGACCTGCTGATGGCCGGACGCCTTGCTGCCCAGCGCGCGGCAATCGCCGAAGCCGATCGCTACGCGTCGGATGCGGATGATCGCCTGAACCGCATCGAAGCCGGTATTACCTTCGGCTTCGGTCTCACGACGACCGCACTCCTGGCCGGTTCATTGCTGTCGGTCGCGGCACTCGCGGGCAGCGGCGCAATCGGCGCACCGGCCGCGACCCTCGGCATCCTGATCGCCTTCGCATCAGTCGAACCCTTTGGCGCATTGAGGCGGGGGGCGATGGAACTCGGTCGCACGCTTCTTGCGGCACGCCGCATCGCGCCCCGGCTGTCGGCCGATGACGAGATTCACGGCAACCGCGCGCCGCCGACCGGTTCTGCTTTTCGCCTGCACGGCGTCAGCGCCGGCTACGACGCTGAAACATCAGCGCTTCACGGCCTCAATCTCGACATGGCGACAGGCTCGACGCTGGCACTCGTCGGCACCAGCGGCGCGGGAAAATCGACTCTGCTGTCGCTGCTCGCGGCCGAAATGCGGCCGAGCGAGGGAAGTGTCGAATGCCTCGACGCCACCCTGCTCACGCAGCGCACCGAGCTTTTCCAGGACAGCCTTCGCGGCAATCTGCAGCTGGCAGATCCCGAGGCAAAGGATGCCGCCCTCAACGAGGCGCTCGCCGACGCCGGGCTCCTGCAGGACCTCACCGCGCTGCCGCGCGGGCTCGATACCCGGCTTGGCGAAGGCGGCATGGGGCTGTCTGGCGGTCAGTCGCGCCGCCTCGCCCTTGCCCGTCTCTTCCTGCGCGATACACCGCTCTGGCTGCTCGACGAGCCAACCGAAGGTCTCGATGGCGCCACCGCCCGCGACGTCATGAACCGTCTGGCGGAGAAGGCGGAAGGACGGACGCTTGTCATCGCCACCCATATCCGCCGCGAGGCCGCGATAGCGGATGTCATGATCGTCATGGAGGATGGGCGCATCACAGAAGTTTCACGTCGTGGAGAGGCGACGTTCGAAAAGGCTTTGAATCGGCTGAGACCGGACTGAGCCACACCGCATGACCGCCCGGCAATCCGGCCTGGTGGAAACTCTTCATACCCCGTGGGGCCGTGGGAGAAAGACAATGGAACTAGACATAGTCGCGCTATCGCGCTTCCAATTTGCGCTAACCGCGCTTTACCACTTTTTATTCGTGCCATTGACGCTCGGACTTTCCGTGCTGCTCGCCATCATGGAAACGGTCTACGTCATGACCGGCCGCCAGATCTGGCGGCAGATGACGAAATTCTGGGGCGTGCTTTTCGGTATCAACTTTGCGATCGGCGTTGCGACAGGCATCGTCATGGAATTCCAGTTCGGGATGAACTGGAGCTATTACAGCTACTATGTCGGCGACATCTTCGGCGCCCCGCTGGCGATCGAAGGGCTGATGGCCTTCTTCCTCGAGGCGACCTTCGTCGGCCTGTTCTTCTTCGGATGGGACAAGCTTTCGAAGGTCGGCCACCTGGTGGCGACATGGTGCGTGGCGCTCGGCTCCAACTTCTCGGCGCTCTGGATCCTCATTGCCAACGGCTGGATGCAGAACCCCGTTGGCTCGGCGCTCAATCCGCAGACGATGCGCATGGAGGTCACCAGCTTCTTCGACGTGGTCTTCAATCCGGTTGCCCAGGCGAAGTTCGTTCATACGGTCTCGGCCGGCTATGTCTGCGCCTCGATCTTCGTGCTCGGTGTCTCGGCCTGGTACCTGTTGAAGGGACGCCACATCGAGATCGCCAAGCGGTCGATGACGGTTGCCGCCTCGTTCGGTCTTGCATCGTCCCTGTCGGTTGTCGTCCTCGGTGACGAAAGCGGCTATCTCGCAACCGAAAACCAGAAGATGAAGCTCGCCGCCATCGAAGCCATGTGGAAGACGGAACCGGCGCCCGCCGCCTTCACCGCCTTCGGGTTCCCCGATCAGGAAACGCGCGAAACCCACTTTGCCGTCCATATCCCGTGGGTCATGGGTCTGATCGGCACTCGTTCGTTGACGACGGAGATCCCCGGTATCGACAAGCTGGAGCAACAGGCCGAGGCCCGTATCCGCGAAGGCATCAAGGCCTACGACGCGCTGACGCAGATCCGCGCGGCTGCAACCCCGGATGCCATCGCGCCAGAACTCCGCTCGTCCTTCGAGGAACTCGGGCACCAACTCGGCTATGGCCTTCTCCTGAAGCGCTATGTCGACGACCCACGCCAGGCGACTGACGCCCAGATCACCCAGGCCGCCCGCGATACCATCCCGCATGTGCCGACGCTCTTCTGGTCGTTCCGTATCATGGTCGGGCTCGGCATGTTCTTCATCGTCCTGACGGCCGCTTTCTTCTGGCTGTCCGCACGACGTCACCTCGACAAGTATCCGCTGTTGCTCAAGATCGCCGTCTTCGCCATCCCGCTTCCCTTTATCGCCATCGAAGCCGGCTGGATCGTCGCCGAGATCGGCCGCCAGCCCTGGGTGATCGAAGGCGTGCTGCCGACGGCGATGGCGGTCTCGAGCCTCGGTGCCAGCACGGTGCTGCTGACGATCATCGGCTTTGCCGTTCTCTACACGGCGCTGATCGTCGTCGAGATGACCTTGATGATCAAAAGCATCCAGAAGGGACCGGAACCGGACGACGAGCCGGAAGCCGAGCTCATTTCCGAAACCCTCGTTCCTGCCGCGGAGTGATCGATCATGATCCTGCACGAACTCATAAGTTACGACATCCTGCGCATGATCTGGTGGCTGCTTCTCGGTGTGCTGCTGATCGCCTTTGCCGTCAGCGATGGCTTCGACCTCGGTGTCGGCACGCTGCTTCCCTTCGTCGCCAAGACGGATACGGAACGCCGTGTCGCCATCAACACGATCGGCCCGGTCTGGGAAGGAAACCAGGTCTGGCTGATCCTCGGCGGTGGCGCCATCTTCGCCGCCTGGCCGCCGCTCTATGCAGTGTCCTTCTCGGGCTTCTACCTTGCGATGTTCGCGATCCTGCTCGCCCTCATCCTGCGGCCGGTCGCCTTCAAGTACCGTTCGAAACGTGAAAGCGCCCGCTGGCGTGGCAATTGGGACATCGCGCTGTTCATCGGCGGCTTCGTCCCGTCGCTGATCTTCGGCGTCGCGGTCGGCAACGTGCTACAGGGCGTGCCGTTCCGGTTTGATCCGGCCGACATGCGCATCTTCTATGAAGGATCGTTCTTCGGACTGCTGAACCCCTACGCATTGCTCTGTGGCCTGCTTTCGGTCGCCATGCTGGTCCAGCATGGGGCTTCGTGGCTGGTCCTCAAGGCAAGCGGAACCGTGGCGGATCGGGCAAGAAGCTATGGAAGCCTAGCTGCGCTGGCAGTGATCGTCCTCTTCGCGCTCGGCGGCATCTTTCTCGCCCTCGGCGTCAACGGCTACACCATCACGAGCGCGATCAACACGACCGGCCCGTCGAACCCGCTGTTCAAGACCGCAACGCACGAGGGGTCCTGGCTTGCGAACTACGGCACCCATCCGTGGATGATCATCGCCCCGATCCTGGGCTTCGTCGGTGCGGCGGCGGCGTTCCTCGCGCTGCGGGCAAGATGGGAGGTAGCAACCCTGCTGTTCAGCAAGGTCTCGATCCTCGGCATCATCTCGACCGTCGGCCTTTCGATGTTCCCGTTCATCCTGCCCTCCTCGCTCGATCCGAAGTCGAGCCTGACGGTGTGGGATGCATCGTCGAGCCATTCGACACTGTTCACCATGCTTGTCGTCGCGGCGATCTTCCTGCCGATCATCTTCGCCTACACCGCCTGGGTCTACAAAGTCCTGTGGGGTAAGGTCGACGAGAAGGCCATCAAAGACAAGAGCGGCCACGCTTACTGAAGGAGAAAGACGATGTGGTATTTCGCATGGATCCTCGGCCTTCCGCTGGCCGCCGCCTTCGCGGTGCTCAACGCGATGTGGTATGAGCTGATGGACGACGAAGCCAAGAAGAAAAAGCAGTAGCGGCCAAGCTGCTGCCAAGGAAATGATAAGGGGGCGGCCAGCTGGCGCGTCCCCTTTTTGCTGCCCTCTGGCGAGGTATGTGGAATTTTCGCTGTAGTATTCCCTTAGTACCCGTTGGATCACAGGCCTTGCTAAGGTCCTCCCGTTGTTTTTGGGAGGAAACAGATGCCAGCTTCTAAAATCCTGATGATCACCGGCGATTTCACCGAGGACTATGAAACCATGGTCCCGTTCCAGACGCTGCTCGCCTGCGGTTATACCGTGCATGCGGTGTGCCCCGGCAAGAATGCCGGCGAGACCGTAGCGACCGCCATCCATGACTTCGAGGGCGACCAGACCTATTCGGAGAAGCGCGGCCACAACTTCGCGCTCAACGCCACCTTCTCCAGCATCCGCGCCGAGGATTACGACGCACTCATCATCCCGGGCGGTCGCGCGCCGGAATATCTGCGCCTTAACCCCGAGGTCATCAAGGCCGTGCAGCACTTCTTCGACGCCGGCAAGCCGGTTGCCGCGATCTGCCACGGCGCCCAGCTCCTGGCCGCCGCCGGCGTTCTCAAGGGCCGCACCTGCTCCGCCTACCCCGCCTGCCGCCCAGAAGTCGAACTTGCTGGCGGCATTTACGCCGATATCGCCATCAGCGACGCCGTCTCGGATGGCAACCTCGTGACCGCACCCGCATGGCCCGCACACCCTTCATGGCTGCGGCAGTTCATGGCTGTGCTTGATGCCTCGGCACTGCTACAAACGAACGCCGCCTGAGGAGACGGACAGGGAGAGACGGGATGTGCGAATTGTTCATCAAGGCGGACGCGAAGCTCTGGGAGAGCACCACGCGTTCGCTGCGCATCGACGGCATGGTGACGAGCGTTCGGCTGGAGAATTTCTTCTGGTCGAAGCTCGAGGAGATCGCCCGGCGTGACCGCATGAACGTCACGCAGCTGATCACCAGGCTGCATCATGAATCAATCGATGCCGGTCATGATCTCGGAAACTTCACGTCTTTCCTGAGAGTGTGCTGCGCACGCTATCTCGACCTGCAGCTGACGGGAGATATTCCAGCAGACGTCAACCAGCCGATCGCCGAGCTGAA
The DNA here is from genome assembly GCF_001429725.1 of Rhizobium sp. Root708. Taxonomy (GTDB): domain Bacteria; phylum Pseudomonadota; class Alphaproteobacteria; order Rhizobiales; family Rhizobiaceae; genus Rhizobium. The sequence goes on along the minus strand of NZ_LMHV01000042.1, from coordinate 271,289 downwards.
TGCCCCGGCGATCCTCATTCGCGAACGCGAAAAATATCACTGACGCCGTGAAGCCTCAGTAGCTGGCCTCGACGAAAATCCGGGCCAGCGCTTCGATGCCGGCCTGGTCTTCGGCGTCGAAACGCCCCGCCGTCGGACTGTCGAGGTCGATCACGCCGAGGATCTTGCCGTCGTGGTGGAGCGGCACGACGAGTTCCGAGCGCGAGGCGGCATCGCAGGCGATATGTCCGGGAAAGGCATGCACGTCCTCGACGAGGATCGACGTGCCCTTCTCCACCGCCGTTCCGCAGACGCCGCGCCCGACCGTGATGCGAACGCAGGCTGCCTTGCCCTGGAATGGCCCGAGAACCAGTTCGTTTTCCGTCTTCAGGAAATAGAATCCGGCCCAGTTCAAATCCGGCAGCATGTCGAAGAGGAGAGCAGAGGTGTTGGCGGCATTGGCGATCGTGTCCCGCTCGCCATGCAGCAGGCCTTGAAGCTGCTGCTGCAATTCCGCGTAGAACGTGGCCTTGTCCGCATGCGTTATTTTGGAAGCCTGAAACATGGCCTGAACACTCGCTGTCATTAGAATGCGCTCGATATAATAGGCCGATCACGCTTTGCCAATGCCGTGGTCACATCGCCGCGAGTGAGCAGGTCGCGGACTTGTCGGAATGCGACGGCACCTTATCTATTATGAGTGGCGACCTTCTGGTCATCAGCGAACCGGATGCCCGCAGCGATCTGCAGCGCAACGCTCGCCGTAAAGCGTTGTCGTTCCGGCGAAACCGGCATGTTTTTGATGATGCGTCATAAGCGTCGACCCCGTGGTGGCGAGTTCTCGTCGCGACGATCTATTGCAGTTGTTGTTTGAAGTGGCTCCATTCATACCCGAGGCAAGACAATGACACCCGAAGACAGACGTTTAGTCTTCAGCCACCGCGAGATCGCGGCGATTATCAAAGGAATTACGCAAGAGGACGGGACGGAAGCTCCGATCACCGGAAAATCACTTGGCGAGGCGATATTGTTCGTCTCCGAAGAGGCTGCGACAAGCTCCTCGAGCGCGCATGTCGTCTACGGGGCCAATGAATCGTTGAGCTATACCGATTGCCTCAGCATCTACCGGGATTATGGCGCGGCTTTGCGCGCCGGATCGCATTGACCGCCGGGGCATGGTGAATGGCGAAACGAAGCGCCGGTCTGGTCATCCACCGCCAGCATGAGGGTCGTGTCGAGGTGCTGCTGGTTCATCCGGGTGGACCCTACTGGGCCAAGAAGGATGCCGGCAGTTGGTCGATCCCCAAGGGCCTGGTCGACGAGGGAGAAGACGAACTCGCCGCCGCCAGGCGCGAGGTGCGGGAAGAGATCGGCCACACTCCGGATGGTCCCTTCACCTTCGTCGGATCGTACAAGCAGCCGAGCGGTGGAAAGATCGTTGTCGCGTGGTCCGTCGTGGCCGAGATCGATACCGACAGGATCGTCAGCAACAGCTTCGCCATGGAATGGCCCCCGCACTCCGGTCTCACGCAAGAGTTTCCGGAAGTGGACAGAGCCGCATGGTTTTCGCTTGATGAGGCGGATGTAAAGCTGCTGCCCGGTCAGCGACCGATCCTGCAGGATTTTGCCAGGGGGATCGTCGGCGCTCATCCAGCGGCGTGACGGGAGCGCACTCCCCGCCTGCTGCATGGCAGCTATTCTTATTCAGCGTTCGCTCCGCGGATATTTATGGGCCATTGTGGCGCACCCTCCGTCAATGATTCTGGCCACATGACAGCTCCCCATTCGCCGCTCCGCGGTGTTCTCGTAGCGTTTGCCGCTTACGCGGTTTTCGCGTTCAGCGACGCATCCATCAAAATCCTCCATGGCAGCATTCCGGCCTACCAGGTCGCCTTCATCGGCGCTCTGTTCGGAACAGCCGTTCTTCCCTTCATCAAGGGCAAGGACGACACCTGGCTCGATATGGTTCGTTCATCCAATCGTCCGCTCTGGCTGTTGAGATTCGTCTGTGGCGCCGTCGGCGCCATTGCCTCGATCATCACGTTCACGAAGCTGCCGATGGCGGAAGCCTTCTGTCTGCTGTTCCTGCTTCCATCCTTCGTCACCATTCTCTCGGTGATCTTCCTGAAGGAAGATGTGCGCTGGCAGCGTTGGGCCGCCGTCATCGTCGGCTTCCTCGGCGTGTTGGTGGTGCTGCGGCCGGGCTTCAGGGAATTGTCGGTCGGACACCTCGCCGCTGCGATCGGCGGACTGGCCGCGGCGATCTCGATCGTGGTGCTCAGAAAGATGGGTCCGGCGGAAAAGCGCCTGTCCCTCTACGGTGCGGCATTGCTCGGCACGCTCATCGTCAGCGGCATCCTGATGGTGTCGCAGGTGACGATGCCGACACCGAGCCAGTGGTTCTTCCTGGCGAGCTATGGCCTGCTCGGCGCCGCCGGCAACGTGATGCTGATGACGGCCGCGCGCATGGCGCCGGCAAATCTTGTCGCTCCACCGCAATATAGCCAGATGCTCTGGGCAATCGCCTTCGGCTACCTGATTTTCGACGATACGATCGATCTTCCGATGGCCGGCGGCATCCTGCTCATCATCTGCTCCGGCCTGTTGACACTCGCGCGCGAACGCAAGCGCGGTACTCCGCTTCCGACCTCTGTCGTCTCGACCGACAGCCAGGCGCCGCTCGCAACGACAAAACAGGCCGCTAGCGCGGATTAATTCCGCCCGCCGCTGTGAAGCGGCGATGACGTCCTCACAAAAAACAACACCCCTGCCGGCGGCAACGCAGGCAGGGGTGTTGAGTTTTCAGGCGATCGAAATTCTATCGGCGCAGAACGGGGCAGCCGCGAACGTTGCCGAAGCTGATTTCATCGGCACCGCGGCGCGACCAGCCCTGGACGATGACGCGGCGCGGCGTCACGTCGACGACACGGGCGCGACGGAATCCGTAGTCGCGCGCGATATCTTCGGCAAGCCGAGGATCACAGCCACGTGGACGACCATAACCTGGCGGCGGGGGTGGCGGGCGACCGTAGCCGGGAGGCGGTGGCGGACGATCGCTACCGATATAGACATCCACCTGGGCGGACGCGGGCGCCACTGCTCCGGCAAGCGTGCCGGCAGCAAGCACCGCGGCGATACCCGCCTTGGCCAGAAACTGCTTCATCAAACTCTCCATATCCTCACGGCACGAAACCGTGACTGCTCCGATTTTACTCGTCCCGGTCGGCCACGGCCGTCCCGGATACGCTTACTCATATGCGATTCGCACAAAGCCGTTCGAAAATGGCACCGCTATGGCGAATCCGAGCCGTCAACGACGGATCAGTGGACATCCTCTAACGTTGGCGAACCACATCTGCTCCCATCCACGATAACCCCGTCCCGAGACGGCAACCCGCTTTGGCGTCATATGCGTCACCCGCGCATTGCGAAGGCCGGCCCACCGCGCCTTCTGCACGGCTTCTACCGGCGAGCAACCACGGACCGGACGATACTGGACGTCGATCACAGCGGCGCGCTGCGGTGATGCCGCATCGGCGACGGAAGAGGTTGCTGGCATGGAGGCAAAAGCAACGAAGGCTGCAAAGGCAACGCGGGCGACGAATTGATGCATAACGGAACTCTCATCAGTTTCATTGATCTCCCTTGCGGGATTGAGAGAACCATAAGCCGCTGAAAATGAACGATGTTCGAATTGCCTATTCAGATTGGGTTCAGGCGCCGAGATGCAGCACGACCTCGCGCCGATGCGGCCGATCTCGATGCTCGAAGAGATAGATGCCCTGCCAGGTGCCAAGCGCCAGCCGCCCCGAAACCACCGGGATACCGATGGAAACCTGGGTCAAAGCGGCCTTGATATGAGCAGGCATGTCGTCCGGCCCCTCTGCCGTATGCGCGATCCAGCGCATCGAAGGATCCGACGACGGCGGCACCAGCCGGGCAAAAAATGCTCGCAGGTCCTGCTGCACATCCGGATCGGCGTTTTCCTGGATGATCAGGGAACAGGACGTGTGCCGCACAAACACCGTGAGCAATCCCTCGGTGACCGCGGACGAGCGGACAAAGGCGCTGGCCTCATGGGTAAATTCATAGAGACCCTGGCCTTGTGTGGCCAGGCTGATGATCTTCTGAGGCATGATGATACTCCGGACAGGCTGAATGTCGCAGCAGCAGTGGCTGCGGCGCTCGCCTCATGTCAATCTTTGGCGTCTGGTCAAAGCCGAAGAAACGGCTCGAAGCCCCCGAAGATCATCCGCTTCCCGTCGAAGATGGACTTCCATTCGTCGCCTTGCAGGCGTGAATCCGCCATCACCTTCTCGACGATTTCGTCGCGATCCTTGCGGGAATCATAAACGATCCAGGAAAAGACGACGACCTCGTCGTCCTTCGCCTGAACGGCGCGGGGAAACGACGTGATGTCACCATAAGGCACGTCATCGCCGACGCACTCGACATATTCCTTTGCGCCGTAAGACTTCCAGATGGCTCCAGTTGTCGCCGAGAAGGCCTTGTAGGCCTCGATATTCTGCTTCGGCACCGCAACGATAAATCCATCGACATAAGGCATGTTGTTCTCCCTTCATGGCGTCCTTCTTCAAGGACGGACGAGTTCATGAGAAACCGACATGCACATAAAAATGAGTCGCGATCGCGAATGGGCAAGCGTGGAATTATCGGGAGGTGGGCAGTATTAGCCGTCCGTCGCCGCTTCAAAGGCCCTGGTCGGAACGCGGAAGGTCTTGAACTTGTCGACGAGAAAATCGACCAAGGCCCGGACGGCGGACGGCAGGCCGCGCGAGGCGGTAAAGACGATATAGATCGTCGCCTGAGACATCTGGTAATCAGGCAGCAGATGAACGAGACTGCCGTCGCGTATCCCTTCGGCGCACAAGTGGTCCGGCAAGAGACCGACACCCACGCCGGCATAGATGGCCTCCAGAACCGCAGGAACGGAACGGCAGCTCATGCGCGGCCGATGCTCATGCCGGTGCATCGCCCCATCCGGTCCCTTGAATTCCCAGACGTCGGTATCGCGCCACTCGCTCATCGTGCCCGTAAAGGAGACCGTCGGAACATCGGAAAGGCACTCGATGCCCCCACCCTGCGGCACGAACTCCGCCAGTTGCTTGTTGGCGACGAGGATCAGGTCAACCTTGCTCAGGACGCGCATCGTCAGCTCGGAATCGGTTTCGTCATTCAACTGGGCGCGAATGGCGAGGTCCAGACGATCGTTGATGATATCGACCCGGCTGTCGGTCGCCAGGATTTGCAGCTGGACGCGCGGATGGCGCAACAGGAACTCCGGAAGAATGCCCGCAAGCGATCCCTCTAGAAGACCGGTCGGCACGCTGATGCGGATCTGCCCCTGCGGCTCACCGCTCGCCTCGTTCACCGCCTTCGCTGCCCGGTCGACTTCGCGCAGCATGTTCTCGCAATAACCGTAGAGCGATTGGCCAATCTCCGTGACACGGAACCGATGAACGGTCCGCTCGATCAATCGGACGCCGAGACGCTCCTCGAGCGCCGATATCCGCCGGCTCAACTTCGATTTCGGCAACCCCAGGACGCGTCCAGCCGACGAGAAGCCGCCGTGCCGCACCACCGCTGCGAAATAGGCAAAGTCGTTCATATCAGGAAATGAGAAATCCGCGGCAGGCACGTGGCACCTCTTCTTAAAATGCTGACTACGCCCCCGCCGCCGTCAATTACGCCTGTTGAGCGCAGATGCCAACAGCCCAAAAATGGCGTTCGTTCCAAATTTGGAACATTGCGTTCCAAAGACCGGCCTTCAACTCGCTGCCGGTCGATATTATCTCGCGGTCGTAATGCGCACGGCGTGATTTTGCGTCGTGCTCCTACCGCTCTCATGAGCCCTCGCAACAGCAATAAATCTATTGTGCGACGCAGCAACGGCGCAGCGGATGCGCGCGCCTAAGTATTTGATATTGTTGCGAAAAAATCACAAAATGAGTAAAACGAAGGTTTGGGGTGCCCATTTTGATGACAGGAGAATTGATAGATTTACTTAAGGATGAAAGAGAAGGGGCAGCGGTTCGCTGATCCGCGCGCCGAAAGGCAATTACCGGAACGGCCGCCAACCGACTTCATGGTTTGGCGGTAGTCCCTTCGAAAAGGAAATGGATTTCAAATGAATATACGGATGGTTTTGTTGACCTCGGCGGCGGCTCTCGCTGCTGCGTCCTCGCCGGTTTTCGCTGCTGACGCCATCGTTGCAGCTGAGCCGGAACCGGTTGAATACGTCCGCGTCTGCGACGCGTACGGCACGGGTTACTTCTACATCCCCGGCACCGAAACCTGCCTGAAGATTGGCGGTTACCTGCGTTTCGAAGTATACGGCGGCCCAAACCAGAAGGGTACGTCTGACTGGAACGCTCGTACGCGCGCTCAGGTTCAGTTCACCGCCAAGAGCGACACTGAATACGGCCCGCTGACCGGCGTTATCGTTCTCCGTAACAACGGCGACAACGCTTCGACGACCAGCACGCTCGACTCCGCTTACATCGACATCGCCGGTCTCCGCGCTGGTCTGTTCTACAGCTGGTGGGATGATGACCTGAGCGGCGAGCCGGACGTTCTGTCCAGCTACCAGACCCTGCACAACTCGTTCCGCTACCAGTACGAATCCGGCGACTTCTACGCTGGCGTATCGGTCGACGAACTGGAAGACGGCGCTGAGAAAGGCGCTCTTAACGCCGACGGCAGCCCGGGTACCCGCACCGGCAGCAACGACGTCGGTATCGCTGCTGCAATCGGCGGCAAGGCTGGCGTAGTATCCTACCAGCTCATCGGCGGCTACGACACCGACACCGAAGAAGGTGCTATCCGTGGCATGCTCTTTGCTGACATCGGACCGGGCACCCTCGGCCTCGCTGGCGTCTACGCTTCCGGCATCAACAGCTACTACGACGAGTCGGAGTGGACGATTGCTGCTGAATACGCTCTGAAGGCAACAGACAAGTTCACCTTCACTCCGACAGTTCAGTACTTCGGCGACTACGGCCATAATGCCACCAACACCGACTTCGCTTCCGGCGACGCTTGGAAAGTTGGCGTAACGCTCGATTACCAGATCGTAGACAACCTCTACGCCAAGGCAACCGTAAGCTACCTCGACCCGAAGCACGACGACGACGTAACCACGGGCTTCTTCCGCCTGCAGCGCGCGTTCTAATTTTCGAAATCTCGGGGCCCCGGCATTGTCGGGGCGCCATTCGTATTGCGTTTTCTGATCCGATTGACCTCCGATCAGTTACGGGGATTGGTCCGGTTTCCCTGCCGGACCATCCTTGCTACGACAGCCGCCTTCAGTGCGCAGCTCCTGAAGCCCCACTCCTAGCCGGGAAGGACTTCTATCGAATCGACTCGGTCTGGATAGAAGGCGAAATAGCCGGCGATTTCTTCCACTGCCCCATGAGGATCTTCATAGGTCCATATCGCGTTCTTCGAACGCTCTCCGCCAGGCAGGATGCTGAAATACGACGCTTCGCCCTTGTATGGGCAATAGCTGTGATGATCCGTCCTCTCGACGAGCGAAAGATCCACATCCTCCCGGGGTATGTATTGAACCGCTGGATACGACGCCTCTTTCAGCGTCAGCGCCCGCCGGCTATCCGCAACGACGCGTCCGCCGGCCGTTACCACGACGCGGCTTGTATTCAGGTGGATCGTGATCGGGTGATCGGGACCGGGTAACTTCATCGGCTGTGCTGACATCGACGGCTCCTGTCGGGTGATACCCGGAATATAGAGCCCGCAAAGGAAATTGCAGGAGCGCCGCGCACTCCCGCAATCGAAAGCAGTCAGGGATCAAACCGGAAAATCTCGCGAGCGACAAACGTCTGCTTCGTTCAACTGCAACCGGAGTTCGGAAGCTCAGTGCCAGGTCTTGACGTCGACGTCACCAGACAGCGCGGAAAACGTGTCTTCCAGCGCGGCAACAAGAATATCGGTCAGTTCATCACCACGATTCTCGACGAACATCACCTTGGTGTCTTCGTCTTGCAATTCGAAAAAGCGGTCAATCAGATCCGACATTCATTGTCCTTTCGTTCGCCACCAACATCGGGCGATGAGACGAACTTAGGAAACCTTACTTGTGCCGAACTGGAGCGGCGGCCGATTTCAGTTCACCCTTCGGTAAGCAAACAACCTAGAGGAATCCTCGGTTTCGTCCAGCCCTGACGCAGATTAGTAGCTCGGAAAGCCACGGCTTTTCCATTGGCTCTTCGGAACGACATCGCCGACATCGAAGGCGAACGACACGACTTTCGTCGCATCGGCGTCCACCTCGCAGCGGAAGCTCATATCGTACCACCGTGCACTCGCGCGGAAGGCGCCGCGCTTCACCTCCAGCACCGTCCCTTGCGACAGCCGGTAGGACGGCAGCAATTCCGGGCGATAGCGCTGCGGCGCGTGGATAAGCTGCTCGCGTAGTTCCGTGCTGCAAAGCTGTGCTACCCGCATGCCCCGTGGCAGGCCATCGATCGCAGTCTTGGCGACAGGATCGTTGGTGGCCTTTGGGGAGAAGAGCGTCTTTGCCTCCGTCAGTTCGTCCGTTCCGGCCTTGTCGGCTTCGGTAGCGCCTGCGTCGGCCTGGTTCTGCGGCCCGATCGTCGTCTTCACATCCGGATTGTCGGAGGCGGCAGGCGCATTGTTCTCAATATGCGTTTCCGCCGCAGCAACCTCAGGCAACGCGATATCGTCGGGCACGGGCTTTGCCGGCGGCTTGTCGCTCGGCGGCGCGTCCGCCTTGGCGGCGGCCTCGGGCTTCGGCTCAGGCGGCTTGTCGGACGGTGTCGGATTGGGCTTTCCGCTCGACGCGGAGGCGTTGCCCGTTTCCGACTTCTCCGGCCCCGTATCCTTGTCGCCGAACTGGAACACCGGCCTTAGGGGCTGCAGGGGTTGCGCTCCACCGGCCTCCTTCCCTTCGGGCTTGGGCTCCTCCGTCTTCGGAGGCGCAGGAGCCGGCTTCTCCTCGGGAGGCTTCTCCTCGGGTTTCTCTTCCGGTGGCGGTGGGGGTGGAGGGGGTGGCGGCTCGGCGGGTTTTTCCTCGGCCTTTTTCTCTTCGGCCTTCTTCTCCTCCTGCTTCTCGTCCGGCATTTTCAGCTCGGGAGGCTTTTCTTCAGGCTTTGGTTCCTCGGGCTTTTTCTCTTCAGGCGGCGGCACGAGATCGACACTGACAACCTCCTCTTCCTTGGGCTGAGGCATATCAGGCAGCTTCAGAAGGAAGGCTCCGACGACAACAAGGTGCAACAGCACGGAGGCAAAGATGCCCCAGCCGAATGCTCCCCAGTGCCTTTCCAGTATTCTCGGCATGCCTGCCCGCTACGCTCCGTCGATCCAGTCCCGATGTGGCCGTTTAAGAAGGCGTCATCAAGCCACAAAACGAAAAAAGCGTATGGAGACAACCTCGACATAGGTGCAGGTGGCGTATTCGAACACAGTCAACAGCGAATATTAAACCACATGGTTGACCATTCGGGTGCCGTAGCATATATTCAACTTCATGGTTGAATTACGAACACTGGAACTCGACACGGTTTTTCACGCCCTCGGCGACGCTACCCGAAGACGGATGTTGCGCGCGCTGGCGGACGGCGAACGAACTGTAACTCAGCTCGCGGAACCCTTTGAGATTTCGCTCGCCGCGGCGTCCAAACATATCAAGGCGCTTGAAAATGCCGGCCTCATCCGCCGAGAGGTTCGCGGCCGCACGCATATATGCCGCCTCGATCCCGGACCTCTGGCGAGCGCCCAGGAATGGCTGAGCTTCTACGAGCGCTTCTGGAATGGACGCCTGGATCTGCTGGAGCAGCTTCTTCGCGAAGACGACAAACATGCCCCTCAACCACCAAAAGGAGACGACCAATGAATGAACTTGCGACTCTTGATGCCTATGGTGTGCTCACGGAACCTGCCACGCTCAAAATCCAGCGCCTCTTGCCCGGGCCGATCGACCGGGTCTGGCGATACCTGACGGAAAGCGACCTGCGCCGGCAGTGGCTGGCGTCGGGCAAGATGGAAATGAAGGCCGGATCTCCCTTCGAACTGACGTGGAAGAACGACGAGTTGACGACGCCTCCGGGCGCGCGGCCGGCCGATTTCCCGGAAGAACATCGTATGCAGAGCCGGATCACCGAGCTCAACGCCCCACACAAGCTCGCCTTCACCTGGGGAGAGCACGGCGAGGTCTCGTTCGAACTGAAGGAAGCCGGGCGCGATGTCCTGCTGACCGTGGTGCACAAGCGTATCTCCGACCGCAAGAACCTCATCATGGTCGGCGCCGGATGGCACATGCACCTCGATATCCTCGCCGCACTTCTTGCTGGGGGCACGACCGAGCCCTTCTGGGATGGCTGGCTCAAGCTGCGGGGTGAATACGACCAGCGCATTCCCGGCTGACCATCGGCTATTCTGCCTTGCGGACGCCGCCATTCCGTGGCGCCCGCGAGGCCGTTGTACGCCTACCCGAGCGACCCTATGATTTCGCGATAGGCTGCCTCGGGAAACGCCTTGAGCGTACGCGTGCGCACATTTCCGCCCATACCGAGAGAAAGACCAAAGCGCGCCATCACGGCATCGTCAGGCGCGTCGCAGACGGCAACCATGTCATGGTCGCCAAGCGTGAGAAAGAATTGCTGGAACGAACCGCCCATGTCGCCCAGAAGCTTCTTGGCTGAGTCCAGGCGCTTTGCCGAGTCGCGAACGTTGCGAATGCCCTGATCCGTCCAGTTGATAAGCACGATATAAGTGGTCATTGCACACCTCCCGACGGAGGGTCTTGGTCCACGCAACAGGCTATGGCGACCGTCGCTCATGCGCTGTGGTCGGTCCCTTCCCCCGTGATGCGCACTTTACTCCTGTGCCGTCGTGACAACAAGAAACGGCAACCAGAGGCAGGCGCCAAAAAGCAAAAGCCGGGCACAGGGCCCGGCTTTCCAAAGGTTTGTTCGGCAGCGGAATCTTAGCTGTCGAGGAACGAGCGCAGCTTGCGCGAGCGACTCGGGTGCTTCAGCTTGCGCAGCGCCTTCGCCTCGATCTGGCGGATACGTTCGCGGGTAACCGAGAACTGCTGGCCGACTTCCTCGAGCGTGTGGTCGGTGTTCATGCCGATGCCGAAGCGCATGCGCAACACGCGCTCTTCGCGCGGCGTCAGCGATGCCAGAACGCGGGTCGTCGTCTCGCGCAGGTTCGCCTGGATGGCGGCGTCGATCGGAAGCAGCGCGTTCTTGTCCTCGATGAAATCGCCGAGGTGCGAATCTTCTTCGTCACCGACAGGCGTTTCGAGCGAGATCGGCTCCTTGGCGATCTTCAGGACCTTGCGGACCTTTTCGAGCGGCATGGCGAGCTTCTCGGCCAGTTCTTCCGGCGTCGGCTCGCGGCCGATCTCGTGCAGCATCTGGCGCGAGGTGCGAACGATCTTGTTGATCGTTTCGATCATGTGCACCGGAATACGGATCGTGCGGGCCTGGTCGGCGATCGAGCGGGTGATCGCCTGACGAATCCACCACGTCGCATAGGTCGAGAACTTGTAACCACGACGGTATTCGAACTTGTCGACCGCCTTCATCAGGCCGATGTTGCCTTCCTGAATGAGGTCGAGGAACTGCAGACCGCGGTTCGTGTACTTCTTGGCGATGGAGATGACGAGGCGAAGGTTCGCTTCGACCATTTCCTTCTTGGCGATACGCGCTTCGCGCTCGCCCTTCTGCACCATCGACACGATGCGGCGGAATTCGGCGATCGAGATGCCGGTTTCCGTCGCGAGGTTCTGAATCTCCTGGCGGATATCGCGGATCGTGGTGTTTTCGCTCTTGGCGAATTCCTTCCAGCCGCGCGCAGCCAGATTGCCGATCGACTTCATCCAGTTCGGATCGAGCTCGGCACCCTGATACTGCTCGAGGAACGAGTCACGCTTGACGCCGTAGGATTCGGCCAGACGCAGCAGGCGACCTTCGTTCTGCATCAGTCGCTTGGAGATGTCGTAGAGCTGCTCGACGAGGGCGTCGACGCGGTTCTGGTTCAGCGACAGAGACTTGACGGCCTTGATGAGCTCATCCTTGAGCTCCTTGTAGCGGCGCTCCTGAGCGGAAGACAGCGTGCCGGTTGCGGCCAGGCGCTGCTCGACCTGCTGGTCCTGCAGCTTGCGCAGCTTCTTGTAGGTCTCGGCGATGATGTCGAGCGTTTCCATGACCTGCGGGCGCAGTTCCGCTTCCATGGCGGCCAGCGACAGGTTGGATTCGTCCTCGTCTTCTTCTTCCTCTTCCGGAGGCAGGCCTTCGCCGCCGACATTGGTGATGTCGTCGTCGCCGGAACGGCTGCGGCGGGTCTTTTCCTTCTCTTCGGCGGCCTTGCGGTCAGCCTCGATCTTCTCGGGGCTCTGGAACTGCGGAGCAGCCTTGGCCTCGGGACCGGAATAGGTGGTTTCGAGATCGATGATCTCGCGCAGCAGCGTCGTGCCTTCGTTGAGTTCGTCGCGCCAGATGATGATCGCCTGGAAGGTCAGCGGGCTCTCGCAGAGACCACCGATCATGGTTTCGCGGCCAGCCTCGATGCGCTTTGCGATCGCGATTTCGCCTTCGCGCGACAGAAGCTCCACCGAGCCCATTTCGCGCAGGTACATGCGAACCGGGTCGTCGGTGCGGTCGGTCGGCTCTTTCTTCTTGGCGGCCGCCAGTGCGGTACCGCTGGAAGGTGCCAGTTCGCCGCCTTCGCTCTCGTCGTCGGAGCCGGAATCGTCGTCGCTGCTGTCGCTGGCGCCAGCCTCTTCCGCTTCCTCGTCCTCGATCACGTTGATGCCCATGTCAGAGAGCATCGACATCGTGTCTTCGATCTGTTCGGACGTCACTTCTTCGGACGGCAGAACGGCGTTCAGCTCGTCCATCGTCACATAGCCGCGCTTCTTCGCGGCCTTGATCATCTTCTTGACCGCGTCATCGGAAAGATCGAGAAGAGGGCCGTCGGTGCCGCCGTCGCGTTCGACTTCCGCTTCTTCGTTCTCTTTGACCTTGGTTGCCATTTATATCGTCGCCTTCCTGACGCTATTCAAACTCGCCGCAGTGAACGACCGTACGCAGCCGATACGCCGCACACGATCGTTTCGAATCACATGCTCCCAACTAATGGGATGAGATTTAATGCCCGATTAACCACGATTGCCGGCGCCGGACGACAGAGCTTTATTGTCATCAAATGTCCGGCCATGGTTGTGCGATCCGCCCTTGACCCAGTTCACCGCTTTCCAAGTTGAACGGTGATTCCCACAATTTTTGTTTTCGTCAAGCTTTTCTGGAAAAAAAGCATCGGAAAACCCGGAAAAAGCCTTATCCACAGGCTCGGAACCGCTCAAGCGATTGCCAACCATAGATAGGATGTCACCAGAAGAAGACAAGAGCGGCAGGCCCTCTTCCCCAACGGCAAAGTTGCCGCCACGTTTTTTCAAACACCGGCTGCCGGTTTTTCGATGCGGTTTGAAGCTTAGCGCGACTGCCCGTCCCAGGGCTGGATCTCCAGGCTTGCCAGATCAACCGCGGGAATGCAGCGGACGTTGATGCAAGCCATTTCTGCTCCATCGGGCATCTGCGCCTCGGCGAACGGCGCAACACCGCACGTCCCGCAGAAGCGGTGCTGGATGCTATGCGTATTGAACGTATAGGTCGACAGGTTCTCGCGCGGTGTCTTCAGGGTGAACTTGTCGCGCGGCACGAAGGCCAACAGCCCGCCGCGCCGCCGGCAGAGCGAGCAATTGCAATCAAGCGCCGACGTAAATTCGCCTTCCACCTCGAACTCGATGTTGCCGCAATGGCAGCTTCCCTCGTAGAGCATCGTTCCTCCCTCAGCTCCAGTCCATGACCACCTTGCCGGAGTTGCCCGAGCGCATCGCCTCGAACCCCTCGCGGAAATCGTCTATTCCGATCCGATGCGTGATGAGGGGCGAAAGGTCCAATCCCCCCTGCACGAATGCAATCATCTTGTACCAGGTCTCGAACATCTCGCGGCCATAGATGCCCTTCAGGTTAAGCATCTTGAAGATCACTTTGTTCCAGTCGATCTCGAAACCGGCCGGCGCAATGCCGAGGATGGCGATCTTGCCGCCATTGTTCATCTTGTCGATCATGTCGCGAAAGGCCGGCGCGGCGCCCGACATTTCAAGGCCGACGTCGAAACCCTCCGTCATCCCGACGGACGTCATCACGTCGGCGAGGTTCTCCTTCGAGGCATCGACGACGTGATCGATGCCGAGCTTGCGGGCGAGATTCAGCCGGTGCGGATTGATATCCGTTATGACGACCTTGCGGGCGCCCGAACGCTTGGCGACCAACGCACCCATGATGCCGATCGGCCCCGCTCCGGTAACCAGCACATCCTCGCCGACGAGATCGAACGACAGCGCCGTGTGCACCGCGTTGCCGAACGGATCGAAGATCGCCGCGATCTCATCCGGAATATCGTCCGGGATCGGCACCACGTTCGCTTCGGGAATGCAGACGAACTCTCCGAAGGAACCGGGGCGGTTGACGCCGACGCCGAGCGTGTTGCGGCAGAGGTGCCCCCTGCCCGCGCGACAGTTGCGGCACTTGCCGCAGACGATGTGCCCTTCGCCCGAGACGCGCTCGCCGACATGGTACTTCGTCACCGAGGATCCGATCTGAGCGATCTCGCCACAGAACTCGTGACCGACGACCATCGGCACCGGAATGGTCTTCTGCGCCCACTGGTCCCAGTTCCAGATATGGACATCCGTACCGCAGATCGCGGACTTCTTGACCTTGATCAGCACGTCGTTCGGCCCGACCTCGGGAACCGGAACATGCTCCATCCAAAGCCCGACCTCCGGCTTCGCCTTCACCAGCGCCTTCATCATGTTCGACATGATATTACTCTCCCAAACCCTTTAAATGACTCCGAGTTCGCGGCCCGCCTCCGCGAAGGCCGCGATGGTCCGCTCGACATCTGCACGCGAATGCGCCGCCGACATCTGCGTGCGGATGCGCGCCTGTCCCTTCGGCACGACGGGGAAGGAGAAGCCGATCACGTAGACGCCCTTCTTCAGCATCAGAGCCGCCATGTCCTGCGCGAGTTTCGCATCGCCGAGCATGACCGGAATGATCGGATGTCCCTCGCCCGCCAGCGTGAAGCCGAGCTTGGTCATTTCGGTGCGGAACAGCGTCGCGTTGGCGGCCAGCCGCTCGCGCAGAGCATCGCCGTTGTCGATCAGATCGAAGACCTTCAGCGATGCAGCCGCGATGACCGGCGCCAGCGTGTTCGAAAACAGGTAGGGGCGCGAGCGCTGCCGCAACCACTCGACAACCTCGGCCTTGGCCGAGGTATAGCCGCCGGAAGCACCGCCGAGCGCCTTGCCGAGCGTGCCGGTGATGATGTCGACCCGGCCCTCGACGCCACAGTGTTCGGCCGAACCGCGCCCGTGCTTGCCGACGAAGCCGACAGCGTGGCTGTCGTCGACCATGACCATCGCGCCGTACTTCTCGGCAAGGTCGCAGACGCCCCGCAGATTGGCGATGATCCCGTCCATCGAGAACACACCGTCGGTGGCGATCAGCTTGAACCGGCTGCCTTCCGCCTTCTTCAGCTCCTCCTCCAGCGCCGCCATGTCATTGTTGGCATAGCGGAAACGCTTGGCCTTGGAGAGACGCACGCCGTCGATGATCGAGGCATGGTTCAGCGCGTCCGAGATGATCGCATCCTCCTCGCCGAGCAGCGTCTCGAAGAGACCGCCATTGGCGTCGAAACACGAGGAATAGAGGATCGTGTCTTCCATGCCGAGGAAGGAAGAAATACGCGCCTCCAGCTGCTTGTGCTCTTCCTGCGTGCCGCAGATGAAGCGCACAGAAGCCATGCCGTAGCCATAGCGGTCGAGCGCCTTCTTCCCCGCCTCGGCGAGCTCTTCGTTGTCGGCGAGCCCGAGATAGTTGTTGGCGCAGAAATTCAAGACCCGCTCGCCCGAAGCAACCGCGATCTCGCCGGCTTGCTTCGAGGTGATGACGCGCTCGGACTTGTAGAGCCCGGCGTCCTTCAATGCGGAAAGTTCGGTTCGGAGGTGGGAGAGGAAGTGCGAGGTCATTGGATGCCCTTCTTGTGACGGTTCCCGATGCCCTGCACTAGCACATAGGCAAGCGCCTGTCTTGCCGTCGTCAGCGCCGCGCCGCGATGAGCAGGAACATCGGTCGGTCCATCTCTTCGGCCCATTCAGGATGTGCGCCAAGCTGTTCGTCGCTCGGCCGCCACTCCTCGACATGCCGGATCGAAAAGCCGTTCGCAGTCAGAGTGTTGAGCGTCGTTCCGAGCGGGCTATGCCCTATTGCGACGGATCGTCGCCGCCCACTGGCAGCATCGTCTGGAGAACCCCGTCGCGACGGACGAGACCGTGGAATAGCGCGGCCGCGATATGCATCAAGACGAGCGCGAAGAAGGCAAAGGCCAGATAGAAATGCGCGTTCCAAAGCAGCGTGTGCAGACTGTCGCTCTGCGGCAGGATCGGCGGCAACAGGATGCCACCATACAACACGATCGGATAGGCCGCCGCCGACATCATCGCCCAGCCGATCAAGGGCATGCCGAGCATCAGCGCATACAAGCCGACGTGGGATAGATACGCGGCGAGTTTCATCGGCTCCGGAAGGTCGGCGGGCAATTTCGGCGAACCGGAGATGAAGCGAACGATCAGGCGAAGCACGGCGAGAACCAGAATGGCGATTCCGAGCGTCTTGTGGGTTGCCAAAAGCGGCACATACTGCCGCCCGATGGTCGATACCATCCCGACGCCGATGAACAGCATCGCCAGAATGCCGATCGCCATCAGCCAGTGGAGCAGACGTTGAACGAAGGTGAATTGGGTGTGTGTGCCGTTCATGGCTTCGCGCTCGCTGCAGTTCGAGGATAGTGGCTCGCTTCGGAGGTCCGCAGATCGTAGGATTTGGCGTAGGCAGCCGAGCGCGCCGCCGGGAACGGATCGTCGGAAACCTTGATACCGTCAGGCAGAATGGTCGGATCGAAATTGATGTCCCGGCAAGGTCCATCGGCTTCCGGCTCGATCTCCTGCACGACAAGAGTACCGGCTTCGACTGTGCGACGCTCCGCAGGCCAGGCCTTGGTCGGATCCGACGTCGGATCGGAGGGGTCGGCCACTGTCAGCACGAGCGTCCAGCGCTGCGGCGACTTCGCCACCCGTTCGGCAATATCATCCTCGAGATGGTTGGGGCCGAGCTTGACGAAATCTTCGGGCGTGATCGGTGTCGCCGCTGCCTCCGGTCGCCACGACCAACGCACGGCATGCTCCGCGCCCGAAGCATCGGTGAAGATGAATGCATTGAGGCTGTTGAACGCCACTTCGGCGTAGCTCGCCGTCCATGGCGCGGTCATCGCCCACTTGCCGAATGCGACGAATTCCGGATGGGCGGCCACGAAACTCTTCATTGCCCCCGGATCCTTGCTCCCCGACGCCTGCAGCAGCTCATAGAAGCCTTGCGGTGTGGAAACGGCAAAGACGGGAGGATCGATCATAGCCATCCTCCAGACACCTCCATCAGGCGCCGAGATCTGCACGCCGAGGCCACGCACCCGCACCGTGGGGTCGGCCGCATCAGGATTGGGCGTTGCAAGATTGAAGCGCCCGACGACGGGATATTGTCCGGTCGCGAATGCCGACGCCCGCGAAAGCGCCACGCCGTTTCCGTTCGCTTCGAACACCCCGGTAAAACAGATGCCCTTTGCATGGTTGCGCCGATGCCCCAAAGCCGGACCGCCGGGAGGCGCCAGGGCACTCACAAGCTTTGTCGACGTCAGACGATCGGGGGAAAGCCAACCGGCGGTGTAAGCGAACGCGCCGGCGCCACAGGCGACCACGGCTGCAATCAGCACTAGAGACCCCAAAGCGGAACGCTGCGACTGCGACGGTCCTGGCATCCAACACTCTCCGTTTTCGTCAA
Organism: Rhizobium sp. Root708; assembly: GCF_001429725.1. GTDB lineage: Bacteria > Pseudomonadota > Alphaproteobacteria > Rhizobiales > Rhizobiaceae > Rhizobium. The sequence continues at coordinate 253,344 of NZ_LMHV01000042.1, read as the reverse complement.
TCGGGTACGATAGGCAGCGCCAGCGATGCTGGGAGGTCATTTCAGTAGGCGGGGCGGCAGTCGAAATATAGGACGAATATACGGTTCTTGACCGAAACCATGGCACCCCTCACCCGTTGGGTCAAATCCCTAGTCGTCGTGCCCTAGGATGACCTCGAGAAACGCATCGCCGTACCGTTCGAGCTTCGACTGGCCGACGCCGGAAATCTCCAGCATCTCCTTGTGCGTCCTTGGCCGTTCGGTCGCAAAGGCGATCAGCGTCGTATCTGGAAAGACCACATAAGGCGGCACGCCAAGCGAGCGGGCGATCGAGGTCCGCTCGGCCCGCAGCGCCTCGAAAAGAACGCCGTCGCTCCCTGATAGCACCGATCGACGCTCGACCTGCGCCGTTCGCTTCGAGCGACGCTCGGCGACCGGACGATCCTTGCGAAAGAACACCGACCGCTCGCGCTTGAAGACGGCACGCGCCTCGGGCTCCAGCTTCAGCGCGCCGAACGCCTGCTGGTCGACCCTGACCAGCCCCATCGCGAGCAACTGTCGAAACACCGACTGCCAGGTGCGGGCCGGCAGATCATTGCCCGCGCCGAAGACCGGCATCGTCGTGTGGCCGAAGCGCTCGGTCTTTTCGTTGACATTTCCGAGCAGCACGTCGACCACATGCCCGGTGCCGAACCGCTCGCCCGTCCGGTAGATCGCGGCAAGCGCCTTGATGGCGGCCTCGGTGCCGTCCCAGGTCTCGACCGGTTTCAGGCAGGTATCGCAACCACCGCAACCGCCCGCATGGGCCTCGCCGAAATGCGCGAGGATCGCCTGACGGCGGCAGGATGCCGTTTCGCAGATTGCCAGCAGCGCGTTAAGCTTGGAGCGCTCGACGCGCTTGATTTCCTCGGCGGCACCGCCATCGTCGATCATCCGGCTGCGCTGGATGACGTCGGCCATGCCGTAGGCCATCCAGACTTCCGATGGCAGGCCGTCGCGCCCGGCGCGGCCGGTCTCCTGGTAATAGGCCTCGACCGATCCCGGCAGATCGAGATGCGCGACATAGCGCACGTTGGGCTTGTCGATCCCCATCCCGAAGGCAACGGTGGCAACAAGGCAGAGTTCTTCTTCCTTGAGGAAGGCATCCTGGTTCGCGTCGCGCATCGCGCGGTCCATGCCGGCGTGATAGGCCCGCGCGCGGATGCCCTGCCCGTTCAGCCACTCCGCGGTCTCCTCAACCTTGGCACGCGACAGGCAATAGACAATGCCGCTGTTGCCCTTGTGCCCGGAAAGAAACCGCAGCAACTGCTGGCGTGGCTGATCGCGCTCGACGATCTCGTAGGAAATATTCGGGCGATCGAAGCTGGTCGTGAACACCTTGGCGTTGTTCAGCGCCAGCCGTTCGACGATATCGTCACGCGTATGCGCGTCGGCGGTCGCCGTCAGCGCGATACGCGGCACACCGGGGAACTGTTCAGCCAGCCTGCCGAGTTCACGGTATTCCGGGCGGAAATCATGTCCCCATTGGGAGACGCAATGCGCCTCGTCGATCGCAAACAGCGAGATCTTCGTGCTGCCGATCGTGTCGCGAAAGCCATCCAGAAGAATACGCTCAGGCGTGACATAGAGAAGGTCGAGCTTGCCTGCAGAAAGCGCCCGGCGAACATCGATGAACTCCTCGCGCGTCAGAGCGGAGTTCAGCGCCGCCGCCCTGATACCGAGCTGCTTCATCGCCTCCACCTGATCGCGCATCAGCGCGATCAGCGGTGAAACGACGATGCCGATGCCATCGCGACAAAGAGCCGGAATCTGGAAGCAAACGGACTTGCCGGCTCCGGTCGGAAAGAGAACGACGGCATCCCCGCCCGCCACGACGTGCTCGACCACCTGTTGCTGCTTGCCGCGAAAGGCGGGATAGCCATAGACGCGGTTGAGAATACCAAGCGGCGATCGCTCGGCCCCGAACAATGCATCGCCCGCGGAAAATTGCCGATCCGTCGAATCCATCAATGGCTCGCCGCTCCCTTGACGCGGCCGGAAAGCACACCGAAACCATCGATGATCGCTTCCTGGTTTTCAAGCCGAAGCCCTTCGAAGTGAACTTCCTGCAATGCACGCATCAACAGGTCGATCACCTCGCCATTGCCGGCCTCGGTCGCCTCGGCGATCTCGCGTTCGAGCTCGATCTTCTGGAAACGCAGCGCCTTGGCACGTTTGTGGAAGGCAAGCGCCTGCCGATAGCCCTCCCGCGCATCCTCCATCGCCGCCTGCTCGGTGGCGATCCAGAGACGGGCATTACGGATCTGCTTTTCCAGCGCCTGGATCAGCCCACCAAACCCCTGCTCCTCCAGCCGCTCGACCAGATATTCCCGTGTCAGATGCGGCCCGGCAACGGCCGCCGCCGCCCCCAGCATGCCCGACCATAGCCGCTGCAGTTCGCGGCTGTCGTAATCGATCGAGGCGATCTCGTCATATTCGTCCTGCATCAGTGCCGGATGGTTGACCACCGTCAGCGCCAGCACGCTCTCGCGCAAAAGCAGGCTTTCAACCGGAGACGATTTGACTTTCTGATTGAGCCGCGCACTGCCTGCACTGCCTTTTTCCAAACGCGCTGTGTTTAATAAATCTAGCTTTTGCGCGCGCGCACCCTTTTGCCCACCGCCTGAAAAATTTGACGCAACAACTGCGGGGCGGAAGAGCGCATAAAGCTTGTCGCGCATGACCTGCTGATATTGTCGGCGCACACTTTCATCGGCAACCACAGCAACAAGCTTGGTAACCCTTGCTTCAAGTTCAGCCCGTGCCTCGGGCGTATCAAACTTGCTGGCGGCAACCTCGCGATCCCATAGCATTTCAGAGAGCGGCTTCGCCTGGCTCATCACCTTGTCGAACGGCGCGCGGCCCTCGTTGCGCACGAGATCGTCCGGATCTTTACCGTCAGGTAGAAGCGCGAAACGCACGGTGCGCCCCGGCTTGATATGCGGCAACGCCAGGTCGGCCGCGCGGTTGGCTGCGCGAATGCCGGCTCCGTCGCCGTCGAAGCAGAGGACCGGCTGCGGCGTCATACGCCATAAGAGCTCTAGCTGGTTTTCGGTCAGCGCCGTGCCAAGCGGCGCCACCGCGTTCTCGACGCCGGCCTGATGCAGGGCAATCACATCCATATAGCCTTCGACGGCGATGATGGTGCCCTCGCCATTGGCGCCCTGCGTCGCCCGCCGCGCGCGGGTGAAATTGTAGAGCACGCTGCCCTTGTGAAAGAGCTCGGTTTCATTGGAGTTGAGATATTTCGCCGGCGCATCCGGAGACATGGCGCGACCGCCAAAGGCAATCACCTTCTCGCGGGACGACAGGATCGGGAACATGATGCGGTCGCGGAAACGGTCATAGGACACCGGAATCTCGGGGCCATGCACGACGAGGCCGCAAGCCTCGATCTGCTCCTTGGCGACACCCTGCCCCGCCAGGAATTCCTTCAGGGCATTGCGGCTATCGGACGCAAAGCCAAGCCGAAACGTCTCGATCGTCCGGCCGGTCAGTCCGCGGTCGCGCAGATAGGCGCGGGCCCGAGCGCCGAGCGCCGTCTGCAACTGATCCTGGAAGAACTTGGTCGCGAGTTCCATGACGTCGAGAAGCGACGTGCGCTCCTTCTCGCGTTTCTCCATGACTGGATCGGCGATCGGCATCGCGACGCCCGCCATGTCAGCGATCTGCTGCACGGCCTCGGGGAAACTCAACCCTTCCAGTTCGGTCATGAATCGGAAGTGGTCGCCGGTGACGCCGCAGCCGAAGCAGTGGTAGCGCCCCTTGCGGTCCTCGCAGTGAAAGCTCGGTGACTTCTCGCCGTGAAACGGGCAGCAAGCCCAATAATCACCGCGCGGGACATTGGTCTTGCGTTTGTCCCAGCTCACCCGACGGCCAATCACGTCCGAAATCGGCACGCGATCGCGTATCTCGTCGAGAAAGGAATTGGAAAAGCGCATGTAAACCTCTTGATGCGGTCCATATAAGCAGGTTGGTCCGCATATGCCACGACCTTCGGCTAAAAGGTTCGCTATTCACAGGCTCATTCGTCACCGGCCGGAAATCGATCAAGAAACCGTTACCGCACCTGCGACAGGGGGTGCGACAATGACTACTCCCGGTGAAATCCGCCCTGGCTTGATAAGCCGGAGCTCAGGGGCTGACAAAAGTCATTCTCAAACATAATCAAATAAAAACAGTAACTTATTCTGAAAATGCGCCTATCCTCACAGCTAAACCACGACCTAAAGATCGGCTCTTCAGGACGCCGCGCGGGGATTGAGGCAGGGCAACGACGGAATTATTATATTTTTGTAATTTGAATTGCCTTTCGCATCGCAATAATTTCGATCTCAACAAAGCGATCCCCTGGTGAGGCACCATCCCTACCCCCGGCGCCGCCTCACCAGGGTGCCTTTGCAACTGTCCTTAGGCATGGGCTCAAACCCCTGCGTAGCCTCAGGATGCAAAGAGCGAAAAGGCAGGAGCACCCCCAGCTCCTGCCTTCTTTGTTTTCTTACTCAAGTTTTATTTTTCTCGCTGTCGAACAGATCATTGACAGCCGCACGCCCTATGTCCATTGAAGGCGGAATTGCGATGGTTGCTAGAGATGCCCCATAAGGTTGAAGATTTTCTCGAAAGCGATGCCTTCTTTGCAGCCATGCTGCACTGTGCGGGGGAAATGCTCGCGATTTATCACGAGAGCCCACGCATAGCCTCGATCTTTGCGGCCCAGCAGCGATGGCTCATGGCCCATGCCGGTTTCGCCCTCCACTTCGGCGTTCCCGGAGAACAGAAGCCCGGCCTTTATTCCGGCCGCTTCATCGCCTTCGTCGTCGAGAACAAGATCGCTAGCCGCAACACCGCTGCAGCCTTCATCCAGGAAATGATCGCCTACCGTTTTCTCCGTGTCGTCGAAGGCACGGCCGACAAGCGAACGCGCCTGCTGGAGCCAACGGATACGGCCCAGGAGCACTTTGTCAAGTGGCTCGCGACGCACCTGCTGATTCTGGATCATCTCGACAGCGGAGGTCGCTACGACCGCGCTGTGGCCGAGACCGCCGCTTTTTCGCGGATGCAGCCGCTGATCGCCAAGCGCATTCTCGACAGCGACGCCGTTCGGAATCCGGGCGCCACCTACAACCTGTTCAACTGGGCCAACTCCGGCGGTCTGGTCATGGATTATCTCATGAGCAGGATAACCGAGTTCGACAAGTCGATCGAGCAGGTCAATCTCGGCAAGGTATCCCTCAAGGAGATCCGCGATCGCTTCATGATTTCCAACACCCATCTGAAGCGCCTGTTCACGCAGGCAGCCGAGGTGGGAGATATCGGTTGGACGGAAGCGTCGTTCAAAGGCGACATGTGGCTGTCGCGCAAGTTCGTGCTGGAATACTGGGGCTATCAGGCCGCCAAGTTCGTCGTCGTCGACGGAGTCGCTGAAGAAGTGCTCGGGCTCGCGATCGGAAAGATCGCGAGCCGGCGCTGATCGGATCAGTTCAGCTGTTCCTTGACCGCGCCTGAGGCCTTGGAGAAATCCATCTGGCCGGCATAGCGCTCCTTGAGCACCGCCATCACCTTGCCCATGTCCTTCGGCCCGGCAGCACCGGTCTCCGCAATGATCGCCGCAATGTTGCTGCGAACTTCCGCATCGGAAAGCTGCTTCGGCAGAAAGTCCTGCAATACGATGATTTCGGCGCGCTCCTTGGCCGCCAGTTCCGGTCGCGCGTTCTCTTCGTAGATCTTCGCCGATTCCTCGCGCTGCTTCACCATTTTGGCGAGGATCTGCAGGATCTCGTCGTCGCTGGCCTCCTCCTTGCCGATGCCGCGATTGGCGATGTCCCGGTCCTTGATCCCGGCCTGAATCAGGCGAACGGTCGAGCGCCGCTCGGCGTTCTTGGACTTCATGGCATCCTTGAGGGCGGCGGCGAGTTGATCGCGCAACATCATAATCACTCCTGTTTGAATGCCGCTTCATAAACCACGCGAATGCATGGGATCAAATAAATTGCGGAAAACGGCGGCAGAAAGCGCGAGAAAACCGGCAGAATGTGCGGTACAAAGATTGACCTCGCGAAATAGCGTGGCTATTTACCGCCACCTGCACCAAAATTCGTGATCAGGCCTGAGAGCGTGCGCCTTGCCGCGCGCGTATGCTTGCGAACCAAATGGCCGGCCAACGTTGCCCAAGGACGTGTGGCCGCCGGAAACGGGATGAAGATGACCGCGACAGCACCCTGGACAACCGAAAAGCCGACCGCCCTGCTCGTTCTTGCAGACGGAACCGTCATTGAAGGCAAGGGCATCGGCGCGACCGGCAAGATCCAGGCCGAGGTGGTCTTCAACACGGCGCTGACAGGCTACGAAGAGATCCTGACGGATCCCTCCTATCTCGGCCAGATCGTCACCTTCACCTTCCCCCACATCGGCAACATCGGCACCAACGACGAAGACATCGAAGACCTGACGCCGGCAGCACGCCACGGCGCGGTCGGCGTCATCTTCAAGGCCGACATCACCGATCCGTCCAACTACCGCGCCGTCAAGCACCTCGATGCCTGGCTGAAGGCTCGCGGCATCATCGGCCTCTGCGGCATCGACACGCGCGCGCTGACCGCCTGGATCCGCGAAAACGGTTCGCCGAATGCCGTCATCGCCCATGATCCGAACGGCGTCTTCGACGTCGAGACGCTGAAGGCGGAAGCCAAGGCATGGAGCGGCCTCGAAGGCCTCGACCTCGCCAAGATCGCGTCTTCCGGCCAGTCGTCGCAGTGGGCGCAGACCCCGTGGATCTGGAACGAGGGCTACGGCGAACTGAAGGCCGAAGACGCCAAGTATCACGTCGTCTGCCTCGATTACGGCGTCAAGCGCAACATCCTGCGCCTGTTTGCTGGCCTAGACTGCAAGGTTACCGTCATGCCCGCAACGACGAGCGCCGAGGAAGTTCTCGCCATGCAGCCAGACGGCATCTTCCTGTCGAACGGCCCGGGCGACCCGGCAGCAACCGGCGAATACGCCGTTCCCGTGATCCAGAAGCTGATCAAGACCGACATCCCGGTTTTCGGCATCTGCCTCGGCCATCAGATGCTCGGCCTCGCGCTCGGCGCCAAGACCGAGAAGATGCACCAGGGCCACCACGGCGCCAACCATCCGGTCAAGGACCACACGACGGGCAAGGTCGAGATCGTGTCGATGAACCACGGCTTCGCGGTCGACACGAAGTCTCTGCCCGATGGCGTTGAAGAGACTCACGTTTCCCTCTTCGACGGCACCAACTGCGGCCTGCGTGTAGCAGGCAAGTCGATCTTTTCGGTTCAGCATCACCCGGAGGCTTCCCCCGGCCCGCAGGACAGCCACTACCTCTTCCGTCGCTTCATCAATCTGGTGCGCGAGAAGAAGGGCGAGGAAGCTCTCGCCGAGCGCTGATACCGGCGAAAACGCATTAAAAAAGCCCGCTTTCGAGCGGGCTTTTGTTTGTCCGGTGTTCAGCGGCTCTATCGACCCATCCTGCGGATCAGCACGTAGAAGCGCCAGCACAGCATGATCGACGCCGTGAACAACCCGATCAGGAAGCCGAACCAGATCCCGATGCCGCCGAAGCCGAGCGGGAATGCCAGCACCCAGGCGAGGAAGAAGCCGATGGGCCAGTAGGCGATCAGCGCCAGAATCATCGGCACGCGCGCGTCCTTGAGGCCGCGAAGCAGGCCATTGGCGATGGCCTGAAGACCGTCGACCAGCTGAAACAGGCCCGCAATGACAATCAACGGGCCGGCAAACGCGAGCACTTGCGGCGCTTCTGCCGAACTCGTGTCCAGGAACCAGCCCGCGAAGAACGCCGGCGCGATCGCGAACAGGGCGCCCCCGACAGCCGATATGGCGCAGGAGATTGCAAGAACCGAGATCGCAGCCCGCACGAGCGCGACATGATCGCCCTGCCCGTGGGCAATGCCGACCCGCACCGTGGCCGCCTGCGACAGGCCGAGCGGAATCATGAAGGCGATGGAGGCCCACTGAAGCGCGATGCCGTGCGCGGCAAGCTCAATCGTCCCGATGCGCCCCATCAGGAGAGACGCGACGGTAAACAGGCTCACCTCGGCAAGGATCGTCACGCTGATCGGCAGGCCCAGGCGCACCACCTCCCTGAACGCCTTCCAGTCGGGCCGCCAGAAGCGCACGAAAATCTCATAGCGCCGCGTTTCGGGCCGGCTCTGAACGTAAGCGACGATGAACAGAAATCCGGCTGTCTGTACCAGAACGGAAACGATCGCGGCACCCTCCAGCCCCATCGCCGGCAAGCCGAAATGACCGAGCACCAGCGCATAGGCGAAGATGGCGTTGAGCGTCAGCATGGCGATCGTCACGTTGAGGACGACGGCGGCCTTGCCGATCGCGCTCACCAGGGCGCGCATGACGTTGTAGAGCAACCCCGGCAGAACGGCGAACTGCCCGATGACGATATAGCCGTGCGCCAAAGCAGCGACATCCGGCTTCTGTCCTGCCGCGAGCAGAATATGCTCCGAATTGTAGAAGGCCGGCAGCATGAGGAGCCAAAAGGCGCATACGACCCACAGACCCATCCGCATGGAGCGGCGCACGCTGACGATGTCGCCGCGACCATAGGCCTGCGCCACCATCGGAATGACGGCGATGGAGAATCCCGAGCCAAAGACCAGGATCGTAAAGAGAAACTGTCCGGCAAGCACCATTGCCGCCAGGTGTTCCGCCCCAAGGCGCCCGACGATCATGACGTCGGTCGTGTTGATTCCCAGCTGTGCCAGCTGCGCTCCAATAAACGGAATCCCGAGTGCGAGGGTGGCGCGAATATGCGCAGCCCAACGGTTATCGGTTTTCGGCGCGAGCGCTTTTGCGTCGATCGGCGTATCCATGACTATGCTCTGTGATTTTGAGGTCCGGTCGCGAACGTGGCAACCAAACTACTGAATTAAAGGAAAGCCCGGAAAATGGACACCCCAAACGGGCAGATGATGAAAATTTCATCATCGCATCATGAATTCTGATGGTTCACTGCGCGGGTTGCCGGGCCGCCTCCTTGGGCGACGCCGTGCGAACCTTCATCAGAAACACCAGCGCGGCGACGAGGATAAACACGGCCGCCAGCAGATAGGGAGCCCCGGCAAAGGTGACCGGCGCTGCCGGGCTGGTGAAGTATCCGAACAGCTGCGTGAAGATCAGCGGTCCGATGATCGTGGTGATGCTGCTGAGGCTGGTCAGCGCGCCCTGCAACTCACCCTGCGCCGATGGCGGAACCTTGCCGGCGGCAATGCTTCGCAGCGGCGGGTCAGCGACGTTCTCCATGACCGTCAGCACGATCACCGCGTAGACGACCCATCCCTCCCAGGCGAACGCATAGCCCGTCAGGCCGACCACCGAGAAGCTCAATCCGACCACCGCCGTTTTCCATTCTCCAAGGATCGGCACGATCCTCGGCAGGACCAAAGCCATCACGACGGCGGCACCGATGCCATAAAGCCCCAGCGAGAAGCCGATCTGCCCCTCGCTCCAGCCGTAGCGGTATGTCGAGACGAACGACCATACCGCCGGATAGACCGCATGGGCGAGCCAGAACAGAAACATCACCGCCGACACCCAGCCGATACCCGGATAGTGGCGCATCTGTCTCAACGCGCCGAGCGGATTAGCCCGCTTCCATTCGAAGCGCCGGCGATTTTTTGCATCCAGTGTTTCCGGCAGCAGGAAACAGGCCGCGACGAAATTGAGGAACGACACCGCGGCTGCCCCGAAGAACGGCACCCGCGGCCCGAACTCGCCGAGGAAGCCGCCGATGACAGGGCCGACCGTGAAGCCGACGCCGAAGGCAATGCCGATCAATCCGAAATTCTTGGCGCGATTCTCATCGTTGCTGATATCGGCGATATAGGCGGAGCAGGTCGCAAAGCTGCCGCCACTGAGGCCGGCAAGCGCCCGCCCGATGAAGAGCATCCAGAAGCTCGTCGCAACGGCGCAGATGAAGTTGTCGATCGCAAATGTCAGCACCGAGAGAAGCAGGATCGGCCGCCGCCCGAAGCGGTCGCTGAGATTGCCGAGGAACGGCGCGAAGAGGAACTGCATCCCGGCATAAACGACGAGCAGCCAGCCGCCATCGAGGGCCGCATCGCTCACCGAGCCGCCGGTCAGTTGCTCCAGATAGGCAGGCAGCACCGGCATGATGATCGCGATCCCGATAACGTCGAGAAACAGGATCATGAAGACGAGGAAAAGACCACGGCGAACGAATTTCGGATCGAGCATCAGACGCCTCTACAGCAGGTTGTTTCTGAAAAGACGATCTCATCGCCGGGTTTGTTACTTAGCCCACGCATATTAGCGAAACAATCCGTGAACATTTCAAATCTTTTGATAGGCACACGACTTATCTTGATGGAAAAACGGAACAAAGGAGGATTCTAGCCTCCCCGGCGCTGCTCTTCCCTGACAAAATCGACAAAGGCCCGCAGCGCAGCCGGCATGTGACGGCCGCTCGCATAGTAGAGAAACGGGCCGGAGAATTCCGTCACCCACTCCTCGAGGATCGGCACCAGCGACCCGCTCTCGATCGCAGGCAGCATCAACTCCTCGAAGGTCCTGATAACACCGAGCCCGGCGACGGCAGCCGACACTTCCATTTCGATCGCATTGGCGATGATCGGCCCCTTCGGCATGATCGTAAGTGTGTCCGCTCCACGCTCGAACTCCCACGCCAGGGCGCCGCTGGTCAGGAAGCGGTGTCTGATACAGTCATGTTCCAGCAGTTCGCGAGGGTGACGAGGTAGGCCACGCCGTTCCAGATAGTCAGGCGATGCGGCGGTGATGTAACGTTGCCGGCGCGGCCCGATCGGCACTGCGATCATGTCCTGCTCCAACCGCTCGTCATAGCGGATGCCGGCATCGTAGCCCGCCGCCAGCACATCGACGAACGTATCCTCGCCGACGATCTCAAGCGAGATTTGCGGATAACGCTTCAGGAAGCGGTTGGCGATGTCGGGCAGAAACAGCCGCACGGCAATGATCGGGACATTCAGGCGAAGCGTTCCGCTCGGACTGTCGCGGAACGTATCGAGCTGCTGAAGCGCCTGCGAAACTTCTCCCAGGGCCGGCGCCAGCCGTTCCAGCAGCCTCTGCCCCGCCTCGGTCGGCGTAACGCTGCGGGTCGTCCGATTGAGCAGTCGAACGCCGACGCGCTCCTCGAGACGGCGCAACGAGTCGCTGAGCGAGGAAGCCGAGACGCCGCGCTTGCGCGCCGCGGCACGAAAGCTTCGCTCCCTTGCAATGGCTGTGAAGGCATCCAGATCATTGAGGGGAAGATCGTCCATTGTGCGCTTTTCCGTACGGCCCGTTCGAATTTACTGGGATTATCGCACGAAGCGACGCGCGGTAGAACCATGACAACACAAACACTTCATCAGGAGAAGCACATGGAGACGCATCGTTTGGGGAAGACTGGTCCGATGGTCTCGGCGATCGGGCTAGGCTGCATGGGGATGTCCGGCATGTACGGCCCGTCCGATCGGAACGAGAGCATTGCGACCATCCATGCCGCCATCGACGTCGGCGTCAACCTGCTGGATACCGGCGACTTCTACGGCATGGGTCACAACGAAATGCTGATCGGCGAGGCCCTCAAGGGTCGCAAGCGGGAAGACGTGGTAATCAGCGTCAAGTTCGGCGCCTTGCGCGATCCGGCCGGCAACTGGAGCGGCTACGACTCCCGCCCCGCCGCGATCAAGAACTTCCTGGCCTATACGCTGAAGCGCCTCGACGTCGATTACATCGATATCTACCGCCCTGCCCGCCTCGATCCCAATGTCCCGATCGAGGAAACGGTGGGGGCGATCGGTGATCTGATCAAGGCCGGATACATCAGGCATGTCGGACTGTCCGAAGTCGGCGCCGAGACCATCCGCCGGGCAGCCGGCACCCATCCGATCTGCGACCTGCAGATTGAATATTCGCTGCTCTCGCGCGGCATCGAGGAACAGATCCTTCCAACCTGCCGAGAGCTCGGAATTTCAATCACCGCCTATGGCGTCCTCTCGCGCGGTCTGATCAGCGGTCACTGGCAGAAGGGACAAGGCGGCACAACCGGCGACTTCCGCGGCATGAGCCCGCGTTTCCAGGACGGCAACATCGATCGCAACCTCGCCCTTGTCGAGGAACTGCGCAAGATCGCGGATGCAAAGCTGGTCTCGGTGGCCCAGATCGCCATCACATGGGTCGCCGCGCAGGGAAAGGACATCGTGCCTTTGGTCGGCGCGCGCAGACGGGACCGTTTGACCGAAGCGCTCGGCTCACGCGCCGTCGAGCTTTCCGCCGAGGACATGGCCGCGATCGAAAGGGCGATCCCGAAGGATGCCGCTGCCGGCGCGCGCTATCCCGACGCCCAACTCAGACACATGGACAGCGAAAAGTAGAGAACCCGATCGGCCTCCCGATGGAGGCCGATATCCGTTCAGACAGGACCGGAGAACGTATCGCAGTCCGAAAGCTTGCCGCTGTCGAAGCCACGCTTGAACCACCGCGCGCGCTGTGCCGAGGTCCCGTGATTGAAGCTCTCCGGCACGACGTAGCCCTGGCTGCGCTTCTGCAGCGTGTCGTCGCCGATCTGCTGCGCGGCATTGAGTGCTTCTTCAAGATCGCCGGCTTCGAGGATGCCCTTCTGCTCGGTGAATTTGCCCCAGATACCGGCAAAGCAGTCGGCCTGGAGTTCGACCCGGACGGACATCTTGTTGGCGTCGGCTTCGCTCATGCGCTGACGCGCTTCATTGAACTTCGGCAAGATACCCAGCTGGTTCTGGACGTGGTGGCCGACCTCGTGGGCCACCACGTAGGCTTCCGCGAAATCGCCGGAAGCACCGAACTGCTTGCTGAGCTGCTGGAAGAAGGCCGTGTCGAGATACACCTTGTGATCGCTTGGGCAGTAGAAAGGACCCGTCGCCGCCGAGGCAAAACCGCAAGCGGATTGAGTCTGGCCGTTGAACAGAACAAGGCGCGGCTCTTCATATTGCCGTCCCATCGATTGGAAGATGCCGTTCCATGTGTCTTCCGTTTCGGCGAGCACGGTACGGACGAACCCCGTCATCTCGTCATTGGCGGGCTGGCGACTGCTGCCGGAATCGCTTTGCTCATAGCCGGAACCGCCGGTCGACGTCCCGCCGTCCATGACCTGAAGCAGATCGATGCCCATCGCCTTGAAGATAAAGTAGATCACCACCAGGAAAATGATCGTGCCGATGCTGAGGCCACCGCCGCGACGACCCATGCCGCCGCCGGATGGGAAGCTGAAGCCTCCCCCTCGGCCCAATCCACCGATGGAAGGATCGCCGCGGCGATCCTCGATGTTGTCGGACTGACGCCGGCCTTTCCACTCCATGATGGTCCCCTAGAGCTAAACCTCGGTCGCTATTGCTTCAATTATATATCTCGGTGCCCAGGAAATTCCAGCAGCCGAAAGAGGCAAGTCGCAACGACAGAGAATGTCAGGGATTGATGCATCGGCGACGCCAAAATCAGGGCGTCACAGTCGCGCCGTCGGGAGCACGCGAGGGCGTCGGCCGCCGCTCCCTCAGGGCCTTGAGCCCATAATGGGCCGCACCTACCAATATCAGCGACGCATAGCCATCGACGGCATAGTGCCAGCCAAGGCAGACCGAGCTCAGCATCACAAAGGCCGTGTAGCAGACGGCCAGGACACCGAACCTGCGCGACAAGTCGAACGCAAAGAATGCGTTCAGGGCAATCAGTCCGACGTGAACGCTCGGAAAGGCCGAGATGCCGGAGCCAAGGCCGGATGTGCCGCCTTGGTGCAACGACCAAAGGTAGCCCTGAAAGCTCCTCGCAAGCAATGGGCCATCAGGTGAGGACAGGAAGGCCAGAAGTGCAGCGAAGCGTTCGTGATCGCCGGTCACGGCGCCGTAAAATGCCGGGCCGGCCGACATGAAGATGGCCGCCAGGATGTTGCCGCAGACGACCCAGACGAACATGAACATGGAGATGTATCGGACACGGATGGAGGCTGCGCGAGGCGATGTGGCCACGAAGAAGAGCGTTCCGAAGCAGAGGATGAACCAGAGGATGCTGTAGTTCCAGTCCATGATCCCGACCACTCTGATCGACTGAAGAATCTTAACCGGATCGGGGCCGAAGGACAGCAAAGCGTCGGCATTGGCGAGCATGTGGTCATAGACGAAGCCGCCACGAAGAATTGGCAGCAGGTTCTTGATCGAGGTGAACGTGCCCTGAAAGATCATCAGCGCCATCAGCAGAGCCATGCCGGAAAACAGATGCGCCAGACGCTGCGGCGAAAACGCCTTGCGCGCGGCCAGCGATCGCTTTGCCTCAAAGCGAAAGATGATCCATGCATAATCGACGACAACAGCCGTCAGCGGCATGAATATCAGGAACAGGAAGGTCCACTGGTCGAAATAGAGCGAAAAGGACATCACCTCGGCATGACCACTGAAGGTGATCAACAGGACGCCGCCAATGAAATAGAATGCGACGGCAAGGTAAAGCCATGCGTCCGCCCTCGCGCGAAGCATGAAATGCGACAGCAACTCGGATGTCCAGGAAGTTACATCCCTGGATTTTTCATCGACTTGAAACATTGCCAGCCCACGCCCTCAACAACAGACTGCCCTCTTAAGTCTGCACCCAAATAGAAAGCGCCCTATTTATTAATTTTCCTCGACAGGCATCCGTAAAAACGTCGTATTGCGAAATATTTTTATGGTCTTCCACGAGAGCAGTTTCAGCCCTCCCGAAGCCCACTCGCTTGACGAGAGATCCGCGATCGGGCCTCCTTGGGTCCACAAGTCTGGGGAGGAGACAAGGATGAAGGCCGTACGTCTGGAAGCGACCGGAAAACTTGGCCTGCGCGACGTGGAGCGGCCGGAACCGGGCGTCGGTGAGTTGCTGGTTCGCGTTGAAGCCTGCGGCATCTGCGGGACCGATCGCCATCTGTTTCACGGCGAGTTCCCCTCAAAGCCGCCGGTCACGCTCGGTCACGAATTCACCGGCATCGTCGAGAAGGTCGGGAATGGCGTCAGCGGTTTTCGCGAGGGAATGCGCATCACCGGCGACCCGAACATCACCTGCGGCCGCTGCCCTGAATGCCAGCGCGGTCGCGTCAATCTCTGCCATAATCTTCAGGCGATCGGCATCCACCGCGACGGCGGCTTTGCCGAGTATGTCTGCATCCCGCAGCAGCAGGCATTCCAGTTACCGGATGAACTGCCTCCCCTACACGGCGCCTTTTGCGAGCCGCTGGCCTGCTGCATCCACGGGGTCGACCTCGCTGAAATCCGCACTGGTTCCTCCGTCGTCGTGCTCGGCGGCGGCGTCATCGGCCTGCTCGTCGTCCAGCTGGTCCGGCTGGCGGGAGCCACCAGCGTGGTTCTCGTGACCCGCAGCGCGGAGAAGCGTCAACTCGCCGAGGAGCTTGGAGCGACCGCCAGCGCAGATCCCTCGACGGGTGACGTCGTCGCGCAACTGACGGCGGCGGACGGTTTGCTGCCCGGCGGCGCCGACGTGGTGATCGAGTGCGCCGGCGTTGCCGAAACGATCGAACAGGCTCCGAGCCTCCCGCGCCGCGGCGGCACCGTCGTCATCCTCGGGGTCATGCCGCAGGGGGTGAAGGCCGCAATCGAGCCTTTCGATCTGCTCTTTCGCGAGATCAGATTGATAAGCTCCTTCATCAATCCGTTCACGCACCGGCGGGCCGCCGATCTCATTGCGTCGGGCACCATCAAGGTCGAACCGCTGATATCCCGTCGAATCGGCCTTGCGGAGGCCGTCGAAGCCATCTCCAACCCTGCCCGGAAAGGCGAGATCAGAGCGCTGGTGGTCCCGGGCATCGGCTAGGCTCCGGCAACAGGCGCCAATTCCTGTCGATTCCGTAATTTATGGGGTTCCGTTTACAAATACATTTGCCTATAAGCCGCTTCTAGCCTGAAAAGACCATCATACGCGCGACCCGGCCGGTGCCTCCCACCCTGGCCGGCTTTCTGCGCAGCTAGGAAACGGAAAAAAGCCCATGCCGAAGCGCCAAGACATCAAATCGATCCTCATCATCGGCGCAGGACCGATCGTCATTGGCCAGGCTTGCGAATTCGATTACTCCGGCACCCAGGCGTGCAAGGCGCTGAAGGAGGAAGGCTACCGCGTCATCCTCGTCAACTCCAACCCGGCGACGATCATGACCGACCCGGGCCTCGCCGACGCAACCTATGTCGAGCCGATCACCCCTGAGGTCGTCGCCAAGATCATCGCCAAGGAACGCCCCGACGCGCTTCTGCCGACCATGGGCGGCCAGACCGCGCTCAACACCGCGCTCTCCTTGAAGCGCATGGGCGTCCTCGATCGCTACAATGTCGAGATGATCGGCGCCAAGCCGGCCGCCATCGACATGGCCGAAGACCGCGCCTTGTTCCGCGAAGCCATGCAGCGCATCGGCCTGGAAACTCCGAAGTCGATGTTGGCCAACGCCACCGATATCAAGGATGCCGACCGCAAGACCCATGAGGTTGAGCGCAACAAACTGAAGGAAAGCCTCTCCGGCGCCGAACTGGACACGGCGCTCGACGCGCTTGAGAACCAGTGGAACCTCGGCGAAACCGACCGCAAGCAGCGCTACATCAGCCACGCCATGGCGATTGCCGCCCAGGCGATCGACGTCGTCGGCCTGCCCGCCATCATCCGCCCCTCCTTCACCATGGGCGGCACCGGCGGCGGCATTGCCTATAACCGCTCGGAGTTCTTCGAAATCATCGGCGGCGGTCTCGATGCCTCCCCGACCACCGAAGTCCTGATCGAAGAGTCGGTTCTCGGCTGGAAGGAATATGAAATGGAAGTCGTCCGCGACAAGGCGGACAACTGCATCATCATCTGCTCGATCGAAAACATCGACCCGATGGGCGTCCACACGGGCGATTCCATCACTGTCGCGCCGGCGCTGACGCTGACCGACAAGGAATACCAGATGATGCGCAACGCCTCGATCGCGGTCCTGCGCGAGATCGGCGTCGAAACCGGCGGCTCGAACGTCCAGTTCGCCGTCAACCCGAAGGACGGCCGCCTCGTCGTCATCGAAATGAACCCGCGCGTCTCGCGCTCGTCCGCTCTCGCATCGAAGGCAACCGGCTTCCCGATCGCCAAGGTCGCCGCCAAGCTCGCCATCGGCTACACGCTCGACGAACTCGACAACGACATCACCGGTGGCGCAACGCCCGCCTCGTTCGAACCGTCGATCGACTATGTCGTCACCAAGATCCCGCGCTTCGCCTTCGAAAAGTTCCCGGGCGCTTCGCCGATCCTGACCACGGCCATGAAGTCGGTCGGTGAAGTCATGGCGATCGGCCGCACCTTCGCCGAATCGCTGCAGAAGGCGCTTCGCGGCCTCGAAACGGGCCTCACCGGTCTCGACGAAATCGAAATCCCCGGCGTCGAGGAAGGCGAATCCAGCCAGAACGCCATCCGCGCCGCGATCGGCACGCCGACCCCGGATCGCCTGCGCATGGTTGCCCAGGCGCTGCGCCAGGGCATGAGTCCCGAGGAAGTGCACGAAGGCTGCAAGATCGACCCGTGGTTCATCGCCCAGTTCAAGGCGATCGTCGACATGGAAGCCCGCGTTCGCGAACACGGCCTGCCCACTGACGCCGCCAACCTGCGCACGCTGAAGGCCATGGGCTTCTCCGACGCCCGCCTCGCGACACTCTCCGGCAAGCGCCCGAAGGAAGTGGCCGAACTTCGCAATTCGCTGAACGTCCGCCCGGTCTTCAAGCGCATCGACACCTGCGCCGCCGAGTTCGCCTCGCCGACCGCCTACATGTACTCGACCTACGAAACGCCTTTCGTCGGTGAGCTGCGCTCGGAAGCCGAAGTTTCCGCCGCCAAGAAGGTCGTCATCCTCGGCGGCGGTCCGAACCGCATCGGCCAGGGCATCGAGTTCGACTATTGCTGCTGCCATGCCGCATTCGCTCTGCGCGATGCCGGCTATGAAGCCATCATGATCAACTGCAACCCGGAAACGGTCTCGACCGACTACGACACGTCAGATCGCCTCTACTTCGAGCCGCTGACTGCCGAGGATGTGATCGAGATCCTGCGCGCTGAGCAGGAAAAGGGCGAAGTCGTCGGCGTCATCGTGCAGTTCGGCGGCCAGACCCCGCTGAAGCTCGCCGAAGCGCTCGAAAAGAATGGCATCCCGATCCTCGGCACCGCGCCCGACATGATCGACCTTGCTGAAGACCGCGACCGCTTCCAGAAGCTGCTGGTCAAGCTCGACCTGACGCAGCCGAACAACGGCATCGCCTACTCGGTCGAACAGGCCCGCCTGGTCGCCACCGAAATCGGCTTCCCGCTGGTCGTTCGCCCGTCCTACGTTCTGGGCGGCCGCGCCATGCAGATCCTGCATTCGGAAAGCCAGCTGCAGACCTACCTGCTCGACACCGTTCCGGAGCTGGTGCCTGAAGACATCAAGCAGCGCTACCCGAACGACAAGACCGGCCAGATCAACACCCTGCTCGGCAAGAACCCGCTGCTCTTCGACAGCTACCTGTCGAACGCCATCGAAGTCGATGTCGACTGCCTCTCCGACGGCAACGACGCCTTCATCGCCGGCATCATGGAGCATATCGAGGAAGCCGGCATCCACTCCGGTGACTCGGCCTGCTCGCTGCCGCCGCGCACGTTGTCATCCGAGATGATCGACGAGCTCGAGCGGCAGGCGAAGTCGATGGCCAAGGCTCTCAACGTCGTCGGCCTGATGAACGTCCAGTTCGCCATCAAGGACGGCATTGTCTACGTTCTCGAAGTGAACCCCCGTGCCTCGCGTACCGTTCCCTTCGTCGCCAAGACCATCGGCGCTCCGATCGCAAAGATCGCCGCCCGCGCCATGGCCGGCGAGAAGCTCGACGCGCTGTTTTCCGCCTATGGCGAGAAGCCGGATCCGCGCAACCTCAAGCACGTCGCCGTCAAGGAAGCTGTCTTCCCGTTTGCCCGCTTCCCCGGCGTCGACACGCTGCTCGGCCCGGAAATGCGCTCGACGGGCGAAGTCATCGGCCTCGACACCGACTTCGCGCTAGCTTTCGCCAAGTCGCAGCTCGGCGCCAGCGTCGAACTGCCGCGTGACGGAACGGTCTTCGTTTCGGTTCGCGACGCTGACAAGCCGCGCGTCCTGCCGGCCATCCGCGTTCTCGTCGGCGAAGGCTTCAAGGTTCTCGCAACCGGCGGCACCCAGCGCTTCCTCGCCGAGAACGGCATCGAGGCCACGAAGATCAACAAGGTTCTCGAAGGTCGCCCGCATATCGAAGACGCGATCCGCAACCGTCAGGTCCAGCTGGTGATCAATACGACGGATGGTAACAAGGCGATCTCCGACTCCAAGTCGCTCCGCCGTGCCACGCTGATGCAGAAGGTGCCGTACTACACGACGATGGCCGGCGCCGAGGCAGCCGCCCAGGCAATCAAGGCGCTGCGCGCCGGAAACCTCGAAGTCCGCCCGCTGCAGAGCTACTTCGCCTGATCCTCATCGGTGATCGCAACCCGCCATGTCACGGGTTGCGATCACCGCTCATCAAGCCGTCGATGCGCTTGAATCTCCTTGCGAGATCGATTCCATAAGCTTCTGAATTTTCAGCATATCCTGCAGGAATCGATCCGTTTCCTCCGCCTTCTTGGCGGGATCCGGCAGGCGCAGCAAATAGGACGGATGCACCGTCGTGAACAGCATCCGGCCATCCGGGGTCGCAAGTGCCTCGCCCCTGATATCCGAGAAGCGATATTTTCCATCGGTCAGTGACGCGACCGCCGTTGCACCCATCGCGACGACAAGCTTGGGAGCGATCAGCTCCAATTCCTGCTCGAGCCACCAACGACAGTGTTTCACCTCGCCCATGTTCGGCCGCTGGTGGATACGCCGTTTGCCGCGCGGTTCATACTTGAAGTGCTTCACCGCGTTGGTGATGTAGACTTCCGATCGCACGATGCCGGCGTGACCCAATGCGTGATCAAAAACCGAACCGGCGGGCCCAACGAAAGGCCGCCCGGCCAAATCCTCCTGGTCGCCCGGCTGCTCACCGACGAATACGACCACCGCGTCCTGCGGGCCCTCGCCGAACACGGTTTGTGTCGCCGGCCCATGCAGCGGACATTGGGTACAGGCGGCAGCGGCATTCCGGAGCGACTCCCATGTGCCAGCCTCCGCCGCAGGTGAGGCGGGCGCATTTCGGGCAGCCTCCTGCAGGCGCTGGTGGAACGGCAGCGGACGGGTTGCCTCCCGCTTTGCCATTGCCAGCACCTGGCTCTCGGCATTTGCGATCAGACCGGGAATGAGGTCCGCTTCCGGCAGATTCTTCCAGTATTTCTTCGGCATCTCCGCCTGCATCGCCTTCACCTTCAACCGCGCCGGATTGAAGATGTTGGCGTAGTAGGTGCGCCAAAGTTCATCAGCGGCATCGGAAAGGTCGGGCTTCTCGCAGGCGTCGTCGCCGACAGTCAGGGCCTTGCCATCCCATCCCGCCGAGCCTTTCGGCGTGAGGATGATCCAGTCCATATCGTTGAAGCGCTTCTGGAAAAACGACGCCTTGCGCCCGACGATGTAGTGGTCCGGCTCGAACCAGGCGAGAAACTTGCGCCGTCCGTTCACCGAAATCCCGCTGCCGACCTCCTTGAACCGAACGAACGCCGTCATCTTGTGCGCGTCGCGCCGAACGCTCTTCTCCATCAGTCGCGCGCGCACCACGTCTTCGTCCGACGGCTGTTCCAGAAGCCGCCGGTCGGCCTGCAACCGCACCAGAAGCCGGTAAAGCAGCATGAAGCGCGCCGGATCGCTATGACAGATGACAGCATTGGCAAGCTCGATAAAGCCCGGCGGCACGGTCAATGGCGCGCCATCCGGCAATGGCGCAGGCGCAGGCATTTCGGCCTCATGTCGGAAAAGCCCATCAGCTTCCGCTTCCGCGTGCCACTCGACTTCCGCCGAGGGAACTCCCGCGGCTGCCAAGGCGCGGGCCGCAACCCGCCATTCCTCCAGATCCCCTCGCCCGCGCAACGTGATGTGTCGCATCACAGCAACCTCAACTGCTCCGGCTGCGGCTCGAACATCTGGCGAAGGTCGGGCCGGTCGATCAGACGCCGCGGCGACCAGTCCTCCGCGATGATGAAAGCCTGCACCTTCTTGATCGAAACGCCGAGACGCGAGAGGTCATCCATCCGCAATCGGCGGAAGCGTCTCGCCGACAGCAGGGATTTCACCGTCTTCGTGCCGAAACCCGGAACCCGCAGCAGCTTCTCGCGATCGGCCTTGTTGATGTCGACCGGAAACTCGCCGCGATGGCGAAGCGCCCAGGAGAGCTTGGGATCGAGATCGAGGTCGAGCATCCCGTCGGTCTGCGACGAGGTGATTTCATCGATACCGAAACCGTAGAAACGATACAGCCAATCGGCCTGGTACAGCCGATGCTCGCGCATCAAGGGCGGCTTGATCAGCGGCAGGGCGCTGGACGAGTCGGGGATCGGGCTGAAGGCCGAATAATAGACGCGGCGAAGGCCATAGCTTCCGTAGAGATTGGCGCTGCAGCCGAGGATGGCCGCATCGTTGGCGCCGTCAGCACCGACGATCATCTGTGTGCTCTGCCCGGCTGGGACAAACCGCTTGCGACGCTTCGTCTGCAGTGTCGGCTCGCTCGCCGCTTCTATCTTCAAGCGAAGGTCGGCCATCGAGCGACGGATTCCCGACGGCTTCTTTTCCGGCGCCAGCCGCGCCACACCGGCATCCGTGGGAAGCTCGATGTTGAGCGACAGGCGGTCGGCATAGAGGCCCGCCTCCTCGATCAGCTGTGGCGAAGCCTCGGGAATGGCCTTGAGATGGATGTAGCCGCGAAAATTATGCGTTACCCGCAGTTCCCGCGCGATCCTGACGAGCTGCTCCATCGTATAGTCCGAGGAGCGGATGATCCCCGATGATAGAAACAGGCCCTCGATATAGTTGCGACGGTAGAATTCCAGCACGAGCCAGACGACTTCTTCCGGTGTAAAGCGCGCGCGCTCCACATTGCTCGACGAGCGATTGACGCAATATGCGCAGTCAAAAATGCAGAAATTGGTCAAAAGGATCTTCAGCAGCGAAATGCATCGGCCATCGGGCGCATAAGCATGGCAGATGCCGGCGCCTTCGGTCGAGCCAAGGCCACCGGATGCTCCCGAATCGCGCTTCGTAGTCCCGCTGGAGGCACAAGAGGCGTCATACTTTGCGGCATCGGAAAGAATGGCCAATCGTTCTTTGAGCGACTTTCTCATTCTTTTGTTCACTATATGTTCCCGCGATAAAAGTCAAGACAATCGCGCGTAGCGGCGACGCACAGCCAGCGATACGAATTTTATGGAAATCCGCGAGGGCGATCTGCTATAAGTCAGCTAATCAGAATTGTTGCACGGTTCCGAAGTTTTCTCTTCGGGACCGGTTTTCGTTTGTGTCTGCGGCTAAGCGGATGCGGGGAGTGAAGGACAGAAAAATGGTTGATAAGGTACCGATGACGCAGGGTGGTTTCGTCAAGCTGCAGGAAGAACTGCGCTGGCGTCAGCAGGAAGAGCGCCCAAGAATCATCGAGGCGATCGCCGAAGCTCGTGCCCACGGTGACCTTTCCGAAAACGCCGAATACCATGCCGCCAAGGAAGCGCAGAGCCACAACGAAGGCCGGGTCGCCGAACTGGAAGATCTGACGGCTCGCGCCGAAGTCATCGACCTCTCGAAAATGTCCGGCAGCACGATCAAGTTCGGCGCCAAGGTAAAGCTCGTCGACGAGGATACCGAGGAAGAAAAGACCTACCAGATCGTCGGCGATCAGGAAGCCGACGTGAAGCAGGGCCGCATCTCGATCTCCTCCCCGATCGCCCGCGCGCTGATCGGCAAGGAAGTCGGAGATTCCATCGAAGTGAATGCGCCTGGCGGCGCCAAGGCCTACGAAGTGCTGTCCATCAGCTGGGGCTGACGGACAGTGGCGGACCGCGGCCAAACCGCAATCGTCGACGTCAAGGACGTTGAGGTCATAGCGCCGAACTTCAAGAAGCGCCTGTCGGGCGTTACCTCCACCATCATTCAGCTGGTCCCCATTCAGCGCAACCTCGGACAGAAGGTTGCCGCCCTGGGGCCCGGCCTGCCCGGCCGCTTGCCGCATATCCGCTTTTCCGATCTGACGCGCCTCTGGCGAGCGCCTGAAGGAAAGCCTTTTCGTATCTGGCACGCGCGCCGCAACATCGAAATGTTGCCGGCCATCGTCCTGCGCGACCTGCTCAGAATGCCGCTCAAGATCGTTTTCACCTCGGCTTCGCAGCGCAAGCATAGCGGCTGGACAAAGTGGCTGATCTCCCGAATGGACGCGGTGATCGCGACCAGCGGCAAGACCGCCGGCTATCTCGAGGTTCCGAGCAACGTCGTGCTTCATGGGATCGACACGCATCGCTTTGCGCCGGCAGGCGACAAGGCGGCCGCCAAGCGCGCCTGCGGGATCGACGAAACCAGCAAGACGGTCGGCTGCTTCGGTCGCGTTCGACACCAGAAGGGCACCGATCTCTTCGTCGACAGCATGATCCGCCTGCTTCCCGACCGCCCGGATTGGAACGCGATCGTGGCTGGGCGGGCAACGCCGCAACACCTCGCCTTCGAGAACGATCTGAAACAGCGCGTCGCTGCGGCCGGCCTCTCCGATCGCATCCTCTTCGTCGGAGAGCACACCAATATCGACGAGTGGTACAAGACGCTGGATCTTTTCGTCGCGCCACAGCGCTGGGAAGGCTTTGGCCTGACGCCGCTGGAAGCCATGTCGACGGCCGTCCCTGTCGTCGCGACCGATGTCGGCGCCTTTCCGGAACTGCTGGTCACCGGCCCCGGCGAAACCGGCATCATCATCGCGCGCGACAGTATCGACGCCATGGTCGATGCAGCCGCTCAGTTGATGGACGATACGGCACGACGCGATACCGCAGCGGAACATGCGCGTGCGCATGCGCTTCAGTCGTTCAGCATCGATGGCGAAGCGCAGAAGCTCGGCGCGGTCTACAACCGGCTATTCTCTGCCGCCTGATCATTGTCAGGCGATGGTCGTCAGACCTCGACCAGACCCAACCGCTTGACCTGACGGATCGTCAGCATGGTGCGAACCGTGTCGACGTGCTCATTGGCCGTCAGCACTTCGATGACGAAATCCTGGAACCGCGTCAGGTTCTCGGCGACACAATGGAGCAGGAAGTCGCTATCGCCGGACACCATCCAGGCCTGGCGAACCAGCGACCATTCGGCGGTGGCGGCAGCGAAGGCCTTGAGATTGGCTTCTGACTGGTGCTTGAGGCCGACCATGCAGAACGCCACCAGATCGAAGCCGAGCTTCGGGCTGTTCAGCATGGCGTGATAGCCTTCGATTATCCCCGATTCCTCGAGCTTGCGAACGCGACGCAGGCACGGCGGCGCTGAGATACCGACCCTGTCGGCCAGTTCGACATTGGTCATGCGACCGTCAGCCTGCAGTTCTCGCAGTATCTTGATGTCGATGGCGTCGAGTTCAGCGCGGACCAAGCGAGTGCCTTTCTTTAATTTGCTCTGGGCAGCTTCTATATAAAGCAACGCAATACGCAAGAATGTTTCGCCTGCATGACGGAATCTTGCACACCCCCACCGGAATGCCTTGTTGGTAACGCAAGGCTGCCCTTGAATAAAAGCATTGGACGTTCATAAATGGCGAATGGATCGCGAAACGGCCGCATTCGCCTTTTAGCCGCCGCCTCCTGACAGTTGAAAGGAAATATCTATGTCCGCCCGCCACACAAAGGTGCTCATCATCGGCTCCGGGCCTGCCGGTTATACGGCAGCCGTCTATGCGGCTCGCGCAATGCTGAAGCCCGTACTGATCGCCGGTCTGGAGCAAGGCGGACAGCTGATGATCACCACCGACGTGGAGAACTATCCGGGCTTCGCCGATCCGATTCAGGGTCCTTGGCTGATGGATCAGATGCTGCAGCAGGCAAAGCATGTCGGCGCCGAGATCGTCAACGACATCGTGACGGAAGTGGACATGAACCAGCGTCCCTTCGTTGCCCATACCGACAGCGGACAGATTTGGACGGCTGATACGCTGATCATCGCGACCGGCGCCAAGGCCAAGTGGCTTGGCATCGAAAGCGAGCAGCATTTCCAGGGCTTCGGCGTTTCGGCTTGCGCCACCTGCGATGGCTTCTTCTATCGCAACAAGCACGTGATCGTCGTCGGCGGCGGCAATAGCGCTGTCGAGGAAGCACTCTACCTTTCCAATATCGCGAAGTCCGTGACCGTCGTGCACCGCCGCGACAGCTTCCGCTCCGAGAAGATCCTGCAGGAGCGTCTGTTCTCCAAGGAAAACGTCAAGGTGCTGTGGAACACGGAAGTTGCGGAAATCACCGGTGCGCCGGCCAAGCCGCCGATGCCGCCGTCCGTCAGTGGCGCGCGCCTGCGCGACACCCGTACCGGTGCCGTCACCGAAATTGCCGTCGACGGCGTCTTCGTTGCGATCGGCCACGCGCCTGCCACCGAACTTTTCAAGGGCAAGCTGAAGCTCAAGGATAACGGCTATCTCTGGACCGCGCCGGACTCGACCGCGACCAGCCTGGAGGGGGTCTATGCCGCTGGTGACGTGACGGACGATACGTTCCGTCAGGCGATCACGGCGGCCGGCCTGGGATGCATGGCCGCCCTGGAAGCCGAACGTTATCTGACGGGCCATATGCCCGTCGCCGTTGCCGCGGAGTAGGATCGGCCATGAGGGGTGGGGGAATGCCATTGGATTGGGACAAGCTGCGTATTTTTCACGCAGCTGCCGAAGCGGGCTCGTTCACGCATGCGGCCGATAAGCTGCATCTGTCTCAATCCGCCATCAGCCGCCAGGTCAGCGCTCTCGAGCAGGACGTCGGTACCAAGCTGTTCCACCGCCATGCCCGCGGCCTGATCCTGACGGAACAGGGCGAGCTGCTCTATCGCACCGCGCACGACGTTCTCCTGAAGCTCGAAACGGTGAAGATGCAACTCACCGAGACGACGGAAACGCCGACCGGAAAGCTGCGCGTGACGACGACGGTCGGTCTTGGCCAGGGCTGGCTGACCGACAAAATCCAGGAGTTCATGCAGCTCTACCCTGACGTCCAGATCCAGCTGATCCTCGACAACGAGGAAGTGGACGTGAATATGCGCTACGCCGATTGCGCGATCCGGCTTCGCCAGCCGGTGCAATCGGATCTGATCCAGCGCAAGCTGTTCACCGTGCACATGCACGTCTATGCGGCCCCCTCCTACATAAACAGGCACGGGGAACCGCAGACGGTCGAGGATCTCGACAACCACCGCATCATCACTTTCGGCGAGCCGGCACCGAACTATCTGCTCGACGTCAACTGGCTGGAGGTCGCGGGACGCTCGTCCGACAACAAGCGCATTCCGCACCTGCAGATCAACAGCCAGACCTCGATCAAGCGCGCCTGCCTGCTCGGCATGGGCATCGCCTGCATGCCTGACTACATCGTCGGCCGCGACCCGGGGCTGATTCAGTTGCCCATAAACGCCGATGTTCCGTCGTTCGACACCTACTTCTGCTACCCCGATGAAATGAAGAACGCGGCCAAGCTCAAGGCCTTCCGCGACTTCATCGTCAGCAAGGCGCGCAACTGGAACTTCTAGTTGCGATCTCCGGAAATGCAAGCCGTGCATTTTGCGCATGACTGGCATGCACAAAACGGGATTGCCGTTTGCCCATTAAAGCACCATATCGCACTCAGCTAGTGCACACGGTGGCTTTTCCTCCCAGTTCCACCGCATTAGCTGTTCCCCTCTGGAGGTTTTGACCTTCACACCTACAAGGGCCCCGGCTTTTCGGCGGCCCTCTTTTTTTGCCCTATTTTTCCGCATCGCAGCAAAAAATGCTGCAATGCATAGCAGGCATGCGCAAACAGGCATTGAATTCTGCCTGTCAAAGCATCATATCCCCCTCAGCTGATGCACATGGTGGTTTCTCTCCCAGTGCCACCGCGTTAGCTGTTCCCCTCTGGAGGTTTATTGACCTTCACACCTTAAAGGGCCCCGTTCATTCGGCGGCCCTCTTTTTTTGCTTAGAATTTAACCACGTAAAAATCGACCGTTGCGCCGATTGCTGACCTTGAATCGAATTCCACCAATCCATATATCGCCTTTCATCGATTTATAGTTCGGGAAACGACGATGGATAAGGACGAGGTCCTCAAGGCTCTCTCGCATCCGACACGGATGGAGATCCTGAATTGGCTGAAGAAGCCGGAGGAGCATTTCAGCTCGCAGGAACATCCATTGGAGATGGGCATCTGCGCCAGCCAGTTTGAGCGCTGCGGCCTGTCCCAGTCGACCGTATCCGCCCATCTCGGCACACTCAGCCGGGCAGATCTCGTAACCACCCGCCGTGTCGGACAATGGATCTTCTACAAACGCAACGAAGAGACCATCGCCGCCTTTTTGAAGCAGCTCTCGCAGGATCTCTGAGATGCCTCTTGCTCTTCTCGTTCTCGCCCTGAGCTCATTTGCGATCGGCACCACCGAGTTCGTCATCATGGGCCTCCTGCCGGAGGTCGCATCCGATCTTGCCGTTTCCATTCCGCAGGCCGGCTGGCTGGTGACGGGCTACGCGCTCGCGGTCGCCATCGGCGCCCCGATCATGGCGGTATCGACCTCGCGCCTGAAGCGCCGTACGGCGCTGATCAGCCTGATGGGCTTCTTCATCATCGGCAATCTTCTCTGCGCGATCTCTCCGAACTACTGGGTGCTGATGGTCGCCCGCATCGTGACTGCCCTTTGCCACGGCGCCTTCTTCGGAATTGGCTCGGTGGTCGCGGCAAATCTTGTGACGCCTGACCGCAAGGCCAGCGCCGTCGCGCTGATGTTCACCGGCCTGACGCTCGCCAACGTTCTTGGCGTGCCGCTCGGAACCGCCATCGGCCAGGCCTATGGCTGGCGCTCAACCTTCGCGATCGTCACCGTTATCGGCATCGTCACCATTGCCGGCCTGATCGCGGTGCTCCCGAAGGACAGCCAGGAACAGCAGGGAAGCCTGCGCCGCGAAATCGCTGCCCTGCGAAATGCGCGCCTCTGGCTCGCCCTGTCGACGACGGTGTTCTTCGCCGCATCGATGTTCGCTCTCTTCACCTATATCGCACCGCTCCTGCGCGACGTGACCGGCCTGACGCCTGACGGCGTCACCTGGACACTCTTCCTGATCGGCCTCGGCCTGACGATCGGCAATCTGGTCGGCGGCAAGCTCGCCGACTGGAAGCTTGGCCCGACGCTGGCGGTCATGTTCGGCCTGATAGCGCTGACGTCGGTCGCCTTCAGCATCACCATGCGTTCGCTGATCCCGGCCGAGATCACGTTGTTCCTGTGGGCAATGGCCAGTTTCGCCGCTGTGCCCGCGCTGCAGGTCGGCGTCGTGCGCTTTGGAAAGAATGCCCCCAACCTCGTTTCGACGATCAACATCGGCGCCTTCAACACAGGCAACGCCTTAGGCGCCTGGGCAGGCGGAATGGTCATCGATTCAGGTTTCGAGATGACCCGCGTTCCGCTCGCCGCCGCACTGATGGCCGTGCTCGGACTCGGCGCAACCGCCCTCACCTATCTTTCCACCAAAGAACAGCCAGACCCTGCTCTGGCCGAATGACCTCCTAAACTCAGAGAAAGGACTCCCATGAGCAAGCTTTTTGAACCGACGCAGGTTGGCGACCTGACGCTCAAGAACCACATCGTCATGGCCCCGCTGACGCGCAATCGTTCGCCCGGAGCCGTTCCGAACGACCTCAATGTCGAATACTATCGCCAGCGTGCGACCGCCGGCCTCATCATCACCGAGGCCACCGCGATCACCCATCAGGGTCAGGGCTATGCCGATGTCCCCGGTCTCTACTCCAAGGAAGCCATTGCCGGCTGGAAGCGCGTGACGGATGCCGTGCACGAGCAAGGCGGCAAGATCGTCGTTCAGATGTGGCATGTGGGTCGTATTTCCCACGACACGCTGCAGCCGAATGGCGGGAAGCCGGTCTCCTCGACCAACCAGGTCGCCAAGTCCAAGACCTACCTGGTCAACGCCGACGGCAGCGGCGCATTTGCACCGACGTCGGAGCCTCGGGCGCTTGAGACCGCCGAAATCGCGGGCATCGTCGAGGACTACCGCAAGGCAGCCCGCGCAGCGATCGAAGCTGGCTTCGACGGCGTCGAGATCCACGCGGCGAACGGCTATCTGATCGACCAGTTCCTGCGCAGCGGCATCAACGATCGCACCGATCAGTACGGCGGCTCGATCGAAAACCGTGCCCGCTTCCTGTTCCAGGTCGTCGACGCCATCACCGAGGAAATCGGCGCACGCCGCACCGGTATCCGCATTTCGCCGGTCACCCCCGCCAACGATTCGTCGGACACCGATCCTCAGCCGATCTTCACCTATGTCGTCGAAGGCCTGGCAAAGTACGATCTGTCCTACATCCACATCATCGAAGGCGCGACGGGCGGTGATCGCAACTACCAGCAGGGTGAAAAGCCCTTCGACTACAAGGCGCTGCGCACGGCCTACGAAAAGGCCGGCGGCAAGGCGAGCTGGATGGTCAACAACGGTTACGATCGTCAGATGGCGATCGACGTCGTCAAAAACGGCGAGGCCGATCTCGTGGCCTTCGGCAAGCCGTTTATCTCCAACCCCGATCTCGTGCAGCGCCTGAAGGACAATGCGCCCCTCGCCGGGCTCGATCAGGCAACGCTCTATGGCGGCGGATCGACCGGCTACGTCGATTATCCTGCGCTCGAAAAGGCAGCCTGAGCCTTCTCGGTTGAATGCCGGAAATCCCGCCACCTGGCGGGATTTCTTTTTCCAGTAAGGCCGTTAGGATCGGCCCATGTTTCAACCTTATCTAGACCGCTGGCAGCTCGTACCGGACGGCTCCCCCATCATCACCCATTCCAGCAATCTCCTTCCCGTCCTCTGGCGGGACGAGCCGGCAATCCTGAAGATCGCACACGACGCCTCCGAGATGGCAGGCGGTGCGCTCATGAAATGGTGGGATGGCGACGGCGCGGCAACGGTCTTTGCCTGTAGCGACGAAGCCGTGTTGCTGGAAAGAGCTCTGGGAACCAGGTCGCTTCTGACCATGGCGATGAACGGCGAGGACGACGAAGCAAGCCGCATCATCTGCGCCACGGTCGCAAAGCTTCACGCACCACGCAGCAAACGTCACCCGCCGCTGATCGAACTTCACGAATGGTTTCGAGCGCTCCCCCCGGCAGCGCAAACCCATGACGGCATACTCTCCGATTGCGACAGGATCGCCGCAGCCCTACTGTCCGATCCTCGCGACCGGACCGTTCTCCATGGCGATATCCATCATTCGAACATCCTGGATTTCGGCGCCCACGGCTGGCGGGCAATCGACCCCAAGGCTCTCCTTGGAGAACGCGGTTACGACTATGCGAACATCTTCGCCAATCACGATCTCGCCACCCTCGCCGACAAAAGCAGGCTGCGCCGACAGCTTGGCATCGTATCGGCAGCGGCAGATCTCGACCCCCGACGCCTTCTGCAATGGATCGCAGCCTATTCCGGGCTTTCGGCGGCCTGGTTTCTCGGAGACGGCGCAACGCTCTCGGCGGAAGCGCCCCTTGCCGTCGCCCGTATCGCCGTTGCCGAACTGAGCTGACGCCGTCAGGCCGGCTTCGCGGACAACGACCGCTGTTGTGCCTGACCGAGACAGCCAAGCGATGTCAGGGACACGAGCACGGCCTGATCGAGCGATGTATGCGGCTCGCTTCCGAGTGTGGCGACCAGGCGTGCGTTCGTCATGCGCAGAGGCTCGCGCCAGAGATAGCGCATTTCCAGCACCTCCCGCATGAACCTGTTGAAGGGCGCCGCGAGCGGCATGAGCCACCATGGAAACGAACGGATCTTCACGCGGCGGCCCACAACGCGTCGGATCGCCTCGGCCATCTGACGACCGTCGGCATCCCAAAGGCCGTCCATATGGTAGACGGCAAAGGCCGGCAGTTCCTCACGCATCTCCACCAGCCGGGCCATCGTCTCGGCGACATCAGGAAGGTAAGCCCATTGGTGGCCGACGCCACGCGCCGCCGGGTTCCAGATCGTCTTGACGGGTTGACCCTGCTTGATCATCCCCTGGGCAAACCAGTTGTTCCCCGCACCAGGACCAAAATAATCCCCGGCACGCACGATGATGACGCCGACGCCATCGCGCGACGCCGCAGCCAGCCGCTTCTCCATTTCGACGCGGATTGCCCCCTTCTTCGTCACCGGATGCTGCGGGCTCTCCTCGCGAAGGAGCGGAAATGCATCCGGCCCGAAGTTGTAGATCGTACCGGGCAAGACGATGGATGCGGAAACGGCCTTTGCCGCCGCGATCGTGTTGTCGAGCATGGGCAGAACGAGCGTCTCCCAATCGCGGTAGCCCGGCGGGTTGACGGCGTGAACGATGATATCGGCTCCCTCTGCGGCCGCCAGGATGTCCGCTGCGCGCATTGCGTCGCCACGCAGCCATTCAAACGACTTGTCGCCGCGGCCGGCATTCGTATTCCGGCTCAATGCCCTGACATGCCATCCCCTTGACGCCAGCACCTGCGCGACCGCGCCGCCAATACCTCCCGTTGCACCCAGCACCAGTGCGATCCGCTTGCTTTCCATGCCCATGAGAGCCTCCATCGTTTCGATAGGGAGACTGTGCAGCACCATGCTGATAAACAAAATTGACTAAATTAATATCACAGATATACATATTTTTATGACTCAAGAGCCGAATTGGGACTACTATCGAACGCTCCTGGCCGTACTGCGTCACGGTTCGCTCTCGGCGGCCGCACGGGAGATCGGCTTGACGCAGCCGACGGTCGGACGCCACATCGACGCCCTCGAAGAAACGATCGGTGCGCAACTATTCATCCGCTCGCCGAACGGCCTGCTGCCGACGGACGCGGCCCGGGACCTGCAGCCCTACGCGGAAACCCTCGCCTCGACGGCCGCAGCACTCATGCGGACCGCGACGGGCGAACGCGATCGAATTTCCGGCACCGTCCGCATCAGCGCCAGCGAAGTCATCGCCGTTGAGGTGCTGCCATCCATCCTTGCACCGTTGATGGAAGAACACCCTGCCCTGCGGATTGAAATCTCGGCGTCCGACGATGTCGAGGACCTGCTGCACAGGGAGGCGGACATCGCGGTACGGATGACGGAGCCGACGCAAGGCGCACTCATCGCAAAGCGCATCGGAAACATCCCGCTCGGCTTCCATGCGCATCGACAATATCTGCAGCGGAACGGCACGCCGCAGGCGATGGAGGATCTCGCCGGGCACCGGATCATCGGCTACGACAGGCAGACCGCCTATATCAGGGCGATGCTGGCGCGCTTTCCGATACCTGACAACATCGCCTTCGGCTTCAAGACGGATAGCCCGCTTGCGCAGCTCGCCGCGATCAGGGCTGGGCTCGGCATCGGAATTTGTCAGACTGGCCTTGGACGTCGAGACCCCGGCCTCGTTCACGTTCTGGCCGATGCCTTCGAAATTCGGCTGGAAACCTGGGTGGTCATGCACGAGGGCATCAGGACCTCGTCGCGATACCGCGCGACCTTCGATGCACTGGTGAACGGCCTGACGAACTATGTCAGGAGAGAAACTTCCGGACCTTCACAAAGAGCGGATATGCCATCCTAGGCACGCCTTAAACACGTGGAGATGCATCCGACGAACGCGTGCGCCAGTTACCGTCGACCACTTCGGTCTCCGGTCGGTCGCCACCCTCGGCATACTCCTCATGCCATCTGCCCTTCTCGTCCTGCCAGCTGATTTCCGACGAGTCGCCGCCGACCCGCTGCTCGGCAGCGACAATCCTGGCCGCCTCGAGAGCTTCGGAATGTGTCGGGAATGCTTCGGAATAGACATTGTCCAGCCGGTAGGCCCAGCCTCCGTCATGCGGAACGACTTCGTAGACCACCTTGATCATGCATCTCACTCCTTCTTGTTTACGCACCCGAAACCGACCGGACTAATCCAGTTCCGCCGCGGGCCGTTGGGCAAGAAAAACGAGGGCGCCGCGATATGCTTCCGGCTGACCGATGCGTTAGTATTCCATTAAATCGGCGAGACTGCAAACCGCGGCCCAAACGCCCTCACTTGATATGAAAAATCATTGCCTTAGACTTGTTTTGTGAATCAGCACGGGAGCCCGCCCTTGGCAATCGCGTCACGCCTGAAAGACGAGAAATATCTTGTGCTGGCGCTCCTCGTCGGCATCGCGGCCTACGCCTCGGAGCACAGCATCATGGCGATGGGGCGCGGGCCGGCGCTTGTTGCGGCGACCTTCCTCGTCGCGACCATCGTGCTCGCCTCGATGCGGGTGGCGCATCATGCCGAACTGCTCGCGATCAAGGTCGGCGACCCCTACGGCACGATGATCCTCACGCTGTCCGCGGTTGCCGTCGAAGTCATCATCCTCGCGATCATGATGAGCGGGGAAAGCTCGCCAACCCTGGTGCGCGACACGATCTACGCCGCCCTGATGCTGGATATAAACGGGATTCTCGGGCTCGCCGCCCTGCTCGGCGGCCTGAAGCACGGCGAGCAACCGTACAACGACAACTCCGGAAAAACCTACGGCGTCATGATCCTGACCGCCATGGGCATTTCGATGATCGTTCCGGAATTCGTTCCGGACGACAAATGGCACTATTACTCGGCTTTCACGATCGTCGCGATGATCGTGCTTTATGGTCTGTTCCTGCGCATGCAGGTGGGCCAGCACAGTTACTTTTTCAGCTACAGCTATCCGCGCCCCGAAAAACGCGGGGATGGCGCCGATACCGACCATGGCGAGGGTTCCACGGCCGGATCCATTGTGGTGATCCTGATAGGCGTAGTGCTGATCGGCCTGCTCGCCGAGTTCATGTCCAGCTTCATGAACGAGGGTTTGAAGGATCTTGGCGCTCCGGTCGCCCTCACCGCGATCGTCGTCGCCGCGATCTCGGCCGCGCCGGAGATACTGACCGCCTTGCGCGCCGCCCTGCGCAATCGCATGCAGGCGACGGTCAACATCGCGATGGGAGCATCGCTCTCGACCGTCATTCTCACCGTCCCCGTCATGGAAGGCATCGCGCTCTACACCGGTCAGCCCTTCGTCATGGCGATGACGCCGGTTCAAACCGTGATGGTAACGATCACGCTGATTGCAGCGGCAATCAATCTGAACGACGGGGAAACGAATGCGATCGAAGGGATGACCCACTTCATTCTCTTCACCACGTTCCTGATGCTGACATTCCTCGGCCTCTGACGATCGCTACGCGGCGATGCGAATGCTTGCCTCGAACAGAACGGCGCGATCGCGGCCGGAATCCTTTGCGGCGTAAAGTGCTGCATCCGCCATCTTGAAGAGATCGGCCAGCGAGCATTGCTGCTGCGCGACCGCAGCGACACCGATACTGACCGTCGGCGGTATCCGTTCACCGCAATGCTCGACTGTAAGATCGCGCACGACGTTACGCAGGCTGTCGCCAATGGCAAGCGCTTCGCCTGCGGCAATCCTTGGCAGGTACAGCCCGAATTCCTCGCCACCCAGCCGAC
This sequence comes from Rhizobium sp. Root708, assembly GCF_001429725.1. Lineage (GTDB taxonomy): Bacteria > Pseudomonadota > Alphaproteobacteria > Rhizobiales > Rhizobiaceae > Rhizobium. The sequence continues at coordinate 218,685 of NZ_LMHV01000042.1, read as the reverse complement.
CGAAGCTCGCACCCACCTGCAGATTGCGGCTGATCGCTTGGGCGAAGGACACAAGAACCGCATCACCGGCATCATGGCCGAAGCGATCGTTCACCTGCTTGAAGAAATCGAGATCCATCAACAGCAACACATTGCTTTCGATCGCGGTACGCGGCAGGCGCGACATGAACCAGCGCCGGTTGCCGATACCCGTCAGCATGTCCGTGTCGGCCACGCACCGCAATTCCGCTTCGGTTCGCTCGGTGACAAGAATGACCACGAACAGCGCGACCCCGAACTGGCACATGATGCGCAGAAAGAACGCCCATATCGGCGGCATCGGCGCAATGTCGGAAGCAAGAAGACCGAGGATCACAAGAAAGGCCAGAAGCGCCCCGAGCCCAATCGAGACGGCCAGAAGAATACGTGCCGGCAATCGTTCACGCGAACGATCCTTCAGCACGCAAATGGCGGATGCCGCAAGCGACGTGAATGCAAGGGCATTGCTGACGCTGCTGCGCACATGGCTGACGAGATAAAACTGCGTTGCAAACATGAGAGCCGCAGCAAGAACCGGAATGACAAGAACCCACCAGTCCATACGCCGCAGCCTGCCGCTGCTCAACCGGCGAATGCCGATCCAGAAGATCGCATACCCGATGGCACCCATGATGATGCTGCCGGGGCCCCAAACTGGAACCGTCAATACGTGCTGCTCGCCCAATCCGGCAAATGCCGATGCCAAGGCCAGCGACAGATACCCCGTTGCAAGCGCTCCCAATCCCTCGCCATTGCGCGACTGCAGACGCATGTAAACGAAACACAGCGCGCCCACCAGGAAGGAGCATTGGTGCAGCAGCAGCACAGTCGCCAGATCGAGATGAACGTTCATGAGCCATCGCAGTGAGAGGAATTGCGCGCGACAGATAGGCGACAGTTATTAGCGAAGATTAAATTGCCAACCTGCAAAAAAGAACCCGCCGTTTCCGGCGGGTTCCTGTTCGATAACGAGTAGGATCAGATGCTTACTTGCAGGCGCCGCAGAAGCGCTGGATGCGCTTGCAGGCTTCCTCGAGCATAGATTCCGACGTCGCGTAGGAAATGCGGAAGTTCGGGCCAAGGCCAAACGCCGAGCCATGAACGACGGCCACGCCTTCGGTTTCCAGCAGTTCCGAAACGAAGTCTTCGTCGGTCTCGATGACCTTGCCCGACGGAGCCGTCTTGCCGATCAGGCCAGCGCAGGACGGATAGACGTAGAACGCACCTTCCGGCGACGGGCACGTAATCCCCTTGGCCTGGTTCAGCATCGATACGACGAGGTCACGGCGACCTTCGAAGATCTTCTTGTTTTCAGGAATGAAGTCCTGCGTGCCGTTCAGTGCCTCGACGGCAGCCCACTGAGCAATCGAGGTCGCACCCGAGGTCTGCTGGCCCTGGATCATGTCCATGGCCTTGATCAGCTGGATCGGGCCGGCTGCATAACCGATACGCCAGCCGGTCATTGCATAGGCCTTGGAGACGCCGTTCATGGTCAGCGTGCGATCGTAGAGCTTCGGCTCGACTTCGACAGGCGTGACGAACTTGAAGTCGCCGTAGGTCAGGTGCTCGTACATGTCGTCCGTCAGCACCCAGACGTGCGGATGCTTGACCAGCACGTCGGTCAGGGCCTTCAGCTCGTCATGCGTATAGGCAGCGCCCGACGGGTTGGACGGCGAGTTGAAGATGAACCACTTGGTCTTCGGCGTGATCGCCTTGTCGAGATCGGCAGGCTGGAGCTTGAAGTTGTTTTCCTGTGTCGCCGAAACGATGACGGGCGTGCCGCCGCAGAGCGACACCATTTCCGGGTAGGACACCCAGTATGGCGCAGGGATAACGACCTCATCGCCGGGGTTCAGCGTCGCCATGAAGGCGTTGAAGAGGATCTGCTTGCCACCGGTGCCGACAATCGTCTGCTCCCAGGAGTACTCCAGGCCGTTCTCGCGCTTGAACTTCGCGGCGATCGCCTTGCGCAGTTCAGGGATACCAGAGACCGGCGTGTACTTCGTCTCGCCGCGGTTGATCGCGTCGATGGCGGCCTTCTTGATATTATCAGGCGTATCGAAGTCCGGCTCTCCGGCGCCCAATCCGATCACATCGCGCCCTTTCGCTTTCAGCTCGCGCGCTTTCTGGGAAACGGCGATGGTGGCTGAAGGCTTCACACGGGAAAGAGCATCGGCAAGAAAGGCCATGATATCGGTCCTATACGGTTGATTTTAGCAGAAGGCCGGGGCCAGAAATCTGCGCTAAGGTCTATGTCCAATGTAAGCAGGCTTTTCAAGGCCAAACGCGTGATGGGGCCAATGATTCTTCGTGATCGATCGGCCACCGCAGCACTCGCGATTCGCTCCACTCCCGCATGAGCGTCGTTGAATCAGCGTCTGAAGCACTTGAATCGGTTTCTGAAGAGCGCCGAATTTGTATCCTAAAATCAACAGTTTCGAGATAACCGGCCTTTGCCATGAATTGGCCGCAACAAATACCGCGGCATGCCGCAATTCGGACGTGAGCGCGCCGCCATCACAATCGCATCCTTAGGCATGGGCACTGGTTATTGAGGGCATACCATGTTTCTGGACGACGAATTGGCCGCTGGCCGCCTCCGCGCAAGACGGGTTTGCATTTCGCTGATGGTTGCAGTTGTCGCCGTGACGGCGTCGCTGGTCACGACTTTCGGCTTGGTGACGGCAGCCTATGCGGGTGAACCGCCACGGGCTGAACTGAAGGCCATGACCGCCGACTTCAACACCGCCCTTCACGCGTCAAATCCCATGCTCAAGATCGCATCGACCGGGAAAGTCCATACGGACACTCGGCTGCTCGCAGCCTCCGCCGCCGCAACCTCCCAGTCGCCTGCCGATCAACAGATCCTGAACGGCCTGACGGCGCTGCTCCTCGCTTTGACCGCAATCAGCGGAATGGCCGTCTGGCGCCGCCGCCTCTATGGACTCTTCTCCGGAGGCCATGCGTGATGATCGCGAAGCAAAACGCGCGCATTCGCGACGAGGACGAGTTCGGGCCCCTGCCGACATATCTCGAGTTGGCGATGGCAACCGCCGCAGCGAATGCGGGCGATCCGGCACAGGCACGGAAAGGCCGGTGGTCGCTCGCACGTCTGACGAAAATCGAGAAAGCGGTCGCAAGCGTCATCGCCATGCTCATCGTCTACGGCCTGCTTCTGATCGGCCACGGTCTCTACTTGAAAACCGCCTCTGAGTTTTCGCACATCCCCCTGAAGTGGCCCTCGGTCTCGGGATTGAGCCATGAGAACACAAAACCGTTATCGCGCGCCTCTTAGGGGTTGAAGCGTTCCGGATGCCGCGCCACGTTCAGGAAAATGAGGACGAGGCCGCCGATGAAGCAACTTCAGAGACTTAACTTCGCATTGGCGTTTTCCGTAGTTGCCATTCTCTCGTCCCCCGCCTTTGCAGCCGATACAGTTCAGACCAAGAAGGTCGCCGTCCAGGTCGAAACCATAGCTGCCGGCCTTGACCACCCCTGGGCCGTCGCGGTTCTTCCCGACGGTTCCTATCTCGTCACCGAACGCCCTGGCAGAATGCGCCTCATCCGCAACGGAAAGGCCTCCGATCCGATATCTGGCGTGCCGAAGGTCAATGGCGCAGGTCAGGGCGGCCTGTTTGACGTCGAACTCGCCCCTGATTTCAACGTCAGCCGGACAATCTACTTCACGGCCGCCACCCTCAATAAGGGCGGATCAGGCACCGAGGCTTTCCGAGCCAAGCTCTCGACGGACGGCACGAAACTTGAAGACGTCAGTTCCATCTTCCGGATGAACCGCTACACCGGTGGCAACATCCAGTACGGCTCGCGCATCGCCATTGCTCCGGACGGCTCCCTCTTCGTCAGCATCGGCGACCGCGGCGACCGGGATCGCTCCCAGGACTGGAAGGACGATGCCGGCGCGATCGTCCACATCAACGCCGACGGTACGATCCCCGCCGACAATCCGTTCAAGGACGGCGGCAAGGCCCTGCCTGAAATCTGGTCGAAGGGGCACCGAAACCCCCAGGGCATCACCTTCGACAGCGCCGACGGCAAGCTCTATACGGTCGAGCACGGCGCACGCGGCGGTGATGAAATCAACCTGATAGAACCCGGCAAGAACTACGGCTGGCCGATCATCACCTATGGTCGCGACTACTCGGGAGCCGAGATCGGCGAAGGCACTTCCAAGCAGGGACTGGAGCAACCTCTCTATTATTGGGATCCATCCATCGCGCCCGGCGCCGTGGCGATCTACAGGGGAAAGATGTTTCCGGAGTGGGACGGCGATTTCCTTGTCGCGGCACTGAAGTTCCAGCTGCTGTCGCGGATGCAACGCGATACCGAAGGTGCCTTCATCGCGGAGGAAAGAATGTTTGACGGCGCTTACGGCCGCATGCGCGATGTCGTTGTCGCTCCTGATGGCGCGCTGCTGATCGTCACGGACGAAGACGATGGCGCACTGCTGCGCGTTTCGCGAGCTCCGGCGGGATGATTGCCCGTTGCATGCCCTTGCCCAAACGAAAGGCAACTGTTAACGCTCGCCGACAATCGGCCCTTCCCCCCATTCGAGGATGACATGACGCGCATTCAGGCGAACCTACTTCTGTTGCTTGCGGCAGCGATCTGGGGTGGCGGCTTCGTTGCGCAATCGACGGCGATGAAGGCGATCGGCCCGTTCTGGTTCATCGGCCTGCGCTTTGTCATCGCGGCAATGGCGGTCTTGCCCTTCGCGTTGATGGAGAGCCGCAAGGCTAAGGTGAAGACCACACCGCGCCATCTCAAGCTCTATTTTCTTACCGGCCTTGCCCTGTTTGGCGGCGCGGCCACCCAGCAACTGGGTCTGCAGACGACGACGGTAACGAATTCCAGCTTCATCACCGGGCTTTACGTCGTTTTCGTTCCAATCATCGCAGTCGTCTTTCTCCGCCGCATGCCGCATTGGGTCATTTGGCCAGGTTCGCTGATGGCGTTGACGGGAATCTACCTGCTGTCGGGCGGAGAACTCTCCGCTTTGTCGAAAGGCGACCTCCTGACGGTGGTGTGCGCGATGTTCTGGGCGTGCCAGATCACGCTTGCTGGTATCGCTGTTTCGGAAACCGAGCGTCCTCTTGCCCTTTCCACCACGCAATTCGCGATAACAGGCGTCTGCGCCCTCGCCATCGCACTGGTGAACGAACCGATCAGCTGGGACGCCATCTTCGGCGCGGCTCCGGAAATTCTTTACGTCGGCCTCTTCTCATCAGGCATCGCCTTCTCCCTGCAGATTATCGGCCAGCGCTATACGACATCGTCGCAAGCCGCGATCTTCCTGTCCTCGGAAGCCCTCTTCGGCGCATCGCTCGGCGCGCTGCTGCTGAACGAGACGATGCGGCCCATCGGGTACGTCGGCTGCGCGTTGATGTTTTCCGCCATGCTTCTGGTTGAACTGGTGCCGGAATTGGCGCGCCGACGTGCCACAAATCGCCTTTCAGCAAGCCCAAAATTGGGTTGAAGGCGAAAAATTTAAGAAAATGCTAACGCGAGCCAGATCGCGTTAGCGTTGCATTTTTGGGAAAATCTGCCCCGAAACTATATTGCCGACGATATAAAACCGTACACAGCAACGTCCAGAGAGCTTTTTTTTGCGCAAAACGCATCTTGAAGCGGCTCTGCGCGTGCTGCGAAGCATTGCCGTAAAAAAAACTTTTACTTGCCAAATTCTAATAATCGCACCACTCTGACTGCGTTCGGGCATTTTGCGAGCATGGGAAGTCCTTAATAAATGTGCGCGCCGGAGACGCTAATATTCCGGTCGGTCGGTTCCGACAAAGCGAGCGAAAGTCTCGTGGTGAACCAGATTGAGATAGAGGGGACCTTTTTCTCACAATTCGATAACTGCCTGCCAACGTCTCCGCGAGGAGGCTAACTGTAATGCTGCCCGTGTGGATGGTGGGCAGAGATAAAAGGACCTTAGGCATGGCCGAGACTGGCACTGTAAAATTCTTCAATACCGACAAGGGCTTCGGCTTCATTAAGCCGGACAAGGGCGGCGCCGACATCTTTGTTCACATTTCTGCCGTGCAGGCTTCAGGCCTCGCCGGACTGACGGAAAACCAGAAGGTAAGCTTCGACACGGAGCCGGATCGCCGCGGCAAGGGTCCCAAGGCTGTAAACCTGCAAATCTCAGGTTGAACCTCTAGCCAAAGCTGTCAATTCGAGTTGAAGCCCGGCAGGAATGCCGGGTTTTGTTGTTCAGCCTGTATTCACACGCCGGCCCCTACGTTGCCATCATCACAGCGTAATACCGGTGATCGGACTAAACAGGACAGAACACGATGAACAGCCTCGCTAAAATCCTCTTTTTGACGGCAGCGGCCGCTGCGATCACCTTTTCCTCGATCGCCACCGCCTCGGCCGACGATTGGCGCTATCGCCATCATCACAACGACGATGCGCTGGTAGGCGGTGCCGTCGGCCTTGCGACTGGCCTGATTGTCGGATCGGCAATTGCCAACGCGCCGCGCTACGACGAACCGCGTTATATCGACCCGCCCTATGAGTATGAGGATGCGCCGGTCTACCGCGCCCCTCCTCCGCGTTACTATCGTCCGGTGCCTGTTCGCGCTGAGATCGAACCTTGGACGCCGCAGTGGGAACGCTATTGCTCCTATCGTTACCGCACGTTCGATCCGGGCAGCGGCACGTTTATCGGCAACGACGGCCGCAGCCACTTCTGCATAGCCAGCTGATTTCCAGCATCTATCCGAACTGACAAAGCGCCGCGTTTCGCGGCGCTTTTTGTTTGTTCGATCAGATTCCCTGTAGAAAGGGATTGCTGCGGCGCTCGTCGCCAATGCGGCTGCCGGGGCCATGGCCGCAGATGAAGCCGACGTCGTCACCGAGCGGGAGCACCTTGTCGCGGATGGAATCGAGCAGTTGCTGATGATTGCCGCCGGGTAGATCCGTTCTGCCGATCGAGCCGTTGAATAGAACATCGCCGAGATGAGCGAAGTTCTGCGCGCGATTGAAGTATATCACATGTCCCGGAGCGTGCCCCGGCGTATGATATACTTCGAAGCTATGATTGCCGAAGGAGACGGTGTCGCCGTCCTGCAACCAGCGGTCGGGAACGACGTTCTGCATGCCGGGCGGGAGGCCATATTTCTGCGATTGCGTCTCGATGCGCTGCAGAAGCGGAAGATCGTCTTCATGCGGCCCGACGATGTCGATGCCGAGCGCTTCCTTCAGCTCCTTGGCGCCGCCGGCATGATCGAGATGCCCATGCGTCAGCCAGATTTCCTTGATGACGAAGCCGTTCTCCTTGATCGCCTGCAGGATGATCGGAACATCCCCGCCCGGATCGACCACGACACCTTCCTTGGTATCGGGATCGAAAAGGATGGTGCAGTTCTGCTGGAACGCGGTTACCGGTACGATCCCGGCCTGGAGCATGCCCATAAGTGCCTCGCTTCGTCTCTGAGAGAGCATCGGTATAGTCAGAAATGCCCGCGCGCGCAGCCGTATTTTTTCGAACACTGCGTTCTCCACCATCTCCTCGCGCGGCCGGTAGCGGCCTCGGACAGGGGAATCGGGAACCTGATCCCTCCCCCGACGTTAACGAGCTATCCATTACAAGGAGAAAACCGAGATGACCTTGAAACGAGATCTTTTCCTGGCTGGCGTGATCGTAGCGGCGAGCGCCGGTCTAGCCAGGGCGGAAATGACCGCGACGGCCATCAACGACCTGAATGTTCGCGCCGGTCCGGGCACTCAATATCCGTCGGTAGGCGTGGCAACACGCGGCTCCCAGACCTTGCTGGACGGCTGCGTCTCAGGGAGTAACTGGTGTCGGGTGGATGTCAACGGAATGCGCGGCTGGGTCTATGCACAGTATCTGCAGGTAGATCAGGGCGGCGCGCAGGTCGTCGTCGATCAGAACCGCGATGACCTCGGCGTTCCGGTCGTTACCTACGAGACGACGGCGAGCGTCGCGCAGGCTGAGCCGACACCGGGTGACGAGCTGCTTGGCCCCGTTGGATCGGTGGACACGATAAGCCCGCCTGAAACCGTTACGACCTATGTCGAGACCAATCCCGGGGACACCGTCAGCCTCGGTGGCGATGTGGTCGTCGGCGCAACCGTCCCTGGCGATGTGACATTCCAGGAGATTCCGGACTACCAGTATCGCTATGTCCGGATCAACGATCGCCCCGTACTGGTCGATCCCGGTACACGCCGGATTGTCTACGTCTATCAGTGACGGGCTGATCAACAAGCAAAGGCAGCTCTCGAAGCTGCCTTTGTTTTGCCGTCTCCCGCATGGGTTGCCATCCATTTATTTTCTCCTTCGCATATGATAACATCCTGAAATTCAGACGACATCCATGACCTCGTCGGACTTCGGATCGCCTGTGTGGCTCGCCATCGGAAGACGATCGCGTAGCCGGCAACGGCGTTTGAGGAAACGCGAAGGAGGGATAACCATGGAAGCACTCATACCAATCCTGACACAAGTGATCGCCGGCGCTGTCGGCGGAAATGCCGCGAGCGGCGCGCTGAAGCAGGTTGCGATCAGCGTTGTCGCGCGCACGATCGTCGGTGCGATCGGCGGCATCGGCGGTGGCATGCTGCTCAGCATGTTCGGCGGAGAAGCTGCGATGACGGGCCTCGTGGCCGATGGCATCGGCGGCCTGATCGGCGGCGGCATATTGTCGACCATCGTCGGCGCCGTCGCAGCAAAGGCACGCTAAAGCCAAAGGTGGCTGGTCGCGCCTCGCGCTCGGGCCAGCCACCATACTCTCCCGCCGACACCGAATTCCCGGACCTTGGCGCCAAGATCGGCGCTCCCAAGTCTGTTCCAGGCCATCCCTGTTGATTGTTGTCCCGATTGCGTTCTATCCACTGGAACGGGTAAATATCTGTGGGGAAGTTTGCCGCGACAGGACGGTAACGAATCGACCGGGGCTGCGCTTCTACTTGGCTACCCCTAAAATAGCGATCCGGTGACACAGCAGCGCCCTGCCTTGGACGCCGCCCGAAGAGAGGAAATGCCAAATTGGCACGCAAGACCAGCACAGGATTGGCGAAGCCGGAACCACTGAAGATGCCGATGGAAAACACCGGTATCATCGACTTTGACATCATAGAGCTGCTGTTTTTCTCCTATCGCGACTTCGTTTCCGATCCGGATGCCATCCTGGCGAAAAGTGGCTTCGGGCGCGCTCATCATCGGGTGGTGCATTTCGTTAACCGAAACCCGGGCATGACCGTTGCCGATCTGCTCGATACGTTGAAGATAACCAAGCAGAGTCTCGCAAGGGTACTCAAACAACTTATCGATTCGGGTTATATTCGCCAGATTGCTGGTCCGGAAGACAGGCGGCAACGCAAGCTCTATCCGACCGAAGCAGGCCGCGAATTGGCCTTCGCACTCGCGGAGCCGCAATCGCGCCGTATTGAGAAGGCATTCGACGGGGCTTCTGCCGAAATGCGGGACGGTGTCAAAGCCTTCCTGAGGGGCATGCGGAACACATAATATTCGAAAGCGGACTGAATGGCGCCAAAGACAGTGATTTCGGACGATGCGGCTCATCTGCTCGTTGTGGACGACGATACCCGTATCCGCGCCCTTCTCAATCGCTATCTGGCGGAGAACGGCTTCCGGGTGACGGTGGCGGCCGACGGCGCCGAGGCACGGCGCAAACTGGCCGGCCTCGATTTCGACCTCATCGTGATGGACGTGATGATGCCCGGCGAGTCCGGTATCGACGTGACGAAAGGATTGCGTTCGATCAAGAACGTGCCGATCATCATGCTGACGGCGCTTGCCGAATCCGGAAGCAGGATTGCCGGCCTGGAGGCAGGCGCCGACGACTACCTGTCGAAGCCGTTCGATCCGCGCGAGCTCGTTCTGCGCATCAACAACATCCTGCGCCGCAACGCCTCCAACGACACGCCGAAGATCGAACAGGTCATGTTCGGCCCCTACACCTTCTCTCTGACCCGCAAGGAACTGAAGAAGGCATCCGAAGTCGTACGCCTCACCGACCGGGAGCAGGAGATCATGCTGCTCTTCGCGAAACGCGCGGGCGATACGATCCCGCGCCACGAACTGATCGGCAACGACGTGGACGTCGGCGAACGGACGATCGACGTACAGATCAACCGCCTGCGCAGGAAAATCGAGGACGATCCGGCAAATCCGGTCTGGCTCCAGACGGTTCGTGGTATAGGATACCGGCTGAGCATCGATTGAACGCCCAATGTCAGGACCGGCGGTTTAGATGGTGACATTCGACTCTTTGCGGCGCGAGGACCGCGGGCCCGCGCATGGTTGGCGCTGGATAACCCGCAGATTGCGCCATTATCTCCCGACGGGCCTCTACGTCCGCTCCCTTCTCATCATCATCATACCTATGGTGCTGTTGCAGTCGGTCGTGGCCGCCGTGTTCATGGAACGGCACTGGCAAATGGTCACGCAGCGGCTTTCGATGGCTGTCACGCGCGACATCGCCGCAATCATCCAGATCATCGAGACCTATCCGCAGGACACCGATTACAGCGAAGTTACGCGTATCGCCCGCGATCAGCTCGGCTTGCAGATCTCCGTCGAGCCTGACGGCGAGCTGCCGCCACCGCGGATCAAGCCGTTCTTCTCAATCCTCGACGGCATTCTCAGCGACGAGCTCACCGACCAGATCAAGCGACCTTTCTGGATCGACACGGTCGGCGATTCAAACCTGGTCGAAATCCGCGTCAAGCTGTCGGACAAGATCCTGCGTGTGCTAGCGCGGCGCAGCCAGACCTATGCCTCGAACACACATATCTTCATCGTCTGGATGGTCGGAGCGTCGCTTGTCCTGATCGGCATCTCGATCCTCTTCCTGCGCGGCCAGATCCGCCCGATCCAGGCGCTGGCGGCCGCCGCCGAGAGCTTCGGCAAGGGACAGAAAGCCGAGAGCTTCTATCCGCGCGGCGCCGATGAAGTGCGCCGCGCCGGCCTTGCCTTCATTCTGATGCGCGAACGCATCGAGCGACAGATCGAGCAACGCACTGCCATGCTGACAGGCGTGAGCCACGACCTGCGCACCATCCTGACCCGCTTCAAGCTGCAGCTTGCCCTCGCCGGCGATCACCCCGATCTGCAGGGGCTGAACGAAGACATCAACGACATGCAGTCGATGCTCGAAGCATACATGGCCTTCGCGCGCAGCGAAGTCGAAGAGGATGTCGGGGAGCTGAAGCTCAGCGACCTCTTCGAAAAGCTCGAACCGGACTTCACCCTGAACGGAAAGAACCTCGCCTATTCGATCGAGGGCGAAGACATCATTTCCGTCCGGCCGAATGCCTTTACGCGCCTTGTTACCAACCTTGCCTCGAACGCGCGGCGCTATGCGAATACGCTGAAGATCGATGCCAAGCACAGCGCGAAATGGTTGACCGTCACCTTCGACGACGATGGCCCCGGTATTCCCGAGAAGAACCGTGAGGATGTCTTCAAGCCCTTCTTCCGGCTTGACGAGGCGCGCAATCTCGATGCCTCCGGCACCGGCCTTGGCCTGGCGATCGCTCGCGACATCGCCCGCAGCCATGGTGGCAATGTCATGCTCGGCGACAGCCCGCTCGGCGGGCTGCGGGCAACGATCCGCTTACCTGCGTGAGGACCGATGGGTTTCGTTTCTTCTGGAATGCAATGGCTGAACCCGCCACCGCTCGCTGAAGAGCAGCCTGACGGCTCGCTGCTTGTCCGCTCTGGCGACAAGACCGATTTCTGGCAGGAAACCTACTATGGCTTCCATCGTGACGATGGCCATTTCCTGCATGCGCGGCGTCGCGGCAATTTCACCGCCGAAGTCTGCTTCTCCGCCGATTATCAGGCGCTTTACGATCAGGCGGGGCTGATGGTGCGAGCCGATCAGACGAACTGGATGAAATGCGGCATCGAATACACCGACGGCGCAAAGCATTTCAGCGTCGTCGTCACGAACAAGCGCTCGGACTGGTCAGCCTTTCGGCTTAATCACGCATTCGAGCGGATAAATGTCAGAGTAACGAAAAATGGCGACGCGCTTTTCATCCAGTACAAAACGGACGGGATGACCGACTGGCGCATGGCGCGGCTCGCATGGTTCGACCCGCAGTTCGCCGAGCTCGACGTCGGCCCGGTGTTTTGCTCGCCGCAGCGCGCCGGCTTCGAGGCGACATTTCATGATTTCTCGCTGACAGATCCTCTGTCGCGAGAAATTCACTGATCACATCAGCTTCTTGCCGTTCGGCACCGGCTTGTCGGTTGCGGCGAGCACGATCGCACCGGCTTCGTCCTCGAAACCCAGCGTCAGGACTTCCGAGCGAACGGGGCCGATCTGTCGTGGCGGGAAATTGACGACACCGAGAACCTGTCGACCGACGAGGCTCTCCGGGGTGTAATGAACGGTAATCTGCGCCGATGATTTCTTCAGGCCGATCTCCGGCCCGAAATCGATCAGCAACTTGAACGCCGGTTTGCGGGCTTCCGGAAACGGACTTGCCTCGACGATCGTCCCGACCCGGATTTCGACGCGCTCGAAATCGGCATAGGTTATTTCTTCGGCCATATCTGGATTCCCTCAGCCGGCGAGCTCTTCCGCACGCTTGCGGGCTGCCTCGAGCGCCTTGTCGAACAACGGCTGCATCGCATCCTCGGCCATCAGGACCGACAACGCAGCTGCCGTCGTGCCGCCGGGCGACGTGACGTTCTGCCTCAGACGCGAGGCGTCGTCGGGGGACTGGTGCAAAAGTTCACCAGCCCCCGCGACAGTTTCTCGTGCGAGCCGCATGGCAAGGTCCGCCTGCAGGCCAAGTTTACGGCCTGCTTCTGCCATACACTCGACGAGATAGAACACATACGCCGGGCCGCTGCCCGAGAGAGCCGTGACGGAATCGATGTCGGCTTCCGTCGGCACCCATTCCACAGGACCCGAAACACGCAACAGCGCCTGTACCTGATCGCGCTGCTGTTCGGTGACTTTTGCATTGGCAAAGGCACCGGTAACGCCGCGCCCGACCATGGCAGGCGTATTCGGCATGGCGCGAACCATCGCCGCTTCGCCAAGATGCGTTTCAAGGAATTTCAGCGTCTTACCGGCTGCAACCGAGACAACCACCGTCGCGGCACCGACAGCGCTTTTGACAGCCGGCAACACCGTTTCCATGACCTGCGGCTTGACGGCGATAAAAAGCACGCCCGCCTTCAGGTCGGCGGGAACGGCCGTAACATGCGTTGCACCGGCGTCCCGGATTGCGTCCATCATCTTCTCGGATGGACCGGGATCGACAACGACCACGGAACTACCGGCAACGCCGCTCTTCAGCCAGCCGGCCAGCATTGCGCCGCCCATGTTACCGGCGCCCACAAGAACGATGGGCGCCGACGCCGAAACACCTGAAATCATCTTATGCTTCGCCTACCGTTTCGAACAGAACCGCTTCCATGGCGCGAGCAGCGTCCATTCCGGACCAGATCACGAACTGGAAAGCCTGAAAATAGGCCTCGCAAGTATCGAGCGCGCTCGCAAGCAACACCTCGACCTGACGGTTCGTCGGCTCCGCGCCACCAGCAAGAAGAAGAGACTGACGGAAAATAATGACATCTTCCTGGCGCCAGAGATCAAAATGACCCATCAACACCTGGCCGTTGATCCCGGCCAGAAGCTTCGTCACCTCGTTGACCCGCTGTTCCGGAACCTTGACGTCGAACGCGCATCCGAGATGCAAGGCTTCGAACTCTTCCATCCAGGAAAAGGAGACGTGGTAGTCCGTCCATTTACCTTCGACCGTCATCGCGATTTCATCATCGCCAGACCGCTCGAAAGCCCAGTCGTTATTGGCGGCAACGTACTCGATCATATCGACCGGGTTCGACTGACGCTCGACTTCCAATTCCATGAGGCTCATGCAGCACCTTCTTGACCGGAGTGAATGCGGCTCAACTTCGTCAAACACGACGCAGGCAAGAACACACGCAGCTACCGGAAACCACCAACCCAGATGACCGTTGAACCGCTACCAGACTTACGCAGTTACCCTGCCTGGAGCTTACCAACCGCTTCGAATCATCATTTAAAATCAGTGTATAATGCGTCCGGGGGCATGCCAGCCCCCCGAGGGGCCTTTTAGGGAACGCCACTGTGGAAAGGTCTTCGGATTTGCATTCAGCAGGAGGGATTAAGCGACTCTGCGAATTGGCTTTTTTGGCAGTGTCCACAGGTGGATAAGCACACCTGATTTTTTGGGTGTAGCCGCGGCGTGTCTCTTAAAGGTCACACCGCGACCTGTGCCAGAACGGGATTACTTGCCGGCGGCAGCCAGCTTCTCTTCCAAAGCAGCAATGCGCGCCACGAGGGCGTCGTTTTCGTCGCGAGCCTTGATCGCCATTTCGCGAACAGCCTCGAATTCCTCGCGCTTGACGACGTCCAGGCTGTTCAGCCAGCGCTCGGCCTGCGCACTGAAAGCCGTTTCGATTTCCTTGCGCACGCCCTGGGCCGCGCCGGCCGCGTCGGTCATGAGCTTGGCGAACTCGTCCATGATGCGGTTTGTCCCTGTCGTCATGGCGGACTACTCCCTTTGAAACACTTGAATTCCGGCCATCTATGGCCCTCGGAGATGAGGTAGGGCTTCGCCGTTAAGGATGCAAGCGCTTTGCACTGGATAAGGAGCAGCCTGCGCGACCCATCGCTCACAATCGACTTGACCGCCCGTCGGCTCAAGGCCATCTTCCGCCAACCTTGGGTGCCGTGCGCCTTGAAAAAGACGCGGATCGGATGCCTTTGCACTTCGAAGACGCGTACGGACATTGAGTCTTTCAGCCCTCGATCGGTCTGTGCGCCAGCGGATGGGGACACTTTGCCGACCGTAGCCAACCTCCTGGCCATCATGCCTTTTCCCGATATCGATCCGATCGCGTTTTCGATCGGCCCCGTCGCCATTCACTGGTACGGCCTCGCCTATGTCGCGGGCATCATGCTCGGCTGGTATTACGCGCGCCTGATTGCCGGCAATGACGCGCTTTGGCCGGGCAACGTCTCGCCCATCTCGAAGCCCCAGCTCGACGACTTCATTGTCTGGGTGGCGTTGGGCATCGTTCTTGGCGGGCGCATCGGCTACATTCTTTTCTACGACATGCCTGCCGTCATCGAGAGCCCGATCCGGGCCATTCAGATCTGGAACGGCGGTATGTCGTTCCACGGCGGCCTGACCGGCACAACCATCGCCATGATCATTTTCGCACGGCGAAACGGCATCCCGCTCTGGAACCTTTTCGACATCGTTTCGGCCGTCGTTCCGATCGGCCTGTTCTGCGGCCGGATCGCGAACTTCATCAACGGCGAACTCTGGGGCCGCCTGACGGATGTGCCCTGGGCCTTCGTGTTCCCGAACGGCGGCCCATTCGCCCGCCATCCCAGCCAGCTCTACGAAGCGGGCCTCGAAGGCATCGTTCTCCTGCTCGTGCTGACGATCCTGATTTTCGCCTTCCGCGCACTGAAGACACCGGGCCTGGTCACTGGCGTATTCGTCTGCGGTTATGCGCTGTCGCGAATATTCGTCGAGTTCTTCCGCGAACCCGATGCGCAGCTTGGCTATCTGCTGGGAACCAACTGGCTGACCATGGGAATGGTGCTGTCGTCGCCGATGGTCCTGCTTGGCCTGTGGGCCATCGTCCGCGCCCGTAGCCGCGCGGCCCTGCAAAGCTGACCTGCGCCGGTATGGAGGAGCCCATGACGACTGCTCTCGGGGAAAAGATCAAGACGATTATCCAGGCTAACGGTCCGATCAGCGTAACGGATTACTTTTCGCTTTGCCTGGCGGACCCTGATCACGGCTACTACAGGACACGCGAACCCTTCGGCCGTTCCGGCGATTTCGTGACCGCACCTGAGGTCAGCCAGCTCTTCGGCGAAATGATCGGCGTCTTCATCGTCCATGCCTGGCAACGCCACGGTGCGCCTGCCGACGCAAGGCTGGTGGAAATCGGACCCGGCCGCGGGACAATGATGGCGGACATGCTTCGCGTCATCGAGCGCCTCGCGCCGCCACTTTTCGACGCGATGAGCATTCATCTGGTCGAGACGAGCGAACGCCTGCGAGATATCCAGCAGGAGACGCTTGTCGCGCACAGTGGCAGGATCAGTTGGCACGACAGCTTCGACGAAGTACCGCAGGGCTTTACCCTGATCGCCGCCAACGAACTCTTCGATGCGATCCCGATACGGCAATTCATCAAAACGCCCACCGGATTTCGCGAGCGCATGGTCGGCGTTGATGCGCAGGGCGAGTTGTCGTTCGGCATCGGCGTCGCGGGCATAGACCCGTCCCTACTACCGGCCCAAGCCTCGTCCGTTCCGGTCGGGACCCTGTTCGAAATCTCGCCAGCGCGCCAATCGGTCATGACGGCGATCGGCGACCGCCTGATGCAGTTCGGCGGTACAGCGCTTGCGATCGACTACGGTCACCTGATCACCGGTTTCGGCGACACGCTCCAGGCCGTCCGCATGCATGAATTCGACCCGCCGCTGGCTCACCCCGGCGAAGCCGACCTCACCTCGCATGTCGATTTTCAGGCGCTTGCCGAGACCGCGCAGGCGTCCGGCCTGTATCTGAACGGCCTACTGCACCAGGGCGATTTCCTCGTCGGCCTCGGCCTGTTGGAGCGCGCTGCCGCACTCGGCCGTGACCGTCAGCCGAATACCCAGCAGATGATCCAGGCCGCCGTCGATCGACTGGCCGGTGAAGGCGAAGGCAAAATGGGGGAACTGTTCAAGGTCATGGCCGTTTCATATCCGGCGGTCGATCTCATGCCTTTTCGACCAGTAGATTGACAGGATGTTTTCGACTGACCAACATTCGCTCTTGTTGAAGACCGTTTCGAAAAGAAGCCCATACCAATCTCGGAATTGCTGATGACTGACACGCCCTCCCCGGCACCGCTTCAAAGCGCCCTTTTGACTGAGGCGACGGGCGACGCCATTCGCCATGGCTACTTCACCCGGCAGGGCGGCGTGTCCGAGGGTATATATAGAGGGCTGAATGTCGGCCTCGGCTCGAACGACAAACGCGAGAAGGTCGTCGAGAACCGCCGGCGCGTCGCCGAATGGTTCGATCTTCCGGAGACAAGTCTTGCCACCGTTCATCAGGTCCATTCGCCAGATGTCGTGGTGATCGAGCCCGGATATGACGGCACCCGCCCCGCAGCCGATGCGATGGTGACGGCGACGCCGGGCGTTGTGCTCGGCGTGCTCGCCGCCGATTGCGGTCCGGTCCTTTTCGCCGATCCCGAGCATCGCGTCGTCGGAGCTGCCCATGCCGGCTGGAAGGGTGCGCTGACCGGCGTGCTGGAAAACACCGTCGACGCGATGGAAAAGCTCGGTGCCACCCGCGATACGATCGTAGCCTGCCTAGGCCCGTCGATCAGCCGCGGCAGCTACGAAGTCGGCCCGGAATTCGTTGATCGCTTCCTCGGCTACGACCCGTCTTACGAACGCTATTTCACCCCGTCGTCGAAACCCGGTCACGCGATGTTCGATCTTCCGACGCTCACCGTCGACCGACTGCGTGCCGCAGGCATTCGTGCGGAGAGCCTCGGCATCTGCACCTATCCAGACGACGAACGCTTCTTCTCCTATCGCCGAACGACGCACAATCGCGAACCGGACTACGGCCGGCAGATCTCGGCGATTTCCATCAGGGAGGTTTGAACGACATGGCCCTTCATTTCGAAAAGACCGAATTCGCAAATCGCCTGATACGGCTTACGGACGGAATGAAGGAAGACAAGCTGGATGCGGTCCTGCTGTTCGCGCAGGAAAGCATGTACTGGCTGACCGGATACGACACCTTCGGCTATTGCTTCTTCCAGACACTCGTCGTGAAAGCCGACGGCACGATGGCGCTGTTGACGCGCTCGGCCGACCTCAGGCAAGCGCGCCATACCTCGATCCTCGACAATATTCAGGTTTGGGTCGACCGCGTGAATGCCGATCCGACAGTCGACTTGAAGAATATGCTGGTCGAAATGGATTTGCTCGGCGCCCGCATCGGGGTCGAGTACGACACGCATGGAATGACCGGACGGGTTGCCCGTCAACTGGATACGCAGCTTGCCTCGTTCGGCCAGATCATCGATGCGTCCTACCTCGTCAGCCGGTTGCGGCTGGTCAAGAGCAACGCCGAAATCGTCTATGTGGAGAAAGCAGCAGCGCTTGCCGACGACGCTCTCGATGCCGCTCTCGCCCTGACCAAGCCTGGCGCCGACGAGGCTGAAATCCTGGCCGCGATGCAGGGAGCCGTGCTCGCCGGCGGCGGCGACTACGCCGCCAACGAGTTCATCATCGGCTCCGCGCAGGATGCATTGCTCTGCCGCTATAAGGCCGGCCGGCGCAAGCTCGACGCAAACGACCAGCTCACCCTCGAATGGGCCGGCGTCTATGCCCACTACCACGCAGCCATGATGCGGACGATCGTGATCGGGGAACCGAGCTACCGCCATCGCGAGCTCTACAATGCCTGCCTGGAGACGATGCAGGCGGCCGAAACCGTGCTCACTCCCGGCAAGGTCTTTGGTGATGTTTTCGACATGCACGCCAAGATCATGGACGAGCGAGGACTGGCACGCCATCGCCTGAATGCCTGCGGCTACTCGCTGGGCGCCCGCTTCTCCCCCTCGTGGATGGAGCACCAGATGTTCCACGTCGGAAACCCTCAGCCGATCGAGCCCGGTATGTCGCTTTTCCTGCATATGATCATCATGGACTCCGACAGCGGTGCTGCGATGACGCTTGGCCAGACCTACGTGACAACCGACGCCGCGCCGCGCGCCCTTTCGCGGCATCCGCTCGACTTCCTCAACGTCTGAGCCCTGGTCGATGACAATCCGCAATTGACACGGACCGACCCGGGCCGTCATAAAGTCGGTCGGGGCTGTACGCGCATGCGGGAAGGACGACACGAGGGATGACGCGAATTGCGACAGCATCCACGCTTTTTGCATGCCTTGCCCTGCTCTCTGCCTGCAACACCACCGATGCCCTGACGCTAACGCCTCTCGTCGACATCGGCGGATCCTCGAGCACACAGCGCTCATCCCCCGTCAGCCAGGGCGAAGCCGAGCAGATGGCCGGCGCGTCCTCACGCAGGCAGGCCTTTGCGGTCGAGTCCCGACAGGGCAGCGGCGGCTATCATCCGGCCTATGTCGAGCAACCGGCTTACGTCCAGCAGCCAAGGCAGGGAAGCGGCGCTCCGCCGACAACCATGGACGAACAGGCGCTGGCGCTGCAGAACGAAAGCCGCTCCCCCGCGGTATCGGCGCCGATCCAGAGCCAGCCTCTCTCCGAGCCGGTATCGAACGCGCAGGCCGAAGAAGAGGATATGGTCGAGCAGCCCGCCGCAAAGCCCGAACAAACGGCAATGGTGCGATCGGCTCCGGCACAGGGCAGCGCGACGGTGCGTTTTCTTCCGATCATCGGCGCCCCGGTCCAGGCCGTCACGCCATTGTCCAGGCAGCTCGGCAACGAGGCGCGCTCCCACGGCCTTTCGATCAAGAGCTCCAACGACAACAGCAGCGCCTATATCCTCAAGGGCTATCTCTCCGCCTTCACCGACAGCGGAAATGTCACGGTGGTCTACGTTTGGGACGTGCTTGATAACAGCGGCGCCCGCCTCCACCGCATACAGGGACAGGAACAGGTGCCGTCCTCTGCCCAGGACCCGTGGGCAGGCGTTCCGGCATCAGTGATGCAGCAGATCGCATCGCGAACGATCAGCGAGTTTTCGTCGTGGCGCGAGGGGCGTGGCGGCTAAGCCACAAGCTTTTCAGAAATATGGGAGCGTGAGACGCCTTTACGCTTGCATTCACGAAGAAGCTGGCTAAAAAGCGCGGCTATCAGCAGGTAACAGGCGGACCAAGATGAAGGTTTTCGCAGGCAATTCGAACCGGCATCTCGCCGAAGCGATCTGCAACTATCTCAATGTGCCCTTGGGCAGAGCCACGGTCCGAAGGTTTGCCGATCAGGAAATCTTCGTCGAAGTCCAGGAAAATGTGCGCGGCGAGGATGTTTTCCTCGTGCAGTCGACGTCTTTCCCGACGAATGACCATCTGATGGAGCTGCTGATCATGATCGACGCGATGCGCCGCTCTTCGGCACGTCGCATCACCGCGGTCCTTCCTTACTTTGGCTATGCCCGTCAGGATCGCCGCGCTTCAGGCCGCACCCCGATTTCGGCAAAGCTCGTCGCGAACCTCATTACTGAAGCCGGCGCCGATCGCGTGCTGACCCTTGACCTCCATGCCGGACAAATCCAGGGCTTCTTCGATATCCCGACAGACAACCTCTATGCCGTGCCGATCCTGACGCGCGACATCAAGGCCAACTACAACCTCGGCAACGTCATGGTCGTTTCACCCGACGTCGGCGGTGTCGTGCGCGCTCGTTCGCTCGCGAAACGCCTGGACTGTCTGTTGGCGATCGTCGACAAGCGTCGCGACCGCCCCGGTGAATCCGAAGTGATGAACATCATCGGTGACGTGAACGGCAAGGACTGCCTGCTGATCGACGATATCGTCGATTCCGGCGGCACGCTTTGCAATGCCGCTGACGCTATGCTCGCTCAGGGTGCCGCCAGCGTCACCGCCTACATCACTCATGGCGTGCTCTCGGGCGGCGCTGTCACCCGCATCACTTCCTCGAAGCTTCGCGAGCTGGTGATCACCGACTCCATTCAGCCGACCACGGCCGTCCAGTCGGCGCACAATATCCGTGTGCTCAGCACCGCGAGCCTGATGGGCGAAGCCATCAACCGCACGAGCCAGGAAGAGTCCGTCTCCAGCCTCTTCGACTGATCGGACGACAATCGAAAAAGCATCTGCGCGCCGGCCTCTTTTTCCGACGTGCAGCTTCCGCTAGGGTTCCTCGAAATTCTCAAACGTCGAGGACGCAGATGCGACACGCCCGGTTCATATCCGCGAAAAAGCTTGCGCTGATCTTGATTGCGCCGGTGTTATTGGCCTGCACGGTCGAGACCGATCCCGGCTATTCGCGGCCACCGCCGCGCCCTCGCCCGCCACAACAGCAGATGTGCACGATGGAATACGCCCCCGTTTGCGGCGAACGGGGCGGACGAGTGCAGACCTTCGGCAACGCCTGCCAGGCTCGCGCCGACGGCTTTGCGATCGTCGCCCGGGGAGAATGCCGTCGCCAGCCGCCCGTCACGCCAATGCCGCCGCTGCCGAAGCCGCCGCGCCCCGAGCCTGATCACCCGCAAAGGCCAGGCGGCATCTGCACACGCGAATACCGCCCCGTCTGCGGCCAGCGTGGACCCGAGATGCGCACCTTCCCGAATGCATGCGAAGCCGGCAATGGCGGCTTCCGTATCATCGGCCCGGGAGAGTGCCGGCCCTGATCGCCGTCACGCGGCGATGTGGGATGCCGCCGACATCACTTCCTGGGGTGCCGGAACACCGAACATATGGCGTCCGTCATCCGCGACCTCGGTGAAGCACCAGCGAACGAAGCCGTCTCGGTCGAGGAGGAATTCGCCGACCAGCTGCCCCTGGCCCTTCGCGATCATGCGCCTGTCGTCATCGTCGAATTCGTAACCGTCGGCCTTGTCGAGGTATTCCGTCGCCGCCATCGGATCCATCGGCTGCGGCAGTTCCGGCATGTCGACGCGCATCGAGTTCACCACGTTGAGCCCGATCTTGTAGGGCCATGCGGTCTCCGATTCCGTGAATTCGACATTCGGAAGCCCGAAGGCGCGATGGGAAATCTGATCCGGATCGGAAGCCGCTAGGAGATTGGGTATGGGATGGTACTGGAAGTACAGCCTTGCCCGCTCGGTCGGCGTGTTGACGACGGTCAGGCTATCGATGCCCTTTTGCTGCAGCTCGCCGGCGAGGTTCGCCATGGCGGCAATCTGGCGCCGACAGAAGGGACAGTGCAATCCGCGAAAGAGGCCGACCAGAACCGGCTTCTGGCCGCGAAAATCATCGATGGCAATCTTTCCCTGACGCGTGATCGCGTCGAGCACGACATTGGGCGCGCGATCGCCTGGCTTCAGGGGTCTGTCACTCCGGGTCTCCGGCATGGTCTCCTCCTTCGCTAGTCCGCCGGCGCAATGCGTCGGCAACGAAACTCGGTACGCCCCTTTATCCGACGGCCTCGAACCGCCGCATTCTTCAATCCAGAAAAGGCAACACGACGAGTGCATCGGGATCCAGGCCATGGCGGACACAAACGTCCTTTGCCAACGCGAAATTATGCTCCGCACTCGCCATGTCGTCTGTCTCGAGATCCAGTGTTGCCAGTCCATCATAGCATGGAAACAGAAGCTGCGGCTCACCAATCTCCACCGCCAGCTGGAGCGCTTCCTGATAGCATCGCCGTGCCAGCCGCAGCTCGCCGTGGCATTGATGAATCTGGCCGAGGACGATGAGCGGCACGGCGAGATGGTCGCGCTGGTCGAGCGCACGATCGATCTCGATCGCGCGCTCCGCAGCCGGCAGCCCTTCGCTCGCGCACCGGTCGGTGAAGGTACAGCATGCGACCGCGAGGTTGGCGTGAAGCCTTGCCTGAAAACCAAGGTCGGCGATCCCGATGGCAAGATCGAGCCCGCGCCGGCAGACCTTGATGGCGCTGGCCGGATCGACGATGGCATAGAGCACACCGAGATTGGAGTAGGCCCGACATGCCGCACGAAGCAATTGTGCCTGCTCAGCCACTCGAAGACTGGCCTCGACCTCCCCCACTGCCTGCCGGTGATAACCGAGGCGGGCAAGGGCCACACCCTTGGTGTTCAGCGCTTCGGCCCTCGCCTGCGCCGCTTCCGCATTTGTGAGGTTCACGTCCTCAAGGCACGCCAGCGCCTCATCGGCCCAGCGCGCCGCCGCCTGATGATCCCCCTGCCTGAAGGCGAGATGCCCACGTTCCTGTAGCAGATGCGCCAGTTCAATGGATGCGGGCATCCCCTCCAGGCAAGTGCTGGCCTCCATGAAAAACGCATCCGCCAGATCCCGCCTGCCGGCATTCACATCGAGGCGACCGAGCTTTCGCAGCATCCGCGCCGCCGCTAACCGGTCGTCACAGGCTCGATATGCCGCAAGCGCTTCCTCGCAATAGCCCCGAGCGGCAGTGCGGTCACCGGCCGCGCTACAGAGATCGGCCAAACGCTCGCAGAGCATCAGCCTTTGTCGCAGCATATCGCCCCGTTCCCCGATCGCGGCGAAGGCCTCGAGATAGAGCCGCATCGCGTCGTCATTGGCATAGGCCTTTCCGGCCAGGTCGCCCGCTTCGGTCAGATAGTGGGCGCCCTTGGCAACCTCATCGGCCTGACGGAAGTGGTGTCCCAGCAACGCGACATCCTCGAGCCGCGGCAGGCCGGCGGGCAGCAGCCGCTCCATCGCGACCCCGATCCGGCCATGCAATTCCTTCCGTCGCTGCAGCAGCAGATTGTGATAGACGACATCGTGCAGCAGGGTTTGTGTGAAAGCATAGGTTCCGCCCGACGGTCCTCTCACCTCCTCGACCAGAATTTCCGCCGCGCAAAGCGCGTCGAGGTCGGCCTCGACATTTGCCCGATCCGACGCCACCGCCTGCAGCAAGACGGCTTCAAAGCGCGGCCCGACGACAGCGGCCTCCTGCAATAATCGCCTCGTGTCGGCGGGCAATCGGTCGATGCGAGCAAGCAGCATGGCCTGCAGGCTCATCGGGATCTCCGCCCCGCCGTCTCCGGTGGGGAAAGCCCAGGCCCCATCGCGAGAGACGACCATCCCGGTATCGATGAGACTTCTAACGATCTCCTCGATGAACAGCGGATTGCCGCCCGACCGCGTGAGAATCCCACTGCGGATATCCGTAGGAAGCTCGGCTCCGAAGAACTGCGAAAGCAGCCGTTCTCCGTCCGGGAGCGACAGCGGCGCCAGGCGGAGAATGGTGCGGTTGGTTCGGTTCGATGCCAACCCCTCTCCCTCCTCCGAGGACCGCGCGGTGGTCACCATCATCAACCGCGTCCGCTCCAGCCGATCCAGCACGAACCGCAGGGCGTCGATCGAGGCTGCATCGGCCCAGTGCATGTCCTCCACGACAAGCACGAGAGGACTGATCGCCAGGCGCCGCTCGATGATCGTCCGGGTCGCATAGAAAATCTGCCGTCGCAACTGCTCCGGCTCGAGATGGCGAAGCGCGTCGCCCGGATCACCGAAGCCGAACACGCAGAACAGCAGCGGCGAGAGCTCGGCAACGTTCTCCTCGGGAAAACCGAGTCCCCTCAGACCGGCGGTCAGAAGCTCGACGGTCTTCGCCGCACTTTCGCGATTTGCAATCCCGTAGGCACTGCGCAGCACCGAGGCCAGCGTGCCGTAGGATTGATCGCCGAGCGGCGAGCATACCGCGCAACGCACGACGACATCCGTGAATGTGTCGTCCTCTTCGATCCTGGCCAGGAAATCTCGAACGAGCCGCGACTTGCCGATCCCCGCCTCGCCGACGAGCTGCACCAGCTGCGCGCTACCGGCGCAGGCAAGCTCGAGACAGTCGGTCATCCGCGCCAGTTCGGCGTCGCGGCCGATCGTTTCGGCCCGCAGGCCGAGGCTTTCCAGACCCCGCGCGGCATGCGGCGTTTCGAGCGCGCCGACGAGACGATGCACGGCGACGATACCGCTTTTGCCGCGCAACTCTTGAGTTCCGAGGTTTTCGAACCCGAAAGCGTGGCGGGTGAGCCGATGCGTTACCGGACCGACGAGAATCTCACCGGGCGCGGCCAGGGACTGCAGGCGCTGGGCCGTATTGACCGTATCGCCTGTTACTGAATAGGAGCGCGCACCGCCCGTCCCGAAGCTGCCGGTCACCACAGGACCGGTATTGATGCCGATATGAAGCTGAAGGGGAATTCCGGCGAACTCGCGCCTGCGGGCTCCGAGTTCCGCGACGCCCCTTTCCATGTCCATCGCCGCGCAGAGAGCCCGGTGCGGATCGTCCTCATGGGCCGTCGGCGCACCGAACAGCGCCAGGAGCGCATCGCCGACGAACTTGTCGACGAAGCCTCCATAGGCAACGACACAACGGCTGAGCTCATCGAAAAGCTCGTTCTGCAGGCTACGCATCAGTTCCGGATCGAACTGTTCGCTCAGCGTCGTGAACCCGCAGAGGTCTGCGAAAAGCACGGTCAGCGGCCGCCGGTCGGCGGCGGCATCGTCAAGACCACGCGTGGCGGGTACACTCTCCGGGACAGCCGGTTCCGGGCTTGCGGCGGAACTATTGCTGAGAGACTTCCCGCAACGGGGGCAAAACAGAAAGTCGGGAGCGCATTGCTGGCCGCAGGCGGCACAAGAGATCGGTTGCTTTGCGCCGCATTTGGGACAAAACGCAAAGCCGCTCTGGATCACAAAACCGCAGGCCGCACAGTTCATCGCAGCCGCCCTTACGCCAGTCCACAAGCTGGCAAGCCCCGCTCAACGGAGCATCGGGGCTAGACCAGAATGAACCTGCATCGCAAGACGCGCAAGAGGCGGCGGAAACGCTAGTCGGCGCCCTTGACGACCTGACCGTTGACCGTCACGGCGCCGTCCTTGGCGACGTTGATATCCCAGCGCTGGCGCCCGTCGGTATCGGTCTTCGCAAAGCCCTTCGCCATCATCAGCCCGAACGAGACCTGGTTTAGGTCGGGGTTGGTCTTGGCGAGATCCTGGATGGCGGTGATCGTCTTGTCGAAATCCCGCGCCACGATGGATGCATCGAGCGAATACTCCTTCTGTGACGTGGAGTGCCCGCGCAATTCGCCGGAGAGATCGACATCATACATGCTGGAAACGGCGGAGATTTTCGGGAAACCAATCACCAGGTTGTCATCCTTGAACAGCTTCTCGAAAGCCTTCTTGCCCGCCTCGTCCGACCCCTTGGATTTCGTGAAGTCCATCTTCAACAGTTCGTCGCCGAAGGTGGCAAAATCCATGTCCGGCATGGAGAACTGCATGCTGAAGGACTGCGGCAGGAACGCGGAATAGGCTGCCGGAACGAGAGCGCTGTCGAGCGTGATCCCCTGCGCTGTGACGCCGACGTCAAACCGGGTCGCGTTGGTTGGGCCGGCCATGGCGATGTTGTAGTCGATGCTCTTTGCACCGCCGCTGCCGTCCTTGGCCGAAACGGTCACGTTGCTGAAGCTGATGGTCTCGTTCAGGCTGGTTACGAGCGGAAACGCATCGCGCAACAGCGACTTGAGCTTTTCGCTGTCCGCGCGCCGCAGTTTCTTGTCGTCGGCATGGGCGAGGACGAAGGCCACGATCTCGCGGAGTTCCTTCGCCGCAACGCCGTTGACGGCGGCCGCGAAATCCAATGCGTCGGCCCGGATCTCGACCAGCGGCATATCGGCGCCGCTGACGCTCTCGAGCAGCTGCGACATGCTTCCGCTGGCGGCAAAATTCGTTCTGCCGGCCTGCTCGTTGTCCGAAGAGGTCAGTTTCGTCGTGGAATTCGCCGCTGTGACCTTTACCTCTTCCTTCTCCGTCTTGGAGGTGAGCCGTATCGCCTTCGTCGAGAAGTCGCCGGAGCGGAGGTAGCTGATCGCGGGATCGAACAGCGCGTTGAAAACGTAGGAATTGATGCCGTAGGAGAAATCCGTCGTCGGCTGCCCTTCGGCCTTGATGGTTCCGGAAACGTCGAGCGAGTTGTCGCCCTCAAGCTTCCAAAGCCCGCCGTCCTCAGGCGTCGCGAACATCGACCAGGGGGTCAGCCCGGAAACCGACAGGCCGGTATGGCTGCCGAACGTCTTCAGCATCTTGTCGAGATCGTAGATGATCTCGTAGCGCTCGCCTGCCGGATTGACGTTGATGCTGCCGTTCTTCTGCGCGTCCTTCGGCAGGAGGCGCGTCAGGTCGCGCTTGAGATTATCAGCGCCCTGCTGGGTGATGTCGGCGGCAAGGGCCGGCTCGGCCAGGCCCGCAACGACAGCACAAACGAGAACTATGGCGTTGAGACGCATACCGAATTTCTCCTGCCTCATTTGGTGGGCCATGTGAAGTGCGCGATGGGGTGATGTCAACCCCGACGGGTTGCCGCGATCACGCTGCCGCGCCCCGCGAACCGTCGATGCCGGTCGAAGCCTGGTTGGCGGTGGTCGCGGAAGATGAGGACGCCGGCTTGCCGACAAGGTCTTCGATCTCGTGGCGCGGAACCGGCCTGCCGAAAAGGAAGCCCTGCACCTGCGGGCACCCTTCTCGCCGAAGAAAATCGATGTGCTCCTCCCGCTCCACGCCTTCGGCAAGGACCGGAATGTCGAGGCTCTGCGCCAGGATAAGCGTGGACCGGACGATTGCCGCGGATTGCTTGTTGTTGGTAACACCCTCGACGAAGGCGCGGTCGATCTTGATCTTGTCGAAGGGGAAGCTCTGCAAGGTCGAGAGCGAGGAATAGCCTGTTCCGTAGTCGTCCATCGCTATCCGGACGCCGAGGCCCTTCAGGCGACGGATCGCGTTCAAGGCATGCACATGATCCGCGACAATGCCGGTTTCAGTGATCTCGATTTCAAGACGCGCAGGTGCAAGGCCGGTATCCATCAGTATCTGATGAACGATCTGCGGCAACCGGCTGTCGGCAAGCTGCTGAGCCGCCACGTTGACGGCAATCCGCAGGGGGTTCTGCCAGGTGGCAGCCTCCGCGCAGGCCGTCCGCATCACCCACTCCCCCAACTCCATGATGAAGCCGGTCTTTTCGGCAATCGGAATGAATTCGGTCGGCGGCACAAATCCTCGCGTCGGATGCTGCCAGCGCAGGAGAACTTCCAGGCCGACGACCTGACGGCTGACCGTATCGTTCTGCCGCTGGTAGAAAAGCAGGAATTCGCCGCGCTTGAGACCATCGCGCATTTCGATGGCCAGCGCATTGCGCGCGCGAGCCGCCTCGTCCATCGAAGGATCGTAGAAGCAAATGCTGCCGCCGATCGTCGACTTGGCGCGGTACATCGCGACATCGGCCTGCGACAGCAGATCGTCGATCGTCCGCGCCCGGTCGGGGAAGCTGGAAATGCCGATACTGGAACCGACGCAGAGAGATTGCCCGTTCCATTCGACAGGGCGTTCGATCTCGTCCAGCAGACGCTGCGCCAGACTGCGCGCCTCCGGACGTGCGATATGGTCGCGAATGACGACAACGAATTCGTCGCCGCCGACGCGCGCCGCAAATCGCCCGGCTCCGGTGACCGACGCCAATCGTTCGCCGATCGCCCGCAGCACGGCATCGCCCGCCGCATGGCCGTGCACGTCGTTGATCTCCTTGAAGCGATCGAGATCGAAGCAGAGAACCGCGATGCTGCTGGTCAGGTCGCTGAGGCTCTTTGTCAGCGCCGGAAGGTGCTCGTTCAGCGCCGCCCGGTTCGCGAGGTTCGTCAACGGATCATGCAGGGAAAGATGGCGATAGCGGGCGACGGCTGCGACTGTCGACTGCATGTCGATGATATAGGTGGAGGCGCCGAGAAGCAGGATCACGATCATGACGGCCCCGACCAGACCCGTCATGATGCCGACCGACAGGATCTCCGGAGGCACGGACACACTCGCATCGGGAACAATCGTCATCCCCGCCATGCCGAGGAAATGCGTGGAAACGATCGCGAGCAGCAACGGAATGGCCGCACCGCATTTGCTCAGGCGCCTGCTCGGCCGCACGACACGGTTGGTCGCCAAGGCGCCGAAGAAGCCGCCGGCCAGGAGCGAGCAGATCACATAGGCCTGGTTCCACTGAATCTCGCCGGCAACCTTATAGCCGGAAATGCCGACATAATGCATCGCCGCGACGCCGAGACCGACGATTGCACCGCCGGCTTCGATAAACGCACTCTTGTCCCGTCCGAGCGACGCGATGGCAAAGCCGGCAATCGCCGAGGTGATGCCGATAAACAACGACAGAAGTGTCAACTCCGCCTCGTAGCCGAACAGAACCGGGCTCTGATAGCCGAGCATGGCAATGAAGTGCGTCGTCCAGATCGTCGAGCCGCCGACGAACCCCGACAGGAACAGCCAGTTGATCCGCTGCAGCGCCTGCGTTCGCCGGACGCGGGAAAACAGCCGCACGGTTAGCAGCGAGCCTGAGATGCAGATGACGGTAGCAAAGAGGAGGTGCAGCGCGCTGTGTTCGATGCCGATGCAGGTAATGAGGCGGAGCATATGGGGAACCGGATTGAGACAGGCTCCTTATATTGATCCTGACATTAGCATTCATTAATGCGTGACGAATTCCCGCCATATGGTTAAGTGTTGGCGACGCGCCACAACCGCGAATTCCCAGGTCGATCTGCAACTCGCCGGGAGCTTGCCGATCGGGCTGACATCGTACAGTCATACTGCCTTGCCTTTGTGGGCCATCTATACTATAGCGCACGCGTCCGCACAGACACCCTTGGAGGCAATGCGGATGAGGATGGGGAAACCCGCCTCCAGTTCAGCGACAGGCAACGCCTGCGCCGAGCTCTCCAAATAACCTCGGAAGGAAAAGTCATGAGCCACGAAAGCTACGAGCTCAAGGCCGAGGCGCGCGAACGGGTTGGTAAGGGGTCCGCCCGTGAACTTCGCCGCAATGGTCTTATCCCGGCTGTCATCTATGGTGACAAGCAGGCCCCCATTTCTATCACTCTCAGCACCAATGAGGTGACCAAGCGCATTCATGCCGGTGGTTTCATGACCACGATCGCGACGATCGACGTCGACGGCAAGAAGTACAAGGTTCTGCCGAAGGACTACCAGCTGGATCCCGTCCGTGACTTCACGATGCACGTGGACTTCCTGCGCGTATCCGGCAACACCCAGGTCACAGTCGAGATCCCGGTTCACTTCATCAATGAAGACAAGTCCCAGGGCCTCAAGATCGGCGGCGTTCTGAACATCGTTCGTCACGAAATCGAAGTTCATTGCCCGGCAGACGCTATCCCGGAATTCTTCAACATTGACCTCAGCGGCAAGAAGATCGGCGACAGCATCCATATCTCGGAAGTCACCCTTCCGAAGGGCGTTTCGACCGTTATCGACCGCGACTTCACGATCGCAACGATCATTGCTCCGGCAGGCGGCGTTGACGAAGGCGCTGAAGAAGCCGAAGCCTGATAGCTTCCATAATTTGTAAAGCATACGGCCCGCTTTCTAACGAAGGCGGGCTTTTTCATTTTGGCGAAAGGGGTCGTTTCAGCAACATTTAATACATTTCGGGGAAGCATTCAGGACCGTCCGGAGGATGCCGAGGGCGCCAGGTAACGGCCAGAATGCGGCAAGGGGAAAAACGGAACAAATGCACAATTCCGTTCAGAATAGGTTTCTCGCAATCGTCTGCGGAGCACTGCTTCTCTTTGTTGCGCCCCTCTTTGTGCTGTTCCTTTTTCTGTCGTCCGAAAGAGCCGACAAGGAAATCCGCGACCACATCTCCGTGCTTCTCGTCGCCAACGCCCAGGCACTGGCCAAGCCGCTATGGGACCTGGATGATGACAGCGTCGCCCAGATCAGCGCCACCGTCGTTTCGCAGGGTGCGATCGTCAAGGTTCAGGTCCGCGATCAGTCCGGCCAGCTCGACGTCACCCAGTCCACGATCCCGAAGTCCTTCCGCGGCGAACTCATCCAGGTATCCCGCGCGATCATCTACAATACCGTGGATGGTCCCAAGAACCTCGGCACCATTTCTGTATTCTATCCAGCACTCGGCCTCTTCGGCGGCCTGAAGCATGAAGAGATCGTCTTCATGGCGATCTTCGTCTTCGCCGTGCTCACGGTTTTCAGCTCGGCCCTGATCGGTAACCGCATCTTTGTCATTCGCCCGCTGATGCGCCTGATCGCGGCCATTGAAGCGACCGGACAGCTCGGCTCGCGTCATCACGTCGATTGGCGTTCGAATGACGAAATGGGTCGCCTGGCCAGCAGCTTCAACGAGATGCAGTCCAAGCTCGAGAGCGAGGAACGCGAACTCAAGCTCGCCCACCGCCGCGCGATCGACATCTACGACCTGACTCCGGCTATGCTGTTCTCTCTCGACGAGGACAACAGGATCACCGCCGTCAGCGACTACTGGCTGTTTGCGACCGGATACCTCAGGCGCGACGTTATCGGAAAACGGTTCATCGATCTGGTCACCGCCGAAACACGCGACCTCTTCCTTGATCGCAATACGCGTGACGACAGCACGGCGGCCTCGGGTGTCACCGTCAAGTTCATCTGCGCCAACGACCGCTTGATGGACGTTCTGATCCTGGAATCGAAGGCCGCGACGGGCGGCCACGACGTCCTCTCGCTCTCGGTCATGACAGATGTCACCGACTTGAAGGCCTCGGAAGCGCGCAACCACCAGCAGGCGATCAGCGATCACCTGACCGGCTTGCTGAACCGCCAGGGTTTCGAAGCCGTGCTCGACAGGAAAATCCGTCAAGCCGACCAGACCGGCAACGAACTCGCCTGCCTCTTCGTCGACCTCGACCGTTTCAAGTGGATCAACGACAATCTCGGCCACGCCGAGGGCGACAACGCGCTGCGCGAGTTCGTCGAGCGGCTCAAGATGCATCTCGCACCTTCGGACGAGGCTGCTCGCCTCGGCGGTGACGAGTTCGCCATCCTGCTGCCCGCAAAGGACGCCGTGCGACGCGCCACCGCGATGGCCGAGCAGATCGCATCCGTCTTCCATCAGCCCTTCGGTTCCGACCTGCACCTCAGCGCCAGCGTCGGCATCGCCATCTACCCGCATCATGCGATGAATGCAGTGGAACTGCTGCAGAAATCCGATATGGCGATGTACGCCAAGAAGCGCGACGGAAAGAACGGTGCGCAGCTGTTCGACAACAGCATGCTGGACCACGCCCGGACGCGCGCCGAGATCGAGACCTGCATCGAAACCGGATTGGCGGAAAACTGGTTCGACGCCTACCTGCAACCGATCGTGAACTTGAACGGCCGCGGCATCGCCGGCTTCGAAGCTCTCATGCGCCTCAACCACCCGCAGAAGGGGTTGATGGCACCGGCCGAGATTATCGAGGTCGCGGAAGAGACCTCCAAGATCGTGCGTGTCGGCAATGCCATCATGGAAAAGGCGATCGCGCATCTGGCACGCATATCGCGGCTGCCCGGCATGCAGGACAGCTACCTAGCCATCAATTTCTCGCCGCTGCAGTTCGAAGCAGCCCTTCCCGCGCGTCTGGCCTCGGCGCTCGGGCGTCACGGGATCCGGCCGGATCGGATCGTCGTCGAGATCACCGAAGCCGTGCTCATGCACAACAACCCGCATATCCGAACGATCGTCGGCGAAATCCGCCGGTTTGGTTGCCGCATCGCGCTGGACGATTTCGGCACCGGATATTCATCGCTGAGCTACCTGAACCGCTTCCCTGTCGATATCATCAAAGTGGATCAGTCGTTCACACGGTCGATCAACGATGCGAGCGAAGAAGTGCGCCAGAAGAGCCGGACGCTGGTCGAGAGCATCACGACGCTCTCCCACAAGATGGGCTGCACCGTCATAGCCGAAGGCATAGAGACCGAAGACGAATGCCGAACGCTATACGAGATGGGTCTCGATTTCGGCCAGGGTTATCTCTTCCATCGCCCGCAAAACGCCGATCGGCTGATCGAGATATTGACTGATGCAACGCCTGCGGTGGCGCGTGCATCCTGACAATCAGGGGAAGGCCAGATGATCAAACGCTTGATGCTACTCACTCTGCTTTGTCTTCCCTCGTTTGCCGCCGCACAGGCCGCGACCGTCACCCTTCTCACCGAGGAATACTCGCCCTTCAGCTACCGCGAGGGTAAGGTGTTGAAAGGTGCCTCGATCGAGCAGGTCGACAAGATCATGACATCTGCCGGCATCGATTATTCGATCGAAATGGTGCCCTGGACGCGCGCCTACAGCCAGGCTCAGACCACACCGATGACCTGCGTGTTCACGACCGCGCACAGCGCACAGCGCGACCAGATCTTCAAGTGGGTCGAACCGCTTCTGATCGACCGCAACATCCTGGTTGCAAAGATCGGCTCCAGCGTCTCCGCCACCGATCTTGACGATGCGAAGAAGTACACCGTCGGCACGCATCGCGGCGATTACACCGAAGCGCTTCTGAAGGACAAGGGCTTCACCCGGATCGATCTCGCGAGCGACTTCAGCGGCACCTTGCGCAAGCTGCTCAACGGCCGGGTGGATCTCATGCCTATTTCGGAGCCCTATTTCGAGAAGATCAAGGCCGAGCAGCCGCTGCGACGCGTGGCGCTGCTGGCATCGCAGGCAATGGGCATCGCCTGCGAAAAGAGCTTTCCCGATGACCTGCGGGCGAAAATGCAGGACGCCTTGAATAAGCTGATTGCCGATGGCACGCAGAAAGAGATTTTCGCGAGATACGGCCTACATACGGCCGAGTAAGGCTGGCAAGCCCCAGGGAATGCTTGACTCCGGCGCCGTTTCGCGGTGGTGACAGGCAACCGACCTCGCAAGGAACGAATACCCATGCTGATCATCGCCGGCCTCGGCAACCCCGGCAGCAAGTATGCCGGCAACCGACACAACATCGGCTTCATGGCAGTCGACGCCATCTACCGGCGCCACAGCTTTTCGCCGTGGTCGAAGAAGTTCAAGGCCGAGATTTCCGAAGGCGAGCTTGGCGGCGAGAAGGTATTGCTGATCAAGCCACAGACCTACATGAACCTTTCGGGCGAATCCGTTGGCGAGGCGATGCGCTTCTACAAGCTGCAACCCTCGGATATCGTCGCCATCTACGACGAACTCGACCTTCCGCCCGCAAAGGCGCGGCTGAAGACGGGCGGCGGACATGGCGGCCACAACGGGATCAAGTCGCTCGACGCCCATTGCGGCAAGGACTATCGGCGCCTGCGCCTCGGCATCGGCCATCCGGGC
This sequence comes from Rhizobium sp. Root708, assembly GCF_001429725.1. GTDB lineage: Bacteria > Pseudomonadota > Alphaproteobacteria > Rhizobiales > Rhizobiaceae > Rhizobium. The sequence goes on along the minus strand of NZ_LMHV01000042.1, from coordinate 184,798 downwards.
GTCAAGGAACTGGTGCAGCATCATGTGCTTGGTGACTTCGCGAAGGCCGACCAGAGCTGGCTTGAGCCCCTGCTCGACACGCTCGCCGACAATGCCGACATGCTGGTCCGCAACGAAGACTCGCAATTGATGAACAAGCTGGCCCTGGCGGTCGGCGGCAAGGCCGATGAAGACAAGCCTAAAGCGGAGAAGAAGCCCGCCGCCAAGTCGCACATTCATCAGGCGCGCAACCACGCGCAGCCAAAAGCGCTTCCGACAACCGGGCCGATGGCAGAAATGCTGAAGAAGATGTTCGGCAACAAGGGCGATTGACGTGTCCGCCGGCGAACTCGTCATCCGCGCCGCCGAGGCTGGCGACCTGCCGGTCTTGCTTGCCCTTTACCGCGAGCTGAACCCGGCCGACCCCGTCATCGACGGCGCGCAGGCCGAAGAACGCTTCGAAGCAATCCTTTCACAGCCCGGCATGACGGTTTTCATCGGCCATGCCGGCGAAGCTGTGGCTTCGTCGGTAACATTGATCGTCGTCCCCAACCTGACCAGAAACGGCGCGTCATATGCGGTGATCGAAAACGTGGTGACCGCCGCGACCCACAGGATGCGGGGCTACGGACGCGCCCTGATCGAGCACGCCGTCAAGGCCGCCTGGGAAGCGGGCTGCTACAAGGTCATGCTTCTTACGGGATCGAAGGATCCAGCAACGCTGCGCTTCTACAAGAACTGCGGCTTTAGCCAGGATAAGACGGGCTACCAGATCAGGCGCTGACGGTTATTCTTCCGGCTCTGCCGTCAACATCAGCGGGAAGTCGGCCTCCTTGGCGTAATCCATCGCTTCCTTGACCTTCGTCTCGGCGATATCCTTCGTGCAAACCACCACCACGCTCGATCCCAGCTTGTGCGCGGTCATCATGACACGGTAGCCGGCTTCCCCTCCCATGCGGAAGACGGCCTTGAGGATCATCACCACGAATTCGCGCGGTGTGTAGTCGTCGTTGAAGAGGATGACCTTGTAGAGCTTCGGCCGGTCCAGCTTCGATTTCGACTTGGTCTTCGGTTTCTGAGCAATATCGTTATCACTCATCGCAAATCTACCCGTTGATGACATGGAGAAGCGAGAATGGCTCGCCGATACCTATATCGCGCTGCAAAGGCCGAGGTTCAACCCTCGGAATGCAAGAGACTTGCGCGAAAAGCTTGACCGCAAGGCGCCTTTTACCCCATAGCCAGCACCAACGAATTCAAGAACAGCAGGTTTCAGGCCATGGGCTTCAAATGCGGTATCGTCGGTCTGCCGAATGTCGGCAAGTCGACCCTCTTCAACGCGCTGACCAAGACGGCGGCAGCGCAGGCGGCAAACTATCCTTTCTGCACGATCGAACCGAACACCGGCGAAGTCGCCGTTCCGGATCCGCGCATGCAGAAGCTGGCCGCTATCGCCGGCTCCAAGGAAATCATCCCGACCCGCATCTCCTTCGTCGACATCGCCGGCCTCGTACGCGGCGCGTCCAAGGGTGAAGGCCTCGGCAACAAGTTCCTCGCCAACATCCGCGAAGTCGATGCCGTCGTGCATGTGCTGCGCTGTTTCGAAGACGACGACATCACCCATGTCGAAGGCAAGATCAACCCGGTCGGCGACGCGGACACGATCGAGACCGAGCTGATGCTCGCCGACCTCGAAAGCCTGGAACGCCGTGTCGAGCAGACCCGCAAGCGCGCCGCCTCCAAGGACAAGGAATCGCTGGCCCAGCTGCCGGTCATGGAAGCGGTCATCAAGCTGTTGAACGAAGGCAAGCCTGCCCGCCTCCTGCTCAAGACCCTGGCTGTCGAAGATATCGAGATCCTCAAGGGCCTCAACCTCCTGACCTCGCACCCGGTGCTGTACGTGTGCAACGTCGCTGAAGCTGACGCCTCGACCGGCAACGCGCACACCGCCGCCGTCGCCGTCATGGCCAAGGAACAGGGTGCGGAATGCGTCATTATCTCGGCCGCGATCGAATCTGAAGTCGCGCAGCTGCCGGAAGAGGAAGCGAAGGAATTCCTCTCCGCGCTCGGCCTGGAAGAAGCCGGTCTCGACCGCCTGATCCGTGCGGGTTACCACCTGCTCGACCTGATCACCTATTTCACCGTCGGCCCCAAGGAAACCCGCGCCTGGACCATCGTCCGCGGCACCAAGGCGCCTGCTGCCGCTGGCGTTATCCACACTGACTTCGAGCGCGGCTTCATCCGCGCTTTCACCATCGGCTACGACGACTACATCACCTTCAAGGGTGAAGTCGGCGCCAAGGAAGCCGGCAAGGGCCGCGACGAAGGCAAGGAATACGTCGTCCAGGACGGCGACGTCATCCACTTCCGCTTCAACACCTGATCCGATGACAAGACAGACTGCCGCCTAAGCTGGCGGCAGTCTTGCCTGCATGCCCTCAGGCAGACGGCGCATGACGAAACGCCGAAGCGGCATCCATCCTGTGCCAATGATGAGGACGATCACGCCCACCGTCAGGAGCGTGATGAAGACGTAGGTATCGATGCTCGCGTCTCCGCGGCGAAAGATGCCATAGAGCGCAAAACCCAGCGACAGCAATCCCGACGTCACGAAGGCTCGACGGTCGATAATCAGGCCGATGAACATAAGTGCCACGACAGTTGCCACCACCAGCGGCGTCCGTCCCGACATGGTCTGCAGGGCGCTCAGCGTTCCACCGGTGAGCCCGGGCAGCGAGAGCACGCTGTAAAGCAAGGCGGGTGCCGCTCCGAGATGCAGCCAGAAGGCGACATCCGAATTGACGGTGCGCCGCATCGGGTCCTTCAGGTCGAAGCTCATCGCAAGCGCGAATAGGCCGACGGCGCAGACGATCGCGATGATCGACAGGACCGCCGGGTGGTTGAGTTCGAAGAGCGGATCACCGGAGAGCCACGCCAGCGCGCGCAGGACGAGCTGTAGCAGGACCACCGCCGCTCCCATCATCGACAGCGCCAGCGCGAGCGGAACGCGGTAGACCAGATAGAAAAGCCCCATCACCACAGGAAACGCGAGCGTGAACTGCAATGTATCGCTGCCGCCAAGATTCATGCCGGTGAAGCCGCTCCCGACCCAGCTCGCCGACATCACCGCGGTCCACGCAGCAAGCGCAAGGCTGAGGACGACCGCCGGCAAGGCAAGCCTCTGCCGCCGAACAAGGATTTCGGCAAGTACGACGATCGCAGGCAGGACCGCATAGGTCGAAGCCACGCCCCATAGCCCCGCGAGCGCGACGACGATGCCGATCGTGATCAGCACGTCGTGAAAGCCGCGCACGAAGCTCGGCGTTTCCGTATCCGAAAACGGCGCCGCATCAGGCCGCGCAACGGCGGAAGGCATGTCGACCTTCACGCCCCGCGCCACAAGGAATGGCAGGAGGCGATCGATTGTTTGCGTCGGCATGATGCCTTCACGCGCCGCATCGTCGAGAATCTGCTTCAGTTCGGTCATGGACAAGTTTCGCAGGAATCGTTGTGTCTGACGGCATGCTATTGTAATTGATATGAAACTCCTATGAGGTGCAGACGAATTTGTCCGATCCCAAACTTGCCTTCGAGGATTTTCAGCCCGGCCGCCGCTTCGCACTGGGACCGAAGACGGTCACTGCGGCGGAGATCATCGACTTTGCCGAGGAGTTCGATCCGCAGCCCATGCATCTCGACGAGAGCGCCGGCCGCGCCAGCATCCTCGGCGGCCTTGCGGCCTCCGGTTGGCACACATCGGCCCTGTTCATGCGGATGATGGCGGAGAGCTTCCTTATCGGCTCCAATTCGCAAGGCGCTCCGGGTGTCGACTTCATGGAATGGCGCCGGCCTGTTCTGGCGGGTGACACCATCTCCGGATATTCGACGGTGCTGGAAGCGCGCCCGCTCCGCTCGCGACCGGGCATCGGCATGGTGAAGTTCCGCCACGAGGTCGAAAATCAGAACGGCGAACTTGTCTGCCTGGCGGAGAACTCGATCATGTTCGTCCTGCAGGAACCACAGGAGAAGCCGGCATGATCATGGCGGAACGCTACGCGATCGGCGAAAAGGTCGAAATCGGCAGCTATCTCTTCACGCCGGAACGGATCGTTCATTTCGCCGAACGCTTCGATCCGCAGCCGTTCCATCTCGACGCGGAGGCGGCAAGCCAATCGCTCTTTGGCGGTCTTTGTGCATCCGGCTGGCATACCTGCGCGGCCTGGATGCGCACCTTTGTCGCTTACTGGGAACGGGAATGCGTCCGGCTCTTGTCGGAAGGCATCGAGCCTCCGAAGCTCGGCCCCTCGCCCGGCTTCCGGACGCTTCAGTGGATACGGCCGGTCTTTGCCGGAGAGGAAGTCGCCTACACCGTGACGTTCCTATCGAGCCGCGCCCTTGCATCGCGTCCGGGACGAAGGCTGAACAGCATTCTCTGCGAAGGCACGATCGCGGACGGCACGCCGGTCGTCCGCTTCGAAAGCACCGTCATCGAATTCGAGTAACCGGCCTCAGTGGCCGGAAAACTCCACGAGCGTACGGACATCGACGCCGAGTTCTTCGAGCTTCTTGCGACCGCCGAGGTCCGGCAGATCGATAACGAAGCAGGCCGACACGACCTCCGCGCCGATCTGGCGCAGCAGCTGCGTCGCGCCAACGGCCGTGCCGCCGGTAGCGATCAGGTCGTCGACGAGAATGACCTTCTCGCCCGGCTGCACCGCATCGCGATGCATTTCCATCTCGTCGACACCGTATTCCAGGCTGTAGGCGATGCGAACCGTGTCGTGCGGGAGCTTGCCCTTCTTGCGGATGGGCACGAAACCTGCCGACAGCTGGTGTGCCACGGCACCGCCCAGGATAAAGCCGCGCGCTTCCATTCCGGCGATCTTGTCGATCTTCATGCCGGCATAGGGCTGGACGAGCTCGTCGATGGCGCGCCGGAAGGCGCGGGGGTTGCCGAGAAGCGTGGTGATGTCACGGAAGATAATGCCGGGCTTGGGATAGTCCGGAATGGAGCGAATGCTGGCTGCAAGCTCCGAAATCGTGTCGTTCATGGAAGATCCATCTGAAGGGCCGTTGGTCGGCGCACCCTATCAACTGCGGGTGCCGGAACCAACAAAAAAGGCGGCCCCGCGGCCGCCTTTTCCTCACTTGGAGATGAAACTCTTAGTGTTCCTTGTTTGCGTAAACCGAACGCTTGGTCAGGTAGATCAACACCGAGAAGATCAGCAGGAAGATCATGACCATGAAGCCGGTGTGCTTGCGCTCGACCAGATGCGGCTCGGCAGCCCACATCAGGAAGGACGAAACGTCCTTGGCATACTGGTCGACTGTCGCCGGCGAACCGTCGTCGTAAGTCACCTGGCCATCCGACAGCGGCTTTGGCATCGCGAAAACAGCGGCGGCATGGAAGTACGGGTTGTAATGGGCACCCTGCGGCACCTGGAACCCGGCCGGCGGTTCTTCGTAACCGGTCAGCAGCGAGTAGATGTAGTCAGGGCCGCCTTCCTGGTACTGCGTGAAGATATCGAAGACGAAACGCGGGAAACCTCGCTCGACTTCGCGAGCCTTCGCGATCAGCGAGAAGTCAGGCGGAGCAGCACCGTTGTTCGACGCAGCGGCCGCCTCGGCGTTCGCGAACGGCGACGGGAAGTAATCGGAAGGCACGGCCTTGCGGGTGTACATGTCACCGCTGGCGTTCGGGCCGTCCTGGACTTCGTAGTTCGCTGCGAAAGCCTTGACCTGTGCGTCCGAGTAGCCGAGCTCGCCCAACGTACGGAACGGCACCAGCTTCATCGAGTGACAGGCGGCACAGACTTCGGTGTAAACCTTCAGGCCACGCTGAAGCTGACCCTTGTCGTAGGTGCCGAACGGACCTGCGAAGGACCAGTCGACCTCCTTGGGCTCCTTCAGCGGATAGTGCGGAGTCGCTGCCTCGTGATGCTCAGCAGGCTTTGCAGCCTCCTCAGCGAGAACCGCGGTTCCGAGACCGGCGACGACTGCGAGCGACAGAATGCTTGCAACAAGCTTTTTCATGTTTTTATTCCCTCTCGTCGCCCGCTTATGCCTTGGCCGTTGCAGCCGCGGCAGTCTTGTTGCGCTTTTCAAGCACCGCTTCCGTGATCGAGTTCGGCACACGGCGCGGCGTCTCGACGAGACCAAGCACCGGCATGACGACCAGGAAGAAGGCGAAGTAAAGCAGCGTACAGATCTGCGAGATCGTGGTGTAGAGGCCTTCCGCCGGCTGCGAACCGAGCCAGCCGAGGATGATCGCGTTGATCACGAACAGCCAGTAAGCCATCTTGTACCACGGACGATAGACCGCCGAACGAACCTTCGACGTGTCGAGCCACGGCAGGAAGAACAGCACGATGATCGCGCCGAACATCACGAGGACGCCTGCAAGCTTCGAGTCGATCGGGCCGACGTTGAAGGTGATCGAGCGCAGCATCGCGTAGAACGGCAGGAAGTACCATTCCGGAACGATGTGAGCCGGCGTCTTCAACGGATCAGCCGGAATATAGTTGTCGGCGTGACCGAGGAAGTTCGGCAGGTAGAAGACGAAGTAGGCGTAGACGAGCAGGAAGATCGAAACGCCGAGCGCATCCTTGAGCGTTGCATAAGGCGTGAAACGAACCGTGTCCGTCTTCGTCTTGACTTCAACGCCCGTCGGGTTCGTCTGGCCGGTGACGTGCAGCGCCCAGATATGCAGGACGACGACGCCGGCAATGACGAACGGCAGCAAGTAGTGCAGCGAGAAGAAGCGGTTCAGCGTCGGATTTTCGACCGCGAAGCCACCGAGCAGGAACTGCTGCACCCATTCGCCGACCAGCGGGAATGCCGAGAAGAAGCCGGTGATGACAGTCGCACCCCAGAAGGACATCTGACCCCAGGGCAGAACGTAGCCCATGAAGCCGGTCGCCATCATCAGCAGATAGATGAGAACGCCGAGGATCCAGAGGATTTCGCGCGGCGCCTTGTAGGAGCCGTAGTAGAGGCCGCGGGCGATGTGCAGGTAGACCGCGACGAAGAAGAACGACGCGCCGTTGGCGTGCATGTAGCGCAACAGCCAACCGTGGTTGACGTCGCGCATGATCTTTTCGACCGAGTTGAACGCAACCGTCGCTTCGGCGGCGTAGTGCATGGCAAGCACCACGCCGGTCAGGATCTGAACGATCAGCATGACCGACAGCATGGCGCCGAAGGTATAGGCATAGTTCAGATTACGCGGAACCGGATATGCAACGAAGCTGTCGTAGACGAGACGCGGCAGCGGAAGACGCGCATCGATCCACTTCTCGAGGCCGGTTGATGGCTCGTAGCTGGAATGGCCACTCATAAATCAGTCCCCCTCAACCGATCTTGATAACTTTGTCGGAAACGAACGAATAGGTCGGGATCGCCAGGTTTTGTGGCGCCGGACCTTTTCGGATGCGGCCGGCCGTATCATAGACCGAGCCATGGCAGGGACAGAACCATCCGTTGTATTCGCCGGCCTGGCCGAGCGGCACACAGCCGAGATGAGTGCAGGAACCGATCATGACGATCCAGTTTTCCTTGTCCTTGCCGGCGGAACGGTCGATGCCCGTTGCCTGCGCGTCAGCCGCAAGATTGGCGTTGCGCGCGACCGGATCCTTGAGCTCGGCCATCGGAACTTCATCCGCGGCCTTCACTTCCTCAGGTGTACGGTTGCGGATGAAAATCGGCTTGCCGCGCCACTTGGCGGTCAGCGACATTCCGGGCTCAAGGCTGGAAACATCGACTTCGATGGATGCCAGAGCCAATGTCGAGGCATCCGGGCGCATCTGATCGATAAACGGCCATGCGACCGAAACGGCGCCCACGGCGCCCGCCATACCAGTGGTGAGATAAAGGAAATCACGGCGAGTGGGCTCGCCCGTGACCTCGCTTGTCGTTTCGTGTTCGCTCACGGCTTAAACCATCCTCTACGCAAATTTTGCGGAACTCCGCCTTGCCCCTCGCAGCGGCGAATCTGTCATGACACAATTCGACCATAGATTCCCCACCAATCCGGCGCGTTCTATGCTTGATCGCAAATTATGTCCAGCCTTGGCAAGGCCATCCGGGCACAATGTCGCGGTAATCTCAGGTCGATTTTTAAAGACAATCACATGCTTGCAACATTGCTGCGACGCACAAAACACTAGCTCGCGGCCGCATGCGGAAATACTGGCGCTAGACTATCGACGCAGCTTCGCGAAAGAGACTTTATTCTGTGTGTGTCTCTGGACCGCCCGGAGCAATATCCTTGAGCGGCAGGATACAATACTGAGCGTGAGCTTTCGCTTATAGCTTCGCGCCCGACATTGCTTCGAAAGCTATAATGCCGAACGTTGTTCCGATGCCCACCGGGAGCGCGGTTTTGCTTTCACGGCGGCGATTGCCGCGACATTTCTGCTGGCGATCCGCCCACACGTCAGGACGCGCATTCGCCGCCTTGGCATATCTTCCACCACAGGCGAAGCCCGCTCAGATTACCTTGATCTCCTGGCCGGCACCACGGCCCGTATCCTCGGGCAGGTCGACAGCAAGGAAGCCGCCAGACTGCCGAGCCCACAATTCGGCATAGAGCCCGCGCTTGCGCAGAAGGGCCTCATGCGTCCCCTCTTCGATGATCTTTCCGCCGTCGATGACGATGAGGCGATCGAGCGCCGCGATGGTCGACAATCGGTGCGCGATCGCGATGACAGTCTTTCCGTCCATGATCCGGTTGAGGTTCGACTGGATCGCCTCCTCGACTTCGGAATCCAGAGCCGACGTTGCCTCGTCGAGCACGAGGATCGGCGCATCCTTCAGCATCACGCGGGCGATCGCGATGCGCTGCCGCTGACCGCCGGAAAGTTTGACGCCGCGCTCTCCCACATGCGCGTCGAAACCCTTACGCCCCTGCTGATCCTGCAGGCGCTCGATAAATCCGAGCGCCTCGGCCCGCCGGGCAGCCTCGATCAAGCGCCCCTCGCCTGCATCAGGTCGCCCGAAAAGGATGTTGTCGCGCACGGATCGATGCAGCAGCGACGTATCCTGGCTGACGACGCCGATCTGCATCCTGAGCGATTCCTGGTTGACCGCGGCAATATCCTGGCCATCGACCAGAATCCGCCCGCCTTCGAGATCGTAGAGCCTCAGCAGAAGGCTCACGAGCGTCGACTTTCCGGCACCCGACCGGCCGACAATGCCGACCTTCTCACCCGGGCGAACCGTCAGGGAGAAGTCGTCGATAACGCCTTTGCCCCTGCCGTAGTGGAACGAGACGTGCTCAAAGCGGATACCTGGCTCCTTGACGACCAACTCAGGCGCATTCGGCCGATCGACCAGCCCCAGAGGCTGCGAGATCAGCTCGGCGGAATTCTGGATCGTCCCGAGATTGCGCATGATACCGTTGAACTGCGTCATCAGGCGCCCGAGCAGAAAGTTGAGACGCAACACCAGGGCCAGCGAAAATGCCACGGCGCCGGCGCTGATCAGTCCCTGAAGCCACAGGTGAACACTGAGCGCCGCCATGCTGACGATCATGATGCCGGAGACCAGCGCCATCGACGCCCGAACACCGGTAATGAAGCGGGTGAACCGCAGAACCGTTTCCTGATAGAAATCGAAGCCTTCCCGCATGTAGCGGTCGGTCTCCTCGTCACGGGCGAAGAGCTTCAACGTCTGAATATTGCTGTAGGCGTCGACCATGCGGCCGTTGAGCATCGAAGCCGCTTCGGCGGTCTCGCGCGAATGGAAGCGGATACGCGGCACGAAGTACCGGGCGAGCATGCCGAAGGCGCAAAGCCAGGCCAGCACGACGGCAGCCAGCGTGAAGTCCAGGCGCGCAACCAGCACCAGCGTCGTGACCGCGTAGATTCCGACGAACCAGACGCTCTCCATCAGCGACGTGACAAGATCGCCGACGGCCTGCCCGGCCGACCAGACCTTGTTGACGACACGCCCGGAAAAATCGCTCTGGAAGAACGACAGCGACTGGCGGGAAACGTGCAGATAGGACTGCCAGCGGGCCAGGTTGTAGAATCCAGGCGTAATCACCTGCTGATCAACTAGCGCGATGAGCAGGGCCACGACGAAGCGGACCGCGCCGATAAGGACGAGCATGCCGAACAATTCGGCGCCATGCGCGGCGAGAAGTCCGCTCCACCCTGCCGCCGGAGTTATGGTCGCCAGAATATCGACGACACGGCCGACGAACCAGAACAAGGCCGCTTCGATCGCAGCCGAAAGCCCCCCGAGCACAAGCATCGCGATGAACGGCGTTTTCGCCTGGCCGATATAGAACGAGATGAATCCAAGGGTTGAGCGCGGCGGCTGAATATTGTCGCGCGGCGCAAAGGGTTCAATCCAGTTTTCGAAGATACGAAAGAGTCGATTCAAGAGCATATTTGGGATATAGGCTTATAAGCCGGAGCGGGGAAGAAAAACGCCCGCCGGACAAACCTTATATTTTCGTAACGTTTGGTAACATCAACGGCATCGCCGTTGCATGAAGCATAACTCGCCACAATCTCGGCGTAGGGTAGCATTTCACGGGAGACGGCCGCAATGCAGACGAAGACGTTTACGTCGAGTATTCCCCTGCCGCTGGCGGAGAGGCTCGATGCGATTATCGAACAGTTCGAGATACCCTACGATCAGATCGTGACGGAGGCGATTTCTGCCTGGATAGATCGCGAGGAAGAACGGCGTTTAGCCGTCCTGCGCGCCTTTGCCTCCGCCAACAGCATGGCTGTGGAAGGGCATCGGGTCATCGATTGGGCCGACAGCCTGTCAGCCGACAACCACTGAAACCCGCAATTGAAAAAGCCCTCCCTGAACGGATCAGGGAGGGCTTTTGTTATTCCGCCGCCGCTTCGGCGTCTTCGGAGTGATCGGCAATGAAGCCGCCCGATTGCCTGTTCCACAGATCGGCATAGACACCGCCCTGCTGAACCAGACCAAGATGCGTTCCCGCCTCGATGATCCTGCCGTTGTCGAGCACGATCAGGCGATCCATTTCCGTCAGCGTCGAGAGCCGGTGGGCAATGGCGATAACCGTCTTGCCTTCCATCAACGCGAACAGGTTCTCCTGGATCGCAGCTTCGACCTCGGAATCGAGCGCGGACGTGGCCTCGTCGAGCACGAGGATCGGCGCATCCTTCAGGAACACACGGGCGATCGCGATCCGCTGGCGCTGACCACCGGAGAGCTTCACGCCGCGCTCGCCGACCTGCGCGTCGAGCCCCTTGCGTCCCTGCATGTCGACCAGCCCCTCGATGAAGTCCCAGGCATTGGCGCGTTTTGCCGCCTGGGTGACTTCGGCATCCGAAGCGTCGGGACGACCGTAGGCGATGTTGTCGCGGATCGAGCGGTGCAGCAGGGAGGTATCCTGCGTGACGACACCGATCAACTCGCGCAGGCTCTCCTGCGAAACGCCGGCGATGTCCTGCCCGTCGATCGTGATGCGGCCTGACTCCAGATCGTAGAAGCGGAGAAGCAGGTTCATCAGCGTCGTCTTGCCGGCACCCGAACGGCCGACCAGGCCCACCTTCTCGCCCGGCTTGATGTCGAGCGACAGGTTGTCGATGACACCCTTGCCCTTGCCGTAGTGGAAGCGGATGTGATCGTAGTGGATCGCTCCCTTCTTGGCGGTAAGCTGCGGAGCCCCGGGCTTGTCCATGATGTCGTGCTGCTTGGACATCATCTCCATGCCGTCATAGACCGTGCCGATATTCTCGAACAGCGCCGAGACTTCCCACATGATCCACTGCGACATGCCGTTGACGCGCATCGCGAGGCCGATGGCAATCGCGATAGCGCCGACGGAGATCTGCCCGTTCAGCCAGAACCAGATCGACAGCCCCGATATCACGAACAGCGCAACGCAGTTGTTCATGTAGACGGAGATGTGAAACAGGGTCACGCGGCGCATCTGCGCATGGACGGTTCCGAGGAACTCCTCCATGCCGCTACGTGCGTATGTTTCTTCCCGCCCGGCATGCGAAAACAGCTTCACCGTGGCAATGTTCGTGTAGCTGTCGACCACGCGTCCGGTCATCATCGAGCGCGCATCTGCCTGCTGCGCCGCGATCTTGCGAAGCCGCGGAACGAAATAGGAAACGATGCCGACATAGACGGCGAGCCAGACAAGGATCGGGATCATCAACCGCCAGTCGGCGGCCGCGATTACGATGATCATCGTCAGGAAGTACGTGACCACATAGACGAAGACGTCGAGGATCTTCATCACGGTCTCGCGCACGGCGAGCGATGTCTGCATCACCTTCGTCGCAACGCGTCCGGCGAACTCGTTTGCGAAGAAGGTCATGCTGTGGCGCAGCAGGAAACGGTGCATCTGCCAGCGCGCAATCATCGGATAGTTGCCGAGAAGCACCTGGTGCATGATCAGCGAATCCAGCCCGGCGGCCAGCGGCAGACCGATGAGGATCAAGCCTCCCATCCATGCAAGGCGCGGCCATTCCGTCTGCAGGAAGGTTGCCTTGTCAGCCTTGGTCAGCCAATCGACGACATCGCCTAGGAACTGGAAGAGAGCCACTTCACCGATGGCGATGAAGGCCGTCAGCACGGCCATGATGCCCAGCCACGGCGCCGCCGGCTTGGTGTAGTGCCAGCAGAAGGCAAAGAGGCCCCTCGGCGGAACGCTTGGTTCTTCCGTGGGGAAAGGATTGAGGCGCTGTTCAAACCAGCCAAACATCGAGAATGCTCCGAAACTTCAGCGTTCCGGCCGCCCTGCCCGCGCAAAACACCGCGCGAAGGCACAAATCGGGAACCGGACGTTCAAGGGGCGAGGCCGTGACAGCCGCGCATTGGATCAAAAATGGGGATTCAGGAAAGAAATGGCACTAGGCGTGCCAGGTCGCCAGTCGTGGGTTCACGCGTCGAGAGCGCATACGCGGCAATATTTCCATCTTGGCGCTCCCTTCTGGCGATTAAAAGATGTGCACCGATAACGCGAATTCGCCCAAAATTCCAGCCCCTATTTGCCGAAAAACCGGCCAATAGGCACCAATACCGGGGCTGTTGCGCCCGCAACACTGCTGCAATAGGTAGATTTCCGCAAAAGCAACATGGCGGCATCGATATGACAGACCTCAGGATAGCACTCTATCAACCGGACATCGCCGGCAATACGGGAACGATCCTTCGGCTTGCCGCCTGCCTGGGTTTCGCGGTCGATATCATCGAGCCTGCGGGCTTCGACATATCGGATCGGAACCTGAAGCGCGCGGGCATGGATTATATTGCCGCCGCGGCGCTCACGCGGCATGTGACCTGGGGCCACTTCGACGCATGGCGGCAGAGGACGCCCCGCCGCCTGGTTCTCGCCTCGACCAAGGCATCCGGCCGATATACCGACTTTGCCTTTCGCCCCGACGACATCCTGCTCTTCGGCCGCGAAAGCGCCGGCGTTCCTGACAATGTCCATGACCGGTCGGACGCGCGGATTCTCATTCCGATGGTGGAAGGGCAGCGATCGATCAACGTTGCCGTATCCGCAGCGATGATCGTCGGCGAGGCGATGCGACAGACCGTATGGTCTTGAAAAGGCTGCGTCAGGCCAGCGCCGGTCTGTCCCGGAATATGTCGCAGACGGCATTGTGAATTCGCCAAAGGCGCGTATAGTTATTAGCCGGACAATAAAAGACGCATGTGAATCGCTGTGATTTCAATATTTTGAGCATATCGTATGCTTGAGATTGCGGACCGCATTCTTCATGCCGAAGGATAGAAAAAGACGGCACCGGCATGGAATCCACAATTGTCATGATCAACCTGTTCGGCGCCGTGGCATTGCTGCTGTTCGGCCTTGCGCAGGTGAAGGACGGCGTTTCGCGCGCGTTCGGCGCCAAGCTGAGGACGGGCCTTGCATCCGGTACCCGCAGCGGCGCCCGCTCGTTCGTGTCCGGCTTCCTTGCCACGATCGCCCTGCAGAGTTCGACAGCCACGGCCCTGATGGTGTCGTCCTTCGTCGAGCGCGAGTTGGTCAGGCCGCGCATGGCGCAGATCGTGCTGCTCGGCGCCAATGTCGGCACGGCGGTTACTGCGTGGATCGTCGCAACCGGCATCGAGTGGCTGTCGCCACTTGTCATCCTCGTAGGCATCGTTCTCTACAGAAGCGGCTCTTCCTCGCGGCAGGGCGGGGGCACGGCGCTGATCGGCATCGGCCTCATGCTTCTTTCCCTGCATCTGCTCAGCAGTGCCACCGAACCGATGCGCCAGTCGCCTGCCCTCGCCGCCTTCATCGGTCTGCTCGACAATGCCTGGCCGGTGGCATTGGCCTTTTCCGCGGGGATCGCGTTCATATCATCGTCCAGCCTCGCCGCCGTCGTCCTTATCCTGTCGCTGGCCTCGACCGGGATCCTGTCCGCCGGATTGATTGTCGTGCTTGTGCTCGGAGCGAACCTCGGCGGCGCCATTCCCCCGGTCATAGCCTCGCTCTCCGGTTCAGCGGCATCACGACGGGTCACGATCGGCAATCTGATCGTTCGCGCGATCGGCTGCCTCCTTATGCTCCCGATTGCCGGATACGCAGCCGATGCACTCGAGATGCTGCCGCTGGCGCCCGCCAAACTGCCAGTCGATATCCATCTGTGCTTCAACGTTCTCCTTGCCGCCCTCGCCTGGCCGTTCGCGCCACTGCTGTCCAGGTTGATGCAGAAGCTGGTCTCGTCCGATGTGCAGCCTGACGATGCACCGCGGTACCTCGACGAGCATGAACTGGCGACGCCCGTGGTGGCGCTCGCCAGCGCCACGCGCGAAGTGCTCGGCGTCGGCGACCTGATCGAGCGCATGCTGCTGCGGGCCTCGGCCTCCTTCGAGCGGAACGATCTGTCAAAGCTTGGCGAAATCCCGTCATTGGAACGGCGCGTGGATCGGCTTCAGCAGGAGGTCAAGGTCTACCTGTCGAAGCTCGGCCGCGCCGGCCTCAGCGAAGAGGACGGTCGCCGCTCCATCGTCATCATCGACTACGCCATCAACCTCGAGCACATCGGCGACATCATCGAGAAGGGACTGCTCTCGCAGATCACCAAGAAAGTCTCTCTCGGCCTCAAGTTCTCCGACGACGGCTATGCCGAGCTGACCAAGCTTTTCCACCTGACGATCGACAACCTGCGCATCGCCCAGACGATCTTCGTCACGCGCGACTTCAACCTCGCCAAGCAATTGATGGAGGTGAAAGTGGAGGTAAGGCACATGGAAAAGCAGTCCTCGGAGCGCCATCTGGAACGACTGAGGGATGGCCGAACCGACAGCCTGCAGACGAGTTCTCTGCACTTGGACATGCTGCGCGACCTCAAGCGCATCAACGCCCACATCGTTTCCGTCGCGCATCCGATCCTCGATGAGAGCGGCCTTCTGATCGAAAGCCGCCTGCGCAATCCGGCGGAATAGTGAGAACGCTCAATCGGCCGATGGCAAGCGCCGCATGGTGAATTCGATGCGGTCGCCTTCGATCTGGCGCCAGCTTTCCACTTCGGTCCAATAAGCCGCCTTGGGATACTCGTCGAACCACTCACGGGCCTTTGCCCGCGCCTCAAGCAAATTGAGGCAATAAGTCTGCCGCACGAAACGATCATTCTTCCGGGGGGTACCTTCCGCCCGGTGGGTAGCAATCCGTCGCTTCAACCCGTCGAAGGACGGCGGTCCAGGGATTTTCGTCATAAGTCTACCTCTGGAAGAAAACGTAGTATTGAAAATCGCTTTTTGCGAGTCGAATCTGAGCCAACCTCACGGCGCGACTCGCGCTGCTGGCGAGCGCGGAATGCAACTGCTATCAGGAAGCAACAGTGACAGACGACGAGTCGCATCGGGGGATGCAGGCTCACCGGAGACGACGCCAATGGAACGACCAGACCTGCCGATCGGCTTGCCTGAGGACATCGAGGAAAAGAAGACGGCCGCCCGTGCGTGGTTCGAAGGGCTGCGCGACACGATCTGCGCCTCCTTCGAAACGATCGAGGACGAGCTGACGGGTCCACTTTCCGATCGCGACCCCGGCCGCTTCGTGGCAAAGGACTGGCAGCGCGAGAACGGTGCTGGCGGCGGCGGCCGCATGTCGATGATGCATGGCCGCGTTTTCGAAAAGGTCGGCGTCCACACCTCCACCGTCTACGGCGAATTCGCACCGGATCTGCGCGCGCAAATGCCAGGCGCCAAGGAAGATCCCCGCTTCTGGGCATCGGGCATTTCGCTGATCGCTCATCCCGTCAATCCGAACGTTCCGGCCGTGCACATGAACACCCGCATGGTCGTCACCTCCAGCCGCTGGTTCGGGGGCGGTGCGGACCTCACGCCGGTTCTCGATCGCAGGCGCGACCAGGAGGACGAGGACAGCCGCCTCTTCCACAAGGCGATGGAAATTGCCTGTCGCACCCACTCCGCTGTCGCCGACTACGCGGCCTACAAGCAATGGTGCGACGATTACTTCTTTCTGAAGCACCGAAACGAGCATCGCGGCATTGGCGGCATCTTCTACGACTGGCTGCATTCCGGCGAGGAGATCGGCGGCTGGGACGCCGATTTCGCCTTCACGCGCGACGTCGGCCGCGCGTTTTCCATGGTTTATCCACGGATTGTTCGCGCCAACTTCAATAAACAGTGGACAGAACAGGATCGTGAAGAACAATTGATTCGCCGCGGGCGCTATGTGGAGTTCAATCTCCTTTATGATCGTGGAACGATCTTCGGCCTGAAGACGGGAGGAAATGTCGAGTCCATTCTTTCATCGCTGCCCCCCATGGTGCGCTGGCCGTAATCGGGGAAAGTGTGATCGAGGTGCTCGGAATGCTTTCAATTCGGAGGGTTGAGTAGTAACCTAGCAAACGTTCGTGCGTAACAATCGGAGGAGGATTGTCATGACGATACAGAGTGGGTCACCGTCGGCGGCGGGGATTCAGCAGACACCACGCATTCTCGACGCACCGGAGTTCCTGCAACGAATTGCGGAAGAGATGCGAGCGAAGAGCGGGTCCGATCTGCCCCTTTCCTGCTATGTCGAGCAAGTAAAACTACAGCTCGCCAGCGGCCGTTCGCCGGAAGAATTGTCCAATCTGGCCAAGGGCCAGGACAATCAGGTGAGCACCGACTGCTACCGCGCTTGGGCCATGCCCGAATAGCATCCAGTTGCCGGCCGGCGCAGCAACCGGCCGGAACCTTCTTGCCCCTTCGAGCATTGACCTGAACCGTCACCCGCGTGACGTCGGGTCGACCCAAGACAGGAGGACGGAATGAGAATTTTCGAATGTGGAACGCTTGTACCGGGATGCGATTGGCACACCCGGGCAAACGACGATGCGGAAGTCGTTCGCCGGGTTGTCGATCACATGAAGACAGCGCACGGCGAAACCATCATCCGTGAAAACATGGTGGATAATATCAAGGCACGCATCCGCAACGAAGCGAACGCCGCCTGATCTAGTTGTTTTTGACCACATCATTCAGCCGGGCGAGCAATGCCGCCCGGTCTTGTCCGAAATTGCCGTCGATCCACTCCTTTTCGAGCATCGAAAGCTTTTCGCCGACCACCTTTCCTGGCTCTACGCCGGCAGCGAGCACATCGCCGCCGCTGAGAGGGAAATTGGGCTTCTGCCAACGCTCGGCGTGATCCAGCAGTTTTCCGAGTCGCGCCGAACGTGCCATTTCCTTGACATCACCCTCGGCTTTGCCCCTCGCGACCGCAAGCGCGAGCTTGAGACGCATGGCAATCCCCGACGTTCCATCCCGGTATAGCAAGCGGTCGAAAGCGGCCGACGACAGTTCATCATCGACAGGCTGCGTGCGTGCCCAGGTCTTCAGAATGTCGGTATCCGCGTTCGACAACCGCAGCCTCGCCGCCATCTTCTCCATTCTGTCGACGTCGGGCGGTACGATTGCCGCGAGCCGAAGCAGCGGATCCGGCGTCCACTCAAGCGCCGTTTCCGTCGCAACCAGCGCGGGGATTGCGTCGATCCCCCATTTCTCGCTTTCCGGCAATATTTCGGTCAGGACGCCCATCTGGCGCATCCAGAGCAGAGCGCGGCCCGGATCGGGTGCCGAAAGCAGTTTGCGCAATTCCGACCAGACACGCTCGGCAGACAGCGTCTTTAGCTTGGCACGTGCGGCCGCCGCCGCTCTCAGTCCATCGGCGTCCGGTCGTCCCGAACCGTAATAGGCAAAAAACCGGAAGAACCGCAGGACGCGCAGATAGTCCTCGGCTATGCGGGTCGCCGCATCGCCGATAAAGCGGATGCTGCGCTTCTCGATATCAGCAAGACCGCCCACGAGGTCGATCACCTCGCCTTCAGCATCCACATAAAGCGCGTTGATCGTCAGATCCCGCCGCTCCGCGTCGGTGCGCCAATCGTTGCTGAACGCGACCTTCGCGCGCCGGCCGTCCGTCTCGACGTCGGCCCGAAGCGTGGTGACTTCGAAAGGCTTGCCGGAGATCACAAGCGTGACGGTCCCATGCGCAAGACCCGTCGGAACAGCCTTGATCGCAGCCGCCTCGGCACGCTTCATCACCACATCGGGCGTCAGCGTCGTTGCCATGTCGATATCGCTGACCGGCAGGCGCATCAGGCTGTTGCGCACCGCACCGCCCACCACGCGGCCCTCGCCTCCATCCGCATTGAGCAGGTCGAAGGCCCGCTTCAGCGAGGGATCCTTGAACCACGCCGCGTCAGCAAGGTTGGTCATGCATAAAGCCTTTCGTAGAGCGTGCGGACAATGCCGGCGGTAATGCCCCAAATCATCCGTGTTTCATAGGGCATGCGGTAGAAGTGCCGGTCGAGCCCGTCAATCATCCGCTTGTCCCTGGTGTGATTGGCCGGGTCCATCAGGAAGGACAGCGGCACTTCGAACACATCGTCGACTTCGCTCGGATTGAGGTGAAGCTCGAAACCGCGCTGGACGACCGCAAGCACGGGCGTTATGCGAAATCCTGTCGAGGCAAGGTAGTTCGGCAGCCGCCCGACCGTCTCCACGTACGTATCGTCCAGGCCGATCTCTTCCCTGGTCTCGCGGATCGCCGCCTGCTCCGGCGAGCGGTCGACCTCGTCGATCTTGCCGCCGGGAAAGGCGATCTGTCCCGAATGTTTGCGCAGCGTTGCCGTTCTCTGCGTGAAGATCACGCTCGCCCGGTCGCCATCATCAATCACCGGCACCAGCACCGCGGCATCGCGCAGCTTGAAGGTCTCGACCTGCGCGACGATGTCAGGGTTGAGGATGTGGTCGCCATGATCGCGCCACGACGATTCAATCGGCCCGCCGCTCTGGTGAAGAGCGCGACGGCGAAATTCCGATGCGGTGTAAAGCGAGGAACGGTCGGTCATTGTGAAAGGGTACCCAGTTCCTCGGCCGGCATGACGGCGAAACGCTGGCCGCCGGAGCGGACGCAGAACATCGCCTCGCCGTCTATTTCGCAAACCTCGCCGAGCTCGACCAGTTCATACATCACCGCCCGCGAAACAAGCGCTTCGAGGCGCCCGCGCACCAGCAGATATGGCTTGAGCTCATCGTGCTCCCCCTGGATCACGAAGCGGAGCGGATGTTGTTCACCAGCCTCCACGACATCGCCGACGTTCGTGCGGAAGGTAAGCAGCGGCTCTCCGTCGCGTTCGGACAGGTTCATCTCGACGGCGACGAATGGCGCATCGACGACCCTAATCCCTACTTTTTCCACAGGAGTTACCAGGTATGTCTTGCCGTCGTCATCCTTGCGCAGCACCGTCGAGAACAGCCGCACCAGCGGCGCGCGTCCGATCGGCGTCCCCATGTAGAACCAGGTTCCGTCGGCGCGGATTTCCATGTCGATGTCGCCGCAAAAGGGGGGATTCCAGCGATCCACCGGCGGAAGCTCGCGTTTTCCCTCGCCACCGTCGCCGGCAGCACGCGCAATCAGGGCCGCCAGACCGGCCGCATCCGTCTTTTCGCTGATCTCTCCGGTTGCCATTCTTCCGTCCCGGTTTACCCTTAACCCAAGCATCGTCACGAGATAGTCATTCGAAACGAACTTGTCAGCCCGCAACATCTTCATAACTCTATCGGGTATGGGTGAGACGTGTAAGTCCGTCGATTCGCGACGATTGATTTCAGCCGCTGGAGATCCCTGATGGGTATGATGAAGAACGAAGCCCCGCTTGATGAGAAGGCGATCGTCGCCGCGGCCGAAAAAGCACTTGCTGATATCGCCGCCGTCCGTGCGGAAGTCTCGAAGGTCATCTTCGGCCAGGAGAGCGTCGTCGAGAACACGCTGCTCGCCGTTCTTTCCGGCGGCCACGCCCTGCTCGTCGGCGTGCCGGGCCTTGCCAAGACCAAGCTGGTCACCACGCTCGGCGAAGTGCTCGGGCTTGGCGCCAACCGAATTCAGTTCACCCCCGACCTCATGCCCTCGGATATTCTCGGCTCGGAAGTGATGGATCAGGACGATAGCGGTCGTCGATCATTCCGCTTCGTAAAGGGTCCGGTCTTCGCCCAGCTCCTGATGGCGGATGAGATCAACCGCGCATCGCCGCGCACCCAGTCCGCCTTGCTGCAGTCGATGCAGGAATACCACATCACCGTGGCCGGCCAGCGCTACGACCTGCCCTCGCCCTTCCACGTTCTCGCCACGCAGAACCCGCTGGAGCAGGAAGGCACCTATCCGCTGCCGGAAGCCCAGCTCGACCGCTTCCTGCTGCAGGTCGACGTCCACTATCCCGAGCTTGCCGCCGAACGTCAGATCCTGCTGGAAACAACCGGCCTCAGCGAGACCAAGCCGCAATCCGTCCTGAACGCGGAACGCCTCGTCGAGATTCAGACGCTGATCCGCCAGATGCCGGTCAGCGACCGGGTGGTCGACGCGATCCTCGCGCTGGTTCGCTCCGCGCGCCCCGGCCAGGGCAATCAATCGACGGACAAGAACGTCGCATGGGGTCCCGGCCCGCGCGCCGGCCAGGCGATGATGCTCTGCGCCCGGGCTCGCGCCCTTTATGAAGGCCGCCTCGCACCATCGCTCGACGACGTCCACGCATTGGCCGAACCCATCCTTCAGCATCGCATGGCACTGACCTTCGCGGCCCGCGCAGAGGGAATGTCTGTCCGCGATGTCATCGCCGACCTCGTCAAGCAAGCCAAGGGATAAGGAAGCCTGACGCGTGGCACCTATCGGACAGATCGTCAATCCGACCTCAGGCAACGATGCCCTCGCCCGCGCACGCCAGCGCGCGAGCCTGGTGCCGGATTGCCTGGTGGAAGCCAAGCGCATTGCAAATACCGTGATCGCCGGCTGGCACGGCCGCCGCAAGCGCGGCATCGGTGAGAATTTCTGGCAGTTCAGGCCCTATACGGACGGCGAAAGCCTGTCGCGGATCGATTGGCGGCGTTCCGCCCGGGACGACCACACCTATATCCGCGACCGCGAATGGGAGGCCGCACATACGATCTGGCTCTGGGCCGACATGTCGCCGTCGATGATGTACAAGTCGAGCTTCGGCAGTGTGTCCAAGGAAAGCCGCGCGCTCGTCATCATGCTGGCACTTGCCGAAATCCTCGCCCGTTCCGGAGAGCGCGTCGGCTGCCCCGGGGTGATGGAGCCCGTTTCCGCCCGCAACGCCGCTGAACGTCTCGCGGCAGCCCTGATGCACGCCCCCCTCGCCGGTGGCCTCCCGGATACCGCCATGATCCGGGGCTGGAGCGATCTGGTTCTGATCGGCGATTTCCTCGATGAGGCGCAGGCCGTGATGGCGCGGATCGGCCCGCTGGCTCGCCGCGGCCTGCGCGGCCATGTGATCGAGATTGCCGATCCCGCCGAGGAAGTGTTCCCCTATAGCGGCCGCACCGAATTCACCGATCCCGAGACAGGCTCGAAACTAACCTCCGGCAGAGCCGAGAACCTGCGCGAAGCCTATACCGGCGCCTATCTTTCCCGCCGCGCCGGTCTCGGCGAGGCGCTTCGCCATCTCGGCTGGACTTTCATCAGCCACCGCACGGATCATCTTGCTTCCGAGGCACTGGTCGCAGTGCACATGTACCTCTCCGGAATGCCGGCCAAGGCAAACCACGGAGGGCAACTATGAGCGCTCTCCCCTTTGCCTTCGCCTATCCGGCCATTCTCGGCGCTCTGATCGCGCTGCCTATCATCTGGTGGCTGCTCCGCCTGACACCGCCGCGGCCTCAAAGCGAAGTCTTCCCACCCCTGAAGATCCTGGCGACCGTTCTCAAGCGGGAAGAAACGCCGGCGCAAAGCCCGTGGTGGCTGACATTGCTGCGCATGCTGATGGCAGCCGCCGTGATCCTGGCGATCGCCGACCCCGTCTTCAATCCGCGCACCAGCTCGCTTGCCTCGGGCGGCCCGCTTGTGCTGTTCGTCGATAACGGCTGGGCAACCTCGCCGGACTGGGAACGCCGCGTGAAGACAGCCGACGCGCTGATCGACGACGCAGAATCCGCCGGCATCCCGGTTTCGATCGCGTTCACCGCCGACCCGACCAACGATGCCGTGGCCGGAACAGCCGCAGTTGCAAGGGACAAGCTGCGTGCCGCGGAGCCGAAGCCGCTCGTGCCGGATCGTCAGCGTGCATTCGAAGCCTTGCGTGCGGCATTGAACGGTGTTCACCCCGGCACCCTCGCATTTCTGACTGATGGCGCCGCCGCGAAAGAAGCCGATGCGACGGTCAAGCAGCTCTCCGATCTGCAGCCCGGCCAGTTGCGCCTTGTGACCGGTGACCAGAAAGACACGGTCGCCATCACGACGGCAAGCAATGCCGCGGGCTCCATGAGCGTGACTGCGACGCGTCTCGACGGCACGCTCGCCGCCTCCCTGCCGTTGACGGCACAGGATGCCCAGGGCCGCCCGATCGCGGCTGGAGCGGTCGACTTCCAACCCGGCCAATCGGTCGCCACCGGCTCGATCACCGCTCCGTTCGAGATGCGCAACGATTTCGCCCGCGTCAGCATCGACAATCACGCGACGGCCGGCGCTGTCCATCTGCTCGATGACGGCTTCAAGCGCCGTCGCGTCGTACTGCTCTCGGGCGAAGCACGCGACGACTTCCAGCCGCTGCTATCCCCGCTTTATTACATCCAGCGCGCGCTTCAGCCCTATGCGGACCTGATCGAGCCGAATTCGCCTGATCTTGCGTCCGCGATCCCGGACCTGCTCTCGCAGAACCCCTCGGTGATCATCATGGCCGATATCGGCCGCCTGCCGCAGGAAACCTACGAGCCGCTGCAGCGCTGGATCGCCAATGGCGGCACGCTCATCCGCTTCGCCGGACCGCGCCTCGCCGCGGCACCCGCCGACGACCCGCTCGTACCCGTGACGCTGCGCCAGGGCGAGCGCGCACTCGGCGGCGCCCTGTCCTGGGCCGAACCGCAGCCACTGGCGGAATTCCCGAACTTCGGCCCCTTCGCTGGCATGGCGAAGCCGACCGACGTGACCGTCAAGCGACAGGTGCTGGCCGAGCCGACCCCGGATCTCGCCGAGCGCACCTGGGCAAGCCTTGCGGATGGCACGCCACTTGTGACGACCAAGCCGATCAGCGCCGGACGGATCGTTCTCTTCCACGTCAGTGCAGAAGCCACCTGGTCCGACCTTCCTATCTCGGGAAACTTCGTCGAGATGCTGCGGCGGATCGTGCAACTGTCGAGATCGGGCGGAGTGACCTCGGAGGCAGGTGCGGCAAGCACCGCCGAAGCACTCTCGCCGTTCCGCCTTCTGACCGCCAAGGGCGCCCTGACGACGGAAACCGGTGCCGCCCGCCCGTTGATCCCGAACGCCAAGACCACACCGCTCGCGAGCTTCGACAATCCGCCTGGCCTGTACGGTTCGGAAGAAGGCTTCACCGCATTGAATGTGCTACCGGCAAACGCCGAACTGAAACCGCTCGATACGTCAGGGGTAACCTTGGTTCGCGAGGGCCTGATCGGCGGCGAGACCTGGTCCGCCAAACCCGCCTTGTTCCTGATCGCCCTGTTTCTGCTGGTCGCGGACAGCCTGATCGTGATGTTCATGGGCGGTGCCTTCTCGCGCGTTCGTGGCGCAGGCCGCGCCGTTGCCGTGGTTGCCGTCGCGCTGGGCGCGCTCGCGCTCGTACACCCGTCCTCCTCGTGGGCCGACGATTCCAAACCCGGCGACGAGCAGATCCTGCAGCGTCTCGACAACACGCACCTCGCCTATGTGGTGACCGGTGAAGCCGAGATCGACCGGATTTCCGAGCGCGGGCTGGAAGGTCTGACCGATTTCCTGACCTACCGCACGACGCTTGAACCGGCGCCCCCCGTCGGCCTCGATCTGGCCAAGGACGAGCTCGCATTCTACCCGATCATCTACTGGCCGGTGTCGGCCACCGCTCCGATGCCGTCAGCCGCGGCGATCAACAAGATCGACGCCTACATGCGCTCGGGCGGAACGGTGCTGTTCGATACGAAGGATCAATTCAACGCGCTCGACAACAGCGCCGGTGCGAGCAGTGCCAATGGCGAGCGCCTGCAACAGATTCTGGCCGGGCTCGACATACCACCGCTGGAGCCGGTCCCCTCGGATCACGTGCTGACAAAGTCGTTCTATCTGCTGTCGAGCTTCCCGGGCCGCTATGCCGGCAGCCCGCTCTGGATCGAGGCGCGCCAGGACAACCGTTCTGCAAACGCCAAGTCCGCCGCGACGGCCGACGGTGTCTCGCCGATCCTGATCACCGGCAATGATCTTGCCGGCGCCTGGGCGGTTGACGCGAATGGCGCTCCGCTCCTACCGACGGTGCCGCCGGATGAAACGCAGCGCGAATATGCCTATCGAACCGGCGTCAACATCATGATGTACATGCTGACCGGCAACTACAAGACGGACCAGGTCCACGTGCCTGCCCTGCTGGAAAGACTGGGGCAGTAGCATATGACCGTCGCTTTTTCGCCTTTCGTTCCCTGGCCGATCCTGTCGGTGATTGCTGTTGTCGTGCTCGCTTTCGCAGCCTTCGCGATCTGGCGTTCCGTTCGCGGCGCCTGGATTCGCACCATTGCCGCGCTGGCGCTCCTGGCCGCGCTTGCCAATCCGCTGCTGCTGCAGGAGGATCGCGAGCAGCTGTCGACCGTGGTGCCTGTCATCGTCGACCGCAGCCAGAGCCAGCAGACGCCGGAGCGCGTCAAGATGACCAATGATGCGCTCGCTCAGCTCAAGGATCGATTGGCGCGCTTCCCGAATATCGAGCCGCGCTATGTCGATGCGACAGAGCCGGAAGATTCCGACGCCCCCTCGACGCGCCTGTTCAACGCGCTGTCGGCCGCCGTCGCCGACGTGCCGCCGGCGCGCATCGGCGGCGCGATCATGCTGACCGATGGCGAAGTCCACGACGTTCCCGGCGTCAACCAGGCACTCGGCTTCGACGCTCCCATTCACGGGCTGATCACTGGCAAGGCCAACGAGTTCGATCGCCGCATCGAAGTCATCAAGGCGCCGCGTTTCGGGATCGTCAACGAAGAACAGCAGCTGATCCTTCGCGTCTTCGATGACGGTCCGAGCCCCGGCGGAACCGCCGATGTTACCGTCAAGCTGAACGGCGACGAGATCGCCACGCTGCAGGCAACACCCGGACGCGACACGCCCTTCTCGTTCAAGGTCGAGCGTGGCGGCAGCAACGTCCTCGAATTTGCCGTGGCGCCGCTGCCCGGCGAAGTGACCGAGGCCAACAATCGCGCCGTTCACGTTATCGACGGCATCCGAGAGAACCTGCGCGTTCTGCTCGTCTCCGGCGAACCTCATGCCGGCGAGCGGGCCTGGCGCAATCTCCTGAAATCGGACGCCGCGGTTGATCTCGTGCACTTCACGATCCTGCGCCCGCCGGAAAAACAGGATGGCACGCCGATCAATGAGTTGTCGCTGATCGCGTTTCCGACACGCGAACTTTTCGTCGACAAGATCAAGGATTTCGACCTCATCATCTTTGATCGCTATCAGCACCGCGGCGTGCTGCCGATCCTCTACTACGACTACATCGCCCAATACGTCGAGAACGGCGGGGCCCTTCTGATCGCGGCTGGCCCCGAGCATGCCGGACAGGACTCCATCGCATTGACGCCATTGTCGTCGGTCCTGCCGGCTGCCCCAACCGGCCAGATGATCGAAAAGGCGTTCTATCCGCGACTGTCGGAAGAAGGACGCAAGCATCCCGTTACGCGCGGCCTCGATGGCTCCGGCGACGAGCCGCCGCATTGGGGACGCTGGTTCCGCAGCGTCGACGTCGAGCCGCCGCAGGGACAGACCGTCATGGTCGGCGCCGACAACCATCCCCTCCTGGTGCTCAACCGGGCGGGCCAGGGCCGCGTCGCCATGCTCCTGTCCGACCAGGGCTGGCTCTGGGCCCGTGGCTTCGAAGGCGGCGGTCCGCACGTCTCGCTCTACCGCAGGATCGCCCACTGGCTCATGAAGGAGCCAGCGCTCGAAGAGGAAGCGCTGACCGCCCGCGCCTCCGGCCGCACGCTCGAGATCACTCGCCAGACGATCGGCGACAATCCGGGAAGCGCGACGGTTCGCTATCCGTCCGGCCGCACCGAGACACTGCCGCTCGCGCAGGCGGAACCGGGTCTCTTCAAGGCCGACAAGAAGATGGATGAAATCGGCCTCTTCGAAATCCGCAACGGTGACCTGACGACGCTCGTCCATGTCGGTGCTGTCGATGCCCCCGAGTTCAAGGCGATGATCTCGACCAGCGACCTGCTGAAACCGATCGCCGACAAGAGCAAGGGGCTGGTCGCACGCGTATCGGATGACAAGGACGGGATTACCATTCCGCCTATCCTGCCCGTTCGCGGCCAGGTTCGTACCGCCGACGACGAGCGCATGCAGATCCGCCTAACCAATGAGACCGTGCTGAAGGGCATCAACACCCTGCCGCTCTTTGCGGGCTTTGCGGGTGTCGGCATCCTGCTGCTGGCATTCGGCGCCATGTGGTGGCGGGAAGGACGTTGACGGTTTTGCGCGCCGCCGGGGACTCTGATATCCGCTAGAGCCTCACCACATCGCCGGACGGTCTTCTATGCCCTCGCCAAAGCTCAAGGTCACCACGGTCCTGTCCAAGAAGGACAGGAAGCAGATCGCCGACAGGCTGATTGCCTACAACATCGAGCATTTCGGAGACAGCGATCGCCAGAAGCTGGCAATCCGGTTGCGCGATTATGCGGGCGTGCTTTCAGGCGGACTGGTCGGCTACACCGCCCGCGGATGGCTGTATGTGGAAATGCTCTTTGTGCCCGAAGAGATGCGTGGACAGGGCCTAGCCGGACAACTCCTGCAGATGGCCGAGGACGAAGCCAAGCGTCGCGGCTGCGTTGGTGCCTATATCGACACCATGAACCCGCTGGCGCTCGACGTTTACAAGCGCCAGGGCTACCAGCCGGTCGGATCGCTGGAGGAAATGACCGGCGGCCACTCCCTCACATGGCTCAAGAAACGGTTCTCGTAGGCGCTCAGCTCAGGGAGACCTGACGCGTCTCGGCATCGATCGCCAGGGCGGCAATGGCAGCCGCGACGAGGAATCCAGCGAAAAGCCCGATCGCTATGCCGAGCCCCTCTGAAACCACGAGCGTCATCAGGGACGGTGCGACGAGCCCGCCGAGTCTTGCGACCGCGCCTGCGGTTCCCATCCCCGTGGCCCGCGAGGCGGTCGGATAAAGCTCCGGTGTATAAGCGTAGAGAGCGCCCCAGGTGCCGAGCAGCGCAAAGCTCATGAGCAGCAGCGAGGCACCGACCATAAGATCGTTGGCAGCGGCGACGAAAAGCAGGCAGCCGGCGGCCGAAAGCAGCGAAAACGCCACGAGCGTCGGCCGGCGGCCCCAGCGCTCCACACCATAGGCAGCCAGCGCATAGCCGGGAATCTGCGCAAGCGCGACGAAAACCAGGAAACCGTACCCTCGCACGAAACCGAAACCACCACCGGCAAGCTTCGCCGGCATCCAGGTGAAGACACCGTAATAGGACACCGATACCAGAAACCAGATGGCGAGGATGAGGATGCTGCGCCGACGAAGCGCCGGCGAAAACAATCCTTCCGAGGATGGCGAATGGACCGCGACGATCTCGTCCTGTGGGCCGAGCGGCGCCCTTCCGTTCAAGGTCATCATCCGGTTCACGATCGTCTTCGCATCGTCAGGACGGCCGCTCCGCAGCAGGTATAGCGGTGATTCAGGCACGAAGAACCTCAGAACAAGGCCGACGAGCGCCGGCAGCGCCGTGACGGCAAAGATATAGCGCCATGCATCGGCGACGCCCGCAACACTTGCGGCCCAGGCGGCCAGCGCTACGATCAGCGTGCCGATCGCCCAGAAGCCCTCCAGCGCCACCAGCCAGCGACCGCGACTTTTCGCCGGCAGGAACTCGGCCATCATCGCATAATCGACCGGCAGCGTGCCGCCGACGGCCATGCCGGTGAAAAAGCGTAGAACGAGCAGAGCGGCAAAGCTCGGCGCGAAAATCGAAAGCGCGCCGAACAGCGCATCGGCGGCGACCGTCAGGATCAACACCTTCCGACGCCCGATCCTGTCGGCAATCCTGCCGAACGCGAAGGCCCCGATGAGCATTCCGAGAAAGAACAGCGTGCCGGTCTGCAGCGCCTGCGGCACGGACAATCCGAACGTTGCCGCGATCGACGCCGCGGTAAATCCGACCGCCAGAACCTGCATCGCATCAGCCGCCCAGACGAGGCCGAATACGCCGAGAAGCCGCCATTGAAATGCGCCGGTGCCTGCCCGGTCCAGCGCCTCGTCCATCGAAATCCGAGCCATTCTTCTCCCTCAGCGCGGGCGATCCTCCTCGTCGCCACCAAAGGCCGCGACAACCCGCATACAAGCGCTCTAACGCAAGCGTGCTATGGGCGCCAGCCGATATTTCCCTTGAGGCGTGCATGAACATCATCGGCAAGCGGCACGACGAGGACACGCGCCGGGTCGACAGGACCAGGAAACGTCAGCGCATTGTAGGCAACTTTTTCGAAGCCGAGCGGGGAGTAATAGGGCGGATCGCCGACCAGAATGACAGCTTCCGAACCCTTGCGCCGGGCTGCTTCGACCGCGATCCGAACGAGTTCGCGTCCGATGCCTCGGCTCTTGTGGGAGGGACGCACAGCCAGCGGCCCGAGCAGATGTCCCGTCACCTCACCGGCTGCGACAGGCGTCATCCGCACCGAAGCAATCGTCTCGCCGTCGTCCGCGCAGATGAAGGAAAGAGCCAGATCATGTGGCCCCTGCTCGCGAATCCGCGCTGCGGCTCGAGTATGCCGACCGGGACCGAATGCTTCTTCGTTGATGTGTTCGATGGCTGCGTCGTGCGACGCGTCCTCAGTGAGGTAGACCAGATCGTGCTTGTGCATGATGAGACAGAAACCGGATAGACGAATTAAGAGGATCTCGAACACGCCCTTGGGCGTTCGGGAGCATCAGCGTCGTCGCAGGTTTCTTGGTGCAAACATCAATCGGTTCCTGAAATGTAACATGGCCGATAGCAGGAAAAAATTCGCTCGTCCAATGGAAAAACGAAAGCAACGTGAGCGTCGTGACACACTGTTCAATGTTTTCCGCCCTGCAAAAGATGCCGAGCTGCGATATCTATTTCTCAACACAAGATTGAAGGATGAAAGCCGATGGGCAAGCTGGTCGACGGAGTATGGCAGGACGTCTGGTACGACACCAAGGAGACGAAAGGGCATTTCAAGCGCGCGGCGTCCCAGTTCCGCAATTGGATAACCCCGGACGGCAGTGCCGGTCCCTCAGGCGAAGCGGGCTTCAAGGCGGAGGCCGGTCGTTATCATCTTTACGTCTCTCTCGCCTGCCCCTGGGCCCACAGAACCCTGATCTTCCGCGAGCTGAAAAAGCTGGAGGATTTCATATCGGTCTCGGTCGTCGATCCGCTGATGCTGGAGAACGGCTGGGAGTTCAAGGTCGGAGATGGCGCGACAGGCGATAGTCTCTTCGGCGCCAAGGCGCTCTGGGAGATCTACGTCAAGGCCGATCCGCACTACTCGGGCCGCGTGACCGTGCCCGTGTTGTGGGACAAGCAGAAAGGCACCATCGTCAACAACGAGTCGGCGGAAATCATCCGCATGTTCAACAGCGCCTTTGATCATCTGACCGGATCGACCCTGGACCTTTATCCAAGCGACCTGCGCTCCGAGATCGATGAGTTGAACGCGCTCGTCTACGACACCGTCAACAACGGCGTCTACAAGGCGGGATTTGCGACCACACAGGACGCCTATGCCGAAAGTGTCGCGACGCTGTTTGAAACGCTGGACACGCTTGAAGATCGTCTGGGCAAGGGCCGGTATCTCTTCGGCGACCGTCTGACGGAGGCGGACTGGCGGCTCTTCACGACGCTTGTGCGTTTCGACCCCGTCTATGTCGGTCACTTCAAGTGCAACATCCGCCGGATCGACGACTATCCGAACCTGTCGGGGTACCTGCGCGACCTGTACCAGACACCGGGTGTCAAGGAGACGGTGAACTTCCGTCACATCAAGGACCACTACTACCGCAGCCACAAGACCATCAATCCGACCGGGATCGTGCCTGTCGGTCCCGCGCTCGATCTCGATCGCCCGCATGGCCGCAGCGCGAAAGCCGCGGCCTGAGGCTGTCAGGCGGCGAACTACCAGATATGGGCGGGCTCGTGCTCGCTCGTCAGCTCGGCGATCCGGCGATGGGTCGCCGATGTCGTTTGGGCGGGAAGGTTGTCGAGCGCGAAGAAACCGCATTCGACGATCTCGCGATCCGGCGGGCGCGGCGCGGTCTGCTCGACCGTCGCACGATAAAAGAGGATGTGGTCGCGCCGGCTCGATGAGGTGTTGAAGTAGACGTGGAACAGCTCCGGACGACCGACGATCCGCAGATTGCCCTCCTCGCGCAACTCCTTGACCAGGGCCTCCTGAGCGACTTCATTGCGCTCGACGCCGCCACCCGGCATGTGCCAGCCGGGAACGTAGCTGTGGCGAACGAGGAAGATGCGCCCCTCCGCGTCAAAGCACGCAGCCCTGACCCCGACGGTCATTCCGCGCGTCATCGCGAAGTAAACATGGACAAAGCGCATCAACAATCGTGACTGCCAGGGGCGGATTTCTTTCACGCGACTTCCAATTCCATCAATCCGTTCAAGCAGATGTGTTTGAATTGCGATCATCCTGGTCTATGTGTGCACACATGTTCAAGCTTGCACACATATCGGATGTACACCTCGGCCCCTTGCCTCGGCTATCCATCCGCGAACTCTTTTCAAAACGCATCACAGGCTTTGTGAACTGGCATCGAAACCGGCGCAAGCATCTTTTCGGCAGCACGCTGGATGTTTTGCTGGACGACATTCGCGCCAGGGAGGTCGATCATCTCGCGGTAACCGGCGATCTCGTGAACCTCGCAAGCGGCATCGAGATTCGCGCGGCCGCAAACTGGCTGCAGGAACTCGGCGACCCCCGGGACAATTCGGTCGTACCCGGCAACCATGATGCCTATGTCCCCGGCGCCTACGAGAAAACGATGCGCGCCTGGTACGAATACGTTCGCGGCGATCTGGCGCCCGAGGAATGGCAGGAAGATCGCCATATCTTTCCGTATCTCAGAATTCGCGGAAAGGTCGCGATCGTCGGCTGCTCGACCGCGGTTGCGACACCGCCCTTTGCCGCCAGCGGCTTCTTCGGAAGCCGGCAGGCGCGCGACACGGTCAACATGCTGCGCGCCGCCGGCGAAGCCGGCCTGTTTCGCGTCGTGATGATCCACCACCCGCCGATCCGTGGCGCAACATCCTTTCACAAGCGGATGATCGGCATACGTCGCTTCGCCGCCATGATTTCCACCGGTGGGGCGGAACTGGTCCTGCACGGCCATACCCATCTCAACACGTTGCACTGGCTGCGCGGACAGACCGGCCCGGTGCCCGTCGTCGGCATCGCCTCGGCCTCCCAGGGACCAGGCGGCATCAAGCCGGCCGCCGCATACAATCTCTTCAGCATCGACGGCTCGCCGGGAGCCTGGAAGCTCAAGGCCGAGCGCTTCAGCCTGAACGCGACCGGAGACAATGTTCAGCAGGAAAGCGTCGTCGTTCTCGATACTTAGGCGCATTGGCGGAATCAGTTTCCCCGCAAGCTGAATCATTTTGTGAGGATCGCGGCGCTCGCATCGGCGTCGGCGCACTTCCCCCTTGGTATTTCTCAATCTCGGCGTACAATTCTCAAATCGACGCAGTTTCCAAGGGAGTTACAGCATGCATTCGATGCCCAATCGGTTCCGCGGTCTCCTCCTGGCCGGCTGCCTCACTGTCGCGTTTTCCGCCCCCGCATTCGCCGCCGGCGAAGAGAGCGACGAGACGAAACCGCCCCCGAAAACCGAAACGACAACGAAGTGCGCGGACGGCAAGATTTGGGACAAGAAGCGCAAGGAATGCGTCACCCCCAAGAAGAGCAGCTTCAACGATGAAGACCTCTACAAGGCGGCGCGCGAGTTTGCCTATGCCGGCCAGTACCAGAATGCCATCAACGTGCTGACGCTGGCATCGAACCAGAACGACCCTCGCATCCTCAACTATCTCGGCTACGCCAATCGCAAGGCCGGCCGGATGGAGCTTGGGATGTCGTATTACCGCAAGGCATTGCAGGCCGATGCCAATTATATTCTGGCGCGGTCATATATGGGACAAGCTTTGATGGAACAGGGAGACGAACAGGGAGCGCGCGTCCAGCTCGTCGAGATCCGTGATCGCGGCGGCGAGAACAGCTGGGCATACCGTTCGCTTCTTCAATCGTTGAACGGCTACCGCACCTACTGAACGCGGGCGGGCTGAATGAAGAAAATGCTTTAAGAACCCGTGAGATAAGCCGCCATGTGCTTGCGAAGCATCGGCGAATTGTTTCATAAAGGACACAGAGACCGGAAAAGCGATTTTATGCCGGGCGGCAATCAGGCGCCCGAGCATCTTTTGGAAAGACTATGCGTCAACCCGCGACGACAATCGATATCAGGCGTGACCTTGTAGGGTTACTTCCCAGGCTGCGCCGGTTTGCGATAGCGATTGCCGGCGATGCGGCATGGGCTGACGAACTCGTCCAGGGCACCTGTCAACGCGCCGTCACGCGCAGCAACCAGTGGAACGGCGAAGGCCGCCTGGAAAGCTGGGTGTACGGCCTGCTGCGTCAGCAGTGGACGGAGGAAAACCGTCGCCGCAGACCGCAGTCGGCGTCACGATCGAATGTCACGGATATCCGCCAGGCCGCGCGCGAGCGCACGTCAGCGGTCGATCCCGACGCCATTCATCGAATGATTGCCGAAATGCCCGAGGGTCTCTGTAGCGCCTTCCTGCTTGTCGTGGTCGAAGGCCATACCTATCAGCAGGCCGCCGACATCATGGGCGTCACCGCTGCAATCATCGTTTCACAACTGGCCCTTGCGAAGCTGCACTTCGCCAGCCTGGCCGACGAACACCCGCACAGGTACTGAGTTTGCTGGATTTCAAGAAACTGCCGCTCGACGCTCAATTGACCGCCCTCCTCGACGGGGAGACCACACCGGAGCAGAAGCACGAGCTGGAACAGCGCCTGGCAACAGACGATGGCGCGAGAAGACTGTACGACAAGATGCGCAACGGCGCTGATTTCGGACGGCACCGACTGGAGGACGTCCTGAAGGAGCCAGTTCCGCTGGCACTGGTTCGTTCGATCAAGAGCGTGCAGCCGCCGAAGGCGCCGCTGGCGCCGCGTTCGGCTCGCCCCTCGCTGAAGCTTGCGCCTACGGGCCGCCAATCCCTGGCTGCCGCGATCATTCTTTTGATCGCCGGCTGCGGTATCGGCTACTTCGCGGCAAATAGCCGTGACAGTGCATCCTCGCAGCAAGTCACCGAGACATCCGGCTCGACCAACCAATGGCTGACGGATGTCGTCGCATATCAAAGACTGATTTCGCGCCAGCCTCGCCACCTTGTCGAAGTTCCGGCGTTTCAGGCCGAGGAAATCTCGAGCTGGCTGACATCGACGGTCGGCGTTGCGTTCCGTATTCCCGACCTCGTCGCCAGCGGCTGGACGTTCCAGGGCGCGCGCGTCGTGTTGGGAGACGGTCGCCCGGTCGGTCAGCTCATCTACACAAGTTCCGATGGCGATATCGCGACGATCTGTTTCCGCAAGGACGGACAGCCTGACGACACCGAGGATTTCCGGGAAACGATCCACGACGAGATCGGTCTGGTGACGTGGCACAATGCCGGAACGTCCTACGTTCTGGTCGGCCCCTCGTCGGAGGCGTCCCTCGGTCAGCTCGCCATGCAGATCGCCACGGCACTCTGATCTGATAGGCAGGCACCGATGCGGCGCCTGCCTTGTCTATTTCCCTAGCCTCAGGCCTTTCCGGCCCTTACCTCGAGCACGCGGTTCGCCGCGGAGACGATCGCCTCCAGCGACGCGCCGACAATGTTGGTGCTGATGCCGGCGCCGAAGAGCTTACCATCAGGATAGGACGTCTCGACGTAGGAGATGGCGGCAGCGTTCGAACCATGCTGCAACGAATGCTCCGAGTAATCCTCGACCGACATCTCGATGCCGAGATACTGCGAGAGTGCGTTGATGAAGCCATCGACCGGACCATTGCCGTTGCCTTCGATACGCTTCGTCTCACCATTATCGGTGATCTCGGCGGCAACGATACGCTGTCCCTTGCGATCAGGGTCGGCATAGGTGTGGTGGTCGACGAACTTGATGCGACCTTCCGGCTGCGTCACGTAGCGCTCGATGAAGCGGTCGTAGATCTTTCGCGACGGCAATTCCTTGCCCTCTTCGTCGGTGATCCGCTGAATGTCTTCGCGGAACTCGACCTGCAGATTGCGCGGCAGGTTCAAGCCGTAGTCCTGCTGCAGGATGTAGGCGATACCGCCCTTGCCCGACTGCGAGTTGATGCGAATGATCGCCTCGTACGAACGGCCCACGTCCTGCGGATCGATCGGCAGGTAAGGCACTTCCCAGACTGGGTGATTGGCGACCTTGATCGCCTTCATGCCCTTGTTGATGGCGTCCTGGTGCGAACCGGAGAAAGCCGTATAGACCAGTTCTCCGACGTAAGGGTGGCGCTCGCCGATCGGCATCTGGTTCGAATATTCGAACACTTCCTTCATGCGCACGATGTCGGAGCAGTCGATCTCCGGATCGACGCCCTGCGTGAACATGTTCAACGCCATGGTAACGACGTCGACATTGCCGGTGCGCTCGCCGTTACCGAACAAAGTGCCTTCGACACGATCGGCGCCGGCCAGCAACGCCAGTTCGGCGGCAGCGATGCCGGTGCCGCGGTCGTTGTGCGGATGCAGCGAAATGATCAGGTTCTCGCGGTTGTCGAGGTTGCGGCACATCCACTCGATCTGGTCGGCATAGACGTTCGGCGTCGCCATCTCGACTGTCGACGGCAGGTTGATGATCAGCTTGTTGTCTGGCGTCGGCTTCATCTCGGCGATGACGGCGTTGCAAATCTCCAGCGCCACGTCGAGTTCGGTGCCGGTGAAGCTCTCCGGCGAATATTCGAAGCGGTAACCGCCGCCGGCCTTCGCCGCCATGTCGGAGATCATCTTCGCCGCGTCGACGGCGATCCCCTTGATGCCCTGGACGTCCTTGGCGAACACCACGCGACGCTGCAACTCGCTGGTCGAATTGTAAAAGTGAACGATCGGACGGTTCGCGCCTTCCAGCGCCTCGAACGTACGCGTGATCAGCTCCGGACGGCACTGCACCAGCACCTGCAGCGAGACGTCGTCAGGCACATTGCTCTGCTCGACGCACCACCGCGCGAAGTCGAAGTCGGTCTGCGAGGCCGAGGGGAAGCCGATCTCGATTTCCTTGAAACCCATGTCGAGCAGCAGCTGGAACATCCGGGCCTTGCGGTCGTGGCCCATCGGGTCGACCAGCGCCTGGTTGCCGTCGCGCAGATCCACCGAACACCAGATCGGCGCCTTGGTCAGCGTCTTGGTCGGCCAGGTGCGATCGGGGATGTTGACCTGCGGATAGGCGCGATACTTGACCGCCGCCTCAGGCATGCCTTTGGTTTGGGAACGGGTGTTCGTGTCCATGTCTTCTCTTCCTCTTCCCGTCATCTGGCCAGCCGCGTCATAGCGTATCGGGTCTGGCTTGGCGATGACGAATCCGGTGCTGATGCATCCGGTTGATCAGTTTTCGGGATTGGTCACGAGGAGCGATGGCCTGGGCGGGCTTTCGGCCGCCGGGCGCTCCTCAACGGACCCGGCAACCGCGCGTAAGGCCGAGGAGAAGAAGCGAGGTCAGGGCGCGCGTATTGTCGCGCAGGGCGATGCGCCCGCGTGCAATCTGCTCAGAAATCATGATGCCCGTGTTCTTCATGGCAGCGTGTATAGCCGGGGTACAAAAAACTGGCAATCCCTCCGTCTATTTTTTCGCCGCTTGCACAAAACGTGACAGCGCCAGCATCAACCCGCCGGCGAGCAATCCCCAGAACGCGCCGGAGATACCGGCGAAGGAAACACCCGATGCCGTCACCAGGAACGTGATCGCCGCAGCCTCCCGCGACTCCGGCGCCTGAAAGGCGGCCATTGCCGAACCCGAGAAGGCACCGACCAGCGCCAGACCGGCCACCGCCTGGATCAGAATCGGCGGCGCCAGCGCAACGAAGGTGGTGACCGCACCGGCGAGCAGCCCGAGGATGACATAGGAGATCCCCGAGACGAGCACGGCCCAATAACGCCGCGCGGGATCGGGATGCGCATCCTGGCCTGCGCACATCGCCGCCGTGATGGCGGCGAGGTTCACGGCATGGCCGCCAAAAGGCGCGGCCATGATCGAGAACAGCCCGGTCACCGAAAAGAGCGGCCCGGGCTTCGGCTCATAGCCGTTCACCTTCAGCACCGCGATACCGGGAATGTTCTGCGAGGCCATCGTCACGATGAAAAGCGGCAGGGCGATCGAAATGAAGGCCGGCAGATTGAACACAGGCCTCACGAACTCGACCGGCGGCCGCAGCGCCTGTTCGAGCGAACCCATCGCTCCATCGGGAATGTCGACGCCGAAAGCGACGACCAGCACGAAAGCCGCAAGGGCTGCCGGCACGGCCCAGAGCCGCTTGAATGCGCCGACGACGATCCACGCCAGCACGATCGGCAGGCCAAGCAGCGGGTTGAACCCGATCGCCTTGACGGGCGCGAAGCACAGGCCGATCAGCACACCGGCAAGCATCGCGTTGGCCAGCGGCGCGGGGATTGCCGCAACCGCGCGACCGAGCGGCTTGAACAGACCGGCAACGACGATCAGCACCGCACAGATGAGAAACGCCCCGACCGCCGCATTGAAGCCTCCCTCGACAACACCGGTACTGGCAAGCAAGGCTCCGCCCGGCGTGGACCAGGCGATGCTGATCGGCAGCCGCGTCACAGTGCTGAGCACGATCGCGCAAAGTCCGAGCGCAATCGACAATGCCATGAGGCCCGACGCCGCCTGCGCATCCGTCGCGCCGACACTTTGCAGGCCGTGGAGGACAACCGCGAAGGAACTGGCAAACCCCACGAAGGTGGTGAGGACGCCCATGAAAAGGGCCTGGATGGAGAAGTCTTTGAGCATGGCAGGACTCGGGCGAACGGAAGTCCGCATGGAAGCCGGATCAAGCAAGCTTGCGCAAGTGCAAATCCACGCCAAATCGCCCTGCGATGGGTGGGTCGCCAAAAACAAAAGCGCCCCCGCCGGCCTTCCGGCAAGCGAGGGCGCTTCAGATCGTACGAAATCAGATATCGGACTGGGACGTCACGATACGCGAAACGAGGCCGTAAGCCTTCGCTTCTTCAGCGGACAACCAGTAGTCGCGATCGGTATCGGCCGCGATCTTCTCGTAAGACTGGCCTGTCGCCTCAGACATGATCTTGTTCAGGCGCTCGTTCATCTTGATGATCTCGCGAGCCTGGATCTCGATGTCCGATGCCATGCCGCGCGTGCCGCCGGACGGCTGGTGCAGCAGGAAGCGTGTGTTCGGCAGGCAAAGGCGCTGCTCTTTCGGAGCCGCGACATAGATCAGCGCGCCGGCCGATGCGACCCAGCCCGTTCCGATCATCCAAACCTTCGGCTTGATGAACTTGATCATGTCGTGGATCGAATCGCCGGACTCGACATGGCCGCCGGGCGAATTGACGTAGATGCGAATGTCGTCATCGCTGGCGGCGGCAAGCGCCACGAGCTGCGAGCAGACCTTCTGCGCCAGTTCCTGATTGATCGGTCCATAGATGAAGATGGAACGCGACTTGAAAAGGTTCGCCTCCGTTTCCTTGCCGAGCGGCAGTTCCTTCGTCTTGTCGTCCTGGTCTTCGTCGTTCATTCGAACCTCTCTCACGTGAATTCGGGTTCCCCGCACATAGTGCGACTCAATGCGTAAAACAATGCGAGAAAAAGACAAGCCACGGAACGGGTGAACATATGGTTAGGCCGCCTACGACTTACGGAAATGTAACTTCGCGCGGCTTTGAAAAGTCGAAATCCATTCCTACGTCCTTCTTAGCGAAAGATCGCAAGAAACAAGGAGACTGGCCATGTCACCCGAAGAACGCCAACTGCTGACGGCTCTTTTCGAGCGCGTCCGCACCGCATCGGCAACGCCGCGTGACCATGACGCCGAAGCGCTGGTCGACCAGTCAACACGCGAGCAGCCCTATGCCGCCTATTATCTCGCGCAGGCCGTGATCATTCAGGAAAAAGGGCTCGAAGCGGCGGCCAACCACATCAAGCAACTGGAAGAGCGCATTCGCCTGCTCGAAGCCGACCAGAGCGATTACCACAAGGCCGAACAGGGCGGCGGCTTCCTGAGCTC
This sequence comes from Rhizobium sp. Root708, assembly GCF_001429725.1. GTDB lineage: Bacteria > Pseudomonadota > Alphaproteobacteria > Rhizobiales > Rhizobiaceae > Rhizobium. The sequence goes on along the minus strand of NZ_LMHV01000042.1, from coordinate 146,035 downwards.
GATCTTCGGCAGCAGCCAAACCCCGCAACAGCCATCGGCACCGCAGCCCTCTTCCGGCCCATGGGGAAGCGCGCCACGCCAGCAAATTCAGCAGGATCGGGGCTTCGACGCGCCCCGCACCATGCCGCAACAGCCAAGCGGTCCCTGGACCCCGCAGGCAGCGGCACCTTCAGCCGGTGGCAGCTTCCTGCAAGGCGCTCTCGGCACGGCGGCCGGTGTTGCCGGCGGCATGTTGCTCGCCAATTCGCTGAGCGGGATCTTTGGAAATCACATGTCGTCGCTCGGTTTGGGCTCGCCGCTATCAGGCAACAACCCTTTCGGAAACGCACCGACCGAGGAAACCGTCATCAACAACTATTTCAACAATGATGGTGACAAGCAGCAGGCGGCGGACAACACCCAGGACAATAACAACGACGACAGTAACGACGCCGGAGTGCAGCAGGCCGACTACGATACCGGCGACGACGACACGCCCGACTTCGACAGCAGCGACGACAGCTTCAACGCCTGAAGCCTTGGCTGAAAACTTGAAACGCCGGACATAGGCCCGGCGTTTAGGAGAGTGACCTCATCTACCGCGACGCGGCCAAACGGCCCATCACGTCACCCGGCCTCAACCGCGGCCGCGATAGGTCGCGACACCCTGATCTGGCAGCCATACACCCTCAGGTGGCTTGCCGGTCTGCCAGAAGACATCGATCGGAATGCCGCCGCGTGGATACCAATAGGCGCCGATGCGCAGCCACTTCGGATCGAGCAGCTCGACCAGGCGCTTGGCGATGTAGATCGAGCAATCCTCGTGGAAGGCCCCATGATTGCGGAAGGAATGCAGGAAGAGCTTCAGCGCCTTCGATTCCACCAGCCATTCGTTCGGGATGTAGTCAATGACGATGTGGGCGAAATCAGGCTGCCCGGTCATCGGGCAGAGCGAGGTGAACTCTGGCGCGGTGAAGCGCACCACATAATCGGTGCCGGCATTGCCGGCGGGCACCTTTTCGAGCACGGCCGTTTCCGGCGATGTCGGTGCTTCGGTCTGTTTTCCCAGCATGGACAGGCTGGAAACGTCGGTATTGGGCATTCAAGCCTCCTTGATGACTTTGACGCGGATGCCGTGGGCTTTTTCCCCTTCCGGCTCGACGTGAATGGCGATGCTGGAGCCCGGATGCACGGTACGGATGGCATCTTCAAGGCGATCGCAGATATCGTGCGCCTGCCTTACAGACATCGCCGCAGGTACGACAAGATGGAAATCGATAAAGGTGACGGCGCCTGCGCGTCGCGTCTTCAGGTCGTGCACGCCGATGGAGCCGGAAGCATGGGTCGCGATCGCCTGCTTGATCGCCTCCTCCTCCTCCGGCTCGACCGCCTGATCCATCAGGCCGCCGATCGAATGAGAGATCACCTTCCAGCCCTGATAGAGAATATTGAGCGCGACCAGAATAGCGAGCAGCGGGTCGAAGATCGCGTAACCGGTGGCGAGCGCCAGCAACAGGCCGATTAGGACGCCAACCGACGTCACGACATCGGACATGATGTGCTGGCCATCGGCCGTCAGCGCCGCCGAGCGATACCTGCGCCCTGTCGTGATCAGGAGCCGCGCCCAGATGGCGTTGATCACGCCGGCGATGAAGTTGATCGCCAGACCGAGCACCGGCGCATCGAGCATGCGGGGATCGGCGAGATGGCCGACCGCCTCGTTGACGATCAAAAGTGCTGCCACGACGATCAGGACACCCTCGGTCACCGCCGAAAGATATTCGGCCTTGTGGTGGCCAAACGGATGGTCGTGATCCGCCGGCTTTTGCGCGTAACGGATCACGAAGAAAGCGATGAAGGCGGCGACCACATTGACCGTCGATTCCAGTCCATCCGACAGCAGCGCGACCGAGCCGGTCACCCACCACGCCACCATCTTCAGGCCCATCACGCCGAGCGACATCGGGATCCCCCAAAGCGCCAGCCGCCGAACCGTGAGATTGCCCTTTTCGTCCATTTTCATCCCCTGCGCAGATATCGGTGCGGATGCGAATGAATTGCAGAAACCAGCCCATTCAAACGCAAAACCGCCCGCGCGAAAATCGCGCAGGCGGCCAACGGGGCCCATATGTGTGATAGCGCATATTTTGTCAAACCGGACTCGGAAGAAAGTTGGAAAGACCACGTTTTTCTGCGGCCAGCCTGCCGTGGTATCCAAGCGGCCGGCGGCACCCGGGCCGGAATTACGATGGCTTTTCGGAGAGACCGACGGAGTCGGGCAGCGCAGCACTTGAGATCTCGTCGGTCGTGCCAATCGATTGCGGCCAACGAACAAGCGCTGCTTCGCCCCCTGCCGTCAGTGCATAAACACCCTTATCTTGCCGCTCGAACCAGCCGTAGACATTGCCGAGCAAAATCTTCCCCGCATCCGGGGCCCACTCTTTCATGTCGCGCGGCCGCATCAGCCCCTGCTGGAGCGCTGCGGCGCAGAGCAGCGCCCGTTGGCGATAGGCAGTCATGACAGGTGCGCGCGTACTGCCGCCGATCGCGGGGTCGCCGCGGCGGCGCTGATGCTCCCTGACGAGACGCGACCGGCGTTTCGGATTGGTGCGCGGCATCGGTGAGACAGAGCTGACGATGATGCTGACCTCGCCGGTATCGGAGACACCGAGCATACCGATCCCCAGCCGCCGGCACAGATCACGGTAGCGCTTGTCAGCTTCGCGCCCGCGTCCCTTCGCGGACACGCGGGCGGCAATCCAGACCTCGTCGCTCATCGCAGCTCGATCGACCGCCTGCAGGATGAGTTCAAGGTTGAAACTGAGCTTCAGCTCGCACACCACGACAACTGGCGTCTCCCCCGCACTGAGGCCCACCAGATCGCAGCCGCCGATCTCGCCTTTGACCTCATAGCCCGCAGCCTCCAGAAAGGCTTTGACCGGCAGATAGAGCGAGGTTTCCATCTGGACCTGGCCTATGCCGGGTTGAGGTCGGCGATTTCGCCGTGTTGGGCCAGCAGACGCGGAGACGACATATCACCGGTCTCCTCATCAACCATCACTGCGTAGGCCGCGACACCGACGAAGCGGGCGGCCATGGCGGTAGCGATCTTCTCGGCGCTGATGGCGTTGGACGCTTGCCGCATCTCGGCCGGCACCAGATTGCCACGGTTCTTGCGGTACGGCAGGACGATAAACTTCTCAGCGGCCACGACGAATTCCTCTTCTATTGTTCCTGAAATGTTCTGATTTGGCGCCGGAAGTCAACCGTTTAGACCGCTCTGTACAAAGGCGTCGGGCGGGTTATGCAGCCAGAGCGACAGCCGCAGCATCCATGGCAGAGGCAACCACCAGCCGGATGTCAGCCCGGCCTGGCGCAATCCCGCAGCCGTCCATGTGTTGCATCCAATGAACGCGTTGAAGTATCCCTTCGCTTCGAAGAACGCGTCATTGTTGCCATAGGCGAATCCGACAAGCGGGACCGCCGTACCGCCTTCCTTGCTGAAACTGTTACCGATGAAGCCAAGCAAGCGGTCGAAATGCGCAGCGGTGACACCGAAGGCCGTTACGGCAGGATCGCCAAGCGGAATGTCGCCGGCGAGCGAGACATGCATGACGGAACGATCAAGCGTGAAGCTTTGAGCGACCGGCATCGCCTTGAGGTCCGCCCAGGTGGGTGTCTCGGTATAGAAGGAACGTCCGCCCCAGCCGAAAACGATGTAGCGTACGTCTGGATGATCGATGACAAGCCCGGCATTCCGGAGAAATCCGAAGCGCGCCAGCAAATCTTCATCAACCGGCACCGCGATGTCCGTATGTATCGGATTGCTGAGCACAAGGATCCGAGCGGAGCCGGAATGCCCGCTCGCACCTGCGGACGACACCCACCGCGGAACCGCAATGCCGGCAATCACGACGGCACCGACAACGAGAACAGCGACGGAGAGCGCTCGCAGAAACCTCACAGGCCCACCCCGCCGCCGCAGTTATCAAGCCGCCTTCGTCGAACGCTTGCGCGACAGATGCGCAACGACATTCTCGATCATCCGCATGCCGGCATCGCCGCCAAGCGTCATGATCGATTCCGGGTGGAACTGCACCGCGGCGATCGGCTCCTTCTCGTGCTCGATCCCCATGATCGTGCCGTCTTCGCTTTCCGCCGTGATGATGAAATCTCGCGGCAGCGTTGCGGGATCAGCAAAGATCGAGTGATAGCGCCCGACCGTCACCTCCTTGCCGAGACCGGAAAACACGATGCCGGGCTCCAGCACGCGGATGCGCGACGGCTTGCCGTGCATCGGCAGCGCCAGATGCCGGAGCTCGCCGCCATAGGCCTCGGCGAGCGCCTGCAGACCCAGGCAGACGCCGAAAATCGGCAGGTTGCGGGCCCGCGCTTTCTTGATCGTCGCCTTGCAATCGAAATCCTTCGGATTGCCCGGACCCGGCGAAAGCACGACGAGATCGGGATCAAGCCGGTCGAAGATCTCTTCAGGCACCGGCGAGCGCACGGTCGAAACCGTCGCCCCCGTCTGGCGGAAATAGTTGGCAAGCGTATGCACAAAACTGTCTTCGTGGTCGACCAGCAGAATCTTGACGCCCTTGCCGACGGCGGCGACGTCGCGGCTAACCTTGCCGGTGTTGCCGGCCTTGGCATCGCGGATGGCGGAAAGCATGGCGGAGGCCTTCAGTTCGGTTTCGGCTTCTTCTTCCTCTGGGATCGAGTCGTTGAGCAAGGTCGCCCCCGCCCGGACCTCGGCGATCCCGTCCTTGATGCGCACGGTGCGCAGCGTCAGCCCGGTATTCATGTCGCCGTTGAAGCCGACCATGCCGATCGCGCCACCGTACCAGGCGCGCGGGCTCTTCTCATGGCTTTCGATAAAACGCATGGCCCAGAGCTTCGGCGCGCCTGTCACCGTCACCGCCCAGGCGTGGGACAGGAAGCCGTCGAAGGCGTCCATGTCGTCGCGCAAGCGTCCCTCGATGTGATCGACCGTGTGGATCAGGCGCGAATACATCTCGATCTGCCGGCGACCGATGACCTTGACCGAGCCCGGCTCGCAGACGCGGCTCTTGTCGTTGCGATCGACGTCCGAGCACATCGTCAGCTCGGACTCATCCTTCTTCGAGTTCAGGAGCTTCAAGATCTGCTCGCTGTCGGCGATCGGATCATCACCGCGCTTGATCGTGCCCGAGATCGGGCAGGTCTCGATGCGGCGGCCGGAGACGCGCACGAACATCTCGGGCGAGGCGCCGACCAGATATTCCTGGTTGCCGAGATTGATGAAGAAGGAATAGGGCGACGGATTGATCGCCTTCAGCCGCTTGGAAATATCGGACGGCTTGCTGTCGCAGCGCTCCATGAACTTCTGGCCGGGCACGACTTCGAAGAGATCGCCCTTGCGGAAGCTTTCCTTGGCCTTGGTGACCAGCTCGGAATATTCGCCGGGGCGGTGATCGCTTTTCGGCGGAATGGTATCGGTACGCTGGAACGGTTCGACAGGAATGTCGCCGGCCTTGCCCTCGGTGGTCAGCCCGCCCTTCTCGAAGTCGTAGCGATCGATCCAGGCCTTGGCCGAATAATTGTCGACGACGAGAATCTCGTCCGGCAGGTAGAGCACCATGTCGCGCTGATCGGCCGGGCGCACGAGCTTCAAGTTGATCGCATCGAACTGGAAGGCAAGATCGTAGCCGAAGGCACCGTAGAGGCCGAGGCTGGCATCCGCCTGCGAATAGAAGAGGTCGGTGACGGCACGCAGCACCGTGAACACCGTCGGGATCTTCGAGCGTTCTTCTTCGGTAAAGGCACGTTCGGGCGCCTTGACGGTAAGGTCGAGCCGCCGCGCTGTCGAAGCGCCGAGCTCAAGCTCGGAGATCGTCGTCAGCCGTTCCGTAACAAAGCCGAGGATGACCTCGCCGCGCTCGTTGTAAGCTTCGATCCACACCTGCCGACCATTGCAGGAAATTCCGAGCGGTGGGTCAACCACGGCGGTATCCCAGCGGGTGTAGCGGCCCGGATATTCGTAGTTCGACGAAAACACCGCTCCGCGGCGCTCATCGAGCTTGTCGATATAAGAGGAGACGGCATCGGCATAGGGGATTGCCCGGCGCTGCCGCGCGACCGTGATGCCACCCTTGGTCTCGTAGATTTCCGCTCCGTCATCCCTGATGATCGTTACCACTGTTCCACTCCGTTATCGGGCCCGGACGACAGGCAGGCTTAAAACAAAAAAAGCCGCCTGGGTTTTTCCGGGCGGCTCATCGTCGTCTTTGGACACGATTGGTCGAGGCCGCCTTAGCGAGCCCACCACCAGATTGCGATGTTCAAGGACATGTTCATGGTCGAAATTGTTAGCGTGAGATCGGACCAAGCGCAAGAGGCCAATCCGCAAATGAAAAAGGGCGGCCCGACGGCCGCCCTTTTGTTCGGTTAAAAGCGCTGAGTGAGCGAAATCTTGAACGTCCGGCCAGTCTCTGAATAATATTCGCGCGGCTGCGTGATGGCATCACGAACAGCGATGGCGTCGTAGTAGGTCTTGTCGAAGATGTTGTAGACGCCTGCCTGGACACGCATCCCCTTAACCTGTTCCGGCTCCCACCAGCCGGTGAGGTTCATGGTGCCATAGCCCGGCGGCTTGAATGATGCCGAAGAGCGATCCGAAACCGCGGCGGCACCGATGAAGGCGAGATCCGTGCCCCAGGTCTCTGCGGCATATCCAACGCCGACGATCGCCTTGAAGGGAGCGACGGTCGGGATCAGTTCGTCGGTGTCCTCGTCCTTGCCATAGGCATAAGCCAACGAGCCACTCATATTGAAGCCGTTCGCAAATTCCTTGCGTGCCTTGGCTTCAACGCCCGAGATGTTGACGTGTGCCCGGTTATAGAACGTCGTCACGTTCAGACCTGAAACCGGATCGACGACCGGATCAGTGTTGTCGATGAAGTTCTTGTACTTGTTGTGGAACAGCGTGAGCTTTGCCGTCAGATCGTTGCTGTTATAGGTCGCACCGATCTCAAAGCCCTGTGAGGTTTCGGGCTTCAGGTAAGGATTGCCCAAATAGGCATAACCGGAGGGGGGGTTGCTGAAGTTGATGTACAATTCATTGACGGTTGGCGCCCGGAAGCCCATCGCCCACTGGGCGAAGAGTTGCACCTCGGGAGTAAGGTCATAGGTCGCGAGCAGCTTCGGAGAAAGCCGCACACCGTCCTGGCTCGGCTGCATCCCAAAGAGTGCCAAGCCGGCATTTTCCCGGAAGCCTTCCGAGATTTTCGGATCGTAGTTGTACCAGTCGAAGCGTGTGCCCGGCGTCAGCGCAAAACCGCTATCGCCGAATTTCATCTCGTCTTCGACATAGAGGCCAACCTTGCCTCCATCGACATCCGGCATGTCCGCCTGTGAGAACGTAACGATCGAGGCCGGTCTCGCCGTCAGGTAGCTCGTCGTATTGGAGATCGATGCCAAGCCGCCAAAGCGCAGTTCGTGATCGATATAGCCGGTATCGAATTGGGAGATCGCGCCGCCGGTGATGCCGAACGAGCCCTCTTCCATCTCATTGTCTCGCAGATACTGGACGCCGCTGATGCGCGTACCCTGCGAGCCGGAACCCTTGTACAGCTTCTGCCAATAGAGCTTCAACGATGCCGAGTCGATCAGGCTGTCTGCATCAGGGGCCTCGTAATCATAGTCGAGCGACACGCGTTCACGCCGGGTGTTGTCGAAGCCGGTGTAGGCGTCGGGCGTATACAATGTCGGGTTAGCCAGCGTCTTGAGGACCGTATCGGTCTGCACGTCGAAACGCTCGGCGGTAAATCCAATACGATGACCGCCCTCAAGATCCTGGCGAAGTTTGAAGAGCAGGTTGTTCTGATCGAAATCCGCGGGGTTCGCTTCGGTCCGCGTGGTGTAAACGCCGCCGACGTCACCCTGGTTCTTTTCCTCATGGCCCCGCTTGAGGCCGCCCTGGAACAGAATAGAGGTATCCTGGATCCTCTTGGCGACTGCGACCGACCCACCCAGGCTATCGTTGTCGCCGTCGAAGGTCAGCTTTGCCACGCCACCCCAGTCGCGTCCTTCACCGATCAGGTCTTCCGGTTCCAGCGTCCTCAGCACAAGCGCGCCGCCGAGCGCGCCGCTACCGATGCGGCTGGAATCCGCTCCTCGCAGGACGTCAATCGTCGATAGCGATGACAGATCGTAGCTATCGTTACCGTCGCTGATGCCAGTGGTCGGCGACATTGAACCGATGCGCGCATCATTGCTCAAGAAGGGGATCGGGATATTGTCGACCAGCGTCGTTATACGCGGCCCGCCCAGGCCACGAATAAACAGGCCACCCGGCTGCCCAGGGCGGCTCGCGACATAGTCAACACCCGGCTCGGTCGTATTGCCGAGATCCTTGATGTCGTTGATTTCCTTTTTCGCGATCTCGTCAGCCGTTGTCTGGCTTGCCAGAGGGTTGTTCGCAGCCGGATCGTCCGCCACGACCCTTTTGCCCTTAACCACAATCTTTTGCAGCGGCGTACCGCCTTCAGCGGCAGGCGCGCTTTCAGCACTCTGCGCCAAAGCCTGAGCCACAGGGAAAACAAGAACAGCCGCAGAGACCGCAAGAGCGGAACGCCAGTGTCGGATAACCATTAAAACCAACCCCTCAAAGGAAAAATTCGCCGGGCTGGCTGGTCTTCGCGCGTCGGCGCTTCGAGGGGCTGGCTAGGCATTTCAGCGGAGAAAACCGCCTTCTTTCTGCCGCATAAAAAACATGACTATTGTTGTCAATATATCTAGCTCGACTTAACTTGATTTAACCAATCATGTTTATAGCGCGTTAGCCAACGTTGCGAAATTGCAACGAAATATTCATCCGCGCGTTCTCTTCCTGCTAAAATAAACAACGCAGGATGGATCCGTGCGAAAAACGCTGGCAATCGCGATGGCCCTCGCCTGCCTCACTTTTCTGACCTCGGCGCGCTTGCCCGATCAGGCGCCCGTACCGCAGCAGAAACCGGGAGAAACGGCAGAAACACCACCGGCTACATCCGTGCCGAAACCCGAGCCCAAGCCGGCAACGCCTGACGCTCAGCCAGCGACGCCTGAGACTGCGGCGCCCGACAACGTCCCGAAAGACGACACCAAGGGGGATACCCCTCCGGAAAAGCAAGGCCCGAAGCTTCCGTCGCAACAATCGCTGGAAGAGCAGCACCTGACGATCGCCGCAGAGAGCGATGCCGAGCATTCCGAATGCATCAAGGAACTGCAGAGCCTCGGCGTCGTCTTCAAGGACCTCCCGCGCATCGATGATGGCAACGGCTGCGGTATCGACAAGCCGATCAAGGTTTCCGAGGTGTTGCCCGGCATCAAGCTGAAGCCGGATGGCGTCTTCCGCTGCCCCGTTGCTCTGGCGCTCGCCCACTGGCTGAAGGAAAGCGTCATTCCGGCGGCAGCCGTCGCGGCGAAGGATCAGGGTGCGATCGTCTCGGTCAACCAGGCGTCCTCCTATATCTGCCGCCTGCGCAACAGCGCCGAAACCGGCAAGATATCGGAGCATGCGCGCGGCAATGCCGTCGATGTCGCGAGCTTCAGCTTCGAGAAGGGCGACGACATCGCCGTTCAGCCGCGCCGCGAGGATTCAACGCTCGTTGGCGCCTTCCAGCGCACCGTCAGCGCCGCCGGCTGCCTTTATTTCATGACGGTGCTCGACCCGGAAAGCGATGCCGCCCACGAGACGCATTTCCATCTCGATGTGCTGCAACGCAAGGGCGGTTATCGCTATTGCCATTGACTGCCAATGGCTTAGCGGCGAAGGCGGAATCGATCCCTCAGCGACTTGAATCAAGCTGGCAACTAGGTGGCGTCAGCTATCCGCCCTATGCTTCGGCTCAGAACAGCCCCTCGATATACCCCTGATCGTTGAGATAGATCCGTTCCGCTGAAGGCGATCTCGGCAGGCCGGGCATGGTCATGATTTCGCCGGTGATCGCCACGACGAAACCGGCGCCGGCCGACAGCCGTACCTCGCGCACCGGCACAACATGCCCTTCGGGCGCGCCCCTGAGGCTCGGATCGGTCGAGAAGGAATATTGCGTCTTTGCCATGCAGACTGGCAGCGTGCCGTAGCCCTGCTCCTCCCAGGCGCGAAGCTGATCGCGAACGGCCTTGTCAGCCGTCACCTCTCCGGCGTGATAGATCTTGGAAGCGACGATCTCGATCTTCTCGAACAACGACACATCGTCGGGATAGAGCGGCTCGAAGCGAGCCTGTCCCGATTCGGCAAGCTCGACCACCTTGTAGGCAAGCTCTTCGATACCCGCCGATCCTTCCGCCCAGTGCCGGCAAAGAATGGCTTCCGCCCCCAGCCGCGAGACGTAATCCTTCACGGCCGCGACTTCCGCATCGGTGTCGGTGACGAAATGATTGATCGCGACGACGACAGGAACGCCGAACTTGCGGACATTGGCCACATGGCGGCCGAGATTGGAGCAGCCCTTCTTCAGCGCCGCGACGTTCTCGGCACCAAGCTCCTCCTTCTTCACCCCACCATTCATCTTCAATGCACGTACGGTCGCGACGATGACGGCAGCGTCCGGTCGCAATCCCGCCTTGCGGCACTTGATGTCGAAGAACTTCTCCGCTCCGAGATCCGCGCCGAAGCCGGCTTCGGTCACGACATATTCCCCGAGCTTCAGCGCCGTCTTCGTGGCGATGACCGAGTTGCAGCCATGTGCAATGTTGGCGAAAGGGCCGCCGTGAACGAAGGCCGGATTGTTCTCCAGCGTCTGAACGAGGTTAGGCTGCATCGCGTCCTTCAGCAGAACGGCCATCGCCCCATCCGCCTTCAGGTCGCGCGCATAGACGGCGCTCCGATCGCGCCGGTAGCCGACGATGATGTTGCCGAGACGCTGTTCAAGATCTTTCAGGTCGGAGGCGAGGCACAGGATCGCCATCACCTCGGAGGCAACGGTGATATCGAAGCCGTTCTGTCGCGGGAAGCCGTTGGCCACGCCGCCGAGCGAGGAGACCATCTCGCGCAGCGCCCGGTCGTTCATGTCCATCACCCGCCGCCAGGTGACCCGCCGGAGATCGATGTCGAGCTCGTTGCCCCAGTAGATATGATTGTCGATCATCGCCGCGAGCAGATTATGCGCGGAGGTGATGGCGTGGAAATCGCCGGTGAAATGCAGGTTGATGTCTTCCATCGGGATGACCTGCGCATAGCCGCCGCCGGCCGCGCCGCCCTTCACGCCGAAGCACGGCCCAAGCGATGCTTCGCGGATACAGACGACCGCCTTCTTGCCGATGCGGTTCAGCCCGTCGCCGAGACCGACTGTCGTGGTCGTCTTCCCCTCGCCCGCCGGCGTCGGATTGATCGCCGTGACGAGAATGAGTTTTCCGTCCGGCTTTCCATTCTGCGCAGCGATGAATTCCGCGCTGATCTTGGCCTTGTCGTGCCCATAGGGCGCCAAATCCGCAGCCGGAATGCCCAGGTTCTCACCAATCTCGAAGATCGGCCGCTTTACGGCCGCCCGCGCAATCTCGATGTCGGACTTATACTCTGTCATATCCCCTCCGGATGCGCCGTCTATTGGAACGAAATACCGAACTATGCCGTAAGTTTGAAGAGCACCGGCGTTGCGAAGACACCGTCATCCCGTTTATCAGCGCACATCGATTCCGCATTTGCGAGGAGAAACCATGAAATCACTCGAGCTCATTGTCGAGCGCATCATTCTTTCAAGCCGTTGGATACTCGTTGTCTTCTATCTCGGCCTGGCATTGTCGCTTGCGGTCTACGCCGTTTCCTTCGGATACAAGTTCGTGAAGGTCGCCGGCAACGTCTTCCTGCTGGACGAAGGCGAAATGATCCTGGCCATGCTCGGCCTCATCGACGCGGCCCTCGTCGCCAGCCTGGTCGTCATGGTGATGATCTCGGGCTACGAGAATTTCGTCAGCCGCTTCGATGAAAGCGAAGTCGACGTCTCCTTCATCGGCAAGCTCGATGCCGGCAGCCTGAAGATCAAGGTCGCCTCCTCGATCGTGGCGATTTCGTCGATCCACCTGCTTCAAGTTTTCCTCAATGCGGATCAATACACCGACAGCAAGATCATGTGGCTGACGGTCATGCATCTCGCCTTCGTCGTATCGGCGGTCATGCTCGGCTTCCTGGAGCAGCTGACGAGGAAGCCCAAAAGCGACACCAAGCTCTGATCGCGACCGATTCGCTCCGCGGCACCGCGGAGCGAACTCTACCCAAAGTCGTCACCCGCATCCCAAGTAACCGATAAGTCGTATCGCGTTAAGGTTGAGAAAAACGCATCATCAGGACGAGGTTTGCACATCAGCGGGTGATTAAATTACGACAGTGTAATTTAATCACTGTGCACGCCGTCAATTCCCGCTAGCAAATATATCAGTTTGTATATCTTATGATTTGAAATGCAGGCAGGCAGGGAATCGTAGATGTCCTACATAGCAACTTCGGAAAGACAGTTGCTTCTTACAGCGGAGATTTCCGCGGTCAGAAGCAAACCGGCATTTGGCGAAACGCTCTGTCGGATTGCTTCTGCCTTCGGGTTCAAGCACATCACCTTGATGGATGCCCCCTCGCCGGATAGCCTTCTTCTGAAGCCCCTGCTGATCGAAACGTCGCTTCCGACCGCCTACATAAATCAGTTCGACCGCGCCCGCTTCATGCAACTTCCGCTCTTCTCTTCGGGCGTTTCGGATTCGGTCCTGCCCCGGGTCTGGAACCTGTCGGACGCCAATTGCGTCTTTCCGTTGGAACTGCAGACGTTGAAATACGCCTTCGACATGCAGGTTGGCATCGCCATTCCGTGCCGTTCGCTCGATGGAACCAGGCTTCTTTTCTGGATGGCGGGCAACCGCGCGCCGCTCGGCCAGATGGAAGTCAACGAGCTGATGATGATTATGCTGCACGCGCTTGAGGCGTATAATCAGGTCAGTTCAACAAAGGGCGGCGACTATCCCGCGCTGTCGGCACGCGAACGCGAGGTCGTGCGCTGGACGGCACAGGGCAAGACCTCGATCGAGATCGGCCAGATCCTGTCGCTGTCCGATCACACCGTGAATGCCTACATGACGAGCGCGATCAAGAAGCTCGATTGCGTCAACAGGACCCAGCTGGTCGCCAAGGCGATCCGCCTGAAGCTGATCACCTGATCCGATCAGCGGTCGAGTACCGACCGCATCTCGACTAGGTTCGAACGCACCCTCAAAATATAGAATCCCATGGTCGCAAGATGGCTCGGCATGATCCAGCCGTCCTCGCGACCGTTCGAAATAATCGCTGGCTGGATTCGCAACGCCGCCTGAAACTGCTTCGTCGTGGCTGAAAAAATCGCGCCGAGGTTGCGCTCGGCCACCACTCTCGAGAAATCGGACTGCGCTGCACTCAGGATTGCATAATAGGCGTAGAGCTGACCGTAGGCGAACCAGAAGCGGTCGTCGGCACGCGTATCGAACCAACCGCGCGAATGATTGGCAGAGCGCTCGGCAAGCACATCGGACGTGCTGCCGAGATCGTTGGCAATACGGTCGATGAACTGAATCAGGTTGTCGGCGCGACCGTCGAACACGGCGTTGCAGCTACCAAGGTCGGCGTTGAACTTGCGCAGGCTTTCGATCGCCGACCGATAATAGCTCGGTGTCGGCGTCTTCGGCCCGAACGGGTTCACACCGAAATACCAGCTGTACTCATCGAACTGGAGATTGCCGCGCGCATTCTGCAGGTCGTTGTTGATGCCTGATGTACCGCGCACACGTCCAAGCGTATCGACGAGCTCGACGGATGTACGCCGGATCGCCTGATTGACGCCGCGCTGGAACGACGCCTTGTTGTCGAGGAAGGGCGTGTGGTCCCAGTCGATTCCGAAGAAGCCGAGCCGGTAAAGCAGCATGGAGGAGATCCATGCGTTCTGGTTGACGTTGAAGTCGGTAAGGTCCGCCGCGACATCGACGATGGCCGAGCGTTGGCAGGTCTTTGCGGCAGGCGTCGCCTCCCCCGCGGTCGGTGGTATTTCCTGCCCTGCCGGAACGGCCCGTTCGGAAAGGCGATACTGATCCACGAACGACGGATTGAAGCCCGACCACGATTGCGTCTGCCAGAAGAAGTAGCCGTAGAGGCCGACGAGGAGCACGGCAAATGCGAGGATCGGCAGCCTCACCATCCATGTCCGCTTTCCATACCAGCCGCGCGCGGCCATGAACGGCCAGAAAGCCCATGCCACGAAAAGCCGCAACCAGCGACCGATCGCGCTTCCGATCGATCTGAAAAAGCCGGCAATCCGATCAAGCATCGTCCACTCCTATGCGGCGAGAGGTTTCGAGCATTGAGATATGTCGTTGCCTGCCAAATCACAATATCATGCTGATATTCTTGTTTCTTCGACGGGACTTACGAGCGAAGGAAGCGAAACCGCAGGCGCGACGAAATCCTGGTCGTGTCGATGAGCGGCGCATGCGCCTCGCCTTTGCGCTCTTGCACGAATGCGGGAAAGCGCTCGTCGAAGGCGGCGTCGGCAGTTCGCTTGCGATGTTCAAGCTCGTGCGGCAGGAGCATGCTCCGCTCGAACAGCGAGATTTCTTCGGCGATGTTGGGAAACAGTTCCGCCGAAATCTGTACCTTCGAGCCTGGAATGTCGGTGTCCACCTGCGCCTGGTAAATGAGCAGGCGTTCCTCGGTGTCGATGCTCAACTTGCGGATCAAGGCATTGCAGCGCCCGATCTGAATGTTCAGTTCGTCGACGAAAAGCTGGAAGATGCCGATGAAGCGCTCGCGTCGCTCGCTATCGTCGCGCATCTCGTGCTCCCGTGACGAAATCCGCTCCGCCTCGTCCTTCAGGGCTCTGCGCTCCTGCTCCATCAGGTCCCACTCGGTCTTGCTGCCGTAGAGACCGATCCGGCCCTGCGTCGTCAGCGCCTTGGCATTCAGCTCCTTGATGCGGATGCGGGCAATGTCGATCTCGTCGACAAGCCGGCGCCGGCGCTCGACGATATCGACCAGATTACGCTCGGCGGCCTTGTGATAGGCCTGTGCGCTTGCACGATAGATATGGATCAGTCCGGCGATCGCATTCGATTTGACCAGCAGGTCCTGCAGCCGTTGCACGACCGGCGCCGCGCGTACCCGCGCGCCATGCCGGCGCCACATCCGCTGGCGCGAGAAACGCCCGATGAACCGCTCGGAGGCCGTCAGGCCACGGAAGCTGTCGAGATCGGCGGATACCTTGACCGTCAGCGCATCGAGGCTCGACACGAGTTCCGCCAGAAGATCGGTCAATCCCCTGCCGTCGGATATGAAAGCGTGAAAGCGGGTATTCTCCGCAAGGAAGCGCTCGTCGTCGCCAACCGCCGGATCGCGGGCGAACTCACCGACGAATTCGTTGCACAGCGCTGCCGTTCCCGGCAGTTCGCCTGCCAGCACCTGAGCGGCCTCAAATAAGCTGTCGAACGAGAAAGGCTTGCGCACGGGACGCCCCCAGGAATCGAATGACCGAAATTAGCCTTTCGCTCAGGCAAAGAAAACAGGCGGCGTCAAACCGCTTCGGCGATCCACTCGCCGTTGATCGCATCGTCCCAGTGACGCCGGCAGAGCGAAACATATTTCTCGTTGCCGCCCACTTCGATCTGCGCCCCTTCCCGGACAACCTTACCGCTGCCGTCGAGACGCACGACCATGGTCGCCTTACGGCCGCAGTGGCAGATCGTCCGCACCTCGCGCATTTCATCGGAGATCGCCATGAGCTCCTGCGAGGCCGGGAAAAGCTGCCCCCGGAAATCGGTGCGAAGACCATAAACCATGACGGGGATGTTCATCCGATCGACGATCCGGGCCAGCTGCCAGATGTGCTCGCGCGTCATGAAATGCGCTTCGTCGACAAAAATGCAGGCAATCGGGCCGTCTCCGCCGCTCATATCCTCGATGAGCGAGAAAAGATCGGCGTCCGGTTCGAAGGCGATCGCCTCGGCCTGCAGACCGATCCGCGACCCGATGATCCCACGCCCGACCCGCTCGTCGAAGGCTGCGATCAGCATCACGACGCGCATGCCGCGCTCTTCGTAGTTGTAGGCCGCCTGCAGCAACATGGTCGACTTGCCGGCGTTCATGGTCGAGTAATTGAAATAGAGTTTTGCCATCACTGTCTCCGTCCCATGCTTCTTGGAAGTTCGAAACGGCGAAGAAAAGTGAGGAGTTTCGATTAGCCACAGGAAATTCACCCGGAGAAATTCCGCAAAGCCCGATAATTCACGGCATTCGAGGAAAAAGCGGCACGTCGCAATCGGATAGTCCAATGCGGCGCAAATGCACTGAGGTCGCTTGTAAAACTCGGCTATTGGTGATTGGCTTGGGAACGTAAGACTGGGAGTCTATAAATGAAAACGACAAGCGCATTCAAACTGATTACCGCCACAGCAGTTGCCGCTCTCTCCGTCGCAACCGCCGCTTTTTCCGCAGATCCCGACAGCTGCTCCACCGTCCGTTTTTCGGACGTTGGCTGGACGGACATCACCTCCACGACGGCCACTGCCGCGGTGGTCCTCAAGGGGCTTGGCTATACCCCCGATATCAAGGTTCTCTCGGTTCCGGTGACCTATCAGTCGCTGAAGAACAAGGACATGGATATCTTCCTCGGAAACTGGATGCCGACCCAGGAAAAGGACGTTCGTCCCTTCCTGGACGACAAGTCGGTCGAGTCCTTCGGCCCCAACCTGGTCGGCGCCAAGTACACGCTGGCAACCAACGCCAAGGGTGCTGAACTCGGCATCAAGGACTTCAAGGACATCGCTGCCCACAAGGATGACCTTGGCGGCAAGATCTACGGTATCGAGCCCGGCAACGACGGCAACCGCCTCGTCATGGACATGATCGACAAGGACACCTTCGGCCTGAAGGGCATGGAGGTCGTCGAGTCTTCCGAACAGGGCATGCTGGCGCAGGTGGCCCGCTCCGAGAAGGAAGGCAAGGCCGTGGTCTTCCTCGGTTGGGAACCCCATCCGATGAACGAGAACTTCAAGCTGACCTACCTCACCGGTGGTGACGACGTCTTCGGCCCCGACTTCGGCGGCGCCAAGGTCTTCACCAACGTTCGGGCCGGCTATCTCAACGAATGCCCGAACGTGGCCGCGCTCCTCAAGAACATGGTTTTCTCTCTCGAGATGGAAAACCAGGTGATGGGCAAGATCCTGAACGACGGCGAAGAGCCGGAAAAGGCTGCGACGGAATGGCTGAAGGCCAACCCGACCGCGCTTGATCCGTGGCTTGCAGGCGTCAAGACTCGTGACGGCAGCGGCGAAGGCCTGCCTGCCGTCAAGAAAAGTCTCGGGCTCTGATGACGACAGGCGGGACGGCTCAGGCCGTCCCGCTCGTCCTGTCACCGCACTGATTGTTGTTCTTTCTGGATAGGCGAGCCCTTGAACTGGATCACTGACGCTAAAATTCCGATCGGACCATGGGCGAAAGCTTTCGTGGACTGGCTGACCACGAACGCCGACTGGTTCTTCAACGAGCTCGCTTTCGTGCTCTCGCACGTCATCGCCGCGTTGTTGTTCGTCCTGCAGAAGCCGCACCCGCTGATCGTGATTCTGGCCATCAGCGGGATCGCCTACTGGCTGCGCCGGTCGCTCGTCGTCGCCGTCTTCTCCTGTCTTGGCTTGCTGCTGATCATGAACCAGGGATACTGGAAGGAGACGACCGAAACGCTGGCCCTCGTGCTTGCCTCGACGTTCGTCAGCATGATCGTCGGAATCCCGCTCGGCATCGCCGCCGCCCGGCGAGCCTGGGTCTATTCGCTGCTGCGTCCGATCCTCGACCTGATGCAGACCATCCCGACATTCGTTTATCTCATTCCCGCGCTTATTCTTTTCGGCCTCGGCATGGTGCCTGGCCTGATCGCAACGGTCATTTTTGCCATTCCCGCTCCTATCCGCCTGACGCGGCTCGGCATCATCTCGACGCCGCCTTCGCTGGTGGAAGCCGCCGAATCCTTCGGCGCGACGCCGATACAGGTGCTGCGCAAGGTCGAGCTTCCCTATGCGACGCCGCAGATCATGGCCGGCGTGACGCAGACCATCATGCTGTCGCTGTCGATGGTGGTTATCGCGGCGCTGGTTGGCGCCGACGGCCTCGGCGTGCCGGTCGTCCGGGCGCTCAACACCGTCAACGTCGCCAAGGGCTTCGAGGCAGGCCTCTGCATCGTCATCCTCGCAATCATCCTCGACAGAATGTTCCGCACCGCGGGTGAAGGAGACGGCGCATGACGGCTGTTCGTTTCGACAATGTCAGCATCGTCTTCGGCGACAAGCCGGAAGCCGCCCTGGCGCTGGCAGATCAGGGCAAGACCCGTGACGAGATCGGCGCTGCCACGGGCCTCGTTCTCGGTGTCGCGGATGCTTCCCTCTCGATCGACGAGGGCGAAATCCTCGTGCTGATGGGCTTGTCCGGCTCGGGCAAATCGACACTGCTGCGCGCCGTCAACGGGCTCGCCCCCGTCGTACGCGGCGAGGTCACCGTCTCGACCACCAACGGCCTCTGCAACCCCTACAAGACCAATGCCAAGGGCCTGCGCGACCTGCGCATGCACACCGTCTCCATGGTCTTCCAGCAGTTCGCCCTGCTGCCGTGGCGTACCGTTGCCGATAATGTCGGCTTCGGCCTGGAGTTGGCCGGCATGGGCGAAGCGGAGCGCAAGGAACGCGTCGCCGAGCAACTGGAACTGGTGAACCTGACGAAGTGGGCCGACCGCAAGGTCAACGAGCTCTCCGGCGGCATGCAGCAACGTGTCGGTCTCGCGCGTGCATTCGCCACCGGCGCACCGATCCTGCTGATGGACGAGCCGTTCTCGGCCCTCGACCCGTTGATCCGCACGCGCCTGCAGGACGAACTGCTGGAGTTCCAGCGGCGTCTGAAGAAGACAATCCTTTTCGTCAGCCACGATCTGGACGAGGCCTTCCGCATCGGCAACCGCATCGCCATCATGGAGGGCGGACGCATCATCCAGTGCGGCACACCGCAGGATATCGTCAAGAACCCGGCCGATCAGTACGTGGCTGACTTCGTGCAGCACATGAACCCGATCAGCATGCTGACGGCGCAGGACGTCATGCAGCCGGGTCTCGGCGAAGCAGCCGGCGCCAGCGTCAGCGGCACCGCCCGTGCGGAAACGCCGCTCGTCGATATCCTCGATGCATTGTCGCGCAATCCCGGTAGCATCGGCGTCGTCGAAAATGGCGCGATCATCGGTACGATTTCCTCTCAGGATATCGTCAACGGCCTGACGCAGCACCGCCGCAAAGAACAGGCTTGATCCTTCCGTCCGCTTCCGCCAGAAAAGTGGACATGAAAGATCAAGCTTCCGTTTTAAGAGACACCGACGACGACGCGCGCAAACTTGCGCGCGTTTTGCTTCGTTCCGCGCGTTATGCCGCTATTGCCGTTCTCGACCCCGAGACCGGTTTCCCCTTCTCCAGTCGCGTTCTGCTCGGCACCGATATAGACGGCGTGCCCGTCATCCTGGTTTCAGGCCTTTCGACGCACACCCGCGCCCTGCTGGCCGATCAGCGGGCCTCTCTGTTGACGGGCGAACCCGGCAAAGGCGATCCGCTTGCCTATGCGCGATTGAGCACGCAATGCATCGCCGAGCCGGTCGAGCGCTACAGCGCTGCACACGATCGCATCCGCACGCGGTTCCTCAGCCGGCATCCGAAGGCGAAGCTCTACGTCGATTTTCCAGACTTCCGTTTCTTCCGGCTCCTGCCGCAAACAGCCAGCCTCAACGGCGGCTTCGGTCGCGCCTACATCCTGCAGGCTGACGACCTGACGATTCGTTCGCCCGCCAATGAGGCTCTCTCCGAGCGGGCGGCTGCCGTAGTGCGAGATTTAATAGCCGCCGACCCCGAGTTGCCGACACGTACTGCGCGCGCTCTCAAGAAACACAACGGTACCGACTGGTACATATGTGGAATCGATTGTGCCGGTTTTGACGTTATTTCGGGAGATTCCCTGCTGCGTCAGGAGTTTAGCGAAATCGCCCTGACGCTCGACGCAGTTTATTCACATATATCTAACATAAAATACTCAATACCTGAAATTTAGCTATATACAATCTTGAGAGGGTCTTGATAGTTTTCGCCGTCCCCCAGTTTTGGGCCGACGCGTGCGTTTTTGAAATCTGTTTCAAAGGGAAGATCATTATGGACTCAATTGATTTGAGTGAGAACGCCAACGTTGCAGCTGCACTGCTGTCAGCGATGGCGAACCCGAAGCGACTGCTTATTCTCTGCAATCTCGTCAAAGGCGAAATTCCGGTTGGCGCGCTTGCCACCGAAGTCGGCCTCAGCCAGTCGGCTCTGTCGCAGCACCTGTCCAAGCTGCGCGCCCAGAAGCTGGTGAAGACCCGCCGCGATGCCCAGACCATCTACTATTCCAGCAGCTCCGAGCAGGTTATCCGCATTCTCGAAACGCTGACCGAAATCTATGCCGCGCCGCTGCGCGCCAAGTCGGCCGCGTAACAATACGCCGGCAGCCAATTAGGTCTGCCGATAAGCCGCTCCGCCGACGAATGGAGTGGCACTCTATTTTTCAGCACCTTTCCTATATTTTTCGACCGGCAAATCTGATTTGTCGGTCGTCGTTTTCGTGCCGGCAAGGCGCTCCGCAAGTTCCCCTTTCGTCCGCTTGACGCCCGGACAGTCCCTGATAATTTGACCGGGCAGTAAAAAACTGCCTCAGCCGAATAACGGGAACGGCCTCCGAAACGGCCATGGAGAACAGCATGTCCAATCGCCTCAACACCACGCCAAACGACCTTCGGGCCTTTTGGATGCCCTTCACTGCGAACCGGCAGTTCAAGAAGGAACCGCGTCTCTTCGTCGGCGCGAAGGACATGTACTACCAGACCCATGACGGCCGCCAGGTGCTCGACGGCACCGCCGGCCTCTGGTGCGTCAATGCTGGCCACTGCCGCCCGAAGATCACCGAGGCGATCCGTGAACAGGCTGGCGAACTCGATTATGCGCCGGCCTTCCAGCTTGGCCATCCGAAGGCCTTCGAACTAGCAAACCGCCTCGTCGATATCGCGCCCGAGGGCATGGACCATGTTCTCTACACCAATTCAGGGTCTGAATCGGTCGAGACTGCGCTGAAGGTCGCCCTCGCCTACCATCGCGTGAAGGGCAACGGTTCGCGCTTCCGTCTCATCGGCCGCGAGCGCGGCTATCACGGCGTCAACTTCGGCGGCATCTCCGTCGGCGGCATCGTTTCCAACCGCAAGATGTTCGGCACGCTGCTGACAGGCGTCGACCACATGCCGCATACGCATCAGCCGGGCAAGAACGCATTCACCCGCGGCCAGCCGGAGCATGGCGGCGATCTGGCGACGGAACTCGAACGCATCGTCACCCTGCACGACGCCTCGACAATCGCTGCCGTCATCGTCGAGCCGATCGCCGGCTCGACCGGCGTCCTGATCCCGCCGAAGGGCTACCTGCAGAAGCTCCGCGAAATCTGCACCAAGCACGGCATCCTCCTGATCTTCGACGAAGTCATCACCGGTTTCGGCCGCCTCGGCGCCCCGTTCGCCGCGCAGTATTACGACGTCAAGCCTGATATGATCACCACCGCAAAGGGCCTGACCAACGGTGTCATCCCGATGGGTGCGGTGTTCGTGACAGGGGAGATCCATGACGCGTTCATGAACGGCCCTGAGCACATGATCGAGTTCTTCCACGGCTATACCTATTCGGGCAACCCGATTGCCTGCGCCGCGGCTCTCGGCACGCTCGACACCTATAAGGAAGAAGGGCTGCTGACCCGCGCAGCCGAGCTCTCCGATTACTGGGCCGACGCGCTGCACTCCCTGAAGGATTGCCCCAATGTCATCGACATCAGGAACACCGGCCTGATCGGCGCCATTGAACTCGATCCGATCGCCGGCGAGCCGACCAAGCGGGCCTTCACGGCCTTCCTGAAGGCCTATGAGAAGGGCCTGCTGATCCGCACAACCGGCGACATCATCGCGCTCTCGCCGCCGCTGATCATCGAAAAGCACCACATCGACGAACTCTTCGGAAAACTCCGCGAAATTCTTCAAAACAACATCTGATCGATGCGTTTCAGGACCCGTTTTTGCCAGATCAGGCAAAAACGGGTCCTATTTCTTTATCTTCTTGCGAAATCAGCGGTAAATTCCTAAGAAACTTGCTGCGCACTTGCCGAAGCCAAAGATGGCAGGCGGGTGCTTCGGCCGCGTGGCTGCTCATCGTCTCTTGGCGCATCCCGCAAGGGCTGTTGTACGATCTGGGCTTGCCGCGGCGGTAGTTAAATCGCGGGTTTGGAACCCACCCAAGGAGAAAGAAAATGAGTCTGAAGACTTTGTCGGCGGCCCTCGTCGCCTCGCTTGCCTTTGCGCCGCTCGCCCATGCAGACATCACCATCGGCCTCATCGCGCCGCTGACCGGTCCGGTTGCCGCCTATGGCGACCAGGTAAAGAATGGCGCGCAGGCTGCAGTTGACGAGATCAACAAGAACGGCGGCATTCTCGGCGAAAAAGTCATCCTCAAATACGCCGACGACGCCGGCGAACCGAAGCAGGGCGTTTCCGCTGCCAACCAGCTGGTCGGCGATGGCATCCGCTTTGTCGTTGGCCCGGTTACCTCGGGCGTCGCCATCCCGGCTTCCGACGTTCTCGCCGAAAACGGCGTGCTGATGGTTACCCCGACGGCAACGGCTCCCGATCTCACCAAGCGTGGCCTCGCCAACGTTCTGCGCACCTGCGGTCGCGACGACCAGCAGGCCGAAGTCGCCGCCAACTACGTGCTGAAGAACTTCAAGGACAAGCGCGTCGCGATCATCAACGACAAGGGCGCTTACGGTAAGGGCCTGGCCGACTCGTTCAAGGCGACCCTCAACGCCGGCGGCATCAAGGAAGTGTTCGACGACTCGCTGACCCCTGGCGACAAGGATTTCAGCGCGCTCACCACCCGCCTGAAGGCCGAAAAGGTCGACGTCGTCTATTTCGGCGGCTACCACCCGGAAGGCGGCCTGCTCGCCCGTCAGCTGCATGATCTCTCCGTCAACGCCGTCATCATCGGTGGCGATGGCCTGTCGAACAGCGAATTCTGGAACATCGGTACCGACGCAGCCGCTGGTACCATCTTCACCAACGCCATGGACGCAACGAAGAGCCCGGACTCCAAGGCTGCTGCCGACGCGCTTGCCGCCAAGAGCATTCCGGCTGAAGCCTTCACGCTCAACGCCTATGCAGCCGTTGAAGTCCTGAAGGCCGGCATCGAGAAGGCAGGCAGCGCCGAAGACGCCGAAGCCGTCGCCAAGGCCCTGAAGGGCGGCGAGCCGATCGCAACCGCCATCGGCAAGCTCACCTACGGCGAAACCGGCGACCTCACCTCGCAGAGCTTCGCGCTCTACAAGTGGGAAGGTGGCAAGATCGTCTCGGCCGAATAAGCCTTCGATCTCCTGATTTTATTCGCCGGGCGTTCCTCTGGGGCGCCCGGTTTTCGTTTGTGGACCGACCGGCAAAGCCGATCTCGCTTTGTCGGGCACATGGGCTATAAGTGATAAAACGCCAGCACGAGGATGCCATGACTGCCAAGCTCGAACGCCTTATCGACCAGGGAACGGGCCGCCTGCCCGCCGACATCGTTCTGAAAGGCGGACGCTTCTTCGACCTCGTGACCGGCGAACTGGTGGCATCGGATATCGCGATCGCACAGGATCGCATCGTCGGCACCTGCGGCAGCTACGACGGCGAAATCGAAATCGATATCTCCGGCAAGATCGTCGTGCCGGGCTTCATCGACACGCATCTCCACATCGAGTCGTCGCTGGTGACACCGCACGAATTCGATCGCTGCGTCCTGCCCTACGGCGTGACGACCGTCATCTGCGACCCACACGAGATCGCCAATGTTCTCGGCGCTGAGGGCATCCAGTATTTCCTCGATTCGTCGCTCGAAACGATCATGGACATCCGCGTCCAGCTCTCCTCCTGCGTGCCCGCGACGCATCTGGAGACATCGGGCGCCGACCTGCCGATCGAGCGCCTCCTTCCCTTCCGTCACCACCCGAAGGTGATCGGCCTTGCCGAGTTCATGAATTTTCCGGGCGTGATCCACAAGGATCCGATCTGCATGGCAAAGCTCGACGCCTTCCAGGGCGAGCACATCGACGGCCACGCGCCCCTGCTCTCGGGCAATGACTTGAACGGCTATCTCGCCGCCGGCATCCGCACCGAGCACGAATGCACGACCGCTGCCGAGGCACTGGAAAAGATCCGCAAGGGCATGCACATCCTCGTGCGCGAGGGCTCCGTATCGAAAGATCTCGCAGCCCTGATGCCCATCATCACCGAGCGCCTGTCGCCCTACATTGCGCTTTGCACCGATGACCGCAACCCGCTCGACATCGCCGAACAGGGCCATCTCGACTACATGATCCGCACCGCGATCAGGAGCGGCGTGGAGCCGCTTGCCGTCTACCGGGCTGCCTCGATCTCGGCTGCCCGCGCCTTTGGCCTGCGGGACCGCGGCCTCGTCGCCCCGGGCTGGCGCGCGGACCTCGTGGTGATCGATAGCCTCGAAAGCTGCCGTGCCGACCTCGTCTTTGTCGCCGGCCGCCAGGTGACCACGGAGCTTTTCGCCACGCGCAAGCCGGTGGAGCCGGTCGGCCTCGACAGCGTCAAGGCCCGACCCGTCAACGCCGCCCATTTCGGCGTTCCCGTGGCTGATGGCGAAACGCCTGTGATCGGCGTCACCCCCGGCAAGATCATCACCGAACACCGCCGCTACCGCCTGCCCGTGAAGGGCAACCAGACCGACGTCGATCTCGGCAACGACATCATCAAGGTTGCCGTCATCGAGCGGCATGGCAAGAACGGCAACCACGCCAATGGCTTCGTCCAGGGCTTCGGACTGAAGAAGGGTGCGATCGCCTCGACCGTTGGCCACGACAGCCACAACATCTGCGTCGTCGGGGTCAGCGAGGACGACATGGCGCTCGCCGCCAACCGCCTCGGTGAAATCAAGGGCGGCTTCGTCGTCGTCGAGGACGGCAAGGTCACGGGCGAGATCGCCCTTCCCATTGCCGGCCTGATGAGCCTCGAGCCCTACGAGACGGTGCGCGACACGCTCCACCATCTGCGCAAGGCCGCCTACGCGCTCGGCACGACGCTGGAAGAGCCCTTCCTGCAGGTCGCCTTCCTGCCGCTCCCTGTCATCCCGCACCTGAAGATCTCGGACCGCGGCATGGTCGATGTCGACAAGTTCGCCCTGATCGGGTGACGTCTAGCCAGCCACCCGCGCACAAAACGCGTCAAGCGCCGCGAGCTTGATCGGACCTGCCCCGGCTGCCGGCGTGAAGCCCGGCAACGCCAGCCGCTCTCCGATCACCATTCCAGCGGGCGGAATGAACTGCGCCGGCTTGCGCGTCAGGTTGAAGACGAACAGCAGCGTCTCGCTTCCCTTGGTGCGCGTGAAGGCGAGAAGGTCCTGATTGGTGGCGATGAATTCCATCGCACCGTCGAGCAATGCCGGATGGTTCCTGCGGAATTCGAGCGTCTGCCGGTAGTGGTTCAGCACGGAATGCGGATCGCTTTCCTGGGTGTCGACGGAAAGTGCCGCTTGCTCGTAGGGCACCGGCAACCAGGATTTCTCGGCCGTGGTAAAGCCGGCATGCGCCTTGGCGGCCTCCCAGGGCATCGGCGTGCGGCATCCGTCGCGTCCCTTGAAGGCCGGCCAGAAGCGGATGCCGTAGGGATCACGCAGATCCTCGAAGGCAAGCTCTGCCTCCGGAAGACCAAGTTCCTCGCCCTGATAGAGGCAGATCGAGCCGCGCAGGGTTGCCAGCACCGACATGGCGAGTTTGGCGACGAGTGGCCGCTCTTCCGGGGTCTTGGCGAAGCGGCTCACATGACGGTTGACGTCGTGGTTCGAGAAGGCCCAGCACACCCAGCCATCGGCAACCGACTTCTGGAAGGCATCGACGCAGCCCCGGATATGGGCCGCCGTGAAATCGGGACCGAGCAGGTCGAACGTGTAGCACATGTTCAGCTTGTCGCCGCCGGCGGTATAGGCAGCCACCGTCTTCAGCGAGCGCGCTCCGTCGCCGACCTCGCCAACCGTCGCGCGCGCCTCATAGCGGTCGAGCAGCGCCCGGAAGCGCTGTAGAAAGGCGATATTCTCCGGCTGCGTCTTGTCATGGAGGTGGTTTTGCATGCCGTATGGGTTTGTATCAGGTGCATCGAGACCGGCGTCGCTCTCGTCGGGCGCATGCGGGGGATTGTCGCGAAGCAACTTGTCGCAGAAGTAGTAGTTCACCGTATCGAGGCGGAAGCCATCGACGCCACGGTCGAGCCAGAACTTCACGGTGGCGAGCACGGCGTCCTGAACCTCGGCACTGTGGAAATTGAGATCCGGTTGCGAGGTCAGGAAGTTGTGCTGGTAATATTGCCGGCGCACGCCGTCCCACTCCCATCCGGGACCGCCGAAGATCGACAGCCAGTTGTTGGGCGCCGTGCCATCCGGTTTCGGATCCGCCCACACATACCAGTCCGCCTTGGGGTTTGTCCGGCTCGAGCGGCTTTCGACAAACCAGGGATGAACGTCAGCCGTATGCGAGATCACCTGGTCTATGACGATCCTGATGCCGAGGCCGTGCGCCGTCGCCATCATCTCGTCGAAATCATCCAGCGTGCCGAAAATCGGGTCGACGTCGCAATAGTCGGAAACGTCGTAGCCCATGTCGGCCATCGGCGACTTGAAGAACGGCGACAGCCAGATCGCATCGACGCCGAGACTGGCGATATAGGGCAATCTGCGGGTAATCCCCTTCAAATCCCCAAGGCCATCTCCATTCGTATCCTGAAAGGAACGAGGATAGACCTGGTAGATAACCGCGCCCCGCCACCAGTCCGCCGTCTTGCCTGCAACCGCCACATTCATCTCCCGCATCATCAAATCATGCCAAGACTAAAGCGGGCTGGATAAAAAACAACCATCAGCAAACACCTGTTGAGCGTCGGGGTTCTCTTTTCGGATGCGTACAGAAGGCCGCTTCCCGATCCCGGCGACCAACTAAAGCCACACGGCGCGGCGCGCGCCGCTTGTCAGCAATCGGCTCTCCGCGTATCAGCAAACTGGGAAAATACAGGGAGGCTTTCTGTGAGCGGGCGTTTTTTATCGATCGGTGAATGCATGGTGGAGCTTTCGCAGGCCGGAGCTGGCCTGCTGCGCAAGGGCTTTGCCGGCGACACGCTGAATACCGCCTGGTACGCCCGCGCCTGCCTGCCGCCATCATGGTCCGTCGATTATTTCACCGCCCTTGGCGACGATGCCATGTCCGACGAGATGATCGCCTTCTTCAAGCAGGCAGGGATCGGCACGGACACCATCCGCCGCATCAAGGGCAAGGCGCCAGGCCTCTACATGATCAGCCTCAAGGACGGCGAACGCTCCTTCAGCTACTGGAGAGACAGCTCCGCCGCCCGCCAGCTTGCGTCCGATCCGGATACCCTTCGCCGCGCCATCGAAGCCAGCGACGTCGTCTACTTTTCCGGCATCACGCTCGCGATTCTGCCGCGCGACGATGTCGACACGCTTCTGTCCGAAGTGCGCCGCGCCAAGGCGTCCGGCAAGATCGTCGCCTTCGACCCCAACATTCGCCCGCGACTGTGGGCGAGCTACGATGCCATGCACGCCACGATCGGCGAAGGCGCTCGCGCGTCGACCATTGTCATGCCTGGCTTCGACGACGAAGCGGCCCATTTCGGTGACGCCTCGATCGACGCGACGATCCAGCGCTATCGTGCGCTTGGTGCCAACCATGTTGTCGTCAAGAACGGCGCGGACGGCGCGACGCTGAATTTCGCCGGCGAGGAAACCTTTGTGCCGGCGGAAAAGGTCAAGACTGTGGTCGACACCACAAGCGCCGGCGACAGCTTCAACGGCGCATTCCTCGCCCGCTATCTTGAAACCCGGGATGCCGTCGCAGCGGCTCGCTTTGCCGCCAAGATCGCCGCCCGCGTGGTCAGCGAACACGGCGCCCTGGTTGCGAAGGAAAAGCTGCAGGTAGAGCAGGCCTAGTCCACGCTTCTTGTGGACGACGTCAGCTGTAATATTTCCATCACCTGACGCCGCCACAATAAGGGTTGCGGGAATCGCTTATCCGGCGCCCGCACGGATTGAGCGCCGCCGTCCAACTGCCCGGCGCGGATGGAAGTCGGGTCATGCTGCAGCGGCTGTCGAACATTGAAGATGAAGATATCGGTGGCGCCTTGCCGCTTGCAAAGCCGGAACGTCTGGTGATCGTCACGGATGCCTGGCATCCGCAGGTCAACGGCGTCGTCCGCTCCATCGAAAACACCAACCGGGAACTCGCCAAGCTCGGCGTCGAAGTGGCGATGGTAACGCCTCAAGGTTTTCGAAACGTCCCCTGCCCCACCTATCCTGAGATCAGGCTCTCCATCGCGACATACGGGCAGGTCGCCCGGCAGATCCGCCGGCACAACCCGTCATATGTTCATATCGCGACGGAAGGCCCACTTGGCCTGACGGCGCGGCGCTGGTGCCTGAAGAACCGCATGCCGTTCTCGACCAGCTATCACACCCGCTTTCCGGAATATGTGGCCGCGCGCCTGCCGATCCCGAAAAGCTGGCTCTACAGCTTCGTAAGATGGTTTCACAATTCCGGCGCCGGCTGCATGGTGGCAACGCCGAGCCTTGCGCGCGAGCTGTCGGAGAAGGGCATCCGCAACCTCGTGCCGTGGAGCCGCGGCATCGACGCCAATCAGTTCCACCCGACGGCGCTGGAGGATCGTCCCTTCGGCCTGCAACGACCGATCTTCATGACGGTCGGTCGTGTCGCCCTGGAGAAGAACCTGCCGGCCTTCCTCGACCTTGATCTCCCGGGCTCCAAGGTCGTGGTCGGAGACGGCCCTGCCCGCGCCGAACTCGAAAAGCGCCATCCCGACGTGCTCTTCACCGGGCTGAAATTCGGTGAGGAACTGGCAAGGATCTATGCCCAGGCCGACGTCTTCGTCTTTCCGTCGCTGACCGACACGTTCGGCAACACCATCCTCGAGGCGCTGGCCTCGGGCGTCCCCGTTGCCGCCTATCCGGTGACCGGTCCGCTCGACATCATCGGCGAGGATAGCGATGTCGGAGCCTTGGATGAAGACCTGCGAGCCGCCTGCCTTGCGGCCCTTGCCTGCTCGCGCGAGAAGGCGCGTGAACTGGCGGTGCAGTATTCCTGGGAAGCGGCGACCCAGCAATTCATCAACAACATCCGGGCCGCCAACGGCGTCATTACGCCGAAATGGAAGAAGGCCTGGCAGTTCGCCAAGACCCTTCCGCGCGCCCGCAAGCCTGCCTGAACGGCTGCAACCGTGTCGTGGCAGGCAGCGACGCTGCCCGCCGGCTCACGCAGCGATCAGGACGACATTCCCAGCGCCGGTTCGGTTCGCTCGCGCGGCAAAGCCGGAAAGGCGAGTGCGATTGCCGCCGCTGCAAGGCCGACCATCGCCGAGCCGATGAAGAGCCAGGAATAGTTGGCGAAGGTATCGAATATCCAGCCACCGATCAGCGGCCCGAACGCCATGCCGAGGCTGGAAAGCATTGTTGCCGCACCGAAGACCGTGCCGATGATCCGTGGCCCGAAATATTCCCGTGCCAGCACCGCATAAAGCGGCATAACCCCGCCATAGGCACTGCCGAAAATGACCGCCAGCGCATAAAATTCCCCAAGGCTGCTGACGAGGAGATAGGCGGCAAGTGCGCAGGCCTGCACGAGCAGGCCAGCGACGATCACGGGCTTGACGCCGACCCTGTCGGCAAGCCCACCGTAGAGCAAGCGTCCGCCAAGCCCGGCAAGTCCCTCGACACTGTAGATGCTGACCGCAGCCATCGGCGCCACGCCGCAGATCGTCGCGTAACTCACCATATGAAAAATCGGGCCTGAATGCGCCGCGCAGCAGGCGAAGAAGGTCAGCCCGAGCACCAGGAACTGCGGCGAGCGGAAAACGGCGGATAGGGATGGCTTAGAACCGTCGGCAGCGGTTCCCGCGCGTTGGTCTTCGCTCTCGGCAGGCGCTTTCCGCACCAGCAGCGCGGCGGGCAGCAAAAGCACCCAGACCGAGATGCCGATGATCAGCATCGCCGGACGCCAGTCATAGGCCGAAATCAGCCAGCGGGCGACCGGCGATATGGTCATCGGCGCGACCCCCATCCCGGCTGAAACGAGCGAAACCGCCAGGCTGCGGTTGCGATCGAACCAGGCAGTCGTCGCCGCGATCATCGGCGCGAAGAAAGTGCTTGCCGCGATACCGACGAGGACCCCATAGGTCAGTTGGAACTGCAGCAACGTCGTTGCCCGACTGGAGAGAACAAGTGCCAGCCCCAGCAGAACGGCGCCGACGAAGACGACAGGGCGCGGGCCGAAGCGATCGCTCGCCGCGCCCCAGACGAAGCCACCGATGCCCATGACAATGAAGTTCAACGTCATCGCGCTGGCGATACCGATATGCGACCATCCGGTTGCCGTCGCGATCGGTTCTTGAAAGATCGCCAGCGAAAACATCGCGCCGAGCGCGACGCATGTCATCAACGCACCGGCGCCGACGATCACCCATCCATAAGATACGCGCATGATGCAGACCCTCCTTGTCGATCATACCAAAAGCGAATGCTCGCCGTCCCTCAAACTTGCGACATTCACGACTAGGACGTCTGGACCTCCGCCTTTTCGACATCCGCGCATTTATTTTTTTGGACAGTAACGCCACCGGCCGCAAGTAAATCGTTTAATCGCGGCCAAGATGCGACAGGCTCGATATATCGAAATAGTGCTATTAGACAAAGTAAAGCCTCCGTGGAATTCTTTGAAGAATAGATTCGGAGGCATGATGGCCGCGGAGCGGTATTTATACGATTTCAAGTCGCACAAGGCGGTCATGTACCAGGCCGGGGAACACCTGTTTTCGCTATCCGGAAGTAAGGCCGAGCACTGGATATCGGGAGACTACATATTTTCCATGGAAACCCAGGCGATAAGCTTCTGGATTCTTGGAAGCGACGTCTACGGCCACGCCGGCAACGGCGAACTGACCCGCGAACCGGTTTATTACTTCGACGGCTGAAGCAGCCTGTCTAACGGCTGACGACGAAGATAACGGGCGCAGCCTTGGGCTGCACCCGACGCATCACTTGTCCGGCTGTGGCTTCCGGCGCCCACCGCTCTTCGATTCGTACGGATTTTCCTTCTCGCGATAGAGAATCCGGATTGGCACGCCGGGCATGTTGAAATCCGTGCGCAGGCTGTTGATCAGATAGCGCGTATAGGATTCCGGCAGCGCGTCGGCGCGGGTGCAGGAAATCATGAAGGCCGGCGGACGGGCCTTGACCTGCGTCATGTACTTCAATTTCAGGCGACGACCGGAGACGGCGGGCGGCGGATGCTGCGTCATGATCGAATCGAGCCAGCGGTTGAGCTTGGAGGTCGAAACGCGGCGGTTCCACACCATGTCGGTATCGATGATCGACTGCATCAGCTTGTCGAGGCCGCGGCCGGTCTGGCCGGAGATCGGCACGGCGCGTATGCCGCGCGCCTGCGGCAACAGCCGCTCGGTCTTTTCGCGCAGATCGGCAAGCACCGCCTGCTGATCCTCGATCAGGTCCCACTTGTTGAAGGCGAGCACGGCGGCGCGGCCTTCGCGGATCACGAGGTCCGCCAGTTGCAAGTCCTGCTTCTCGAAGGGAATGGTCGCGTCGAAGACGATGACCACGGTCTCGGCGAAGCGGATGGAGCGAAGCGAGTCGGCGACAGACAGCTTCTCGAGCTTCTCGGTGACGCGGGCCTTGCGGCGCATGCCTGCCGTGTCGAACATCTTGATGGTGCGGCCGTGCCAGTCCCATTCGACTGAAATGCTGTCGCGGGTAATGCCGGCCTCGGGGCCGGTCAGCAAGCGATCCTCGCCAAGGAAGCGGTTGATCAGCG
This sequence comes from Rhizobium sp. Root708, assembly GCF_001429725.1. GTDB lineage: Bacteria > Pseudomonadota > Alphaproteobacteria > Rhizobiales > Rhizobiaceae > Rhizobium. Next base: position 114,051 of record NZ_LMHV01000042.1, on the reverse strand, counting down.
TCGACTTGCCGGCATTCGGGCGACCGATGATCGCCACGCGCAACGGCTTGGTGTCGTCGTATTCGGGCTCGTAGTCCTCGTCCTCTTCCATCTCGCGGGGAAGACTGACGTTGGTCTCGGCGATGTCTTCCTTCGGCGGATAGGCACGCTCCTCGCCGACAGCCTCGACGATCGCGTCGCGCAGGTCGAGCATCCCCTGCCCGTGTTCGGCCGAAATCGGCACCGGCTCGCCAAGGCCCAGCGTATAGGCGTCGTAGAAACCGCCGTCCGAGCCCTTGGCTTCAGACTTGTTGGCAACGAGGACAACAGGCTTGCCGCGACGGCGCAGCATCTCGGCCAGTTCCTTGTCGACGGGCGTCAGGCCAAACTTGGCGTCGACCACGAAGAGCGAGATATCCGCTTCGTCGATCGCCGCTTCCGTCTGGGCGCGCATGCGGCCCTGCAGGCTCTCGGCCTCGGCCTTCTCAAGACCGGCGGTGTCGATGATGGTGAAGTGCAGACCCATCAGCCGCGCATCGCCGGGACGGCGGTCGCGGGTAACACCTGGCGTGTCATCGACGAGCGCCAGCTTCTTTCCAACCAGACGGTTGAAAAGCGTCGACTTGCCGACATTCGGGCGACCGACGATGGCGACCGTGAAACTCATTGAAATTCCTTACATTCAGCCCTGTGCGGCGGGCGCCTTGCCGGATGCGGTGATGTTATCAAGCATCATCTGGGCACGATTGGCAACATTGCGCGGGCTCTGCGCGTCGTCGGCGATCGCCTGATACCATTGGCGCGCCTGTGTCAGATTGCCCGCCTTGTAGGCAGCAAGACCGAGCGCTTCGCGGGCGGAGTGACGGAACGCATTGCCGGGAACAGCCATTTCCTCGACATGCGCCGACACCTGCTCGTAGGTGCCGCCTTCGATCAGCAGCCAGCCGGCTCGCATCTTGGCGGCATCGCGAACGGCAGCAGGCGCCTTCTCGTCCTTGCCGATAACGTCGAAGGCCGCAACGGCACCCGCCGTGTCACCCTTCTGAGCGAGAACGCTTGCGGCACGCAGACGCGCGAGGATCGGATAGGCGCCGTGGCCTTCCTTCTCCAGCGTCTCGAGCGCGGCCAGCGCCTCTTCGTTCTTGTTCTCGTCGGCAAGCTTCATGGCGGCGATGAACTTATCGCCCGTGCCGGAAGACTGGTTATCGTCCCAGTATTCGTAGGCCTTGTAGCCAATGGTGCCGAGGACGATCAGAACGGCGAGCGCAATCAGGTAACGGCCGAACCGGCGCCATGCGCCCTTCACCTGATCGGACCGCAGTTCCTCATTGACTTCACGAATGAAGCTGTCGTCGTTGAATGCCATTCTCGTCTCCGGCCGCGGATATGCTTCGGCATGCGGGTTGCACGCACATTATCGGGGCCTTCTACCCCATTTTTCAGCAGTTGTAAGGGGGATTGGAAAGATTCGTCACATAACGATCGGAGCTACCCCGATCAACAGCTCGTGCAGTTTGAACGTAATGAGCGCCCAGGCCACAATGCCGATGATGACGGCGTAGAGATCGTACTTGCCGGAGACGAAAGGGCGAAGGGTAAGTTCGCCGGCGCGCTGGCGACGCTTCAGGGCGATGCGCAGGATGACACCCCATGCCAGGAAAGCGCCGAACAGCAGCACCGAAGAGGTCTCGCCGTTGGCAAGCAGGTGCGAGAAAGCCCAGATCTTCACCGACAGCACCATCGGATGCTTCGTCTTGACCGCGATATGCCCCGCCGGCAGCAGCGAGGCGACCAGACAGATCACCGCGATCAGCATCAGGGTAATGGTGATGTGCGCCATCCAGACCGGCGGGGTGTAGAGCACGCCCGTGACCTGGCGGGCCTGACCGAAGCCATAGATCAGCAGGACGAGCGAGAGGATGCTGACGATCGAATAGGCGGCCTTCCATCCGTTTTCGCCGAGACTGTTGATCAGGGACTGGCGAAGACCCGGCGCGATCACGCGGATCAGATGCAGCCCGAGGAAAATAATGATGCCGACGATGAGCAATGCCATGGCGATCTCCTGTGCGTTTTCCGAGACTTAGACGGGTCGACACAAAAACGCCAGCACCACCGTAGCTTCGCCGCATTTCTGTAACAGGAAAGCCGCAAACAAATTGTCGCGGTGCCCCATGTTTCGCTCGTTCCTCAAAGCATCTTTCGGTCTTTCCCTGCTCGTCCCAGGCGTGGCGGCGGCGAACGACCAGCCAAAGCAACTGGTGATCATCTCGTTCGATGGCGCCCACGACAACGCGCTCTGGCAGAAGAGCCGCGAGATGGCGGCAAAGAACGGCGCCCATTTCACCTATTTTCTCTCCTGCACCTTCCTGATGAACCAGGCCGCCAAGAAGGCCTATCAGGCGCCGCATCAGAAGCTCGGCAAATCCAACGTCGGCTTCGCCCAGAGCGACGACGAAATCCGCGAGCGGCTCGGCAATATCTGGCACGCCCATCTTGAGGGGCACGACATCTCGAGCCACGCCTGCGGTCATTTCGACGGCCGCCAGTGGAGCGAGGCCGACTGGAGCAAGGAGTTCACGACCTTCCGCGCCACGCTTAAAAGTGCCTGGAAGAGCGTCGATCTCGAGGAGCCGAAGGGCTGGCAGGATCTGGTCGATCACGGCATTCACGGCTTCCGCGCGCCCTACCTCTCGGCGACACCCGGCGCCGACATGATCGCCGCGGAGAAAAAGGCGGGCTTCACCTACGACGCAAGCCTGGTGACAAAGGGTCCGGCCATGCCGGTCGAAGAAGCCGGCATCGTCCGCTTCGGCCTGCCGCTGATCCCCGAAGGCCCGCGCGAAAAGCCGATCATCGGCATGGACTACAATCTCTTCGTCCGCCACTCGAACGGCACCGAGGACAAGGCGGATTCCAAGGCATTCGAAGACCGTTCCTATGCCGCTTTCAAGGAAGCCTTCGACAAGCAGTACACCGGCAACCGCATTCCGCTGCAGCTCGGCTTCCACTTCGTCGAGATGAACGGCGGCGCCTACTGGCGCGCGCTCGACCGTCTCGTGAGCGACGTCTGCCACCGCGCCGACGTTGCCTGCGTCAGCTATTCGGAAGCGATCCCCGTCATCGAGGCACGCGGCAAGCTGCAGCCGCAGACGCAGGCCTCGGGGTTGTAATCGCGCCCGGACAGTGACGTCACTGCTTTAGCAATTCGACCATGGCTTGAGAGCGCCAAATGGCTGCGACGGCGGATCTCGAGCCTATACTTAAAATTGTACTATCACCCTAACACTTGCGTTAAACGATTTGTGGCTCAATCGGGATCTATCGAGAGATTATCCCCATGCACGCAAGGCGTTCCCGGATAATTGCACTAAGCGTCGTCCTCGCAACGATGGGCGCCCTCGCGCCCTTGGCGCTTATGGGCTACGCGTCCTGGAAGCTGGCGATCGACAAGGAACTCGGAGTGCTCGACCGAACGGGCGACGAGGCAATCGCCCGCGCGCAGTTCACCTTCTCAGACGCCCGAAAGGCTTTGGCAGATATCGAAGCGTCCGATGTCGCCCGCTGTTCTCCCGCCCACATCGCGCTGATGCGCATACTGACCATCAACACGACCTCCGTGGAAGAAATCGGATACTTTGAAAACGGCAAGCTCAAATGCACATCCTGGGGACCGACCGAAGGAGATATCGGGAAAGCGAACGTCGACTACGTGACGCCTGACGGCATGGGGGTCGCGCTTCGGATCAAGCCGGCCGTCACACGCGGCAAGCCGATGGTCGGGCTGCATCTTGGAAACCATAATGCGCTCGTGACCCCGTCTAGGTTTGTCGATATCGGCCTTGGTCCCGACATATCGCTGGCGCTGACCAATGCCACCGGCCAGTTGATCGATGGCGGGAACGGCCCCGATGTCGACTTCGCGCGCGGTCACCTCGAAGGAAAAGCGCACGGCATCGATGGAAGCGAAATGTTTGCGACCGTGGCCCAGGACGGGCTTGTCGCCGTCGTAACCGAACCCGTCACCAGAGTTTATGAGCGGCTGCGCGGGGAACTGCTTCTCCTGCTCCCGGTCGGCTCATTCATCGCCGCGTTCATTGTCGCGCTCGTCGTGTTCTTTTCGCGCCGAAGGCTATCGCCACGCGGGGAGCTTGAGATCGGCATCCTTAGGCGCGAGTTCATCGTCCACTACCAGCCGATCGTAGAGCTTTCCACCGGTGTATGCGTCGGCGCCGAGGCACTGGTTCGATGGCAGTGGCCGAGCGGAACAATGGTGCGTCCGGACCTCTTCATCCCGCTTGCCGAGGAAACCGGCCTCATCGCTGCGATCACCGATCAGGTCGTTGATGGGGTAATCAGCGATCTCGGACGCACGCTGGAAGCAGACCGGTGTCTCCACATTGCCATCAACATCTCCGCTGACGATATCAAGACCGGCCGCTTCCTCGACATGGTAGCGCTCAAGCTCCAGAAGACCGGCATTCGAAACGAGCAGATCTGGTTCGAGGCCACCGAGCGCGGCTTCATCGATATCGACGCGGCCCGCGTGAGCCTCGATCTTGCGAGAAAGGCCGGACATTCGGTCGCAATCGACGACTTCGGCACCGGGTACTCCAGTCTTCAGTATCTCCAGGGTCTCCCCATGGATGCGCTGAAGATCGACAAATCGTTCATCGACACGATCGGCAAGGGAACGGCGACAAGTTCGGTCACATCCCACATCATCGAGATGGCAAAGGAGCTCGGCCTTTTCACCGTGGCCGAGGGCGTTGAAACGGAAGAGCAGGCCAGCTACCTGCGTGAGCACGGCGTCACCTTTGGACAGGGATGGCTCTTCTCGAAGCCGCTCCCGGCTGCGGAATTCATCAAATTCCATGCGGACTCGGTTGCCAAGCACGGCCGCGCCGCCGAAGTGATCCGCGTCGCCGCATGATGCCAAAAGCTTCTACAACGACTTAGGCGTAGCCAGAAGTTTGCGCTGGAGAGTCCTCGGAGACGGCATGTTCGCTGAGATCAAGACCACGCGCCGCGTCGACGAGGTGCTTCAACTGTCCGACGTTTCGAACGCCTTGCTGATACAGTTCGATGGTGATCGCAGCGATCCGGCTTGCCTCCTCGGAGCCTTGCTCTATTCCGAATTCATCGCAGATGGCGTCCAAAACCAGACGGCATTGGCGCAGATCATCGCAATCCAGGGGTTCATTGTGGCGGCTGAAGTGCCTGCGAGACATCACAACATCCTTTATGCTGTTGCCTTCGCTAAAAGGCCCCGCTCAGAAAGCGGGGCAAGCGTTGGGACTTTGGAAAGGTCGAGGCGAACAGCCTCTGGTCCGTAAATGCAAGCGGGTTCTATTTGTTCCAGAGCGGGATGGGCCGGAACTGCTCGGACGTCATCGCGGGCTTCTTGCGGGCGCGTTATAGCCAATCGCCGTTCCACCTACTGTGCTGCGCCCGCTTTTGGCGCGAAGCAGCCGTGGACGGATAACTACCCTTCATAGTCTTCGACGAGGCGCGAAATCGTGCTGCGTCCCAGCTCGCTCATGATGTGGTTCGTGCCCTCATAATACCACACCAGGCCCATCGCCTGCACGAATGCCCATGCAGATCCTCGTCGCCATTCGAGATCGTCTGTTTGCAGAGCCTCGCGGAAGACGGCTCGTGTGTCCCGCTCGAGCAGATGCCATCCGGCGACGAGATCGAGTGACGGATCGGCTGGAGCAAAATCCCCTGTGTCGAGCACCCCAACCAACCTCTCTCCCTCAACGAGTAGATTGGAAGGAATAAGGTCCTTATGGCTCATCACCTCCCGATCCAAAGGCGGCAATTCGCGGAGATCACCCCACATGCGGCGCAGTCGTTCAACGTCCAAAAGGTGTTGGCTCTTTGAGAAGCACACCTCCATCCATCCGTCATGGGTGGTCAGAGCTCCGCCTCTACTTTGGCCGTCGAATGTCCGCCCATCGAGATCGGTTGTGCGAAGTTTGGCAACCAGCCGAGAAAGATCGAGCGCAAAAACAGTGGAGTTGGCTAGCCCAGTTGGCGTGGCAACTTGCCCGTCGATCCACGTCTGTACGAGCCATGGCAACGGATAGTCAGGGCTCTGCCGCCCGACACCGACCGGCCGTGGACTTGGAAAGGGGCAACATTTGTGAAACTCCGCGCTCCGCTTGGTTTCCACTTCCAGCATCCGCGCACATTCGGCGGGATCCATCAGCCGCAAGGGGAAGCGAGCCGCATGCCGATCACCAATGCGGAAAATCGCGTTAACGGTGCCGGCCGTGGCCAGTTCGATGATCTCCTCGCCTCGAAACTGCGGGAATTGATCAGCAATAAGGTCACGCGCGTGCGCCTTATCGATGTTTATCTGATCGCTGTGCATCCGCGGCTCTTTTCAATCTGATTTGTCGTAATCTACAGGTTGGCTGTCCAACCGATAGCCTTCTTCGACGACACGCAACCGCAATGGATTTGAGCTTTTGGGGCGACCCAATTACATATCAGCGTTGCATAAGTGTTGGTATGCGTTTGCCCAAAATAAGATCATAAGGCGCGTAGCTGGTGCACATGAGGTTCGTAATCATGGATTGGGTTCCTGTAGTCTTCGTTACCTTCAAGGTTCTCGTGTTAGGCACGGGCATGTATTTCGCCATCAAGTGGCATTACGACAAAGCGGAGAATGGGGACCGAGGCGCGGTGCTACGCACGGGCGGCAAGATGGCCGCCGTCTTTGTGCTGTCGCTCCTATGCGTGGTGCTCTTCGCCTTCGTCCTTAGCAGGATGCTCGGTTTGGACTTGAGCTTCCCATGATCGCATTATCGATGAGCACAGCCCAATCACAAGAAAGGCCGCACGAGCGACCTGAACCTAACGTCTCCTGATGGCGCAACGCGGCGACCTGTCGATGTCGCCAGCGGCGCGATGCCAGGGAGGCACCACGAACGGTGCCTCCTCCATCATGCCGTAACCGCCAGGCCCTCCGCCTATCAGCCCCCCACTCCATTTTGCCGTAACCGCGACAGATATTCCGACCGGTCGAACGGACTGGCACTCGTGCGGGCTCGCGTCGGTCGTGCTCCCGGTAGCGGAGCATGGTGATCGAAAGCGGTTTCCATGACGCCCGCACCACTTGAAAGCCCCGGCAATTGCTGGCGAATGCCTTGTACCTTGGCTAAGGGCATCACCCCCTCCAGCCGGGCGACGCCGCCATCGATCTCGGTTGCCTGCACCGCCGCACCCGACTTCGACAAGATCACATGCAGTACCGGAAGCGCAGCAACCGGAACCTCAAGCTGAAATCGCTCGAACGGTTCGCAAACGACCGTCCCCGCCCCGACAAGAGCGCTGGCCAGCACCAGCGGCGTCAGGCCGCGAAAATCGGCTGCCGTGCTTGAAGGCGAGGTCTGCTTCAACGCGGTGACCGCCACATGGCAATCGATCACCTGCCAGCCGGACAATCCTGCCTTCAGTGTTTCCGACACCGCCTCCTCGACCGCACGATAGAAGCTGACAGGCATCTGCCCGACATCCACTTCCAGTGCGAAGGTGTTGCCGGACCCTTCCGGCCTCGGCTCGATGCGCAGGCCGACGGTGGCCAGGAATGGGTTTGGCTCCCTGAAGATCACCTCGATCCCTTCCCCGATGCCCGCAGGTCGTTCGACATGGATGACAGTGCTTTCCTCGAACCGCGCGTCCACGCCGAAATCGTGCAGCAGCGTCGCCTGGATCACCTCCTTCTGCACCTCCCCATAAAGCGAGAGAAACATTTCGCTGGCATCGGGGCTGGTGCGCAGGTTGATCAGCGGGTCCTGTTCCGACAGCTGCTGCAGGGCAGTCCAGAGCGTGCCATTCTCGGACGGCTTGGCGGAGAGGATGCGCGTCTCCAGAGTTGGAGCGGCAAACTGCGGCTCATACGGCCGCCCACCTGCCGTTCCGAACTGATCCCCGATCCTTGCTGCCGCCAGACCGCCGACCTTGACGATCTGGCCCGCGTGCGCCTCCCCCTGCTTCCTCAGCGCACCATCGTCAAAGACCTGAATGCGCGTGACCTTGCCGACACCGCCAGGCAATTCGATCTGGCTTCGCTCCAGGAGCGTGCCGGCGGTCAGGTTGAGATAGGCGATCTTCTCACCGCCCCATCCGCGCTCGATCTTGAAAATATTTCCGGCAAGCGGAGCTTGGGTATCCGGCATTCGGCTCGGCAACATGTGTTCCATGGCGTTTATCAGGTCAGCGATACCTTCGCCGGTCATCGCCACTCCACAATATGCCGGGTGCAGGAGACCCGCGGCCACTTGATCCGCAAGTGTGGAACGAAGCCGACCGCTGCTGATCCTGTCGGGCGCCAGAACATAGTCTTCCAGCAAAGCATCGTCATGGCTCGCGAGCCCCTCGCAGATCGTCGAAAGGCCGGGATCGCTGGCGAGGTCAAGAGGCGTGACGACCGCATTCCTGCTGCCCGCATCGCGCACGACCGACATTGCGAGCGTGAGGCTTCCGAGCTTGCTTTCGATATCGGCAAGCAGCTCCTCATAGCGGGCGCCGGCTCGATCGATCTTGTTGATGAAAAACACGAACGGGATGGCGAGCCGCTTCAAAGCCCGCACCAGCACGCGGGTTTGCGCCTGCACGCCCTCCACGGCGGAAACAACGACGACCGCGGCGTCGAGCATTCGCAGCACCCGCTCGACTTCGGCGATGAAATCCGGATGTCCCGGCGTGTCGATCAGGTTGACGGCGAGGTCGCCAATCCGAAACGACACGACGGCAGCGGCAATCGTGATCCCGCGCTGCCGCTCGAGCTCAAGACTATCGGTCTGGGTGTTGCCGTCATCGACGCTACCAAGTCGGGCGATCGCGCCGGTATCGAAGAGGAGCCGTTCTGTGAGGCTAGTTTTCCCCGCATCCACGTGGGCCAGAATGCCCAGGTTCAAAATACGCATATCCAATCATCTTCTCAAAATTTCCGTTCTGGGTTTCTTGAGAAGGGACTCGGCGCATTGGGACCTCACTGGATGGAGAGATACTGACTGCCTCTCATGGAGACGCGGTCGTCGCAATGTAGTTTGCAGATCTTTAAAACGTCAAGCTTAGATGCGGGCCGTTTTCGGTTCGAATGTCCGCTTCTGGCGCGAAACGGTCGACCGTTGATTGCGGCTTTCGGTCAATCGCGGACATGGCGAAGCGCCACGACCTGTCCGGCCTTATTTGGCCCGCGATTATTCTGCGCCCTGAAGCTCGTTGAGGTGAGCGCTGATTTCGCACATCAACCCGGTGCTGCTGTAAGCGACAATCACGTCGCCAGATCCACTAAGGCCTGCACTGATCAATCTCGATCCGAAGCCTTGGCGTTCTGGTTTGACGACCGCCGGCCCTTTGGTTTCCCGCCAGGTCAGGCGCAGGACTTCGTGGTGGCCTGTACCCTCCACACGCCAGGTAAGGTCTACGCTACCGCCACCGACCGACAACGAACCATGCTTGAGTGCATTCGTGGTCAATTCGTGCAGCAGCAGAGCGACGTTCAACGCGGCCTTTGAGCCGATCTCGACATCCGGACCCTCGATGCGGATCCGGCCCGCGACACCCGCGCCCTTCACGGCCGCAGCCGCGACGTCGCCCAAAAGGGCCGCCTTCCAGTTCGATTGCAGTAGGATGTCGTTTGCGGAGCTGAGGGCCATCAACCGTTGCTGCAGGGTCTGCACCCGTGCCTGATCGTTCAAACCCCGCAAGGTGTGGGAGGTAATCGCCGCGACCATCGCGAATAGATTTTTGGCGCGATGACCAAGCTCGCCGGAAAGAAGCTTTTGGAGTTCCTGCATTTCACGCAGCTTCGCCACGCTCGCTTCGAGCGCCTTCTCGCGCTCTCGCAATGCTTCGTCGGCAATTGTACGTTCCAATAGGTCGGCAGCCTGTCGTGCCAGGATATCAAGCAGGCGGAGGTCGCGCTCCGACGGCTGGTGCGGCTCGCTCCAATGGGTCGAGATCATGCCCAGCAGGGTTCCGTCGCGCGAAACGAGGGGTGTCGTCTGCGCCGACCGGATACCGGCCCTTCGAAAAGCCATCAAATCCGGGGTTCCGATAATCTCGGGCCAGGTTTCGAAGTCTTCGACTATTGCGCGTCGGCCGGATTTCAGCGCCTGGGTGCAACTGCTCAAGGCGGCTGGCGTGACCCACTCCCAGACAGCCCTATCCTGCGGCGTCAGTCCGCGCGACGTAAGGAGATGCAGCCCATTTCCCGTACCGTCTTCCGTCTTGCGCAAAAGCTGCATGGTGCCGAACTGTGATCGAGTGATCGAAATGGCGGCGTCGACAATTTTGCCGTAGAGCGCGAAGCTGTCCTGCTCTCCGATCAGATCAACACTAATCGCGTGCAGCAGTTCTATGTCCGACGTGTCATCCGCAGGCTTTTTGGCCTGCTTATCATTGGAGACAATGCGAAGGTTGGTCATTGAAGCGCCCGCGGAGAATTGGTTCGGTGCAAATATCCGATCATAGCCGAAGCGACCTCATGATCAGAGATAGCGCGCTATAACGTTCTCGTGGAACATCAGTTCCCTCAAAATCGTTGAATATCGAGATTGAAGGCTTAGGCGCCGACGGCGGCTGTCAGGGTTGGCGGATATCAATGGAAACCCTCGGCATAGAAGCGTGTGCCCGCCGCTCACCAGCGGGCCCTCTCCGCGGCGATGGCCGACGGCATCAGCCGTCGGCGTGGACGATATCTGCCTCGCGTTCCAGGTAGCGCTGGTCGATGTCAGGCAGCGGCTCGCCGTCAATCGCGGCTTCGAAGGTGCGCAGGCGCTTGTAGATCGACAACAGTTCGACAATCGTCGTCCAGGAATTGACGAGATACTGGAACGACTCCCGCACCTGCCCGAAGACGTTCTGGATTTGGCTCATCACGCCAAGCGTCAGCTTACCAGCTACGATCGACGGGACGAGGACGAAGGTGCCGAACAGATTGTCCGCCTGCAGGTAGAAGATGCGGGCGACGTTGAAATACATGTAGTGGAAATAGAGACGGAAATAGTTGCGCCGGACGTTGGCAAACAGCTGCGCCACGGTAATCGGATCCGCGCGATCGCCATGGTCTTCGCCGTAGACCAGTTCCTTGCGGTAGGCCGCTTCCACACGCTGGTTGCGGAACTCGAGGCCCGGCAGCTTGATCCCGACGGCCGCCAGGAACACTGTTCCGAACAGCGACCAGCAAATCGCCGCCCAGACGAGTGCATGCGGCACCGCGCCGATGAGCGGCAGTTCCGTCACGGTGCTGGAGAACTTGAACAGCACCGGCAGGAACGCGATCAGCGTCATGATCGAGCTGACGAGGTTGACGCCAAGGCTTTCGACCGTCGTCGAGAACCGCATCGTGTCTTCCTGAACGCGCTGCGAAGCACCTTCGATATGCCGCAGTTTTGGCCAGTAGGACATGTAGAACTCGTTCATCGCCGTGCGCCAGCGGAAGATATAGTGGCTGACGAAGAACAGGTTCAGCACGCCGACGGTGATGGCAACGAAGGCGATCGCGGCAAAGCCCGTCATGCCCCAATAGAGATCGGCGGCTGTCGGGATCGGCTCCTGCCGCGCCAGCGCCCGCTGGATCATGTCATAGAAGGGTCCATACCAAGCATTGATCGCGACACTCACCTGCACCGAGAAATACGTATTGAAGATGATCAGCGCCGAGCCGAGCACCGACCACATCTGCCAGCGATGCGGGCTGTAGGTGAACCAGAAGCCCGCAAACAGAGCGACGAAGACGATGTAGTAAATATAGAACCACAGGAACGGCTTGGACCAGAAAACGGAAACGCCGATCGGCGCCTCCTGCCCGGCCGGCAGCGGCGGCAGTCCGATCACCGCACCGAGGCCGGAGCCTCCGAAGTACCACAAGAGGACGCCGAACAGCGCCCAAACGATGGCAGAGATGAAGAACAGTTTCGGCTTCGGGAAGTAGGATAGAAACACGGGAGGGATGGCTTTCCTGAACGGGTGTCTTCGGAAGCTCTATAAAGAGCGATTGCGCCGGAAACTAAGGCAGTTCGCGAAGGGCGGCAATGGCCCCACCACATTCTAACGCAATTGTAACCGCTTACAGCCGTTTATTACCAAAGGGAAACAATCTTAGGAGAGTTTCCGGGTCACGGGGATGACCAGCGCCGCGCAGATGACGAGGGCCGCAGCCGCGACATAGGTCGGCGCGACGAAGCTCCCGGTGCGCTCTGCCAATGCGCCGGCAACCACGGGGCCGACGATCTGCCCGAGCCCGAAGGCCGCCGTCATCGTCGCGAAGGCCCGCCGCGGACTTGCCGGCACCAGCTTGCGGCCGATCTGCAAGCCGTAGGCGGTGATCGCCAGGAAGGTGGCGCCGAACAGCGCCCCGCCGATCATCGGCGCCACGGAGTGCGGCAGCACGACGGTCGCCAGCACGCCGACCGCCTCCATCAGCAGCGCCGCGACATAGATCCAGCCAAGCCCGAGCGGCCTGACCAGCGGCTTCCATAGAAACAGCGCGACCGCCGACGTCAGCCCGGCAATGAACCAGGAGAGGAATTCGACCACGGCGCCGGCAGCCGCCATGCGGGCGATGGTCACGAGAAAGGTGGCGGTGATGACATAGCCGAAACCGAACAAGCCGTAGGACAAGGTCACAAGCAGCATCGGGCAGCTCCAGACGATCGCAGGCTCCTTTGCGGCCTGCCCGCCACCCATTGGACCCGACGGCAAGAGCAGCCAGACGAGCGCTAGGCTGATGGCCGAATAAATCGCCCCGCCGATCCAGTCGATCCGCCAGGCATCCGGGCCGGCGTGATAGGCGAGGCCGATGAGGAAGACCATGACCGACGACAGCGCGATCCCCGCGCCCGGCCCGCCGAAATGCGCCGATTGCACATGGTCGTTGCCTGCAGCCGCGCCGTGGCTGAGTACGATCGAGGAGGTGAAGATCATCGCGAAGGCGCTGGCAAGGCCGGCCAGAAAACGTATCGCGGCAAACAGCATCACCGAATTGGTCGCCGCCATCGCGGCCAGCAGAATGGCATTGGCTGCCAGCGCCGCAAGCGCGATGCTACGCTCACGCCCCTGCGCCCATCCGTAGGCGGCAAGCACGGCGCCGGCGAGATAGCCCACGAAATTCGCCGATGCGACAAAGCCCGCGTCGGCCGACGACAGCGGAACACCGCTCATCATGCCAGGCAGGATCGGCGTGTAGGAAAACCGCCCGAACCCCATCGCGGCCGCCATGGCGATCGCACCGGCGAGAGCGGTACGAAAGAGATGTGGGGCGAAACTATCGTTGCGTGCGAGCATTCCCTGCTTATCGCGCCGCATAACGATACGGACAAGCGAGATTTTCTGATCGATCCATCAAATGCGCTGACATTCTTCCCCCTCTTGAAACGGAGTATCTTACGATATATGTTTTACGACATAGTGAAAGATACATCTAAGGAGTGACTTATGAGAGGTTTTAGAGGTGGCATGATGGGCGGCGGCGGTTTCCGCATGGGCCGCAAGTTTGCAGCAGGCGATCTTCAACTGGTGATCCTTGCGCTGCTTTCCGAGCAGCCCCGTCATGGATACGAGTTGATCAAACTGCTGGAAGAGCGCTCCGGCGGCTTCTATGTCCCGAGCCCCGGCGTGATCTATCCGGCGCTCACCTATCTCGAAGAAACCGGCCTCGCCGACGTCGAGACCGAGGGCACGAAGAAGCTCTACAACATCACCGAAAGCGGCCGGAAACTCGTCGAGGAGAACCAGTCGATGCTGGAAATGACGCTTGGAAAGCTTGAGAAGATCGGTGCGAAGATGGCACACGTGCGGCGGATTTTCGATCCTGAAAGCCGGGGTGGCGAGCGGGAAGAAGACCCGTTCCCGGACGACCGGAGCGAAGTCAGTGCAGCGCGTATGCTGCTGAAATCGGCGCTACGGCTGCGCCATCCCTGGTCGAAGGAAGAAGCCAAGCGCATCGCCGGCATCCTCGAGCGGGCCGCAGCCGAAATCCTGCAGGGCGGCCAGCGCGACGCCTCCTGATCCCCCGCGCTCCAACGATCAGAGGAGCGCCATGATCCTTGCGACACTTTCCTCGACTGTCGACACCGCGGTATCGATACGCAGATGCGGGTGCTCCCAAGGCTCATAGTGAAGCGCAGCGATCTCCGCCCATGTGGGCGGGATCAGCCCCTCGACCGTCGGCGGCCGCGTCTCGGCGCGATGGCGATGCGCCTTCGGGTCGGAGCAGACGACCTCGATCTCGACAAATCGTGTATTGGCTTCAGCCGCAACGGCCCGGAAGGCATCACGGGTGATTTCGATCGGGTTGACCGTGTCAGCGACAACAACACTACCAAGCCGAAGATTGTCAGCAGCGACACGATAAAGCGCCATATATCCGGCCGGGCCGACGTCCGACCCCGGGGCGAGCACGGCGGCTGAACGCACGGCCTGCTCTATGGAATCCACCCGCAGGTAGACGGCCTTTATTCGCGCTGCGAGGCTTTGTGCAATCGTGCTTTTACCGACGCCGGGCAACCCGCCGAAAATGATGAACATGCGAAAACCTCACCTTGAGAAACGCATCCTATCCGGACCTTTCTCCCTCGTCCCCCACAATGATCCTTTCGACGCGTTCATGCGTATGAGGAAAAGTCGAGGAGTGCCGGGAGAACTCCGGACAGCGGTTACGCGCTTGCCTTCACAGAACTTGTGAGACCTTGAGATGGATGCCAGCGACCTCCCCCGGCGTGCATCTCGAAGGCAGGGTCCTGTACCCGAAACGCAGGACCCTGCCTTTTCCGATCAGGTAGCGTCATCAGGCAGGGTCAGGATCAGCGGTCCGTTGCGGGTCGCGACGACCGTATGTTCATACTGCACCGTCGGCGCCTGCGGGTCCGAGTAGAGCGTCCACGCATCGTCGCCGCCCTCGGCCCATGTGGCCCCGAGCGACAGGAAAGGCTCGACGGTAAACACCAGCCCTTCCGACATCATCCGCTTTTCCGAGGGATCAGGCCAGGTCGACAGTTCGCCCGGCTCTTCATGCAGGGAGCGTCCGACACCGTGGCTGGCGAGGTTGGTCACGAGCGTGTAGCGGTTCTTTACCGCGAAGGCGCCGATCGCCTGACCGATCTTGGCAAGCGGTTCACCGGCCTTGATCTGGTTCAGCCCGATCCAGAGCGCACGCTTGCCATCGCGGCAGAGCTTTTCCATCTTCGGCTTGTGCGGCGGCACGCTGAATGAGGCGCCGGTATCCGAAAAGAAGCCGTCCTTTTCGGCGGAGACGTCGATGTTGACGAGATCCCCCGGCCGAATGATCCGCGACCCCGGAATGCCGTGGGCGACCTCTTCGTTGACGCTGATGCAGGTCGCGCCGGGAAACTGGTAGCAGAACTCGGGCGCCGAGCGCGCACCGGCATCTTCCAGCACTTTGCGGCCGATCCTGTCGAGTTCTTCCGTGGTGATTCCGGGCTCGAGAGCCGCCGCCATGACCTGCATCGCATTGGCGCAGATACGGCCGATTTCCTTGAGTTTCAGGAGTTCGTCTTCATTCTCTACGATCATCGATCCGCTCCCGGCCCCGCGGCCGGAGGGCCGGCTCTCATAAAATCACAACACGATGACGGGAGAAATCCAACTCATCCTTTACGGCATCATGCTCTCGCTTTAGGCGGAGGCTTTCGCCCCTTCGCCGCTCTCAGTCAATGCCTTTCTGACGATCGGCGCGACTTTCGTTCCGTAGAGCTCGATGCCGCGCATGATCTGCGCATGCGGCATCAATCCGATCGCCATCTGCAGCAGGAAACGATCGTTCTTGAACAGCCGATGGTGCGCGATGATCTTCTCCGCGACGAGCTCGGGGTCGCCGACGAACAGTGCGCCGTTCGGGCCGCGAGACATGTCGAAATGGGCGCGCGTCGTCGCGCCCCAGCCGCGCTCGCGGCCGATGCGGTTCATGACCTCGGCCTGCGGCCCATAGAACTGGTCGGCTGCCGCATCGGTCGTGTCGGCAATGAAGCCGTGCACGTTGATGCTGGTCTTCAGCTTCGCGGCATCCTGATCGGCGCGGCGCGCGGCCTCCCGATAGAGATCGAAGAGCGGCGCGAAACGGCGCGGCTCGCCGCCGATGATGGCGAGCGCCACTGGAAGCCCCATGGCCCCTGCCCGCGCGACCGACTGCGGCGTTCCACCGACCGCGATCCAGAGCGGCAACGGATCCTGAAACGGCCGCGGATAGACCCCGCGTCCATTGATCGGGGCGTGCATCTCGCCGGACCAGGTCACGACCTCCTGATCCCGCAGCGCCATCAGCAGATCGATCTTTTCCTCGAACAGCTGATCGTAATCTTCGAGATTGTAGCCGAAGAGCGGAAACGACTCGATGAACGAACCACGGCCCGCCATGATCTCCGCCCGCCCCTCGGAGAGAAGATCGAGCGTCGCGAACTGCTGAAAGACACGCACCGGATCATCCGAACTGAGAACGGTGACGGCGCTGGTAAGGCGGATGTTCTTCGTCTTCACCGCAGCAGCCGCAAGCGCGACGGCGGGCGCCGACGCCGCATAGTCAGGACGGTGATGTTCGCCCAGTCCGAAGACATCGAGCCCGACCTGATCGGCAAGCTCGATCTCCTCGATCAGGTGCTTGAGGCGCTCCGCGCCCTCCGCCCCCTTGCTGCGGCTCGGATTCGGATTGACGTCAGCAAAGGTATAAAGGCCCAATTCCATCGCTTGCATCCCGTTGAATTCGCTCTGGAGATAAGGATGGAGCAGACAAGGCGCAAATACAAATTCTAGAACGAAATCTTCGAGAATATTGATGGCAGCACAATCGCAGGGCGTCGGATTTGAATCCGATTTCAACGACTTCCGATCATTGCCGGAATCATCGTCGAAACGGCTTCACGCAGATCGTGAAGCCGGCGGACACATGAGCCTCATCCGCGCGCAAGCAGCTCGGCAAGCTGATCGGCGCATTTGCCCCAGCCTTCGTGGAAACCCATCTTCTCATGCTCTTCCTTGTCAGCGGCCGTCCAATGGCGTGCCTTGGCGGTGTACTTCGTACGACCGTTGCCGAGGTCTTCGAGCAGGATGATCGCCACGAAGAATGGCTTTTGAGATGGCACCCAGGCGCTGGTAAAGGCGTCGGTGAAGACGATCTTCTCGTTCTCGACGATCTCGAGATAGACGCCTCGGTTCGGAAACTCCTGGCCATCGGGGCTGCGCATGACAATCAGGTTCGAGCCACCGGGACGCACGTCGAGCTTCGCTTCCGCGATGCTCCAGGGACGCGGCACGAACCACTCCTTCATGAGAACGGGATCGGTCCAGGCCTTGAAGATTTTCTCGCGCGGGGCATCGAATTCGCGCACGAGAACCAGTTCGTGTTCGTCGTCTACAGTCATTTCAGCATTCCTCCTGTTGAGCGAAACCCGTTTTCGATCAGGTTGTTACAAGGACGTCGGAGGCGACCCGGTTCCGACAGCGGGACTGAGATGTTCGGGAATTACCTCACCGCCGGCTGCGCGGCATGGGCAAGGCTATCGATCTGTTGGCGAATATGGGCGGCTTCGGCGGCCGAGTGAGCAAGCGCGATAGCGCGATCAAAGGCGCCGTGCGCCTCGCGGGCGCGACCGAGCTGTTTCAGCAAACCGCCACGCAGGCCGTGATAGTAGAAGTAGCCGTCGAGCTTTTCGCCGAGCGTTTCGACCAGCGCCAGCGCCTCTTCCGGCCCCCTGAGCTTGGAAACGGCAACGGCGCGATTGAGCGTGATGACCGGCGACGGCTGGACACGCTCCAGCGCCCGATACAGCAACTCGATCTCTTCCCAATCCGTATCCTCGGCACGCTTGGCGCGCGAATGCAGCGCCGCAATCGCCGCCTGCAGCTGGTAAGGTCCGGGCTGGCGATGGCGGATCGCCTTGTCGATCAACGCCAGCGCCTCGTTGATCAGCTCGCGGTTCCATAGCGAACGATCCTGATCCTCGAGCAGCACGATGTCGTTTTCGCCATTGAAGCGCGCCTGCCGCCGCGAAATCTGCAGCAGCATTAGCGCCAGCAGCCCCATCAGCTCGGACTCGCCGGGGAAGATGCGCAGCAGAAGCCGCGCCAGCCGGATAGCCTCGTCGCTGAAGGCGCACGCATCGTGCTTCGGATCGGCCTGGCTATAGCCCTCGTTGAAAACGAGGTAGATCATCGTGCTGACGATCGAGAGCCGCTCGGCGCGTTCCTGCGCATCCGGCGTCTCGAAGGGCACGCCGGCCTTGGCAACGCGGGCCTTCGCCCGGGTGATCCGCTGTTCCATCGCGCTCTCGCCGACGAGAAAGGCCCGGGCGATCTGCTGCACGCTAAGACCCGAGACGATGCGGAGCGCCAGCGCGATCTGTTGCGTGGCCGGCAGGTCCGGATGGCAGCAGATGAACAGCAGCCGCAGAATATCGTCGCGGTAGTTGGAATCATCGAGCCGCTCGGCGATATCGCTTTCGGCATCACTGGTATCAGAGATCAGTTCCTCATCCGGAAGCGCCTGCGTCTTCGAGCGCTTGCGCGCCGCATCGATACCGCTGTTGCGGCCGACGAAGATCAACCATGCCGTCGGATCGCGCGGCGGCCCCTTGTCAGGCCAGGTGCGGATGGCGCGCAGGCAGGCCTCCTGAAAGGCCTCTTCCGCGATATCGAGATCGCGGAAATATCTGAGCAGCGCGCCAAGCGCCTTCGGCCGGGCCGAAGCAAGCGTCACGTCGATCCAGGCAATGTCTGTCATGTCGAAGAATCTCCCGGCCGGAACACGTAGAACGGCCGAATTTCGTAAGAGGTCGAACCCGGATTGACCGACGAAAGCTCCTTGGAGAACGCAACAGCCTCCTCGAGAGTGTCGAAATCGACCACGTAAAAGCCGAGGAGCGCTTCCTTCGTTTCCGCGAAGGGCCCGTCGAGAACGAGCGGTTCCTCCTTGCCCTTGCGCACGGTGGTCGCCGCCGTCGTCGGCATCAGCCGACCAACCGGACCAAGCTTGCCGCGTTCGGCCAGCGGCGCCTGGACGGCATGGAGCTTCGCCATCACGGCGTCCTCTTCCTCCTTGGTCCAGGAGAACACGGTTTCTTCATTGGCATAACAAAGGATTGCGTAAAGCATCTCTTACTCCTCTTCCCGAATGACGAAGGAGTAGCGCGACATCCGACAGGACGCAGCAAAAATTTACTGCGCGTGGAACGAGATGCTGAACATGGCCGCTAAGGGGGCGAACGCAATGGAGACAGCGCGACGTTTGCGCTGTGGACGGATCGGCGGAAGAGCCTTAGGCGACTTCCTGACCCGATGCGACGGCTTCCTGGACCGCCAGATCCGCCATCTCCAACGCCGCTTCGCGGGTCTTGGCGGCAGCGACGAAGCGGCCGTTGTGGCAGAAGGTTGCGCCCTTGACGCCAGAGACGGCCTCGAGATCATGATTGGTCAGCCCTGCCCAGGCAACCGGCAGATCGGCTCGCAGTTCAAAGCCTTCATCGCCGCGGCGAATACCGGTGACGCACCAGTCCTTTTCCCGGGGATGAACGACAAAGAGCAGATGATCCGCCCCCGCCTTAAAAATCGCCGGGCGGAAAGGCATTCCCATCGGCAGTTCGAGTACGCGCCCCTGCCCGGTATGGGCAATCGCCTCAAGCACGAGCGTCTCGGCGCGCAATTTGGAAGCGCTCTGGGCGATCCTCGCCTCGACGAAGCTGCGGGCGATGGAAACGGCATCGTTAAACCGCCGATCGTCGGCATCAGGGTCGATATCGTCAAACACCGGCTTCAAGGTTTCGAGCAGAGCCGGCAGCGTCAGTCCCGCCAATGGGCCGGATGGGCTGAGCGCACCATTGTCGGTCAGATCGATCGGCAGGACGAACGAGAGATCGAACGAGGCGTGCAATGCCTCGATATGGGCGTCGGGAATGCCTGTTGCGACGAGGTAGTCGCGCCCATAGTGCTTCCAGATCAGGCCGAACGAGCTGTAGGGCTGCCCGTCGTCGCGCAACGGCGCACCGCGCTGGTGATGATCGAAAATCCCTGCCTCGGCATCGTAGGCGCCGCCGACGTCGTAGATGATCCGGTCAGCGTTCGGCGTGATCCACTCCGGCGACCGGCTGCGCACGACGCGCGCCTGCGCAAAGAGCCGGGTCAGAATGACGCTCGACAGCACTTCGTCAGCATGGAAGCCACCGGAATGGGTGACGAGGAAATCTGGATTCATGCCGGGAGTGCCTTGTTGATTGGGTAAGCGGTCTTGCGTCCGTCCCACATAGCCGTTGCCAGCGGGCATCTCAACCCGTTACCAGCCCGAATACGGCTTTCGTTGGTGTTCGAAGCGCGGCACAGCAAGGCGACAGCGGCGCCCTCCACGCCATCAAGCCGCCATGTTTGGCCGGAATTGCTCTGCAATCTCAAACGCCTCACAACCGAGACAAGAATGAAATCCGCGTTACGCCTCCTTGCCACCTTCGCGCTCGTTTCCTGCCTCCACGAAGCCGCCCTTGCCGCGTCCGCTCCGGAGAATTTCATCTACACGAGTTCCGGCGACCTCGACGCGGCGCGTCCTCTTCTCAGCCGACCCGACGTTGGCGGCGCACAGATCGTCTACAACTGGCGC
Source organism: Rhizobium sp. Root708 (assembly GCF_001429725.1). Taxonomy (GTDB): domain Bacteria; phylum Pseudomonadota; class Alphaproteobacteria; order Rhizobiales; family Rhizobiaceae; genus Rhizobium. Next base: position 93,458 of record NZ_LMHV01000042.1, on the reverse strand, counting down.
CAGCTGGAAACCGCCAAGGACCAGTATGATTTCTCGGCGATCGAGGCCGACCTTGCCACGCTCGAAGGCATGAACCGGAAACTGTTCATTCAGATCCAGGACCGGTTCTTTGAACCGAAGGCAAGAAACGTCCCAGACTATCTGATGACCGATAACGAGTACGGCGGCGGCCTCACCGCGCAGTTCGACAATCCGGGTGAGAACAAGCCAGTTGGCTCCGGCTGGGTGGCGCAGCAGTGGAACCCCGCGGTACGTCAGCGCTACCAAGCGCTGCTCTCCGCGCTCGCTGCGAAATTCGATGGCAAGGTCTATGGCGTCAACCTGCCGGAAACCGCGATCGATCTCGACCCGAAGCACGAGCCAAAGGGCTACAGCTGTGACGCCTACTTCGAGGGCGAAATGGAAAACCTCGCCTTCGCCCGCAGGGCCTTTCACAAGAGCAAGGTCATTCAGTATGTGAACTTCTGGCCGTGCGAGTGGGAGAACGACCACAACTACATGGGACGGCTCTTCGAGTTCGCGGCAAGGAATGACGTCGGCCTTGGTGGACCGGATATCGTTCCCTACCGCAAGGGCCAGATGAAGAACTCCTACCCCTTCTTCAACCGGTACAAGGGCAAGCTGTCCTTCGTCGGCCTCGCCGTGCAGGAGCCGACCTTGACCTACAAGAATCCGAAGACGAAGAAGCCGTTCACCAAGGACGAGTTCGTTGATTTTGCCGATAACTATCTCGGCGCCGACATCATCTTCTGGAGCACCGCGACGCCCTGGCTGCATCGCTGACAAACGCTCCGAGGAGGCAGGCCAAGCTTGCCTCCTTCGGTCGGTGGAGAGCCGGTCAGGCGTCCGAGAGCGTGCGTTTCACCGCGCTGCGCCAGCCCTTGAGCTTCGCCGCCCGGGTTTTCTCGTCCATATCGGGCTCAAAACGACGGTTGCGCTTCCAGCTCTTGGAAAAGCCCGCGAGATCCGGCCAGACGCCGGCCTTGCTGCCGGCAAGCCAAGCCGCTCCGAGCGCTGTTGTCTCCAGGATGACGGGCCGATCCACGGGTGCGTCCAGAATGTCGGCAAGCCGCTGCATCGTCCAGTCGGAGGCAACCATGCCGCCATCGACGCGAAGCACGGTATTGTCGGTGGCGCCCTTCCAGTCCTTGTGCATGGCGTCGAGCAGATCGCGCGACTGGTAGCAGACCGCCTCGAGAGCGGCCCGGGCGAACTCCTTCGGGCCGCTGTTGCGCGTCAGCCCGTAGATGGCGCCGCGCGCATTCGCATCCCAATGCGGGGCGCCGAGCCCGGTGAAGGCAGGCACCAGATAGACGTCCTGCGTCGGATCGGCGGCATCGGCAAGTTCGCCGGTCCGCGAAGCGGTATCGATAATGCCGAGCCCGTCGCGAAGCCACTGTACCGCTGCCCCCGCAATGAAGATCGAGCCTTCGAGCGCATAGGTCGTCTCGCCGTTCAGGCGATAGGCGATGGTGGTAAGAAGCCGGTTTTTCGACCGCACGATATCGCTGCCGGTGTTGAGCAACGCAAAGCAGCCGGTACCGTAGGTGGATTTCATCATGCCCGGCTCGAAGCAGGCCTGGCCGATGGTCGCCGCATGCTGGTCGCCGGCGACGCCGAGGATCGGGATTTCGGCCCCGAGAATATCGCGCTCGGTCGTCCCGAAATCGTCGGCGCAGTCCTTCACGACAGGCAGCATGGCGGCCGGCACCCGCAATATGTCGAGGAGATCCTCGTCCCACCGGTTTTCCGAGATGTTGTACATCAACGTCCGCGACGCATTGGTTGCATCGGTGGCAAACGACTTGCCGCCGGTTAGCCGCCAGATCAGGAACGTATCGATCGTGCCGAAGCAAAGCTCGCCCTTGGCGGCGCGAGCGCGCGCACCTTTGACGTTCGCCAGCATCCAGGACAGTTTCGTGCCGGAGAAATAGGGATCGAGAAGCAGCCCGGTCTTCTTGGTGAACGTCTTCTCGAGCTCCTGCTTCTTCAGCTTGTCGCAATAGCTCGCCGTCCGGCGATCCTGCCAGACGATGGCGTTATGGATGGGCTTGCCGCTCTCGCGCTCCCAGACGACCACCGTCTCGCGCTGGTTGGTGATCCCGAGCGCGGCAATGTCGCTCGCCTTGATCTTCGCCTCGCGGATCGCCATCCTGATCGTGGAGACGACGGAGTCCCATATCTCTTCCGGATCGTGCTCGACCCAGCCCGAGCGCGGATAGTGCTGGGTGAATTCCTTCTGGCCCGCGCCGGCGATCTTCATCTCCTCATCGAAGATGATTGCCCGCGTCGACGTCGTCCCCTGATCGATTGCCAGAACGTATCCGCCCATGCCTGTCCTCCCTTACCGGCGATTATGATGCCAAATCAATAGGACAGCACAGGCGGAGAAGAAAGCGCTTCCTGCCGGTTTGGACACAAGAGATTTGCCGGCAGTGCAATTGCCAGCACGACCGCTTTGGGCATAACCTCGGGTTTCATTGCGTCGCAAAAGCGCGAGTATCGGGAGAAGAGCATGACAAGAACAGTCGTCGTCACCGGATCCACAAGCGGTATCGGGCTTGCGATCGCGACCGCATTTGCGGGCAAGGGCGACAACGTGGTCATCAACGGCTTCGGAAAAGCCGAGGAAATCAAGGCCATAGCGGACCACCTTGAATCACTTTCCAGGGCCAAGGCGATCCATCACCCCGCCGACATGACGAAACCGGCCGAAATCGCGGATCTCATCGAGACGGCGACGCGGACCTTCGGCACAGTCGATGTGCTGGTCAACAATGCCGGCGTCCAGCACGTCGAGAAGATCGAAGACTTCCCCATCGAAAAGTGGGACCAGATCATCGCCATCAATCTGTCGAGTTCGTTTCATACCATGCGTGCCGCGATACCCTCGATGAAGGCGAAGAAGCACGGACGGATCATCAACATCGCGTCCGCACACGGGCTGGTCGCCTCGCCTTTCAAATCCGCCTATGTGGCGGCAAAGCATGGTATACTCGGCCTGACGAAGACGGCGGCGCTGGAACTCGCGGAGTTTGGCGTGACCGTCAACGCGATCTGCCCGGGCTACGTGCTGACCCCGTTGGTGGAAAAGCAGATACCGGATACGGCAAGGGCCCGCGGGATGACCGAGGAGCAGGTCAAGACCGAAGTGATCCTGAAGGCCCAGCCGACCCGTGAGTTCGTCAAGGCGGAAGAGATTGGCGCGCTGGCACTCTATCTCGCAAGCGACGAAGCCCGTCAGGTCACCGGCACCCATATCTCGATTGACGGTGGCTGGACGGCGGCATAACCATTCAGAAAAAGACAATAACAAGGAACAACATGAACGACTGCATCCGCTTCATCCTCAACGGGGAGGATATCTCGCTCAGGGATATCGCTCCGACCGAGACGCTTCTTGATTTTCTTCGTTTGAAGCGCCGTCTTACCGGCACGAAGGAGGGATGCGCGGAAGGAGACTGTGGCGCCTGCACGGTCCTGGTCGGTCGGCTTGTCGATGGCAAGCTGCATTATGAATCCGTCAATGCCTGCATCCGCTTCCTCGGCTCGCTGAATGCAACGCATGTGGTGACGGTCGAGCACCTTGCCGCCAAGGATGGAACGCTGCATCCGGTGCAGCAGGCCATGGTCGATTGCCACGGCTCGCAGTGCGGCTTCTGCACTCCGGGCTTCATCATGTCGCTTTACGGCCTCTGGCTCTCGAACGAGACGCCGAGCCGAGCCGAGATCGAGAAGTCGCTGCAGGGCAATCTCTGTCGCTGCACCGGCTACGAACCGATCGTGAAGGCGGCCGAGATGGTCAGCCGCACACGCCCGAGCGCGCTGTTCGATCCGCTGGAACGTACGCGCTCGGATGTCGTTGCGCGCCTCTGGGCGATGCAGCCGACCGAGACCATTTCCATCACCAAGGGCGACGACCGCCTGCTCGTGCCGGAGTCGGAAGAAGACCTGGCGCGGATTCTTGCTGAGGAACCCAAGGCAATCGTGGTCGCCGGATCGACGGACGTCGGCCTTTGGGTCACTAAGCAGATGCGTCACCTGAACCCGGTCGTGTTCATCAATCACCTTTCGGAACTGCAGACGATGACCGCTGGCGAAGGCGGCTTCACGATCGGCGCCGGCGTGACCTATACGCGCGCTTTCGAAACCATCGCACGCAAGGTGCCGACGCTCGGCCGCCTGATCAACCGCATCGGCGGTGAACAGGTCCGCAACATGGGAACGATCGGCGGCAACATCGCCAACGGCTCCCCGATCGGCGACAGCCCGCCACCGCTGATCGCGCTCGGCGCCACCATCAAGCTGCGCTCGGTGGAAGGCACGCGCATGCTGCGGCTCGAAGATTTCTTCATCGAATACGGCAAGCAGGATCGCCGCCCCGGCGAGTTCGTCGAAAGCATCTTCGTGCCCTACCCGGCGGAAGACACGCGGTTTGCCGTCTACAAGATCACCAAGCGCCGGGATGAGGACATTACGGCCGTGCTTGGCGCCTTCTATCTGACCCTCGATTCCGAGGGCGACGTCAACGACATCAGGATTGCCTTCGGCGGCATGGCGGGAACGCCCAAACGCGCCCGCGCGGTCGAGAACCTGCTGATGGGCCGGCAGTGGAACGAAGAGACCATAGAAGCCGCCCGCGAAGCCTTCGATGCGGACTATCAGCCGCTCAGCGACTGGCGCGCAACGGCGGAATACCGCCAACTCACGGCCAAGAACCTGCTGACGCGCTTCTATCTCGAAACTTCAGGCGCTCCTGCCGAACTTCAGCGCTTCGAGGAGGTCGCCTAATGGATAAGTCGACATCCCCCGAGCCCAAATTCATCATCAACGGCGCCATGCACGGCTCGCTGCGCCACGATTCCGCGCACAAGCACGTCACCGGCACCGCCGACTATATCGACGACCTGCCGGAGCCCGCCGGACTTCTGCACGGCGCTCTGGGGCTTTCCGACCGCGCCCACGCCGAAATTCTCAGCATGGACCTGTCCGAAGTCGCCAAGACCCCAGGCGTCGTCTGGGTGTTCACCGGCAAGGATGTGCCGGGTGTCAACGACGTCAGCTCGAACGGCAGTCACGACGAGCCCCTGCTGGCGGAAACCAAGGTCGAATTCCACAATCAGCCGATCTTTGCTGTCATTGCGGAGACCCGCGACATCGCGCGCCGTGCCGCCCGCAAGGCGAAGGTCGAGTATCGCGACCTTCCGCATTGGAGCGATATCGACGGGGCGCTTGCCAACGGCAGCCCGCTGGTCATCACGCCGATGACCCTGAAGCGCGGCGAGGCCAAAGCCGAAATGGCCAACGCACCCCGCAAGCTGACCGGCCAGATGCGCATCGGCGGCCAGGAACACTTCTATCTCGAAAGCCACATCGCCATGGCCATCCCGGGCGAGGACGACGAGGTCGCGGTCTGGTCTTCGACGCAGCACCCGAGCGAGATCCAGCACATCGTCGGCCATGTCCTGAATATTCCGTCGAACGCCGTCACGGTGAACGTGCGCCGCATGGGCGGCGGCTTTGGCGGCAAGGAAACGCAGGGCAACCAGTTTGCGGCGCTCGCCGCCATCGCCGCCAAGAAGCTGAAGCGCGCCATCAAGTTCCGCCCGGATCGCGACGAGGACATGGCGGCCACCGGCAAGCGTCACGACTTCCTGGTCGACTACGAGCTCGGTTTCGATGAAGAGGGCCGGATCCACGCGGTCGATGCGACCTACGCGGCGCGATGCGGCTTCTCGTCCGATCTTTCCGGACCGGTCACCGACCGTGCGCTCTTCCACGCGGATTCCAGCTATTTCTATCCGCATGTGCACCTGACCTCCAAGCCGCTGAAGACGCACACGGTTTCGAACACCGCGTTTCGCGGATTCGGCGGTCCGCAGGGCATGCTCGGCGCCGAACGCTTCATCGAGGAAATCGCCTACGCCGTCGGCAAGGATCCGCTGGAAGTTCGCAAGCTGAACTTCTACGGCCAGCCGGGCTCCGGCCGGACGCTGACGCCCTACCATCAGGAAGTCGAGGACAGCATTCTCGAACGGATCGTCGGCGAACTCGAAGAGAGCGCCGACTATCAGGCGCGGCGAAACACGATCATCGAGTTCAACCGCAACAGCCGCTACATCCGCAAGGGCATCGCCCTGACGCCTGTCAAGTTCGGCATCTCCTTCACCATGACCGCCTTCAATCAGGCCGGCGCGCTGGTGCACGTCTACCAGGACGGCTCGATCCACCTGAACCACGGCGGCACCGAGATGGGTCAGGGCCTCTATACCAAGGTCGCCCAAGTTCTGGCCGACAGCTTCCAGGTCGACATCGAGCGCGTGAAGATCACCGCGACGACCACTGCCAAGGTACCCAACACCTCGGCGACCGCGGCTTCCTCGGGCTCGGACCTGAACGGCATGGCGGCCTACGATGCGGCACGGCAGATCAAGGGGCGCCTTGTCGCCTTCGCGGCCGAGAAGTTCGATGTGCCGGCAACCGAGGTCGTCTTCCTGCCGAACCGGGTCCGTGTTGGCGACAAGGAAATCCTGTTCCCGGATTTCATCAAGCAGGCCTACTTCGCCCGCGTTCAGCTTTCGGCAGCCGGTTTCTACAAGACCCCCAAGATCCACTGGGATCGGGCGGCGGGTCGCGGCACGCCGTTCTACTATTTCGCCTACGGTGCCTCCTGCTCGGAAGTGTCGATCGACACCCTGACGGGCGAATACCTGATCGACCGTACCGACATTCTCCACGACGTCGGGCGCTCGCTGAACCCGGCGATCGATATCGGCCAGGTCGAAGGCGCCTTTGTCCAGGGCATGGGCTGGCTGACGACCGAGGAACTCTGGTGGGATGCAAAGGGGCGGCTGCGCACGCACGCGCCCTCGACCTACAAGATCCCGCTTGCGTCCGACCGCCCGAAGATCTTCAACGTCCGGCTGGCGGAATGGTCCGAAAACGCCGAGGCCACCATCGGCCGCTCCAAGGCCGTAGGCGAACCGCCTTTCATGCTCGGCATCTCGGTTCTCGAAGCGCTGTCGATGGCCGTTGCCAGTGTCGCCGACTACCGCGTCTGCCCGCGTCTGGATGCACCGGCAACGCCCGAACGCGTTCTGATGGCCGTCGAGCGGATGAAAAAGGTGTAGGATGACGCGGCGCGAAATCCTCTCGGGCTTCATTCCTGGAAGCGACTTTCGCGCCTTCCTCGCCGTGCAGCCCGAGGTCATCCTGATCGAGATCACCGGCACGCAAGGGTCGACCCCACGCGAAGCCGGAACCTTCATGCTTGTTTCCGAAAAGGCGGTATGGGGAACGATCGGCGGTGGCCAATTCGAATATATCGCGATCGGGAATGCCCGCCAGCTGCTCGCCGGAACAGGCGGCGTCGATACCATGGACATTCCGCTGGGTCCCGAGATCGGCCAATGCTGCGGCGGCAGAACACAGTTGCGGTTTCGTCCTGTCACCGGCGCGGTTCAGACAGAACTGGATCGCCGCCACAAGGACGATGAGATCGAGCAGCCGGAGGTTCACATCTTCGGCGCCGGCCACGTCGGGCGTGCGCTGGCCGCCGCTCTGGCACCGCTGCCCGTCTCGGTGACCGTCATCGAAACTCGCGAGGACGAGCTTTCAAACCTGCCGGTCGCGACCGCCACACGGCTCGTCGCCATGCCAGAAGCACTGGTCCGCGATCTTCCTGATGGTGCTGTCGTGGTTATCGTCACCCACGATCACGCGCTCGATTTCCTCATTGCCCGCGAAGCGCTTGCGCGGACCGACCTTGCCTATACGGGCATGATCGGTTCCGCGACCAAGCGTGCGACATTCGCGAGCTGGCTGGCGCGCGAAGGCAATGGCGAGCGCAACTGGCTGGACCGCCTGACGCTGCCGATCGGCGGTTCGGCCGTGAAGGACAAGCGGCCGGAAGTCATTGCCGCCATGACGGCCGCCGAAATTCTGGCCGCTCTTGCCGCCTATCGCCAGTATTCGGGCTCGTAGCGCGGCTCCCGCCCATCCATAAAACCGAGGTCGCGCTTGATCCGGTCGGGCATGTCGTCGAGGTAGAGCCGGTCCCATCCGGACAGCCGGCGCAACACTCGCCGCCCCAAGGTAACCAGTCTTTCAGAGACCCGCGGCGCGCTTGCCTGGCTCTGGCGTTCGATAGCAATGCAATCCATGACATCACCTGTTATTTGATCCATTGGCTTGCAGGTTGCTCCAATAAATGCTGCAATTCCAATCGAACGACCGTCTGGATGCATAAAGAGAACTTATCCATGAAGCTGTCGAAGCAGTTCCCATTGAATGCCTTGCGCGTTTTCGAGGCCGTCGCCCGACACGGCAGTTTCACCAAGGCCGGCGACGAGCTCGGCATGACGCAGACCGCCGTCAGCTATCAGGTGAAACTGCTGGAGGAGAACATCGGCGAGCCCCTGTTCCTGCGTCGTCCGCGTAACATCGCCATGACCGACGCCGGCGAACGGCTGGCGCCCAAGGTCACCGAAGCCTTCGCCTTGCTGCAAGAGGCAGTCGCGACGGTTCGCGGCGCATCGGAGGAAACACTGCTCATCCATTCTACGCCGACATTCGCGTCGCAATGGATGGCACGCCGCCTCGGCTCGTTTCACCTCCGGCATCCCGCAACAGCCGTGCGCCTGATCACCTCGGACACGCTGATCGATTTTGCCCGGGAGTCCGCCGACATCGCCATCCGCAGCGGCAAGGGCAACTGGCCGGGCCTCACCTGCCACCGTTTGATGACGATCGATTTTACGCCGATGTTGAGCCCGGAACTCGTTGCCAGCAGCGGCGGGATCAACCAACCGCGCGATCTTCTCAAGCTGCGCCTGATCGACGCCGGTGATTCCTGGTGGGCGACGTGGTTCGCCGCTGCCGGCGTTGCCGATCCGGACCTCGCGGGGCGACCGCGTAGCCGGCTCGGCGCGCAGTCCTTCGAAGCCAGCGCGGCGATTGCCGGTCAAGGTGTCGCGATCCTGACACCGGAATTCTATCGCGACGACCTCGCCGCCGGCCGTCTGGTCCAACCGTTCCCGCTCGTCTGCCGGGACGACGACTGGGACTATTGGCTCGCCTATCCCGAGAACCGTCGCAACGTCCCCAAGATCAAGGCATTCAGAAACTGGATTCTTGAGGAGATGAACGCCCGCGGTGCGGAGGTCAGCTAATAGCCCATCTGCGGCGCGTAGAAACAGCGAGGCGTATCTTCGTTCGGAAACAGGCAGAGATGGTAATCGCCATCGCCGGAGCGCATGGCCTTGCCCATCGGCAGCACGAAGATATGGGCATGCGTGACGAGGCGGTGGTCCCCCGGCAGCAGGGTCACGCGATACCCCTGCGGCGTGACGGCGACGCTCTTCGGGGGGATCATCTGGCAGTCCCCGGTTTCGTTATCGCCATTGCAACAGAAAGGCTCGTAGCTCCATCCAGACGGCGCATCATGAGCCTGTACGCAAGACGCGAACGCAATCATCACACACACAAGAATGCTGCGCATGGCATCTTCTCCGTTGATGAATGCGCCGCCGGGACAAGCGGTTTCCACCTCATCCCGGCGGCCTCAAAATGAAACTGTAATCGAATCGTTACATTTCAAGCCACGCTCGTCCCGGCGAAATAGAGCGACGGCGGCGGCTCGCAGAGGCTGCACGCCCTGCTCACACGCGGCTAAGGGGTGCCGACGCGCCTTGCGACAGCGTCTCAAAACTTCGTTACCGCGATCGGATTGGCCATATTCCCGGCAACAGCGAAGGATCAGAGCTTTATCCCCTTTTCTCCGGCCGCGACTTTCTGCAAAGTGACGAGTCGGAGGAAGAACAGGGGAACTAAATGTACGAATACGCCATAGCGTGGGAATGGCTGGCCTTTGCGGCCCGCTGGTTCCACGTCATCACTGCGATTGCCTGGATTGGCTCGTCGTTCTATTTCATCGCGCTCGATCTCGGCCTGGTGAAGCGGCCGCATCTTCCGCCTGGCGCCTATGGCGAAGAGTGGCAGGTTCACGGTGGCGGCTTTTATCACATCCAGAAGTATCTCGTGGCGCCGGCACAGATGCCCGAGCACCTGACCTGGTTCAAGTACGAAAGCTATTTCACCTGGCTCTCCGGCTTCCTGATGCTCTGTATCGTCTACTACGGCGGTGCCGACCTTTTCCTCATCGACCGCCACGTCCTCGATATCAGCGCCCCGGTGGCGATCCTGATTTCGCTGGCCTCGCTCGCGGTCGGCTGGCTCGTCTATGACCTCCTGTGCAAATCGCCGCTTGGCAAGAACACCTGGGGCCTGATGGTCGTGCTCTACGCCGTGCTGGTGTTCATGGCCTGGGGCTACACGCAGCTGTTCACCGGCCGTGCCGCCTTCCTGCATCTCGGCGCCTTCACGGCGACGATCATGTCGGCCAACGTCTTCATGATCATCATTCCGAACCAGAAGATCGTGGTCGCCGACCTGATCGCCGGGCGCACGCCCGACGCGAAGTATGGCGCGATCGCCAAGCAGCGCTCGCTTCACAACAACTACCTGACGCTGCCCGTCATCTTCTTCATGCTGTCGAACCACTATCCGCTGGCTTTCGGAACGGCCTACAACTGGGTGATCGCCGCCCTCGTCTTCCTGATGGGCGTCACCATCCGCCACTGGTTCAACACGACGCATGCCCGCAAGGGCCGGCCGACCTGGACCTGGATCGTCACCGTCATCCTCTTCATCCTGATCATGTGGCTGTCGACGGTGCCGAAGGTGCTGACCGGCGAGAAGGACGCACAGGCCGTTGCCCCCGCGTTCCAGCAATTCGCCGGGGACGCTCATTTCCTCGCGGTCAAGCAGCTTGTCGGGACGCGCTGTTCCATGTGCCACGCCGCCGAGCCGGTTTACGAGGGGCTGGCGCGTCCACCGAAGAACGTCGTTCTTGAAACCGATGCGGAAATCGCCGCCCATGCGCGCGAAATCTACATCCAGGCAGGTCGCAGCCACGCCATGCCGCCGGGTAACGTGACCGACATCACCCCCGACGAGCGTAAGCTGCTGGTCGCCTGGTTCGAAAGCGCGGTCGAGGGCAAACGCGAATGATCAAAGGCCTCCGAACCCTGCTTCTGGCCAATCTTATCGCCCTCTCAGGGGTGGCATGGACGGAAGCACGGGCTGAGGAGGCCGTTGCAAAACAGGAAGACGTGAGGACGACGGGCACCGTGCCTGCTGATATCACGGCCCCCACCGATCTTTGGGGCGAGGTCAATGTGCTCGGCACCAGCCCCTTCTGGGCGCTTCGCATCCGCGAGGATCAGATCACCTTCAGCCGGGCGGGCAAGAACGACGTCATCACCGTCAACCCCGGCCCGATGGCGACGACTGAAGACAGCGCGACATGGACCATCACCCACCCGCCATCGCGCTACACGCTGACTGTAACCAAGGAGACCTGCGTCGACGGCGCATCCGGGAAGCGTTACGATCTCGCCGCGAAGCTGGCATTTCAGGGCAGGACATTATACGGCTGCGCCGCATCGGTGGCAGCCCTTCCCGCTAAGCCTGCTCCCTGAGACTGACACAGCCACTGACGACGACACCCAATCGATAAAGGCGAACGCCCATGACCCAAACCCTCCTCCGCGGCCGCCTGCTCTCCTTCGTCAGGGCACCCCAGAGCCTGACCGACAGCGAAAGCTATCGCTACGAGACCGATGGCGGCTTGCTGATCGAAAACGGCCTGATCGTCGAAAGCGGCCCCTATGCCGACATCAAGGCGAAGGCCGTAGCCGATGCTGTCGAGATCGATCATCGCCCGCACCTGATCATGCCGGGGTTCATCGACATGCACCTGCATTTCCCGCAGATGCAGGTGATCGCCTCCTACGCGGCAAACCTCTTGGAATGGCTGAACACCTACACCTTCCCCGAGGAATGCCGCTTCGTCGAAAGCGCGCATGCTCAGCGGATCGCCGGGCATTTCTACGATGAACTCGTGCGCCACGGCACGACGACGGCGGTCGCCTACTGCTCCGTGCACAAGACCTCCGCCGACGCCTTCTTCGCCGAGGCGCTGAAGCGCAACATGCGCATGGTCGGCGGCAAGGTGATGATGGACCGCAATGCCCCGCAGGGCCTGCTCGACACGCCCCAGATGGGCTACGACGAAACCCGCCAGATTATTGCCGAGTGGCACGGCAAGGGCCGCAACCACGTCGCCATCACGCCCCGCTTCGCGATTACCTCGACGCCCGCACAGATGGAGGCGACGCAGGCGCTTGCCCGCGAGTTTCCCGACCTGCACATCCAGACGCATCTCTCCGAGAACCACGACGAGATCAAGTTCACCTGCGAGCTCTATCCCGAGGCGACTGACTACACCGATATCTATGCCCGCTATGGCCTGCTCGGCGACAAGACGCTCTTCGGCCACTGCATCCATCTTTCGGATCGCGAGGCCGATGCGATGAGCGAGGCCGGCTCCGTCGCCGTTCATTGCCCGACATCGAACCTCTTCCTCGGCTCCGGCCTCTTCCCGCTGAAAGCGCTCGCCCGCCGCGAAAAGCCGGTGCGCATTGGCGTCGCCACCGATATCGGCGGCGGCTCCAGCTATTCGATGCTGCGCACCATGGACGAAGCCTACAAGATCCAGCAGCTGCTCGGCGAACGCCTGAACCCGCTGGAAAGCTACTACCACATGACATTGGGCAACGCCCGGTCGCTGTCGCTTGCCGACAGGATCGGCACGCTCGATGTCGGCTCCGACGCCGATATCGTCGTCCTCAACGCCGCCGCGACGCCCGCCATGGCGCTGAAGATGGAGGTGGTGAAGACGCTGCCGGAAGAACTCTTCCTGCTGCAGACCATGGGCGATGACCGCGCGATCGCGGAGACCTACGTGGCGGGCGTCGCAGCGAAAAGCGCGATCTGAGATTCGAGATAATCCGACCTCGACAGTCTGCCCGCGGACAGTGGTCGGATTTCACGCACCTCAGCCCCGGTAGCGAAGCGCATTGACCAGCAAGGCGAAGGCCGGCGACGAATGTCGGCGGCTCGGATAATAGAGGTGGTATCCTGGGAAAGGTGTGCACCAGTCGTCAAGCACGCGAACGAGCCGCCCATCGGACAGAGGCTGCAACACAAGCGCTTCCGGCACGAAGGCCAGACCAAGCCCCGAAAGCGCTGCGTTCAGTCGTAGCTGCACGTTGTTGAACACCAGCTGCCCTTCCACGCGCACCTTCACTTCGCGCCCGTCCTTCTCGAACTCCCAGGCATAGACCCCACCATAGGTCGGCAGGCGCAGATTGATGCAGTTGTGGTCGGTGAGATCGGCAGGCGTCTCCGGCTTCGGCCACCGCTCGAAATAGGCAGGCGCTCCGACGACGGCCATCCGCATGTCGGGCCCGATGCGAACGGCGATCATGTCCTTCGCCACCTGCTCGCCCAGCCGAACGCCGGCGTCGTAGCGCTCGGCGACAATGTCGGTCAGCCCATAATCGACGATGATCTCGACATTGATATCGGGATAATCAGGCAGCAGTTTTTCCAGCGCCGGCCAGAGGATAGCGTCGGCTGCGTGCTCTCCCGCCGTGATGCGGATCGTACCCGCCGGCTTCTCGCGAAATTCGCTGAGCGCAGCCAACTCGCTCTCAATCTCGTCGAAACGTGGCCCGATCGAGCTCAGCAGCCGCTCGCCTGCTTCCGTCGGCGACACGCTTCGCGTCGTGCGCGTCAGCAACCGCAGGCTGAGGCGTGTCTCAAGGCCACGGATCGTATGGCTAAGCGCCGATTGCGATACGCCGAGCTTGGCGGCGGCCTTGGTGAAGCTTCGCTCCCGGGCCACGGCCAGAAAGGCGATGAGGTCGTTGATCGATTGTCGCGTCATTCATGAATCTCACTCATAAGCTTATGCTGTTTATACCATCTAATCGCAGGAAAGCATCCGCACTAAATCTTCCTCCGAACGTCAGCCGAGCTGCACGCTCCTGAGCTCACGAAAGGACGAAAGATGAAAATCAAGCGAAACGGCTCCGATCCATCCGCCAAGGGACCGCCGGATTATTTCACTGGGACGGTCCGCATCGATGCGCCGTTCAGCGGGACGGCACCGGCGCGCGTCGGCGGTGCAACGGTGACCTTCGAGCCCGCCGCCCGCACCGCCTGGCATACCCATCCGCTCGGTCAGACGCTGATCGTCCTCGCAGGCAGCGGTCGCGCGCAGCGCGAAGGTGGACCTGTCGAGGAAATCCGCGCCGGCGACATCATCTGGTTCGAACCGGGCGAGAAACACTGGCACGGCGCATCCGCGACTACGGCCATGACCCACATCGCAATCGCCGAAGCCCTCGACGGCAAGGTGGTCGATTGGATGGAAAAGGTCACCGACGAACAATACCAGGGCTAGGAAAGGAAAATTCCATGCAGAAGCGCACACTCGGAAACAGCGGCCTCGAAGTATCCGCCCTCGGCCTCGGATGCATGGGCTTGAGCTACGGCTACGGCCCGGCAACGGACACTGCGGACGCGATCAAATTGATCCGCGCCGCCTTCGAACGCGGCGTCACCTTCTTCGACACCGCGGAAGCCTACGGTCCCTACAAGAACGAGACCCTGCTCGGCGAGGCGCTGGCGCCGTTCCGCGACAAGGTCGTCATCGCCACCAAGTTCGGCTTCAATTTCGGCCCGGAGGGCGGCCAGAGTGGCATGAACAGCCGCCCTGCCCATATCAGGGAGGTTGCCGATGCGGCGCTGAAGCGCCTAAACACCGACGTGATCGACCTCTTCTACCAGCACCGCGTCGATCCTGACGTGCCGATCGAGGATGTCGCCGGCACGGTCAAGGACCTGATCAGCGAAGGCAAGGTCAAGCACTTCGGCCTTTCGGAAGCCGGCGCCAGAACGATCCGCCGCGCGCATTCGGTGCAGCCGGTCGCCGCCCTGCAGAGCGAATATTCGCTGTGGTGGCGCGAGCCGGAGCAGGACATCCTGCCGACGCTCGAGGAGCTTGGCATCGGCTTCGTTCCGTTCAGCCCGCTCGGGAAAGGCTTCCTGACCGGCGCGATCAACGAGCAGACCACCTTCGACAGCAAGGACTTCCGCAACGTCGTGCCGCGCTTTTCGGCTGAAGCCCGCAAGGCCAATCAGGCGCTCGTCGATCGGCTGGGCGAGATCGCCCGCGAAAAGGGCGCCACGCCGGCGCAGATCGCACTTGCATGGCTCCTGGCGAGCAAGCCCTGGATCGTTCCGATCCCCGGCACGACGAAGATGCACCGCCTGGAAGAGAATATCGGCGCCGCCGCCGTGCAGCTGACGGGTGACGATCTTGCGGCCATCGAAGCAGCACTGGCCGGCATAAAGGTCGAGGGCGACCGCTATCCGGCACACCTGCAGGCAAGGGTCGACCGCTGAGCGGCGACCGAACGAACGGAAAGGATTTGTCATGACTGACGGTATCAAGGACAAGGTCGTCGTGATTACCGGCGCGAGCAGCGGCCTTGGCGAGGCTGCGGCCCGACGCCTGGCGCGAGACGGCGCCAAGCTCGTTCTCGGCGCCCGGCGTCTCGACCGGCTGAATGCGATCGCCGGCGAACTCGGCCTCGGCAGCGATGCCGTCGTCGAGACCGACGTAACCAAGGTCGATCAGGTCAGGCGTCTGGTCGACCACGCCGTCCGGCTGCACGGCCGCATCGACGTCATCATCAACAATGCCGGCCTGATGCCGCACTCTCCACTGGAGCGCGGCAAGGTCGAGGATTGGGACCGGATGATCGACGTCAACCTCAAGGGCGTGCTCTACGGCATTGCCGCAGCGCTGCCCTATATGAAGGAGCAGAAAAGCGGCCATGTCATCAACGTCTCGTCGGTCGCCGGTCACAAGGTCAATCCGGGTGGCGCCGTCTATGCCGCGACCAAGCACGGAGTGCGTGTCATTTCCGAAGGGCTGCGGCAGGAAGTGAAACCCTACAATATCCGCACGACGATCATCTCGCCCGGCGCCGTTGCGACCGAGCTGCCCGACAGCGTCACCGAACCTGACGTCGCCGAGCGCATCCGCAAGGTCTACGAGATGGCAATCCCGGCCGATTCCTTCGCGAGCATGGTGGCCTTCGCCATGAGCCAGCCGGAGGATGTCGACGTGAATGAAATCTTGTTTCGGCCGACCCGGCAGGAATATTGACATCGGAGGCGGCCGCATCAGGCCGCCTCTCACCACCGGCGGGAAAAGGAGGACGACGTGAAGCCATACGTGATCATGCATATGGGATCGAGCATAGACGGCCGGATCGTACCCTCTCAATGGCCAGAGGAGATGACCGCCGCCCTCACCACGATCTATGAGCGCCTGCACCAGCAGATGAACGGCGACGCCTGGCTCGTCGGACGCGTGACCATGGCTGAATTCGCGGCTGGCGACCCGCGCCCTGCCGAAGCCGTCGAGGCCTTGCCTCGCACCACCTGGAAAGCGCCACGGGCTTCACAAGGTCCCTATGCCGTTGCCGTCGACCAAGGCGCCAAACTGCACATGAACATCGACGCGATCAATGGCGATCCGATCGTGATGATCCTGCCGGAAACGGTGCCTGATAATCATCTGGCGGAACTCCGCCGCGATGGCATTTCCTATGTCTTTGCCGGCCACAACGAGATCGACCTTGCCCTGGCGCTCGAACGCCTCCGTGCCGACTTCGGCATCGAAAGGCTGTTGCTCGAGGGCGGCGGCGGGATCAACGGCGGCTTCCTGTCGGCCGGGCTGATCGACGAGATCAGCCTGCTGATCCTGCCCGTCGCCGACGGTGGCAAGGACATGCCGATGACCTTCGACCGCGCGCCAGCACCGGCAAAACCCCTGTCGCTCGTTTCGGTCGAGCAGCTCGAGGGCGATATCATCCACCTGCGTTACCGCACCCGGTAACACCGGCAACTGCTAGCCCGACCACGAGATCGATTTCAGCGCTTCCATGACAACCCGGATGATCGGCACGTTGCGGATATCGGCGTGCACGACCAGCCACAACTCCCGCATCAGAGGCTGCGGCTGCGGCATTGCCTCGACGAGATCGTCGACACCAGCGAGCATGAAATTCGGCAGCATGGCGATGCCACCGCCGGCGCGCGCCGCCGCCAGCTGAAATTCCAGTGTCGTGGCCCTGAGCGCCACCTTCCTCCCGTCGGCTGCCTCGGCAAGCCGGATCGACTGCGGCGCGCTCGCCATCGTCTCATCATAGGCGATGAAGGTTCTCTTCTCCTCTGGCGTCGTCGCTAGATAATCAGCCGTGGCATAGAGGCCGAAGGCGACATCCCCGAGCTTGCTGATGACGAAATTCCCCTGCTCCGGCTTCGTCATGCGAACCGCGACATCCGCCTCCCGCCTGTCCAGCGAGGCGTAGCGCGTCTCGCCGACGATGGTGATGCCGATGTCAGGATGCCGTAGCCGTAGGTCGACCAGCGCTGCCGGCAACATCGCCGCCGCAAGTGTCGGCGGCGCGCTGATCCTGACCTCTCCGGCAAGCGTCGCGCCGGCAGCAAGCCCCACCCGTTCGACGGCCTGCGCCTCCAGCCCCATCCGTTCCGCCATTCCGGCGACCCGCTCGCCCTCCGGCGTCAGCACGATGCGCCGACCGCGCCGGTCGACCAGCTTCACCCCCATCTGCTCCTCGAGCCCGGCAACCCGGCGGGCGACGGTCGCGTGCTCCACGCCGAGGGCACGAGCCGCCCCGAGCAGCGTTCCGGCGCGAGCGAGCGCCGCGAAATAGCGGAGGCTTTCCCAATCGATCATTGTTCGTTTTTTCCCATTCAATGAGAAACAATAGGGAATTTTCGATCACTGCGCCATGCGCAATGATGCCTGCAACAGCAATCGGAGAGTACCCATGAATAAGGTCGTTACGCTTCTCACCTCAGGCGGCGTCGAACAATTGCAGGTTTCGGAACAGGCGCCCGAGGCGCCTGGCGCCGACGAGATCCGCATCCGCCATGACGCGATCGGCGTGAACTTCCTCGACATCTACCACAGGCGCGGGCTCTACGCCTTGCCGGCTTATCCCGCCATACTCGGCGTCGAAGGCGCCGGCACCGTCGAAGCCGTGGGGAGCGCGGTCACCGACCTGAAGCCCGGCGACCGCGTCGCCTATGCCGGTGCCCCTGTTGGCGCCTATGCCGCAACACGCCTCCTGCCGGCAGCCCGCGCCATTCGCCTGCCCTATAGCGTCCCCTCAAAGATCGCGGCCGCGTCCATGCTGAAGGGCCTGACGGCCTACATGCTGCTGACGAAGACCTATCGCGTCGAGCCGGGCACCACGGTCCTTATCCATGCCGCCGCCGGCGGGCTTGGAAGTATTCTCGTGCGATGGGCAAAGCACCTCGGCGCGACGGTCATCGGAACCGTAAGCTCGGGCGAAAAGGCAGATCTCGCTCGCGGCTACGGCGCGGACCATCTGATCGTCGGCCGCGACGCGGATGTCGTCACCGAGGTTAAGGCGCTCACCGACAATGGCGGCGTCGATGTCGCCTATGACGGCATCGGCGCCGGTATGCTTGCAAAATCCATAGCATCCGTCCGCCCATTCGGTGTGGTGGCGACGATCGGACAGGCAGGCGGGCCGATCCCGCCTGTCGCGGTCGACGCGCTTCGCCCCGGAAAATCGCTGACACATCCAAGCATCATGGCCTACATCACGGACACGTCCGCCTACCTGGCGGCGGCCGAGGCCGTGGTTGGAATGTTGGCATCAGGCATCACCGCAGCGATCGCCGGCGAATACCCTCTCGAAGAGGCTGCACAGGCCCAGCAATATCTCGAAGACGGGCGTGCCGCAGGCAGTCTGATTCTTGTTCCGTAGGCGACGAAAGAGATACACAAAGCCTCGGAAATCGTGTTAAGGGCGATGGCGTTATTCAGATGTGAAAGTCTTATCCATGGCCAATCCTCTCACAATTGCCGATCTCAAGAACCTCGCCCAGCGCCGTGTCCCGAAGATGTTTTTCGACTATGCGGATTCCGGCGCGTGGACGGAGTCGACCTATCAGGCAAACGAGAGTGATTTCGCCAAGATCAAGCTTCGCCAGCGCGTTCTCGTCGACATGACGAACCGCACGCTGGAGACGACGATGATCGGCCAGAAGGTCTCAATGCCGGTGGCGCTCGCGCCGACCGGCATGACCGGCATGCAGCACGCCGACGGCGAGATGCTGGCCGCGCGCGCCGCCGAGGAAGCTGGCGTTCCCTTCACGCTGTCGACGATGAGCATCTGCTCGATCGAGGATGTCGCCTCGGTCACCACCAAGCCGTTCTGGTTCCAGCTTTACGTGATGCGCGACAAGGATTTCGTGCTCAACCTGATCAACCGCGCCAAGGCGGCGAAGTGCTCGGCCCTGGTGCTGACCGCCGACCTGCAGATCCTCGGCCAGCGCCACAAGGACCTGCGCAACGGCCTCTCCGCCCCGCCGAAGTTCACCCCGAAGCACATCTGGCAGATGGCGACGCGCCCGTTCTGGTGCCTCGATATGTTGCAGACCAAGCGCCGCAGCTTCGGCAACATCGTCGGCCACGCGAAGAACGTCTCCGATCTCTCCTCGCTCTCCTCCTGGACCGCCGAACAGTTCGACCCGCAGCTCTCCTGGGCCGATGTCGCCTGGATCAAGGAACAATGGGGCGGCCCGCTGATCATCAAGGGCATCTGCGACGTCGAGGACGCGAAGGCGGCGGCTGAAACCGGCGCCGACGCCATCATCGTCTCCAACCACGGCGGCCGTCAGCTGGACGGCGCTCCGTCGTCGATCAGCATGCTGGAACCGATCGTCGATGCCGTCGGCCACAAGGTCGAAGTGCATCTGGACGGCGGCATCCGCTCCGGCCAGGACGTGCTGAAGGCAATCGCGCTCGGCGCCAAGGGCACCTACATCGGCCGCCCCTTCCTCTACGGCCTTGGCGCCATGGGCAAGGAAGGCGTCACGCTCGCCCTCAGCATCCTGCGCAAGGAAATGGATGTCACCATGGCGCTTTGTGGCAAGCGCGACATCAACGACGTCAACAAGTCGATCCTGCTCGGCCGCCAGTAGGAAAGAGCTACGGCAACCAGCCCGTCGCAAGCGCGCCCGCCCATTCCGGGCGGGCGTTTTCTTTTGCGAGGCGCGACATGGCCATGTGGTCGTAGGCGACCGTGCGGAAGACCGGAAGCCAGCCCGTCTCGCCCTTCTCGAGGATACAATAAGACGCCAGCGGATGGCCGGTCTCGACCTTGTGGTAGTGCGGCAGGTCGTCGTTATAGGCGGGGCAACCGACGCTGCCGGGATTGACGATCAGCCTGTCGTCGCCAAGGCGAACCATTCGCGGAATATGACTGTGTCCGCAGAGAACAAGCGGGAAATCCGCGCCGGTGGCCAGCGCCTCGATCTCCGCCAGCGGCTTCAGGAAGACATGGCCTTCCGCTGACACCGATTCAAGCCAATAGGTATCATCCCTAGCAGGCGTCGCGTGGCAGAGATAAACCTCGTCCCGATAGACCGCGCTCGTCGGCAGTTCCCGCAACCATTGCAGATCGTCGGCGGTCAGTTGATCGAAGGCAGCTGCATCCGACGCATGCATTGCCCCTCGCGGCTGTTCGATCAAATAGCGATCGTGATTGCCGCGAACGGTCAACATGCCACGCGCCCGCAGCAACTCTGCGGTGCGTCCTGCCGTCAGCGGGCCGCTGAAGCAGTCGCCGAGATTGACGATATCGGTAATACCCTGCGCCGCGATGTCGGCCAGGACGGCTTCGAGCGCCAGGTGGTTGCCGTGAACATCCGCGATCGCCGCAAACCGCATGGCCTAACTACCGCGATAGGTCGAATAGCCGTAAGGCGAGATCAGCAGCGGCACGTGGTAATGCGCGGCAACGTCGGCTATGCCGAAGCGGATGGGGACGAGGTCCAGAAACGCCGGGTGCGGCAAGGCAGTGCCTTCGGCGCGCAGATAGTCGCCGGCGTGGAACAGCAGTTCGTAGGTCCCCGCCTTGAAGCTGTCGCCGATCAGGATCGGCCCACCGTCGACGCGGCCGTCGGAATTGGTCGTGACCGTCTTGACGTGATGCCTGATGTCTCCGTCGAGATGGAAGAGATCGATCCGCAGTCCCTCGGCTGGCTTGCCGGACGCGGTATCGAGTACGTGGGTGGTCAGTCCGGTCATAGGCTGGGCTCGCTGATGATGAAGGGTGTTTCGAAGAAATATTCTTCCAGATTGTTGCCGGGCCCGTCGCGGTCGACGACCAAGAAATCGCTGACGGCGCCAAGCGACATCAGCGGATGGTGCCAGACGTTACGGCGATAGTTTACGCCCTGATCGCCGCGCGCCACGAACACGTGCGGCCGACCCGGCTTGCCGTCCTCATCCTCGGAAACGACGACGAGGTAGGAGCGAGCCGAAATCGGCGAAAAGCTCTGGCTACCGAAAGGATGCCGCTCCATCATCCCGATCTCGTAGGGAAGGGCTCGCGGCTGCCCTCGAAACAGGTTGATGATCACGCGTGCGCCCTCTCCCACCGCTTCCGCGGCTGCGAGCGCATGGAAGCGTTCCGTCGTTCCGTTGTTGATATAGCGCATCGTCGCCGGATCGGCTTCGATGACATCGCCGAAGGGCGCAAAGGCGGATTTGGTCAGGGGAACAATATCGAGGAATTGAGACATGTCGCTATTCGCCTTCGGCACGCCAGTTGCGTACGAGGTCGAGCTTGTAGAGCAGGTCCGGAACATCGTCGTTCGCGGTCGCCCAGACCTTGTCGAGATCGATGTCGAAATAGCCATGAGCAATACGATTGCGCATACCTCGCATCGAGCCCCAGGGAAACTCCGGGTGCTCTACTATAAACTCGGGATGGATTTTTATCAGTTGTGCAGCAATCTCCGAAGCCATCAGGAGGCTCATTCCGACCGCCCGCTGAAGGACGATATCGGCCAGAAAGCGCTCCTTGCTGACATCGGCGATCATTTGATGGGCATCGGTAGCGGCTTGCCGCATGCGCTCCAGCAGGTAGGGAATTCGCTCGACGCTCATATCGGCTTCGCTTCCGAAAGGACACGGATACGCACCGGTTCGGGGAAGTCGCCGGGCGTCATCAGATGGATGGACGTACCCAGCATCATCTGTTCCAATGCGTCCTGCAAGCCGCCCAGCGTCAACAACGTGCTGCCCGGCAGCGCGTCCACCAGAATATCCAGATCGCTGTCCGGCCGGTCTTCACCCCGCGCCACCGAACCGAAGACACGCGGGTTGGCCGCGTTGAAGCGCTGCGTCGCTTCGCGGATCGCTTGCCTGTTCCTCTCCAGCACGTCTGATGGCTTCATGGGCTAACTATAAGTCATGGATGCAAAAGAGAAAAGCACCTCCAAACCGCGGACCCCTAGCGTGTCGGCAAGAGGGCTTCGAGACGCAGAAGCGCGATACGCTCGACCTGAGCGGTCGCTGTCGCAAACTCATCATCGCGCGTATTGTCGATGCGCTTTTCGAAGGCCGCCAGGATGTCATCCTTATTCAAGCCCTTCACCGCGATGATGAAAGGAAAGCCGAATTTCTCGACATAGGCCGTGTTGAGATTGGTGAAACGGGTATGTTCCTCTGCACTGAGCCGATCAAGCCCGGCACCGGCCTGTTCCTTCTTGCTGTCTTCGGTGAGTTCACCCGCGATCGCGAGACGTCCCGCAAGATCGGGGTGAGCGCGCAATACCCCCAGCCGCTCCTCCGGGCTTGCCGCCCGGAAGATCGCGACCAGCGCCGTATGCACCCGGTCCACTGTCAGTTCGTCTCCGATGAAACCGTCGTCATAGGCACGCTCGGCAACGAACGGCGAATGTTCGAAAACACCACCGAAACGCGATACAAATTCGTCACGCGACAGCATCAGATCGTCTCCGGCTTGTGGTGGGCATGCCAGTGCCTCGCGATCTCCAGGCGCGTGGGGACCCACACCTTGTCGTGCTTCAGCACATATTCCATGAAGCGCTTGAGTGCGGCAGCGCGGCCGGGACGACCAACGAGGCGGCAGTGCAGGCCGATGGACATCATCTTCGGACTTCCGGCCTTGCCCTCGTCATAGAGGGTATCGAAGGCATCCTTGAGGTAGGTGAAGAACTGGTCGCCCGAGTTGAACCCCTGCGGCGTCGCGAAACGCATATCGTTGGTCTCGAGCGTATAGGGGATGATCAGGAACGGCTTGTCGTCGACGCCCTTCACCCAGAAGGGTAGATCATCCGCATAAGAATCCGAGGAATAGAGGAAACCGCCCTCCTCCATGACGAGACGCAGCGTGTTGTCCGAGGGCTTGCCCTGGTACATGCCGTAGGGCCGCTCGCCTGTCAGTTCCGTGTGCAGGCGCACGGCTTCCTGAATGTGCTTGCGCTCGACGTCTTCCTGGAAGTCCTTGTATTCCAGCCAGCGATAGCCGTGGCTGGCGATCTCCCAACCGGCCTCCTTCATGGCCGCAACCGCTTCCGGATTGCGCGCCATCGCCAGGGTCACGCCATAGACTGTGGCCCGTACCTTGAGTTCCGTGAACATCCGCCACAAGCGCCAGAAACCGGCGCGCGAGCCATATTCGTAGATCGATTCCATGTTGAGGTTACGCTGGCTCGGCCAGGCCGCAGCCCCGACGATTTCCGACAGCAGGTTCTCGGAAGCCGCATCGCCATCAAGGATGCAGCTCTCGCCGCCCTCTTCGTAATTGATGACGAACTGGACGGCGACGCGCGCGTCCCCCGGCCACTTCGGGTCGGGCGTGTTGCGTCCATAGCCGATCAGATTGCGCGGATAAGTCTCGGATACCATGAAATCACCTTCCTGAAAGTCGGCGAAACGGTAACACCCGGAGACGGAATGTCGAGACGGAAAGTACGCAACAGAGTTTTGCCTTTACGGCACAACCTCTTAGGCCGGCACGGCAACGCGCTCCTTGCGCGCGCTGACCTTGCCGATCGGATGCAGCGAATGCACACGGAACGGCCCTCCATTGCCCTCTTCCATCAGCAACGCGACGTTGGAGACTTGGATCGGCGAGGAAAGAACCGGCTCGAACACGCTCCGCAACGCCTGCTCGACGCGCGGCATGTCTCTGTGGTCGATCGGTCCGGACAAGGGCATGTGAAAGCGGAACTCGTCCATCACGTAAGGGCATCCCCAGCGATGCAGATTGGTGAACTGCGCGGCTGAAAGCCCGCCCGGATCGCTGCGTTCGATGTCGGCATCACTGAGCGGCGCGCGAAAATGGTCGAAATGCTGGACGATGGCCGATGCGAGGTAGTGAACCTGTTCACAAGGCAGAGACGGAACAAGGCTGTAAAAGTCGCCCGTTCTGGCAACTTCTAATTGCGAAATTCGAAAGGGCGCCAAAGTGCCGCAGAACCGCATGAGCTCCCGCAAAAGCTGCGCTTCCGAAATGTCGGCCGCCAACCGGAATGGCGCCTTCAGCGCACCGTGAAAGCCATATCGACGGGGGACGGCGGTATGAAAGGCGATTTCGTG
This sequence comes from Rhizobium sp. Root708, assembly GCF_001429725.1. Lineage (GTDB taxonomy): Bacteria > Pseudomonadota > Alphaproteobacteria > Rhizobiales > Rhizobiaceae > Rhizobium. The sequence goes on along the minus strand of NZ_LMHV01000042.1, from coordinate 69,001 downwards.
GATACCCAAGCCGCGGATAGCGCTCGGCTCAACCAGTTCGCCTGAAAATACATTTCTACCGAGCCAGTTTGCAGCCACGTGCGACAGCGGATCGCTCGCAGGCGGCGTGAAACAAATGGCGTAACGCATGACCAGTCCTCCGTCGGCCAGCGGATCCTGAATCATATCCTCTCCGCTGCTGCGCAAGCAGATAGGTGATTTGCATGACAGATTGACGAAAGGCAGCGACTGCTAATTCACGTCTAACGCGAAGCCACGGCGATATGGCTGGACAAAAGGAAGCTTTCCGGAAGCTCGAAGGCAGGCTTTTGCGCCGCAACGGCGTGCACGACCGCCTCCGCCAATCGGTGCGCGATGCCGAAGCTGACCTTGAATCCGCCCGTCAAAGCCAAGAGCCTGTCGCAATCAGGATGCGCCCCGACCATGGGATCGCGATCGATCGCTTTCGGCCGCAATCCGGCCCAGCGCTCCAGAACCTCAGCACCTCGAAGCGCCGGCACGAGAGTTTCAGCGGCCACCAGCAGCGCATCCAGCTGATCATCGGTCGTGAACGGCGCCTCGAAGCGGTTTTCGCTCGTGCTGCCGACGGCCACATGCCCCCCTTCGTGCGCGACGACGTAGAGGCCATCCCGGAATATCGTCGGCAGAGATGGATCGATGTCCGCCTTCAGAAGAGCTGCCTGCCCCTTGACCGGCTGGCCGAGCGGTTTCGTGAGGTCCCTCGTCAGCTCGGCCAGCAGCGGAAAGGATTGGTATCCGGCAGCGACGATGCAATATCCGAACGCGATGGTGCCGGTGCCGCACTTTGCCACGCGCTGGCCAAGATCGACGCTCTCGAGCGCGACGTTCTCCAGTATCCGCACATGGCGTGATGCCCGCAGGAAGGCTGATAGCATGGCAATTAGCGACCGCGGCGCGACACGACCAGCAAGCGTATCGTAAACGAATCCGGCACTGTCATTGGCATCGATCCAGTCATTGACCGGCGGCTTGTCGAGCACGTGCCAGTGAAACTGGCGTCCCGACTGACGCCAGTGGGTTTCGGCATCAGCGGAATGGCCAAGCGCGATCTGCCGAAGATGCGGCTTCGGCAACGGAATGAGGCGCCCGGACCGGCGGTAGCCAGCCGACAGGCCCGTCTGCTCCTGCAGATCCAGAATTTCCGCTTCCAGCGACACCAGCGCGTCGAACTGGAACTGCTTCTTTGCATTCCACTTGTCCGGCATATGCGGCATCAGCGCGCCGAGCAGCCCGCCGCTTGCCCCCTGCCCCAATCGGCCCGCCTCGATCAGCACCGTATCAATGCCGAGGCGCTCGGCATGAACCGCCGCCCAAAGCCCCATCACGCCGCCACCGACGATCAGTAGCGAGGCGGACGATTGACCAGAAGGCAAGGCCGGACTATCGGCTGTTGGCATGACAGTTACGGATCCCGATGAGATTGGCATGACGCAGCAGCCACTGGAATGGCGCGACGGCGATATGCCCTATTCGACCGCCTTTGGCGATCACTTTTATTGCCAGACGGACGGCCGGCTCGAGTGCGGCCATGTCTTCCTGTCCGGCAACGGCCTGCCTGCGCGATGGCAGGACACCGCTAGCTTCCGGATCGGTGAACTCGGTTTCGGCACAGGGCTGAACTTTGCCGAAACCTGGAGGCAGTGGAAGCAGGTCCGCGCGCCCGGCCAACATCTGCACTTCACCTCGTTCGAGCTTTACCCGATGCGGAAAGAGGAAATCGACCGTGCGCTTGCGCATTGGCCGGAGATCGATGCCGAGCGCACCGCGCTCGCTACCGCCTGGCCTGCGGTGGCGCATGACACGGTGTCGTTGGCGCTCGACGACCAGACGACATTGAATGTTGTCTGCGGGCATGCGTTCGCCGGTGTATCGGCTGCTGCTCCAGGCTTCGACGCCTGGTTTCTGGATGGCTTTGCTCCATCGCGCAACGCCGAGATGTGGTCTGAGGACCTAATGCGCCTCGTATGCGAAAAGACCGCGCCGGGCGGCACCTTCGCGACCTACGCCGCGGCGGGCTTCGTGCGCAGAAATCTGATTGCGGTGGGTTTCACGGTCGAACGCCGGAGTGGCTTTGCGGGCAAGCGCGAAATGCTGTGCGGCGTCAGGGCCTAGAGCCCTTCAGGGTCAGGTCGCCGCTAGGTTCCTCGCTCATACCAAGCCAGTGCGCGATCTTCTCTTCGAGGAGTTCCGGGCTGATCGGCTTGGACATGTAATCGTCCATTCCGGCATCGAAGCAAAGTTCGCGGTCGCTCTCGAGGGCATGCGCCGTCACGCCGATGATCGGCACGCGATGCCCCTGGCCGCGTTCGAGGTCCCTGATCCTGCGCGTAGCATCATGGCCGTTCAGGACAGGCATGGAAACGTCCATCATGATGATGCGCGGCGTATGTGCTTCCCACGCATCGACAGCTTCCTGCCCGTTATTGACCACCAGAAACTTGAGGCCGGTGGCCTGCAGGATCTGTGTGAAGACGATCTGGTTGACGTCGTTGTCCTCGGCCACAAGCACATCGATGAACGAAGGAACCGGTGTTTCCGGCCGGTCCTCTCGTTCAGGCTCGGGCGCCTCGACGATCAACCGGGCGCCGCTGCTGGTGGCCTTGCGGATACGGTTTGTCCTGACCACCTCGACGATCGTGTTGCGCAGAACATTGGCACGCGCCGGTTTCATCAGATGGGCCTGACCATTCAGCGCCGCGAATTCCTTCTCCGTGCCTGATATATCCATGGACGTCAGGAAGATGATCGGCAGATCGCAATAGCGCGGATCAGCCCGGAGCTTGCGGGCAATGTCAGCACCGTTCATCCCCGGAATCTGGTAGTCGAGAACGATTGCGTCGATCTCCATGCCACATCCATGCGCCGCTTCGAGAATGGCGAGGCCCTCGACGCCGTCTTCCGCAGCAGCGCCGTCGAACCCCCACAGCGAAAGCTGCTCGGTTAGAATCTGGCGATTGACTGCATTGTCGTCGATGACAAGGACGCGGGCGTTCTTGACGTTGATCGGCAGCGGCTTCGGATCAAGACGCGCGGCCGCGATCGTAAACGGCAGGCTGACGGTGAACACCGACCCCTTGCGCGGCTCGCTGTCGACGTCGATATAGCCGCCGAATAGGTCAACCAGACCCGAGGTGATCGCAAGGCCAAGTCCCGTCCCCTCATGCCGACGGGTCGAGGAGGAATCGATCTGCGAAAACTTGCCGAAGATGGAATCGAGCCGATCTTTCGGCATGCCGATCCCGGTATCTTCGATCCGCAGGATCGCCATGATCTCATCAGCCGCGCCGCTCTTGTAGTCGAGATCGACAAGGACATGGCCGCGCTCGGTGAACTTGACGGCGTTGCCGACAAGATTGGTGACGACCTGCCGGAAACGGCCGGCATCGCCGATGATTGCCATCGGCAATCCGGGCGCCGCGCGCACCAGCAGCTCGATCCCCTTCTCGGCGGCCAGCGATGAAAGCAGGGTTACGACGTCCTCGACCGCTTCGACCGGATCGAAGGTGGTGCGGCGCAAGGTCATCTGGCCGGAGTCGATCTTCGAGAAATCCAAGATATCGTTGATGATGGTCATCAGCGCATTGCCCGATTTCACGATGATGTCGATGAACGTCTTCTGCCGGGTATCGAGGTTGGTCTTCGCCAGTAGTTCGGCCATACCGAGCACGCCGTTCATCGGCGTCCGGATCTCGTGGCTCATGTTCGCCAGGAACTCGGACTTCACCTTGTCGGCAGCTTCGGCGCGCTCGAGCAGGACGGTCAAATCCTCCTCGCGGATCTTCATCGTGGTGATGTCGGTGAACAGGGCCACCCCGTGCCGGCGTTCGCTGACGCTGACATCCATCTTGACCCAGCGGCTATCGGCGACGCGAAACAGTTGCGAAGCGGGCAGCCCCAGAGCGAGGGCTTGTCTCAGCCCCTCCAGCACACCGGCGGCATCTTCTGTGAAATCGCCGCGCGCGGCGCAGAAGGAAAACAGCTTGCTCCAGTCGCTGCCGATCGTCAGCATCTCCGCGGGAACGTCGAGCATGCCGGCAAGCGCATCGTTGCTCAGCAGGATCTCTTCGTCCTGCACCACCAGCAGGCCTTGCGACATCGCATGAGTCGCATCGCCCATCAGTTCGCCGAGGCTTTCCAGCGCCTCGCGCGCCGCATGGATTTCCTGCTCGTGCCGGCGAACCGTCGAGAAATCGGCATAGGTGAGAAGAATGCGGTCCTTCGATACTCGCCGGCTTTCAACGAGCAGGGAGCGGCTGCCCCAGTTGATCTCGGCGGGCGGCAACTGGACTTCCGAACGGAACTGGCTGACGCGCTGCTCGAACATCTCCTCCGCCGTCACACCAGGACTGTAGCGTCCGAGCCCGTGATTGTACTCGACGAGCTCCATGAAGGGGCGCCCTTCGAAGCGGTTCACCGGCAGGTCCGATATCGTATAGAACGCCTCGTTGCCGTAGAGGATCGTCAGGTCGCTTTCGAGAATGAGCACCCCGACCGGCAGCGAATTCAGAATGCTCGCCATGTCGCGATGCAGAATCTCGGTCTGTACCTGGGCGGCGATCAGTTCGCGCTCGCGGTCCTTCAGCAGCGATACGTCCGAGAAGGAGCCGACGACGTAGCGCTTTCCTTCCGGGCGGTCGATACGGTTGATGCGGGCGAGAATCGGGTGAAGCTTGCCGCCGGCACCGGGGAGCAGGCTTTCGATCTCGGCCGCCTCGCCCGTTTCCAGTGCAGCGAGATTGCCGCGGTGAACGACGCCACCCGCGGCCTCGCCGAACATCTCCTGCTCGGTCTTGCCGAGCATTTCGGCGCGAACCTTGCCGGTGAAGGCTTCGTAGCAGGCATTCGCATAGATCAGGCGATGGTCGGCATCCCGGACGAAGGCCGCAACAGGCAATGCCTCCATGATGGAGCGCAGCAGTTCCGCTTCAGTATCATGATCCATGGCGGGAAAGGTTGGCACGTCCCGTCGCCTCGCGCGGCCGGTGGTCTCGAAAAGACCGAGCACGTACACGCGGTCTTCCGACACCGTGAAGCTTTCGATCCGCACGCGATCATGGGCGTTGCCGACGGCATCGAAGCAGATCGCGCTTTCCTCGCTTGCAAAAACGAGCGCGCGGCGTTCCTTGTCCTCGCGGTCCTCTTCTTCCGGCCGATCGAAAAGCTCGCGGCTGCGGCGACCGATAAAGTCCGAAATATCCATGCCGAAGAATTCGGCGTAGGCGCGGTTGACCGCCACATAGCGAAGTTCGCTGTTTTTAACATAGGCGGGACTAACCAGATCAGCGATCCGGCGGCATGCCAGCTCGAGAAGGTCTCCCGTGAATGTCAATAAATCGCTCCGCAGCAAAGAAATTAAGGAAAGCCGTTTGGAGCGACTATAATCATCCGCACTTTAACAACGCATTAACTATGACCATCAGGAGAAACGAAAGAGTTGGCCGAATGCCGCCAAGTCTAAGCCATCGAAATCTTTCTTCGATCGGAGTAGAATTGCCGGACAACTGACCAAAATAGAGGAACTGCAGCAGCCTCTCGGTCGTTTTACGGAATGGTAGTGAAGCCGCATCCGTCAGGCTGCTGATCGACGTCGATTTTGCTAACGATTTCAATATGCACGTCATCCATGAAAGGAGACGACAATGTCCGTAGTTCACAAAAGCGTGGCAGCGGGCCTGATGGCAATAACGTTGGCCACAACTGTACCGGCAGGGTCAGCGCAGGCTCATTCCCATGATTACTTCTGGGGCGGCGTTGCGGCGGGTGCTATCGGCGGGGTTCTCCTCGGATCCGCCATGCGGCCATATCCCTATACATACGGCTATCCGGACGGCTACGGCTATCCATACTCTTATGGCTATCGCTACGGTTACCCGGCCTACCGTGCCTACGCCCCCTACCGGCCCTATTACCGCGCCTATCGGCCCTATCCCGCCTATCGACCGGCCTATTATCAGTCTCGTCATTGCCGCCTGGAATGGAGGCGCAATGGCTGGGGTGAAGCCTATCGCGTAAGGGTATGCCCCTACTGAGCAGGGCTGAGCGAACGGTTATTTTTGGCGCGGCGTCAACCGATGATCCCTCGCCTCTCTTGACTTTTGAGCAAAACTGGACCAAATGCAGGTCAGCTTTCACCTTCCGGCCGCCGCGTGAGCGTGCCCCTGCCAGCAAATAGGATGCAGGAAGAAGGACAAAAGCGCATTTCGAATAGACCGCATCCCAAGACGCGGCAGAAGCGCTGGAAAGCTTTTTCCAACAAGACAAGTTCCCACTTCACGCGGGGTTCTTGACGCCAGAGTAAACACCGGACCGCAAACCCCCGTTCCGGCGATATTGTTTTGGCGCCCCTGAAAAGGTTATGACTTGACCAATTTTGAATCGCTTGGTGTCTCCAAGCCGATCGTCGCCACATTGTTCCAGCTCGGCATCGAAACGCCGACTCCCATCCAGGAAAAGGCGATCCCGCTTCTTCTCGAAGGCCGCGACCTGATCGGCCTCGCCCAGACCGGCACCGGCAAGACGGCCGCATTCGGCCTGCCGCTGATCGAAAAGCTTATTCCTGAAGAGCGCCGCCCGGACAACCGTACCACCCGTACGCTGATCCTGGCGCCGACCCGCGAGCTGGTAAACCAGATCGCCATGAACCTGAAGAACTTCCTGCGCAAGTCGCACCTGCGCATCAACGTCGTCGTCGGCGGCGTCTCGATCAACAAGCAGCAGCTTCAGCTTGAAAAGGGCACCGACATTCTCGTCGCCACGCCCGGCCGCCTGCTCGACCTCGTCAACCGTCGCGCCATCGGCCTGACGGCCGTGCGTTACCTCGTGCTCGACGAAGCCGACCAGATGCTCGACCTCGGCTTTGTCCACGATCTGCGCAAGATCTCCAAGATGGTGCCGAAGAAGCGCCAGACCATGCTGTTTTCGGCCACCATGCCGAAGGCGATTGCCGATCTCGCTGCCGACTTCCTGACCGACCCGGTCAAGGTCGAAGTCACGCCTCCGGGCAAGGCTGCCGACAAGGTCGAACAGTATGTTCACTTCGTCAACGGCAAGAACGACAAGACCGACCTCCTGAAGAAGTCGCTGACGCAGAACCCGGATGGCCGCGCCATCGTCTTCCTGCGCACCAAGCATGGCGCCGAGAAGCTGATGAAGCATCTTGAAACCGTCGGTTACTCCGTTGCCTCGATCCATGGCAACAAGAGCCAGGGCCAGCGCGAGCGCGCCTTGAAGGCCTTCAAGGACGGCGACATCAAGACGCTGATCGCCACCGACGTTGCCGCCCGCGGCATCGACATTCCGGCCGTCAGCCATGTCTACAACTACGACCTGCCGGAAGTTGCCGAAGCCTACGTTCACCGCATCGGTCGTACGGCCCGTGCCGGTCGCGACGGCATCGCGATCGCTTTCTGCGCGCCCGACGAAACCCGCCTGCTGCGTGACATCGAGCGCCTGATGAGCATCAACATCGCGGTCGCCAGCGGTGAAGCGCCTGCCAATATGAACGCGGCACCGAAGCGGGGCAACGGCAACGGCGGCAACCGTGGCCAGGGTCGCGGTGGTGAAGGCCGTGGCGGCGAAGGTCGCGGCGATGCCCGTGCACGCCGCCCCGAGCGTCGTCCACGTCCCGAAGCCGGCAGCGAAGTTCGCGCCAACAACGAGGAGCGCCGCGAGCGTAGCCCCCGTCCGGAGCGCAGGACCGAGCGCAACGAGGACTTCCGCGGCCAGCGCCGTGGCGAAGTTACGCCGGTGACGGCGGGCCCGGATAACGATCTAGCGACGACGTCGGACTTCCGTGGTGCAGGCGCCCGCAAGCCGCAGCGCCCGCAGCACGGCAACCATGCCAACTCGAACGGCGAGAATCGGCATCATCCCGGCGGCGGCGCCCGCAACGCCCACGGCCGTCCGGCTCGCAAGCACGGTGAAGATCGTGGTGCACAGGCTAACGCCGGCGGCGAGCGCGGCGAACGTCGCGAAGGCAACGGCGGCAACCGCCGTGGTGGTCCTTCGCGTGGCGGCAATGGCGGCCAGCGCCGCGAACGCGCATAATCTACAGCACTGGAAAACAACGGACGGCGGGAGAGATCCCGCCGTTTTTTATTGCGCCTGTTCCTGCAGGCGGGCTCCAACTTTTCTGTTGGTGAGATAGACGCCGGTGACGACGATGATCGTTCCCACGACAAGCGGCACGGTCAACGGCTCTCCGAAGGCGATGAAGGCCTCGAGCGCCACAGCCGGCGGCATCAGATAGATGAGCGAGGCCGCCCGCGAGACCTGGCCCCGGCGGATGAGATAAAGCAGCAGCCCGACGCCGCCCATCGACAGGCCGAATACCGACCAGATGAGCGCGGCAATGGCTTGCACCGACCCATCGAAATGCATCCGCTCGAAGGCGAGCATCAGCGGCACCGTGATGATGATGGCGCCGACATACTGCAACGTCGCGATCGGCAGAAGGCTGCCGGTCTGCAGATGCTTCTTCTGATAGAGCGTTCCATAAGTGACAGAACACATCGCGATCAGGTTGATCCCGAGGGGTACGGCGGCATGCGCCAGATTTGCCGTGGCCGGATCGAGAAGCTTCGGCGATATCGCGATGGCGATGCCGAGAAAGCCAAGCAGCAGGCCCAGCCTCTGGATGCCCTGCAAGCGCTCGCCGATCAGGAGCGGCGCGGCCATCGCCGTCAACAGCGGCTGCAGGGCGGCAATGATGCCGGAGATGCCGGCCGGCACACCATTCGCGATCGCCCACCACAGGCCGCCGAGATAGAAGCCGTGCAGGAACATGCCGGAATAAACCGCCCTCAAGACAATCGCCCTGCGCGGCCAAGCCGCACGCATGGCAAGAGCGAGGCTGAGAAACGCCAACGCCGATAACGCATACCGCACCACGAGGAAAGTGAACGGCTCCGAGTGGATAGAGGCATATTTCGCCACGACCCAGCCGGTCGACCAGAGAAGAACGAAGATGGCGGGCGCAATGCGATCAAGCGACATGATTGTATCCTGGGGCAAGGGATTGCCGCGCTGATAGCCGACAGACAGCTCCGCCGTCAAAGGCGAAGCATTGATACTAACCTGCAGTTTCGTTGATCGGTGACCCGACCAGCCGCGTCCGCCTCGGCTTAAATTAGATCGGACGCCGATCCGAAAACAATCATCTGCTTATATTTTGAGCGAGCCGTGGGGATTGACGGCTGAGACGGCCACGCCACATTTTGATAAATGCCCAGTTTTTCGGCTCTTTTGGCCGTTCCGGAGGATTTTACGAATATCGCCCTCGAACTGTGCATGGTTCTTGCATTGCTTATTGCGTTGTATTCAAATGAAGAAAAAAGGGGAGCCACACCTTTGGCATTTGATGAAATGATCACCGGGGACGAAAGTCCGCGTCAGCCATATGAAAAATACTTTGAGTGGTACAATAACCAAGATCGAACGCATCTGATTGCCAAATCCCGGGACGCGGAAAACATCTTCCGAAAGACCGGCATTACCTTCGCGGTCTACGGACACGCAGACTCCTCCGAAAAGCTTATCCCCTTCGACATCATCCCCCGCATCATCTCAGGCCGCGAATGGCGCAAGCTCGCGCAGGGCATTGAGCAGCGGGTAATCGCGCTCAACGCCTTTCTCGACGACATCTACCACAAACAGGAAATCATCCGCGCCGGTCGCATCCCGCGCGAACTGATCGAGAGGAACGTCGCCTTCCTGCCGGAGATGATCGGCTTCCGTCCGCCGGGCGGCGTCTACACGCATATCGTCGGCACCGACATCGTTCGAACAGCCGAGGACGAGTTCTACGTGCTCGAGGACAATGCCCGCACACCATCCGGCGTCAGCTACATGCTGGAAAACCGCGAAACCATGATGCAGATGTTCCCGGACCTGTTCCACGCCAACAAGGTGCGGCCGGTCGAGGACTATCCCTATCTGCTGCGCCAGAGCCTGGCGTCGCTGGCACCTCCCGGCTGCAAGGGCAAGCCGCGCGTCGCCGTGCTCACCCCCGGCATCTACAATTCCGCCTATTACGAGCATTCGTTCCTGGCTGACACCATGGGCGTCGAGCTCGTCGAAGGCTCGGATCTGCGCGTCATCGACGGCAAGGTGAAGATGCGCACGACCCGCGGTTACGAGGCGATCGACGTGCTCTATCGCCGCGTCGACGACGACTTCCTCGATCCCCTCACCTTCCGGTCGGATTCCGCGCTCGGCATCCCCGGCATCATGGACGTCTACCGCTCCGGCAACATCACCATCGCCAATGCGCCGGGCACCGGCATCTCAGACGACAAGGCGATCTATTCCTACATGCCCGAGATCGTCGAGTTCTACACCGGGCGCAAGCCGATCCTCGAGAACGTGCCGACCTGGCGCTGTTCCGAGCCGCAGAGCCTCAGATACGTTCTCGAACATCTCGAGGAACTGGTGGTCAAGGAAGTCCACGGCTCCGGCGGCTACGGCATGCTGGTCGGCCCGACGGCCACCAAGAAGGAGCGCGCCGATTTCGCTGAAAAGCTGAAGGCGAAGCCAACCAATTACATCGCGCAGCCGACGCTTTCGCTCTCGACCGTGCCGATCCTCGTCAACAAGGGAATTGCGCCGCGCCATGTAGACCTGCGCCCCTATGTTCTCGTCTCCGACAAGGTGCAGATCATCCCCGGCGGATTGACCCGCGTGGCCCTCAAACAGGGCTCGCTGGTGGTCAACTCCAGCCAGGGCGGCGGCACGAAAGATACCTGGGTATTGGAGGACTGATGCTCGGAAGAACTGCAAACGGACTCTACTGGATGTTCCGTTATTTCGAACGCGCCGAGAATATCGCCCGCCTCATCGATGCCGGTCTGCGCATGTCGCTGACCAGAAGCGGAAACGGCGATGACGATTGGGATGGCGTCCTGCAAAGTGCCGGCGTCCGCGAGGCTTACGACGAGGGTCACAGCAAGCTGACGAGCGCCGATGCGATCGACTACCTGCTGCGCGACCAGAGCAACCCCTCGAGTGTCATGTCCTGCGTCGATTACGGGCGAAACAATGCGCGCATGGTGCGAACCGCCCTGACCCGGGAAACCTGGGAAGCGACGAACGAGTTCTGGATCGAGTTGAAGGCGCTGCTGTCCAAGCGGCTGAAGGCGGCGGAACTGCCAGAGGCGATCGATGCGATCAAGCATCGTGCCGGGCTGATCCGCGGCGCCTTCCACGGCTCCATGCTCAGGAACGAACTCTACAACTTCGCCCGCATCGGCACTTTTATCGAGCGCGCGGACAATACCAGTCGTATCCTCGACGTGAAGTATTACGTGCTGCTGCCCTCGGTTTCGGCCGTGGGCACGTCGATCGACAACATCCAGTGGGAATCGATCCTGCGCTCCGTCTCCGCCCACCGCTCCTACAGCTGGGCCTATGACGGTGAATATCGGGCGATGAACATCGCAGACTTCCTGATCCTCAACGGCCAGATGCCGCGCTCGCTTGCCTACTGCTACGAAAAAATCGTCAGCGAACTCGGCTATCTTGCCAAGGACTATGGCGAACGGTTGCCGGCGCACGACACGGCCGATGCGATCCGCAGGACGCTCCAGACGCGCGCCATCAAGGAGATCATGGACCAGGGTCTCCACGAGTTTCTCGAGGACTTCGTCACGCGCAACAACCAGCTCGGCATGGAAATTTCCGACGGTTACCGGTTCTATGCATAGGCGGGCACGACATGAAACTTAAGATCAGCCACGTCACCGAATATCATTACGAGGAACCCTCCGTTTTCTCGTTGCAGCGGTTGCGCCTGACACCGCCGACCGTCGGCGGGCAGACGATCCTGAATTGGTCGCTGCATGTGGAGGGCGCCAAGCCCGAGGTCGAGTATGACGACCAGTTCGGCAACCACATCAATCTCGTCTCGCTGGAAGGCGAGCAACGCACCACCCGTATCGTCGCCGAGGGCGAAGTCGAGACCGAAGATCGCAACGGCGTCCTCGGCGCCCACAGCGGGTTTTGCCCGCTATGGCTTTTCCTGCGCGAGACGCCACGGACGAAGGCCGGAAAACTCGTCAGGGAACTAATCCGGGATGTCAGCGGCGAAAACGAACTCTCACGCATGCATGCGCTGATGGCCGCCATTCACGCGACGGTGGCCTACCAGCCTGGAACCAGCGATACAGAGACGACGGCTGAGCAAGCGCTAGAGAAGAAGAGCGGCGTCTGCCAGGATCACGCCCATATCTTCGTCGCGGCCGCACGCACCCTTGGCATCCCGGCCCGCTATGTTTCCGGTTATCTGATGATGGACGAGAAGGTCGAGCAGGCAGCGACTCATGCGTGGGGCGAAGCCCACGTGCTCGGCTTGGGCTGGGTCGGTTTCGATCCGGCAAACAACCTCTGCCCCGATGCCCGCTATGTGCGCGTTGCTTCCGGTCTCTGCTACCGCGATGCCGCGCCCGTTTCAGGCATGCGTATCGGCACACCCGGAGAAAAACTCTCGGTCGTGGTCAAGGTCGAGGATCAGGGGCAGATGCAGGGCCAAAGCCAGAGCTGAGAGCTGAGAGCTGCGGTTACCGCTCCTTAATCCTGATTGCAGCGGGCGCTCGATGCGCCCGTTTCTTTTGCGCGCTAGAGAAAATCCTGTCCTTTGAAATAACCCGATGTTAAGCGCCCTGCCCTGATCCTAGGGACGGTGAACGCGGCATCCTCAGTCGCGACGGTTTCGATCGAAATGAATTCAACCCTGACGCAGCAGGGTTTCGAGACTTGGCGCCACGCCAGCCGCCTGCAGCAGAATTTCATCGGGTCTTTTCATGCATCTTCTTATCGTCGACGACAGCAAATCGAGCCTGCTGGCGCTGGAGACGGCCGTCCGCAGCTTCAGCAACCACGACATTGAAAGCTTTTCCGATCCGCGTGCCGCTCTGGAACGCAGCCGTACCGCCGAGTTCGACCTCGTGATGGTCGACTACATGATGCCCGGATTGAACGGCGTGGAACTCATCCGCCATCTCCGCGCGCAGCACGGCTACAAGAACGTCCCTGTTGTCATGGTCACCTCGCAGACCGAGCGAGCCATTCGCCTGGAAGCGCTCGACGCCGGCGCGACCGACTTCCTGAACAAGCCTTTCGACCCGCTGGAACTGCAGGCACGCATCGGCAATCTTCTGGCTTTGCGCACGGCACAGGTCGCACTTGCCGATCGCGCCAAGGCGTTGCATCTCGCCTTCCGCCATGCGAGCCGGCAGGCCGACATGCGCGAGCAGGAAATTATATGGTGCTTGGCGCAGGCGATGGCGTCGCGGGACGGCAATACCGGCGATCATATCGAGCGCGTTGCCACCATCGCTGAACTCGTCGCGGAAGGCGTCGGTCTCGACCGGATCCAGCGCCGCAACATCTTCCTGGCCGCGCCGCTACACGACATCGGCAAGATCGGCATTCCCGACGCTATCCTGCAGAAGCCCGGCAAGCTCGATCCGCATGAAATCGAACTGATGCGCCAGCACGTGCCGATCGGCGTCGGCATCCTGCAGAACAGCACCGCCGAACTCTCGCGCGTCGCCGTCGCCATCATCGGCGGACATCACGAGAAGTGGGACGGCACGGGCTACCCGAACGGCCTCGCCGGCGAAGACATTCCGATTGAGGCCCGCATCGTTGCCGTTGCAGATGTCTTCGACGCACTCTGCTCCGACAGACCCTACAAGTCTGCCTGGGAGCCGGAGCGAGCCTACGAAGAGATCATCGACTGCAGCGGAACGCATTTCGATCCCGCCTGCGTCGCGGCCTTCCGACGCAAGTGGCCGGAAATCCGCAGCCTCTTCGACGGTAATGGCATGGAGCGCCGAGCGACCGCTCTGGTCGCCGAAGCCATCTAGCGACAAAAGGCGGGACTTGGGCCCGCCTTAGCTTGTTGACAACGTCTTTGGCATATTACGGATCGATGCCATCTCCTTCGTCACCCCGGCCAAAAGCCGGGGTCCAGCGCGCGCAAGTCCTTGCGCGCAAAAGTCCTTCGCACCGCGGACGCGGTGCCGCTGGATGCCGGCTCAAGGCCGGCATGACGGAGAAACCGATCATTTGTACAGAGAAGCACTTCGTCGGCAGTCCGAGCCGGAACTTGGTCTTACCCTTTTTTGCTCCAGTGCGCCCGAGAGGCCGTTACGCCAGCGTATAGGCCGTCTTGACGCTCGTGTAGAACTCCGCCGCATACTTGCCCTGCTCGCGCGGCCCATAAGACGATCCCTTTCGACCGCCGAACGGCACGTGGAAGTCGACGCCCGCCGTCGGGAGATTGACCATCACCATGCCGGCTTCCGAGTTGCGCTTGAAATGCGTCGCGTGCTTGAGGCTCGTCGTCGCGATCCCGGCAGACAGACCGAAAGGCGTGTCGTTGGCGGTTGCCAGCGCTTCCTCGTAATCCCTGACGCGGATGACCGAAACGACGGGACCGAAGATTTCCTCGCGGCTGATGCGCATCTGGTTGGTGGCTTCGGTAAACAGCGTCGGCTGCAGGTAGAAGCCGGGCGTTTCACGCTTGATGAGCTCGCCGCCGAAGGCGAGCTTTGCGCCTTCCTTGCGACCGATCTCGATATAGTCGGTATCGGTCTTCAGCTGCTTTTCATCGACAACCGGGCCGATATGCGTGCCTGATTTCATGGCGTTGTCGACCACAAGCGTCTCGAGCTTGGCCGTCAGCGCCGCGACGAATTTGTCGTGGATGCCTTCGGTGACAATCAGGCGTGAGGACGCGGTGCAGCGCTGGCCCGTGGAGAAGAAGCCTGAATTGGCGGCCGCTTCGACGGCAACGTCCAGATCCGCATCGTCGAGGACGACCATCGGGTTCTTGCCGCCCATTTCCAGCTGGAACCTGCGGTTATGCTCGATCGAGGCAGCTGCGACGCGACGGCCCGTGCCGGTGGAACCGGTGAAGGTGATGCCGCTGACGTCGGGGCTGTCGAGCATGGTTTGACCGACCACCGAGCCCCTGCCCATGACGAGGTTCAGCACGCCTTTCGGCAAACCCGCACGATTGAGAATATCGACGATTGCCCAGGAGCAGGCCGGAACGAGTTCCGCCGGCTTGAACACGACGGTGTTGCCGTAGCAGAGCGCCGGCGCGAGTTTCCAGGCCGGGATGGCAATCGGAAAGTTCCACGGCGTGATGATGCCGATGACGCCGAGCGGATCGCGGGTGATCTCGACGCCGATATCAGGGCGAACGGACGGAACGATCTCGCCCGCGAGGCGCAGCGCTTCACCGGCAAAGAATTCGAAAATCTGGCTGGCACGAATGGTCTCGCCGATCGCCTCGGGAAGCGTCTTGCCCTCTTCGCGGGCGAGCAGCGCGCCGAGTTCGTCCTTGCGGGCCATGATCTCGTCGCCGGCCTTCTTCAGGATTACGTGGCGTTCCCAGATACCGGAGCGGGACCATGCGGGGAAAGCAGCCTTGGCGGCGGCAATCGCATTCTTGGTGTCTTCGACCGTACCATCCGCATAAAGACCGACCACCTCGTTGGTGTCGGACGGATTGATATTCTTGGTCGCATCGGAACCGACCCATTCGCCGGCGATGAGGTTCTGATAGATAGTCACGGGCTGGTTGGCCTCCGATACCGTTCATGAAACGGTCCGGCCGCCGAAGCGGCCGGGCCATGCCAACTCAGAGCTGCTTGACGACGATCTCTTCTTCGGCGTCGATCTTCAGCGGATTGCGCAACGGCAGGCCGAAATCGGCGACTTCGATTTCGAAAACGTCGCCCTCTTCCGTCTTGATGCCTTCGGCAAACGACAGCGTCGCCGTGCCGAACATGTGGACGTGAACGTCGCCGGGCACGCGGAACAGGCCGTACTTGAAGTGGTGGTATTCGAGGTTTGCGAAGGTATGCGACATGTTCGCTTCACCCGACAGGAACGGCTTCTCGAAAATCACCTCGGTCCCGCGCTTGATGCGCGACGTGCCGCGGATGTCGTCAGGCGCAGCACCGATGCGGATCTCAGGACCGAAGCTTGCCGGACGCAGCTTGGAGTGCGCGAGGTAGAGATAGTTCTGGCGCTCGGTAACGTGGTCGGAGAACTCGTTCGACAGCGCAAAGCCGATGCGGAACGGCGTGCCGTCCTGAGCGATAATGTAGATGCCGGCCATCTCGGGCTCTTCGCCGCCATCGAGCGCGAAGGACGGAGAAACGAGCGGCGCACCCGGAGCAGCCGAACCGTAGCCGTTGCCCTTGTAGAACCACTCGGGCTGAACGCCTTTTTCGCCAGCCTTCGGCTTGCCGTTCTCGAGACCCATCTTGAACATCTTCATCGAGTCCGTGAGGGTTTCCTCGGCGGCCTCGGAGGTCTTCTTGTGCATGGAATCGCGCGTTGCCGCCGACCCCAGATGCGTCAGACCAGTGCCCGTCAGATGCAGATGCGCAGCGTCCGGATGCGTCATCGGCGGCAGGAACTTGCCTTCGGCATAAGCCTTCTCGAGATCGACGGCATCACCGAGACCATGCGCCTCGATCACCGCTGCGAGCGACTTGCCACCGTTTGCGGCTTCCATGGCGAGCGCATAGACGCTGCCGGCGTTGTTGACGGCTTTCGCGGTACCGCCCGGCTCGCGCACGGCGACGACGATCTCTCCGTTCGAACCCTTGATCTGCGAAATGAGCACGGTCTTCATCCTTTTTTCGATAACGCGGAAAATGCTCCGCCAATCCGGCTCTCAGACGAGCCGGATTGGTAAGTTCACATGACTGCGAATGCGTGGGCAGCGCCGAAGCGCTTAGCCCTTGTTCTTGTTGTAGACGTCGAAGAAGACGGCTGCGAGAAGCACGAGGCCCTTGACCATCTGCTGGAAGTCGATGCCGAGACCGACGATCGACATGCCGTTGTTCATGACGCCCATGATGAACGCGCCGATGACAGCACCGGTGATCTTGCCAACGCCGCCGGATGCCGAAGCACCGCCGATGAAGCAGGCCGCGATGACGTCGAGCTCGAAGCCGACGCCGGCCTTCGGGGTTGCCGAGTTAAGCCGCAGCGCGATGATCATGCCGGCGAGACCGGCGAGCACGCCCATGTTGACGAATGTCAGGAAGCTCAGGCGCTCGGTGTTGATACCGGAGAGCTTGGTGGCCTTTTCATTGCCGCCTAGGGCGTAAATGCGACGACCGATCGTCGTCTTGCGGGTAACGAAGGCGTAGATCGCAATCAGCACCAGCATGACGACGAGCACGTTCGGCAGGCCGCGATAGCTCGACAGCAGGTAGCCGATCCACAGGATAGCCGCGGAAACGATCAGGTTCTGGACGATGAAGAAGCTTGTCGGTTCGACATCGATGCCGTGGCTCTCGTTCACCTTGCGGCGGCGCCAGGCGAGGTAGAACAGGATAACCGGCAGGATGACGGTGAGGATGATCGAGGTCGACTGTACCGGGGTTCCGAACAGGTCGATCATGTCGCCGGGCAGGAAGCCGGTGCTGATAACCTGGAATTCCTTCGGGAACGGTCCGATGTTCTTGCCGTTCAGCACTGTCAGCGTCAGACCGCGGAAGACCAGCATGCCGGCGAGCGTAACGATGAACGACGGAATGCGGTGATAGGCGATGAAATAGCCCTGCGCCGCGCCGATCATGCCGCCGACCGCGAGGCAGATCAGTGCCGCGAG
The DNA here is from genome assembly GCF_001429725.1 of Rhizobium sp. Root708. Lineage (GTDB taxonomy): Bacteria > Pseudomonadota > Alphaproteobacteria > Rhizobiales > Rhizobiaceae > Rhizobium. The sequence continues at coordinate 51,342 of NZ_LMHV01000042.1, read as the reverse complement.
CCAGAAGTTCATGCCCCAGGTCACGGTGAAGATGGCCGCAAGCGCGCCGACGAAGGCAACGATCGAGCCGACCGAAAGGTCGATATGCCCTGCGACGATAACCAGCAGCATGCCCAGCGCCATAATGACGATGAAGGAGTTCTGCAGGACAAGGTTCGTCAGATTGACCGGCTTGAACAGGATGCCGCCGGTATAGAACTGGAAGAACACCATGATCGCGACCAGCGCGATCAACATGCCGTATTCGCGAATGTTACCGCGGATGTAGTCGGTAACGGAAACGACGTTGCTTTCCTCGGTTGTTTGGTTGACCGGCGTCATTACTTCTTCTCCCCTGAGCGCATGATAGCGCGCATGATAGTTTCCTGGCTTGCTTCTCCCTTCGGCAGTTCGGCGACAATACGTCCTTCATTCATGACGTAAATGCGGTCGCACGTGCCGAGCAGTTCGGGCATTTCCGATGAGATCATCAGAACGCCCTTTCCATCGGCGGCAAGCTGGTTGATGATAGTGTAGATTTCATATTTCGCACCAACGTCGATGCCGCGCGTTGGTTCGTCGAGGATCAGCACCTCAGGATCGGAGAACAGCCACTTCGACAGCACGACCTTTTGCTGGTTGCCGCCGGAGAGATTGACCGTTTCCTGGAACACGCCGGAAGAGCGGATGCGAAGCTTCGTCCGGTAGTCGGTCGCGACCCGCAGCTCCTTGATATCGTCGATGATATCGTTTTTGGAAACGCCAGGCAGATTGGCGAGCGACGTGTTGTGCATGATGTTGTCGTTAAGCACCAGACCGAGATGCTTGCGGTCTTCCGTGACATAGGCGAGACCTGAATCGATCGCCTTGCGGACGGTGCTCGTATCGACGGCCTTGCCGTTGACGAGGACTTCACCTGATATCTTGTGACCATAGGCCTTGCCGAACACGCTCATCGCGAACTCGGTGCGGCCGGCACCCATCAGGCCGGCGATGCCGACCACTTCGCCCTTGCGGACGGTGACATTGATGTCGTGCAGCACCTGTCGGTCGCGATGCTGCTGGTGGAAGGCATTCCAGTTCTTGACCTCAAGGATCGTCTCGCCGATCGGCACGGAGCGCGGCGGATAACGGTCAGCCAGATCGCGGCCCACCATGTTCTTGATGATCACGTCTTCGCTGATCTCGTCAGTACGACAGTCGAGCGTCTTCACGGTCATGCCATCTCGCAGAACGGTGATCTGGTCGGCGACCTTGCGGATTTCGTTCAGCTTGTGGGAGATGATGATCGAAGTGATGCCCTGGTTGCGGAACTCTATAAGGAGGTTCAGCAATGCATCGGAATCTTTTTCGTTAAGCGAAGCGGTCGGCTCATCAAGGATCAGTAGCTTGACGCTCTTCGACAATGCCTTCGCGATCTCGACGAGCTGCTGCTTGCCGACACCGATATCCGTCACCAGCGTATTGGGCGATTCACGCAGACCGACCTTGGCGAGAAGCTGCTTCGTCTTGTTGAACGTCGCTTCCCAGCTGATGACACCGTTGCTGGAATTCTCGTTCCCGAGGAAGATGTTTTCGCCGATCGATAGCTGCGGCACGAGTGCCAGCTCCTGATGGATGATGACGATGCCGATTTCTTCGCTGTCCTTCAGGACCTTGAAGTTGCGCACGTCACCTTCGTAAACAATCTCGCCTTCGTAGGATCCGGCCGGGTAAACACCGGAAAGAACTTTCATCAGGGTCGATTTGCCGGCCCCATTTTCACCAACCAACGCATGGATTTCACCCTGCCGAACCTTGAGGTTCACATTCTCAAGCGCTTTCACGCCCGGGAACGTCTTGGTGATGTTCCGCATTTCGAGGATTGTATTGTCCATAGTCAAAATCCAGCGCCAGCAGCCGGTAATACGGCGCGGCGATCATAAAAGTGAAGACCGGAACCCGCAAGCGGCGGGTTCCGGCCAACTTGGTACGATTACTTCAGCTGGTCAGCCTTGTAGTAGCCGCCTTCTACGAGGATCTTCTCGTAGTTGGTCTTGTCTACAGCGACCGGGGTCAGCAGGTAGGACGGGATAACCTTGACGCCGTTGTCGTAGGTCTTGGTGTCGTTGACTTCAGGCTCCTTGCCTTCCATCAGAGCGTTGACCATGCCGACGGTAACCTTTGCGAGGTCACGGGTGTCCTTGAAGATCGTGGAGTGCTGCTCGCCAGCGATGATCGACTTGACGGAAGGAACTTCAGCGTCCTGGCCGGAAACGACCGGAAGCGGCTGATCGCCAGAACCGTAGCCGACGCCCTTCAGCGACGAGATGATGCCGATGGACAGACCGTCGTAAGGCGACAGAACTGCATTGACCTTCGCGTCGGTGTAGTTAGCCGAGAGCAGGTTGTCCATACGAGCCTGGGCCGTTGCCGGATCCCAACGCAGCGTACCGACCTTGTCCATGCCGGTCTGGCCAGACTTTACGACGAGCTTGCCGCTGTCGATGTAAGGCTGCAGAACCGACATTGCGCCGTCATAGAAGAAGAAGGCGTTGTTGTCGTCAGGCGAACCGCCGAAGAGTTCGATGTTGAACGGACCCTTGCCATCCTTGAGGCCAAGGGCGTCAACGATGGAAGTTGCCTGCAGAACGCCAACCTTGAAGTTGTCGAACGTCGCGTAATAGTCGACGTTGCCGGAGTCGCGGATCAGACGATCGTAAGCGATGACCTTGATGCCTGCGTCGTGGGCCTTCTGGAGAACGTCGGAAAGCGTCGTGCCGTCGATTGCGGCAATGACGAGAACCTTCGCGCCCTTCGTGACCATGTTCTCGATCTGAGACAGCTGGTTCGGAATGTCGTCGTCAGCGTACTGCAGGTCGGTCGTGTAACCGGCTTCCTGAAGCTGCTTGACGATGTTGTTGCCGTCGTCGATCCAGCGAGCGGACGACTTCGTAGGCATAGCGATACCGACAGTCCCCTTGTCGGCAGCCATAGCCGGCATAACGAACGAAGCGACGCCAAAGGCGGCCGCTGCCATCAATGAGATAATGGTTTTCATATCTCTCTCTCCCTTAGTTAATAAACGCACGGACGAAAAATCGCCCGCCCCGAAACTGTGGCAGGTTTCGTCTTGGATGATACTTCATATGGTGAGAAACGAAGTAGGTCTCCTCCACGCTCTCACGTGTTGAGTGCCACCAGCACACGGCGGCAAACTGGTATGGATTCCTATATCTGTCAAATAGAATAACTGGCAAAATGCATAACAATTTTGGTATATCGTTAAAAAGTATTACTTTTGATGGAGAGCAGTGGGGAGGCTGCAACCATGACGATTATTTCAGGGCCGCCAGCGATCGATTACGTGGACATTCAGACAGAAATTTTTGGGGACGACGGCCTGCTTCGGTCGGGGCTTAAGCTGAATCACCTGCGCATGATCGTCGCAATCGAAGATAGCGGGCAGATATCTGCAGCAGCGGAGGCTTTGAACGTCTCCCAGCCCGCCGCTTCGCGCATGTTGTCGGAAATGGAATCGATTCTCAAAACACCACTTTACGAGCGCGTTTCCCGCGGCGTTGTGCTGACAACCTTCGGCGCGGCGCTTGCCAGACGCGCCCGCAAGATCATGCTGGAGCTCAGGGAAGCCAGCCGTGAAATCGGCGAACTGAAGACCGGAAAAGGCGGCGCCGTCTTCATTGGCGCGGTGACCGCTCCGGCCATGAGCCTGGTCGTGCCTGCCATCAAGCATGTGCGAAAAGCTCTTCCCGGGATCGAGGTCAGTATTCAGGTCGAGACGAGCAATGTGCTTGCCCGCGAACTCCTCGCAGCCCGCCACGACTTCATCATCAGCCGCATCCCCGATGATCTCAACCCGCGCCTTTTCCAGGTTCAGGAGATCGGCGTCGAAAGGGCCTGCCTGATCGTGCGAGGCGGCCACCCGCTATTGAAGAAGAAGGTCGCGTCCCTCGCCGACCTGCCGCAATACGATTGGGTCTTCCAGCCGCCGGGCACGCTGCTGCGCCGGACGATCGAGGAAGTCTTCCTGACGAACGAGGTCCCGCTGCCGGAAAACATCGTCAACACCTCGTCGCTGCTGCTGACCTGCGCCACGGTTTGCCAGACGGACGCAATTGCCCCGATCGCAATCGACGTCGCGCAATTCCTGGCGAGCCACAAGTCCAAGGCCTCGGACGTGCGCGTCCTGCCGATCGACTTCGAGATCAACGTCCGGCCCTACAGTCTTATCACAGTGAAAGAACGTGAACTGCCGCCGAGCGCGCGGCTGCTTTACAATCTCGTGTTGCGGGAAAGTCAGAAGGCCGCGGCGGGCTGACAAGCCTTGCTCCATCTTCCTCGGCTTTAGTACGCGTTCCCCGAAGGAGATGCGCAATGCTGTTCGGTCAATCGGTCTTCCAGTCCGTCCTCGATCGCCTGAAAAGCGAAGACGAGGAAGCTGAAGAGTATCCGGCCCATTCCACGGCGCGCGTTCACGGCTTCAACACCGGACTTGCCTTCGATGTCATGGAAGGCGTCTCGGCCAGCGCTGCACGACCGGGCCAAGCCTATTTCGACAATCTCGAGACCGAGGAACCGCGCGCGGCACCGCCGCCGGAGGCCGCCGCCGAGCCCGAACCTGCACCCCCGCCCCCGCCTGAACCGGAGCCGGAACCCGTCATCCCCGAACGCCTGACGCGGATATTACCCCAGGAGATCGCGACCGAGATCGCCATTTCGTCCCGCGACACGCTGAAGAGCCTTGGTGAAAAGCGGCGCGCCTTCGCAAAGGCCAATCATCCGGATGGCGTCGCACCCGCCTTTCGCGCCAATGCGACCAAGCGAATGATGATCGCAAATCTCCTGATCGACGAGGCGATCCGGCGACTGTCGCGGCTCAGATCCTAGTCTTCGTCCTTCTCAGCGGCAGGGCTTTCCTGCGGCGGAGCATCCGGTGTTTCCGCCGGCGGCTTGTAGCTCCAGAGCAGCATGTAGGCCGCATAGACGCCGGCCCCTCCGGCGAGCACGGCCCAGAAGGGGTCGCCCGTGACGATTTCCACCACCGCCCATCCGAGGCAGACGGCGACGATGAGGATACGCGCCCAGAGCGGGCGGTAGGCCGGATGTTGTGGATCGATCAGCTGCATTGCGTTCCCATGTCTGAATTGTCACACGTCTTTAAGGTGAATTTCAAAAATGTGAAAGAGCGCCGGGCTTGACGCGGCGAGGATAAAATGGAATGAAAATTCCACAACGAGTACAATTCGGTTCATTTGTTCCGAATCCAAGGGAGGTTCTCATGACAGTCAGATTTGGTCTTCTCGGCGCCGGCCGTATTGGCAAGGTTCATGCGAAAGCCGTCAGCGGCGATGCCAATGCCAAGCTCGTCGCCGTTGCCGACGCGTTTCCCCAGGCCGCCGACGCGATCGCATCCGCCTATGGCTGCGAGGTCCGCACGATCGAGGCGATCGAGGCTGCCAAGGATATCGACGCCGTCGTCATCTGCACTCCGACCGACACCCATGCCGATCTGATCGAGCGTTTCGCCCGCGCCGGCAAGGCGATCTTCTGCGAAAAGCCGGTTGATCTCGACGTCGATCGCGTCCGGGCCTGCATCAAGGTCGTCGACGAGACCAAGGCAAAGCTGATGGTCGGCTTCAACCGCCGCTTCGACCCGCATTTCATGGCTGTGCGCAAGGCGATCGACGACGGCCGGATCGGCGACGTTGAAATGGTCACCATCACCTCTCGCGATCCGGGCGCTCCCCCCGTCGACTACATCAAGCGCTCCGGCGGCATCTTCCGCGACATGACGATCCACGATTTCGACATGGCCCGCTTCCTGCTCGGCGAAGAGCCGGTTGCCGTCAGCGCCACCGCCGCCGTTCTCGTGGACAAGGCGATCGGCGAGGCCGGCGACTACGACAGCGTTTCGGTGATCCTGCAGACCAAATCCGGCAAGCAGGCGATCATCTCCAACTCCCGCCGCGCCACCTACGGCTACGACCAGCGCATCGAAGTGCACGGCTCGAAGGGCATGGTATCGGCCGAGAACCAGCGCCCCGTTTCCATCGAGGTCGCCAACGGCGAAGGCTACACCCGCCCGCCGCTGCACGACTTCTTCATGACCCGCTACACCGAAGCCTATGCCAACGAGATCGCAAGCTTCATCGCCGCCATCGAGAAGGGCGCCAAGATCTCGCCCTCCGGCGCCGATGGTCTGGCGGCACTCGCCCTTGCCGACGCTGCGGTGCAGTCCGTCAAGGAAGGCAAGCTCATCAAGATCGGCTGACGGCCCTCTCCCGACCGAAAGCCAACTGTGAAATGGCCGGGTCCCTGCCCGGCCATTTCTCGTTCAAGAGTGTTGGCAAACAAAATAATGCGCCCTCGTCCGACAGAGCCAGCCGCCTGATGCGCCTTGTACATTAGCGGATTTTACGCACGTCTTCCGTGCATCCGACAGCGCGCTATTCATATTATTGACTTGGTTTCCCTCGAAAGATCGCCAACTTATCGCAACCTCCGATAAATGGGAAACCAGACGATGGCGGATGTATCGGGCTCTTCGGGGCGAATCGGCAGTCTCGATGGCTTGCGCGGCATCGCCGCTTTATGGGTGCTGATCGGGCACGCGATGCTGCTCACCGGCTGGCATTTGCCGCTGATCGGCGATCCCGATCTCGGCGTCGACCTCTTCATCATGCTGTCCGGCTTTCTGATGGTGTTTCACTATCAGCTCCGCCAGCAAAAGGAGCCGTGGTCGGAGATCTCGACATGGTCGAATTTCTGGACCCGCCGGTTCTTCCGCATCGCCCCGCTCTACTACGTGATGCTGGCCATCGCCATCGCGCTCGGCCCCTTCATTTTCGAAAGCCGCATGGTGATCGACCATTTCCTCGAGGTCACGCCGCAGCAGCCCGAACGCTATCTCGACGGCAGCCTCGAGAACGTGCTGCTGCATGTGAGCTTCCTCTTCGGCCTCTCCCCGGCGCACGCCTTCCGCACACCACTGCCGGATTGGAGCATCAGCCTGGAAATGCAGTTCTACGCCGTCCTGCCGTTCCTCATGCTCTTCATCCACCGGTTCGGATGGCTGCGCGGCAGCATCGGCATCGTTGTAACAGGCGTCGCGATCGCCGTGGCGCTGCGCCTAGTCGGCATCAATTTCCCGATGCCGGCCTTTCTGCCGCTGAAGATGCACGTCTTTGCATCAGGCATGCTGCTGGCCGGCGCGCTCAACGCCTCTACCCCACGCGCCCTAGTGCACTTCCTCCTGGCACTGGTCTTCGTGGCCCTTCCAATCGGCGGCGGCATGACTGTCATGCGCGAATTTGTGCGGCTCGGGCTTGTCGTGGCCTTCTTCGCGCTGATCTTCCACGCGCATCTGCCGCGCCCGCTGGCAAACCCGTTGAACCGGATTTCCGACTTCATGGGCAACCGCTTCTGCCACGAGCTCGGCGAGCTGTCCTTCGGCGCCTACCTGATCCACCTGCTGGTCATGCAGCCGGTCATCGCCTACCTGATCAAGGCGCATGGGCACGACATCAGCAACTTCCAGCGCTTTCTGCTGTCGATCGTGATCACCATCCCAATCGTCTATGCGTTGTCGGCGGCAGGGCACAAATTCATCGAGATGCAGGGACAGAAGATCGGCAGGACGCTCACCCGACGCAAGACATCCGCGGCTTAGCCGAGCCCGCCCTGGACAATATCGCCGTCGATGACGGACAGCGCCCGGTTGAGATGGCCCTCGAACACCAGCAGCGGTTCGTCGAACACGACGCGCAGCTCGGGCATGCCCTGCATCCGCACCATGTGCGACTGGGCAAGCCCCTCCTCGATCCCCGGCCTCAGGAGATCGTAATAGCGCGTGCCGGGCCCGGTGATGGCGACCGGCATTCGTTCGGTGAGGCTGAGCAGCCGCGATAGCCCGTTTCCGAGCGCTACGCCCGCCTGCCTGAAGGCGAAGGACGACATGCGATGTCCGTGGCGGGCTTGCGCGGCAATCTTGTCGAGCTCGGCAACCGGCACGAACTTCGCCGGGATCGTGTCGAGCGGCACCTCGAAGGCCATGCGTAGAATGGCATAGAAGCCGGCATAGGCCTCGATGCAGCCCTTGCTGCCGCAGCGACAAAGGCCGCCATTCGCCATGTGCAGCATATGTCCGAAATTTGGAGCCGAGATCTCCTGCTCCCCCGGTCCGCTACGCCTGACAATGCCGAGCCCGATGCTGTGGCCGAGCGACAGCGCGGCGAGTGACCGGAACTCGGCCGGCCGCGCATTCTCCTCGTGCGCGCCGAGCGCTGCGGCGACAAGCTGCGTCTCGTTGCCCAGGATGATCCTAGCTTGCCAGGCGGGCCGAAAAGCCGATTCGAAATCGATCTGATCGCCGCCGAAAATCGGCGACCAGACGAGCACGGGATCGGTGGAATGCACCAGTCCCTTGCTGCTGATCGAGATCAACAGCACCTTCTCCTGCGCAAGCTTCGAGCGCGAAAGAATGCGGGCGAGCCCCTCCTTGACGGAGGCGACAAACCGCTCGGCACCCGCGGGATCATGCGACCGGTCCTCGCTGAACCGGTCGATCAGTTTCCCGGCGTAATCGACCAGCGAATATTGCACGCCGTCCGATGAAATGATCACGACGATCAAGTAGCCGCAATCACGCCGTTGCCGAAACAGCACCCGCGGACGCCCTCGCCCGCTGGCCGATTGCTGCTCGGATTTCTCAATGATCTCAGCCTTTTCCAGGTCGGCGGTAATGGCCGAGATCGTCGCGGAGGACAGCTTCGTGAGATCAGCAATTTCGGTATGCGCCAGCGCGCCCTGTCTGCGAAGCGCCGACAGCACGAGCACGCTGTTTCTCTGCCGGACCAACTCCGTGCTCGACTTGGTCAGCATATATGCCGGCCCTCTCCCCCTCGCATTCCGCCCTCGCTCACACCGTATCTCCAGCAACCTTTCCGCGCAGAAAATTAAGCTGGTAGTGCGGTGTTGACAGTTGAAAAAATCTCTGACACTAAATTTCTCGACTGTCGAGAAAATAATTCGAACCTTCTCGTCAGCGAACCGCGGCGGCCGGAGGAACCACTGGCTGGGGCTGGCCGCATTCTATTCGGGAGGATATTATGAAGCATGTTTTGAAGCTGATGGCAGGTGCTGCCATCCTCGTATCGGTGCATACCGCCGCAATGGCTGCTGACCTCGTCGTCGGCGTTTCCTGGTCGAACTTCCAGGAAGAGCGTTGGAAGACCGACGAAGCCGCCATCAAGAAGGCGCTTGAAGCCAAGGGCGCAAAGTACATTTCCGCTGATGCACAGTCGTCTGCCGCAAAGCAGCTCACCGACGTTGAATCGCTGATCTCGCAGGGCGCGAACGCACTCATCGTTCTTGCTCAGGACTCGGATGCGATCGGTCCTGCGATCGAAAAGGCTGCCGCTGAAGGCATTCCTGTTGTCGGCTATGACCGCCTGATCGAAAACCCGGCTGCCTTCTACATCACCTTCGACAACAAGGAAGTCGGCCGTCTGCAGGCTGAAGGCGTGTTCAAGGTCAAGCCTGAAGGCAACTACGTCTTCATCAAGGGCTCCTCTTCCGACCCGAACGCGGACTTCCTGTTCGCCGGCCAGATGGAAGTCCTGAAGGCCGCTGTTGACGCGGGCAAGATCAAGAACGTCGGCGAAGCCTACACCGACGGCTGGCTGCCACAGAACGCTCAGCGCAACATGGAACAGTTCCTGACCGCCAACAACAACAAGGTCGACGCCGTTGTTGCTTCCAACGACGGCACCGCCGGTGGCGCGGTTGCTGCTCTCGACGCACAGGGCATGGCAGGCACCGTTCCGGTTTCCGGCCAGGACGCCGACAAGGCTGCTCTGAACCGCATCGCGCTCGGCCAGCAGACGGTCTCCGTCTGGAAGGACTCACGCGAACTCGGCAAGCGCGCTGCTGAAATCGCGCTCGACCTCGCTGGCGGCAAGACCATGGACAAGATCGACGGCGTAACCGCCTTCGACGGCGGCCCGAAGAAGGTGAAGATGGAATCGATCTTCCTGAAGCCGCAGGCCATCACCAAGGACAACCTGAACGTCGTCATCGACGCAGGCTGGATCTCCAAGGCTGAAGCCTGCCAGGGCGTCAAGGCCGGCAGCGTCAAGGCTTGCGATTAATCCTCGCCAGCTAAACCAACACACCGGCGCCGCAGCGGTCACGCTGCGGCGCCGGACGCGGATGGAGCCGTCCACGAACGCTCCCCGCCTCGCAACGCACCGCGAACGCTTTGATTCCCTGCCGCAACGATGCCGCCCTCAAGCGGCCGCTTCGGAAGTCTCTCGGTGGTCGATTTGAAGAACAGGGCACCTCGGCAAGGGCTTTCGGGCACCCGCGCCAGAAGCCCAAACAATGGGGGAAACGGCAAACCCATGGCAAATATCACGCAATCCTCATCGGGCCATCCGCGCTCGGCGGAGGGCAACGCTTTCACGCGCTTCCTGCGCGCAACCGAGATCGACACGCGCCTGCTCGGCATGTCGCAGCACTTCTGGTCATCTGGATCGGCTTTCATCTCTACACCGGCGGGCTTTTCCTGACGCCGCGCAACCTCTGGAACCTCTCGGTCCAGACCACCGAGATCGCGGTTCTCGCGACCGGCATGGTGCTCGTCATCGTCACCCGCAACATCGACCTGTCGATCGGCTCGATGCTTGGCCTCGTCGCCATGATCATGGGCGTCGTGCAGGCGAAGTTCCTGCCGCAATATCTCGGCTTCGACAATTCCTGGACCTGGCTGATCACGCTGGTCTGCGGCCTGATCGCCGGAACGCTGATCGGCCTCTTCCAGGGCGTCATCATCGCCTTTCTGGGCGTCCCCTCCTTCATCGTCACGCTCGGCGGCTTTCTCGCCTGGCGCGGTCTTGCCTGGTACGTCACATCGGGCCAGACGGTTGCCCCTCTCGACACCACCTTCCGCATCATGGGCGGCGGTGCCGAAGGCTCCGTCGGCGCCACGTGGAGCTGGATCATAGGGCTTGTCGCCTGCGTGCTGATCATCGTCGGCATCATCGGCTCGCGCCACCAGCGCAAGCGCTTCAACTTCCCGCGCCGGCCGCTCTGGGCCGAGTATTTCCTGGCCGTTCTCGGCTGCACGCTGGTGCTCGGCGCCATCTGGGTCTCGACGATCTATTACTGGCCGGTGGCGATCGCCAAGAAATACGCCGAGGCCAACGGCATCGCCTGGCCGGAAACGGGGCTCTTCATCTCCTACGGCATCGCCGTGCCTGTGCTGATCGCCGTCCTCGTCGGCATCGTCATGACCTTCATCGCCACCCGCCTGCGCTTCGGCCGTTATGTCTTCGCGATCGGCGGCAATCCTGAAGCAGCCGAACTCGCCGGCATCAAGACCCGCTGGGTCGCGGTTCGTATCTTCGCGCTGATGGGCTTCCTGGCGGCCGTCGCCGCGGCGATCTCGACCGCCCGCCTCAACGCCGCCGCCAACTCGCAAGGCACGACCTACGAGCTCTATACGATCGCGGCGGCCGTCATCGGCGGCACCTCGCTTGCCGGCGGCACCGGCACCATCGCCGGCGCCATGCTTGGCGCGCTGGTCATGCAGTCGCTGCAGTCGGGCATGGGTCTCGCGAACGTCGATACCCCCATACAAAATGTCGTCGTGGGCACCGTGCTGGTCGTAGCCGTCTGGCTCGACACCGTCTATCGCTCGCGGTCGAAGTAAGAGGAGTCCTAGATATGACTGATCAACGCGCTCCCCTTGTGGAACTGAAGAACATCTCGATCTCCTTCGGCGGCATCCATGCCGTGGACAATGCCTCGGTCGATCTCTACCCCGGCGAAGTCGTCGCCCTTCTCGGCCATAACGGCGCCGGCAAGTCGACGCTCATCAAGATCCTCTCCGGCGCCTACAAGCGCGACAGCGGCGAGATCCTGATCAACGGCGAGCCGGTCGACATCCGCAATCCGCGCGATGCCAAGAAATACGGCATCGAGACGATCTACCAGACGCTCGCCGTCGCCGATAACGTCGACGCCGCCGCCAACCTCTATCTCGGCCGCGAGATCCGCACCAAGTGGGGCACGCTCGACGACGTCGCCATGGAGGCTTCGACACGCGAGGTGATGGGCCGTCTCAACCCCAACTTCCGCCGCTTCAAGGAGCCGGTGAAGGCACTCTCGGGCGGCCAGCGGCAATCGGTGGCGATCGCCCGTGCGATCCTCTTCAACGCCCGCATCCTGATCATGGACGAGCCGACGGCAGCCCTTGGCCCGCAGGAGACGGCGCAGGTCGGTGAGCTGATCAAGCAATTGAAGAAGGAAGGCATCGGCATCTTCCTCATCAGCCACGACATCCACGACGTCTTCGACCTCGCCGACCGCGTCTCCGTCATGAAGAACGGCCAGGTCGTCGGCCACGCCCGCACCGAGGACGTGACCAAGGACGAAGTCCTCGGCATGATCATCCTCGGCAAGGTGCCGCCAAAGGCCATCCCCGGCCCCGGCGCCATGCAGGTCTGACAACAAACAGTGCGCCGTTTGCAAGAACGGCGCACTTTTCAATTTTGGAGATTGATGCTGGCGAGAAGCTAGGCTAAGAACCACCCATCGGACAGGCGATTCAAACCCGCCTCAGGCATGCACCCGTAGCTCAGCTGGATAGAGTGTTGGATTCCGATTCCAAAGGTCACAGGTTCGAATCCTGTCGGGTGCGCCAATTGCGTTTATTCTGCCTCGCCACATAAGCCCGGACTCGACCCCGCTAAGTCCGGACTGTGGAACCCATAAGCGTGGACTCGGACGGCACTGCAATTTGACCAACTAATTGAAGTGCAACAATTTTTTGAACTACGGCGCCGTTTTCACCTCTGCGGCGTCGTCAACCCAGTCTTGTGATTTCGCTCCGCGTGGCGCTCGGTTCCGACCATACCAAGCCATAATGCGAATACAACCTTTGGCGTGCCATGATGTTGTTATGCCCCCGAGAATGCCTCGTTGACCGGGTAAGCTTCCCATTGAACAATTGTTGACAACGGCCCTCGCTCGCCATCCCAGAGGCCACGAACCCGCGCCGTACAAGCGTTAACCAAACGTTAACCATCTTTCGCTGTCGCGCGAAGACGGGTCAGGATTCACTTTTTGCCGAAGGAAGCCAAAAATGGTGCCGAAGTGCCTCCGTGCAAAAGTACGAATCCGAAAACGCACTCGATCATCCTCGAAATCGGAAGAAACGCTTAAGTACGATGCCGCTTCGTCCGTAGAACAGCGAACGTATCCGCGAACCATGCAAAGCATAACGGTCAGATCTACTTAGATCGCGGCTACGCGATGAGCCCCGCCGCTGGATTCGATGATGAATGCTTCGAACGCTGCCCGAATATTAATCCTTAAATCGCCTGCACGCGTCCCGCCAGAGGCGGCGTGCCCGAAGAGCCTTAGCTAGTCCTCAAGGATTCGAAATCGCTGCAACACGGTCCCGCGGACGCTCCGAAAATCGCACGCTTCCGACCACCGTAGCGAAATTGAGAGCGCTCGCCGCTCGATGACGCACGTATCCAAATCTGATCGAGCTGTCCGTCGTCAAGGTTCGTCCTCAGCCTCTCCTCCGGGAGAGAGGTGGCGGGCACACACACTATGCCCGCCACGGCGATCTTGGCATAATAGGGACGCACTCCTCGGTCGCCGCAGCAAGGCGGCAACCACATATGCCCAGTCGCGCCCGACCAACCGTGAGAAGTCGGGCATCCGGCTTGCAGAAAGTCACCGGATGTCATTGTTATCCCGGGAAAAAGTTAACAGGACACCGGCGAGGCACGGGTTAGGGAGACCACAGAGCGAACCCGAGCCCGTGGTCGCGCGCACCAACAGCCGCCGTCATTTCGACGATATCACACAGAATATCGAGAAAATTGGATGAGACGATCCCGAGGACTCTGCTGGCGCCGGCCGATCAGACCTCAGGGCGTGAGCTTGGAAGTGGGTTCTTCGCTTGACCCAAGAACCGTTCGAACGCTTCTTGGTAGGGTATCTCGTACACAGCGGTGAGGTGAATAGCCGAACCCGTTGACTGATCACAGACGTCTCACCTAGACATTGTGTCCTTCCGAAGTTTCATGGGGGAGTGCTTGGCTGGCGTAGTAGGGATTGATGAGGCCAGAGTGGTGGCAGAGGGCCTGGCCCGGCAACGCGGATCCGCTCTTGCCGAGACCACCCCGGTGGCGATTACTGATCCTCCTCGCTTTCTGCCGCGACGAGCTTTACGGCGATCCCATATTCGTTCCGGTTGTTGAGGATCCCAGTGGAGTGCACGGGTTTTGCAATCTCACCGTGGCGGCGAAGGTTCAGCAGGACGGCGGCGGCCCTCTCCACGGATGGTCCATATGGGAACTGCCAGATGCGCTCTGGACTGCCGAGTTTCACGTCGTCTGGAAGGCGCCCGACGGCACCCTTATCGACGTGACCCCTAAGCCGGACGGCGAGACCTCGATATTGTTCGTTCCCGACGACACGTATCCAGCCGATTTCGATTTCGCCGCGCGTCCTCCTAATCGGAGACGGCGAGCACTGCCGGATCTCGACCTTGCGGCAATTGCCGCTTCTATGATTTCGGGTCTCGCAGAGAGCCAGAAGGCCCACGAGGAAAAACGAGCCTCCAAGCTGGGACTGTCACTCTCGGAGTGGATGGAACGCAAGGTCCCGAGCGATAGATTGAACGATCAGATCGACACCGTCATTCGCGCGACTGGTGAACTCGAAGAGCACCGCGACAGCCTAACCAAGGGATCGAACTATTTCACTCCCGATCGGAAGTTCATCGCACTGAACAATGAAGCCGCCAAAGCAATGGAGAAACTGAAGGGGATGCTGGCGCAACGCGAGGGCAATGGCCGATGACGAAGAAGAAGCCGCTCAATCTTTCCTCGATCTCCGTCGGGTGCGCGATCCAGTAATCGAAGTCGAGTGCCGCACCTGTGGCCGGGCTGGCAGCTATGGCCCCGCCGAACTCGTCAAGAAGAATGGCGCCAGTCTGACGTTCAGCAGGCTCCAGCATCCGCCGTACCCATGGTTCCCGCTTGAAGACAGCCTCGCTCAGCCATCATGCTGCAAACCGTCGAGAAAGCGCGTCCCCACGAACCGCCACAAGATGTGCGACCAGCGCCACGGCAACGTGATCGAGATACAGGTGGCGATCTCTGCTGCAGCTGTGGATCGCCTGGCTCACCGACAGAAGCAGATTGCGTATAGTGGCATCCTCGAAACCCTGACCCGGACTGTAGGAAAGCGCCGACGTTCTCCCCCAAAACTCCGCGCCGACCACGTCGATGATCGCATTGAAGGGGATGTGGCAATACAGGGCGTGGAGCGGCTGATCTATAATGGCGCGACCTTCAAACCTCATGTCGTTGATTGTCAGATCGCCCGGCTGAAAATCGCAAGTCGGGGCTTTCCGCCCCTGCTCCCAGAATTGGAATCCTCGATATGCCCTCAATTGCATAACGATTACAATGGCGTCTTCGACGACACGAGGGCCAGTTTCATATGGCTCGCAACGGTCCGTCTTCAGCTCCGTGAACGTCAATCGGCCGCGTCTCAAAGTCTGCGCCGTAACGAATGGTCCATTCGCTGCTTTGAATCGGCATGCCAGCCCGGACGCGATCAAGCTGGTCCTCATCACATCCTCCTTCAATGCCGTAGCAGGTGCCGCCACTCTTCGGGGCTGACACCGACAATCTTCCAGAATACCCGAGATAGATGCCTGCCGTCGTAAAAGCCGCTCTCCGCAGCAATCTCCGTCAACGAAGATCCGGTCGACCGCAGCAGAAACATCGCTCGCTCTATTCTGCGCTCCGCCAGCCAGATGTCCGGGCGAACGCCGACCGAGCGTTCGAAGGCAATATTGAATTCGGAAATGGTGAGCGAGCACTCGGCTGCCAGCGATGCAGTAGATATCGCGCCGTCGAGGTTGGCAGCGATCATTTCCTTCACCTTTTTTTGCTGACCGAGCGATAGCTTCGCTCCAATCAGGCGAGGCACTGAAGAAACGATCCCATATTTCCGCAGGACATATGCCGCGGTAGCCGCGGTAACATGATCCACGAATAGCTGGTTGGCCTCGTTGGGACGGTCGAAGGCCTGAAGCAGCGACTTTCCGAGGTTCCAGATGACATGATCGCTCGCACCGACGAGGGGATCATTGTTGAAGTGCTGGACATGGGCGAGACCCTCTGTGTCCGCAATCTCGTCCAGGGAGTGGCGAGGGAGATAGAAATTTAACTGGTGGATTGGGCAGACCCGATGCCCAACCCAGCGGGTTCTGAGGTCGAAGATGGAAACGGCTCCTGCCGCCAATGGCCGAGCCTCAACAGGGCGTCCGTCTCTCCAAAGGATTCTCTTCGGCCAGTCCCTTAGCTGCAGCATGACTAGGATGGCGTCCTCGTTCTCGACAGGTGCCGTAAGAACGTTGTCCGCGATATCGCATCTGATTTGCGTGACGGCGATGCTACTTCTTTTCAGACTTGTTCTCGTCAGGAAAGACCGAGCAGCCTGTGCGTTGAGCGCGCTTGCAAGGTTGGCCCCATAGGCGCCACGAGCGTTCATTCCGTTCTTCTACCTCTCGAGTTGGGCGTTGGTTCGGACAACCAAAAAATAGCAAGGCACTCCGAGCGAGGATTGATGGTTCGGGACATGAATCACGCAGGCCTCAGCTTCCGAACCTCCGATTGAATCGGCTCTTCAAAGGGCGGAAGTCCTTTGAACAGATTGGCGCCGATCCCGAGGAAGAAGGCGGCCCAGAGCAGGCATGGAGAGTAGCTGCCGCCCGTATCTCTCAGGATCGCGAAGAACAGCGGAGAAAGAGCGACTCCGACCAGGAAGCCGGAATAGAGGACCCCCACGATCCTGCCGTACGCTGCCGGCCCGAAGTAGCGCGACACCAGGTAGGCGATGAGGTCGAGCTCGGCGCCTAGTGTCAGACCGACGAGCACGGCAGTCAACGGAATCCAGTCGCCGCCCAGACTGAACAGCACGACAAACCCGAGCGAACTGCCGAGCATGATGACAGCGGCGACCGTAGGCGCGAACACCCGATCGATAATGAGGCCAGTCAGCAGCCGTCCGAGGACCAACGAAATCCCAAGGAAGCTCGATGCAGCCGAAGCGTGGGCGACGGCGTACCCGTTGTCGACAAGCATCGGGACAAAGTGAACCACAACGCCTCCGCTCGCTAGCGCAACACAGAAGAATGCGGCGAGCATCCGACGGAAGGTCGAATCGTTCCAAGGGATACTTTCCCGAGGCAGATGGCGCCGCGTCGCTGCCTCGGGAAACCGCGTCTTCGTGATGACGAGGAAGCAGAGCATGACAGGTATCGCCCCAATCATCATGACGGCGAGCGTGACATAGCCCATTCGCCAGCCGCTCCCGTTGACGACATGCCCGAGAAGAAATGGAGCGATAGTACCTGAAAGGCCAATACCCATCATCGCAACTCCGAGTGCGGTGCCGCGCCTTCTCTCGAACGATGTCACAAGCAGATGGGAAAGAGTGACCGGTCCGCATCCGGAACCAAGGAGCGCCATCGCCCCCATGATCGCCAAGAATATTGCGATCGACGGCCCCATCGAACTCAGCGCGAAGTACCCCAGCGCCCCAAAGCCGAGACCGCCGACGATGAGTGGACTAGCCCCAAACCGTGTCAGGGCTGAGCCTACGAACGGAGCGCTGATGGCGCTGCATATTGTGAGGACAGTTATTCCCGCTGATATGGACGTTCTCTCCCAGCCGAATTCCGCCTGAAGCGGCCCCATGAAGAGGCCGATGGTGTATGGCGGCAGGGAGTGAACACCGATTGCATTGCCGAGCAACGCTGCCGTCAGCGGTGGCCATCCACGTCGAAATTCGCTCCCACCCATCGCGTATGCTCCATCGCCCGCATGTTCGACTTCAGCGTGTCGCAAACGAGTACCGCGTTATTGAAGGAATGGGGCACGGCTGGAAGTATGCGGACAAGTTGCGCGGGTCTTTAACCCCTCGAGATCGGGAGACGCATCGTTCGGGATCGTGTCCCTAACACACAAAGGAAGTCGCTTGTTCAAAATACAATCTGGATTTCATTTCCCAGAATGATGCCAGCTATCACAGGCAATCCGTCGCATGGTCCGTCATTTCTGGAGACGATATCCTCTCTCGCTTCCCTGCGTGCTCTCCGCGGCTGCCGCAATATGGGTCCTCAGCGCGTCCGACCCAGCGCGGGTCCAGCCGTACCAACGCAGACCGAAGCGTCGTCTTCGGAATAAGCTCTCCGGCCATCCGAAAGGACGGGTCGGAGAGCTTGAGTATTCTCGATACCGCGCAGCCTCTGCAAGCG
Source organism: Rhizobium sp. Root708 (assembly GCF_001429725.1). Classification (GTDB taxonomy): domain Bacteria; phylum Pseudomonadota; class Alphaproteobacteria; order Rhizobiales; family Rhizobiaceae; genus Rhizobium. The sequence goes on along the minus strand of NZ_LMHV01000042.1, from coordinate 33,011 downwards.
AGCTGCACCGACTATGATCAATGCCCGGTCAGCCTAACGGGCCGCCTGCTCGATCTCTGGCGGCATTTCACATGGAGAAACCAATGAGTTCTGCAAGCGCAGGCACAACCACCATGACCTCGTATCGCGTGAACGAGTTCGGAGGTCCCGATGTAATCAGAGCTGAGGTTCTCCCTCTCGATGAACCCGGCGCGGGCGAAATGCGCGTCCGTATCAAGGCGATCGGTGTCGGCCCTTGGGATAGCTGGATCAGATCCGGCAAAAGCGCGCTGCCGCAACCCCTGCCCCTTACACTTGGATCCGACTATTCCGGTGTCGTGGATGCTCTCGGGCTGGACGTGAAAGGATTCAAACCGGGAGATGCCGTTTACGGCGTGACCAACGAAAGATTTACTGGAGCCTATTCGGACTACGCGATCGTCAAGGCCGCCATGGGCGGGCACAAGCCCGTCACCATCGGCGACGTCGAGGCCGCATCGGTGCCAGTCATCGCCGTCACGGCGAAGCAGGCGCTATTTCAGCATGCTCGTCTGACGGCGAGCCAGACCGTACTGATCCATGGAGCAGCGGGCAGCGTCGGCGCCTTCGCGGTCCAGCTCGCACGCAGGGCCAAGCTTAAGATCATCGCGACCTGTGCGACCGAGGATGTGGACTACGTGAAGGGCCTCGGTGCGAACCTTGTGATCGACTACAAGAAACAGAAGTTCGACGAAGCGACTGATGGTGTCGATGCGGTGATCGATCTCGTCGGAGGCGAGACACAGCTCCGTTCCTTCGGTGTTGTTCGACACGGCGGCTACCTGATCTCCGCAGTCTCCAAGCCCGACGAGGAGCTGGCCGCCAAGCTGGGCATCCATGCCTCGTTCTTCCTCGTCGCCGTCACCACTGGAGAGCTGGTGGACATCTCAGCCGCCATCGACAGCGGCGAACTTGAGACCCGCTTAGGCAAGGTTCTTCCACTCTCGAAGGCGACTGAAGCCCACGAGATGCTCGAAGGGACACGCCCGCGAGGCAAGGGCAAGATAGTCATGACGGTCGAATAGATCGGTCACCTCGACTCACGTCAATGTGGCTCGATCCCAACAAGATTGTGCAGACGGTTCAATAGGTACGAGACATTCGAATTTAAGACAGTCGGACCCGATGAAGGAGGATCACATGTACTTCTATAAATCCGTCATAGCATGTGCCGTTACCCTGGCATTTTCAGGCCCGGTTCACGCCCACGACGCTAAGGGAGAGACCGTTTCCCAGGCGTTTCTTGAGAAGATCCCAAACATACCTGGAAAGAGCCTGCGCGCCTTCGTCGTGGAATACGCACCCGGCGGCACGTCGCCGTCGCACACGCATGACAAGTCCGCATTTATCTTCGCGTACGTCCTGGAAGGAGCGATCCGCAGCCAAGTCGACGACGGTCCCGTCCATGTGTTCAAGGTTGGCGAGAACTGGTTCGAGGTTCCGGGAGCGCACCACCGGGTGAGCGAAAATGCCAGCAAGACGAAGCCTGCGAAACTGCTGGCGGTTTTCGTTCTCGACAGCGATGCAACTCATCCGACCACGCCTGACGCTGAATGAGGCCGAGAGAATGGAGATCGAGCAGATGAGATCGCGAAAAGACCCAGTCGACATCCTCCGGCGTTTTTTGGAGAATCCGGCACATCCCGAAGCAGTGCACGAGCTGGTGGCCGACGATGCCGTGCATCTTTCGATAAACGATAAGAACCCGGATCTGGAAAAGGTTCTGCCGTGGGCCGGCAGAAATCATGGACCGCAAGGGTTCCTCGACGCCCATTCCCGGATGTTCCGCTACATCCGGAACGAAGAGTTCGTCGTCGAGACCATCTTTGGGTCGGGCGGAAACGTCGCCGCGTTCGGCACGGTGAAGCAGTGCTCGAACACGCTCTCGAAGTCGACATCCTCGCCGTTCTCCGTGTGGGCGAAAGTCGCGGCTGGCAAAATCGTCTTCCTCCAGTATCTTGAGGACAGCTACGCCACCGCGCTGTCGTTCAAGTCGGAGGGGTTCTGGACGGTCCATGCCGATCCGGAGGGAAAACCCTATGATGTCCGTTGAGCTTCGGGCGGGAGGGCCACATCGGTGAGCGCTGCGAGCGAAGTCGGCGGCGCGAAAACGATCAATGGGGCCTTCGGCAAGGATCTGGGAAGGCCGATCGGCGTGACAGAGGCGCCTGTGCTTGTGAGCTCCCTGCTCGGGAACTCGGAGATCGCAGTCACGAAGTTGATCTGCTCGGGCAATCCGGAGATGAGCGACGTCTTTCCCTATGAAGACGCATGGCTCGTATCAACGCAGGCCGAGGACTGCCCAGACCACGAACTCTGGGTCGATGGCAGGTCGTGCGGCAGGGAACCTCTGCCGACCGGAACGTCAAGCATATACGATCTGCGCCGAGAGCTTCGGGTCAGGCCGCGAAGCTCGTCCCACAGCTACATCTATCACCTTCCGCGATCGATGCTGGACTTCATCACCGACGACATGGGCGCGCCACGCATTGCGGAGCTTGCGCACCCAGCAGGATCTTCCGCCGATGACGCGACACTTAACAATCTCATGACGGCACTGCGACCATGCTTCGAGGAACCCGCCAGCTTCCCGCGGCTTTTCGTCGAGCAGATCACGCTCGCCGCCGCCGTCCACATCTGCGTGCGGTACGGGCGGCTGGAGGAACGAAGCATCGCTGGCAGCCGGGGCCTTGCGCCATTGCAGATGAGACGGGCGCTGGAACTGATGGATTCGCGCATCGAGAGCGACGTTTCAGTCTTGGAAGTGGCAAGGGAGTGCTCCGCCTCTGTATCCCATTTCGGCCGCGCGTTCAGCCGCACAATGGGCGAGACACCGCAGCAGTGGCTGCTGCGACGAAGGATCAGGCACGCATGCGACCTCATGCGGGACCGTTCCCTCTCGCTGGCCGATATCGGGGCGCGCTGCGGGTTTGCGGATCACGCCCACTTCGCCCGCACCTTTCTGCGGATCACTGGCGACAGGCCCCGCGACTGGCGATCGTCTATCAGACCGCTTTCGGCGGACTGAGCAACCGGAAATCCTCCAGTCCTCGCAGTCCGCCCCCAGCTTGCGATAAAGATCGGCATCAAGCCGAAGCTTCGTCGTGTCCAATGCGATGCGAATAGCGTGTCGTGAAACCGCCCTTCCAGGGCGATCATCAGTATGGCCATCGACGACCGCATCCCTTGGTCATGCGGCGGGCGGTGCCATGTCCAAAGGAAACGGAAAATGAGCGAACGTATTCTGATCATCGGCGCTGGCTTCGCGGGAATGTGGGCGGCTTTAAGTGCAGTCAGGCTTCTTGACGAGCAAGGCAAGGCCGACGGTGCCGTAGAGGTGGCGTTGATCGCCCCGCAGCCCGATCTCCATGTCCGGCCGCGGCTCTACGAAGAGCATGCGGCGAAGATGAGCGCTCCCCTGAGCGAGATATTCAAGAACGTGGGTGTTCGCTTCATTCAGGGCCATGTTGCTTCCATATCGACCGACCGAAACCGCGTGACCTTTCTCGACGACGAAGGCCGCGAGATGGAGATCGCCTTCAGCAAGCTCGTGCTCGCGACTGGCAGTAAGCTGTTCCGGCCTGACATTCCCGGTCTGGAACAGCATGCCTTCAATGTCGATCAGCTTGCCGATGCCGCCATCCTCGAAGAACACCTCTCCGAACTGCACGAGCTTCCCGAAAGCCCCGCAAGGAATACCGTCATCGTCGCGGGAGGCGGCTTCACCGGTATCGAGACTGCGGCCGAAATGCCGCATAGGCTGCGCACTGCGCTGGGCGAGGATGCCGCCGTCAGAGTAGTTATCGTTGAGCGCAACGAGGCGATCGGGCCCGACCTCGGACCTGGCCCGCGTCCGGTCATCGAGCAGGCGCTTTCCGAACTCGGCGTTGAGACGCGGCTTGGTGCGGGGATCATCGCGGTCGACGCCCGAGGCGTGACGCTATCGTCCGGCGAGCGTATCGACGCGGCGACGGTCGTGTGGACTGCAGGAGTCCGCGCCAACCCGCTGACGAAACAGATCGAAGCTGAACGCGACGCTGTCGGACGGCTGCACGTCGACCGCAATTTGAAGGTCGTCGGCCACGCCGACGTCTACGCGACCGGGGATGTCGCCTATGCCGCGACCGACGACCTCGGAAATTATGCAATGATGTCCTGCCAGCATGCGATGAACCTCGGACGTTCGGCGGGCAACAACGTCGCCGCTGGCCTTCTCGGTGTCGAGCCGATCCCTTACAGCCAACCGAAGTACGTGACCTGCCTCGACCTTGGCCCATGGGGTGCGGTCTACACCGAGGGCTGGGATCGACAGGTCATGCTGAAGGGTGCCGAAGCGAAAGAGCTGAAGACGAAGATAAACACGATGTGGATCTACCCGCCGAGTGCCGACCGCAAGGCCGCTCTCGAAGCGGCCGATCCCCGACGCATAGTGGTAGCTTGAGCACGCTCCTCCCTATGCGGCCCGGTTCTCCAACCCGTGCCCGATCATTCAAGAATGGACATGCCTGCTCGTGCATAGTGTGAATGTCGCGACACCGTGCCTCTCCCGCACGAGATGGCAGCCGCCGCTAACCCCTCGGCAACGACTGCCAAACGACGAGCCCGCTCCGCGCTTCCTCCCCCCAGGAACGGGCTCGTCTTTCTCTGTTCTCAGCGCCTCCTTGAAAAATTTCGCTCGGTATTGAACGATGTGGACGCAAAATCCAGACCTCGTCCGAAACGAAGTTGCAAGCGCAGATCGGCGTCGTAAGATCAGATCCGTTAGGGAGCCGCTCCATGACTGACGCAGGTGCATATGGTGAAAACCTCGGTTCGCGTTTCGAACTTCAGAACGTCCCGACAGTGCTGTCCCGGAACCTGAAGCGGGAAAATCTTGCCCTTACCGAAATCAAGGGCAGCGCGCCGTCCCCGTTCCCAAGCAAGTCCATTCCGCGAGAGACGGCCTACCTCGTGGCGCTTCAATTGCGCGACTACCCCACGCATCGCTACTGGGAGGATGGCAGGCAGTATCCGGTGCAAGATCTTCGTCAGGGCCAGAGCCTCGTGTACGATCTGCAGCGAGATCCCGTTGTGCTGTTGGACAAGCCCTTCCACTCCGTGCACTTCTACCTGCCGTCGGACGTGCTCGACAAGGTCGCCGAGGAGGCCTGCGCCCCCAAGATCAGCGAACTGGTCTACAAGCCGGGCTTTGGCTACGACGACCCGACGATGGCGAGCCTGATGACGGCTGCGGCGACCGCCTTCGCCAACCCGGACGAGGTTCCTCAGCTCTTCGTTGATCACATCTCCCTTGCGATGGCCTCCCACGTCGCATCGACCTACGGAGGGCTATCGCCCGGAGGCAAGGTCTCCAAAGGCGGTCTCGCGCCATGGCAGCGCAAGCGGGCCACGGAACTGATCGAGTCGCGGCTCGATGGTGCTCTGGAGCTCGAGGCGCTCGCGAGGGAATGCGGACTGTCGAAGAGGCACTTCTGCCGGGCCTTTCGACAGACTACAGGCCAGTCTCCACACGAATGGTTCCAACTACGGCGACTGGACCACGCCAAGGAACTGTTGCTTGACAAGGGCAAATCCCTCGCCGAAGTTGGCATCCTCAGCGGCTTCTCCGATCAAAGCCACTTCACTCGAGTCTTCATGCAGTATGTCGGAACAACTCCGGGTGTCTGGCGCAGAAACCGTTGTGAATGATTCTGGTTCAGTGCATGTGTAGCGGCTCGGTTGAGCCGAGCAGCGAAATCGTTCGGGCGAGCTGCGTTGCCGCGATATTGTTGTTCTCGTCCCTCGCCGCCTCGTAGGCAGCCAGGCATAAGTCCTGCAGCTTTCCAAACCTGAGACCGCAATCCACCTGGGCGACGATGCAGGTGAAAAGAACGTCACCGACCGAGCGCCCCTTCATGACGACGGTGTTTCCGGTGCCCCCAAGGTTGAGGTTGAACTCCTCGAAATATGGGCTGTTAGTGGCTATGCTTTCGTAGAGCTGGCGCGCGACCCTGCCCCTGTCAGGTTCGGCGACCTGCGCCAGAAAGACGCCGATCTCCACTCCGCTCGCGCATTCCTCCTCGTCCAATCCGAACATGCGCGCCGCCACATCGTCTGCGAGCACGATGTCCTGCCCTATGATCCATGTGATGAGTCCGCTGTTGATTTCCGTCTTCCCAGTATCCGTCATCGGATATTCCCGCCCAAGAGCATAACAGAATGCGAATCGCGTTCGCATTTACGTTTTACCACTTTTTATGACCGCCGCGAATGGGCATGCCGAAAATTGTGGGGCGGCGGCGTAGCGCAGCCAGATGAAACTGGAACCACGCGACCCGCTACTTGGGAGACATTTTGTATGACGGTGTGTCTGTCACGGCCTTTTCGAGATAGGCGAACGCCGCCATGCCGTACTCGCTCTTCACTGCCGCCCACGAAAAACCGCTCATTATCGGATCGCTTCCTCTAACCTTGAAGATTGCCGCGTTCGTGATGATCGAGAAGGCGACTTTGGCGGCAGAAGCTAGGCGTTCGTCTCGCATCGTTGGAAAGTGCTCTCGTAGACCACCGAGAAAGAAGCCGAAGATTGTCTGCCGGACGCCTTGCCCCGTCTCCAGCATCGGCCTGTTGGCGACACGGGGATCGAAGAGTGCCCTGTGCAGTGCCTCATCGTTGGAGAACACGTCGCCAACCGCAAGTGCGAAGGCAGTGACATAGCTTTCAAGGCTGCAATGATCCCCCCCTTGAACGGCTTTGACCACAGCCTCCCGAATCCGAAGCGCCACCACGTCCTTCAACGCCTGCAGAAGGTCGTCTTTTCCTTCGAAGCGGCGGTAGATGTTGCCGACGGGCATGTCCGCCACCTTCCCGACGGCCGCCATCGAGAACCCGTCGATCCCATCTTCCCGCAACAGCGTCTCGGCGGCGGCCAGGATGCGTGCGCGCGCCTCCCTGCTTCTCCTCTGCTGAGGCTCTAGCCTGGGCACGGTCTGGCCGCGGTCGATGTCCGTCATGCTTCACCTCGTCTATACGACAACGATCTATCATGCCGGGCACGCCGCTGTCATGCGGTCAGGTCCGGGTGATCGTCGCCCCACCGTCAACGAGCATTGTATTTCCCGTCACGAAGGTCGAGTCGTCGGAAGCGAGAAACAGTGCCGCGCCCGCAAGTTCCTCAGGACGCCCGAGACGCTTGAGCGCGCTCATGTTGACCATGAAACTCTGCTTGTCGGGCGTGTCGTTCATCTCGTGATACATCGACGTCTCGATCGCTCCCGGAAGGATTGCGTTCACCCGGATGTTCTTCGGGCCGTATTCCGTCGCGAGCGTCTGGGTCAGTCCGACGAGTCCCGACTTGCTGGCGGCGTAAGCGACGGTGCCGGGAATTCCGAAACTCGAGCCGACGATCGTACAGGTGAAGATCACCGAGCCGCCACCCGACGCCGCCATGCGAGGGATCTGCGTTCTTGCGGCGATAAAGGACGCCGTGAGATTGACGGAGAGCGCTTTCTCGAAACCTTGCTTCGAAACGATCTCTGAAGGCCCAGCTTCGCCGATCGTCCCGGCGTTGTTGAACGCCACGTCCAGTCCGCCGAACCGCGCGAAGGCCGTCTCTACCAACGTTCGCGCGTAGTCTTCCTCCGCCACATCGCCAGCGACCATCGCGGCGACACCGCCAAGGGATTCGATCTCGGAGACCAGCGATTGCAGCTCCGAATGTCGTCTGGCGCCGACGACGACCATCGCCCCCTCAGCGGCAAACTTCAGGGCAGTCGCGCGGCCAATCCCTGCGCTCGCACCCGTGACGATGGCAACTTTTCCCGCAAGCCGTCTCATTTTCTTTCCTCCAGATCAGGATGAAGTCGAAACGATAGAAGCGCCTGCGGGCACATCCGTTCTATCACCATCGGCACATCCGTTGAACGGTCGGGCCGTCGTTGAAGCTTTCTGCGACGCTTGACGGTCGAAGCGTTCCAAACGCGTCTCTCCGATACAATTCGATCGGCGATCCTCGTGACATCCTCCTTCTTGTTCCCCCCGCCGTGCTGCCCAAGGCACGGTAGCAGACGAGCCTGCCGCGGGCGCGATCTGCGAACTGGCCTGCCGAGATCTCAGCCGCCTCGGCAGGCCCCTTTCGGGACCTGCGGCACCGACACCGAGGAGAAGCAAATGCCGAAATCCCGCTCGAACGAGCCGCGGCAGCCGTCCTCCGGCAGCTTCGTGGGACTGGCCATCATCGCTGGCATGCTGATGCTATTGGCGGGTCTTTTCGTCCACGGCAATCTGACCGGAGGTCGTGATCTCCAGGCCAGAGCCTACGATCCGCCCGCAAAGTCGCCTGCGGCAAAGTAGGTCGTGCCGACATCGGCAACGGCTGCGACAGAACGGCACATTCCAGGCTTAGCCATAAAACATATATTGCAGATGTATCTTTAAGGGCATAAACCGCTCTTCGACAAAGACACCCAGAACGGAGATCATCATGTCGAACCAGTTGAGTGAACAAACCAAAGCAATTGTCAGAGCTACCGTGCCCGCGCTGGCGGCACATGGCCCGACGATCACCGGAGCAATGTACAGGCGCTTGTTCGAGGACCCGGCCGTCCGCGACATGTTCAATCAGGCAAACCAGGGTGACGACGGACGGCAGACCAAGGCACTTGCTCACGCGATCCTCGCCTACGCCCAAAACATCGACAACCTCTCGGTCCTTGGGCCAGCAGTCGAACGCATTGCCCAGAAACATGTCGGTCTGCACATTCTTCCGGAGCACTACCCTCATGTCGCAGTCGCCTTGCTTGGCGCGATCAAGGACGTGCTTGGCGATGCGGCGACCGAAGAGATCCTTGGCGCGTGGGGGGGAAGCCTTCTGGTTCCTCGCCAGCATCCTGATCGGCCGGGAAAAGCAGATCTACGACCACCTGAAGGGATCGGTCGGCGGCTGGAACGGTTGGCGCAAATTCAAGGTCGCTGCGAAGCGTCGGGAGAGCGACATCATCACCTCGTTCGTTCTGCAGCCGTTCGATGGCGGTCCGGTCGTCGGCCATCGTCCCGGCCAGTACCTGACCTTCAAGTTCGACGTTCCCGGCCTTCCCCCGCAGCGCCGCAACTACAGCATCTCGTCGTCGCCAAATGGCATGACCTATCGCATTTCGGTCAAGCGCGAGGCGTTGGGAACAGTATCCAGGCATCTGCATGACCGGATCCAGGAAGGCGACGTGATCGATGTGGCACCGCCAACAGGCGATTTCCATCTGCCCGAGCGCCCGGAGCGGCCAGTTGTTCTTCTCAGCGGCGGCGTTGGCCTCACTCCGATGGTCAGCATGCTGGAGACGATCGTCGACAGCGGCGTCGAGCATCAGGTCCACTACGTCCATGGTGCGCAGGACGGTCGCGTTCATGCGATGGGCGACCATGTGCGCCAACTCGTCGAGGGCCGCGCGCATCTGAAGGCTGCGATCTTCTATGGAACACCCCACGAGGACGATGAACGAGGCGTACACTTCGATCACGACGGCCATATCACGATCGACTGGCTCGCCGCGAACACGCCACTTCGGGATGCCGACTTTTATCTCTGCGGCCCGAAGCCGTTCCTGGCGGCATTTGTAAACGGCCTCCTGCAGGCGGGCGTCGCGCAGGAACGCATCCATTTCGAGTTCTTCGGCCCCGCCGACGACTTGGCTGCTGCGTGAACTCGTGCGCGGGGCGGACAGACATCCGCCCCGCATTTGATTCATACCCAAGATATCTTATAGAGGTGGGAGACCTGCCACCCCAACGAGACCAGAAATGCGGCTCACTGTCTATTCCGACTATGCACTGCGGTTGATGATGTACCTCGCGCTCAACGGCGAGCGTCTTTCGACGATCTCCGAGATCGCTGACGCCTACGACATCTCCAGGGCGCATCTGATGAAGATCACTCATGAACTCGGGCTCAAAGGATTCATCGAGACGGTGCGCGGGCGCCAAGGTGGAATGCGGCTCGCGCGCGACGCAGCAAAGATCGGCGTCGGCGAGATCGTGCGGGCGTCGGAGCCGGATTTCGCAATCGTGCCATGCATGGAGGAAGGCGCCGAAAGGATTTGTGTGATCCAGCCGGCGTGCGTCCTGAAACGCGCCCTCGCCTCGGCCGCCGCGGCATTCCTCGACGTCCTTGACGGATACACGCTCGCCGACCTGACGAGACCCTCGGTACCACTTCGAAATCTTCTGGCGCTTCCGGATCTTCCAGCCGTTGTTGCCTGATCCCAGCACGTGTCTCCCCAAGGCCTTCGCATGCAATCGATCCTGAAACGTCTGCTACCTGTTGCCTCCACGATCAGTTTGACCGAGCGGTTTCGGTCTGGCTTCGGGGCGACCTTCGGAATATTTGCGACTGGCGCGGTCGCAGTCGCAACTGTGGGAAGCGGGTCTGGTGTACCGACGCTGATCGCACCAATGGGCGCCTCCGCCGTGCTTCTCTTCGCGGTACCATCAAGCCCTTTGGCGCAGCCTTGGTCGATCATCGGCGGGAACTCTATCGCCGCACTGACGGGCGTTACCGTCGGCCTGCTGTTCTCAAACCTGGCCGTGGCTGCAGCGATCGCCGTCGGCATCGCCATCGCCCTTATGATGGCGTTTCGTTGCCTCCATCCGCCGAGCGGCGCAATTGCTCTCACTGCCGTCATGGGCGGCCCGGCCATACACGAGCTTGGGTACGGCTTCGTACTCTGGCCTGTTGCAGGCAACTCCATTCTGCTTCTGCTGCTCGCCCTAACGTTCAACAACCTGACAGGCAGGCCCTATCCGCATTCATTGAAACGAAACCCGGCTGACCACAAGACAGGCGACAGACCGCCCATCGACCGCATCGGCTTCAGAACCGAGGATCTCGACGAAGTGCTAAAGGAATACGACCAGATCATCGACGTGGATCGGGAGGATCTCGCCGACATCCTTCACCGGACGGAGCTTAGGTCCTATGCCCGACGTGGTGGAACGACGACCTGTGGAGACATCATGTCCCGTGGTGTGATCGCTGTGTCCGCGGACGACAGCCTCAGGCACGCGCTTGACCTTCTTCGGCTCCACCATATCAAGGCGCTTCCAGTTACGGATGACATGGCACGGGTTGTCGGTATTGTTACGCAGACCGACATCCTCGACAAGGCAAGCTGGAGAAATGGCAAGCCTACGATCGGCTTCAGGCAGAGGTTGCGAGTATCCTTGACGAGTGGCCGGGCACCGTCAGGGATCGTGCGCGACATCATGACGACGCCTGTGCGGACCGTCTCTCCAGATGCGACTATTTCAGAGGCGATCATTCATCTGGCGGAGGAAGGTTTGCATTATCTTCCCGTCACCGCGGTCAACGACAAGCTTGTCGGAATAATCTCTCAGTCCGACGTCCTGATGGCGATGCTGGCGGACAAGGCAGCGTAGGGTCGTTGACGCGATCAGGCAGTCCTCCTTCCGGATTGAAGCATGTAGACGCGCATTTCCTTTTCGATCGACTGCCGCAGATCCTCATACTCTTCAATGGTGGCGTGCGGAGCGTTCTCGCGTCGAAGCCTGTCGATTTGGAGACTGACGAGGCTATAGGACTCGCAAACTTCGGCAAGGTGTGGGCGGCTCAAGTATGGTCGAATACGAGGGAGCCGCATCGCCAGAAGGGCCTGCCCATGCCTGACATGATCGATCCGCAACCGTTCCATCCTCATGCTCCTCACTGCAACGACGAATAATATTTCGCGGCGGCGTCGATTTCGTCTTCCGTCATCGCTCTTGCGATGTTCCGCATCTGCTGGCTGGTGTCGTTGCGTCTGGCGCTTGCCGCAAACGCATGCAGCTGCGACTTGACGTAGACAGCTGACTGACCGTTCAGCCAGGGGCTCCCTTCTTTTGTCTCAATGCCGCCATGACATGATCCGCATGGTGCGATCCCTCGCATTGGCGCTCCACTGGCAACGATCGTTGGAACTGGTTCGACGGTTTTCGCACCGCTTTCCGGCAAGCTCGGCAGGTACGAATAATAGGCCGCGAGGTCGAGCATGTCCTGCTCGCTCATATGGATGGCGAACGGGCTCATGACGGTGTTCACTCGAGCGCCCGTCTTGAAGTCGTGAAGTTGCTTGTAGATCACGGCAGCGTACTGACCTGCGAGGTTCGGCGAGTCCGCGCGGCTGATCCCGGTTGGTCCATGACAGATCGCGCATTGCTGAGCGAGAGTCGCGCCGCGCCCGATGGATTCGGCAGGCGGGTTGCGCAGGATCGTCTCGTTTAATTTCGCTGACGAGACAGCAAAGTCCAGAGCGATGACATCGCCCGCCGACCGCCGAACGGGAAACCCGGCCGCGCTGCAGATCGAATCCCATAGTCCGGTCAGACGGCTGTCCGGAGAAGCATAGGGAAGCAGAACGAACCCCGTCAGGACTGACAGCAGGAGAATCGCCACCGTGAGTCCGACGCTGGTCGTAAACCACCTGTTGGCAAAGCTGAGGAGCCTTTCGCCACTCATCTCTGAACCCCGACATAGACCGCAGGTACCGAAGTGTCCTGTCGGAGCGCGAGCTGGAGTATCGGGAAACCGTAGTTCGTCACCGTCAGTCCGATCATCAGCGCGACCCACATGCCGTGGCTGTTCAAGGCCGCGGGAACGCGGACCGGTGGGTGGACAGCGACACTGAAGGTGTAGACGCCGGGTTCGACCGATGTCGAGCGATGTCCCCTGATCAGGACAACAAAGAAGAGAACTGCCGACAGCACGAGAATGAACCCTCCGAAGGCCGACAGAACGACTGGCATGGCCTCATCAGCCAGCGCCGCGTTCGAATAGTCGTAGTAGGCCATCCGCCTGGGCATTCCGAGGATGCCGACATAGTGCCAGGGGAAGGTTGTGACGATCATGCCAATAAACCATAGCCAGAGCTGCGCACGCATCAGCGACAGGTCGCGCAGCGATCGCCCGGTCAGGTGGGGCCAGAGATCGTAAGCGATGACAAAGTACATAATGACGATCGCACCACCGAAAATCAGGTGGAAGTGTCCGGTGATCCACTGGGTGTTGTGGATCGAGCTATCGAGCTGGTAGCTCATGTTGATCAGGCCACCCGCGCCGCCGAAGCCAAGCATGATGAAGGAGAAGGCGACCGCGAGCATTGTCGGGTTCTTCCACGGGAGCGCCACGAGCCAGCCGAACGGCCCCTTTCCTCCGCGTAGCCTGCCCGTGATCTCGACGGACGCGCAGATCGTGAAGACGGTCAGCAGCGTCGGTAACGCGACAATCGCGGTGAAGGCGGAATGGACGAACTTGAAGCCAGAGCCGACCTGCGGGTCTGCGAAGGTGTGATGGATTCCGATCGGCATCGCGACGACGAGGAAGAGCACGAACGAGATGCGTGCCATGCTGTCGCTATACAGCTTGCCGCCGATCGCCCTGGGCACGATCGTGTAGTAGGCGATGTAGGTCGGCATGAGCCAGAAATAGACGATCGCATGGAGCGTCCAGGAAAAGAAGACGCGCGCCAGCCCGGCATCGATAGTCGAACGAAGTCCTAGCGCTACGGGAATAATCTGAATCAAAAGCTCAAGAGCCGCCCCGACCGCTGTCCACCCCCAGAGGTAGGAACTGGCTACATTGGCATACATGGCTAGAGGCACTGGAGCGTCCGGATGAGCGCGCTTCCAGTGGTAGAGGTTGACGGACATCAGGGCGACCCAGATCCACGAGCCGACCACGACCAAAACTACGCCGATGTAGTAGAACGGGTTGCCGATCATCGGCGGATAGAAAGTGTAGAGAACGGACGCCAGTCCCAACGAGACCGGGATCATTGCTGTGACAGCGCCGACGACGATAAGCCAGAACCCGGCCCAGGCCCAGCGTCCTCCGATCAGTGCGGTCTTCAGCGAGCTTTCCGTAATCGCGTAACCGAAACCCATGGCGACCAAAGTCGGAAAGACATAGCCCATGACTGTCCCGTGGGCGGTCACCGACCGATAGTACCACTCCGGATTAGCTATCCATGATGCCAGCGGGCTGCGGATGAACATCTGCCAGGCGCCGAGGATCAGGGCTAATCCGAAGACGCCGAAGGCAAGCCAGAAGTGCGCGAGTATCAGGCGTCGGCTACTTAACACAGCTCAGTCTCCGCTTGGCGGCGGCGAGCGCCATGAACTCGTTGCGATCGATCACCTTGACCTTCGCCCACATGCCTTCGTGTCCGACGCTGCAGAATTCCTGGCAGGGCATCAGATGCTCTCCGATGGTGGGAAACCGTGCGGTCTGTTCGGAGACGTAGCCGGGCACCAGCATAGTGTTCACATTGGTCTGCTGGATGAGAAGCCCGTGAACGACATCGGCGCTGGTCGCCCGGATGACCACTTTCGTCTCGGCGGGAACGAGAATGCAGGGCGGAGTGAAGGAGTATTGTTGGCCGACGGCACGGACAGTCACCGATCCATCTGGCTCCACCGCTGTGCCAAGATTCGATTCCACGAACTCTCCGGAGAGGTGCAGTGTGACGGGATCGATAGTCTCCACTTGGGCCTGAGGCATCGTCGCCTGATGGATCCCGGCATAGGCAGCCATCCCCGTCAGGAACGCGATGATCACGATCGAGATCGCGGCCCATCTGCGCTCGATGCGCGCGGCGACGAGCGCACTCGTGGAATGGTGACTATCGACAGTCATGGCATGGCTCCGCGCGGGAGGAAGACGAGAAAGTAGAAGAGCAGCCACATGGCTATGACCACGGCAGTGGCGATGCCCGCGACAACGATGGCGCCGCTCGGGCCGCTCGCCACGATGTCGTCGACCTTCTGGTCGCGTACGGCTGTATCTCCATCCGGTGTGTCGGTGTTGATCATGGTGTCCTCATTGGAGCGGGGCCGCGCGCAACTGATTGGCTTCGGCGGCACTGACCGGAGCGCCCGTGTTGCCCCACGATGTCCTGATGTAGCTGACGACCGCTGCGACCTCATTGTCGGAAAGGCTCACCGAGAACGGAGGCATTCCATGTGGCATCGGATTCCCCAACGTTCCCGGAGGATAGCCGCCGTTGAGCACCATGCGGATCGCGTTCACTGCGGAGTCCATCTGAATGGATTGGTTGCCCGCGAGCGGCGGATAGTGAGGCGGCCTACCCTCGCCTTTCGCCCCGTGACAGCTTGCGCACTGGCCGTCGTAGACGGCCTTCCCTAGGCTGACGAGCAGGCTGCTTTCGGCGTGCGGCAGGCGCGATACGGCAGGCTCGGGCGAGTCTTGTGCTATGCTTTTCAGATAGACCGCCATCGCCCGCGTGTCTGCGTCGTTCAAATACTGCAGGCTGTTATAGACCACGTCTGCCATCGGGCCGTAGACGACTCCGCGATTTGAGATGCCTTTCTGCAGCAGGTCGCTGATGTCCTCGATGCTCCACTCGCCGAGCCCCGCTTCCTTGTTGGAGGTCAGCGACGGCGCGTACCAGTTCTGCATCGGGATCAAACCACCCTTGAAGGCGTCGGATTCGGAATTGCCGCCCAGCGAATTGATCGGTGTGTGACACATGCCGCAGTGACCCAGCCCCTCGACGAGATAGGCGCCCCGGTTCCAATCGTCGGATTTCGCCGTGTCAGGCTTGAATTCACCTTCTTTGAAGAAGAGGGTCCGCCATCCGAGCACGAGCGAGCGGTTATTGTATGGGAAGTCGAGCTCGTGCTCTTTGTTCTCCCGGGAAACAGGCTCGATGGTCCTGAGATAGGCATAGATCGCGTCGCTGTCCTCGCGACTGACCTTCGTATATGAGCCGAATGGCATCGCCGGGTAAAGAAGTCCGCCGTCTGGGAAGCGGCCTTCATGCATCGTCCTGTAAAAGTCGTCGGCGCTCCATCGCCCGATACCTGTCTCGGGATCCGGTGTGATGTTCGAGGTGTAGATGGTTCCGAACGGCGTCGGCATGGCGTGCCCGCCTGCGAAAGCCTTTCCCTCGGGGGCGGTATGACAGGCAATGCAGTCGCCTACTCGCGCGAGATACTCGCCTTTCTCGACGATGGCCGAATCGGGTTTCGAGCTTGCTTCCTGGGCGAGGATCGGCGCGTTCGAGAACAACATCGATGCAACCGCCGGACCGATGGCCGCAACCATGACACTGGCGATGACCGACCTCATGGGCGTGCGCCCCTTTCGGGCTGGCTGCCACATTCGAAGGGAAGCGCGAAGCTTCCGCTCGGCGATGGGGAGGCATTTTCCGGGGCTGGTTGCAAAGCGAGCCACGCGGCGACTGCGCGCACGTCATCCTCATTGAGATGGCCCGCCACGATCTGCATGCAGTCCGGCGAGATTGCGGTACGCGTTCCGTAGCGCCAGCCCCCAAGCTGCGCGCTCAGATAGGTTGCGCGAAGACCAAGAAGCCCCGGTATGCCGGGTTCCTGTCCGGTCAAAAGGGAGCCGTGACAACTGACACAAGCGGGAACTCTCCGCTCAGCGTCCCCGCCCGTGACAAGCGACTTGCCGTGATCGAGAACCGCCGCGCTGACCTCGGTCGGACCATTTGCTGGCAGCGGAGGTGTCTGAGCGGCAAAGTAGTCAGCGATCTGCTTCAGATAGGCGTCCGGCAGGAACTGCAGAAGGTAGTTCATCGGCGGGTATTTCCGGCGCTCGCTCCGGAATGCAAGAAGCTGATTGTAGAGGTAGCCCGAGGGCTTGCCCGCGAGACGCGGAAAATAGGGATCGTTTGTACCCCTTCCTTCGACACCGTGGCACGGTGTGCAGGCTTGGACGCGCTCTGCCATGCCGTCCATGGAGGCGTCGGCCGCTACGGCGACCGAGGCGGTTAAGAGACAGAGTGCTTGAAGCGCGCCATGCAGATACCGCCTCACCGTCCCCGCTCCCGACCCTGGATAAATTGAAAGAGTGCGGACCATGCGTGCAGGATGACGATCTGAGTGTCTGGCAGCAAAAGGACGGGCTTGGCCAGATTGGGCCGCAATAACCACCCACGCACGTGTGCCGATGACATTTCCGCGGAACCGCGACCGACCCTCGCAACTTTGGCTTGAAAGCGACACTTCGCCAACCTACGTCAGGCCGCCCGCTGCAATTACAGGGATCGGAGTGGAGGACGACTTGGATAAAACGAAGAAGACAGTGGTTGTGGAGAGTCGGAAACGAGAAGTCTCCGACGTGACGGCCGAAGCCAAGGATGTGAAGGCCGAACCCTACAGAACCAAAGTTTCGCCTTGCGCGCTGCAGACCCAAGCCGACATAGAAACATATTACCGCAATGCCGAGACCGGAAGCATCGCAGTCGTTCGACAGACGCAGCACCATATGCTTGGTTACTCGGTCACCGAAATCGATGGCACCAACCCGAAAAAGGGGCGGACGTACATCAAGCAGTTCGGAGCCTTCTACATGAAGAGCGGAAAGAACTGCTTTCATCCAAAAGGACAGAGGACGCTGGTCGTTCCCACCCCGGAGGTTTTGGCTTGGGCCGACAAGCATCCTCGCGGCGAGTTCGGTTATCAGACGTTCACACAGGAACAATACCAGGCTCTCTTCAGGCCAAAATGACTTCGCAAGAAGCGTGACGGCCGCCATCGTGGCGGCCGTCTTAGGCTTTCTACAGTCCCGTCGCCGGAGCGATGGACTGCTTACGCAGCCTTCGCAGCGCCATCCAGCGCATGAGGAACTCGGAAGCTGACAGCGAGGCGGTTCCAGACATTGATCGTTCCGATCGCCACCGTGATCAGCGTCATCTCGGTTTCGGAGAAATGTGCCTTGAGTGCCTCGAAATCAGAGTCGGGCGCGCCAGTCTTGGAGATATTCGTCACGGCGTCGACCCATGCGAGGAGAGCACGTTCCTTCGCATCATAGACAAGCGCTTCATGCCAGACTGACATGAGATTGATCCACTGCTCGGAGAGGCCGTCGCGACGGGCTTCCTTGACGTGCATGTCCACGCAATAGGCGCAGCCGTTGATGATCGAAGCGCGAAGCTTGATGAGGTGGAGAACGTGCGCTTCGAGACCGCTGTCTTGCACGAACTGATCCAGAGCGGCTACGGCCTTGTAGGCTTCCGGAGAAGCTTTTCCGAAGTTGAAACGAGGTGCCATTTTTCTTTTCCTTGTTGGTTGATTGAGACGCACGGCCGTACGCCGCGATCCCTCGGCGCCAGACACCACTCGGTCAGTGAGTGCGTGTTTTCGGCGTCGTGATCGTGAAGAGTTCGATCGGGTCATCGAATCCCTTCAGATGGTGGAATTTCGTTGTGACGACGTTCTCCGTCCCTACCCTGCGCCGGAATGCGTCCGACATCAGGACGGAGTTCCCGAGCGCGCCGCAGGCGGTTTGGATGCGGCTGAGAAGGTTCACGTCGGAGCCGATCACGGTGAAGTCTAGGCGTCTCCCCGAACCGACGTTGCCGTAGCTCACCTTTCCGTAGTGCAGCGCGACGGCGGCATCGATGCTGACACCCTCCATGTCGAACCGCGAGAGTTCATCGAGTATCTGGTCCGTCGCCGCGAGAGCCTGCTCGCTCGCCATCACCGCATCCGAGGTCGGAAAGAACGCCATCACCGCATCGCCCATGAACTTCAGCACCTCACCTCCCTGGCTGGTGATAGCCGGAACGACGATGTCGAAGTACGCGTTGAGAAGATCGAGGACCTTGTCTTCGGGCAATTTGTTTGAAAGCTCCGTGAAGCCACGGAGATCGCACAGCAAAAGCGCGGCCTCCATGGTCTCGATCTCACCCTGCCGGATCCTCCCGGCGAGGATGCGCTGTGCGGTCATCGGTCCGATGTACACATCGAGCAGGGAGAGTTCCGCCTGACGCATGACGCGAAGCTCGCAGGTGTTGCGGAGAGCCGGGAGAATGCGTTCGATGGCCCGGATCTCCGACGTTGCGAATCCACCCGGACGTTTGGTCCCGAACACCGCCGCGCTGACGGGACCGTCGACATTGCAGAGTGGCGCGATGACGAGCTGAACCAGCCCGCGATCCCTGAACACGTCGATATGCTGCCAAGGCCACTGTTGATCGTTGGTGTCGACGATCATGGGTTCACGGCTATCCATCACCTTGCGAAGAGGGCTGGTCGCATAAGCAAGCTTCATCCCGTGCTCGCGATCGTGGATCTCGATCGGCTCGGAGGGCGCCCATGCCAGGGTGCGGCCGAGAATTTCCGGATGCAGGGTCATGAGATGGAGCGTGAGCCTGTCTACCGGAAGGCCGATCTGGCGTAGTCTGCGCCCTAGTCCGGAGATCAGTCCGGCCTCGTCGATCGCATGGCACTCGTCACCTGAAAGCCATTCCAGGACCGAGAGGATCGAGCCGGGATCCATGGGCCGCCCCTTCTCCGCGCGCTGCCGGCGTGACATCGGCTGTTGCATGATCGTGTTCATCGACGTGCCTTTCGATTGCGGATTAGTGGGCGCCAGCGCCGGAAACCTGGCCCGGCTTTTTCAGAAGAAGCGAAGCAACGAGGGCGACGACCAGAGCGACCCCTAGTAGGAAGAACGTGTCGCTGAAGGACATGATGTTTGCCTGCTTGCGGACACTCGATGCGATGGCGACGATTGCCTTGTGGGTCGCCGTGGCCTGGTCGCTGACACCGTGGTTCATGAAGTACGTCGTCAGTTTTGCGACACGGGTCCGGGTGGCCTCCTCGAAAACGCTGACGGAGTTCGTCAGGATGTTCGAGTGAAACTGCTCGCGCTTCGACAGGAAGGTCTGCAGCGAGGCGATGCCCACTGCGCCGCCAAGGTTGCGCATCATATTGAAGAGCGCGGACGCGGAGCCAGCGTTCTCCTGCTCTATGCCAGCCGTGGCGATAGCCGAGAGTGGCGTAAAGACGAGGGCTTGACCGACGGCGCGCACGACGTTCGGCCAGAATAGCTGGTCACTCGCATAGTCGCCCGTCATGAACACGTTCATGAAGTTTGATGCGGCAAACAGCGCAAACCCGACTATGATCAGCAGGCGGACGTCGAAGCGCTTCATCAGTCGCGGAACCAGCGGGATCAGCAGAAGCTGTGGGATGCCTGTCCAAGCGAGAACCATACCGATCTGTTCCGAGTTGTAGCCCTGGATGCGCGACAGGTAGATCGGCAGAACGAATGCGGACCCATAGAGCGCGATGCCCAGCAGGAAATTCGCGACGATCCCGAAGCCGAAGTTGCGGCGCATCAGCAGGCGGAGGTTGAGCAGCGGATGAGCAGTCTTCAATTCGATGATCAGGAACAAAGTCAGCGAGACAGCGGCGATGACCGACAGGCGGACGATGAAGTCGGAGCCGAACCAGTCTTCCTTGTTGCCTTCCTCAAGAACGGTCTGAAGGGCGGCGAGACCAATGGACATGGTGACGATGCCGGGCCAGTCGCCCTTCGCCAGCAGGCTGAGGTTCATCGGTGCACGGTCGAGCGACAGCCAGAGCATTGCGACCATGAGGGAACCGGGTACCAGGTTGACGTAGAAGATGAACTCCCAGCCGTAGTTCTCGGTGAGGTAGCCGCCGATGGTCGGGCCGATCGCCGGGGCGAACGTGGCCGAAAGCGCGAAGAGCGCGAGACCGATCGGCTGCTTGGGTTTTGGCAGAAGCGTGATGATGATGGTGAAGGCCATTGGGATCAGAACGCCGCCAGCGAAGCCTTGGATGGCCCTGAGCACGATCATCTGCTGCAGGTTGACGGCGAAGGCGCAGGCGATCGAAAAGACCAGAAAGAGGATCGCGTTGACCAGAAGGTAGTTGCGGACGGAGAAGACCCTTGCCAGCCAGCCGCTGAGCGGGATGACGACGATCTCGGCGATCAGGTACGAAGTCGAGATCCAGCCGCCGTCGTCCTTGCCTGCCCCGATCGCGCCTTGGATGTCTGCGAGAGAGGCATTGACGATCTGGATGTTGAGGACGGCCATGAAGGCGCCGAGGGTTGAGCCGACGACGGCGCACCACATCCGGAACGAACTCATTTCGGACTTGGCAGACTGCGCGGGGGCCACCTTGGGATGCTGGTTGCTGTTTGCTGCGATCTGAAGCGTAGCCATGACTTATCTCCTTCCGGCTGATGCGGAATCTCTCATGACGATGGGTTGCCGATAATCGGGAAAGGAACGGAAGGATTATCCGCCAGGAGCGGGCAATCCCTACTTGCCTTCCGAAAGCTGGGCTTCCTTGGTGTCGATTTCTGGTTCGACGGACATGCCGGACCGCAGGCGGCCCACGAGTTCCTCGTCATCGATCAGGATCTTCACCGGAATGCGCTGGACAATCTTCGTGAAGTTGCCCGTCGCGTTATCGGGAGGCAGAAGCGAGAACTCGAGACCGCTGGCGGGTGAGATGCTGTCGACATGACCCTTCACCTCGAGGTCGGGAAAGCTGTCGACTTTTACTTCGACTGTCTGGCCCGGCTTGACGTAGGTGAGCTGTGTTTCCTTGAAGTTCGCGACTACGTAGACTGAGTGGAGCGGCACGACGGCCATCAGTTGCGTGCCCGACGTGACGAACTGGCCGACACGAATGGAGCGGGCGCCGACGGTGCCGTCGACGGCGGAAAGTATGTTGGTGTAGGACAGGTTCAGTTCAGCCTGCTGGGCCGCTGCGGCCGCCCTGTCCCTCTGGGCGACCGACTGGTCGCGCTGCGTCTTCAGGACGGGCACCTTGCTCTGGGCCGCGACGAGGGCAGCCTGGTCGCGTTCGACGGCAGCCGACGCCTGATCCATCAGTGACTGGGTCTGCTCAGCCTTCGACTGGCTACCCGCCCCGCTGATGATGAGACGGGCGTTTCTGGCCGCCTCGGACTTTGCGAAGACGAGCGAGGCGTTCGAAGCATCGATCGAGGCTTTGGCCTGACCGATCACCGACTGCTGGAGATCGATCTGGGCGTCGACATTGGTGATGGCGGCGTCCGCGGCCTTCACGTCGGCCTTCGCCTGGTTGAGAGCGGCCTTGAAGTCCCTGTCGTCGATCCTGGCGATCACCTGCCCTGCCTTCACGACGTCGTTGTCGTTGACAAGGACCTCCCTGATGTAGCCAGCGACCTTCGGGGCGACGGTGGTGTAGTCGGCCTTCACGTAAGCGTCGTCGGTGGATTCGATGAAGCGGCCGACAGTCCAGTAGTCATGACCGAAATGGGCGCCGTATGCTGCACCTGCCAGGAGAACCGCGATCAGTACGCCCTTCTTGACGACACTCTTGCGTGGCTTGGCCGCTGGAGCAGGCTGTGCGGCAGCGGGCTGTTCGACAGGAGACGAAGGCACGTCCTTGATCTTCCGATCGGCTTCTGCGGAGGTTTCGAAAACCTCCTTGCGGGGCAGTTCGACCATTTCAATTCTCCTGTTATTCGGCGCGTCTGAGGCGCAGCCCTAGTTGGATGACGTAAAGATGCCCCGCTATTCACCGATTGATAATCCGCGTATATCGGTAAGGATCATACGCTGAGAGCGGATAATAGAGGTGCGGACATGGATCGGTTGACGAGTCTTTCGGTCTTTGGAAAAGTGGTGGAGTGCGGAGGGTTCACCGCAGCGGCACGACGGTTGAACATGTCGGTCACGATGGTAGCGACGCATGTCCAGTCGCTCGAGGAGAGGCTCGGCGTCCGCCTCCTGAACCGCACCACGCGCAAGGTCAGCCTCACGGAAACGGGGAAGTTCTACTATGACCGCTCGGCCCAGATCCTCGCCGACCTCGATGAGGCGGATCGCGCCGCAGGCGCGCTGACCACCACGCCGCGTGGCGTCCTCAAATTCAATTCCACGGCCGCCGTCGTGAGGTTTCTTCTTCCGGTCATGGATGAATTCCTCCAGCTCTATCCGTCCGTTTCCCTGGATCTGAGCATTACCGAGCGAATGGTTGACATGATTGAGGACGGGTACGACCTGTCCATTCGCACGACGCCAGCCCCGGATTCCAGCCTTGTCGCCCGCAAGCTCACCCCATGGCGGCATATCCTCGTGTGCTCGCCGTCCTATCTCGACACCCGTCAGCGTCTTTCGGCGCTGGCCGACCTCGCGGGTCACGACTGCACCCGCTACACCTACTATCCATACGGCGACGACTGGACCTTCGAGGTGGACGGCGGTGAAAGAAGCCAGGTGAAGGTCAGTGGCTCCGTTGTCACCAATAGCGCTGAGACACTCCGGTATATGGCTATCAACGGGCGGGCGATCAGCCTCGCCCCCAGCTTCCTCGTTTCCGAGGATCTGGCCGAAGGACGACTCGTCCGCCTGCTCCCGGAATATCGGGGCGTGGAATTCGCAATCAATGCGGTCTACCCGAATAGAAGCCATCTTCCGACCAAGGTCCGTCTGTTCATCGACCTGCTTGCCGAACGGTTCGTCAAGCATCGCGTCTGGATGAGCTAGTCCTTCAAGCCGGACGGCTACATAACGATCGGGACATCGTGGGTTGCGGCTACGCGTTCGTGTCCTGCTTCTTCAATAAAAGTCCCTCGTTTCGCGCCTAGCATTCGTCTTCAAGGGCACCCCGCCCCGAAGGAGAACAAGATGCCTCGGTTGGAAAACAAGACGGCACTCATTGCAGGCGGCACCAGCGGAATCGGGCTTGAGACCGCCCCGCACCTCATCGCCGAGGGGCGCGCGTCATCGTGGCGGGAAGCAGCACGGACATGAAGGCGATGGCCATCCAGATCCAGGGCCAGATTCCGGCCGGCCGTTTCGGGGAGCCTTCGGAGGTCGCAAAGACCATCGTTTTCATGGCGTCGGGCGAGGCTCCCTAGATCGTCGGCAGCGAACTCACCATCGACGGCGGCATGAGCACTCTATAGGAGGTCGGACATGATCGTACTGCTTGCACTGTTCGCGGGGATCGTTTCAGGACTGCGGGCCTTCACCGCTCCTGCGGCCGTCGCCTGGGGCGCGACGCTTCTTTATTTCGACGTCTCGAATTCCTGGCTTTGGTTCATGGGCTATCAATGGACGCCGTGGATCCTGACTGCCCTCGCCTGCGTCGAACTCGTGACCGACCAGTTGCCGTCAACGCCGTCGCGGAAGGTGCCCGTGCAGTTCGGTGCGCGTATCCTGATGGGCGCGCTTGCCGGGGGCACCCTCGGAGCCGCAGGCAATCTGATCGCCGCAGGTATCGGACTTGGCGCGTTCGGAGCCGTCGTCGGGACGCTGGGCGGAGCATGGGCGCGTCGGCAGATGGCGGCTTCGTTCGGCAACGACCGTCCAGCAGCGTTCGTGGAAGACGTTGTCGCCCTCGTTGGCGCAGCACTGATCATCTGCGCGGCGTAGCCACGCAACGCGGAAGACCATGGTTGTGAAGTTTTCCGTTCGATTCTCAAAGGAAACGACGATGACCTATGCCAGCTATCGCAGAATATTCCTGGAAACCCTCGCTGAGCTTTGCGACCTTACGCGAAACGGCGGCGTGGAATGCGACGTTCGCTGGAGTGCCGACTACATCGCGCGGCATTCGAAATGGTATCGATTCCGCGGTGAAGGTGGCTCCGGAGAAATGACTTCCGAAGGCCGGGAACTGGATGTCTGCAGCGGCAGGGTAAGGCGACTGCCACCTTCCCTGCTGACGTTTGTCATGCTCGAGTTCGAGAGCAACGGCCTTATCGCCGCGTATACGGGTGCGCCCCTACCGTCTGCGATCATCGCCGAGAGTTTACTCGGTCGGGACGACACGCCGGAGATCGTATCCGTTTCAATTCGGAAGCGGAGCGTCGAAGACGGGCTGCTTCGGAGTGTGGCGACCGTTTTTATTCGTCGGGTTCGAAAACACTGCAGATGCCGAACAACCAAAGCTGATGATCCCGCTGGCGAAAACGCCGGAGATTGTGTCACCAATCTGGTTCCGTGACAGGACAACACTCCTCGAGCTTGCGTCCGTATCCGCTTGATTAAATTGGTTGCGTCCCGTTTCGCCAATAGGCGACCGAAGGGCGCAAGAGGGAGCCCGAGACGTTCGGCTACAATTCCATAACGACATGAAGGAGCTCGAAATGAACATCCGTTTTGGAGTCCCGGCCCGCCTGATTATGTCGGTCGTGTTCGCGGCCGGACTGAACGCGCCGCAAGCGGCAGCCGACGTTAAGGCCTTTCCTCCGAGCTTCATCCGGCAAGACATCACCATGAACGGCGCCGGGCAGTTTTTTCGGATTGGAGGCAGCGGCCCGGCAGTTCTCCTTCTCCATGGATTCGGCGACAGTGGCGACATGTGGGAACCTGTCGCGGTGGAACTCGCCAAATCCCATACCGTCATCGTCCCCGATCTCCGCGGAATGGGTCTCTCCGACCATCCTGAAGGCGGTTATGAGAAAGTCAGCCAGGCGACGGCATTCGCCAAGGCGCTCTACGACATGGGGATCCAGAACTTCGATCTCGTCACCCATGACATCGGCAACATGGTCGGATACAGGCTGGCAGTCCAGTATCCGGACAGGGTGACGAAGTGGGTGATCATGGACGCCCCGCTGCCCGGTCTTGGAAACTGGGACAAGCAGCTCGTGAATCCCAAGGTCTGGCATTTCAACTTCAGAGGTCCCGACGTCGAGCGTCTCGTTGCCGGACGCGAGCGGATCCTTCTGGACCGTTTTTATAACGAACTGTCGGCGGATCCTTCAAGGATCGATGAGCAGACCCGCAATCACTATGCGGAGCTCTACGCCCGACCGGGCGCCATCCACGATGCCTTCGGCGGCCAGTTCGCGGCGTTTGCACAGGACGCCAAGGACAACCGGGCGATCTTTGCCGAGAAGGGAAAGCTGAAGATGCCGATCCTGGCGGTCGGCGGAGACCATTCCTATGGGGAACAAATGAAGGACGAACTGCTTTCCGTCGCTGAACGTGTCCGCGGCGCGGTCATCAAGGATTCCGGCCATTGGATCATGGAAGAACAGCCTGACCAGGCCGTCGCTCTCATCACCGAATTCATAGGCTCGGATTGAGCCTCTCCGATCCCAGTATCCGTTCCAGGGACATACCGTCGGCATAAGGAGACATTCATGCGAAACGACCCCGCCGAAATCCTCCGTGAATTCCTCGATGGCGCGTTCCACCCTGCACGGGCCGAGAGCCTGGTTTCTCCCGACGCAGTCTTGGTCGATCTGCCACCAACGAGGAACGCCGTGCGTCGTGCCGCAGGATCAGGCACGCTTGTCGGCAAGAATGCGTTGCTAAAGGCTACCATACAGCTTCTCCTTTGCCACAGCTCTGGCGAGCTGGCCTTCAACTCGCTCTTCGGCTCCGGAGGAAGTGTCGCCGGGTTCGGCACAAGGGTCAGATGCGCGGCGCCGGCCCTATCGACGGCCAGTGCGCCACTCTCCATATGGGCGACGGCGTCGACGGGTCGCGCCCGGCTCCTCCGATACATGGAGGTCTGCGTTCGGCTCGATGGTCAGGGATCACGACCCGCTAGAGGGGCACGCCCGGAGCCTGCCGCCGCCAGACCGGAAGGCTCCGTCATCTACCTGACCTAAGCGTTGAAGGCGGCGCCCCAGATGTCGAAACCTAATCGTCGCTCGGAAGAGAGCTATTCCGGGTTTCCGGCTGCAGCCGTGTTCTTTGCCATGATCTTCGTGACTGTCACGCTGGTTTTCCGCGGGCACCTATTCGAAGGAAGCCCGCGAGCACGGGTCTATGTGCCGAGTTCTCCCTCGGGATTGGCCCTCACGCAGCAGCCGGCCTGCCCGCCTTCCGTCTGCCCGGCTCAGTTACCCAGATGACGGACCTTCTGGTTCACGATTATCGGGTCCAGCTAACGATCATCGTACTCGCCAGGATCGTGACGAGGATTTTCGGGCGAGGATCAGCGCCGACGAAGGTCGCGCTCAACGCTGCATTCTTTGCCGCGTTGACGTTCGTTCTCTTCCTGCAAGGACTCGCACCATACGAAGCACTCCCTCCGGGAGAGGATGGCATCGGCCGCGCCGCCGCAGGGTTCGCGAAAGCCGTCTGGTGGATATCGGGATCGATGCTCCTAGTCAGCCTGATCCGGTTGTTTCTCATCTTCGAGCGAACGCCGCGCGAGGGGCGACTCCTACAGGATATCCTTGTCGGAATGGTCTTCGTCGGGACCGCGCTCTCGATCATCTCCTACGTGCTGCAGATCCCGGTTGGCACCTTGATTGCAACATCGGGCGTATTTGCCATCGTCCTCGGCCTTGCCTTGCAGAATACCCTCGCCGACGTCTTCTCAGGCGTCGCACTCAATCTCGGGAAACCTTACCGCATCGGGGACTGGATAGTCCTCGATGACGGCATCCAGGGGCGGGTCGTCGAAACCAACTGGCGAGCGACCCACCTGCTTAGCGGGACGAACGACCTCGTTATCGTTCCAAACAGCGCCCTTGCGAAGGCAAGACTGGTCAACCAGAGCAGTCCCGACGAAACGCACGGAATATCTCTGGTTCTCCGGGTCAGACCGACCCACTCTCCCTTGGTGATCGAGGACGTGATGCGGACTGTGCTTTCGAGCAGCAACCACATCCTCAAGCACCCGGAACCCTCGGTGAGGATCACAGCGCTGGACAGCATCGCTGTCGAAGTCGAACTGGTATGCAGGGTGAAGGATATCTCGCGAACCATGGCGGCGAAGAATGAACTGTTCGACCTCGTTTTTCGGCACCTGCGGGCTTCCGGCCTCAGGCTTGCGGCTCCTGCCGCGGCAGCAGGGTTCCATGCCCAAGACAGCGAAGAACGCGACCGAGGTACGCCATGGCGTCTGGTCTCATCCCTTCCGTTGTTCGGGAGCCTGACGGAGGAAGAGAAGGAGATACTGGCCGGATCGCTCGGAAAACGTATTTTCGAAAGGGGATCAGTCATCGTGTCTGAAGGCGAGACCCTGCGGGGACTAGCTATCATTCGAAGTGGCGTCGTGGTCGTAGAGCGAGAGGTTGCCGGGTCGACCGTCGAACTCACGAGACTTTCTCCACACGACTGCTTCGGTGAACGTGGGTGTCCTGACAGACACCCCCGAGACGGCGACCAAACGGGCACTGACCCCGGTCGTGATCTACGAAGCCCCGCAGGATATTTTGCGGCAGATCATGGAGACCCGAAAGGGAGTTCTCGATCATCTTGGACTGCTCTCCTTCAAGCATACGGAGCATGACAACCACGTCATGGCCGATAGGGTCAAGTCGAGGGAGCAGCCCACATATTCCTTTGCGGATCGCATCCGCCACTTGTTCGACATGTCGGAGGACGGCTGATGAAGCGCGATTGCGGGGGACGGAGCGAAATGACGATCGAGGAGATGATGGCGGATCCTCTCGTCGCCCTGATGTTGCAGGCCGACGGCATCTGCAGCGTCGCTTTCGCCAAATTTCTCCAAGCGACTGCTGAGGATTTCGCGGCATCGGGGCGACGAAGGTTGGACGCTTCATGCGCGATCGGCCATTTGCGTCCATTTCGTCCAAAGGACGGCCACATCATGCAGGGGATGCTTCCGAAGACCGTCTAGGATCGTCAGCGGTTGGCTGGAGGCCGAAAATGCGAAGCCAAGGGGTTTATGGGCAGAAGCTCGGGGATCATTTCCAACTCGAAAGCGCGCCTTCGATCGTCACGACCAGTTTGAAACGATCGGAAATAGGCATCACCCACATTCGCTGCCAACGGCCCAGCCTGACATCTCCCATTCCAACGGAAGACGCGTATCTCGTCGCGTTCCAGGTCGAGGATTGCCTGGAGCACGAGCTCTGGATCAATGGCCGCGGCAGCGGACGGTTGCCGTTGTTTGCAGGACAGACCTCGATCTACGACTTGCGGGTCGACCCGATCGCATTCGTTCGCGAGACCTCGAATTGCGTGATGTACTACCTTCCGAAGGCGGCGTTCGACACGCTTGCCGAGGAGAATGGTGCGATCTTCAGCGAGCTGAATGCTCACGAGGGCCGTCCGACCGACGACCCAGTAGTGGCGAGCCTCAGCGCCGCTATCCTTCCCGCCTTCCAGACCCCGGAGTACGCAAGCCAGCTCTTCCTTGATCACCTGGCGCTGGCGGTCGCAACGCATCTTGCCGGAGGCTATGGCGATCTTCGCATATTGGAAAAGGGAATGCCGACTGGGCTAACGCAGAAAATGGAACGGCGGGCCAAGGAATTGATCGACGCCAACATTGCCGGAGAGGTGCCTCTGGCGCAAATAGCGCGCGAGTGTGGCATGTCCGCACGGCACTTCGTTAGTGCGTTCAAGCAGACCGTCGGGGTCGCGCCACACCAATGGATGGTACTCCGACGATGCGAGCGTGCGAAAGACTTGCTGCGGTCGACGTCGCTCACGTTGGGCGAGATCGCGCATGCCTGCGGGTTCGCCGATCAGAGCCATTTCACACGGTCATTTGCCCGTCTCGTGTTCGCGACGCCGGGCGCATACCGCCGGTCACTCTGGGAGGTCTCGACATGAAGGAAAACGGAGCCTACGGCGAGACGCTGCGGCGTACGTTCAAGACCGACACGGCACCCTCGTTTGTCGCTCGGACCCTGAAGAACGCCAAAGTGGCGGTGACGGAAATCCGCTGCGACAAAGAGGACACCGGTCTCACTGAGCCGATCCCCGTCGAAGATGCGTTCCTGGTGACGATACAGCTCCGCGACGTACACTCCCATGGGCTGTTTATCGACGGCCGCCGGGTACAGACTGATTTCCTTCCTGCCGGAACAGCGAACATCTACGACCTGCGCTCCTCGCCTGTCGCCGACAGCATCAGCACGTTTCATCACCTGAGCTTCTACCTGCCGCGCGAGGCTCTTCTGGAAGTCGCAGAACGAGAAGGCCTGCCAGACGTAGACAGTTTCGATCATTATCCGGGACTGGGCGTGAAGGATGTCATCCTCCACAATCTGGCGCGGGCGATCCTTCCGTGTTTCCGGGCTCCGCGGGATTCGAACCGCCTACTGGTGGACCACGTCAGCATTGCTGCCACGGCTCATGCGATCAAGACTTATGCTGGATGCAGGATCGGGACAACAACGATACAACGTCTGTCACGTGGTCAGGAAGCTCGAACGAAGGATCGCATCGCGGAGCATCTCGACGGCGACCTGTCCCTTTCCGAACTATCGACGGAGGTCAGCATGTCGCCGCTTGATCTAGCTGCATCCTTCGAACTGAGTGCGGGAATGACCATTCACCAATGGCGGGCCAACCTTCGAGCAGAGCGTATACGACGTCTGATCGTGCGGGGATACGATCTGCAGACGATCGACCGAATGTTGGCAGGTTGGGAATCTCATCGCCTCAGCAACGATCACGAGTAGGCCACGCCAGCAGGCTCTCCGATGTCTCGATCTCTTAGAAAACGAAACTCTGGGAGGACGGATCTCTCGCCGCGTCTCGAAGGACGGCGAGCGCCTCTAAGAAGTGACTACCGCGATGTTTGCGATGACTTGAGGGAAGAGAGACGTCTCTCGAGTTCGCTCGTTAGAAATGGGGACGCGCGACGCGGAGGCGGCCATGCAGGCCGCGCAAGAGCTGCGTAATTCCACACCAGGTGCCTTTTGGAGAAGATGCCATAAGTCGGCCAAACGGCGCGGCGTCGAATGATTAAACCTTCGAACAGTGTCGGGCTCAATGACGGACCACTCAAGAGCGTTTGACCTAGTCTACAGGGCGGCACCAATGAACTTCGGCGATTTCAGCGGCTCAAAATGCTTTGGAGCTAATTTGGCGCAATTCTGCTGGTGATGGCACTTCGGCGGAGGAACTATCAGCCCATGCGCTCTCTCGACTAACGGCGTCCGCTATCGCTGTTTTGCGCGACTACGGTATGTGCCAAGCAAAAGCGCCGAACAAATTATTTTCCCGCGGTGGCAGAGTTGTCGACCGCCAAGGCGGGCTGAGCGTGGAACAGTGGATTGCTCAAACAGTCGACGCCGCCGCGAGAGCAAAATAACCGATCCGAATACCTTCTCTTGAAAAAAGCCAATTTTAGTTCAATCACCCAAGTCATTAGAAAGGGTATCTCGATGTCGACAGTGGCATCCAACGCCGGGCTCGGCACTTCTATTAGACAAGTTGAAGGGAATTGGGGATGGTTCGTTGCCTTGGGCGTGTGCCTTTTTAACGGTAGATCTAATCTTCCAAGGTTGGAGCTACATTGTTTTCGGACTGGCACTTCGCGCTCGAAAAGGGCCGCCGCTCCTGCATGGCTAGTTCGGCAAAACTCTCAAAGCCGACAAGCAAAATCCATCATTGGAACCGTCCCTGATCTTGGGGCGGCTCCAACGGTTTGGGTGACTTGCTGCTCCACAAGTTCTCACGGGGTGCAGAGGGTCAGTCCCATGAAAAGGTTGAGCGAGTGCGGCAATTTGCTTTGCAGGCCACAAAGTTGTCCTTGCCAGCCCGGATTTCTGGTCGGGGGCAGAGAGCCGAGGCAATGGGTGATTTATGATCCCTAGCAAACAGCGGCGCAAGCCATTACGCGCGAACCAACAGAAACTGGGACGACGCCGCTAACTGAACGGCGAACGGCGCGGCGAGGCCCTATGAAAACTACTGTCCGGTAGCCCTGACGATTCGAGGTGATGCCAAGCACGGAGGAGCGAGCGGTTACCCATGAGCGCAATGAAGGATACCTGATCGACCTTTGCTCGCCGACCCAGATCCCGTAGAAGAGCTAAAGAGCTTTAGAAAAGAAGGCAACTAGCTGCGCCACGGCGTCATCAACAGCGTCAACTCTATCGTAAAGATCGACGTGGGTAGCGTCTTTGACCGTATACAGTGATTTGGGTTCTCGTGCTTTTGCAACAGCGTCACGAGTCATCCATGCGGTCACAGCTCTTTCGGCTGTAATCATCAACAGCGGTCTAGGTGCGATCATTTCGATGAAGCGGAATGCATCAAATGTGGCCATTCTGTCCACGCTATCCCAGGTGAGCGACTTTGCTGAGCGCGGATGACTGCATCGATCTGAGCAGTAATACTCCCAGCCCTCAAAGACATGGAGCCCTCCAGCGCGTGCCTCTTCTTCAGATGCAGGAAAAATCGGGAAGCTCCCCATATCTTCGCCCCCTGCTGACCGGGTTCTAGCTTGCGCGGCCGCATCCAGCAGACTGCTGATGACCGCTGCGTCCTGTTTTCCGTCCGCACCGACACGGATTTGCAGGCCGACGTCAACCGCTGCGACGGTCGCGACTGCCTTTATCCTGCGGTCGCCCGCGGAAGCGGAGATGACATAACCGCCCGACGCGCATATGCCCAGGACACCAACTCTGTTGGCATTGATATCTGGTTGGACGCTTAGAAAGGAAACAGCAGCCTTAAAATCCTCGACTCGCTGCGCGGGATTTTCCAGACCACGAGGCAAACCTCCACTCTCACCTTGATATGCAGCATCAAAGGTCAATACGATAAATCCTTGATCGGCGAGTTTCTGTGCATATAGCGCCGGCGATTGCTCCTTTGTCGATGTACCCGGATGACCAATCACAATTGAACACCCGTTTGATTTCCGCGGCTTGTAAATATGGCCGGCAATCTTCAACCCGGAACTTAAGTAGGTTACTGATGTGCGCATGGGGAACTCCCGATAGAGTGTGTGTCTCCGACCTTTTCGGCGCGAAAGCAATGCAACAATTTAGTGCTCCGCATGTGTTCCGTGTGTGTCCAGCTTTGGTTTTTTTGTACCAAACTGTACCTTCTTATGCTCTCCGCGGACTGATGCGGCAGTTCTCGGCAACGGGTGTTGGCAAGTCCCACGCGCTGATCGCCATTCTCGCCGACTGAATAGCCCCTAGATTTGTAGACGCCTTCTCCCCTAAACTTGAGGCAGGAGGCCTATATGGGCAAAGGCAATTTCACAGAAGAGTTCAAACGTGATGCGGTGCGTCAGATCACTGAGCGGGGCTATCCGGTAGCGGAGGTCTCGCAGCGGCTGGGGGTCAGCCCGCATTCGCTCTACGAGTGGAAGAAGAAGTTCGGCACATCGAACGTCAAAGACAGCGATGAGGCCGAGGAGATCAGACGGCTGAAGAAGGAACTGGCTCGCGTCACCGAGGAGCGCGACATCCTRAAAAAAGCGGCCGCGTACTTCGCCAGGGATGCAAAGTGAAGTACGCATTCATTGCCCTGCATCGCCTGCGG
>NZ_LMHV01000041.1 GCF_001429725.1 Rhizobium sp. Root708 | reverse complement strand
GGAGAATTCGAAGATGGACGTTCGCGCCGCCGTTGCCGTTCAGGCAGGAAAACCGCTCGAGGTCATGACCGTACAGCTCGAAGGCCCGAAGGCCGGCGAAGTGCTGATCGAGGTGAAGGCGACCGGCATCTGCCACACCGACGATTTCACGCTCTCGGGCGCCGACCCGGAAGGCCTGTTCCCGGCGATCCTCGGCCATGAAGGYGCMGGCGTCGTCGTCGATGTCGGCCCCGGCGTCRCCTCGCTGAAGAAGGGCGACCACGTCATTCCGCTCTACACGCCGGAATGCCGCGAATGCTATTCCTGCACCTCGCGCAAGACCAACCTCTGCACCTCGATCCGCTCGACGCAAGGGCAAGGCGTCATGCCCGACGGCACCTCGCGCTTCTCGATCGGCAAGGACAAGATCCAYCACTACATGGGCTGCTCGACCTTCGCGAACTTCACCGTKCTGCCGGAGATCGCGCTCGCCAAGATCAACCCCGACGCCCCCTTCGACAAGGTCTGCTACATCGGCTGYGGCGTSACGACCGGCATCGGYGCSGTCATCAACACCGCCAAGGTCGAGATCGGCTCCACCGCCATCGTCTTCGGCCTCGGCGGCATCGGCCTCAACGTCCTGCAGGGCCTGCGCCTTGCCGGCGCCGACATGATCATCGGCGTCGACATCAACCCGGACCGCAAGGCCTGGGGSGAGAAGTTCGGCATGACCCACTTCGTCAACCCGAAGGAAGTCGGCGACGACATCGTGCCTTATCTGGTCAACATGACGAAGCGCCACGGCGACCTGATCGGCGGCGCCGACTACACCTTCGACTGCACCGGCAACACCAAGGTGATGCGCCAGGCGCTGGAATCGTCGCATCGCGGTTGGGGCAAGTCNGACCTGATCGGCGGCGCCGACTACACCTTCGACTGCACCGGCAACACCAAGGTGATGCGCCAGGCGCTGGAATCGTCGCATCGCGGTTGGGGCAAGTCSGTCATCATCGGCGTTGCGGGCGCCGGCCAGGAAATCTCGACGCGTCCGTTCCAGCTGGTCACCGGCCGCAACTGGATGGGCACCGCCTTCGGTGGCGTACGCGGCCGTACCGACGTGCCGAAGATCGTCGACTGGTACATGGAAGGCAAGATCCAGATCGACCCGATGATCACCCACACCATGCCGCTCGAAGACATCAACAAGGGCTTCGATCTCATGCACAAGGGGGAATCGATCCGCGGCGTGGTGGTCTATTGACGGTCACTTTCCTGGGGCGACGGAATGCCGTCGCCCTTTTTCGCCTCGCTTGTCCCGGCTAGATATGCCAGTCGGTCGTGTGGCTGGTTTCCGTTGTGGCCACAGGGCTGTCGGTGAGCGAATAGGCTCTGATATAGTCGATGTGCATCTCCGAGCCATTGGCTAGGCCGTTCGAAGGCGCTCCCGCTGAGCCGCCAACCGCCAGATTGACCAGCATGTACATTGGGTCATGCATATCGGCAGGCGTGTCGGTCTGCGCGATCGCAACATCATCGAAATACC
The DNA here is from genome assembly GCF_001429725.1 of Rhizobium sp. Root708. Lineage (GTDB taxonomy): Bacteria > Pseudomonadota > Alphaproteobacteria > Rhizobiales > Rhizobiaceae > Rhizobium. Next base: position 378,523 of record NZ_LMHV01000041.1, on the reverse strand, counting down.
AGGTGATGTGGTCCTCATCCCAGAGAACACCGTAATTGTGAAAGCCATCCGTGCTCGGCACCTTGACCGGAATTGACTCCATCGTGTGCGAGCCGCTTTCATTCGTGTGCGCGGTCACGTTGACCGTGTTGGGATCCTGTCCCCGCATCTCCACAACGTCGAGTTCTGGCGGCCATGAGCCGTCTTCGGGAAGCAACCAGAATGCCGGCCACACGCCTTGATCGGTCGGCATATCCGCTCTTATCTCGAAGTAGCCGTAGGTCTGAGCAAAGGACGAGTGCGTGTTCAGCAGACCCGAGGTGTAGTCGTAGCCATTGATCTGCGACTGGATCGCTTCCGAGGCCGGATCCGCCGAGATGGTAAGGACGCCATTGCTGACCGAAAACGGATTTGCGGCCGCGGTCGGAGCATGGTCCGGGTTTACGTACCACTGCAGCTCGCCGTTCCCCGTCAGGGTGCTCCCCTTTTCCGGCGCCCACCAGAACTTCGCGTCCCACGTCCCCTGGTCGCCGTGCCGCAGCGACAGGCTGTTGAATTCGTCGTCGAACGTGAGGCTCAGATGCGAACGATCAAGCGGCAGCTGGAACTGGCTTGCTTGCAGATTGGAAGCCTGAGTGTTCGCCATGACAAGGCTTTCGCCGCCACCCAGATCGAACCGCAGGTTGGCTCCCTCCTGCGTGGAATGAGCGATCAGCTGCTCGAAAGACGACAGGCCATAGCCGTTCAATCGCAAGGTATCGTCGCTTGAAAAATCTACGATGAGATCGCTGCCATTGCCGTGGGTGACGACGAAGGTGTCAGCCCCGCCGCCACCGATCAGGACATCGTTCCCGGCGCCGCCGTCGATGGTCTGGCGGCCAGACGCTCCGGAGATGATGTTGTCCAGGGAATTGCCAAAGGCGTACCGCCCGTTGCCGGTTACCGTCAGGTTCTCGAAGTTGTCGGGAAGTGAGAAATCCATCCAGGTATTGATGGTGTCTATACCTCCACCCGGCTCCTCCGCCGCGCGGTTTATTCCAGAGTAGAGATAGTAGATGTCGTCGCCGGACCCGCCATGCATGGTTACGTTGACCGAACTGTCACCCCAGATCGAGTCGTTGCCGGCCGTGCCGTTCAGAACGGCACCTCCGCCGCTCGCGGAAAACCAGGCCGACGACCCGCCGCTATAATATAGCGTCTGGCCGACAGCATTCTCGATTGATTTTGCCATTATCTACTCCTTCGATTTCGGATCAGTTGAGGATCGGTTGTTCCTCCCAAGGCTGCTTCAGTCCTCCCGAAACGCACGTGCAAGCTGGTCCGTGAATGGCTTGGCGACATAGGCGAGCCCGGTCTGTTCGCCGGTTGCTATGAATGCCTCGACAGGCATGCCGGCTATCGGTGTCAGAGCACCCAGTCGCTGCCACTCGGCTGCCGATACAGCGACCCGGACCGTGTAGTAGGACTGGCCTGAAGTCTTGTCGGCTGTCAGTTCGGCGGAGATCGATGCGACATTCCCGGTGATCTCGGGTGTCGTCCGATAGTTGAAGGCGGAAAAGCGCAGTTCGACAGTCTTTCCAACCGCCACCTGATCGATGTCTCGCGGCGACAGTTTCAACTCCGGTATGAGCGCATCGCGATCGGGCACGATCTGCATGATCGTGTCACCTGCGCGAACGACGGTTCCCGGTGCGTGTACGGCAAGCTGATGGATGATGCCGTCCTGCGGCGCCACTATTTCGGCATGTCGAAGATCGTCCTCGATCGCGGCGCGCCGCTCAAGATACTGGCCGTTTTCGCTCTCGGCCTGCTTGAGCTGATCGGAGACGTCGCTGCGCTGATCGTCTCCGAGCTGGATGATCTGAAGCTCCGTCTCGGCGATCTTGCCTTTGACCTCAGCGACCGAGGCGACAAGGCTGCCGAGCTCGCCGTTGAGGTCGGCCTGGTCGCGTTGCAACGCGTAGACGCGCGTCGCCGGAATGACGCCCTGCGAGAGGAGCGGTTGAAGGCTCGCGAGCTCCTTCCCGATGACGGCGATCGCCCGGCGCTTTCCATCCTGCTCAGCCATAAGGCCTGCCGTCTGCTGGTCGAGCTGATGGATGCGCTCTCGCAGCTGCGCGATTTTTCCCTGCATGGACGCGCGACGGTCGGCGAATAATCTCTGCTCGCCGTTTTCGATGGAGGTGATCTCATTGAGGTCAAGGCCGTCGGGAGCGGGTGAAAACGAGATCGCCTCACGACCATCGCGTTCCGCCACGAGGCGTGCCGATTGGGCCGCCAGTTCTGCTAATCGCCGCGATACGATCGCGAGATTGATTTTTGTCTGGGTGTCGTCGAGGTGGAGGAGGACCTGGCCGGCGTTGACCCGATCGCCGTTGCGAACCGATATCTGCGCGACGATGCCGCCCTTCTGATGTTGCACGGGCTTGACGTAACTGTCGACGACGAGTGCACCCTGCGCGATTACCGCGCTGTTGATACGAACCGTTGCCGCCAGCCCGCCAAGCACGAAAACGAACACGAACACGGCGGCAAGGGCGAGCGTGGTGAGGTGGCGGATCTTCTTTTCCGTCGTGGTTCTGGCCAGTCGCATCACCGTGGTGTCTCCCCGCCTGCACGCAGTAGCTGGACGAACGATCCGGTTGCGGCGATGCGCTTCGCGCCTGTTCCGAGCACCTGCGCGGTGGGGCTGAAGGCTTTGGCGCGACCGGCCTCGAGAAGCAGCACCTTGTCGCAGACGGACAGGACGCTCGTGCGGTGTGTCATGACGAGCACGATGCCTTGGCGCGATCGGATCTGCTCGATGGCCTGTGTCAGGGCTTGCTCGCCTTCGCGGTCCAGATTGGAGTTCGGCTCGTCGAGCACCACAAGGAAAGGATTGCCATAGAGTGCCCTCGCAAGCCCTATCCGCTGTCTCTGGCCAGCCGACAGCATCATTCCCTGCTCGCCAATCCGGGTGTCGAATCCATCCACGAACCGAGTGATCATGTCATAGACGCCTGCCGCCTTGGCAGCCGCGATGACACGTTCCGACGGCGCCTCCGGGTCGAACCGGGCAATGTTTTCGACGATTGTTCCGTCGAATAGCGAGGCATCCTGGGGGAGGTAACCGATATGCCGGCCGAGGGCCGCACGCGACCATTGCGTAAGGGAAGCGCCGTCCAGGCGAATGTCGCCCGCGAAGGCGGGCCAGATGCCGACCATTGCGCGCGCCAGTGACGTCTTGCCCGAGGCGCTTGCACCGACGACACCGATCACCTCGCCGGCCTTCGCTTCAAGGGATAGCCCTCGAATGATCGGTGACGCCGAACCCGGAGCGCCGAGATGAAGGTTGTTGACTTCCAAGAGCTGTTCGGGGGCCGGCAGCGCAACGGCGTGTGGCGTCTCCTCAGTGGCGTGCGCCTCTTGTTCGAGCCTGTAATAAGCGAGGCGCGCAGCGGCAAATCCTTTCCAGTGCGCGATCGCAAGTTCCACAGGAGCAAGCGAACGGCTGACCAGGATCGAGCTCGCAATCATGATCCCACCGGTGGCTTCCTGGCGGACGACGAGCACGGCGCCAACCGCCAGTACGCCGGACTGTAGGAGCATTCGCGCGGACCGCGATAGCGTCGAGAGCGTAACAGACACGGTTCCCGCCCGCGAATGGCTGTCCAGATAGCGCCCGCTGATCTCGACCCACCGCGCGGACAGCTCCTCTGAGAAGCCCATCGCGGAAATCACTTCGGAATTGCGCCGTGTCGTCTGGGCGAATGCCATCCTCTCGGCGAGCAGTTCGACCGATTCTCTTGTCGGCTGGCGCGACTTGATCTCCGCCAGAAACGCGAGGCCGACAATGATGGCGGCGCCGATTGTCGCTGTCACTCCGATCCAGGGATGGAAGAGAAAGCAGAGCCCCAGATAGAACGGCATCCACGGCATATCGAATAATGCGCCGGGGCCGGGGCCAGACAGAAAACCGCGCAGCGTATCGATGTCGCGGATGGACTGTATGCCATCTCCCGACGATGGCTTGCGGCATGCTGCCTGCGAAAGCGAGGCAAACGCGGAAGCGCTGTATCGCTCGTCCGCTTTCCGTCCGATCTCACCCAGTAGCAAGCAGCGAATGAGATCGAGAAGCCAGTAGAAGGCGAAGAGCACAACCACGATGATGACCAGCCCCACCAGTGTCGGAAGGCTGTGGCTTGGAATGACGCGGTCATACACCTGCAACATGAAGAAAGAGCCGGTGAGGGCTAGCACATTGATGATGCAGCTGGTCACTCCGATACCAAGAAAACCAGCTTTCAAAAGATTGAACATGCCGTGAGATGGCCGCGCCGGCGACCGAAGGCTCGTTCTCAGCAATGTGTTCTCCGCTTGTTGCTAGAGTTGCGATCGACGCAACCGACACTTCCAAGAGTGAGCTAAAATGACCGCCCTGACGACTGCAAAGCGCAGGCTGCAACCGCCTTCGAAATAGGTTGCCAAACCACTCGTTAAACCGATGTTGAAGCGTTCCGTTGGCGCCGCGAACACTGTCCGCTATCGAGCGGCGCGAATGCCGATCAAGCAAGTTCGAAGGGTGCTTGTCGATATGCCGTGCATTTTCAGAGAGGATCGAGTTGATCAGATCGCACGGGGGTGACGGGCACGCGCTTTACCTGCAGCTTCATCTCGCCGTTAGTGTCCACGAGAGTCATACGCGTGATCAGCCTCGACCACGCCGCTTTGGACAACTGCAGGTCGGAGTAGCCAAGCCGTTAAGCGAAGAATCCAGATCCAGCTGACTGTGAAACTACTCGCGTTAAACGTGAGTACAGAAGATGCCAAGCGTGGGGTGAAAGTAGAACCTCGTGTCCCTGCCATTCATTTGTTCGTTCCGCATTCAAAACCCTAGCTGCGCATCTCGCGTGGAACAATTTGGGGGTCTCGCGGCGTTTGTCACTAGCAACGCTCAATGGTTTGGCGCCCCTCCCGGTGTGCGGGCGCGATGGGCAAAGTTCAACAGGCGGTCGATTCCCGATGTGGGAAGGCAGCCTCAGGCACGGAGAGACACAATGAAAAACATTGTTCTGTCAGCAGTCATCGCCACAGTCGCCGCGAGCGCTGGGCTAGGTCAGGTCGACGCGGCGTTTGCGCGGTCTCACCACCACCATGATGACGGTGCGGCTGTCGCCGGCGGACTGGCTGCCGGCGTGATCGGCGGTCTGGTGGGCGGTGCCATCGCTAACAACAACGAGCCCAGGTACTACGATCCGCCGCCACGCCCGCGCTGTTGGTATGAGGACCGCCAGGTGCGCGACGCCTATGATGGCGGTTGGCATATCGAAAGCGTGCGCGTTTGTGATTGACCGATGAGATCGCAGGGGCCGTTCGCCAGCGGCCCTGGCAAATTGAGTCCGGATGTCAGCCGCTCCGACGAGCGCCCTCCAATCAGCACGGGATCGCCTCGTTCAGTCAGTTTATGAGCCAGCGCAAGACCGATGGACAGCGCTGGAACGCTGCTCGCTGAGCCCGTATAGAAAACGCGGGCCGGCATTACCTGGAGTTTGGATTCCACGATGTCCTGCCCCAGTGCGGCGGGCGCCGTTCAACGCGACCGAGCGCGAATATCAGAAGAATTACACCGAGCGCGATCGGCGACGCCCAGATCCAGTCGGGAGTCTGGAGCGGGCAGACGCAAATCGCCGCACCAGCGACGAGAGGGATCACGCTCGCCGCGACAACACGGAATGTGGTGGTGCGTAAAATTCTCATCTGAACCTCGAGTTTGGCTTTGGCCCAGTAATCTATAAAAATTATATACTACACAACGCGTGCCATCCCAATATTCATCTCAGGAATAGAATCTCTTGCTCCGGAGACGATGCGATGATCACGAGATCGCGTTCATGGGGCCCAGCGAGCGGGTAATCGTCCACAAGGCGACAGCCTCATTCCCGTGTCGCCTCCACCAAATCGATCTGCGTTAACTACCGGAAATGCCGAGATTTTGGGCGCGTGCACGACAGCGATCGCCGAGGCGTCGCAATGCTCCGCACAGGACGCAATTGCCAATTCCCCCACTCCGGTAAGGAAGTGGGTTGACAAAGATCAAAGCAGAAGTCCAATATATAGATACATTGTCTTGTGATGTTGGACAAGAGGGAAAAGGCAAAAAAATGGCAGTGAAACCGCTGACATCGGTGTTGAAGACGCTAGCCGCATTCGATTGCGTTGCTGCAGCGGCGGAGCCCTTGCGTCTTGCCGACGTCGCCCGACAGCTTGAAGAAGCACGCGGCGCCGCTCATCAACGTCTTGTCACTCTCGTTGAGGCAGGTTGGCTCGAGCAAACCCAGGATGGTCGCTATCGACTGAGCCTTCGGGTTGTCAGCCATGCCGCCATGGCGCTCGAACAATCCAACCTCGGCGCCCGGTTCGCGGGCGTGCTGGAGGAGATGGTGACGCAGAGCGGGGAAACCGCCTCGCTCGCCATCCTCGATGGCAGGGACGCGGTCATCGTTCGTCGTGTGGAGTCTCGCGGCGTGCTGCGGGCGGACCTCAAGGTCGGCGCCCATCTCCGGCTGGATCGCACCGCCTTCGGCCGGGTCCTCGTGTCGCACGCCCGTCCTGAAGTGGTCGAACGACTGCGTGTGCAGGGTGTGAGCCTGCCGGACGATGAGGTGATCGCCCAGGTTCGTTCGCAGGGCTACGCGATCTCCGAGGTCGAAGGGCCCCGCACCGTCTCGGCCGTTGCGGCTCCGCTTCTGGATGCGCAGGGCGAGTGCGTTGGCGCGCTTGCGCTCTCGGGCCCGTTCACTGGTTTTGACACTGAAAAATGCGCGCGGATCGTCATTGCTGCAGCGGCAGCCAGTTCCGGTCGCATGCGAGGAGAACAATGAGCATGACCGCCATCAAGAAACCCGCTCCGGAATCGGACGCATACCGCATTACGCGGCTCATGCGTTCGGCTTCCGAGATGATGGAGCCCGAGCGGCTCGCGGCCATTCAGCCGTCGCGTATCAGCGCGTCGCGCGCCTTGCTTGGCCGCGCCATCGGTGGCCGCTGGCAAATCATCTGCAAGCGCTTCGACATCGATGAGAAGGGCAATGGCGTCGCGGAATATCGCATCGATATCGGCGGCTGGCGTTTTTCATTCCCCGTCTATTCCTTCGAGCCTTCGCCGCATGGCCGCACGGGCCGTATTATCGGCCGCTCGTGGGATATGATGGGGGCTCTGGTCGAAGGCGACATGAGCCAGGCGGATTTCGAGACGACCCGCGCCGAGCTTCCGAAGCTCTATGAGGGTCGCGCCACGCCCGGAACGCTGATCTGGTGCCGCTCCAACCGCAGCGGCCGGTTCTTCGAAAGCGCCAAGCAGGCGCTGCAGGCCGGGCGTCAGCCTGACGTCGCCGAACTGGCGCAGACCTGCTACCTGATGCGCAACACCGGCCTCGACGGCAACGGCACCTTCGGCACCAAGACGTTCCTCGCTTACGAAGGCGATCATCCGTTGCGCTGGTCGCTCGCCGCCCAGATGCTCTGCGCCTACATGATGCGGGTGTTCGCTCAGGATCTCTTGCAGCACCTCGTTCGGCTGGCCTCGCCGCAGGCGCCCGCCATGGCTAAGGATCTCCGTCGCTTTCTCGGCGTTGGCAACGGTTCGGCGCTTGGCCTGATGCTGTTCGTCAACAATCATCCGCGTCTCATCGAGCGGTGGCTCTTCATTCGCGAGGAAGCGATCGCCCGCGCAAAGGCGGTTATGCCTGACGATGAAGGCTCGGAGATCGCCAAGCTGCTCGCGCTGGTCGAGAAGGCGATCACCTTCCGCACCCAGGATCGGGCAGCCTACGAAAATTTCACCCGCTCCGACGTTCTCGCCGAGGAATTGCAGGTCATCCGCCGCGCGGTCGCCGATCTTCTCGATCGTTGGCGAGCCGGCAACCGCTTCGCAGCCGAGCCCTTCGCTGATCTCGCCGCATCGCTCGAGGGACGCGTCCACGCCGAAGCCATGGAGACGCTGTATTCGCTGTTGATCGAACTCGTCCCCGAGGAGGCCGATGCGCTTGTCGACGGTCTTGTCATCGACGAGGAGCTGACTGGGCGCCCGGAAATGCCGGTTGGCCGGCTTCGCGAAATTCTGCGCAACGACTATGCCTGGGCTTTCCGCCTCGATCTCGATATCGCGGCGGCCGAGCGTTACGTCTGGTACAAGTCCGTAACCGCGGAAGAGCCGCGCCGTGGACCGGCCGCTGAAGTCGGGGAGGACGTTGTCAATCTGGGTCTCGATCTGCCCCGGCTGGTCGTCGCGCTCGATCGCGATCTTGCGACAGTCGATGCGTCGCTCAGTACCGCACGGTTCCTGCTTGCGCACCCGCAGCACCGGGCGATTGTCACCCGCGTTCAGGCGCTCGCCGGCACCAGCCTGCATTCGCCGCACGCCGACATCATGAGCGGTGCCTTTACGCCCGCCCATATCACCCGCCTTCTCAACGTCGGCATTCACGGCATCGACAAGACCCGCGACTTCCTCGACCGAAACCTGCGTGGCGTCCTGTTCCACGGCGCCCCGATCCCGGAGGACATCGCTAACGGAACCGCCGACGACCTGTGGTTCTACCCCTCGGAGCCAAACCTATGAGCACGTGCCAGTCCAACCCCTCCTCGTCGCTGATCGTCAGCCTGCGTGAAATGCGCATGGTATTCGAGCGTCTCGTTCAGGTGACCCGTGTGGAACCGGGCCTCGTTCCCGCCCTGCGGGACTGTGCCCTCTATTCGGCGGCTCTCGGTCTCGACGGGTTTGCCCGGGTGAGCGCCAACCTCGAAGCCGTCAAGGCTTCCGATCCCCATGCGATCTCACTCGATGACGACACAGGATTGAACATCAACGGCGGTGGGCAGCATGCCTGGATCATCGCCGAAGCCGCGCTCGGGCTCGCAATCGATAATCTCCGCGTCGGCGGTCAGGGTGCCGTCAGCGTTCGCAACGTCTCCGATATCGGCGAACTGCGCGTTGCCGAAGCGCTGGCCCAGCGCTTTGCACTGCAGGCACGCGTTGCGATCGGCGAGGCCGGCACGTCTGCCACGATCACGGTCTCATCCGCGACGGAGCCTTCGCAGATCGCCCTGCTGGACACCATCCGCCGCAACGGACTCGTCGTGAATGCAGCGCTCTGGTGGGAACTCTATCACCGCTCGGCCGATGCGCTAGCGCCCGATTCCTACATGTCGCGCCGCCATGCCGGTCCAATCATCGTCGAGGCCGATGGCAAGGTGATCGGACGCCAGGACGAGGATGAGACCGACTTTTCGCTGCTTCTGGCCGATGCACCCAAGTCCGGTGCCGCGACAGCCAAACATTGAATGGAAAGACCATGATTATCGATGCTCTTCAATGCGGACATTTCAACCGGGAATCCTTCGAAGCGCTGAAGCGCGGCGGCTATAGCGCCGTCACGCCGACGCTCGGCTTCTGGGAAGGAACGATGGAATCGCTGGATTCGCTGGCGCGCTGGCGCGACATGGAGCGGGAGAACGGTGACCTCATCCTGATCGCCAGGACGGCTGCGGATATCGAGCGCGCCGAGCGCGAAGGAAAACTCGCGGTCGTGCTCGGCTACCAGAATTCCAACCTCTTCGAGGACCGGATCGCCTACGTCGAGTTCTTCGCGGAACTCGGCATTCGCGTCGTGCAGCTTACCTACAATAACCAGAACGAACTTGGCGGTTCCTGCTACGAGGAAAACGACAGCGGTCTGGCTCGCTTCGGCAAAGATGTCGTTCGCGAGATGAACCGGGTCGGCATGCTGGTCGATCTCTCTCACGTGGGCGACAAGACGACACTTGATGCGATCGAGTGGTCGCAAAAACCGGTGGCCATCACCCACGCGAATGCCGCCTCGCTCTTCGCCCACAAGCGCAACAAGTCCGACAGGGTGATCAAGGCTTTGGCCGAACGTGGCGGTGTCATTGGTTGCGTTGCCTATCGCAACATCACGCCCGACAGCGCCTGCGCGACCGTGGACGGCTGGTGCGAGATGGTGGCGCGCACGGTCGACATCGCCGGCATCGATCACGTCGGCATCGGTACCGACATTTCGCACAATCACACCCAGCGTGACTATGACTGGATGCGCAAGGGCCGCTGGACCCGGTCGGTTCAATATGGCGCGGGCTCGGCGGCAACGCCTGGCGCGGTGCCTAAGCCGGAATGGCTGCTGAAGCCCGACAATCTGAAGGAAGTCGCACCGGCCCTGCTGCGCGTTGGCTTCAATCAGGAAGAGGCCAAGAAGATTCTGCGCGACAACTGGCTGCGCCTCTATTCCGAGGCTTTCCGCGCCGACTGACCGATTCCGAAATCCGGCATCCAAGAACAAGAAGAGCAGCCAAATCGAGCGGCTCCCGGAACAGCGATCAACCGACCATTCGAAATAAGGAGAAAGACGGATGGAAGAGTTCAAGAAAGCATCAGCTACCCCCCTGTCACGCCGCACTGTGCTCGGGGCAGGCCTTTTCGGCGCGGCGATCCTCGCCTCTCCTTTCGTGCGGCGCGCAACCGCCGACGAGAACGTGCTCTACGTCAATACCTGGGGCGGTGACTGGGAGGCTTCCGCAAAAGCCAACCTGTTTGATCCCTTCACCGAGAAGACCGGTATCGAGATCCGCACGGTTTCGCCGATTTCCTTCGCCAAGCTGTCGGCGCAGGCAAGCACCGGCATCTATGAATTCGACGTCACCACGCTTGGTGTTGCCGACATTGCCCGCGCCAATGCCGCCAGTCTCATCGAGCCGATGGAAGGCCATGTCGACGGTTCCGCGCTGTGGGAAGGCGCCATCTACCAGAACGGCGTCGCGACACATGGTTTCGCCAACCAGATGGCCTACAATGCATCAAAGTTTCCGAACGGAGGGCCGAAGACATGGGCCGATTTCTTCGACGTGCAAAAGTTCCCCGGCGCCCGCAGCATGCAGCGCCATGCCGTGCGCGTCATGACCTTCGCGCTGCTGGCGGATGGCGTGCCGAAGGATCAGCTCTTTCCCTTCGACATCGATCGCGCCTTCGCGGCTCTCGACCGGGTCAAGCAGGACGTGCGTGTTTGGTGGACGGCGGGTCCGCAGGCCCGGCAGGTTCTCCTGGACGGCGAAGTCGACATGGCAGCCGTCTGGAATTCCGATGCTCGCGCAGCCCAGGAAGGATCCAAGGACAAGGTCGAAATTCTCTGGGATCAGGCGGTCATCGATAAGGGTTGCTGGGTCGTGGCAAAGGGCTCCCCGCGCGCCGAGAACGGCTTCAAGCTGCTCAATCATATCGCCGGCAATGCCGAAGGCCTCGCAAAGTTCTGCATCCAGGACCAGAGTGGTCCGATGAACCCGAAATCCTTCGATTTCATACCGAAGGACGTCGCGATCTATATGCCGACCTATCCGGAGCACCTGGCCAAGGCCGTGGTGATCGATGCGGCGAAGCTTCTGCCGCAACTGGATGAGGTGACAAGCCGCTTCGAAAGCTGGGTTGGCATCTGACATGAGCGTTCCGGTCCTGGACTGACCTGGGACCGGACTTATCAGTACCTCGGGATTGGCTGCGTCCGACGCCTCGACGTAACTCCCTGGGCTCGACGATCGAGCTCAGTCCGATGATGAAGGAGCAAGGCGATGAAACTCCGAGCGTCTCCGGCCCTGGTCGCAGGGCCGATACCGCTGATGGCGCCAGCGGTGATATTTCTTTCGGTCTTCTTTCTGGTGCCGCTCGGCTATGTCGGGTGGATGAGCATCTCGCAGCCGGCCTTCGGCCTGCAAAATTTCGCGAGGCTCACCCATTCCAGCCTGTTCGCTTCAGTGCTGCTGCAGACCTTCAAGACCGCCTTCATGGTCACCGTGCTGAGCCTGCTGTTTTCCTATCCGCTGGCCTACGTCGCGGCGAACGGTTCGAAGCGTCTCGCGATGTTTCTGCTGACGCTGATCGCGATGTCTTTCTGGACCAGCTATTTGGTTCGCACCTACGCCTGGATGGTCATCCTCGGCAATCAGGGCCCTGTGACCGCCTTGCTTGTCTGGCTCGGGTGGAATCCAGCCCCGAAGCTTCTCTATACGACATTTAGTGCGACCCTTGCCATGACGCATGCGCTGATCCCGTTCATGACCATGTCGCTCTATGCGGTGATGAAGCGCATCGATCCGCTCTACATGCGGGCGGCCCAGAACCTTGGCGCAAACCCTTTGCGGGCCTTCACGACCATCTATCTGCCGCTGAGTGCGCCGGGGATCGTCAATGGCTGTACGCTGGTTTTCATTTCTTGCCTCGGCTTCTACGTCATGCCGGTGCTGCTCGGCAGCCCGCGTGACCAGATGATCGCCGGCATCATTGGTGACCAGATCGAACAGACGCTCGATTTTGGCCTTGGCGCTGCGATCTCGATCGTGCTGCTCGCGCTCACGCTTGCGATCTATGCTGTCTATAACCGCTTCTTCGGTCTCGACCGACTGTGGGCAGGAGGTGACCGATGAGCCCCTGGGTCCGTGCACTCGCACTTGTCATCATTGCCGTCGTCGCGGCGCCGATGTTCGTCGTCTTGCCGATGTCGCTGAGTTCTTCCGCTTCGCTGGCCTTCCCGCCGCCAAGCTACACGCTGGCCAACTATGTGCGCTTCTTCTCTGATCCGAACTGGACGCAGCCGCTCGTCAACAGCCTGATCATCGGCGTCGGCACCGTCTGCGTGACGATGCTGGTGGCGGTGCCGGCGTCCTTCGCTCTCGTGCGCTACATCTTCGTCGGTCGCGGGCTGTTGAACCTGCTGATCATGCTGCCGATGATCGTTCCGACAATCGTCATGGCGCTCGGCTACTACATGTACTTCGGCAAGCTGCATTTGGTACAGAGCTATGTCGGTGTCATCCTCGCGCACAGCTGTATCGCGATGCCGATGTCGACCCTGATCCTGACGGCCGCGCTCAAGGGATTCGATCAGTCCGTCGAGCGCGCTGCGATGAACCTTGGTGCCTCGCCGTTCACGACGTTTCGCCTGATCACCTTCCCGATCCTGCGCCCGGCATTCTCCGTGGCGGGGCTATTCGCTTTCATCGCCTCCTTCGACGAGGCGGTGATCTCTCTCTTCATCTCCGGTCGCGACAAGGCAACGTTGCCGCGCCAGATGTTCAACGCCGTTCGCCAGGAGGCCGACCCGACCATTTCGGCGGCATCGTCGTTCCTCTTCCTGCTGGTGCTCGCCGGTATCTGCATCTGGCTCGCGCCGCAAATCATACGCCACCCCGAGCGATCCGCCGGTAGTGCGGAACCAAACGGCGCCACCCAACCTGCCGCTGCGGCATCCTGATCAGGAGCAAAGCCATGAACGCCCGTTCCCTCACGCTTCGCAATGTCAACAAGACCTATGACGGCAAGCATATGGCTGCCGACGATGTTTCGCTCGACATCAAGGCTGGAGAATTCGTCTCCTTTTTGGGGCCGTCCGGTTCCGGCAAGACGACGACGCTGATGATGATTGCCGGCTTCCAGCATCCGACCAGCGGCGAGATCCGCCTCGGTGACCGCGCGATCGACAACCTGCCGCCGCACAAGCGCAACATTGGAATGGTCTTCCAGAACTACGCGCTTTTCCCGCATATGAGCATCGCCGACAATGTCGCCTTTCCGCTGCGCATGCGCGGGCTGGAAAAGACCGAGAAGGAGCGGCGCTCCCGCGAAGCGCTCGCCAAGGTCGGCCTCCAGGGTTTCGAGAAACGCGTTCCGTCCGAGCTTTCGGGCGGCCAGCAGCAGCGCGTCGCGCTCGCGCGCGCGCTCGTCTTCCAGCCCGATGTCATTCTGCTCGACGAACCGCTTGGAGCCCTCGACAAGGCGCTGCGCGAACACATGCAGGTGGAGCTGAAGCGTATCCACAAGGATCTCGGCGTGACGATGGTCTACGTCACCCACGACCAGACGGAAGCGATGACGATGTCTGACCGCATCGCTGTCTTCAATCAGGGGCGGATCGAGCAGATCGGGACGCCGAACGACATCTACTTCGCTCCGAAAACGCGGTTCGTTGCGTCCTTCATCGGGGACAGCAACATCATTTCCGCCGCGTCGCTGGGGGATGGCCGCTTCGAAACGTCCGTCGGTATCGTCGAAACGAAGGCAGCTGCCGCCGAGCGCAATCGCAAGGCCGATCTTCTGCTGCGACCGGAAATGATTCGTATCAGCGATGATGCTCGATCGGAACGCCAGCCGCTGAAGATCGAAACGACCATCAACTATGGCGACAACCTTCTGGTCATCGGCAAGCTCGGAGCACAAGCGATCCGCATGCGGGTGCCGGGCGTCGATGCACGCAAGCTCGATGGCGTTTCCGAATGTCACGTGACCTGGCGCAGCGAAGACGTTCACGTCATCGCCTGAGTACCAATTCAAGAACACCACAGCATTCCTTATGGAGCCTGCCATGAACGATCGTCCGAACTCTCTTCACGCCCTGGACAAGGAGACACTGGTTCATCCCTATACGAACCTTGCGGTGCACCAGGAGGTGGGGCCGCATGTGATCACGGGCGGCGAGGGCATCTACGTCTTCGACGATGAAGGCAAGCGCTACATCGAGGGGCTTGCCGGGCTATTCTGCGCAGGTCTCGGCTTCAGCGAGCCGCGGCTTGTCGAAGCGGCGACGCGCCAATTGAAGACGATGCCGTTCTACCATGCCTTCGCGCACAAATCGACGGAACCCGGCATTCGCCTCGCCGAAAAGCTTCTATCCATGGCGCCGGTTCCGATGTCGAAAGTCTTCTTCGCGGGCTCCGGTTCCGAGGCGAACGATACGGCAATCAAGCTGATCTGGTACTACAACAACGCGATGGGCCGGCCGGAGAAAAAGAAGATCATCTCGCGGCGCAAGGCCTATCATGGTGTCACCGTCGCGACCGCGAGCCTGACGGGTCTGCCATTCAACCATCGCGACTTCGATCTGCCGATCGCAAACATCCTGCACACCGATTGCCCGCACTACTGGCGCTTCGCAGAGCCCGGCGAGAGCGAGGAGGACTTCGCCACCCGGCTGGCCGGCAACCTGGAGGCCATGATCCTGGCCGAAGGTCCGGAAACGATCGCGGCATTCTTCGCCGAGCCTGTGATGGTGTCCGGCGGCGTGATCACGCCCCCGAAGACCTATTTCGAGAAGGTCCAGGCAGTTCTCAAGAAGTACGACATCCTTCTGGTCGCCGACGAGGTCATCTGCGGCTTCGGACGTACCGGCAACATGTTCGGTTCCGAAACCTATGGACTGAAGCCCGACATGATCAGCTGCGCCAAGCAGCTCTCCGCCGCTTACATGCCGATCTCGGCCCTGATGATAAACCAGAAGATCGCCGATGCGCTCGTTGATCAGAGCCGCAAGATCGGGACGTTCTCTCACGGCTACACCTACGGCGGCCATCCGGTAGCGGCAGCGGTGGCGCTGGAAGCGCTGACGATCTATCAGGAGATCGACATCGTCACCCATGTTCGCAACGTCGCGCCCCGTTTCCAGGAGGGCATCAAGCAGCTCGGCGAGCATCCGCTGATCGGCGAAGCCCGTGGCGTCGGTCTCGTGGCCGGCCTGGAGTTCGTCAAGGACAAGTCGACGAAGGAAAGCTTCCCGCCGGCCTGGGCGGTGGCCAACCATGCCGGAAAGTTCGCGACCGAGCGCGGCGTCATCACCCGTGGCCTAGGCGACATAGTCAGTCTCTGCCCGGCAATGATCATCAACGAAGAGCAGATCGACGATCTGATCGGCCGCATGAAGCTGGCGCTTGACGATACCCTGGCCTGGGCGCGGGCGCAGGGTTACGTAGCCTGAGGGGAGAGCGAAGATGTCCGACAAGACCAACTTCGGCTACGAGCGACTGGGCATGCTCATCGATGGGCGCTGGATCTACGAAAGGGAGCGGAGCCAGGATGTCTGCGATCCCGCAACGGGCCAGATCATCGGGCATCTGCCACATGCGACCGACGAAGACCTCTCGCAGGCCGTAAGCTCGGCGCAGCGCGCATTCGAGAGCTGGAAGGAGCGTTCGCCGCTTGATCGCGGCCGGATCCTGCGGCGCTTTGCCGAGCTAGCACGGGAGCATGCCGAGGAAATCGGCGCCAGCATGACGCGCGATCAGGGCAAGCCGCTTGCCGAAGCCATCGGTGAAATCCGCTTCGCGGCTGATCACGCGGATTGGCATGCTGAAGAAGCGCGCCGCATCTATGGCCGTATCATCCCCTCTCGCGATCCGCGGGTGCAGCAGCTTGTGACCCGGGAGCCCGTCGGCGTCTGCATCGCCTTCACGCCCTGGAATTTCCCGTTCAGCCAGGCCTTGCGCAAGGTCGTCGCGGCCTTGGCGAGTGGTTGCACGATCATCCTGAAAGGGCCGGCGGAATCGCCGTCTTCGACGGTCGCGATCGCAAGGCTCATGCAGGAGGCTGGGCTGCCGGACGGTTGCCTCAACATCGTCTGGGGTTCTTCCGCGCATATTTCCGAGACACTTCTGGCTGCCCCCGAGGTCAAGAAGATTTCGTTCACCGGATCCGTGGAGGTCGGAAAAGTGCTCGCCGCGCTTGCGGGGCGCCACATGAAGCGGTCCACCATGGAGCTTGGCGGGCATGCTCCGGTCATCGTCTTTGATGATGCCGATATCGATGCTTCGGCCGACGCACTGGCGGCGCAGAAGGTGCGCAATGCCGGCCAGGTCTGTATCTCACCCACCCGTTTCTATGTCCAGGCTAAGGCGCATGATCGCTTCCTTGCCCGGTTCGCCGAGAAGGTCGCCGCCACCAAGGTTGGAAACGGTTTCGACGAGGGCGTCCAGATGGGGCCGCTCTGCCATGGCAGGCGGGTGACCAGCATGGAGGATTTCGTTCGCGACGCCCGTGAACAGGGCGCCGAGATCGTCACGGGCGGTGAACGCATCGGCAATGCCGGTTTCTTCTACGCCCCCACGGTCGTTGCCGGCGGCACCGATGCCTTGAAGCTGATGAAAGACGAACCTTTCGGTCCGATCGCTGCCGTTACACCGTTCATCGATTTCGAAGAGGTCATCCGACGTGCCAATAGCCTGCCTTTCGGTCTCGCCTCCTACGTCTTCACCGGTTCCAGCAGCCGGGCGCAGCACGCGGCGCAGGCGCTTGCTGCAGGCATGGTCAGCATCAACCACTTCGGCCTGGCCCTTCCTGAAACCCCCTTCGGCGGGATCAACGACAGCGGTTATGGCAGCGAGGGCGGCACGGAAACGTTCGACGGCTATCTCAACACGAAATTCGTGACCCGCTTCGATAGCCGGCCGCAATGAGGATGCGATGAAAGCCTATTTCTCACCGCATCAGGCCGCGCACCGGCCGGAGCGCTCGTTCTACAATGGCGCGTTCATCCCGCCGCAGGAAACAGCAGCGCGCACCGAGCGACTGACGGCCGCCCTGACCGACGCCGGAGCCCACGTTATTGCGCCTGGCGATCACGGAGTGGCGCCGATCCTCGCCGTGCACGATGCGGACTACGTCGCCTGGTTGAGTGAGGCGCATCGGCGCTGGCGAGAGGCGGGGTTCGGGCACGATGTCATGCCGAACGTGTTTCCGCACGACCGCACGTCGGTCAGCCGTGATCTGATCGAGAAAGGTACGGTCAATGCGCAGGCCGGCCTGTATCTCGGCGACCTCTCTTGTCCGGTGGCCGAAGGAACATACGAGGCCGCATACTGGAGCGCGCAAGCGACCGTCAGCGCCGCCACAGCCGTCTTGGAGGGGAAAGGACATGCCTTCGCTCTGTCCAGACCGCCCGGCCATCATGCCTATCGCGATCGGGCCAACGGCTTCTGCTACTTCAACAATGCAGCTATCGCGGCAGAAGCGCTCCTGAAGCGCTTCGAGCGGGTCGCGGTCATAGATTTTGACATGCACCACGGCGACGGAACACAATCGATCTTCATGGAGCGGCGTGACGTTTTCTTTGGATCGGTTCATGCAGATCCGGCAAGCTGCTACCCATATTTCAGCGGCTTTGCGCACGAGAGCGGCAAGGGCGTCGGTCTCGATACGACGATTAACATACCGCTGGAAGCCGGCGCAGATGACGCGGCCTTCATCGCAGCCAACGCTCGCTTGGCAAAGGCATTGCAGGCCTTTGGCGCCGAGGCGCTGGTGCTTTCGGCTGGCTGGGATGCACACGGGCGCGATCCGCTCTCGCCCTTCAAGGTGACGGATGACGGCTTCCGCGCAATCGGCGCTCTCTTTGCTGCCCTGAACCTGCCGACGGTGATCGTGCAGGAGGGCGGTTACAACCTCGACAGTATAGGCACGTCGCTTGCCGCGTTCTTCAGCGGCTTTGAGACGAACGACAGGGAGAATAGATATGTTTGACGTCATCGATACCGGATCAGAACCGGCGGATATTCCGGTCAGCGAAGTGGTTCGCGCCGGCAATCTCGTCTGGTCGGTACACATTTCCGAGCATCCGGTTACCGGCGAGCTTGTGCTCGGCGACATCGAAACGCAGACCCGCCGCACACTGCAGAACCTCGAGATCGCCATCCGTGCGGCCGGTGGTACCCTGGCGGACGTCGTGCAGGTCCAGGTCTTTCTCGTTGAGAAGACGGATTCGGCTGGAATGAACAAGGTCTATGCCGAGTTCTTCAAGGAGCCTTATCCGGTACGGGCAACCGTCGTCGTCAAGGAACTCCTCTCGGAGGGGCTTCGCATCGAAATTCTCGCCCACGCGGTGCTCGGCAACGCTGCCCAGCCGTCGGGAAATTGATCCGATGTTCGAGAAAGTCCAGACCGGCATCGCCGCATCGAAAGCGCCTGCCAGCGGTACCGTAAAGGCCGGCCGAATCGTGCGCTCCGCCCACATCGCCAAGATACCGGAGACCGGTGCACTGGTGACCGGCAGTATCGAAGAGCAAACGCGGCGGGTTTTTCTGAACCTGCGTCAGGCTCTTGAAGCTGCCGGAGGCGGTCTATCTGATGTCGTGCAGGTTCAGGTCTACCTGATCGATCGCGCCGACGCGCCGGGCTTCAACGCTGTGTACCGGGAGTTCTTCAAAGAGAAATTCCCGGTGCGGGCGACCGTCGTGACCGACCTTCTGTCCGCGGGCATCCGGCTCGAGATCCTCGTGACTGCCGTTATCTGACGACTTCGATGCCGGGCGGTTCAAGGCTCCCAAGCAAGATTTGGGAGCCTTTTGTTATGGTCGTCGGCGTTAACGGAGGTTGCTCTCAAGAGAACCTGTGTTCTTTTCCTTGAACAGGCGAGGCGAAGAGCGTCTGTCCGATAGACAGCGGCCGATCGCCGTCGGTCCTGGCAACGAGAGATGGCAGCTGCTCAGCGTCAAGGAACACCACGGTGTCGGCACCGAGCCTTTCGATATGCCTGACCTTTCCGCGCCATTTGCCCTCGTTTTCCGAAAGCGCAATGTGCTCCGGCCTGATGCCGTAGGTCTTGCAACCCTCTTTCTCCGCGATTTCCCCGTCGAAAAGGTTCATCTTCGGCGAGCCGATAAAGCCCGCGACGAAGGGTGTTGCCGGATTGTTGTAAAGCGTCATGGGGCTGCCGACCTGTTCGATCGTGCCTCCGTTCAGCACGACGATCTTGTCGGCCATCGTCATCGCTTCGACCTGATCATGCGTGACGTAGATCATTGTAGCGCCGAGTTTCGCGTGCAGTTCCGTGAGCTCGAGGCGCATCTGCGACCGCAGCGAGGCGTCGAGGTTCGAAAGTGGTTCATCGAACAGGAACACCTTCGGATTGCGGATGATCGCACGGCCGATCGCGACGCGCTGACGCTGGCCGCCCGAGAGGGCCTT
This sequence comes from Rhizobium sp. Root708, assembly GCF_001429725.1. Taxonomy (GTDB): domain Bacteria; phylum Pseudomonadota; class Alphaproteobacteria; order Rhizobiales; family Rhizobiaceae; genus Rhizobium. The sequence continues at coordinate 358,779 of NZ_LMHV01000041.1, read as the reverse complement.
GGGCTTGCGATCGAGCAGATGCGAGAGCTGGAGAACGTCGGCTGTCTGTTTAACCTTTTCGGTGATTTCGGCCTTCGGGCGGCGCGCGAGCGACAGGCCAAAGCCGATGTTCTCACCGACGGTCAGATGCGGGTAAAGCGCATAGGACTGGAAGACCATGGCAATGCCGCGTTGGGAAGGGTCAGCCTGCGTGACATCCTTGCCGCCAATAAGGATTTTGCCCGACGTGGATGTTTCAAGACCCGAGATAATGCGCAGAAGCGTTGACTTCCCGCAGCCGGAAGGACCGACAAAGACGCAGAACTCACCTGCCTCGATCGTCAGATCGACGCCCTTTATCACGTCGAGGCTGCCAAAGCTTTTGCGGACATCTTCTAGAACGACTGATGTCATGACTTATCCCTTCACGGCGCCGGCAGTCATGCCTGCCACGATCTGCCGGTTGAAAAATACGAAAACGATGAGGGGCGGAATGGTGACCAGCAGAATGTTCATGAAGAGGAGATTGAACTGGGTCTGGAACTGCCCCTGGAAGTTATAGAGCGTCAGCTGCACCGTCACGTTCTCGCGACCGGGCAGGTAATAGAGCGGGTTCGTGAAGTCGTTGAAGATCGCGATCGACTGCACGACGATGACGGTTACCGTGACGGGTTTGAGCAACGGCAGGACGACCCGGAAGAAGATTTGCAGGGGTTTTGCACCGTCGATAATGGCGGCTTCATCGAGATCGCGTGGAATAGTGGCGATGAAGCTGCGGAACAGCAGCACGGTGAAGGCCAGACCATAGGCAACCTGGATGAGGATCATCCCCGAGATCGTCTTGAACAGACCGAGCGATTGCAGCACCCAGATGGTCGGCACGACGGCGGGCGGGATCATGAGACCGGCAAGGACCGCCCCGTAGATCACGGTATTCCAGCGCGAGGGCCGGCGTTGCAGGACGTAGCCAACCATGGCGCCGAACAGCACGAGCAGCGTCACCGCGACCACCGTGATGACGGTCGAATTGAAGTAGGCCAGCAGAAGCATGTAGTTGCGGGTCTGCACAACCTCCATGAAATTCTGCCAGAGATGCCATTCGCGGGGCAGGCTGAAGGTCAGCGTCGCAGCGTCCTGCTTGGTCTTGGCGGCCGTGATGAAAATAAAGAAGAAGGGCAGCACGAAAATCACGCCGGAGGCCAGCAGCGCCGTGATGCCCGTGTAAAGCTGACGACGGTTCATAGGTCCACCTCCTTGCGATTGAACCATGCCGTCATCGGCAGGACGATCAAGGCAATCAGGAAAAACAGGATGACGTTGCCCGCGGTCGAGAGGCCGTAGAAGCCAGCCTGATATTGCTTGTAGATGACGCTTGCCAGCACGTCCGAGGAAAAGCCCGGGCCGCCACGGGTCATCGCCCATATCAAGTCGAAGCTGCGCAAGCCGCCGATAAGCGACAACGTTACGACGGTCACTGTGGCCGGTTTTACCAGCGGCACGGTAACCCGGAAGAACATCTGCCGGCGGGTCGCGCCGTCGATCCTTGCGGCCTCGTAGTAATCGGGGCTGATCGAGGCAAGTCCGGCGATAAAGATGACCGTGGCCAGTCCGATGCCTTTCCAGAGGTCGACGAATACGATCGAGTAGAGCGCAAGCGCCGGATCGGTCAGCCAGCCCGGACCATGGATGCCGATCGCAGCCAGCGCGACGTTGATGACCCCGCGGGTTGGATGCATGAGCACGGAAAAGGTGATCCCGACGCCGATGGTCGAGACGAGAACGGGAAAGAAGATCACCGTTCGAAGCAGACCCTGCGCCCATATGCCTGATGTCAGTAGCACGGCCAGAAGCAGTCCGAGCACCGTCTTTGTGCCTGAGGTCAGGATTGCGTAGATGACCGTGTTTATAAGCCCCTGGATCAGGAAGGGCTCGCGAAAGAACTGTCTGTAGTTTTCAAACCCGATGAATTGCGCGCTGAAAAGGTCCCAGCGGGTCAGGCTGAACCAGAACGAGGCGATCGTCGGTGCGAGAAACAGGACCGTGAATACGACCGCGGCCGGCAGCACGAACCAATAGGGATAGGGTGATTTGCGGGTCATGGGGGATACCTTGAAGCTTCCCCCACCTGGCCGAGACCAGGCGGGGGATCGGCTGGGAGGTTACCAGTTCGGCAGGCCGAGCTGCTTGGCCTGCTTCTCGACATCCTGGTCGTATAAAGCGGCGGCGTCCTTGGCGGAGCGAATTCCGGTTCCTACTTCAACCGTGATCTGCTCAAGCGCGGGGCCCTTCACGGGTGATACGAACTCCAACGCCGGCGCCGTTCGTCCTTCGGTTTCGAAGTAGGGCAGCATGTCGGAAACCACCGCCGGGATATCCTTCGGAAGCTCACAGCCCTTGACCAGATAAGGGCCGGAAGGAACCGCCTTGGCCATCAGGTCGCATGCTTCCTTGCTGCCGACAAAGTCGAGGAACTTCTTGGCTTCCGCAACATTCTCGGACTTGGCCGATGCGTAGAGCGCAGACGGCATCCAGACTGTCAGGCCGTTCTTTGCTGCATCCGTGCCGGGCTGAGCGAAGAAGCCCAGGTCCTTCAGGCTGTCTGGAACATTCTGTTGGACGTTTCCGATGCCGAAGGTCAGATTCGGATAGTGTGCTGCTTCACCCGTGGCCACCATTCGCATGCCGTCGTCGAATTTGGCGGCGCCGAAGTCGGCGTTGAGGAAACCGGCCTTCGCGACCTCTTCAAGGTGCTCAAAGCCGCGCATTGCGGCCGGCGTGGTGGCGTACTTCACCTTGTTGGCGGTATAGTCGTCGGCGAAACTCGGCACTTCTGCCTGGACATTGTAGTAGTCCGCCAGAACGAAAATCTGCGACGTCCAGGTGTCGCCGTAAGTCTGTGCCACGGCAACCTTGCCGGCCGCCTTTACCTTTTCGTTGTTGGCCATGAATTCGGCCCAGGTCTTCGGCGGCGTGAGGCCGAGATCCGCGTAGATCTTGCGGTTGTAAAAGATGCCGCCCCCCATCGCAGGGCCGAACGGCATCCCGCGCACATGGCCATCGGGACTCGTGACAACCTTCTTGAAGCTATCCAGAATTCCCGCTTCGGACGGGAGATCGGAGAGGTCGGCGATCGTTTCCTGCGGCTTCAGTGCCTGGAACAGTGACCCGCCATTGTAAAGGAAGACGTCGGCCATTTCGCCCGTGGCAAGCCGGGTCTTGATGATGTTGTCGCCTTCCGAACCGCCTGCTCTTTGTTCCACATCGAAGCTTACGTCGGGATGCTTCTCCGTGTAGGCCTTTGAGACGGCGTCGAACGACGCGATCGTCTCGGGATTGGTGTCAATCAGGATGCTCAGCGTCACGTCGGCATGAGCGACGCTGGCTGCAAGCGACATCATGGTTGCGGCAAGGATGCTGCACTTCGTCATTCTCATAGTCGTTTCCTCCTCTTGAAGACCGGAATGATGGGGCTGCGCACCTGCGGACGAGTCCGCAGGTTACCTGTCAAATGGAAAACGTGATCGTATGCTCTCCCTGGCCCAGCTTAAGCTCTTGTGCTGGTTCGATCACCTTACCGTCTGCTGTCAACTGCTTGCGGTCATCGCGGCCCTTCAAGCGCGCCGTGACGCCTTCGGGCAAGGAAAGGCGGCAGGTGACGTTGCTGCCTTCCAGCGACCATCCGGCCTCGATGCGCCCGAAGCGGGTATCGTGCCATGCCGAGACCGGCGACAACGTCGGCAGGATCGACGGATCGAAAGTGATCTCTTCAAAGCCAGGCTTGTCTTCCAGCGGCTTGACGCCGGCGACATCCTCGAACAGCCATTGGCAGACGGCGCCATAGGCATAGTGGTTGTAGCTGTTCATGTCGGGATCGTAGATCGTCCCGTCTTCGGCCAGCGCGTCCCATCTCTCCCAGATGGATGTCGCACCGCGCTCGACCTGATACAGCCAGCCCGGAACCTTGCGGTTAAGGAACATCTTCTCCGCCAGGTCCAGCATGCCGAGCCGGGTAAGGGCTGGTAGCAGGGCAGGGGTGCCGATGAAGCCAGTTCCGATGACGCCGTCCGTCTCCTCCGAGACCCTGCGGAAGTAGGCGCGTCCCGCCTCTTCGTATTCCGCCGGGACAAGGCCGTAAAGGAACGCGAGGGCCCAGGAGGTCTGGTCGTTGTGGGCGATGCGGCCCGACGGCGAGAAGAACTCGTTCTTGAACGCCGACCTGATCTGCTGGGCGCGGCCATCGAGACGACCGGCGTCGGACTTCTTGCCAAGGATGCCAGCAATCTTTGCTGTCAGCTCGGTCGAAATGAAGTGATAGAGCGTTGCGGCGCAATCGTCGGCAACTGTCGGTCGCGGCTTACGGTTGTCGCCGACCGGCTGCAGCCAGTCGCCAAAGGTAAAGCCGTGCGCACCCCAGACCGCGGGCGGACGGATGATCGGACCGTCGGAGATGCCCCAGAGATAGTCCAGCCACCGCAGCATGGCGGGGAAGCATTCTTCCAGGACCGATACGTCGCCATAGTGCAGGTAGAGCTGCCACGGGATGATGACGATCGCATCACCCCAGCCTGTGGAACCTGCCCAGTCGCCGCGTCCATCGATCGGGTGAAGCCTTGTCGGGTCAGGCGAGAAATGCGGAACCGCACCATCTGGGCGCTGGTCGTGCATGACGTCACGAAGGAATTTCTTGAGGAACGAACCGCTGTCGGCCAGCCAGCAGGCCGTTCCGGCGAAGACCTGCGCGTCGCCCGTCCAGCCGAGACGCTCATCGCGCTGGGGGCAGTCCGTCGGGATTTCGATGAAATTCGACCGTTGCGACCAGATGGTGTTCTCGACGAGCTTGTTCACGGCGTCGACCCCGGACGTAAATCCGCCAGCGGCCTCCGGTACGGAGGAGATCGGCACCATGGCGATGCTGAGCAACTCGGCGCGTCCCGTGATGGTGAGGCGCGCATAGCGGAAGCCCATGAAGGTGAAGATCGGAGCGTAGACTTCCTCGCCTTCGCCGGCCAGCGTGTAGGTGAGTTCGGCGCGGGCGCTGCGGTAGTTGCGGTTGTCGAAGAAGCGATCCGGCCCAAGGACCTCGGAATGCTCGACGCGAACGGTGGCACCGGCGTCGCCTTTCAGGCGAAGTCGGATGTAAGCCCCGGCGTTCTGCCCGAAGTCGTAAACTGTCCGGCCGTCGGTCTCGACCCACTGATCAACAGGCGCCCGCTCGGCAAGTTCCTTCACAGCCTTCGTCTCGTGGGGGACAAGCAACTGCTTGTCGAAGGCAAGGACCTCGACGCCGCTGGTGTCCTGCGGGCGGATCCGGGCATCGAAGTCCTCTCCGAAATAAATGCCGTTTCGGGTGACCGGCGTAAATCCGCTGGTCCAGCGCTCATCGGTCTTCAGCAGGGCTTTTCCATCGGCGCTGATTTCCGCGATCGCTGCCGTGCGGTCGCCCCAGCAATTGTACACGGGGTTCAACGCCCACATCAGCTGACTGCGATACCATCCATCGCCGAGCCAGATTTCGATCCGGTTGCTGCCAGGCCGCAGTGACTTGGCGATGTCATAGGTCTGGTAGGCGATCCGGTCGTCATAGCAGGTCCAGCCGGGGGTCAGGAGATCGTTGCCGATGCGCTGCCCATTGATGTAGGCGCGATAGAGGCCGAGTGCGGAAATGCGCAGGGTTGCCGAGGACGGCACAGCGCCGAGTTCGAATTCGCGGGCAACGAACGTGCCGGCGGTGCCCTGACCCGCGTCGCATTGCGGCGCAATCATCGATGCAGAAAACTGAAATAGTGAGCCGCTGGCGCCGTTGTCCGCAGCATCGCTGTGGCCAGTCACGATCTTCATCACGAAACCTCCCTCGACCGCCGTAAGCCAGCAGTCTCATCTTTTTTGTGTATCGTTCTATGTATATCATTCTACATTCCGGATTGCCGCGCAAGCATTTTGTGCGTATAATTTTTGGGAGCCGGGGATAGAGACGTATAATAATGAAAAATCAAATTGTTACCGCGACACAGGAGCGGATCACGATCCGCCATGTGGCACAGGACGCCGGTGTTTCCGTCGCGGCAGTGTCCAAGGTCCTCCGCAACGCTTACGGCGTGAGCGAGGCCCTGCGGACCAAGGTCGAAGCTTCGATCGAAAAGCTGAATTATCGGCCGTCGGTTGCCGCGCGGGGTATGCGCGGGCGCACCTACACGGTTGGCATCCTCGTCATCGAGCTATCGAACCCTTTCCTTCCGGGGGTGATCGAGAGCGCCAATACAATGCTGTCGGAAAACGGCTACAAGTCGCTGATCGGTATCGGTCGTTCTGCAAGCCCGATCGAGGCATCCATGATCGAGTCGATGATCGACAACCGGATGGACGGCGTATTGATCATCGCGCCCCGTATCTCGGGCAAGGTGCTGGAACGCTATGCGCGCCAAATCCCGATCGCCGTGATCGCCCACCATGAGCCACATGCGCAAACCTACGACACCGTTAATTCCGACGATCGGAAGGGAGCAGCGCTTGCAGTCGAGGTTGCAGTGAGCCAAGGCTACCGGGACATAGCGATGCTCGGCTACGACCTTCTCGATTCCCCATCGACCGTCGTCGCGCTTCAGCGCGAGATGGGCTACGTGGAGGCGATGAAGCAGGCGGGACTGGAAAGCCGGGTCATCCGATTGCCGCCCGTAGCCGAAAACCGCGAGGCTGCGATCAGAGACTTCCTGGCGACGGCGAATCGCCCGAGAGCGGTTTTCGTTTGGTCGGATCTCGACGCGGTACCTTTGATCAATGCTGCAAGAACCAGCGGCATCCGGGTTCCGGAAGATTTGGCGATCATCGGTTACGACAACTCGCCGATGGCCGCCATTCCGCTCGTGGGCCTGACAAGCGTTGACCAGAACGCGGTTGAGCTTGGCCGAATGGCCTCCGAAGTCCTGATGGGTCGCATCGACGGGCGTCAGGAAGCACGGCATGTGCTGATCGAGCCGCATGTCGAGCTTCGCGGGAGTACCTGAAGATCGATCTCACTCGTGGATCGAAGCGACGAGCCTTCGGCAAGCATCGACTAGGTTCGGCTCCTGAAGCAAGGCGCCGCCGACGAGATACATGACGTCATTGCCGTAAGCCTCGCGCATCTCGGGCACGCGGTTCAACGTCATTCCGCCACCCGGCGCAACCGCAATCGCCTTTAGTCCCGAGAGTTCAACGCTGCATGCATCGGCGATCGACAGGCATTCGTCCCGGGTGAAGCCGAAGCGACCGCCGAAATTCGGATAGATGACGGCGTCAGCGCCCATCAGCCGATGCAGCGTTCCGAAGAAAACGCCGTGCGCGAAGCCTGCTTCTGAGGAGACGACATTCGCGCCGCTGAAGGCAGGGTGCGAGACGATCGGGAGCGTGAAGCTTCGGTCGGCAGCGAGCGTGCGTACGACATCATAACCGGTCAAGGCAGGGGCGATCATCACAGCGCCGGCGCCAGCCTCTTCGGCCTGTTTTGCGCGTTCGATCACGGCGGTTGCCGGCCCCGTGACGTTCGGCACGAAGCTGGTGTTCCGCCCGCTCTTCGCATTGGCTTCGCCGACCGCTTCGATGCAGGCTTTCAATCGCTCGTCGAAAGGCGCGGTCCGCTGACTGACGAGGCCGTGGTCGTCCTTGACGTAGTGCATTCCCCCGAGGGCAAAATCATGTGCGAGGCGAGCAAGGGCTGCGCTCGACAGGCCGACCGGCTTGATCGCAGACATGACCAGCGGGCCGGCATCGATTCCAGCACGGGCCCGCAGCCCGGCGATCCCGTGGCGCGGCCCCGGGCACATCTTGATGATTCCAGGCGAAGGCGAGATCGCTTCCACGCGTAGACCTGGCTTGATCGAGCTATTGCCAAACACGATGTTCAGGAATTGCGGAAAGTCACCGCCGACGTCATCCTCCGAATAGGAAATTGTCGCGAGATAACCACGCCGCCCTGCCGTATCCTCCTGAAGCATTGCCAGCCTGCCGAGGATTTCGTCTTCGACATACCCGGTCGGAACGGCGTTTCGCGGAATCTCCACCGTTTGCTCGAGGGCAATGTCGAGGGCACGCATCTTCGCTTCAGCCGCGTCGTCAGCCGCAACGAAATACGTCACTGTGAAGCGGGCGGCCATCAGAGTGCCTCGGCCTTCTGCGCGGAATGGACATGATCGAGGCGCACCTCGGCCAGTTCTTCCTCCCCGATGTCGAGCGATGTGCCAAGCAGTTGCTCTATTGCTGCAACAAGAGCGCCGGCATCGAGGCCATACTTTTTCATGAGATACGGCTTTGAAGCGCCGTGCGCGAAGGTATCATTCAGTCCGAGGCGCTTGAGGCGGATGCCCATTCCTTCCTCCGCCAGCAATTCGGCGACCAGGGAGCCCAGACCACCGACGATCGTGTGGTTTTCCAGCGTGACGATCCCCTTCTTGCCGCGGGCGGCATCCAGAAGAGTATCGCGGTCGAATGGCTTGAGCGTGGATGCGTGCAGGTGATGGACGCCGATGCCGCGAGCGCTCAACGGCCGGCTGGCGCGAAGCGCCTCCTCGGTGCACACGCCCGCACTGACAACAAGAATATCGCCTCCGCTTGAAAGGGTGCGAAGCCGGTTGAATTCGAAGGGCGTCGAAAAGAGGCGCGGCACTTCCCCACGAAGGACGCGCACATAGACCGGCCCATCGATCCTGTCAGCCACTTCGAGCACCGTTTCGACTTCCGTCGCGTCGCCGGTTTCAAGCACCGTCATGTTGGGGATCGCCCGCATGACCGCGATATCCTCGATTGCCTGGTGGGTGATGCCGCCCGGTGTCGTAATCCCGGGCAGAAAACCCATCAAACGCACTCTCCGGTTCGAATAGGCGATGGAGTTGATCAGCTGGTCATAGGGGCGGCGATAGAGGAAGACCGAGAACGTATGAACGAACGGCCGATAGCCCTGCATGGCCAGGCCGCCGGCAAACGAGAGCATGTTTTGTTCGGCCATGCCGAGCGAAAGAAACTGGTCCGGGTGGCGGTCCCTGAAACCGTCGACCTCGCAAGACGAGGTAAGGTCGGCCGACAAGCAGAGCACATCGGCACGCGCGCTGGCGAAGGTCTCGAAGGCGCGGGCATAGGGACGATTGACGATTTCGACCATGGTCAGGCACCTTCCATCGCGCGCGTATCAATTCCGAGTTCGCCGGCGAGCGCCGCCTGCATTTCCAACCGCTCTTCGGCGCTCTTGAAGCGTACGTAATGAAGGCGCGGAAAGCGCTTTTTCAGATAGGTCATGCCCTGAAACGGCGACGTCTGGGCGAGGATCACCAGCGGCTTTCCGGGCTCTGCACTGTCGGCGGCCGTCCGCAGCGCATCGAGGCTGTGCCCGTCGACCGAACGGCAGGTGACGCCGAATGCGGCGATGCGCGAGGCAAGGTCGCCAAGGTCCAACACCGAAGACATCGCGCCGTCGCATTGCTGGCTGTTTACGTCGACGATGACCCTGATGTTGTCGATGCGATGATGGGCCATGGCCACCAGGCATTCCCAGGTTTGTCCTTCCTGGAATTCCCCGTCCGACATATAGACCCAGACCTTGCCGGGTTCGCCTTTTCGCTGACGTGCCCAGGCAACACCGGAGGCCATCGACAGGCCCTGCGCCAGAGAACCGGTCGTCACTTCCATGCCGGGGCTGTGCTCGGCGCCGATCATCTCGACCGAGCTGCCATCCTTGTTGAAGTGGTCAAGTGCGTGCTCGTCCATGCGTCCGGCTTCAATCAGGGCGGAATAAACGACGAGGGCGTAGTGGGCAGGCGAGATGAAGAGACGGTCGAAGTTCGGCCCGACAGGCCCATGGTAGCCAGCGCCCGTGAAGGCATCCGGGTTGTGCGACGAGGGAACGCCGCCGAAGGGCAGTGGCACCTTGGGAAGCGTCGGCTCGCCAAGCTGGAGAAGCTCATTGTAGAGGATCCCCAGGCTTTCCGCCGCGGAGCAGGCCTGGCTGAGATAGCCGCCATTGTTCTTCATCGTGTGGAAGAAGACGCGCCGACGGATGCCGAGCGCGAATTCCTCGGTGGTCTGCTGGTTGGTCAGGGCCATTGTCAGCTCCGTTCGGGGAAGAGTGCCTTGAGGCCTTCAGGCGACGGTGTCGCAACGCCACGTTCGGTAATGAGGCCGGTGATCAGCCGCGCCGGCGTTACGTCGAAGGCCGGATTGGCCGCGGGGCTGCCTTCGGGAGAGATACGCACGGTCGAAATCGACCCATCCGGCGCACGCCCCTGCACGAAGCTCACTTCCTCGCTTGCCCGCTCTTCGATCGGGATCTCCGCGATACCGTCGTGAACCGTCCAGTCGATCGTTGGTGAGGGAAGGGCCACGTAGAAAGGAATGTCGTTGTCCCGCGCGGCGAGTGCCTTGAGATAGGTTCCGATCTTGTTGCAGACGTCACCATTGGCGGTGGTGCGATCCGTGCCGACGATCACCATGTCGATGTCACCGTGCTGCATCAGGTGGCCGCCTGCATTGTCGACGATGAGCGTATGCGACACGCCGTGGCCGTTCATTTCCCAGGCGGTGAGGTAGGCGCCCTGATTGCGCGGGCGTGTTTCGTCGACATAGACGTGAACCGGAATACCCTCTTCGACCGCCATGTAGATCGGCGCCGTCGCCGTGCCGTAGTCAACCGTCGCCAGCCAGCCGGCATTGCAATGGGTGAGGATGCGAACCGGCTCGCCGGGCTTTTTCCGTGCAGCAATGTCGCGGATGATTTCGAGACCGTTCGCGCCGATCGCGCGGTTAAGCTGAACATCCTCCTCCGCGATTTCCGCTGCCTTTTTGTAAGCAGCGTCGGCGCGGGCCTCGGGCGGTAGCGGCAGCAGATGATCGCGCATCGCGTTCAACGCCCAACGTAGGTTGATCGCCGTTGGCCGCGTTTCGTTTAGTTGGTCCCACACCGCGTTGAGATGCGCATCGGAAGGATCTTTAGCCATGGCGATTGCCATGCCGTAAGCAGCAGTGACGCCGATCAGCGGTGCACCGCGTACCCACATGTCGCGAATTGCGACCGCGATGTCCGCGACCGTCTTCAATGTAACGACGCGGAATTCATGCGGGAGCCAGCGCTGGTCGATGATGTCGACGGCGCGACCATCTTCGTTAAGCCAGATCGTGTGGTAGTGTCGTTCTCCGACTTTCACGCGAGTGTCTCCTTCTGCAGCCGTTCCACCGTTGCGCGGATGTCGCCCAGGCAATGGATACGGTGTCGGTTGACGGCGAGATGACGCCCGAGCTTCAGCGCCTTGGCTTCACAGGAAGCACGGCGGTCGGGGTCGGCGATCGTTTCGAAATCGGCATTGTGGGCAAGGCCGAGGATACGGCGATGAATTTCGATGCCTGCGAAGCCCAGCATCTCCCGATAGATTTCGTCGAGTACGATGTTGAGAGCCTGTTCGGCGGCAAGCGGGTCGCCGCGTTCCTCGAAGAGCCGTGCCTGGTAAAGGATGCCCTTGCGCTCGTTGCGCCAAAGGGTCGCGAACTCGGCGCGGAAGGTGTGCCAGATGGTGTCGACGGTCTCCAGCAGGTAGTCGCGCATCTCATCGCGTTCGCCGGGTGCCGTTTCGTGACCGCTCTGGGAAAAGTAGCTCATCCAGAAATTGGCGAGCAGCATGCCGATGTCAAAGCTGATCGGCCCGTAAAAGGCAAATTCGGGGTCGATCACCTTGGTTTCGTTGTCCGTCACCATCACCGAACCGGTGTGCAGATCGCCGTGGCAAAGGGTCTCGGCCTTCGCGGAGAAGAGATGCTTCAACCTCTGTGCCTCGACCTTGAGATCTCGATCGGCCCGCAGTTCCGCGACGAGGGGATCAAGCTGGGGCGAGGTATGACGGTTCATCGCAGCTTCAAAGTATGGATCCGAGAACACCAGGTTCTCGGTGATGTCGCAGAGTTCCACATTGTCGGCGAAGAGCGCCATGTCGGCTTTCTTCTCATGGGTCGGCAAGGAGAGATCGGAGCCGCGAAATAGCGTGCGGGCAACGAACAGGCCAAGATCCCTGCCGATCCGCGAAAGCTCGCGGCCCTCAATGAGCGCCCGGCGCAGGATCACGTGCGGCGTCAGGTACTCCATGACGATGATCGCCTGGGCCATGTCGAAAACGTAGATTTCCGGGATCGTACCCGGATCACGCGCGGATTGGCGCACGAGTGCGTGATACTCGAAAAAGGAGCGCTTCAGTGGCAGAGGCCAGCTTTCGCCAACCAGCCGGACATATGGCAGCGCCTGCTTGACAATGGCGGCGCCCTTGTCGCCGCTGACGATAAAGACGAGGTTGAGGTTGCCGTCGCCGACTTCCCGAACATTCCAGTGGGTGTGATCCGCACCGATCTTGTCCTTGAGCACATCATTGCTGCCAAGTCGGTTCGGCAAGGTCTCGGCGCTGAGCGCCTCGAAGACTTGCTTGTCCATGTGGTTCTCCTCCTGCACATGGCGCGGCCTCCAACCGCACAACGCCATGTCCCTGACGCTAGCTAAGGCGTCATTCTGTCAAATGTCAATGGCCTTGACATTTGATGATAGCCTATCTTAACCTGACGAAATTGGGAGGAGATCATGAGCGAACGAGCTGTGTTTCGCATCGAGGGCGTGCGCAAATCCTTTGGGGCCGTACAGGTGCTCCAAGGGGTGGATCTCGACCTCAATGCCGGAGCCGTTACGGTTCTGATGGGCGCGAATGGTGCGGGAAAGTCGACGCTCGTTCGTATCCTAAGCGGTGTCTACGCGCTTGACACCGGCTCGATGAAGCTTGCCGGCGAGGCTTTCGAGCCGTCGACGCCCGCGCAGGCGATCCGTTCGGGCGTCGTGACGGTTCACCAGAATATCAATGACGGAGTGGTCGCCGATCTCGATGTCGCAACCAACCTGACGTTGGATCGGCTGAGTGGACGCGGCGCGCGTACCCTTTTCAATCCGCGCCGTGTGCGCCGTGAAGCTGCGGCGGTTGCCGCCCGGATGGGGCTGGATATTGATCTCGGTGCTGATGTCAGCGACCTCACGCTTGCCGACCGTCAGATGGTGGCGATTGCCCGCGCCATGGCGCATGAACCGAAGGTTCTGGTTCTCGATGAGCCGACGTCGTCGCTTTCCAGCGCGGAAGCCGAACGACTGTTCGAGCTTGTCGATCGGCTGAAGGCGCGCGGTGTGGCGATCCTTTATATCTCGCACCGCATGTCGGATATCCGCCGGCTGGCCGATAGCATCGTAGCACTTCGCGATGGGCGTATCACCGGTCGTTTTGAAGGACCTGACATCGATTATGAAGGTGCGGTCAATGCGATGCTCGGCCGGACGATCGCCGCGGGCACCATCGCGCTGCGGGATGCAAGCGCTCCTGTCCTGAAAGTCAGTAACCTCAAGCTTACGGAACGCTCACGCCCGATCCACCTGGAGCTCGGAGAGGGCGAAGTCGTCGCGGTTACCGGTCTTGTCGGTGTCGGCAAGACCGCGCTTGCGGAAACGCTTTTCGGCGCCAGGGCGCCAATTGCCGGCGACATGATGCTTCATGGCGAGCGATACGCGCCGAGGAATACCGCGCAGGCCATCGCAAGCGGAGTGTTTCTCGTGGCCAAGGATCGGTCCGAGAGCGGAATCGTTCCTGATTTCAACGTCTACGAAAACATGAGCCTACCGTTCCTGCGTCGCCTGTCGCGCCTCGGCATTTCGAACCGTCGCGCCGAGCGCTCGAAAGCGCGGGGGCAGATCGCGTCGCTCGGCATAGTCTGCCGCAGCGAGCGCAACGACATGCAGACATTGTCGGGCGGCAATCAGCAGAAGGTCATGGTCGGACGATGGCTCTCCGAGCCGTCACGTCTTCTCATCCTCGATGAACCATTTCAGGGTGTCGATATCGCCGCGCGGCGTGACATTGGCGCGAAGCTTCGCGCTACCGCGGCCGGTCGCGCCACGATCGTTTTCCTCACGGAACTCGACGAAGCCCTGGAGGTCGCCGACCGCATTCTTGTCATGTCGGAACACACTGTTGTCGGCGAGCATCGCAACGCCGACATCGACGTCGAGCGCCTGCTGTCGGAGATAGCGGGTCAATTCTATCAGCAGGTCAGCGCAATATGAGCAGCGAACAGAGCAAGGCCACGCCCATGACGTCCGTCGTCCCGACCGCGCCGGGCTTGCGGGAGATGGTGATCAAGTACGGGTTCCTCGTGCTTCTCGCCGGCATGGTCATCTATTTCTCGCTCGTCACCGGCGGCTTCGCCTCGCCGCAGAGCGCCGTATTCATCTTCCAGTCCGTATCGATCACCGGCATCCTCGCGCTTGGTGTCACCGCGACGCTGGTGGTCGGTGGATTTGATCTCTCGATCGGCTCGGTTGCGACGACGGCGATGATGGCCTCGTCCTACGTGATGGTGGTGATGGGCGGCGACGCCTTGACCGCGACGCTTGTCTGCCTGGCGATCGGCGTGCTGGTCGGCCTGATCAACGGCATCATCATCGTCTACATGCGGGTGCCGGATCTGCTTGCGACGCTTGGGATGATGTTCCTGTTACTCGGCCTGCAGCGCATCCCGACGGAGGGGCGGTCGATTGCGACCGGGATGACCCTGCCGGACGGATCCGTGGCAAGCGGCACCTTCAGCCCGGCCTTCCTTGCGCTTGGGCGCCACCGCTTCGATCTCATTCTGCCAAATCTCGTGCCTGTGTCGGTCGTGGTGCTGATCGTGCTGGCGATCGTGATCTGGTTCTTCCTGGAGTACACTCGGTTCGGTCGCATGATGTATGCGGTTGGCTCCAACGAGCGCGCCGCAAGCCTCGCCGGCGCCCCGGTCAATGCCTACAAGATCTCGGCTTACATCATCTCGGGCGTCTTCGCATCGATCGGCGGGATCCTTCTCGCGGCGCGTCTCGGCCGCGGCGATATTGCCTCCGGCAACAATCTTCTGCTCGATGCCGTTGCTGCGGCGCTCATCGGCTTTGCGGTCATGGGAGCCGCCAAGCCGAACGCGTTCGGAACAGCGGTCGGCGCCCTCTTTGTCGGCATCCTTCTTCAAGGGCTGACGATGATGAACGCGCCCTATTACACACAGGACTTCGTGAAGGGCGCCGTCCTCGTGATCGCCCTGATCTTCACCTTTGCCCTCTCGAAAAGAGGCAAACCCTGACGGGCGCTGCCCGCAGGCGGATAGACAAGGTTCACCAGTGGAGGAGACTGAAATGAACATAACACGCAGAACCCTGGGCAAGTTAACGCTCGGGCTGATGGGCGCGACGGCATTCGCCGGCCCGTTGGCAGCAGCAGACATGCCAAAGCCATTCGACAAGCCGGGCGACGTGAAGATCGCGCTCGTGCGCTATCTGTCGACCGGTGACTTCTTCCAGTCGTACCTTGCCGGTGTGGAGGCACAGGCAAAGGCGCTCGGCGTTCAGTTGCAGGTTTTCGACAGCCGCCAGGATGCGGCGCTCCAGGCTGACATGGTCGACCAGGCCATCGCGCTCGGCGTCCAGGGCATCATCATCCAGCACGGCCTGACGGAATCCATGAAGGAAGCCGCGCAGCGTGCGATCGATGCCGGTATCAAGGTTGTCGCCTTCGACGTCAATGTCGAGAACGACAAGATTCCCCAAGTCGAGCAGTCGGACCGCGACCTTGCCCGCCTGGCTCTGGAGCAGGCGGTGAAAGACAACGGCGAAAGCTTCAAGGCCGGCTACGTCTACGTAGCGGGTATTGCGCCGCTCGACCGTCGCGACGAGACCTGGAAGCAGTTCAAGGCAAAGTACAACGGCATCAATGAAGCCGCGCAATTCGGCACGATGGACAATCCGATTGCCAACTCCGTCGCGAACCAGGCCCGCTCGGTAATCACCGCCAACCCCGATATCACCGTGATGTTTGCGCCCTACGACGAATTCGCCAAGGGCGTGAAAATCGCCGTCGACGAGGCGGGTTTGTCGTCGAACGTAAAGATCTACTCCGCCGACATTTCCACGCCTGACATCGCGGCGATGCGTGAATCGGGTTCTGCCTGGGCCGCGACGGCTGCAACGAATCCGGCGGTCGTTGGCCAGGTCTCGGTGCGTTCGCTGGCAATGCTTCTGGCGGGAGAAGATCCGGGCCATCAGGTTATCGTGCCGCCGACGCTGATCACGCAGAAAGATCTGAATGATCAGGACATCAAGAACATGGAAGAACTCGGCGTGAAGCTGCCGCAGTTCGCGCATGCCGAGGTTGCCATGCCTGCCTGGATGCCGAAGCCCTAAGCCGGTAGCATTCGCAAAGAGAAAGGGACGGCCGATCAGCCGTCCCTTTTTTCGTTCTCCGATTTAGTTCCGCGGGGTGGCCATGCCTTACCTAGCGCATTGCGGCTGCGATGTTGCCGCCGTCAACAGTTGTGACATCGGCCGTCGTGCGCTCCGCGAGAGCGTGATGGATGAAGGCTCTCGCCACATCATCAGCCGTCACCTCGAGGCCGAGAAGGTTGCCGGCCATATATTCGTCGGTTGATACACCGCGTGCGGCCGATCGGTTCGCAATCATCTCGTCGTTCAGCAGACCGGAGCGGATCCGGTCGGCGTTGACGGCGTTGACGCGGATGCGGTCCGCGCCATGCTCCAGCGCGTACTGCCGGGACAAGAAGAGTGTCGCGGCCTTCGGCAAGCCATAGGCGCCGAATTTTGCCCCCGGATTGACCGCCTGTTTCGAAGCGTTGAACAACAGGACGCCGCCGGTTTCCTGGGCCTTCATGATGCGCACGGCGTTCTGCGCCACAGTCTGGTGGGCGAAAAAGTTGAGCTCGAAGCTCTTTCGCAAAAGCGCATCGTCCATCGTGGCGATCGGGCTCTCCCAGGCGGCGCCGGCATTGGAGACGACGATGTCGACGCCGCCGAACCTCGACACCGCTGCATCGAAAGCGGCGCGCACAGACGCGGGATCCGTGATGTCGCAGCCCAGTCCGATCGCGCCGTTACCGACGGCCTTGGCGATCGCGGCTGCCTTTTCACCGTCGAGGTCAACGACAACGGCATGCGCGCCTTCCGCGACGAAGGCTTTCACGATCGCAGCGCCAATAGCGCCGGCGCCGCCGGTAACGAGCACAACCTGGCCGGTAAACGGCTTCGGCTTGGCGCCGCTGAGCTTTGCCTGCTCGAGCGACCAATATTCGAGATCGAAGAGGTCCGAACGGCTTACCGGCTCGAAACGTCCGACCGATTCAGCGTCGCGTGCTGCCTCGATCCACATTTCGCCGACATCGGCAGCGATCGCGGCATCCTTGTAGGTGCGTCCATGCCCGAACATGCCGACGCCGGCCACCAGGGTCAGCCGCGGCTTCGGATCGAGCATGACGCGTTTGACGTCGTCGCGGGCGTCATTGCCACGGAAATACTCGGTGTAGTCGGCGACAAAGGATGCAACGCGCTCATCGATGACGGCGCGATAGTCGCCCAACGCATCTTGCGCCGGCGCCGGCAACACTACCGGGCCAGTCTTGATGCGGATCGAAAGGTCGGGTGTCGAGACGCCGCGTGCGGCCATATCATCGACCTCAGCCGCGTTGACGAAATCGAGGATTGCCGGGGAACTCCGGAAAACGCTCACCATGCGATCGAAGCGGCCGTTACCCTTGTCGACGGCCACCGCGCCGCGCAGCATCGGCGCAATGTCATTGGGGCCTGCAATAGCGGCGGGTAAGCGGGCGGACGTGAAAGGATTGCGTCCGTTGTGCCTGACATAGTCCTCGGCAAGCGTGACGTAGTGGATCATCCGGTCATAGGCCTCTTTGGCCGTCTCGGCGAAGGTGAAGATTCCATGCTTGTCGAGGATCAGCCCCTCGACTGTCGGGTCTTGCTCGAACACCTCCGCGGCCGCCTTTGCGAGAGCAAAACCGGGCATGATGTAAGGCACGAAGCCCATCTTCTTGCCGAACAGTTCCTGCGACATCGTTCGGCTGGCGGCCTGGTCGGCAATCGCAAGGATCGCCGTGGAATGGGTATGATCGACGAACTTGTGCGGCAGGAAGGCATGCAGCAGCGCCTCAACCGACGGATTCGGAGCAGCGGGATCCATGAGATTGGCGCGCAGCAGCGTGACCATGTCTTCATCCGATAACTTTTCGAACCTGCGGCTTTTCAGAAGTGGGCCCATCTTTACGGCAGGCAGGCCGGGGGGCTCGATGGTGCCCATGTCCCATCCGCTTCCCTTCACGCACAACACCGCGTGCGTATCGCCGACCATATCGGTGGCTTCGGTCTTGACGGACGTGTTTCCACCGCCATGGAGAACGAGACGAGGTTCACCGCCCAGAAGCCGGGTCGTATAGGTTCGCAGCGCAAGGTCACGGCCGATGCCCTTCGCTGCGTAGTCGGCGACAACCTTCTCCGCCGTGTCGTCCCGCCACAGATTTTCCATTGTATGTTCCTCCCGATAAATCGGCTGCACCGAGGGCTGCCTGATGAAACCTAGGCGGCGCCTGGAGCGCCTTTGCCAAGCCCTTCCCGGTTCCAGCGCTCCATGACTTTACGCGCCATCGAGGTGGTAACGATGAGATGCGATGCGAAACCGCCCCTGAGGGCAGCCATCAGCGGCTCGAACTTGTTGTCTTCCTGCACGACAAGCATGCGCTTCTTGATGGCGCGGATCGAACTCAGATCGGCGGATATGCAGCGCCGGTTATGGGCGCAATCCATCCATTGCCCGTCACGATCGATCAGCTGTCCGGCGATGACGCCGGCGGCACCGTTCTTTCCAAGCGTATGCATGTCTTCCGCCGAAAGCGCGCCGCATTTGACGAGGTGACTGTCATCCTCGATGCCGCCGACCGAGTAGAGAGCCAGCTGACAATCGGAGATCGTCGCAAGCTGCTCCTTGATGACGGGCTCGCCGCGCAATTCTTCGGCAAGGCGCTCGGTCGAAAGCACGAGCGGTGCGTAGAAGTTAATGCCTTCGGCATTCAGGCGGCGGGCAATTTCGGTCGTGCATTGATCCGGACGGTAGGAGTAGGGCGCGCCGAGGTTTCCGCAAAGCTGCACAACCGTTACCCCGCGCAGATCCGCGAATGGCATCACGTCGGCGATATGATAGACGGTACGGCCCCACGCCACGCCGATCCGGTCGCCTTTCTCGATCAGCTCGAGGAAAACCGAGGCCGCCACTACAGGCATTTCCGCCGCAGGATCCATAGCCTGCCGGTCCTCAGGAACGATCCAGGCAGTCGTCAAACCTGTTGCGTCCTCGAGCTCGCGGGCGAGAACGTCGTCCGAAAACAACTCGGAAGACGTGGTGATCGTGACGATGCCCATTTCACGCGCGCGGCGGAGATAGGCCGCGATTGATGCGCGGGAAATTTCCAGCTTCTGTGCGACCTCGTCCTGGCGCAGGCCGTGATTGTAATAGAGCCAGGCGGCCTTATGGATGATCTGGTCGGTGGCGCGGATGGGCATGGGGGCCTTTCAAGAATCTGTTCTGACATAATTCATCGATGCTGACAAAAGTCAATGCGATGATGAGGAGCTGGTCCGGCCAGGCCTCCGTGAAACTTCTGACAGCCCGTCATGCTTGGAGTTCTCGGCGTGTCGACGCCAAAGCAGCACCTGATCGCAGGCGCTCGTCGCTCCTATGGAATAGAAGCGATTTCAAGGCTATTACGGCAACGAGAAGATAGGTGACAGCCTACGAGGACCGTCAGAGCCAACGGCAGGACGCTTCCCAGCATGGATGCCCACGCATGCGAGCCTGGCCAGTTCAGGAAGCACGCGCCGGCGTGCTCCCGCAATCGCGGGCGCAAGCGGGCTGCCAACTTCGGTTCTTGTCTGGCTTAAAGGATATAGCTGATCGGCGCGTGGCTCACGGGGTGAGGGAACACGCCCATTTCGACGCCGAAAACGGATTTCAACACGTCGGACTGAACGATCTCGCCGGGGCGTCCCCGCGCGGAAATCCGGCCGTTGTTGAGCGCAACGATCTCGTCGCAGTAGCGGGCCGCGAGATTGATGTCGTGGAGAACCACGACGATGGTCAAGCCGCGTTCGTGGCTGAGTTCGCGCAGAAGAGCGAGCACGCCATCCTGGTGCAGCAGATCGAGCGCAGAAGTCGGCTCATCGAGAAGCAGGCAGCTCGCGTTCTGCGCAAGCATCATGGCGATCCAGGCGCGCTGGCGTTCACCGCCCGACATATTGGCAACCAGACTGTCCCGAAACCGCTCAAGGTCTGTTCTCTCAATGGCATCATCGACAAGCTGCTGGTCGCTCTTGGTAAAACGGCCGAGTGTTCCATGCCAGGGAAAGCGGCCGAGGGCGACGAGCTCACGCACGGTCATGCCGTCGGTTGTCGGCGTAAACTGCGGCATGTAGGCGACTTCGCGGGCGAAGGCCCGGGCCTTCCAGTCCGCCGCAGCTTCGCCCTGCAGGCGGACATCGCCCGAGGTGGGAGAGATTTGCCGCGCCATGATTTTCAGAAGCGTGCTCTTGCCGCTGCCGTTCTGGCCGACCAGGCCGTAGACCCGACCTTTTTCAAGCGAGAGATCGATACCGGAGAGGATCAGTTTCTTCTCGGCCTCGTATTGCACCTGAGACATGGACAGGAACGTGGTCGCCATACGAGCATCTCCGAATTCGGCAAAAGCACTTTGAATGTGCCAATGCTTCTGCAAAACCTTACTGGATATGTCAACTTAGAAAGGCGGCATTGTTTTTCCGGGACATCGCGGAAAGCTGGTGGCTATTTGGGGCGCCGCGCGTCCTTGGGGGTGAAACCGAAGCGGCGCTTGAAGGCGGTCGAGAAATTCGCGGCGCTGGTATAGCCGGCCATGTATGCCGCCTGCGCGATCGACAGTTCCTCGTTTTCGAGCGCAAGCCGAGCCTGCTCGAGTCTCCTGGCGCGGACATAATGAAAGACGGTCGTGTCATGGGCGGTATGGAAGAGACGCTGCAGCGTGTTGACCCCGACCCCAGCCCTTGCGGCGATTTCCTCCAGCGAAAGCGGATCGGTGGTGCCGGCAATCAGTTCTTCGGCCAGCATCAGGCGGCGTCTTTCGGCGACCGTGAGGCCGCTGCGCCCGTCGGCCGGATTATGATCCTCGGACAGCATGCCGAAAGCCTCTCCGATAATGCCGAGCACACGGCTTTCGATGTAGAGGCGGCTGAGGCAAGTATCTATCGCCGGAGGACGGATCACCTGTTCGGCAAGCGCCAAGAGAGAAGCGCTGGGTGTCCATGAGCGGGCCGCAAGTGTTTGAGCCGTAAAGCGCTTGATGCCACTGGCGCTTGCATCGGAGAATACGTCGCCCGATTCCAGCCATTCAGGAAAAATCTTTATCGTCAGTTTGCGCACCCGGTCGCCGATTGCCGCGCGCCGCCGAAAGACCTCTGGGCCTTTCTGGTGGAAAAGCGTGGCCGACGGCGTCCAGCAATCGCGATCGTGCCTGCGCGGCATCGGAATGTCCTGGTTTCCGATGCTCGCGGCAACGCCGCCCCGGAAGAACAGCTTGATGCCGAGATGCGCCGGCGCCTCCGTTTCGGTGTGGAGATCGCAAAGGTTCGTGACATCGGAATAGTGCACGCTGAGGCCGGATCTGATCGCGGTCTTGCTGAAGCTGCCTTTCAGGAGGGCCTTGTCGGATTCGATATTGGAGTTCAGCAGCCGGAAGGAACGGTTTCCTGCCTGCATCTGCCCAAAGAATTCATGCGCCTTTAACAGAGAGCTCATTGGGCAACTTTATCCGTTTTTGAAACCGGGCGGCGCTCAGCGTTCCGAACTCAAACAAAACTGGCGTTTTCTCAAACAAGTTCATCATGGCCATGCCGTCGCAAATGCGTATAACGCCAAAACATGACAACTTCCATCATCTTTTTCAATCGTGATGGATGCGCGCTACCAGAGAAGCATTCGCGAGGGATAAATGACTTACCGACAGATCGTTGCAGGGTTGCTGGCCGGATCGGCGAGCCTCTTTGCGGTGACGACGGCCATGGCCGAAGATCAAACTGCGACGGACCTGCAGAAGATCACGATCGCGGCAGAGAAAGGTACGGATAGCGGCCCTGTCGCCAAGCGATCACGCGCGGGCACGAAGACGGACACCGCCATCATTGAGACGCCTCAGTCTGTATCGGTCGTAACGAGCGAGCAGTTCGAGAAGCAGGGCGCGACAAGCGTGTCGTCGGCGCTTCGCTACGAGCCCGGCGTGACCACCGGCTCGCGCCCCGGCGATCGCTTTGATAGCGTCTTTATCCGCGGCTTCGGTGGCTTCGGCGGCAACGCCAACTACGTTCACTACTGGGATGGTCTGCGGCTGCCGACGGGCATCAACTATGATGTGCCGTCGATCGATCCGTATCTGCTCGACGGTATTGAAATCACGCGCGGACCGGCATCCGTTCTGTACGGTTCGGGAAATCCAGGCGGCATCGTCAATCTTGTCAGCAAGGAACCGCAATCGGAAAGTGCCAACGAGGTGTTCACGCGTTTCGGCAATGACGGCCGCGCCGAAGCCGGCTTCGACTTTACCGGACCGGCTGATGACAGCGGTGACCTGCTGTATCGGCTGACCGGCGTCGGGCGCCTTTATGATCTCGGCTTCGATTACTCCGACAGCAAGAGGATCGCCATCGCGCCCTCGCTGACCTGGTCGCCGGACGAGGACACGACCTTGACGATCAAGGCGAGCTATACCCGCGACCCGAATGCGGCCCTGACAAACTGGATGCCTGCTCTCGGAACGCTGCAGACAAATCCGAACGGCCAGATTCCCTACGACTTCTTCAGCGGCAATCCGAATTACAATTCTTTCGCGCGGACGCAGGCCACCATCGGCTACGAACTGGAGCATCGTTTCAACGAAGTCTGGACGGCCAGGCAGAATTTGCGAATGATGCACAGCGAAAGCGAGTTCAAGGCTTACTCAGTCGTGCCGAACGCGAATGCCTGGGCTGCGGCCGCAAGCTGCGGCGGCGTCGCCTACCTTTGCATCGGGCGCCAGTCGACGCATTACGTCGAACAGTTCAATGCGCTTGCCATCGACAATCAGCTTCAGGCTGATTTCGACACCGGAGCGCTCGAGCACAAGGTTCTCTTCGGCCTCGATTATCAGCTCATCGACGCCCGTTCGACCTATGGCAATGGGGCGACGACCTATATCAACTACCTCAATCCGGTTTATGAGGCTGCGCCGAGCGTGGCTTTCACCGGCCAACAGGACCAGACCCGTCGGCAGACCGGCGTCTACATTCAGGATCAGGTAAAGGTCGATAACTGGGCGTTCGTGCTCGCTGGTCGCAATGATTGGTCGTCCATCGACAGCGCGACCACGACATTTTCAAGTGGTGCGGTGAAAGAGGTCGATACGACCGACAGCGCGTTCACCTGGAAAGCCGGACTGCTCTACGAGTTCGACAACGGGATCGCACCTTATGCAAGCTATGCCACCTCGTTCGATCCGACCATGGGCACCGGCTATGGTGGCACGCCTTTCAAACCGACGACCGGGCAGCAGTATGAAGTCGGGATAAAGTACCAGCCGACCAATTTCGACGGGCTCTTCACCGTCGCGCTCTATGACCTGACGCAACAGAACGTCCTGACGACGGACACCGTGCATACCAGTACCAACACGACGCTCACCGGCTGCACTTCTACCACCTGCCAGACCCAGACCGGCGAAGTCCGATCACGCGGTGTCGAATTGGGAGCGAAGTTCGCGATCCTCGATGGGCTGAACCTCAGTGCCGCCTATACCTACGCCGATGTTGAAGTCACCAGGAGCAATGTCGCGTCGACGCTCGGCAAGACCCCTGTTGGCGCTCCCGCTCATATGGCGAGCCTTTGGACGGACTACACGATCGGCCAAGGCGCACTGGAGGGCCTGAACTTCGGCGCGGGCGTTCGCTACATGGGCTCGACGAACGGCGACGCCGCGAATACGACCGCCATGAAGGTTCCCGCCTACACGTTGTTCGATGCGGCAGTCAGCTATGACTTTGGCAACTACGACCCGAAGATGAAGGGCTTCCAGCTGGCGGTTAACGCCACCAACCTCTTCAACAAAGAGTATGTCGCAGCCTGCGCGTCGATGTATCAGTGCTTCTATGGCACCGGCCGTGTCGTCATGGCGACAGCCACCTACAAATGGTAATGAGCATGAGAGCGATCCTCGTCCGCAAATATCATCACGCCGGAAGGTTTTTCGCTCTCGTCGCGTCAGCGCTGCTTTTGCTGACCTTCGTCTCCGGGGCTTCGGCGGCGATCACCGTCACGGACATCAAAGGCCGGCAGGTTTCGCTGCCGAAGCCTGCTCACCGGCTTGTCATCGACGACGGGCGGATGATCATCGCGCTGGGCTTTCTGACCGACGATCCGGTTTCGATGATTGCGGCATGGCCGCACGATGTCGATCGCTTCGGGCGCGAGCTTTACGCCGACTACCAGAAGCGGTTCCCGCAGATCGACGCGCTGCCAAAATCGACGAGCAATGCGCAGGACATGGCCGTCGAGCAGATTCTGGCCGGTCGCCCCGATGCGGTGGTGTTGTCGGTCTTCTCGCATCCGGCGGAAGAACAGCTGAAGCAGCTGGATGACGCCGGCATCCCCGTCATCTTCGTGGATTTTGTCACCAACCCGCTGAAGAACACCGATATCAGTCTCGAGATTCTGGGGACGATAACCGGCCGCGAAGAGCAGGCGCAACGCGTTGTCGAACTGCGTCAGCAACATAGAGCGCTGATCGCGCAGCGTGCGCGTGATGTCGCGGTTTCAGACAAACCTTCCGTATTTCTGGAGCCACATGCCTCAACACAGGAAGCATGCTGCAATTCTCCGGGCGGTGCGGGCATCGGAACCTTCATCGATTTTGCCGGAGCGCGCAATATCGGCGACATCCTCAAGGGCAAGCCGTCAGGTCAGCTCAGCCCGGAGTACATCCTGGCCTCGAAGCCGGAGGTCTATATCGCGACCGGCGGAGAATACATGAAAAGCCGTGGTGGGCTTCTGGTCGGTCCGCGCTTTGACGCGCAGATGACGAGCCTGTCCCTGCAGCAACTGTTGGAGCGTCCCGGCTTTGCCGCGCTCCCGGCTGCACAGGATCATGCCGTTCACGGTTTTTCGCAGCAGCTGTTCAACTCGCCGCTCGATATGCTTGCCCTCGAACTCATCGCCAAGTGGTCGCATCCGAAGCTGTTTGCCGATCTGGATGTCGAGGAAACACGGCGCGCGTTAAATGCTCTGTCGGCTGTGCCGCTCAGCGGCCTCTATTGGACGGAATAGTGCGGACCATGCGCAAAGATAAAACCGTGGGGATGCCCGGAGAACCGCGTGGCCGGTATGGCGACGACGCTTGCGATCGATCGGATACCCCCAGCGAGCTTCCGCTGGAGGCCACGCCGCTGTTTCTCCCGGACTGTCGTCGGTTTGTCCTGCGAGCCGATGAGACCGGTCTCGAATACGAGATATTCATCTATGTGCCTGACCTGCCGGCACCGCCCGCCGGCTTTCCTGTCTTCTATGTGCTCGACGCCAATGCGGACTTCGTCACAGTTGCTGAAACTGTCCGTCGTGTTTCGCGACGGTCGTCCGCGACCGGAATCTGTCCCGCGATCGTGGTCGGTATCGGTTATCCCAACACGACAAGTTATGCCGCCGACCGTCGCTACTTTGACTTTACGCGGGGACCGGCGGCAAGCGCGTCGACGGATGTTCCTGCAGACATATTTGGTGGCCAAGCAGCCTGCATCAGGCTCATAAGTCAGCAGCTTTTGCCGATGATTGCTGCGCAGTTTCCTGTCCACCAGACACGGCGTGCGTTGCTTGGACATTCGCTTGCCGGTCATTTTGTCTTGGAAGTTCTGGCGCAACAGCCTGCGCTTTTCGATGGCTATATCGCCTTCAGTCCGTCCATCTGGTGGGACCAGCAGCGGTTGGTGGATAGCCTCAGCGATGGAAAGACTACGAATCCTCTTCGGCTCTATGTCGCGTCCGGCCGTTGGGAGCAGGACCTTGCACCATGGCAAGACCTGGCGACGCTGAGCGCCTCATATCATGCTTTGCGCCAGCAGCGTCGCATGGTCGACAACGCCCGTGACTTCGCGCGGAAAGTCGAGACGTCGTTCGGCGCAAACGCAGATGTTCGTTTTGAGATTGGCGAGGACGAGGACCACGCTACGATCATGACGACCTTGCTGACGCGTGCGCTGCGGTTCGTTGCGATGGGCTGGTTGGACTGAGCTGCCGGGGGCCGTCACACGCCTTCGCCTTACTCCGGCTTCACTGCCACGATCGCGTAGCGGTGCTGCAGTCCACGCGCCAGCGCCTTGAAGTAATTCCAGTTCTTCGCCTGGCTTTTGTGGATCCGGCGGAGGTCGCTGTCGATGGCCACGGGAGCAAACCCTGCCTTCTTCAGGAGATTCGCGACCGCCTCGGCTCTCGCACCTTCGGAAAAATGGACACGCGCCAGGATGCTCTTGTGCTGTTGCGCGAGTTCCTGTGGAGCATGCAGGGGATCGGTTTTCAAAAGGCCGGCGCGTTCCAGCCATGTCGCCAACTGCCGGACCGCGCGCTCGGCACGCCCGACGTTGACGAAGTCGCCATCAACGACAAGCAGCCGGCCGCCTGGTTTCAGCACGCGGAACCACTCGCGAAAGCAGGCCTCCGGATCCACCAGCGTCCAGACAAGATGGCGATTGATGACCACATCGTATGTGTCGGCGGCCTCCATCGTGCGCTCGGCGTCGCCGACAAAGAAGCTGATGGCGCGCCCGCGTGCCTTGGCCTTGGCGCGAGCCCGCTCAAGCATCGCTTCGGACCAGTCGATCCCGGTTACCTGGTAGCCGAGATCGTCCATGAGGTGGGAGATGACGCCGGTGCCGCTGGCAAGGTCCAGCGCTTTGCGCCCATCGCCCTGACCCAGATGCTTGAGAAGCAACGCATGCCAAGCCTGTCGCTCCTCTTCGGAGAAGATCTCGTGACCGGGAGATTGGTCGAAGGTTTCGGAGCGTCGGGACCAATAGTCCTTGATCTCGTCGCGCAAGCCATGATTGTGCCCTTGCATTTCCACGTCCCTTTCAAGCCCGTCACCGTTTCGAACTCTTCTAAAAGATAAAACTTGACGCTTCCAATCATAAAATAAATACAGGGCGCAATTTCCACCGGAGTTCTCTCGATGCGAATGACCCTTAGAGTCGCAGCCGTTTCCGTCGGCATGCTGATGTCGGCTGCTTGGCCGACGCTTGCCGATACCATCACGTTGAAAGACGTCACCGGTCGCGACGTTAAGGTCGATGTTCCTGTAAAGCACATCATTCTCGGAGAGGGACGGCAGATCTACTTCCTCGCGGCGCTGGACAAGACAAATCCTTTCGAGCACGTGGTTGGCTGGCGTGACGATCTGCCGAAGGCCGATCCGGAAACTTACGACGCCTATCTCGCAAAGTATCCCGAAATCGCCAAGCTTCCGACATTCGGCGGCATGAAGGACGGAACCTTCGATATCGAGCAGGCCGTCGCGCTGAAGCCGGATGTCATCCTCATGAACGTCGACGCCAAGACGGCGACCGAAGAGGCTGGTTACATCGAAAAGCTCGGCAAGGTCGGAATTCCTCTCGTGTATGTCGACTTCCGCGAGAAGCCGATGGAAAACACCGAGCCCAGCATGCGGATCATGGGTCAGTTGATGGGCAAGGAACAAGTTGCCGAGGATTTCATCAGCTTCCGGGCTGACAGCATCAAGCGCGTTACCGACGTGCTGGCGAAGGAAAATCCGCCGAAGCCGGTTGTTTTCGTGGAACGGGCAGGCGGCTACTCGGATGATTGCTGCATGTCCTTCGGCAACGAGAATTTCGGCAAGATGGTCGAGATCGCCGGCGGCAGTAACATGGCCAAGGGCATCATCCCCGGCACATTCGGAACCGTGAACCCGGAACAGATCATCGCATCGAACCCGGACCAGATCATCGTGACCGGCGGCATGTGGGATGCATATGTTCCCGGCGGCAAGTGGGTCGGTGTCGGCTACGGCGCTGATCTGAAGGAAGCACGGCGCAAGCTGGAAGGGCTGACCGAGCGCCCGGCCTTCACCGGCGTCAAGGCGGTAAAGGACGGCAACGTCCACGCCATCTGGCACCAGTTCTACAACAATCCCTATCAGTTCGTGGCCATCCAGGAGATCGCCAAGTGGCTGCACCCGGATCTCTTCCAGGATCTCGACCCGGAAGCCACGTTCAAGGAGCTGCACACCCGCTTCCTGCCGCTGGACTACAAGCCTGGCTACTTCGTTTCGCTGAAGGATAATTGATAATGGCGGACGCGGCGCTTCAGCCGATCGCAACGGGGCGGGAGCGCTATCGCGCTCTCGCCTTGCGGCGTATTGTGATCCTCTGTCTCCTGACAGTTGCGCTTGCATTCAGCATTGCCGCCGACATGGCTCTCGGCCCTGCGAACTATAGCCTCAAGGAGGTCCTTGCGGCGCTCTTCGATCCGGCGACGGCGGGCGACCAGTTGCGCGTCGTCATCTGGGATATTCGCATGCCCATCGCGTTGATGGCGGTTACGGTAGGGGCCTCTCTCTCCGTTGCCGGCGCTCAGATGCAGACGATCCTCTCCAATCCGCTGGCGAGCCCGTTCACATTGGGTATCTCGGCAGCCGCCGGTTTCGGCGCGGCGCTTGCACTCGTGGGCGGCGTGGCGATCTTTCCGGGCGCGGTCGAATACATGGTGCCGATCAATGCCTTCCTGATGGCTATGCTCGCAGCACTTTTCATCCATTTCGCTTCCACGATGCGCGGCGTGACGGTCGAAACGATCGTTCTTCTCGGCATCGCCCTCGTCTTCACCTTCAACGCAGCGCTCTCCCTGCTGGAATATCTGGCGTCCGAGCAGGCGCTGGCCGCCGTGGTTTTCTGGACCATGGGCAGCCTGACGAAGGCGACGTGGAGCAAGGTCTACGTCACGGCTGCCATTCTTGTGGTGACGCTGCCGCTCTTCGTGCGCAATGCCTGGGCGCTGACGGCGCTTCGGTTGGGTGACGACAAGGCGGCAAGCATGGGCGTGAACGTCCGCGGGCTTCGGCTGCGGACCATGTTGACGGTGAGCCTTTTGGCCGCCATCCCGGTTTCCTTCGTAGGAACGATCGGCTTCGTCGGTCTGGTTGGTCCGCATATCGCGCGCATGCTGGTGGGTGAGGATCAGCGCTTCTTCCTTCCCGGCGCGGTCATCGCAGGCGCATTGCTGCTGTCCGTGACGTCGGTTGTCAGCAAGATCCTCATTCCCGGTGCGATCCTGCCGATCGGCGTCATAACGGCGGTCGTTGGCGTTCCCTTCTTCTTCGTTCTCATTTTCAGCAACAGGAGGCGGGCTTGGTAGCTCTTAGCCTGAAGCAGGTCGGCGCCTCGTATGGCCGTGTGACGGTCCTTTCGAATGTCGGCATCGATACGCTGAAAGCGGGAAGTTTGACGGCCGTTGTCGGGCCGAACGCTGCGGGCAAATCCACATTGTTCAAGCGGATCGCCGGCCTCATCTCCGGTCCGGGGCTGGTCGAACTGTCGGGCTCCGCGAACAACGACCGCGCCATCTGCTACATGCCGCAGGATACCGGTGCGAACGCAGTGCTGACCGTCTACGAGTCGGTTCTTCTGGCGGCGAAGCAGGGTGGCAGCTGGCGTGTCCACGACGGCGAGCTTTTCGAAATCGATGCCATTTTGCGGGCGTTGCGGATCGAGGATTTGGCTTTCCGTGGCCTTGGCGAACTTTCCGGCGGGCAGCGGCAGCTCGTTTCGCTTGCGCAGGCGCTGGTTAGGAAACCCGAGGTTCTGCTGATGGACGAGCCAACCTCGGCGCTCGATCTTCATCGCCAGATCGAGGTCCTGGGCTTCGTGCGCGATCTGGCCGGCAAGACCGGCATGATTGTCCTCGTCGCCTTGCACGATCTGAACCACGCGCTGCGCTATTGCGAGCAGACCATCGTGATTGCAGGAGGCAACATGGTGGTAAGCGGTGAGACAGAAGAGGTCATCAATTCCGACATGCTGCGGGAGATCTACAAGGTTCAGGCCCGGATCGAGACCTGCTCGCAGGGCCAGAAGTTCCTTCTTGTCGACGGTATTGCACCTTAGCGATCTAACTGTGCGAAGGAGGGATGCGAGGTCGCGTCCCCGTGTTTACGCAGATTCTCTCAACTGGAGCTCCGCCTTGAGAAGAATGCGCCCATCCGGCGGGAAGTCGCTTCGCGGCCCTGTCGGCTCTCCGAGCTTGTGCAACAACAGCTCGATCGCCAGCCGTCCGATATCATTGTAGTTCTGCGCAACCGTCGTGATCGGCGGACAGGCGTAGCGGGAAAGCGGATGGTCGTCGTGGCCTGCCACCCGCAGATCGCAACCCGGTGCATGGCCGACCTTCAGGCCCGCTTGGTAGGCGGCGGAAATGACACCGAACGCCATGCGGTCGTTCGCGCACAAGACGGTTCGCGTCGGAAAGCCGCCTTCGCGAAAAATTCGCTGGGTCTGTTCAAAGCCGAAACGTTCGAAGTCCCACGAGCGCTGCGGCTCAAGTTCGAGGACGATTGGCTCGAGTTTCAAAAGCTTCATCGAGCGGCGGAACGCCTGCTCGCGTGTGCGGGCATTGTTGTTGACCGACGGCATCGGGAAGTAGCAGGGCTGCTCGCCCGAGCGCGACAAATAATCGACGATCAGCTGGAAACTCTGCTCGTTGTCGGTGCCGACGAAGGACGAACTCTCGTCGAGCGGCGAGTCCACGTAGACCAGCGGTATGCTGTCGCCAAGCGCGGCGAGGGTGTCGTGATGGGAGTCTACCCCGAGTGGAGCGATGATGGCGCCGGCCACGTTCATCGACTTGAAGGTCTCGATGGCGCGGTCTTCCATTTCCGGATTGCCGTCGGAGGACAGAACGAAGGCGAGAAATCCAGCCTCGTTGGCGATCAGTTCGATGCGCCGTGTCAGCGCCATGTAGAAGGGATCGGTCGAGTTCGGGATGATGACCCCGAGAATGTTGGTGCGACGTCGGTTCAGATTGACGGCGAAAATATTTGGTCTGAAGCCGGATTGCTTGACGGCGATTTCAATCAGATCACGCGTCTTGCCGCGAACCGACTTGGGATCGTTGAAATACTTCGAAACGGTCGGCCTGGACAGGCCAACGAATTCCGCGAAGTCTTCCATCGTCTTGATTGGTTTATCCAATTTTTTCTCCCGCAGCACGATCGTCATATCCGTTGGAAAGAGCGTCGCCTGTCAACTGAAAAGGCGACACCATCCCCAGCGGCGAGGAACATCGATACCGCTATGCCTTGCAGGCCTCGAAGTAGTCTTCGAGCACCAGATCGATCGCACCGACGATCAGCCCGGTTGCGGTTGGAGCGACCTTGCCGTCGCGCACCAGCGGGTAGAGCCGCTGCAGGTACTGGCTTATCATTGTCTCCGGAATGTCCGTGTCGCCAAAAAGCTCTAGCAAATTCGAAACGGCAGCCGAGATCTTCGGCTGTGGCCAGTAGTAGCGGATACGATCGCTATAGGAGAAATGGCGCTGCAGATGCTGCTCCTCGTCAGAGCCGTGGTAGTACTTGTTCCAGTTGCCTGGATCCGAAACCATGACGTCCTCGGCGACCTGCAAAAGCGTGGCGGTTCGACTGTCACCGAAGAGGAATGTCGCAATCTGGTCGAGGCCGTAGAGCGCTTCGCGCAGCGCGAAAGTCAGCCCTGGCCCGACCTTCAGGATCGCAAAGCCATCAGCGACCAGATCGCGTAGCGCGGCGCGCGTCTGGTAGTCGGTCGAATGTGCCTCGAAAACGAGCCCGGGAAGGCCCGCCAGGCTTTCGCTCAGGGCTTTCGCCTTCTGTCTGTCGTAGGCGATGACGTTGTGATTGCCGAATTCGACACCGGGTTGAACGACGACACCGACAGCCCTTTGGAAAGCGTCCTTGACGCCAGCCGCTTCGAATGCGCGTGCGTGGATACGAACCGTTTCGGCTGCCGCATCGGGCTTCGTCGGCTCCAGTTCTTCGATCTCTTCCATCGCCCCGCCCGGGATCGGGACTTCGGTTCCGATGATGTAGACGGGTTGCGGGCCAGCGGCGTCAACAATTGCCTCTTCGGCCGCTCTGGCAAGCCGCGCCGCCCGCGCAGCCGTTACCTCGTCGCTGAGGGCCACCGGCTCGCCGGCGCAGCCCATGCTGGTGTCGAGATGCAGTTTGGTGAAACCGGCCCTTGCATAGGCGCGGATCATGGTCTCGGCCTTCTCCATCGCCGCGTCGGCACTCATCGCCTTCCAAGGGTTGGGTCCGAGATGGTCACCGCCGAGGATGACGTCGGTCATCGGGAAGCCCGTCTTGGCGGCGATCTGTTCGACGAAGGCGCGGAAGTCTGCGGGCGTCATTCCGGTGTAGCCGCCGTCCTGGTTGACCTGATTACAGGTCGCTTCGATAAGCAACGGCGACTGGGCTCGCAAGGCGTGCAGCATTGCGGCTTCGATCACGAAGGGATGCGCCGAGCAGACCGATGGAATGCCTTTGAAGCCGGTCTTGCGCTCGCGCCAGGTTGCGATATCGAGAAGGTAATTCTGCGTCATGCGATTGTCTTTCTATGCGGCAAGAAAGGTGTCGATTTCAGCGCGGGTGGAGGCGCCTTCCATGGGGCCGGTCTTGGTGACGGCCAGGGCACCTGCTGCGTTGGCATATCGAAGCGCGGTCTGCGGGGTTTCACCCTCCAGCCACAGGGTTACGAAGGTCGCGCCGAAGCAGTCGCCAGCACCGGTCGGATCGACTTCCGCGAGCTTCATGCCCGGCCGAGTGAGGCTCCCTTTGGCATCGTAGTAGGTCGCGCCGGCGGCACCTTGCTTGAGCACGATTGCCTGGACGCCCTTTGCAAGCAGTTCCTGAACGGCGGCTTCCTCGGTCCGGGCCGAGGCGAAGAGGTAGAGCTCCTCACCGCTCGGAAGAAAGAGGTCTGTTTCCACAATGACGGCCTGAAGGGCTTCGCGCATGCCGGGGCTGTTGAGGATCTCGGGTCGAAGGTTTGGGTCGAACGAGACCGTGCCGCCTCTCGCCTTGATCGCGCGCATTGCCGAGAGAACGGTTTCGATCACGCTCGGTGCGTAGAGCGACGTTCCCATCACATGAAGGTGCGATGCTTCCGCAACGAGTTGCTTGGCAGCGTCGGTGAGTTCGATCGTGCCGCATGCGCTGTGGCGAATATTGAAGACAAACGCCCTGCTTCCGTCGTCACGGTAGCGGACAAATGCGCTTCCGGTCGTGCCGCCGGCAACGACGTTGATACCGGAAATATCGACGCCGTCGGTCTTTAGCCGGTCGATGTTGACCCATCCGAAATCGTCGTCGCCGACCGAAGAGATGATGGCGCAGGGGTGGCCAAGCTTGCCCACCTGATCGATGAAGATTGCCGGTGCGCCTGAGGGAAATGGGCCGATCAACGGAACGGCGGAGCGAAATCCGTTGCCCCGGTCCGTCGCGATGATCTCGACGAGGACTTCACCGATCGTCAGAATTTTTTTCATGGTGTTCTGCCTATTGCTTGGCGCGCTTGGCGCGAACGTCGAGCCAGACGGCGATGAGAATGACGAGGCCCTTCACGATCAGCTGGTAGAAGTAAGGGACCGACAGCATGTTCATGCCGTTGTTCATGACGCCGATGATCAGCGCTCCGATCAGTGTGCCGGTCATGGTGCCGACGCCACCCGCGAGGCTCGTTCCGCCGAGAACCGCGGCTGCGATGGCATCGAGTTCGTAGCTCACGCCAGCGTTCGTTTGAGCGGAAAACAGGCGGGACGAGAGAAGAATGCCACTGATTGCCGCCATAACGCCGGAAATCATGAAAATGGTGATCTTCAGGCGATCGACCTTGATACCGGAGTACAGCGCGGCTTCACGATTGCCGCCGGTCAGATAGGCACGGCGGCCAAAGGTCGTCTTTCCAAGCAGAACCTGATTGAAGACGAAAAGAACGAGGACGATCCAGATGATGATCGGCAATCCGAGGAAGCTTTCCGTTCCGATCGCCGTCCACGTCTCGTTCATGATCATCGCCGGCGCACCGTTGGTCGGCAGGCTGACAAGACCGCGATAGATACCCATCGTCGCGACGGTCACGATGAAGGACGGCAGCAACAGCTTGGCTGTTAATACGCCGTTGATCAGGCCCATCAGGGCGCCGGCAAGCAATGTAAGGACCAGCGCCGGGGCAAACCCCATGCCGTAGGCGAAACACTGCGCGCCGACCATGCCGGCCACGGCGATGATCGAACCGATCGACAGGTCGATTTCGCCGAGGAGAATGACCCACGTCATGCCGAAGGCGGCGATCGCGATGACCGCTACCTGCTGAAGCACGTTCATGAAGTTGGCCACCGACATGAACCGCGGGTTCATGACCGAAAAGATGGCGCAGAGAATGATGAGAGAAAGGAAAATGCCGCCATACTGCTTGAAGATCTTCAAGAGGGCTGCATTGGAGGTCTGTGTCTGGCTCATGATGTCATCCCTGTCGCAAAAGCCATAATCTTTTCGGGTGTCAGATCGCCGTCGACGGCGATGCCGATGAGCTTGCCTTCGTGCATGACCGCGACCCGGTCGCTCATGCCAAGCACTTCGGGCAGTTCCGACGAAATAAGAAGGATCGCCGTTCCGTCCGCGGCAAGTTGACGTATGATCTTGTAGATCTCGAATTTCGCACCGACATCGACGCCGCGTGTGGGTTCGTCGAGGATCAGAACCTTGGGCTTCATCAAAAGCCATTTGGCGAGCACGATCTTCTGCTGGTTGCCGCCCGACAGCGCGCCGGCAGGCGTATCCAACGATCCCGTCTTGATCGACAGGCGGGAAACCTGGGCAATGGCGGAGTCTCGCTCCGAACGGCGACGCAGGAAGCCGAGCTTGTTGGCAAAGTGCTTCAGCGCCACCATCGAAATATTCGTCTCGACGCTCTGGCTGAGGACGAGACCTTCTTCCTTGCGGTTCTCGGTCACGAAACCCAGTCCGTTCTCGATGGCGCGGACGGGAGAACCGAGATCGATTGCCGCGCCGTTCAGACGCACCGTGCCGCCGGCGCGTTTCATGCCGAACAAGGCATTCATGATTTCGGAGCGACCGGAGCCGATCAGTCCAAAGAATCCGAGGATCTCGCCCGGACGGACGGCAAAGGAGACGTCATCGAACTCACCCTCGCGGGTAAGGTTTTTGACGGAGAGGACAGGCGGCACGGAGAGGTCAGGTGCTGCCTGCTCGCGAGCAGGATAGATCTCGTCCATCCGCCGCCCGACCATAAGCGCGATCAGCTCTTCGATGGTCACGCTCTCGCGCTGACGCGTAGTGATGTACTCACCGTCGCGGATCACCGTGATGTCGTCGCTGAGGCGCATGATTTCTTCCATGCGATGCGAGATGTAGATGACGGCCGCGCCGCGCGCCTTGAGACGCTCGATAATCTGGAACAGGATTTCGGCTTCGCTGTCGCTGAGCGACGACGTCGGTTCATCGAGAATGACGACCTTTGCCTCGATGCTGAGCCCTTTGGCGATCTCGACCAACTGACGCTGGGCGATCGACAGGTTGCCGACTTTCTCATCGACGGCGATCGGCAATCCCAATTCCGCTACGATCCGCGCGGCATCCCTGGCGAGCTTTCGATCGTTGATAAAGCCTGCTGTCGCCGGCTCGCGTGTCGCAAGGATATTCTCCGCAACGGTCATGTTGTTGCAGAGGCTGAGCTCCTGAAACACGATCGTCAGGCCAAGTGAGGCCGCCTGCTGCGGATCCGTCGGGTGATAGGGCTGACCATCCAGAGTGATGTCGCCCGATGACGGTTGGTAGACGCCGGCAAGGATCTTCATCAGCGTCGACTTGCCCGCGCCATTTTCGCCGAGGAGCGTGTGGACGCGACCGCGTCGGACGTCCAGTTGCATCGACTTCAGCGCTGCGACAGGGCCAAACGTCTTGGAGATGCTATTGATTTTGAGAATGGTATCTGCGGTGGGCGCATTCATGGCGGCCTCCTTGTCAATCTTTGCAGATGGCTCCGCGCTGCGTATGCGCGGAGCCATCTAGCACGGAGCGGCCCCGTCCTGGGAAAAGGACCGTCCTGGAGCAGATCACTTCTTGACGTAGACGCCGGGCACGATCGGCTGCTCGGCAGGGACTTCTTCGCCGGCGATGACCTTGACGGCCGTGTCGACAGCGGTCTTGCCCATCTGGTCCGGGAACTGCTGGATCACGCCAACCATTACAGGATTGGTGTCGACTGCTTTGCGGGCTTCTTCCATGCCGTCAAAGCCGATGACCTTGACCTGGTTTTCCAGGCCTGCAGCCTTCACAGCCACGGCAGCAGCGAGAGCGGCGTCATCGCCGAAGCCGAAGATGCCGGTGATATCAGGATTTGCCTGCAGCATGTTCTGTGCAGCCGCGAGCGCCTCGGCGCGCGTGATGCCGGTCTGCTGCGCGACGATCTTGATGTCGGGGTGACCGGAGATCGACTTCTTGAAGCCGTCGATGCGGTTCACGACGGACTGGACCGTCGGGTAGTCGATGATCGCAACGTTACCCTTGTCGCCGATTTCCTTTGCCATGAGGTCGCCAGCCTTGACACCACCGGTAAAGTTGTCGGTTCCGATGTGGGAGGTGACCTTCGCGCCAGCTGCGGGGACGTCAACCGTGATCACCTTGATGCCGGCCTTCTCAGCCTTGGCGATCGCAGCGACGACGCCTTGGCTGTCGACGGGCGAGATGACGATGACGCTTACGCCCTTGACGATGAAGTCTTCGACGTCGGCGAGCTGCTTGTTCAGATCCTGGTTCGCGATGGAGATTTCCAGAGGCACGTTCTTTGCCTTGGCTTCCGTCGTCATCGCATTGGCGAGTTCGATGTAGAAGGGATGTTGCTGCGTAAGCAACGACGCACCAATGCCATCCGCATGTGCAGCAAATGCCGACAGGGTGAGTGCAGTGCCCAATGCGAGCGACGCCATGAATGTTTTGATTGCCATGTTTCCTCCCGAGTAGGACTCGGCTTGGGCCTTCATCTTTCGTAGCGCGACCGAGTAGGCCCTCCCGAAACCCGATCGCGCTTTTATACACCATCAAAATTTACGCGTGTCAAATTATAAAGAATCGCAATGAAAGAAAAATGTGGACACACAGAACGTATCGTTGTTTTCATTCCGAATATGTAGCCAGAGGTAGCAGTCTGTTGCATTTGCTCAACACGGGTCCCTGATGCTGCCTGCACTTGACGTGCTTCCGGTGCGCTAATCACAATTCGGCCACGGATCGGACTAGGGGCTGCAGGTGCCAATCATGCCCAACCGAATCGGAAAATCTGAAATTGCATCCCACCACCTTGATCCGCGTGTTCGCAGTAGCGGCCGTGGCGGCTCTTCTTGCCGCCTGCACCCAATCCGGATCGATACCGATCGACGCAAATGCGATCCCGCGTCCAACGGCCAAGCCGCCCGTATCGTCTGAAGTCGAGCGATCCGAGCTTGCGCAAGCCGCGGCGCGTGAGCCGAAGAAGCCGGACTATGCGCAGACCTATGCTGCGCTGGAGGACGGCGAGTATCGCCTGCCTGGAATCGACCATGGTCGGGTTGATCCAACCTATCTGCGCCAGGAAGTGGACTACGCGACGGATGAACCGGCGGGCACCATCATTGTGGATACCAGCCAGAAGTTTCTCTACTTCGTGCTCGGCGACGGCCGCGCGATGCGCTACGGCGTTAGTCTTGGAGCCCAGGGGCGCGGCTGGAAGGGGCGAGCCGTCATCCAGTGGAAGAGAAAGTGGCCAACCTGGACGCCGACGCCGGCCATGATCGCGCGCAATCCGAAGCTTGAGACGTGGAAGCAAGGGATGCCGCCAGGCCTGACGAACCCGCTTGGCGCCCGCGCGCTCTATATCTATCAGGATGGCGTGGACACGCTTTACCGCATCCACGGGTCGCCCGAATGGCAGTCGATCGGAAAGAATGCGTCGTCGGGCTGTGTGCGGATGTTCAATCAGGATGTCATCGATCTCTATGATCGCGTCCGCGGGAAGTCGCAGCTTATCGTCCAATAAACGGGCTCTGCGCGAAACGGGCCGCCTTGGCGGCCCGAATTTACTTTTACGCCAGCGACCGCTCCATGCGATCGAGCGCGTCGTCCAGCAGAACGCGAGGGCATCCGAAATTGAAGCGGATGAAATCGCCGTAGTCATGGCCAAATTCCGAACCGGCACTGAAGCCGACTTTTCCATGCTGCAGGAAGTGCGTGTGCGGGTCGGTCTGAAGCTTCATTGCCGAACAGTCCAGCCAGGCGAGGAAGGTGGCTTCAGCGGGGATCAGGCGGATTTCAGGGAAACGTCTGGCGACTTCGGCCGAGAGATAGTCGCGGTTGCTCGAGAGATAGGCGAGCATATCCGTCTTCCAGCGATCGGCTTTCGAGAATGCCGCAAGCGTTGCTTCCAGACCCAGGATGTTGACGCTATCGACCATCCCAAGCCGCGATTGCATGAATGCGTCGCGCATCGCCTTGTTGCGGATGATCGCGAATGCGGTCTTCAGGCCGGCGATGTTGTAGGTCTTGCTGGCTGCCATCAGCGTGATTGTCCGCTCGGTAGCGTCCTGCGAGAGGCTGGCGATCGGAACGTGGCGGCGGCCATCGAAGAGAAGATCACAGTGGATCTCGTCGGATATGATGAGCGTATCGTTCTTGCGGCAAAGCTCTGCAATGCTCACCAGTTCGTCGCGAGTGAACACCTTGCCGGTCGGGTTCTGCGGATTGCAGAACAGAAGCGCATGCGAGTCGGCGATCTTGCCGGCAAAGGCCTCCATGTCCATGGCATACCCGGCGTCGCTCGCGATCAGGGGTGCATCGATAAGCTGCAGGCCCCAATGGCTTGGTGCGTTGAGGATCGGGCGATAAACGGGCGTCTGGACCAGCACGCCGTCGCCGGGGCGAAGCATCGCCTTCAGCGCCATGTTGAAACCTGGTTCCACGCCCGGCAAAAAGACAATCTCGTCGGGCGAAACTGTCCAGTCGTATTTGCTTTGCATGTCAGCGACGATTTGCGCACGCAGTTCGTCGCGCGCAACGCCATAACCGAGGAGGGGATGTTCGAGACGATTGCGGATCGCGTCCACGATCTCCGGAGCCGCCGGGAAATCCATGTCGGCAACCCACATGGGCAGAACGTCACCGGGGTATTTGCTCCATTTGGAGCTGCCGGTGCCGCGGCGCTCGTGAACGACATCGAAATCGGTCATGCGTGTCATAACCCCTTGATCATACCGCCGTCGACGCGGATGGCGGAGCCTGTCACATAACTTGCCTGAGCGCTTGCCAAAAAGACGGCGACGGCGGCAAATTCTTCCGGCTTGCCGTAGCGGCGCGCGGGAATGTCGTTGCGCGATGCTTCCTGCACGGCTTCCACGCTGGCGCCGCTGTTTTGAGCCTTGATGCCGTCGAGTTCGCGTACGCGGTCCGTGTCGATCCGTCCCGGCAGGATCATGTTGACCGTGACGCCGTGCTGAGCGACTTCGCCCGCCAATGTCTTCGACCAGCCGGCGATCGCGGCGCGGACCCCGTTAGACAGGGCAAGATTGGGGATCGGCTGTTCGATGCCGGAGCTGCCGATGGTAATGATGCGGCCCCACTTGCGCTCGATCATGCCGGGAAGCATCGCGTTGGAGATGTCGAAGATCGACGTGGCCATCGCGTCGAACGCAGAGCGCCAGCTGTCGCGCGTCTGGCCGAGCGCCGGCCCTGCCTTCGGGCCGCCGGAGTTGTTGACGAGAATGTCGACGCCGCCCTGGTCGGAAAGCGTCGCGATCAGAGCCGCGACGGAAGACTGGTCGGCGAGATCGACGGCGACAGGTGTGACATTGGCGTGAGGCGGGATCTTGTCGGCGCTTCGGGCGGCTGCGAATACCTGCACGCCCTCATCGGCCAGACCCCTCGCAATTGCTCCGCCGAGGCCACGACTTGCGCCGAGAACGAGCGCCTTCTTTCCGGAAATCTGCAGATCCATTATGCCAACGCCTCCAACTTGCGTTCCTGTCGTTCGATGAGTTTTTCGACTTCAGCAACCGCCTGCGCGCTGAGCGCCATTCCCGGACGCCGCTGCGCGGCACTCGCGATTGCTCCTCGCTTGGCGAGCACATACTTGCGGACCGCGAGGCCGAGACTCGGCTGCTGTTCGTAACGCATAAGCGGCAGGTAGGCGTCGAAGACATCCTGCGCCGCTTCATGTCTGCCGTCGCGGCTAAGGCGGCAGACGTCCACCATCATCTCAGGGTAGGGGAAGCCCGTCATTGCGCCATCTGCGCCGCGTTGCATTTCCTCCGGCAGAAAGATGCCGGCATTGCCACACAGGATCGAAACGCGCCGACGGCCTTTCGCTTCCGCTTCGCGCAGATCGGTTATCTTCTGGAGGCCCGGCCAGTCCTCGTGCTTCACCATGACGATACCAGGATGCGCTTCGATGATCGCGCCGAGCGTCTTCGAGCTGATCTGGACACTTGTCGAAAGCGGGAAGTCCTGCAGTACGACCGGGACATCGCTGCCGATGGTTTCGACAACATTGCGATAGTAGCCGATGATCTGGTCGTCGGTGCGCAGCAACGAGGGGGGAGCCACCATGACGCCAGCCGCGCCGATATCCATCACCGCTTTCGTCAATTCTCCGATCGCGGCGAGCCCCGGCGCGGAAACGCCGACGACGACGGGGCGGTTGCCCGAGCGCTTTAGCGTCTGGCGCGCGACTTCGATCGACTCCGCCTGCGTAAGCTTTGGCGCTTCGCCCATCATGCCGAGAATGGTCAGGCCATCGGCACCCTTCTCATAGTAGAAATCGACCATGCGATCGATGCTGGTGGCGTCGAGCGATCCATCCTCGTTGAACGGTGTGACGGCGATGACGAAGACGCCTTGGCTGTCTGATGTGATGAGCGGCATGATGGCTATCCGATCCTATTCAAACCAGTGAGAGCTGCCACGGCGAACAAAGCGCCCGGCTCCGGGGTTGTTGACGACGGCCACACCGTCCCATGCGAGTTGCCCGCCGAGATAGGTGCGGGTGACGGTCACGCAGAATGCGCGGCCATCAAAGGGGCTCCAGCAGAGCTCGTCATGGGCCCGGGAGGAGTCCCATATCTGCGGCCTGCGCGAGAGGACCGCGAGGTCGGCATCCGCGCCAAGCCGGATCGCGCCCTTCCTCGGCCAGAGCCCGAAGAATTTCGCGGGGCGCTCGCAAAGCTGCTCGACGGTGATCGTCGCGGCATCAAGGCGACGGTTGTCTGCCGCCGTATAGAAAGCGGGAAGCAGTGTTTCCAGCCCCGGCACGCCGGCGCCTGCGTCGAAGATCGACGGCGTGAACTTGTTGTCAACGGGCCAGCTCGAATGGTCGGAGCTGACAAAGGCAACACGGCCAGAGAGGATCTCATCCCACAGGGCGTCGATCTGGCCCGGACGGATCGGCGGGTTGACCTTCATGCGGGCGCCGAGTTCGGCGCCGTCGCGATCCGGGTCGAACCAGAGATAATGAACGCAGAGTTCGCCAGTCGCCCTGAAGCCGTCGGCAAGGTAGTTGTCGACAAGCTGAAAGCCGCGCGGTGTCGTCAGGTGAACAATGTGCGCATGGGCGCCGGAAGCCGCCCCAAGCTCAAGGAACTGGGCCGTTGCCGCCAACTCGGCGGCCGGCGGCCGGCTCCCGGAGTGCGCCTCGATGCCATTGCGGTTTGAGGCTTTCGCAGCGGCGATATAAGCCCTGACGATCTCCTGGTCTTCATTGTGCACGCCGAGTGGAATTCTCGTGTCGCGAAGTGCGAGAAACGTCGCGAGGATCTGGTCGGAGGCGATGCGTGGAAAGCGCGTCGGGCTGCTTTCGAAGGTGGAAATCTTGAAGGCAACCACACCGCCTTCGATCAACGGCTCGACGTCGTCGGTCGTTTGGCCGGGCAGTATCGTGCCGTAGAGCGCGACATCGGCATGGGCGTGCTCGGTGATGGCTGCTATCTTGTCGTCGAGGCGCTCCAGCGAGTTCAACGGAACCGGGTTGTCGTAGGGCATGTCGACGATCGTCGTCACGCCGCCGGCGATCGCCGAGCGGGTGGTCGACCGAATGCCGGGAAGACCGCCGTAACTGCAGGCGTGTGTCTGGCCATCGACCACGCCGGGTATGATCAGATCGTCGCCGGCGTCGAAGATTTCCTTTGCCGCAGGTGCGCTGCCGGTTCCGATGGCTGCGATCTTGCCGTCGCTGACAGCGACCCAGGTGTTTTCAGCCGGCCCGTCCGGAAGAACAACGGTGCCGCTTACTACAAGATCAAACGTCATTGTTTCGTCTTTCCGTAAGCGAGGTCGAGATTGGTGCAGGCGAGCGCGACGCCAGCCTGAACCGGATCGACAACGGGAATGCCCAGGCTGTCCTGCAGCGCGGTTCGATAGGCGCCGAGGCCGGCGCAGCCGAGGATGACGACGTCGGCGCCATCCTCGTCGCGCAAAAGACGAGCGGTGCGTGATACCGTCTCGACGACGTTGCCCGACATCAGCTGTACGACCGTCATATCAATCGACCGATCGCCGGCGAGGCGGCGCTCGAGTTGCAGCTCCTTGAGGTAACGCAAGTGGCGGGCGATCGAGGAGGGGCCGAGCGAGATGACGCCAAATCGTGCCCCGAGGCCAATCGCGGCGAGGTAGGCGGATTCAGCGATGCCGAGAACCGGGCGATCCGACAGCTTGCGGACATGCGCGATGCCGGGATCGGAGAAACAGGCGAGCACGAAGGCATCGGCCGATGAGGCTGAAATTGCTTCAACGATGTTCGGAATAACCTCGCTGACGTGCGCGTCAGTCTCGATCCCCGGCGGTGATTTCGCAAGTTCGACGCATTCGATCCTGTGCGATGTCGCAGCCCGAATAGGGCTCAGACATGCCTCCATGGAACGGGTGACCGAAGCAGAGCTGTTGGGGTTGATGACAAGAATGTCGGACACGACGCACCCTTGGGTTCGTGCGCAGCCATGGCGATTGCGCAATCAAGATATACCACGTAATATATTACAGGCGAGATGGTGTCAAAGTCCAGTTTGCCCGAGACGCGAATGTTCGTAATATCGAAAGCCTTTGACTTGCCGGCGATGTATGGCGAGAAAGCAGCGTGGCCCTGTTGTGGTCGGATGGGAGATGGGTTTTTGAACAGCACTGACAGGTCGGGGCCGACGTCGGAAAGACGGGCGAAATCGCTGACGGAGCAAGCCTATATCATCTTGCGCGAGCGGATCATCGTCGGCCAGTTGGCGCCGGGCATGGCCGTCTCCGAACCCGAACTCGCCGAGAAGCTGGAAATGAGCAAGACGCCGGTGCGCGAGGCGATGGCGCGCCTGTGCGTCGAAGGGTTCATGGAAGCGTTCCCGCGGCGCGGCTATCGCGTCAAGCCGGTTACCGTCAACGATATGAATGACCTTTTTGCCGTTCGCGGCGTACTTGAGGGAACAGCTGCCGCACTTGCCGCGAAGAACCTGACCGAGGCAGAGCTGGATGCGCTCGATCAGCTGGCCAATGCAAGCTACGTCGTGGGCGAGAATGTCAGTACAAAAACCTTCGTCGATTCCAATGAGGAGTTTCACTCGGCAATCGCGCAGGGTTCGCGTAACCCACGCCTGCATTCCCTGGTGATGAGCCATCTCGAGGAGTGCGCCCGCCTCTTCTACATGGGGACAAGAATTCGCGACATTAATCCCGAGACGGCCAACGACCATCATCGGATCGTGACCGTCCTGCGCGAGCGCGACGGTGACAAGGCCCGCGCGGCAATGGTCGAGCACAACGAAAATACGCGCAAGGGTTTGCTCAACGCGCTGATTTCAAACGCGCAGGGCGGTTTCACTCTTTGATGAAACGCTGGTGCGCTAGGCTTGCTTGACGAGGTGACCCGGTGCCGCCTCGCGATAGGTCGCCTTCAGCGGGACGTAGTTCGCCGGCCTGATGGCACTTCCGAGTTCGATGCCAGGCTGGCGCGTGCGAACGTGGCGGCGGCTTGGATCGGCAATCGGAACGGCATCCAGTAGCCGCTTGGTGTAAGCATGTTGAGGGCTGGCGAAAATCTGCTCGCGCGATCCGATTTCAACGATCTCGCCGAGATACATGACCGCGACCCGGTGGCTCACGCGCTCGACGACAGCCATATCGTGGCTGATGAAGAGATAGGCGATTTTCAGGCTTTCCTGCAATTCCAGCATGAGGTTCACCACCTGCGCCTTGATCGACACGTCGAGTGCGGAGACAGCCTCGTCGGCAACAATCAGGTTCGGGTTCAGCGTCAAGG
The DNA here is from genome assembly GCF_001429725.1 of Rhizobium sp. Root708. Taxonomy (GTDB): domain Bacteria; phylum Pseudomonadota; class Alphaproteobacteria; order Rhizobiales; family Rhizobiaceae; genus Rhizobium. The sequence continues at coordinate 314,528 of NZ_LMHV01000041.1, read as the reverse complement.
CGCGCGCGATGCTGATGCGCTGGCGCTGGCCGCCGGAGAATTCGTGCGGAAAGCGCCGCGCCATATCGGCATTTAGCCCGACCCGTTCGAGAAGATCGACGGCTTTGGCTATGGCTTCAGTCTTCGAGGCCAACCTGTGAGCGATCAACGGCTCGGCGATGGCATCGCCGATGCGCATGCGCGGGTTGAGGCTGGAATAGGGATCCTGGAAGATCATCTGCATCTGGCGGCGCTGGCGCGTGAGCATGCCCGGCGTCATCGCGCGGATATCTTCCCCATTGATGCGGATGCTGCCGCTCACAGGTTCGATCAGCCGCAGCACCGCGCGGCCGGTCGTCGACTTGCCGCAACCGGATTCTCCAACCAGGGAAAGGGTTTCGCCCTCTTTCAGATCGAACGAGACGTCTTCGACCGCGTGCACGCGGCCGGTTACGCGGCCGAGTACGCCGCTCTTGATATCGAATCGTGCAACGAGGTTGCCGACCTCGAGAACGTTGCGCTCGCCGGCGCGAGCGACCTCGCGCTCTCCAAGCGCAAGGCCGCTTTGGACGTCAACCAGCGGAAAGGTCGCGGGATTCGAGCGCCCGGTCATCGAACCGAGTTTCGGCACGGCCGAGAGCAATGCCTTCGTGTAGGCGTTCTCGGGCTCGGCAAAGATCGCATCCGTCGGCCCGCTTTCCAGTGCGCGCGAGCGGAACATCACGACAGTCCGGTCGGCGATCTCGGCGACTACGCCCATGTCGTGGGTGATAAAGAGCACGCCCATCTGCTCTTCGTCCTGAAGGCTCTTGATGAGGCCGAGGATTTCGGCCTGCACCGTAACATCGAGCGCGGTGGTTGGTTCGTCGGCAATCAAAAGCTTCGGTCTGCAGGCCAGCGCCATGGCGATCATCACGCGCTGCAGCGTGCCGCCGGAAAGCTCGTGCGGATATTCGTCGAAACGCTTCGCGGCCGCCGGAATGCGCACCCGGTCCAGCAAGGCGATTGTCTGCGCGCGAGCCTCGGTGGCGCTGACCCCGCGGTGGCGCCGAATTGCCTCCGCGATCTGGCGGCCGACGGTGAGCACCGGATTGAGGGACGTCATCGGCTCCTGAAAGATCATCGCGACCTCGTTGCCCCTGATGTCCTGCATCTCGCGCTCCGGCACGGTCAACAGCTCTCTTCCATTGAGCTTGACGCTACCCGCGATCCGAGAGGTTTTTTCCGGAAGCAGGCGCATGATCGACATCGCCGTCACGCTCTTTCCGGAGCCGGACTCGCCGACGATCGCCACCGTCTCGCCGGCAGCCACCGTCAGGCTGACATCGTTGACAACAGGCGTCCATTCTCCGGCACGGCGAAAGGAGGTTGTCAGATGTTCGACGGATAAGATGGTCACGTGGGACGCTCCTGTGGCCGTAGGGCTGTCGCCTTCCGTTCAAAAGACGAAAGGTCGTGATATACTACGTAAGATATTTCAGCTTGCCAAGCTGGATTGGATGAAGGAGGATGGTGAAATTCCTCCGCTTGCAAAGAAGTTGGCGCCATGACCGACGACGTCCGAAAAAAAGTTCTTCTGACACCCGTCGAACTGGACGAGCTTCGCAAATCAGGTGCAGACGTCACGGTGCTGGCGGTTCATTCGATCAATCCCTATACGGGTGCGCCATCTTTTAATGGGGCGCGTATCGAGGGGGCAATCGATACGGAAGCTTATACCGATTTTCAGGCGCCGGCCTCCTTCGAGGGTGGGCAGCGGCCCTTGCCGGACATTGTTGATCTGCAGGAAAAGGCCCGGCGCTGGGGGCTGCGCAAGGAGAGCACGATTGTCGTCTATGACGGCGATCGCAGCATGACGGCGGCGAGAGCGTGGTGGGTACTGCGGTGGGCCGGCCTACCCGATGTCCGCGTACTCGATGGCGGCATGCCGGCATGGCGTGCCTCTGGACTTCCGACGACGGAAAAGTTTGCAAGGCCGCAGCCAAACGAAATCGAGCTATCCGCCGGCCATATGCAGGAGCTCGATGCGGATGCTGCCTTGCGTCTCGGCAAGGAGGCGGTGTTGCTCGATGCACGCATCAGGCCCAATTACATCGGTGGCGCGGTTGCGCCGGGGCAGCCGGCAAGAGGCCATATTCCCTATGCGATCAGCGCGCCGGCACCGGACAATCTCACCGACTACGGCAACTTTACCGACGGGGCCACGCTGACGGAAATGTATCGTGCGCTCGGGGCGGATGGATCATGTCCGGTGGGGGTCTATTGCGGTGCCGGCATGTCGGCGGCGCATACAGTTCTGGCGCTTGCCTCGATCGGTGTAGAGGCGGCCATGTATCCGGGTTCTTGGTCTGCCTGGATCAGCGATCCGACACGTCCGGTGATAACGGGCGCGGATCCGCTTTGAATTGGCGTCTGACCGGTTCCAAGCCCGATCCCCTGTTTCTGTTCTCATAATGCGCGAATAATCGGCATATTTTTTCTTATATTGCATAAAGAATGTGCGATTTTGGCGATTGTCTAAACAGTCGCCAAGCACGCTTTACAGTCTCATTTCTGATGATATATTTCGTAGTATATCACGGAATGACCAAGCGATGTCAGTGTCGACGAGAACGGCTTTTGAACGAAAGCCACGACTACGAAAGGGGCGTAGAATGAAAGTCTGGAAGGGATTTTTCGCAGCGATGGTGGCATTGCCGCTCGTTGCCGGCAACGCGATCGCGCAGGACGCGGAACAGTTGAAGACGCTCGTCGTCGCCGTTCCCTCTGATCCCGTCAGCCTCGAGCCCGGCACCAACAAGGCCGAGCCGGTTGGCAGCGAGATCATTCTGAACGTCTTTGACACGCTGGTCGCCTGGACGGCGCCCGACTTCAAGGATCTGGAAGGCCGCCTTGCCGCGAGCTGGACTGTTTCCCCTGATGGCAAGGAATTCGACTTCAAGCTCCGTGACGGCGTGAAATTCCAGGATGGCACGCCTTTCGATGCCGCCGCCGTGAAGTTCTCGCTCGAACGCACCAAGACAACAAATTCCTACGTCAAGGCGACCTTTGACCTCATCAAGGATATCGCCGTCGTCTCGCCGGACGAGGTGAAGATCACACTTTCAGCCGCCTATCCGGCATTTTTGTCGATCCTCGCGCAGCCACAGTCGGCAATCGTGAGCCCGACCGCGGTGGAGAAGTATGGCGAGAAGTTTGCCGCCAATCCCGTCGGCACTGGTCCTTTTGTCTTCAAGAGTGCCCAGGCCGACACGAACGTCGTTCTCGAGGCTAACCCGGATTACTTCCGTGGTGCGCCCAAGCTTTCCAAGATCATCTACCGCGTCATTCCCGATGCTTCGACGCGCCGGCTCGAGCTCGAAAGCGGCGGCGTGGACATCGTTCAGCAGCAGGGCCAGCTGTCAGCCATCGCTGCGGAAGATATCGAAGCGCTGAAGGGCAACAAGGATGTGAAGGTGCTCGAAACATCGAGCCAGATCATCCGTCAGCTCGAGTTCAACAACAACAAGAAGGACGGTCCCTTCGCCAACGTCAAGGCACGCGAGGCAATCGCGCACGCGATCGACTATGACGGCCTCCTGCAGGGCGTCTTTGGAGGCACTGCCGAGCGCGTCTACGGTCCTCTGACCAGCAACAGCTGGGCGTTCAATCCGAAGATGAAGGAACTTGCGCCCGCTTATGATCCGGACCTGGCGAAGAAGCTTTTGGCGGAAGCCGGCGTCGATCCGTCCAGCGTCAACCTGAAGCTCTATAGCTTCCAAGGGCCGCTTTGGGGCGCTGTTGCCACCTTTGTCCAGGCGAACCTCGCCGACATCGGCATCAACGCCACAATCGAGCAGACCGAGTTCCCCGCGTTGCGGGCGTTGCAGACATCGGGCCAGTTCGATGTCGCGCTCGATGGTCGCCAGCCCTGGTACAACGATCCGGATGCGCACATCACAATCGGCTACCTGTCGTCTCTGGCCGACACGGCCATGACCTTCCGCATGCCTGGGGACAAGGACCTCGATGACCTCATCGTCAAGGCGCAGCAGACTTCGGATATGGAAGCCCGCAAGAAGCTCTATTTCGAGGTTCAGGAGGAAATCGCCAAGCGCGTTCCGGGCGCCTATCTCTTCAGCCCCAAGCTGATCGTGTTCACGCGCGCCAATGTCGAGGGACTCGTCGTTAACAGCGCACCGCCGCTCAACGAATACTGGTCCGTCTACAAGAAGTGACGAAGCTGCGCTAGAACACGAGCGATCCTGACGTCTCGCTCGTGGCACCACCGCGCCCCGGCACCGGCAATCGAACAGTGGCCACCCGCCGAGGCGGGCGGCTCCCATTGATGAGTGGAAAGGCATGGCGAGTTTCATCATACGACGACTGATCGCGCTGATACCCGTCATGTGCATCGTTCTGGTCATCGTTTTTTCCCTGGTTCGACTGATCCCGGGCGATCCGGCTGTGACGCTGCTCGGCCCCGGGGCGACGCAGGCGCAGATCGATGCGTTGCGGACTCAGCTTGATCTCGGTCAGCCCGTCGTATTTCAATTCCTCCACTACGTCGGGGGGCTCCTGCAGGGCGATTTCGGATTGTCGCTGAAGACGGGCTTGCCCGTCGCCCAGGAGATCGTCCTGCGATTGCCGGCGACGATCGAGTTGTCTGTATGCGCCGTCATCGTCGCGGTGATTTTCGGCATTCCGATCGGCGTTCTTTCCGCCATCCGGCCCAATTCGCTGTTCGATCATAGCACGCGCGTTGTTTCGCTGGTCGGCGTCTCGATGCCTGCCTTCCTGCTTGCGCTTATCCTCCAGCTGGTCTTCGGAACCTATCTCGGCTGGCTGCCGGTCTCCGGGAGGATGAGCTCGTTCATCACCGCCGAGCACATAACGGGCTTCGCCATTCTCGATGGCCTGCTCTCCGGCGATCTCGCCGCGGCTTGGAGCGCGGTGCAGCACCTGATCCTTCCAACGGCCGTATTGGCCGCCTTCCTCGCCGCCACGCTCGGACGCTTCGTGCGCAATACGATGCTTGACGTCATGGGCGAGGATTTCATCCGCACCGCCAGGGCCAAAGGCCTGCGGCGCGCCGATGTCGTGCTCAATCACGGGCTGCGCAATTCGCTCCTGCCGGCGATCACCGTCATCGGGCTGAAATTCGCCGAGATGCTGGGCGGCGCAATCCTGACGGAAACGATCTTCGCCTGGCCCGGGATCGGCCGCTACATGTTCGAGGCGATCAAGAACCGCGACTATCCGGTCATCCAAGGCACGACGCTGGTCTTCGCGCTGCTTTTCGTCATTACCTCGATCATCGTTGACGTTCTCTATGGCGTCCTCGATCCGCGCGTCCGCAAGAAGATGAAGTGAACGTCATGCGCGAATTCATAACGTTTCTCAGACGCAACACGCTCGCTGTCGTCGGGCTTGGTATTCTCGTCGCGCTGGTCGTGCTCATCACGATCGGGCCGATGATCACCGTGTATTCGCCGACCAAGCTCGATGTCCTCCATAAGCTTGCCGCGCCAAGCTTCGGCCACTGGCTCGGCACGGATGCCTTCGGCCGGGATGTGTTGACGCGCATCATGTATGGCGGGCGAGCCACACTGACGATCGGCGTGGGGGTCGTCGCCATCGCGTTTCTTGTCGGCGTGTTCTTCGGCACGATCGCTGGCTTTGCGGGTGGCTGGACGGACAGCATCATCATGCGCATCGTTGACGCCATCCTGGCTTTTCCGGCACTGGTGCTGGCAATCGCATTGGCGGCCGCATTCGGTCCAAGCCTGCAGAATGCGATGCTGGCCGTTGCGATCACGCTTGCTCCTCAGTTTGCCCGCGTGGCGCGCAGCCAGGCGCTCAGCGTTTCGGTCAAGCCCTATGTCGAAGCCGCCATCTCGCTCGGGCTGCCGAACAGCCGGATTCTCTTTCGCTACATCTTCGTCAACGGCCTCGGGCCGCTTCTGGTACAATCGACCCTGGCTTTGGGCAGTGCCATCCTGCAGACCGCCAGCCTCGGCTTCCTGGGGCTTGGCGCTCAGCCGCCGATGGCCGAGTGGGGCGCGGACGTGTCGGCGAACCTTCAATATGTGCGCAGCGCTCCCTGGGTAGCGCTGGCGCCCGGCATGGCGATCCTTTTCGCCGTGCTGTCTTTCAACCTTGTGGGCGACTCCCTGGCGGACTGGTTCAACCCGCGTCGCCGCAGCGAACTCGATTGAGGTCATCTTGGACACACTGACGATCAGCCTCGAGAAAGTCGACTTTCTTCCGCCGACGCGTGTCACGGACGACACGAGCGTTCTCACCTTGAAGAACCTTGTTTTCGAGCCGCTGTTGAAATGGGATGACGGGTTTGTCCGACCGGCGCTGTTTTCGCGTTGGCTTCATTCCGATGACGGTCGGGTGTGGCAATTTTTCATTCGAGATGGCGCGACGTTCCATGATGGGAAGGCGTGCGTGGCCGAGGATATCATCGGCTTTATCGATGGCATCCTGCAGGCGGTCGATACCTTCGGGATGAAGTGGTCCTATGCGCGCTATCTGGCCGACGCCCGGATTACGGCTGAGAGCGGGGGTGTGGTTCGGGTGGAAAATCCCGAGCCGATCGCCGACATTCTCGACATTTTCTCGGAGTTTTACATCTGCCGGTTGGACAAGGCTGGCTCGCCTGTCCTTGGCACCGGTCGCTATCGCGTCGAAGAGTTCGAGCCGGGTATTCGCACAATTCTCACCAAGGCAGGTTCGAGCAGTGGCCCCCGGCGGATCGTCGCGTTGGCGGATCGGCACGCGGAAGCGCGCTACGACTCCCTGCTACACGGCGAGGTCGACGCGGCACTCAACCTGGAGCGGATCGAGAAGCGGTTTGATTTCGACGAGAGCTTTGCCTGGGGAAAGGCCGTCAACACCCTCTCGGTCATGTACTATCTGAATTGCCAGCAGGGTATCTTCCGTTCACCTGCAGCGCGGCTGGCGGTCAATCATGCGGTTGACACAGCGCTGATCGCCAATGAGATTTTCCATGGGCTGGCAGTCCCATCATCCACGATCGTCAGCCCATTCCATCTTGGCGCGAAGCGCGCCGACCTGCGGCCGATCCCCTACGATCCGGAGAAGGCTCGAAGGCTGCTCGATAGTGTCGATACCGGTGCTGCCTTGACCTTGCGCACTCCGACGTTCATGCCGGAGAGGGCGCCAGAAGTCAGCCGTTTCGTGGGGGCTGCCCTTGAAGCGGTCGGCCTCAAGGTCGAAATCCAAACCGAACTCGATCGACCCGAATACGCCCGGCAGATCGGTCGCAAGGAAATGGGAGACATGGCGATCTTCGACTCGTCGCCACACAGCACCTTCCGCATCCTGAACGACAAGATCTCCAGCGCGACAGAGGCGGTCTGGTGGCAGGGTTACGACGATCCGGAAACCGAGGCGCTGATTTCGGCTGCAAACCGTGCCGTCGACGACGATGCCAGGGAATTCGCCTACGCCCGCTGCCTCACCCGTCTCCACCAGAATCCGCCGTGGCTCTATCTGGTCCATCCGATCGACGTCTTTGCGATGCGCAAGGGTATCGCCGGTCTCTCGATCGACCACAAGGGCACTCTAAACATCGACTAACGCAGGACGCGAAAATGGAAAAGGACTACTCGATCACCTTCTTCTACTATGAAGATATCCATGCCGTCGCACCGTTCTACGAGAAGGTGTTGGGTCTCGAACTGGTGTTGGACCAAGGGCTTGCCCGCATCTATCGCATCGCCGGAAACTGCTATTTCGGTATCGTCGACGGTAACCGCGGGCACCTCAAGCATCAGCAAAAGAGTGCGGTCCTGCTGACGATCGTCGCGCAGGATGTGGAAGGTTGGCATAAGCGCATGTCGGATGGCGGTGTGACGGGCTTGTCGGAAATATTGCGGGGCACTTACTGCGAGCACTTCTTTTTCGAGGACCCGGCGGGCTACGCAATCGAAATCCAGCGCTTTCATAATCCCGATATAGCAAAGCTGTTCTGATGACGTCAGTAGGGACCACCCCCGCCAGCCTGCGCGATGTGCTCTTCTCCAGAGCGCGCGCGTATGGGCAGCGCCCACTGCTGACCTTGCCGGACGGATCCGTTGCGGACTTGCGGAGCGGTTACATTCCGCTGCTCGTCAATTTCAGTTTCGAGGACAAGGCTGCCAAGGGCCTGCGAAAGCTTACGGACCAGTCGGAGCCGGAGCCTGCCGTATATTTCTCCGGGCTTGAGATGGCGAGGGATCATGCGGCCCTTATTCTCACCGCCGAGACCGGCGGTGGCAAAACGAGCTTTGCGCAGCATCTGGCGTTGACCCTCGCCGGCGAACGTCTGGCGCCGCTGCAGGTAGCGCGCAATGACCTCGGCGCCGTGCATGAGGAGCATTGGAATCTCGACCACGTTCTTCCCCTGTATGTGGCGATCAAACCCGGAGTTGATGTCCGGGAACTGTTGGGTGAAGCGTTTCCGGGCCTCGATACCCTGCTGTCGGGCGACGCATGGGCGGCGTCGGATGCAACTCTTCTTGTGATACTGGACGGGATCGAGGCCGCCGGTGACGGAGGGCCGGTTATGCTTGAGCAGGCACTCGCCCTTCAGGCTCGTTTCCCACGCGTTCGGCTGCTCGCGCTAGGCGAGCAATCCGCGGTGAAGAGCTGGGTATTGCCTCCATCCTTTGCGCGCTATGATCTATTGCCGCTGTCCCGGGCTCAACGACTTGAAGCCGGCAGGAGACTCGCTGGCCTTGATCTGGAACAGGAAAGGGTGGCGCTTGGTGCGGCGGCCGGAAATCCGGCGCAATTCGTCATGGCCCTTCACAGCCACGACGAAGGGCAGACCGAAGAGGCCATTACGGATCGCTGGCTGTCCAAGCTTGCCGGCGACGCGCAGACCGCCAACTTCCTCTGCGGGCTCGCCTTCGATGCGCTCTCGGGCACACTCGATGAAGAGGGGCTTTTCCCGGTGACGCGCGTGCGTCAATTGTTGGCGGCGCGACACTTGTCCACATTGCCGGCTGCGACTGCCGTTCAGGCGTTTCGCTCACGACCGTCGCTCTGGACACCGGTGCTGCAAAGTCTCGCCAGACGCCTGAAGGGTTCGGAAGCCGCGGATGGGCTTATCGAAACGCTCGTCGGCGGCGATGGCGACGATGCGCGCCGCGGTGCATTGCTCGCGGCGGGCCTCGGAGCGCACGCGAGACCGTCGAGGGATCTTATTGCCGCCCATCTTCTTGATATTGTCGGCCATGGTGTGCTGTCGATCCCCGAGCGCGAAAGCGCCGGCCGAATCCTGTCGGCCTGGGGTGATCCGCGCGACCTCGAGGCTCTCGCACAAGTGCCTGCGGGCGTTTGTGTCATTGGCTCCGATACGCATCCGAATTCCGCGCCCCCGCATGTAGTCGAGGTCGGAGCATTCCGGATCGGCCTCTATCCCGTCACCAATGCCGCCTACGCCGCCTTCGTGCGCGATACCGGCCGGCTCTGGCGCAGCCCTGACGGTCTTGCCGAGGACCGGCAAAATGCCCCGGCGACCGATCTGACGTGGCGCGATGCGCGAGCCTATTGCGACTGGCTGACCGATCGCTGGCGCGCGCAGGGAAAAATTGGCCCGGAAGACATCGTTCGGCTTCCAACCGAGCCTGAATGGGAGCGGGCAGCGCGTGGCGACCAGCCCGACCTCGGCGCGGAAACGATCGTCTATCCTTGGGGGCACGAGTGGATCGCGGACGCGGCCAATTCCGAGGAGGCAGGGCTAAACACCACCTGTACGGTCGGCCTGTTCCCCAAGGGGCGTTCTGCTTTTGGCTGTTACGACATGACGGGACAGGTATGGGAATGGTGCACGACGCTGTGGGGAGAGGACATGGCGACGCCAAGCTTCCGATACCCCTATGGTGACGATGGGCGTGAGGCTGATGATGCGGGTCCGGCCGTTCGCCGCGTCCTGCGCGGCGGCTGCTTTTCGAGCAACAAGATGAAAGCCTGCTGCACCTATCGCGGCAGCCTCGAGCCTGATGGCTTCTGGCGTGGCAACGGGTTCCGCGTCGTCGTGGCATGATGCGCATTTCATGGCGCATGGCATTCGCCGCGAACTGCTTCCATGGTTTTAGTTTCTAGAGGTGTAGTCACAGACCGAACGGTGGTTGCGGACAGCGCCGCCGTCCGTTGCTGGGTCCAGGAACCTGTCGTCGGCGTCGCTCCCGCGAACAAATTTGGTAACGGCGCGAGGCAGATAGCGCACCCGAGCCAGTCGTCAACTTGACGCGAAATCTAGACTGCCTTACTACGAACCCTCGATAGTTTGATTGCCGACCTTTGGTCTGCGCATTCGCGGTAGCTGCGAACATCCTCTTTCGAAATCATTCGACGCTCTGCGTTTGCGGCGCGGAGACTTTCATGCACACCCTTGACCGCCCGAGAGGGCTGCTTAGAAGCGAATAGAACAAAATGAACCAAGCTCCCAACTCTGCCGCCTCGGAGGCGCTCGTCGTGGCTCTGACGCCGGGCCAGACCTCAGCCCTGAAACTTGCGAAGCTGGGCGATCTCCATCCGCAGAATGCAAAGACCTGGACGCACCTGGATGCGACGGTCACCTATGCACGCTCGGACCGATTCAAGGAGCGCCCTATCAAGGTGAAAACAGCAACCACCGCTACAGTCGAGCGCCTGCAAGAGCTTGGGCTTATTGAGAGCGTCGATGGCTCGTCCGGTACGACGGCCCCGCAGAAAATCACGATGGCCGGCAAACTTTGGCTGCTCAAGCACAAGTGAGCGTGCAAGCCGTGCGGTAATGGAGCGTTCGCCACCGATCGGCGCAGGCATCCCAACGTTCATGACAGTTGGAAGAACACGACTGTCAGTCGTCGGGCGCTTGTTGCTCCGTTTCCGCGGGTTGCCAAGATTGCTTTGGAATTGGACGCCACGGTAGCCGCCGACATACGCAGCATTCGCCTGTGTGCCGGCTGGCGCGACGTTGCGGTCGCGACCGGTCTTTTCGATATCTATGAACAGGAACGGCACGGACGGCCAACGTGCAGGCGTCACCGCCGAGCGGATCGTTTCGTATCGGCGTCTGGGCGCCGCGAACGAACCGGGTCCGACCTCCTTCCCTTGGAAAGGCGATGTACTCACACACGCCCCACGATCTTCCGCCGATTGCGAAAGACCGGAAGTGTGCGAAGACCGCCAAGCGGCTGTAGCGTCGCTCAATACCGCTTTCCCTCCAGCATATTGTAGTATTCGTCGTGAAGGGGTCTCGAAACGTCGACCTCCCCGTTCGGCAGGGGAGCTCCCAGACGACGTGCAGGTCTCAGGCCTGTTCCGGGCGGAGCCGCGTCCCACGGTCTATTGAGATCGACTTCAAAACTAGATGGCGGCTATGCGCGTCAGCCGGTGTGGAACCTTGATTGGGTGTTCCCAACGATCTTATCAAAAATTTTCTGAGAAAACGTTTTCTCTTATTGACGGATCGCGTGAGAAAAGGTTTTCTCATCGTGTTTCTGGGAGGAGGCAATTCTGGCTGCAGTTCAAAGCAAAAGTGCGCGTGTGACCATTCACGACTTGGCAAAAGCTGCCGGCGTGAGTGTCTCGACCGTGTCGAAGGCGCTGAACGGCAATGGCCGAATGGCAGCCGAAACGCGCGAGCGTATCCAGCGCCTTGCGAGAGAAACAGGATTTCGTCCCAATGCGTTGGCGCGCGGGCTCTTGTCGAGCCGCAGCTTTACCGTCGGGCTTCTGACGAACGATACCTACGGGCGCTTCACATTGCCTGTCATGGCCGGCATTTCCGAGGCTCTTGTCGATCACGGCGTGTCGGTTTTCCTCTGCGCGATCGAGGATGATCCGACGCTCGCAAAGGTTCACGTCGATGCAATGCTCGACAAGCAGGTCGACGGGATCATTGCGACAGGCAAGCGAATCGATCGCTCGCTGCCCGTCGATCTGGAGGGATTGCCGGTACCGGTCGTCTACGCCTTCACGCAGGGTGCTACCGGAAGCGTGACGCTGACTTCCGATGACAGCCAAGGCGCGCGACTCGCGACCGAATGGCTGCGCGGTCTCGGTCGATCGCGTCTGGTTCACATCACCGGTCCGGACAGCTTTCAGTCAGCATGCGAGCGTGCCGATGCATTTCGAGAAGCGGGCGGACCCGACGCTGTCGTCATGCACGGCGAGTGGTCGGAGCTTTGGGGTCACCGGGCCATCGCAAACATCTGGCAAAGTGGGCGGGAACGGCCTGATGGCATCTTCTGCGGGAACGACCAGATCGCCCGCGGCGTGGTCGATGCGCTGCGCGAACGTAATGTGGCCGTGCCCGAGCAGGTTTCGGTCATCGGCTTTGACAATTGGGAGATTGTCGCGGCCCAGACGCGGCCGCCGCTGACGACGATCGACATGAACTTGAAGGAGGTTGGCCGTCAGGCCGGTCTCATGGTGCTTGCGCTATCGGAAGGAAAGACGGTCGAGGGTGGGGTGAGGAAACTGCCCTGCAAGCTCGTCGTCCGGAAATCTTGCGGAGGCGCGCAGGACTAAAGAGTGATCTGAAATCGGATCGTCGGGAGCGATCCGCCAATGGGAGGAGTGGAAATGCTGAAAAGACAATTCGCAATCGCAGCTTTGATGTCTGTCTACATGGCCTCGACGGCGTCTGCCGAGACCATCTCGATGTGGGTACGCTCGGGGATCGGCGATTCCTTCAAGGAAGTCGTCAAATCATTCAATGACAAGGGCGGTGACAAGGTCGAAATGACCGAAGTGCCGTTCTCGGAATTGGTGCAGAAATACGCAACCGCGGTTGCCGGTGGTCAGGCGCCGGATGCCCTGTCGCTCGACCTGATCTATACGCCGGCCTTTGCGTCGGCCGGTCAGCTGGAAGATCTTTCCGACTGGGCCAAGGCTCTGCCTTACTTCAATTCGCTGTCGCCATCGCATGTGAAGCTCGGAACCTACGACGGCAAGATCTATGGCATGCCGCTTTCGGTCGAAACCTCGATCTTTGCCTGGAACAAGGACCTCTACAAGAAGGCGGGTCTCGATCCGGAGAAGGCTCCGAAGACCTGGGAGGAGATCACCGCGAACGCTGAGAAAATCCGTGCTCTCGGTGGTGATACCTATGGCTTCTACTTCTCCGGCGGCGGTTGTGGCGGTTGCATGATCTTCACGTTCACGCCGCTGGTCTGGGGCGCCGGCGCCGACATTCTTTCCGCGGACGGAAAGACCGCGACGCTCGACACGCCGCAGATGCGAAAGGCCGTGGATATCTATCGCAACCTAGTGGCCAAGGATACGGTTCCGGCCGGCTCCGCGAGTGATAACGGCGTGAACTTCCTGAGCTTTACCAACGGCAAGATCGGCCAGCAAAGTCTTGGTGCGTTTGCGATCGGTACCCTGGTCACGCAGCACCCCGAGATCAATTTCGGCGTAACGCTGATACCGGGTGTCGATGGCAAGCCTTCGTCCTTCGCCGGTGGCGATAACTTCGTGGTGACGAAGGGGACGCCGAGGCTTGATGCGGTCAAGAAGTTCCTCGAATACACCTATTCCGTCGAAGGTCAGAAAATCATGGCGAAGTTCGGCAGCCTGCCGACCCGCGGTGATATCGCCAACGAAGTGCTCGACGGCCTCGATCCGCGCCTCAAGGTCGGCATCGAGGCAATTGCGGTCGCCAAGACGCCTTACACGCTTCAGTTCAACGACCTGATCAACTCGTCGAACGGTCCATGGGCGACCTTCATCAACGCGTCGATCTACGGCAGCGATGTCGACGGTGCGTTCTCCAACGCGCAAGCGGAGATGCAGTCGATCATCGATGCGGCAAACTGAGCTTGTCCTCATGCGCCGGGAGGGGATCTCCCTCCCGGTTTTTCAAAGCACATAGCGGAAGAATTCAGGATGACGTCAACTCAGACGGCAGGACTCCATCGCCGCCGGGTCCGAAAAAAAAGCGGCTATCGCGGATTACTTTACATCGCGCCGGCAATGGCTCTCGTTCTGGTCTTCTTCGTATTGCCAGTCCTGTTCACGGTCTGGATGAGTCTGCACAAGTGGCCGTTGCTCGGCCAGCCGAGTTGGAGCGGCTTGCAGAACTACACACGCATGTTCTCCGATGTGCGGTTTCTCCAGGCTCTGACTTTCACGGCGAAATATACGTTCTTCGTGACGATCGCGATCTTCGCCGTCGCGTTTCCGCTGGCTCTTTTCGTCGAGCGGCACCGTCCTTTCATCTCGTTCTATCGTACCGCCATCTTCCTCCCCGTCGTTGTTGGGCTTGCGTCGGCCTCCCTGTTGTGGGTGTGGCTCGCCAATGTCGATAGCGGCCTGTTCGGCCCGCTTCTGCAACGTCTCGGACTGACGTCGGGCAAGGTCAACCTGCTGGCTACCTTCGATGCCGCCTTCCTGACCGTCATTGCCATGGTGGTCTGGAAGATCGCCGGTTTCACGATGATCATTCTGGTGACCGGATTACAGGCGATCCCGACAGAGTTGACGGAAGCCGCGCGGATCGACGGCGCCGGTCGCTGGCAGCGGTTCCGGTATCTGACGCTGCCGCTCATGCGTAGAACGATTGCGCTGGCACTGATCCTGTCCGTCACCGGCTCAATCCTGGCGTTCGACCAGTTCTACATCATGACCAGTGGTGGTCCGCAAAATCGTATGATTTCAGTTGTTTACTACATATTCAACCAGTCGTTCGTTTCGTTCAATCTGGGATACGGCGCAGCACTCTCTATTGCATTGCTCGCCATCCTCGTCGCCATCAGCGTCGTTCAGCTGTGGCTACTGAGAGTAGGGGACGAGCGGCCATGACAACGAAAGCCGATATGCGTCTTCGACGCAAGCGCTGGACCGCCTTGCGCTATCATGGCATCGGTTTGGGGGCTGCGTTCTTCTTCCTCGCGCCGTTCGTCATCACGCTTCTCTCATCGTTCCGGCCAAACGCGGAGGCGGGATTGCCGCCGCTGCCGCCCTGGCCCACCATGGGCGTAAGCTTTGATGCCTATCGGGCTCTCGACACGTTCGGGTCCGGCATCTGGCGGCACATGCTGAACTCCTTCGTGGTGTCGACCGGCACGGTCTTCCTGACCGTTGTCGTCAGCCTTCTCGCTGGATACGGCTTCTCGCGGTATCGCTTCCCCCTGAAGAACGTGATGTTCGTTCTGATCATCGCGACGCTGATGATCCCGTTTCAGTCCATTCTGACGCCGCTCTTCATCATCCTGGCGCGTCTCGGGCTCAACAACTCGTTGTTCGGCCTGACGCTTGTCTACGTAACGCTTCAGCTGCCGTTCTCCGTCTTCATGATGCGAAACGCCTTTGATGCCGTGCCGAAGGAGATCGAGGAGGCGGCGCGTATCGATGGGGCGCGTGACCTGAAACTTCTCGTCCGGGTCCTGCTGCCGTTGGTTATGCCGGGGGTGGCGACGGTTGCGATCTTCGCATTCCTGAACGCCTGGAACGAGTTCTTCGCCGCCCTCGTCCTCCTGTCTTCGAACGACAACTACACGCTGCCGGTTTTGATGACGGCGGTGCGAGCGGGACGCCTCGGCGCCATCAATTGGGGTGCCGTCCAGGCCGGCGTGGCCGTCATGGTGGTCCCCTGCCTCTTCGTATTTCTGCTTCTGCAACGCTATTACATGCGCGGGCTGATGGCCGGCGCGGTGAAATGATCCAACCGAAAGTGAAGATGATCCGATGACAAAAACAAAGACACACCGCCAGTTTCGCCCCGTCGGCGTTCCCGACGTTTCACTGTCCGGCTTTTGGGGCAAGTGGCAGGACGCGGTATGCAATTCCACAGCCGAAACCTTGCTCGACAGATGCGTCGAGGCAGGCATGCTGCGCGCCATCGATGTCGACCAGCCAAGCCCCGGGATCGTCATTCCCATTCAGCCGTGGGGCGGCACGACCCAGATGTTCTGGGACTCCGATCTCGGCAAATCCATCGAGACGATCGCCTATTCGCTCTACCGGCAGCCCAATCCAAAGCTCGAGGCTCGGGCGGACGCCATCATCGATCTCTATGAGAAACTGCAGGACGAAGATGGATATGTGAATGCGTGGTTCCAGCGTGTCCAGCCGGAGCGGCGCTGGACCAATCTGCGCGATCATCACGAGCTCTACTGCGCCGGCCATCTGATGGAGGCGGCCGTTGCCTACTATCAGGCGACCGGAAAGCGGAAGCTTCTCGACGTGATGATCCGTTTTGCGGACTACATGATCAAGGTCTTCGGACATGGCGAAGGCCAGCTTCCGGGCTATTGCGGCCACGAGGAAGTGGAACTCGCTCTGGTCAAGCTTGCCCGCGTGACGGGTGAGAAGAAGTACCTGGACCTTGCGAAATTCTTCGTCGATGAGCGCGGCCGCGAACCGCACTTCTTTACCGACGAAGCAATCCGGGACGGACGCGATCCGGCAAGCTTCATTCAGAAGACCTACGAATATGGTCAGGCGCATGAGCCGGTGCGCGATCAGCGCAAGGTGGTGGGTCACGCCGTTCGCGCGATGTATCTCTATTCTGGTATGGCCGACATCGCCACGGAGTATAATGACGATACCCTGACCGAGGCGCTTGAAGCGCTCTGGGATGATCTGACGACGAAGCAGATGTACGTCACCGGCGGGATTGGTCCTGCCGCCAGCAACGAAGGCTTCACCGACTACTTCGACCTTCCGAATGACACGGCCTACGCCGAGACCTGCGCATCGGTTGGTCTCGTATTCTGGGCGAGCCGAATGCTTGGCCGAGGCCCCGACCGCCGCTATGCCGACATCATGGAGCAGGCGCTCTACAACGGCGCTCTGCCTGGCTTGTCCATCGACGGCAAGACGTTCTTCTATGACAATCCGCTCGAAAGCAGCGGAAAGCATCATCGCTGGATTTGGCACCATTGCCCTTGCTGCCCGCCGAACATCGCGCGTCTCGTAACGTCGATCGGTTCGTACATGTATGCGGCAGCCGACGATGAAATCGCGGTTCATCTGTATGGTGAGAGCAAGGCAAACTTCAGCCTCGCAAATGGTAGCGAGGTAGAGCTTACGCAGAACACCAACTACCCGTGGGAGGGAGCAGTTGAGTTCAAGGTCGGCCTCAAGGCGCGCTCTACTTTCGCCTTGTCGCTCCGCGTGCCGGAGTGGGCTGTCGGGGCAACGCTCACCATCAACGGCGAAAAGGTCGATGTCGCTTCCCATCTTGTCGACGGATATGTCCGCCTCGAGCGAGAGTGGACCGACGGTGATCGCCTGGCGCTTGATCTGCCGCTGGCCCTGCGCCCGCAATATGCAAACCCCAAGGTCAGACAGGACGTCGGACGCGTGGCGCTGATGCGTGGGCCGCTCGTTTATTGCGCCGAGGAAGTCGACAACGGCAAGGACCTGAACGCGATCGTCCTGCCGCGACAGCTGCCGTCGGCACAGACAAGCGTTCTTGGAGACCTGAACGGCGCCGTCGCCGTGGACGTTGAGGTCATGCGCGAGGATGTGTCGGATTGGGGATCGCCGCTCTATCGCACCGAACCCGCCAAGCGCGCGTCCGCCAAGGCACGGTTCGTGCCCTATCATCTGTGGGACAACCGCGAGCCGGGCGAGATGCTCGTCTGGGTTCAGGCAGACAAGTAGACAGCCAGGGGCACGACACATGAAACAGACAAGTGTCGAATTACGTGACGTCCGCAAGAGCTACGGCAGTTTGCAAGTCGTTCACGGGATCGATCTTGCCATCGACGAAGGCGAGTTCGTCGTCTTCGTCGGTCCCTCCGGATGCGGCAAGTCGACTCTCCTGCGAATGATTGCGGGGCTTGAGGATGTGACCTCGGGGGAGATCGTGATCAAGGGCCGCGACGTGACCGATCTCGACCCCTCCGAGCGCGGCATCGCCATGGTCTTCCAGTCCTATGCGCTTTATCCGCATATGAGCGTCCGCGACAATCTCGGCTTCGGACTGAAGATGGCAAACACTGACGCGGCGGAAATCGCCCGCCGCGTCGGACAGGCGTCCGGCGTCCTCAAGATCGACCATCTGCTCGAGCGCCGCCCAGGGCAGCTTTCCGGCGGCCAGCGGCAACGCGTGGCGATCGGCCGCGCGATCGTGCGCGAGCCGGACGTATTCCTTTTCGACGAACCCCTGTCGAATCTGGACGCCGAACTGCGTGTCTCGATGCGCATCGAGATCGCCAAGCTGCACCGCAAGCTTGCCAACACGATGATCTATGTGACCCATGATCAGACGGAAGCGATGACGCTTGCAGACAAGATCGTCGTGCTGAGGGATGGGCGGATCGAGCAGACCGGCTCGCCGCGAGAGGTCTATGAGAACCCGGCCAACGTCTTTGTTGCGGGTTTCATCGGGTCGCCCCGGATGAATCTGCTCAACGCTATCTGGCGCGGGGATGGTCAGCTGAGCGTCGGCGGACAGAATCTCGTGGCCGAGGGTTTCAGCGGCCAGCATCCCGATGTCGGAGACAAGCTGATCTTCGGGATCAGGCCTGAGCACTTTCAGGTCAGCGATGGTAGCGGCGCGATCCGCGCCACGGTCGAATTCACTGAGTATCTTGGCGGGCTGCGCTACGTCTACTGCACGCTTGCGGACGGGCAAAGTCTCGTTGTCGAACAGCGAGACGGCCCGGACATCGCGGAAGGGCAGAAAATCGCGCTTTCGGCACCATCAGACAAGTATCGCTACTTCGATGAAGCTGGAGTTCGGATGCGATAGTCGAGCGCGCCTTCGGTTTGATATCTGCCTGCCGTCAGGCAGATATCATCCGTTTGTGCGTGACGCTTAGTATTTGCTCGGAACATAGAGTTCCGGTGGAAGCACCTTGCGTTCGTAATCCGGATTGAAGACGCGATCCGGAAGGGTGATTTCCTCGTGCGGGACATCCGTATAGGGGATGAGCTGCAGCAGGTGGTCGATGCAGTTCAGTCGCGCCCGCTTCTTGTCGTTGCCTTCGACGATATGCCACGGCGCCTCAGGAATATTGGTGCGCGCGAAAGTCTCTTCCTTCGCCTTGGTATAGGATTCCCAGCGGACGCGGGACTCCAGATCCATCGGCGACAATTTCCACTGCTTCAGCGGATCGTGAATGCGCACGAGAAAGCGCATCTGCTGTTCTTCGTCGGTTATGGAGAACCAGTATTTGACGAGCCTGATGCCGGAGCGGACGAGCATGCGTTCGAATTCGGGAACGTCATCGAAGAACTGTTCCACCTGATCCTCACCGGCAAAACCCATCACCCGTTCGACGCCCGAGCGATTGTACCAGGATCGATCGAAAAGAACGATCTCGCCGCCTGCAGGAAGGTGCGGCACGTAGCGCTGGAAATACCACTGCGTCTTTTCGCGGTCCGACGGTGCCGGCAATGCGACCACGCGAACGACACGCGGATTGAGGCGCTGGGTTATGCGCTTGATGACGCCGCCCTTTCCGGCCGAGTCGCGACCTTCGAAAATGACGACCACTTTCTCCTTATTGTAGACCACCCAGTCCTGAAGCTTGATCAGCTCGGACTGAAGAGCGAGAAGAGCTCGGAAGTAATCAAGGCGGGGAATCGACGCGGGGTGAGCTTCGCGATAGATTTTACGGATCGCGTCCGACAGGGCGGGCTCGGATAGCTCCAGCTCATAGTCTTCGTCGATCGTGTCGGCCAACTCGGCTTCGAGCCAGTCCTGTTGATTATTGTCAGACGGTTTCATCCTTTACCCCTCGCTGTGCCCGCACGATACGGTTGTCGGCTAACGATGCCTCGACACCAGATGCCTAAGGGCATCTAGCTTGTAAGCATGAACGCAGCATGACACCTTGCCGAAGGAGGTCAACTTACCGCGAACTCGCTTGTCGAGCGGCTGCTTTCGAAATGAGAACGGCTTTGATGTTGCCATGCGAAATCGCATTCGACTATAAAGTTCGAACTCACCCTGGACCCGGTGAAAATCCGGGTGGCTCTTCTGGCCGCCGATCCGCCAGACAACGCACAGCCTGCAGGCCTATTAAAACCGCTGGATAGCGGTATCAGCCAGCTTTGCGAGATCCATTCACATGCCATTATCAGCCATTCGTCGAGATTGGGGCGCCAATCCGGCGCGCGAAATTCTAGCCGGGGCCGTCGCGACCTTCGCATTGATCCCCGAGGTCATTGCCTTTGCCTTCGTCGCCGGCGTCGATCCGGAGGTCGGTCTTTTCGCCTCCTTCGTCATCGGAATCGTCATCGCCTTCACCGGCGGCAGGCCAGCCATGGTGTCGGCTGCAGCGGGATCGGTGGCACTCGTCGCCGCGCCGCTCGTCCATTCGCATGGGCTTCCCTATCTGCTCGCGGCTGGATTGCTCGCGGGCGTATTCCAGATTGCTTTCGGCTTGCTTCGGCTTGGGGCCCTCATGCGGTTCGTCTCCAAGTCGGTCCGCACCGGTTTCGTAAACGCGCTGGCGATCCTCATCTTCTCGGCGCAGCTGCCGCATATTCTCGGTGGCGGCTGGACTGCCTACGCCATGCTGGCGGCAGGGCTTGCGATCATCTATCTGGTTCCGCGAATTTCGACCGCAATCCCTTCGCCGTTGATCTGTATTCTCGTCCTGACGCTGGCATCGGTCTATTTGAAGCTGCCGATACCGACCGTTGCCGACCTCGGCAAGCTTCCGGATTCCCTTCCCACGTTCTCCTGGCTAACGGTGCCGTTGACCTGGGAAACACTGTCGATCATTGCGCCGCCCGCCCTGGCGATAGCCATGGTGGGGCTGCTGGAATCGCTGATGACGGCTAGCGTCGTTGACGATCTGACGGGTACGCCGAGCTCCAAGAATCGGGAATGCCTGGGTCTTGGAATGGCGAATGCCGCGGCCAGCCTCTTTGGCGGTATCGCCGGCTGCGGAATGATCGGGCAGACGGTCAGCAATGTGAAATATGGTGGCCGCGGTCGGCTATCGACGCTCTTTGCCGGTGCCTTCCTGTTGATCCTGATGGTGCTGTTGAAGCCCTGGGTTTCCCAGGTGCCGGTTGCCGCGCTCGTTGCGATCATGGTGACGGTGTCCATCGATACCTTCGACTGGGCCTCCGTGCGAACGCTGATCGTTCATCCGAAGACCTCGAGCATGGTGATGTTCTCGACGGTGATCGTGACCGTATTGAGTGCCAACCTGGCACTCGGCGTCACAGTGGGCGTTCTCCTCAGCGGCGTATTCTTCACCTTCAAGGTCGCGCGGCTCCTTCAGGTCAAGTCCGAAGCCGATCCGGAAACGGGCAAGCTGACCTATCGCGTATCGGGCCAGGTGTTCTTTGCATCCGCCGACATGTTCGTTGATGCTTTTGACATACAGGGCGCGGCGGAAGATGCCGTTGTGATCGACGTTTCTCAGGCTCATTTCTGGGATATTACGGCGGTCGCCGCCCTGGAAAAGGTCGTCGAGCGCTTCCGCAAGCACCACGCCTCGGTCGTTGTTGTCGGTTTGAACGATGCCAGTGCGACGTTGATCGGGAGCCTCGGATCGACGCCGCTAAAAGAAGTATAGAAATAAACCCGCCGGCTAGCCGGCGGGCTCTAAAACCTTTGGCGTCCAGGCGATCCTAGTGCCAAGTCTGGTTGTCGTACCAGCTGTCGATGTCGTTCTTCGCGCGATCTTTGGCGAGGCCGTAACGTTCCTGCAATTTGCCTTCCAGCTGTTCGCGCTTGCCGGCAATCTGATCAAGGTCGTCGTCTGTGAGCTTGCCCCACTGTTCCTTAACCTTGCCCTTCATCTGCTTCCAGTTTCCTTCGACGCGATTCCAATCCATCGATATTCTCCTTCTGCTTTGGATAGAATGGCAACGATGCAGCTCGGATAAGGTTTCATTTTCGTGCGGATTTGGGCTGGCTGCAGGCAGCCGCGGCTTCGCCGACGCATCGCGCTGAAGTCGTGTGTTTTAAGTATTAAATTATTGTAATGCTTACGGCTTTGCAATGAAACGGTAATCAACATTTAATTTGTAAAGGAGCGTTGGCGGGCGCATATAAATTTCAACGCTGATGCTTTGAGCCGGTAAGAGTAGGTCCTGGAATTACCTCAGGCGGTTCTGTTCAAGTTAGCGTCCAAGAGCCCCGACGCCCATTCCCGAGCAGGAAGAAGACGCCGTAACCCCACGTTTGAAGGGATATTTTGCCATGCCCAGAATTCTCCTGAAGCACCGCACCGCGGCCCTGGTCGGTGCCGCAATCGTGGCAGGCGCAGCCGCCTTGCCGTTCGCCTTCGATATCAGCGCGAATGCCGCTCCGGCGGCTGTCGCCAGCCCTGCTGCCAACGGCGGATCCTTCGCCTCGGTGGTCGATGCCGACAAGCCCGCGGTCGTGACCGTGACCACCACCATGAAGGCTGATGTCAGCGATGACCAGCAGCAGGCCGCGCCCGACGACGAGTTCCGGCAGTTCTTCGAACAGCAGGGCATTCCGACGCCAAAGGCGGCGCCTCACAGTGAGGGACAACGTGCCATGGCGCTCGGCTCCGGTTTCATCATCAGCCCGGATGGTGTGATCGTCACCAACAACCACGTCATCGACCATGCCGTGACTATCAAGGTTACGCTCGACGATGGCACGGAGTTGCCGGCAAAGCTGCTTGGGAGCGACGCCAAGTCTGACTTGGCCGTACTCAAGATCGACGCACCCAAGCCGCTTGCAACGATCGCCTGGGGCGATTCAAACAAGCTCAAGCTTGGAGATCAGATCTTGGCGATCGGCAATCCGTTCGGCATTGGCACGACCGTCACGGCCGGTATCGTCTCGGCTCGCGGTCGCGATCTCCACAGCGGACCGTATGACGACTTCATCCAGATCGATGCGCCGATCAATCACGGCAATTCGGGCGGACCGCTTGTCGATAGCACCGGCAATGTCGTCGGCATTAATACGGCGATCTATTCGCCGAACGGTGGCAGTGTCGGCGTCGGCTTCGCAATTCCTTCCGACGAGGCCAAGGCTATCGTCGCGAAACTGCAGAAGAGCGGCTCCATCGAGCACGGCTATCTCGGTGTGCAGATCCAGCCGGTCACCCAGGATGTTGCCGATGCGGTCGGCTTGTCAAAGGCGCAAGGAGCGCTCGTGGCTGCCGTCAGCGATGACGCCCCCGCCGCGCAGGCCGGTGTAAAGCCCGGCGACATTGTCACCGCCGTCGGCGGCAGCGAAGTCAGGACTCCCAAGGACCTGTCGCGCCTGGTCGCCGATCTTGCGCCTGGTGACCAGAGAACACTGAGCGTCTGGCGCGATGGCAAGACGACGGATGTGAGCGTGACGATTGCCGGCAACGATGACGGCGAACAGCAGGCTGCAGCAGATACTAAGCCAGAGGCCAATGCTGGACCGACGATCGGTATCGGCCTTGCGAACCTGACGCCGGACGCCCGGCAGGAGCTTAATCTGCCGAAAGGTTCGGCCGGAGCCCTCGTCGCGAGTGTCAACCCCGACAAGCCTGCCGCGGCGGCAGGCGTCCAGGCGGGCGACGTTATCGTCGCCGTAAACGACAAGCCGGTCGGCGGCGCCCGTGATGTCAAGCATGCGGTCGCGGAAGCCGCCAAAGCCGGTCACAAGTCGGTTCTTCTGCTGATCGAACGCAGCGGGGCTCAGACCTTCGTGGCAGTGCCTTTCAAGTCCGCCTGAGAGGCAGACCGCATCGCAGGCCGGAGTTCCATCCAGCTCCGGCCTGACGCTTTCTCAAGAGTTAAGTAGAGCGTCAGGCGCTGATCTCGGCGTCGGGCGAGTTTCGCAAGGGCATGTCGACCGCAGCCGGCTGCCAGTCCGCGAGCGCGGCGTACAGTTCCGGGCGCGTCGGCGCTCCTATCCGGCCTCCAAATTTCTGACATTTGATGGCCGCCGCCATGGAAGACAGACGCATGATGTCTTCCATCGGCATTCTTTCCGCCAGGGTCAGCGCGAAGGTTCCGTGAAAAATATCTCCGGCGGCCAGCGTATCGATGGCCTTGATCCGCGGAGCCTCAAGATGCCGGACGAAGCCTCTTTCTTCATCAAACCAATAGCAGCCCTTCTCGCCCATCGTGACGCTGATGAAGGCCTGGCTGAACCGTTCCTTGAGAGCGGTAAGGATAGCAAGCGGATCGTTCAGTCCCGAAACACGTTCGGCGGCCGGCTGGGAGAAGACGATGTGGGTCGCCGACGGCGCCAGCATCTCAATGATGCCGTCAGGCGCTACATCGCCATCGAGGATAGAGGGAATTCCGGCCTCTTGTGCCGCACGCAAGGTCTGAAGCGCCAGATCTGGCCAACGAACATCGACGAGCACCGCATCGAAGTCGGCAAGATCCTCGGGGCTGACGAAGGGAACGACGTCATGCAGGCGCGGATCGTAGAAGGGCACGATCAGGCGCTCTCCGTCATCATCGATCAGAATTGTGGACAGAGCCGAACGGGCGCCATCGACACGTCGCATCTGGCTGGTGTTCACACCGCTTGCCTGAAGGTCGCTGACGATCCGCGCGCCGGTATCATCGTTTCCGACAGCGCCCCAGAGGGTTGCCTTGCCGCCAAGCCTTGCAACGGCAAAGGCAGCGCTGGAGGCCATGCCTTCGGCAATCTGCAGCATCTCGTAGGGCAGGACCTTGCCCTGCCCGGTGGGCATGGTGCGGACCCTGAAGAGCGTATCAAGGACGGCAGCACCGACGCACAGGACATGCCGCACCGGCTCGGGCTGAGCGTCAACAGCCTTCGTCACTTCACGGCACCTGCGGTAAGACCGGCGACGATCTGCCGCTGTGCGAAGACCGTCAGGATCAGCACCGGCAGCGTCACGATGAGGGCGGCTGCGGCCAGCGGCCCCCAGCTAACCTGTTCGAACGAAAGCATGTTGTAGACCGCGACCGGCAGAGTGCGCGTCTCACGGCTTGCAAGCACGATGCCGAAGACGAAGTTGTTCCAGGAAAAGATCACCGATAGGATGAAGGCGACGACGATGCCTGGCCGCGCGATCGGCAGCGCGACCAGCCGGAAGACTTGCCACGGCGTCGCCCCATCGATGCTTGCGGCCTCTTCCAGTTCCATCGGCGTTGTTTCGAAATAGCCGATCATGATCCAGACGACGATCGGGACGGTGACGACGAGGTGGATAATGATCTGGGGCCAAAGCGTGCCAAGCAGATTCAGCCATTGGAAGAGAAGGAACAGCGGTATCAGGAAGGAGAGGCCGGGCGTCATCCGGGCGATCATGATGATGACCGCCGATTTCTCAGCCTTCAGGCGGGCTATGCCGTAGCCGGCCGGAACGCCGATCAGGAGTGCTAGCAGCGTTGCAGCACCCGTCACCAGCACCGAGTTCCAGAGATAGAGGAAGAAGTTGTTTTCTTCGAAAACCTTCAAGTAGTTCGACCATGCGAAGCGTTCGGGGATGAAGATCGGCGGATAGGCGCCGTTGTCGATCTCGTATTTGAGAGACAGCGAGATCATCCAGAGGAAGAACAGGATCACCGGCGAGACCATCACCAGGGCCACGAACAAAAGTCCAAGCCGATCGAGTGCCTTGCGCTTCATTATCATGCCTCTCCGTCGGACCAGTTGGCGCGCTGTTTGACCTTCAACAGAATGAAAGAGAGCACGACGATCAGCACGAAGAATATGACGGCCATCGCCGAGCCATATCCGATGTCGTAGTAGGAAAAGGCCGTATTGTAGAGATAGATATTGATGGTCTCCGAGGCAGTGCCTGGGCCGCCTTGTGTCATCGCGTAGATGATGTCGAAACTCTTGACGGCATCGATGCTGCGGATGATGACCGCGATCATCAGGAATGGTGCGATCATCGGCAATGTGAGGTAGCGGAATTTCTGCCAGACGTTCGCGCCGTCGATTTCCGCGCTTTCATACGGCTCACGCGGCACTGCAGCCAGTCCGCCCAGCACGATCAGCATCACAAGCGGCGTCCATTGCCAGGTTTCCACGAGCACCAGCGAGGGAATGACGCTCATCTGGTTGTAGATCCATTCCTGTGGCCCGATGCCTATGAAGGACAGCAGGTAATTCAGCACGCCGAGTTGCGGGTGAAACATCATCGTCCAGACGAGGGCGATGGCGACCGGGGTCGCCATCATCGGCATCACGAATATGCCTCGCAGAACACCGCGCAGCGGAAATTGCGCGTCGAAGATGAGCGCAGCCAGTGTTCCCAGAAACAGGGGAGCAACGACCGACAGCGTCGTATAGAGCACGGTATGCCACAGCGATTCCCAGAAACGCAGGTCAACCGCCAAGCGGAGATAGTTGTCCAACCCGGCGAAGACCTGAGCCTGGCCCAGTGTCCAGCTGTTGACGCTCATCCAGAGGGTGAAGACCCAGGGAAAGACGATCACAGCCGCCACGACGACCAGAGCGGGAATGACGAAAGGCCAATAGTTGGGAGCAAACCGGCCCGGTTTGCTCCGCTGTTTCGCCGCGGCCTTGACCGCGGCTGTGGTTTCCATGCCCACCGATGCCATTATCCCTCGCTTCGCGCCAGAACCGGCTCGAACTGAGCCGTGGCATTCTTCAGCTCCGCCGCAGGGTCGGCGCCGCCGATCATGTTGGTCAGGCCGACGCCGTAGATGTCACGGAACTCCGTGACCGGGATGATAACGGGCAGTGCCAGTTGCGATACCTTGGCCGAACCGGCAACGGCATCGAGCCAGGTCGAAGGCATCTTGACGCCTTCGCGTACTTTGGCGTCTTCCAGAATGGACTGCCGGAAAGGAACGCCAGCGCCCGCCTGCAAGAGACGCGCACCCATATCGTGGGAAATGGCCCACTGGCAGAAGAGATAGGCTGCTTCCTTTTTCTGGCTGGCGGCGACCACGCCGAGACCGTCTCCCGTGGTCGCGGCGGCCTGAGCCTTCGGCCCCTTCGGCATGACGCCGTAGCCAACCTGGCCAACGACGCGGGACTTCTCGGGGTTTTCGATCGGCGGTGCGAAGCCGACGCCATCGAGCCACATGCCGATCTTGCCCTGCAGGAAGGCGGACTGGGCTTCGGCCCAGTTGAAGCCGGATACGCCGGGAGGTGCGGCCTTGGTCATCAGGCGCTGGTAAAGCTTGGCGGCCTCGATCGCCTCCTCGGAGTTCGTGCGCAGCTTGCCGTCCGGTCCGAGCGGGCTCGATCCATGGCCGAGAAGCAGGGTCGTCCAGACCGGCGTGTTGGCGTTCTTCAGCCCGCGCGCAACGAAACCATAGGTGCCGGCCGATGGATCGGTCAGTGCTTCGGCGGCGCTTGCCAGTTCATCGAAGGTGGTCGGATAGGAAAGCCCCTTCTTCTCGAAGAGCGCCTTGTTCCAGTAGATGATCCAGTAGTCGACCGAGAAGGGCAGGGAGCGCAGGACGCCGTCGCTGTCCTTTGCGAAGGTCATGCCGGCTTCCGCGAAGTCGCTCTCGACCAGCGACGGATCGGTGAGTGACGGATCCTTCAGGAAACCGCTGATATCCGCAAGCCAACCGCCCTTTTCGAACTGGCGCTTCTGGACGTGGTAGCTCATATGCACGACGTCGAAGCTCGGCTTGCCGGAGGCCAATTCAATCGTGGTCTTCTGGCGTTGCTGCTGCTCGGGCGTGGCCTCGGCGTTGACCTTGATGCCGGTCAGGTCTTCGAATTCCGAGAGATACTTGATCAGCGTTTCGCTGCGTGGGCTCTTGACCAGGTTGACTTCCAGTGTCGTGCCGGAAAAGCGCTTCCAGTCAACAGCAGCCGCGGCCGGGCGGAAGCCCGCGAGGGTGCTGGCACCGAGTGCCGCGCTGCCGGCGAGAAAGCCGCGCCGGGTCGGGTTTAAAAATGATGATGGCATGTAACTCCTCCTCTTGTTGCCGGCGATCTCCTCATCGCCGGCTTGTTATGAACTAGATCCTCAGTGCGCGATCCCTCGCGTGGTTGATGTGCGCGGCGAGATTGCTGACGGCGTCCTCTGCCGATCGCCGCTCGATTGCTTCCAGAACCTTCAGGTGCTCTCCCATGACAGGACCAACGCGGCCATCGATGCGGAAGCGCTCCTGGCTGATCAGGCGCATCTTGATCGAGTTGACCCGATAGGCGTTGGAAATGATCGTGTTTCCCAGCGCGTCGATGAAGGCATCATGCATGCCCCAGTCGACGACCTGGGCGCGGACTTCCAGTTCGTGCGACGCGTCACCATTGGCAATTGCGTCGGTGATGTCGCGATGCTGCCCTACGAGCTTCGCGATCGCCTCGTCGGACGCGGAGCGTGTGAACAGTGCCACCGCCTCCTTCTCCAGGAAAAGGCGCAGCTGAAAGGCCTCACGAATGAGGTTCAGGTCGATGTGGGCAATCTGCAGACCGCGCTGCGGGACCGTCTTGATCAACCCTTCCGCCTCAAGCCGGGGAATGAGTTCGCGGATCGCCGCAAGTGTCAGCCCCGTCAATTCGACAAGCCGGCGCTGGGAGACGAACTGACCGGGACGGACGTCGCGCGCCAGCAGGTGGCGCGTGAAGCTCTCATACGCCTTTTCCCGCAGTGTCGGCTGTTCGTCCGTTCCGTCCATCGGCTCCCCCTCGTACATGGCGCCTATGCTGCTTTGGAGCGGAAAAGTGAATCGAAGGCAAGAGCAAGCTGTTCTTGTCCCCCTTCGGATATTGAAACGAGCGGCGGGCGAACCGCAAGCCAAACATCATCGCCGGTAAGCCGGGCGACCATGACCTTGACCGCTGCCGTGACAGGGTATTTCAGAAGCTCCAGAACGAAGTCCTCGATCCGGGCGTCATCCGTGCCCTCTTCGGCCATCGCCTTGACTTCGCGGGGGAGGAAGTTCGCCATTCCGGATATGGCGCCCTGGCCACCGAGCCGCACACCTTTCGCAAGATGCCGTTCATCGCCGATCAGAATGATCAGGTCGCCATGCGCCTTGAGAAGCGTTTCGGTGAACGGCCAGTCGCCCGACGAATCCTTGACGCCGGTGACCACAGCCGGAAAGGCGTCGCGAAGGCGGGCAATCAGCGAGACCGTCAGCGGCACCATGGTTACCGAAGGAATATTGTAGACGATGATGTCCCGCGCCTTGTCGCCGAGGATCGCGAACACCGCGGAGAACCATTTGAATAGTCCATCATCGCTGACATTCTTGAAGTAGGAAGGCGGCGCGAGCAGGATATTGCGTACGCCTTGCGACAGCGCGTGGCCGGTTTGCGCGGCAGCGTCTTCGGCAGCGTCGACCAGCACACCCATGACGATGTTGCGAGGCTGGATGCCGGAACCAATCAAGGCTGCAAGAATGCGTTCCCGTTCCTGCGTGCCGACGGAGCAACCCTCGCCTGTCGTGCCGAACAGCGTGACGCTCGCACATCCTGCTGCAAGGCTTCGTTTCGCCTGTGCGATCATCGCGTCGACGTCGATGTCACCATTGGCGTCAAACGGCGTGGCAAGCGCAACGGACAGCCCGAATTTCTCAGTCAACTTCATTCCTCCCAATTGACGGGTTAGATATAGCAGACTGACATGTTAGTTGTAAACGTCTAAACTACCACGAAGATGTGGACGTATTCGGCGACCAGCGTGAGCGCAGGCGTGACCCGGTATATCCAAATTACCGGTTCTCTCTTGCGAAGTTGGCTCGGCTGTTTCAGATACGGAGACAGATCGACCAAGGACCGGACATTTGCGGCATATTCACATCATCGGCATCGGGACCGGAAATCCGGAACACGTTACCATTCAGGCGATCAACGCGATGAATGCCGCCGATGCTGTGTTTCTCCCGACGAAGGGCGAGGGCAAAGAGGGGCTTGCATTGGTGCGCAGAGACATCTGCGAGCGCTACATTTCCAATCCGCGTTGCTCGATCATCGACTACGAGGTTCCAAAACGTCAGACGGAAGGCCGAAGCTACGTCCAGAGCGTAGCTGAATGGCATGCCGCGCTCGCCGATAGCTATGTCGACCTGATCCTCAGCCTTCCCCCGAATGGTGCCGGGGCTTTTCTGGTTTGGGGCGATCCGAGCCTCTATGATAGCACGATCCGCATCATCGAGCGGGCCAGGGAGCGAATGACAGTCGAATTCGACTACAGCATCGTTCCCGGCATAACGAGCGTCCAGGCGCTGGCGGCAAGTCACCGCATACCCCTCAATCACGTTGGCAAGCCTGTGGAAATCACGACGGGACGCCGTCTTTCGGAGCTTGGTCTGCAATCGGAATCGACAGTCGTGATGCTCGATGGCGAACAGTCGTTTCGCAAGATCGACGAGCCCGATGCGGAGATCTTCTGGGGCGCCTATCTTGGAACGGAGGACGAAATCATCCTCTCCGGACGGTTGGGTGATATCGCCGAGGAAATCCTGAAGGCGCGCGCCGAAGCGCGGCAACGCCACGGCTGGATCATGGACATCTACCTGCTGCGGAAGGGGCAGGATCTTGAAGAGACTTGACGCGCGCTGTCGTCCACCCGGAGCCTTTTGACATGGCAAGCGAGCAAAGCGATCGCCCAGACGCTGGTGTTGTCGCCGCATCGCGAAGGGGCGCATGCCCGAGCCTGACCGAGCCAATGCAGACGGGTGACGGGTTGCTGGTGCGCCTGCGCCCTCGGCATGGCATTCTCAGTCTCCAACAAGGTCGAGCATTGGGAGAAGCCGCGCTCCGGTTCGGCAACGGACTTATTGAAATCACGGCCCGCGGCAGCATTCAAATTCGTGGCCTGACCTCCGAGATGATCGCACCCCTGGCGGCGGCACTTCATGAGGCGGCAATCGAAATTCCGAAAGGACCGGCGATCGAACTGCCGCCCCTCCATGGCCTGTTTCAAGAGAATGCCAACGCCGCCGCGCTCGAAGACTTGGTGCGACAGCGTCTGACTGCCCTGCTGGACTCGAAAAAGCTTGCCGCAAAGCTCTCCGTCGTCATCGATGGCGGCGGTCCTTTTGGACTCTCCGCCGTGCCCGCCGATATTCGTCTGGAAGCCATTGGGCCAGAACGCTGGCTGGTTTTGATCAATGCAGATGGACATAAGCGCCTCCCTGTTGCCGTCGGGAACGCCGGAGAGGCAGTCGACTGTCTTGAAAAGCTGCTGCAGTTCCTCGCCGAGAATGGCGGCGCGCGGTGGCGCGACATTCCGTCGGACCGATTGCACGCGACATTCCCGGAGTTGCCTGAAAGCAGCGAGACAATCATACGGGCAACACCCGAAGCTCCGATCGGCCTAGTGCAGATCGATGGCGGAGCAATTGCCTATGGCCTGCGAGCCCGGTTTGGTCAGTTGCGGGCAGCCGATCTGATTGGCTTCATTGATGATATCAGCCACCTCGGCATTCAGAGCCTGCGGCCGGGGCCGGGACGGTGGCTGTTTCTTGTTGGTTTCGCGAAGTCCGATATAGATATTGTCGCAGACGCAGCACGGCGCCACGGTCTGTCGATCGACGCGGATGACCCGTCGATCAAAATGGCAGCTTGCGCCGGAGCCGGAGCGTGTGCGTCCGGCCACTATCACACACGGGCGCTGGGCGAGACCATGATCGACCGTTGGCCGGGCGTTCTCGACGGCTCGCTGGCGGTTCACATGTCCGGCTGTGTCAAGGGGTGCGCTGAGCGTCGTGCCGCGCTGACGTTTGCCGGTGTTGACGGCGGCTACCATGTCGTGCTTTCCGGTCGCGCTTCCGATCCGCCTGATGCACTGATCGCTGGCGGTGACATCGAATCCGCTATAGAGAGGCTGGCGCGCCTCATAGAGGCAGAGAAACAGGGCGGCGAAACGACCGCCACTTGCCTCGCGCGCCTCGGCAAGAAGCGCATCGTGGGCGCGCTGCGACAGGAATAGGAATGCCAGAATACGATTACATCCATAGCGGCGACGCAATATACGAGCGGTCGTTTGCAATCATCAGGGCAGAGGCGGATCTTACCCGGTTTTCGGAGCAGGAGGCAGACGTTGCCGTCCGCATGATCCACGCCTGTGGCCTAGTGGAGGCGAGCGAGCGGTTCTTGTTCTCGCCGACTTTTGTCAGCGATGCGCGAGCTGCCCTGAAAGCCGGTGCGCCGATCCTTTGCGACGCCGAGATGGTCGCTCATGGCGTGACGCGCGCGCGCCTGCCGGCGAGCAATGACGTTCTGTGCACGCTCCACGATCCGCGTACGGCTGAGTTGGCAAAGCAGACCAAAAACACGCGGTCGGCCGCGGCCATTCATCTTTGGATGGACCGGCTTGCCGGAAGCGTGGTCGCGATCGGGAATGCCCCGACGGCACTTTTTCATTTGCTTGAAATGCTTCGCGATGGAGCGCCCAAGCCAGCTGCGATCATCGGAATGCCGGTCGGATTCGTCGGTGCAGCAGAATCGAAGGATGCTCTTGCCGAGAATTCCTACGGCGTGCCCTTTGCGATCGTCAAAGGACGACTGGGCGGGAGTGCAATGACGGCAGCCGCACTTAACGCTCTGGCGAGGCCCGGACTATGAGCGGTCAGGGTTGTCTCATCGGCGTCGGCACCGGCCCCGGTGATCCGGAGCTGTTGACGGTCAAGGCGGTCAAGGCGATCGAGAGCGCCGACGTCGTGGCCTATTTTGCCAAGCAGGGCAGGTCGGGCAACGGGAAGGCTGTGGTCGAGCATTTGCTGCGCGCCGACACGACGCTTGTTCCACTTTATTATCCGGTCACGACCGAGATCGATAAATCGGAAGCCGCGTATGTCGATCAGATCACCGCATTTTACGAGCAATCGGCAGAAACGATCGCCGGTCATCTCGATGACGGCAAGACGGTCGTTATTCTGAGCGAAGGCGATCCGCTTTTCTACGGTTCTTATATGCATCTGCACGTGCGACTGGCGAACCGCTATCCGACGCAGGTGGTGCCGGGGATCAGCGCGATGTCGGGGTGCTGGTCGCTGGCCGGTATACCGATCGTGCAGGGTGACGATGTCCTCTGCGTTCTGCCAGGCACAATGGCCGAAGATGAGCTGGAGCGCAGGCTCATCGATACCCAAGCCGCGGTCATCATGAAGGTCGGGCGCAATCTGCCGAAGATCCGGCGCGCGCTTCAGCGCTCGGGACGTCTTGGCGAGGCAGTCTACGTCGAGCGCGGGACGATGGTGAATGGCGCGATGCAGCGGCTTGTCGATCGGGCCGAAGACGAAGCTCCCTATTTTTCGCTGGTGCTCGTTCCCGGATGGGAGGAGAAGCGATGAGCGGTCGGCTTTACGTCATCGGCACCGGGCCTGGTAACCCGGATCAAATGACGCCGGAGACCTGCCGGGCAGTTTCCGATTCGACCGAATTCTTCGGATACGGTCCCTATGTCGATCGGCTTGAACTCCGGCCGGATCAGCACCGCCACGCCTCTGACAATCGCGAGGAGTTGAGCCGTGCTGCTGCGGCCTTGAAGGCCGCCTCGGCGGGTGCGGTCGTCTGCGTCGTATCAGGCGGAGACCCCGGTGTGTTTGCAATGGCAGCCGCGGTTTGCGAGGCGATCGACACGGGGCCGGCGCAATGGCGCGAAGTCGAGCTGGTTATTCTTCCCGGCATCACTGCGATGCTTGCGGTCGCAGCCCGGGTTGGTGCTCCGCTCGGGCATGATTTCTGCACGATATCGCTCTCCGACAATCTGAAGCCTTGGGAGATCGTCGAACGCCGGCTGGAAGCTGCCGCCCGCGGCGGCTTCGTCATTGCTCTTTATAATCCCACCAGCAAAGCGCGGCCATGGCAGCTCGCCAAGGCCTTCGAACTCCTGCGCACACACTTGCCTGCGACAACACCGGTTATATTCGGCCGGGCCGCCGGTCGGCCCGACGAGCGCATTGTTGTGCAGGAGCTACAGAATGCCGACGCCGGGCTTGCCGACATGGCGACCTGTGTCATCATTGGCTCGCCGGCGACAAAAGTCGTCGCACGGCCCGGGATGCAGGATATCGTTTATACGCCGCGCTTCATCGCAGGGTAAAAAGGTGGTCGATTGCTGCCAACGCCTCACTGACATTGCTGACCGTCGGCAGCGCGGAGGCGGAAGCGCGTTCAATCATGACGACGGGCAGAGCCAGACGACGAGCGGCTTCGATCTTCGCATAGGTGGCGCTTCCGCCGCTGTTCTTGGCAATGATTGCGTCGATGCGCCGGGTCGTCAAAAGCTCGAGCTCCCGTTCGACCTCGAAGGGGCCGCGATCGAGAATAGTCTCGACGAAAGGCAATGCCAGCGGCGGATCGACCGGATCGACGCTGCGCACGAGGTAGAAATGCTGCGGAGCCGCCTCAGCATTATGCGCCTCCTGTCTGCCGATGGCCAGAAAGACGCGCCGGGACGCAGGTCCGAGCGCGGCAATCGCATGGGGCACGTCGGGAACAGCTTGCCAGTTGTCGCCCGCTTCGGGTTTCCACGCCTCGCGGCGCAGTCCGAAGGCCCGTGTTTTCGAGTGCAAGACCGCCTCGGCCGCATTGCTGGAAATATTGACCGCGTAAGGGTGCGTCGCGTCTATCAACAAATCGAAACAGCCGTCCTGAAGGAAGGTTGCCAATCCTTGCGCGCCTCCGAAGCCGCCAATGCGGACCGGCACGGGTTGTGCGGACGGCTTTACGGTGCGCCCAGCAAGCGAGAGAAGCACGTCAAAGCGCGGATTGCCTGCAAGCGCTTCGGCCAACGCGCTCGCCTCACTCGTACCCCCAAGCATCAGGATGCGGATTATGTCCATGTCTGAAACCTCGATCGCTCCTGGCCGCTGGCTGACTATTATCGGGATTGGCGAGGACGGTCCAGCCGCCCTCGGAGAGCACGCGAAGCGCCTGATTTCAGAGGCTCCGGTGGTCTATGGCGGCGCGCGACACCACACGTTGATGGCCTCGCTGGTTCAAGGCCAGCAGCTGGATTGGGCCAGCCCCTTCGAGCGCTCCGTGGCGGAGATCGTTGCGCGCAGGGGCACGCCGGTCGTGGTGCTGGCCTCCGGCGATCCATTTCTCTATGGGGTTGGCGCGACGCTTTCGCGGCACGTTCCTGCGGACGAGATTCTCACCATTCCCGCACCGTCATCCTTCAGTCTCGCCGCGTCGCGGCTTGGGTGGGCGCTGCAGGACGTGGCATCGGTATCGCTTCATGGCCGACCGATCGAGCTCCTTTATCCGCATCTGCATCCGGGTCGGCGGATAATCGCTCTGACCTCCGATGCCGAGACGCCTGCGCAACTTGCGGCGCTGCTTTGCAGTCAAGGCTTCGCACTGTCGAAGATCCATGTCCTGGAGGCGCTGGGAGGGTCGCGCGAGCGTATCCGGCAGCAGCTAGCCGAGTACTTCGATCTTGACGATATCGACCCGCTGAATGTGTGCGCGCTTGAGATTGAGGGTGCTGCGGATGCCAGAGTAATCGGCTTTGCGAGTGGCCTCGACGATCGCTTCTTTGAGCACGACGGCCAGCTTACCAAGCGGGAGCATCGGGCGATCACGCTTTCGGCGCTTTCGCCTTGTTATGGCGAGCTGCTGTGGGACATCGGTTCGGGTTCCGGCTCCATCGCGATAGAATGGATGCTGCGGCACCCTTCTCTCAAAGCCATTGCCGTCGAGCAATCGGGCGAACGGGCGCAGCGTATTGCGCGCAACGCGGCTAACCTCGGGGTGCCCACTCTTGCGGTGGTCGAGGGCAGGGCGCCCGAGGCTCTGGAGAACCTACCGCGGCCAGACGTTATCTTCGTCGGCGGCGGGGGGAGCGAAGACGGCGTCATGGATGCCGCTCTTGCCGCGCTCAAGCCCGGTGGCCGCATCGTCGCCAATGGCGTGACGCTTGAGATGGAAGCAAAAATAATGGCGCTGCACGCGGCCATTGGTGGCTCGATGACGCGGATCGAAATCAGCCGCGTGGCAGCCATTGGTCAAATGACGGGCTGGCGTCCGGCAATGCCGGTGACGCAGTGGTGCTGGACGAAGGAGTAGAGACGAGACATGACGGTGCATTTCATTGGAGCCGGACCTGGTGCCGCAGACCTTATTACAGTGCGCGGTCGCGATCTGATCGGCCGATGCCCGGTATGCCTCTACGCCGGGTCGATCGTGTCGCCGGAACTGCTGCAGTATTGCCCGCCGAATGCGCTGATCGTCGATACCGCGCCATTGTCGCTCGATGAGATAGAAGCGGAGTATGTGAAGGCAGCCGATGCCGGCCACGATGTTGCGCGTCTTCATTCCGGCGACCTGTCCGTCTGGAGCGCTGTCGCGGAGCAGATCCGTCGACTGGAGAGACTTGGCATCGACTACACGCTGACGCCCGGAGTGCCTTCATTCGCTGCTGCTGCTGCGGCCCTCGGGCGGGAACTCACGATCCCGGCGGTTGCGCAAAGCCTCGTCCTGACGCGCGTCTCGGGTCGTGCATCGCCGATGCCCAACGACGAGACACTGTCCAAGTTCGGGGCGACCGGATCCACGCTTGCCATTCATCTCGCGATTCATGCCTTGGCGCAGGTCGTTGAGGAGCTGACGCCGCTCTACGGTGCCGATTGCCCGGTCGCGATCGTGGCTAAGGCCACCTGGTCGGATGAAAGGATCATTCGAGGCACGCTTGGCGACATTGAGGCAAAGCTGTCGCAGAACCCGATCGAGCGAACGGCGATCATATTTGTCGGGCCATCGCTCGCGGCCGACGATTTCCGGGAAAGTTCGCTTTACGATCCAGCCTATCAAAGGCGGTTTCGGGACCGGCGATGAAAGTCGCCATTTAGTTACTTCCCGATATTCCTCAATGCTTTTCTTAGCTTGCGGAGATGTAGATTTAAATACAACTTAAACGAAACTTTATGGACATATGCAATATTCAGCCGAGCAATCGCGGCAAGAACTATATTTTTCCGTTATTATTAAGAAACGTTATTTCCAATCAGTAAAGGAAGGGTGCTGCAAGATCGCCTTTCGGTCATACTGGGAAAATTAAATTCCTACTTTGGGCCAATGGAGGTAGAATTTTATATACTAGGCTCTAGTTATGCTTTTGCCGATAAATATTTGAGGTTGATTATTAGAAGGCCTGTATGTAGGTTCTTAACAAAGTAGAAACCTTCTCTCTTCACCGAAGTCAGCGCCGGAAACTACTTGAATATAATAAAGCAGGAAGAAGTCCCAGAGTATTGCATTTCGTTACGAATGGTCACCTCGATAACTATTGAGTATGAGGCTAGTATGAATTACGTACCTTCGGAATTTGAAAGTGGACGCACACCTATCGGCAAAATACAGACGATGACAACGTCGGCGCGAGGACTTAACGATCTCGCCGGCGTCGATGATGATCGCTGCCTTCTAATCATCGACTCCCGGACGCTTGAGCGCGAATGCCTGGCGACGACCCTGACAAGAAACGGATTGGGGATGAAGGCGCTCGCTGTCGGATCAGTATCCGAATGGCGCAGAAAGAAGGATTCGTTCCAGAATCTGACAGCCGTTTTGTTTAACATTGCTGGTCGCAGAGCAAGCGACGGCAATCTTTGCGATGAAATTGCAAGTATCGCTGCCGAGCTTGCTCCGGCGCCTGTCGTCATTCTTGCCGACGGCGATGACCTGAACCAGACGCTCAAAGTATTGGAGCGCGGTGCACGTGGTTTTATTCCGACCTCCGTTGGGGTCGAGGTATGTGTGGAAGCGATTGCGCTCGCGGTTGCGGGTGGCACCTTCATCATTGCCGGAAACACGTTCTCTTCGTCGACCGTTGTCGACAACGCGCCCCGGCAGAAAGAACTCAGCCGCATGTTCACCCTGCGACAGGCGGAAGTGGTCCAAGCTCTTCGAAAGGGCAAGGCAAACAAAATCATTGCGTATGAACTCAACCTGCGCGAAAGCACCGTCAAGGTTCATATCCGCAACATCATGAAGAAGCTGAAAGCGACCAACCGCACCGAGGTCGCCTACAAGCTCAACGATATGTTCCAGGGCGAGTCCCGTTGGAGCGCATCTGCAGAATAGCCTATTGGCTGTTCTGCATTTCGACGATCGACCCTGGTGTGCGATCGTCGGACCTAGATTCAGGTCCATCAAGGCCGGCGATCCCCATTGTGGGATGGTCGGCCTTTCTTCCGAGAATCTGCCGGAACCCGCGTGTCGAAAAGGGCTGCAGGAACTGGCCGACAAAACTGTCGGCGACACGTCCGCTTATGCCGATATCAACCGGCGGACGGCGGTCGGGGTTAAAGTATGTTCTGAAAATCTGGTCCCATATGACCAGGTTCTCTCCGTAGTTGGTGTTGCCTTCGGCCAGGACGCGCGAATGATGCCAGCGATGAAGCTGCGGGGTGCTGAAAATGAAATCCAGCGGTCCAGTGCGAACATCAATGTTGCAGTGAGTGAGCAGACCGATGAAAGCCGTTACCGCGCCGACCCATAAAAAGACTTCGAGCGGCGCCCCGAGCAGATAGAGCGGGATCTGGCTCAGCGCGATCTTGAAAAGGGAATCGACGAGGTGGAAGCGGCCCGTGTTCACCACCCACAGCCGTTCGACGCTGTGATGGAGCGCATGAAACCGCCAGAGAGCCAACTTTTCATGGGCGGCGCGATGGGCGATGTAGAGCCCGAGTTCAGCGATGATCAATCCAATCACCACCTGCACCGCAAGCGGCCATCCCACCGGCCACAGCCAGGCCGGCGCATTGATGGCCGGCTGAGCGATCGTCGCAACAGCAATCGGCGCGGACGCGCCGAGCGCCGCCGCCAGTTGAACGCCGCCCTTGCTCAATAGGGTGTGAGCGACATCGTTGAACGTCTCCCCGTCCCGCTGCAGCCATTGCTGCTCGTAAGGCATCAGCCGCTCGCAGATGGCGATAGCAGCGACGATCGAGAGGTAGACGACGTTGAACCACAATAGAGGCATGGCTGTATGGAAGGCGAAGCCCGCACCGATGAGGCCAGCCGCAAATAGCCCTGGCCAAAGAAGCCATGAAGCCAGACGATAGAACTGAGATCTTGCTTTGATTTGCACGCGCCACTCTCGCTGCTGTCTGAGTGACGCGTAATAGACAGCGAGTTGTGTCGAGACGCAAGACGAACATGCGCCTCCGCGCAGCGCTTGATTGCCCCGTTCCGGCAGCAGGGAAGCGCCCGTCAAACTTATCGCCCTATATAAAGCGAGCCCAGCCAGCTCGCGCAAAATCCATCGCTTGGCTCCTTCGGCGTGACGCACACCCGCGATCTGGTCGCGCCAACCTATGGTGGTGTTTGACGGTTGAGGCAAGCCCCCGGCGCGTTGGCCGCATGCTCATTCTTCCGGAAGCTATGGAAATTCCACCCCGTCACCGACTGTGATCTACACTATCCAAACGGATGATGGCCTATCTCTTCCGACGGACATTGACTTTGGCCCGGCTCGCGCGTCGCTTCCGACAAGGGAGCGGGTGTTCGTTCGTGATAGTTTCGATTTTAATCGAATTTAATACTTTCTCGGAATCGAGCAAGTCGAATTTATACGTAGCATAGAGGGAAATTCATGCGGCAGCTTTCGGATATAATATAAATCGATCAATATATTAGGCGTGGCGCGTCGTTTACTGAGTATAAATTCAACTGTGTCGGAAATATACGGTCGATTGCGGCATGTCATTTTACCGACGTGGACTGCGCCGCAACATGTTCATTGACCCTTGTTCACAGCTCAGCTCCCAAAATGAGGAATCGCG
This sequence comes from Rhizobium sp. Root708, assembly GCF_001429725.1. Lineage (GTDB taxonomy): Bacteria > Pseudomonadota > Alphaproteobacteria > Rhizobiales > Rhizobiaceae > Rhizobium. The sequence goes on along the minus strand of NZ_LMHV01000041.1, from coordinate 275,024 downwards.
CCTCTGACCCTTTAGCTCCCATGGGGCTTGGCCCATCCGGAATGTACTCCATTGTGCGTTGTTCTCACCCACCGGCGAAGCCATTACTATGCATCCAATGACGGCCCAAGTCGGGCCAAGCTTTGAGAAATAATACTCCTGTCGAGGCAAAGTATGCGTATAAAATATGCCTGTGCGGGTCTGCTTTACTTGGTGCTGTTGGGTGCGGCCCAGGGGCAGGAAAAATATCTGCTACAGCCCGGGGATACTCTCGAGGTTTGGGTTGCTCAGGAAGAAGACCTTCGTCGCAACGTTGTCGTTGAGCCCGATGGCTGGGTGTCGTTCCCTCTGGCAGGCCATCTCAAGGCTGCCGGCATGACAGTCACGGAGGTCGAGGCAGCCTTCAACGAGAAGCTTCGGCCATTCTTCAAGGAGAACCCGAACCTGACGATCATGCTGCGTCCAGATCCTTTGCATCAGCCGAGCATTTTTCTTGGCGGCGAAGTCACGACGCCGGGATCCTATCCGTTTCGCAAGGGCATGACCGTTCTGCACGGTGTCAGTGTTGCAGGAGGGCTGCGTCGCAGCCCGTTGCTGCCCAGCGATGAAGACCGCACGATCGTTGTGCGGCGGACGATTGCGGAGACCGAAACGCGCTTGAAGCAGTTGACGGCCCGCCATGGCCGTCTGCAGGCGGAGCTCGAAGACAAGACCATTCTCGAAGTGGACAGTCAGGATGCGGAGAGCAGGGCGATCATAGAGCAGGAGCAGACGCTTCTCGACGCCTATCGCCAAGGGATAGAGGCCCAGGCAAAGGCTCGCAAGGACACAGAAACACTCGGAGCGCGAAATATCGCGGCCATCAACGAGCAGTCGGAAACACTCGATCGCCGGATCGAAGTCGCCAAGCAACGCCGCGACTCTGTCGTCGCGTTGGTCGAAAGGGGCGCTCTGCAAGCCACCCAGAAATTTGATCGTGAGAACGAAATCGCCGATCTCGAAATTGCCAAAGGCCGGCTCGTCGCTGACTTCACCACCGCTCAGCGCGCGGTTCAGCAGGAACTGACGCAAATCGACACGTCCGTCCGTCAGCAGAGAGAAAGAACACTGTCGGAGATAGTTGATGTCGAGCGTCAGGAGGAGGGAGCAAAGAACAGTCTCGCCGATGCTCGAAAAGTCCTCGATGTATATGAACGCAGCGCGAGTGAGAACCCTGGAAGCAACGTCCGAACAGTTCGCTATCGCATCGTACGAGCGGTCGGAGGTTCACCACAGGAGTTCGAGGCGGATGAGATGACGCCGCTTCTGCCAGGCGATCTTGTGCGCGTTCTTTATGGCACCCTCGATAGCCTGACGACCGGGATTTTACCAAGTGCCCCTGTGCCGCCGCGGCTCGAAAGCAAGGCCGCCGCCGCCGAGGGGGCTGCGGTTCAATGACAATTCGCAACAGCATCCCGCCAGAAACCGAGCAGGCGCCAGGCCGACGAGTGACGCGATGAACAAAGATTTCCTGATCCGAAACGCCCAATACTACTTCGACCTCTTGTTGGCGAAGAAGACCCATTTCCTGATCCCTTTCTTGATAATCCTCCTGTGTGGAATGGCGGTCGTCTTGCAGCTACCGCGCAGTTACTATTCCCAGGCGGTCCTGATCGTTGAAGGGCAACAGATACCCTCCACGCTGGTGCCGGCTACGGTGACGAACGAGCGTCTGCAACTGATCGAGCAACGAGTCCTTGCTCGAGACAGTCTCCTTGACCTCGCCGAACGTCAAAATTTGTTCCCTGCGCTGGCGCAGACGCTTTCCAAAAGCAAGTTTGCTGATCTTATTCGTTTGGCCGTCACAATCACGAGCGAGACGCCGGAAGGCGCCGACCCGACATCGGCCAGTTCCGTCGTCCATGTTGGTTTCAAGTATGGTGATCCAAAGGTTGCAGCCGCCGTAACGAGCGACCTCATCGATATGTTGATGAACGAAACGAAGCGAATTCGTGTCTCGCGTGCAACGGAAACGGCGCAATTCCTGACGCGAGAAACGGAGGATCTGGACGCGAAACTGAAGCAGAAGGAAGCCTATCGCGACAAGTTCGTCGAGGAAAACAAGGACGTGATGCCGAACCGCGTTCCCCAGCTTCTGATCGAGCTACAGGAAAGAGAACGCGATTTGTCGAGCTTGGAGACGGCGATTACCTCGCAGAATGAAGAGGTGAGCCTCCTGCAAGCGCAGTTGCGTCTTGGAATTGAGAACTCGGCCGATACGACGCGCCGGCGTGCCCAGTTGGCGCAATTGCAGACCCAGATCAACGAGAAGCTTCTGATCTACTCTGAGTCCCACCCGCAGATCCGCGCATTGAAGCAGAAGATTGACCTGCTGAAGAGCCAAGCCGCGGCGCCACAGGAAGCAGGTGCGGAAACCGCCAACGCCGATCCAGTCGATTTGCCGCCGGAGTTGGCACTGGTATCGCAACGTGTTCCGATCGCCAAGGCGCGGCAGGCGGCGTTGTTGCAGCAGCGAGATCAGGTGCGGGCGAAAATCTCCGCCATCAAGATGGATATCAGCCGCGCGCCCGATATCGAAGCGCAGATGAATGCAATCGATATCGAGCGCACTGGCCTGCAGCGCAGCCTCGACGACATGAAGAGCAAGCTTGAAACGGCCCGGACCGGGGAGCGCCTGGAAAGCGGTGAATCCGCCATGCAGATCGAAGTCATCGAGACGCCGGATGTTCCTCTCTATCCGACGCAGTCGCGGATGAAGTTCATGATTGTTGTCCTGGTTCTGTCGCTTGCCGCGGGAATGGGCACGGTCCTTCTCGCGGACCTTCTGACACCGACAATACGCGGCACATTTGATCTTGCTGAATCGCTCGGGGGCCAAACGCTGGTGGTGTTGCCGGAGTGGACGCCGCCTGATCCGTCGGGATCTGCGCGACGAGGATGGTTCGGTTCCGTCCGAAAGTTTTTCTCCACGCCGACTGTGCAGAGCGCATCGCGGACCTGAACACCACGTCTTCGAACGGGAAGTGACGTCATGGAAATCATCGCTAGAGCTTTACAGCGTGCCAGAAGCACACCGCAGTTGAATGCGATCGGCGGCTTGCCTGTACAGCCCGAGCGCGCCGCATTGATGGGCGATGAACAGGAGAACGCAGCGGTCAGGTTGTCTCCTTCGACCATGCTGGCCGCTCGCATCGTGGCGTACGACACAAACCATATGGCAACACGTCCCTATGATGTTTTGCGCAACCAGTTGCAATCGCTGACCCAGGACGACCGGAGCGGCCTGATTGCGGTGACTGCGCCGACAGTGGGGTGTGGAACGACAACCGTTGCGGCAAATCTCGCGTTCAGCTTTGCCCGTACGCCCTCTGCCAATGTCTTGCTGGTCGATGCTAATGCCGGCGCCTCGTCTATTATGGCGATGATGGGGTTTCCGCTGAAGGGGCCGCCCGGAAAGATGGAGCGACCGGAGCTTATCCTGGCGGATCTCGGCGGCATGCAGGTGCATGTCTTCTGCCCGGGAAACAGCTATGAGAAGACGTCCGGCAAGAGCGACGCGATGCAGCTGATGCGTCGCATTGATGCGCTCCGTCGCGCGCTCAATCCGACGATCACCATACTCGACCTGCCGCCGATGCTGACCACGGACGAGTCGGCTGCGCTTGCGTCCGAGGCGCAGGCGGTGGTTCTGCTTCTTGCCGTCGGCCAAACTCGGCTCGCGGAGCTTGAGGCCTGCCGCACGTATCTCGGGACAAAGAGCAACGTGCAGGTCGTCCTGAACAAGTGCCGAAAGCACGGTTTGTAGCAAAGGGCATCTCTTGCTGCCGATAGCCCAGGCGCGGAGAGTTCTACCCGGTAGGGCAGGTTTGAGTGGAGTAGTGAATGTACGAAAAACATTACGGACTGTTGGAAAAGCCCTTCTCCATTCTGCCAGATCCGAAGTTTCTATATTTCGGCTCCTCGCATTCCATGGCATTGTCGATGTTGGAATACGGCTTGGTCAACCAGGCGGGTTTTACGGTCATCACCGGAACCGTCGGCTCCGGCAAGACGACGTTGATCCAGCATTTCCTGAGCAACATGCATCAGTCGACCAGGATCGGCATGATCACCCATACCACTCGGGCCGGCGGCAACCTGCTGGAATGGATTCTCATGGCCTTCGGGCAGGGGTTCGAGGACGCGTCCTATCCACGTCTCTACAAGCGGTTCTGCGAGTTCGTGGAGGGCGAGGTGAAGCGCCGCGGGCGCGTGGTTCTGATTATCGACGAAGCCCAGAATCTCGAGCCGGATCGGCTCGAAGAGTTGCGGATGCTCTCCAACATCAATACCAAGTCGATGCTGATGCAGCTCATCCTTGTCGGACAATCGGAGCTGCGCGCGACGCTCCAGCTGCCTGAATTGAGACAATTCGCGCAGCGCGTTTCATCGGACTTCCAGCTGCCGGAACTCGGCCGGGTTGAAGCCAGAGCATACATTGATCATCGCATTCGTGTTGCCGGTGGCCCCGATCATCTCTTCTCCTCGTCCGCCAAGACGCTTCTCTTCGAAGCTTCGAAGGGTATTCCGCGCCAGATCAATGTCCTTGCAGACCGCTGCCTCGTCTATGCCTATGCGAAAATGCGGACGCAGGTTAGCGCCAGCACCGTTCGCCGGGTCCTTGAGGACCGAAGCCGTTATGGGATCTTCGCGTCTGACGAGGCATCCGCTCTGCGCCCCGAGCTGCAACGCGCGTTTTGAAGGCATCTGTCATGGTCGAGCACGATCACAAGCTTTTCATCGTTATCGTCAACTATCGAACCGCCGATCTCGTCATTGACTGCATGCACTCGCTGATGCAGCCGGAGGGCGTGCCGGAGCCAACGCGTATCGTTGTCGTCGACGGCGCGTCCGGCGACGGATCTGCGCGGAAACTCGAGGCGGCGATCGTCGAAAACAGGTGGCAGGACAGGATCGATCTTCTGCCACTGGAGACGAACGGTGGCTTTTCCTACGGCAATAACCGCGGGATCGAGCACCTGAAAGAACGATACGGAAGTGCGGAATACGTGCACCTGCTGAATCCGGACACCGTGGCGCGCGCCGGTAGCATCGGCACACTTGTCGCGTTTATGGATGGGCATCCTTCAGCCGGCATTGCAGGCAGTCGGCTTGAGGATCCGGACGGCACGCCGCAGGCATGCGCATTTCGGTTTCCCACGGCTGTTGCCCAGTTCGAGGGCGAGTTTCGGTTCGGTCTCGTGAGCAAATTGCTGGATCGCTGGCGCGTGGTTCTGGACACCCCAACGGAGGCCGTTCGCGTCGATTGGGTGTCCGGTGCGAGCTTCCTGATCCGAAGCACCCTGCTCGACAAGATCGGCCACCTCGACGAAGAGTACTTTCTCTATCACGAAGAGGTCGATTTCTGCCTCCGTGCTGCCCGCGAAGGCTGGGAGTGCTGGCATGTTCCGCAGAGCCGTGTGATCCATCTGGTGGGGCAATCGACCGGTGTAACGGAGCGCGACGTAGCGCCAAGGCGGCTACCGGCTTATTGGTTCGAGTCTCGGCGGCGCTACTTCACCAAGAACCACGGCAGAACCTATACCGCGATCGCCGATTCCTGCTGGCTTGCGGGAAATCTGCTCGGTCGCGTGAAATCGGCCGTCAAGCGGGAGCATTACCCTCATCCTCCGCATCTGTTGCGCGATTTCGTCCATCACGCGACTTCAAAAGCGAAGCAATCCTGAAGATAAGTTAGCTATCGGTCTGAAGCTGCAGGGAGGTCGTGGCGACCAGTCCCGAAGAGCGGACCTCGGCGGCGCGGACGATCAGTTCTTCGATCTGCGCGGCCGACTGCGAGATATCGTGCCGGGCAAGAACATGCTTGCGGGCAAGCGCGCCCATCGCAGAAAGCGTAGCGGGCTCCGCTGTAAGTGCCGCTTTCATGGCGTCAGCGAGGGCATCGACGTCGCCGGCCGGGACAAGCCAGCCATTTTCAGACTGGACCAGTTCGGGTATTCCGGCGACATAGGTCGAGATGACCGGCCGCCCAAGCGCCATGCTCTCCATCAGCACGACGGGCAGCCCCTCAGCAAAGCTTGCGAGCACCATCGCTCTCGATGCGGCGATCTCGGCTTGGACTCGATCCTGGTCGACGGTGCCAATCAGATCGACGACAGCCTCCAGCGACAGCCTCTTGACCTCTCGTTCGATTTCGCTGCGTAGAGGCCCGTTGCCGGCAAGGATAAGCTTGAAGGATATACCGTCGCGCCTGACGCGTGCTGCAGCCTGCAACAGGAGAAGGTGTCCCTTTTGTTCGCCCAGACGCGCAACGCAGACGAGGCGGCGGTCTTCGGGGAGCGGAACTGCTGGCTGCTGCCGATAGCGCTCATCCAGACCGCAGCGAACGACATGCAACTTGTGCCAGTCATCGGTTCGGGTCCAGCGCATCAGCTGGCTGCGCCCGAACGAGCTGACGCCGATCACGAAGGACGCGGCGCGAGCCTTGAGGCCGAGCCCGATCGTTTGTGGCCTGTCGAATTCCTCGGGGCCATGAACGGTAAAGCTGAACGGCACGCCGGAAATCGCGTTTGCCAGTGCGGCGACTGCCGCCGGGTTGGTGCCGAAGTGAACATGCAGATGATCTATGTCCTGCTCACGGCACCATTTCGAGAGGATCATTGCTTCCGCGAGATAGATAATGTGTCGCGGAAGACTGCCGCCCGGCATAGCGCCAAGACGAAAAGCCAACTTGGCCGCTCTGCCCATGCCTGCCGGATGATGAAGAAGCGTCGATGCAAACGCCGCAAGGGATCTGCCCGCACCTTGCTTGAGCAGGTACGAAGTTCTTGCTTGCTCCGCGATGTCTTCGAGGTCGCTCAGCACGCCGGAAAACGGGCGTATCGCGTATCGGAAAACGGAGTGCCCCCGCTTTTCCAAGGCAAGAATTTCGCGGCGGATAAACGTGTGGCTTGGGGCGGGGTACTGGTTCGTTAGATACGCGATCCTCATGGACAACCCGCCGACACTCGTTACTGCTCAGTCATGTATAGCAACATCGTGCTCACGGCTTAATTTATCCAAAAGGGGAAAATAGCGCCGCGGTTCCAGCCGAAAGGCGGTATCCCACTGTTGGCCTTCGCTCTCTATAGTCAATCCATGGTCGCTACGTTCGCAGTCAGAGTAATGACAGACGCGAACTTTTCAGGCGACATCCCAGCTGCCGGGTTGGCTTCGCGTAGAGCGCTTCGTTGAGTATGATGACGAGCATTGCCAAATTTGATCTGCACGACAGTTCGCCGGTCGCTTCCCTTGAACAGGGAAAAAGCTCTCTAGAAATCAGGAATGGCGACGGAGAGCTTTCCGATGTCGGGATCGTCGCAATAGGACGAAACGAAGGGCAGCGCCTGGTCGACTGCCTGGTTTCGTTGAAAAGCCGTGTGCCGCGTATCGTCTACGTGGACTCCGGGTCCAAGGACGGCAGCGTCGAACGCGCCCGTGATCTTGGAGCGATTGCGGTTGCCTTGGATGACAGCCTTCCTTTCACGGCCGCGCGCGGGCGCAACCGGGGCCTGGAAACGCTGATCGAGCAATGGCCTGATCTCAAGTTCGTTCAGTTCATCGACGGCGATTGCCAACTGCAGGAGGGATGGCTGGAGCGGGCGCGATCTTTCCTCGTTGCGAATTCGACGGCTGTCGCCGCCTACGGCAACCGTCGCGAGAAATTTCCAGAAAGAACGCTCTACAACGCGCTGGTCGATCGGGACTGGAAGGGGCGTCCCGGTGAGATTTACGGCTGCGGCGGCGATGTGATGATGCGCATATCCGCACTCCGCGACGTCGGGGGATACAGGGACTGGCTGATCGCCGGCGAAGAATCCGAGATGTGCGTGCGGCTTCGGGAGAAGGGCTGGCGTATATGGCGGCTGGATGGAGAGATGTCGCGGCATGACGTCGACATGCACAGCTTCAAGCAATGGTGGCGCCGGTCGGTTCGTGGCGGTCATGCCTTCGCGCAGGTTTCCTATCTGCATCGCAAATCCGCCTGTGCCATCTGGAAAAAGGATGTCGCGCGGATCGTCTTCTGGGCCTGCTGCCTGCCACTGACCGCGTTGGCGACGATGGATCCGTCGCTGTTGATCCTATACCCGCTTCAGATCATCAGACAGGCGTGGCGGGAAGGTCTGTTCCGGCGGGAAAGCTGGCGCAATGCGCTGTTCGACAGCCTTATAAAGTTCGCCGAGATGCAAGGGGTGTTCAAGTTCTACGCCAACCTACTTGCGGGCAGGTTGCAGACCATCATTGAGTACAAGTAAGTAAAATCCCGCTAAAGAAGGTTCTACCGCAAATTGAAGGATGTACTGACGGCCTTCTAATACATTTTAATGAACGCCTTTACTTCCAAAGAGCGGGATAGCCCCGAAAGCTCCTGAAAGCAGTTGTCAAGAGGGACCGCTAAGGTCAGAAAGCCACCCTGCTCGAGGACGAAAAGCACTTAAATTTCAAATGCATGTCGGTATAGGATGCGGCGAAAATTCGGCGACTAACGCTGCGTAGGGCAGGCAAAAGCTGCCAACGGGTAGTGTGAACAGAGCGAGCTTGATTGCCGAAAACCCGGTGCAAAGGTCGTCGAGAGTGCCGAAATAGGGTCTTAAGTGTTTGATTTTCCGTAGAGTTGTCGCTCTATTGCAACGCCGCCATTCTATATTAGTAATGGTTAATTTTTGACTATTGCATACATAAATTTTTGCGCTTAGCATCAATTCATAACAAAAAAGACGTCCGAAAATATCACCTAGTGGGGACTCCTTAGACCGCAGGCAGTTGAACTGGCGCGTGTAGTGCGCCGGAGTGTTAATCTGTGCGCAGACGAGGTCTATTATGGAAATTGAGTTGAATCCCGCCAGTCTTTCGCAGAATTCGAAGGCGGCGGTACTGGACAATTTTTATCCCGCGGTAGCGCCTGACGTTAGCAATTCGCGTATCAGCATTTTTGGTGCCGGTTATGTGGGGTGTGTTTCGGCTGCTTGCTTGAGCAATGACGGGTTCCAAGTCGTTGCAGTCGATCCCGATCAGTTTAAAGTCGAGCGTTTGGCCAAGGGCCAGGCGCCGATCGTTGAACCAGGCCTCGCAGAGCTCCTGGATCACGGTCATCACATCGATCTGCTTTCCGCAACGCAGTCCGTGGCAGACGCCATCAGCAATACGGACATCTCCCTATGCTGTGTTGGAACGCCAAGTCTTCCAGACGGAACGTTGAACACCGATTATGTACGCCAGGTCTGCGAGGACATAGGCAAGGCGCTGAAACACAAGTCGGCGTTTCATGTCGTGGTGATGAGATCCACGATCCTGCCGGGAACCATGGAAGAGCTGGTCGTGCCGACCTTGGAACGCGTTTCGGGGAAGACCGCTGGCCGCGATTTCGGTGTCGCCTACTATCCCGAATTCCTTCGCGAAGGCACGGCAATCGCCGATTACTATCGTCCCGGTGCGATCGTGTTCGGCCAGTATGACGGCGACAGCCGGTCGATCGAAGCGCTGAAAGCACTTGTCAGCCACATTCCCGTGACACCGCATGTCGTGGCAATGCGCTGCGCGGAAATCGTGAAATATGCCAACAACTGCTGGCATGCCGTGAAGATCAGCTTCTCGAACGAGATCGGCAACCTTTGCAAGGCAAAGAGCATCGACAGCCATGTCGTCATGGATGTGCTTTGTTCAGATACCCGCCTCAACATATCCCGCGCCTACATGAAGCCGGGTTTTGCCTATGGTGGTTCCTGCCTTCCGAAGGATCTTCGCGCGTTGACGGCGCTCGGCCGGATATTGAACGTGCCGACCCCGGTACTGGATGCCGCCCGCATCGCCAATGCCGGACAGATCGAGCATGCGCGGTCGCTCATCGATACGGCGCACCAGGAGAGGATCGGTTTCGTCGGCATCACGTTCAAGTCCGACACCGACGATCTCAGGGAAAGCCCCTTGCTGGAACTGGTCGAACGCTTCCTCGGCAAGGGCAAAGAGATCGCTGTCTACGACCCGAATGTTGCAAGGACTCCGAGCGAAGGCCGCAATTTCCTAAAGCATGTCGCGCCCTTGCTGCGTGGCAGCATCGAGGACGTTCTGGCGGCGTCTTCGGTCGTGGTTATCGGCAACAAATATCCGGGCCTCAAGGAGGCGATCGAGACGGCAAAGAAACCGCTTGTTGTCATCGATCTGACGCGCATCGAAACACCGCAGAACAGGAACGTAATCTACCACGGCCTGTGCTGGTAGCGCAGGTCCGGGCCATCGGCACGAGGCCGTAAGCTCTGGTTTACAGCATAAAAAGTGGGCCATGACGGCCCGCAGAACCCGTGATGTGTGATGGCAGGGGCATATGCTTGAGCATGCGAAATACGATGATGGCGGAGGTGGCGTTATAGCTACCCCGGTTGCGCAGGACGCGACCGACGGCAGTGATCGGCGTTCGGTTGCCGGCGCGTCGCTCGTTTCCTGGAGTGAGACGCTTGAGGCTCATCTGCTGTACGCTGCGCTTGTGGTGTTCGTGGCGTGGATCGTCCCGGCAGAGGATCTCTGGAGGAGCCACTCCGGTGCGCTTGTTGGCCTCGGATTTCTCGCGGTCTGGCGCTACGGCTGGGGCCTTCTCCATTTCCTCCGCTCCAATATTTACCGCTTCATCGTTTTCCCGCGGATGCGTGCCAAAGCTGATGCGGCGCTTCGTGCCCGCCGCAGCATAGGCGGTGACCCGCATGTCTACTTTCTCGTGACGAGTTTTAGAATTGACGGCGACACGACCGCCCAGGTCTATCGGGCCGTCTTCGACGCGGCGAAGCAGGCTTCAGGTGGAGCGACTGTTGTCGCCTCGATCGTGGAAATGGCCGACCAGCGATTGATCCGGCAGTTGCACCGATTGATTTGCGGTCAGGCATCGGGCGTTCGTCTGGTTATCACGCGTATCGAAGGCAGTGGCAAGCGCGACGCGCTCGCCTATGGATTCCGTGCGATCTCGCATCAGGATCCGAAGCCCGACGATATGGTCGCGGTCATCGACGGCGATTCCATCATTCCTGTCGATCTCGTCAGCAAGTGCGCAGGCTTCTTCCGCACCGACGCCAAAGTTGGAGCGTTGACGACCGATGAGCGGTCGCTCGTCCATGGCGATGCGAAATTTCACATCTGGTACAGCCTGCGTTTCGCGCAGCGCCACATCCTGATGTCGTCGAATGGCTTGTCTCGCAAGGTGCTGACGTTGACCGGACGGATGTCGATGTTCCGCGCCTCGATCGTTTGCGATCCGGATTTCGTACAGCAGGTCGAAGCCGACTACCTCGATCATTGGCGGTTCGGCAGGCTGAAGTTCCTGACGGGCGATGACAAGTCCAGCTGGTTCTGGCTGCTCCGCAACGGCTACCGCATGCTCTACGTACCCGACGTGGTCGTGGCGACCGTCGAGGAACCACCATCGACCCGGTTTCTGCCGGCCGCGACGCAATTGATGGTCCGTTGGTTCGGAAACATGTTGCGTACCAACCGCCGTGCCTTGGCACTCGGTCCGACAAGGATCGGCTGGTTTACATGGTGGACCATTCTCGATCAGAGGATATCGATGTGGACCTCGCTAGCGGGCGTCGCGATGGTGCTCTTGGTCGGCATCTTCGAAACGCCGACGGCGTTCCTCGTCTACCTGCTCTGGATCCTGGTCACGCGCTATCTGCAGACGCTGCTGCTCCTGAATTCGCGACCGCGCGTCTCGGCCTTCTATCCGTTCTTCATCTATTTCAATCAGGTCTACGGCTCGTTGGTGAAGACCTACATCTTCTTCCATCTCAACAAGCAGAGATGGACCCGTCAGAAGACGACATTGGCAGACAACAGAAGTCGCCTGCAGATGTTTTCGCGAGAGTTTGCATCAAGCACGCTGCATGTCGGTTCGCTTCTCTGCTTCATCACATTTGTTGCTTTGCTCCTGGGCCAGCTGCCCATCCCGGAGGCAAGGACGTTTTCCCTGGTCTACGAGTCGAACATGTTAAAGTGAGGGGTTCCCATGAGTATCAATGTCGTCAGTTTCGAAGCGGACACCCAACGCCAGCATCAGCGCTATAAGCTGCCGTTGAAGTGCATCATTGATGGCTATCGCTACAGCTGCCTCGATTGGTCTGTCGGTGGTGTTGGCGTGGCCACCGGGCGCACTGTTTTTCCTCAGTTCGAGACATTTCCAATCGAGCTGGAGTTTCCGTTCGGCGACATTGTCATTTCCATGAAGGTCAACGCGCAGATCCGCTACAGCGATGCAAACAAGGGGCGGACGGGTCTGCAGTATGTTTCTCCGACCGAGAGCAATCTTCGCTTCTTTCGATATGTCAGGGATTGCTATCTGACGGGCGACCTTGTCGCCGCCAACGAAGTCCTCGATTTTTCCAGCCGCATGATCGACACCAAGGCACGCAAGAAGGACGCGGCGCCGCCGGCAAAAGCACCCGCCGAAAAAGTGAAAGCGACCGTCGTTCAGTCGCTGCGCATCGTGGCGACGGCAGCTGCTGGGGTGGCACTGCTGGTGTTCCTGGGCGCGTCGCTCTACCAGAAACTCTGGACGTTCCGCGCGGAGGAATCACTGGTCGCGATCGACGCCTCGGCGGTGGTCGCACCGACCGACGGGATGCTGACGAACATCGTCAAGAGTGGCGCTGTCAAAGCCGGCGATCCTGTTGCGACGATCCTGCCAAGTGCGAACGGCCGAAGCGTAACGGTATTCTCGCGTTGTGACTGCGTGGTTCAAGAAGCGCAAGCCGATGTCGATACGCAGGTCCGCGCGGGTCAATCGCTGTTGTCTCTCAGCATGCACGATGCCAAGCCCCATGTGGTGGCAATGGTGGATTACGGCCAGGCGCTGCGGCTCTACAAAGGTGCTGACGTGGTCGTCGACCTGCCGCAAGGCGGCCGGCTGTCGGATGCACAGATCAGAGAGTTGCCGAAGATCTCCGGTGCCGACCTGGCGTCCGGCCGAAAGTTTCCGGTCAATATCGATGTCGATGGCGCGGATCTCAACGCCATCGTGGGAGCGCCGGTCACCGTCCGGTTCGTCCAAGCACCGTGGACGGGGGCGAGCCCCTCTGTCGATCCTAAGCGTATCGTGACATCCGCACCGGCGGAGAACCGGACGCGACCTGGCTCGGAGGGATAGCAAGGCGCCCCGGTCATGAGGGGCGGTTCGGAGTGAGGGCGATATCCAGGGAATAGCGAGGGCAGGTAAATGCGTCAGATCTGCAAACAATGGGGTTTTGGCAGAATCATGCTCGTTTGGGCGGCCGGGGCGCTGTTGTCGATGGGCCAACTGGAGAGCCCGGCATTCGCCGCTGGGGCCGATGTGCCGGCCCTGGCGGACGACATCAGGCAGTCGGTTCTCCAGGCCGACCGGTCGAAGACGATGGACGAGCGACTTGCTGCCTATAATGACGGGCACGAACATTGGATGTCTCTGTCTGCGCTGGCCGCTGATGGTTCACCCGAAGCGAAAGCCGCGCTGTCAGAGCTGCAGGATGACGGAATCAACGGTGACACTCTGACGAGCGGGGCCTTGAGCGCGTCGCTGTCGCAGCTCGAGAGCAAGATGGACGATCCCGATGCGCGCGTGGCATTGCGCACGAGCGTAGAGGAACTGACCGAAAGCCTGACGACTCCCAGTCTCAAGGTTTCTGCCCTGTCCAGCTATGCACGCCAGCTCGCCGGTGACCACGATGCCGCCGCCGGTCTTCTCCAGCGCGCCATCAATGCAAGCACGCAGATTTCGGATCTCGACGAGAAGAACGCGGCGCTCAACAACATTGCGCAAGTCGCCGCCTCCGTGGAACCGCAGATCGGCTCCACGATCGTCAACCGGACGATCGCCGGCATGTGGCCGGCGCGGATGCGGGGCTACGCTCGCTACGATGTGGCTCTGCGTCTGCTGGACAAGGAGACGATCGGAGGCAAGAAGGTCAAGGAAGCCGATGCCGGCGCCATCCTTGCCGCCGTCAAGTCGTCGTTGAAGGGCGGAAAGCTTGAGGCCGCGTTGCTCTGGGCGCTGGCGATCGACCCGGAGGCGGCCGAAAAGCGGGCGGATGCGGTGAATGAAGTCCTGACTGCGGCCTTGAAAGCCAATGCAGTCAATCTCTTGCCGATCTTCGCGACCAGCCTTGCCGATCGGAGCGACCAGGAAGACCTGATCGTGCGCATCGTGAAGGATCGCATCGATGCCAACCGGCTGGTCGACGCCACGGCGATGACCGCAAACATGGAAGCGGGACCGGGGCTCGTCGAGATCGATTTCACCTTGGCGTCGGAGCTGAACGATCGTGGCCTTTCGGCGATGGCGAAGGAGCAATACCAGCGCGCGCTTTCCATGACCAAGAACTTGAATGGCGATGAAAAACAGGCCGCATTGGTCTCGGCCTTGCGCAGTTCCACCGATCTCAAATTGCTGGACGAGGCGCGTGGTCTTGCTGACGAACTCGGCGGGCACCGCGATGCGTCCAACGCATTGGGCAATCTCGCAAAGGCCTTCGCGGATGCGGGAGATCTCAAGGAAGCCGAGGCTCTCCTGCCAAGGATCGCTTTGGTGAAGGATCAGGAGCAGGCGTTATCAGGTATCGGACGGGCGAAGGCGAAATCCGGCGATGTCGACGAGGCAGTCAAGATCGCGGAGCGCATAGGTGATGTCGAGGATAAGGGGCGCGTCCAGTCCGAGATCGCCCGGGCTTGGGCGCGCAGCGGGCAGGTCGATGATGCGCTCGGGTTGGCATCGTCGATCGCGGAACCGCAATACAGGGTCGAGGCCCTGTTGCGCGTTGCGAAGGAAATCTCCGGCAAGGCTGGTGGGGAAGGCAAGGTTGTCGACCAAGTCGTTGCCTATGTCGGCAAGATTGACGATTCCCATGAACGGGATCAGCGCCTCCTCGATATCGTTGATTATTTCTCCAAGGCCGGACAAATCGATCGCGCCAAGCAGATGGCGGAGAAGATTTCCGACGAGAAACTGAAGGCGAAGGCCGTCGGGCGAATTGCCAGCCGGGCGGTGCTGTCAGACGATGCTCCAAGCGCTGTCGCCTATTTCCAGGCCAGCAAGGCGGCTGCGGACGAAGGGCTCGTGGCCGACGTCATGATCGCGGCCTCGGCAGACCCGAATTACATGAAGCAGGCGGTTCTAGCGGTCGCAAAGATAGAAGACACGATGCTGCGGGTGCGGACCTTCCGTGCGATCGCCGAAGCGCAATTGCGCCAGCTCGATCGCCTTGGATTTGGTTCCGGCAAGGGCCAGCCGTCCGATTTCAAGGACTGGGTTCAGAAGGCCTCCGCCAATGCCACAGGATCTTCCGCTGCAACCCCCGCTGCCCTGCTTTCCGATGGGCGGATGCAGCTTCGGAAAGGGTCGTCCGGGGCCGGTGACTTTGCGGAATACGGCTATCCCGACCTTTCCAAAGGTGCGAGCACAATTCGGGCGATGCTTCCATTGCCGGTGCCAGGACATGTCGCCCTGACGCTTGGGAATCTGAGCCCATATCTTGGAAAGTTCGTCGAGGATATTCAGGACGGTTCGACGAGCCTTTCCTACGCCGCGCGTGCGCAAGGTATGCTCTTCCCGCGCATCATCGTGGTTCAGAGCGGCGTCTACACGCTCGGCAGTCTTGCCGATCAACTGGACAGCGTCAGCGGCATGCGCCTCGTCGAACGGCAAGGCGACACCATCACCCTTCGGGCCCCCATACTTGTAGGTGAAGGCGCGTCGCTCATCCTGTCGGGCGAGGAAGCTTCGACATATCGCCTCTCCGCCACGGCAGGCGCGTTCGTGATCGTTGCCGGGAAGCTGTACATTCAGGACACGACAGTCACGTCATGGGACGAGGAACGGCAGCAGCCTCGCCATTCCGACAAGGACAAGCGAACCATTTTTCGCCCCTTCATCGTCGCGTGGAGCAATTCCGAAACCTACATCGGCGGTTCGATCCTGGACTCCCTTGGATACGCGGCTCCGAAGTCGTTCGGCCTGTCGTTTTCGGCCGGACCGAAATGGGCAAGCGAGACAAAGGACGATACCCGCCGGCCAACGGGCATCGTGGTCGACAACTATTTTCACAACTTTGAATACGGCTTCTATTCCTACGAGGCGGATGACATTTCGCTTGTCGGCAATGAATACGACGACAACGTTCTTTACGCCATCGACCCGCACGACCGCTCGCGCCGTCTGCTGATCGCGCTGAACACCGCGCATGACACGATCATAAAGCACGGCATCATCATCTCGCGGAACGTCGACGACAGTTGGAAAGTCGGCAACGTCGCGTTTCACAACAACGGCTCCGGCCTGATGCTTGACCGCTCCAGCGTCGGCAATCTGATCTATGGCAACACTGCCTTCGAGAACAAGCAGGACGGACTGACTTTCTTCGAAAGCGCCTGCAATCTGGCCTTCAACAACGCCTTCTTCGACAACGGTCGATCCGGCATTCGCGTCCGCAACAGTTGGGACGTTGCCATTCATGACAACCGGATAACCAACAATAAGCTTGAGGCGATCGGTGGCTACATCAGCAATGTCACGCTCGTGCAGACAGACCATAAGCGCGATCTTGCGATCGATCCCTATGTGCCGCTGACCACATTCGCTGCGGTCGACAACGTGATTTCCGAAAATGGAAACGGGATCAAGGTCGCCGGCGTATCCGGGATCACTCTCGCGGGCAATCGCTTCGTCAATCAGCAGGGCAGGCTTCTGGGTGGCGACGCTCGGCCTTTTGAAGGACATATGTTGCGGCTTGCCAGTCAAACCGACGTTGCAATCTCGTCCACATGCCGCCCGCAGCGTCCGCCCGCCGATATCTGCACATTCCGTGAGGCCGGCCTGATCGGCCACGACGACCCACTGTTCTTCGACAGCAAGGGTCCCGCGACGTGCACCGATCAGCGAGGCTCTGTCCAGTTCGGTGCGTTCCACGGCAAGAAGGACGACACGTGATGGCCAGAAATCAATTGATTGCCGTCGTTGGCGCCTGCTCCCTCCTGCTTGCCGGCGCCGTATCGGCTGTGGCGCAGACACCCCAGGCCTATCGCGGTCTGTTTGATGTGGCGGCGCGCAAGGCTTTTCTCGCGCAGGACTCCGCCTCGGACGCGCGCAAGGCATGCCTGGCCGTCGACGCGGATCCCGCTTGGGCTCGCCTCGATGTCATCAAGGGTCTTTCGAGCACGCAGGGATACGGTACGGATCGCTCAGGCGCGGCCTATGCCTGGGCAACGATGGTGTTGTCGGGCCGTGCCCTTGCCGGTGATCAGAATGCCGAGGCGTCACTGAAAGCCCTTCTTTTGAAGTGGGCCGATGCCGACGCTTTCGCGCAGACCGAACAAGTGCACGACGCCTATTATGCGCTCAAGCGCTTGCTGCTGCCGACCATCGTCGCTTTTTCGATCATCCGCGATGACCTGACCGCCGAGGAGAACAAGCGCCTGGAAGCCTGGATCGATCCGTTGGTGCGCCGCGTCGACCAGACATTCGATGGCGATGTCGATCTCAACAACCACCGTTATCTTGCCGACAGTGTCCTGATGACCTGGGGCAGCATGATCGGCGACGAGGCACTGTATCGCAAGGGAATGGACCGGTTCCATGTAATTCTCAGCGAAGCCCGGGACGACGGAAGCCTGCCGCTCGAGACACGACGGGGCTCGCGGTCGCTCTGGTACATGCGCCAATCGCTGAGCAGCATGACGGTCATGACGGAAGTCGCCGCCGGGCACGGCGACGATCTGCTGCGCGAAACCGTCGGCGACGCCGGGGGTCGGCGATCCTTCGCCGCGATCTTGTCCTTTTGGATGAATGGTCTGACGAACCCGATCATGGTTAACGCTTATGCTGCGGAAAACTATATTCCGGGGCCTGAGGAAGATTTCATGAAGACGGATTTCGGATTCCTGCAAAACCGGGGCAATGGGCGTCACTATCTGGCTTTCCTCGAGGGCTTGGCGGTCCATCAACCGGACAGCTACGCGCTCCGCCGCTCCGCTGCGTTGCTGGCGCGTGAGGGAAGCGACGAGCGCCCGTTGATCGACGAATTCATCGGCGGCAACGCCACATGTTTCTGGAGCCGATCATGACACGGCTGCGGCGACATCTCCCGACGGCATTGCTGTTGGCAACGGCGCTTCTGTTGACCTCAAGGTCACCCGGAATTGCGGCCCCTACCGATCAGCCGATCGCAGCTGAGATCAACGAGCTCGTTCAGGACAAGGATGGAATGGGCCTCGTCAAGATGGCGAAGAAGTTGCGGTCGGGCTCGGCCGTGTCTTCCGCCAATCCGCTTCGCATTCCTGACTACATTGCCGCCCGCCAGGTTCTGGAGAACACTGTTTCACTGACTGGTGCCATTCCGGTTGAAGCGAAGGTGATGCTCGCCAAGATGCTGTTGGTCGGTGAGGGCGGGCCGATTGATACCAAACGAGCGCTCGTTCTCCTCGACGAGGCGACGAAGGTCGGGGATGCGTCGGCGGCCTACCTCAAGGGACAGCAGCTTGCCGCGGTCGCCGGGAAGGCGCAAGAAGCTCGTGAGGCTCTGAACCTTGCCTTTCGCCTGGGGGATGCATCTGCGGCCTTCGCGCTTGCGAAGTTGCCTGCTACCGGTGCCGAGCAGGCGCGGGCGATGAATACGTTCGGATTGAACGTCCTGCTCCAGCGCGCGGCTCAGGGGGATGCGGATGCTGCCTTCGAGCTGGGCGCCTATTATCGCAGCCTGCCGCCGAAGCCGGAGGATCAGAGAAGTGCCTTGGACTGGTACCGGAAGGCAGCTGAGCTCGGTAGCGACAGAGCGCCTGTTTGGGTTGCCAGACTTTTGGCCGTGCCGCAGAGCAGCGTCTTTGATCGGCAGGCTGCGCTTGCTCAATACGAGGCGGCAGCAAACGCCGGAAGTCTCGAGGCAGCTCAGGAGATGGTGCGCGATTACACCGACGCGGGAGCGCTCGATGTGCCGGCACCGACCTATGAACAGTGGATCACCAAGCTGCTCGAGGCGAAGGATGCAACGGCGGTTCTTTACAGGCTGGAGGGAGCCGGGGAGAGCTTCGAACAGCGAAAACGGGCGTCGGACGAGCTCTATGCGGCAGCGGTGGGCGGCGCGATCGTCGATGTAGATGATCTGATAAGGGTCGGTGACAGCTTCCAGGATGGCAGTGGTGTTCTCACCGATCGCCGGCGTGCGCTTGATATCTTCCGGCTGGGCATAGAGAGAGGCTCGAACGCGGCATTGACGCGCTTTGTGAAAGCGCTCATCGGTTCGCCGTCGCTCCGTACTGCCGACAACTACGCGCTTGCGTCCGAAAAACTCATCCTTATGGCGCAGAACCAAAGCGCTACCGCCGACCTGCTGCTCGGTGATCTGGCCGCCAAAGGTGTCGGCGGGACGGTCGACGAAGAGAAGGCCGCGAGCTACTACAAACACGCCCTGTCGGTAAGCCAGTCCGCCGAGGTGCTGGAGCGCGTGGCCGGCGTGTATCTCGCATCTCCCGATGCCGATCGCAGGAAGCAGGCTTTTCCCTATCTTCTCCGCGCCTCCGAGCTTGGCTCGAAGAATGCGCTCCTGCGGTTGGCGCGGGCCTATGCGGACGGCGATCTGGTCGCCGTCAACGTCCAGAAGGCGATCCCGCTTTATCGGCAGGCTCTGGCCGCCGGGGCGACAGATGCACTGGGGGAATTGGCCAACCTTTATGTCTCGCAGGATCCGAAGGACGGTCTCGCGAATGCGCGCAAGCTGTTTGCCGAGACGGTCGCTGCCGGCAACAAGGAAGCCGTTCTCGCAATGGCGCGTTTCCTGAAGGCGAACGGCAAGATGGACGAGGCGATCGGTAGCCTCACCGTGGCCGCCCGCAAGGACGATAGCCAGGCAGCCGTGGAACTCTACCGGTTTCTCGCCGAGCGTGCCCACGACGCCAATGTCAGCAAGGAGTGGCTGGAACAGGCTTTGAGCCATGCGGGGCAGCACCCGCAGGACAAGATCGGCCTCGCCAGCGCCATGCTTGAAACCGCGGATCTGAAGCTCAATCTCCGAGGCGTTTCCATCCTGCGCGAGCTTGTTGACATCGATATCCCGGGCGCCAGTGTCGCGCTATCGGCTGCTTATATTGAACGCAAGGGATCGCTCACGGATGCAGCGACAGGCGTGGAACTCCTGCGGCAGGCAGCATCGCGCGGCGACATCGACGCCAGCCTGAAGCTGGGCGATCTCTATATGGAAGGCAAGTTCGTCGAGCAGGACCAGGAAAAAGCGGTCAGCTACTATCAGCAAGCGCTCGCCGACGAGCCAGACAACAGGGCCGCCAATGTCCGGTTGGCCGATGCCTACAGGACGGGCAGGGGTGTCGAGCGCAATCTTGCAAAGTCGGCCGCCCATCTCACCATCTCCGCAGAGGCCGGAAGCCGCATGGCGACGCGGGACCTGGGCCTTGCCTATCTCGAGGGCAGCGGTGTTGCGCGCGACGACGATCGGGCGATCCGGCTTCTGAGTGCCGCCGGCGAACGTGGTTTCGTCTTCGCCTGGCAGGATCTGTCTCAGGCTTACAGTTCCGCGATCGGTCCGGATGTCGACAGCGCGAAGAGCTTCCGTTTCGCCATGCGTGGCGCCCGCAACGGTGACGTATCCTCCATGATCTCGACCGGGACCGCCTTGCTATCCGGATACGGCACCGTCCGGGATTCGGAGGCCGGCATCCTGTGGCTCGAGCGGGCCGCAAGCACAGCTGGGCCGGAGGCATCGGTTGCGATGATGCGCCTTGCCGACACCTATCGATACGGCGCAGGCGTGCCGAAGGACATCGCGAAGGCGCAAGCCTGGCAATTGAAGGCGGCCCAGGCCGGTAGCGGAAGCGCGATGTTTCATATGGCGTTGGATCGTCAGGCGGAGGCGACGCCCGAAGGTCACGCGGCTGCTGTCGAATGGCTGCGCAGCGCAACCGCGCAGCGGCATGTTCAGTCCAGAAAACTGCTTGGAAAAATGGGACTTGGCGCCGACTTCCCGTCCTCGGCGTCTCACGAGAAGGTCGAGGATGATGGCGTGGAAGAGTGAACGGATGCGCAGCATCACGTTCCGCAAGCGCAAACTGCGACCAACGCAGGTCGGGTGGCGCTTGCCTGGGGACGGAGACATGAATACCCGCGTCCTCGCCTGCATGGCAATCATCATGCCTCTGGGGCGAAAGACGGACGTGGAGAGCATTCAGAATTGGTTGCTGCTGATGAAGTTGGACGAAATGGTACGGGCACAAACCCGGGCAATGCGTAACAGGGATGACAGTTCAGACGAGTGAGGCGTTCGAGATGGGTAGGATCGACGAGCAACGAGCACTGAAACTATTGGCCGCATGCCGGCGCGGTGGAATACCGCTCTGCTTCGTCGTGGCGGCGACGATCGCTTCGACATTTGCCACGACAAGCGCGCTGGCCGATCAAGCCGTCCCGATCCCTGTCAGCCCTGAATTCGACTATTCGCAGATATGTGTGACTCCCGCCGTTCCGGCGCCTCCTCGCAACTGGTCCAGCTGGGATGGCAAGAGTGCACCCAAGGTCTCTCCGGATGCGATGCTGAAGGATGCACAGGCGCTCTATAATCCCTACAGCCGATATCCGAGGAGCCCCGCCACAGCCGAGCGCATCGTGCATTATCTCGGTCAGCAATCGTTTCCGGGTGCCGGTCGTGCCCTCTATCTCTATGGTCGCATTCTGGCCGACAGCGATGTGGCTGCCGGATATGCTGAGGAGATCGTGAAGGCCGAGAAGACGGCTTACGAGCGGGGCGTCATCGAAGCGGGAACATTTCTCGGCAAGATGTACAGGAGGGGCGATCTCGTTTCTCCAGACCTTCCCCTCGCCAAGACCTATCTTCGCAATGCCGCCGATGCCGGTGATACCGGGGCCGCTATCGAGCTTGTGCGTCTCTACGCCACAAGCCCCGATCTTGCCGAAACGCCTGACGCGGGCCGGATGCTGCTACAGCGGATCATCGGCAAGCTTTCCGAAAATCTTGGAAAGGGTGACTGCAGCGCACTGACCAGCTTTGCCGAAATTCTTGCCGATCCTGATATTGGCGAGAGGGATGTGAAGGCGTCGGTCCAATGGCTGGCGTCGGCCGCAAAGCTCGGCGACATCAGGGCCATCTCGCTTCTCGCCAAGCGGCTGCGAGATGGCGGCGATGGCATCGATGTTGATCGACAAAAAGCCGCAGAACTACTGCGAACTGCATCGCGTCTCGGCCACTCGGCAAGCAGCTTGGCGCTCGCCGACCTGCTGTTGTCCACTCCTTCCGACGGACAGGCCCGGGAGGAAGGACTTGCCTTGGTCGGGCAAGAATCCGCACGCGGCAATGCTGCCGCCTTCACGATGCGGGCCGCCGATTATCGCGGAAGCTATGGTGGAGCTGTAAACCCCGCACTGGAACGACAGGCCCTGGAGAAGGCGGCCTCGCTGCCGGATGTCTCGGCCGCCGTGCTGGAGCGACTGGGTGTCGTCTATGCCCGAGGCATAGGCGGCTCGCCTGACAGCGTGCGCGCCGTCAAGGTGCAGATGCGCGCGTTGGAGATGGGCTCGGCCCAGGCTGCGTTCGACCTCTACAAGCTCGGCTCCGGTCCGGATGCGGTCCAACTCGATCGTGGGCCACTCGACTATCTCAAGCAATCGTCGGATGCGGGCTTTTCTGGCGCGATGCGGGAACTGTCGGCGCTCTATGACTGCGGGCAGGGCGTGGAAAAGGACCGCGCGAAAGCCGCCGAATGGCTAGAAAAGGCGGCTGCGGCCGGTGACAGCGAGAGCCTGCTGGAACTTGCCGACAAGGCCTTTGCCTCAGCATCCTCCGACAGCAAGGCTGAGGGCGTGGCCTATCTGCAGAAGGCAGCCGAGCAGGGCGACGTCGAAGCCATGATGCGCCTCAGCCTCGCCTATGCCGGTGGAACCGGTACGCCACGCGACGAAGCCGCCAGCCAATCCTGGCGCGCGAAGGCCGTCGCGGCGGATGCGATACTCGCCAAGCTGGTCGAAGCAAAAACGCTGCTGACGCCGACCGGATCAGTGGAACGTGATGCTCCGGCTGCACGCGCGCTTCTGGAGGCATCGCTCTCGACCGAGAATGCCGACGCGCTTTATGAACTCGGGAGGTTGTACGTCGATAATGATCCGGCACTTGATCCAGATCCAATCCGCGCCAAGAGCCTTTTTGTGCGGGCAGCGCAGAAGGGCAGCGTTTCCGCGATGCTTCGGCTTGTTGACCTCAAGGTAAGCGCATCGGAGGGCGGCGGTACGGACTGGCGCCAATGGCTGGATAGCGCGGCGCGCGCGGGTGATCTTCGTGTTGTGTTGAAACAGGCGCAGGTGGAGCCCGATAGTTCCCGCAAGGCGACCATTCTATCCGGTCTGCTTGATCGCCCATTGTGTCTGGACAAGGACAAGGTGCAGCTCGCGCTCGCTCTGCAGGATGTTCCGCAGTTTCGTGACAAGTACCTGGCGATGTTCGATGGGCTGATTGCCGAGAAAACCGATGATCCGGCGATAGAGTACCAGATTGCTGCGTTTCTCCGCGACGAACGACCGAGCGAACAGACCGCTGCGGTGGAATACATGAAAGGCGCGGCCGAGGGCGGCAAGCGAGAGGCGATGCGGGAGCTTGGTCGCCTCTATATGGCCGGCACGGACGTCGGTCTCAGCAAGGCGGAAGCCTATGGATGGCTCTTCAAGGCCGCTCGCCTCGGCGATGGCGGTGCTCTGGAGAGCCTCGTCAAGATGATCCTCGCGCAGCAGACGACACTCGACCATCCAACGCTTGGGGATCAGGAGATCGAAGGCGCTCTCAACAAGCTCACCGCAGAGAATTCACCGCAGGTCGCCATGCTTCTGGCCAGGCTTTATCTGCGTCTTTCGGATAGCAGCCCGGCGTTCAAGGAGCTTGGCAAGACGTGGGTTTTGAAAGCCGCGACGCTCGGAAACGGCCAGGCCATGCTTCTGGCTTCCGATTTCTACGCGACTGGGACCCATGGTTTCGAACAGTCGAGCGAGAAAAGCACCGAATGGATCGCCAAGGCCGCTGATGCGGGGTTCCGGAAAGCCTTCGAGAAATACGCCATTGCGCTGCAAATCGGCTTTGGGACGCCGCCCGACGAAGCACGCGCCCAGGAGTGGTTGGAGAAGTCGGCGAAGCTGTCGAACTGACGGACGGGAGGATAAAATAAATGACGCGCCATCGATCAATCGCTTTCACCGTTCTGGCGTTCCTTGCGATGGCCGCCGGCGCGAACGCCGCGCAACCCGCCAAGCCGACGCCGAGGCCGGCCACCGAGACGTTCTCAAGCTGGGAGGAAATGCGCACCGCCAAAGGCTGGCCCAGCGTCGAGGCGGCAGCCAAACTGCCGCCGCAGAAGCGGCTGGAGATCGCATCCGCGGCCCTGACATCGCGCAACCGCAACATTCGTAACCTTGACTACGGGTTTGCTCTCCTGCTGACGGGAACACCCTCCAAGGATACGACGCGTCTGCTTGCCAAGGCGATCCTCATGAACGAGTACACGTTCGGTCCGAAAGCGCCTTCGGTCCTCAGTCTTCTCGCGGCGGAGAGCATGCGCGGCTGCAAGAGCTGTGTCGCCGCTTATGCCGAGATTCAGTATTCCGGCGACGGCATTCCGCAGAATGACGAGGTTGCTTTCAAATGGTACCGCTGGGCGGCGATCGTCGGCAACAGCAAGGGTATCGAGGCGACAGCGATCGCCCTTACCGAAGGCCGAGGGACACCTAAAGACTTCAAGGAAGCGATGACCTGGGCCGACCGCCTGGACGCGCCGCGCCGCGCCAAGCTTTACGTGGAACTTGCAAAGAGCGTTGCCGGCGGCGGAACTCCCGAGGACCTTGCCACAAGCGCTGACCTCCTGGTGCGCTCGATAAAGCTCAATCCGGCTGATGCACGTCGACCGATCAAGCAGCTTTTGGCGTCCGGATATCCTGCCGATGTTCGAAGCAAGGCGATTTCAGCCTTGCGCGCTGCCGGCGACAAAGCTGATCCTGTCGCGCTTCTCACCATTGCGCAGAGTTTGTGGAATGCGGGCTCTACGGGTGAATCGATCCCGATTTTCGAAGAACTTGTCTCTAACGGTGATGCCGCGGCTGCGGACTACCTCTCTCAGGCACTGGGGCGGTCGGACGTTGCTCAACACGAAAAGGACCGCATTATCGAGACTCTGAGGAAGGCGGCTGATGCTGGGCAGCCTTCCGCTGCGAGAGCACTTGGCAATGCATACTACTATGGTACCGGCGTTCAGCAATCGGCGGTCAAGGCCCGATCCTTTCGCGAACAGGCGGCCAAACGGAACGACGCTGAGGCGCAATATCTTCTCGGCATGATGATCCTGGATGCAGGTGCCGCGGATGAAGCGGCGATCGGCCGGCAATGGTTGGAAAGGTCCGCATCCAGCGGATATACCTTGGCTCGAGCCGCAATCATGAAGATGAACTCAAATTAGTGTTATACGATGTAGAATTGGAATGATTTGGCTGAAAAAATTGCGTGAACTCGTAAGTAAACAACAGAAATGCAAGGTGTAACCTGGAGAAGCGAACGCTAAGGAGGCTTGGTATCATGTGGAAGTCAGCTTTTGCCTTTTCGTTGTCCCTATCGCTGTCGGCGATTTCCGCCCATGCGGATAGCCCCTGGTACCAGTTGTTGCCGGTCCCGAATGCGCCAGAATGCAAGGTCCTGGCCGATCCGCACGGCGAGCCGATTCAACGCCGGTTCGACAAGGGCGGCGCCCGGATCTATGCGATCGGCGGGAAAGCCTGCCCGCCAAGTTTTCCCGGAAACGACTACGCCAAAATATCGACAGCGCGCACCATCACGACCGATGGAAATTTCGCGCGCATCATAACCAAGACCCGGAAATACGTCGTGAGCCGCGCGGGCAGCGGCAATCGCTATGAATTCTCGAGTTTCAAGCTCGATTGAGCTGTGAAAGCGTTTGGAACATCCAGACGGGGTGCTGCCGCCCTGGCTTTCTGCAGCACCCGTCGCCTCTCTGCCTCTCCTCCATCGCTTGCTTTATACTTATGCCAGTATTGGGGGCATCTTGAGCGCATACTTCAGTTTTACTGAATAAGGAGTATTTCGGGGCAATTGTTGCGCGCATTTATCTCATGTTAACTAAGCTGGTGGGTTGAGGTGATCTCTTATGACCATGCCAGTCGAACAGAATTGGAATGCGCGCTTTTCGGTCCGCAGCGATCGGAAGTGGTTGGGCTTTAACAGCGTTGTCGTGACCTATGCGGCAGCAATGGCTGATTTCGCACTGTTGCTCTTCGCCAGCGCCGCGGGCCACATCGCCTACCAGGACCTAACGTTCGGCTTTAGTGACGACCCGTCAGTCTACATCGGTATCGGTCTCCTGGTCGCGACGATGTTTGTTCTGGCGATGGCAGGCGCGCATACCTACAGAGCTGCGGAACTCGTGTCGTTTCGCCGCCAGCTCACCGCGATATGCACCATTCTCCCTGCCGTGGTGGTATTCCTGCTGACAATTGCATTCTTCATGAAAGTTGGATCCGCCATCTCACGCGGGGCGATCGCCTCGACGACGGTTTTGTCTCTTGCCGGACTTCTGGGATTGCGGGTGTTGTGGCGTTCCTATCTCAAACGCGCGGCAGCGCATGCTGCCTTCCCAACGCATCGCGTGCTGCTGATTTGCCCGGAAACAACCGCTGTCGAACCGCTTTCCGAGCGAGCGACTCGCAACGGGTTGGTGATAACGCAAACGATGCGCATCGGGCGCGACGGCAGTGCAGCTGGACCGGGCCTCCTTGAGGCTTGCAGCAAACACGGCATCGACGATGTGGATGAAGTGCTGATCGTCTGGGGCGACTACGGGAATCTAAAGGTTCTGGACGAGTGCCTCGTCACGCTTCGCCAGTTCTGCCTACCGGTCAGCGTCATGTTCACTGGCCTAGTGGGCGAGATCGTGCAAGGCTTCGCACACGGCCTTGGGGAAAACTGCGCATTCCAGACGCATCGCCCGCCGCTCGATCTGTTCGAACGCGCTGTCAAGCGGACTTTCGATATCGCCTTTTCGATTGGTGCGCTTCTCGTCACCCTGCCGATGTGCATCGTCATTGCGATTGCCATCAAGCTTGACAGCCGCGGCCCAATATTCTTCTGGCAGTCGCGCAAGGGCTACAGCGG
Organism: Rhizobium sp. Root708; assembly: GCF_001429725.1. GTDB lineage: Bacteria > Pseudomonadota > Alphaproteobacteria > Rhizobiales > Rhizobiaceae > Rhizobium. Next base: position 247,845 of record NZ_LMHV01000041.1, on the reverse strand, counting down.
AAAATCCTTCCGCATTCTGAAGTTCCGCAGCATGTCGGTGATGGAGGACGGTAGCGATATCCGTCAGGCCACCCGGAACGATCCGCGCGTAACGCGGGTCGGCGCGTTCATTCGCTCGTCTAGTCTCGATGAGTTGCCGCAGTTCTGGAACGTGCTGCGTGGCGAGATGTCGGTGGTCGGTCCTCGTCCGCACGCTCTGGCTCATGACGACTTCTACGGCACGCTGATCGCACAGTATGCCTCGCGTCGTCACGTCAAGCCGGGCTTGACCGGCTGGGCGCAGATCAACGGCTACAGGGGCGAGACCCCGACGGTCGACCGCATGGCGGAACGTGTCCGCCATGACATCTGGTACATCAATAACTGGTCTCTCTGGCTTGATCTACGGATCGTTTTGCAGACGATGCTCGGGATCAAGGACCGCAAGAATGTCTATTAGCGGGTGATCCCTCACCTTGTGTTTGCGTTGTAAAAAGGGGTGCGTAGACGTGTTGTTCGTAACGGGTGGTGCCGGATTCATCGGCTCAAATTTTGTCCTGGACTGGTTGGCGCAGAGCGATGAGCCGGTGCTTAATCTGGACGCGCTGACCTACGCCGGAAACCTCGGCAATCTCCGTAGTCTTGAGGGCGACGAAGGGCATATTTTCGTCCACGGCAGCATTGCTGACGGCGCGCTTGTCGAAAGACTACTGGCGGACTATCGGCCGAGGGCCATCGTCAATTTCGCGGCGGAAAGCCATGTCGACAGGTCGATCCATGGTCCCGCCGACTTCATCGACACGAATATCGTCGGCACCTTCCGCCTTCTGGAGGCGGCCCGCGCATATTGGAGCGGCGGTTCCAAGGACGACTCGTTTCGCTTCCTGCATATTTCGACAGACGAGGTCTTTGGCACGCTCGACGCTGACGACGAAGCGTTCCACGAAGAGACGCAATATCAACCGAACAGCCCCTATTCCGCAAGCAAGGCAGCCAGCGACCACTTGGTCAGGGCGTACCATCACACCTACGGGCTTCCGGTCCTCACCACCAATTGCTCGAACAACTATGGGCCATTCCACTTTCCGGAAAAGCTCATCCCGCTGGTGATCAACAATGCGCTGCTCGGGCGGCCGTTGCCGCTTTACGGCGACGGCCAGCAGATCAGAGACTGGCTCTACGTCAAGGATCATTGCAGCGCGCTGCGTCGTGTATTGCAGTCAGGTGTGCCCGGGCGCACCTACAATGTCGGCGGCTGGAACGAGCGCACCAATCTCGATGTCGTGCAATCGATCTGCGATCTGCTTGATGAGCTGAAGCCAAGAGACGATGGTCAGTCTTATCGAGGGCAGATCACGTTTGTTACGGATCGCCCTGGGCACGATCGCCGCTATGCCATCGACGCGCGCAGGATCGAAAGCGAGCTTGGTTGGCGCCCGAGCGAGACGTTCGAGAGCGGCATCCGCAAGACCGTCGGCTGGTATCTCGATAATGCCGAATGGGTGCGCAACGTCACATCCGGCAGTTATCGCAACTGGCTCGAGAAGCAATACGCATGACCGTGATGCTGCTCGGCAGAAATGGCCAGGTTTCCCGCGAATTGCAGCGTACCCTGTTGCCCTTCGGTTCCCTTGATGTTTTCGGAAGGGATCGTCTCGACCTTGAGAAACCCGAGACGATTTCTGCGGCCCTGCGAGAGGCGGCCAATGCGGCGGTCATCGCAAACGCTGCCGCCTTTACCCAAGTCGACCAGGCGGAAACAAATTCCGCTGTGGCCTTCGCGGTCAACCGGGATGCTGTTGGCATACTCGCGCAGCAGGCGCTCGAGCGGGACGCCCTGTTGCTTCACTATTCGACCGACTATGTTTTCAACGGCCGGAAGACTGCGCCTTATGTCGAGACGGACGAGACAGATCCGCTGAATGTGTACGGGCAATCCAAACGGGGTGGCGAACTGGCGATCACCGGTTCGCGCTGCAAGCATCTCGTATTCCGCACAAGCTGGGTGTTTTCGGCAGACGGCGACAATTTCATCAAGACGATCCTGCGATTGGCGCATGAGCGCCCGCAGCTTCGCGTGGTGGCCGACCAGTTCGGTGCGCCGACGTCGGCCGAATTGATCGCTGACGTGACGGCGCTTGCGGTGGCCGGTTATCGCCGCGGCGGTTTGCCTGACGGCATCTATCATTTGACGGCGGGCGGTCGGACGAGCTGGCACGGCCTCGCATGTCATGTGGTGCGTCGCGCTATCGATATCGGATTCGAGCCCAAGGCCGGTCCTGATGACATCGAGCCGATCACCACGGCCGAGTTTCCGCGTCCGGCCGCCCGGCCGATGAACTCGTCACTTGATTGCCATGCTCTCTCGTCCCGCCTTGGGCTCAGCCTGCCGGACTGGACAGTGCACGTCGACCGCATGCTGGATCAACTTCGAAAAAGGGGATGGAAGCCATGACCCGCAAAGGCATCATTCTGGCCGGAGGGTCCGGCACACGCCTGCATCCCGCGACGCTTGCGATCAGCAAGCAGCTGTTGCCGGTCTTCGACAAGCCGATGATCTACTATCCATTGTCGACTTTGATGCTCGCCGGCATCCGCGACATTCTGATCATCTCCACGCCGCAGGACATTCCGAGATTTCGGCAATTGCTGGGGAGCGGACAGGAGTGGGGCGTGACGTTTTCCTACGCCGAGCAACCGTCTCCGGATGGGCTGGCGCAGGCGTTCATCATTGCCGAGGATTTCCTCGCGGGGGCTCCTTCTGCACTGGTTTTGGGGGACAACATTTTCTACGGCCACGACCTCCCTTCCTTGCTTGAAAGCGGGATGTCGCGCAGGCAGGGTGCCACGGTTTTCGCCTATCACGTGCTGGATCCGGAGCGTTACGGTGTCGTCGAATTCGACCGCCGCCGCCGTGTTCTTTCCATCGAGGAGAAGCCGGCCGTTGCGAAATCCAACTACGCTGTGACCGGTCTCTACTTCTACGACGAACGCGCTGTCGAATTCGCAAAGCAGCTGAAACCTTCGCCGCGCGGCGAACTCGAGATCACGGATCTCAACCGTTGCTACCTCGATGACGAAAGCCTGACGGTCGAGATCATGGGCCGGGGCTACGCCTGGCTGGACACCGGGACACATGATTCCCTGCTCGATGCCGGACAGTTCATTTCGACGCTCGAACGTCGCCAGGGACTGAAGGTGTCGTGCCCGGAAGAGATCGCATTCCGCAACGGTTGGGTCAGCCGTGCCGATCTTGAGCGGCTTGCCATGCCGCTTTCGAAGAACGGATACGGCAAGTACCTGTTGCGGCTGCTGGACGAAGGCGCCCTGCAATGAGTTTCATTCCGCTGGATATTCCGGACGTGCTTCTCGTTCAGCCAAAGGTTTATGGCGACGAGCGAGGATTTTTCTTCGAGAGCTTCAATCAGGCACAATTCGATACCGCACTGGGCCGCACGGTGACCTTCGTTCAGGACAACCATTCACGGTCGGGCAAGAATGTCCTGCGCGGGCTGCACTACCAGATCAAGCAACCGCAGGGCAAACTCGTGCGTGTCGTCGAGGGAGAGGTGTTTGATGTCTGCGTCGATATCAGGCGCTCGTCTCCCACCTTCGGACGCTGGGTAGGCGAGGTTTTGTCAGCGACGAACAAGCATCAGCTCTGGGTGCCGCCCGGCTTTGCGCACGGTTTTCTTGTCCTGTCCGAAAGCGCGCAGTTCCTCTACAAGACGACCGATTTCTACTCTCCGGAAAATGAACGAGCGATTATCTGGAATGACCGGCAGCTCGATATTCGCTGGCCGATCGATGGCGAGCCGATCCTCTCGTCCAAGGATGCGATCGCCTCTTCCTTTCAGGATGCTGAACTGTTTCCGTGACGGCGTTTCAGAGCGATCTCAAGTATTCGCGAAAGAGTATTGCGCCTCGGAAGACCAAACCATTACACGCGTAACGTCGTGAAAGGTTCGGCTTGCCTGATCACGTCCCGTGTCAGCATATCGCGCCGAACATTGCCTAAAGTGCTTCTCGGAAACGTTTCTGTATGGCAGATATGAGCCGAGGCGTTTCGGGTGAGGAGGAATTTGCCGCCAATGAAGGGAATTCGCCAGCTGGCAAAACATCTCGATATCTCGATCGGGACAGTATCGCGGGCGCTGAATGACAAGCCTGACGTCAACGAGGAGACTCGCAAGCGCGTGTTGGCGGCAGCGGAGGAACTCGGCTATGTCGCCAATCAATCCGGCCGCAGCCTTCGCCAGGGTACGACGAATGTTATCGGGCTGATGATCGAAGCGAGCCAGGAAACCGTCGAGAACGGGGACAACTTCTTCCTTAGCGTCACGGGCGGGCTTCAGTCCGTCTTTACGCGCCACAAGCTTGACCTCGTCATGCTCCCTTGCCCAAGCGATGAGGATCCGCATGAGTATCTGAAGCGCATGGTCGCCCGCCGCGTCGTCGACGCAATGATCATCTCGGCAACGCAGCGCATCGACAAGCGTATCGATTTCCTCTCGAAGGCAAAGATTCCGTTCGTGGCGCTCGGGCGCAGCTCGTCCGGCGGCAACTATCCATGGATCGATCTCGATTTCGAGGGCGTCGCGGCTTGTGCCGTCGAGCGCCTCGTCGCTAAGGGGCACCGCCGCATCGCCATTGCGGCACCTTCCACCGATATCAACCTCGGCTATGTCTTCGTGGATGCCTACCGGCAGGCGCTGGAGCGGCACGGCCTGGAGTTTGATCCAGATTTAATCATTCGCGTGAAGTCCAGCGAGCAGGGCGGCTATCAGGCCGGTACGGAATTGCTGCGCCTCAAGGACCGGCCAACAGCGATCATCCTGATCTACGAATTGATGGCCATTGGGCTCTATCGGCGAATGGTCGAGGCAGGGGTCGTTCCCGGCCGCGATCTCGCCGTGATCGGTTTTCGCGAGGAGCCTCGCGCGAGGTTCCTGCAACCGACGCTCACTTGCTTCCGCCTGTCGCTTCGCGACCTCGGTACCAAGCTTGCCGAGACACTTCTTGCGTCGATGCCTGCCTATTCCGCTCTTTACCCAAAAGGCGCACAGAATACGATCTGGCCGCTGGAACTCGCCCCTGGCGAAAGCGACGCATTCACAATCACCCCCTGACTGGCAGGCATCATGAAACCGCGCGAGCTTCTCTCCGAACTGTTTACGGCCGCCGTGCGCGCCGCTGATCCGCTGACGGGCATTGCATCCCGTCTTCCCGCCCCACCGCGCGGTCGCACCGTGGTCGTCGGGGCAGGAAAGGGAGCCGCCCAGATGGCGCGCGCGCTGGAAAGCCTCTGGCCGACGCCCCTCGAGGGCATCGTCGTCACGCGCTACGGATATGGTTGCGATACCAAGAGCATCAGGGTCATCGAAGCATCGCATCCGGTCCCCGATGCGGCTGGATTGACTGCATCAGGACTGCTGATGGAGGCCGTTGCCGGGTTGACTGAGGACGATCTTGTCATTGCTCTCATCTGCGGCGGCGGTTCGGCATTGCTGCCGGCTCCGCCAGTCGGCTTGACGCTTCAGGACGAGATCGCGTTCAATGAGCTTCTGCTGGCTTCCGGCGCACCGATCGCCTCGATGAACGTCGTGCGCAAGCATCTGTCGACGATCAAGGGAGGGCGACTGGCGGCTGCGACGAAAGCACGCGTGGTCAGCCTCATCGTATCAGACATACCGGGCGACAATCCCGCTCATGTTGCCTCCGGCCCGACGGTTGCGGACTTCTCCAATCGCCAGCAGGCACAGGCGGTGGTCGCGCAGTACCGATTGAAATTGCCGCAGGCGGCGCTTGATCATCTCGCATCGCCTTCCGCAGACGCGCCGCGGCCGGATGATCCGATTTTTGCCCGCCACGAGCACCATATCATCGCGTCCGCCGGTGTCTCCCTGGAGGCTGCTGCCGCTGCTGCCCGCGCGCATGGCATCGAAGCCGTGATCCTCTCGGATTCGATCGAAGGTGAATCGCGCGATGTTGCGCTCGTCCACGCCGCGATTGCACGAGAGGTGGCCACAAGGAACCGGCCGTTTTCCAAGCCGGTCGTTATCCTTTCCGGCGGGGAGACCACCGTTACCCTGAAGGAACGCGGAGGCCGGGGCGGACGCAACGGGGAATTTGCCCTGGCAATGGCGCTCGCCATCGGCGAGCAGAATATTCACGTCCTGGCTGCCGATACGGATGGAATCGACGGTTCCGAAAACAACGCCGGGGCGTTCGTTGACGGCGATACACTCAGGCGTTTGCGTGAAAAGGGCATCGATCCGCGAAAGCTGCTCGACGCCAACGACTGCTACACATGCTTCGAAGCTCTGGGCGACCTCTTCGTCACCGGCCCGACCGGTACCAACGTGAATGATTTTCGTGCGATCCTGATCGCGTGACGCTTCCGTAAAACGTCGCAAAAAGCAGCTGAAGGGCCTGAAAATTTTCGATGCTGCAGTGCGGCATAGCGTCACCTAAGGCCCGGCATTTTCAGGTGTTTTTCGCAGCATTTTAGCTCCAAGTGCGGCCTATTGACACCACGAAACGTTTCCGCTTAGTATCGTAAACGTTTACGGGATACGTTTCGGGAGGAAAACCGGAAACGATCCACCGGAGGAAATCGTGATATTGAATGCCGTTCTATGCGGGTGCGGAGCCATGTCCAAAGGCTGGTTGCGCGCCATCAAGGAAACCCCGGCTCTCGCGGCCGCCATCGAGGTCAAGGGCCTTGTCGATGTCAATCCAGCGGCCGCCGAAGCGCTCGCTGCCGAGTTCGGTCTTGAGGGCGTTGTCATCGGCACCGATCTTGCCGACGTCATCGCCAAGTCGAACGCCGATATCGTCTTCGACGTCGTTATACCGACGGCACGTTTCAACGTCGTTTCCACGGCGATGAAAGCGGGCTGCCACGTTCTCAGCGAAAAACCAATGGCGACGTCGCTTGCCGAAGGCGCCGCTCTGATCGATCTCGCCGCCGAGACCGGAAAGATCCACGCCATCATCCAGAACCGCCGCTTCATTTCCGGCGTACGCCGCATGCGTCGCTTCGTCGAGAGCGGAGCAATCGGCGATCTGACCGCCATCCATTGTGATTTCTTCCTCGGCCCGCATTTCGGCGGTTTCCGCGAGGAGATGGACAACGTCCTGCTGCTCGACATGGCGATCCACACCTTCGACGCCGCCCGCTACGTGGCTGACAAGAAGCCGCTCGCCGTCTATTGCGTCGAGCGCAATCCGAATGGATCCTGGTACAAGCATGGCGCCTCCGCCAATGCGACCTTCGAATTTTCCGACGACGTCGTCTTCACCTACCGTGGCTCGTGGTGTGCGGAAGGCGAGCGCACCAGCTGGGAAAGCGAATGGCGCCTCGTAGGTTCCAAGGGAATGTTGACCTGGGACGGTGGCGACACGTTCAATGCAGCCGTCGCCGGCACTGAGCCGGGTCTTCTGCATGGCTTTGCTTCCGTAAACGTTCCCGAGCCGGCACACGAAGAAGAGACGCACGGCCACGCCAGCGTCATCGCAAGCTTCGTCGAGGCGATCAAAACCGGCAAGCGGCCCGAGACCGCAAGCTCCGACAATATCAGAAGCCTCGCCATGGTGTTCGGCGCGATCGAAAGCGCCAAGACCGGCAAGCGCATCGAAATTTCAGCATAAGGACAGACATTGTGAGCAACCCCGCCAAGTCCATTCGTGTAGGTACCATGGTCAGCGCCTCCAAGGGCGGCGCCGACAAGCGCATCGGTCAGATTGCCGACATGGGTTTCGAGAGCTTCGAGCCCTTCTTCTGGCAGACGACGAACGGTCAGGATCTGGCCGATCTCGGCAAGCGCTGCGTCGATGCCATTGGTGATCGCGACATCACCATCTCGACGCTCGGCATGTTCGGAAATCCGCTTGAGGCGACCGACATCGACCTGCAGACGCTCCAAGGCTGGAAAGACTGCATCGACAACGCACATCATTTCGGCGCCACCTGCATCGCCGGCTTCACCGGCCGCGTCCGCAACAAGCCGTTGACCGACAGTCTGCCGCGCTACAAGGAAATCTGGAGTGAACTTGCCAAGCGCGCCGCTGACAAGGGCGTCAAGATCGCCTTCGAAAACTGCGCCATGGACGGCAACTGGGCGACCGGCGACTGGAACATCGCCCACAATCCCGATGCCTGGGAACTGATCTTCAACGAAACGCCCGATGACCACATTGGTATCGAGTGGGAACCCTGCCACCAGATGGTTTATCTGATCGATCCACTGCCGCAGATCCGCAAGTGGGCGAAGAAGATCTTTCACGTGCACGGCAAGGATGCGACGATCCGTTGGGACGTCATCAAGGAACACGGCATTTTCGGCAAGGAGAAGTTCGTCTTCATGCGCACGCCGGGCTTCGGCGACAGCAACTGGACCGACATCATTTCGGAACTGCGTCTTGCAGGCTGGTCCGGTTCGATCGACATCGAAGGCTGGCACGATCCTGTTTACCGCGACGAGCTGGAGATGACCGGTCAGGTCTACGCGCTCAACCACCTCAAGCATGCCCGGGGCGGCGACTTCGTCGTCGATCCGGTTTGATGACATCGTGGCCGGCGAGGAGGAATCGCCGGCTTCCGACAGGATAACCACAAAGGAGGAGAACTATGGGTATCCGCAAGTTTGCAATGGTCGGCGCTTTGGCGCTGGCAGGCGTCTCTCTCTTTGGCCTGACTGCCAAGGCCGAAGATGTCACCTTGACCCTCTGGTCGCTGGACAAGGACATCCAGCCGGCACCGAACCTCGTCAAGGAATTCAACGCCCAGAACAACGGCATCAAGATCGAGTATCGTCTGATCCAGTTCGATGACGTCGTCACCGAAGCCATGCGCGCCTATGCCACTGGCCAGGCTCCCGACATCATCGCGGTCGACAATCCCGAGCATGCGATGTTCGCCTCGCGCGGCGCCTTCCTCGATATTTCCGACATGATCAAGGGCTCCTCGGTCATCAAGCCGGACAACTATTTCCCCGGTCCGCTGAAATCCGTGGAATGGGATGGCAAGTATTTCGGTATTCCGAAGGCGACCAACACGATCGCGCTCTACTACAACAAGGACATGTTCAAGGCGAAGGGCCTCGACCCGAACAAGCCGCCGCAGACCTGGGACGAGCTTGTCGAGGATGCACGCAAGCTGACCGATCCGGCCAAGAACGTCTACGGTCTTGCCTTCTCCGCCAAGGCGAACGAGGAAGGTACCTTCCAGTTCTTGCCCTGGGCCCAGATGGGCGGCGGCGGCTACCAGAACATCAATGCCGAAGGCGCGGTCAAGGCGCTTGAGACCTGGAAGACGATCATGGACGAGAAGCTTGCTTCTCCGGACACCCTGACGCGCGGCCAGTGGGATTCCACCGGGACGTTCAACTCCGGCAATGCCGCCATGGCGATCTCCGGTCCTTGGGAACTTGATCGCATGACCAAGGAAGCCAAGTTCGACTGGGGCGTTGCCCTGCTTCCGGTTCCAAAGGAAGGCGCTGAGCGGTCGTCGGCAATGGGCGACTTCAACTGGGCGATCTTCTCGAGCACGAAGCACCCGGCCGAAGCCTTCAAGGCGCTTGAGTTCTTCGCTTCTCAGGACGACAAGATGTTCAAGAACTACGGCCAGCTTCCGGCCCGTTCCGACATCACCATCCCGGAGACCGGCGAGAAGCTCAAGGATGAGGGCCTCAAGGTCTTTATCGAGCAGCTGAAGTATGCGAAGCCGCGCGGCCCGCATCCGCAGTGGCCGAAGATCTCCAAGGCGATCCAGGACGCAATCCAGGCGGCTCTGACCGGCCAGATGACTCCGAAGGATGCGCTCGACCAGGCTGCCGAGAAGATCAAGGCTGTTCTCGGCTAATCCACTCCGCATAACCGGATGGCTTTCGGGCCATCCCTACCATTTCCTCCCGGCAGGGGTTGTCTTGCAGCGCAAGCTCTCGGCAGCCCCGTTCGGAGTATTGGAGGATCGATGAAACGGATTCTTTCAAGCGTCAGGGACGGCCGCGGCTTCGACATCACGCTCGTCGCCTTCCCACTGACGTTCCTGTTCCTGATGGCCGGGCTGCCGCTCATCTATAATGTGGTGATGAGTTTCCAGGAGGTTGATATGTTCAGCCTTGGAACCTTCGCGCGTCCCTTCGTCGGTTTTAAGAACTACAAGGATCTCTTCGCTCAGCCGGAAACCTGGCCGATCCTCGGCAATACGGTGATTTTCGTCGTGGGCTCGATCGCCGGCCAGTTTCTGATCGGCTTCGGTCTGGCGCTGTTCTTCTGGGTCAATTTCCCCGGCGCCTCGTGGCTGCGTGGCCTCTTCCTCGTTTCGTGGGTGATGCCCGGCCTTGTCGTGGGTGCGATCTGGAATTGGATTTTGTCCGGTGACTTCGGTGTCCTCAACTTCATCCTGAAGGAGAGCGGCATCATCAGCAGCAACATCTTCTGGCGCTCCGATCCGCACTTCTCGCTCTATGCCGTGATCATCGCCAACGTCTGGCTGGGCACGGCCTTCAACATGATCCTCCTTTCGGTCGGCCTGTCCGGAATCCCCGGCGACCTCTATGAGGCCGCGGAACTCGACGGCGCCAATGCCTGGCAGCGGTTCTGGACGATCACTTTGCCGATGATGCGCTCCACCATTGGCGCCATCGTCGCCCTCGGCCTGATCTTCACGCTGCAGCAGTTCGACCTCTTCGCTGCGATCACCTCGGGCGGTCCGAACAATTCATCCAACGTCACACAATACTGGGCGTGGGACCTGTCCTTCCGTCAGTATGATTTCGCCAAGGGCGCGACTATCTCCGTGATCATGATCATCTTCGTCATGTTCGCCTCGGTCGTCTATGTCCGCTCCACACGCCATGAGGTGCGCGGATGACCGAAACGATACGCAACCGTCTCATGCTTGTGATCGCCATCGTCATGGCGGCGATCTATCTCTTTCCGCTCTACTGGATGTACATCACGGCCCTCAAGGGCGGATCCGAAATGTTCGCGACACCGCCGAGCTTCTGGCCGGCAGAGCCGCAGTGGGGCACGTTCGGCTATGTCTGGGAAAGCCGCGGCATGGGCCGTTATCTCTGGAACTCGCTGGTCATCGCCATCGGCTCCGTCACGCTCATCACCGTCCTCGGCGTCGGCTGTGCCTACGTGCTGGCCCGCTACCGCAACGTCTGGGTCGATATCGGTCTCTTCATGATCCTGATGCTGCAGGTTCTGCCGGCGTCGCTGATGGTAACTCCGATCTTCGTCGGCTTCTCGCAGTTCGGCATGCTCGACTATCCGCGCCTTGCCGTCATCATCGCGATCGCCGCGAAAAGCATGCCCTTCTTCGTCGTCCTCGTTCGCGCCACCTTCATGGCGGTGCCGATGGAGCTCGAGGAAGCTGCGCTCGTCGATGGCAACAGCCGCGTCGGCGCTTTCTTCAGCATCGTGCTGCCGCTTGCCCGCAACGGCATTCTTGTCAGCGCCATCCTGATCTTCATGCAGGCCTTCGGTGAGTTCGTCTACTCGAAGTCTATGATCCAGGCCGTCGACCTTCAGCCCGCCAGCGTTGGTCTCAATTCCTTCATGGGACCGAATACCAACGAGTGGAACAACATCATGGCCTACGCCACGATGTATGTAACACCGATCCTTGCCATCTTCGTTCTTTTGCAGCGCCGCATCGTATCCGGCCTCACCTCTGGAGCCCTCAAATGACCAATCAGATCGAGCTCAGCGGCGTCAACAAGCATTACGGCGCGTTCCATGCCCTCAAGAACATCAACCTGTCGATCGCAAAGGGCACGTTTGTCGCACTCGTCGGGCCATCCGGCTGTGGCAAGTCCACGCTACTTCGCTCGCTCGCAGGCCTTGAAAGCATCTCCGAAGGTGAGTTGAAGATCGCCGGTGAGCTGATGAACAACGTGCCGCCACGCAAGCGCGACGTCGCCATGGTGTTCCAGTCCTATGCGCTCTATCCGCACATGACCGTCGAGGAGAACCTGACATATAGCCTGCGTATTCGCGGCGTCGCCAAGGCGGAAGCGAAAAAGGCGGCAGAAGAAGTTGCCGCAACCACCGGGCTGTCGAATCTCATGAAACGTTACCCGCGCGAGCTTTCGGGCGGTCAACGCCAGCGCGTCGCGATGAGCCGGGCGATCATTCGCCATCCGAAGGCCTTCCTGTTCGACGAGCCGCTCTCCAACCTCGACGCCGCACTGCGCGTTCACATGCGCAAGGAAATCCGCGCGCTCCACGACCGACTCGGTGCCACCTCGGTTTACGTTACCCACGACCAGATCGAAGCCATGACCATGGCGGACCATGTTGTCGTCATGCGTGAGGGGATCATCGAGCAGCAGGGCAAGCCGCTCGATCTATACGACAGGCCCGCCAACAAGTTCGTTGCCGGCTTCATCGGCTCTCCCGCCATGAATTTCATTCCGGCGGTTGTTGGCGAGGATGGAAAAAGCCTGACGATCGACCTCGGAAGCGTCAAGCAGAAGATCGTGATCGACCATCAGGTACAGCCCGGTCGCAAGGTGACTGCCGGCATTCGCCCCGAGCATATCGGCGTGACCGCGCCGGGACAGGGTACGTTTGACGTGCCTGTCGCGGTGGTGGAATCCACTGGTTCATCCACCTTTGTCACGGCGGCGACCACGCCCGAACTGACCATCGTCGAGACGGGACGCGGCACCGCGCGGGCGGGGGAGACGGTCGGTGCGGTCGTCGATCCGTCGCAGCTGCACTTGTTTGACGACACGAGCGGCACACGTATCTAGCAATGACTTTCAGAAGCGCGGATTGGCTCTAGGGCTATCCGCGCTTTGACTTTCCGCGCAGTATGCGCGCGAAATGGCTTCCCCTAAAGGATGACGGCACGCCACGGCATCTCGTATTTTGTCGGTCTTGCCATTCGATACAGTCTTCCGTTGAATTCCGATACTGGACGCGCCTTCCGGGTTGAGACCCAAATGCGCGGATCGTGAGTACGGAAGGATAGTGCTGTGAAGCGTCGCGATGTTCTGCAAATTCTCTCGGCCGCCGCCTTGGGCCCCTTCGTAAGCCAGTTTCCCTTGAGAAGGCTCGCTGCGGCTCCCTCCGGAAGGAATGGCAGGCTTGGTCTGAATCTGGCCGGCGCTTCCTACTGGTCGAACGAGCAAGTCTTCTCGAATCTCGCTTTGAACGCGTCGAGATGGAGGGTACAGCTCGGCCAGATGCCCTTCACCTGGGACACGCCGCTGCCGCCGATGACCGACTATGGCTATCCGAAGGAAATCCCCGCGCAGGCGTTTCTGGAAAGCTTTCTCATCTTCACGCCGTATCGGAAGAACCTGCCGGTACAGCTTTCGCTCTATTATGATGGCAAGGGGAAGATCGGCTATACGAATGGCGCCGAACTGGAACGGCGCTTCCCTGGCCGCGACGATGTCCGCAACATGCGCAAGAACGAAGCGTTTGTCGCGAGGATCGTGGAAACCGATCCCGACGATCCCATCCGCAACATCCGCCTTTACGAGCGTGGAGAAATGCCGACGAGCGCGTTTCGCCAGCCGTTCCTTGATCGTGCGCGCGACATGTCGGCAATACGGTTCATGGACTGGATGTCGACCAACGGCTCCACTGTAAAGCAGTGGAACGACAGGCCGAAGTATGGCCGCTTCGGCAATTCGGATCTCGGCGTTCCCCTGGAATACATGATCGACCTTTGTAACACCGTCAAAGCTGAACCGTGGTTCAACATGCCCCATGGGGCGGACGACGATTACGTCAGGCAGTTCGCGACTCAGGTGAAGAAGGATCTGTCTCCTGATCTCAACGTCAATGTCGAATACTCCAACGAGGTATGGAACACGTTCTTTGGTCAGTACGATTATGCCGCCTCGCAAGGTAAAGCCCTTGGCTTGTCGAACGATGAGTTCCAAGGGGCGATGATGTTCTACGCAAAGCGGGCAACCGAGATCATCGCCATATGGGAGGATGTCTTCGGAGCGGACAAGGCCCGTGTGATTGGCGTCTACGGTGCACAATCCGCCAACGAGTGGACGAGTGAGGTCATCCTATCCTACGAGGGCGTGAAAGAGCATGCAGACGTGCTGGCGATCGCTCCCTATTTCGGCAATTCGCTGGGGGATCCGGAGCGTGCAAATGATGTCGCGACTTGGTCGCTCGACCGTGTTTTCGATGCGCTTGGCCAGGAGGTCGAGGGCCTGAATCGCGAAACCATCGGGAAGCAGGTCGCTATCGCCGGGAAATACGGCGTGAAACTCTATGCCTATGAAGGTGGTCAACATCTCGTCGGCCACGGCGGGACCGAAAACAACGATGCGCTCACCAAACTGTTCATCGCGGCCAACCGTGATCCCAGGATGGGGGATCTGTACCTGCGCCACCTGAAGAATTGGTGGGCGGCCGGCGGCGATCTCTACACTCTCTTCACGTCGATGAGCGAGCCCGGCAAGTGGGGAAGCTGGGGGCTGTTGGAGTATGAGGGCGCCTCCACACCCAAATGGGATGCCGTGCAGAAGGCGCTGCATATGGAGATCTGATCGAGGCGTAAGAGGGCTTGCACGCCAGGCATGGTCAGCGTGCAAGCCGATCGGATGCTATCGTCCGCCTTCGATCTTGCGATGCCGCTGGCTGGTGCCGCCCGCCCCGTACGGGTAGTCGGCGACGTGCGGCTCGCTGACGTCGCTGAGCCTCGTCATCTCCTCTTCCGAAAGCGAAAGTTTTGCCGCAGCGAGGTTGTCGGCGAGCTGCTCGCTCGTCCGCGCTCCGAGAATGACTGATGTCACGGCCGGTCGCGCCGCTGTCCAGGCAAGGGCCACCTGTGCCATGCTGACGCCACGGGCCTTGGCAATCGCTTCCACAGTTTCGATGATCGCCCATGTCCGTTCCTGCGCGTTGCGCTGGGCATAGGATTCCATTCCCCGGCTCGGGTTCTCGCCGAGGCGAGTGGCACCCGTCGGCGCCTGGTCGCGTCGATATTTGCCTGTCAACCAACCGCCGCCGAGCGGCGACCACGGCAGCAGGCCCATGCCGGCGTCCTGGCATGCGGCGACGATCTCGAACTCGATGTCGCGCACCAGCAGGTTATATTGCGGCTGCAGCGTCACCGGCCGGGTGTAGCCTCGCGCCTTGGCGATTTCGTTGGCCTTGGCAATCTGCCATCCGACGTAGTTGGAGAAGCCGTAGTAGCCGATCTTGCCAGCGGAAACGGCGTCATCGAGAAAGCGCAGCGTCTCCTCGATCGGAGTCAACGCGTCCCAGGCGTGCATCTGGTAGAGATCGATATGCTCGACGCCGAGCCGTGCAAGCGAGACATCCAGCGCTTGGTTCAGATGGCGACGGGAAAGGCCGATGTCGTTCGGACCGGGACCCATCGGGAACCGGCCCTTGGTCGCGATCACCGCTTGTTTCGCTTCGGTCGGGTGCGTCTTCAGCCACCGCCCGATGATCTCTTCCGACTTGCCGGCGCTATAGACGTCGGCCGTGTCGATGAAGTTTCCGCCCCAGGCGAAATAGTCGTCGAGCAGTTTATGCGATGCGGTTTCGTCGGCCTCGGCGCCGAACGTCATGGTGCCGAGGCAGTAGGCGGTCACGACTGCGCCGCTGTGGCCAAGCTTGCGATAATCCATGGAAGATCCTCCTCTTCGGATAGTGGATTTGCTTGAAGGCTTGATCTTTAAGTTGCTGAACCGCTCGCCGTCGTCTCTTCGAGCACGGCATCCGGAATGTCGTCGAAGGACGCGTAGTTGAGGTTATAGAGTCGCGAATAGAGCTTGCGGTTCTTCATCAGCTGCTGGTGGTTGCCGCTCTCGATCAGCTCGCCGTTCTGCAGCACGATGATGCGGTCCGCCTCCCGGATGGTGGCTAGGCGATGGGCGATGACCAGCCCGGTGCGGTTTTCAAGCAGCTTCACGAGCGCCTTCTGGATCAGCATCTCGGTGTAGCTGTCGATGTTAGCCGTCGCCTCGTCGAGCACCAGGATCTTCGCGTCGGCGACAAGCGCACGGGCAAAGCTTAGAAGCTGGCGCTGGCCGAGTGAGAGATTGCCGCCGCGCTCGCCGAGCATGCTGTCGTAGCCCTCGGGCAGGCGCATGATGAAATCGTGAGCGCCAACGGCCTTTGCCGCCTCGATGACCTGCTCGCGGGTCGCTTCCGCTTTGTGGTAGCGGATGTTCTCGAAGACCGTGCCGGTAAACAGGAACGGCTCCTGAAGGACCATGGCGATCTGGTTGCCGAGCGAATCCTGCGCCAGGTCGCGCACATCGTGTCCACCGACCAGCACCTGTCCCTGTTGCACATCATAAAAACGATGGATCAGCGACATGCAACTCGACTTGCCGGAGCCGGTCGGGCCGACAAGGGCAACCGTTTCACCGGGGTTCACCTTGAAGCTCACGTGCTTCAAGACCGGGTGCTTCGGATGATAGCCGAAGACCACATCACGAAACTCGACGGAGCCGTCCATATCGGCGGTAAGTTCCTTTGCGTCAGGCGCGTCCCTGATCTCGACGGGAACGTCGAGAACTTCCGTCAGCCGCTGACCGGAGGCCATGGCGCGCTGCATCACCGAGTATTGCAACGTCAGCGAACGGATCGGATCGAAGAAGCGCTGGATGTAGAACAGAAAGGCGACGAGCACGCCGACATCGAGTGCCTGGTTGAGAACACGCGCACCGCCGACGACGATAACGAGCGCCATGGCGACGCCGGTCAAGGAATCCACGATCGGCACCATCACCTGGGCGTAACGCGCCGCCGTCAGGTGCGTCTTCAGGTTAGCCTTTGCCTTGTCATCGTAGAGCATGAAGTTGACGCCCTGGCGGTCCATGCTCTGCACGGCGCGCACGCCATGAATGGCTTCGGCCAACGCCCCGTTGGCAACGGAGTTGGTCTCATGCGCCGCCATGAAGGACTTTCGTGCCAGCGGCAGCCAGAAGAGGCGAACGACAAACAGGGTCGGCAGAACCGAGAGCGTCAGTAGCCCGAGCTTGAAGTCGAGATAAAGCATGACGAAGACGATGCCGAACAGCAGCACGATGTCGCCGACCGAGAGGACCGAGGTTTCCAGAAACTCCTGCATCGAGTTGACGTCGCCCTGCAGGCGCGACATCAGGCGGCCGACCTCGGTCTTGTCCATGAAGGACAGCGAGACCCGCTGCAGATGCGAGAACATCGCCTTGCGAATGTCGAAGAGCACCTCCTCCGCGACGTTGCCGACCAGCGTCTCCTGCCAGTAGCTGGCGCAGTAGTTGATCAGGATCGCGGCGAGGAAGACGACCATCGCCCATCCCAAGGCGGAATGACTTCCTCCGGGCCGCATGCCGTGGTCGATCGCATAGCGGATGATCAGCGGGATCAGAAGCTGCATGGCAGTGAACGTCAGGACGGCAGCTACCGATAGCAGCACCTGCCTGCGGTAGGGATGTACGAAGGCCCAGATGCGCTTGATGATGTTGCCGTCGAAGGCCTTGCCGAACATCTCCTCTTCGACGCGATGCGAGCCGACGACTGCCCGGGGTGGGCGGCGTCCATCCTCGCGAACGTCGGAGCGTTCGGTTTCCAGTTCCTCGGCCATTTCATTCCTCCCTAGGCGCTCAGCGCCTCGTCGCCCGGCCGCACCTGCAGATCGTAAAGCGCCTTGTAGCGCCCGCCGGCTGCCAGCAGTTCCTCGTGCGTACCCTGTTCGACGATTTCGCCGTTCTCGACGAACAGGATCTGGTCGGCGTGCATCAGTGAGCTCAGGCGGTGTGCAACAATAATTGTCACGCGATCGGCCGCGTATTTGCGCATCGCCGAGCGGATGCGCTGTTCGGTGGCTGCATCGATCGCCGCCGTCGAGTCGTCGAAGACCATGATGGCGGGTTTCAACATCAGTGCGCGGGCAATCGACAGGCGTTGACGCTGGCCGCCCGACAGCGACACGCCACGCTCGCCAACGACCGTGCCGTAGCCGGTCGGCAGGCCCAGCACGTAGTTGTGCAATTGTGCGCTTTCGCTGGCGCGCTCGATCCGCCCTTCCTTGGCCCACGGATCGCCGTAGGCGATGTTGTTTTCGATCGAGGTGGTGAACAGGAAGGAATCCTGTTGGACGACGGCGACCGCCCGACGAAGAGACTGCAGCGTCGCCTTGCGGATGTCCTGGCCATCGATCGTGATCCTGCCCTTGGTGACGTCGTAGAAACGCGGGATAAGATGGGCAAGCGTCGACTTGCCGCTACCAGGCGGTCCCACAATGCCGATCGTCTCGCCGCGTCTTGCTTCGAAGGAGACGTTGTCGAGAACCTCGTGCATCGGCGAGCTCGGATAGGCAAAGCTTACATTCTCGAAGCGAAGCGTCCCCTCCGTCAGCGCCAGGTCCTTGGCGTCTGGCGCATCGCGCACCGCGATTTCGAGGTCGAGCAGGTTGAACAGACGGGTGCCGCAGGTGGAGGCGCGCGCGAAAGCGTTGACCATCAGGCCAAGCTGGCGGACCGGCATCTGCAGGATTGTCATGAACGTCAGAAACGATGCCAGCGTGCCGACGGTGATCTGACCGGCCATCACCTTGCCGCCGCCAATCCAGAGCACAAGGCCCATGGCTGCGAAGAAGGAGAAGGTCATGGCGCTGGTGTTGACGACACGGATGCCGACGCGTTGGTGAGCGAGCAAGAGAGCGTTCTTGGAGGCACCTTCGAACTTCATCATCTCATGTGCCTGCGCGGCGAATGCGCGGACCACGCGGATGCCGCCGAGATTTTCTTCCATGATGCGTGTCAGCACCGACAGCCGCTCCTGCAGGTCGAGCCAGGTCGCGCGTAATTTCAGCTGCGTCACCGAGGAGCGCCAGGCGACGAAGGGCACGAAGCTCAAGGCAAGCAGGCCGAGGACGACATCCGTGGAAAGCAACATGTATGCGCCGATGCCGATCAGCGTGCTCAAGAGCACCATGCGCACCAGCGCCGTCGAGAAATACATGCGCACGCCTTCGAGATCGAGCAGGCCCACGGTGATCAGGTCACCGGAGTGGACGCTGTCATGAAAGCTGAAGGAAAGGCGCTGAATCTTTTCGTAACAGGCAAGGCGCAGCTCGTAGCCCATATGGTGGCCGACGCTCTCGCTGAAATAGTTCTGGACCATGGTGAAGATGCCGCGCAGAACGCTGGCGCCGAGCAGCATCAGCGCCGTCGTCAAGAGCGCATCCTGGGCGAGTTGACCCGCCTGGCCACCCTCCATAGCCACTTGGGTATGATCGACCGCGCGGCCGAGCAGGCGAGGGATCATCAGCTGGAAGGTGGAAGCCACAAGGGTCGCGCCGATGGCGAAACCCGATTGCCAGGGATGGCGAAATGCCATGACGGTGATGCGGACGAGCGTGAAGAGGCCTTTGCCCCAGCCTGCCGCAGTCGCCTTCGCCATCGAGGCCGATGGCTTCGTCGAACGTGTTAAAGCATCGCTGCTCACGGTAATGTTCCAAAACAGAAGTGTGGTCGGACGCTGGTCCGGAAAGACGGCGAATCCATGAAGGGATTGATTAGCGCCCTTACTTTTGCCGATTCCTTGCGGGCCTTCAAGTCAATAATTCACCAGTTGGTTATTTTATCGTGAGTGCGTCAAATGGCGCGATGAAGTCCCAAAACGCCGCTTTTAGCGACCGAAATGTGACAATAATTACAGGCGCTTGCCCTGAACCTGCACGGTGCCCGCGAACAAAGGGCTTGCCTAGAGCGTCATTTGGAGCTTTCATACACGACTAGTTTGATAGACTACGGGCGGTTCAAAACCGCGTGAACCAAGCTCAACGCGCGAACGGTTCTTCCCGCGTTGAAACCAGTCGAGACACGATGCGCAGACGGTCGCAGGGGAGTTGAGATGACGGTTCAAGGCCTGTTTTCTTCGAAGTCAGCGGCGGCAGCACAAATCTCCGCCATACCGCGCTTTGCCATTGTCGGCCGCGGCTTTTCTGGAATGATGATGGCGATCGCTCTGATGAAGACGGTTCGCACGCCTTTCCACCTTCAGCTCTTCGACCCGAACTCTTCGGTGAGCGGCGGGCAGGCGCTTTCCTCCGCGCGTGCATTGACGATCCTGAACACGCGTGTGCGGGATCTCTCGGTGTCGCTCGGCGACAACGACGATTTCAACGACTGGCTCTGTAGCAACGCGGAATTCCGCGCCGCCGTGCCTGCGGCGATACCGGGGTTTCGCCAGATCTTCGTGCCGAAGGAAATTTTCAGCGACTACGTCTATCAGCGCTTTTCAGAAGCATTGTCCGCCCGCAAGGACATCACGGTTCAAGTCTGTCACGAACCGGTCGTGGCAATCCGCAGGAGCCACGGCAATCGCTTCCTGCTGGAGAGCGCCAATCCCGCCAACCCCCTTTTCGATACGGTCATTCTCGCAACCGGTTACGGTCTTCCGGAAGCGGCGGAGACTGAAGAGGCCTCGTCACCGGTAAGAGCGCAACGCCTTGTTGCCCGGCCTCACACGATCCTTCTTGGCAGCGGCATCCGGGTCGTCGATCATCTGCTGCAGCTTCGTGATGCCGGCTATCGGGGGCAGGTTACTATTCTCTCGCGTCACGGCTTCCTGCCGCAGAGCCATACGCCGAACGCGGCCGATCCGGTTTTCCCGGCCGACACGCTGCCATCGACCCTTCCCGATATCCTTCGCTTTATTCGCAGTGCCTGCCGCGAAGCGGAGGAGGAGGGCAGAAGCTGGCAATCGGTGATGAATGGGCTGCGCAAGCATGCGCGCTCGCTCTGGCGCGCATTGCCTGCCTATCAGAAGCGCCAGTTCAATCGGCACCTTCGCGCCATTTACGACAGCCACCGCAACCGACTGCCCGAGGCTATCTACGCCCGGCTTCGGAGTGAACTGGCCAGCGGCAATACGCTTGTCCGCCGTGGTGTCGTCGTAAGGCAGGGCTTCGGTGGCGTCTTCTTCCGCCCTGCGGGCTCGCCGTCGGAAGAGATTATCCATGCCGAGCGGATATTGGACTGCCGCTGCCGCGGTCCCCAGATGAATTCGCGGATGCTTACAAGCCTGATCGAGCAGGGTCTTGCCATGCCGGACGAACTGTCGCTCGGTCTGGCGGTCAATCAGCGTGGCCAGCCGTGCCTTGAGGACGGAGCAACGGTCGATGGATTGTTTGCCGTCGGCCCGCTTGGGCTTGGCAGCCTGCCTGATATCGATCTCGTTCCGGAGATTGTCAGCCAGGCCTATGCCGTCGGCGAGCATGTCGCAGAGCGGTTCTATCCGCGGAGCAAGGCCGTCTGATCAGCTGCGGCGAGCGCGCAGCTCGCTGCGGAGGACGAAGACCAGGAGACCCGTGGCCATGATTGCCAGCACGAACCAGGTAATCGCGTAGACCAGATGGTTGTTCGGGAAGGCGATTTGCGTCAGCCCGCCGACCGGTAGGCCGCCCGGGTTTTGCGTATTGTCGGCGTCGATGAAAAACGGCGCTACGTTAGCGACGGTGCGCTGTTCGGCGATCGCTGCGACGTCACGCGAATACCAACGCTCGTTGACCGGATCGTTGGACTTGATCAGCGTGCCTTTCGGCTCGGTAATTCTGAGCAGTCCGGTAATCTTGACCGGCGTGGAAATCTGGCCTTCGGTGCGTGTCGCGGGCTCGCGCCTTTCCGTCGGCACAAAGCCGCGATTGATCAGAACTGACGTCCCATCATCGAGATTGAGCGGCGTGATGACCCAATAGCCCGGCCCCAACGTCGTCGACGCGTAGATCAGGGTTTCCTTGCCATTGTCCAGGGTGCCTTCAGCCGTCACATGACGGTACTCGTCGGTGGCGCGGTTGACTTTTTCCCACTCCGGGCGCGCGGGCGCCGTCACCGGTTCGCCATGCACGCGTTGATCGACGCGGGCAATCAGCGCCTCTTTCCAGGAAAGCCGTTCGATCTGCCAGACACCCAGCGAAACCAGGGCGGCGATCAATAGCACCATGAGGCCGCAGAATATCGCGGCGCCCACGGCGGTGTGCTGTCTCTGGGATTTTTCGGAGGAAACGTCGGCCATGGCCAAAACCTTTGCGGGCGGCGTGACCGCCGCCCGCTTTTGCCCTTAGGGCATGTTCTTCATCATTTCGGGGCTCATCGGCATCATGTTGGTGTTCAAATGATGCATGACCCAGAGCGAACCAGCGAGCGCGATAGCCACGAGCAACAGCGTGAAGATCAGCGCCATCATCGTCCAACCGCCTTCCGAGCGCGGGTTCATATGAAGGAAGAAGATCATATGAACGACGATCTGGACGGCGCCGAGGCCCATGATCCAGGCGGCCGTTACCGTCGAGTTGTCGAACACGCCGGCCATGACCAGCCAGAACGGGATTGCTGTCAGGATCACCGACAGAACAAAGCCGATCATGTAGCTGCCGAGCGTACCGTGGGCAGCTTCATGTCCGTGGCTGTGGCCGTGATGGGCCTCGTGCGCGTCTTCGGTGGAGGGTGCGTTGGAGGTCATCCGAGGACTCCCATGAGATAGACGAAGGAGAAGACGCCGATCCAGACGACGTCCAGGAAGTGCCAGAACATCGACAGGCACATCAGGCGACGACGATTTTCCGGATTGAGGCCGTGCATCGACACCTGCACCATCAGCGTAATGAGCCAGATGATACCGAAGGTGACGTGCAGACCGTGGGTGCCGACCAGCGTGAAGAAGCACGACAGGAAGGCGCTACGGGTCGGGCCGGCGCCCTCGTGGATCAGGTGCGCAAACTCATAGAGTTCGAGCCCGAGGAAGACGAGGCCGAAGACACCGGTGATGGCGAGCCAGAAGAGCGTTGCGCCCTTTTCCTTGCGCTCCATCTGCAGCATCGCAAAACCATAGGTGATGGACGACAGAAGCAGCATCGAGGTGTTGATGGCGACCAGCGGCAGATCGAAGAGATCGGCCGGGGAAGGCCCGGCCGCATAATTGCGGCCGAGAACAGCGTAGGTCGCGAAGAGAACCGCGAAGATGAGGCAGTCGCTCATCAGGTACAGCCAGAAGCCCAGCATGGTGCTGCCTTCCGGATGGTGCTCCTCGGTCAGGTAGAATTCAGGCTTGTCGGCCTTGTCGATCGTTATATCGCTCATGGTCTTACACCTGCTCGGCAAGCAGCGCCGTGCGCTTGCCTTCCGTTTCGGTGACTTCTTCCGCGGGGATATAGAAATCACGCTTGTAGTTGAAGGTATGGCCGATCGCGACCGCCAGAATGGCGACGAACGACAGGACCACGAGCCACCACATGTACCAGATCAGGGCAAAGCCGAGGACGACGCTGATCGCACCGAGGATGACACCGGTTCCGGTGTTCTTCGGCATGTGGATCGGCTTGAAGCCTTCCAGCGGACGGGCGTAGCCGCGCGCCTTCATGTCGTACCATGAGTCATGATCGTGGACGACAGGCGTGAAGGCAAAGTTGTAGTCCGGCGGCGGCGACGAGGTCGACCATTCCAGCGTACGGGCATCCCACGGATCGCCGGTCGTGTCGCGCAGCTCTTCGCGCTTGAAGAAGCTGACGACGAGCTGGATGATGAAGCTGGCGATACCGATCGCGATCAGGACCGCGCCGAACGCGGCAATGATGAACCAGATCTGCAGCGACGGATCCTCGAACTGCGACACGCGGCGCGTGACGCCCATCAGGCCGAGCACGTAGAGCGGCATGAAGGCGAAGTAGAAGCCGACCAGCCAGAACCAGAAGGACATCTTGCCCCAGAACGGATCGAGCTTGTAGCCGAACGCCTTCGGGAACCAGTAGGTGACGCCGGCCATCAGGCCGAACACCACGCCGCCGATGATGACGTTGTGGAAGTGGGCGATCAGGAACAGCGAGTTGTGCAGCACGAAGTCGGCCGGCGGGACCGCGAGAAGAACGCCGGTCATGCCGCCGATCACGAAGGTCACCATGAAGCCCATCGTCCACAGCATCGGCACTTCATAGCGAATGCGGCCGCGGTACATCGTGAACAGCCAGTTGAACATCTTTGCCCCTGTCGGGATCGAGATGATCATCGTGGTAATGCCGAAGAACGAGTTGACGCTTGCGCCCGAACCCATCGTGAAGAAGTGGTGCAGCCACACCAGGTACGACAGGATCATGATGACGCAGGTTGCGTAAACCATCGACGCGTAACCGAAGAGGCGCTTGCCGCAGAAGGTGGCGACAACTTCCGAGAAGATGCCGAAGGCGGGCAACACGAGGATGTACACTTCCGGGTGGCCCCAGATCCAGATGAGGTTGATGTACATCATCGGATTGCCGCCGAGGTCGTTCGTGAAGAAGTTCGTACCGGCGTAACGATCGAGCGACAGCAGCGCCAAGGTTGCCGTCAGGACCGGGAACGTCGCGACGATGAGGATGTTGGTGCAGAGCGATGTCCAGGTGAACACCGGCATCTTCATGAAGCTCATGCCGGGTGCGCGCATCTTCACGATGGTCGCGATCAGGTTGATGCCCGAAAGCGTCGTGCCGATACCGGCAACCTGCAAGCCCCAGATATAATAGTCGACACCAACGCCCGGGCTGTAATCGGATCCCGACAGCGGCGGATAAGCGAGCCAGCCGGTCTGGGCGAACTCACCGATGAAGAGCGAGATCATGATGATGATCGCGCCCGCGGTGGTCATCCAGAACGAGAAGTTGTTCAGGAACGGGAAGGAAACGTCGCGTGCGCCGATCTGCAGCGGCACGACGAGGTTCATCAGGCCCGTGACGAAAGGCATCGCCATGAAGAAAATCATGATGACGCCGTGGGCGGTGAAGACCTGGTCGTAGTGATGCGGAGGAAGGTAACCGGCCGATCCGTTGAAGGCGATCGCCTGCTGAAAACGCATCATGATGGCGTCGGAGAAACCGCGCAGCAGCATGATGAGCGCCAGGATGACGTACATGATGCCGATCTTCTTGTGGTCGACGCTCGTCAGCCACTCGCGCCAGAGATAACCCCAGAGCTTGAAATAGGTAACTACACCCAGAAGTGCGATGCCGCCGAGCGCGACGACCGCAAAGGTCACGACCAGGATAGGCTCGTGATATGGGATCGATTCTAGGGTCAACCGACCGAAGATGAACTTCAGGAGGTCAGGATTGGAAAACATGGATTAACCCGTTCATTGATGTCGTATCGACGCAAAGCGCCAGGTCTTAGTTGCTGTTAGGTTGCGCAGGCGTCGTTTGGCCGCCGGTCCCGTCGGTCATGCCGGGCATCGTGTGACCGTCATGCTGCTGCATTCCCGGCATGTTCTGCATGTCGCCGCCCTGGCCGCTTGTCGCGTCAGCAGGAGTGGCGTTGGGCGCATCCGAGTTCTCGCCGGTTGCGACGCCGTGGTCGCCGCTGAGGTCGTCGACATGGCGGCTGTCGTATTCGAGCTTTTCGCGGTTCTCGGCGCTTTCCTTGCCGCCGCCGCCCATCATGTCGATGTGCATCATCTCGTTCATGCACATCTTGCCGGGTGTCGCGCACATATTGAGGATCGCGCTGTAGAGATCCTTGTCAGCGGCGCCATAGTAGCGAACCGGCTCTTTTTCGCTTGGACGTTCAAGCTTCAGGTAGGTGTCGCGGTTGAGCGTAGTGCCCTTTTCCTTGACCTGAGCGACCCACTGGTCGAAGCCCTGCTGGTTCACGCCGTGGAACTTGAAGCGCATGTGCGAGAAACCAGCACCGCTATAGTTCGCGGAGAAACCGTCATAGACGCCTTCCTTGTTGATAACAGCGTGCAGTTTCGTTTCCATTCCGGGCATCGCGTAGATCTGGCCTGCGAGCGCCGGGATGTAGAACGAGTTCATGACCGATGACGAGGTGATCTTGAAATTGATCGGAACATCGACCGGTGCTGCCAGTTCGTTGACGGTGGCAATGCCAAGTTCAGGATAGAAGAACAGCCATTTCCAGTCGAGCGCCACGACTTCGACGGTCAGCGGCTTGGCATCGGCAGGCATGGTCCGTTCGGCGTCGATCCGATCCAGGGGACGATAAGGGTCGAGCTTGTGCGTGCTGATCCAGGTGATCGCGCCAAGCGCAATAATGATCGCCAGTGGCGCCGACCAGATGACGACTTCGAGACGGGTGGAATGATGCCATTCGGGATCATAGGTAGCCGCCGTATTGGAGCGGCGATAGCGCCAGGCAAACAGGAACGTCAGGAAGATCACCGGGATGATGATCAGCAGCATCAGAACCGTCGATACGATGATCAGGTCACGTTGCTGTACGGCGATATCGCCCGAGGGCGACATGACCACCAAATTGCATCCTGCCAGCGCGAAAAGCAGCGGCAGAATGAGGAGATGGCGGGAAAACTTTGACAGTTTTTGCACGTCTCTATGCTCTTTTTGTTTCGTCCAATCCGCGACTAAAGCACTACACTTGATAGCAACATGAGGTGTTTGGTCGCAGCGCAGCAGAAATGCCGCACTGCGGGATAAGACACGTCGCGCATAAAGTCAAAATCCTGATTTGTGCCAGAAGGATTTTTCTGCGCGGGCATATTGAAGCGCTAATATAGCCGCCTGACCGGCCTGCGCCAGTGTCTATGAGCCGGTTTTACGCATCGGGACGGTAAATTTTGGTCCATATGTAATTTTCGCGCGCGATGATGAACTATTTACGTTCGTCGGACTTGATAAGCGTAGTGGTTCGTTCAAGATCGCTGTGAGGCGCTTTGCCACAGGGTGCCTCAACGAGGGAGGCGTTTAATGGCTAATGCATCACACGGTCCATCATCGACATCGATGGAGCGCGACGCACGATTGATCCATGCTGACAAACCGGTTTCGGCCGGCAGCATCGCAGTTGGCGTAATCATCGGACGCATGTCCGAATTCTTTGATTTCTTCGTCTATGGCCTGGCTTCTGTGCTGGTCTTTCCACAACTGATCTTCCCCTTCGCGCCCGATCGATTGACGGCGACGCTTTACTCGTTCGCGATCTTCTCGCTTGCGTTCCTCGCGCGCCCGGTGGGCTCGGTTGTCTTCATGACGATCGACCGCATCTACGGGCGCGGCACCAAGCTGACGATCGCGCTGTTCCTGCTCGGCGGATCCACCGCGTCGATCGCATTCCTGCCCGGTTATAGTGAGATCGGCGCCTGGTCGATCGCGCTTCTTGCGCTGTTCCGCCTTGGACAGGGTTTCGCGCTGGGTGGCGCCTGGGATGGCCTTGCTTCGCTTCTCGCGATGAACGCACCCAAGAATCACCGCGGCTGGTATGCGATGATCCCGCAGTTGGGCGCGCCGATCGGCTTCGCGCTGGCTAGCGTGATTTTCGGCTACTTCATCGCGAATCTCTCAAACGAGGATTTCCTCAGCTGGGGATGGCGCTATCCCTTCTTCGTAGCGTTCGCGATCAACGTCGTTGCGCTTTTCGCACGACTGCGCCTTGTGATGACGCAGGAATTCGGCACGCTGTTGGAGCAGCATGAGCTGGAAGCCGCGCCGATCAATCAGGTCCTGCGCGTTCACGGCCGCGACATCCTGCTTGGCGCCTTCGTGCCGCTCGCAAGCTTCGCGATGTTCCACCTGGTCACCATCTTCCCGCTGACATGGATGTCCCTTTACGGCACGCAGCCGATCGGGGCGTTCATGGTTGTTCAGATCATTGGGGCAATGGTCGGTATCGTCGCGATCATCGTCTCGGGCATGATTGCCGATCGCATCGGTCGCCGTGCCCAGCTGGCGGTCTGTGCTGTGCTGATTGCGATCTTCAGCTTCGTTGGCCCGCTGCTTATCGCGATGGGCTCGGAGGGACTGGACGCCTTTGTCATCATCGGCTTTGGGGTGCTTGGACTTTCCTTCGGCCAGGCGACTGGTTCGATCTCTTCGCGCTTCGGCAGAGGATATCGTTACACCGGCGCGGCCTTCACCTCGGATCTGGCATGGCTCGTGGGCGCCGGCTTCGCGCCGCTTGTGGCGCTGACACTCTCCAGCCGCTTCGGCCTACACTATGTCGGCTACTACCTGCTGTCAGGCGCGATCTGTACGCTTGCAGCATTGGCCTTCAGCAAGGCGCTTGAACAGCGCGACTGACGAACGTCAACACAAACCGAAAAGCCCGCCTGGCGCAACCAGGCGGGCTTTTTCGTATCTTGAGAACTGGAACTTACATGGCAGCGGCTTGCGGACGCTTTGCGGCGCGCGCAGCGGTCAGCTCCGCGGTCGTATGATTGAGTCTGTCGGCAAGGACGCGCATGATCTCGACAGCCATCTCCGGAAAGTCACTGAGCAGCTTCAGAAAATGCTCCTTGCTGATGCGTAGGACCTCGAGATGGGAGGTCGCCTTTACGGTTGCCGTTCGCGACACGTCACAAAGGATCGCGATCTCGCCCACGATCGAATTGAGTTCAACGTCGGCCACCTTGATATCGCCAGCCGGCGAATGGACGAGAATGTCGGCGGTGCCTGAGAGTATGACATAGGCGGCGTCGCCGGGATCGCCTTGGCGGAACAAGTCCTGCCCGGCATTGTAGGTCATTCGGTCTGAGGTGAACGCCAAAAGCTTTAGCTTGGCCGGCGCGATCCTCGAGAAGATCGGCACGCGCCGCAGCATTTCGACTTCATCTCTCAACAACATGAGCCTATTTACCCCCGTCGCACACGCGGTGCGCCCGCTAGAATTTCATTCCGTCCCCCTCGAAGGACGTCACTGTTGCCGCTCTAATAGAATATTACGATAACAGTTCCTTGAACATACCGTTTTGTTCGGAAAGTTCGGGAAAGTTGCCGGCCTCGATCAGGCTGCCGCGGTCGAACAGCAGTATCCGGTCGAAGATCTCCGCCAGTTTTGCGTTCGAAAGGACCCAGATAATCGACGGTTTCTCGCCCTCGTGGTGCAAACCATTGACGATGTTATGGGTGATCTGGTCCTGCACGCGCTGATCGAGTGCCGAAAGTGGGCGGTTGAAGATGAAATAGTCCGATCGCCGGATCAGGGCTCGTGCGAGATTGAGTTTCTGCCGCTGCACCATCGTCAGCCGCTTCCCACCCGAACCGACATCGAATTCCAGTCCGATCGAAAGGACATCGTCGTAGAGATCGAGGGAATCGAAGAGGTCGCCCATGATCGCACGAATCCGGTCGGACGCATCCGCCTGCTGGTAGGCGATGCGGCCGAACAGCACGTTGTCCATGAGGCTGGTGGATGAAATGAAGTGTTCCGGATCATAGCGTTCGATAACGGCCGCGAGATCTTCGGGAATGTTCTCGTGGAACTGCTTTCTCGCACTGACGATCTTTGCCATCAACTCGTCGGTCAGAAGACCGAAGCGGTGGCGTGGTTCGATATAGGCAAAGCTTAGGCGGATAATGGCCGAGCGTTCCTCCGGCGCCGCATCATCGAATGTGCGGCTCGACAATTTCTGGAGCAGCGCCTGATAGGTCGGAATGTCGTCTGCCGTCATGAACGTCAGTTGTTGGAAGAACGGGTGATCAGGCGGCAGGTCATGGAACAGTTCAACCGCATTCTCGGCGATCTCAAGGCCCATGGCATAGAGATCATTGCTCAGGCCCGTTTCTCGGAACAGCGTCTGGAAATACGGATGCGCGGCGAGCCGGCGATTGTTCATCGCGGGTCTCTTCATGGAGCCGAACAGCAGGTTCTCGCCGACCGTGGCCTGAGCATTGTAGCTATCGAAGTCGAAGGGGACGACAATATTTCCAAGCTCTGATTGCTGCATGCGCTCGCGCAGGGCTTGTCTGAGGTCGACGATATGATCGGCCAAGGCCACATGAACCCCGGTATCGACGTTGGACCGCAATGCGAGGTCCATGATGTCTTGCGAGATCAGCACCGCATCGAGCACCGGACGAATGCTCTTCAGAAGGTCGTCCGGGCCGGTTGCGCCCGCGGCTCTGTAATCCACCCAGTCGCTCCTGGGATCAAGCGTCGGGTTACCCGCTTTCGTTGCTTCGATGGCGTGCCACTTCGCCTCGGTCGCTTCGGTTTCGTCGTAGCCGGGCTCCTGAAGGGGTGCGTGTTTCAACCCGTAGAAAAGGTTCTCACGCAACGCACCCTGGAAGAAATACATATCGGACGAGGCATAAGATATCCGTCGTCCCGTTACTGATTCAGGAAGCTCCAGCAGGTCCTTTCCATCAATGGTGATGCGGCCGGCGTCCGGCCAGACGACCCGACCGAGCGCTTCCGCAAAAGCTTCCGCTCCGCTGGCGTTCGGGCCGACAATCGCTACAGTCTCGTTCGGCTTTATCTCCGCCGACACATGATCGATCAGGCGAGCGCCGCTGTCGTCACTGACGGAAAGGTTGGTGATCACGATAGAAGCGCCGATGGGCGCGACGATGTCGCTATCCACTTCCTGGATCTTCTCGTCAATCAGCGGCTCGACGTTGAACTGCTCATAGACCTGCTGGTACTTGACCTGCACGTCCTGGCGCATCTGATCCCAATCGATCAGTTCCTTGAGGGGACCGGGCAGATCCTTGTAGGCGCTGATGACGGCAACCAGCTGACCAATGTCGAGGCGGCCCTGAAGCGCGAGATAACCGCCGATCGCGTAAAACAGGAACGGCGTGACCTGAGCCAGGAAGTTGTTCAGGAACTTGACCAGAAACTTCCACTGATAGAGATCGTAGCGGATCGAAAAAATGAGGCCGAGCCGCGAGGCGATGTCCGCTCGCTCTAGGTTGGACGTGTCGTTGGCGTGAATGGTGCCGATGCCATCGACGATTTCGCCGACACGCCCCGATAATTCGCGTGCGGTCAGCTGGCGTTGCCGACCGAGGTCGAGCAGCCTTTTGCGCATGCGCGGAATGACGATCGCCTGCACGCCGACGATCCCCGCCGCGATCATTCCCAGCCAGAAATTCTGCACGATGATGAACGCGAGTGCGGTAATCGCCTGGCCACCAAGCAGCGCCGGCGCCACGAAGGCATCGCCGGTGAAGCCACCCATGGGCTCGACCTCGTCCTTGATCATCGTTGCGATCTCGGCCGATTTCACCCGCTTGAAGTGATTGGGTGGGAAGCGAAGAACGCGATCGATCAGCTGGAAGCGGATACGCCGCAGCATGCGCTCGCCAAGCCGCCCCTTGTAGGTATTGATATAGAACTTGAAGAGTCCGTTCAGGACGACGAGCGCGAGGAATACCAGGCTGAGGGCCATCAGCATCTGCAGTCGATCGAGCTGAATGCCTTGGAAGAACTCCACCTTGCCGATCCACGGAAATGTGTAGGAAAGGTGGAAGAAGGTCTGCGTCGCGCCTTCGCCTTCGAACCCCGATCCCTGAATCGGACCGTTGACGATCTGCTTCGGCAGGTCGAAGGACAGGAAGTAGGGGATCATCGAGACGGCAACGACCGCGAGGATCCACATCTGCTGGAGTCTCGTATTCGACCAGATATAGCGCGCGAGGCTTTTTTCCATTGCTAACCGTTGATTGACTGGAAAATGGGAAACAGCAGCGCTGCTGCAGAAAATGGACGAAATGCCAAGACTGGAAACATCGAAACCCGGCCGCCGGAAATCAAAGAGAAATCAACAAGAAGGCAGCGCAGTAGACTGCGCCGATTCTCGTCGCTTGACTGCTTATATCATAGGACTTTCATAAAGTGCGAGGGGTTAGCCGATCATTGCCCGAATGATCCGGGCGCTCTCCCGTGCCCCCTCCAGATTAAGCGAGAGCTCCGGCTTTTGCCTTGGCCGCAACGCCGCCGCGACGGCATCGGCTACCTTCTCCGCCGTCAACCCGATCTCCGGCAGCACATCTGCCAATCCGAGTTTCTGCAGTCGCTCGGCGCGGACGGTCTGCTCGGTCTCTCCGCCTGCGACAAACGGTATGAGAATCGGATTGCACTGGCTGCGCAGAAGATCGCCGACGGTGTTGTAACCGGCCTGGGAGATCGAGACCCTTGCCTTTGCCAGGAGCGAAGGGAAGTCCTTGCGGAAGCGAACAAGCGAGACATTTGGCGGTAACCCGCTTGCGAGTGCGGCGTAGTCGCCTTCGGGCAGGTTGGGGCCGCTGATCAGCAGCCAGCTTAAAGAGTCGGGCAGACGAGCGGCGGCCGCTGCGGCGGCCCTCAACAGGTCGATCCCGACAGCGCCGCCACCGGCTGACGCTATGACGTCGAACGTCTCGACCGGCAATGGTGCTGGCGGCGGTGCGACAAGCCCGGTGTAACGGACCTTGTCGGCGATCTCAGCGGCAAGCGGGAACGTGTCCTCCAGACGAACAAAACTGGGGTCGCCATGAACGAGCACAGCGTCGAAATGCGCCTTTACAAGAGACGCCGTCTCCGCATCTCGGCCGAGTTTGCGGTTTTCCTGGAGGATATCGCGAACCGAACTTACGAGCTTTGGTCGCGGGGTTGCCTTTTCGACAGCATCCAGAAGCGGCAGCAATTCGAAGCGCATCTGGCGGCGGCCGAACGGAAAGGCCTCGATCAGCACGACATCAGGCTTCGCAGCCTCAAATGCCGAAAGCAGCAAATCACGTCGGCGATTGAGAAAATCTTCGTCGGCGGCTGTGCCGTTGGCGTCTGCCAACCCGGAGAAGCCGGCGTTGCTTGCCACGACCGGCGGCAATGCCACGGTCTTTATTCCTGCGGCCGGGAACCCCGGCACAGGCAGCCCGCCGGTAACGACAGTCACATCGAAGCCGTCGTCGACCATGGCGCTTGCAATACGGCTTGCTCTCGCAATGTGGCCTATGCCGAGCAGGTGCTGGACATAGAAGAATACATGGGGAGCAGTCATGAGGCCTTCAGCCATTCCGCTTCGAACAGGTGTTTGAGCTGGCGAATGCTTGCATGATAGTCGAAGTGCGATCGGACTTGCTCTTCGGCAGCACCGCCGAGGCGATGGCGCAGCGCCGGATCGGTGATCGCCGCCAGCAACGCGTGGGAAAGTGCTGCAGGGTCTTCCGGCTGGACCAGCAGGCCGGTCTCCTTGTCCGTGATAAGTTCCGGTACGCCCGACACCTCGGTCGAAATGCAGGCCAGTCCCTGGCTTGACGCTTCGACCAACACGTTGGGCAAACCGTCGCGGTCGCCATTTGCGGCGATGCGGCAGGCGAGCGCGAATAGATCGGCGCGGCGGTAGTGTTCAAGCACCTCTTCCTGCGCCAGTGCGCCCTTCCAGACGATCCTGTCGGACAGGCCGAGCTCGCTCGCCAGCGCTTTCAGCCTGGGAAGCTCGTCGCCTCCTCCGATATGCTCGAACCGCCAGTGGAGGTCTCGGGGCAAGAGGGCCAGCGCCCTGAGCAGGGTGTCGTATCCCTTTTTCTCGACAGCGCGGCCGACGCTCAGGATAGACACCGGATCTGACGGATCCCGGCCATCCCGAAGCGAGCGTTCACCGGCAAAATGACCGAAGCGCGCCAGATCGAGACCATGGTAGCTGAGATGAACCGCATCGTCCCTGGCCGTTAGCGTGCGCATGTGGTCGTAGCCGCCCTTGGTGCAGGTGACCGTCCAGCGCGCACTGCCGAGCTTTTCGCTGAGCTCCCAGCCGGGCGATGTCCAGATGTCCTTGGCGTGGGCGGAGCATGTCCAGGGGACGCCGGTCAGAATGCTCGCATATTCGGTAACCGACGCCGGGGTATGGATGAAATGAGCGTGCAGCCACGCCCCGTTATCCGGCCATTCGCGGGCCAGAACCAGAGCTTGTCCCAAGCGGCGAAAGCGATTGCGCGAGATGTCACGCGGAAGATCCCGGAAGAACCGGCGCAGCAACGCGCCGAAGCCCGGCTTGCGAAACCCCGCAAAAAGGCCCTTCAAGACCCGTATGGGTTCTTCGTGCAGATACTCCGGCAGGTAGACGACGCGAGCCTTGATTTCGTCATGGACGGGATGGCGCTTTTTGTCGGTCGGGCGCCGCATCGAAATCAATGTCAGATCGAAACCGGCGCGCTCCAGACCAAGCAGTTCCTGCGCAATGAAAGTCTCCGAAAGGCGCGGATAGCCCTTCAGGACGACCAGTATCTTCCTACGCGGCGGCAATGCTTCTGCTCTCACTCAGCGCCAACGACGGACAAGTGGCGACCACGGCTATCCAGCCAGTGCCCCACGGTTTCGGATATGTGATTGAGGCCGTCGAGACGCAGGGCGCCTGCGCTTTTTGACGGCGGCTCTCTATGAGGAAGGCGCTTGAGCGCGTCCGCCATGATTGCGGCATTCGCGGATTGCTCCGGCAGCAGCATCTCCACCAGTCCCAGCTCGCTGGCGCGTTGCGCGCGCAGGAGCTGCTCTTCACGTGGCTTGACCCGGGGGACGATCAGCGCCGGCTTGTCGAACGACAGAATTTCGCAATAGGTGTTGTAGCCACCCATCGCGACGACCCCGGTCGCGCCGGCGATCAGCTCTTCCATGTGGTTATCGAATTCGATGACTTCGATCTGCGAAATCTTGGCGCCTTTGCTCAAAAGCTTATTGCGCTCGGCCGCCGGCATATAGGGGCCGAGGACCATCAATGCCTTCTGCTGCAGGCTGGAATCCTGCTCATAGGCATTCATCACGTCATGAATGAGGTCCGAGCCGTCGCCGCCACCGCCTGTGGTGACCAGGATATAGTTGTCCTTGCGCGCGTTCACCGACGTCTTGCTGCTGGAAACGTTGCGCTGCAGGAAGCCGACGAAGTCCATTTTTCTGCGGACGCCCTGGGGCACGTCCAGTCCGATCAGCGGATCGTAGAAGTCCGGCGGACCGTACACCCAGATCGAATCGTAATACTGATCGATCTTCTGCATCGTGCCGTTCTTCTTCCACTCGGCATCGAGCAGATGCGGCGCATCCATGATCTCGCGAAGGCCAAGCACCAGCGTCGTTCCGCGGGCCTTGAGGTAGGCAAGGGTCTCCTCGACTTCGCCCTTCAGGCCCATAGGCTCCTTGTCGACAATGAAGATGTCTGGCTGGAACGTCTCCGCCGTATGGCGAATGATGGATTCACGCATCTTCAGCGTTTCCTGAAGATCGATGTGGCTTGCCATCGACGTATATTCGCCGTTGCGCAGCTTGATCACGCTCGGGACCTTCACGAAGTCGACGCGGGCGCGATAGTCGAAGGCGCCGGCGATTGTCGCGCCTGAGATGATCAGGATGTTCAGCCCGCGATAATCCTCGACGAGGGCGTGCGCGATCGTGCGACAGCGCCGCAAATGGCCAAGCCCGAACGTGTCGTGGCTGTACATCAGGATACGGGCATCTTCCAGCCGCCGCGCCATGGGCATTCCTTCCGGGCTATACATCAGCGAGCACCGCCGCTTTCCACGGGCGGTGGGAGGGAGCATGTGACTCCATCCGGTCGCCGCTATTTGTAGGGATCAGCCGCGTCACGCAAGCCGTCTCCCAGAAAGTTGAACGCCAAAATCACCAACACGACCGGTATAATTGGAAAAAGCAACCATGGATAGAAGGCGATAACGCTTACGCTTTTGGCCTCTGTCAGCAGGATGCCCCAGCTTGTAATCGGCGGACGAAGCCCGAGGCCAAGGAAGCTCAGCGCGGTCTCGCCGAGGATCATTCCAGGGATCGAGATCGTCGCGGACGCGATCAGGTGCGACATGAAGCCGGGCACCAGATGCCTGCCGATGACGCGAGGCGTGCTCGCGCCCATCAACTGTGCTGCCTGAACATAATCCTCTTCGCGCAAGGCGAGGAGCTTGGATCGCACAGCACGCGCCAGTCCCGTCCAATCGATGATGCCAAGAATGACGGTGATGCCAAAATAGATCACGATCGGGCTCCACGTCACCGGCATGATTGCGGCGAGCGCCATCCAAAGCGGCAGGCTCGGCAGCGACTGCAAGATCTCGATCAGCCTCTGCACAACCAGATCAAACGGACCACCCCAGTAACCCGCCAGACCACCGATCACGATGCCAAGGCAAAAACTGATCGATATACCGAGCAATCCGATCGTCAATGATATGCGCGCGCCATAAAGGATGCGTGACAAGACATCCCGGCCAAGCCGGTCCGTGCCCAGCAGGTACATCTGGCCGCCGATCGCAGGGCAGACCAGATGCAGGTCCGACTTGATGAGGCCCCAGAACTGATAGGGATCGCCACGGCAGAAGAAGCGGATAGGCTGAACGTCGTTCGGGCGGTCGGTGTAATTGCGGCGCAACGTGTCGATGTCGAGCGACATGCTCCGCCCGTAGACGAAGGGACCGACGAACGAGCCATTGTTGAACATATGCACGCGCTGCGGCGGCGAATGGATGAAGTCCACGTTCCTGGTATGAAGGCCGTAGGGCGCCAGGAATTCGACGATGAGAATCATCAGGTAGACGGCGACCAGAAAGAGGCCGGAAATCAGCGCAAGACGGTGCTGCTTGAACTTCCACCACATCAACTGCTTCTGGGAAGCAAGGTGGATGCGCGATTGTGCTGCCGTCATCCCTTCGGTCGCGAAAGGATCGAAAGGCGCGGTCGAGACATAGTGCGGCAGCGGAGCGCCTGGAGGCGGCAAGGGCGACATTATTTGGTGCTCCTGCCTTGGAGGCGTATGCGGGGATCGAGGAAGCCGAGCGCGATGTCGGAGACCAGAACGCCAATGACGTTCAGGAACGCCAGGAACATCAGGAACGACCCGGCAAGATACATGTCCTGGCTCTGCAGTGCCTTGATGAGCATTGGCCCCGTCGTTTCCAGCGACAGAACGATTGCGACGATCTCTGCCCCGGAAATGATCGAGGGAAGAATCGAGCCGATGTCGGCGACGAAAAAGTTGAGCGCCATTCGCAACGGGTACTTCACCAGCGCGCGCAACGGGTGGAGACCCTTGGCGCGCGCGGTGACGACATACTGCTTCTGCATCTCGTCCAGCAGGTTCGCGCGCAGGCGCCGGATCATGCCCGCCGTGCCCGCCGTGCCCACGATGATCACAGGAATCCAGAGGTGGGACAGGATCGAGCGCGCCTTTTCCCAACTCATCGGCTCGGAAAGGTATTTCTGGTCCATCAGGTGGCCGATGGACACGCCGAACCAGATGTTGGCGAAATACATCAGGATCAGCGCCAGCATGAAATTCGGGATTGCGATCCCGAGCAGGCCGAAAAGGGTCAGCCCGTAATCACCCCAGCTGTACTGATGCGTTGCCGAATAGATGCCGATCGGGAAGGCGATCAGCCAGGTCAGCAGGATCGTCGAAAAAGAAACCAGCATCGTCAGCCAGAGCCGGTCGCCGACGACTTCCGATACCGGCAGCTGGTACTCGAAGGAATAGCCGAAATCGCCGTGCAACATTCCGCCGACCCAATAGAAGTACCGGAACACGGCGGGCTTGTCGAAGTTGTACTGCTTCCGCAGCTCCTCCATTTCCTGGAGGTTGGCGTTTTCGCCCTGCGCCCGCAACTCGGCGATCTGGCTTTCGAAGAAGTCGCCAGGCGGCAGTTCGATGATCGTGAAGACCAGCGCGGAGATGACGAAGAGCGTGGGGATCATGGCGGCGATGCGCCAGAGAATATATCTCAGCATCGCTTATGCCTCCTCAAGCCAGAAGCAATCCGGCATGTAGATGCCGAGGAAGGATGTTGGATCGAAGCCGTACAGTGCCTGTTCCGGCACGTTCTGCAGCTTGGCCGATCTCAAGATCGGCTGAAGCGTGCTGTTGATCAGGCCGATCGAGAAAACCTGTTGCGTATAGAGCGACAGCATCTGGTGCCAGATTGCTTCGCGCTCTTCGAACATGGTGGTGTCGCCCCATTGATTGAGTAGGGCCACCAGCTGCTTGACCTCGGGCAGGTCGGGAGCCTTGCCGGCCTGTCCGGCGGAAAGGTAATTCATGCCCCAGAGCGGCCATTGCAGCTGATCGTCGAGCGTCGGCGCGAGTTGTCCCGGCGACATGTCGGCGGTGGCGATGCCGTTATCGATGCCGAACCAGATCGACATCATGATGGAGCCGCTCATGGCGCGGTTTCGGAAGATGTCGCGCTGCGAGGTGCGGGTGTAGAGCGCTAGACCTATCACCTTCCAGTGATCGCGCACCAGCTCGAGAACGTCGGTATCGAGATTGCTTTCACCTGCTGTCTCGACGGTGATCTCCGCGCGCCGGCCATCCGGCAACAGGCGAAAACCTTCCTCGTCCCGCTTGTCCAGGCCGATCTCGTCGAGCAGCTTGTTCGCCGTATCTGGATCATGGGCGATGAACGCGTCGGCATACTCAGACTTGTAGAGCGGGCTTTCCGGCAGAACCGTATCGGCGCTGGCCCGTCCAAGCCCGTAGAAGGCGACCATGTTGATCTCGTGCCGGTCGACCGCGAGCGACAGCGCGCGCCTGAAACGAACGTCGCTGAAAAGCTTTCGCCAGACATCGTCGGCGCAATTGAGGTTTGGCAGCAGGGCCACGCGGGAGCCGCGCGCCTGTTTCCAAAGGTTGACCTTCACGGGGAAGCGCTTCTCCGCGTCCTTCAGGAAGGTGTAGTCGTTGAAGTCGATCCCCGTCGCCTGAAGGTCGGATTCGCCTGCGCCGGCCTTGGCGGCGATGATCGACGACGAGCTGACGTTGAGAATGAACTTGTCGATGTAGGGGAGCTGCACGCCGTTCTCGTCAACCCGGTGGAAAAACGGGTTGCGCACAAAAACGAACTGCTCAGCGGGCGGACGTGTCGTGTTCACCCATGGATCGAGCATTGGCAGATCGGGATTTTCCGGGCGGGAAGAACGCGACAACTTGATGTGAAGGTCTGCCCATTTCTTGACCCGGTTTTCCTTCATCAACGCCGACAGGCGGAAGTCGTCCTGATACTTCTTGTGGAACTGCTTCAGATACTTGCCGGGCCCGAAGATGACGAGCGGCAACGGACCGGCAAGGGCCGGCATGAAGTTCGGATTGGGCTTGGCCCAGCTATAGCGGATCGTCGTTTCGTTCAGCACCTCGAACTTCGGCAGCTCTCCGTGAGGCCGCAGTTCCAGCGCTCCGCCGCCTGGCGTGAGCTCGTTGTTGAGGATGACGTCTTCCCACCAGTAGCGGAAATCGTCGGCCGTGAACGGTGATCCGTCCGACCAGCGATGTCCTTCGCGCAGATAGAAGGTGAAGACGGAATCGTTCTCCGAGGTGAACCCCATCAGAATGTCCGGCTGGAAGCGCAGTTTCGTGTCATAGCCGACAAGCCGCGCATAGCCGTAGATGGTCATGTAACGGATGTCTTTGGCGCTGCCGATGATGGTGCGAACAGTGCCGCCATACGTTCCGGGGCGACGGCCCGACTCTCTCATGTTGACGATGCGTGGATGTGTCGGCAACCGATCGACCATCGGCGGGATACGATCGGCTCGCAGCCAGTCACGCAGAAATTCCGGTTCTATGTCGCGGTCGGCCGCGGCCTTTACAATCGACGGGGCGATTGCTGATCCAACAAGGCCGCCAAGGAAGGTGCGCCGGGTTACCATGACCGAAGCTCCTTTGCATCGGCGCCCTTGCGGGCGCGTACCAGATGTCCGTTGCCGAGGTCGGCGTAGGCGAGTTCGGATGCGTCGTCATGCTCGGCGGTGAAGGTTATGCCCCAATTCTGCTTGTCAGCCGCGCCGTTCTTTCGCAGAGCCTCGAAATCGAGAGGGCGGTCCAGATCCGGGAAGGGCACGGCGGCCAGCAGCGACTTGGTATAGGGATGAACCGGGTCACGCAGGATGATCTCGCGGGGGGCGATCTCGACGATGCGCCCCTTGCACATGACCGCTATCCGATCCGCCATGTAATCGACGACGGCAAGATTGTGCGAAATGAAGAGGTAGGTCAGGCCGAGCTCTTTCTGCAGGTCCTTCAGCAAATTGAGGATCTGGGCCTGAACGGAGACGTCGAGCGCAGAGACCGGCTCGTCCAGAATGATAAGCTTCGGACCGAGCGCAAGTGCGCGTGCTATTCCGATGCGTTGGCGCTGGCCGCCGGAGAAGCTGTGCGGATAGCGATTGAGGTAACGCTTATCGAGGCCGATGGCGCCCATCAAAGCCTCGACCTTGCGGCTTCTTTCCGCCCCATTGCCGCGATCGTGGATTTCCAGTGGCTCGCTCAGAATATTGCGCACGGTCATGCGTGGAGAGAGCGACGAAACCGGATCCTGGAAAACCATCTGGATCTTTGTCCGCAGCTCCTGCAGCTCGTCGCCTTTGACCGAAAGAACGTCGGTCACTTCCTTGCTGTCGTCGAACGTGACGGAACCGCTGTCCGGGGTGATCGCCCGCATCAGGATCTTGCTGACTGTGGTCTTGCCGCAGCCGGATTCGCCGACCAGTCCGAGGCATTCGCCGCGGCGAATATCGAAGCTGACATCGTCGACGGCGCGGAAAGCAGTCGCGTCGCGCGTGCCGAACAGACCACGACTGCGTGTCTTGAAGGTCTTGGAGAGGTTGTTCACCGACAGCAGAACCTTTGAGCCGTCGGTGCTCTCGGCACTCTTCTTCTTGCCGATCAGGGATTCGAGATTAACAGGCACGTCGCGCAGGGCCTTCAACCGTTCTCCCGCCCGCATGTCGAAATGGGGTACCGCGGCCATTAGCCCCTTCAGATACGGATGCTGCGGGTTGCGGAAGATCGCGTCGACAGGACCAGCTTCCATGATCTCGCCGTGGTAGATAACCACCACTTCATCGGCCATGTTGGCGACGACGCCGAGATCGTGGGTGATCAGCAGCATAGCCATGCCAAGCTTATGCTGCAGTTCGCGCAAGAGCTCCAAGATCTGTGCCTGGATCGTCACGTCGAGCGCGGTGGTCGGCTCATCGGCGATCAGCAGGGCCGGATTGCAGATCAGCGCCATCGCGATCATCGCGCGCTGGCGCATCCCGCCGGACAGCTCGAACGGGTACATGTCGAAGGTGCGCTTCGGATTGGCGAAGCCGACGAGCCCAAGCATCTCCTCGGTCTTCTGCCGAGCCTCGACCTTGTCTGCCGAGGTGTGGATGAGCAGCGCTTCGCTGATCTGATTGCCAACCGTGTGAATTGGCGAAAGCGACGTCATCGGCTCCTGGAAGATAGTCGCCATGCGGCGACCCCGCAGATCGCGCATTTCGGCGCTGTCGCGGGAATACTGCAGGATGTCCGTCGTCTTCCCATCCAGCGGATCGGTGAACAGAATCTTGCCCTGCGCTTTGGCCGGATTGGGCAGAATGCCCATGATGCTTTGGCTGATTACGGACTTGCCGGAGCCGGACTCGCCGACCAGCGCCGTTACCTTGCCAGGCAGAATGCGAAGATTGGCGTTTTTTACGACGCGCAGGCTGTCGCCAAAAACGGAGAAGGAGACGTCGAGGTTTTCGATGCGCAGCAGATCGGAGGCGGACGCCATACCAATGAAATTCCCCAGTTTTCTTCGTTCCCGTTGAGGCACACTAGCGTACCGCAATCAGGGTGTCCAGTTGATGACGGACAGCGAAAAATCGGGTGATATGGGCTGCTGCGCGAACGATGAAACAACCGCTCGGCAGCGAGCCTCGCTATTGGATAAACTTCTCGGGCACGGGCGATTGCGCCTGCTTGCGGGCGTCGCGATGCAAGAGAATGACCTGCTCTGCTTCCGAAAGAGCCGTCTGCGGTGCCTCTACATAGCTTTCTTCGACTTCAAGCAACGGCGCGGGTGCCCGCGGGTGCAGAACAGTAATTTTCTGTCGTACACCCCGCAGCTTTTCCTCGCCCAGCGTCGTCCATTCGCCGCCGCAATAACCGGCAAACGCCTGGCTGGCGACAACCTCGTTGTTGTACTTCTTGGTGAGCGCCTGGAGGCGCTGTACTTCGTTCACAGCCGAGCCGAAGGCCGAGAAGGTCAGCCTGTCCTTCAGTCCCACATTGCCGAACATCACGTTGCCGACATGCAGCCCGATCCCGTACGAAATCTTGCTGAGGCCCTTCTCCTGTCGCTCGGTATTGAGCTCGGCTACGCGCGATTGTGCCTGATGAACGGCCGAAAGCGCCGCCTGACAGGCAATTTTCGAAGGATCCTTGTGGCGCCCGCACGGATAGACCGCCAGAAAACCGTCCCCGATAAAGCTCAGGATCTCGCCGCCATTTCGATTGAAGGGCGCGGCGATCGCGTCGAAAAACTGGTTGAGCGTATCGATATAGGTCTGGCGACCTTCCTTCTCGGCATACATGGTCGATTGCCGCATGTCGCCCATGACGAGCGCGGCGCGGATCGTTTCGCCGTCGCCGCGCCGGATTTGTCCGTTCAGCACGCGCTTGCCTGCATCGCCACCGAGATAGGTCGTCAGCATGTTGTTGGCGAGTTTGCCGAGAACCGCCATCTTTGCAGCCACCGCCAGATGGTTCTGCATCCGAAGCAGAGCTTCGATCATGTCGTCGGAGAAGCCGGAATGGCTATCCGTCGACCATGAACCCATCATGCCCTGCACGGACCCGTCGCCGAAGGGCTGAACGAATGCCAGATAGTCGGTGATGCTTTCATGTCGAAGGTCGGCGAAAACCGGAAACTCCGCTGGACCTTCAGCGGGAATACGGCGCCTGATATGCTGAAGGTTGTTATCGAGCAGATAGTAGTAGGGGCTCTGTAGGAAACGGTCAGGCTTCTGGCCGGCCGTGTGACGGTAGCCTTCAATGGTCACGCCGCTGGCGCGCCGCCAGGTGAAGCTTAGCGCATCGTAGAGGGGATGAAGCATCGAGAATGTAAGATGCACCCGCGCGATCGGAAGCCCCGCAGCTGCAATGCGCTCGCAAAAGCCGCGGACGATGTTTTCGAGATCGTCGCCGGCCAGCGAGGAGTTCGTTAGCCACTCTGCGACGCGGTCCAGCAAAATAGATGAGACCCGGAAGTCGACTGCGCCCATTCCTGGTAGTATCCTCATAAGGCACGCCATCCCTCGAAAGTCGCCGATGCATCCTGCAGCAACACTGTGCGCAGGTGAAGGGAGAAGATGGACGCGTGATATTATTGTGTCAACAATGCGCCGGAGAGCCCGGCTGCGGCACCCCTCAAACCCTTGATATCCGGGCTCGACAGGGCAGTCCTTTCTGGTGGTTCGTTATCTCAACTAGATAGTCGTGCGGACCAGTCAAAACAATGGGGCCTGCATGTTTTATGGGCCAGCCCTGCTATCTCGTTAGGCATTTGCGACTTTTCAGTTACACCGTCTCTTGGTTGTATTTGTGTTCGGTCCGCGGCCGGACGACGGTCGAATTCGCGTGCGCAACAATAACCGGGCCGGCCGGGTTTCAATCCCCATCGTCTTACATTAAGTCAGAGGCATCCGACGATTTGATACGAGACCTGCCTTGGCCAGTTCCCCTATGTTCGACGCTCTTTTTCGCAAGATCGAAACCCGTGAGGCGCGTGCCGGCGTCATCGGCCTCGGCTATGTGGGGCTGCCGCTGGCAATGGCGATTGCTCGCAGCGGTTTCCCGGTAATCGGATTTGACATTGACCCGGGGAAGATCGTGGCGATCGACGCCCGCCGCTCTTACATAGACGCGGTTTCGAGCGACGATCTTGCAAAGGAAATGGCTGCCGCGAGGTTCTCCGCGACAACCGATTTTGCCGGTCTCGCTTCCTGCGACGTCATCATCATCTGTGTTCCGACGCCTTTGACGAAGCATCGGGATCCCGATCTCTCCTTCGTCGAGGCGACGTCCCGCGAAATAGCGGCACATCTACGCGGCGGCCAGCTTGTTGTTCTTGAATCGACGACCTACCCGGGGACGACGGATGATGTCGTCAAGGTTATCCTTGAGAAGACGGGCCTGAAGTCCGGAACTGATTTCTTCATCGGCTTCTCACCGGAGCGCGAAGACCCGGGCAATCATCACTTCAACACGGCCACCATTCCGAAGGTCGTCGCCGGCGACGGACAGAACGCTCTGGCGCTGATGACGGAATTCTATGGCGCGGCGGTAAAGACGGTGGTGCCTGTTTCCTCGAATGCCACAGCAGAGGCGGTCAAGCTTACGGAAAACATCTTCCGCTCGGTCAACATCGCTCTGGTCAACGAATTGAAGACTGTCTACGCCGCGATGGGGATCGACGTCTGGGAGGTGATCGACGCGGCGAAGACCAAGCCGTTCGGCTACATGCCTTTCTATCCAGGCCCGGGCCTCGGGGGGCATTGCATCCCGATCGACCCCTTCTACCTGACCTGGAAATCCCGCGAGTATGAACTGCCGACGCGCTTCATCGAGCTTGCCGGTGAAATCAATTCGGCCATGCCGCGCTATGTCGTCGGAAAGCTCGCCGAAGCGCTCGACATTCGCGCTGGCAAGGCGCTCAGCCGATCACGCGTCTTGATCGTTGGTCTGGCCTACAAGAAGAACGTGGCCGACATTCGCGAGAGCCCGTCCTTGCGGCTGATCGAGGTGATCGAGGAACGTGGCGGCCATGCCGATTTTCACGATCCCCACGTGGCC
Organism: Rhizobium sp. Root708; assembly: GCF_001429725.1. GTDB lineage: Bacteria > Pseudomonadota > Alphaproteobacteria > Rhizobiales > Rhizobiaceae > Rhizobium. Next base: position 203,589 of record NZ_LMHV01000041.1, on the reverse strand, counting down.
GAGATCCCGCCGACGCGCGAATACCAGGCCCTCAAGGGTCGCAAATCCGTTCCACTCAGCGCCGACCTCATCAGTGGATACGATGCCGTTCTGATCGCGACCGACCACGATTCGGTCGATTATTCGGTGCTCGCTTCGAATGCGCCGCTGATCGTCGATACGCGGAATGTGTTCGCGCGCCTCGGCCTGAGCAGGGATCACATCATCAAGGCGTGAGGTCGCCCATGGTCACGGTCTTGCCCGTCAGCTGACTTGCGGCAACGGCATAGCCGCCGTTTGCGCCATCGATGAAATGCATGTGGTCACGCGAAAGCGGTGTCGGCACAAAGCAGGTCATCAACGCCGATGTCTGCCGGTGCAAACCATAGCGCGCGACGCCATTGTTCTGAGCGTCGGCCAGAAGTGCCTCGATACGCCCCAGGTGGGCTTCATCGACGTCGATCGTCATTTTCAGGCCGTCGTCGAACTTCCGGAAATCCGAGTTGTCGGCGACGTCGCGCTTGTAGCGTCGGGCGTCGAAGGTTCCGAACCGGACCCCGAAACGATGTAGTGCGACCGTAAGCGCGATTTGCATCAGGATCCAAAACCGTTGCCGAAGCCGACGTTTGGCCGGAGCCGTCGCGCGCGCCTCGCGGTTGATGCCCTTCATCGAAAATGCGAGTGCGGGACCTTCCGCAGGCACCGGATGCCCTGAGCGGCTTTGCTCGGTGGAGATCGCGACGATCTCGGCAACAAGCTTTCGAAACTGAGGCGTCGTGCCTTTTTCTCCGGGAACAGCGATGATCGAAACAATCTCGCCGTTCCGGGCTGCGATCGGATTCCAGCGGCAGGAAAGTCCCGCCAGGTCGGGGCGGGTGCCCGCAGGGGCTGGCGCTACGCCGTAGCGTCCGGCCTTCATCTGCTTTTCCGCCCAGCTTGTACCGCCCCCCGCAAACATTGCGTAGCTGACGAAGGCGCTTGCAGAGTAACGCGCGACACGCACATCGAGGCCCGCGTCGCGGATATCCGCCACCGGAACGATCGCTATGCGCAATTCAAGATCCAGATCCTCGGCGACCCAGCGTTGCACGGCCGCCAAAGCGTCTCGAGCTTGCATCTCCAACGAGGCGGGCAACGCCACCAGTGCGCCGTCTCCCCCGAACACGAATGGAAAGTCGCCTTTGCCGACAGCATTGAGAACCGCCGAGATAACGCTGGCGCCAGCCATGTTGACGTCCTTGTAACGTCCGTCCGCAATGGCTTTCGTGGACCCGACAATGTCTGCCAGGGCCAATATCCACCCGTCTGGAAGGGGGCGATAGTTGGCTGTATCTGCCACGCCCTCGAACTGGTCGAAGATCGGCACTCCGGCAAAAAAGGATAAATCGTCGGTCTCGTTCATGAAATTTCTTAGAACAGAGCCTTCGCCGTGCCGCAATCGGATTTTGCAGCGTGCACTCATCAATGATCTCGAAGGCGTGAACGGAGGCGGCAAAACGTCAACTTGCGCGCGCTGCTTTTTGCCGTTAGCTCTGTGCCGCGTTGTCGAGCGCGCGGCAATCGTAGGTGTTGCCTCCAGCACACGACACATCATCCCTTTCGGTAAGGTCGCCATCCGCGACCTTGCAAATCAATGAACGGACAAAGCATAAATGAGCCGTCTCGACAGCTTCATTCGCCGATTGACGGCTCAGCGTGACATTCTGAATGCAATCGTGGAACTCGTCGATGGCCGTGAAGGGCCGGTTCTCGAGTTCGGTCTTGGCAATGGCCGGACATATGATCACCTGCGCGAACAATTTCCGGGCCGGCGCATCATCGCCTTCGATCGCGAGGTGCGCTCCTACTCCTCTTCGACGCCGCCGGCGGAAAACATGGTGACGGGGGATATCAGCCAGTCGGGTCAGGACTTCGTCGGCATCGGTGCTGCGCTCGCGCATGCCGACATCGGCACCGGGCACGATGACATCGACGCGATTACGCTGACCTGGTTGCCGCAGCTGATGGAAGGCGTCCTTGCTCCCGGCGGCATCGCAGTCAGCGGATTGCCGCTCGAACGTGATGCGTTGGAGCCTCTGTCGCTTCCGCCCGGCATCAAAGAGGGCCGCTACTTCATCTACCGGAGACGCTGATTACGGCAGGAACAGCACGTCGTATTGATCGAGGCCACGAGGCAGATCGACGACGTCCATTTCCTGTTCGTGGTCCTCGAAGAAAACCAGGCAACGGCTGTAGAAGCCCGCAAGCCAGGCAACGAATTCGTGCGTCTGCTCCGGGCCGTAGAACAGTGGCGTGAACTCCATGTAGAGCGGCACGCGGCGCGTCAGAAGCGGCGCCATCGATCGGCAGGCGACCGGCTCGTATCCTTCGATATCCATCCACACGAGAGCGACTTCGGCAGGATCGATCGATAGATCGCGCAGGATTTCGGTGACGGGTTTCACCGGCACCGTCGTTCTGACGTCGTTGGGGCTTTGGCGGATCGCGCTGCTCTTGCCGTGGTTGGCGGCATGCATGAAGAAATCGATCTCACCCGCCGTATCGCCCGCCGCGCAGTTCACGAGGGTCACGACATCGTCGAGGTCGTTTTGTCGAACGTTGGTCTGCAGCAATGGAAAATTGCGTGGATCGGGTTCTATGCTGATGATGTGGCGGTAAGTGCGGCTCAAGGCGAAGTAGACGGTTTGCGTACCGATATTCGCGCCGATCTCCAGCAGTTGCCCGCTGCTGTCGAGGATGCCGCGGGAGCGCAACACCGCCAGCAGTCGGTCGACATGATCACGTTCGAAGTGGCCCTTGCGAAAGACCTTGCGGCCGATGTAGTCGGACGGCGCAAAGGTCATGCGGTGATCGCCGGCATCGACCGTCATCGAAACCACGCGCTTGCCGATATTTTCGATCAGCAGCCGGCGGCCGGTGCGCGTGTCGAAAAAGCGACCAACGAGTGCGTTCCGCATTTTTCGCAGGCGTTTGCGCCAGTATTTCTTGATCTTCACGCCGGAAATCATGCGCTCCCTTCAGGCAGTCCGGCCGCTTTATCTCTCGGAATCATATAGACTTTCAAGGGCAGGGCGCGACCGCGCACGCTGATTTCCCGACTTTCGATGCCTGTAAGCTCAATCCCGGCCAGATCGGCCACCGGTTCGGAGATCACGAGCGCGACGTCGAACTCCTTTGCCGCCGTTTCAAGCCGGCTGGCGACGTTGACCGTATCGCCAATCGCGGTGGTGCTGCGCACCCGGCCATATCCCAGGGTGCCGACGACGGCGGGGCCCGTGTGAATCCCGATTGCGATATGCAAAGGCAGAGACAGCTCCTCCGACAGTTCATCGCTGAGCTTCTCGATGTCGCGTGCAATCGAGGCCGCGGCGACCAGAGCCTGTCGACACGCCTGCTCCGGCGACGTGCCAATACCGAACAGTGCCATGGCCCCGTCGCCAATAAACTTGTCAATGCGCCCGCCTGCCTTTTCGACCGCATTGCCGACGAGCGCGAAGTAGCGGTTCAGCAGGAATACGATGTCGAACGGCAAGCGCGTTTCCGTCAGCGTCGTGAAGTTTCTGATGTCGCAGAAGAGAACGGCAATCTCCCTCTCGCGGCCCGGGGACGTTTCCTGGGTATTGGCGGGCAGCGCCGTTTCGGCGGCGGCCACCAGCAATGGCACGACCGTGATGTCGTGCGTCGGATGCAGCTGGCACGCCAGCCGTACGTCGGCGGCGGCGTTGATGCGTTTCAGCGTCGAGAGTTCGAGTTTGTCGGGCGTGGGCAAATCCTCGTAGTGATCGAGAATCTGCACGCGACAGGTTGAGCACTGACCTTTGCCGCCGCAGACCGAGTAATGCGGAATACCGGCCAGCCGGCTGGCTTCGAGGACGCTGAAACCCCTCGGAACGCGAATGGATTCGCCACTTTGATATCGAACGGTGATCTGGTCGACGCGCTCCCGCCATCGCCGCACGCCACGGGCGGCGACAACGCCGAATAGTGCCGTTGCAAAGGAACCATAGAGGCCGACGCGGATCATCGCGATCTCGGCCTGGGCGGCAGGATCGGTCAAATAGCGCGTATTGAGATTGGCCTCGTAGCGACCGGTATCGACCATACCTTCATAGGCAGGCTCGGCGATCGTTCGACCCATTTCGATGAAGCCCAGGATTGCCAGAACAGGTACGAGGATCGCCACCGCCAGGAGGGGCGCGACGATATTCTGGTACCAGGGTCTGTAGCGAAGCCAGTAGTGAAGGCCGATGCAGCCATGTATCCAAACGACAATCAGCGCGATGACCTGGCGCAAACCGTTTCCGGGCACGTTGATCCATAGCTGCCGCACGATCGTTTCGTAATCGTCCCGGTAATGGAACAGCGAATGCGCGACGCGGGTTCCGATCACATGGTCGATGAGAAGCAGCGGGATGGCGAGGCCGAGCAAGATCTGTGCGGTTTCGCCCTTTGGCATGACGAGGCTTCGGCGAATGTAGATCGATCGAAGCACGAGGGCGAGATGGGTGAAGATCGCACCATAAAGAGCCAATGTGCCCAGCGGGTTGCGCCAGAGCGCCGTGAAGAGCCGACGCCCCTCCTCGGCCGCCGAAACCGAAATCAGCCCCAGCGCATGATTCGAGAAATGCAGGGAAATGAAGACGAACATGACGAGGCCGGACCCGAGCCTCGCCCGTCTAACCGAGCGCTCCGAAAAATTGATGCTGGCTGCGAGGCTCGCCATTCAAACCCGTTCTTGAATACCAAATCAGAAATGCACTAGAGATGGGGCAATTGAGGTGAAATTGCCGCCATGGACCGCGATAGCCTGTTAAATTTTGATCCAGCAAGCACCCGGGGAATAACCATAGCAAATTTTCGCGCAGCGATCCCAGTCACCCTGGGTGAACAGTCTGTCTCGATGAGAACGACTTCATGAAGATCGCATTTTACGCTCCGCTGAAGTCGCCCCGCCATCCTGTCCCTTCAGGCGACAGGCTGATGGCCCGTCTTCTCATACGGGCCATGGAAATTGCCGGCCATGACGTCGAAGTGGCGTCCGATTTTCGCAGCTTTGCCCCGACACCGCAGCAAGCCATAGAAAGCGGCGCAAAGGCCGGCGAGGAACTTGAACGATTGCGGCTGGAATGGGCGTCCGGCAGGAAGCCGGATCTCTGGTTTTGCTATCATCCATATTACAAGTCACCGGATCTGCTCGGACCCGCCCTATGCGCCGAGTTCGGTGTCCCTCATGTGACGGCAGAGGCGTCTCATTCACCCAAACGTGACCAAGGCGAATGGGCGCCATTTCAGAAACAGGTCGTCGCTCAGGTCACGAGCGCGCGCATCAATATCGCATTCACGAAGCGCGACAGGATTGGTCTCGAGCGTGCCGTTCCCGGTGGACGCTTTTCCTCGATTGCTCCGTTTATCGATACGACGCTATTCGAGACGAGCGGAGGCAATCCACGGCCAAGCGCCCTGATCGCAGTCGCCATGATGCGCAGCGGCGACAAGTTCCAGAGCTACGCGATGCTGGCCGATGCGCTCCGCCTGATAGCGGATCGCCCGTGGAGCCTGACCGTCGTCGGCGACGGGCCGAGCCGTCCGGAAATCGAGCAGCTATTCTCCGGCTTAGGTGCGGACCGGGTGCAGTTTCGTGGCGAGCTGAGCGCCGAGGCAATCGCGGCCGAACTTGGGAATTCCGGCATCTATGTCTGGCCAGGCTGTGGCGAGGCCTACGGGTTGGCCTACCTCGAGGCACAGGCGTCGGGCCTGCCAATCGTCGCACAAAACGCGGCGGGTGTGCCGGAAGTGGTCAATCCCGGCGTAACCGGATATCTGACGCCTGAGGGCGACGTTGCCGCCTACGCGGCTGCCATCGCTGGCCTCTTGTCCGATCCGCTACAGCGGAGCGCGATGGGGCTGCGTGCGCGCCGGTTCGTGCTGAACGAGCGATCGCTGCCGCACGCGGCACAAGAGCTCGACAGGATTTTGCAGGAAAGCGCGGGATGAATGGCATGACAAGCAACAAGGTCTGGGAACCGCTGCGCATCGAACTGGCGCGTTGGCAGGACGCTGGACGCAAAGCGCGCTTCTGGCTGCGAGACGACGATGCCGTCGAACCGACAGCCGCGCTGGAGCGGCTGCTGCAAATGACGGCAGCGACGTCGACGCCACTGACGCTTGCCGTCATCCCGGCGGCAACGGGCGACGCGCTTGCCGATCGGCTTGCCGCTGAACCCGCCTGTGCCGTTGCGCTGCATGGCTGGTCGCATACCAATCATGCCTCCGCCAACGAAAAGAAGCAGGAGCTCGGGAGCCATCGTCTGGCTTCTGCCGTGCTCGGAGAGTTGGCCGAGGGCTTCGGCAAGCTCAAGATGCTCCACCGCGAGAGATTTGTCCCCATTCTGGTGCCGCCGTGGAACCGGATCAGTTCTGCCCTGCTGCCGGCGCTGCCCGGCATCGGTCTCGAAGCGCTCTCCGTTTATGGCCGGGCCAATGCAGACGGAGGAATCAGCCTCCTGAACACGCATGTCGATCTGATGGATTGGCACGGTACCCGGGGCGGGCTTCCCCATGAACAACTCGTCGCCATGCTTGTGCGCGAGTTGCAGGCGCGCGCCGACGGCGATGATGAGCCCGTCGGCATTCTCGGCCATCATCTCGTTCATGACGAGACCGCCTGGAGCTTCCTCTCAGCCCTGATCGACGAAACCCACGACCACCCTGCGGTCGCCTGGAAGGGCTCCGGCGAGCTTATAGCGGGCTAGAGATCGACGACCTGATTGTCGCGGGCGGCGAAGGAGCGCGGGAAGGCGGCCTGCGCCTCTTTCTCCATGGCTTCGAGCTGCGTGTCGGTGCGCGAAGGCGCGTGATGGAAAAGAGCGAACTGCTTGGTGCCGGCGGCCTTGGCGAGCTCGACGCCGTGCTGCCAGGTCGAATGACCAAAGCCCTTGAAACGCTGCATCTCATCTTCGTTATACGTACAGTCGTAGACGGCGAGATCGACGTCCTTCATCATCTCCAGGGCAACCGGATCATAGACACCGGGAATATGCTCGATGTCGTAGATCAGCGCGACCGAGCGGCCCTGCCACTCGACACGGTAGCCGATTGCGCCGCCGGGGTGGTTGAGCATGAAGGTCTTCACCTTGACACCCGGATGCGGCTCAAGTGTCTGGCCGGCATGGAAGTCGCGAAAGCTCATCGTCGCCTGGCAGATGTCGGTCTTCACCGGAAACCACGGCGGGCTGATGAACTGTTCGATCATCTCACGGGTGGTCATCTTGCCGTCGAGGTGTCCCGACCAGATTCTGAGGTCGATCGTCGGATAGTAGATCGCCTTGAAGAAAGGCAGGCCGATGATGTGGTCGTAATGGCAGTGGCTGAAGAACAGGTCGACGTCGTGGACGTTGTCGTTGAGCAGCGAAAGCCCGGCTTCGCGCACGCCGGATCCGGCGTCGAAGATCATACGGTGTTCGCCGCAGCGGACTTCGATGCAGGACGTGTTACCGCCATAGCGATCGAATTCCGGGCCGGAAACCGGAATGCTGCCACGGACGCCCCAAAACTTTACCTGAAAGAGATCTTTACTCATCGCGTCTTCAAAAGGGACCGGCCTCGCCATGTCGTCGCAATCATTTTCGAGGCTTTCAACCCAACCTTGGATTTCTTGGCCCGCCTGTATCCTTCGCACCGTATCTGTCTGTTTCCAGACGCAGTTATTTCCTAAGCAAGCGGGTTTTGCATCGGAAAGCAACTGTTTATGGTTCGAATTCGGTAAACAGGAGATAACTCCCGACCAAAATGAAGCCGCAGATCATGCAAATTGTTCCAAACAGATAGGAACTTGCGCATGTGAATGCAATTGCCGGGCTTATGCGGCGAAAGTCGAAGTACGGTTTTGCCTGGTACGAGCGGCCTTCAGTGCAGGCCGCCGACCCCGAGCAGACGCTCAATCCTGTCATGATCGCCTGCCAATGCCTTCGGCGTGCCTGACCACGCGAGCTTGCCACGCTCGAGTACGATAACGTGGTCGGCAAAATCGAGAGCGCTTTGTATCCGCTGTTCGACCAGCAGGATTGTCATGTCGCCGCGCTTGGCGAGCTCGGCGAATGCCGCCATCAGCTCTTCGCAAATGACCGGTGCGAGGCCCTCGAGCGGCTCGTCGAGCAGAAGCACCGTCGGCTGCCCGAGAATGCTGCGCGCCGTCGACAACATCTGCTGCTCGCCGCCGGATAGCTGGTTCCCGAGATTGCGTCGCCGTTCCTTCAGCCGCGGAAACATGCCGTAAGCTTCCTCAAGCGCGCTTTTCGGCCGACCCTTGAGGCCGACGAACAGGTTTTCCTCCACGGTTAACGTCGGAAAGATACAGCGGGCCTGCGGCACATAACCCAATCCCTTGTGAGCGCGGGTGGCGCTCGGCATTGCGGTCACATCGGTGTCTCCAATCCGGATCGTGCCGTCGTAGCGCTTGGTCTGCCCGGCAAGGGTCGCAAGCAGCGTTGTCTTTCCCATCCCGTTGCGGCCGAGGACGGCGAGGCGGGCGCCTGCGGGAACGGAAAACGATACGCCTTCCAGCACGCGGGTCGGCCCGTAGCCGGCGGACAGGTTTTCGACCTCAAGCGGCGTGGCTGGCATCGGCATAGCTCCCGAGATAAGCCTCGCGAACGCGGGCATCCTTGGTGACATCGGCGGGCGAACCGTCGAAGATGATCGCGCCCGCGGCGAGAACCACCACGCGCTTGGCGAAGCGGAACACAAGATCCATGTCGTGCTCGATCATCAGGACAGCGAGATCGGCGGGCAGGTCGGCAAGTGCTTGCTCGATACGACCTGTGTCGCTCTGCGGAACGCCGGCAGCCGGTTCGTCAAGCAAAAGCACTTTCGGGCGCAGCGCCATGGCTACGGCGATCTCGAGGAGACGCTGTTGGCCATAGGCGATCTCGTTGACCTTGCGGTGCATCAGATGGGCGATCCCGAGGGTGCCGAGCAGATTGCTGACTTCGTCCATCAGGTCGGGCATTGCAAGAAAATTTCCGAACATGCGACCCGTGCGTCCCTGACGCTGGAGGATGGCAAGGGCAACATGCTCTGCCGGCGTCATCTCCAAGAAGAGCCGAGTAACCTGGAATGAGCGCACAAGTCCGCGTTTCACACGGCCATTGGCGCCGATCTTTGTGACGGTCTCGCCGGCAAGGCGCACGTCGCCTGAATCAGGCTGAAGATTTCCGGTCACGAGATTGACGAAGGTGGTCTTGCCGGCGCCATTCGGCCCGATCAGCGCCACGCGATCGCCAGGAGCCATCGACAACGACACATTGTCTGTCACCGCAAGGCCCCCGAAGGACTTCCTCAGGTTGGTGACTTCGAAGACGGCGCTCATTGTCCGGCCTCCTTTCTGCGGTTCAGGAAGGCGGCGGCGGTGCCATAGAGGCCCTTCGGCGCGAAGAGGACGACTGCAATCAACAGCGCGCCAACCATCGTCAGCCAGTGGAAGGGGTTTGCCGCCGAGACATAATCCTCGAACAGCATGAAGATGACGGTGCCGGAAAGAGCGCCGAACAGGGAGCCCGTGCCGCCAAGCACGAGCATGACCAGCGATTCCGCCGACATGGTGAAGGAGAGGCTGTCGAGCCCGACAACCTGCGTGGTGATGGCGTTGAGCGCGCCGCCGACACCGGCTACCGCGCCTGAAATGACATACATCTTCATTAGGGCTGCCTTTGGCGAGGCACCCATGGCGCGAATGCGCACCGGGTCTTCCTTGATCCCCCGACACAGCATGCCGAAAGGCGAACGGACAAGCAGGCGAAGCACCACGAAGACGATCAGCAGAAGTGCGATCGCGAACGCATAGGCCGTATGGCCGTAAAGGTCGAACTCGAAGTAGCCGAAGATTGGATCGGCCGAGATGCCGGAGAGGCCGTCGCTGCCTCCGGTCCAGCCGGACGCCTTGTTGGCGAATTCGTGGAACAGGTTGATCAGCGCGATCGACAACACGAGCTGCGGCAGGCCGTGGCCGCGCAGGATGACCGCGCCGCTAACCAATCCGGCGGCTGCCCCGCCGACGATGCCGGCGAGCGTCATCAGCAACGGATCGTTGATGCCGTAATGCGCCGAGACGATGCCGGCCGCGTAGGCGCCGGACCCGAAAAGTGCAGCATGGCCGAGTGTCGCCACACCGCAGTAACCGGTCACGAGATCGAGAGAGAGGACAAGCAGGGCGACCGCGACGATGCGCGTGAGCAGCGCCAGATTGTCCGGAAAGACGAAGTAGCCGATGACGGCAACGAGCAGGATCGCCGCAACGCCGGCGGCATCGCGTCCCCACGAACGATGGGTGCGGGTGGAGGCCGAGGTCGCTGTTTCGGTATTCATGATAGCAGCCATCCTATTTCGCCCTTCCCGCAAGACCACGCGGGAATATGCAGATGATGGCAATGACCGCGAGATAGAAGAAGAATTCACCGAACTCCGGCATGAGGTAACGCCCCGTGGTGTCGATACCGCCGAGCACCAGGCAGGCGATCAATGCGCCGGGGATCGACCCAGCGCCCCCGACCGAGACCACGACCAGGAAAGTCACCATGTAGCGCAGCGCATAATAGGGCTCGACCGGCAGGAGTTCGGCGCCGACCACACCGCCGAAAGCGGCAAGCCCGACAGCGACGGCAAAGCTCAACGCATAGATGATCTGCGTGCGGACACCGAGCGCGGCTGCCATGGCGGCATTGTCAACGGAAGCGCGCAATTTCACGCCGAAGCTCGTCTTTTCAATCGCGTACCAAAGCCCGCCCGCGACCGCGAGGCCGCAGAGGATTGCGAAGAGGCGATGAACCGGGATGGTCCGGAAGCCAAGGTCGGCGGAGCCCTGCAGCCCCGATGGCAGCGGGATCGTCTTCAGCGTCGGGCCGAACACATAGTTCGCGATGCCGATGATGCAGAAGGTAATGCCGATCGTCATCAGCACCTGCGTCAGTTCCGGAGCGCCATAGATGCGCCTGTAGAGAAAGCGTTCGATCGGAATTGCTATGATGACCGTTCCGACGACGGCGGCAACCACCGCAACGCCATATCCGAGCCCAAGATCGCGTGCCGCGTAGGAAGCAATATAGCCTCCGATCATGGCGAAGGCGCCGTGGGCGAGATTGACGACGCGCATCAATCCCATCGTGACGGAAAGGCCGATCGAGATGACGAATAGCACCATGCCATAGGCGAGCGCATCGACGGCTATGCTGAAGACTGTTTGCATGAGGCTATCCCGATGCTGTTCGAGCGGGCCGGATCGGGCGCCTGGAACCCTTGCGTTCCAGGCATTTTCAGGTCCGCTGCAGATATTGAAGGCAGTTCAGCCGTTACTTCGCAGCGGCGAGGCCCGGGTCGCTCTGCTTTTCGAAGGTCTGTACTTCCTTGTTGTAGTAAGTGCCGTCATCAGCCTTGGTGACTTCGCGCAGGTAGATATTCTGCGTGATGTGGCGGCTTTCCGGATCGATGGAGACCGGACCGCGCGGGCTGACCCAGGAAAGACCCTTGACCGCATCGACGGCCTTGGCCGCATCCTGCTTGCCGCCGGTCGCCTCGATCATCTTGTAGATGACATGCATGCCGTCGTAGGCGCCGACAGCAGGGAAGGACAGTTCCGCCTTGTTGCCGATTGCCTTGCCTGCCGCATCGACGAACGCCTTGTTTTCGGGCGAGTCATGCGAGACCGCATAATGGAAGGTCGTCTGGATGCCGAGTGCTGCATCGCCAAGGGCGGGCAGATCGGACTCCTGCGTCAGGTCGCCAGGCGCGAAGAACTTGATGCCGGAAGCCTTGAGACCGTTCTCGTTATAGGCCTTGACGAAGCCGAGCGTGGTGGGGCCCGACGGCAGGAAGGCAAAAACACCCTGGGCGCCGGAATCCTTGATGCGCTGCATGATCGGGCTGAAATCATTCGTCGAGAGCGGCATGCGGATCGCCTCGACGACCTGCCCGCCTTCCTTTTCGAAAGCAGCCTTGAATGCGTTTTCGGCGTCGACGCCCGGGCCGTAGTCGCTGACGACGGAGATCACCTTTGCGACGCCTGCGTCATGGGCAACCTTGGCGATCGGGGTCGAGGTCTGCCAGGTCGTGAACGAGGTACGGACCACCAGCGGGCTCTTCGTCACGATCGCCGAGGTGGCGGCGTTCATGATGACGAGCGGCGTGTTTGCCTGCTTCAGGATCGGCGTGGCGGCCATGGCATCCGGCGTGAAATAGAAACCGGCAAGGTACTGGACCTTTTCCTTGACGACCAGTTCCTGCGCCAACGCCTTGGACTGTGCCGGATCGGCGGCGGGAAGATCGCGATAGATAATCTCGACCGTGTTGTCGCCGACCTTGTCTCCGTTGATCGCCATGTAGGCGTCGATGCCGGCCTTGAAGTTCTTGCCCTGCAGGGCAAACGGACCCGAAAACGGCCCGACGACGCCAACCTTGATCGTGTCGGCGTAAGCCGCCGTGCTCATGACAACTGCCGCGACGGCGGCCAGGACAAACCGTTTCATAAATCCTCCCATTGACTGTGGCGCACTCCAACGCCGGATTAGCCCGAAGCTAAACTCGTAGCGATAGTGTCTCATCCAAAACGGTAATGTAAAATGAAATAAAAGGCGAAATACATAGTTTAGCGGTTATGGTTTGCGGAGCCGATCCGCTTGATGTTTGCCGTCAGTTCAAGCGCCAGCCGCAGGCAAGCAGCCGTAGCCATAACCATTTGCGGCAGAATGAGCCATTCGAGCGTCCAGGCGGCACCGGATCGCTCCTGCTCATGCACGAGCGACTGATGCATGCCTGAAAGCTGGGTCGCATTGAAGCGGGCAAGGGCAACAAGCGTTTCCGCGGCGACGGGATTCTGCTTGTGTGCCATGGCCGAGGATCCGCCGCCGCCCGAAAGCTCGATCTCATCGCCGGCCTGCGCCAATAGTGCGATATCCTGGCCGAATTTGCCGAGGCTTCCGCTGATGAGCGACAGCAGATTGGCAAAGTCCGCGATAACAGCGCGCTGGCTTTGCCACTGCGGCACGTCCGAAAGCCCAAGCTCCTGCGCGAGAGAGGCGCGGACTGCGACGGCATCGTCATGGAGCTTGTCCAGCGTACCGGCGGCCCCGCCGAATTGCAGAGGAAAGCGAAGCTCCGTCAGCCGGTCGCGATAATTGTCGAGCGGCGCATGCCATGCACGCAAACGATCCGACGCGGTGATCGCGATCGCTGCCTGCATGCGTGTCCGCCCCATCAGGACGTTATCGCCAAACCGCGCATCGAGATCGTCGAGTCGACCGGCAATGTGCGACAGCCTGTTTGCAAACAGGAACGCAACCGCCTTCAGCCGGGTCATCAAGCTCGTGTCGATGACATCCTGGCTCGTCGCCCCGAGATGAACGCTGTCCGAGAATGGACTTCCGACCGCATTGCGAAGCTGCTTGACGAGATCGGCGACAACGACCCCGTCGCGGGCTGTCGCTGTCCTGAGCCGCAATATGTCGGGTTCGAAGGTGGCGCAGACGTTCCCGATATGGCGGGCGGCATCATGCGAAATCACGCCGTGAATGGCCTCGGCTCTCGCAAGCGCGGCCTCGAAATCCAGCATCGCGCGGATATCCGCCTTTGCAGCGAAATAGGATTTGGTTTCCTCGTCGCCGAGCAGGCCGGAAAGGAAGGGGTGGTCGAAAGCTGAGATGGTCATCGGCGTCTTTCTTGCGGGCATTCCTTACTGCGCCCGGAACGGGTTCGTTGCAAGATGCCCGCGCTGCCGGCAGCTCAGATATCCAGAAACACGGTTTCCCCGTCGCCCTGGAGCCTGATGTCGAAGGTATAGATCGATCCCTCACGGCTGGCGATCAGGGTATCGACGCGTTCGCGGTGCTCGATGCGCAGGAGCAGGGGATCAGCCTTGTTCGCCTCCGCTTCCTCAGGGAAATACATGCGGGTATGCAGGCCGATGTTAACGCCACGTGCAACGATCCAGACGGTGATGTGAGGCGCCATCTTGCGCCCGTCCTTGAAGGGGGCACGGCCGGGCTTGATCGTTTCGAAGGAGAATACGCCGTCTTCGGCGCGGGTTGCGCAACGGCCCCAACCGGTGAAGTTGGGATCGGCCGTGCCGCGCATTTCGGATGGGCTGTTGTAGAGACCGGCGCTGTCGGCTTGCCAGATTTCGATGACGGCGTCACGGACCAGTGCGCCGGCGCCGTCGAGAACGCGGCCTTTCACCGTGATCCGCTCGCCAAGCGTCTTGTCGTTGACCATCACCGAGCCGAGGTCGGTTTTGTAGACGCCGCCGATGTCGCAGATATTCGGTGTCAGTCCGATATGCACGTAAGGGCCTGCTGTCTGCGACGGCGTTTCCTTGAGGTAGCCGAGTTCCTGCACCATCAGTTGCCCTCCATGCGGTTCTCGAACATCGTCGAGCGGCGGCCGCGCAGCACGATGTCGAACTTGTAGGCGCGTGCGTCCATTGGGATCGTGTTGCCCCAGTCCAGCGGCGCGATCAACTGTTCGATTGCCTGCTTGTCAGGGATGGTGCCGACAATCGGACACTTCCAGATCATCGGGTCCCCCTCAAAATACATCTGCGTGATCAGACGCTGGGCAAAGCCGTGGCCGAATATCGAGAAGTGGATATGGGCGGGTCGCCAGTCGTTGACGCCGTTCGGCCAGGGATAGGCTCCCGGTCGAACGGTGCGGAAGGAATACTGGCCGTTCTCGTCGGCAATGCATCGCCCGCAGCCGCCGAAATTCGGATCGATGGCGGCGAGATAGGTTTCCTTCTTATGCCGATAGCGGCCGCCGGCATTCGCCTGCCAGAACTCGACGAGTGCGCCGGGAACCGGCCGCCCACGTTCGTCCAGTACGCGACCGTGGACGACAATCCGCTCGCCGATCGCGCTCTCGCCCGGCTTGGCAAAATTATGGATGAGGTCGTTGTCCAGCTCGCCAACGACGGAGTGACCGAAGACCGGGCCGGTGATCTCGGAGATCGTGCCGTCGAGCGACAGCAGCGCGCGTTGTGGCGAGCGCAACACGGAGGTCTTGTAGCCGGGCGTAAGGGCTGGCGCGTGCCATTCGCGGTCTCGGGCGAAAAAGGCGCCGGTTTCGGGCTTGCGGTTCGGTAGATCAGACATCTTATGCCTTTCAGGCCGCCTTGCCGGCGTCCATCTGTTCGAAAACGTGCTTGGCGATCTTGATGGCGTGATTGGCGGCGGGAACGCCGGCATAGATCGCCACGTGCAGCAGCGCCTCGCAGATGTCATCTCGTGAGGCGCCGGTGTTTACGGTGGCGCGCACATGCATGGCCACCTCGTCATCCTGTCCAAGAGCGGCCAGAAGCGCGATCGTTACGATCGACCGCTCGCGTTTTGTCAGCGTCGGCCGAGACCAGACATGACCCCAAGCCGCTTCGGTGATCAAATCCTGAAACGGCTTGTCGAAAGGCGTCGAACTGGCCTCGGCGCGGTCTACATGGGCGTCGCCGAGCACGGCCCGGCGGGTCGCCATTCCCTGCTCGAAGCGTTCCGATGGCTCGTGGAGTTCACTCATGGGCTCTTTTCTCCATGCAATGCGAAATCGATGAACGCGCGGATGATCGCCGTCAGGGCTTCCGGCTGCTCCACGCAGGGGATATGCCCGGCATCGCGAATGATCTCGAAACGGGCATTGG
The DNA here is from genome assembly GCF_001429725.1 of Rhizobium sp. Root708. Lineage (GTDB taxonomy): Bacteria > Pseudomonadota > Alphaproteobacteria > Rhizobiales > Rhizobiaceae > Rhizobium. The sequence continues at coordinate 187,943 of NZ_LMHV01000041.1, read as the reverse complement.
GAATAAGCTTGGCGGTGGACTTGACGAGATCGGGTGGCGTCGAGCCATCCTGATCGCCGACGATGCAGATCGTCGGAACGCCAATCTTGGTGGCTGCCACCGTATAGTCGGCGTCGCGGATCGCTTCGCAGGTGGCGATATAGCCTTCAACGGGTTGGCGCACGAGCATGTTGCTGTAGCCGTGATAGGCGGTGTTTTCGGGACGCCGGAACGTAGGCGTGAACCACAACTTCATCACACCATCGACGATGCTGCCGATGCCCTTGCTGGCGACGGTCGCGATGCGCGCGTTCCAGCTTTCAGTGGTGCCGATCTTATGGGCCGTGTCACAGAGGATCAGGCCACGCACCAGATCGGGCCGCTGCTCATAGAGCGCTTGCGCGATCAAACCGCCGACGGAAAGGCCACAGATAAAGGCCTGCTTGACCGACAGCAGATCCAGGAGGCCGATCAGATCCGATGCATGGTCCTGCATGGAGTAGGGCACTTGGCCGACATCGGAAAGCCCGTGTCCGCGCTTGTCGTAGAGCACGATCGCGTAGTCACCGGCCAGACGCACGATAACGTCGCGCCAGATGCGGAAGTCCGTTCCAAGCGAATTGGAAAAGACGATGACGGGCTTGTCGGCGGCTGCGCCGATCAGCTGATAGTGAATGGCGATATCGTTGATACGAGCAAACTGCACTGCAAATCTCCTCTCTGCGGTGCCTAAGCCACACGCAGACCCACTGGCAAATTGGATGTTTAATCTGGTTAGGTAAAATGATATTTCGTGGCATTTCAATAACTCTGAGGTTATGAAAACCATGATCGACAGTCGCGTGAAGTTTCGCCATCTCCAGACATTTGTCGAGGTCGCGCGTCAGAAAAGCGTGATGAAGGCCGCGGAGCTGCTGCATGTCAGCCAGCCCGCCGTCACGAAAACGATCCGCGAGCTGGAAGAAGTGTTGGGCGTCGCGGTTTTCGAGCGAGACGGGCGCGGCATCAAGATCACGCGCTACGGCGAGGTGTTCCTGCGGCATGCGGGCGCTGCGCTGACCGCCTTGCGCCAGGGACTGGATTCCGTATCGCAGGAACGTTTCGGCGAGGCACCGCCGATCCGCATCGGCGCGCTTCCGACGGTATCGACGCGGATCATGCCGCGCGCGATGGAGCTTTTCCTGAAGGAAAACACCTGGAGCCGGATCAAGATCGTGACCGGGGAGAATGCCGTTCTTCTCGAGCAGTTGAGGGTCGGCGATCTCGATGTGGTCGTCGGCCGGCTTGCCAGTGCGGAGAAGATGGCGGGCTTCTCGTTCGAACATCTGTATTCCGAACAGGTCGTCTTTGCGGTCAGGGCCGGTCATCCGCTTCTCGAGTCCCGCCGGTCTCTGTTCTCCAGCCTTGGAGATTATACCGTGCTGATGCCGACGAGAGCCTCGATCATCAGGCCATTCGTCGAAAGCTTCCTGATCGCCAACGGCGTGGCGAGCCTGCCGAACCAGATCGAGACCGTGTCAGACGCATTCGGGCGAGCTTTCGTGCGCAAGAGCGATGCGATCTGGATCATCTCGAGCGGTGTGGTCGCCTCGGATGTCAGCGACGGTGTTCTCTGTGTCCTGCCGATCGATACGACCGAGACCCGTGGGCCCGTTGGCCTGACCATGCGTACCGATGCGATCCCTTCGCTTCCGCAATCGATCCTGATGCAAACGATCCGCGAGGCCGCCGCCGAGGTTGCTGCTGCTGACAGCCTTTAGGCAGCCTGTTCGCTTAAGTGCGCACGTGCTAATCTGTGCGGATGAACTGCGCACGAGGGAGGGGACCATGGGAGGTGCCGCAGCATTGCATGGGACGTGGCGAATGATCTCGTGGAAGCGTCGGGCCATCGCCTCGGGCGCCGTCACGGATGCAATGGGTCCTGACCCTGTCGGCTATCTGTCCTATCAACCGGACGGGCGGGTGATGGCTGTCGTCGTCAGGCGGGACAGACCGGCCTTGAAGGGGGCGGTGCCAAGTGATGCCGAGAAGGCTGCGCTATTCGACTCTATGCTCGCCTATGCCGGAACCTACACATACGAGAACGGGCGCGTGGTTCACCATGTCGACGCAAGTTGGAATCCTGCCTGGGGCGTCAGCGACCTGATCAGACCCTTTTCCATCGACGGAAGCCGTCTGTCGATCACCGGCGCGCCCGGTATTGACCCGAAGAACGGCGAGGAGGTGGTCTACGAACTGGAGTTTCGTAAGGTCTAGCCACTCGACATACCTCCAAAATTGGACCGATGGCGCGGTTGACGGCGTGGAGGGACGCGTGCTCCTGTCGATATTGCATTGCGGGAAGGGTTCTTCGCCGAGATGCGTGGCTGAATTACCGGTGCATGACAGAGGAAATAGGCGACGCGCAACGGCGGCCGGCATTCCTGATCTGTTCAGTGCTGGCCCGGATCGATCTTGACGAGGTTTGTCGTGGCATACGGAGCGGATCGCGGTCACACCGCGCGAAAGTCGGGATATTTCATCACCTTCATGATCCTGGCGATGCTGGCCGGTCTGCCGGTTGCCGTCTGGCTTGATGTCAGCACCCTCTCACAGGGCGCCGTCAAACGCCAGGCCGAGGATATGAGTTCGTTGATAACAAGCATACGCTCATACTATGCCAGCAATGTCGTCGGACGCATTCTTGCCGCGCACGCCAACGGTGGCGACACCGGCACGACCGTCACCCACGAGTACGCGGACATCCCCGGTGCGATTCCCATCCCTGCCACTCTTTCACTGGAACTGGGCGACGTCATCCGTCAGCAGCAGGCCAACATTACCTATCGCTTCCTCTCGGATCTGCCGTTCAAGCGGCGCGCGCCTCATCCTCTCGACCCGTTCGAGACGAAGGCGCTGACTGCGCTACGTGGAGATCAGAAGCAGACGCCGACCGAAATCACCCGCAGCGGCTTCACCAACACCTTTCGCCTGGTGACGCCTGTCATCATGGGGAAGGCGTGTGTGGCATGCCACAACACGCACCCGGAGAGCCCGAAGACGGACTGGAAGGTCGGTGACGTGCGCGGTATTCAGGAAGTCATCATCAAGCAGCCATTCGCGCGCAACGTCTTCGCGTTCAAGTATCTCCTGCTTTACTTCCTCTGCATGGCCGCGCTCGGCATCGGTTTCATCATCTTCCAGCAACGGCAGACCGCGCTGATCCAGGGCTTCAACCGCGATCTGGAATCGGCCAACGAGTTCCTCGCCAGCATCTCGATGAAGATTTCGCGTTATCTCTCGCCACAGGTCTACAAAAGCATTTTCAGCGGCCAGAAGGACGTCGTCGTTCAGACGGAGCGCAAGCGGCTGAGCATCTTCTTCTCTGACATCAAGGACTTTACGGCCACCGCCGAGCGCCTGCAGCCGGAGGCCCTGACGGAAATGCTGAACGAATACCTGACCGAGATGGCGGCCATCGCGTTGAAGCACGGCGGTACGCTCGACAAGTTTATCGGCGATGCCGTGCTGGTGTTCTTCGGTGATCCGGAAACCAACGGCGCCGTCGAGGATGCGAAAGCATGCCTGCGCATGGCTGTCGACATGCAGCGGCGCCTCGGAGAACTCAAGGAAAAGTGGAGGCTCGACGGCACGGAAGAGCCGTTCATCGTCAGAATGGGCATCAACTCGGGCTATTGCAACGTCGGCAATTTCGGCAGCAACGACCGGATGGACTACACGATCATCGGCGCCGAGGCGAACCTGGCAGCAAGGCTGCAGTCCATCGCCGAGGGCGGGAAGATCGTCATCAGCTACGAAACCTACGCGCTGGTGAAGGATATCGTCGACGCGACACCGCTTCCGCCGATCACGATGAAGGGGATACAGCGGGAGATCGTCCCCTATGCGGTCAACGGATTGGTTGGCACCGATTGCAATCTGCGTGTCCTGAGCGAGCATTTTGCCGGCCTCGATCTGCACCTCGACATGACGCAGCTCGATCCGGAGGAGCGTGCGCGTGTTCGCGCGGCGCTGGCGGAAGCCATGGCCGTTGTCGATGAACAAACACCGCGCACTGCATAAAAATCTGTCAAACGGCGGCGTGACGCAAACCGCCGCCGTTTGACAGTTCCCTTCCGTGGATGGCGGAAGGGGGAGCTAGTAGGGAAGGCCGACGTAGTTTTCCGCAAGCGCTGTCGAGGCCGCGCGTGAATGCGTGAGGTAGTCAAGTTCGGCTTCCTGAATCTTCTGGTCGAAATCACCGGTATCCGGAAACCGATGCATCATCGTGGTCATCCACCACGAAAAGCGAACCGCTTTCCAAACGCGCGCCAGCGCTTTTTGAGAGTAGGCGTCGATGCCTGTTTTGGAGCGATCCTGGTAATGTTCCATGAGGCCCGAGAACAAATAATGCACGTCGCTCGCCGCGAGATTGAGGCCCTTGGCGCCGGTCGGCGGGACGATATGTGCTGCATCGCCGACAAGAAACAGGCGGCCGAAGCGCATCGGCTCGGCAACGAAGGAGCGTAGCGGAGCGATCGACTTCTCGAAGGAGGGAGCGGTCAAAACTGCTTCGGCGTGGTGCGCGGGCAGGCGCCGGCGCAATTCGTCCCAGAAGCGATCATCGCTCCAATCCTCGATCTTTTCGTCGAGCGAACACTGGATGTAGTAGCGGCTGCGGTGTTCCGACCGCATGGAACAGAGGGCAAATCCGCGCGGATGGTTGGCATAAACTAGCTCGTGGTTGACGGGCGCGACGTCGGCCAGAATTCCGAGCCAGCCGAATGGGTAGACCTTCTCGAAGGTGCGCAGCGATTTCTCGGGCACTGCCTTGCGGCTGGCGCCGTGAAAGCCGTCGCAACCCGCGATGAAATCGCAATCGATGCGACGGGTGGTGCCGTCCTTCTCGTAGGTGACGTAGGGGGCGGCTCCATCGAAATCGTGCGGCTGAACATTCGCCGCCTCGTAGATCGTCTCGGCGCCCGAGATCTCGCGTCGCTCCATCAGATCACGGGTAACTTCCGTCTGGCCATAGACCATGACGCGCTTGCCGCCTGTCAGGCCGTAAAGATCGATGCGATGATCGCGGCCGTCGAAGGCCAGCGAGAAACCGTCATGCGGCAGACCCTCGGCATGCATGCGCGTTCCGGCCCTGGCCTTGTCGATCAATCCGACCGTACCTTCCTCCAGCACGCCGGCGCGTACGCGGCCAAGAATGTAGTCCTTTCCAACGCGATCCAGGATGATGTTGTCGATGCCGGCTTCCGTCAGCAACTGGCCGAGCAAAAGCCCCGATGGGCCGGAGCCGATAATGGCTACCTTGGTGCGCATGTGTCCTCCCGCACGTGTCTTCCGTCAAATTCTGCCGAGGCGCGGAGCGATCAACAATGGACAATTCCGCCATGAAATTGCACTAATCGAACATTGCGGCGCAGGGAGGCGACTGTGGCGAGGCGTGTTCCGACATACGAGCTCTACGGTGAAAGCAGCGGACAAAAACCCGATTTCTGGCTGCATTGCGAAACGATTCCATCAAGAAGTAGCTTGCATCATTGGGAAATTCGGCCGCACCGCCACGATGGCTTCTTTCAAATCTTGTACATCGATGGCGGGGCCGGCGAGGCGATGTTCTCCGGCGTCTGGCATCCGATCGAAGCGCAGTCGGTGGTGACAGTTCCTCCCGGGCTCGATCACGGCTTTCGTTTTTCCAAGGATATCGATGGCTTCGTCATCACGGTGTTGAGTTCGCACCTGAAGGCGATCCCCGGCGATCGCAGCCGGCTCGGCGCCTGGATGGCATCGCCGCATCTGACGAAGCTCGATGTGAACGACGAAGACGCGCGGCATGTCGCGACCTGCCTGCGGCGGCTCGGGCAAGAGTTCTCGCAGCAGCGGGCCGGGCGCAACGACTTGCTGGAATCCTATCTGACGGCCTCGCTGCTGCTGACGGCACGGCTGTCTTCCGCGGGACCGGAAGACAAGGCGGCTGCGGACGAAAATGAACGCCGCATGGAACTGCTGCACGGCCTGATCCAGCAGCATTTCAAATCACACCAGCCAGCGGCGTTCTATGCCAAGGCGCTCGGCGTCTCGCCGACCCATCTCAACCGGATCGTACGCGCAACGACGGGCTACGGCGCGCATGAACTGATCGCTCGCAAGCTGCTTGATGAGGCAAAGCGCGAGCTGGTGTTCACGTTTGGCAGCGTGCAGGAGATCGCCTATCGCCTCGGCTTTTCCGATCCCGCCTATTTTTCGCGTTTCTTTCTCAAGCAGACCGGGCAGACCCCTCGGTCATGGCGTCAGGCGGAGCGCGCCAAGCTTGGCGGCTAGCGCAAGACCAGGCGGAGCGCCTTCTGTGTCTCTCTGAGCAGCGGCAGGTAGCGCGCAGGCATTTCGGCCGCTGATATGTGCGCAGCCGGTGCGCCGATGTTGATCGCCGCCACCGTCTGCCCGCGATCGTTCTCCACAGGAACTGCGATCGAGCAAAGACCGATTTCCAGCTCCTGGTCTATAAGAGCGTAGCCTTGCTCGCGGACGCGTCGAAACTCCGCCAGCAGCTCCTCGACATCGGTCTTGGTGTTCGGCGTGTTGGGCTTACGGTCCGTGCGCGCAAGGACCGCTCTCGCTTCTGCTTCAGGAAGCGCTGCCAGCAGCACGCGGCCCATCGAGGCGCAGAAGGCAGGCAACCGGCTTCCGGGCGTCAGGTTGATCGACATGACGCGACGCTGCGAGGCGCGCGCGATGTAAACGACCTCCGTGTTGTCGAGCACAGAGGCCGAGGCGCTCTGGCCGGCTTTTTCCGACAGCTGATCCAGATGCGGCTGGATCAGCACGGGCAGGGGTGTCGCCGAGAGGTAGGCATGTCCGAGCCGCAGGATCTTGGGTGTCAGGGTGAAGAATTTCCCGTCGTAATCGGCATAGCCGAGTTCGGCGAGGGTGAGCAGCGACCGCCGCACGGTGGCGCGGTCGAGCCCGGTCAGCTTCGCCGCTTCCGCAATCGACAAACGCTGGCGCGTTTCCTCGAAAGCTTCGATGACCTTCAGCCCTCTGGCGAATCCGCTGACGAAATCAGTTTCTCGCATCCGGTCCCGTCCCCGTCTTTGATGCAGCTTCGAAGACTGTTTGGTCGGTTCTGCTTCTCGACGTCAATAGGGAAAGAGAAACCGGCTTGGCTTTCGTCCAGCGCCAGCACGTTCTCGCGGCGCATGCCTGTAAGTATGAGCCGGTTAAACGTCGGTATAGATCACCGGCATGCCGGCAAGAGCTAGATTGCGGTGGATTGCAGCCGTCTTCTTGTCGCCGTTCAAAAGGAACGCTCCATGCCCAAGCGCCTGACACATGTCATCCTAGTTGCCTTGATGGCGCTCACTGCTCCCTGCCTGATATCGACCACTGCGATCGCCCATGGTGACCACGGTGGCGGACATGAAGGCGGCTTCGGCGGCGGCGATCGCTCACATGGTTACGGTCGCGACGGCGGTGAAGGATTCGATGGAGATCACATCGGGTATCAAGGCGGCGATCTCAGCCGCACCCATCGCATTACGCGCCGGTTCCGCCACGGCGACGGATTTATCGACAACTTCGATGACGAGGATGAGTGCTATCCTGAATGGTTTTACAATCGCGATGATCTGCCGTTCCGATCAGATGTTTGCCCTGACTGACCACCACTTGGATCAAAGAGCGGCTTGAGCAGCTCTGCCAGTGTCACCATCTGACGAGTAGCATCCGACCATGCGAAGCACTTTCCTCCCGCTGCTAAAAAGACTGAGTCGAGAAAACCCGTCGAAGCCGATGCTGTTTGCGTCAATCGCGACCGCAATTGCAGGTTTCCTGGATGCCATCGGGTATCAGCAACTCAATCATCTGTATGTGTCCTTCATGAGTGGGAACAGCACGCATTTGGGCATGTCATTTGCACAGGCAAAATGGAGCGATGTCCTCCAGGCGTTCTATGTGATTTCTGCGTTCGTAGCAGGCTCCGCGATAGGAACGCTGATATCTGATGCCCTTGAGAGACCTCTTCTCGCTCTCATTTTGAGTGAGATCGCGCTCTGTTGCGTTTCGGCCTTTCTGGCGGCTATCGGGTTTGGCACTCCTGCCTTGCTGCTCATCGGGCTGACGATGGGGATGCAAAATGTCATGCACCAGAATGTCTCGGGCACGGACGTCGGCAAGGGGTTCATTACCGGAGCCCTGTTCGGCTTCGGCCAGGCCATCGGTCACGCGTTCAAGAAGTCGGCCAGTTGGTCACATGCACGCGTGCACGGATGTTCATGGATCTCGTTCATAACGGGGGTCATCGGAGGAACGATTTTTGTTTCGTCTGTAGGCGTCGCTGCCTCGCTCGGATTTGCCTGCGTCGGTTTGCTGGCAATGACAGCGCTGGTGGTCGATACGGCCGTTTCATGCGATCCTGCTGGAGGGCAGTGCTCGGCTGGAAGGCAGTCGTTGGAGCGTTCTTCAAAGTATTAACTGGAAGTAATGTATTAAATATTCGCAATGAGAATGTAACTAACCTTTAATTTGTAAATCCGTACTTGTAGTTTCATATCTAGTCCACGCGATGAGTTACGAATTCACGCGGTTTGAGCAACTCTTCTCAGGACTGATATCGTGACGAACATTATCAAACGCCGCCGGTCGGTGGCCCTTCTCGGTGCAGCATTTGTTGTTGGCGCTGCTTCCATTCCGCTCGCTCTTGAAACGTCGTCGGCGTTCGCCACGCCGGCAAGCGCTTCGATCTCGGGATCGTCTGCCGGCAATTCCTTTTCCTCGGTCGTCGATGCCGACAAGCCGGCTGTCGTGACGATCGTTACGACGATGAAAGCGCCGGCCCAGCAAGACGGCGACGACAATTCGCAGATGCAGGAGCAGTTCAAGCAATTCTTCGAACAGCAGGGCATTCCGGTGCCTCAACAGGCTCCCGGTCCGCAATCCGGCGAGCGCGCACAGGCGCTCGGATCGGGCTTCATCATCAGCCCGGACGGCTACATCGTGACCAACAACCACGTGATCGCGAATGCCACGGATATCAAGGTGACATTGGATGACGGGACTGAACTGTCCGCCAAGCTCGTCGGCGCTGATCCAAAGGCCGATCTCGCTGTCGTCAAGGTGGACGCGAAGAAGGAGCTTCCGACCGTAGCTTGGGGTGACTCCGACAAGCTGAGACTTGGCGATCAGGTGCTTGCTATCGGCAACCCGTTTGGCATCGGGACGACGGTCACCGCAGGTATCGTATCCGCCCGCGGCAGGGACCTGCATAGTGGTCCCTATGACGACTTCATCCAGATCGACGCACCGATCAACCATGGCAACTCGGGTGGTCCGCTCGTGGACAGCGACGGCAAGGTTGTCGGCATCAACACGGCGATCTACTCGCCTAACGGCGGCAGCGTGGGCGTAGGCTTCGCTATTCCCGCCGATCAGGCGAAGATGATCGTCGCCAAGCTCCAAAAGAACGGCTCCATCGACCATGGCTATCTCGGTGTCCAAATCCAGCCAGTCTCGCAGGACGTTGCCGATGCGATCGGGCTGGCAAAGCCGGCCGGAGCACTGGTTGCTGACGTGACGAAGGGTTCTCCCGCGGCCCGCGCCGGTATCGAGCAGGGCGATGCGATTACCGCTGTCGGCGACAAGACAGTCTCCACGCCGAAGGACCTCTCGCGGCTCGTCGCGGATCTCTCGCCTGGCGACAAGCAGACCATTACGGTCTGGCGTGACGGAAAGAGTCTCGACCTGAACGTTGCGATCGGCGGAAACGACGACGGCAAGCCGGAGAAGGCGTCGTTCAAGGCCGACGACAAAGCAGCGCCGACCGGTCCGCGGATCGGAGTATCGCTCGGCGACCTGACACCGCAGGTGCGCGAGCGCGTCGGTGTCTCCGAGGATGTCGAAGGTGCTGTTGTAGCGGATGTCGCGCCCGATAAGCCGGCGGCCGAGGCAGGCCTCAAAGCCGGTGACATCATCGTATCGGTCAACGGCAAGGCTGTACACGATGCCAGTGAAGCCAAGAGCGCGGTTGCGACCGCGGCGAAGGACGAAAAGAAGTCAGTGCTGCTGCTGATACAGCGCGGCGAAAACAAGACCTTCGTGGCTGTGCCGTTCGCGGCTGCTTAAACTGGCAATGTCGGGCCGGCCTAGCGCAAATGCTACGTCGGCCCTTTTTGTTCCGGTCTTGAAGACAGGCGTTCTCGATATCTGCAGCCCCGCAAACGCTACGCCTATTCGCCTAGCCGGTTCGAGTTTGGAAGCCATACGGCAAACGAGGTGGTTGCCGTGATTGCAAGCAGGATCGCGGCAAACTGCCCGAGCCTTACCTTGTCGAAGCCTTCGACGTGTCCGAGCACGAAACTCGCGCAGGTCAGGACCACGCACACAAGACCGAGATAGGTCACAATGCCCTTCGGGAAAATTCGCGTCGATATGACGATGACGGGAATGTAGAGAACGGTGATCACCGGATCGAACGGTCCCAGGATATCCAGAAGGAATATCGCGGAAAGCGAAACCGGGACCAGGGCGAGCCGTAAGTTCTTCCGAAATTGTTTGAGTTGCATTTTGTAGGTCTCCTGAAATCGAGGAAAACGGATCGACGCGTTGTTGGCCTAGGGGCGCGACTGCGCGTTTTCGCTATCGGGCGGCCTCGGTGGGAGTCTCCACGGATCCGCGCCGTCTGAACATCGAGCTCAGTTGCTCAAGATAGAGATAGACGACTGGCGTGGTGTAGAGCGTCATCATCTGACTGATCAGCAGACCGCCAACGATTGCGTAACCCAGAGGCTGGCGCAGCTCCGATCCCGTTCCGTGACCCAACATCAGAGGAACGCCCGCGAGAATGGCAGCTGCGGTTGTCATGATGATCGGCCGGAAGCGCAGCAGGCATGCCTGCCGAATGGCATCCTCGGGTGACAATCCGGACTGTCGCTGTGCCTCGATCGCGAAATCCACGATCATGATGCCGTTCTTCTTCACGATACCGATGAGGAGAATGACGCCAATGAGCGCAATCACTGTGAAGTCGAATCCGAACAGCCAAAGCATGGTGAGAGCACCCAATCCGGCTGACGGCAGGGTCGACAGAATTGTAAGCGGATGCAGGTAGCTCTCGTAGAGAACTCCGAGGATCAGATAGATCACGATGAGAGCTGCAAGAACCAGAACGGGTTCTGTTGCAAGCGAAGATTGAAAGGCCTGCGCATTGCCCTGAAACGTGCTGATGAGCGTTGCTGGCTTGTTCAACTCGTGTTCGGCCCGGGAAATCGCCGCGACAGCCTGACTGAGGGCGGTACCCTTCGACAGATTGAAGGACAGCGTTACCGACGGAAACTGGCTCTGGTGGTTTACGGCCAGCGCGGCATTGGGCTCGGTCGTTTGCTTTACCAACTGATTCAACGGAACCTGCTGTCCGGTCAGCGGCGATTTCAGATAGAGGTTGTCTATCGCATCCGGCGAATGCTGAAACTCGGGAGCCACCTCAAGCACGACATGATAGCTGTTGAGATCGGTGAAATACTGGGTGATCTGCCGCTGGCCGAAGGCGTCATCAAGCGTGCTGTCAATCAGCTGAGGCGGGATGCCGAACCGAGAGGCTTGATCTCGATCGATCTGCAACGTCACCGTGGCCCCGCCGTTCTGCTGGTCGGTCGCGACGTCGGCGAGTTCCGGAAGGGTCTTGAATTTGGCCAGAAGCTTGTCTGCCCAATCATTCAACTCCGCCGGATTGCCGTCCTGGAGGGTATACTGGAACTGCGTCGCAGCACTTCGTCCCCCAACGTTGATATCCTGGGCCGCCTGCAGAAAGAGCTGTGCGCCTTCCAGCCGCGCCAGCTTCGGGCGCAGTCTTTCGATAATGCCAGTCGCTGACGCGTCCCGCTCGTCGAGCGGCTTGAGGGTGATGAACATACGGCTGACGTTCAATGTTGAGCCCGCGCCGCCACCAACCTGCATGCCGACGGTGGCGATTGCCGGATCACTTCGGACGATCCGGTCGGCTTCAAGCTGAAGCTGCGACATCTTCTTGAAGGATATGTCCTGCGAGGCTTCGAGGACGCCGGTGATCAGGCCGGTATCTTGGGTCGGGAAAAAGCCCTTGGGAATCTGGATGAACACAAATGCCGTTGCACCGAGCGACGCGAGGAAGATCGCGAAGGTGATGCGATGATAGCGCAGTGCTACGTCCAGCGATCGCCGATAGCCAGACAGCAAATGATCGAAACCGCGTTCGAAGACCAGATAGGCGCGGCCATGCGCTGCCTTGTTCTCAGGTTTCAAGAACCGCGAGCTCATCATCGGGGTGATTGTCAACGAGATGAGAGCCGAAACAATGATGGTCATCGTGACCGTGATCGCGAATTCCCTGAGGAGTTCGCCGACAATGCCACCCATCAAGAGCAGCGGGATGAACACCGCGACCAGCGAAATGCTGATGGAAACAATAGTGAACCCGATTTCCTGAGCCCCGTCGAGCGCGGCCCGAAAAGGCGTCTTTCCCATCTCCATGTGCCGCTGGATGTTCTCGATCATGACGATGGCGTCATCGACCACGAATCCGACCGCAATACTCAGCCCCATCAGCGACAGGTTATCCAGGCTGAAGCCGGCCACATACATCAGCGCGAGCGTGGCCATGAGCGCCAGCGGTACCGTTACGCTCGGGATGACCGTGGCCCAGAAGCTTCGAAGGAAGATAAAAATCACGGCCACCACCAAGGCGACGGTGATCATCAGCGTCGTCTCGACATCGAGCACCGAAGCCCGGATGGTGACTGTCCTGTCGCTCAGAATATCGAGATGAATATCAGCGGGAGCAAGCAGCTGCAGGCCAGGCAGTTCAGCTTTGATTTGTTCGACCGTGTCGATGACGTTGGCGCCCGGCAGCTTGAACACCGCGAGGAGGATCGCGGGCTTTCCGTTCGACCAGGCTGCGAGCTGCGTATTTTCCGCGGCATCGACGGCCTGCCCGATATCGCGGATGCGAACCGGCGCGCCGTTCTTGTAGGCAACGATTGCGTCGTTCCAGGGAGCTGCCTGAAGGATCTGATCGTTGTCGTAGAGGGTGTAGGTTCGCTCTTTGCCCTGTATGCTTCCCTTCGGGGAGTCGGTGGTGAGAGCCGTCACTGCTGTGCGAACGTCTTCCAGTCCCAGGCCAAGCTCCGCGATCTTGCGTGGCTCGATCTGCAGCCGCACGGCTGGCTTTTGCTGACCAAACACCAGAACCTGCGAAACGCCGCTGAGCTGGCTGATGTGTTGTGAAAGGATGCTTTCGGAGAAGTCATCCACCTGCGTCAGGGGTGCCGTATTCGATGTGAGAGCGAGGACCATGACCGGTGGGTCGGCTGGATTTACCTTGCGATAGGTGGGCGGGGATGGAAGGCCTGTCGGCAATTGCCCGCCGGCAGCGTTGATGGCTGTCTGGACGTCCTGTGCGGCGCCGTCCACATTGCGGGACAGGTCAAACTGAAGGGTAATCGAGCTGCTTCCGAGCGTGCTGCTTGATGTCATCTGGGTGACGCCGGGAATTTGCCCGAACTGTCGTTCCAGTGGCTGCGTCACCGAAGACGCCATGGTCTTGGGGTCCGCGCCCGGAAGCTGCGTCGAAACCTGGATCGTTGGAAAGTCGACCTGGGGCAGGGGGGCGACCGGCAGCAAGGGATATGCTGCAACCCCCACGGCGAAAAGTCCGGCCATCAACAGCGAGGTCGCGATGGGCCTTTGAATGAACCAAGAGCTGATCGACATCGGCTAGTTCACCTTGCTTGCGGAGGTTGTGGAAGTTTGGATGGGAGTGAAGGAAACCTTCGTTCCTTCCTGCAGCCGATACTGGCCTTGGGTCACGACCTTGTCGGATGCCGCCAGCCCGGTGGTGATGGCCGCTTTGCCGTCTTCAATCGGCCCGGGAGAGACCTGTCTGACCGAAACGGTGGAGTCTGGATTGACGACGTAGACGTAGAAACCATCGGTTCCCCGCTGGAGAGCGGATGACGGCACGGTCAGCGCGCCTGAGAGAGTTCGATCCCGGAGCCTGAGCGTGACAAACTGGCCGGGCCACAATGCATTATCGGCGTTCTGGAACTCCGACTTGATGCGGATTGTCCCGCTGGACTGATCGATTTCATTGTCGATCAGGGAAAGGTGGCCGGTCGCCAGCTTGCTCGACTTGTCGCTGCTGAGCGCCTCGACCTCGACAGGACCTTGTTTCTGCGCTTGCTGAACGGACGGCAGATCATCTTCTCTGAGCGTTGAAATGACCGAGATCGGTTGCATCTCCGTCACCACGACGATGCCGCCGGAATCCGTGGTCTGGATCTGATTGCCGGCGTCGATCAGGCGAATACCTGTGCGCCCGTCGATCGGCGACGTTATCTGGGTGTAAGAAAGCGAAATATCAGCCGCCGCTTTGGCCGCCTTGTCTTGGGCGAGCTGCGCGACCAGCTGGCTCACCTGGCTCTCCTGCGCCTCAAGAGTCTCTTGCGTTGTGATCCCCTGTTCCGAGAGCTTCTGGTCTTTGCCGAGCAAAAACTTAGCGTTGGCCAGATCGGCTTCGTCCTGTTGAATCTTGGCCACCGCCTGATCGAGCGCGGCCTGGTATGGACGAGGGTCGATGACCGCCAGCAGGTCCCCCTTCTTCACATACTGCCCCTCGATGAAATTGACGCTCTGCAATTGTCCGTCGACGCGAGACTTGACCGCGACCGTATTGAACGCCTGCACGGCGCCCAAGCCATCCAGGTAGATTGGAACGTCGCTGATCACAGGACTGGCGACTTGAACCGGAACGGTCGAGGGACCCGCCACAGCGCTGTCGGCCGCAAGGGAGGACTCGGCAACAAAGCCGCACGCCGGCGCGCCGCATATCAAGATGGTCGAGGCAGCCTTCATCAAGGAGTGCCGGAACACTATTCTCGGACCAGTCAGCATGAAAATTCTCCGTCGATAACAGCTCCGAAGATGTTATTCGCGACGCAAAGAACGGGCATCTATACCTACGTTTAGGCGGTACCGGACAAAGGCCTATCAGAGAAATCGGCCAAGACTATTCGCAATAGTCTTGAGAGTTATCCGATGTGCAATTGCGTCGACGTGGAGCAGCGAACTGCGGGATAGAGAGCCGCGTAGGTGACCAGAATATACATCGACCGCAGCGAGATAAGCGAACGTCCGCTTGGATGACGCTGCTGCAAGCGCATGGCTTGATACACGTCAATTCCGCGAGCACGTGGGGCATGATCCATCGATCTAATGCGTCTAAACCTTTGTATAGATGCGGTTCGTAACCCGGCGAATTACCTTCACATCGTTGATGAAACAAGGCGCAACGATGCCAACCCGGATCATATCCGGATTGGGTGATGCACCATTTATTGAAATCGAAAGCCGACCCCGACTTGTCCTGCAGTGGAGCCAAAGCGCCTCTCCTGCAAACGAGAGCCTGTGCCCTCGCGGCACCGAAACGGCGCGAAACCAATGGAGAGCCCAGTGGCCAAGATTCTTTGCGTACTTTTCCCGGATCCCAAGACAGGCTATCCGCCCAAGTACGCTCGGGACAATATCCCTTTCATCAAAGCCTATCCGAATGGCCAGACCGTGCCGTCGCCAAGAGAAACACTTGGCTTCAAACCGGGTGAATTGGTTGGTTGCGTTTCCGGTGAGCTTGGCTTGCGGCCATACCTCGCCTCGCACGGCCACGAGCTCGTCGTAACCAGTGACAAGGACGGTGAAAACTCCGAGTTCGACCGTCACCTCGCCGACGCGGACGTTGTCATTTCGCAGCCTTTCTGGCCGGCATACCTGACTGCCGAGCGCATTGCTAAAGCCAAGAAGCTCAAGCTCGCTCTCACGGCCGGCATCGGTTCTGATCACGTCGATCTCAAGGCCGCGGCGGACCACGGCATCACCGTTGCCGAGGTCACGTTCTCGAACAGCATCAGCGTGGCCGAGCACGTCGTCATGACTGTCTTGTCGCTGGTCCGAAACTATCTTCCGGCTCACGAGATTGCCAATTCCGGAGGCTGGAACATCGCCGATTGCGTCAGCCGCAGTTACGATCTTGAAGGCATGCATTTCGGAACGATCGCCGCAGGCCGCATCGGCCTGGCCGTGCTTCGTCGCCTGAAGCCCTTCGATGTCCATCTTCACTACTACGATCCTCACCGCCTTTCGCCGGCCGTGGAGATGGAGCTGAATCTTGCCTATCACGCGACGCCGCACGATCTCGTCAAGGTCTGCGATGTCGTCAACCTGCAAACGCCGCTCTATCCGTCGACCGAGCACATGTTCGATGACAAGATGTTCGCGCTGATGAAGCCTGGCAGCTATCTCATCAATACGGCGCGCGGGAAGTTGTGCGATCGCGACGCGGTCGTTCGTGCGCTGGAAAACGGCACTCTCGCAGGCTACGGCGGCGACGTCTGGTTCCCGCAGCCCGCGCCGGCAGATCATCCGTGGCGGACCATGCCGCACCAGGGAATGGTGCCGCATATGTCAGGGGCGTCGCTCTCCGGACAGGCTCGGTATGCCGCCGGTACCCTCGAAATCCTGCAGAACTTCCTTGAGGGCGCACCGATCCGCCCGGAATACCTGATCGTCGACGCCGGCAATCTCGCCGGCACCGGCGCTGCTTCCTACAAACTTGCCTAACTCTGCGTCTCTTGCCGGGAGTGTCGTCACGACCAAGGGCAGGCAGCCACTGGCCTTGGTCATCGCCAAAGACCGTAAAATCAGAGGATTCCCAATGAACAAGCACGAAACCATTCAACCGATCCGTGGCACCAGGGGAGCGGATGATCCCGGTCCTCGCAACATCGAGCTCGATCTGCAGAACCCCGATGTTCTGATCCCGCCGGAAACAGACAACGGCTCGTTGCCAAACCTGAGATTCCCGTTCGCGATGGCTCACAACCGTCTCGAGGATGGTGGTTGGGCGCGCGAGGTGACCGTGCGCGAATTTCCGGTTGCCAAGAGCATGGCCGGCGTGAACATGCGCCTCGGTCCTGGCGTGGTCCGTGAACTGCATTGGCACAAGGAAGCCGAGTGGGCCTATATCCTGCAGGGAACCGCTCGCCTTACCATTGTTGATCCGGAAGGAAATCTCTCGATCGACGACCTCGAGCCGGGCGACGTCTGGCTCGTGCCCGCCGGTGTGCCGCACTCGATCCAGGGCCTTGAAGTGGGAACGGAATTCCTTCTCGTGTTTGACGACGGCAATTTCTCCGAGAACGAGACGCTGCTGATCACCGAATACATGGCGCACACTCCGCCGAGCGTCCTTGCGAAGAATTTCGGCGTCGCCAGCGAAAATTTCGCCGACATTCCGAAATCGGAGAAATACATCTTCCGACTCCCGGTGCCGGCACCGCTTGATGCCGTGCGCCGACTGCTGCCCAACAGCCCGCCGCCCTTGTCCTATGTCTTCCATTCCTCCGAAATCCCGGCGGTCGGTTACATGGGCGGGTCGGTGAAGACGATCGATGCGCGCAACTTCCCGGTAACGACGCTTTCCGCGCTGATCATCGAGATCGAGCCGGGCGGGATGCGGGAGATGCATTGGCATCCGGACGCCGACGAATGGCAGTACTACGTCGAAGGCGAAGCGCGAATGACGGTTTTCGATGCCACGTCGAAAGCACGAACGTTCAACTATCGCGCCGGCGACGTCGGCTTCGTACCGCGTACCCTGGGCCATTACATCGAGAACACAGGCACCACGCCGGTCAAGGTGATCAACGTCTTCAACAGTCGCCTCTGCACGGATGTATCGCTGAACCGATGGATGGCATTGACGCCGCCAGACCTCGTAAAGGGCCATCTGAACCTCAACGAGACTGTGATGAAGGCTCTGCGCCAAACCCGCGAAGCTATCGTACGTTGATCACCCGTCATCCATAAGGCGACCGTGCAGACTTTTATGAAGTCAGGGTGCGTGGGCACATCTGTCCACGCACTCTCAATGGCGCGCTCGTAGCACGACCCGTAGAAAGAATTTCGATGAGAGTGAAATCAGCATTTTGTTTGGCGCTCATTTCGTTTGGGCTTATCGCCTCGGATGCGCTGGCGATGGAGAATGAGCGCTCCGCCAAGATCCACGCGCAGAAGATAGTCGGTCAGACGTCTCGACAGGAGCCTGCGGCGTCGCTACTCGTGATCGATTCAAAAGCGGCGACGCTCGAAGGGAACAAGCTTATTCTGACCGGCGTGTCCCCAAACTCGATCGTCTTCGCCGATAGGCCCACCCAGGCAGCCGGCCACCTTTCGACTGAAGACCTCATCAAGCAGTGGGACCAGGGACCCGACAGTTTTGCTGTGGACCCGCCGAACGCGACGATCTCGGTGCTGAACGGCAGATCCGATATCAGTGATGCGGTCGTAACGCTGAAGTCCGCCGCGCTCGCAGGCGACACGCTGACTTTCGATGTCACTGTGCTCGAGGGAAGCTTGAACGGTGCGAGCGGACCCGCCGCCCTCTTTGTCGATCATTGGCACGGCTGGAACAATGCGGGCTGGTACGGGCTTGGCCTGGCAACGGGCGCGGTCGCTGCGGCGCAGCTCGCTCATCCGCCGCGTCCGGTTTACGCAGAGCCTTCCTATTATGATCCCTATTATCCTCCGAGCGCGTGCCCTCCGGGTTTCTGGTTGGGACCCTGGGGTGACTGCCGGGACACTCCGTATCATGGGCAATTGCCGAACGGGGCTTGGCAGTAGGCCGGTCCCATCCGCGGTCACACCGAGCCCTGCAGTCCCTCGGTCCGTCGTTGCAACTGTAGTGCGATACAGGCCCGTTGAAACCTTGGATCGATCTGCTCGCCCCAGAATTCGAACGGGTCTTCCAAAAAACAAGGCAGTGCGATGTACGCTAAATTAAACGGCACGGAAATTTTCTTCGATATCGAAGGCAGCGGTTTCTCCATTGAGGGAAATCGGCTCAGCCCCAAGCCCTCCATCATCGTTTTGCATGGAGGCCTGGGCTTCGATCACGCCTACCTGCGGCCGGATCTCGGCAAACTCAGTGACATAGCGCAGATCATCTTTGTCGATCTGAGGGGGCAGGGCCGATCGGGCAGGCCGGATCTCAGCACCTGTACCTTGGAGCAGATGGCTGATGACGTCGTTTCCTTGTGCGGGCACCTCGGCATTTCCTCGCCCATCGTGTTCGGGCATTCGGCCGGCGGCTTCGTAGCCCTGCATCTCGCGCTGAAGTATCCATCGTTTACCGGCGGTCTCATTCTCTGCGGCAGCAGCCCGACGACCGCTTCGCTGGATGACGACGGTGGGACGGTCGCTCCGCCGCTGGCATCTCGAGCGTCGCCGGATGCCTTGGCAGCGGCTGCACGAATCTTCTCCGGAGAAATCACGTCGGAGACGATCGCGTTGTTCTTCACCGAGGTGGCACCCTATTACGCGGCACCCGCCAATATGGATCGCGTCCCGCAGCTTCTCGACCTTTGTTCCGCCGACATCGGGATGATGCGGCACTTTATGCATGACATTGCCCCGAGCTACGACGTTAGGTCTCGACTGCAGGAAATCGTCGTGCCCGCGCTGGTGCTAGTCGGCAGGTATGATTGGGTGTGCCCGCCGCGGGCAAGTCGTTTTCTCGCCAAGAATATTCCGCGATCGACATTGGTCGAGTTCGCTGCATCGGGACACTTCCTGTTCATGGAAGAATCCGAGGAGTTTTGCTCCGTCGTCAGAGAATTCGTAGGAACCATCGGCGTGCCGCAGGCCGGGTAGCGGAGCAATTCTGAAGATTTAGTAGGGCCTGTCGGCGACGTTGACGCCGGCCAGGCCCGCGAGCCGATGCACCGTGCCTCGGCGCGGCCGGTGACCCAGCGAGCTACGATAGTGGAGCATTCAATAGGATATCAGACCTCGACGATTTCCGCACTCGCGGACAGTGTGTAAGTCGGTGAGACGACCTATGGCGATTTCGGCCTCGGCACTTTCAGCAATCTTGACGATGAGATGATCGGCTTCGGTGGCGTTTTCTATCAGCTGAGATCGGACGGTTCCGCTCGCGTCGTGCGAGATGATTGGAACACGCCTTTCGCTGCCATGACATCGGACCGACGCTGCACAAGGCCTTCGAAACAGCCGGCTCGGTGCTGATCAGCGTGAACGTCGACTACACCGATAATTTCAAGCTGTTCAAAACCGTCGATCGCGACAACTCTTTCGAGACCGAACTTCTCGAAGCAGCCGCGCGACGCGTCCGACAGCGCGCGTAAAGTACGCGCCCTCGCTATTGGCCTGCTACAACACGTCGATGCGGTCAAACGGCTTCGACCGTTCGACGGTCACCGGAGGCAGTCAACTCGTTCGCATATCCGCCACGGAGGCGTATGCGGGAATGTCTCGAAACGTATGTTCCGAGAGCCACTTGTGGCAGGATGCGGCGTTTCGAAGCCCTGGTGTGGTTCGGTGTCCTTCACGGAACAAGTGGATCAGGATCGCGGCCGCCAGTTCAACGTCGGGATCGTGCAAATCCAACAAGCGTTCGTTTCGCCACTCGGTGAGCACTTCGTCGACAATTCCAAGTTCCACCGTGCCGAAGACGGTCGTAAAAAATGCATTCATTGCCACAAACTCAAATGTCATTGGTGCTTAATTCGTGAGGTCGCGATCGGCTCGAGATTGGCGCTACACAGCCGATCCGCATGATGAAACGGGGCGCGATCGAGCCGGTTAGGCAACGTCGCGGCGCCGATCTCGGCTTTTAAAATGCGCGATTCCGGTGATCGCACGAACAATGGGAAGATCGATACCGCGCCGGTCGGCCAGTTCGATTACCGCGTCGCAGATTGCGGCCAACTCCAGAGGACTGCCGCGCTCGAAATCCTGCAGCATGGAGGTCTTGACCTCTCCGAGCCGACGCCCGGATTCGAGGATTTCATCCGGGTCCAACTCAAGCTTCGATCCGTATGCGGCGATAACCGGAAGAACTTCGTGGAGCATCTGCTGGCTGATCGCTGCGAGATGTTCGTCTCCAAAGTTCTCGCCCAGCGTTGCACCGGTAATTGCAGTCACGGGATTGGAAATTAGGTTTCGTACGACCTTGGTCCAGACGGCATCCCTGATGCGTGATGCAACGCGGACGTCGATACCCGAGCGCCTCAATATCCCGGCGAGTTCTTCCAAGCGCTTGGATGGATGATCGTTCAGTTCGCCAATCGTCAGATGCATCGGATGGATTGTGCGGGCGGTGCCCACTCGCAAGCGTTCCGCGGCGATCATCGTCGTGGTGCCGATAACCTGACGCGATGGAATGAGCTTCTTTAGCGCATGGTCGGGATCAACGGAGGTGATGTCGAAGCCGCCCCAGCGGTCTCCCTCGCCGTCAAAATACCACCAGGGAATCCCGTTTATAAGCGGCACGATCATGGTGTGGTCCGCGATGAGCGGCTGAATATCCTTGGCCATCTCCGGCATGTCTTGCGACTTCGGGCAAAGAAACACGATGTCCTGCGGTCCGAAATCGCCAGCGCGGCCGACGCTGACGTGACTATGATGCTCTCCTTCCAGATCAAACAATCTGATACCATTTCGTTTAATGAAGCCGATGCTCTCGCCACGGGCGACGAGGTTCGGCGCGAGACCCGCCAGGCAAAGGCGGGCGGCGATCGTGATGCCGATTGCGCCCGGCCCCACGACACAAATCGAGCCTGCGAATTCGTCTCTATTACCCATTGTGCATTCTCCTAGAATTGCGGTTTCAGGAGAATTGAGCCGGCAGGCTTTGGAGCTATTACAGCCTCCGCATCAAGTGCTACAGATTTAACACTGGCACTTCCGCGATACGTCTCGCCTGACTTCCTGGAAGAGGTTTGTTGAGGAAGAAACGCGAGGCCGAGCTTCATGAAATCGTGTGGGGATAAGCCTTGGTACAGCTTCGCGGGCAATCGCTGCGGTACCGTTTCTACGTTGGTTCGATTTTTCGCTGCATCGCCAACGTGGGCCGGCCTCGAAATGAATCCGGCCCACGGTTGCCAAGCTCCTTATGCGAGCACGGCCTTGCGCTCCAGGAAAGCCTCCAGTCCGAACACACCATACTCGCGTCCGATACCCGATTGCTTGAAGCCGCCGAAGGGTGCGAGCGGCTCGTGCGGAGCTGCATTTATGACGACACGACCCGTGTCGATGCGTTCCGCCAATTCCCGCATGTGAGCCATGTCGCTGCCATTGAGGTAGGCCTGGAGGCCGTAGCTCGTATCGTTGGCGATCTGGATGGCTTCCTCCTCATCCCGGTAAGGAATGACGCACAGGACCGGTCCGAAGATCTCCTCGCGAGCGATCCGCATGGTGTTGTTGACCTTCGTGAAGATTGTCGGCTGCGAGAACCAGCCGCGATCGATGCCTTCGGGACGCCCCGGTCCTCCCGCAAGCAATTCAGCTCCCTCCTCGAGACCAAGCTGAATGTAGGACTGCACACGCTCGTATTGCTTGCTGCTGACCATCGGTCCAATCATCACCTCGGCCTTGGTGGGTTCACCAGGTTTGAAGGTCTTGATCCCGTCCTTGAGCCGTTCCAGCACCTCATCCATCCTGCTCTCCGGGACCAGAACGCGGGTGCCGGCCACGCACGCCTGCCCGCTGTTCATCAGACCCATCATCAGCACATTGGGGATGACCGTATTGAGATCGGCATCTTCGACAATGATGTTCGGTCCCTTGCCGCCGAGTTCAAGCGTCACGCGCTTCAGCGTTTCGGCGCCGACGCGAAGGATTTCCTTGCCGACTGCCGTCGATCCAGTGAAGGTTACCTTCGCGATGTCGGGATGACGGCTGAACTCCGCCCCGACCACGTCTCCGCGGCCGTTGACGATATTGAATACCCCTTTGGGCACATCGGCTTCGTGCAGGCATTCGGTCAGCAGTTGCGTCTGGATTGCGCTCATCTCGCTCGGCTTCATGACGAGTGTCGTTCCTGCTGCGATTGCGGTCGCAAGCTTGGTGCAGATGAAGCCGTAGTTGTTGTTCCAGGGGGTGATTGCCGCGGCGATCCCAACAGGCTGCATCGTCACCTCGGCGCGGCCGATGCGCTGCGTGAATTCGTAATCCTCGAGCACCTTCGCGAGGGTCAGAAAAGTCGCCGAGGCATTTGCAACCGAGAAGCCGGTAAAATACTGCGGAGCGCCGTATTCCTCGACCATGGCGGCAGTGAGTTCCTCGCTACGCGCAGCGATTGCCGCGCTTAGGCGCTTCAGAATGGCGATGCGTTCGGCTTTGCTGCTGCGGGAAAAGGCCGGAAACGCGCGCTTGGCCGCCGCAATGGCCGCCCGGGCATCCTCCACGTCACCAAGCCGTACCGTGCCTATCTTTTCCTCGGTCGAGGGATTGAAGAGATCGGCGGTTTCTGTCCCATGCGGGATGATGAACTGGCCGTCGATGTAGATCTTTTCGATGGTGTGCATTTCTGTCTCCGTGGAAGTGATGCCCTTCATCTAGCCATCGTCGATTGCTCTGATAAGCTGGTCAAATACGGACAAGCCGATAAGGAATTACGGACAATGATGCGTGGGACCCTGGCGGAGCTGGAGGCGGTCATGACGGTCGCGGCACATGGCGGATTCCGCGCCGCGGCGCGCGAACTTGGAATATCGGCGTCGGCTCTTAGCCAGCAAATAGGAGCGTTGGAGGCGCGGATCGGCGTGCGTCTCTTCAATCGCACGACGCGCAGTGTGGCGTTATCCTCGGCAGGAGAGCAGTTCGTTGCCGAGATCACGCCGGCATTGGCAGCCATCCGTAATGCGCTTGATCTTGCGGATGAACATCGTGCCGAGCCGACCGGAATACTGCGGATCAACACATCGCTCGGCGCTGCTCGTATGGTCCTCTCTCAGCTCGTGCTGGAATATCTGCGCCGTCACCCGAAGATGTCGCTGGAGATCGTCACGGAAGGTGCATTGGTGGACATCAATGCTCGGGGTTTCGATGCGGGTATCCGTATATTGGAAGCTGTTCCGCCGGACATGATTGTGGTTCCGATCAGCCGCTTCGTCCGGCCCGCGATCGTTGCGTCGCCCGAGTATTTCGCCGCACACGGCCAACCGCGCGTTCCTGCCGATTTGCAAAATCATGAGTGCATCCGAGGCCGCATGGCGAGCGGGGAAATATATCATTGGGAGTTCGAGCGGCGCGGGGAGACATTCACGATGAACGTCCCAGGCCGGCTCGTTCTCGACGAGAGCGACATAATGCTGCAAGCGACAAGAGCGGGTGCAGGCATTGCCTATCTCAACGAGTGGCAGGTAGGCGAGGACCTCGCTTCCGGACGCCTCGTGCGGATCCTGTCAGACTGGACGTCGCCCTATCCGGGACTATGCCTTTATTACCCCGGCCGGCGTCATATCCCCGCAAAACTCCGCGCCTTCGTAGATCTCATCAAGGAAATCCGGTGGGATTGAGCTCGCTCGCGGATAGGCCACGGATATCAATCCAGCCTGTGTGCAAGACCCGCGTAGACGGCACATCCGCGAGCGTGGACGAGTGGGCACGCCTACGCACACGATGGCATCCTGCGTTGAGAGCTTCTGTTGAGATGAGCGCCGACCGTTTCATCCTAACATTAACCGCGGGGAGGCAGTGCTATATCGCCTTGCCCGCTGCGCAACGCGCTGTTTGCCGGGCGCTTGTCGTCTGCTTGCTTCTTCAGCGCCCGATGACGGCTCACGCGCTCGTTGGCACGAACCAGTTCAGCGACAGAGGTCACCTCCATCTTCTTCATCATGCTCGCGCGGTGCAGCTTTACAGTGATTTCGCTGATCCCGAGCTTGTAGGCAATTTGCTTGTTCATCAGCCCCTCAACAACCGCCTCCAGGACGTCTCGCTCCCGGGGAGACAGAGTGTCCATCCGAGAACTGAAGCGATCAACGTCGCACATCTTCTTGCGGCGGACTGAATCCTGCTCGATCGCCGCCAGCACCGAGTCCAGCATATCCTGATCTCGGAATGGCTTTGTCAGGAAATCGATCGCGCCGGCTTTCATTGCCCTGACGCTCATCGAGATATCGCCAAATCCGGTCATAAACACGATCGGGAGTATGCTGCCGTTTCGCTCAAGATGTTCCTGGAGATCCAGCCCGTTGAGCCCTGGAAGCCTGACATCGAGAACGATGCAGCCGGGTCGGGCAAGTTCCGCACGTTCAAGAAATTCCTCCGGGCTCGCAAATGCGGTCGCCTGAAGGTTCATCGATTGGAATAGATCGATCAACGACTCACGCATTGAGACGTCGTCCTCGACGATATTGATGATTGGGTCGCGGGTGCCGCGCACCGGTGCGGTCGATTCAGGCATCAGCTTTCTCCTTGGGCAGCCGGATCTCAAACACTGCGCCTCCCTCGGGATGGTTGCGCGCCTCGAGCGTTCCTCCTCTGGCCTCGATAGCGGTCCTGCAGATCGACAGGCCCATGCCCATTCCGTTCTTTTTTGTCGTGAAGAATGGCATGAATATTTTCTGCGTGGATTCCAGGTCCAGGCCGTTTCCGGTGTCGCGGACGGAGATCAGAACGTGCTCTCCATCTGCTTCATTTCTTAACGTGATCGTCACGAGCCTTCGCTTTGCAGCGGCGGCGGCGATCGCATGAGCCGCGTTGGAGATGAGGTTTATCAGGACTTGCTGCATCTCGATCTTGATGCCGGATACCGGAGAGATCTCCTCGTCCTGGATAATTTCGACGGCGGTGCGTTCCCGCTGAAGATCATGCTCCATCAATGTCAGGGTTTCGCTGAGAAGGGCGTTGAGATCGATATGCTCAGCCTCAGGCGGAGTCGCTGATAGCATTGACCGGGTGTTCTTGATGATGTCGCTTGCGCGGTTGCCGTCACGCAGGATGCGCTCCGCGGAGCGACGTGCCGCGTCAAGATCCGGCGGGTCTTTTGCCAGCCACCTGAGCAGCGTCTGCGAGTTCACCACCACTGCGCCGAGCGGTTGGTTGAGTTCGTGCGCAAGGGATGCGGAAAGAACCCCGACGGTTGCTGCCTTCGATGCTCGGCTAAGCTCCGCCTGAGCCTCTGCCAGCGTCTTGCGCGCCTCTTCCCTCTGCGTGACATCGACCATACTGACGACGACACGGTTGAACGCAGACGTATCGTCGGGAAAACCGATGCTGAGCAGAACGGACTTCGTCTCGCCGTTCTCGCTGATGACTTCCGCACTGTGTTCAAGATGAGAGGCGCCATCCATGATCGCTTGAAGCACCTCGGTGATTGCCGCGCTCTCTGGCGGAATGTAGCCGGCCATCGCGCAGCTGGAGGGGTGATCGGGCGGTGTTCCCAGCAAGTCATTCGCGGCGGCATTGGCCGCGACGATCTCGATCATCTCGATGCAGTCCCGAATGAATTCCGGGTTGTCGCGTGCGTAAAGCTTGACGTCGCTGATGCCCCGCGCTTTCAGCGAGACGAGATGGTGGCGCAAGCGCGAATAGTCACGCTCCCAAAGAGCAACCCTTGTCCCGTGGAAGATCGAGCGATAGCGCGTTTCGCTTTCACGAAGGGCGAAATTCATCCGCAACAGCTCCGCCCTTGCCTGGTCATTTCGGACGAGCAACGCTGTCGTTACCCCAAGCGAGGCCAAGGCGACGACAAGCCGCAAGAATGCCTGCATGTCGGGATCGGGACCGTGGCCAAAGAAGAACGCGAAAAGGGTAAGCGCGATGAAAATCGCAGACAGCGCCACTAACGCTTTGCGACTGGCGGCCTGGGCGGCGAACAGAAGGGCCATCGAATAGAGGACCGCGACGGCACCCTCGATCCCTGTAAACATATCGACGGCAAATACCGCTGAACCGATCAGGAGAGACAGACCGCCGAAAACCAGGTCATGGTGTTCCGCCTCATGTCTCGCAAAGAACCCGTCAAAGCCGATAGCCATTTCTTCAACCCATTTCGATCAAGACATCGGTCATTTCGTTTTGTCGGATTTCAGTCGGCGCCTTAGGGACCGGTGTGGCGGAAATAAACAAGGGCCGCCTCTTGAGGGGGGAGGAGAGGCGGCCCTTGGCGGATCGGAGGGCGATCCGCGACTTCGGCGCGAGGAGGGGTGATCGCCGAAGTCAATTCGTCTTTTGAGGCGTGCGAACTTGCTCGAAGTCGGTGGAAAGGCTGAGCTCCTCCCAGCCATCGAGCTCAATCTGCCGCCGCTGGCTTGCAGCGCGGATTGCTTTTACGGCGTCGCTTCCCAGCGCGAGCCTGAGCGGGGGTGCATTGGCTCGAGCGACTTGCAAGATCGCCTGAGCGGCCTTCTGAGGATCGCCGGGTTGGCGTCCGTCATAGGCGCGCTGTGTTCTGGCGGCAGCGCCGACGACCTGATCGTATTCTGGACGTCCGAAATTCAGCGTGGTCGAGGCGCCTGCGAAGTCCGTTCTGAAGCCACCCGGCTCGATGATCGTCACCTTGACGCCAAACAGAGCCATTTCGCCGGCGAGGACCTCCGAGAAACCTTCCACACCCCATTTCGAGGCGGAGTAAGCACCACGACCCGGTGCTCCGAGGCGTCCGCCCACCGAGGAAAAGTTGATGAAATGGCCACTGCGCTGTTCT
The DNA here is from genome assembly GCF_001429725.1 of Rhizobium sp. Root708. Classification (GTDB taxonomy): domain Bacteria; phylum Pseudomonadota; class Alphaproteobacteria; order Rhizobiales; family Rhizobiaceae; genus Rhizobium. The sequence continues at coordinate 160,444 of NZ_LMHV01000041.1, read as the reverse complement.
CGGAAAACCGGGATCACCGCCTTGGCGACCATGATGGTCCCGAACAGGTTCGTTTCGATCTCATTTCGTATATCTGCCAGCGTCGCATCTTCGATGGAATTGATCGTGCCGTATCCCGCATTGTTGACGACAACATCGAGCCCGCCGAATTGATCGACAGCTCTCTCGACAGTTGCGGAAACTTCGTCGGCGTTCGTCACGTCCAAGCGCAGGATCATCACTCGATCGCCGTACTTGAGCGACAGATCCGCGAACCCATCGGTGTCGCGAGCGGTCGCAACAACATGATGTCCGCTTTCCAAGGCGGCGTGGACGAGCGCACGGCCAAGACCCTTGGAGCTTCCAGTTACCAACCAACGTTGCTTCATCGCCAATCTCCGAGACTTTGTTTGTCCCGGATCGTTGGCCCCGTATGTATCTGGTGAATTTCGGAAGACCGCAGTTTTTGCAATGTCGTGTAAGTTTCGGCGGCCACGACATACGAGGATACAAACGCCGGCGATCCTCCGGGTGTCGCCTCGGAATAAACCCCTCATTACAGACGAAATACATCCGACCGGATCTGAAACGAAAGCATGGCTTTGGGAACGCACTACTGACCTCGATCGAGGGCTTCAAAGGATGCCCTCGGGGATAGCAGCCCGACACGTCAGTAAAGCAACCACAGAGATTCCGATGGCCAGCCGATTTTCAGATTCTCGAATGCACGGTTTCCCTAAACCGAGTGTCAGGCCCAGGCTCAGCACTATGCGGGACCGACTGATATTCGTAACGATGGCGGGAGTATTGCTGGCGCACGGAGCACTCGCACTCGGCGTGTACCAGATGCGGGGGACCTTGCATGAGCGTCGCGATCCGCAATTGGAAAGGGCGACGCCTGTAGAGTATGCCGCACTCACCGATCAAATGGTCCTCGATCCCAGGTATCAATCCCAGCGCATGCCGGAGCGTTTCCCAGCCGGATTGTTCCAACGGGCCGAAGCTGATCGTCCGGAGTTCGATGCAATCGCGGCCCCTGTGCCGTCTTTTGCGCGGCTGGAATTTCCGGCAGCGACTGTCGATCCGCTGACGGCAATGGTGGGAAGCCATATCGTTCTTCTGCTGCTGATCGGTCTGATGTTCGCTTATGTGATCCGCACGACAATCAGGCCACTGTCGCAAATCACCTCAGCCGTCAGTGCATTGGGGCCTGAACGTCTCGGCCATGAACTGGAAGAGAATGGACCACCCGAGGTGGCTGCCATGGCGAGGGCATTCAATACGATGCGTCGCCGCATGCGAGGCCATATGGACGAGCGGATTCAAATGCTCTCCGCCTTCTCTCATGACATGCAGACACCGATCACCCGGATGCGACTTCGAGCAGAGCTGGCAAACACGTTTCCGGATAGGGAGAAGTTCTTGCGAGATCTTGATGAAACTGAACGGCTGATCAGAGAGGGAATGGCCTATGCGCGAAATGCGCATGTGAGGCAGGAGGAAATCAAGTCCGTTGATCTGCACGCATTCATCGATTGCCTTGTCACGGACTATCAGGAAACCGAGCGCGCCGTGAGCCTTATCGGCAATGTGGGCGGCGTGATCATGACCCGGCCTCAGGCGTTGCGGCGCGCGCTCACGAATTTCGTCGACAATGCGCTCAAGTTTTCCGGCGCTGCCGAAGTGCGTGTTGAGCACAAAGACAACGGCAAAATCGTGATTTCGGTGTTGGACCGTGGCCCCGGTATAGCGGAGGAACTGCTCGAGAGGGTCAAGAAGCCCTTTGTGAGAGGCGCGCAGTCGGCGACGGGCCAGGTCCAGGGGACAGGCCTCGGTCTGGCAATTGCTCAGCAACTTACTGCCAGCCTGGGTGCGAATTTCAACCTTCGTCGGCGGGCCGGCGGCGGGTTGATTGCCGAGTTGATACTATCGGCCACCGCCCCGCAAGCGTTGGAAACTCCGCGTTCGGAAGCTGCTCTGGCGTCAGCTTGAGAGAAACGATCGGGCCACCTCGGTGCAGGTGTCGAGACACGCTTCACCGCCCCCCGGTTGCTCTCTTTCAGATGTAATCAGAATTCGGCTTACATTGGCGGCGGTTCAATATTAGGACCTCTGAAACTTCGATACAATTCTTATGGCCTCGCTACATTGACCCAGCATGATGCTCACACCTCTGCCAGCCGGGAGGTCTCGTCTCAACACGAACAGGAACCGCGCAGCGTGGTTCGCATGCTTGGAATAGCAGCAGCCGGCGGAGCGCTCGAGTTCTATGATTTTGTTATATTCGTTTTTTTTGCGGACATCATAAGCGTACTTTTCTTTCCTCCGGGTCTTCCGCGATGGTTGGCTACCATGCAGACCTTCGGGATCTTCGCCACCGGATATGTTTTTCGTCCGCTGGGCGGCATTGTTCTCGCGCATTTCGGCGACCTGTTCGGCAGGAAAAGGGTGTTCGCCTTTTCAATTCTTCTCATGGCCGCTTCGACGCTCGGTGTTGGCCTGTTGCCGACCTATAAGATGATCGGCCCAGTGGCTCCTGTTCTTTTGGTCGTGCTGAGGATTACACAAGGCATCGCCATTGGGGGGGAGGTTCCCGGCGCGTGGATCTTTGTCGCCGAGCACGTTCCCCATAACCGCAGGGCGGTTGCGTGCGCGCTTGTTTGCGCCGGGTTGAGCGTGGGTGTGTTTGTTGGAGCTGGGCTGTCCGGTCTGCTTTCCCTGGTCCTGTCTCCGGCGTCCATGCTGGACTTCGGATGGCGCATACCTTTCCTCCTCGGAGGGGTGTTTGGCTTTGTCGCTGTTCGACTGCGGCGGATGCTCCATGAGACCCCCATCTTCGTCGCGCTGCGAGCGCGAAGGGTCCTGGTTCCCGAGCTTCCGATCGGTGTGGTCATTCGCACCCATCTTCGTGGAGTGGCTATCTCCGCTATTTGCACCTGGATCCTCTCGGGCTCCGTGGTGATTTTGACGCTGATGGTTCCAACGATCCTTCAAGGCGCTCATCATTTCGAGCGGTCAACAGCGATGATCTCGACGACGACCAGTTCGATCTTTCTGGGAGTCGGCGTCATGGTTGGAGGGCTGGTCTACGATCGGGTCGGGGCTGGCTGGTTTTTCCTTTTGGGGGGAGGGCTCTTGGCTGTTGGCGGTTGCGCGTTTTTCAGCGTTGCCATGGTCGAGCCGTCATATGTCTATGCACTGAGCGCCCTGATTGGATTTTGCGGCGCAATCATTGCTGGCGTTCCCGTTGCGATGGTGTCGTGCTTTCCGCCCGCAGTGCGTTTCTCAGGAGTGTCGTTTTCCTATAACGTCACCTATGCGGTTGCCGGCGGTACGACACCGCTGATGATCGCCATGCTGTTGAACCTCCACCCTCAGTCGCACGTCTTTTATCTCCTCGCGATCAGCGTCCTTGCGGTTTGTCTCGGTATCTATTTTCTGGCGAAGCCCGACGTTCTTCGCTACGGCGCGGACTGACGGCGCCACGGTCGTCTCAGCCTTCCGATCTTGAATCGATCGCCACCATCTTGGTCTCGATCAGCCTCGAAAGCGTGGTCGCGAGACTGTTCGCGCTGACAGGTTTTCGCAGGGTTGGAACACTCGGAAAGCGCCTTGGATCCAGTCCGTCGCGCGCCGGATCGGTGAGGAAAAGTGTCGAGCCAAACGGATATTCCTGAGCCACTGCTTCCAGGTCCGGCGGGGACTGCCAAATATCCAGGTCGAAGACGATCAGGTCAGGATGCCGCTCACCGTCTGCGATCCATTTCCGCAGGGCGGCGAGGTTTGAAAATCCGACCGGCTCGTATCCAAGTGCTGCAATTTTCTCCTCGAACATCAGCCGTAGGCTTTGGTCTCTTTGCGCCAACGCAACCACTTGCCCGTCGCCAAGTGGGACAGTTCGCTCATCGAAGAACTGGGCGAGTGGAACGGGGTTTTCCGCTGTAAACGGAAAATAGAGCTTGAAGGTCGTTCCCGTCGCCGGCGTGCTCTCGACATGGATTCTCCCATTCATCCCGGTGACGTAGCCGTGAACAGCCGCCAGACCCAAGCCGGTCCCGCCGGATTTCGATTTGGTCGTGAAGAAAGGTTCGAAAACATGGCGCAGAAGGCCAGGCGCAATGCCGCTTCCGTTGTCGGTGACATCAATCATTATGTATCGTCCGCGAGGAAGCACATCGTGTGAGAGCGGCGTATCTCCGGCGATCTCTATCCGCTCGGCCGTGAGCCGAATGCGTCCTTCTTCTCCGGACGCCTGCGCCGCATTCATGCACAGGTTCATGATGGCCTGTTGCAGCTCCAGCGGATTGCCGACAATGGCCGGCATCTCGTCGGCGATCGCTGCGGTTACGGATATTCCCGCCGGAATAGACATCTGCACCAACGGCACAATGTCATCGATCGCTTCCTTCAAGTCGAAGGGTCGACTTACTCGCTCTCGTTTGCGGCTGAAGGTCAGAATTTGATCGATGATATGTTTCGCGCGATGTCCGCTCGAAACAATTTCCTGCAGATACTGCCGTGTGCGAGAGGTGCGATTGTTGAGGTGGAGCGCCATCTCGCCGTAGCCCATGATCGCACCCAAGGTGTTGTTGAATTCGTGAGCAATGCCGCCAGCCAATGTGCCCAATGCTTCAAGACGCTGAGAATGTTCGAGCCTGGCCTCCAGCTGCCGCCGCTCCCTTCGTTCACGCTGGCCCTTTATGCATTGTGCCAGCGTGATGATTGCGTGGCCAAGAAGACGGATTTCGTCTCCGCCGGGCTTGCTGCGGAGGTCCTTGTGTTCAAGAAACATCAGCGCAACAGAGTCGGCGTCTATGCTGGCGGCGACAACCGAACCGGCACTCATCGCCCCCTCGGGAAATGCCAGAATCTCCGATTGCTGCAGGTTGTGGTAGTAGAAGCGGTCCCAGTGGAGCTGCTCCTTCATCGTTGCCGTCGAAATTTGTTCGGAGTGCCGCTGAAGAAGAGGAGCCAAAGCGGATTGGTCCGTTTCTCCATAGCTCGACATGATCATCTTCGTTCTGCTGTCGACGATAAAGAAGCTGTATCTGCTGGCATCGAAGAAGTCGGCGACGATCGACAGGCAATCGACAAGAGGTGCCGAAACGTCGTCGGTATCGTCACCGAACCGTCGCCTTATGTCCGCCGTCAACGTTTCGAGATCCAATTGCTGCGTCAGCCGGTGGGTTTGCGCCCGCAAGCGGTAAACGAGGATGCCGATGTAGATGCACAGGAAGACCGAGATGGAGCCGAGCAATGTCCGGCTCCACGACGATCGGACGCTGATCAAGCCGTAAGCATCCAGATATTGCTTCTGAAGTATCTGCGCTTCGTAGGATGTCTTCGACGCCTGTATGGCCTGGATCGTATCGTCCACGGCCGGAAGTGCGGTCAGGATTGTGCGTGCCTGGGCGACATACGAAACGATGCTCGGATCAACGGCTTTATCGGACCGAAGCATTGCGCCTAATTTGTCCTGGATTGCACGCGCCAATCTCTCGTTCGGCTCGGTGGTAAACCGCATCATCAGATTGCCAAGATCGACGGACCTACCGACCGCCTCCTTGATGGCGGGGTCGTTGCTTTCGTGAAGTTCGGTGAGCAGTTGATTGGCTGCAGTGAGCGAGGTCTGCAGGAGTGTGTTGTCCTTTCTGAAACGCTCTACCAGCTCTTCGTCACGATCGATCGACCCCGACAGGGCATTCAATTCCATGGTGAGGGCCGGAATGTTTTCCACGCCGCTCTCGGGGAATACCGATCTCAGTCGGTTCACGGTGGCGCGCAGATCCGAGATGGATCTTACCAAGGGGTCGTAGCTTCTAAGGAGGCCGGCCCTGGCCTGCAGAACGTCACGCTGGAGGGACGCATGGTTCACGTCGATCGCGCGCAGCGACGTGAGGATAGCCTCATGGGTATCTCGGGACGGAACGCGACCGAGGGCAAGCAAGGCGAAGCAAAGAGCTCCCACGACGAGTACGGCTATGCGCCATAATTCAACCGTTGCTCGCCGCCTTGGCGGTCGTGGGCTTATTTCCATCGTCTAACCAACTGGGTCCGGTCGTGGGCAAGGGAGCAGGTGCGGCTCGCTGCACGGGCTTTCACGCGGATTCTTCGAAACGCCTAAAACATATACGCAGTCATATTGGAACCCCAGGCCGATACCGCACAACCGATACGTTGGTATAGTTGATCACACGGCGAACGCTAGGCTTCCGTCGACAGATAGAAGCCGACGAGGGCGCCTATCTCTGGCGCCTTCTAGCCTCGATAGCCACGTCGCTATCGAAAATGTACCCGGCGCCTCGTTCGGTGCGGATGAGCTTTGGTGTCGAGGGATCGGTCTCCAATTTACGGCGCAGCCTGAGAATTAGGACGTCGATGCTCCGATCGAAGATTTCCTCGTCGTGAACACGGCTGGCGGAAAGCAGCTGCTCTCGCGACAGAACCTGGCGCGGCGCATCGAGGAAGGCGATCAAGAGATTGAATTCACCCGCCGTCAGCTTGACTTCGCTCTCCTCCGCCGACATCAGCTGTCGCTTCTTGACGTTCAATGTCCACTTGTCGAAGGCGTAGATCTTTCGTTCCCTGCGATCGGTAACCACGGGACGAACTCTGAGCGCGGCGCGGACGCGCGCAAGGAATTCGCGCAGTCCAAATGGCTTTGTCACATAGTCGGACGCACCGAGTTCCAGCCCGACGACTTTGTCGGTCTCTTCGAGCCGATCGCCGCTGATGATGATGATGGGAGCATCAGACCTCCCGGACAGCGTGCGGACAATCTCGAGGCCATCTTCGTGGCCGAGGTTCAGATCGACGATAATGAGGTCCACGGGCTCGGCTTGCAGCACCTGCCCGAGTTGATGGCTATCCTTGACCCCGGTGACCCTGAAAGCGTGCTGGGACAGGTAATCGATGAGAAGACCGCGAAGCTTGCTGTCATCGTCGACGACGAGAATGTGTTTCACGTTTCCCCCTGGGGCGGCAGTCGTTGATCCGGCATTGCGTACCACATATTCAGCGATACTGTCGCTTGATCGCGTGAGTTGCAGTTCGAATTTTTCGTATCACGCCGCCAAATTTCAAATGCGTTTCAATCGGCAAAGCTTTGTTACAAATGCAATTTTCTGACACGGAGAAAGCGGCAGCCATCGGATGAGGTCGCTACCAATGGCTCTCGGCGACCTGCGCGGATTTTGGCCAGCGATGTGGGGCAAACGCCAGTCGTCTGAGCTTTCCTACCGCAACATATTCGTCGACAAGTCGTCGTTCGGCAGCGAATGGATGGTATGGGGGGCCGGAGTGCTCAAGGCCTACGATGGTCACGTTAGCCCCAGAGAACCTGTCGAGAACGGCGGCGACCAGAATAATCTCGCTGCTCGGCACCAGGTAGGGTCCAGGGCCATAGAAGCGAAGAGCGTCGTCGACCCAATCATGCAGCCGTTCATCGACCACACGAAAGACCTTTGAAGTCGCGGCACACAGTCGATCAAATTCGCCTGAGTGGTCGTCGCAAAAGTCGCGCAATTCCGGATGCAACACCGCCACCAGCGGCCGTATCGCGTTGAACTTCTTCGGATCGTTGAGGCCCCAGATCTCGGTTGCCTGCTGAACGGCAGGCTGGGATTGCCATTTCCGCGATTCAAGCACCGATCTTGCCGGTTGCCCGAAATTGCGAACCGCCACGATATCGGTCCTTGTTCCGGCAACCCCTTGCGATCGGCAGTCGTCCAAACGCACGACCAGATCTGCCGCATCAATTGTGGAAGCAAACCTTCTGTCAACTCTGCCGTTTCCGACGATGATAATTCGAGCCATCTCTTTTTCCGTTCAACGATGAACAGGGGCTGCATTCTGCCGACGATATGTGTCGGCGCACCCGTTTTCCCTGCCGAGACCTGCAGGCCGAAGGTGAGGGTTCTGTTGCAGAAGTGACCATTCTGATTTTAATCGTAACAGGCTGGCTGTGATTATTACGATCGTAAGACGATAGACGCGCGACCGGCCTCAATGGCGCTGGTCAGCCGGTTACCGAGGCGATACGGTTGCAACTGGTTGGAGCGCCTGAACATCAAAGCAGATCATGAGAAAACAGAGAGTGACCGACGGTGGCCTGTTGCTGCGTTTCGATGGTCCGCCCGGAGGAACACTGTCCATAATCCGAGCGATCGATAATGCGAAAGCGGCGAGATTGAAGGCAATTATTGGCTGGCTTTTCAGCTGTCGTGAAAGCACGCAAAGTTCTGCCTTGGAGCTGCGGACATGAACATCGCGCTCCTCTTCGTTTTCGGAATCACTGCTGGCATCATGCTCGTAGGCTATCTGGGACGAGCCCAACGGCCTATCAGTCTCGAACAGTGGGCGCTCGGCGGAAGACGCTTTGGAGCCCTGCTCGTCTTCGTCCTTATGGCTGGCGAGATTTACACGACATTCACGTTCCTCGGAGCCAGCGGATTCGCCTACGGGAAGGGCGGGGCCGCGTTCTACATTTTAACCTACACCTGCTTGGCGTTCATTTCCTCGTACTGGTTGCTGCCTCCGATCTGGCGCTTCGCCAGTCAGAGAAGGTTAGTCACCCAACCGGATTTTTTCGAGCAGAAGTACCAGAGTTCCGGTCTGGGGCTGTTGGTAACGATCGTCGGCTTGGTTGCTTTGATTCCCTACCTGATCCTGCAGCTGAAAGGATTGGGCATCATAGCGGAGACGGTGTCGGACGGTAAAATACCCCATGCGGTCGCAATCATCGTCGGGGCGGCGGTTATGGCGTTATACGTGATCGCATCCGGCATGCGGGGATCGGCCTGGGCGGCGACAGTCAAAGACGGCACGACCTGGGTGATCTGCGCGTTTCTGGGAATCTATCTTCCCTATCACTACTACGGTGGCATCGGCGAAATGTTTGCGCAGATCGAGATCGCGAAGCCGGGATTTCTCTCGCTGCCGGATGCCGGGGAAACGATCGTTTGGTACTGTAGCACGATCGCTCTGTCCGCCCTCGGTCTATACATGTGGCCGCACACATTCTCGTCGGTCTACACCTCGAAAACAGACGCCGCGTTTCGGCGAAACGCCGTCTTTATGCCGCTTTACGCCCTGGTTATGCTGTTCGCGATGCTGGTGGGGTTTGCTGCCGTTTTGCAGGTGCCCGGACTGCAAGGCGGCGAGATAGATCTCGCTCTCCTGAAACTGTCCATCAAGACCTTCGATCCGTGGTTCGTCGGTGTCATCGGAGCTGCGGGAGTTCTCACCGCACTAGTTCCCGGTTCGACGATCCTGATCGTCGGCTCGACACTGATATCGACCAATATCGTCAAACGCCTGGCACCCGCTATGTCCGATAAAGGCGCAACGACGTCCGCGCGCCTGTCTGTCGTCTTGATCAGCACCGTTGCTGTCTACTTCACCCTTGTCGGGGGAGAAAGTATCGTCGCCATCCTGATCATGGGCTACAGCATCGTGACCCAACTGTTTCCCGCGCTCTTCGCCAGTTTGTTGCCCAGGAATCCCTTCACGAAGGAGGGGGCGGCGGCCGGCATTATCGTTGGGGTCGGCACTGTCGGCGTGGTCGTAACAACCGGCCTGACCATTTCGAGTTTCTTTCCCGGTGCTCCCGTCATGATCAAGCAGGTCAATACCGGATTCATAGCGTTGACGTTGAACGTGCTGGTGGCGTTGCTCGTCAGTGTCGCGACGGCGCAGCGTCCCGTCTCGTCCACGAACTACAGGTAGCTTTCAAAATGGCTCCAGCGAAACACGTGCATTGGAGGCGACTGTGAGAGGAGTGATCGTTTTCATCATGGTGGCGATCGTTTTTGCGGGCAGCATTGCCTGCAATACCGATGGAACCGTATTCGGTCTGCCGGTTTTTTTCGTCTGGAACGTGTTCAGTGTCTTCTTGATCGCGGGAGGGATGTGGCTGATCTTCCAGTTGGATCCCCGCAACAGGGACAAGCCCTGACGGCCAATAGCTTCGCCTAAGCCAATCGCACGCGACGTACACACGGATACAAAACGGCGGGCAGCGGAAATCCGACAGATACATTCACCGGTGATCTTCTTCGAGAAGCCTGATCACCGTAGGAGTGTGGAATGAAGCTTGCTATTCTTGGTGCGGTTGCCGTTGCGGCTGCCGGTTTTGCAGTCGCGGTATCCTACTCCGAGGCCACGGAAGCACCTTCCGCCAATGCTTCGCCGATTTACGGCGTCACGATCCCTGAAGGCTATCGCGACTGGAAGTTTGTCGCTCCAGCCCAGGAAGCGCCGCCGTTGGATGAGTTGCGGGCGGTGCTCGCAAACGATATCGCCATCGATGCCTACAAGAGTGGGACGCTGCCGTTCCCGGATGGCTCCATCCTCGTCAAGCTTGCCTACAAGCGGAAGCAATCCACGGAATTTCCGCCGGCGACGGTGCCGGGTGCCCCGACGACTGTCCAGGTGATGGTGAAGGATTCGAAGAAGTATCCCGACAGCCATGGGTGGGGATTTGGACGTTTCATCGACGGCAAACCTGTCGATGTGGCTCAGCACGAAACCTGCCTGGCGTGTCACGAATCGAGAGTGAAAGACCATGACTACGTCTTCACTCGGTACGCGCAGTAGTCCGTCCAACAGCCGGAATTGCCGCCGTTCCTAGCGGCATTCCGATAACACAGCAGTTTGAAAGAGCGCAGGGGTGGCCGCAGAGCATGGGGCCGGGCGCAAGAAGTCGGCAGCCGCGCTGGCGATGAACATTATGGCACTTTTCAGACTACCGGATTATGCGTGAAACTTGCACCGATCGGTGCCGCGTCCGAGATGGTTATACTCGACATTGTATCTCAATGTGTCCAACCCAACGGCAGCTACAATAGCCTTCAATTCGATAAGCTTGCGGACATAGCCGCGATACATCGGTGCTGTTTTATCACCGATGGAAGCTGACATGCGGGGCACCAATGTTCCCGACAGAACAGTCCTTCCAAAACCAACGGATTGTAATCTGAATATCGTCGATCGTTGAGCCTATGGAGGCATATATGGGATCGTTCAGCGCCTGGCACTGGCTAATCGTCCTCGCAATCGTCGTACTGCTATTCGGCCGCGGGAAGTTTCCTGCATTGATGGAAGACGTTGCTTCCGGAATCAAAAAGTTTCGCCGGGAGATGCCCTTCGAGGACGCGATTGAGCAGAGCAACGATGATCCAAAACATGGATGAGCGCTGTGCCCAGGGATTTTAGACAGCGTAGCAATTCCGCGATTTCAGAAGAATAAACTAGAGGCGAATATGGACCACATCGATCACATACTTGTCGTGGATGATGACCGTGATATCCGCGAACTCATATCTGATTACCTTAGAAAGAACGGATTCCGCATAACGGCGGCCGCCGACGGTCGTCAGATGCGCGGCCACCTGGAAGCAAACGCATTCGATTTGATCGTTCTTGATATCATGATGCCGGGAGATGACGGGCTCGAGCTCTGCAGGGAATTGCGCTCGATGAAGGAACGTTCGCTACCGATCATCATGCTTACCTCGAGATCGGATGATGCGGATAGAATCCTTGGGCTTGAGATGGGAGCGGATGACTACCTGACGAAGCCGTTTTCCGCTCGTGAGCTATTGGCACGCATCAATGCAATCCTGCGGCGCGCGCGAATGATGCCGCCGAACTTGAGCGAGGCGGGGCTGCCCGATGTAGTGGCCTTTGGGAAATGGATGCTTGATACCGCTGCCCGTCGTCTCTTCGATAAGGGAGGAACGTCGGTTGCGCTCAGCGGAGGGGAGTATCGGCTTCTCAAGGTGTTTCTGGATCACGCGCATCGCGTGCTCAGCCGCGATCAACTTCTATATCTCAGCCAAGGCAAGGACGCGGATGTTTTCGACCGCTCTATCGACTTGCTCGTCAGCCGGCTCCGCCAGAGACTGAATGACGACGCCCGCGATCCCGCCTACATCAAGACCGTGCGGAGCGAAGGTTATGTCTTCTCTGCCCACGTCAATCAGTCGCGCGTACCCGCCAATCAAAGGACCGTCTGAGCGGTTCTCGAATGGCGCATGTGGTGGAGATACCCGGGATCATGCCGCCGTGTTTCCAGCGACGGTCGCCGCTATTGTTCATGGCCTCTTGAGCTCTGCACCGGCTCTGCTGGCGTGGTCAGAGCTATTTGTGCGATGTCCATCATCCGGCGCCAAACACTCGCCTTCAATGTCATGACTTTGCGGATCGGCCACCGTCTGCGCGAAGGCCAATCCGTGCCGGCGTACGGCTCAACTACTTGGTCGCTTTCGCCTGAAACACGAACCAACAATAGGACCCCTTATTCGAGCTCATGGACCGGTCGTTGGTAATGGCTCCTGACCGAGGCGCGAGGCGTCGATGAGGCCCACGAGTGGGGATGGTTCTTTCGAACTGATCTCGTATATGCATGGCGCTGCGAGTACGCTGGCGACAAGAATGGCAATAATTGCTGCTTTCATATCAACTCCTCGGGAGGGTAATGCCCCTCCCTTTGTCAACGGGGTGGGTTCGCGCTGGATCAAACGACTGATATCTCGACGGTGATGTTGCCGCGGGTTGCTTTGGAGTATGGGCAATTCTGATGCGCCTCGGCGACAAGGCTGCGAGCGGTTTCGCCATCAAGGCCAGGTAGAGTGACGCGCAATCTTGCCTGAAGCAGATAGCCGCCGTTTGTCATTCCGAGGTCAACTTCCGCGTCCACGGCGGTATCGGCCGGAATCTTGATATCGCGCTTCGCCGCAGCATGGCTCATTGCGCCAATGAAGCAGGCCGACCAGCCAGCCGCGAAAAGCTGCTCGGGATTGGTGCCGGCGTGATTGCTGCCGGGAGGCGAGAGCCTGATCACAAGCTGCTCGTCACTGCTCCTCGCAAAACCGTCGCGACCTCCGGTCACGTGTGTTTTGGCGGTATAGAGCACTTTGTCGATCGTCGTCATGGGGCACGTCCTTTATCGGGTCGCGGGATGCGACACGTCTTTACAGTTCCGATTCTGACGCAGGGACGTATCTCGTATATTTCCGGCAAAGCTGCTGAGTGTATCCAAGCGTAGAGGAATTCTCTTGTAGCGGTCGCCGCTCTCAGCGGTAGCGCTTGCATCTCTGGTATGAGCAGCAGTCGCGTCTCTGATGCGATCAACAAGGACGCGCAGACATCCGCGCTTGAGCGGCTATCCGGCTGCCGAAACGAGAGTTCGGCAGCCGGTTTCTGCGATTAGAGGCGCGTTACGTCCAGCATAGCCTGTGCGAAGGCTTGCGGGGCTTCCTGCGGCAGGTTGTGACCAATCCCGCCGGTCACATCACGATGCTCGTACTTGCCCGTGAATTTTCCGGCATAACTTGCCGGCGCGGGATGCGGCGCACCGTTGGCATCGCCTTCCATGGTAATCGTCGGGATGCCGATGGTTGGGGATGCGGCAAGCTTTCTTTCCAGGGCGTCGTACTCCCGCTGGCTTTCCGCGAGACCCAACCGCCAACGGTAGTTGTCGATGGTGATCGCCACATTGTCCTCGTTCTCGAGCGCCGTTGCTGAGCGATCGAACGTCGCGTCGTCGAAGTGCCAGTCCGGCGAAGCCAGCTTCCAGATGAGCTTTGCGAAGTCGTGTCTGTATTTGTCGTAGCCTTCGCGGCCGCGCTCCGTCGCAAAATAGTACTGGTACCACCAGGCGAGTTCGGCTTGCGGGGGGAGCGGCTTCTTGTTCGCTTCCTGGCTGCCGATCAGATAGCCGCTGACGGACACCATGCCCTTGCATCGCTCAGGCCAGAGAGCCGCCATGATGTTTACGGTCCGGGCGCCCCAATCGAACCCGCCGACGACGGCTTCCTTGATCTTCAGCGCGTCCATGAACTCGATCATATCGACAGCAAGGGCGGCTTGCTGTGCATTGCGGAAGGCGTTCTTCGAGAGAAAGCGGGTTGTTCCATAGCCACGCAGATAGGGAATGATAACCCGGTAGCCGGCCGCCGCGAGAATGGGAGCGACATCGACATAGCTGTAGATATCATAGGGCCAGCCATGCAGCAGTAGGGCAACAGGACCGTCCGCTGGGCCGGCTTCGGCGTAACCGATGTCCAACACTTTCGTCTTTACCTGCTTCAATGCCTCAAACGACGTGTGGGAGCCGGGTTTGACAGCCGCTGCTGCGTCGGCTGTTCCCTGTGTCTGGGCTTTTGCCGAACCGATAAGGCCGAATTCGACCGCGGCAACAGTTAGTGCGGCAGCACCGAGCAAGCCTCGTCGCTGATGGTTGATTGTATCTGGCATGAGCAGTCTCCGGTTTGTTCAACTAACAGAACTAGAAGACCTCCGCGTTGTATCCCCGTTATGTCCCTTGGAAGATGATATTGAATATGCATGTCGCAAAATAACGCCCATACATTCTTCGGTACAATGTGCCGGTGTTTCTGGGGATAGCCGGAGCATTCGCCGCCGCCGGTGGAAACTGGGCGAATGACTACGCGCACGCCACTGCTGTCGCGTTGTTGGTGCTGCTTGCGTTCGGTCGAAATCATGCGGGTCCGTATTTGATCCGGCGGCGGCGATTGCGTCAGATACGATATCCACACTGCCAGGCGATCAACGGTGGCTTTGATCGGTGTTATGGATCAGCGGCAGGCGTGCCTGTTGCGAGTACGAGGCCGCAACCGGCATCCTCTCGCATACCGACTATTCCCAAGGCTGTCGGCTCGGCCGCAAGGGATCGTATGTGCCAGGCGAGGCAAATTACCCCTTGCGGGCGAGAAGCCGTATCGTCGAGGTGCAATGGTAGCCAAGCCGCTCGTACAGCGGTCGTGCTCCCTCGGAAGCGTGAAGGACCGACCGTGTGAGGCCGGCCGCGCGATGTCCTTCGTATAAGGCCTTCTTGACCGTCGCCTCGGCGAATCCACGTCGCTGCAAGCCTGGCTTGGTCGCGACCAGTGCGATAACCAGCCGATCGTTTGTCTCGATTGCGGCCGCCGTAGAGACCGGTACGCCATCTTTCAGCGCCAGATACGCGAACGCATCTTCACGCAACAGCATGGAACGAGAGATCCCGTCTCGTCCGCTTTCGCTCGGCAGGCCATAGGCGGCTGAATTGATGTCGGCATAGGCCAGGAGGTGCTGCTCGCTCGCCACGCGAACGAATGTAAGCGATGGGTGCGATGGCGGCGCTTGAGGTATCCAGTTGCTCGCCATGCCGTAGGCTGTTTCTGCGACCTCAAGTCCAACCTCACGGGCAAGGGCGGGGAGCTGATGACGTAGCTCCACTGTCAGAAGCTCCTCGAAGAGCCAGAAGTAGCCTGGTCTCGTTCGCCGCTCCATATACTCGCGTCCTGCGAGAAGCCGTTGTGTAAGTGCCTCTTTCTTGAAGACCGGTTCGACGAGCGTGATCGAGTTGAATAGGCGAAAGTCGCTATCTGCCCACCGCCGGGCCAGACCGTTCTGATTCCAGACCGCGCCAGCGCCATAATCGAAGACAATTTTTTCCCAGGTGTCGGTGAACTGTCCGATTGACTCATGGAGCTCGGAATAAAGCTCATTCGCTCTCAGATGCATGGCGCCCTCCAGTTCATGTTGGCAATGTAACGATGGAGGGCGAGCAAAAGAGCCGAATTTCGAATCCAGAGATGCGGGTTTCAGATGCAATTGTCCTCGACGAACCGACCCGAGTTGCGAGGGTTATTTCTTGCGTGTCCGGCGGGCGCCAACTGTTCTCGCGTCCGGTTCGGCTTCTTGTTCAAACCAGCCCTTTTCACACGTGAGCGCGGGAGGCGCTGGGCGTCAGCGCTGCGTCGCAAAGATGCGTTCGTGTTGCCAGTGTCAGCGAGGGAACGGTTCGATCAGGGAGTCGTAGGCGACATGGTACAAGCGGTTGCCGAGAACACCGAGAAGCATGTTCCGGACAAGATCGGGGGCTGTTCTCAGTCTGTCGCGATTGCGGCTCTGCTTCTGAACCCACGCAACGCGATGCTTGCGCAACTCGTGAAATTGCGACAAGGCGCTCGTCACGGGCTGAGGTCGAGAGATGCATTCCGCCAGGACGACTGCGTCCTCTATCGCCATCCCAGCGCCTTGCGCCATGCTGGGAGATGAAGCATGGGCGGCGTCTCCAATCAGGGCGAGCCGGCCGGCGATAAACGTACTGAAGGGAACTTCCTCGATCGCTGATCGATGCGCGTCGATGACATCCGACAGATTTGCGACGATCGGGCCAAGGGGTGAGGCGAAATCCCGGAATGCTGCCTTGAGAGCGGAAATCGAACCGTCGCCAAAGTCCTTGGCGAAAGAATCCGCGTAGAGATAAAGCTCTGAATCGTTCAGCGGTATGGCGAGAAGCGTTTTGCCCGCGCCGAGCATCGCCGTCCACCCTTCGATCCCGTACCTGTTTTGCGTCAAAAGGCGCCATGCGAACAGGCCGGTTGGCTTGGGCACACTCTCCGGAAAGGCAGAAGCGCGGATCGATGAACGAAGCCCGTCCGCCCCGATCACGAGATCATATTCCTGCACGCGACCGTCGGAGAAGTAGACCTCACGGCACTCCGGCCTCGAAATCGTGTGTATTACCGAGGTTCCAAAGTCGATCTGAGTGTTGGCGAGCGATTGTTGGATTACCTCGATGAGCGCGCGGCGATGGAGTGCGACACACGGCCCGCAGGAGTCCCAGAGATCATTTGTAACGACATGATTCAGGACCTTGCCTCGGGATGACATGATCGTTTGCGCGCCGATTGGACAAGCCTGTGCGCGGACCTGCTCCTGCAGCCCCAAATCGCCGAGCGCGCGCATCGCGTTTCCGAGGAGGAAGATACTTTGCCCGGCGACGGGAGACTCGGTGTGACGCTCGACGATGTTGACCCGATGACCGTGTATTTCCAAAGCGCGGGCCGCGGCGAGACCGGCAATGCCTGCTCCAACAATCAGTATTCTCAAAAGCGTTCTCCTGGTCCGCGGCCATCATCAAGAGCCCGGCCGAGACAGGATGCTTCCAGCTTATGTCGCGTCGACATCAGAACGCGAGTAACGCGTTTCATTTGTAAGCAGTCGCGGTACCCCACTTCTTGATCGGGCACTCAGGAACGATCGGGTTCAGCCCGGATTTGGCTGATCAACGCCCTGAGAGCGGCCGACGGATTTCGATTCCTGGGATAGTAGAGACAGAGACGTGAGTGTTTGGGCATCCAATCGTCGAGGACGTAACGGAGCCGTCCCAGATCGACTGCTTCCCGGGCAACCGCCTTCGAAATGTAGGCGAGGCCCATCCCGTCAAGGGCTGCCTTCAGCATCAGATTTTGGTCGTCTAGCGTCAGGGAGCCGTGGACTTCGACCGCGTGGGCTCGTCCCTGCTCCTCGAACTCCCAGCGATATGTGCTCCCGTTCGGTATGGCTGCCTTTATGCAGGCGTGGTCGATCAGATCCGCGGGCTTTTGGGGAGCGGGGTTGCTGTCCAGATATTCGGGAGATCCGACAACGCAGAAATCGAGATTAAATGGGAGCGGCACGGCGACCATGTCGGCCGGAATAGACTCGGCGAGCCTGATACCCACATCGCAACCTTCTAGGACCACGTCGACGAGACGCGTTTCGGTCGTCACTTCCACGTGCACATCAGGGTATTTGCCGAGGTAGTCGCGCAATAGCGGCGACAAGATCTCATGGGCCGCGGTGACCGAACTGTTGATGCGAAGAGTGCCGCTCGGCGTCGTCCCGTGGCTTCCGGCCGCGTCCATGGCGCGCTCGATCTCGTTGAGAGACGGGGCCACCCTGCGGATGAATTCCTCGCCGGCGGATGTCAGTGAGACGCTGCGTGTCGTGCGGTTGAACAGGCGGATGCCGAGGCGATTTTCAAGCATGCGAACGTTGCTGCTGAGTGCGGTCGCCGACATCCCAAGCGCGTCTGCTGCGGCGCGAAAGCTAAGGCACTCTGCCACGGTGATCGCAGCCCTTAGTTCCGTAAA
The DNA here is from genome assembly GCF_001429725.1 of Rhizobium sp. Root708. Classification (GTDB taxonomy): domain Bacteria; phylum Pseudomonadota; class Alphaproteobacteria; order Rhizobiales; family Rhizobiaceae; genus Rhizobium. The sequence continues at coordinate 142,535 of NZ_LMHV01000041.1, read as the reverse complement.
ACCACTCGACTGAATTGTACGGAATTTCGGCATAACTCATCCCGATTGAGCAGTCTAAACAGGATAATTCATATCGCTTACTTCTTCGGTATCCAAGAGTGTTACCGTGGAGAAATTGAATGGATATGCACCTCACAGGGAAAAGAGCGCTTGTCACCGGTTCGTCCGCCGGACTGGGCGAGGCAACTGCAAAGATGCTTGCCGCTGAAGGAGCGGCGGTCGTCGTTCATGGTCGGGATGCGGCTCGCGCGAATGCGGTGGCGAAGGAGATTCGTGAAGCCGGCGGGCGGGCCGACGTTGCGATCGGTGATCTCGCAAACGATGAAGGCGCCGATACCGTGGCCAATCAGGCATTGGCAGGCGGCGACATCGACATTCTCGTCAACAATGCCGGTCACTACCATCATCTGGATTGGCACTCAGCGACACCGGACATATGGGCAGAGACCTATCAGATCAACGTGCTGTCCGGTGTCCGCATGATTCAACAGCTTGTTCCGGCGATGGTCAAACGTGGATGGGGCAGGGTCATTCAGATCGGCGGAGGCCTGGCGAGCCAGCCCATTCCCATGCAGCCGGACTACGAAGCATCGCTTGCCGCTCGTCATAATCTTGCGGTTTCGCTGGCGCGTCGGTTGAAGGATACCGGCGTAACGTCGAACATCGTTTCGCCCGGCGCCATTCTCGTGCCCGCAGTGAAGGACCTGCTTGAGAAGATCGCCCCCAGCCACGGTTGGGGTGACAGTTGGGATGAGATTGAACGTGGTTGTGTGAACGATATGGTCCCGAACGACATTGGCCGATTGGGACGCCCCGAGGAAATCGCCGGCGCGGTTACCTATCTGGCGAGCGTTCACGCTGGCTACATCAGTGGTGCGACACTCCGCGTCGACGGGGGCACGGTCCGGTCCGTGAACTGAGTTCACCGCCAGCATGGAATGCCGGCAACGGAGCGCTGGATAGGATCAGATCCTTTCCAGCGCTATGTCGTTAATACCAATCAATGTCCGGTCCGAAAGGGCCGTCGAAGTTTGCGATGTCGGACCCCCATCTCGACCAATCCCAGCTCGTATCGGCGTAAGTCTGGGCCGCCTGCAACTGCCGGTTCGCGATCTTTTCCTGGATCCGCGTCTTTTGATAGCGCCCATAGGCCTGCGATGATCCGACATAGAGGCAGTCGCAGTTCTTCGGGTCCGCATACACGTAGTTCACGGTCTTTCCACGCGCCAGGATAAGGAGTTTGTTCGGCGGAAGCCGCTTCAACATGGCTTCGCGTTCGGGTGTATTGGCCGGGCGTGCGACGAAGCCCGCTGCCGCCAATCGATCCTCCCGGCTCTGGCCCTTGTCTGCCACTGTCGTGCACGAAGCGATCAAGGGAACTGCACCCAGAGTGAGAACGGTTGCTGCTATAATGTTGCGAAAATCTTTCCTCGATCTCATGTCCACTCTCTCGATTTGTTTTGAACAACGAGAGCATGGCATCTTCCACTAAGGCCCAATGCTATACTGTTGGATCGGAAGCCTACCCATTGGTTTACGCGTCAGCGGTCACTCCCTGGGTCCGGCCGATTTGGCTCCTTCCCCAATAGCGATGAGGTTCGCGATTTTGCCGCGGCAGGCCGATCGATGCCTCGTCGTCGCCGGCTGAATAGACCGCTGAAAATGAACTCCCCAAACCAAAGGATAGGCGCGAAAGCACTTGAGTATGATTTCAGCGCTCTCGTCCGGAACATAGGTTTTACGAGCCGCCCACAGAGCGGTTGACTGAATAAACATCGTTGTTTGCAGCGCTGGCGGAAACCCGCAGCGCCCTTGATCGAAAGGATAAAACCATGAACCGCATTTCAAGCTTCGCAATCGCTGCCGCTTTCTCCACGCTTGCTTTCGCGAGCGCCAGCTACGCCGACAGCCTCGCGATGAACGACGGCCCGCAGATCGAAAAGACGCTGGCGACTTTCGACCAGGGCTTCGACGTCAAGTATCTCAACGACTATCAGAACCAGAAGGATCAGCCGGACGCGGAGGATACCGCAGCACCGCGCACCACGGAAGGTGTCCAGCACATCCAGGCCGCCATCAAGTCCAACAAGCCGCTTTCCGAGAAGCTTGCCTCCAAGGGCATCGCCGTCGACAACGTGGTCAACGTCGAGCAGGCCGCCGACGGCAGCATGACCTTCTGGATCCGCTAACGAATCGACTGGTCCGGCTGCTGCAAGAGAGCCGGACCAGTCGCTTGATGAGATAGCCGAAAAAGCGAGACACCCAACGACAACTGGAAAGCCGGTGCGATTGCTGCGCGAAGGATGCTTGCCGGAACGGTTCCCGTGGGAATTGCCGCGAGCCTGTCACGGCGCATTCATTCCCGTGTGAACTAGCCAGCAGTCGTTCGAAGGTAAGCGATCAGCTCGCTGGCCCGCAAACTCAGTGCTTCAATGTGCGATATACGAACAAATATCAAATAACGCACAAAATATTTGACCATACGCCGGCACTGGCGCTTATTGGCGCGCATTCGACAGAAGAGTGCGGGAGGCCATATGGCGAAGATCGTATCGTTGAAGGAAGCCGTTGCCGAAAACGTCAGGGATGGCGACACGGTTGCCATGGAAGGCTTCACCCATCTCATTCCCTATGCCGCCGGTCACGAAGTGATCCGTCAGGGCAAGAAGGATCTTTTCCTCATTCGCATGACCCCGGATATCCTCTACGATCAGTTGATCGGCGTAGGTGCAGCTCGTGGCATGAAATTCTCCTGGGGCGGCAATCCCGGTGTCGGTTCGCTGCACCGCTTTCGCGATGCCGTGGAAAACCAGTGGCCGCGACCGCTGGAGATCGAGGAACACAGCCATGCCGCGATGGCCAATGCCTATGAGGCGGGCGCCGCGAACCTGCCGTTCGCGGCATTGCGCGGTTACATCGGCGCCGATCTTCCGAAGGTGAACCCGAATATCAAGTCGGTGACATGCCCTTTCACCGGCGAGGTGCTGGCTGCGGTCCCGGCGATCCGCCCCGATGTCACGATCATCCACGCGCTGCGCGCCGATCGTAAGGGCAACGTGCTGCTTGAAGGCATTGTCGGCGTCCAGAAGGAGGCGGTTCTTGCGGCCAAGCGATCGATCGTCACGGTCGAGGAGATCGTCGACGAACTCGATCCGCCATCTCCGAATTCCGTTGTGCTTCCGAGCTGGGCCGTGACTGCCGTCGCCGAGGTTCCGGGCGGTGCCTTTCCGTCTTACGCTCAGGGTTACTATCCGCGCTCGAATGCCTTCTATATCGCCTGGGACGAGATCGCACGCGATCGTGACAGCTTCCTGAAATGGATCGACGAGAACGTCATGCAGGCAGGTCCGGATGATTTCGCCGGGCATGCGAAGAAGGTTGCGTGAGGAGGCCAGGATGAGCGATTTTACCCCCACTGAAATGATGACCATCGCGGCCGCGCGTGCCCTTACCAACGAAGATGTCTGCTTCGTCGGCATCGGCGCGCCGTCGGCGGCCTGCAACGTTGCGCGTCTCACACATGCGCCCGACATGACGCTGATCTATGAGAGCGGCACCGTCGGCACGAAACCCGATGTGCTGCCGCTCTCGATCGGCGACGGCGAACTCTGCGACACCGCTCTGTTTACCGTCTCGGTGCCGGAAATGTTCCGCTACTGGCTGCAGGGCGGCCGCATCACCACCGGCTTTCTCGGTGGCGCCCAGATCGACAAGTTCGCCAATCTGAACACCACCGTCGTCGGCCCATACGACCATCCGAAGGTTCGTCTGCCGGGCGGCGGCGGTGCGCCGGAAATTGCCAGCAATTGCGGCCAGATCTTCATCACCATGGCGCTCTCCAAGCGCGGCTTCGTCGAAAAGCTGCCCTTCATCACCTCCATGGGCCACGGCGAAGGCGGCAATCATCGCGAGCGCCTCGGCATGAAAACAAAGGGACCGACGCGGGTCATCACCGATCTCTGCATCCTCGAGCCCGATCCGGTGACGAAGGAGCTGACGGTCGTGTCGATCCATCATGGCGTCAGCCGCGAGCAGATTGTCGAAAACTGCGGCTGGGCGATCAGGTTCGCCGACCATGTGATCGAGACGCCCGTTCCAACCGAGACGGAGCTTGCGACGCTGCGCGACATCAACGCGCGCACGAAGAAGGCCCATCAGGGCGACAAGGAGGCCGCTTGAAATGGCTGATGCTTTCATCTGCGACTATATCCGTACGCCGATCGGCCGCTTTGGCGGCTCGCTGTCGGCCGTTCGCGCCGACGATCTCGGCGCGGTGCCGCTGAAGGCGCTGATCGAGCGAAACGGCAATGTCGATTGGGAAGCGGTCGACGACGTGATCTTCGGCTGCGCCAACCAGGCCGGCGAAGACAACCGCAACGTCGCCCGCATGTCGACGCTGCTTGCCGGCCTGCCGGTGTCCGTGTCCGGCACGACGATCAATCGCCTGTGCGGCTCCGGCATGGATGCCGTCATCGCGGCGGCGCGCGCCGTCAGGGCCGGCGAGGCCGAACTGATGATCGCAGGCGGTGTCGAGAGCATGTCGCGTGCGCCTTTCGTGATGCCGAAGGCTGAAACGGCTTTCTCCCGTAACGCGGAAATCTACGACACGACAATCGGCTGGCGTTTCATCAATCCGCTGATGAAGAAGCAGTACGGCGTCGACTCGATGCCGGAGACAGGCGAGAACGTCGCCGCGGACTACAAGGTCTCCCGCCAAGATCAGGATGCGTTTGCCGTTCGAAGCCAGGCAAAGGCCGCCGCCGCCCAGGGCAACGGCCGGCTGGCGAAGGAAATCACGCCGGTCACGATCGCGCAGCGCAAGGGCGATCCGGTCGTCGCGGACAAGGATGAGCATCCGCGGGCAACGACGATGGAAGCGCTCGGCAAGCTTTCCACGCCCTTCAAGAAGGACGGTGGGACCGTGACGGCCGGCAATGCTTCCGGCGTGAATGACGGCGCGGCCGCCCTCATCATCGCCAGCGAGGCTGCCGCCAGAAAATATGGGCTGACACCAATCGCCCGCATTCTGGGCGGGGCGGCGGCCGGCGTGCCGCCGCGGATCATGGGCATCGGCCCGGTTCCGGCGTCCAGAAAACTGATGGCTCGCCTAGGGATGACGGAAGACCAGTTCGACGTCATCGAACTCAACGAAGCCTTCGCCTCGCAGGGCCTAGCCGTTTTGCGCGAACTCGGTATCGCCGATGACGATAGCCGCGTGAACCGCAATGGTGGCGCGATCGCGCTTGGTCACCCGCTCGGCATGTCCGGTGCGCGCATCGCCGGCACGGCGGCTCTGGAGCTGCGGGAAACCGGCGGGCGCTACTCGCTGTCGACAATGTGCATCGGCGTCGGGCAGGGGATTGCCATCGCGCTCGAGCGCGTCTGACCTGCCCCGCAAAATGAAAACGGCGCGGAGATCGTCCGCGCCGTTTTCACAAACGAAAGTCTGTGCTTATGGCATCAGCTGGCCGCCATTGACCTCGATGATCTGGCCAGTAACGTAGCCTGACAGCGTTGGGGACGCCAGGAAGAGATAGGCCCCGACGCAATCCTCCGGCGTTCCGACGAAGCCCATCGGGATGGATTTACGCTGGAGTTCCATTTGTTCGTCGTTGGTGTAGCGCTCGTGGAACGGGGTGCCGATGACTCCAGGCGCCACCGCATTCACGCGGATGCGATCCGGAACGAACTCCTTGGCTTGACCGCGCGTGATGGTCGAAACGAAGCCCTTTGATGCCGCATAGAGCACGGCGCCATTACCGCCGCCGTTACGCGCTGCAATCGACGTCGTGTTGATGATGAAGCCGCCCTGCTTCTTCAGCCACGGATGGGCCGCGCGTGTCGCGGCGAGCACCGAGCGTGCGTTCAGATCCATGACCTTCAGGTAATGCTCGTCGGTATATTCGGCTGTGGGCTTGCGACCGAGCATGCCGCCAGCGTTGTTGATCAGGCCGTCGAGATGGCCGAAGGTTCTGGCGGTCTCCTCAACCACCCGTTCCGTCTCTCCCTCCTTCGACACGTCGCCGTGAATGAGGTGTACCGTGCCGCCGGCCCCTCGGATTTCTTCAGCCAGCGCCTCGGCGGGCTCCCGGCTGGCATTGTAGTGAATGCCGACCTTCATGTCCTGCGCGGCAAAGGCGCGGGCAAGCGCCGCACCGATACCGGTCGAGGCGCCGGTGATCAGCACTGATTTTCCGGCGAGATCCGGAATCTTGATGGATCCAAGCAATTGAGCAAGATTTGCCATGGCAGCGATAGCCTCCAGGAATGTGTTGGGACGGGGTAAGGGCGAGTTGGTCAGACCTTATCAGCCACTATCGACGCGCCGCAATGGCATATCCGCTATGGCACGAGATCAAGCTCCGGATAGTGGCGGAAGATTCCATCCTCATTGAAGGCGAGGCGGCGATCCGAACGCAGATAGGCGGCAATGTTCGGGCGTTTGGCGACATTGTCGTGCAGCGCTGTCAAGCCCGGATAGTCGGCCGCATAGATCTTCATCGCTTTTGGAAAAGCATAGCGCAAACCCTCGATCACCTGAAACAGTGAAAGATCGACATGGCTGAGCTTATCGCCGACGACATGTGCCGCGCCGCTCGGGTTTTGCTGAAGCACTTGCTCGAAATAGCCGAGGAATTTCGGGATGCGTTCCTTGATGAACGCAGCGGAGCGAGCCTTCGCCTCCTCCTTCTGGTCCTCGTAGTAAAGCGACGTTGCGATCGGATGGTGCGTGTCGTGCACCTCGGCGACAAGGTCGGTGATCGTCAGCTGCAAGCCGTTGGCCACGTAGCGCAGCTTTTGGTCCTCCGGCGCAAGACCGAGCTTCGGACCGAGATAGAAGAGAATATTGGCGACGTGAGATATGATGAGGTCGCCGTCCTTCAGAAAGGGCGGCGCAAACGGGAGGTGTGGCTCGTGCTTGCTTTTCATGAGCTCAAGCATGGCGCCGGTGCCCATGCCGTGGCCCGATTGCCTTGCTATGTCGATATACTCAGCCCCGGCCTCTTCAAGCGCGAGACGGACGAACTCGCCACGCCCCTGAATGCCGTCCCAATAATATAGCGCGTAGGCCATCGATATCCCTCCCGATGTTCTTCCGTTGGTTTCTCACCCGCCATCAGTGATGCGCGTGCTGCTCATTGCGCTTACGCGTGGCCGCGGCCTTCTTTGCGGATGCGGAACGTTCGGCTGCCGGACGCGCCGCCGCGGCAGCTCCGCCTTTTCGCCCGCCCTTTTCGGAGGACTCGTGTGTGTCGGCCTTGCCCCGGCCGGATCCGGACTTGTTGCCGCCGCCGCTTTCCTTGTTCACGGTTGCCCAGGCGCGGCGTTCGGCCTCCTTCGTGGAAACGCCGCGATCCTCGTAGCCTTCCTCGATATGCTCGGCCTTGCGTTTCTGCTTGTCGGTGTAAGCGGATTTGTCGCCTCTAGGCATGTCGATCTCCTTTCGTTGAAAGAAGGTCAATGATGAGGCGTGCGAAAGGTTCCGAGCCCTTTTTCACAACGGAGACGATGAAATCTAGCGGCGGTAATACTTGCGGGATACGGCAATGACGCGCGCGATCGTCGACAGGCGCTGCGCCGAAATCTGGCTCGTTTCCCGGAAGAAAAGGCCGACCATGTTGTCGACCGCGATCACGAGGATCATGGCAAGGATGAGATAGGAGATTGCGGCGAAAACCACGAGGTACATTACATCTCACACGGGGGCGATGAACAGGTAGCAACCTGCGACGATCAGGGAAACCAGAATGGCGTCAAAATAGCTTCTGTTCATGACGATCCTCCATCGATGCACGCAGAAAACATTCGAGCCCGATTTTTGTTCCATCCGGTCGAGCCGAGATGAATTTTCTGTGAGTTGGAATCATGTCGTGAACGCGCCGATGACAACGATAGTGAGCGATTGCTTCAGGCGTATGACGCGTTAAGTAAGGGCGCCCATGGGCGCCCTTGAAACTGAACAGAAATCTTCTGCGTCAGGCGGATTTTCGAACCGAACCGCGCTTTGCCTCGGTCTTCGGAACATCCTTCGCGGCGCCGTTGGATTTGGGCGCGCTGGCAGCGCGCTTGGCGCGATTTTTCACTTCTTTTCCGTCGACCGAGGCGGCCGACCCTTCAAGTGCCGCGCGTTCCCGCTTGGCCTGTTCCCAATGGATGTGGTCTCGGCCGCTTTGGCGACCTTCTTCTTCCCAAAGCGCATAGGCGCGCTTTTTGATCCACTCTTCCTGAGTTTCCGTCATCGCCGATCTCCAGTGCAAGGATGCGAATGTCTAACGCGATACCAAAGGCAGAGTTCCAGACGAATCACCCTCTTTCAAGCTATTTTTGATGCGCTGCGGCAATATATTTGCGCCGCAACATTGGGGGTTTCGGGTGCGGTCATAGCGGTGGGCCAGAGCCGTCCTTTTGATGCAATTGAATGGCGAGCGATAGCCGCTATATTTTGCGCATGTTTTATATGATATCGACCTACTGGCCGCATATATTATTCGTTCTTTCGATTGCCATGGGCGCGGCGGCAGCAATACACGCCACCATGACCAAGGAGGAGGTTCGCGCCGCGCTCGGCTGGGTCGGCGTCATCCTCCTGTCGCCCATCGTCGGTGCCGTCTTCTATGCCATCGCCGGTATAAACCGCATTCGCCGGGCCTCGCTCAGCCTGCGCCGCGACGCCCTGATACCCGAGGCGGATCTTGACGAACTGGAGAGCTTCGATGCGGACGCGGAGCTTGTCATCAGCGGCTTTGGCCGGCGGTTTGCTGCTCTGCAGACGCTCGGCGATCGCGTCGCCCGCAACCCGATCGCAACGGGTAACACCATCGACATGCTGGAAACCGGCGACGACTGCTACAATGCCATGCAGTCTGCGATCGGCAACGCCCAGCGCTCCATCCTCCTCGAAACCTACATATTCGACCGCGACAGGATCGGGATGCGCATTGCCGACGCTCTGATTGCGGCAGCCAAGCGCGGCGTCGAGGTTCGGGTGCTGATCGACGCGGTTGGCGCCCGCTATTCGGTGCCGAGCATTCTCAGTTACCTCGACAAGGGTGGCGTGCGGGTCGCGGTCTTCAACGGTAACGTCATCATGGGTTTGCGGCTGCCCTATGCGAACCTTCGCACCCACCGCAAGATTCTCGTCGTCGACGGCGGCCTCGTGCTGACGGGTGGGATGAACATTCGGGAGGGCTTTTCGCGGGAGACCGTTGGTGACAGTTTCGCGCGCGATACGCATTTCTCGGTGACCGGGCCGGTGGTTGCCGACCTCTTCAACGTTGCTGCCGAAGACTGGCGCTTCACGACGGGCGAGGAATTGACGACGGAAGCGTGGCGGATTGCGCCGCCCGAACGGGCCGTCGGCGATCCCGTGTTTATCCGCGCCGTTGCCTCCGGGCCGGACAGAAGCATTGAGACAAACCACAAGATGCTGATGGGCGCATTCTCGGTTGCCCGCAAATCGATCAGGATCATGTCGCCTTATTTCCTGCCGGATCGCGAACTGATCAGCGCGCTGGCGACGGCCGCGCGCCGCGGTGTGGAGGTCGATATCGTCGTCCCGCAGGTCAATAATCTGGTGCTGGTCGATCGAGCGATGACCGCGCAATTCGACCAGATCGTTGCCAACTACTGCCGCATCTGGCGGGCGAGCGGCGCCTTCAGCCACTCGAAGCTGCTGTCGATCGACGGGGTCTGGTCCTATGTCGGGTCCTCCAACCTCGATCCGCGGTCGCTGCGCCTGAACTTCGAGATCGATCTCGAAGTTCTCAATGAGGGGTTCGCCAACGAGATCGACGAACATATCGACGAGGCAATCAAGTCAGCCTCGCCCGTTACCTTGAATGGGCTGCGATCGCGTCCGTTCCTGGTGCGGCTGCTGGACAAGATTTTGTGGCTGGGATCGCCATACCTGTGACAGTTTTTCCGCGATCCGACATGGCAAGTTTCGGTAGGGCGCCTATACTGCCATAGGTGCCCCTGTTTAACGGAACCTCGTCATCGCGATGCATGCCCGCAAAGATAGCCTCCCCGCCAGCATTCTTGCTTCGATCCGAAACCGCAAGAAACGACTGGATGCGCTGCATCTCGACAAGTCGCCGCGCCAGCAAGGCACTCTCATCGCGTCCTACAATGTCCACAAGTGCGTGGGCAACGATCGGCGTTTCGATCCGGAGCGAACAAGTCGCGTGATCCACGAGATCGATGCCGACGTCATTGCGCTGCAGGAGGCGGATACGCGCTTCGGTGAACGAACCGGGATACTCGATCTGAACCGGCTGGAACGGGAAACCGGGCTGCTGCCGGTCCCGGTGGCGGGGATGAGCAAGGCGCACGGATGGCATGGCAATGTCGTTCTCTTCAAGAAGGGTCTCGTGCGCGACGTCCACCAGATCGTTCTGCCAGGGCTGGAGCCGCGTGGTGCGTTGGTCGCCGAGCTTGAGCTTGAGGCGGGTGGCGGGCTGCGCATCATCGCCGCCCATTTCGGCTTGCTCCGGCATTCTAGGGCGCAACAGGCGAAGGTTCTCGTGGAGTTGATGGGACAGAAATCCGATACGCCGACCATTCTGCTCGGGGACTTGAACGAATGGCGCCTTGGCGACCGGTCGTCGTTGCACACGTTCCAATCCGTTTTCGGACCTCAACCGGTCGCCGTTCCGAGCTTTCCCGCTCGTCTGCCTGTTCTGGCGCTGGATCGTATCATGGCAAATCGCCGCGGGGTGGTAACGGCCGTCGAAGCGCACGATACGCCGTTGGCGCGCATTGCCTCCGACCACCTGCCGATCAAGGCGATCGTCAATCTGCGCGGTGAGGACGGGAATGTGGTTGGAAAACCCTCCCGCCCGAAAGCCGGCCACGCCGGATAATGACCAAATCCACACGCTTGACTCCGTAGCGGGACATGGCAGTTTCAGCGGCATTCGATTGAGCATTGGAGAGGCTCGACTATGCCGACGTCGCATGTGGCAGGAAAAGCGCAACTGCGTGAGCGTGTGCGACGCGTCGCGGTGTTGATTGCATCGGCGGTGCTGTCGTCGACCATCGGCCTCGCGGCGGCACATGCCATCGACCAACCTCCGCAAAGCGACGCGTCGAAACAGCAGGTCAGCGACCTGCAGCAGAAACTGCAGACGGGCTATGCGGGCGCCAAGAGCCTGAAACAGCGGCGCTACGCCTTCGATGAGCTGATGGAGCAGGCTCCGGAAGCGTCACGTGTGCAGGTCAGGCAGGTGGATGCGGGAGGCGTGGATGCGGAACTCATCTGGCCGGCCCGATTGCACCATCCAATGGGTAAACGCGTGATCCTTTACGTTCACGGCGGCGGTTTCTTCGCTGGGTCACCCGAGACGCATCAGGCACTCGCCGGTTCCCTGGCGAAGGCGGCGTCGTCAGATGTTCTGCTGATCGATTATCGGCTTGCGCCGGAGTATCCGTTTCCGGCTCAGATAGATGACACGCTCACGGCTTATCAGTGGCTTCTGGATTCCGGTTACGAGAACGACAATGTGATTATCGCCGGCGACTCGACGGGGGCCACCCTTGCGATCGAATCCGTGCTGCGGCAGATGGCCCTGAAGGGACCGTTGCCCGCGGCAGTCATCGCCATGAGCCCGGTGGTCAATCTGCAGCCAGCGGCTCAGGATACCTCGGACCCTTTGATCGGCAGCTTTTTGGCGGACGACGCGCGCGCGGCCTACCTGGGCGCCCGTTCGCCAACTGATCCGCGGATATCGCCGCTCTATGCAGACATGACAGGCTTTCCGCCGCTGCTGGTCCAGGTCGGTTCGAACGACGTATTGCTAAACGATACGCTGCAGCACGCGGAGAAAGCCCGGCAGGTCGGGGTCGATGTTACCCTGCAGCAGTGGCCGGGGATGACCCACCAATGGCAGCTCTTCCCATTCTGGCTGGATGATGCCCGCCAATCCAACCAGAAAGCAGCCGAATACGCGCTGCAGCATTTTTCAGACCGACCAAAGGAATGAACTTTGCGGCCTGGCGACCTACGTCGGTAGCGTAGAGGTTCGTCGGCTCACACAGCCTGGATGCGGGGTGAGCCGCGCTTGCTGTCTGCGTGATAGGCGCGCTTCTGCTCGTACATCGCGAGATCGGCCCGCCGAACCGTTGCTTCCATGGTCTCGCCGGCATCGCTCGTCGCAACGCCGAAAGATATGCTCAACGGTGCGTTCGAGTAGAACTGGTTGTTGATCTTCAGCAGCTCGTTGATGGTCTCCATCATAACGCCCGCAGCCTGTCGATCCGCGCCGGGCATCAAGACGGCGAATTCGTCGCCGCCGATGCGGGCGGCATGGTTCGGAAGCGAGACCGCGCCGTTCAGCACCTCGCCGAGCCGCCGCAAAAGCGCGTCGCCGGCATCGTGGCCAAGCTGGTCGTTGGCATCCTTCAGACCGTTGAGGTCGATGATGATCGCCGAGACCGGACGCAATGTCTTGCGCTCCAGCCGGTTCAGTTCGTCCACATAGAAGGCGCGATTGTGCAGTTTCGTCAGAACGTCGTGCTTGCCGAGGTATTCCAGATAAGCTTCCGCCTTCTTGCGCGCCGTAATGTCGGTGAGCGCAACCTGGATCAGCGACCAGTCTTTCTCGTGTCCGGGCAGGACCGAGAATTGCAGGAGGACGAAGCGCTCGGAGCCATCGAGCGCATAATTGATGACTTCGCGCTGGTGGATGAGATTTCCGTTCCACAACTCGATCAGTTGCTCACGGAAATGCTTTTCCATCTCGTCGCGGAAGATGCTGTTCAGGCTTTGCAGCAGCGTCTTGCGGTCGGGCGCGCAGAACAGGTCGAGTGTGGCCTGGTTGACGTTGATGACCTTGATTTCGCTCATGCACTGCCGAACGAATTCCGGGTGGACGTCGGTGAAGACGCGAAAATCGACGATACCGCGATCGCGCACGTCCTGCAGCAATATCTTTATGCGGCTGAAGTCCTCGACCCAGAGCGATACCGGAGAGTGCTCGAATATGCCTTCGGCATACTGGCGGTTCTCGCGTTCGTTCCGCCGCGCCTGCTCCCGGTCGCTGACATCTTCCGTCGTCAGAAGGAGCCGGGACAAGGTTTGCTCATGCCCGGGAAGCACCGCACCGCGCAGCTGAATGTCGAGCCGTCGTCCGGAGAGGCTATAGTTGACAGCGCTGCCGCTGAATTCCGTCTTTCCTTCCCAGAGAGCCGCCAATTCATTGACGTGGCTTTCAAGCATTTCGTCGCGAAACACCCTGCCGAGATTGCTGGTCAGGTGATCGATGTCTTCGGCTTCGAAGAGCTCGAGTGTCTTGGCGTTGACCCGCAGGACCCGGATCCGGGCGGAGCAGCTTGCGACCCGCGACGGGTCTTCCCGCAGGAATGCGCGGATGTCTTCAACGCCGGCTGAGCGCCAGGCATCGAATTGGGCTTTGACGCCGCTGAAATCCTCGATCCACATCGCAATTGGCGCCAGATCGAAAACGTCAGTGTCGGCCGAGTCAGCTGTCATGGGGTCACCGCTAGAGCGTCAAATCGTAAGCGCGGTCGAAGGCGCGCGCCTGATCGGGAGATTGCTTCAACTTTTACTAGCGATTGGTAAACCATAGATTGACGTTGGCGGCACCATTTTGCCAGTGCCGACAGTCAGACCGGTGTCACGATTCCGTGCGAAACAGCTTCCAGCGCGTTGGTCGGAAGGCGATCCGACTACGGTCGAGGCTGTCGATCTGGGCGGGTGGAAGCTCCAGCTCGATCGGCGGATGGTCCTTGCCGATGTTCAGCTCGATGTGACGGGTGCCGGCGACGCGTCTGCTGCTCGTCATCAGTCCTGCGATGCAACCGCCGCAGCCGTCCCTGAGCTCAATATCGTGTGGGCGGAAGTAGAGCTGCGCCTCGCCGTCCGGTTCACCTTCGACCTTCAGCCCCAGTGGCCGATCCTCGAACCAGATGTCTCCATCCGCGATCCTGATCTGCAGACAGTTGGACTGGCCGACGAAGCCGAACACGAAGGGCGAGTTCGGGTTGTCATAGACGTCATCGGGAGTGCCGACCTGTTCGATCGCCCCCTGGCTCATCACCACGACCCGGTCAGCGAGTTCCATCGCTTCATCCTGGTCGTGCGTCACGAAAACAGTCGTGTGGCCGGTGCGATCGTGGATCTCGCGGAGCCATTTGCGCAGATCCTTGCGGACCTGGGCGTCGAGCGCGCCGAACGGTTCGTCAAGCAGCAGCACGTTCGGCTCGACTGCCATGGCGCGCGCCAGGGCGACGCGCTGGCGTTGGCCGCCCGAAAGCTGCGTGGGATAACGCTTCTCCAGACCGGAAAGCTGAACCAGCTCCAGCAGTTCCAGTGCGCGGCGGCGAATTTCCGCCTTCGACGGCCGGCGCACGCCGTTACGCACCTTGAGACCGAACGAGACGTTGTCGAGAACGGTCATATGCCGGAACAACGCGTAGTGCTGGAAGACGAAGCCGATGTTGCGTTCCTGTACGGTCTTCCTGGAGGCATCTTCGTTGCCGAAGAACACCTGGCCCTCGGTCGGGCTTTCAAGGCCGGCGATCAACCGCAGAAGCGTGGTCTTGCCCGAACCGGATGGTCCGAGCAGAGCGATGAGCTCGCCCGAGCGGATGTCGAGCGACACATCGTGAAGAGCCGGAAAGCGCTCGAATTCCTTGCGTATGTTTTGGACGCGAACTTCCATTCTATTTCCTTCAATGCCGCCGGCTTGCGGCGATTTCTTCGCTGTAGCGCATTTCGAGGAGCGTCTTCAAAACGAGCGTGACCAAAGCAAGCAGGGCAAGCAGCGTGGCAACAGCGAAGGCACCGGTGAAATTGTACTCGTTATAAAGGATTTCGACCTGCAGCGGCATCGTGTTGGTCTGGCCGCGAATATGGCCCGAAACAACCGATACCGCGCCGAATTCGCCCATGGCGCGGGCGTTGCAAAGCAGCACGCCATAGAGCAGGCCCCATTTGATGTTCGGCAGCGTGACATACCAGAAGGTCTGCCAACCATTGGCGCCGAGCGAAATTGCCGCCTCTTCATCGCCCGTTCCCTGCTCCTGCATCAGCGGGATCAGTTCCCGCGCCACGAAGGGAAAGGTCACGAACATGGTCGCGAGGATGAGACCGGGGACCGCGAAGAGAATCTTGATGTCGTGCGAGCTCAACCAGTGGCCGAGATAGGTGTTGGCCCCGAACAGTAGAACGAAGACCAGACCGGCGATGACAGGCGATACCGAAAACGGCAGGTCGATCAATGTCGTCAGGAAAGCCTTGCCCTTGAACTCGAATTTGGCGATCGCCCAGGCGGCGGCAACGCCGAAGACCAGGTTCAGCGGTACGCTGACGCCCGCCACGATCAGTGTCAGCGTGATCGCGGAGAAGGTCTCCGCGTCCTGAAGCGCTTCGAAGAATGCGGCTCCGCCCTTGCGGAAAGCCTCGACGAAGACGGCGGCAAGCGGCAAGAGCAGGATCAACGTTAGAAAGACGAGCGATGCCAGGATCAGCGTCCAACGCGCCACCCTGTTTTCGGTGACGACGGAGCGAACCTTGGTCGTCGTGACGGTGCCATCAAGCGCCATAGCCGTACCTCCGCCTGCTCCATCCCTGGATCAGATTGATCACCAGCAGCATCGCGAACGACAGCACCAGCATGACTGCGGCAATGCCCGTGGCGGCTGCGTAGTTGTATTCTTCCAGCTTGATCACGATCAGCAGGGGCGCGATTTCCGATTTGAACGGCAGGTTGCCGGCGATGAAGATCACCGAGCCATACTCTCCGACGCCGCGCGCGAAGGCGAGGGCAAAGCCGGTCAGGACAGCAGGCGCTAGGCCCGGCAACAGTACGCGAAAAATCGTCTGAAGGCGCGTCGCGCCGAGCGTGGCTGCCGCTTCCTCGACTTCCTTGTCGATCTCTTCCATGACAGGCTGGACCGTTCGAACCACGAAGGGCAGGCCGACGAAAACGAGAGCGATGACGATGCCGAGCGGGGTAAAGGCGATCTTGATCCCGAGCGGCGTCAGAAACTGCCCGACCCAGCCGTTCGGCGCATAGAGGGTGGCGAGCGCAATACCGGCCACTGCTGTCGGCAAGGCAAAAGGCAGGTCGACCATCGCGTCGATCACGCGTTTTCCGGGGAAGCGATAGCGGACCAGCACCCAGGCAAGCACGATGCCGAACACGGCGTTGACACAGGCGGCTGCAAAGGCCGTTCCGAAGCTGATGCGCAAGGCGTTCAGCGTGCGGGCATCGAATGCGATAGCCCAGAAATTTGCCCAGCCGAGCTCGCTCGACCTCCAGGCAAGGCCAGAGAGCGGGATGAGGATCAAGAGGGTGAGCCAGGTCAAGGTGAGGCCGAGCGCCATTCCAAATCCTGGAATGACGCTCGGCCGTCTGAACCGCCACCGTGAGGGGCTATGTGCTGTCATGCGATGTATTACTGGGCCGGCTTGTAGATTTGGTCAAATACACCGCCGTCGCCGAAGAACTTCGGCTGAGCGTCCTTCCAACCACCGAAGTCGTCGATCGTTGCCAGCGTCAGCTTCGGAAAGCGGGCGATATCCGCAGGATCGGCGGCTTCCGGCTTGAACGGACGGTAGAAGTGCTTGGCGGCGATCTTCTGACCTTCGTCGGAATAAAGATAGTTGAGGTAGGCTTCGGCCACCTTGCGGGTGCCCTTCTTGTCGACGTTGCCGTCGACGATCGCAACCGGCGGGTCCGCGCGGATCGAGAAGCTCGGCGTCACGATCTCGAACTGGTCAGGTCCGAGCTCTTCGAGGGAGAGGTAGGCCTCATTTTCCCAGGCAAGCAACACGTCGCCCAGGCCACGCTGTACGAAGGTCGTCGTCGCGCCGCGCGCGCCGGTATCGAGAACCGGAACGTGCTGAAGCAGCTTGGTGACGTATTCCTGAGCCTTGGCGTCATCGCCACCATTGGCCTGCTTCGCCCATGCCCAGGCAGCCAGGAAGTTCCAGCGAGCGCCGCCCGAGGTCTTCGGGTTCGGCGTGATGACCTGGACGTCGTCCTTGACCAGATCGCCCCAGTCCTTGATGCCCTTCGGATTGCCCTTGCGGACGAGGAAGACGATCGTCGAGGTGTAGGGCGTGGAATTGTTCGGGAACTTGGTCTTCCAGTCGGCCGGGATTTTGCCGGTCTTCTTGGCGATCGCGTCGATGTCGCCTTCGAGCGCCAGCGTCACGACATCGGCCTCAAGCCCGTCGATCACCGAGCGAGCCTGTGCGCCAGATCCGCCATGCGACGCCTGGATCGTAACCGCTTCGCCCGTGTCCGCCTGCCACTTCTTCGCGAACGCTGCGTTGAAATCCTTGTAGAGTTCCCTCGTCGGATCGTAGGAAACGTTCAAGAGGGTCTGGTCCGCGAATGCGGGCGCCGCAGCGCTGATTGCTACGCTGCCTGCAAAAACCGCGGCTGCCAGAAGCCGCGTGATCCGTACTGATTTCATCGGGAACCTCCTTCGTTCGTGAGCCAAACTCTACCAAGTTGGTCGTATAATGAAACGAAGATTGTTTCTGTTCCGCGGCTGCCAGCCGGAATGGAGTGCCATTTCGGGCCGACTTTTGAAATGAACTTGCTCGCACCCCTGGTGACTGCCTGGGGAAGCACGAGACCGATGCGCGGCTGTCAGGTGCGGGAGTCGGCCAGGAAATCGGAGTAGAGTTCCTCCGAAGTCTTTGCCTTGCGCATCGCCATGAGGATTCCAGGCGACTGCAACTGGCGGGCAATCGCTGCCAGCGCGTTCAGATACTCGCCGCGCTGCGCCTCGCCAAAGAGGAGCGCAAAGGCGATGTCGGTCGGCAGGTCGTCGACGGCTTCGAAATCCACCGGCTTGGCAAATCGCAGCAGCAGTCCGCGCGGATGGGCCATTCCCTCCACGACCGCATGCGGCACGGCGACGCCGTTGCCGATCCCGGTCGAGCCCAGGCTTTCGCGGCTTTCCAAGGCATGAAGGATCGTCTTTTCCTCGATCCCGAATGCACGCGATGCCTTTTCCGCGATCGCTTGCAGCCCGCGCCACTTTGTCGTTGCGGAAACGCCGATGAACACATGCTCCGGCTGAATGATCTTCGTGAAGTCCATAGAAATTCTCTGCTCGTCTGCATGGCCACGCGATGGCTCGCGCAATCGTCGCAGGTTTATCCGGGCGCGCTTGCTGGAAACTGAAGTTCCCGCGCAACGTTCAGTCGTTCATATGTTCAATTCGGGTAAATGGTCGAGGGGGTGTGGGGTCGGGAAATATAAAGGAGGCATAAATGCCGCAGCCCTTCGTGAAACGTCAGATTTCGAGCAATTCATCGTTTCGTGGGCAAAAGCCAGAAGGGCGCGATTGAATTTCGAGCGCTTCGGGTCTTATAGTCCTCCCAAAGGCGCGTCGATTTGATCGGCGCGGGGAGGCAACGGGAAGGAAACAGAACAATGGCCAAAGTCCGCGCCCTGGTGCTCGAGCGCCAGCATGAACTCGCGCTCCGTGATATCGACCTGCCGATGGATACCGGTCCCGGCCAGGTGAAGATCAAGATCCACACGGTCGGCGTCTGCGGTTCCGATGTCCATTATTACACCCACGGCAAGATTGGTCCCTTCGTCGTCAACGAACCGATGGTGCTCGGCCACGAAGCCGCCGGCACCGTTGTCGAGGTCGGCGCAGGCGTGACGCATCTCAAGGTCGGCGACCGCGTCTGCATGGAGCCCGGCATTCCCGATCCCAATTCCAAGGCGAGCCGGCTCGGCATGTATAACGTCGACCCCGCCGTCACCTTCTGGGCGACGCCGCCTGTTCACGGCGTGCTGACATCGGAGGTCGTCCATCCCGCCAATTACACCTACAAGCTCCCCGATAATGTCAGCTTTGCCGAAGGCGCCATGGTCGAACCCTTCGCGGTCGGCATGCAGGCCGCGACGAAGGCGAAGATCGCCCCCGGCGACACCGCCGTTGTCCTCGGTGCCGGCCCGATCGGAACGATGGTGGCGATCGCCGCTCTTGCCGGTGGCTGCGCTCGCGCTGTCGTCGCGGACCTTGCGCAGCCGAAGCTCGACATCGCCGCGCAGTATCAGGGCGTCATCCCGGTCAATATCCGCGAGAAACGCCTCGTCGAGGAAGTCGCGCGCCTGACCGACGGCTGGGGCGCCGATGTGATCTTCGAATGCTCCGGCTCGCCGAAGGCCTGGGAAACCATCATGGAGCTGCCGAGACCGGGCGGCGTCATCGTTGCCGTCGGCCTGCCGGTCAATCCTGTTGGTTTCGATGTGTCGACGGCGTCGACCAAGGAAATCCGCATCGAGACGGTGTTCCGCTATGCGCACCAATACGAACGCTCGATTGCGCTGCTCGGCTCCGGCCGTGTCGATCTGAAGCCGCTGATCTCGGATACATTCGGCTTCGAGGATTCCATCAAGGCCTTCGATCGCGCGGTCGAGGCCCGTCCCGACGACGTGAAGCTGCAGATCGTGATGGGGTAACGCGACGCCGATGGGAGGCGAGGCGGCTCTGGAAGAGCCGCCGAACCGATCAGATGCTGCGGGACAGGAAGATTTCCGTGTGCCGGATGTCTTCGGGAACCGTCCGGAACGGCTCGCAGCGTCGAAAGGCGAAGGCTTCATACAACGCGACGGCCTGCGTCATGTAGATCGCCGTGTGCACCAGTACCGTTCGGTGTGCGGCCTCGCGGATCGCGTCCAGCGCCGCTGCCATCAAGGCATGGCCGATGCGTCGGCCGCGAAAGGCTGGATCGACATAGAACTTGTGAATCTCGCCCGCCTGTGTGTCGAAGGCCGTGAGCCCGATGCAGCCTGCGGCCGTGCCGTTCCAATTGGCGATGAGCATCAACGCATCCGCCGAGCCGAATTTCTCGGCGAGGCTACCACCGGTCTGGCCGTGATAGAGGCCAAGGATCAGGTCCGCCGGAACGCCAAAGGCTTTGCCCTGAGCCACGTCCCACTCGCCAAGCGCACGGCAGAATGAGGCGCAGGTGTCGAAGTCTTCTTCATTCCGCGCCGGTGCGATCGAGATCATTCCGAGTCCCTTCGTTGCATTTGCCGCGACTTGAAGACGTCAGTTCGGCCGTGCCCCTTCGGAGTCCGCCCACTCGCACTCGAATGCCAGTACCGGCTTCGCAAATCCCTTGAGATTCCGTCGCGACGCGTTGGCGAAGAGGTCCGCCGCCCCGTGCTCGCGAAAGATGTTTTCGGAAACCAGAATCTGATCGACTTCGGCCTCTGCGCAGAGGCGCGCGGCCAGTTGCACGGTTGAGCCGAAGAGGTCACGGCTGTCCTCGATCGGCTCACCGCAATCGAGCCCGATCCTGACATGGATGGGTTCCGGCGTGCCGCTGTTGTAGATTCGGAATTCGCGCTGGATGCTCATCGCACAGCCGACAGCCGCGTGCGTGGAGGCGAAGGCAGCCATGATACCGTCACCGGTGTGCTTGACCTCCCGACCCTCGCATTGCGCCAGGCAGCGGCGAACGATGGCGTCATGCGCCCTCACGAGTTCGGCAGCCATCCGGTCGCCGAGCCGCGAGGTCATCTCGGTCGAACCGACAATGTCGGTAAACAGGATGGCCCTGTGACCGGCATCCCTTTCAGCGCCGGTCTCGCCCGCCTTTTGTTCCGGCTCGTTGATGCGCCCAAGAAACGCCTCGACCGCCGACAGCGCCACCTCGACCACTTCGCCCGCGATAAAGCCATGGGCTTCGCGATACACGCATTGGGCCATTTCGGCATCCGGCGCATCGATCAGACAGAATGCGGTTCCGCGCCGCTGGTCGTACCAATAGGTCAGGAACCTCACCCCGTACCTATCCTCGACAGCCAGATCCCTGCGATGCGCATCGGCTATGTCTTCGGCGGATGTACCCGCAAGATCATGCCGGTCCATGAAGATAGCCACGTTCGTGCGTCCTTCGGAGAGCCCCTCAGCATTGGCGGCATCCTACGCCGTTGCCATCGCGAGGTCCACAGCATGGAGCATCAGGCTCAGACGGCGGGTGTAGCCGCCGCCTCGCTGAGCCAAAGACGGAAGGCCGTCATCGCCGGCGTCTCCGGCCGGGACTGCAGGCGGGTCAGCCAGTAGCTCCCCATGGTGACGGTGATGTCGAAGGGCTGGCGGATTGCCTCGGCAAGCAGATGCCGGGAGAACATCAGCGGCGGCGCCAAGGCAACGCCCGCGCCCTGCAGCGCGGCTTCCATCATGGCAAGTGATGAATCGAAGACGATGTTCTTAAACGGTGGCAGGCTCGCCTCCAGCCCGGCAGCCGCGAACCACTGCGACCACTCATCCGCGCGGTACGAGCGCAGTAACGTCTGCTTCAGCAGGTCGGCCGGCGAATTCAATTGCGTCGCGATCTCGGGCACGCAGAGCGGCGACAGCGGCGCCTCCAGCAGCCGCAAGGCCTCGATGCCGTGCCATGCGCCAGAACCGAAGCGGACCGCATAATCCAGACCCTCGGCGGCAATGTCGACCCGGTTGTTGTTGGTCGAGAGCCGCAAGTCGATGAACGGGTGCTGAGCCTGAAAGGCCCGCAGCCTGGGCAACAGCCAGCCGACCGCAAAGGTCCCGACGGCGCCGACGCGCAGCACTTCGCGGTAGTGCCCGCCCTCGAACTGCTCCAGTGTACCGGCGATCCGGTCGAAGGCATCGCGGAGCGCCGGCAGCAGCGTCTCGCCTTCGCTGGTCAGCATCAATCCGCGTGGCAGTCGCTCGAATAAGGTCACGTTCAGCCGCGTTTCCAGGCTCTTGACCTGATGGCTGACGGCGGCCTGCGTGACGCAGAGCTCGATCGCGGCTTTGGTGAAGCTGAGGTGCCGGGCGGATGCTTCAAACGCTCTGAGTGCGTTCAGCGGCAGATGCGGACGAACCATGCCAACCCCCAATTTTTCTAATGCCTCACGCTAGATATCGTCGTTTGAGACAGCGGTACAGGTCCCGTATACAAACCCCGCCCGAGCCAATCCACTTCTCCGACGATAATCGACAATGCCGGTTTGCTCGGTGTCTCAAGGCATTTTGCACCGGACGTCCTGTCGCGGCGACCAGCGCGCGGCAATTCCACGAACCCCGAGGCTCCGTATCTGTTATGAGAAATATTCCGCAATCCACATTTGCTATTCTCGCCGCCGCTTCAGTTTTTATTGGATCTGGTGCGCAGGCGACCGACCGCCAGAACGAACTCGCTCGCGTCGTTGACGCGGTGGCCGTCCCGCTGATGGCGAAGAACAACATCCCCGGTATGGCAATTGCCGTCACGGTGGGAGGAAAGCGATACATCTACAATTATGGCGTGGCATCGAAGGCCGGCCGACGGAGTGTGACGGACGCGACA
Source organism: Rhizobium sp. Root708 (assembly GCF_001429725.1). Lineage (GTDB taxonomy): Bacteria > Pseudomonadota > Alphaproteobacteria > Rhizobiales > Rhizobiaceae > Rhizobium. Next base: position 120,214 of record NZ_LMHV01000041.1, on the reverse strand, counting down.
CTGTTTGAGATCGGCTCGGTCAGCAAGACCTTCACCGCGACCCTTGCAGGCTACGCTCACGCGAGCGGCGATCTCTCGTTCGCCGACAGCCCGGCCAAATACCTTCCGGAACTCGCCGGCAGCCGCCTTACCGAAACGACCATGCTCGACCTCGGCACCTATACGGCCGGTGGGCTGCCGCTGCAGTTCCCCGATGACGTCACCGACCACAAGGCGATGGTTGGCTACTACAGGAACTGGAAGCCGGCCTATGCGCCCGGAACCCGGCGCGTCTATTCCAATCCGAGCATCGGCTTGTTCGGCTACGCGGCGGCAAAGGCGATGGGTTGGCCCTTCGACGACCTGATGCAGCAAAAGCTCTTTCCTGCGCTCGGCCTCAGCCATACCTTCATTTCGGTTCCGAAGATTGAGGATGGGAACTACGCCTATGGCTATTCGAAGACCGGCAAGGCCATCCGTGTGTCCCCCGGCGTCCTGGATTCCGAAGCCTATGGCGTGAAGATGTCGGCGAATGACATGCTCCGTTTCGTCGAAGCCAACATGGATGGCGCCGATCTCGACAAGACCATGCAAGCCGCGATCGCCGCGACTCATACGGGCTATTACAAGGTCGGCGGCATGACCCAGGGCCTCGGTTGGGAAATGTATGATTACCCGACGACCCTCGACCAGCTTTTGGCGGGCAACTCGGCCGACATGACCCTCAAGGCCAACGAGCTCGAGAAGCTGTCGCCGCCACGGCCGCCGCGCAAAGATGTGCTTCTCAACAAGACCGGTTCGACCAACGGCTTCGGTGCTTACGTCGCCTTCGTGCCGTCGAAGAGCATCGGCATTGTCCTCTTAGCAAACAAGAACTATCCGAACAGCGAGCGCGTAAAGGCGGCCTACAAGATATTGGCGACGCTCGACGGCGATTTTCCTGCCGTAAGCTCCGACTGAGCACCCGCCGACAGGGGGACAAGGGCACACGCCTCCTCCAATATCATCAAGGAGTTAGACCGGCTTACGTCCACGCGGCACCAATGACTACGATAATGAGCCATCCCGTCGCGGATACACCGCAAGGCGTTGCGGCGAGGCGGGACCGGCGCGGGGTGTGGGGGTAGGACGCAAAACCTCACACACCGGGTCCGCAGAAAATGGTCTCCCTCCGGGGACGGCGGCGCCCGCGCGAATGCGGCGTCGAGTTGAGCCCCGGACGTGCCTGTGTGGCACACATGGCCCCCGGGGAGGCGAAAGCTTCCTCGGGCAAGGCGGCAGAGGGACCCAAGTTGCGGGCATAAACCGCTGAACGGGGCGCTGGGAAGCGCCATATTGTTTTTACTCCAGCGAGGCAATTTCCAGCGCCCCGTCCGAGTGAAGTGCAGGATCAAGCCACGGGCCGCAAGGATCGCGTGAGGGCGAAACCATGTGTTGTCATTCCCGCCATCGCCTCTCCTCCGTCACCCCGGACTTGATCCGGGGTCGAGTGTGCTCAAGCCCTTGAGCGCGAAGGACCGATACGGGCCGCAGACGCGGCGCCACTGAATGCCGGATCAAGCGCTGCATGACGGAAGCACTTGGGCTGATCACCAACTACACCGGCTTCAAATCCCCAAGCAGCGTCGGGATCAGCTCGGACACGGTCGGATGAATCGGCACCGCCCATTTGAGCACGGGATAGGGGGCCTTGGCATTCATGGCGTCGATGAAACCGTGGATCGCCTCGTCGCCCTCGATGCCGAGAATGGCGGCACCCAGGATTTGCTGCGTGTCGGCATCGGCGATCACCTTCATGAAGCCCTTGGTTTCGGCGCGCTCGTTGGCGCGGCCGACTCGGCTCATCGGGCGGGTGGAGATCATGATCTTGCGGCCGGTGGCCCGCGCTTCCTTCTCGCTCATCCCGACGCGGCCGAGCGGCGGATCGATATAGAGCGCATAGGCGAGGATGCGGTCACTGAGCTTGCGATCCTCGCCATCGAGCAGGTTGGCGGCAGCAATCTCGAAGTCGTTGTAGGATGTATGGGTAAAGGCGCCCCGGCCGTTGCAATCGCCGAGCGCCCAGATGCCCTCGACATTGGTGGCAAGCTTGTCGTCGACGGTGATGTAGCCGCGCTTGTCGGTGATGACGCCGGCCTTGTCGAGCCCGAGGTCGCCGGTGTTCGGCGTGCGCCCGGTGGCGACAAGCACGTGGCTTGCCTTGATTGCCGGCTGGCCATTGCCGATACTGACCTCGACCCCGTCTGCCGTCTTCGAGAAGCCGATGCCATCGGCATCGGTGTGGACGGCAATGCCTTCCGAGCGCAGGATATCGGCGATCGCATCGGAGATGTCGGCGTCCTCGCGCGACGCGAGCTTCGCGCCTCGCTCGATCACCGTCACCTCGGCACCGAAGCGGCGATACATCTGCGCGAACTCCAGCCCGATATAGCTGCCGCCGATGACCGCAAGATGCCTCGGAAGCTGGTCGAGATGGATGATCGATGTGCTCGTCAGATAGTCTATATCGCCGATCCCCGGCATATCGGGAATGGTCGGCCGCGCGCCGACATTCAGGAAGATCTTCGGAGCGGTCAGTGTCTCGCCATTGACGCTCACCGTATGAGCGTCGTCGAAGCGGGCGTGGCCGTAGATGACGGTCATGCCTTCCATGCCGGCAAACCAGTCGATCAAGCCGTTGCGGGCATTCATCGTCACGGTTTCGGCGCGCTTGCGCACCACCGTCATGTCGATGCCGATGGCGCCCGGGATCAGCACGCCGTAGTCGGCGGCGCGTCGCGCCACATGGGCGGCGCGAGCGCTGGCGACCAGCGTCTTCGTCGGCATACAGCCGGCGTTGACGCAGGTGCCGCCGAGGAACTTGCGCTCGATCAACGCCACCTTCATGCCCTTCGCGACCATGCGGGCGGCGAGGAAGGGACCGGACTGGCCGGCCCCGATGACGATGGCGTCGAAACTTGGCATCACACTGCTCCCACGATGATGAGCGCGCCGATGATCGCAACCGCATCCTCGATCAGGGCGGCCGGTGTATCCCTGCCGAAGGCGGCGGCGAGCCTGCCGCGCGCGGCCGCTCCGCCAAGTGTGCCAACCGCGGCGCCGACCACGCCCGCAACCAGCCCGCCGACGAGCGAACCACCGGAGGCGCCGATGGTGGCGCCCGTCAGCGCGCCCATGATCAGGCGGGCGGCAAACTGCATCGGGACCTTGCGAGATGGTGTCGAGGGCAGCTGGTCGGTGATCAACTCGACGACGGCGAGCAGGCTGAACACCCACGGAGTCCAGCGATATCCCATGAAGGCAAGCGGTGTCTGCGAAACGTCAAACCAACCGAGAGCAGCGCCCCAGGCAACGGCGGCCGGCGCCATCATGGCTCGGAGCCCTGCGATAATTCCAATCAGAAATGCAAGAAACAAAAGCATGTGCAATCCCCCATGCCGCGTGCAATTCAATCGCGGTCACGGGAGGCTTGCATATTGTTGCGCAGGTTTCAATTTGCGCGATGGTCTACTTGACGCAATTGGCAATGGCGGTGACCCACCGACGATCGTCAAGCATGCGGTTATTTCTGTTGCAGTAGTTCCGTCCGCTTACGCTCGTCCATGCGCTCCACGAGTAGTGAGTAGGCGACGTAGTACTTGTAGATATTGCTGACGTATTGAACGGTCTCTCGTCCGACAATGGCTGCCGCGCCATTTTCGACATTGCCAAACCAGACGTCGGGATCGAGCCCCATCGTCTTCGCTTTCTCGCGGAATTTGCGAAGATTTCCAGGCCCCGCATTGTAGGCAGCGAAAGCGAAGAGTTGCCGATTCTTGGGTTGGAGGTTCTCATCGTCGATATATGTTTTGATCAGGTGACGCAGGTACTTCGCGCCGGCCTCCACGTTCCGATCAGGATCCTTATCGATGCCGTTGATGCCGATGTCCTTGTCCTTGGCGGTCGAAGGCAGCATCTGCATGATGCCGACAGCACCCCTCGGCGAGCGTCTCGACTGGTCGAGCTGCGATTCTTGATATCCTTGTGCCATCAGCATCAGATAATCAAAGGAATATGTGTCGCCATACTTTCGAAAAATCTCGATCAGCGCCTGGAACCGCTGCACATCAGAGGGCGAGTAGGCGCGCTTGACGATCTTGTCCTGCTTGAAGAAGGTCGTACGCAGGATGTTGCCGAATGTCGTGCCGACCTTATGGGTTGCCACGAAGGCATTGAGTTCGGTTTTCAGCAGTGGGCTGTTCTTGCGGATCGCCCACGCGATCTTGCCTTCCGATGACACCACGACGTCGTCGCGCACTCTCAAGTCGGGAAAGACATGCGCCCAGATCGCTGCCTTGTAGGAGTCGACGACCGTGAACGGAAAAAGGCCTGCATTGACCATTTCCATCAGGTCCTCGTCTTCGAGGCTTTCGTCCATCGAATCGATGACGATCTCTTTCTTTCCGCTGGAGACGAGTTCCTGGTTTCTGGCGAGAAGATGCTCGTAATAGCTGCTCGACTTGCGCACAGCGACGTGTTGGCCTGAGAGGTCATCAAGGCCAGCCACGCTTGGACTGGCTGGCGATGCGACCAGGACTTCCTTCGCATCGGCATAGAGCGGATCGGTGAAATCAACGGTCTTCGCCCGCTCGTCCGTGATCGTGAGGTTGGCCATGACGATATCGCCAAGTCCCTCATTCAGCGCGGTGAGCAGCTGGTCTCGCGGCGTCGGCACGAAAATGACGTTGACTTGATCGATCTGCTTCTTTCGGTCTTTGTTCAGGACCTTTTCGAGCTCCCTGCCAAACTCGACCGCCGTGCCAAACTGGCGCCCCTTGTCGACGAAGTAGATCGTTTTGCTGAAGGGAACGAGCACACGAACGATGCGGCGCTGCTTCATCGCGTCGAGGTCGATGAGATGTCGTTCAATAAGGGCGGGCTTCGCCGCAGGAGTTGCCGTATTCGGGAAGGCGCCTGGCGCAAGGAGATACGACGAGGAAAAGGCAACTGCCAGAACCAAACACTTTTGAAGCGATTTCATCGTTCGTCCCCCGCGAAGCGCCGTTTCGCGCTTTATCACCCTGTCCATGGACTATGCGGCTGAAGCTCCTCGCTGCGGAAGTACGTTACAGTTAACCCCGTGGCAAAATAGGTAACAAAAGTCCTGCTCTCGGTTCGGTCTAGCTCGCAGACATGACCGAAGGAACGGGCGCCGCCTAAGAAAAAACCCCGCGCTCTGGCGGGGTTGTAAAGGAAGACGATATTGAACATCGGATATCAAACGCGGGAAACGCATTTAGGTTCCGAGTTCTCTAGCGGATCGGCAGCTCTCAGGTCCCATCGCCGAGCACATCGCCTTGGTTCAGTTGGCAAAGGCGGCAATGCCGGTAACGGCGCGGCCGAGGATCAACGCGTGAACGTCATGCGTCCCCTCATAGGTGTTGACCACCTCGAGGTTGACGAGATGGCGGGCGATGCCGAATTCGTCGGAAATGCCGTTGCCGCCGAGCATGTCGCGGGCAAGCCTGGCGATATCGAGGGCCTTGCCGCAGGAATTGCGCTTGACGATCGAGGTCAGCTCGACCGGCGGATGCCCGTCTTCCTTCATGCGGCCGAGCCGGAGGCAGCCCTGCAGGCCGAGCGAGATTTCGGTGATCATGTCCGCAAGCTTCTTCTGGACCAGCTGGTTGGCCGCCAGCGGACGGCCGAACTGCTTGCGGTCGAGCACATATTGGCGGGCCTTGGCATAGCAGTCTTCGGCAGCGCCCAGCGCTCCCCAGGCAATACCGAAGCGGGCCGAGTTGAGGCAGGTAAACGGTCCCTTGAGACCGGTGACATCAGGCAAAAGGTTCTCTTCCGGCACGAAGACCTCGTCCATGACCACCTCACCGGTGATCGAGGCGCGCAGGCCGACCTTGCCATGGATCGCCGGCGCCGACAGGCCCTTCCAACCCTTCTCCAGGATGAAGCCGCGGATAACGCCGTCCTCGGTCTTAGCCCAGACGACGAAGACATCGGCGATCGGGGCATTGGAGATCCAGGTCTTGGCGCCGGAGAGGCTGTAGCCGCCATCGACCTTCCGTGCCCGCGTCACCATCGAACCTGGATCCGAACCGTGGTTCGGTTCGGTCAGGCCGAAGCAGCCGATCCATTCGCCGGTCGCAAGTTTCGGCAGGTATTTCTGCTTCTGCGCCTCGGAGCCGAAGGCATCGATCGGCACCATGACGAGGGAGGACTGTACGCTCATCATCGAGCGGTAGCCGCTGTCGACGCGCTCGACCTCGCGGGCGATCAGGCCATAGGCGACATAGCCGAGACCGGCGCCGCCATATTCCGGGGCAATCGTCGGTCCAAGCAGTCCAAGCTCGCCCATTTCGCGGAAAATCTCAGGATCGGTCTTTTCATGACGGAAGGCTTCGAGGACGCGGGGCACCAGCTTGTCCTGGGCATAGGCGTGGGCGGTTTCCTGCACCATGCGCTCTTCGTCGGTCAACTGCTCCACAAGCCGGAACGGATCGGCCCAGTCGAAGATCTCGCGGGTATGCTGCATGGTCGTTCCTCCTCGTTCACCTGCCGGTGCGAACACTCTTCGGGCATAGACCCGCAGGTTGGAAGGGTCAACTCGCCAGGGGATTTCGGCCCCCGATCTAACGCTTGACCCAGGGTGGGACGAACCTGACATCCTCGCCGGTCACCGCTTCCCGCAGGAAATCGATGACCGCCCGAACCCGCGGCGACTGGCGAAGGTCACGATGACAGGTGATCCAGTAATGTCGCTTGAGATCGACTTCGTCGGGAAGAACCCGCTCAAGTTCCGGGTAGCGGCTCGCGAAGAAATAGGGAAGCACGCACAGCCCAAGGCCATTTCTGGTCGCCGTCAACTGCGCGAAGATACTGGAACTCTGGAACTGCGGCTTGATGCGGGGATGCACGTCGCCGAGGTAATCGAGGCCGGGGGCGAAGATCATCTCCTCGATGTAGCTGATGAAGGGATGCTCCAAAAGATCGTCGCGGCAGGTGATCGGCGCGCTTCGCTGCAGATAGTCCCGCGAGCTGTAGACCTGAAGATGGTAGTCGGTGAGCTTGTCGGAAAAATAGGGTCCGCCCTTCGGCTCGTCGAGAATGACGGAGATGTCGGCCTCCTTGCGCGACAGCGACATGATCTGTTGGATCGTGACCAACTCGAGCGACAGATGGGGATGGCGCGCGACGAACTGCGGCAGCACGCGTGCGAAGAAGAAGTTCGAGAAGCCCTCGGGTGCGCTGAGGCGAACGACACCACGCTGCGTGGTCGCGCCATCGGTCAGATCGGCGCGCAGCCGTTCGGTCTCCTGTTCCATCTTCTCGGCAGTCTCGACGAAGCGCGCACCCATCGCCGTCATCACGTAGCCGCGCGGGTTGCGCTCGAAGAGCTTGACCTTCAGCGCGAACTCCAGCCTGTCGATGCGCCGCGAGACGGTCGCATGGCTGGTGCGCAATTGCCGGGCTGCGGTCGACAACTGGCCGGTGCGGGCAACCGCCAGAAAGAACTGAAGATCGTCCCAGGTAAATTGCGGCGGATTGTTCATCTGTGTCTTCCGCCCGCTCGATATTGGTCTTTCGTCTAATGCGATGCAGCCTGCACGTCGCCGTGGTCCGCCCTAGGTTCCAACGAAAGCGCCCTAACGATCTGCATTCCCTGGGTTGGAGCGGTGCCGAACGATAGTTCTGTTCAAAAACGAACAGATACTGTTTGGAATTAGTTGTAAAGCGGCCTTGCCTGATTGGTGCAATTCCGTGATCGTGAGGCACGGGTTGGCAGCTTTGAGGAGAGCGGCTGGCCAAATTTGAACAGATCCGCATTCTGGCCAATCTCTGGGAGGAGAGACTTATGCGAAAGAATCTCATTGCGTCGCTGGCATTTCTACTTGCAAGCAGTACCGCTGTGCTCGCCGACGGTGCATCCGACGGTAAGGTGAAGATCGGCATCCTGAACGACCAATCCGGTGTTTACGCCGACTTCGGCGGCAAGTCTTCCGTCGAGGCCGCAAAGATGGCCGTGGAGGATTTCGGCGGCAAGGTGCTCGGCGTTCCGGTCGAGATCGTCGATGCCGACCACCAGAACAAGCCCGACATCGCCTCCAACATTGCCCGCCAGTGGTATGATACCGAGCAGGTCGACGCGATCATGGAGTTGACCACCTCGTCGGTGGCGCTCGCGGTTCAGGCCGTGGCGAAGGAAAAGAAGAAGATCGATATCGTCACCGGCGCGGCGACGACCGACCTGACCGGCAAGGCTTGCTCGCCCTACGGTTTCCACTGGGCTTACGACACGCACGCTCTTGCGGTCGGTACCGGCGGCGCGCTCGTCAAGCAGGGCGGTGACAGCTGGTTCTTCCTGACGGCGGACTATGCCTTCGGCTACTCCCTGGAGCAGCAGACGAGTGACTTCGTGAAGGCCAACGGCGGAAAGGTCGTCGGATCCGTTCGTCACCCGCTGTCGACGCAGGACTTCTCGTCCTTCCTGCTGCAGGCGCAGTCGTCAGGGGCAAAGGTTATCGGCCTTGCCAATGCAGGTCTCGATACCGCAAACGCCATCAAGCAGGCGGCTGAATTCGGAATTACGCAAGGTGGCCAGCATCTGGCGGCGCTGCTCTTCACACTGGCCGAGGTTCACGGCCTTGGCCTCGAAGCAGCGCAGGGGTTGACGCTGACCGAAGGCTACTACTGGAACCTCGACGACAAGAGCCGCGAGTTCGGCAAGAAGTTCTTTGCCCGCACGGGCAAGATGCCGAACATGATCCACGCGGGTACCTACTCGGCGGTTCTGCAGTACCTCAAGGCCGTCGACAAAGCCGGTACCGACGATACCGAGGCTGTCGCCAAGCAGTTGCACGAACTGCCTGTCGACGATGTCTTCGGTCGCGGCGGCACTGTTGGTCCGAACGGCCGCATGATCCACGACATGTACCTGCTGCAGGTCAAGAAGCCTGCCGACAGCAAGGAGCCGTGGGATTATTTCAACGTTCTCGCAACCATCCCCGGCAAGGAGGCCTATATCGATCCCGCCAAGAGCGGCTGCACCCTGGCGAACTGAACCGATGGCGGTCTCCGCAACCCAATCGAGCGCAACGCCGCGGGTGGTTCTCTCCGCCCGCGGTCTGCGCCGTGACTTCGGTGGCTTCACTGCTGTCAAGAATGTCGATCTCGACGTGCACGACGCGTGCGTTCACGCCCTCATTGGCCCTAACGGCGCCGGCAAGACGACGGTCTTCAATCTACTGACGAAGTTCCTGCAGCCAACGTCAGGCACGATCACGCTGATGGGAACTGACATCACTAGGACCGCGCCGGACAAGGTGGCGCGCATGGGGCTGGTCCGATCGTTCCAGATTTCGGCGGTGTTTCCGCACCTCAGCGTGCTCGACAATGTGCGCGTTGCTCTGCAGCGGCCCAACAATCTGTCGACGCAGTTCTGGCGTCCGCTGTCGGCGCTGGACGCCCTGAACGATCGCGCGGAACAATTGTTGGCGAAGGTCGGCTTGTCCAAGGAGCGCGACGCGATCGCGGCCGATCTTTCCTACGGCCGCAAGCGCGTGCTCGAAATCGCAACGACGCTTGCCCTTGATCCCCGCGTACTGCTGCTCGACGAGCCAATGGCCGGCATGGGGCAGGAGGACGTCGGCGTCATCTCTGCCTTGATCCGCGAGGTGGCGCGCGACCGCGCCGTTCTCATGGTTGAGCACAATCTGTCGGTTGTCGCCACCATCTGCCAGCATGTGACGGTCCTGCAGCGTGGAGAAATTCTGGCCGAAGGCGATTATGCGACGGTCAGTGCCGATACGCGGGTGCGTCAGGCCTATATGGGCGCGGAGGAGGCGTGATGGCGGCACTTCTGGAGGTCCAGGGGCTGAATGCCTGGTATGGCGAAAGCCATATCCTGCATGGTGTCGACATGCGGGTCGGAGAAGGCGAGACGGTCACCATCCTTGGCCGCAACGGCGTCGGCAAGACGACGACCCTGCGCACCATCACCGGCATTGTCCGCTCCAGAAAGGGCAAGCTGACCTTCGCCGGCGAGGACATGATGCAGGTGCCGCTGCACAAGACCGCGCATCGCGGCATCGGCTTCGTACCGGAGGAAAGAGGCATATTCTCGACGTTGACGGTGTCCGAAAACCTGCTGCTCCCGCCCGTAGTGGCCTCGGGCGGGATGGCCACCGACGAGATATACGAGCTGTTCCCGAACCTCTACGAACGTCGCAACAGTCCGGGCACGAAACTGTCGGGTGGCGAGCAGCAGATGCTGGCGATCGCCCGCATCCTGCGCACCGGTGTTCGCATGCTTCTGCTCGACGAGCCGACCGAGGGACTGGCGCCCGTTATCGTCCAACGCATCGGCGAGGTGCTGAAGCAATTGAAGCAACGCGGCATGACGATCCTGCTCGTCGAACAGAATTTCCGCTTCGCTAGCCGGATCGCCGATCGGTTCTATCTTATGGATCACGGGCAGATGGTGTCGGAATTCCCGGTTGGCGAATTGCCGGAGCGGATGGGTACGCTGCACAAGGTTCTGGGAGTGTGACCTGATGACGATGATCTTCGGCATTCCCCTGCAGGCATTCATGGGTCAGCTGCTGATCGGCCTGATCAACGGCTCCTTCTATGCCCTCTTGAGTCTCGGACTTGCCATCATCTTCGGCCTCTTGCGGGTGATCAACTTCGCGCATGGCGCGCAATACATGCTCGGTGCTTTTGCTGCCTATCTACTGCTTGCCTATGCCGGCATCGGCTATTGGCCGTCGCTGATCCTGGCACCGATCATTGTCGGACTGGCGGGTGCCGTGATCGAACGGCTTTTCCTGCGCCGGCTTTATGACCTCGATCCGCTCTATGGCCTGCTCTTCACCTTCGGTCTGGCGCTCGCCGTCGAAGGCACCTTCCGCTATCTCTACGGTTCTTCAGGCCAACCCTATGCGCCGCCCGCGGCCCTCACCGGTGCCGTGAACGTCGGCTTCATGTTCCTGCCGATCTATCGCGGCTGGGTGGTCGTCGTCTCATTGGTGGTCTGCCTCGGTACCTGGCTTCTGATCGAGAAGACGAAGCTCGGCGCTTATCTCAGGGCCGCCACCGAAAACGCGACGCTCGTCCAGGCTTTCGGCGTCAACGTGCCGGTTCTGCTGACGTTGACCTACGCGCTTGGGGCCGGCCTTGCGGCCTTCGCCGGTGTGCTGGCGGCGCCGATCTATCAGGTATCGCCGCTGATGGGCTCCAGTATGATCATCGTTGTGTTCGCCGTCGTCGTGGTCGGCGGGATGGGCTCGATCATGGGAGCAATCATCACCGGTTATTTCCTTGGCATTGCCGAAGGCCTGACCAAGGTCTTTTATCCGGAGGCGTCCAACATCGTGATCTTTGTCATCATGGCGATTGTTCTCCTCATCAGGCCCGCGGGCCTCTTCGGCCGGGATGCGTGACGATGACTGAGATCAGCGAAACCATCAGGGCCGAGAAGAGCCGGACCGCGCTGTCGGTGCAGGCGGCCTTCCTGATCATCGGCCTGCTGCTCCTGTTGCTGGCGCCATTCTTTTTCTATCCGATCTTCCTGATGAAGCTCCTGTGCTTCGCGCTGTTTGCCTGTGCCTTCAACCTGCTGCTTGGCTATACCGGCCTTCTCTCGTTCGGCCATGCGACGTTCTTCGGCGGCGCCGCCTACTTTACGGCGCATGCCGTGAAGGAATGGGGGCTCTCGCCGGAGCTTGGCATTCTCGTCGGCGTGGCCGGTGCCGCCGTTCTCGGTCTCGTGATGGGTTTTTTCGCGATCCGCCGCCAGGGCATCTATTTCGCGATGATCACATTGGCTCTGTCGCAGATGTTCTTCTTCTTCTGCCTGCAGTCGAAGTTCACGCATGGCGAGGACGGTATCCAGTCCGTGCCACGCGGCCACCTGTTCGGCTTCATCGACCTCAACAGTTCGACCAACATGTATTACTTCGTGCTGGCCGTCTTCGTCGTCGGCATCGTGATTATCTGGCGCTTCATAAACTCGCCGTTCGGAATGATCCTGAAATCGATCCGCGAGAACGAGCAGCGAGCAATATCGCTTGGCTACTCCGTCGCGCGCTACAAGCTCGGCGCCTTCGTGATGTCCGCAGCCCTGGCGGGGCTGGCGGGTGCCGTGAAGTCGCTAGTCTTCCAGTTCGCGACCTTGACCGATGTCGCCTGGCAGATGTCGGGCGAGGTGATCCTCATGACGCTGCTTGGCGGTATCGGCACGCTGATCGGCCCGCTGTTTGGCGCGGGCCTGGTCGTCACGCTGGAAAACTACCTCGCAACGTCGGAATTCCCGGTGACGATCATCACGGGCATCGTGTTCATGGTTTGCGTGCTGATCTTCCGCCGCGGCATCATCGGTGAATTCTACGCGTCGCGCCTCGGACGGAAACTCGGCTTTGTCTACCGTCGTTGATCGGCAGGAGATATAGGCACGACGATCTTTCACCCGGTCGGCACATGCCGGATGGGCGCGGATCGCGACAGTGTGGTCGATCCTCGTCTTAAATAGGAGAATGGCATGGCACGGATCGCATTTATCGGACTTGGCAATATGGGCGGGCCGATGGCCGCCAATCTCGTCAAGGCTGGCCACGAGGTGACCGGGTTCGATCTGGCCGCAACTGTTCTGCAGGCCGCGGAAGGAAATGGCGTGACGCCCGCGAGCCACATCAGCCAAGCCGTCTCGGGGGCGGAGATCGTCGTGACGATGCTACCCCAGGGAAAGCACGTCTTGACCGCTTGGCCTGATATCCTGGCCTCAGTCGCGAGCGGCACCCTGGTAATCGATTGCTCGACCATTGATGTCGACAGCGCGCGAAAAGCTCATGAGCTGGCCAGGACAGCCGGATGTTTGTCTCTCGACGCTCCGGTTTCCGGCGGCACCGGCGGAGCGTCGGCGGGGACGTTGACATTCATGGCCGGCGGTTCCGATGAGGCATTCGAAAAGGCACGACCGGTGCTCGAAGCCATGGGAAAGAAGATCATCCATTGCGGTGAGGCGGGCGCAGGGCAGGCGGCGAAGATCTGCAACAACATGATCCTAGGCATATCGATGATCGGGGTGTGCGAAGCATTCGCGCTCGGTGAAAGGCTTGGTCTGTCGCATCAGGCGCTCTTCGACGTCGCGTCGACATCCTCGGGGCAGTGCTGGTCTGTCAGCACCTATTGCCCGGTGCCGGGGCCGGTACCCGCCTCGCCGGCCAACAATGACTACAAGCCGGGTTTTGCCGCCGCTCTCATGCTGAAGGATCTCCGTCTCTCCCAGGAAGCAGCGCTCTCCACGGGTGCCTCGACGCCGCTCGGGGCGGAGGCGGCGCAGCTCTATGCTCTCTTCGAGAAGCAGGGTAACGGAGGGCGGGATTTTTCGGCCATCATCGAAATGTTGCGTGGCAAGGGCATATAGCGTTCGCGTGACTTGACACGCTGAGCGATATCAGCGACGGCCCGGCAGCCGCAGCGCCGCGGCGGCCGACAAAAGGAATCCGACATGCAGCTTCAACCCACGGCATCAGGCGTCAAAAACGCCGTTCTGGTCGGGGTCGTCCTGATGCTGCTTGGAGACCTTCTCTTCGCGCTGAACGATGCCATGGGCAAATGGTTGGTCACGAATTTTTCGCTCGGGCAGGTGCTGCTTATCCGTTCGCTCGGCTGCTTCATCGTACTCGGGCCGCTGCTGGTGAAGCAGGGGCCGGAAAAGCTGTTTCGGGTCGAGCGAAAGGGCCTGCAGGTCCTGCGCGTCCTGTTCGCCACGCTTGATGTTGTCCTCTTCTACGCTGCCGTTGCCTACCTCCCGCTCGCTGACGTCATGACGTTCTACATGGCTGGACCGATCTATGTCGCCGCGCTGTCGCACTTCTTCCTGAACGAGCGTATCGGCTGGCGCCGCTGGCTCGCTGTCCTCTTCGGCTTCTGCGGTGTGGTCATCGCGCTTCGCCCATCTTCGGCGATGCTGTCGTTACCATCGCTTTTCGGCATTATCGGCAGCCTGTCCTTCTCGATGTCCCTGGTGCTCAACCGGCATCTGCGCAACACCAGCGACACGACGCTGGTAACCTGGCAGATGCTGGCCGCGCTTGTCGTCGGCGTCGTCCTGTCGATCGGATCATGGCAGCAGACCACGCCGCTCGAGCTCGGCAGCATGCTGGCGCTCGGCGTCGTCGCATCCTGCGCGCATCTGCTGATCACGCGCTCACTGAAGCTTGCGCCCGCTTCATTGCTGGCGCCGCTGCAATACACCCTGTTGATATGGGCGATTGCATTCGGGTACGCTTTCTTCGGCGACATTCCTGATATGTACGTGATTGTGGGAGGAACGATCATCGTCGTGGCGGGATTGTTCATCTTCCATCGCAAGAACCTGTTGGGGACTGTCCCGACCGAGGCCGTGCCGGTCGATGGTCACTGAGCAGGCTGCCGGTCTGGTAAATTCTTGAAGTCGAACTCCATTGAAGAAGAGGACAGCGATATGCCAACGCAAAAAGTAGCGCTCGTAACAGCTGGTGGGAGCGGAATGGGAGCAGCGGCGGCACGCCGGCTTGCTGCTGATGGTTTCAAGGTTGCCATTCTGTCGTCGTCGGGCAAGGGCGAGGCATTGGCCGCGGAACTTCAGGGCGTCGGTGTCACCGGTTCGAATCAATCGAATGACGACATGCGGCGCCTCGTCGATCTTGCCATGTCGAACTGGGGGCGGATCGATGTCCTCGTCAACAGCGCCGGCCACGGACCGCGGGCGCAGATCATCGAGATCACCGACGAGGATTGGCACAAGGGGCTCGACGTCTACCTGATGAACGTGATCCGGCCGACGCGGCTGGTCACGCCAATCATGCAGGCGCAGAAGTCGGGCGCGATCGTCAATATTTCCACGGCATGGGCGTTCGAGCCCGCCGCGATGTTTCCGACATCCGCCGTCTTCCGGGCGGGCCTTGCTTCCTACACGAAGATATATGCCGACACCTATGCGGCCGATAATATCCGCATGAACAACGTGCTGCCGGGCTGGATCGACAGCCTGCCGGGCACCGAGGAGCGACGCGATTCGGTTCCGATGAGGCGCTATGGAACGAGCGAGGAGATTGCCGCCACCATCGCTTTCCTTGCATCTGAAGGCGCTGGCTACATTACCGGCCAGAACATCCGCGTCGACGGCGGCTTGGGGCGTTCGGTCTAAAGGACCGCTGGCGCCGCATCGTGCTTTTCCGATAGGGATCGATTGATGTTCTCTATCGGAATTTTATAGCTTATCTATTTCATTTATGGCGGACGCCTGTTTATGTTGCGCCGCGAAAGCGATATCTCGCTTCGCAGCAATTCACAGGAGTCCGCATGTCCCTCATCAATACCGCTATCAAGCCCTTCAAGGCCCAGGCTTACAAGCAGGGCAAGTTCGTCGAAGTGACCGACGTCGACACGAAGGGAAAGTGGGCGGTTTTCTTCTTCTATCCCGCTGACTTCACGTTCGTATGCCCGACCGAGCTCGGTGATGTCGCCGACCACTACGCCGAACTTCAGCGTCTCGATGTCGAGGTTTATTCCGTTTCGACGGATACCCATTTCACGCACAAGGCGTGGCACGACAGCTCCGAGACGATCGGCAAGATCCAGTACACCATGATCGGCGACCCGACCGGCACCGTCACGCGCAACTTCAACGTCATGCGCGAAGCCGAAGGCCTTGCTGACCGTGGCACCTTCGTCGTCGATCCCGATGGCGTGATCCAGGCCATGGAAGTGACGGCAGAAGGCGTGGGACGCAACGCCGCCGATCTGCTGCGCAGGATCAAGGCAGCCCAGTATGTCCGCGCGCATCCGGGCGAAGTATGCCCTGCAAAGTGGGAAGAGGGCGAAAAGACGCTCGCTCCCTCGCTACACCTCGTTGGCAAGATCTGATTGATCGGTGAGCCGCTCCCTCGATTGGGGGCGGCTCACGACCGGCCGTGCCGCTTGCGCGGCAGATGAATCTATTTAGCGGAGTGCGCAATGCTCGACGAAAGCCTGAAATCCCAGCTCAAAAGCTATCTGGAACGTGTTGTCCGCCCGATCGAGATCGTGGCATCGCTGGACGACAGCGCAAAATCTCGCGAGTTGTCGGAGCTGCTGAATGCGCTGGTATCACTCTGCGACAAGATCTCGTTGACGGAATTACAAGGCCAGGAAGAGCGTGCGCCATCGTTTGCGCTGACGAGCCCCGGACATGACATAAACCTGCGTTTTGCAGGCATCCCGATGGGACACGAATTCACGTCGCTCGTTCTGGCGCTGCTTCAGGTTGGCGGCCATCCGCCGCGCATCGAACAGGCGATCGCCAATCAGATCAAGGATCTGGACGCCGACCTGACGTTCGAAACCTATTTCTCGCTGTCTTGCCAGAACTGCCCGGATGTCGTTCAAGCTTTGAACCTGATGGCCGTGTTGAACCCGCGGATCAAGCATGTCGCCATCGACGGAGCGCTCTTCCCGAAAGAGGTCGAGAGCCGCCAGATCATGTCGGTACCCACGGTCTATCTCAATGGTCAGGTCTTCGGGCAGGGCCGCATGGAGATCGAGGAAATCGTTTCCAAGCTGGACACGAATGCCGCCGCACGCGCCGCCGAGCGCCTCAACGATCGCGCACCCTATGACGTTCTCGTGGTCGGCGGTGGCCCTGCCGGCGCGGCTGCTGCAATCTACGCGGCCCGAAAGGGAATCCGGACAGGCGTGGCTGCGGAGCGCTTCGGCGGACAGGTGCTGGATACCATGTCCATCGAGAACTTCATTTCGGTTCGCCATACAGAGGGACCGCACTTCGCCGCGGCCCTGGAAGAACACGTTCGGGACTATGACGTCGACATCATGAACCTGCAGCGCGCGCGCAAGCTGGTTACAGGTAAGGGTCTTGTGTCGGTGGAGCTCGAGAACGGCGCTGCTCTCCGATCGAAGACCGTCATCATCGCGACGGGCGCGCGCTGGCGGCAGATGGGTGTGCCGGGCGAGGACAACTATCGCAACAAGGGCGTTGCTTACTGCCCGCATTGCGACGGCCCGCTTTTCAAGGGCAAGCGCGTTGCAGTCATCGGGGGCGGTAATTCCGGCGTTGAGGCTGCGATCGATCTCGCCAATATCGTTCAGCATGTGACTTTGATCGAATTCGATTCCAAGCTGCGGGCCGACGAGGTGCTGCAGCGCAAGCTTGAAAGCCTGCCCAATGTCGACGTTCTGCTCTCGGCCAAGACAACCGAAGTGCTGGGCGATGGCCAGAAGGTGACCGGTCTCGCCTATGACAACCGCATCGCGGGGCAGCGGCACACGCTCGCTCTCGAAGGCATCTTCGTTCAGATCGGCCTCCTGCCCAATACCGAGTGGCTGAAGGGCACTATCGACCTCTCTCCCCGGGGCGAGATTGTCGTCGATCATCACGGCCAGACATCGGCCCCCGGCGTCTTTGCCGCCGGTGACTGCACGACGGTGCCTTACAAGCAGATCGTGATTGCCTTGGGTGAAGGCGCGAAAGCGTCTCTCGGTGCCTTCGACTATCTGATCCGTCATGCCGATACGGCAGCGGATGCGGTCAAGGCCGCGTAACGTCAGCGATAGCGAATGACACTTCGAGAGCTTGAATATCTGATCGCCCTGGCGGAGCACCGGCACTTTGGCAAGGCGGCGGAAGCTTGCCTTGTTACGCAGCCGACGCTCTCGACGCAGATACGCAAGCTCGAGGAGGCGCTGGGGGCGCCGTTGATCGAACGCACACCCCGTGCGGTGATGCTGACGCCCTTCGGGCAGGATGCGGTCGAACGGGCTCGCCGCATCATGGCCGAGATCGGCGAGATGAAGGCCGCGGCCCTACGCAGCCAGAATCCGGGCTCTGGAACTTTGAGGCTCGGGATTTTCCCGACGCTTGGGCCGTATCTCCTGCCGCATGTCGTTCCGAGATTGCGAGCGGCTTTCCCGTATCTTGAAACTCTGCTGACGGAGGAGAAGAGCGACAGCCTGTTGATGCGGCTGCGTGACGGAACACTGGATGCCGCAATTCTTGCTCTTCCCGTCAATGACGAGCGGCTGAAGTCCGAGCCGCTTTTCGCGGAACGGTTTCTGCTGGCCGTGCCGGCCGGACACCATCTTGCAAACCGTGCCCACCTGTCCCTGGACGAGCTTCGAGGGCTTGACCTGATGCTGCTGGAAGATGGCCACTGCCTGCGCGATCAGGCACTTGATGTCTGCCGGCTGTCAGGCGCAACCGAACGTGCATCCTTCCGCGCCACCAGCCTGGAAACCTTGCGCCAGATGGTCAGCGCCGACGTCGGAATTACCCTGCTGCCCGAACTGGCCACGCTTTATCCGGTTCGCGGGAACATTCGTCTTCTGCATTTCGACGATGTTTCGCCGAGCCGCCAGCTGGCGCTTTTCTGGCGAAGCGGCTCGGCAATGGGAAGCTTCCTTAAGGATATCGCGGCGCTTGTGCGCGAGGTGGCGCAGCACCAGCTCGCGGAAGCGCCCGATGGCCAGACCATGACGCTGCTTCGTGCGGGCGGCGCCGGCTGAAATCTATCGGTTACTTCCACTCCCAAAGGACGGCCGACGAATAGGGGCGTTGCTGCACGAGAAGCGTTGGATCCTCCATGCTGTCCTCGTAAGCGGTGGAATCGGCCTCGCCGTTGAGCCCAATGAACAGCATCTTCATCGACGCTGACCACTCACTTCCTTTTTTCCGATAGGAAAGATGCACCGCACAGCTCGGATACTGCCACTTGCGCGTCAGTCGCTCGGCGAAGGCCTCCTCGTTCAGCCCGTCGGTTCGACCGGTCGCGGCGAAAAATTCGCCAAGGCCGAGGAAGCCGGAGAAAAGCTTGTATGCCGTTTCCTGCTGCATCTGGACGCCCTGACCCGTTGAGGTGTCCCGGCGATAGAAGAGACTGTCGGTTACGCCGCGCTGCTTCTTCAGCGAGTAGCTGATCAGGTTCTGCTTGGCGAGAAGCTCCATCGACAACTCGTAAGTCTGAAACCGCTCCGGTTCGGCATGAAGCGCCTCGATGCGTGATTTCAGATCCATAACATATTCACGATAACGCGCCGCAGCCATGCTCGATGTCCTTTTTGATTGGCGCCTCCTAGCAGAAAAGGATCCGTTTTCCAAAGCCGCCGTCAGGATCCGCACGATCATTCTCCTATTTCGCCTGTGGAAGGTCGTTCACTGCGGAAAATAGGGCGAAGTCGACATCCAGCTACGCGCTACGCGCATAACGCATAGCTGCCTTGCAGGTTCGTGCCTATCATTTGGGCGAAAATCCTGTATTCTCCTTTTCATCGAAGCGCTGCACCTCTTCCCGCAGCCCTTCGTATTCGCAAGCGCTCTACTCCTCCTCCCAAGGGCGCCTGTGGGAACAGCAGCACTCCTCCTCCCAGCTGCTGTTCGATTATTTTTCGAAAGCCTGCCGCACCTCCTCCCGCGGCAGGCTTTTTCGTTTCTGGCGATAGCCTTCAAACGGGTTGAGCGCCCCTTCCGGGCGTAGCCCGGCTCCTCGAATGATGCTTTTCTAAAAATTCGGTGTCTTCGGAAGAGTCGTTGTTGGTCGATCCGGTCGTGCGATTTGGCGCTGCACTTTCGTCGCCGCCTAGATCGAAAGGTGTATTTTTCATCCCAATTGCCGCCTAGCGGCACCATTTACAAGATTCACGATTTTGCCACAATCTCGATGCGCCAGTGGAGGGAACGATGGCAAATCCAGCATATCCAATGAATGCCGAGACTTTGTTGATCGATACGGACGCCGCGCGTGCCGCGGCGAAATCCTATTCGGAGGCCTACCAGCACAACGAGCCCTATCCGCATGTCTGCATCGACAACTTCCTGCCGCCGGATATTCTCGAAAAGGTGCTTAGCGATCTTTCCTCGCTGCCGGCTGCCGAGAGCAGCTTCGCGCGTGCGCAGGAGAACAAGAAGACATCGTACCTGCCGGAGCGGCTTCCGAGCTATACCAGGAACCTGTTTTACGCCCTCAACTCGCGACCGTTCCTGCTTTTCCTCGAAGACCTCACCGGCATCGAAGGGTTGATCCCGGATCCGTTCTTCTTCGGCGCCGGCATCCACGAGGTCGCGAATGGTGGCCATCTCGATATCCACGCGGACTTCAACCTTCATTCGAAAATGAAGCTCGAGCGCCGGATCAACGTGCTGATCTATCTCAACAAGGATTGGCGCGAAGAGTGGGGCGGCTCGTTCGAAGTCTGGGACAAGGAGATGAAGGGGAAGGTGAAGGGTTTCGTGCCGCTCTTCAACCGCATGGTGGCTTTCTCGACGACATCGGAGTCCTTCCACGGCAACCCAACCGTCGTTGCCCAGCCGGATGAGCGCTCAAGATTCTCCATCGCGCTGTACTACTACACGGCGACCTGGGATGACACGCGGAAATCGCATTCGACGCTGTTCAAGCCGCGCCCGAACTCCAAGGACAAGCGGGACTATGCCGAGCAGCGGCGTGAGTTGCTGAAAGAATTCACACCACCGATGCTATTCCGCAAGATCATCGGCCCGTTGAGCCGGCTGGGCTTCTGACGCCGTCTCGCGGGTATTGAGCCGAAACTATGGAATGCCAGCGCGGCCCTCGGCAGTGCTGGCATTGCGTTTTTCTGCCGGGGCGTTGAGCGTGGCCGCGAGACGTCTATGTGAGCGCGCCTGCGTCGTATTCCCAGGCATCCGTCATCTCGGCATCCACCTCGCACAAGACGCCATCCGGATCGTAGATTATCGAGACCTTGCCGCCCAGTTCGGCTGCCAAAAGGCTTTCAATCAGGCGCGAGCCGAAGCCGCGCTTCGAGGGAGGTTCCACCTTCGGACCGCCTGACTCCTGCCAGCGCAGACGAAGCCTCGCTGCGTCGCCGGGTTCTATCCACCACGACAGCACGACGCGGCCGGTCGGGACCGAAAGCGCTCCGTACTTGGCCGCATTCGTCGCCAGTTCGTGAAGCGCGAGCGAGATCGAAACGACGGCGCGCGGAGCGACCTGCAAATGCGGTCCGGATATTTGGAAGCGCTCGGCCGAATAGGGTGACACTGATTGCTCGACGACGGCTGCAAGCGCCGTGCGCTCCCAGCTACCGTGGGTCAACAGATCATGGGCGCGAGACATCGATGCCAGGCGCGCTTCGAATGCATCGACGCCGGTGCGATAGGCTTCGTCCCTTCCGAAAGTCTGGCGGGCGATTGCCATCACAGTCGCAAGCACGTTCTTGACGCGATGATTGAGCTCGCCCACGAGCACGGCCTGAAGCCGATCGGCTTCCTTGCGTGCACTGATATCGTGGGCAATCTTCGAGGCGCCGACGATCCGCCCGTAGACATCATAGATTGGGGATACGCTGAGCAGGACATCAACCTGGCTGCCGCCCCGCCGCCGCCGCTTGGTTTCGTATGCCTCGACCTTCCGCCCGGCGCTGACCTCCCGGATGATCGCAGGCTCTTCGTCGAGACGGTCGTCCGGCACAAGCATCAGGACCGAGCGGCCGATCATCTCATCGGCTCGATAGCCATAGAGTTTCTCGGCGCCGATGTTCCAACTGGTGACGTTCATATTGAGATCGGTACCGAGGATGGCGTCGTCCGAGGACGCGATGATGGCTGCCAGCCGGCGCTCCACTTCCTGGGCGCGCTTTCGCTCGGTGATATCGATGATAACAGCCGTCGCCTGACGTATCTCTCCGCCACTGTCGCGCAGGGCCGACACGGAGTTGGACACCCAAACAAGGCTCCCGTCCTTGCGGACGTAGCGCTTCTCGATTTCGAAGCTCTGTCCGGTTGTCACCATCTGCTCCAGCAGGCGAGCGTTTTCCTCCAAATCCTCCGCCAGCGTGAGATCCTGTATGTGCATCGTCAGCAGTTCGGCCTCGGTGTAACCGACGATCTCGGAGAGGCGGCGATTGGCAAGAAGAATGCGTCCGTCGAGATCCAGTTGGCCGATTCCGGCCGCCGTCTGCGAGAAGATCGCGCGAAGCTGCTCTTCGCTCTCTCGCAAAGCCTTCTCTGAGCGGATTCGCTCGCTGGTTTCGTTGACGATGCAGAAGACGCCGAGTGGTTTTCCTGTGTCATCGCGCACGGGAGAATAGGATATGTCGAAATAGACGGTCTCGGGATATCCATGCCGTTCGATGTAGAAAGGGCGATCCTTGGCCGCGACGGTTTCGCCCTCATCGAGGACGCGCCGCAGCAATGGCTCCAGATCGCTCCACAACTCGCCCCAGTTTTCCCTTGCCGGGCGGCCGAGCGCCTGCGGATGCTTGCCGCCGATCGTCGGCTTGTAGGCGTCATTGTAAAGAGCAGTGAAGTCCTCGCCCCAGAACATCACGATCTGGGCATCGGCCGACAGCATGATGTCGACCGCCACCTTCAGGCAGTCCGGCCAATTCTCTTTCGGGCCTAGGCTGGTGTCAGCCCAGTCGCGGTCGCGGAACGCATCTGCCATCTCGCTCGACCCGTCACTATTCGGCAAAGAGTCCGCCCTCCCGTAATTGTCCTTGGCAATTCAACGGTCTGCAGGCTTTTCGTCAATAGTAATCTTCAAGGAAAACGGCGCACGCTTGTTCGGCCGGCCGAGTTGTCTCCGACATGATGAATCCCGAAACAACCATGGGTCATCCAATAAGAGGCCTGCGCCGTTTCAGCCAACGGCGCAGGCTATCGCGTGAATTGCGCCTAGTGTGGCGCCACGACGGCGCTCGCCAGGCGTTGCAGGTTGAGAAGACCGATCGGTTTGCCACTCTGGTCGATGACGGCGACGTCGACTGCCGGTGTCTTGGCCAAGACGCGGATCGCATCTTCGATGGTCGTTCCGCACGCAACGGTTGTTCCGTTCACCTGGAACCCGGGCGTCATCGGCGCCATGACGGCATCTACCTGGATGACGCGACCGCGGTTCACCTCGCGAACGAAATTCGCGATGTACTCGTCCGCTGGGCGAAGCACGATGTCCTGGCTCGTGCCTTGCTGGATGATCTCGCCGTCTCGGAGGATGGCGATCTGGTCTCCCAACCGAAGCGCCTCATCGAGGTCGTGGGTGATGAAGACGATGGTTTTCTTGATCTCCTTCTGGAGGTCGAGAAGAACCGTCTGCATGTCCATGCGGATCAATGGATCGAGCGCTGAGTAGGCCTCGTCCATCAGAAGCACGGGAGCGTCGTTGGAGAGAGCGCGAGCCAGACCGACGCGCTGCTGCATGCCTCCGGACAACTGGTTCGGATACTTCTTTTCAAAGCCCTTGAGGCCGACGCGTTCGATCCAGTTCATCGCGATGTCGACGCTCTTCGACCTCGGAACGCCCTGGACCTCGAGGCCGTAGACGGTGTTGTCGAGGACGTTGCGATGCGGCAATAGCGCGAACTTCTGGAACACCATGGCGGTCTGGTGACGACGGAAGGTGCGAAGTTCCGTCGGGTTCATCTTGACGACATCCTCACCGCCCATCAGCACCTCGCCGGCGGTCGGGTCGATCAGCCTGTTGATGTGGCGAATCAGCGTCGACTTGCCGGAACCCGAAAGGCCCATGATGACCTGGATGCAGCCGGCGGGCATGTCGATGTTGATGTTCTTGAGGCCAAGGATAAGCCCGGCCTTGGCGTTCAGTTCAGCCTTCGTCATGCCGTTCTTCACAGCCTCGACGTAGGCCTGGGCGTTGGGCCCAAAGATCTTGTAGAGATTGCGAACTCTGATGCCATCGAATGCCGGATTAGCCATGAACGATCTCCCGATGCTTCTGGAGTCGCTGTCCGTATGCCTGGCTGACCCGATCGAAAATGATGGCAATGCCGACGATGGCAAGACCGTTGAAGATACCAAGTGTGAAATACTGGTTGGCGATCGCCTTGAGGACGGGTTGGCCGAGGCCCTGGACGCCGATCATCGAGGCCACGACGACCATCGCCAGCGCCATCATGATCGTCTGGTTTATGCCGGCCATGATCGTCGGCAGTGCCAGCGGTAGCTGCACATTCTTCAGCTTCTGCCAGTTCGAGGAGCCGAACGCATCGGCGGCTTCGAGAACGTCCTTGTCGACCAGTCGGATTCCCAGGTTGGTCAGGCGGATCATCGGCGGGATGGCGTAGATGACGACGGCGATCAAGCCCGGGACCTTGCCGATACCGAGCAGCATGACGACCGGAATCAGGTAGACGAAGCTCGGCATGGTCTGCATCACGTCGAGGAGCGGATTGACGACGCGCTGAAAGCGATCCGAGCGGGACATCAGGATGCCGATCGGGATGCCGATGGCAATCGACAGGAGGGTACAGACGAAGATCATGGAGATCGTCCGCATGGTGTCGTCCCACATGTCGAAATAGCCGATCGCCAGCAGCGTGAAAAGACAGCCCAGAACGACCTTGATGCTCCGGCTCGCAGCCCAGGCGATGGCCATAATGATCAGCGTGATGATCGGCCAGGGCGTCTGCGTCATGAAACGCTCCGAGGCGATCAGAAATTTCTGCAGCGGCGAAAAAAAGGCTTCGATGCCATCGCCGTACGTGCGCGTGAAAGCGCGAAAGCCATCGTCAATGGC
Source organism: Rhizobium sp. Root708 (assembly GCF_001429725.1). Lineage (GTDB taxonomy): Bacteria > Pseudomonadota > Alphaproteobacteria > Rhizobiales > Rhizobiaceae > Rhizobium. The sequence continues at coordinate 95,699 of NZ_LMHV01000041.1, read as the reverse complement.
CTTCTTGAGATTCCGAAGGGAATCGTCGTCCATGTGCGGGAATTTGTATAGCCATTCCATCCGGTTCCCCTTTATTTTTATAAGAAGCCGAGATCGTGCGATTATATATCTTTTCGGCGATCAGTGCGGCGCGTTTTCACGCGCCGCAACCGCTTCGATCAAAGCGAAGCCTTGATCTTTTCTGCCGCTTGCGGGGAGACCCACTTCGACCATACGTCGGCGCTATCCTTGAGGAAGTGCTTCGCACCTTCCTCGCCGCTTGCCTGGTTTTCCGTCATCCACGCCATCAGCTTGTTGACAGTCTCGTTGCTCCAGGAGCGGTTGTTGAGGTAGCCCATGACGTCGGGGCCGGCTTTCTCGGAAAACGGCTTCGCGACCAGGGTCACGACGTGGTCGACCGGCCAAGCATTCGGTTTCGGATCAGGGCAATCGGCGACGGTGTTGCAGCGCTTCCATTCGGCAGCGTCCGCCGGAACGCCGGCTTCGAGCTTCACCATCTCGTACTTGCCGAGCAATGCGGTCGGAGACCAGTAGTAGCCCACCCATCCCTTCTTGCGTTCATAGGCCTTGGCAACAGAGCCATCGAGGCCAGCGGCCGAACCCGTATCGACGAGCGTGAAGCCTGCCTTCTCAGCATCGAATGCCTTATAGAGCTGCGCCGTCACGACGGTGCCGCCCCAGCCCTGCGGGCCGTTGTAGATCGCGCCCTTGCTGGAATCTTCCGCATCGGGGAACAGTTCCGGATGCTTCAGGACATCACCGATCGACTTGATGTCGGGATGCTCGTCTGCAACGTATTTAGGAATCCACCAACCCTGAACGCCGCCGTCGGGAAGGGCGGTGGCAGCCTGGACGAGTTTGCCCTCATCGACGCCGCGCTTGACCACATCCGGAAGAAGATCAATCCAGGCTTCGGGAGCAATGTCGGGCTGGCCCTTTTCCGCCATGGAGGTGATCGTCGGAACGGTATCGCCGACCGTGATCTCTGCCTGGCAACCATAGCCTTCGTTGAGGATGATCTTGTCGATGTTGGAGAGAACTTCCGCACTCTGCCAGTTCATGCTGGCGATGGTGACGGTGCCGCACTCGGCGGCGTTGGCAACGGAGATGCCTCCCAGTAGACTGAACATGAGGCATGTGGATGCAAGCAACTTATTCATTCTGGTTCCCTTTTTCTTAGCGGCGAGATGTCCGAGAGCCCACATGCCGCGTGCGCGGGCTCCAGTATCTGCATCAGGTTCTCCCACTCATCCTGATTGATTTCTCCCATGCGATCGTCAGCCAATGGCAAACTGCGCCGCGGTTTTTCGTCATTTTCTACTGCCTCGATAGCAGCTGCTACAGAGCCCGGGTATTCAAGTAACGACTTAACCATGCCTATGGGGGACTGTCTCGCTTTTTCCGGCATTTGAGAGCAAACGGCAGCCGCTGACCCGTCCAGGACGTGGACGTCGTCATGCATCCTGCGCATAGGTGGCGTGATTACTTGCGTCTGTTAGACGGTCGGGATTGCGCCTATATGAGCGTCATCGAAGCAAACAAAGCGCCACGGACTGGCAGCTGAGCTTCGAAAGCCCACGGAAAGGGGATTTAACATGAACGTAGCACGCTCTTTCAACAATTGGCGCAAGTACCGTCAGACGGTCTCCGAGCTGGGCCGCATGACCACACGCGAACTTCACGATCTTGGTATCGCCCGCGCTGATATCGCTAGCGTCGCACGGGCAGCTATCGCCCGCTAAGTTCAGCCGAACGGTATCGGCTCTGTTGTCGGCGTCCGCAAAGCGGGCGCCTTTTTTGTTTCGTACGAGCGTCCCGGCAATCGCATAGCGCATGGCTGCCTTGCAAATTTCTGCCTACGAATTGAGCGCCGATCGTGTTTTGTAACAAACATCGAAGCGATGCACCTCCTCCCGTGTCGCTTCGCAGCGCAAGAGACCTACTCCTCCTCCCAAGGTCTTTTGCTGAACAGCAACACTCCTCCTCCCGTTGCTGTTCGACCATTCAAAGAAAGCCTGCCGCACCTCCTCCCGCGGCAGGCTTTTTTGCTTTTAACGTCTGACCTGCATCATCAACCGGTAGGGTAGCGGTATCAGGTTAGTGCGGATCGCGGATGGAGCCTCGGCAGATCAATCGGTTGTGAACATAAGCGGGCCCAACGACAGCGGCCGCGACGTCCACCGCTAGCCCGTCGTCGCCGCGGCAACGCACAAAGCCTTCAAGAACAACGAAATCGCCAAGAATCGAGACGATGATCTGGGTGCTGTCAAAAGCAGCCGCCGCCTCCAGGGCACTGCGTACCGCGGCTTTGGTCGCCGCCGAGCAATGGCCCGCTTCGGCGCTGTTTCTGGATTGTTCGTAACCATCGAAACGCATTACCATCTTCGCCTCCTCGTTGCGTATGGCGTTGCCGGATGGTGCTGTCGGCGCCTTCGGGCTTCGCGACTGTCTGATATACCAATGCGCAGGCAGCGCTTTCGATCCATCCGACCATCGTCATCAGAGAGATCCCGCTCGCGTTTTTCGGCGGACGGCCTGCATCGGGGCCACTTCTTGGCCCAAGAGGCTGATCTTAGACGTGTTGGCAAGGTGCCGAAATTAACTTTGACATGGCGTGTTCGTTCCCATGTGGCCATGAACGAAACAGTGGCGCGGATCGGGGAAGCGGCCCGCCGAAACGGCGAGCCAAGCGAGCGGCCGGTCGCTGCGGCGGGGGTTATCGCCAGCCGAGCGCTGGAGCGACATGCGTCAGGATGGATTCCATGACATGGGCGTTGTAGGCGACGCCGAGCTGATTGGGCACGGTCAGGAGCAGGGTGTCTGCTTCCGCAATCGCCTCGTCCTCGGCAAGCTGACGGATAAGAGCATCGGGCTCCGCCGCGTAACTGCGGCCAAAAATCGCCCGGGTGTTCTCGTCGATGAAGCCGATCGTATCGGCCTCCTTGTTGCCATGGCCGAAGTAGGCGCGGTCTCGATCGCTGACGAGCGCGAAGATGCTGCGGCTGACAGACACGCGCGGCGCTCGCTGATGGCCGGCAGCCTTCCACGCTTCCCGATAGGCGCGGATCTGCTCGGCCTGCTGAACATGGAAGGGAAGTCCGTTCTCATCGTCCTTCAAGGTGGAGCTCTGCAGGTTCATGCCGTGCTCGGCTGCCCACACGGCCGTCGCGTTGGAACTCGAACCCCACCAGATGCGCTCGCGCAGCCCTTCCGAATGCGGCTCCAGACGAAGAGCTCCGGGCGGATTGGGAAACATCGGCCGCGGATTCGGCTGTGCGAATCCTTCGCCTTTCAGGACGTCGAGAAAGACCTCGGTATGGTGCCGCGCCATGTCGGACGCATCCGTTCCCTCGGCGGGCTGGTAGCCGAAGTAGCGCCAGCCGTCGATCACCTGTTCGGGCGAGCCGCGGCTGATGCCGAGCTGAAGCCGTCCACCCGCGATAAGGTCCGCGGAACCGGCGTCCTCGGCCATGTAGACCGGGTTTTCGTAGCGCATGTCGATGACCGCAGTGCCGATCTCGATCCTGCTGGTCTTGGCGCCGACAGCCGCAAGGAGAGGGAAGGGCGAAGCCAACTGGCGCGCAAAATGGTGGACCCGGAAATAGGCGCCATCCGCGCCAAGCTCTTCGGCGGCGACGGCAAGATCGATGGACTGGAGGAGAGCATCAGAAGCGGAGCGTGTCTCGGACTGGGGCGAAGGCGTCCAATGCCCGAAGGAGAGAAAGCCGATCTTTTTCATCAATGATTACCTTGCCAAGAGATGCTCGAACACAGTCCAGCGGGATGGAGCGTGCTACAGATGGCGAGACCCTATAGCGCGGTGAACATCGACGCGAGGAGTTTCTGGCTGCGGCTACCACCTCACGGAAATGACCGGCTTTGCTAGCACTTGCAGCCTCTGATATGCATGTCTCCCGAACAGGGGCACGCAAGACCGGAAAGGGCTGTTGGAAATGTTCCTCAGCGATCGCCAAACCGAAATCGTCGATATGGCCAAGGCAAGCGGACGCGTTTTCGTCGAAGACTTGGCGGCTCATTTTTCGGTCACGCCGCAAACCATCCGAAAGGATCTGAACGACCTCTGCGACGCGCAGGTGCTGACGCGTGTTCACGGCGGGGCGCTGTTTCCGAGCGGTACCGAGAATGTGAAGTACGAGGCACGCCGGCAGATCGCCGCTGACGAGAAGCAGTCGATCGGCCTGGCTGCCGCGGCTCTCATCCCGAACAACGCTTCGCTGTTCATCAACATCGGCACCACGACGGAGGCGGTCGGCGAGGCGCTGATCAATCACCGCGAACTGATGGTCATCACCAACAATATCAACGTCGCCAACCGGCTGCGGCTTCTCCCCTCGATGGAGGTGGTGATCGCGGGCGGCGTGGTTCGTGCGTCCGATGGCGGTATCGTTGGCGAGGCCGCCGTCGATTTCATTCGTCAGTTCAAGGTCGACTATGCCGTGATCGGTGCGTCAGCGATCGACCAGGACGGCGCGCTGCTCGACTATGACTTTCGCGAGGTGAAGGTGGCTCAGGCCATCATCGCCAATGCACGCCATGTCATCCTCGTCGCGGACTCGACCAAATTCGAGCGCACCGCCCCGGTCAGGATCGCGCAACTGTCGCAGGTGAATACCTTCATCACCGATCATTGCGAGATCGATTCCATCCAGGATCTCTGTCGGGAAAACGGTGTGCGGCTGATCGAGACTGACAGGCGCTTGCAATCCATGCAATCGGCCGAATAAGATTTCCCTTCAACGATTTTGCGATCCTTTGCCATGAGCCTTGAAACAGTCCGCGCTTTCTTCAGCGCAAACGCCCCCGATATCGAGATCATCGAAACCTTCGAAAGTTCGTCGACCGTAGCGCTTGCCGCTGAGGCGCACGGGGTTGATCCCTCGCAGATCGCCAAGACCATTTGCCTGAGGGTCGGCGATGAACCGATCCTCGTCGTTGCGGGCGGTCTTGCGCGGCTCGATAACCGGAAGTTCAAGGACGCCTTTGGCGCGAAAGGACGCATGCTCCAGGCCGAGGAAGTCGTCGCGGTGACCAGCCATCCGGTGGGCGGCGTTTGCCCCTTCGGGCTGCCGACGCCTTTACCTGTTTATTGCGATGTGTCGTTGCGCCGTTTCGATGTCGTCGTACCCGCGGCAGGATCCACCAATTCGGCGGTGCGTATCGCGACCGAACGGCTGGCCGAACTCACCAACGCAACCTGGGTGGACGTCTGCCAATAAGCAAAACTCGCTTTCTGCTTCAAACGGCAAAAATCCTACCTATATAGGGCGGGACTGCTGTTTCCACCGGAAGGAGAATTTGAGATGCCTGCTGTTGTTTCGCGTTTTGCCAAGATTGCGGCGATCGCCGTCTTGACGGGCGCTACGGTGTTCGCCTCGATTGGAGAGGCTGACGCGCGACGTGCTGGCGGTTCCGGGTTTGGAAGCCGCGGAACGCGCACATTTCAGGCGCCTCCCGTGACCCGAACGGCACCGTCTCCCGCTGCCCCGATCGAGCGTTCGATGACGCCCGGGCAGCAGACGAACGCACCTTACGGCACGCAACAGCCGGCAACCGCCCAGCGTCCCGGCGGCTTTTTCGGCGGCGGTTTCGGGCGCTCGATGATTGGCGGTCTGGTCGCCGGCGGCCTGCTCGGTATGCTGCTGGGACACGGTTTCGGCGGCGGCTTCGGCTTCCTCGGGATGCTGCTTCAGATCGCACTGATCGCGATCGCGGGTTCCTTCGCGATGCGCTATTTCGCCAATCGACGCCAGCCGTCCTACGGTTCGGCCGCCTCCGCGCCGTCCTATAACACAAAGCCGAGTGCCGGATCGTCGTTCACCATCCCATCCATCGGTTCAGGAGCGGGCTATGGTCAGACCCAGGCGAACTCGGGCCCGAGTGACGAGATCGGAATCAAGCAGAACGATCTTGATCGCTTCGAGGGCCTGTTGACCGAAGTGCAGACAGCTTATGGTTCGGAGGACTATCCGACGCTGCGGCGCCTCACGACGCCGGAAGCGATGTCCTACCTCGCGGAAGAACTGGGAGAGAATGCCACCAACGGCGTTCGCAATCAGGTCACCGACGTCAAGCTTCTGCAGGGCGATATTGCCGAAGCCTGGCGCGAAGACGGGTCCGACTACGCCACGCTTGCGATGCGATATTCATCGGTGGACGCGCTCGTCGAGCGCACAAGCGGTCGCGTCGTCAGCGGCGACAACCGGACGCCGACGGAGACGACCGAGGTATGGACGTTCGTGCGCAAGCCCGGCAATGAATGGAAACTCGCGGCGATCCAGGGAACTGAGCAGCGCGCGGCTTGACCGGCCGGGCGCCTAGCCTTCCTGCGCGGCGGCTGCCGGCACCACCCAGAGCGGGCGCTCTTCCCGCTTGGGTGCAAGTGTAGCCACCGCTTCCTCGCCTGCAACCAAAGGATCCTCGCCTTCGTGGGCGTCGATCTCATAACTGTAGTCGTAAAGCATTTCACAGGCCCGTTCGCTGGCCTTGATCTTGGCTTCGGTCTCGCTGACGGCTGTTGTGATCGCCTTGATCCGCGCTCTCAGCATCGAGCCGAGAATATCGGTCGTCGGCCTCTTGTCGAGACGCTCGAGATGGTGCTCGATACGGGCGGCATGACGTTCGAGTTCGCGCTTGCTGAATCTCGCCTTGCGCATTTCTTCCGACAGATCGGAACGCATCCTGGCCAATGGGTCGAACGAGCCGGGCTCACGCTCGTCCAGAGTGAGTTCGTTGACCAGCTTTTCGATGACGATCAGTGCTTGGAGGTCAACCGGATCTGCCAGCTCGACATCATAGCCTGTGTCGTCGAACACCTTCCGGCGCACCGGATCCAGCAGAAGTTCGTATGCTTTTTGCACCCTGCCAAACGCGGCCGGATCGCCGCCGGAATCGGGGTGCGTCGCCTTGGCGCGCCGCCGATAAGCGGCCTTGATCTGATCATCGCTTGCGTCGCGCCGAACGCCGAGAATCTCGTAGGGATTGGTCACTATCTCTCCGCTTTTGCCGGATATCGCGCCGGCGCCCGTGAGGCGCGCCGTGGTATGATTTCCCTTCTTCTACCATCACTGGGGCAGAGTTTGGACAAAAGAATGCATTGCGGAATGCTGTCTCCACCGAAGTTGATCGAGGTGACGAGTGTTTGGTTGTATCTGTTTGATGATGCAATTTTTAGTGTTGCTTTGTCGCGGCTCTGGTGGTAATTATGATGTATAAATTATCCGATCCTAGGCGTAATTGATGTATGTGTCGGGAAACCGATAGATGTATTAAGTAGTATTTTGGATTATAGCAATTTAGCGAATCGAATGGCGAGATAATCCGTCGATTATCATGTTGTAATTTTGAATGACCCACCATGAATTATCTTATTGTTCTGCAAAGCAGCTGGCTCGGAGGGGGTATTGCTATGCCAACATTGCGCTTGGTGAGGCCGCGTAAGCATATTGTCCTGACGATCGCTGGCGGCACGCTCGTCACAAAGGGCGATTGGAAGGTCTTGGAAGCCGATCCGACCTCAGCCTTGCTGGAGAGCAGCGGACAGTGGGAAAACTGGATACTCGGCAGTCCCGGAAACTCCAACAACATGAGGCTCTACGACAAGAGTGACACCAAGGTCATGCTTCTCAAGGGTTATGTTGAGGGCAACAGCACTGGTGACGGCGAAATCCTGCTCCCAGGGTTCGGGAAGACCTTTGGTGACGAGCCGTTTCAATGGTTCCTCGGTTCCTGACGCGGGTTCGTTCAGGCGAGAGCTTGCTCCGTACTGATTTCTGAAACGGCCTCGCGAGGCGAGGTGTTCCACTCCATCGATGAGGGTATCGATATGGCAGGCGTCATCGCGCGGCTGGCAGGCCACCTATATGCCATCGGCGCAGATGGTCAGCGCAGCCGGATGCAATTCGGGCTGGATGCCAAAAACAAACTGGTGTTCGACAATGTCCTCGGTGCCGACAGCACCTTTCACTACATCGAACTCTTCGACGGCGACGAAACGAAGTTGCGGTTCAGTCTTCGCACGCCCGGCGGTCGATTTCACTATTATGCCGACAAGCAGCAGATCGCCCTCGCGATGCTGAGGTCGTTTCAGACGGCCAGGTTACCCAGTGGTCCCGGCCTTTCGTGTGTGTTGAGATGGACACTGTCGCAGACTGGCATGTTCAATGCGGATGGCTCGCTCAACGTCTTCACAAATTACGCGTCTGCCTATGCAGGGGACGCCTTCCCCGGCGATGACGCCGATATCAGCGGCTATTTTTCGCTGAAGCAGCTTTCCAATCCTTCACCCTCCGACAGGTTCGAACGCGCCGTATTCGCAACAAATGCGCCGGTTGCGATTTCGCCCGATGCCTACCCGTTGCTGGCGCGAATGCTTGGTCGGACCGCGGGCGTCGCCTTCAAGGATGTGAAGCAGATTCCTTTCAAGACGGACGGCAAATACAAGCAACCGCGCGCCATTGGTCTCAGGCCCGTCGGAATACGCCGGAAAGGCCCCGACGGCGACAACGACTTTTTGACATTCGGCGGTCGGGTGCAGGTCGAGCCGACAGGCGCCGGACCTGGTTCGGTGAATATCGTTGTCGACAGCCGCAATGCTTCCCGCGTTGCGGTCGAGATCGCAAAACCGGTCGATTTCCACCTGATACCCGACGTATTCAATCAGCCGGACCTCGACGATCCCAAGAAGGTAGATAGCGCTCTCCATTCCTACGTCGCGATGACATCGCTGTCACCGCACCTGTTTGCCGATCTCTGGAACGAGCGCGTCGCACAACCCTATCTTTCGGCACTCAGAACAGTCGACGATGCTCGTGAAACGTCTTTCGTCCCCTTGCTGCAGAATATCGGCAACTCCAAGGGAGAGAGCGGAGAGTTCGATGCGCTGTTCGACATGGTGCAGCCCGACGCTCGTAGCGATGATGTCGGCGATATCGTCCTGGCTGCCGTTCGCCCCACGCAGGCGGCTGCTGTTTTCATTGCCGATGCGGTCTTTCCAGGCCTGGTCACGCATGATGGTCTGCCCGTTCGCCGCCGGGTAAAGGTCCGCATCGAGCGTGAAGCGATAAAAGACACCTTCTGCTGGTTCGACACTTCGCCTGCATCGTCGAGCATACCGGAAATCAAGGTCGAGATCGTTGCTGAAGCCGATGCGGGCAAGGAACCGTCCTCCTCCCTCCGATTCGGAGCGCTGGATTTGGACGTGCCAGGCCATGCCGAAGCGCAGGCCGGTCCCCTGGAGATGGCTCTTGCGGTGACGTTTGATCCCGCGGACCCGGCGCTGCCGCATTATGCGACCGCTAAGCGCGATCCAAAAGGGAAGGCGGGACGTGCGCGGCTTCCTTATCCCGGCGAAGCAATCCCGAGAATTGTCGCTCGTATCGACCGGTTCGATCTGGCTGACGTCCGCCCGGGCGCGCAGGATGCGCCGCCGGATAGCGGGCGCGCGTTCGACGCGGTGCTCGAGCCGCTCAGGCGCCGTGATGCGGACACCTCGGATCCGGAGTTTTCAAAGGTCGCGCGCGAAAAGCGGATAGCGAACAACTTGTCACGCGATGTGCCGCTGGTGCTGGTCGATCGACAGAAGGCAGCCTCAGAAAAGGAATCGCTACGGACGCCCTTTTTCCTGACCGGAGAGGAAGTGACGGCAACCGGCAGCAATCGTCGCCTGGCGCTTGCGCTGCGTCGAAAGCCACTCAGCAAGGACACTTCGACGGGTGAGGTGAAATCTGGAGATCGGACGATCGTCATCGACGCCGAGCCATTGACCGTAGCAATGGCCAACGTCCCCACATTCGGGCTCGATCTCGCGCAATCCGAAGACAGCGACGGTGAGATCGCGAACTGGGAAACCTCGGAGTTCGGCGGCGGCAAATGGGAGATCGCCGGCGTAACGGCTGGCTTCAACCTGTCCTTCCCGCCCCAGGCGACAGGGGAAGCCTTCGAGAAGGGCGTTCCGTGGCCACCGATCTCGCCCACGGGCGCTGAGATTACCGTCGATTACCGTCTGGGGACGCTTTCGCGCCTGTCGCTGCAGTCCTCGTATTTCAAGCAGCAATATGCGGAGGCGCCGTGGAACCTGCGCCGGGTTCTCGGTTCTGCCGGCGACCGGGCTCCAGGCGCGGGGATGGCGACCGCCAGGTTCGAGTTCCTCTATGGTCTTGCGAGCCGGTTGACATCGTCAGGCCTGCGGCTAGCGGAGATCGGCGCGCGCATCGGGGGGCTGCGCACGCCGCTTCCGGCGCGGCCGAAGGGGATAGTCCGTTCTCCGACCGGTACGAACCGGCAGCCGCTCGTGGAAGCGGAGCTTTATGATCGCCAGCGTGACCTCGCGGCCGGCTTTTCGAAGGTCTACGAAACGCGCCTCGCTCAGTTCGGGATCTATCGTGAAGGAACCGAGGGCCCGTTGTCGGTGGATGACAAGGTCGCCTTCGAACTCCGGGCCAATGCCGAAGTCGATCCCGATCCTTGGGATCCGCAAAGCCAATCCAACAATCTGGGGGGCGGAGCCACGCGCGGCTTCGAGTCGAAGACCATCTTTCAGGAGGTGATGAGAAAGCCGGCGAGCACACGCGGGCAGATCATCGAGCCGAGTTTCACCGCGCTTGGCGGCTCGGGCTTCATGCGCGCCTTCTTTGCGAATGGGAAGACGCGGATCGTCTCCAACACCGTTGTTGGACGAACTGATACCTACACGCTGGAGCGGATCGGTCGCATCGGTGTGTTCTGGAATATCGCAAAGCACGTCATCGTCTACGAGCGGACGGTCTTGCCGCCGGATCAGTTTGCCGAGGAGCAGGACGGGCAGCATCTTGGTCGTCCCGTCGTACGCAAAGTTCAGGAGTATGTGGAGCTTCTGGAGCCGGATCGCGCTTATCCCGAAAAGAGCGGCGGACAGAAGGCACGGGGTTTCGTCGAAGCCTGTCTGTTTCGCACCCGCCGTATCCCAGTGAAAAGCAGCTGGGGCCGCGATATCGAGGCCGGCTGGATTGTGCCCCTCTGGAGGAGCGATGCGGACCGGAATCTCTTTCCCAAGCCGGATATCCGGCTTCGGCTGTCGAGCGCGAATACGGGCGCGTCAGCGGCCGTTCTTTCGCGCCTTAGCGATCCGAGCCAACTCGTCTTCTTTACCTCGGTACGAGAGGAGGATGGCGATCTTCCCGATCAGTGGCTGCCGGTCGCGGATGTGGATTTTGTCAACGCGCCAGCGCCTTCACCGACAGGGCGGCCGGTCATCGACCGGGCAGATCCCGACGGGCGGCAGCCGGATGAGCGTATGCGCGATCCGATGTTCGATCGCGGCACGTTCGACGTCGATAGCGGCAGCGCGCCGACGAATCTGATCGCCGCAAGAGCCTCGGGTGAGCCGATTGGTGCCGTGGTCGAAACCGTCTCGATGATGCGATCGAAGCCGACCGGAGCCGGTGGCGGGCCTGCTCAGGCGATCGCGTTGAGAGCGCATCTACAGACGATGGCCGATGATGCGCGGGTCCTGGAAGCGCGGCTCAACGAGGCCATCTCGACTGCCCGAGGTATCGTCGCCGGCTTGTGGAGCGCGTCGGCGGCGGGCGATCCGGTTGAGGCTGCCATCGCCCGGCTTGACGCGTTGAAAGGCGAGGTCCGCCAGCGGGCCGCTGCCGCACGACAGACGATCGGCGAGGCGGCTTCCGAGGCGAAGGCAGCCTTGGATGCCGCTCGATCGAAATGGACCGACGAGGCCGTGAGCTTTCAAAGCAAGGAGACGAAAGCCATCGAGGAAACGGTAAGCCTCCGGCTGGATGCATTGATCAAGGCGCTGGGCGAACTGCAGGCGGATCCATATCTTTTCGAGGGCACGACGCCGAACAATGCCGAGAATGTCGCCCGACAGATCGAACAGGCGCTTGCTTTGCCACGGTCGCAACTGCTGACCGGGATCAATCGACTTTCGGCCGGCTTCGAGCAACTCGATCGCGGCGTGGCCGAGTTGCTTCGGGGGATGTCGGATGCGGCGCGCACCGTTGCGGATGCGGCCGCCGACGTTGAAGGAACCGTCGCATCGCTGCCGGATGCCGGGCAGGTTCTGTCTGCGTATGATGCATTTCATCGCCGCACGATGGGCATCATCGAAGGCGTTCTGGACAACGCGCGGCGCGGTCTTCCGCCGGTCTTGATGAACGAGAAGATCTTCCCGGTTGGACCGGACCATGTTTCGTTGAGCGTGTTGCTGGGCGCGTTGCGAGCAGCCCTCGACGAGGTCCATTCCACTGCTTTCTCCGAGGTGCAGAAGGCTGAGGCGAACCTGAGCGGTGTGCGCGCCGCGGTCGGGGAGGCGCTCCGTCAAGCTGTCCATGTCATCGAGGCCGCCGGGAGCGCCATGACGGCGCTGAATACTCCCGTGGACGGTTATCGACAGCAAGCCGCCGCGAGTCTCGGGGCATTCACGACCGGCCTCGATGATGTTTGTCGAGACTGGCTGGTGGTGCTTTACGAAATATGCCGGAAGCCGGCGGATGATCTTCGCAGCCATGTCCAGAGCGAGCTTCGGAAGCTGACGGACCAAGCCGTTGCGTTGAAGCCTGCGATCTCGGCAGCAACGAAGAGCACAATGAACGACCTCGGCGGTTTGCTCGATGGCGTCGGCCGGTCGATGGCCGACGAAGAGAAGGCCATCGGCGATGTGATCGACGGGGCTGCTGTCGCTGCGACGACGACGATCACCGGGCTGGAGGTCGGCCTCATTCAGGCGATCGATGCCGGGATCTCCGTGATTCGGCGGGACGGCGGGGCGATCAAGGAGGCGGCGGAGAAACTTGAAGACGGGGCGAAGGCTATCGCCAACGGCTTGCGACAGCAAATCCCGCCATCCGTCGCAGAGAATATCCGCGCGTTGGAGGAAGGATATAAGCGGCTCTCGAATGCGCCTTCCTTCCAGAACCCCAGCGACACGCTGGCGCTTGTGCGGGCCGCAGGGGCTTCCCCGATCCTTCCAAATCTGAGTTTCAATCGGGATCGCATTGCCTATTTCTTCGATGACGCGCGTGATGCGATCCGCACGTCGCCTGTCGTCGCGCTGATGAACCGGCTCGACGACGACCTGAAGGCGTTGGGCATTCGCTTGCCGACTGACGAAATTCTCGACCGTTTCACGCCGAAGGGATTGGAGAACTTCGATTTCAGCCAGATCTTTCCCGATCTCGCGGGCCTCAAGCTGGACGGCTTGTTCAAGAACTTCCACCTGCCGGCGTTCGCCAGTGACAAGATCAAGGTCAGCCACGGTTTCGACAAGGCCAGTCTGAGCGGTTGGGCGAAAGCCGAGGCTAGCACATCGCTTGGGGATCGATCCGAAATATTCGAATTCGGTCCACTCAATTTGTCGATGGTCTCAGGCACGTTCGCGGCACTTGCCGATTTCGCAATCGACCCGCAGGGACTTTCCAAGCGGACCACGAAGGCAGAGATTACGGGCGATTGGGAGCTGGCCTTCAGCGGCCATCCGCTCGTCACGCTTGAAGAGACGCGTATCTTCTTTGAGGACGGCAAAGGCCTCGATGTCGACATCGATCCGCGCCGGGTGCGGCTCGATAATTCGATCAAGTTTCTGTCTGACCTCATCAAGTCATTCAGCGACCCAAACTCGGGATTCTTCCTCGAAATGCTGGAGGAGAACGGAGTTCCGGCCGGTATTTCGGCGCGTATCGAACTGCCGCTACCCCCGCTGTCGTTTGGCGCCTTCTCGGCAACCGGCATGCGCTTCGCCACCTCATTTGAATTGGTGACATCGAAGAAAGACGGGGGCAGGGCGGGTGAATTCGCCCTGGCGACCAGCATGGCGCTTGGGCGCAAGAGCGAACCCTTCGTGTTGCGCGTTTGGGTCTTCCTCGGCGGGGGATGGTTCGAGGCGCGGGCACGGTATTTTCCGACCAGCGGAAAGCTCTCGAGCGCCGTGTCGATCGGTCTCACCGCCGGCGTCGGCATGGATTTCGCCTTCGGACCGTGCAGCGGCTTCGTCTATGCGATGCTCGGCGCCTATGCGGAGTTCGAGACGGACGGATCCGGCGGCAAGAACTTTTCGATTGCCGTCATCTTCCTGGTTCGCGGCGGTGTCGTGATCCTCGGGCGCTTCAATATCGGCCTCTCCATGCTTCTGGAACTGGTGTACCGCGACGATGGCAGCGCGGTGGCTCGGGGCACCCTGGAGGTCAGCTTCAAAATCTGCTGGTGCTGCGAGATCAAGGTTCGCCAAGCGATCACCTACTACCTCTCCGGCGCTCAGAAAAACGCCGCGGCCGCCTCCGGCGACCATCTCGACAACTTCGCGTGAGGGTTCCATGAAAATCGTTCTTCTATGTGATCTCGTCGCAGCGCCGGGCGGCGGCCAGAATATCTTCGGGGTCCGCCTGTCCGGCGCCGGCCTTCGCCTGTCTCCCGGGGACGATCCAGCAAAAATCGACCTTTTCAAGCGCGCGGGTGCTACGCCGCTTCCCTCATCGCCGGACCAAGGGCTCGATGACTACCTCGATATCCTGGGAGAGGATGCCGGCCCGCTTTTCCCGTGGATTGGTGGTGAACTCGGCTTTTCGTCCTTCTGCGCGACCGCCACATCGGTCGGCCTTCCGAGCGGAAACGTCGTCGCCTCGGACGAGCAGGAATTGTTGCTCCCCGCGAGCAACGAGACCGGAAAATCGAATTTCGAGCTCGGCGATCAAAGCTGGCGCTGGCTTCTCTACACAGCCCTGCGCGATCTCGCCGGACCGGATCGCACGAATAGCTTTTCAGATCCGCTTCCCTTCGTGCTCGCGGGGTTGGACGATAGCAACCATCGCAAGCGGCTCGACGAGATTGACGACGGCAAGACGCTGTTTCGATACGAGGCCTTTTTGGCTGGCCTCGCCTCGATGGCGGCCCCGATTCCCCACGGGCGCCTTAATCTGGTCCGGTTCACCCGCCTGCGCAGCCTGCCTAACGTTCAGCCGGGCGAGCGCACTTTGCTGGTTGCCGCTCCTCGCCTGAAGCCGCGCAAAAGCAGCACGGTCTTCGAGCCAGATGTCAGTGATCCCTCGAAGATTGTCTGGGAGACCACGCCGGCTGGTGTCGTCGCGACGATACCCTACGCGACGACCTTCAACGGCTTGCCAATCGAGGCGATCTGCCGTGCCGCGGATCCACGGTCATCCGGGAGCAGCGATACCAGCTTTCTGGATCGCGATACGTTCTGGGTGCGCAGAACCCATACCGGCGACGCGTCGGATCCGAGAAAAGGCGTGGCTTTCGATGATGCCATGGCGAGACTGCGCGCAAAATTGTCGGAGGCATTTAGCCTGGCGGAGTTGCTCGTCGGCGCGATCGAAAGCGACGCGGCCACGCAGGATGCGCCGATCGCCCACGCCATTTCCGGCGGCGACAAGCGAAAAGGTGCCGCGCTTCTGTCGGAGGCCGTCCTGATAGCGCTTCGCGATATCATAGGCCCGGGCTGCATCGCATTGGATCCACCGCATGTGGGGGATACGAAGCTGGTGACCGGGCCGAACGGGTCGCCTGCGCATGCGGCAATCATCGGGCAGGTCAATGAGGAGGTGCCGCATAATGTGCGCCTGAAGGATACGGAGGCACTTGCGACCGCGGTGGCCAATGCGGATCGTATCTTCCGCAACGCTTTTCGTCTGAAGACGCCCGATCAGGCGGCTCAGCTTGGCCGGTGGTTCGATATTCTCGCTTCGGTGTTGGGACCGGCTTTGGGCATGCCGAAGGATGGGGTCGAGTTTGCAAGGGCGCTGGCCGGCGCCACGGTTGACAACGTCAATCAACCGGGGGCGTTTGACCCGGCGTTGCTGCGCAAGGTCGTCGACGGAGCAATCACGGCGGCCAACGCGGCGGCGATCCAGATTGCCCTCTGGCGAGATGCTGTTTCCGCGCAGGAGAGTTTGCGACCGTGGCTCTCTGCCACAGAGAAGGCCTTTGGTTCTCTTTTTGAACAGGGTTTCAACGTTGTCAGGATATTGAAGGCTTCCAACATCGACCTTGCATGGACCGATCCAGAGGGGATTTGGCGAAACGCGGGAGCGCCGGATCAGACCGACGTGGATATTCTCTGCGGAGCCGACAGTGATGGGGACCGCGGAAGCATTAGAGCCTCCGTTATATCGAGCCTTTTCGGGACACTCTGCGAGAGCGACGCCAGCGGAATGGCCGCGCTGGAGGCTCGATACGAGGCAGATCATGGCCGGATCGGCAAGCTTCCAGCCGGCGCGCGGGAGGTGATCGCAACCGGGATCGACGCCATACTCAGAGCGCAGAGGGGTGATTGGTTCCCGCAGCCGGCAGTCGATACCGATGGTGACACGTTGCTATCGGGCAGTCTGGCGGCGGATGCACATCCCGTGATGCTTCAGGTCGATCGTCTTGTCGTGGCGGCGCAAAGCACGACCGACCTGAACGACGATATGGCTGGGTACGGGATGATGATGCGCCGCTCGACCCCCGCCGAGGACTGGCGCTGTCTGACGGCGGGATTTGCGGAGATCAATCCTGACGCCGGCTATGGTGCGGGACCTAAGTCGCTGGAGTTCAAGAACGCTCCGCCGACGGTGCTTTCGGCACTGCCGATCGGCTATGTCGGACGCGCTCCGCAGGCAATCCTTCCTTATGAGAACAGGCCGGTGATTGGTGACTCGGTGGGAGCCATGAAGCCCGACGACCAGCCTTCGGGTGAAGCGCCGCTGCCACGCATCATCCGCCAGGTGCAGCCGCGCGTGCAGGAAAAGCCGCCGGCTGAAACGCTGCTGCCGTTTCTGGCCTACGGCGGGACCTACGAGGTCGCTCCCTTCGGTATCTCCAATCAGGGCGGTCTACCGATCGAGATCCGAAACAACGATTTTCCTGCCCTGCTCGATCCGTCGAAGCTCGGCGAGGAGCATTTTTCGCCGCCGCCTGAAGCGATCCGGCGCTTTACCTATCTGCGACGAACCGGGATTGGATCGCTCCGCGTCGATCCTGTCGCAGCGGGTGGAGGAGCATTTCATCCCTTACTGCCTGGAAAGGATGTGAAGCCGATCGCGGAAGAGATTTCGGTGCCGACGATTGCCGTCGAGCCATGGAACACATCGACTTCGACTGGGAGCCGACCGCTGAAGATGAAGACTGCTCTCCTGCTTTCGAACGACGATGGCGATCCGTTCAACGAGACCGCGGGGAAACTGACGCTCACGATCGGGCCGCCGGTCACGCCTATCGAGGACTTCGACCGCTGGATTGCGCTTGACGAGGCCTTGCTTGGTCAGAATAGCGCCGAGAAGCTCAAGTTGCGGGATTTCCGAAAGGCCGTCCGAACGCGGCATGCCGCGTTGACAGCCGAGCTCCACGAGTTGGAGCAACAACGGCGGCGGGCCGACACCGGTGCCCTCAAGGCCAGGTCTGAAGAGATCAGGAAGGAACTTGTCATTCAGGATCCCGCCGTGGATGCGCTCGCGATTTCAGTGCGGCGCGTGCGACGGGATGGAGCGCTTGTGGCCAATTCTAGCGCATCCTTTGCGCCGGTATTCGTACCGTGGGGCTGGAACTGGGATGCGGATACGACTGCTCAGGATCCCTTTGCCAGCCGACCATCGATCAACCTGACTTGTATCGTCCAGCGGAACGCTGGAACCGCTTTCGACAGTGGCAGCAGAACAGTCGCGGTCGCATCGGGTGATGTCGTTGTGGTGCAGCTCTTCGCGGCGGTCAGGACGGAACGGTTTTCCGGTAAGGTCGATCCAGCCGGTGAGCGCCGCTTCGACAAGGTTGTCCGGGAAGCATCGGTCGGCGATGTTGATGTCGTCGATCCGACCGACGGACGGCACTACCGTTTGTTCAGTCTGCATGAGTTTGCCGTTGAGGCGGCTTCCAGGCATCTGCCGGAGCCAGCTGAGATCGCGCAACGGATTTCCGGGAGCATCGTGAGCGGTGGCGGCTCGCCAGATGAGCGGGAGGGTGACTTCCGACTGGATTTCACACGGTCAACGTCTGCGAAAATGGATGCAATCGGTTCAATTGCCGTCGGGGCGCAGGCCTGGCGCTGGACAGGGCGGCCAGTACCGCCGTTCCCGTTCAAGAAGGAAGCAACCTTCAATGGTTTTCCACCGGCGCCGCCAGCCGACCCGTACGACGGTGACATAAGCAAGCGGGCAGCTCCGCCGTCGCCGAGCGAATACCCTTTTCTCTGGGATGTTGCCGGATTTGCCGAACGGCTGGGCGAAACGTTGGACGATACTCCGACGGCCGTGCCCATTATCGAAACGATCGGATCGTCGACCGCAAAAACACTTCCAATCCGGATCACGCTCAACTCGACAGGTCGCCGCGAGAGCACGCGATATCTGCGCTTTGCCGCCACGGCGCATTCGCGCTACGCAGCCGCCTATCGTGCGGTTGGCGCGCCGGTGCTGCCGGTCAAGGCGCGTTGGGAAAGCGCCAGCGGGTGGTCGACGCCGTGGTACCGAATGCTTCGTCCGGCCCGCAGCACGAGAGAGCTGCTGCCGCCGGCTGTCAGGGCGGTTCTTCCCTTGACGCGCGCTCTGGCGGAAGGTGATGAGGCATCTCCGGTTGCCGGGGTCCTGGCAGTGGTCGACGGGGCTTGGTTCGAGCATTCTGGGCTGGGCGATTGGATGCTCGGCGGTGTCGACATCGCACAGCGGACCAAGTTCCGCGAGAACGGTGCTTCGATCAGCGCGAGTGCGGTCGAGATGGGGCCGGATCCTCTGGTTCGAGCCTATGGTCTGAGTTCAGCATCGCCAGCGGAAAAGAAAACGCCGAGGAGCCATGACGAGTTGCGAAACGTCGCGCCGCTGACCGTCGCGGGGCCGCTCGGCCACAGCTTCGACACCGGAACCGCAACCGGATTGTTTCTCAACAGCTCGTTCGTCATCAGCCCACCGGAGTTTACCCATGAAGATCCGGATGCCTGGTGGATGGCCAAGCTCTCATTCCGCCGGCTCGTGCTTGCCGAGGCAACGGAAGGCTACTGGCAGGACGTGTTATTGACGCCGGCAAAGTGCATATCGCCCCAGATTTCGATCACCCAACACGATGCCGTGCCGGAGAAAAAGACGGCAACGGCGACGTTCACCTGCGCCGGAAACCTTTCTCGCCGGCAGAAAGACGGGACGAAACAGATCAGCAGGGCATTTTCCGTCGCTGCCACATGGGCGGGCGGCAAGTGCAGCCTCACGATCGACGGTGCTGCGAACAAGATGTTCGCGCTTTCAGTCCCGGTATTCGATCTCCGCGTTGTCGCCGTCCGCCGAGTTTCGGAGATCGAGCGCGAGGGCGGAGCAGCATCCTACGCCTGGTTCGACATCTTCCTGTTGGTCAAGCCCTCGGGCGGGCATTGGATGCTTGCCTGGCAAACCAAATGGTTTGAGGCGCTGCAGCCCGACGAGTTGGCGGATGCCGATCCTGCGACGACAGAACTGACTGTCAATCTCACGCGGACGGTGGAGGGAGCCCGCGCCGGGGAAATAAGGGTGAGCCGATCGCTTCAGATATCGGAACCGACGGAAGGGCGCTGGGCGCAGTTCATGCCGAACATGGCAGCGCTTGTGCGGTCGAGCCGAGTCTCGCTTGCAGGCCTCGCGATGCGGGTAGATTCTGACGACACCAAGCATCTGCTGTTGAGCGCAGGCGGTACGCAATGGGGCTGGCTCGGCACGAATGGACTGTTTTCGGAGCGCGTCAGGGGGTGCGAAAACCAGGGGCTTTTCAATTTGCTGCTGGTGACGAAAAGCATCACGAGCGTGTCGGGAGAACCGGACGAGATATTTGTCGGACTGTTTCACTCTCCTGAAGGCTACGACGGCAATAAGAAAGCCGTCGGCTTGCAGCCGTTTGCGCTTCAAGCCGGTCGAGATCTTGCGGGACAGGCGCTTATCGGCAGAATTCTCACCATTCGATCCGGGCGTGCGAACCTGCAGCAGGCCGATATCCAGACGTGGCTCGAAGATCCATGGGGACAGTTCTTCCCGGCCGAAAATGACGAACCCGTCGATCCCACAAAAGTCTTCGGAAGCCAGGCGCAGGCGGACGTTCCGTTGCAGATTATCGAGATCTACGCACCGATAACGATGATCGGGACTACCTGATGAAGCATCGACGCGCAGGTTTAACGACGATCTGAAAAGAGTCTATGCCGCTTTGCCTGCTTAATCGATATAATGGCGCTGCTCGCGTTGACGCTTTTGCTCAAATCGAGTTCTATCCGCCGCCTTCCGGTCTGATGCCGGAACTGGAGGAGATGAGACATGCGCCTTATCGAGACCGTCGCCGAATTGCGCGACTGCCTTGGCAATTTTCGACGCGATGGCAAGACCATCGGCTTCGTGCCGACCATGGGCTTTCTGCACGTCGGGCACATGACGCTGGTTTCACAGGCCAAGGCGCAGAATGACGTGACTGTTGTGTCGATCTTCGTCAATCCGCTGCAGTTCGGCGCAAACGAGGATCTTGCGCGCTATCCGCGCGATCTCGAGCGCGACAGCGCGCTTCTCGATGCGGCAGGCGTCGACGTACTGTTTGCGCCGCCTGTCTCTGAAATGTATCCGCATCCGATGAAGACGGTGGTGGATGTTCCCGAATTGGGCCGGGAGCTGGAAGGGGCAGTACGACCGGGGCACTTTGCCGGTGTCGCGACTGTCGTTACGAAGCTCTTCAACCTCGTGCAGCCGGATGCCGCCTATTTCGGCGAGAAGGACTACCAGCAGGTGGCCCTGATCCGGCGGATGGTCGACGATCTGGCGCAGCCGGTTCGTGTTGTTCCTGTTCCGACCGTTCGCGAGCCCGACGGATTGGCCTGTTCCTCACGCAACGTCTATCTCAGCCCGCAGGAGCGCGCCGCGGCCGTGATCGTTCCCCGGGCTCTGGAGGAAGCGGAGCGGCTTTACCGAGAGGGTTGCGACGATCCGGCGAGCCTCGAAGCAGCGTTGACGCAGTTCATCGGCGGCGAACCGCTAGCGGTCCCTGAAGTCGTTGCTGTCCGCGATCCTGTGACGCTGGCGCCGTTGACCAGTTTGCAGGCCGAACCGGTGCTCGTCGCGCTTTTCGTTCGCATCGGCAATACGCGTCTCCTCGACAACCGCGTCATCGGCGCCACGAACCAGACGAGGGCTGCCTGATGAGTGCGCATGGTAATCAGAAGCGGCTGAACACCAGCTCTATCCGCAAGATGAAGAGCAAGGCACGGGTCGTCTGCCTGACAGCCTACACGACGCCGATCGCCAAGCTGCTCGATCCGCATTGTGACCTGCTGCTGGTGGGCGACTCCGTCGGCATGGTTCTCTACGGAATGGAGACGACCGTCGGCGTTACGCTCGACATGATGGCCGCGCATGGGCGTGCCGTCATGCGCGGCGTTCAGCATGCATGCGTCATTGTCGATCTGCCGTTCGGGAGCTACCAGGAATCAAAGGAACAGGCCTTCCGCAGTGCGGTTAGGCTGATGCAGGAAACCGGCTGCGACGGCGTCAAGCTCGAAGGCGGCGAGGAAATGGCGGAGACCATCGAATTCCTGGTGGCGCGCGGCATCCCCGTCTTTGGACATGTCGGTTTGATGCCGCAACTCGTCAACACATCGGGCGGCTTCCGCTCCCTCGGCCACTCGGACGAAGAGGCCGACAAGATCCGGCGCGATGCCCAGGCGGTCGCACAGGCTGGCGCTTTTGCGATCGTGATCGAAGGCACCGTCGAGCCGCTTGCGCGCGAAATTACCGCATCCGTCAGTGTTCCGACGATCGGCATCGGGGCGTCGCCGGCCTGTGACGGGCAGGTGCTCGTCTCCGATGACATGCTCGGCCTCTTCAACGACTTCAAGCCGAAATTCGTGAAGCGGTTCGCCGAGCTTAGCCCGATGGTGTCGAGCGCGGTGGAAAGCTATGCCGAGGACGTGCGAGCCGGTCGTTTCCCGGCCGCCGAACATACGTTCCAGGTTCGGAAGTAGCGCGCGGTCATTTCGAGCCTTCGGCAAGCCAGGCATCGATCCCGCTGCCGGCCGCACGGCCCATCGCAAAGCACGCCGTCAGGAGATAGCCGCCTGTCGGGGCTTCCCAATCAATCATTTCACCGGCAGCGAACAGGCCGGGCACGGCTCGCAGCATGTAGCGATCATCTATGCTGTTCCAGTCGACGCCACCCGCCGAGGAAATGGCCTCCGCGATCGGACGGGGTCGGGCGAGTGGGATCGGCAGGTCCTTTATGAGCGCGGACAGCGCTTCCGGCGATCCTTCGCCGCCAACCTCGCGGATAAGCGCAACCTTCACGCCGTCGAGGCCAGCACCCTTGCGTAGTCGCGTGGATAGGCTGGCCTTGCTGTCCTGCCGCGCGAGGTCGCGTGCGATCCTCTCCTGAGAGCGTCCGGGCGCGAGATCGAGCCAGAGGTTTGTCGGTCGCCCGGATGCCAACTGGTCACGGAGCGCGGCCGAGTGAGCATAGACGAGGCTCCCTTCGATACCGTGCTTCGTGATGACGAACTCGCCCGGGATTGACCCCGCCGGCGAACGCGCAGCGACCGATTTAATCGGATGGCCTGCGAACCGTTCGGTGAAGTGAGAGCTCCAATCAACGTCAAATCCGCAGTTCGCTGGCTGGAACGTCTGCAGGTCGACGCCTCTCTCGGCAAGCGCCGGTGTCCAGGCACCATCCGACCCCAGCCGGGGCCAACTCGGCCCGCCAAAGGCAAGGAGCGCGGCGTCGCACCGCACCGTCACCACGCCAGCCGGCGTCTCCACGCGAAAACCCTCATCCGCGAAGCCGATCCATCGATGGCGTGTGAGGACCGTCACCCCTTGCGCTTCCAGGCGTTTCAGCCACCGGCGCAGAAGAGGAGACGCTTTCATCTCGACAGGAAAAACACGGCCCGAGGAGCCGGCGAATGTCTCGGTCTCCACTGAGGCCGCCCAACTGCGGACGTCTTCGGGCCTGAACGCATCAAGGGCGTTGCGAAGCCTCTCGCTCGATGGCCCGAAACGGGTTGCGAAACGCTCATATGGTTCGGAATGTGTGATGTTCAGGCCGGATTTGCCCGCCAGCAGGAATTTCCGGGCGACGGTAGGCATCGCCTCATACACCGTTACGGCGTGGCCGAGCTTTGACAAGATTTCGGCGGCCGCCAATCCGGATGGGCCGCCGCCGAATATCGCCACCTGTTTTTGCATTCACGAGCTTCCGATCTGGTTATCGGCCTTTCTCATGACGCGCCCCGCTACTGCACGCAAGCTGATTTCCTCCCGTCGGATGGCGAACGGGGTGGCTTGCAGCAGCCAATCTATCAATCGACCAGGCGCGGCTTGAAGCTTGGCTTCGGAGCCGCTTCTTCCTTCATGGCGTCTTCATGATACCAGCAGCTGTCATAGACACACGGCTCAAGCTCAGCCTCGATCTCAATTGCCGGACGCGCGGACTTTGAGAAGCGCTTCGCCGGAAACGCGTAGATCACTGCTGACTCGTGGTGCACTCCGATGGCCATGTCATGCCTCCTGGTTCAGTCACATTTGATAGAATAGCACGGATGCTTATAAAATGCTCTATTTGATTGAAAAAAAGGCATTGAATGTCGGATTGTTGGGCGTTTTGATTTTGCTCAGGATTGTATCAGAATTCGATGATGTCCTCATATTAATCAAGCGCATAATAAATATGCATTTGCCTATTCGTGATGAGAATTTGATGCGCTGGCTGGTGGAGCCGGCGCGACCGTTTCCTGGCACGAAACCATGTCGTCGGCTTGTTGATAAACGATTGAGTCCGCTCATTGTTCGCCTGCCAGGCGGTTCAAAAATCCGTCACAATCGGATTGCGGTTCCGGCTTGGGGTAGTGCATTTCTCGACCTGTTTTCGGGGTGCGTTTTTGAACTGGCACGCTACGTGCATATTCTTTGGCATCCCTCCACGGGCAAGGCGGCTTCGGCTCCCGCGTCCCTGGGACCTGCTGACACCTTTGTTTTGAGAGACTCGCAAATGACCAAGTATAAGCTCGAGTACATCTGGCTCGATGGATACACCCCGGTACCGAACCTTCGTGGCAAGACGCAGGTCAAGGAATTTGCAGAATTCCCGACGCTCGAGCAGCTGCCGCTCTGGGGCTTTGATGGCTCGTCCACGATGCAGGCTGAAGGCCGCAGCTCCGATTGCGTGCTGAAGCCCGTCGCCATTTATCCGGACCCGGCTCGTACCAACGGCGTACTCGTCATGTGCGAAGTCATGATGCCTGATGGCGTTACGCCGCATGCGTCCAACAGCCGCGCAACCATCCTCGACGATGAAGATGCATGGTTCGGCTTCGAGCAGGAATACTTCTTCTACGAAAACGGTCGTCCGCTCGGCTTCCCGGAGCAAGGCTATCCGGCTCCGCAGGGTCCGTACTACACCGGCGTCGGCTATTCGAACGTTGGCTCGATCGCGCGCGAAATCGTCGAAGAGCACCTGGACCTCTGCCTCGCTGCCGGCATCAACCACGAAGGCATCAATGCCGAAGTGGCCAAGGGCCAGTGGGAATTTCAGGTTTTCGGCAAGGGCTCCAAGAAGGCCGCTGACCAGATCTGGATGGCACGCTATCTGCTGCAGCGCCTGACTGAAAAGTACGGCATCGATATCGAGTATCACTGCAAGCCGCTCGGCGACACCGACTGGAACGGTTCGGGCATGCACTGCAATTTCTCGACCAAGTTCATGCGCGAAGTTGGCGGCAAGGCTTACTTCGAAGCCCTCATGGCGCAGTTCGACAAGAACCTGCAGGCGCACATCGACGTTTACGGTCCTGACAACCACTTGCGCCTGACCGGCAAGCACGAGACTGCTCCGTGGAACAAGTTCTCCTACGGCGTAGCTGACCGCGGTGCTTCGATCCGCGTTCCGCATTCCTTCGTCAAGAACGACTACAAGGGCTATCTGGAAGATCGTCGTCCGAACTCCCAGGGTTGCCCCTACCAGATCGCTTCGCAGGTTCTGAAGACGATCTCGGAAGTTCCGACGGCTGGCTTCGTTTCCGCAGCGGCCTAAGTCGGGTTCACTGGCTCGAATCACGAGGCGCCGGTCTTCTGACCGGCGCCTTCGCTTTTGTGCGTTGCCATCATTGGGCGCATTATTTTTTCCTTATGGAAGATCTGGCGACAGGCTGTGCCAGTTTGGCATCCGGTGGTTGAAAAATTCAACCAAACGGCCACAATCCTTTTGCCTTTGGATCGCGTGCTCCTATAATCGGGACAACTTATCCAATCGCGAGTTGTCTGTTGACGTTGGTTGCCCGGTACAGCCTTCTGCTTCGTTTGCTCGGAAAGCCCTCGCTTTTCGCCAATGGGCGTGAGCTCATGCTTCCCGAGAAGGCATACGCGCTTCTTGCTCTTCTCGTTACGTCGCAGCATCTGTCGATGGACCGGGAAACGCTGCGCGATGTCTTGTGGGATGCGGATGCGGCAAAGCAGCGTGCCGGTAGCTTGCGGCAGCTTCTTGCCCGTATCGAGCGAAGCGTCCCGCCCGAATTCCCGCGGCTCTTGGAAGCAACGAATACTGATGTGACGTTCAACGCCGGCCAGTGGCAGGTCGATGTCCTTGTCCTGCGCGACACACTACCGCCGCTGGAGCCTGAAAGCTGGGACTTGCTCGAAGGCGAGTTTCTCGAGGGGTTTCGCGCTCCGACGATCGAAGCCGACGAACGGCTGGCGTTGGAGCGGCGCCGGGCAGTTGAATGGCGCGACGCGCATCTGACGCGGCTCATCGAAGATGGGGGCGGCCTGGCATCTCGAGATGTCCTCCTGCTTGCCGGGCGTCTGATCGACAACGACCCGTCCAATGAGGTTGCTTGCCGGGCACTGATGCGCGCTCATACGAGCGCCGGTGATACCGCTGCGGCGCGACAAGTCTACCTTCGCTGCCGGAACGAATTGAAGACAGAGTTCGGCGCGGAGCCGGAGCCTGCAACGCAGTCTCTCGCCTACGAACTCGCGATCATCACGCCTCCGGCGCCGGCTTCAAAGGCAAGCATCGTCATGCCGCCGGAGCTGGCGAATGCAGACATCGTCGGCGAGCCACGGGTTCTCATCCTGCCGCCGGAAACCATGCTGTCCGATCCACTGTTGCAGCGCATCGGTCGCGCTCTGCTCGAAGAGGTCACGATCGGGCTCAGCCAGCAGCGTGGCTTCAAGGTCATCGCAGCCCACACCAGTGTCGAAATTCTCAATCGAAGCTTGGCGGACGCCAGCCAGCCGACGCCGCCGGAGTTGCGTTTCGACTATACCGTCTATGTGACGATCCACGGTCGCGAAGACGATATCTACGCAACGTGCCGGCTGACCAAGACGTCGACAGCCGAGGTGTTGTGGGCGATCGATCTTCCGCTCGCCATGCAGAAGGTTACACATTCCTTCGGTCAGCTCTCCCGCCGAATCGTTCTGACCCTCGTGGATACTATCGAGCGGCGGGAACTTTCCGATATGGCGGAGGAGATCAGCCCGTCCGCCTACCGCTTGTACCTTGAAGGCAAACGGCTGGTCTCGAAGACGGATTTGCAGCACCTGCGTCAGGCACGCAAATGGTTCAAGTCGGCGCTCGCGAAGCACGACAGCTTCTCGTCCGCGCATGCCGGCATGGCGCGTGTACTTGGGATGGAATGGTTGGTTCGCGGCATGCGGGAAACCGAGCTTCTCGAGGAGGCCGAACGCTCTGCCTGGCACGCGCGCGATGCGGATCCGAACAGCGGACGCGCGATGCGGGAGCTCGGATTTGTCGCCCTGTATCGCCGGCGGTTTGCCGAGAGCCTCGATTTCTTCGCCGAGGCACAGATGTTGAGCCCGAACGACGCAGATATCCTCGCCGATCACGCGGACGCATTGGTGCATGATGGCCAGAGCGACCGAGCGCTGGAGCTCAGCCTGGCGGCGCTGAAACTCAATCCGCTGCCGCCGGATTACTATTACTGGAACCTCGGCGGCATTTATTTTGTCCAGGAGAACTACGCCAAGGCGATCGAGATTCTGGACCGCGTGAAGTCACGTCCGGCGACCGCGCGCTTGCTTGCGGCAGCGCACGCGAAGAACGGGAACGCGAAGGCGGCCGCGCATTACGCGTCCGTCGTGCTCGAGAATTTCCCGGATTTCCGCACGGACGACGTCTGGCGCTTTGTACCTGACCGCAACCCGGACGATACGCGCCAGCTCATCGACGGGCTCCGTCTGGCCGGTCTGTCCTAAAGTGTGACATCTGCGGGATTTCCGTTGCCGTTTGGCGCGGAAGCCAGTCACGCCGGAATAACGCCTCGCCGTCATCTTCTCCTCGCCCGCAGCAAAGCGCTGCTTCCAGCTGGAGAATCAGAATGAACTCGACAGACATCAAGACCGCGCCCGCCGTTCGCCTCTCGTCCGCTGCCCAGGCTGCTCTGAAGCAGCAGTCCGTTCAGTTCGACACGAACGCCACGGCCAGCATCGTTCACGCGCTGAAGTTCCGTTGAGGTCGATGCGAATGTCTGCCCAAGGTGCTTTGCAGGATCTGATCACGGATCTCGGTCTCTCGGCCGGCGGGGTCAACGCCTATCATGATCGATCACTGACACCTGGGCAGACGTTCGCGGCGATCAAGCCGCATTTTGCCGAGCTTGGCATTACCCGCGTTGGACTGCTGACCGCGCTCGACCTCCTCGATATTCCCGTCGCCTTCGCGACGCGCCCGAACAGCCACACGCTCTCGGTCTTTCAGGGAAAAGGCATCGACGAGGAGGCGGCCATGACCTCCGCGGCCATGGAGGCCGTCGAGACCCGCGTCGCCGAGATGCGGCCCGACAACATGATCATGGCGTCCGTCGAAGGCCTGAGGGCCGAAAAGGCGCCGCTGATTGATCTTGATTCGGTTGCCCGTTGTGTACCCTCCGACATCGGCACAGCTCCCATCGCCTGGTGCGAGGGCTTTGATATTCTTTCCAACCGGCAGGTGTTCGTGCCGTGGTCGCTCGTAGGGCTTGACCACCGCGGGATCAGGCCGAGCGGCTTCGAGCAGTCGAGCGACGGGCTTGCATCTGGCAACCGGCCGGCTGAGGCCGTCCTGCACGGGCTCTGCGAGCTCGTGGAGCGCGATGCCTGGGCGCTGATGCAACTACGCGCCTACGACCAGCTGAGAGGAGCGCGGGTCGATCCCGGTTCCCTCGGCGATCCGGTCGTCGACATCATCGTCGACCGCATCAATCGCGCCGGCATGCAGCTTCTGGTCCTCGACATGACGACCGATATCGATGTTCCGAGCTTTCTCGCCGTGATCATCCCGGGCAATCTCGGCGAACGCGTCGATGCACGCTGGACGCATGTCTGCGGCGGATGCGGTTGCCATCCCGATCCTGTTCGCGCGATCCTGCGGGCAATCACCGAAGCGGCGCAAAGCCGGCTTACGGCTATCGCCGGCAGCCGCGATGATTTCTCTCCGCGTATTTATCAAAGGCTCGACGAGGATGGCCCCATGCAGCAGCTGATCGAGCTGTGCGGCGAGCCGCCAAGAGCTTGGACCGCGCCCCTGGAGCCAACAAAACGCAGTATCCAGCAAACGATCTCCCACATCGCTGAGCGCCTCGCTTCCAAGGGGATCACGCAGTTGGTGGCAGTGCCGATCGACCATCCACGTCTGCCTGTCTCGGTCGTCCGTGTCATCGTGCCGGGCCTGGAAGTTGATGTCAGCGGCGAATTCATCCAGCTCGGCCTTCGCGCGGTACGGGCCATGCAGGGAATGCAGATATGAAAGTGATCTTCGCAGGGCCGAGTTTCGGCGCCGATCTCGAAACGCTTCGGAAATCCTACCCGTCGATCGTGTTTCGCCCGCCGGCCGCCCGTGGCGACATTCTACAGGCGGTGGAAGACGGCGCGCGCGCGATTGGCATCGTCGATGGCTATTTTGGCGAAGTGCCGTCCGTCTGGCACAAGGAGATTCTTTACGCCCTGCAGGCGCATGTCGTCGTGGCCGGTGGCGCGAGCATGGGTGCGCTTCGAGCGGCCGAATGCGCTGCCTTCGGGATGGTGGGCCTTGGGGCTATCTACAACGATTATGCGGACGGTCGTCTGATCGACGACGAGGCCGTCGCGCTGGTTCATGCGCCGGAAGAGCTTGGCTGGCTGCCGCTCTCGATCCCATGGGTGGATTTTCAGCCGACCATCGAGATGCTCTGCCGCGCCGATGGCATCTCCGCGAAAGAATGCAAGATACTGCTCATCGCGGGCAGGGCGCTGCATTTTTCAGAGCGCACATATCCCAAAGCCATCGAGCGCTGCGGCTTCGCCGACGAGAGACGCGCCAAGGAGATCCTTCGTCTCATTCGCGCCAACAAGGTCGAGCGCAAGCGCGCCGATGCGGAAACCGTACTGCGGTACCTTCATCAACAGGCGGAACCGGCTTCACATAGCTGCGATTGGGGCTTTGCGGCAACCTCTCACTGGGAACTGCTTCGCAGCGAAGTTGCGCGCTCCGTCACGCCTGTAACGCTCAAGTAACGCCCGACCTCGATCATCGTCACAGGACTGGAATTCGAGCGAACTCCGGATCATCTGAGAAGGCGGCATTGATGAACATTCAGACCAAGGACGAAGGCACGGGCAGCGAGTATGCAAGAATCTTCCGGCTGCTTTCAGCGGCAAAGGAAGAAGCTGCGAAGCTCAAGCTGCACAATCTGACTCATCTCGCCAACATGGCGCTGCTTCAAGTCGTCATCGATTGGGACGGAATTGATCCCGAACGGGAACTCGACGTCAATCTGGAAAAGCTGATGGGTGCAAAGACCAAGATCGCGATCAAGGACGCACGCGATAACATCGTCGTCCTGGATTGCCACTGACCTGTGAGGCGAGGCCGCGTTATTCCGCGGCTTCGCCTTCAGCCAGTTCCATGCCGGCAATAGCCTGGACGAGTTTGACGATCTTCTTGCGGACCTGCTCGTTCTTTATGGAAAGGAATGCAGCATTGAGCAGCACGCCATCACGAGAGACAACAAACTCCTCGCTCGGGGTTGGATTGTCGTTGGCGGTGCCATGAGCCAAATCTTCGAAGAAAGAACGCACATCAACGTCAAGAGCGCCCGCGATTTCCACCAGCATGCTTGCCGATACGCGGTTCGAACCCTTCTCGTACTTCTGGATCTGCTGGAAGGTCACGCCAACCCGGTCTCCAAGTTCGGTCTGTGAGACCTTGCGCATCAGACGCTTGATGCGAATGGTTTTTCCGACATGGACGTCGACTGAATGCGGTGCGTCTTTCATTGCCCTATCCTTTCCAACGCCGGTTGTGGCGCGACTTTTCTGCGAGTAAACAACCTATCGAAGATATTTGAACGGATCAATTGTGCCGCTCCAATTTTCTTGCTTATGGTGCATGTGGCTGAAAAGCCTGACGTGCACCTGAAACAGGTTGTTTGGTTACAAAAATCTATACGCTCGGACGGCAACCATAGATCTTCATTAGAGAAAAATGTTTTTAGCGTAATGGTTGGTCGGTCGCGCGCCCCTCGGCGCACTCATCGCCAGCCTCAAAGGCATGTTCTGCCAAGGCTTTCATAACGCTAAGGAGCTTTCCGGGCGCTGGTAATGCCTGCTGCGCGTTACTACCAATTGATTGGCGCGGTGGAGGCTCGGTCCTTTCGTCGCCGCCTGCGTTGTGGCAGAGATGGACCGTCAGCCAACACGAGAATCGCCCCGCATTGACCATTGGATTTGCCCACGCAGAATTGATCGCCGTGTTAACGGCCGTGACAGCGGGGGAGCCGCGCGTCATGACGATCCGCTCGGGCCAGGCATTACCGTCGGGCCCGTTCGAGATGGGTCACCGCACGTTGCAAAGCGGCCTGAGGGAATGGGTTCAAGAGCAGACGGCGCATCCGGTCGGCTATCTCGAGCAGCTCTATACCTTCGCGGATCGGGATCGCAACAACGACATTCAGGGCGGCCGGACGATTTCGATCAGTTATCTCGGGCTTGTCCGTGAACAGGCCGGCGCGGGGCGGCCGGGCTGGCATGGCTGGTACGATTATCTTCCCTGGGAAGACCGGCGAAACGGGATCGCGCCCGTCCTCAACGAGCTTATCGATGGTCTGGCTGCCTGGGCCGATAGCGAGCCGGCCCGCCGTGTCGAACGCAAGCGCCGTGCCGCCTTCGCCTTCGGGCTCGACGACATTTCCTGGAACGAGGATCTTGTCCTGCAGCGTTACGAACTGCTCTACGAAGCAAGACTCGTTGCTGAAGCGGGTGGTGACGTGAATTTCGGTCGCGCGATGTTTGCCGATCATCGGCGCATTCTTGCGACCGGTATCGCAAGGCTCCGGGCAAAGATCAAATACCGCCCCGTCGTGTTCGAGCTGATGCCTGACGCCTTCACCTTGCTGCAACTGCAGCGCAGCGTCGAGGCGCTTGCAGGCCTAACGCTGCATAAGCAAAACTTTCGTCGACTGATCGAGCAGCAGGATCTTGTCGAGGAAACCGGCCAGACCGAGGCCGAAACCGGCGGTCGGCCGGCCAAGCTCTTCCGTTACCGCCATGCTGTGCTCGAAGAGCGTGAACTCGCCGGTTCGAAACTGCCTCTCTCCCGCAATTGACATATACTCACATTGAGAATATCTATTTGCGCATGATATGCTCATATCGAGCATAATGGAGGGTGCCGTGAACCAGCCTTTGACGACCGATGACCTTTACAAGCGCGTAAGCCGCGTCGTTCCGAAGGCGGAATGGCTGATGTTCGAGGACGATGTCCGGGCGATCCTTCGACTGAAGCGTGAGCGCAACGCCGTCATTCTTGCGCACAACTATCAGACGCCTGAAATCTTCCACGGTGTCGCGGATATCGTCGGCGACAGCCTGGCGCTCGCGCGCAAGGCAATCGATGTGAAGGCCGATGTGATCGTCCTCGCCGGCGTTCACTTCATGGCCGAGACGGCCAAGCTGCTCAATCCCGAGAAAACCGTCCTGATACCGGATACCGCCGCCGGCTGCTCGCTCGCCGATTCCATCACGCCGGAGGATGTCGCCCTGCTGAGAGCAGCGCATCCCGGCGTTCCCATCATCACCTATGTCAACACTTCGGCGGCCGTCAAAGCGGCTTCCGATATCTGCTGCACATCGGGCAATGCGAAACAGGTGGTTGGGTCGCTCGGCGTTCCGCGTGTTCTGATGATCCCCGACGAGTATCTGGCACGCAACGTGGCGCGCGAGACGGATGTCGAGATTCTCGCCTGGCATGGCCACTGCGAGGTGCACGAGCTGTTTGACGCGGAGGACATCAGGCAACTGCGCGAGAACCATCCGGGGATTACCGTGCTTGCGCATCCGGAATGTCCGCCTGACGTGGTCGCGGCAGCGGATTTCGCGGGCTCCACCGCTGTCATGTCCGAGTATGTTGCGGCCAACCGCCCGGCGAGGGTTGTTCTTCTCACGGAATGCTCGATGAGCGACAATGTCGCCGTGCACCACCCGGACGTCGAGTTTATCCGGCCCTGCAATCTGTGTCCGCACATGAAGCGGATCACGCTCTCCAACATCCGAACGGCGCTCGAGCAAAATCGCCACGAAGTCCTGGTCGATCCCGAGGTGGCGGTTGGAGCGCGCCGAGCCGTCGAAAGGATGCTGGCGATATGAGCGACATCCTGGAGGAATTTCGCGATCACGTCGTCATCGTCGGCGGTGGGCTTGCAGGGATGATGGCGGCGCTTCGGCTTGCTCCGCAGCCGGTCGTCATCGTCAGCCGCGGCAAACTCGCAGGTGGGAGTTCGAGCGCTCTGGCCCAGGGCGGGATTGCCGCCGCACTTGGCGCTGACGATACTCCCTCACTGCATCTTCAGGACACGCTTCGTGCCGGCGACGGCCTTTGTGACGAAGCGGCGGTGCGGTCGATCCTTGCTGACGCACACCAAGCGGTTGCTGCGCTGGAGCGGGCAGGAGTTTCCTTCGATCGGGACGCAACCGGTGAATTTGCCTTTGGCCTGGAAGCGGCGCATCAGCGTCGCCGCATCGTTCATGCCGGGGGAGACGGCACGGGTGCCGCCATTACGCACGCTCTGATATGCGCCGTTGCCGCGCAATCGTCGATCTCGCTGCTCGAAGGGGTCGAGGCGACCGCCGTTCTGACTGCCGACGGCTCGGTTTCGGGGCTCCAGATACTCGGTCCGACAGGCGAAGCCGTCATTCCAAGCTCCCGGATTGTGCTGGCGACGGGTGGGGCGGGTGGGCTCTATGAAGCGACAACCAATCCTCTTGGGAATATCGGCCAAGCGATAGTGCTCGCCGCCCGCGCCGGCGCCATCCTGGCGGATCTGGAATTCGTTCAATTCCATCCAACGGCACTAGCTTGCTCTCGGCGGCCTCTGCCTTTGGTCAGCGAGGCGGTACGAGGGGAAGGCGCGATCTTGATCAACGACCTCGGCGACCGCTTCATGGTCGGCGTCGAAGGTGAGGAGCTTGCCCCCCGCGACGTCGTTTCGCGCGCCATAGCTGCGCAACTCGCACAGGGGCGTCGCGTGTTTCTCGACGCCCGCTCGGCGCTTGGTGCTGGCTTCGCGGCGAGATTTCCGACGATCCATCGACTATGCCATGAAGCGGGGATCGACTCTGCCCACGACCCCATCCCCGTTCGTCCGGCTGCTCACTATCACATGGGCGGAGTGGCGGCGGACATTCGCGGCCGCAGCTCTGTGGAAGGCCTTTGGGTCATAGGCGAGGCGGCCGCAACCGGCTTGCATGGCGCCAACCGGCTTGCCAGCAATTCCCTGCTGGAGGCTGCGGTCATGGGGCTGCGTGCTGCCGACGACATTTCCGGAACGTTATCGCGGAACGTCTCGTTAGGCGGCCTAGCGACTGGCACCTGCGCTGCCGACGCGAGCGCGGTGCGGGCCATCGTCTCTCGCCAGCTCGGCGTGATCCGCGAGCGCTGCGGGCTCCAGAGCGCGATTGCGTCTCTCCTGCCGCTTGCGCGATCAGCCGGCGCGAGCCGCGATCCGGCCTTGACCGCGCTGCTGATCGGGGTGGCGGCCATCTTGCGGGAAGAGTCCCGTGGCGCGCATGCGCGCAGCGATTTTCCGGAGAAACGGGCGAGAGCCGACCGCAGCTTCCTCACGCTGGAAGAAGGTCTTGCCCACGCAGATGGCCTCGTCGACAACTTTGCAAGGAGTGCTTGAGATGACGCTTGCTTCGCCTTCCCGTGTCACCATCGAGCCGATCGTCCGTACGGCCCTGCTGGAGGACCTTGGCCTCGCCGGAGATCTGACGTCCGCGTCCGTCATACCCGATGATCATCAAACCACTCTGTCAATCGTAAGCCGGCAAGCCGGCACGATCGCTGGCCTTGATGCGGCCGAGCTTGCTTTCAGTTTGATCGATCCGTGTATCAAGTTCGAGCGTCACATCAGGGATGGCCACCGCGTGCGGCCGGGCGATGTCATCGCAACGGTGAGCGGGCTTGCACGCGGCGTTCTGACCGCGGAGCGAACGGCATTGAATTTCCTCGGACATCTGTCCGGCATAGCGACGGTGACTGCCTCGCTCGTCGAGGCCATCGATGGCAGCAACGCGTCGATCGCCTGCACGCGCAAGACGACGCCGGGTCTGCGAGCCCTGGAGAAATACGCCGTGCGCGCAGGCGGCGGCGTCAACCATCGCTTCGCGCTCCACGATGCGGTGCTGATCAAGGACAATCATGTCGCCATTGCCGGTGGTATCGTCGAGGCGATCCGTCGCGCGAAGGCGGGTGTTGGTCACATGGTCAAGATCGAGGTTGAGGTCGACACGCTGGACCAGCTGCGGCAGGCCATGGAAGAAGGCGTCGACGCGGTGTTGCTGGACAACATGACATACGCGCAGCTGCATGAGGCCGTTGCGATGATCGACGGACGTGCGATCAGCGAAGCCTCGGGCCGTGTAACCCTTGCGACCGTCGCCGAGATCGCGGCCACCGGCGTCGACCTCATTTCGGTCGGTTGGACGACGCACAGCGCCCCGACGCTCGACATCGGGCTCGACATGATTGCATCGTAAGCTCAGTCTCCGCATGGTCGGAGACGACGGTGCTTAAAGTCCTCGCAGGCGGCGGATGTGGTCGAGCCTGTCGCGTATGCGATGCCTGATGTCGTCGTCCTGCCGCTCCATCGCGTCGAGCATCTCATGCATCGTGCCGCGAAGACCGTGAATCTGATCGACGAGGTCGATGATCAGGTCGACGCCCTCGTCATTAACCCCCATGCGCTGGGTGAGGTCGAGGATCAACTGTGCACGCGCGACGTCGCCTGGCCCATAGTGCCGTCGCCCATCGTCGGCCTGGGGGAGGAGCCAACCCTGATCGAGCCAGATTTCCAGCACCGTGACATCGACCTGCACGATCCGGCGAAATTCGAGATCGTCCATCCTTATTCTCCCATCGCTTTTCGCGGATCCTGAGGATTGGTCTCGGCCCAGCTGCTGATGAATTCGGCGAGCTTCGGGTCGAGCGTTTCAGGCAGCACGATCCTGACGGTGACGTAGGCATCTCCGGCCCCGCCGCCGCGCTTGGGCGCACCCTTGCCCTTCAGGCGCAATACCTTGCCGCTGCTGGAATTCGCCGGCAGCGTGACATTCACCGCGCCTGATGGCGTCGGCACGCGTATCTTGCCCCCGAGGACCGCTTCCGAAAGCGAGACCGGCAGGTCGAAGCGAATGTCGTCGCCGTCCCTGATGTAAAACCGGTGCGGGCGAACCTTGATCTCGACGAGAGCGTCTCCCGGCGGACCGCCGTTCATGCCCGGGTCGCCCTTTCCCTTCAGGCGCAGAGTTTGACCATCGCGCGTCCCTGCCCGGATTTGAAGATCAAGCGCCGGTCCCTCCGGCAAGCGGATCTGCGTCTTTGTCCCGCTGAGGGCGTCGAGGAAATCCACTTCCATGGAGTATTGGCGGTCGTGCCCCTGCGCGCGGAACTGCGGGCCACGCGACCGTCCGGAAAAGAAGCTCGAAAAAATGTCGTCACTGTCGCCGAAGTCGGCAAAGCCGGACCCATTGTGATACGGGTTTTCGGCGCCGGCTGCGGACGCGTATTCCCGGTAATAGTTTCGCGGCGCCTGTTCGGCGCCCGTCATGTCGATCTCGCCGCGATCAAATCGCGCGCGTTTGTCCTCGTCGCCAAGGATCTCATAGGCTGTCGAGACTTCCTTGAACTTCTCTTCGGCTGTCTTGTCGCCCGGGTTCAGGTCGGGGTGGAGTTTCTTGGCAAGCTTTCGAAATGCAGTCTGAATGTCTTTCTGGGTGGCGCCTTTTTTCACGCCGAGAAGCTCGTATGGATCGCGGCTCATTCATGTCTCCGATGTCGCCGACGGAAATCGTCGGCCTTTTAGCGCCTAATATAGGTTCGGCTTTTTGCTGCGGCGAGGGGCGCTGACTGCTGCGTCACTCTTCTGGCCCGGAGACGCTTGAGGTGCCTGTGATCAAGTCCCTTCCGCAAAGCTTCGTTTGATTAACTCAATTTGATTGAGTAGATGAGTTGCGGCGATATTTTCCTGCTTAAGAAATTGAAAAATGCGACCTGAGGGGAAGGCACAGCGCCTCGACCTCTTCTGCCGGCTGCTTGCGGGAAACCTCAATGCCGAGATGCTCGTAGGCGGAGCCGAGAGAGACATAGCGATCAAGGCATCCGCGCTTGCCGCATGGGCATGGGCGGCCGTTCGGCACCACAACGATATGCCCGATCTCACCGGCATTCTGATGGCTCCTCCGATAGAGGTGGCCATCCAGGAACATGCCGGCCCCGATCCCTCTGCCGAGGAAAAGATAGACGAAGCTTTGCAGACCGCGCGCAACACCATGAAGTCTCTCGCCGATTGCGGCTGCGGTGGCATCGTTTTCGACACGCACCGGAACCCTGATCAGCCGCGCAAGCTCTGAAGCGACGGGAAAATCCTGCCACCCCGGCAGGGTCGCCGGGCTGAGTGAGGTAGTGCCCTCGGCGGCGTAGCGCCCAGGCATCGCAATGCCGACGCCCAGCAGACGACTCCGATCGAAGCGGACCTTCGTTTGCAGGGCTTCGACGATATCAGCGAGGATCGGCATCGCCTGCTCCGGGGTTGGCCGATCCACCGGCCTTTCAATTCTGTCTCGAACGCGTCCCGAGAGATCTGTCAGGACGCCAACGGCGTGATCTTTCCCAAGCTCCAGGCCAATCGAGTAGGCTCCATCGGGATTGATCGAATACGGGGTGATCGGTTGGCCACGAGCTATCTTCTGCGCGGCTTCAGGCTTCAGAAGCTTGGAACTCACCAGTTCTTCGACGATGTTCGATACCGTCTGGATGCTGAGTGCCGTCATCCTTGCAAGCGCGGCACGCGACAGAGGCCCATTCGTCCGGATCGCCTCGATCACGACGCGACGGTTATGGGACTTCGCCTGCTCGAGGTGGTGCCTGCGATTGCCTTCATGGTTCCGCCTTGCACGACAGGTTGTGCGCTGCCGACAAGGCAGCGTGATCCTATCGCATAGGCGTTCGGCGCGTGGATATCCAGCCACTTACAAGGGTTTCGGCATTTCCACGCCTAGCCGGGAGGCATGAGGAACCAGCTGATCGAGAATTCCGGCAACAAGCCGGACGCCATCGATCGCAGCTTCGCGCTTGCGCTTCAGGCCGTTCTCGCCGGGCAAGCGCACATGAGACACGCCAGGGCGAGGGGGATTGCTGCGGCAGGTCTCGGCCAGCCATCCTGTCTGCCGCAGAAAGGCATCCCGTCCGCCAAAGGCTTCAGGATCGAAGACCTGCACGGTGACCGCAGCGTTCGTTCCCTTTAGCTCATCAACGCGGCCAAGACCTGCAAGTCCTTGCGTGAAGGCCTCGACATGCAGCGCCATGCCATAACCCTTCTGGCCATGATCAAGCCCGCCGACCGGCATTAGCGTGCCGCCGCGTTCGATGACTCGCGGATCGCGACTGGGCTCGCCGTTCTCGTCCATCAGCCATTCGTGTTCGTATTGTCGGCCTTCGCGAACCAGGCGCTGCGCCATGTTGACGGTCGTGATCGAGGCGCTGATATCGATCAGGATCGGATCGCCGGGCGTCGGGATTCCGTGAGCGACCGGGTTTGGCGTATAAACACCCTTGCGTCCGCCAAACGGCGCCACCTGCGCCCCCGACGGGCTCGAGCTTGCGATGCTGACCATATAGCCACGATCGGTGGCGATGGAGAGATAGGCTGCGAGGCAGCCGATATGGTGGCTGTCGGCGATCGCGATCGTCGCCGTGCCGTAGGTCGCCGCGCGCTCACAGGCAAGCTTCACGGCCTCCGAGGTCAGCCATGCGCCGGGAAGGCGACGCCCGTTCCAGGCGATCGCCGGGCCGCGATCGGACACCACGTCCGGCATGCCTTCGCGTGTCATCACGCCATCGGCAATGCCCTGAAGGTACCAGCCGGCCAATGCCAGCCCGTGCGTCGTGTGCCCCATAAGGTCGGCTTCGACGAGATAATGAGCCACGGCGGCCGCCTTTTCCTCCTCGAGCGCGGCTGCCACGAACAGCGCCTTGGCAAATTCGCGCAGCGTATCCGGCGCAAAGCGGCGGTCTGATGTCGCGCCCATGATCTTCTCCATTCATTGCCGGCGGTCGGCCGGGGTCAGCGTGCCAGAAAGCGCGGGTGAAGCGTTTCGCCGCCGAACACGGCGAGCACGTTCTCGGCGGCCATGACCGAAACCGCGCGCTTCGCGTCGAGCGTGACGCCGGCCACGTGTGGCGTCACCAGGGTGTTCGGCAATTGGAAGAGCCGATTTTCGATGCCGGGAGGCTCGACCGCGAAGCTATCGAGGCCGGCTCCCGCGAGATGGCCTTCTTCGAGAGCGGCGATCAACGCCTTCTCATCGACGACTTCGCCGCGCGCCGTGTTGATGAGGAATGCTCCCTGTTTCATCAAGCCGATACGGCGTGCGTCGATCAGGTTCTGCGTCTCAGGTGTCAACGGACAGTGAAGGCTGACGATGTCGGAATTCGCAAGCAGCGCGTCGAGATCGGTTTCGCGCCTGATGTCGTCGCTGAAAGCACTGTCGGGGGTATGGGTATCGAAGGCAGAGACGACCATGCCGATGGCGCCGGCCATCTTGGCGAGCGTCTGGCCGATGAAGCCGAAACCGACGAGGCCGAGCCGCTGGCCGCGCAGTTCGCGGCCCTTGTACTGGTTCTTGTCCCAGATGCCGTCGCGGATCAATGCGTCCTGGCGCGGCAGATCCTTGACCAAGGCCATGATCAGCGCCAGCGCATGCTCGGCGACGGAGTGGCCGTTGCTGCCTGTTGTCATAGACACCGGAATGCCTAGCGCCGTTGCCGCCTTCACATCGATATCGTTGGTCCCGACACCGTGCTTGGCGATGTGGCGGAGCCGGCCGCCGGCACGCATTTCCTCGGGTCCAAGCAAATCGGTGAGCAAGCGCACGATAACCGCGTCTGGACGATGGAGGTTCATAACCTCGATGACCGCTTGCCTGTCGATATAGGGAGGTGTGGCGACGACATTCACGCCGGCGTCCTCAAGGACGGCGCGGCCTTCTGGCGCCAGCTCTCCGCCCAGAATGACAACAGTTCTTTCCATCGCTCATCTCCTCCAACGAGCAAAGCGGCAGGCGGCGCGCTATCGCGCCGTCGATGAGGTCGAAAGCTTTTCGGTGGTCAGGCCGCCTGGCGGGGAGACCGTGCCATCAGCCGGGCGTAGGCGATGGCGGAGAGCATGTTGACGTGGTTTGCCTTTCCTGTGCCGGCAATATCGAAGGCCGTGCCGTGATCCACGGACACGCGATCGATCGGCAGTCCGAGCGAAACGTTGACCGCTGTATCGAAGGCGATGAGCTTGATCGGGATGTGGCCCTGATCATGATACTGGGCAATCACCAGATCGAACGCGCCATTGTAAGCGCGGGCGAAGACCGTGTCGGCGGAAATCGGGCCGACGACGTCGATGCCTTTTGCCTGCGCCAGTTCGACTGCCGGCGCCAGGAATTCGGTATCCTCGGTGCCAAACAGACCGTTCTCGCCGCAATGGGGGTTGAGCCCTGCAACCGCGATGCGCGCCCTCTTGCCCAGTCGCATGAAGTGATTGTGCCCCGCTTCGATCGTCGCCAGTACGCGCTCGGTCTTCGCGCGCTCAATTGCGCCCTTCAGCGAGATATGGGTGGAGACGTGGATGGTGTTCAGGCGTTCGGAGGCGAGCAGCATGAACGAACTCTTCGAGCCGGTCAGGTGCGCCAGAAGGCCCGTGTGGCCGTCATAGTGATGACCCGCGAGGTTCATCGCTTCCTTGTTGATCGGCGCCGTGACGATGACATCGGCTTCTCCCGACATGGCAAGATCGACGGCGCGGCTGATGTAGCGCACGGAGGCGTCGCCCGCGACAGGGCTGACCTTGCCGATCTCGGGCAGTGGAGCGCCGAGTTCCACCTCGTCGACCGCGATCTTGTCGGCGCCCGCCGAGCTCGCCAAGGCAAAGGAGAGCCCGGTCGCTGCGGCGCGGTTCGCCCGCTCAAGCGCTTCGGTATTGCCGACGATGACGAAATCGCGCCGTTCGTGCTCCGGCATCGCCGCCAGTGCCTTGACGATCACCTCCGGGCCGACGCCCGCCGGATCACCGAGCGTCACGGCGACTTTCGCATTCCTGTCCATCACTCACGGTCCTCTTTAGATGAAACGCAGGCCTCAGAAGGCTGCTTCGTAGATCGAGCGAATATCGGCGCGCGACAGGTCGCGCGGATTATTGTCGAGCAGGCGACGAATGGCAAAGGCATCGTCGGCCATGGCGTCGAGATCGCTTGCTGACACGCCTAGCCCGGAGAGCTTCATCTCGATGCCGAGTTCCGCGCAGAAGGAATAGGCAGCATCGAAGACGGACCCGATCTCCTCGGAGGTTCGGCGGCCGAGCGCATCCATAACGGCACGGGTCTTCTCCGGCGCCGCGGGCGTGTTGAAAGCGAGCACGTGTGGGAAGATCAGGGCATTCGCGGCGCCGTGCGCCACATGCCAGCGCGTACCGAGCGGATAGGCAAGCGCGTGGCCGCCAGCCGTGTTGACCGGACCGAGACAGAAACCGCCATAGAGGGAGGCCAGCGAAAGACCGGCACGGGCCTCCGCGTCCGATCCGTCCTTGACGGCGCGGGCAAGATACTTTCCGACGAGCCGCGTACCCTCGATCGCGTAGAGATCGATCATCGGGTGAGACTTCCGGTTGGTGAAAGCCTCGACGCAATGCGCCATCGCATCGACGCCGGTCGCAGCGGTCGTGCGCGCGGGCACGCTGAAGGTCAGCGCCGGATCGACGACCGCGATATCGGCCAGCATGTGCATGCTTTCGACGGCAAGTTTCGCCATCGTCTTCGGGTCGGTAACGAGAGCCCGGATACCTGCCTCGCTTCCCGTGCCCGAGGTGGTCGGCACCTGCGCTAGGGCAACGCGGCGCGGCCCCTGAACCTTGTTCGGGCCGACGACCTCATGCAGCGTCTGCGATGAGCCGGCGAGCACGGCAGCGAGCTTCGCAAGGTCCATCGCGCTGCCGCCGCCGAAACCGACGACGAGCTGGGCATCGGCGGCATTCGCTGCCGCCAGCACCTTGTCGAGATTGGTGATGTCAGGCTCAGGTGTTACGTCCGCAAAGACCGTCACGTCCCCCTTGAGGGCAAGTGTGTCGACGCGCGTCGCGTTGAAGGCGTCGGAAATCACGAGGATCCGGCCATACGCCTTGTCGCTCGCCCACTTGCCAAGGCGCTCCGCAGTGCCGACGCCGAACTCGATGACATGAGGACGGATGATTGTGATAGGTGAATCCAAGCTAGGCACTGGACCACTCCTCCCTGCAAGTGTCGCGACAATCGCGTCAGTAAGATGTAAAGTTGTTATACAATGCTTTGGCATTTGGCAAGCGGCGACGTTGTTTCGCTCGAAAAAACTGCATGAAATCTGGTCGTTGGATTACAGGAAAGCTTATGAAGTTGCTGAATATAAGCGATAAAATTCATAATGCGCTCCGTTTCGCAGAACGGCGCATTGTCGTTTTTCTGGCTCGCCAAGTTATCGTAACTTGTTAATAGAACGCGCCGATCCGGCGCAAATGCGTCTTTAACGCTGCACCGGATCAATGTCCGTTCACAAGCAACAGACCGGTTTCGCGTCAGCCGATCGTTTCGGGGGGAAGCCTGACGTACTTTATGGCCCGGCGGTAATAGGTGTAGGCGACATGCAGGGTGCCATCGGCGCCCTGGACGACCGACGGATACGAGAACTCGCGATTGACCGAGTCCTTCGAGTTGTTGCTGAGGCAGTATCCGTCGCCGGTATCGAGGTCCCGCCGCTGTGGGAAGGTCTGGCCGCCGTCTGTCGAGAAGGCAAGGCTGAGCGGTGCGCGTGGCACGCCCCAGACAGCTTTGCGACGATCGCTTGCCTGCATAGGCGCTGCTTCCTGTTCTTCGTCACCTTCGATCTCGTCATAGAGAGATTGACGGCGGGCATCCGACATAGATGCATTCGAATGGTTGTAAACCATTGCAATAGCGCCGTTTTTCAGGCCTGCGGCCTGGATCGACGAGTTGTTGTTCGGTAGGTCGATCGGTTTTGGCGTGCTCCAATGCTCGCCTCCGTCGTGTGACACACTGGACAAAACCGACTCGGAGAAGCGGTTCCGGTAGAAGGCCACGAGATCATCGCCGTCGAGGGGCACGATGTTCATGTGAACCGCGCCGATGCTGTCTGGAACCTCCGTCATGATCCAGGTCTTGCCGTGGTCGCGAGAGATCAGGACACCGGCCGTATCGACGTCACCCGTCCAGCGTTCGCCTGGCAGGCCAACGCAGCGAAAGATTGGCAGAAGCCAGGTGCCGGCCTTGTTGACGATGATCGGCTGCCGCACGAAAGTGCCGGGCGTCTCGCAGAGAACCTGCGCTTCGCCAAACGTCAGGCCGCCATCCGACGACGTCCGACATTTGACAACCGAACCATCCTGGTTGCCTGCTGTCTGAGATGTATAAAGCAGACAGACCTTGCCGTCAGGTGCGTTGAAAACCAACGGATTCTGCTCCGACTTCGCCGGATCGTCAGACATCTTCTCTGGCGTCGACCAGCGGGTTGCTCCGGGAGCAAGGCGCGACATGTAAATAGAGATGTCGCCCATTCCCTCCATCGTGCCGCCGAACCAGACGCAGGTCAGCGTTCCATCGGGCAGGAAAGCAAGGTTGGCTGCATGGTTTTGAATGCACGGGGAGGGCAGATAGGCGTCGAAACGGCCTTTCTCAGTCGCGTGGGGGGTGACGTCGCCGGTCATCAATGCCGGCACGGCCTCGGGCGGCAAACCTGTAAAGCTCATGGTTTCGCTCCTTACGGCAGCTTGGCATAGGCTTCGGAAAGCGCGGCATAGTCTGCGTCGTTGATCGGCATCAACGGTGCGCGGGTGCGCCGCCAGGCTGTATTGCCGGTCTTGAGGCCCACCATTGCCTTGATCGTCGGGATCTGCACGTAGGAATTGGAGAGAGTTCGGTACGCGTTGATGCGGGCCTGCGCGGTTTCGACCTCACCGGCGCGCGTCTCGTCATGAACCTTGTCGTAGACGGTTCGCAGGGAGTCCGCGACGAGATTGGATGTTGCCGTGATGCAGCCCGCGCCACCTGCTTTGAGAAGGGGCAGGAGCAGGGGATCGGCGCCGGCCAGCACGGAGAAACCCGGATAGGCAGCGATGATCGCCTGCATGTTATTGAAATCGCCTGCGGATTCCTTGATGCCGACCACGGTGTCCGGGAAAGCTTCGATCAGTCTGCCGATCAACGGAACGGAGAGCGGGACACCTGAAACCTGCGGGATATGGTAGAGGATGACCTGCAATCTGGCGTGAGCGACCTTTTCCAGCACCTGAGAGTAGGCGGCAAAAAGCCCGTCATCCGAAACGCCCTTGTAGTAGAAGGGGGGCAGCATCACGACCTTCGTGACGCCGAGTTCCAGGGCGTGCTTGGTCAATTCCACGGTTTCCGGAATGGCGACCACGCCGGTTCCGGGAAGGAGTTTGTCGGCCGGTACGCCGGCCTTCAGCGCGGCCTCAAGGATTGTCCTGCGCTCGCTGGAGGAGAAGGAGTTTGCCTCGCCCGTGGTGCCGAGAAGCGCTACCCCGTGGCAGCCTTCTTCAAGCAGGCGCTGGCAATGTTCGGTGAACAAGCCGAGATCCGGGCTGCCATCTTCGTTGAGTGGCGTTGCCGCCGCACTGAAAACGCCTGTAATCTTGTGATCGTTCATATCGTCCTCCTCGACGAAGGCCGCA
The DNA here is from genome assembly GCF_001429725.1 of Rhizobium sp. Root708. GTDB lineage: Bacteria > Pseudomonadota > Alphaproteobacteria > Rhizobiales > Rhizobiaceae > Rhizobium. The sequence goes on along the minus strand of NZ_LMHV01000041.1, from coordinate 51,463 downwards.
TCGACAGCGGCAAAGGCGGGAGCCATGGCCCGCAAGATGTGGGTTTCTTCATCCCCACAGAGCATGTTGTCAATATGACAATACGCGCAGGTTCTCGTTTGATTTTTTAACGCATTGAAAAAATTCAATAAAATATTTTGACGTTTCCGGATCGGGGATCGTGGATTAATTTATGTTGACATATTTACATTATCGAGCGAGTGTCTGCGGCATGTCGTGACGCACTTTCGGGATAGAGTGGAAAGTGGAGACGTCATCGATTTTGCCATGGGAGGACAACATGACTGATCGCAATGAAGGGAAATCTGCGCAGGGAACGCAGATGTCGCGCCGCGAGGCTCTGAAACTCGGCCTTGCCGCCGGCGTTGGCCTGACGGTCTTCGGCCTGAATGCACGCATCGTGCTTGCCGATGACGGCCAGGTCCTGAAGGTCGCCAATCCGGCGTTCAACCAGGATTGGTCGCCGCTGCGCGGCGGCGGCGTTCCGTTCCGCTGGAACTCGATCTGGTGGGCTTCGCCGATGTATTTCGACAGCGAAGGCAAGATCAAGCCTTACGTCTTCACCAGCTGGGAATCGCCTGACAACAAGGTCTGGACCTTCAAGATCGACCCGAAGGCTGTGTTCTCCGACGGCAGCAAGATCACTTCCGCCGACGTCAAGGGCTCCTGGGAAGTCGCTTCCATGCCCAACACCAAGAGCCAGCGCGCCGATCAGGTGCTGAGCAAGGTTCAGGGCTACAAGGAAATCGGCGCCGGTTCCGGCAACGAACTGACAGGCGTCGCCACGCCTGACGAAGGCACCGTCGTCGTCACGCTGACGGAAGTCGACCCGATCTTCTTCATGCGCCTTGCCAACCACATCGCGCCGATCACCAAGGCGGCGCAGTCTCGCGGCAGCGATGGCGAGGAAGTGGCGGACTGGTACAAGCCCGACAGCAGCGCCGTCTATTCCGGCCCGTTCAAGCTCACCAGCATCGATATCGACGCCGGCAAGCTGGTGTTCGAGCCGAACGAGAACTTCTTCGGCCCGAAGCCGAAGCTGGCGCGCATCGAAATTACCTCGATCGAAGACAACGTCACCGCGACGTCGCTCATCAAGTCCGGCGAATTCAATGCCCATACCGAGCTGGTCACGTCGACGATCATCCAGGATCTCGGCCCCGAATTCTCCGCCGGTCCTCTGATCCCGACCAGCCAGCACTTCTGGTTCAACGTCAAGCGCGCGCCGATGGACGATCCGAAGGTTCGCCAGGCGCTGATCATGGCGATCGATCGCGACGGCCTCTTCAAGGCATCCTATCCTGACGGTCCGCACAAGAAGGCTGACCAGATCCTCAATTCCGTGCCCGGTGCCGAAAACTCCGGCTTCGAGCCCTACCCATACGATCCGGCTGCCGCCAAGAAGCTGCTTGCCGAATCGAGCTATGGCGGTCCCGAGCGCCTGCCGAAGATTCTCTTCGTCGGCATTTCCGCCCCGGCCATTCAGGCGGCTGCCCAGTACATTGCCGAGCAGTGGCGCCAGAACCTCGGCATTACCGCCGTCGATATGAAGCCACAGCAGGATAGCTACGCAGGTCCCGATCAGAACGCCGTCCAGATCTTCCGCGACGACGTCGGCACCCGCGTTCCCGATGCCGTGTCCTACCTCTCGGGCTGCATCGCTTCGACCTCGTCGAACGCGCAGAACAAGCTCGGCGGCTACAAGAACGACAAGGTCGATGCCGCACTCACTGAGGCCGCGACCAAGGCGGCCGACGATCCCGATCGCATCAAGCTCGCCCAGGATGCCCAGAAGGCATTCCGCGAGGATTGGGCCTTCATTCCGTGGTACTCTCAAGCGATGTCGCGCTGGGCCACCAAGGAGGTCAAGGGCATGGAGAAGAACCTCGACTGGCAGGTCGTGGCGCCCTGGGACATTTCGATCGGCTGAGCCGGTTAGAAACCTACGAACAGATAGCCCGTCCGCAATTGGATTTTGGGCAACTTAGCAACCGCGCGAAGACCGCAAGGCCTTCGCGCAAGTTTCAAGAAGACATCGCATCCGCGCGTTGCCGCCGACGCATGTCTGCCAACTGGTGGGAGGTGACCTTGTTCCGCTACGTGCTGACCCGGTTTGCCATCTGGATCCCGTCCGTTCTGATCGTGATGCTGGCGGTTTACGCGCTGGCTTTCTACGGCGCCGGCGATCCGATCAAGCTTATCTTTCTGCGTGCACCGGGCGATGTCGCCTATAATCCGCAGCGCATCGAAGCCATCCGTGAAAGTGCCGGCCTGAACAGGCCCTTCATCGAGCAGTTCGGCCTTTACATCTGGAACCTCCTGCATGGACAGTTCGGCAATTCGCTGACGTCGGGTCGCTCGGTCTGGGCCATGGTCTCGGCCGCTGCCCCGGTTTCCTTCAAGCTGGCGCTCTGTTCCATCATTCTCACGACGGTCATTGCCATTCCGCTCGGCATGATCGCCGCGATGAACCAGAACAGCCGCCTCGACTACACCATCCTCGGCTCGGCACTGTTCCTCTGGGCGATCCCGGCCTATGTCGCCGGCCCGCTTCTTATGGTCGGCCTGATCGTGCTGATGCCGATGATCAAGGTGCCTTATGGCTGGGGCGGCGTCTTCGATGTCCGCATCCTGCTGCCGCTGATCGTCCTCTCCTTCCAGCCGATCGCGCTGATCGTGCGACAGACGCGCGCCGCCGTCATCGAGGTGCTGTCGGAGGATTTCGTCCGCACCGCCCGCGCCAAGGGCGTGCCCGAGATCATCGTGGCGTTCCGCCACATCCTGCGCCCTGTGCTGACGCCTGTTGTCACCCAGCTCGGCCTGATCATGATCACCATCGTCAATGGCGCGATCTTCGTCGAGCTCGTTTTCGGTCTGCCCGGCCTCGGACGCCTGACGGTGCAGGCGCTGACCAATTCGGACTATCCCGTCATTCTCGCAATCACGCTGATCGGTTCGTTCCTGGTGATGGCCTCGAACCTCTTGGTCGATGTGCTTTATCCGCTGCTTGATCCGCGCGCCAACGATGCAAGAAGGAGCCGCTGATCATGTCCGCCATCCCTCTCTCTCCCGTCGGCTCTCAGGAAGAGGCACCCGTTAGCTTGTGGCGCGACGCCTGGTATCGTCTGAAGCGCAACAAGCTTGCGGTCTTCGGTCTCGCAGTCGTGCTCATTCTGGCCTTCGCCGCGATCTTCGGCCCTTATCTGACGCCCTATGACTATCTGAGCCAGGACCTGCAGGCCCGCAACGCCGTCCCGTCGCTGACGCATCTCTTCGGCACCGATGATCTCGGCCGCGATGTCTTCAGCCGCGTCGTGTTCGGCACCCGCACGGCTTTCCTGGTGGCAGTCGTCGTCACCGTCATCGCGGTCTTCATCGGAACCTTGCTCGGCGCCATTGCCGGCTTCTTCGGTAACCCGTTCGATCGCGTCATCATGTGGCTGACCGACATGACCATGTCTGTCCCGAACTTGCTTCTCGTCGTCGTCATCAACGCATCGCTGAAGGCGCCGATCGCCAAGTGGATGGAAGCGCAGTATCTGGCGACCCTCAATCCCTTCTACCGCCAGACCGTATGGGTGGACTTCATGCTGGTCTTCGGCTCGATGGCGTTGATCTCCTGGCCGCCCTATGCGCGCCTCGTTCGCGCCCAGGTCCTGTCGATCCGCAGCCGTCCCTATATCACCGCCGCACAGGCCCTCGGTCTGTCGAACTGGATCATCATGAAGCGCTACGTTGTTCCGAACGCACTTGGTCCGCTGATCGTCTCGGTCAGCGCCGGTCTCGGCACGGCTATGGTGCTTGAAAGCGCCTTCAGCTTCCTTGGCGTCGGCGTCAATCCGCCAACGCCCAGCTGGGGCAACATGATCTCCGACGGCCTGCGTGTCTGGCAGCACTATCCGCACCTGCTGGCCGCTCCGGCCGCCGTCCTCGGCCTTGCCTCGGTCGCCTTCAGCTTCCTCGGCGATGGCCTCAACGACGCACTCAATCCGCGGGGCAGCAAGTGATGAACACGACCAAATCCAATGAACGACTGCTCGACGTTCGCGGCCTGACGGTCGAAATCGATGGGCGCAATGGACCTGCCGTTGTCGTCGATGGGATCGACCTCTACGTCAACAAGGGCGAGACGCTCGGTGTCGTCGGTGAATCCGGCTGCGGCAAGAGCTTGACGATGTTGAGCCTGATGCGGTTGCTGCCGAACAAGATCAAGGTCACGAAAGGCACCGCGAGCTTCGACGGCAACGATCTGCAGAAGATGTCGAACAGGGAACTGCGCAAGGTGCGCGGTGGCGATATCGGCTTCGTCTTCCAGGATCCGATGACATCGCTGAACCCCGTCATGCGCATCGGCGACCAGATCTGCGAGCCGCTGATCTATCACCGCGGCATGAAGAAGGCCGAGGCGCGCACGCGCGCCGTCGAACTGCTGCGCCTCGTCGGCATTCCCGGCCCGGAAGAACGGCTGCAAGCCTACCCACACGAACTCTCCGGCGGCATGCGCCAGCGCGTGATGATCGCGATCGGCTTGGCCTGCAATCCGAAGCTCCTGATCGCCGACGAACCGACCACGGCGCTCGACGTCACCATCCAGGCACAGATCGTCGATCTGGTGAAGGATCTGCGTGCCAAGCTTGGCATGTCCGTCGTCTGGATCACGCACGACCTAGCGCTGATCGCCGGTCTCGTCGATCGCGTCGCGGTACTTTATGCCGGAACCGTGGTCGAGGATGCGCCGGTAGACGAACTCTACGCTCGCCCGAGCCATCCCTACACGCGCGGTCTTCTTGCCTCCATTCCCAAGCTCTCCGATGCACCGGCAAGCCGGCTCTCTTCGATTGGCGGCACGCCACCGGAACCCGGTCGCCGACCAAAGGGCTGCCCGTTTGCGCCACGCTGTCCGTTGGCCGAGCCGGTGTGTCACGAGCGCGTGCCAAAGCTCGAGCCGATTGCCGGCGCCGGAAATCATCGGGCCGCCTGTTTTGTTGTCCAGAAAATGCAGGAGGCTGCGTGATGGGTGCACAACCGCTTCTCAAGGTGGAAAACCTGGTCAAGCACTTCCACGTCAGGCTCGGCGCCTTCGGCGAGCGTCAGGCGACGGTTTATGCGCTCGACAACGTCAACCTCGATATCATGGAAGGCGAGACGCTCTCCCTCGTCGGTGAATCCGGCTGCGGCAAGTCGACAACCGGCTTCACAATCCTGAACCTCTACAAAGCGACATCGGGCAAGGTCGTCTACAAGGGCCAGGATCTGGCGACGCTGGATGAAAAGCAGATGCGGCCGTTCCGTCGTGATCTGCAGATCGTTTTCCAGGATCCGTACTCGACGCTCAATCCACGCATGACGATCGGCGAGGCGGTCGGCGAACCGATCCTCTTCCACAAGCTCTGCACCAAGGCCGAGTTGAAGGACCGTGTCGCGGCGTTGCTCACCGACGTCGGCCTGCCGACGCGCTTCGCGCAGCGTTATCCGCACGAGCTTTCCGGCGGCCAGCGGCAGCGCGTGGTCATTGCCCGGGCGCTGGCCTGTCAGCCGAAGTTCATCGTCTGTGACGAGGCGATCTCAGCGCTCGACGTTTCCATTCAGGCGCAGATCATCAACCTGCTGCTCGACCTGCAGGAAAAATACGGATTAACCTATCTCTTCATTGCCCACGACCTCGCCGTCGTGCGCCATATCAGTACGCGCGTGGGCGTCATGTATCTCGGCCGGCTTGCTGAGCTTGCGACCCGCGAGGAACTGTTCGACAATCCGCTGCATCCCTACACCAGGGCGCTGCTGTCGGCCGTTCCCGAAACCGATCCGGAGCTGGAGCGCACGCGCAAGCGCCAAATCCTTCAAGGCGATGTGCCCAGCCCGCTCAATCCGCCTGCGGGCTGCCGCTTCCATACGCGTTGTCCGATCGCGATGGACGTCTGCAGCAAGGTCATCCCGGAATGGAAAGAGGCCAAGCCCGGCCACCTCGTCGCATGCCATGCGGTCGACACGGGAACAAACGCATGACGCTTCAGGTCGCGGTCATCGCTGACGATCTGACCGGTGCGCTCGACACGGGAACACCGTTCGTCGACGCCGGATTGTCCGTGGCTGTCGCGATCGAGGTCGATGCAATTGCCGACGCGCTTGCGAGCGGTTGCGATGTTGTTGTCGTCAACACGGCCTCGAGGGCTCTCCCGGAGGAGGAAGCGGCAAGGAGGGTCAGCGCTGCGGCGAAGGCCTTTCTTGCCGCCTCGCCTCGCATCGTGCTGAAAAAGATAGATTCTCGCCTCAAAGGCAATGTGGCGGCCGAAAGCGTGGCGCTGGCCTCCATTTTCGGCCATGAAGCGATCGTGGTGGCGCCAGCCATTCCGGATCAGGAGCGCTTGACCCGTAACGGTTGCGTGGTCGGTCGCGGCGTTGATGCGCCTTTGCCGATCGCCGATCTCTTTGATGGGCATGATCGGCCGGTTCGTGTGCGTGACGCTGAAACCGATCTCGATCTCGATGGCGTGGTGAGCGAGTTTGACTGGACCAGAAATCTTGCCGTCGGCGCCCGTGGGATAGGTCTTGCGCTTGCACGCAAGATTGGTGGGCCTGATCGGGTGGGAAAAGCGATTGCGGCGTCTTCCCGTACGGTGTTTGCCTTCGGCTCTCGCGATCCCATCACGGCAGCGCAGATGGCGAAGCTTGAGGCTTCAGGCGCCTTGGCCGTCTCGGTCGATGCACCCATGGGCACGCTGCCGTTGGACATCCGGCCCGACCTGCCGGCTCTTCTCCGTTGCACGGGGGAGATGACGGCTGAGGCGACTGATGTTGCCGAGCGGTTCGCGAAAGGCGTAAAATCAGTCGTGGAAGCTGCGCGCCCCGAAATGTTGATGGTTGGCGGTGGCGATACCGCCCTGGCGGTATTTCGCGAATTGGGGATTCGTGTCCTCAGGCCGAAGGGCGAGGTCGAGGCGGGGATACCGTGGTTCGATGTGACGACGGCCGATGGTCTTGGTCTTCGCTGCGCAGTGAAGTCCGGGGGCTTCGGGAATTCTGATAGTTTGCTAAAACTGATTGCGCAGAATCAGGCGGCATAGACAATGCCGGCGGGGAGAATGAAGGTGGACGAAGCAAGCGGTGTATCGGCGAAAGCCCAGTCGGCCCCGGCAGCCAAGCCGGAGCGCGGCAAGGCCGTGAAACTGGTCGATCGGGTATTTGATCAGTTGCAGGAGCGCATCCGCTCTGGAAACTATCCACCGGATTCGCGTCTTCCCGGCGAGCACGAGCTTGCGTCGATGCTCGGTGTATCGCGTCCGATCGTGCGCGATGCGCTGGCGCGTTTGCGTGATCAGGGTATCGTCTATGCCCGCCAGGGAGCAGGTACCTTTGTCAGCGCTCACGGTTCGCCGACGACGCAGCTCTCCTATTCCCCGGTCAAGACCATCGCGGATATCCAGCGCTGCTACGAGTTTCGTCTGACGATCGAGCCGGCAGCCGCCTATTTCGCTGCGAAGCGTCGCGACGAGGCCGCGATCCAGAAGATTGCCGCCGCACTCGCCGATCTTCGCGAGGCGACCAGCCATCAGCTTCACCGCACCGATGCCGACTTCATGTTTCATCGCGCCGTGACGGAGGCTGCCAACAACCATTACTATACGGCCTCGATCGATGCCCTGAAGGCTCACATAGCGGTCGGCATGCATCTGCACGGACTATCGCTGCTCGGTCCGCGCCAGGGCCTCGAAGAGGTCTACGAAGAGCACAACAAGATCTATCGCGCGATCGCCGAGGGACATGCCGACGAGGCGCGCGCCTTGATGAAGGCACACCTTGAGGGCTCGCAGGGGCGCCTTTTCGAGGGCAGGGCTCTCGACCTGTCGTTCTGAGCCAGGTGCGATCGGTCAACTTGTTGAGCTGCTTGCATGTTGCGCGAGTGGCCCGAGCGTCTTCGGCGTCGTTCAGTTTTATCCGATCTGAAACCGGGGCGGGTGGCCAGTTGAAGGCAAAGCTTGCTCCGGGGTCATATCTCCTGCTCTGCCATATCAAGGGCCACTACGAGGCCGGGATGCAGGCTCGCCTGACCGTAACGGTGACGATATGACGACGGTACGGCACTGACCCGCACATCGGCAATCTGGCGCCTTGCGCGGGATCGCGTTTTAATCGGCCGGCCGCAGAGGGCCTTTCGCTTTGCTTCTGCATACCCGACCCGCAGCAAACTTCAGTGGTGACCTCCGTTGCCTGATCTTGCCGGTTGTACTATTTTACCCCCTGTATGGCGTTGACCCCGACGCGGGTTCGGGCGCTGTTGGGAAGGGTGCCTTGAGTTTACTTGGTGAGGATTTTGATTGTGTTGGGCTCTACTTCGGAACACCCGAAGCGCCATGCCTGACCACAATTCCGATAAGGTCCGCATCATTCTCCGTGACGAAAATCAGGAGAGAGCTTGGCGGCCAGGAAGCGGTTGACGTTGAGTTGCCCGCCTCGGATGCCTATTTTCTGATGCTGTATCTGGATGACGCCTGGCATTCCGATATGAGGTCGGATGGTTCGCGCGCGCCCGTGCGTCTCTACGAGAAGGGATCGATCTGTCTGGTTGATCTTCGCAATCCAACCGCCATCACTTTGCACAGCAATCTGCACGCTCTGGCTTTTGTCTTGCCGCGCTCGCTCTTCGACGAAGTCGCTGACATTTCGACATCGACGAAGTTGCATCGGCTGCGCTGCAGGCGAGGGGAGCCGGACTCGGTTCTCGGCAATCTTGCGGTGGCGCTGTTGCCGCTGTTCGAAAATGCGACCATGTCGCCCCCGGCGCTGCTGCAGCACCTGGCGGCGGCCGTCTGCGCTCACCTTCTCCACGACTACAGCGACGAGACACTGAGAAACGGTGTTGCCGACAGTTCTCTCTCCGTGGGGCAGGAAAAGGCTGCCAAGGAGTTCATGCTTGATAATCTCGGCAAGGAGCTTTCCGTGCCGACGATCGCCGCGGCCGTCGGGCTTTCGGTTAATCATTTCTCGCAGGAATTTCGAAGGGCGACCGGCTTTACTCCGCACCAGTGGCTGACGCGGATGCGGATCGATCGCGCCAAGGAACTGCTTCAACAGCGCGCCATGCCTTTGCGAGCGATATCCGACGATTGCGGGTTTAGCGACCAGAGCCATTTTACCAAGGTTTTCTCTCGCCAAACCGGCGTGACGCCCGCGACGTGGCGCTCAGCCTGGCTGAACTGATCCGTCAAGCGTACTATCTTCAAAAATCGGGTGCCTTTTTACCAAGGGGCCGTTATAGTGATGGCTGATTGGGGATCGTTCGGAAGCGCGCGTGTTTAAAGAGACAACAAAGGCTGCCCGGAAGAACGTCGCACAATGCGCGACTCTGAACGTCGCGGCGATGACGATCACGCGGTTCAACGGCGAAGGGAGCGAGCCGTCCTCCTTGCCGGTCGTGAACCGTGCGGAAGTGTTCGATGTCATCATGCATCTCAAGGACGTCAAAAGCCTTCGGTTGCGGCATGGCGAGAGCCTCGTGCACGACGGCGCCTGGGCGCGGGGCGAGTTGATAATCGCCGATCGCAGGGAGCAATGGCGGTTGGAGCATTTGTCGGCTTTCGATTGCCTGCAGTTTTCCATTCAGATGTCGGCGATTCGGGATTTCGCGGCTGGTGTCGGTCGTCCGCAGTTCACCGATCTCGAGTGCAAATTGAGAACGCGGGACGAGGTGATTCTGGGCTTGGCGCAAGCGCTCATCCCGGCGCTGGAACAGCCCAGGCTTTCCAGCCCGCTTTTTCTCGAACAGATCAGCCTCGCCATTCTGACCCATCTCGGCCAGGCCTACGGCGGCGTGCATATTCCGATCCGCAGGAAGGGTGCCCTTGCCCCCTGGCAGGAAAAGCGCGCGACGGAATTCCTCTCGGCACATCTTGGCGCACAACTCTCCGTCACAGAGCTTGCGCAGGCATGCAATCTGTCGAGAAGCTATTTCATCAAGGCGTTCAAGGAGACGTTCGGCAGGACGCCTTATCGATGGCTGACCGAGTATCGCGTTGCTCAGGCAAAGGACCTGTTGATCTCGGGGGCCTCGATCGCAGAGGTCGCCAATATCTGCGGCTTTTCGGATCAGAGCCATCTGACACGCGTTTTTTCCGAGATTGCCGGCGAGCCGCCCGGCAACTGGCGCCGCTATAACCGCATCGACACACGCTCCGGGAACGCGCCTCCATAAAATTCCCGTGCGCTGCGGCGTGTCACGACGATCGAAATGTTAAATCCACGCTCCTAACCGACAAGAGCCGGAACAGCACTTTCCTCATAATCCGCCGCAAGGGGCGGTTCGTTCGGGATCGCACCAAGACCCGGCCCTTCCTATGAGGTGAATATGCAAGACGTTTCATACGGCGCTTCCGAGCGTTCTGCCTCGCGCCGCCTGAAGCTGGTTCCCTTCCTTGGCTTGCTGCTGCTGTGCTCGGCCTATATCCAGGGGCCGATCGTGAAAATTACCGATTTTCCTGCCGCCATCGCCGAAATGAACCATTTCGGCTTGTCGCCCGCGCCCTTGATGGCGGTTGGCGTGATCCTCTTTGAACTGGTTGCCTCGGCGCTCGTCATATCCGGTTTTCTACGCTGGGCCGCGGCAAGCGCCCTGGTAATCTTCACGCTGCTTGCGACGTTCATCGCTCTCCGATTCTGGGAACTGCCTGTCGGGATGGAGCGTGCGATGGCGATGAATGGGTTCTTCGAGCATCTTGGGCTTGCTGGCGCGTTCCTGCTGGTCGCGTGGCACGATCTTCTCAAAAAGCCCGCCCGCTCGTAAGCGTTGATGTGGCAATCGCTGGCGATCCTCGCCACCATCTATCCGGCACCTGCCAGGAGCAATACACCATGAAAAATATCCCGCTGCCGATCGTCCTTAGCTTCAATGGCGGCTATGTCGACACCGCCGGCTTTCTCGCGTTGCAGGGGCTGTTCACAGCGCATGTGACGGGTAACTTCGTGACCCTCGGGGCGACCGTTGCAACAGGCAATGCGGGCGCCCTGCCGAAGCTGCTCGCTTTGCCGTTCTTCTGCCTGATCGTCTTGCTGATCCGTATTGTCGGGGTGTGCCTTCATCGGCGCCAGCTTCCGGTCCTGAGGCCGCTCCTGGCGATCAAGCTGGTATTGCTCATTGCCGCCGGTGCGTTTGCTGTTCACCACGGACCGTTCACCGATCCGAACGGTGTTGCCACGCTCCTGATGGGGCTGATGCTGATTGCCGCGATGGCGACGCAAAATGCCTTGCATCGCGTCCATCTTACCAAGTCGCCACCGTCAACGCTGATGACCGGAACGACGACGCAGATCATGATCGACCTTGGCGAAATGATCGCCGGCGTGCATGGCGAGAACACTGCCGCCGCCCGCGCTCGCGTGCTGCGTATGAGCATCAGCGTCGCAGCCTTCGCGCTCGGTTGCGGTCTTGCCGCCGCGGCCTACATCGTCTCGCCGAGCTGGTGTTTCGTCCTTCCCCCGTTGCTGGCAGCCTTCGCCTTTGTCGCGCAGGTCGCAACGCCGGAAGGTGATTGAGATCAGCTCTGCTTGGAACGCCGCCAGGCGCCGGGGGCCGCGCCCGTCGCCTTCGCGAATGTCCGCGTAAAATGCGAGAGGTCGCCGAGGCCCGCGGTCGCGGCGATCGTCGAAAGCGGCAGCTTGGAGCCCTGCAGCAACGAGCATGCGAGCTCGATTCTCTGGCGGGTCAGCCATCCGTGCGGCGTGAGGCCGGTCGTCTCGCGAAAGGCGCGGATAAAGGCGACGCGGGAAAGGCCGCAGGCTTCGGCGAGCTCGTCGAGCGCAACGACGCCGTTCACGCGGCTTGCGAGCAGCTCCTTCGATCGGTTCTCCTCGAGCGTCGACAATCGTCGGCGCATCCCCGTGTCATGCGCGCACCGTGCCTTGCCGTAGACGTGTATCACATGCACTCCAATTGCAGCGGCCAACTGGTCGACCACAAGCGAGTTGGACGAGTTCTTGCTATCGGCGACCGAGAAGATGGCATTCAGCATGCCCCCCAGCATCGCATCGCGGTGGGCGGTCTCGCCACAGAGCTCCGAAATCGCGGGCAGATCGGCTCCGCCGGCCATTTCCTCGAGCCCGGCACCGGAAATCTCCATGAGCGCGAAACCGAACTGGCCGTCGAGATCGGCCTTGTAGTCGTCAGCGAAGTTGCGGACGTAGATCGAACTTTCCTCGAAGTCGTGGAGACTCGATCGGTTCGAGGAGTGAAAGATTCGCCGCCTGTGTCGTCCCTTGAGCGACAGGCCGATCAGAAAGCCTCGATCGCTGGCTTCCGTCGCCACTTGACCGAAGTACGGGTCCGCTGACCTCTTGCGGTGGAATGAAATATTGCCGCTGACGAATCGCATATCGTCATCAAGTTTCGCCAACTGGCAGCCAAATCCGTCCACCTTGGCCTGTGCGGGGAAGGCAGGGCTGCCTGTCGCGGATACAGTTTTTGTCGATGCTGGGAGCCGATTTTGCATTGCAACAATTGCTCATATGCGCAGGTGATTGTCAAAGTCCTCACCGGATTGTGACCGCTGCCCAATACATGCCCTTCCGATCGGCGAACGAGCGCTTTGCATGGCCGCCGCAAGATATCGCTTGATTTCGGTGCTGCTATCCCGCATGTGCGAAATCGAGCCGAGCCGCTGTCCACAGGGCTCACGTCGTTCGCAACCACTGGCGCTGCTCTCATGAAGCCAAGCAGTCTCAATGTCCTGGTCATCGACGAGAACCGCATTCGTGCGTCGATCATCGAGGAAGGGCTGCGCGAAGCGGGCTACGACAAGGTGACGATCGTCGAGGATATGTTCGGTCTCGCCAGGCGCATTGCCGATATCAACCCTGATGTCATCGTCATCGACCTTGAAAATCCAAACCGTGACATGCTCGAGAGCTTCTTTCAGTTGTCCCGAGCCGTGCGGCGCCCGATCGCCATGTTCGTCGACAAGTCCGACGAAGCCTCGATCGAAGCGGCAGTGGACGCCGGCGTGTCTGCCTATATCGTCGACGGTCTGAAGCAGGAGCGGGTTCGGCCGATCCTCAAGATGGCGATAAGCCGGTTCAACGCGTTTTCGCGACTGACGCGGGAACTGGAAGAGACGCGCGGCGAACTGGAGAACAGAAAGCTCATCGATCGTGCCAAAGGCATGCTGATGCGGACGCGCGGTATCTCTGAGGCGGAAGCCTATGCGCTCCTCAGGCGCACGGCCATGAACCAGAACAGAAAGATTGTTGAGATCGCTCAAAGCCTGATCACTGCGGCGAGCCTGCTCGATCCAGGGGGCGATGCATGACGAAGAGCCACGAGATCACCGCGGGCTTCGTGCCGCTGCTCGACAGCGCGCTTCTGGTTGTGGCGAAGGAAAAGGGTTTTGCCGAAAGCCAGGACATCAACCTGACGCTGGCGCGTGAGCGTTCCTGGGCTTCGATCCGCGACAGGTTGGCGGTCGGCCATTTCGAAGTCGCCCATATCCTGGCGCCGATGCCGATCGCCTGCAATCTCGGCCTTACTGCACCGGCGCAGGAGATGGTCGTGCCGATGGCGCTCGGGCTCGGGGGCAACGCGGTTACTGTTTCGCAGGCTCTCTGGCAAATGATGGCGGCATGTGGCGCCAAAGACGACCTCGACGCGCGGACGAACGGCGCCGCCTTGCGGCAAGTTATTGTCGGCAAAGGTCCAAAGCTTCGCTTCGGCGTCGTCCACCCTTACTCCGGACATAACTATGAGCTGCGATACTGGCTTTCGGCCAGCGGCATCGATCCCGATCATGATATCGAGATACTCGTTCTGCCGCCGCCTGATATGGGCGATGCCCTTCGTGCAGGGCTGATCGATGGTTACTGCGCTGGCGAGCCCTGGAACACGTTCGGTGTCCTTGAACGTGATGCGCATCTGGTGACGGTGAAAGCTTCGATCTGGCGGTCGAGCCCTGAAAAGGTCCTCGGGGTGAACAGAAAATGGAGCGAGAGGCATCCCGAAGCGCTGTCCGCTCTGCTGCGCGCGCTTTATCTTGCGTCTCTATGGTGCGGCGATCGCTCCAACCATGACGAACTGGTCGAAATGCTGTCCCGCTCGACATACATAAATCGCCCGACCGACTGGCTGCGACCGGCGCTCAGCGGTGTACTTCACATCGGCGAGGGGGCAACGGCGGAGATCAAGGACTTCTTTGTTCCGAATGCAAAGGCCGCGACCTTCCCGTGGCGGAGCCACGCTCTCTGGTTCTATACCCAAATGGTTCGGTGGGGACATATCGAGCACACACGGGATCACCAGCAGATTGCTGGCAGCACCTACCGTCCGGATCTCTATCGCGAGGCCCTGAAATCGCTGAATGTCGCGCTGCCATCGGCGAATTCCAAGGTGGAAGGCGCTTTGCGCAGCGAGACGCCCGTTGGTTCCACGGGTGCGCTGACACTTGGACCGGACGGCTTCTTCGACGGCAGTCTTTTCGATCCTGATCAGGTGGATGCTTATATCGCGGGTCAAAAGCGGCGCTAGTGCGCGTGCTCATTTCTTGCGCATTGCACAAATTTTGGATGAAATTCTGCATTTCATCGAGTGGTCGCCGTTCCGCAGCCGCCGCATAATTTTGAAAAACATCATAAAAACAATCACTTAATAAAACTGGCACGGCCCTTGCTTTGTAAATAGCGGGCCACGAGGCCACGAATTCGGCGTCCAACGAAGGGCGCCCCCCAGCAAAGCCGCTGATCAGGTAACCCGCGCACTATCGTGCATGCGTGCCCTGACCAGCGGCTTTTTGTTTTTAACCCCCAGCGATGGATCGGCACGACCTTGTCGGGCCCCGGAGAAGCCATGTCTGTTATCAGGAACACGCAGTCCATGTCCGCCGGCGAACCAGCCAAAGCATTGTGGATGTCCACGATTGCCTTCACCCTCTGTTTCGCCGTCTGGACGATCTTTGCGATCATCGGCATCCGCATCAAACAGGATCTCGGCCTGAACGAGGCCGAGTTCGGATTGCTGATCGGCACGCCCGTTCTGACCGGTTCGCTTGTCCGTATCGTCCTTGGCATCTGGACCGGCCGGTATGGCGGTCGCCTAGTCTACACGCTCACCATGCTGGCCGCTGCCTTGGCGACCTTCCTGCTCTCCTATGCCCAGACCTACACGCAGATGCTGATCGCCGGCCTCGGCGTTGGCCTTGCCGGCGGTTCCTTCGCGGTCGGCGTCGCCTATGTCTCGCCGTTCTTCCCGGCGCAAAAGCAGGGAACGGCGCTTGGCATCTTCGGCGCCGGCAACGTCGGTGCCGCAGTGACCAAGTTTGCGGCGCCCTTCGTGCTCATCGCCTGGGGCTGGCAGGCTGTTGCCCAGATTTGGGCTGTCGGCCTGGCGCTGATGGCGATCGTCTTCTGGTTCACCACGACGGATGATCCGGCCTTCCGCCTTCGTCGCGAGGGCAAGATCGCCTCCAAGAGCCTCGCACAGGAATTCGCGCCGCTGAAGAACATCCAGGTCTGGCGTTTCTCGCTCTACTATTTCTTCGCTTTCGGCGGCTTTGTTGCCCTGTCTCTGTGGCTGCCCCGCTATCTGGTCGGTGTCTACGGTTTCAATCTGGCAACTGCCGGCATGGTCGCTGCCGCTTATTCCATTCCCGGCAGCATCTTCCGCGCCTTCGGTGGCGTTGTCTCCGACAAGAAGGGCGCCCGCAGCGTAATGTATGTGATGTTGGCAGTCGCCGCTGTCGCAACGCTTATCCTGTCGCTTCCGGCGGCCGGCACAAGCTCAGCAGTCGGCATCACGCCTATGGTCTTCATCGTCGTCATCTTCGCCCTCGGCTTCGTCATGAGCCTCGGCAAGGCTGCCGTCTATAAGCACATCCCCGCTTACTACCCTGAAAACGTCGGCGCGGTCGGCGGTATCGTCGGCATGATGGGCGGCCTTGGCGGCTTCATCCTGCCGATCGCCTTCGGCCTGCTCAAGGATATGACCGGTCTCTGGTCGAGCTGTTTCATGCTGCTCTTTGTGATCGTCGTCATCTCGCTGGTTTGGATGCACCTGTCCGTCAAGCGGCTCGACCGCCAGGGCCTCTCCGCACAAGCCGTCGCCGCCACCTGATCTGAGGAACTTGAAACCATGACTGAGAAGCTTGTCATCATCGGCAACGGCATGGCGCCCGGGCGTATGCTCGAGCACCTATTCGAAAAAGCGCCGGACCAATATCAGGTCACGATCTTCAACGCCGAGCCGCGCGTCAACTACGACCGCATCATGCTCTCGCCTGTTCTGTCCGGCGAGAAGGACTACGAAGAGATCATCATCCACGGCGATGGATGGTACATCAAGCACGGCATCACCCTCTACAAGGGCCACAAGATCGTCAAGATCGACCGTGCGGCCAAGACCGTCACCTCGGACCACGGTGTCACGGAAAGCTACGACAAGCTGGTGATCGCCACCGGCTCCGTGCCTTTCATCATCCCCGTGCCCGGCAAGGATTTGCCCGGCGTCATCACCTACCGCGACCTCGATGACGTGCAGGCGATGCTGCTTGCCGCCCAGTCACGCGAGAAGGCGATCGTCATCGGCGGCGGCCTGCTCGGTCTCGAAGCGGCTGCCGGCCTTGCCTCTCGCGGCATGGACGTCACTGTCCTGCATGTCATGCCGACATTGATGGAGCGCCAGCTCGATCCAGCTGCCGGCTACCTGCTTCAAAAGGCCGTGGAAGAACGCGGCATCAAGGTGATCACCAAGGCCAACACCAAGGCTATCATCGGCAACGGCAAGGTCGAGGGCATCGAACTCGACGATGGCCGCATCATTCCGGCAACCCTGATCGTGATGGCGGTCGGCATCCGCCCGAGCGTCGGGCTCGCCAAGGACGCCGGCATTGCCGTCAACCGCGGCATCGTCGTCGATGACGGGATGCAGACCTCTGATGGCAGCATCATGGCGCTCGGCGAGTGCGCCGAAGTCGGCGGCATGGTCTACGGCCTTGTCGCGCCGCTCTACGAGATGGCCCGCGTCGCCGCATCGCATCTGTCGGGCGACCGTTCCGCCGCCTTCGTGCATTCGGACACGCCGACCAAGCTCAAGGTCACAGGCATCGAGCTCTTCTCGCTCGGCGACTTCGCCGATGGCGACGACCGCGAGGAAATCGTGCTGCGCGACGCCTCGGCCGGCGTCTACAAGCGCCTCGTGCTGAAGGACAACAGGATCATCGGCACCGTGCTCTACGGCGAAACCGCCGATGGTGCCTGGTTCAACGATCTGAAGAAGAAACAGACCGACATCAAGGAGATGCGCGAAACGCTGATCTTTGGTCAGGCCTACCAGGGAGGGTCGCCGCTGGACCCTATGGCGGCCGTTGCAGCCTTGCCGGATGACGCGGAAATCTGTGGCTGCAACGGCGTATGCAAGGGCAAGATCACCTCGACGATCACATCCAAGGGTTTGACGTCGCTGGACGACGTGCGTGCTCACACCAAGGCGTCCGCGTCCTGCGGCTCTTGTACCGGCCTCGTTGAAAAGCTGATGACGCTGACGCTCGGCGACAGCTACAATCCCGCCGCCGTCACGCCGATGTGCACCTGCACCGAGCTCGGCCACGACGAGGTGCGCCGGCTGATCAAGGCCAAGGGTCTGAAGACGATCCCCGCCGTGATGCAGGAACTCGAGTGGAAGACGTCGTGCGGTTGCGCCAAGTGTCGGCCGGCTCTCAACTATTACCTCGTCTGCGACTGGCCGGACGAATATGCCGACGACTACCAGTCGCGCTACATCAACGAACGCGTCCATGCGAACATCCAGAAGGACGGCACTTATTCGGTGGTTCCCCGCATGTGGGGCGGCGTGACGAACTCCAACGAATTGCGCGCCATCGCCGATGTCGTCGACAAGTTCGAAATCCCGATGGTGAAGGTAACGGGCGGTCAGCGCATCGACCTGCTCGGCATCGAGAAGGAAGATCTTCCGGCAGTCTGGGCCGATCTCGGCAAGGCCGGTTTCGTCTCTGGACAGGCCTACGCAAAGGGGCTGCGCACCGTGAAGACCTGCGTCGGCTCCGATTGGTGCCGCTTCGGAACGCAGGATTCCACCGGCCTCGGCATCCGCATCGAGAAATTCATGTGGGGCTCCTGGACGCCGGCCAAGCTGAAGCTCGCCGTCTCCGGCTGCCCGCGCAACTGCGCCGAAGCGACCTGCAAGGACATCGGCGTCATCTGCGTGGATTCCGGCTTCGAGATCCATTTCGCGGGTGCTGCCGGTCTCGACATCAAGGGCACGGAGGTTCTCGGCCTCGTCAGGACCGAGGACGAGGCGCTGGAGCACATCGTTGCGCTGACGCAGATGTACCGCGAGCAGGCCCGCTATCTCGAGCGCATCTACAAGTGGGCGAAGCGCGTCGGCCTCGAGGAAATCCGCCGCCAGATTATGGGCGATGCCGACAAGCGCAAGGCCTACTACGACCGTTTCGTCTTCTCCCAGAAGTTTGCCCAGGTCGATCCCTGGTCGGAGCGCGTCTCCGGCAAGGACAAGCATGAGTTCAAGCCGATGGCGACGATCGGCTTTCCCCAGGCAGCGGAGTGAATAGATGGACATGAACTGGATCTCGATCGGCGACATCTCCGACATTCCGCTACGCGGCGCCCGCTGCGTGAAGACCCCCCAGGGCAAGGTCGCCGTCTTTCGCACCGCGGAAAACGAGGTCTTCGCCATCGAGGACCACTGCCCGCATAAGGGCGGTCCGCTCTCGCAGGGTATCGTCCATGCGAAGGCGGTCACCTGCCCGCTGCACAACTGGGTGATCTCGCTCGAAACCGGCAAGGCGCTCGGCGCCGACGAAGGTGAGGTCAGGACCATTGCGGTGCGCAACGAAAACGGTGCTCTCTACATCGCCCTCGAAAGCCTGATGATGGCGGCTGAATGATGGAGAAAGAGGTCAAGACAACCTGTCCCTATTGCGGTGTCGGCTGCGGCGTCATCGCCAAGGTCGCAGAGGACGGCAAGGTTTCCGTCAAGGGCGACCCGGACCACCCCTCGAACTTCGGGCGGCTCTGCTCGAAGGGCTCGGCGCTCGGCGAGACCGTCGATCTCGACGGGCGCATCCTGTATCCGGAAGTTTCCGGGGAGCGGGTCGAATGGGAACAGGCGCTTGACCTCATCGCACAACGCTTTTCGGATGCCATCAACGAGCATGGCCCCGATTCCGTTGCCTTCTACGTCTCCGGTCAGCTACTGACCGAAGACTACTACCTCGCCAACAAGCTGATGAAGGGTTTCATCGGTTCTGCCAATATCGACACGAACTCCCGCCTCTGCATGTCGTCCTCCGTCGCCGGTCACCGCCGCGCCTTCGGATCGGACACTGTGCCGGGCACCTATGAAGACATCGAGCTTGCCGATCTGGTGATCCTCACCGGCTCGAACCTCGCGTGGTGCCATCCCGTGATCTATCAGCGGCTGGCGGCTGCCAAAGCAGCCCGCCCCGGCATGAAGGTTGTCGTCATCGACCCGCGACGCACGATGACATCTGACATCGCCGACCTGCACCTGGCCATCCGTCCGGACAGCGATGTTGCGCTTTTCGTCGGTCTCTTCGAACACCTCATCGCAAGCAACGCCGTCGACCAGAACTACGTTGCCGAGCATACCAACGGCTTTGCCGAGGCCTTCACGGCGGCATCAGGTGTCTCCTTCAACGAGGTGCTAGAACTGACCGGCCTGCCGGCCATGCAGCTTCGCGAATTCTACCGTCTGTTCGCTGCCACCGAGAAGGTGGTCACCTGCTACAGCCAGGGCGTCAATCAATCCTCGTCGGGCACCGACAAGGTCAACGCCATCATCAACTGTCATCTCGCCACCGGTCGGATCGGCCGGCCGGGCATGGGGCCTTTCTCGCTCACCGGCCAGCCGAATGCGATGGGTGGGCGTGAAGTCGGCGGACTTGCGAACATGTTGGCCGCCCACATGGCGATCGAAAATGCTGAGGATCGCGACCGCGTCCAGCGCTTCTGGGCCGCGCCGACCATTGCTGAAAAGCCGGGCCTGAAGGCCGTCGATATGTTCAGGGCGGTCGCCGACGGGCGGATCAAGGCGCTCTGGATCATGGCGACGAACCCGGTGGTTTCGATGCCGGACGCCGACGCCGTCGAGGCCGCTATCAAGGCCTGTCCCTTCGTCGTCGTCTCCGACGTCCTTGAAAACACCGATACGGCACGGCACGCTCACGTCCTGCTGCCTTCTCTCGGCTGGGGCGAAAAGAGCGGCACGGTCACCAATTCGGAACGCCGAATCTCCAGGCAGCGCTCCTTCCTCGATGCTCCAGGAGAAGCCCGGGCCGACTGGTGGCAGTTGGCCGAAGTGGCGCGTCGCATGGGCTTTTCCGAAGCCTTCGACTTCGGCTCCAATGCCGAGATCTTCGATGAGCACGCCGCCCTTTCTGCCTTCGAGAACAATGGCAATCGCGACTTCGATATCGGCGCGTATGTCGGCATCGGCGGTCGATCCTATGACGAACTAGCACCTTTCCAGTGGCCGCAGCCTGTTGGCCACGAAGCCGATGTGAGCCGCTTCTTCGCCAAGGGCGGCTTCTACCATGCCGACGGCAAAGCACGTTTCATCGCGGTCAAGCCGGTCGCCTCCGATCGCACCAATGCCGACTATCCCTTCACGCTGAACACCGGCCGCATCCGCGACCAGTGGCACACGATGACGCGCACTGGCAAAAGTGCGCGGCTCTCCTCGCATATCGCCGAACCTTTCGCCGAACTCCATCCCCGCGACGCGATCGAGATCGGCGTCGGCAATGCCGCCCTCGTCGAGATCGAAAGCCCGCACGGCAAAGCAGTGGTTCGCGCCCTGATCACGGAGCGTCAGGCTCGTGGCAGCATTTTCGTGCCGATGCACTGGAACGATCAGTTCGCCGCGAAGGCCCGCATCGATGCCGTCGTTGCGCCGTTGACCGATCCGATCTCCGGCCAACCCGCTTCAAAGAATGTCGCCGTCGCGGCGCGTCGCTTCAAGGCAGCCCGCTATGGCTTTGCCGTTTCCGCAGCCAAGCCTGACCACCTCGATGCCGCCTATTGGGCGCTGGCAAAGGCTGAAGGCGGCTGGCGTGTGGAACTCGCCTTCGACCAACCGATCGAGGACTGGTGCGCCTGGTGCCGGAGCACCTTCGCTATCCCCGAAAATGTCGAGCCTCTCGGCTATGCCGACCAGCAATCCGGCGACCTGAGGCTCGCCTTCTTCGACGGCAAGCGATTGCGCGCGGCGCTGTTCCTGGCCCGCGAACCTGTGGCGGTTGCCCGCAACTGGGCGATCTCCCAGCTCACCGCCGAACATACCAATCTGCGCAAGCGCTTCGCGCTCGTCGCCGGTCGCCCCGGCGCTGACAAGCCCGATCCCGGCGCCACCGTCTGCTCCTGCTTCGGCGTTGGCGTCAACCAGATCGTCGCCGCCGTGCGCGGCGGCTGCCACAGCGTCGAAGCTGTCGGCAAGGAACTGAATGCCGGAACCAACTGCGGCTCCTGCCGCGCCGAGATCAGGGGGATCATCGATGGATGTCTTGCCGCAGCCGCGGAATGAAGCACCGGCTCGCATGGAGCCACTTGCCAAGCTGCCGGTGTTCTGGGCGCTTGAATCCAAGCGTGTGATCGTCGCCGGCGGGTCCGATGCCGCCGCCTGGAAGGCCGAGCTTCTCGCTGCCTGCGGCGCGGAAGTCCATGTCTATGCCGACGCGCTTTCCGACACCTTCGAGAAGCTGATCCTGCGCGGCGCTGAGCACCCTCAGGGCGGTTTCATCCACCACAGCCAAGCATGGGATGAAACGATCTTCGCCGGCGCGGCCATCGCCATCGCCGACTGTGAGGAAAACGGGGAGGCGAAAGCCTTCTTCGACGCCGCCCGCAGTGCCGGCGTGCCTGTCAACGTCATCGACAAGCCTGCCTTCTGCCAGTTCCAGTTCGGCTCCATCGTCAACCGTTCTCCCGTCGTCGTCTCGATCTCGACGGATGGTGCCGCTCCGATCCTCGCCCAGGCAATCCGCCGGCGGATCGAAACCTTGCTGCCGCAGGCGCTCAAAGGCTGGGCGGGACTGGCGCAGTCGCTGCGAGACCGGATCAACGAACGGCTGGCGCCCGGCCCCTTGCGCCGCGCCTTCTGGGAGACATTCGTCGATCGCGCCTTTTCAAGTTCGGATACGCCGGAGGAGAGCGTCGGCGGGCTGCTTCTCGAGCAAGCCGAAAGGCTTCGGGAAGCGCCCGCCCACTCTTCACGAGGTCGCGTGACGCTGGTCGGCGCCGGACCCGGCGATGCGGAATTGCTGACGTTGAAGGCTGTCCGTGCGTTGCAGGCGGCCGATGTGATCCTCTTCGACGACCTGGTTTCATCCGAGGTGCTGGAGCTCGCACGGCGGGAAGCCAAGCGCATGCTGGTTGGGAAACGTGGCGGCCGCACGAGCTGCCGCCAGGAAGAAATCAACGACATGATGGTGAACCTCGCCAAGGCGGGTAAACACGTCGTGCGCCTGAAGTCCGGCGACCCGATGATCTTCGGTCGTGCCGGCGAGGAGATCGCCCACCTTGATCGAGAGAACATTCCTGTCGATGTCATCCCCGGCATCACCGCCGCAAGCGCCATGGCCTCACGTCTCGGGATCTCGCTGACGCATCGCGATCACGCGCAATCCGTCCGCTTCGTCACCGGCCATTCGCGGCACGGCGGCTTGCCTGCCGACATCGATTGGCGGTCCGTGGCAGACAACCGTGCCACCAACGTCTTCTACATGGCGGGACGCACGGCGCATCTCATCGCAGACAGGCTGATCGAGGCCGGACTTGCTCCCACGACGCCGGCAGTCATCGTCAGCGAAGTCAGCCGATCCAGCGAACGGCGGTGGGCCGGTGAACTCAGCGACCTTGCTACCGGCATAGGTGAGATCGGGTACGATGCGCCGGTGCTGATCGCTGTTGGACATGCACTTGCGGCCGCGCTCGCTGTGGATCGCTCGATCCGATCGGATCTACTCGGTGCTGCCTGACGATCCGCTGCTTCGATGGCCAACCTGAACCTAAGTATGGCCCATCCTGAACCCGCGGCTGATTTCGGCGTCTGCGAAGCGCTTCTATTCTCCTTGGTATCAACCGGCCAGAAAGTTGGTCAGCACCCAGGAGAAGCCAGAATGGATACTCGCCCGGCAATCAGACAGCGCAAAGCTGCGCTCGCAACCCCGACGGATCTTGGCGCGGACGCGACCCGCGACATTGCGGCCGCCCTGACCGCTCTGCTGGCGGACGTGTTTGCACTTTATCTGAAGACGAAGAACTTTCACTGGCATGCTTCCGGCCGGCATTTTCGCGACTATCACCTGCTGCTCGACGAGCAAGGCGCGCAGATTTTTGCGATGACCGACGACATCGCCGAGCGAGCCCGCAAGATCGGCGGAACGACGCTGCGCTCGATCGGCCACATCGCCCGCCAGCAGCGCATCCTCGACAACGACGCCGATTTCGTCACGCCTGACGACATGCTGGCCGAACTGCGGGACGACAACAAGCAACTGGTTTCCATCCTGCGCCAGCTGCACGAATTGACATCGTCCTATGGCGATCACGCCACCACCAGTGTGCTCGAGACCTGGATCGACGAGACCGAAAGACGCCTCTGGTTCCTTTTCGAAACCACACGGCGAGATCTTTGATCGGCCATCGCGCTATCTGCGGTGCCGAAACGATCCCAATGTTCAAGGCACAGGACTAAGCGGCAAGAACGCGGTCGTCACCCTCGACATGATCGCCGCGTTCATGCGTCGGGCGAACGAAATGATCCTGGCGTCACGGATCGAAATCGACGCCAGGGGATTTTTCCCCGCTGCCATGCAAAGGGACCGTACCATGCAATGTAGAGCCATCATCCTCGCCGGCGTACTCGCCTTTTCGGCTGGGCAGGCGTTCGCCGCGGCGCAGATCGGCGTGGCCCCGCAATACGACACGACGCACGTCTATGTCGCGCCCGACAAGGTGGATGCTTTTGCCAGCAGCTTTCTCGCGACCTTCGGCGGCGCCAGCACGAAACAGGTGGTCGCAACCGTGACGCCAACGGCGAGCAGCACGAGCTCGCAGCTGCTCCAAACGCCTGTTGGTACCGTCTCTCTTTTCGGGTTCAAGACGCCGATCCCCGCGCCCTTTGGCGCGGAGCGGACCGGTTATCTGGTCAACGATCTCGATCTGGCCGTTGCGGCGGCGAAGAAAGCGGGAGCGAATGTCCTCGTCTCGCCGTTCCCTGATCCAATCGGACGCGATGCCGTTATTCAATGGCCGGGCGGCGTCAATATGCAGCTCTACTGGCATACCGCGAAGCCGAACTATCCAGCCTTCGAGAGCGTGCCCGAGAACCGGGTTTACGTTTCGCCCGATGCCGTATCGGCCTTCGTAGGAGACTTCATTCGGTTCTCGGGTGGCAAGGTCGTGTCCGATGAGAAAACGGCAGCCGGTGTCGAGGTCGGTCGTCCCGCCGACAACTACCGCCGCGTCAGGATCGAATCCGTTTTCGGCAAGATGACCGTGCTTGTCACCGATGGCCACCTCCCTTTCCCATATGGCCATGAAACAACCGGCTACGAGGTGAAGGACATTTCGACGGCGCTCGACAAGGCGGTTCAGACCGGCGCGGCTGTCCTTGTGCCCACTTATGTTTCCGATGGTCGCCGTGCCGCGATCGTCGAGTTTCCCGGCGGTTACGTCGCCGAGATTCATGCGCGCGCCGAGCCCTGAAAGTTCGTCATCGCGTCAAAGAGAACTTCTCCTCCGCTTCGTCCAAACGGCGAGAACATCCGACAAGAGCGGCCTCTCTCCGCCGACTATGAAGTGGAGGTCCAAATGAAGAGGAACCGGATGTCTCAGAACCCCATCGAAATCATGGTCTCCCGCAGGCAGGCGCTGCTGGCCGGAGCGACGATTTCGGCAGCGATGGCAGTGCCATCGCTCGCTCTTTCCAAAACGTCTTCCGCAAAGAAAGAAGGACTACCGCCAATGACCCAGAATTTCGTTCAGACCAAAGACGGCGTGCAGATCTACTACAAGGATTGGGGTCCGAAGGATGCCCAGCCCATCATGTTCCACCACGGCTG
The DNA here is from genome assembly GCF_001429725.1 of Rhizobium sp. Root708. Classification (GTDB taxonomy): domain Bacteria; phylum Pseudomonadota; class Alphaproteobacteria; order Rhizobiales; family Rhizobiaceae; genus Rhizobium. Next base: position 26,372 of record NZ_LMHV01000041.1, on the reverse strand, counting down.
GCCGCTCTCGTCCGACGACTGGGATGCCCAGATGCTGTTTTTCGTTCAGAACGGCTATCGCGTCGTCGCTCATGACCGCCGCGGCCACGGCCGCTCGTCGCAGGTGTCGGATGGTCACGATATGGACAATTATGCAGCCGACGCCGCTGCCGTCGTCGAGCATCTGAACCTCAAGAATGCTGTCCACATCGGCCATTCCACGGGTGGCGGCGAAGTTGCCCGCTACGTTGCGAAATTCGGCCAGCCCCAGGGGCGCGTCGCCAAGGCTGTCCTCGTCAGTGCCGTTCCGCCGCTGATGCTGAAGACCGCATCCAACCCCGGCGGCCTGCCGATCGAGGTTTTCGACGGCTTCCGCAAGGCGCTCGCCGACAATCGCGCGCAGTTCTTCCTCGACGTCCCGACCGGTCCCTTCTACGGCTTCAACCGGCCTGATGCGAAGGTATATCCGGGTGTCATCCAAAACTGGTGGCGCCAGGGCATGATCGGTTCGGCCAAGGCTCACTATGACGGTATCAAGGCGTTCTCCGAAACCGATCAGACGGATGATCTGAAGGCGATCACGGTGCCGACGCTTGTCATGCACGGCGACGACGACCAGATCGTGCCGATCGCCGATTCCGCCGAGCTTTCCATCAAGCTGCTGAAGAACGGCACGCTGAAGATCTACAAGGGTTATCCGCACGGCATGCTGACGACCCATGCCGACGTCATCAATCCGGATCTTCTGGCATTCGTGAAGGCCTGAATGTCCAGTGGTCCGGCGCTTCAGGCGCCGGACCACCTTGCTTCCTCACGATAGACGCTTTCAATCGGAAGCGCAGTCGATACAATCGCGGCAACTGTCAGCTCGCGAGGGAGGAAGCATGAGCCGCGGTATTATTCTGGTCGATCCGTTGCCACGCACATTGGATCTGATCATGGCGCCCGACGTCCGCGAAAGGCTCGAACGGCTGGGAGACGTCGTGATCAGGGAGGATCGCCCGATGCCTGCCGAGCAGGTCGACGAACTCCTGCCCGAGACGGTTCTGATTTTCGGACAGACCGACATGCCGAAGGAGCGCCTTGCCAAGGCAGCAAAGCTCAAGGCGATCATCAACGTCGAGTCCAATTTCCTCCCCAATATCGATTATCAAACCTGCGTCGAACGTGGGATTTGGGTCATCACGCCGGCCGCCGCCTTCGCATCGCCAGTCGCCGAGGCGGCTCTCGGCATGGCGCTCGATCTCGCACGCGGCATCACCAAGGCGGACCGGGAGTTTCGGGCCGGTATCGAAGAATATGGGCTGGCGGGCAACCGGGAGACGTTTCGGTTTTCCGGTGCGAGCGTCGGGATCATCGGCTTCGGTGATCTCGGTCGTCAGCTGCGTGAACTCGTTCGCCCGTTTCGGAACACGGTTCGCGTCTTTGATCCGTGGCTTCCAACGGAGATCATCCGATCGGCCGATTGCATTCCGGCGACGCTCGACGAGCTTCTGTCGGAGAGCCAGGTGGTCTTCGTCTTTGCGAGCGTGACAACGGAGAACGAAGGTTTCCTGGGTGCGCGCGAGTTCCAGCTGATGAAGCCGGGGTCCGCGTTTCTCCTTATGAGCCGCGCCGCGGTCGTCGATTTCCCCGCTATGCTAAAGGCGGCCGAAACGGGGCATATCCGCGTTGCGACCGATGTCTTTCCGGTGGAACCGGTGAGTGCCGACGACCCGGTCCGGGCAATGCCTGATGTCCTCCTGTCGGCGCACCGCACGGGGGGCACGCGCGATGCCTTCTTTGCTCTCGGATCGATGGCGGTTGCCGACGCCGAACTGATCATGCGCGGACTGCCGCCGCAGCTTTGCAGGCGTGCGGATCCGGCGACGGCAAGCCGCCTGAGATCGAAGCCGGTGTCGGTATCCTAGCAAACAGGAGGTCTTGCGCCGCGTGGCATCATCCTATTGCGTCCAACGTGACGAGAAGCGGCAGATGGTCCGACGCTCGCCGCTCGTTGGCGCCGTTCGCGACCTCCACGGCGCGTACCTTGATGCCTTCAGACACAAAGACGTGGTCGATGCGCAAAAACGGCATCCGTGACGGATAGGTTGCACGTTGTCTTTTGCCGAGGACGGATCTTGCGTCGGTGAAACGTCGCGCCAGCATCTTGTATGCCGTTGACGACGGCACGGCATTGAAGTCGCCGCAGACAATAATGGGGCTCGCCGCGAGATCGGCGTTGCCGAGCCAATCCTCTCCAAGGAGTGTCGCGACCTGGGCAATGCGCTCGCCGGCGCGCAGCCCAAGATGGGTGTTGAGGACGATCGTTTTCTTTCCCGAGACCTCTATTTCGGCCAGCAGCGCACCCCGGGTTTCTCCAGCCGATGGCAGAGGGCCAGCCTTCAGAAGGCGCATAGGCAAGGCCGAAAGAATGGCGTCGCCGTACCGCTCCTCCGCGACCGTCAATGCGGGGTGAAAATGGGCGTCCATTCGCAGTTCGCTGGCGATCTGGCGGGCCTGATCGACACCGCCCGTGCGGAGACGACCGACATCCAGTTCCTGAAGCGCCACGATATGCGCACCTGTGTTGGCGATGACCTCCGCGATGCGAGATAGGTCAAGCCTGCGGTCCGTCCCCACGCAGCTATGCACATTGTAGGTCAGAACGCGCAGCTCGTTTTCCATGCATTCCCTCGCAATCTATGAGCTGAGGGAACCCGCAAACGAGCTTCTTCGTTCCAGACCACATCATGTCTGCGAAAACGGGATTGTTCATGTCGGCGAAGAAGTTGCTTTTAAACGCGGTGCTATTGTTGGGTCTGGTTTTGGCTGCATACCTTCTCTACCGCGTTTTCAGCCGATACTCCTTAGCAGAGATCAGGGCTTCGGTGGAAAGATTGTCCGAATCTCGTCTTTCAGCCGGTCTTGCCTTCGCGGCAATGTCCTACCTCTGTCTGACGGTCTTCGACTGGATGGGGCTGCGCTATGCCGGCCGACCGTTGAGCTATCCAAAAGCGGCGCTTGCCTCCTTTACCGGCCTCTCGATCGGCCACAATCTCGGTTTCGCTGCACTGAGCAGCGGCGCCGTGCGCTATCGCTACTATTCGCGCTGGGGACTGAGCGGCGAAGAGGTTGCACGCGTTATCGTCTTCTGTGGTGCAACGGTCGGGATTGGTCTCGCATCGCTCTGCGGAATTGTCTTCGTCTCAAATTCGCAGGCCGCCGCGGCGCTCATCGGGTTGCCAGCGGCGGGCGTGGTCGCGCTTGGTGTTGGTTGCCTGGTAGCGATCGGGTGCTATTTGCTGATGACGCTTATGATCCGCGCGCCGCTTGCGGTGTGGCGGTGGCGCTTCAAGATGCCGTCGTTCCCGCTTGCGGTCGGCCAGATTGTCGTCGGCACGCTCAACTTCATGGCAGTCGCAGCATGCCTGCAGCAGCTCTTGGGCGCCGATGCAGATTTCATGGAGACCGCGACCGCTTTCGTGCTGGCGAATGTCGCGGTGCTGCTTACCCACGTCCCCGGGGGGCTTGGCGTTCTCGAGGCAACCGTGACCGCCTTGATTCCAAGCGCTTCCATTGGCGCGCTGGTTGCCTTCCGCGTGATCTACTTCGTGATCCCGCTTCTGTTCGGGCTGGTGTCATTCGCTCTTAGCGAGATTTTCCTGCGTAGGCGGCAACGCTCCGCCGCCGACCAAACCTCGCATGAGCGACGCGAGGCGCAACCGCAATCGCCTTAGGGGATGATACGGGCGATGCGGGTCGACGATGGTCGTTCCTATCACCGGCGTTGTTTCCCCGTTAGCAAGATCGACCGAGAAGGGGCGTAGCCCACGCAATGAACGGTTGAGGCTGTCAATCGCCTTGATCATCGAACCTGCCGAAGACTGCGCCTGCTGCACCGCCTGCGGCGTGGTGTCGAGATGTTCCGCCATAAGCTGGTAGCGAACAGCTGCAATCGCATCGCGATGGGCCGTACAGGACGCCTCGATTGCCAGATCACACTCGGTATCAAGCCCCTCCGAACGATTGTTCAGGTTGGAAGAGCCTATTCTGATGAACCGGTCGTCAATGATAACAAGCTTGGAATGGACGACAATTTCCTGGGAGCCGCCGTTGCCGTCGGGAGCCACGGCATACATCACACGCAGCCGGTCGTGACGATCCAAGCGTTTCAATCGCCGGATAACGCGGTCGCGATTGCTACCCATAGTGAGCTTCTCGATAAAGCCGTGCGAGCTTTTCGTCACCAGAACGACGATCTCCGGGCCATCGGGTTCGCGCAAGCGCTGCGCGATCGAGCGCGCGACACCGAACGATGCCAGATACTGTGTTTCGATGTAGATACTGTGTCGTGCAGACTGGATGGCTGCGCGCGTCAGGCGGATGCCTTCATGGCGGCCGCGTCGTCCGATCAGGCCCGGCTCCGTAAGCGCGATACCCACCCGAGCGTCGGCTATATGGGGCGCCACCATGGCTGGCCAGACCGGATCGGAGCTTTCGGTCACCGGAACTTGCTGGCCGGTTGCCCTTTTCCAGCGGCGTCTCGCGACGTCATCAACGAAAGTCGCCGCCTCGCCTGAAACGAGCAGTTGAATGTCATGCACCGGATCATAAGGGGTGCCGTCGGGGGATCGTCTGAAGCTATTGCGCGGGGCGTGGTCAGGTTCGTCCCAGCGTCTCGCGGTCAGGTCGATGCCGCCAAGGAATGCCAGCTTGTCATCGATCGCCACGAGCTTTTGGTGATGGCATCCGCGGAGCGGATGGCGAAGATCAAAATGCATGCTGATCTGCGGGTGGTCGGAAAACTGCGGGTGGTTGAAGAGCCTCAGTGACTTGCCGGAGTAAACTGGTCCCATGCCCCAAACCAAGATCCGGACGCGGAGATCAGGGTTGTCCTCTGTCAAGGTCAGCAACAATTCGCCGAGCGTTTCGGAGCTTTCGCGTGGTCTGAGCCTGATATCAGGGTTGAAATCCCATCCGACGATCCAGATCGTCTGTCGGGCGAGCCGCAATGCGTGATCCAGCGCTCTGAAATAGGCCGCGCCGTCTATTAGAAATGATGCCTTGGAAACCGTTCCAGTCTTCCAGCTGTTATAGCCTGGTCGGATGATCGAAGGAGGATCGATTTCGTACTCGATCGCCCCTTCTTGAAACCCGTGGTCATTAGGTGCTTCGTGAATGCGGCGATCGCCGGAAAATTCTTTCATTATCTATCTCGTCTTCCCCCGAGCCATCCATGCGTTCCCCCTAACGCGTGAAGAAGCCTCTCGTTCCCTCCGGTGCCTGAAATAGAAGGGCAAAGCCGATGTCATCGCTTGCGCCGCCGCCTCTTGTTTCCTGAAAAATCCACCACACTTACTGTTCGTCCCCACACCAACAACGGCACGAGAACCATGAGCGAACACGAAGAGAAAATTCGTCAGCGGGCTTATGAAATCTGGGAGCGGGAAGGGCGTCCCCAGGGCGAAGACATGAAACACTGGCTGAAGGCCTTCGAGGAAATCGCAGCGGAAGGCGCGCCGCCCAAGAAGGCCCGGCGGAGCCAGGGCGCAGCGGAAGCCAAGACAGCCAAGCCTGCAACAACCAAGCCGCGTGACGACAAGGATAAGAAGACGGCAAAAGCAGCCATTGCCTCCGATAAATCGACCAAGTCACGCCGAGCTTCGACTTCAAAGCCGATCGTACATTGAGTTTCCCTACAGACCGCGTTCCTCTGAGCGCGGTCTGTAGCTTGGTCCACCTATTCAGGTTGCGAGCCTGGTCTTCAGCCACCGCAACGTCCGGATCTCCTCATCATCCATCCAGGTGGTGAGCCGCTTGCTTCTGGATGGCCGCATGCTGGCGAGGTCCGACAGCCGACCGGCGCGGAAGTCATCGAATACCGCCGGGTGAATGTAAGAGGAGCGGCAGACGGCTCGCGTATTGACGAGCTTGGCTGCGACTGCATCGATTGCTGCATTGATCTGCAAGGCGATCTGCCGTTGGGAGTTTCCAACAACCACGGGAGCGAGAGCCGCTGCCGCCATGCATGTCGCTCCCCATGTTCTGAATTGCTTCGAACTGAAATCTTCACCGGCAGCCTCACGGATGTAGGCGTTGACATCCTGCGACAGGATCTGTCGGTATTCTCCATCGGGTCCAAGATATTTGAACAAATGCTGCCCAGGCAGGTCGTGCAGCCTGCGGATAACGCCGGCGATGCGGCGATCGGCGTGGGCGAGATTCCACTCCTTTCCCGATTTTCCCTTGAAACGGAAGCGGACAGTGGAGCCATCAATTTTTAGGTGTCGGCGTCGCAGGGTGGTCAGGCCAAACGAACCATTGGCTTCGGCGTAGGCCTGATTTCCCACGCGAATGTAGAGTTTGTCGAGCATCCAGACGACCGTTGCCACGGCCTTGTTCATCGAAAGACCTTTTGCCGTCAGGTCGCTATCGACTCGTTCCCGGATCGCCGGCAACCGATCTCCGAACTCGACAAGGCGCTCGAACTTGGCGCGCTCGCGTTCAGCCAGCCAGTCGGGATGATACCGATATTGTTTACGTCCGCGCGCATCGATGCCAGTCGCCTGCAGATGTCCCAGGGGATTGGCGTTGATGCGGACGTCGGTATAGGCGGGAGGGATCGCAAGCGCATTCAGGCGCTCGATTTCGGACCGGTCGCGGATACGCTGTCCGTCAGGGCCGTAGTAGAGAAAGCCCCGCTTTCCAGCCTTTCGGCTAATTCCTTCTTCGATCTGGGGACTGTAGACGACGTCGGCTGTCCCGTTATCGGGCTGCGCTGCTCTAAGCTGGTAACGGTCCGTCGATAGCTGATCCATGACGCGGGAAACTCCACGGCGGAGAGTTGGTTCCGCCGCGTGAGTTTTCCTGTTGCGCCGATGGTTTCAGCGGGTTGTTTCTCGAGGAGATCCACCAAATCGGCACCAGCGGATGGAACATCGCGCCTTCGAGCGAAGTTCTGAGAAGAATGCCGTTTGGGGTTCTTCCACATGTTCAGTTTCGGTCCTCAGTTCACGGATCACGGTGTCCGCTTTCGCTTGTGGGCGCCGCTGCAAAGGAAGGTCGCCATCACGATCGATGATGGGCCTGCAACGACGATGGCCAGTGAAGACGGTGGTTGGTTTACGCTTCTCGCGGAGAGCGCCGGGCACGGCACGCGCTATCGTTTCATATCGGAGGATGGTCAGCAGGTCCCGGACCCGGCCTCACGCTATCAACCCGACGATGTCCATGGCCCGAGTGAAGTCGTCGATGGCAGCCGCCATGTCTTCCAGCACGATGAATGGCGCGGGCGTCCGTGGAATGAAACGGTCATTTACGAACTGCACGTCGGCGCCTTCACTGAAGAAGGCACGCTGGCAGCCGCGACCGAGCGTCTCGATTACCTGAGGGATCTGGGGATCACGGCGATCCAGCTGATGCCGATCAACGATTTCCCCGGTCGGCGCGGTTGGGGGTACGACGGCGTCCTGCCTTATGCGCCCGATAGCAGCTATGGGCGCCCGGAGGATCTCAAGGGTTTCATCGATGCTGCTCACCGCCGGCGAATGTCGGTATTCCTCGACGTCGTCTACAATCACTTTGGTCCTCAAGGAAATTACCTGCCGTCCTATGCGCCGCTATTCAATCGGGACCACAAGACCCCTTGGGGCGCTGCCATCAACTATGATGGCGAACATTCCGGCATGATCCGGCGGTTCTTCGTCGAGAACGCGCTTTACTGGCTGCAGGAATTTCGCGCCGACGGGCTCAGGCTGGATGCTGTGCATGCCATCAGGGACGACAGCGACGAGCATATGCTCGCGACGATCGCGCGGGCGGTCAAGCACGCCACGCCCGGTCGGCACTGCCGTTTGATCGTGGAGAATGAAGATAACAGCTCCGCGCTTCTCGAAAGAGATGGAGAAGGACGCCCAAACCTCTATACCGCCCAGTGGAACGACGACATCCATCATGTATTGCACAGAGCGGCGACAGGCGAGGCGTTCGGCTACTACGCCGATTATTCGTGCGCTCCGAGCGCGGTCGCGCGCGCCATCGCGCAAGGTTTTGTTTTCCAGGGCGAGGAAATGCCCTACAGAGGAGAACCGCGGGGCGAGCCGAGTGCGCATCTGCCGCCGACGGCATTCATTGCCTTCATTCAGAACCATGATCAGGTTGGCAATCGCGCCTTTGGCGACCGCATTCACAAGATTGCTGCGCAACCGGCCTTGGAGGCGATCACCGGTATCTACCTCCTTTCGCCGCAAATCCCGATGATCTTCATGGGCGAGGAGTGGAAGAGCGAGGCCGATTTTCCCTACTTCTGCGACTTCGACGAGCAGCTGAACGCGGCCGTGCGCAAGGGAAGGCGGGAGGAATTGCACCGGCTTCCAGGCTTCGACGAGGAGAATGCCGAAAAGCTTCCCGATCCGACGGCTGCCTCGACCTTCCTCGACGCCAAACTGGATTGGGAAATAGCCAGTCGCGGTATTCACCGCGAGCATCTCGAACTATACCGCCGTCTGATAACATTGCGTCGAGATCATATTATCCCGCGCCTGTCCGCCATCTCATCAGGCGGGAATTTCGCCCGCTCGACCGAGTTCATCGACATCGATTGGGAGCTCGGCGATGGGACGCGGTTGTGCCTTGTTGCCAATCTGTCCGGCGAAACCATCCCGACGAAACCACCGCAATTCGGCACGGTGATCTGGTGCACGCACCAATCCGGCGACATCATGCCGCCTTGGTATGTCTGCTGCGCATTCAGCAGCGAGGCAGACGCCAGCTTGAGTCAATCGGCCGAGATCAGCAAAGCGTAGGGCTGTACCTGGAGCAGCGCGTCCAAATCGATCGTGCGCCCTTCGACAATGCCGGAATCGCTGAGGAAATCACGGCGTCGTCCCGCGACCGCGGGTGGCAGATCGATGCGTGTATCAGCCCAGAAGCCAGGCGCGGTTTTCAGCGTCGTCGGATCGACGTGGCCGGAAAGCAGTCGCGGTGCGACAGTAATGCTGAACTGTGTGCGATCTTGGCGAACGAACGCGACGATTTTGTCGCGTCGGGGGCCACTGACAGCGAGCGGCTGGTAGCTCCCGCGCGAAAACAGCTCACGACGATCCTGACGTAGTGCCAGTATCGTCGCAATCATCATCTGCTTGCGCTGCCACGGGGAACGATCGCCTGTTGACTGTGTCTGGAGATCCGTCTGAAGCTGTTGAAAGTCGACCGGCCGACGGTTGTCGGGATCGACGAGGCTGAGATCGGCCTGCTCGGATCCTTGATAAATATCAGGGACGCCGGGAATTGTCAGTTTGACCAACGTCTGGGAGAGGCTGTTCAGGTGTCCTGCTGTGATCAGAACCGTTATCAGATCCTGAAAATCCGCCCGGAACGTCGCGTTCTCGTCGCTCAGCAGACCGGCGGTGAAATCCAGGACAGCGGTTTCGTACGGTTCGTCTGGTCTACCCCAGTCGGTGTGGGTCTTCGCTTCGCGAATGGCCTTTTCCGCATAGGCTTTGAACCGGTCGCGAAAGCTGTCGTCGATCGTGTCCGGATATTCGGGCCAGGCCCCCGCCAGTGCCTGATAGAGCATCCATTGGGTGTTGGTGTCAGGCAAGGGGCGATCCGCCTTCCCCGAGACAAATTGCCGGTTGATTTTCTGCCAGCGCTGAAACCCGGCGATCCATTCTTCGGCATGCTCCGTCAGTCCGTATAGGCGTGCGCGGGCATCCTCGCCGCGTTTGGTGTCATGTGTGGCGGTGGTCGTGAGGCCATGGGGCTGTTTCCGGGCGCGGTTTTGCATCGCCTCATGGAAGTCGTGAAGTGCGTCGCCGACGATGTCGGGATCGCAGCCCACCTCGTTGAGGGCGAGCAGCCTGTTGTAACGATAGAAGGCGGTGTCCTCCATCGCCTTGGCGATCACTGGTCCTGTCAGCTGTTGCAGGCGACGGCGCAGTTCTGTTGCGACTTCGACGCCGGGGTCGAGGAGGATGCGCCCAATGCTATTGATAACATCAGGTGCATCGGAAACCTCGCTGGCCTTGGCGACTACCGTTTCCAACAGATCGCGGTCATTTCCCTCAAGGCTGCCTGTCGTGCCATAGGTTCGGTAAACCGGAAAAGCGACAAGAATGTCCGTGATGGCACGGTCCAGCGTTTCGCGCGGAATGTCCGGTAATGCAGTGCTCGCCAATTCGCCTAGCCTGGCGCGCTCGCCGGCAAAGTTCTGCCGCACCATCTTGTGTTTGGCCTTGTGCAAGACCGCCGCGAAATCGGCTTGGTCCGGCGCAACTGCCCGATAGGCGACATGAAGCGCGTCCAGACCATCTCTATCGATGAACAGCGGCCCGAGGCTTGCAATCACCTCATAGCCGGTCGTGCCTGCGACCGGCCAATTGGCGGGCAGATGTTCATCACGCGCAACGATCTTCTCGACCAAGATGTAGGTTTCTTCGCCGACAGCCGCGCGCAATTTGGCAAGATAACCTGCCGGATCGGCCAGCCCGTCGATGTGGTCTATTCGAAGTCCCTGCACGCAGCCAGACTTCACGAGGTCGATAATCGGACGATGAGTGCGGTCGAAGACCTCCTGATCCTCGACGCGCATTCCGACGAGGCCTGTGACTTCGAAGAACCGCCGATAACTCAAATCCGTTGCGGCATCCTTCCAGTCGATCAGTTGCCAATGCTGGCTCTGGTGAAGCGCGCTAAGGAAGGAGGCGTCGGCCGAAAGCCTTCCCCGGGGCTGCTCGTCTCCGGCGAGACGTTCTATTCCGGCGATGCTCTGCGGATCGAGCGGATAAAGCTGATCGTAGTAGGCGAGACGAGGTTCGCCCGTCGCCTGGTGGCGTGCAAGCCCGATCAGGCCACTGGCCACCGCTTCCTCGAAGGGCCTGTCGAGCACGGGAAGGGTGATACGCCTCGTCCAGTCGATATCGAAGAAGGAGGCATGAGGACTGGCTTTTCCAAGTTGCAGGACGCTTTCCCACCACGGGCTCTCCAGCGAGGCAGCCATGTGGTTCGGGACGATGTCGAGGATGAGTTGCAAGCCTGATGACTTCAGGGCAGCGACCAGCTGATCAAAGCCTTCCCGGCCTCCTATTGCGGGATCCACGCTGTTGGGATCGATGATGTCATAGCCGTGCGTTGACCCGCTTGTGGCGGCAAAAATAGGCGAGGCATAGAGATGGCTGACGCCAAGTGACTTCAAGTAGGGGACCGAGGCGGCCGCGTCCGAAAAAGTCATCCCATTGCGAAATTGCAGCCTATAGGTCGCGGTCGGAATAGGCATGGAACATCCCTCGGCTGGCTGCGCTTCCGCAGGGGTTATCGGGCGGCGCTAGCGAAACTGCCGCGAGCCGAGTTGGTTCCGAAAGATGCAGGGGTGCAGGAATGGCGCAGGCGCGTGACTGAGCGCTCAGCCGCCAGCCCCCGGAGGCGCATCGTTCTCGAGATATTCGCTGTATTGGACGGTTTGGGTGGTGTTGGTGTCGATGGCGGAGGAGGGGCGGCGCAGCATTCTTACGCCGGGGCCGCCGTCGACTGGGCCTTAATCAAAGACCATCACCCCAGCCGCCTCGATCGCATCGAGCAGGATGCGTCCTTGGCCTAAGGCGGCAACATCTTCCTTTGACGCTTCCAACGCTTCAATCACGGAAGCCGGCACGCCGGATGCATCGGCAAGCTCGTCGCGGTCCCATCGGAGCAAGGCCCTTGCAGCCACAATCTGTTCACCGATCAGCATTTCAGTTTTCCGTCTTGGTGGGGGCAGATGACACGGATGCCATCTGCCGAAATGCGGCCCTATCGCGGGCAGGCTGCCACGTATTGGCGTCCATATTGATCCCGGTAATAGCACTGCCCGGGCTGATCGGCGACGTTGCCAATCACAGCGCCTGCAACACCACCGACGGCTGCGCCAACTGCGGCCCCCCGGACGTTGCCGGTTGCAACGCCGCCAACGACGGCTCCGGTAGCTGCTCCAATGCCGGCGCCCTTCTCTGTGGGGGTGCAGCCGCTGGCGGCAGCTATGCCAGTGACAACAAGCAAGATCGCGATCGGTCTCATTTCATCTTCCTTTCCACTCTCTCTTCAAAGGGTTACTGGATCAAACATAGGCCGATGTCAGCGAAGGCAACCTTTTGCCTTCCGCGGACAGAACCGGCCCTACTTCTCTTTTACGAACACATGAGCCTCGACGGCGGCGGCAATAAATGCGCGGCGGGCCTCAGCTGCCGGTCGTTTTCCCTCGAGAACTTCGATGCAGATTTTGCGCGCTTCGCGCAGCTGTCGGCCGGCGACCACGGGCCAGTTGCTCCGCAACGCCACCATTGCCTCACCGACGCTGCCGATCGTCTTGAAGTCGCCGGTCTGCGGCAGTGCATAGGAAAGCGGCTTTATCCATTTCTTGTCCATGGGAACCTCTTGCCGGCGCATTGCACCGGCGGCTTCGATGGGGGGCGGCAAGTGGCGCTAAACGTCCGAGATCGATGGGAGATGAACCTCGACCTGCTGCCTGTGTTTTTCATCGAGCGACTCGATATGCTGGCGCCAGAAGGCTTGTGCCTCAGGCGTCTCCTCTTCCCACAGCCGAGTGCTCACGATATTGTCGTCGATCTTGGATCGACGCCGGCCGCCAAGCCGAATGTACTCCTCGGCAAGTTCTAACGAAGGTGTTTTGCTCATCTCCTGGCCTCCCTTTCGCATGGAAAACCGAGGGGCGGTGTCATTGTTCCACAATTCGTGGTTTTCTGTTGCGATAGTGTCGGATCGCGCTCGCTTTCAATCTCGTCCTGCGGGCCGCAACAGCACCAGGCTTCGCGCTCGCAGCGTATAGTCCGCGGCGTCATGGATGCCGCCTGGCACGGCGTCGGGATCCGCGGTCGTCAGTTCGATCTTCCAAGGTCCGCCCGCGTGTTGCGGGAGGTGAAACGCGACTTCGCCGTCATGAGGATTGAACAGGAGCAGGGCTTCGCTCCAATGCTCGGCATTTTCCCGCGGCTCTTCGTAGAACAGATGAAGGCCGAGCGTGGTGCTTCCCTCGTCCTGCCAATGCTCTTCCGTCTGTTCGCCACCGGTCGGATTAAGCCAACGGATCACCATTCCGTCGCGCCAGTTTTCGCGCCGAAGGAGTGGTTGAGCCTGGCGAACATCGATCAGTCGACGCGTGAAATCGGAAAGCTTTTTTGCGCTTTCCGGCAGGTCCTGCCAGTGCAACCAGCTCAGTTCGTCATCCTGGCAATAGCCGTTATTGTTGCCCATCTGGCTGCGGCCCAATTCGTCTCCTGCAAGGAGCATCGGCACGCCGTGCGAGAGTAGAAGCGTCGCCAGCAGATTGCGTTTCTGGCGCTCCCTGATTTCGTTGATCGTCTCGTCATCGGTCGGACCTTCGGCGCCATAGTTGAAGCTCCGGTTATGGTCGTGGCCGTCCTTGTTCTCCTCGCCGTTGGCCTCGTTGTGTTTCTCGTCATAGGAAACAAGGTCGTTCAGGGTGAAGCCGTCATGCGCCGTGACGAAGTTCACGCTTGCCCACGGTCTGCGCCCGCGAAGATCGTAGATGTCGCCGGAACCAAGCACCCGCGCGGCAAAGTCGCCGGCCGTGCCGTCCTCGTCCTTCCAGTAGTCACGCATCGTATCGCGGTACTTGTCGTTCCATTCCGCCCAGCCCGGCGGAAAGCCGCCGACCTGATATCCGCCCGGGCCGATGTCCCACGGTTCGCCGATGAGTTTCAGGCGGGAGAGTACCGGATCCTGGCCAACGGCGTCGAAGAAGCCGCCCCGTTGATCGAAGCCTTCGGGCTCCCGGCCGAGGATGGTGCCGAGATCGAAGCGAAAACCGTCGATGTTCATCACCTCTGCCCAGTAGCGCAGGGAATCCGTGATCATCTGCAGGACTCGCGGATGCGAGGTGTTCACGGTATTGCCGGTACCGGTGTCGTTGACATAGTAGCGCGATTGGTCCGCCAGCGTCCGATAGTAGGAGAAGTTGTCGATCCCCTTGAAGGACAGCGTTGGTCCGAGCTCGTTTCCTTCCGCCGTATGATTATAGACAACGTCGAGGATGACTTCGATGCCCGCATCGTGGAAGGCGCGGACCATGTCGCGGAAGCCGGCAAGTCCGTTGGGTCCGTAGTAGCGTGTCGCCGGGGCAAAGAAGCCAATCGTGTTGTATCCCCAGTAGTTCTTGAGCCCCTTGTCGAGCAGATGAGGGTCGTCGGGGAAGTAATGGACCGGAAGCAGCTCGATAGAGCTTACTCCGAGCGCTTTCACATAGTCGACGATCTTGCGATGACCCAATCCCTCGAACGTCCCGCGCAGTTGCTCGGGAATTGCCGGGTGCAATTGCGTCATGCCTTTCACATGCGCTTCGTAGAATATGGTCCGGGGCCACGGCGTTCCCGGCTTCGCCTCCGGCTTGTCGATCAAGCGCGAGGGATCGATAACCCTGCATTTCGGCATGGAGGAAGCGCTGTCGCTTTCGTCGAAGGACAGATCCTTTTCCTCGTGCTCGATGTCATACCCGAACGTCGCCTGCCCCCATTTGACCTCACCGACGATCTCCCGGGCATAGGGGTCGATCAGCAGCTTGTTGGGATTGAAGCGGTGCCCGCGTTCGGGATCGTAAGGTCCATGAACGCGGTAGCCGTAGAGCGCCCCGGGTTTGAGACCGCGCACGTGGCCGTGCCAGATTTCGTTGGTGTACTCCGGCAGGAGGATACGCTCTTCCCGACCGCCGTTCTCATCGAAAAGGCAGAGCTCGACGCGTTCCGCATGCGCGCTGAAGAGGGCGAAGTTGACGCCGTCCTCGGTCGGCGTGGCGCCCAAGGTCGTAAAGTCGCCGGCTTCGATTTCGTATGCTGATTGTCGCGTCATGAAAGCCCCATCCTGCGTTTGGCGCGACAACAACACCCTCCTCGATAATTTGTTCCTCTTCTTGTCCGCACAGCAGGTCCCGTCGTGGGTTTAATCCGTACTAGCTGCAGTTGTTTCTAGCGTCATAAATTATTTAATGCTAATATTGCTTGTGTATCCCGGCGTTTCACTCGGCACCGCATTTCGCGCAGCAACGCAATTTTCTCGACAAAGTAGAGAACCAGTTCTCACACCGCTTGTTCAGACAAAGTCCTTTGGGGGGATCATGCAAAACCGAATTCCATTCGCGGGAAGCACCCGCCAGCGCTTCGCTTTGCTTCGGCTAAGTTTGCTTTATGGCATTGGGGTCGCATGTCTCTTCGCGTTCGGCGCTGCCGCGCAGGCTCCGACGGACGAGCAGCGCAATGCGATCCGGTCCGCCTGCCGCTCTGATTTTATCGCGAAATGTTCCGGGGTTCAGCCGGGCGGTATCGAGGCGTTGACCTGTTTGCAACAGCACGATGCGACCCTGGCGCCGGCATGCAAGAAGGCCGTCTCGGCAATCAGCACCAAGCCGAAATCCTCCTCCGCCCAGCCAACGCAAACGGGCGACACTGCCGCTGCGCCGCCCGCGCCCGCCGCGCCACAAAGCACCTCCGTCCAGCCCACACAGGCACAGCGCAATGCCGTCAAGTCGGCTTGCCAGCGGGACTTTATGGCCCAATGCCCGGGTGTCCAGCCCGGCGGACAACACGCTCTGTCCTGCCTGCAGCAGCAAAGCGCCAAGCTTTCGGCTCCATGCCAGCAGGCAGTCAGCGCCATCTCGACGACAACAGGTTCGATCGCGGCGCCGAGCGCCAATGCCGCAACGGCTCCGGCGACACCGAAAATGGCGATGCCAACGTTTTCGCCGCGAGAAGAGGTCGTTATCCTTCGCGACGCCTGCGGGCCGGACTTTCGTTCACTCTGCCGGATGGTGCCGCTCGGCGGCGGGCGGGGCATCGCGTGCCTGCGCGATAACATCCAGCGCGTCTCGCCCGGATGCCATCGCGTTCTGACTTCTGGCCTATAGCGTCAACTGCCGGCGCGATCGTCGAGCGTAAGACCACCGCGCCTTCCATCAAAATCTATGACGGATCAAGGAAAGGCATCGTCATGTCATCGATACCTCTGCGACTGAGGCGAGTACTGATCTTCACCTCGATTATTTCCAGTCTTGTCATACCGACCTCGGCCTGGGCGGACGATGCCAAGGCCCTGCTGAAGAAGATGTCCGATTTTCTCGCGCAACAGAAGACGATGTCCTTCGACTATCAGTCATCGCTCGAAGCCGTCACGCCGGATTTCGAAAAGCTGCAGTTTGTCAGTTCCGGCAAGGCGACCCTGACGCGGCCCGATAAACTGCGGCTGTCTCGGACCGGTGGATATGCCGACCTGGATGTCAGCTTCGATGGTTCGGCGCTGACGGTTCATGGCAAAAACCTCGACGCCTATGCCAAAATAGATGGAAAGGGCACGCTCGACGAACTGATCGACCGCATGACGAATGCCGGCATCGAAGCGCCGGGCGCCGATCTCCTGTCGTCGGATGTTTACGATCAGTTGATCACCGACGTCACGGAAGCCAAGCACATATCCAGCGCATTCGTGAATGGCATCGAATGTGACTATCTGGCATTCCGCACTCCCGAGGTCGATTGGCAGATATGGATCGAGGCAGGCCCGAAACCGATCCCGCGCCGCTATGTGATCACCAGCAAACATGTGGTGCAGGCGCCCGAGTACACGCTTGAGATCAACGATTTCAAGAGTGGCTCCGACGTCGCCAGCGTATCCTACAACATCGAGATTCCGGCGAGCGCCAAGAAGGTAGATCTCAGCGAAATGGAATCCATCGACGAGTTGCCGGCGCCGACCGGTACGGGAGGGGAGCAATGAACTCAAGAAAGATCATCTTCGCAGTCGGTCTGGCCGGGGTCCTGACGTTTTCGGATGTCGAGATTGAAAGGCAGGGCATCTTTCCGCTGTCGCTCGGCTTCGCGACGCCGGCCGGAGCCGTCATCGGGCGACCGCTGACGCCTCTCTCCTACGCGGGCGTTGCCCGCAGGACGACCCGCCGGGTGGTCAGGCGAACGGCAACGACCATTGCCGTGTTGCCGCCCGGCTGCCTCTACGGCCCCTATTACGGCGGCTATTACTATCGCTGCGGGTCGCTCTATTACGCCAAGAGCGGAGGCGTCTACGTGCAGGTTATCGTGCAGTAGCGGCCTAGGGCTGCGCCTTAGGCATCTCATCATCGATCGGCGCCGTGGATGCTCCGCGGCGCCTTCTGTATTCTTCGATGCGCTGCAGCACGACGTAGAATGACGGCACGAACAATACGGCGAGGCAGGTCGAGGCGATCATTCCGCTGAAGACAGAGATGCCGATCGATTTGCGGGCCGATGCGCCGGCGCCGCTTGCCAGAACCAGCGGCAGGACGCCGAGGATGAAGGCGAAGGACGTCATCAGGATCGGCCGGAATCGAAGCCGCGCGGCTTCGACGGCGGCGTCCAGGATTGCCATGCCCTGTTCACGCTTCTCGCGC
Organism: Rhizobium sp. Root708; assembly: GCF_001429725.1. GTDB lineage: Bacteria > Pseudomonadota > Alphaproteobacteria > Rhizobiales > Rhizobiaceae > Rhizobium. Next base: position 8,989 of record NZ_LMHV01000041.1, on the reverse strand, counting down.
GCATATTCCACGATCAGGATGGCGTTTTTCGCCGACAGGGCGATCAGAAGAATAAGCCCGATCTGCGTATAAAGATTGTTCGCGACGCCCGCCGCCATTAGCGCGCCCACCGTGCCGAGAAGCGCCAATGGTACCGCAAGGATCACCGCGAAGGGCAGAATCCAGCTTTCATATTGACCGGCAAGCACGAAATAGACCAGCAGCATGGCGAGCGCGAAGATAAAGTAGATTTGCGTGCCGACGGCCTTTTCCTGGAAGGAAAGGGCAGTCCAGTCAAAGCCGGTGCCTGAGGGCAGCGTCTTGTCGGCAATCTGCTCCATGACATCGAGCGCCTGGCCTGAACTGAAGCCTGCGCCCGGTCCACCGACAATCGTGGCGGTCGGATAGAGATTGTAGAGGCTGATCAGCGAAGGCCCCTGCATTGCCGTGATGGAGACCACCGTGCCAAGGGGCACCATTGTTCCGTCGCCGGCTCTGACTTTCAGATTGCGGATATCGTCAGGACGGACCCGGAAGTCGGATGCGGCTTGTGCATAGACCTGGAAGGTACGCCCGAACTTGTTGAACTGCGTGACATAGGTCGATCCGACATAACCCGAAAGAGCCGAGAAGACCTGACCGACCGTCACACCCAACGTCTCCGCCTTGATCCGATCGACCACGATTTCAAGCTGCGGCACGTTCGATCGAAACGAGGTGCTGAGCCGCTGCAGCGACGATTGAGCATTGCCGCTGTTGACGATAGAGTCGGCGAGCGACTGCAACAGCGGATAATCGGCGATGCCGTTTCGGAGCTCGATCTGCATCGTGAAACCGCTGGCGTTGCCGACGCCCTGGATCGGTGGCGGAACGATGACGAGCGTCTTGGCGTTCAAGACGCCCTGCAGTTGATTATGCAGATGCTCGTAGATCGACAGTAGATTCTGTCCTTTGACTTTCCCGCGCTCGTCCCAATCCTTGAGAACGACATAGGCAACACCTGCGTTCTGAAGGCTGGCATTGTTATCAAGCACCGAAATACCACTGATCGTCAGCACCTGGTCGACGCCCGGTGTCGCCTCGGCGATCTTCCCGACCTGCTGCATCACGGCATCGGTCCGCTCCTTGGAGGAGCCGTCAGGCAATTGCGCTCCGATCAGCACATACCCCTGATCTTCGATCGGCAGAAATGCGGTCGGCAGACGGGTGAGCCCCCAGGCTGCCAGACCCATCAGGAGGCAGGCGATCACGACCATCAGACCGCTGTGGTGCGTCATCCCGGAAATGAGCCGGGTGTAGCCGTGCTCAGCGCGGTCGTAGCCGGCGTTGAAGCCGCGATAGAGAAAGTTGCGTTTCTCAGGCGGAACCGGCGGCCGGAGCCAGAGGGCGCATTGCGTCGGCTTCAGCGTGACCGCGTTGATCGCGCTTATCAGGGCGGTCGCGGCGATCACAAGCGCGAACTGGCGATAAAGTTGCCCCGTCAAACCTGGCAGGAAGGCCGCGGGAATGAACACGGCCATCAATACCAGGGTGATGCCGATCACCGGGCCGAGCAGTTCCTCCATGGCTTTCTCAGCCGCCTGCCTGCCGGACATGCCGGCTTCGATGTGCCGGGCAACACCTTCGACGATGACGATGGCGTCGTCGACGACGATGCCGATCGCAAGCACGATCGCAAACAGGGTCGAAAGATTGACCGTAAACCCGAGCGCTGCCATGGCCGCGAAAGCACCAATGATCGTCACTGGAACCGTGGTCGCGGGGACGAGCATTGCTCGCCAATCCTGCAGAAAGACCAGAATGACGATGAGAACGAGGACGCCGGCCTCGATCAGCGTGACATAGACCTCATCGATCGACGCCTCCACGAACTTCGTCGTGTCGAACGGGATGTGGTACTGCAGCCCTTGGGGAAAGCTCTTTGCCAGTTCCGCCATCTTGATCTTGACAGACTGCGCAACGGCAATCGCGTTTGCTTCCGGCAATTGATATATCCCGATCCCCGCCGCGGGCTGGCCGTTCTGCATGAAGGTCTGGCTATAGGTCTGCGCGCCGAGTTCGACCCGCCCGATGTCGCGAATCCGCGTCACGCGGCCGCCATTTGCCCCGTCGACCTTGACGATGATGTTCTCGTAATCCGCGGCCTCGTTAAGCCTGCCATTGACATTCAGGGTATATTGGAAGGTCTGTCCCTTGGGGACGGGCGGAATGCCGACTTGCCCGGCCGTGACCTCCTGGCTCTGCTGCTGCACGGCGTTGACGATATCCTGCGGCGTCAGGCCTCGCGCCTGCAGGAGATTGGGATCCATCCAGATGCGCATCGCATACTGGCCGGCGCCAAAGACGTTGACGTTGCCGACCCCCGGCAATCGCGCTAGCTCGTTTTGCAGATTGATGACGGCATAATTCGACAGGAACAGACTATCATAACGACCATCATCGGATGTCAGGCTGACGAAGCCGAGGATCGCCGTCGACTTCTTCTGTGTGGTCACCCCTTGCAGCTGCACAGCTTCCGGCAATGACGAGAGAGCAATCGCCACGCGATTCTGCACCAGCACCTGCGCTTGATCGGGATCGGTTCCGATCGCGAAGGTCACCGTGAGCGAGTAGGTCCCGTCACTGGCGCTGGTAGACTGCATGTAGATCATGTCCTGGACGCCGTTGACCTGCTGCTCGATGGGCAGGGCGACGGTATCCACCAGGGTCTTCGCGCTGGCGCCCGGGAACCGGGTCGTCACCTGTACCGTCGGAGGAACGACGTTCGGATATTGGGCGACAGGGAGATTGAACAGAGCAACGGCGCCCACCAGAACGAAAACCAGCGCCAGCACGTTGGCAAGGACGGGTCTCTCGATAAAAAAGCGCGAGATCATGCTATTGTCCTTAGAGGTTCAGATAGCGCGTTCCAGTGAGTTCATTGCGTGGTAACCGTGGGCTTGGCATCGTTGGCGGTGCCTGCAGGCGCGGTGCTCATCTGCGATTTCTCCGGCGCCACCTTCGCGCCCGGAACCGCCTGCTGAATGCCCTCGGTGATAACCCAGTCGGTCGCTTCCAGCCCCGTTTCAATGACGCGAAGCGGACCCTCTTGCTGCCCCGTCTTGACCTGCCTTTGCGCAACGACGTTGTCGTTTCCGACAACGAGGACATAACTTCCCTGCTGGTTCGTTCCGATCGCATCGTCTTTCACGAGCAGCGCCTTGTCATTGTGGCCGACAGGAACGCGGATGCGGACGAAAAGACCGGGAAGCATCATCCGATCCTTGTTCTCGAAAAGAGCGCGGACCTGCAGCGTACCGGTCGATGCGTCGAGCTGCGGGGAAACATAGTCGAGGTGGCCCTTGTGCGGATATCCCTCTTCCGTCTGCAAGCCGAGCTCGGCGGGAATGGTCGGCAGATCGGTCTGCTTGAACGTTCGACCCTGCTTCGCCAGGGCCTGCTTGATCATCAACACCTGCGTCTCGCTGACATTGAAGTAAGCGTATAGCGGATCGGACTGGACGATGCTTGCAAGCTTGGTCGGACCGGAGACGCCGACGAGAGCGCCGATATCCACGAGATGGTTCGTGACTATGCCGTCGAACGGCGCCGTGACCTCGGTGTAGCCGAGATTGATGGTCGCGAGCTCGAGGTTTGCTTGCGCATTCAGGATTGCGGCGTTCGCCTCATCCAGCGTTGCCTTGGCGCTGTCGACGGCGGTCTGCGTCGTGACCTGCTGTTTCATAAGATTGAGCTGCCGCTCATACTCCTGCTGGGCGCCGACCTGGGAAGCCTTCTGCGACGCCAACGAAGCCTTCGCCTGATCGACCTGGGCCTGATAGGTATCGGGTTCTATGCCAAAGAGCTTGGTGCCCTTGGTGACCGGCGTTCCATCCTGATAGCTGATGGTTTCGACATAGCCCTGGACGCGCGCTTCGATGTCGACCGCGTTCAGCGGCGCGGTGTTCCCGGTGAGCTCGAAATAAAGCGTAATCGGCTCTACGACAGGCTGTGCGATCCGAACGGCCTGCGGCGGTGGAGGGACATAGGTATTGTTGTTTCCGTCGCAGCCGAAGAGCCCGGCCGTAAGAAGGAACGCCAGAAAAAGCAGCGGACCTTGATGTAGACTCACATGCATTGCTGCTACCTCGGCGGTTCACGAGCACCAGTCTTCATGCGCGCCCCGGCATTGACCCCCCGGTCCGCGATAGCTCAAGGCATGTGCTACTATGCCGCGCCCTTGCTAGAAATTGCAATAGCTCGCTAGTACGCAATTGAGCTGCCCACCAAGGGAAGCGCTTCGTGGGGTTCATTGCTGGAAAAGCAGGAGCACATAGGCCAGGAACAATACAAGGTGCACGGCACCCTGCAGCAGATGCGTGCGGCCACTGGAAAAGGTGATGATGCTGACCGCGAGGGTCAGCAGCAGCATGACCAGGTTTTCATGCTCGAGCCCGAGTGTCACCGGGTTTCCGATAATGTGGCTGATCGCCAGCATCGCCGGAACGGTCAGGCCGATGGTCGACAGCACCGAGCCGAGAAAGATGTTGATTGCCCGCTGAAGGTGATTGGCGACCGAAGCGCGCACCGCACTGACGGCTTCGGGCGTCGCCACCAGCACAGCCATCACGACGCCGCCGAAGGCCGTTGGCGCGTTTAGCGTCTCGATAACGTAGTCGATCGGGTGGGCGAGCTGTTCCACGAGAAAGACGACGGGTGCCATGTAGGCAAAGAGCAGGATGGTGTGGGGTAGTACTTCACCGCGCGGCCGAGGCTGGATTTCGTGCTGAGCCTCCGCGTCGCCTTCTTCCGCGAAGAAATGGCGGTGGCGTCCCGCCTGAAGCAGCAGGAAGGTGACGTAAAGCCCGACGGATATGATGCCGAGGATCAGCTGGCGCGGAGCCGCCGGATGCTGCCCGTCCGGCCCTGCCAGAAAAGTTGGCATGACAAGGCTCAAGGTCGCCATCGGGACGATCAGGCCTAGATAGGCATTCGCGCCCTGCAGATTATGCTGCTGCTCGGGGCGCCGCCAGGCGCCGAGCAACAGCGAGAGCCCCACCATGCCGTTCAGAATGATCATCACGACGGCAAAGAGTGTGTCGCGCGCGAGCGTCGGGTTGTTCTCACCATGCGTCATGACCGCGGAGATGGCCATGACCTCTATCGACGTGATCGTCAGGGTGAGGATCAGCGTCCCGTAGGGTTCTTTCAGCCGTTCGGCGAGGCGATCGGCGTGGCGGACCACCGAAAGTGCCGACGCCAGAACAACGCCGAAGAGACCAACGAAGATTGCAGCGAACCAGACTGGACTTGAGAGGTGATCGAACAGCGTATCGCCGAACAGAAAAAAGATCACCGCCGTTGCTAAGGACACAGGCAGGAGCCATTCGCGGCGCAGGAGAGCCGCAAACCCCATCTCTCCGGACAGGATGGAGGCGCCGCTCATCCTGAAAGTCGCTCGTTGGTGAATGGCGACAACGCGATCGCCAAAGACATCCTGTTCATGCCCCGTCCCGCAGGCCTCCCGGCGTTCATCGCTTCAGATTGCCTGTAGTCCGGCTGGCTCGCAAGCTATATCGATAGAACGCTCCAGCATCGACGAACGCGTCAACGACCGGCAGCCCAACCTTCAGTCAGAGATCGCGGACAATCGAGAAATTCGCGCAGCTTGAATCGATATTGCCGATGCGGATCAAATGCTCGCAACGGGCAGTCAGAAGCGACAGACGCACGTTCTTTGCATTCTTGGCGCGGAGAAGGAGCTCTTGTCGGGCAAACAGGAGCCCCGTCTGATCCTCGATTTCGAATGCCACATGCTCGCTCAGTCGCTCGTCCGATATGGTGATCGTCGCCAAGCCCTGCTGCATATCTGAGCGCTCCTCAATTTAGCAGAGTGTGTTCGACCTCCGCGCGGCGATCAATAGCGTCGCGCGGTTTGTCCCCAACGATCAGTGGGCGCAATATTTGGCTCGAAATGTGGCAGGGATCGCTACTGCGAGCGATCGACAACCGGTTCCTTCTGCAGCGCGCGAACATGGCGCAACGCTGTGCCGGAGGGGATCGGTGAAGCGGCGGATTTGGGCACGCCGACGCGTTGGGAAAGATAAATGCCCGAGTGGCCGCTGCAGAGATATGCGACGAAACACGCCACAGCGATGTAAAGCGCGTTCGTCGCGCCGAAGAGCTCGATACCCATGAATATGCAGGCAAGCGGAGTGTTGGTGGCGCCCGCGAAGACAGCCACGAACCCAAGGCCCGCGAACAAGTCCACCGGTGCCCCAAGGATGTTCGCGAGAGCGTTGCCCAGCGCTGCTCCGATGAAGAATAGCGGCGTGACCTCGCCACCCTTGAATCCCGCACTCAGCGTCAGGATCGTGAACAGCGCTTTCCAGAGCCAACTGGTGTAATCGGCGTGATCGGGACGAAAAAAGCCGGCAATTGTCGCGTCGCCGGGATTTGCCGACCAGACACCAAGGCCGAGATACTGGGTGCCGACAAAAGCGGTGAGCGCAAGCAATATCATCGCGGCGACCACCGGCCGCATTGGCGGATAGGGCAGGGTGGCCTTCCAGAACGAGGAGAGGCGATGTGATGCCTCGGCAAACATGTGGGCAGCCAGACCAAAGATAGCACCGGCGAGGGCGACCTTGAGCAGCAGCAGCGGTTGAACATGGGCGGACACTCCTCCCATCACGGCACCGGCATAGCTGATCACATACTGCGTGTGAGTGATGCCCCAGGCCTGACAAACCCAGTCGGCGGTGATCGCGGCCACCAGCGCGGGCACGAGCGCCTCATACTGGATGCGGCCGATCGCCAGCACCTCAAGGGCGAAGATCGCTCCGGCGATCGGAGTTCCAAACACGGCGCCGAAACCGGCTGCAATTCCCGTCATCAGCAGTATCCGCACTTCGCCCGCCTTGAGGCGGAAGAGACGTGCGAATGCGCCCGCCAGGCTGCCGCCGATTTGTACGGCTGTACCTTCCCGGCCGGCGGATCCGCCGACCAGATGCGTCAGGACCGTTGCGACAAGGATGAAGGGCGCCATGCGAAGGGGAACGCCACCCCCGGGCTCATGGATCTGGTCGACAATCAGATTGTTTCCCCCGTCGGACGTTCCGCCGAAACGCTGGTATAAATAGACCATCGCAAAGCCCGCCGCCGGCATCAGATAGATTAGCCAGGGAAATGCAAAGCGCAAAGCGGTCGCTTCATCGAGTGACCACAGGAAGAAGGCTACAAGAGATCCGACGACAACAGCCATCGGCACGGTCAAGCCAATCCACCTGCAGAGGCGGAGAAGCGGCGAAAGGATAAACCCAAGCCGGAGCCACGATATTCTGGAAACGAGATGAAATTTGCGCACAGTCCTACTCCTTGACGCCTAGCCAGGCGTTCTCACGAGTAGGAGTCATCAGCTTGCAAGCAAGCGGTTCGGCCACCACGGCCCGGCAGAATCCATTACCGTGCCCGGTTCCTAAGATCATCCGGCCATTCCTGTCAAGCACTCCGCAGGGCCGCCAAAACCTCCTCGGCGGCGCGGAGACCGGTGACATAGGCGCCGTGTGCGGTCGAGAAATCGGTCTTGTGCGTTGCTTCCCCCGCAAAGAACACCCTGTCGTCATAAGACCGCGCCAGCCCTTGCCGAGCTGCTGCGTGCCCCGGCAGCGCGTGGCTGTAGCCACCGCCGATCGATGCCGTGCCAGCCCAGTTCGATGCGACGAGTGGCTTGAGGCAGGAGCGGACGGATGTGCCGAAGAGCGCGGCGAGCTGCTCGACGGCTCTCGCGAACGCTGCCTCGGGCCCCATCGAGGCAGCACTGCGGGCACCGGCGCCGCCAAGGAAGCATTCTATCACCGCCATCCCCAACGGCATGATGTAGTAGCTGCCGGTCTCCGGATCGCTGGGATCGCCAATCACATGGGTCTCTGCCAGGAAGGGGCTCGGCCCGACGATTTCCAGGAACAGCTTCTCATTGTTGCCGAGTGGCAGCAGGGATGCCGCATGGCGCCAGTCATCGAGTACGACAGGCAAGTCGATGGTGCCGCTGGCCAGCACATGCGACGACACGGTCAAGATTGCCGCGTGGGCCGTGAACTTTCCGCCCGATGTAGACAGGCGAACACCGCCACTGGTCAGCTCCAGCCGTTCGGGAGAAACGCCAAGCCGCAGATCGACAGTATCGGGAAGGGCGGACGTGCATCTGCCCGTAGCCACCTCGCACTCGCCAATTGCAGTCGGTGGATGCATCGTCATAGGCAAGATAGTCTTCCGCCGAAATACGCTCCAGTTCATCGCCGGAGATATAACGGCTGAGCGCCTGCAGATAGGAGTTCCATCTATTGTCAGGAACGAGCGCATCGGAGGCACGATCATGGCCAGGACCCAGCCGTCGCAGGCGCTCGTTCCAGCTCCGGAAGGCATCCGATGCTGCCATGTGATCCTGAATGGAAAAACCACGGTCCTCGAACTGCCGACCCCACGCAGAGGGATGCCGGTCGACCGAAAATCCGAGCTCACCGGCCAGAGCAGCCCATGGATTGCGATCCGCCGAATGAAGCCAGCCGCACCCAAGATCGAGAGGGCCGGCGCTGGAATGCACCGTGCAGGCGCGTCCGCCGGACCGCGGCAAGGCCTCTATCATCAGGATTGAAAGGCCGCTGCTGGATAGACGGCGGGCGGCTCCGATACCGGCTGCTCCCGCGCCGATGATGGCGATATCAAAATCGAAGGCGACTGACATATATGGTCTGTTGGATCTGCCCACCATCGTGGTTGCGACCAGCATAGGCAGACTTTCATGCGGGACACAATGATCTCCACGTGTGTGTAATCCGGTGCAGCTGCCGTCCGATTGCTGGCGGAAAATGGTTGTCCGCAAAAAAATTGAAAATGTCGAAAAATGCTTGTTGACTTAGAAAAGGGCTAGGGTCTATAAGCCGGATCACAGAACGAGGGCGGCGGCGCTGCTGGCGACGAAGACTTTCGCTCTGAGATTTCTTAAGATTGGCTGTGATGCTGATTGGTTCCC
>NZ_LMHV01000040.1:382454-382868 GCF_001429725.1 Rhizobium sp. Root708 | reverse complement strand
CACAGAAGAGTTCAAACGTGAYGCGGTGCGTCAGATCACTGAGCGGGGCTATCCGGTAGCGGAGGTCTCGCAGCGGCTGGGGGTCAGCCCGCATTCGCTCTACGAGTGGAAGAAGAAGTTCGGCACATCGAACGTCAAAGACAGCGATGAGGCCGAGGAGATCAGACGGCTGAAGAAGGAACTGGCTCGCGTCACCGAGGAGCGCGACATCCTGAAAAAAGCGGCCGCGTACTTCGCCAGGGATGCAAAGTGAAGTACGCATTCATTGCCCTGCATCGCCTGCGGTTCTCGGTGCGGACGATGTGTCGGCTTCTCCATGTTCACCCGAGCGGTTTCTACGCCTGGCTGAAGAACCCGTCGAGTAAGCGGGCCAGCGAGGACAAACGACAGACCGATCTCCTGTTTCAGGCTTGA
>NZ_LMHV01000040.1:381818-382414 GCF_001429725.1 Rhizobium sp. Root708 | reverse complement strand
TAAGGTCTATGGCTATCGCAAGCTTCATGACGATTTGCTCGATCAGGGAGAGATGTGCTGCCCGAACCGCGTCGCGCGTCTGACAAGGCTTGCCGGGATCAAGGCTGAGATCGGTTACAAGCGTCGTCCTGGCAAATATGGCGGCAGGCCTTCCGTCGTTGTCGACAATACGCTCGACCGGCAATTTGACGTCGAGGCTGCGGACAAGGCATGGGTCACGGACATCACCTATATCCGGACCGTCGAGGGCTTCGCCTACCTCGCTGTCGTCATCGATCTCTATTCCCGCCGGGTGATCGGCTGGGCAATGCAGAGCCGTCAAACCACCGACGTCGTGCTGCAGGCGCTGCTCATGGCGGNTCGCTGTCGTCATCGATCTCTATTCCCGCCGGGTGATCGGCTGGGCAATGCAGAGCCGTCAAACCACCGACGTCGTGCTGCAGGCGCTGCTCATGGCGGTGTGGCGACGCAAGCCGAAGGATCAGGTATTGGTCCACTCGGATCAAGGCTCGCAGTTCACCAGCATGGACTGGGCATCGTTCCTCAAGCACCACAATCTGGTTCACTCGATGAGCCGACGCGGCAACTGCCATGAC
>NZ_LMHV01000040.1:0-381793 GCF_001429725.1 Rhizobium sp. Root708 | reverse complement strand
CTCGGATCAAGGCTCGCAGTTCACCAGCATGGACTGGGCATCGTTCCTCAAGCACCACAATCTGGTTCACTCGATGAGCCGACGCGGCAACTGCCATGACAATGCGGTAGCTGAAAGCTTCTTCAATCTTCTGAAGCGGGAGCGGATACGTCGCAAGGTCTACCGTTCACGCGATGAAGCTCGCCAGGACGTGTTCGACTACATCGAAATGTTCTACAACCCCAAACGCAAGCACGTCAGAAACGGAATGCTGTCACCCGTCGAGTTCGAGCGCTTGCAGAAAACATAACGCGAGGGTGTCTACGAAACTCGGGGCTATTCAGCGTTTGGGGTTGTAGATTCTACAACCCCAAACGCAAGCACGTCAGAAACGGAATGCTGTCACCCGTCGAGTTCGAGCGCTTGCAGAAAACATAACGCGAGGGTGTCTACGAAACTCGGGGCTATTCAATCTTGCGTTCCGCAACACGCTAAGACAGAACGAAAGCGAAGCCTAGTGGGGGCTGGGCAAGCCGCTAATCCATGCGGAAACCCGAGACGACAAGCCCTGCAGGTGAGCCGCCAGCGTGTAGCCCGAGACAGCCTTGCGCGGACGGAAATCGTGGTCGCCGTCGTTGAGCCAGAAGAGCGAAATCTGCATTGATAAAGCGTATCCCTGCACCTCTTCCAGGCTGCCGAACGGATCGCGTGTGCCCTGGCAGATGAGGGTCGGTGTCTTCAGCGCCTGCAAGTGCGCCGTGCGAAGCTGGGCGGGCTTGCCGATGGGGTGGAAGGGATAACCGAGGCACAACAGGCCGGCAATCGCTCCGGTGGCGTGGAGTTCGTCCGCCACCATGCTTGCGACACGACCGCCCATCGACTTGCCGCCGATGACAACCGGACCGGAGGCTGCGAACTCCCTAACAGCGGCAAGATATTCCGGGATGAGCGTTTCCGCTCGCGGGGCGGGGAGGCGGCGGCCGGATCGGCGGCGCTCGGCCATGTAGTCGAACTCGAAGCGCCCGACACGAAGGCCGGCATCCGCCAGCGCTTCGGTAAGCGCATTCATCGACGCCGAGTCCATGGGTGCACCTGCTCCGTGGGCGAGCAGGACGGAGAATTCGGCATCATCCGGGCCGATCGTCAGAAATTTCTCTTCCATTGGCATGTCCCAACAAGCTCATCGCCACCCCGCAAAGGCGTATCGGGAATCATTTCGCGACACCAGCCCTGATGTCGCGCAGCCTGCCTGAGGGTGGAGGGGCGCAAATGAAGGCGGGTGCTTCACCTTTCGAATGAATGGCAACCGCGCGACTTATAAACTAACAATTGGATAGATCCGGACAATAGTAAGAGGCCTGATCGCTAGTCTATCGATTATCGGCCCGAAGCAACGCGCTTGCTGGCGATGCTTTATGGAGTGAACTTATGATTGAGTCTCATGGTCATTCGAAATCATTTCGTCCTATTCTTGAATCGTCAAATATCCTTATAACAGGCGGTGCGGGTTTTCTTGGATCGCATCTTGCCGAATTGCTTGTCGCGCGCGGCAATCATGTCTACTGCCTCGACAATTTTCACACGGGCCGGGTCGCGAACCTCTCGAAGCTGCAGTTCACCAACCGGCTGAGTGTCGTGCAGCACGATGTGCGCGACGAACTGCCGGATAGCCTGCCGGTATTTTCTGAAATCTACAATCTGGCCTGCCCGGCATCCCCGGTGCACTATCAGGCCGATCCGGTCGCGACGGCCATGACGAACTGCCAGGGGGCATGGAATGTACTCCGGCGCGCAGAGCGCGACGGCGCGCGGGTATTTCACGCCTCGACCTCGGAGATCTACGGCGATCCCGAGATCCACCCACAGCCGGAGCACTATTGGGGCAACGTCAACAGCGTTGGCCCGCGTTCGTGCTACGACGAGGGAAAGCGCTTTGCCGAGACGCTTTTCACCGATTTCGGTAAGACACGGGGCGTCGCGGTTCGGATCGTCCGCATCTTCAACACCTACGGCCCGCGCATGCAGCCTGACGACGGTCGGGTGGTCTCGAACTTCATCATTCAGGCTCTGCTCGGCCAGCCTCTCACCATGTATGGCGACGGGCAGCAGACCCGGTCGTTCTGCTATGTCGACGATCTCATCCGTGGTTTCGACCTGTTGATGCGGAGCGAGCTGGCTGACAGTCCGGTGAATATCGGCAATCCGACCGAGTTCACGATGGAGGAGCTTGCGAGCCTGGTGCTCGAGATAACGGGGTCGCGGTCGCCTGTCGTGCGGTTGCCACTGCCGGTCGATGACCCGAAGCGCCGCAAGCCCGATATCAGCAAGGCGAAGGATTTGCTCGGCTGGAAGCCGGAGATCGGCCTTCGAGAGGGATTGGTGCGGACGATCGAGTATTTCGATCGCGAACTGCGCAAGCAGCCTGCGGTCACGATCAGCGCCGCCGAATGAACAATGTGTAAGGGGTTATCATGAAGGTCGTTATTGTCGGCTCGGGATATGTCGGGCTCGTATCCGGTGCTTGTTTTTCGGCTCTCGGCCATTCTGTCGTCTGCGTCGACAGCAATGAGCAGAAGATCGAAACCCTGAAGGCCGGCGGCGTGCCGATCTATGAACCCGGTCTCGGTGCTCTGATCAAGACAAACATGGAGCAAAGCCGGCTCGCCTTTTCATGCGACCTTGAAGGCGCCCTGAAGGGGGCCGATTTCGCGTTCATCGCAGTTGGGACGCCGACGCGCCAGGGCGGAAGCGAAGCCGATCTTACCAGTGTCTACTCGGTTGCAAGCGCGATCGCGCGGACCGCTGAAGACGGCATCGTCATCGTCACGAAATCAACCGTGCCTGTTGGAACCGGCGAGGCGTTGGAAGGCATCGTCCGTGCCGCGCGGCCAGATCTCGTATTCGCGGTTGTTTCCAATCCGGAGTTCCTGAAGGAGGGAAGCGCGATTGAGGACTTCATGAAGCCCGACCGCGTGGTCGTCGGTTGCGACCTGCCTTGGGCAACCGAAAAGATGAAGGCGCTCTACGAGCCATTGCGCGCCATGGGGGTTACGATCCTTCACACCGGTCGCAACGCCGCCGAGGTGATCAAATACGCCGCGAACGCGTTTCTGGCGATCAAGATTTCCTTCATCAACGAGATCGCGGATTTTTGTGAGGCCGTCGGCGCCGATGTCTCCGAGGTTGCCGATGGTATCGGGAAGGACAAGCGCATTGGTCGCGCCTTCCTCAATCCTGGTCCCGGCTACGGCGGCTCGTGCTTTCCTAAGGATACGCTCGCGCTGCTCGCGACGGCACAGAGCCATGCCGTCAATCTTCGTGTAGTGGAAAGCTCCATCTCGGCCAACGATGCGCGAAAGCGCGGGATGGGAAACCGTGTCGTTCGCGCCTTCGGCCAATCCGTCCGCGGCAAGACGATCGCGTTGCTCGGGCTGACGTTCAAGGCCAACACCGACGACATGCGCGAGGCGCCGTCGCTCGATATTATCTCTTCCCTGCAGCGACTTGGTGCGCGGGTGCGCGTTTACGATCCGAAGGGCATGGAGCAGGCGCGCCAGTATCTCAGGGATGTCGATTACACGGCTGATCCCTATCAGTGCGCGGCGGGGGCTGATGGCGTCGTCGTTGCGACGGAATGGAAGGAGTTCGAGCATCTCGACTTCGTCCGTCTTGCCACACTGACGAAACATGCCGCGATCGTCGATCTTCGGAACATCCTGGATGTTCGCAAGGTCGAGGCTGCAGGCTTTGAGCTTCATCGCATAGGAACGCCGCCTCGCAAGGAGAAGGCTGCGGTCCAGCAGCAAGGACCTCGCCGGCTTGCGGTCAAGGCGGATTACTACGACGAGAGCACCCAGCCGAACGCCGCAAATGGCGCAGTGCGCGCGGGAGCGCCGCTTCCGGTCGCCATTCCCGCGCAGTAACAGCCATAAGGCATCCGGTCAGGGATACTGGGCGCCGTTCGTAGTGGTGTAGATCGCGTAGACCGATTGCGTTGCGGTGATGAAGAGCCGGTTTTTCTTCGGCCCGCCGAAGGTCAGGTTCGACACTGTCTGTGGAACCTTGATCTTGCCGAGGAGCGTGCCGTCCGGTGCAAAGCAATGAACGCCGTCAGCGGCGCTGGTCCAGAGGTTGCCCCTGACATCGAAGCGGAAGCCATCCGGAACGCCGGCATCGAGCGAGCAGAAATAGCTACCATTTTCCAGTCGCCTGTCGTCGACGACGTCGAAGACGCGGATGTGGCGCGGCACCTCGTGGTTGGACGAACCGGAATCGGCGATGAAGAGACGCTTTTCGTCCGGTGAAAAAGCAAGGCCATTCGGCTGGATGAAGTCGGTCACAACAGCTTCGATTTCACCCGTGCCAGCGTCGATGCGGTAGACATTTCGCGTCGGCTGCTCCGGCTCCGCCTTGTGTCCCTCATAGTCGGACATTATGCCGTAGCTGGGATCGGTGAACCAGATCGATCCATCCGATCTGACGACGACATCGTTCGGTGAGTTCAGCCGTTTTCCCTTGTAACTATCAGCCAGCACCGTGATGCGGCCGTCAGGCTCGGTGCGGGTCACGCGTCGGCCGCCATGTTCGCAGGATATCAACCGGCCCTGCCGGTCGCGGGTGTTGCCGTTGACATAGTTGGAAGGCGAGCGAAACGTAGAGACGCCGCCATCGGGCACCCAGCGCATCATCCGTTCGTTCGGAATATCACTCCAGAGGAGGCAATTGAGATCGGAAAACCAGACCGGACCTTCCGTCCAGCGGCAACCGGAAAAGAGCTCCTCCAGCTTCGCACTGCCTGCAATCAGTTCGTGAAAACGTTCGTCTCGAATATCATAAAGCACATTTTCCGACACCGACCGACTCCTCCCAAAGCGTTCCGGCCATTGTGGTAGCCGCAAAATCCCGGCTATGCCAGAGTAGTCTTGGCAAATGATTGGCTTCAAAGGGAAATTGCCGGCGGAACGGGCAAGGTCTTTGCCACGTTGAAGAAAGCGGGATAGCTTGGTTTCAATGAGGAGCTTTTCATGGAACAGAGCGATATCGGGACAGTTGCCGCCTGGCTGACGGAGCAAGGGCTCAAGGGAGCGTCCGAATCCGAGCTGCTGACCGGTTTTTGCCAGATATGCAGGGAATTCGGGCTGCGGCTCGATCGCGGCATGGCATTGATGGATACGCTGCATCCGGTGCACGAAGGTCGCGCTTTTCGCTGGGACAGCGAGCAGGCGATCGAGCCTGAGTTCGAGTATGGTCCGACTGGCCGCGATGCGGATTCGCTGCAAAGCTGGCAGCGTTCGGCCTTCTACTATCTCTGGGCCGGCAGCGAGAACGAGGTGCGTCGTCGCATCGGTTTCGGCGATCCGACCGATTTCGCAATGCTCGAGAGAATGCAGTCGGAGGGGCACACCGACTTCATCGCCATGGTTCACCGCTTCGCCAAAGCAGGTACCATCGGTGAGATGGATTGCTTCTTTTCACATTTCACCACGCGGCATCCGGAGGGCTTCTCGGATCGGGATCTCATCATCCTGCGCAAGCTGGTGCCGGTTCTCGCGCTTGCCATCAAATGCATTGCGCTTGGCCGTATCGCTCGCACCATCGCGGAAGTCTATCTCGGCGAAGACGCCGCCCGGCAGGTGCTCGAAGGCAAGATTTCCCGAGGCAAATCCGAGCGCATTTCGGCCGCTCTCTGGTTCTCGGATCTCCTGAACTATACGAAAATCTCCGACAGCGTGCCGCCGGAAGACATATTGCCGATGCTCAACGCCTATAGCGACGTCGTCATTTCGGCTGTTCACGAGGCGGGGGGAAACGTGCTGAAGCTGATCGGCGACGGGGTGCTCGCCATCTTCAAGTCTGAAGCGGCGTCCGACGCCTGTTGTGCGGCGCTACGCGCAGAGCAGCTGTTGCGCGAAAAGCTGGTCCTCCTCAACGAGGAACGGGCACGGGAAGACCGGCCGACCACTGACGTCTACATCGGCCTGCATATCGGCGACGTGTTCTACGGCAATATCGGCAGTCAGGAACGGTTGGACTTCACCGTGATCGGCCCTGCGGTCAACGAGGTGAGCCGCATCGCGTCGCTCTGCCGTTCCGTCGATTTCAACGTCCTTATCTCTTCCGATTTCGCGGCCTCGATTCCCGAAGAGGATCGGGCGGCGCTTGCGTGCATCGGCCGGTATGCGCTGCGAGGCGTCCAGCGCGCACAGGATCTCTATACGATCGACAGCGGCCGCATGTTGGGCTGATGCCGCATTAGCGGCTTGCTCACGCTCTGCGCTGCGGAAAGAAATTTCACAGCCGTGTCGCCTTCTTTGACTAGAGGATTATATCGCGTCGAAGGGGCAGATGCCTCGTTCAGCGGGCGAAAGGGCCGTGGTCGTTTCGTTCCCATCAAAATCGAAAGAAACCGGAGGACGGCATGCAGATCAATCGTACAGGTTCAGCCCAGTGGTCGGGCGGCCTCAAGGACGGCAAAGGCCAGATATCGACCCAGAGCGGGGCGCTCAAGAGCTACCCTTACGGCTTCGCAAGCCGTTTTGAAGGCATCGCCGGCACCAATCCGGAAGAACTGATCGGAGCCGCACATGCCGGCTGCTTCACGATGGCGCTCTCGCTCATCCTCGAGGAAGCGGGCCTCAAGGCAACCAGCATGGAAACGACGGCGAAGGTCACGCTTGAAAGCGTCGAGGGTGGCTTTGCCATCACGGCGATCCACCTTTCGCTGACCGGCTCCATTCCAAATACCGACGAACAGACGTTCACCGAACTTGCCAACAAGGCGAAGGCCGGATGCCCGGTCTCCAAGGCTCTCTCTGCTGTTCCGATCTCACTGGATGTGAAGCTGGCCTGACAGGACCAAGTTGCAGAGTTTTAAAGGCGCCGCGCCAGTCGCGGCGCCTTTTGTTTTGGGCTGCGGCATGGCGTCCATGTTGCGTTGCATCAGATTGACAAATGACGCCTGATGTCTTACGACTGACGAAATACGAAAATCGTCAGTCGTAATTGGATGCCTTAACATATGGCAGAAACCATCGAGAGCACACTGGAAGCGACGCGTCAGGAGAATGTCTCGCGCATTCTCGACGCTGCCGAACGGCTGTTTCGCCACTACGGCTATGCCAAGACGACGGTGGCGGACATTGCTCGGGATCTCGGCATGTCGCCGGCGAACGTCTATCGGTTCTTTGCTTCCAAGGTGGAAATTCACCAGGCAATCTGCGGTCGCATGCTCGCTGCCAGCTACCAGATGGCCTACGAAGCCTGCCATCTGCCGATCAGCGCGTCCGATCGGCTGCGCCGGTTCGTCGAAGGTCAGTATCAGATGACTGTCGATACCATGCTGGACCAGGAGAAGGTTCACGAGATGGTCGTCGTTGCCATCGAGCGTGACTGGCACGTCATCGAGAAGCACGTCGACAGCATTCATGCCCTGATCGCGGACGTGATCCGCGAAGGCATCGCATCCGGCGAATTCGCGGATCAGGACGCTGATGTTGCGTCCCGTTGCTTCGGCGCCGCCACGATCTCGCTCTGCCACCCGCAGATGGTGGCGCAATGTCTTGCCAAGACCAACCGTGCCACGGTCGATGAACTCGTGGAGTTCACGATCCGGGCGTTGAAGAAATAGGCGGGCGGCCAGCACCGCCCCTCCAACCCAAAGATCATTTCAGGAGTGCGAAAGATGATTTCGCTGAAGACAGTTTCGTTGCCTTCCATTGCCACCTTCGCGCTCCTTGGCGCCGTAGCGCTCGCCGTTTCCAGCTGCAGCGACGAGAAGAAAGCCGAAACGAAAGAGGTCGTCCGGCCGGTCAAGGTCGTGGAGATTGCAAAAGCGGGTGACATCAGGTCGCTCGACTATTCCGGCTCGGTCAAGGCGCGTGTCGAGATGAACCTTGGCTTCCGCGTGGCCGGCAAGATTACCGATCGTCGCGTCAACATCGGCGATCGTGTCAAGCCGGGCGACCTGCTCGCCCGCATCGATCCGACGGACTACGAACTCGCCGTCAAGACGGCGGAAGCAAACCTCGCAGCTGCCGAAAAGGGCGTCGCGACGGCCGATCTCGCCCACAATCGCGCCCAGCAGTTGTTCGACAAGAGCGTGACGGCCAAGTCGCAGCTCGAACAGGCCGCCCTCAGCTACGACCAGGCGGTTTCCACGCGGGATGCGACCGCTTCCTCGCTCGATCAGGCCAAAAACCAGGTGGCCTACACGGAACTGAAGGCCGATCAGACCGGCATCGTGACGGCGATCAGCGCCGATACCGGCGCTGTCGTTTCCGCCGGAACGCCGGTTGCCACGGTCGCCCTCGATGGGGAGAAGGAAGTGCAGATCGCGGTTCCCGAGAACGACATTGCCGCGTTCAAGCCGGGCAAGACGGTTACGGCGAGTTTCTGGTCGGACAACAGGCTCGTTCTTGACGGCAAGGTGCGGGAGGTTTCCGGCAGCGCGGACTCGCAGTCGCGCACCTTCTCCGTTCGCGTCAGCCTGCCCAAGGACGAGCGGGTGCTTCTCGGCATGACCGCGACGGTCGAGGCAATGGCCGACGGCACCAATCCGCATGTCTCGATCCCGCTCAGCGCACTGGCTGAAAAGGACGGCAAGAAGATCGTCTGGGTCGTCGATCGCAACGGCGATACCGTCCATGCACGGGAGATCAAGGTCGCGGACTTCACGAATGACGGCGTGAATGTCGCCGAAGGCCTGCAGACGGGTGATCTCGTCGTTGCTGCGGGAACGCAGTTCATGACTGAAAACCTGAAGGTCAAGCTGCCGGAGCAGCAGTCGGCGCAGGCCGACAGCGGCGATGTCGTTCGCTAAGCGGAATCAGGAGAGGGATTAGGACCATGGACAACTCGAGCACCGAGAAGCGTCCCTTCAACCTGTCGCGTTGGGCGATCGGCCATCCGAGCATCGCTCGTTTCCTGTTCGGCCTCATTCTCATCACCGGCGTTCTCGGGCTGATGCGCATGGGTCAGAAGGAAGATCCGGATTTCACCTTCCGCGTCATGGTCGTGCAGGCCGTATGGCCGGGCGCCTCAATCCAGGAAATGGAAGACCAGGTCGTCAACAAGATCGAGCGCAAGCTGCAGGAAACCCCGCATATCGATTGGGTGAAATCCTATACCCGCGCGGGCAGCGCCATCATCACCCTGCAGGTGAAGGGCGACACCAACAGCCAGCAGGTGGCCGACGCCTTCTACCAGGTGCGCAAGAAGGTGGGCGACATCTCCAGCGAGCTGCCGGAAGGGCTGCTCGGACCCTATTTCAACGACGAGTTCGGCGATACCTACATCACGCTGCATTCGATCAGCGGCGATGGCTACAGCTATCCCGAGCTGAAGAAATTCGCCATCCAGGCGCGTGACATGCTTTTGACGACGCCCGGCGTCGAAAAGGCCGTGATCATCGGCGACCAGCCCGAGAAGATCTATATCGACGTCTCCTCGAAAGCCCTGGCCGAACGTGGCCTGACCATTCTCGATCTTCAGAACGCGATCAAGGGACAGAACAGTGTCGATGCAGCGGGCTCGGTGGACACCGGGACGCGCTCCGTTCGTATCTCCGTCGAGGGCGATGTCACGAAGGCCGCGGACATCCGCGAGCTGCGGCTGAAGGCCGGCAATCAGGTGACGCGCCTCGGCGATATCGCGACTGTCTACTCCGGCCTGGAAGATCCGTATGAGCGCAAGTTCCGCTTCAACGGGCATGATAGCGTTCAGGTCGGCGTCGTCATGGCCAAGGGCTTCAAGGTGACCGATGTCGGCAAGGATGTCGAAGCGACCTATCAGCGTTTCGAGCAGTCGTTGCCATACGGCGTCGCCGTCGATCAGATTTCCAACCAGCCTGACGTCGTTACCGATGCGATCAGCGAGTTCATGCATGCGCTCGGCGAGGCGCTGGCGATCGTGCTCGTGGTCTCGTTCCTATCGATCGGCTGGCGCTCCGGCCTGGTCATCGCGATCGCGATCCCGCTCGTGCTGGCCGCAACATTCGCCATCATGTACGAGCTCGGCATCGACCTGCAGCGCATCTCGCTCGGGGCATTGATCATCGCGCTCGGCCTGCTGGTGGACGATGCCATGATCGTCGTCGAGTTGATGGAACGAAAACTCGAAGAGGGGTTGGTCAAGGTCGAGGCGGCCAGCTTCGCTTACTCCTCGACAGCCTTTCCGATGTTGACGGGTACGCTGATTACCACCGCGGGCTTCATTCCTGTCGGCTTTGCTGAGTCGACAGCCGGCGAATATGTGCGCACGCTGTTCTATGTGGTCGGTATTGCGCTTGTCGTGTCCTGGTTCGTGGCGGTCTACTTCACGCCTTGGCTCGGCTACATGATCCTGAAGCAGCGCAAGCACGCGGGTGAGCACCATGATGTGTTCGACACGCGTTTCTATCGCCGCCTGCGGGCGACGGTCGGTTGGGCGGTGCGTCATCGCATCATCGTCATTGCCATGACGCTGGTGACTTTCGCGACCAGCCTCTGGGCTTTCCAGTTCATTCCGCAGAACTTCTTTCCGCAGTCTTCCCGTCCGGAGATCCTCGTCGATCTCTGGCTGCCTGAGGGCACGAGCATCAAGGAAGTCGAGACGCAGACCAAGGCGCTCGAAGCCAAGATCATGGGTGACGCCGACAAGAAGTTCGTCGCTTCCTACATCGGTGAAGGCGCTCCGCGCTTCTTCCTGCCGCTGGACCAGCAGCTTCGCAATCCGAACTTCGCGCAGCTTCTTGTCATGGCAAACGACGAGCCAGCGCGTGAACGCCTGATCGTCAAGCTGCGTGATATCCTTGCCCAGGACTTCCCGGATATCCGCGGCAAGGTCGATCGCCTTTTCCTCGGCCCGCCGACAGGCTGGCCGGTGCAGATGCGCATCATGGGGCCTGACCGTCAGGAAGTCCGCAAGATCGCCGACGAGGTGAAGGCGAAGTTCCAGGCGAACCCGCAGCTTGGCGCGATCCATGACGACTGGCTCGAGCCGGTGCCGGCAATGAAGCTGGTGATCGATCAGGACCGCGCGCGTGCGCTTGGCGTGACGTCGCAGCGCATACGCCAGATGCTGCAGACGGCGGTTTCCGGGGCTCCGTTGGATGACTTCCGCGATGGAGAAGAGACGGTGTCGATCGTTGCCCGAGAGCCGGATGCCAATCGCTCGCTGCTATCGGCCGTCAACTCGGTCTACGTTCCGACTGACTTCGGTGGCTTCGTTCCGGTCTCGCAGGTTGCCAAGGTGGTACCGGTTCTGGAACAGGGCATCGAGTGGCGGCGTGACCGTCTGCCGACCATTTCCGTTCGGGCGACCTTGCCTGACGACGTGCAGTCGAACGATGTCGTGATGAAGATGTATGCCGACATGCAGCCGCTGCGCGACAGCCTGCCGGCCGGCTACAAGATCGAGATCCAGGGTGGCGCGGAAGATTCCGCCGAAAGCCAGGCTTCGATTGCCGCGAAGGCGCCGATCATGCTCGTCGTCATCGTTCTCCTGCTGATGGCGCAGCTGCAGCACTTCGGCAAGGCGATGCTCGTGCTGGCGACCGGCCCGCTCGGGATCATCGGCGCGGCTGCCGCGCTGCTGATATCGGGTGCTCCGTTCGGCTTCGTCGCCATCCTCGGCGTCATCGCCTTGCTCGGGATCATCATCCGCAACTCGATCATTCTCGTCGACCAGATCGACCAGGACATCAAGGCGGGGATGCATCGGCAGGAAGCGATCGTCGGTGCCGCGGTCCGGCGCTTCCGCCCGATCATGCTGACAGCATTGACGGCGGTTCTGGCGCTGATCCCGATCTCGCGCGGCGTGTTCTGGGGCCCGTTGGCATATGCCATGATGGGCGGCATTCTGGTCGCGACAGTGCTGACGATCCTGGTGCTGCCGGCAGCCTATGCCCTGTTCTTCGGCAAGGAGCCGAAGGCAAAGGACGACACGGCTGAAGACTACGCGAACGGGAACGACGACAGCCATCTTCATGGAACTCCGCCGGCCATCGCGGCGGAATGATACGGAAAACGGCGCGGTCATACCGCGCCGTTTTCATTTGGTGAATGGGGAATTATTCGGCGTCCGCGCGCAAGCCGACGAGCGCGGCTCCGATCAGGCCGGGCTCGACCCGGCATTCGCTGCGAACGACGACACGGCGGTCGAATTTGCGCAGGATCCGTTCCCGGACAGCCTTGTCCAGCTCGAGGAGCAGCGGCTCGACATTGGAAAGGCCGCCAGCGACCGGCACGATCGTCGCGCCCGTTATATTGATCGTCAGAGCGAGGGGGGAGGCGACGAGGTCGATATAGACGTCGATCGTCCGGGTTGCCTTCTCTTCGCCACGCAGCCAGTCGTCGATGATCTCACGGCTGGAGAGATCGATGTCGTGCAGCGTCTTGTGAAGCCGTTCCATGCCGCGGGCGCCGCCGACACTGTCGACGCAGCCTTTCTGGCCGCAGCCGCAGGCATAGTGCGGGATCTCGACCGGCGGATGGCCAGCGCGCAACGCGACGATCGGTCCATGTCCCCATTCACCGGCAAAGCCGCCCGCCTCGTTGATCAGTCTGCCGTTGGCAATTACCCCGCCGCCGACGCCGGTGCCGAGGATGACGCCGAGGACGATGCGATGCCCGCGCCCGGCGCCAAGACCGGCTTCCGCCATTGCAAAGCAATCCGCATCGTTGGCGACAATTACGGGAATGCCGAGTTCGGCTTCGATATCAGCGGCGAAATTCCGTCCGTGAATGCAGGGTATATTGGCGCAGGTCAGTCTCTGTGTGTCCGGATCGACGACGCCGGCAATGGAGAAGGCCAGCCGCGTCGGCTTCTCGCCGGTTTCCTCGATGATCTTGCGCAGGACGCCGACGAAGGCCGCGAAATCGTCGGTCGGTGTCGGATAGCGGTCGAGCGGCGTGATGTCGTTTTCGGACCGGGCAATCCCGCCTTTGATGGCAGAGCCGCCAATGTCGAAGGAAATGATCATTCGCAATCTTCTTGTTCGAGAAGCTCTGCGTCTGCTCGCACCGTTCCCGGTGATTTGCAAGCCAAAACCGAGCTCAGGCCGGCAACCTGATCCGTGCTTCGAAGCCGGAAGCCTCTCCTGACGCAGGCGAGAGGAGATCCAGCGTGCCGCTCATCTGCGAGATGATCCGGTCGGCGATCGCAAGGCCGAGGCCCGATCCCGACGCGTTGGTCTGGCCACGGCGGAAACGCTTCTTGAGGGTCGCCATATCCATCTCGCGCACAACGGCGCCGCCGTTGATAACGCGGATCACGCCATCCTGCTCCAGGCTGATGCGGACCGGAAGATCGGGGTCGCCGTGCACCAGCGCATTTTCGATCAGGTTCCGCATGACGATGCCGAAAGCGTCCATGTCGGCGCTGCGGGTGAGGCTGGCGCCGTCGGCGACCGAATAATGCAGGCGGCCGCTCGAGCGGCGATCGCGTTCAAAATCCGTTACGATCATGTCCAGCACGTTGCGCAGATCCGCAGCCGTTGCGCTGCCGCCGATGCCCGCTTCCGCGCGCGCGAGCTGCAGCAGCTTTTCGGCCAAGCGTCCGAGATTGATCAGGGAGGTTTCCACTTGCCGCGCACGGGTCAATGTCGGACCCGGAGGGAGTTCTTCGGCCAGGCGCTGCGTCTGAGCGAGCGCACCGGCAATCGGCGTTCTGAGTTCGTGGGCGCTGTTGGCGGTGAATTCCCGTTCGGCTTCGAGGGCTGAGCGGAGCCTTGCGAGCAGCAAGTTGACGGACCGCGCGATGGGCCTCAATTCTTTCGGCAGATCGCGGGTTTCCAGTTCCGCGAGATTGCCGCCATCCTTGGTGCCAATATCCTGCCGCAGGGCGTCTAGCGGTTTCAGGCTGCGGCTAACGACCAGCCAGATTACTAGAATACTTGATGGTACGAGTACCGCCAGCGGGATCAGCAAGGTAACTGCGCTTTCGCGCACGGCTTCGCGACGGTTCTTGAAGCGGTCGGCCACCTGCAGGAAAAGTCGCCCGTCAGGCGTCGACTCCGTGTAGATACGCGCAGTTTCGCTGTCCTTGAACCCCGTGGCGAGCGGCGCGGGGAAAGGCTCGGCCGGTGCGTCGTTGGAGCGGAGAACCACTTTCCCATGCGCGTCTCGCACCTGGAAGGTCAGATACTCCCGATCCGCGGCTGTTTCCAGCATCGCGATGCCATGCGGTTCGAGAGCATCGCGCTGATCCATGTCGTCGACGATGAGTGCGAGCAGCCGCTGGGTGGTTTCCTGCTGGGCGCTGTCGAAGATCTCGTCGAACTCGTGCTGCATCACGCGGAAGCTGAGGCCGATCGCCAGCAGCCAAAAAACGACCATCATGGAAGTCAGCGTGAGGATCAGGCTGCGTGCAATACTGCGGTCACGTTTCATGGTCGTCCGAGGGTATAGCCGATGCCGCGGGCGGTGCGGATACGGTCCTTGCCGATCTTCTTGCGCAACCGGCTGACGTAGACTTCGACGGTGTTGCTTTCGATTTCGGAGCCGAAGGCGTAGAGCGCTTCTTCGATCCGATCCTTCGATACGATCGAACCGGGCCGGGCGGTCAGGAGATCGAGGACGGCCCATTCGCGGCTCGTCAGGATAATCGCCTCGCCGGCGACCGAGAGTTTATGCTGTGGCCGGTCTATCTCGATATCGGCGATGCGGACGATCGGATGTGGATTGGCATCATAGCGGCGGGCCACCGCCAGTATTCTTGCTTCCAGCTCTTCCAGATTGAACGGCTTCACGAGGTAATCGTCGGCGCCGGCGTTCAGCCCCTCGATGCGGTCGGATATCTGATCGCGCGCGGTCAGAATGATGACCGGCATCTTCATTCCGCGACTGCGCAGGCGCTTGAGAAAATCGACGCCGCTGCCGTCGGGAAGTTGGAGGTCGAGAAGCACGAGCCCATAGTCGACAGGCCCGATGGCGGCATCGGCATTGCCGAGGTTACCAACCCAATCGACAGCATGGTTGGCCGCGATCACGTGATCGCGCACCGCTTCCCCGATCATCTTGTCATCTTCAACCAGCAGGATACGCACGGCTTTCCCTCTCGCAGACAGTTAGCGTTGGTAACGCCGATCGGTCAAGCGTGGCTTCGGCGGCAAAAATGGCGAGGAGATGGCGGGACGTGTCGCGGTGATCGCCGAATATCTTCGGCGCATTTTCTCATCGCACTCGACAATTGCCCGAATTTTGTTTTGATCTGTTGCAACGAAATCGGGCTCCCGCTTCGTCGGGCGCGGTCTGTGGTAAAGGTTGATGGTGAAGAGATCCGAAACTTCCGGGCGGCTTGACGATGCGGCGCGCGCCGGCTGGCTGTATTATGTCGCTGGCAGAACGCAGGATGAGATCGCCTCCTCAATGGGGATTTCGCGCCAATCCGCGCAGCGCCTAGTGTCGCTTGCCGTGGCCGAGCGCTTGATCAAGGTGCGGCTCGACCACCCGATCGCCGCCTGCCTCGAACTTGCCAATGCGGTGCGCAAGAAGTTCAATCTGAAGCATGTCGAAGTCGTGCCGAGCGACCCGGGCTCTGGCTCGTCAACGGTCGGGATTGCCGAGGCGACCGCCGCTGAAATCGAGCGCTGGCTGAAGCGGACGGATCCGATCGTGCTGGCGGTCGGGACGGGGCGGACACTGAAAGCCGCGGTCGATCAATTGCCCGCGATCGAATGTCCCAACCATCGCATCGTGTCGCTGACCGGCAATATCGCTCCTGACGGTTCGGCTGCCTATTACAATGTCATCTTCAGCATGGCCGATGCGGTCAAGGCGCGGCATTTTCCAATGCCCCTTCCAGTTCTCGTGACATCGGCCGAGGAGCGGGAAACCCTTCACGGGCAGCAACTCGTTCGCGCGACGCTGGAGATGAGCGCACAGGCTGATGTTACCTTCGTCGGCATCGGCGAGCTCGGCATCGACGGACCGCTTTGCGTCGACGGCTTTCTCGAGAAGGACGAGATGATGGAGCTGATGCGCAACGGCGCTGTCGGCGAGATCTGCGGTTGGGTTTTCGATGCCGATGGCAAGCTTCTCGACAATCCGATCAACGAGCGCGTGGCGTCTGCCTCCATTCCCCCGCGTGATTCGTCGACCGTGATCGGGATCGGCAAGGGCAAGCGCAAGTTCAAGGCGATACGAGCTGCCGTGACCGGCCATCAGATCAATGCGTTGATCACCGACGAGGCCACGGCTGAGTATTTGCTCAAGTCGTGAGCAAAAATATTTATATTTGAAATCAGTTAGATGATGCATCCATTCGCTGTTGCAGCAACGAATGGTGATTGACTTTTTTTGCGTGGCGATGAGTAATTGCCCATGAGCAAAGCGAATGCTCGCACTCATCTTCTGGGAGGAAGATATGACATTGAAAACTTTTCTGCTGGGCGCCTGCTCGGCACTGGCGTTTGCCGGCATGGCTTCGGCCGAAACGCTGACGATCGCGACCGTGAACAACGGCGACATGATCCGGATGCAGAAGCTGACGGACGACTTCAAAAAGAAGAACCCCGGCATTGATCTCGAGTGGGTAACCCTCGAAGAAAACGTGCTGCGCCAGAAGGTTACGACTGATATCGCGACCAAGGGCGGTCAGTACGACGTTCTGACGATCGGCACCTACGAAGTTCCGATCTGGGCAAAGCAGGGCTGGCTTCTGCCGCTCGACAATCTCGGCAAGGACTACGATGCCGATGACCTGCTACCGGCTATCCGCAGTGGCCTGACCGCTGACGGCAAGCTCTATGCGGCGCCGTTCTACGGCGAAAGCTCGATGGTCATGTACCGCAAGGACCTCTTCGACGCTGCCGGCCTGAAGATGCCCGACGCGCCGACCTGGGACTTCATCGCGGATGCCGCGAAGAAGATCACCAACAAAGACAAGGAAATCTACGGCATCTGCCTGCGCGGCAAGGCTGGCTGGGGCGAAAACATGGCCTTCCTGACGGCCATGTCAAACTCCTTCGGTGCACGCTGGTTCGATGAACAGTGGAAGCCGCAGTTCGATCAGCCCGAGTGGAAGGACACGCTGAACTTCTACGTCAACCTGATGAAGGAAGCCGGTCCTCCCGGTGCTTCGTCCAACGGCTTCAACGAAAACCTGGCGCTCTTCCAGACCGGCAAGTGCGGCATGTGGATCGATGCAACCGTTGCTGCGTCCTTCGTCAGCAACCCGAAGGAATCCACCGTGGCCGACAAGGTCGGCTTCGCTCTGGCTCCGGACAAGGGTCTCGGCAAGCGCGGCAACTGGCTCTGGGCCTGGAACCTCGCCATCCCGGCAGGCTCGCAGAAGGTCGAAGCAGCTGAGAAGTTCGTCGCCTGGGCAACGAGCAAGGACTACACCAACCTCGTCGCCGAGAAGGACGGCTGGCTGAACGCACCTCCCGGTACGCGCTCTTCGCTTTACGCGAGTGCCGACTACCAGAAGGCAGCGCCGTTCGCGAAGATGACGCTCGACAGCATCAACTCCGCCGACCCGACCAAGCCGACCGTCAAGCCGGTTCCTTATGTCGGCGTGCAGTTCGTCGCTATTCCTGAATTCCAGGGTATCGGCACCGCTGTCGGCCAGCAGTTCTCCGCAGCTCTCGCCGGCCAGGTTTCGGTCGACCAGGCTCTGCAGAGCGCACAGCAGCTGACCACGCGCGAAATGACCAAGGCTGGTTACATCAAATAAATAACCTCCTGAGAAGGCGGGGGATTTGACCTCCCCGCCCGTCTAGGCCGCCGGTGCCCGAAATTGCGTCGGCGGCCCCTTTTTACCTAGCTGTCCAGCAGCCGTTCGCCCCTCCTGACATGATCGGTCGTCGCCATGGCAACGTTACACACCCGCTCCGCAGCACGAATGATGATTGCGCCATCCGTGATCCTGCTCTTTCTGTGGATGATCGTCCCGCTCGTGATGACGATCTATTTTTCGACGCTGAACTACAATCTGCTCAGCCCGGGGATGGAGACCTTCGTCGGCTTCCTCAATTACAAATACTTCCTGACCGATCCGGCCTTCTTCGCTGCGCTGATCAATACGCTGTTGCTGGTGCTCGGCGTGCTCTTGATTACGGTGGTGGGCGGCATAGCCTTTGCGCTGCTGCTGAACCAGGAGATCTACGGGCAAGGTATCGTCCGCATCCTTGTCATCGCGCCCTTCTTCGTCATGCCGACGGTTGCCGCTCTGGTGTGGAAGAACATGTTCATGAACCCGGTCAACGGGCTCTTCGCGCATCTCGCCAAGGCGCTCGGATTGCAACCCTATGACTGGCTTGCCAATGCGCCGCTGTTCTCGATCATCCTGATCGTCGCCTGGCAGTGGTTGCCGTTTGCGACGCTCATCATGCTGACCGCCCTGCAGTCGCTGGACGAAGAGCAGCAGGAAGCCGCCGAAATGGACGGCGCCGGCGTCGTTTCGAAATTCATCTACATCGTCCTGCCGCATATGGCCCGTGCCATCACGGTTGTCATCCTGATCCAGACGATTTTCCTGCTCTCGGTGTTTGCTGAAATCCTCGTCACCACCAATGGCGGCCCCGGCACGCAGAGCACGAACCTCACCTATCTCGTCTATGTGCAGGCGCTTCTGCAATTCGATATCGGCGGCGCTTCGGCGGGCGGTATCGTCGCGGTTATCCTCGCCAACATCGTTGCGATCTTCCTCGTGCGCCTTGTCGGCAAGAATCTGGAGGCTTGAGATGGCTAGAAAAGTCACAACACAGCGCAAGGTCGTCATGACCGCCATTGCCTGGACGCTTGGCATCCTGATCTTCTTCCCGATCCTCTGGACGTTCCTGACGAGCTTCAAGACGGAAGCCGATGCCATCGCCTCGCCGCCGCAGTTCCTGTTCTTCCATTGGACGACGGAGAGCTATTCGGAGGTGCAGAGCCGTTCGAACTACCTCAGCCACTTCATGAACTCGGTGATCATTTCGTTCGGCTCGACGCTGATCGGCCTGATCATCGCGATCCCCGCCGCCTGGGCGATGGCGTTTTCGCCGACCAAGCGGACGAAGGACGTCCTGATGTGGATGCTGTCGACGAAGATGATGCCGCCGGTCGGCGCGCTGATCCCGATCTACCTGCTTTTCCGCAACTCGGGCCTGCTCGATAGCCGCCTCGGTCTGGTGATCATTCTGACGCTGATCAACCTGCCGATCATCATCTGGATGCTCTACACCTACTTCAAGGAAATCCCCGGCGAGATCCTGGAGGCGGCCCGCATGGACGGTGCATCGCTTGCCAAGGAAATCATCTACGTGCTGACGCCGATGGCGGTGCCGGGCATTGCCTCGACGCTGCTCCTCAATATCATCCTGGCCTGGAACGAAGCCTTCTGGACGCTGAACCTCAGTGCCTCGAAAGCGGCGCCGCTGACGGCGTTCATTGCCTCCTATTCCAGCCCCGAAGGCCTGTTCTACGCCAAGCTTTCGGCAGCCTCCACCATGGCGATCGCCCCGATCCTGATCCTCGGCTGGTTCTCGCAGAAACAACTCGTCCGCGGCCTGACCTTCGGCGCGGTGAAATAAGATCTCAGGGAGAGAAACATGGGCAGCATTACCCTTCAGAAAGTTTCGAAGGTCTTCGGCGAAGCCAAGGTCATCCCGTCGATCGACCTCGAGATCAAGGATGGCGAGTTCGTCGTCTTCGTCGGCCCCTCGGGCTGCGGCAAGTCCACGCTTCTCAGGCTGATTGCCGGCTTGGAGGATGTCAGCGCCGGCAAGATCGTGATCGACGGCAAGGATGCGACCGAGACCGCGCCGTCGGAACGCCGGCTTGCCATGGTGTTCCAGTCCTACGCGCTTTATCCGCATATGAGCGTACGCAGCAACATCGCCTTCCCGCTGAAGATGGCTGGCATGGCCAAGCCCGACATCGACAAGAAGGTGGCGGACGCGGCCCGTGTGCTCAACCTCACCGACTATCTCGACCGCAAGCCGCGCGCTCTCTCCGGCGGTCAGCGCCAGCGTGTCGCGATCGGCCGCGCCATCGTGCGCCAGCCCTCGGCCTTTCTGTTCGACGAGCCGCTATCGAACCTCGATGCGGCGTTGCGCGTCAACATGCGCCTCGAGATCAGCGAACTGCACCAGCAACTGAAGACGACGATGATCTACGTCACCCACGACCAGGTCGAGGCCATGACCATGGCCGACAAGATCGTCGTCCTGAACCGCGGCAACATCGAGCAGGTCGGTTCGCCGATGGAGCTCTACTCCAGGCCGCGCAACCTGTTCGTCGCCGGCTTCATCGGCTCGCCGAAGATGAACTTCGTGCCGCAGGGCTCGCAGACGATTGGCGTACGGCCCGAACACATCCAGCTTTCGACCGAGAGCGGCGAATGGAAGGGCAAGGTCACCGTCGCTGAACATCTTGGCTCCGACACCTTCCTGCATGTCGATGTCGAAGGCATCGGGCAGATGACGGCGCGCGGCGGCGGCGACTTCCCGGCCAAGGCCGGCGACACTGTCTACCTGACCGCCGACAAGGCGCGCATTCACAAGTTCGACGAGGCCGGGCTCGCCATCTGAGCAAGGCTTCCGGGGTGGGGAAGACCGCGCGTGCCGGACGAGGTGCCCGGCGCGCCGATACCGGGGCCGACAGGCCCGCGGGGTCATGGCTGGCCCCGAAGACCTTCAAGAGGACTGAGACATGACGTGCAAACTATCGCTGGCAACGCTTTCCAACGCGGCAAAGACGGCCACCGTGCCTGCCTATGAGCGGGCGTCGCTGAAGGCGGGCATCGTGCACTTCGGCGTCGGCAATTTCCACCGCGCCCATCAGGCGATCTATCTCGACGACCTGTTCAACCTGGGCGAGGATCATGACTGGGCGATCATCGGCGCGGGCATTCTTCCCTCCGACGCGGCGATGCGCGACAAACTCGCCGACCAGGATTTCCTGACAACGGTCGTCGAGCAGGACAACAACAAGACGGCTGCGCGCGTCACCGCGCCGATGATCGACATCCTGCCGGTCGGCGATGCAAGGACGATCATTGCCAAGCTGGCCGATCCCACGATCCGCATCGTTTCGATGACGATCACCGAAGGCGGCTATTTCATCGACGCATCCGGCAAGTTCAATCCAGGCCATCCGGCGATATCCGCTGATGGACAGAACCCGTCCGAACCGAAGACGGTCTTCGGCCTGATCGTTGCCGGCCTCAAGGCGCGCAAGGACAAGGGTATCGTGCCGTTCACGGTCATGTCCTGCGATAACATTCCGCATAACGGCGTCGTCACGTCGAATGCTGTCGTCGGTACCGCACGCCTGTCCGATCCCGCCTTTGCCGACTGGATCAAAGCGAATGTCGCCTTCCCGAACGCGATGGTGGATCGCATCACACCGGCGACGGGGCAGCGCGAGATCGACCTCCTGAAGGACGCTTTCGGCATCGAGGACAACTGGCCTGTCTATTGCGAAGAGTTCAAGCAGTGGGTGCTGGAAGACAAGTTCACATCAGGACGTCCTGCGCTGGAGAAGGTCGGTGTCACCTTCGTGCCGGATGTGACACCCTACGAGCACATGAAGATCCGCATCCTGAACGGCGGCCACGCGGCGATCGCCTATCCGGCGGCGCTGATGGACATCCATTTCGTGCATGACTCGATGGAGGACCCGCTGATCCGCGCCTTCCTCGCCAAGCTGGAAAAGGAAGAGATCATCCCGATCGTGCCGCCGGTCCCGAACACCTCGCTGACCGACTACTTCGCGCTGATCGAGCATCGCCTGCTCAACCCCAAGATCGCCGACACCATCCCGCGCCTGGCGCAGGACGGCTCCAACCGCCAGCCGAAGTTCATCCTGCCGTCCACGCTCGATAACCTGAACCAGGGTCGCGACGTGGTCGGGCTAGCACTGGTCTCGGCGCTCTGGTGCCGCTACTTCGCCGGCAAGACCGACAGCGGCAAGGACATCGTCTTCAACGACGCCAGCGCCGACCGACTGCATGCCGCAGCGCTGAAGGCCAAGGACGATCCGATGGCCTTCCTCGCCTTCGACGACATCTTCGGCGAGGTGTCGAAATCCGAGGTGTTCCGCAAACGCTTTGCCCACGCACTGAAAACCCTGTGGGAAAAGGGCACGCGCGAAACCCTGCAGCTCTATCTCGACAACAAGCTTGCCGTGTGAGGATCAGGTGGTGGCACTGCTGCCGCCACCCTCTGCCGTCCGGCGGAGGGGATCTTCTGCACCAACTGCGATTGGATCTGTCATGGCTGAAGCTGAAACACGGCTGGTCATCTTCGACTGCGACGGCGTGCTCGTCGATAGCGAGCCGATCTCGGTCAGCGTTCTCGTCAAGGCGATGAACGATCTGGGAGTGCCGATTACCGAAGATGAGGTCTATGGCCGCTTCCTCGGACGAAGCCTCGCGACCGTCATCGACGCGATGAAGAACGAGTACAACGTCCATCCCGGACAGGAATTTCTCGAGCAGTTGCGCACCAATCTCTATGCACGCTTTCGCAAGGAGCTGAAGCCCATGGATGGCATTGCCGCGACGATCGACGGGCTCGGCATTCCCTGTTGTGTCGCGTCTTCGAGCCAGGTGGAGCGCATCCGCCTATCGCTGACGGTGACTGGCCTGATCGATCGGCTGCCCGACATCTTCAGCGCGACGATGGTAAAGAACGGCAAGCCGGCGCCCGACCTCTTCCTGCATGCGGCGCGCGAGATGCACGTCGATCCGGCCGATTGCGTCGTGATCGAGGATAGCCCCGCGGGCATCGAAGCGGCCAAGGCCGCAGGTATGACGGTGTTTGCCTTCACCGGCGGCTCGCACGCCAATTTCGCGGGCTATCGCGCTGAACTTGACCGGCTTTCGCCCGAAGCGGTGTTTGACGCGATGCCGGATTTGATCCACCTTGTCCGAAAACATAAACGGGACGGGATGCACCTTTAATGCCTCAGCATGTGGTCGCGGTCGATATCGGCACCGGCAGCGCGCGCGCTGGCGTCTTCGATATCCGTGGCCAGCTCCTGGGCAAGGCCGAACATCCGATCATCATGAACCGCCCGCGTGAAAATCACGCCGAGCATGATTCCGAAGATATCTGGTCGGCTGTCTGTATCTCCGTGCGCAAGGCCATGGAGCAATCCGGCGCGGCACCGGAATCAGTCGGTGCGATCGGCTTCGACGCCACCTGTTCGCTCGTCGTGCGTGACGTCGATGGCGGGCAGATCAGCGTTTCAACCGGCGGCGAGCGACGGTTCGATACCATCGTCTGGCTCGACCACCGGGCGCTGAAGGAGGCCGATTTCTGCACGGCCACGAAACATCCCGTCATGGAGCATTCCGGGCACTTCATGTCGCCCGAGATGGAAATGCCGAAGCTGATGTGGCTGAAGAAGAAGCTGCCGGGCACATGGATGAACACCGGTTATCTCTTCGACCTTGCCGACTTCATGACCTGGAAGGCGTCAGGCGCGCTGGCAAGGTCGCGCTGTACGTTGACGGCGAAGTGGAATTATCTCGCGCATCTCGACAAGGGCTGGCAGTCGGATTTTCTCGAGCAGATCGGGCTTGAAGACCTACAGGAGCGCGGACGGTTGCCTAGCGAAACGGTTCCGGTCGGCAGAAGCGTCGGGACACTGACACGGGAGGCTGCTTCCGCGCTCGGCCTGACGACCAAGTGCCATGTCTCCGCTGGCATGATTGACGCTTATGCGGGCGCGCTCGGCACGCTTGGCGGCGAGGCGCGCGATACCAGCGCGCTCGAGCGCCAGTTGGCGCTGATTGCCGGCACATCGAGCTGCATCGTGTCGTTTTCGCGCGACCGCAAGCCAAGCCACGGCATGTGGGGCCCGTATTACGAAGCGGTCTTTCCGGAAACCTGGCTGGTCGAGGCTGGGCAATCGGCGACCGGCGCTCTGCTCGATCATATCGTGCGGATGCATGCGGCAGGCGGTGAGCCGACCGCCGCCTTGCATCAGAGGATCGCATTGCGCATTGCCCAGCTTCGCTCCGAAGAGGGGGATGAATTCGGCGCTCGCATCTTCGTCCTGCCCGATTTCCACGGCAACCGCTCGCCGCTTGCCGATCCGCATGCCGTCGGCGCCATCAGTGGGCTGACGCTCGATAGCTCCTTCGACGGGCTCTGCGCGCTCTACTGGCGCACAGCCGTCGGGATCGCGCTCGGAATCCGCCATATCCTCGAGCGGATGAAGGAATATGGCTACGTGCCCGACACCCTGCATGTCGCGGGCGGCCATGTGAAGAACCCCGTGCTGATGGAACTCTACTCGGATGCGACTGGCTGCAAGGTCGTCGTGCCGAAGATGAACGAGGCCGTGCTGCTCGGAACCGCGATGGCCGCATCCGTCGCCTGCGGCTTCCATGCCGATCTGCCTGCCGCAGGCGAGGCGATGTACCCCGGAGGCGACGTGCGGTTTCCGGACGCAAGCAAACGGGCGGTCTACGACAGGGACTATCGGCGACTGATGGCGATGTACCGGCATCGCGCCGAGCTGGAGGTGATGGAATAGCCGTTGGGGATCAGCGATGGGCGCTTTCGCCCAGCATGGCGGCGAATTCGGCCATCCGCCGCTTTCGCGCCGTTGCTTCCTGCCCGGCCGCGGTAACGACGGCCTCCGAGAGGCAATCGAGAAGCGCCATCAGGGGAGGCAGGCAATCGCCTTCGTCCGGGCGACACGCCGGCAACGGCAGGATCAGGTTGGTCTGATCGGGCATCCAGTTTGCGCTTTGGGCGGTGATCACCAGAACCTTGTAGCCGTAGCGCCGGGCAGTGCGGGCCAGGAGCCGTGCCTTGCCGAAGCGCTGGCTGTCGATGACGACGAGCAGCGCGTCGTTGCCGTTCAGGCGTGCGAAGAGCTCGGCAAAGCGACTGCCGGTCCCATCGAGCGCGCAGACGCCGTCGCGCGCCTGCGTTAGGCGCTGACAGAAATGAGCCGCGAAGCCTGATAGACCCGCATGCGATGCCACGAAGACCTCGCGGGCGACGTTGATCGCGGCGATCGCGTCCTTCCATTGCGGCTGGCCTGTCAGATGGTAGATGTGGTGAAGCGCCTGGATCTGCTCGGAAACCAGCATCGCCAGCGTCTTGCCGTCGGACGCATCGGTCTGCAATTCCGTGATCGAGGCCTGCATCTGCGTTGCCGAAATGCTTGTCGTCTCGCGGATCTGCACCTTGACGCTATCCAATCCCTGATAGCCGAGCGCACGCAGAAAACGGCCGACGGTCATAGGGCTCAGATCCAGCCGATCGGCGACCGATGCGGCGGTTTCGAACGGCAGATCATTGAGGTGTTCGGCGAAATATTTCGCGATCCGCCGTTCGGCGGGGGTGCCGGATTTGGCGTAGTGCCGGAGCTTGTGAACAAAATCTTCCACGGCAGATTTCCTGATCTTTCCGGAAGTGTTTCTTGGTCACTTGAAGTAAACCGTCGGTTTGCAAAAGCGCCTAGAAGCTGCACATCTCCAGCAAATTGTGATGTTAGATAAATATATATTAATATGCCTTTTCCGACAAGATTTCGAAGAACAACCGAAATATTTTCAGCCTTGCCGTTCAAAGATCCATTTCTTACATCCTGGCCACAACCGGAGACGTCAAAATGATCTTTCAAGCCGCCCGCCTTGCTGCCGCTAATCTTTTCGCGGTGGAGACGAGGTCGGTTTTCTGGAAAGTGCTCGGGCTGACCGTTCTTGTGCTCGTCGCTTTGTGGCTGGCGCTGCGCAGCGTTTTCATCTCCCTCATCTTCCCCTGGATCGCCGCCTTCTTTCCGGCCATGCCTGATTGGGCTGGCTGGCTGAGCTTTGTTTTCCTGATCATGGCTGGGATCGGGCTTGCGCTCGGACTGGCTTTACTGCTGTCACCGGTGACGGCGTTGATCGCCGGCCTGTTTCTCGACGACGTTGCCGAGATCGTCGAGAAGCGTGACTATCCGTCGGACGCCGCGGGGACGGCGATGCCGTTGGCGGCCTCGATCTCCAGTTCGATCAAGTTCCTCGGCGTCGTGATCCTCGGCAATGTCGTCGCGCTGTTTCTGCTTTTCATACCGGGCATCAACATCGCGGCGTTCTTTCTGGTCAACGGCTACCTTTTAGGGCGGGAGTTCTTCGAGTTCGCGGCGATGAGATTTCGCTCGCCTGAGGAAGCGCGGCAGTT
The DNA here is from genome assembly GCF_001429725.1 of Rhizobium sp. Root708. Classification (GTDB taxonomy): domain Bacteria; phylum Pseudomonadota; class Alphaproteobacteria; order Rhizobiales; family Rhizobiaceae; genus Rhizobium. The sequence goes on along the minus strand of NZ_LMHV01000040.1, from coordinate 355,722 downwards.
CCGGGCGCAACACGCCGGCACCGTCTTTCTTGCCGGCCTCGTCATCGCCGGATTTCTGGCCGTTCCTATCGTCAATCTGCTGACGCCGCTGTTTGCCGCGGGCATGATGGTGCATCTCAACAAGCTGCTGTCGCGCCAGGAACTCGGCGTTCGGATGTGAACGTCCTACTCGACGGCCTCACCGATCACCTGCGGCGGTAGCTCGACCAGCGGGGCGGGCACATCCCAGGTCTTTTCCGGCGATTTGCAGATGTCGGCAATGACGCAGCGCTCGCATTCCGGTTTGCGGGCCTTGCAGGTATAGCGGCCGTGCAGGATCAGCCAGTGGTGCGCGTGGTAGAGGTAGTGTTGCGGCACCACCTTCATCAGCCGCTCCTCGACCTCGTCGGTCGTTTTTCCTGGCGCCAGCCTGATGCGGTTGGCGATGCGGAAGATGTGGGTATCGACCGCCATGGTGGCCTGGCCGAAGGCCATGGAGAGCACAACGTTGGCGGTCTTGCGGCCGACGCCCGGGAGCATAACCAGTTCCTCGCGCGTCTGCGGCACGACGCCGCCGAACGCGTCGACCAGCATCTGCGAGAGCGCGATGACGTTCTTCGCCTTGTTCCGATAGAGCCCGATGGTCTTGATGTAATCGCGGACGCGCTCTTCCCCCAGCGCCAGCATCTTCTCGGGCGTGTCGGCGATCCTGAAGAGCGCGCGCGTCGCCTTGTTGACGCCCGCGTCCGTCGCCTGGGCGGAGAGAGCAACGGCGACGACAAGGGTGAATGGGTTGCTGTGCTCCAGTTCGCCTTTCGGCTCCGGCCGCTGGATCGAGAAGCGCCGGAATATCTCCTCCCGCTCGGCTTCCGAATAGGCCGAGCGAACCGTCACCGGCTTCTTGCGGCGGACGATCACTTTCGAGTTCTGCGACGATGTGGCGGATGATTTGAGTTTCGGAGTCGGCATGTAAAATCTATACTTGGCAGCCATGATGGAAAGCAACGCCGATAGAGCCAACGAACCACCTGTTTTTGCCGCCGAGCTTTTTCCCTACCGGTCGCTCGGTCGCAAGGGTTTCAAGGTGCTGCTGCTTCTGACCGGTGCCGTCTGCGGCCTGTACGGCATGTTCTTCGTGGCGACGGGTGCCTGGCCGATCGGCTTCTTTTTCGGGCTGGATTTCCTGCTGCTCTATGGTGCCTTCTGGCTGAACTACCGGTCCGGCCGCGCGCGGGAGGAAGTGACTGTATCGCGCACCGATATTTCGGTCCGCAAGTTCGCGCCGTCAGGCAGGATGGTCGAGCATCACTTCAATCCGTTCTGGACCCGCTTCTTTGTTCGCCGGCACCAGGAAATAGGCATCCTTTCCATGTACATATCAGGGGAAGGAAAGGGCACGGATATCGGCTCGTTTCTCAATCCCGATGACCGCGAGAGCTTTGCAAAGGCCTTCAAGCGGGCGCTTGCCACCGTCAAGCAGCGGATATGACCGGCCGGCAAGAATCGGGTGGCTTGCAATCCCGCCCTTGACTATCTCCTTGGTACAAGGAGAAAGATCATGAACATGGTAGCCAAGCTGAACACCGACATCACGCCCGAGGGCTCTGATTACGAAACCGTGCGTCAGGTGATCGAACTAATCACCGAGGACTATCGCGATCAGCCGTCTCTCGAAATCATCGCGGCGCGGCTCAGCCAGTCGCCGACGCAGCTGCAGAAGACGTTCACGCGCTGGGCGGGCCTCTCTCCCAAGGCGTTCCTGCAGGCCGTTACGCTCGACCATGCAAAGCGGCTTCTGCGCCAGGAATCGATGCCGCTACTGGAGACGTCGATCGAGGTCGGGCTATCCGGCCCCAGCCGCCTGCACGATCTTTTCGTGACCCACGAGGCGATGTCGCCCGGCGAATGGAAAGCGCGCGGCGGCGGGTTGACGATCCGCTACGGCTTCCATCCGTCGCCTTTCGGCCTCGCACTTGTAATGGCAACGGAGCGTGGCCTTGCGGGGCTCGCTTTCAGCGATATCGGTGACGAAGTGGCTTGCCTCGAGGATATGACATGCCGCTGGCCGAATGCAGCCTATGTCGAAGATACCGAAGCGACCGCGCCTTATGCGGAGCGCATATTCCAGCCGGGACGCTGGACATGCGAGCAGCCGCTACGCGTCGTGCTGATTGGCACCGATTTTCAGGTGCAGGTTTGGGAAAGCCTGCTGAAGATCCCGTTCGGCAGGGCCGTGACCTACAGCGATATCGCCAACGATATCGGACGACCCACGGCCATGCGCGCCGTCGGAGCGGCGGTCGGCGCCAACCCGATTTCGTTCGTGGTTCCCTGTCACCGGGCGCTCGGCAAGAGCGGCGCGCTGACCGGCTATCATTGGGGCCTGACCCGCAAGCGGGCGATGCTCGGCTGGGAAGCGGCGCACGCCTGATCAGTAGCAGTCATGATGCGGCGCGCCTCCGTCGCCGCATCCTGCCCTGTCTGACCACTTCTGCCATCAAAAACCCGGGAATTGCGGGTTTGATTCTCCGGCTGGGATTCGCGGGGAGGCGGAAGCATGAAGGCAGGAGAGAAGCCGTCCAGGATCGTTGGCGTCGCCACTGTCCTGTGTCTGATGGGTAGTGCGCCGGCATGGGCGGGCTGCAAGTCCGCGACCTATAGCCCGGAATGGCGCAACATTTCGCACGCGATATCGACCGCGCAGCTCTGCGAGCAGCTTCCCGTCGGTCCCAATCGAACCAGCAGCTTCAGGGTCCTGTCGGCAGACGTCTGCTCATCCGGTGACGGTGTGGCCTCCGTAAGGGCAACGGCGCTGCTCACCTGCGAGACCGGGGACGACGCTCTCTTCCAGATGGCACCGGTAGAGGGAAAGGTCGTCGCGACCATTTCTCTCGATATGGCCGCCTGCAGAATTACCGACACTCACATAGAAATCGATGGCGAGATCGGCAGCCTTTTGTCAGGATTGCCGGATACGCAGGATTTCGGGCGCAACTGGGCGCAGTCGCAATTGTCGCGCCTGTGTCAGTTGCGGTGACGGGAGTGCGGTATGACGGCAGATGAAGCACAAAGTCATGGAAACGTAACCCACGGCAGCTGCCTCTGCGGAGCCGTCCGCTGGACCTTCAGGGGGCATATTCCCGATGCGACGATCTGCAATTGCACGGCCTGCCGGCGTTATGGCGTGCTCTGGGCTTATGATTACGATGGCCATGGAATTGAAGTTGAGGACCCCACCCAGGCGCTTCGTCCCTACATTCGCGGCTCGCGATGCTTGTCTTTCAATTTCTGCAGTCACTGCGGAAATGTCGTCAGCTGGCGAAGCCTGACGACTGGAGAGGACGGCCGGACAAGGATCGCGGTCAATCTTCGCCTCGCCGAACCCGAAGATGTGGCAGGCATTCCGCTAAGATGCTTCGATGGCTTGCATAGTTTCGAGGATATGCCGACCGACGGGCGGACGGTCGGCGACGTCTGGTTCTGAACGCTGGGCTTTCAGGTAGCGTCAGCCAGCTCGAGCAGAGCCTTGGCGGCACTCTCATCGGTAATCAGCGTATTGCAGCCGATGCGCTTGATGGTCGCCCGGATTGCCACGGCCCGGTGCGCGCCGCCCGATGACAAGACGATATGCTTGGCTTTCTTCAGCGTATCGAGATCCACCGACATGACACGGCTGTTGATCGAGTGATCGATCGTGTTGCCGTCCTTGTCGAGGAAGTTGAACATGGTATCGCAGACGCATCCGGCGTCGATCAGCTGCTGCAGTTCCGCCTTCGAGATCCATCCCTCCGATAGGGAGGTCGAGTGCGGGCCGATATCGCCACAGCTGACGATCGCAAGATCCAGCGTTTCCGCCAGCCTGTAGATCGTGTCCAGGCCGCACTTCTCGATCAGGTTCCGCTTCGTCTCCGTCGAATCGACCAGCAGCGGCGCCAGGAACATGTAGCATTCGGCTCCGAGCTGGCTTGCGAGCCGCCAGGTGTAATCGATCGGGTTGGTCTGATGGACCGCGACGACGCCGCCGAGCAGGGAGACCACCTTGCAATTGTCGCGGCGTGGCGGGCGGAAGCTTGAGAGCGAGGCTGTCATGGTGCGGCCCCAGCCGACGCCGATGGTGTAGTCGTCGGGAATGGCTTCGGAGAGAAATTGTCCCAAGGCAAGGCCGACGCTTTTTGCCAGCGAGCTGGCATCCGGCTGCGCCGGGGCCGGCACAACGATCGCTTCATCGAGGCCATAGGCGCGCTCCAGCTTCACCGACAGCTCGACGCAGTCGCCGATCGAGTCGTTGATCCAGATCTGCACTTCGCTGCGCTTCATCGCCTCGTCCAGCAGGCGGATTACGGTTGTGCGGCTGATGCCGAGCTGCTCGGCGACGTCCTTTTGCGTCAGCCCCTGATTGTAGTAGAGCCAAGCCGCACGCAATCTCAACGACGATGCTTCAGAATAAGCCGTGTGCGTTCCGCGTTTAAGCTTGGCCACATCTCCTCCGGAGCGATTGGCGCCCTAGATCTACCATCAAGCCAGGACAGGTTCGTTGTTCCGCCCGATAATGACGGGTGTGACACTTATGTCAATTGAAATGCACAAATGTCCTTGACATATCTGGGTCGGAATAGCGATAGTCACCGTGAAGTAGTCGCCTTGTGCGTCCGAGGAGGCAATGTGCGGGCAAGCGGTAAGTCATCGTCGGCATTTGCGCTGCGGCTTGACGAGCCGCGCATCCGAAGCATGACGTCTTTCCGTAACGGCGATACGACCGTCCCCCACATCAGCGGCCCGCTCGGAAACGGTGGGTGCGATCCGATGAACAATACAGTTTTTTCGTAGACAGATTTGCCGGGCGATATTCGTGCCGGTTCGCAGCTCAAGTCAAAAGGACCAGTAGCCATGACATCCAAGCTTGACCAACTCCGCGAAATTACCACCGTCGTTGCCGATACCGGTGACATCGAGGCCGTTGCCCGCCTGAAGCCGGTCGATTGCACCACGAACCCGAGCATCGTGCTCAAGGCACTCGGCACGCCGATGTTCGCTGACGCGATCAAGGAAGCCGTTGCCTGGGGCAAGAAGCAGGGCGGTAACCCGGACGCCGTTTCGGCTGCCGTTGCCGATCGTCTGGCGATTTCCGTCGGTGCCGCACTGTCCAAGCTGGTGCCCGGCCGTGTATCGACTGAAGTCGATGCCGATCTGTCCTTCGACACCAAGGCTTCGATCGAAAAGGCCCACAGCATCATCGCGTCCTACAAGGAACGTGGCATCGAACGCGACCGCATCCTCATCAAGCTTGCGTCGACCTGGGAAGGCATCCGCGCTGCCGAGATCCTGCAGAAGGAAGGCATCGACTGCAACCTGACGCTTCTGTTCTCGAAGGCCCAGGCCGTTGCCTGCGCCGACGCCAAGGTGTTCCTGATCTCGCCGTTCGTGGGCCGCATCCTCGACTGGTACAAGAAGTCGACCGGCAAGGACTACACGCCTGAGGAAGATCCGGGCGTTGTCTCCGTTCGTGACATCTACAACTACTACAAGGCCAACGACATCAAGACGATCGTCATGGGTGCCTCGTTCCGCAGCGCCGGTGAAATCGAAGCCTTGGCCGGTTGCGACCGTCTGACGATCGCGCCGAACCTGCTCGACGAACTCTCCAACGACCAAGGCAAGCTCGAGCGCAAGCTCTCGCCAGAGGTGACGAAGCCGGCGTCGAAGATCAACGTCGACGAAAAGACCTTCCGCTGGATGATGAACGAAGACGCGATGGCGACCGAAAAGCTCGCCGAAGGTATCCGCGCCTTCGCAAAGGATCTCGGCACGCTTCGCGCCATGGTCCAGAAGGAATTGCAGCTCGCTGCCGCCTAAGGCTAACGAGCGCTCCAAAAGAAAAGGGCGGTGCCATCGGCGCCGCCCTTTTTCGATTCACATCGACCAGATGCGCTTGGCATTGGCCTGGTAGAGCTTGTCGCGTTCCTCGGCGTTGCAGCCGGATGTCAGCGCATGTGTGGCCGCGACCCAGGGCGTCAGCCCGCCGCCCAGCGTGCAGACCGGCCAGTCGCTGCCCCAGACGATACGATCCCAGCCGAAGCTGCCGATCGTGTGCTCGACATAGGGGCGGAGGCTCTCGACCGACCAGTTTTCCAGATCGCCGTAGGCTATGACGCCCGAGATTTTCGCCGTCACGTTCGGGCGGCGGGCAAATTCGGTGATGCCCTTGCGCCAGATGTCGCTCATGCCGCTCTTGATCGGCGGATTGGCGCAATGGTCGAGAATGAAGCGGACATCAGGGCAGTGATCGACGAGGCCGAGAACGGTCTCGAACTGGTGAGGGAGGGCGCAGAGATCGAAGGTCATGCGGGTTGCGGACAGCCGCTTGATGTTTTCGCGGAAGATCGGCTGCGCGGCGGTGTCGTCGGGCGCCACATGCAGGACGCGGCGGAAGCCCTTGACGAAGGGATCGGCAAGCGACTGCTCGAGGTGGGATGCGAAGCTCTCTTCCTCAGGACGGCAGGCGGCAATCACCCCGCGAACCAAACTTCCCGGCCGACGGCTGATCTCCCGGATGTAGTTCGTCTCGTCGTCGATGCGATCAGTTGCGACGTCCACCTCCATGTGAAGGACATTCGAGATTCCGCAGCGCAGGGCATCGCGCGCATAGTCTTCGTAGAGATTGTCGCGATTGAGATCACCCGCACCCGACAGCCAGGGATAATCGAGCGCTTGCCGATCAACGATGTGCAGGTGAGTGTCGAAAAGCATGCGGTTTCCTCCCACTGAGTGATCTTGCCGCAGGGACGCGTCTTGGTCTCTTGCGAGACCAGATTTGCCATGCCGGGCGACATGAAATCGATTAGGTTTCCTTCGACGACGAAACCGCACTCCACTTCGGTTGACGTCAATGTGAATATATTGTTTGCATATGAATGAATGCGCCGCAAGCGCTGGATTATTCGGGAGGACGTATGAGTCACGGTCTGGAAGGCAGGAAGGTCGTCATCACGGCGGCGGGTCAGGGTATCGGGCGCGCGAGCGCCGAGCGCTTCCTTTCGCTGGGCGCGCATGTCTACGCCACCGATATCAACGAGAAGACGCTTTCCACGCTCGATGGAGCGGACAAGCGCATCCTTGATGTGCTCGACGGTGATGCGGTCCGCGCCTTTGCTGCCGAGGTCGGGCCGATCGATGTTCTCTTCAACTGCGCAGGCTTCGTCCATGCCGGGACGATCCTCGACTGCGACGAGAAGGATTGGGATTTCTCCTTCAACCTCAACGCCAAGGCGATGTACACGACGTGCCGGACCTTTCTCCCCGGGATGCTGGAGAAGGGCAAGGGATCGATCGTCAATATGGCGTCGGTTGCCTCCAGCGTTAAGGGCGTTCCCAATCGCTTCGCCTATAGCGCCTCGAAGGCGGCCGTTATCGGCCTCACCAAGTCGATCGCGTCGGATTTCGTCGCCAAGGGTATTCGCGCCAACGCGATCTGCCCGGGCACGGTGGACAGCCCCTCGCTGCATGATCGCCTGCGCGCCACTGGCGACTACGAGAAGGCCTTGAAGGATTTCATCGGCCGCCAGCCGATGGGCCGGATTGCGACGCCGGAAGAAATCGCCGCGCTGGTCACCTATCTCGCCGGTGACGAGGCCGGGTTCACCACCGGCCAGATCCATGTCGTCGATGGCGGCTGGACGGGCTGAGGCCCATATTGCTCTTGCCGGTATCAAGCTGATATCAAAGGTATTCTCGCACCGGCGGAGCAATTCATGGCGTACGAACGACACGGTCGGACAAGCCGCTTGACGCAGCTGGCGTACAAGCATGTCGTCGTGCTTGTCTCTCTCTTAGCCGGCCTCCTCGTTTTCCTTCTTTTGACGACGCGGGAGGTGAATGCCCGCAATCTGCTCGCGGGCTGGAATGTCTCCGCGGTCGTCTTCATTGCCGCGACATGGCGGCGGATGCTGCGAGCAAGCGTCGAGACGATCCGGAAAAAGGCCGAGGATCTGGATTTTTCCGACTCGCTGCTGCTCTTCCTGTCGATCTCGGCTGCACTTGCCAGCATTGCCGGCATTGGCCTCGAGTTGCATTCCGTCAAGGACGCAGCGCCAAGCGTGGCACTTACAAGAGCGCTGGCGGCGATCGTCACCATCCTGATTTCCTGGGTGTTTCTCCATACGCTGTTTACCGTGCACTACGCGCATCGGTTCTATGGCGGCGAAGACAAAGGCGAAGGCCTGAAGTTTCCAGATGGGGTGGAGGAGCCGATCTACTGGGATTTCCTCTACTACTCCTTCACCATCGGTGTCGCCTCGCAGACGGCCGATGTTGCAACGACGTCGGTGGAGATGCGCAAGCTGACGCTGCTGCATTCCATCTTGTCGTTCCTGTTCAACACCACCATTCTGGCGCTTGCCATCAACGTCGGCGCGAGCCTGCTCTAACCCGATTGGCTGAACGCCGGCATCGCCCCCGATGTTCTGGCGGAGGGGGTGAAAGGCAGATCTTCTCGTTCGAGTTCGCCAGCCAGACGATGGTCGAGCCGGTAGCGACGAAGGTGTCGCTTACCCTCGAGCAGCAAAGCCGGGAGCGTGTCGCGCGACGGCGATATTTTCGGAAGGACGGTCAATTTCGTGGCCCGCGTTTCCGCGGTTGCCGGTCCGTCGCAGTCGCTCGTCTGCCTGAATACGCGAACTGCCGCCGAAGCGGCAGCACGCGGTCTTGCTTTTCAGGGTGCCGTGTCGCTGAAAAGGCTTCAAGGACTCGGTGCCCCTGTTCTCCGCTCAGCGCGCAGCCGACTAAAGCACCGCGTTGCCGGCCATCAGCGCCAGGATCAGGAAGATCAGGAAAATCACCAGCGCGATACCGAAGAGAACACGCGCAATCGTCGCGGTGGCGGCGGACACGCCGGAGAAGCCGAAGAAGCCGGCGAGCAGCGAAATAACGAAAAATATGAGAGCCCATTTAAGCATGGATTTTGTCCTCTTTGTTCATCGCCTAGATGACGCGGTGCGAGGAAATTTGTTCCATTCGTAGCTCTGCAATCGGCGACGCCGGGCGGGCGCCGCCGGAACGTTGTCGGCTTACATCAGGCCAAGCTGCTTGTAGAAGCCGAGGGCATCATAGTAATCCGACTGCTGCCTGATGGCGTTGTTCTCTATGACGAAAACCGAGGCGCCATCGAAGGAGAAGGATTTGTTGGTCGCCTTCGTGCCATCCGCCCAGGCACCGCTGTTGTTGCCGGTGAAGGTCCACTCGAAGGAAACCTTGTTGCCGCTGACGATCGGATCGCCGCGCATCACCCACTTCAGGTCCGGCGCGGCGGTCATGAAGTTGTCGATGACCGCGGCCTTGGCTTCGGCCTTTCCGACTGTCGGCTTGCCGACGGATGCGTCGTAGTAGCTTACCTTCTCGTCGAAGTAGGATGCGGCTTTCGCGGCGTCATGGGCGTTCCAGGCCGCCAGATACTGCTGGACGACCTCGAGCGGCGCCTGATCGGCGGCATAGACGGGTGCAACTGCAAGCGTCGAGGCGAGGCAGAGGCCGCCAAAGGCGGCGAGAACGGTACGGCGTTTCATGTGGACTCCCCTTGCGTATTATTATTTTGGGTGCGGCCGGGCCTCTGGCACGGCCATGCGGATCAACCGTGGTTGATCGCTGATCAGCCGTGGTTGATCATGACGTGGCGGACGGCGGTGTAGTCTTCCAGTGCGTAGACGGACATGTCCTTGCCGTAGCCCGATTGCTTCAGGCCGCCATGCGGCATCTCGTTGGTGAGCATGAAGTGGGTGTTGATCCAGGTGCAGCCATATTGCAGGCGGGCGGCGGTCTTCATGCCGCGGCTGATGTCCTTGGTCCAGACAGACGAAGCGAGGCCATAGTCGCTGTCGTTTGCCCAGGTGACGGCATCCTCGACATCCGTGAAGCGGGTCACCGATACGACGGGGCCGAAGACTTCGCGGCGGACGATTTCATCCTCCTGTGTAGCGCCTGCAATGACTGTCGGGGCGTAGAAGAAGCCCTTGTCACCTGATGTCTTGCCGCCGGTCGTGATCTCCATGTGCTTGTGCTCGCCCGCGCGGGCGACGAAGCTTTCGACGCGGTCGCGCTGGCGCTTGGAGATCAACGGGCCGATTTCGTTTTCGGTATCGTCAGCCTGGTTGAACTTGATCGAGGAGACGGCCGAGGAGAGGTCGGCGACGAACTTGTCGTAGACCTTGGCATCGGCATAGATGCGGCAGGCGGCGGTGCAATCCTGGCCGGCATTGTAGTAGCCGAAGGTGCGGATGCCTGACACAACCGCGTCAATATCGGCGTCGTCGAAGACTATGACGGGAGCCTTGCCGCCGAGTTCCAGATGCGTGCGTTTCACGGTCTTGGCGGCCGCCTGCAGCACCTTCTTGCCGGTCGCGACATCGCCTGTTATCGACAGCATCGAGATTTTCGGGTGATTGATCAGCGCATTGCCAACGCTCTCGCCGCGGCCGAGAATGACGTTGACGACGCCTTCGGGCAGGATCTCGGAAAGTAGCTTTGCCATCTTCAGGGCGGTGAGCGGCGTCTGTTCCGAAGGCTTGAAGACGACGGTGTTGCCGCCCGCGATCGCCGGCGCCAGCTTCCAGGCCATCATCATCAGCGGGTAGTTCCAAGGCGCGATCGATCCCACGATGCCTACGGCGTCGCGGCGGATCATCGAGGTATGACCGGGCAGGTATTCGCCGGCGACCGGGCCATGCAGGTTGCGCACCGCACCGGCGAAGAAGCGATAGCAATCGACGATCGCGGGGATCTCGTCGTTGAGCACGGCATTGATCGGCTTGCCGCAGTTCAATGCTTCGAGGGCTGCAAAGCCGGCGGCATCCTTCTCGATCGCATCGGCGATCTTCAGGAGGTAGCTGGAGCGTTCGCCCGGCGTCGTCTGCGACCAATGCTTGAACGCGCTTTCCGCTGCGTCTACGGCGGCGTCGATCTGGCCAAGCGAGGCTTCCGGCAGGTCAAGCACCGTCTCGCCCGTCTTCGGGTTCAAAATGTGCTCTTCCGTTTCCGTACCCGCTTCGAAGCGGGACCCAATCAGCATCGCGGTGTCCATTATGTTCTCCCTTGTCTTTGAGGGGCGGGATGGGGCTTATCCCGCTTCCTGTTTATTTGCCGGCTCCGGCGACCTGGTCGCCGTCGCGAGTGAGATAGTAGGCTGCCAGGATCGGCAGGAAGGTGACGAGCACCACGACCATCGCGACCACGTTGGTAACAGGGCGCTGGCGCGGGCGGATGAGTTCCTCGAGCATCCAGATCGGCAGCGTCGATTGCTGGCCGCCGGTGAAGGTGGTGACGATGACCTCGTCGAAGGACAGCGCGAAGGCGAGCATGCCGCCGGCAAGAAGCGCCGTGCCGATATTCGGCAGGATGACGTGGCGGAAGGTCTGGAAGCCATCGGCACCAAGATCCATCGACGCTTCTATCAGGGATCCCGACGTGCGGCGGAAGCGTGCGACGGCGTTGTTGTAGACGACGACGACGCAGAAGGTGGCGTGGCCGAGCACGATCGTCCAGACCGAGAAGGGGATGTCGAAGAGGCTGAAGGCCGAGCGCAGCGCGATGCCGGTGATGATACCGGGGAGCGCGATCGGCAGGATGACCAGCAGCGAGATCGCCTCACGGCCGAAGAACTTTGTCTGGCTGACGGCGGCGGCGCAGAGCGTGCCGAGCACCAGCGCGATCGATGTAGCGATCACCGCGACCTGCACCGACAGTCCAAGGGCAGCCCAGACATCCGGCCGGTTCCAGGCAATAGGGAACCACTGCAGGGTCAGGCCCGGTGGCGGCCACTGATAGCTCTTTTCTTCGGTCGTGAAAGCGTAGACGAAGATCAGAAGGATCGGCAAATGCAGGAAGAGCAGGCCACCGGCGGCGGCGATCTTCAGGAGCAGCGGCGAACGCTGCGAACGGTCAGAGCGCATTGAAGGCCCCCTGTTTCTTGGCGAGCCAGAGATAGATGGCCATGATGACGATCGGGACGACGGAGAAGGCGGCGGCGAGCGGGACGTTGCCGGCCGTGCCCTGCTGTGCATAGACCGCCTGGCCGACGAAGAGACGCGACGAGCCGATGATCTGGGGAATGATGTAGTCGCCCAATGTCAGCGAGAAGGTGAAGATCGAGCCGGCGACGATGCCTGGTAGAGCCAGCGGAAACAGAACCGTGCGGAAGGTCTGGCTCGGCGTTGCCCCGAGATCGGACGAGGCCTCGATCAGGTTGCCCTGGACACGTTCGAGCGCTGCCTGCGTCGGCAGGATCATATAGGGCAACCAGACATAGACGAAGACGAGGAAGGTGCCGATATAGCTGACCGACAGCGAGTTGCCGCCGATGATGGGCAGCGCCAGCACGCCGTCGAGCAGCCAGGCGAGATGCAGCTTGGCGAAGAACCAGGTGAGGATGCCTTCCTTGGCGAGGATCAGCTTCCAGGCGTAGATCTTGACCAGATAGCTGGACCACAACGGCAGCATGACGCCGAGATAGAACAGTGCCTTCCATTTGCCCTGCGCGTAGCGGGCCGCGTAATAGGCGATCGGGAAGGCAACAACAGCGGAAGCCAGCGTCACCAGCGCCGCCATGAGGATGGTGCGGATGATGATGTCGAAATTCGTCGGGCTGAAGAGTTGCGCGTAGGTCGCCAGCGTGAACTCGTAGTTCACCAGCCCTGAGAAATCGTCGATCGAGAAGAAGCTCTGCAGCAGCAGCGCGATCAGCGAGCCGATATAGATGACGCCGAGCCACAACAGCGGCGGCGTCAGCATCAGGAAGAGCAGCAGCTTTGGATGCCGCCAGAAGGCGTCGGAGAGCTGGCCGAAGAGGCCGCCGCGACCGGGCAGGATGGATGTCTCGCGCAGCGCCGCCTGCTTGCTAAGAGCAAGGGCGGTCATGCTGCGTCGTCCATGTAGTGCACGTCGACAGGCTGCCAGGCGAGACGAACGTTCGCGCCGACACCGGGGACATTGGCGCCGGCGGGCAGCATCACATGCAGGCGCGTGCCTTTGGCGGCGACCGTCAGGCGGGTTGCGGCACCCAGGAAGCTTGCGTTTTCGACGCGCGCCTCGATACCGTCGCCGGCGACATGGATCGCTTCGGGACGCAGGCTCGCCCAACGTTTCTCGCCGCCGAGCGCGGTCATCAGGTCGGGCGCGATGACATTGGAGGAGCCGACGAAATCGGCGACGAAGCGCGTCTTCGGACGGCGGTAGATGTCATGCGGCGTGCCTTCCTGCACGATGCCGCCATCGTTGAAGACGGCGACGCGGTCGGCCATCGACAGGGCCTCGCCCTGATCGTGGGTGACGAAGATGAAGGTGATGCCAAGCGCGCGCTGCAGGCTCTTCAACTCCTCCTGCATCTGCTCGCGCAGCTTCAGGTCGAGAGCGCCGAGCGGTTCGTCGAGGAGGAGAACCTTCGGCTTGTTGACGAGGGCGCGGGCGAGCGCCACGCGCTGCCGCTGGCCGCCGGAGAGTTGGCCGGGCTTGCGCGCGCCGTAGCCGGGGAGCTTCACCAACTCAAGCGCCTGCTCGGCGGCCTTCGTGCGCTCAGTCTTGCCGACACCCTTGACCATCAGCCCGTAGGCGACGTTGTCGAGAATGTTGAGGTGCGGGAAGAGGGCATAGTCCTGGAAGACGGTGTTGACGTTGCGGCGATAGGGCGGGATCCCCTCGGCCGTCTCTCCGAAGATTTCGATGTGGCCGCCGGTCGGCTGCTCGAAGCCGGCGATCAGGCGCAGACAGGTGGTCTTGCCGGAACCGGACGGACCGAGCATCGCGAAAAATTCGCCCGGTGCGATTTCGAGATCGACGCTGTCGACAGCCCGAACCTGGCCGAAATGGCGTGAGACCTGTTGGAAACGGACTGCGGCGGTCATGGGGGGCTCCGAATTCTGTCGATAGAGAGATGTGTGGTGCGGAGAAAATGCCCCGCCCCAAACCCCTTCCAACAAGGGGGAGGGGTTTAACCTGCTGCATCCTTTCCGACCATTCAAAGCCTACGGGGATGAGCGAGGCGATGCCGCTCTGGCCCCTCCCTTGTGGGGAGGGGTTGGGGAGGGGACTTGCCACAGGCGTCGAGGTTGCGAGCGCTTACCGCCCGCCGATCACGCCGATATAGTCCGACACCCAGCGGTGATAGGGCACGCACTCGCCCTGTTCGCACTTGGCTGTCGGGGTTCTCCAGAACTTGATCTTGTCGAAGTGGTCATAGCCATTCGTGGCGCAACCGGTATCCGTCATCAGCTCGTTGCCCTTGCAGGCAGCCGGAACCGAGGGAACGGCGCCGAACCAGGCGGCGGCGTCGCCCTGGACCTTGGCGGACAGGGAATGTTCCATCCACATGTAGGCGCAGTTCGGGTGCTCGCTGGCGGCGTGCAGCATGGTCGTATCAGCCCAGCCGGTAACGCCTTCCTCGGGGAAGGTGGAGGCGATCTTCTGCTTGTCCGCCTGCATCAGGTTGACCTGGAAGGGCCAGGAGCCAGAGGCGACGACGCCTTCGTTCTTGAAGTCGTCGATCTGGATCATTGCGTCGTGCCAGTAGCGGGAGACGAGCTTGCGCTGACCGCGCAGCAGATCGAGGGCCGCCTTGTACTGGTCCTCGTTGAGCTCGTAGGGGTTCTTGATCTTAAGTTCGGGCTTGTGGGCCATGAGATAGAGGGCGGCGTCGGCAATGTAGATCGGGCCGTCATAGGCCTGGACGCGGCCCTTGTTGGACTTGCCGTCCGGAAGCGTCTCTTCCTCGAATACCACCTTCCAGCTCTTCGGCGCCTCGCCCTTGAAGGCGTCGGTGTTGTACATCAGGACGTTCGGTCCCCAGAGATAGGGAACACCGTAGTGAACCTTGTCGACCGTGTACCAGGGCGCGTTCTGCAGGCGCTCGTCGACGTTCTTGAAGCTGGGGATGAGGTCGGTGTTGATCGGCTGGACGCGCTTGCCGGCCACGAGGCGCAACGAGGCGTCGCCGGAGGCGGTGACGAGGTCGAAGCCGCCTTCGTTCATCAGCGAGACCATTTCGTCGGACGTGGCGGCGGTCTTCACCGAGACCTTGCAGCCGGTCTCTTTTTCGAAGGAGGTAACCCAGTCGTAATTCTTGTCGCTTTCGCCGCGCTCGATATAGCCGGCCCAGGCCACGATGCTGACGGCGCCTTCGCCCTTGCCGAGTGTCTTTAATGGCTCGGCGGCGATAACCTGCGTCACGAAACTCAGGCTCGCGAGCGCAACAGTGCACGATTTCAGAAGATATTTCATCTGATGTCTCCCGGTTGTGCCACTTTTCGTGGCGTTATGTTCCCGGTTGAAAAGGTGCGACGAATTTTCCGGTTTCGCAAATTCATTTATCAGAAAGGCGATATCGGGATTTCCGATATCGCGCCGAGTCATCAGCGTGGCCGGCCGGAACGCAGTGCTTCGGCGATGCCCACGAAATCGCGCGCCGCCTGCGGCAGGCTCGACCCCTTGCGCCAGACCATGCCGACCTGCACGACCGGCAAAGAGCCGGACACGTCTCTGCTCTCGATGCGGTCGCCTTCCAGCGACCAGGGGCGGTAGACGAGATCGGGCAGTAGCGCCACGCCGGCGCCGGTTGCAACCAGGCTGCGCACCGCTTCGACGGAGCGGGTGCGGAAGGCGACATGCGGGCGGGCGCCGAGCGCCGACAAGAGCTTGCCGGTGTTCTCCTCGATTTCATCGACGGTCAGCATGATGAGGGGTTCACGGGCGATGTCGGCGACGGAAATGATATCGGCCGAGACCAACGGATGACCCATCGGCAGCCACAGGCGATAAGGCGAGGTTTCGAGGATTTCCGCCTGCAGGGCCATGCGGTCGCGCAGGTTGGAAATGACCATGACAGCCACGTCCAATTCGCCGCCGACGAGCAGATGCTCGAGATAGCCGCCATTATCCTCGATGGCGCTGACGTCGACGCCCGGGCAGGCGCGGCGATAGCGTGCCAGGAGATCGGAGAGCACATAGCCGGCGACCAGCGACGTGACGCCGATGTTGAGCTTGCCCGACTGCTCGTTCTGTTTGCCGGAAAAGCTGGTGCGGGCGTCCGAGACGCTTGCCAGTATCTTCGTCGCGTGGCGCAGGAACTGGTGGCCGTTATGGGTGATCGTCAGGCCGCGCGGATGGCGGTCGAACAGCTCGACGCCGAGGTCGGTTTCTAGTTCCTTGAGTGCTTCCGTAACCGAGGATTGCGAGATCGAAAGGTTCTGCGCGGCGCGCGTTACGGAGCCCTGTTCGGCGACGGCGACGAAATACTGGATCTGACGAAGCGTGAAGGCCATGCGTCGTTAGAGCATGGTGGCTGGCGAATTGGCAAGCATAGGGAAAGCTTGGACCTTTTTTGGTGCTAATCCCATACTGACGCAAAGTTGGAGGCCGCGTTTAAGCATTCGGAAACGTCATTTCTCTAGCGTCGAAACCACTCGTATTGCGTTGGAGCTTGTTAATGGCGGAGCAGTTGGCGTGAAGGCCCTACTGCGCATCTTCCGGCCCTCCCGGAAATTGGTGTTTATCATCGCTGGCGTCGCCCTCCTTGGGGGCGTCTCCGGCGGTGCCGCGCTTTATATTGGCAAAGACAAAATCCTCGGCCCATCCGCAGAGGAAACCAACGGACTTGCCTGCACCGACGTCAACCTCGTGACCATCAAGAAGCAGAACCGCATCTGGGTCCGCAAGTATATCAAGACCGAGCCGACGGACGGTATGACGCGTGTCAGGACCGCGCTTCGGGTGGCCAAGGCGATCTACGAAGCGCAGAAGCCCGATCTCGTGCAGGTCGTGGTCCTCGATACCAACGGCCCGACGCTGCGCTCTGATATTCGCGGCCGCGCGATGGGTGCCGACGTCGTTTATATTCCGCATCCCGATCCCGTCCTCGAAAGCGAGGAAGCGAAGACCTACACGGCGCGTTACTACGATGGAACGGCGGCCTCCAACGGGCTGTTCTTCGGCGAACGCATCGACCTGCCTGAAGATGAAATCACCACGCTGAACGCATCCTTCAAGGACTACTCGGACTGCATCGATCCCATTGCTGTTGCCGCCACCACGGGTGGAGAAGGTGAAGGCGGAGGCAAGGGCAAGAAGGGTGGAAAGAAGGGCGAGGCGAAGGAAGAAAAGCCCGCCGAAGGCGGCGAGCACGGCGCAGCGCCGGCCGAGGCGCCCGCTGCCGAGGAAGCCGCACCCGCAGCCGGCCACTGATCACTCCAATAAAAAAGGCGGCAAGCCCTTGGGCCGCCGCCTTTTGAATTCCCTATAGGCCGGCTCAATCCGCCTTGCTGCGGCGGGCCGGGAAGAGGATGACGTCGCGGATCGACGGCGCGTTGGTCAAAAGCATGATCAGGCGGTCGACGCCGATGCCGAGGCCACCTGCCGGCGGCATGCCCTGGTCGATCGCATCGAGGAACTCGTCGTCCAGCTGTTTTTCCTTTTCGCCGCGGGCATGTGCCTGCTCCAGCTGCTCGACCATGCGGCGGCGCTGTTCTTCCGGATCGTTGAGTTCGGAGAATGCGTTGCCGAGTTCCCAGGCGTTGCAGTAGGTCTCGAAACGCTCGACGAGGCGCGGCTCGCCCGGCACTTCCTTGGCGAAGGGGGAGATATCCTTCGGGAAGTGGGTGACGTGGCTCGGCTGGATCAGCGTGCTCTCGACCTTCTCTTCGAAGATGAAGGCGAGGCATTCGCCCCAGGTCCAGTCCTTCTCGACTTCGAAGCCGGCAGCCTTGGCGGCGGCGCGTGCTTCTTCGTCTGTCTTCATGGCGAGGAAGTCGAGGCCGGTCACTTCCTTGACGGCGTCAGGCATCGGAACGCGCTTGAACGGACCCTTGAAGGAGAGCTGCTTGTCGCCGAAGGGGAACTCCGTCGTGCCGTGGATCGCGAGCGCCAGGGTTTCGAACAGCCGTTCGACGAGGTCCATGATGTCCTCGTAGTCGGCGTAGGCCCAATAGCACTCCATCATCGTGAATTCAGGATTGTGCCGGGTCGAGACGCCTTCGTTGCGGAAGTTGCGGTTGATCTCGAACACCTTGTCGGTGAGGCCTGAGACCAGCGTCCGCTTCAGGAACAGTTCCGGCGCGATGCGTAGGTACATGTCGAGCTTCAGCGTGTTGTGATGCGTCTTGAACGGCTCGGCGGTGGCGCCGCCATAGACCGAATGCAGCATCGGCGTTTCGACTTCCATGAAGCCGTCGTTTTCCATGAAGCGACGGATGCCGGAAACGATCTTCGAACGCTGCTGGAAGCGGAGCTTGGACTCCTCGTTGCTGAGGATGTCGAGATGACGCTTGCGATAGCGGATTTCGACGTCTGCAATGCCGTTCCACTTCTCCGGCATGGGGAGCAGCGACTTGGTCAGCATGGTGATTTCGCGGGCGTTGATCGACAGCTCGCCGCGCTTGGTACGGCGCACGGTGCCGGTGACGCCGATGATGTCGCCGATGTCGATCATGCCGAGCATGTTGCGGGCTTCTTCCGGCGTCACATCCTTGTGGCTGAAGATCTGGATCTTGCCGCCGGCGTCATGGATATCCATGAACATGCCCGAATTGCGCGAGGAATAGACGCGACCGGCGACGGTCACGACATCCTGCGTTTCGACGTCGGATTCGAGATCCTTATACTTCTCCGCCAGTTCGGCGTTCGTCATCGTCCGGTGGAAATGCGCCGGATAAACGTCGCCGATCTGTTCGCGCAGCAGCTTCAGCTTCTGGGCGCGGACTTCGGTCGCGTCGGAGGAAAGGGTCGCTGTTTCGGTCTTTTCAGTCATGATGCAAACGTCCGGTTCAGTTCTTCGGGCCGACGAGGGAGGCGACTGCCTGGGAGGCCAGTTTCAGCCGCTGGCGCACGACGGAGCGGCCGAGGATCGCCATCGAGTCGAAGAGCGGCAGCGAGCGCGACGAGCCGGAGACGGCAACGAAGAGCGGCGCCACGATGACCTTCAGCTTCTTGCCCATGCGGTCGGCAATGGCGCGCAGTTCGGCTTCGATCGTCTCGACGTTCCATTCGAGGATCTTTTCGAGATCCGGCTGAACGGTGTTGAGGATCTCGAGGATCTCCTCCGGCGGCGACTTGATCTTGGCGAAGGCCGAGGGGTCGAGGCCGAGATCGGACTTCAGCAGGAAGCCCGCGAGTTCCGGCAGTTCACCAAGCTTGGAGATACGTGACTGCGACAGGCGCAACCCGGCCTTCAGACGGTCGTTCTCCATCGCCCAGGTCAGCACGCGGCTCTGGAACTCTTGTTCCGACAGCTTCTCGCGGATCCAGCGACCGTTCAGCCAGTCGAGCTTCTGGATGTCGAAGATCGCGCCGGCCTTGGAAAGGTTTTCAGGATCGAACTTCGCGGAGAGCTCTTCCATCGTCAGCAGTTCTTCGCCTTCGGCGATCTGCACGAAGAACAGGCCGAGGAAGTTCATCAGCGCTTCCGGGATATAGCCGAGAGCGGAGTAGTAGGAGATCGACGTCGGGTTCTTGCGCTTCGAGAGCTTCGACTTGTCGGCGTTGCGCATCAGTGAAAGATGCATGAACACCGGCTGTTCCCAGCCGAAGTAGCGGTACAGCAGGATGTGCTTCGGCACGGATGCCAGCCACTCTTCGCCGCGCGCGACATGGGTGATCCGCATCAGATGGTCGTCGATGACGTTTGCCATGTGATAGGTCGGCATGCCGTCGCCCTTGATCAGGACCTGCATGTCGACACTGTCCCACGGGATGGAGACATCGCCGTAAACGCCGTCGGTAAAGTCGCAGGAGCCTTCGGTCGGAATCTTCATGCGGATGACAGAGGCTTCGCCTGACGCCATCTTGGCGCTGACTTCCTCGGCCGAATACTTCAGGCAAAGACCGTCATACTTCGGCGCCTTGCTGGCCGCGCGCTGTTCTTCGCGCATCTTTTCCAGACGCTCGGGCGTGCAGAAACAGCGGAACGCATGGCCCTTGTCCAGAAGTTCCTGGCCGTATGGGGTGTAGATGTCCTTGCGGTCGGACTGACGATAGGGGCCATAGGGGCCGCCGATGTCGGGGCCTTCCTTCCATTCGAGGCCGCACCATTTCAGCGCGTCCAACACCTTCTGCTCGAATTCCGGGGTCGAGCGCGTCGCATCGGTGTCTTCGATGCGCAGGATGAACTCGCCGCCGTTCTTCTTGGCGAAAAGATAGTTGAAGAGAGCGATGTAAGCAGTGCCGACATGCGGCTCGCCTGTTGGCGAGGGAGCAATGCGGACGCGGACGCCGGAAGCTGTCATTTTATGTGCCCGTCAAATGAATGCCGGACGGCTTTTCCAGAAAGCGACGTTCGGCCGGAAGGAATTCAGATAATTGTATCAGGAAACCGGCCGGAAAAGGGCGTTGCCCCCGTTCATCCGCCGATTGCCCATTTGGCTGGCTTTAAGGCCATATTCGACCGCGTGCGTCAAGGAAAATGGCGCCTCGGCATCAGGTCACCGGCCAAACGTAAAGTAGCAGCGGCACGCTGACGAGAATGATGAGCGCCGAAAGCGGCAATCCGAGACGCGGATAGTCGCTGAAGCGATAGCCGCCGGGGCCGAACACCAGCGTATTGCACTGATGGCCGATCGGCGTCAGGAAATCGCAGCCGGCGCCGATCGCCACCGCCATCAGGAAAGCATCCGGCTTGTAGCCGAGCGTCTGCGCGAAGCTTGCAGCAATCGGAGCCATGACCAGGACGGTCGCGGCATTGTTGAGAAACGGCGTCACGGCCATTGCCGTCACCAGGATCAAAGCCAGCGCCCCATAATGCGGCATCTGCGCCGCCAGATGGCCGAGCCAGCCGGCGATCAGCTCGCTTCCGCCTGTCGTACGCATGGTGTCGGAGACGGGGATAAGCGCTGCGAGCATGATCAGGATCGGCGCGTCCAACGCCTTGTAGACGTCGACAAGCGGTACGACCCGGAAGACGACCATTGCCAGGGCCGCGCAGAAGAAGGCGACGGAGACGGGCGCAAGACCGGCTGCCGTGATGCCCATGGCGGCCAGCAGAATGATGATTGGCACATATGCCCGACGTGGCGTGCCGAGCAGGATTTCACGCTGGGCCAGCGGCAGGCAGGTGAAGTCCTGGAGAAAGCCCGGCAGGTTGCGGCGACTTCCCTGCAATACGAGAACATCGCCGGCCCGCAGCGTGACCTCGCTCAGCCGTTCGCTGAGGCGATGACCCTGGCGGCTGACGGCGAGCAGATTGATCCCGCGACGGTTGTGCAGGGATAGCTGCCGTGCCGACCAGCCGATCAATTGCGATTCCGCTGTTATGACGGCTTCGATCGAGATGACGTCGCTCCGTTCCGCGGTGCCGTCGAGCGGTTTGCCTGATAGTTTCAGCTTGCCGTTCGAGACGATCCGGTCGAGCGCGTCCGGCGTGCCCTCGAGGAGCAGCGTGTCACCGCTTTTCATCTCGACATCGGGAAAGGGAGAGAGGCGTGTGTGACCGCGCAGGATAGCGGTCGCTACCGCGTCGCCGTCGCCTGCGTGCAGCAGGTCGCTCAGCTGCTTGCCTTCGGTTGGCGAACCTTCGACGACCGTGGCTTCGGAGAAGTAGGCCTTGACGTCGAGCGCCTCCTCCAGGGAGGGCGTTTCGTTCTGCCGCTCCGGGACGAGCCAGTGGAAGAAGATCAAAAAGACCACGCCCACCAGTGCCAGGGTCGCGCCGACGGGCGTGAAGTCGAACATCGTGAACGGCGTGCCGGTGATCTCTGCACGCAGGCGAGAGACGACGATGTTCGGTGAGGTGCCGATCTGCGTCATGAGACCGCCGAGCAGGGCTGCGAAGCTCATCGGCATCAGATAGAGCGACGGCGACTTGCCGCTCTTTCGGGCGAACTGGAAGGCGACCGGGATCATGATCGCCAGGGCGCCGATGTTCTTGATGAAGGCGGACAGCACGGCGACGACGACGAGCAGCAGCGCCAGTTGCGTATGCAGCGTATTCAGGTTGGGGAAGAAACGCTTGATCGTGCTGTCGACGATGCCGGAGCGCGCGACGCCGGCGCTGACAACGAGGGCGCTTCCGACAATGATGACGATGTCGTCGCTGAAGCCGGAGAATGCCTTGTCGAAAGGGACGATGCCGACGCAGACGGCCAGCACCAGGGCGCAACAGGCAACGAGGTCATAGCGAAACCGGTCCCAGATGAAGACCGCCATCATCAGGCCGATGACGCCGAAGGCGAGGATCTGTTGGGTTGTCATGCTCTTCCGGAAATTGCGATTGGCGGCAAAAGGTCTTCTGTCACCTGAATAACTGTGCCGCGTGAGCGCCTATTCAATCCCGGTGATCGAGCAAAACTTGGTTGTCCGCGCGGCATCCCGTGGCGCCCATCAGCTTCTGAGTTCCGCGAGCGCCCTGCGCAGCGGCGTGTCGGCGATCTGGATCCAGCCGGTGAACGGAATGTCCATATCGAGGACGATGAAAATGGAGAGAGATATCAGCAAGGCCGCGATCAGGAACATCAGGATGACAATTATGTTTCGGGGTGCCCGGTAGCCGAAGCTTACAAATATCAGCGTCAGCCAGGCCACCAGCATCGTTATCAGCGGCCTTGGGATGACGCCCTCGGATTGCTCGACGATGACCCATCGTTGTTCGACGATCTTTTGATATTGCTGGCGCGCGTCGCTCCAGAGGGCGGCATGTCCGGGATCTCTCGGAAAGATCAGGGAAAGGCTGTCTCCGACGGCGTTCAACGCAAGTTCGCTCGTCCGGTCGCTCTTGACCAGGGGATCCTGTGCCGGGGCCGGGTTGGACAAGGCCTTCTCGACGTAGGTCTGAAGTCGAGCCCGGGTTTCGTTCGCCTCGATTCCGTAGGTGCGCAACGTCCGGTCAAGCAGGATGATCTGCGTGGCGAAGGAGTGAACGTCGCTATCGATCAGCGCGAAGGTGTTCTTCGACGAATTGATCATCAGGCCGAAAACCAATGAGGTCATGACCACGAAGATATTGGCGACCAGCCGAACGACGGTGTTCGTCTCTTCCTGGCGATGATGCACCGGCAGTTTCGAGTAGGTCAGCATCGTTCCGATGGAGGCGGTCAAAAGCAGCGCGAAAATCGCGGCCGCCACGAGCAGTTCTCGCCCCATTCCATTTCCCCTCGACGCTGTTTCAACGAAAACTAGCTGCTTTGCGGAATTTTGCCAGCGTGCCGAATCTCCCGTTGGACAAATGGACGGGCAGGTATAGCTTCGCCCGCGAAATTCATGCTGGAGAGTGTAAATGACCGACGTTTTGAACGTACCTGTAAAGCTCGCCGATGGCCGCGCGACGACCCTGAGCGAGTATGGCGGCAAGGTGATCCTCGTCGTCAACGTCGCTTCGAAGTGCGGGCTCACGGTGCAATATGAAGGCCTTGAGAAGCTTTACGAGGACAAGCGCGAACGCGGTTTCGTCATCGCCGCTTTTCCGGCGAACAATTTCAAGGGGCAGGAACCCGGCACCGATGCCGAGATCGTCGAGTTCTGCACGCTGACCTATGATGTCAAGTTTCCGATCTTCTCCAAGATTTCGGTCAAGGGCGACGACCAGCATCCGCTCTACCGGACGCTGACTGCTTCCGGTCTTCCCACGACCGGCGAGGGGCCGATGCGCGAGCGCCTGCGCGATCGCGGCCTCGATAGCGAAGAGAAGACCGATGTTCTGTGGAATTTCGAGAAGTTCCTGATCGGTCGCAACGGCAAGGTGGTGGCACGTTTTGCCCCTGACGTGACCGCTGACGATCAACGGTTGGTTTCGGCGATTGATCGGGAGCTCGCCGCAAGCTGAGCCGACGTTGTTGGCACTGCCACCCTATTGGCGGCGGTGCCGGCGGCGAAACTCGCTTGGCGAACACTGTTCCCGGTGCTGGAACAGCCGGGAAAAATAGAATGCATCCTCGATGCCGACCGCCGTTGAGATCGCCTCAATTGCAAGGTCCGTTGTCGTCAGTAGCTGCTTGGCGTGGTCGATGCGCAACCGAAGTTGAAACGCCTTCGGCGGCAGTCCCGTTGCTGCGGTAAAGCGGCGGCGCAATGTTGCCGGCGATACACCCAGGTCCCTGGCGAAGGCATTCAGGTCGACCGCTTCGAAGGCTCGTCTTTGCAGGCGATCAATCGCGTCCTCGATCTCAGGGTCGGACGCTGTAGCAGTCGGCGATGTGGCCTGTCGCGCCGCCTCCACCACGATCTGGTGAAGCGTTGCGGCGGCGGCAGCAAGGCCGAGAGGCGAGTCCTCGGCGAAGTCCGAATGCAGGGTCGCGAAGAGCTGCTGCATCCTGCGGGGATTGCCGATCGGCACCAACGGTGCGGTTTCCGTGATCAAGCGCATGCGCATAAGGTCGCTGACGAAGGTGCCGGTAAACAGCGCCCAGCGCTCTTCCCAGCTTTCGCCGGGTAGCGGACCATAACCATGGGGCGTGTCGGCAAGAAGCCAGAAGAGGCAGGGGCCGACAATCTCCTGCGGCCCGCCTTTCGCCGTGTTCAGTAGGCCGCGACCCTTTTCCACGAACACGGCGGCATGGGTCGGCAGTCGCCTGTCGACGATCCTTGCCGTCACGTGTTGCTTGCCAAAGCCGGTCACGACAAGCCCGGCGCGGCCCTGAGGCGGCGATCGATAGAGCGCTAGCGGCGCATCTCTCATGAGCGAAAAGTCCAGATCGTCGTTCTCTCCATGGAGGTATGCCGTGTTTTCAGTAAATGTCGTCGCAGATATTCGGCTTGGGAGTGATCGAAATGTCAAGCGTGGCGCTGGAGCCTGGATCTGTCGACCTTGTTGCAAACGGCAAGGTTCTGTCGACCTCGCCGCATCGGATGGGTCGGCTGGTTCCGACCGATCCCGGAATAGGCCTGGAAGCGATCCGTTCTCTTTATGAAGAGCACGGCTATGTCTGGCTGAAGGGGTTCCTGAAGCGCAGCGACGTCCTGGAATTTCGCGGCTGGGTGTTCTCGCACCTTGCTGCTGCGGGGCTGATCGAGGCGGGCTCGGATCCGATGCTCGGTCTTGCCGCGGCGCAATCGCCGGAGAAATCGCAGGTCGACCGGATCCTGATGTCGCTGGTCCGCTCCGTCGCGTTCGAAGGCTTCTGCACGCAGCCGCGGCTTGCGCGATTCATGGATGCGTTCCTGTCCGGCATCTCCTACCTTCACAAGCGGAAGATCATGCGCTTCACCCTGCCGGGGACGACGACAGCAACGCCGGCACATTATGATCTGGTCTATCTGCGCGGCGGTACCAGCCGTCTGGTGACGTCCTGGATTCCGATCGGCGATACGCCCGTCGATATGGGTGGGCTGGTCTATCTCGAGGGGTCGCACGCGATCGGCACCCGCATGGAGGAGGAGTTCGCGAGAAATAGCCTCGGTCTCTCGGCGGAGGAGAAGATCAGCGCCTTCAACCGCAACATGACCGAGGGCGGCTGGGTCTCGAAGGATCTGCCGGACATGGCGGAGCGCTTCGACACGCGCTGGCTGGTCGCCGATTATGAGGCCGGGGACGTCGTTCTGCACAGCCCCCACATGATCCACGCCGCGACGACGAACCAAAGTGCTGCCAACTTGATCAGGCTATCGACGGATATTCGCTATCAGAACGTCGAAGACGAGATCGACGCACGCTGGAGCAATCACTGGAGCCTCGGCGACATGCTTTAGGCGCGGCTGTCAAGCCGCGCCTCTGTCGGCTTAGCGGCCGCCCTGCTTCTTCCGCTGGCGCGCGTTGCGGGCCATCATGTTCAGTATTTCGACCAGCGCCGAGAAGGCCATCGCTGCATAGACGTAGCCCTTGGGAACATGGAAGCCCATGCCCTCGGCGATCAGGGTCGTGCCGATCATCATCAGGAAGGCGAGCGCCAGCATGACGATGGTGGGATTGCGCTCGATAAAGTTGGCGAGCGGCGTGGCGGCGACAAGCATCACGGTCACGGCGGCAATCACGGCGATGATCATGATCGGCAGGTGAGGTGTCATGCCGACGGCGGTGATGATGCTGTCCACAGAGAAAACGAGGTCGAGGATCAGGATCTGGCCGATTGCAGCGGCAAAGCCTGTCGTCACCGTCTTGCCGATGAAGTCCTCGTTGTGATCGGCCGGATCGACGTTGTGGTGAATTTCCTTCGTCGCCTTCCAGAGCAGGAAGAGACCGCCGGCGATGAGGATGAGGTCCTTCCAGGAAAAGCCATGGCCGAACAATTCGAAGACCGGCGTCGTCAGCTTGACGATCCAGGCAACGGTGCCGAGGAGGGCAAGACGCATGACGAGAGCAAGACCGATGCCGATCTTGCGCGCCTTCTCGCGATGCTCGGGTGGAAGCTTGTTGGTAAGAATGGAGATGAAGATAAGATTGTCGATCCCGAGGACCACTTCCATCACCACAAGGGTGACGAGGGCCACCCAGGCGGCCGGGTCCTGAACGAGTATCATGATATCTTCCATCGACGTTTATCCCCTTGCGTCACAGTTCGACGCTCGCAATGTACGGACGCGGCCTGCCTTGGCAAGCGCGCAAGGGGATATACGAAAGCAGGACGGGTTTTATTCCCTGACTGGAATCCAGATTTCCGTCAGGCCCATGCCGGTGTGGGGGTCGAAGCGATCATCATAACGCTCGAACATGTCGGGCAGGTTGCCGAATTCGATGCCGGCGTTCGGCATCCACTCGCCGAAAATCCGGTGCATGGTTGCCGGAATGCCGGAAACATGGCCGCGATGGGCAAAGACGGCGTAGCGCTGCCCGGGTATCTTCAGGCTTGCGAAGCCGGCCGGTAGATCGCTGCCGTCATCGACAGCCGCCGCCGCCATGTAGCGGAACTTTTCGGCTTCGCCTTCGATGTGCGTGCAGACGCCGTAGGCGACATTGCCGATCTGGCCGGGAATGTTGCCGAAATGGACGTTGAATTTTTGCCAGAGCGAAGGGATCGCGGCGTTGCCGCCGTAAGCGTAGGTCTCCTGCAAACCGGCCAAGAGCATCGGCGGCAGGGTTTCGAAACGCGGCGGTTCAAGTTCGGGAAGACGAGCGGGGTCCATGCGGAGTGGCTCCAGAAGTACGAGGTTGCGCGTGTGCCCTTGCTTGCGAACCATCTCCGGCGTGATGCCGAACTGGTCGCGAAAGGCCCGGGTGAATGCCTCGTGCGAGCCATAGCCCGCATCAAGGGCAACCTCGAGAATGCTTTCCGGCTGATCGACCAGTCGCCCAGCCGCCGCACTCAGGCGTCGGGCTCTGATATAGCTGCTGATCGAGTGGCCGGTGGCGAGGCCGAAGACGCGCGACAGGTGGTAGCGCGAAAGGCCGGCAACGCCTGAAATCTCTTCGAGCGAGATATCGTTACCGAAATGACTTTCGATGAACCAGATCGCACGTCCGATTGCACTCATTCCTACTCCCTTGGCTGCAGGCCTTTCTTACCGAAGGCCGGCAGGTCGCGCTTGATCCCGGTTGCGGGATTTTGCCGGAAGGGCAGGAGAAATCAACGAGGCAGGGTTCAGGCCTTCTTGGCGCCGTAGGCGGCGGTAAAGACGCGGATAGCGCCGTTGACGACGCGATCCATCTCCTCGCGCGGAGGAGGCGCGTCCATGTCGCCGAACAGCCGCAGCTTGAAGAAGCTGCCGCTGCAAAGCTCCAGGAACTGGCGGGCGGCCAGTTCGATGTCGTCGATCTCGAAGCGGCCCGCTTCGACCTGGTCCGTCAGGAAGTCCTTCAACACGGTTCGGATGTTTTCCGGGCCGGTGAAGAAGCGTTGACAGAGGTGCGGCATGCGGTCGCGCACGCCGATCACGATGCGCATCGCGTTGATCACCTTGTCCTCGGTGATATGGTGGACAAAAGTCAGGCCGAAATCGTGCAGAGCCACGTCGGGATCGCTGGTTTCAGTCAAGGCGCTGCGCACGCTGGCGATGAAGGCAGCGCGCTCGCTTTCCATCATGGCCGTGAACAGTTCTTCCTTATTGGCGAAGTAGACGTAGAGCGTTCCCTTTGAAACGCCGGCCTCGCGCGTTACATCGTTCATGCTTGCGGCATCGAAGCCGAGTTTCATGAATACGCGGCGGGCGCCGTCGAGAATTTGCTTGCGCTTGGCAGGATCTTCACCGGCAGCCCATCGGCCGCCAGTCGCGGGGGAATCGTCTGCGCGCGTGTCGGAAAGCTCTGTCATAGCTCCTTAACCATGTTCGCAATTGCGAATGTTTCGTTAATAAAATCGAACCACGTGGTTCGATACATCTTGATATGAATGCAAAAAGGCTCTATGTCAACTGAACCGAACCGTTCAGTTCGATTAAATTCACTCGATTTACCGGTAGTCGCCCATGTCGTCCAGTCCAAAAGCCACTGTTGCCCGTATCGTCACCGATAACGATGATGTCGAAGGCAAGGCTCAGGAAGCAGTTGCTCCAACCGCAGAAGCGCCGCGCTCGCCGCAGGCGCCTGCGGATGTGAAAACTGCTCCCGCGGAAAAGAAGAAGAAGCGTAGCCTCGTGTTGCCGATCATCGGGCTTGCGGCGCTCGCTGGTGCCGCATGGTACGGGTACGACTGGTGGACCACCGGCCGTTTCCTCGTCTCGACCGATGACGCCTATGTTGAAGGCGACATCGCGACGATCTCGCCGAAGGTTACCGGCTACGTTGCCAAGGTGAACGTTGTCGCCAACCAGAAGGTCAAGGCAGGCGACGTGCTCGCCATCCTCGACGACGGCGATTACAAGCTCGCTCTCGATCAGGCCGGCGCGTCTTTCGATACCGAAAAGCTATCGCTGCAGCGCATCGATGCACAGATTGCCGGTGGGGAAGCGAGCCTCGACCAGGCAAACGCGCAGAAGGCTGCCTTGGAGGCAACGGTCCGCGGTGCTCAGATCACCCAGACCCGCGCCGCCGAACTGCAGTCGAAGTCGGTCGGCACCACGGCTAACCTCGATGCCGCGAACATCGCGCTCGATCAGGCCAAGGCAAACCTCGTCGGCGGCAACGCCGCGATCGCATCGGCGCACGCCAACATCACGCTTCTGCAGGCTCAGCGCCGTGAAGCCGAAGGCACGATCCGGCAGCTCGAACTGGCGCGCGACAAGGCCGCCCGCGATCTTTCCTTCACCATTCTCAAGGCACCTTACGATGGTGTCGTCGGCAATCGCTCGGTTCAGGAAGGCGATCTGGTATCGCCCGGCCAGCGCCTGATGGCGCTCGTCCCGGTCCGCCAGCTCTATATCGACGCGAACTTCAAGGAAACGCAGATCCAGCATCTGGTTCCGGGCTCCAAGGTCAACGTGCACGTCGATGCCTATGACGATCATCCGATCGTCGGCACGGTCGATTCGATCTCGCCGGCTTCCGGCTCGGTCTTCTCGCTGCTGCCCCCGGAAAACGCGACAGGCAACTTCACGAAGATCATCCAGCGCGTCCCCGTTCGCATTTCGCTGCCGCAGGATGCTCTCGATAGCGGCCGCCTGCGTGCTGGTCTCAGCGTTGTTGTCGATGTCGACACGCGCACGGCGCCAGATGCCGGCAAGTAATATCCTGACGAGGTAGGCCCATGGCCGGCAGCGCAACAGTTGGAACAATCCCGGCCGCCTCGGCGGCCGCGGACCACATGGATCCGCGCAAGCTCATCGCGTTCTTCGCGATGGTGCTTGGCATGTTCATGTCGATCCTCGACATCCAGATCGTATCGGCGTCGCTTGCCGAGATCCAGGCCGGCCTCAGTGCCGGCTCGGACGAAATCGGCTGGGTGCAGACATCCTACCTGATCGCGGAAGTCATCATGATCCCGCTATCAGGTACGCTCGCGCGCATCGTGTCGACGCGCTATCTGTTTGCGATCTCCGCGGCGGGCTTCACGCTTTCGAGTGTCCTCTGCGCGACGGCCACGAACATCGACCAGATGATCGTCTATCGCGCCATTCAGGGCTTCATCGGCGGCGGCATGATCCCCTCGGTGTTCGCTGCCGCCTTCACGATCTTCCCGCCCTCCAAGCGCAGCATCGTTTCGCCGATCATCGGCCTGATCGCGACGCTGGCACCAACCATCGGTCCGACGGTCGGCGGCTATCTCAGCCATGCCTTCTCCTGGCATTGGCTGTTCCTCGTCAACATCATCCCGGGGATCATCGTCACGATCGTCACCTGGAACTTCATCGATTTCGACAAGCCGGAATTCTCGCTGATCAAGAAGTTCGACTGGTGGGGCCTGATCTCGATGGGCGTCTTCCTCGGCGCGCTTGAATACGTGCTGGAAGAGGGCAATTCGAATGACTGGTTCAACGACAGCTACATCTTCATCGGCGCCATCGCCTCTGCGATTGCCGCGGTCGTGTTCTTCTACCGGGCCTTCACCGTTGAATTCCCGGTCGTCGACCTCAGGGCCTTCACCAACCGGAACTTCGCCTTCGGCTCGGTGTTCTCGTTCGTCATGGGTATCGGCCTTTATGGGCTGACCTACATCTATCCGGTCTATCTCGGACGTATCCGCGGCTATGACTCGTTGATGATCGGCGAGACGATGTTCGTCTCCGGTCTGGCGATGTTCTTCACGGCGCCGATTGCCGGCAAGCTGTCGGCGAAGATGGACCTGCGGCTGATGATGGTGATCGGCTTCGCGAGCTTCGCGGCCGGCACCTATATCATGACGAACCTGACGCAGGATTGGGACTTCTACGAGCTCTTCATTCCGCAGGTATTCCGCGGTTTCGGGCTGATGATGTGCATGGTGCCGATCAACAACATCGCGCTCGGCACGATGCCGCCTGCGCGCATGCGTGGCGCGTCCGGTCTCTTCAACCTCACGCGTAACCTTGGCGGCGCCGTCGGTCTTGCCATCATCAATACGGTACTGACGAACCGGCAGGACGTGCACTACGAACGGCTGCGCGAGAACGTGCACTGGGGCAATCCGGCCGCGATCGACCAGATGAACAACATGACGGCAAACTACAACACCTACGGAATGGACGGTGCTGCCGTTGCCATCAAGCAGATGGTGGGAATTGCAACGAAGCAGGCCGTCGTCCTTTCGTTCAGCGATATCTTCCTGATGCTGACGGTGCTCTTCACGGCGATGATCATCGGGGTCGCAATGCTCGACAAGCCTGCGCCGCAAGGCGGAGGCGGTGGCGGCGGAGGCCACTGATCCCATCCTGATATCCAAGCTCAAAGGCCGGCCGGGCATCCCGCGCCGGCCTTTGCTTTTGCGTGAATTTTTGACGTGAACGGAAGCGTCTGCAGATTTTGATTTACGTACATCAAATTTGGAGCTAAAGGTCTCGTCAGGAGGAGAGATGAGGCCAACAGTCCACGATATCGCTGCTGCGGCAGGTGTCAGTCTGGCGACCGTCGACCGGGTTTTGAACCAGCGGCCGGGCGTGCGCCACGTCACGCGCGAGAAGGTCGAGAAGGCCATCCGCGAGATCGGCTATGTCAGGGACGTTGCCGCCGCCAATCTCGCGAAGGGCCGGACCTACTCATTCGTCTTCATCCTGCCAGCCAGCGACAACTCCTTCATGCACGGGCTGAACGGGGAGGTGCGTGTTGCCATTGCACGCTCGTCGGTGGAGCGAACGAATATCCGAACGATTGAAGTGCCGGCGTTCGATCCGCGCGCGTTGGTCCAGATCCTGGACGAGCTTGGCGACGAACGACCGTCGGGGATCGCGCTTGTCGCGACCGATGCACCTGAGGTGCGCGATGCCGTCGACCGTCTGGTGCAGGATGGCATTCCTGTCGTGACGCTCGTTTCGGATCTCACCGGCTCGCAGCGCCATCACTATGCCGGCGTCGACAACATCGCGGCCGGTCGTACGGCTGCTCGGCTGCTCGGGCGTTTCCTCGGTGGCGCCAGGGGCGAGATCGCCGTGCTTGCCGGCTCGATGCTGGTACGTGACCATCGTGAGCGTTTGGAGGGTTTTGCGGCGGTCATGGCGGCGGAGTTTCCATCGCTATCCATTTTGCCTGTCATCGAAGGCCGCGACGACCCCGAGGTGGCGCATATGCTGGTGGCGGACGCGCTGTCTAGGAAAAGCGGCATCATCGGGGTCTACAGCCTCGGTGCTGGCAATCGCGGCCTGATCAGGGCGTTGAAGGAAAAAGCGGTCGATCGGTCGCTGACGGTCATTGCCCATGAGCTGACGGCGCATACACGCGCTGCGTTGCTCGACGGAACCATTGACGCAATTCTGAACCAGGATGCGGGCCACGAGGTTCGCAGCGCCATCCGCGTCCTCAAGGCGAAAGCGGACGGGCTTGCCGTCATCGAGGCGCAAGAGCGCATCCGCCTCGACATATTCCTAAAAGACAATCTGCCGTAACGGCAAAGGGAGAAACACATGTATCTGGGTCTCGATCTCGGAACCTCCGGCGTCAAAGCCATGCTGATCGACGGCGATCAGAAGATCATCGGCTCGGCCAATGGTTCGCTCGACGTCTCGCGCCCGCATTCCGGCTGGTCGGAGCAGGAGCCCTCGCACTGGATCCGCGCGACCGAAGAGGCCGTTGCCGGACTGAAGGCAAAGCACCCGAAGGAGCTCGCCGCCGTGAAGGGCATCGGTCTCTCGGGCCAGATGCACGGCGCGACGCTGCTCGATGCCGACGATAAGGTGCTGCGTCCCTGCATTCTCTGGAACGACACGCGTTCCCACGTCGAAGCGGCGGCGCTCGATTCCGATCCGCGCTTCCGCAAGCTGACCGGCAACATCGTTTTCCCCGGTTTCACAGCGCCGAAGCTTGCCTGGGTTGCCAAGCATGAGCCCGAGATCTTCGCCAAGGTCGCCAAGGTGCTGCTGCCGAAGGATTACCTGCGCCTCTGGCTGACCGGCGAGCATATCTCCGAGATGTCGGATTCGGCCGGCACCTCCTGGCTGGATACGGGAAAGCGCGCCTGGTCCTCCGAGCTGCTCGCGGCAACCGGTCTTGACGAGAAGCAGATGCCTCGCCTGATCGAAGGCACGGAGCAGGGCGGCAAGCTGCGCGGCGAGCTGGCCGGGCAGTGGGGCATGTCTGGTAGCGTGGTCATTGCCGGTGGCGCCGGTGACAACGCGGCTTCGGCTTGCGGCATGGGCACCGTCAGCGATGGCGCGGCCTTCGTGTCGCTCGGCACCTCGGGCGTTCTCTTTGCGGCCAACGCCGCCTATCTGCCGAAGCCGGAAAGCGCCGTCCACGCCTTCTGCCACGCGCTGCCCAACACCTGGCATCAGATGGGCGTCATCCTCTCGGCGACAGACGCGCTGAACTGGCACTCCAGCGTTACCGGCAAGTCGGCGGCGGATCTGACCACCGAGCTGGGTGAAACGCTGAAGGCGCCCTCGGGCGTCACCTTCCTGCCCTACCTTTCCGGCGAGCGCACGCCGCACAACGACGCCGTTATTCGCGGCGCGTTCATCGGCCTCGAGCATGAGAGCAGCCGGGTCGTGCTGACCCAGGCGGTTCTGGAAGGCGTGTCGTTCGCCATTCGCGACAATCTGGAAGCGCTGCGCTCCGCGGGCACAGATATTTCCCGCGTCACGGCAATCGGCGGCGGCTCCCGCTCGCGTTATTGGCTGGCCTCGATCGCGACCGCTCTCGGCGTGCCCGTGGATCTGCCCGCCGATGGTGATTTCGGTGCGGCATTCGGCGCAGCGCGCCTCGGCCTGATTGCCGCCACCGGGGCTGATCCGGTTGCCGTTTGCACGCCGCCGAAGACGGCTGGCACGATCGAACCCGTCACGGCGCTCTCCGGCGCCTACGAGGATGCCTACAAGCGCTACCGCGCTCTCTACCCGGCGATCAAATCGCTGCAGCACTAAGGCTTAAATACCGGGAGGTGTCGGAAGACCCCTCCCCAACCCCTCCCCACAAGGGGGAGGGCTTCTTGCCCCGGGCTGACCTTTCGAGACGAGAGGCGGACCACCAGCCTTCTCCTCCCTCGTGGGGAGATGCCGGCAGGTCGAGGGGGACTTTGACAGTTGCATTCGTTCCATAGGAGGAAACACACATGAGCACCGGATTCTTCGGCGACATCCAGAAGATCAAGTATGAGGGCCCTGAGAGCACCAATCCGCTCGCCTTCCGCCACTACAACAAGGACGAAGTCGTTCTCGGCAAGCGCCTGGAAGATCACCTGCGCTTTGCAGTTGCCTACTGGCACACGTTTGCCTGGGAGGGCGGCGACCCCTTCGGCGGACGGACCTTCCTGCGCCCCTGGTTCGAAGACTCGATGAAGGCCGCCAAGCTGAAGGCCGACGTCGCGTTCGAGCTCTTCGAGATTCTCGACGCACCGTTCTACTGCTTCCACGACGCCGACGTGCGCCCGGAAGGCAAGAACTTCGCCGAAAACACCAAGAACCTGAACGAGATCGTCGACTACTTCGCCGAGAAGCAGGCCGCGACCGGAACCAAGCTGCTTTGGGGCACGGCGAACCTCTTCTCAAACCGCCGGTTCATGTCGGGTGCCGCCACCAACCCGGATCCGGATGTCTTCGCCTACTCGGCCGCGACCGTTAAGACCTGCATGGACGCCACGATGAAGCTCGGCGGTGAGAACTACGTTCTCTGGGGCGGTCGCGAAGGCTATGAAACTCTGCTCAACACCGACCTCAAGAAGGAACTCGACCATCTCGGCCGCTTCCTCAACCTCGTCGTCGAGTACAAGCACAAGATCGGCTACAAGGGCACGATCCTCATCGAGCCGAAGCCGCAAGAGCCGACCAAGCACCAGTACGACTACGACGTCGCGACGGTCTACGGCTTCCTCAAGAACCACGGCCTGGAAAACGAAGTGAAGGTCAACATCGAGCAGGGCCACGCGATCCTCGCCGGCCACTCCTTCGAACACGAACTGGCGCTCGCCAATGCGCTCGGCATCTTCGGCTCGATCGACATGAACCGCAACGACTACCAGTCCGGCTGGGATACCGACCAGTTCCCGAACAACGTTCCTGAAATGGCGCTTGCCTACTACCAGGTTCTTCAGGGTGGCGGCTTCACGACTGGCGGCACCAACTTCGACGCCAAGCTGCGCCGTCAGTCGCTCGACGCGGAAGATCTGCTGATCGGCCATATCGGCGGTATGGATGCCTGCGCCCGCGGTCTGAAGGCTGCTGCCAAGATGATCGAGGACAAGGCTCTGTCCGGCCCGCTCGATGCCCGTTACGCCGGTTGGGATTCGGCCGAAGGCCAGAAGCTTGCCCGCGGCGAATACTCGCTCGAGCAGATCGCCGAGTGGGTCGAAGCCAACGACATCAACCCGCAGCCGAAGTCCGGCAAGCAGGAACTGCTTGAAAACATCGTCAACCGTTACGTCTAATCGGCGGTTGATTGTGGAGGAGAGGGCCGGGGAGCGAAGGTTTCCCGGCCTTTTTGTTGATTGAGGCGATGCCGTTTCCATGTTTTGGATGAGGCGCGATCACCTGCTATTGGCAGGGCGCTCGGCGATCTCATGGGAAGGCTGCGATGGATTTCAGACAGGGTATGCTTGCCGCAGCCATGATGTTGGCCGTCGCGACGCTTGCGGAGGCAGTCGCAGCGGAGCCTTGCGTGCAGGACACGTTCGAAGGCGAGGCCTACGTCGTCTGCACGGTCGAGAAAGGAAAAGGCGATCTCCGCTTGTTCTGGAAGAACGCGGATGGAGAACCCTATCGCGACTTCTCCGGGTTTGCCGAGGCTCTCAAGAAGCGCGGGCAGAGCTTGGTGTTCGCGGTCAATGCCGGCATGTATCTGCCCGATTTTTCGCCGATCGGGCTCTATGTCGAAGACGGCAAGGAATTGCGTCCAGCCAGCACCGCACGAAGCGATGGGGCCACCGACGGCCCGGTGCCGAACTTCTACAAGAAGCCGAATGGCGTGTTCTTCATCGATGGGACGTCAGCAGGAATACTTCCGACGCAGGAATTTCTGAAGCGCCGCCTTGATGTCCGGCTCGCCACGCAGTCTGGCCCGATGCTCGTGATCGACAACACGCTCAATCCGATCTTCATCGTTGGTTCGACCGATAAGACCCGTCGCGGCGGCGTCGGTATCTGCGGCGATGGCTTGGTGCGCTTCGCGATCAGCGAAGACCGGGTGAATTTCCACGATTTCGCGCGCCTGTTTCGCGACCATCTGACGTGCCCGAATGCATTGTTTCTCGATGGAGGCCGGGGTGTCGGGCTTTACAGTCCCGCGCTTGGACGTGACGACAAATCCTGGCATGGTGGCTTCGGTCCGATGTTCGGGCTTGTCGAGTAGCGCCGGCCGACGTTTGCATCAAATTGCAGGTCGCCGCCGCAGCCTATGTGCCGGAGGCGATCCGTTCGCGCGGCGCTCAATAGGACAGGCGGCAGCTAGCGTTTGCTCCATCGCCGCGATGGCGCGCCGACGGAATTGCGAACCACGAGATCCGGCCGCAGCAGGATTTCGGTCTCGGCGGGCTGGCCGTCGGACAGAAACTCCAGCAGAAGCGCCATGGCCTGCTTGCCGATCGCCGCGCGCGGCTGGCGGATGGTTGTCAGCGGCGGCGACATGAAGACAGCCTGCGGCACGTCGTCGAAGCCGGTCACCGAGAAGTCGGTCGGGATGTCGTAGCCACGGGCGCCAAGGCCGATCATGACGCCGATCGCCGTCTGGTCGTTCACGCACATGAAGGCGGTCGGCAGCGTGTCGCGCATGAAAAGCTGCTCGACGGCGTGCCGGCCGCTTTCCAGCGTTCCGTCGCCTTCGAGCACGATCCGCATATCGGGCGGGACGCCGGCTGCATCGAGCCCTTCGTCATAGCCCTGCCGCCGCCGGCTATATGCAAGGCGCGTTCTGCTATCACCGATGAAGGCGATCTTGCGGTGGCCCTCGGCCAGCAGCAGGTCAACCGCCTTTCGGGCGCCCTCGACATCGTCGACGCCGACATAGGGAATGCCGCCATTGAAAACCGGTTCGAAGACGCCGACGCTGGGCGGCAGGCGGGCGGTCATCGTCTGGTGGCCGAAGGGGAGGATGCCGGTAAAAAGGATCAGCCCGGCGGCCTGATTGGAGTTCAGGAACTTCAGATATTCGAGGCCGCGCTGGGCGTCGTTCTGCGTATGGCCGATCAGGATGCCGTAGCCATGGGCGCGGGCTTCGTTCTCGAGGCCGACGAGAATGTTGGAGAAGTTCGGGTCGCCGATATCAGGGGCAACCACCAGAATCATGTTCGACCGGCCAAGCCGCAGGCTGCGGGCCATGGCGTTCGTCGTATAGCCGGTGATGGCGATTGCCTGGTTGACTTTCAGACGCGTGGAGTTGGCGACCTTCTCCGGCGTGTGGATCGCCCGCGATACCGTCGCGATCGAAACCTCGGCGATCCGAGCGACGTCTTCTATGGTTGCGGGCGTGGAATTCGACACTGCGTCCTGCCTTGGGATGCCTTCGCCGCGACACTACACAGAG
This sequence comes from Rhizobium sp. Root708, assembly GCF_001429725.1. GTDB lineage: Bacteria > Pseudomonadota > Alphaproteobacteria > Rhizobiales > Rhizobiaceae > Rhizobium. The sequence goes on along the minus strand of NZ_LMHV01000040.1, from coordinate 318,410 downwards.
TCGCTCGGAGGTCAAACGTCCAAGCCGACAGATCTGTGTGAAACAACGATGTAAACCTTTACATTGGTCGTGTAAAGGTTTACATATGCCTCCAAGCGGATGGGAGCCGCATGGAGGAAGTCTTCAATGAGTGTGGATTCTGTCGACGCCGCGCCAGTGGTGTTGTCCGCTCGACGCATCTGCAAGTCGTTCAGCGGCGTGCAGGTTCTGTTCAGCGTGAATTTCGATCTGCGCGCCGGCGAAATCCATGCCCTTATGGGCGAAAACGGTGCGGGCAAATCCACTCTCGTCAAAGTGATGGCCGGTTTCGAGCAGCCCAGTTCGGGCGAAATCCTGCTTGATGGCAAGCCGGTGGTGTTGCCGGCGAACGGTGCCGCGGAAGCGCTCGGCATTGTCCTCATCCACCAGGAATTCAATCTCGCCGAACATCTGACGGTCACCGAAAGCCTTTATCTTGGGCGCGAAGTCACGCGATTTGGCGTGCTCGACCGCAGATACATGCGCTCGGAGACCCGCAAGGCGCTCGATCTCCTCGGCTCGCATGTCGATGAGAATGCCCTGATCGGGACATTGTCGATCGCCGACAAGCAGATGGTCGAGATCGCCAAGGCAATCAGCCGCGATGCGCGCGTCGTCATCATGGACGAGCCGACCGCGGTGCTGTCGCGGGAAGAAACCAACTTCCTGTTCCGGCAGGTCCGCAAGCTGCGCGACAAGGGCACAAGCTTCATCTTCGTGTCCCACAAGCTCGACGAAGTGATGGAAATTACCGATCGGGTGACGGTGCTGCGCGATGGCCAGTGGGTCAAGACGGCGCCGACCTCCATGCTCGACGGCGAGTCGATCGCTCAGCTGATGGTTGGGCGTGAACTGTCGAGCCTCTATCCCACAAAGGTTGAGCCGAATGTCGACGAGGAAGTTGTTCTTCGGGTCGAGGGCGTTTCGACGGGGTATGTTCAAGACGCAAGCTTCGAGGTTCGCAAGGGCGAGATCATCGGCTTCTCGGGGCTGATCGGTTCCGGTCGTACGGAACTGATGGAGGCGATAGCCGGACTACGCGGCCGCACCGCTGGAGACGTTCACATTCGCGGTGACCTCATTCCGGCTGGCGATGTGCATGCAGCCAATCGCGCCGGGCTTGCCTACATGACGAAGGATCGGAAGTCGAAAGGGCTGCTGCTGCGGTCCGGGATGATGGCGAACCTGACGCTGCAATCGCTCGGCCAACACTCGCGGCACGGCTATCTCAGCCCGAGCAGCGAGGCGAGGGCGCTTGCCACCGCGCGGCGGCGCTTCGACATTCGCGTTCGTGACACCAATATCGTCGCAGGGCGCATGTCGGGCGGCAACCAGCAGAAGCTGCTGCTGGCCAAGGTCATGGAGACCGAGCCAGAGATCATCATCATCGACGAGCCGACGCGCGGCATCGATGTCGGTACCAAGCAGCAGATCTATCATTTCATCTCGGCGCTGGCGCGCGATGGTCGCTCGATCATCGTTGTTTCCTCCGAAATGCCCGAAGTGATTGGGCTCTGCACACGCGTCGCAGTGATGCGCGAGGGGCGGATCGTCGGTGTGCTCGAGGGCGAGGAGATCTCCGAGCAGGAGATCATGCGCTACGCCGCGGGATTGAAGAAAAAAGCCGCCTGACGCCGGGCGGAGGAGGCGGCTGCACTTGATGCGCCGCGCATGTATGATGCCCATCGGATTGGGACGGGAGGTTGGTTTGGACATGAGTGTGAACGAGGAGACCAGGGAAATCCGGCGTCGCCCCTGGCGGGATATCGATCTCAGGGCCGTTGCGCCGTTCGCGGCCCTCTTTCTGCTGCTGATCGTTGGGGCTCTGGTCAATCCCAACTTCATCGGCATCACCAATCTCGCCAATGTCGCCACGCGCTGCGCGTTTATCGCGATCATCGCGGTGGGCGCGACATTCGTCATATCGGCAGGTGATCTCGATCTGTCTGTCGGCTCCATGGTCGCCTTCGTGGCGAGCTTGATGATCCTGCTGATGAATTCCGGCGTGATCGCCGACCCGACGTTGATGCTGGTCGCCGCGGTCGTATTCACGTTGATCGCCGGTGCGCTCTGCGGGCTTGCGAACGGCTTGATTACCACCGTTGGAAAGATCGAGCCGTTCATTGCCACGCTCGGCACCATGGGCATCTATCGCGGTCTGACGACCTGGCTCAGCCAGGGCGGCGCCATCACGCTGCGTTCCGCCGACATTCAGACGCTTTACCGCCCCGCCTATTTCGGCAGCATTCTTGGCGTGCCTGTGCCGATCGTCGTCATTCTTGCCGTGACTGCCGTGGCTGCCTTCATTCTATACCGTACGCGCTATGGCCGGCACGTCGTTGCGGTCGGCTCGAACAGCGACGTCGCTCGCTATTCCGGCATCGCGGTCAATCGCGTGCGCACCATCGCCTTTGTCATCCAGGGGCTTTGCGTCGCCATTGCCGTGCTGCTTTACGTGCCGCGTCTCGGTTCGACTTCGGCAACAACGGGCATCCTCTGGGAGCTGCAGGCGATCACCGCCGTCGTCGTCGGCGGTACGGCGCTCAAGGGCGGCGCCGGCCGCGTGTGGGGCACGATCTGCGGCGCCTTCATTCTTGAACTCGTCGGCAACATTATGCTGCTGTCGAACTTCATCAGCGAATATCTCATCGGTGCGATCCAGGGTGCGATCATCATCATCGCCATGCTGGTGCAGCGCTCACTGGTCCGCAAATCATAACGGACCGGTTCCAGGAATTGGCCGGGTCACAGGGCGTCCGGTTCACGGGTAGGAAAAAGTCCCTGACGTTTATGGGAGGAAATAGCATGCGCAAACTCGTGTTGGGTCTTGCGGTTGCGGCCGTCGCACTGTCGGGGACCGCATACGCACAAGACAAGAAATTCACCATCGGCGTGTCCATTCCGGCCGCCGACCACGGCTGGACTTCCGGTGTGGTGTTCCATGCCGAACGTATCGCCAAGAAGCTGATGGAAGAGCATCCGGGCCTGAACGTCATCGTCAAGACCTCGCCGGATCCCGCCAGCCAGGCCAACGCCGTGCAGGACCTTGATACGCAGGGCATCGACGCGCTCGTGATCCTGCCGTCGGATCCGGATCCGCTCGTCAACGCCATCAAGGAAGTCAAGGGCAAGGGCAAGTACGTCGCGCTCGTCGACCGTGCGCCTTCGACCAACGACGACTCGGTTCGCGACCTCTACGTCGCCGGCAACAACCCGGCGCTCGGCGAAGTCGCCGGCAAGTACATCGCTTCGCAGACGCCGGACGCTGAAGTCGTCATCATCCGCGGCCTGCCGATCCCGATCGACCAGCAGCGCCAGGACGGCTTCGACAAGGGCATTGCCGGCTCCAAGGTCAAGGTTCTTGACCGTCAATACGGCAACTGGAACCGCGACGACGCCTTCAAGGTCATGCAGGACTATCTGACGAAGTATCCGAAGATCGACGTCGTATGGTGCCAGGATGACGACATGGCTGTCGGCGTGCTGCAGGCAATCGAGCAGGCCAAGCGCACCGACATCAAGTATGTCGTCGCCGGCGCCGGCTCCAAGGACATGATCAAGAAGGTCATGGACGGCGACAAGATGATCCCGGTCGATGTTCTCTATCCGCCGGCAATGGTCGGTACCGCGATGGAACTGACGGCAGCTGGCCTCTACGACCAGGTTCCGGTTCGCGGCACCTTCGTCCTCGACGCGACGCTCGTCACGAAGGACAATGCCAAGGACTTCTACTTCCCGGATTCTCCGTTCTGATCTGAGAAAACCCATGCGGCGCCCGTTCGGAAGGACGGGCGCCTTTTCTTGCCGATGGTCCAGGTTACTCGGGCAGGCCGGCGGCATCGAGATCGGCAACGAAGCGGTCGATGAAGGCTTTGCCCATGACCGGATTGTCGCCGAAATAGAATTCGCGCCGGGCGTCGGCGCATGTCATTCCCGGGCGGAAGCGATGGAGCCGCGATACAGCTTCTCTCGCCTCCTCCGGTCGCCCCTGGCGCCCAAGGATCGCAACCAAAGCCATGGCTGGCCAGAAGGTCACATTCGGAGAGCGGAGTGCCGCGCGTGCCGCCTTGGCAGCGTCCTCCATGTCGTCCATCTGATAGCCGGCGATCGCGAGCATGTTATGAAACGTCCACAGATGCGGGTCGCGGGGACTGAGCCGGAATGCTTCCCGGATTTCGGGAATGCCCTGGTCCGGACGCTCGGCATAACAGAGCGCCTGACCAAGCGCGAAATGCGCCTGGGCGAAGCTTGGGTCGAGCTGCGTCGCGTTGCGAAGGTGAGAAATGCCGGCGGTGGTCGCTCCGTCGAGCGCCAGCGCCCTGCCGAGTGCAAGATGGGCGGCCGGCTCCTTCTGGTCCAGAATGATGGCGCGTTCGGCAAGTCCGATCGCTTCGCAGATCCGGTCGGCGCGTTCGTCGAGCGAGCCGTACCAGCCAAGCTGGATATGAACATAGGCGAGCCGCGCCTGCGCCTGTGCGAAGCCCGGATCGGCGGCGATCGCCTGTTCGAACAAAGCCTTGGCGATGGTCAGGTCGTGAAGCGTGAAGCGGTAGAGATGCCAGAGACCTTTCAGGTAGATTTCCCAGGCATTCATGTCGAGGACGGCGCGTCCGCGCAAAGCCGCGAATTCGATGGCCCCAAGCTCGGGCTCGACGGTGCCGGTGATCTCCGAGGCAAGCTCGTCCTGCACTTCGAAAATATCCGCCAAGGTGCGATCGTACCGCTCCGCCCAGAGAAGCGTACCGTCCGTACCGTTCAGCAACTGCGCGGTTATCCTCACACGGTCGGCCGCCCGGCGGACGCTGCCTTCGAGTACGTATTTGACGCCGAGATCCTCGGCGACGCGCTGGATGTCTACCTGACGTCCCTTGTAGCTGAAGGAGGAGTTTCGCGCCGCGACAAGCAGCCAGCGGCAGCGAGCAAGCGTGCCGATCAGCTCGTCGGTAAAGCCGTCGGAGAAATGCTCCTGGCCCTCCACGCTCGACATGTTGGTAAAGGGCAGCACGGCAATCGATGGGCGGTTGCGCACCGGCAGCGCGGTTTCCTCGCGCGGCGCGGCGGGAGACGCAAGCTCTGTATTCTCTTCCGCAACCCATCGCCAAACGCGTATCGGGCGCTCGATGTTTTCAAGCCTGCGGTTGCCGAAGTCTACTGCCCTGAAATCGAGCTTCGATCGAATCTGATCACTCACCTGCTGGGATATGCAGATGCCGCCCGGCGGCGCGAGCGCCTGCAGGCTGCCGGCGATGCTCACGCCATCTCCGAAGATGTCGTCGTCCTGGACCAGCACGTCGTCTACGTGGATGCCGATGCGCCATCTCATGCGCCGGTCGGGCTCCGTCGACTCGTTGCGTTGAAGCAGGGCGTTTTGAATATCCACCGCACAGGCAACGGCGTCGACGACGCTGGCAAATTCCGCCAGCACGCCATCGCCGACGAACTTTACGACACGGCCATGATGGCTGGCGATGGAGGGGACGATGATCTGGTTATTGTGCGCCTTCAGGCACGCAAACGTACCCGCTTCGTCAAGTCCCATCAGCCGGGAAAAGCCGACGACATCCGCGTCCAAGATTGCTGCCAGACGCCGCGTCATGCGCCAACCTCCTGGTCCGGAAAGAGTAACACGGCACGGCTTGATGTCCATCGCATAGCGTCGAAAGCGGGCGGGTCCCGGCTTTGTGACGGCGGCCGGCAGTCCGCGACACCAGAAATGCGGTACGTACATCTTGCAGCCCGGGGCCGACCGTGGTTAAGTCTGCCGCCTTCGATTTTCGCCCCCGGGGCAAATTTGCAGTTTCGCCGGAATCGGCTTGCAGACTTCAAATCGCGTGCTAGAACTCTACCAGAAACGTTTACGGTCATCTTTTAGGGAGGAATTGACATGAAAACGATCAAGGGTCCGGGCCTGTTCCTTGGACAATTCGCGGGCGATGCCGCGCCTTTCAACTCGTGGGATTCGATCACCAAATGGGCAGCCGACATCGGCTACAAGGGCGTGCAGGTTCCGACCTGGGCGAGCCAGCTGATCGACCTCAAGAAGGCCGCCTCCTCGAAGGATTATTGCGACGAGTTTGCCGGCGTCGCGCGCCAGAACGGCGTCGAAGTCACCGAACTCTCCACCCATCTTCAGGGGCAGCTCGTCGCCGTCCATCCTGCCTATGACGAAGCCTTCGACGGATTTGCGGCACCTGAGGTGCGCGGCAATCCGAAGGCGCGCCAGGAATGGGCGGTCGAGCAGGTCAAGATGGCGCTGACGGCGTCCAAACACCTCGGCATCAAGGCACATGCGACCTTCTCGGGCGCGCTCGCCTGGCCGTTCATCTATCCGTGGCCGCAGCGCCCAGCGGGTCTCGTGGAGACCGCCTTCGACGAACTTGCCAAGCGCTGGACGCCGATCCTCAATCACGCCGACGAAAACGGCGTCGACGTTTGCTACGAGATCCATCCCGGCGAAGATCTGCATGACGGCGTGACTTTCGAGATGTTCCTCGAGCGCGTGAAGAACCACCCGCGCGCCAACATGCTCTACGATCCGTCGCACTACATCCTGCAGTGCCTGGATTACCTCGACAACATCGACATCTACAAAGACCGGATCAAGATGTTCCACGTCAAGGATGCCGAGTTCAACCCGACCGGTCGCCAGGGCGTCTACGGCGGTTACCAGGGCTGGGTCGAGCGTGCCGGCCGCTTCCGTTCGCTCGGCGACGGCCAGGTCGATTTCGGTGCGGTCTTCTCGAAGATGACGGCAAACAACTTCGACGGTTGGGCCGTGGTCGAATGGGAATGCGCGCTGAAGCATCCCGAGGATGGCGCACGCGAAGGTGCCGAGTTCGTCAAGGCGCACATCATCCGCGTCACCGAAAAGGCGTTCGACGACTTCGCCGGCAGCGGTACGGACCAGGCGGCCAACCGCCGCATGCTGGGGCTTTGATCAGCTAGAACCCCTCCCCAACTCCTCCCCACAAGGGGGAGGGCTTCTCGCGGCAGCCACTGAGCCCTACCCTTGGGCAAGACGATGCCGCAGGTGTTCTCCCCCCTTGTGGGGGAGATGCCCGGCAGGGCAGAGGGGGACTTTTCCGCAAAGAACAAATTTGGAGGAACCAATGGCAATTGAAGCATCTACAGAACAAGCTCGCGAACCGCGCATCCGTCTCGGCATGGTCGGCGGCGGCGCCGGCGCGTTCATCGGCGCAGTGCACCGCATCGCCGCCCGCATCGACGACCAGTACGACCTGATCGCGGGTGCGCTGTCGTCGACGCCGGAAAAGGCGATGGCTTCGGGTCTCGATCTCGGCCTCGATCCGTCGCGCACCTATTCCAGCTATCGCGAAATGGCGATCCGCGAAGCGAAGCTGAAGAACGGCATCGAAGCGGTTTCGATCGTTACACCGAACCACGTTCACTACGACGCCGCCAAGGAATTCCTGCGTCGCGGCATCCACGTCATCTGCGACAAGCCGCTGACCTCGAACCTTGCCGACGCGAAGAAGCTGAAGAAGGTCGCCGACGAGAGCGGCGCGCTCTTCATCCTGACGCACAACTACACCGGCTACCCGATGGTTCGTCAGGCACGCGAGATGATCGCCAATGGCGAACTCGGCGATATCCGTCTGGTACAGGCCGAGTATCCGCAGGACTGGCTGACCGAGGCCGTCGAGCAGACCGGCGCCAAGCAGGCCGTATGGCGCACCGACCCGGCGCAGTCGGGTGCTGGTGGCTCGACCGGCGATATCGGCACGCATGCCTACAACCTCGCTTCCTTCGTGTCGGGCCTCGAGCTCGACAGCCTTGCCGCCGATCTCGACAGCTTCGTCGAAGGTCGTCGCCTCGACGATAACGCCCACGTCATGCTGCGCTTCAAGGCCAAGGGTTCCGAAAAGCCGGCCAAGGGCATGCTCTGGTGCAGCCAGGTGGCTCCCGGCCACGAGAACGGCCTGAAGGTCCGCGTCTACGGCACCAAGGGTGGTCTGGAATGGGTTCAGGCCGATCCGAACTACCTGTGGTTCACGCCGTTCGGCGAACCGAAGCGCCTGATCACCCGCAATGGCGCCGGCTCCGGCCCGGCCGCTGCCCGCGTTTCGCGCATTCCGTCCGGTCATCCGGAAGGCTATCTCGAAGCCTTCGCGACGATCTACACGGAAGCCGCGCACGCGATCAACGCACACAAGAAGGGCAAGGCGGTCGACAAGGCCGTGGTCTACCCGACTGTCGATGACGGCGTGAAGGGCGTTGCCTTCGTTGATGCCTGCGTCGCTTCCTCGAAGAAGAACGGCGCCTGGGTCAAGGTCTGATCCTCGTGCATCTCTCCGATTGATGCAACTAATGAGCGCATTTCCTACAATGTTAGGGAGTGCGCTCATTGTCGCTTAACAGTGCTGTGGCAGAAACGAACGCAACCAAATGGGGAGACGTTCGATGAAAGTTTTTGCCAAAGTTCTGACCTGCGGTTTCGCGCTTGCTGCGTTTCCTACCCTGTCGCAAGACGTGCCCAATCGCATGCCGAATTTTTACGCCGGCCAGCGTATGCCAGGCATGGTCAACGTGCAGACCACGGTTTCGCTGTCGGTGCCCGTCGATGCCGGGAAGGACAACAGCGAGCAGATCACGGCCGCCCAGAAGGGGTTTTACCTGATGGCGGGCGGTCAGTGCGATCTTCTTCTGCAGACGCTTGCCGAGAGTTGCCAGATCACCAATCTTACGAGCACCGCCGATCTCAATCGCTATCCTCGAGGCGATGGCTCGCGCAACGACATCATCGTGCGCGGCACCGTCACGATGGCGGTGAAGCTCAAGGACGCCAAACAGAACCCCTGAGCGTCCTCGGCTGCATGGTCGAAGCGGCAGCGCGCCGCTTCGAAATCGCGCATCGATCAGGCCGCTGCCTGCTTGCGCTTGATCAGCGCATCGATGCTGAAGGGACCACCACCGGCGGCAACCAGATATAAAAAGACGAAGCAGAACAGGATTGCGGCAACGCCGCCGTTCTGCGCCGGGTAGAAGCCTTTCGAGGCATGTCCGATGAAATAGGCAAAGGCCATCAGACCCGAGAGGATGAAGGCTGCGGCGCGCGTCTGGAAGCCGACCAGCACCAGGAAGCCGAGCGTCAGTTCAAGCAGGCCCGCGATCCAGGACATGGAGCCCACATCGGGCACGCGTTCGGCGGCCGGAAAATGCAGGATTTTCTGCGTGCCAAAGCTGAAGAGCACGAGCGAGGAGACGACGCGCAGCAGGCTTAGGAGATATGGCTGCGCCAGGTGGATCGAGGAGAGCATCGGGTTCCTTTCGTGGTGATATCCTCCTTGCTCTCTAGCGTGGCTTCCAGGGATCGCAAATTCACGACTTCTGACATCGGCGTTATCAGTATTTTCAATGTGATAGCGGTCAATTGGCGCCGGACTCATGGTTACGGCTCAGAGCGCCCGGACGTGGATATGCGGACGGATGAACTGTCGCTGGAGATGTCCGGAGATATCACTTCTACCGTCCGCTGCCTTGATTTCGGCGCGGTGCCCGCCTAGATTGCGGCCATCGCCAATACCAACAGGATGTGTGTGTAGCAATGGATTTCACCCCGATCGCAACGCCAGTTCGCCTTGCCATTCGGGAGTCCTTTATCCATGCCTGCATCCATTACCCTGTCCAATCTTTCGTGGTCCACGCCTGACGGGCGCGCCCTTCTTGCCCATCTCGATCTGAGCTTCGGCGCCGAGCGGACCGGCCTCGTCGGCCGCAACGGTGTCGGCAAGACGACGCTGCTGAAGCTCGTCGCCGGCGAATTGCAGCCGCAATCCGGCAGCATTGCCTTTGGCGGGCGGCTCGGCATCCTGCGCCAGTCGGTTCAGGTGGAAGAGGGGGCAACGGTCGCCGATCTCTTCGGTGCCAGTGAAGCGCTGGCTATCCTTCACCGCGCCGAAGCCGGCGATGCCACCGCCGACGAGCTTGCCAATGCCGATTGGACGATCGAGGCGCGGATGGCCGCGGCGATCGAACGCGTCGGTTTGGACGCGGAACCGGAAACGCTGCTCACCTCGCTTTCGGGTGGGCAGCGGACGCGCGTGGGTCTTGCGGCGCTCGTCTTCTCCGATCCCGATTTCCTCATCCTCGACGAGCCGACCAACAATCTCGACCGCGATGGGCGGGAGGCTGTCATCGCCTTGCTGGCCGGCTGGCGCGGCGGTGCTATCGTCGTCAGCCATGATCGCGAACTGCTCGAAACCATGGATGCGATCGTCGAGATCACCACGCTTGGCGCCCGGCGATATGGTGGAAACTGGAGCGCTTTTCAGGAGCGCAAGATGCTTGAACTCGCCGCCGCCGAACACGATCTCGCGGACGCGGAGCGGCGCGTTGCCGATGTGGTCCGTAGCGCCCAGGTTGCGACGGAGCGGCAGGCCCGCAGCGACCGCAACGGTCGCAAGAAGGCGGCAAGGGGCGATATGCCCCGCATCGTCGCCGGCGGGCTCAAGCGGGCGGCGGAAAACACCAGCGGCAACAAGGTTCGCCTTGGTGAAAAACGCCGTGAGCAAGCGATGGAGGAGGCGTCCGCGGCGCGAAAGCGGATCGAGATCCTGCAGCCCTTCTCGGCCCAGCTGGCGTCAACCGGACTGCCGCCGGGCAGGGATGTTCTCAGGCTGGAGCGCGTCACGGTCGGTTATCGGCCGGAGGCGCCGATCATCCGAAACCTCTCTTTTGCCATGACCGGCCCCGATCGCGTCGCGATTGCAGGGCCGAACGGCTCGGGCAAGACGACCCTGCTGGCGCTGATCACCGGCGCGCTGCAGCCGTCGTCCGGAACCGTCTCCGTCATGACCGGCTTTTCGCTGTTCGATCAGAGTGTCAGTCTCCTCGATCGATCGCTGTCGATCCGCGAGAATTTCCGCAATCTCAATCCGGGCGCCAACGAAAATGCCTGCCGCGCCGCGCTGGCGCGTTTCATGTTCCGGGCGGATGCGGCGCTGCAGCAGGTCTCGACGCTTTCGGGCGGGCAGTTGCTGCGCGCTGGGCTTGCCTGTGTCCTCGGCGGAGCGAAACCGCCGCCGCTGCTGATCCTGGACGAGCCGACCAACCATCTGGATATCGACTCGATCGCCGCGGTGGAGGTGGGTTTGCGGGCCTATGACGGTGCGCTGCTTGTCATCAGTCACGACGAGGTGTTCCTGGAGAATATCGGCATATCGCGACGGCTTCAGCTTCCGCTGGGTGAAGAGGTTCTGCTCTAGGCGATCAGATGTAGAGGCCCGCCATCTTGCGCCAGGCGCCGGCCCGGTGCGCGCGACCGTTCCAGACATGCAGCTGGTGGCCGACCTGCTTCTCCGCGAGCAGGCGGCTGAGGTGATAGTTGTTGTCGAGGAAAGGATCGGCGTCACCGATGGTCAGGACAATCTCGACCCCGCGCAGCTTTTCCAGCTGCCAACCACCGTGAAGTCCCGGCAAGAAGTGCGTCGGCGTGTGGAAATAGACGGTGTCGTCGTAATAGCCGTCGAACAGATCGCCGAAGGATTCGACCCTGATCGTCAGGTCGTAGCGGCCGGAAAAGGCGACGAGTTTGCGGAACAGATGCGGATGCCGGAAGACGAGGCTCGCGGCCTGGAAGGCGCCGAGGCTGCAGCCATGCACGATGGTGCACTCATGGCCGTTCTTCGACGTCATCAGCGGCAGCACTTCGTTCAGGATATAATCCTCGAAGTCGGTGTGGCGACGGATGCGATCTGCCGGATGCCGGTTGAAGCCGTAAAATGTCTCGGCGGCCAGTCCCTCGATGCAGAAGAGCTGCAGCTGGCCAGCTTGCAGCTTCTCGGAGAGGCTTTCCACAACGCCGAGCTTTTCGTATTCCCAGAAACGTCCCTCGCGGGTCGGAAACATCAGCACCTTGGCGCCGGCATGGCCGAACACCAGCAGTTCCATCTCGCGATGCAGGCGTGGACTATGCCAGCGCAGATATTCCCGGTTCATAACACCTTGAAAAAATCTCGGACTTTCTCGCGCAGAATCGCGTTCTGCTCGGTGCTTCCGGGATAATCGAAGTGTCCTGCGTCCAATATGAAGGTTTCATTATAGTTTGATGTCGGGAGGGCGTTGGCCACCGCGAACTGGCAGGGCGGTGCGACTGCGGGGTCGAAGAGAGCGACGGCTGCCAGCATCGGCACCTTGATCCGGCTTGCGGCGCTGGCCGCGTCGAACATGCGCAGGGTCTCGAGCACGCTTCCATGTGTCTTCTGGTACGTCTGCACGGAATCGGCGCTACCGACCGTCGGCAGCGTCAGCCATTGCGCGCGATCGCCGAAGGTCGGGACGACGAGGTGGCCGCGATCGATGCGCGGATCGAACGGGATCGCCAGCGCCCCGATACCGCCGCCGAAGCTGACGCCGCTGTAGCCGATGTGGCCTGCTAGCCAAGGATAAAGTGCCAGAAGCGTCGAGACGGCAAGCCAGAGGTCGTCGACGCAGCCGCCGATGATGTAGGTCTCAGGCTTGTCGATACCGTGGAGGACGTGACCGGACGCATCTGCCGGGATCGGCGGGCGGGCACTGAGCGACAGGCCGCGCGCGCAGGGAAAGAGAATGGCCGTGTCCTCGACCGGCATCTCGAAATCCGGCGCATCGCGGCCGCCGTAGCCGTGGCCGACCACCAACCCGCGACGCACTGGGCTTCCCCGTGGCAGGAGCAGCCAGCCGCTGATCTCGAATCCATCTGTCGAGGTGTAGGTGATATCGAGGACCTGCCAGTCGGCGTGCGTCAGCTTGCTTTTCCGCAGCTTCGGCTGCGGATCGATGGCGATCGCCCTTTCGTGTCGGGCGTGCCAGAACGCATCGAATCCCGGCGGCGCCTCCGGCGGGACGATGGCCTGGAGGTCGGCAAGCGTCATGCCGTAGGTGGGATCGAAGGCGAAAGGATGTGTCGTCGGAATGCTCATCGGTGGGTTGTTCCGCGAAAAGGCGCGCAATGCAAGGCAGGCGTGCCTACCGTACCGGGAGTCCTGCGAAAGGCCTCACTGAAACGTTACAGCGTTGTCACTTCCACCCTGTACAACATCGGTCCGCTTGGCTAAACCGCCCCTCGAAACCATGACGAACGGGATTTCCATGATCGATCCGAAGACACTTGCTGCCCGCTTTCCGGGCGATTTCACGTTTGGCGTTGCGACGGCGGCGTTTCAGATTGAAGGCGCTTCCAAGGCAGACGGCCGCAAGCCCTCCATCTGGGATGCCTTCTGCAACATGCCGGGCCGCGTCTTCAACCGCGACGATGGCGATGTCGCCTGCGATCACTACAACAGGCTCGATCAGGATCTCGATCTCATCAAGTCGATGGGCGTCGAAGCCTACCGCTTCTCGATCGCCTGGCCGCGCATCATCCCTGACGGCACCGGCCCGGTGAACGAGGCGGGTCTCGATTTCTACGATCGCCTCGTCGATGGCTGCAAGGCACGCGGCATCAAGACCTTCGCGACGCTCTACCATTGGGATTTGCCGCTGCTTCTCGCCGGCGACGGCGGCTGGACGGCGCGCTCGACGGCCTATGCGTTCCAGCGTTATGCCAAGACCGTGATGGCCCGCCTAGGCGATCGTCTCGACAGCGTTGCGACCTTCAACGAGCCGTGGTGCATCGTCTGGCTCAGCCACCTCTACGGTATCCATGCGCCGGGCGAGCGCAACATGCAGGCGGCCCTACACGCCATGCACCACATGAACCTTGCTCACGGCCTCGGCGTGGAGGCGATCCGTTCGGAAGCGCCCAATGTGCCTGTCGGCCTCGTGCTCAATGCCATGTCCGTGATGCCGGGTTCCGACAGCGCCGCCGACCAGGCGGCTGGCGAACGTGCCCATCAGTTCCACAATGGCGCCTTCTTCGATCCGGTCTTCAAGGGCGAGTATCCGCAGGAATTCGTGAAAGCGCTCGGCGACCGTATGCCCGTCGTGGAAGAGGGCGACCTGAAGATCATCAACCAGAAGCTCGATTGGTGGGGCCTCAACTATTACACGCCGCTACGTGTTGCCGACGTTCCGGCGAAGAACGGCGATTTCCCCTGGACGGTCGAGGCGCCACGCGTCAGCGACGTGAAGACGGATATCGGCTGGGAGGTCTATGCGCCCGGCCTGAAGAACGTCGTCGAGGATCTCTATCGTCGCTACGAGTTGCCGGAGTGCTACATCACCGAGAACGGCGCCTGCTACAACACGGACGTCGTCAACGGTGAGGTCGATGACCAGCCGCGCCTCGATTACTACAGCGAGCACCTCGATACCGTCGCTGCCCTGATCAAGGACGGTTATCCGATGCGCGGCTACTTCGCCTGGAGCCTGATGGATAATTTCGAGTGGGCCGAGGGCTACCGCATGCGGTTCGGCCTCGTGCATGTCGACTACGAGACGCAGGTCCGTACGGTGAAGAAGAGCGGCAAGTGGTACAGCGAGCTTGCCGCGCAGTTCCCGAAGGGCAACCACAAGAGCAGCTAACCGGCGCATGGCGCGAATCGGCGCCGTGGCTTAAACCCAAACGTATGGAAAAGCCGCTCTTCCTCTATGCGCTCTGCGGCAGCCAGCGAAAGGCCTCGACCAATCGCCGGCTGCTCGAAGCTCTTCGTGACAACGCACCTGACGGTGTCGCGATCGAGATCTCGAAGCTGATCGGCGAGCTGCCGATCTTCAACCCTGATCGCGAGGGCGAAAAAACGCCGGCGATCGTAGAAGCGCTCGCAGCCAAGATCCGGTCGGCCGACGGCATCATCGTCGCCTGTCCGGAATACGCCCATGGCCTGCCGGGCGGATTGAAGAATGCGCTCGATTGGCTCGTCTCCCGTGACGAAGTGCCGTTCAAGCCCGTGATGATCGCGCATGCCTCGCATCGCGGTGATTTCGCGTTAGAGCAGTTGACGGAAGTGCTGAGGACGATGTCGCTGCGCGTTGTCGACGAGGCGTTTTTACGGATTTCTTTGCTCGGCAAAGCTGATGACGCTCAGGCTGCGACACTTGCCGATTTTTCGGAAAACGAACGTCTGAGTACCGCAATTGCAGAATTCCGCGATGCGATTTCCGGCGGCCGCGTCGATTTCCAAGCGGAACAACGTTCCTAATGTATTGAATTAAAATGAATTTCCTGCTTCGCAGGCGCGTCTCGCTCTCGCCCAGCGGGAACGTTTCAGGTTAATCGTTACAGCGCAACCTTAACCGTTTTTTGAAGCATTGGCGGGCAGTATTTCCTCACTGGGGAGAAAGAATGCCATCAACTTCTGGCGCGCGTAGGAAAATAACCGGCATCGGCCGTCACACAACCGTGACGGGCGTGTTGTTTTCGTTCGCGATCGTCGTTGCCGTTGTCACGATGATCGTGCTGAACGCGCTGGGGCATGTGGCGCAGAAATCCAACATTCTCGATGACGAGCGTTCGCAGGAGACCATGTCCGGCGCGTTGCAGACGTTTCAGGAACAGCTTGGAGCGACGCTCAACGACTACGCGGCCTGGGACGATGCGGCCGAAAATGTCTACGCGGTCGATGGTATGGCCTGGACGATCTCCAACTACGGCGAGATGTCGGTCAACAGTTCGCTCTTCAACATGGCGATCGTCATCGATAACGACAAGCGGCCGATCATGGTCTATCGCGACGGCAAGCCCATGGACGGTTCGCTCGACGATTTCTTTTCGCCGGCACTCTGGACGCTTTTCGAAAAGGTGAAGGCTGCCAGCCCGCAGGATAGCCCGGAGGCCACCGGCTTCGTCGACACCAAGGCCGGTACCGCCGTCGTCGGCGTGGCGCTGGTGCGCGAGAAGTCCGGTTCGCTCTCGGTGCCGCCGGGCAAGCATCGCTACCTCATCTTCGTTCGCGACCTCGATACCCGCAGGATCGACGAGCTTGGGAACACCTACGTCATCGGCGGCTTGAAGAAGGTCGCGCCGGAGACGGAGGCGCGCTATTCCGTCGTCATCTCCGACGCCCGCAATGTTCAGCTCGGAAAGCTCGTATGGGCTTCCCGTGCGCCTGGAGATATCGGCTACAGCGAGGTTCGCCCGAAGGTCGTGCAGGCACTCTGCCTCGTCGGACTGTTCTTCGTCGTACTGCTGGTCATCGGATGGATGGCCGGCCGCCGGTTGAAGGCCGAGGAAGTCAGCGCGCGTGAGGAAGCGCTACGCGACAGGCTGAGCGGTCTTCTCAACAGGGACGGGCTTCGCGTTGCCGTGGACGATCTGGTGGCGCAGGCGCTGGAAACAAAGCAGAGCGTCCTCGTACTTTATCTCGATCTCGATGGCTTCAAAGAGGTCAACGACGCCTATGGACACGGGACCGGCGACCAGCTGATCCGTGCCGTCGCCGCGGGATTGCAGGTGCTTATCCCCAAGGGCGCGGTTCTCGCCCGTATCGGCGGCGATGAGTTCGCCATCGCCTTTTCATCCAAGATTGGAGATGCCGCCGCACTGCAGCTCTCCGAGCATATTCTCGATTTCCTTGCCGAGCCTCTGGAAATCGGCCGGCGCGTCGTCGTCATCGGCGCCAGCATCGGTATCTCCGCTTCGCCGGAAGGCACGGTCGGGCGTGAGGAACTGGTTCGCCGGGCCGATCTAGCCATGTACAAGGCGAAGGAGGCCGGGCGTGCGCGCATGACGCTCTACGATCCGGCCATGGATGCCGATCGCGAGGAACGCAATGCTCTGGAACTCGACTTGCGCATGGCGATCGAGGGCGGAGATCTGACACTTGCCTACCAGCCGCTGATCGACGCGGCGAGCCATGAGATGGTGGGCGTCGAGGCGCTGGTTCGCTGGAACCGTCCGGGCCACGGGCCAGTGTCGCCGGAGGTGTTCATTCCGGTGGCTGAAACCAGCGGCCTGATCGAAGCGCTTGGGTTGTTCGTCCTGAGAAAGGCCTGCGAAACGGTCAAGCAATGGCCGGAGCTGCGCATCGCGGTCAATGTTTCGCCGGGTCAGTTCCGCAATCCGGCCTTCGCCGACTACGTCCGTTATGTCCTGCGGCAGGCGGATATAGAGCCGAAGCGCGTCACTCTCGAGGTGACCGAAGGCTACATGATCCAGAACCCGCAACGCACCCGGCAGGCGATCGAGCGGCTGAAGACGCTCGGGATCAAGATTGCGCTCGATGATTTCGGCTCGGGCTTCTCCTCGATCGGCTATCTCAGGCAGTTCGGTTTCGACCGCATCAAGATCGACCGCTCGCTGGTCATGGACATCCAGGAAAGCGACAGCCAGCGCGAAATGCTGCAGGCAACCGTCGCTCTTGCGCGCTCGCTCGATATTCCGGTTACCGCCGAAGGCATCGAGACGGAAGAGCAGGCGATCGCTGTCCGGTTGTTCGGCTGCGACACGTTGCAGGGCTATTTCTTCGGCAGACCGATGCCGTCGGAAAAGATAACCGAGCTGGTGCTCGAGGCACGCGGTCGGAAGATGAACAGCCGCCGGACAAACGCCGCCTGATCCCTCAGCCGTGTCGCCGCCGTCCGTGCTATCCGTCAGGTTCCGATGTGCTTCTGGCCGCGCTTTTTGGCAAGCGCGATCTGGTGCTGCCGCTGGCGATAACGCAGGCGGTCATCTTCGCTACGCGTGGCGTAGCAGTTGCTGCAGGACACGCCTTCCTCGTAGTGAGGCGAGGTAATCTCTTCCGCGGTGATCGGATTGCGGCAGGCGTGGCAGAGCTTGTGCTCGCCTTCCTTGAGGCCGTGTTCGACCGAGACGCGTTCGTCGAAGACGAAGCAGGCGCCGTCCCACAGGCTTTCTTCCTGCGGGATCTCTTCGAGATATTTCAGGATGCCGCCCTTGAGGTGGTAAACTTCCTCGAAGCCCTGCTCCTTCATGAAGGCGGTTGCCTTCTCGCAGCGGATACCGCCGGTGCAGTACATAGCGATCTTCGGTTTGTTGTGCAGGCCGGTATTGTTCCGCACCCAGTCCGGAAACTCGCGGAAGGTCTTGGTGTTCGGGTCGACGGCGCCGCGGAAGATTCCGATGGCTGTCTCGTAGTCGTTGCGCGTGTCGATGACGATCGTATCGGGATCGGAAATCAGCGCATTCCAGTCCTGGGGCGCGACATAGGTGCCGACCACCTGGTTGGGGTCGATGTTCTCGACGCCCATGGTGACGATCTCTTTCTTGAGCTTCACCTTCATGCGCAGGAAAGGCATCTTCGATGCGCGGCTTTCCTTGTGCTCGAGCGCGGCAAATTCCGGCTGGGCGCGCAGAAACGCGAGCACGGTCCTGATGCCGGCATCCGGGCCGCCGATCGTGCCGTTGATCCCCTCATGCGCCAGAAGCAGCGTGCCCTTCACGCCGTTTTCCTCGCAAAGCGTCTGCAACGGCTCGCGCAGGCTTTCGAAGCGCGGGACGGAAACGAAATGGTAGAGAGCCGCAACGAGGAAGGGGCTCGTCGCAGACGTCGGTTGTGTCAGCGTGTCTGTCATGCGGCTGCAAATACAGCTTTCGGGCCGTCTGCGCAATTGGGACGTTTCAGCGCGATTGCGCCTGCCAGAGCAGCTCGATCCGGCTGGCCTCGTCATCCGGATCGTCGGCGAAAACATCTTTCGCGCGGTCCAATGCCGCTGCCCGGGCTTCCTGCTGCCGGAAAATGATGGCGTCGAGCAGATGCGCGAGATCGTCGGCATCGGGAAAGTGCTTGGGTTCGGCTTCCACGAGTTCGCACAGCACATCGAGGTCATGGATTTCGCCGAGCAGGTCGATCAGGCTGCTGATGACCTCATACTTCGCCTCCATCGCTGCCGGCCAGAGCGGCTTGAGCAGCATGTGATAGGCGCGGTAGTCCTGAGCGCGCTTGCGCAAATCGTGAAAGGCTTCCGCGGACCGATCAGCCTGGCAATGCGCCATCGCCTCCCTGGCCTTCGTCGCGGTCTTGCGCCAACCCTTTGCCAGAAGCCGGCCGTGCCGTCGCGGGCCGCCGTTGAAATGGACGTCCTCGACCGCATGGGCTGCCTGTCGCAGCTGTTCGAGGGCGCCGGCCAGCCTTGGCGCCATACCGGCTTCAGCCTTGGCCATTGCGTCGCGCCGGGTGGTGAGCGCCGAAATTACCCGGCTCACTGCGTCGGCTTCCTCGGTGTCGCGCGCGCGATCCTGAAGATGCCTGGCGGTTTCGATCAGAGCCGTCGCGTCCCGGATCGCCGAAAGCGATTTTCCAACGTCGCGCAGGCGCCGGTTTTCCTGCTCACGGAACTCCGGGATTTCATCAGCAACCAGGCGATAGAGCGATCGCAGGCGTTTCAGATTCTTGCGGAAAGCGTGAATGGCCTCGTGCAAGCCGTCCGGTTTTTTCTCGAGCGAGTGGATTGCATGACAAAGCTATCCGTCTACGGACCGCCTGAACTCAGCGGTGAAGCCCCGGTCAGGCCGTATTCGAAAGGGCATGCCGGTCGTGCTCGAATTCGGTGGCAAGTGCCTGGTTGGAGTAGCGGAAATCGCCCGTAACCTCCCGCCCGAGCCATGAAGGCAGGGTCGGCTTGTCGGTTTCGGAACGCATTTCCACTTCCGCGATGACCAGTCCGCGATGCTCGCCGGCAAAGACGTCGACTTCCCAGACAAAGCCTTCATGCGGCACGCGGTAGCGGGTCTTTTCGATCACGATGCCGATCGCATCGCCAAGCAGCTGTTCGGCGTCGACAACGGGAATAGCGTATTCGAATTCGTCGCGCGTCATGGCGCTGCGGCCGATCTTGATCGTCAGCCTGGCCTTTTCATTGTCGAGCACGCGCACACGCACCGAGCGGTCGTCCATCGAGGCGATATAGCCTTGTTTCAAAATGGATTTTGCCTTGGCTCCGGAGCGCCAGCCGTCGTTGCGTACAAGAAACTTCCGCTCGATCTCTTTCGCCATTACCAGTAACCTTTCGTGACGATTTTATTACGCTAGCCTAATTTTCCCGCAATGGGTACCCATTCTCTTCCAAAGATGGGTTTTGTCTCGACAAAGCGTACCCTTGGAGCTATGTCGGGTCCCGAATTCAATCGATTCAAAAGGATCACGCGGCCATGGGCGAAAAGACAGAAAAGCTCCTTTCCATCCTGAAACTTCAGCCTGTCGTTCCGGTTCTGATCGTTGACGACGTCAAGTCGGCCGTATCACTTTCGCGTGCTCTTGTCGCAGGCGGCCTGAAGGCGATCGAGATCACCATGCGCACGCCGGCGGCCCTCGATGCCGTCCGTGCTGTTGCCGATGAAGTCGAAGGCGCGGAAGTCGGTGCCGGCACCATCCTCAACGCCGCGCACTGGGATGCTGCCGTTGCCGCCGGCTCCAAGTTCGTCGTCAGCCCGGGTGCGACGCAGGAACTGCTTGATGCCGCACGCAATTCGCCGGTTCCGTTGCTGCCGGGTGCCGCGACCGCGAGCGAGGTCATGGCGCTGCGCGAGGAAGGCTACAAGGTTCTGAAGTTCTTCCCGGCCGAGCAGGCCGGGGGTGCTGCCTATCTCAAGGCGCTCTCCTCGCCGCTGGCAGGCACCGTCTTCTGCCCGACGGGCGGTATCTCGCTGAAGAACGCGATGGACTACCTGTCGCTGCCGAACGTCATCTGCGTTGGCGGCTCTTGGGTTGCGCCGAAGGAACTGGTTGCCGCAGGCGATTGGGCAGACATCACCAAGCTTGCCGCGGAAGCGGCCGCCCTGAAGGGCTGATTTTAGCACCAAACGCAGACGTGATGCAGGCGGAGGTTCCGCCTGCATTTGTATTTCGGGCATCAATACCTATCTCCCTTCTGGCCTCGAGACAGGGAGATGATGAGGAATGTTCGACGCGAAGAAGCTTCTTGAGCAGTTTTTGGGCTCGCAAATGCCGGGTGTCGGCGGCTCCGTCAGGGACCGGGCAGGCGATGCGGTCCAGATGGCCAAGGACAATCCATGGAAGGCAGGTGCGCTCGCAACCGCGCTGCTCGGCACCAAGACCGGCCGCAGCATTGCCGGCAATGCGCTTGCTATCGGCGGGCTCGCGGCGATTGCCGGCCTCGGCTATCAGGCCTACAAGAATTATCAGTCTGGACAGGCGCCGGCGACGCCGTCCGATGCACCTCCGCCTAGAACGGCCGTGCTGCCGCCACCCGCCGACTCCGGCTTCAGCCCGGCTTCTCCCGCGCAGAGCAATGAATTCGTGCTCGTCCTCATCCGCGCCATGATCGCCGCGGCGAAGGCCGACGGCCATATCGACCAGGGCGAACGTGCGCTGATCCTCGACAAGGTCAAGGCCGCCGATGTTAGCGGCGAAGCAGCGGCCTTCATCGAGCGGGAGCTGTCGCAGCCGACGGATCTCGATGCACTGGTCGCCGCCGCGGTGACGGAAGAGCAGCGGGTGGAGCTTTATACCGCCTCGCGACTGACGATCGAGCCCGATTCACGGGCCGAGCGCGGTTACCTCGATCTGCTGGCGGGCCGGCTCGGCCTGCCTGATGCGCTGGTCGACCATATCGAGGCAACGGTATCTTCCGCGAAGGTTAGCCTCTAGGCATCAAGCGGCCAGTTGCCTTTCGGAGGCGGCTGGCCTAAGCCATGTCTCCTTGCCAGGGGGGAGCGCTGCGCAACGCTGCGTGGTTTGAAAACGGCCTGTCCCGGCCGCAACGTTCGCGATCGTCCTCGTGCACCGGAATTTCGTTGAGGGCGTCAGGCTTTCGCCAAGGCATGGCCGCCGCGAGACCAGCATGGAGCATAGCATGTCAGATCCGAAAGCCGAAAGCCGTTCGCAGGCAATTGCGGCCGCCGTCATCCTCTTGGTTGCCGGCCTTGTGCTCTATTTCATGCCGACCATCGTGCTCGGGCTCAGCAGCTATTCGCCCTATCTGGCAGCGGCCGTTGGCGCCTGCCTGATCCTTGCCTTTTTCGTCGTCTTCTGGCTGAGAGCACGCTATCAGCGTCGCCACGGCAAGTAGCGCTGGCGCTAGCCCTGTAGCGAGGCGCCAAGCAGCAGTGCGCCCATGGCGATGACAAGCAGCGCCCCCAGGATTTCGATCGCATTGCCGATCCAGACCGATGCTGCGGAGCCGTGACCGGCGAGGCGCATTGCCGTGCTCTTGGCGGTGACGGCAAGCGTTGCCAGCAGCGCGACCGTGATTGCGGTGCCGAGCGACATGGCGATCACCGAGAGAACGCCGCCAAGATAAAGGCTGTTCAGAAGCGAGAAGGTCATCACCAGCAGGGCGCCGGAGCAAGGGCGCAGGCCGACGGCGATGATGGCGGACCATGCTTCGCGGATGTTGAATTTCTCGGCGCCGAGCAGCGACGGATCGGGCATGTGCGACTGGCCGCAGGTCTCGCAGGCCATGCCCGCAATGAACCTGTGTCCGGCTTTCAGCGCATCCGCCTCGCCGAAGGCATAGCTCGAGCCCTGCTTGCGCTCCTCATTGTCCTTCCAGTCCAGCATCATGCTGACCGGTCCGGAGGCGGTTGCCACCACCTCGCGGCGTGGCATGCCGGGGACGATCGCACGCAGCTTGCGAAGCAGCAGCCAACACCCGAACAGGATGACCATGATGAAGCTTACGATCTCCATCGCCTGTGTTGCAGCCGTCAGGGTTATGCCGGTGCCGCGCAACACCAGCCATGCGCCGCCGACCAGCGCGATCGCCACCACGCCCTGAAGAAAGGCGGAGACGAAGGAGATGGAGACGCCGCGCTTCAGCTCGATCTCGTTGGCGATCATGTAGGAGGAGATGACGGCCTTGCCGTGCCCGGGGCCGGCGGCATGGAAGACACCATAGGCGAAAGAGAGGCCGATCAGCGTCCAGAGATGCCAGGAATCCTCGCGCATGGCGCGCAACGCACCTGTCAGCGCACGATAGAAAGCCTGTTGCTGGGTATTGATATAGAGGAGGAGGGGAGCAAGCGGGCCGCCCATTGGCTGAAAGCTCGGCTCGGATGTGCCGATGCCGAGCGGCGACTGGGCGTGCGCGACGGCGATGCCCGCGACCAGCACGAGTACCGCGCCGAGGGCAACCCGGCGAAGCCGGTGCCTCAGCATGTCACGTCCAGTCGCGTGGCGAAGAGCTTCGACATGTTCGTTCCCGTCGGGTCGTTGAAGAAGGCGTCGGTCAAGGACTGTTTGTTCTCGGCGATCACCTGGTCGGCATCCGGTCGCACGACCTGGTGCTTGCAGCTCTTGAAGCCGTCTCCGACCAGCACGAGTTCCTTGTCGCTCGGAAAGTCGATCGAGGTGTAGAGCGTCGGGTCATAGACGCCGAAGGTCAGGCGACCCTTCAGCGGCATCTTTTCCGCCGGCTTGACGGCAAAAAACATCAGGAGCTGGCCCTGCTTGTAATCCACATGGATCAGGTCGGGCTTCTCGACCTTGATGTTCTTTCCGTCGATCGTGAGGTTCATGTAGTAGTCGTAGTCGACGAGTGAATCCCGCACGGTCTTACCGACCTCGGCCAACTCGTTCGGATCGAGCTTCAGGTCGGTGTTCTTGTCGAAATCCATGACGACGGATGAGGAGAAGACCTCGTCGAAGCGCCAGACGTTGCGCAGCTCGGCAACATTGCCCTCATCGTCGGCGACGACCTCGAGCCGTGCCTCGACGAACACATGCGGGTGGGCAAAGGCGGCGGCCGGCAGCAGCGACAGGAGCGACGCCATCAGGAATGTCGATTTCTTCATGCGTGCTCTTACTGCGGGATCTCTAATTCCTCTGATTCCTTGCCAGTAAATGGGACGGAATTGGGACCGGTCCCTGATGGCGAGGGCTCAGGAATGCTTCTTGAACCAATTGTGAAGATAGTCGACGAAGATGCGCACCTTGGCCGGCAGGTAGCGGCGGTGCGGGTAGACGGCATAGATGCCGCGATCCGTCGGAATGTAGTCGTTGAACAGCGTCAGCAGTTCGCCGTTCTCGATCGGCTTGCGGGCAATGAAATCGGGAATCAGCGCGACGCCAATACCTGATAACGCCGCGCGCAGCGTTGCATGCGGGCTGTTGACTTCCATCGGGCCTGTCACGGCGACCGCGAAAGAGGTGCTGTCCGGATTATAGAAGCGGATGCTGCCCTGGCTGCGGGAATTGGTGTCGACGATGAACGGGACGTTCGACAAGTCCGACGGGTGCGCGAGGTCCGGATGGCGCTCCAGGAATTCAGGCGTCGCACAAAGATGGACGCGGAAATCCGAGATCTTGCGAGCGATCATGCCCGAGTCCTCTAGCTTGGTGACGCGGATGGCGACGTCGAAGCCTTCCTCGATCAGGTCGACGAACCGGTCGTCCGCGGCGATCTCCAGCGCCAGATCCGGATTTTCCTTGGCGAAATCGATCAGCGACTGGCCGACGTCGGCATCAACGAAGGTGCGCGGTACCGAAATCTTCAGGCGCCCCTTCAGCTGCGCGTTGTTCTCGCGCACCAGATCGGCAAGGTTGTCGATCTCCTTGAGGATGTCGGAAGCGGTGCGATAATAAGTGTGGCCGGCCTCGGTCATGGAGAATTGGCGGGTCGTCCGGTTCAGGAGCAGGGCGCCAAGTTCATCCTCCAACTCGCGCACATATTTCGACAATAGCGCCTTGGAACGGCCGGTGCGCCGCGCCGCAGCCGAAAAGCCTTCTGCTTCAACGACATCGATGAAGGCGCGGATGCGGGTGAGTGTGTCCATAGGCGGGCTCCCAAAAAGCGCTGAACCGCTTTTCAAATCAGTCAGTTGCGCACTGTTTCATCACGTTGAACAAATTGCGATCTATTGTTCAAATATTTTCTGCCGGTCTATGCGAAAAAACCGCTTGATTATGACCGCGAATGTTCTTATCTCGGGATCAGCCCAAAGTCGCACGTGCCCATGGGTGTCCGCCGAACCCTCGAATTGGTGAGGAAATCGGTAAGGTACCTGGAATTAACCCCTCCAGTCGCTATTCCGGCCAACCGGAAAATGCGAGGACGCCTGAAGCAACGACGGTGCGGGCCTTTTTGTTCTCTCCCTGCTTTCCATCAGCGGGGGTTACTGAAGAGGCACACCTTCATTGCCGGAAGTGCGGTAGGGAACCCCCTCCAATCCATGGCAGACAAAGCCGGATCCATGTCGCTTTCGCGGCGTTGATTCATCATTCGCGCTATCAAGCGCTTGCTAAGGTTCCGGGGTCTCCACCGGCTGGTTCCTATGCGAGCGATTGATTGCCCTTTGTCCTCCGGTTTTTCCGGAGCTCTGGAATTGGAAAAGGGAATCGATATGACCACCCAGCGCATCCGCGACTTTCTCGCAACCCGACGTCCCGACGGTCCCTGCCTCGTGGTCGACCTCGACGTCGTGCGTGACAACTTCTCCGCTTTCCGTCACGCCATGCCGGATAGCGCCATCTACTATGCCGTCAAGGCAAACCCGGCTCCAGAAGTCCTGAAGCTGCTCGCCGACATGGGCTCCAACTTCGATTGCGCGTCCGTCGCTGAAATCGAAATGGCGCTCAACGCCGGTGCGACCGCTGCCCGCATCTCCTTCGGCAACACGATCAAGAAGGAACGCGACGTTGCCCGCGCGCATGCGCTCGGCGTCAGCCTCTTTGCGGTCGACAGCCACGAGGAAGTCGAGAAGATCGGCCGCGCCGCTCCTGGCGCCCGCGTATTCTGCCGCGTCCTCACCGATGGCGAAGGCGCCGAATGGCCGCTGTCGCGCAAGTTCGGCTGCGTGCCGCAGATGGCCGTCGACGTTCTCGTCTACGCTCACCAGCTCGGCCTCGAGTCCTACGGCGTCTCGTTCCACGTCGGTTCGCAGATGACCAAGGTCGATGCCTGGGATTCGGCTCTTGCCGATGCCAAGCGCGTGTTCGTTCAGTTGGCCAAGCAGGGCATTCACTTGCAGATGGTCAACATGGGCGGCGGCTTCCCGACCAAGTACCTGCGCGACGTTCCGTCGGCGGAAGCTTACGGTCGTGCGATCTACCAGAGCCTTCGTGACCACTTCGGCAACAACCTGCCGAAGACGATCATCGAGCCGGGCCGCGGCATGGTCGGCAACGCCGGCGTCATCAAGACGGAAGTCGTGCTGATCTCGAAGAAGTCGGACAACGACGCCGCTCGCTGGGTGTTCCTCGACATCGGCAAGTTCGGCGGTCTGGCCGAAACGATGGACGAAGCCATTCGTTACCCGATCCGCACCGAGCGCGACGGCGACGAAATGGAACCCTGCGTCATCGCCGGCCCGACCTGCGACTCGGCCGACGTGCTATACGAGAAGAATCTCTACCCGCTGCCGCTCACCCTTTCGATCGGCGACGAGATCCTGATCGAAGGCACCGGTGCCTACACGACCACCTATTCGGCGGTCGCGTTCAACGGCTTCGAGCCGCTGAAGGCCTACATCATCTGATTAAGCTCGCCCCGTAGCCAGCCGGGGCGGCACCCTCACAATGATCTGACGATACCGTTTGAAACGGTTTTGAGTTCGGGAGGCCACGATGGCCGCTGTTCTTGATTCTGTCCGCGCATTCTTTGCGCATTCCATTTTCACCATCGACGCCGAAAATGCCGGCGATGTCGTGGCACGCGAGAACCTGCTCGATCGCGCCATGGGCCCGAACCGCCGCAAGAAGTCGTCGGAAAAGATCCGCCGCGGCCGCGTGCCGGCCGAAGGCCTGGCGCTGGTCGCGCGTGATCGCGATGGTCACGTCATCGGCACCGTTCGCCTGTGGAACGTCGAGGCCGGCGTCAACGCTGACGCGACCGCGATCAACGCGCTGCTGCTCGGACCGCTGGCGGTCGATTGCAGCTTCGAAGGCAAGGGCGTTGGTTCAGCGCTGATGCGCGCCGCCATCCTGGAAGCAAAGAACCGTGGGCACGGCGCGATCCTGCTCGTCGGCGATGCGCCTTACTACGAGCGTTTCGGCTTCTTTGCCGAGAAGGCTCAACATCTTGTCATGCCGGGTCCCTTCGAACGCTCGCGCTTCCTGGCGCTGG
The DNA here is from genome assembly GCF_001429725.1 of Rhizobium sp. Root708. Lineage (GTDB taxonomy): Bacteria > Pseudomonadota > Alphaproteobacteria > Rhizobiales > Rhizobiaceae > Rhizobium. Next base: position 291,533 of record NZ_LMHV01000040.1, on the reverse strand, counting down.
AGCTCACCGAAGGTTGGCTTGACGGCGCAGCCGGCATGATCGTCCCCTCGGGGCGGATGCTGGCAAGCGCACCGGTCCGCAGGGCGGCGTGATCGGTAAAGCCTCTCCCCGATGGGGAGGGGCTTTTTTGTTTTGTGGTTTCAAGGAAATCAGAATTCAGGGGCGCCGGAAGAGCCGGCGGACGATTGTCCCGTTAACGTTACCTGCCTACCCCTCAAGGGTACCCGTTCATTTTACGACGCTTGCGTCCGTCAGTTGGGTTCCGGCAGTCTGAACGACATTTTCAGGTATAGCGGCGATGAAAAACATCGTGAAAGCATAGACCGCGAATATAGTCGCTGCGGCAGTGGCCTTTAGAATCATTCATGCACTCCTATTCTCAGGAGTTCAATGTGGCCCCAAAAGACGCCTTTCCAAAGAGTTTTCTGAACGCCAGATGAACAAAAAACTGTGAGGGTTAAGATTAATGATATTTTAGCAACACGTGAGTTTCGCTCCGGAGAAGATGAAATTCGTGTTTTGTTCTTGTGAATGTGCAATTATTTCAATCATATAGATGAAAATTTGGGCACGCGTTTTGCCCGTGGGGAACAGCGGTTCTATGATCTCCCAGTCATCGGGCAGGGAGCCGGGTTCATGAACCGGTACGCCTTCCGTTCATATTTCGGCGCCCGATGATGGTTGCCGTAGGTCGGATTTGACGCCGTCAGGGCTGATGATCCGCCGGGGAAATCGAGGTCGGGAGACGCTCCTGCCGCCCTCGTGACGCCCGAAAGCCTGATGCAACCGGGCAGGCGATGCAGCCTGACACACCAACCACTACTATCCCGATCGCCTGCCTTCTCCCACCTGGCAGACCGTCGCGAAGCATTGCTTCGCGCGGCGCCTTGGTCTGCCATCGCCACGCCCCTTACGTCTTTCTGCCTCGTTGCGCCGATGGCTTCTCGATAAGATAGTAAATTAGCTATCCAAAATCGAGGGGTGTGCAAATGACGCGTTCAGCTTCCATCCTGATCTCTGTTTCACTGCTCGCCGCCACCGCCAGTTTCACGCCGGCAAGCGCTGCGATCCAGACCGTCACATCGAAGCCGACGGTGGAGTCGCTGGCGCCCGGCCAATCCGTGCTCTTCGACGACAAGAAGTGCCCGGCCGGGATGATCGCCAAATTCACCAAGGCGCAGAAGCGGCCCACGGTGAAACGCAACTGCGTTCATCAGTAACGCCAGCGATCATAAGCCATCACGTCCCCGTGACTTCGATCGCGCGGGAGATGATTTTGCGTGTGGCCTGCACTAGCTCAGCGCAATGATCACCCGCCTTGCTTTCTTCGTCGCCCTCTTGTTGTTGCCGCTTGCCGCCGATGCGCAGGATGGTGCGAGGACCGCGACATTGCTCAAAAGCCTTTCATCACGGGCGGAGCTGAAACCGCTGAAAACGGTGATCGTTGCGAGCGGCGGCCGCACCATCGGCGAGCAAGGCTATCGCGGCCATTCGGCGACAGAGTCCGTCAATATAAAGTCCGCGTCGAAGTCGATCATCTCGGCTCTCGTCGGTATCGCCATCGAGAAGAAACTGCTCGAAGGCACCGGACAGAAGATCGCTCCGATCCTGAAGGCCGATCTGCCCGCCGATCCCGATCCGCGGCTGAGCGAGATCACCATCGGCCATCTGCTTTCGATGCAGGCAGGGCTTGGTCGCCTGTCGGGGCCCAACTATGGCCGCTGGGTTGCCTCGCGCAACTGGGTGCGTTTTGCGCTTGCCCAACCGTTCGACGACGAGCCGGGCGCAGAGATGCTCTATTCGACCGCTTCCACACATCTGCTCTCGGCGATCCTGACCAAGGTCAGCGGGAAGTCGACGCTGGCGCTTGCCCGGGAGTGGCTGGCTCCGGTGGATGGCTTTCGGATCGGTGCCTGGGAGCGCGACCCGCAGGGCATCTATCTCGGCGGCAACCAGATGGCGATGACGGCTCGCTCGCTGCTGGCGTTCGGTGAACTCTATCGCAACGGCGGCAAGGCGGCGGATGGGACACAGGTCGTTCCGTCGGACTGGATCGTCCAGTCCTGGCAGCATCGCACCAATTCACGCTTTTCCGGCGACGACTATGGTTACGGCTGGTTCTCGCGGGAGATCGGCGGCGAGACGGTTCACTTCGCGTGGGGCTACGGCGGCCAGATGCTCTACATCGTGCCGACGCTCGGCATGACCGTCGTCATGACATCGGACGAGAGCGGCCCATCGGCGCGCACCGGCTATCGCGATGCGCTGCACGCGCTGCTTGCCGAGATCATCGCCGTCGGCCGCCCGAGCTGACCGGTCGATTTCGGCACATCGTTAAAAAACGAGCGAGCTCTAAAATCAAAATTCAACAACGTCGCTATAAAGTGCGCCAGCCATCGGTTGGAGAGCGCCGGAATGATACTGGACCTGAGGACGATCTACGTCGTTTCAGCCATGACATGCCTGGTTTTGGGCTGCGTGTATCTCGCAGCCTATTCGACTGGCCGCTTCGGGCGCTGGCCGGCCTGGTGGGGCATTGCCAATCTCCTTATCGGTATCGGTACGCTTTGCGTTTCGCTTCGCAATTTCGTCCCGGCATCCGTATCGCTGGATGCCGGCAACGTGTTGACGATCGCCGGCTATCTCCTGACGTTCTTCGCAATCCGTGTCTTTGCCGAACGGCCGGTCGACAAACGCTACTGCGTATTCGCCATTGCCTGCATCAGCCTGCCGGTGCTGCTGTTCACGGTGGATCCCGCCAGAATATCGAGCCGGCTTCTTTACGTTTCGGCCGTCTGCTGCCTCTGTGATCTCGCGATCCTGCGGGAAGGCGTCGTGATCTACCGGCGCGAGAAGCTGTTCTCAGCGGGCTTGCTTGCCTGGCTCTACGCTCCGACCGCGGCGATGTTCCTGGTTCGCTGCCTGCTTGCCGGCACTGGCCAGATTGGCGGGCCGGGCGCTTTCGGGGATAGCCCCGTGCATGGCTGGATGGGGGCGACGGCGGTGGTGTTCCTCGCACTGCGCAGCGTGGTGGTCGTGCTGATGTCGGCCGAGCGCAACAGGGCCAAGCTCATCGATCTCGCGCATCGCGACCCGCTGACCGGCGTGCTCAATCGCAGCGGGCTTGCCCAACATCTGCCATTGAAGCCGCCGCAGTCGCTCGCGTTGCTGGCGATCGATATCGACGGCTTCAAGCAGCTGAACGATCAGCACGGCCATGCGGTCGGGGACGACATCTTGCGGCTCTTTGCCTGGGTGGCGCAGACCGCCCTTCGGCCCGGCGATCTCCTGTCCCGCCATGGTGGCGACGAGTTCGTGGTCGTGCTGAAGGGTATGACCGGCGCCGAGGCTGTCCAGATCGCCGAAGGCATGCGGCAGGCGTTTTCGGCGGCGGTCGCGCAGATGCCGGGGCTGACGGTGTTTCCGACGCTCAGCATCGGCGTCGCCACCTCATGCAAGGCGGAAACCGACTTCGAACAGCTTTTGCGAAAGGCCGACGAGGCGCTCTATGCCTCCAAGCGCCACGGCCGCGATCGCGTCGAGGCCTCGGCAGGCGAGCAGGCTGCCTGAAGGTTGACGGTCTAGAAAGGCGCCGCTGATCTGGCGGCGCCTTGTTTCGGTGGCGGTCTAAGCCGCGATATCGACGACGCCGCAATCGCCGGCTTCGGAAGCGAAGGCCAGCAGCTTGCCGTTCTTGCTCCAACTCATCGAGGTGATGGCGCCCTTGCCGGGGCGGCGCAGCAGCGCTTCCTTGCTGTCGTTGAGGCGCACGGCCAGGATCATGCCATCGATAAAGCCGATTGCGAGGATGTCCTCCACCGGATGGAACTTGACCGACGTTGCCATGATGTTGGCGCGGGTGCCGAGTTCCAGCGGTGCCTTGCCCATCGGGCCGTCCTTGCCCTGGAAGGGCCAGACGATGGCTGCCGGTGCACCCGACGAGGCAAGCCACTTGCCCTTCGCCGACCAGGAGAGCGACTTCACCTTGGCGGGGTAGCCGGTCATGCGCATGTGGCGTGCGTCCGCGCCGGCCTTGCTGTCGAGCTTCCAGCCGTGCAGCGCATTTTCCTGCATCATGGTGACGAGGAAGTTGCCGTCGGGCGAAAAGGTGACGCCGGTATGAGCCCCTTTCCATTCGAGGTCGGCGGGCTTGGCAGCTGTGCCGACCCAATGCAGGGACACGCCGTTATAGCGCGCTGCGGCGATGCGCATGCCCTTGGGCGCGAAGGCTAGACCTTCGACGGTGCGCTCTTCGGTAAATTCCTTGGTCGTGCCATCGGCGAGGCGGACGAAAGCGCTCTTGCCGTAGGAGTAGGCGACGGCGCCCTGCGGACCGGCGGCAAGCTGGGAAATCCACTTGCGCGGCGCATTGGCAAGCTCGGTTACGCTGGCGTCGGCTCCGATGCGCAGCACCTTGCCGTCCTCGCCGCCGGAAATCAGGCTGTCGCTATAGGGGTCGCGGATGCAGCTCAACATGCCCTGATGGGCTTCGGTCACCTTCTCGCCGCCGTCGAGGCGGTGAAAGGTGCCGGCGGCATTGGCGAAAAAGGGGGTGTCACCTAAAAATTCGACGGCCAGGATATGGCCGTCGAGATCAAACGGGGCAACTGTCGGCATCAGGCTGCCGCCTCGCACGCCTTGAAGGAAGCTTCGAGCTTTTCGCGGTCGAGTTCGCGGCCGATGAAGACGAGGCGGGTTTCGTGCTTCTCGCCATCCTTCCACGGACGCTGATGATCGCCTTCGACGATCATGTGAACGCCCTGAATGACATAGCGCTCGGGATCGTCCTTGAAGGCAATGATGCCCTTGAGGCGGAGGATGTTCGGGCCCTGCGTCTGGGTGATCTTCTGGACCCAGGGGAAGAAGCGCTCGGCGTTCATCTCGCCGCCGCGCAGCGAGACCGACTGCACCGTTACGTCGTGGATCGGCGATACGGCGCCATGGTGATGATGGTGGTCGTGACCGTGACCGTGATCGTGGTGATGATCATGATCATGCCCGTGGTCATGATCGTGGTCGTGATCATGCGCATGGTGATGATGGTGGTCGTGATCGCAATCCGGGCCGCAGACGTGATCGTCGTGGTCGTGATCGAGGAAATGCGGATCGTTCTCCAGCGCACGCTCCAGATTGAAGGCACCCTGATCGAGAACGCGCGCCAGATCGACGCCCGAACGGCTGGTGTTGTAGACGCGGGCCGAAGGGTTGATGGCGCGCACGACGTCTTCGATCTGCGCCAGTTCTTCCGGCGTCACGAGGTCGGTCTTGTTGATCAGGACGACGTCGGCGAAGGCGATCTGGTCTTCGGCTTCGCGGCTGTCTTTCAGACGCAGCGGCAGGTGCTTGGCGTCGACCAGTGCGACAACGGCGTCGAGTTCGGTCTTGGCGCGAACGTCGTCATCCATGAAGAAGGTCTGTGCGACCGGTACCGGATCGGCAAGGCCGGTGGTTTCAACGATGATACCGTCGAAACGGCCGGGGCGGCGCATCAGGCCCTCAACGACGCGGATCAGGTCGCCGCGCACGGTGCAGCAGACACAGCCATTGTTCATTTCGTAGATTTCTTCGTCGGATTCGACGATGAGGTCGTTGTCGATGCCGATCTCGCCGAACTCGTTGACGATGACCGCATACTTCTTGCCGTGGTTCTCCGAGAGGATGCGGTTGAGCAAGGTCGTCTTGCCGGCGCCGAGGTAGCCGGTGAGAACGGTAACGGGGATTGGCTTCTGCTGGGTGGGGATCGCGTCGGTCATGAGAACCTCGAGAGATGGCACGCCCGGGGGCGGGGCTGAAAATTCGTCGGTTTCATATAAGGAGTTGCGCGCGGCAGTTCAAAGGGATTCGTATGTTATAAGATCACATCGCAACGGCGACGGTTTCAATCCAGCTCGGTCGCGTCAAATGCATCGACATCCTCGAGCAGTTCCACCAGCCCTTTTACGGAGTTGGCAATCAGCGTTTCGCCTTTTTGCGCAGTCGCCAGCGATGCATTGCCCGCGACGCCAGATGCGCTGAGATCCGACATTTTCCATCCGAAGGCATGCTGGCCGTAGGCGCGCAGATGCTTGAAGCGGGCGGTAAATTCAGACTGGCGGGAGGGGAAGTCCGCTGCCCTGGTCATGTCGACCATGTCAGGATGCAGCGCCAGCATCACTGAGGTCTCGATGTCGCCGCCGTGGATGTCGATCGCCTTTGCCTCGGGCGGGATGATATCGGCAGGAACGCCGAAGCGCGTCCAGCTGGTGGCGACGGCGAGCATGTTGAAGCGGACCCTGGCCTCGGTCGCGACGATCGTCATCAGCGGCGCGTTGCCGCCGTGGGCGTTCAGCATCACGAACTTGCGCACACCCATCTGCGAAAGCCGCTCGGCAATGCCGAGCCAACGGTCGAGCGCCTCGCCATATGTCAGCGTTCGCGTTCCCGTCACATCCATATGCTCAATCGAGTAGCCGACGTCTTCCACCGGCAGGAACGTCACCGGCGCAGTCGAGGGAAGGGCGGCCTTGAGCCGGGCAACGATGCCGGCTGCGATCAGTGTATCGGTCTCGAATGGCAGGTGAGGGCCATGCTGTTCATGGGCGCCGAGCGGCAGAACGGCGATCCAGCGCTGGCGATCGGAAGGGGTGAGGCCGGGGTCGTTGTCATCGAAGTTGCGGGAAGGCGCGGTCATCCGGCTAATGCCTCTTGTTTATGACGAGATGATGCGCAATGTCATAACGCAGCGTTGCCAATGCTTACCGCATAACCTCTTAAATCGAAATGGATTTAGGGATGTCGGTTCAAACATGTTCCCGCGGTCTTGCCCGCGGCGCGGTCAGGTTAAAGGGATAGCGATGGGGAAAAAGCATAAAGACGGCAAGAAGCAGAAGTCGAAGAAGAAGGACCAGACGGAATATACGCTGGTAGACCTTTCGCCGGCTTTGACACAGGCCGCCCGCTCCATGCGCACCGTGTTGTCGCGGAATCTTCTGGAGAGCGGTCTTTACGCCGGCCAGGACGGCGTTATCCTCTCGCTCGCCGAAGCGGATGGGATGACCGCGGGCGGATTGGCGCAGAAGCTCGGCGTCAAGGCGCCGACGATGACGCGCACGATCGGTCGAATGGAAGCTCAGGGCTTTCTCGAGCGCAAGGCCGACGAGGAGGATGCTCGTCTCACCAAGGTCTATCTGACCGAGCTTGGTCGCGGCAGCGTCAAGGCGATCGAAATGGCCGCCTCGTCGTGCGACAAGGTCGCCACGCAGGCTTTCTCCGAGAAGGAAATTCGCAACCTCGTTCGTCTTCTGAAGGCGATCGACGGGAACCTGCAGGCAGAGGCGCCTGAGTTCGAAGAGGTGGAAGAAATCTAACGGGATTATGAAATTACGAATTGCCTCCCTAAGTTTAATCTTTTAATTAAACATTTTAAGGACGCCGCGACGGTTTAGAAGGCGTTGAAAAACCGCGGGTTGCCTGGGGAGGACACGTGGCTCAAAAAATCAAGCTTTCGACCATCGCCGAGACCCTCGGCATTTCCACCGCCACAGTATCGCTTGCCTTGCGCGACAGTCCGCTTGTTGCAAGCGCGACGCGTGAGAAGATCAAGGAACAGGCTCGGGCTCTCGGCTATATCTACAATCGCCGTGCCGCCAGCCTGCGGACCTCGCGATCGGGTATCATCGGTGTCGTCGTGCACGACATCATGAACCCGTTCTACGGCGAAATTCTCAAGGCGATCGAAAGCGAACTCGATCGCAGCCGCCAGACCTTCATCCTGTCCAACCACTACGACTCTGTCGAAAAGCAGCGCACCTTCATCGAGACGCTGCTGCAGCTCGGCGGAGACGGGGTGATCATGTCGCCGGCGATCGGTACGCCGCCGGAGGATATGCAGCTGGCGGAAGATAACGGGATGCCGGCTATCCTTGTCGCCCGCTCGATGGAAGGTTCGGCCCTGCCGACCTATCGCGGCGATGACAGCTACGGCATTTCGCTCGCCACCAACCATCTGATCGGCCTTGGCCATCGGTCGATCGCGATGATCGGCGGTACCGATCAGACTTCGACGGGTCGCGATCGCTATCAGGGTTATGTCAATGCGCTGCGCAAGGCCGGCATCGACGTCGATCCGGGTCTGCGCATTCCCGGACCACGCTCGATGCAGGGCGGCTTCGAGGCGGCGGTGCACTTCCTGTCGCTGCCGCAGAAGCCGACGGCTGCCGTCTGCTGGAACGACCTCGTGGCGATCGGCCTGATGAACGGCATCGCGCGTGCCGGTCTCGTTCCTGGCAATGACATCTCCGTCACCGGTTACGACGATCTTGAGGAAGCGTCGATCTCGACGCCCGCGCTGACAACCGTATGGAACGGTCAGGCCGAGGTCGGACGCCTTGCCGCCCGCGCCCTCCTCGATCGTCTGGCGGGCAGCCATGAGCCTGACGGCATTCATCTCATCAAGCCTGAAATGCGCATCCGCCAGTCGACCAGCCCCTACCGACCGCGCCCGTAAGCAAGCCAAGAGGAAATGCCATGTCCCGTATCGCCGTTCTCGTTCCGGGGAAGATACACGAACGCGTGCTCGCGCGCCTGAAGGAGAGTTTCGACGTTATCGAAGCCGACCCGGCGACGCTTGGTGCAGAAGCCGCGGCGCGCATTCGCGGCGTTGCCGTCTCCGGCACGTTGAACGCGGCCGCCATCGACAGCTTGCCGAATGTCGAACTCGTGTCGAGCTTCGGCGTCGGCTACGACGGCGTCGATGCAAAGCATGCGGCGACCAAGGGCGTCATCGTCACGAATACGCCGGATGTGCTGAACGATGAAGTTGCCGATACGGCGATCGGACTGCTGCTCAACACGATCCGTGAATTTCCGCGGGCGGAGAACTGGCTGCGCGCCGGAAACTGGAAGCCGGGACAAAACTATCCGCTGTCGCGCTTTTCATTGAAGGGGCGGCATGTCGGGATCTACGGTCTCGGTCGCATCGGCCAGGAAATCGCCAAGCGTCTCGAGCCGTTCAAGGTCAAGATCAGCTATCACACCCGCACGCGCCACCCCGACGTTCCCTACAGCTATTATCCCTCGCTGAAGGATCTCGCCGAAGCCGTGGATACGCTGATCTCCATCGTTCCGAAGACGCCACAGACCCACAAGACCATCAATGCGGAAATCCTCTCCGCGCTTGGTCCCGAAGGCGTTTTCATCAATGTCGGTCGTGGCTGGACGGTCGATGAGGAGGCGCTCGCGCAGGCGCTGAAATCAGGAACAATCGGCGCGGCCTGTCTCGATGTCTTCTACGACGAGCCGAATGTCCCCGCGTCGCTGCTCGATCTGCCGAACGCGGTGCTTCTGCCTCACCTCGCCTCGGGCTCGGTACCGACGCGCAACGCCATGGCGGATCTGGTCGTCGACAACCTCGTCGAGTGGTTCGCCAAGGGCAAGCCGTTGACACCGGTGCCGGAGACGCCGCTGAAGGCATAGACCGCGAAAGCCGTCGCCAGTCGATCGAGGGAGGTATCATGAGCGAGACTAGCCGCAAGCTGACAACCATCTTCTCAGCCGACGTGCAGGACTACACGCGGCTGATGGGAGCGGACGAAGAAGGCACGCTCGCAATGCTGAAGCGATCGCGGGATGCCATGTCGCGCCTGATAGGCACGCATGGCGGCCGGGTCATCAACACCTGGGGCGACGGGCTGATCGCGGAATTTCCAAGCGTCGTCGAAGCCGTGCGTGCCGCGGTCGATGTCCAGAGCGAGTTGGCGGGGCTGAACGCCGGGAAGCCGGAGGGTGGCCGCATGCTTTTCCGGATCGGCATCAATCTCGGCGACGTGATTGTCGATGGCGACGACATCTATGGCGACGGCGTGAACATTGCCGCCAGGCTGCAGACATCGGCAACACCCGGTGGAATCGTCATCTCCAGCACGGTCTATGATCAGGTCCGCAACAAGGTCGCCGTCGGCTTCGATTTTCTCGGCGCCTTGGCAGTGAAGAATGTCAACGAGGCAGTGCCGAGCTATGCGGTGAGGATCGGCGAAGCGCCGCCAGCGCAGGCCGAGCCCGTCGCACTGCCGCGACAGAGCGCATCTGCGCAATCTCAGCCTTCGTTGAAGGGTCTCGGGAAACGGGCTGGATTCTTCGCCATCATCGCGGCTGCGCTCGTCGTCATCAATCTTCTGACCTGGAGCGGTGTGTTCTGGGCGGTGTGGCCGCTGCTTGCCCTGGCTTTTGCCGTCGCCATGAACTGGGTCCGCACCCAGGAGCGGATCTACCGTGGCATGACCGCCCTCGGCGTCCTCGCGATTGGGATCGTCGCCATCAACCTGTTGACCTGGCACGGGGTATTCTGGGCGGCATGGCCGCTCTTCGGCTTTGCCGTTGCCGCCGGCCTTCAATGGCTCAGACGGAAATGAAGCCGAGCGCGTGATTGCCGCTCAGGCGATCTGCTTCGTGCGGGTATCCGCAAGCTTGCCGGCGGCATAGTCTCTGACGGCATCGCCGAAGGCCTGGAAGATCTGGTTCGACGGCTTGTCCGTCTCCGCCCAGTATTCCGGATGCCATTGCACGCCGACCGCGAAGGCCGGCGCATCGATCACCGAAACGGCCTCGATCGTTCCGTCCTCGGCCACGGCTTCCACCTGCAGGCGCGGCGCGGTCTGCGCGATCGCCTGACGATGCAGCGAATTCACCAGGACTTCGCCGGATCCGACGATCCCGGCGATGCAGGAGCCTTCCTTGACGAAGACGGTCTGGCGAACCGCGTACATGGCGTCGCGATCGACATTCGGGGGCTTGCGATGATCCGAGATGCCCGGCTGCTCCTGGATCTCGCTCGCAAGGGTTCCGCCAAGCGCGACGTTCAGCTCCTGAATGCCACGGCAGATCGCCAGCAGCGGAATGGCGCGTTCGATCGACCGGCGGATCAGCGGCAGGCTGGTGGCGTCGCGGGCGGGATCGAATGGCCCGTCGGCTTCCGTTGCCTGCCTGCCGTAAAGCGAGGGGTGGACGTTGCTGGCCGACCCCGAAACGAGAACACCGTCGACCCGATCTAGGATGGTATCGGTGTCGTAGCCCTCCTCGAAGGCCGGAATGATGAAGGACATCACACCGGCGGCATTCAGCGCCGCGCGAACGTACTGGTGCTGTACGGCATGCCATGTCGCGCCGTCGAAGACGCGGATATCGGCGGGAACGGCGACGATCGGCTTCGTCATTTTGACTCCGGCTGAAGCTGTTGTTGCATATTGTGAGAAACCAGAAAGCGTCCCAAGTCAACGTTTCGATGAGCTGTCGGGCGGAATTGCGGCGGCCGGCGTGCCATTCCGGAGCGGCACACTCTCTAACCCGCTGATTTCGATGGAAATGCGCGCGCCGCCATATTGGTGTCGTGATCCCAAAGACTAATGGCCGGGCGCTTGAAACAGGTGCGCCAGCGTGCTTAGCTCCTCGCCATTCTGCGGGTAGGGATGAGGGCTTTGCCGCGCAGCCATCTATCGGGGAGGTTTTTGATGGATCGTCGTTCATTCATGAAGAAGGCAGGAACTGGCGCCGCCGGTGCGGTTGCTGCGACAGCGCTGGCTGCACCCGCCATCGCTCAGGAGAATCCGAAAATATCGTGGCGCATGACGTCGTCTTTCCCGAAGAGCCTCGACACCATCTATGGCGGGGCGGACGATATCTCCAAGCATCTCGCAGCCGCGACCGACGGCAACTTCACGATCCAGCCGTTCGCGGCAGGCGAAATCATTCCCGGCCTGCAGGCCGCCGATGCGGTCAGCGCCGGTACCGTCGAAGCCGCCCACACCTGCTCCTACTACTTCGTCGGCAAGGATCCGACCTACGCGATCGGCACCGCCATTCCCTTCGGTCTGAACGGACGCCTGACCAATGCCTGGTTCTACGAAGGCAACGGCAACTCGCTGATGAACGAGTTCTACGCGACGCAGGGGATGTACGGCCTTCCGGCCGGCAATACCGGCGCGCAGATGGGCGGATGGTTCCGCAAGGAGATCAATACGCTCGACGACCTGAAGGGCGTGAAGATGCGCATCGCCGGCCTCGCCGGCCAGGTCATCAGCAAGGTCGGCGTCATCCCGCAGCAGATCGCCGGCGGCGACATTTATCCGGCCCTCGAAAAGGGCACGATCGACGCTTCCGAATTCGTCGGCCCCTATGACGACCTGAAGCTCGGCCTGCACAAGGTCGCGAAGTACTACTATTATCCCGGCTGGTGGGAAGGTGGCCCGACGGTTCATGCCTTCTTCAATCTGGAGAAGTGGAACAGCCTGCCGAAGCATTATCAGGCGGCTTTGACGGATGCCTGCGCCTTCGCGAACACCAACATGCTCGCCAAGTACGACATGAAGAACCCGCCGGCTTTGAAGCAATTGGTTGCGGAAGGGGCTTCGCTCCGGCCGTTCAGCCAGGAAATCATGGAAGCCTGCTTCCAGGCGGCGCTCGGAATCTACGGCGAGATCTCCGCCTCCAATCCGTACTTCAAGAAGATCTATGAAGATCAGACGGCATTCAAGCGCGACGCCTATCTGTGGATGCAGCTGTCGGAATACACCTTCGACACGTTCATGATGATCCAGCAGCGGGCGGGCAAGCTCTAAGCGAGCCGCCGGCCGGCTACGAGCATCTTTGATCCGATTGCAGTTCAAAACGCTGCCGCGAGGAAGGTCCCTCGCGGCGGCTTTTGTTTGTGCACCGCTACTTCACCACCGGCGGTTGGCTGAGGTCGGTCGGCGGCGGCGCGGGTTTTGTGGGCTGACCGGGCAGGCCGTTCAGTGGCGGCAGCGTCAGGCCCGGGAGCTGCGGGGCGCCGCCGGGCATTACTGGCGGCGGCAGCGAAAGGCCATTGCCGCCGAAGCCCGGCACTTCGATCTTGATCGAGTTCGGATCGACCTTGGGCCCCTTGTCCAGCCAATAGGTCACCGATTGCGGCCAGAAGATCACGATCGCCACGAGGATCAGCTGCATGCCGACCCAGGGAAGGGCGCCCATGTAGATATCCGAGGTCTTGACGCTGCGGTCGGCGATGGAGCGCAGGTAGAACAGCGCGAAGCCGAAGGGCGGGTGCATGAAGCTCGTCTGCATGTTGACGCAGATGAGCACGCCGAACCAGATCAGGTCGATCCCCAAGGCCGAGGCGACAGGCGCCAGCATCGGGATGACGATGAAGGCGATCTCGAAGAAATCGAGAAAGAAGGCCAGCACGAAAATGAAGATGTTGACGAAGATCAGGAAGCCGACCGGGCCGCCGGGGATGCCTGACAGCATGTGCTCGATCCAGCGTGAGCCGTCCATGCCCTGGAAGACGAGGCTGAACACGGTCGAGCCGATCAGGATCATCACTACCATCGAGGTGATATGCATGGTCGAGCGCATGGCGTCCTGCATCAGGGGCCAGGTGAGGCGGCGATGCATGGCGGCCAGCGCCATGGCGCCGACGACGCCAAGCGCGCCGGCTTCAGTCGGGGTCGCCAGTCCCATGAAGATGGTGCCGAGGACCAGGAAGATCAGCACGATCGAGGGCACCATCCCCGACAGGACCTTGAAGAGCAGGGCCCAGTTGAAGTCGCCGCGCACTTCCTTCGGCAACGGCGGCATGGAGGCGGGCTTCAGGATCGAGAGGATCAGGATGTAGCCCATGAAGATCGCGACCTGCAGGATCGACGGGCCGATGGCGCCGAGATACATGTCTCCGACAGACTTGCCGAGCTGATCGGCGAGCACCACCAGGACGAGGGACGGCGGGATCACCTGGGTTATGGTGCCGGAGGCGGCGATAACGCCGGTGGCGAGCCGCGGGCTGTAGCCATAGCGCAGCATGATCGGCAGCGAGATCACACCCATGGTGATGACCGAGGCCGCGACCGTTCCGGTGATCGCGCCGAGCACGGCGCCGACGAGGATCACAGCGTAGGCAAGGCCGCCGGGAACGCGGCCGAACAGCTTGCCGGTTCCCTCCAGCAGGTCTTCCGCCAGACCGCAGCGCTCCAGGATTGCCCCCATGAAGGTGAAGAAGGGGATGGCAAGCAGCAGGTCGTTGGAGACGATCCCGAAGAAGCGCAGCGGCAGGGCCTGCAGGAAGGCTTCGGTGAAATGCCCGGTGGCGATGCCGATGATGCCGAAGAACAGGCCGACGGCTGCCAGTGAAAAGGCAACCGGAAAACCGTAGAGCATGAACAGGACCATGCCCACGAACATGGCCGGCGGAATGATGCCGAAATCAAACAATCGCGTTCCTCCCGATCCGGCTTACTGCAGCGGCTTTTCGTACGTGGTGTCGATCCGGATATAGCCGGTCACGGCCGCGATCCGCTTGATCAGCTCGGACAGGCCTTGCAGGGCCAGCAGCCCGAAGCCGAGGAGAAGCACAAGCTTGACCGGCCAGCGGATCAGGCCGCCGGCATTCGCCGAGACTTCATGCTGCAGGTAGGAGGACAGGAAGAACGGCCAGCAGAGCCAGGTCAGGAAGATGCAGGCCGGAATGAGGAAGACGACGAGACCGATTATGTCGATCCAGATCCTCGTCCTTTCGGAGACTGCGCCGTAGATCAGGTCGACCCGGACATGCTCGTTCATGCGCAGGGTCTGCGCTGCGCCAAGCACGACGATGAAGGCGAAGAGATACCATTGGATCTCTAGCCAGCCGTTGGAGCTGTAGTTGAAAGAGTATCGGATCAGGGCGTTGGCGGCGCTGATCAGACAGCAGGCCAGCACCATGTATTCGGACAGTTTGCCCATGAATTGGCTGATCGCATCGATCAGCCGGCTGACGGTCAGCAAAGCCGGCATGCCTTTCCCCCATTTTGCCGCGCCTTTCCGGCGCGTTCTCCCTTCCGTTTTGTGTAGACCAGCGTTTTCCAAATTGGAAGAATGGAGCTCCGGCGTAGGACTATAGTCTATGCCGAAGATGCCTCGCGTCATGCGCGAGCTGGGGCGATTTTCTTCGTCGCATGGCACCCCGGACGCGGCCCGGATCGCAATGGAACATCCCCATTAGGCTGCATAAACCGTTCTGAAACCACGATATTCCCGCTATGGTTTTAGAAAAATCCGCCAAATGTAGGGCAGCCACGAAATCAATTTTTAAAGGGTTGGGAGTATGGTTCTGCGGCACAGGGAAAGTATGGATGAAACCACATAACCCGAACAGGGTCCCTACGGATGTGTATCTGTCGTTTGTGAGTTCCCTCTCAGGGAACCGCATGACGTTGCTCGTCGGTGTCATCGTCCATGCTGCGACGTGCCTTGCAATCGCCGCCAAAACCCAATCTCTCCTTTATGTCGCTCTGGCCCTCGGCTTCGTCTTCGTCTTCCTAGGCCGTATCGCGACCTTCCGTGCCTTCGACAAGGTAGACAAGGACGCGCTGTCTCACGACGACATCCAGCGTTGGGAGCGCATTCTCGTCACCGGCGCCGCCGGCACCACGACTTTGCTTGGTTTTGCAAGCGGTTACGCCATATTTTTCCTCGGCGACGGTTTTGCCGAGCTCGCCTGCATCGCCGTCACCATGGCGACGATGGTGTCCGTGGTCGGGCGCAATTACGGATCGCGCATGGCGATCGATATCCAGACGTTCTCCTGCTGCCTGCCGATGATCATCTGCAGCCTGATGGTGCTGGATTTCTATCGCGGCATCCTGTCGATCTTCCTCATTCCGTTCTGGCTGACGACCCGCGCGATGGCGAACGGCGTGCGCGAATTCCTCTATGAGAACGTCATCGCGCGTCGCGAGATCACGTCGATCGCTGATCGTTTCGACACGGCGCTTAACAACATGCCGCATGGCCTCGTCATGGTCGACGCGCAGAACCGCATTCAGGTCATCAACCGGAAGGCGTGTGAGCTGCTGAGAATCGGCGATCCAGACCGGCTGAAGGATCGCGATCTCGGCGCCGTCCTGCGTTATGGGGCCCGCTACAGCTTCATGGACGCGTCACAGCCGGAGCTCATCCTTCGACAGATGACGCATGTCGCGGAAGGCAAGCTTTCGCGCACGCTTATTCACTTTCCAGAGGATCTGTCGCTCGAGTTTTCCGCAAGTCCGCGTGCCGACGGCGGCGCCGTGCTGATCTTCGAGGATGTCTCGAGCCGCGTGAAGGCAGAGCAGAAGATCCTGCACATGGTGCGTTTCGATTCCCTCACGGGCCTGCCGAACCGCGAGTATTTCAGCCACCTCGTCCAGGATTACCTCGCCAAGCACACCAAGAAGCGCGGCCCGATCGGCTTCATGGTTCTCGACATCGACGAGTTCAAGCATGTCAACGACATGCGTGGCCACATCACCGGCGACCGCCTGCTGTGCGCGATAGCCAATCGCGTCGCCAAGCAGGGAGGCAAGGCGACCGTCGGCCGCCTGATGGGCGACCAGTTCATCCTGTTCTTCCCGCATGCGAAGGACATGACGGCGCTCGACGCCGAAATCCGCCGCGTTCATTCGGCGATCCAGGGGACCTACGAAGCCGACGATGCGACCTTCCTCGTGTCCTTGAGCGGCGGCTTCGTCCTGCTCGAAAGCGACGCCTTCGCGATGGAGGAGTGGAGCATCAAGGCCGACCTCGCCCTGTTCGAAAGCAAGTCGAAGCAGCGCGGCGGCATCTCCGGCTTCGAGCGCGAGATGGATGGACGCTACATCGAGCAGCAGAAGCTCAAGTCGGATCTGCGGGACGCTATTACCTCCAAGGGCCTCAGCGTTGCCTACCAGCCGATGTTCAAGGCCGATGGTTCGCGGATTGAATGCGCGGAAGCGCTTGCACGATGGGTGCATCCGGAAAAGGGAGCAATCCCGCCCGACGTCTTCATTCGCCTCGCCGAAGAGATGGGTGTCATTTCCGATATCACCCGCTTCATACTGATGAAAGCCTGCACGGATTGCATGACTTGGCCCGAGCATATCGCTGTCTCGGTCAATCTGTCGGCGCGCGACCTGCGTGACACCGATATCCTCGCGGTCGTGGCCGAAGCGCTGCAGGCATCCAAGCTGGAGGCGTCGCGTCTTCACCTCGAGATCACCGAAAGCTGCCTGATCGACGAGCCGGCGGCGGTTCGCGCCATCCTCGCGGAATTGCGCGCCCGTGGCATCACCATCGCCATCGACGACTTCGGCACCGGCTTCTCCAGCCTCAGCTACCTCGACACCCTACCGCTCGACATCGTCAAGATCGACCGTTCCTTCCTGCGCAACATCGTCGAAGACGGACGTCGCCTCAAGCTGCTGCGCGGCACCGTCAATCTTGCCCGCGAACTCGGCCTGAAGATCGTCACCGAAGGTGTCGAGACGACCGAGCAGCTTGCTCTTCTCAACAAGTACCGGGCGACGGACCTTATTCAGGGTTACGTCTTCTCGCCTCCGGTTCCCTCCCAGAACATTGCGCTTCTGCAGCAGGCCATCGGCCGCCGCACGGTCCAGCGTCGTCGCAACAAAGTCGCCTGAACCTCTCGCCGTGTAAGGCGGGAGCAGACTTTAGATTGCAGGCCGCATTAACCTTAATATCTTAAATTCGATGCAAATTGTCAGATTGCCTTGCGTTAAGTGCCTTTGTCGGATGATTAATATTCCGTTAACACCGGATGGGCACAAATGTCAGAGACACTTTTCGCGCGCAGTGATTTCAGCAGCAAGCTTTTGGAAGTTTTGGATCACGTCGAGTATCGCCGCATGGAAAGCAGCGAGGACATGGTCGAGGTGGAGCGCCTGCGCTACAAGGCTTACAAGGCCCACGATGTCCTGGCGCTCGCTCCGAAAGGACTGCTAGATGCCACCGATTTCGACAGCCACGCGCATGTCTTCGGCCTGTACTATTATGGGGAACTGGTCAGTACCATACGGCTCCATTATGTGACACCCGAGCATCGCGTCAGCCAGTCGGCGGGTGCTTTTCCCTGGGCGATGGACGCGCTGCTCGATGCCGGGCTGACCTTGATCGATCCGGCGCGTTTCGCCGCCGACCCGGATCTGAGTGCCGATCTGCCCTGGATCCCCTATCTGACGCTGCGGCCGAGCATTGTCGCCGCAGCCTATTTCCGCGCCGATCGCGTGCTGCAGTTCTGCCGCCCTCCGCATGCCGCTTTCTACAAGCGGGTCTTCTATGCCGATACGATCGTGCCCGGCCAGCTGGCGAAGAACTACGGTATCGACATGACGCTGATGGCGACGAACGTGATCGAAGTGGGGCGCAAGCTTCTGACGCGCTATCCGTTCTTCATCTCGAGCGCCAGCGAGCAACGCATGATGTTCTCGCGCAATCCCGAAGACACGCTGCCGCCGCTGACGATCATCCCGACGGCGCGCTTCGTTCCCGAGGGCGAGTTCGGCACCGACCTGCCGCTCTGATCCGATGCACTGAATTGCATGAGAATGCCGTCCCGCTGCGGCATTCTCATGCATTGCGCTTTCCCAAGGCTTTGTGTAATCCCTCTCAAGGGAATTTTCCTCGTGGGATCGAGGAATCATGACTGTTATGGCCGAGGCCATGCGCTTGATATTATGAGGGAGACGATATTCATGGCCGAGCATAACACCGGACCTGCCGAAGTTGGCGCGCCGATGGACTACAAGGAACATGAGCACACCTACAACATGTTCCTCGCGGCTGCGAAGTACGGCACGTTGTTCCTGGTCGCTCTCCTGGTTGGCATGGCGGCGGGCTTCTTCACCGGCGCCGGCTTCCTCGGCGGTATCGTCGTGATGTTGGCGGTTTTCATCGCGGGCCTCGTCCTGCTGCGCTAAGCGCGGCTTCGGGGGAGCGGCTTTTCCAAAAAGCTTTGACTGAGTGCTCGGGCTGGGCAGGGGAGGACCTGCGACAGACTGGCTGACCCGGAGGAGGGGCGGTTGGGCAACCTTGTTTTTGTGGCGAAAGAAACCACGGGGGACGAGACGCGCGTTGCCGCGTCAGTCGAAACCGTAAAGAAAATGATCGGTCTTGGCCTCGACGTTGTCGTTGAGGCTGGTGCCGGTGCGAAGTCGAAAATTCCGGATGCGGAATTCGAGGCGGTCGGCGCACGGATCGGTTCGGTCGGTGCTGCTGCGACCGCCGATGTGGTGCTGAAGGTTCGGCGCCCGACCGACGAAGAGATCAGCGGCTACAAGAGCGGCGCGATCGTGATCGCGATCATGGACCCTTACGGCAATGACGAGGCGATCGCCGCCATGGCCAAGGCCGGGCTTTCCAGCTTCGCAATGGAGCTGATGCCGCGCATCACCCGCGCGCAGTCGATGGACGTTCTGTCCTCACAGGCTAACCTTGCAGGCTACCAGGCGGTCATCGAAGCGGCGGCGGTCTATGATCGTGCCATGCCGATGATGATGACGGCAGCCGGCACTGTTCCGGCGGCGAAGGTGTTCGTCATGGGCGCCGGTGTCGCCGGCCTGCAGGCGATTGCCACGGCGCGTCGCCTCGGTGCGGCCGTATCGGCGACCGACGTTCGTCCGGCGGCCAAGGAACAGGTTGCCTCGCTTGGCGCGAAGTTCATCGCCGTCGAGGACGAGGAGTTCAAGGCGGCCGAGACCGCCGGCGGCTACGCCAAGGAAATGTCCAGGGAATACCAGGCGAAGCAGGCGGCACTCGTTGCCGATCATATCGCCAAGCAGGATATCGTCATCACCACGGCCCTGATCCCGGGGCGCCCGGCACCAAGGTTGGTTTCGCGCGAGATGCTGAAGTCGATGAAGCCGGGTGCGGTTGCCGTCGATCTCGCCGTCGAACGCGGCGGCAATATCGAAGGCGTCAAGCCGGGCAAGGTCGCCGACGTCGATGGCGTACGCGTCATCGGTTACGCAAACATGTCCGGTCGGATCGCGGCCAGCGCCTCGGCACTCTACGCCAAGAACCTCGTCACCTTCCTCGATACCATGGTCAACAAGGAGACGAAGGCGATTGCCCTCAATCTCGAGGACGAGCTGATCAAGGCGACGATGCTGACGCATGCGGGTGAAGTCGTGCACCCGGCATTCGGCGGCGCGAAGAAGGGGGATAACTGATGGCCGGTGAAACAATGGACAAGGCGCTGGAGCAATTGAACCAGGCCGTGAGCGCCGTGACGGCGGCTGCGGCCCACGCACCGGAGGCCGCAAGTGCCGCCACCGGCGGCGCGATCGATCCCTTCGTGTTCCAGTTCGCGATCTTCGTGCTGGCGATCTTCGTCGGTTACTACGTCGTCTGGTCGGTAACGCCGGCGTTGCACACGCCGCTGATGGCGGTCACAAACGCGATCTCCTCGGTCATCGTCGTCGGCGCGCTTCTGGCGGTCGGCATTTCGACGAGCGGGCTTGCAACCGGCTTCGGCTTTGTCGCGCTCGTTCTCGTCTCGGTGAACATCTTTGGCGGCTTCCTTGTCACCCAGCGCATGCTGGCGATGTACAAGAAGAAGGACAAGTGAGGACCGCATGAACAGTATCGCAGCCTTCCTTTATCTTGTGTCCGGCGTTCTTTTCATCCTGGCATTGCGCGGCCTTTCCCATCCGGCCACCAGCCGTAAGGGCAATCTCTACGGCATGGCCGGCATGGGTATCGCCATCCTCACCACGCTGACGCTGGCGACCCCGTCCTTCGGCGGCCTCCTGCTGATCATCCTCGGCCTCGCCATCGGCGGCGGCGCAGGCGCCTACATCGCCCGCGTCATTCCGATGACCTCGATGCCGCAGCTGGTTGCCGGGTTCCACTCGCTGGTCGGCCTTGCCGCCGTGCTGGTCGCGGCTTCGGCACTCTACACGCCCTCGTCCTTCGGCATCGGCAACATCGGCGAGATCCACACCGAGGCGCGGATCGAAATGGCGCTTGGCGTTGCGATCGGCGCCTTGACCTTCACCGGCTCGATTATCGCCTTCCTGAAGCTTGACGGGCGCATGTCCGGCAAGCCGATCATGCTGCCGTTCCGGCACGTGATCAATATCGTGCTGTTGGCGCTGATCGTGCTGTTCATCGTCGGCCTCGCCGCAACGGAAAGCCATTTCGATTTCTGGGCGGTCGTCGTCCTGTCGCTGGCGCTCGGTGTCCTGCTGATCGTGCCGATCGGCGGCGCCGACATGCCTGTCGTCGTGTCGATGCTGAACTCCTATTCGGGATGGGCCGCCGCCGGCATCGGCTTCACGCTCGGCAATCTGGCGCTGATCATAACAGGCGCTCTGGTCGGCTCGTCAGGGGCAATCCTCTCCTACATCATGTGCAAGGGCATGAACCGCTCGTTCATCTCGGTCATCCTCGGCGGCTTCGGCGGCGAGACGGTGAGTGGCAGCACGGACAATTCCGACAAGACCGTCAAGCTCGGTTCGGCGGAGGATGCCGCCTATCTGATGGCGAACGCCTCGAAGGTCATCATCGTGCCGGGCTACGGCATGGCAGTGGCGCAGGCGCAGCACGCCCTTCGCGAAATGACCGACAATCTGAAGAAGAACGGCGTCGAGGTGAAGTACGCGATCCACCCGGTCGCGGGCCGCATGCCCGGTCATATGAACGTACTGCTGGCCGAGGCGAATGTACCTTACGACGAGGTCTTCGAGCTCGAGGACATCAATTCGGAGTTTGCCCAGGCCGACGTTGCCTATGTCATCGGTGCCAACGACGTCACCAATCCGGCGGCGCGCGACGACAAGACCTCGCCGATCTACGGGATGCCGATCCTCGATGTCGACAAGGCCAAGACCTGCCTGTTCGTCAAGCGCTCGCTCGGCTCCGGCTATGCCGGCATCGACAATACGCTGTTTTACAAGGACGGCACGATGATGCTGCTCGGCGATGCCAAGAAGGTCACCGAGGAAATCAACAAGGCGATCGGCCACTGATTATCATCAGGTCCGATAATCCAATCGAGAGGGCGCGTTTCGCGCCCTTTTCTTTTGTGTAAACGGCGGCTTACTTTCGCTCCAGCACGCGGCGGGGGCCCGTGAGTTCCCAGCGCAGGCCGCTCGGCAGGAAGTCGATTGTCACCGTACCGCTGAAAGCGGCGGCAGCGTGGTTCTTGATCACGGTCGTTCCGAAGCCCGTATGGGTCGGCGTCCGCACCGGAGGCCCATCCAGTTCTTCCCAGATGAAGCGCAGCATCTCCTCGGTATGCCATTCTTCCTGGATGGTCTGCCAATAGAAGCGGATGCGGCCCTGCGGCACCGAAAGCGCACCGTACTTGACCGAGTTGGTCGCCAACTCATGAATCGCCAGGCCGAGGTTCTGGACGGCTTCCGGCTTCAGGATGAAGTCGTTGCCGATGATCTCGATCTGCGGCAGGGCCTGCGGGAAGGCGTCGAGGTGGATGTCGACGACGCGCCGGAGTGAAGCGCCCGCCCATTGCTCGCTGGTCAGGAGCTGGATGGAACGGGAGAGGCCGTTGAGACGGTCCGAGACCGCCGCCTGGAACTCCTGCACCGTACCGCTTTGCCTGGCCAACTGGCGCATCATGGCTTGGGTGAGCGCCAGCAGGTTCTTTGTGCGGTGAACCAGTTCGTTCATGACAAAATGCAGCCGGTCTTCAGTCTGGCTGCGATCGAAGGAGGCGTTGGAAAGCGCAACGGCGACCTGGTTGGCTTCGATGACGCTGGTTTCGATCGGAGCGACGATCTGGCCTTCACCCATGCGGATCGCCATATCGGCGATCGCGCGGATGGTGGTCCGGACCTGTCGGGCAACCACGTAGGCGGCGAGGACCGCGACGACAAGCAGGGCGAGGCCGCCGATGATGAGGAAGCGCCAGGTCGTCAGGATAGAAGATTGCGCGGTTGCCATCGGTCCCCAGACGATCGCCTTCCAGGACCAGCCGGGTATCTGCGCGTAGCCGAGCAGCGTTCGTGGCAGCACCGCCGAGTCTTCATAGACGCCACTGGAATCGACGAGCGACGGCAAGATACGAGGATCGAATGCTTCCCCGAAGCCGATGTTGCTCGCGCCGACAGAGGCGACGACATGCCCGCCCTGATCGATGATGGCCGCGGACCAGCCCGAGGGAAGGCCTTCGGTCGAGACGATCTTGGCAAGATCGCGCGCGTTCTGTGTGATGATCAGCGCCGCGACACGGCCGATCTTGATCGGCATCGTGACGCTATAGACCCAATCGCCGCTCGTGCGGCCGCGAAAGACATCCGAGGCTTCTATGCGGCCCGATTTCAAGGCGGATTCCAGCGACGGCATGTTGCCGACCTGGTGGAGCTGACCGCCGAAATCGACGCGGGTGTTCAGGAGCTGTTGTCCGTTCGCCTCGGTCGCAATGACGTAAAGCGTATCGGCACGCAGGGCCGTCTCCGTGCGCTCGTGAAAGGCCGCGAAGTCGTTATGCTCGAGTTCAGGGGACGTCGATAACAACCTAAGGGTTGTAGCCATATCCTGCAGCTGCCGGTCGACGGATCGGGCAAGCGCCGTTGCGTCCTGTGCCGTTTCACGCTTGAGGATCGAGCGCTGGTTGTCTTCGAGCCGGCCGAGAAGCAGGGCAACAAGCGCAAAGATGGGAAGCGACGTGGCGAGCGCCATCGCGATCAGGTAGGTGCCGATCGATGCCTTGGGGAAGAAACGGAAGCGTCGGTTCATGAGCACTTTCTTCGTTCCGGAAACGAAAAAATGCTGGCGCCAAAGGCAATGACGGATCTGAAAGCAAAAAACTGGATCACCACGATTGCCCTCAATACAGAATTCTGTTGTCCAATAGCCTGCTATCGAAGCAGCCGCATGTTAGGGACAGCATCCAATCCTTGCAACACACTAAAACATGTCACGCGCATTTCGCGCGTTCAAATTCATGTCGCATGTAATCAAAAACGCGACAACCGGAAGGCTGCAAGTTCCGGCTCGGATTGCTCCGATAAAATCTCGTTAGAGGCGAGTAATCCGACGAGGGGCGCAAGTGTGACGCCGGAGTGCATGATGGCGACATAGAGCCCGTCGCAGCCGGCGTTGCCGATCACGGGGAAGCCATCGGCGGGCGTCGGGCGATAGCCGACGGTGAATGTCTCGAGCGCGAGGTCTGCGCTGTCGGTCAGGCTGGCCTTGACCTTGGCGAAGAGTGCAGCGGCGGTCTCCTGACGATCTGCTCCGGGTGCGCTGCCGCCGAAATCGCTGCCCGCGACGATTCTGCCATCCGCCGTCTGGCGCATATGAAGCTCGGCTGCGATGACAAGGCCGTTCAGACGTTTCTCGAAGGGGCGCGAGTGAACGAGAAGCCCGGGCGGGGTGGTGAGGGGGATGGTGATGCCGATGCCATCGGCCAATGGAACGGCGCCGGCTCCCGCCGCCAGAACCACATCATCGGCCTCGAACATGCCGGCGGAGCTGACGACGCCGGCGATGCGCTCGCCACGCCTGATGAAGCCGCTGACATCGCCTGTCACGAAACGTGCGCCGCGTGCCTCGGCATCGGCGAGCATCATTCTGGCTGCGGGGACCGGTTCCACGGCGCCTTCCTCGGCGACGGCCAGCGCAAGATCCGGCACAGCGGCGAGATAGGGTTCGCGGCGTGATATTTCGAAGCGCCCGACGCGCTCGATGCCATAACCCCAACGGCCATGCTCGCTGGCAAAGGCTTCCAATCGTTCAGGCGGAAGATCCCAGCAGACGCTGCCACACCAGGAGAGGGGCAGGCCTGGGATGTCGCCGGACAGCCGCTTCCATTCCCTCATGGCACGACGGCGAAAGCGAAAGTAGAATTCAGGATTGCCCCAGCTGGCGTTGATCCAGGCAAAGGAATTCGGCGTGGCGACGCCGCCGATGTCTTCCGCGATCACGGTGACGTCGGTGTCCCGCCGGCTCAGGTGCCAGGCGATCGAAGCGCCGATAATGCCGGAGCCGATGATGACAACTCGTTTCCTTGCTGCCATCGGCTGCTCCCATTCTTAGCCGGAGGTCGAGGCGCCTACGCGAGCAAGACCGTCCTTTGCCGGCTGATACTTCTGATCGAGACCGATCGCATGACGGTACGAGCGGGCGGCCTTGTCCTTTTCGCCGCGGCGCTCGTAAACCAGCGCCTGGTTTGCCCAGGATTCCGCCAGGTTGCCGTTGAGCTCGATCGCGTGGTTGAAATCGGCGAACGCGTTGTCGTCGTCATTCAGTGCGATGTAGGAAATGCCGCGGCCGTTATAAGGTTCCGGCGCGTTCGGCGACAGCGAGATCGCCTTCGAGAAGTCGTCGATCGCCTTGTCCTGCTGGTTGCGCTTCTGGAAGAGCAGACCGCGATTGTGATAGGCGCGACCGTCGGTAGTGCCGTTCTGGATCGCCTTGTTGAAATCGTTGAACGCGGCATCGTCCTGGCCGGCGGTCCGATAAACGTTGCCGCGACCGATCAGGGCGACGTCGTAGTTCGGGTTGATCTGCAGCGCGGCGTTGTAGTCCTGGATCGCCTGCTGTTGCTGGCCCATGTTGCGATAGACCAGGGCGCGGTTCGCGTAGGCCTGGTAGAAGCGCGGATTGAGCTGCAGGGCAGTGTTGAAGTCGTTCAGCGCCTGGCGGAAATCGCCGCCCCGGCCATAGGCCGAGCCGCGGACGTTGTAGCCTTCGGGATCCTTCGGATTGGCGTTGATGACCGAGGTCAGCGACGCGATGTTTTCCTGAGAGCCCTGCGCCTTGTCGATGCGTATCACGGCATCGGAGGTGTTGCTTGTCGTGCAGCCAGCAAGGCCTAGCGCGGTGACGATGGCGAAAACCGGCAGAACAGCGATTTTCGGCGAACGCAGAGAGCGGGTCTTGGTGATGTCAGCCATACGGGCTCGTTTTCCCCCAATGCAGCCGGTTCTTGCTCAAGAACGGGCAAACTTCAGTAGCAAATTAAAAAAGGCGGTGGCGAACTGATCGCCCCCGCCAACATGCATCTGAAAACGTCGAAATAACGACGGGAACGCTTATTAGCGTGCTACGACACCTTCGCGCTGTGCCCGCTTGCGAGCCAGCTTGCGAACACGACGAACGGCTTCGGCTTTTTCGCGAGCACGCTTCTGCGACGGCTTTTCGTAGTAGTCGCGCATCTTCATTTCGCGGAAAATACCTTCGCGCTGCATCTTCTTCTTGAGAGCGCGGAGAGCCTGATCGACATTGTTATCGCGGACAAGTACCTGCACGAGAATCACGTTCCTTTGGTTGGTTGATGCCGGCGTCGGCAAGGCGCCAGAGCAAAAAATATTTAGTTCGCGCAGCACCAGCCTTGCGATTGAGGATGCGGATACCAGAATGATGGGGGGAAGTCCATATGTTCTGGCGGTTCTCGCTGCAAAAAACCGTGGGCGCGGCCGGCAAAAGGTGTTTTCTTGAAAGCGGCCGTGTGGCAGTATAGCTATGCTGTGTGGCGATGAAAGGTCCTCGGAAAGGGGCGTTTGAGGTGCTGGAACCCAATTGGTTCGGCCTTCTGCCTTGTTTATTCCGCAGTTCGCGATATATAAGCGCATCATCGACTGTTGGTTGTGACTTTGTCAAAGAGCGTGAGCTCTGTCAGATTTCCTCTCAAAATCGATCTTAGCCTTGTGAATAGACGCATGGCAGTAACGACTAATGAAAGGAGATCGTTATGAATTCTGGTACAGTTAAGTGGTTCAATAGCACCAAGGGCTTTGGTTTCATTCAGCCTGACGACGGCAGCACGGACGTTTTCGTTCACATTTCTGCTGTTGAGCGCGCTGGCATGGGCAGCCTGTCCGATGGTCAGAAAATCACCTACGATGTGGTTCGCGACAAGAGATCCGGCAAGAATTCTGCCGACAACCTCCGCGCGGCGTAATTCTCATTCGGCTCCGCTGACCACGGATGTACTGGCAGCCGAGAGCCTGATGGCGAAGGTCGGGGTCAAACCCGGCCTTTATGTTTTTACGACCAAGACAAGTTGGTGAAAAGTAATGGCGCAAGCGCCGAAGTACACCGTCGGCGACCGCATCGTACTGAAAGACGGTTTCGTCCGCACGGAGATGGAGAGCAGAACCTGCAGAATAGCGGCCGTTCTTCCATCGGAGGGCCGTCGCTCTCAATACCGGGTCCGCTTCGAGGGCGAGAATTTCGACCGCCGCATCTTTGATAGCGACATCGATGCGGCCCAATCGATATCCTCGGCTCAGCCGGTTGCCGCTGCAGCGGACACAAGCGGCGGATCGTGGTTGAAAACGTCAAGCATCCGGGTGCGGAAGTAATCTCCACCCACCAACCGGCAAAGGTGTTGCCGCAGGAAAGGAAAGAATTTGCAGGTTCTCGTTCGAGACAACAATGTCGACCAGGCGCTTCGCGTTCTGAAAAAGAAGATGCAGCGCGAAGGCCTCTTCCGCGAATTCAAGGCGCGCACCGCCTATGAAAAGCCGTCGGAAAAGCGTGCACGCGAAAAGGGCGAAGCCATTCGTCGCCAGCGCAAGCTGGCCCGCAAGAAGCTTCAGCGTGAAGGTCTCCTTCCCGCTCCCAAGAAGGCAGTTCGCCCCGCGCGGTGAACTGTCACTACCCCGCTTGCTTCAGATAGAGAGAGTACAGATGGCTTCCGAGAATGAACCCTCCAACCCAACTAAGCTCTCGGCCCGAGACAAGGCCGCTATTACCGACGCGACCGCGAAAGCCATCATGGACGCCGAGGTCGCAGCTCGCGAAAAGAAGACGGAAAAGTTGAAGGCCCTGCGTTTGCAGCAGGAAGCCGAGGCAGCGTCGGCCGCTGCCTCCGGCAAGCGTGGTCACTGAGCTGTGACCTGCTGGAGTGGCTGTATCATCTCCACGGCCGGCGGGTTCCATTTTCCAGTTAATGCCTGGCTCTCCGGGCCGTAGAGGCGCATGGTCAGGTTGAAGGCCCCGGCGGGCGCGGGCAGCCAATTGGCTTCCTTGTCCTCACCCGGGCTCTTGTTCTGGAAATAGAGATCAAGCGATCCGTCCGCATTGTAGACGAAGGGCATCCAGCTGCTGACCGCAAAGCGGTTGAGACTGTTGCCGACCTGGAATCCCTCCGGATCGTAGAGCGTGACGGACCAGAATGCCTTGACCGGCGGCAGGTTCGCCTTGTCGAAGTGGAGCTTGTAGCTGTTCGCCCCGTTCAGTGGATTTCCCTTTTCGTCACCGAGGTTGAGCGGATAGATCGCGTCCTCCGGCAGGTTGGCGCCTAGCCCCATCTGCGCGACGATCGCCCGCTTCAGATAGTAATTGCCGTAGACGCCCATCGTGTCGGTGTTCATCGACCAGTTGTTGGCCACGCGCGCGAGCGTCGGAACTTTCCAGTCCATCAGTTTCTGGGCTTCGGCCGGGACGGTCTTCAGGGCGTCGGCAAGGTCAGGCGTCACCTTGCTTTTGTCGAAGCTCTTTCCGGCTTCGAATCCGATCAGCTTCATCCGGCTGATGATCGGTTGGTCGGTGGCGTGCGGTGGATTGACCTTCAGGAGTTCCGCCGCGTAGACAAAGAAATCCTCGACCGCCATCCCGTCCACCGTCTTTTTGGGCGGGGTTTTCATGTCGATAGCAGGATTGATCGTGACCTTGGCTGGCTCGGCCTTCTTGCCCCATTGCGACAGCGGCGTGATCGTGTAGCCGGCCTGAATCTGGTGAACGGCGTCATAGTCGGACGGTCCGTCCGTTTTTGTGCGGCCGATGATCCAGACATGCGGCGTCGGCGCATCGATGCGCAGGGCTCCGGCGGGGAGGTTGTTGCCCGTCCAGCCCGGGGGAACGACGGCGAAGTCGGCTTTTTCCGTTCCCGTCGTCCGCCAGCCAGGCGAAGCGAAGACGTCGCTCCACATATCCAGCATCGGCAACAGATAGAAACGTCCGTTTGTATCGGGCGCCGAGACGATCATCGGCTCCTTCGTCATGTCGAGCCAGGCGACGGAATAGAGCGTATCGAAATTGGGTCGGACGACGTCCCTGAAATCGGCTGTTGGAAATTCCGGCACGTTGACGAACATGTTGGCCGGTCCTCGCCCCGTTGTCTTGCCGGCTTCGACGTTGGTTGCCTGCGCACGCGTAAGGTCCATGGTGACCAGCGGATAGAGATAGAGATAGGCGTCGACGCCGATCGCCGTCGCCTCGTCTTTCGTCAAAGCCTCTTCGGCGGCGGCGACAGGGCTGGCAAGGGCTGCCCCGGATAAAAACAGGCTAAGCGTAAGGGTAATGAAATGCGATCGCATGATTAATCCTCCCTGAGATCAGACAGCGAGCATCATGCCGCGTCGGCCTGTTTTTCTCTCGACGTCAGGTCGCACACGGGCAGTTGCCACGCATGTCGAAATTTGGATTGTGAATGCCCATAGCTGTCGGCGCAAAACCCTCAAGCCGTAAAGGTGTCCCTGCAACAGAGAGATTATGCGCTCAAAAATTGTAAGTGAAAATACTCTAAAATAATAGGGATGGTCGGGCTGTGAGCCATCCCGGGCCACGGGACCTTGCTGCGCGTGCTCGCGTGGCCTCAAAGAGAATGACCAACCTTCTTCATTCATGCCGAGTGTCAAAACAAAAGCGCCTCCGCGTCGCAAAAGAAACGTTGTGCCGCTTTTCGATTTGCGATTTGTATTGCCGACGAGAAGGGATCTTTCCCCTAAGGAGATGAAGGCGGATGCGTAGATACTCGGTTTTTGCCGTGGCACGAGAGGCTCTCAGGGGCCACAAGGGCTGGGACAAGCAATGGACCTCGCCTGAACCGCGCGCCGAATACGACGTCATCATCATCGGGGGCGGCGGACATGGCCTAGGCGCCGCCTATTATCTCGCCAAGGAGCACGGCATCACCAATGTCGCGGTGCTCGAAAAGGGCTGGCTCGGCGGCGGCAATACCGGCCGTAACACGACCATCATCCGCTCGAACTATCTCTATGAAGAGAGCATGCACATCTACGAGCATTCGATGAAGCTCTGGGAGAACCTCTCGCAGGATCTCAACTACAATGTCATGTACTCTCCGCGCGGCGTGATGATGCTGTCGCACAATGTGCACGACCAGCAGTCCTTCAAGCGCCATATCCATGCCAACCGTCTCTACGGTATCGACAATGAATGGCTGACGCCGGAACAGGCCAAGGCTTATTGTCCGCCGCTCGATATCTCCGCCAGCGCCCGCTATCCGATCAATGGTGCCGCACTCCAGCGTCGCGGCGGAACGGCGCGCCACGATGCGGTTGCCTGGGGCTATGCGCGTGCTGCGTCCGATCGCGGCGTCCACATCATCCAGAACTGCGAAGTGACCGGCATCCGCCGCGGTCCTGACGGTCGCGTCACCGGTGTCGAGACATCGCGCGGCTTCATCGGCGCCAAGAAGGTGGGCGTTTCGGCCGCCGGCCACACGACCACAGTCATGAAGATGGCCGATGTGCGCGTGCCGCTGCAATCGAGCCCGCTGCAGGCGCTGGTCTCCGAACCGCTGAAGCCGATCTTCCCCTGCGTGGTCATGTCCAACACGGTGCATGCCTATATCTCGCAGTCCGACAAGGGCGAGCTTGTCATCGGCGCCGGCACCGACCAGTACAATTCCTACAGCCAGACCGGCGGCCTGCAGATCATCACCCATACGCTCGATGCCATCTGCGAGCTCTTCCCGATGTTCCGCCGCGTCAAGATGATGCGCCAGTGGGGCGGGATCGTCGACAACACGCCGGATCGCTCGGCCATCCAGTCGAAGACGCCGGTTCCGGGGCTCTACGTCAACTGCGGCTGGGGCACCGGCGGCTTCAAGGCGACGCCGGGCTCGGCCAATCTCTTCGCGCACCTCATTGCCCGCGACGAGGCGCACAAGTTCAATGCCGGCCTGACGCTGGACCGCTTCCGCACCGGCCGTCTGATCGACGAAGCCGCCGCCGCAGCCGTCGCGCACTGACACGAGGACATCATGCTTCTTATCTATTGCCCATACTGTCAGGAAGAGCGCTCCGAGCTCGAATTTCGCGGCGCCGGCGATGCGCATATCGCCCGCCCCACCAATATCGCCGAGATATCCGACGAACAGTTCGAGGAGTTCTTCTTCCTGCGCGACAACCCGAAAGGGCTGATCTTCGAACGCTGGCGCCACCAGCACGGATGCGGCCGCTTCTTCAACGCGGCGCGCGACACGATCAGCGACAAGTTCATCATGACGTACAAGGCCGGCGAGCCGAAGCCCGATATCGGTGCTGCGGCTGCGCCCCATGCTCCCGTCGAGACCTATGAGCAGCTCGAAGGAGAAGCGAAATGAGTGCTGCGAACCGTATATCAGGCAAGGGCCGCCTGACGCCCGCCAAGACCGCGCGCTTCACCTTCGACGGCAAGACCTATACCGCGCTCGAGGGCGACACCGTCGCCTCGGCGCTGATTGCCAACAACATCCATCTGGTCGGCCGTTCGTTCAAGTATCACCGCCCGCGCGGCATTCTGTCCGCGGGCGCCGAAGAGCCGAACGCGCTGATCGACGTGTCGCGCGACGCCGCCCGCAAGCAGCCGAACGTGCGCGCCACCGTGCAGGAAGTGTTCGACGGCATGATCGTCGAATCGCAAAACCGCTTCCCGTCGCTCGCCTTCGACATCGGCGGCATCAACAACTTCATGTCCCCCTTCTTCGCGGCCGGCTTCTACTACAAGACCTTCATGTGGCCGAAAGCCGCCTGGAAGAGCCTCTACGAGCCGATCATCCGTCGTGCTGCCGGCCTCGGCGTTGCGCCGAAGGAAGCCGATCCGGATCACTATGCCGGCCGTTACGCACATTGTGACGTGCTTGTCGTCGGCGCCGGCGTGGCTGGTCTTTCGGCGGCACTGGCTGCGGCGCAGACCGGCGCCAAGGTCATCCTCTGCGACGAGCAGGCTGATGTCGGCGGCGCGCTGCGCTACGATAGCGGTGTGACGATCGACGGCCTCTCCGGCTACGAGTGGGCGCAGAAGACGGTTGCGGCTCTCAAGGCAATGGACAATGTGCAGGTCCTGACCCGCACCACCGCGTTCGGCTACTACAACCACAATTTCGTCGGCCTCGCCGAGCGCGTGACCGATCATGTCGCCAACCCGAGCCGCCATCTGCCGCGCGAGCGTCTGTGGCAGCTGCGCGCCAAGCGCGTCATCCTCGCCAACGGCGCCATCGAGCGCCACATGGTGTTCCCGAACAACGACCGTCCCGGCATCATGCTCGCGTCTGCCGCGCGCATGTATCTAAACCAGTACGGCGTTGCCGTCGGCCAGAAGGTCGGCGTCTATACCGCGCATGACTCGGCCTATGAGGCGGCCTTCGACCTGAAGCGCGCTGGCGTCGAGATCGCGGCGATCGTGGATTGCAGGCAGACGCCCGGTGCTGATGTTCTGGCCGAGGCGCGTTCGCTCGGCATCGATGTTCTCGCCGGCCAGTCGGTCGTCAACACATCCGGCAAGCTGCGCATCTCGTCGATGACGGTTGCCCGCAACGGCGGCGGCTCGCCGCGCAAGATCGCGGTCGATGCACTGCTGGTCTCGGCCGGCTGGACGCCGTCCGTGCACCTGTTCTCGCAGTCGCGCGGCAAGGTGAAGTTCGAGGCCGAAACGCAGCGCTTCCTGCCCGGCACCTATGCCCAGGATTGCCTTTCCGTCGGCGCCTGCAACGGCACCGACGACCTGCAGCGCACGATCGAGGAATCGCTGGCCGCAGGCGAGCTGATGGCGCAGGCAGCCGGCAAGGCTCCGGCGGGCAAGATCAGCATCTCGTCCGAGCAGGCGCATCAGTGGACCGGCGGCATGATCGGTGCGGCCGAAGGGGCGGGTCCGGAGACCAGCGCCAAGGCGTTCATCGATTTCCAGCACGACGTCTGCGCCAAGGATATCCGCCTTGCCGTGCGCGAGGGGATGCACTCGATCGAGCACATCAAGCGCTTCACCACCAACGGCATGGCCTCCGACCAGGGCAAGCTCTCCAACATGCACGGTCTGGCGATTGCCGCCGAGATGCTGGGCAAGGAAATTCCGCAGGTCGGTCTCACCACCTTCCGCGCGCCGTATACGCCGGTGACCTACGGAACGCTGATCGCGCATTCGCGTGGCGAGCTGTTCGACCCGACGCGCAAGACGCCGCTGCACCAGTGGGAAGAAGCCCAGGGTGCCGTGTTCGAGGATGTCGGCAACTGGAAGCGCGCGTGGTTCTACCCGCGCGCCGGCGAAACCATGCACCAGGCGGTCGCGCGCGAATGCAAGACGGCGCGCGATGTGGCCGGCGTGTTCGATGCCTCGACGCTCGGCAAGATCGAGGTCGTCGGGCCCGATGCCGCCGAGTTCATGAACCTGATGTACACGAACGCCTGGGACACGCTGAAGCCCGGCAAATGCCGCTACGGCATCATGACCCGCGACGACGGCTTCGTTTATGACGACGGCGTCGTCGGGCGTCTGGCCGACGATCGCTTCCATGTGACGACGACGACGGGCGGCGCGCCGCGCGTGTTGAACCACATGGAAGACTATCTGCAGACCGAATTCCCGCATCTGAAGGTGTGGCTGACGTCTGTGACCGAGCAGTGGGCGGTTATCGCCGTGCAGGGTCCGAAGGCGCGCGAGATCATCGCGCCGCTGGTCGATGGCGTCGATATCTCCAACGAGGCCTTCCAGCATATGAGCGTTGCCGAGTGCACGGTCATGGGCGTTCCGGCGCGTCTCTTCCGCGTGTCGTTCACCGGCGAGACCGGCTTCGAAATCAACGTGCCGGCCGATTACGGCCAGTCGGTTCTCGAAGCCGTCTGGGCCAATGCCGAACCGCTCGGCGCCTGCGTCTACGGCACCGAGACAATGCACGTTCTTCGCGCGGAGAAGGGCTATATCATCGTCGGCCAGGACACCGATGGAACCGTGACGCCTGACGATGCCGGCCTCAACTGGGCGGTATCGAAGAAGAAGACCGACTTTGTCGGCATTCGCGGCCTGAAGCGGCCGGATCTCGTCAAGGAAGGCCGCAAGCAGCTGGTCGGCCTCGTCACCAAGGATCCGACTCTGGTGCTCGAAGAGGGCGCGCAGATCGTCGCCAACCCGAACGAGCCGAAGCCGATGACAATGCTGGGCCACGTCACCTCGTCCTACTGGTCGGAAAACCTTGGGAAGTCGATCGCATTCGCGCTCGTCGCCGGTGGCCGCAAGCGCATGGGCGAGACGCTCTATGTGCCGATGCCAGACAAGACCATCGCGGTCGAAGTGACGGACATGGTGTTCTTTGACAAGGAAGGAGGCCGCATCAATGGCTGATACGGCAGTTCGCACATCCGTTCTCTCGGGCAAGCAGGGCGGTTCGGCCGCTGTCAGATTGACGGCGGCACCGAATGCCACGCGCGTCGCGCTTCGCGCACCGGCGGAATCGCTCAAGGCGCTTTCCTCCGCGCTTGGTGTGACCGTGCCCAACGCACCGAAGACCTCTGGCCGCAAGGGCGGTCGCTCGTCGCTCTGGCTCGGGCCGGACGAATGGCTCGTCATTGATGAGAGCGGCGCAGACCTCATGAGCGCGCTCGCGAAGGCGGAAGCGCTGCATTCGGCAACCGACGTCTCGCACCGCAATGTCGCGATCATCGTCTCGGGCCCGGGTGCCGAAAACGCGATCTCGGCGGGCTGCGCGCAAGACCTCTCGCTTGAGGCCTTCCCCGTCGGCGCCTGCTCGCGCACGCTGTTCGGCAAGGCGGAGATCGTTCTGTTCCGCACCGAAGACGATACGTTCCGCGTCGAATGCTGGCGTTCGTTTGCCGATTTCGTATTCGGCCTGCTGGCCGAGGGTGCCGAAGACGCGGCGCACTAAAACGCTGGTGACCTGCAATTTACGATCGGGGACGGTACTGTCAGTGCCGTCCCCGATCGTCTTTGCGTTGCAGGATCGCCATGACTGATGCATCATCCACCCGCGGCGTTCGCTCCTGATTGGAGCTCCAAAGGGCGGGGTGTCTTTCATGATGCTGCATCACGTTTCCATTGTCGTCACGGATCTCGGCCGGTCGATTGCGTTCTATCGCGATGTCTTCGGTCTCGAGCAGATCGCCAGGCCGGCGTTCAGCTCGGTCGGCGCATGGTTTGCCTGCGGGGCGCTGCAGGTCCACATGATCGTCAACCCGGCTGGATCCTTCCGGCGGGAGGCGACCATCGACACGACCGACGGACATTTCGCCTTCCGCACCGACGATTTCGAGGTGTGTATCCGCGGGCTGATCGCCAAAGGCTTTCGCGAGGATGCGCCGGAAGGCGATCCGTGGCGGCTGCGTCTGAGGCGCGAGGGGCCGGCGGGCTTTCCGCAAGCCTACCTTCTCGATCCAGATCGCAACATCGTCGAGATCAACGGGGCGTCGTGAGGACGCGGTATAACCAAAGTCCTGTTGCGATTGCATTCCGCGAGCGGCTAGTCTGCGGCAGACGCTTGCAGGAGGAGTTCATGAAGATACGTGCCGCTGTACTGCGCCAATCGCCTGTCGCGCCGCCATATGCGGTCAGCCGGCCGCTCTCGATCGAGGAGATCGAGCTCGCGCCGCCCGGGCGGGACGAAATTCTCGTTCGTATCGGCGCGGCCGGGCTCTGCCATTCCGATCTCTCCGTCATCAATGGCGACAGGCCTCGGCCGGTGCCGATGGCGCTGGGTCATGAGGCGGCGGGCACGGTGGAAGCAGTCGGCGGCGGTGTGACCGATCTGGTGCCCGGCGATCATGTCGTGATGAGCTTCATGCCGAGTTGCGGCCATTGCCTGCCCTGCGCGGAAGGACGACCGGCGCTCTGCATTCCGGGCGCCGATGCCAACGGCAAGGGGACGCTGCTGTCGGGCGCGCGGCGGCTCAGCTGCGCGGAGGTTCCGATCCATCATCATCTCGGCGTTTCGGGCTTTGCAACCCACGCCGTCGTCTCCCGTCACTCGGCCATCCGCATCGATGCCGATATCCCCTTCACCCATGCCGCGCTGTTCGGTTGCGCGGTGCTGACGGGTGTCGGCGCGGTGGTGAATACCTGCCGCGTGCAGCCGGGGCAGACGGTCGCCGTTGTCGGTCTTGGCGGTGTCGGACTGGCTGCGGTGCTCGGCGCCGTGGTATCGGGTGCCGAGCGCATCATCGCGGTCGACCTTGCTCCCGAGAAGCTCGGGATTGCCCTCTCGCTCGGCGCGACCGATGCCTTTGTCGCGAGCGATGCCGATGTGGTGGAGCAGATCCGCGAGGCGACCAGGGGTGGCGTCGACCACGCGCTTGAAATGGCGGGTGCCGTCAAAGCCTTCGATCTCGCCTACCGTATCACGCGGCGCGGCGGCACGACCGCGACTGCGGGGTTGGCCAATCCGTCCAGCCAGTTTGCAATTCCCGCCGTCAGCCTCGTTGCCGAGGAGCGGCGCGTGCTCGGGAGCTATCTCGGCAGCTGCGTGCCGAGCAGGGACATCCCGCGTTTCGTCGGGCTTTTCAGGCGGGGAAAGCTGCCGGTGGATCGCCTGTTGTCGTCAACCGGTCCGCTCGAGGGTATCAACGACGCCTTCGATCGGCTGCATGCCGGCGAGGTCATCAGGCATGTCATCGATTTCGATGGCTCTTTTTAGGTGTCTGCGGGCCGGTCCTTGGGATCGAACTGGATAATGGTGATCCAGCGCGCCGTGAGGGCCGCCTTCCTCTCGTTTTCGATCTCGATCGAGACGTCGTAGCTCGTCATCAGCATGCCGGCGCCGCGGAAGCGGGCCTCGGCGAGAACGAAATGGGCGCGGATGCGCGCGCCCGATTTGACCGGCGACAGGAAGCGGACGTTTTCGAAGCCGTAGTTGATGCCCATTGTCTGCTCGCGCACCTTGGGCAGGCTGTTGTAGTTCATGGCCGAAAGCAGCGACAGCGTCAGGAAACCATGGGCAATGGTGCCGCCAAACGGGCTCGCGGCGGCGCGCTCGGGGTCGACATGAATGAATTGATGATCATTGGTTGCATGCGCAAAAGCATCGATCATGGTCTGATCGACGAGAATCCAGTCCGAGAGGCCGGTTTCAGTGCCCACAAGCGCGCGCACGTCGGCAAGCGAAATTTCCTTGACCATTGATTCCTCATGAAAAAGCGGCAACTCAAGCCTTACAATGGGATTGTGACGATTGCGACAAGGAATTGCCGAGCCGAAGCCGCGGAATCAACTTTGAAGGTAGAAAACGACGGAGCGCTTTGGCACGGCTGCAGACGTCATAGATTTCTCCGGCGTATCCGGGGCGAGAGGGCACCATGCGGCAGGTCCCGGCAGGGCAAAAACCGCCTCGCCGCCTGAACGGTTGAACAGAACCGCCAGCCGTGTGTCGTTGCCGCTTTCCGAGTCGCGCGTCGAAAGCAGCATCCCGAGGGTCGATGCGTTCGGCGTCTCCCACTCCTGCACGCTCATCGGTTGGCCGGAGGGCGATATCCATTCGACATCGCCGTTGCCGGAGAAGAAATCCATCTGCGAGAAGACGGAGAAGCGCTTGCGCAGGGCGGAGACGAAGGCTGTGTGCGCGATCAGTTCATCGTCCAGGGCGGACCAGTCGACCCAGGTGATTTCGTTGTCCTGGCAATAGGCATTGTTGTTGCCACGCTGGCTGCGGCCGGCTTCGTCGCCTGCTGTCAGCATGATGCTGCCCCGGGTGGCGAAGAGCGTCGATAGCAGTGCCTTCAGATCGTCGCGGCGGCGGCCGATGATATCGGGGTAGCAGGTGTCGCCCTCGACGCCGTTGTTCCAGGAGTGGTTCTCGTTGTGGCCGTCGCGGTTCTGCTCGCCGTTCGCGTCGTTGTGCTTGCCGCTGTAAGAAACGAGATCCCTGAGCGTGAAGCCGTCATGGGCGGCGAGGAAATTGACGCTGCGTGTCGCATGTCCGCCGCCGCGGGAGAAGATATCCGACGAGCCGGCAAGCGCGGTCGCGAGCGGTCCGGTCTTCCAGTCGTCGCCACGCCAGTAGCACCTGAGGTCGTCGCGCACGCGATCGTTCCACTCGAGGAAGGGGGAGGGGAAATTGCCGAGCTGATAGCCACCGGGTCCGATATCCCAGGGTTCGGCGATCATCACCCGATCGGCCAGCACATCGTCGGCCAGCATCGCGGTCAGCGTTTCGCCGTGACCCTCGAAGCCGCCAGCCGTGCGGCCAAGGACGGGGGCAAGGTCGAACCGGAAGCCGTCGATCCCGGCGCCGAGCACGAAGTGGCGCAGGCTGTCGATGATGAGCTGCCGGATATACGGGTGGTCGCAGGCGACGGTGTTACCGGTTCCGGTATCGTTGACGAGTTCTCCCGGCCGACCAGGTAGGTGGCGATAGAAGGAAAGATTGTCGAGGCCGCGCAGCGATAGCGTCGCGCCGAAACGGTCGCTTTCGCCGGTATGATTGAAGACGAGATCGAGGATGACCGCGATGCCTTCGGCGTGGAGCTTTGCCACCGTGTCGCGCAGTTCCGCCATGCCGCCCGGAACAAGCCGTGGATCGAGCGCCATGAAGGCGACCGGGTTGTAGCCCCAGCCGTTTCTGAGGCCGAGCGGCGGCAGATGCCGTTCATCGATCCAGGCGGTGATCGGCATCAACTCGACGGCATCGACGCCGATGCGCTTCAGGTGGGCGATCACCGCGGGATGCGCCAAAGCGGCGACCGTTCCGCGCTGGGCCTCGGGCACCTCCGGGTGCAGGATGGTGAAGGGGCGGACCGCGACTTCGTAGACAAAGCCGCCGGGCTTGAAGAGGGGTTTTTCGGGTTTGACGCCGATATCCCTGGTGACGATCGCTTTCGGAACCAGGTGCTGCGTCTCGGCACCAAAGGTGCCAAGAATGGGATCATAGATGAACGGGCGGTCCAGCTCTTTCGCGTATGGGTCGACCAACAACTTCGACGGATCGAACCACAGGCCACTGTCAGGCGCGTAGACGCCATCGGCGCGGTAGCCGTAGCGCGCGCCTTCCTTCAGCCCGTCGACGAAAAGACGATGGACGTGGTTATCGCCGCGTTCCATAGGCAGACGGGCCAGTTCCTTGTCGTCCTTGCCGAACAGGCAAAGTTCGATCTGTCCGGCATTGTGCGACCAGACGGCGAAGTCAACGCCTGTCTCGAAGATCGTTGCTCCGCCTTGCCCGGATCTGTTCGCCGCCATGCCGCTCCGGTCAGGTAATCACGGAGGGGGCATCGCGGCCGGTGCGGCTGCGAATATCCGCGATGGTTTCAGCGGCTGCGATAATGTCGGCCAGGGCTTCCTGCGTCTCGATGTTGTGACGGGTGGAATCCGGCTCAAAGCGCTCGACGTAGACGCGCAGGGTCGCGCCGGAGGTTCCCGTTCCCGAGAGACGGAAAACGACGCGCGAGCCGCCTTCGAAGAGGATGCGGATGCCCTGATGCTCGCTGACCGATTTGTCGACCGGATCGTGATAGGCGAAGTCGTCAGCCTGTTCGACCTTCAGCGGACCGAAGCTCTGGCCCGGCAGCGAGGCGAGCTGATTGCGCAGGTTTTCGACCAGGCCGTTGGCGGCGTCGGTATCGACGCCCTCGTAGTCATGGCGCGAATAGTAGTTGCGGCCGTAGGTTTGCCAGTGCTGGGTCACGATGTCCTGAACGCTCTCGCCGCGAACGGCGAGGATGTTCAGCCAAAGGAGCACGGCCCAAAGACCATCCTTCTCGCGCACATGGCTGGAGCCGGTGCCAGCGCTTTCCTCGCCGCAGATCGTCGCCATGCCGGCGTCGAGCAGGTTGCCGAAGAACTTCCAGCCCGTAGGTGTCTCGTACATGCCGATGCCGCGCCGCTCGGCGACGCGGTCGGCGGCGCCCGAGGTCGGCATGGAACGGGCAATGCCGGCGAGGCCGCCGGAGTAGCCGGGGGCGAGGTTGGCGTTGGCGGCCAGGATCGCCAGGCTGTCGGACGGTGTCACGAAGATGCCGCGGCCGATGATCAGGTTGCGGTCGCCGTCGCCGTCGGATGCAGCGCCGAAATCGGGCGCGTCGTCGCCCATCATCTCGTCGTAGAGTTCCTTGCAGTGAACAGGGTTCGGATCCGGATGATGGCCCCCGAAGTCGGGCAGCGGCATGAAATTGCGAACGGAACCGGACGGGGCGCCGAGACGGTTCTCGAAGATTTCCTTGGCGTAAGGGCCGGTGACGGCGCTCATCGCATCGAAGGCGATGCGGAAGCCGAGGCTGATGAGGTTGCGGATCGCCGGGAAGTCGAACAGCTCTTCCATGAGCGCCGTGTAGTCTTCGACCGAATCGAGAACCGAGAGGATCATGCCGCCAGGCAGTTCATCCTTGCCGATGCGGTCGAGGTTCACATCGGCGAAGTCGGCGATCTTGTAGGTGTCGATCACCTTCGTGCGCGCATATATCGCGTCGGTGATCTTTTCCGGCGCCGGGCCGCCATTGCTGATGTTGTACTTGATGCCGAAGTCTTCGGTCGGGCCGCCGGGGTTATGGCTGGCCGAGAGGATGATGCCGCCGAAGGCCTTGTATTTGCGGATGATGTGCGAGGCCGCCGGGGTCGACAGGATGCCGCCCTTGCCGACGATCACCTTGCCGAAGCCATTGGCGGCGGCCATCTTGATCGCCTTCTGGATGACTTCGCGGTTGTAGTAGCGTCCGTCGCCGCCGATGACGAGGCACTTGCCCTGGAACCCTTCCAGCGAATCGAAGATCGACTGGATGAAATTCTCGGCATAATTCGGCTGCTGGAAGACCGGGACTTTCTTGCGAAGACCCGAGGTACCCGGCTTCTGATCCTGATACGGCGTGGTAGATACGGACTTGTTCATTTTCTGTCACTTGCCTTTCGGGGCGAGGCTTGAATAGAGGGCAGCATAGCGCTCGGCGCTCTTCTCCCACGAAACATCCGATTTCATGCCCTGCTTTTGCAATTGGGTCCAGACTTTTTGATCGGCGTAGAGATGTAGAGCGCGGCGGATCGCCTGCAACAGACCAGAGGCGGTCACCGGCGAGAATTGTATTCCGGTTGCCACTTTGGCCGCAAGAGCAGCATGATTTGCGTCGATGACGGTGTCGTTCAGTCCGCCGGTGCGGGCAACGATCGGTACGCATCCGTAGCGCAGACCATAGAGCTGGGTCAGGCCGCAGGGCTCGAAACGCGACGGAATGATGATCGCATCGCAGCCTGCCTGCATCAAATGCGACATCGGTTCGTTGTAGCCGATCGAGACCCCGATTCGACCGGGATGGCGGGTGGCGGCGGCCAGAAGTGCACCTTCCAATGCCGCATCGCCCGAGCCCAGAATGGCCAGCTTGCCGCCCATTTCGACGATCTCGTCGGCGGTGGCCGCAACGACGTCCATGCCCTTCTGCCAGGTCAGCCGGCTGACGATGCAGAAGATCGGTGCGTTGTCCTGATGCAGGCCGAAGAACTCGGCGACGGCGGTGCGGTTTTCGAGGCGGCTCTTCAGCGTCGCGGCGGTATAGTGCGTATGGACGACCGGGTCGGTCGCCGGATTCCAGATATCGGAGTCGATGCCGTTGACGATGCCGTGCAACGAATCGACCCGGCTGGCAATGACGCCCTGCAGGCCCATGCCGAATTCCGGTGTCAGGATCTCAGCTGCATAGGACGGGCTGACGGTGGTGATCGCGTGCGCCGTCTGCAGGCCTCCCTTGAGGAAGCCGATATTGCCGTAATACTCGATGCTTTCGGTCGCAAAGGCATGCGGCGGCAGTCGCAGGCCGGAGAATATGTCGGCGCCGAACTGGCCTTGGAAGGCGATGTTGTGGATCGTCAGCACGCTCGGCAATTCCGGCGTCGGGTAGTAGCGCATGAAGACCGAGGTCATGGCGGCCTGCCAATCATGCGTGTGCACGAGGTCGGGACGCCAGCCGGGCATCAGGCCGGCTGCGATCTCCGCGCCGGCAAGCGACAGCGCGGCAAAGCGGCGCCAGTTGTCCGGATAATCCTTGCCTGTCGGGTCGAGGTACGGTCCGCCCGGCCGATCGTAATAGGCCGGCGCGTCGAGCACGAGAATATCAAGACCCTCATGTTCGACTTCCAGGATCGTCGCGGTCTCGCCGAGCAGGTCATCGAACTGAAGCCTGACGACGGGATTGCGGATCGCCTTCATGACGGCGGGATAGCCGGGCATGAGCGTCTTTGTCTCGACGCCGAATTGCTTCAGGGCGATCGGCAGGGCGCCCGCCACATCGGCGAGGCCCCCTGTCTTGATGAGCGGGAAGACTTCGGACGAAACCGAAAGAACTTTCATTGGTCACAGACCCAGCTTGTCGATCATTGGCTGCGTGATGAGGCAAATCCCGCCTTCGCTGCGGCGGAAGCGCTTGGCGTCGAGGACGGGATCCTCACCGACGATAAGCCCTTCGGGGATGATGACGCCGTGGTCGATGACGACGTCCTTCAATTGGGCATGCCGCCCGATCTTGACGCTCGGCAGAACGACTGCCCCCTCCAGCTTGGAGTAGGAGTTGGCGCGAACGCCGGTAAAGAGGAGGCTGTTGTTCAGCGTCGCACCGGAGATGATGCAATCGCCGGCGACGACGGACGAGGTTGCCGAGCCACGGCGATTTTCATCGTCATGGACGAATTTCGCCGGTGGCGAAATCTCGGCATAGGTCCAGATCGGCCAGGACTTGTCGTAGATGTCGAGTTCCGGAACGATCGCGGTCAGGTCGATATTCGCCTGCCAGTAGGCGTCGATCGTTCCGACGTCGCGCCAGTAGGGCTCATGCTCGAAGTCGGAGCGGACGCAGGAATTGGCGAAGCGGTGAGCGACGGCTTTTCCGTTCTTGACGATGTAAGGGATGATGTCCTTGCCGAAGTCCTTGCTCGAATTCGGATCGGCGGCGTCGCGGCGCAGCGCATCGATCAGGAACTTGGTGTGGAAGACGTAGATGCCCATCGAGGCGAAAGAGCTGTCCGGCTTGCCGGGAATGGCTGGCGGATCAGCCGGCTTCTCGACGAAATCGATGATCCGGTCCTTGTCGTCGACATGGACGACGCCGAAGCCTGTCGCTTCCATGCGCGGCACTTCGAGGCAACCGATGGTGACGTCGGCGCCTGAATCGACATGCTGCTGCAGCATGTATTCGTAGTCCATCTTGTAGATATGGTCGCCGGCGAGGATGACCATGTATTCGACGCCGTAATCCTGGATGATGTCGATGTTCTGATAGACGGCGTCGGCGGTGCCTTCATACCATTGCGTCTCCGAGACGCGCTGGGAGGCCGGCAGAATGTCGAAGCTTTCGTTTCGCTCGGGGCGGAAGAAGTTCCAGCCGCGCTGCATGTGGCGGATCAGCGAGTGCGCCTTGTACTGGGTGGCGACGCCGATGCGGCGGATACCCGAGTTGAGGGCGTTCGACAGGGCGAAATCGATGATGCGTGACTTGCCGCCGAAATAGACCGCCGGCTTGGCGCGGCGATCGGTGAGTTCCTTCAGGCGGCTTCCCCGGCCGCCGGCGAGAACATAGGCCATTGCATCGCGGGCAAGTGGCTGAACACGTTTTTCTACCATTTTTATCCTCCCACCAGTCTTCAAGTCTCAGGTTCAAGCATAATCGTCGCCAGAGGCGGCAAGGTGATCGATGCGGTGATGGTGCCACCGGCGTTGACGGCCTGTACGCGACCGCCATTGCCCTTGCCGCTGCCGCCGTAGATATCGGCGTCGGTATTCAGGATCTCGCGCCAGCGACCCTCGGTCGGCAGTCGCACGGAGTAGTTCTCGCGATAAACCGGCGTCAGGTTGGTGATAACGGCAACCGGCTTCTCGTCGGGCGCCTTGCGCAGCCAGGCGAAGACGGAGTTTTCGTGGTCGTCGGCGATCAGCCACTCGAAGCCATCGCCTTCGCAATCGCGGGCATGGAGCGCCGGCTTGCTGCGGTAGGTGAAATTGAGATCGCGCACCAAGCGCCGCATCCCCTCGTGCATGCGGTACTGCAACAGGTTCCAATCGAGCGACTTTTCCTCGCTCCATTCGGCCCATTGCGCGAATTCCTGGCCCATGAACAGCAGCTTCTTGCCCGGATAGCCCCACATGAACGCGTAGTAGGCGCGCAGGTTGGCGAACTTCTGCCAGTCGTCGCCGGGCATCTTGGCGATCAGGGAGCCCTTGCCGTGCACCACTTCGTCGTGGCTGAGCGGCAGGACGAAGTTTTCCGAATAGGCGTAGAGCAGGCCGAAGGTCAGCTCGTTGTGGTGATGCTTGCGATGCACCGGCTCGCGGCTCATGTAGCTCAGCGTGTCGTGCATGAAGCCCATGTTCCACTTGAATCCGAAGCCCAGGCCGCCTTCATGGACGGGCTGCGACACCTTGGGCCATGACGTCGATTCCTCGGCGATGGTCATGACGCCGGGGTGCTCGGCGTAGATGCGGGTGTTCATGTTCTGCAGGAAGCGGACGGCCTCGAGGTTTTCGTTGCCGCCATATTCGTTGGGGATCCACTCGCCGTGCTTGCGGGAATAGTCGAGGTAGAGCATCGAAGCGACGGCATCGACGCGCAGGCCGTCGAGATGGAACTTCTCGGACCAGTAGAGCGCGTTGTTGACGAGATAGGAGACAACCTCGGTGCGGCCGAAGTTGTAGATCGCGGTGTTCCAGTCGGGGTGGAAGCCCTTGCGCGGGTCCTCGTGCTCGTAAAGTGCGGTGCCGTCGAACCAGCCCAGCCCGTGCTCGTCGGTCGGGAAATGCGCCGGCACCCAGTCGAGGATGACGCCAATGCCGACCTTGTGGGCGCCGTTGACGAAGCGGGCGAAGCCCTCCGGCTCGCCGAAGCGGGCGGTCGGGGCATAGAGCCCTGTCGTCTGGTAGCCCCAGGACGGATCGTAGGGATGCTCGGTGATCGGCAGGAACTCGATATGGGTGAAGCCCATGTCGACGCAGTAGGGGATCAGGCGGGCGGCGAGTTCGTCCCAGGAGAGGAAGGTGCCGTCGTCGCGGCGCTGCCAGGAGCCGGCATGCACCTCGTAGATGGAGATCGGCTGGCGGCGCTTGTCGGTTTCGCTCCAGTGCTTCAGATGCGCGGCGTCTTCCCACTCCTGCAGCAGCTCGGGTGCTGCGACGGAGGCGGTTTTCGGGCGCAGTTCGCTGCGGCGGGCAAACGGATCGGCTTTCAGCGGCAGCACCACGCCATCC
This sequence comes from Rhizobium sp. Root708, assembly GCF_001429725.1. Classification (GTDB taxonomy): domain Bacteria; phylum Pseudomonadota; class Alphaproteobacteria; order Rhizobiales; family Rhizobiaceae; genus Rhizobium. The sequence goes on along the minus strand of NZ_LMHV01000040.1, from coordinate 246,670 downwards.
TGTCCGCGGATCTCGAACTTGTAGGCGACGCCTGTGGGCACATCGGGGGCGAAGATTTCCCAGATGCCGGCGCCCGCTCTGAAGCGCATGACATGGCGGCGGCCATCCCAGCCGTTGAAATCGCCGACGACGGAGACGCGCTGCGCATTCGGCGCCCAGACTGCGAAATGGATCCCCTGCGCGCCCTCGTGCTTGATCCAGTGTGCGCCCATCTTGTCGAACAGGCGGAGATCCGAGCCCTCGCGGGCGTAATAGTCGTCCATCGGCCCGAGAACGGGGCCGAAGCTGTAGGGGTCGGTGACGGCCCATTCGGCGTCGCCGCGGCGGGCGCGATAGCGCACCGGCACCTGCTTGTTGACCGAGACCGTGCCGGCGAAGAAGCCATCCGGATGCTGGAGCACCAGATCGCCGATCGCGGTGCCGTCGAGCGACATCGCCGTCACCTCTTCGGCGCCGGGGATGAAGCATCGGGCAACGTAGACGCTGCCCGATTTGTGAACGCCCAGAACGGCAAACGGATTGGCGTGCGCGCCGGCGAGGATCGCCGCTATTTCACCTGCCGAAATTTCCCAGGGAAGCTTGACTTCAGGGGTCGCCTTCGGCGTTTTCATCCAGCTCTCCAGATTTCCTTGGCATACTGCCGGATCGTGCGGTCCGACGAGAACCAGCCCATGCGGGCGGTGTTGCGGATGGTCTTTTCGCTCCAGGCGGCCTTGTCGTTCCAGAGGTCGTCGACCTCGCGCTGGGCCTGGGCGTAGGCATCGAAATCGGCTGCGACCATGAACCAGTCGTGCGAATAGATGCCGTCGATCAGCTCGGAATAGCGGTTGCGGTCATCCGGCGAGAAGACACCGGAACCGATGGCCGAGAGCGCCTGCGCCAGCTCATGAGAACCTTCGATAATGGCGCGGGGATTGTGGCCTTCGGTGCGAAGGTTGGCGACTTCGTCGGCGCGCAAGCCGAAGATCTTGATATTGTCCTCGCCGACATTGTCGCGCATCTCGACGTTGGCGCCATCGAGCGTGCCGATGGTGAGCGCGCCGTTCAGGCCGAACTTCATGTTGCCGGTGCCGGATGCTTCCATGCCGGCGGTCGAAATCTGCTCGGAGAGGTCGGCGGCCGGAACCATGACCTCGGCCAGCGTGACGTTGTAGTTCGGCACGAAAACGACCTTGAGCAGTCCGCGAACGGCCGGGTCGTTGTTGATGGTGCGGGCGACGTCGTTGATCAGCTTGATGATCAGCTTGGCGTTGTGATAGCTCGGCGCCGCCTTGCCCGCGAAGAGTTTCACGCGCGGCACCCAGTCCAGCTCGGGACGCGAGCGGATCTGGTCGTAGAGCGCGACCGCCTCGATGACGTTGAGCAGCTGGCGCTTGTATTCGTGGATGCGCTTGATCTGGATGTCGAACATCGCCGACGGATCGAGCTTCACGCCCATGCGTGACGCGACCAGATTGGCAAGCGCCACCTTGTTGGTGCGCTTGACGGCCGCGAACTTCTCCTGGAAAGCGCTGTCGGTGGCGAACTTGTCGAGTGCACGCAGCTTTTCGGCGTCGTCGAGGAAATCGTCGCCGATCGCCTCGCGGATCAGGCCGGTGAGACCCGGATTGCACTGCTGCAGCCAGCGGCGCGGGGTGATCCCGTTGGTCTTGTTGTTGATGCGGTCGGGATAGAGCTTGTGGAGGTCGGCGAAGACGGTGACCTTCATAAGGTCGGTATGCAGGGCAGAGACGCCGTTGATCGAATGCGAGCCGACGAAGGCGAGGTTGCCCATGCGCACCCGGCGGCTGCCGCCTTCCTCGATCAGCGAGATCGAGCGGATCTCGGTGTCGGAGAAGTTCTTGGTCTTGCGGGCTTCGAGCAGAACCTTGGCGTTGATCGCGTAGATGATCTGCATGTGGCGCGGCAGGAGACGCTCGAACAGCGGCACCGGCCAGCTTTCCAGCGCTTCGGGCAGGAGCGTGTGGTTGGTGTAGGCAATCGTGCCCCGGGTGATGTCCCAGGCCTGGTCGAACTCCAGCCCGTGCACGTCGCAGAGCAGGCGCATCAGCTCGGCGATGGAGACGGCCGGATGGGTGTCGTTCAGCTGGATCGCCACCTTGTCGGGCAACGAGGTGAAATCGTCATACTGCTGAAGGTGACGACGCAGGATGTCCTGCAGCGATGCGGAGGAGAAGAAGAACTCCTGGCGCAGGCGCAGTTCCTGGCCGGCGGGCGTGGCGTCGGCAGGATAGAGAACGCGGGTCAGGCTTTCGGCCTTGTTGCTCTCGCGCAGCGCGCCGATATGGTCGCCGGCGTTGAAGGCGTCGAGCAGGATCGGGTCGATCGGCTGGGCCGACCAGAGGCGCAGCGTGTTGACGCGCTTGCCGCGCCAGCCGACGACGGGCGTGTCGAAGGCGGCGGCGATGACGCGTTCTGCCGGCTTCCAGACGTAGCGCGGCTCGCCATCGGGGCTGTTGGCGACATCGACCGAGCCGCCGAAGCCGATTTCATAGGCGCTCTCGCGACGTTCGAATTCCCAGGGGTTGCCGTGGGCGAGCCAGCTTTCCGGCAGTTCGACCTGCCAGCCATCGGCCATCTGCTGGCGGAACAGGCCGTGGACATAGCGGATGCCGTAGCCGTAAGCCGGGACGTCGACGGTTGCCATACTCTCCATGAAGCAGGCGGCGAGACGGCCGAGGCCACCATTGCCGAGTGCGGCATCCGGTTCGAGGCCGGCGATGACGGCGACGTCGACGCCGAGCGAAGCCAGCGCGTCGCGCACCTCTTCCATCAGGCCGAGGTTGGACACGGCATCGCGCATCAGGCGGCCGATGAGGAATTCCAGCGATAGATAGTACACGCGCTTGGCGCCGGTCGCGTAGACATTGCGGGTCGAGTCCATCCACTTGTCGATGATGCGGTCGCGAACGACGAGGATGGTGGCGGTCAGCCAGTCATGCGGCTTGGCGACCTTGGCGTCCTTGCCGATGCGGTAGGTCAGGCGTTCGATGATTTCTTCAGCGAGGATTTCGGGCTTTGAACTGCGGGGGGCGGGGGAGGGGATAGTCGGCTTCGCAGCGGTATTCATCGTCAATCCTCGCCAATTCTGATTGGGTTTCAGTATGTTAAGCTTACTTCAATCGATTAGTCTAACGCACTAACGATGCAGTGTACGCACCCTTACTACGCAGTTGCAACAAAGGAATTGGGCAAACGAAAAAATTGGCGAGGCCCCCGATCCCATCGCTGAAAGGACTTGATTTCAATCGGTTTTCCGATTTGTATTCATGGGATTTGCAGCAAAACAAAAGCCGCCTCGGTTTGTTCCGAAGCGGCTTGTTTTTTGTTCGATTTTCCGGCGAGACTTAGTTGGTCAGGCGGGTCGTCTGGTTGGCGGCTTTCGCACCGATTTTTTTGAAGGCGGCCACAAGGTCGGCCATGCTTTCGGCCTGGAAATAGTGTGAGCTGTCGGTCGCGCAATATTTCAGCAGGGCTTGGCCGGTCGTGGGGGCCATGAAGGCGACGGTGTAGATCTCGATGCTCTTAGCCTTGGCGGCATCGCAGGTCTTCTTGGTGTCCGTGTCGTAGGAACGGCCGCCCCACCTGTCGTCGTTGTTGTCGCCATCGGTCATGAAGACGATGTATTTCTTCGGCAGCTGCGTCGTCTTTGCCATGTGCGTTGCGTCTTCGATGTCGTTGCCGGCCGCGTTCTTGGCCGTTAGCGAGGTGAAGGCGATATTGACGGCGCCGCTCGAGTTGGTGCCTCCGTCGGCGTCAAGCGCGTCGACGTAGCTTTTTGCTGCGGTTGTGCCCCAGGCAAGCTTGCTTTCCGGATCGGTGTCGATATCGTAAGATACAGCGCCGGTGCGGGCGTAGATGTGGGTCGGATCGGCCGTATCAAGCTGCGTCATCAGATTGCCGACGGCGAGTTTCAAAGCCTCAATCTTCGTGTAGTAGTTTGTTTCCGTTCCCGTGGCCTGTCGTGTTCCCGTGCAGGTTTTTGGTTTCTTTTTGGTGCCGCAATCATAGGTATATGTTTCGGTGTATGTATAGGTTTTGGTCGGCTGCTCGGCATTGACCGTTGTGGTCGCGTAGTCCATGGAGCCGGACTTATCCAGTGCCAGGAACATCGAGACGGAGCCCTGCGTCTCGGAATAGCCGCTTGCCGTCTGGCTGGCCGCACCGATGGTGGTCGTCTTGAAGCCGATGACCTGGGCAAGTCCGCTCAGTTGCATGCTGTAGGACGATGAAACGCTGACGCTGTAGCTCGTTGCCGTGCCGGTGGTCGTTTTCGTGGCGTTGACTGTCGTGGAACCCTTGAGGCCTGTCGTGTCGCTGAGCACGTTCGCCATCTGGCCGGCGATGAAATCCTTGGCGAAGTCGGCAGCCGTGCTGGTGGTTACCTTGCCGTCGGCGAGCGCGGATGCCGTCGCCAGCGCGGCGGAGTCAGACGCTTCCTGCAGCTGGTGCTTCGCCATGGCAGTATTCGTTATATCGATCGCAAGTGCGCCCGCGCCAAGCATGACGGGCAACAAAATTGCGCTGACCATGGCGAAATTGCCGTCGCGCTCGTTCAAAAGCCTGGACACGCTGCTGCGCAGCGAATGCAAGGTGCTCATCATGTTCACCTGAGTTAGATACCCCAACAGGCCAACAGTAATGCGCCGTATTTCTTGAGTTCGAATTTACCGGTTAGCTAAAATTCTAGCGAATTGTTGCTTTCTCGTGCGGTTTATACTCGTTATTCCCGCAATGGGCGCGTTATTTGCGCGATGCGCCTTAAGGATTGTGTCCGGCTGGCCCCTCGCTCTATTGCAGCGGAATGACGTCAACCGCCTGCACCGAACGCTGCCCGCCGTAGCTCTTGAGGACGCCGATGACAGGTGCGACGTCGGCATAATCACGACCGTAGGCCACGACGATATGGTCGGTGCCGGCGGGAATGTTGTTGGTCGGGTCGAGTTCCACCCAGCCGATCGTCTTGCCGCACCAGACCCGAACCCAGGCGTGCATGGCATCGGCGCCTTCCAGCCGCTCCTTGCCCGGTGGCGGGATGGTGCGGAGAAACCCGGAAACATATCCCGCTGGAATTCCGAGGCTGCGCAACGCGAGGATCATCACATGGGTGAAATCCTGGCATACGCCGCGCTTCAATCGGAACGCGTCGGTCGGCGTACTGTCGACCGTCGTTGCTTCCGGATCGTAGGTGAAATCCTTGTAGATTCGCGCGCATATCGCGTTGGCGATCTCAAGCACCGTGAGCGACGGCGAAAGGGCTCCCCTGGCGTAGTCGGAGATCGTCTTGGTCTCCGCGAGCCTGGGGCTGTCGCCGAGGAAATGATGCGGTGCATCGGGCTTCAAGGACCAGATGGCACCGACCTCCTCCGGAAGCTTCGCGAGCAACGGAGAGAAATCGGCGGCGATCGAATGGCTCTCGACCTGGACGCGGGCCTGCATGCGGATATCAAGCTTTTCGTGTGGTGCACGCAGCATGAACGAGGTTGCGGGATGCTCGAAGAAATCGGTGAAATGCGCCTGTTCGTCCGGCGTCGGCGAGACCTTGATGGAGCCGGCCACCAGCCGCTGACGGTTCGGCAGCGACAACGGCATCAGCCGCATGATGTGGCGGGCGCCGGAGGCCGGCGTGTCGTAAATGTAACCCATGTGCAGCGAGAGATCGTAAAGCACCGGGTCACCCGAGATATGTTTGAGCAAGAAGGTCGGAGAGGTGTTCGAGCTCGCGTTCGAGGCGGCGATAGACATCGACGCCCATCGTTTCCGGCGTCATCACGGCAAGGCCGGAATGCAGCCGCATCGCTTCGCGGTAGAAGGGCGACATCTGGCCGTTGACGAGCGCGTTCGGCAGCTGCTCCACCTCGCGGTGGATCTCGTTCATCTGGAACAGGATCGAGCGCGGGTTGAGCGGGTCCAGCGCCAACAGGTCGGTCACCGTCAGGCGGGCCGTATTGACGTTGTAGCGGCGGCGATGGGTCATGACGCTGTCGCCGATCTCGAGCAGCATGTCGAGCGCGCCGTCGGGGGCGTCGGGGCCAGACATATGGCCGAGCAGGCGGGTCATGTGCAAAGCGCGCTCTATATGGCGGCCGAGCGAGAGGAAGCGCCAGCCGGTAAAGCGGTACATGTTTTCATGCACGAGACCGGCGAAGCCCGCCAGCTTGCGCAAGAGGATCGTCATCGCATGGCTGGCATCGTCGCCCGGCGAGACGGTGCTGTGGAAGCGCCGTGCCGTCTTGGCCAGATCGGTCAACGCCAGCCAGCCGTCCGGCGAAAAGCGGTCGCGGATGTTGCTTGCCGAATAGACGGCGCTGTCGATGTTGCGCAGCAGGTTCTCGGGAACGGCATCCTCCGTGTCGATGTCGACGACCGCCAGATAGGCGCTCACGTCGGCCAGCAGCGGTTGGCTCGGATCGGCGACTTCGGCGAAGCGGGCGTGCCAGGCACGCAGGATGCGCAGCGCCCCTTCGGCGCGCTCGATATAGCGGCCAAGCCAGAAGAGGTTGTCTGCCGCGCGGCTCGGCAGGCTGCCGGGCATGTTGCGGGTGAAGCTGCCCTCGGCCGGCAGCAGCGTATGGCGCTCCACCGGCTTGTCGCTGACGATCCAGACGTCGGCGGCCGCACCGCCCGATTGCATGGCGATCGCTGATACATCGTCGCTGCCGCCGATGCGGGCAAAGCCGCCTGGCATGATCTGCCAGCCATTGGCGGTGCGGGCGGCGAAAACGCGCAGCGACATCGGCCGCGGCGTCAGCTTGCCGCCGATCCAGGCCGGCGTCGTCGAGAGCGTCACGACCTCCTGGCCGACGAGCTTTGCGCCGTCGGAGTTCAGCCAGTCGCCGATCGAATCCTTTGCGGCGGCGCGCAGGCTGGAGCCAAGCACGGATTCGCCGCTGTCGTCGAAGAATGGAGCGCGCGAATATGCCGGGCCGATGACCATCTTCTCGATGTTCTCGGCCACATGCGCGCGCTCGTCCTTCTGGCCGCACCACCAGGTCGCGATCGAGGGGAGCTTCAGTTCCTCGCCGAATAGCTGGCGACAGATCGTCGGCATGAAGGCGAGAAGCGCGCGCGTTTCGATGATGCCGCTGCCGAGCGCGTTGACGATCGTCACGCTTTCGGCGCGCAATGCCTCAACGAGGCCGGGCGTGCCGATATGCGAATTCTGGTTCAGTTCGAGCGGGTCTGCATAGGCCGAGTCGAGGCGACGCCAGAGCACGGTGATCGGCTTCAGGCCGGAGACGGTGCGCACCATCACCTTGCCGTTGACGACGGTGAGATCTTCGCCTTCCAGCAGCATGAAGCCGAGGTAGCGGGCGATATAGGCGTGCTCGTAGTAGGTTTCGTTGGCGGGGCCCGGGGTCAGGACGGCGATGCGATCGTCGCCGCTGTGTTTCATGCCCTGCAGGGAATCGCGGAAGGCGCCGAAGAATGAGGCCAGCCGATGAACCGACGTCTCAGCATAGATGTCGGAGAAGGCGCGGGTCGTCGCAACGCGGTTTTCGAGCGCAAAGCCTGCGCCCGACGGCGCCTGGGTGCGGTCGGCGAGCACCCACCAGTTGCCATCCGGCCCGCGACCGATCTCGAAAGCGCAGAAATGCAGATAGTGGCCGCTCGCCGGAGAGACGCCGACGAGGGGACGCTGGTACTCCGGATTGGCGGCGATCAGCGCCGGTGGCAGCACGCCTTGCGCAACGAGCCGGTTTTCACCGTAGATATCGGCAACGATCGCCTCTAGCAGGTCGGCGCGCTGTTCGAGACCAGCCGACACCGCTTCCCATTCGCGCGCATCGATCAGCACAGGCACATGCGACAGCGGCCAGGAACGCTCGGCGCTGCCGGTGCTGCCATAGGCACGGTAGAAGACGCCGGCATCGCGGAGATAGCGATCGGCGCGGGTGAATCGCTCCGTCAGATCCTTGTCAGGCATGCTGCTCAGATGCCCGAAGAAACGCTGCCAGACCGGCCGGATGGCGCCGTTGGTATCGACCATTTCGTCGGCGACGCCGGGCAGTGGGGCATAGCCAAGCACCGCATCGTTGCCGGTGCGGATCGCTGGCGCTGCTCTCAGTTCTGCCGTCGGTTTTTTGCCCATTTCACCCTAACGTCTAGATTCCCGCCGGTCGTCTCAGATCCAGCGTCAGCGGGAACTCGGGCGATCCGGTTTCGACCTGCGGGATATAGCCGCCAGCCGTGTGGCCCCATGGTTCGAATCGCGCCAGACGCCTTGCTTCCGCTTCGTTACCATTGACCGGGAAGGTGTCATAGCTACGCCCGCCCGGATGGGCAACATGATAGATGCAGCCGCCGATCGAGCGCTTCGACCATGTATCATAAATATCGAAGGTCAGCGGAGTGTTGACCGGCAGAAGCGGGTGCAATCCCGACGCCGGCTGCCAGGCCTTGAAGCGGACGCCGGCGACGGAGACACCTGATGTGCCCGTCGGCGTCAGCGGCACGCTGCGGCCGTTGCAGGTGACGATGTAGCGGGCGGCGTTGCCGGTCTCGAGCCGGACCTGCAGGCGCTCGACGGAGCTATCGACATAGCGCACGGTGCCACCGACAGCACCTTCCTCGCCCATGACGTTCCAGGGTTCCAGCGCCTGGCGCAGCTCCAGCTTCGAGCCTTCGTATTCGACCTCGCCGCAAAAGGGGAAGCGGAATTCGAGCTGCGCCTTGAACCATTCGGGGCTGAGGTCGAAGCCGTTCTGCTTCAGGTCCGCCAGCACGTCCTGGAAATCCTGCCAGACGAAGTGCGGTAGCATGAAGCGGTCGTGCAGCGTGGTGCCCCAGCGAACGAAGAGGCCATCGGCCGGGTTTTGCCAGAAGCGGGCGATGAGGGCGCGGACCAGAAGCTGCTGGGCGAGCGACATGCGCGCATTCGGCGGCATTTCGAAGCCACGGAACTCGACGAGGCCGAGGCGGCCGGTCGGGCCGTCGGGCGAGAACAGCTTGTCGATGCAGATCTCGGCGCGGTGGGTGTTGCCTGTCACGTCGATCAGCGTGTTGCGGAACAGGCGGTCGGTAATCCAGGGCAAAGGGGTTGGGCCATGACCGGGTGCCGGGATCTGCGCCAGCGCCGTTTCCAGCTCGTAGAGGCTGTCATGGCGGGCCTCGTCGATGCGCGGCGCCTGGCTGGTCGGGCCGATGAACATGCCCGAGAACATGTAGGAGAGCGACGGATGGCGCTGCCAGTGCAACACCAGGCTCTTCAACAGGTCGGGACGGCGCAGGAACGGGCTGTCGCCGGGGTTCGCACCGCCGACCACGACATGGTTGCCGCCGCCGGTGCCGGTGTGGCGGCCATCGATCATGAACTTGTCGGCGCCGAGGCGCGTCTGGCGGGCTTCCTCGTAAACCGTGGTGGTGATGTCGACGCAGTCCTGCCAGTTGGAGGCGGGGTGGATGTTGACCTCGATGACGCCGGGATCGGGCGCAACGCGGATGACGTTGATGCGTTCGTCCTGCGGCGGCGAATAGCCCTCGATATGGATGGGCAGGCCGAGTTCGGCGGCGGCGTTTTCGGCAGCCGCGATCAATTCGAGATAATCCTCGATCCGCTCGACCGGCGGCATGAAGACGCAAAGGCGGCCGTCACGTGGCTCGACCGAGATGGCGGTGCGCACGGCGCCGCCGATCTCGCCGAGCGTCTGCTCGACGCGGCTCTGGCCGCTGTCGTCGCTGTGGCGCGAGGCTTCCGGCATGGCGCGACCAGCTGGCGTGGCACGGTCCGGGGTCGGGGTGCGGCCAGCCGGCACGAAGACTTCGGCGAGCGGTGTGCGCGGGATCGAGGGGTCGGCGGTGTGGATGTAGGGATAGCGGGCCGGCGGCACGTAGGGCAGGGTGCCGAGTGGCAGGCGGTAGCCGACGGGGCTGTCGCCGGGCACGAGGAAGATCTTGCCGCGTCGGGTTTTCCAGCGCTCGCTCATCCAGCGCTGGTCGGACGCCTTCGCGTTCCAGGCCTGGACGGGGAGGATATAGCCCGTGGGCGTCGTCAGGCCGCGTTCGAAGACGCGGGCGATGCGGCTGCGCTCTTCGGGGTCCTTCAGTTTCGAATTCGAGGGATCGACATTGTCAGGCAGGCTGCCTTCCTTGATGATCCATTCGGCCGGGTCCTCATAGGCCGGCAGCACCATATCAGGCTCGATCGCCAGTTCCCTGGCGATGGCGTTGAGCAAATCGGAGGCGTCCTCGGCCTTGGCGCCGGTCTCCTTGCCTTCGCCGGCGATCAAGTCAGGGTTCTGCCAGATCGGCTTGCCGTCCTTGCGCCAGTAGAGCGAGAAGGTCCAGCGCGGCAGGCTTTCGCCCGGATACCACTTGCCCTGGCCATAATGCAGGAAGCCGCCGGGGGCGAAGCGTTCGCGCAGCTTGCGGATCAGCACGTCGGCCTTTTCGCGCTTGGTCGGGCCGACGGCTTCGGTGTTCCATTCCTCGGATTCGAAGTCGTCGATCGAGACGAAGGTCGGCTCGCCACCCATGGTGAGGCGGACATCCCCGGCTTGCAGGATGCTGTCGACCTTGGCGCCGAGCGCGTTGAGCTCGTCCCAGCTGTCATCGGAAAATGGTTTGGTGATGCGCGGATGCTCGGCCACCCGCGTCACCTTCATGTCGAAGGTGAATTCGGTGTTGGCGTGGCCGTAGAGCCCGCCGGAGATCGGGGCGGCGTTGCTGTAGTGCGGCGTGGCGGCAAGGGGGATGTGGCTTTCGCCGGTCAAGAGGCCCGAGGTCGGATCAAGGCCGATCCAGCCGGCGCCGGGGATATAGACCTCGCACCAGGCGTGCAGATCGGTGAAATCGACCTCGGTGCCCGAGGGGCCGTCGAGCGCCTTCAGATCCGGCGTCAGCTGGATGAGATAGCCGGAGACGAAGCGGGCCGCGAAGCCGAGATTGCGGAGGATCTCGACCAAGAGCCAGCTACTATCGCGGCAGGAGCCGAGCGCCAGTTTCAGCGTCTCTTCGGGCGTCTGCACGCCGGGCTCCATGCGGATGACGTATTCGACGTCGTTCTTCAGCCGGGCATTGAGGCCGACGATGAAGTCGGTGGTGCGCATCGGGGTGCGGTCGATGCCCGAGAGATAGGCGGCGAGTGCCGACTCCACCGGCTGGGGCTGCATGTAGATATCAAGGTCGTCCCTGATTTCTTCGGGATAAGAGAACGGCCACATTTCGGCGCTCTCCTCGATGAAGAAATCGAAGGGGTTATAGACCGTCATGTCGGCGACGAGATCGACCTCGATCTTGAACTCCGTCACCGGGTCGGGGAAGACGTAGCGGGCCAGATAATTCCCGTAGGGATCCTGCTGCAGGTTCACGAAATGGTTCGCCGGCGAGACCTTCAGCGAATGGCTGATCACCCGCGTCTTGGAATGCGACGCAGGCTTGAGGCGGATGATCTGAGGCCCGAGGCGGACCGGCTTGTCGTATTTGTAATGCGTCAGGTGATAGATGCTGGCTTTGATCGACATGGACTGCCTTATCCGCGGCCGTATCGTTGTACGGCATTTGCTGTTCCGAAGGGCAGTGTGTGCAATGCAGCGAAAGAATGCAAGGCGGTAAGGCGAGGCCGGCTAAGGCTTTACGTCGCCTTGGCAAACGTCACCGAGGCCTTGAGGCCTCTACCGTTGCAGCCGGGCTCGAGCGCCAGCGCCGCATTAAAGAGGCCGGCGATCTCCTCGACGATCGGCAGGCCAAGGCCGGCGCCGGGTGCGCCGGAATTGCTGCCGCGCGAAAAGCGCTGCCGGACGGCGGCGAGCTTCTCCGCCGGAATGCCGGGACCGTTGTCCTCGACTTCGAGGCGCACGGCATCGTCGGTCTCGGATATCCGGACGGTCACCTCCGCGCCCTTGCCTGCATAGGCGATGGCATTTCCTGCAAGGTTGCGCAGCAGTTCGCCGATCAGCAATGGCTCGGCGCGGACGAGGGCAGGGCGGTCGCCTTCGAAGCCGAGGTCGATGCCCGCCTCGGCGGCCGTCGGGATCAATTCGCCGGTTATCTCCTGGGCAATGGCCGTCAGGTCGATCGAAGAGGCGGTTAGCGCTTCCTTTGCCGTTGCCGCATCGATCTTTGCCATTAGCAGCAGTTGGGCAAGAATGCGCTCGGCGTGGGCGACGGCCTGATCGCCCTTCAGGGCAGAGCCCTGCGCTTCCGCCAAGGTGCCGGATCGGGCCGAGAGCGCAAGCTGGGTGCGGATGATCGCCAGCGGCGTGCGCAGCTGATGGCTGGCATTGCCGGTGAAGTTGCGAAGTGCGTCGAGCGCCGATTCAAGGCGAACCATAAAGCCGTTGACGGTATCGACGAGCGGTTGGACCTCGCTCGGAACCGACTGTTCGATCGGGTGCAGGTCATCAGGGCTGCGCTCGCCGATCGCATCGCGCAGCTTGTAGAGCGGGCGGAGCGCGACGGTGACCGAAATCCAGACAATGACGGCGGCGCCGGCGATCATGAAGGATAGACGGAGGGCCGAGCGGAAGAGGATGGCGCGGGCCAACTGGCGGCGGGCAATGGTGGTCTCGGCGACGGTGACGGCGAAGGGGACCGAGCGGATGCCTGTGGAGGCCGAGCGTTTGAGCGTCGCCACCCGGATCGGCTCGCCGCGGAAGGTGTCGTCGGCAAAGGCGGCGGTGTCGCCGACGGTTTCGGCAAGCACAGGGAGCGCCTGGTAGCCGGTGATGAATTTTCCGGGCGGCCCGTCGACGCGGTAGAAGACGCGGTCCTGCGCCGCCGAGGTGAGCATCTCCAGCGCCACATAGGGGATATCGACCTCGAGCGTGCCGTCTTCGGCAACAACAACGCGTTCGGCGATGGCGAGCGCCGATCCTGCCAGCACGCGGTCCGAGACGATGTTGGAGGTCTGCACGGCCTCGCGGTAGGTGTCGACAAGCGCGACCATGCCGATGATGGCGGTCGAGATCAGCAGCCAGAACAGCAGCCTTCGTCTGAGCGAATAGGCCGTCGTCATGAGGCCTCTGGCAGCTTGTCGAGATAGTAGCCGATGCCGCGCGCCGTCTTGACCGTCAGGCCGTATGGCGACAGGCGTTTTCTCAGGCGGCTGACATATTGCTCGATGGCGTTGGCCGAAATGTCGTCGTCGAAGGCGGTCAACGACTGGATGATCGCTTCCTTGGCGACGACCTTGCCGGCGCGCATGAAGAGGATTTCGAGCAGGCCGAGTTCGCGGGCGGGGATATCGAGCGGCGTCGCCCCCGAGAAAAAGGCGCGCGAGTTGAGATCGAGCGACAGGCCACCGAAACTGACCGTGGCCGAATGCAGCCCAGCCTGGCGACGCAGGAGGACGCGTACACGGGCCTCGAATTCGGAGATATCGAAGGGTTTGATGAGGTAGTCGTCGGCGCCGAGATCGAGGCCCTTGACACGCTCCTCCGGTGTGCCGCGCGCCGTCAGGATCAGGACCGCCGACTGGTTCTGCCTGGCTCGCATGGCGCGCAGCACCTCGAGGCCGTCCATTTCAGGCAGGTTCAGGTCGAGCACGACGAGATCGAAATTCTCGGCTGCCGTCACGGCATTGGCGGAAGCGCCGTCATGCACGACGTCGACGGCATGGCCGGTGCCGCGCAGGATCGCCGAAAGCCCGTCGGCCAGCGCGATATTGTCCTCCACCAATAGAATGCGCACGGATGTTCCCTTGATTTTTGCTGGAGACTATAGGGCGGCGCTGACGATGTCACGGGTAGAGGGGGATGGTCAGACGTCGCAAAATTGTTGCTGGCAGCACTTGAGCCAGCCCCAAGGTCATAGCCTATAACAGTCGCCGGAGGTGCTATGAGCGAGCAAGGCAATGATAATCGCTGGCTGACCGCTGCTGAGTGCGCGGAACAGATGGGCCTCACGGTGCGGGCGCTACGGCTCTACGAGACGCGGCGGCTTATCAGCCCACGACGAACGGGCAAGAATTGGCGTTTATACGGCATGTCGGAGATCGCGCGGCTGCACGAGATCCTTGCCCTGAAACGTCTCGGACTTAGCCTTGCCCAAATTACCGATCTGCTCGCGGGGCATGCGGTGGATCTGGATCGGACGTTGGCTATGCAAGAGGCAGCAACGACGGCCTTGCGTGCGCGTGCCGACGAGGGGCTGGCGTTGATCCAGGCTTCGCGCCGGCGCATCGCGCTGGGCGAGCCGGTTGCAATCCACGACATCATCCGAATAGCAAGGGAGACAAACATGAGCGACAATGGCAGCGACGCCGTCGCATGGCGGCGCTACGAACAAGCGCGCCCGCGCGTCGAGGTGCCGACCGATCCCGCGCTTCACCAGCGCTACGTGGGCTTCTATCGCTTTGCAACCGGCGCGGTGATGACGATTTCTGTTCGACCTGGCGGGCTGTCGGCACAACTGACGGGACAGGATGCGTTGGAGATATTCGCGGAGAAGGATGATCTGTTTTTCTATCGCGTGGTGCCCGCGCAACTGAGTTTTACGGGTGACGATGGAGGATTGGCGCACAGCCTGATCCTGCATCAGAACGGCTACGAGCAGACGGCGTTCCGGATCGATGAAGCCCGGGCGCGAGCCATTGCTACCGAGCTTGAAGACAGGATCAAGGACAAGCGCCCGGTGCCGGATAGCGAGGCTCGGCTGCGCGGCCTTATTCGCGAGTCTATTCAAGGCGAGTACGATTTCAACCAGATGACTGAGGGGCTCGCAACTGCGACGCGTGAGCAGGCGTCGAAAATCAAAGCAGACCTCGAAAAGGCGGGTGCCTTGAAGGGGCATATTTTTAAAGGCGTCACCTCGGAAGGTTGGGACGTATACGACGTTACGTTCGAGAACGAGAATCTGGAGTGGCGTTTTGTTCTAGCCGATGACGGGCGCATGAGCGGTGCGTGGATCCGGCCGTTGCCTTGAGCGTTCGCGGCAACCCGTGCGCTTCACTGCTGCGCGATCGCTTCCATCAGCCGGATGAAGCGGGGGTCGGAGCGGATGTTGTCGAGGTCTGAATCGTTGTCGAACCAGCCGATCTGGTAGGAGGAGCTGTTGGGCAGCAATTGTTCCAGGAGTTCGATGGCGCGGTCGATCTCTCCCAGCACTGCGTGGACACAGACGGCATTGTAGCGGGTGATGACGTCGTGGGGGTCCATGGCGAGCGCGCGGTTGATCCAGGAGACGGCACGCCTGTGGTCACCGATCTGCGCGTAGGCAAGGGCTGCGCGATGGATGGGGGCGGAGTTGCCGGGGTTGTGTTCGGCGGCGCGCTCGGCGCGGGCCGCTCCTTCCTCCGCCCATTTTCGACCCTCCCCGGCGCGCCCGAGCGAGCGGCAGGCGGCGGCGAGCAGGACCGGCGAGACGTAATCGTCGGCGTAGAGCGCTGCCGAACGTTCGAAATAAACGATCGCATCGTTGAACTCGCCGCGCTTGAACAGGCGGTGGGCGAAGTGGAAATTGGCCTCGAAGAGATTGGGATCGAGGGCCAGCGCGCGGGCAAAGCAGATGTCTGCCTCTTCGTCGCGGTCGCCGTGATGAAGCGCGATGGCGCGGGCGGCGTGGGCTTCGGCTAGCTCGGGATCAAGCGCGATCGCCTTGGCGGTCATTTCCAGAATTTCGCCGATCGGCAGTTCGGCGGCGTACCAGATGTAAAGCGCGGAATCGCAATCGGCGATGCCGGCATAGGCGCGGGCATAGTTCGGATCGAGCTCGATCGCCTTGTAGAACATCCGCCGGGCCATGACGAGATAGGACATGGTCATGGAGCGGGCGAACTTGCGGCCGCGCAGATAGTAGGTGTAGGCCTCGACATTGGTGGTCGGATCGCTTTCCAGCGCGCGCACTTCCTCCGGTCGCATCTTGATCTTCAACTGGCCGACGATCGCATGGGCGATCTCATCCTGTATTGCGAAGATATCGGTCAGGTCGCGGTCGTAACGATCGGCCCAGAGGTGGTCTTCGTTGCTGGCGTCGATCATCTGCGCGCTGATGCGCACGCGCGTGCCCGACTTGCGAACGCTGCCCTGCAGGACATAGCGCACAGAGAGCTCGCGGGCGATCTGGCCGATCTTCACGCTGCGGCCCTTGTAGGCGAAGGTGGTGTTGCGCGGGGTTACCAGCAGGCCTGATATCTTCGAGAGATCGGTGATGATGTCTTCGGTCAGTCCGTCGGAGAAATACTCCTGGTCGGGATCGTCGCTCATGTTGGTGAAGGGTAGCACGACGATCGAGCGATCATCGTTGACGGGCGTTTCCGGCGCACCATTGCTGGCGTCGCCGGGCCGGTCGAACCGGACGGCGTAGACGTGGACCTGCTGCTGGATGTTCTTCAGCGTCTGCTGGCCGCGATCGTCGAAGCCGAGATCGAGGCGACCGCCGACATGGTCGCGCACCGACGACGAGACCGCAATGCCGCCGGGCTCGGCCACGGCCTCGAGCCTTGCCGCGACGTTGACACCGTCGCCGAAGATATCGCCGTTCTCGACGATGACGTCGCCGAGGTTGACGCCGATGCGAAAGCGGATGCGGCGGTCTTCCGGCACGCGTTCATTATTGAGCGTGATGCCGCGCTGGATGTCGACGGCGCAGGCGACCGCGTTGACGACACTGCCGAACTCCGCCAGCAGCCCATCGCCGAGCAACTTCACCAGCCGGCCGCGATGGCGGGCGATGGCCGGTTCGATCAACTCGACGCGATGACGGTTGACGGCCTTCAGCGTGCCGGCCTCGTCGATGCCCATCAGCCTGCTGTAGCCAACCACATCGGCGGCGAGAATGGCGGTCAAACGTCGTTCCAAGGCGTCCTCCGGTCGAACCGTCAAACTGTAACGTGTTTTGTCGTCACCGACGAGGGTGTCCGCCGCCAGATGTCCGTTCGGATATTTCACAGGCTCATCTGCTGAAATGCCGCCGCTCTAATAACGAGGTATGCGTCTCCCGACGTAGGGCCCTTCATCCGATTTCCCGTGTGGCAATCGGCGGCCGGTCCCATAAGACTTCCGGTTTCGGGTGCAAGCGTACTTCATGGTTTCGAGGCGTTGAATGGCAAGTCAGTCGGGTTCCGAGCAGAAATACTATCCTTTGTTTGATTATCTCAGGATTTTTCTAGCAATCGTCGTCATGCTTTGGCACGACGGAGTTCTGAGCTGGAACCAGAGCGGGAACTTCGCGGTTCAGGTTTTCTTCGCTCTCAGCGGCTGGCTGATCGGCGGTATGTTGATCGATATGTCGACCCGCGAGCTGCCGCGCTTCTATTTCAACAGAGCGATGCGCATCTGGATACCTTACTTCATCACGCTTGTCCTTCTGGTCAGCGTGAGCCTGCTGAAGGACCATCTGACCTTCAAATGGCTGGAGATCGTCTTCTACAAGGCGAGCTTCGTCTACAATCTGTTCGGAACGCAGCAGCTGGCGGAATTTATCAACGCAATGCCGCTGCAGGGCACCGGCAATCATTTCTGGAGCGTCGACGCCGAAGAACAGTTCTATCTCGTCGCTCCCTTCCTGCTGGTGATGATCCGTCCGTTCGGGCGTTCCCCGCTGCTGTGGGCTGTCCTTGCTGCGACCGCCTGGTGGTGCGATCTCTACGCCAGCATCGTGTTCGGCGTGTTCGCGGCGGTTTCGGCGCGGCGGTTCGGCCATATTCATTCCTTCGCGCCGGCTCGGGTAATGTCGTTCGGCGGTGTGTTGGTCTTCTCGTCCGCCCTGTTCGAAGGGTTGAGCTACGAGGCATGGGCTCCCCTGCTGGCGATCTGCATCGTCATGCTGCTTGCCGTTCCCGGAAAGCCTCTCTTCATGGGCCGGTTTCTCGGCGGCATGTCCTATCCGCTCTACCTCAACCACTGGATCGGCGTGTTCGCGGCCAATGCGGTCCTCGGGCCTTTCGGCCTGAAAGCATCGATCCTGCGGCATGTGCTGTCCGTCGCGCTCAACCTCGGCACCGCGGCGGCACTCTATCAATGGGTGGATCGACGTATTCTGGCGGTACGCGGCGACATCTTTACACCGGAGCGCGGCAGGCTGGCGATGTGCCTCGGCTATGGCATTGTCGGCATTGGGGTCGTTACCGGGCTGGTGCTGACCAATATCGTGGCGCCGCACGCCTGAGACGGGCAGGCTTTCTTGCGCCTATGCCGCGCCTGATGCATTGTCGATGCATGAGGAGAGCATTCATTCTGTTGCTGATGCTGTGGCCGGGCTTTGCCGCCGCGGACGAGGTTTTCTATCCGGCCGTCTCGGGGAATGAGGGCGCGCCTGCGCTGGTCGTTTATTCCTCGCTGGACGAGCCGTTGGCTCAGCCGATGATCCTGGGTTTTCAGCAGGCCAATCCCGATGTCGCGGTCAAATACGAGGACATGCTGACCGGGGAGATCTACGACCGGATCGTCCGAGAGACGGATGCCGGCCAGCGCACGGCGGATTTCGCCTTTTCGTCGGCGATGGACCTACAGGTCAAGCTCTCCAACGATGGCTATGCCCAAGTCAGCAATCTGCCGATGAGCGGGCTGTGGCCGAAATGGGCCAACTGGCGCAACACCGCCTATGCGCTGACCTTCGAGCCTGCTGTCTTCGTCTATCACAAGCCGAGCTTCGTCGACGAACCGCCGCCGAGCACGCGGGCGGAATTCGTCGATTATCTCAGGCGCAAGGGCGATGCCGTGCACGGGCGGATCGGCACGTATGACATCGAGCGCTCCGGCGTCGGCTTCCTGTTCATGGCCCGCGACCAAGAGCAGTTCGGTGATATCTGGTCCGTGATCGGCGCCATGGGTGCGGCCGGCGTAAAGCTTTATTCGACGAGCTCGGCCATTCTTGAGCGCGTATCGGACGGCCGTTTCGTGCTCGGCTACAATATTCTCGGTTCCTATGCCGCCGACTGGGCCAAACGCCATCCCGAGGTCGGGATCGTGCTGCCGAAAGATTATACGGTGGTGATGTCGCGCATCGGTCTGGTGCCGCAAGCGGCGTCCAACCCGGAACTTGGACGCAGATATCTCTCCTTCTTCATGTCGAAGGAAGGGCAGACGATCATGGCGCGCGAGTTGCAGATCCCGGCTGTCAGCCCCGAAGTTGCCGGCGAGAATACCGCCAACACGATGCAGGAGCTTCTAGGCGCGCAGTTGAGGCCGGTGCCTGTCAGCCCCGGGCTGATGGTCTATCTCGACCAGGTGAAGCGCGCGCGGCTGATCGCCCACTGGAACGAAGTGCTGCGAACGCAATAATAGCTAGCCGTATTAGCGGAAGAGGCACGGCTTAGCGGAAGAGGCACGGCCGCTGGGCGTTTGCCAGCAGTTCCTGCTTGGTCGCAAACAACCCGAAAAGCGCGGTGAGACGCTTCTCTTCGTCCGCATCGAGGCGATGGCGGCGCGCGAACTCGCTTACGCTCCAGACCTGGCGCAAGCTGTCGTTTTCGATCCTGGTGGCATCGATGTGAGAACTCATGGCCCAATCCTCCCAGCGGAACAACGCGCGAGAGATCGCCCGGTTCCACCCGATCGGAACTTTTCCGCGCGAGGTGTAATTGCGGCGAAAAAGTGTCCTTGTGAGCGATGTCCGTGCCGATGTCAGCTAAATGACAGCTTGTTGTGGTCGGTTCTCCTGAACTTCAGCTCCGTGGAGGCGGATAGGTGAAGTTTCGGGAGGAGCCTGCCAGCCATGTCGGACCTTGGAGTCCGTCTGCGGTGTCCTTCCCGATTCCATCGAGAACAATGCGCGGTTTCTCAGTCGCGCCCACGGAGGACACACTCGTGAAGCATACTCTTCTTGCAACCATTTTCGCGGCTGCCGTCGCGCTGCCGGCTTATGCCGCCGATTACACGATCATGGCGCCTGCCGCACCCGGCGGCGGCTGGGACCAGACGGCTCGCTCGCTGCAGACCGTCATGCAGAAGGAAGGCATCGCGGGCAACGTTCAGGTTCAGAACGTTCCCGGCGCCGGCGGCACCATCGGTCTCGCGCAGTTCACCGGCCAGAACAACGGCAACCCGAATGCCCTGATCGTCGGCGGCTATGTCATGGTCGGCGCGATCCTGACCAACAAGTCGCCGGTTACGCTGAAAGACGTCACGCCGATTGCCCGCCTCACCGGCGAGTATGAAGCGATCGTCGTGCCGGCTGCCTCCGACATCAAGACGATCGCCGATCTGGTTGCCAAGCTGAAGCAGGATCCGGGCTCGGTTTCCTGGGCTGGCGGTTCGGCTGGCGGTACCGACCACATCGCGGTCGGCCTTATCGCCAAGGCGGCGGGCGTCGATCCGACGAAGATCAATTATGTCGCCTTCTCTGGCGGCGGTGAGGCTCTGGCCGCTATTCTCGGCGGACAGGTGACGGCGGGCATTTCCGGCTACGGTGAGTTTGAATCGCAGGTGAAGGCCGGTCAGCTGCGGCTTCTCGCCGTTTCGAGCGACAAGCGAATCGACGGCATCGACGCGCCGACGCTGAAGGAATCCGGCCTCGATGTCGCCGTCGAAAACTGGCGCATGGTTGCGGCAGCGCCTGGTCTTTCGGCTGAACAGACTGCTGCCATCACCGCCGATTTCGACAAGCTTTCGAAGTCCGAGGGCTGGCAGGAAATCCTGAAGACCAAGGGCTGGGCGAACACCTATCTCGCCGGCGACGCCTTCAAGGCGCAGCTCGAGAAGGACGTCTCGGCCACCGAAGGCATCCTCAAAGAGATCGGACTTGTTCAATGAGCAAGGGTAACGAACCCTTGGCAACGAAGCGCCGCCCCGATTGGGCGGCGCTGGTCATTGCCGTCTGTCTCTTCGCCGTCGCCGCCGTCATGCTCTGGGATGCCTCGCATATGCGCGCCATCGCTCAATATGACCGCATCGGTCCGGCAACCGCGCCCAAGGTGGTCGCCTTCGGGCTGATCGGCCTCGGTATCTGGACGATCTTCGAAGCCTGGCGCGGGGAGTTTCCCGAGCGCGATCATCAGGAAGTGGCCCCGGTGGTCTGGATCGTCGCCGGCCTTGCCGCGCAGATGCTGCTTCTCAAGACGGCGGGCTTTTCGATCGCGACCGGCTGTCTGTTTGCCTTCACGGCCGCTGGCTTCGGACGCCGCAAGCTCTGGATTACCATCCCCGCGGGTATTGTCCTTAGCTTCGTGGTCTGGGTGATTTTCGCGAAGCTCCTGCAGTTGACCCTGCCTGCGGGGCCGTTCGAACACATCTTCTTCTAGGATTGGATGCGATGAGCACCTTCGAATTCCTCTTCCAGGGCATCCTGGTCGCCATGCAGCCGATGAACCTGCTCTATGCGTTTGTCGGCGTAACGCTTGGCACTGCCGTCGGCGTTCTGCCGGGGATCGGCCCGGCGCTGACAGTCGCCCTTCTTCTGCCGGTTACCTACAAGCTCGATCCGGCCGGCTCACTGATCATGTTCGCGGGTATCTACTACGGCGGCATGTATGGCGGCTCGACCACCTCCATCCTTCTCAATACGCCTGGCGAAAGCGCCTCGATCGTTACCGCGCTGGAGGGCAACAAGATGGCCCGAGCGGGGCGCGGCGGGCCGGCGCTAGCGACTGCCGCGATCGGCTCGTTTGTGGCCGGTTTGATTGCCACGCTCGGCCTTGCGTTCATCGCTCCCTACATCGTCAAGCTGGCGCTGGTGTTCGGACCGCGCGAATATTTCGCGCTGATGGTGCTCGCCTTCGTGACCGTCTCCTCGGCCTTCGGGGATTCGGCGCTGCGCGGCCTGACGTCGCTCTTCATCGGTTTTGCGCTCGCCATGGTCGGCATCGACCAGCAGACCGGACAGGCACGTCTTTCCTTCGGCGTTCCCGATCTGCTCGATGGCGTCGAGGTGACGACGCTTGCGGTTGCAATGTTCGCGATCGGCGAGACGCTCTACATCGCCGCGCAGGGCAACAGCATCGCGGAGAAGGTCGAGGCCGTCAAAGGTTCGCTGTGGATGACGGCGGAAGACTGGGGCCGTTCATGGAAGGCATGGCTACGCGGTACGCTGATCGGCTTCCCGATCGGCGCGATGCCGGCCGGCGGCGCGGAGATCGGGACGTTCCTTTCCTATGCCACGGAAAAGCGGCTGGCGAAGAACCCCGAGGAATTCGGCCATGGGGCGATCGAAGGCGTTGCCGGTCCGGAGGCTGCGAACAATGCATCGGCGGCCGGTACGCTGGTGCCGCTTCTGACGCTCGGCCTGCCCACGACGGCGACGGCGGCGATCATGCTCGCCGGCTTCCAGCAATACGGCCTGCAGCCCGGTCCGTTGCTGTTTGCGAACAACCCGCAGATCGTCTGGGGCCTGATTGCCAGCCTGCTGATCGCCAACGCGATGCTCCTGGTGCTCAACCTGCCACTGATCGGCCTCTGGGTGCGTCTGCTAACGATCCCGAAGCCGTGGCTCTATGCCGGTATCCTGCTGTTCGCGACGCTCGGCACCATCGGCGCCAACCCGTCGGTCTTCGAACTCGGGATGCTGCTCGCCTTCGGTGTGCTCGGCTACATCATGCGGCTGTTCGGCTATCCGATCGCACCTGCGGTGGTCGGTCTGATCCTCGGTCCGCTTGCCGAGCAGCAGCTGCGCCGCGCACTTGCGATCAGCCAGGGTGACGTCTCGACACTGGTCATGTCGCCGATCGCGGCCGGTCTTCTGATCGTCGCGGCGGCCGCCTTCATCATCCCGCTGATCCTGCGCCTGCGTGGACGCGGACAGGTGCTGTCGCAGTTGGCAGCCAACGAGGACTAGAAGAAAAAGACTCCAAACCCTCTATCTACGGCCGGCGATGGAAGCATTGCCGGCCTTTTTTATGCCGGACAAAGCGCGATCGCGGTTGCTGAAAGGGCAACGATCCTCAAATGATGACGGCGATCTCGGACAGGCAGGCCATGTAGGCCGCATTTTTGCGGGCGAGCTGTGAGATCAGCTTCAGCACCATGTTGCGGTCGATGCCGCCGAGTGGCCGGGATTTTCCGCTGTGATAAACAATGGTCAGGCTTCGCTTCGCCTCGTAATACCGAAGCTCCGCAACCTTTCTTGATCGGACTACCAGCCTTTCCATGTCAGCCTCCGGGATGCTGCCTACGACCGCCTTTCTCTAATCTATCACCGCCTGCCGGGATTTCCCCTTCATCCAATCGGACGAAGTGCGTCGTTGGTTTTCTCATGCCGGTCGCGTGTTCTTGCATGGCAGGGCTGAATTTCCACCGGTTGTCGCAACCGGTGCGAAAGCTCATATGTAAGCGGTCAGTTATAAAGCAAAGTGAGAAAGAAAATGTCCTTCCGTAAGTCCATTCGTGATGGTTTCCTTGGTCGCGCCTTTGCGATGATCGGTGCTGCGAATGCCGTCAGTGCCACCATCGAAAGCGGCCGCCGCCCTAGGAATCGCGATCTGCGCGAACTCGGCATCGACCCGAGCATGTTCGGCAGAATCAACCATTAATGCTTCGGCGTGACTTGGCGGTCAGCGATCGCCGGATACGAAACAGCCCGCAACCGGATGGTCGCGGGCTTTATTTTTGTCGAGGGGAAGCCGCACCGGTTGATGCGGCCTGCCGATATCAGGCGTGCAGTTCCTTGTGCGCCTCGGCGCGCTCTTCCGCCCGTTCCTTCTTGTTGTGGCGGATCGACGACCAGAGCGAGATGCCGATCAAGGTCGCGCCGCCAAGGCCGGTGATGACCTCGGGGATGTGGAACATCGTCTGCACGTACATGATCACGGAGAGGATCAGGATCGCGTAGAAGGCGCCGTGCTCGAGGTAGCGATACTCCGCAAGCGTTCCCTTCTCGACGAGCATGATCGTCATCGAGCGCACATACATGGCGCCGATGCCGAGGCCGATGGCAATGACGAAAAGGTTCTGCGTCAGCGCGAACGCACCGATAACACCGTCGAAGGAGAAGCTGGCGTCCAGCACTTCGAGATAGATGAAAGCGCCGACACCGCCCTTGGCGGCAGCGCTCATCGTCTGCTGCGAGGCATCGAGCAGACCGCCGACCACCTCGACCGCGAGGAAGGTCAGAAGGCCGTAGATCGCGCAATGCACGAAGGTCGTGGCCTCTTCCTCACCGAGGAACGACGAGAACACCAGGATAAGTGCCAGCACGAAGGCGATCTCGATACCCTTGATCGTTGCCGAACGGGCCATGAGCTTCTCGAGCCCCGAGATCCAGTGAACCTCCTTCTCGTGATTGAAGAAGTAGTTCAGGCCAACCATCATCAGGAAGGTGCCGCCGAAGGCGGCGATCGGGAGATGCGCGTCGTTCATGATGCGGGCGTATTCGGCGGGCTCGCGGGCGGCAAGCACGAGGGCTTCCCATGGGCCGATCTGCGCCGCGATCGCAACGATCGCCAGCGGGAAGACGATACGCATGCCGAAGACGGCAATGACGATGCCCCAAGTCAGAAAGCGATGCTGCCACTCCGGCGTCATCTCCTTCAGCTTGTTGGCGTTGACGATGGCGTTGTCGAAGGAGAGCGAGATTTCGAGCACGGCGAGCACGGTACAAATGAAGAAGACGGTCGCCATGCCGCCAAGGGTGCCCGTGGTCTGCCAGCCGAGCGCCGCGCCGAGCGCGAGGCCGACGGCGGTGACGATGAAGGACCAGGTGAAGTAGCTGAGGGTCGATTTTTGCGCGCTGTTGGTCATGGCTGAACCTCGCAGTCACGAACCGTTTCGAAGAGTGAGACTGCGCAGGAAAAATGCGGCATACCACAACGGGCATGCGCATAAGGCATGGTGAGCTTTTTCATCGATGAAAAATCCGCCGGCTAAAGCTGCAGGCGGTACCGACATCACGAGAGCGCCGTAAAAACTCTCGCCAGAGGGGCCCGGCACCAGGTTGACCCATCGGCCGATGTCCGAGGCCGCGGGATAGTGCGAAGGTAGTGAACTCCACGCGCCAGTCAAGATGGCAACAGAGCCCTGTGCTCTTTTCTTGGAACCATCCGTCGCCGCCGTCGTTAGTCTCCCATTCAGCGTCAATATGCGAAATGCAAAGGAGGCCGACGATGCACCCCTCGACCCACACTCCTGACAAGCGAACTGAGAAGTCCGACCGTATGAAGCGGTCGCGCCCGAACAGCATGAAAAAAGCGCAGGTTCTGCCGCCGCATCATGTCGATCTGACGCTTCCGAACGGGGTTTTCGACGACGTGCACGTTCCAGCGCACGTAACCGGTGGCGACCTCTCGAAGGGCGGCCCGACGAAGGCCGGAAATGACGATCCGACGATTGCGAAGCCGCGCCGCTGATCTTTTCGGCAGTCGTATCCGCTCCAACTCATGGGAAGATGATGAAAGTAGTTCCAGTATCGAACGACATCTATGTAAAGCACGAAAACGAGTGGGAGGCGCTCCGCGCCGCGCATGACAGTCACGCCGATCGGGACAGGATCGCGATCGGCCGTTCCATACGCTCGCCGCGTGACGTTCCGATCAATTCGCGACCGGATGACGCCTGCAGTCTGACAGGTATTTGAAAGCCGACACGGATGGTGGCGAAGCGACGCCATCATCCTCGCGGCCCACCGCTTCATTGACGATCAGAAGCCGATGGTTTCCTCGAAATCGTCCCAGGACCGGTACATTTCATAGCGACCAATCCCCGGAATTGCGAAGTGCCCGAAATAGGGGCTGAGCTGAAACTCCGCGAAAGTCTCGCTGAGCTTGGCTACCGCGCCGATGTAGATCGCGGATGCCAGGCCGGTGCGGTTGGCGCCGTGCTCGCAGTGGATAAGGAGCGGCTTGGGCGCATCCGCCATCAGCTTGGCGAGACGCTGCGCCTCGGAGACCGGAAGGTCCTTCGACGACGACATCGGGAAATCGATCATCGTGATTCCGTTGCCTGATGCCGCCTGTGCTTCGTTGCGATACCAGTCGGTGCGCGTCTCGTCGCGCAGGTTCACGATGGTCTTGATGCCGTAGTTTTCCGCATAGACCTTGATATCGGCGCCGCTCGGCTGCGCCGAACGATAGAGTTCGCCGGGAATGACCTCGTGGAAATTTCCCGTCAGCTGTTCGATGCCTGCATGGGCAAGCACGAGGAGTGCGGTTGCGCACACCATTCTGACCGGCCATTTCAGGAACGCAAATTGCAACTTCATACTCGAGATCTTCTACAAGGATTGCGCTTTTCCGGTTTAGCTGGGGACCGGCACGACAAATGCCCAGTACCTCACGGAAAAATGACGAGGACTTCCTAGAGGGTGATTGTTGCTAGGATGTGGCAGGCGAGGGGAATCGGTGTCTTCGCCAACCTTTCGGAAAGGATTGCGCGGCGATAATTCGGCCTTCAACGGAATCGGACTCCATGGCCAAGACAGCAACTCGCCGCCGCAAGACATCACCGCGATCGAAAGCACAGGGGGGCAGCGCGATCCCGTGGGCGATCATCGGGGTTCTCGCCGTCGGCGGCATCGCGGTCTACGACAACTGGAAGAGCGTGAAGCCGATGCTGGCATCGGCACGCACATCCGCGCCGGCTCTTACGCATCCGACGTCCCTTACGCGAGTCGAACCGCAGCGTGACGCCGGACCGAAGCAGACCGCATCGATTGCATCGACATCGCGGGTCGTGCCCCCGGCCGCCGTGCCTGTTCCGGCCAAGGCGCCTGCCGCTACGGAAAAAGTCGTTCCCGTCTCGCTTTCGCCTGCCGAGACGCAGTCCGCGAAGGCCGCGTTCGGCTATTGCGGGCAAGGCGAACACATCAATTGCGTCGCCGATGGCGGAACCTTCTGGTACAAGGGCGAAAAGATCGTCATCGCCGACATCGTCAGCCCGGGGATCGATGCGGCGCGCTGTGACGGCGAGCGCCGCGCCGGCTTTGCCGCCAAGCTGCGGCTGCTCAATCTGCTCAATGCCGGTTCGTTTGCGATGAATGCCGCCGGTCAGCCGGGCAAGGCGGGATCGCCGCGCGTCGTGTCGCGCGACGGCCGTTCCATCGGTTCGCAATTGATCGGCGAAGGCCTTGCCCGGAAGCCGGGCAGCGGCGCCTGGTGCGCCTGAGCCTTATTTCTGTTTCGGCGCCTTGCCGTTGGTGCGGAAGCTGCCCGTGAAGGCGGTGTCGGTGCTCTTGGCGGTGCATTCGATGACGACCGGCTTGCCGCTGTAGGGGTTGCCCATCGTGCAGGAACCGGTGACCTTCACCTGGCCCGTCATGTTCTGACCGGCACCGGTGACCACAAGGCCGAGCGGCATACTGACATTGCCGTTGGAGGCGGGCTTGATCTTGGTGCCGTCGCCCTGGAAGCCGAGCATCTTGCCGCCGGCGGTGAGGATCAGGGTAACCGTGCCGTTGATCAGGGTAACGCTGGCGAGCTCCGGTTCGCATCCCTTGCTGGCATCAACCTTGCCGACCACCAGCTTGGCGCATTTGCCCGACAGCGTCAGAGCGCCTGGAGCGCCCGGGAAGTTCTGCTCAGCGGCGTATGCTGTTGATGCGGAGGCTGTCGCCAGCAGGCAGGCAGCCGCCATTCGTGCGTAGTTCATTCCATTACCCCTTTTTGCGCGTGGCCGATGCCACGAACATCTTCATCGTATGCATTGCATGTGTCTTTGTTCGAATTTGGTCGCGCGGCAAGTGGTTTCAATAGGTGTCGGCATGCCCGGGCGTCGCCGAGCTCTTTCGGGCGGATCGGCCAAATCCGCGATTCCACCAGAAATGGGCTGTCTCCCCCGCTTTTCAATCGGCCGCTTCGATGACTAAGAATTCTCGCGCCCCCAGAGCGGGTAAGAGGATGAAAAATATGAAAAAATTGAATATCGCGGTAGTCGCATCGGCGGTTTGTGTTCTGTTTGCCGGTAATGCCTGTGCGGAAGACCTCGTCTTTACGCTGAAGAACGGCACGAAATCCGTTCTGACGAACTTTTATACATCGCCGGTCGGCGTCAACGAATGGGAAGACGACGTCTTCGGCAAGCAGGTGCTTAACCCGGGCGAGAGCATGGACATCACGATCGGCGACGGTCGCGAGACCTGCAAGTACGACATGAAGTTCGAGTTCGAGGAAGGCTCCAATCTCGACACCACGACGGACACGCAGAACCTCTGCGAGATGAGCTCCTACACCATTCACGAATAAGCAGGGCTCCGGCTCTACGATACGGGAGTCCCGCGCGCTCAGCGCGGGACTTTTCCTTTGGCGCCTTTCCGAGAGCGGATCAGAACATGAGCTATACCGAAACGACCTACTCGTCCTGGTTCGAGCGGATCAAGAAGGCGCTGGTGGGTATCATCATCGGGTTGCTCCTGCTCGTCGGTTCGATCTGGCTGCTGATCTGGAACGAGGGACACGCCATCAACACCTACCGCGCGCTTGAGGAAGGCGCGTCGCAGGTCGTGTCGATCGACGCCCTGACGCATGATCCGGAATTCGACGGCAAGCTTGTGCACATCAGCGCTCCGGTATCCGTGGAGGGGGCGTGCGCAGGACGATATGTTCGGCGTTTCGGCGGAGAACGCCGTTGCGATCTCCCGCAGCGTCGAAATGTATCAATGGGTCGAAAAGCGCGACAGCAAAACGGAAAAGAAGGTCGGAGGCGGCGAGGAGACCACGACCACCTACACCTATGGCAAGGAATGGCGCTCGGAGCCGGTGCGCTCCAGCGAGTTCAAGCATCCCGAAGGCCATGACAATCCGGACAGCATGCCGGCAAGCGAGACATTCATGGTCGCCGGTACTCATGTCGGGGCCTTCGAGGTCCCCGCGCAGATGGTCGCCGATGTCGGGCAGCGCGCCGGTCTCGCCATCACCGATAACGATGTCTCGGCGGTTGCCGCTGCACTCGGTGGCGATCGGCCGGTCAAGCGGTCCGGCGAGGGCGCCTACGTGGGGGAGCGGCCTTCCGACCCCTCCATCGGAGACCTCAAGCTGTCCTTCGATCGCGTCGATGCCAAGGAGGCGAGTTTCGTCGGAAAGCAGCAGGGCAGCAGCCTGACGGCCTATACCAGCGGCAATGGCCGCGAGATATTCCTCAATGCCGGTGGGCGTGTCGATGCGGCGTCGATGTTCAAGTCAGCGGAATCGGACAACAACGTCATCGCCTGGCTGTTGCGGGTCGCGGGCCTTGTCCTGATGTTCATCGGCTTCGTCTGCATCTTCACGATCTTTGGTATTATCGGCGACGTCATCCCCTTCATCGGATCCATCGTTAGCTTCGGCACGTCGCTGCTCGCATTCATCCTGACGCTCGTTCTCGGTTCGCTCGCCATCGCATTCGGCTGGCTGGCCTACAGACCGCTGCTGGCGGCAGGCATCATTGTGGTGGCTCTCGTAGTGGCGGTCGTCGTCATTCGGCGCCGCTCGGCCGTGGCAAAGCCGGTATAGGCGCCGAGGCGCGCAACGCCCTCATTGTCGTGTCCGGACACCGGACAGAAGGCGTGCGCCCAAATGACGCTTCGCCAACGCGCCGGCGCGCCATAGCTAACTCCTTGTCGGGCA
Source organism: Rhizobium sp. Root708 (assembly GCF_001429725.1). Taxonomy (GTDB): domain Bacteria; phylum Pseudomonadota; class Alphaproteobacteria; order Rhizobiales; family Rhizobiaceae; genus Rhizobium. The sequence goes on along the minus strand of NZ_LMHV01000040.1, from coordinate 217,329 downwards.
CAATCGCCCGAGAAGCCAACGGAGGAATGCGATGATCAAGACAGCGGCTCTAAGCCTTGCGATCCTGGCAGCCGGAACGCTGCCGACTTTGGCTGCGACTCACTACTACGTTGCACACGAAGCAAACAGTATGAAATGCAGCGTGGTTTCGAAGCGTCCCGACGGCAAGATGATGATTGCGGTCGGCGGCGCGCACAAGACCAAGGCTCTAGCGGACACGGCCATGACGTCAGCGCCGGCCTGCAAGATGTAACCGTCCCATCCGCGGCCCGAACCCGCGCCCGCCACCTGGCGGGCGCTACCGATTTGGGAAGGACACTTCCCCGCTGGCACACACCCCCAAAATCGGAAAAATTGCCTATTTTGAATTGCGGGTGAACCAATTGTGCGCCTGGGACGTAATCCTTTTGTCGTCACCGACGAAGGCAGTCCTATGAAGCGTGTTTTTCAATTGGCCGGCTTGATCGCCATGATGATCGGACTTTCGCTTGTCGCATTCGCCAGCGGTCGAATCGGGGATGCGTCGATCGTCCGTTTCCATGAGGATTGGGTCTATGTCGGCATGGCTATCACCGTCGTGGGGCTCGCCCTCACGTTTGCCCGCGCACGTTAAAGACCGGGTTCCAGAACCTCTCCCGCAAGCACTTTTTTCTCTAAGGCCAAAATGAAAAAGGCTCAGCGATTTGTCGCTAAGCCTTTGAATTCGAATGGTGGGCGTGACAGGGATTGAACCTGTGACCCCTACGATGTCAACTTTCCACTCCCCTGCGGAAAGCCCGGAACTGTGGGCGGTCTCCGGTATGTAAACGGTCGTTTTCGGCACCTAGTTGCTTTTGTGTTCCGCTTTGCAGGTTCGGTGAACCTGTAGAGCACTATGTAAAATCGCCCCTGTAATTGCTCAAGAATTTGCAGCTACAGGGCCGCCGGTTCGTAACCTGGGCGCTCCACCAGAGGGCGTCAGGTTCAAGGTTTCGGCAAGGTCTTTCAGATGCTCCGGAGAGTATCGGGCGTAGACCTTCTCAGTGATTCGGCTGTTAGAATGGCCGAGGAACTGAGCAATGCGGGTCATGCTGTGCCCGTCCTCGGCAAGCCAGACAGCGGCCGAATGCCGAAGCATATGCGGTGAGACATCATCCAGGTGCGCCGCCTTCGCAGCAGCCTTCAGCCCCTTCTTGATCGACTTCACGTTCACGCCTGCCCATTCGATGACGTAGGCCGACAGGGCCGCGTCCTTCGCCTCGAGCAGAGCTGCGCGCAATGTCGCGTTCATCGGAACCGTGGCTCGGCCCTTGCGGCGCATCCCGTCAAAGGGATTGTGCAGGTTGATCAGCCCTCGACCGAAATCCACCCGATCCCATGTTAGTTCCAGCGCTGCCGCGTTGCGGGCACCCGTCCCGATCATCAGCAGCACGGCAAGCCTGATGTGCGGCACCTTGGCGCCTTCCATCAGCCGCGCCACTTCATCGCGCTTCAGATATCCTTCCTTCGGGTCTGGCTTTGCCGGCCGCTCGACGTGCGGCGCGCGCTTGATCAGGCCATTCTTCTCCGCCCACACCAGCACCGTGCGCAAATGTCCAAGCTCGGTATGAATGGTGCCGTCCTGGATGCCGGCCTTCCGGCGGTCTTTGGTGTGTCCGCGGCAGTCATGAACCGAAACGGATTCGCCATCGATCTTGCCGAAGCGCGGGCCCAAGGCTTTCCATGTGTGTTCCATGGTGCCGACGACGGCGCGGCCGGCGCGATCGATGACGTAGGACGCCCAGAGGTCCGCTACGGACGTCCCCGTTGGTCGCGTAAGCTCTGCGTACCGAGACGCGGCGAGGCGGGATGCCTCTTTCTTGTCTGTGGTTCCAAGGCGATAACGTCGGCGGATACCGCCTGGATCGTCCCATGTGACACAGAACTCCCCTTGGAGTCTGGTAAGTCGCCACTCTGACATTCGTATTTCTCCACGTCTTCAGGTTTGATCCGGAGGAGCTTCCCGCCGAGACGGAAAGCCGGTAGCTCCCCACAAGCGATAAGCTTGCGGATATGACGTTCGGAGCATTCCCAATGCTCGGCGAGGCTGGCCGGCGTGAAAGGCTTGTTCATCGCCGTTTCTCCCCGTTATCCACAGAGTTATGCACAGCCTCGGCGATCAAGTCGTCGAAGGAACCGTGAGCCTTCGTGATCTCCTCGATCGCAGAATCCGCAAGGAGAAGGAAAGCGCAGTAGTCTTTCCCTGCCCCTTTGAAGGCTGTTTCAGCAGCCATCTTGATCGCATGAAGGTAACTGTTGGCCGCGCCGAGCGCGTCATCGATTGCAACCTCGTGCTCGCGCATCATTCTGCTCCTCTGGGGTCGTTCAGCGTCTTGAAGTTCTCGCTAATGTTCTTCTCGGCAGCTTCGGCCATATCTCGTGCGATCCAGAGGAAGGCTGCCAAGCGATCGAGTGGCTTATTGCGCTTCCCGTCTTTCTCGAAATCCAGCTCTAGAACCTTGGCAACGGCTTCATCGAGGATGTGAGTAAGATGGGTGATGTCGCTCTGAAGATCGTCTAGCGTGAAAGCGGTCTTGGCCATCAGATAGCCTCCTTCGCCAGAGGAGATGCTGCGAGCTGATCCAGCGTTTCCTTGTGAAACTCTTCGCACCAGGCGTCGAACTGGATGACGATGGAAAGGCGGCTCTGTTCGTCAGGGCCGGCCGGATCGGCTCGATCGCGAAGGGCGTCAACAATCACGCACCGCTCCCCGCCAAGAAACTCTTGCAGCTCTTCAAGATACTTCGTGGTTGGAGTGCCGCCCTTTTCCAGATGCCGCACGTACTGGTGCGCCATGTTGGTTGTCTCTTCGACGTTGTCGATGACGCGATAGAGGCGGCAGAGATCTTTGGTGGAGAAGCGGCTAGGGTTTAGCCTTGGTGCTTGCATACCGTGTCCCATGGTCATTCTCCCTCAACTGTCGAGCGGCACAGGTAGGCGTCGAGATCCTTGTCCAGCTTCGTGGCGAGGTCCTGGGCAATGGAAGTCATGTTCTGCGTGTTGAAGAGAAGCCCCTTCATTGCGGGGGTCATTCCTTCCGCCGACATATCGCTTACCATTTCAGTGGAAATGCTGATCACGGTGAGGAGCCGGCTGTAATCAGCAAGGATATCGCTTGCACTGGGAATTGCGGGCACAGCTTCGCCGGCCGACTGAATCGGGGTTTTCATTTCGGTGCTCCTGATTAGGTTTTTAGGTTGGGTGTGGGCGCCCTTACCGAATTACTCGGGCGGGTTCGCCGCCGGTATTTCGAGTGCGTATGCTTCACGCCAAACGTCGGCGTGGTAGGCTTTCACGGTGCCGTAGTTGGCATCAAAGATTTCGATTGATGGGATATCCATCTCGGTCGCGGTCTGCTTCAAGAAGCGCCAGTTGAACTCTTGGCCGTGATGAAGCATCGACATGCGCTTGATGCTGGCATATTGCCTGGAGCGATCGAGCTCCATTTCCAGCTTACGTGCCTTCTTTGTCTCTTGGCTGGCCTTGTTCATGGCGGTGGCCTCGCGCCGCGATCCGATTTGAGCCTTCGTCATCTCGGCAAGAACCCGCGCTTCCCGTTCGTCAGCCCAAGCGCGGGCCGCCGCTACTGGATCAGCGAAATTTGGCAGAGCAGGTGACGAATTCTTGTGCTCCTGCCAGTAATCTACGAGCCGAGCAGTGAACTCTGGCGACAGTTGAGCGGCTACGATGTAGCTTTCTCTCTCTCCGACCATGTACACGCTGATCATCTTCGGGCCCGAGCGAGGGTTAGAGACTTCAGCCGTTGGCGGAAGTGTGACAACGCCACGCTCTGCCAGTCGCTCGATGGAACGCCGAACGTCCGCGTGGTTCGAGTTTACAACATCAGCAATTTCGATGCTGCTCATCGTTTCCGGCATGGAGGTGAGCATATTCATCGGGCGCGCTCCATAGCCTTGACAGCGTCGAGCGCGTTGTCGGCCACAGACTTGGCTGCCAGAGCCACTGCCGAGACAGAATAACCATCCGCGCCGCCAATACCGTCGCCTACCTTGTCGAGGGCGTGGAGAAGGTCGATCACCTCGTCAAGGCTTTCGCGCAGCTGGGTGAGATTGGATGAACGGGGTGCCGGTGCCGACAACCCATCTGCCGGGCCGTGCGGCAAGTCGGTTCCCAAGATGTCGTGTATGGCCGCAACAGCTCGCGAGGCACGCACCACGCCCCGTTCAATACGGTCGACTGTCTGCTGCGATGTACCGGCCAGAGATGCCAGAGCCGCCTGCGTCATATTGCGGCTTTCGCGCGCTTGACGAATGGCTGCTCCGGTCTCGGTATCGATGCGAAGGATGTTCGCGGTCATGTTCGCTCCATCGGTTAATATGGAGCATTAATGCATCATTAAAATATGCAGGTCAACTACTATTCGTGCATTTATGCATCACATGTGTCTTCGCCTGTCCCGGGCGCGGCCGAGCATCTCGACCCGAAGCTTGTAATCAACTGGATCACGTACAGTCCAAGATACCTTTCCCAAAACGCGAAGCTCGGCCGTGTCCTCGTGGAATTCTAAAATCTCCGGAAACTGTTCGACGTTATCGAATCGAAGATAAGGCGGTTGTCCCTCTGGCACGACTAGCCGCCTTATGGAGATCTCCATGAGCGCCCCATCATCGCGCCAACGCTCGATCGCCAAGAGGTCTCCATGATCTGGTTTCTGGCCTAAAGCGCGCACTCGCAGGCATAGTGCGTATTCGCCCTTCCGCACACTCGGAGCACTGGAGTCGTCGTCGGCTAAGAGCGCAAAGGCATCCGTCGAGTTGACTTGTGGAAAGGTTAGCCAGAGAGGCGCGTGGCTCTCAAGTTTAAGGAGATGCGGGACTTTCCACACGCCGGAAGCCGTGTGACCGATGACAATCGTCATATGCCCGTCGGACGGCGTAGGATCGAACTTGCCTGGATTGCCCCAGCTTTCATCGAGTATGTCGTCGCGCTCGTAAGGCGCCATAGACATCTCGGCGAAGTCTTTAGCTTCGAAGAACGGGTTCATGTTGATCCCGGAAAACTTCATTATTTTTCCGAGGGTAGACATAGAGAGCGTGAACTTGTGCGTCGGATCATTGAGCGCGCGGGTCAATGTCGTGGACGAAAGGCCCGCCTGCTTAGCCAAGCCAGACGGTGAGAGCTTTAGCTCGTCCAGAACATAGCGAACGTATGTCTTCGCAGCGGCATCGTAAAATTTGTTGTCCGTCATAGGTTCCTCAATAGCATACATGTGCAGAAAAGCATCATGCATAAAAGCTTGAGTTATGTGCATTAATGCATTATAAACGAGGGGCTATGACAATTCACACCGACATCGAAAACATCGAAAGACGACTGCGGCTTGCCCGCATTCCTCTTCAGCGCCTCTTCCAAGAGGCAGGGATCAACGGATCGACTTGGACCCGTTGGCGCGCACAGAAGACCAGCCCGCGTTTGAATACGTGGAACGACGTTACGCGGGCTGCTGATGAATTGATCCTCAAGAAGGCTGGGGAGGGTGCCAGAGCATGACGCCCCGCACCTCCGACCAACCCGAAGAGATCCAGCGCGCTGCCCAATGGCTCGCAGATCGCAATCATCGTGGGGGTGCCCCCACCATGTTATCGCCCATCCTCCCCACCCTGAAAGCCCGCTTTGGTCTGACGGACGCTGACGCGGCCGAAGCAATCCTCCTCGCTGGCAATTACTCGGTCTGCCGGAGGGCGTTCGGATGAAGAAGCCTTCCAACTGGAAAGACATTTTCCGAGAAGGGATGTACGCCAGCCCAGAGCTGCGTACACGGAAGATCCATCGCGATCTGCTGGCCTATCTCGTGTTCAGAGCAAATCCGAACATCCGCTTATGCTGGCAAACTCAGTTAGAGATGGCCCGCATTCAAGGTTGCTCGGTTCGCAACACGAAGGATCTGCTGAATTACCTGGCCGAGATCGGCGCCATTTACGTGGTGCGGATCAAGGATCTTCCGAAGCACGATCAGGGCGTGATCCACAAGCTCACCCCTCGGAAGTTCATAGCGCATGCCAATGCCTACTTCATATGCGAGCAATGGGCCGAGGATCAGTTGTGCATTATTGAGGATGCCGCACCAGTGGAGGGTGCGATGGGAATTTCCGCTGAAGCCAAAGCAGAAGGCCGGTCAAAGGGAAATTCAAGTCGAAAGCGTTACGCGCCGATCGAGCTTGTCCCTGATATCCCGCCGTCCGATCCAAGCCACGACGACTGGCAGATCCTGAACTCTGGTGCAGGGTTATGGGGAAGTCCCACTGCACCATCAAATATGGGTTCATGGGGAAGTCCCACTACAGACATGAACTTAAAGGATTACCCAGACGAAACGTCAGCGATCCCTAACGCGCACGACGATCGCTTTGGAATTCCCCTCTCAAAAGCAGAACAAGCCGAAACCTCGCAGTCTTCGCTGTCGGTTCGGCAATCGCAGACGCCTCGCTCTGGTTACGGCGGTGGCGAAGCCATCGCAACCGATCCAAGGCCGGAGGCTTTGGCCCGCCCGGAGGGCACTGAGTATGACGCCGCGGGCGCGCGCGCGATCGACAGGAGGGTTTCATGAGCGAATGCCAGATGATCCCGTTCCCGCTGAAGGCCCGCGTCGGCAAGGTCCGTCGTTGCGCTGAAGTGCTTCAAACGACCGCTCACAAGGCAACCCGCGAATCCTATTGGTTCCGGACGGTTGCGCAGCTGCGGGCCAAGCTTGAGGAGATCGGCCTTCCTGACGAGCAGGTTCGCGAGCAGGTGAGAGGCTTCCGCACGGCTGTCGAGAACGAATGCCATCGCCGTAACGTGGTCGAGATCAAAGCGCGGAATGCGCCGGATGGTGCAGCATGACAGAATTCATCGACATCAAGCCAGGTCAGTGGGTGCTCGCCTTCCATCAGCCTTATGGACCGTATGATCGAACAATGGCCGAACTGCTGGAGAGTTATGCGCTCAAGCATTGGATGGACAGCCACTCGAAAGAGGAAGCCTTCTTCATCCTGCAGGCTCGCAAGGTCTCGCCGAAAACCTTCCTGGCCTATGGTTCCAACCGGTTCGTCGGATACGGCGAACGCATTCCGCGGGGGCATGTGATCGCCGCATGCTCGACGGAAGCGAAGGCTATTGCGCTGCGCGACAAGTTCTTCTCGATCGGCGTCGAGACTGGAGAGCTCGTCGAAAAGGAAATGTATCGCCGCATCGAGAAGTTTGCCGAGCGGAAGCGTGCGGCTGCTGAACAAAAAATCCGCCGGTTACTGCCGCTTCACTTCAGGAGCGAGCCATGAGCCTTAACCGGAAAACAAAGGCCTATCAGCGCCGCGTAAAGCAACTCGCCGACCGGATGCATTGCCCTCCATATGACAGGGCCCGCCGAGCCTACATGACGATCGACGAAATATGGGATCGATATGAGGCCGGTTCGCCTCGCTACCTGTTTGAGGACGCGCTGAACTATCTCGCTGATGATTTGCGGGACGCAGAGCAATGCTTTCTCGAAACCGCTCGTGATTACGCGACAGAAGCGGCGCGTTTCGAAAAGCTCTTGGAAGATAGCAAACGCTCAAAGTTCAAGATCGTTGGAGGTGAAGCATGATCATCATCCGAATCCTGATCGCGCGCATCAATCTACGCCGCCGCCTGAAGGAGCTGCGCCGATGAGCCAGATACTCCACGTCACCCGCACCGATGACGGGCAATACCAAGTGAGCGATGCTGGCGGCCATCTTGTTGACGGTCCCTTCGATACCAACGCCGCAGCTTGGAAAGCCCTTGAGCGCCTGGACAACAACGCGGGGCAGGTGCCTCGCCCGAAAAAGAACAAGCCTGTTCTCTGGGGCAAGCCGGAGAAGGGAAAATCGAAGAAGAAGCTCAAGCGCGAGAAGCAGATCGCTGCCCAGCAGGACAAGCAGATGAAACGCGAGGCTCACAAGGCCGTCGGCTGGGTTCGACAAATCGCGGCCGTCAAGTTCGATCCGGCTGGCGAGCGGGCCTACCGCGACCACAAGCTCGGGACGTTCGGCGCTGCGTCGGAGGTCAAACGGATCGATCCGGCCGCATATCTCGCCGAGAAGGCTGCGCGGGGTGAGCGTTGAGCCGATCGACCGTCAACATCTACAAGATTGCCAGAGAGTGCGGTGTGCGCCTCCAGGACGCTCGCCAGCACTCGCCCGCCAGCCGTAGGCCCTTTGACTGCTTCTGCAAGCCGACAGTGCGTGAAATCGGAGAGCGGTTCGGGGAGGGGCACCTACGCCTGGTGTTCAACCTTATCTGCGGATCCAAACAGAACGGCCGAGAACTCTATGCCGACGTCATGAAGGCAGTGTCTCGGCTCATCGCCAAGCACCCCGAACTCATCCGCCGACCGTCTCTGGTCGACGACTTCAATGCATTTGATCTCGGGGCCATGCGCCGCGGGGCGAAGAACATGCGATGCGATGTCCCGACAAGCGATGTGTTGCTCGTGCTGCTGTCGATCAGATTCGGCCTCGTGACTGACAATGAACTGAACCTAGCAGGAGAAGCGGCATGAAATTCAGCGATTGGACGGCAAAGGACGTCGAGGAACGGATATTGGAGATGGCTGAAACGTTGAGGCGTATGCCGGCAGCGCGGGGCCCGAAGGCTTTCGGGAGTGCCATGCCCGAGACCGTCAGGAGCGTTTCAGAGGCGTTCGGCTATCAGCCAGCCAGATATCGGCAAACCGCGTCGGCGGGCGCCCTGGGGCGCATGGAGGGGGTATTCGGGTGGATCAACGCCCTGTCGGATGAGAACGAGCGCAAGCTGATTTACGCTTGGTCCTGGGTGAAGGTCCGAAAAGGCGTCACCATCGCCCGATTTGCGGAAGAAAATCTCCTCAATGAGCGAACTCTTCGCCGCGCTATAACCGCTATCTGCCAAAGCATCGCGGACATCCTCAACCAAAAAGGCCAGTTTCGGCTTGGTGGGGCGGATTTACAGGTGTCCGAAACACAGGCAGATATCACGTCAACAACGGTATCGTCCGAAAAGTGCGTCACACACTGGCGCGATTCGGACGCTAAGCCGCACATCGACCCTGCTCTCGCACCCCTGAGAGTAATCGAAACCCGGCAAGCCCGGGCGCGGTGAAGTTCAAGGCCAACAGCGGCGCGAACGTGAAGCGCGACGACGGGAAAAGCTACAGGCCGCATAGAAGCACGCATATTTCGAGCGCCGTTTTGTAAACCACCACAGCCCGCCCGGTTCGCCGAGGCGGGCTTTCTCGTTCCCGATCCCGACAGATCAAGACGTTGCGCAACGGGCGGGCGGGATGTCGGTCCCGCTCGTCCATCCTTCCGACAAAGGACATCGATATGAGCTATCTCAGCTGGGGTGATAACGATCACCGCTTCGGACCCTTCCTGTTTGCCCGCGACCGATCCTACAAGCGCCTTGAGATGGTGCTCGACAGCGGCAAGGGCGGCGGCAATCGTCTTCGGTTCGGTTTCTACGGGGTGACCTTCATCATCGCGCTGCCGCGCATCATCAAGCCCTATGTCGGCTGGGTCGATCTAAGCGGGAGAGACTGGGCGAAACCGGGACCCGATGGGCGCCAAGGCTACGAGGAAGTCGATGAGCGCAGCTACGGCTTCACTGTCTTCGAGGGCCACATGTCCGTCAAGCTCGGCCGGCAGACGATGGACAGCAGCACGACACAATCGTGGGGGTGCTTCCTGCCATGGACGAATTGGCGATATGTCCGCAAGTCTTGGTACGGGCTGGATGGCGAGCATCTCCGCACCGACTGGGAAAGCAAGGATCGAGAAGTCCGCTTCGCAGCCTTCCGGGTCCAGCGTGAATTCGAAGAGACGATGCCCAAAGCCGTATTCGCCTTCAAGGACTACGACGGAGAGGAATTGACCGCGACGACACATATCGTCGAGGCAGAGCATCGCTTTGGTACCGGCTACTTCAAGTGGCTGTCTCTCTTTCGCCCGCGCAGGATCCGTCGATCTCTTGACATTCAGTTCAGCGGCGAGACCGGTAAGCGCAAGGGCTCGTGGAAGGGCGGCACCATCGGCCACGCGATCAACATGGAGCGCGGCGAGCTACACGAGGCTGCCTTCCGTCGCTACTGCGCGCAGAACAACATGACATTCGTAGGCACAGCGCCATGATCCGCCGCATCATCATCCTCTCCCTCATCACCATAGGCGCGGTAATCGCTGCGCACTTCCTGTCTGGGTGCCAAGGGTACCAACCACCGGGGCAGGATCTGTGGCTCGCGCTGCCGAGGAAGTAACAACCCAACCAAGGAGACTGAAATGGAAACGGTGAACCTCTCCACGTTCAACGGCTTCAAGGTCGAAGTCGTGCCTGCCGGCACAAAGCTGCGCGGCATCCTGGGCAAGCAGCCGGAAGTAACGATCGACGACCGCACCATCGGTGTAGGTGGCAACCGCCTCTACATGACCGAGACCATCTGGGATCGCCTTAAGGGCGCCACTGCTGATGATCCGGCTGATGTGAAGGTAGAAGACAGCACCGTCGACGCCGAGCCGTCCGACGGCGTTGAGAAGACAGCACCGAAGAAAACCCCGGAACGCAAGAAGGCGGCCGAGAAGTAGGTCTCCTCAATTTGTGGACACCTCCATAGCCCTGCCGCGGGCCAAGCGGTTTTACCTTTTCAAGGTGACCCCGTGACAGCTTCCAGCCTCAATGCGCAGCAGCTTCGGTTCGTGCAGGAATACCTGCTTGACCTGAACGCCACACAGGCGGCCGTCAGGGCAGGCTACAGCGCGAAGACGGCCCACTCGCAGGGTCAGCGCCTGTTGAAGCATGTTGAAGTTCAGGCGGCCATTGCTGACGCTCAATACAAACGGGCCAAGAAGACGGAAACTGACGCAGCCTTCGTCCTCAAGCGTCTAGCTGAAGAGGTATCAGCCGACGTGGCCGATCTCTACGACGACGAAGGCCGGATGCTTCCGATCAAGCAATGGCCGCTGATCTGGCGGCAAGGCCTGATCGCAGGGATCGACATCGCTGAAGAGACCGGGGACGACGGGAAGACGAAGGTCACCGTCCGCAAGGTCCGCATGTCCGACCGCATCAAGCGGCTTGAACTGCTCGGCAAGCATATCTCGGTCAACGCCTTCCGTGACCAGGTTGGCCATGGAGATCCGGACGGCAACCCGCTTCCGGCTCCTGTGGTCGACGAACTGTCGAAGAACGACATAGCGCGCCGTGTGGCGTTCCTTCTTGCTCAGGGGCTCAACAGTGCAGCTAAGTGAGGTTCTGGCCGCCCTTGACGCTCTCCAGCCCGAAGCGCGGCAGGAGATTATCGATCAGGCCATGAAGTCCAGCGACGGCCGGTACATGATCCCGAACCCAGGCCCACAGACCGACGCATGGTTCTCGGAAGCCGATGAGACCTTCTACGGCGGTGCTGCAGGCGGGGGGAAGACAGCGCTCCTTTGCGGAATGGCCCTTGAAGAGTACCAGCCGGCGCTGATCCTTCGCCGCCAGGCCACTCAGATCAAGGGCATCGAAGACGAGATCGCACGCATGCTCGGCAGTCGTGCCGGGTACAACAGTCAGTCGCACGTCTGGCGCCTTCCTAAGGGCGGCAAGATCGAACTGGGCGGCGTGCCGAACGAAGCGGACAAGGAGAAGTATCAGGGCCGGCCGCATAGGCTGAAGGGCTTCGACGAGATTACACAGTTCTCCGAGAGCATGTATCGCTACATTATCGGCTGGCTTCGCGATGCTGACGGCGCTCGCTGCCGGGTGCTGGCAACAGGCAACCCACCAACCTCCGCTGAAGGGATGTGGGTCATCAGGTACTGGGCACCATGGCTTGATAAGTCACACCCCAACCCGGCCAAGTCTGGCGAGCTTCGTTGGTTCACGACGGTCGACGGCGAGGACATGGAGGTTGACGGCCCGGGACCGCACGAGATCAACGGCGAGCAGGTCACCGCTCGATCGAGAACGTTCATTCAGTCGAAGCTCGAAGACAATCCAGACCTGATGGCAACGGGCTATAGCTCCACGCTTGAGGCTCTTCCGAAAGAGCTTCGCGACCGTATGCGCCACGGCCTGTTCAACGTGCAGACTGAAGACGCGCCGGGGCAGGTGATCCCGTCGAAGTGGATCCAGCTTGCGATGGCTCGCTGGACGGATCGCCCGCCGGAAGACGTGCCAATGACCGCAGTCGCTTGCGATGTGGCGCAAGGCGGCAAGGACAAGACACAGATCCAGAGCCGCCACAGCTGGTGGTATTCGCGATTTGACAGTCACCCAGGCAAAGACACGCCGGATGGCCCTACAGTTGCAGGCCTGATCATCAAGCAGATGCGGGACCGCTGCCGGGTGGTTGTCGATGCTGGCGGCGGCTACGGCGGGGACACCCTGACGCAGCTCGCACACGCCGATGTCGATTGCTACGGGTTCAAGGGTGGGTCCGGTTCGGCCTCGACGACACGCGAGGGCATGTACGGGTTCAAAAACCTGCGCAGCCAGGTCGTGTGGCAGTTCCGTGAACAGCTGGACCCTGAATACGGATCGCAGATCGCGCTTCCGCCTGATCCAGAGCTTGAGGCTGATCTATCCGCCTTCCGCTACGAGGTCAGGGCAAGTGGCGGCGGCGAGGAAATCGTCGTCCTGCCAAAGGAAGAGATGAAGGAAATGCTCGGCCGCTCGCCTGACAAGGGCGACACGACGGTCATGCTTTCCGCTTCGACACTGGGTGGCCTCAAGCGCCCGAAGGCAGCGCAGGAGCGTCGGGACGAGAAAGCCCGTCGCCTGCAGTCTGTCACGTCCAACAGCGCCATGAAGGCCAGACTAAGAGGAAAACGCTAATGGGTGGACTGCTAGGCGGTGGGAAGCAACAGAAGGTGGAGTATCCTGACCCGGAGCCACCGGCCACGATGCCAGATCCCGATGATCCGTTGGCAAAGCGCACGCGCCGCAAGACGGCCGGCGCCATCGCCACAACCAGCAGCTCGACTGCCGACAAGCTGGCAACCGTTCCCGGCACGATTGGCCGCGAATTCTCCCGTTCAACCCTTGGGGCAAACTGATGAGTGATCAAGCGGGCCGCGACCTGATGGCGATGGACTCGCGCATGTTCTCGTCCAAGGGAACGCTCGACAGCCTCCACCAGGAGATTGCCGAGTATTTCTACTGCGAGCGGGCGAACTTCACGCAGGATATCAGCCTCGGGCAGGAATTCGCCTCGCACCTGACCGACTTCTATCCGACGCTGGTGCGCCGCGAACTGGGTGACCAGATCGGCGCCATGGTCAGGCCTTCGGATCGCCAGTGGTTCAAGGAAGCGGCCTCGAACGAGAGCATCTCTCGCGATCGGGAGGCTGCTGGCTTCCTGGAATTCATGACAGACGTCAATCGAGCGATCCTTTATTCGAAAGACAGCGGCTATCGACGCGCCGCGAGCGAGGTCGAGCACGACTTTTCCGCCTTCGGCATGGGCTGGATGCAGGTCAGCTACAACAAGAAGCGCGATAACCTGCTGTTCCGATGCCACCACCCGAAGAAGATGGCAGGGTGTGAAGGCCCCGACGGCCAGGTCAACCACGTCCACCGCAAGGAAGACATGACCGCGCACGTGATGGCCTACCATTTCGGCGAGGCCAAGCTGCCGCAGCCGGTGAAGAACGCGCTCAAGGAGAAGGACGAGAAGACCACCTGGAAGGTCCGACATGTCTTCATCCCGCTCGACAAATACGACCCGTACAAGAAGTTTCCGAAGGGAGCGAAGTGGGCCGACCTCTACGTGATGGAGGATGGCACGATCCTTCAGGAGACGCCGGCATTCACCTTCGATTACGTCGTGCCAAGGTGGAAGACAGTCAGCGGCAACTTCTATGCCTTCAGCCCTGCCACCATCATTGCCCTGCCTCAGGCTCGCATGATCCAGCGCATGATGCTGACCATCATCGAGGCGGGCGAGAAGCAGGTCGATCCGCCGATGATTGCCACGCAGGATGCCGTGCTGTCGCCGATCGATCTCTCGTCCAACGGCGTGACCTACATCGATAGCGAGTATGACGAGCGACTTGGTGCTGCGCTGCGGGCTGTCGATCTCGGCAAGAATACCGGCCTCGGCGTTGACCTGATCAATGATGCCCGCGCTCGCCTCGCTGACGCCTTCTACATCAACAAGCTTCAGCCGCTTGCTTCTGCGCAGCGCCAGAAGACAGCCTATGAAACCTCGCAGTTGGTGTCTGAGTACATCCGCAACGCGCTGCCTTTGTTCGACCCGATCGAGGACGAATGGACAGGCCAGACGCTGGACTTGGTCACCGAGAAGGTCATGCGCGCTGGCGGCTACGGTCAGGTCGATCGCAGCGGCATTCCGGTTGATATGCCTGACATCCTGCTCGGCCAGAACATAACCCACGAGTTCAACAACAGCCTGAAGGAAGCCAGAGACCAGCAGGTGATCAACGGCTTCCAGCAGAGCGGCGCCCTTCTTCAGGCGGGCATGGTTTTCGATCCGACCCTCCGGACGGACGTCGATATCCGGAAATCCTTCCGTGACGCGTTCGGTGTGGTGCCTGGCAATCGGGCCGACTGGCTTGTCGATGAGAAGCAGGCGGAAGCGGCTCGCCAGCAGATGCAGCAGCAGATGGCACAGCAGCAGCAGCTTCAGGACGCCGGCAACGTCGCCGATGTCGCCGGTCGAGCAGGGCAGGCTGCGCAGGAAGTGCAGGGGGCGATGAATGGCTAAGCGAGCTTATCGCCCTTGGTACCCGGTCAAGGTCAACGCGGACAACTCTCAGCCTGCCCATGACCTCGAAATCCGCAAGGCCGACTGCGTTGCCCTTCAGGCCTTCGCTGCAGGTATTGCGACTGAAGACCAGCAGAAGCGCGCGTTCGCTGCGATCCAGCACATATGCGGCGCCAATGACCTGGAATACCTGCCAGCCGAGCATGGCGGGGAGCGCGACAGTGCGTTCAAAAGCGGGAAGCGGCACATAGCCCTGCAGCTCCGCAAGCTTGTTTCTTTCCCTTTAGATTTGTTGACAGGTGAAAAAGATGGCTGATGAAAACAATGCCGGTGGTGAAGTAGATCCGAACGCAGGCGGTGCCGGTGGTGGTGCCGGCGGAGAAGGTGGTGCAGGCGCAGGTGCTGGTAAAGCAGGCGGCGAAGGCGGAAACGGCTCAGACGGTGGTGGTGCCGGCGGCGCTGGCGCTGGTGGTGCTGATGGTGCCGAGCTTCAGGCCTTCCGTGAAAAGCTGGCCGGTGGTGACCCAGCCATCGCCAAGCAGCTCGAGCGTTACAAGTCGATCGATGCCATTTCTCGCGGCTTCCGCGAGGCCTACCAGACCGCGAAGACGGCAGGCAAGGCCACGGCGCTGACGGACAAGTCCACGCCCGAAGAGGTGAAAGCCTTCCGTGCGGCTAACGGCATCCCTGACGATGCTGCGGCCTATCCCGGCGACTTCCGCGAGGGCTTCAAGCCCAGCGATGAGGACAAGGCCATCCTCGGGGATTTCAAGTCGGCCATGCATGCCAAGAACGTTCCTCCAGGCGCTGCCGCCGCTGCACTGGATTGGTATCAGGACTTCGCCACCGCCCAGCAACAGCAGCTTGACGGCAACTTAGCGAAGGTCGCCAAGGAAACGCAGGCTTCCCTTCGCAACGAATGGGGCGGCGAGTACGACGGCAATATCGCAGCAGCCGAACAGCTGATGACGACGCACCTCGGCGCTGAAGGCTTTCAGCGGATGATGGGCCTCCGTATGACGGACGGCTCCCGGCTGCAGGACGATGCCGAGTTCGTAAAGATGATGGCGCAGATCGGTGCCGACTACTACGGCGGCACGGCCATCCTGACAGGCGATGTGGAAACCACCGCTCGCACCGTTCAGGAGAAGATCGACGAGCTTCTGGAGCTTCGGCAGAAGGATCCAGCGAAATACAAGAGCGACGACGTTCAGCAGAAGATTACCTCGCTGTACGCCCAGCGCGACAAGATCAACGCCCGCAAGGGCTGATTACCTCCCGCGGCATCCCGGCAACGGCCCCGCAAGACTACTCGAAACTGAAAAGATGATGTGACGCCCCGTTCAAAGCGACGGCGCGGCCCCTTGGCATGTCCAAGGCACCCCGCACCTGCAGCGATCGGCACCCTGATCTCGTCTGAAATCAACCTCCCAAGCATCAACACGAAAGGTTTTTGTCGATGCCTTACGCAATCACAAAAGACCAGTACCGTGATGAGTGGGTCGTCGCATTTCAGCGCGGCGAAACCTACCTCAAGGACTCGGTCACCCGCGAAATCATGATCTCCGGCCTCAATGCAAAGTTCGCTTTGCAGGGCGCCGCCGGCCGCATGACTGAACGCGGTACCAACGGCCTCATTCCTTCCCGCAATCGCACGGACACGCAGCCGACGATCACGCTGAAGGAAAAGCACTCGAAGGAAACCCAGACCGGTTTCAACGTCTTCACCGCTCCCGCGAACCTCCGCGAAGCGATGCAGAATGCAGGTGCTCTCACGGCCTCCCGCGAAGTCGACTACACCATCACCGACGCACTCGCGACGGCGACGAACGTCTATGCGGGTGGTACCGCGCAGACGCTGACCTATGGCAAGGTCGTCGATGAGCTTTCCGCGCTCTGGCAGAACAACGTCATGCCTGGCGCTGAAATCACCTGCCTGTGGACGCCGAAGGCATGGGCTCGCCTGCTCACCTTCAACCAGTTCCTGTCTGCCGACTATGTCGACGCCAAGCCGCTCGCCGGCCTCGCGCTCGATCGTCCGAAGATGTGGCTGGGCGCGAAGCACATCATGCACACTGGACTGCCGGGAATGGGAACTGCCACGGCGTCCAACTTCATCTTCGCCAAGCCTGCGGTTGGTTACGCCATCGCATCTGGCGATATCCAGGTCGAGTCTGGCTACAACGGCGAGGACGACTACAGCTGGGATCGTGCGACCCTCTACGACGGCGCCACGATCCTGCAGCAGGCCGGTGTCCTCAAGGTGGTCACCGACGACACCGCTGCATTCACGTAAGGAGGCCTTGAACCATGGCTTATGAAACCGCAGGCTTCAAACTCCTGACCGATGGTCTTTCCGGCCCCAGCACCATGAAGACATGGCTGCTGGATTCGGTGGACGCCATCGCCACCGTCAACACTACTAACTACGTGTCGGACGGTTACAAGAAGGGCGCCCGCCAGGGCGATCTCGTCTGGGTTCGCACCAAGACGACGACGATTGGCGGCCCGACCACGGCGGTTAACCTGTGCTTCGTCATCGATGAGGCCACCGGCTCTGACGGCCTGGGCATCGACTTGACCGACGGTCTCGTCGTGACGCCGACCGATACCGACTAAACACCGGTATCCTTCGGGAGGTGGGCAACTGCCTCCCGTTTCCCTTTCCATTTTTCGTAGGTGAAAACCATGTCCACAGCAGCAAGGCTGGCGGGGCATCGCTTCATGCAGGCCGACTACGCGATCGGCCGTTACGCAGCGACAGTGCCCGCAGAAACCACGCTCGACGATGTCACGCATCCCGAGTTCTTCGCAAACCACCTGAATTCGTTTCGGGTCGGCATGTTGATCAGCATCCTTTCCGACGATCAGAATCTTGATTGCGATCTGCGCGTCCTGTCGGTCACCAAGACCACTGCAAAGGTTCGGGTTCTGCGCGTGTTCGACGAGAACAAGGCTCCGAAGGTCAAGGATGCAGAAGTGTCCGACGCCATCGTCAGCCATGGTGGGCCGCACCACAAATGGCGGTTCATTCATAACGGCGAAATCATCCAGTTCGGCTTCGATACGAAGGACGCCGCCGAGAAGGCCGCGGCCAAGCATATCGAGCTTCTGAAAGGCGAATAACCGATGGCGGACAAGCTGCAGGTATGGCGGCAGGCTCTAGTTCACCTAGAGAAGCCCACAATCACCACACTCTCCGATGACGTCGAGGCTGTTTACACCTTTGGCAACGCTTGGGCTGGTGTGGTCGAGGAGGCCTTCAACGCGGGTGACTGGAACTTCGCCAAGATGTCTGCAGCCTTGTCCGTCAATGGCGCCGTGACGCCTTCGGTCGGGTGGCAGTTCGCGCTGGATTACCCGGGCGACTGGATCCGGTCGCTGACGGTCAGCAATTCCCCGACGTTCTCGCCGTTCCTCGACTATCTCGACGAAGGCGGTCAGATCTATTCGAACACCAACATCATCTTCCTGCGCTACATCAGCAAAGCGAAGATGGCCGACGACCAGATCAGCAAATGGCCGACGATGTTTTGGAAATACGTCGCCGCAAAGCTGGCTTACGACACCTGCGGCCGCCTGACATCGGGCGACACGCTGGAGCAGAAGATCGAAAAGCGCATGGACAAGGCGCTGCGCCAGGCGAAGAGCGTCGACGCTAGGAACGAGAACAACAAGGTTCTCCCCCCAGGTTCGTGGATCAGGGCACGTATGGGCGGCACTGGCGGTCTTGGCGATCGGCGCGGCGGCACGCTTGTCGGCGGACAGATTACCTTCCAAGAGGGTGATGTCTGATGCCTCGGGTAAAAGCTCCGGTCTATTCCCTGAACGGCGGCGAGGTAGGCGACGAAGCGCTTTCGCGTCTGGATCTCGAACGCTTGCAGTTTGCCGGCTCGCTGTATCTGAACCAGCTTCCGCGTGTCGTTGGCTCTATGACGCTGCGCCCTGGCCTTGAACACATCACCAACATCGATGTCGGTGATGTAGCGCTGCTCGAATATTCCTTCTCCGGCGGCTCGGCACTCATTCCTGTCCTGTCGGACGGCGTTATGCGCGTCGTCAAGGACAAGGCATTCGTCAGCCGCGTGGCGGTTTCGACCGCTATCACCAGCGGCGATTTCAGTGCTTTCACCGGATGGACTGATGCCAGCGGGCTTGGCGCGTCGGCAACCGTCAACGCGGGCAACCTCGTTCTGTCTGGCACCACGCAGTCACGCGCGGTCGCTCGCCAGACGCTGACCGTCTCTGCTGGCGACCAGCCAAAAGAACATGCCGTCCGCGTGGACGTGGTCCGCGGCCCGGTCAACATCCGCCTTGGTACGACTGTTGGTGGCTCGGACATCCTCGAAGCGCTGGCGCTGGACGATGGTGTCCACTCGATCGCCTTTACGCCAGGCGCTGGCACGGTCTATCTCGAGCTATCGAATGACAATGCCCGCATTGCCCTGATCAACGCCTGCACGATCGAGGCGGCCGGTGACATGGTTGTCCCGACGCCGTGGACGCAAGCCGACCTCGCCGAAGAGCTTATTAGGTACCGCCAGCACAAGGACGTGCTCTACACGGCGTCCGGCGGCGTCTACCAGCAACGCATGATCCAGCGGCGCAGCGCCACGAGCTGGGGGGTACAACGCTACAAGGTTGACGATGGCCCATTCGTGTCATCAGATGGCGTCACCGCCCTGTCGCCGAGCGCGCTGACGGGCAATATCACGCTGGCCGCAAGCCGGAACTTCTTCACGCCGAAGATGATTGGCCGCTTGTTTCGCATCTTCCAGAGCGGACAGACGGTCAACGAATCTTTCACCAGCGCACCAGCCAATGGCGCCTATATCCGCGTTGCCGGCGTCGGCGCGGCGCGTTCCTTCAGTTGGTCGATCACAGGCACATGGGTCGGCGCCGTCCGCCTGCAGGTCTCTGTTGATGACGGGTCCGGCAATCCTTCCTCGTGGAGCGATATCGGCACCTACACCACGAACACGTCGAGCAGCTATCAGGACAGCGACAACAACGTCGTGAAGTACTTCCGCTTTGCCGTCGCGTCCGGCGGCTACACCAGCGGCACGATCGTCACCGCCCTTGTTTACGGC
This sequence comes from Rhizobium sp. Root708, assembly GCF_001429725.1. GTDB lineage: Bacteria > Pseudomonadota > Alphaproteobacteria > Rhizobiales > Rhizobiaceae > Rhizobium. The sequence goes on along the minus strand of NZ_LMHV01000040.1, from coordinate 197,520 downwards.
GGCGGCAGCCAGTCGGGCATTGTTCGTGTCACGGATTACACAAGCCCCACCGCCGTCAGCGCGGAAGTGCTCAAACGCCTGTATTCCACTACGTCAACGTTCGAATGGGATACGTCAGTCTGGTCTGACTACGACGGCTGGCCAACGGCGGTTCAGGTGTTCGGCGGCCGGCTCTACTGGGGGCAGGGTGATTTCATCTACGGTTCGGTGCCGGATGCCTACAAGAGCTTCGACGACACGGTCGAAGGTGATTCCGCGCCGATCGCCAGATCAGTTGGCGCCGATACCGATCGAGGCATCCTGTGGCTGCTCGGCCTTCAGCGCTTGCTCGCCGGGACCGATGCCTCCGAAATCTCCGTCAAGGCGTCCAGCTTCGACGAGCCGCTGACCGCAGGCGCCTGGTTCCCGGTGGAAAGCTCCACTCGCGGATGTTCGGATCTCCGCGCGGTGAAGTGCGACAAGGACGGTATCTTCGTGCAGACGTCCGGTACCGCCATCTTTGCACTTTCAGCAGAGCAGGGGACGCTCGACTACGGATCGACCGACCTGACGGCCATGCATGAGGAAATCTGCGACGGATATGCGGTGGTTGATATCGCCGTCCAGCGCCGGCCAGACACGGTCCTATGGCTGATACTCGCAAACGGGGAAGCTCGGGCGCTGACCTACGAGCCATCGGAAAAGGTGGTGGCGTGGTCGCGGGTAGTAACCGACGGCTTGTTCAAGCGCGTCAGCTCAAACCGCGGCGCAGGTCAGGACGGTGTCTATTTCGCTGTAGTGCGCAACGGCACGCAGCGCCTCGAGCGCCTAGCCGACATGAAGGACTGCAAGGGCGGTCCAATCAACTGCCTCGCCGACGCGTTCACGCGCTTCTCTGGCGCGCCGGCTACCGTCTTCAGCGTGCCGCACCTCAATGGCCGACAGGTAACGGTCTGGGCAGACGGCAAGGCCGTGAATGATCAGGACAACCTTTACACCGTGACCGGCAATCAGGTGACGCTTGCCGTGGCCGCCAGCAACGTTGTCATCGGTCTGCCCTACGTCGGGCGCTGGCAGTCGACAAAGCTGGCATACGGGGCTGCTGGTGGCACGGCGCTATTCCAGAAGAAGCGGGTTTCGCAGCTCGGGCTCTACCTTACGAACACGATGCTCGACGGCCTTCGTGTCGGGAATACCTTCGACACCCTTCGAAAACTGACCACCACGAAGAGCGACAAGCCGATCGCGCCGAACACGCTCTACAAGACGTATGACGCCGACATGATGAGCGTTTCGAGCGACTGGGACACCGACAGCCGTATCTGCCTTGAGCATCGCTCTCCGTACCCCTTCACGGCGGCGTCGCTAGTCATGGACGTCAAGACGAATGGCTGAGATCCGGCAGGCCACAGACGACGATATCGCCCGGTTCTACGGTGCGATCGAGTTCAAATCCCAATGGGTGGCGAGGGCGCTACGGAATGGAAGGCTGATTGCTGGATTTGGCGGTGCGCTGGAGACGGCAGACGGCGTTTGGTTCGCCTTCCTTGACGTGCCGCCGCAGTATCTCAAGCCGTCGATCTACCGCCATATCGTGGCAGGCATCCATGAAGCGAAGAGCAAAGGCGCCAAGGTCATCAAGGCGCGATGCGACACACGCATCCCTCGCGCGGAAGCGCTCCTGAAGCATCTGGGATTTCTGCCCACCGACGAAGTCGTCGATAACGAGGTAATTTGGGAATGTCAGGTTTCGAACTGATTGCTGGCCTTGCAGGCCTTGCCGGGACGGCGATGCAGGTTGCCGGCACCATGGAGCAAGGCCGCGAGGACAAGGCTCGATATCAATACGAGCAAAAGGTCAACGAGCAGCAGGCAGACGAAGCCGTTGCCGCCAGCCAGCGTGACGCGGCGCAGCGCTACAAGGAAGGGCAGTTTCTCCTTTCGCAGCAGCGCGCGACCGTGGCGGGTTCTGGCGGGTCTATTTCCGATGCATCCGTCATCGATCTGATGGGCGATACCGCCGACGCAACGGCATATGCTGGCCAGTCCGAAATCTATAAGGGCGAACAGCAGGCGCGAGGCTACAACGATGCTGCCGCCGTGGCTGGATACAACGCCAATTCGGCGATGAAGGCGGCCCGTATAGCAGCTGCCGGTCAGCTGTTTGGCGGTGTCTCGTCGATGTTCAGCCGCTTCGGGCAGCAATCAGCGAAGACGGCGCCCGCCTCGACAATCAAGCAACCGTACGTGGGGCCTCGCTAATACATGGTCAATATCCCGACTTCTCGCGACGTAGGCTATGCCGGCACGCGCTCCGGCCGCATTGCGCCCAATGGTCCGACGCCTATGGTCGGTGCAGCCATTGCCAACGCCGGCCAGCAGGTCGTTCAGGCTGCCTACAACATCAACGACCTGCGCACGCAGGAACAGGCTGACGTCCTCAATGACAAGTCGAACACTGTATCGACGAACCTGAACAAGTTCCTCAATGAGGAGGAGCAGTCTTTCCTCAAAGCCCGGGAGGGATCGAGCGAAAGCGGTATCGGTTTCACCCGCCAGTTCATGGAGGGATACCAGCAACGCGCCAACGACTTCGCGAAGGCCAATTTCGAAGGGCTCAATGAAGACGCGCAGACGGGTTACCTGAATAACATCCTGGCGCGTGGAAATTCGCTATTCGAGAAGGCCTCGGCCTACGAAAACACGGTCAAGGGCGAATACTACGACCGCTCGACGAAGCAGTCGCTTGACGGCATCCGCACCAGCATCCAGTCGAACGGCGCACCCTACGAGGACTTGAAGAAGCAGGGCCTCGCGGCGATCGATGCGACCAACATGCCGGAGCCGTGGAAGGCCGAGCGCCGCGCGCAGTGGGATTCCGACGCTGCCGAAAGCAAATGGAAATGGGAGTTCTCCCAGAACCCAAAGGCGGCCCTTGCTTCCATCAGCCCGAACGGAGGCGGCTCGGTCGTCGATCGCATCATCGGCATTGAAAGCGGCGGGAACGACAATGCCCAGAACCCGACGTCCTCGGCAGGCGGTGCGGGTCAGTTCATCGACAGCACATGGCTCTCGATGGTCAAGAAGTACCGCCCGGATGTTGCCGAGGGGAAGAGCGCACAAGATATTCTCGCCATGAAGTCTGACGGTTCACTCTCTCGAGACATGACGGCTCGCTACGCGCAGGAAAACAGCGCGTTCCTTCAGAACCAGGGCGTTGCGACCACGGACGGCAATGTCTATCTCGCCCACTTCCTTGGCCCTCGCGGGGCTGCGCAGGTTATCAAGGCCGATCCAAACGCCCCGATCGCTTCGGTTGTGGGGCCGGATGTCGTCGGCGCGAATCCGTTCCTGAACGGCAAAACGGCAGGCGACGTTCGCGCATGGGCGGAAAAGAAGATGGGTGGCGCCGGCACAACTCCACCTTCTGACTACAGCAAGATTTCCTACGAACGCCGGGACCAGCTGTATAAGCAGGGCGAGCAGGACTATGCGCAGGAGCAGACGCGCCAGCGCACCGCGATCAAGGACGATTTCAACCTTCAGATCGCCCGCAATCCGCAGCCGCAGCTCGAAAGCCAGATCCTCCGAAACAGCACGCTCGACAACGGCGACAAGGCTTCGCTGATCAATGCCCTTCACACTGCCGTCAAAGAGAATGCAGGCGTTCCCGAGCTCATCTCCGCGATCGGTGCCGGCAAGGGCTCCATCAACGCTTTCGACGGCGAACAGACGAAGGTGGCGGAGAAGGCCTACGACCGCATGATCACCGGCGCGTCGGGCGAGGACAAGCAGGCGATCACCTCCGGCTTTATCGCCCAGACCGGCTACATCCCTAAGGCCGTGCAGGCTGAACTTCGCCGCGGGTCGATCTCGACCGACGCTGCTGCCGTCGCACAGTCGATGCAGGCGGCCGACGTCCTGCAGAAGAATGCGCCCGTGTCGTTCTCGGCAATGGATGGCGGCGCGGCCGTTCAGAAGAAGCTTGATCTGTACCGGTCATATACACGCGACATGGGATACTCGGCAGATGAAGCGGCAAAGCGGCTCGTCGACGCCGACAATCCCGAGAAAGCTGCCCAGCGCGAAGCCCTGCTGAAGTCGAAGACGGTCGCGGACGCGGTGAAGCTGGTCGACTCCTCGACCATCGCTGCATCATTCGATGACAGTATCGCCGGATGGAGGACGAACCCGTCGCTTGGTCCTACGCCTGCAGCAGAGGCGGCTATGGTGGCCGACTATCGATCGCTCTACCAGGAAGCAATAGTTGACGCAGGTGGCGATTTGACTGTCGCGAAGAAGGCGGCTGATCAGCGGTTTCAGCGTACTTACGGTGTCACCAGCTTCACGCCGATGGGCTCGAACGTTGTGGTGAAGTACCCGCCCGAGAAGGTTTATCCCGCCGCTCCCGATGGAACGCACACCTACATTCAGACCCAGTTGAATGAGGTCATGAAGGCGGAAGGCGTGAGCGCTGATCAGTTCTTCCTGCAGCCTGACGACATCACCGGGCAGGACGTTCGCGCCGGGAAGCCACCCAGATACGCAGTTTTCTACAAGAAGGATGGAAAGCTCGAGCGATTCAATCTCCCGTTCTATGCCGATCCTGAAGCTTCGCAGAAATTCTTTCAGGAGCAGAAAGAAGGCCGCGTGCGCGCCTCACAGCAGCGCATGACAGACAACCGCGATCGAACGATCGAGGAAGGCAAGGCGGTGACGGATGCGATGAATAGCACGGTCGGTCCCGCGTGGATGAAGGCCAGAGCCGCGCAGACGGCGCAGGAGAAGCTTCGCATGCAAGAAATGATGCCAGGACCATTGAACCCGTCAACTGCGGGCGTAGGCGGCGGCGGAGGTGGTTTCTGATGCCGTTGGACAGAAGCAATCCTTTCACCGACGTCGGCACTGTCGGCATTTCCGACTACGACACGCCAGATCCGTCCTTTCTCACGACGCTGGAAGCGAACTTGCGTCAAAATGGCCTCATCGGTTCTGCAATCACGAGGGCCGGCATCAATATCAACGCCGGCAACAGGCAGCAGATCGACCAGACCTATAACGTCTACGACGATCCTGACATGAAGCCATACCTCGACGAAGATCCGTCGCGGGGGGAGAACATTTTCAGCAAGCCCGCCGCCGATGCTTTGCGTGCGCAGGTAGACCAAGAGAAGAAGGATCGCGAAACGCTCGATGCGAGTGGGTGGACCAACTATCTCAGCTCTACCGCCATCACACAACTGACAGATCCTACGATCCTTGTTCCTGGTGGCGAATTTGTGAAGGCTGGTAAGGGTGGCTTTTCCGTGCTGAAGACTGCTGCATCCGTTGGTGTTGCAGCTGGCGTCGGAACAGTGGCGCAGGAAGCGGGATTGCAGGCCACTCAGGAAACCCGCACTGCCGCTGAAAGCGCTATGGCGGTAGGCGGTTCCGTACTCCTCGGCGGGCTCATCGGCTCAGTCGGCGCCAAGTTCTTCAATCACCGTGAATTCTCTGCGATTGGCAAGGCGATCGAGAACGATTTCACAAACGATCTGCCCGATATCGTCGATGTCACCGACACGGCGATCAAGCGCGCGCAGGCGGCCGGCGCTGCCGCTGTCGATGAAGTAGACATGTCCGACCTTGGCGTCGGTGGCGGCAAGGCGGCCGAACTGGTGACGCGCGCTACCGCAGCCGCTCGCATCAATCCCGGCGTTCAGACTATGCTTTCGCCTTCGGTGAAGGTGCGCGAGTTCTATAACAAGCTCGTCGACAACCCGATCTACACGACCATGAACATGGAGGGCCGATCGCTCGGCGCTGACGTGGAGAATTCCGTCAAGCTCTACGAGCGCGGCGCCGTCGGCGACTGGCTTGGTTCATCGCGGAAGCTTTATCGCGAAGCGCGCAAGAACGGCTTTCAGGGCTCGCTGACCGACTTCAACCGGGCTGTCGCGCTGGCCGGCCGCCGTGGTGACGTGGATATCAATGGCAATGCCTTCGTCACCCAGGCGGCGCAGGAGGCCCGCACCAAGATCTTCGATCCTCTATTCGAGCGAGCGAAGGCCCTTGAGTTGCTGCCTGAAGACGTCAAGACGACGACCGCCGCCTCCTACGTGACGCGCTTGTGGAACCGACAGAAGCTGATCGGTGAAGAGGGCCGCTTCCGCGAGATCGCGCGTCGGTACTTCTCCGAGCAGTTGGATAAGGCTCTGATCCGGCAGGAAGAGCGCCAGGTCGGTAACAAGATCGTGGATTCGCTCTACGTCGACGATCGGATGGACCGTGCTTTTGAACGCCTGAACAATGTGCAGAAGCGCCTCGACGAACGCGCCGCGCTGCGCAGCCGGAAGAATGCGGACATCGATCGCAACATCGCCGGCCGCGAAGAGATGGTCAGTCAACGCCCGCCGCAACAGGTGGTCGAGATCCTGAAGACGGCGAAGGATGACGACACCCTTCTACCTGCGATCAAGGAAGCGAAGAAGGCCGAGCGGCTTTTGAACAAGAAGCCAACCTATGCGGAGCGATACCCGGTACTTGACGTCTTCAAGCAGTGGGGCGGTGTGCGCGTCGGCGGCAAGCTCGACAAGGAACTGCGCGCCATGGGCGTCAATCCGAAGTCGCACCCGGGGCTTTTCAACAGCAAGAGGGGTCTCGGCTCCGGTGATACGATCGTCTGGGGTGAACACCAGGTACTCAAGGACAATTTTCACGAAGGCGCCAACGGCTACGCAGATCCGGGTGATTTGCTCGATGCCGTTCGTCGCGAGATCGCCGGCGACCCTATCCGCACCAACGAGGCGGCAGCCAGGGCGTCCGATGCCGAAGCACTGACCGAGAATATTGGTGACTGGCTGAAGTCTGTCGGTCTGCCCGAAAATGCATCCGTCAAAGAAATCCGCGATCTGCTTCAGAAGACGACCGGCCGGGAGAAGTCGATCGGGGAAGTCGAAGGCCGCATCAACCGCCTGCAGCAGGAGATTGCCGACTTTGACAAAGCAAGCCAGGCCATTCACGACGAGCGGATCATTTCGGATGCAGAGGCTCGCAAGGTGGCGAAGGAGCTTGCCGACCTCGAAGAGCAGATCAATGCAAGCGCTGATCTCGCGCGCGAATCGCCGGCGATCGGCCGCATGGTTGACTATGCCAAGGCGCGCCGCGAATACGGCTCCGCGCGCTATGAAAAGGTTCGCGTGACAAACCGCCTCGAGGCTTTGAAGCTCGTACAGTCCGAAGGCAGACAGACGCCTGCCATGAAGGCTGAAATCGAGAAGCTGACGGCCCAGGCAAAGGAGATCGATCAGCGCATCGCAAAGGCGACAAAGAAGTCTGACACGCTGAAGCCAACTCTTCCGAAGCAGAAGGAAGAAATCCCTGATTTCATCAGCCCCGAGGACCGGGCGGATTACATCGAGGAGATCGTCAGCTCGGTCTTCAACAACTTGACGGGCAAGGGTGCCGGCGATGTTCCTGAATGGCTGGTACCGGTGAAGCGTGGACCGCTGAAGGAACGCACCTTCAACATTCCGGACGAACGTGTCGAAGACTTTCTCGAAAACGATATGGAAGTCGTGCTGCGCCGCTATGCCCGCACCATGGGCGCGGAGGTGGAGCTTGCCCAGAAGTTCGGTCGCCCCGACATGAAGGAGCAGTTCGAGGCGATCACCCGTGACTACGAGGAGCTTCGTTCGACGGCGAAGACCCCGGCCGAGCGCGAGAAGTTGAGCAAGGCGGAAGCTCGTGACGTGAAGAACCTCACGGCCTTCCGCGACATGATCCGTGGCACGTACAAAGCCGCTGATGAGGGCAGCGACTGGAGCAAGATCACGCGCGCTGCGCTGACTTGGAACTATCTCCGCTTGATGGGCGGCGTCACCCTAACCAGCTTGACGGACGCCGCCAGCATCCTCGGCAAGTTCGGTGCGCGCCAGATCATGACGGACGGACTGCCAGCCCTCGTGTCCGGTACCCGGGCCGCGAAGATTGCTCGTCAGGACGCCCGCGACCTCGGCGTCGTCACCGAGCGGGTGTTGCAGTCACGCCTGGCTAACCTCGCTGACCTACAAGACCCATACGCCCACGGCTCCAAGTTCGAGCGCTTCCTGTCGAACACCTCGAACGCGTTCACCAAGGCTACGGGGCTGGGCTACTGGAACGACACGTTGCGCACGGTCGTCGCGGTAATGTCGCAGAACCGCATGCTTCGCAACGCCACGAATTGGGCCGCCGCCGACAAGGCGGAGAAGGCCTACATGGCAATGCTCGGCATCGACGAGGACATGGCGCAACGCATCGCCGGCCAGTTCCAGCGCCATGGCGTCGAGGAAGACGGCATTTTCGGCGCCAACGCGTCGGCGTGGGACGATGATGTCGCCCGTCGCGCATGGGCCGCAGCCTTGAACAAGGACGCCGACCGTACGGTGATCATGAAGGGCGTGGCTGATAACCCGCTCTGGATGAAGTCGAACGTCGGTAAGCTGCTCTTTCAGTTCAAGTCATTCTCGCTCGCCAGCCATCAGCGTGTGTTGATCGCAGGCCTTCAGGAGCGGCCGCACCGCCTCGCCGAGCAGCTGGTCTATGCGACCGGCCTGGGCATGATGATCTCCTACCTGAAGTACGTCGAGCGCGGCGATGTCGACGAGGCGAATAAGCTTCTTGAAAATCCGGGCCTCTGGATCGCGAACGGCGTCGATCGCTCCGGCATCCTCGCCATTCCGTTCGAGTTTTCGAACACGGCGGAGAAGGTCGGCCTTCCCGGCATCATGACAGCGGCGTCGGCAGTGGCGGGTGACAAGGGCAGGGGAACGGCATCCCGCTTCGCCAGCCGTGGCACGTTTGGCGCGTTCGCCGGCCCTACCATCGGTGCCTTCGAGGATCTGACGCAGATTGCGCAACAGCTTGCGGCAGGTGATTTGAAAAAGTCGGGCGCAAACGCGATCATCCGTCAGCTGCCAGGCGCAACGCTACCGGGCGTCAGGTCCGCGGTGCATATCGGCCTTAAACCAGCGCTTATCGATGCTGTTGACGGCGGCCGCTGAAAAGCTTGATGCAGCCAAACGCTATTCCAGCAATGATGGCGTTGGCGATCAGACCAAACGCGAACTTAACTGCTATTTCGGCGGCTGACGCCGGTATGACATGCATCGTTTCGACGAGGAACGTGATCAAGCCGGCGATCAACGCGAGCGAGATTACAGTCACCAGAACCCGGCTGCCTGGCGCATAGGTCTTGCAGATGAAGGCCACGCAGAGAAGCACAGCAGCGATCCGGATCGGATCGATGGTCAGTGCGACGAGTAAAGCAAGCAGGCCCATGTGCCCCTCCCGGTGAAGGGCTCCAATACAACCGAAATCCGCAACGAAGACAAGGCTGCCCGATCGGCAACCTTTGCTTGAGGTAAACGCATGGCAACAGAATTCGACAATTCCCAGCATTGGGGCTTCTTCCTGACGGGAACGACCCTGACCAGCGAGACGGGGAAATTCGTCCGCGTGTCGGAGCTTGTTCTTGCGGCGCTGCGCGCGGCCGGTGTCTTCGAGAACATGGTAGACGGGCTTGTTCCGCCGGCGACGGATAAGCTTTGGCTCGACAAGAACTATGATCCGGCGCAGCTGAAGCAGTGGGACGCGACGGGCTCGTCGTGGGTTCCCATGACCTACAATCGGCTGTTTGGGCAGGCGGCGCTTGGTGTGCTGGCTGTAACCGGCGGTACGGGCAATGCAGTCGTGGTCGCGCAGCCGAACAGCGGCTTCCAGGCGAACCGCCTCTATACGATGTCACCTACCGCCAACAATTCGGCGGGCGCCGTCACGATCCAGGTTTCTGGAGTGGGCACTTATCCGGTCAAGTACGGGGATGGATCGAACCTTCTGCCGGGAGAGTTCACGAGCGGCCGGCAGGCAACGCTCCTCTTCAACGGCTCGGTTTTCACCGTCTTGTTCTCTGTCGGTGACCTCAATGCCGCTGTCACGGCAGCCGCCGCCTCCGCAAGCGCGGCGAGCACATCTGCCACCAATGCTGCTACATCGGCGTCCAACGCAGCCAGTGCGGCGGCCGGTGCTCTAGCCCCAGCTATCCACGCCGCCACCGCAAAGACTGCCTTTGTCGATGCCGACGAGCTAGGATTTTGGGACAGTGTCTCGGGCTTGCTCCGCAAAATCACGCTTGCAAACTTTTGGGCTCAGTCCAAATGGAAGACCGTCAAGATCGGTGAACACTACTATGCCAACACAGCATTGGCAGGCGTGGACGTTCCTCCCGTCAGCGACCCGGACGTGACCTTTGTCGAGCTCACTGCGGGACTTACCGGCTCTGGCAACTTCAACAACGGAAAATTGACGTCGGAATCAGTCTCCGGCTCTGCCCCGCTTGTGAGCGCTTCGGCGGTTATCTCAGTGTCCGGATCGCCAATGAACGGGCAAACCATCCGTCTCCTCAACACCGAGGGTCGTATCGTTCGCCCGAGCACGTCGCCAAACACGCTCCAGGATGACACCTATCAGGGACACTGGCACAACTACGACAGTAACTCTGGCGGTCGCGGTACAGCCACCGTGGTAGGCCAAACCGATGTCATCGATAGCGCTTCGGCGGGAGCGGTTAAAACGGACCGCGTCAAGGGCTCCATCTCGGACGGCGTCAACGGCACGCCTAGAACAGCTAACGAAACGCGCATGAAGAACATCGGCGCTAAAGCTTACATGAGGGTGAAATAATGCCTTGGGCTAATAACGGACAGGTTGCCACCGACGAACTTCCCGGCGGTATTGAGATTTCGGAAGAGCAATACGCTCTGGCGATCGAGGGCGTTATCGAGGGAAAAATCATCTCGATCGACGGCGGCTTCACAATATCGGAGCCTCCATCTCCGGAGCTCCCTGAAACGCCCGAGCCGCCGACCCTCGACGAAATCAAGTCCTGGCTGAAGGCGGGCATTGATAGCGCCGCCGAGAACGAGCGCCTGAAGTATATCACTCCCGGCTTTGGCCAGGCCATGACGTACATGCAGAAAGCGGCTGAGGCGGCGCGGTACCTTGCCACGGTAGAACCCGAACCTGCGGACTATCCGATGCTGTCCGCTGAAGTCGGCATCACCGCTGAGACACTTGCCGGGGTCGCTACTGTCGTCAACGACGCTTACACGCAATGGCAGATGATCGGCGCGGCAATCGAATCCATCCGCCTAAGCGCCAAGGCCTCGATCGGTGATGCCTCGTCCGAGGCTACCGCAAGGGCCATCTTCGAAGCTGTCGCTTGGCCGGTCATCGGCTGACGTCGCAGTCCTAACCCCATCCAAAATCTGGAGCTTTCAATGAACGTGCAGGTAACTGCCGAGCAATTGCGCGCGGCTGCAAAAGGGGCTGTGAATGCCCAGAATATGAACTCGGTGCTGATCACTATCAGCCGCTATGGCGCCGAACTTGGAATGGATCGGCCGCACCGTGCCGTTCAGTTCTATGCCCAAGTGATGCATGAAAGCGGTGATTTCCGATATGACCGTGAAATCTGGGGGCCGACGCCAGCACAGAAGCGCTACGATACGCGCGCTGATCTCGGCAACACTCCCGAGCTGGACGGTGATGGCAAGATCTACGCCGGCCGCACGGCAATGCAGATCACCGGTAAGGCGAACTATCGGGCCTTTACCGATTGGTGCAGATCGCACGCGATGAACTGCCCTGACTTCGTTCGCCATCCCGAAGCGATCAACACTGATCCGTGGGAAGGCCTCGGGCCTCTCTGGTATTGGGACACCCACGACTTGAACCGCTGGGCCGACCAGGGCGACATCGAGACGATCACGAAGCGCATCAATGGCGGCATCAACGGCCTTGCCGATCGCATCGATCACTATGTCCGGCTTTCGCTCGTGGTTCTCGGCTACAAGGCCGATGGCGTCCGTCAGTTCCAGGCGAATGCCGGGCTTGATGTCGATGGCGATGCCGGGCCGAAGACGCGCTCGGCGCTGCACAAGGCGCTGCTGGCGCTGTCCGGAGCCTCGACAAAGATGGCGGCGTTCTCCGCTGCTCCTGTCGTCGAGGAAAAGGCGGTCGTGCCCGCTGCCGTAGAGCAGACCGTCAAGAAGAAATTCAACCTGCTCGGCTGGATCGGAAGCGCGGTCAGCGGCGGCGGCTTGAGCCTAGCTGCCTTCGCCGGATTCGACTGGAAAGCGCTCCTTGTCATCGTCGGCGCCGTGACTGTCATAGGCCTTGGTGCGCTCTTCCTTCGTCAATGGATCATTGCGGCGATCAAGGACATTCGCCAGGCGGTGGAAGAATGACCAGCATCGGGGACGTCATCAAGATAGGCGCCGGCGCCGTCGTCGGCGGCCTCCTTGTCTTCACCGTCTATTCGAGCCTCAACGCCCTTTGGTGGCTTCCTGCGGCCGAACGACACGGCAGGGAAATCGAAGCCGCGGAGGCCACGGCGGCAACCAACAAAGCAATCGGAGAGCTAAGCAATGCAGCGGATCAAGCTCGCGTTCGTCGTCGCCTGTGCATTGAGCGCGGCGGCATGTACAACTTCGCAAAAGGTGAGTGTATCGAAGCAAAGCCTGTCGACCACGACTAGGGCCATCGTCGGTACATCCCTGATCGGCGCCAAAGGCGCGACCCCCAAGGATCAAGACGCGATCGACGACACGGCGGCAGGCCTCTGCGCTGCCGGCGTCTGGACATCAACAGAGTGCAGCGCGCACGGCGCGGCTCGATAGCATTGCATGCGCAGCGGAAGGGCATCGGGGTAGATGGTGGATGAAATGAACAACGGCGAAGCGAACCGCCATTACCAAGACGCCATGACGGCGCAGCTCGGCGAGCGCGTGACGAACCTCGGCCGCCGACAGTCCGATCTCGAATCGGAAATGCGGTCAGGCTTTAAGACAATGGAATCGGCTGTTTCATCGCTGTCGACCGAGATGCGGACTTCCGTTGCCGCTCTTGCCACAAACATCGCCGAGCGCAACAAGCCTCAATGGCAGGCACTAGGCGTTGCGTTGACTTTCTGCACCATACTCGGCGGCTTGGCCTACTGGCCGATCAATGCCGCAACGACGGATCTAAAAGCCGCGGTGCTAGTCATCTCCGAGAAGATGGTCACGCAAAAAGAAATGGAGTGGCGTACCGCTCGGGGGGCTGAAGATCGGGCGCGGATGGAGGGCTCTGTCAAAGAGGTCCGAGACGCCCAGGTGCCGCGTGAAGAACTCGATCGAGTGTTCGCCGCCTACGATCAACGCTTCCTCGACCAGCAGCGACAGCTGACGGATATGAAGGAAGCACAGGGCGGGGTCTACGGCGCCCGCGACGTCATCATGGACCTGAAGACAAGTCAGCAGCGGCTGGAACGCGAGTTGTCGGACATCAAGGCTAAGGGCGGCTAGAGCGGGCAAGGTGCAGGTTTGATGAACCTACGGAGCGCTATGCAAAAAGGGCTTCCGATTTCTCGAAAGCCCTTGCTTATCAGCTAATTAGGATGGTGGGCGTGACAGGGATTGAACCTGTGACCCCTACGATGTCAACGTAGTGCTCTCCCGCTGAGCTACACGCCCATCCGATGTCGGCGCATAGACCACAAACCTATTTGGCCGTCAATAGGCCTTTTTCAGATTTGTGACGTGCGCCGCTCGACGCCTTACGCGGCAAGCATTTTGTTTACTTCGTCGACGAGATCGCGAAGGTGGAAAGGCTTGGAAAGTACCTTCGCATCCTTCGGTGCCTTCGAATCAGGGTTCAAGGCGACGGCCGCGAATCCGGTGATGAACATGACCTTGAGGTCGGGGTCGAGTTCGGTGGCGCGGCGCGCCAACTCGATTCCGTCCATCTCGGGCATGACGATATCGGTCAGCAGAAGCGAGAACGGCTCTTCGCGGAGCCTGTCGTAGGCGCTCGCACCATTGTCGTAAGAGAGGACCTTGTAGCCAGCCTTTTCAAGCGCTTTTACAAGGAAGCGACGCATGTCATTGTCGTCTTCTGCAAGAAGTATCTTCTGAGTCATTATCCAGACCGCTGATCAGTGAAATTTTGCATGGGGCTCCAGTCATCTACACTAGGATTTGCCCAGTAAACAACCGGTGAACGGCTCGTGGGAGCCTTCATCCCCATGAGATAGTATGGACTTGAAGGCCGGCAACTGGCAACATGGGCGAAGCAATCATTCCGGGCATGGTTAAGAGGGAAAAAGGTGCGCGAAATCCCCGAATATGCGCTTTTCGAGGTCCGGGAGCCTCAATCGCACACCATTCCCTTCGTCTATAACTCACCGCACAGCGGGCGCATCTATCCGCCGGAGTTCATCGCCCAGTCCCGTCTCCAGGGCATGGCGATCCGCCGTTCCGAAGATCATTATGTGGATGAACTGTTCGGCGAGGCGAACGCACTTGGCGCGCCGATGCTGCTTGCGAATTTCCCGCGCGCCTATCTCGACGTCAACCGCGAGCCCTACGAGCTCGATCCGCGCATGTTCGACGGGTTGCTGCCGTCCTATGCCAACATCAATTCGCTGCGGGTTGCCGGCGGCCTCGGGACCATTCCGCGCATCGTTGCGGAGAACATGGAAATCTATGCGCGCCGCCTGCCTGTGCAGGAAGGGCTCGATCGCATCGAGGCCGTCTACAAGCCTTATCATGCTGCACTGCGGCGATTGATTGCCCGCACGCACGTCCAGTTCGGTTTCGGCGTGCTGATCGATTGCCATTCCATGCCCGGCAACATCCGGGTTGCCGGCGCGTCCGTGCGTCCTGATGTCATCATCGGCGATCGCTACGGAACCAGCGCATCGGCAGAGCTTTCGCGCACCGCCGTCGGTATCTTCGAGGAACTCGGCTTCACGGCGATCCGCAACAAGCCCTATGCCGGTGGGTTCATCACCGAGCACTACGGACGTCCGTCGCGGGGGCTGCATGCGCTGCAAATCGAGGTTAATCGGTCGATTTACGTCGATGAGGTGACCCTAGAGAAGCGGCCGGACTTTCGGCTCGTCGCCGCCGCGATCACCTCGTTCATGCGGCAGATGGCGGATTATGTCGCCAAGTTCGCCAGCGACAGCGCGCTTGCCGCCGAATAGCGACTGCCTTCACATCCTCAAAAAAAGACCGCCTTGCGGCGGTCCAAGTCTAGGGAGGAAACACCCAAGGAGGGTATTTACAGTCAGAAGACTGTAATTGAAGGCTACTGCTGCACTGCACAAATGTCAAGCAGCATTTTATCTTGATGAAATAATAGGCAGCCGGCTAAAAACTGCCGCTCTCGTTTGCAACGGGCCGTATTTCCGCTAAGAAAAGCGCCATTGCGCTGCCCATCACACGGATTTCACCATGCTTCCTGATCGTTCGTTCTTCAATCGCCTGGCGGAAGCGGCCAAGGCCGAGACATTGCCGCGTTTTCGTTCCGGCCTCGATGTCGTGAACAAGCTCTTCGGCGGCTTCGATCCTGTGACGGAAGGCGATCGGGCGGCCGAGGTCGCCATCCGTGCTCTGATCGAAGAGCATTATCCCGATCACGGCATTCTTGGCGAAGAGCACGGCAGCGTCGGTCTCGATCGCGAATTCGTCTGGGTCATCGATCCGATCGACGGCACCCGCGCCTTCATATCCGGCGTTCCCGTGTGGGGCACGCTGATCGGCCTGCAGCAGAACGGCAGGACGATCATGGGCATGATCGAACAGCCCTTCACCGGCGAGCGCTATTTCGCCGATGACAGCGGTTCCTTCTACAAGGGACCGGAGGGCGAGCGCCGGCTGCAGGTGCGCGATTGCGGCGCGCTTTCGAATGCCATCCTGTTTACCACTTCGCCGCATCTGTTTGCCGGCGACGAGATGGATCGCTATCGCGAGATCGAGGGGCAGGTGAGGCTGTTCCGCTACGGAACCGACTGCTACGCCTATGCGCTTTTGGCGGCCGGCCACGTCGATCTCGTCATCGAGAACAGCCTGAAGCCTTACGACGTCGGCGGCATCATTCCCGTCATCGAGAAGGCCGGCGGGATTATCACGACCTGGGATGGCGGCCGTCCCGAGATGGGCGGCTCGATCATCGCGGCCGGCAGCCGCGCCGTCTACGAGCAGGCCGTCGCGATCCTCAACCGGTAAGTCTGTATCACTCGTGTTCGGGACTATTTAAGCCGTGCTGCCAGCAGCGCGGCTTTGTTGTGTTTATTTCGTTCCGGTTGCGCTTTGCGGTGGCGGTGGGTTTCTACCCCGGGCTGAATGCCGGTACCGCTTCGCGCGTTAGCAAAGATTCAATATTTCGCTGTAATTGCTTCGCCCATTTCATGGGATCGCGGAACAGGCGTGCCGCCAAGCCGCAGCTTACGTCAAAGGAATTTTTCAGTGTCGCTCTTTCCTATTACCGCCGGTGCCGATGCGAAGGCCATTCTTGATGCGGTCAATCGCTCGCAGGCGATCATCGAATTCGACCTGACCGGCAAGATACTGAATGCCAACGCCAATTTCTGCCAGGCGATGGGTTACGCTCTCGAAGAAATCGTCGGGCAGCACCACAGGATTTTCGTCGAGCCGGCGGAAGCCGGAAGCGCTGACTACCGCGAATTCTGGCAGCAGCTGGGGCAGGGGCACTTCGACCGGCGGCAATACAAGCGGATCGGCAAGGGCGGCCGCGAGGTCTGGATCGAGGCTTCCTACAATCCGGTTCTCCGGGGCGGCGTACCGTACAAGGTGGTGAAGCTTGCCACCGATATCACGGCGATCAAGCTGAAGAGCGCCGAGGACGCCGGCAAGCTCGATGCAATCTCGCGCGTGCAGGCGACCATCGAATTTTCGCCGGATGGACGGATACTGACCGCCAACGAGAACTTCCTGGCAACGCTCGGCTATACGCTGGAGGAGATCCGGGGCCAGCATCACGCGATGTTCTGCGACCCGCGCTATGTCGCGTCGAACGAATACAAGCAGTTCTGGCCAAGCCTCGCTGCCGGGAAGTTTGCGTCCGATGAGTTCATGCGGGTCGGCAAGGGCGGGAGAACGGTGTTCATCCAGGCCTCCTACAACCCGATCTTCGACATGAACGGCAAGGTCTGCAAGGTCGTGAAGTTCGCGACCGACGTGACCGAGCGGGTGAGGGCCGTCAACGAGCTCGGCAGCGGCCTGCAGGCGATGGCTGAAGGAGACCTCGAGCGGACGATCGATCAGCCGTTCACATCAGCTCTCGACAAGCTGCGGACGGATTACAACGCATCGATCGGACGCCTTCGCGCCGCGCTGCACGCGATCGCGCAGAATGCGACGCTGATTGCCGCGGGATCCGAGGATATCCGCATCGCCTCCGACGACCTGGCGCAGCGGACCGAGACCCAGGCTGCCTGCGTCGAGGAGACGTCGTCGGCGGTGACGGAGATTTCCTCGACGGTTTCCGATTCCGCCCGCCGCGCCGCCGATGCGGGTGTGCTCGTCGAGCAGACGTCGCGGAACGCGCAAGACTCCGCCGAGGTCGTGCGTTCGACCGTCGCGGCGATGTCGAACATCGAGAACTCCTCGTCCCGTATTTCGGGCATCGTCGGTGTCATCGACGAGATCGCCTTCCAAACCAACCTGCTCGCCCTGAACGCCGGTGTCGAGGCCGCGCGCGCCGGCGAATCCGGCAAGGGCTTTGCGGTCGTGGCGCAGGAGGTTCGCTCGCTGGCACAGCGTTCGGCGCAGGCGGCCAAGGAGATAAAGGGGCTGATTGCCGACTCCGAACAGTTCGTCCGCGACGGCGTTCTGCTCGTCGGCCGGACCGGGGCTGCTCTGGAGGCCATCGCGGAACAGGTCGTCAGGGTGCACGACAATGTCTCCGGCATCATCGATGCGGCCAAGGAGCAGTCGTCGAATCTTGCCCAGATCAACGACGTCGTGCTGTCGATGGATCAGGACACGCAGCGAAACGCCGGCATGGTCGAGGAGACGGCTGCCGCGAGCCGGCGGCTGGCGTCAGAGGCGCAGTCGCTGTTCGAGCTTGTCGGTCAATTCAAGGTCGGTGCTGCGGACGAAGTGAGCGTTCGCTGGGCGAACGTCGCCTGAGATCGCAGGCTCAGGTGCCGAAGCCTTCCACGTCTTCCGCCTCTTCGGCGTCGCTGCCGGGAATGAAGGCGTGGAATGCAGCCAGGGCAGCGTGTCGGTAGACATCGCGTTCGTGCAGTACCTCATGGCGCGCGCCGTTGATCGGCACGAGCTGGCCGGCACGGAAGTAACGCGACAGCCGTTCCTGGGCGATATAGGGAACGATCGCGTCGCGTGTCGGGGCGATGACAACCGTCGGGATGGTGATCGAGAACAGGTGGTTCGGCGAGGTCACCCGGTCGATCGTGTGGAAGGCTTCGACCAGCCAGCGGGCGGTCGGCGGGCCCAGCACGAGCTCGGGATGGGCTGCGGCGATGGCGGCGTTTCGTTCAAAACGGACCTCGTCCGAGGTCAGCGGATTGTCCCGAAACGGCGATTCCTTGATTTTCCGGGTAAGCGGGAAGGAGCCGAAGCCGAGCGAGCAGGCGAGCGTCGCCAGGCGCCGGATCGTGCCCGGCGAGGCTGCCTGTCCTGACAGGCCGATGAAGGGCGCGGTCAGCACCATCCGTTCGATGCGCGTCGACAGGTAGGGCGCGGCTGAAAGTGCCACCAGCGCACCGGTCGAATGGGCGAGAATGTAGAAGGGCAGGCGGGTATCGGGCAGGACGATCTTCTCGAGGAAGGTATCCAGATCATGCTCGTAATCGACAAAGCGCCTGACGTGCCCGAGATGCGTTTTCTTCAGCAGGCGGTGCGAGGCGCCCTGGCCGCGCAAGTCGAAGGTCGCGACCCAGAGACCCTTGGCCGTAAGGTCGCGGATCGTCTCGAAATACTTCTCGATATATTCGTTGCGCCCATGCAGGAGCACCACCGTGCCCTTGGCGACTGGGGTGCTCGCGCGGAAGACCGCATAGCGCAGCTTGTATCCGTCGTGGGTCTCGAAGAAGCCCTCGGTGCGGTTCTCCGGAGCCGGATTATCGGGTGTCGAAAAGAGGACCTGGTCCATTGCTGCTTGATCGCGTCCGTCACGGGATTCGGATATCGAGTAAAGCGGATAGGGGATCGGCGTGTCAAATCAAACAAAAAAGCGCGCGCGGTCCAAGGCTGCGTTGGAGCGCATCATCGATGCTGGTTATCGATCCATAACTTCGACGATCCTTGCGCCGGAGAATTTCTTCTCTTCGATCCCCGCATACTCCACGCGGACGACCTTCCCGGCGAGCGATTTCACCGCGATCGCCTTTCCATCGCGGCCGGTGGCTGTCGCCAGGATCAGGTGGTGCCCGCGCAGGTCGACATCGCTGGCGTCGAAGATCTTGATCCGGTTGCGGGCATCGCCTTCGATGCGGCCGACGATGCAGCCGGCGACGGACGACCGACAGGCGAGTGCCGGACCATCCTTGATCAGGCCGCTCGATGGCTTGTCGGCCTTCTTCTCCGGTTTCTCGCGGCTTGCCGTCTCCTTCGGCTGGGCAGCGACCTTGGTGCGGCCGTCCGCCGTCGCTCTCGGGCCATCGCAGGGGCCGGTCGGATCGAGCGCCTTGCCTATGTCGTTGACGGCCACGCTCTTGTTGTTCTGGGAAATGTTGCCGCAGATCTTGCCTTGCGGCGCCCTTTGAGCCCGGACAAGGCCGACGCCGACGTTGCGGAACGTGTTGCCGTAGACGTCGTTCATCAGGCCGTCTTTCGGGCCGTCGCCGCCGAGGCGCACGCCAGTGCCGCGAACGTTGAATACCGTATTGTTTCGGAAGACGTTTGCGTTGCCACGGGAATCGAAGCCGCCGGATTCCGGATCCTTCTGGCCAGTGCAGCTGTTGCGTTCGACGATGTTGCCGCTCGAGCCTTCCTTGATATCGACACACTCGTTGCCGGCCGTGTTGATGACGTTGTCGTGGATATGGTTGTTGTCCGAGTGATCAACCGCACGATCGGGGGCGCCGCGCTGTCCGAGCTGTTCGGGGGCGGTGCCGATGTAGATGCCCTCGCCATTCTTGCCGCCATCCTTGAACTTGAAGTCGGCGTGGCCGCAGGAGGTAACCCTGGAATTGGCGATCTCGTTGTTGCGGGCCTGATACCGAAGGCGGACGCATTCGCCACCGGCGTTCCTGATGTCCATGTTCAGGATCTTCAGCCCATTAGGACCGCGTCCCGGCTGGTTGCCGATCACGTAGATCAGCTTGTCGCGGTAGCTGTCCTTGGTGTTGGCGGCTTCGAAATGGCCATCGACGGTAAAGCCGCGCAACTCGATGAAGTCGTGATTGATTTCGATGACGCGAGGCTGCCCGCCGCCGCTGACAATGCTGCTGCGGCTGCCCTTGATGACGATCGCGCGACCCTGCTGACCGTCGCGCACCGATCGCAGATCCTGAAGATAGGTGCCGGGAGCAAGCATGATCGTGTCGCCCGGCTGGGCCTTGTCCAGCGCCTGCTGGATGGTCATGCCTTCGCCGCCCTTGGCAACAGGCGATACGGTGATCGTTTCCGCGCGCGCGGCCGTTATGCCGGCGCCGAGAAGGGCGATAGCAACGAGCGAGGGGGCGAGCAGATCCTTTCCGCGTCGTTCGACGCGGGCCTTCCAGATATCCGTCGGCATCGGTATCTCCATGGCTGATCGTGAAGTCGCCATTGAAGCATGAACTAATATGCCGTTCAATCTCCCCGAATGCCTTAGCGCCAGTCGGCTTGAAAAAGAAAAAAACCGGCATGCGGGACTGGCGTTCCGCGATGCCGGTCGGAGATCGGGCTGAAGACGAAGGGACGATACACTTCAGCCAGCGGGACAGTGTTACCCGATGGCACTATTCCTATTCTCCTCGTTCTGAACGGCTTCGGAACCATGTGTTCATATGCGGTTCACGCGGGGTGGGGTTGGCCCGACAGAGGCAAGGTCTTGAACTGCGGAAAAGCCATCCCCATCTCATTCCTGCAGGCGCCAAACGGGTCTGCCGAACCGTCCCGAGGCCGCCGATCAAGGGGTTTCAGGGCAATTATCGCAACACGTCGCTTCCTCAGGAGGACATCATGCGTCACGTAGACTTCTCTCCCCTTTACCGTTCCACCGTCGGTTTCGACCGCCTCTTCACCATGCTCGACAGTCTCGGTCAGCCCGACCAGGGCCAGACCTATCCGCCCTACAACATCGAGCGCACCGGCGAGAACACCTATCGCATCACCATGGCCGTTGCCGGTTTCGACGAGACCGAGATTTCGATCGAGGCACAGGCTCACGCTCTCACCGTCAAGGGTGAAAAGAGCGAGGAAAAGGCTGACGGTAGCGAGTTCCTCTATCGCGGAATCGCCAAGCGCGCCTTCGAGCGCCGCTTCCAGCTTGCCGACCATGTCGAGGTTACCGCCGCTTCGCTGAAAAACGGTCTGCTCCACATCGATCTGCTTCGCAGCATTCCGGAAGCCATGAAACCGCGCAAGATCGCAATTGCGGCAGAGCCGGTCAGCGCGCCGAAGGCCATCGAGGCCCAGATCACCAACTAAACGGTCCTCCCAAGGCCAATCATGCAGGCGGCGCTCGTTGAGCGCCGCTTTTTTCATGGTCGCCGTCAGGCCGGGCTCGTCGCTTCCTCGGCTTCCTCTTCGGTGATGCGGTGCGCGTGCTTCGTTGCATATTTCTGGGCGATCACTGCGCAGACCATCAGCTGGATCTGGTGAAACAGCATCAGCGGCAGCACGATCGCGCCGACCGACTGGCCGGCAAAGATGACGCTGGCCATCGGCGCGCCGCTCGCCAGGCTCTTCTTCGAGCCGCAGAAGGTGATGGTGATCTCGTCGGCCTTGTTGAAGCCCAGCAGCCGGCTGCCGAACATCGTGAAGCATAGGACGAGGCCAAGCAGAGCCATGTCGGCGATGATGACGGCTGCGATGTCGCCGATCGAGAAGGTGTGCCAAAGCCCCTCGACGACCGCCTTACTGAAGGCGAGGTAGACGACCATCAGGATGGAGCCGCGGTCGACGGGCATCAGGAGCGTCTTCTTCGAGCGGATCCAGTTGCCGATCCAAGGCTGTAGTGCCTGACCAACGATGAAGGGCAGCAGCAGCTGAACAAGGATCTGGCCGAGCACGTCCCAGGAAAAGCCGCCATGACCGCCGACCGAGAAGAGCAATCCGACCAGCAGCGGCGTCAGGAACATGCCGAAGATGTTCGATGCCGATGCCGAGCAGATGGCGGCCGGCACATTCCCCCCCGCTATCGACGTAAAGGCGATCGACGATTGTACCGTCGAGGGCAGAACGCAGAGATAGAGGATGCCAAGATAGAGCGGCTTCGGCAGAATCCAGTCCGGCACGAAACCGAGACCAAGGCCGAGGATGGGGAAGAGGCCGAAGGTCGTCAGCAGAATGGCGAGATGCAACCGCCAGTGCAGCAGGCCGGCGATCACGACATCGCGCGACAGGCGTGCGCCATGCAGGAAGAAGAGGAGGGCGACGGCCAGGTTCGTCGCTATGCCGAAATAACCAGCGAATGTGCCTTGAGCAGGCAGGATCGAGGCTATGATGACAGTGCAGACCAGCAGAATCGTGAATGTATCGGGCAAAAAGCGGCGCATGGCATAACTCGTCGGATCAGTAGATCATTGGTATTTCTTCCATTATGATACGCGATGCAAGGAATAACAGTTATCATACTTCCGGATAGGCTATGCTTGACCTGACACAGTTGCGCAGTTTCGTCGCCGTCGAGCAGATGGGCAGCTTCACGCTTGCCGCCGAGCGGCTGGGGCTTGGCCAATCGACGGTCAGCCAGCACATTCAGCGGCTGGAAAGCGCCGTGGGGCGCAGACTGCTGGCCCGTGATACCCACAAGGTCGTGCTGACGACGGACGGCGAAGCGCTGCTCAGCCACGCTCGGGCGATGCTGGCGATCGAAGCCCAGGTGCAGTCACAATTCAAAGGGCAGAACCTGCGCGGCAACCTGCGGCTCGGCGTTTCCGAGGATTTCGTGACCAGCCAGCTTCCGGCGGTGCTCGAGGATTTCGTCCGTTCGCACCCCTCCGTCGATCTCGAGTTGACCGTGGCGCTGTCTGGGACGCTTTACGAGATGCAGGACAATGGTGAGATCGACCTGGTGCTGGCGAAGCGCCGGCTCGGCGATGCGCGGGGTCGGCTGGTCTATCGCGAGCCGCTCGTCTGGCTGGCGCGCGATCCTGATCACGTGCTGAGCGGCAGACCTCTGCCGCTGATCGCCTTTCCGCCGCCGAGCGTCACCCGCAGCATCGCGCTCGAGGCGCTCGGTCGGAGCCAGATCGCCTGGCGGATCGTCTGTACCTGCGGCAGCCTCAGCGGGCTGACGGCGGCGGCGCGGGCGGGCATGGGCGTGCTGGTGCAACCGCGCAGCATGGCGCCATCCGGGCTGAAGGAGGTCGGGCGCGACAGGCTACCCATCCTCGAGGACGTTGAATTCGTGCTCGTGCCACGCAAGGGCGCCGATCAGGCGCTGGTGTCGGCGCTGTCGGAAGACATCCTCGGCAAGGTACGCCGTCTCGGTTCCAGCGCATGAGGTGTTGGGGCCGGCAATGCGTGTCGCCGCCTCGGTATCAAGCGGCGTTGAAACCTTCGTGGTAATTGACCTTTCCAGCAGGCGGCGGGCCGTCGAGCCTTAGCCGCATGAAATATTCCGCGGGCGCGCTCTCGAAGATCAAGGCATCGTCGTTCTCGAAGCCGAAACGCTTGTAGTAGCCGGGATCACCGAGGACGACACAGCCCATGGCTCCCATGTCTCTCAACTGCGACAGGCCGTGTCGAATGAGCTTTCCGCCGATGCCCTCGTTCTGGCGGTCGGGCCGGACGGAGATCGGGCCAAGGCCATGCCAGCCGAACTCATGGCCATCGATCGTGACCGGCGAGAAGGCGACGTGTCCGATGACGACGCCATCCTCAACGGCGACGAGCGAGATTGTCAGGACACCCGCCCTGCGCAGCGCATCGACGATTTCCGCCTCGGTCCGGCTGCTGTATGCCATTGGCGCGAAGGCCGCCTTGGTGATTTCGCGGATGGTGGCGATATCGTTCGGCTGTTCGGCGCGGATTTCCATCGGCGTTTCCCTCGTCGTCATCAGGTATCAAAGCCAAGTCGTGGCGCTGCCTCGGCTTGGTAACCAGCAAATCGGCTATGCGTATTGACCTAGCGCAACAACGCTTCGTCCTCGCGAAATATTCGTTCGCAGTCTCATTTAAAAGTTAATGGCCCGCTTACCATCTTAAGGCGTCCTCAACCGTATCACTTAGGCATCTGGTTAGGTTCGGGGCCTAGTGTCGGGTCATCCCATGGTCGATCTTCGGGGCAAGGAGAACGGACCGATGACGTATGGTGTACTCTTCGTATCCGGGCTGGTTGCCTGTGTGATGTTGATTGTCGTGGCAGGACACGACGGGACAACGACGGATAGCGGCAAGCCGCAATCCGCCGTGACGGGCCATCAAAACTGAGCCCGATATCTTACCCGGCGAGGCAGCCAAGGAAACCGTCGACATCTGCCTCGCTGGTCGCAAAGCTGGTGACGAGCCGGACCAGCGTTTCGTCCGGTCCGACGAGTTCCGGTGTCGCCGGCGGCACCGGCCAGGCGTAGAACTTGGCGCCCTTTTCCTCTGCCGTTTTCGCGGCGCTCTTCGGAATGACGGCGAAGACTTCGTTGGCTGACGTCGGCCATGCAAGGCGAGACGCGTTGCTTGCGGTAACGCCGGCACGCAGGCGATCGGACATGCCGTTCGCATGGCGGGCGAGATCGAGCCAGAGATCGTTCTCGAGATAGGCGTCGAACTGGGCCGCGATGAAGCGCGACTTTGAGAAGAGCTGGGCGGCGCGCTTGCGGATGAACGGCATCTCCGTCGCCTTATCAGGGTTGAAGAAGACGATTGCTTCCGCGCACCAGCAACCATTCTTCGTGGCGCCGAAGGACAGCATGTCGATGCCGCGCTTCCAGGTCATCTCGGCCGGGCTGACGCCGAGGGCGACAAGGGCGTTGGCAAAGCGTGCGCCGTCCATATGAAGGGGCAGCTTGTCCTTCCGGGCGATCTCGGCGATTTCGTCGATTTCCGACAGACTGTAGACCGTTCCGGCTTCCGTCGCCTGGGTGATGGTCACGGCCGTTGCGCGTCCGTGCTGCACGGCCGTCTGCGGGAAGGCCGCAATCTTTTCCTTGAGCTTTTCCGGATCGATCTTTCCTTCGGGGCCGGGAACGCCGACGAGGCGGGCGCCGCTGAAGAAGTCGGGTGCGCCGCATTCGTCGGCGATCACATGCGCCTCCGAATGGCAGAAGGTGATGCCGCCCGGTCGCTGGACACTTGCGAGCGACAGCGAGTTCGCCGCCGTGCCGGTGCCGACGAAAAGGACGGTTACCTCGCGCTCGAAGATTTCGGCAAAGCGCCGTTCGACGCGTCGATCGAGATCGCTTGCGCCATAGGCCGCGGCAAAGCCGTCGGATTCCTTGAGCAGACGTTCGGCAATGGAGCGATGGGCGCCTGCCCAGTTGTCGGATGCAAAATACATGAAAAGAGACCGGATGGGATGTGATGAGGATGGGGTTCGGGCGGCGACCTTACGCCATCACCTCAGTCGGTCAAAGGGGTGGCGTGGAATCCATCACAAAAATTGACTTCGGCAATCAATAAACAAAATAGTGCGGAAACGCGTAATCTTATGTCTTGATTAGCGCTATTTGGGTAATATTGTATCGCAAATCGCTGATTTTTTGAATCTGCACTCTTGCGCAGGTCGGATGTTTCTGGCATAGATCAAGTGAATTAGGACAGGGTTGCTGTCCTACTTTGGCCGCGATGGCCGAAGAGCGCCAAAAAACCTTACACTCGTGGGGTTTCACGCTATAGTTCTTCAAAAGCGGGCAATGCCCGCGTGCGGAGGCGGATGGCAGGCGCGGTAGCGCAACGGCTGCTTTCCCTGGAAAGCCTGCCGCCGGCGACCGGATCTTCGAATTAGTGCAACAGCGCTGTCACGCGTCGAACCTAGGATCAGGGACGGCGCACGACAAGAAGCCGCCCGCAGCCCCGCGGGTTCTGACAGGAGGGAATGATGACGAAGACGCCATCCACGGGTTTTGACCAGTTCGCAGCAGCAACGACGCTCGCGACGGCCAATGCGCGTAAATTCGCCTCCGGTCTGCCGGCCAAACAGGGGCTTTACGATCCGCGCAACGAGCACGATGCCTGCGGCGTCGGCTTTGTCGCGCACATGAAGGGTCAGAAGTCCCACCAGATCGTCAAGGACGGTCTCTTCATTCTCGAGAACCTGACGCATCGCGGCGCCGTCGGCGCTGACCCGTTGATGGGCGATGGCGCCGGTATTCTCGTCCAGATTCCTGACCGCTTCTTCCGCGAGGAAATGGCCAAGCAGGGCATTACCCTTCCAAAGGCCGGTGAGTATGGGGTCGGCCATATCTTCATGCCGCGCGACGAGAAGCAGATCGAGCATTTCAAGAAGGTGATGCACGACGTCATCGCCGAGGAAGGTCAGGTTCTGATCGGCTTCCGCGATGTGCCGGTCGACAACTCTTCGCTGTCCAAGGCGCCCGATATCGCCGCGACCGAACCGCACCACTGTCAGATCTTCATTGGCGCCGGCGAGGATGCCGCGACCACCGATGAATTCGAACGCCGCCTGTTCACGCTGCGCAAGGTGATCTCCAACCGCATCTATGACGAGTTCGACGGCGAGGAGAGCCACTTCTACCCGGTGTCGCTGTCGGCGACGACGATCGTCTACAAGGGCATGTTCCTGGCTTATCAGGTCGGCGCTTACTACACCGACCTGTCGGATCCGCGTTTCGAAAGCGCGGTCGCCCTCGTGCATCAGCGCTTCTCGACCAACACTTTCCCGTCCTGGAAACTGGCGCATCCTTATCGCATGGTCGCCCACAACGGCGAAATCAACACGCTGCGTTCCAACGTCAACTGGATGGCGGCGCGTCAGGCATCGGTTTCCTCGCCGCTCTTCGGCGATGACATCTCCAAGCTCTGGCCAATCTCCTATGAAGGCCAGTCGGACACGGCCTGCTTCGACAACGCGCTCGAGTTCCTCGTGCGCGGCGGTTACTCCATGGCGCATGCCGTGATGATGCTGATCCCGGAAGCCTGGGCCGGCAACCAGTCGATGTCGAAAGAGCGCAAGGCCTTCTACGAATATCACGCCGCCCTGATGGAGCCGTGGGACGGCCCGGCCGCTGTCGCCTTCACCGACGGCAAGCAGATCGGCGCGACGCTCGACCGCAACGGCCTGCGTCCGGCGCGCTATCTGGTCACCAAGGATGACCGCGTGATCCTCGCATCCGAGGCCGGCACGCTGCCGGTGCCGGAAGAGGATATCGTCAAGAAGTGGCGCCTGCAGCCGGGCAAGATGCTCTTGATCGACATGGAAAAGGGCAAGATCATCTCCGATGAGGAGTTGAAGACCGAGCTTGCGACCAAGCATCCCTATGGACAGTGGCTCGATCGCACGCAGCTCATTCTCGAAGACCTGAAGCCGGTCGAGCCGCGCGCGTTGCGCCGCGATGTGTCGCTGCTCAATCGCCAGCAGGCTTTCGGCTACACGACCGAAGACACCAAGATCCTGATGTCGCCGATGGCGACGACGGGCCAGGAAGCCGTCGGTTCGATGGGCACCGATACGCCGATCTCGGCGATGTCGGAAAAGTCGAAGCTGCTCTATACCTATTTCAAGCAGAACTTCGCGCAGGTCACCAACCCGCCGATCGACCCGATCCGCGAAGAGCTCGTCATGAGCCTCGTTTCGTTCATCGGGCCGCGTCCGAACCTTCTCGACCACACCGGCATGGCGAACGCCAAGCGCCTGGAAGTGCGTCAGCCGATCCTGACCAATGGCGATCTCGAGAAGATCCGCTCGATCGGTCACACGGAAGACCGCTTCGACACCAAGACGCTCGACTTCACCTATGACGTCGAGCGTGGCGCCGAAGGCATGCCCGAGATGCTCGATCGTCTCTGCGAGCGCGCGGAAGCAGCGGTCAAGGGCGGCTACAACATCATCGTACTGTCAGACCGCCAGATCGGGCCCGATCGCATTGCGATCCCGGCGCTGCTTGCGACCGCTGCCGTGCACCATCACCTGATCCGCAAGGGCCTGCGCACCTCGGTCGGCCTCGTCGTCGAGACCGGCGAGCCGCGCGAAGTGCACCACTTCTGCCTGCTCGCAGGCTATGGCGCCGAAGCGATCAACCCTTACCTGGCCTTCGACACGCTGCTCGACATGCATGCCAAGGGCGAGTTCCCGAAGGAAGTGGACGCGTCGGAAGTCGTCTACCGCTACATCAAGGCGGTCGGTAAGGGCATCCTCAAGGTCATGTCGAAGATGGGCATCTCGACCTATCAATCATATTGCGGCGGCCAGATCTTCGATGCGATCGGCCTGCAGCAGGAGCTGGTCGACAAGTACTTCTTCGGTACCGCGACGATGATCGAAGGCGTCGATCTCGGAGCCATTGCCGAAGAGACCGTTGCCCGTCATACCTCTGCCTTCGGCAAGGATCCGCTGCTCGCCACCACGCTCGATATCGGCGGCGAATATGCCTACCGCATGCGCGGCGAGAGCCATGCCTGGACGCCGGATGCGGTTGCGACGCTGCAGCATGCCGTGCGCGGCAATTCCGAGGATCGCTACCGCGAATTCGCCGAGATGGTGAATGATTCAGCGCTGCGCATGAACACCATTCGTGGCCTGTTCAAGATCAAGAGCGCCGAACAGCTCGGCCGGACGCCCGTCTCGCTCGACGAGGTGGAGCCTGCGGTCGATATCGTGAAGCGCTTCTCGACGGGCGCCATGTCCTTCGGCTCGATCAGCCGTGAGGCGCATACGACCCTGGCGATCGCGATGAACAAGATCGGCGGAAAGTCCAACACCGGCGAGGGCGGCGAAGAGAGCGACCGCTACATGCCGCTGCCTGATGGTTCGTCGAACCCGGAACGCTCGGCGATCAAGCAGATCGCGTCGGGACGCTTCGGTGTCACGACGGAATATCTCGTCAATGCCGACATGCTGCAGATCAAGGTCGCGCAGGGCGCCAAGCCCGGCGAAGGCGGCCAGCTGCCCGGCCACAAGGTCGATGCGACGGTCGCCAAGACCCGTCACTCGACGCCGGGTGTCGGCCTGATCTCGCCGCCGCCGCACCACGACATCTACTCGATCGAAGATCTGGCGCAGCTGATCTACGACCTGAAGAACGTCAACCCGACGTCTGATGTATCGGTCAAGCTCGTCTCGGAAGTCGGCGTCGGCACGGTTGCCGCAGGTGTCGCCAAGGCGCGCGCCGACCACATCACGGTCTCCGGCTTCGACGGCGGCACCGGCGCATCGCCGCTGACCTCTCTGAAGCATGCCGGTAGCCCATGGGAAATCGGCCTTGCCGAAACCCAGCAGACGCTGGTGCTGAACGGCCTTCGCTCGCGCATCGCGCTGCAGGTCGACGGTGGCCTGAAGACCGGCCGCGACGTGATCATCGGTGCGCTTCTCGGCGCCGACGAATTCGGCTTCGCGACGGCGCCGGTCATTGCCGCCGGCTGCATCATGATGCGTAAGTGCCACCTGAACACCTGTCCTGTTGGCGTTGCCACCCAGGATCCGGTCCTGCGCAAGCGCTTCAAGGGTACGCCCGAGCACGTCATCAACTACTTCTTCTTCGTCGCCAACGAAGTGCGCGAGATCCTCGCGTCGCTTGGCTTCACCAAGTTCGATGAGATCATCGGCGCTTCGGAGCTGCTCGAGAAGGACGAGATGCTTGCGCACTGGAAGTCCAAGGGTCTCGACTTCAGCCGCATCTTCCACAAGGTCGAGGCGCCGAAGGAAGCCACCTACTGGACGATGCGCCAGAAGCACCCGATCGACGACATTCTCGATCGCAAGCTGATCGCGGAAGCCGAGCCGGCACTGTCGTCGAAGACGCCTGTTGCCTTCGAAGTCGACATCAAGAACGTCGACCGCTCGGCGGGTGCGATGT
Organism: Rhizobium sp. Root708; assembly: GCF_001429725.1. Taxonomy (GTDB): domain Bacteria; phylum Pseudomonadota; class Alphaproteobacteria; order Rhizobiales; family Rhizobiaceae; genus Rhizobium. Next base: position 167,594 of record NZ_LMHV01000040.1, on the reverse strand, counting down.
TGTCGGGTGAAGTGGCCAAGCGCTACAATCATCGTGGCCTGAAGGAAGACACGATCAACGTGACGCTCAAGGGCACAGCCGGCCAGTCGTTCGGTGCGTTCCTGGCGCGCGGCATCACCTTCAACCTGATCGGCGACGGCAACGACTACGTCGGCAAGGGACTTTCGGGCGGCAAGATCATCGTTCGGCCGCCGGAGAACTCGAAGATCGTGGCGGAAGAGTCGATCATCGTCGGCAACACCGTTCTCTACGGTGCGACCGAAGGCGAATGCTACTTCCGCGGTGTCGCCGGTGAGCGCTTCGCGGTCCGCAACTCGGGTGCGATCGCTATCGTCGAAGGCGTGGGCGACCACGGCTGCGAATACATGACGGGTGGTGTCGTTGTCGTTCTCGGCCAGACGGGTCGTAACTTCGCGGCCGGCATGTCCGGTGGCGTGGCCTACGTTCTCGATGAGGCCGGCGATTTCGCCAAGCGCTGCAACATGGCGATGGTCGAGCTCGAGCCGGTTCCGGAAGAGGACGACATGCTTGAGAAGCTGCATCATCACGGCGGCGATCTCGCGCACAAGGGACGCGTCGATGTCTCGGGTGACATGACGCGCCACGACGAGGAGCGCCTCTACCAGCTGATCTCCAACCATCTGCATTACACGGGTTCCACCCGCGCCAAGCAGATCCTGGACAACTGGGTCGACTACCGTCCGAAGTTCCGCAAGGTTATGCCGGTCGAGTACCGCCGTGCCCTGGAAGAGATGGAACGTGCCCGCATGGGAATTGCGGCGGAGTAAATACGCTTACTTCCGTTGCGCCGGTGAGTGCCGGCGCGGCGGATGACCGAAATATCTCAATGAACCACGGATCGGCAGCAGCCTCGGGCAGCGCAGACACGTGGATGCACCCAAGGGATATCTTAATGCCGGTCGAAAGAAGCAACCTGCCTCCACTGTCGAGGCTGATGATGGACAACTGGCCGCAGGCGAGGCGGTCATGAGTGTAAGGGACGAAAATATGGGTAAGGTCACAGGGTTTCTGGAAATCGACCGGCAGGTAGCGAAGTATCAGCCGGCGTCGGATCGCATCCGGCATTTCCGCGAATTCACAATCCCGATGTCGGACCCGGAAGTGCAGAAACAGGCAGCCCGCTGCATGGACTGTGGCATCCCTTATTGTCACGGCCCGACCGGTTGTCCTGTGCACAACCAGATCCCTGATTGGAACGATCTGGTTTACAACAACAACTGGGAAGCGGCGATCCATAACCTGCATTCGACCAACAACTTCCCTGAGTTCACCGGTCGCGTCTGCCCGGCACCCTGCGAAGAAGCTTGCACGCTGAACCTCGAAGACACGCCAGTTGCGATCAAGACTGTCGAACAGGCGATCGCCGACAAGGCCTATGAGCTCGGCTTCATCCGGCCGCAGCCGGCTACTGTTCACACCGGCAAAAAGGTTGCGATCATCGGTTCCGGCCCGGCGGGCATGGCAGCTGCCCAGCAGCTTGGTCGTGCAGGTCACGAGGTCCATCTGTACGAGCGCGAAAGCAAGGCGGGCGGTCTCCTTCGCTACGGTATTCCTGACTTCAAGATGGAAAAGAACTTCATCGATCGCCGCGTCGAGCAGATGCAGGGCGAGGGCGTCACCTTCCACTATGGCGTCAATATCGGCGTCGACGTGAAGGTCGAGCAGTTGCTCGCCGACCACGACGCGGTGCTCTATTGCGGTGGTTCGGAAACGCCGCGCGAAGCCGGCATTCCCGGTGTCGAACTGGCTGGCGTCCATGACGCGATGCCGTATCTCGTGCAGCAGAACAAGCGCGTCGGCCGCGAAAACATCGACAGCGTGGGCTGGGCGTCGGACCCGATACTCGCAGGCGCCAAGCATGTCGTCGTCGTCGGCGGTGGCGATACCGCATCGGACTGCGTCGGGACGGCATTCCGTCAGGGTGCTGTGAAGGTCACGCAGCTCGACATCCGCCCGCAGCCGCCGGAGAAGGAAGACAAGCTCGCTGTCTGGCCGTTCTGGGCGACCAAGATGCGCACCTCCTCGTCGCAGGCAGAAGGCGCGATCCGCGAATTCCAGGTGGCAACGCTCGAGTTCGTTGGCGAAGACGGTGTGCTGACCGGCGTGAAGTGCTGCGAAGTCGACGAGCGCCGCAAGCCGATCGCCGGCACGGAGTTCATCATCAAGGCCGATCTCGCCTTCATCGCGATCGGTTTTAGCGGCCCGTTCAAGGACAGCGTGCTCAAGGAACTGGACGGCAAGCTCACGCTCAACACCGACCGTCGTGGCTCGACCAACGTCGTTGCCAACGACCGCGACTACAAAACCTCGGTCGACAAGTTCTGGACGGCGGGCGACGTGCGCCGCGGCCAGTCGCTGGTGGTCTGGGCCATCCGCGAAGGCCGCCAGGCCGCCCGCGCCATCGACGAAGCCCTGATGGGCTCGACGGTACTGCCGCGTTAAGCGACCGGTATCGATACAATGAATGGGGCCGCTTCGAGCGGCCCTTTTTGTTGGGTGGCGATGCTGATCCACCGCATGTTTTCGGACAGGTGTGCAACCTGACAAGTTGGTGACCGCTTCTGGCTACCCGTCTAGGAGCCTATCATCGGGCGACTGGGATCGGCTCCGGGAATGTCCAGCGACCATCCAGCAGTTCCTGACGTGGGCGATATAGCCGGACTGTGTAGTTCCAACCGTTTGCGATAGGGATGCAGTTTTCAACTTTGCCGTCACAGGCTCCGAACTGAACCTTCACCGAACTATCAGGTTCCTTTTTCGCCGTGATATTGTTGAGCGTGTAGGCGTTGAGCTCATTCGCCTCAAAATAACCCTCGGCATTGTAGACGCTGATGGACCAGAAACCATCGACGGGTACGTCCTTGACGGTGAGATCATAGACGGTCTTGCCGTCGTTTTGTGGTGGCGTGACGTTCAGGTAGAACGCGTCCTTGTCGGGATTGCCGCCCCATCCGAGCGCCGTACCGATCAGGTGGCGGATCGGGTTCACCGTCTCCTTGCTCCCGAACGCTCCCCTGAAGTCTGGAATTGTCGAGCCAAGCACCAGTAGCGCATCGCGCACCTTCTTCTGGCTCGCGTCATCCCAGGTTGGAATATCAAATGCCCCTTTGCCGCCCGGCTGGTCGACCTTGATTTGCTCCTGCAGCTTGTGGACCGTTTCGACGTCATCGGCATCGTCGGGAATCACCAGCGTGCGGATACCAATCAGCATGTAACGCGTTCCAACGGCGTTCTTGTCGTAGGTATAACTCCCTGCACCATATCGGATGTCGCCAACCACATAGTGGTCTTCGTTGATCGCCATAAGCGACATGAACCGGTTGCCGGGATCGGGCATCGTCAGGGTGACGGGGCCAGCATCGAGATCGAACACCGCAGAGGAGTAAAGCGTGTCGCGATTGGCGCGGATCACCACCTGATGAGAGATCTGCATCGGCTCCCGGCGATGATGAAACACCCCAGGCCCGCCTGCGTCCTTGATGGCATTTCCGAAATAGAGGTCGGATTCGGCGCGCGTGAAATTATCAACGGTCACCGGTTCGGCGGCAGACACCCCGGCTGCACCGAAAATAGAGAAACCACCCACAACCAACAAAGCTCGCACGGTTTTCATGCCGGTCTCCCTGATCAGTTCATTCGAACCACTGGCGGGGCCTTCCATTGCCCATCCAGCGCTTGCTGCTTGGGCCAGTAGAGCCGCATTGCCAGGAAGAACGGTCCGTCTGGCGCCGGAAGCCAGTTTGCTTCCTTCTCCTCGCCCGGCGAAGCGTTTTGTATGTGCAGCGTCAACCCGCCATCCGCGTCCTTTTTCAGCGTTTCCAGCATTGGCGAGTTGATAAGGTAACGGTTGAGCGGATTTGCCGACAGAATGCTCTCGGGAAGCTTGTAGAGCGTGAGCGACCAGAACGCATTGACCGGCGGCAGCCCGCCCGGCGCGAAGCGCAAGGCGTAGGTGTTCGCCCCGCTCATCGGCTTCATGTCCGCGTCGGTGAAATACACCGGATACATGGCTTCCTGTTTGGAATTGCCGTAGATGCCGAGGACGGCGGCCGACATCCGATAGAGATAGTTGTTGTCGAGAAAATCGCGGGAACCTGCCATGTCGCCGCTTGCGACTTCGCCGGTGTCGATTTTCGCGTGCTTGAACTCCTCGAAGGTCTCCCAGGCGTCCTTGATCCCGAGTTCGATCGCCTGCCCGATATCAGGGTGCAGTGCGTCGACGTCGAATGGCTTATCCGTTCCCACGCCAAGCTTCGCAAACTGCTTCCTGATGTCTGTTTCGCTGGGATTCACCGGGCATAATCGCAATACGAAATCCAGCATCTCGAAGAACTTGGGAGACGTTTTCTGCTCATCTCGGCCAAGGGGCGGAACGAAGGAGATTTCAGGCTGCTGCGGTGGCACCTGGCCAAGGACTGTAGACAATGGCTCAATTTTGTATCCGGACTGAATCTTCTGGACGTTTGCGATGTCATCGGTACCGAAGAGCTGCGTCCGGTAGATGAGGAAGGCCATCTCGGTCTCACACCGGATGACATCCTTGATCCCCGGCGGACGCTCGCCTTTCCAGCCTGGTCCTGCAAGCAGGAAGCGCCCCGCAGCGTTTCCGGTCGCGCGACTTCCAACATAGGCGAAGTTGAAGGTGTACCATCGATGAACTGGACGGAATAGTAGCGTCCTTCGTCCACGTCGGGCACCGTCAAGACCACGGGTTCAGCCCGCAGATCGACGCCGACGAACGAGTAAGGCGTATCCGAGTTCGGCGACTGGATGGCTTTGTCTTCGGGCGTATAGACACGCGCCGTGTTGTGAACCTCATTCCAGTGCCCCTTATACTCCGGGCCCTTGGCATCGACGAAGTAGGAATATTGAATTCGGTAGCTGTCTACGAGCGGAAAGCCATAGACATAGGCGTCCTTGGCGATCTTACGAACATCCTCGACCGACAGCTCCTGCGCGCGCAGGGGAGTAAAGCCGAGCCCAAGGGGCATGATCGCAAGCGCTGCCGAGCGCAGAAGCGCGTCGCGGCGCGTGAGGAGGCCTATGGAACGATGCTGCCCTGTTTCCTGCGATGGCATGTCGACCTCCCGCTGCACCCTAAATTTGCGGCCACTGACGTCAGCCTCTAACGTATGGAAGTGTGCGCTGGCACCAAAGAATCGGGAAGTACGTAACGGTAAATGTACGCGTTCAGGCCCGGTTAGGCGCTCATGCCGAGTGGGCGTTGTGTCCGCGATTGGCGCTTTGCGGACGAGGCGCTCTCGTTTGGCTCGGCCTCTTTGCAGACAGATGGATCGACCTGTAGACTCAACCAGTGGATATCGACGTAGCGGAGACATGCATGAGCGAAATTGCCCTGACATCCATCGTCCCGATCCTCTTTGTGCGTGATGTGCCGGCGAGCGCCCAATTCTTTCACGAGAAACTCGGATTTGACGTCGATTTCCTCCACGGTACGCCGCCGTTTTACGGCGCTGTGTCGCGCGGCGCGGCCTGCCTGCATCTTCGGTGTGTCAGCAAACCGAATTTTGCCAATCTGGCAGCACGCGAGGTCTCGCTTATTCTCGCTACAATTGAGGTTTCGGACGTACGCGGGTTGTTTGAGGAGCTGCGGGGCCGCGGCGCGGAGTTTGCGCAGGAGCCAACCAGCCAGCCCTGGGGTGGAACGGACTTCCATGTCCGCGACCCGGACGGGAACGTGATCTCGTTCGTCGCCTACGAGTGATGGAACCATAGCAGCAGCAGTCGTGAAATGACCGCTTCTGGCGCAAAGCGGACATCCGAGCTCGTCGATCCGAACGAGAGATTTTTCGGAAAGTAGGTATTCCGCGTTAGGGTTGCCGCTTCACACGGCCCATCTTACTTCGCGGAAACTTCGGCCGGTTTTAAGGGCGTCATCGAATAGTCGTCGACGCGCCCTGCCGGTGGCGGGGCCATTTCGCCGTCCTGAACCAATTTGTCGCGCGGTGACTTGCCGGTGGAGACGGGCTGCACGGCTCCTCCGAGGAGCGCCGTTCCGCCGTCGAGATTGGGGTCGGAAAGGCTGATCGGATCGGTGTGGTCGGCAGGGTTGGAAGAGAGGTCGAGCGCCGGCACATTGCTGCTGTCGAGCCGGACCAGATCGGGGCTCGCCTGTGTGCCGAGGATGCGGCGGACTGGCTTTTCGACATAGAAGGCGAGCTTGCGGCGGCCTGCCTCGGTCAGATTGATGCCATCCGATGTTCTCAGGCGAACCTGCTGACCGTTGATGTCGGAGCCGGTCACGATGAATTCGCCGTTCTCGTTGACAAAGCCGTCCCAGACATCGACGAACTCGCCGCCGACGCTCTCGACCTGCTTGCGGTAGAGCTGGTTCATCTGCAGCGCGTCCGATGTCATCGAAGGAGAATCGAAAGCCGGCAATCCGACCCAGAGCAGGGGAATCTTGCGGGCGGTCACTTCCTTGCCGAAGCTTGCGACACGGCGCTGATATTCCGCGAACCAACCGTCGGTGCGGAATTTCTCCTTGCCGCTGTCGGTGACCATCTGCTGCCGGTCGTTGGCGCCAAGCAGGACGACGACCATCGCCGGCTTGCTTTCGTCCATGAACTTCGTCAGCTGCGACGGCCAGTCGTAATAGTCGTCGCGCACGAGGCCCGAGGCGACGTTGCTATGGGTCTCGATGACCACACCCGGCGAATCCTGGAAAGCAGCGTCCATGCCGACGCCGAGCCCGCCTGCAAGAAAGTCGCCGACGACGAGAATCTTCTGGGCGGTGTCGAGCTTTTCCACGGCCTTCTCTTCCGGGGGCGCGACCGGCGGTGCCGGGCGGGGAGCAGCAACAGTCGCTTTCGGAGCCGTCTTCTTCTTCTTGGGAATGGAGCGCGGCGGCGCGCTTCCGTTCGGAGCCGGCGGGTAATCGTCGATGTAACGGCGGCCGAGGAAGAAATCGAGAATGGAACGGCGCTGATAATAGCCTTGCTGTGCTTCAGCAACGCCAAACGGCGGCAGGATGCCTGAGGACAATATGAGGGCGGCGGCGCCGATGACGCCCCAGCGGGCGGTTTCCCTCTTTACTCGTTTACGCATATCAACAGCCTCGCATCTGCCGCTATTTTCTCACGGAGCGGCGGAAGCGTCCACACCTCAAAACGTAGGGTGCGGACACCGGTCCTACTTGCGAAGCGCGTTCAGCAACGGCAGCGAGGGTTCGCCATCCTGCTGCATGCCCATTCGGCTCTGGACGGCTGATATCGCGGCCTTGGAGCCGCTGCCGAAGTTGCCGTCCACTTCACCGTCGTAGTAGCCAAGCGCCTTGAGGCGTGTCTGCAGCTCGAACTTTTCCTTGACGTCGAGCGTGCCATCAGGCCGCGGCCAGCGCTGCTTCATGCCGCCGTAGCCGGCAATCTCGTCCGCCAGGAGGCCGACCGCGATCGCATAGCTGTCGGAGGCGTTGTACTTCTTGATGGTGAAGAAGTTGCTGGTCATCAGGAAGCCCGGGCCGTTCGGACCGCCCGGCATTTTCAGAATGGCCTTGCTGCCGCCGTCACGAAAGCTCTTGCCGTTCGGCCGCGTCACGCCCATGGCTGCCCATTGGGCAAGGGTGTGGGTCTTGCCGACCTGCTTTGCCGCGTTCTGCGAAACGCTCACCTCGTAACCCCAAGTCTTACCGGCTTCCCAGCCGTTCTTCATGAGGAGGTTAGCCGACGTCGCGAGCGCGTCGGGGACGGAATTCCAGATATCGCGATGACCGTTGCCATCGGCATCGACCGCGTAAAGAAGGTAGCTAGTCGGAATGAACTGCGTGTGGCCCATGGCGCCTGCCCAGGAACCGGTCATACCGTCGGGCGAGATATCGCCGTTCTGCAGGATTTTCAGCGCGGCGACGAGCTGCTTCTTGGCGAAATTCGCGCGGCGTTCGTCGGCATAGGCAAGCGTTGCCAGCGCGCGCGGAACGTAATGCAGCCTGTCGTCCTTCTCGAGAACTGCGCCATAGTTGGACTCCATCGACCAGATGGCGAGGAGAATTGTTTTGTCGACGCCGAAGTGGCGCTCGATCGCATTGAGTGTGGAGGCATGTTTCGCCGCCATCTTGCGGCCGATCTGCACCGTATACGGGTTTACACGAGAATCTACATAGTCCCAAATTTTCGTTGTAAATTCAGGCTGATAGGCAGCTTTTTCGAGCACCGTGGGATCCGGATCCGTGACGCCGGAGAAGGCTTTCCTGTAGGTTGCCTTGCTGATGCCATTTTGCGCGGCAGTTTGATAAAAGTCCGCGATCCATTTCTGGAACCGCTGGTCAGCCTTCGCGTTTAGGGGGGCCAGACCGGCAGTCGCGGTCACGATGAATGCGATAGCAAGACCACGAAGGGAGTTTCTGTGATTTTGAGTCATCGGCGGTCATCCGTCCTTTCGTTTCAGGCACAGCAGAGCGCGAAAGCCCGCTCAGACCTGAGACTAACCGAACGGAGTCAACAAATTCTTTACCATGACCCATGAACACAGTCACCATTTGCAAAACGGTAGCAAATCTCGTCTAGTTCAATCAAAAATGCCTTTTATTTCAAGCGGTGAAATCACTGCAGGAGGATTGTGTGGCAGAGCATAAGAAAGTTCGCAAAGCTGTATTTCCGGTCGCAGGTCTGGGGACTCGCTTCCTTCCGGCCACCAAGGCGGTTCCGAAGGAAATGCTGACGGTCGTTGATAAACCGATCATTCAGTACGTCGTTGACGAAGCTCTGGAAGCAGGGATCGAACAATTCGTTTTCGTCACGGGCCGCAACAAGCACATCATCGAAGACTACTTCGACATCCATTTCGAGCTTGAGCAGACCCTGCGTGAGCGCAGCAAGAAGGCGGAAATGACGCTGCTTGCCGGCCAGCTTCCCAAGGCTGGTACGGTCAGCTTCACCCGCCAGCAGGAGCCGCTCGGTCTCGGACATGCGGTGTGGTGCGCACGCGAGATCGTCGGCCATGAGCCTTTCGCCCTGCTTCTTCCTGACATGATCATGAAGAGCGAAGGCAAGGGCTGCATGAAGGGGATGATCGACCTTTATGCGCAGAGCGGCGGCAACATCATCGCCGTCGAAGAGTGCGAACCCGAACAGGCGCACAAGTACGGTATCGTCGGCGTCGGCGACGCGATCGGCGACGGCTTCCGCATCACCGATATGGTCGAAAAGCCGGCCAAGGGTACTGCGCCTTCCAACTTCTTCATCAACGGTCGCTACATCCTGCAGCCCGAGGTCTTCAAGATCCTCGAAACCCAGGAGCGCGGCGCCGGCAACGAGATCCAGCTCACCGACGGCATGCTGAAGCTGCTGAAGGATCAGGATTTCGCCGGTTACCACTTCAAGGGCACGACCTACGACTGCGGCGCCAAGGATGGCTTCATCCTCGCCAACGTCGCGTTCGCGCTGGAGCGTGCGGACATTCGTCCGACCGTCGAAGAAGGCTTCAAGGCGCTGCTCAAGACACTCTGAGCGATCAGCGTTTCAGTTTGAGACCGACGCCGGCTCGCAGTTGCTGCGAGTCGGCGCTTGTTTTTCTGGAGGTCACTTCGTAGCCGATCGTCGTAGTCAGATCGAGGTAGCGGTTGATGTTCCAGGTCAGGCCGGCGCTCGTCGTATAGACGGTCTCGTCGTTGGTCGGGCTATCCGAAGGGTAGTCGCGCAAGGTAATGCCGCCGAGGAAGGTGCCGACCAGATTGTCACGCAGCTGATGGCTGACGGTCGTCGTCAGGGCATGCGAGACGTAGCCCGACTCGCCCGCCGTGGTCGAGGGCTGGATGCTGGTCTGCAAACCGAAATCGATATCCGTTCCGCGTAGCGGCGACCACAGGAGATGGGCGTCGATGACGCCCGCGTCGATATCCGAGAGACGATCGTCATCGAAGGTCGCGACCTCATAACCGATCCCGACCTCGCCGCGCAGTTTCTCGCCCATGTCGACTTCGACGCCGACCTTGGCGCCGTAGGATTGGCCGGAGCGGCGATAGCCGGCGCTGTCGACCGTATCGTCGTAGATCGTCTTGCCGACGTTCGCCTCGAGGAAGGGAATGAGGGCCGGTGACAATTCGTAGCCGATACGGCCGCGAAGTGTGCCGCTCGTCTCGTTTCTGTCGCTGAGGTTGACAGTCGTGCCGTCGCTCAGCGTGGCGTCCGAGTAGATCGTTCGCGTCAGGTCGATCCCGGTGCTGCCGCGCAATATGCCGAAGTCGCGCTCGATCGAGGCGCCGACGGAGAGTTCCTGAACATCGGACTGCTTGTCGGCGTCCTGCACGGCGTTCGGATCGTCAGTATCCTCACGGTAGAAATGGTAGCCGCCGGTCAGGTGGGCGGTGGTATCCTCGGGCAGGTCGAGGCGCAGGTCCCCATTGATCTTGAAGTCCGGCTGCTCTTCGCCTTCACCGGTGAAATTCTGCTGCCACGCACCCTGCGTCGTGATCGTCAGCTGGTGCAGGGCCCAGTCGGACGTCAGGGTGGCGAGAAAATCGGTTTCGAGGAAGCCGCGTGTCTGCTTGACGTCGCCATCCCGCTGGGTCTCGGCGTTGACGCTCTGCGTTACCGTCGGTCGAAGCACGAACGTGCCGACGCGAATTCCCGGCGTTTCCTCGGTCGAGACGTAAGCGTCCGGTTTGCGTGCGGGCAGGCGTTCGTCGAGTGCCGGTTCGCGCGTGTTGAGACGCAGTATGTCCTCATCGAGGATCGAGCCTGTCGTCTCGTCGCTTACCGGCTGGTCGCCGGTCGTTTTCGCCGCGGTTGTGCTTGTGGCGGTCGCGTCGTCATCGGCGGTCGCGGCCCTGGGTGCCGATGCGTCATCGGTATTGGCGCTGTCATCGCCGATTGGCGAAATGGGCGCTGCCGGCGAATTCGCGGCCGAGCGCGTCGTCTGGGTAGATTGTGCCTGCGCATGACCGGGCTGAAGCGCCACGCAGCCGAGGGCTGCCGACACGGCAACGCACGCCGCGCGGAGCGGCGTCAGACTGCTCGTGTTTCTCCAGTGGGCCATGAATGTGCGCTCGGCATGCTTCGAATTATTACCCGAACGTAAACCCTCGTGGTTAATCATTCGTTGCCTGCGGCCAGTCTCCGGCCGATGGACACGGCGGATGAAAACCGCTAACGCATGGCCATGACAAAGGCAGCGGCAAATCTCACCGAAGACGGCATCCTTCAATCCGCGAAGCGTACCGTCGCCACCGAACGGCGTGCACTGGAATCGCTCGAGCGCGCATTCGACAACGGACTGGCCGAGCCCTTCATCCGGGCCGTGGAAACTATCAGCAACATTGCCGGCCGGGTTATCGTCACGGGTGTCGGCAAGAGCGGCCATATCGGCGTGAAGGTCGCCGCCACGCTTGCCTCGACGGGAACGCCGGCCTTCTTCGTCCACGCCGCCGAAGCCAATCACGGCGATCTCGGCATGATCGGCACGACCGATGTCGTCATCGCTCTTTCTAAGGGCGGCGAGAGTGCGGAACTGCGCAACATCATCGCCTATACGCGCCGCTTCTCCATTCCGCTGGTTTCGCTGACCTGCTCCGAGCAGTCGTCGCTGGCGAAGGCTTCTGACATCGTGCTGCTGATGCCGAACGAAGAGGAAGCATGTCCGCACGGACTGGCGCCGACGACCTCGACGCTGATGCAGTTGGCGATGGGGGACGCGCTGGCGATCGCTCTCTTGGAGAAGCGGGGCTTCAGCGCGCGCGACTTCCACGTTTTCCATCCGGGCGGAAAACTCGGCGCCAGCCTCAGCCACGTTGCCGATATCATGCACACCGGCGACCGTGTGCCGCTGGTGGCGAAGGGAACGTCACTCCCGGAAGCCATTTCGACACTGTCGCGCAAGCATTTCGGCTGCGTCGGAATTCTCGATGATGACGGGCGGCTCTGCGGGATCATCACCGAGGGCGACCTTGCGCGCAATCTTGCCCGCAATCTGGCCGAGCTCGTCGTTGACGACATCATGACCCGCACGCCGAAGACCGTGAAGCCGACGGTTCTTGCGACCGCGGCGCTTGCCATGCTCAATCAGAACAACATCGGCGCATTGATCGTCGTCGACGAGGACAACAAACCGGTTGGCCTCGTGCACTTCCACGATCTTCTGAGGATCGGCGTCGCCTGATCAGGTTTCCTCGACTGTCAGATCGCGGCCGTTGCTGGACACGACCTTGACGCGCGCTCCGATCGGCAGATCGGGGCCCATGACCTGCCATTGGGTGTCGTCGAGCCGGATGCGGCCGCGTCCCTCTAGGATGGGTTCCGCAAGCGTTGCGGTGCGCCCGACGAGGCTTGCACCGCGCTGATTGAGGAAAGGTTCATCGCTCGCTCCATGCTCCCTTGTCAGCTTTCGGCCGACGAAGGTGGCGGCGACGGCGAGGATGGCGAAGAGAATTGCCTGCAGCTGCCAGACCCAGAACGCGCTGTCCCAGAAGAGCAGCGAAACAGCGCCGACGACGATCGCCGCAATCCCGATCCACACCAGAAAGAAACCGGGCGCCGCCAGCTCCGCTGCCAGCAGCACCATGCCGGCGACCCACCAGCTCCAAGGTCCAAGCTCCGCTGCGATCCGGGCGATCATGGCTTATCGATCTCCGTCGGGATTGAAGGGATTGATCGTCGGCGTCGAACGCGGCGGCGCCTGGCGGGCCGGCCGTGTCGGCGGGGTGGAGCCGTCACCGAAAACTTCCTTGGCAATGGCGCCGATACCGCTCAGCGACCCCAGGATCGACGAGGCCTCGATCGGCATCAGAACCACCTTGGAGTTGCTTGCCGAGCCGATCGAAGTGAGGGCTTCGGTGTATTTCTGCGCCACGAAGTAGTTGATCGCCTGAATGTCACCGACGGCGATCGCTTCCGAGACCATCTTCGTGGCCTTGGCTTCGGCCTCGGCCAGACGCTCGCGCGCTTCGGCGTTTCTGAACGCCGCTTCGCGCTGACCTTCAGCCTGCAGGATCGCCGACTGCTTGGCGCCTTCGGCCCTGAGGATCTGCGCATTTCTCGAGCCCTCGGCCTCCAGAACCTGAGCGCGCTTTTCGCGCTCGGCCTTCATCTGCCGCGCCATCGCGTCGACGAGGTCGCGCGGCGGCTGGATGTCCTTGATCTCGACGCGCGTGACCTTGATGCCCCACGGGCGCACCGCATCGTCGACGACGCGCAGCAGGCGATCGTTGATCGCGTCGCGGTTCGACAGCAGCTCGTCGAGATCCATGGAGCCCATGACCGAGCGGATGTTGGTCATCGTCAGGTTGAGGATGGCGTTCTCGAGGTTCGAGACCTGATAGGCGGCCTCGGCGGCATTCAAGATCTGGTAGAAGGCAACGGCATCGGCAGAAACCGAGGCGTTGTCCTTGGTGATGACTTCCTGGGTCGGCACACTGAGGACCTGTTCCATGACGTTCATGCGGGCACCGACGCGCTCGATGAAGGGCGTGATCAGGTTGAGGCCGGGTTCCAGCGTGCGGGTGTAGCGGCCGAAGCGCTCGATCGTGTAGCGATAGCCCTGCGGCACCGTCTTGATCCCAGCAAACAGGACCAGGATGACAAAGATGACCAGAGCAATAACAACGATGTCAAAGCCGCCCAAAACCATGAAACTCCTCCGCGATAGAATCGACTGACGCAACCTTAAACGAGCCGACTTCAAACGCCAGTGACTTTGGCCGGCGGCGTCGTCAGTTCGTGGATTCGATATGGGGGTTCCGCTGACTATTCACAACGGGGCCAGTTTGGCCTAGAAGACCCGCAGGAAATACCGGTCGCAGCCCACCCGGTCAAAACAAGGGATCCTCATCATGAAGACCATCGTCATCTGCTCCGGCGGATTGGACTCCATTTCGCTCGCCCATAAGGTCGCAGCGGAGCATCAACTCATCAGCCTGCTTTCCTTCGATTACGGACAGCGACATCGCAAGGAACTGGACTTCGCCACGGTTTGCGCCAAGCGGCTCGGCGTGCCGCATCAGATCATCGATATCCGGACAATCGGCCGGCACCTGACGGGATCGGCGTTGACCGACGATGTCGACGTGCCGGATGGCCACTATGCCGAGGAGACGATGAAGGCGACGGTTGTGCCGAACCGCAACGCCATCATGCTGGCGATCGCCTTCGGCCTCGCGGCCGCCCAAAAGGCGGATGCGGTGGCCGTTGCGGTGCATGGCGGCGACCATTTCATCTATCCGGATTGCCGGCCGGGTTTCATCGATGCCTTTCAGGACATGCAGAACAAGGCGCTCGATGGTTATGCCAGCGTCTCGCTGCTTGCTCCTTATGTCACCGTTTCCAAGGCCGATATCGTCACCGACGGTGCGAAATACGGGACACCCTTTGCCGAGACGTGGTCCTGCTACAAGGGCGGTACGCGCCATTGCGGGCGCTGCGGCACCTGTGTCGAGCGGCGCGAGGCTTTTCATCTGGCCGGTATCGCCGATCCGACGGAATACGAGGATCCGGATTTCTGGGAGGCCGCAACGTCAGGCTATTCGGCCAGGGAGGTGAAGTGATGTTTCGCATCACCAAGGAATTCCACTTCTCCGCTTCGCACCAGCTGACGCATCTGCCTGCCGATCACCAGTGTGCGCGGCTGCATGGGCACAATTACATCGTCGTGGTCGAGCTTGCGTCTGCGGAACTCGATGAGAACGGTTTCGTTCGCGACTATCACGAGCTTTCGCCGCTGAAGCGCTACATCGACGAGCGCTTCGACCATCGGCACCTGAACGAGGTGTTCGGCCATGACCGTGTCACCTCGGAATATCTCGCCAAGCACTTCTACGACTGGTGCAAGGAGCGGCTGCCGGAGACGTCGGCCGTGCGCGTCAGCGAGACGCCGAAGACCTGGGCGGAATACCGGCCATGAGCGGGGTTCGCGAGGCGCAGATCCGCGTCAGCGAGATCTTCGGGCCGACGATCCAGGGAGAGGGCGTCCTGATCGGCCTGCCGACCGTCTTCGTCCGCACCGGCGGCTGCGATTATCGCTGTTCGTGGTGCGACAGCCTGCATGCTGTCGATAGCGAATACCGCGACCAATGGCTGCCGATGACGGTCGATGGCATATGGGCCGAGGTGACGCGACTTTCCGGCGGCAAGCCGCTGATGGTGTCGCTATCAGGTGGCAATCCGGCGATCCAGCCGCTTGGCGGTCTCATCGCACACGGGCATGCGCAAGGCTACAAGTTCGCGCTTGAGACGCAGGGCAGCGTCGCCAAGGAATGGTTTGCCGATCTCGATGCGCTGGTGCTGAGCCCGAAGCCGCCGTCGAGCGGCATGGCGACGGATTGGGATGACTTCGCGGACTGTCTTCGCTTGGCGGGCAACGGACCCGCGATCGCGTTGAAGATCGTGGTTTTCGACGATCGCGACTATGCCTATGCCCGTGAGGCGGCTGCGCGTTATCCAGATCTCTCCGTCTATCTACAGCCGGGGAACCATACGCCACCGCCGCCCGATGACGACGATGCGCGCGTCGATATTGACGGCATCATGGACCGGATGCTGTGGCTGATCGACAAGGTGACCGAGGACCGGTGGTTCGAGGCCCGCGTGCTGCCCCAGCTGCATGTTCTGCTGTGGGGGAACAAGCGCGGCGTGTGAAGGGGTTGTGTCGCCCGCTGCCAAGACCCCTCCCAACCCTCCCCACAAGGGGGAGGCTTAACCCGGGTGAAGCGCCAGCGCCTGACGGGCCGGCGGTCACTCAGGATTTTCCCCGGGGAGATGACCGGCAAGCCAGAGGGGGTGTTTCCCAGGGGCCTACCCGTCTGATCAGACCCAGCCGAGCAGTTCGCGGCGGACGACCTTTTCCAGCACCCGCATGCCGTCCTCGCTGTCGTTGAGGCAGGGGATGTGGGCGAATTTCTCGCCGCCGTTCTCGTGGAAGGAATGGGCGGCCTGTTCGGCGATTTCCTCGAGCGTTTCCAGGCAGTCGGAAACGAAGCCGGGGTTGAGGACGGCGATCTTCTTGACGCCATCCTGCGCGAGCTTCTCGACGGTCTTGTCGGTGTAGGGCTGCAGCCACTCTTCAGGCCCGAAACGGGACTGGAAGGTCACCATGAATTTGTCTTCGGACAATCCCAGCCGTTCGCGCAACAGGCGACCGGTCTTCTGGCATTGGCAATAGTAGGGATCGCCCTTCCGGAAGTAGGACATCGGGATGCCGTGGAAGGAGGCGAGGATCTTTTCCGGTTCCCAGTCGAGCGTTGCCAGGTGGCTCGTCACCGAATTGGCAAGCGCCTCGATGTAGGCGTCGTCGTCGTGATAGTCGGGAACGGTGCGCAGCGCCGGCTGCCAGCGCATCTTGAGGAGATGCTGGAAAGCCTTGTCGTTGACCGTGGCCGTCGTTGCCGCAGCGTACTGCGGGTAGAGCGGGAACAGCACGATCCTGTCGCAACCGTCGTCCTTCAACGCCTGGATGCGCGATGCGATCGACGGCGTGCCGTAACGCATCGCCCAGTCGACCTGGACGTTGGGCAGGTCCTTGAGACGATCGGCCATCAGCTCGGCCTGGCTGCGGGTATAGGTCCGCAGGTAGCTTTCGTTCTTGTCCTTGTTCCAAATCAGCTCGTAGGCCTTGCCGACCTTACCGGGGCGGGTGTTGAGGACGATGCCGAAGAGGATCGGGTACCACTTCCACGGCGACCACTCGATGACGCGCTTGTCGGTCAGGAATTCCTTCAGATAGCGGCGCATGGACGTGTAGTCGGTACCGTCAGGGGTGCCGAGATTGACGAGCAGGACGCCCACCTTGCCGGATTTCACGGGCGGGTGACCCGCCGGGCGGTGCGCAGTATCAACAGTCGTCATTCAAACCCCGGTATCTTGTCTGTCCTGGCTCATACGCAGCCGAGTCTCGATGGTTCACCCTATAGGAACAAAAGCCGGCCCGGGAAACCCCGGACCGGCTTTCAGGGTCGAGACAAATCGTCTTACTTCGACGGAATCTGCAACTCCTTGCCGACCGTCAGGTGGCGCGGCGCGGGCTTGCCGTTTGCTTCCGAAATCTTCTTCCAGAGCGCGCCTTCGCCGTAGAACTGCTTGGCGAGATCCCAGAGTGTGTCGCCTGATGCGATGACGTGGTTGATCGGCGTGTTCGGTGCAAGTGCGGCGGGGGCAGCCGGGTTTGCTGCCGCAGGGGCTGCGGGTGCGGCTGCCGGGGCGACGGGCGCCGTTGCCGCCGGTTCCGGTGTGGCCGGCGCTGCCGCGTTTGCCGCAACGTCGGTGACACGGCCATCGGTGTAGGGCTTGTAGGGCGAGTGTGCGGCAATGTAGTCGGCCGTCACGTCGGCAAGATCGGGGCCGAAGTCATAGGCGTTCTTGCCCGCTGTGGCGAAGATCGAATAGCCGTCGCCGCCGGCGCGCATGTAGTTGTTGGTCACCACGCCGTAGGTCTTCGCGTCGTCGAGCGGAACGAAGGCATCGCCTTCCTTCGTCTCGACCGAGACGAGACGGCTGCCGGCCGGCTTGCTTTTGTCGTAGCTGTATTTGAGGCCGGAAACCTGCGGGAAACGACCGGCGCCCTGTTCGATCTGGCCCAGGCCATTTTCGAGCGCCTTGCGGATGTCAGCGCCAGTCAACTGGAAGGTCGCCAGCGTGTTCTGGAACGGCAGGACGGTGATCACCTCGCCCTGCGTGACCTCGCCACCATCGATCGAGGCGCGCAGGCCGCCGCCGTTCTGGATGGCGATGGTCATGCCCTGGCTCTTGCCGCGGTCAAGCATGGCGTCGGTCACCAGATTGCCCATCGAGCATTCCTGGACGCGGCAAACGGTGCGGTCGCCCTGGATGGGTCCTTCGGACGAGCCGATCACCTTCTTGCGCAGTTCCTCGATCGGCTTGGCGAGCTCGACGATGCGCGCGGTCAGCGTCGGATCGGGCGTGAAGGAGGAGTCGATCAGGATCGGGTCGCCCTTGGCCTCCTTGACGACGCCGCTGTCGTCGAAGGTGACGAGGAGGTCGCCTAGATACTTGCTGTAGGATGCGGCCTGCACCACCGGAACCTTGTAGCCGCCGGGATTGTCGACCATCGTCGGATAGGGGCCTTCAGCCTTCGCGTCGGTATTCGACAGCAGGCTATGCGAATGGCCGCCAACAACGATATCGACGTCGGGGATCTTGGCGATCGCCGAGAGGTCGCGCGGATAGCCAACGTGGGTGAGGGCGATGATCTTGTTGATGCCCTGCTTCTTCAGGTCCTGGACGGCGGCAGTGATTGACTGCACGTCGTCGGCGATCATGACCTTCGGCCCTGGGGAGGAGATTTCTTCGGTGTCGTTGGTGACGGCGCCGACGATGCCGATCTTCTGGCCGCCGACATCGAGAACCAGCGACGGCTTGATGCGGTCGCCGAGCTTGGAGCCGTCGCCGGCGAGGACGTTGGCGGAGATGACGGGGAACTTCACCTTGTCGAGGAAGGTTGCCAGACCGTCTTCGCTGTCGTCGAATTCATGGTTGCCGACGGTCATGACGTCGAACTTCATGTCGTTCAGCACTTCGGCTTCGACCGCGCCCTTGTAGGTCGTGTAGAACAGCGAACCCTGGAAATTGTCGCCGGCGTTGAGCAGCAGCACGTTCTTGCCTGACAGGGCCTGCCGGCGCTGGTCGATGGCGGTCTTCAGCCGGGCTGCGCCGCCGAAGCATTCCTTCTTTCCCTCTTCCTCGGCCGAGCAGGTTGAATCGAACTTGTTGATCGACTCGATGCGCGAATGGAAGTCGTTGATATGAAGGATATTGAGTTCGTAATCGGCAAAGGCGGCTCCGCTCGACAGCGCCAGCATCGACGCGGTCAACAGACCGAATTGAAATGATTTCGTCATCCTGCTCTCCTGATTGTGGCGAGGCCCACCCCTGCACCTCGCCGTCCCTACGCAATCGATGTTTCCACCAAGCATCTAGCTGCGGCAAGAGAAAAAGCTGTGACAGTTCAGGCGCATTCCAAGGGCGGTAGACGAAAAACCTCTCGCGAGAGGCTGCTTTCTTTTGGGGGACGACGAATCCGCTCAGGCTGCGAAAGCAGTCATCCTCGGAAACCGGCTTGTCGAGAATTTAAGGACGGCCAGCGTGATCTCGCGGCAGCAACGTGACGTCAATCGGTCGCCCGACCCCGTTCTAAAGATAACGGCAGTCGCGTCCTCGGGCCTTGTGACAGACCAGGACCATTAAGTCCAATGCAAATCGGGCTTTACAGCGCTACATGCGGCGCGAAAGCGTGAACTGCGAGCCGGCGTCGGAGGTGCAATTGAGCTGGCTCTGGGTCACCAGCGCGCAGTTGACCTTCGATTGTGTCTTGCGAACCAGCGACGTCATGTTGATTTCGACCAGCGAGGGCGAGGTGTTTATGTATGTGCCGGAAGCGAGCAGCTGGTTGCTGTCGGTTGTGCGGGTCGTGAAGGTACCAGCCTGGAACGTGGAAATGATCCCGTTCGGATCTGCCCATGAGCCCTCAACGCCAGCCGGGGCCGGATTTGCTGCGACCGGCATGGGACGCGGTGACGGCGAAACGCACGCAGACAAGGCCGCCGAGGCACTCGCGATCACGAGGAGGGTTCTGAGTTTCATAAGCTTCTCCCGGAAGATTCAGACCGAAAAGATACGTTTGGTTAAGAAACACATGGCGCGGGCGTCCAGGGAAGGCAAGGCTTCAGCGGCGCCCGAGGGAATTTATACAGCAGGCGTTACAAAAATGCCCGCCTTGCGGCGGGCATCTTTAAATGCGGTTCGTCCGGCGGTTAGCGAACGAGGATATTCTTGAACTGCCAAGGATCCTTGGTGTCGATGTCCTCGGGGAAGAGGCCCGGGCGACCATCCAGCGGGGTCCAGTCGGTGTAGTGACCTTCGACCGGACCGAGGTAGGGCGTCTGCACTTCGAGGCAGCGCTTGTAGTCGATCTCGTCGGCTTCAACGATGCCGGCCTTCGGGTTCTCAAGCGCGTAAACCATGCCGGCCAGAACCGCCGAGGTGACCTGCAGGCCGGTGGCGTTCTGGTAAGGCGCGATGCGGCGGGTCTCTTCGAGCGACAGGCGGGAGCCGAACCAGTAGGCGTTCTTCTCGTGGCCGTAGAGCAGCACGCCGAGTTCGTCGACGCCATCAACGAGTTCATGCTCGTCGAGAACGTGGTGAACCGGCTGCGCGGTGCCGCCATTGCCGAACATCTCGTGCAGCGACAGAACGGCGTCGTTGGCCGGATGGTAGGCGTAGTGGCAGGTCGGGCGGAAGGTCACTTCGCCGTCCTTGTCGCGCACCGTGAAGTAATCGGCGATCGAGATGGATTCGTTGTGGGTGACGAGGAAGCCATACTGCGGGCCCGGCGTCGGGCACCAGGTGCGAACGCGGGTGTTTGCGCCCGGCTGGTCGAGGTAGATGGCTGCCTTGCAGCCCTTCTTGTGCTTCTTGGCGTTCTTCGGCATCCAGTTTTCGTGGGTACCCCAGCCGAGTTCTGCCGGCTGCAGACCTTCGGAGATGAAGCCTTCGACGGACCAGGTGTTCCAGAAGACATTAAGTGGCTTCGGGTTCTTGGTGAGCTGGGTGTCGCGCTCGGCGATGTGGACGCCCTTGACGCCGAGCTTCTTCATCAGCTTGGCCCAGCCTTCGCGGTCGTGCTGATCCGGCTCGTCGAACTTGAGGCCGGTGTCGTTGGCGAGGTTGACCAGCGCCTGCTTGACGAACCAGGAGACCATGCCGGGGTTTGCGCCGCAGGTGGAAACGGCGGTGGTGCCGCCCGGGCTCTTCTTCTTCTCATGGCGAAGGGTTTCGCGCAGCGCATAGTTTGTGCGCTCCGAGTTCTTCATGTTCTTGTCGAAGTAGAAGCCGAGCCAGGGCTCGATGACGGTGTCGATGTAGAGAACCTCGAGCTTGCGGCAGAGCTTCATCAGGTCGAGCGAGCCGGTATCAACCGAGAGGTTGACGCAAAAGCCCTGGCCACCACCCTCGGTGAGGAGCGGCTTCAGCAGCTCCTTGTAGTTGTCCTTCGTCACGTATTCCTTGATGTGACGGACGCCGTGCTGCTTGAGGATCTCCATGTCGGAAGGCTCTTCGCGCGGGTCGATGACGACCATCCGGCTCTTGTCGAATTTGAAGTGGCGCTCGATCAGCGGCAGCGTGCCGCGGCCGATGGAGCCAAAGCCGATCATCACGATCGGGCCGGTAATTTCGGCATATACCGGGTGGGTCTGTTCCGTCATTCTTTTCTCCTGTGGAAGGTGACGAAGGCGGTGGGCCTTAAGGATTCATTTGAAATTGCGCAAATAATGCGAGGTGACCGGCTCTAACCATAAAACGGCGTCACAATAAAGAGCGTTCGGGCCGAGAACGCAAATATCAAGTGGGAGCAAGGTTGCCTGCAAGCGCCCGGAGCTTGGCGGCGAGCTCGGCTTTTTGAAGCGTCAGACCCTTATAGGCCGCCTGCCGATCATCAAGTCCGTCCAGCTGCGAGGCAAAGCTTGCGGCGAGTGCGGCAGCGTTGGGGTGGCCGGCGATCGCGGCGATCGGATCGACATAGACGCGGATCGTGAAAAGGATGTCACCTGACAAGGGAAGCCTGCGCAATGTCTGGCGCTCGACGCGGGCGAAGCGCTCGGAAAGCGTGAAAGGCTTGGCGGATGGCGGGCGTCGATGCTTGGAGAGCGGCAGGAAGAGATCGCCGGTGACGTTCACGGACCAATTCAACCGTTCGACCGGCTGTGAGACCTGCAGATTGTCGAAGATGCGGGTGATCAGGGTTGCGTTGCGGGTGCCTTCGCCAAAGTCGGGGACGTCGGCGTGAATTGCCTGCATCGGCAGTCCGAATTTCTCCCGCAGCGACCAGGAGGAGGGGAAGGCCACGAAACCGGCCACAAGATGCCAGCCGTCCGTCTTGCGCCTCATGATGACGAGATCGTCCTGGATCGTGAGGCCGGCGTTAAACAATGGCGGTGCGTCTTGCAGGGTCGGCGTCTCGCGCAAGTTGGCGGCAAGTTCCGGGTGACACTCCGCCAGATGGACGGAGAGAAGATCGAGAACCTCCTGTTGCGCCTGTGCGGTGTCCTCCTCGGCAACGAAG
Organism: Rhizobium sp. Root708; assembly: GCF_001429725.1. GTDB lineage: Bacteria > Pseudomonadota > Alphaproteobacteria > Rhizobiales > Rhizobiaceae > Rhizobium. The sequence continues at coordinate 145,556 of NZ_LMHV01000040.1, read as the reverse complement.
ATCTCGTCGCGATGGGTCTCGGCCAGTCGGCGCTTCTCGCCGACGTAGCGGGCCCAATCGGCATCCGGCTCGATCCAGCGGGCGAGATCCAGCGGCATCAAGCCGATCGTGAAGGGACGGGCCGAGCCGTCGTAGGGCGTATAGGCTGGAAGCGTCATCGGCACATTCTATGCCGTCAACGTTCCCTGATGGAAGACCATTCGCCAATGCCCATCCGGTTCGTGGCGCCAGATCGAACTGCGCAATGATTGAACGGAGGGCTGATCGAGGATGTCGCGCACGGCCCTGTAGGTAACCAGCGCCAGACCGGGCGCGAGCAATTGGGTCTCGAAATCGGTCAACCGGCGCTTGATGCCGTCCACCGGTTCCTGGAGGAGAGCTTCGATAACCGTGTCGTAGCTGTAGATCCTTCCGGACGCGCCGATCTCGCGAAAATCGGGCGACAGGAGCGCTTCGAGCGCCGGGCGCGAATTGCGCACCGCCTGCTCGAACAGCCGCTCCTCCAGCACCCGCAGATGTTCGCCAAGCTCGTTCACGCGCTTCTCATCCCTGCGTTCAGCCTTTCAGGACTTCCAGACCTGCCGCGGTCGTGGTCACGGCTACCTCGGTAATCTCGTATTCGGCGACACCATGAATGGTGAAAGGGTCCTCGGCAACGTAGGCTTCGATCGCTTCACGCTCACCGATGGCAAGAATGACGCCGCCCGTGCGGGGCACCTTGCGTCCGGATGCGAGAAACGATCCGCGCGCATAGCCTTCCTTCACCCATGCCATGTGCGGCTCCATGTGCCGGTCGGCCTCTTCGTTCGGCTTCACATAGGTCAGGGCGAGGATGAACATCGCTGCGGTTCCTTCGGTTGTTGCTTTCTGGCGCATGTGGATATTCGTTCGCCTCAAAACCATCCATCTTCTTTTTATAATTCTGCGTCAAACTGCGAACCATTGTTGTCAGCACGCCCGGAACAATCGGATGAACCAGATATCGGAGCGGCTTGCCGAATTGCAGCAAGACAGTGCCGTCCTGATCGCTCTCTATGATCAGGAAGACCGTCTTCGCTATGCCAATGCGGCTTTTCGTTCGACCTTCGTCATCGAGCCCGATGAAGCGCCATTGTGGTCGGAACTCATGCGGCGGAATACGTTGGCCGGCAGGGGTACGATCATTCGCACCGCCGATTTCGAAGTGTGGCTCGTTTCCGCACAGTCGCGTCGCGGCAAGCTGCCGTTCAGGGCGTTCGAGACCGACGTCGTCGACGGGCGCTGGTTCTGGATGACGGAGACGGTCCAGCAGGACGGCTGGATGCTTTGCATCGCCAGCGATATCACCCACGTCAAGCAAAGCGGGCGGGATGTCAGGCAGGATCGCGACTTTGCGTTGCGCGCGTCGCAGACAGATGAGCTAACCAGCATTTCCAACCGTCGCTTCATGATGGCGGCACTCGAGAGCCTGATCGCCGGCCAGGGCGCGGCGCATCGCGGGGCCGGCTGCATCTGCATCGTCGATCTCGATTTCTTCAAGCGCATCAACGATGTCTACGGCCATCAGTTCGGCGACGACGTGCTGATCGATTTCTCGCGTCGGGTGCAGCCTGTGATCCGCCGGCGTGACAGCTTCGGGCGGATCGGTGGCGAGGAGTTCATGCTGATCCTGCCGGATACGACGCTGGCACAGGCCGAACTCATCGTCGAGCGCATCATCGCAATGGTGCGCGGCGCGCGCCCGGTTCCGACCACTCCGTCCTTCTCTTATACCTGCTCGGCGGGATTGGCGGAGCTGCGGCCGGGCGAGACTGCTCGCGAGGTTTATGCCCGCGCCGACGAGGCTCTTTATACAGCCAAGCAGAGCGGCCGTGACCGGCTGAAGATCGTGGCCTAGCCGACAAGCCGGGCTGGAATCAGCCCGCGCAGCGAATTGCCCATGTAGAGTTTTCCCGCTTTCAGGTCGGCCATCGAGATGCGGCCGACGCGCGCCTTGCGCTGGCAGATCAGCTCGGTACGCAAGACGCCCGCGAGCAGGCCGCAGGAGATCGGCGGCGTGCGCAGCGGGCCCGAACCGTCATCGAGGAAGACCGAGGTGATCGTGCCTTCGCAGACCTCGCCGCGGTCGTTCAGAAGCAGCACTTCGTCGGCGTCGGATGCCGGATACTCGGCGCGAGCAGCCTCGTAGACGCCGCGCCGTGTCGTCTTCATCCGTAGCAGTTTGTCGGTGGAATCGAGACGGGTTGCGGCAATGCGGACCTTCCAGATGGTCCCCTCCGGCACCGGCGCGAAGGGAGCCGTGGTGACCTCGATCTGCCCCAGCCGGTCAAGCGTCAGCCGTATTCGCAGGGCCGTCGTGGCGCCGACAACGGCCGCTTCCAGTTTGGCGGCAGCGCCTGTTGGGTCAGGAAAGCCGATCCGGCGGGCGGAACGGGAGAGGCGGGCAAGATGCAGGCGTAGCCTGACGAAACCTGTTTCCGGCTCCCAGCGCAGCGTTTCGATCAGCGAGAAGTCGTTCACCGCGCGATCTCCCGATCGCCGATCGCAAACCGCGCTTTCAGCAGGCACTCCTCGTATTCGGCCTCGGCGGTGGAATCAAAGACGATGCCGCCGCCGACGTTGAAGACCGCCTTGCCGCCCGGAAACAGGCTGATGGTGCGGATCGCGACGGAAAAGCGCATGGCGCCTGATGGCGCAATCATGCCGATCGCGCCGCAATAGGCGTCGCGGGGTGTGTCCTCGAGCGCGTGCAGGATCTGCATGGCGCTGAGTTTCGGCGCGCCGGTGATCGATCCGCACGGAAAGAGCGCGGCGAAGATGTCGCGAATGGTCAAATCCGGGAGGAGTTTCGCCTGCACGTGGCTGACCATCTGGTGGACGGTTGGATAGGTCTCGATGTCGAACAGTTTCGGCACGTCCAAGGTGCCGACTTCCGTGATGCGCGAGATGTCGTTGCGCAGCAGATCGACGATCATGCGGTTTTCGGCCTGAGTTTTGATGTCTTCGCGCATCGCGGCGATGATCGCGGCATCCTCGCCATCATCAACCCCGCGTCTTGCCGTTCCCTTCATCGGGTGGGTTTCGATCCAGCCTTCTTCATCGGTGCGGAAGAAGAGTTCGGGCGAGCGCGAAAGCAGGATGGGGCCGCCAAGATCGACCAGCGCGCCGTATTTTACCGGCTGTCTCGAAATCAGCGACCAGAAGGCGGCGCGCGGATCGCCGTCCCAGCGGGCGGTGATCGGCATGGTGAGGTTTGCCTGGTAGCAATCGCCCTGGCGCAGGTGCCAATGCAGGCGATCGAAGTGCTCTTTATAGGCGGCGAAATCCCAGCCGGCCCGGGGCTCGCTAAGGAACTCGCCGTTCTCGCCGCGCTGTTTCGGCTGGGCAAGCGGGTGGGTATCGGCTTCGGGTGCATCGAAGACGCCGAAGGCAAGCAGCGGGGTCTCCCGCCCCTCCGGCAGGAACGCTTCCAGCTTCTCCTCGAAGAGATAGCCCGCTTCATAGGCCATGTAGCCCGCCAGCCATTTGCCGGCGGCCTTTGCTTCTTCCATGCGGGCAAGGGCGGCCAAGAACTCGGCGCGCGTCCGGGCGATGATGATCTCCGACGGATCGGAAAAGAGCATCACTTGCCCGGTCGTGTCATCCCGGAACAGAACGTAGCGTTCAGCCTTGGTCATGCCTGCCTTTGGATCGAGAGCTTATGCGCTCTTATCAAGCGCTTCCAATTCGTCGATCAGCCCTTCGATCATCGACAACCCCTTGCTCCAGAACGACGGATCGGTGGCGTCGAGGCCGAATGGCTTCAGAAGTTCCTGGTGATGCTTGGTACCGCCGGCCTTCAGAAGCTCGAAATACTTGTCCTGGAAGCCCTTGTCGGCCTTCTGGTAGACGGCATAGAGCGAGTTCACCAGGCAATCGCCGAAGGCATAGGCGTAGACGTAGAACGGCGAATGAATGAAGTGCGGGATATAAGCCCAGTAGGTCTCGTAGCCTTCCGAGATCTTGATCGCCGGCCCGAGGCTTTCCGACTGCACCGAGAGCCAGAGCTCGCCGATATCGTCTGCGGTCAGTTCGCCGGCCTTGCGGGCGGTGTGAACCTTGCGCTCGAATTCGTAGAAGGCGATCTGGCGTACGACCGTGTTGATCATGTCCTCGACCTTCTGCGCGAGCATCGCCTTGCGCTCGCGCTTGTCCCTCGTTTTGTCGAGGAGGGCGCGGAAGGTCAGCATTTCACCGAAGACGGAGGCGGTTTCGGCAAGCGTCAGCGGCGTCTGGCACATCAGCGCGCCCTGTGCGCCGGCGAGAACCTGATGAACGCCGTGGCCAAGCTCGTGGGCGAGCGTCATGACGTCACGCGGCTTGCCGAGATAGTTGACGAGCACATAGGGATGCGCCGAAGGAACGGTCGGATGGGCGAAGGCACCGGGCGCCTTGCCGGGACGAACGGGAGCGTCGATCCACTGCTCGTCGAAGAAGCGCTTGGCGATCGCGGCCATCTCCGGCGAGAAGTTGCCGTAGGCAGAGAGAACTGTGTCCTTGGCTTCAGTCCAGGAAATCACCGCATTGGAGGTTTCGGGCAGCGGCGCGTTGCGATCCCAGAACTCCATCTGTTCCATTCCAAGCCACTTGGCCTTCATCTTGTAATAGCGATGCGAGAGGCGCGGATAGGCATCTTTGACGGCGGCAGCCAGCGCATCGACCACTTCGCGCTCGACGCGGTTGGCGAGGTGCCTTGAATCGGCGATGTCCTCGAAGCCGCGCCAGCGGTCGGAAATGTCCTTGTCCTTGGCAAGCGTGTTGGTGATCAGCGTGAAGGTGCGGATATTGGTCTTGAAGGTTTCGGCAAGCGCCATCGCCGCCTTGTGACGAACGGCCGGATCGCGGTCCTGCAGCATGTTCAGCGTGACCTCGATCGACAGCTTCTCGCCATCGACGTCGAAGCGCAGCTCCGCCATCGTCTCGTCGAACAGGCGGTTGAAGGCCGCGGCCGAGGTCATCGACTTTTCGAGGAAGAGCTGTTCCAGCTTGTCGTCCAGCTGGTAGGGCTTGTCCTTGCGCAGATCGACGAGCCAGGGGCGGTAGTGCCCGGCATCCGGGTCATTCGCCATGCAGGCGTCGATCACCGCATCGTCGATGCGATTGAGCTCGAGCGCGAAAAACAGGAGGTGGCTGGAGAACTCGGTAATCTTCGCCTGCGCGTCGCCATAGAGCTTGCCGTTCACCGGGTTCGATGTATCGGAGAAATAGGTGAGGCCGGCAAAGGAGCCGAGGCGTCCGATAATGTCGTCCAGCGCCTCGTATTCCTTCAGCGCCTGGCCGATGCCCTCGGCGCCTTTTTTGGTCGCGGCATCCGCAAGCTTGCCCTTCCACTTCTCTTCGAAAGCGATTGCCTGCTTGCCGGCTTTCTCCATATCGCCGGTGAAGGCCGTGGAGGTTGCGGAGGGATAGAGGTCCTGCAGTTTCCAGGTCGGCAGATCGCCGAGAGCGGCATCGGTCGCGGAGCCAGCAGAACTTGCCGAAAAATTAATGGTGGTGCCGGAGAGCATGTTTTTCATCATCGGGGTTCTCTTCCTCTTTTGCGACAGGCTTGACTGTCTATGCGCCTAAAGGCTTGGCATCAAGGGGCTTTCGGCTGCCCACAAGCTCCGTTTCGGGTCGGATTCGGCCCTGCCACAAACGTTAAAATGCAATTGTTTCTCAAAACTGGATGTTCAAGCCTTTCTGCCAAAGTGCGTCTCAGGTTTCGCATGAAGTGAGGCAGCAATGACCGGTTTTAATGAGCTCAAGGGCGCAGCACAGATACTCGTGGTCGAGGATGACCCCGTTCAGCGTCGACTGCTCAAGAACGCGATAGAGCGACACGGCCACGTCGTCCATCAGGCGGAAAATGGCCGTATCGGGCTTGAGATGGTGAAGAGAGGCAGCGGCCTCTACAACGTCGTCGTTCTCGACCTGATGATGCCCGAGATGACGGGCCTCGAATTCCTCGAGGCACTGCACGAATTCGGCACGCAGGTTCCCGTGATTGTCCAGACAGGGCAGGGCGGTATCGAGACCGTGGTGCAGGCGATGCGTGCAGGCGCTTTCGATTTCGTCGTCAAACCGGTTTCCCCGGAGCGGATCGCCAACTCGATTTCCAACGCCCTGAAGCTCGACCAGCGCGAGGTGAAGGCACGGGCCGGTCGCCGTTCGCGGCCCGGCAGCGTCGGCTTCGATGATATCGTCTCCGCGAGCCCCGCGATGATCCGCGTGCTCGACCTGGCGCAGCGCGCCGCGCAGTCGAACATTCCGGTGGTCCTCGAAGGCGAGTCCGGGGTCGGCAAGGAACTCGTCGCCCGCGCCATCCAGTCCGGCAGCGACCGTTCCGGCAAGCCGTTCGTTACGGTCAACTGCGGCGCCATTCCGCACAACCTCGTGGAAAGCATCCTTTTCGGACACGAGAAGGGCGCGTTCACCGGCGCGACGGAAAAGCATATCGGCAAATTCATGGAAGCCGACGGCGGCACCATCTTCCTCGACGAAATCGGTGACCTGCCGCTCGAGGTGCAGGTGAAGCTGCTGCGCGCCGTGCAGCAGGGCGAAATCGAGACCGTCGGGGCGCGAACCGCCTATAAGGTCAATGTTCGCCTGATCTCCGCGACGAACAAGGATCTGATCGAAGAGGTCAAGAACGGCCACTTCCGCGAGGATCTCTACTACCGGCTCAACGTTTTCCCGATCACGATTCCGGCGCTGCGCAAGCGCAAGGAGGATATTCCGCATCTCGTTCGCGTGTTCACCGAACGCTTCTCAAGCGAACAGAAGCATGGCCAGCGGATGACGGTCAGTTCAGGCGCACTCGCCTTGCTGACGGCTTACGACTGGCCGGGCAACATCCGCCAGCTGGAAAACGCGATCTTCCGCGCGGTCGTGCTTGCCGAAGGCCCCGAGCTTGTCGAAGGGGACTTTCCGCAGATCGCCGCGCAGCTGCCCGAGTATGACGTCGTCGATCATCTGGCGCTGGTTGCCGATAACACGGCGAGCGTTCGTCTCAGCGAGCTTTCGTCGGTCGATTATTCCGTGCCGCAGTCGGTCGCGGATCACGTGGCCGCTCGAATCACGGAGACGCCCGATAACGCGATCGCCAGCACAAATCCTTCTGGAGACGTGCGCAAGCTTGCCGATGTGGAAGAGGAATTGATCCGTTTCGCCCTTAAATTCTATCGGGGCCAGATGAGTCAAGTGGCTCGAAAGCTGGGCATCGGACGATCGACATTGTACCGCAAACTCAAGGATTATGGCATCGATCCCGACAATCCACAGAAGGACGCCGCGTAGGGCGTCCCGATTAACTTTCCGGCAATCATCTTTTGTTACCAATCATAAACCACTTGTTAGTGGCCTGTTCACTATGTAAAGAAAAGGTTGAACATGTGTGGCATTTTTGCCATCGTGTGACCGCATTTCACAGTCAAGGGTCAGATTGAGGGACCATCGGCTGTCTGACGGGGATTGAGTTTGCCGGATCTGAATCGGAATACGAAGCCTTCGCGCCCGAACTGGCGCAATAGGTGCGCAGACCTTTGCGGAAAGGTGGTTAGGACGGCTATGGCCGCCCTTCTCGCAGTTGCTATTTCGTCGCCAGTGCTGGTCAGCACGCCGTCTCAGGCGGCCGGCGAAACGCGCAGTCTCAAGCTCTACTTCATCCACACCGGCGAAAAGGCTGTCATCACCTATAAGCGCAACGGCAGGTTCGACCCCAAGGGTCTCGAGCAGCTGAACCGCTTCCTGCGTGACTGGCGCAAGAACCAGCCGACAAAGATGGACCCGCGCCTCTTCGATCTGATCTGGGAAGTCTACCGCCAGAGCGGTTCCAGGGATTATATCAACGTCGTTTGCGGTTTCCGTTCGCCGGGCACCAACGCCATGCTCAAGGGCCGCTCGCGCAATTCCGGCGTCGCCGAGAAAAGCCAGCACATGCTTGGCAAGGCGATGGACTTCTTCATTCCGGACGTCAAACTCGCCACCTTGCGCGGAATTGGCATGAAAATGCAGGTCGGCGGCGTTGGATTCTATCCGAAATCCGGCTCTCCGTTCGTTCACATGGATGTCGGCGGCGTTCGCGCCTGGCCGCGCATGAGCCGCGACGAGCTGGTCAGGCTCTTCCCGAACGGCAACACCATGCATATCCCGGCCGACGGCAAGCCGCTGCCGGGTTACGAGCAGGCTGTTGCCGACTACAAGCGTCGCGTCAACTCGACCGATGTGCAAATGGCAAGCTCGGGCGCCTATACAGGTTCGTCCTCGGATGAGGGGTCGCGCAAGCACAAGACGCTGTTTGCCGCCCTGTTCGGCGGTGGCGCGGATGAAGCTGAAGATAGTTCCGATGATGATAGCGCAGCTCCAGTCGCTGTAGCGAAGGCGACGCCGCCTAAGGCTGCCGAAATGCCGAACGCTGCCAACCCCGATGAGCAAGCGCCCGCCGAGGCTCCGCAAGTCGCAAGTGTAAACGCGCCGATTCCGCAGGTGCGGCCGGCGTTCGCCAATCAGCCTGGCGGTAGCGACGTAGCGAGTGCGCTTGTCGCTCCGCAATCCGGAAATGCAGCGCAGGATGCTCTCTCTGCCGCGACCGCACAGGGTCAGCAGCAGTTCGCGGATCTCAGTGCCTATAGCGTACCTGTACCTTCCCTGCTCGGACCACGTCGTTCTCCTGGCGATGCAGAAGTTGCCTCGGCAGATCCGGCTGCGATGACGGGGAATCTCGCAGCGGTTCCGACGCCGGCTGAACGTCCGGCGCTTGCCGAGAAACTGCTCGCGGCGGCGAATGCCGACTCTGAAGCAGAAGACGATATGGCAGACCAGGACGATACGCTGTCTCCGGCTGTCGCCAACGCTCTTGACCAGCAGAACACCGGAGGCGACCGTCAGGTAGCTTCCAGCCAGCCGCCGGTCACGAACGTCGAACAGGCTATTAACGCCGCCATGCCGCAAAAGGTTCCGGCTGAAAAGCCGCCGGTGCAGCTGGCTGCGCTGGCGCCCGCAAGCTCGTCTTCCGTAGGCTTCGGGGATGGCTTCGATGCGCCGAAGGCATCGGACAACGCGGTTCTGCCGGCAAAGGGCGGACGCCCCACCAAGGTCGAGGCCGCAGAAGCTGACGCGAGCCGCGCGACGGTGCGTACCGAGCCGAAGCTTACGGAGAAGATCATCTCGAAGTGGGCATTGACGAACGCGCGTATGGAAATGGTGACAAAGCCGGTGAAGGCCCCGCGTTTCGTCAGCCAGACGCTGAGAGCGCAGCCAACCTCCGTTTATGCTGCGGGCTTTACGAAGACGGCCTCCATCGATCCCGGCCGGTTTAGCGGCACCGCGGTCAACTTCATGGAAGTGCGCAAGTTCAATACGAACTGAGCCCCAAGCGATAGAAGATACGAGAAAGCCGCCGGAGTGATCCGGCGGCTTTCTTAGTTCGCGGAAGCGAGTGCTCCAAGGATTCATCCAAAAAAAACCCGCCAGGATGAGCCGGCGGGCTTTCGTCAAATCGTATTGCTTTCAGGCCTTGATCAGCCTTCCGGCGGGTTCTCGATCATGCCGAGCGCGTGCAGGTAGGTATCGAGGATCGCATCCTCTTCCATGCGCTCCTGCTCGTCCTTCTTGCGAAGCGCGATGACCTTCTTGAGGATCTTCGTGTCGAAGCCCGTGCCCTTCGCCTCGCCATAGACGTCCTTGATGTCGTCGGCGATCGTCTTCTTTTCTTCTTCCAGTCGTTCAATGCGCTCCACAAAAGCGCGAAGCTGATCGCGGGCTACGCCGTGAGCATCAGACATCGAGTTCTCCCTACAGAGTGTGAAAATTCGGATGGCGTTGACTGCCGTGAAGTCGTCGTGCGGTCAAGCCGATTTAAAAGGATGGGGCCTATTTGTGCGGCATGTTCTGCGCAAATGCGGCTTTTTGCTGGGACGAGGCTTCGTTCTGATGAAGATTTTTCCAATCCTCATAGGACATGCCGTAGACGATCTCGCGCGATTCGTCCTTGGAGAGAGGAACGCCGTCTGCTTCGGCCGCCTCGCGATACCAGTTCGAGAGGCAGTTGCGGCAGAACCCCGCGAGGTTCATGAGATCGATGTTCTGGACGTCGTTTCGGTCGCGCAGGTGCTGGACGAGGCGGCGAAAAGCCGCTGCTTCGAACTCGGTCTGCTGTTCCTTGGTCAGTTCGGACATGGCTGGCTCCTCTATGCGTATGGTCCGGTGCGCGAGGCATGGACATTATAGGCGTGTAACGCGCCATCGGCATTCATCGACTGAAAAATCGGCGCAAGCCGGTCCGCCCAGGCGGCAACGCCGGCTTCATCGCCGATCAGGTCCTGCCGTACCTCAAGCAGGGCGTGCGGGATGCCAGATACCATGCAATGACGATACATCGTGTCGCCCTTCAGCGCGCCGTCGTAGGGTTCGTTGTCCCCGACGATGAGGGCTGGTTCCCGGCGCAGTTGCTCCAGGAGGGGCCGGACGGCACGATCGTCGCTGTCCCAGAGGACGGCGGCATGCCAGGGGCGGGGGATGCCCTTCCAGGCGGGTGTGTAGGAATGGAGCGAGAGCACAAGCGGCGCACGACCTGACGCGTTCGCGGTCTTTGCGATCGTTTCGCTGACGGCATTGTGATAGGGGCGGTGAAAGGCCTCGATCCGGTGGTTCCACTCTTCGGCGGTGATGGGATGATTGCCGGGAACGATGGCACCGTCGGATATTCGCATGATCAGTGTCGGATCGTCCTCGCCCCGGTTCGGGTCGATCAACAGCCGGGAAAAGCCGCCAAGGACAGCCGGAACGCCGAGCCTTTGCGATAGTGTTCGCGTCAGGGCCTCGATGCCGATGTCATAGGCGATGTGCCGCGCGAAGGCGGTGGCCGGAAGGCCGAGATCGCCGTAACGAGGTGGCAGCCGGTTCATGGCATGATCGCCCAGAAGCACCATGCCGCTGTCATGATTTCCGGCTAGGATTTCGAAGGGTTGGAAGTCTTGCATCAGAAGGAGGGCCGATCGTCGTTTGCGGACGTGTCCCTGATCGCACGTGCAAATCGCGGGTTCAAGCACACTCGTCGATCAATCGTGCGTCGATGGCGAAGCATAGGCTGCAGCATCGGGAATATAATCGATTAGCATTGCGTTGACATTCGCCGGGAGGCGGCGCAAGAAGGCACAACAACGAATAACCGGGGAGCCCATTGGAAGTCGTGCTGATCCAGACCGCGCCAAGTTTCCTTATGCGTTGCGGGCCGCTTGCCCGTTTTGCACTGTTTGTTTTAGCGGCCTTCGCGCCGTTTTTTATTGCCGATGCAGCCCGCGCCGATTTTCGCGTCTGCAATGGGACCCAGAATCTGGTGGGCGTTGCGATCGGCTATCGCGCTAAAGACGGTTGGATCACGGAGGGCTGGTGGCAGGTACCGGCAACGACCTGCGCGACGCTGATCGAGGGAGAGCTGCAGTCGCGATACTACTATCTCTACGCCGAAGACGCTGCCCGGGGAGGCCGATGGACGGGTGACGTGCAAATGTGCGCGGCGGAGAATGAGTTCAAGATCACGGGCGTCAATGATTGCTATGCCCGTGGCTATCAGAAGATGGGGTTCAAGGAATATGACACGGGCCGCCAGGGCAGCTGGATGGTCCAACTTTCCGATACTCCAGGCACGCAAGAAAGCCCGAATTGATGAAGCGCAACCGCAAAGTTAAAATCCTCGCCACCCTTGGACCCGCCTCGTCCGAGGAATCGATGATCGAGAAGCTGCACCAGGCTGGTGCCGACGTCTTCCGCATCAACATGAGCCATGCCAGCCACGATGTGATGCGTTCGCTGATCAAGCGTATCCGCGCCGTCGAGGCGCGCTCCGGCCGTCCGATCGGCATCCTCGCCGACCTTCAGGGTCCGAAGCTGCGCGTCGGCAAGTTCGCCGAAGGCAAGGTCGACCTGAAGCCGGGCGACACCTTTACGCTCGACAACAACGAAACGCCCGGCGATGCGACCCGCGTGTTCCTGCCGCATCCTGAAATTCTGGAGTCCGTGCAGCCTGGCCATCGCCTGCTGATCGACGACGGCAAGCTCGCGCTGCGGGCTGAAAAGTGCGATGGCAAGAGCATCGTGACGACCGTCATTTCCGGCACGAAGATCTCCGACCGCAAGGGCGTGAGCCTGCCTGATACGCTGCTCACCGTCGGCGTATTGACCGACAAGGACCGCACCGACCTCGACGCCGTTCTGGCGACCGATGATGTCGACTGGGTCGCTCTGTCCTTCGTGCAGCGTCCCGAAGATCTGGCCGAAGTGCGCAAGATTGCCAAGGGCCGCGTCGGCATCATGTCGAAGATCGAAAAGCCCCAGGCGATCGAACGCATCGAAGAGATCATCGAGCTTTCCGACGCCCTGATGGTTGCCCGTGGCGACCTCGGCGTTGAAATGCCGCTCGAATCCGTTCCCGGCATCCAGAAGCAGCTGATCCGCGCCTGCCGCCGTTCGGGCAAGCCGGTTATCGTTGCGACGCAGATGCTGGAATCGATGATCACCGCGCCGGTTCCGACGCGCGCCGAAGTCTCGGACGTCGCGACCGCCGTGTTCGAAGGCGCCGACGCCGTCATGCTGTCGGCTGAATCCGCTTCCGGCGATTATCCGGTCGAGTCGGTTGCCACAATGGCCTCCATCGCCAGCACCATCGAGCGCGAGCCTCACTATCCTGGCATCATCTACGCGCAGCGCGCCCAGCCGGAAGCAACCGGCGCCGACGCGATCTCGCTCGCCGCACGCCAGATCGCCGAAACGCTGCGGCTGTCCGCTATCGTCTGTTACACCTCGTCGGGCACGACGGGCCTGCGCGCCTCGCGCGAGCGTCCGCAGGTGCCGATCCTGGCGCTGTCGCCGGTCATTCAGACGGCTCGCCGTCTCGCCATCGTCTGGGGCCTGCACTGCGTTGTCACGCATGACGCGACCGACCTCGACGACATGGTCAACCGTGCATGCCGCATCGTTGCCGACGAAGGCTTCGGCAAGCCGGGCGACCGCATCATCATCTCGGCTGGCGTGCCGCTCGGGACACCAGGCGCCACCAACATGCTGCGCATCGCCTATATCGGTTCCGACGGCCAGAGCGGTATCTAAGGCGCATTAACCGCTATTCACCAGAGCCCGCTGCCTTAACAGGCGGCGGGTTTTTGCTGTCCTGAAGCATGGGTGTCTTGCGGCTGGCGGGCGCACATGCAAGGGTCGGCTTCCTTGTTCGGGAGGGCGTCATGCACATTGTTACACTTCTCGCATTCGTGGCCGTCTCCTTCGTCGCGATCGCGACGCCGGGACCGACGGTGCTTCTGGCGATGACCAACGGCTCGCGTTACGGCGTTCGTCGGGCGATCCCGGGCATGATCGGCGCGGTGCTGTCCGACTTTGTGCTCCTCGGTGCCGTGGCGATCGGTCTCGGCGCTCTTCTGGCGGCGTCGGAATTCTGGTTCTCGATGCTGAAATATGTCGGCGCTGCCTATCTCGCTTTTCTCGGGATCATGATGCTGCGCACCAAGGGCGGCTTCAACGCGGCGCTGAAGTCGGAAAACGAGATGACCGGCGGAACCGCCTTTTCCATCGGCCTCAAGAGCTTCATGGTCGCCGTCACCAACCCCAAGGGTTACCTGTTCTTCTCGGCGTTCCTGCCGCAGTTCATCAATCCCGCGCTACCTCAGGCGACGCAGTATGCCGTGCTGGCGGTGGTCTTCGCGTCGCTCGATTTTCTGATCATGCTCGGTTACGCGGTCTTCGGTTCGCAGGCGGTCCGCCTGCTGAAGACGGCAGGTGCGGTCTGGTTGGAGCGCGCCTGCGGTGGGGCGATGCTGGCGCTGGCGGGATCGCTTGCGCTGTACCGCCGGGCAACGAGCTGACGCTCTAGGGAAGCGATACGTGACCGACACGATAGATTTGACCGGCGGCCGCAATGAGCGGTGCGGAGCGATGCAGGCTGAAGCGCACGGCCGTCCAGCTTGTCGGCTCGAAGGCTGAGACCGAGGCGACGATGTCGGCCGACCGCGCTTGTCTTTGCACGCGTTTGATTTCCTCGTCTCTGATTTCGGCAAGCGAGGAGTAGGGCTCGATGGCGATCGTTTCCCCGGTGGCGAACTTGGCTTCCGCCACTGCAGGCGTGGTCTCCGCGTGCCAGACGATCCAGGTCTTCACCGCGGGCCAGCCAAAGGATTGCGTCAGGCCCCCGAAGCCGGGGCCGGTGAGGAAGTCGCTGGCGCGCTCCGGCTGCTGCCAGAGATAGAAGGGGGCGTAGAGGTTTTCACGGGATCCGAACTCGCCTTTGCGGGCGCTGAGGTAGGCCTTGAAGCCGAGGCCGGGAAAGCCGTCGAGCATCGGTCCCTTGTCGCGGATACGCCGGTCAATGATCGACATGTCGTAATCGGCGGGTAGGGTGAAGCTGTACTGCATCGCTATCATGAGAGAACCTCCACCTGTTCCAGCCAGTCGACGATGCGACCGGCCTCGGTTGCCTGGACGCTGATGTAGCTGAACGCGCTGTCAGGCGTCGCGCCATGCCAGTGTTTCTCGCCGGCGGCGAACCAGACTGCATCTCCGGCACGCAGTTCCTCCACCGCGCCGTCTTCGCGTTGCGCTAGCCCCTTGCCCGATAGAACATAGAGCAGCTGCCCGCGCGGATGCGTGTGCCAGCGTGTGATCGTACCGGGATCGAGGCTTGCCCGCATCGCGGTGTTCTCGCCATCGGCTGCGCCTTCCAGCAGCATCTCGACCCAGAAGGGCGCGGTGGCAATATCGGCGGGCGAGCGGACGGCATTGCCCTGACGGTGGATCGTCATGCGCTCAGGGTTGCCCATCACGGGGCACTCCCGAAGGCGCGGGCCTCCCAGCCGGGCTCGATCATCTGCGCCTTTCCATCGCCGAACGACCATTCGTCGGGTGATGTGGTGGTGACGACGATCATGACGTCTTCCGGCCGGATGCCCGGCGATACCCCGAGAAGTTCGGCGGCGCGCTTGAAGAAGGCTTGTCGCGTTTCGGTCGAGCGAGGCTTGCCGGCGGTGATGGCGAAAAGCACGAAGTCGTCGGAGCGTGGTCCGGCGAGGTAGTTCTGGTCGAAGATCAGCTCGCCCGGTTCATGCTGGTGGATGACCTGGAAACGGTCTGTCGGCGGCACATTGAAGGTCTCGACCATGGCGCGATGAATGCCATCCGAAACGGCGCGAAGATACTCCGGCGACTTGCCGCGCAGCAGAGAGATACGAACGAAGGGCATAATTGCCTCCTTTAGGTGAATTCTTGACAGGAGGAGCATCGCACGTCACGATAGTGCAGAAAATCAGAATTAAATGAACTAATGATCCGATAAAATGGGATTATTACGATGCGACGGACGATCTTCGATCTCGATGTGCTCAGGACCTTCGCGACCGGAATGGAGCTTGGTAATTTCGCGCGGGCTGCCGACCGGCTCGGGCGTTCGACCTCGGCCGTCAGCGCCCAGCTGAAGAAGCTGGAGGAGCAGGCCGGCACGCCGATCTTCCGCAAGGCGGGACGCGGCCTCGCGCTCACCGATGCGGGGGAGACGATGCTGGCCTATGCGCGCCGCCTGCTGGAGCTCAACGACGAGGCGGCCGCAGCGGTACAGAGTATCGAACTCGAGGGCTGGGTCAGGCTCGGATTGCAGGAGGATTTCGGCGAAACGCTTTTGCCTGATGTGCTCGGCCGCTTTGCGCGCGCGCATCCGAAGGTCCGTATCGAGGCGCGTGTCGTGCGCAATGTCGAGCTGATCGAGCGGGTAACCTCGGGCAAGCTCGATCTGGCGCTGGCGTGGAGCGACGGCACGCTGACGCCCTATTGCGAGAAGATCGCCGAAGTGCCGATGCGCTGGATCGGGCCGGCGGAAGGGGCGGTCGACTGGAGCCTCGGCAGCGGCGAGCCGGTACCGCTCGCCTCGCTCGAGGCTCCGTGCCTGTTGCGCACGGCGGCGACCAAGGCGCTCGATACGGCGGGCATTCCCTGGCGGCTCGCCTTCGTCAGTCCGAGCCTTGGGGGATTGTGGGCAGCGACGGCTGCCGGGCTCGGCATCAGCATCCGCACGCCAATTGGCCTGCCGCGGAAGGTGAAGCCGCTTGCCACCAACGAAGCCGGCTTGCCCGAGCTACCCTCGCTCGGCCTTGTGCTGCATCGCGCCGAAGCGGAGTCCGGGCCGGCAACTGCGCGGCTTGCGTCCATCATGCTGCAATCCGTTAGGGAGGCTGTCGCTGACGCGGTGCCATCGGCCATCCAGCCGGCTGCGAGAGCCTATGCCTGATATTCGCGCTGGGCGTTTCGCCGGATCGCCTGCGGCGGCTGGCCGAAGGCGCGCAGAAAGGCACGGCGCATCCGCTCGCGATCGGCGAAGCCTGTTTCCGCGGCAACGACGTCGATCGGGTGCCGGCCCTGTTCCATCATCAGGCGAGCCGCCTCAAGGCGCAGGTTCTCCACGGCCTTGGCCGGCGACTGCCCTGTCTCCGCGCGGAACGTCCGGCTGAACTGGCGGGGGCTGAGTGCGGCTGCCTCTGCCAGCTCCTCGACGGATAGCGTGTTCTTCAGGTTGCCGCGCGCATGCACCAGTGCCTTCTGAATGCGGTCCGATTTGGGTTCCAGTTCCAATAGTGCAGAGAACTGCGACTGGCCGCCGGCGCGGCGATGGTAGACGACGAGCTTGCGGGCGACGGCGCGGGCGATGTCGGCGCCGTGATCCTTCTCGACCATGGCAAGCGCCAGATCGACCCCGGCGGTCATCCCCGCCGAGCTCCAGACGGATCCGTCGATGATGAAGATGCGATCCTCCTCGATTCTGACCTGGGGATAGCGTGACTGCAGCTCGCGGGCGAGGAGCCAGTGTGTCGTGGCGCGACGGCCGTCGAGCACGCCCGCGTCGGCAAGCAGAAAGGCGCCGGTACAGATCGAGGCGACGCGGCGGGAGGCGGCAAGCGCGTTGCGGATGAATTCGCTCTCTCCTGGAGTCGGCAACTTGATGCCGACGGCGCCCGACACTAGCAACGTATCGAAAGCGGGATCGTCGAACGGCGTCGTTTCCATCGTGACGCCGAAGGAGCCCCGTATCGGTCCACCGGTCTCGGAGAGGTAGGCGATGTCGTAGGCCTGTTCGCCGAGCTCGAGGTTTGTGAACTCGAAGGCGGAGATAGCGGCGAGGCTCATCATCTGAAAGCCCGGAAAAAGCAGGACGGCGATGCGCTGCATGGCTCAAAACTCCGTTTGTCCTAAAAGGTGGTTTATATGACATTCAAGACATTGGCAATCAGGCGTAAGACTCTCCTCAAGCCAACAGCAGGCGCTGTTGCTACTTGGAGAACGACAATGACCGAACAGCACAAAGGAACCGCACTCGTTACCGGCGCGTCATCGGGGATCGGTGCCATCTATGCTCAGCGGCTCGCAAAGCGCGGCTATGATCTCATTCTGGTCGCCCGCAATGCGGAACGGCTTTCCGAACTTGCCACCAAGCTCACCCGGGAAACGGGCAGGACGATTGAAACCATCCCAGCCGACCTCGGCAAGGCGGCCGATCTGGCGCGTGTCGAGGCGGTGCTGAAGAGCGATCGCAGCATCACGCTTCTGGTCAACAACGCCGGCGTCGGCGCCACCGCGCCGCTGCTTGCCTCCGACGTCGACAAGATGCAGGCGATGGTCGATCTCAACGTCACGTCGTTGATGCGGCTGACCTACGCCGCCGTGCCCGGCTTCGTTGCTCGCGGTGGCGGTGCAATCATCAATATCGCGTCGATCGTGGCGATCGCGCCCGAGGTGCTGAACGGTGTGTATGGGGCGAGCAAGGCTTTCGTTCTGGCATTCAGCCAATCGCTGAAGCACGAGCTGGCGGACAAGAACATCCGCATCCAGGCGGTGCTGCCAGGAGCGACCGCGACCGAATTCTGGGGCATCGCCGGGACGCCGGTCGAGCACCTGCCGACCGAGATCGTCATGCAGGCCGAAGACATGGTGGACGCAGCCCTTGCCGGCTTCGACCAGGGCGAGTTCGCGACCATCCCGGCTCTCGAGGATGCCGGATTGCTCAAGGCCTACGAGGATGCTCGCCAGGCGCTGATACCGAACCTGTCACGCTCGGCACCGGCGCTCCGCTATAAAGCCGATTGAACGAAAGAGTGAGGCAGGTTGGCCTGTCTCGCTCTTTGTTGGCAAACCTCTGTTGTTCGACATCCCTTGCTTCTCCGTCATTCCGGCCTTGAGCCGGAATCCAGCCCGCCGGGCGTCTGTCCGGCCAGGGAGTCTTTCGTGATCAATGACTTGATCGCGCTGGATACCGGCACGAGGCCGGTATGACGGTGATGGGTATCTTGCTCTCGTCCAGACATTCAATCGAGCTGACGGCTTCGTCAGCCGTCTGGAGGCAGGCCTGGTCCGCCTCTATCCGTGCCGGGCCAGTGCCTCGGCGAAGACATCGGCGTCGACGTTGCCTCCCGAGGTAACGACGACGACGTTTTCGTCTTCCAGCTCATCGCCATGGAAAAGGGCTGCGGCGAGTGCGACCGCGCCGCCGGGTTCGACAACGATCTTCAGCCGGACGAAGGCGAGGGCCATTGCCCGACGCGCCTCGTCGTCCGTCACGACGATGCCGGCACCGGAGAGGCGCTGCAGGATCGGGAAGGTGATGCTGCCGGGCTGCGGCGTGATGATTGCATCGCAGATCGAGCCGGTCATCGTTGCGTTGCGCTCGATCTTGCCTGAGGCCAGCGACCGCGTGAAATCGTCGAAACCATCCGGTTCGCAGGGGCGAACGCGAAATGCCGGTGCGCTGGCTTCGAGTGCAAGCGCAATCCCCGATGACAGGCCGCCGCCGCCGCAGGGCACCAGCACCTCGGCCGACTTGACGCCTTCCTCCTCCGCCTGCTCGGCGATCTCGAGACCCGTCGTGCCTTGGCCAGCGATCACCTGTGGCTCGTCGAAAGGCTTGATGAGCGTCAGCCCACGGGCGGACGAAAGCTCGGCGCCGATGGCGTCGCGATCCTGTGTCGCACGGTCGTAGAGCACGACTTCCGCGCCGAGCGCCCTCGTGTTGGCGATCTTCAGCTTCGGCGCGTCGGCCGGCATGATAATGACCGATGGCACGCCATGCAGCTTGGCGGCGAGCGCCACGCCCTGCGCGTGATTGCCTGACGAGAAGGCGATGACGCCGCGGCTGCGAACGGCCGGATCAAGCGCGGAAACGGCCGACCAGCCGCCACGAAACTTGAAGGAGCCGGTGTGCTGCAGGCATTCGGCCTTCACGAACACGCGCCGGCCGGCAATTTCGTCGATGAAAGGGGAGGAGAGAAGCGGCGTGCGGCGCGCATGGCCGCGCAGACGAGCGCGAGCTGCGACGATCATTTCAATGCTGACCATGGAGACTCTTTCGAATGACGGTACGCCCCTCAATAGGGTGGCACGCGCTTGATGTGAACGACGACTTTGTCACCGTGACACGAAAAGCGTCGGGCGTGTATCGGCTGCGTCGTATTGGCGGCGCCCGCGCCGCCGAAACTCGGTCGGGTTGGTTCCGGCAACGCGCAGGAACTCGCGATTGAAGTTCGATTTGCTGATGAAGCCGCAATCGAACATCAGCCGCGTGATGGGCTCGTCCGTCGTCACCAGCGCCTCGCATGCGGCTCGGATGCGAAAGTCGTTCACATACTGAGAGACGCTGACGCCGTGGACGCGGTTGACTGCCATCGAGACGCGGCGGGCCGGCAGGTTCATCTTGCGGGCGATGCGGCCGAGATTGAGGTCGGGATCGCGATAGAGCTGTCGGGATTGCATCAGGCTTTCCAGCGCACGAGCGATGGCATCGTCTTCGTCGCTCGGGGCGGGTGGCGTGGTGGCTTCCGATGGCAGGGCGGCGAGCGACTGGCTGCCGCTGGCAATTGACGCTGCCGTGCCGAGGATCAGAAGTGTAATGACATTGCCGACGGCGACGATTGCCCCGGAGTGGATGCCGCCACTCTGTTCGAGGTCGAGACTGATCGCGATATCGGCCGCCGACGAGGCGATCAGCGCCAGTCCGGTGATCACGAGCGAGCGATAGGAGAGAAGCGCGCCATCGAGACGCGAGGAGATGAGCGCATCCGGGCCGTTGCGGGCGAGGCAGAGCAGGGCTGCGCCGTAGGCAAGGAAAGTCGCGGTCACGACCGGACCAACGAGATCGCGCCAGAAGACCAGGAGTGCGACGATCAGAACGCTCGGCAGGATATGCGGCCAGAAGCGGAGGAGCGATGTCTGGCGTTCCGCGGCGAGGTTGCGAAAGCTGATCCAGGCGAGCGCCGCGATCATGCAGGCGACGACGGGCTGGATCGGCAGGATGTCGATCACGTCATAGCCCCAGCGGACGCCGATGATGATCGATTGCAGCGTGTAGGCGCCGATCAAAAGTAGGAACGGGCGCTTTTCCTGTTCTGCCCAATCGTTCTGCCTGAGCATGCGGATGAGCAGGATGACGAGAAGGAGGGCAACGACAAAGGGAAGCGGAACGAAGATCATGATGGTTGGGCTCGGTGAGACGCGTTCAATAACTGCACGACTATGGCCTCGATCGCAATCGCGGGCGACCCGGATCACGATCGAGGTCTCGAGATCGGCTCCCGGTCTTCACCTTGCACGCAATCGCCAGCCGCCGGCCGGCGCGTCCAAGGAGAAACCGATGACCCTCATCCTCTTTATCCCCGCATTCACTCTGACGCTTGCCTCCGCCTTCGCCGGACCGCGCATGGCCGGCGAGACACTTGATGTTTCACTCATCCGATCCGTTGTCATCAGCGGTGAGGCAAGTGAGGTCAGGCTAACCACTGATGACGCGGGCCCCTACACAGCGAATACCAGCGCGCGGCGCAACGGCTGGTTCTCAAGCTTCTATTCGAGCTGGTTCTTCAATAGCTGCCGCGATCGAAGCGCGATGCGCATCGATGGGACGGTCCTGAAGATCGAGGTGATGCAGACGGCATGGGCGGATCTGTCCGATTGTACGCCGGAGATTTCCGCAAATGTCGCGCCTGGAACCACCGTGCGCATCGAGCAGGAGGCGCTGAAGGCGCAGCTGGATGGCGATTTCGCCAATGTCGCGATCACCAGCAAGGCGGCTGACATCAGCTTTGATGGCCACGCCGCCGGGATCGATATCCTCGGCACGGCGGTGCGCGCGCATCTGCGCTACGACAGCATCCGGCAGGACGAGACCGTCAACATCACCGCGCAGTCGTTGCAGACGGACCTCACCTTCGGAAGCGGCGTGCCGGTGGATTACTCGGTGATTGCCAAGGCATCCTATGTCGACAGCCTGGAACCGAGCGTGCCCGGCGCCCGGCCTCGCGTGAGCATCAAGGGCGATTATGTCCACGCCCGCATCCGCTGATCAGTAGCCGCCGGCGGAGCCCTCGGTGGCGCGGCTGTCCATCGCGCCGTAGTAGCGCGCGCCGCCACCTTTCTCGATATCGGCGAGGCTCTTGCCGCCGACCAGGATGCCAGCGGCCTGTCCCCATTGCGGCGGGCCGCTGCTGCCATCGTCGAGCGTATGGCCCATACCGATCAGGGCCCGGATGGTATCGGGCGACAGCGCGTAGGGCTCGAGATAGATCTTATCGGGCTGCCACTGGTGATGAATGCGAGGGGCATTGACCGCCTGGCTGATGTCCATGCCGAAATCGACAACGTTCAGGATCGCCTCAAGCGTGATGGTGATGATGCGCGAGCCGCCGGGGCTGCCGATTACCATGAAGGGCTTGCCGTCCTTGGTGACGATCGTCGGGCTCATCGAGGAAAGCGGGGTCTTCTTCGGGGCGATCGCATTGGCTTCGCCCTGCACGAGGCCGTAAAGGTTCGGAACGCCTGGCTTCGAGGTGAAGTCGTCCATCTCGTTGTTGAGCAGGATGCCGGTGCCGGGGGCGACGACGGCGGCGCCGAAGTTGCCGTTCAGCGTGTAGGTGACGGCGACGGCGTTCCCTTCATCGTCGATGATCGAATAGTGCGTGGTCTCGACGCTTTCCTTGGCACCGAGCGGCTTCAGGTTGGCCGAGGTGCCGGATTTGTAGGGATCGATCTTGGCGCGGATCGCCTTGGCGTAGCCCTTGTCGAGCAGGGTCGAGACGGGGTTGTCGACGAAGTCAGGGTCGCCGAGGGCGGCGTTGCGGTCGACATAGGCGTAACGCATCGCCTCGACCATCAGGTGCACGGTCTCGGCGGAGCCGTAGCCGAGGAAGGAGAGCGGGTAGTCTTCCAGCACGCTAAGGATTTCGCAGATGATGACGCCGCCGGAGGAGGGAGGAGGCGAGGAGATGATGTCGTAGCCGCGATAGCTGCACTCGACCGGCTTCAACTCACGCACCGCGTACTGCTCGAAATCCTCCTTGGCGAGAATGCCGCCCTTTGCTTGGCTTGCCTTGACGATCGCGTCGGCGGGCATGCCCTTGTAGAAGGCGTCGGGTCCCTTGTCGGCGATGCTGGAGAGAACGGCGGCAAGGTCGGGCTGCACGAGCTTTTCGCCGACGGCGTAAGGCTTGCCCTCCGGCTTCAGAAAGATCTTTGCCGCGGCTTCGTCCTTGGCGAGCCGCTTGGCGCTGCCGGTGATACTGGCGACATCGCCCTGTTCCAGCGTGAAGCCTTCCGTGGCGTAGCGGATCGCCGGCGCCATAAGGTCCTGCCGTGACTTGGTGCCGTATTTCTCGCGGGCCATCTCGAAGCCCTTCACGGATCCGGGCACGCCGACGGCGAGATAACCGTCGAGGCTGGCGCGCGGGACGATATCGCCCTTGGCATCGAGATACATTGTCTTGGTGGCTGCGAGCGGCGCGCGCTCGCGGAAATCGAGGAAAGTCGTCCTGCCGTCCTTCAGGCGGATGGTCATGAAGCCGCCACCGCCGATGTTGCCGGCCGTCGGGTAGACGACGGCGAGCGCGTAGCCGACGGCGACCGCTGCATCGACGGCATTGCCGCCGCTCTTCAGCACCGAAACACCGACATCCGTTGCCAAATGCTGGGCCGTCACGACCATGCCATGCTCGGCTTCAACAGGCGTCGGCGAGGCGGCGAACGCCGGAGGAAGAGGCGGGACCGCCAGGACAAGCCAACCGGCGACCAGCAGTGCAGCGGATTTACGCAGATGGCTCATGACAACCCCCTCGAGCGGTGCGATCCACTGGATATGGGATCGCTGCTTGCGTGGGCAATGCGGGGTTGGTCAACAAACTTCCGCTACGGCGGGCGCAGGGCTGCTAGCTTGTTCGAACGCCTGCGCTCCGTTCGCCGCGGCAAGCCGCTCTTCGACCATGGCCGCGACGGCTCGCAGGTCGCGGGGCTTGCCGGCGATCTTTTCCAGCGCGGCAATCGCCAGATCGGTGGCGAGGTAATCCGGCTTGTGGCCGAGACCTTTTACCTTGACGAGCTCGGAGCCGGAAATATCCCGGGCGAGACCCTGGGAATGCAGATGCTCCCAGACGATGTCGTCGCTGTCGCCGGTTATGATGACGGTCGGCGCCTTGATCCTGTTGTAGAATGGCGAATGCTTCTTGACGTAGCCGAGCAGTCCGACAAAGTCGCGGGCATTATTGTAGAAGGTATCCGGCCGAAGGACGAGGGATGGTGCGGTCTTGCTGATATAGTCCCGGGGTCGCGCATTTGGCCGAAACACGTTTCGTGTGCCGCGCTCGAGGCGTCGCATGCCGAGCGGTATGACCAGCATGTGGTTGAACAGCCAGCCGATCAGCGGCGCCGTCGCGACACGATAGTACCAATCGACGCCGCCCGGCCAGGGGTGGGTTGCCGGGGCAAGGAACAGCAAGCCCTTGGTCCTTTCGGGATGCCGGACGCCGAAGGCTGCCGCGACCGCGCCGCCGAAGGAATGGCCGACGATGATCGCTTCCATGATCCCCTTCCGCTCCATCAATTGCGCGATGGCGTCGGCCTGTCCAGAGGGCAGGGCATTATCGGGCCCGCCGCGCTCGGAGTAGCCGTGGCCGGGGCGGTCGATGAAGAGCATCTCGGCGCGTCCCTGCAAGGGCGCCAGGAACGCACCCATCTGATCGAGGAGATTGCCGCTGGCTCCATGAACGAAGACCAGTGGCGGCAGATCGGCTGTCAGGGGTCGCGGAATGTGGACGGCATTCATGCGATAGCCGCCGATATCGGTCAGTTCGCCGATGTTGGGATAGGCGCGTTCGAACTCCCGGGCCTTGTAGGCGGAGTAGCCGATCGCAACGGCAATGGGCGCAAGGAAAGCGGAGAGGATGGCGAACATGGAGGCGACCTGCAACAATATCTGTCAGATCGTACGCAAGCTCGGCATCAGCGGTTCACGCTCAAACATCAGGTCCGGCTTCCCGCCAGTTTTTCAGAGAGCGTGTTCATCTGCTCCTGGGCGGTGCGGTTGGCTGGATAGATATCGAGAAACCGTTCCCAGGCCTTCAACGCCAGCTGATCGTTGCCGGTATCGGTGAGGATCGTCGCCATGCCCGAGAGGGCGCCGAAATGGCGGGGCTCGAGATCCAGCACGCGTTCGATGTCGGCCATGGACTTGCGATAATTGCCGTTCGCATAGTTCAACGTCGCGCGGCGGTTCCAGCTCTCGGCGTAATTGGGCTTCAGCGCGATCGCCTGGTCGAGAAAATCGAGGGCTGCCGGCGTCCGTTTTTCCTCAATGGCCTTGTCGGCCCACTGCATCAGAAGATTGACGGTAGCGCTTCCCGAATCGTTCCACTCGGTGCGAATTTCGTCGGCAATATTGTTTGCCTTGTCGCCGTTGCGCTCGCGCTTCAGCTGCGCGTAGAGCTGGTCAAGGTGCTGCTGAGGGGAAAGGTTGGCTTCGGGCTGCTCCTTGATCGTATCCTTTTCCTGCGCGATCGCAGGCAAAGTGGTGGGAGCAAGCAGGGCGAGAGCCAGCGGCATAGCCGCAAATGTCATGGCAAAAAAACGCATGGCGGGCATAGTAGCCCGCCAACGCAGAAGATCAAAGCATTTTCACGCTGTCCGCGGCGACTCCGAGTGTATGAACCACGGAGTCAAGCCGGTCGCTAAATCAGCCCTGACGAGCCTTGAAGCGTGGGTTCAGCTTGTTGATGATGTAGATGCGGCCCTTGCGGCGAACCAGGCGGTTGTCACGGTGACGAGCCTTGAGCGACTTGAGCGAATTCTTGATCTTCATTGTTTTGATCCGCGATGTTTAGGGGGAATTCACATTCGCCCGTGTCTATTACAATCAAAAGCGCGCTCAGGGCGCGCTCTTTAGGTTGGGCGTGCAGATAACCCGGCCTCTTGTCTGTGTCAACCACATGAAGGTGTTTTTCACGGGAGAGACGCCGCTTTATACCCTCGAAAGCCGCTATTTTCCAGTCAGTATTGTGACGTGTCCCATCTTGCGGCCGGGCCGGGATTCGGTCTTGCCGTAGAGATGGACGAGGGTATCGGGGCGGCGGAGCCACTCCGGAAGGGCGAGGATATCGTCGCCGATCAGGTTCTGCATGACGCAGTCCGAATGCCGCCCGGCATTTCCGAGCGGAAGCCCGGCCACGGCACGGATATGCTGCTCGAACTGCGAGATGACGCAGGCCGCTTCCGTCCAGTGTCCGGAATTATGAACGCGAGGCGCCATCTCGTTCGCTACCAGGCTGCCGTCGGCAAGCGCGAAAAACTCGATGCCGATCACGCCGACATAGCCGAGCGTCGCCAAGATGGTCTCGGCGGCGCGGCGCGCGGCATCCGCGGTCTGCTGCGAGATGGCGGCCGGGACGGTCGAGGTGTGCAGGATGCCGTCGCGGTGAACGTTCTCGGCCGGATCGTAGCAGGCGACAGTACCGTCGGATGCGCGGGCGGCGATGATGGAGATTTCCCGCTCGAAGGCGACGAAGCTTTCGAGAATGAGAGGAACGTTGCCGAGGCTCGCATAAGCGTCATCGCTACGGTCCGCAGCCGAGCGGAAGACGCGCTGGCCTTTTCCGTCATAGCCGAGGCGCCGCGTTTTCAGGACGCCCTTTTCGCCGAATTCGGTGAGCGCGGCATCAAGATCGGCCTGGCTGTCGATCGCGCGAAAATCGGCGGTCGGGATTCCGCAGTCATTGAGAAAGCGCTTCTCGACGAGGCGATCCTGCGCGGCTTCCAGTGCCTTTGCCGGCGGATAGACGGGCACGGAGCGTGCAAGGACCGCGGCCGCAGACACCGGCACGTTCTCGAATTCATAAGTCACGACGTCGCAGCGTTTCGCGAGCTCGGCGAGGGCCGCGCTGTCGTCATAGGCCGCGACGATCTGGCTGGTGGAGACCTGCGCGGCCGGACAATCGGCCTGCGGCTCGAGGATGACAGTCTGGAAATTCAATCGCGCGGCAGCCATGGCCAGCATCCGGCCAAGCTGGCCGCCGCCAATGATGCCGATCGTCTTTACGTTCATAGGTCGTCCATCGGGTATTCGGCAACGGCTGCGCTCTGGCGCTCGCGCCACTCGTCGAGGCGGTCGGCGATTTCCTCGTCCGACAATGCAAGGACCGCGGCTGCGAGCAGCGCGGCGTTGATTGCGCCGGCCTTGCCGATCGCCAGGGTTCCGACGGGAATGCCGCCTGGCATCTGAACGATGGAAAGCAGGCTGTCCTGGCCGGAAAGCGCCTTGGACTGGACGGGAACGCCGAAAACCGGCAGAGGCGTCATGGCCGCTGCCATGCCCGGAAGGTGGGCGGCGCCGCCGGCGCCGGCGATGATGATCTTGAAACCCTCGTCGCGGGCGCTCTTTGCGAAATTCACCAGTCGATCCGGCGTGCGATGCGCAGAGATGATGCGCGCATCATAGGCAATTTCCAGCGCCTCCAAGGTGTCGGCGGCGTTCTTCATGGTTTCCCAATCGGATTGGCTGCCCATGATGATGGCAACCGGGGGTCTGTCCGTCATCGTCACGACGTTCCCTTCAGGCAATGATATCAGGAATGATCTGATCTTCGAGTTGCGAGAGCTTGTCCTTGATGACCAGCTTCTTCTTCTTCATGCGTTGCACGCGCAGCGCATCACAGCCTGTGGCAATCATGGCGTTGATGGCGGCGTCATAATCCTCATGCTCCTGGCGCAAGCGCGCCGCTATGAGCCTGATTTCAGCCTGTTCCTGATCGGCCATATGCATTCCCCATGATCGTCTTCGGACATTGTCCGGTTTGCCGATGATTTCCGCATGCTCCTATCACCAATTAGCGGTAACGGCTAGTTGGTCACGACCATGAATTTGCCACGTAGTCTTCATGTTTTCGCCTTCGACAAGCATTCAAAAATGTGTCACATTCGAAAGGTTGACGCCTTGGATCTCCGGCGGTGTTGGCCGGGGAGAGGTAAGAGGAAGGAAGGGTCAAATGACTGTTCAAGCTCATCTTGAATCACTCCAGAAGAAGCATGGCGCTTTGGAGGACGAGCTTCATTCACTGATGACATCCCCCGCAAGAGACGACCATGAGATTGCCGAGTGCAAGCGCAGGAAACTGCGCATCAAGGACGAGATTGAGCGTCTCAAATCATCTGTACATTGAGACAGAGAATGAAACTGCCGGTATGGCTTACACCTAATGCAAAAGGAATTTGAAAAGATTTCAATAGTTTGGTGAAGGGCTGTGGCAGATTGCCATTTTTGCGCGCCGGTTGCGGAATATATCGCGACCGGCGCGTTTTCATGTCCAGATGTCAAGCCCAGAACTGATCCAGCCAGAGATTGAGCTTGTCGAAGCCGCGATTGTTGACGGCATAAATGCGCTTCGTGCCGTTTGCCGTTACCGATACGAGGTTGCAGTCCAGCAGTGCTTTCAAATGCTGGGACACGGCCGGACGGCTGATCGGCAACCCTTCCGCGAGCTCGTTCACAGTGCGCGGCGCGCGCCTTAGCTCCTCCAGCAGAAAGCGCCGGTGAGGGTCAGCAATCGCAGTAAAAGGGTCCGTGTTCGACATGCGGGAAAGCTACGTCAAACGGGGCATCTCGGCAAGAAAATTGTGCGGTGCAGCGAAACTGTCCGATGCCTAGTAGCCGAGGCCTTCCCGGGCGATCAGAACAGCGGCGATCAGGGCCATAGAGTACATGAAGGGATAGAAGATCGTCGGCTTCATGCGCTTGACGCACCACGCTCCCGCGAAGGTCGCGACCGGAGCAAAGGGCAGGAGGGTGGCCGAGGTCATCAGGTTCTGTGTGTCGAGCTGGCCAAGGGCGAAATACGGGACAAGCTTGATGGCATTCAGGATCGCGAAGAAGCGCACACTGGTTCCGATGTATTCGCGTGGGGCAAGCTGCAGCGGCAGCGCATAGATCTGGAACGGCGCCCCGCCCGCATGCGCGACGAAGCTGCCGTAGCCAGAAAACGTGCCCCAGATCGTGGCCAGAAGCGGTCGCTGGCCATGCGGGGGCACGACCCTGCCAGCGCCGGGGCCGAAGTTGTTCCAGAAGTAGCGCAGGCAGAAAAGAATGGTGACGGCGCCGATCACGACCCGCAGGACGTTTCCGGGAACAAGGGCCGATGTCGCCCATCCGAGCGCGACGCCGAACACCGCACCCGGCAGCATGATCTTCAGCGTTGTCCAATCGCCATGCTTGCGCCAGATCACCAGCGATATCATGTCCATGAAGACGAGGATCGGCAGGAGGATCGCAGCAGCCTGAACCGGCGAGACGACAAGTGCCAGAAAAGGCAATCCGATCAAGGAGAGGGCGTCGCCCATCCCGCCCTTGGCCAGGCCGACGAGGATGACGGCGGGAACAGCGGCGTAGTAAAATGACAGGTCCATCGGCATGCTTTTGAAAATCCTCCCCTTGCCAGTCCGATCTAACGGAATTACTCACACAAAACGAGTGCGGACCTGCCGGCCAATGGTGGAATCTGCTGCAAACGGAAAGAGTTCATGACCGAACCGGAAAATCGCTGCCGCCTAGTCCTCATCGTTCCCGATGTCGCGGACATTGAAGAGCAGGCAAAGATCGTGGAAGACGCCCTGAGGGGCGGTGACGTCGCGTCGGTTATCGTGCCGCAATACGCGCTGAACGACGGCGATTTCCAGAAACATGCGGAACGGCTCGTGCCGATCATCCAGGCCGCCGCCGCCGCGGCGCTGTTAGCCGGCGACACTCGTGTCATCGGCCGCGCCAAGGCGGACGGCGTGCATGTCACCGGTCCCGCGACCGAAATCGCTGAAGCCATCGACCGCTACGCTGACAAGCTCATCGTCGGCGGCGGCAATGCCGCCGATCGCCACCATGCGCTGGAGATCGGCGAGGAGCGGCCGGACTATATCTTCTTCGGCAAGCTGGATGGCGACATCAAGCCGGAAGCTCATCCGAAGAATCTCGCTCTCGCCGAGTGGTGGGCATCGATGATCGAGATCCCCTGCATCGTGATGGGCGGGACCGACCCGGCGTCGGCGCTCGCTGTTGCCGAGACCGGCGCGGAGTTTGTTGCGATGCGGCTGGCGGTCTTTGGCGAGGCTGGCCGCGCGCCGTCTGTTGTCACCGAGATCAATGCATTGCTGGACGAAAAAGCGCCACGGTTTGAGGATTGATATCGCCCTCATGACGATGAACGCCCGTTTCCTGCGCCTTTTGCTAGTTTCAGTCGCCGCTTCCGTCGCCGCCTGTGCAGGTGGCGCATCGGCGCAGACGGTCGACAACGTCGTGACGCGACCGCTCTCGGACGCTCCGGGCGCCTTGAAGACGAACCGGCCGCAAGCGGACGGAACCGCGCCATCAACAGGCGTCGGGGTTTTCGACCGCATGGGAGCCAAGCTGCCCGATCTTCCCGCTGAGAAGGATTACAAGGGGCCGGTCGACGAGGCCTACGGGGCCTATCAGCGCGGCTATTACCTCACGGCCATGGAAAGGGCGCTGCCCCGCGCACAATTGGGTGATCCTGCCGCGCAGACGTTGGTGGCGGAAATGCTGTCCAGCGGACTTGGCGTCAAGCGCGATCCGAAGGCCGCGGCATTCTGGTACGGCAAGGCCGCCGAGGGTGGCGACGCGGCGGCGATGTTCAAATACGCGCTGCTCCTGATGGAAGGCCGTATCGTCAAGCGCGACAAGGCCAAGGCCGACGACTACATGCACAAGGCTGCCGATGTCGGAAATCCGTCGGCCGCATTCAATTGGGGACAGATCCTGACCGCTGACAATCCCGGCGAGAAGGGATTGAAAATGGCTCTTCCCTACTACGAGAAATCCGCCGAGCAGGGGATCGCCGACGCGCAATATGCGGTGGCGGAGATCTATGCCGCGCTCCCCGATCTGCCGGCCGAGAAGAAGAACCTCGCCCGCGAGTGGATGGCGCGCGCCGCGCATGCGGGCTTCGATACGGCGCAGGTCGATCTCGGCGTCTGGATGGTGAACGGAACCAACGGTCCGCGCGATTTCACCAAGGGCTTCCAATGGCTGCGGCTTGCCGCCAATGGCGGCAACGTGGTTGCGCAGAACAAGCTGGCGCATCTTTATATCAATGCGCTAGGCACCAAGCCGGACCCCGTCGAAGCGGCGAAGTGGTATGTGCTTTCGCGCCGCGCCGGTCTGCCCGATCCGGCCCTCGAAGACTTTTTCCTTGGTATCGAAGACAATCAGCAGAAGGCGGCAATCGATGCCGCCAACAAGTTCCGCCGTACCCGCTAATCCCTAGAACAGCGCGTCGGCGAACAGATCCTCATCCTCGTCGCCTGTCGAGGCAGGAGCGGCCGCTGCTGCCTGGGGTTCTTCGATCGCCGCAATGATGTTGCGGTGGATCGTGCGCTCCTGCGCCATCGTGTAGAGCTTGAAGATCTTGCGATCCAAGGGTGCGATGATCTCCGTCAGATCGGAGATATCGGCAATCTCCGCGCCGGCAACGGTCTCCAATGCGTCGGCGCAGCGTGCGAGGGTATCGCCGAGGTCGCGCTGAAAATCGAGTTTTCCTGCCAGCTGGCCGATCTTGCCGGCGATTTCGCGGCCATGTTCGGCGAGGATTTTCAGTTCGCCATCCATCGTGTCCGCCGCGCCGCGAATGTCGGCGACCGCGCTGTCGAGATTTTCTGCGAGCCCGCCCGATCTGGCATCGGCTGGCGGCGCGATGTTTGCGGCGGCGGCTTCCAGAGCCGGCAGGCCGTTGACGATCGCATCGGCGGATTCGTCAAGCCGTCCCGCAAATATGCGCAACTCGGCGGTCACGACGTTGATGGACTTGCCTTCCTCGCCGAGACGGCTGCAGCGCAGGTTGGTATTCAGCGCCATATAGTTGATGTCGGTCTTGACCTTGCGGATGTTGTCGATCGACTGGAGCAGGTTGGCGGCGGTGCCGAGCGTCGACTGGCTGACCTGGTCGGCCTGACGCGTTGCCGCATCCACTTGCTTGACGATCTCGTGCGCTGCGGAGACGCTGGTTTCCAATGCACGCATGAAGTTGGATTCGCCGTTGTCCATCATCTGATCGCGCAACCGCAGGATCTCACGGGTGTCGTGGCTGAAGCTCGTGATGGTCTTCACGACGCTCTGCGAGTCGCGGTGGAAATCCTGGACCATTTCGTTCATCTGCGCTGCCGTCAGGTGATTGACGACGCATTCGAGGCGCCGACGGGCGTCGGCGTTGAGGCAGCTGCCCTCCGGGCCGCTCAGGAATTCTTCCAGCAGCGAAAACGTGCTCTGCACATGCTCGATGCGCTGGCGGGTGATGTCGCCGATCTGCAGCGCCGAAAGGGTCGAGGCCACCTTGCCCTGAACGCCGCGAGCGATGGCGGAAACGTCGCGTGCGATCGCTGCAAGATGCTGACGATGCTCGGAAATCTTGCGGGCGTCGTCCTGCAGCGCACCGGCGACTTCCGGCACGGTCCCGGAATAGTTCTTTGCCATGTTGACCCCGAAGGCCAGCGCCAGTTTGACTTCCTTTTCGAGTCGGTCGAGATGGCCGGCGAAGCTGTTGACTTCGTCCGTGCCGGAATAGATCCGTTCGAGGATTTCCTGCGCGAAGCCAGCGAATTCAGGCAGGCCGGCGCCGGTGATCTTCACCGTCACGGCAAATGTCCGCAAATAGCGCATCGTCTCCTGCATGTCCGCGACATGTTTGCGGAGCAAATGGCTGCTGTCCGCCAGCGCCGAGAGCGCGCCATGACGCGCCCTTTCGGCTTCAGGCAATTCCGTCAGGTTCTTCACCGTCGTACGCAGATCCGCGCCGGCATCGCTGCCTTCGCTGGCGTTCAATGCGCTGGTGACGCTGTCGAGCGAATTCAACAAATGGTTGAGTCCGTCCATGACGGACAGCAGCACCGATCCACCTTCGAGAAAACGTTCCTCGACCTGGATACGTGCCGCTTCCAACGTGTCGCTGACGCCGGATCCGGAGATCTCGAATGCGCCTATTGCCGATGCCGCCCCGTTTGTCACTTTATTTCCTTTACCTATAAGTCTGGCAGGTTGGGGACTATTTCTACGGGAGTGGATGGAAACGGGAGGTAAACATTCCGGACTCGCCTGCGTTGTGATTAACGGAGCATGAAAAAGTGCCCGCACAGGGCCGTCTAACGCCTATCGATTGAATCAAGATATTGGTTTTAAATCGCTTTTTATAAGTTGAGCGACGTTCACTATAATTTCTCCCGGGTGAGAATTCAGGGAGTCGAGACTCGTCGTAATTGTATTCGGACACAACCGGACTTTACTCCCCGTTAAGCCTATCGTGAGATTCGTCTTTGGGTCGAAAAAGTATTTCTCCGTCCCAGGAGGCCGAGTTGAGCGCCAGTGGCCAGTATAGGCAACATATTTCTCTGCCTGACATCCTAAGCATTAGGAATATCTCAGAGTTGAACCAAAAAATTACTGAATCATTCCAAAGTAATGATTCCATTTTTCTTGATATAGGCGAAGACGCGGAAGCAGATCTGAGTTTCGTTCAGCTTGTCGAAGCCGCTCGTCGGTTCGCCAAAGCGAGCGGAAAGACGATCGCGCTCGCTTCCCCCGCCGGGGTACACGTCCTGAAAGTTCTCGAACGCGCGGGCTTCGTCGAAGCCTTCAACCGCGAAGACGCACAGTTCTGGTTGCATAAAGAGGTCATGCCATGAGCGCCAATATTCTGACTGTCGATGACTCGGCAAGCATCCGTCTGACCACAAAGGTCACGTTGAGCAACGCCGGCTATACGGTAACGGAGGCGGTCAACGGCGCCGAAGGTCTCGCGACGGCGAAGTCCGCGCATTTCGACCTGATCGTTACCGACCTCAACATGCCTGTCATGGACGGTCTGACGATGATCGAGGAGCTGCGCAAGCTTCCGACCCATACGGGCGTGCCGATCATCTTCCTGACGACGGAGTCGGATGCCGACCTCAAGGCGCGCGCGAAGGCTGCCGGCGCAACCGGCTGGCTGACGAAGCCCTTCGATCCCGAAAATCTGGTCAAGATCGTCAAGAAGGTTCTCGGCAGATGAGTTCTCTCGACCCGGTAGCCGTGTTTCGCACCGAGGCTGCGGAATGCCTCGAAACGATCGAGGCAGGTCTCCTCGACCTGACGCATCAGCTCGACGACAAGGACCTGGTCGACGCGGTTTTTCGCGGCCTCCATACGCTGAAGGGCTCGGGCTCGATGTTCGGGTTTGATGCGCTCGCCGCATTTACCCATCATTGCGAAACTGCATTTGATCGCGTCCGCAAGGGCGAAGTGCCGGCAACGGCGGAACTGGTCGCGGCCGTACTTGCCGCGCAGGACCATATGCGTGCGCTGGTCGACCAGCCGGACGCGGATCACGGCGATACCGGGCACAAGCTCCTGGCTCAGCTGCAGGCGGCCGTCGGCGAGAACGCGCAAGCACCGGCAGTTGCGGCACCGGCCGCAGCCGCCGCATCGGCAAAGAAGACGACGACGTGGCGGATCCGCTTCAGCCTGCCGTCGAACGCGATGGCGAACGGAACCAACCCATTGGGTCTGCTCGACGAACTGCGCGATCTCGGCGAATGCAGCATCCGCGCGAATACGGCGGCCATTCCTCCGCTCGACGAGCTTGTCCCGACTGAGCTCTATGTCTCCTGGGACGTTCTGCTGACCAGCGAACAGGATCGTTCGGCGATCGATGATGTCTTCATCTTCGTGATGGACGACATGGAACTCGACGTCCAGCAGATCGCGGCACCGTCGGCGCAGGCCGTCGAACCGGCTGCGGCGGTTGTTGCCGCTCCCGCTGCGGCTCTGCCCGTTGCGCCACCGGTTTCGAATCCCGCGTTCAAGCCGGTCGAAGCCGTTCCGGCCAAGAAGGAAGCCGCCGCGGTTGCCGATCATCGCCAGGCGAAGGCGACCGAGAACGTCCGCGTTCCGGCTGAACGCCTCGACGAGCTGATGGACCGCGTCGGGGAACTCGTCATTGCGCAGTCACGCCTGAGCCAGCTGGCGAGCGCCAGCACCGATATTGCCCTTCGCTCTGTTTCGGAAGAAATCGAACGTCTCTCGGGCGAATTGCGCGACACGATGATGGTGCTCCGCATGGTGCCGGTCGCGACACTGTTCTCGCGCTTCCGCCGCCTCGTGCACGATCTCGCCCGCGAGACAGGCAAGGTGATCGAACTGGTGACCGAGGGCGAAAGCACCGAGGTCGACAAGACTGTCATCGAACGGCTCGCCGATCCGCTGGTGCATCTGGTGCGCAACTCCATCGACCATGGGCTTGAGACGCCCGAGGATCGCTTGGCTGCAGGCAAGCTCGAAGCCGGGACCGTGACGCTTTCGGCCCGGCAGGCCGGCGGCGAGGTCATCATCTCGATCAAGGACGACGGCCGCGGCATCAACCGCGAGCGGGTGCGCGCCAAGGCAGAATCCTCCGGCCTCATTTCGCCCGGTCAGCCGCTGTCCGACAGCGAACTGCTGCAGCTGATCTTCGCGCCGGGGTTCTCGACAGCCGCCGCCATCACCAACCTGTCCGGCCGCGGTGTCGGCATGGACGTGGTCAAGAAGACGGTCGAGGCCCTTCGCGGCTCGATCGACATCGAGAGCCTGCCGGGACAGGGGTCCGAGGTCTCGCTGCGCATCCCGCTGACGCTGGCCATCATCGACGGTCTGCTGGTGCGGGTCGGTTCCGGTCGCTACGTGATCCCGCTTTCGGCGGTCGAAGAGTGCCTTGAACTGTCGCTTGAAGAGGATCTGCGTTCGCGCGGTCGCAGCTTCATTTCGCTGCGAGACAGCCTCGTTCCCTTCTTGCGCCTGCGTGATCTCTTCCGCACCGGCACCAAGCCTGATGTGCACCAGAAAGTGGTGGTCATCTCCACCGGTACGGAGCGCGTCGGCCTCGTGGTCGACCAGATCATCGGCGACCACCAGACGGTCATCAAGTCGATGTCCAAGCTGCACAACGACGTCGCGACTTTCTCCGGCGCCACCATTCTTGGTGATGGCAGCGTTGCCCTCATTCTCGACGTCGGCCACCTCGTGGCCGCCGGTCAGCAACAGGAAGCACAGATGCGGGTGGCAGGATGAGCGCGGCAGTCGAAAAGATCGATCATCATTGGAATTATGCCGATGAAGTGGAGGTCCTGACCTTCGACATGAACGGCGAGACCTTCGCGCTCGAGGCCGTCATGGTTCAGGAAATCCTGGACCTGCTGCCGGAGACGGCGGTGCCGGGTGCACAGCCCTTCGTCGCCAGCGTCATCAACTTTCGCGGCAAGGTCATTCCACTTGCTGACCTGCGACTGGCCTTCGGCATGGAAGGCACGGAAGCGACCATCGACAGCCGGATCATCGTCATCGAGATCGATATCGAAGGCGAGACAACGCTCGTCGGACTTCGCACCGACAAGGTCAACGAGGTGACGACGCTTGCGAGGACCGCAAGCGAGCCGCCACCAAGCGTCGGGATGCGCTGGCGTCCCGATTACATCAACTGCCTGGTCAAGCGGGGAGGCGAATTCATCATTCTCCCGAACCTGCAGGCAATCTTTTCAGCACGGCACGATGCTTCGGGATCCGCCGCCTGAAGCGTCATCGAGTAAAGGGGTTTTATTATGCGATTGACGATCAAGACAAAGCTGGTGAGCGCGTTCACCTTTATTATTCTCATGCTTGTGGGCACTGCTGCCTACGGCATTTTTAGCCTGGGCAAGATCAACGATACCCTGGGCGAGCTGCTGGCCGGGCCGGCGGCACGGCTGGAATTGACGCAGGCCATAAACATTGCCGAGCTGGAAATCATTCGCCAGCAGAAGAACCTCGTCGCTGCTCGCGACGACAAGGAAACCAAAGGTGCGATGGAAAGCGGGGATACCGCCCGCAGCGAGCTGACCACTGCACTGACCTCGGTCATCGCGCTGGTGGAATCGGAAGAGCGTGCCCGTTGGCTCGAGATCGAGGGGATCTCCAAGAAATTCATCGCAGCCGATGATGAGATCAGGCAGCTGCTCCAGGCTGGCAACCACGATGGCGCAACGGCCGTTTCCGTTGGCGATGCCCGCCAGCTCGCGCATCAGCTGGACGGTGCTCTGGACGGCATGCTGGCCATTGAAAAGCAGAAGATGAAGGAAGCCGACGACAGTGCCGACCAGCAGTATGCATCGACGCGTCTGACGCTTATCATTGCCGCTGCAGTGGCCACGCTGATCGCCGCCATCACCGCCTTCTGGATCGCAAACACCATCAGCAAGGGTCTCGTTCGTGCCAACACGGCTGTTCGTGAAGTTGCCGAAGGCGACCTGACGAAGACGGCCGAGGTTACCAATCACGACGAAATCGGTGAACTCCTCGGCAACGTCAACCTGATGATCGAGCGCCTGCGCGGGGTCGTCGCCGATGCGCTTTCGGCCTCGGAAAACGTCTCGGCCGGAAGCCAGGAGCTCTCCGCAAGCTCCGAGCAGGTCTCCCAGGGCGCGACCGAACAGGCAGCTTCCGCCGAAGAGGCTTCCGCCTCGATGGAGCAGATGGCTGCCAACATCAAGCAGAACGCCGACAACGCGGCCCAGACCGAGAAGATCGCCCGCCAGTCCGCCAAGGACGCGGAGGAGAGCGGAGCGGCCGTTTCGCGTGCCGTCGATGCGATGCGCACGATTGCCGAGAAGATCAGCATCGTTCAGGAAATCGCGCGCCAGACCGACCTTCTCGCCCTCAACGCCGCTGTGGAAGCAGCGCGTGCCGGCGAGCACGGCAAGGGGTTTGCAGTGGTTGCCTCCGAGGTTCGCAAGCTGGCTGAACGCAGCCAGTCGGCAGCCGCCGAGATCAGCGCGATGTCTGGCGATACCGTCAAGGCAGCAAGCAATGCCGGCGATATGCTCGGCCGCCTGGTGCCCGATATCCGCAAGACGGCGGAACTGGTTTCCGAAATCAGCGCCGCTTGCCGCGAGCAGGATATCGGTGCCTCGCAGATCAACGAAGCGATCCAGCAGCTCGACAAGGTGACACAGCAGAACGCCGGCGCTTCGGAAGAGATGTCCGCGACGTCGGAAGAGCTGGCGGCCCAGGCCGAAGAGCTGCAGGCGTCGATCGCCTTCTTCAAGGTCGACACCGCCGGTGCAAAGGTCAGTGCCCGCAAGCCTGCGAAGTCCACGGCGAAGCCGGCTGCAACGGTCGTCCGCCGGGCACCGGTTGCCTCGGCCAGCAACAACGGCCGCGGCAGCGTCGCTGCTCAGCAGGCCCGCGCCAAGGGTTTTGCACTCGACATGTCGATGGGTGGCCCCGATGCGGGCGACGACGACTTCCGCGAGAGCGCCTAATAACGAACAGGGTCGTGGCCAGGCGACTGGCCGCGACCCATGGATGCCAACGTATGTCAACGTTGGAAGCGTGGCTGGCACCGCCACCCGCTCACGCAAGAGTAGATGTAAGGCTCTTTTTTCCTCCCGATTCCACGTTCGGCCGGTGCTTCGCATTCGGACGTTCATCCTACCAGGCAATTCTGCCGAAGCATTCCCAGTTTCTGGAGTCTACTCATGCGCCTAACAATCAAGCTAAAGCTTGCGTTGGTTTTTGCCGCCGTCATCCTGCTCAGTGGAACGATGGCGGGCCTCGCAATCTACAATCTCTCCTCGCTGAACTCGGCGATCACCCGGATGGTCGAGGAGCCAGTCAACGACCTCAAGACCGTCGTCGCCCTGAGCGACGTCTTCAATGGCACGGTGCGGGCCGAAAAGAACGCCATCCTGAACAGCGAGCCGAGCGAAATTGCCGATTTCGTCAAGTCGCTGCTTGGCCGTCAGGCCGATATCGAGGGGCTGACCGCAAAGCTCGCTGCCTCGACCGATCTGGATGTTCGCAATCAGGCAGCGCAGTTCAAGGTCCTCTACGACGAGTACGCGCCGATCCAGAAGCAGATCGCCGATCTGGCGACCCAGAATACGACGGAATCGAACGCCCGTGCGACGTCGCTGACGATGCACGAGGGACGCGACGTGATGAACAAGGCGTTGAAGGTCATGGAAGACATGACTGAGACGATCTCCGGCAACGTCCAGGAGACCGACCAGGCGACGGACCTTCAGTACGCCAACTCGCGCTTCATCCTCGTTTCCATGACCATCGTGCTGATCGCCTTCTCGCTCGGCTGCGCGACCTGGATTTCGCTCAACATTTCCCGTGGCCTGAAGCGCGCCGTCAATCTTGCTGATGCCGTTGCCATCGGTGACCTCGATCAGAATATCGACCACAAGAGCAACGACGAAATCCGCGATCTCGTCAACTCGATGTCCACGATGACCGGCAATCTGCGCGTCACCGCCGGTATTGCCAATCAGATCGCCAACGGTGACCTGACGGTTTCGCCGAAGCCGCTTTCCGACAAGGATACGCTTGGCATCGCGCTGGAGCAGATGGTCGAGCGACTTCGTGGCGTCGTTGCCGATGCACTTTCCGCCGCCGAGAACGTCTCTGCCGGCAGCCAGGAACTCTCCGCAAGCTCGGAGCAGGTCTCCCAGGGCGCGACCGAACAGGCCGCTTCGGCTGAAGAAGCTTCCGCCGCGATGGAGGAAATGGCTTCCAACATCAAGCAGAACGCCGACAACGCGGCTCAGACCGAGAAGATCGCCCGCCAGTCCGCCAAGGACGCAGAGGCAAGCGGCGAAGCGGTTTCCCGCGCCGTCGACGCCATGCGCACGATTGCCGAGAAGATTAGCATCGTTCAGGAAATCGCTCGTCAGACCGATCTTCTCGCCCTCAACGCCGCCGTCGAAGCAGCGCGTGCCGGTGAGCACGGCAAGGGCTTCGCGGTCGTTGCCTCGGAAGTTCGCAAGCTGGCTGAACGCAGCCAGTCGGCAGCCGCCGAGATCAGCGCGATGTCAGGCGATACCGTCAAGGCAGCAAGCGATGCCGGCGACATGCTCGGCCGCCTGGTTCCCGATATCCGCAAGACCGCCGAACTGGTTTCCGAAATCAGTGCTGCTTGCCGCGAGCAGGATATCGGTGCCTCGCAGATCAACGAAGCAATCCAGCAGCTCGACAAGGTGACCCAGCAGAATGCCGGCGCCTCGGAAGAGATGTCCGCGACGTCGGAAGAACTGGCAAGCCAGGCCGAAGAGCTGCAGACCTCGATCGCCTTCTTCAAGGTGGACATGGCAGGCAGCCGTACAAGCCGTGGTCCTGCTGCGCGCGTCAGCGTTCGCAGTGCTGCCCCCGCCGCGCGCAAGCCGGCCAGCAAGGCACCCGCTGCCAACACGGTTTCGGTCCAGCAGGCCCGGGCAAAGGGCTTCGCACTTGATCTGGCCATGGGCGGTCCTGACGACAGCGACGCCGATTTCAAGGAAAGCGCATAAGATGGCAACGGCACCCCTGGAAGCGCAGTTCGTCACCTTCAGCCTCGGCGATGAGACCTTCGCCGTACCGGTAGAGGTGGTTCGGGAAATTCTCGACTATGCGGAAGCATTCAAGATTCCGAATGGTCCTGACTACCTCCTTGGCCTCCGCGACGTGCGCGGCCAGGGCGTGCCGACCATCGACCTTCGGCTGAAACTCGGCATGTCGAAGACGGTACCCACGTCCCACACGCGTGTTCTCGTCCTCGACGTACCGATGGAAAGCAGGGTTCTTACGCTCGGCCTCGTTGCCGACCGTGTCTTCGAGGTCACGCCGTTTCGGCGTGACCAGATCGAGGCGGCGCCCGATATCGGCGTGCGCTGGCGCTCCGACTACATCGCTGGCGTCGTTCGCCGGGAAGGCGGATTCGTCGTCATCGTCGATCTTGCACGGTTGCTGTCGCGTGAAGACGCGTCGCTCCTGCAATCGGCAGCGTGATCGGTCGTTCGGAGCATCAATCCATGAGTATGGCTGCAGCAGAAACCCAGATCGGGGATCGGATCAGCAAGCGGAATTTCGATAAGCTTGCCCGATTCATCTACGACTACAGCGGCATCAAGATGCCGCCGACCAAACTGACGATGCTCGAAGGCCGCCTGCGGCGTCGCCTTCGGGCGACCAACCACGCGACCTTCGACGACTATTGCGACTTCCTGTTTCACGACGACGGGCTTGAGCACGAGACGGTCTATCTGATCGATGCCGTGACCACGAACAAGACGGACTTCTTTCGGGAGGCCCGCCACTTCGACTACATGCAGCAGACGGCATTGCCGACGCTGGCCGGGAACGGCGTCCGCATCATCAGGACGTGGAGCTCCGCATGCTCCACGGGTGCCGAGCCTTATACGATGGCGATGGTGCTCGAGGAGTTCGCCGGCGCGCGCAACGACGTCGACTACACGATCCTGGCGACCGACCTCAGCACCGATGTGCTGAACGCCGCGCGCCTCGGCATCTACAACGAAGACATGATCCAGCCGGTGCCGCGCGACATGCAGCGCAAATACGTCATGGTTCCCAAGAGCCCGACGCGCCGCGAGGTCCGGATTTCGCCGTTCCTGCGCAGCAAGGTCGGCTTTGCACGGATGAACCTGATGGACGAGAGCTATCCGGTCGGCGAGGCGATGCACATCATTTTCTGCCGCAATGTGCTGATCTACTTCGACAAGCCGACGCAAGCGGGCGTGCTCAAGCGATTGTGCGATCGTCTCACAGTCGGCGGCTACATGTTCATTGGTCACTCCGAATCCATCGCTGGAATCGACCTGCCGCTTAAGCAGGTTTCCAACACCGTGTTCCAGCGCACTTAAGTAAGGCTGCCCATGGGCAAGAAGATACGCGTTCTGATCATCGATGACTCCGCCAGCGTTCGCCAGACGCTCGTCCGCGTGCTGCAGGAGGATCCCGAAATCGAAGTCATGGGGGTTGCAACCGACCCCTTCATGGCGGCCAAGAAGATCCAGGAGGAAATTCCAGACGTCATCACGCTCGACGTCGAGATGCCGAGGATGGATGGCATAACCTTTCTGCGCAAGCTGATGTCGCAGCGGCCCATCCCCGTCGTCATGTGTTCGTCGCTGACGGAGGTCG
Source organism: Rhizobium sp. Root708 (assembly GCF_001429725.1). GTDB lineage: Bacteria > Pseudomonadota > Alphaproteobacteria > Rhizobiales > Rhizobiaceae > Rhizobium. The sequence goes on along the minus strand of NZ_LMHV01000040.1, from coordinate 104,248 downwards.
GGTCCGAGACGCTGCTGCAGGCCTTGGAGGCAGGCGCCGTCGACGTCATCCTGAAGTCGAAGATCGGCGCTGCGGACAATCTCGCCGACGATGCCGTCCGCATCCGGGAAGTGGTCAAGAGCGCTTCCCACGCGCGTCTCGGCAACATGCGGCGCGCTACAAGCAGCCTGCGACCCGGCAAGGAAGCACCGCCGCAGAAGCTGACAGCGGACGCAATGCTGCCGCCGCCGACGGGACGCGCAATGGCGAAGACCACGGAAATGGTCGTCTGCGTCGGCGCCTCGACGGGTGGTACCGAAGCGCTACGCGAATTCCTCGAAGCACTGCCGGCCAACGCGCCGGGCATGGTGATCGTTCAGCACATGCCGGAGAAATTCACCGCTGCCTTCGCGAAGAGACTGAACAGTCTTTGCGAGGTCGAAGTGAAGGAAGCCGTCGATGGCGATCCCGTGCTGCGAGGCCATGTTCTGATCGCGCCTGGCGACAAGCACATGCTGCTGGAAAGGCAGGGCGCGCGGTATCACGTCTCGGTCAAGCAGGGGCCGCTGGTTTCACGCCATCGTCCGTCCGTCGATGTCCTTTTCCGCTCGGCGGCGCGTAGCGCCGGCTCGAACGCGATGGGGATCATCATGACCGGCATGGGTGACGACGGCGCCAAGGGGATGCTGGAAATGCACCAGGCCGGTGCCTATACCGTCGCGCAGGACGAGGCGACGTCCGTTGTCTTCGGGATGCCGAAAGAGGCGATCGCCAAGGGAGGAGTGGACAGGATTCTGCCGCTCGACCAGATCGCTCGGGAAGTGCTCATTACCCAGCAGAAATTCTGAAACGACGCCGGCGGCTCGATGCCGCCGGCGTTCCTTCTCAGGCGAGATAGCCGCCGTCGATCGTCAGGCTGGCGCCCGTGATGAAGGACGCTTCCGGACTTGCGATATAGGCCGCGAGGCTGGCGATCTCGCGGTCCTCGCCCAGGCGGCCCAGCGCTATCAGTCCCTTCAGCATCTCATTGGCATGCGGATCGGTATTCATGTCCGTTTCGGTAGGACCGGGCTGGATGGTATTGACGGTGATGCTGCGCGGGCCGAGATCGCGTGCGAGGCCACGCGTCATTGCGGCAACCGCGCCCTTGGTCATGCTGTAGACGGACGAGGTCGGAAAGCCGCTGCGGTCGGCGACGACGCTGCCGATGGTGATGATCCGGCCGCCGTCATGCATGTGTTTCGCCGCAGCCTGTGTGCCCGCGAAGACTGCTCTTACGTTGATCGCGAACATCCGATCGAAGTCCTCGAGCGGAAAATCCTCCAGCGTGTTCAACAGCAGGATGCCGGCATTGTTGACCAGGATGTCGAGCGTGCCGAAGTGATCGACGGCTTTGTCGATGGCTTTCCGCAGGGCGGTCGCATCGGCACTGTCGGCCTTGAGGGCCAGCGCCCTTCCGCCTCCTGCCTCGATCTCCGCGACGATCGCATCCGCTTTCTCGCTGGAGTTGGCATAGGTGAAGGCGACCGCGGCGCCATCCGCAGCCAGTCTGCGGACGATTGCCGCCCCGATGCCGCGCGAGCCGCCCGTGACGATCGCGACCTTATCCTGAAGTGGTTTTGTCATGTCTCATTTCTCCTTTATTGGACTGTTTGGTCTAGAATTAGGCATGCGAAATCGCGGCCGTCCGGTGTCTCGTTAGCGAAGGCTGCGAATGGCGAGGCTGGCGATGGTGCGCAGGGTTTCCGGGCTTGCGCCGTTGCGGGCGCTGACCTTCATGCCTGATAGCGTCGCGCCGAGGAATTGGGTGGCGGCTTGCGGATCGATCTCGGGCGCGAGTTGGCCCGCCTTGCGGGCTTCGTCGAGTAGCGCGCCGATCGCCTTGCCGAGTGTCGTCGCTGCGGTGTCGGTGAGGTTCGACACATCAGCGTCTGTGCGACCGAACTCGCAGATGGCGCTGACGCCGAGGCAGCCCCTCGATGCCTCCGAAGCCGGCCGGGAGGCGAAGGCGATCAGCGCGGCCTCCAGGGCTTCGATCGGCTTCAGGCCGTGCTTTGTGTCGGCGATGATCCGCAGAACGCTATCGGTATTGTAGCGCTTCAGCGCCTGCAGGTAGAGGCTACGCTTGTCGCCAAAGGTGTCGTACATGCTCTGCCGGCTGATCTTCATCGCCGTCAGCAGCGCATCGGTCGAGCTTCCCTCGTAGCCATGCTGCGAGAAGACGCCGATCGCGGCATCGAGAGCCTTGTCTTTGTCGAATTCCTTGTGCCTTGCCATGACTGCAAGATAGTTATTCCGGATTGATCTGTCCAGAATAATCGCGACATTTCTTGCCGTGAAACGATGCGCCGTCTGTCTCCTCTTGAAATTTTCCCGGTTTTGTGGTCTTGAGGCCGCCAATCTTATCGAGCGCTGCCTCTTCCGGCGATCAGGGACCCGCCCCTGACAGCGCGTATCGTATTATCGCTTAAGGAAAAGTGCTCAAATGGCTCGTTCAGCTCTTCTCAATGTCATGGTTCAGGCTGCCATCAAGGCAGGCAAGTCGTTGGGGCGTGATTTCGGCGAAGTGCAGAACCTGCAGGTTTCGGTGAAGGGACCGGGCGACTTCGTTTCGAACGCGGACCGCAAGGCTGAGAAGATCGTCAAGGACGAGCTGATGAAGGCACGTCCGACCTATGGCTTCCTCGGCGAGGAGAGCGAAGAGATCAAGGGCACCGACGGCGCGCATCGCTGGATCGTCGATCCGCTCGACGGCACGACGAACTTCCTGCACGGCATTCCGATGTTTGCCGTTTCGATTGCGCTCGAGCGCAACAATGAGATCGTTGCCGGCGTCGTTTTCAATCCGGCGACCGATGAACTTTACACCGCCGAGCGCGGCGGTGGCGCGTTCCTCAACGATCGCCGCCTGCGCGTCGGCGCGCGCCGCGTCCTTTCGGATTCGGTGATCGGCTGCGGCGTGCCGCATCTCGGCCGTGGCAATCACGGCAAGTTCCTGGTCGAGCTTCGACATGTCATGGGCGAAGTAGCGGGTATCCGTCGTGTCGGCTCCGCCTCGCTCGATCTCGCTTACGTCGCGGCCGGTCGTTTCGATGGTTTCTGGGAGACCGGATTGTCCGCCTGGGACATCGCTGCCGGTATTCTGCTCATTCGCGAAGCCGGTGGCTACGTCTCCGATTGGGATGGCGGTTCGTCCATTCTGGAGACCGGTTCGGTGGTCGCAGGCAACGAATATATCCAGAAGGCACTCATCGAAGTCGTCAAGCGGCCGGTGCCCACGCGCTAAATCGTTGTTGTAAAGACACGGTTTTCCTGCTCCACGTACTTCAATTCGGCACAATGTTGCTCTAGTCTCCGGCGGCGATGAAGCCGGAGGCTGTGGAATCTATGGAAAATGTGAATGTGGCGGACTTCGGTTCGACCGATAAAACCACAGGTAACTACAGCTACAGACTCTCCAGTCCCATGCAGTTCCTATGGACGATGGTACTGTTTCTGGTCATCGTCGGGTTCATAGTCGCGATCCTGTTCCGCCAGGCCCAGACCGCCTTCATGCACAATCCCGGCCTGAACGGGCTCATTCTCGGCGTTCTCGGTGTCGGGATCATCCTCGTTTTTGCTCAGGTACTCGCCCTGCGCCCCGAAGTGCGCTGGTTCAATTCGTTTCGGGCTGCCGGCAGCGTCGAGAAGGTCGGGCGCGATCCGAAGCTGCTGGCGCCGATGCGCGTGCTGCTCGGCAATCGCAAGTCGTCGGCGCTCTCGACGGCCGCTTTTCGCTCGATTCTCGACTCCATCGCCAACCGACTTGATGAATCGCGCGACGTTTCGCGCTATCTCATCGGCCTTCTCGTCTTTCTCGGCCTGCTCGGTACGTTCTGGGGCCTGATCGGCACCATCGGGTCGATCAGCAACGTCATCCAGTCGCTCGACGCCGGCACAAACGGCTCGTCGGATGTGCTGAGCGCACTGAAGGAAGGTTTGTCCACGCCGCTGTCGGGCATGGGGCAGGCGTTCTCCTCGTCGCTTCTCGGTCTCTCCGGTTCGCTTATTCTCGGCTTCCTCGATCTGCAGGCCGGCCGCGCCCAGAACCGTTTCTATGTGGAGCTGGAAAACTGGCTTTCTTCCGTGACGGATGTGGGCTCCGACGTTGCGGTGCCGACGATCGATGCGAAGGGCAGCGTCTCGCCTGACGATGTCAGGGCGCTTTCGGAATATCTCCGCAAGGTCTCCGAAGAAGGCGGCGCCGGCAGCCAGCGCTCGGTTGCAGCGATGGCAAGCCTCGCCGAGGGTATCCAGGGGCTCGTCAAGAACATGCGCAACGAGCAGCAGATGCTGCGGGACTGGATCGAGGCGCAGCAGGACGAGACCAAGGCGATGCGGCGTACGCTCGATCGTCTTGCCGAGCGCATCGGCTCGCAGGAGAGGTTGAGCACCAGTGGTGGTAGCGAGCGCGGACCGCGCATGCCACAGACGGAAACGAGCGAGGGCAAATAAGTCATGCCGCTTGCCCGCAACCGCCGCCGCGAGCGCGCCGTCGACTATTGGCCCGGGTTTGTCGATGCGCTGTCGACCTTGCTCATCGCCATCATGTTCCTGCTGACGGTATTCGTCGTCGGCCAGTTCATCCTGAGCCGCGAAATCACCGGGCGTGACGAGGTACTCAATCGGCTGAACAGCCAGATCAACGAACTCACGCAGTTGCTGGCGCTCGAAAAGGGTAGCAAGCAGGACCTCGAGGACAACATCGCAAATCTGCAGGCTTCCCTGGCAAGTGCCGAAGGCGAGCGCTCACGGCTGCAGGCATTGTTGTCCGCAGGTGCCGGCGGCCAGGATGCGGCGCAACAGCGGGTCGGTACGCTCACCAAGGAGCTCGACGAACAGAAGCAGATGAGCGACCGGGCGATGAGCCAGGTCGAACTCCTGAACCAGCAAATCGCTGCCTTGCGCAGCCAGATCGCGGCCGTCGAAGTCGCGTTGCAGGCCTCGGAGCAGAAGGACCAGTCGTCACAGACGAAGATCGCGGATCTCGGGCGACGGCTGAACGTTGCACTTGCGCAGCGTGTGCAGGAGCTGAACCGCTACCGCTCGGACTTCTTCGGCCGGCTGCGCGAAATCCTCTCCGATCGCGAGAACATTCGGATCGTCGGCGACCGCTTCGTCTTCCAGTCGGAGGTACTTTTCCCCTCGGGTGGTGCCGATCTCAATCCGGACGGGCAGACGGAGATGGCAAAGCTGGCGACAGCGCTGCTCGATGTGGCGAAAGAGATCCCGCCTGAGATCAATTGGGTATTGCGCGTTGACGGGCACACCGACAACGTTCCGCTCGCCGGCACCGGACGCTATGCCGATAACTGGCAGCTATCGTCGGCGCGCGCCATCTCGGTCGTCAAGTTCCTGATCAGCCAGGGCGTGCCTGCGGATCGTCTGGTTGCTGCGGGTTTTGGGGAATTTCAGCCGATAGCTCCTGGCGAGACGCCGGAGGCGCGGGCGACCAATCGCCGTATCGAGCTCAAGCTGACGGAAAAGTAGCGCATCGGTCGATGCATCACCTGGGCGGGACTTCCGCCGGGCAGAGAAGAGAAGGGCGGCGCCTGTGGCACCGCCCTGATTTCCATCAGGACTCAGCCTTCGTAGTGTCGGCGGTATCTGCGCCCGGAGCGTTCTTCTTGATCGACTCGATTGCGCTCAAGGCGGACGCCTTGGCCTTGTAGCCTTCTGAGCTGAACATGGTCTCGCCGTTCGACGCCTTGAAGCGGAAGCGGAACTCGCCTGCCTTATCCTTATAAACTTCGAATTTATACATGGATTTTCTCCCGGAATCAGGATGTTGCGCAAATGTGCAAGCGCAGCCTAAAACAAAAAATGCAACTATTCCATCGGGATATTTGCGCTCGATACGCGCGGACCTTCAGGCATCCGCGCGTCCCACTCACGGTTTGAAAATCGAAAAGACGGACGAGAACTTGTTGATGAGGTAGGGCGCGAAGAGCACGATGCCCGAATAGAAGAAGTTCGAGCCCTGCGACATGTCGGGAATGACGCCCATACTGGTAAAGCGATAAAGGCAGGCAAGCCCGAAACCGACATAGAGCATCAGGATCGCAACCGTTCCGATCATCGCGATGAAACGGCTGGAGCTCGCCTTCATCACCGTTACGGTCAGGGGCGGGGTGCCTGCCATCAGTGCATTGCCCGATGCATCGACCGGATTGCCTTGATCGTCCGTTTTGGTGAGCACGACATCTTCCGAGAGCGCGTCGGTCAGCGACCAGGTATCAGCCTCTCGCAGCGACCGGTAGAAAAGCAGCATGGAGACGACGACTGCGATGGCGACGAGCGCCACAAGAATTTCGGCAAAGCTGATCGAGGCCATCCGGCAACTCCCTCTTTAAGAGCCTGGGTTTGATCAAGGATGAAGTGTAACTATTGCGTGCATTATGTCAATATACACGCAATAGTTACAGCCTATTGCAACCAGACGAGGGTGCCGGGCAGGGAGACGCGCGAGGAAACCGCCTTATTTTGCAGCCGCCAGTAACGCCTCGGCGCCGGCGTCGAACTGCAGCCTGGCGAGCTTGGCGTAGATGCCGCCGTGGCGGATGAGGCTTTCATGCGTGCCTTCCTCGACGACGCGGCCCTGATCGAGCACAAGGATGCGATCGGCCTTGAGCACGGTTGCCAGCCGGTGCGCGATGATGAGGGTGGTGCGGCCGCTCATCAGGCGATCGAGGGCCTTCTGCACCAGCGTCTCGCTCTCGGCATCAAGCGCCGATGTCGCCTCGTCGAGAAGCAGGATCGGTGCATTCTTCAGGATCGCGCGAGCGATCGCAATGCGCTGGCGTTGGCCGCCTGACAGCATGATGCCGCGTTCGCCGACGACCGTGTCGTAGCCCTGCGCCAGACGGTGCACGAACTCATCGGCCTGCGCCGCGATCGCAGCTGCACGAACCTCCTCGCGCGTGGCGTCCGGGCGTCCGAAGGCGATGTTGTCGTGGATCGAAGCTGCGAAGATCGTCACGTCCTGGGGGACGATGGCGAGACGCTTGCGCAGCGCTTCCGGATCGACAAGGCGGGCATCGACGCCATCGACCTTCACGGCGCCCTGCACGGGGTCGTAGAAGCGCAGGAGCAGCGAGAAGACCGTGGTCTTGCCGGCGCCCGAGGGGCCGACGATTGCAACTGTCTCGCCAGGCCGTACCTCGAAATCGAGACCATGCAAAGCCGATCGTTCGGGACGCGAGGGATAGGCGAAGTGAACGTCGTCGAACTCGACCTTTCCAAGGGCCGGAACCGGCAGTTCGAGAGGGGAGGCGGGGGCACGGACCGTCGGCACCTCATCCAGCAATTCGCTCAGGCGCTCGGTTGCTCCTGCCGCCTGGGAAAGTTCGCCCCAGACTTCGGAAAGGGCGCCGAGCGACCCGGCGGCGATGACCGAGTAGAGCAGGAACTGCCCGAGTGTGCCTGCCGAGAGGGTTCCGGCCAAGACATTATGGGCGCCGACCCAAAGAACGGCCACGACGCTGCCGAAGATCAGTGTGATGGCGATGCCGGTCAGGAGTGCGCGGGAACGGATCGCGGCGCGCGCGGCACCATAAGCGATCTCCACCGCGCTGCCATAGCGCTGAGCGGCGAGATCTTCGCCTCCGAAAGCCTGCAGGGTGCGCGTGGCGGCGATGGTCTCGCTGGCAAAGGCCGAGGCTTCGGCGAGCGTATCCTGCGCGGCGCGCGAACGCTTGCGAACGGAACGGCCGAAGGCGACCAGCGGGAAGACGATCAGCGGAATTGCGCCGAGTGCCAGGCTCGCCAGTTTCGGCGATGTGACGATCATCATCCCCATCGCGCCGAGACACAGGATGAGGTTGCGCAGAGCGACGGAAGCCGTGGCACCGACGGCGGACTTGATCTGCGTGGTATCAGCCGTCAGACGCGAGAGGATTTCGCCCGATTGGTTGACGTCGAAGAAGGAGGGGGACAGCCGCGTCACATGCGCGAAGACATCATGCCGGAGATCGGACACGATGCGTTCGCCAAGCGTGATGACGAAGAAGTAGCGCATGGCGCTGGCGACAGCGAGAACGACCGCCATTGCCATCAGCATGACGAAGTAGCTGTTGATGAAAGTGCCGTCGGACTGTGTGAAGCCGTGGTCGATCATGCGGCGAACGGCAAGCGGCAGCGCAAGCGACGTGATGGCGGCAAGAGCGAGTGAAAGCAGCGCCCCGGTTACCATGCCGCGATAGCGCATGATGTAGGGCGTCAATCTGCCCAGAGGCTTGAGAGCGCGGGACTTTCTCTGGCCGGTCTGCACTGCGTCTGTCAATTGATCTCCGATCACCGTCAACGCCGTGCAATACGGCCGATGGCTCTTGTTATCCCGATGGCCTTCATGTATAGGCACCGCATCCTAATGGGAAGCCGTAGCCATAAGCGACTGCGGCTTCATTTATTCAATCGGTCCTCTTGTCGCAACGTGATGCGTCAAATTGGACGTTGCTTGCAGGAAGATTGTTATGAAGGCAGATATCCATCCCGAATACCACACGATCAAGGTGGTCATGACCGATGGCACCGAATACGAGACCCGCTCGACCTGGGGCTCTGAAGGCGCTGTCATGAACCTCGAAATCGACTCCAAGTCCCACCCGGCCTGGACCGGCGGCAACCAGCAGCTCATGGACCGCGGCGGCCGCGTTTCCAAGTTCAACAAGCGTTTCGGCGGCCTCGGCCTCTAATCGCTGCTGCTTGGCAGAGTTTAAAAAACCCCGCTTCGGCGGGGTTTTTTGTTGCCGTCCTCTCGGTGGGGCGCCGCGAGCCTGTTTCTCTTGTTGAATCCAAGTGGCGGCCTCTTGGAAATCCGTCCGATCCAAGACAAGATCATCCCGTTCTAGCTTTGAAGGGGACTGGGATGGAAAACCACCAGCCGTTTCTACGAGAAGCGATCGCGCTGTCGAAATCCGCGATGGAACGCGGAGACGAGCCGTTTGGCTCGGTGCTGGTCCGGGACGGGAAGGTCATTCTGCGCGCCGAAAACAGCGTGTTCACCGGCCGCGACATGACGAACCACGCCGAGCTGAACCTGATCAAGCTGGCCGCGCAGCACTACGATGCCGCTTTCCTGACGGATTGCACTCTCTATACCAGCACGGAGCCATGCGCGATGTGTTCCGGCGCGATCTACTGGTCGGGGATCGGGCGGATGGTGTTTGCATGCTCGGAAGCGCGACTGGGCGAGATCGCCGGGATCGGCCTGAATGTCCCGAGCCGGGCAATACTGCAAACCGGCGCGCGCGTCGTCGCTGTGGCTGGCCCGAACATCGAAGACGAAGCTGCCGCGGTCCATCAGGAATTCTGGCCAAAGCATCTCGGCAAGGCGTAGCGACCCGGTTGAATGCTGGTGATACGCAAAAGAAAAACCGGCCGCGCAGGGCGCAGCCGGTTTCATCAATACGATAGCGAGGCGGCTTAGTTGTTGCCGAATGCCGTCTGCAGCAGGCTGAGCTGAGCCTGAACGCTGTTCTGGTTGTCAGGCACGATCGCTGCTTCCGCCGGACGATAGATTTCGCGATCGAGCAGCGCCACGCGGTTCTGCAGGCGCATCGAGCGTTCGATCAGGTCGCGGAAGGATTCCGGCAGGTCGCCCCAGCCCGGAGCATTGCGGTCGACATTGAAGCCGTCGAGGCGAACCTTGTTCTTCTCGGCCAGTACCTGGTCACGCGACATTTCGCCATTGTTGACGGCGCGCTGCAGAAGAAGCCACGAGGCCATCTGCATCAGGCGGGTGGTGAGGCGCATCGACTCGGCTGCATAAAGAACCGAAGCCATACGCGGCAAAACCTTCGATGCTGTGCGACCCTGGCCATCGAGATAGGCGGCGGTTTCTTCAACCAGCGACATGCCTTCCGAATACAGTGTCTTGAACTGCGAGGATGCGGCAGCGCGGCCTGCAAAACTGATCGTGTTCAATCCAAGCTCTGACATTTAAATAGTCCCTGTTGCACGCATCTACTTATGGTCAGGTAACGTCGACCAAAGCGAAAAAGTTTCCTTGGCCGGTCTTTATGCTTTTAAGATGGTAGCTTTAGCCCAATTGCGCAAGGCGTTTCTTAAGAAAGGGTTAACTTCCACAGTTTCATGGAAACCGTCCCCAGCGCAGTAAAAAAGAAGAGCCGCAAAGGCGGCTCTCAAGGTAAAACAGGGAGAAAAATCAGACCAATTCACCGCTTGGAAAACTGTCTGAAATCCAGAGCAAGTCTGGATGGCTACAGTAATACCTTATAAAGCTTAACGTCCCATTAAGTCTGTGCCGAAGTAACACTTGCAGCGGCGCTATAATTGGTCCGTGAAGTAGCCTGGCATCAGGATCGGAAGAGATTTTCTGCGGCTTGTCTTCCAGACGCCTTGCGCGCCGCCTCCGCCTCGATGCGGTCGATCTCGGCTTTCAGCAGCTCGATACGCGCTTTGAGCTCATCGACAGAGAGAAGAGACAGATCCACGCCGATCTCGTGAGTCGGCTTTTTCAGCGGTCGATCGTCATCCGTAAAGCTCATACGCAATCCTCCGTGCTTGCCTCAGTTCGACTTTACAGCAGGTTCGCCCGTTTCGGGAGCCTTGTTGGGCCCACGATCGGCAAGCGACATGCCTTCCGGCGTCAAGGTCTGCGAGGTAGCGGTGGGGATGGTCGTGTAGGCATCGCGGTTGGCGGCTGGAATCGCCGGGCGCATCCGACTGCGGAGAATGGCGTAGCTGGTGATCAGCACATGCGCGATCGCGGTGACCAGGAACAATGCGTGCGGATTGATCATCGACATGACAGGGCCGCTGATCGTCGGGCCGATAATCGTGCCGATGCCATAGAGCAGCAGCAGACCACCCGACACCTTCACGAAGTCCTCCGACGAGGCGTAGTCGTTCGCGTGCGCGACGGCGATCGGGTAGAGCGTGTTCGCGACCGCGCCATAAAGGACGACGAGCCCGATGATGAAGGTCGGCGAGGAAGGGTGGAGCACGGCGAGAAGCAGGCCGGCGAAGGCGGCAACGGCGGACATTGCGGCCAGCACATAGCGACGATCGATGCGATCGGAAAGACGGCCGGCCGGCAACTGCATCAGCGCGCCGGCGAAAATGGTGGCGCTCATCATGACAGCGATGCCGGTGTCGGAGAGGCCGGCGCCGGCGCCGAAGACGGCGCCCAGCGTACCGTAGGCACCGTTGGCGATGCCGACCAGGAGAATGCCGAAGCAGGAAACAGGCGAATTGCGATAGAGCGCCGGCAGATCCAGCTTGACGGCCTTCAGCGGTTGCGGCGAGGCAGCGTTCGAAAGCGTCGTCGGCAGCATGGCAATGCAATAGAAGATGCCGCAGATCATGAAGAGGACCGGCGTGCGCACATCTTCCAGCGGTATCATCATCTGGCCGGCCATGACGCCGAATAGCGTGATTGCAATGTAGAGCGAGAAGATGGCGCCACGGCTTTCGTTGGTGGCGCGTTCGTTCAGCCAGCTCTCGATGATCATCGATGTGCCGGCGGTCGCAAAGCCGGTGACGGCGCGCAGCAGGACCCACCATACCGGGTGGATGATGATGCCGCTGACGAGCGCGATGATCGCTATGATGGAAATGAAGCCCGAAAAGGCGCGCACATGGCCGACACGGCGCACCAGTTTCGGGGCGACGAGGCAGCCGATCACGAAGCCCGCCGCCCAGGATGTGCCGAGCAGGCCGAGCGTCGTGGTCGCATAGCCTTCGAGGTTGCCGCGTACGGGAAGTAGGATGCCCTGCAGGCCGTTACCCATGAAGAGAAAGAGCGTGCCGAAGAGAAGTGCGGCGACGGACAGCAGATTTCTTTGCATATACCCGGACTCTATGAGTTGACTGTCAAAAGACATATGGCGGCATCGCGTTGCCGCCCAGTCTTGAGATTGTTGATTGTGCCCCCAAATGCCTTTACGGCATGAATAAATGCAGTCGTGACGCGAAAAAATGTCCGTCCTGTGACATTAAGAAAAGATGGAAAAATAAAGACATGACGAAGCTGATCGCTCTGCTGCTCATCCTGGCGATGGCGATTCAGCTGATCAAGCCGCTGGGTGTTCCGGGGCTGCGGCGACGGATGGATTTCTGGAGGATCGCGTTGATCGCTTTCGCGATCTGGGCGATCGCACTGATCGGGCGAGACCTGTTTGTCTAGTAAGCGATCTCGCCGCGCATGACTGGTGCGCAGCTGCCCGAGATCGTCACGTCTGTCACAACGCCGTCCACCTTGAGGGCGTCGATGCCGATGATGCTGCGACGTCCCATTTCAACGCCTTGCTCGACGGTCAGCGAAACCCTCAGGTTCGGTTCCGGCTCCAGGGAAGCGAGGTAGGCACCGAGGGCCGCCGAAGCGCTGCCGGTCGCCGGATCCTCGGGGACGTTGTCGAGCGGCGCAAACATGCGCGCGCGGATCGCCCATGGGGCTTCATCCGATCGGACATAGACGAACAGAGAGAAGTCGTGGTTGCCCTCGACGGTCGGGCTCGCTGCATCCTGGAAATAGGCAAGGTTTGGACGGGCGCGGCCAAGGGCGTCGAGGTCCGCAAGTTCGGCAAAGACGAAGCTCAGGCCGACCGATGCCACCACCGGCTGGTGATTGGCGAGGCGGATATCCTCAGGCCTGATCGCGATGCAGCGGGCGACAGTTTCCTTCGCTATCACGTTGCCGATCGCAAGCGGCTTCGGCGCGCGAATGGAGGCGGAAAGCACTTTGTCGCCGTCACGCTTCAGATCGACCTCGACGAGGCCGGCCTTCTCTTCGAAGCGCAGATGATCGCCGACCCGTCGCCCGAACACTTCTCCCTGCCGGCCAAGCACATAGGCCGTTCCGACATTGGGGTGTCCGGCGAAGGGGACTTCCATGGTCGGCGTGAAGATGCGGACGCAGGCTGTGTTTGCCGGGTCTTGCGGCGGCAGCACGAAGGTAACCTCGGAGTAACCGAATTCGGCGGCGATGTTCTGCATGTCCGTGTCGCTCAGCCCACGGGCATCCGTCATCACGGCCAGCGGATTGCCTTCGAAGCGGGTGGTTGTGAAGACATCGACGGTCGTGAAGGCAACGGTTCTCATGGCGGCTCCGGCAGGATGATACGGACGCCATACTGGCCCGTGGTGGGGCCCGCCGATAGGCGCCAATTTGTGCCGGTGACAATCTTCGGATGTTTTCCGAGCTGTCGGCAGCAGGGATCGCGCGATGTTCGCGCAGTCAGATCCTCGGCACGAGGCCGAGGACGATGTCAGGGTGAAGGTCTGGCTCGTCAGACGCCGTTTCGAAACGGTCCTGGCTCTGCCGTGGCCTTGAGCGCATCAGGCCTTGTTGACGCTGGCGGCGTAGATCTCATCGATCGTTTCGGCCAGGCTGGCTTCGAACTCTGCATCGCTCATGGTGACGCGCAGGTTTTCCGTCAGCGCGCGCGAGAAGCTGGCGATCATGCCATGGTTGCGGCCGAGCTTTTCGCAGGCATCGGCGCGGCTGTAACCACCGGAAAGCGCCACGACCCGCACGACCGATTTGTGGGCGATCAGAGGCGCGTAGAAATCGACGACCGTCGGGATCGTCAGTTTCAGCACCACGGTTTCACCCGCCGGAAGCAGGTCGAGCTGCTTTGCGATCTCGTCGCGAAGAATGGCCTCGGCCTCAGCCTTCGTCGGGCTCTTGATGGAGACTTCAGGCTCGACGATCGGAACCAGGCCGTTGCCGATAATCTGGCGTGCCACCTCGAACTGCTGCTTTACGACGGCTGCAATGCCGGTTCTGTCCGCATTTGATATCACCGAGCGCATCTTGGTGCCGAAAATTCCCTTGTCGCGGCCGCGCGCCAAGAGAGCGTCCAGATCGGGCATCGGCTTCATCGTCTGGACGCCGTTTTCTTCGGGAAGGAGGCCCTTGTCGACCTTGAGAAGCGGTACGACGCCGCGCTTTTCCCAGAGATAGGAGGGAACCGGCTGACCATCGACGTCGCCGTCCATCGTCCGTTCGAACAGAATGGCGGCGATGATCTTTTCGCCGGTGAAGGCGGGCGCGCTCATGATGCGGACGCGCATGGCGTGCATCAGGCGGAACATTTCCTCGTCACCCTGATATTCGGTGTCGGGAATGCCATAGAGGCGCAACGCTCCGGGTGTCGAACCACCGCTCTGATCCAGCGCTGCAATGAATCCTGGCGCCGAACTGATCTTGTTCAACATCTTCGCGTCCACCATAGTTCATTCCTTCCCTCAGACCGGCGCATCGCGCGCACGGATTTTTTTTCTGTTTCAGAACCGATCGGCAAATGCTCAATCGATCAATCAGCGGATCGATGTGCTGCAGGAAGCTTACTCATATCATGCTCTTCACATCGCGAGAAAACTGCGTTTTGATAAATATAGGTCGCCGATAACAGAAGTTTATGGGTGGGAAAACGGCAGCAAAATTGTTTGAAACGGTTGAATTTTTTTTAATCGTTTGAATGTTTGGGCTTTTGTAGCGCCCACGAGCAAAAGACCGCGGCGCTTTCGCGCCGCGGTCTATCTCCATGTAAAATTTGTTAAATTCGGTTGCCCGAACTATTTGGTCTTGTTGAGAACCGCGACACCCGGAAGGACTTTGCCTTCCATCCATTCCAGGAACGCGCCGCCAGCAGTCGATACATAGCTGAAGTCGTCGGCCACGCCGGCGTGGTTCAATGCCGAGACGGTATCGCCGCCGCCGGCGACGGAGGTGAGCTTGCCGGCCTTGGTGCGCTCTGCTGCGTATTTTGCCGCTGCGACGGTCGCCTTGTCGAAGGGTGCGATTTCGAATGCGCCGAGCGGGCCGTTCCAGACGAGCGTGTTGGCGCGTTCGATCCAGGCCTTGATCGCTTCGACCGACTTCGGGCCGACGTCGAGGATCATGGCATCGGCGGGGATCGCGTCGATCGGCACGATCTCGTTTTCGGCGTTCGCCTTGAACTCGCGCGCGATAACGCCGTCTTCCGGAAGAATGATGGCGCAGCCGGCGGTGGCGGCTTCGATCATGATCTGCCTGGCGGTGTCCGCAAGATCGTGCTCGCAGAGCGACTTGCCGACATCGGTGCCGCGTGCGGCGATGAAGGTGTTGGCCATGCCGCCGCCGATGACAAGCGCATCGACCTTCTTGACGAGGTTCATCAGCAGGTCGATCTTGCTCGACACCTTGGCGCCGCCGACGATGGCAACGACCGGGCGGGCAGGGTTGCCGAGGCCGCTTTCCAGCGCTTCCAGCTCAGCCTGCATGGTGCGGCCCGCATAGGCCGGCAGATGATGGGCGAGGCCTTCCGTCGACGCATGGGCACGGTGCGCGGCGGAGAAGGCGTCGTTGACGTAGAGATCGCCGTTGGCGGCCAGCGCCTTGACGAAATCGGGCTCGTTGTTTTCCTCGCCCTTGTGGAAGCGCGTGTTTTCAAGAAGCAGGATATCGCCGTTCTTCATCGATGCGACGGCTGCAGCTGCTGCATCGCCAACGGCGTTGCTTGCGGTTGCCACCGGATGGTCGAGAACCGCTTCGACGGATGGAGCGATCAGCGACAGCGACAGATCGGGCGAGGGGCCATCCTTCGGGCGGCCGAAGTGCGCGAGCAGGATCACCTTTGCGCCCTTCTTGGAGAGCTCGATGATCGTCGGGGCAACACGCTCGATACGCGTCGTGTCGGTCACTTTGCCGTCTTTGACCGGAACGTTGAGGTCGACGCGAACGAGAACGCGCTTGCCGGCAATGTCGTTGAGGTCGTCGAGGGTCTTGAAGGAAGGCATGGAAAAGTCCGTTCGTTATTGCCCAAAAGATGCGGGGACCATAGCAAGGATGATCGCAGACGCAAGGCGCTCAGTGCGGGTTTTCATCGCCCTTGCCATGCGCCGCAGCGGCTGCCGCTTCGCGGTTCCTGCGTCCCCTCAAACGCTCGCGAAGACGGTCCATCAGATCGCGCAGATTGAGGAAGATCGGCAGCGTCGTGGCGGGCTCGACGGCCTCCAGCGACATGCCGACGGACGTCACATGATCCTGATCGTCGAGATCCCTAACGATCAGGATGATCGAGCCAAGACGGACGCGATCGGCATAGTCGGCCTTGCCGCCCAGACGATGCTTCATCAGTTCCGCGATCGTCAGTCCCTTCTCGGATTCATTCAGCAGGCCCGGGCCATACGCGGCATCGAGATCGGCGGCCGGTCGTGCCGGCGACAGCGCGAAGGCGCCGAAGAAATCCGCATCGTCTTCATCGACCGGAACGCGGCTGGCAAACAGCTTGTCGAGCAGTCTGGAATAGGAGGGGACGACGAAGAGATAGACGAGATCGTTTTCCCGAAGCCTGCCAGCGTACTGGTAACGCATCGACTTGCCATCGCGGATGACGAGGGACGGGGTTGCCCAGCGCGGGATGCGCTCGCCTCGCAGCACCGGGCTGTCCTTGACGACACGATAGGACAGAAGCTCGTGGTTGGCGGCACCGGGGAGATCGACTTCCACCTTGTCGACGGCGCCGATGCGTGGCGGGATGATCAGGCCGAGCTTCTTGGCAACCGGCTTGATAGTCCAGCCCTGCACGAGAAGCGACACGAGGACGATGATGAAGGCCGTGTTGAAGTAGATCTGGCCGTTTGGCAGGCCGCCGAGAATGGGCATGATGGCAAGCAGGATGGAGACGGCGCCGCGAAGACCGACCCAGGCCACAAAGCCGATTTCCTGCTGGGTATAGTCGAAGGGCAGCAGCGACAGCCAGATGGCAAGCGGACGGGCGATGAAGATCAGGAAGAACGCCAACAGCACCGCAGGGATGGCGATCGCCGGAAACTGCGATGGCGTCGCAAGCAATCCGAGAACCAGGAACATGATGATCTGAGCGAGCCAGGTCATGCCGTCCTGGAAGCGCTTGATCGAGGCGTAGCCCTGGAGCTTTCTGTTGCCGGCGTAGATGCCCGCGACATAGACGGCAAGGAAGCCGCTGCCTCCCACCGCGCCGGTGGCCGAGAAGACCAGCAACGCCAAGGCAAGCACGAAGATCGGCGTGAGGCCGCGGTCCGTTTCCAGCTTGCTGACGATCAGCACGATCATCATGCCGCCGAGAAGACCGAGGATGACGCCGAGGCCCATCTGCTGGACGAACATGGCGAGCATGCCGACGTTGATGCCGTGGTAGCGCTCGCCGCTGGCAAGGATTTCGACGAGCGCGATGGTCAGAAAGATGGCCATCGGATCGTTGGTGCCGGATTCCACCTCGAGCGTCGAGCGCACCTTGTCGCGAATATTGATGCCGCCGATGCGCAGCAGGAAGAAGACGGCGGCGGCATCCGTGGAGGCAACGATCGAACCGAGCAGCAGACCTTCCAGCCAGGTAAACTTCAGAAGCCACATGGCGGCGAGGCCGATCAGCGCCGCGGTCATCAGGACGCCGACCGAGGCGAGCGTCAGTGACGGGATGGCGGCCAGCTTGAAGGCCTGCACCGGCGTACCGAAACCGGAATCGAAAAGAATGACGGCCAGCGCGATCGAACCGAGGATATAGGCAAGGTAGTTGTTGGTGAACTCGATGCCGAGTCCATCCGTGCCCGCCAGCAAGCCGATCCCAAGAAACAAGAGAAGCAGAGGGGCGCCGAACCGGAAGGCAAGCAGGCTCGAGAACGCGGCCAGAAGCACGAGCGTCGTCGATACCAGTACGACGATGTAGAACGCTTCCATGCCTATCCCCTTACCCGCAATTCAATGCAGACCGCCCCGGTCCCGCAACCCGTTTCAGTTGCCCTTTCGTGGTCATCCAGACCTTCACAAGCAAACGGCAAAACGCATCGGAAGGGTAGGCCCTTGACCACCCCCGCGCTGTTTCGCTGCTTCATGCTGCTGTCGTGGCGGGCCGACTGGCTGCGCCGTGTGAATGCTACGAACGAGCATGAGAACGAGTGTATGAGCAAATCGGGCGATAGCAGGGCAGAAGCCGTGCTATCGCGCTTTTCTTGGCGATCCCGCGCGGGGTGCCCCGGGAGCTGGTCAGCCCTGGTCTTCCTCGTCATCGGCAGCGTCGGAGATCGGGATCAAAAAGACGACGAATTCGTCGTCGACCGTCCGTTCCGGATCGTCATCGAACTCATAGGCATGTTCGACTTCCCCCGCTTCATCGGCCGTTGCCTTGCGCAGATTGATCGCCGCGAGGCCGTCCCACACCGGCTTGCCCTGCGACTGCAGGATCGTCAGATCCTCGCGGAAGTCCTCGGCTTCGAAAAAGTGCTTGGCATCATCGGCATTTTCGGAGCGAAAGCTCGCGACCGCCTGGCCACCTATTTCAATCGTAAAGTAGTCCATCGTGCTTTCCATTCTTCCAGAGGCGGCTTCTCGTCGACAGTAAGGCGGTTGCCGTACAGGCGCCAGTGAATTGCGTGCGACAAACGAAAAAGCGGCCCGGTTTCCCGAGCCGCTTTCCGAAGTCCTGTCGCGAGACCTTAGATGGTCTTGGCGAAAGCGACGGCCGTGTCGGACATGCGGCTCGAGAAGCCCCACTCGTTGTCGTACCAGCTCAACACGCGTACGAACTTGCCTTCAAGGACCTTGGTCTGGTCGGTGGCGAAGATCGACGAATGGCTGTCATGGTTGAAGTCGCGGGAGACCAGTGGCTCGTCCGTGAATCCGAGAATGCCCTTGAGCTTGCCGTTGGCGGCAGCCTTGATGGCTTCGTTGATCTCGGCGACCGTGGTGTCGCGCTTGGCAACGAACTTGAAGTCGACGACCGAGACGTTCGGGGTCGGAACGCGGATCGACGTGCCGTCGAGCTTGCCCTTCAGGTGCGGCAGAACCAGGCCGACAGCCTTGGCAGCGCCGGTCGACGTCGGGATCATGGACAGGGCTGCGGCGCGGGCGCGGTACAGGTCCTTGTGCATGGTGTCGAGCGTCGGCTGGTCACCCGTGTAGGAGTGGATCGTGGTCATGAAGCCGTGGTCGATGCCGATGAGGTCATCGAGAACCTTGACGACGGGCACGAGGCAGTTCGTCGTGCACGACGCGTTGGAGATGACCAAGTGCTCCTTGGTCAACTGGTCATGATTGACGCCGAAAACGACGGTCAGGTCGGCACCGTCGGCAGGGGCCGAAACGATGACGCGCTTGGCGCCGGCTGTCAGGTGCAGGGCGGCCTTGTCACGCGAGGTGAAGATGCCGGTGCATTCCATCGCGATGTCGACGCCGAATTCCTTGTGCGGGAGCGTGGCCGGATCCTTGATCGCGGTGACCTTGATCGGCTTGCCGCCGCCAACGGTGATCGTGTCGCCTTCGACCTTCACTTCGGCCGGGAACTTGCCGTGGATGGAGTCGTAGCGCAGCAGGTGGGCGTTGGTCTCGACCGGGCCGAGGTCGTTGATCGCGACGACTTCGATGTCGGTGCGACCAGATTCAACGATGGCGCGGAGAACGTTGCGGCCGATGCGGCCGAAGCCGTTGATGGCAACCTTTACAGTCATGTGCATTCACTCCCTAGAGATGGGGCTTGCGGATTGAAATGGAGAGCGCCGGAGCGCTCCCGCTATAGCATTTGGAAACTGCGCATAATCCTATCTTCAAATCGGATCCGATTTGAAGGCTTATGCGCCGAGCTTTGCTTCTACGGCAGCAACCACGCCGTCGGTGGTGATGCCGAAGTGCTTGAAGACGTCCTTGGCCGGACCGGAAGCGCCGAAGCTCTTCATGCCGACAAACGTGCCTTCCGGACCGATGAACGCATCCCAGCCTTCGCGGACGGCAGCCTCGACGGCGACCTTGATCGGCGAGTTGCCGAGCACTTCCTTGCGGTAGGCGTCCGGCTGCTCGAAGAAGAGCTCGGTGCACGGAACGGAAACGACACGGACGGTAACGCCCTTGGCTTCCAGGGTCGCACGAGCGGCAACGGCAAGTTCGACTTCAGAACCCGAAGCGAAGATCGTGACCTTGGCATCGGCATTGCCAGCCAGCGTGTAGGCGCCGAGTTCGCAGAGGTTCTTCTCGTTGTACTCGGTGCGAACCGTCGTCAGGTTCTGGCGGGTCAGCGCGAGGCCGGACGGGCGGTTCCTGGTCTTGGCGGCGATCTGCCAGCATTCGGCCGTTTCAACGGCGTCCGCCGGGCGGAAGACGAGCAGGTTCGGAACGGCGCGCAGGCTGGCAACCTGTTCGACCGGCTGGTGGGTCGGGCCGTCTTCACCGACGCCGATGGAGTCGTGCGTCAGAACGTGGATGACGCGGATGCCCATGAGAGCGGCGAGGCGGATCGGAGGACGGCAATAATCCGAGAAGATCAGGAAGCCGCCGCCGTAGGGGATAAGACCGCCGTGCAACGCGATACCGTTCATGGCAGACGCCATGCCGTGCTCGCGGATACCCCAGTGCATGTAGCGGCCGGAGAAATCCGTCGGCGTGATCGAGACCATCTGGCTCGTCTTGGTGTTGTTCGAAGGCGTCAGGTCAGCGGAACCGCCGATGGTTTCCGGCAGGAAGCCGTTGATGACTTCGAGCGCATCTTCCGAAGCCTTGCGGGTTGCGACCGTCGGCTTGGTTTCCGCGAGCTTCTTCTTGTAGGCGCTGATGGCGGCATCAAAGCCTTCCGGCAGGTCGCCGGCAAAGCGGCGGGTGAATTCCGCCTTGTGCTCGGACTTGGCGAGGCCGCCTTCCCAGGCATTGACCAACTCGACCGAACGGCTGCCAGCTGCACGCCATGCATCCAGAACGTCGGACGGAACGACGAAGGGCTCGTAGTCCCAGTTCAGTGCCTTGCGGGTTGCCGCGATTTCGTCGGCGCCGAGCGGATTGCCGTGGACCTTGTGCGAGCCCTGCTTGTTCGGTGCGCCAAAGCCGATGATCGTCTTGCAGGCGATGAAGGTCGGGCGGTCGGACTTGTGGGCGGCTTCGATGGCAGCGGCGATGGCAGCCTGGTCGTGGCCGTCGACCTCGATCGTGTTCCAGTGAACGGCCTTGAAGCGCGCAACCTGGTCGGTCGAGTCCGAAAGCGAAACGGCGCCGTCGATGGTGATCGAGTTGTTGTCCCAGAAGAGAACCAGCTTGTTGAGCTTCAGGTGGCCGGCAAGGGCGATCGCTTCATGGCTGATGCCTTCCATCAAGCAGCCGTCGCCGTTGATGACGTAGGTGTAGTGGTCCTGAAGGTCCGAGCCGAACTCCTCGCGCAGCTTGCGCTCGGCGATCGCCATGCCGACGGCATTGGCAATGCCCTGACCGAGCGGGCCGGTCGTGGTTTCGATTCCGGTCGCGTGGCCGTATTCCGGATGGCCGGCGGTCTTCGAGCCGAGCTGGCGGAACTGCTTGAGGTCCTCGACCGTCATGTCCGGGTAGCCGGTCAGATAAAGGAGCGAATAGAGCAGCATCGAGCCGTGGCCGGCCGAAAGAACGAAGCGGTCGCGGTTCGGCCAATGCGGCTTCTTCGGATCGAACTTCAGATATTTCGTAAAGAGAACCGTTGCCACGTCGGCCATGCCCATCGGCATGCCCGGATGGCCGGAATTGGCCTTTTCGACTGCATCCATGGAGAGAAAACGGATCGCATTTGCCATCCGGTCATTTTGTTCAGGAGAGGTCATGGCTGTTCCACGGGTTCCGGTGTCGGGGGATGGCCTCAAGCCTTGTGGAGACCATCAATGAGAGCGGGGTGACACATAGCAGTTGGATCGCCCAAGTCAATAAATTGCAGGCCAGTTTGGGCGAGGGTGCGACGATTTTTAACATTTGACCACTTATTTTTACAAAAGTGTAAAATTGGCGTAGGCTGAACGCCGGCTGCGTCATCCACAGAATGGCTGCATGGATGGGTGCCACTTTCATTGACGTGCCGTTGGCTAGCTGCATATCCTCTTCAAAACATTGGGTCGGCGCCGCAGACCGATTCGCCAGTCTTGAGCGGGGAACCGATAAAGACATGACGCCTACAGGCACTATCATCGAGGCAGCCCTCAAGGAGCTGCGGCAGGCTGTTTCCGGCCTCGAAAACGCTGTCGACGTGCGTTTTGAGCGCCAGCGCGAGAGCGGCGAGATCGAAAGCGAAGTCCGTCGCGTGCATGCCGATCGTTCGAAGCTCGCACAGGAGCTCGATCAGGCGGAGTTTCGGGCGAACCGCCTGGAAGAGGTCAACCGCGAGGTTTCGCGGCGGCTGGTGACGGCGATGGAAACGATCCGCGCGGTCCTCGACCGCTAGCAGGGAAATGGGAATGGCGCAGGTAACGGTAACGATCGACGGCAAGGCTTATCGAATGGCCTGCGAGGAAGGTCAAGAAGATCACCTGACGGATCTCGCGACCCGCTTCGACCGTTACGTCGGGCACCTCAAGAGCCAGTTCGGCGAGATCGGAGACCTCCGGATCACCGTCATGGCCGGCATCATGGTCATGGACGAAATTTCCGAACTGACGCGACGTGTCACTCATCTTGAGTCCGAACTCGAGGCGCTGCGCGGCAATCGCGATACGGTGCTTGCCGCGACTGTCCGAACCGAGGAGAGCGTTGCGGCCGCGATCGTCGAGATGACCGGCCATATCCGCGGGATCACCGACAAGCTGAACGGTCGGGCTTCGGCCGAACTGAACTAGATAATAATTCGAGGGTGCCGCTCCGGAGCCTCTGGCGTACCCCAACGATCAGCCTTATATAGAGACTGCGATCTGCGCCTCGCGACAGGAACCACAATCCCTGGGGCCATACTCGATCCAAAGGGAGCTGTCCCTGACCAGGCCCGTGGGCTTGGACATATGGCGCCCACCTACGTTTGTAGGCACCCAGGATCGTAAACCTCCATCGGTTGCCGCGGATCGCACTTTTCCCTTTTTCAGCCTTTGCAATGGATGGGTCCGGCGGACCTCATCCGCGTGCAATCCAGCTATGCGCTCTCCGCAATTCGCGGCTTGTTTTGCGACGGTGCTGGCGGCTCCCTTGTCGTCGGGCATCTTTTCGCCAATTGACCGGCGATTCAGGCGTTTGGTTAAGCCTTGTTTAACAACTGGCCTCAGCGCCCAATGGTTGGGCTCTGTTGACGGCAGCCTGACGTGGTCCGCGCCGTTCTGCTTAGAAATTGATCATATAGAAATGAGCTATGCGTTTTGCGCATTGATGGGTTGTCATCTTGGCGCTGTTACGAGCAACGGCGTGCGCTTATATTCACCTCAACAGATGAACAACGGCGCCACGGACTGGCAGCCGAAACCGACAAGCCCTAGGAAAGGGGATTATCATGAACGTAGCACGCTCTTTCAATAACTGGCGCAAGTTCCGTCAGACCATTTCTGAACTCGGCCGTATGTCGAACCGCGAACTCCACGACCTCGGCATCGACCGTACGGACATCCATCGCGTCGCACGCGAAGCTGTCGGCCGCTAATCGGTCGCAGCGGATCTTACGATCTTCTCGAAAACGCCCGCTGCTCACCAGCGGGCGTTTTCGTTTGTGGTCACGGTTTTTCTTGCGCGGCACTCCATCGCGGCGATATGCCAATCGGCATGTTTGCATTGGAACGTGTCGAAAACTTCGAGCAGATCGTCAAGAAGAGCCGTTTCCGTGCGATCGCGGCTCCAGTGGCCTCGGAGCAGGCGGCCAAGGATTTCCTGGCGAGCCATAGCGAAACCGGCGCGAACCACAATTGCTGGGCCTGGCGCATCGGTCAGTCCTATCGTTTCAGCGACGACGGCGAGCCGAGCGGAACGGCCGGCAAGCCCATTCTTCAGGCCATTGACGGCCAATCCCTGGACAAGGTGGCGGTCGTCGTGACGCGCTGGTTCGGGGGCGTGCTGCTCGGGACCGGCGGGCTGATCCGTGCCTATGGCGGAACGGCCGCCGCCTGTCTGCGCGCGGCGTCGATCATCGAACTGATCCCGACGCTCGATGCAGAAATCACAGTCCAGTTCTCCGATCTTGCCTTGGTGAAGGCGAAGCTGGCTGCTTTCCCTTCGGTGCGCATCGTTCAGGAGACCTTTGTGGATTCAGGTGCAGCGCTTGTCCTGACAGTGCCGCAGGCCAGCGCCGCCGATATCGCGGTGATCCTCGCGGATGCCACGAGCGGCCGCGTCGTGCTTGCCCCGGAAAGCTGAGTGATCACGGGTGCGGCGATGAAATCGCTCGAATGTGACGGAGACTTCGCTTGCTTGCTGCACTGCGAGTGCTAATTTCGGCAATCATATCGATTTAATTCGCAGGAGATTTGAGATGCAGCTTGGCATGGTGGGTTTGGGCCGGATGGGCAACTATATGGTCCAGCGTTTGATGCGCGATGGCCATGAGTGCGTCGTTTATGACGCCAAGCCCGAAAATGTGGCCGATCTCGTTGGCAGGGGCGCGCTTGGCAGCGCTTCGCTGGAAGAATTTGTTTCCAAGCTGTCGCGTCCGCGCGCCGTGTGGCTGATGCTGCCGGCTGCGATCACCGACAAGGTGATTGCCCAGTTGGTGCCGCTGCTGCACGACGACGATATCATCATCGATGGCGGCAACTCCTATTATCACGACGATATCAGACGCGGCGGGGAGCTGATCACCAAGGGCATTCACTACGTCGATGTCGGCACCAGCGGCGGCGTCTTCGGCCTCGAGCGTGGCTATTGCCTGATGATTGGCGGCGAAAAGGGCATCGTCCAGTCGCTGTCGCCGATCTTTGCTTCGCTTGCACCCGGTGCGGGCGACGTTCCACCGTCGTCGAACAGGAGTGAGCAGCCGGAGAGCACCGCCGAAAAGGGATATCTGCATTGCGGTCCTCACGGCGCCGGGCACTTCGTCAAGATGGTCCACAACGGGATCGAATACGGTCTGATGGCCGCTTATGCCGAAGGGTTCAATATTCTGAAGCATGCGAATATCGGGTCCGGCTCGCAGGAGGCCGATGCCGAAACCGCGCCGCTGGCACACCCCGAGCACTATCGTTACGACTTCAATCTGCAGGATGTCGCCGAGGTATGGCGCCGCGGTAGCGTGATCACGTCCTGGCTGCTCGATCTGACGTCCGACGCGCTGCATGTAGACCCCGCGCTTGCCAAATACGCAGGCCGCGTATCGGACTCCGGCGAAGGCCGGTGGACGATCATGGCGGCGATCGACGAGAGCGTGCCGACCCCGGTTCTCAGCGCGGCTCTCTACGGTCGCTTTTCTTCCCGCGACAACGACGAATTCGCCAACAAGGTTCTTTCGGCGATGCGTGCCGGCTTCGGCGGCCACGTCGAGAAGCCAAAAGCATAAACCATTCGTTCTAAACGCTTATCTAGCCCGCTCAGCATTCGCTGAGCGGGCTTTTCTTTCGCGCGCTCCGATATAAGGTGAAGGCTCAGGTCGGAGGGTGACGAATGGCCGATAAGTTCAATGCGCGCGTTTTGCTGCGGTTTTTCATGTTGATCGCTACGCTCGGCCTAACGGCAAGCGCGTCGGCGCAGACGGCCGCGCCCGCTGCGGATCAGGCACCACCCGCCGAAGTCCGCCAGATGATGCAGCTGATGCAGACGCCGCAGGTCAAGCAGTGGATGGCGACGCAGATGCAGACCGCGCCTTCCGCCGAGGCTCCGGCCTCCAGCGACCAGATGTCCGTGTTATCGACGTTCTTCGGTCATGCCCGCCATCACCTCGACATGGTGTCGGGCGCCGCGATGAGCCTGCCGAACGAGGTGGAGAACGCGTCTGTCCTCGTCGAGCGCGACATCGAGCCCACGGGATGGTCGTGGGTCAGCATCGAGGTGCTGGTGCTGCTGCTCGCTGGCCCGGTGGTCGAACTGCTTTTTCGGATGATCGTTCCGAAGCCACGGATCCGCCGGCCGGACGGTGAAGTCACGACGGTCGCGCACCATGCCGCAGCCAACCTGATCTATCGCATCGTGCCTGCGCTTGTCTTCGTGACGGCAACCTTCATTGCGCTCGCAGTCATCAACTGGCCGCCGCTGACCCAATCCATGGCAATTGCCGTCGCCATCGCGTTGATCGTTGCGCGGCTTACCATATCGCTGGGCCGCTTGCTGGTAGCGCTCGTCACTTTGCCGAAGCCGGACGGGGAGCGCCAGGTCTCGCGGGCGACCGCACTCTTCTGGTTCCGGCGCTGCGCGGTGTTCGTCATCTATTTCGCCTTCGGCTGGGTGGTCATCCAGATGTTGGCGCGGCTCGGTTTTTCCGCCGGCTCGCGATATCTCGCTGCCTATGCGCTGGGGATTGGCCTGTTCCTGATTGCCACCGAGGCGGTGTGGTCGCGACCGGTTGAAAATGGACACAAGAGCACGACGGCGTCGTGGTCCATGACGGTCTACTTCCTGCTTCTCTGGGTACTGTGGGTGGCAGGCTTCAATCTGCTGCTCTGGGTCGGGATCTACTTGCTGCTCCTGCCGCGCGCGCTGTCGGTCGCGACACTTGCCGTACGCTCGCTGCACCAGGCGGAAGCAGGCTTCCTGGCGAAGCGGCGGATTGCGACGGTGCTGCTAGACAGAGGCGTGCGCGCGTTGATCATCGCAGGCGCGGCGATGTGGCTCGGACGAATTCTCGGGTTTGCCGCCGATAGGATGGCTGCCGGTGAAACGATTGTCGATCGTATCGTTCGCGGTTCGATCGGCGGTATCGTCATCCTGCTTGCGGCGGACCTGCTCTGGCACTTGGCGCGAGCCTATATCAACGGTCGGCTCGATGATGCGCCGCTCGAGGGCGCTGTCAACGACGAGGACCGGGCAAAGCGTGCCCGGCTGCAAACCCTGCTTCCTATCTTTCGCAACATTCTCGCCGTCGTGATCGCTGTCATTGCTGTCTTGATGGTGCTTTCAGGCCTTGGGATCGAAATCGGACCGCTGATCGCGGGTGCCGGCGTCGTCGGCGTGGCTGTCGGCTTCGGGGCGCAGACGATCGTCAAGGACGTGATCAGCGGCATGTTCTATCTGTGGGACGATGCTTTCCGTATCGGGGAATATATCGAAAGCGGCAGCCACAAGGGCGTCGTGGAAGCCTTCAGCCTTCGTTCCGTCCGGCTGCGGCACCACCGGGGGCCATTGACGACGGTGCCGTTCGGCGAACTCGGAGCAGTGCGCAATCTCAACCGCGACTGGACGATCGATAAGGTCACCCTGAACGTCACCTACGATACCGACCTCGTGAAGGCCAAGAAGGTCATCAAGCAGATCGGCCAGCAACTGCTTGATAATCCGGACTATAGCCCGCACATCATCGAAACGCTGAAGATGAAAGGCGTGGAGCAGTTCGGCGAATTCGCGATCCAGATAAGGCTGTCGATGATGACGAAACCTGGCGAGCAGTTCGTCATCCGCCGCAATGCCCTGGCAATGATCCGAAATGCCTTCAAGGAGAATGGCATCGAGTTCGCCGTGCCGACGGTGCAAGTTTCCGGAGACGGGCGCGACTCCGATGCGCGGGCCGCGGCCGCGCGGTTTGCGTCGCAGCGTTCGGACCCCGGTCAGGCGAGCGCATAGTGTCGCAGGTCCACCGCTAGTTTGGCGCAAGCCCGCGGACCTTACGAAAATGCAATGTAGCGAGAGCCCCCATGGCGCCAAAAATGCCCCAATTGCAGATGATGCAGACGTCGACAAGCGGCGCTGGGGTAGCGCGGCAGGTGGTCTAGGACCGCCGGCCGGTTATGTTACGTGTTCGAAACATGATTCCCGCTAAGATGGAAGATTGCGACGCTACGAGACCGGGGCATAACCAGGTGGAAGATATTCAAGAGACGGAAGAGTCCGCGCTGCGCGGGTTCTTCAGACAATACCGCACGCATCTGACTGCGATTGCGACCCTCGCCGTGTTCTGCATGGTGGGCTTCGCCATCATGCAGTTGACGAACGAGGTGCGCTATGACGACGTCGTTCAGGCGCTGGCGGACACCAAGCTGAGTTCAATCCTGTTGGCGCTGTTCTTCACGGCGCTCAGCTTTCTCGCCCTCGTGTTCTACGATGCGAACGCGATCGATTATATCGGCAAGAAGCTTCCTTTCCCGCAGGTGGCCCTGACCGCGTTCAGCGCCTATGCCGTCGGCAACACGGCGGGTTTCGGCGCTTTGAGCGGCGGCGCCATTCGCTATCGCGCCTATTCGCGGCTTGGCCTGTCGCCAGAAGAGATCGGCCGTGTCATCGCCTTCGTGACGATCGCCTTCGGCCTTGGCCTCGCGGGTGTCGGTGCTATCGCGCTTCTTGCCATCGCGGACGAGATCGCACCGCTTATCAATGTCAGCAGCCTGCTGCTTCGCCTGATCGGCGGCGCCGTCGTCGCGGTACTGGCCGGGATGATGGTTCTTGGAAGCGGCGGACGCGCGCTGAGGATCGGGCGGCTGTCGATCCGTCTGCCGGACTCGGCGACATGGTCGCGCCAGTTTCTCGTCGCGGCCTTCGACATTGCCGCGTCGGCAACCGTTCTCTACGTGCTGCTTCCGCAAACGGCGATCAGCTGGCCGGTGTTCCTCGCCGTCTACGCAATCGCTGTCGGTCTTGGCGTGCTGAGCCACGTGCCTGCCGGTCTCGGCGTTTTCGAGACCGTCATCATTGCCTCGCTCGGCAGTGCGGTGAATATCGACGCGGTTCTCGGCTCGCTTGTTCTCTATCGCCTGATCTATCACGTCGTTCCGCTGCTGCTGGCGGTTCTCGCCGTTTCCGCGACCGAACTTCGCCGTTTCGCCGATCATCCGGTGGCATCGGGCGTTCGGCGCATCGGCATACGGCTGATGCCGCAGCTTCTGTCGACCTTCACGCTGCTCCTCGGCGTCATGCTGATCTTTTCGAGCGTCACGCCGACGCCGGATTCCAATCTCGCCTTCCTGTCGGATTATGTGCCGCTGCCGATCGTCGAGGGCGCGCACTTTCTCTCGAGTCTGCTCGGGCTGGCGCTCGTCGTCGCGGCGCGTGGCCTCGGACAGCGCCTGGATGGAGCGTGGTGGGTCTGCATTTTGTCCGCCGCCGCAGCGCTTGCGCTGTCGCTGCTGAAAGCCATTGCGCTCGTGGAAGCCTGTTTCCTCGGCTTCCTGATCTTCGGTCTCTTTGTCAGCCGCCGCCTGTTCCGCCGCCATGCCTCGTTGCTGAACCAGACGCTGACGGCGTCGTGGCTGATGGCGATCGCCGTCGTCTGCGTCGGCGCGATCGTCATCCTGCTCTTCGTCTATCGCGACGTGGAATACAGCAGCGAGCTGTGGTGGCAGTTCGAGTTTGCCGGCGAAGCGCCGCGCGGGCTGCGCGCCGTGCTCGGCATAACGATCATCTCGTCGGCCATCGCGATTTTCAGCCTGCTTCGCCCGGCAACGACGAAGCCCGAGCCGGCTTCGGACGATGCGTTGTTGCGGGCGGTCGGGATCGTCGGCAAACAGCGTTATGCCGACGCCAATCTGGTGCGCATGGGCGACAAGAGCATCATGTTCTCGGAAAAGGGTGATGCGTTCATCATGTACGGCCGTCAGGGTCGGTCATGGATCGCGCTGTTCGACCCGATTGGCGAACGCAGTGCCTTGCCCGAACTCGTGTGGCGTTTCGTCGAGTCGGCGCGAGCCGCCGGCTGCCGTGCCGTCTTCTACCAGATCTCGCCGGCGCTGCTTTCTCATTGCGCCGACGCGGGGCTGCGCGCATTCAAGCTCGGTGAGCTCGCGGTCTCCGACCTCCGCACCTTCGAGATGAAGGGCGGAAAATGGGCCAACCTGCGCCAGACGGCCAGCCGCGCTCAGCGCGACGGGCTGGAGTTCGAGGTCATTGCGCCGGAGAACATCGGTTCGGTCATGGATGATCTGGCTGCCGTTTCCAACGCCTGGCTGCAGGATCACAATGCCAAGGAGAAGGGCTTTTCGCTCGGTGCCTTCGAGACTGACTATATCGCGTCGCAGCCGGTCGGCATTCTCAAGCTCCAGGGCCAGATCGTCGCTTTCGCCAATATCCTGGTAACCGACGCCAAGGATGAGGGAACGATCGACCTGATGCGGTTTTCGCCGGATGCGCCGAAAGGGTCGATGGACTTTCTTTTCGTCCAGATCATGGAGTACCTCCGCAACGAAGGCTTCGCGCATTTCAACCTGGGCATGGCGCCCCTTTCGGGCATGTCCAAGCGCGAGACGGCGCCGGTCTGGGACAGGATCGGCAGCACGGTGTTCGAACACGGAGAGCGCTTCTACAACTTCAAAGGCCTCAGGGCCTTCAAATCCAAGTTTCACCCTCAATGGCATCCGCGCTACCTCGCGGTTTCCGGTGGAGGCAATCCGATGATCGCATTGATGGACGCTACGCTCCTGATCGGCGGCGGATTGAAAGGGGTCGTAAGAAAATGATGAAAAGATATCTTCTGGCTGCCGCGTGCGCATTGCTGATGACGGCGCCTGGCGCAAGCGCTGCAAGCGAAAGCACGCAAGACTTTGAGACCGGCATTATTCCATCCCCTCACATCTTCCTGCCTGGCGGCGGCGATGTGAAGGGTGCGGTGATGCTGATCTCCGACGCCGCTGGCTGGGGCGACAAGGAAAAGGCGGAGGCCGACCGTCTGGTGGGCGAGGGGGCCGTGGTCATCGGCGTCGATTTTCCCTCCTACATGGAGGCTCTGAGAAACTACGATGTCAGCGAGAACGATGGCTGCATCTACATGGTCTCCGACATCGAGTCGCTCAGCCAGCAGGTTCAGCGCGCCGCCGGCAACAGCGCCTATCACCTGCCGATCATCGCGGGTATCGGCGAAGGCGGGGCGCTTACTCTCGCAATCGCTGCGCAGACCCCGGATGCCACCATCGGCCAGACGCTTGCCATCGATCCCGTCGCCGGCATTCCCCTGACGCACGAGCTTTGCACGCCGGCGAAGAAGCAGACGGTCGGCGATCGGATGATCTACGGCCTCAGCGATATCTCATTGCCGGATCCCATCATCGCGGCCTTTACCTCGGCGGCCAGCAAGGATGGGCGCGCGCATGTCGAAGAGCTGAAGAAGGCGCATCCGGATATCGACATCCGGGATTCCGAAGATGATGCGCAGACCACGCTCAGCGACACGCTGGACGATCTGATCGCCGCTTCGGGCAGTGCCGGCAACCCGCTCGGGCTGCCGCTGACCATACTGGACGCGAAGCCTGTCTTCGACACGATGGCGGTGATCTATTCCGGCGATGGCGGCTGGCGCGATATCGACAAGGAAGTCGGTGCCGCTCTGCAGAAGCAGGGCATTCCAGTCGTCGGTGTCGATTCCCTTCACTATTTCTGGTCGGAGCGTAAGCCGCAGGAAACGGCTGACGACCTCGGCAAGATCATCGAGCTTTACCGCAAACAGTGGAAGGTGAAGCACGTGCTGCTGGTCGGCTATTCGTTCGGCGCCGACGTCGTGCCTGCGGCCTATACGCGGCTGAAGCCGGCGGCCAAGGGCGCGATCGCGCAGATGTCGCTGTTGTCCCTGTCTCACGCGGTCGACTACCAGATCTCCGTGATGGGCTGGCTCGGCCAGAAGACGGAAGGCGCGGGTGGCGACCCGGTGGAAGACCTGAAGAATGTCGACCCCAAGATCGTCCAGTGCATTTACGGCAAGGAAGACGATGATGAGGTTGCCTGCCCTGATTTGAAGAGCAGCGGCGCCGATGTCATCGCCTTGGCGGGGGATCATCATTTTGATGAGAACTACGAGCTACTCAGCAAGACGATCGTCGACGGACTGAAATCTCGCCTGCAGGACTAACGCATCAAGATGTCTTCGGTCCAGCCGAGGGCGGCGACTTCGCCGCCCCGGAAGCGGGCGTCGTCAGCAACGATGAATTCGTCGAGTTGAGGCGGTTCGACGCTGGTGCCTGACAGCATGGCGTGAGCCTGACCGCGGTGGTGCGTCTGGTGCTGAAACAGATGGGAGAGCACGTCTTCCATCAATTCACGCTGAATCCGCTCGCTGCGATGCAGCTCGACCGTCGAGGCGAGATCGATCGGCGTCAAGCGCTCACAGAGCGTGACGAGCCGATGATCGACCATTTTCTGCGCCTGCGAAAGTCTTTCGATATCTCCGAAGGGTTCCTCTACCTTCCAGGCGGCAGGTCCCAGTGTCCCGCCTTCGAGGCCATCGACGTAAAACCAGTCGACGGTGAGCATGTGGTTCAACGTCGATTTGATCGAGGGAAAGAAGCTCATGCGGGAGGCTTCGAACTCGCCTGGCTGTAGCCGTTGGCAGGCGGCGTGGAGCCTGTGGTTTGCGAGCGCGTTGTTATAGGCAAGCTTGCGGAAGCTGCGGCAGGGGTCGAAACTCGGCAACGGATTTCCCCTCCTTCGGGAAGCCAGATGCTTCCGGCTCAATCCTCTTCCTGAAATAGTCGAAACTGCGCAGCTTCAAGGTCCTTCGGCGGTTGCATGCCGAGGTGCTTCCACGCCGTCGCCGTCAGGATACGGCCGCGCGGCGTGCGCTGGATGAAGCCCTGCTGGATCATGTAGGGCTCGATGATGTCCTCGATCGCGTCGCGTGGTTCGGAAAGGCCGGCGGCGATCGTTTCGATGCCGACAGGGCCACCACCGAAATTAACGGCAATCATGTTCAGATAGCGGTTGTCGAGCTGGTCCAGCCCCATGTTGTCGACCAGGAGGCGGGTTAGCGCCTCGTCGGCAATCTCGCGCGTGACGGCTTCCGCCTTTGCAACCTCGGCAAAATCGCGGACCCGGCGCAACAGGCGACCGGCGATACGCGGCGTGCCGCGTGCGCGCCGCGCGATCTCGCGGGCGCCTTCCTCGGTCATCGGCAGGTTCATCAGTCGGGCGCCGCGGCGCACGATCAGCTCCAGTTCCGGAACCGTGTAGAAGCTGAGGCGCACGGGAATACCGAAGCGATCGCGCAGAGGGGTCGTGAGCAGGCCAAGTCGCGTGGTGGCCGCAACCAGCGTGAACTTCGAGAGATCGATCTTCACGGAGCGTGCCGCCGGACCTTCCCCGATGATCAGGTCGAGCTGGAAATCTTCCATGGCGGGGTAGAGGATCTCCTCGACCGCCGGATTGAGGCGATGGATTTCGTCGATGAAGAGGACGTCGCGCTCCTCGAGGTTTGTCAGCAGCGCGGCGAGATCGCCTGCCTTGGCGATGACGGGTCCCGATGTCGAACGGAAATTGACCCCAAGCTCCTTGGCCATGATCTGCGCTAGCGTCGTCTTGCCGAGGCCGGGCGGGCCGACGAAAAGGACGTGATCGAGCGCCTCGCCACGGTTCTTTGCGGCCTCGATGAAAATCTTGAGATTGGCGCGTGCTTCGGCCTGGCCGGTAAACTCGTCCAGCGATTGAGGACGCAGGGTCGCGTCAAAGTCTTCCCCTCGCTTTTCCGAGGATATCAAGCGCGCGGGGTCACTCATGCTGGCACGTTCCGATCATTCTGCATTACCGACCAATACACCAAGCGGTCCGACTTGGCACCATTGCGAGGCGACCACGTCAACGCGCCAGTTCCTTCAGCCCGAGGCGAATGAGCTTGGCGCTGTCTGCGCCTTCGCCGGCGGTCTTCATGGCGGCCGCGACGGCGTTTGCCGCCTGGTCGCGCGAGTAGCCGAGGTTCGTCAGCGCCGAAACAGCGTCGGCGACCGGGGCTGCGGCGACGCCTTCGCCGAGTTCCTGCTTCAGAGCAATGTTACCAGTCGCCTCTCCCGCAAAGGCTGGCGCCTTGTTCTTCAGTTCCGTCACGATACGGACGGCGACCTTGGGACCAACCCCTTGCGCGCGTGATACGGCGGTGCGGTCCTGCAGGGCGATGGCGTTCGCAAGCTCGCTCGGATTGAGCGTCGAAAGAATGGCAAGCGCGACCTTGGCGCCGACACCCTGGACGCTCTGCAACAGATTGAACCATTCGCGTTCGAGCGCGCTCATGAAGCCGAAGAGCTTCAGTTGGTCTTCGCGCACATAGGTTTCGATGAAAAGGACGCAGGCCTCGCCGACCGAACCGAGCCGCGACAACGTTCGGCTGGAGCAGTGGGCGACATAGCAGACGCCGTGGACATCGATGAGCACATAGTCGTCGCCGAGTTCTTCAATGGTGCCTTTGAGCTTGCCGATCATGAACGGGCTCCGTCAGTGTGATCTAAAAGCGTGGGATGAGACGAGGGGTAGCACGGATCATCCAGCCAACGCGGCCTGCCGCATGCGGTTGCTGCCGCGGTTGTGGGCATGGCAGATGGCGATCGCGAGGGCGTCGGCGGCATCGTTGCCCTTGAATTCAGCCTTGGGCATCAGGATCTTCAGCATCATGTGGATCTGCTGTTTCTCGCCATGGCCAACACCGATGACGGCCTTCTTGACGGCGTTCGGCGCATATTCGGAGACCTGCAGACCGGCGCGGGCTGGGACCAGCATCGCAATGCCGCGCGCCTGACCGAGCTTCAGCGTTGCGACCGCGTCCTTGTTGACGAAGGTTTGTTCGACGGCGGCTTCATGCGGCTGGTGCACATGGACGACCTCGGCGAGCCCGTCATGCAGCTGGCAAAGGCGTGAGGCGAGATCCATATCGCCATCCGAAGTCACCGTTCCCGAGGCGACAAAACGCAGGGAATTGCCGAGCGTTTCTATGATCCCCCAGCCAGTGCGCCGTAGTCCGGGGTCGATGCCAATGATGCGAATCGTATTTTGCATGCGTCACCTTATTGCAACGGCAAAATAACTGCCATCAATATGTGAACAAAACAAAAACATCCATTGTTTTTCAAACTTGCCGTTTACGTCAATTTAAGCTCCGTGCGTAAGTTTTGACCGATAAAATGTCAGAGGAGCCGGCTTTTCCGGAAGATAAGGCTCCCAAGTTCGGCTTACAGGTCTGCCTGCGAGGACATTGCGCCCGACAGGCATGCGCCGTTCCAGAAGGGTTCGTTGTTCATGGCTCAGAGATTTCAATCCCTGTCCTTCAAGGTTATTGCCACATTCATTCTGCTGACGGCTCTGTCGATCGCCGTCATCAATGGTCTCGCCTACTTCGCCAGCAGCCGGATTTCCGGCGAGCAGGCCCTGAAGGCAAAGGAAAGCGTTCTCATCTTTCGCGGCGACATGCTGCGCGAGCAGCTGGGGCAGCTTGAGAACCAGGCCAATTCTATCGCGCGCATCGAAGCGCTGCAGATGTCGATCACCAGCCTCAAGAGCGGCTGGAAGACGATCGAGAAGAGCTCGGGCGATCCGCGCGTCGAACTCAAGAAGGTGTTCATCACCAACAATCCGAACCCTGCCGATCAGCGCGAGAAGCTGCTGAAACCGGATGGTCCGAGCGGGTTCTATTATTCCAACCACGAGAAGACGCAGGGTGAAGTCGCCAGAGACCTGGAGAACACTCCGTTCGGCGATCTGCTGATTGCCGACCTCGAGGGCAATGTTCTCTATTCCTACAAGAAGAACGACGACTTCGCAGAGAACCTGACCTCCGAACGCTGGAAGCCGAGCGGCGCCGGAATTGCCTTTGCCAAGGCGATGGCGAACACGGCGAAGGCTACGGATGACTTTGCGCCGGCAGGCTTTTCGGGTCTTCATATCGATGCCGCCCGCGGCGCCTCGGAGATCTTCTTCGCAGTGCCGATCATCAAGCTCGGCGCGGCGAAGGGCGTCATGCTTTTCAAGGTGCATGAGGACGTCTTCACCAGCATCCTGACAAAGGGGATTGTCGCGGGTAGCTCGGCGCAGGCAGCGATCGTCTCGCAAGACGGCAGCGCCGTGACCGTCAACGCCGACGGCAAGCTTGCCGTTCTCGACACCACGCCATTCAGCTTCGTCAGGGATGCGCTGGCCAGTTCCGCCATGACCGTCGACGATTTCGATCGGGCCGACGGTGCCGCGCGTGCCTATGTGCGTTCGGTCGACTACCACGATTCCCGGTTCCTCGTGGTCGAAAGCATGAGGCTTAGCGAGATCAATGCGGGCTCGATCGAGATCGCGACCTTGCTCAGCATGATCGCCGTCGGGGTTCTCCTGGTGATGGCGGTGGCGACCGGCATCATTACCAAGATGCTGTTCTCCCCGCTGGTACGACTGGCGGGCATCACCAGCGCGGTTGCCGATGGCAAGCTCGATGTCGAGATCGAAAGCCAGAACCGCGGCGATGAGATCGGCACGATGGCAAAGGCGCTGGCGCGCTTCAGGCAATCGCTGGTCGAAAGCCGCGAACTGGAGGCCGCGAGCACGGAAACGCGCACACGTGCAGAGCGCGACCGGCAGCAGCATATGGCCGAGCGCGAAGCCGAGGCAAAGACGCTGCAGGATGTGGTCGAGGCAATCGACGAAGGCCTTCACCATCTCGCCAACGGCGATCTCGCCTATCAGATCGACCGCCGCTTCCCGAGCGAGCTCGAAGGCCTGCGGGTCAACTTCAACCAGGCGCTCGCGGCCCTCAGCCAGACCATGACGGCAATCGGCGGCAACTCCATGGCAGTTCGCTCCGGCTCCGAGGAGATGCGCACCAGCGCCGACGAACTCGCCGGGCGCACCGAGCGGCAGGCGGCGTCGATCACCGAGACAGCCAATGCCATCGACGCGATCACCCAGTCCGTTCGCGTCCAGATCGAACGCGCCGAACAGGCGGAGCGCATCGCGCGCGACGCCAAACGCGAAACGAGCGGCTCCAGCCAGATCATGCGTGACACGATCGCCGCGATGGAGGCCATCCAGGGGTCGTCGCGCCAGATCAACTCGATCATTTCGGTCATCGACTCGATCGCTTTCCAGACCAACCTGCTGGCCCTCAATGCCGGCGTGGAAGCGGCGCGCGCAGGCGATGCCGGCAAGGGCTTCGCCGTCGTCGCAATGGAAGTCAGAGAGCTTGCGCAACGCTCGTCGAGCGCCGCGAAAGAGATCTCCAGCTTGCTGCAGAAATCGACGCGGGAAGTCGAGGCCGGCGTCTCGCTGGTGGAGCGAGCCGGCGAGGCTTTGACTGGCATCGGCAGCCATGTCGAGTCCATCAACGGCCAGATCAGCGAGATCATGGATTCGACGCGCGAGGAGGCGGATACGCTTCGCCAGATCAACGCGGCGGTGGCCGAACTCGACAGCATGACGCAGCAGAACGCCGCCATGGTCGAGGAAACGACGGCCGCCATCCATCGCCTGGCAACGGAAGCGGTCGAAATGGATCGGCAGCTTGCCAATTTCACGCTGGCGAGCGGTACCCACCAGCACAGCGCCGAAGTGCATGTGCTGCGCCGGCACGGCTAGGCCCTTCGAAAACACTCATGAGCAAGGGCCGGCAACGGCCCTTTTTCATGTCTCGGGTTTGGAAAGGCGACGGCTGCCACCTACATAGACCTGTCTTTCAAACTACAGGTGGGCTTTTGCCATGGTTCCGTTTTCGATCCTCGATCTCTCTCCCGTTCCGGAAGGTGGTACGGTTCGCCAGTCTCTCGAGAGCTCGGCGCGCATGGCCCAGAAAGCGGAGGAGTTCGGATACAAGCGCTTCTGGCTGGCCGAGCATCACGGAATGCCGGGGATCGCCAGCGCCGCGACGGCTGTCGTCATCGGGCATGTCGGGGCCGCGACCAAGCGCATTCGCATCGGCTCGGGCGGCATCATGCTGCCGAACCACTCGCCGCTTGTCATCGCGGAGCAGTTCGGCACCCTCGAAGCATTGTTTCCGGGACGTGTCGACCTCGGCCTCGGCAGGGCTCCGGGCACGGACATGCGGACGGCGCAGGCGCTCCGTCGCAATCTTGATGCCGGCGCGCAGAGCTTCCCGAATGACGTCGTGGAACTGCAGCAGCTGCTCGGCGCGCCGATCGAAAACCAGGCTATTCTTGCCGTGCCGGGCATGAACACGAACGTCCCGATCTGGCTTCTCGGCTCCAGCCTTTACAGCGCTCAACTCGCCGCGATGCTGGGGTTGCCTTATGCTTTCGCATCGCATTTCGCGCCGGATTCGCTACTCGACGCCCTCGATATCTACCGTGACCGTTTCAAGCCTTCAGCGGTGCTGGACAAGCCTTATGCGATGGTCGGGGTCATGGGATCCGTCGCCGATACAGACGAGGAGGCGCAGTATCATTTCACCTCGGCGCAGCAGCAGTTCGTCAACCTCCGGCGCAATGTGCGCGGACAGTTCCCGCGGCCGGTCGAGGACATGGAAAGCTTCTGGTCGCCGATGGAGAAGATGACCGTCGAGCATACGCTTCGCTATGCCGTCGTCGGCTCACAGAAAACCGCGGAGGCGAAGCTGTCGGAATTCATCCGCGACACGCAGGCGGACGAGGTGATCATCTCCATGCCGATCCACGATATCGAGGCCCGGCTGAAGTCCGTCGAACTGTTCGCAGGTCTCGGCAATTTTCTGCGCGCGGCGGCGTAGCGCCGATCCCGTCGACGTCATGTCGTGGTCTCGCGATCACGGCGCGATGCCTGTCGGCGCCTAGCGGATATTCTCGTTCGGATAGACGCCCCAGAGGGCCGATTGCCTGATGAAGCCGTTGATGTCATGCCCTGTGACTTCGACGTTGCACCAGGTCCCGTCACAGCCGTGGACGGAGAGCCTCACGCGGGCCTCCAGTTTCGCGACGACCCTGGCATCGGATTTCGGCGTTTCGCGGAGAGAAACCGTCGACGCATGCCATGGCCCGACGACTGCCGTGCGCTTGCTGGATAGAAGCGCCCTGTGCATCCAGCCGGAAACGCCGTCGCAGTCCCGGACCTGCCGCCAGTTGCCGTACTCCGCCAGGATTTCCATCGGCAGGCCGGGGACGGTGTAGACCCACTGGGTGCCGTAGTCGAGCGACGGCCCGATCCGCAGCCGCGCCTCTCTCGATCTGACCGAAACGAAGCGGGGGACGGGAAGCCCGGTTTCGCGACCCTTGGCGCCTTCCACGTCGAGCGGCTGCGGCATGGGCGCGGCAGTCAGCGGACGATGCGCGAACGCGAGGCAGAGGGTGGCGGCAACGAGCAGGCCAATGGTCGCGCGGAGGCGGCGCCGGATGCCGCGGAAGGGCATGCCGTGCATGCTCACTTGCATTTCGACATCTGCTTCAGCGCCGCCGACACGCCGCTCAGCGAATAGGTGTAGCTCGTATGTGTCCCGCGCTTGGAGACGACGCCGACCGTCATGTCGCTGCCGGAGCGCATGGCTTCGATGACGTCGGATTCCTTTGTCTCCTCGAGCACCCAGGCCGACTTGCCCTTGGTGAACATCGCAAAGGCTCGATCGCCGATCTCTATCCGGCCTCGCGACCCCGGCTTCAGGTCGTATCCCACGATCGCCTGCGGTTCGTAGGCCGTCAGCTTGCCGGGAGCCTTGCCGATGACGAAGAAGTTGCGTCCGTGATCGACGCCGGGCGGCTGGGCCGTCTTCGGGACCGTCAGCAGATAGCAGACCGTCCTGCCTTCGCGGTTGTAGGAATAGACACCCCAATCATCGAATTGTTTGATCATTGTCGGTTGCGCATGTGCCGTAACGGCACTGGCAAGCGTCAGGCAGAATGAGAGGAGGGCTGTTCTTGTCATGGCATTTCCCCGCCGAGAGTGTGAGAGACGCTGGTCTTGAGACAGACCGGCTGGAGCGAATGCGCGGCATTCAAGGCGGGCAGGGTTACCGGGATGTTAACGCGACGGTCCCGATCACGGACGTGTTATCGGGCGGCAGTGCTATGTGAAGTTATGCTTCATGTCGGCTGTGGATAACAAAAAAGCCGGCCGCATTGCTGCGGCCGGCTCAGAAACGAAATCAGAAGGGATCAGGCCGAAAGCTTGGCCAGGACTTCTTCGTCGACTTCGAAGTTCGAGTAGACGTTCTGGACGTCATCGTCGTCTTCGAGGCTGTCGATCAGCTTCAGCAGCGACTGTGCCCGTTCTTCGTCGACCGGGACGTTGTTCTGCGCGCGCCAGACGGCCTTGACGGTTTCAGCTTCACCGAGCGAGGCTTCGAGAGCCTTGGCTACTTCACCGAGGGCCTCGAAGCCGGTGGTGATGTAGTGGCCTTCCTCGTCGGTTTCGACGTCGTCGGCCCCGGCTTCGATGGCGGCTTCCATCACCTTGTCAGCGTCGCCCGCTGCGAGCTTGTAGGTGATTTCGCCGACGTGGTCGAAGGAGAAGGAAACGGAGCCGGTTTCACCGAGCGCACCGCCGGCCTTCGTGAAGATCGAGCGGACGTTCGATGCGGTGCGGTTGCGGTTGTCGGTCAGGGCCTCGACGATGATTGCCGTGCCGCCCGGGCCGTAGCCCTCGTAGCGCACTTCATCGTAGTTCTCGCCGTCGGCACCGGCTGCCTTCTTGATGGCGCGATCGATGTTGTCCTTCGGCATGGACTGAGCCTTGGCGTTCTGGATCGCCAGACGCAGGCGGGCGTTCATCGAAGGGTCGGGCAGACCGGCCTTGGCCGCGACCGTGATTTCACGCGCGAGCTTGGAGAACATTTTCGACCGCACGGAATCCTGACGGCCCTTGCGATGCATGATGTTTTTAAACTGTGAATGGCCAGCCATGGCACCCCTGTTCACGTCATACTGTTAGGAATGGGCCGCCTTATAAGAGCGAAACGGGCCGTATTCAAGGGAAAACGGCTTCATTTGGCCTCTTGCTCATCCATCCGGAATTGCGGAACAAAGCCCGGAAGCTGACGTTTCAAAGCACGGACCCTCGAAACGGAAGGAAGTGCTATGGCTAGCTTTAACGAGGCACGCGAACAACCAGCACGTCAGCTTTGGGAGCAGGTGAACGACATCCACGCGGGAATGCTTGGTGTCGATGGGGTGGACATGCACATGCAGCCGATGGCACCGCATGCCGATCCGAAGACCAACACCATCTGGTTCTATACGAAGTCCGATGCGGATATCGTTCGTTCCGTCAGGCCGGGCACGCGGGCGCATTTCTGCGTCGTCGGCAAGGACCATGATTATCACGCTTGCCTTGCCGGCAAGATCGAGGTCCGGCCCGATCCCGCGAAAATCGATGAATACTGGAATTCGATCGTCGCGGCCTGGTACGAAGACGGCAAGAAGGATCCGAAGCTGACGATGCTCGCGATGCACGTCGACGATGCCGAGATCTGGGTTTCGACCGGCAGCAAGCTCAAGTTCGGCTGGGAGATCGCCAAAGCCAATCTCGACGACGACAAGATGCCTGATGTCGGTATCCGCCAGCATTTGCAATTTGCCTGAAAACAGAGGGACCCGGCATGGCCGGGTCTTTCACTGCATGCCTTTCGCAACATAGATCAGCGGCTTCTTCGGCAATGTCCGCAAGGACACGGTGATGGTATCCGTCGCGGCGTAGCTGACGTCGAAATCGGGACCGAACATCGACAGGAAGCTTCGCAGCGGCCGCGGTTGATGCATCGGCAGGATCAGCGATGCGCGGAGCCTCTTGATGACGCGGCTCATGCTGTCGGCGCCCATCGTCAGGCCGCCGTCAACCGGCACCATGACGACATCCAGCCTTCCGATTTCGGCGTAATGGGAAGGCGTCAGCTCATAGTGCAAATGGCCAAGATGGCCGATACAAAGGCCGGCGACCTCGAAAATGAAGATCGAGTTGCCATCGGTCTGCGGCGCGCCGAAGCCGCCGCGGATATCGGTCGTGACGTTGCGAATATAAGTGTCGCCGACGACCATATCGATTTTCGCCTTATCTCCGGGAACATCGCTCCATCCATGCAGGACATGCTGGATATGGGGATCCGGCGTCACCGTGTAATGCGAGGAATGAGCGCGGTTCATCGTGACGACCATCGGCAGGCGCGGCGGCGTGTACCATCCGCTGTAATCCGTAGCGATCGTCACCCCGCCGGGTGTCTCAATGAGAAAGGTGGAGTGTCCGATGTAGGTCAGCGCGACCGTTTCTTCGGTCGCGGTCGCTCCGATGACGGATGCGGTGCGGGAAAAGCTCGCGTAAGTCGCGTGAGGGATCGACCGAGCAACAGCCTGGCACAGGCTGACGGCCTTTCGCTCCTGCTGAGCGGCAGCCGCTTCCGCGGCGATGAGGAGCGTCAGGCAGGCAATTGCGAAGACAAGAAAACGCGGCTTCATGCCACTTCCTCCAGCGCTTTCGGGTGCGCCCGGAGGATGCGGCAAGGCGTCGCAGCGGTCCAGTTGAAATGCCGGGACCACTGCTCACTTTTGCGTCATGGCAAGCGCGTGCCTATGCTAGCGCCAGAACTCCGGGATCGTCTCTGCGAGACGCGGACCGAGCCTGAGCGGAGCGATCTTCTCGGCGAGGCCAGTTGCATCCGAAATCTCGACGCCGACGCCGCAGATGGTGGCGGGGCCGGTCGCTGCTTCCATACGACCTTTCGGCATCTTGGAGATGAACCGGTTCAGCGGCTCTTCCTTGTCCATGCCGAGCGAGGAATCGTAGTCACCGCACATGCCGGCATCCGACAGGTAGGCGGTGCCGCCGTTGAGGATCTGATGATCGGCCGTCGGCACATGGGTATGCGTGCCGACGACGAAGCTGGCGCGACCGTCGACGAAATGGCCGAAGCACTGCTTCTCGCTGGTGGCTTCGGCGTGGAAGTCGAAGATGATCGCGTCCGCCTGCTCCTTGAGCGGGCAGGCATCGAGGATCGCTTCGGCCGATTTGAAGGGGTCGTCGAGTTCGGGGTGCATGAAGACGCGACCCATGATATTCGCGACCAGCACGCGTGCGCCGTTGCGCGCATAGAAAAGCCCGGAACCGCGACCCGGCGTGCCCTGCGGGTAATTGGCCGGCCGCAGGAACTGGTCGTGACGCCCGGCAAAGGCGACGGCTTCCTTCTGGTCCCAGACGTGGTTGCCAGTCGTGACGACGTCGGCGCCGGCGTTGATCGTCTCGAGGAAAATGTCCTCGGTAATGCCGAAGCCGCCGGCGGCATTCTCGCCGTTGACGACGACGAAATCGAGCTTCAGGTCGGAAATCAGGCCGGGGAGGCGGTTCCAGACGGCGGTGCGTCCGGTCTTACCGACCATGTCACCCAGAAAAAGCAGTCGCATTGCTATCCAATCCAAGAGGCAAAAAAGCGCAGCCCGCTTTCTGTCAGGATGGCGTCCAAGCTGACGTCGTGGGACTCATCGGGCACATGTGCCACTTCCTGGCAGTCGAATGCAATGCCGATCAGCTTGGGATGCAGGCCTTTTTGCTTCAAACGCTCGATGGCGCGGTCGTAGTAGCCAGCGCCATAGCCGATGCGATGGCCGCGATCATCGAAGGCGGAGAGCGGCACCAGCATGATATCAGGATCGAGTACAGCGGCATCATCAGGCGGCCCCGAGGTGCCGAAGCCCGTGCTAACCAGCGGAACGCCGCGCACGAGTTCGCGAAAGACGATCGTCTGCTTGTCGAGGATGGCGGGCGCGCAAAGCTTGGCGCCTCGCGCTTGGAAGCGCGCCAGCAGCGGACGGATGTCGGCCTCCGAGCGGATCGGCAGGAAACCGGAGACGACGGTGCCGGGCTCGAATGCCACTGCCTCGCCGGCGTGCTCGGCCATGGCGAGGCTCATCTCGATGCGGGTTTCTTCGGGGATTGCGTCGCGCAGCGCAAGCCGGCCGCTCCGCATTTCAGCTTTCAGTTCTTTTGGGGTCATGCGATCCACCGCGCTGTTTTTCCAGCTGACGATAGCGGTCTCGCCGATCATTTCAACGCAACAATGCGACGTTCGCCGGCTTGTCCCGACCCGCTGCGTCAGATCGTGATGCTGGTAGGGATTGCCGAAGCGCCGATGTGAGCGTCAAGCGGATAGGTGTCGGTGCTCGATCCCGGCTGGCCGTTGCGGGAGCGCAGCTCGCGCATCGCCTTGTCCATCAGCTGGCGGACTTCCTGCAGGACGGATTTGAACTCTTCCATCGTCTGGCGATCTTCGGCCGATATGCCTGATGAGGCCTGCTTTCCGTCCTCGACCACGCTCTGGTAGGCGTTGCGCGCGGCAGTCGCGTTGTCGGGCTCTTCGGTTTGCGCCGTGTCGGCGTCGGAGCTTGTCGACGATGCTTCTGTTGCCGGTGCTGCCGATTGTTCTGCCGCAGCGCCAGCAGCGCTTGCGCCGTTATCGGCAACTGCCGCGGCGCTGTTGGCCGCCGATGCCATGCCCGTTGCGCTGGCGGCAACGGCCGAGGCAAACTCCGCGGCTGCGGCGCTGATCTTGTGGGCGAGTTCGGCAGCGAGCCGGGCAACCACTTCAGGTGGGAGGCCGCCGCTTTTCAGCATTTCCAGCTGCTGCTTGGCTTCCTCCAGCTTGCGGGCAGCGCGGGCCTTCGTCGCTTCCGCCGATGTCGTCATGCTATCGCGCAGCGTCTGCAACGCTTTCGCGGAGGTCTGCAATATCTTCAGGCGGGCGCTGCTCGCGCTGTCCGTAGATGTGCTGAGATTGTCTGCCGCGTAGGCGTTGCGCAGGATATTGAGCGCTGAAGTGGAGCCGACTTGCATACTATTCCCCGGATTGCACCATCCGTGGCAGTCTGCAACTTCAGGCTTGCGCGGGCCTGTGCGGCGCTACACGCCGCCGTTGTCCGTGGCCAGTGCATGGATGGTTTGCTCGAACAGCGGCATGCCGCCGGGCACCCAGCCCAGCGCGCGGATTTTCGCCGTATCCATCGGCGTCAGCTGCGATTTGTCTGCCGGGAGCGGCAGCCTGTTGAGGCAATCGCGTTCCCAACGAATATGCTCCAGTATGTCCCAGGTATCGAGAGTAATGTCGGAGACGTTGAACGTCTCGCCCGAGATGCGGGTCGTCTCGGCCTCCAGCATCACGCGCACGGCCTTGCCGACATCCTTGCCGTGGACTTCGGTTCCAACCCGCGATGGAAGCGCGCGGCCATTGACGTAGTCCCCGATCAGTCTGTCCCATTTGTTGGGACGAAGATCGCCGTAGACTCCTGTCAGCCTGAGGCTTGCTGTTGCGAAACCAGGGGCGGCAAGATGCGCAAGGCTGCGCTCGGCATCCAGCTTGACCTGACCGTAGAGGGTTTCCGGCCTGTCGGGCATGCCTTCCTTCAGCACGGTGCCGGG
The DNA here is from genome assembly GCF_001429725.1 of Rhizobium sp. Root708. GTDB lineage: Bacteria > Pseudomonadota > Alphaproteobacteria > Rhizobiales > Rhizobiaceae > Rhizobium. The sequence continues at coordinate 59,451 of NZ_LMHV01000040.1, read as the reverse complement.
CGCATGCTCGCCATAAGCGGCGCGGCTGGAGATGAAGATGCAGCGGCGTGTGCCGGCGCGCTTGGCCGCTTCGAAAAGCCGAACGCTTCCATCAAGGTTGAAGCGCTTGAACGCCTCGGGATCGTCGCCTTCGCCACCACGGTATTTGCCGGGCAGGTGATGGAGGGCTGCGTGCACGAAGAAATAGGCGTCGTCGAAGGCTTCGATGTGGTCATGCGCCGGATCGAGGGACAGAGGGGCAAATTCGACCGGTCTGGAAAAGAACCGGGGCAGGGGAGCATGGCGCCCGCCGATGATCACGGTATAGCCGGCGGCGAGCAGCTCTTCGACGATATAACGTCCGACGAGACCCGTTCCCCCCGATACCAATACCTTCATGCTGCCTCTTCAGGGTTTGCCATGGTCGATAGGTCCGGCACATCATCGCCGGCATAAAAAGCATGCCACAGCTCGATCAGCGGCCGCAGTTTATCGGCCTTGGGATGATTCGTCTCCCACGGCTTCTCGTACTGGTAGTGCAGGACGGAAATGCTTTGCCAGTCCCAAAGCCGGGGCATGGTGAACCATACGTATTGCAGCATGTTGAAGTAGACCGGCAGGCCGTGCCAATCCGGGAAAAAGTCCTGCAGGAATGTTTGATCTGTGCGCTTCCAGAACAGGCTTGGCTGATCCAGATGTTCAAGCATCCTTTGAAACGTCTCCATCGACGGTTCCGCGACGAAGACGCCCGAGTTCAGGCGATGGAAATCGGCCAGCGATTCGTAGACGTTGGGGGCAGCGGAGAACTCCGGATAGCGGAAAAGCCTGTCGATGTTGCGCAGCACGATCGCGTCGGCATCAATGAAAACGCATCGCTCGTACTCGGTCAGCTGCCAGAGCCGCAGCTTGCAGAAATTGTCGAGCGGCGAGTGGAAATCCGGCTTGCGTCCCTTCGTGAAGGGGGCGGCAGTGTGGAGAATGGAGCGCGCGTGCCGCTCGTTGAATTCGGCTGACAACGGCAGGTGATCGACGGCCACAAGCCGGCAGCCGAGCTGCGCCAGCGGCGTAAGCGCTGCGTGGTCCACGCCATCAGTATGAAGGACAACGAGGTCGGCGGCGGTCTGCGTCCGACGGAGCGATGCGGCGAGCGCCTTGGCGCCCATGGCGTAGTCGTTGTTGGTGACGAGCGTGACGTAGGCGTACCGCGGCGACGGGAGGTCACTCATGAAACGGACTTCAGCCTCTTGCCTTCCGGATCATGGTTGATCGTCGCGGCAATGTCTTTCGTCCAGGCGGAAACGGCGGGAACGCGGGATCGGTCGACCCGATAGGCAAATTTCTTCGCGACATCGACGATCTCGCTGAGCAGACCGCCCTGCAGGGTGATCGGATCAAGACCCAGATTGCGGAACTTGTCGTTCTTGACGATCAACTCGTTTTCGGGGGCTTCCTTGCGCGGGTTCGGCAGCCAGGCGATCTCGGCGCCGCTCATTCGGGCGATCATCTCCGCCAGATCGCGGATCCGATGTGTTTCCGTCATCTGGTTGAAGATCTCGACGCGGGCACCACGCGCTGGCGGGTTGTTCAGCGCGAGCTCGATGCAGCGCACGGAATCCTGAATGTGGATGAAAGCTCGGGTCTGGCCTCCGGTGCCGTGAACGGTAAGCGGATACCCGATCGCCGCCTGGATCAGGAAGCGGTTCAGCACGGTGCCGTAGTCCCCGTCGTAATCGAAGCGATTGACGAGTTGCGGATGGCGGCGTGTCTGTGTGGTGTGGGTGCCCCAGACGATCCCCTGATGCAGGTCGGTGATCCTGAGGCAGTCGTTCTTGGCGTAGAAGTGAAACAGCAACTGATCCAGGCACTTCGTCATGTGATAGATCGAGCCCGGATTGGAGGGATAGAGGATCTCCTGGCTGACAGTCTCGCCGTTTGCGATCTCGACCCCGACCGGAAGATAGCCTTCGGGGATAGCGGCTCCGACCGTGGAATAGCCATAGACGCCCATAGTGCCGAGATGGATCAGATGCGCGTCAAGCTGAAGCTCGACAAGCGCGTTCAGCAAATTATGCGTGGCGTTGACGTTGTTGTTGACCGTGTAGTTCTTATGGCGATCACTCTTCATCGAGTAGGGCGCGGCGCGCTGCTCGGCGAAATGAATGATGGCGTCCGGACGGTTGTCGACGAGCCACTTCTTCAAGAGCTCGTAATCCTTGGCGAGATCGATCAGGTTGAAGTGGATGCGCCGGCCGGTTTCGGCATGCCAGATGCGGGTGCGCTCCTGGATCGAGTCCATCGGCGTCAGCGACTGGACCCCGAGTTCCGTATCGATCCATCGCCGGGAAAGATTGTCGAGGATGTGAAGGTCATGGCCCGCGTCCGAGAGATGCAATGATGTTGGCCAGCCGATGAATCCGTCCCCGCCCATCACTGCAATCTTCATCGCGTCGTCTCCCGTATGTGTGCCCTTGTCGAGATTTACTTAGGAAGCGTGACAATTGTTCAATGCTTGCAAGCTGGAAACTCTTGGGTCAAAGAAGGCCCGAAAATCTGGAGAGAATGATGGCTGGCAAGGGCTTTTCCATATCGGGCGAACTCGCGGAAGAGGGTCACCGGCTTCTGCAGCGCGTGTACTACGAAGACACCGATTTTTCCGGCCTCGTCTATCATGCCCGCTACCTCCATTTCCTCGAGCGCGGCCGCACGGATTACCTGCGTTGCCTCGGCGTCGAGCAGCGCGAACTGATCACCGCCGACGAGGAAGGGCTGGTTTTCGTCGTTCACCGCATGGAAATCGACTTCAAACAGCCGGCGCGGATGGATGATATCCTGACCGTTCTGACGCGGACGGAAAAGGCCGGCGGCGCCAAGATGGTGCTGAGCCAGGAAATCCGCAGGGACGAGGTGCTGCTGATCGCCGCAAAGGTCATCATTGCGGTCATCAACGCCAAGGGACGTCCGCGGCGGCTGCCTGACGGTTTGGCCAAGCAGATGATGATCGAGGTCTGATCGGTTGCGCGAGCTCGCCCAGCGGCTCCAAACTGCCCGGTCTATCAGGACGTCGGGACGGGTTCCAACCTGCAAGTAGCGCATAGCGGGCATGACGAAGACAGGCTTGTAAAATCTTGACTTTTGTGTGAAGGAATTCGCGCGCTGCAAGATGAGCGCTGTTTCGGTTGTCTAGAATAGAGCCGGCCAAGTAATCCAAGGGACAAATCTTCGCCGATAATCCGCTGTCATAGTCCGGCGCTAACGAACTATTAACCATAATAGTGTCTTACTCGGATTGTCAGAGTTTGTGCGGTGCACGCCTTCCTTTGACCAAATTTGACGGCAAGGAAAGCGGATAGAGCTTGGAAGCTTGACCAGGGCTTGAGGCGGCGGCCGCCAGACACTTCTTGCGAGATCACTTTGTGCCGCCCGGTCAAGCGCCGGGCGTTTGGATTCGGGGATTTTGGATCAATGGAACAAGTAGGATTGGCAGCAGCAACGGCCGACGTCAGCCTCTGGTCGCTGTTTATGCAGGCAGGTCTCGTCGTCAAGCTGGTCATGCTCGGGCTCATCGCAGCCTCGGTCTGGACCTGGGCGATCGTCATCGACAAATATCTGGCTTACGGTCGCGCACGGCGCCAGTTCGACAAGTTCGAACAGGTGTTCTGGTCGGGCCAGTCGCTGGAAGAACTTTACCGGACGCTGTCGGAGCGCAACAATACCGGCCTCGCATCGATCTTCGTCGCCGCCATGCGCGAGTGGAAGAAGTCGTTCGAGCGCGGTGCGCGCTCCCCGATCGGTCTGCAGATGCGTATCGATCGCGCCATGGATGTCACGCTCGCTCGTGAATCCGAAGGCCTTTCGGCCCGCCTCGGCTCGCTGGCAACAATCGGTTCGGCCGGTCCGTTCATCGGTCTGTTCGGTACGGTCGTCGGTATCATGACCTCGTTCCAGGCAATCGCCGGTTCGAAGTCGACCAACCTCGCGGTCGTGGCACCGGGTATCGCTGAAGCGCTTCTGGCGACCGCGATCGGCCTTGTTGCCGCTATTCCGGCGGTTATTGCCTATAACAAGTTCTCCGCCGATGCCGGCAAGCTCTCGGGCCGCATGGAAGGTTTCGCGGATGAATTCTCCGCCATCCTTTCGCGACAAATCGACGAGAAGCTGCAGCCGCGCCAGGCCGCGCAGTAACCGACGGGAACGGAGTTAACGATATGGGTATGGGTGCTCCAAGCGGTGGCGGAGGCGGCGGTGGCCGCGGCGGTCGTCGTCGCGGCGGCCACAGAGGCGGCGCTATTTCCGAAATCAACGTGACGCCGCTCGTCGACGTCATGCTGGTGCTTCTGATCATCTTCATGGTCGCCGCACCGATGATGACGGTCGGCGTGCCGGTCGACCTGCCGGAAACGCAGGCGAAAGCGCTGAATTCCGAAACGCAGCCGATCACGATCTCGGTCAAGAACGACGGCCAGATCTTCCTGCAGGAAACGCCGATCCCGGCCGAAGAGATTGCAGCGAAGCTCGAGGCGATCGCAACGACCGGCTACAATGAACGCATCTTCGTTCGCGGCGACGCGACTGCGCCTTATGGCGTGATCGCCGATGTCATGGCTCGCATCCAGGGTGCCGGCTACAAGAACATCGGCCTCGTGACGCAGCAGAAGAAGGACCAATAGCAAACGCTATGAAGGCCAGTATCGTCACATCTGCTGCTCTGCACTGTGCATTGCTCGCCTGGGCGCTGATTTCGATCGGCTCCCCGGAGCAATTCAAGGTCGAGGATTTCGAGGCGATGCCCGTCGACCTCGTGCCCGTCGAAGAAATGACGCAGATGCAGCAGGGTGACAAGACCGCCAAGCCGAGCGAAAAGCCCGCGCCGAAGCCGACGGCCAAGCCGACCAACGTCGAAAACGCCGAGAACATGGGCGAGAACAAGGTCGACCTGAAGACGCCGCCGATCCCGAACGCCAAGCCCAACAACAACGAAACTGCCGCAGCGCCGAAGGCTTCCGAGAAGCCGGTTCCCCAGAATGATCCTGTACCGAACGAGGTCAAGGACATCATGAAGGAGGAGACGGACGTCGAGCCGCAGCAGGTTGCGTCGATCACGCCGCCGAAGCCCGATATCACGCCGCCGACGCCCGAAAAGCCTCCGGAAAAGCCGCAGGAAACACCGGAGCCGCCGAAGCCGGATGCGGAAGCGCTGCCGGACAAGGTGCCGACGCCGGTCGTCAAGCCACAGGTGAAGCCGCCGGAGCAGAAGCCGGCCGAAAAGCCGCCTGAAAAGAAGACCGAGGACAAGGCCAAGGCTGACGAGAAGCCGACGGACAAGAAGCTGGCCGACAAGAAGCAGGAAAAGGCCAAGGCCTCGTCCTCGAAGCAGAGCGATTTCAACGCCGACGACATCGCGGCCCTCTTGAACAAGCAGGACCCGTCGAACGGCGGTGCCAAGAGCTCGACCGAAGTTGCGTCGCTCGGCGCCAAGAAGGCGACCGGCGGTTCCAAGCTCTCGATGAGCGAGATGGACGCGCTGCGCAGCGCGATCGCCGGCAACTGGTCGGTGATCCCAGGCATGGAAGGTGCGAGCGACGTTCGCATCAAGGTCCATATGAAGCTTGACCCGGATGGCAACATCATCGGCTCGCCCGAAGTTGAAGCGATCGGCGGCACCAACGAGGCAACGCGCATGGCGTTGGCGAGCGGTGCCAAGCGCGCCGTCATGAAGTCGTCGCCGTTCACGAACCTTCCCAAAGACAAATATGATGCCTGGGGCGAAGTCATCGTCAATTTCGACCCCAGCGATCTAGCCCTTTAAAATGCTGAAAGGCTTGTGCTCTATGACCAAGTGTTCTCTTTTCCGCGCCCTGATGGTCGCCGTCGGCATGGTTGCGACGGCCGTTATCGCAACGCCAGCGAACGCGCTTGTCGAAATCAACATCAACAAGGGCAACGTCGAGCCGTTGCCGATCGCGATTACCGACTTTCTGCAGGGTGACATGGGCGCGCAGGTGTCGCAGGTCGTGGCTGCTGACCTTCAGCGCTCCGGTCTCTTCGCGCCGATCAACAAGAACGCCTTCATCGAGAAGATTTCCAATCCGGATGCCGCGCCGCGCTTCGAGGACTGGAAGGTCATCAATGCCCAGGCGCTCGTCACCGGTCGTGTGACGCAGGAAAGCGATGGCCGCCTTCGCGCCGAGTTCCGTCTCTGGGATACCTTTGCCGGCACGCAGATGACCGGCCAGCAGTTCTACACGCAGCCGGAAAACTGGCGCCGCGTCGCCCATATCATCGCCGATGCGATCTACAAGCAGATCACCGGTGAAGAAGGCTACTTCGACACACGTGTTGTCTTCGTTTCCGAGTCCGGCACCAAGCAGGACCGCAAGCGCCAGCTGGCGATCATGGACCAGGACGGCTTCAACGTTCGCATGCTGACCAATGGCAGCGACCTCGTCCTGACGCCGCGCTTCTCGCCGAACCGGCAGGAAGTCACCTACATGTCCTTCGCCAACCAGCAGCCGCGTGTCTACCTGCTGCAGCTGGAAACCGGACAGCGCGAAGTTGTCGGTAACTTCCCGGGCATGACCTTCTCGCCGCGCTTCTCGCCGGATGGACAGAAGGTCGTCATGAGCCTTCAGCAGGAAGGCAACGCCAACATCTACACGATGGACCTGCGTTCGCGCACGACGACGCGCCTGACGTCGACGGCCGCGATCGATACCTCGCCATCCTATTCGCCTGACGGCGGCCGTATCGTCTTCGAAAGCGACCGTGGCGGCCACCAGCAGATCTACGCCATGAATGCCGACGGTTCCGGCCAGACGCGTATCTCGTTTGGCGACGGTAACTACTCCACGCCGGTCTGGTCCCCGCGCGGCGATCTGATCGCCTTCACCAAACAGTCGGGCGGCAAGTTCTCGATCGGCGTGATGAAGCCGGATGGTTCGGGCGAACGTATCCTGACGACTGGATTCCACAACGAAGGTCCGACCTGGGCACCGAACGGACGCGTCCTTATGTTCTTCCGCCAGGCGGCGGGTGCGGGCGGTCCGCAGCTCTACTCGATCGATCTGACCGGCTACAACGAGCAGATGATCAAGACCCCGGCATACGCTTCGGATCCGGCCTGGTCGCCGCTTCTGGAGTAGGAAAGACTGTGGATGTGCCTTCTTGTCGCCGCAAAAATCCTGGATTGGGGCGACAGAGGGACAAATCAACCATTCGTTAACCATAGTTCTTGAAAGCCGATTAACCGAGAACGGTTACAGTCCGGCAACCTTAATCAAGTCGCAAGGAGACCGGCCATGAGCCGAATTCATACCCCGGCAATGAGCCGCATGCAGAACTTCGCCCGCAACCCGGTCATGATCGCGCTCGTCGCCGGTCTGGCACTCGCCGGCTGCGCCAACAAGAAGAACATGGCCAACAGCGCCGGTGACCTCGGCCTCGGTGCCGGCGCCGCGACGCCGGGCTCCGCCCAGGACTTCACCGTCAACGTCGGCGACCGCATCTTCTTCGACACCGATAGCACTTCGATCCGTGCGGACGCCGCCCAGACGCTCGACCGTCAGGCTCAGTGGCTCGGCCGTTATCCGAAGTACGCGATCACCGTCGAAGGCCATGCCGACGAACGCGGCACGCGCGAATACAACCTGGCTCTCGGCGCTCGCCGTGCAGCTGCCGCCAAGGACTACCTCGCTTCGCGCGGCGTTCCGGCTCAGCGCCTGAAGACGATCTCTTACGGCAAGGAACGTCCGGTCGCCGTTTGCGACGACATCTCCTGCTGGTCGCAGAACCGCCGCGCTGTTACCGTTCTCGGTGGCGCAGGCATGTAATTGCCTTCCCGGCAGCAAAATGCCGGGTTTTATTACAAATTGGAAAGGCGGCTCCATCGCGGGCCGCCTTTTCTTTTTGAACACACTTTGGCCGAACTCCGTTGCTTTTTGAAAGTAATTGGAAAAATCTCCTGTTCGTGCCATCGAGGCGCGAAGAATCACTGGGACAGGACGAACCATATGAAGAAACTTGTCGTGGCGGGCATGCTTTGCCTCGCAGCGGTGGCCGGGGCGGGCCAGTCGGCGAATGCGACGTCGCTATTCGGCTGGAACGTGGGCGGCAAGCCCGCGGACCGTCAGCAGAATTTGCCCGTCGTCAACGTGCAGGCCGCGGGCGGCGCTGAAGTTCGTATTCAGCAGCTCGAAGAGCAGCTTCGTCAGCTGAACGGCCGCATCGAGGAGATGAGCTTCCAGCTGCTGCAGATGCAGGAAACGATCCGCAAGGCGCAGCAAGATAACGAATTCCGCTTCCAGGAGCTGGAAAAGGGCGGCGGCAGCGCGGCCGGCGGCAGCGGCAAGCCGATGAAGAAGAGTGAGGCCGATCTGCCAGCTTCGAACCAGACGGCGCAAGGTGGCGACGACGTCGCCCACACCATCCAGGCAAACCGGGGAGCCGAAACGGCTCCCTCGACGGATGTGCCCGAAAACACTGGCCTCGGCCAGCCGCCGAAGCAACTCGGCTCGATCGATTTCGACCAGGGCGGAAATCAGGTTGGCGGCACCGTCAATCCGGGTGCCGAGGTCGGCTCCACGCCGTTGCCGAACGTCGATGCCGGTCAGTCGTCGCAGACGGCGTCGCTCGGCAGCGAGTCCGACCAGTACAAGGCTGCCTACGGCCATGTTCTGTCCGGCGACTATTCGACAGCCGAGCGGGAATTCACGCAGTATATTTCCCAGTATCCGAGCAGCGCCCGCGCCGCCGATGCCAACTTCTGGCTGGGAGAGGCGCTCTATTCGCAGGGCAAGTATAACGATGCCGCGAAGACCTTCCTGAATGCGCATCAGAAGTTCTCCACGTCCGAAAAGGCGCCCGAGATGCTGTTGAAGCTCGGCATGTCGCTCGCAGCGCTCGACAACACCGAGACGGCTTGCGCAACCCTGAAGGAAGTTTCGAAGCGCTATCCGAAGGCATCGCGCGCCGTGATAACCAAGGTTGCGAGCGAACAGAAGCGTCTCGCCTGCTAAGGCTGTCCGGTCTTGAGCCCGGATGGCATTCTTTCCCCCGAAACGGCAGCACGCCGCTTTCTCGACTCGCTTGACCGACCTGCCCGCATTCTGGTGGCAATATCGGGCGGCAGCGACTCTACCGGCCTTCTTATCGCGCTTTCCAATGCGCTGAAGGCGAAGCCGGACTCTTCCATTTCTCTTTGCGCAGCAACCGTCGACCATGCGTTGCGCGCGGAATCCGCTGATGAAGCGCGACAGGTCGCCGCTCTCTGCGAGACACTCGATATTCCCCATGTCACAAAGCTCTGGCATGGCATCAAGCCCAAGGCAGGCATCTCGGCTGCGGGACGCGAGGCTCGTTATGGCCTGCTTGCCGAAGCTGCCGGCGAGATGGCCGCGGATATCATAGTGACCGCCCACACATTCGACGACCAACGCGAAACAGTGGCCATGCGCGCCGCGCGCTCGGAGCGGGAAAACACCGGGATTGCTGATCTCGTCCTTTTCGACCGCCGCCTTTGGGTCGCGCGCCCGTTCCTGCCATGCCTGAGGGACGATATTCGCAGCCTGCTTGCCACGGCTCACATCTCGTGGATCGACGATCCCAGCAACGAGGACCTCAAGTACGAGCGGGTTCGTATCCGCCAGCGCCTGCAAGGCGAGGGCGGCGGCGAAGGGGGGGTAGGCGATGCCGCCGCCGGTCGTTCGCGATTGGCTGCTGACGCCGGCGCGTGGGTGACCGAGCATTTCGTCCTTTATCCCTACGGCCTTGGCGCTATCTCGCCCGATGGCTTTCATGCCGACGAAGACATGCTGGAATATGCGCTCGGCCGCCTTGCTGCGGTAGTCGGCGGACAGCCCTTTGCGCCGGGAGGATCGCAACTTGCGGCGATGCTGGCGTTCGTGAAGGCGGCGGAGCCCGGACGCATGACGGCGGCCCGCGTCGTGTTCGATCTCAGACGCAACGGCCTTTTCCTTGCCCGCGAGAGCCGCGGCATCCTGTCCCTGGCTTTGGCACCCGGTGAGCAAGGCATCTGGGACAATCGCTACAGGGTGCAGAACGACAGCGGGATGATGGTCCGCGTTGAGGCGCGGCCCTCGAGCGCCTTCACCGAGCCGGATCGGTGGCTGCCGAAATCGGCTTTCAAGCGTGCAGTGGCCGCGTTTCCGCGCATCCTGGACGGCGAGGGGAGGGACCTTGATCCGGGCCGCGCCGATGATGTCCTGATTGTCCCTTATTTTGCGCCGTTTGACCGTTTTTTGACACGATTTGATTTCATCTTCGCAGATAGTCTTGCAGGTGCCTTTGGAACACGCCCCTATCCAAAAGCACCTTTAGGTCTTATTGACGGAAAAACCATCTAACCGACGGCTTTGCCTTGGCAACGGACTGACGCAATCCTATGTTAGAGACCAAATAAGACGGTCGCCATGAGGCGGTCGTTCCAGTGCTGGGGAGTTCAATGAACCCTAACTTACGTAATTTCGCCTTGTGGGCAATCATAGCGCTTTTGCTGATTGCCCTCTTCAGTATGTTCCAGACGTCGCCGGCGCAGACCAGCTCCCGCGATATCCCTTATTCGCAGTTCCTGCGTGAAGTGGATGCGGGCCGCGTCAAGGAAGTCGTCGTCACGGGCAACCGCGTCTCCGGCAGCTATATTGAAAACGGCACGACCTTCCAAACCTACACGCCCGTCGTCGACGACAATCTGCTTGATCGTCTGCAGAGCAAAAACGTTCTCGTTTCGGCTCGGCCTGAAACCGATGGTTCGTCTGGCTTCCTGAGCTATCTCGGCACGCTGCTGCCGATGCTGCTGATCCTGGGCGTCTGGCTGTTCTTCATGCGGCAGATGCAGGGTGGATCACGCGGCGCGATGGGCTTCGGCAAGTCCAAGGCCAAGCTTCTCACCGAAGCGCATGGTCGTGTCACCTTCGATGACGTCGCAGGCGTCGATGAAGCGAAGCAGGACCTTGAGGAAATCGTTGAATTCCTGCGTGATCCGCAGAAGTTCCAGCGTCTCGGCGGCAAGATTCCGCGCGGCGTGCTGCTGGTCGGCCCTCCCGGCACCGGTAAGACGCTGCTCGCTCGCTCTGTCGCAGGCGAAGCCAATGTTCCGTTCTTCACGATCTCGGGTTCCGACTTCGTCGAAATGTTCGTCGGTGTCGGCGCAAGCCGCGTCCGTGACATGTTCGAACAGGCCAAGAAGAACGCGCCGTGCATCATCTTCATCGACGAAATCGATGCCGTCGGTCGCCATCGTGGCGCCGGTCTCGGCGGCGGTAACGACGAACGCGAACAGACGCTGAACCAGCTGCTGGTCGAGATGGACGGCTTCGAAGCAAACGAAGGCATCATCCTGATCGCCGCGACCAACCGTCCCGACGTTCTCGATCCGGCGCTGCTGCGTCCGGGCCGTTTCGACCGCCAGGTCGTCGTTCCGAACCCTGACATCATCGGTCGCGAGCGGATCCTGAAGGTGCATGCGCGCAATGTTCCGCTGGCGCCGAATGTCGATCTCAAGGTTCTGGCCCGCGGTACGCCTGGTTTCTCCGGTGCTGACCTGATGAACCTCGTCAACGAAGCTGCCCTGATGGCCGCACGTCGCAACAAGCGCGTCGTCACCATGGCGGAATTCGAAGACGCCAAGGACAAGATCATGATGGGTGCCGAGCGCCGCTCGTCCGCCATGACCGAAGCAGAAAAGAAGCTGACGGCCTATCACGAAGCCGGCCACGCGATCACCGCGTTGAAGGTGCCTGTAGCGGATCCCCTGCACAAGGCAACCATCATTCCGCGTGGCCGTGCGCTGGGCATGGTCATGCAGCTGCCGGAAGGCGACCGCTACTCGATGAGCTACAAGTGGATGGTGTCGCGCCTGGTCATCATGATGGGTGGTCGCGTTGCCGAGGAACTGACGTTCGGCAAGGAAAACATCACTTCAGGCGCGTCGTCGGATATCGAGCAGGCAACCAAGCTTGCCCGTGCGATGGTGACGCAGTGGGGCTTCTCTGATGCGCTTGGTCAGGTCGCCTACGGTGAAAACCAGCAGGAAGTGTTCCTCGGCCATTCGGTTTCGCAGTCGAAGAACGTGTCCGAAGCGACCGCTCAGACGATCGATACCGAGGTTCGCCGCCTGATCGATGAAGCCTACCAGGAAGCGCGCCGTATTCTCACCGACCACCACGACGAGTTCGTGGCGATCGCAGAAGGCCTGCTCGAATACGAGACTCTGACAGGCGAGGAGATCAAGGCGCTGATTCGCGGCGAGAAGCCGTCTCGCGATCTCGGTGACGATACGCCTCCGAGCCGTGGGTCCGCCGTTCCGAAGACCGGTACCCGGCCAGCCTCCAAGGGTGATGAGCCGGAGAGCGGTCTGGAGCCGCAAACGCACTGATTGTCTTGGGAAAAGATGGATTGGCCGGATATCAGAAATGGTATCCGGCCAATTCTGTTGGTAACGGGATATAATCAGTTTTCTCGGTAATTTACGTGATGGGCGCCACGAATTGTGGCATGCCGCTCACATAAGAAGGCCCAATTTGGAGCCTTTATGCGACGCTACGCTAGGTCGGCGTCGAATTGTTGAAGTGGGAATGCGCGGCTCTTAGAGAGCGTGCCCGAGCACAGAGGGTGCATATGAAAAGACGTTATTTCGGCACGGATGGAATTCGCGGTCAGTCCAATGTGTTTCCGATGACACCTGATCTCGCGATGCGGGTCGGCATTGCGGCAGGAACGATTTTCCGTCGCGGCAGTCATCGCCACCGTGTCGTCATCGGCAAGGACACGCGCCTTTCGGGCTATATGCTTGAAAACGCGATGGTCGCCGGTTTCACGGCTGCCGGTGTCGATGCCTTCGTTCTCGGTCCTATTCCGACGCCTGCCGTCGCCATGCTGACGCGTTCGCTGCGCGCCGATATCGGCGTGATGATTTCTGCGTCACACAACCCTTACGAAGACAACGGCATCAAGCTGTTCGGACCGGATGGCTACAAGCTGTCGGACGAACTCGAAATGCAGATCGAAGAGCTTCTCGAGAAGGACCTTTCGACGCAGCTCGCCAAGTCCGACGATATCGGCCGCGCCAAGCGCGTCGATGGCGTCCATGACCGGTATATCGAGCATGCCAAGCGCACCCTGCCGCGTGACGTGACGCTCCAGGGCCTGAGGATCGCGATCGATTGCGCCAATGGTGCCGCCTACAAGGTCGCACCGGCTGTTCTCTGGGAACTCGGCGCCGAGGTCGTGACCATCGGCAATGAGCCGAATGGCACCAACATCAACTTGAACTGCGGCTCGACCAATCCGGTCGCCCTGCAGAAGAAGGTCGACGAAGTGCGGGCCGATATCGGCATCGCGCTCGACGGCGACGCTGACCGCGTGATCATCGTCGACGAGAACGGCGCCGTGGTCGATGGCGACCAGCTGATGGCCGTGATTGCCGAGAGCTACGCCGAAAGCCAGCAGCTGCGTGGCGGCGGCATCGTTGCGACCGTGATGTCCAATCTCGGCCTCGAGCGGTTCATGCAGGACAAGGGCCTTGGCCTCGTCCGCACCATGGTCGGCGACCGTTACGTGGTCGAGCACATGCGCCAGCACAACTACAATGTCGGTGGCGAACAGTCCGGACATATTGTCTTGTCGGACTATGGCACGACCGGCGACGGTCTTGTTGCCGCACTGCAGATCCTTGCCGCTGTGAAGCGCACCGGCAAGACCGTCAGCGAAGTCTGCCGTCGTTTCGAGCCGGTGCCGCAGCTTCTGCGCAACGTCCGCATCTCCGGCGGCAAGCCGCTGGAAGACATCATCGTTCAGAAGGCGATTGCCGACGCCGAGGCGGAGCTTGCAAAGAGCGGCCGTCTGGTCATCCGCCCGTCCGGTACCGAGCCGTTGATCCGCGTCATGGCGGAAGGCGACGATCGCAGCCAGATCGAGCGGATCGTCAACGATCTGATCGGTACGATTTCGAGCGCGCGTTCAGCGGCCTGAGATATTCTGACGTGAAGCAAAGAAGCCGGTACGTTTCGTGCCGGCTTTTTCTTTTCGCCCGCTGATTTATGGTTCAGCAACCAACAACAAACACGGTAAATATTTGTAGTTAAGCAGCTTTTAACGTTTCCGTTTCATTATCCATCCCGAAACGTGTCCGACTGGCAGCGAATGGCCCTGCCAAGCCACGAATTTTGGAGTGGGATCCATGATGAGAAGCTTATCCGGCGTCTTTGCCGTGCTGCTGATGACGTCCAATGTTTTTGCCGCGGATCTTGCCCCCGCGGAACCCGTTCCGGAGATGATGCCGGAAGTGACTGTGACAGAAGCGTCCGGCTGGTATCTGCGCGGCGATGTCGGTTACGGTTTCAACGACCTACGCGGCGCGAAATACTTCCAGGGCAGCAATGCCAGCGAAGTCGATTTCGACCGTGCAGATCTCGATGACGCCTGGACTATCGGCGGCGGTGTTGGTTACCAGGTCAACAACTATTTCCGCACCGACCTGACGCTCGACTACCTCGGCAAGTCCGACTTCAATGGCTCGACCAGCGGTTCTTGCGGCGTTTCGCCCAGCTGCACATCCAGCGACATCTCTTCGATGACGGCGTGGTCGCTGATGGCTAATGCCTATGTCGATCTCGGCACCTATGGTTACGTCACCCCCTACGTCGGCGCCGGCATTGGCGGCACCTACGTCAAGTGGAAGGACCTGAACAACACGTCTTGCGATTCCAGCGGCGGTGGCCTTGGTTGCGATGACACGGTCATCCACGGCGGCAAGGGCGGCTGGCGCTTCAGCTACGGCCTGATGGCCGGCGCGTCGATCGACGTCACCTGCAACGTCAAGGCAGACGTCGGCTACCGCTTCCTGCACGTCGATGGTGGCGATATGTTCGGCTACAACGCCAACGGCGGCCCTGGTCGCGACAAGGGCTTCAACGTTCACGAAGCTCGCGTCGGCGCCCGTTACCTCTTCGGCGGCTGCGCCCCGGCTCCCTACGAGCCGCCTCCGGCGCCGATCGTCTACAAGTAAGTCTACCGCATACACACTGGAAAGCCGCCCCGACCGGGCGGCTTTCATCGTTTTTGGCAATCTGTCATTCGGCGGCTCGGTCGCGCCTGCGGCAAAAAATCCTCCAGCTGCGACACTTCTCCGTTGACTATGTCAGGGCCGATCTATATCCACGGCGGCGGGACACCTCTCCCCAACGAGAGGCTAATTACCTGGAAGGGTATAGATATGGCTACTGCCACCGCGAAGCCGGACGTCCGTCCGAATAACACCCATTTTTCTTCTGGTCCTTGCTCGAAGCGCCCCGGTTGGTCGCTCGAAGCCCTTTCCGACGCGCCGCTTGGCCGCTCGCACCGCGCGAAGATCGGAAAGACGAAGCTCAAGCAGGCCATCGATCTTACCCGTGAAATTCTGGAAGTGCCTGCGGATTACCGCATAGGCATCGTTCCCGCTTCCGATACCGGCGCCGTGGAAATGGCGCTCTGGTCGCTGCTCGGCGAGCGCGGCGTCGACATGGTCGCCTGGGAAAGCTTTGGCGCCGGTTGGGTCACCGATGTCGTCAAGCAGCTGAAGCTGAAAGACGTCCGCAAGATCGAAGCCGGTTACGGCGAACTGCCTGACCTCTCGACGATTGATTTCGACCGCGACGTCGTCTTCACCTGGAACGGCACTACCTCGGGCGTCCGCGTTCCTGATGGCAATTTCATTCCCGCCGACCGCAAGGGCCTGACGATCTGCGACGCGACCTCTGCCGCCTTCGCGCAGAACCTCGATTTCGCCAAGCTCGATGTCGTTACCTTCTCCTGGCAGAAGGTTCTCGGCGGCGAGGGCGCTCATGGCGTCATCATCCTCAGCCCGCGTGCCGTCGAGCGTCTCACCACCTACGCACCGGCCTGGCCGCTGCCGAAGATCTTCCGCATGACCTCGGGCGGCAAGCTGATCGAGGGCATCTTCACCGGCGAAACCATCAACACGCCGTCGATGCTCTGCGTCGAGGACTATATCGATGCGCTGCTGTGGTCGAAGGACGTTGGCGGTCTGAAGGGCCTGATGGCACGCGCCGACGCCAATGCCAAGGTCATCGCCGACTTCGTCGCCGCCAATGACTGGATCGCCAACCTGGCGGTGAAGGCCGAAACCGCATCGAACACCTCGGTCTGCCTGAAGATCACCGACAAGGACGTTGCGGCACTCGACGCCGACGGCCAGGCGAACTTCGCCAAGGGTATCGTCAGCCTGCTCGACAAGGAAGGTGTCGCCTACGACATCGGCCACTACCGCGACGCGCCGTCTGGCCTGCGCATCTGGGCCGGCGCCACGATCGAAACTTCTGACATGCAGAAGCTGATGCCGTGGCTCTCCTGGGCGTTTTCGACCCAGAAGGCAACGCTTTCCCAGGCTGCTGCCTGAGTTGATCGCATCGGCTCCGCTGAAAAAGCGGAGCCTCGCAATCCCGATTACATCCATCGTTGAACCTTTTGAAGGAAGCCCCCAATGGCACCTCGCGTTCTCGTATCCGACGAACTGTCGGAAACCGCCGTCCAGATCTTCCGTGATCGCGGCGTCGAAGTCGATTTCCAGCCGCAGCTCGGCAAGGACAAGGACAAGCTCGCCGAAATCATCGGCAATTACGACGGTCTCGCCATCCGCTCGGCCACCAAGGCGACGGAAAAGCTGATCGCCGCCGCGACCAACCTCAAGGTCATCGGCCGCGCCGGCATCGGCGTCGATAACGTCGATATCCCGGCCGCCTCCAAGCGCGGCATCATCGTCATGAACACCCCATTCGGCAACTCGATCACGACGGCCGAACACGCCATCGCGCTGATGTTCGCCGTTGCCCGCCAGCTGCCGCAGGCCGATGCCTCGACGCAGGCCGGCAAGTGGGAAAAGTCGAAGTTCATGGGTGTCGAAATCACCGGCAAGACGCTCGGCGTCATCGGCGCCGGTAATATCGGCGGCATCGTCTGCAAGAAAGCCATCGGCCTCGGCATGCATGTTCTCGCCTACGACCCCTTCCTGTCGGCCGAGCGCGCTCAGGAAATGGGCGTCACCAAGGTCGAGCTTGAGGAGCTTCTGGCAAAGGCCGATTTCATCACGCTTCACGTGCCTATGACCGACAAGACGCGCGGCATTCTCGGCAAGGAAAACCTCGCCAAGACCAAGCCTGGCGTCCGCATCATCAACTGCGCCCGTGGTGGCCTGGTTGACGAAGCAGCACTTGCCGAAGCCATCAAGTCCGGCCACGTTGCCGGCGCCGGCTTCGACGTCTTCGAAGTCGAGCCCGCCAAGGAAAGCCCGCTGTTCGGCCTGCCGAACGTCGTCTGCACGCCGCACTTGGGCGCGTCGACCACGGAAGCGCAGGAAAACGTTGCTCTGCAGGTTGCCGAGCAGATGTCGGACTATCTCGTCAAGGGCGCGGTCTCCAACGCCATCAACATGCCGTCGATCACCGCTGAAGAAGCGCCGATCCTGAAGCCGTTCATCAAGCTCGCCGACGTTCTCGGCGCTTTCGTCGGCCAGGTATCGGAAGATCCGATCAAGGAAATCGAGATCCTCTACGATGGCGCCACCGCCACGATGAACACCAAGGCGCTGACGTCCGCGCTGCTGGCGGGCCTCATCCGCAATCAGGTCGCCGACGTCAACATGGTTTCGGCGCCGATCATGATCAAGGAAAAGGGCATCGTGCTCTCCGAGGTCAAGCGCGACAAGACCGGCGTCTACGACGGTTACATCAAGCTCACGGTGACGACAGACAAGCAGACCCGTTCCGTTGCCGGCACGGTGTTCTCCGATGGCAAGCCGCGCTTCATCCAGATCAAGGGCATCAACCTCGACGCCGATGTCGGCGCCAACATGGTCTACATCTCCAACACCGACGTGCCCGGCATGATCGGCTTCATCGGCACGACGCTGGGTGCTGCCGGCGTCAACATCGCCAACTTCCAGCTCGGCCGTGGCGAGCAGGGCGGCGATGCGATCGCTCTGCTCTACGTCGATGGTCCTGTTGGTGACGAGGTGCTTGCCAAGCTGACGGCAAACACGGCCGTCCGCCAGGCGAAGCCACTGGTTTTCGCGGTCGACTGATTTTCCTCCCAAGGAAACAAAGCGAGCCCGGTGCTGTAGCGCCGGGCTTTTTCATGTCTTCAGCTTGGATTGATCGCGTCGCCAATGGCGCTATCTTGTCGTTCAACGCCCGTTGCGGCGTTCATTGACGATCATATGGGGATTTTCATGACACGCGTTTCCATTGCAATCATTCTCGCCTCTCTGCTGTCGCTTACGTCCTGCGCAAACACCGCAAACGGTCTCGCGAAGGACGGCAAAGCTGCCGGCCAAGCACTTGATGACAGTACGCACCGGGTTTTGAAGGCCGGAGCGCACTGAGAAACGATAGAACAATGAAATAAAGGCCCGCTGTTATGCGGGCCTTTATTATTATTGCGGGTTCGCCGGTGCCGGCGTTGCAGGTGTCGCCGGAGCCGCTGGCGCTGCAGGCGCAGCCGGTTCCGCGGGTTTTGCCGGTTCCGCTGCCGGCGGAGTTGCCGGAGCCGTAGCGGCAGGCGGTGTGGTGGTTGCGGGCGGCGTAGCCGGCTCGGTCGCCGGTGCCGTTGTCGGTGCGGTCGAGGTCGTCGCCGTTTGAGAGCGCGGCCAGTAGGTTGCGGCCAGTGCGACGACTACGACGACGACTGCCAAGAGTATCCACATCGTCTTCGAAGAACCGCCGCTCCTCGGCGGCGGATTATTTACAGCATTCGGACGGTTGAAATCGTTGCTCATGTTGGTCCTCCTCCTAACGGTAACGCGTTCGTGAGCATTAGGTTCCAACGCGCCCAATTATTTGGCGGACCCCTATGTTGCGCTCTATTCTGTTGGATTCAGCAGCCTGAGCGCGTTGATGGTGACGAGCACGGTTGCTCCGGTGTCGGCGAGAATGGCAGGCCACAGGCCGGTGATGCCTGCGATCGTCGTCACCAGGAAGACCGCTTTCAGTCCAAGGGCGATCGTGATGTTCTGCGTGATGTTGCGCATGGTCCGTTTCGACAGGGCGATCATCGCCGCGACATCGGAAACCCGGCCGTGCAGGATCGCCGCGTCCGCCGTCTCTAGCGCAACATCGGTGCCGCCGCCCATGGCGATGCCGACATCGGCCGCGGCAAGCGCCGGGGCGTCGTTGATGCCATCGCCAACCTTTGCCACCTTGAAACCCTGGCGCTGCAGTTCGCCAACGATCCGTTGCTTGTCCTCAGGCATCAGCTCGGCGCGGACGTCGATTCCCAATTCGCCCGCGATGGCCGTCGCGGTCCGGCTGTTATCGCCTGTCAGCATCACGATCTTGGCGCCGTTTTCCGTGAGGGTCGCCAGGGCGGACTTGGCATCGTCCCGCGGTTCGTCACGCATGGCGATCGCACCGGCCAGTCTCTCGCCGACGATCAGGACGGAGACAGTCTTGCCTTCGTCGTTCAATGCCGTGATGCGCTGGCTTTGCTCAGGCGACAATGCCATGCGCTCGGCGGCTGCCTTGGCCGAGCCGAGGAAAACCTCAACTCCGGCGATATTGCCCGTAACGCCGCGTCCGCCCAATGCGCGGCCTTCCGTCACCTGAGGCAGCGATATCGCATCGGCGCTGGCGCGCGCCAGAATGGCCACCGCCAGCGGATGGCTCGAACCGGCTTCGAGAGCCGCGGCATATTTCAGGACTTCGGCCTCATCGTCGCCGAAGCTCAAAATATCCGTCACCTGCGGGCGACCTTCGGTGAGTGTGCCGGTCTTGTCGAACGCGACGGCGGTAATCTTGCCGAGCGTCTCAAGCACCGCGCCGCCCTTGAGAAGAAGGCCGCGACGGGCGCCTGCCGAGAGCGAGGCAGCGATTGCCGCCGGTGTGGAGATGACCAGCGCGCAAGGGCAACCGATGAGCAGGATCGCCAGCCCCTTGTAGATCCATTCCCGCCAATCACCGCTCCAGAGCAGCGGCGGCATGACGGCGACGAGGGCTGCTACAGCCACGACGCCGGGTGTGTAGTAGCGCGAGAAGCGATCGATGAAGCGCTCGGTCGGCGCCTTCGATTCCTGGGCTTCCTCGACGAGCCTCACGACCCTCGCGATCGTGTTGTCGGCGGCAGCCGCCGTTACCTTTACCCTGAGCGCTGCGTCACCGTTGACGGTGCCGGCGAAGACCGTTTCGCCTTCGCCCTTGCGAACCGGTGTGCTTTCGCCCGTAACCGGCGCTTCGTCGATCGTGCTTTCGCCCGAGACAATAGTACCGTCAGCGGAGATGCGATCACCGGGACGAACGAGGATCGTTGCTCCGACGCTGAGGCTTTCGGCTGGTACTTCCCGGGTGGTGCCGCCTTCCTCGACCAGAGCATTCTTCGGAACAAGCGTCGTCAGCGATTGAATGCTGGCGCGTGCCTTCCCGGCTGCAACGCCTTCCAGCAGTTCGCCGACCAGAAACAGGAAGACGACGGTGGCTGCTTCTTCCGATGCGTTGATGATGACCGCTCCGATCGCCGCGATCGTCATCAGCATTTCAATCGAAAATGGGGTGCCCGCAAGCGCGGCCATCGCGGCGCGGCGTGCGATCGGCAGGAGGCCAACGAGCATGGCAGCTATGAAGGCGTAACTCTCGATTGCCGGCACGAGATGACCCAAAGCGTAAGCCGCAACGAGCGCCACGCCGGAGAAAATCGTCAGGCGGCCCTTTTTGCTCTGCCACCAGGGGCCGGACATCGGTGTGTGATCGTGACCATGCAGACCTTCAACAGCGTCGTGGCTGTGATCATCGGCATGGGCGTGGTCGCCGTGGTCAGCATGGTCATGGTCGTGCCCGCACGAGCCGTGTGCATGGTCATGCGAATGAGCGGAGGCAGGTCGATCACCCGGCGCATTGAGCTGCGCAACGGAATAGCCGAGGCCGGAGATCTTCTTCTCGATGGCGGCAAGATCGCTGCTGCCGTCATGGCGCAGGGTCATCGTGCCTGCCGTAACCGAGATCGCGACGTCCTCGACCCCGGGCATGCGCCTGACGGCGGTGTCGATTTTTGCCGCGCAGCTGGCACAATCCATGCCCTCGACCCTAAACCGCTTTTCAATCGTCCCGGCCATCGTCCACTTCCTTGTCATTCGGAAGCACCTTTCCTACATCCTCTAGTGACTAGAGGTGCAAGCGGAAAAATCATGAAAAAGATCACGATCGGGGAAGCGTCGAGGCAGAGCGGTGTGAAAGTGCCGACCATCAGGTACTATGAGAACATCGGGCTGGTGGCGGCGCCGAGCCGCAGCGATGGTAACCAACGCTCCTATGAGCCTGCGGATCTGCGCCGCCTGATCTTCATCCGGCATGCGCGTGAACTCGGCTTCGAAGTCGGCGCGATCCGCGCCCTGTTGACCTTGCAGGACGATCCGAACCAATCCTGCGCTTCGGCGGATGCGATTGCCAAGGCCCGCCTTGTCGAGGTCGAACAGAGGATCCGCAGTCTTCTCGCATTGAAGGCGGAGCTCGAAGCAATGGTGGAGGGTTGCGGCCACGGCCGCGTCGATCAGTGCCGGGTGATCGAGGTACTGGCCGATCACGGCCAGTGCACGCATTCTCATCATTAGCCGCAGCAAATAGCGTTCGATATCGAACCATTGATCTTGCGACTGCACAATACAAAGGCGATCGCCTAAAGTTTGTGCGGCGTATGATTCTGATTTTATTTAGCTTTTTCCTCTATATCAGTTTGATCCGGTAACAATACTTCATATGATTTGACGATGAACGTTAGCCAAAGAGCATTTGATCTGACCGATGCGCACACCGACGATTTCCAGTCGCTGTTCGATACGCACCCGTCTCCGATGTGGGTCTACGATCCGCACACGCTGCGCTTCCTGATCGTCAACCACGCGGCCGTCGATCTCTATGGGTATTCGCGCGGCGAGTACGCGCGGATGACCGTTCTCGACATTCGCCCCGTTCACGAGCGCCAGCGGATGCTGAGCGCCGTGCAGGCGCGAACCGACATGGAGAAGGCGGAACGCTGGACGCATCTGAAGGCCAGCGGTGATACGCTCGAGGTCCTGACCTACGGCCGGGCCGTGCGTTTCAACGGCCGCGATGCCATTCTTGCCATCGTTCAGGATCGCACCGAGGTCAACGCCGCGCATCGGCAGATCAGCGACACCCGCAGCATGCTCGACAGCATCGTCGACAACCTGCCGGTTGGCGTCTTCGTCAAGGATATGGCCGACGACGGCCGCTACATGCTGTTCAACGAAGCCTGCGCGGCGATTGTCGGCCGCAACCCGGCTGATATTGTCGGCGTCACCGATCGCGCGCTCTTCGATGAAGAGCAGCTGGCGATTTTCCGCCAGCAGGACCAGATTGCCTTCGAGGCCGAGCAGACGATCAGCCTCGAGGAGACGATGCTGCGCACCGATGGCGTTCCGCGCATTCTGCGGACCGTCAAGAGAGCCCTGCCGACGGCGGATGGCAGCGCGCCGCGCTATCTGCTGGGGATTTCGCAGGATGTGACGGAAGAGCGGTCGGTCGAGGCGCGATTGGCCTATATGGCGATGCACGATGCGCTGACCGGCCTGCCGAACCGCGCCTCGTTTTCCGAATATGTCGAGCGCGAGGCCAAGCTTGCGACGGCCGATGAGCCGATCGCGCTGCTCTATCTCGACGTCGATCACTTCAAGCATATCAACGACAGCAAGGGACATGCCGCCGGCGATGCGCTTCTCTGCCAGGTTGCCGCGCGCCTGACCAAGCTCGTGTCGCCGGATGATCTGGTCGCGCGCCTCGGCGGCGACGAGTTTGC
Source organism: Rhizobium sp. Root708 (assembly GCF_001429725.1). Lineage (GTDB taxonomy): Bacteria > Pseudomonadota > Alphaproteobacteria > Rhizobiales > Rhizobiaceae > Rhizobium. The sequence continues at coordinate 36,666 of NZ_LMHV01000040.1, read as the reverse complement.
GCTGGTGGTGCGGCAGGTGCGGGACGGCGGCCTCGAGGGGTTTGCCGAGCGACTGCTTTCGACGCTCTTGCCGCCGTTCGATCTCGATGGTGTCAACGAACACGTCACCTGCAGCATCGGCATTGCCATCGCTCCGGATCATGCGGGCGACGACGACGTCCTGATGCGGCATGCCGACCTCGCGCTTTATGCGGCGAAGGAGAGTGGCCGTTCGACCTATCGCTTCTATGAACCGGCGATGCGGCTCGAGGCGGAGCGGCGGCACATGCTGACCGCCGAAATGCGGGAAGCCCTGCAGAAAGGCCAGTTCGAACTCTTCTATCAGCCGATCGTCCAGCTCGACCACGATGGCCTTGGTGGCTTCGAGGCGTTGCTGCGCTGGCGCCACCCGGAGCGCGGCCTTACTCCACCGATGGACTTCATTCCGATCGCCGAGGAGAACGGCCTGATCGTGCCGATAGGCGAATGGGTGCTGCGCGAGGCGTGCCGCACGGCAGCGGCATGGCCGAAGCACCTGAAGATCGCGGTCAACCTTTCGGTCTGCCAGTTCCGGCACAACGGCCTTTTGGCAAGCGTAGTCGCCGCCCTGGACGAGAGCGGGCTGCAACCCGAGCGGCTGGAAATCGAGATAACGGAGTCCGTGTTCCTCGCCGACGTCGAGCAGAGCCTGCCGCTGCTGCGAGCCTTGAAGCAGCTCGGGATCCGGATTGCGATCGACGATTTCGGCACGGGCTATTCCTCTTTCAGCTATCTGCGTGCCTTCGCCTTTGACAAGATCAAGCTCGACCGCAGCTTCATCTCCGGCATCGAGACCGATCCCGGCAATCTCGCCATCGTGCGCGCCGTGGTCGGCATCGGCTCCGGCTTCAACGCGACGACGCTTGCCGAAGGCATCGAAACGGAAGAGCAGTTGCAGAAGCTGCGCGCGGAAGGATTCAGCGAGGTGCAAGGCTTTCTGCTCGGCCGGCCGATGCCGCGATGCGAAGCCGAAGCCATGATCCGCGGCGGCGCTTCGCGCCTGGCTGGGTGATTATCGAGCGCATGTCTTGCCGGCTTCCGGCCTTGATCACCCGCGCGTCATCGCATTCCGGCATCGCAAAAAGACGCCCTTTACCCTTGCGCCGATGGCATCCTATTGTAGGTGCGAGGGCCTGAGAGGTGTTCGATGTCGCTGCAGCATTTGTCGAGATTTTCTCAGCCGCTCAACGGGCTGCTGGCTGCGGCGGGCTTGATCGCAGTCGCGGCCTTGACCACGCCGGATCTGACGCCGAGCGTCAGGACAGGATTGAATGTCCTGCTGGTCGCGGTCTGGCTCGCCTATCTGGCGCAGCTTGCCGAAACCCTTCTGGCTCGCAAGGCGCGCGGCCCGCAGGATAGAAAGGCGGAGCTCATCCTCGATGGGCTGGCGGTCATCGTGCCACTTGCGGCCTTGTTTCTGGCCGGCTCGCGGGATCGAAGCCTCTATTGCTGCATCTGGCTGCTGAAGCCGCTGAGGGATTCCACCTTCTTCCGGCTGCTTGGCAGGGTGGTCGGCAACGAAGCCCGCAATCTCGTCGGCGTGACGTCGATCTTCGGCATTGTTCTCTTCGGCGCGGCGCTCGCCGGCTATCTGATCGAGCGAGATGTTCAGCCCGATCGCTTCGGCAGCATTCCGCAAGCAATGTGGTGGGCCGTGGTTACCCTGTCGACGACGGGCTATGGAGACGAGATTCCACAGAGCTTTGCCGGCCGGGTGCTTGCCGGGCTGGTGATGATGAGCGGCATCGGCATTTTCGCGCTGTGGGCGGGCATTCTTGCGACGGGCTTCTACGAAGAGGTGCGCCGTCAGGATTTCGTGCGCAACTGGCAGCTGGTTGCCGCGGTGCCTTTGTTTCAAAAGCTTGGGTCGGGGGCGCTGGTCGAAATCGTCAGGGCCTTGCGGCGGCGTGTCGTACCTGCTGGAACCGTCATCTGCAGGAAGGGGGAGGCGGGGGACCAGATGTTCTTCATCGTCGAGGGACGCGTGAACATTGCCGCGCAGACACCGGTCGAACTTGGCGCCGGCAGCTTCTTCGGGGAGATGGCGCTGATCAGCGGCGCTCCGCGTTCCGCAACGGTGACCGCCATCACCGAAGTCTCGCTGCTGTCGCTCTATGCCGCCGATTTCCAGGTGCTTTCCACCAGCAATCCGGAGATCGCAGAGATCATCCGCAACACGGCGATCGAGCGCAGCGGCGGCACGTTGAAAAACTGAACAGCTGCCGCGCCGACAGCAGGCCGAGGGTCGGCCTCTTGCGCGGGGGCGCATTCCTTTCTATATCCTGCGCAACGAAAAGACCGGGCGGACGATCCCGCCGGTCGGCATGATGATCCGCCGATATGCCAAAGGGCAGGGCGGTTCCGGACCGCTTTAAGAATTGGCAGCTACCCGTGAACACACTGGATTTTGACAAGAAGCCGGAAGATACGCGCGTTGTCGTGGCGATGTCCGGCGGCGTCGACAGCTCTGTCGTGGCAGGCATCCTGAAGCAGCAGGGCTATGATGTCCTCGGTATCACGCTGCAGCTCTACGACCACGGAGCTGCTGTCCATCGCGCCGGCTCCTGCTGCGCGGGACAGGATATCGATGACGCCCGTCGGGTCTGCGAGACGCTCGGGATACCGCACTACGTGCTGGATTACGAAAAGCGCTTCCGCGACACCGTCATCAATCCGTTCATGGAAAGCTACGTGGCCGGCGAAACGCCGATCCCTTGCGTGTCCTGCAACCAGACGGTCAAGTTCGCCGATCTGCTTGCGACCGCAAAGGAACTCGGCGCCGATGCGCTGGCAACGGGGCATTATATCCGCTCGCGCCGCAATCCGGCGCCGGGTAATGCCAGCCGCCGCGCGCTCTACCGGCCGGCCGATGCCGACCGCGACCAGAGCTATTTCCTGTTTGCCACGACCCAGGAGCAGATCGACTATCTGCGCTTCCCGCTCGGCGGCCTGCCGAAGGCGGAGACCCGCAAGCTGGCGGAGGAAATGGGTCTCGTCGTCGCCAAGAAGGCGGATAGCCAGGACATCTGTTTCGTGCCGCAAGGCAAGTACACCGATGTCATCAACAAGCTGAAGCCGAACGCGGCACTATCAGGCGATATCGTGCACCTCGACGGCCGCGTACTCGGCCAGCACGAGGGCATCCTGCACTATACGATCGGCCAGCGCCGCGGCATCGGCATTGCGACCGGCGAGCCGCTCTACGTGGTCTATCTCGACGCGCGTTCGCGGCGGGTGATCGTCGGGCCGAAGGAAGCGTTGGAAACCCACCGCGTCTACCTGCGCGACGTCAACTGGCTCGGCGATACGGCGCTTGTGGATGCGGCCGCCGGTGAGGGCTTTGCCTGCTTCGCCAAGGTGCGCTCGACGCGCGCGCCGACGCCAGCCGTTCTCCATGCCGATCAGCGCGGGATTTACGTCGATCTTTCCGTTGGCGAAGCCGGCATTGCGCCGGGACAGGCCTGTGCCCTCTACTCCGCACCTGGTGACGACGCCCGCGTTTACGGCGGCGGTTTTATCGAGCGCTCGGAACGCGAACCGGCTGCTGAAGCCTCTTTGAAGGCGTTGCTGGCGAGTGCTGTCGCGGCCTGAAAACTCTCGGGCATTTTCTCACTCCTGCGCTTGACATGACCGCAAGGCTCGCCATATAAGCCGCTCATTCGACGGGCCGGACGCTTCGCAAACGGCATCGTTGGTAGATGGCTGGGTAGCTCAGTTGGTGAGAGCGCAGGATTCATAACCCTGAGGTCGGCGGTTCAATTCCGCCCCCCGCTACCATCTTTATCCCCGACAAATCCGATTTGACCCGGCTGGATAGATAGCCTTGAGTCTTATGCTATAGGCATGCGCCACAGGGCTCGGCTCGGTAATTGCGGCCGCCATAAGCTGCCGGAACGCGTGGGAAAACTCCGACGATGGCTCTCCTCCGCGCAACCGAACCACGACCGCCGAGGGATGTTCCGAAACTCAATCGGGGCATGCCCTTGAATCCGTCTCGGTAACGCAGCATTTTCTACGTGAGCGAAGCCGTCGCGAGGAAATCCAATGGGTAGAATTCACACGTTCGTCACTGTGGGAATAGTGATCATTGTGGCTGCACTCACTTCAGCCTGCACGACCGGCCCAAATCATAATCCGGCCGACAATTACTACAATCCGCGCACGTCGGAGAACCCTGCTTGCGACGGTGGTTTCAGGCCTACCAACAACTGGACGTGCAGTTACTGACTATCCCACGGCTATGGTGTCGTATCCCATGCGCTGTAGAGCTTGATCCGCAATCTCGCCTTCGGCTTCAGGCTGGCACCGGCGCGGCCTGGCGTTTCCGGCGCGCTGCCAGATGCGCGGCCACGCGGCGTTTCAGCCGCCACAGATGGATCGCCGTGGCTCCGGCGAGCGTATCCGGGATACGGTAGTTCGCCAGATCGTTCTTGGCGTTTCGCGACCAGAACAGCTTGTAGGGCTCGCTGCCTGCGCCAAAATCGACGTTCAGGCGCTTCTCGAACACGATTTTCATCCAGAACTCGTCGAGCACGAACCCCGGCGAATACTTCGCGTACTGCGGATCCGAGTGGAAGGCCGCGATGATGAGGTCGAGGTGAGAGACACCGTAGGCCGCCAGCTTCATCGCGATCGGCATCTTGTCGATCTCGATGGTGTAGATACGCATCTGCTGGATATTGTTGGGGTCCGTGATCCAGCGGTACAGGAAGTCTCGATATTCCTGCGAGCTGATCATGTTCCAGTCTTTTCCGGCCCGTTCCGCCCAGATCTGCTTCTGGGCGAACATCCACTCCAGCAGTTCCGTCGTGCGTTCCGGATTTGCGACGGGATCGATTTCGACGAACGTAAATTCCCCGAGTTCGGAGAGCCGCTTGCGCTTTCGGTTCAACTGCTGCCTGGAGTTTGTGCCGATGATTTTCTGGTACGTTTCCCAGTCCGTCTGGTCCTGCAGATCGGCAAAGGGCGCGATCTCCGCATCGCGCTCGAAATTTCGCCTGCGCTGAACCAGCTGATCCAGCGTCGATCCGACCTTGATGAAAGGCATATGGATTATGTCGGCCTTCGCTCCCCTCTCAATGGTTCGCCAGGCCCTGGTCACCACGGCCTGCCGGTCCGTGTCGGGATCGACAAGCATATCCGTGGTTTCGGCGGCGTTCGGGCCGAGGGGCCGGATCATCAGGAGAGGCCCCTTGCGATATCGCACCATGGGGAAGACAAGGACCATCGCCCCCTTGTCGCGGATCACGACGCAGAAAAGCGATCGGCCGGCAGGTCCGGCAATCTCCTTCCAGCTGTGATGGACAAGGGAGAAGCTCTGATAAAACGAGCCCTTGGCTTTCAGCCAGAGCGCGTTCCAATCAGCCTCCAACTCCGCCAGTTTCGCGGAGTCGGTGATGATATCGCAAGTATATCGGGCGAATTCGCTGGGGCTGAGCGTATCCATCTTTAAATCCGATCGCCGATGCGTGGTTGATGATCGTCTGATCTAGAAAAGTCTTATTTCATTTGTGCGGAGGCCAGCAGCTATATGTTTGAAGTAACCCCAAAGCGGTAAGCTGTCGCTGTCACCCAAATCGCGGGCTGAAATGAGAATTTTGCTGCGCTCGATTGATTCCACGCAATGCAAGATGCGGCGTTGTGCGCCTAATCTCCATCGGTTTCGATTGGAGGACGGAATATGCGAAACATCATTGTCTCACTGCTGGTTGCCTTGTCCACCGTGGCAACCGTCATCCCCGCCGATGCGCAGCAGACGCGGCGCGAGTATCGTAGACAGAACTGGGACGAGAACCTTCCCGCGACTATCAGGGCATATCAAGGGAAGCGGATCACCATCGTCAGCTACCGCACCGCGGACTTCTCGGAAACCGGTGCTCATCCGCAGCAGGGCAGCGAAGCGCACGTCAAGGAAATTCGCGACGCGGCGCAGTCGAACAAGTGGCTCGTCGGTCAGCTGAAGCAGAAAAAGCTGACGCCGAAGGACATCGAATGGGCGGTGAAGGCGCGCAACGGGAATCTGGTGATCTACGTCAAGTAAATCACGGCAGCGATCCCCTTTCATGCTCTGTGGGAGCCGTTTCTCGGTCGCTCAACGTCAACTTGTGACGTCCCTGTTGCTTTCAGCGTCGGCCGCATTTTTTGAGCGGCCAGCCGCAAGATGTCCTGCAATTTGCAGATGCACTTGTGTAGCCGGATGCCGAACAATCGCGGTTGAAAGCTCAGTCTCAGCGGCAAGCAACTGTTAAGCAGTTCCCGGCAATCTCACTTCGCGGACAAATTGGCGGATTTGTTCACATGGTCTAACGATGAGCAGAGGTCTCGACCCCGGGCCTCTGCTCGTCGCCATCAGCGGATGCGCGCCCCGCTTGTCTCGCTCCATCGGGCGCGAGTTTGGCCAGGCCTGCCTCAGTTGGTGAAGGGGCACTGCCGGTATTCTTTCGCGGCCAGACTTACCAAGGAATCCTTGGACGCCATTCCCTGGTGGATCGCTACATTTCGAGAAAAGCCTCGCTCCTGTTCCAGTTGACCTGCGAGCCGCAGCGCCTCCAAACGGGTCAGGAAGATCGAGGTGGCGCCCGCATCGGCCGGATGGCCGGTCATCAGGTCAATCACGGAAAAAGTGCCGAATTTTCCGACCGCACAAACAAAGCGTTTCATCACGTTGTCCAGCCAGTTGCCCAGGAAACGCTGGATCGTCGCACAGCACCTCGGCGCGATCAACAGAAAAGACCCGCCGAAGCGGGCCAGTTGGGAGGAAAAGAACATCGCGAGCGTGATGTTCTCGTTGGCATATTAGCTGCCTGCCAATATCAACTTTGTGACGTGCCGGTCTTCAGTTGCGTGTCAGACAAGATGGAGAGCCGGCGAATGCGTGCTTTATGAGGGTGTCGGCGGTTGATCGTTGGAACCTTCTTGCCGTTCCTGCGTTAACGCGCCGGTGATCAGATCCACCACTTCTGAGACTTAGCCCCGCTGACGAAGCGGGGCTCCTTTGTTTCTGCCGGAGCTAGGCCTTCGCGGATCAGTTGCGCCGCTTCAGATTTATTTCCCCTCATCCAGGATGCGGGTACAGCCAGACGTAGTCGAAGAGAAAGCTATCGCGGCCGTCGCCACGGTCGTAGGGGATCGCCATCTGTTTGACCGGTGCGTCGCTGTAAGCGGAGCCGAGCTGGCTGTCGATCCAATCCTTCAGGCGTGGGTTCCATTGCGGAGCGGTCGTGCCGCCTTCCCAGACGAGAAGCACGGGCTTATCCGGCTGCCAGTCGTATGTGGTGCGCAGATTGCCGAAATACAGCGACATGACCGGCACCTTGGGGAGCTGGAGCTTCAGGTTGCCTGAAGGCTTCCAGTCATCCGTCAGCACCAGCGCCGGCGCCTTGTTCTCCTCGGCGAGGAGTGTGCGCACGAACGTGGCATACGGGACATTGTAGGCTTCGTAGCTATGCAACAGACCTGAAAGGTTGACGCGGACCAGAAGGGCGCAAGGCACAAGCACCATCACGATCATCGCGACCGGCAGGAAACGCATCGCAAGGCGGTTGCCGTCGATGCCTGACGCCTCGAGCTTGAGGCAGATATAGAGCGGCACGAGAAACAGGAACGGCACGAACCAGCGATCGCGCAGCGATGTCATCTGGAAGCCGACGATGAGCATCAGCAGCAGCGTGAAAGATGCGAGCAGGAAGATCCCCAGAAAACGGGACCACTCGCTGTCGGCCTTGTAGCAGACAAGCAACGAGCGGCGCGCGATCAGGAGCAACACCACGCAGGTTGGCGCGGATATCAACACGATCAGCCACAGAAGTTCGAGCGGCCCCTTCAACGCAGCGGCGAGACGGCTTTCGCTTCCATGCTGCTGCATGATGCCGAGCGTGCGACCAGTTGCCAGGTCGATGTCCGAGACGACCCAGAGGGCATGCGGAAGACATGTCAGTACGGCAATGGCGAGTGTGAGAATAATACGCCGGTCCAGAATGCGTTTGCGCCCGATCGGATGGGCGGCGACGGCTATGAAGAGTGCGGCGGCTATGACGGCGTAATTGTACTTTGTCAGCAATCCCAAACCGATGGCAACGCCCGTCAGGGCATAGGCGATATAGCTCGGTTTGCGGATCGTCCGGACGGCTGCCAGCAATGTCAGGCAAACCATCATCATTTCAATGACGCTGTGGGTGAGATCACGCTGCGCTTCCCAGACTACCTGCGGCATGGTGAACAGCGAGAACACGGCAACCACGGCCAGCGCCTTGTTGCGCATCAGGCTGCGAGCAAGGGTATAGTAACTTGCATAGACGCCGAACAGCATGAGATTCTTGGTTGCCGAGAGCGTCGCCAGCGAGAGGCCGAAGAGCGCGACGACGATCGCCTGTATCCAGTTGTAAAGCGGCGGCTGGCTGTCATAGCCCCATGTCAGCCATTGCGAAAAGAACGCCTGCTGGGATTCATCGAAACGCAGCCCTGATGGCAGCGAGAGCCGGACGGCAAACTGGACAGTGAAATAGAGCGCCAATAGCGCAATCACAGCGCCGCCGTTGCTTACCAATGCCCGCCGCATCCATTGCCCCTCTCTATTCAAGAGGAATTGTCGCAGCGCCGCCGGTTTTCAACCTGCTCGTGCACGATCGATGAGGGCCCTTGCCGCTCGGCAGACCGTGCGGGCATTTATCAGATTTTTATATCCGCGCCGGGTCGCTCGTCTCGAACCTTTATGGCCTGCGGCTGCATATTAACACGCGGAAGATCTCCCGATCGTTCCGACAATAGTTCCGGAACGCGCAGGGCAACATGTGCCGCTGCGCGGTTCTGCCATTCAACACACAAGGAGTGATGATCGATGATCGACATCGTTCTACTCGGTTTCACGGTCGTCTTCTTCGCGCTCTGCATCGCTTACACAAAAGCCTGCGACGGGCTTTAGGCCGGAGTAAGACCCATGACCTTCGATTACGTTCTCAGCGGCGCGGTAACGCTGTTCCTAGCGGTTTACCTTACCTACGCCCTCATTCGCCCCGAGCGCTTCTGATCTTCAAGCCCGGGTATTGAAAGCAACCACCATGACCCTCAACGGATGGCTTCAGATCCTGCTTTTTTGCGGGATCGTTCTTGCGCTCGTCAAGCCGCTCGGCAGCTACATGACGCGCGTCTTCAGTGGCGAACGCACCTTCTTGTCTCCCGTTCTCGCACCCGTGGAGCGCGTGCTCTACGCTGCGGCGGGCACCAGCGACCGCGAGGAGCAGCATTGGACCTCCTATGCCATCGCCATGCTGATGTTCAATCTGCTCGGCGTGTTCGTTCTCTACGCGCTCATGCGGTTCCAGGCCGTGCTTCCCTATAACCCCGCCGGGATGAGCGCGGTTGGGCCTGAGCTTTCCTTCAACACCGCCGTCAGTTTCGTGACCAATACCAACTGGCAGAACTACGGCGGCGAAAGCACGATGTCCTACCTGACCCAGATGGCGGGTCTGACGGTGCAGAACTTCGTTTCCGCAGCGACCGGCATTGCCATTGCGATGGCGTTCATCCGCGCCTTCTCCCGGGCGTCCGGCAAGGTTGTCGGCAATTTTTGGGTCGATATGGTGCGGGCAACCCTTTATGTGCTGCTCCCGCTCTGCATCGTTCTCACTCTGGTCTTTGTCTATCTTGGCGTGCCGCAGACGCTCGGCCCCTATGTCGAGGCAACGACGCTTGAAGGCGCTAAGCAGACCATCGCTCTCGGTCCTGTTGCTTCGCAGCTGGCGATCAAGATGCTCGGCACCAATGGTGGCGGCTTCTTCAACGTCAACTCCGCCCACCCGTTCGAAAACCCGGATGCAATCTCGAACCTCATACAGATGGTATCGATCTTCGCGATCGGCGCAGCATTGACGAACGTGTTCGGCCGGATGGTCGGAAACCAGCGCCAGGGCTGGGCAATTCTTGCCAGCATGTTCGTGCTTTTCCTCATCGGCGTGACCGTTACCTATTGGGCTGAAGCCGCGGGCAATCCGCTGATGCACGCCTTCGGTCTTGGCGGCGGCAACATGGAAGGCAAGGAAGTGCGGTTCGGCGTGGCAATGTCGTCGCTCTTTGCCGTCATCACCACGGCTGCATCCTGCGGCGCAGTCAACGCCATGCATGGCAGCTTCACGGCGCTCGGCGGTCTTGTTCCGCTGATCAACATGCAGCTTGGCGAGGTGATCGTCGGCGGCGTCGGCGCTGGCTTCTACGGCATCCTGCTGTTCGTCATCATCGCGATCTTCGTGGCAGGCCTGATGGTCGGTCGCACGCCCGAGTATCTCGGCAAGAAGATCGAGGCGAAGGAAATGAAGATGGCCGTGCTCGCCATTCTCTGCCTGCCGCTTGCGATGCTGGTCTTCACCGCCATCGCCTCCGTTCTTCCCTCGGCCGTTGCGTCGGTCGGGACGGCCGGGCCGCATGGCTTCTCGGAGATCCTCTATGCCTACACTTCGGCTGCAGCCAACAACGGTTCGGCTTTCGGCGGACTGACCGGCAACACGCCCTGGTACAACATCACCCTCGGCATCGGCATGCTTGTCGGCCGCTTCCTCGTGATCATTCCAGCACTTGCTATCGCCGGCTCGCTGGTCGCCAAGAAGACCGTCCCGGCTTCATCGGGCACGTTCCCGACCGATGGCCCGCTCTTCGTCGGCCTGCTCACCGGTACCATCGTGATCGTCGGCGGACTGACCTTCTTCCCGTCGCTGGCGCTTGGACCTGTTATCGAGCACCTGGTGGCGATCGCCGGCCAGACGTTCTGAGGCGCGACCATGCTGGTACGGCACTTCAAGCGCCATAGACATCTCACCCGCCCCGGTTCGTCGGGGCGGGTGGAAGGCGGCACGACACGCGCCACCAACGTCATTCTCGTGATGCTGGCCGCGCTGCTGGTGGCGGCCGCCGCGTTCAAACTGATTTCGGGCTGACCGCCAATGCGGTCTTCGTATCCTCGTTTTTAAAGGCTGGAGTTCTCTTATGGGCCAGGCAAAATCCGCGAGTATTCTCGATTCTCGCATTCTCGTACCGGCGATCGGCGCTTCCTTCCGGAAGCTCGATCCCCGGGCACTCGCCAGAAACCCGGTGATGTTCGTCGTCGCCACGGTGTCGGCGCTCACCACGGTTCTGTTCATTCGTGACCTCGTCACCGGTGGCGACAATCTCGGCTTTTCCTTCCAGATCAATCTCTGGCTCTGGTTCACCGTTCTGTTCGCGAATTTTGCCGAGGCCGTTGCCGAAGGGCGAGGCAAGGCACAGGCGGACTCACTGCGCAAGGCGCGCACGGAAACCCAGGCGAAGCTGCTGGCTGCCGGCAACGGTACGACGTACCGCATGGTGCCGGGCACCAGCCTGAAGGTCGGTGACGTCGTTCTAGTCGAGGCGGGCGACATCATCCCCTCCGACGGCGAGGTCGTCGAAGGCGTCGCTTCGGTCAACGAAGCCGCCATCACCGGCGAGTCGGCGCCCGTCATCCGCGAATCCGGCGGTGACCGCTCCGCCGTCACGGGTGGAACGCAGGTTCTCTCCGACTGGATCCGCGTCCGGATCACGGCTGCCGCAGGTTCCACCTTCCTCGATCGCATGATCGCGCTCGTCGAAGGAGCGGAACGCCAGAAGACGCCAAACGAAATCGCGCTCAACATCCTGCTGGCTGGTATGACGCTGATCTTCGTGCTCGCCACGGCGACCATTCCAAGCTTTGCCGCCTATGCCGGAGGCTCGATCCCGATCATCGTTCTCGTTGCCCTGTTCGTCACGCTTATCCCGACGACGATCGGCGCGCTGCTCTCCGCTATCGGTATCGCCGGCATGGATCGGCTGGTGCGGTTCAACGTGCTTGCCATGTCCGGACGCGCCGTCGAAGCTGCTGGCGACGTCGATACGCTGCTCCTCGACAAGACAGGCACGATCACGCTCGGCAATCGCCAGGCGACCTCTTTCCGTCCCGTACACGGTGTCAGCGAGCAAGAACTTGCCGATGCAGCCCAACTCGCATCGCTTGCCGACGAGACGCCGGAAGGCCGTTCCATCGTGGTGCTCGCCAAAGAGAAATACGGCCTGCGTGGTCGTGACATGGGCACCTTGAAGGCGACCTTCGTGCCATTCACCGCGCAAACGCGCATGAGCGGCGTGGACCTCGAGGGTTCCCTGATCCGCAAGGGTGCTGTCGATGCCGTGCTCGCTTACGTCGATGGTGGCGCGACGCTGGCGTCTGGTAACGCGGTCATTGCGCTGCGTTCCAACAGCGAGAGCGTGCGCGAGCTTCAGGCCATCGCCGACGAGATCGCGAAGGCTGGCGGAACGCCTCTGGCCGTCGCTCGCGACGGGCGCCTGCTCGGGGTCATCCAGCTCAAGGATATCGTCAAGGGCGGCATTCGCGAGCGCTTCGCGGAGCTGCGGCGCATGGGTATCCGCACGGTTATGATCACCGGCGACAATCCGATGACGGCAGCGGCCATCGCGGCCGAAGCCGGTGTCGACGATTTCCTGGCGCAGGCGACCCCTGAAAACAAGCTATCGCTGATCCGCGAGGAACAGGCAAAGGGCAAGCTGGTCGCGATGTGCGGCGACGGCACCAATGATGCGCCGGCGCTCGCTCAGGCCGATGTCGGCGTGGCGATGAACACGGGTACGGTCGCCGCCCGCGAGGCCGGCAACATGGTCGACCTCGACAGCGACCCGACAAAACTCATCGAGATCGTCGAGATCGGCAAGCAGCTGTTGATGACGCGCGGCGCCCTGACGACGTTCTCCATCGCGAACGACGTCGCCAAATACTTCGCGATCATTCCGGCGATGTTTCTGACCTTCTACCCGCAGTTGTCGAAGTTGAACGTCATGGGTCTGGCAACCCCGCAAAGCGCGATCCTGTCGGCGATCATCTTCAACGCCCTGATCATTATCGCCCTCATTCCGCTATCGCTGAGGGGCGTTCGCTACCGGCCGGTCGGCGCAGGCGCGCTGCTGTCCCGCAACCTGCTGGTCTATGGCCTCGGCGGCATCATCGTTCCGTTCATTGGTATCAAGGCGATCGACATGCTGATCACCGCAATCGGCCTCGCCTAAGGAGAAAGCTCATGTTGAAACAACTGCGTCCCGCAATCGTCATGATCGTCGCAACAACCGCGATAGCCGGTCTCCTCTATCCGCTGGGGATGACCGGGATTGCCCAGGCAATCCTTCCGGCCCAGGCGAATGGCAGCCTCATCGAGAAGGACGGAACGGTCGTCGGATCGACGTTGATCGGGCAATCCTTCACCAGTGATCGCTACTTCCACGGCAGGCCTTCCGCGGCGGGTGACGGCTACAATGCCGCCAGCTCGTCCGGCTCCAACCTTGGGCCGACGAGCCAGAAGCTGCTCGACCGCGTCAAGACGGACTACGAGGCGGCCAAGGCGACCAATCCCGATGCCGAGGTTCCGGCCGATCTTGTGACCGCTTCGGGCAGCGGTCTCGATCCGCACATCTCTCCTGATGCCGCCTATTTTCAGGTGCCTCGCGTCGCCAAGGCGCGCGGCATCGATGAGGCCAAGCTGAAGGCGCTGGTCGATGCCGCCGTGGAGCCCCGTGAACTCGCGGTTCTCGGCGAACCCGTTGTAAACGTTCTTGCTCTCAACGAGAAGCTGGACAGCACAACGGTTAGATAAGATAGATTGCCCGCACGCCCTGCGGGCCACGCGATGAACCGAGAACCGATGCCAGAAGACGTTCGTGACCAGAATTTGAGGCCGTCGCCGGAAGCGTTGCTCGAAAAGGCGCAGGCCGAGGGCAGAGGGCGGCTGAAAATCTTTCTGGGAGCTGCTCCCGGCGTCGGCAAGACTTACGAAATGCTGATGTCCGGACGGGCGAAGATTGCTGACGGCGTCGATGTCGTCGTCGGCATCGTCGAGACGCACGGTCGCGTCGAAACCGAAGCACTCCTCGACGGGTTCGAGATCATTCCGCGCGTGATGGTGGACTACAAGGGGCGCAAGCTCGAGGAGATGGACCTCGATGCCATCCTCGCGCGCAAGCCGGATCTTGTTCTCGTCGATGAACTTGCACACACGAATGCCGACGGCAGCCGGCATCCGAAGCGTTATCTCGATGTAAAGGAACTGCTGGATCGGGGCATCGATGTCTATTCGGCACTGAACGTTCAGCACATCGAGAGCCTGAATGACGTCGTCTCGCAGATCACGCGCATCCGGGTGCGCGAGACGGTTCCGGATTCCATCGTGGACATGGCGGATGACGTCGAAATCATCGATCTGACGCCCGACGATCTCATCAAGCGGCTTCACGACGGGAAGGTGTACTTTCCGAAGACCGCGGAGAGGGCGCTCACCAACTATTTCACGCCCGGCAATCTGACGGCCCTTCGCGAGCTGGCGCTGCGCAAGACGGCGCAGCGTGTGGACGATCAGCTGCTCAACCACATGCAGGCGCACGCGATTTCCGGTCCCTGGGCTGCCGGGGAGCGCGTTCTCGTTTCGATTGACGACCACACGAGTTCGGCGTCGCTGGTGCGCTACGCCGCGCGAATGGCGTCGCGGCTACGGGCGCCCTGGGCCGCGGTCTATGTCGAGACCAATCGTTCCATCAATCTCAGTGAAGCGCAGCGCGATGCGATCGCGGCCAACCTGCGGCTTGCCGAACAGCTGGGCGGCGAAGCCATCACCCTTCCGGGACGCGAGGTTTCGGAAGAGCTGATGCGTTACGCTGGATCGAACAATGTCACGCACATTGTCATCGGCGCGCCCCGCCAGCCGGCATGGCGTGACTGGCTGCGCCCGTCCACGGCCGGCCTGTTGATCCGCAAGGCGGGGCACATCAGCGTTCATGTCATCTCCGGTGACGAGCTGGCGGCGTCGCCGCAGCGCGGCGTGAAGTCGGCAGCGCCAGCTACTCCCTTCGATATCCGAGCCTATCTGCTGGCAACGGTCTACGTCGTCGTCGCGCTCGGCGCCGGGATCGTTCTCGACCAGGTCTTGGATGTCCGTAACCTTGCGCTCGTGTTCCTCATGGCGGTGCTGACATCGGCCGTGCTCCACGGTCTGCGTCCCGCGCTCTATGCCTGCGTGATCGGGGCGCTGTCGTTCAACTTCTTCTTCCTGCAGCCGCGCTACACGCTGACGATCAGCGATCCGGACAGTGTGCTTGCCCTTTTCTTCTTCCTGGGCGTGGCGGTCATCGCCAGCAACCTGACGGCTACGGTCCAGCGGCAGGCATCCGCGGCGCGGCAGCGCGCCCGAACGACCGAAGATCTCCATCTGTTTTCCAAGAAGCTTGCCGGCACCGGCACGCTTGACGACGTACTCTGGGCGACCGCGTTCCAGATCGCGTCGATGCTGAAGGTCCGGGTCGTGCTGCTGTTGCCGGAGGACGGAACCATCGCCGTCAGGGCCGGCTATCCACCTGATGATACGCTCGACGACGCGGATATCGCCGCGGCGCGCTGGGCGTGGGAGCACAACCATGCGGCCGGACGCGGCGCGGACACGCTGCCGGGCGCCAAGCGCCTGTATGTGCCGCTGCGAACCGGGCGCACGGCGGTCGGGGTGATCGGGCTGGATAGCGATCGACGCGAGGGTCCGCTCCTGACCCCGGAGCAACAGCGCCTGCTCGATGCGCTCGCCGACCAGGCGGCACTCGCGATCGAACGCGTGCAACTGGTTGCCGATGTCGACCAGGCAAAACTTGCGGCCGAAGCGGACCGGTTGCGCTCGGCGCTGCTGACGTCGATCTCGCATGATCTGAAGACGCCGCTTGCCGCCGTCCTTGGCGCGTCGACCACCTTGCGCGACTATTTCGCGTCGCTTCCGGAAGAAGACAGGCGCGATCTCCTGTCCACTGTGGTCGACGAATCCGAACGGCTCAACCGGTTCATCGCTAATCTTCTCGACATGACGCGGATCGAATCCGGCGCCATGGAGCCGAATTACGCCTTGCACGATGTCGGCGACATCGTCGGCACCTCGCTGCGCCGCGCCGCCAAGATTCTCGTGCATCACTCGATCGAGGTCAGGATAGCCGAGGATCTTCCCGCGGTTCGCGTCGATCCGGTGCTCCTCGAGCAGGTGCTGTTCAATCTGCTCGACAACGCCGCGAAGTATGCCCCCGAGGATACTGTCATCGATATCAAGGGCTGGGCGAGCGGCGATCAGGTGCTGGTGCAGGTAGGGGATGCGGGGCCCGGAATTCCCCCGGGTGATCTCGATCGCATCTTCGATACCTTCTATCGCGTTCGGAAGGGCGATCAGGTGCGCGCCGGGACCGGGCTCGGCCTTTCTATCTGCCGCGGTTTCATTGAGGCGATGGGGGGCAGGATCGTTGCCGGAAACCGCACCGACCACCAGGGGGCGATCTTTACGATCCGTCTTCCGAGACCCCACGACACTCCCAAGCTGGAAGAATTCAAATGACCGGTTCACCCGTGAAAATTCTCGTCGTCGATGACGAGCCGCCGATCCGCAGGCTGTTGCGCGTCGGTTTGACGGCGCAGGGTTATGACGTGCAGGAAGCGGCCGATGCCGCTGCTGCGCGCCGCTCAGCCGAGGAGACGCCGCCCGACCTGATCGTCCTCGATCTCGGCCTGCCGGATACACCTGGCCACGACCTGTTGCGGGAATGGCGGGAGCAGGGGATTGCCACGCCTGTCGTCATCCTGTCGAGCCGAACGGACGAGGCCGGGATCGTCAAGGCGCTGGAGACCGGGGCGGACGATTATGTGACGAAGCCGTTCGGCATGAACGAGCTCGGCGCGCGGATCCGGGTCGCGCTGCGTCATCGCCTGCAGCAGCAGGGAGAGAAGGCCATCTTCCGCACTGGGGGGCTGTCGATCGATCTGGTCAAGCGCATCGTCAAGGTGGACGAGCGGGAGATCAAGCTGTCGCCGAAGGAATACGATATTCTCCGCGTGCTTGCTCAGCACGCAGGCAAGGTGCTAACACACCAGTTTCTGCTGAAACAGATTTGGGGGCCAGCCGCGGATGTGCAGTATCTGCGCGTCTATGTCCGGCAGTTGCGCCAGAAGATCGAAGAAGCACCCGATCAACCGCAGTACATCACGACGGAAACGGGCGTCGGCTACCGGCTACGGGAGGCGGATCCGACCGCTTAGGCTCAGGCCGTGCTCTTCTCAACGAAAAAGGGCCGCTGAGGCGGCCCGATTTCATGTTTTCGCAACGCGCGGCGCATCAGCTCTTGATAAACTGGCTCGCGCGTGGGCCTGCCAGCGTTACTTGCCAGCTGCCTTTCCTCTTGAAGTTCTGGCTGGCGAGGAAGGTATATCCCGTGCGGTGCCACGGCTTTACGCTGCCGCTCAGATTGTCCAGCACGTAATCGCCGGAGGGCAACCGGGCGAGCAGAACGAGATGGTTTCCACCGCGACGGTCAAGTACGACCGAGAGAGCCAATTTGTTGGCCGGGAACCCGACATCGATAAGCGTCTTCATCTTCAGGAGCGCATAATCTTCACAATCGCCCCGATTGTTGACGGGAAGGGACCAATACTCAGAACGTCCCGTTGTGGTGCGATCCTCCACCGGCGTGACCCGGGAGTTAACGTATCGATTGACTTGCTGTAATGCACGAAGCGCTTCGCCGTCCCCGACCCTGCCGCCACTATTGTTACGGCAAACCCAGCCGTAACGTGCACATGCGGAACTAAAACCGATCGGAGCTGCAATAGATCTGCTGGCTGGAATTTCTGATCCAGCAAAGCTTTGACTAGAAAGGGCAGGAATAGATACAACAAAACCCAGAATTGCCATAATTCGCCGCATATAAATCTCCTTGTTTTGCTTCATAAATGCTCGGTTCCTACCATTGGATGACACCGTAGTACTTAATAATGCAATTGCAGCCGAATTGAGTACGCCCCCTATGTTTTATGTCTCCTTTCAAAATTAGTCCACCCTAATATAACACTACCTCGTTGACGTCACGTTAACTATGGGAGTGAGCAATATGAACAGAACTCTAATCAAGCTCTCCGTCGGTGTCGGATTTCTACTGGCGGGAACCAGCCTGGCGGGCGCGCAGTCGCTCAATCTGAACTGCAATAACGTCATACCAGGATCGATTGAGGAGCGCCTTTGCTTCCCGGTCCAAACGATCTTCGACAACCCGTTCCTCGACGACAACCATGATCGCGGCGGACGCGGCGGGTCGTCGAATGGCACTGAAACGGCGAGCACCGGCTCCGGCAGCGTTTCCGATCCAGGCGATGACGACGACGATGACAATGGCCGCGGCCATGGTCGCCACCATCGGCATCACGATCGTGACCATAAGGGACACGGGAAGGGCCACCATGACGGCCATGGACCGAAGGGGCATGGCAATGGTCACGGTCCTGGCGACCCGGGTGATCACAATGGTCCCGGACCGAGAGGCCAACACGGCCATGGTCACGGTCACGGGCCTGGCGATCCAGGCGATCACAACGGTCCTGGACCGAGAGGCCATGGCCATGGCCATGGTCCTGGAGACCCGGGCGATCACAATGGTCCTGGACCGAGAGGTCATGACCACGCCGGCGGCGATCACAATGGTCATGGACCAAGGGGTCCTTGGGGCGGACCATGGGGTGGCCCATGGGGCGGACCGAAAGATCCGCGCGATAACGACGGTCATGGGCCGAAACATCACGGCGGCAGGGATCATGCCGGCGGATGGGGCCAGCAAAGTGGCCACGGTCATGGACCTAAGGGACCTGGTGGGCCTGGCGATCCCGGTGGACCTGGTGGTCCCGGTGGACCTGGTGGTCCCGGTGGACCTGGTGGACCTGGTGGTCCCGGTGGACCTGGTGGTCCTGGCGGCGGCTCGGGTGGTCCCGGTGGCGGYTCCGGCGGTCCTGGCGGCGGCTCGGGTGGTCCCGGTGGCGGCTCCGGYGGTCCCGGYGGCGGYTCSGGYGGTCCTGGCGGCGGCTCGGGTGGTCCCGGTGGCGGCTCCGGCGGTCCTGGCGGCGGCCATGGTGGTCCTGGTGGTGGATCGGGTGGCCCCACTTGACCTAGCGGTCACGGGCACAACAGAGGATCTGGCGGTTCCAGCGCCAATAGCGGAACGGCCGAATAACAGATCCCTGAAGGAAACGGTGATGGTCGCGCAACGCGCGGCCAGCACCGAACCGAAAGAAAATAAGGCCCGGGTCACCGCCCGGGCCTTATCAAATCTAAACCTCACGACATCGACGTGCTTGTTGCGGCGGCTAGCCGAAAATCAGGTTCCCGAGAACTGTCCGGCGCGTGGGCCGGCAAGCGTTACCTGCCATGCTCCCTTGTTGCTGAAGTTCTGGCTGGCGAGAAACGTGTAGCCGGTGCTTTCCCAGGTTCTGACACTTCCGGACAGATTGTCCAACACATAGTCGCCCGCCTTCAGTCTTGCCAAAAGCACGACGTGGTTGTTGCCGCGGCGATCAAGCACGACGGACATGGACAGCTTGTTGGATGGAAAGCCCGAATCGAGGAGCGTTTTCAGCTTGAGAAGCGCGTAGTCCTCGCAATCGCCGCGGCTGTCGATCGGCAGGGACCAGTATTCCGACTTTCCTGATGTCGTAATGTCCAGCGCAGGCCTTACGCTGGCGTTGACGCTGCGGTTGACCCGCTGCAGGAGCGGCATGGCGGCATCATCGCCGATCTTGCCGCCACCCTGATTGTGGCACAGCCAGGCATAACGCGCGCAAGCGGATGGAAAACCGATCGGGGCGCCTATCGAGCGTGAGGCGCGCAGCATCGAGCCCGCGGAGCCTTCGCTGGGCAGGATCGTCAATGCCGCCGCCACCATGGAAAGTATCAGGGAAATTCGCATCGACCACCTTTTCGGCAATATCATCCAGGACGACAGATTCTCACTATCGTATTGAATTTGCTTTGATTCTATCTGTTAGTAATTAACCATACATTAATGTTTGCGCTGCGGTCGCGGCGCATGCACTCTGTGAAACAGGTTTTGAACAGCTTTCTATTCGTGCCCGAAATACGCGGCCACTCTCAAAGCCGGGCGCCGCTATGCAGCCATGAAAAAAGGCCCGGATCTTGTCCGGGCCTTCGATATTTGGACAGCCTAGTTGCTATGCGTCAGAATTTAACGCCGACGCCTACAGTCACCACATTCTGGTTGAAGTCGGTGTCGATGCCGAGCAGGTTCTTGCTGCCGTAGTCGTTGTAGCGATATTCGAGCCTGCCGAAGACATTGTCGGTGAAGGCGTAGTCGACGCCTGCGCCGACCGTCCAGCCTGAGAAGGTGGCGCTGTCGTCGCCAAGCGGCGTGTCGACGTGACCACGAGCGCCGGTCCAACCGGCCGCGCCGTAAAGCAGGGCGTGATCGAGGGCGTAGCCGACGCGGGCGCGAACCGATCCCGTCGTGTCGAACTTGAATTCGTCGCCGCCGATCGTTTCCTTGTTCCAATTGTACGACGCATCGCCTTCAACGCCGAGAACGATGTTGTTGTCGAGCTGCCAGTTGTAACCACCGAAGCCGGTGATGAGGCCGCCGTTCATACTGGACGATCCGATGCCCGAAAAGTCGCCGTTGCCCCACGCGCCGCCGCCCTGCAGACCGACATAGAAGCCGTTCCAGGTAAATACGGGTGCTGCTGCCTGGGCGACCGGTTCCGGTGGCGTCTCAGTGACGACGTCGGCAGCCGATGCCACTCCGGCAAACGCGAGAAATGCTGCGGACGCAGTAATAATGCGGATACTCATGATTTTAGTCCCTCTCCTATGACAGGATGGTCTGCTTATGACGCCGGGCCGAATGCCCCATGCGTGAATCTGCACACAAGAACAGCGTGCATGCGGTCAAAAGACCGCAAGATTCGAGCAGAAACGCGTCCGTCGGAGGGAAAGTTCCATTAAATTTCGCTAATGTTGCGGATATTAACCGACGGCGGCTGTTTTTTCACGCTGCTCCAGGAAGATCAGCGTCTCGTTTGCCGGCATGGGCTTGCCGAAAAGATAGCCCTGGCCGATGTCGCAGCCGAGCTGGAGAAGGTGGCTGAGTTGACGATGCTCCTCGATCCCCTCGGCCGTCGTCTGAATGTTCAGGCTGTGACCGAGGCCCAGCATGGCGCGCACGATCTTTTCCTGACGCTCGTCTTCCCGGTAGGTCGCGATGAAGCTCTTGTCGATCTTGATCTTGTCAAAACGATAGCGGGCAAGCTGCGCAAGGCTCGAATAGCCGGTGCCGAAGTCGTCCAGGGCGATCTGGACGCCCGCGTCGTGGAGTTCCGCCAGGATCGCGGCGGCCGCCGCGGGGTCCTGGATGAGTGCGTTTTCCGTGATCTCGATCTCGAGACGCTGGGCCTTCAGGCCGCTTCCGGCGAGGACCTGGAAGATGCGCGTCGTCAGAAGCTTGTCCTCCATCTGCACCGGCGAGACGTTGAACGACAGGCGGATATGGTCCGGCCAGTTCAGCGCATCGCGGCAGGCCTGGTCGAGCAGGTCCTCGAACAGCGCGGTAATGAGGCCGGTCTCTTCGGCAATGGCGATGAAAGTGGTGGGCGGAATGCTGGTGCCGTCTCTGTCCGTCCAGCGCGCCAGCGCCTCGAAACCGCAAACCTCGCCGTTCCTGAGGTCGATGAGCGGTTGATAGAAGGGGCGTAGGGCCTTTTCCTGGATGGCGATACGCAGCTTGGCTTCGAGCGCTGCCCGCACCGTTACCTTTTCCCGCATGCCGGCTTCGAACACCAAATAATGGTTCGGGCCACGCGACTTGGCCTCGTACATTGCTAGATCCGCGCGGTGCGCAGCTTCCTCCAGCGGCTCCCGACCTTCCGCCCAGCGCTCGTAACCGACGCTCGCGCCCACCTCGACCGCGAAGCCCTGGATATGGACCGGCCGCGTCACGGCTTGAATCAGGAGGCGCGCGAAGCGTTGCTCCTGCTGCTCCGAAAACCCGGCTGCAATGACGATGAACTCGTCGCCACCGAAGCGGTAGACGGAGTCGGCACTGCCGATGGCGCAGATTCGCTTGGAAACTTCGATCAGCAGCGCGTCGCCGCCATTGTGACCGATCAGATCGTTGACCTTCTTGAAGCCATCGAGATCGATGCAGAAAATGGTGACATTCCTGATGGTCTCAGGATCGTCTTCCGAAGACGGCTTCCGGCGCAGGACCTTGCGCTCGAATGCGTAGCGGTTCGGCAGACGGGTCAAATGGTCGTGTGTCGCCGTCCAGTCGGCCTTGGCCTCCGCCCTGGCACGCTGATCCATCTCCTTGCGAAGGTCGGCGATCCGAAGCACGGAATAGAGAAAGCTCATGGCGCCACCGATGGCGAGCGCAAGTACCAGCTTGTCGGCGCCGTAAGGCTCGAACTCGCTGACGAAGGTCGCCAGCCAATAACCAAATTCCAGCATCGCTCCGGCAACCCACAGCGCCATACCCAGCGCTATGAGTGACAGACATTGCCGTCCGGCTCTGCTCCGGAAGAATACCGGCATTCCTCACTCCATCTCCACCCATCGCCGGGTTTAGCACCGAAGTCTGAAATGTTTGTTGAAACCGGAGGGCGATTTCTAGTGATCCGACCACGCGGATTGGTAGACGAGGTAGGGCGAGCGGCGGGCCCGCCCACCTCGATCAGAGATGCATGAACAGCGAAACGCTGACAAACAGCAACACAACGCAAACGGCAGTGGTCAGTCGCATGATGCGAGAGCGCCGTGCGCGTGCCCCGCTCCAGTCATAAGGCATGGTCGAACCTCCTTGATGAAGGTCGCGGCCCTTTCAGAGGTCGCGCAATTTAGCTATCGCGCAATTGCCTTGCGTAAAGCTGATCGCCGGCAGGGCGCTTGATAAAAGATGAGTCTGTCTCAGGCCGCGCCGAAACGAAGCGACCAGCGCGTTCCGTTGCAGGTCATTCGCACGAGCGAGAGCGGCTCGATGTCGATCCGCCAGAAAGAGGAAAGTGGTGCCTGCAAGGCTGCAAGCACTGCCGTCCGGATTACCGTCGCGTGGGTGATCGCGATTATGTGCCCACCGGTGCCGGAGTGGGTTTCCATCCACTCTTCGACACGGGCACGGACCATTGCAATGCTTTCGCCACCATGCGGCGCCTCGTCAGGTGTGGCGAGCCAGGCAGTCAGGCCATCGGGGTCGCTGTCCTGAATGCCGGCCATGCTTTGGCCGTTCCAGTAACCGTAGTCGCATTCGGCGAGCGCGGCGGAAACAGTAAAGGGCACGCCAAGAGCCTCGGCCGTCTGTCGCGTGCGCAGAGTGGGGCTGACGAAGGCCCGGTCGGAGCGTTGCAACGACTGGGCAAGGGCAACGGTTTCCTGAAACGCGGCTTCCTCCAGTGGCTCGTCCAAGGGAAAGCGGGCACCGCGATTGGCCGCGGTTGCTCCGTGACAGATCCAGGTGAGGCGCGTCATCATTCGGGTCGATTCCGGATAACGGGAGTGGTGGCCTGTCGCTGTATGAAGTTTCGTTGACAGGTTCGAGGCCGCAGATATAACGGTGATGTTGTGGGTTTGGAAGCCGGTGAAATTCCGGTGCGGTCGCGCCACTGTGACCAGGATGAGGATACCTCAAACTGGAAGTCAGACCCTACCACGCAACAATTCTCGACTGAACGCGTCATTCCAGGAGGAATACATGTCTGACACCACTTTTACGCCCGTTTCGGTTCCGGCGCCCATTCCCGTTGGCGAGATCTTGCCCTGGGCGATCTTCGGCGGTTTGCTGATGCTGATCGCCATCTATTTCGTCGGCACCGAGGAAGGCGCGATGGCGCTCTTCAACGGTATGTACGTGCATGAATTCGTGCACGACGGCCGGCATCTTCTCGGCTTCCCCTGCCACTAAGGGAGTTGCGAACATGGTTGGAAATCTTTTGCTTCGCGGCATGCTCGCGGGGGTGATCGCTGGCATCCTGGTCTTCGCATTCGCCCATACGTTCGGCGAGCCGCTGGTCGATCAGGCGATTGCCTTCGAGGAAGCAGCCGCGCAGGCTGCCGGCGAGGCGTCTGAGCCCGAGATCGTCACGCGCGCCACGCAGGCCGGCATCGGCCTCTTCACCGGCGTCATGGCCTACAGCGTCGCCGTCGGCGGTCTTTTTGCGCTCGTCTTCGCGTTCGTGCAGGGACGTATCAGCAGCTTGAGTGCCCGAGGAACCTCGGCGGTCATCGCCATCGCAGCGTTCGTCGCCGTGGTATTGGTGCCGAACGTCAAATATCCTGCGAATCCGCCTGCGGTCGGCAATCCGGATACGATCGGCGTCAGGACAGAGCTCTTCTTCCTGATGATCGTCGTGTCGATTGCTGCACTCGTTGCCGCAATCGTCGTGGCACGCCGTCTGGCTCCCCGCTTCGGCCTATGGAACGGCGCGATCATTGCCGGTCTTTGCCACATGCTGTTCATCGGGATCGTTCAGTATCTGCTGCCGCCGATCAACGAAGTGCCGGAGAACTATTCGGCGATGGTCCTGTGGAGGTTCCGGACGACCTCGATCGGCATGCATGTGATCTTGTGGGCTGCAATCGGGCTGGTGTTCGGTGCGCTTGCCAATCGCAAGCTTTCGGCAAGCGCCGGGCGACATGCTCGCGCTCCGGCGTTTCGATAGCCAGAGAGGAAGACCCCGGCCAAATCCGGGGTCTTTTGGTATCCCTTTGCCGAGTTCACATTTGTTCCGCGCGCTTACGCTCATGATGTTGCTGGTGACCGCCGGCGGCACGGCTGCCCATCAGCGTACGACCGAAGGGCCGCATGCCGGGATTGCCGTACCGGAAATATCGCATGGCGAAATGGTCATGATTGCCGAATACCGGTCGCGGATTATCGATCTGGCCGCAGGGGCGGTCGATACGAACGAGCCATTCCGGCGGGTTCTGAATTTCGCTGAGATCCAGTACGCCTATTGCCTCTGGGGCCGGATGCCCGGCAGCGTCACGGATGAGGCAAGCCCCTTCAACGAATGTGCGCATGCCTATCTTGCCGCCACAAAGGCGGTGTTGCTGATGATGCGGACGATGAAAGGCGAAGCGGAGGCCGCCGAGGCAATCGTCTCGGAAGTCGATGCCGGTATGGTTCGGCGTGGGCTGGCGCTGATCACCTGCGAGTTCAGCGGTGAGGCTTTCAACACGGCCGATATCGTTCGGCCGCGCTGGAGCGCGGTTCCCACGCACTTGGCCAGCCTCACCACTCTTGCTGGGCTTGCCGGGATCTCGGGCCTGCTGGTCGTGGCGGCGCTTGCAATCCTTCGCCGCCCAACCGTGCCAGAGCGTCAGACGTAAGCGACGCGCTCGCCGAACTCGCTGTCTTCATCGAAGTTCGTCGTGCCGATACGGTCGCCTTCACCGGAGAGCTTCGAGGGCTGGGAGCCGCCTGCGCTCTGCTCGCCGCTCTTCTCGCTCGACGAGTTTTCGAGCTTTGCCAGTTTCGCTTCGAGCGTCGATATATCGCTCTGCAGGGTCTTGGCTTCCGTCGGATCCTCGGTGCTCGCAAGCTCGGCTTCCTTGCTTGCGATTTGCTGTTTGATGCTGGCCGCATCGTCCGACGAGGACGAGGATGACGACGAAGAATTTGACGTAGAAAGCAATGTCGATGAGCTGGAAACTGCGCTGACCATGCGGTCCTCCTTTGGACGATCCGCATCTGTCTAGCGTGTTTCGGGTTACCGGCGAGTAAATAATGTACCATTTGGTACCATATTTCGCCAGCGCGTCATCTAGTCGTCCGAATAGCGCTGCTCGCGCCAGGGATCGCCCAGCATGTGGTATCCGTTCTTCTCCCAGAAGCCCGCGGCATCACCGGCGAGAAATTCGATACGCGACAGCCATTTCGCGCTCTTCCAGAAATAGAGGTGCGGCACCACCAGCCGCATCGGGCCGCCGTGGTCGCGCGTCAGGGGGTGGCCCTCCCAGGCGGTCGCGAGAATGGCGTCTTCGGCTGCGAAATCGGCAAGCGGCAGGTTGGTGGTATAGCCGTCGTAGCTCGTCAGCATGACATGCGTCGCTTCCGGCCTTGGCTGGACGAGATCAAGAAGATCGCGGGTTGCCACGCCTTCCCAGCGATTGTCGTAGCGCGACCACGTTGTTACACAATGGATGTCCGATGTCTTGCCGCTCTGTTCAAAAGCCGAGAAGGCAGCCCATGTCAGGTTCTGCGGATGCTCGACGCCTCCCACCACCTGCAGGCACCAGTTCTCAAGCTCGACGATCGGTTGCTGGCCGAGGTCGAGAACAGGCCAGTTCTTGACGAGGTGCTGCCCCGGAGGCAGACGGTCGGTTTCCGGACGGCTTATGCGTCCGGTGAGAAATCTGCCTTCGCCCGCCCATCGGCGCTTGGACGTGGTGAGCTTGCTGTCTGTCGAAGCGATATCGTCGGTCATCGGTCGTCCTCTGACAGAATTAGGCATTTCGGGGTTCGCGCTGTCAAGGATCGCTGAAGAAGCGCCCTGCTTGGTTGAACTCCATGCGCTTTTGACGGATAAGGTTCTCAAAAGCGGGGGCCGTTCCGGCGCCTGCTCGCAGTACAGGACGTCCGGCACATGCCCATTCCCGCCCGGATCGAAAACGATCTACCCTTCCTCACCGAGGTGCGTCGCGATCTGCACGCCCATCCCGAGCTTGGCTTCGAGGAGGAGCGCACGAGTGACGTCGTCGCGCGGTTGCTCGAGGAGGCGGGCATCAAGGTGCATCGCGGTCTCGGCGGTACCGGTGTTGTCGGTACGCTTCAGGTCGGCAACGGCCCGCGGACGATCGGGCTGCGAGCCGATATGGATGCGCTTGCGATGCCTGAAGTTGCTGATCGTCCGTATAAATCCAAATTTGCCGGCAAGATGCACGCCTGCGGACATGACGGGCACACCACGATGCTGCTCGGCGCGGCGCGACATCTGGCGGCGACGCGCGCGTTTTCCGGAACCGTGCATTTCATATTCCAGCCGGCAGAGGAGGGCAGGGGCGGTGCGCGCAAGATGGTCGAGGACGGTCTGTTCGAGCTCTTCCCGTGCGATGCCGTCTACGGTCTTCACAACATGCCTGGCCTTGCCGTCGATGAGATCGCCGTGGTCGAAGGACCGCAACTGGCATCGTCGGACAGCTGGCGCATAACCTTCCGAGGCACCGGAACGCATGGCGCCAAGCCGCATCTAGGCAAGGATCCGATCACGGCAGCCGGCACATTCCTGACCTCGTTGCAGACGATTGTCGGACGCGTCGTCGATCCGCTGCAGCCGGCCGTCGTCAGCGCTTGTTCGCTGCAGGCGGGCGATCCCAAGGCATTGAACGTGATCCCCGATATCGTCGAGATCGGCGGGACTGCCCGGGCTTATTCGCCTGAGGTCCGCGACCAGCTCGAGGAAGAGATCGGCAGGCTTGCGAAGGGCACGGCGGCGATGTTCGGCATTGCGGTCGATTACCAGTTCGAACGGCGCATCCCGCCTGTTGTCAATGACAGCGATGCGACCGCGCGTGCGCTAGGCGCTGCCGGAGCTGTCTTCGGGGGGAAGGTCCGCACCAGCTTCCCGCCGTCAACGGCAGGCGATGATTTCGCCTTCTTTGGCCAGAATGCGCCTGGATGCTACGTTTGGCTCGGCAACGGCCCTGCTGTCGATGGCGCCCTGCATCACAATACCGCGTATGACTTCAACGACCATGCCATCGGTTATGGCGCGGCCTTTTGGTCAACGCTGGTAGAGCACGAGCTCAAGGCCGTACTCTAGATCACTTGCCCGCCACGCTGGTATCCGGGGCACCCGGATGCTGCCGCTATTCGCTGTCGAGAATCTCGATCACGGGGCTTTCGAGCACCTTGCCGGTCAGGACGTCGGCAATCCCCCGATCCGTCTGATGCGGACCGACGTTGCAGGCAAGCGTGGCGCCGAAGCAGGCCTTGAAAACAAGATAGGGTGGCTTCCAGTCGACGATCTTCTCCATCGCCTTCCGGATCGCCCGGAAGGACGCCGCTGTTTCTTCCAAGGGCGCTTCGGTGACGAGGCCGGACACCGGCAGAGGCAGAAGCGCTTCGATCCGGCCATCCTTGGCGACAGCCATGCCGCCGCCCGCTGATATCACCGCATTGGCGGCGACCGCCATGTCGCGTGCGTTGCCGCCGAAGACCGTGAGGTTGTGGCTGTCGTGGGAGACCGTCGTGCAGAAGGCTCCGCGCCATTCTCCCCAGCCCGTGAGGAAGCCGACCCGCGGGCGACCGTCGACCTTGCCGTGCCGATGCGCGACAGCGATCATGGTGCTTCCGGCCGGCGGAACGACGAAACCGCCGTCGACGCCGGTTTCCGCCTCGGCCCACTGCGTAAAGCGGGGGCGGTCGATCGTGGCGACACGAACGAGCTTGCCGGTGGCGGGGACTTTGAAGTCATTGTCGGTCAGGGCGGTCAGCTTGACCGAGTTCTGCAGAGCGATGGTGTCGAACGAGCGCAACTGGGCGTCCATCTCGCCTGACGTCGAGACGATTGCGCCGTTGGCGATCACCGCCTTCGTGGCGAAGCCAACGAGGTCTTCGAAGAGCACGATATCGGCGCGTCGCCCAGCCGCAATCAGGCCAAGATCCGAGCGCTTCAGTCGCTGCGCTGCATTGAAGGTGGCGGCTCTCAGCGCCCATTCCGGCTTCATGCCATAGCGGACGAGCCGGCGGATGACATCGTCGAGACCCCCGCCGTCGTTCAGTTCGTCCGGGAAGACATCGTCGGTGCAGAGCGTGACTGTCGATGGCAGGTGGCCGATGCTGTTGAGCGCGGTTACGAACTCCTGCAGCAGATGATCATGCGAGCCGCGCAGCTCGATGGTCAGCCCGGCGGCGAGCTTCTGCAGCAGGTCCGCGCTGGAGGTTAGTTCGTGATCGGAGCTGACACCGGCCGCCATGAAGGCGTTCAGGTCAGCGCCTTCAAGTCCGCGCGCGTGGCCGCAGACCGGCTTTCCCGAAGCGAGGCCGGCATTCACGATATCGGTCATGCGTGGATCGCCGTCGATGACGCCGCGCATGTTCATCACTTCGGCAACACCGCCGATGCCGGGCCAACGCAGCATTTCAGCGACAACCGATGCGTCGAAATCGGCGCCGGCGACTTCAAGCCCGGGTGCGGAAGGAACGCAGGACGGCGCAAGCACGATCGTGCGCAGCGGCAGGCATCGGGAGGCCTCGATCGCCCAGCGCACACCGTCGAGGCCATGGACGTTGCCGAACTCGTGCGGATCCCAGACAACAGTCGTGACGCCGCGTGGAACGACGGCTGCCGCATAGGCGGCGGGTGTCACCATCGAGCTTTCGATATGCATGTGCGTATCGATGAGGCCCGGCGAAATGACGCTGCCTGTCGCATCGACGGTTTTTGCTGCGTCGGTGCGGCTGCCCAGCGCGTGGACGCTTGCAATCAGTGGTCCGACGATACCGATGTCGGCCTCGCGGATCAGTCCGGTGACGATATCGAGCAGGCGCCCGCCCGAGATCAGCAGGTCGAAAGGCGCATCACCGCGCGCGGCGGCGACGGCACGGGCACGAAGTGCCGGATCGTTCAGATCCTTCGGTTCCGCGGTGCTCATCGGCTGGCCTCATCGATCAGCGCGCCGAGGATCAGGGCACGGGCTCTTTCAGCGTCGATGTCGACGGTGTATTCGGCGTTGAAGGTCCCATGCGTCGCCCGGGTCTCGACCACGGTGCGGCCACGCGTATGCTGGCCCTGCAGTTCGGCGTCGATCCGTGCAGGACGGAAGGTAGCGATCTCGGGTGCGACGAAGGCGACGGCGGCGGACGGATCGTAGATCGCCATCCCCGGCCTGCCGCGGCTTGTGCCGATACCGATGTAACCGTCGAGCATGTCGGCGATCAGCGCTGCGTTGGCACCACCGGCGTTTCGCACCGGGCCAACGTCGTCGGGCGTTGCGATGACCTTGCGGCAGAGATCGAGGTCTATCATCCGCAGCGGCAGGTTATGGGCGAGAACGATGGCAAGCGCTTCCGGATCAGCCAGTGCGTTGAACTCGGCGGATGCCGTGTGATTGCCGGCGGTGACGCCGCCACCCATCCAGGTCAGTTCCGTGATGCGGGCCGCGAGGTCCGGGCGTGCCAGAGCGAGCGCCGCGAGGTTGGTCAACGGAGCGAGCGCCAGGATCCGGTGCGGGCCTTCGGTTTCCAGCCAGCGGCAGAGCGCTCCGAACGCGTCGCTTTCCGGCAAGGCCGGCGCGGCGGGCAGGCCTTGGCCTGATGTCGGAATCCCAGTTTCGCCGAGGATCGCCTGCGCGGTCTCGAGCTGGCCGAGCACAGGCATGGCGCGGCCGCTGTGGATCGGGAAGGTCCAGCCGAAGGCCTTGGCGGCGCCAGATGCGTTGACGCGCACCTGCGGCAGCGGCGTGTTGCCGAAGACGAGCGAGACGCCTGATATGTCGAGCTTTGCGTGGATCACCACGAGGATCGCGGCGATATCGTCAAAACCCATGTCGGTGTCGATCCAGACGCCCATGATGTTACCTGTAACGTGAGAGGGGCGCTGCAGCGGCAAGCGGCAGATCGAAGGGAAGCGTCGAGCCGATCGCATGTGTCGGCAGCTCGGCATCGACTTCGGCCTTGATCGGTCCAAGCGGCGTGTCGAGCAGATATTCGCGGGTGTTTCCGGCAAACGAGGTGCCGCGCACGGTGCCCTGGTAAGGACCTGAACCAAGGTTCACCATGCGCGGACGCCAGGCCAGGCCCTTTGCGGCTTTCGTCGCTAGGGCGGGCGGCACTGGGGCGGAAAGCTCGACGAGTGAGTTGGATGTCGCGAGCTTGCCGTTTTCCAGCGCAAAGACGTTTTCGAAGCCGACGAAATCGGCGACGAAGGCCGAGACGGGCTTGTTGTAGATTTCTTCCGGCGTGCCGATCTGCTCGATGCCTCCATCAAGCATCACCACAATCCGGTCGGCGAGCGCCAGCGCCTCGATCTGGTCGTGGGTGACGAAGATCATGGTGACGCCGGTTTCCTTCTGGACGCGCTGCAGCTCGGCGCGCATTTCCAGGCGCAGCCGGGCGTCGAGGTTGGAAAGTGGTTCGTCGAGCAGGAGAACCTTCGGCTCCATGACCATGGAGCGGGCAAGCGCCACGCGCTGTTGCTGGCCGCCCGAGAGTTCGGCGGGCTTGCGATCGGCGAATTTCGCAAGGCCGACCGACTTGATGCCGGCACTGACCTTGGCGTCGAGATCCTTGCCGCCGATGCCCTTGAGGCGCAGGCCGAAGGCGACGTTTTCATAGACGGTCAGATGCGGGAACAGCGCGTAGGACTGGAAAACGAGGCCGACGTTGCGCTTGTTGGCGGAAACACGGGTAATGTCGTTGCCATCGAGCGTGATGCGGCCGGATGTCGGGGAGAGCAGGCCGGCGATGGAGCGCATCGTCGTCGTCTTGCCGCAGCCGGAGGGACCGAGGAGAGCGACGAGCTCGCCCTTTGCGATCGTGAGATCCAGATCCTTCACCGCGACCGTATCGCCGTAGGCAAGCGTCAGCTTGTCGAGTTTGAGATAGGTGTCAGACATAACGAGAGAATCCTAAGAAGCGTTCGGCAAGAAAGACGATGCCGATGGAAAGGAAGGCGAGCAGCGAGGAGAGTGCCGCGATCGACGGATCGTAGGTTGTCTCCATGTAGCCCAGCATGTCGATCGGCAGCGTGCGCACGCCCGGACCGGAGAGGAAGAGCGAGACCGGCACCTGATTGAAGCTCGTCACGAAGCCGAGGATGAAGGCCGCGAGGATGCCGCCACGGATATTCGGCATGACGACGCGGAAGAAGGCGCCAACGCGCGAGGAGCCGAGCAGGACGGCTGCTTCTTCCATATCCGAGCGCAGGTTGTTGAGGCTGGCTGACACCACGCGCACGGCATAGGGCAGCACGAGCGCCGTGTGGGCCATGAACAGGGCCAGCGTGATGTTGAAGCCGAAGGGCACGACGAGATAGCGCAGCAGCGCCAGGCCGACGATGATGCCGGGAACGATGATCGGCAGCGATACGATCGTGCGGACGGTTTCGCCGAAGGGCAACTTGTAGCGCGACAGCGCATAGGCGGCGGGGATGCCGAGGACGAGTGCTGTCAGCGTGCCGAAGACGGCGAGGAACATCGACATGGCGAAGCTCTCGCGGAAACTGTCGATGGTGAAGACCTTGGCGACCCATTTCAGGGAAAGGCCCTGCGGCGGGAAGGCGAGCGTGTCGCCGGCCGACAGTGATGCGGCGATGATGATCAGGAACGGGCCGATCAGGAAGATCAGCAACAGGCCGAGAACCAGCGGAGAGAGAAGACGCGTGGTCATCGCTTATTCCTCGCCGTGGCAAGCCGTTTGAGGAGGATATTGGCGGCAAAGCTCATGACGATCAGCATGAAGGCGATGACGCTTGCCGAGACGAAGTTGTTGGCAACCGACACCTGCTGATAGAGCAGTGTTTCAAGCATCAGCACCTTCGAGCCGCCGAGCACGGCAGGCGTGATGTAGGCTGTCAGTGATCCGGTGAAGACCAGCGTGCCGCCAACGACAAGGCCCTCGCGGGTGAGCGGCAGGATCACCTTCCAGAACACCTGGAACCAGTTGGCGCCGAGCACGCGGGCAGCGGGAATGGCATCCTTAGGCATATTCTCCAGCGCGCTGATCAGCGACAGGATCATCAGCGGCAGGAAAAGCTGCAAGAGGCCGATGAAGACGGCGGTCTCGGTGAAGAGCAGGCGCAACGGGCCGTCGCTGAGGCCGAGGCATTGGATGGCTTGGTTGACGATGCCGGTGCGACCGAGGATGACGATCCAGGCATAGGTGCGGGCGACCGGGGAGATCATCAGCGGCAGGGTGATGAGACCGATCATCCGGCCCTTGCCCTTGGGTGGCATGTTGACGATCGCGAAGGCGGCGGCATAGCCGATGACGGCAGAGACTGCCGTGACCTCGAGCCCCAGCCGGAAGGTCCGCAAAAAGACAGTGCGGTTCAGCGACTCGGAAAAGAAGCCGGTATAGGCGGCAAACGTCCAGCCGCCATCCACGCGGAAGCCTTCGGAGAGGAGGACGACGACGGGCAGCAGGAAGACCAGCGCGGCAAAGATTGCTGCGGGCAGGGCAAGCGCCAGGGCTTCTGCGCGGTTCTGAAACATGAAAAGACTTTCGACGGATAAAAGTGCCGGTAGGCAAATTGCCGAGCCGGCCTTGAGATTACTGGCCGACCTTGTCGTTCCATTCCTTCAGCCATGCGGCGCGATTGTCGAGCGCGGCTGCGGATGGGATGAGCTTCAGGCTCTTGGCGGTTTCTTCGCCATAGGTCAGGTTGTTGGCGGCTTCCTCGGAGAGCTTGACCTCCTTGTTCGCAGGACTGTCGACCAGCTTTTCAGCAAGCTTCGTCTGCGTTTCGGTGGAGAGCCAGAAGTCCATGAACTGCAGGGCGAGATCGCGGTTCTTCGATCCCTTGGTGACGACCATGACGTTCATGCCGCCGGTCTGGCCTTCCTTGGGTGTTGCCCATGCGACGGGAACGTCGAGCTTGGTGAAGCCGGCCCAGGAAAAGCGGCCGATCGGCGCTGCCCAGATTTCCTCCTGCTGCATCAGCTGCACAAGCTGCGAGGACTTTTCATAGAAGGTGACGATCTCGTCCTTCTTCTCGCCGAGCGCCTCGATCGGGGCCTTGAGATCCGGGTTGTCGCTGCCGAGCGCCTGGCCGAGCATGAAGAGCGCCGGCGGACCCTGGTTGGTGGTGACGTTCGGAAAGGCGACATGGCCGACATATTCAGGCTTCAGCAGGTCGGCCCAGGACTCGATCTTCATCTTGTCGGAGCGATAGGCGATCGAGGTTGCGTAGAAGGTGTAGCCGACGCTCATGCCGTCGCCGTTCGGATCCTTGGCGAGGTCGTAGAGCTTGCCGAAGTTGGAGAGCTTTGCCGTATCGACCTTGTCGATCAGATCCTTGCGGGTGGCCGACAGGGCATCGGCCATGGAGACGACGGCCATGTCGATGACGGGGTTCGCCTTGTTGGCCTCCATCTTGGCAAGACGCTCGACGCTGTTGCCGGTCTCAACAACCAGCTTGCAGCCGCACTTGGCCTCGAAGGGATCGTAGACGATCGACTTGAAGTCATCCTGAGCAAAGGCATAGACGGAAATCGTCAGCGTCTTTTCCTCTGCCTTCGCGGCGAGGGGCGACAGCGCCAGTAGCGCGGCCGAAGCGATGAGGGCCTTTTGCATGTCAGGAGTTCTCCGTCTGGTAGGTAAGGTGAGCCGCGGTCGGGGGGCCGGACGATTGCCGAACGATCAGCTGCATCGGCACGCGATCCGTTTCGGCGGTTACAAGCACGCCTTCACGTGGTCCAGTTTCCTGGATCGTCTTGACGAGGGATCCGATCGCGATCTCGGCGATCAGACGCATGTCCATGGCAGCTGTCGTCAGCGCCGGTGTAATCACTGGCGACCAGATGAGGTCGTCGAA
The DNA here is from genome assembly GCF_001429725.1 of Rhizobium sp. Root708. Taxonomy (GTDB): domain Bacteria; phylum Pseudomonadota; class Alphaproteobacteria; order Rhizobiales; family Rhizobiaceae; genus Rhizobium. The sequence continues at coordinate 2,291 of NZ_LMHV01000040.1, read as the reverse complement.
ACCGGTAACGCTTGCCATATTGGGCACGACGATGCCGTCGCGCTGAAGTTCGGTCAACGCGCGTAGCGCCTGCAGATCGGAGAGGGCGGCGAAAGCGGTGTAGCCCTCCCGAACCTTCTCCGCCAGACCGAGGCTGCAGCCGTTGCCCTGGTCTCGCTCCAGCCGTTCGATCCATAGCGTCGTCGATTGCATGTCGGCGGCCAGGCCGGAGCGAATGCCGCCCGCGCGATCGTTCTGGACGTTGGATTCCGGATTGTTACCGATGATCAGGATACGCTTGTGGCCGAGTTCGGCGAGGTGTGTCGCGATATCGCGTCCGCCCTGCCAGTGGTCGGCAGCAACGGTATTGCCGGGCGTGGACGCCGTATCGATTACCGCGACCGGGCAGCTTGCGGCTGAAATACGCGTGGCACGCCGCGGCACGATGACCATACCCTCGACGCCGCGCTCGATCAGCCGGTTGATGGCTTCGGTCTGCGCAGCGACATCGCCTCTGGAGTCGGCAATCAGGACGCCGTAGCCGGCGGTTGTCGCGGCGAACTCGATGGCCTGCGCAAGTTTCGGGAAAAGGGGATTTGCGATGTCCGGCAGTACCAGACCCAACACGCCGCTGCGGCCGGTGCGCAGTGCCCGTCCAGCCTGGCTCGGGACGTAGCCAAGCTCGCTGGCATGTTCGCGGATTCTCTCCGCAAGGCTTTCGGATACCCGGCCCTTGCCAGACAGAGCGTTCGATACGGTCGCCACGGAGACACCCAGCGACGTCGCTATCCTGCTCAGATTCGGTCCCGGTCTCGCTGGAGGCATGGTTGCCGACGCCCGTAGGTTAATCGTTTAACCATTCCGTATAGTACGGGGTTGCCGTTGTCGAATCCAAATTGGCTCTGGAGAGATAATTATCCGCCCCGTGGCGATAAAAAGAAAGCCCCGGCGAACCGGGGCTTTCCAAACTCTATTTTTCTCAGCTTGCCTTTGGCGGAGCGACGGTTGGTTTTCCGTCCGGTGTGTATCCGCCGCCGATGGCGATGTTGAGGGAGACGTAGTCCTTGGCCATCTGCTGNTCAGCTTGCCTTTGGCGGAGCGACGGTTGGTTTTCCGTCCGGTGTGTATCCGCCGCCGATGGCGATGTTGAGGGAGACGTAGTCCTTGGCCATCTGCTGGACGGCTGCGGCCAGGCTTGCCTGGGCGAGCGAGACCTGACGCTGGGCGTCGAGGACGTCGAGCAGCGAGGAGGCGCCATCCTTGTAGCTGGCGGTCGACAGATCCAGGGTCTCCTGGGTCGTCTTGACCTGGGCGCGCAGCGACTCGACCGTCTGCGCATCGCGGCGGACCGCCGACAGYGCGTTYTCGACTTCCTCGACCGCTTCCAGAACCGTCTGCTTCCAGGCGAGRTACTGGGTCTTGGCCGTCGACTTGGCAATGTCGACATTGGCGCGCAGRCGGCCGCCGTCGAAGATCGGCAGCGTCAGCGTCGGGCCGAAGGACCAGGTCGTCAGGCCGCCATTGGCGCCGACCGGGCGCACGTAGGAGGGCGAGATCGAGCCCGACAGGGTGATGGTCGGGTAGAGCTGCGAGATCGCAACGCCGATATCGGCGGTGGCTGTCGCCAGATTGCGCTCGGCAACGCGGATGTCGGGACGGTTGCGGATCAGGTCGGCCGGAACGCCGGCCTTGATGCCGCCGCGGAAGATCGGCTGCGTCGAGCCGCGCAGCAGCTCGTCGACCATCGAACCGGCAGGCTTGCCGAGCAGGGTGGCGATATGGTGGGCCGAGACGCGGGCATTGGTTTCGAGGCCGGGGATTTCGGCCTGCGTCGACTGCACCAGACCTTCGGCCTGGACGACGTCGAGGCGCGAGGCGGCACCCGCGTCGAGCTGGAACTTGGTCAGCTCGTAGGTTTCCTGACGCGACTTCAGGTTTGCCCGCGAGAGCGCGATGCGCTCCTGGTAGTAACGCAGGTCGATGTAGGAGTTCACCAGATCCTGGATGTAGGTGAGCTTGGCGACATCGGCGGTCGAGTAGGCGGCATCGAGCGACGCCTGGGCGCTTTCCTTCGAACGGCGGTACTGGCCGAACAGGTCGAGCAGCCACGAGACACTTGCCGTGCCTGACGTGGTGTTGGTGGCGCCAATGTCGGTGCGGCGCTCGCCCATGCTGCCGCTGACCGTGTGGTCGGCTCCGACCACCAGGCTCGGCAGCGAGCCGGCGCCGGCAACCGTCACGTTCGACGCTGCCGCATTGATGCGCTCCAGCGACTGCTGGATCGACAGGTTCTCATTCAGGCCCTGGCCAAC
>NZ_LMHV01000039.1 GCF_001429725.1 Rhizobium sp. Root708 | reverse complement strand
AGGTTCGCTAAATCTGCTCGTCTTCATCAAAATCTCCTCGATCATAAAGCCCGAGAAAATTCTACTTTTGAAGCCCGTTAATTTGCGGGGGGATTACCTCTACTGTCACTAAAAGTTCGGATGACGACGAGGAACAGCGTCGGAGCGATAGATTCGACCCCGCTCAAGAGCAACGAAGAATCCCTCTGGAGCTGGACGCACGCTCATGGCGTTTGTGACCTTGCGGTTTGAGCCGTTGGACGAAACTTCAATCAGGGTTGCGCGTCGAGGCGTGCCGGTTTCCGGGCCAAGCCGCGAGCGCAAGGTCGATCATCCGTTTCAGCAGAGCATTGCAGGCGCCGTCACAGGCCTGTGCGGACATGCCCTGGACCAGAGACTTGCAGACAAGATAGCCCTCATCACTGGAAGTTCGCGCGGTATCGGCCGTGCGGCTGCCCTTGCGTTTGCCAGGGAGGGTGCAGCGCTGATTGGCGTGCACTACACCGCCAATGGGGATGCGGCCCATGCCACCATACGCGACATCGAGGCGCTTGGCGTAAAGGCTGTCGCGGTCAAGGCCGACCTCCGACAGGGGAAGGAGGCAGCCGAAAGTCTCTGGTCGCAGTTCAGCGAAGCCGCGCGTAGCGAGACGGGATCGTCTACTCTGGATATTCTGGTGAACAATGCCGGTATCGCGCCCGCGATACCCTTGAGGCAGACGAGCGAATCCGCGTTCGACGAAGTGATGACGATCAACTACAAGGCGCCGTTCTTCCTCATCCAGGCAGTCGCCGACCACATTCGTGACAATGGCCGTATCATCAATGTCTCAACCGGGTTTACGCGGATCGCGGCGCCGACCCATCCCGCCTATGCGGCCTCGAAGGGCGCGCTGGAGACTTTGACACTGGCGCTGGCACCTGAATTCGCAGCTCGTGGGATTACAGTCAACGCTGTCCTGCCCGGTGTGACGGAGACGGATATGAATGCCGGATGGTTGGCATCGCCGGACGCCCGCGCCGGCGCCGAGGCCCTCTCGGTCTTCTCACGCGTTGGAAGGGCGGAGGATGTCGCCGACGTGATCGCCTTTCTCGCATCGAATGATGCACGTTGGACGACAGGTCAAATGATCGATGCCACAGGGGGCGCGCGAATTTGAACTATATCAAGGATAGACAATGTTCGAGCCGTAAACCGATAGGATTGGTATGCTTGGCGAGGGGCCGGTTGAAGTAACAAGCCGCTGTGCAGGCAGAGCGTTGAGTGACGTTTCGGCGTACGTCCATACGACGTACAAAAATCAGTATATTGGCTTGACCGGTACGTCGTTTTGACGTACGCATAACCATACCCTCACACCCGCATAGGAGGCGACAATGGTTGCGTTCAAAGATATGACTGCCGAAATCGATGAGCCAAATGACGCACGTATGGGGTTTCGTACGAAGGCGCGCATCAAGACGGCAATCCAACGCGCTGCTGCGCTGTCCGGGGTAGACGACTCCGCATTTACGATCAACGCCGCTTATCAATCTGCCATGACAACGATTGCCGCTCATGAGCGGACCCTTTTGCAACCGGCCGATCATGCTGCGTTTTTTTCTGCGCTGGATAACCCGCCAGAGCCGACAAATAAGCTGAAGGCTGCTTTCAAGCGTCACAGCGAGACTGTAGTTTCAAAATAATGCCACAAAACGAAGTGCCAAAGCCAATCATCGAGCCGCTCGATCCCTCAAAACATGATCGGGCGGCTTTTTCGTGTGGCATCGAGCAGGTCGACAACTTTTTTCAGAAGACCGCAAACAAACTTCAGAAGAGCGACAATCTTCGTGTTTTCGTCATGACGCAAGGTGGGGGCCCGGTGATGGGCTTTTACGCCATCAACAGTCACGCAGTTGATTATACCGAACTTCCGAAAAAGTTTTCCCGCGATCGGCCCGGACACGGGTCAATTCCCGCAGCCTATATCTCAATGATGGGCCGTGACTTGAAATTTTCTGGTGCAGGGTATGGCGGCGACTTGCTGATCGACTGCTTGACACGAATAGCTCGTATTTCGGATGAGATTGGTACGGCAATTGTTATGCTTGATGTCCTGGCTTGCGGTGATGCTAGGCGCACCGAGAGGCGAGTAAAGCTCTACAGAGAATATGGCTTCCAGCCTCTGGGGGCAAACCCGATGCGGATGTTCATCCCAATCGCGACCATCAAGAAGATGATCGAATAAACCCTGCCGCTCATAGGACTCTCGACGGCTCTGTCGAAAGATTTTGCCGGTGTCACAGCCGTTGAGGAAGAGCGCGGGTCGGACCCTAATCGTAGGATCTTCACACAGCGGCCGCGAGGCAAGGGGCATTGGAAGCATCGAGATCTAGTGCCACTAAGTGGTAGTGCAGGCAAAAGGGGACCTATGAATGCGCGCACAGCGAACAGGTGAAGATGACATAGAAATGGGAGAACGTACCCGTGCGCTCCGGAACCTCAAAGGAATAAGTCAGGTCGATCTAGGGGAAGCGCTTGGCGTTACGTTTCACAGGTCCAGAAGTACGAACGTGGTAAAAACCGCCTCTCAATCAATTTGTTCATTGCCGTTCGCAAGACCCTTGGGGCGCATCCGATGGAACTGATCGGTAGTTATTTTCAGGATGAAATTGGTCTGCCCCCTGAAAAGTGATCCTTCTTGAAGTATGGCTTATGAGCCGAAGAAGGACATTGGAATGGCAGCGAAAAGACACAAGGCAGAAGAGAT
>NZ_LMHV01000038.1 GCF_001429725.1 Rhizobium sp. Root708 | reverse complement strand
ACGCAGATTGCATCCCTCTCCACAGGTCAGGTTGCAGCCCTCGTCTCCGCACAGATCAGCGCCATCGACACCGCTCACCTCTCAGCCCTCACCGCCTCCCAGGTCGGCGCCCTCACAACCGATGCTCTCTCAGGTCTCGCTTCCAGCCAGATCAGCGCGCTGACGGCAAAGCAGGTCGCAGCGCTGAGCTCCGACCAGGTCGACGCGTTGAGTTCCGACCAGGTGGCAGCATTGACGAGCGCGCAGATCGCCGCCCTCAGCGCCGATCAGATCGGAGCGATGTCGGTCGAAGAGATCGGCACCTTCCTGACCGACGAGATCGCCGCGATCAGCACCAAGGCACTATCGGGCCTGACGACCGAAGATATTGCTGGCCTGACGACCGAGCAGCTGGATGCCTTCACCGGCCAGCAGATCGGGGCGCTGAGCGGTGATCAGGTCGCGGCTCTTGTCGCAGCCCGCTATCAGGACAGCTAACCGGCGCTCGCGGCGCGCCACCTGCGCGCCGCCGCCTGCTAAGATCGGCCGGTTAGATTTGGTCCCAGAACCAGGACTTACCGAATTCCGCACGTGCCTCGCCGCGCGTGACCCCGATGTCGTCGAGTTGCTCGCCGGTCAACTCGGTGAGCGTGTGGCGGCTCTGCCGCTTCTCGGCCCATTGCCTGAAATGCCTTGCAACTCGCTCCCACAAGGTGGCGACCGTGCCTGCATCTATGCGCGTTGATGTTTCTTCTCCGACGTTGCTCGCCATGGCGTGCTCCAAACTTCTGATCAAGATGACCACTGGAGATAACGCTAGCTCCGCTCACTAATGAAGATTATGGTTTTAATGCAAATCATAAGGATTTCTTTTGTTGTTGAATCTCGATCAGCTCGCGACCTTCGTCAGCGTTATCGAACACGGCAGCTTCACCGCGGCCGCCGAAAAGGTGGGCCTGACGCAGCCGGCGGTCAGTCTGCAGGTGAAGCAGTTGGAGCAGCAACTCGGCGTGCGCCTGATCGAACGCGTCGGCCGACGGGCGCAACCGTCACCGGCCGGCGTCGAATTGATCACGCACGCGCGGCGTATTCTCGCCGAATGCGAAGCAGCGGGAGAAGCGATGGCGCCTTATCGAGAGGGTTCCGTCGGGCGCGTCAGGATCGGTAGCGGCGGAACGGCATCCGTCCATCTGCTGCCGCGCGCCATATCAGCCGTCAAGAAGAACATGCCGGGCCTCGAGGTCATCGTCCGGATCGGCAATACCGACGAGATCCTGCGGGCGCTCGAAGCAAACGCGCTCGATCTCGCGGTCGTCACACTCCCGGCATCCGGCCGGTCGCTGGAGGTCGAGCCCTTCTATGAAGACGAGATGCTGGCCGTGGCGCCGGCCGGGAGTGAAATGCCGGAGGGTGGTCCCGATGCCGCCTTCCTGCGCGACAAGATCCTCATGCTCTACGATGGCGGCAACACCCGGGCGGCGACCGACCGCTGGTTCGAGGCATCGGGCGTCGGCTGCGAACCGATGATGGAATTCGGCAGCGTCGAAGCCATCAAGGAGCTCGTCGCCGCCGGGCTGGGCTGGTCGCTGCTTCCGGGTCTTGCGCTCAAGCGCGACACCGCCGGCGCGCTGGTCACGTCGTCGGTCCGCCCTCCTCTCATCCGAAAACTCGGCATGGTCATGCGGCGCGACAAGCATCTGACGCGCGGGCTGCGCGAAGTCATCAAGTGCCTTCGCAATGTCGAGAGTTCATGAAGTCGCCCCTTCGAGCTCTGTCACAAAGTAATACAGGGCCTCGATCTCCCCAAAAATGGTAGAAAAGCCGCTGTCTCATAGATGAACGGCTGTGTCCCCTGTTAATCCAAAATTAAAATCTAATGAATAGATATCGTGGTGGTCGTGAGGGTTCTGTCGAAGGACGCCGCCCGTCGTTTTGCTTAGGCAAGGTTGCGAGGCGCTGTAGCCAACTCCAGAAGTCTGCGTCCACTGGCGTAGGGATCAGGGTCATGTTGACCCTGGGCGCATGATGCCCTTCCGATGCGCTGGCTCGTGCGAGCCATGTTCCATGCAGCATTCTTTTCTCCGACAGGACGCTTGCGTTGTCGATGCCTTGGGGGCTTCGGCGTGCAGGTAAGCTGCCCGTGGGCGCAGGACGCGCTCCAGGCCGCGATGGATGGCATTGTGTCCGTCTTCGAGGTCGATGGCAGGGAATGACGTTTTGATCAGTTAACCAGGGGCGCGCGTCCATGACCACCATTGTTTCATCGCTGACCATCAACCAAATCAAGTCGCTATCGACCGCTTCGATAGCCGCGCTTGCGTCTTCCGAAATTGCGGCAATGAGCGTAAGCCAGATCAAGGCGCTCAGCTCGAGCCAGGTTTCGGCACTCAGCACCGATGACGTTGCTGCACTAAGCTCGTCGCAGATCGGCGCCATCTCGGCAGCCGCTGTCATAGGCCTCAACATCGATCAGATGCAGGTTCTATCTTCCACCCAGATCGGCGGCCTTTCCGCTGCTCAGGTTACCGCACTCTACACCAGCCAGGTCGATGCGCTCTCCTCCTCCCAGGTTGAAGCGCTTTCATCCGTTCAGGTCGCCGCTCTCAGCGCCAACCAGCTGAAGGCGCTCTCCACGGACGAACTCGCAACGTTCTCCACGGATGAAATTGCCGCCATCAGCGTCAAGGCGCTGGCCGGCATGACGACGGAACAGGTCGCATCGCTGACCTCCGACAAGCTGATGGCTCTCAAGGGCACGCAGCTCGCGGCACTGGCAACCAGCCAGATCGTGGCACTCGACTCCGCACAGCTCGGCGCTCTCACGACCTCCCAGATCACCTCGCTGAGCGCCAAGCAGATCACCGCTCTGACGACCGATAGCATTGTCGGCCTGACGTCCGGCCAGGTCGGTGCGCTCTCCAAGGTTCAGATCGCCGCTCTGACGACGACGCAACTCAGCACCTTCGACACGACGCAGGTTCAGGCCCTGAGCTCCGCTCAGATCTCCGTTCTGACCGCGGACGACATCAAGGCCCTGTCTTCGGACGATATCGCGACCTTCACCACCGATGAGCTCGCTGCCATCTCGGTCAAGGCTCTTGCCGGCCTCCGCACCGAAACCATCTCAGCCTTCGCCTCCTCGCAGGTCGCAGCTCTGACGAAGACGCAGCTCGCAGCACTGAGCACCACTCAGGTTGCATCCATGGGCTCCGACCAGGTCGCCGCC
>NZ_LMHV01000037.1 GCF_001429725.1 Rhizobium sp. Root708 | reverse complement strand
CCGGCGAACGATCACTTAGGAATGTACCGTCCGAAAGCCCCGCGTGTTGGCCGCGAGGCCCCACCGATGACGGGGGTGAAAAACGCTCGACATGAGCGCACGCAAATAAAATACCCACGTCGGCGCGGTCAATCTAACCAGAAGGTGGCCCCCCCAAAACAAGCCCCGCCGAGCTCTAGGCCAGGGCATCCTCTTTGGCGGTCAAACAGCCGGAAAGCGCGGTGAACAAATGCTGGAAAACCATACAGGTGTCAGGTCTTTGCGGTTGAAAGCGGGGCTTTGGGCTAACGGAGGAAATTCCTTACCACGTCCGCGTCCTTGAGGCGTCGCCTGTCCACCAGAAACTCAAACTCGTGGCTGACGGGTTGCGGGCCTGAAAATCTACGATGATAGCAGCAACCGACAGTATGATGTCGCGCCTTCCGCTGGCGTACTGAAAAGCCTTTCTCGCGATAGATACGATTGACGCACGACGGTTTTCCCTCCTACCTGAGAAGGACGCACAGTCGACGGTAGCCGAAAACGCCGTCGTCGGCAGCCACTCACGCAGCCTCGCGCGGCTCTGTCCCGGCGAGATATGATCTGGCAGGCCCGTGGGTTCGAAAGCCTCATAACGGTCTTCAGGTGCGTGACGTTTTTCGCTTGGCAACCGGCCATCGCATCAACTGGGATGGTCCGCCCCGTCCTCCCGCAGCATGATGAGGCGGTCAAACCGAACGAGGTTGCCATGCCACAACGCAATGTGCCGCACCCACCGCAGTCTGCCGAATCGATATCGGCACGAGTTTCCCCGTCGTTGATCTCGGACCAAGTACCGACCAGTTAGAGGCCCGTTCGACGCGACACGTTGCTGCAGTTCTTCGAGGGCGCGGCGCTGCTACAGGCAAAAAACGACGGCGGTTGCCTCTTACCAGAAGCGAGATTGACGACGCACTCTTCCGAGTGCCGCCAACACGATGAGCGGGCGCGGAAGCGCAGAACCCTCGGATGGCAAATGAGTGCTCAAGATCAGTGTGCTGCCACTAAGCACCCGTCGGCGCGCAAAAGCATAGAATGCAATGTCGGTTACAAATGTCGCCCGCTTAATGTTACTGCGAATAGAACGTTGCCCCAGAGGGCAGACCCGCGTATAACACCGCATCGAAGCCAACCGATCACGGGCGGCTTCGACTGGAAGTGACCCAGCTTCCGCCCCAACCTGAAAGGACGAACCATGTTTGGCTACGTCCGAAAACGCCATCGAAAACCTATGGGACTGTCGATCGTTGAGGGAAACTTCGACGGCTGCGTTGCCAAACGCGATCACGGTCACCAAACCCTGCCTAGCCTGCGCTTCACGATGTACGGCGAGGGAATTGGTAGCGACGAAGATCTCCTCAAGATTGCACGATCCAACTGACAACTTGGCGTTGGGCTTGTTTTGAACGACCATTTCGACGGCGTTCTGAAGCAGCGTGGGCTCTGAGTATGGCTCACGCTGCAGCACCGCTGTTGAATTCAACGTCATGTAAATCAGCTGATTGTTGCCAGTCCAGAATATGGAACCCTGTCACATCCTGCGTCTCCATAGCCCGCTCAATATCAAGCGAACTCGTTCATGGTCTCCGTATATTTGGTTAGCGCCTATGACCGCTCTGCCGATCCTCGAGAGCAAGCGCCTTAGCGAGTATCGACTTTCCAATCGGGGGAGCCCTGGTACAACGGGAGCCTCATCTTCATTTGACACGGCTGGGCTTTGTAGAGTGAGAGGCCTCACCTTCGTTAAGAAAGCAGCGGCGAGAGGCGGCTTCGACTTGTGTTGAACCGGGGTCGCATCAAACGCCAGGTTCGCTACCCCTCGACAATCGAGTCCCCCCGCTAGGTGCGGCGGTGCGCGAAGCAGACTTCTGACTTCCAAAGAGAGGCAATCAAATGTCGGACCGAGAGAACACCAAGCGCTTTACTGCCCGAGATCGGCGAGACTTCGGGGCCAACGATCAGCGCCCGGACGGCAATCCCTCGGCCAAGGAATTGATCGCCGACGCCGTCGCCGCACGCGCCGACATCGCCGTGCCGATTGCGGGAGCTCGCGCAGCAAACGAATCCTGCGAAACAAAGAAGCCGCGGCATCGGTTCACAAAGCGCCGAAACACTGAGGCCGATGATAAGAGGCTAGCTGTAGGGGACTTACCCACAATGAGAGAACTTGAGCAGGCACGGACCGACCACGGCAGAAAGATAGCCAGCCGGGAAAACGAGACACCGCCGAGGAACCTGACGGAAAAGCCAAGGAGTGAATAAAGGGCAAATCCGCCGACCGCCCTGAGCCCTCAAGCTCAGCGCTGCAGTCGGATCGACGCCTGGATCAGGTCTTGATCGAAGCAATGATTGCGTAGATCCTGTGTGAACTTGATCAGTCTTTCGTTAGCCAGCCCCACGGGCTCGCCTCGCGTCAGCATCCCGTCAATCAGGCACTGCTGAGCGCAAATCATCTGCCGGTCGATGATCACTTGCCGACGCGCGAGTTCGAGGTCCTTGGGGTCGTAGATCATAAGAGACTGTATCACACCGGCGGACAAAAGTGGGATTTAAACGGCGCCGGTTAGCTGGCTATCGTCGCTGAATGGCGAGAAGTACTGCCCTGAAGGTCAGCTCGCTTCAATCATGGCTAATCCAGCAAGATCTTCACGTCGCCGCCTTGAAGCGCAACGGGCTCTCGTCCTCCCGATACCGAAATAGACAGCGAGTACGGAACATCGAAGGACCGACGGTGTTCTCTTCTCACTGACCGCAGAGGTGGACGACACACTTGTTACCGAGGGAAGCGCTCCTCAAGCGTCTGAACAGAGCTGGCTCGGTCAGAAAGAAGCCGGTCGGCCGCTACACCTACCTCAGACTTCTGGGGGACGGTGACGTTGTGCCGTGTATCGTCGACATCTTCCAGATCGAGATCAAGGAGTCGCGGGCAGAGTTCAAGGAACGCGGCGAACGAACGATTGCTTGGGTGAGCCCGGACGAAGCGGCGCGACGCGTCAGAGAGGTAGAATTGAAGTCACTTCTGGTGGAATTCAAGCCTCACGGACATCCGACGCCTCGCCCAAAGAACCCCAACCAAATATCAGTAGGCAACAGGACACCGCGGCGGCCGCTTTGACGCCAGATGTCGGGATGGTGGCGTCGCCTTAACCGACTGTTGCGGATCGAGGCAATAGTCTATTGGCATGACTAAAGATGCGACCGCCCACTACAAACGCCACCGATTTCCCGC
>NZ_LMHV01000036.1 GCF_001429725.1 Rhizobium sp. Root708 | reverse complement strand
ATCGGCCCAACCGTCGGCGCAAGGACCGCGAGGACGCCGGCAATCGTCGTCGCTAGTGCCTGTCGGTGGCTGGGAAACAGGATGAACACCGCAGAAAAGACAGAAGTCTCGGACTACGGCCCCGGCAAGGACGCCGAAGAGTGGTTCGCCAAGACGATCGAGGCGAACGGCGGCTCGGTCATCGAGAAGTTGAAGGTTCCGCTTGCCAATCCCGACTTCGCGCCGTTCCTGCAGCGCGCCGCAGACGAAAAGCCGGAGGCTATCTTCGTCTTCGTTCCGACGGGCGCTGGCGCCGCCTTTATGAAGCAGTTCGTCGAACGCGGACTGGACAAGTCCGGGATCAAGGTCATTGCCATGGCTGATGTCACGGACGACGACCTGCTGAACAACATGGGCGATCCGGCGATCGGCGTCGTTACCGGCGGGCCGTACTCCGCCAGCCATAACTCCGCCGAGAACAAGGCATTCGTCGCAGCGTTCAAGAAGGCCAACAACGGAATGCGGCCGAACATGGTGGCCGCAGCCGCCTATGACGCGCTGGACCTCATTTACAAGACGCTTGACAAGACCAAGGGTGACGCGGGCGGCGATGCGTTCCTGGAAGCGGCGAAGGGTATGGAGCTTGCTAGCCCGCGAGGACCGATCTCGATCGATCCCGAGACACGCGACATCGTCCAGGACATCTACATGCGCAAGGTCGAGAAGGTCGACGGGGAGCTTTACAACACCGAGTTCCAGACCTTCCCGAAGGTCAAGGACCCAGCGCACTGAGAAGGACCGGAAGAGGCGCTGTTTCGCGCCTTTTCCATCTGTCACAGAGGGTATTGCGCAATGACGACCATAGCGACAATTGGATTTGGCGAGGCGGCGCAGGCATTCGTCGCCGGATGGCGATCCGAGGCTGACGCAAGCCGGATCGAGCGACTTTCAACCTTCGATATCAAGATCGAGGATCCGGCGCTGCGTGTCTCGATCGTCGACAATGCGGATCGGCTGTCCGTGCACCTTTGCGACCAGGTTCGCCAGGCGGTCGAGGGCGCTGACGCCGTATTCAGCCTAGTTACCGCTGACCGCGCCCTTGAGGCGGCGGAGGCCACATCCAAGTTCCTCGCAGCGAATGCGGTCTATTTCGACTGCAATTCCTGCTCGCCGGCAACAAAGCAAAAGTCGGCCTCGATCGTGGAGGGGACAGGCGCGAGCTATGTCGATGTCGCCGTCATGGCGCCGGTCTATCCCGCGCGTCATAGAACTCCGCTTCTCGTCTCCGGACCGAAAGCGGAGGAGGCCGTTTCCTTCCTGACGCGGCTCGGTATGAAGGCGAGTTATGCCGGCGCGGATATCGGTCGTGCCTCATCGATCAAGATGCTGCGGTCGGTGATGGTCAAGGGGATCGAAGCTCTGACCGCCGAATGCTTTTTGGCGGCGCGGCGGGCGCGCGTCGATACCGATGTCATCGCCTCTCTTCAGGCGTCGGAACCGCAGGTCGACTGGACGGGCAGGGGCGCGTATAACCTTGAACGAATGATGGTGCATGGAAAGCGTCGGGCGGCCGAAATGCGCTAGGTGGCTTTGACGCTGAAGGAACTCGGGCTGCCGTGCAGGATGGCGGCGGCGACTGTCGACTGGCAGGACGAAATCGGAGCGCTCGGCCTTGAAACGCAAGTGGCTTCCTTCGCTGACCGGGCAGATTTGATACTGGAGCATTACAGCGATTGACCCAAGGCACGTCCTCCGCTCCGCAGAACCGGCATAATCTTCGCCATCTGCGCGCGTTTCTTGCGGTGGCCGACACCCATTCGGCATCACGCGCAGGAGAGATTTGCAATGTGTCGTTCTGCGCTGCTGTCGACAAAACGCCTCTGATCAGGAAGTCGTTGCAGCAGAGCCAGGTGGCTTTAACCTTGGTGACAAAAATGATTGTGGTTAGCGGCATTTTCGCGCCTTCGTTGATATCGAAGTCAACTCGTTACAGCGGCTGAACTCGGGCGTTGCGGCGCTAATGTGGTTTTATGCAACGAAGTATTGCTGTCGGACCGTCAGCAATATTTCGAAACAAAAATTTAGTTTGAGCACTGCCCCTTCATTCATGCCCTACGCAAATCACCCTGGCGCAGTGCTCAGGAATTCGATGTGCTCGCGTTAATTAAGCGTGCTTATTTAAGTCTGTCGCTTATTTAAACGAAGTGCATCTTGCTTAAATAAGGAGTGAGGCCGATAATCGGTCATGTCTGATTCCAAGTCCACACATCGCCTGGGTCGTTTCGTCGAGACGATCGCTGCCAATGAAACAGTGCGGGCCTTCGTGCCCCCACCATTGCCGCCCGAGCCCGCGATTGATGTGCTTTCATTGCTCGAGCGTTTCAGCCTGGCAGAGCGCGCGCTGGGACGTCTGGATGGTATCACAATGCTGCTGCCGCGACAGGAGCTGTTTCTTTATATGTATGTCAGAAAGGAAGCTGTTCTTTCCTCACAGATTGAAGGCACGCAGTCGACGCTTTCCGATCTTTTGCGGTTTGAGACCGAAGCTCAGGCGGGGCAGCCGGTTGATGATATTCGCGAAGTCTCCAACTATGTGGACGCCATGATGTATGGTTTGGAGCGGCTGGAAACGCTGCCCATGTCATTGCGTCTCATCCGTGAGATGCATGCCCGGCTACTACACAGTGGGCGAGGAGGCACCAAAGATCCAGGAGAGTTCCGCCGCTCGCAAAATTGGATTGGCGGCACGCGCCCCGGCAACGCACTCTTTGTACCGCCACCCGTCACCGAAATGGCCGGTTGCCTGGATGCATTCGAGCGCTTCATGCATGAGGACCAATCTCGGTTACCGGCACTCATCAAAGCTGGCTTGCTGCATGTCCAGTTTGAAACGATCCATCCATTTCTCGATGGCAATGGCCGTATAGGACGTCTGCTTGTAACCCTATATTTGTGCATGAACGGTGTTTTGCGAAAGCCGCTGCTTTACCTCAGCCTCTATCTAAAGTCTCATCGGAGAGACTATTATCGGTTGCTACAGGAGGTCCGCGAGAATGGAAACTGGGAAGCCTGGTTAGACTTTTTCCTCGCCGGCGTCGCCGACACAGCCAATCAGGCATTTGAGGCTGCGACCCAGATCGTTGATCTTTTCAAGGAAGATCGTGAACGGATCACAATGCTTTTCCAGCAGAACCCTTTTCACACGGCAAACCAGATCGTTCAGATCACAGGTCTGTCCGCACCAACGGTCAACGCCGCACTCGCAGATCTAGAGCGGTTGGGCATCGTCGATGAGGTGACCGGCCGCAAGCGTGGACGCGTGTTCAGCTATCGACGATACCTTGCAATTCTAAGCGAAGGTACCGATCCCTTGCCTCTCAGTTCATGACAAATAACTGGGCCAAAGGTTCGATCTTCATCAAGAGCGACAGCGTCGTTCATCCCTGTTCGTTAACCGGATCACTACAACCGATCCTGCGACAACGAGAAAAACGCGGACCAGGTGCTGGAGGACCACGAGGGGCCTCGATGCCGAGCGATAGCGCGATCAGGCTCATTTCAGGTCGAGAGGTTCTAGGATAGCACCTGTCCGGAAGACGGTCTCGTCCACGTCCGCGCCGGAGTGGACTATGAAGGGCACTCCCACCGCGGCGAGGAACTCGACCACGTCCGAGCACACGCCGTCGTTAGGACGATCGACGATGGAGATGTCCGGACGATTGTTTCCGAGGCACTGCAAAGCCGTTGCCCTCGTTTCGAAGGATGTCACCGACGTCGCGCCGAGTTCGCGCAGCATCTCCTCCAGATCGAGCATGATGAACGCTTCGTCTTCAAGGACGAGCACGTGCCCGACATCGTTTAGTCTTTCCATGATTGCATGAACCCACTTGCCCCGACGTGCAAGTGACGGGGTTCAGCGAGCCGCGGCAAACGACTGAAACCATTGAGCCGTCTTGACGTTTCATCCGTCGAGAGAACAGCGCAAGGTGTGTCATGTCACAGGCAGAAAAATCGGATTTCCACGGTGACCTTCCGGCCGCCGCTTCGAAGAAGGGCATGGTCGATCACAAGGAGCTGGCCACCTTTGCATTCCAGAGAACCCGCATGCCGCTCGTCGTAGCGGAGGCCCGCGAGCCGGACTATCCTATCGTCCTCGCAAACGACGCGTTTCTCGACCTGACGGGCTACACCGCCGACGAGGTCATAGGCCGGAACTGCCGGATACTACAGGGCGAACACACCTCGCGCACGGCGGTGGCCGAAGTCCGCGCCATCATCGATCACGAGCGCGAAGGCACGGTCGAGATTCTCAACTACCGGAAGGACGGAACCGTCTTTTGGAACCAGCTACATCTCAGACCGATCCGGGAAACCGACGGGACGCTCGCCTACTATTTCGCGTCCCAGATCGACGTGACCGAACTACGAAAGGTCCAGTCGCTCGTGGAGGCCGAGCATCGGCTGCTTCTCGAAGTCGACCACAGGACAAAGAATGTTCTCGCGATCGTCGATAGCATCGTGCGCCTCAGCCGGGCGGACAATGCGGCTGCATATGCTGCGTCTGTTCAGCAACGCGTCCAGGCGCTCTCCAGAACTCATATGCTGCTGGCCGAAAACGGATGGCAGGATGCATCCCTCCACGACATCATATCGCTTCAGGTCGGCGTCTTCGGCGAGAGGAATGTCGAGATAGAAGGGCCGTCCGTGATGGTTCCGGCCCCCTCCGTCCAGCCGATCGGGCTAGCGATACACGAACTTGCGGCCAACGCGGCGGTCCACGGCTCGCTCTCCCGTCGCGCAGGCGCTCTCGCTATAAATTGGGAGAGGAAGGGGAAGGGCTTGATCCTGAAATGGGATGAGACCGGAGGGCGCGGTCTTCTGACGTCGAGAGCGAAGGGTTTCGGCAACGTGCTTCTGGGTGCGGTGCTCGAAGAGCAGCTCGGGGGCTCGATCACCCGTGAATGGCGTGACGAAGGCCTGCGCCTAGTCGTCGAATTGCCGTCCCTCGACCGCGTCGGCCGCAGTCTCAAATCGAATCCCTAACCACGCTGCCCGCGAGCTACCTCAGTGCATGTTCGATCCGCTCAACATTGTGCGCGGGAACTTCGTCGCCGCGCTCGGCCGCTGCGATCTGGGCGATCGTCAGGCCGGTCGTGATAGCAAGGTTCTCCAGGCTGGAACCCTTGGCAAGTCGACCTTTATGCAAGGCGTTAGACCACGGGTGAGACGGGCGTTCGGTTTGTCGACGCGGACAACAAGACCGTTGCGCAATTCGGCGTCGACGAATTCGGCGCCGACGGTCCGACCGCGGAAC
>NZ_LMHV01000035.1 GCF_001429725.1 Rhizobium sp. Root708 | reverse complement strand
CGATCTCTTCTGCCTTGTGTCTTTTCGCTGCCATTCCAATGTCCTTCTTCGGCTCATAAGCCATACTTCAAGAAGGATCACTTTTCAGGGGGCAGACCACTCCCTTATACGCGAGCGTAAAGCTCTCTCAACGGTTCGACGAAGCCTCGAAATGCGCAAAGGGTTCTGCTTTTTTACGAACGATAGTTCAGGCCCCGCAAGGACCAACCGCTTTGCGCATCGTCATCGCGGTGTTGCAATCACCCCAATGACAAACAAGGCCGGTGCATCATAACAAATGCACCGGCCTTGCAATGTATAAGGCCCCGCAGTGCGGAGCCTTGTTTGTCAGTAATCGTCATAATAATCCGGTTGCAGATAGCGCCGGGAACCATATGGCGGCGGCGGATAATCATCGTCGTAGTAGTAGCGATCCTGATACCGGGGTTGGCGACGGTCGGCATAGCACTGGCCGTCCTGACCACGGACTCTGCCCGGACCACACGAGCGGCGGCTAGGGTAACATTGGCCGTCGCCCCCACGAACCCGACCAGGGCCGCAGGAATACCACGGTTCCCGACGACCCGGATAACATTGGCCATCGTCGCCGCGATACCTTCCAGGGCCGCAAGAGCCGTTCCCACGCCCTCGCCCCTGCTCCGGGTAACACTGACCATCACCACCGCGGTACCTGCCGGGACCACAAGAATAATCCACCTGCACTACAGACGATATAACGCCAACGGGCCGCTCCGACATCACAGCAAATGCCATGTCTGCAGAAAGGAAAGATATTGCTAGGCTCAACGCCAAAAGAACACTTCTCATGATATGCGACCCAAGTTACAGCCGATAGCTCTTTAAGAGCTTGCGTCGACGATAGGCGCGCAGGTCTGAACCGTTTGTGAACGCGGGATGAGGGCCAGTTGATCCCTAGTTGGCGTAGCACTGTCCATCAGGTCCACGGTGACGCCCGGCACCGCAGGATTTGCCGCGCACGGGGTAGCACTGACCATCACCGCCGCGGACTCTGCCGGGGCCGCAAGAATACCGGGAGTAGCCGTCGTTCCCGTAGTAGCCGGAATGACCGGCTTGGCGTCGGCTCGCATAGCATTGGCCATCGCCACCGCGCACCCGACCGGGGCCACAGGATTCCATCGACCTGCGGTTATTGTATTGGTTCGGATAGCATTGACCGTCACCTTCTCGGTGCCGCCCCGGACCGCAAGACCAATCCACTTGCTGAACCGTGGACGAGAGCCCATTGGGTAACGCGATGGAAGGCATGGCAGCTGAGACCATCCCTGCTGAAAGTGAAGCAACCGCTAGGCCGAAAGCTAGAAGAATGTTTTTCATGAACTTGCACTCCCGAATTTGCTGATCATGAACGCGTGAAGGGTCAAATAGTTCACTCGGAGAATGAGGAGCGAAAGGCGGAACTTTCCCTGATCGCGTGCGTTTTCTAACGGTCAAGACCCACTTATCTCTCCAAAGATTTGCCACGCCGTCCTTCGCTGGCGGGCCTTTTTTTGAACGCTCGACCGAGCCCCGGACAAAGGAGCGATCCGCCGTCGCCGTGCTTCACTTGTCATGAAGGCGGCAACAGGAGGGCTCGACCTGACGAGGGGTCTGGCCCTCGCTGCGATCCCTACGGTATGCGGCCCTGCCGGAAAGCGGCTATGAACATGGCGCGGATGAGCGAGGCGCAAACAGCCAGGCTATCTGCAGGCCGGCCCGATCTGTTGGAAACCGGGGTCGCGTCAGCTGGATACTCGAACCAAAGCTCCACCCTCCCCTTTGAGTCGCGTCGTGCGCGGGAGGACGCCATAGCAAAGCCGCTTATATCAAAACACCTTCGCTAGGATGGCCAGCAGCAAATATAGTGACGTCAGTATCAGGATTAGTAACCTTGGTTGCAACATGGCAATCACAGCTGTCTGTCTTGGAATCGTAGACTATCGCGTTGTCATACCTTTTGCGAATCCCCTTGAAGGATGCGTGCCGCAGCTATCCGTCATGCTTCCAGGCTCGATACGATCTCCGCAATGAGCGTCGGCTGCGCCCACACCAGATCCTTTCGCCGGCCGCTGTATTCGATCGGCGGCGTCTTGCGCTTGATCCTATCGAGGGTCTGCGGAGCTGGGAGGCGACCCGATCAGGGGGGGATTGTGAATGCGTCGCTTTCGCCCGGGGCGAGTTCCAGCGGCCAGATCGTATTCTGGCACCCTTTGGGTAAAGAGCGGAATAGGCGGGCATCGTCGCAAGAAGTGTCTCGGCCAGCTTGGTGCCGAGGTCGCGAAGCGACAGGCGGAAGCAAGTGAGCGTCGGCTGCAGGAACCTGGCGCGCGGCTCTTCGCGAAAGCCGATCACGGCAAGATCGCGGCCGGGAACGACCCCTGCCTCGACCATGCGTCGATAGAGGCCGATCGCCATCAATTCGTAGATCAGGATGATCGCTGTTGGCCGGTCCTTGAGTTGTAACAACTCCGTGCCGGCCTGATAGCCGCCCTGCTCGCTGGATTTCACGCGGATTATTAGACTCGGATCAAACTCCAGGCCGTGCCGCTCCAGCGCCTGCCGGTAGGCATCCACGAAGACATAGCCGAGGTTGATATCGGTGGAAGGTGCTGCAATAGCGATGCGGCGATGGCCCTTGGCAACGAGACGCTCGACAGCACAAGCCGCTACCCCCTCGAAATCCAGGTCGATCCAGGGATAATTGCCGCCAGACGAACTGCGTCCGAGCGCCACGAACGGAATCTTTGCCTTCGAGAGGAAATCGATACGCTTGTCGATGCGCTGCGTTGCGGAGATGATCATGGCATCGACGACGCGGCGAGCGACCATGCGCTTCAAATACTCATGCGGATCTTCGTCGCCTGGGCAAGGCAGCATGACGAGGTCAAGCTTGTGCCGCGTGAAGACGGACTGAAGCCCGCCCGTGACGCTAAGGAAGAAGTTGTCCCCGTTCTCGACGGTTTCCTGGCTCGCTTCGATCATGAGCCCGATAACATTCGTCGTGCCTTGGCGAAGGCTGCGGCCGGATTGATTGGCGACGTAGCCGAGTTCCTCCGCTGCCGCCAACACGCGCTTGCGCGTCTCCTCGTTGACGTCAGGCTTGTCATTCAGCGCCCGCGATACTGTCCCGATCGAGATATCGAGATGTTTTGCCAGCTGGCGAATTCACTTCATTTGCGGCAAATTCCTCCTCACCCCGAAACGCCTCGGCTCATATCTGCCATACAGAAACGCTTCCGAGAAGCACTTTGGAACTGATGAATTGTTGGACTACTAACCTGTGCCCTGCAGCATTGCTCTTGCCGCCACGGCAGACCCGATACAGCCGGGATCGTG
Source organism: Rhizobium sp. Root708 (assembly GCF_001429725.1). Taxonomy (GTDB): domain Bacteria; phylum Pseudomonadota; class Alphaproteobacteria; order Rhizobiales; family Rhizobiaceae; genus Rhizobium. The sequence goes on along the minus strand of NZ_LMHV01000035.1, from coordinate 2,270 downwards.
ACCCGCCGCTGTCCCAGCGATTTCACTACGGTGAATCCTACAGTATGCGCGCATGCCCGGAAGCGGCTATAAACGTGTCTACCCAGAAGGTAGGCGCCAGCTACCGCCATGACGACGACAGCGACGATCTTGAGCCATGCAGGGAATCGGCTCCGAAACGATAGCCCACATCCTCAGCTCTCCACCGCTTCACGAATGTCCTTGATAGCCGCAATGATCCAGTGGCGAAGAAAGAGGACGCCAAGACCGATGACTGCCACCGCGGCGACAATGACGAGAAGCGCTTTCCAGTCGAAGCCAGCGAGTGCCGAAAGGCTCGAGCCGCCGCCGAACAAGCTTCCGATCCAACCGATGATGTTAAATTTCTTCTTGACCGCCTGCTCAACGGTTACGGGCACGACGGTCTTTTCCTCGACGACAGGAGCCGCTGAGAAGGCTGCCATCTTCGTCGAGGCTCCAGACAGCGCCAGCAGTGCAGTGTATAACGCTACGCGCGTCTTCAGCCCAGCATAGCCGTCCACGTCTCGCAGAGCATCCCAATTTCGGCCGACTTGCCGATACCGTGGCCACTGGAAACAGCAATCTGCAGCGGCTGATAAGGGTTCTCGCTGTTTAGATTCTGCCGAATCTCTTCTTTGATGTCCGCCTGCCCGTCGCGAGGGCCATCGATCCCAGCCAGTTCTTCTAATCCCCAATCCAAAGGCAACAAGAGCCCACGCCTGCGGATCGTACTGGCATTGCGCAGTCAGCTCGATGAGCTCGTCCTCGAGCTCGGCATCAATCTTGGCCAGTGCGACCATTACTTCTTCGCGGCTCGCGACCTGGCGCAGGCAAGGCGTTCGGCGATCGAGCCTGTCAATTCAATCTCGACCTTTTAACGGAAGGCCTGAACGTTCACATGCTTGCCGATCCGCTCAATCCGCTTTGCGAATGGAGAGCTTGACCGCGGTGAGAGGTCTCTTCCCCCCCGTCATCTTTGTGGACATCTTGAGCGGGACCATGCCATTGCCCGCTTCCCTTCGACCCCTGTGGCCGGATGGTTTCGGTTTCAATGCCACCGACAAGCCCCTGGCGCCAGATGAGCGGCCATTCGTGTATCGGCTTCAGGCTGCCGTTCTCTAATAGATGTCCGCGATATCGGCAACGGCCTCTTCGGCCAGGCGCTTCAACGCCAAATCGGCGTCGATATTAGTCCACTCAGACTGCTTTGCCCTTGCTGTCTCGATCGCAGCAAATCACCAACTACAGCAGGAGAAATGGCAGATATCGCCAAGGTTGCCGAGCCGATTGTAGTGAAATTCGCCGGCTTCCCGTAAATTCTTGGTGAAAGCTACGTGTTGGCGGCAATCCACACATCTGTCACCGTTGTTTCCAACCGCTTGCGGGCCGTCTCGTCGCTGCGGCCGATCTGCTTCCGATCTGTCCGAACGAAACATCGAACGACCGCTACCACAGTATTCGCCAGGCTGACGATCGAGGTGCCGGACCCATGACAGCGCCGTTAGGTGGTTCGAGATGTCACGCGGCGTCGGCGGGAACCGAGGCTGGATGTCATCGCCCGGATCGTAGGCGTCCAGTTATTCGCGGATGTAGTCCGGCGACTGCCCCGCATCAGACGTTTCTCGACTTCCGTGTGTGGAACCTTGACCTTTGTCGTGGCAACTCGAGGAGCCGGCCGCCGACCCGGTTGAGCACAAAGTGTGGCGCGGTTATGAATGCGAAGCTGGCTGTCTTCCGGCAGTACTATACAGCCAGACACACGCGGCTTAGCGAGGTGTAGTTTCACGAGCTTTACGGATCTTAGGCAATCCCCGTCTCCTTTAGGACGGCCGATATATTGTCTGATAAACGCGCACGCCGCCATGATGGCGCGATACTGCGCGTCAGGGTCGTCGGTAGGATCAAGGTGCAAATTTGCACCTTGAAGCGATGCCCTGCCCTGCTCTGCCAGTTGGTCGGCGCGTTCATTACCGACAACGCCTGCGTGACCCATCACCCCTGTGATTGGCAACCTAGCGCCGGTGGCGGCGGTAGGTTCAAGCGCCTCGTCGATCGGAGACAATCAATCCGGGCTTGCCGCATCGTCAGCTCCCGTGCGACACGGCGGCCGGAGATTGAGGTGGCTCGAATTACTGCCAGGCATTCACGTGTCACATCATCGACGATGTTGAGGGTAATCCCCCCGTTTTTAACGGGGCTCCGCAGTAGAATTCACGCGGCCATTTTCAGTTTCTGTGCGGGTGTTATGCCGCCGATGCCCATATTGGGCC
>NZ_LMHV01000034.1 GCF_001429725.1 Rhizobium sp. Root708 | reverse complement strand
AAATGGCAAAGAGTAAGTTTGAGCGCAACAAGCCGCACGTTAACATCGGCACGATCGGCCACGTTGACCACGGCAAGACGTCTCTGACGGCAGCGATCACGAAGTACTTCGGCGAGTTCAAGGCGTACGACCAGATCGACGCTGCACCGGAAGAAAAGGCCCGCGGCATCACCATCTCGACGGCCCACGTCGAGTATGAGACGGCCAAYCGTCACTATGCCCACGTTGACTGCCCCGGCCACGCCGACTACGTCAAGAACATGATCACCGGTGCCGCACAGATGGACGGCGCGATCCTGGTTTGCTCSGCAGCCGACGGCCCGATGCCGCAGACCCGCGAGCACATCCTGCTCGCTCGTCAGGTTGGCGTTCCGGCTCTGGTCGTGTTCCTCAACAAGGTCGACCAGGTYGACGACGCSGARCTKCTCGAGCTSGTCGAGATGGAAGTTCGCGAACTTCTGTCGTCCTACGACTTCCCGGGCGACGAYGTTCCTGTCGTCAAGGGTTCGGCTCTGGCCGCTCTCAACGATTCGGACAAGAAGATCGGCGAAGACGCCGTTCGCGAACTGATGGCCGCTGTCGACGCCTACATCCCGACGCCTGAGCGTCCGATCGACCAGCCGTTCCTGATGCCGATCGAAGACGTGTTCTCGATCTCTGGCCGTGGTACGGTTGTGACCGGTCGCGTCGAGCGCGGCATCGTCAAGGTTGGTGAAGAAGTCGAAATCGTCGGCATCCGCGCCACCTCGAAGACGACGGTTACCGGCGTTGAAATGTTCCGCAAGCTGCTCGATCAGGGCCAGGCTGGCGACAACATCGGCGCACTGGTTCGCGGTGTGAACCGTGACGGTGTCGAGCGTGGTCAGATCCTGTGCAAGCCGGGTTCGGTCAAGCCGCACAAGAAGTTCATGGCAGAAGCCTACATCCTGACGAAGGAAGAAGGCGGCCGTCATACGCCGTTCTTCACCAACTACCGTCCGCAGTTCTACTTCCGTACGACGGACGTGACCGGTATCGTCTCGCTGCCGGAAGGCACGGAAATGGTTATGCCTGGCGACAACGTCACGGTTGAAGTCGAGCTGATCGTTCCGATCGCGATGGAAGAAAAGCTGCGCTTCGCTATCCGCGAAGGCGGCCGTACCGTCGGCGCCGGCATCGTAGCCTCGATCGTCGAGTAATCTTCGGATTCCGATCGCGATGGAAGAAAAGCTGCGCTTCGCTATCCGCGAAGGCGGCCGTACCGTCGGCGCCGGCATCGTAGCCTCGATCGTCGAGTAATCTTCGCAAGCGGCCACTCTTAACGGAGTGGCCGCTTCGATGACAATATTATGAAGCAAGTGGCCTCGGCCGCTTGCTTATTACAGGAAAATGTTGCACATGGCGCGCGAGCGCTGTTTGCGCCCTGCTTCGTTTATCGAATCGGGTGACTACACAAACAATAAGGTGGGCCGAAAGGCCTGAAGACTGGATAGGGGCTCGGTTAGCCGCAGCCTCCATCGATCTTTGAAACCGGTGGTCCGCCTTAGGAATAAGAACAACCCGTGCTTGCCCGAAAGGGCGTGCGGGATAACAAACACAAGGATAACGTCGAATGAACGGCCAAAATATCCGCATTCGCCTGAAGGCGTTCGATCACCGCATTCTCGACGCTTCGACGCGCGAGATCGTGTCGACGGCGAAGCGCACCGGCGCAAGCGTCCGGGGCCCCGTTCCGCTTCCGACTCGCATCGAGAAGTTTACGGTAAACCGGTCCCCACACATCGACAAGAAGAGCCGCGAGCAGTTCGAGATGCGCACTCATAAGCGCCTCCTCGACATCGTTGACCCGACCCCGCAGACGGTAGACGCGCTGATGAAGCTCGATCTCGCCGCTGGTGTCGATGTTGAGATCAAGCTCTGAGCCTAGCTCGAGCTGAGTTGGAAGGATTGAACCGATGCGTTCAGGTGTGATTGCACAGAAGATCGGCATGACCCGCGTCTACAACGACGCCGGCGAACATGTTCCGGTAACGGTACTGCGTATGGAAGGCTGCCAGGTCGTAGCCCAGCGCACTGTTGAAAAGAATGGCTATGTCGCGGTGCAGCTCGGTGCTGGTACGGCGAAGGTCAAGAATACGTCGAAGGCGATGCGCGGCAACTTTGCTGTTGCCAATGTCGAGCCGAAGGCCAAGCTTCAGGAATTCCGTGTTACGGAAGACAACCTGCTTGACGTCGGTACCGAGATCAAGGCGGGTCACTTCGCAGCTGGTCAGCTCGTCGACGTGACGGGTACGACGATCGGTAAGGGCTTTGCCGGCGCCATGAAGCGTCACGGCTTCGGCGGTCTCCGCGCCACGCACGGTGTGTCTGTTTCGCACCGCTCGCACGGTTCGACGGGCTCGCGCCAGGATCCGGGCAAGGTTTTCAAGAACAAGAAGATGGCTGGTCACATGGGCCAGACGCGCGTAACGACTCAGAACCTTGAAGTGGTTTCGACCGATGAAGATCGCGGTCTGATCCTGATCAAGGGTGCAGTACCCGGTTCCAAGGGTGCCTGGATCATCGTGCGCGACGCCGTCAAGTCGGCCGCGAAGTAAGGGAGCCAGACCAATGGAATTCAACGTCAAAACCCTCGAGGGAAAAGACGCAGGGAAGGTTTCTCTTTCTGACGCGATTTTCGGCCTCGAGCCCCGCGAAGACATTCTCGCCCGCGTTATCCGCTGGCAGCTTGCCAAGAAGCAGCAGGGCACTCACCAGGCAAAGGGCCGCGCCGACGTATGGCGTACCGGTGCCAAGATGTACAAGCAGAAGGGTACGGGCCGCGCTCGTCACCATTCGGCTCGCGCTCCGCAGTTCCGCGGCGGTGGTAAGGCTCACGGCCCGGTTGCTCGCAGCCACGAACACGACCTTCCGAAGAAGGTTCGCGCTCTCGGCCTGCGTCTCGCTCTCTCGGCAAAGCTGAAGTCCGACGATGTCATCATCATCGACAACCTGGTTGCTGCCGAAGCAAAGACCAAGGCTCTGGCATCGGTTTTCGAGACGCTCGGCCTGACCAACGCTCTCTTCATCGGTGGCGCTGAACTTGATGGCAACTTCAAGCTCGCAGCACAGAACATCCCGAACATCGATGTTCTGCCGATCCAGGGCATCAACGTTTATGACATCGTGCGCCGTGGCAAGCTCGTGCTTTCCAAGGCTGCCGTTGAAGCTCTAGAGGAGCGTTTCAAGTGACCGATCTTCGCCACTATGATGTGATCGTCTCGCCGGCGATCACCGAAAAGTCCACGCTGGTATCGGAAAACAACCAGGTTGTTTTCAACGTCGCCAAGACGGCGTCGAAGCCGGAAATCAAGGCTGCAGTCGAGGCGCTCTTCGGCGTCAAGGTCACGGCCGTCAACACTCTGCTCCGCAAGGGCAAGACCAAGCGTTTCAAAGGTTTTGTCGGCAAGCAGAAGGACGTGAAGAAGGCTGTCGTGACGCTGGCTGAAGGCCAGACGATCGACGTCTCCACCGGTCTCTGAGGAATTAAAAAATGGCATTGAAAACATTCAATCCTACAACCCCGAGCCAGCGTCAGCTGGTCATCGTCGACCGTTCGTCGCTCTACAAGGGCAAGCCGGTCAAGGCGCTGACGGAAGGTCTGTCGAAGAGCGGTGGTCGTAACAACCTCGGCCGCATCACGGCTCGCTTCATCGGTGGTGGTCACAAGCGTACGTATCGTCTCGTTGACTTCAAGCGTCGCAAGTTCGAGGTCGAAGGCACGGTCGAGCGTATCGAATACGACCCGAACCGTACCGCGTTCATCGCGCTCGTCTCCTACACCGACGGCGAACAGGCCTACATCATCGCTCCGCAGCGTCTTGCTGCCGGCGACAAGGTCATCGCTTCGGAAAAGGCTGTCGACGTAAAGCCGGGCAACACCATGCCCCTGCAGTACATCCCGGTTGGCTCCATCATCCACAACGTGGAAATGAAGCCGGGCAAGGGCGGTCAGATCGCTCGCTCCGCTGGTTCCTACGCACAGCTCGTAGGCCGCGATGCGGGTCTGGCGATCCTTCGTCTGAACTCCGGCGAACAGCGCCTCGTGCCAGGCTCCTGCCTTGCTTCGATCGGTGCGGTTTCGAACCCTGACCACGCCAACATCAACGACGGCAAGGCCGGTCGTACCGTTTGGCGCGGCAAGCGTCCGCATAACCGCGGCGTCGTCATGAACCCGGTCGACCACCCGCACGGTGGTGGTGAAGGTCGCACATCTGGTGGTCGTCACCCAGTTTCTCCGTGGGGCAAGCCTACCAAGGGCAAGCGCACACGGTCGAACAAGTCGACCGACAAGATGATCATGCGCTCGCGTCATCAGCGTAAGAAGTAAGAGAGGAAGTCTCCAATGGCTCGTTCAGTATGGAAAGGTCCGTTCGTTGACGGCTATCTTCTCAAGAAGGCTGAGAAGGTTCGTGAAGGCGGACGTGCAGAAGTAATCAAGATCTGGAGCCGTCGCTCCACGATCCTGCCGCAGTTTGTCGGTCTGACGTTCGGCGTCTACAACGGCAGCAAGCATATTCCGGTCAACGTCAATGAAGACATGGTCGGTCACAAGTTCGGTGAATTCTCTCCGAGCCGGACCTACTACGGTCACGGTGCGGACAAGAAGGCAAAGAGGAAGTAATCATGGGCAAGGCAAAAGCCGAACGCCGGCTGAAGGACAACGAGGCGCAAGCAGTCGCCCGTACGCTCCGCGTCAGCCCACAGAAGCTCAACCTGGTTGCTGCGGCTATCCGCGGCAAGAAGGTTGAACGTGCACTCGCTGAGCTGGAATTCTCCCGCAAGCGGATCGCCGGTGCTGTCAAGAAGACGCTTGAATCTGCAATCGCAAACGCCGAGAACAACCATGATCTCGACGTTGACTCGCTGGTCGTGGCTGAAGCCTACGTCGGCAAGTCGATCGTCATGAAGCGTTTTCACGCTCGTGGCCGTGGTCGTGCGTCGCGCATTGAAAAGCCCTTTGCGCACCTGACGATCGTCGTTCGCGAAGTTCAAGCTGCCACCGAGGAGGCCGCATAATGGGTCAGAAAATCAATCCAATTGGTTTCCGTCTTGGCATCAACCGTACCTGGGATAGCCGCTGGTTCGCGGACAACGCCGAGTACGGTCAGCTGCTGCACGAAGACCTGAAGATGCGCAAGTTCGTCATGAGCGAACTGAAGCAGGCTGGTATCGCCAAGGTGGTTATCGAGCGTCCGCACAAGAAGTGCCGCGTCACGATCCACTCGGCTCGTCCGGGCCTGATCATCGGCAAGAAGGGCGCAGATATCGACAAGCTCCGCAAGAAGCTGTCGGACATGACGAATTCCGAAACGCACCTCAACATCGTTGAAGTTCGTAAGCCGGAAGTCGACGCTACGCTCGTCGCACAGTCGATTGCTCAGCAGCTCGAGCGTCGTGTTGCTTTCCGTCGCGCCATGAAGCGCGCCGTTCAGTCTGCAATGCGTCTTGGCGCCGAAGGCATCAAGATCACCTGCGCAGGCCGTCTCGGTGGTGCCGAAATCGCTCGTACGGAATGGTACCGCGAAGGTCGCGTTCCGCTGCACACGCTGCGCGCTGACATTGACTACGGCACAGCCGAAGCGGAAACCGCTTTTGGTATTTGCGGCATCAAGGTTTGGATCTTCAAGGGCGAAATCCTTGAACACGATCCGATGGCCTCCGAGCGCCGCGCACTCGAGGGTGATGCTCAGGGTCCGGCTAGCCGTGACCGCGATCGTCGCCGCGACAACGCTTGATAGCGTTGGTGGCACATAAGTTCGGAGAATAAGAAATGTTGCAGCCAAAGCGTACTAAGTACCGCAAGCAATTCAAGGGCCGCATCAAGGGCGTCGCCAAGGGAGGTTCCGACCTCGCATTTGGTGAATTCGGCCTTAAGGCTCAGGAGCCAAACCGCGTGAATGCACGCGAGATCGAAGCGGCCCGCCGCGCGATCACGCGTTACATGAAGCGTGCTGGCCGCGTGTGGATCCGCGTGTTCCCGGATGTTCCGGTAACCGCTAAGCCGACCGAAGTCCGTATGGGTAAGGGTAAGGGCTCTGTTGAATATTGGGCATGCAAGGTCAAGCCAGGCCGCATGATGTTCGAGATCGACGGCGTCAGCGAAGAAATCGCTCGCGAAGCGCTTCGCCTCGGCTCTGCCAAGCTCTCGGTCAAGACGCGCTTCGTACAGCGCATTGCAGAGTAAGGAGCAAGGCACATGAAAGCCGAAGAAGTTCGCGGCCTGACGGCCGATCAGCTCAAGGACAAGCTCGCCGACCTGAAGAAGGAGCAGTTCAACCTGCGCTTCCAGAAGGCCACCGGTCAGCTCGAAAAGTCCTCCCGCGTCAATGAAGTTCGCAAGGACATCGCCCGCGTGAAAACCATTGCCCGCCAGAAGGCGGCAGAAGCAAAGGCCTAAGAATATGCCGAAGCGCATCCTGCAGGGCGTCGTCGTTGGCGACAAGAACGAGAAGACTGTAGTTGTCCGCGTTGAGCGTCGTTTCGCTCATCCGCTGATGCAGAAGACCGTTCGTCGTTCCAAGAAGTACAAGGCCCACGACGAAAACAATCAGTACAAGATCGGCGATACCGTATCCATCGAGGAATGCGCGCCGATCTCCAAGGACAAGCGCTGGACGGTTGTAACCGCCCAGGCCAAGTAAGATTTTTGCGCGAGGCCTTGCGTCTCGCGGAAATATCTGTATGAAGCAGCGTCAGAACGCTCGTTCGTCGAGCGTTCTTTTGCTTTGAGCGCACGGAAGGTCCCGTTGGGAAACCACCCTGGCACGATCGATCCCGCGCTATTCAAGCTATGCCGTGTTTTCGCCTGCTCTTGTGGCAAGCGGCCGGCTGACAATTTTCATAAGCCGGGGAAGGGGGCTCTGAGCCCAACCATTCCGGTAAACCAAAAAGGCGACCTGATATGATTCAGATGCAAACAAACCTCGACGTGGCGGATAATTCCGGCGCACGTCGTGTCATGTGCATCAAGGTGCTGGGCGGTTCTAAGCGGAAGTATGCCGGGATCGGCGACATTATCGTCGTTTCGATCAAGGAAGCGATTCCGCGCGGCCGCGTGAAGAAGGGTGACGTGATGAAGGCGGTTGTTGTTCGCACCGCCAAGGAAATCCGTCGCGTTGATGGTTCCATCATCCGCTTCGACACCAATGCAGCAGTCCTCATCGACAACAAAAAAGAGCCGATCGGCACCCGTATCTTCGGACCGGTTCCGCGCGAACTTCGCGCCAAGAACCACATGAAGATCATCTCGCTCGCTCCCGAAGTACTGTAAGGAGCGCGAACGATGCAAAAGATTCGTAAGGGCGACAAGGTCGTCATGCTCGCAGGCAAGGACAAGGGCCGCACTGGCGAAGTCCTTCAGGTCCTGCCCAAGGAAGATCGTGCCGTTGTTCGTGGCATCAACGTCGTGAAGCGCCACCAGCGCCAGACGCAGAGCCAGGAAGCCGGCATCATCAGCAAGGAAGCCTCGGTTCACTTGTCCAACCTCTCGATCATCGACAAGGACGGCAAGCCGACCCGCGTCGGTTTCCAGGTTGTTGACGGCAAGAAGGTCCGTGTGGCCAAGCGTTCCGGTGAGGTGATCTGATGGCTGACGCAAAGTACGAGCCACGGCTCAAGAAGGAATATGTCGAGCGCATTCGTGCGGCGATGCAGGAGAAGTTCTCCTTCGCCAACGAGATGCAGATCCCGAAGCTCGACAAGATCGTAATCAACATGGGTGTTGGTGAAGCAACGGCTGATTCGAAGAAGCCGACTGTTGCCGCAGCTGACCTGGCCGCTATCGCTGGTCAGAAGCCGGTCATCACCAAGGCTCGCAACTCTATCGCTGGCTTCAAGGTCCGCGAACACATGCCGATCGGCGCAAAGGTTACCCTGCGCGGCGCTCGCATGTACGAGTTCCTGGACCGTCTGATCAACATCGCGCTTCCGCGCGTTCGCGACTTCCGCGGCCTGAACCCGAAGAGCTTTGACGGCCGTGGCAACTTCGCCATGGGCATCAAGGAGCACATTGTGTTCCCTGAGATCAACTACGATAAGGTTGATCAGATGTGGGGCATGGACATCATCGTTTGCACGACGGCCACCAAGGACGACGAAGCACGGGCTCTGCTCACAGAGTTCAACTTCCCGTTCCGTCAGTAACCGTAACGACGAGCGTAGAAAAGGAACCACACATGGCGAAGACAAGCGCAGTTGAAAAGAACAAGCGCCGCCGTATTACGGTCGCTAATCAGGCCGCCAAGCGGGCTGAGCTGAAGGCGATCATCATGAACCAGGCTCTTCCTATCGAAGACCGGTTCAAGGCCTCGATCAAGCTGGCATCCCTGCCGCGCGATGGATCGAAGACCCGTATTCGCAACCGTTGTGAAGTATCGGGCCGTCCGCGCGCATACTACCGCAAACTGCGCATGTCGCGTATCGCGCTGCGTGAACTCGGCAATCTCGGCAAGGTGCCGGGCATCGTCAAGTCCAGCTGGTAAGGAGCAGGTTAGATGACAATGACTGATCCGTTGGGCGATATGCTCACTCGCATCCGCAACGGCGCTTCCCGCCGCAAGTCGTCGGTATCGACGCCTGCTTCGAAGCTCCGTGCACGTGTTCTCGATGTTCTTCAGGCCGAAGGCTACATCCGTGGCTACTCCCTTGTCGATTTTGGCAATGGCAAGTCTGAAATCAGCATCGAGCTGAAGTACTATGAAGGCGCATCGGTGATCCGTGAGATCGGCCGTGTGTCCAAGCCGGGCCGCCGGGTTTATGTCTCGGTCAAGTCCATTCCGCAGGTCGCGAACGGCCTCGGCATCACCATCCTTTCGACTCCGAAGGGTGTGATGGCCGATCACCAGGCTCGCGAACAGAACGTTGGTGGCGAGGTTCTTTGCTCGGTATTCTAATGCCGAGCATCGATCTCCATAGCGAACAGACAGGATATAAAAATGTCTCGTATCGGTAAAAAGCCCGTTCAGATTCCTGCTGGAATTACGGCTACGGTCGAAGGCCAGAAGGTTACTGCAAAGGGCCCGAAGGGCGAACTCTTCTTCGTCGCAAACGACGAAGTCGGCGTTAAGCTCGAAAATAATGCGGTTGTGGTCACGCCGCTCACGCAGTCCAAGGATGCTCGTTCGAAGTGGGGCATGTCCCGCACGATGATCGAGAACATCTTCCAGGGCGTCAAGGACGGCTTCGAGCGCAAGCTTGAAATCAACGGCGTTGGTTACCGCGCATCGCTTCAGGGCAAGAACCTGCAGTTGGCACTCGGCTTCAGCCACGACGTTGTTTATGAGCCGCCGCAGGGCATCACGATCGCTGTGCCGAAGCCGACGGAAATCGTCGTCACCGGCATCAACAAGCAGCAGGTCGGCCAGGTTGCCGCAGAAATCCGCGAATACCGCGGTCCTGAGCCTTACAAGGGCAAGGGCGTCAAGTATGCCGGCGAACGTATTGTTCGCAAAGAAGGCAAGAAGAAGTAAGGATCACGCGAAATGGCTAGCAGGAAAGAAGCACTTGCACGTCGTGCCAACCGCGTGCGCCGTCACCTCAAGTCGGTGGCCAATGGCCGTCCGCGCCTGTCGGTTCATCGCTCCTCGAAGAACATCTACGTTCAGGTTATCGACGATGTTGCTGGCAAGACGCTTGCGTCTGCCTCGACCCTCGATAAGGACCTGCGCGGTTCTCTGAAGACCGGTGCTGACACAGCAGCTGCTGCCCTCGTCGGCAAGCTCGTTGCTGAGCGCGCCTCGAAGGCTGGCGTCAAGGAGGTCGTATTCGACCGTGGCGCCTTCATCTACCACGGCCGCATCAAGGCCCTGGCAGACGCAGCCCGCGAAGGCGGTCTGACCTTCTAATAAATTTCCGGCCGGAGCCTTCGAGCTTCCGGCCGGATCTTCACCGGACCGCAAACGCTCCTCGATAGGGGAGGCTGATGCGGTCCTCGTTTTGTCTGCCGTTCCACCCGCAAAAGAAAAAGGAAAAGGACAATGGCACAGGAAAGAAGAGGTTCTCGCGACGATCGCCAGAACCGCGAAGAACGCGATAGCGAATTCGTCGACAAGCTGGTCGCGATTAACCGCGTTGCTAAGGTTGTTAAGGGTGGCCGCCGTTTCGGTTTCGCCGCTCTCGTCGTCGTCGGCGACCAGAAGGGCCGCGTTGGCTTTGGTCACGGCAAGGCACGCGAAGTGCCGGAAGCAATCCGCAAGGCGACTGAAGCTGCCAAGCGCGATCTGATTTTCGTACCGCTGCGTGACGGCCGTACGTTGCATCATGACATCCATGGTCGCCATGGCGCCGGCAAGGTTCTGCTTCGTTCGGCCAAGGTCGGTACCGGTATCATCGCTGGTGGTCCGATGCGCGCCGTTTTCGAAACGCTCGGCGTTCACGACGTTGTCGCCAAGTCGACCGGTTCCTCGAACCCATACAACATGGTTCGCGCTACCTTCGACGCTCTGAAGCACCAGATTCACCCGAAGGACATCGCAGCTCAGCGCGGCATCAAGTATGCAACGCTTCAGGCTCGCCGTGCCGCTTCCGGTAACGCTTCTGAAGAATAAGAGGAGCTGATCCATGGCCAAGGCTACAAAGAAGACCGAAGCAAAGACGGTCACCGTCGAGCAGATCGGCAGCCCGATTCGCCGTCCAGACGTCCAGCAGCGCACGCTGATCGGTCTCGGACTGAACAAGATGCACCGTCGTCGCACGCTGGAAGATACGCCTTCCGTTCGCGGCATGATCCGTGCTGTCCAGCATCTCGTTCGCATCGTCGACGAGAAGTAAGCCGGGAGTATTCTCTATGAAACTCAATGAAATCAAAGACAACGAAGGTTCGACCCACAGCCGCAAGCGCCTCGGCCGCGGTATTGGTTCGGGCAAGGGCAAGACCGGTGGTCGCGGTGTGAAGGGTCAGAAGTCCCGTTCAGGCGTCGCCATCAACGGTTTCGAAGGCGGTCAGATGCCAATCTACCGTCGCCTGCCGAAGCGCGGCTTCAACAACATCTTCAAGGCCGACTTCGTTGTCGTGTCGCTGGAGCGTGTTCAGGCTGCGATCGACGCTGGCAAGCTCGACGCCAAGTCCACGGTTGATGCAGCAGCTCTCAAGGCTGCCGGCGTTATCCGTCGCGTCAAGGACGGCGTTCGCGTTCTCGCCGACGGCGAGCTGAAGGCAAAGGTCAAGTTCGAAGTAGCCGGCGCTTCCAAGCCTGCTGTCGAAAAGATTGAAAAGGCTGGCGGTTCCGTCACGCTTCTTTCTGCCGCAGCTGCAGAGTAATTTAATCTATGATAAGTCGCCCGGGGTGCTTCACACCGGGCGATTTTGCTCCCATATGTGAGCCTCACAAAAACCGGCTGGACGCACGTGCGTCATGGACGGTACGACTAAAAACAGGGTGAGGCATGGTTGCGCCCGCAATCCGTCCGAAGCCCGCTCTTGAATAATTCAGAAATGCCGATTCCGGGATGAGCCCAGGCGGGAACCCGAAATTGGTAGCGCGGAGAATCGCATGGCGTCTGCAGCGGAACAGTTGGCTTCCAACCTCAATTTCTCGACCTTCGCCAAAGCCGAGGATCTCAAGAAGCGCCTGTGGTTTACACTGGCAGCTCTCCTCGTGTACCGGCTGGGTACGCACATTCCGCTTCCAGGCCTCAATCCAGAAGCTTACGCCCAGGCCTTCCGCGGCCAGTCCGGCGGCATTCTCGGTCTTTTCAACATGTTTTCGGGCGGCGCTGTGCAGCGCATGGCGATCTTCGCGCTCGGCATCATGCCCTACATTTCCGCTTCGATCATCGTACAGCTGATGACCTCTGTCGTCCCGGCGCTCGAGAACCTGAAGAAGGAAGGCGAGCAGGGCCGCAAGATCATCAACCAGTACACCCGCTACGGCACCGTTCTTCTCGGCGCCCTTCAGGCCTACGGCATCTCCGTCGGCCTTGAGAGCGGCAACGGTCTCGTTGTCGATCCGGGCATCTTCTTCCGAATCTCCACCGTCATCACGCTGCTCGGCGGCACGATGTTCCTCATGTGGCTCGGCGAGCAGATCACTTCGCGCGGTATCGGCAACGGTATTTCGCTGATCATCTTCGCAGGTATTGCAGCCGGCCTTCCGCAGGCCCTCGCAGGTACGCTGGAACTCGGCCGTACCGGCGCGCTGTCGACGACGCTGATTCTCGCTGTGATCCTCATCGCGATTGGTGTCATCGCTGTCATCGTCTTCGTCGAGCGTGCGCAGCGCCGCCTTCTGATCCAGTATCCGAAGCGCCAGGTCGGCAACCGCATGTTCCAGGGCGACACCTCGCACCTGCCGCTCAAGCTCAACACCTCGGGCGTTATTCCCGCGATCTTCTCGTCCTCGCTGCTCCTGCTGCCGGCGACGATTGCAGGCTTCGCAAACACCACGGCTCTTCCGTCCTGGGCGACATCGATCGTGGCGGCGCTTGGCCATGGCCAGCCGCTCTACATGCTGCTCTACGGTCTGCTGATCGCCTTCTTCGCCTTCTTCTACACGGCTATCGTCTTCAATCCGAAGGATACGGCCGACAATCTGAAGAAGCATGGCGGCTTCATTCCCGGCATTCGTCCGGGGGAGCGGACCGCCGAGTACATCGATTACGTGCTGACCCGCATCACGGTCATCGGCGCGATCTACCTCGTCTTCGTGTGCATTCTGCCGGAAATTCTGGTGTCGCAAACGGGCATTCCGCTGTCCCTCGGTGGCACGTCGCTCCTGATCGTGGTTAGCGTAACGCTCGACACGGTGGCACAGATCCAGGGTCACCTGATCGCACAGCAGTACGAAGGCCTGATCAAGAAATCGAAGTTGCGTGGAGGAAAGAGGGGGCGATGAGACTCATACTGTTAGGGCCGCCGGGCGCGGGTAAGGGGACCCAGGCTCAGCGGATCGTGGAGAAGCAAGGAATTCCGCAGCTCTCCACGGGCGACATGCTCCGGGCCGCCGTTGCGGCAGGCACGGAAGTAGGCAAGCGGGCAAAGGCGGTCATGGATGCCGGCAAGCTTGTCTCAGATGAGATCGTCAATGCCATCGTTTCCGAGCGTCTCGACGCTCCAGACTGCGCCAACGGTTTTATTCTCGACGGCTATCCGCGCACGCTGGTTCAGGCAGATGCGACGGAAAGCATGCTGAAGGGCAAGGGGCTTGAGCTGTCGACCGTGATCGAGATTCAGGTCGACGACAAGATCCTTGCCGATCGCGTATCCGGTCGCTACACCTGCGCCAACTGCGGCGCCGGCTATCACGATACGAACGTGAAGCCGAAGGTCGACGGTGTCTGCGATCGCTGTGGTTCGACTCACTTCAAGCGTCGCCCGGATGACAACCGCGAAACGGTCGTCACGCGTCTGCAGGCTTACTACAAGGAAACCTCTCCACTGATCGGCTACTACTATGCGAAGAGCAAGCTGAAGTCGGTTGATGGCATGGCTGAGATCGATCACGTCACCGGCGAGATCGATGCGATACTTTCGAAGCTTTAGTCTTTGAAAATAAAACTTGGCGGAAGCGGTTGCTTTTCAGCACTGATTCCGCTAAACACCGCGCCAACTCGCGACATTTATGCGATCGGCGCGGATTTCCACGGGACGTCCGGGTTCGATCGTTTTGACATGTACGAACCTAAATTTGAACGAGCGGCCGGTTCGGCTGCATAACGAAAAACCTCTTGCCGGATGGCAACGGGAACGCAAGGAGAATAGGCGTGGCACGTATCGCTGGCGTCAACATCCCGACTGCGAAGCGCGTCGTTATCGCGCTGACGTATATTCACGGGATTGGTTCGAAATTCGCTCAGGAAATCATGGAGAAGGTCGGTCTTCCGGCGGACAAGCGCGTCCATCAGTTGACGGACTCCGAAGTCCTGCAGATCCGCGAAACCATCGACCGTGATTATCAGGTTGAAGGCGACCTGCGTCGCGAAACCTCGATGAACATCAAGCGTCTGATGGACCTGGGCTGCTACCGCGGTCTGCGTCATCGCCGTGGCCTTCCGGTCCGCGGTCAGCGCACGCACACCAATGCTCGTACCCGCAAGGGTCCGGCAAAGGCAATCGCTGGTAAGAAGAAGTAATTTCCGGGAAACCGGAGATGAAGGGGCTGGCGGTGTTCGCCGGCCTCTTTTGAGTTTCGGGCAGGGCCGCAAGGTCTCGTTCCGGTGTAGCCGCTGGCATTACGGCGGTGCAGAGATCCAAGAAAGGGATACAAATGGCCAAGGAAGCCGTACGCGTTCGCCGTCGCGAACGTAAAAACATTTCGTCGGGCGTTGCCCACGTCAACTCGACCTTCAACAACACGATGATCACGATCACCGACGCACAGGGCAACGCCATTGCCTGGTCGTCTGCTGGCGCCAAGGGCTTCAAGGGCTCGCGCAAGTCGACCCCGTTCGCTGCTCAGATCGCCGCTGAAGATGCTGCCAAGAAGGCGCAGGAACACGGCATGAAGTCGCTGGAAGTTGAAGTTTGCGGCCCGGGTTCGGGTCGTGAATCTGCTCTGCGCGCCCTCCAGGCTGCTGGTTTCATGATCACGTCCATCCGCGACGTGACCCCGATCCCGCACAATGGTTGCCGCCCGCGCAAGAAGCGTCGCGTCTGATCATCGCCACTCACAACACCGGTGAGCGGGTTATCGCTCCCGGTGCTTCTCAAGCTCGGTTGTCACGATTGGATGGTGACAACGAACGGAAGGCAAAGATATGATTCAGAAAAACTGGCAGGAACTGATCAAGCCGAACAAGGTTGAGTTCTCGTCGAGCTCGCGCATCAAGGCAACTCTGGTAGCAGAGCCGCTTGAGCGTGGTTTCGGCCTCACCCTCGGCAACGCGCTTCGCCGCGTTCTGCTCTCCTCGCTGCGCGGTGCTGCAGTGACGGCGGTGCAGATCGATGGCGTGCTGCATGAGTTCTCGTCGATCCCTGGCGTCCGTGAAGACGTCACCGACATCGTTCTCAACATCAAGGAAATCGCCATCAAGATGGATGGCGACGACGCAAAGCGCATGGTCGTGCGTAAGCAGGGTCCTGGCGTTGTTACGGCTGGCGACATCCAGACGGTCGGCGATATCGAAATCCTCAATCCCGAGCATGTGATCTGCACGCTCGACGAGGGTGCCGAAATCCGCATGGAATTCACGGTCAACAACGGCAAGGGCTATGTTCCTGCCGATCGCAATCGTGCGGAAGATGCTCCGATCGGTCTCATCCCGGTCGACAGCCTTTATTCGCCGGTCAAGAAGGTGTCCTACAAGGTAGAAAATACCCGTGAAGGACAGGTTCTCGACTACGACAAGCTGAACATGACCATCGAAACCGATGGCTCGATCACCGGTGAAGATGCCGTCGCTTTCGCGGCTCGCATCCTGCAGGATCAGCTTGGCGTGTTCGTCAACTTCGACGAGCCGCAGAAGGAAACCGAAGAGGAAGCAGTCACCGAACTCGCTTTCAACCCGGCACTCCTGAAGAAGGTGGACGAGCTCGAACTGTCCGTTCGTTCGGCAAACTGCCTGAAGAACGACAACATCGTCTACATCGGCGACCTCATTCAGAAGACCGAAGCAGAAATGCTCCGCACGCCGAATTTTGGTCGCAAGTCGCTGAACGAAATCAAGGAAGTTCTCGCTTCCATGGGCCTGCACCTCGGCATGGAAGTGCCGGCATGGCCGCCCGAGAACATCGAAGATCTCGCCAAGCGTTACGAAGACCAATACTAACCATCAAACGGCGGGCGAAAGATGCCTGCATGTGAAGGAGAATAGCCATGCGCCACGGTAAAGCCGGCCGCAAGCTGAATAGAACCGCTAGCCACCGCAAGGCAATGTTTGCCAACATGGCGGCTTCGCTCATCACCCATGAGCAGATCGTGACCACCCTGCCGAAGGCAAAGGAAATCCGTCCGATCGTTGAGAAGCTCGTAACCCTCGGCAAGCGCGGCGACCTGCACGCTCGTCGTCAGGCGATCTCGCAGATCCGCGACGCCGCTGTTGTTTCGAAGCTCTTCGACACGATCGCTTCGCGCTACGCAACCCGCAACGGCGGCTACCTGCGTATCATGAAGGCCGGCTATCGCCAGGGCGACAACGCTGCGCTCGCAGTCATCGAATTCGTTGACCGCGACACCTATGCCAAGGGCGCAGCCGACAAGGCTCGCGTTGAAGCTGAAGCAGCTGCTGCTGAAGCCGCTTAATCCTTTCCGGTTCGCCGGAAGCAAAACAGCCGGGCTGAAAAGCCCGGCTGTTTTCGTTTGTGCGTTAGCCCGCGGGGCGGCCCGGTTCAATCCGGCACGTGAATGCAATGCTTTATGTGCTTCAGATTGGCGACGATCGTAAACGTCATGATGACGAGAAGGCACCAGGAGCTCCACTTGCCGAGATGAACGATCGACCAGGCGCCGACCTGGTTCGGATACTGCCAGATGCCGAGGAAGGTGCTGATGTTTTCGGCGAGCCAGATGAAGAAGCCGATCAGGACGAAGGCAGCGAGCAGCGGCATCTTCCGGTCACGGTCATAGGGCCGAAACACGACCGTCGTTCGCGCATAAAGGCCGAGCGTGCATGCCGCGATGTACCAGCGATAATCACCAATATAGTGGTGGGTGAAGAAGTTGGCGTAAATGGCCAGCGCCGTAAGCGCAGCCATCCAATAAGGCGGATGGTGTTTGATCCTGAGGTCGAAGAGCCGCCAAGCCTGGACGATGTAGCTTCCGACCGCCGCGTACATGAACCCGGAGAAAAGCGGCACGCCGAAGACCTTGGTGTAGGCGAAGTCGGGATAGGACCAGGACGGCACGCTGCCCGAGGTCTTGAAAACCTCGAGCGCGAAGCCGACGAGGTGGAACAGCGAGATTGCCTTCAGCTCGTCCATCGTCTCAAGTTTCGTCCAGACCATGGCGGCCTGGATGACGATTGCGATCAATAGCAGGAGATCATAGCGGGGAATTCCTGCCAGTCCTGCCCGCGGCACTGCAAAGACGGCGAGAAAGAACAATCCGGCGAACAGGCAGGCGCGTGCTTCCTTGATGCCGAAATAGAGAAACTCGACCACAAACCGCGCGACACCTTCCAGTCGATGAGCCGCCGGCCTGTCGATCAGATGTCTGTCCAGCGAGGGCAGGAGGTTTTGAAGCACAGCAGTTTTTGACATTGGACCGCCAATAGAGCAGGAGATGCAATCGCGACGCCGGTAACCACGGCGCGGCGCTTCGAAGACGCCACCGCAGCTAGTATCGAGGAAATCGTTAAGATTGTGACCGAAGGCACGATACACGCCGCTGCCTCTACCAATGCGCGGCCGAGGCTCCGTTATTTTCTTTCCATACTGTCGGTGATTGCTGCGGGCTTGGCATTGCGCCGGTTCGGGTACGGCGTCGGCTTGCCGTTTTTCGCGGTCAAGTACGGCGGCTCGGTGCTTTGGGGAGCCATGATCTATCTGATATGCCGCCTCGCGGCGCCTCGGGTGCGTCCGCACATCACGGCACTAGCCGCAATGTCTGCTGCGGCCGCCGTCGAATTCTCTCGCCTCTATCATACGCCAGCCCTGGATGCATTCCGCGTGACCACGGCAGGAGCGTTGCTCCTCGGACGCGTGTTCTCTGTCTGGAACATTGTCGCCTACGCCGCCGGCATATCGGCAGCCTGCCTCTTGGGAGCTCTGCGAAAGCGACGATCGCTTGGATAGCTGAGGCGATCACACGGTCGCGGGGGCGCTGCGCTGCCTGCCTTGCCCGCGCTTCCTGCTCCGCGCAATCGGCCTCCAGGAGCGATACAGGATGAGCAGGATGATCAGGCCGACATAGATATATTGCTCGAGGTCGAGGATTTTCGTCGACAGCGCGAAGTGCACCGCGCCGGCCGCCGCCACGATGTAGACGAGCCGATGCAACCGCACCCAATTTGGCCCGAGCCGGCGGATGGAGAAATTGTTTGAGGTGACCGCGAGTGGCACCAGCATGGCAAGAGCGCCCATCCCGAACATGATGAAGGGTCGCTTCAGCACGTCGTCAAGCACTGCCGAAAGATCGAGCGCCTGATCTAGCACCATGTAGACCGTGAAATGCATCAGCGCGTAGTAGAACGTCAGCAGCCCGAGTGCGCGGCGATAGCGAAGATAGTTCCATCCGAAGAGATCCCGGGCGGGGGAGACAGCCAGCGTCAGGATGAGAAAGCGGATCGTCCAGATGCCCAGGAACAGTTCGAAGGTCTTCACCGGGTCGGCACCGAGTTGATTCGTGGCGCCGAGATAGAACGTCCAGACCGCCGGCAACAGCCCGACGATATAGAGCGCCCAGACGGAAGCCGACTGCCAACGCTTCGGGAGACTGAACGAAAGACCCGCCATCAGAAATTCTTCCGCAGATCCATGCCGCTATAGAGGCTGGCGACCTCGTCGGCATAGCCATTGAACGGCAGGGTCGGATGGCGGCCGGCGCCGAAGAAGCCGCTTTCGCCGATGCGCCGCTCGCTCGCCTGGCTCCAGCGCGGATGATCGACCTCCGGATTGACGTTGGCGTAGAAGCCGTATTCCTGCGAATTGGTTACCTGCCAGGTATTCTTCGGCTCCTGGTCGGTCAGGGTGATCCGCACGATCGACTTGATCCCCTTGAAGCCGTATTTCCATGGCACGACCAGCCGGATCGGCGCACCGTTCTGATTGGGAAGGGTCTGGCCATAGAGGCCGACGGCAAGCAGCGTGAGCGGATGACGCGCCTCGTCGAGCCGCAGGCCTTCGACATAGGGCCATTCGAGCGATTGGAAGATGCCCTTCTGCCCCGGCATTTCGTCCGGCCGTACGACGGTTTCGAAGGCTACGTATTTCGCGCTCCCGAGCGGCTCGACCTTGTTGAGCAGGGAAGCAAGCGGAAAGCCGTCCCACGGAATGACCATCGACCACGCCTCGACGCAGCGCATGCGATAGGTGCGGTTCTCGATCGGGAATTCCTTCATCAAGGCTTCCACATCGAACGTGCCCGGCTTGTTGACCATGCCGTCGACCTTGATCGTCCAGGGCAGGGGCTTGAAATCGCCCGACAGCGCGGCGGGGTCGCCCTTGTCGAGCCCGAATTCATAGAAATTGTTGTAGGTTGTGATGTCCTTCAGCGACGTCGCCTTCTCATCGACCTTGTATTTGCTCTCGATGACCGAGAGCGCAGCGGCGCTGGCCTTGCCGGCGCCGTAGAGCGCCATGGCACCCAACGTGGCGGCGCCGAGAAACTCGCGGCGTCTGAGATAGACCTGCTGCGGCGTGATCTCCGAAGATGCGATCTTGGGCGGGCGATAGGCTGGCATCGGAAACCTCCTGAGCATCTGAGCTCGGTATAAACCTTCAACGCATCGAATGCGTCTTTGGATCATTGTTTATGCCCTGCGGCACTCCTGCGGAAAGCCAACTTTTTGTGTACGCTGTTTGATGGAATAGTCTGTAACAAAACCACGCTCGCCATCGTATATGGCCGATGCTCCCGGCGACGCAGGCGTACCGGTTTCGGCGTTCCCGGTAGTGACAGCTAAGGCCGTTTGGATTAGGACAATTCCAAAATACGGCGATAGCCTGGCCGCTTCTAGCACTGCGCCCCCGCGTCGCCGACAATTTCCGACACGTAAGGAATATGCCAATGCCAGCCTATCGTTCCAGAACCACGACCCACGGCCGCAATATGGCGGGTGCGCGCGGCCTTTGGCGCGCAACGGGCATGAAGGATTCGGACTTCGGCAAGCCGATTATCGCGGTGGTGAACTCCTTCACCCAGTTCGTGCCCGGCCACGTCCACCTGAAGGACCTCGGCCAGCTCGTCGCCCGCGAGATCGAAGCCGCCGGTGGCGTCGCCAAGGAATTCAACACGATCGCCGTCGACGACGGTATCGCGATGGGCCATGACGGCATGCTCTATTCGCTGCCGTCGCGCGAGCTGATCGCCGACAGCGTCGAATACATGGTCAACGCCCACTGCGCCGACGCCATGGTCTGCATCTCCAACTGCGACAAGATCACCCCCGGCATGCTGATGGCCTCGCTGCGCCTGAACATCCCGACGGTCTTCGTCTCCGGCGGCCCGATGGAAGCCGGCAAGGTCGTATTGAACGGCAAGAAGGTCGCGCTCGATCTCGTGGATGCCATGGTTGCTGCCGCCGACGACAAGATCAGCGACGAGGATGTTGCGGTCATCGAGCGCTCGGCTTGCCCGACCTGCGGCTCCTGCTCCGGCATGTTCACGGCAAACTCGATGAACTGTCTGACCGAAGCCCTGGGCTTGTCCTTGCCCGGAAACGGCTCGACTCTCGCCACCCACTCCGACCGCAAGGAACTCTTCCTCGAGGCCGGACGCCGCGTCGTCGCGTTGGCCAAGCGCTATTATGAGCAGGACGATGAGACGGCTTTGCCGCGCACCATCGCCAGCAAGGGCGCGTTTGAGAACGCCATGGCGCTCGATATCGCCATGGGCGGTTCGACCAATACCGTTCTGCACATTCTGGCTGCCGCCCACGAAGGCGAGATCGATTTCACGATGGACGACATCGATCGCCTGTCGCGCCGCGTTCCCTGCTTGTCAAAGGTCGCGCCTGCCAAGTCCGACGTTCACATGGAGGACGTTCACCGCGCAGGCGGTATCATGGCGATCCTCGGTGAGCTTGATCGTGCCGGTCTGCTCAACGTAGACCTGCCGACCGTTCATGCGCCCACCATGCGGGAAGCGCTTGCGCAATGGGATGTCGCGGTCACTGACAACAAGGCGGCCTTCGATCTCTTCAGTGCGGCCCCCGGCGGTGTTCCGACGCAGGTTGCCTTCAGCCAGAGCGCTCGCTGGGAGGAACTCGACCTCGACCGCGAAAACGGCGTTATCCGCGATGCACAGCATCCCTTCTCGAAGGATGGCGGCCTCGCCGTTCTGAAGGGCAACCTCGCGCTCGACGGCTGCATCGTGAAGACGGCTGGTGTCGATGAATCGATCCTGAAGTTCTCTGGCCCGGCCAAGGTCTATGAGAGCCAGGACGCGGCCGTAAAGGCGATCCTGTCGAACCATGTCGTCGCTGGCGATGTCGTGGTCATCCGCTACGAGGGTCCGAAGGGCGGTCCGGGCATGCAGGAAATGCTCTACCCGACCAGCTATTTGAAGTCGAAGGGCCTCGGAAAGGCTTGCGCACTGATCACCGACGGTCGCTTCTCCGGTGGCACGTCGGGTCTGTCGATCGGCCACGCTTCCCCGGAAGCGGCGAACGGCGGCACGATCGGTCTTGTTCGCGATGGCGACATGATCGACATTGATATCCCGAACCGGACCATCGGCCTGCGGGTTGATGACAAGGAACTGGCCACGCGCCGTGCCGCGCAGGAGGAAAAGGGCTGGCATCCGGCCGAAGTCCGCAAGCGCAACGTCACGACCGCGCTGAAGGCCTATGCAGCCTTCGCAACCAGCGCCGACCGTGGCGCCGTCCGTGATCTCGGCGGTCGCTGAACGGCAATTTCGATAAGCTGATCAAGAGTCAACTGCCCATATGGACCGGTCGCCTCAAAGCGGCCGGTTTATCTTTTTGTAGGTCGAGTCCAGCTGCAGCAGCCGTTCGTCATAGGCGGCCTTGATGCAGGAGGTGTCGGCTCCGCAAGCCTGTCGCTTCTTCAGCCAGGCGGTCTGCTCGTCCTGCAGTGTGCCGCGCGCTCCCATCGCCATCAGGCCGGAGAGAAGGTCGAATGTCGTCACCATCTTCACGTCGGCATCGTTGAGCGGGCGGTTGTCGCAGATTGCCTTTTCGTCCGGCTGCAGCGTCTTCGCCTCGCAATCGAAGCTGGCGGCGTGGGAGGCTGTAGATAGGGACAGCAGCATGGAAGCGCCTGTCAGCGTCAAGGCGATATTTCGACGAGAAATCATGCATCGTTTCCTGTTCAACTACGAATGGCCCCTCAGAAAGAGCAGGCCCATGTAGATGATGCAGCCCGCCCAAACGGCAAGAATAAAGATCATGCCGGTTCGTCCTGACGGGCGCTCCAGTCGTTGTGCCGCTTGAGCCCGAAGGTCCGCCATCACTGCGGGAGGGATGAGGCGGATGGCCAGCGTGATCCCGAGGGGCACGATCACCAGATCGTCGAGAAAGCCGAGCACGGGTATGAAATCCGGAATGAGGTCCACCGGAGAAAGCGCGTAGGCGGCAAAGGCGCCGGCGACCACCTTGGCGTACCAGGGGACGCGGCTGTCGCGCGCCGCGAGCCACAGTGCGACGATGTCACGCTTGAGTGACTTCGCCCATGCTTTGATCTTTGTTATCAGATGCATACCAATCTTCTTTGACTCAATTTCGTAGGTGTGTCTCGCCGTCTCGCCTTACCCTGTTCTTCCATGCTTCCGCCCTCTTTCCTTTCTAGCGTCCGGCGCTACAACGTCTTCACAAGAGAACTTCAAAAGGACTTCACATGCCAGACTTGCTAAAGCGCGCAGCCCTGCCTCTCGTGGCCTTGATGCTCGCGCTGCCGGTTGCCGCCACCGCGCAAACCGCCAAGACCGTGCCGCAGAGTCAGTTGGAGATGCAGCTCTCCTTTGCACCGCTCGTCAAGCAGACCGCCGGCGCCGTCGTCAATGTCTATGCGGAAAAGACGGTGCGCCGGCAATCGCCGTTCGCCGGCGATCCCTTCTTCGAGCAGTTCTTCGGTCAGCAGATGCCGAACCGCAGCGAAAAGCAGTCTTCGCTCGGCTCCGGCGTCATTGTCGAGGCGAACGGGACGATCGTGACCAACAATCACGTCGTAGACGGCGCCGACGATATCAAGGTCGCGCTGTCCGACGGCCGTGAGTTTCCCTGCAAGGTGGTGCTGAAGGACGACCGGGTCGATCTGGCCGTCCTGAAGATCGACACCAAGGAAACCTTCCCGACGCTGCCGATCGCCAACTCCGATGGCGTTGAAGTTGGCGATCTCGTGCTTGCGATCGGCAATCCCTTCGGCGTCGGTCAGACTGTGACATCAGGCATCGTTTCGGCGCTGGCCCGCAATCAGGTCGTCAAGAACGAGTTCGGCTTCTTCATCCAGACCGACGCCTCGATCAACCCCGGCAATTCCGGCGGCGCCTTGATGAACATGAAGGGTGAGCTGATCGGCATCAATACCGCTATCTTCTCGCGCGGCGGCGGCTCGAACGGCATTGGCTTCGCCATCCCGGCCAACCTGGTGAAGGTGTTCCTCGCCTCTGCCGATGCTGGTGTAAAAGCCTTCGAGCGCCCCTATGTGGGAGCCTCGTTCGATGCGGTCACCTCGGAGGTTGCCGATGCCCTCGGCCTCGCCAAGGCGCGCGGCGCAATCGTCGTCAAGGTTACCGAAGGTGGTCCTGCTGCAAAGTCCGGCCTGAAGCCCGGCCAGGTGATCACCGCCGTTGACGGCGTGACCGTCGAACATCCAGACGCGCTGCTCTATCGTCTCACGACGGCCGGCCTCGGTAACTCGGCCAAGCTGACCGTGATCGACAACGGCAAGGAAAAGCAGGTCGAACTCGCCCTTGGACGTGCGCCGGAAACGGCACCTCGAGACCAGCGGACCATTGGCGGCCATTCGCCGTTCACCGGTGCCGTTGTCGAGAATCTCTCACCGCGCGTCGCCGATGAGCTGCGGATGTCGTCGGAGGCCAACGGTGTCGTCGTTGCCGAGGTCAAGGATGGATCGGTCGCAGCAAGCCTTGGCTTCGAGCCGAAGGACATCATCGTGTCAGTCAACGGTTCCGAGGTGAAGACCACGAAGGAACTCGAATCCGTGGCTGGTCAGGAGCCGAATTTCTGGCGCGTCGAGATCGAGCGTGACGGTCAGCGCATCCGGCAGTTCTTCCGATGAGCAACGATCTCTTCGCGCCGCACATACCGCCGGAGGTCGCCAACCGGCGACCGCTTGCGGACAGGCTTCGCCCGCAGACGATTACCGAGGTCACCGGACAGGAACATCTGACCGGTGACGACGGCGTTCTCAGGCGGATGATCGAAAGCGGCTCGTTGGGATCGATGATTTTCTGGGGGCCGCCAGGCACCGGCAAGACCACCGTTGCGCGGTTGCTGTCGGGCGAGGCGGGTCTCGCCTTCGAGCAAATTTCCGCGATCTTTTCCGGTGTCGCGGACCTCAAGAAGGTATTCGAGTCGGCGCGCTTGCGCCGCATGGACGGGCGCCAGACGCTGCTCTTCGTCGACGAGATCCATCGCTTCAACCGCGCACAGCAGGATAGCTTCCTGCCTGTCATGGAAGACGGCACCGTCATTCTGGTCGGGGCCACGACCGAGAACCCGTCGTTCGAGCTCAATGCCGCTCTGTTGTCGCGCGCCCGTGTCCTCACCTTCAAATCGCATGATGATACGAGCCTCGAAGAGTTGCTGACACGGGCCGAGGCAACCGAACAGAAACCCCTGCCGCTGACTCCGGAAGCCAGGATCAGCCTGCTTCGCATGGCCGATGGCGATGGCCGCGCCGTGCTGACCCTTGCCGAAGAGGTCTGGCGCGCTGCCCGTCAGGGCGAGACCTTTGACACGGAAGGACTGACGCGGATCGTCCAGCGCCGTGCTCCCGTTTACGACAAGGCACAGGACGGGCATTACAATCTGATTTCCGCGCTGCACAAGTCGGTCCGTGGGTCCGACCCGGATGCCGCGCTCTATTATCTCGCGCGCATGTTCGATGCCGGCGAGGATCCGCTATACCTTGGACGCCGACTGGTGCGCATGGCCGTGGAGGATATCGGTCTTGCCGATCCACAGGCGCTGGTCATCTGCAACGCCGCCAAGGATGCTTACGACTATCTCGGCTCACCAGAGGGCGAACTGGCGCTCGCACAGGCTTGCGTCTATCTCGCCACGGCTCCGAAATCGAACGCCGTCTACACCGCCTTCAAGGCTGCGACGCAGGCAGCGAAGCAGAACGGCTCGCTCCTACCGCCGAAGCACATTCTGAATGCACCGACGAAGCTGATGAAGGATGAGGGCTACAACGAAGGCTATCGCTACGATCACGACGAACCGGACGCTTTCTCAGGCCAGGACTACTTTCCGGAAAAGATGGGGCGCCAGACCTTCTACGATCCGCCGGAACGCGGTTTCGAGCGGGATATCAGGAAGCGTCTGGATTGGTGGGCGAAGCTTCGCAAGGAGCGCAGCCAGCGCTGATCAGGAAGCCCGCATCTGGCCGCCAGGGCCGGCGATCAGTTTCACGGCAGACTCCGCCAGGCCATGATGCCCTTCCATATCGACCACCAGATGCCAGTGGCCGCTCTCCGGGATCGACAGCTTCACGGGTGATTTGCGGGCGACTCCGCCCACATATTTGAAGTCGAGCACTTCGGTGAAACGCTGGTAGTTCGGCGCCGTCATCAAGCGAACATTCGCCACAGCTGACAGCGTCACCTCGATGATGGTCCCAGCTCGCTGTTCGTTGAGATCATAGTGGGTGAAGCGAAAATTGGGTTTCGGCATGATGGGGCGTCCGTCGTCTATTGTGACAAACGCTAGCAATCTTCGGTTAAGGAAGAGTTGGCCTTTGTGCCTTCCGCTGGCATTTCTGCGAAGGCGCTAATGGACGATCGGGTCCTCGCCGCCTGCGATGAGGCGGAGCGCCGTTTCGCCCGGCACGAACAAGATCTGGCTGAGATCGTGGTCGCATTCTTCGGCGGCGAAATGCAGCGCCGCATCTCTGCTGACGAATATTCCGCCGACGCGCCCCTCCCGATCGTTGACGACCCAGCGACCGGCGCTGTTGCTGCCGATCGTGAAACGCGGCAGCGCTTTCGGGCTGGCTGCGGCGAAACGGCGAGCATGATGGTGGAGGGGCATTTCTGTTCCTTTCATGGTGTGGAATGTCGGGGGCGATGCAGTCGCTCAGGATGCCAGAGGGCGAGTTTCCGCAGCGGAGGTGAGTGCGTCGAAGATCGCGGCTCTTTCGTCGGCATCGAGCTCTACCATCGGCAGCCTGACCGTCGCATCGACGTCGAGGAGAAGCCGTAGAGCGTACTTGATCTGCGCCGGTGCCTGATCGCCCAATATCTGCGTCAGAGGATGCAGCCGCCGCTCGAGGGCCAGAGCGCCGGGGATATTGCCCGCGAGGGCGGCATTGTGGAGCGAGTTGAACAATCGCGGGTGGACGTTAGCGCCCGACGAGATGATGCCGCTGCCGTAGCCGCTCAGAAAGGCCAGCGATGTATCGTCTCTGTCGGAGAGGAACAGGAAGCGCTCGCGCAATGCAGGCGAGGGAGGCTCTATTCCATGTCCGATGACGCCGGCGATGGAAGGGATTGCCGCAAGCGCCTCCAATGTCTGAGCCGAAAGGCTGCTTGCCGAGCGCGCCGGATTGTCGTCCACGATAACAGGAATCCCGGTTTCGGCGGCAAGCATCTCGAAATGGTGGAGAATGCCGCGTTGTCCGGGCTTCGAATAGTAGGGGACGGTCACGATCGCCGCCGCCGCGCCGAGGGCTTCGGCCTGTTGAGTGAGCCTTATCGTCTCGAGCGTGCAGTTGGTGCCGGTCGCGGCGAGTACGGGAACGCGGCGGTCGGCAGCTCGGATACAGCATTGAAGGACGGCCGAGCGCTCGAGCATTGAAAGCGTCGGGCCTTCGCCCGTCACCGTGCAGACAGCGAGGCCACCGACGCCTGATAGCACTTGCCTGACGGCGAGCTTTTCAAGCGTGGAAAGGTCGACCGCATCGCTCCGGAATGGTGTTACCAACGCCGTCGTGACGGCACCGAGACGGAGGAGGCTATTCGGTCTCATCGGCGTCAGAACCCGGCCAGGATCACATAGAGCTCTATCGCCGCCAGAACGACGCCGAAGATGACCAGCGCCTGGGCCGTCCGCCTTTCGCGCATTTGCCGTTTCGGCATGCGCCTGTCCGGTCGTGCGACATGCAAGCTCGAAGAAATGAAATCTCTCATGACGTTCACCTCGTGCATCATGAGGCAAAGGCTACCGCCGTCTGTCGTAGGAAATCTATTCAGCTACCCAGCGCGGGAAATAGAAATTGCATAAAGGCTGATGCGGACCGCGCCGCGTCAAAGGATTCGGAGATCAAGGAGTTCCGCCGGTTTTCGGAATCGAAATGTGAACGACTTGAATCAAACTGCGAACGGCGCGCAGACCCTGCCTCGCAGTCTCATCTCCCGTCGCGCGTGAAAAAAAGATTGCGGGCTTGTCGGCAAGGCACCCCGCAGTTCGTCCTTGTAGGGAACGCACAACCGGCATCAACTGCCAGAGATCAAATGGGGGCCCACCGGGGCTAGGAGAACAACATCATGGGTAGGACAATCGCTATTCTGGTCGCACGGCTCATTTTCGCGGCCGTGTTCATCATGGCATCGACGCTGAAATTCTTCGATATGCAGTCGACGGCTGATTTCATCGCGGCTGCCGGCTTTCCGATGTCGCTATTTCTTGCCTGGGTCGCGGCATTCTTCGAGCTTGCACTCGCTTTCGCGCTGCTGACCGGCGCATTTTTCTCGGAGGCTGCGCTCGCCGCCGGCATATACGTTCTGTTTCTGGCCTTCTCGTTCCACGGACCGGGACGGTGGACGGGAAACCAGGCCGAGTTCGGCTTTTTCGTCGATCACTTCACGTTCTTTGCCGGCCTGCTGTTTGCCGCGGTCCATGGCCCGGGCGAAACGCTCGCACTCCGCACGCGGACACCTCTGGCAGCTCGCTGACGCAAGGAGCGGGCTACCCCGACGGCGGCGGGCTTGCCAGTTCCTCCAGCAGGCGCTCGAACGCCGTCGGCTTCAGCGTGGCCGGCGGATTGTAGGGGTCGGAGAACGCGTAGATGAAGAAGAGAATAATGCCGGTAAAGGCGCCGAGAACGGAAAGCAGCAGCAGATTTCGCGCGTCGGGCGGGTAGGGATAGTAGCCGAGCGCCATGAAGATGACGCCGGAGATCGCGGCGAACCAGAAAATCTTGCTGACGGAGTCCGTGCCGCTGTTTTCCCGTTTGTCGCGGGAGTCCGAGATGGCGTGCACATTGGCGAGCATGTGATCGCGGATGCTCTGTTGCCGAACATTGGTTGGGGTCAGATCAAGCACCCGCTGGTAGACATTGTCCCATTTGCTCCATGCGGTGGCGGAAAGCTGCCCCGTGGTCCCCAAGCTGCGCCATTCCTCATCCACGACGATCTGAACGTATTCGAACAGGGCTTGCTGGATCGGAGGCTTCTCGTTGGCGCCGTAGCGTTCCGCATCGAAATAGACGTTGGCGACGGCGTTTGCCTCGGTCACGCTTTCGAACTTCAATTGCTGGTATTCGATCATCTCCTGCGCGAAGACCAGCGCCAGGATGAGCGCGTGGAGGGACGATATGCGCATGACCACCGCGCCGGCCAGTTCCCTGTCTTTTCCGGTCGGATCTGTGCCCATGATAAAGCGCATCAAGAAATAGAAACCCAGCGTGACGACGACCGTCCCGCCGATGAATGCAATGCCGAAGAGGATGACGCTGCCCATGAGGATCTCCCGCTCGCTCGTGGCCAGACTGTATTCGCAGGTGCCTACTTGATCAACGAACGCGACGACGCGTTCCGGTCAACCGTTTGGAGAGGGCGCGCTGCCCGGTGCTAACGGAGAATGCCGTCGAGAGCGGGCATTCCCATGACGGCCGAGGCGCCGATCAATAGATAGCAGATCAGGCGGAAGGTGCTTTCCTTCGCGAGGCCAAACAGCCGGGAGCCACCATAGAGTCCCGCCGCATAGCTTGGCAGGATGACGACCATGAGAGCGAAAACCGCGGGCACGAAAAGGCTGCCGAAATAGTAGCTTACGACGCTGAAGCACGTCGAAATGGCGAAATAGAGCACGACATTCGCGCGCACCCGGGCAAAATCCGTCTTTCCACCGAGCCAATAGGCGACGACAGGCGGGCCGCCCAGTTGCGCTGCGCCGCTGAAGAGCCCGGCGATGAGGCCGGTCATGGAAGTCAGCGGCGCTCGCGGCTCGCCATGATAGCGCCAGCCGGAGACAAGCAGTGCGAGCAGGCAGATCGCAATGGCCGTGATCGCCCAGCGCAGCGTCAGTGGATCCATCAGCGCCAGCGCCGCGGTGCCGGCGGGAACGCCGAGCACGGCGCCTGCGGCCATCGTGAAAACTTCGCGCCGGTTGGCGCTGCGCCAGGCGGGTGGGATCATTCCGAGCGTCGCCAGGCCGTCGATGACAAGCAGGGCGGGCGATATCAGCTTTGGGCCGATGATCGCCCCGCCGAGCGGAATGAAGATCAGAGCCGCACCAAATCCGGAAAAACCGCGTGCCAATCCAGCTATGAAGGCGATGACGATAAGCGCTAGGACGCCGTGATCCGGCAGGGCGGCGGCAAACCACGCGCCTGTGTCGGCCAGCAGCGCATCAAGCGACATCGAGAGGGCTCCGGGATCAGGAGGCGAGCATCAGGTCCATGTTCTGGACAGCTGCACCGGAAGCTCCCTTGCCGAGATTGTCGAGCAGGGCCACGAGGTTGATCTGCGAGGCGCCCGGGGTGCCGAACGCGAAGAGCTTCATCGTGTCCTTGCCGGCGAGTTCGACGGCATCGATACGTGGCAGCTTGCTGCTCTGCTCCAGCGGCACGACAGTCACGATGTCCTGGCCTGCGTAATGGGCGACGAGGGCGGCATGGATGCTTTCGAGCGTCGTGCCTTCGGCCAGATCATCGAGATGCAGTGGTACCTGAACGATCATGCCCTGCGGGAACTTGCCGACGGACGGCGAGAAGATCGGGGCGCGATCGAGCAGACCGTGGATCTTCATCTCGGGAACGTGCTTGTGGTTCAGCGTCAGGCCGTAGAGGAAGTGCGGTGAGGCAATCGCATCGTCGCGACTCTGATCTTCGATCTGCGCGATCATCTGCTTGCCGCCGCCGGTGTAGCCGGAGACCGCATTGACCGTGACGGGATAGCCGTCGGGCAGGATTCCGGCAGCGCGTAGCGGCCGAATGAGGCCGATCGCGCCGGTGGGGTAGCAGCCGGGATTGGCGACGAAGCGCGCCGAGTTGATCTTCTCCGCCTGCTCCTTGTCCATCTCCGCGAAACCGTAAGCCCAGGTCGGGTTGACGCGGAAGGCCGTGGAGGTGTCGATGACGCGCACGTTGTTATTGCCAGAGACCATCTGCACAGCTTCCTTCGAAGCATCGTCGGGCAGGCAGAGGATCGCGATGTCGGCGCTGTTCAGCATATCCTCGCGCATCGCTGCGTTGCGACGTTCGGCTTCCGGGATCGACAGAAGCTCGACATCGCGACGGCCGGCCATGCGCGTGCGGATCTGCAAGCCCGTCGTGCCGTGTTCGCCATCGATGAAGATCTTCGGTGCCATTGTCTTGCTCACACTTTCAATAGGTTAGAAAGAAGT
The DNA here is from genome assembly GCF_001429725.1 of Rhizobium sp. Root708. Classification (GTDB taxonomy): domain Bacteria; phylum Pseudomonadota; class Alphaproteobacteria; order Rhizobiales; family Rhizobiaceae; genus Rhizobium. Next base: position 386,341 of record NZ_LMHV01000034.1, on the reverse strand, counting down.
CCGGAATCATTTTGTAAGAGAGATAAGTCAGCCGTGTGACGCGCTTGCGCGGCGTTCGGCATGCAGGCCAAGCATATACATCGCGACAGTCGCCCCCGCAATGGCGGTGATATCGGCGTGGTCATAGGGTGGTGACACCTCGACGACGTCGGCGCCCCGGATATCCAGCTGGTGCAGACGCTGCAGCACGGAGAGGATCTTGGCGCTGGAAGGGCCGCCCGATACCGGCGTACCGGTGCCGGGCGCGAAGGCAGGATCGAGGCAATCGATGTCGAAGGTCAGATAGGACGGCGCCCCTCGGGTATGAGAGATGATCGTCGAGGCGATATCGCCGGCGCTCATATCCTCGAGCTGATGACCATGGAGCATGTGAATGCCGAAATCCTCGGGCGCATGGGTACGGATACCGATCTGGATCGAACGGTCAGGGTCGATGATGCCGTCTCGCGCTGCCCGTGCCACGAAGGAACCGTGGTCGATCCGCTTGTTGTCGTCGAACCAGGTGTCCTGATGCGCGTCGAACTGGACGAGCGCGAGCGGTCCATGCTTGGCGGCATGCGCCTTGAGGATGGGCCAGGTGACGAAATGATCGCCGCCAAGCGTCAGCATGAAGGCGCCGCTGTCGATAATGGTCCGGGCCTGCTGCTCGATCGCCTTGGGCGTCTCGTGGTGATTGCCGTAATCAAGCAGGCAGTCGCCATAGTCGATGACGGCCATTTCGGCGAAGAGGTCGCGGTTGAAGGGATATTGCGGGTCGTTGTCGAAAATCGCCGAGGCGCGGCGTATCGCCTGAGGGCCAAACCGCGTGCCGGGGCGATTTGAGGTCGCCGCATCGAATGGGATGCCCCAGACGACGGCGTCCGCGCCCGTCAGGTCCTTGGTGAACCGGCGCCGCATGAACGACAGCGCGCCGGCAAAGGTCGGGTCGCTGGCAGATGAGGTGAGGCTGGTTGCCGTGAAGGCGTGATCTATGGTCTTCTTTGCCACGAGGGTATCCTGACTTCGATCGAGACAGGCGGACGCGCCCGCTGGCAGAAGGGGTAAGCGACAGGACGATAGAATGCAAGGCGCCCGCAGGATCGCGGAGACAATGATCCTGCCGATGGTTCTGTGCTACTCTACCCGTCGTTGTTGATGCTGAGTGAAACGGTTCTCGGAGGGCTTATGCCGAGCGTGCCTCCCAAGCGACGGCTGGCAGCGATCATGGCGACGGACGTTGTCGGCTACTCCCGGCTTATGGAAAGCGACGAGGAGACGACGCTGGCGCTGGTCAAGGCGATACACAGCGATGTTGTGGAGCCGAACATCGAGCGCAATGGCGGCAGGATCTTCAAGCTGATCGGCGACGGAACCTTGTCGGTGTTCGACTCGGTGACCGGAGCAGTCGAGTGCGCCATCGCGATCCAGGCAGAGTTGACGAACGGAACGGGTGAGGGGACGCGGGCGGCGATCAGGATAGGCATCAACCTTGCCGACGTTCTGGTGGACGGTTCCGACATGTTCGGGGATGGGGTCAACATCGCCTCTCGTATCGAGGCAAACGCTTCGCCGGGCGGCATATGCGTGACCGATGGGGTCTATCATCGCATCGCGACGCGACTTGGTGCCGACTTCGTGGAGGGTGGCGAGAAGCGCCTGAAGAACATCGAGCGGCCAGTCCGCGTCTGGCATTGGCAACCGCGCCGGACTGGCGCCGTTAATGCGGCACGTTCGCCAGTTGACGAAACGCTGTCGTCGCCGAGTGCAGAGAAAGTCCTGGTGAGAGTTGCATTCACCGCGGCACTTTCCGGCGAGCAGGATATCGCGGAGTCGGTAACATCAAGCATCGAACAGTTCCTCTCGGAGCGACGCTGGATCGAGGTTGCTCCGACCTCGGTGGCGGGCGTCGGCATGCGCGCCCACGATTACACTGTCAGCATCGGCGTTCATGAAGCCGGGCCATTCCGGCTGAACGTTAGGTTCGGGGCCACGACGGCCACATCGATCCTGTGGTCTCGGGCTTTCGATCTTCCGGCGGATTGCCAGATAGATGCCATCGAATCCATCGCGGCGGAGATTGTGTCGCTCGTGGTCGACAGGGTACTCCAGGTGTCATCCAAGTCCGTCGCCAGAAAACCCGAGGCATCCTGGTCTGCCTACGAGAATTTTCTCTACGGCAGGATGCTCGATGCCAAACATCTGCTTTTGGAAGCGGAAGGCTTTTTCGCCAGAGCGACGCAACTCGACCCCGAGCTTATAGAAGCCCATACGATGCACGCGATCGCGTTGACGCACAGCTTCAGCATGGAAGGCGCGCCCGAACGTCTGCAACGCGCCGAGGAGATCTCGCGCATCGCATTGCGCCTCGACAACAACGATGCCTTTGCCCACTACGCTGCTGCGCTGGTCCAATTGATGATGCGAAACTATGGGCGCGCGAAGTCCCATTATCGCAAAGCGCGCGACCTCGCGCCAAGCGATGTCGAGATCCGCGCCGATTTCGCCGAACTGTTCCACTACGTCGGTGATCTCGAGACTGCCGACGCCGAAATCGAGGAATGCTTTCGAAGATCGACGCACCCGCCGGTATGGTTCTGGGCGATCAGGGGCATCATCCGGCTTCAACAAGGCCGTGCGGGTGAGGATTTCGAGAATGTGCCGGTGAAGTCATGGCGAACTCTCATCTTGCTTGCTGCCGCGCACGCCTTGCGTGGAGACGACGTACGGCGTGCGCGCTGCGAGGCCGAAGCACGTCGCCTCCAGCCGGCCCTCGGCCCTGAATTTTTGCGGCTCGTATTCCCCTATCAGAGCGACGATGCCCTCGCGAAACTTCTGCGCGCCTTCAAAGCAGCCTAGCTGCCGGTGGCGTTTCACGATCGAAGCACCTCGTTGACTTCGCTCGCTCTGTCGGAGAACCTGCAGCCAGCGATGAGCGAAGGAGCTGATACCCATGTTCGATCACATATCGATCGGCGTAAAGAATATTGAAACGTCGGGAGCGTTCTACGATGCGGCGCTCGGGCCGCTCGGTTACGAGCGGCTGTCCAGTTTTGGCAACACTGTCGGATACGGTGCCGAGAAACCGGGCTTCTGGGTGATGGAGGCCGAACACCCGGTGCCGGCGGACCGGGAATCGGGGTTGCATTTCTGCTTTACGGCGACAAGCGAGGAAGCGGTCAATTCCTTCTATGCCGCCGGCCTTGCCAATGGCGGCGAAGACAATGGTCCCCCGGGCATCCGCCCCGAATACAGCCAATTCTACTACGCGGCCTTCGTGATCGATCCCGACGGCTACAGGCTCGAAGCCTTCTTCCGCAAGCCTGAATAAAAAAGGCCGGGCAGAGCCCGGCCTTCGTATTTCGGTAGTTCGAAGCGATTAGCGCTTGGAGAACTGGAACGAACGGCGAGCCTTGGCCTTACCGTACTTCTTACGTTCAACAACGCGGCTGTCGCGGGTCAGGAAGCCACCCTTCTTCAGGACCGAGCGCAGGCCCGGTTCGAAGTAGGTGAGTGCCTTGGAAACACCGTGGCGAACGGCACCGGCCTGGCCGGAAAGACCGCCGCCTGCAACCGTTGCGATGATGTCGAACTGGCCGTCACGGGCAGCAGCAACGATCGGCTGACGCAGAATCATCTGCAGAACCGGACGTGCGAAGTATTCCGTGAATTCCTTGCCGTTGATGACGATCTTGCCGGAGCCCGGCTTGACCCATACACGAGCAACAGCGTTCTTGCGCTTGCCGGTCGCGTAGGAACGGCCAAGCGAGTCGACCTTACGGACGTGAACCGGAGCCGAAGCTTCGGTAGCCGTGCCGAGATCCTTCAGGGAGGAGAGGTCAGCCATTCTTAGGCGCTCCTTACGTTCTTCTTGTTCAGCGAGGCCACGTCGAGAGCGACAGGCTGCTGTGCTTCATGAGGATGGTTGGAACCAGCGTAAACGCGGAGGTTCTTCATCTGGCGACGACCGAGCGGGCCACGCGGAACCATGCGCTCAACAGCCTTCTCGAGAACGCGCTCCGGGAAGCGGCCTTCGATGATCTGGCGAGCAGTACGCTCCTTGATGCCGCCGGCAAAACCGGTGTGCCAGTAGTAAACCTTGTCGGAATACTTCTTGCCGGTGAATACGACCTTGTCGGCATTGATGACGATGACGTTGTCGCCGTCGTCAACGTGGGGCGTGAAGGTTGCTTTGTGCTTGCCGCGCAGACGCATAGCGATGACGGAAGCGAGACGACCAACGACAAGCCCTTCGGCGTCGATGATGACCCACTTCTTCTCCACCTCTGCAGGCTTCTGGGAGAAAGTTGCCATAGTAGTTACTCTCTTTTGGATCCCTTGTACCCGAAGGTGAAAGGGCGTTTCTTGTTGCTTGGTTTGGACGTCCGGAGACGCACCAAAAAGAAAGCAGCCCCGGAAGGCTGCATTTCTGGGGGTGTGTATAAAGGCAAACATATACCCGGTCAATAATATGAGATTACCGCATCGTAAAAATATAGAAGAAAAATCAATTGCTTAGCGGTGTGGTATTTTGATACCTCACATTTCGCGCGGTGGAATGGAGTAAGTCGCGGTTGCATGGGCGATCAGCTCCTCCCCATTCTCCTGGAAAATCGATGCCTCGATGACCGCCAGCCGCTTGCCGAGCTTGAGGATTTTGCAGGTGCAGGTCGTTGGCCGAAGCTTCGGCAGCCGCAGGAAATTGATGTTGAGACTGGTGGTAACCGCGAGTGCAACGGGCCCGATATGCGCGAGCACCGCCGCATAGGCCGTTACGTCAGCCAGGGTGAAAAGGGCAGGCCCCGATACGGTGCCGCCGGGACGCAGGTGCCGCTCGTTTGGATCGAACCGCATCGAGACGCTGCCGGGTTGAATCGTGCTAACGCTAAATACCCGCCCGCCCGTGTGGATTTGAGGGAAATCCGTATCCAGAAAACGGTGGAGCTCGTCGATCGTCATGACCGGCTGCATGAGTTTGCCTCGAAATTGCTTGTCGCCTGTGGCAGAACAATTAGCACGAAAAGGCAATGCAGGGAGTTAGACCATGGCCGAAGTCGTATCCTTTCGGAAAGACCCGAGCAAGGCGGGCGAGGGCGCGCTTGTCATCCCGCAATTGGTCGATGGCGTCCTGCGGCTGACGATCAGCAATCCGCCTGCCAACGCCCTCTCGATTGCGGTCATGGAAACGCTGATAGGCGAGCTGCAGAGCGCTGCCGATGACGCCGCCGTCCGCGCCATCATCATTGCATCGACCGGCAATGTCTTTTCCGCTGGCCACGACCTCAAGGAACTGACCGCGCATCGCGCCGACGAGGACGGCGGCGAAGCGTTCTTCGAGGAAACCTTCGCGCTGGCTGCCGACCTCATGCTCGAGATCACCCGCCTGCCGAAGCCCGTCATTGCCGAGATCGACGGTCTTGCCACCGCCGCCGGCTGCCAGCTTGTCGCCTCCTGTGATCTTGCGATCTGTACCGATACGGCAACCTTCTGCACGCCGGGCGTCAATATCGGCCTGTTCTGCTCGACGCCGATGGTGGCTGTCTCGCGGGCGGCGCATCGCAAGCAGGCAATGGAAATGCTGCTGACCGGCGAGACGATCGATGCCTCGACCGCGAAGGATTTCGGGCTCGTCAACCGCATCGTGCCGAAACAGTACCTAACACAGGTCGTCACCAAATACGCATCCGTGATCGCAAGCAAATCGCCTCTGACGCTGAAGCTCGGCAAGGAAGCGTTTTATCGCCAGCTCGAAATGCCGGTCGAGGAAGCCTACAGCTATGCGGCGCAGGTGATGGTCGACAATATGCTGACGGCCGATGCCGAAGAGGGGATCGGGGCATTCCTGTCCAAGCGCACGCCGCAATGGACGGGCGAATAGCTCAGGCGAGCTTCAGGATGAGGCCGCCAAGCGCGATGATTGCACCGGCGAGGTAACGCCATGGGCTGGCCTTTTCCTTCAGCACGATGACGGAAATCAGCAGCGCAAACAGGATGGACGTTTCGCGAAGGGCAGCGACCGTTGCGACTGGTGCTTTCGTCATGGCCCAGAGCGCGAGGCCGTAGGAGGCAATCGATCCGCTACCGCCGATCAGACCGCGCCACCAATTGTAGCGGACGTGCACGGCAACAGCCACCGCGCCGCGCTTCGAGACGGCCCAGGTCAGAAGCAGGATAGGAGGCAGCAGCGACATCCACAGCGTATAGGATATCGCGTTGCCGGATATCCGCGCCCCGATACCATCGACATAAGTATAGGTCGCGATGACACAGGCGTTGGCGAGCGCCAGACGGATCGCGTGCCCGCTGCCACGTCTTGCCTCGAGCGCCAGCGTGAGGATGCCCGCGCAGATCGTGGCGGTGCCGAGCATCGCGCCGGGCGACAGGCTCTCGTTCAGGATGAAGCCGCTTGTCGCGGCGACCAGCAGCGGCGCGCAGCCCCTCATGATCGGATAGACCAGGCCGATGTCGCCTGCCCGATAGGCGCCGGCGACCAGCTGAAAATAGATGAACTGAAGGATCGCCGAGGCGCCGATGTAAGGCCAGGCAGAGGCCTCGGGCAGCGGCAGGAAAAACAGGAAGGGCAGGGCCGTAACCGCACCGCCCGCCGAGATGAGGCTGGCATCAAGCGACTTGTCCGTGCCCGCTTTGATGAGAGCGTTCCATATTGCGTGCAGCAGCGCGCCTAGAAGAACCAGCAGGATGACTGTGAGCGACAAGAAAGACTACCGAGCGGTGTATTGACGGAGGGATCCGGAGCCTTTGTTACGCCGTCAAAATGAAAATGCCAACATGGCTTTGCGTGATACCGTCCCGACCCCGACCAGCGGCGAAAGAGCGCGCAATCATAGATTGTCTAGTAGCGGCGCTGCCACGATGTACGTACCCCAACTGCGTTCAATCGATTCGCCTCATTCAACTATGAGGTGTTTCTAACATATGCGGGAACATATGGTGTCCATATACAGGGTATACATAGAACGATGATCCCGTTGCCTCTCGCAATTTTTAGGCGTGATGCGTGTATGACACACGTTGTCACAATTCGCCCGTTTCGACACGCCGGAGAAGTTGTGTTTCAGCAAGCGGAACGAGAGTGGCGTAGATGCCTTGCGATCGCCTTAGAGAGAATTATCCGGAACAAGAATCATCCCGTCCAGGTTGTCGATATTTTGACAATTCAGAACCCGGCAGCTCGGGTTGTCTTTCGTCGGAATGCGCGTCCATTCCGCATATTTGTTGCCGTCGCAGAAGCGGCTGTTGCGGACGTAGCGGTCGTAGAGCGCCATGCCGGGAACACGCTTGGACGGGTAGCGGAAAATCACCGCACCCTCGTTATGGATGGCCGCGCGAGCGCTCTGGCAGGTCATGCTCTGCGAGTTGTATCGGGAGATTGCCATGGCGGGCGACGCTATCAATGCAAAGGAAAGCAAAAGGGCCGTCTTTTTCATGAGATCCTCCTGTGGCTTGGCACTACCTATATACGATAAAAGCGAGGCGCCGGTTTCAAAAATCGGCGCGGAAATCATGGCTTGGCGGCAAAGGGGCACATATGAATCACGACCAATATGATGACGACTATATCATTGATATCCTGCGCTCGGTGACGACGATCGCGCTGACGGGCGCCTCGCCGAACCCGGCCCGTCCCAGCAACGGTGTCATGGCGTTCCTGCTGGCGCGGGGCTACCAGGTCATCCCCGTCAATCCCGGCCAGGCCGGCAAGCTGATCCATGGGCAGTTGGTCTACGCCCGGCTTGTCGATATCCCCACCGCGGTCGATATGGTCGATGTCTTCAGGGCGTCGGAATACCTGCCGGAGGTCGTGGAGGAGACGCTGCGGATGGAGCCCCGCCCCAAGGTCATCTGGTTGCAGCTTGGCGTTCGTGATGACGCTGCCGCGCAGGCTGCCGAGGCCGGCGGATTGAAGGTCGTCATGAATCGCTGCCCCGCAATCGAGTATCCGCGCCTGATCGTCTGATGGGACGTTTTTTTCTTTAAACCCGCCTCGGTTGAAATAGATTGGCGATTACCTTTTACGGCGTGTCGGCTATGCTCCGCCGCGTCAGATTGCAAAAAAGGGAGGAATTTTCATGAGTAATAATGATCCTGGATTTAATACGTTGGCCGTCCATGCCGGCGCCAAGCCGGACCCTGCGACCGGCGCACGCGCGACGCCGATCTATCAGACCACCGCTTACGTCTTCAACGATGCGGATCACGCCGCCGCTCTCTTCGGATTGCAGCAGTTCGGTAACATCTACACGCGCATCATGAACCCCACGCAGGCCGTTCTGGAAGAACGCGTCGCGGCTCTCGAAGGTGGCACGGCGGCGCTGGCCGTCGCCTCCGGCCATGCTGCACAGATGATCGTGTTTCATACGATCCTGCGGCCGGGTGAGAATTTCGTAGCGGCGAAGCGTCTCTATGGCGGTTCGATCAATCAGTTCGGCCACGCTTTCGATAACTTCGGCTGGCAGGTCCGTTGGGCCGATCCGGCGGATCCACAGAGCTTTGAGTCACAGATCGACGACAAGACGCGCGCCATCTTCATCGAAAGCCTCGCCAATCCGGGTGGCACCTTCGTCGACATCGCGGCGATCGCGGAAGTGGCGCACAAGCACGGACTGCCGCTGATCGTCGACAACACGATGGCAAGCCCATACCTCATCCGCCCGATCGAGCATGGCGCCGACATCGTCGTTCACTCGCTGACCAAGTTCCTCGGCGGCCATGGCAACTCGATGGGCGGCATCATCGTCGATGGCGGCACGTTCGACTGGTCGAAGTCCGGCAACTATCCGATGCTGTCGAGCCCGCGGCCGGAGTACAACGGCGTCGTTCTCCACTCGACCTTCGGCAACTTCGCCTTCGCGATCGCCTGCCGCGTCCTCGGGCTGCGCGACCTCGGTCCTGCGATCTCGCCCTTCAATGCCTTCCTGATCCTCACGGGGATCGAGACGCTGCCACTGCGCATGCAGCGCCACAGCGAGAACGCCGCTGCCGTGGCGAAATGGCTGAAAGCCCACAGCAAGGTCGCATGGGTCAACTATGCCGGTCTCGAGGACGACCCGAACCATGCACTGCAGAAGCGCTATTCGCCGAAGGGAGCGGGCTCCGTCTTCACGTTCGGCGTCAAGGGCGGCTACGAAGCGGGCAAGACACTCGTCGAAGGGCTGCAGCTATTCTCGCACCTCGCCAACATCGGTGACACGCGATCGCTGATCATCCATCCGGCATCGACGACCCACCGGCAGCTGACCGACGAACAGAAGATCGCCGCCGGCGCCGGCCCCGATGTGGTCCGCCTCTCTATCGGTATTGAGGATGTGAAAGATATCATCGCCGACCTCGAACAGGCGCTCGCAAAGGCTTGATGGCCCTTCGCAACGTAGCTGTTGGAAAATGACGATAGGATCAGCACCCGGTTTGAATACAGTCGGGTGCTGATTTCCGTTTCTGCCGGCGAAAGATCGGTAATCGGAAAGTGCGCCGCCTACGGCATTTCGGCGACTAGTTCCCTATCGTTCATCCGCAGAATAGGGAGGTTCAGCTTTGCTGTTTGATCATCTTTCAGCCGTGCGACCTCGTCTAGAAATCTCGGAATGTCGTCGAAGCCGATCTCACACAGATTCTTGGGGTGATAGCTCCACCATTCACTTTCCAGCAGTTTCGCTATCGTCTCTTCGTCGAAACGATAGCGAATGACTTTTGCCGGATTTCCGCCGACGATTGCGAAAGGCGGTACGTCCTTTGTCACCATGCTGTTGGCGGCAACGACCGAGCCGGTGCCAAGGTGTATGCCCATCTGCAATGTGCAATCCCTTCCGATCCAGACGTCGTGTCCCAGGGTGGGATAAGGTTTGCCGCCGTGGATATCCCAGCCGTACTTGGCCACCTGTTCAGGGTTGGTGAAATCGCGACAAAGGACGCTTTTGCCGCGAAACGTGATGATCGACGTCGTCACAAGGTTGAGCGGATGATAGCTGTCCAAGAAGGTCAGGCCTGATGATATCGAGCAATAGCGTCCGATCTTCATCGGTTCGGGCAACGGAGAATAGGAGTACGAAAGCAGTCCGATGGATGTTAGGCCGCAGTAGTGGACGCCTCCAGTGCTCGGGACATAGGGTCCTCCGTAAAGGCCCGAATATGGCTCGATCATAATTTCATTTTTGAGGCTTAGATGTTGTTCTGCGAGAAGCCAGCCATAGCCGATCGGATTGGGCGGACCCGAGTTCACCTTAAACAGGAGCCGAAATTCCCACATTAGATTGAGATCGGATGCCTTTAATTTCATGCTTCTTAAAATCCGCGAACGATGGCCGAGCCTAGAATCGCTTTCTATCACACAAGCATAACGATCACAGCGCTCCTCGCCCCGAGCGGGCGAAACCAACATCTGTCATTGACCTGGGATCGAGCCAGCGACACGTCATCCTCGGCGGGAATTTGCAACGAGTGGGCTGGACCTATTCTCCGGGGGATGCAATCTCTCGGGAGGTTTCAGGAACAGTGGCAGAGTTTGCCGCGAAGGAATTTGAGAGGGCCGATGGCCACGTTCATCAACTTTGAAAACAACAGCGTCGAACCGGAGTTCGGCGCTCCAGCCGCCGACCGGATCATTTCAGGTGATCCGCAGTTCCGGACATGGAATTTCGACGAAGCCGATGGCGGTATCTATTCCGGCATATGGGAAGCGACGCCGGGAAAGTGGCGCATCGTCTATGACGAGTGGGAGTACTTCAATGTCCTGTCCGGTTATTCGATCGTGACGGAGGAGGGTGGAGAACCCGTCCATCTGCGCGAAGGCGACAGGATGATCTTGAAGCCTGGCTTCAAGGGAACCTGGGAAGTCATTGAGACGACTCGCAAAGACTACGTCATTCGCGTTTGATCGGACTAGCCCTGGAGAATGCAGGTGTCCCTATTTGGTGACGTCGCCCTTCGCGTGGGTGAAGGCCTCCGCGAAATCGCCCGACGAAATCAGGTTCATCGTCTGTCGCAAGGCATCGGCAGCTTCCTTGCCGAAGGCACGATCGAACCGGCCCTGTGCATCCCGCCACAGGAGCTGGGCGTCCGCCCACTTCGCCTCTCCTGATTCGGTCAACCGTACGCGCTTTACGCGCCGGTCCTTCTCGTCGGGTACCAACTCGACCATGCCATCCCGCAAGAGTGGCTTCAGCGTGTGTCCGAGCGCGGAAAGATCCATCACCATCGCCTCGGCGAGCGTCTTCAGGGGTGTCGCGCCGCCGAGCTTGATCTGCGTGAGGAGCGCATACTGAGTCGCCCTCAGCCCGCTCGGCGCCATGATCTCCTCATAGAGTTGGCCAAGCTGGCGGGAGGCGCGTTTCAGGGCGCTGTTGTTGCAGTAGTCCCAGCTGCCTGGTGCTTCGGTCTTGTCGTTCATGATCGATCTCCGGTTTCGATGTCTTCCGATCATTGACGGTCAGTCAATCCTCTCAGCTCGAAAATTTCTCGTGCCACCTCTTGCGTCGGCGGCACGGCTATACAAATATAGTGGCATATGCCAGTAAAATCAAAATTGGAAAGGAATGTCGTCATGTCTGGTTTCAATCCTGGGACTGCTATCGTTACCGGTGCCTCCTCGGGGATCGGCGCCGCTTACGCCGATCGCCTGGCGAAGCGCCGCTACAATCTCCTTCTTGTCGCCCGCGACGGTGAGCGCCTCTCGGCCCTGGCGAAGCGCCTGAAGGCCGAGCAGGGCGTTGATGTGGAAGTGCTGGTGGCGGACCTGACGAACCGGGCTGATGTTCGCGTCGTCGAACAACGCCTGCGTGACGACGCGGCGATCTCGCTGCTGGTCAACAATGCCGGCGTTGGCCCGAAGGGCAAGATGCTTGATGACGATGCCGACTACCTGGAAAACATGATCGAGCTCAATGTCGTCGCGGTAAACCGCCTTGCTGTCGCGGCAGCGCAGGCGTTTTCCAAGCGGGGCAGGGGCGCCATCGTGAATATCGCGTCGGTCGTGGCATTTATACCGGAGCGGTTTAACGCCACCTACAGCGCGACAAAGGCGTTCGTGCTCAACCTCACCCAGGGCATTCATGCCGAGGTAGCTGAGGCCGGCGTCAAGGTGCAGGCCGTGCTGCCCGGCCTGACGCGGACCGAGATATTCGAACGCGCAGGGGTCGCCAGCGACAAGTTTCCGCCCTCGATGGTGATGGACGTGAACGATATGGTGGATGCCGCCCTGGCAGGCTTCGACAAGGATGAACTGATCACGATCCCGTCGCTGCCGAATGACGGCGATCTGGCGCAACTGACGACAGCGCGCCTGGCGCTTGGCCCCAATCTCTCGCACAGAAAGCCGGCAGCGCGCTACGGCGTCAACGCTGGCTGAGCGTTTATCGCCAAAACGGCGTCTTCTTCCGTCGCAATGATCCATGTCAAAGCGCGGCCCTGCAACGTCGCATAGATTGGTCGTGTGAGGGGGCGGCGGCGGTCGACCCTCGCGCTGGTAAGTCACTTCCCCGCTCCGCCACCCCGCGGAGCGGGCTTTTTAATCCTTGTTACCGGCAGGTTCGAAATCGCTCCTGACGATGCCGTGCCTTTGCAGCTTGTCGTAGAAGGTCTTGCGCGGGATGCCGAGGGCCGCGATCGTTCGCCTGACATCGCCCTCGTTTCTGTCGAGCGCTTGGCGGATCACGCTCGCTTCATACCGGTCCAGTTGATCGGGCAGCGGCAGGTCGTCCGCGGTCTCGGTACGCTTGCTTTCCTTTGAAGCGGACGGCTGTTCGACGCCGAGTACGAAGCGCTCTGCGAAATGGGAGAGTTCGCGAACGTTGCCGGGCCAGTCATGGCTCGATAGATGCTGATGGGTGCCGGCGCTCATCGTTGGAACCTCTCGCTTGAAGCGCTTGGCCGCCCGTTCCGCGAAATATCCGAAGAGCAACGGAATATCGTCCCGCCTGTCTCGCAATGGCGGAATCGAGATGGTCACGACATTCAGCCGATAATACAGGTCTTCCCGAAAATCGCCGCGCTGGCCGGGATCGCCCAAATCGACCTTGGCGGCCGCAACCACCCTGAGGTCGACCGGCCGAATCTCGTTGGTGCCCAGCGGCGTCACCTCGCGCATTTCCAGCACTCTCAGCATCTGAACCTGCGTCGACAGCGCCATGCTCTCGATCTCGTCGAGAAAGAGCGTGCCGCCGCTCGCATGCTCGATACGACCAACGCGCTTCTTCTGCGCTCCGGTGAAGGCACCCGGCTCGTGCCCGAACAGTTCGCTTTCGATGACCGTCTCGGGCAGCGCGCCGCAGTTGAGCGCCACGAAGTTGCCCGAAGCGCGGCGGCTCCATTGATGCAGAAGACTGGCGACGACTTCCTTGCCGCTCCCGGTTTCGCCGGTCACGAGCACGTCGACATCGGTGTCCGCGATCTGTCGCAACGTGCGACGCAGACGTTCCATCGCCGGTGTCTGGCCGATCAGGGGGAGATCGTCGCGCGCCTCTTCGCCGGCCCGGCGCAGTGCGCGATTTTCCATGACGAGCCGCCGTTTTTCAACAGCGCGCCGGACGCTCTGGACGAGCCGGTCTGCCGCGAAAGGCTTGGTGATGAAATCATAGACACCGTCCTGGATGGCCTTCACGGCCATCGGAATGTCGCCATGGCCCGTAATGAGGATCACGGGCAGGTCGATGTCAAGTTTGCGCACACGGTCGAAAAGCTGCAGCCCATCGATCTGCGGCATGCGAATATCCGACACGATCACGCCGGGAAAATCCGGCGTCAGGTTGGAAAGAGCCTCGCCCGCGGTGGAAAATGCGGAAACCGCAAAGCCGGCAAGTTCCAACGTCTGGCTTGTGGCGCGCAGGAGATCCCTGTCGTCATCGATGAGAAAGATGGCGGCCGGTGCATCGGTCATGTCTTTGCCTTGGGAAGTTGTACGGTGAAACAGGTCCCGGCGGTGCTGCTCGTGACGTCGATCTGCCCTCCGTAGTCGGCGACGATGTCCTTCGAGATCACCAGCCCGAGCCCCAGTCCCTTTTCCTTGGAAGTGTTGAACGGCGTAAACAGCGACCGCAGGATCGCGTCCGATATGCCGGGCCCGTTGTCGGCTACGTGTATGGTCACGGTATCGATCGTGTCTGTCACCAAAACCTCGACCTTTGCATGGGCCATGCCTTCCAGCGCCTCGAGAGCATTCTGGAAAAGATTGATCAGCACTTGCTCCAGCCGGACGCGATTGCCCATGACCTTCACGTCGGCGGGCGGAAGGCGAATATCCAGCGCATCCAGCCGGCCCGCGAACCTGCTTCGCAACAGCACGACTGCGCCCTCGATGATGCTGCGCAAATCCACCGGCTCGGGAGCGGCACGTCCCTTCCGGCCGAACGCCTTGAGTTCCTCGGTGATCGTTCCGATGCGTTCCGTCAGCGACGCGATAGCGCCGAGGTTTTCCTCGACGGGCCGTATTTGCTGCCTGTCGAGAAAGACGCGGGCGTTGTCGGCATAGGCGCGTATCGTGGCGACCGGTTGATTGATCTCATGCGCGACACCTGCCGCAACCTGACCGAGGATCGCGAGGCGGTTCGCCTGGACGAGTTCCTGCTGAACGACCTGCAACTGCGTCTCCGTCTGCTTGTGATCTGAGATTTCGGCCTGAAGGCGATCACGCGCGCGGCTGAGATCCTCGGTTCGCGCGACCACGCGGCGCTCGAGTTCTTCGCGCATCGACTGCTCCGCCGCGATCCTGGCCGCGGCGACATGACGGCGCCGGATGAGAAAGGCGACGATCGCCAGGATCGGAACGAGGGCCGCAAGCACCAGAAGGCGAACTTCGCGAACGGAGGCGGCAACCGCTGCTTCGGTCGGCACGAGGTATTCGAGCCGCCATGGCGTCGTCGGAACGGCGGTCTGCAGGCGCAGATATTCCGCTTCACCGCCACCGGGCAACACGGCGGCGACGAGCGACGCTTCGGGATCAATTATCTTCGGGCGCATGATCGGCAGCGGCGTTAGCGGAGCATCGCCGAATTGCAGGCTGGCGCGGATGGCGGCGAGGTCCTTTTCAGGCACCGGTTCCGCGGTCATGAAGCGCCATGAAGGAATGCTGGTGATCAACACGACGCCCTGGTCGTCGGTCACGTAGACGGGGCGCCGCGCGTCTCTCCAGTCGGCCTCCAGGCGGTCGAATTCGAGCTTAACCACGACCACGCCGAGCGGTGCCGCGGCACTGCCGACGCGCCTCGCGATATAAAGACCCGGGCGCTTGCTGACGCTGCCGAGGGCGAAATGCTCCGCCGTCTCCTCTGTCATCGCGCGCTGGAAGTAGGCGCGAAACGTATAGTCGTTGCCGACGAAGCTGAGCGGTTCACGCCAGTTGCTCGAGGAGATGGCGATGCCGTCCTTGCCGATGACATAGAGCACAGCTGCCTGTGTACCGGTCACCAGGCGTTCCAGCTTCCGGTTAAGGATATCGACGGCGCTGCTGCGGGGCGAGAGCAGGGCGTCTACGACCTGCTGATCCTCGGCGAGCAGTAGAGGCAAGGCCCTCGGCCGCTCCATGACAGCTGTCAGGAGGGCGACTTTCAGATTGGCGTCCGTACGGCTCTGGCTTTCCAGCGCCTCGATCGACGAGCGTCTGGCGTAGGAGCCGGCGGCCATAAACGCCGCAGCCAGGAGGATCACCACGATCGCCGCGAATATGGTCCATCCCCGCCGACTGTTTTCAGCGGTGCTTCGGGTTACTTCGCCGGTCTGAGCCATCCTGTCGAGCATCATCGATCATGTGCGCAATTTCGCACTTCCGTCAAATGGATTTGTGCGAAAATCCGCTCATTTCGTCGCTGCCGAAGCAAACGGTTCGAGAAATACGCATAGATATCAACCCCATAGATGGCGTTGAATGTTCTGGCACGGATGTTGCGAAGCACGGGCTGCAGCTTCCTGGCTGCATTTCGACTAACGCATTCGCCCCGGGAGGCCGGTCTGGTTTGGGGCTCGATGGAGGACATGATGGACATCGCACTCCCCGCCACCCCAGCGCGTGGCAAACTACCCTTTTATCGGCACCTCTACGTGCAGGTTCTGGCGGCGATCGCGGCCGGCATCCTGCTCGGCCACTTCTATCCCGAGATCGGAACGGCGCTGAAGCCGCTCGGCGACGCCTTCATCAAGCTGGTGAAGATGATTATCGCGCCGGTCATCTTTCTCACGGTAGCCACCGGTATCGCCGGCATGTCCGATCTGCAGAAGGTTGGTCGCGTTGCCGGCAAGGCCATGATCTATTTCCTGGTGTTCTCGACACTGGCGCTGGCCGTCGGCCTCGTCGTGGCGAATGTCGTCCAGCCTGGCGCCGGCATGCACATCGATCCCGCGACGCTCGACGCCAAGGCTGTCGCGAGCTTCGCCGAGAAGGCACACGACACGACCATCACCGGCTTCCTGATGAACATCATCCCCAACACTATCGTCGGCGCTTTTGCTGATGGGGATATTCTTCAGGTCCTGTTCTTCTCGGTCCTGTTCGGCATAGCCCTGGCAATGGTCGGCGATCGCGGCCGTCCAGTGGTGGATTTCCTGCAGGCATTGACGTCTCCGGTCTTCAAGCTGGTCGCCGTGTTGATGAAAGCTGCCCCGATCGGTGCATTCGGCGCCATGGCCTTCACCATCGGCAAGTATGGCATCGGCTCGATCGCCAATCTCGCCATGCTGATCGGCACATTCTACCTGACGTCTCTGATCTTCGTGCTGGTCGTGCTCGGTGCTGTCGCCCGGTATAACGGCTTCTCGATCCTTTCCCTGATCCGCTACATCAAGGAAGAGTTGCTGCTGGTGCTCGGCACCTCGTCCTCGGAAGCAGCGCTTCCGGGCCTGATGGCCAAGATGGAACGTGCCGGCTGCAAGCGCTCGGTCGTCGGCCTCGTCATTCCGACCGGCTACTCGTTCAACCTCGACGGCACGAACATCTACATGACGCTCGCAGCCCTGTTCATTGCCCAGGCAACGGACACGCCGCTGTCGCTGGCAGATCAGATCCTGCTTCTCGCGGTTGCCATGCTGAGCTCCAAGGGCGCTGCCGGGATCACCGGTGCCGGTTTCATCACCCTTGCCGCTACGCTGTCGGTTGTCCCCTCCGTTCCAGTCGCAGGCATGGCGCTCATTCTCGGCATCGATCGGTTCATGTCCGAATGCCGGGCTCTGACGAACTTCGTCGGCAATGCCGTTGCAACGGTTGTCGTCGCGCGTTGGGAAAATGAGCTTGATCAGGAGCAGTTTGCAGCGGCAATGGCCGGTCAACTGCCGTCCGAGCAGGAATTGCCTGTGCCCGCTCTGCAGGCCGCTGAATAAGTCATAAAAAAGGACGCCGCATGCACGGCGTCCGCTTTGTCTGAATTCAAGATCCGCGCTTCCAGAAGAAGCGCGGATTTTTTGTTACCAGCGAAGGTCGAGCCGGTCCAAACCGTGGAAGTGGTAGACGTCCTTGATCGCGGGCGTTCCGGCGAGCTTCAGGCCCGGCAGCCGCTCGAACAGGATCGGAAGCACGACATTGAGTTCCAGGCGTGCCAACGGCGCGCCGATGCAGAAATGGATGCCTGCGCCGAAAGACAGATTGGCGGCTTCGTTGCGAGCAGGCTTGAACACCAGCGGATCGCTGAATTTAGCGGGATCGAGGTTGGCGGCGGCCAGGATCAGGCTGACCTTATCACCACGCTTGAAGGAGATGCCGTCGACTTCCACGTCCTCCAGCGCCCACCGCTGGAAGATGTGAACCGGCGCGCAGATGCGTAGCGTCTCTTCGATCGTCCGCTCCGTCGTCGCCTCGTCCTTGAAAAGCTCTGCGGGGTCGCAGCCGTTCTCCAGGATCACCCGCACCGAATTGCCGATCTGGTGGACGGTTGCCTCGTGTCCGGCGTTCAGCAGCACGATCGTCGTCGACACGAGCTCGTCTTCGGTCAGATACTGCCCCTTGTGCTCCGTATGGATCATGTGGGTCAGCAGGTCGTCACGCGGGTTGGCGCGGCGTTCCGCAATCATGCCCTTGACGTAATCCGAAAATTCCTTCGAGGCCTTGTCGGCGCCGTCCTCGTCTTCTCGCGTGCGGCCGAAGAGGTACATGCGGATATAGGCGTGCGACCACTTGAGGAGCTGCGGCCCCATCTCCTCCGGAATACCGATCATGCGTGCGATCATCGTCACCGGGATGATGTCGGCGAAGGCGGAGAGCAGCTCGACCTCGCCCTTCTTCTCGAAATCGTCGATCAACCTGGTGGCGAGTTCGGTAAGCTCCGGCTTCATCTTCTCGACATGGCGGGAAACGAAGGCCCGGTTGACGAGCGTACGCAGGCGCGTGTGTTCGGGCGGCTCGAGCTCGAGCAGCGAATAGCGCTCGGCGAGGTCGAAATTCGCGACGTGCTGGTCCGGCTCCGGAAGCCCAAGTTCCTCACGCGAGGCAATATGCAGGATCTGGCGGCCGAAACGACGCTCTCTCAGGAGCGCGTTCACATGGTCATAGCCTGTGAAGAACCACTGCTTCTGCTGCTCCCAGTAGAAGGTGGGACAATGGGCGTGCAGCGCCGCATAGGCGGCGTTGGGATTGTTGTAAAATTCCGGGTTGCTGGCGTCCAGCGAGACGTGCCGGGTAGCGGTGTCTATGGAGAGAAACGAGGGTATCATCATGCCCTCCGGCTTAGCGGATTTGTCGCAAGCCGGAAAGCCGCATAAGCACGCGCGTCCGGTTCAACCTTTCTCGACGATCGAAGCGGTGCCTAGCGAGCCAGCGATCCGACGCGGCGCAGTGCATGAATCTGGTCGTCGAGTGTCGGCACGAGTTCGCCGCTGCGCTCGTCCGGCGCCGCAGGCGGGGGAGCAGCGGCCTCGGCCTCGCCGAAGATCACGGTGCAGTTACGGCCGGCCGCCTTGGCCGCATAAAGCGCCCGGTCAGCTGCCGAGACCAGCTTGTCCATGTTGGCTTCGATTGGCGATGAGAGCGCAACGCCGGTACTGACAGTCGCTGAAACGAGCGAATCGCCGGTGTTGATCGGCGCGCGGCAGAGTTCCGCCCTGATCGATTCGGCAAGTGCTTCGGCTTCCGTCTGGTCGGCCACGCTGACGAAGGCCGCAAATTCCTCGCCGCCCATTCGTCCGAACGCGCCGGCTGGCGTGTATTGGCGAGCCATCCGGGCAAAAACGCTGAGGACGACATCGCCAGCGTGATGTCCGAACCGGTCGTTGATCCGCTTGAAGTTGTCGAGGTCGAAGAGCAGGACGGCGACCTGGCGTGCTTCGTCATGCGCCTTGATCTGAATAGTCGCGAACTGCGCGAACAGACCGCGGCGGTTTAGAACCCCGGTCAAAGTGTCGGTAACACTGAGAAGCCGGAGTTGCCGTTCCGACCGTTCCATGATGACACGGCAGGTCAAGGCACAGGCCAAGGTCAGCGGGAAGGCTGTTCCGACGGCGGCGATCCCTGCGTAGTTGGCGGCTTGCGCAACTGTCGGGGACGTCAGCGCGATAGTGAGCGCGGCCCCGAAGCACACGCAACTCTGAAACAGGAAGATGACCGCCAGCTTCGCGCGACTTGGCTCGACGCGCATGCCCGGCGAGATGACGGCCATCGCCAGGCCGGTGGCTCCGGTGGCCGAGGCGAGATTATAGAGAATGACGCGGTTGGCGTAATCGTCGTTGACCCAGGGAAGGAAGACCCCGGACAGCCAGACGAGGGGCGGCAAAGCGACCCACCATTCCATTTTTCGTTTGTCGAGCGCCAGATAGCCGGCAATCCAGGCGCTTTGGCCGATCAGCGCGACGGCATTGCCGACTTCGATCGAAAGGAAGCTGGGGATATGTCCACGCAGCGCGAACATCGCAAATCCGACCGCGCTCATCAGGAATCCGAAAGTCCAGTACAGGTAGGTCTTGTTGCGGACGTCATGGCGCCAGGCCGAGAACGCCACCAAGGCAAGCGTTATCGCCTCGGAGCACCAGATCGTCAGTCCCGTTGTAACGCTGAACACGGCAATACCCCTTCGTTGCCAGCATAATTCCCAGAAGAGATTGGCGAGTTGCTTAACCGGCGCCCGTCCGTCAGGGGTTGCCGACACATATCTGCCGATAGGCTTTCTGTCCGGTAAACGCGGGACGGGTTTGCGGAGGATTCAGTATTCCTTCATCTTGCTGGAGAGAAAAACTGTGGGGGTAGGAATTGTCAGGTCGCGATTAACGCGCGTTTCGAACAATAGGCGATAGACGAGACCACATCGTTCGCTAACCCGCCCGCCTCTTAACGTTATACCCATGCGTGTCTTGAAGAGGAGGGTAGGGAAGCTCTATGTAGGGATAAGGCATTTTCTTTGATTCCCGGCGTCGGGCCGGCAAGACGTTGACAAAGGACGCACATGAGAAACCCAGTCGATACCGCTATGGCCCTCGTGCCGATGGTTGTGGAACAGACCAATCGCGGTGAACGCTCCTATGATATCTACTCGCGCCTGCTCAAGGAACGCATCATCTTCCTGACGGGTCCGGTCGAAGATCATATGGCGACGCTCGTTTGCGCCCAGCTCCTCTTCCTGGAAGCCGAGAACCCGAAAAAGGAAATCGCGCTCTACATCAATTCTCCAGGTGGCGTGGTCACCGCCGGCATGGCGATCTACGATACGATGCAGTTCATCAGGCCCGCCGTATCGACGCTCTGCATCGGTCAGGCCGCATCGATGGGTTCGCTGCTCCTGGCTGCCGGCCACAAGGATATGCGCTTCGCGACCCCGAACTCCCGCATCATGGTTCACCAGCCCTCGGGCGGTTTCCAGGGTCAGGCATCGGACATCGAACGCCACGCCCGCGACATCCTGAAGATGAAGCGCCGCCTCAACGAGGTTTACGTGAAGCACACCGGCCGCACCTACGAGGAAGTCGAAAAGACGCTCGACCGCGACCACTTCATGGATGCGGAAGAAGCGCAGAGCTGGGGTGTGATCGACAAGGTCCTGACGTCGCGTGCCGAAATGGAAGGCGATGCGGCCTAGTAAGAAGTAGGGATGGTGTTTTATCCGCCACAGTTCTATCTCATTTGTGATCGAACAAGGGAAGAAACCCTGTGGCGGGTGCGGCAATCTCAAGTATTAATGCTATGTTGAATTTTTATGACATAGCATCGGCATTCAAAGGGGAAATCGTTGCCGCCGGAACGAGAACAACATAGTTTGTACCGGTTCGTACCCCTTAAAGGCCTTGGCCCGGCTGATGCTCCCGATAGGAGCAGGCCAATGAGTGGACCGCTATTTCACTTTGAAATGCGGCGTGCTGGAAGGAAAGTGATATGAGCAAAGTCAGCGGCAGCAACGGCGGCGACTCTAAGAACACCCTGTACTGCTCCTTCTGCGGAAAGAGCCAGCACGAAGTCCGGAAGCTGATTGCCGGACCGACAGTTTTCATCTGCGATGAATGCGTCGAGTTGTGCATGGACATCATCCGCGAGGAAAACAAATCCTCGATGGTCAAGTCCCGTGACGGCGTTCCCACGCCCCAGGACATCATCAAGGTCCTCGACGAATACGTCATCGGTCAGCGCCAGGCGAAGAAAATCCTGTCGGTTGCCGTTCACAACCATTACAAGCGCCTGGCGCATGCGACGAAGAACGGCGAGATCGAGCTGGCGAAGTCGAACATCATGCTCGTCGGCCCGACCGGCTGCGGCAAGACCTATCTCGCCCAGACGCTCGCTCGCATCATCGACGTTCCCTTCACGATGGCTGACGCTACGACGCTGACCGAAGCCGGTTATGTCGGTGAAGACGTAGAAAACATCATTCTGAAGCTGCTGCAGGCTGCCGACTACAACGTCGAGCGCGCCCAGCGCGGCATCGTCTACATCGACGAAGTCGACAAGATCTCCCGCAAGTCCGACAACCCGTCGATCACCCGCGACGTGTCGGGTGAGGGCGTTCAGCAGGCGCTTCTGAAGATCATGGAAGGCACGGTTGCTTCCGTTCCTCCGCAGGGTGGTCGCAAGCATCCACAGCAGGAATTCCTGCAGGTGGATACGACGAACATCCTGTTCATTTGCGGTGGCGCATTTGCCGGCCTCGACAAGATCATCTCCGCCCGTGGCGAAAAGACCTCGATCGGCTTCGGCGCGACCGTGAAGGCCCAGGACGACCGCCGCGTCGGCGAAGTGCTGCGCGAACTCGAGCCGGAAGATTTGGTCAAGTTCGGCCTCATCCCCGAGTTCATCGGTCGTCTGCCGGTTCTGGCAACGCTCGAAGACCTCGATGAGGATGCGCTGATTCAGATTCTATCCGAGCCGAAGAACGCGCTGATCAAGCAGTATCAGCGCCTGTTCGAGATGGAAGATGTCGAACTGACCTTCCACGAGGATGCCCTTCGCGAAATCGCCAAGAAGGCGATCACCCGCAAGACTGGCGCCCGCGGCCTTCGCTCGATCATGGAAAAGATCCTGCTCGACACGATGTTCGAATTGCCGGCGCTGGAAGGCGTACGCGAGGTCGTCATCTCCGAGGAAGTGGCGCGCGGCTCCGCTCGCCCGCTCTATATCTATGCCGATCGTCAGGACGAAAAAGCCAACGCTTCCGCGTGACGCCTTATAGATATCTTTACGATAAGAACCGTGAATTGGGGGGGGCTTGCCGTTGGCAGGCCCCTTTCTATTTCAAAACCAGTGCACGACCCTGATAAATCTTGCTAAAGAGGTCGGAAACCGCCTCTGTTGCCGTTGCGGATTCCCCCGCCCTTGGCAATTATGGAATGATTCCGTTGGTGTGTTTCGGGCTTGTGTTTTAGCCGCTTCGGAAGTGGTTGCCGCCGATTTGGCACGGCGCTCCAAAGTGAAGGTGTTCCGTTGTCGCATAGCTGTCATGTCCAGGGGGACACCGGCCATGGTGCAGCTTGAAAAGCATAGTCAGAACCTCCACTTGTTGTTTCAAGTGGAGTGCGGCCGGTTCTAATGGCCGCGCCAGAAGAGCCCGGAAACGGGACGATGGAAAGGAAATAAAATGACGAAGAAAACGTCAGTTGCGAGCATCGCATATCCGGTTTTGCCCCTGCGCGACATCGTCGTCTTCCCGCACATGATCGTGCCGCTATTTGTCGGCCGCGAGAAGTCGATCCGTGCGCTTGAAGAAGTGATGGGCTCGGACAAGCAAATCATGCTCGTTACGCAGATCAATGCGAGCGATGACGATCCGGAACCGTCTGCTATCCACAATGTCGGTACGGTCGCCAACGTGCTGCAGCTGCTGAAGCTGCCCGACGGCACCGTCAAGGTGCTGGTCGAAGGCCGTGCCCGAGCCGAGATCGATTCCTATACGGACCGCGAGGATTTCTACGAAGCCCTCGGTCACGTCCTCGAAGAGCCTGATGACGATCCGGTTGAGCTCGAAGCCCTGAGCCGCTCGGTCGTGTCGGAATTCGAGAGCTACGTAAAGCTCAACAAGAAGATCTCGCCGGAGGTTGTCGGCGCCGCAAGCCAGATCGACGATTACTCGAAGCTGGCCGATACGGTCGCCTCGCACCTGTCGATCAAGATCACCGAGAAGCAGGAGATGCTGGAAACCACCAGCGTCAAGGTACGCCTCGAAAAGGCGCTCGGTTTCATGGAAGGCGAGATTTCGGTCCTTCAGGTCGAGAAGCGCATCCGCTCGCGCGTCAAGCGCCAGATGGAGAAGACCCAGCGCGAGTACTACCTGAACGAACAGATGAAGGCGATCCAGAAGGAGCTCGGCGACGGCGAGGAAGGCCGCGACGAGATGGCCGAACTGGAAGAGCGCATCTCCAAGACCAAGCTGTCGAAGGAAGCCAAGGAAAAGGCCGATGCCGAGCTGAAGAAGCTGCGGCAGATGAGCCCGATGTCGGCCGAGGCGACGGTTGTCCGAAACTACCTCGATTGGCTGCTCGGCATTCCGTGGAGCAAGAAGTCGAAGATCAAGACGGATCTCAACAACGCCGAGAAGATCCTCGAAGCCGATCACTTCGGTCTCGACAAGGTCAAGGAGCGCATCGTCGAGTATCTGGCTGTCCAGGCCCGTGCGACCAAGATCAAGGGTCCGATCCTGTGCCTCGTCGGCCCTCCGGGTGTCGGCAAGACCTCTCTCGCCCAGTCGATCGCCAAGGCGACCGGCCGTGAGTATGTCCGCATGGCTCTCGGCGGCGTTCGTGACGAGGCTGAAATCCGCGGTCACCGCCGCACCTACATCGGCTCGATGCCCGGCAAGGTCATCCAGTCGATGAAGAAGGCGAAGAAGTCCAACCCGCTCTTCCTGCTCGATGAAATCGACAAGATGGGCCAGGACTTCCGCGGTGATCCGTCGTCGGCTCTGCTCGAAGTGCTGGATCCGGCACAGAACTCGACCTTCATGGACCACTACCTTGAGGTCGAATACGATCTGTCGGACGTGATGTTCATCACTACGGCGAATACGCTGAACATTCCGGCACCTTTGATGGACCGCATGGAAGTCATCCGTATCGCCGGCTACACCGAGGACGAAAAGCGCGAAATCGCCAAGCGGCACCTGCTGCCGAAGGCAATCAAGGAACATGCGCTGCAGCCGAATGAATTCTCGGTTTCGGACGATGCCCTGATGGCGATCAGCCAGCAGTACACACGCGAAGCCGGTGTCCGTTCGTTCGAGCGCGAACTGATGAAACTCGCCCGCAAGGCGGTCACCGAGATCATCAAGGGTAAGACGAAATCGGTCGCGGTTACTGCCGAGAACATTTCGGACTATCTGGGCGTTCCGCGCTTCCGTCACGGCGAAGCCGAGGGTGAGGATCAGGTCGGTGTCGTCACCGGTCTGGCCTGGACCGAGGTTGGTGGTGAACTGCTGACGATCGAAGGCGTCATGATGCCGGGCAAGGGTCGCATGACCGTGACCGGCAACCTGAAGGACGTCATGAAGGAATCGATTTCGGCTGCGGCGTCCTACGTCCGCAGCAGAGCTGTCGATTTCGGCATCGAGCCGCCGCGCTTCGACAAGTCGGACATTCACGTCCACGTGCCGGAAGGTGCGACACCGAAGGACGGCCCATCGGCCGGCGTCGGCATGGCAACCGCGATCGTCTCGATCATGACCGGCATCCCTGTTCGTAAGGACGTGGCGATGACGGGCGAGATCACGCTTCGCGGTCGCGTCCTGCCGATCGGTGGATTGAAGGAAAAGCTGCTCGCCGCACTGCGCGGCGGCATCAAGACTGTTCTGATCCCGGAAGAAAACGCCAAGGACTTGGCGGAGATCCCGGACAACGTGAAGAACAATATAGAGATCATCCCTGTGTCCCGGATGGGCGAGGTGATCAAGCATGCTCTGGTCCGCAGACCGGAGCCGATCGAGTGGGATGGAACGGTGGAAACACCTGTCATCGCCACGGTCGAGGGGCTCGACGAAACGGGCGCAACCATAGCTCATTGAGCCATGTTTGCCACATTCGTGCCCAATTGCTTAAAAACCCTGAAAAGGCTGGCGTTTTCGCCAGCCTTTTTTTGTGAAAACCATGTGTAGGCGCTTGCATTTCGTTGATTTGCAGGGTCTTTGGGGTGCGGCGGGCCTGATGCACCTTATTCCGTGCCCGGCTATAGATTTGAGTCGTTTCGAACCATTTAGAAAGGGGTGGAAACATGAACAAGAATGAACTCGTGTCCGCAGTTGCCGAAAAGGCAGGACTCTCGAAGACCGATGCTGCTTCCGCAGTTGACGCAGTTTTCGAAGTTGTCCAGGCTGAGCTCAAGGGCAAGGGCGACGTTCGCCTCGCTGGTTTCGGTAGCTTCACCGTTTCCCATCGCGCTGCTACCAAGGGTCGCAATCCGTCCACCGGTGCTGAAGTCGATATCCCGGCTCGCAACGTGCCGAAATTCACGCCCGGCAAGGGCCTGAAGGAAGCCGTCAACGGCTGATACGAATTTGCATGGCAGCCGGGTAACGAGACCGGCGCCGCGCGTTTCGAGGGTTCGGTGAAAGCCGAACCCTTTTTTCATGGCGCAGACTTGTCGGCTTCGACGGTTTGCCATACGAAATGGCTGTTCTCAGGGCGGGGTGAAAGTCCCCACCGGCGGTAAGAGCTTTGGCTCGAGCCCGCGAGCGCCTGCCGGCTTGCCGGGAGGGTCAGCAGATCCGGTGCAATTCCGGAGCCGACGGTTAAAGTCCGGATGAAAGAGAATGAGCAAGGCAGGTGAGGGTGCAAGCCCTGACCGTGGCGTCGTGCTCATGCGTCCTGATTTGTGTTCACTTCGGATGAAAGACATGAATCAGACTTCTCCCGTATTTTCTTCTTCCCGCGCGCTCGCGGGCGCCGCCTGGATGATCGCCGCAGGCATCGCCTTCTCGATCCTCAATATCGTCACGCAGTGGCTGACGATGAAGCTCGGCTTTCCCTCGGCGGCGACCGCCTTCTGGCAATATGCCTTCGCGTTGGCCTTCTCTCTTCCTTTTCTTTTCCGCGTCGGCCTGCGCGCGATGCGAACAAGTTACCCCTGGCGCCACGTCGTTCGAGTGGCGTTTGCCGCCGCCGGCGTGCTGACCTGGGTCGCGGGACTGGCATCGGTGCCGATCTGGCAGGCCATCGCACTGGTGATGACCTCGCCGTTCTTCATCATCATGGGCGCCCGCATCTTTCTCGGCGAGCATGTGGGCGTTTCACGCTGGGCCGCCACCGGTGTCGGCTTTGTCGGCGCGATGATCATCCTGCAGCCGTGGTCGGATAGCTTTACCTGGGCCGCCCTTCTGCCGATTCTGTCGGCGCTTCTGTGGGGCGCTTCGTCGCTGATCACCAAGAGCCTAACAGGGGTCGAGCGGCCGGAGACTATCACTGTCTGGCTGCTTGCGCTGCTGACGCCGTTCAATGGGGCCGTGGCGCTCGCCGCCGGCTTCAGCGTCCCGTCCGGCCAGATTCTCTTCCTGCTCGTCGCCGCCGGTCTGCTGACCGTAATTGCCCAGTATTTCCTGACGCTCGCCTATACGACTGCGGATGCTGCCTACGTTCAGCCCTTCGACGACCTGAAGCTGCCCCTCAATGTTTTCGCCGGCTGGCTGGTCTTCGGTTATGCGCCGACGGGGTATCTCTGGTTGGGCGCGTTCCTGATCCTTGGAGCATCGCTTTTCATCATGCGGAAGGAAATGAAGAAGGAGCGGCGGACCGCCTAGCGCATCAGAATATGACACCGGTGTCATTCCGGTGTCATGCCCGTCCCGCAAAACCCCCTTGTTTGAATTCATGGGGGATTTCATGACAACACTATCGCGCAAGACAGTGCTCGTTGCGGCGCTCCTGACGACGGCCGCGTTTCCGGCCGCCGCGGAGCCCGTTTTCAACCGTATCGCAACCTTTGCGGTGGCATCCAACCTGCCCGAGGGAAAGGACAAGCTTTCGGCCACCTCGGCTGAAATCATCACGGCCACCGACGATGGCATGACGCTGATCTACAGCGACAGCCCGCTCGGTGCGATCGGGTTCATCGACATTTCCGATACCAGGGCGCCGAAGTCCGGGGGCGCGGTGATGATGGACGGCGAGCCGACATCCGTGACATCAGCCGCCGGCAAGGCGCTGGTTGCCGTCAACACGTCGGAGAGCAAGGCGAAGCCGTCCGGCCGCCTCGCGATCGTCGACGTCGCCACCCGGAAGATCGAGAGCACCTGCGACCTCGGGGGACAGCCGGACTCGATTGCTCTCAACAAGGACAAGACGCTGGGTGCGATCGCGATCGAAAACGAGCGCGACGAAGACGTCAACGACGGCAAGCTCCCGCAAATGCCGGCAGGCGACCTGGTGGTGTTCCAGGTCAAGAACGGCGCGGTCGATTGCGGTTCGATCAAGCACGTGACGCTGACCGGCCTTGCAGGCATTGCGCCTGAGGATCCGGAACCGGAGTTCGTCTCCTTCAACGATCAGAACGAGATCGCCCTGACCCTGCAGGAAAACAACGAAATCGTCATCATCGACGCGACGACCGCTGCGGTGAAGGCGCACTTCTCAGCAGGCAGCGTCGATCTTGCCGGTATCGACACCAAGCGCGATGGCGCACTGAAGTTCACCGGCGAACTCAAGGGTGTTCCACGCGAGCCCGACGCGGTGAAGTGGCTCGACAACGACCGTCTGGTTGTCGCCAATGAGGGTGACTATCAGGGCGGCTCGCGCGGCTTCACGATCTTCGACAAGACCGGCAAGGTACTCTACGAATCCGGTGCCACTTTCGAACGTACCGTTGCCAATACGGGCCATTATCCGGACAAGCGATCTGGCGCCAAGGGCGTCGAACCCGAGGGGCTGGAAGTGGCAACGATCGGTGGTCAGCGATACATATTCCTGCTTGCCGAGCGCGCCTCCGTCGTGGGGGTCTACAAGGATACCGGTGCCGAGGATACCGGTGCCGAGCCTCAGCTCCTCCAGATCCTTCCATCAGGCGTCTCGCCCGAGGGCGCTGTCGCTGTGCCGTCCCGCAATCTTCTCGCCACCGCCAACGAAGTCGATCTCGGCAAGGATGGCGGCCCGCGGTCTCACGTGATGCTTTACGAGCTTGGCGAAGGCGAAATGGCTTATCCGCAGATCGTTGCCGCCGAGAAGGACGGCAATCCGGTCGGCTTTGCCGCACTGTCGGGCCTCGCCGCGGTTCCGGAAAAGCCGGGTCAACTGTTCGCGGTCAGCGACAGTGTTCTCGGCATGCAGCCGACGATCTACACGATCGATGCCTCCAAGAAGCCGGCCGTGATTACTGAAACGCTGACCGTGAAGCGCGATGGCCAGCCGGCGCAGAAGCTTGATATTGAAGGTATCGCCGTCGATACAAAGGGTTGGTTCTGGCTCGCCTCGGAAGGCAACAGCGAGAAACTTGTCCCGCACGCGCTGTACCACGTAAACCCGAAGGGCGAGATCAAGGAGGAAATCGCTCTTCCGAAGGAACTGATCGCCAACGAAATCCGCTACGGCTTCGAAGGTGTGACGATCGTCGGCTCGGGCGACGATGCGACGCTTTGGATGGCGGTTCAGCGCGAGTGGAAGGATGACGAGAAGGGTTTCGTCAAGCTTGTCTCGTACAACCCGAAGAGCAAGGAATGGGGCGCCGTCCGCTATCCCCTTGATAAGTCCGAATCCGGCTGGGTTGGTCTTTCCGAGATTTCCGCTCACGGCGACAGCGTCTACATCATCGAGCGCGACAATCTCGTTGGTGACGCAGCCAAGCTGAAGAAGCTCTACAAGGTCGCGATATCCGATCTGAAGCCCGCCAAGCTCGGCGGCGAGCTGCCGGTCGTGAAGAAGACCGAAGCCCACGACTTCCTTCCGGAACTGAAGGCCGCCACCAACGGGTATGTTCTCGACAAGCTGGAAGGCTTCGCCTTCGATGCCTCGGGCAAGCCTTACGCGGTCACCGACAATGACGGCGTGGATGATTCCTCGGGCGAAACCCTGTTCTTCCCGGTCGACCTCGTCGGCACGAACTGAGATCGGCTGAGCCGTGAAAAAGAATGGCCGGGTCCAAGCCCGGCCATTCTTGTTATTTCTCTCTCTTACCAGCGCTGGTGGACATAAGGGGCAACCAGCCGCTCGTAGATCTCCCGCGTCGCCTCCATCACATCGTGCGAGAGCGGCGCAAGGCTTGCTGCCGCCGCGTTGGCGCGCGCCTGCTCGGCGTTGCGCGCGCCGGGGATGACGACGGTGACGGCATCGCTCATCAGGATCCAGCGCAGTGCGAAGGCCGCCATCGTTGCGCCCGCTGGAACGAGCTTGCGTACTTCCTCGACTGCCTGCAGGCCGACCTCGAACGGCACGCCCGCGAATGTCTCGCCGACGTCGAAGGCTTCGCCATGGCGATTGAAATTGCGATGGTCGTCGCTCGCAAATGTCGTCTCGCGGGTGATTTTGCCTGAGAGCAGGCCGCTTGCCAGCGGCACGCGAGCGATCACGGCGATGTTCTTCCGGCGCGCTTCCTGGAAAAACAGGTGATCTGGCCGCTGACGGAAGATGTTGTAGATGATCTGGATGCTGACGACACCCGGATATTCGATAGCCTTCAGCGCTTCCTCGACCTTCTCGACGCTGACCCCGTAGCCCATGATCTTGCCGGCCTTCTGCAATTCGTTCAGGCCTTCGAACACTTCGGGGCGATAGAGAACCTCGGTCGGCGGGCAGTGCAATTGCACGAGGTCGAGGCTATCGGCACGCAGGTTATTCAGGCTGCGGTCGATGAAACCCTCGAGATTGGCCTTCGTGTAGCCGTCGGCCACATGAGGATCGAGCCGGCGACCGGCCTTGGTCGCGACCATCGGCCTCTCGCCGCTGCGGCTAGCCAAAACATCCGCGATGATCTTTTCAGAGCGACCGTCACCGTAGACGTCGGCCGTGTCGATAAAGGTGATGCCGGCATCGAGTGCCGCGTTCAAGGCGTCGCGGCCATCGGCTTCGCTGACGTCGCCCCAAGCGCCGCCGATCTGCCAGGCGCCAAAGCCGATATTGGTGACGGTATGGGGCAGGTGGCCGAAAGAATGCTGTTTCATGGAAATCCTCCGTGTAACGAATGCCTCGGCACTAGCAGTGGCTCAGGCAACGAGCAAGCACCCGCAACGGAGATAGAGCGCAGCCCCTTTAAATCGCCGTCTCCGTGATCGTATTTTGGGGCAGAAGATGCGGGGTGGCGCACTGCGCGGCCGATCTCAGCCGACCGCTTGGATGAAAGCGGTGTTTGGCCTACGATCGAGAGACATGTTCGCGATAGTCGAAAGGGAATCGAATGGAAATCAAACCCTGCGGATCACACCCCTCGATGAAGGCGCCAGCGGAATATTTCACCGGCTCGGTTCGCCAGGATCCATTGATGGAGGCGCCGGCTCCGGCTCGGGTGAGGGCGGTCAGCGTCACCTTCGAGCCGGGCGCCAGAACTGCCTGGCATACCCATCCGCTCGGCCAGACCCTGATCGTCACCTCGGGCAAGGGCCTGGCGCAAACCGCCGGCGGGCCGATTCGCGAAATCCGTGCCGGTGATACCGTCTGGTTTGCACCTGACGAGAAGCACTGGCACGGCGCCGCACCCGACACCGCCATGACCCATATTGCAATCCACGAGGCACTCGACGGAAAAGCCGCCGATTGGATGGAGCAGGTCAGTGACGACGAATATGCGGGAAAGACCTGAAGCCGCTCAGAGCCGCTTCAGGCAATAGGAAAAGTGGGCGTGTGATTCGACGGTCAGAAACTCGAACTGCCAGCCATAGTCCTTGCAGAACTTGGCGACGGCTTCGACGACGCCGTAGACGATGGGCTTCACCGTATTGCCCGTGCAGAAGTCGTGCCCGGCGATTCGGCCGGTGCGCTTGACCTTTTTCTCGCAGATCAGCAGCTCCTGCCAGGTCAGCTCGAACGAATGATCCGTGTCGATATAGGCCCAATCGAGGAATCCGTCTTCGAACTCGGAGAGCTTTTCCAGCGAGGTGCCCTGCATCAGGTGCAGCTGCCCACGCTCGATCTCGCTCTTGAATTGCGTGTGGACGCGATCGAGGCCGGAGCTGTAGCGATCCATGCTCCAGGGATCGATGAGGTAGAGCTGCGAAGGGCGGTTCTTTTCCAGGATCTCCGCGGTGTATTCGCCGAAGGCTGCGCCGACTTCGACGCCGATACCGCCGTTCGGAATGCGATAGAGCAGTTCGCCGCGGTCCGGCAGAAGCCTAGCATTCTCCATATGGTGAGCGGCGAGTGTCGTGCGCGGCATGGCTGCACGCTGCGCCTGCCGTTCTTCGCGTGTTTTCATGTTCTAATCTCTGCTGTTTCGATCGGGGCTCGAAGCGACGAGCCCTTCCGACCATATAGCGAGGCGGTCACGCGCTTGGCTACCCTCGAGACGTTCAAGATATCGCGCGTGAGCGCGCAGATAGCTGTAACGAACGCGATTCCATTGCCGGAAACAGCAGACATAGCCTGTCAGGGTGGTTCAAAACATTCAAATTTCGGAAGGGAAAAGAATGGTGGGCGATGAGAGACTCGAACTCCCGACATCCTCGGTGTAAACGAGGCGCTCTACCAACTGAGCTAATCGCCCGCTCGCTGTGCGGATAATGTCCGCCGCGTCGGTAGCTGTGATCTATGCGGATCGCGGAAAAACCGCAAGAGTGTTTGTGAAGATTTTTTGATTTTTTTCGTGGAGCCGCGTGCGACGCCTTTTGTCCTGGCTTTTCGTGTTGTGGAAAACACTTGCATGGGCGAGGGGAGGCCGCGTCGTATAATGGTGTTCCATTCGTCTCTATAAGGACGTTGTTATTAATGCTCTGATTTTGCCTGTGGATTCCGCTTTTCCAAAAACAATTCGCGCACTGTCATCGTTTTGTCTCCGAAGCTGCTTGACACTGAAATGCGAACCCCTTAGTTAGCCGCTCATCGAAGCGGCAACGCTGCTTTGACCAGGACGCGAAAGCTTCTGGATCGCTTGAAATGAATGCGGGTGTAGCTCAGTCGGTTAGAGTGCCGGCCTGTCACGCCGGAGGTCGCGGGTTCGAGCCCCGTCACTCGCGCCATTTCAAGATAAGTACTTCAAGGTGCTTGATCCGGTTTTCTGTCCATAGTGCGCGGGTGTAGCTCAGTCGGTTAGAGTGCCGGCCTGTCACGCCGGAGGTCGCGGGTTCGAGCCCCGTCACTCGCGCCATTTCTTCTTCTCCTCCGTTTGCCGCCTTAAATTTCTGGATGCGCGCTCGCGTTCTTTCTGATCCGCTTCGGCGTCATCTTTTGCCGCGAGCCATGCATTATCCGATGGGCTGGCATGCAGTCGGAATCAACTTGTGTGGATTTGTCGCGACATCATTGCATCTGCTTGATAATGTCGCGGCTCGACAGTCGAATTGGTGCTCTAAAAGTCTTGCGCCGTGGCGCTGGCTGCGCTAACCACGGCTCTGTTGCAACGCACGTTCGCTTGCCGGGCAATTGCCCACCTGCGCCTCCCGGCGCTGCCCGCAAGCAGGGAAGAACCTGATGACTGGACTGCTCAGTTCCTATATTCCGATCGCTATTTTCATTGGTATCGCCCTTGTAATCGGCCTGTCGCTGCTCATCGCGCCGTTCGCCGTTGCCTACAAGGCGCCTGATTCGGAAAAGCTTTCGGCCTTCGAGTGCGGCTTCAACGCATTCGACGACGCCCGTATGAAGTTCGATATCCGCTTCTACCTGGTGTCGATCCTCTTCATCATCTTCGACCTCGAGGTCGCCTTCCTGTTCCCGTGGGCCGTTTCTTTCGGCGCGATCGGTTGGTTCGGCTTCTGGTCCATGATGGTCTTCCTCGGCGTGCTGACCATCGGCTTTATCTATGAATGGAAAAAGGGAGCCCTGGAATGGGAGTAGCCCCAAGCGACAAGGCGCTCGTCGCGCCGCACCCGAAAGGCATCATTGATCCCGCAACGGGCAAGCCTATCGGCAGCGACAATGCATTTTTCGGCGAAATCAACGACGAGCTGGCCGACAAGGGCTTTCTCGTCACGTCGACGCGCGATCTGATTACCTGGGCCCGCACGGGCTCGCTGATGTGGATGCAGTTCGGTCTCGCCTGCTGCGCCGTCGAAGGCCTGATGCAGGTCTCCGGTCCTCGTTACGACATGGAGCGCTTCGGTGTTGCTCCGCGCGCTTCGCCGCGCCAGTCCGACGTCATGATCGTTGCCGGCACGCTGACCAACAAGATGGCGCCCGCGCTTCGCAAGGTCTACGACCAGATGCCTGAGCCGCGTTACGTCATTTCGATGGGCTCCTGCGCCAACGGCGGCGGCTACTATCACTATTCCTATTCGGTCGTGCGTGGTTGCGACCGTGTCGTTCCTGTCGATATCTACGTGCCGGGCTGTCCCCCCACGGCAGAAGCGCTGCTCTACGGGGTGCTGCTTCTGCAGAAGAAGATCCGTCGAACCGGAACGATCGAGCGCTAAGGGCGGAGGACTGTCATGAGTGAAGCCTTGAGCGAACTGTCCTCGTATCTCCGTGAGATGCGTGGCGACCTCTTTCTTGATGCATCCATCAGCTATGACGAGCTGAACGTAACCGCGACGCCGGAAACGATTCTGGCGCTGCTGACGTTCCTGCGCGACGACGCACGTTGCGGCTTTATCAGCATGATCGATATCTGCGGCGTCGACTGGCCGCAGCGCGAACGGCGTTTCGATGTCGTCTATCACCTGATGTCTCCGACGCAGAACCTGCGCATCCGCGTGAAGGTTGCCGTCGCCGATGGTGAGTCGGTTCCATCAGCTACGTCGGTCTACAAGGGCGCCGAGTGGTTCGAACGCGAAGCTTGGGACATGTACGGCATTCCGTTCTCCGGTCATGCCGACCTTCGCCGTATCCTCACGGACTACGGCTTTGAAGGTCACCCGCTACGCAAGGACTTCCCGACGACAGGTTACGTCGAGGTGCGTTACGACGACGCTGCCAAGCGCGTCGTCTACGAACCCGTCGAACTGAAGCAGGAATTCCGCAATTTCGACTTCACGTCTCCGTGGGAAGGCACCGACTACGTGCTGCCGGGCGACGAGAAGGCGGCGAAGTGAAGATGAGGCTCGGATTTCTTGAAGCCTCTCTGTTCGCCGTCTCATGCCAATTGCCAGCGCGGAGCGCGTCGCTATGACTGAACATAACGTTCGCAACTTTACGATCAACTTCGGACCGGAGCATCCGTCCGCGCACGGTGTTCTGCGTCTCGTGCTCGAGCTCGATGGTGAAATCATCGAGCGCGTCGATCCGCATATCGGCCTCCTGCACCGCGGCACCGAGAAGCTGATCGAAACCAAGACCTATCTTCAGGCCGTTCCTTATTTCGATCGTCTCGACTACGTCGCGCCGATGAACCAGGAGCACGCTTTCGCGCTCGCCGTCGAGAAGATGCTGAAGCTCGAAATTCCGATTCGCGGTCAGCTGATTCGAGTTCTGTACTCCGAAATTGGCCGAATCTTGTCGCACATCATGAACGTGACGACGCAGGCCATGGACGTCGGCGCGATGACGCCGCCGGTCTGGGGCTTCGAAGAACGCGAAAAGCTGATGGTGTTCTACGAGCGCGCCTGTGGTGCGCGTATGCACTCCGCCTATTTCCGTCCGGGCGGCGTCCACCAGGACATCCCGCCGGAGCTGGTCGAGGATATCGGCAAGTGGTGCGACCCATTCCTCAAGATCCTCGACGATATCGAAGGCCTTCTGACCGACAACCGTATCTTCAAGCAGCGTAACGTCGATATCGGCGTTGTTTCACTGGAGGATGCGTGGTCCTGGGGCTTCTCGGGCGTCATGGTTCGCGGTTCGGGCGCTGCCTGGGATCTGCGCCGTTCGCAGCCCTACGAGTGCTACAACGACATGGAATTCGACATCGCCATCGGCAAGAATGGCGACTGCTACGATCGCTACCTGATCCGCATGATCGAAATGCGCCAGTCGGTTCGCATCATGAAGCAGTGCGTCGAGCGCCTGATGGGCAGTGCCAAGACCGGCCCGGTCTCGTCGATCGACGGCAAGGTCGTGCCGCCGAAGCGCGGCGAGATGAAGCGTTCGATGGAAGCGCTGATCCACCACTTCAAGCTCTACACCGAAGGCTATCACGTTCCAGCCGGCGAAGTTTATGCAGCCGTCGAAGCGCCGAAGGGCGAGTTCGGCGTCTACGTCGTCGCCGACGGCAGCAACAAGCCCTACCGTTGCAAGATCCGCGCCCCGGGCTATGCCCATCTGCAGGCGATGGACTTCCTCTGCAAGGGCCACATGCTTGCCGACGTGACCGCAGTGCTCGGTTCGCTCGATATCGTGTTCGGTGAGGTAGACCGCTGATGAAGCTTTTGCCGCTCGCCGCTCTCGTTCTTTTCGCTTCTTCCGGAGCCTTTGCTCAGGACGTCGGTGGAATGGGCCCTAAATTGGGCCAGGACGAGGTGCAGCCGCCGGCATCGAAGGCATCCTTGGGCGAGCTTTTGTCCAAGGGCTATGAAATCAAGGCCGCCGTTCCGAACGGCGGCAAGTTCGTTGTGTTTTTGCAAAAAGACCAGTCGGCCTACGCATGCGAGATGAAGTCTCTGACGGCATCGCAGTGCGGGACCATAAACTGACAAGGCGTGAGGAAGAATGTCCGTTCGTCGATTAGCCGAAGATCAATTCCAGCCAGCCGCGTTCGCCTTCAATGACGAGAACGCAGCCTGGGCGGATAAGACGATCCAGAAATATCCCGCAGGCCGTCAGCAATCCGCTGTCATCCCGCTGTTGATGCGGGCGCAGGAACAGGATGGTTGGGTCACCCGAGCCGCGATCGAGAAGATCGCCGATATGCTCGACATGGCCTATATCCGTGTTCTCGAAGTTGCGACCTTCTACACGCAGTTCCAGCTTGGCCCGGTCGGCACGCGCGCTCACATCCAGGTGTGCGGCACGACGCCTTGCATGCTGCGTGGCTCGGAAAGCCTGATGGCGGTCTGCAAGAGCAAGATCCATCATCATCCTTTCGAGCGGAACGCTGGAGGCACGCTGTCGTGGGAAGAAGTCGAAT
The DNA here is from genome assembly GCF_001429725.1 of Rhizobium sp. Root708. Lineage (GTDB taxonomy): Bacteria > Pseudomonadota > Alphaproteobacteria > Rhizobiales > Rhizobiaceae > Rhizobium. Next base: position 349,908 of record NZ_LMHV01000034.1, on the reverse strand, counting down.
GTCTCGGGGCCTGCGTCAACGCGCCCATGGTCATGATCGGCAAGGATACCTTCGAAGATCTGACGCCGGCGCGTCTCGAAGAGATCATCGACACGTTCGAAGCCGGCAACGGCGCCAGCATCAAGGTTGGCCCGCAGATCGATCGTCACTTCTCTTCGCCTGAAGGCGGCCCGACGTCCCTGACGGACGAGGAGCCGAAGAAGAAGGCATCCGCCAAGAAGGTTGTAGCCGAAGCCGCAACTGCAAAGGTCGATGCTGCTCCGGTTCCCCCGTCTGAAGCGGCGCGTCCGAAGAGCACCGACGCTGAAACCAACGCAGCCCTGAAAACGCCTGTCACGGCGCCGAAGGCTGCCGCGAAGAATGCCAAGGCGGTGGAAGAACAGCCGGCGGGGGCGACAGCCGCGCTGGTTGAAAATGTCGCCAAGCCTTCGCTGAGCGACAAGAACCGTCCTGCTGGCATCGAGAAGCCCGAGACATCAGACGATCTGAAGCTGATCTCCGGCGTCGGTCCGAAGATCGAGGGCACGCTCCACGAACTCGGCATCTTCACCTTCGCGCAGGTCGCGGGTTGGAAGAAGGCCGAGCGCGAATGGGTCGACGGCTACCTGAATTTCAAGGGTCGCATCGAGCGCGACGACTGGATCAAGCAGGCCAAGGCGCTCGCCAAGGGCGGCGAAGCGGAATATATCAAGGTCTTCGGTAAGAAGCCGCGGTAAGAGGTGAAGCATGTTACAAGATAAAGACCGCATCTTTACCAATATCTACGGCCTCAAGGACAAGTCCCTGAAGGGCGCGATGAGCCGCGGCCACTGGGACGGCACCAAGCAGATCCTCGAAAAGGGTCGCGACTGGATCATCAACGAGATGAAGGCCTCCGGTCTGCGCGGCCGTGGCGGCGCAGGCTTCCCGACCGGTCTCAAGTGGTCCTTCATGCCGAAGGAATCCGACGGCCGCCCGCACTATCTAGTCGTCAATGCCGACGAGTCGGAGCCGGGCACCTGCAAGGACCGCGACATCATGCGCCACGATCCGCATACGCTGATCGAAGGCTGCGTGATCGCAAGCTTCGCCATGGGTGCGAATGCTGCCTACATCTACGTGCGTGGTGAGTACATCCGCGAGCGCGAAGCCCTCCAGGCCGCGATCGACGAGTGCTACGACTACGGCCTGCTCGGCAAGAGCAACAAGCTCGGCTATCCGATCGACATCTACGTCCACCACGGCGCCGGCGCTTACATCTGCGGCGAAGAGACCGCGCTGCTCGAAAGCCTTGAAGGCAAGAAGGGCCAGCCACGCCTGAAGCCGCCGTTCCCGGCGAACATGGGTCTCTACGGCTGCCCGACGACCGTCAACAACGTCGAGTCGATCGCCGTTGCTCCGACCATCCTGCGTCGTGGCGCCGGTTGGTTCTCGGCGATTGGCCGTCCGAACAACGTCGGCACCAAGCTGTTCATGCTCTCCGGTCACGTCAACAAGCCGTGCACCGTTGAAGAAGAGATGGGCATCACGTTCCGTGAGCTCGTTGATCGTCACGCCGGCGGCATTCGCGGCGGCTGGGACAACCTGCTGGCGGTCATTCCGGGCGGTGCGTCGTGCCCGATCGTTCCGGCCAAGGACATCATTGACTGCCCGATGGATTTCGACGGCCTTCGCGCTGTCGGCTCGTCCTTCGGTACGGCCGCCGCGATCGTCATGGACAAGTCCACCGACGTCATCAAGGCGATCGCCCGTATCTCGGCCTTCTTCAAGCATGAGAGCTGCGGACAGTGCACGCCGTGCCGTGAAGGCACCGGCTGGATGTGGCGCGTCATGGAGCGTATGGCCAAGGGCAACGCCCAGAAGCGCGAAATCGACATGCTGTTCCAGGTCACCAAGCAGATTGAAGGCCACACCATCTGTGCGCTCGGCGATGCTGCCGCATGGCCGGTGCAGGGTCTGATCCGTAATTTCCGTCCGGAGATCGAAGCACGCATCGACCAGTATACGGCGAGCGCGCTGGATCACGGCGCGGTTCTCGAGGCTGCAGAGTAAGCACGATGACGAAGGCATCCGACGGCACAGACAAGGAAGGGGCGGCTGATTTCTCGGCCGACTTCGGCCGTCTTGCCGCCGAGATGCTGGAAAGCGCCCGTGCGCTGCCGATGCCGCCTGTAATGGTAAACCCGGCCGCCGCGATGGCTGCGGCCACGGCGATCGGCTTTGGTTTTTCGACGCAGATGGCGGGCGCGTTTCTCGGTGCCTTGCAGGGTGCGCTCGACGCAACCAGTAAGCTCGCGGCGGTTCTCGATGAAACGCCGCCCGACGAAAGCAAGCCCGAAGTCGAGGTTCGCCCGGAGAATCTTCGGTCGGCACCCGCAGACCAAGCCGCTGCCAAGGCGAAGCTATCGGTTGTTCCGGTTCAGCAACCAGTCGTAAAGCCGGACGTGGTTACAAAGACCGCATCGCGCGCCCGCAAGGCTGACGATCTGAAGCAAATTTCCGGCGTCGGCCCGAAGATCGAGCAGGTGTTGAATGCCAAGGGCATTCGCAGCTTCTCCGTTATCGCCGGCTGGTCCGAAGAGGACGCGGTCCGCATCGACGCCGAACTCGGCTTTGATGGTCGCATTGCTCGTGACGGCTGGATAGCGCAGGCAAAGGCGCTCGCTGCCAAGGGCCGCAAACGGAAGTAGTTTTTTCGGCCGGAAGGCCGGAGCATGGTCAAGGCAGAACGGTGGAGGGCAGGGGCTCGAAACCGCAGAGGCCGAAAGCTGATCCCGGATCTCGGGGTGAGCGGAGAATTTGAGCGACACCGATGCCAACGGGACAGAATCCGGCCTGGCAGCGAAATTGTTGCAGAATAGGTTTGTTTGCCGCCATCCGGCAAACGGAAAACAGGACTGAGTGACGATGGCAAAACTGAAGATTGACGGCAACGAGATCGAAGTTCCGGATCATTACACCCTCATTCAGGCGTGTGAGGAAGCTGGTGCTGAAGTTCCGCGCTTCTGCTTCCATGAGCGCCTTTCGGTTGCCGGCAACTGCCGCATGTGCCTTGTTGAGGTGAAGGGCGGCCCGCCGAAGCCGCAGGCATCTTGCGCCATGGGCGTGCGCGATATCCGCGGCGGCCCGAACGGCGAACTGCCTGAGGTCTTCACCAACACGCCGATGGTCAAGAAGGCTCGCGAAGGCGTGATGGAATTCCTGCTGATCAACCATCCGCTGGATTGCCCGATCTGCGACCAGGGCGGCGAGTGCGACCTGCAGGACCAGGCGATGGCGTTTGGTATCGACAGCTCGCGCTATCAGGAAGACAAGCGCGCCGTCGAGGACAAGTATATCGGACCGCTCGTCAAGACGGTCATGAACCGCTGCATTCACTGCACGCGTTGCGTTCGCTTCACGACCGAAGTGGCCGGCATTTCCGAACTCGGCCTGATCGGCCGCGGCGAAGATGCCGAAATCACCACCTATCTCGAGCAGGCGATGACCTCCGAGCTGCAGGGCAACGTTGTTGACCTTTGCCCGGTCGGCGCGCTCACCTCGAAGCCTTTCGCCTTCACGGCTCGTCCGTGGGAACTGAACAAGACCGAATCGATCGACGTCATGGACGCCCTCGGTTCCGCGATCCGCGTCGACACGCGTGGCCGCGAAGTCATGCGCGTTCTGCCGCGCGTCAACGACCAGATCAACGAAGAGTGGATTTCCGACAAGAGCCGCTTCATCTGGGATGGCCTGAAGACGCAGCGTCTCGACCGCCCGTACGTCCGCAAGGACGGCCGTCTGCAGGCTGCGACCTGGGGCGAAGCCTTTGGCGCCATCAAGGCTGCTGTTTCGGCAACGAGCGGCGACAAGGTCGGCGCGATCGCCGGTGACCTTGCATCCGTCGAGGAAATGTATGCTCTGTCGGAGCTGGTGAAGTCGCTTGGTTCCGAGAACCTCGACTGTCGCCAGGATGGGGCGGCACTTGATCCGTCGCTCGGTCGTGCAAGCTACCTCTTCAACCCGACCATCGAAGGCATCGAACAGGCGGATGCTCTGCTGATTATCGGCGCCAACCCGCGCTTTGAAGCTGCCATCCTCAATGCTCGCATCCGCAAGCGTTGGCGCCGTGGCAACTTCCCGATCGGTGTGATCGGTGAAGCCGGCGAACTGCGCTATGACTACGAATATCTCGGCGCTGGCCCTGATACGCTGAAGGATCTCGTCGACGGCAACCACGCCTTCGCCAAGGTGCTGACCGATGCCAAGAAGCCGATGATCCTTATCGGCCAGGGCGCGCTGTCGCGCGCTGATGGTGCCGGCGTTCTCGCAAGCGCTGCAAAGCTTGCAGGCACAGTCGGTGCGGTTGTCGAGGGCTGGAACGGCTTTGCCGTCCTGCACATGGCGGCATCGCGCGTCGGCGGCCTCGACCTCGGCTTCGTGCCGGGCGCAAAGGGCGTCAATGCTGCGGAAATGCTGGCGGCGATGGATGTACTCTTCCTTCTCGGCGCCGACGAACTCGATTTCGCTGCCAAGAAGGCAAAGCTGACGGTCTACATCGGATCGCATGGTGACAACGGCGCCCATTATGCCGACGTCATTCTGCCGGCCGCTGCCTACACCGAAAAGTCCGGCACCTGGGTCAACACTGAAGGCCGCGTTCAGATGGGCAACCGCGCAGGCTTCGCGCCTGGCGACGCCCGTGAGGACTGGGCGATCATCCGTGCCCTTTCCGACGTGCTAGGCAAGAAGCTTCCGTTTGATTCGCTTGGCGAATTGCGCGCGAAGCTCTATGCGGCATTCCCGCATTTCGCGGCACTTGATGAGATCGCCGAAAGCGACAGCGCCAAAATTGCCGCAGTTGCGAAAAAAGCCGGCAAGATGAACAAATCCGGGTTTGCGTCGCCGGTCAAAGACTTCTATTTGACGAACCCGATCGCGCGCGCTTCGGCCGTAATGGCGGAGTGCTCGGCATTGGCCCGCAACAACTTTAAAGTCGCGGCAGAGTAAGGGCAGGGGACTATGGAATCGTTTGTTTCAACTTATGTCTTGCCTGGCCTCCTTATGGTCGGTCAGTCACTTCTCGTCCTCGTTTGCCTTCTCGTCTTCATCGCCTACATCCTGCTGGCCGACCGTAAGATTTGGGCAGCGGTGCAGTTGCGTCGTGGTCCGAATGTGGTGGGCCCGTGGGGTCTTTTCCAGTCCTTCGCCGACCTTTTGAAGTTCGTCTTCAAGGAGCCGATCATTCCGGCCGGCGCCGACAAGGCGGTTTTCCTTCTGGCGCCGCTGGTTACCGTGCTTCTGGCGCTGTCGACCTGGGCCGTCGTGCCGTTCGCCGATGGCTGGGTGATCTCGAACATCAACGTCGGCATCCTCTACATTTTCGCGATCTCGTCGCTCGAAGTGTACGGCGTCATCATGGGTGGCTGGGCTTCGAACTCGAAGTACCCGTTCCTCGGCGCACTCCGCTCGGCCGCGCAGATGGTGTCCTACGAAGTCTCGATCGGCTTCGTTATCGTCACCGTTCTGCTCTGCGTAGGCTCGCTGAACCTGACGGATATCGTTCACGCTCAGCAGAGCGGGATCGGAACGCGCCTCGGCCTGCCGGCGTCCTTCCTGGATTGGCATTGGCTCGCGCTGTTCCCGATGTTCATCATCTTCTTCATTTCGGCGCTGGCTGAAACGAACCGCCCGCCCTTCGACCTTCCGGAAGCTGAATCCGAACTCGTCGCAGGCTTCATGGTCGAGTACGGGTCCGCGCTCTACATGATGTTCATGCTAGGCGAATATGCGGCCATCGTTCTGATGTGCTCGCTGACGACGATCCTCTTCCTCGGAGGCTGGCTGCCGCCGGTCGATGTATGGTTCCTGAATTGGGTTCCGGGCATCATCTGGTTCATGCTGAAGTCGTGCCTGGTGTTCTTCATGTTCGCGATGGTCAAGGCATTCGTCCCCCGCTATCGCTACGACCAGCTCATGCGCCTCGGCTGGAAGGTCTTCCTTCCGCTGTCGCTCGGCATGGTCGTTATCGTTGCATTCGTGCTGAAGCTGATGGGTTCGTGATGATGCTTCAGATTGCAGCTGTGATCGCAGGTGGCCTAGTGGGTTTAGGTCTTGCGACAGCTGCCAACAAATTTGCTTTGCCGAGGGTTCTTCGGCAACAGCGCGAAAAAATGGGTGATGATTGGAAAATGCCGCTGACCGGATGGAACTTGGAGGTGCTCGAGAAGCACACTCGGTTTATATACCGGTTCTGGATGCCAGTCGTTTTCACGGTAGTTCTTGCGGCCGCTGGTTACATCGTAACCAGCCAGGCGAATGGAGTTAAATAATGGCAGGCTTGTCCAACGCTGTCAGCTCGTTGTTCCTGCGGGAATTCATCAGCGCGTTCTGGCTGACATTCCGTTACATTTTCAAGCAGAAGGCAACGGTCAACTATCCGTTCGAAAAGGGGCCGGTCAGCCCGCGCTTCCGTGGTGAACACGCACTGCGTCGTTATCCCAACGGCGAAGAGCGCTGCATCGCCTGCAAGCTGTGCGAGGCGATCTGTCCTGCCCAGGCGATCACCATCGAAGCCGGCCCGCGCCGCAACGATGGTACCCGTCGCACGGTCCGTTATGATATCGACATGGTAAAGTGCATCTACTGCGGCTTCTGCCAGGAAGCATGCCCGGTCGATGCGATCGTCGAAGGCCCGAATTTCGAATTTGCGACCGAAACACGCGAAGAGCTCTACTTCGACAAGCAGAGGCTTCTGGATAACGGCGACCGGTGGGAGCGCGAAATTGCGCGCAACATCGCGCTGGATGCGCCGTACCGTTGATCGAAATTGAAATGCCGGAACGCCGCGCCTGACGCGGCTTCCGGTCAACATGCACCGGAGTTTTGCCGGATAATTCCGCGCGAAGCTTCATCGGGCAGGGAAACTCCCGGCTGCCCGGGGGAAGATGAAAAAGGCACCAACATGGGTCTGCAGGCTCTATTTTTCTATCTTTTCGCCTTTATCGCGATAGCGTCGGCGTTCATGGTTATCTGGTCGAAGAATCCGGTTCATTCGGTTCTCTTCCTGATCCTGGTTTTCTTCAATGCCGCGGGCCTGTTCCTGCTGCTTGGCGCTGAATTCCTCGCGATGATCCTGCTGGTCGTTTATGTCGGGGCTGTGGCCGTTCTCTTCCTCTTCGTGGTCATGATGCTCGACATCGACTTCACGGAGCTGCGAGCCGGCGTTCTCGAATATGCGCCGATCGGCGCGCTGATCGGGGTGATCCTCGCAGCAGAGCTGATCGTTGTGGTCGGCGGCAGCGTGATTTCGCCTGAGATCGCGAAGTCCGTGGCGATGCCGATCCCGGCTCTGACCGAGCGCACCAACACTGCGGCACTCGGCGATGTCCTCTATACGAATTATGTCTACTTCTTCGAAGTTGCCGGCCTTGTGCTTCTGGTCGCGATGATCGGGGCGATCGTCCTGACGCTCAAGCATCGCACGACGGTCAAGCGGCAGAACATTGCCAACCAGGTTGCCCGCAATCCGAAGACCGCCGTCGAGGTGGTCACGGTGAAGCCGGGGCAGGGTCTCTGAGGCAGGCGCGAGCTTAAGGAAACAACACAATGGTCATCGGACTTTCCCATTACCTGACGGTCAGCGCCATCCTCTTCACGCTCGGCGTCTTCGGCATCTTCCTCAACCGGAAGAATATCATCGTCATCCTGATGTCGATCGAGCTCATTCTGCTCGCCGTCAACATCAACATGGTCGCCTTCTCGTCGTTCCTCAACGACATCGTCGGCCAGGTCTTTGCATTGTTCATTCTGACCGTCGCTGCTGCTGAAGCAGCCATCGGTCTCGCAATTCTCGTCGTCTTCTACCGCAACCGCGGCTCGATCGCGGTCGAAGACGTCAATATGATGAAGGGCTGATAAGGCTATGTTTTTATATAAGGCTATCGTCTTTCTTCCCCTGATTGGCGCGATCATCGCCGGCCTTTTCGGCCGTGCGATCGGCGCCAAGGCATCGGAATTCGTTACGACCGGGCTTATGATCGTTGCCGCGGTATTGTCCTGGTACGTCTTCATCACCGTTGGCATGGGCCATGTCGAAGGCGGGCCAATCAAGGTCGAAGTCCTGCGCTGGATCCAGTCCGGCGGCATTGACGTCTCCTGGGCGCTGCGCATCGACACGCTGACCTCGGTCATGCTGATCGTCGTCAACTCGGTCTCGACGCTCGTTCACGTCTACTCGATCGGATACATGCATCATGATCCGCATCGCCCGCGCTTCTTCGCCTATCTGTCGCTCTTCACCTTCGCGATGTTGATGCTGATCACGTCGGATAACCTCGCCCAGATGTTCTTCGGCTGGGAAGGCGTGGGTCTGGCGTCCTATCTGCTCATCGGCTTCTGGTTCAAGAAGCCGTCGGCGAATGCCGCCGCCATGAAGGCCTTTATCGTCAACCGTGTTGGCGACTTCGGCTTCATCCTCGGCATCGCGAGCGTTTTCGTTCTCTTCGGCGCCATCAACTTCGACACCATCTTCGCCAATGCCGCGAGCTTCGCGCATGAAGGCGGCGAGGGCGGCGAAGTGGTCCTGAACCTCTTCGGCATGCATCTCGACAAGGCACACGCGCTGACCGGCGCCTGCCTGCTGCTCTTCATGGGCGCGATGGGTAAGTCCGCGCAGTTCCTGCTGCACACATGGCTGCCTGACGCCATGGAAGGCCCGACGCCTGTTTCGGCGCTCATCCATGCCGCGACCATGGTCACCGCCGGTGTCTTCCTCGTCGCCCGCATGTCGCCGCTGTTCGAACTGTCGCCTGATGCGCTGACCGTCGTTACCGTCATCGGTGCTATCACCGCCTTCTTCGCGGCAACCGTTGGTCTCGTTCAGAACGACATCAAGCGCGTCATCGCTTATTCGACCTGTTCGCAGCTCGGCTACATGTTCGTCGCCCTCGGTGTCGGCGCCTATGGCGCGGCGATTTTCCACCTGTTTACGCACGCTTTCTTCAAGGCACTGCTCTTCCTTTGCGCCGGCTCGGTCATTCATGCCGTCGATGGCGAGCAGGACATGCGTCACATGGGTGGCCTGCGTCCGCACATCAAGGTGACGTTCCTGATGATGCTGATCGGCACGCTTGCCATCACCGGCGTCGGCATTCCGTTCACGCCGTTCGGCTTTGCCGGCTTCTTCTCGAAGGACGTGATCATCGAGGCGACCTACGCATCGCATTCGCCGGTCGCAGGCTTCGCCTTCGCCATGCTGGTTATCGCTGCTCTGTTCACGAGCTTCTATTCCTGGCGCCTGATGTTCCTCACCTTCTTCAACAAGCCGCGCGCTTCGCACGAGGTCATGCACCACGTGCACGAATCGCCGCAGGTCATGCTGATCCCGCTTTATCTGCTGGCGATCGGCGCGGTCTTCGCGGGCTGGTTCTTCGAAGGACACTTCTACGGCGAGGAATATGCCGAGTTCTGGAAGGGCGCGCTCTTCACCTCGGAGCACAACGAGCTGGTCCACGAGTTCCACCACGTTCCGGCGATGGTTGCTCTTAGCCCCTTCATCGCCATGGTCGTCGGTTTCGTGACCGCCTGGTACATGTACATCAAGTCGCCATCGACGCCGGCTGTGCTCGCACGCCAGCATCGGGTGCTCTACCAGTTCCTCTTGAACAAGTGGTACTTCGACGAGCTCTACGACTTCCTCTTCGTCCGTTCGGCAAAGGCCCTTGGCCGGTTCCTGTGGAAGAAGGGTGACGTCGGCGTCATCGACACCTACGGCCCGAACGGCATTGCCGCTCGCGTTGTCGATGTCACCAACCGCGTCGTGCGCCTGCAGAGCGGTTACCTTTATCACTACGCGTTCGCCATGCTGATCGGCGTTGCAGCGCTCGTTACCTGGATGATGCTCGGGAGTGCCCTCTGATGACCGATTGGCCTATTCTTTCCACGGTCACCTTCTTGCCGTTCGTCGGCGTGGTGCTCCTGCTGCTTATGAATGAGAACGGCCCGAACGGCCGCCGCAACGTCCTCAACATCACCCTGTTGACGACTGTCGTGACGTTCATCGTCTCGCTGCTCATCTGGATCGGTTTCGATAACGCGAACCCGGGCTTCCAGATGATCGAGAAGCACGGCTGGCTCGGCACCGGCATCAGCTACCACATGGGCGTCGACGGCATTTCGATGCTGTTCGTCATCCTGTCGACCTTCCTCATGCCCTTCTGCGTGCTGGCCAGCTGGTTCGCCGTCGAGAAGCGCCTGAAGGAATACATGATTGCCTTCCTGGTGCTGGAAGTGATGATGGTCGGCGTCTTCGTGTCGCTCGATATCGTTCTCTTCTACGTGTTCTTCGAGGCCGGCCTTATCCCGATGTTCCTGATCATCGGCGTTTGGGGTGGCAAGGATCGCGTTTACGCCAGCTACAAGTTCTTCCTCTACACGCTGCTCGGCTCCGTACTGATGCTGCTTGCCATCATGGCCATGTACTGGCAGGCCGGCACGACCGATATCTCGGCGCTGCTCGCCTACAAGTTCCCGCCGCAGATGCAGACTTGGCTATGGCTTGCCTTCTTCGCCTCGTTCGCGGTGAAGATGCCGATGTGGCCGGTTCACACCTGGCTCCCCGACGCCCACGTTCAGGCGCCGACGGCTGGTTCCGTCATCCTGGCGGGCGTGCTTTTGAAGCTTGGCGGCTACGGCCTCATCCGCTTCTCGCTCGGCATGTTCCCGGTCGCGTCCGACTTCTTCGCGCCGCTGGTCTTCGCGCTGTCGGTCATCGCCATCATCTACACCTCGCTGGTGGCGCTGATGCAGGACGATATCAAGAAACTGATCGCCTACTCGTCCGTCGCCCACATGGGTTACGTGACCATGGGTATCTTCGCGGCCAACGCGCAGGGTCTGCAGGGCTCGATCTTCCAGATGCTGTCGCACGGTATCGTCTCCGGCGCGCTCTTCCTCTGCGTCGGCGTGGTCTACGACCGCACCCATACCCGCGAGATCGCGGCCTATGGCGGTCTGGTCAACAACATGCCGAAGTATGCCGTTGCGATGATGATCTTCACCATGGCGAACGTCGGCCTTCCCGGCACCTCGGGCTTCATCGGCGAATTCCTGACGCTGATTGGTGTCTTCCGCGTCAACAGCTGGGTTGCGCTCTTTGCCGCCACCGGTGTCATCCTGTCGGCAGCCTATGCGCTCTGGCTCTATCGCCGGGTTATCTTCGGCGCGCTGGAAAAGGAAAAGCTCAAGGCTCTCCTCGACCTGTCGCCGCGTGAGCAGCTGATCCTCTATCCGCTGATCGCTCTGACAATCTTCTTCGGCGTCTATCCGGCTCCGGTATTCGATGTGACCGCAGCGTCCGTCGACCAGCTGGTGAATAGCTATTCGGCCGCGGTGCAGGCAGCGCATGATGTTGCGCTGTCTATGAAATGATGACGGGACTTTTGTGATATGACCTCTGAAACACTACTCGCAAGCCTGCATCTTTCCATCCCGGAACTGATCCTCGCGGTCGGTTCCCTGGTGCTGCTGATGATCGGCGTTTTCGTCGGCGAACGCTCCGCCCGCATGGTGAGCGTTCTCGCCATTCTCGTCCTGGCGGCGGCCGCTCTCTGGCTCGTCTTCGTGCCGAGCGAGGGCCTCGCTTACGGCGGCGTCTTCCTGTCGGACGGCTTCGGCCGCTTCATGAAGGTCACGGCGCTCGTCGGCTCGATCGTGGCGCTGTTCATGTCGCTCGGTCTCGCCAAGGAGAACCAGCTCGACAAGTTCGAGTTCCCGGTCCTGATCGTGCTCTGCACGCTCGGCATCCTGCTGATGATCTCCGCCAACGACCTGATCTCGCTCTATCTCGGCCTCGAGCTGCAGTCGCTCGCGATCTACGTCATTGCCGCGATCAACCGCGATAGCGTCAAGTCGACGGAAGCCGGCCTGAAGTACTTTGTGCTCGGCGCGCTGTCCTCGGGCATGCTTCTCTACGGCATGTCGCTGGTCTATGGCTTCACCGGTCACACGCACTTCGGCGATATCGCCCAGGCGCTTATGGTCGATGGCGCTCGTTCGCTTGGCCTGGTCTTCGGTCTCGTCTTCATCCTCGCCGGCATTGCCTTCAAGATTTCGGCCGTTCCGTTCCACATGTGGACGCCCGACGTTTACGAAGGTGCGCCGACGCCGGTAACGGCATTCCTGGCAAGTGCTCCGAAGGTTGCCGCCATGGCCATGATGACGCGTATCGTCATCAGCGCCTTCCAGCCTGTCATGGCCGACTGGCAGCAGGTCGTGGTGTTCATCTCGATCGCATCGATGCTGCTCGGCTCCTTCGCGGCTATCGGCCAGAAGAACATCAAGCGACTGATGGCCTATTCGTCCATTGGTCACATGGGTTATGCGCTCGTCGGTCTTGCGGCCGGCAATCAGACCGGTGTCTCGGGCGTCATGCTCTACATGGTCATCTACATGACCATGACGCTCGGCGGCTTCGCGATCATCATGTCGATGCGCCGCAAGGACGGCACCGTCGTCGAGAATGTCAGCGATCTGGCAGGCCTCTCGACCACGAACCCGTTCATGGCGACCATCTTCACGATCCTGATGTTCTCGCTGGCCGGCATCCCGCCGCTCGCAGGCTTCTTCGCGAAGTACTTCGTCTTCGTCGCCGCCATCGAAGCCAAGCTCTATGCGCTTGCCATCATCGGTATCCTTTCCTCGGTCGTTGGCGCCTTCTACTATCTGCGCGTCATCAAGCTGATGTGGTTCGATGAAGCGACCGGCGAGTTTGCCCGCGTGTCGGGTTCTATGCGCCTCGTCTTCGGTGTTTCTGGCCTGCTGGTTCTCGCCTATGTCTTCATCGGCGGTCCGATCGGTGGCGCAGCCGAGCTTGCTGCGGCGACCCTGTTCTGATGAGCCTAGACCCACGGCGCCGGATATCGCTTGACGATTTCAGGCACGAGGCTCTGTCGGAAACATCGTCCACCAATAGCGAATGCCTTGCCCGGGCCCGGGCAGGGGACCGCGGCTTACTCTGGGTGACAGCGGAAGAGCAGACCGGCGGCCGTGGCCGCCGTGGCCGCCCCTGGGTTTCTGAACGGGGCAATCTCTACGCCTCGCTTCTTCTTATCGATCCGGCGCCGATGGAGCGCCTTGGTTCATTGCCGCTGGCAATTGCCGTCGCCGTGCATCAGGCGGTGCGTCAGGTTCTGCCGCATACCGCCGAGCCGCTGGAAGTGAAGTGGCCCAACGATATCCTGATCGGACGCAAGAAGACGTGCGGCATTCTCGTCGAGGGTGAAGCGCTTCCCGATGGACGGCATGCGCTTGTCATCGGCATCGGCATCAACGTCGCCTTCATGCCTGAAAATCCGCTGTATCCGGTCACTTGCCTGCGCGAGCAGGGCAGCTCCGCTTCTCCGGAAGACGTCTTCGCCCATCTTTTCGCATCGATGGCCGAAGTATTGGAAGCATGGGACCGTGGCCGCGGCGTGCGCGAAATCACCGAGCGCTGGCGCAAAGTTGCCTGCGGCATTGGCGAAAAGATAACCGTGAACCTGCCGGATCGGTCGATTTCCGGGCACTTCGATGGAATTGATGATAATGGCCTGTTGAAGCTCGATACTGGGGCAGGCAGGATGATGACCATCGCCGCAGGCGATGTCTTCTTTGGTTGATTGGAAAAAAGATTAATATGGCGAAGCAGGACGAACTGGTATTTCTGCCGTTGGGCGGCGTAGGCGAGATCGGGATGAATCTCGCCCTCTACGGCTACGGCCCGCCGGATCATCGCCAGTGGATCATGGTCGACTGCGGCGTCACCTTCCCGGGGCCGGATCTGCCGGGTGTCGACCTCGTGCTGCCGGACATTCGCTATCTCGCCAGCGAGCGCAAGAACCTGAAGGCGATCTTCATCACGCACGCGCATGAGGACCATTACGGTGCGCTCGCGGATCTGTGGCCCGGTCTCAATGTTCCCGTCTACGCCTCGGCCTTTACCGCCGGCCTGCTTGAGGCAAAGCGCAACTTCGAGAAGTCGGCGGTCGGCGAAATCCCGATCACGCCGTTCACGGCGGGAACAGTGGTCAATGTTGGCCCCTTCAGCGTTGAAGGCGTGGCCGTCAACCATTCCATCCCGGAGCCGATGTCGCTGATGATCCGTACGCCGTTGGGCAATGTGATCCATACGGGCGATTGGAAGATCGACCACGAGCCGTCGCTCGGGCCACTGACCGACGAAGCCCGTTTCCGCCAGCTTGGCGACGAGGGCGTACTGGCTCTGATGTGCGATTCCACGAACGCTCTTCGCGATGGCGTTTCGCCGTCCGAAAAGGATGTTTCCGAAAGTCTGCGCAAGATCATCGAGAACGCCGAAGGCCGCGTGGCGGTCACGACGTTCTCGTCGAATGTCGGCCGTATCCGCACCGTTGCCGAGGCTGCCGAGGCGGCTGGCCGCGAGGTGCTTCTGCTCGGAAGCTCGCTGAAGCGGGTCGTTGATGTATCGCGTGATATCGGCCTCCTGGAAGGCGTCAAGCCGTTCATCTCGGAAGACGAGTACGGCTATATCCCGCGTGACAAGGTCGTGGTTATCCTGACCGGAAGCCAGGGAGAGCCCCGTGCGGCGCTCGCCAAGCTATCGCGTGATGAGATGCGCAACGTTGCGCTCGCCGCCGGCGACGTCGTGGTGTTCTCCTCCCGTGCTATCCCGGGCAATGAAAAGGCGATCGGGGACATCAAGAACGGCCTCATCGAGCAGGGCGTCCACATCATCACGGATAGCGAGGCATTGGTTCACGTCTCCGGACATCCGAGGCGCAACGAGCTGCAGAAGATGTACGAATTGACACGGCCGAAGATCGTTGTGCCTGTGCACGGCGAGGCGGCGCACCTGACGGCACACAAGGAGCTTGCCGAGCAGTCCGGCATCGGCATCGTGCCGCGCGTGCGCAACGGCGACGTTCTTCGTCTGGCGCCGGGAGCTGTCGAGGTCATCGACGAGGCACCCCACGGCCGCATCTACAAGGACGGCGCGCTGATCGGCGACTTCGACGAGATGGGCATCGGCGAGCGCAAGAAGCTCTCCTATGTCGGTCACGTCGCTGTAAACGTCATCATCGACAACCGCTTCGATATCGTCGGCGAGCCGGATCTTGTCGCTATCGGTCTGCCTGTTTATGACGACGAAGGCGACGAGATCGAAGATTCACTCTATGACGCCGCGGTGGGCGCTCTGGAGAGTATTCCGCGTGCGCGCCGCAAGGATCTCGATCTGCTTCAGGAGTCGGTCCGGCGCGCGGTACGTGCCGCTGCCAACCAGATCTGGGGCAAGAAGCCTGTTGTCACCGTTTTCGTCAACAAGATCTGACCGAGATGCTTGGGCGCGTCAATCACATCGCGATCGCCGTGCCGGACCTAGCCGCCGCTACTGCTGCGTATCGCGATACGTTGGGCGCCGTCGTATCTGCGGCACAGGCTTTGCCGGAGCACGGCGTAACCGTGGTTTTCGTCGAGCTCCCGAACACCAAGGTCGAACTTCTGGAGCCATTGGGTGAGGGGTCTCCCATCGCGGCGTTCCTTGAGAAGAGCCCGGCTGGTGGGATGCATCACATCTGCTACGAGGTGATGGACCTCCTTGCCGCAAGGGACCAGCTTGTCGCATCGGGTGCCCGGGTGCTCGGCAAAGGTGATCCGAAGATTGGCGCTCACGGCAAGCCGGTGCTGTTCCTGCATCCGAAAGACTTCTTCGGAACGCTGATCGAGCTCGAGCAGGTCTAGGGCAGGCTGCGGCAGAGTGACCCAAGCCGGGTGAAACGAACGAGCCCTCTTGGATTTGACGGCTGCGAAGGCTTATAAGCGCGCAACGAAACCGTATGGTACGGTACATGGGATAACGAATGCTGCAGATATTTCTTCAGGGCTTCGCCGTTTACTTCATCGTCTGGTGGATTACGCTTTTCGGCGTCCTGCCGATCGGTCTGCGCACGCAGGCGGAAGACAACGATATCGTCCTAGGTACGGTCCATAGTGCGCCCACCAAGTTTCGTCCGCTGTTCGTCTTCTCGCTGACCACGATCGTCTCGGCGGTCATCTACGCGGCCTGGTATATCTCGTCGAATTACTTCGGCTGGGGCTTCGATGCCCTGCCCCAGATCGGCCCGTCCTTCTCGAACGTGTAGGGCGCTTGCTCAAAGCTTGGGCACTTGTTTCCAAGCGCTGTCATATCCATGTCATCAAAGTCAGGCATGTGCCTTCCGTAAAGGAAAGCCAGCCTTTCGTTACGTTAGATGGATACTGGGACTGCCGAAAAATCAAAAAAAAACAAGGCTAAAAGCCTTGTTTTAAGTATCGCGTGATCCGTAACCGTTGCCGGGGCTGCGACGAGCGCGCCTAAGATCTGATCCTCCCAAGACTTGACCGCGAAATTGACGGAGATTAACTCTCTGCCTGTTTTGTGGGCTAAAACTAGCTCAAAGATTGGGCTTTGTCATCAGGTTTTTTTGCATTTTTGCTACAGTGTAGCAATTTTTTTCTGTTGATAAGGATTTCCTTCAAACCATTATAATCACATACTTTTCTACAACGACGCGATTTTGTTGACTGAACTTGCTGGTACGGAAGGTCGCTTATATCTGTCGCGGGTTTCTTTCCTCCCGCGAAGCGTCTATGAACGCTGCCAATATTAACGATCGCCTTCGATTCCGTATTCTGCGGCATCTCAACTGTTCCGGAAGTTCGCCATGCGTCTGTCCCGCTATTTCATGCCCATCCTCAAGGAAAACCCCAAGGAAGCGGAAATCGTTTCCCACCGGTTGATGCTGCGCGCTGGCATGATCCGCCAGCAGTCGCAGGGCATGTATTCTTGGCTGCCGCTCGGCAAGCGCGTCCTCGACAAGGTCAACAATATCGTCCGCGAAGAGCAGAACCGCGCAGGCGCGATCGAACTATCGATGCCGACGCTGCAGTCGGCGGAGCTCTGGCAGGAAAGCGGTCGTTACGACGCCTACGGCAAGGAAATGCTGCGCATCAAGGACCGGCAGGACCGTCCCATGCTGTACGGCCCGACCAACGAGGAAATGGTCACGGACATCTTCCGGTCCTACGTGAAGTCTTACAAGAGCCTGCCGCTTAACCTCTATCATATTCAGCTGAAGTTCCGCGACGAGATCCGTCCGCGCTTCGGCACCATGCGCTCGCGCGAATTCCTGATGAAGGACGCGTATTCCTTCGATCTGAACAAGGAAGACGCCGTTCACTCCTATAACAAGATGTTCGCGGCCTACCTGCGCACCTTCGACCGTCTCGGTCTCCGCGCCATTCCTATGCGTGCCGATACCGGCCCGATCGGCGGCAATCACAGCCACGAGTTCATCATTCTCGCCGACACCGGCGAGTCGGAAGTGTTCTCGCACCGTGATTTCGTGAACTTCGACATTCCGGCGGCCGATATCGATTTCGACGACGTCGCCGGCATGCAGGCGATCTTCGACAAGTGGACGTCGGTGTACGCCGCGACCTCGGAGATGCACGACGAGGCCGCATTCGACGCCATTCCTGAAGGCGATCGCCTTTCGGCCCGAGGCATCGAAGTCGGCCACATCTTCTACTTCGGCACGAAATACTCCGAGCCGATGGGCGCGAAGGTGCAGGGACCTGACGGCAAGGAACACAATGTTCATATGGGTTCTTACGGTATCGGCCCCACCCGCCTTGTTCCCGCCATCATCGAAGCATCGCATGACGAGAACGGAATCATCTGGCCGGCGTCCGTTGCGCCGTTCGATGTGGTCGTAATCAACATGAAGGCCGGTGATGCGGCGTGTGATGCTGCCTGCGAGAAGATCTACGCAGCGCTGTCGAACGCCGGCAAGGATGTCCTTTACGACGATACCGACGACCGCGCCGGAACGAAGTTTGCGACCGCCGACCTGATCGGCGTTCCGCTCCAGATCATTGCCGGCCCGCGTGCGGTCGCGAGCGGCGAAGTCGAAGTGAAGGACCGCAAGACGGGCGCTCGCGAAACGATGACCATCGACGCGGCGATCAAGAAGCTCGCAGGCTAAGAAAGCGGAGGCGAAATGGCAGATGCAACGGTGAGCCAGCGGGGTTCCACATCCGGCCCGGCGCCGGCCAGCCGGCCATTTTCCGCCTTTGAAAGACTTGTGGCGTGGCGCTATTTGCGCGCCCGCCGCAAGGAGGCGTTTATTTCCGTGATCGCCGGCTTTTCGTTCATCGGCATCATGCTTGGCGTTGCGACGCTCATCATCGTCATGGCGGTCATGAACGGTTTCCGGACGGAGCTCATTTCACGGATTCTCGGCATCAACGGCCACATGATCGTGCAGCCGGTCGATGGTCCCTTTACCGATTATGCCGCTTTGACGGATCGCCTTGGCGCGGTCCCCGGCATCAAGCTCGCGCTGCCGCTTGTGGAAGGGCAGACGCTGGCTTCCGGTCAGGGTGGTGCTGGCACGGGTGCACTCGTGCGCGGCATCCGCGCCGAGGATCTGGACAAGGTCAAGACGATCTCAAGCAATATCAAGTCCGGCGATCTCGTCGGCTTTGCAGCCGGGCAGGGCGTGTTGATCGGCTCGCGCATGGCCGACCAGCTCGGACTGCAGGCGGGCGACAACATTACGCTGATCTCACCGGAAGGTGACGTCACGCCGATGGGTGTCAACCCGCGGGTCAAGTCCTACAAGGTGTCAGGTATATTCGAGATCGGCATGTCGGAATACGATGCCTCGATCATCTACATGCCGCTCGAGGAATCCCAGATATATTTCAATGCGGATGGCCTGGTTCAATCGATCGAGCTGTTCGCCGACAATCCCGACGATATCGACAACTTGCGTCCGAAGGTGGAGGCAGCCGCCGGCCGCCAGATCGCGATAACCGACTGGCGCCAGCGTAACCAGACATTCTTCTCGGCGCTGCAGGTCGAGCGCAACGTGATGTTCATGATCCTGACTTTGATCGTGCTCGTCGCCGCGCTCAACATTATCTCCGGCCTGATCATGCTGGTGAAGGACAAGGGCAGCGATATCGCGATCTTGCGCACCATGGGCGCAACCTCAGGCGCGATCATGCGCATCTTCTTCATGACCGGTGCCGCGATCGGCATCGTTGGAACGCTCGCGGGCGTCCTGCTCGGGGTGATCGTCTGCATCAACATCGAGAAGATCCGCGAGTTCTTCTCCTGGGTCTCCGGCACCGTTCTGTTCGACCCACAGCTCTACTTCCTCAGCCAACTGCCGGCAAAGATGGAACTCGGGGAGACCATCTCGGTCGTGGTCATGGCGCTGACGCTCTCCTTCATCGCGACGATCTTTCCCGCATGGCGAGCCTCCAGGCTCGATCCCGTCCAGGCTCTGCGCTACGAATAAGGAATGCTCAACTCAATGAAGCGGAATACCGTTCTGAAGCTTTCCGGCGTCGAGCGCCATTACGGGCAGGGTGAAACACTTCTGTCGATCCTGCGCGGAGCAGATTTCACGCTGAACAGTGGTGAGATCGTTGCCCTCGTCGCGCCATCCGGCACGGGTAAGTCGACGCTTCTGCATGTCGCGGGGCTGCTGGAGCACCCGGACTCGGGCGAAGTGGCCATCAACGGCCACATCTGCGACAACCTGCCGGACGACAAGCGCACAGCGATTCGCCGTAGCGAAATCGGCTTCGTCTACCAGTTCCATCATTTGCTGCCCGAGTTCTCCGCTCTGGAGAACATCATGATGCCGCAGATGATTTCCGGACTTTCGAACAAGGAAGCGAAGGAGCGGGCGAGTCAGTTGCTCGACTACATGCGCATTGGCCACCGAGGGGCGCATCGCCCCGGAGAGCTTTCCGGTGGGGAGCAGCAGCGCGTCGCGATCGCACGCGCCGTGGCCAATGCGCCGAGCCTGCTATTGGCGGACGAGCCGACTGGCAATCTCGATCCTGAAACCGCAAGCTACGTTTTCGATGCGCTGGAAGCACTGGTGCGTCAATCAGGCCTGGCTGCGCTGATCGCAACCCACAATCACGAACTCGCCGGGCGCATGGACCGCCGGGTCACGATCGCTGACGGAAAGATCGTCGATTTCTGATCAGGGGTGAATGAGCCCGCCGCGGTAATCGAGTTCGTAGACTCGGCGCTCGCTCACGACAATCACCTCGCGTCCGCTGAAGTGGCGGCAGTCGCCGGTGTTCTCATCGGCATAGAAGCCGAGTGGGTGATCGAATTCCATGCCGCCGAGGAAGTAGCCGTACTCGGCATACATTTTCGACAGCGCCGCTTTGATGATGGTGCCGGCTCGCTCGCCGTCGATCAGCGAGCGTTCGACGATGCGCCCGAAGTAGTTCATCGCCCAGACCGGCGCACCGTCAAGCCAGACCACTTCTTGCCCGGCGAAGTGCGTATCGCCGAAATAGCTGTCGAGATAACGCCAGCGGCCCCGCCGGTAGCCGATATCGTGTGACCCCTGCCGGCAAGCCGGCGACGTCATTCCGCCTCCGACATAGCTGCCGGCCTTGGCTTCCACGATAAAGCTGTTCAATTCGGCTGTGTTCATGGCGAGGTGCCTCCCTTCCGGAAGCTCTCAGCAAAGCGGGTATTTGTAAAGAACAAAAAAGGAACAAAACCTATCGACCGCAGATGGATTGTCCGGTGTCGTCGTTCCATTCTGTGATCGGTATGACACGTGCCTCGGCTTTGGCGTCCTTGCCGTCCTTCTGCAGCTTCCCGGTGAGCGCATTGTAATCGCACGAACCTGCCGCGTCGGGGTCGAGCGTGTCGTAGTGATTGTAGGTGTAGCCGGCGACGACAAACTGCTTGTTGCGATAGGCGAGCGTCAGCGTCTGGTCCCAGCGATCTCGTCCGATGGCGCTGTTCTGGGAATGAATCGCGATCGAGGACGTGCCGACGGCCTTTATCGAGGGTTCCTGTCCAAACAGGCCATCTGACGCCGTGCTGCCCCAGATCTTGTTTGGCGCGTTGACCGAAAGCCGCAGCAGCTCATGGTCGTTGTCGCGAAGATAGATGTAGATTCCTATCTGATCGTCGCCGGCGCTGTCTTCGGGCGCAACGAGCAGCGCGAGATCCGGCTTGCCGTCACCGTCCCAATCCCCAGCCGCGGCGTCGACGATGCGTGAGGGATCGATCTGTCCCGCCTGAGTGGTAAACGCCGCCGAAAGCGCCAGTACTGCCGTTAATGCAAACTTAAACATGCTTTTCTCCCGTTGCCGCGCCGCCAGCAGAGCCGAAAGGAATCCTGTTGACAATAGAACAATATGGGAACAAATTATAAACATAAGAGAACAGGAGAGCCAAATGACTGACATGATCCGTGATATCGCAGCATTCACCTCCATCGCAATGTTCGTTGCCAGCTTCTCGCTGATCTGCATGGCAATGTAAGAATTCAGGGGACCGCATGGCTGCCATGCGGTCCGAACGCAATTGCTTGTCTGGACATCGACCCCTCAATGCTGAGAATAGACCTGATTGAATCAGGTGATTGGAAGGCATGTCATGGCGGGTGCGGAGAAAGACGCGGAGAGCGGTTTCATCGGCGGTACGCCGGGCTTCGTCCACCTTCGGGTCCACTCGGCCTACTCGCTGCTTGAGGGCGCGCTGCCGCTCAAGAAGATTCTCTACAAGGCATCGGGCGACAGTCAGCCGGCCATCGCCATCACTGACACCAATAATCTTTTCGTGGCTCTCGAGTTTTCTCAGAAGGCGACGGAGGAGGGCTTGCAACCGATCATCGGTTGCCAGGTCACGATCGACATGGAAGACGGGCTGGAGACGGAACGACGCGGTGGCCAGCAGGCGCTCGTCAAGCTCCCGTCGCTGGTGCTCCTGGCAGCCACGGATGCCGGCTATGAGCGGCTCGTGGATCTCGTCAGCCGAGCCTATCTTGGCGGTGAGGGGAACGGCGCGATCCACATTCGCTCGTCCTGGCTGGATGAGATCGGTACGGATGGTCTGATCGCCCTGACCGGGGCCTCGACCGGACCGATCGACATGGCGATCAAGGACGGGCACACAGCGCAGGCTGAAGCGCGCCTCATGCTGCTGAAACACCATTTCAGCGATCGGCTCTATGTCGAGCTGCAGCGCCACGGCACCTATGACAAGCGCCATGAGCAGAAGATCATCGCGCTTGCATACGAGCATGACCTGCCGCTGGTCGCCACCAATGAAGCCTTCTTCCCGACCCGTGACGACTATGATGCGCATGACGCCCTGATGGCGGTCGCTCATAACGCCATCGTCTCGGACGATACCCGGTTCCGCCTGACGCCCGATCACTATCTGAAAAGCCGCGCCGAGATGGCGAAGCTTTTTGCGGATTTGCCGGAAGCGCTGGAAAACACCATCGAGATCGCCCGGCGCTGCTCCTTCATCCTGAACACGCGCAAGCCGATCCTGCCACGGTTCACCGGCGCCACCGCCGATGCAGAGGAAGCGGAGCGCGAAGAAGCGCTCGAACTGCGCCGTCAGGCGGAGGAGGGGCTGGACAACCGCCTCGCGACGCTCGGCATGTCGGCGGGTTACGAGGAGAAGGATTACCGCGAGCGCCTGGAATTCGAACTCAGCGTTATCGAACGCATGAAGTTCCCAGGCTACTTCCTGATCGTTGCCGACTTCATCAAATGGGCAAAGCAGCAGGACATTCCCGTCGGTCCGGGCCGCGGTTCCGGTGCAGGGTCGCTGGTCGCCTACGCACTGACGATCACCGACGTTGATCCGTTGCGTTTCTCGCTGCTTTTCGAACGCTTCCTCAATCCGGAACGCGTCTCGATGCCGGACTTCGATATCGACTTCTGCCAGGATCGCCGCGAAGAGGTGATCCGCTACGTGCAGCGCAAATACGGCCGCGAACAGGTCGCGCAGATCATCACCTTCGGTTCGTTGCAGGCGCGCGCGGCTTTGCGCGACGTCGGTCGCGTGCTGGAGATGCCTTACGGCCAGGTCGACAAGATCTGCAAGCTGGTGCCGAACAATCCGGCCAACCCGACGCCGCTGTCGAAGGCGATCGAGGAAGAGCCGAAGCTGCAGGAGGAGGCCGACAAGGAGCCCGTCGTCGCTCGCCTGCTCGATATCGCCCAGAAGATCGAGGGTCTCTACCGCCACGCATCGACGCACGCCGCCGGCATCGTTATCGGCGACCGCCCACTGTCGAAGCTGGTCCCGATGTACCGCGATCCGCGCTCCGACATGCCGGTTACCCAGTTCAACATGAAGTGGGTCGAGCAGGCCGGCCTCGTCAAATTCGACTTCCTCGGACTGAAGACGCTGACAACGTTGAAGGTCGCCGTCGATTTCGTCGCCAAGCGTGGCATCAAGGTGGACCTTGCCTCGATCCCACTCGACGACAAGCTGACCTACGAGATGCTGTCGCGTGGCGAGACCGTCGGCGTGTTCCAGGTGGAAAGTGCGGGCATGCGCAAGGCGCTGATCGGCATGAAGCCGGACTGCATCGAGGACATCATCGCGCTCGTGGCCCTCTATCGTCCGGGCCCGATGGAAAACATCCCGACCTACAACGCCCGCAAGCACGGCGAGGAGGAAGTCGAGTCGATCCATCCGACGATCGATTACCTGCTGAAGGAAACTCAGGGCGTTATCGTGTACCAGGAGCAGGTCATGCAGATCGCCCAGGTCCTGTCGGGCTATTCGCTCGGCGAAGCCGACCTTCTGCGCCGCGCGATGGGTAAGAAGATCAAGGCGGAGATGGACCAGCAGCGCGAGCGCTTCGTCGTTGGCGCCGTGAAGAACGGCGTGTCGAAGCCGCAGGCCGACAACATCTTCGAGCTGCTCGCAAAGTTCGCCAACTACGGCTTCAACAAGTCGCACGCCGCCGCCTACGCGATCGTCTCCTACCAGACGGCCTACATGAAGGCGCATTATCCGGTCGAATTCCTCGCCGCGTCGATGACGCTCGATATGTCAAATACCGAAAAGGTCAACGACTTCCGACAGGACGCCAAGCGTCTCGAGATCGAGGTGGTCCCGCCATCCGTGCAGAGCTCGTTCCGCCATTTTCAGACGGGCGAGAGCCGCATCTATTACGCATTGGCCGCGCTGAAGGGCGTCGGCGAATCGGCCGTCGACCATATCGTCGAGGTCCGCGGCGACACGCCATTCGCGAGCCTTGAGGATTTCTGCCTGCGCATCGATCCGAAGCAGGTAAACCGCCGCGTGCTCGAAAGCCTGATCTTTGCCGGCGCCTTCGATTGCTTCAAGATCGACCGGGCTCAGCTGTCAGGCGGTCTCGACCGGATCATGGGCTACGCCCAGCGGGCGCAGGAAAACAAGCTGAGTGGCCAGTCGGATATTTTCGGCAGCGCCCTATCGTCAGGCCCCGAGAAGATTTCGCTTCCGCCGTTTTCGCCGTGGCTGGCCTCGGAAAAGCTGCTCAAGGAATTCCAGGTCCTGGGCTTCTATCTGACGGCGCATCCTCTGGATTCCTACAATGCCGTTCTCCAGAAAATGCGTGTGCAGACATTCTCCGACTTCTCCGGTGCCGTGAAACAAGGGGCAAGCAACGGTCGTCTTGCCGGCACGGTGATCTCGAAGCAGGAGCGCAAGACGCGCACCGGCAACAAGATGGGCATTGTTGTCTTCTCGGATTCATCCGGGCAGTTCGAAGCTGTCCTGTTCTCCGAAATGCTCAATCAATACAGGGATATTCTGGAATCCGGAAAATCGTTCGTGATCACGGCGATCGGCGAGGAACGGCCTGAGGGTATCGGCCTTCGCATCCAGACGATCCAGTCGCTGGAGGAAAAATCGCTGCAGATGCAAAAGGCCTTGCGGGTCTACGTTCGCGATTCGGGCCCGCTGCGTGCTGTCGCCGCTCACCTCAATGCAAGGGGGGACGGCCTCGTCTCCTTCATCGTTATCAAGGAGGAGGGGAAACGCGAGGTAGAGGTCGAGCTGCCGCAGAAATACCGGATAACGCCGGAGATCGCCGCCGCGTTACGTGCCGCGCCAGGTGTCATCGACGTCGAATTGGTCTGACCGTCAGCCGCGGGTGACCGTGATGAAATCGGTTCCTTCTCCGGTTTCGGGGCCGATCCCGGTATCGGAGATGGTCAGCGATGAGCCGGTGACCAGCATTGCGCCGATCTTTCGGCGCGTCTCATCCGGAATGCCTATCCGGCTCAGCGCGTTCTCGATTGGCGTGCCTGATATGATCGAGCTTTCGAGCTTGCTGATCCCGAGGCGTTTCATGGTCTTGCTCGTCAAGGGGTTGGCGAGCGTGACCCCCAGCCAATCCGCCGAGCCACTGTCGGCGTCGACATTGTAGGCCGTGAAGAAGTGCGTTCCAAGCGCCAGCCCCGGATCATCGATCGTGACAGTTGCCTGCATCACAGGCCTGAAGCCGCGCCGCACGAGCAGGACCCCGTTTGCCGGTTTTTCCTTGCCTGCAGCTATGGCTACGGCTTCAAAGAGCGCGTCACTGACGAGTGACTTTCTGCTGTCGGGATCGAGCGGATGCTGGGTCTTGAAGTCGCCGATTGCCTGAACGGTCGCCGGGCCAAGCAATCCATCCGCCTCGCCGACCTCGAAACCAAGCAAGGCTAGGTTGCCTTGAAGGTCGATGATGTCGTCGCGTTGGCTGCGGCGGGTAATCAATATCCGCACCGGTTCGTCGTTGACGGGATCGATGATCGACTGCGGCTGCAGGCGCGGCATGGAGACTTCGTTCATGGCGATCTCGATCGGCTGGTCGCCGATTGCCGGACGAAGCACGACATCCGAAAGCAGGGGCGGCGGTTCCGGCGCTTCTGGCTGGAAAAGAGTGGGGTGCGTGATCGGCTGCGGCCTGATTTCCGCATCGGTGATGACGATGGGAACACCCATGCCGGTCATCTTGTAAAGCTGCTTGGCGAATACGCCGGGCATGCGCACGCACCCGTGTGAGGCCGGATAGCGCGGCACCGAATTGGATTCGTGCAACGCGATACCCGACCAGGTCAGGCGCTGCATGTAGGGCATCGGCGCGGCCGAGTAGAGGTTCGATT
This sequence comes from Rhizobium sp. Root708, assembly GCF_001429725.1. Classification (GTDB taxonomy): domain Bacteria; phylum Pseudomonadota; class Alphaproteobacteria; order Rhizobiales; family Rhizobiaceae; genus Rhizobium. The sequence continues at coordinate 323,958 of NZ_LMHV01000034.1, read as the reverse complement.
CGTGATACTTCTGCTTTTCGATCACGGAGAAAATGCCGCTTGGCGTGGTGTGGCCCGGCTTTCCGGTCGAAACCTTGGAGGTCGCGATAACCTCCTGGCCGTCGTAGACGGTCAGCGATTGCTTGTCTTTCGAAACAAAGATCTGCAGCGCGCGCGCATTTGCGGCGAGCGCCGGGTGCACGAGTGCGGTGGCCGACAACAAGCCGAGCCCGAAGACAAAACGCGAGAACATTGTACTCAACCATACGCAATACTAGACGGGAGGAGCGTAGAGATCGAAGCTTAAGGAAAACTTGAAATAGACAGTCGGGTAGGCCGGCTCACCTAATGTTGATCGCGCTTGCCGCCGAAGGTGTAGCCTGTTTCGACTGTGCCTTTGCCGAATTTGTCCCGAAGCTTGTCCATCGCGGCTTCCGCCGCCGCCCGGCGCCCGGAGTCGATGTCTACGAGATCGGGTGGGTCGGCGCGCGCCGGATCACAGAGATCCGTGACGCCGATACCGATCAGCCGGAATTTCGTGCCGTCGGTTTCCCGTCCAAGAAGTTCAATCCCGGTGCGGAAAATCTTGTCGGCAAGCTGGGTCGGGTCTTCGAGCTTCCGGTTGCGCGTGCGGGATTTGAAATCCGCGGTCTTCATCTTCAGGACGACGGTATTGCCGGCGATGCCGTCCTTCTTCAGGCGCCAGGATACCTTCTCGGACAGGCTTCTCAGGATCGGAACCAGCTCGTCATATCGCGAAATATCGTCGAAGAACGTAGTCTCCGATGAAACGCTCTTGGCGCCCTCGTTCAGGTGGACGTCTCGGTCGTCGATGCCTCTGGAGAGCCTCGCCAGCCGCTGCCCCATGCTGCCATAGCGCCGCATCAGGTCGCCTTCGTCCATCGTCTGCAACTGCCCGATCGTACGGATGCCATCCGCCTCCAATGTCGCGGCGAAGGCCTTGCCGACCCCCCAGATTGTCGTGACAGGCCGGGGAGCGAGGAAGTCGATCGCTTCCTCCCGCCCGATGACGGAGAAGCCGCGGGGCTTCTGCAGATCGGAGGCGACCTTCGCGAGAAACTTGCAATAGGAAAGTCCGACCGAAACGCTGATCCCAAGCTCCCGTTCGACGCGCCGCGCAAACCTGGCAAGTGTACGGGCGGGTGGATCCTGGTGGAGCCGTTCAGTGCCCTCCAGTTCCAGAAACGCCTCGTCGATCGAGATGGGCTGCACGAGCGGTGTCAGTTCCTGCATCAGGGCGCGCACCTCGCGGCCGACCTTGACGTACTTCTCCATGTTGGGCGGAATGACCACGGCTTGCGGACACGCTTCCAACGCCTTGAACATGGGCATGGCGGAACGAACGCCGTGAATGCGCGCGATATAGCAGGCGGTCGACACCACCCCGCGTTTGCCGCCGCCGATGATGACAGGCTTGTCGGCGAGCTCCGGATTGTCCCTTTTCTCCACGGTTGCATAGAAGGCGTCGCAGTCGATATGCGCTAGCGTGAGCTGGTAGAGCTCCTTGTGTCGGACAAGGCGCGGACTTCCACAGGCTGCGCAACGGCGCGTCTCATCCTTCTGCTCGGCAAGGCAGTCACGACAGAAGCCGGCGGTCTTGGTAAAGGCAGGTGTCATCGGGGCGAGAACAAAGGTTGAACGCCGCGACATTACCCCGTACGCTTTGGGTTCTCAAGAGACGGATCTGCCTGTTCACGCATATATGGCGATCGCGCAGATAGGGATCAGTCGCCGGCAAAATGCCGTTTCAGCAGAAGGCCGGCCTGGTCCCATCCGGAAGCCGGGACGATCGCACCAACCGGAGGAGGTGCAAATTGACGGAAGTCATCGTTTGCCATCATGTTGATGAGAAGGCATTCCGGAACGTTTTCCGCGACGGAAAGCAGGTTCCGCTGGATGTCGTCGATGAAGGCGACGGGCAGGGCGCGGCGAGCATGCAGCTTCGCGACGATAGGCCCCTTGGGTTCCTCGGAGGCGATCATCGCGAAATCGAGGCCGACTTCATCGAGCAACGCGCGCCGGACACCCTGATGGCGCGGCGGCATGGCTGTCAGGAACACGATATCCGCGTCCTCGGCCAACGATCTCAGCGTCTCGATCGCCCGCTCCGCCGGCTTCTGCCAGAGATTCTGGCTGGCGAAAAATGCGTCCTGAAAGCTCGAGAAGGAATCACGGTCCATCTCGCTGCCGTCAAGCAGCGACACGATGTTACCATGGAGACGGAACGATCTCGGAAGCAGATCGTAGTTATGAGAACGCAGAAAATCCGTGAACGGCGAAAGGAATTCGAGAACCACCTCGTCGATATCGCAAATGACCAGCGGCCGGTCGCGAAGACGCACATGCGAGATATCCGTAGCGACTTGCAATGTCAGTACTCCCCGGAGCCCAATCCCGGCGGCGAAAAATGCAACCATGCGGCGTTGAGAACGTCGGTCGGCGTGCCGGTGGCTTCGCAGAAGGCCATCGCCGTCGGCTCGTGGTTCATGAGGAAATCCATCATTCCGGACAGGAATCCGGGATCATGGATCGCATGCCGTACCTGGGAGGCCTCGACACCCGTCAGGGCTAGGAATCGGCTGAAAAGATCTTGCTCGTTCGCGAGCCAGGCCAGAACTGCGATGGCAGTTTGCTGCGGGTCGACGGCATGTTGCTTGGAAGGTTTGAAGTTGCTCTGCATTTCTTGCGGTAAGTTACCTATTTTTCAACCAAATACCGGTAGCGTGCAGCCATCGGTTTCGTGGAGCGACGCTTTCGCATGTCTTCGCATGCGTTGGGCGATCTCCAGAACGGACGTTAGGACGACGTGCCATGCCTAAACAGGTGATGATTGTAGAGGACAACGAGCTCAATATGAAGCTCTTTCGCGACCTCATCGAGGCGTCCGGCTACACGACGATTCAGACACGTAACGGCATGGAAGCCCTTGATCTTGCCCGCAAGTATCGTCCGGACCTTATCCTCATGGACATTCAGCTGCCCGAGGTTTCCGGGCTCGAGGTGACCAAGTGGCTGAAGGAAGATGACGAGTTGCACGTCATCCCGGTCATCGCCGTCACGGCTTTTGCCATGAAGGGCGACGAGGAGCGGATTCGGCAGGGCGGCTGCGAGGCGTATGTCTCCAAGCCGATCTCGGTGCCCAAGTTCATCGAGACCATCAAGACCTACCTGGGTGATGCATAAGGATCGGAAGAGCTGATGACTGCACGCATCCTGGTCGTTGACGACATTCCGGCAAACGTGAAGCTTCTCGAAGCGCGCCTCATCGCCGAATATTTCGACGTGATGACGGCCAGCGATGGCTATCAGGCGCTGGCGATCTGCGAGAAAAACCAGGTCGACCTGATCCTGCTCGATATCATGATGCCGGGAATGGATGGCTTCGAGGTCTGCGAGCGGCTTAAATCCAATCCCAAGACGGCTCACATTCCGGTGGTCATGGTAACGGCACTTGACCAGCCGGCCGACCGCGTGCGCGGGTTGCGAGCCGGCGCCGACGATTTCTTGACGAAGCCCGTCAACGATCTGCAGCTGATCGCTCGAGTGAAAAGTCTCCTGCGTCTCAAGACGCTCAGCGACGAACTGCGCGTTCGCGCCCGCACGGCGCAGACGATGGGGATCGACGAGTTGCTGCGGGCGGAAACACGCGGTGAGGAGGGCGGTCAGATCCTTCTGGTCGACGGTCGCGCCAATTCCCAGGAGCGCATCGTCAGGGCCCTCAAGCCGGTTGCCCACGTGTTTGCCTTGTCGGATGCGCAGGCGGCGATCTTCGAAGCGTCCGAGAATCCATACGATCTCGTCATCGTCAATTCCAACATCGAAGATTACGATCCGCTTCGCCTGTGCTCTCAGTTGCGCTCGCTCGAACGCACCCGCTTTCTGCCGTTGCTGATCATCACGGAGCAGGGCGACGACGAGATGGTGGTGCGTGCCCTGGAGCTTGGGGTCAATGACTACATTGTTCGCCCGGTCGATCCGAACGAACTGGTCGCGCGCAGCCTGACCCAGATGCGCCGCAAGCATTATAACGACCGGCTGCGCGCCAGCGTCCAGCAGACGATCGAACTCGCCATCACGGATCCGCTGACGGGCCTGAACAATCGCCGCTATCTGGACAATCACATCAGCACGCTCTTCAACCGTTCGATGGCACGCGGACGGCCACTCTCGGTGCTTATGGCCGACATCGACCGCTTCAAGCAGATCAACGATACCTACGGCCACGACGCGGGCGACGATGTACTTCGCGAATTCGCCGCCCGGATCCGATCGACCGTTCGGGGTGCCGATCTTGCCTGCCGTTATGGTGGGGAGGAGTTCGTCGTCATTATGCCGGATACCTCTCCGGAAGTCGCTTCCGCGGTCGCCGAGAGGCTGCGTGGCGTCATCGAGGCTGCTCCATTCACGCTGAAATCAAGCGGCAATGAACTGAGCGTCACCGCATCGTTCGGGATATCGACCCGCACATCCGCCATTCTCACGCCCAGCCATCTGATGAAGCAGGCCGATCTGGCTCTTTACGAGGCCAAGAACTCCGGTCGAAATCGCGTCGTAGCGGCGGCCTGATATCGCCGCCGATAAAGGCGTTTGACGGCGATCCACAGAAATATTGAGCTTGGCGTGCGCCCGCACAATGCTGGCGTCTGAAATACAACCAAGTACTGGCCCTTGGTACGGCGTCCGCTTTAATCTTACGGCGCGCCTAGACGGGCCGTTATTGAAAATAAAAATGAGGATTTTTCAGATTTGGCATGACGTTTAGGTTGATGAGCATCATTCCCGTCATGCAAAGCATAATAATACCTTCAGGTAATACTATGCATGTTCTTTCCGCATTTTGCCTTAGTCTATCCGGCAATACGCACGCAGAAGTTATGCAGTTTGTCCCAAAATCGGATTTTTAACCATAAAATCAACCTGAGAGATCTAACCATTAAGAATTTGTTGATTTTCTTTCATTTTCGCGCAAATTATCGGCTCATAAGAGAAAAGCTCCTTTGAGAGCCAGCAGATACCCCATGATGCTCAGGTCCGCCGCATCTCCTGGGTCGTGGGGTCGGTCGGCTGGTATGCAACATCAGCGGTTCCTCGTGCCGCGTTGCCTGCCGGTCGACCCCCTTTCATGAAAGCGCCGTCCTCCCCGTATTTGGGGAGGACGGCGTTTTTGTTTTCGCCCTGTATGGGCGCCTGGTATCTCGGCAAACAAAAAGGCGCGCAGCCAATGGCGCGCGCCTTCTTTGAAGAGAAATCAGATCAAGTGATTACTTGATCTTGGTTTCCTTGAACTCGACGTGCTTCTTAGCAACCGGGTCGTACTTCGTCTTCGTCATCTTGTCAGTCATCGTACGGCTGTTCTTCGTCGTGACGTAGAAGAAACCGGTGTCGGCCGTCGACAGCAGCTTGATCTTGATTGTGGTAGCCTTAGCCATGGTCGTCCTGCCTTTAATAAAATGAAAGCCGTGGCAGGCCGGATGGGCTCCACGGCAAATTCTGGCGCGAAACTACGAATCCAGCCCGAAAAGTCAACCCCGCTTTCCGATGAAAAGCAGCCTTATGGCCGAAAGCAGGGCATAAAGGCCGAAGAATCCGGCGATCGCCCAGGCAAAGCCGTTGTTGCCGGCAACGTCGATGGCTGCCCCGATGACCTGAGGGCCGGCAACGGTGCCGACCGCGTAGCAGAACACGAAGGCGGCATTGGCCGCTGCGAGGTCCGAACCGGTCAGCCGTGAGCCGAGGTGGCTAAGGCCGACGGTATAGAGGCCTGCCACGCAACCACCCCAGAAAAGCAGCACGGTGGCCATCAGGATCCAGCTGTGCACGAGGAACGGCAGCATGAGCGAGCCGATCAGCCCCATGAAAGCCATGGCGGCAAGCAACGGTCGCTTGTCCTTCATGCGGTCGGAGAGAAGGCCGACGGGTATCTGGAAGATGACATTGCCGATTCCCATGACTGTCAGCAGCAGGGCTGCTTGCGATTCGGTGAAGGAAGCGCGCACGGCATAGATCGGAAACAGAGCGAGACCACCTGCCTCGACGGCGCCGAAGATGAAGACCGCAGCCGTCGCGGTCGGGACGAGGAAGACATAGCGCATGAAATGCAGCTCCGGCTTCTCTTCCAGAACAGGGCTCTCGTGACGCGCGATGAATATCGGGATCGCTGCCAGAAGCACCGCCGCAGCCCCGATTGCAAAGGGCAGAACACCATCGCTGCCCAGCAGCGAAAACAGCAGAGGGCCGGCCGCGAAACCGAACGATAACACAGTGGCGTAGATGCCGAGCACGAATCCGCGTTTCGAGGGTGGCGAGGCGGCGTTGATCCAGAACTCGGAAAGGATGAAGAGGGTGGTCGTCGCGCCATGGAATGCGAAGCGCAGCGGGAACCACATCCAGAAATCGCGCGCGTAGTAGAAGCCGAGGGCGCTGAGCGCGGAGATCAGCACTGCCCAGATCATCGTCGGCGCTACGCCGTATCTGTGAGCCAGCTTGGTGGTGATTGGTGCCGCAGCCATGGCAGCAACGCCTGCCATCGCCGTATTGAGGCCGATCAGCGTCGATGGAATGCCGCGCTTCTCAAGGATGATGCTCAGAAGCGGGAGGCCGAGGCCTATCGCGATCCCGACCGCCGAGATCGACGAAACGGCTGCCACCAATGAAGGCCAATGGATTTCCTCGACATCGCCTGGTGTGCCGTTTCGCGGCTGAGACATACACTCATCCTTAAATACTGACTGCAGAAAACCGCATGCCGCTGAAAGCCGCAATTGCGCCAAACTCAAATGACGGCTGAGCTTTACAAGATGAAAGGCGCTGGCGGCAATAACCTGTTTGGTGTCTACGACATTGCATCAAGCAGGACTTACCTTCGCGCGCCACCAGCCATCGCGTTCTCACGCGAGAACGCACGTGGGCTGCTACACGCGAAATGTGTCGTGACGGTGAAGGTCAGGATGCCGGCTTACCTTTGGCGGCCGGGAATCTCGTAGGAATCGTGGTCATCCGTGTGCCCGCCGAAGCCGTGCATCTTCAATGCCCACTGCAAGCCGATGACGCCGCCCTTGATCGGCTGGATGATCAGAAGCGTTGCCAGCAGCGTAAGCGGCGTCCAGATCGCAAAGGTGAGCCAAAGCGGCATTGGCCAAACAAGATCGGTCGCCATGTAGCCGCCGATGATCAGGTGGCCGATGATGACGATCGTGAGGTAAGGCGGCAGGTCGTCCGCCCGATGGTGGTACATTGCCTCTCCACAGACAGCGCAATTGTCCACCGGCTTCAGGAAGCTCTTGAACAGTTTGCCGGTGCCGCAGTTTGGGCAGGTGTTCAGCATGCCGCGTTTGATAGAACGGCCGAGCGGACGTTCCACCTCCTCGCTTGCTCCGTAACGGATTGGCTGGTCGCTGGAAGTGGTCGTCATCGTACGTTTCCTTTCGCGGCGTCCCTACGCGCCTATCGCCGCCCTCTTGGCGGCCTTGTTCCGGCCTGCTTGCGCGCGCGGCTTGCGTCGCGCCGGCCAGCCTTATGGAACGAACGTACAGCTGTGGGCATCTGTCGCCCTTCACTGATCATCTCGAAACGAAGTGCACCGGCGAGCGGAATGGCTTCCGCAAGTTTCACCGTAACGCTATCCCCCAGGCGATATCCGAGGCCGGTTTTCTCGCCAGACAGCGCCTGATGCGCCTCATCATAGATGAAGTAGTCCGTTCCGAGCGTAGATATAGGAATGAAGCCATCCGCTCCATAGTCCGGCAGGGCGACAAATAGTCCCGATTTCGTCACGCCTCCTATGCGCCCTTCGAATTCCTCGCCGACGCGGCCGGCAAGGTGGTGCGCAATCAGGCGATCCACCGTCTCGCGCTCGGCGGCCATGGCGCGGCGCTCGAAGGTCGAGATCTCGGCGGCAATATCGTCGAGTGCGGCTTCTTCGTCCGGTGTGATCCCGCCTTCACCGAAGCCGAGCGATCCGACCAGCGCACGATGCACGATCAGGTCCGCATAACGGCGGATCGGCGAGGTGAAATGAGCGTACTTCATCAGGTTCAGGCCGAAATGCCCGATATTCTCCGGACTGTAGATCGCCTGGCTCTGGGAGCGAAGCACCATCTCGTTGACCATCGTCTGATGCGGCGTGTCGTTCGCCTTGTCGAGGATCATGTTGAAATTGTTGGCACGCATGTTGCCGCCCTTGGGAAGTGATATGCCAAGCGTCGCCAGGAACTCGCGCAGCACTTCCTGCTTGGCGAGCGTCGGGCCGTCATGGATGCGGTAGATCAGCACCTGCCGCTTCTTCTCCAGCGTCTCGGCGGCCGAGACGTTGGCCTGGATCATCATTTCTTCGATCAGCTTGTGCGCGTCGAGGCGCGGTGGCACGACGACGCGATCCACCGTGCCGTCGGGCTTCAGCAGGATCTTGCGCTCCGGCATGTCGAGCTCAAGCGGCTGCCGGCGCCCACGACCGAGCGTCATGATCCGGTAGGCATTCCAGAGCGGCTTCAGGATCGGTTCGAGAAGCGGTCCCGTCTTATCGTCTGGCGTACCGTCGATCGCCGCCTGCGCCTGCTGATAGGAGAGCTTTGCGGCGCTCTTCATCATCACGCGGTGGAAGGTATGGCCGATCTTGCGGCCTTCCTTCGAAAACATCATGCGAACGGCAAGCGCCGGCCGATCCTGACCTTCTCTCAACGAGCAGAGATCGTTCGAGATGCGCTCGGGCAGCATCGGTACGACCCGGTCCGGGAAATAGACCGAGTTGCCCCGCTTCAGCGCTTCGCGATCGAGCGGCGAATTCGGGCGGACGTAATAGGACACGTCGGCGATAGCGACGGTGACGATGACCCCATCCGGATTGTCGGGCGAGGGGTCCGCCTCGGCATAAACTGCGTCGTCATGGTCCTTGGCGTCAGCCGGATCGATGGTGATCAGCGGTACATCGCGCCAATCCTCGCGATGTGACATCGTCGCGGGCTTGGCATCGTCGGCTTCGGCGACCACGGCAGGCGGGAATATGTGAGGAATGCCATGTGCATGGATGGCGATCATCGAGATCGCCTTTTCGGATGCGACCGAACCGACAATCGACAACACCTTGGCGCGTGGCAGGCCGAGGCGGCCGAGACGGGCGACCTCGACTTCGACAAGATCGCCGTCCTTGGCCTCGCCCTTGTACTCGGGGTCGATCACCATTTCCTCGCCACGCCGCTCGATCGGCAACAGACGTCCGGCACCGCCCGGTGCGTCCTTGAAGACGCCGAGCAGCGCGCCGCGACGCTTGTCCAAGATCTTGATGATCCGCGCGGTGTAGGCCGGACCGCCGCGATCGGCAGCCGGAAAGATTTTCGCCAGGATGCGATCGCCCATGCCGGCAACAGGGGCCTTGCCCTTGCCGTTGCGACCTGCCGGCGATGTTGACTGGCGGATGGCGACGGCTGGCGCAACGCCCTGGTCGTCAGGCCATTCCGCCGGACGACCGATCAGTTCGCCATCCTTGTCGCGCGTCGTAATGTCGAGCACGGTGACCGGCGGCAGCGCGCCCGGTCTGATCAGCGACTTGCGCGTCTTCTGGAGCATGCCTTCCTGCTCCAGTTCGCGCAGGAGGTGCTTCAGCTCGACGCGGCTTTCGCCTTTCAGTCCGAAGGCCTTCGCAAGCTCCCGCTTCGACGCTTTCTGCGGATGGTCGGCGATAAATCGCAAAATCACGTCGCGGGAGGGCAGGGCCCCGTGGGCGATGTTCAGCGGTTCGGCTGCGGGTTGCTGGCTGGCGCGTCCGATCTTGCCGGGACGCTTGCCCATGCCCTTCGTTCTTTCCCGCGGGATTTTGCTCACTCTTCGCTCTTCTTCGTCTTTGCCGGCGCCTTGGCTTTGGTCGTCTTCGGCTTGGCGGCGGTCTTCGCCTTGGTTTCAGCCGAGGCGGCTTTCGCCTTCGGCTTTGCCTTGCTCTTCGATGCCGGTGCCTTGCCGGCCTTGGCGGCGATCAGCACCAGCGCTTCCTCGACGGTCAGGGCCTGCGGATCGCTGCCCTTCGGCAGGGTCGCGTTGACCTTGCCCCAGTTCACATAGGGACCATACTTGCCGTCGCGAACGGTGATCGCGCCGCCGTCAGGATGCTCGCCGAGCTCCTTCAGGGCTGCCGCGGCAGTCCGGCCGCGTCCGGCAGGTCCCTTGCTCGCCTTGTCGGCGATCACGGTAACAGCGCGGTTGAGACCGATCGAGAAGACGTCTTCGACGCTTTCGAGGTTGGCGTAGCCGCCGTCGTGCAGCAGGAAGGGTCCATAGCGGCCGATGCCGGAAGAAATCATCTTCCCGCTTTCCGGGTGCTTGCCGATGTCGCGTGGCAACGAGATCAGCGCCATCGCCTTCTCGTAGTCGATATCCTCCGGCTTCCAGCCCTTCGGCAGCGAGGAGCGCTTCGCTTCCTTGCCATCGCCGCGCTGGATGTAGGGGCCAAAGCGGCCCGAACGCAGCGTAAGCTCTTCGCCGGTCACCGGATCGGTGCCGAGGTTCTTTGGCTCATTCAGCGCAACGCCTTCGGCGTCCGAGCCGCCTTCGGACGAAAGCTGGCGCGTATAGTTGCACTCCGGGTAGTTCGAGCAGCCGACGAAAGCGCCGTACTTTCCGAGCTTCAGCGACAGATTGCCGGTGCCGCAGACCTGGCAGATACGAGGGTCGCCGCCATCTTCCCGCTTCGGAAAGACGAGTGGTGCCAAGGAATCGTTCAGGGAGTCGAGAACGTTCGTGACGCGCAGTTCCTTGGTGTCCTCGATCTGGGCAAAGAAGTCCGTCCAGAAATCGCGCAGCACCTGCTTCCAGTTCAGCTCGCCGGCTGAAATCTGGTCGAGCTTTTCTTCGAGGTCGGCCGTGAAATCATATTCGACGTACTTGGTGAAGAAGCTCTCGAGGAAGGCCGTCACCAGCCGGCCCTTGGCCTGCGGAATGAGCTTGCGCTTGTCGATCGTCACGTATTCGCGGTCGCGCAGCGTCGCAAGCGTCGCGGCATAGGTCGACGGACGCCCGATGCCGAGCTCTTCCATCTTCTTGATCAGTGACGCTTCCGAATAGCGCGGCGGCGGTTCGGTGAAATGCTGCGTCGCGTTGATCTTCTGCTTCGCGAGGTTCTCGCGGGCATTGATCTCCGGCAGACGGCCATCCTCGTCGCTGTCGTCGCTCTGCTCGCCGTCTTCCTTCTGATCGGTGTAGGCGGCGATGAAACCGTCGAAGCGAATCACTGAGCCGACGGCGCGCAGGCCGGCCTTCTGGCCGTTGTTGTCCGCGGTAATTTCAGCGGTCGTGCGCTCGATCTCCGCGGAAGCCATCTGGCTCGCGATGCCGCGCTTCCAGATCAGGTCGTAGAGCTTCTGCTGGTCGGCATCCAGGTACTGGCGGACGCGGTCCGGCGAACGATAGAAATCGGTCGGACGGATCGCTTCGTGCGCTTCCTGGGCATTCTTCGCCTTGGTCGAATAGAGGCGTGCCTTCTCCGGCAGGTATCGATCGCCGAACTGATCGACGATCGCACGCCGTGACGCATCGATTGCTTCCGGCGCCATCTGCACGCCGTCGGTACGCATATAGGTGATCAGACCGACGGTCTCGCCGCCGATGTCGAAGCCTTCATAAAGCTTCTGGGCGACCTGCATCGTCCGCGAGGCGGAGAAGCCGAGCTTCGACGAAGCGGCCTGCTGCAATGTGGAGGTTGTGAAGGGTGGTCCCGGGTTGCGCTTGACCGGCTTTGCTTCGACCGTGTCGACAACGTAGGACGCGCCTTCCAGAAGCGCCTTCAGCGAAGAAGCCTCGTCGCCGTTTCCGACCGAGCGCGCCTGCAACCGCTTGCCATTCGCTGCAACCAGCCTTGCTTCGAACTCGTCGCCGCGCGGTGTCTTCAGCAGTGCCGAAATGTTCCAGTATTCTTCGGAGATGAAGCGTTCGATCTCCGATTCGCGGTCGCAGACGAGGCGAAGCGCCACCGACTGCACGCGTCCTGCCGAACGCGCGCCGGGCAGCTTGCGCCACAGCACCGGCGAAAGATTGAAGCCAACAAGGTAATCGAGCGCGCGTCGTGCCAGGTAGGCATCGACCAGCGGCACGTCGATATCGCGTGGCTCCGCCATCGCGTCGAGAACGGCCTTCTTGGTAATGGCGTTGAAGACAACGCGCTTTACCGACTTGCCGTTCAGGACGCGCTTTTTGTTCAGCATATCAAGGACGTGCCAGGAGATGGCTTCCCCCTCGCGATCCGGGTCGGTCGCGAGAATGAGGCCGTCGGAGGACTTAACCGCGTCGGCGATGTCCTTCATACGCTTTGCCGAGGCCCCATCGACCTCCCAAAGCATCTCGAAATCCTGATCGGGCAAAACCGATCCGTCCTTGGCAGGCAGATCGCGCACGTGTCCGAAGGAGGCGAGCACCTTATATCCGGGTCCCAGATACTTGTTGATCGTCTTTGCCTTCGAAGGCGATTCCACCACTACAACATTCATGATGATTCTCTAAAAAAGTGCCGCTCGGCTTCTTGGCTGATTGAAAAGCCTGCCGCGTTATGCTTGCCGGTCCTTCGACATGGACAGGTAAATCGTTCCGGTCAAGTGGTTTGCATGCATTTTTACCTATTACAACGCGATACAACCAAAAGAAGATATATCGCGTGTTGCAATTTCTGATTGTTGCGTTATCGTTTTTTGCGTGTGGTTCGGGCTGCCTATGACAGCCTTCTCAATCCGGGAATGAGTCTGGCCATGGCGGCTAATTACGCAAAAAGAGATGCTAACAGATCCGGCTCCCGCGAGAACATCGCTTTCATCCGCCAGATGCTGGCTGAGTTGCGCAAGGTAGCGGAAAAGGAAAAGGCCGACATGCTTTGCTATCTGATCGAGATGGCATACGTCGAGGCTGGTGATCTCCACGCCCGCATGTAGGAATTCACGGGTCCATTGCAAGGGAAACGAGCCCACCGGCATGCCGGTGCAGCCGTCCGGCAAGATCAAGCTCCAGCAATACAAGATAGACTGCAGAGGCCGTCAGCTCCGTATGGCGAATGATATCGTCGATCTCGGTTGGCGTCGGACCGAGCGCATCGACAATCCGCGCGCGGTCGGAATCATCAGGGGGCAGCAACGAGAAGCGCGACTCCTGTTCAGGCTCCTCCGCGAGCGGAGGAGAAAACAGATCGTACTGCGATAGGGGAGCGAGGGCTTGAACGACGTCATGCGGCGTCGTGACGATGAGGGCGCCATCCTTCAGGAGCTCATTGGTCCCTTGGCTTCGCGGGTCCAGCGGCGAACCCGGCACCGCGAAGACCAGTCGCCCGAACTCCCCGGCAAGGCGCGCGGTGATCAATGAACCGGACCGGGTTGCCGCCTCGACGACGACCACGCCGAGGGAGGCGCCGGCAATCAGCCTGTTTCGTCGCGGAAAATCCCGGGCTCGCGGCTCCCATCCGAACGGCATCTCGCTGATCGCCAGCCCGTTGCCGTTCCAGATTTCTTCCAGTAGGGCCGCGTTTTCCGGCGGATAGGGCTTGTCCAGGCCGCCGGCCATCGCAGCGATCGTACCGGTTTCCAGGCTGGCGCGATGCGCCGCGGTGTCGATGCCGCGGGCAAGTCCCGACAGGACGGTATAGCCTGATTGTCCGCAATGACGCGCAACCATCGCGGCGAATTTCGCGCCGCTGATCGAAGCGTTCCGCGAACCGACGATACCGACACCCGGCCGAATCGCAGCCGAAAGATTTCCCTTGGCCGCAAGGAGAGGCGGGGCCCCGTCGATATGCCGGAGCGTCTGCGGGTATTCCGGCTCTCCGATGCCGACGAACCGCGCGCCGAAGCGCTCGGCGGTCTCAAGCTCGCGATGGGCTTCGCTCTCGGTCGCTATGCGGATGGAGCGCGTCGCCCCGCCGCGTGCCGAGAGTTCGGGCAGGGCGGCAAGCGCCGTCTCCGCCGATCCGAAGTGATTGATGAGGTCGCGAAAGGTTGCCGGCCCGACATTGTCGGAGCGGATAAGACGCAGCCACGCGATGCGTTGGCGTTCCGTCAGCGCAATTCCCTTTGGCCTTGCGCTGTGAGCGTCCATTCTATCCCTTCGCCCCGATCTTGCTTTCCGTCCCGCTTATCAGGCGGGAGATGTTGGCCTTGTGCTTCCAGTAGGAAATGACCGTCATGATCGCCATGACAGCTGCAACCTTCTCGGCGCCTAGTATCCACAATGCAACCGGAATGACAAGCATTGCAACCAGCGCGGAAAGCGACGAGTAACGGGTCGTGAAAGCGACCGCCAACCAGACCACGGCGAACGCCAGAACCATGATCGGAGCAACGCCAAGCAGCGTCCCGATGTAGGTGGCGACGCCCTTGCCGCCCTTGAAGCCGATCCAGACCGGGAAGAGGTGGCCGATGAAGGCGAAGAAGCCTGCGATCAGGGCCGCCTCGTCACCCAGGAAATAGCCGACGATCCAGGCTGCGGCCGATGCCTTCAGCGCATCGAGAAGGAGCGTTGCGGCCGCAAGCTTCTTGTTGCCGGTTCTAAGCACGTTGGTCGCGCCGATGTTGCCGGATCCGATGCTGCGCACATCGCCAAGCCCTGCCGCCTTTGTCAGGACCAGCCCGAAAGGAATGGAGCCAAGCAGGTATCCGATGGCGGCCGCCGCAAGCGCGATCGGCAGCGTGATCTGCCAAGTCATGAGATCCGAGACCATGTTCCCTCCGGCGGTCTTTTTATATTGTATGCACGCAGCGTCCGGCGACGTAGGTCGCTACAGCGCGTCCGCTGAAGCGCGCGTCTTCGAACGGCGTGTTCTTCGAGCGGGAAAGAAGCATGTCCTTCGAGACAAGCCAAGGGTCGTCGAGATCGATCAGCGTGATATCTGCCTTCGCGCCCGGCTTCAGCGTGCCGGCATCAAGGCCGAAGATCTGCGCCGGCCGCGTCGACATGGCATCGATCAGCCGCATCAGACTGACCTGGCCGCTGTGATGCAGGCGTAGCGCCGCTGCGAGCATCGTTTCAAGCCCCACCGCGCCATCGGCCGCTTCACCGAACGGCAGGCGTTTCGTATCGACATCCTGCGGATCGTGCGAGGAGACGATGATGTCGATCGCACCGCGCGCCAGCGCATCCACCATTGCCACGCGATCGTCTTCGGAGCGCAGCGGTGGATAGAGCTTGAAGAAGGTCCGGTACTCGCCGATGTCGTTCTCGTTCAGCGAAAGATTGTTGATCGAGATGCCGCAGGTAACGCGGGCATCGCGGCTGCGTGCAAGCTCGATCGCTTCGACCGATTCCGGAACTGAGATCATCGCGGCGTGATAGTTGCCGCGCGTCAGCTTGGCGATACGCAGGTCGCGTTCGAGTGGGATAAGCTCCGCTTCCTTCGGGATGCCGCCGAGACCGAGCCAGCTCGCAAACAGTCCCTCATGCATGACGCCGGTGGCGCCCAGATATTTGTCGCGCGTCTCGCAGGAGATCACCGCGCCGAATTCGCGCGCATACGTCATCACGCGTCGCAGGACCTGCGTGTCATGAATGCTCGAGCGGCCGTCGGTAAACGCGACGGCGCCGGCCTCCATCAACAGGCCGATCTCGGTCATTTCCTCACCGGCGAGATGCTTGGTGATCGCCGCCGCCGGATAGACGTTGACCAGCGCCTTGTCCTTCGCCGTCTTCTTGACGAACTCGACAAGCGCGATGTCGTCGATGACGGGATCGGTGTCCGGCATCATGATGATCGACGTCACGCCGCCGGCCGCTGCGGCACGGCTCGCCGAGGCAATGGTTTCGCGATGTTCGGCACCCGGTTCGCCGATATGAACACGCGCATCCACCAGGCCAGGTGTGGCAACGAGGCCGGTGCAATCACGCACCTCGGCTCCATCGGGCGCTCCGTGGTTCTGCGCGTCCGCGCCGGCCGCAACGATCACGCCATCGTTGACGACAATCGTGCCTACTTCATCGAGATTGCGCGAGGGATCGACGATGCGAACGTTCTTGAGGACGATCGAGTTCTTCATGCGCCGGCTCCTTCGGTGCGGGGACCCTGGTTCTGCGAGACCAGCAGCGTCTCCATCACGGCCATGCGCACGGCGACCCCCATTTCCACCTGTTCGGCAATCACGCTCTGCGG
The DNA here is from genome assembly GCF_001429725.1 of Rhizobium sp. Root708. Classification (GTDB taxonomy): domain Bacteria; phylum Pseudomonadota; class Alphaproteobacteria; order Rhizobiales; family Rhizobiaceae; genus Rhizobium. The sequence goes on along the minus strand of NZ_LMHV01000034.1, from coordinate 307,859 downwards.
CCCGTCCGCGACCTCGGAGGAGATTTCAACGCCACGATTCATCGGGCCGGGATGCATGACGAGCGCATCGTCCTTCGCTGCCTTCAGCGTCTCCGCGTCGAGCCCATAGAAGTGATAGTATTCGCGCACCGAAGGCACGAAGGCGCCGGACATGCGCTCGCGCTGCAGGCGCAGCATCATCACCACATCGGCGTCCTTCAGCCCTTCCTTCATGGAATGGAAGACCTCGACGCCCATGTCGGCGATGCCGGCAGGCAACAGTGTCGCGGGCGCCACGACGCGAACCCGCGCGCCCATGGCGTTGAGCAGCAGGATGTTGGAGCGCGCCACGCGCGAATGCAGCACGTCACCGCAGATCGCGACGATGATCCGCGACAGCTTGCCCTTGGCGCGGCGGATCGTCAGCGCGTCGAGCAGCGCCTGCGTCGGATGCTCGTGCTGACCGTCGCCGGCGTTGACCACCGAGCAGGAAACCTTCTGCGCGAGCAGGGCGGCGGCACCGGCGCTGGAATGGCGGATCACGAGCACATCGGGCCGCATCGCGTTCAGCGTCATCGCCGTATCGATCAGGGTCTCGCCCTTCTTCACCGAAGAATTGCCGACCGACATGTTCATCACGTCGGCGCCGAGGCGTTTGCCGGCGAGCTCGAAGGAGGCCTGCGTGCGCGTCGATGCCTCGAAAAAGAGATTGATCTGGGTCAGGCCGCGAAGGGTCGACGTCTTCTTTTCTCTCTGCCGGCTGATCTTGACGGCCTCGTCGGCCTTGTCGAGGAGAAAGGTGATATCCTGCTCTGTGAGCCCTTTGATACCGATGAGGTGGCGGTGGGGAAAGAAGACCATGAACCTGCCTCTAGCTGTCGTCTGCGGGGTCTATAAAGAGTGAGCCGGGCGGCGGCAAGCTTGTGCTGTGGGCAAAGGCCCGTCTCCCCCTGCAATTTTGCTCGTTTTCAACTATTGCAGAGGAGAGGGAAATTATAACTTCCGGTTTCCCTTTGCCTGCCTCTTGCACTAGAAGCGACTCATGACGCCCGCCGAAGAAAAACTTGCCGAACTGAACCAGCCGAGCCTGTGGTCCGGCATCAATGCCTATAGGTCCGATCCGCTGATCGTCGACCTGACCGGCACGTTGCCGCGCGGCATCCGCGACGACCTCGACAACATGGGCCGGTACGTGACCTCTCCGGAGGCGCAGGAGCTGGCACGCATGGCGAATCAGGGCGTGCCGCAACTGCGCACGCATGGTCCGCGCGGCGAGCGGCTGGATGTCGTCGAGTTCCACCCGGCTTGGCACGCGCTGATGCGCCGTTCGATGTCGTCGGGGCTGCATTCTTCTGTCTGGGATCCGCAGGCGGACCCCGAGGCGAAGGACCAGGCGCACAAGGTCAGGGCAGCGCGCTTCTATCTGACGGCGCAGCTGGAATCCGGCCATCTTTGCCCACTGACGATGACGAGCGCCTCCGTCGCCGCACTTTCGGCTTCGCCGGCCGTGCAGAAGGACTGGGCGCCGAAGATCCTCTCCCGCAAATACGATTCCACCAACAAGCCTGCCATGCAGAAGTCCGCGGTGACGATCGGCATGGGCATGACCGAGAAGCAAGGCGGCACCGATGTCCGCGCCAACACGACGGCAGCCGAGAAGGTCAGCGAAGGCATATACCGCCTGTCAGGGCACAAGTGGTTCATGTCGGCGCCGATGAGCGACGCGTTCGTAATGCTGGCGCAGACGAAGGATGGAATGGGCTGCTTCCTCGTTCCACGCCTTCTCGAAGACGGGTCGGCGAACGGCCTGCACTTCCAGCGCCTGAAGGACAAGGTCGGCAATCGCTCCAACGCATCGGCCGAGGTCGAGTTCAACGATACCTTCGGCTTCCTGCTCGGCACGCCCGATGGCGGCATCCGCACAATTCTCGACATGGTGACATTGACGCGGCTCGACTGCGCGCTGGCCTCCTCGGGCATCATGCGCGCTTCGCTGGCCGAAGCCGTGCATCATACCCGTGGGCGTGGCGTTTTCGGCAAGATGCTGGTCAGCCAGCCGATCATGACGCGGGTGCTGGCCGATATGGCGCTCGATGTGGCAGCCGCGACGGCATTGTCCTTCCGGCTTGCCGATGCCTTCGACCGGGCGCGCGGCAGTGCCGAAGAGGCAGCCTATGCCCGTGTGATGACGCCGGTTGCCAAATACTGGTGCTGCAAGATCGCACCGGCGCTGATCTACGAGGCGATGGAATGCATCGGCGGCAGTGGCTACATCGAGGAGCGCCCGATCGCTCGTCACTATCGCGAAGCACCTGTCAACGCGATCTGGGAAGGCTCGGGCAATGTCATGGCACTCGACGTGCTGCGCATCCTGAACCGCGGCAAGGATCTGTTCGAGACGGTATTTGCCGGGCTCGCACGTGATCTCGGACCGGCCGGCAAGAAGACCATCGATGTGCTGCGCGCCGCCATGGCGCTTTGCGAGCGGGACGAGGGTGCGGCACGCCTGCTGGTCGAACAGCTGGCGCTCGCCGCCGGTGCCGCCGAACTTTATCGCCTGGGGGCAGGGCGGATCGCCGATGCCTTCATCGAAACCCGCCTTGCGGGCGGCTGGCGCTCGACTTACGGCATGCTGGATTCGCGCTTCGACGCCAGCTACATCGTCGATCTTCTCTATCCGCCGGCAAGCTGATGACCGTGCTGCGTCCCGTCCGCGCCGACGATCTTGAACAGATCTATCGAATCTCGCTGGTGACGGGCGATGCCGGCAGCGATGCGACCGGATTGCATCGCGACGGCAAGTTGATCGGGCACATCTATTCCGCACCTTATGTGATGCTGAGCCCCGAAACCGCCTTCGTGGCGGAGGACGCCGAAGGCGTCGCCGGATACATCGTCGGTGTATTCGATACGGTTGCCTTCGACGAGCAGCTCGAGCGCGACTGGTGGCCGGCACTTCGCGACACCTATACCGATCCGCAGGGCGATCCCGAGAGCTGGGATGCGGACCAGAAGCGTATTGCCGCGATTCATCATCCGTCCCACGCACCTGCCGGGCTTGTCGAAGCCTTTCCCGCCCATATCCATATGAACCTGCTGCCGCGTTTGCAGGGGCAGGGGATGGGCACCAGGCTTCTGGACATGTGGTTCACGACTGCCCGAAAGGCCGGCGCGAAAGCAGTCCATCTCGGCGCCAACGCCGGTAATCACGGTGCGCTGCGGTTCTGGAGTTCCCGCGGCTTCAGCCGACAGGGCCCGCCTCTGGTCGAGGCCTCCGACCGTACGGTGTGGTTCGGCCAGCGACTCTAGGGTCCTGTGGCAGCAGAATGTCGCCGCCCGGTGACAGCTTTGAAATTGTTGCCGTCCTCGGCGAACTGTCCACAATCTTTCAAGGATGATCCGTTGCCGCGCATGTGCGCCGTTGTTACTCACCGGAAAGTGACAACTGGACCGAATCCCTCATGCTGAACGACCCAATGGTACTTGCGCCCGTTTCCGACGCAACCCGTGTCGAACCCGAGAAGCGCATCCGCGACCGCGGCGCTACGGAAAAAGCGATCCTGAACGCAGCCAAGGCGCTGTTGGCGGAAGAAGGGTTCCAGAACTTCGGCATCAACGCTGTGGCACGCCGCGCCGGCTGCGACAAGCAGCTGATCTACCGCTATTACGGCGGATTGAACGGTCTGGTCGAGGCGATCGGCGCGGATCTCGGCAATTGGGTCAAGGATCGCATCCCCGAGGACACGGGCGGCATGTTCCTTCTGACTTACGGCGACCTGATGGAACGGCTGTCGCTGCTTTTCCTCGAGGCGTTGCGGGAGGATCCGCTTGTTCGCCGGATCGTTGCCTGGGAAGTTTCGGAAAACACCGAGCAAGTGAGGCGGCTTTCGGAGGCGCGGTCGAAAGCGTTGGCAAACTGGCTCGATCGGATGCGGGGATCGCTGACGCCGCCGAAGGGGCTCGACGTTGTCGCCGTCAATGCGATTCTGATCGCGGCCATCCAGCATCTCGTTCTGTCCGCGTCCGCCGGCGGCCAGTGTGCCGGACTGGCGTTGAAAACGTCGAAGGATTGGGAGAAGGCCGCGACCGCCCTGAAGCGCATCGTGCGCGGCGTTTACGGCTGAGGCGGGGACGATCTTTCCACAGGCACTCAGAGGCGCGTTAACCTTAACGAATGGTTTACGTTGCGCCTTGCCGGGTAAGACGTCAGGTTGCTGGGCAGTCCAATATGTTGGGTGTCTGGAACCATGGGAACCAAAATCGCAAGAGCCGCGTTTCTTGTTGCCGCGATGATGTTTTTCGCTGTGCTTGCGCTGGATATCGCTGTGCCGGCGCTGGTTCTGGGTACGATGGCGTTGTCGATATGGGTGGTTTCCCACGAGGGACTATCCATTCGCAGAGAACGAGAGACGGCCGCATGAAGTGGTTTCTGATCTTTTGGGCCGGTCCGATCGTCTTCCTGGCGGGATGGTACTGGCTCTCCTATTACGACATGAGTTTCGGCATCTTCATGCTGAGCAGGCAGGTTCATGACCTGACCTTCCAGATCTATGGCAAGGTGCTCGGCATTCCGCCGGAGACCATTCCGCCGCTGGTCGCCCGCGCGATCGCCGTCGACAGCCTTGTCGTTTTCGCGATCATCGGGTTCCGCCGGCGCAAGGCGATTGCCGCGTGGTGGCGTGCGCGTCAGGCGTCGCGGTCGTCGGCCGCCGTTCTGGCGAGCAAGGAAAGCCTGTCCAGCGCTCCCTGAAGGATGAAGCTTGCCGCGGCCGAGTCGATCCGCTCGGCACGCTGCTTCCGCGAGACGTCCATTTCCAGCAACGCACGCTCGGCGGCGACGGTCGAAAGCCGCTCGTCCCAATAGACGAAGGGCAGGTCGGTCTTCTGCTCCATGTTGCGCACGAAGGCACGCGTTGCCTGAACGCGCGGTCCCGCTGATCCATCCATATTGATGGGCAAGCCGATCACGAAGGCCGCCACCTTTTCCTTTGCCGCAAACTCCAGCAGCGTCGTCGCATCGATCGTGAACTTCTCGCGCCTGAGGACGGGCCGCGGCGTCGAAAAGCGCCGGCCGAGATCGGACATTGAGAGCCCGATCGTCTTGGTGCCGAGATCGAGGCCCGCGATCGCCTGTCCCGGTTGCAATACCGTCGCCAGCTCTTCGATCGTCAGCACTGTCATCGTCGTTTCATCCCGTCAAAAGAAATTGAAGCAGCGCCGCTTTTCTTTGCGGCCGCATCGGATATGTGCATAGCGAGCAAAGCAGGCTTTTGCATCCATAATAAAAGGAGAATTTCATGAAGATCACGTGGCTTGGTCACTCCGCTTTCCGCATCGAGGTCGGAAAGGCGAAAATCCTGCTGGACCCCTTCCTGACGCACAATTCCTCGTTTTCAGGGCAGAACCTGAAGGATGCCGTCAGCGGCGTTACCCACATCCTTCTGACGCACGGCCACGGCGATCATGTCGGCGATACCGTCGCACTCGCCAAGGAGACGGGCGCGGTCGTTCTCGCCAACGCCGATCTTGCCTCGTGGCTAGGTTCGAAGGGCCTCTCGAAGCTCGAAATGGGCAACACCGGTGGCACGGTTTCGTTCGACGGCTTCTCGGCAACCTTCACCAATGCGCTGCACTCCTCCGCGCAGATCACCGAGGATGGCGTTTCCCACGCGCTCGGCAATGCCAACGGCCTGATGCTGCATTTCGATGAGGAAGCCTCCATCCTCGCCATGGGCGACACCGATATCTTCTCGGACATGGCGCTGATCAACGAACTGCATCAGCCTGACATCGGATTGGTGCCGGTCGGCGACCGCTTCACGATGGGCGGCGCTGTAGCTGCACTGGCCTGCCAGCGCTACTTCAACTTCAAGACCGCCATACCCTGCCACTACGGCACCTTCCCGATCATCGATCAGACGCCGGAGAAGTTCGTTTCCGGCATGGATGGATCGAAGACGACCATCAAGACGCCTAAGCCGGGCGAAAGCCTTTCCTTCTAGGTCGCCTCTGCGAAACCGCTCCGATTTCGGTGGCGGAATTCTACGCAATCGAAAGGCCATGCCCGTTGCGCACAGCGGGCATGGCCTTTATAGCGGGTAGGAAAATCCTATCCGGAGAATACCATGTCCGTCGACTTTGCCACCGTTAAGCGCGTAGCGCGCCTTGCCCGTATTGCCGTCACCGAAGAAGAGGCAAATCGCATGGTGGGTGAGCTGAATGGTATCCTCGGCTTCGTCGAGCAGCTCTCCGAAGTCGATGTCGAAGGCGTCGAGGCAATGACATCGGTCACGCCGATGGAGATGAAGAAGCGCACCGATAACGTGACCGACGGCAACAAGGCCGCCGACATCGTTTCGAACGCGCCCGTTACCGATCAGAATTTCTTCCTGGTACCCAAAGTCGTCGAATAAGGCCTTCGCCGTTTTCCGACCTCCGTTGCCATTCCAGATTTGAAGCGAATTACCATGAGCGAACTCACCAGCCTGACCATTGCCGAAGCCCGCAAGAAGCTGCGCGCCAAGGAAATCAAAGCGACCGAACTCACCGAAGCCTATATTTCGGCGATCGAAACGGCCAACGAAAAGCTCAACGCCTACATCAAGGTGACGCCCGAAAAGGCGCTGCAGATGGCGGAAGCCTCCGACGCGCGTCTCGCAGGCGGGAAGGGCGGTGAGCTCGAAGGCATCCCGCTCGGCATCAAGGACCTGTTCGCCACCGAAGGCATTCATACTCAGGCCTGCAGCCACATCCTCGATGGTTTCAAGCCGCACTACGAGTCGACGGTCACGCAGAACCTGTGGGACGATGGCGCCGTCATGCTCGGCAAGCTCAACATGGACGAGTTCGCCATGGGCTCTTCCAACGAGACCTCCTACTACGGCGCGGTGATCAATCCCTGGCGTTCGGCTGGCTCCAACCAGCAGCTGGTACCCGGCGGCTCGTCCGGCGGTTCGGCGGCTGCCGTTGCGGCCCACCTCTGCGCCGGCGCTACCGCAACCGATACCGGCGGCTCGATCCGCCAGCCGGCAGCCTTCACCGGCACCGTCGGCATCAAGCCGACCTACGGCCGTTGCTCGCGCTGGGGTACGGTAGCCTTCGCATCTTCCCTCGATCAGGCTGGCCCGATTGCCCGCGATGTGCGCGATGCCGCAATCCTGCTGAAGTCGATGGCCTCGGTCGATTCCAAGGACACGACCTCCGTCGACCTGCCGGTTCCCGACTATGAAGCCGCACTCGGCCAGTCGCTGAAGGGCATGAAGATCGGCATCCCGAATGAATACCGCGTCGATGGCATGCCCGAAGAAATCGAAACGCTCTGGCAGCAGGGCATTGCCTGGCTGAAGGACGCCGGCGCCGAGATCGTCAACATCTCGTTGCCGCACACGAAGTACGCCCTCCCGGCCTACTATATCGTCGCTCCGGCGGAAGCCTCGTCCAACCTTGCCCGCTATGACGGCGTCCGTTACGGCTTGCGTGTCGATGGCAAGGACATCGTCGACATGTACGAAAGGACGCGCGCCGCCGGCTTCGGCAAGGAAGTCAAGCGCCGCATCATGATCGGCACCTACGTTCTGTCCGCCGGTTACTACGACGCATACTACATCAAGGCCCAGAAGGTTCGCACGCTGATCAAGCGCGACTTCGAACTGGCCTTCAACGCCGGTGTCGATGCGATCCTGACACCCGCGACCCCGTCGTCAGCCTTTGGTGTCGCTGACGAGAATCTCGCATCGGATCCGGTCAAGATGTACCTGAACGACATCTTCACCGTGACAGTGAACATGGCCGGACTGCCCGGCATTGCCGTTCCCGCCGGCCTCGACCACAAGGGTCTCCCGCTCGGCCTGCAGCTGATCGGCAAGCCTTTCGACGAAGAGACCCTGTTCAAGACGGCGCACGTGATCGAACAGGCGGCGGGCAAGTTCACCCCCGCCAAGTGGTGGTAAGCGAACTTAAAATCCGAAAAATGACCGTCGCCGACCATCCCATGGTCGGCGAAGTCGGTTTTGCGGCATGGAAATCCGGCAGCACCGAAGAGGCTGCCTTCAGCCAGGATCACGTCGTCGAACGTGCCCGCGTGGCGTTCCTTGATTATGCCGCTACGGCTAAAGGCGATGTCGCCGTCGCTGAACTTGAAGGCCGGATCGTCGGGTGGGGCGCGCGAGAATACGAGCCAGATTGTATCTCTGATATCTGGATAGATCCCGCTCACCAGGGCGGTGGCATTGGCTTCGCCCTTGTTAGTTATTTCATCGAACGCATTGCCGCCGACGGCTTCAGGGCTGCAAAAATCGACACCCGAGCGACCAATACGCGCGCTATTCGGCTCTACGAGCGAGCCGGCTTCTCGATCGTCCGGCGAGGTCAGACGTTCGATCAAGAGCTCGGAATTTCGCTTGAGCAGGTGCATCTGGAGAAGCATTTCGGCTAAGGCCGCAGTCTCGGGAGGAGGCTTATGTCCAAACAGGATCTCACTGACATGATCGAAGCGCTCGATCGCCTTGCGGCGGTGGGGTTCGTGATGGGTGCCGAGTGGCAGGCGGTGCACGAGATTTGCCAGGCGCATGAAGGCGAGGCGCCCTTCGACTGGGGGCATGCGATCTGCCACCGCATCGAAGGCGACGATTGGAACGCCGACTACTGGTACCGCCGAGCCGGCAAGCGCCGCGGGACCGGCACGATGGCCGAGGAATGGTCGGTGATGAGGGCGGAGCTTGCCGCTCTTCGGTGAACGAGGCCGCGCGCCGAGGTGACGCGCGGCTGGATGTCGAAAGGCTACCTGTTATCCTGTTCTGCCCTCACGAGAACCAAACCTCGTTCTGTGATGCGGTAAGGCTTGCCGCCCGAGGATTTGATCGCCCGCTTCTGCTTCAACTTGCGAAACAGCTCGATACCGAAGCCGGGGTAAGCCCAGCCGTCGCGGGTGAAGCACTTCACCGCTTCGATTTTCCGGTTGTCGTTGCGTTCGATTTCAATGCGGCCGCCCTGGGCCAATAGGTGCAGGATACGCTGCTCCGTGCGTGAAATGTCCATGGATATGGTGATCCGGTATTAGCGCCGAGTGGGCGCATAAAAACGATCTGGCGTCCGATTGGACGTCAGGGCTTCGTTTTTTTCAGGCCCGCGCGCAGGAAAACCTGCGGGCAGGGCCTCTACCGGGTCTCAGAGTATGAGTTCAACATGGCGCCTTGATACCGTCAGCAGGGAGCGAGGTCAAGTTTTGCAACCGTCGAGCGATTCTCAACAAGAAATTCGCGCCGCGAACGTAAGGCTTTGATAACGCGACGATTCGGTGGTTTAATTCGATCTCAGCACGGAGGTGTCGTTGATCCATATTCGCAATGCTCGTGACGATGAAGCGGAGCTTTTGAGCGAGATCGGTGTAAGGGCCTGGCAGAAGGCGATGATGTCGATCGGCGAAGCGGATGCCATGCTCGATGCGGCACGCAGTGCTTTCTTCAATTTCGTTTCGAACAGCTGGATCACCGTTACGGTCATCGAGTGGAACGGGCATGCGGCGGGCTGGGCTGCGCGCGAAACGCTCGACGAGAAGATTTCGGATTTCTGGATCGATCCGTCTTTCATCGGCCATGGCCTCGGAACAGCGCTTCTGCAGGAACTTGAAAAAGAAATCGTCGGGCACGGCTTCGATACGGCGGCGATGCAGACCCACTCCGGAAACACCGAGGCGATCAGCTTCTTCCAGAAACGCGGATACGCGATTCACTGGCTGTCGATCGCCTACAACCCCAAGCTCGATCGGGATGTGCCATCCGTGGGCCTGTCAAAATCGCTGGTTTCCGTTGACGACGGAACATACTGATCAGTCTAGCAGCGGCAGCTCCAGAAAAATGTATCCGGCCGCAGCCGAGAGAACAATGACAGCGGTGGCATGAAACACGAGGATTGCCTTCAGCAGCGTCCGAAACGGTTCCTTCTGCGTCTTGTGGCGTAGCAGTCTTTGCGCGCAAACGGCGCCGAGGCTGCCTCCGATCAGTGCCAGCGTCAGCAGCGTCCTCTCGCTGATCCGCCTCCGACGGCTGCGCGCGGCCTGCTTGTCCAGAAAATAGACCAGGAAGGCGAGGGCGTTCAGTCCCATGAAGAGTGCAAGGATTGTCAGAATATGTGTTGCCATGATCGGCTCAGGCTAATGTCGATGCGTTAACATGCACCAAACCGGCCGGCTTGCTGCGACGCACAGCCGAAAGCCTTGCACCGGCAAGCCATTTCCGTTACCTCACCTGTTGAATAAGATAGCCTCAAAAGAGCATTTCCATGACCCTTGTCGACGTTCGCACGCCTGATCCGAAACGCTTCATTCCCGGCGCCACTGGCGATTGGGAAGTCATCATCGGCATGGAAGTCCATGCGCAGGTGCTGTCGAATTCGAAGCTGTTCTCGGGCGCCGCGACCGAATTCGGCAAGCCGCAGAATTCCAACGTCTCGCTCGTCGATGCGGCCATGCCCGGCATGCTGCCTGTCATCAACGAGGAATGCGTCAGGCAGGCCGTCCGCACCGGCCTTGGTCTCAAGGCGCAGATCAACAAGCGCTCGCTCTTCGACCGCAAGAACTACTTCTATCCCGACCTGCCGCAGGGCTATCAGATCTCGCAGTTCAAGGATCCGATCGTCGGCGAAGGCAAGATCATCATCTCGCTCGGTCCGGATCGTCAGGGCCAGTTCGAGGACATCGAGATCGGCATCGAGCGACTGCATCTGGAGCAGGACGCCGGCAAGTCGCTGCACGATCAGCACGCCACGATGTCCTATGTCGACCTCAACCGTTCGGGCGTCGCGCTGATGGAGATCGTCTCCAAGCCCGACATGCGTTCCTCGGACGAAGCCAAGGCTTACATGACGAAGCTGCGCGCGATCGTGCGCTACCTCGGCACATGCGACGGCAACATGGACGAAGGCTCCATGCGCGCCGACGTCAACGTCTCCGTCCGTCGTCCGGGCACGGAATTCGGCACGCGTTGCGAGATCAAGAACGTCAACTCCATCCGCTTCATCGGCCAGGCGATCGAATACGAAGCCCGACGCCAGATCGGCGTTCTGGAAGATGGCGGCACGATCGAGCAGGAGACCCGTCTCTTCGACCCGAACAAGGGCGAGACGCGTTCGATGCGTTCCAAGGAAGATGCTCACGACTACCGCTACTTCCCGGATCCGGATCTCCTGCCGCTTGAGTTCGACGATGCTTTCGTCAAGGCGCTGGAAGCCGATCTGCCGGAGCTGCCAGACGACAAGAAGGAGCGCTTCGTGCGCGAAGTCGGCCTGTCGATCTACGACGCTTCCGTTCTGGTTTCGGAAAAGGCGATTGCCGATTATTTCGAAGCCGTTGCCGAAGGCCGCGACGGCAAGGCAGCCGCCAACTGGGTCATCAACGACCTGCTCGGCGCCCTGAACCGGATCGGCAAGAGCATCGAGGAAACGCCGGTTTCGCCGGCCCAGCTCGGTGCGATCATTGACCTGATCAAGGCGGAGACTATCTCCGGAAAGATCGCAAAGGACCTGTTCGAAATCGTGCTGACCGAGGGCGGCGATCCTGCCGAGATCGTCGAATCTCGCGGCATGAAGCAGGTCACCGATACCGGCGCGATCGAGAAGGCTGTCGACGAAATCATCGCCGCCAACCCGGATCAGGTCGCAAAGGTTCAGGCCAAGCCGACACTCGCTGGCTGGTTCGTCGGTCAGGTGATGAAGGCAACGGGCGGCAAGGCGAACCCGCAAGCTGTCCAGGCTCTCGTGAAAGCGAAACTCGGCATCGAGGTGTAAGGTCGTGTATTTCGTGCGCACCGCCAGCGAGCGTGATCTCGGCAAGATCCGTACCCTGCTGGATGAAGGGTTCCGCGCGACTTACGCCGGCCTCTACGGTGAAACGAAGGTGAGCGAGCTGATCGAGCACCTGTTTTCGCCGACGGCGCTTCAGACAAGGCTCGCGAAGAAAAACGCCGAGTTCCTGGTTGCGGACAACGGAAAAGACATCGGCGGCATCGGTTATGCCGCCATGTCGGATGAAATGACCAAGACGGTCATGCTCCATCTGCTCTATGTCCGGCCGCCGCTGCATCGCCAGGGCATCGGGCGCGAGATCTTCGCCGAGCTGGAAACCTGCTTTCCGGACGCCGAGATCATGCGTCTCGAGGTCGAGCCGCGGAACACGACCGCAATCGCCTTCTATCATGCTCACGGCTTCGAGGATGTCGGGCGCAATGAAAACGACGGTCCCGGGCAATCCGGCATACCGACGCTGATCCTCGAAAAAACTCTCGAACAGCACTAGGTCACAACTCCCTCATGAACGAGATCACCATTCGCGAGGCGCGCAGCGCCGACGTCGCCGCGCTCGTTGCCATCTTTGCCGCCGACGAACTTGGCGGCCATGGCGACACCACGGCCCCCGAGGTCTTCGGTGAGTACCTGAGGGCCTTCGAGCGAATTGCGACGTCGCGGGACCAGACGCTCTATGTTGCTGAACGCGAAGGCCAGGTTGTCGGCACGTTCCAGACGATGATCGTGACGGCGCTAGTCGGTCGCGGCTCATCGTCGATGATTATCGAGGCCGTGCAGACACGCGGCGACATGCGCGGGCAGGGTATCGGTGCCCGGATGATCGAATTCGCCATCGCGGAAGCAAAAAGCAGCGGTCTGCGTCTCGTCCAATTGACCTCGAATGCCGGCCGCAAGGATGCGCACCGTTTCTACGAACGACTGGGCTTCAAGCAATCGCATCTCGGCTTCAAGATGGCCCTGAAATGAGCCTGTGTTGCTTTGGAATCACTGGACAACGCCTCCTGCTGGCGGCATAAGCGAGGGATCGAATTCTGGTCCCGCTCGCCATTCGGCAAGCTCAAGGAAAAGACATGAAGAATCTACTCGTGCAAATCTTCACCTGGTGGAACGGTCAGACGATCGGTACGCGTTTCGCGACCTGGCGTTTCGGCAAGCGCGTCGGTGAAGACGAATTGGGTAACGTTTACTACGAAGGCGGCATGTCGTCCTACGGCCTTCCGCGGCGTTGGGTGATCTACAAGGGCTATGCCGACGCTTCGGCAATTCCGCCCGGCTGGCATGGCTGGATGCATCACCGGACCAACGTTCCTCCGACGCAGGAAAACTACGTCGCCAAGGAGTGGCAGAAGCCACACCGCGCAAACCTGACAGGCTCGCCGCAGGCTTATCGCCCTCCGGGCTCGCTGGTCGTTCCTGGCGAACGCCCGCGCGTCACCGGCGACTACGACGCCTGGACGCCTGGCAACTAAGCAGGGCCACTGGCCCCGCTTTTGGCCACAATTGACCATTACCCCGCAGAATGGCCGCAGCGATTGCGGCCTTCGATTTTTAAGATGCTGTGGAGACGGGCAGATATGAAGCTTTTCACGCGGAACCAGATCCTGCGTGCCGCCGGGCTCTCACTGGCGCTCGGCCTTCTGCCACAGGTTGCCTCCGCTACCCGCATCGAGAACTCCGTTGCCGTTTTTTCCGGTCTCGACAAGATCACCGGCCGCATCACGACCTTCGATGTGTACGTCAACGAGACCGTACAGTTCGGCGCGCTGCAGGTAACGCCGAAGGCTTGCTATTCGCGTGACCAGGCCGAAGCGCAGAAGATCGATGGTTTTGTGGAAGTCGACGAGATCACGCTCGATCGCAAGATCCGCCGCATCTTCACGGGCTGGATGTTTGCCGATAGCCCCGGCCTCAACGCCGTCGAGCATCCGATCTATGACGTGTGGCTGAAGGACTGCAAGCAGAACTCCGACGTTCCCGCGCCCGACAAGGCCGCCAAGTAAATCTCAGAATTCAAGGTTCGGCGATTCCATCGCCGCGGCGAGTATGTGCGCGTACTCATCCTTCGGAACGTCGATCGCTCCGAACGTCTTCAGGTGCTCGGTCGTGAATTGCGTATCGAGCAGCGTAAAGCCCTTGGCGCGCAGCCGTTCCACGAGATGAACGAGACAGATTTTAGAAGCATCCGTGCGCCGCGAGAACATGCTCTCGCCGAAGAATGCCGAACCCAGCGACACGCCGTATAAACCGCCGACAAGCTGGTCGCCGTCCCAGGCCTCGACGGTATGGGCGTGGCCGATCCGATGCAGCGTCGAATAGAGCGTCCTGATGGTCTGGTTGATCCAGGTGCTCGGCCGGTCGCCTGTCTCTGCCGCGCAGGCCGCGATAACCGCCTCGAAATCGTAGTTGAAACGAATATCGAACGGCTTGCGTCGGATCGTCTTGGCGAGGCTTTTGGAAATGTGGAAATCGTCAAGCGGCAACACGCCGCGAAGATCGGGCTCGACCCAGAATATTTCCGGGTCGTCGGCCGATTCGGCCATCGGAAAGAGACCGATGGAGTAGGCGCGCAGGAGGATTTCCGGTGTTATGCCTGGAGACTTCCTGCGCGACCCTGCCATTCTCTGTTACGCCGGTTTGTTGGCCAGATAGTTTTCCAGCCAGTGGATGTCGTAGTCGCCGTTGGCGATGTCCTGATTGTCCACCAGATCCTGGAACAGCGGCAGCGTCGTCTTGATGCCGTCGACCACGAACTCGTCAAGCGCGCGGCGAAGACGCATCATGCATTCCACGCGGGTGCGTCCATGCACGATCAGCTTACCGATCAGGCTGTCGTAGTAAGGCGGGATCTTGTAGCCCTGATAGACGCCCGAATCGATGCGAACGCCAAGACCACCCGGCGCATGGAAGTGCGTGATCGTGCCGGGCGAGGGTACGAAGGTGCGCGCGTCCTCGGCGTTGATACGGCACTCGATCGCGTGACCGTGGAAGTTGATCTCATCCTGCTGCACGGAAAGCCCGCCGCCGGAGGCGACGCGGATCTGCTCGTGCACGAGGTCGATGCCGGTGATCGCTTCGGTGATCGGGTGTTCGACCTGTAGACGGGTGTTCATTTCGATGAAATAGAACTCGCCGTTTTCGTACAGGAACTCGATCGTGCCGGCGCCGCGATATTTCAGCTTCTTCATGGCGTCGGCGCAAACCTGGCCGATCCGCATGCGCTGTTCGACGTTGAGAGCAGGGGAGTTCGCTTCTTCCCAGACCTTCTGGTGGCGGCGCTGCAACGAGCAGTCGCGTTCGCCGAGATGGATCGCATTGCCTTCGCCATCGCCGAAGACCTGGATTTCGATATGGCGCGGCTTGCCGAGATACTTTTCCATGTAAACGGCTTCGTTGCCGAAGGCGGCAGCCGCTTCGGTACGGGCCGTCGACCAGGCTTCGATCACGTCATCTGCGGACTTTGCGACCTTCATGCCGCGACCGCCGCCGCCGGCAGTTGCCTTGATCAGCACCGGATAGCCGATTTCGGCGGCAGTCTGCAGTGCTTCTTCCTCGGTCTTCACTTCGCCATCCGAACCCGGAACGACGGGGATGCCGAGTTCCTGGGCGGTCGTCTTGGCGGTGATCTTGTCGCCCATGAGGCGGATATGCTCCGCCGTCGGGCCGATGAACGTGATGCCGTGCGCTTCGAGGATTTCCGCGAACTTGGCGTTCTCGGAGAGAAAGCCGTAGCCCGGATGCACAGCGTCGGCGCCGGTGATTTCGCAGGCGGCGACGATCTGGTGGATGTTCAGATAACTGTCGCGCGAAGGCGGAGGACCGATGCAAACGCTCTCGTCGGCGAGGCGCACATGCATGGCGTCGGCGTCGGCGGTCGAGTGAACCACGACACAGGGAATGCCGAGCTCCTTGCATGCACGCAGCACGCGAAGCGCGATTTCCCCGCGATTGGCAATGAGGATTTTCGAGACCATGACGCCCGCCTTATTCGATGACGACGAGGACTTGGCCGTATTCGACGGGGCTTCCGTCCTCGACGAGGATTTCGGTAACCTTGCCGGATTTCGGCGAAGGGATCTGGTTCATGGTCTTCATCGCTTCGATGATGAGCAGCGTCTGGCCTTCCTTCACGGTAGCGCCGAGCTCGATGAAGGCGCGTGCGCCGGGAGCCGGAGCCATGTAGACCGTGCCGACCATCGGAGCGCTGACGGTGTTGGCAGGGTTGCGGACAGCCGCCGCCGGGGCTGCTGCAGCTGCCGGGGCAGCCACGGCCGGAGCCGCTGCGAATGCAGGTGCGGCCATCGGAGCCTGAATGTACTGGGTGTTGCCGGCGCGCGAAACGCGGATGCGCATATCTTCCTGTTCGACTTCGATTTCCGTGAGGTCCGTGTCGTTGAGGATGTTCGCGAGATCGCGGATCAGCGCCTGGTCGATACCGTTTTTCTTCTCAGCCATGAGTGTTTGCCCTGTCTTCTTTTTATGCCGTAAGATTCTTCAGCGCCTGCAGCGCCAGAATATAGCTGTAAGGCCCGAAGCCGCAGATGACGCCTTTCACTGCTGGCGCAATCATCGACTTGTGGCGGAATTCTTCCCGCGCGTGGACGTTGGAAATATGGAGCTCTATCACCGGAATGGAAATAGCCCGAATTGCATCGTGAAGCGCGACCGACGTATGCGTGTAGGCACCGGCATTGATCGCAACGCCAACCGCCTTGTCGTTCGCTTCGTGAAACCAGTCGATGAGCGTACCTTCGTGGTTGCTCTGGCGAAAGTCGATGTCGAAACCGAGCTCTCGCCCTGCCGCCTTGCAGTCTGCCTCGATATCCTGAAGCGACTTGCCACCATAGATGCCGGGCTCTCTTTTGCCGAGCATGTTCAGGTTAGGCCCGTTCAGGACGAATATCGTTTGCGTCATCGAATGTTCCAGTAGATGCGAGACGGCAACCTATAGACTCCCAGCGGAGCTAATGAAAGCCCTTTGGAAAGCGCAGCCCGAATCGCGCCATATTTGTCCACATGGCTGAAACACTTCGATTTTGGCGATTTGATGAGCGCCGATTAGCAACTTGTCTTGCCGCAGGTGCGCATGTTCTTGACCTTGGTCTCAAGATCGTCGAAGCCGACAGCGCCCTGGACCAGTTCATTGCCGATCACATAGGACGGTGTACCTGTGATGCCGAGGCTCTGGGCGAGCTGGTAGGTTTCCTGGACGGACTGATCGCTGGAGCTCTTGGCCATCTCCGCGCGGATCTGCTTCTCGCTGACGCCGAGCGACTGCGCGACATCGAGCGCGGTCGATTCATCGGCGCGACCTTCGCTTCCAAGCAGCGCAACGTGAAATTGGCTGTATTTTTCAGGCGAAAGCTTTCTAAAGGCGTCAGAGACTTTGTGCGCGGCCACGGACTCCGGCCCCAGAATTGGAAGCTCCTTGAGAACGAAGCGAACGTTCTTGTCCTTCTGCAGCATGGTCTGCATATCCGACAGCGCGTGGCGGCAGTAGCCACAATTGTAGTCGAAGAACTCGACGATCGTAACGTCGCCCTTTGGATTGCCGAGCGTCACATCGTATTTCGCGTCGAAAATCTCCGTCTTGTTGTCGGAGATTGCGGTATTGGCCTTCACCAGGCGGGCCTGCTCCTGCTTCTTCTGCAGCGCGTCCTGCACATCGAGCATGATCTCGGGATTTTCGATCAGATACTGCTTGATGAACTCGCCGAATTCCTTCTTCTGCGCATCATCGAGCGCTGCCGCCGGATAAGCCGTCGCAACGGAGGCGGTGAGCGCCAGAGCGGTGAAGATTTTTCGAAGCGTGGCCATTATATCCTCGTCATCAGCAGTTCTTGTGCGTCGATTCATAGCGATGGAATACACCGCTCTTGCTATCGGCGTCAGGTGATTTCCGCCAAACTACGGTGCGTCCTGCCGTCTTCAAACAGGTATTTTCGCATCCGCCATTCAATCGCGGGATTGTGATGATCCGATTATTGCGGCAATTGTCTGGCCGCGAGGCAAAGTTAGAGAGAAGCGATCTTGTTTTCCATTTCACAGCGCAGCGAAGTCGAGCCCTTTCACGCGATGGACGTTCTAGCCGAAGCGACGAAGCGACGGGCAAGCGGTCATCCCGTCATCTCGATGGCGGTTGGCCAGCCATCCCATCCAGCGCCGAACGCCGCATTGGAAGCGGCTCAGGCAGCGCTTGTCGAAGGCAGGATCGGCTATACGGACGCGCTCGGCACTACGAAACTGAAGCACGCTCTCGCCGGGCACTATCGCGATCGTCACGGATTGACGATCGATCCGGCCCGCATCGCGATCACCACCGGCTCTTCCGCTGGCTTCAATCTCGCCTTCCTCTCGCTGTTCGATGCCGGCGATGCGGTTGCTATCGCCAGGCCGGGCTATCCTGCCTATCGCAATATCCTCGGTGCGCTTGGCCTGAAGGTTATCGAAGTGCCTGTTACGGCCGAGACGCACTTCACGCTGACGCCTGAGAGCCTGGACGCCGCGCAAGCGGCAAATAACGTCCGGCTGAAGGGTGTTCTGCTGGCAAGCCCCGCCAATCCAACCGGCACCGTGACGGGTCGCGAGGGACTGAAGGCATTGGCCGACTACTGCGCCGGCAATTCGATCGCCTTCATCTCCGACGAGATCTATCACGGGCTGACGTTTGCGGGGGAGGAGACCAGCGCGCTGGAACTGACCGACGAGGCAATCGTCATCAATTCCTTCTCCAAATACTATTGCATGACCGGCTGGCGGATCGGCTGGATGGTGCTGCCGGAAAGGCTCGTTCGCCCGATCGAGCGTGTGGCGCAGAGCCTCTACATTTCTCCGCCGGAACTCTCGCAGATCGCGGCAACGGCGGCACTTGGCGCGGACGAGCAGCTCGATGTCTACAAGGCAAGCTATGCTGCCAACCGCGAGTTCCTGATGAAGCGCCTGCCGGAGATCGGTCTTTCGATCGCTTCGCCCATGGACGGCGCGTTCTATGCCTACGTCGATGTGACCCGCTTCACCAACGACAGCATGGCCTTCGCCAAGCGGATGTTGGCCGAGATCAACGTCGCCGCCACACCTGGTCTGGACTTCGACCCGCTGGAAGGCAATCGGTCGCTGCGCATGTCTTATGCCGGCGCACAGGCCGAGATCGTCGAAGCTGTCGATAGAATCGCTGGCTGGTTGAAATAGGTCACCGACGGTGACGTTTCGAAGTCCTGTAGTATGCCGCCCTGTCGCCGGGCCTTAGGTATCCGCTCGGCAATTTTCCCGATCGAGCCGCGAGACCAGCGCCAGGATCGTTTCCGAAACCGGTGTAGGCACCGCCGCCAGGCGCCCGAGCAGGACGACCATTCCGACCAGTGGCGTGATTTCGAGCGATTTGCCCGCAAGGAGGTCCTGCAGCATCGAGGTTCGAACCGGACCGATCTGCTGCGCCTGTGCCAGCCGCTGCTCGACCGACATTCCAACCTTGGCGCCGAGCGCTTCTCCGACCGCCTTTACCTCCTTCATGACCTTGCCGATCTGATTGCTGAGCGCCGCATCCGCCATCATGTCGGACATCAATGAGCGGGTGAGGGCGCTGATCGGATTGAACGAGGCATTGCCCATCAGCTTGCTCCAGATATCGTCCCTTATCCGAGACGACAGCTTCACGCCGATGTCGGCGCGCTGCAGCAGTGCTTCCACGTCTCGCAAGTCGTCGGTGATTTCGCCGGAGGGCTCGCCGAGGATGAAATGGCCCTTGTTGCTGAGCCTGACCTCGCCGGGGCTGCTGACTTCAGCGCCCTGGTGCGCAACGCAGCCGATCACCCGGTGCGGACCGACGAGGCGCCAAAGCTTGCCGCCTTCATCGAGCTCGTCGAACTGGAGTTCCGCGTGCCCGCTCTGCTGATCGCGGTGGAAGTACCACCACGGAATACCGTTCAGGATCATCAGCACCCGCGTGCCATCCTTCAGAAGATGCCCGATCCCATCAGCCGCGGCGGAAAGCTGATGGCCCTTGAGCCCGGTAATGACGAGATCTTGCTTTGGCAGCTGCCTCGGATCGTCGGTGGCTTCCACGCGAACGGTAAGCGGAGCGTCCGCACCCGCCTCGAGGAGGCGAAGTCCGTCGCTCTGGATGGCGCGCAAGTGGGCGCCGCGCGCAACGACTGAAACGGTGGCGTCCGTACCGAGCGACGAAGAAAGCTTGGCCGCAATGGCGCCGCCAAGCGCGCCGGCGCCGAAAATGCAGATATTCTTGAAGGGCATGCGATGATCTTTCCGCGAGTGGGGTCGCGCTGAACTTAGGTCATCCAGCCCTCAAGGCGAGTGATACATGGAGCCGACGGAGGCTTTTAATGGCTGGAGCCCGGAAGCAACTCGTTTCGACGAAGCTCGTCGATCGCTGCCACTGCATCTTCGGCGGACCAGCCCGCCCGGATGGCCGCGGCGATCATCCGGACCTCGGCCTCCTCTTCAATCTTCAGGAACAGCGGTTCCAGGGCCTCTTGGGCGGTAACGATGTGATCGTTCGGAGGGGTAACTGATTGGCGGGTGGCGAGCGTAGGCATCTGCGCGGTACTCCTCTCTCTGGCAGGGGATGACTCAAAATAATGCACGAACGCAAAAAAGGTTCCGGATAAAGTTTCAAGAAAGCTTCATCTTGTTCTTTCGCCCCGGCTCTGCCTTGTTGCGCAACTAGGCTGATGCTCGATTCGGTTCCCGGTTACAGGCGGAGCCACGACGAAACGCACGAAGGAGATTGCGATGACGAACGCCAAGAACGGGGTTTCCGAAATGCGACCAAGAATAACAGTAATTGGTGTAGGTGGCGGCGGTGGCAATGCCATCAACAACATGATTGCGGAAAATCTCGAAGGCGTCGATTTCATCGCTGCCAATACGGACGCGCAGGTGCTGGCGACCTCGAAGGCAACCCGCCGCATTCAGCTCGGCGCACACGTGACCGAAGGCCTGGGCGCCGGCTCGCTGCCGGAAGTCGGTCGCGCTGCTGCCGAAGAATCGATCGATGAGATCATGGACCATCTTGCCGGCTCCCACATGTGCTTCGTCACCGCAGGCATGGGCGGCGGCACCGGAACGGGTGCAGCACCCGTCATTGCTCAGGCTGCCCGCAACGCCGGCATTCTGACGGTCGGTGTTGTCACGAAGCCCTTCACCTTCGAAGGCAACCGCCGCATGAAAACGGCGGACGTCGGGATCGAAGCTCTGCGCGAGGCCGCTGATACCGTGATCGTGATCCCGAACCAGAACCTCTTCCGCATCGCCGATGCAAAGACGACCTTCGCGGACGCTTTCATGACCGCTGACCGGGTGCTTTACGCCGGCGTTGGCTGCATCACCGATCTGATCGTCAAGGAAGGCCTCATCAACCTTGACTTCGCCGACGTGAAGTCGGTCATGCGCGGTATGGGCCGGGCAATGATGGGCACGGGCGAAGCCTCGGGCGAGGGCCGTGCAATGAAGGCCGCCGAAGCTGCGATCGCCAATCCGCTGCTCGACGACATTTCCATGAAGGGCGCCAAGGGCGTTCTCATCTCGATCTCCGGCGGCTCCGACATGACGCTCTTCGAGGTGGACGAGGCAGCCAGCCGTATCCGCGACGAAGTGCAGGACGAAGCCGATATCGTCGTCGGCGCGATCTTCGACCGTAATCTCGACGGCAAGTTCCGCGTGGCGGTCGTCGCGACGGGCCTTGATGGCGCCAGCGCGGGTACACAGGCCCGCCAGGGCCTGCCGGTCGGTCAGGACGTCCAGACACGGACGCTGCAGTAAGTATCCTTCCGCCTGCGCGCCCTGATCGGCGCGCAGGCCAATCCTGATATGCCGTTCGGGCGGGGCCTGCGCGTGCTGGACAGGGCAGGCGGTGCCGTAGATTTGCTCTCGCCCCTTAGCCCGATGAGGTGCTTCCGACGATCCGGACAATCTCATGCCCCAGAAACCTCCGGTGAGGTTGAGAACCCGCCTCGGCACCTGACCCTCGGCGAGATCGGCTACAACAATCTCGCCGACGGGCTGCGCAAGAGATTGGCGCAGATAGAGCATGGCGCAAAACGAGCCTCGCGACCGATTTTCCAAAAGCGTAAGATCATGTATGCCCGCGGGGACGGCTGGGCGATGGAGGTCTGGAATGGCGAAGTTGGGTTACGTGTTTGCAGTCCTGCTCGTCCTGATCGGTTTGGTCTGGATGGGGCAGGGTAGCGGCTATTTCCCCTATCCTGGGGAAAGCTTCATGATCAATCAGACGCCGTGGATTTATTGGGGCGCACTGGCTGCAATCGTCGGAGTGGTCGTGTTTGCGGTGACGAGAAGCGCGCAGCGGCGCTAAACGGGAGGCCCGGGCGAAGGGGCCATCAGCAGCAATTGCCAGGCACCAAGAAAAGTCACCGATGCGTGACATGCGCGTTCAGGAAGAAGTATAAAAATAATTCGCCGGCTAAAGAGGCCTTGAAGTGGCCTCCGCCGGCGATGAATGCCATAGGTAATGCGTGGCTTACGCGCGGCGCAAGCGGGAGTCAGCCATGTCCGGGCGCGTGCCGTCGGCGGCGCGAAGCCCGTAGTGCTTGCTTGCGAAAACCCATTCGACATTGCCTGGTTCGAAAGGACGACGCGGGTTTCTCAGCGCCATCCGACGCTCGGAGAGGCTGCGCGGCAGGCTGTCGATCATGTCGTTGACGAAGGTTTCAACGGACTCTTTCCAGCGAGGAGAGACTGCGACATCGATACCGCCGTAGCGCTGGAAATCAGGATGTTTGCGTGAGTAGCATGCGCCGAGCATCCAGGCATGCTGCTGCTTCAGAAAACGTTCTTTAATGGTCATTCCTAGTCTTTTTCCTTGGCGTCATCGACGACATCGGCTTCGGGGCGGTCGCCTCCGTTCGACCGTTCCGTTGTCCAGGTGCCGTCTGCACGCTGATATGTAATGTCCGCATCCTGGCCACCGAGCTGTTGTCGCTCCGCGGCTTGTTTGGCCGCTGCCAGTGCATCTTCGTGAGTTGGGAAAGTTTCCGACCAGACATTGTCCAGGCGGTAAGCCCAGGCGCCATCATGTTCGGCGACGTGGTAGGTAATCGACATCGGGCATTCCTTCAAGAACTTTTCGCAGGAATTTGCATGGAGGTTTCATGCGGATTGAAACGTGGAACGCAGCTCGCCCGATGCTTGTTCCCTGTCGCCTTGGCCTGTGTGAGGCTGGATTCCGTGTGCAGTCGATCTTGCGCAAACGCGGAACGCTTCATAGGCTCAGGGCGTTGATGGATTCGTTCAACGCCTCTCAATAGGAACCCCATGCGCGCTCAGTCGAAGCCGTTCATTGTCGAAGTCAAATCCTCTCGCCGTCAGGATCGCCGCCAGTCCGCCTCGATCTGGGGAAATCTGGATCTCGCAGCCGTTGCCGAAGAGATTGCGGAAGAACTGCCGCAGCCACCCGCAACCGAAACGGCCGTGGAACGGTAAGGAAGGCGAAGCGGCAGACGGGAAGCCGAAGTTCGCCCGCCTGCCTTCTCTGGCTTAGATCCCGCAGCCCTTCGCTTTCAGCCGAAGAGAGGCCGCGGGTCGGACAGTCCTAGTCCAGGAAAAACTCCAGCAGATCGGCGTTGACGATGTCGGGATGCGTCGTGCACATGCCATGCGGTAGACCGGCATAGGTCTTGAGC
The DNA here is from genome assembly GCF_001429725.1 of Rhizobium sp. Root708. GTDB lineage: Bacteria > Pseudomonadota > Alphaproteobacteria > Rhizobiales > Rhizobiaceae > Rhizobium. Next base: position 284,427 of record NZ_LMHV01000034.1, on the reverse strand, counting down.
GTTCCGTGCTTCAGGAGCTTGACCGAAAGCGGCGCGGAATCGGCATAGGGAACGATCTGGTCGTCATCGCCATGCATGACGAGCGTCGGTACCGTGATATTTTTCAGATCGTCGGAGAAGTCGGTCTCGGAGAAGGCCTTGATGCAATCATAGTGCGCCTTGGCGGCTCCCATCATGCCCTGACGCCACCAGTTCTCGATGATACCCTGGCTGACCTTCGCGCCAGGACGATTGAACCCGTAGAACGGGCCTGCCGGCACATCGAGAAAGAACTGGGCGCGATTGGCGACAAGTGCCGCACGGAAGCCATCGAAAACCTCGAGCGGCAGACCGCCGGGGTTCTTGTCCGATTTCACCATGATCGGCGGTACGGCGCCGATCAGCACGGCCTTGGCAACGCGGCCGGGCTTGGCGCGCGCGACATAGTGGGCAACTTCGCCGCCACCGGTCGAGTGGCCGACATGGATGGCATTCTTGAGATCGAGTGCGTCGGTAAGGGCCGCAACGTCGGCGGCATAGGTGTCCATCTCGTTGCCCTGCCAGGTCTGGCTCGAACGCCCGTGGCCGCGCCGGTCATGGGCGATCACCCGGTAGCCCTTGTCCAGAAAGAACATCATTTGCGCATCCCAGTCGTCGGCGCTGAGCGGCCAGCCATGATGGAAGACGATAGGCTGGGCGGTGGCCACACCCCAATCCTTGTAGAAAATCTCAGTTCCGTCGGCGGTCTTGATAAATGGCATGGCAACGTTCCCTGTTTGTGACTGTGATTTGAGAGTTCTTGGCATCAATGGCACGCGAGCGCCCGTCCTGCGCCAATATTGTTACGCATCCCGGTCGGACAAAGCTCGCCCGCGCTGCCGTCCTACGTCATCATCATGACGTGGCGTTAGCGGCGCTTCGGGCCAACGGTAATGTGATGCAAATCGTCAAGAAGGGAAGATGCCGTTTTGGAGAATGACGGCACAAACAAAAAGACCGCCGCACCGACGTGGTCGCGCCCAGTCACACCGGCTGAACGATCCACAAACAACGAACCTATGGAAGGACGGTGTGGCTGCACTATCAAGCTGCCGGAGTTGACGCCGATCGCGCCAGCCTCCGGACTAGGCTTTGGGCATCACGCTGGATTGCAGCTCATGCCGTTACGTCTTGCGTTGTCGATGCAATCGCTGCGGTTGGAATAGCCTTGCGACGATGCTCCGACGATACGGCCGTTCGAGGCGGTGCGCCGCCAGCGCCAGCCATCCGTTCCGCTATAGACTTCCCACGTATCTCCGTTAGTTGCGACGCAGCGTGCCATGCTCACCTCCATCTTCGTTCGGATAGAGAATTGGCTAAGCGATTCGCAGCCGTGTCTCCACGAACTGGCTGCAACGCACGGTGTCGATACCGGGAGCGGCGGTTGTGTTGGTCATGCGAGGCAGACAAAATGCAAAGGAGCGGCCAAACGGCCGCTCCTTTCTCTATTTCAGCTTCGCGTTAGTTGATCCGTCGCTTCCCGCTGGACCAACCAACCAACCAACAACCCAACCAACCTTAACCAGCCTGATCAGCTGCAGCCGCTCGTCGCGCCGCATGTGTCGCACTTCTCGCAGGTGCCGTTGCGCACCATCGTGAAGTTCTGGCACTCCGAGCAAATGTTGCCGGTATAGCCCTGCATGATCGACCGGGCGCGGCGTTCGGTTTCGAGCTTCTTGGCCTCCGTCTTGGCCGATGCGGCGTCAGCCGCGGCCTTGTCGGAGAACAGTGCCGTTGCCTGCTGCTGCGCTTCGGTCGTGACTTCTTCGGTCACTTCCTCTGCGATCTCTTCGGCCAGTTCCTTGGCGCGCTCCTCGTAATCGCGCTTGAAAGCGACGATTTCGGAGGTGGAGATCGCAACCGTCGGCTCGATCTTGCGGGCGGCAGCGCCTGCGAAGGACGTTACCGTCGCACCGGAGGAGGCACGCGCTGGGGCGGCTGTTGCCGATCCCTTGGGCTCGCCGGATGCCTGGCGTTCGCTGTTCGAAACGATCGTCGGCTTGTAACCGCGGGTCCAGCCGGTCGAGACGAGGTTCGTCTTGCCTTCCTGGATGCCCTTGCCGAGAGCCGTGTTCGAGAAGTCCGACGTATCGACATGCGCCAGATCGTGGCGGCCGAGGTAGGAGACGGCCAGTTCGCGGAACACGTAGTCGAGGATTGACGTGGCGTTCTTGATTGCGTCGTTGCCGATGACCATGCCAGCCGGCTCGAACTTGGTGAAGGTGAAGGCCTCCACATATTCTTCGAGCGGCACGCCGTACTGCAGACCCAGCGAGATGGCGATGGCGAAGTTGTTCATCATCGCACGGAAGGCGGCACCTTCCTTGTGCATGTCGATGAAGATTTCGCCGATGCGACCGTCACCGAATTCGCCGGTGCGCAGATACACCTTGTGTCCGCCGACGGCGGCCTTCTGGGTGTAGCCCTGGCGGCGGTTCGGCAGCTTTTCGCGCTCGCGGGTCACGCGCTCGACCACACGCTCGATGATCTTTTCGGTGATGGTGACGGCCTGTGCGGCGACCGGCTGCTGCAGCAGATCGTCCAGTGCGTCCTCATCGCTTTCGTCTTCGATCAGCGAGGCGTTCAGCGGCTGCGACAGCTTGGAGCCGTCGCGGTAGAGAGCGTTCGCCTTCAGGCCGAGCTTCCAGGAGAGCATGTAGGCGCTCTTGCAATCGTCGACCGTTGCGTCGTTCGGCATGTTGATCGTCTTGGAGATCGCACCCGAGATGAACGGCTGGGCGGCAGCCATCATGCGGATGTGGCTGTCGACCGAGAGGTAACGCTTGCCGATCTTGCCGCAAGGGTTGGCGCAATCGAAGACGGCGAGGTGTTCGTTCTTCAGGAATGGTGCGCCTTCGAGTGTCATCGCGCCGCAGACGTGAACGTTGGCAGCCTCGATGTCCTTCTTTGCGAAGCCGACATGGTCGAGCAGGTTGAAGCTCATGTCGCCGAGCTGTTCGTCGGTAACACCAAGCGTGCCCTTCAGGAAGTCGGCGCCGAGCGTCCACTGGTTGAAGACGAACTTGATGTCGAACGCCTGCTTCAGCGCACCGTTGACGGCTTCGATCTTCTCGTCGGTGAAGCCCTTGGCCTTCAGCGAGCCGGGGTTGATCGCCGGCGCCTGGTTCAGGTTTCCGTGGCCGACGGCGTAAGCTTCGATCTCGGCGATCTGGCTCTCGGAGTAGCCGAGCGTGCGCAGGGCTTCCGGAACGGCGCGGTTGATGATCTTGAAGTAGCCGCCGCCGGCGAGCTTCTTGAATTTCACCAGCGCGAAGTCAGGCTCGATACCGGTCGTGTCGCAATCCATGACAAGGCCGATCGTGCCTGTCGGCGCGATGACGGTTGCCTGGGCGTTGCGGTAGCCGTGCTTTTCGCCAAGTTCGAGAGCCTTGTCCCAGGCGCTCTTGGCGTGCGCCGCCAGATCCTGGTCCGGGTTTTCGGAATGGATCAGCGCCACCGGGTTGATAGACAGGCCTTCATAGCCTGATGTCTCGCCATAAGCGGCGCGGCGATGGTTGCGAATGACCCGCAGCATGGCTTCGCGGTTCGGCTTGAACATCGGGAAAGGTCCGAGTTCGGAGGAGATCTCGGCCGAAGTCGCGTAGGAGATGCCGGTCATGATCGCGGTCAGCGAGCCTGCGATGGCGCGGGCTTCGTCGCTGTCATAGGGAATGCCCGACGACATCAGAAGACCGCCGATGTTGGCGTAGCCGAGGCCGATCGTGCGGTATTCGTATGAACGCTCGGCGATCTGCTTCGACGGGAACTGCGCCATCATTACGGAGACTTCAAGCACGACCGTCCACAGGCGGACCGCATGTTCGTAGTCGGCGATATCGATGCGCTTGGTTGCTGCGTCCTTGAACTGCAGCAGGTTCAGCGAAGCAAGGTTGCAGGCCGTGTCGTCGAGGAACATGTATTCCGAGCACGGGTTGGAGGCGCGGATCGAGCCTGCGGCCGGGCTGGTGTGCCAATCGTTCATCGTCGTGTTGAAGTGCAGGCCCGGATCGGCCGATGCCCATGCGGCGTAGGAGATCGATTCCCACAGGTCGCGTGCCTTCAGCGTCTTCATGATCTTGCCGTCCTTGCGGGCGGTCAGGTTCCAGTCGCCGTCATTTTCGACCGCGCGCAGGAAGTCGTCCTTGATCGAAACCGAGTTGTTGGAGTTCTGGCCGGATACCGTGAGGTAGGCTTCCGAATCCCAGTCGGTGTCGTAGGTCTTGAACTCGAGGTCCTTGTAGCCCTGGCGAGCGAACTGGATGACGCGGCCGATATAGTTCTCAGGAACCTGATCCTTCTTGGCAGCGCGGATTTCGCGCTTCAGGGCAGGGTTCTTGTTCGGGTCGAAGCAATCGCCGTTATCGCCTTCGCAATTGACGCAGGCCTTCATGATGGCCTTGAGATGCTTGGCAACGACCTTGGAGCCGGTGACGAGAGCGGCAACCTTCTGCTCTTCCTTGACCTTCCAGTTGATGTATTCCTCGATATCCGGATGGTCGATGTCGACCACGACCATCTTCGCCGCACGGCGCGTCGTGCCGCCCGACTTGATGGCGCCAGCCGCCCGGTCGCCGATCTTCAGGAAACTCATCAGGCCGGAGGAACGGCCGCCGCCGGAAAGCTTTTCGCCTTCGCCACGGAGATAGGAGAAGTTGGAGCCGGTGCCGGAGCCGTACTTGAAGAGGCGCGCTTCGCGGACCCACAGGTCCATGATGCCGCCTTCGTTGACGAGATCGTCTTCAACGGACTGGATGAAGCAGGCATGCGGCTGCGGATGCTCGTAAGCCGACTTCGACTTCGTCAGCTTGCCGGTGAAGGGGTCCACATAGAAGTGGCCCTGGCCGGGGCCGTCGATGCCGTAGGCCCAGTGCATGCCGGTGTTGAACCACTGCGGCGAGTTCGGGGCAACGCGCTGCGTGGCAAGCATGTAGGCAAGCTCGTCGCGGAAAGCAGAGGCATCTTCCTCGGACGAGAAATAGCCGCCCTTCCAGCCCCAGTAGGTCCAGGTGCCGGCAAGACGGTCGAAGACCTGGCGTGCATCGGTTTCGGAGCCGTACTGCTGATCCTTCGGAAGTTCCTTCAGAGCAGCCTCATCGGCAACCGAGCGCCACAGGAAGGAAGGAACGTCATTTTCCTCGACCTTCTTCAGGCGGGCAGGGACACCAGCCTTGCGGAAATACTTCTGCGCCAGAATGTCGGCGGCAACCTGCGAAAACTGCGCGGGAACGTCGATGTTTTCGAGGCGGAATACGATCGAACCATCGGGGTTCTTGATCTCGCTGGTCGCCTTGCGGAATTCGATAGCCGCGTAAGCGCCCTGATCTGCCTTCGTAAAACGGCGTTCTATGCGCATTTTGCCTTAACCTCTAGCTTGCGCGCCCCGTCCCCGTTGACCAGGCGCAAGTTTCCACCTCCGGCAACGCCGAAAGAGCGCAGCCAGTTCTCGTTTCCGTACCGTCACAGGAGTGTCATCCGGAGATGTTCTTCCTGTATATTGTGGTGATGGTGGCTGCAAACACTAAATATAGTATTAACAGCTTATTATCGCCAGCCCCCGGATGTCGTTTTTCGAGGGCCGAAAATCGCGCGAAATCCCCTCTGGGCGGAGATCCGTTGAAGGATCCAACACCCTGATTCCGCGCTCGATTTTCGATGAGAACCGGCCTCGTTAATTCCGGTCCAGCTGCCGCCGCAACATCAGACCTCCATTAACTTGAAATAGTGCGATTCCGTCAAGGGGTGGTTTTTAACGAAGTGTTCACCACAAGATATTGTGGATCGCCCTGTGGAGAATGGGGAAAAGAAAGTCACGCTTGTATTTCAAGGGCTTGCTGCCAAGACTGCACCGGAAATCCGAGAAAATCACAAAATTGCAGCAAACCGCAGATTTGCTGATGGCATTTCCAACGCAAATCGGCATGCCGATTCGTTTCGGAAATTACAGCGCGTCGATGGCGATCGTGACCGTCGCGATGCCGATGGCCTCACCGCTCTCGTCGTGGATCACGAAGCTCGCCTGCGTCTCCAGAAGCTGGGTCGTATCGTCCCGTTCGGCGCGATCGATGAATGTCGCGTCGGTGCCTTTGGCGAAGGTTTTCAAGAACTTGTCTTCGTCGCCCTGCCAGTAGTCGGTTGTCGGCACGCTCTGGCCGACGTTCAGGCCATGCCGGTCGGTGACAAAGATTTCGACAATGGTGCCCTGCGAATCATTCTGCTTGGATTTGAGATAGCGCGATACCGGCTTTTCCAAGAGCCGCTTCACCATCTGCCATTCGCCGTTTTGGATTTCCGACCGGTACGTGTTGTCCAGCACCCGGACGTCCATGTCGCTGATATCGCCGAACTTGGCGTTCTGGTCCTCGATCGCCTTGCGCACGAGAGGAACGAGTATGACCGGCTTCACCCGCTTCTCGACGAATTCGCGCACGACCGAAACGTAGGCGGGCTCCGCGGCCACGGGCAGGCCGTGCATACAGAGCCCAAGAACGGCAACGAAGCCGGCCAATCGCCAACCCATCATATTTGTTTCAGCATCGCGCTAGCGACCGTGCCCCCAAGGAAAGCGCCCTTGCTTTCCGTCTGTATGGCTTATGATAAAGCCTGCGGGGGACGGCGCACAGTCGAAATCGCGATGTTGGTAAACAAAGATTGGAACAATTTAAGGTTGTCGTCCTTGGTTTCGTGCTCTTGCGGGGTATTTATTCGCGACCGCCCTTGGCGATCGGCTCCTGGTAGGTAAAGCCCATATCCCAGGGGAAGTAGATCCAGGTATCCTGGCTGACCTCTGTGACGAAGGTGTCGATCATCGGAACGCCCTGCGGCTTTGCGTAGACGCAGCCGAAGTGGGCCTTCGGCAGCATGCCACGCACTTCCGAAGCGGTCTTGCCGGTGTCCGTTAGGTCGTCGACGACAAGAACGCCTTCGCCGCCATTGGCGAGGAGTTCCGGCGCGATCCCTTTCAACAGCAGCATGTCGCCCTGGTTCACATAGTCGTGGTAGGAGGCGATGCACACCGTCTCGATGAGGCGGATGTTCAGTTCGCGCGAGATGATCGCCGCAGGCACGAGACCGCCGCGGGTGATGCAAACGATCGCCTTGAATTCGCGGTTGAGCCCGGCAAGACGCCACGCAAGCGCGCGAGCGTCGCGATGGAACTGATCCCAGGATACGGGAAAGGCTTTATCGGGAAGGGACATGAGCGTGCTCCGAGGCATGAAGAATTGAGCGCCTGACATCGGCGACCGACGCTCTTTGGCTGCGTCATTCGGTCAAACGCAAATCGCGCAGTCGAAACTGCGCGATGGAACCGAAGCCGGAGCTATCGTCGGTCGTCGCAATTAGCGGAATTTGGCAGCAAAAGGCAAGCCCTTCGCAGCGTCTATCACCGTGACAGCAATGTCAGCGCGGTCATCGACTGCAGCAACGTGCGCGTCGTTCCGCCAAAAATCATCTGCCAAAGCCGCGAATGCGTGTAGGCACCCATGACCAGAAGATCGATGCTGCTGTCGGAAAGCCTGTTCTCGATGACGGTGGCGGCGTGCTTGTCCGTGCTGGTCGCGGTGGACAGCGTGACCCGGATGCCGTGGCGCGCGAGCGTCGCGGCGATATCGGCTCCGGCGACCGCCGCCGACTGCAGGGCATTGTCGACGGGGTCGACGGATAGAACCTCGACTTCATCGGCGGCCTTGAGGAAGGGCAGGGCATCGAACGCAGCGCGCGCCGCTTCCTTCGAGCCGTTCCAGGCAATGAGGACGCGCTTGATCGGCTTGGGCTGCCGTATGATGAACGGGATCATCAGCACCGGCCGGCCGCTCTCAAGCAGAAAGCTGTCCACGTCGACATGACTGTCCGACGGCCTTGAAGGATCCGCCTGCGAGGCAATGATGAGATCGGCGCTGTGAGCGCTTTCGATGAGCGGTCCGATTCCATATCCCGTTGAGGAGGCGTAGCTGCGCCATTCGAAAGATACGCCTGTCGCTTGCGCTTTCTGCTGCACGATACGTTCGATGTTGACCGTTTCGGAGTGCGCCATGTCCTGTAGAGCCTGCACCGCGACCGGATCGGGAATTTCCATCGGCGCGACGAGGGGCACGACAGCCACCGTTTCGGCGTGCAAACCTATGACATGAGCGTTGTTTGCTGCGGCAATCGCGAAAGCGAAATCGGCAACCGCTGCGCAATTGTCGGCCGTGTCGAGAATGGCAAGGATCGTTTTATAGGACATCAGGTTCTCCTGCGCGAAAAGGTCTTTGTGCAATCAATGCGTCTTGAAGGTGATCGTTTCCTTGACTTAAATCATGTGGGGCTGATCGGCTGTAAATCTACGCCTCGGCCGAATGGTTTTCTTGAATTTCCTTCGCTTTCTGGATGTCTTCGATCATTGCCCGGACATCGGCGCCGGCGGCGTCGATGACGTCCTGCGCGCGGCCGCGAACGACGATCTCGGTCGAAAACTTCTGGCCGACATAGCGCGGATAGGACCCGATGCTGGTTTCGGGATGAGCTTTTTGAATTGCTGCGAGCGGCGTGCCGATGTCGCCTTCGCCGAAGGGGCAGGATATGGCGAGGGAAAGAACCGGCGTTCCTGTTCGCAAGGTCGGGATGACGGCGTCGACCATTGCCTGAAAGACCTGCGGCACGCCTGCCATCACATGCACATTGCCGATGACAAAGCCCGGCGCTGTCGAAACCGGATTGGGGATGTGTTGAGCGCCGACGGGCATCCGCGCCATGCGCTTGCGTGCCTCGGTAAATTCCAGTTCGCGACGTTTGTACATGTCACCGAGCAGTGCCATCGCCTTGTCGTCGTAGTCGCAGGCGACGCCGAATGCCTTCGAAACCGCGTCGGCCGTGATATCGTCATGCGTCGGACCGATCCCGCCTGATGTGAAGACATAGTCGTACTTCGCGCGGAGCGCATTTAGCGGCTCGACGATCGCATCCTCCTCGTCGCCGACGATGCGGACCTCTTTCAGGTCGATGCCCGCCAGAAGCAGCATATCCGCCAGGTGGCCGATATTCTTATCCTTGGTGCGGCCGGAAAGGAGCTCATCGCCGATGGCGAGCATGGCAGCCGTTACAATTTCCTGAGTCATGAAAAGGTCTCGTATTCGATGCGTTGTTATGAACTTATAGCAAATAGGCGGTACAGGAAGCCTTTGCGTTTTTTCGCGAAAATGTGAATGCAAGCCTGATGTCGTCCACTATGATTGAACACTGAGTTTCCCTGCCTGCGGCTGGCGACCCATCGAGGGCTGCGTTAGCTATTGCTTCGAACGCAACAAAGCGTTGTGAGGCATCGTCCATGATCCAACAGTTTATCAAACGGGTTCTGTTCGGCGCGCCTGATCCGGCACCGTCGGTACCGCCAAAGAAGGAAATTGCGAAAATGGCTAAAGTTCTGGTTCTCTACTATTCGTCCTATGGTCACATCGAGACGATGGCCTATGCCGTTGCAGAAGGTGCGAAGTCCGCTGGCGCCGACGTCACCGTCAAGCGCGTGCCCGAGCTCGTTCCGGAAGACGTTGCCAAGTCATCCCATTTCAAGATGGACCAGGCCGCTCCGGTAGCGACGCCGGACGAACTCGCCGACTATGACGCTATCATCGTTGGCGCCGGCACCCGCTTCGGCACCGTCGCTTCGCAGATGCGCAATTTCTGGGACCAGACGGGCGGCCTTTGGTTCAACGGCAAGCTCGTCGGCAAGGTCGGCTCGGCCTTCACCTCCTCGGCTACGCAGCATGGCGGCCAGGAATCCACCATCCTCGGCTTCATCCCGACCTTCCTGCACCAGGGCATGGTCGTGGTCGGTCTTCCCTATGCCTTCCAGGGCCAGATGGGAACGGAAGAAGTAAAGGGCGGCTCGCCCTACGGCGCGTCGACGATCACCAACGGCGACGGCTCACGCCAGCCTTCCGCTATCGAGCTGGAAGCAGCGAAATATCAGGGCGCTCACGTCGCGAAAATCGCCGCAAAGCTCGCCTAACAGCGACCCCGTTCACAATGAAGAGCGCGTCCGAGTTCGGGCGCGCTTTTTTATGAAACGACCACGAAGCGCATAGGCGCGCTATCCGTACAATCCATGCAGTTTTGCGGTATATAAGAGAAGTGTCGCGCCGACGACCGCTGCGGCAATCAGAAATGTCGTGCCTGCTCGAAATAGCTTTAGGCGCCGTGTCCGAGCGCCATCCCAATCGTAAACCATCGCCTTACTCCCACAAGACAAGCTTACAAACTACACGCTATCGCCGCATTTCCCTCGCGGGCGCATAAAAACACATTCTAACGTGGTGATAAAGCGTCTTGTGATGAAGCCGGATCCGTCGGGTATTGTTTCGGATCGATTGCAGTACAATTCTGGTGCGGGCGGCGGGGATCGAACCCGCACAGCCAAAGGCCGAGAGATTTTAAGTCTCTTGCGTCTACCAGTTTCGCCACGCCCGCGTGGCTTTCTCCTTCAACGACTAACGCGATTCAGTCAAGTGCGTCGGAGGTAACCATCGAGGAGGATGTCCGGCCTTCAGCGACGTCAGGGCGAAATCTGTTGAAGAGACAGCCGGCCATAACGCCGAAGGACGCGCCCACGGCCTTTATCGCCGCGTCATGAAGGCGCGCATGACGGGTCGGTGACAAGTACTGCATGTATTCGATAGCCACTGCGCCGACGATGAGGAGCAGTGCGATGCGCATCCATTGCTTGGGATATGCCACCGCGAAAACCAGGCCCACCAGAAGGTAGGCCAGCGCTCGGTCGATATTGACCGTCGTGATCGTGTGCGGTCGCAACCCGATCGGCGAAACGGTCACGAAAATTATCCCGCCCAACAGGCACCAGGCGACTGGTTTGGCAAATTTGTTGATGATCATCACGCCTATATTATCGATCTCGAAATTTTCGTGCAGTGCACAATTTCGTTATCACACGCTCTTTTTTGGCCTCGCTTCATGACTTCTGCAATAGAAGTCAATTCGAGCGGAAAATGGGCTTCTTTCGCTGTTATGCCTGTGCCATAGCGGGGGCCGAAACAGCAAGGGATCGGGACCGTGACCACACAGGATGTCGAACGCGCCGAAGAAGCAATGCGGAGCCTCTTTCCGGCTACGCCGCTGCAGCTCAATGAGCACCTTTCTTCCAGATACGGTGCGGAGATTTGGCTGAAGCGCGAGGATCTTTCGCCCGTTCGGTCCTACAAGATCCGCGGTGCCTTCAATTTCTTCCGCAAGGCACTCGTCACCGGAGCTGCTGACAAGACGTTCGTATGCGCCTCCGCCGGCAACCACGCCCAGGGCTTTGCCTTTGTTTGCCGCCACTTCGGCGTTCCAGGCGTAGTCTTCATGCCGGTCACGACCCCGCAGCAGAAGATTGACAAGACCCGGATTTTCGGCGGCGAGTTCATCACGATCAAGCTGACCGGCGACTTCTTCGATCAGTGCTACAAGGCCGCGCGAGACCATGTCGAAGCGATCGATGGCGTCATGGTGCCTCCGTTTGACCATGTCGACATCATCGAGGGGCAGGCAACGGTTGCGGCTGAGATCATGCAGCAACTGCCTGAAGGAGCAGTTCCCGACCTCGTCGTCATGCCGGTCGGCGGCGGCGGTCTCGCTGCCGGCGTCAGCGGATATCTGAAGGACATCGTTCCCAGGGAAGGCTTCATCTTAACCGAGCCCGCCGGCGCTCCGAGCCTCAAGCGAAGCATCGAAGCCGGGCAGGTCGTGACGCTGCCGAAAGTCGACAATTTCGTCGATGGCGCCGCAGTCGGCCGGATCGGCGATCTGAATTTCGAAGCCCTGAAAGGGTTCTCGTCCGAGCAGGTCCTTCTCATGCCGGAGAACGCGATCTGCGTGACGATCAGCGAAATGCTGAATGTCGAGGGTGTCGTGCTAGAGCCTGCCGGTGCGCTGTCGCTGACGGCCGTGGCGTCGCTGGCCCCGGAAGCGATCCGGGGCAAAAGAATTGTCGCGATCGTGTCGGGTGGCAATTTCGACTTCGAGCGCCTGCCTGACGTGAAGGAGCGTGCGATGCGCTACGCGGGCCTCAAGAAATACTTCATCCTGCGTATGCCGCAGCGCCCGGGCGCGCTGCGCGACTTCCTCAATCTCCTGGGGCCGGACGACGATATCGCGCGTTTCGAATACCTGAAAAAGACGGCCCGCAACTTCGGTTCCGTCCTGATCGGCATCGAGACCAAGGCGCCTGAGAACTTCGCCCAGCTCGTGGCAAATTTCGAAAACGCCGCGATCGGCTTCGAAGACATCACCGAAAACGAGATACTGGCGAACCTGATTATTTAACTTTTCCGTTGCCGGGCAGCATGATAAAGGCGGGACATGGCTTCTATATTTTCCAGCATTTTTTCCATGTTTTCCGGCAACGCGAAACCGACCGGCGGCGGCGGTGCAGCCGTTGCCTCCGAGCCGCAGCTTTATGGTGATTGCACCATCTATGCCGAGCCGCAGAAGGAAGGCGGGCAGTATCGCCTGGCCGGACGTATCGAGAAGACGGTCGGAGACGAGTTGCTCGTGCGCAATTTCATCCGCGCCGACATGTTCTCGTCCTCCGACGACGCCATCGAGTGCACGGTGCGGAAGGCCCAGCAGATCATCGATCAGAACGGCCCCTCGCTGTTCAGCGATGGTGCGAAGGTGCGACAGGTCTGATCGTTTTCGCCGGAAATCGACCACTGGCGAGCACCGCACGCGCTTTTGCTCATCCATTGTTAAAGTATTGAAGCGAATGATATCGCCTGCAGGTTTTGCAGGATACTTTTGTGTTTAAGCCCGTTGAAACTTCGACTGTTTTTCGTTCGGCCGATCGGCTGGTGGCAAACGATTGCCTTGAGTTGAGAGCCGCACTTCGCCGGCTTCGACTGAACGCTGGTGGCCGGGCCGACCAATGGAAAACGTAAATCTCCTTCTCTTTGTGGTCGAGGCCATCGGCTATTTCACGCTGATGGTGACGCTGCTGCATTTCCGTTACCGCCTGGGCCTAGGCATGTTCCTGACAGCGCTCGGCGTCATGCATTTCATGGAAACCTATCTCGCGGCGGTTTTCTATGTGCCGCTGCCGTTCGGCACGGTGTCGCCCGGCTCCTCCGTCTTCTTTGCCGGAAAGCTCATGATGATCCTGATGCTTTACCTGCAGGAGGATGCGGCGATCGTTCGCCAGCCAATCTACGGATTGTTCATCGGCAACCTCCTGACGGTCAGCATCGCATGGCTGCTTCAGCTGCATTCGCCCGGAGAGTTGTCTGCGGGGCAGGGTGCCAACTTCGATTTCCTGAAGGAAATGGGCGGCCTGATGCTGTGGGGCACCGCGCTCCTCTATCTCGATTCGATCGGGATCATTCTGCTCTACGAGCGCTTGGGGCGCTATCTCAGGCATAGAGTCGTTCTGCGCTTCATGCTGTGCGGCTTTGCGCTTCTAACCTTCGACCAGATAGGCTTTTTCGGCGCTGTTCACTATTTCTTCGATGTACCGGCCGCGGCCTTCTGGGGCGGATGGAAGGCGAAGATGTTCTCCGTCTGCCTCTATACGGCGATGTTTGCGATCTACGAGCACGGAATCCGCCGGCACTCCGTGCTCGCGTTCAATTCGCGACCGATCGGTGACATCTTCGGCGACCTGACATTCCGCGAACGTTATAACGACCTCCTGAGCCGTACCGGCCGGGATGTCCTGACCGGCCTCTACGATCGCACAAGGCTGGAGCTGGAAGCGCCTGCGATGATCAAGGAAGCCTTGCGGCAGGGGCAGGATGTGACCGTCATCATCCTCGACGCGGATCACTTCAAGGACGTCAACGACCAGTTTGGCCATCTGCAGGGGGATGAGGTGCTGAAGGCCATTGCCGGGCGCCTCGGCAGCATCCTCAGGGCCAACGATCGCATGTTCCGCTTCGGCGGTGAGGAGTTCGTGGCGATCTGCCCGAACACCGATCATGGCGAAGGGCTTCGCCTTGCCGAGCGGCTGCGGTGGACGATCGCAAACAGCGTCAGCACGCCTGATGGGCGGCAGGTCACGGTCAGCGTCGGCGTCGCGACGGCGGTCGCCGACGGCGCTAGTTTCACCAGCGTGCTTTCCGCCGCCGATGAACGCCTCTACCTCGCCAAGCGCAATGGCAGAAACTGCGTGGTCGGTCGCGTCGGTCTCGACCAGACCGGCTGAGATTCAACCGGACAAAAGAAAAGGCGGCCGGTGAAACCGACCGCCTGAACATGATCAGCGATGATGCCTTAGGCGGCCAACGCGATTTCTTCAGCGCGCGCCTTGGCTGCGCCGATAGCCTTCTCAGCAGCCTCGGGACCGAATGCCAGGCCTTCGACGTAGATGGTTTCGATGTCGGTGATGCCGAGGAAGCCGAGAACGGACTTCAGGTACGGAACAGCGTGGTTCATGCCTGCGGCCGGACCCTGCGAATAGACGCCGCCGGATGCCAGAACAACATAAACCTTCTTGCCGGTGGCAAGGCCAACCGGGCCGCTTTCGGTGTACTGGAAGGTACGGCCGGCGCGGGCGACGTTGTCGATCCAGGTCTTCAGCGAAGAATAGATGTTGAAGTTGATGAGGCCGGTGCCGATGACGATCGTGTCTGCTGCGAGCAGTTCGTCGACCAGTTCATCGGAGGTCTTTACGGCTTCGGCTTCCTGCGCGGTGCGCTGGTCGGCCGGCTTGCGGATGGCTGCGGTGAACAGATCGTCGATGTGCGGCAGGGGCTTGGCAGCCAGGTCGCGGCGCACGACAACGGTGCCGGCGCGCTGGGTCTGGAGCTTGGTTGCGAGGTCAGCGGCGATGGTCGTGGAAAGAGACTCGGCGCGCGGGCTGGAGGTCAGAAGCAGAATGGAAGACATGATTGATATTCCTCTCGTCTTGGCTTCGGGGCCCGCTTGGAAGTCGTCGGACACCGGTTCGACAGGAGAAATATGTCTGGCGGCCTATCTAAAAAACTGGGATAATGTCGATTAAGATTATCGATGGATTGGATGGGTATGCTTCCGAACCCCACATTGGACCAGCTGCAGGTATTTCTGACCGTTGCCGAGACGGGCAGCTTTTCTGCGGCGTCGCGTGCGCTGAACCGTGCGCAGTCCGTGGTCAGCTACACGATCGCCAATCTCGAGGCGCAGCTTGAAATGCCGCTCTTCGAGCGTTCCGGCGCGCGCCAGCCAAAGCTGACTGAAGCCGGAAAGGCAATGCTGGAGGATGCGCGCCGGCTGTTGACCGACCTGCAGGTGATGCGCGCCCGCGTCAAGAGCCTGAAGGAAGGGTTGGAGGCGGAGGTATCGGTCGCGATAAGCGTCATGGTGCCGTCGAGAGCCATTGTGGATGTCCTGCGCGAGTTTCGGGAACGTTTCCCCACCGTATCCCTCAACCTGAATGCCGGTGAGCTCGGCATGGTCATGGATGCCGTCCTGACGGGCAAGGCGTCGATCGGGATCGGCGGCGCGGTGCTGAAGCAGGACGATTCGCTGACAGTCGAACGGATCGGCCATTCCTTCATGATGCCGGTGGCGGCAAGCACGCATCCGCTGGCGAATATCGGCAGACCGCTCAGCCTGGCTGACGTTCGCGAGGAGGTTCAGCTTGTCGTCACCGATGCGTCCGGCCTGACGAAGGGCAGGGACTTCAATGTGCTGTCCTACAAGACGTGGCGCGTCAGCGACATTGCCAGCAAGCACGCATTGATTCGTGGCGGTCTTGGCTGGGGAGGTCTGCCCGCTTCGATCATCCGCGACGACCTGATGAGCGGCGCCCTCGTGCATCTCGATCTGCAAGCCTATGAGCAGGGCGAGTACCCGATCTACGCGATGCGAAGGGTCGCAAGCCCGCCCGGGCCTGCCGCGAGCTGGATGATCGATGCGTTTCGAACGCGCCTTACGGCATGCCCGAGTCACGCGGATTTTCACGCTGCATTGAGCGAAATTCGTTCGCCGGATGTGCCTCTGGCCGCGGAATGAGGCGGGGCGCGCTAGCCCCGCCGTTTTTCCTCAGAGGACGAGCCTGAACTTCGCGAAGCCATCGGCGCCGTCGCCCGCATCTACGATCTTCGCACCCTTGACCTCGGCCATGAACTGCTTCGCCTTCGGGCCGCTTTGGAAGGTCGCGGTCGTGGCCGCAAGCGGCTTGAATACCCAGTTGCCGTCGGCCGAGGGGTTGATTGTCCCTCGGTCGTGGATGTAGCGAACGATGACGTCCCGGTTCGTATCCGGCGCCTGGAAGACGACCTTGTCGGCGGCGATATCGGGGAACTTGCCACCGCCGCCAGCACGGTAGTTGTTTGTCACCACGACGAACTTCTGCTTCGGGTCGATCGGCTTTCCACTAAATTGCAGGTTCTGGATGCGGCTTGAGGTCGGATTGATTGCCTTTCCGTCGTTATCGTATTTGCGCGGCTGGGAGAGGTCGATCTCGTAGGTCACGCCGTCGACAACGTCGAAATTGTACGACGGAAAATCGGCGTTCAGCAGCTCGGCGTCCTTGCTACCCACGGCGATCTGATTGAACATCCCGGCCGACATTTCCAGCCAGTTGTGGACCTGTTCGCCGGTAATGACGACTGCCTGAACCGTGTTGGGATAAAGGTAGATGTCGGCCACGTTCTTGATGGCGATGTCACCGGCCGGAACATCCGTATAGTAGTCGGCTCCGCCACGCCCGCCAGCCTTGAAGGGGGCTGCTGCCGAGAGGACCGGCAGATCCTTGAATTCGGTATCCGCCAGCATCTGCTTGATATACCAGGTCTGTGCCTGCGAGACGATCTGAACGGATGGGTCGTCCGCGACCAGCGCGAAATAGGAATAGAGCGGCGCCGACGTTTTGCCGACGGGCGTGCGGACATAGGCAAGGGTCGCCTCGTGCTCGGCCTTGGCGGCTTCGATGATGCGCTTCTGATCACCGACGTTCGGAACCACCTTCTTGCTGTCGTCGCGGTGATAGATCGGACGGGCTTCCGAGGTGAAGTCTACGATCTTCCAGCTCTTGCCGTCTTTCTCCAGTAGAAGGTCGATCAGGCCGAGATGCGATCCCCAGAAACCGGCCATCACCGCCGGCTTCCCATGCAGCGTGCCTTTGACGGGATCGGCGTTCGGGATGCCATCCCAGGTCTTTGGGCCGGGGAAGACGAGATGCTGGTGCCCGGTAAAGATCGCGTCGATGCCGTCGACTGCCGCAAGGTGAAGCGACGCATTTTCCATCTTCTCGGAGAATGCCGCCCCATCGATACCGGAGTGCGAAAGCGCCACCACGATGTCGGCGCCTTCTTCCTTCATGACCGGCACCCATGCTTTTGCCGCTTCGACGATGTCGCGCGTCTGTGCCTTGCCTTCCAGGTTCTTGATGTCCCACAACATGATCTGCGGCGGCACGAAGCCGATGAAGCCGATCTTCACGAAGCTCTCGCTACCACTGCCATCCTTGATCATCTTCTCGACGATGACGTATGGCTTGAAGAAGAGATCGTCCTTCTTCGGATCGGCGGCGAGCTGGCCCTTGGTCAGGTTGGCGCATACGAACGGGAAATTCGCGCCCTTCACCACCTTGAACATGAAGTCCAGGCCGTAGTTGAACTCGTGGTTTCCCAAGGTCCCGACGGTGTAGTCGAGGGTATTCATGGCCTTGATGACGGGATGGACGTCGCCATCCTTCATGCCGTGCTGATAGGCCATGTAGTCGCCCATCGGGTTGCCCTGCAACAGGTCGCCGTTGTCGATCAGCAGGGAGTTGGAAGCCTCGGCACGGATGCCGTCAATGATCGTTGCCGTTCGCGCCAGACCCATCGTGTCATTGGGCTTGTCGGCATAGTAGTCGTAGGGAAAAACGTTGACATGGATATCAGTCGTTTCCATCAGCCGCAGATGCGCCTGGTTGGCACTGGCGCGCGCCGCGAAAGGATGCAGCAATACAAGAGCGGACGTGGCGGCCATGCCGGTCAGCAGAGAACGTCTGCTCATCGGCGGCAATTCAAAACGAGATGACATGAAAGCTCCTTCGAAAATGACGCGTCGCCCGGCCCGCAGGCGAGACTAGGTACATTTGCGGCGGAGTAAACCCTTAATATGACATGCGTTACCGCATCAGGACGGGTTTGACGTCGCGATGGAAAAACCGGAAATAGGAGGAAACCTGGGCGCGGGAATTGGAGTTCGGATCGAACTGAATTCCGAGCCGGCCATTGTGGTTCCAGCGGATGATCCCCTGCAGCGCGCCGAGGTCGTCGGCCACGATCTGCACACGGCTCCCAGACGATGCGTGCAGCGGCGATCGTACCTCTAGGGCGATACCGCTGGTGGACAGATTGACGATCCGCGCGTCCACTTCCTTGTTGAGATAGCGTACCTTGCCGAAGATGCGGCAGATCTTTCGCTCCGCCTTGCGCGTTATGATATTGAGGTTGTTCATCAGCTTGCTCCCCAAACGATACGATGAGGGCATAATAGCAATGACTGATTGATGCCCCTTTATGCGCTTCCTTAAAATTGCGTGGAACGTGTTTACCGCTCAAGCGCCTGCCGGCGCGCGACGACATGCTCCCTCCAGATGGTGAAAATACCGGATGCGACGACGATGAGCGAGCCGGCGATCGTGTTCAGGCTGAGGCTCTCGCCATAGATCGTGACGCCGATCACGGATGCGTAGACGAGCTGCAGGTAGGTAATCGGCTGAATGGCCGCCGCGTCGAGCATGTCGTAGGCCCGGATCAGGAGGTAGTGGCTCGAAATGCTCGTCATGCAGACCAGAAGCATCCAGATCCAGTCCGATGGCGACATCCATGTCCAGTAGAAGGGACCGATCAACGTCATTGCGACGCCGCCGACGACGCCCGTGTAGAAAAAGCTCGTCATCGCGGAATCCTCCCTGCTGACGAGCCGGGTGGCGATCACGTAGAACGCGAAGAGAAAGCAGGAGAAGATCGCCAAAAGCAGCTTGGTAGCGAAGAAGCCGCCGTCGGGCTTCAGGATCAGCAGGACCCCGATCAGCCCCGCGATGATCGCCGTCCAGCGGCGCCATCCGACGCGCTCGCCGAGGATCGGCATGGAAAGCAGGGCGATCAGGATCGGCGTTGCCGAGAAGATCGCCTGCGAATGCGCCAGCCCGATGACGGCGAAGCAGCTGACGACGACAACCACCTGCGCCGCGAGCAGGATGCCGCGGGTGATCTGAAGAAGAGGGCGCTTTGTTCTGGCCGTTGCCCTCAAACCGCCGCGCATTTTCGACGCCAGAACGATCGTGAAGAGCGCGAAAGCCCAATAGCGCACCATCGTCACGAAGACAGGCGGGTAGGCGCTCCCGAGGTGCTTCGAGATGCCGTCCTGGATCGAAAAGATGGTGATTGCCAGAAGGGCGAAAATGTAGCCGTGCGTCTTCGATTTCATGATCGGGTCTTATCGTGGTGAAAGGCGTGCTGCCATCTTTCAAGGCTTCGGCAGCGACATCAAAGCCCGACATTCGGGCGGTCGATGATCTCCCTGAGCGCGAAGCTTGAGTTGATCTTCACGACATGCGGAAGCGCCGAGAGCCAGTCGCGGTGAATGCGCTCGTAATCCTCGAGATCGCGTGCGGCGACGCGAAGGATGTAGTCGTATTCGCCGGACATCAGATAACAGACGAGAACGTTGGGGCACCGCTTCACCGCGGCCTCGAACTCCGAAAGTGTCTTAGCAAACTGCCCGGACAGCGAAATGTGCACGATCGCGATCATCTTGTAGTCGAGCGCCTTGTGCGACACATGCGCATGATAGCCGCGCACGACACCCTGTCTTTCCAGAATGTCGAGCCGCCGCGAACAGGCCGATGCCGACAGTCCGACTTTCGCGGCAAGGTCCGAGTTGGTGATGCGCGCGTCGGATTGGAGCGTCTTCAGAATCGCAAGATCGATGCTATCCAAGTCTGACATTCGAAGAACTTTCGATTTTCAGGCAATTTTCGCAACAATCATCGAAAATCTCATGCTTTGCAATTCCTCTTTGCAAGGACCTTGCACGAGGTTGGTGTTTAGATTTCTCTGCAAAACATAATCCGCCCAGCGGAAGAAAATGAGAGGAACGCCCATGCGTGTCGGTTGCCCGAAGGAAATCAAGAACCATGAGTATCGCGTCGGTCTGACGCCGGCGTCTGTGCGCGAATATATCGCGCATGGTCATGAGGTATGGGTCGAGACAAAAGCGGGGGCAGGGATCGGAGCGGATGATGCAGCCTATGCTGCCGCAGGTGCGAAGATCGTCGCCTCGGCCAAGGACATTTTCGCCAAGTGCGACATGATCGTAAAGGTGAAGGAACCTCAGCCTGTCGAATGGGCGCAGTTGCGTGAAGGCCAGATCCTCTACACCTATCTCCACCTTGCGCCGGATCCGGAGCAAACGAAGGGACTGCTGGCATCCGGTGCGACGGCGGTGGCCTACGAAACGGTGACCGATGAGCGCGGCGGGCTGCCGCTGCTCGCGCCGATGTCCGAGGTCGCTGGTCGTCTTGCAATCCAGGCAGGCGCAACGGCGCTGCAGAAGGCAAATGGCGGCCTCGGCATTCTGCTCGGCGGCGTCCCCGGTGTCCTGCCGGCAAAGGTTGCCGTGATCGGCGGCGGCGTCGTCGGGCTGCATGCGGCAAGAATGGCGGCCGGTCTTGGCGCCGACGTTTGCATCCTCGACAAATCACTGCCGCGTCTGCGTCAACTCGACGACATTTTCTCCGGCCGCGTACACACCCGTTATTCCAGCATCCAGGCACTGGAGGACGAGGTGTTCTCGGCGGATCTGGTGATCGGTGCGGTTCTGGTCCCGGGTGCTCAGGCGCCGAAGCTGGTCACGCGCGAGATGCTCTCGGGAATGAAGAAGGGCTCCGTTATCGTCGACGTCGCGATCGACCAAGGCGGCTGCTTCGAGACATCACATGCGACGACGCACTCCGATCCCACCTACGAGGTCGATGGCGTCGTCCACTATTGCGTCGCCAACATGCCAGGTGCCGTGCCCGTGACATCGGCGCATGCGCTTAACAATGCGACGCTGGTTTACGGCCTTGCGCTCGCCGACCGTGGTCTGCGTGCGATTGCCGAAGACAAGCACCTCAGAAACGGGCTGAATATTCACAAGGGCCGCGTGACGAACAAGCCGGTTGCCGAAGCGCTCGGCTACGAGCCGTTCGCCCCGGAAAGCGCCCTCAACGTCGCGTAGCCCTGTCTGGTATGTACGGAAGCCGGTCGCGAAAGCGGCCGGCTTCCGTCTATCTGTCGATCCGGCATTGGTAGCAGTTGTTGCGCGCCGATCGGACGTGGACGTAGGCAATCTCGGGCCGTCCCAGCAACTCCCCGGCATAGCGCTCGATATCCGCGATAGGCGTAACCGAACCCGTACCATAGACGATCCGGTCGTTGGCGCCGTAGCCGCGGACGATGAAATCCGGGCTGGCGCCGAGGACGGGTGGTTGAATTTCCTCAGCGGCGTATCGCGCGCAGGGCCGCTTGTGCATGAAGACCGGGCCGGTCTCCGCATAGGGTTGAAGGTCAGGAAACGGCCGGTATGCGAACACCAGAAGCTCTTCGGACGCGTCGATGTTCCGCAGGCAGTGGCGGCAGGGATGGCCCGGCCCATCGGAGACCATAGTCTCCGGCGGATTGCCGTAAGCGTCCTTCCCGCCGCTCCAGATGTGCTCGGCATCTCTTGATGGCATGGCAGAGAAGTGAATGGTCGACATGACAGAACTCCTTTTGAGGTCTGTCATGGTTCCATTGGCGACTGTCGAAAACCACCCGATACTTGCGGGCGTCAGCTCTTCTTGAAGAGTTCCAGCAGTTCCTTGTCGCTCAGCGGGCGAACGACGGCAGTACCGGTCGAAACCGGCGAAAAGCCGAACATCTGATAGAGCTGCAGCGCTCGCGGGTGGTCGAGACTGTTGGTGGTCGTCAGCACGCGCAGCGGATTCTGCGACCATATCGCGTAGAGCGCTTGCAGCAGGAACCATTTTCCGATCCCCAGACCAAGCGCATGTTCGATCAGTCCGAAATGGCTGAGCTCGATCGTGTCGTCATCACGGGTCACGTACTCGTAGAAGCCGGCCGGCGCTCCGTTGACATAGAGAACGGAGATGGTGTTGCGCTTGTCGTGCAGTACCGCCGCAAGTTCCTCATCGGTCATCCGCAGTCGCTCGACCCACTGCCACCGCGCGCCGACCTGCCGGTAGAGATAACGATAGAAGGGCAGCGGAATGGACGGCGCGCGCATGATCGCCGTCTGAATGTTGACAGGCACCGGCAGACTGGTCTTTGGAGCAGCCGTCATTTCCAGGTGCGTGATGTGGGCGTTGAGGGACACGGGAGGCTTGGCCATGTCGATCAAGCCTTGGACGGTGTAGGGGGGCCGGTTACGACAGGCGTGTCGTCGCGCGAGCCCCATTCGCTCCACGATCCGTCGTAGAGCTTGTTATCGGTGTGACCAAGCGATTCCAGCGCCAGCGTGATGATCGCCGCGGTTATCCCGGAGCCGCATGATGTCACCACCGGCTTCGAAAGGTCGACACCGGCGTCCTCGATCGTCTTCTTGAGGTCCGGCAGGGACTTGAAGTAGCCCTTGCTGGCAAAGACGCCGGACGGGAGGTTGCGAGCGCCGGGCATGTGGCCCGATCGCATCCCGGCACGCGGTTCCGGCTCCGTCGCGGCAAAGCGCCCCGCGCTCCGCGCATCGGCGATCTGCAGGGATCCGTCGGATACGATTGCCTGCATCGCATCGAGGTGGACGACGCGGCCGGCATCGTAGCGCGAATGAAACACCTTCGCCGCGTACTGCGGAACAGCGCTCTCGAGCGGCCTACCCTCGGCCTTCCAGCCGTCGAGACCCCCATCGAGCACGAAGACGTTCCTCGCGCCCATCACGCGAAAAAGCCACCACACGCGTGGCGACGCGAACATGCCGATCCCGTCATAGACGACGATCCGATCGTTCTCGTCGATACCAAGCTTCCCGACTTCGGCGGCGAATTCCTCGGGCGAGGGGATTGTGTGAGGGAGAGGAACGGAATGGTCGGCGATCTTGTCCTGATCAAAGCGGATCGCGCCGGGGATGTGTCCTGCCGCGTACTCCGCATTGGCATCGCGATTGTGGGCCGGGAGATAGAAGGACGCGTCCAGCACCCGCAAATCCGGCTTCCCAAGTTCGGCCTGCAGCCAGTCGGCAGAAACGACGAAACGGCTCTTCTCTTCGCTCATAATCTTTCCTTGTATCAGGCTTCGTCGCCGGGCACGCCGAAACGGATTCGGAAGCGGCGGTTTTCCTTGCCCTTCTTCTCGATCTTGGCGATGTGAATCTGCCCGACTTCCTGCGTTTCCGAAACATGTGTGCCGCCGCAGGGCTGGCTGTCAATTGCCGAGTCTTCTCCGATGCAGACGAGGCTCACGCGTCCAAGACCGATCGGTGGACGGACGTTCTTCGATTTCACGATACCGGGGTTCGCAGCGAGTTCCTCATCCGTGATCCACTGCAAATAGACCGGATGGTTCTGGGCAACCAACTCCATCAGCTTCGCCGTGACCTCGTCCTTGTCTATCGTGTCGGTCATGTCGAAATCGACGCGACTCTCGTCTTCGCCGACGGCCGCACCGGTGATCGGGAACGGGCAAACGACCGAGAGGAGATGGCAGGCGGTGTGCATCCGCATCAGCTTGTAGCGCCGAGGCCAATCGACATGCAGGACCAGCTTCTCACCGATCGCAGGCGCTGCTTCGCCTTCGACCGGCACATGGATGACGATATCCTTGCTGGACCCGTGTTTCGTTAGGCCGAGCGTTATCTTGCTTCCATCGGCGCGCTCCAGAAAGCCGGTATCTCCGGGCTGACCGCCCGAGGTCGCGTAGAAGCATGTCTGGTCCAGTTCGATGCCCCCATCGTCATGGATCGCGGTGACCACCGCTTCGCATGTCGAGAGATAGAAATCGTCACGATAGAGGGCATTGACTGGCATGTGGTCTCACGCTGGTCCGTATGGGATCTTGATATCTGACGTCGATGTCAGCCACGCCGGCAGCGGCAGGCCCTTCGACGTCAGGAAGTCAGGGTTGAAGAGCTTCGACTGGTAACGGTTGCCATAATCGCAGAGGATCGTCACGACGGTATGGCCAGAGCCTAGATCCTTGGCGAGGCGGACCGCTCCGGCGATGTTGATCGCCGTGGAACCACCCAGGCACAGGCCTTCGTTTTCGACGAGATCGAACACGAACGGCAAGGCTTCGGCGTCCGAGATATTGTAGGCGAAATCCGGAACGAAACCTTCGAGGTTGGCCGTGATGCGGCCCTGGCCGATGCCTTCGGTGATGGAGGAACCTGACGATTTCAGTTCGCCGCTCTTGTAGAATTCGTAAAGGGCCGCACCATCCGGATCCGCAATGCCGATCTTGATGTCCTTGTTGAAGGCCTTCAGGCCGGCAGCAACGCCGGCAAGCGTACCGCCGGAGCCGACAGAGCAGATAAATCCGTCAACCTTCCCGTCGGTATCGTTCCAGATCTCTTTCGCCGTCGTTTCGATGTGGGCCTGCCGGTTGGCGACGTTGTCGAACTGATTGGCCCAGATCGCGCCGTTGGGCTCGGTTTTGGCGAGCTGTTCGGCCAGGCGGCCGGAGACCTTCACGTAGTTGTTCGGATTCCTGTAGGGAACCGCCGGAACCTCGACCAGCTCAGCACCAAGCAGTTTCAAGGCGTCCTTCTTTTCCTGGCTTTGGGTTTCCGGGATCACGATGACGGTGCGGTAGCCGAGCGCCTTCGCGACCAGCGTCAGTCCGATGCCGGTATTGCCGGCCGTGCCCTCGACGATCACGCCGCCAGGCTTCAGCAGCCCTTTGCGCTCCGCGTCGCGAATGATGTAGAGCGCCGCGCGATCTTTAACGGACTGGCCCGGGTTCAGAAACTCCGCCTTGCCGAGGATCGTGCAGCCGGTTGCGTCTGAGGCTCCCTTCAGTTTGATCAGAGGAGTGTTGCCGATAGCTTGAAGAACTGAGGGGTGCACGGTCATGGAATCTGCCTCTTTCAAACGCTTAGTTTAAGAACGGTCTTTTCCCTTCACAAGGCTGGGTTGGCAAGAAATGCTATTCCATGCCTCCGCGTGCGACGACAAAAATACACCTCCGGCTGCAAGTAAACCTAGAACCGGCCGGTACTCTTAAGCCACGCTGATCCAGCGATTGACTTTCATCGTATGGACGACGACAAAGCAATCACGAAAGCGGACACGACCGAAAACCGTCATGGTTTCTCAAAATATCGACACGGTCGATGCATTGATGGCGCATTATGTAGCCGGCTCCCTCCCGGAGCCGGTGCGTGTACTTGTCGAATGTCATCTGGAGATCAAATCCGACAACCATGCACTGGTCCGGGACCTGGAATGTCTGGCCGGGGAGGCGCTCGAGGACATCGAGCTTGCCGTCATCGATAGTCGCGACACTCGCTTATCCTCGATCTTTAGCTCGCCTCCGCCCTCGCAGGCGCTGACACCGGCTTCTGGTTCCCCAGGTGTCTTTCCGGCTTCGTTGCGACGCTTCGTCGGCTTTGACGTGGACGGTGTTCCCTGGCGGACGAAGCTTCCCGGTTTCAAGGAGTATTCGATCGATGTCAGTGGTTTCGAGTTCAGCCTGATGTGGATCCGGCCGGGCCGTTCACTTCCGGCCCACACCCACAAAGGCATGGAGCTGACGCTTATTCTTGACGGCGCTTTTTGCGATGCCCGAGGACGCTTTGGTCCCGGCGATATTTCCGTTGCGGATGAAACCGTCGATCATCGGCCTGTCGCCGAAAAAGACCGTCCCTGCATCGCTCTCTCGGTGCTCGACGCTCCGATCAAACTGACGGGATCGTTCCGACAGATCCTTGGCGATCTGATCGGCTGAAAGCAGCCACAATAGCGTGATAGGAGCATATCCCCGGAGGCAGCGAGGAACTTCCGGATGAATTTCGACGTTGATGCGAAAGCCGGAGGAATTGCGCCATGCACGATTTTATTGCCCACCCTGAAGACGGAATTGTCTGGATATCCGGCGCAAGCTCCGGGATCGGGCGGGCGCTGGCTTTGCAGTTGGCGGCAGAGGGTTACAGGGTTGCGGTGACAGCCCGTGACCATGAAAAACTTGCCGAACTGCAAGCCCAGGCGAACGGTCTTGCGGGCAGCATCGTGGTCCTCGACGGCGACGTGACCGATCCCGAGGATATGGAGCACGTGCTTGCGTCGATCGAGTATGAGCACGGTACGCTCGCGCTGGCGATTTTCAACGCCGGCGTCTATCTCCCCGTCCACGCCGAGGAACTGAAGCGCGATGATTTCGAGCAGAGCTTTGCCGTAAATGTCCAGGGCGTCGTCAATTGCTTGATCCCCACCGTTCGCCACATGAAGGCGAAGGGACAGGGGCAGATCGCAATCGTTTCATCCGCCACCGGATATGGCGGCCTGCCGACCAGCGCAGCCTATGGAGCGACGAAAGCGGCTCTCATCAACATGGCAGAAAGCCTGAAATTCGATCTCGATAAAATGGGAATCCGCATTCAGGTCGTGACACCGGGTTTCGTGGACACGCCGGCGACCCGCAAGAATGAATTCCCGATGCCGTCGTTGATATCGGCGGAAGAGGCTGCCGCAGAAATCTCCGCCGGGCTGAAGTCCAAGCGCTTCGAAATCACCTTCCCGAAGCGATTTACCTACACGCTCAAGCTTCTGAAGCTGGTGCCTTACAATCTCTATTTCCGGCTGATCAATCGCGCGACAGGCTGGCGTGAACGCCCGCTTGAAGGCCGTCGCCGACCGGTGACACCGCACCCTGCTGAATAATTGGCGGCTCGACACCATTGACGAGGCAGGTGGCGGAACGGACAGGAGGTCAGCTGCCCGATCTGTCCGCCACCCACTCTCGTCAGCTCCGCGAAAAGACGACCTGGCGGACGTCTATGTTTCGGGCGCGGAAGCCGGCTTCGCAATAGAACAAGTAGAATTCCCAGAGCCGTTTGAACCGCTCGTCAAAGCCCATCGGGCGAATGCGCTCCCAAACGGACCAAAACCGCTCGCGCCACTCGGCGAGCGTACGAGCGTAGTCTAACCCGAAACCGAAGTCTCTGACCAGTGACAAGTTTACTTTATTTCCCAGATCCGCGAGATGATCGCGCGTCGGTAGCATTCCGCCCGGAAAGACGTACCTTTGGATGAAATCGGGATTGCTGCGGTATTCTTCGAAAGCTTCCGGGCGAATGGTTATGATCTGGAGACCGGCCTTACCGCCGGGTTTCAGGCATTGCCGCAGTTTCGAGAAATAGGCCGGCCAGTACTTCTCTCCGACGGCTTCGAACATCTCGATCGAAACGATGCGGTCGTATTGCCCGGTTTCGTCACGATAGTCCTGTAACCGGAAATCGGCGCGATCGGCAAGACCGGCCTTCTGGATGCGTTGTTGCGCAAAGGCCAATTGTTCCTTGCTGATGGTCAATCCGGTCACGCGGCAGTCGAGCTGGCTTGCGGCGAACTCGGCGAAACCGCCCCAGCCGCATCCGATCTCAAGCACATGGTCGCCCGGCCTGATGCCGGTCGCCTCGGCCAATGCATGGTATTTGGCGTGCTGGGCGGATTGCAGGTCGTTGGCACCCGTCGAATAGAGCGCCGACGAATACGTCATCGTCGGATCGAGCCATTGACTGTAGAAATCGTTGCCGAGATCGTAGTGGGCGGCGATGTTCCGGCGCGAGCCGGCACGCGTATTGGCGTTCATCCAATGCCTGACGCGCTCGACAAGACGCATGACGCTGCCCTGGCCGCCGGCGTAAGTCTTCGCTGCCTCGGTGTTTACGAGGAACAACTCTAGGAATGCAGCGATATCGGGGCTGTCCCAGTCACCATCCATGTAGGTCTCGGCGACCCCGATGGTTCCTGTGGCGAGCGACCGATAGGCGATGTTCCAGTTTTTCAAGCGAAGCAGGGCGTCGGTGCCGGGAGAAGCACCCTTGGCGAGGATGGTCCGGCCGTCTGGAAGGGTAAGCGTCAGAGATCCGCTCCGCATGCTGAGCAAGGCACGCAGCACCATGCGCGCGCGCCACGGCACATTTTTGGCGATAGCGGCAATATTCTCCCTGCTCAGAAGCGTAACGGGCGTACCGTCAACCGTTTCCAAATTCGTCATGGACTGTTCCTCCGGCGTCGCTGCCGGTTAAGGACGTTATTGTTCGTGATGTTCCACCCCCCGGCGATTGTGTCAGACGCTATCGCAGGTTTTCGAAAAACGAAAATCGTTTCTTTGCGAGAGCTCGCGTTCGGCTTCGTCATCCTCATTCTGCCGCGTCCGGTATCTGTTCGGACAGGACGACACTGTGAGGTGGCGGAGGGGCGGGACGGCGGATATATCGCGCGCCCTTCAGCCAGAGCTTCAGCGCCTCCCAGTGAATTCCGCCCACGATCTTGGCGGTGAGGAAGGGCAGCCGGAGCAGTAGTCCGGCCAGTGCGGCTGTCGTCAGCGATGCTTGCTGCCCTGCGAATGTGGCGGCGAGCAATGGACCGTGCTTGTCGGTCTCCAGTATCCGCCAGCGAATTTCTCTCCCGGGCGGCAGCATTCGGAAGTGATAGCGCATGTCCATCTCAATGAATGGCGAGACGTGAAACAGCTTGTCGCACACCTGCCGAATGCCTGCATCGGATGCCTGCCCGCGATCAACAGGGCAAACGTAGCTGTGGCGCTCGCCAAAGGTGTTCCGGACTTCGTAGATGAGCGCGCTGACCTGCCCAGCGTCGTCGTAGGCGTAGTAGACCGACAGCGGGTTGAAGACGTAGCCGAATATTCGCGGGTAGCAGACAAGGATGATGCGAGTGGCCCGGATGCCCGCGTGCGCAAGCAACTCGTCGGCATGAGCACGCGTCGTCCGGCTATCGGAGTGGTCGCACTCGCGGAACGAGACGAGGTTCGGTCGGTTCACCGAAAAAAGGACGGAACTGCGGTCCGCCTCGTCGAGGCGATCGAGGTCGATTGCCAGGGAGAACACCCGGTAACGAAAACGGTGGCCGAAGGGCTTCATCCGCTGATGCATGACATCGCCGACATAGAGGGTGGCCGCAGCCGCCGGCGGAGGGCCGTTGGCGATCATACCGACACCTTGTCTTCGGCCTCGGTTCCTCATGCTGCCCTATCCGTATCTTGCTTGAGGGAGCGATGTTGTCGCCAAGGTAGATCGGCGCCCAGCGCCTCAGCGGCTGCAAGGCCCGATACGAGGCCGTCTTCATGGAAGCCGTAGCCGGTCCACGCGCCGGCAAAATAGCTGTTGCTCTGCCCCTGGATTGCCTGGAGGGCATTCTGTGCGGCCACGCTTTCGGCTGAAAACTGAGGATGCTCGTAGGAGAACTCGGCGAAGACCTTGCTTCTATCCGGCTCGCGGTCGGGATTGAGTGTCACGAACAGCGGAAAACGGTTGTCGATCCCCTGCAGCCTGTTCATCCAGTAGGTCACCGCAACCGCTGCATTGCCGTCGGCATGGCTCGAGCGAAGATAGTTCCACGATGCCCAAACCTTACGCCGGGTCGGCATGAGCTTCTCGTCGCGGTGAAGAACGACGCGATTTGGCTGGTAGGGGACGGCTGCCAGAATTCTCGCTTCCTGGCCCGTGGGGTGCGTCAGCATCCGCAGCGTCTGGTCGCTGTGCGTGGCGAAAATCACCTTGTCGAAGCGCGCCTCGGCCCCGGTATCGTCGATGACAGTCACCCCCGTCTCGTCACGCACGACACTTCTGACGCCAAGCCCCGTCTTTACGCGATCCCCGAGCGGTCGCAGCAGCTTGTCGAGATAATTACGGCTGCCGCCGGTCACGGTTCGCCATTGATGCTGCCGGGAATAGATCAGCCGATGATTGTCGAAGAAATTCACGAAGTGTTCGGCGGGAAACTGCAGCATTTTGGTGGCCGGTGTCGACCAGATCGCCGCGGCCATCGGCACCAGATAATTGTTGGTGAAGCCGGGCGAAAAGCCGCGCCAATCGAGATAGTCGCCGATTGAGCGGGCGGCCAGGTGCCCGGCATCGCGGTCCCGCAGGCATGTGCGGTTGAAGCGTAGAATTTCCCGGATCATCAGCAGAAAGGACGGGCTCAGCAGATTTCGGGTCTGAGCGAATACCGAGGAAAGGCCGCCGCCGGCCCATTCGAGCTTGCCGTGGTCGAGGGACAGCGAAAAGCTCATGTCGCTCGCATGTGTCGCGACGCCCAGTTCCCGGAACAGCGCTGTCAGATTGGGATAACTCGGCTCGTTATAGACGATGAAGCCGGTGTCGACGGAAATCTCGACGCCGTCATAGTCTATATCCACGGTTGCCGTATGTCCGCCAGTCCGTTCCGCCTTTTCGTAGAGCGTGACGTCGTGTAGCGGATTGAGGGCAAAGGCTGCCGAGGCTCCTGAAATGCCGGAGCCGATGATCGCCACCTTGAGCTTGCGCGGGGTCTGCGGAAAATGCGCGTTCATGCTGCATCCTTTACGGCGCTGTATGCTTTCAGGGCCCTGTCGCGGGCAACAGCATGGTCGACGATGGGTTTGGGGTAGGTCTTGCCAAGCTCGACGCCGGCTTTCTCCAGCACATTCGCCGGAGCGTCGAATGGGCGATGAATGTACTTGTCTCCGAGTGCCGCGATCTCCGGCACGAACTCCCGAACGTAATCCCCATCCGGATCGAACTTCTCGCCCTGAAGCACTGGATTGAAAACACGAAAGAACGGGGAAGCGTCAGCGCCGGACCCGGCGACCCACTGCCAGCTCGCGGCATTGCTTGCGGGATCGGCATCGATGAGGGTGTCGCGAAACCACTTTTCGCCACGTCGCCAATCGATCAGCAGATCCTTGATGAGAAACGACGCGACCACCATCCGCACTCGATTGTGCATGAAGCCGTGGCGCCAGAGCTGGCGCATGCCGGCATCGACGATTGGATAGCCGGTCATGCCGGTCGTCCAGGCATGAAAATGCGAGGTCCCGTTATACCACTCAAAGCCGTCGAACCGCTCGTTCCAGTTTTCGTAGGGCAGTTTCGGAAAATGATAGAGCAGATGGTAGGAAAACTCGCGCCAGGCGAGTTCCTTGCGGAAATGGACGATGTCGGCGGTTGGAAAATGCGTTCCTCGTGTCTCCTCCCAGATCCTTGCCGGGGAGATCAGCCCCAGCGCCAGATAGGGAGACAGCATCGATGTTGATGGCTTCGCCGGAAAATCCCGATCCGTCTTATACCCCTTCAGGCCGTCGTCGATGAAATCCCGAAGGCGTTCCCGCGCAGCCTCCTCGCCGGGGTGCCACATGTCGGCAAACTCCCGCGCCCAGTTTGGCTTGGTCGGCAGCAGGTTCCAGGATGAAAGCTTTTCACCGGCACCTGAAATGGGTGCGAACTGGATCTTGTCCGGCGCATCGATCGGGCGAGGCGGCTCGCCCGCGCGCTCGAGCGCCCGCCAGAAGGGCGTATAGACCCGATAGGGTGTGCCGCTGCCGGTGAGAAGCTTTGTCGGTTCATGGAGCAGCTGTCCGGCGAAGCTCCGAGCCTCCACGCCTCGCTCTTGCAGCTCTCGCTTCAATCGTTCGTCGATGGCAATGCCGGGCGGATCATAACGGCGATTCCAGACGACCATGTCCGCGAGGCTTGTCGACAATAGGTCCGAGAGAGCGTCGATTGCCCTTCCGGTTGCGAGGTGAAGCCGCCCGCCGAGCTTCGTCAGCGATTTGTCCAGTTGATCGAGGGCATGATGGAGCCACCATTCCTGCGCGGCCCCGAGCGCTCCCGTGCCTGACGAGGCGGGCTCACGGATATAAACGGCAATGACTGGCTTGCCGCTGCTGCAGGCCGCCTGCAGTGCGTGGTTGTCATCGAGGCGCAAATCCTTGCGAAACCATACGATGACCGGTTTTTTTCCGTTATCCGCCAATGCCCTGTTCCCCGTCATGCTGCTTCGTGTCTGTTACGAAGGTACGATGCTCGTGGATCAAAAGTTTCAGTTGTGTGGGCAGCCGAAAACGAGCGTCGCCGCAGGCGCAAAAGGTTTCAAGTGTACTCTTGGAGGAGCCAGATCACTCGAACGGAGGAGCGCCGCCGCGGCCGTGATTATAGTAGCATGTGCGCAGATATTGTTGGGGGGAGTAGATTTATGGCGTATCGTGTTCTGTTTGTTTGCGGCGTTCTGGCAATCGGTCTGGCTGGTTGCACCACAGTAGGCAAAGAATCTCCCCCGCAGGCGGCGACCACCACCTTGACCTGCGATCCCGCCACCAAACGATGCCAGACGCCTGACTTCGGCATCAAGGAAACGGACGGCGGACCGCCGGCCGTCTCATGGACGGTGAAGACGCCGACGGGGTGGCAGCTGACAGGCAATCCCGGATCTTACTACGCCGGAAAGGGAATCAACGACGTCAAGGTTACGGCGTGGGATGCAAACTCCCTGACGTGCAGATGGCACGCGGAGGGGCAGGGCTTCCTCTTCCGGACCAAAGGCTCGGTCGCAGGCTATTGCTTCGCCGAGGGCGCTTTGACGCCGCCGCCTCCACCGCCGAAACTGAAGCGCAAGAAATAGCGCCGCTTATGGCGTCGGATGAGCTTGATATCGTGAAATAAATAAAGGCCTGCATTTTTCAATGCAGGCCTTTGAAACTGGCTCCCCGGGCCGGATTCGAACCGGCGACCTGTCGATTAACAGTCGAATGCTCTACCGCTGAGCTACCAGGGATCACCGCTCGCCGCGGTGTGAGTGGGCTAATACAAATGCTTGCACGATTTGCCAAGCGGTTTTTTCAAAAAAATGACATCTCCTTGCATTCATTGTGGTTATCCCCATCTCCTGTGGATGACTGACAGCAACGACAACACGCAAAAACAGACATCCAAGCGGTTTGGCATTGATCATTCGACACGCCAGATCGTTATGGGCTCTGTCCGTATCCCCCTGCCGCAGTCGCGCGCGGCGCGATTGTCGATCGGCGGGCTGCTTGTCGCAGGCGGCTGTCTCGGATTTTTGCCGATTCTCGGATTCTGGATGGTGCCGCTCGGCGTCCTGGTCCTGTCCCACGACCTGCATGTGGCGCGGAGAATGCGGCGGCGATTCTCCGTCTGGTGGCAGAAGAGGCGGAGACCCGCCCCCTCATTAGTTGAAAAGGGCAGCGGCCCAGTAGAACGCCGCTGAGATCAATGCGGCGGCCGGCAATGTGATGACCCAGGCGATGACAATGTTGCCTGCAAGCCCCCAGCGCACAGCCGAGACACGACGCGCAGCACCCACGCCGACGATCGCACCGGTTATGGTATGTGTCGTCGAAACGGGAATGCCGAGCCACGTGGCGGCAAAGAGCGTCAGCGCTCCGCCTGTTTCTGCGCAGAAGCCCTGCATGGGATTGAGGCGGGTGATCTTGGAGCCCATGGTGTGAACGATCCGCCACCCCCCGAACAATGTGCCGAGCGCCATGGCCGACTGGCACGACAGGACGACCCAAAGCGGAACGTGAAAGCTGCCGCCGAGATAACCCTGCGAGTAGAGCAGGATCGCAATGATCCCCATCGTCTTCTGCGCGTCGTTACCGCCGTGACCAAGCGAATATAGGGAGGCCGACGCGAATTGCAGTACGCGGAACGTTCGGTCGACCGCAAAAGGCGTCTGTCGCACGAACAGCCACGAGACGACGAGCACCAGGAAGAGTGCCAGAAGAAAGCCGATCATCGGCGACATCACGATCGCCCCGGCCGTCTTCAGAAGCCCGCTCCAGACGATGGAGCTCCAACCGACCTTTGCGAGACCGGCGCCGACCAAACCACCCACCAGCGCGTGGGAGGAGCTTGACGGGATGCCGAGCACCCAGGTGACGATGTTCCAGATGATCGCGCCCATTAGCGCGGCAAAGATCACCATCGGCGAAACGATGGCGGGATCGATGATGCCGGTGCCGAGCGTCTCGGCGACGTGCAGGCCGAAGAACAGGAAGGCAATGAAGTTGAAGAAGGCGGCCCAGGCGACCGCATATTGCGGCCGCAGCACGCGCGTCGACACGATCGTTGCGATCGAATTCGCCGCGTCATGCAGGCCGTTGAGGAAATCGAAGAACAGCGCGATCGCAATCAGCGCCGCGAGCAATGGGAAGGCGAGGGTGGCGTCCATCAGACGTTCTCGATCACGATGCCGCTGATTTCGTTTGCAACGTCCTCGAAGCGATCGACGACCTTCTCAAGTTCGCCATAGATTTCGCTGCCGATGATATAGGCCATTGGGTTCGATGCTCCGTGACGGAGAAACAGGTCCTTCAGCCCGCGATCGTGCAGATCATCGGACCGTCCCTCGACGCGCGTCACTTCCTCGGCGATTGCCATCAGGCGAGGCGCATTGGCGTTGATCCGGTTGAGAAGCGGGATGGCTTCGGCCACGAGATGCGCCGCCTGGACGATCGCGGTTCCCATCTCCTGCATGCGGGGATCGAATTCCTTCTGCTCGAACAAGCGGATGGTTTTCACCGTCTTGTGCATCATGTCGATCGCGTCATCCATCGACTGGATCAGATCCTTGATATCAACGCGGTCGAATGGCGTTATGAAGCTGCGGCGCACCGCGAGCAGCACTTCGCGGGTGATGTCGTCGGCTTCGTTCTCCAACGCGACGATACGCTCGCAGTGGCGATCGGTGTCTTTGCCCGCAAGCAGTTCGTTCAAAGCCTCCGCAGCACCGACAATGGTGCGCGAGTGCTGGGCAAAGAGGTCGAAGAATCGGTCTTCCCGAGGCAGAAGTTTGCGAAACCAGCTGAGCATTCAATCCATCCGTTGAGAACTTTTTCGAAGCTCGTCATAAAATAGCAAGCGCTGCAATAAAAGTGTCACAAATGGAGTTGTCCGATTCTTTCTTGCCTTGTCCAAAGGCGCGAAACGCTTTTTGCGACAGGAACCTGCGGCAGATCAGCGCGTTATTCCTGCATGCATGATGGGCCGATTGCGGTTTGAGAGGTACGAAATGAAACGTCTGGCGACGATTTTTCTGGCGATCGCGACAGGTCTCGCGAGCTTTACGCCTAGTTTGGCCGAAAATTCTCGCGATCCGTCTTCTGCACAGAGCAGAGGCAGCTTTGGCGATTCCGGAGCCAACAGCCATCGTTCGCGTTGCGAAATCTACCGCTGCGGCGGCTATAGAAATGGCAACCGTTATAATCGCGACCGCTACTACGGAAATCGGTACTATGGTGACCGTTACTATGGTCGGCGCTACTACGACGACCACGACAATGGCGCTGGCGCGCTGATCGGCGGCCTTGCTGCCGGTGCTATCATCGGCGGTATCATCTCGTCGCAACAGCCGCGGGCCCGGGCAACCGGATCGCACGCCGACTGGTGCTACAGCCGTTATCGTTCGTACCGCGCCTACGACAACACATACCAGCCATATTACGGCCCCCGCCGTCAGTGCATCGCACAGTGAACGGAGTGGGACCAAGTGAGCGGTCGCGGGATTTACGCGGCCGCTTTTGCTTCCATCTGATGCCTGGATCAGATGCCGTTACCCCACTCACAGGGTGACAAACGTAGCCCGGTAAACCGCGATAAAGCCGCCAACCGCGGTCACGGCAGAGAGAACCATAGCGATCAGAATAATGATCCGCGTTGCCCGGCCCGGTTCGGGCGTATCTCCAGTTTTCACGACATTTCTCACTTCATGGTGCGTATGGACTGCCCGCTGGTCTCGCACGTTAGGACGTGGAGGCGCAACCAAATGGTTGGCGACCGGTGGACGAGAGGGGCGAGCGGATCGGAGAGATCCAGGACGACTACGTGGACTTGATCACCCACTAAAACCCACAGCGAGGGGCTCATAACCGCGAAATATCCGATTCAATTCCGCAGCCTGCAACCAAACGATAGACTGCCCCAAAAATGGCGCGCGGTCGGATGTTCTATGGCTTCTCGCGTTCATCCGCCATTAAGTGCCCGATCATAATTCTGCTCACAGGCCCAATTGCGGGCTGGCTACTGGGAGACAGTTTTTTGATCAAGCGCAAGATGATTATTGCGGGATGCATGCTCGCCGTGAGCGGCGGGTTCGCCAGCGCTCAGACGGCAGGTGATTGGGTTTTAGGAAACTACAAGGGCGCAGGATACTGGTTCCCGGGCGTTGCGGAGAAGGTTGGTGGCGGAGAGGTTACCATTCGCTATGACGATGGTGACCGTGAAACTGTAAACACCAGCCAGGTTCGTCCATACGACTGGATGATCGGCATGAAGGTCGAGTGCAACTTCAAGAACGCCGGTGACTGGTATCCGGGCACAATTGCGTCCCTTGCTGGCGAGAAAATCGGCATCGCCTACGACGACGGCGACAAGGAAACCACCAAGACCGGTCGTTGCCGCACGAAGTAAGCTTGCTACCAATCTGAATATAGCCATGCCCGCCCTGTTCACAGAGGCGGGCGTTTTCATTTTTGCGCTACACT
This sequence comes from Rhizobium sp. Root708, assembly GCF_001429725.1. Taxonomy (GTDB): domain Bacteria; phylum Pseudomonadota; class Alphaproteobacteria; order Rhizobiales; family Rhizobiaceae; genus Rhizobium. The sequence goes on along the minus strand of NZ_LMHV01000034.1, from coordinate 247,993 downwards.
CGGGATGGGGACTGGACGCGTCGTATGTTGCATTCCATGTCGCATGGCAGCCAAGGATTCATTGGAAATCAAGGGAAACGTGCTGCAGTGAGAATGCAAGAAGGTCTGCGCATTCGGCCACCCGCCTAGCGCTACAAATCACTGTCTCAGTCAGTGGAAAATGTTTGGAGGCCTCGCCCGGAATTGAACCGGGGTGCAAGGATTTGCAGTCCTCTGCGTCACCACTCCGCCACGAGGCCTCACAACGCTCGGAGCAACCGAAGCGTTGGGCGGCATTTAGAATGAATAGAAATCGAGCGCAAGAGGCTTGGTGGAAAAACTCGCTCATTTTGAATGCGTCAGGCGGAGAGCGATCCCGCGAGCGATATGTGCCGCGCCAAGCGACGTCAGCGGCGGAAAGTCGCTTCCAATCAGTCGATACGCTGCAGTGACGGCATAGGTGAAATGCCGTTGGTGGTGACATGCGGCGCTGTCGCGGCGACAAGGGGAATCAGGAGAATGATGACAAGGAATGTGCAGACGAACAGTCCGCCGATCGCAGTAGATTTATTCACCATTCCAGCCCGTTTGGTGCGTTTTAGGAATGGCTATAATTCACTCCGAAGCTGACAGTTACCTGAACGTTCCCGTTTCAGTTGTCCTGTGCGCCCGCTTATCGTGTTTCTCTATCCAGCAACCCGCAGCAGAAAATACCGACAAGCGCCGTTACGATGAGAAAATCGAACAGCGAGAACAGTTCCGCGATCGCAGCCATGATATTTCCTCCTTTTCCTCCGGTTGCAATAATATCACAGCGCGTTGCTATATGCCACGAACGATTGGCTCGACGCCGTATGCTTGCCATGCGATCCCCTAATTCTTGTCGTGGATGGTCGCCAAGCCTTGAAAGGCGGGTTTTCCGAGATTAAGAGACGAGCAGACAGAACGCTTTCGATAAGCGAGAGGACAATATGAATTTCGATACAGCGCGCGCCAACATGGTCGACAATCAGGTCCGCACGACGGACGTCACCTCGCATTCCGTGCTGACGGCATTTGCGACCGTCCCGCGCGAAGCGTTCGTCCCGGAAAAGTCCAAGACGCTCGCCTACGTGGATAGCGACGTCGAGATCTGTCCTGCTGCGGACGGACAGCTGGCGCGTTATCTGATGCAGCCGTCGCCGCTGGCGAAGCTTCTTCAGCTCGCCGAGATCAGAAAGGACGACGTCGTTCTGGAGGTTGGCTGTGGTACCGGTTATCTGTCCGCGATCCTTTCCATGCTCGCGGGCTCGGTTGTCGCCCTGGAGCAGAACGAAGAGCTTGCCGCCGCTGCGAAGGCAAACCTTTCCAGCTACCCGAACGTCTCGGTCGCCACCGGCGCACTGAACGCAGGCAACACGACCGGCGCCCCTTACGATCTGATTTTCGTCAATGGCGCCGTCGAGGAAGTTCCGCCAGCGCTGTTGTCGCAGCTGCGGGATGGCGGACGTCTGGTGACGGTGCAGGGCCAGGGAGGGTCCGCACGCGCTGCGGTGTTCTCAAGCGAGCGCGGGGCAATCTCGGAGAACGTCTATTTCAACGCCTCCGTGAAGCCATTGCCGGGCTTTGCCAAGGCGCGCGAATTCGTATTCTGATAACGGCTGCATTCTTGCCGTTTTGCGGGCGCCGGTGGCGCCCGTTTTTGTTTCCGGACCGTCCTCGACAGCCTTCGAGAAAGCTGTGCATGGCGGCAGTCATTTGATTCGCGCTGATTTTTTTCCTCGTTTCGCTATCCTAAAGTCTGGGTGATTCGGATGCCCATCCACGCAATCCGGTCGTTTGCTTGATAACGAGGATAAATATGGCTCAGCCAAGCGTAGCGCGTGAACCGTCGATGGAAGAAATTCTCGCGTCGATCCGACAGATCATCGAGAGCAATGAGCCAGGTGCGGGCAGGGCGCTATCGAACGCCTTGCCGCCGGTTTATGCCGCCGAGGAAGACGACCGCTCCTCCGATATTCACCTGACGGTCGACCAGGCCTACGCCGCTGTCGAGTTTCCCGAGCCGGTGTCACAGCCTGATCCCCGCTTCGTTGCCGCCAATTCCGCGGGCTCGGCTCCCCTGGTGGACGAGCCTGAACGTGCCATGTCGCTTGCCGATGTAGCCGCACGGGTCCGCGCCGCGTCCGAACGAAATACCGCCCAGCTGCGAGAAGCACCTCCGGCATTCCGCCAGGCGGAAATCCCGACCCATATGTTTGAAGCTCCGCAGCCGCCAGTCGAATTGCAGCGGCCGGTCGTCGAACCGATACCGTTCGTAACGCCCGCTCCGATCGCCGCGCCTGCTCCACAGGCCGTTTCGGAACAGCCTGTTCCAACCTACGAGGATATCGCGCCCGCCGCCGCATCCTGGCCGCCTGTCGAGGTTGCGCCTGCAGCGCCCGTCGCGGAGCCGGTTGTCGATGCCATCGCTTCCGCCTTGTCGAACGAACTTCTGCCGCAGGTCGCCTTTTCCGCGCAGCAATCCTTGATGTCGCCTGACACGGGGCTCCAGATCAGCCGCTCGTTCGAGGAGCTTGCTGCCGCTATCGACGGTGTCGAGCGTCGCTCGCTCGACGAGATCGCGGAAGACATGCTGCGGCCGATGTTGCGCGACTGGCTGGACGACAACCTGCCGACGCTCGTCGAGCGCCTCGTGCGCGAAGAGATCGAACGTGTGGCACGCGGCCCGCGCCGCTGATTGGAAACGCCTTGTCTCAAAAAGCCGCTCCGGTCCCCGGGGCGGCTTTTTTATTGACTTGCCCGTAGCCATCCTATTTACAACCCGCATCTAAGTCCCTCCAGATTTTGGTCCCCAAATGCTCGACAAGACCTACGATTCCGCTGCCGTTGAACCGAAAATCGCTGCAAAATGGGATGAGGCGGACGCCTTCCGTGCGGGCGCCAATGCCAAGCCGGGCGCCGAGACCTTCACCATCGTGATCCCGCCGCCGAACGTCACCGGCTCGCTGCACATGGGTCATGCGTTGAACAATACGCTGCAGGACGTCATGGTTCGCTTCGAGCGCATGCGCGGCAAGGACGTGCTTTGGCAGCCGGGCATGGACCACGCCGGGATCGCTACCCAGATGGTTGTCGAGCGCAAGCTGATGGAACAGCAACTGCCGGGCCGTCGCGACATGGGTCGCGAAGCCTTCATCGAAAAGGTCTGGGAATGGAAGGCTGAATCGGGCGGCCTCATCTTCAACCAGTTGAAGCGTCTCGGCGCTTCCTGCGATTGGTCGCGCGAGCGCTTCACCATGGACGAGGGCCTTTCCGCCGCCGTTCTTGAAGTCTTTGTAACGCTTTACAAGGAAGGTCTAATCTATCGCGATAAGCGCCTGGTCAATTGGGACCCGAAGCTTCTGACCGCGATCTCCGACATCGAGGTTGAGCAGCACGAGGTCAACGGTAACCTTTGGTATCTCCGCTATCCTCTGGAGCCGGGCGTCACCTATCAGCACCCGATCGCTTTCGACGACGAAGGCAAGGCGACCGAATGGGAAACGCGCGACTACATCGTCGTTGCGACCACCCGCCCGGAAACCATGCTTGGCGATACCGGCGTTGCCGTCAATCCGAAGGACGAGCGATACGCGCCGCTGGTCGGCAAGCACGTCATCCTGCCGATCGTTGGCCGCCGTATTCCGATCGTTGCCGACGAATATCCGGATCCGACCGCCGGCACCGGCGCCGTCAAGATGACGCCGGCGCACGATTTCAACGACTTCGACGTCGGCAAGCGCACAGGTCTGCGCGTCGTCAATATTCTCACCGTCGATGGCCGCATCACGATCAAGGACAACGAGGACTTCCTCGAGGGCATTCCTGACGCCGCTGCCCTGCATGGCGCATGGGACGAACTCGAAGGAAAGGATCGCTTCGAGGCGCGCAAGATCATTGTCCGCATCTTCGAAGAGGCGAGCCTGCTCGACAAGATCGAGCCGCACAAGCACATGGTTCCGCACGGCGACCGTGGCGGCGTTCCGATCGAGCCACGCCTCACCGAGCAGTGGTACGTCGACGCCAAGACGCTCGCCGAGCCGGCGATCGCCTCCGTTCGCGAAGGCCGCACCAAGCTCGTTCCGCGCAGCTGGGACAAGACCTATTACGAGTGGATGGAAAACATTCAGCCCTGGTGTGTCTCCCGCCAGCTCTGGTGGGGCCATCAGATCCCGGCCTGGTACGGCCCGGACGGGCAGGTCTTCGTCGAAAAGACCGAAGAGGAAGCCCTGCAGGCGGCGATCCAGCACTATCTCTCGCACGAAGGCCCGATGAAGGCCTACGTCGAGGATCTGCTGGAGAACTTCAAGCCCGGCGAAATCCTGACGCGTGACGAGGACGTTCTCGATACGTGGTTCTCATCGGCGCTCTGGCCGTTCTCCACGCTCGGCTGGCCGGACAAGACGCCCGAACTGGCGCGTTATTATCCGACCAACGTTCTGGTCACCGGATTCGACATCATCTTCTTCTGGGTCGCCCGCATGATGATGATGGGCCTACACTTCATGAAGGATGAGGATGGCGTTCCGGTCGAGCCATTCAACACTGTCTACGTTCACGCGCTGGTTCGCGACAAGAACGGCCAGAAGATGTCGAAGTCCAAGGGCAACGTCATCGACCCCTTGGAATTGATCGACGAGTATGGTGCGGACGCACTGCGTTTCACGCTGGCGATCATGGCCGCTCAGGGCCGCGACGTGAAGCTGGATCCGGCTCGCATCGCCGGTTACCGCAACTTCGGCACCAAGCTCTGGAACGCAACGCGCTTTGCGGAGATGAACGGCGCCAAGAGCGATCCGCATTTCGTGCCCGAAGCCGCTGAGTTGACGATCAACCGCTGGATTCTGACGGAACTTGCCCGTACGGAACGTGACGTTACGGAAGCTCTGGAATCCTATCGTTTCAACGATGCGGCCAGTGCCCTGTACCGCTTCGTCTGGAACCAGGTTTGCGATTGGTACCTCGAGCTCCTGAAGCCGGTCTTCAGCGGCACGGACGAGGGCGCCAAGAAGGAGGCGCAGGCATGCGCCGCCTATATCCTCGAGGAGATCTACAAGCTCCTGCATCCGTTCATGCCGTTCATGACGGAAGAACTCTGGGCGCATACGGCGGGTGAGGGTATCGAACGCGATACAATGGTTTGCCATGCGGAATGGCCGGCGCCCTCCTATGCCGACGACGCCGCAGCGGACGAAATCAACTGGCTGGTCGACCTCGTTTCCGGCATCCGTTCTGTTCGTGCCGAGATGAACGTGCCGCCATCAGCGGTTGCGCCGCTGGTGGTCGTCAGCGCAAACAGCCTGACGCGCGAACGTCTCGTTCGCCACGACGCGGCCATCAAGCGGCTGGCGCGTGTCGATGGTATCTCGCTCGCTGACGAGGCGCCCAAGGGAGCCGCTCAGATCGTTGTCGCGGAAGCCACGGTTTGCCTGCCGCTCGGCACGCTGATCGATCTCACTGCGGAGAAAGCTCGCCTCGAGAAGGCGATCTCCAAGGCCGATGGCGAGATTGCGCGCATCAACGGAAAGCTGTCGAACGAGAAGTTTGTCGCCAATGCCAACCCTGAGGTCGTCGCTGCCGAACGTGAGCGGCTGGAAGAACTGCAGGGTCAGATCGCAAGCCTTCGAACTGCACTCTCGCGTGTAGCCGAAGCGGCATAAAATCAACGCTTGGTAGTATAAAATTTCAGGGCGCCTGATGAGAATCAGGCGCCCTTTTTGTTGCTGCGGAACTGGGATTCCCACTGAAACGGTCCTCAGGAGACGCATTAGGGATCGTTTTGCTTGGTTTTCTTGAGTTTTCCCCGTTCCTTTTTTGAAAAGAAAAAGTGTTGTCTAAGGGTTACAGAAGTCTTTGCAGAGGGAACGATTGTGCTCAGGAATGAGATCGAGACCTAAGTTGAGGAAAAATATTCTAAAACCGAAAAATTTTGACGTGCCCGTCAATCACTTACGTAAATGATCCATTAGCTCACTTTTCAATCACATGGTCTCACCAAGTTGCCATTTGCGGGGATCGTCTTCACAGTCGCACCATTGTAAATTGCCTGAGTGGGGGAGACACCTTGGCATCTCGTGTAGTCTCAGTAGGCGCGGTCTCGCTTGCATTGCTTTCATCACTGGCTCAGCCATCCCTTGCGGGTGGTCTAGATCGCAGTGGCTATAATATCGACCAGTTGTTCGACGCGTCGCAGTTTTCTGTGCAGGCCGGTGGCATCTATGTCATGCCTCAGCGCAAGCTGAAGAGTGCGAGGGATGTCGACCCCTCAAACGGAACTCCTGCTGGGTCCACATCGGCGGATGAAACAGAAAATTACGCTGTTCCGTATCTGGGTTTCAAAGGCGGCTTCGGCGACGTTGACTGCTTGGTTGACTATTCCGAGCCCTTCGGTGCGCACATCAATCCGGGCACTGCCTGGGTAGGCGCGCAGGCCAATGTCGAGACCAAGATCACAACTCACAACTACGGAGCGACCTGCTCCTATAAGTTTGACGTGGGCCAAGGCGAGCTTCGCCTGATCGGGGGCACCTTCTATCAAGAAGTGGAAGGCTTCAAGGAGCGCTTGATTACGCCGTCTCCCGCGAGCATCGGTCGCCTCGACCTCCAAGATAACGCCTGGGGTTGGCGCGCCGGCATTGCTTACGAGATTCCGGAGTACGCTCTCCGGGCCAGCCTCGTCTACAACAGCAGGGTCAAATACGACGACCTGACCGGAACGGTGGATCTGCGAAATGTTGGTGGCACGATTGTCCCGGTGGCCGGTTCGGCGGAGGCGCCTGACTCGCTCGAGTTGAAGGCGCAGACGGGTATTGCTCCGGACTGGCTGGCGTTCGGCTCGGTGAAATGGACAAATTGGAGCGTTCTGCAGTCGGTCCCATTCTGCCCGACGACAGGTGCCTGCCCGAGCGGCGGTCTGGCATCGCTGGATCTCGGCTACCGCGACGGCTGGACTGTCACCGGCGGCGTTGGTCACAAGTTCAACGATCAGTGGAGCGGCGCTTTGAGCCTCACCTGGGACCGTGGTACCAGCGATGGCTATGGTTCGCAGACCGACACCTGGATGGTCGGTGTCGGCGCGGCCTACAGCCCCGTCGAAAATGTCGAGTGGCGGCTAGCCGGCGCTCTGGGCGTGATGACGAGCGGCGAGTCCGGAACGATCGTGAAGGATGGTATTACCTACGGCGATGACGTCACTTACTCCTTTGGCAACGATCTAGTTGCCGCTATCTCGACCAGCATCAAGATTAAGTTCTGATCATCAGAAGATCAGTATTAGAAGCCCGGCCTAGAGCCGGGCTTTTCGTTATGTACAGACCGTTAAGTATGCTGGCCCGGCGTGTCGTTTTGTGACGATTCAGCAACAGTTTTTTACCGCCATTCGCGTAAGATACGGTTCACGGCAAATTGTCCATTTCCCGCCACAAACGAAGCGCAGCGGTAAAGTCGGGCGAGGGAATGACAGGCGTAGGGTGCGCGTAAAGAGTAATATGGGTCGTTTTTCATTGAGTGCAGGCAGGCGTGGCGGAAAGGGTGACAGCGGCGACGCTGCGAGGACCTCTTTGCCTTTGCTACATGCCGATTCAGCCGGAAGACTTCGCCCAGGTTCAGCACTCCACAACCGTTCTTTTCCCTCTCTGCTTTGCGCGTCGCGGGCGCCGGAAACGGCATCTGGTAACGCCGGCTCAGGTTTGGTCACAATTAGTGACTACCTATGCTTGGATAGCGAAAGGCCTCTCGCAGGCGTCGCAAAAATGAGGTTTGTGCCATCGATGGCAAGCGGCGCCGCTGATCGGGCAGCTGAGGTCGATGTGCAAGGCATGACCGCCCTGAAATGTGGGCGGATGGCTGGATGCGACGCGGGCAAGGGAGTTTTAGAGCTCACCGCGGGATCGCTCGCCGAAGCATTTGCGCCCGTTGGGCGGCGGCATCGAATGTCGGCCGCTCAGCGCAAGGGAAACGAAAGAAACCGAGTGAAATGCTGACGTCCGAGTTCAGACCTTTCAGAGCGATGCTCGTAGGACTTTCCCTCGCTTGTTGTGCGGCGATGGCATGTCCGGCTAACGCATTCGACATAAAGTCGGGTGTCTCGAAGGAGTCCGGTCCTTTCGATCTCTTCAAGTTCGGCTTCAAGGCTTACAAGAATGGCCAGAAGGAAGAAGCCGTCGAAGCTTACAAGTACGCCGCGGAAAAGGGCCACACCGGTTCGCGTTGGGCACTCGCCAACATGTATGCCGATGGCGATGGCGTCACCCAGAACGATTTCGAAGCCTTCAAGATCTACAGCGAAATAGCACAGCAGGGTGTGGAGCCGGGCTCCGAGGATACTGGTTTCTTCGTCAATGCGCTCCTGTCGCTTGCCAATTACTACAAGCACGGCATTCCCGGCAGCCCGATCAAGACGGACCTCTCGCAGGCACGCCAACTCTACTTCCAGGTCGCATCCACCTTCGGTGTGCCCGAAGCGCAGTTCCAGCTCGCTCAGATGATGCTTTCGGGCGAGGGCGGCAGCACCAGTTCGCAGCAGGCAAAGAAATGGCTCAACCAGGCCCGCAAGAGCGGTCACCCGGGTGCCATGGCCGTCTTCGGCAACATCCTGTTCCAGGAAGGCCAGACTGCCAATGGCCTGGCCCTGATGACGGCAGCGCTCGATCGCTGCAAGCCGAAGGATTGCAACTGGATGGAATCCCTGCAGGAGCAGGCATTCTCGGTGGCAAGTGAAAACGATCGCCGCACGGCGATCTCGCTGTCGCATAAGATCGCGACGACCAACACGGACTAATCCTGCCTAGAACCGCCTGTCCTCGGCACACCGAGCTGGTCGGTCCCGCACCAGTCAGGCAGCAAAGTCGAAATAGGCCACGACAGGCACGTGGTCTGATGGCTTCTCCCAAGCGCGAACATGCTTTTCAATGCCGGCTGATGTCATGCGGTCCGCTGCTTCAGGCGACAGCATCAGATGATCGATCCGAATGCCATTGTTCTTCTGCCAGGCGCCGGCCTGATAATCCCAGAACGAATAGAGCGGCGCGGCATCGGTCGTCGCCCGGATCGCGTCCGTCAAACCCAGCCCTTCAAATCGACGGAACGCTTCGCGCGTCTGCGGCAAAAACAGTGCGTCGTTCTCCCACACTCTGGGGTCGAAGCAATCGTGCGGCTCGGGGATGACATTGTAGTCGCCGGCCAGAATGAGGACTTCTTCATAGCTGAGCCGCTGTGCGGCAAACTTCTGCAGCCGTTCCATCCACGCCAGCTTGTAGCTGTACTTTTCCGTGCCGATCGGATTGCCGTTCGGCAGATAGAGGCAGCAGATCCGGGCAACGCGGTTGCCGGGCAGCGAGAATACGGCTTCGAGGAAGCGTGACTGTTCGTCCAGCGGATCGCCCGGCAGTCCGCGGGTAACCTCGTCCGGCTTCGATTTCGAAAGGATAGCGACGCCGTTGAAGCCTTTCTGGCCGTGCGTCTCGACATGATAGCCCATGGATTCGATTTCGAGCCGCGGAAATCCCTCGTCGACCGTCTTGATTTCCTGCAGGCAGGCGATGTCGGGATCGGAATCCTTCAACCATTGCGTCAGATTGTCGATGCGCGCCTTGACGCCATTGATGTTCCAGGTCGCAATTTTCATGGGCAATCCGCTCCGCTGCAATGCTGACCTTCTAGCGCGCGAGGCACGTCAGCGACAAGCCTCCAGGGCGGGCAAAGACAATCCTTGTCCGCTCAATGCACATCGGAGAAAGGAAATCAGATCGAGAAGCTCGTGCCGCAGCCGCAGCTTGCGACGGCGTTCGGATTTTTGATCTGGAAGGACTGTCCAAGCAGATTGTCGACGAAGTCGATTTCCGAGCCGGCCATGTAGACCAGCGACATGCTGTCTATCAGCACCTTGGCATCGTTCTTTTCAACGATGACGTCGTCGTCGGTGGCGTCGCCAGTGAGGTCGAACTTGTAGGAAAAACCCGAACAGCCACCGCCTTCGACCGAAACACGCAGCGCATTCTTGCCTGGTTCCGTACCGACGATTGCCGCGATTCGCTTTGCTGCGGCGTCCGAAAGGGTTACACTTGTATCTGTCATGTCAGCTCCTGCCGGGGTCAAGATCCGGAGAGAATGGCTTGATAGCCGTCTGCGTAAAATGCTGATTTCAAAAGATTTTATGTCCAGCGTTGCTGAACGGCCATCCGTTGATATGCAGCTTCGAAAGGGCTGCTTTGCCGTTTACGCTCTCTATAGGTATGAAGAGCGGAAAGCGGCGTCAATGGGCAGGCGCCGCATGGCTGCAATTCATGGTGTAGAATGACGATTGACAGAGGTGCCTTAGGTTTCGGCAACAGCGAGAGAGCGATCTTTGCGGCGGATCCCTGGAAGAGCCGCGGACGGCTCTATCCGGAGAACTCCAGCCCGACACGCTCTGATTTTCAGCGCGACCGCGACCGCATCGTCCACACCACGGCCTTTCGCCGCCTCAAGCACAAGACGCAGGTCTTCATCGCGCAGGACGGTGACCATTACCGGACGCGCCTGACGCATACGATCGAGGTCGCGCAGATCGCCCGTGCCCTGGCGCGGGCGCTGAAGCTCGACGAGGATCTCGCCGAAGGGGTGGCGCTGGTTCATGATTTCGGTCACACGCCGTTCGGTCACACTGGCGAGGACGCCCTTCACGAGGCTCTGCTGCCTTATGGCGGCTTCGATCACAATGCACAGTCGCTGCGCATCGTGACCAAGCTGGAGCGCCGCTACGCCGACTTCGATGGCATCAATCTGACGTGGGAAAGCCTGGAAGGTCTCGTGAAGCACAATGGTCCGCTGTTGACCAAGGAAGGGGCGGGCACGCGCGGCCCCGTTCCGCAACCAATCCTCGATTACTGCGAAATACACGACCTCGAGCTTGCCACCTTTGCGAGCCTGGAGGCACAGACTGCGGCAATCGCCGATGACATTGCCTACAACACTCACGATATCGACGATGGGCTCCGCTCGGGCTACCTGACATTCGACATGCTGGAAGAGATCCCGTTTCTTGCCGGACTGATGGCCGAGGTGAGGGCGCGCTATCGCAATCTGGAGCCGAGCCGCTTCACCCACGAGATCATGCGCCGGCAGATAACGCGCATGGTCGAGGACGTCATCTCCGTTGCCCAGGAGCGCCTTTCTCTCCTGAAGCCCGGCAGCGCCGATGACATCCGCCAGGCGGATCGGGTGATCGCTACCTTCTCCGAGGCAATGGCTGAAACCGACAGGCAGATCAAGGCAATGCTGTTCAAGCGGATCTATCGCCACCCCGAGATCATGCGCATTCGCGCCGGTGCGGCGCAGATCGTAACGGATCTCTTCGGAGCCTATATGGCGAACCCGAAGGAGATGCAGAGCCACTATTGGGTCGATCATATCGCCGGTCTTGCGGAAGCCGCAAAGGCGAGGCACGTTGGCGATTATCTTGCCGGGATGACGGATACCTACGCCATCAGTGCCCACAGGCGATTGTTTGACCGCACTCCGGATTTGCGATAGGCAGCGGTCGCCCGGAAAGACCGAGCGAATGCCTGTTGGCACAGCCTATGCATGGAAGAGTGCAATGAACCTTTTTACCGATTTCGAAGCCAGGATTAAAACCGCCCTTGAACAGATCGATCTGGTCAAGGAAAAGCGATCCGAGCTGGACTTCGGGCGCATTGCGATCGAGCCTCCACGCGACGCGAGCCACGGTGAAGTTGCGACGAACGCCGCCATGGTGCTTGCCAAGCCGCTCGGCACGAACCCGCGTGCATTGGCGGAAATCATCACGGCCAAGCTGAAGGAAGATGCTGACATCGCCGAAGTCTCGGTCGCGGGACCAGGCTTCATCAACCTGAAGCTCTCAGTCGGATATTGGCAGCGCCTGCTTGCCTCGATGATCGAGGCCGGCACGGACTACGGCCGGTCGTCCCTCGGGACCGGTAGCCGCGTCAACGTGGAATATGTATCCGCAAACCCGACAGGTCCGATGCACGTCGGCCATTGCCGCGGCGCCGTTGTCGGCGACGCGCTGGCAAATCTTCTGACCTTTGCCGGCTTCGACGTCGTCAAGGAATACTACATCAACGATGCCGGCTCGCAGATCGACGTCCTGGCGCGGTCCGTATTCTTGCGTTACCGCGAAGCGCTTGGCGAAAAGATCGGTGAGATTCCATCTGGCCTTTATCCCGGCGACTATCTCGTCCCTGTCGGCGAGTCACTGGCCAGCGACTACGGCGTCAGGTTGCACAACATGCCGGAAGAAGAGTGGATGCCGATCGTCAAGGATCGCACCATCGACGCCATGATGGTCATGATCCGCGAGGATCTTGCCGCTCTCAACGTTCATCACGACGTGTTCTTCTCCGAGCGCACGCTGCATGCCAATGGCGCGGCGGCGATCCGGACCGCAATCAACGACCTGACCTTCAAGGGGCATGTCTACAAGGGAACCTTGCCGCCGCCGAAGGGGCAGTTGCCGGAAGATTGGGAAGATCGCGAGCAGACCTTGTTCCGTTCGACCGAGGTTGGCGACGACATGGATCGCCCGCTGATCAAGTCTGACGGTTCCTACACCTATTTCGCGGCTGACGTTGCCTACTTCAAGAACAAGTTCGACCGCGGCTTCAACGAGATGATCTATGTGCTCGGAGCGGACCACGGCGGCTATGTGAAGCGGCTCGAGGCCGTCGCACGCGGTGTCTCCGAAGGTAAGGCCAAGCTGACGGTTCTGCTTTGCCAGCTAGTCAAGCTGTTCCGCGACGGTGAGCCGGTAAAGATGTCGAAGCGTTCCGGCGACTTCGTCACGCTGCGTGACGTCGTTGAGGAAGTGGGACGCGATTCGGTGCGTTTCATGATGCTCTATCGCAAGAGTTCGGAGCCGTTGGACTTCGATTTTGCGAAAGTAACGGAGCAGTCCAAGGATAATCCGGTCTTCTACGTGCAGTATGCGCATGCTCGTTGCATGTCGGTCTTCCGGCAGGCAAAGGAGGCGTTTCCTGACCTCGACGTGTCTCCGTCGGTGCTTGCTCAGGCCGTCGCAGGAATTAAGGATTCCGCGGAATTACAGCTGGTTGCGAAGGTCGCGGAGTTCCCGAGACTGGTCGAAGCCGCGGCCCAGTCGCAGGAGCCGCATCGCGTTGTATTCTACCTCTATGATCTCGCCAGTGCTTTCCATGCGCATTGGAATAAAGGCAAGGATCAAGTAGACTTACGATTTATTAACGATAAGAGCCGAGAATCGAGTATAGCCAGACTAGGGCTGGTGTACGCCGTTGCGTCGGTTTTGAAGTCGGGACTTGCTATTGCAGGGACTGCTGCGCCGGAAGAGATGCGGTAGCGTCACCATTTACCCACATTACGCTGGCACTAAACCTTTGCATTTGCGAGTGGGATGAGTATGGCAGACAAACAGCGGGCGTATGATGCGCGTAACAATACGGATCTCTTTGCCGACGACGATCCCTTGGCGGAACTCGCTCGTATCGTTGGTTTTGAGCCTCGCGTAGCCGCAAACACGGTTCCTGACGTTCCTCGTCAGGAGCCGGCTTTCAATCTTGAAGACGAGCTGCTTCGCGAGTTCGAACGCTACGATGCGCCACACTCGCCTGAAGCAATCGAGCAGCCGATCGCCGCTTTCGAAGAGTCCGTCGCTGCTATCGATGAGCCGGCTTACGAAGAGCCGTCTGTCCCGCAATGGGATGTTCAGCAGGAAGTCGAGTTCACGCAGCCCGTCGAGGCGCAACCTGTCCATCCGCTTCTTTCCTCTACGGATTGGGCGGTTCCTCGTCCGGTCGAGCCTGTTTCGAACGGTGCTCGCGATCTGATCGAAGAACTCGAGATGTCGATCGGCGCAACGCCGGCATCTGCCCCCGTGCAGCCGCAGAAGGCGCCTCAGTGGTCGGCTGCCAGCATCCGTTTGCCGCTTGCGAATTTTCATACGGCACGCCGCGACCAGCCGGTGGCCCCCGTTGTCGCCCCGACGCCAGCCCCCGTGATGGAGCCCGTCGCCGTCGCTGTTGAGCCGGTCGCAGAATTCCCTATTGCCGAATTCCCGGTTGCCGCAGCAGGCTTCCCGGCCGAGATCGATCGCCACGAGCAGGTCGAGTTTCAGCCAGAAGAACAGGTTGTCGCTGCTATCGAGCCGATCGAGGTCGATCACTCGGCTTTCGATCTTGCCGCTGCAGCCAAGGAAGGTGAGGTTCACGCCGACGCTGCCTTGACCGAAGCTGCGCCTCCCGAGTTCGACGATATCACCTTCGACATCGACGATCTTCTCGCCGACGTTTCGAGCTATCCCGTGCCGGAACGCCAGGCTGCGGCACCTGCGGCCGAGCCTTCGCCTATTCACATTCCGGAGCCAGCCGCTGTAGCGGCAATACCTGAGCGCGCGCCGGAACTGAAGCCCGCTGCACGAACGGAAGCTGAAGCGGAAGATCCGTTTGCCGGGCACGATTTCGAGCTTGATCTCGAAGGCATCGAGCTCGAGCTTGCCGACCTGGATTTCGTTGAGCCGACGGTTGCTCGCGAAGTCGAAGAGCCACGGCCGGCGGCGCCCGCTGCCGTTGCTCAGCGTCCGGCTCCCGCACCGATGGCGTTTGTGCCCGTAGCGCAGACGGCCGCGCCGGTTTACCGCGAGCAGGTTGTTGCCGCGCCGGCACCGGTTGCCGCGCCCGCGCCCGTGGCCGCACCGATCGTTGCTTATGGCGCTGATGCCGCTGATGAGCTGCCTTTCGATCTTTCCATGATTTCGGATGCTGAATACCATCCCGAGACTGTGGAGGAGATGCACGTGCCGGCGTTGCCGCCGGTTGAGCAGCACCAACCAGTCGTTACGACATCGGACTTCGATTTCGACGTCGATGCGGAAATCGCAAATCTGCTGACGCCCGCCAAAGCGGTGGAGACCGTTGCGAAGCCCATGGCCGAAGATTGGCGGACGCGTGCGCCGATCGCCGCTCCGGCAGCCGCCGCTTCGAAGCAGCCGCTTCAGCAGCAGACGTTTGACGAGTTTGAGCGTGCGCTTGAGGAAGACTTCCGCCGGAGCGTGAACGAGCCTGTTCAGCAGCGTCGCGAGAGCATCTCCGAGGTTCAGATCCAGTCCGCCAGCGATGCGGAGGATATGAACCGCGCTCGGTCGATGAAGCGTATGTTGGCCGCCGCAGCGGTTATCGTAGTCTTCGGCGGTGCCGCCTATGCCGGCTATTCGTTCCTGGCTCGCGATGGCGGCCTTGGAATCGTCTCCGGCGAGCCGCGGGTCATCACGGCTGACAAGGATCCGGTCAAGGTGGTTCCCGAGAACCCCGGCGGGAAGACCGTTCCTAACCAGGACAAGGCCGTCTACGACAGCGTTGGTGGCGCAGCCGCCGAGGCGCCGAAGCAAAAGGCTCTGGTCTCGAGCGACGAGCAGCCTGTGGACGTCGTACAGCGGACGCTGACGCCGGAAACGATGCCTGAGGACAACGACAGCGATACGCCGCTGCCGTCGATGGCAACGCCTGTTGGTGATACCCAGGATCCGCGCCTGCTGCCAAATCACGATGCCGCGGAAACGGCAGCTGACGATGACGCGGGCCAGTCTGGTCAGAACCCTGCGGTCTCCGCTCGCAAGGTTCGTACCATGATCGTCAAGCCCGACGGCACGCTGGTGGCACGCGAAGAGGCCGCGCCGGAGCCGGCTCAGGCAGCTCTGCCGAAGCCGACCTCGGTGCAGACGCAGAAGATCACACCCGGTACAGATCCAGCAGGTGCCGTGCCGGCATCTGGTCAGGTCGCTACCGCCGATATTCGCTCCACGCCGGTCGAGAATGCAAAGCCGTCTCCGGCGCAGACCTCCGAGAATGTTCTTGCCAAGGCAGCCGCCGCGACGCCTGAAAGCGTCGAGCCGCCGGTACGGACGGTAACGAGCACGAAGTCGGACACGGCGCCCGTTCCTGCCGGTCGCCCAGCGGCGAAGGCTCCAGTGGCTCAGGCACCGGCAACGCCGGCACCGGTTGCGGAAGCGCCAGCCGCGCCGAAGGAAGTCGCCGCGGTTCCGCCCGCAGCACCGCAGCCGACAGCGGCTGTTGCCGGTGGTTATGGGGTCCAGATTGCATCGCTTCCGTCTGAAGCCGAGGCAAAGAAGACCTTTGCGAGCCTGTCGAAGAAGTTCCCGGGTGTCCTGAACGGCCGGAACTATGAAGTCCGGAAGGCCGAGATTGCAGGGAAGGGCACGTTCTATCGCTTGCGTATCCCGGCCGGCTCCAAGGACGAAGCGGCCGCGATCTGCGAAAAATATCGCGCAGCCGGCGGTTCGTGCCTGATCTCGAAGTAACGAGGTCCAGTCATTTTGGATTGATGAGCGGCGGGAGAGATCCCGCCGCTTTATTATGTGAATGTCGGTTGACGTCGCTCGTAATTCCGCCAGCCGCCATTATGATTCGGGTATGACCGAATCAAAAGCAATGATCCTGGGCTCTAGCGGCCACTCCCTCACCGCCGAAGAAAAGGCTTTCTATCAGGCCGAGCGCCCTTGGGGCTTCATTCTTTTCGGGCGCAATATCTCCGAAGCGCAGCAGATCAGCGATCTCGTCGCCGAGATGCGCGACAGCGTCGGCTGGCATGCGCCGGTGCTCATCGACCAAGAAGGCGGGCGCGTCCAGCGCATCAGGCCACCGATCCTGCAGCACTATCCCTCAGGCCAGCAGCTCGGCGACCTCTACCGCCAGGATAAGACAACCGGGCTTCGCGCGGCGTGGCTGATGTCGCGGCTTCACGCGTTCGACCTTTCGAAGCTCGGCATCAACGTCGATTGCCTGCCGGTTCTCGACGTACCCGTGGAGGGAAGCAGCAACGTGATCGGTAACCGTGCCTATGGCGGCGATCCTGTCACCGTTGCAGCGATGGGCCGGGCGGCTGCGGAAGGCCTGAAGGCCGGCGGCGTGCTGCCGGTCATGAAGCATATGCCCGGCCACGGCCGCGGCTTTGCCGACTCGCACCACGAGCTGCCGGTCGTCGATGTATCCCGCCACGAACTGGAAGCGCATGATTTCCCGCCCTTCATCCAGATGAAGGACGAACTTATGGCGATGACCTGCCATGTCGTCTTTTCGGCAATCGATCCGGATAATCCGGCGACGACCTCCCGAAAGGTCATTGACGGCATCATCCGCGAGCAGATCGGTTTTGATGGTCTGCTGCTTTCCGACGATACCTCGATGAACGCTCTTGCCGGGACGATTGGCGAGCGCGCTGCGAATATCATTGCAGGCGGATGCGATATTGTGCTGCATTGCAACGGGCATATGGATGAGATGCAGCAGGTGGTTGCCAATGTGCCGCCGCTGCAGGGCCGCCCGCTCGAACGCGCCAGACGCGTGGAAGCTGGCTTTCCGCAAGCCGATAGCTCGGACGAGACAGCGATCCGGGCGGAGTTCGATGCTTTGTTTGCATCGGTCTGACCACGGAAGGAACGCGATGTGAGCACGGCAAGGGACACAGAGCGCGGGCAGAAGTCCTCCGCACCGATGGACAAGCTGTGGCAGGATGGCGAGACCGATCGTGCCAGCACCGATCCGGCGCTGTTGATCGACGTCGCCGGCTTCGAAGGTCCGCTTGACCTTCTGCTTTATCTTGCCCGCAATCAGAAGGTCGATCTGTCGCGGATTTCCGTGCTTGCCCTTGCTGAGCAGTATCTACAGTTCGTCGAGTCGGCCCGCCGTATCAGGATAGAGCTCGCCGCCGACTATCTCGTCATGGCCGCATGGCTCGCATACCTCAAATCGCGCCTCCTCATTCCGCAGCAGGCGAAAGACGACGGTCCTTCCGGCGAGGAGATGGCAGCGACGCTGGCATTCCGGCTGAAACGCCTCGAGGCCATGCGCGAAGCGGCCAGTGGCCTCGTCAATCGCAATCGGCTCGGACGGGATGTCTTTGCCCGCGGTGCACCGGAGCACATCCCGGATCGCCAGCGGTCCGCCTATGACGCAAGTCTCTACGAGTTGCTGACTGCCTACGCAACGCTACGCCAGCGGCAATCGGTAACCCAGGTGACAATCGAGCGCCGGAATGTCTGGTCGCTGACGGACGCGCGTGAGCTGCTGACACGCCTGATCGGCGAGGTCGTCGATTGGACGTCGCTCGAACAGCACCTGCTGCGCTACATGGCTTCGCCCGAGGATCGCGTCACGGCGATTGCCAGCGCCTTCGCCGCTTCGCTGGAGCTCGTTCGTGAAGGCAAGCTCGAGATACGGCAGGAAGGGGCGTTCCAGCCGATTTACATGCGTCGCGGGCCGAAGCATGCGACACTTCATGTCGTGGAACAGGAGCAGCAGGCTTGAGCCAAGTGCAGCATGACGACGATTACCTCGGCAATGACGACGACCGCCAGCCGGAGGACGCAGTAGAAACAGCCGCCGAGGCGGAACGTATCGCGGAAGCGCTTGTCTTTGCGTCGGCGCAACCGGTCTCCGAGGCTTTCATTTCCGAGCGGCTGCCGGCCGAGGTTGACGTCCACTCCATCATGCTGCGCCTGAAGGATCAGTATGCGCATCGCGGCGTCAATCTGGTGCAGGTCGACGACGCCTGGGCGTTCAGGACCGCGGCGGACCTCTCCTTCTTCATCCGTCGCGACGAAACGGAAGCCAAGAAGCTGTCGCGCGCAGCACTCGAAGTGCTTGCGATCATCGCCTATCACCAGCCGGTGACGCGCGCCGAGATCGAGGACATCAGAGGCGTGCAGACATCGCGCGGTACGCTGGATGTGCTGATGGAGGCCGGCTGGGTGCGGTTTCGCGGGCGTCGGCGCACACCGGGCCGACCGGTCACGCTCGGTACGACGCGGGATTTTCTCGACCATTTCGGCCTCGAGGAATTGCGCGATCTCCCCGGTATCGAAGAATTGAAGGGCGCGGGTCTACTGTCCGGACGTATTCCGGCGAACTTCAACATTCCGTCACCGACGATGAACGATGAATTGACCGAGGATGAGGACCCAATCACGCAGCTGGATCTCGAAGAACTCGGCCTTCTGGCCCCCAAAGGAGGGCCTGAAGAATAGCTGCGTCAGGTCTTTGTTTTGCCATCGGTAGCGAAAACAATGTCGATCACAATTTTTCGAAGTTCAAACGGCTTGTCACCAAGGGCAAAGCCGTGACATTAAGCTTCGATCTACGGGGAATTTGATGTTGGATTTGGTGTCGCGAATTCTTACATCAGACTGACATCGCAACAGGGAGTTAGCGTAATGGGTTCTTTTAGCATGTGGCACTGGTTGATCGTTCTGGTCATCGTGCTGTTGTTGTTCGGTCGCGGCAAGATCCCGGAATTGATGGGTGACGTCGCCAAGGGCATCAAGAGTTTCAAGAAGGGCATGAACGACGAGGACGCGCCCGAAGCCACGAGCAAGACCGTCGATCACAAGGCCGACGAAACCAAGTAACACGTCCGGGCAAACGCAGCCCCCGCGTTTCCCGCCCAGGAGCCTTGAATGTTCGATATAGGCTGGACCGAGCTGCTCGTCATCGCGGTCGTTTTGATTGTTGTGGTTGGTCCAAAGGATCTGCCGCCGATGCTTCGTGCGTTCGGCAAGATGACGCAGCGTGCAAGAAAGGTCGCAGGCGACTTTCGCGCGCAGTTCGATGAAGCGCTGCGCGAGGCCGATCTGGACGAAGTGCGCCAGACTCTGAGCGATGCGCAGAAGCTCAATCCCGTGAACTCGTTGCGGGAGGCCATGAACCCTCTTCGGCAGATGGGAAATGAGATCAGGGCCGACCTCCAGAAGGCGACCACAGTCGACAACAAGACGGAAGTTCCAGCGACGGCAATGGCGGCGCCCGAGCCCGCAGTAAGCCTGCCGGCCACGCCGCCAGAAATGTCGCAACCGACGCCGCAGCCAATGGCGGCCGCCGCATTGCCGGGCGCCGAGCCTCAGGCCGCAAAGCCGAAAGCCGTGCGCAAGCCGCGTGCCAAGGCTGCGGAGAAATCTGACGCGGTTGCTGCCATAGCGGTCGCTCCAGGGGGAACGAAGAAGCGGGCACCAGCCAAGACGGCAGCGAAGAAGCCTTCCGTCGTGGAAACCGATGCCGCAGTCGCTCCAAAGAAGGCGACAGCCAAAAAGAAGAAGGATGAGGCATGAGCGGTGAGATCGAAGACAAGCCGCAGCCGTTGATCGAACATCTGATGGAGCTGCGCACGCGGCTCATGTGGTCGATCGGCGCCTTCTTTGCCGCCTTCATCGTCTGTTTCATTTTTGCCAAGCATCTCTTCAATGCGCTGGTCTTCCCCTACAAATGGGCCGTCCAGTGGGCGCATCTCGATGTCTCCAAGGCGCAGCTGATCTACACGGCCCCGCAGGAGTTCTTCTTCACGCAGGTGAAGGTGGCGATGTTCGGCGGTCTCGTGATCGCCTTTCCGATCATCGCCGCGCAGATCTACAAGTTCGTGGCCCCCGGCCTCTACAAGAACGAACGTTCGGCCTTCCTGCCGTTCCTGATCGCCTCTCCGATCCTGTTCCTGATGGGCGCGGCACTCGTCTATTTCTTCTTCACTCCGATGGTCATGTGGTTCTTCCTGACCATGCAGCAGGCGCCGGGCGAGGGCGATGTCGCCATCTCGCTCCTGCCGAAGGTCTCGGAATATCTCAGCCTCATCATGACGCTGGTGTTCTCCTTCGGCCTGGTTTTCCAGCTGCCCGTCATCACCACGCTGCTTGCCCGCGTCGGCCTGCTGACCTCGGACTGGCTGCGCGAGAAGCGCAAGTTCGCGATCGTCATGGCCTTCGTCGCCGCCGCGGTGCTGACGCCGCCCGATCCGATGTCCCAGATCGGCCTTGCGTTGCCGACCATCATTCTTTACGAGATTGCCATCTACGCGGCGCGACTCGTGGAACGCCAGCGTGCGCGCGATGCGGCTACCGAGGCTGACGATTCGTCGGATGTTGCCAAGACGGACAACGTCTAGCGTCACCGCAATTCCTCGATGAGCGCTTTCCAATATCCGGTCGAGGCCCGGTCAGGCTTCGGCCGGGTCATCCTTTTTTACAACGACCTGGAACGACGATGCTCGATATCAAATGGATCCGTGAGAATCCCGAAGCCCTCGACGCGGCCCTTGCCAAGCGTGGTGCCGAGCCCCTGTCCGAAAGCCTGATCGCGCTGGACGAGAAGCGCCGCACGGCCGTTCAGAAGGTCCAGGACATGCTGTCCCGCCGTAACGCCGCCTCCAAGGAGATCGGTGCTGCCATGGCGCAGAAGAACACCGAGCTGGCCGAGAAGCTGAAGGCCGAGGTCGCCGACCTCAAGGTCCTGCTGCCGGCCGCCGAGGAAGACGATCGCGCGTTTTCCGAAGAACTGAACGACGCCCTCTCGCGCATTCCGAACGTCCCTCATGAGGACGTCCCCGTCGGCAAGGACGAGGCCGACAACGTCGTTACCCGCGTGACGGGCGAAAAGCCGCGTTGGAACCATACGCCGAAGGAACACTACGAGATCGGCGAAGCCCTCGGCTACATGGATTTCGAAACCGCCGCCAAGCTCTCCGGCTCGCGCTTCACCGTCCTGACCGGCCCGTTGGCAAGGCTTGAACGGGCGCTCGGCCAGTTCATGATCGACCTGCACACCAGCGAGCACGGATACACCGAAGTGAGCTCGCCGCTGATGGTGCGCGACGAGGCGGTCTTCGGCGTGGGCCAGTTGCCGAAATTCGCCGAGGACATGTTTCGCACGACGGACGGCCGCTGGCTGATCCCGACCGCCGAAGTAACGCTCACCAATCTGGTTCGAGAGCAGATCCTCGAGCACGACAAGCTGCCGCTGCGCTTCACCGCACTTACCCCGTCCTTCCGCTCGGAAGCGGGCTCGGCCGGCCGCGACACCCGCGGCATGCTGCGCCAGCACCAGTTCTGGAAGTGCGAGCTGGTCTCGATCACCGACGCCGAAAGCTCGATCGCCGAGCATGAGCGCATGACGGCTTGCGCCGAGGAAGTGCTGAAGCGCCTCGGCCTGCATTTCCGCACGCTGACGCTCTGCACCGGCGACATGGGCTTCGGCTCGCGCAAGACCTACGATCTCGAGGTCTGGCTGCCCGGCCAGAACACCTACCGCGAAATCTCGTCCTGCTCGGTCTGCGGCGATTTCCAGGCGCGCCGCATGAACACCCGCTATCGCGGCAAGGAAGACAAGACCAACCGTTTCGTTCACACGCTGAACGGTTCCGGCACCGCCGTCGGCCGCTGCCTGATCGCGGTTCTGGAAAACTACCTGAACGAGGATGGTTCGGTGACCGTACCGGACGTGCTGGTGCCCTACATGGGCGGCCTGACGAAGATCGAAAAGGCAGCTTGAGACCATGCGCATTCTGCTTACCAACGACGACGGCATTCATGCAGAAGGCCTTGCGGCGCTGGAGCGGATTGCGCGAACACTCTCCGACGACGTCTGGATTGTCGCGCCCGAAACGGATCAGAGCGGCCTTGCGCACTCCCTGAGCCTGTCGGAGCCTCTGCGTCTGCGCAAGATTTCGGATAAGCACTTCGCCTTGCGGGGCACGCCGACCGATTGCGTTATCATGGGCATCAAGCAGGTGATGGACATCAAGCCCGATCTTGTTCTGTCGGGCGTGAACTCCGGTTCCAATGTCGCTGACGACGTGACCTATTCCGGCACCATTGCCGGCGCGATCGAGGGAACGATGCAGGGCATCCGTTCGTTCGCGCTCAGCCAGGCCTATGTCTACGAGAACGGCATGCGGACTGTCCCCTGGGAGGTCTGCGAGGCACATGCGCCCGCACTTCTCGATAGGTTGATACCGCTCGACCTGCCGGACGGGACGTTCCTCAATCTCAATTTTCCCAATTGCCGACCGGAAGAGGTCGAGGGTATCGATGTCACCTCGCAGGGCAAGATGGCCTTCAATCTGCAGGTCGACGCGAGGGCCGATGGTCGAGGTTTCCCCTACTATTGGCTGAAGTTTGGCGAGCGCGCCGGCGCCTTTAACGAAGGCACGGATATCCACGCTCTCAAACATCGCAAGATTTCGGTAACACCTTTGAAACTGGATCTGACCGATTATTCCGTACAGGACCGCCTGGCGCGGGCGCTTTCTGGTACGGAGTAATTAGCGTTGACGACACGTCTTGTCGAAAAGGAAGGCTTTGCGGCGCTTGTTCTGCGCCTGCGGGCAGCGGGCGTATCGGATATCGATCTGCTGACCGCTGTCGAGCAGACGCCGAGATCGGTTTTCGTGCCGCCGCAATTCGCCGAGCACGCCTATTCCAGCCGGACCATCCCGATTGAGTGTGGCTCCTTCCTTGAGGGCGTGGATCTGGCGGTAAAGATTCTGCATTCGCTGAAGATCAAGCCAGGCCAGCGGGTGCTCGAAGTCGGCACCGGCAGCGGCTTCATGACGGCGGTTATCGCTCGCATGGCCGAACGCGTCCTCACGATCGATCGCTACAAGACGCTGACGACCAATGCTCAGAAGCGGTTGGAAGCGTTGAGCATACGGAACGTGATCGTGCGCCAGGCCGACGGCAGCGCGGGATTGCAGGGCGAGGGAACCTTCGATCGTATCATCGTCACCGCCGCATTCAATTCCATGCCGCGCTTCTACACGGATCAGTTGGTATCCGGCGGATCGATGATCGCCCCTCTGATGATCTCTGAAAGCGAATGTCGCCTCGTCCGCTTGACGAAGACCGGCAGCCGCTTCGAGCGTGAAGAACTCTTCAATTCTCCCTATCTGCCGATCGTCCCGCGGGTGGCCTCGCAACTCTAGGCAAACGCGCCGCGTGGCGGCTATGGTTAGCAATCTCTCAAAAAAATCGCGCTGATTTCGCTGCCTTAACCACGTGGTAATACTAACGCGCTTTAATAAACCCACAAAAGGTTGCGTTCTCAGTGGGTCGAGTCATGCGTTTCAGTCTTTCGTCAAGGTTTGGGAAGTCTGCCGGTAATGTGGTGATGGCGGCTTTACTGGCAAGTGTCGCAACGGGGTGTAGTTCCGATGTGACACGGTTTGGTGGTTTGTTCTCCTCCGCCGGCCAGGATCAGATGACCACAAACTCCATTCCTCGCAGGAATATGAGCGGCCTTCAGGCTGATCCGGTGCCGCAGGCCGACTTGCAGGGCGGCGGCATGCAGCAGCCCGATTACTCTCGCTCGCAGGCTATGAGCCAGCCTTATCCCGCTCAGCCGGCTTACGGCTCCAATGCGCGGATGGCCTCGGCTCCTGTCTCTGTTCAGCGCTCAGAACTCTCGGCGCCCGGTGCTGTGGCTCCTGCCCACGAGCGGCAGGTTGCTCTTGCTCAGCCTTTCCCGACAGCAACGCCAAAGAAGTCCGCGCCGGTTCTCGTTCCGCCGAAGGTTGACGCCGATGCGATCGTCACCGGCTCGACCCCGAAGAAGGTTTCAGGCTGGTCGGCAACGAACGCGCCTTCGGTCACGCTCCGTCCGGGCGAAAGCGTCACAACGCTGGCCAACCGCTACGGCGTGCCGGAGAAGGAAATCCTCCGCGTCAACGGCCTGAAGACGGCCGCTGCTGCAAAGCCCGGCCAGATCATTCTCATTCCGACCTTCAACGGCGGCAATGCAGCCAAGGCGTCGGCTCAGGCGGCTGATCTGTCGAAGGGCGGCCAGCAGCCGCAGCCGGGCAAGCCACAGGACCAGAACGTCGCCGTCATTCCAGGTGCGAATTCGGCACGGGACAAGTCGATGGCAAGTGCCGATCAGGCTGGCAAGCTGCCGGCTGGAGCAGGCAAGGGGCCCAAGGGGGCTGGCGGCAGCTATGTCGTGAAGCCGGGCGACTCGCTTGCGAAGATCGCCAGGGCGACTGGCACGAGCATCGACGATCTGAAGGCGGCAAACAATCTGTCGGCTGGTTCGATCCGCATCGGTCAGGAACTCAACATCCCGAACGGTTCTCCGGACGCGATGAAGACGGCGTCGATCCCCGCCAAGGGTGAGCCGAAGGTTGCTGCGCAGCCGGTTTCGGCTCCGGCAACGGCCGCTCAGGCTCAGCCTGCGACCTACAAGGCGCCGGTGGCAACCGAGACGGTTGATGACGCCGCCAAGAAGGACGTCGCGTCTGCGGCTCCGGAAGCAACCGGTATCGGCAAGTACCGCTGGCCCGTCCGCGGTGCAGTCATCGCGGCCTACGGCGCCAACGTCAACGGCAGCCGCAACGACGGTATCGATATCTCCGTACCGCAGGGGACGGCAATCAAGGCTGCTGAAAACGGCGTCGTCATCTACGCCGGTAATGGCCTCAAGGAACTCGGCAATACGGTTCTCGTCCGCCACGACGATGGTACCGTGACCGTCTACGGCAACGCTGACACGCTGAGCGTGACGCGTGGCCAGAAGATCCAGCGCGGCCAGACGGTTGCTGTCTCCGGTATGAGCGGCAACGTCAAGCAGCCGCAGGTTCACTTCGAAGTCCGCAAGGATGCGACGCCGGTGAACCCGATCACTTTCCTCGAATAGGTATTGCGTCTCGAGGACAAAACAAAAGCCCGGCAGTTCGCCGGGCTTTTGTCGTTTCTGACGGAATTCTGCGCCTCAGGCGCGGTTTAACGCGATCCGCGACCGGCCTGCGAGGTCCTGGATGTACTGCCAGGCGACGCGGCCGGATCGGGCGCCGCGCGTGGTCGCCCATTCAAGCGCTTCGGCGTGCATCTTTGCGCGATCGAGCGGGAGTTCGAAGTGGTCGGCGTAGCCGTCGATCATCTTCAGATAGTCTTCCTGCCCACACTTGTGGAAGCCCAGCCACAGGCCGAAACGATCGGACAGGGAAACCTTCTCTTCAACGGCTTCGGACGGGTTGATGGCCGTCGACTGCTCGTTCTCCATCATGTGACGCGGCAGCAGATGGCGACGGTTCGAGGTTGCGTAGAAAAGGACATTGTCCGGACGCCCTTCGACGCCGCCGTCCAATGCCGCCTTGAGCGACTTGTAGGCGGTGTCGTCATGGTCGAAAGACAGGTCGTCGCAGAAGACAATGACGCGGTGAGGGGTGTCTTTCAGAAGGTCGAGCAGCGTCGGCAGGCTTGCAATGTCCTCCCGATGGACCTCGACGAGTTTGAGCGAAACGCCGCTTTCGCGACGGACGTCCTCATGCACAGCCTTCACGAGTGACGACTTGCCCATGCCACGAGCGCCCCACAACAGGACGTTGTTGGCGGCAAAGCCCTCGGCAAACCGGACCGTGTTTTCATGCAGGATGTCGCGCACGCGGTCGACGCCGCGGATCAGTTGCAGCGCGATACGGTTCGGCCGCTTGACAGGCTGCAGGTGGAGGCGGGCGGGGGACCAGACGAAGCAGTCGGCCGCCGTCCAGTCGTTGGTAACCGGCGCCGGTCCGGCCAGACGCTCGACGGCGTTCGCGAGACGGCGGAGCTCCGCCAGAATGACGTGGTTCAGATCTTCGGCCATTGCTTTTACTCCTTCGAGCGCGGTTGGCTGTGTGCCTTGGTCTTTTCCGAGCGGGGTAGCATGGCAATTCACGAGCGGAAAGGTTAAGAGGCAGCGGAATCGGTACGGTTTCCGGCCGTTCCTGTTGCATTCGCAAAGACCATAATTATAGTCCGGCCACCCGCGAAAAGGCGACATTCCGCCTCCGGCAGAGTTTGAGGAGTTTAGCATGTTCATCACCCCGGCATTTGCCCAGGCTGCAACCGATACCGCGGCGTCGCCGTTCGGTTCTGGCTTTGAAATGATTATCCTGTTCGTGCCGTTGATGGTCGTCTGGTATTTCCTGCTCATCCGGCCGCAGCGCGCGCAGGCAAAGAAGCGCGACGAAACCCTGAAGGCAATTCGCCGTGGTGACCAGGTTGTCACCGGCGGTGGCCTCGTCGGCAAGGTCACCAAAGTCGTTGACGACAAGGAAGTCGAAGTCGAAATTGCAGACGGCGTCCGCGTTCGCATCGTTCGTACCGGCATTTCGGAAGTGCGCGTGAAGGGTGAGCCGGTCAAGGCTGACGCCGCGTAATAAGCCTGCTTTAGCGCGAACCGGATTGGCCGGGTCGGATATAGTCGAGTAAAAATGCTTCATTTTTCCCGCTGGAAGACCCTTCTGATCTGGTTCGTCTTGCTGGTCGCCGTGCTGGCGGCCACACCCAATCTCCTATCGGACAGGGCGCTTGAGCGCCTGCCGAACTGGTTGCCCCATAGTCGCATCGATCTCGGAGCAGATCTGCGCGGTGGAACCCACCTTCTTTTCAAGATTGAGCGCACCGATATCGTCCGGGAGTTGCTTGAGGATACCGTCGCCGGAGTTCGCAACAATCTGCGACAGGCCAATATTCGTTACACCGGATTGACCGGTAACGACCAAACGGTGAGCGTCAAGATCGCCGACGCGCAACAGATACCGGCAGCGACAACGGCGCTCGAGGGGCTGGTTGCCAGCCTGAAGAGCGGTTTCTGGGGTGGCGCTGCGCCGAATCTTATTGTCCGCCATGACGAGACCGGCCAGTTTACGCTCGCTATCTCCGACGATGCCGTGAATGCCGGCACCTTGGCCGCCCAATCACAGTCCGTCGATGTTGTGAACCGCCGTGTGGAAGCGCTCGGTGACGTCGATTTCGTCGTTCGCCCTGAAGGCGCTGACCGTGTCGACCTGCAGGTCATGGGTGACGTGGACGTCGAGCGGCTGAAGAACATCATCAATGAGCCCGCCAAGATCTCTGTGCGGATGATCGACGAGAGCATGTCCGGGCAGGAGGCAATTTCCGGACGCTGGCCTGCGACATCGGAGGTTCTCTATTCGCTGGACGATCCTCCGGTTCCCTATCTTGTCGATCGAACCGATTTCGTCACCAGCAAGAACATCGTTGACGTTCAGTCGGTAGTGAATGGCTCGTCCGTCTCCATCGCTTACAAGCTGGATGCGGAAGGCACCGAAAGGCTGGCGCAGAAAACGCGGCAGAACATCGGCCGGCACTTCGCGATTATCTTCGACGATCAGGTCATGGCCGCCCCGCTGATCAACGCGCCGATCCTCGATGGAACCGGCGCGATACCGGTGAGCTTCACCGCAGATGGTGCTCACGACCTCGCTTTGATGCTGCGCGCCGGCGCCTTGCCGGCAACGTTGACCACTGTCGAAGAGCGGACCGTCAGCCCCGCACTCGGAGCAGAGTCGGCTCGTGCCGGCATATGGTCGGGCATCGTTGCCGCTGTCCTCGTCGCCGCTCTGATGTTTGCGTTTTATCGCGGGCTCGGCGTGATCGCCGCCATATCGCTCGTCATGAACCTGTTGCTGATACTGGCCTTCCTGAGTGCGATCGGCGCGACGCTGACGCTTCCCGGGATCGCCGGCATCGTGCTGATCATGGGCATGGCGGTGGACGCCAACGTCCTCATCTACGAGCGCATTCGCGACGAGGCCAAAACCGGACGCCCGTTTGCCGAAGCGATCGAAAACGGCTTCAACCGTGCGATCTTGACCGTTCTTGACGCGAACGTGACAATCTTCATCGGCGCGGTCATCCTCTATTTTCTCGGCAACGACGCCGTGCGCGGGTTTGCGATCACCCTTGCCGCCGGCATCCTCGCGACTGTATTTACGGCGTTTACGCTCACTCGCTGGATTGTCGTCCGATGGCTCCACCGGCGTCATCCGCGACATCTGCCCCGGGACATCAACACCGGCATCTTCGATCGCGCCAATATCCGCTTCATGGGGATCCGCAGATATTCCTTCACCATTTCGGCGGCCCTCTCGATCGCAGCCATGGTTGGCTTTGCAGCCGTCGGCTTGCATATGGGCGTGGACTTCGCGGGCGGCTCGATCGTGGAACTGCGGGCGAAGCAGGGACGTGCTGATGTCGGCGACATCCGCGAACGGCTCGGCGATCTCAACATCGGAGAAATCTCGGCGCGTCAGCTGCGCGATCCTGCGGGCGCGCTGGTGCAACTGCAGCCGCAGGGCGGCGGAGAAAATGCCGAACAGTCTGCCGTCACGCTGATGCGTGACGAGCTCGGCGGCGACTATGATTTCCGTCGAGTCGAGGTGGTTGGACCGGCCGTATCGGGCGAGCTGACACGGGCCGCAACGCTCGGCGTTCTGGCATCGCTCATCGTCATCCTCGTTTACATCTGGGCCCGTTTCGAATGGCAGTTCGCGATCGGCGCCATCGTGGCGACGCTTCATGACATCATTCTGGTCCTCGGCTTGTTCGTTCTGACTGGAATGGAATTCAATCTGACAAGCGTGGCGGCGCTTCTGACGATTATCGGCTATTCGCTGAACGATACCGTCGTGGTGTACGACCGGATGCGAGAAAACCTGAGACGGTATCGCAAGATGCCGTTGCCGATCCTCATCGACGCCTCGATCAATCAGACGCTCTCCCGAACCGTGCTGACCGCCGCGACAACGCTGCTGGCGCTGGCAGCGCTGTCGCTGCTCGGCGGCGAGGTTACGCGCACGTTTGCCTTCGTGATGCTCTTCGGCGTTGCCGTCGGGACATTTTCATCCATCTACATAGCGGCGCCGGTGCTGATAGCCTTCAAGCTTCGGCCGGAAACGCTGGACAACGACCAAGACAGAAAAGTACCGGAGCCCGAAACAAAAAGCGGCAACCCGGCAGTGTGAGCATATGGCCAGAGGCATAGAGATACGCGAAGCGCATTTTCCCGGGCGCGCGCCGATCGATACTTACGGGAATGGTGGATTTCGCTTCGCCGACATGTCGCACCGTGGCTCCATCCTTTGCCTTCCTTCCGGCATTCACGGCTGGGACATGGATGCGACCAAACCGCTGTCGGTCGAGAATCTTCAGCGTGTTATCGATGAGGCAGCTGACATCGAGTTCCTGTTGATCGGCACCGGCGTGGACATGCGTCCAATGCCGGCGGACTTGAAGGCAGCCCTGAAGGCGGCGGGCATTTCATCGGATCCGATGAACACCGGCGCCGCCGTGCGCACCTTCAATATCATGCTGATGGAATCGCGCGCAGTTGCCGCCGCCTTGATCGCAATCTGAACATGGCTGATCAATCGATGACGAACCAGGACATCTGCCTGGCGATGCTACGCGACATGGATCGCGACCGCTACCTTGCCTGCCTGCTCTCTCCGGAAGACAAAAGAGGCGCAATCGCCGTGCTCTACGCCTTCAACGCTGAACTTGCCCGTATCCGCGACCTCGTGCACGAACCGCTTCCCGGCGAGGTTCGCATGCAATATTGGCGCGATCTGCTGGAGGGCAATGCCCATGGGTCGACGGAGGCCAATCCGGTCGCGGCCGCCTTGCTGGCCTGTGTCGATGCCCATCGCCTGCCGCGCCAGACGCTGCTGAATATGATCGATGCTCGTATTTTCGATCTCTACGACGACCCGATGGAGACACGCGGCTCCCTTGAGGGATATGCGGGCGAAACCGCATCGGCCCTGATCCAGTTGACGAGCATCGTTCTTGCCCCTGACGACGCGGCACGATCGGCCGAAGCGGCCGGGCATGCCGGCGTCGCCCAGGCGATCGCGGGATTGCTTCTGCTGATGCCGTTACACCGTCACCGTGGCCAGGTCTACATACCCCTGGAGATCCTCTCCGCTACCGGGCTCGACCGCGATGCCTTCCTCGCAGGCGACGACAAGAACCGGATATCGGCCGCGATCGAAGCATTCGCGGGCCTCGGCCGCGATCACCTCGCCAAGGCGCGACATGTCGAGATCCCGGCCGCTGTTTTCCCGGCGTTTCTGCCTGCGTCGCTGGCCGAGCATGTGCTGGTCAAGACGCAGAAATCGGGTGCTGAAATCCTAGAGCGTTCGCCGCAGCAACCGCAGTGGCGGCGCCAGATCCGCATGACGCTCGCCTTGATGCGCAGGAAAATC
Organism: Rhizobium sp. Root708; assembly: GCF_001429725.1. GTDB lineage: Bacteria > Pseudomonadota > Alphaproteobacteria > Rhizobiales > Rhizobiaceae > Rhizobium. Next base: position 217,186 of record NZ_LMHV01000034.1, on the reverse strand, counting down.
TGACGAATGTTCAAACTCGCACAAGTCTCATGGGTTAGAAGCATACTGTCTGGTTGTCTCGAATGGAGAGCGGCGTGAGCATTATAGTCTGGGGCGTTATTTTCGCGCTCGTCATTCTGGTCGCTTTTATCGCAACGCGCATGGCGTCGCAAAACGAAGAGGACGGTCTGCACGACACCGGCCATGCAATCATCGAATTCAACCGTGCCTTTCCGAATGAAGCGATACGACAGCTACAGGCCACGGCGGACGGGCAGGCGGTTTTCGTGCGGTTGCACGATAACAAGGCGGGCTTCATGAAGAACATGCAGCGCCACTATTCCTGCCACCTGATCGAACCGGGACGCGTCCGCGTGTTGAGTTCCGAGACGGGAAGGGGGCTCAGCATCCAGTTTCTCGATGCACCGCATCACAGCGCGACCTTCGAATTCTCTTCACCGAAGGAAGCCTCCGAAGTGTCGCTTTGGCTTCTCGGAAACTATGTGGCCGATCCCGACAAGCATCTCGCGAGCAATCCGTCGGCAGCCAACCATCATTGAAATCGGAAGCGCACCCGCTCCGGTAGATACACTGCTACCCCAACCGCACACCGACTGGCAGGGCCGCCAACGTCGAGCTTTTGCGTTGCCTCGCGCACGAAATAGGCGCAAGATTTACCCATTCGGTAAATGTTGGAGGCCTGTTTAACAGCGCAAGGGAGGTGCATGATGGTTCTCTCGATCAATGACGTTGCCCCGGATTTCGAAGCCAAGACCACACAGGGGATGATCCGTTTCCACGAATGGATCGGCAGCTCCTGGGCCGTTCTCTTTTCTCATCCAAAGGACTTCACGCCGGTTTGCACCACGGAACTCGGCTATATGGCGAAGATAAAGCCGGAGTTCGATCGGCGTGGTGTCAAGATCATCGGCCTTTCCGTCGACCCGATGGAACGGCATGCCGGGTGGATGAAGGATATCGAGGAAACGCAGGGCGTCCGGCCGAATTTTCCCATGATCGCGGATATCGACTTCGCTGTTTCCAAACGCTACAACATGCTGCCGGCGCTGGTTTCCGGCGATCCTGCCACGCGCAGTGCCGCTGACAACCAGACTGTGCGGAATGTTTTCGTCATCGGGCCGGACAAGAAGATCAAACTCATTCTCGTCTATCCAATGACGACCGGTCGCAATTTCGATGAGGTACTCCGAGTCATCGATTCATTGCAGCTGACGGCGAAGCACAAGGTCGCGACGCCGGTGAACTGGAAGAGCGGAGACGATGTCTTCATCGCCGGATCGGTTTCCGACGAAGAAGCCAAGAAGCAGTATCCGCAAGGCTGGTCAGCACCGAAGCCATATATCCGAATAGTGCCTCAGCCGCACGGATAACGCCACATTCGCATAGCGTCATGTCGTCGAAAGCAGGAGGCGAGGGATGATTTTCCGTCAGCTTTTCGACCCGGCGTCGAGCACCTATTCCTACTTGCTGGCCAGCCGGCGCGGCGGTGAGGCGTTGATTATCGATCCGGTTCTCGAGAAGGTCGACCACTATCTGCGGCTCGTTCACGAGCTCGATTTGCGGCTCGTGAAAGCCGTGGACACACATTTGCATGCAGACCACGTTACCGGTCTCGGCGCTCTGCGGGACAAGACACACTGCATAACCGTCATGGGTGAGCAGACGAAAGCCGATGTCGTTTCAATGCGGCTGACCGACAACGACCGGCTGACGATCGAGGGCCTGTCGCTCGATGTCATCTATACGCCCGGCCATACAGATGATTCATATAGTTTCATACTGCCGGATCGTGTCTTCACCGGAGACACGTTGCTGATCCGGGGCACGGGTCGCACGGATTTCCAGAACGGTGACCCGCGCGCCCAGTTCGAATCGATCTTTGGCCGGCTTCTGAAGCTGCCGGATTCGACGCTGGTTTATCCGGCTCACGACTATAAGGGCGACACGGTTTCCACGATCGGCGAAGAGCGGGCGTTCAATCCTCGCCTGCAGGTGCGGTCGGTCGACGAGTATGCCGACATGATGAACAATCTGAAGCTTGCGAGCCCGAAGATGATGGACGTCGCAGTGCCGGCGAACATGCATGTCGGCTTCGATCAGAACGAGGTCCGGAGCCACGGTTGGGCGGTGACGGCGCAGGAGGCCTTCGATCTTTCGCGACGGTCGGATATTGCCCTGGTCGACCTGCGCGAAAACGAAGAGCGCCATCGCAATGGCACCATACCCGGTTCCTTTCATGTGCCGTATCAGACGCTGGAAGACGCGATTGGACAGGGAGGCATGCTCCACGAGCTTGCTGCTTCCACCGGCAAGCGGCTGATCTTCTACTGCGCTTTCGGCGAGCGCTCGGCGATGGCGGTGGAAGCGGCGCACGACGCCGGCCTTGCGACGGCGTCCCATATACAGGGCGGTATCGACGCATGGAAAAAGGCAGGTGGTCTACTCGCGCATTGAAGACGCGAGCAGGGAACTGGCTTTAAGCTGCTGTTTCCGGCAGCGGCAATGGCTGGCCGAGCCATTCGGCGCAGTCAGAAAGCGCGCGCTTGGCAATCAGCTGCCGTTTCATGATGGTCTTGTCCTTGCCGCGGAAGCGCTTGACGCCTTCCGGCTTGACGATGGAACCGGGCTCCAACTCCGGGAAAAGACCGAAGTTGATGTTCATCGGCTGGAAGGACCGCTTGCCGGGCTCTTCGTCGGTAACGAGATGGCCGCCGGTGATATGGCCGAGCAACGAGCCGAGCGCTGTCGTTGCGGGCGGCAGGGAGGCAGTCTCGCCTTTGCGTTCCGCCGCGGCAAAACGGCCGGCAAGCAGGCCGATACTGGCGCTCTCGACGTAGCCTTCGCAGCCAGTGATCTGGCCGGCGAAACGCAGGCCCGGCCGAGACTTCAACGTCAGGGAGGAATCGAGCAGCGTCGGCGAATTGATATAGGTGTTGCGGTGAAGCCCGCCGAGGCGTGCAAACTCGGCGTTGCCCAGGCCGGGAATCATGCGGAAGATATCCGCCTGCGCGCCATACTTCAGCTTCGTCTGGAAGCCGACCATGTTGTAGAGGCTGCCGAGCGCATTGTCCTGCCGCAACTGCACCACGGCATAGGCCTTGACGGTGGGATTGTGTGCATTCGTCAGGCCCATCGGCTTCATCGGACCGTGACGCAACGTCTCCCGTCCGCGTTCAGCCATCACCTCGATCGGAAGGCAGCCGTCAAAATAGGGCGTGCCTTCCCATTCCTTGAAGCCGACCGTATCGCCGGCGATCAGTGCATCGACGAAGGCGTTGTATTGCTCCTGATCCAGCGGGCAGTTGATGTAGTCCTTGCCGGTCCCGCCAGGGCCGACTTTGTCGTAGCGCGACTGGTACCAGCAGATGTCCATGTCGATACTGTCGCGATAGACGATCGGCGCAATGGCATCGAAGAACGCCAGGGCATCGGCCCCGGTCTCGGCCTGAATGGCGCTTGCAAGGGAAGGGGCCGTCAGCGGGCCGGTCGCAACGATGGCGAGATCCCACTCCTTCGGAGGCAGGCCCTCGACCTCTTCCCTGACGACCGTGATCGATGGATGATTGTGGATTGCCTTGGTGACGGCTTCGGAAAAGCCGTCACGATCGACCGCGAGCGCGCCACCGGCGGGGACCTGGTGCTTGTCGGCGCATGCCATGATCAGCGATCCCGCCATGCGCATTTCGGCATGGATGACGCCGACGGCATTGCTGGTGGCATCGTCCGATCGGAAGGAGTTCGAGCAGACAAGCTCGGCCAATCCGTCGGTCTTGTGGGCATCCGTGCCGCGCACGCCGCGCATTTCGTGCAGGACAACAGGCACGCCGGCATTGGCGATTTGCCATGCCGCTTCCGAGCCAGCGAGGCCGCCGCCTATAACGTGAATGGGAGAGTAGGGAGAGGTCTTGATCATGGCGGCTGATTACCATGAGAGGCCGTGACTGCAAACCGGAGAATTGCGGCGTGGAAAGGCGATGCTTGCGAGCTATGTACTCGCCAATGAATTTGGCGACGACGTTCTGACCAGATCCGGCTTGCCAGAAACAATTTGAAAAGATTCAGCCGCGATCCGACCGCAATCGGGAGCGAAGCAGACAATTCATTTGGTGCCGGGAACACTGCTTGAAAATCCAAGTGCAGTGATCCCGCAGTGTACAACCTCTATTCGGTACAGCGATTACTTGTTTTAGCAGTCGCTCTTTGCTAGTGCGCTTTAAAAAGCCCGTTGGAGCTACATTTGTTGCAGAGAAAATTGTCGATTGTTGCGCCGACCTATAATGAATCGGACAATATCGCGCCGTTCATCGAGCGTGCAAAAGAAGTTCTCGGTCAGTTCGACTGGGAAATTATCTTTGTGGACGACAATTCACCTGATGGAACGGGGCAAAAGACGTTCGACTACTCCCTGGAGGATCGTCGTATCCGCGCGATCACGCGATTGAGCGACCGCGGTCTTGCCAAGTCCAGCATTCAAGGTCTGCTTTCGGCAAGGGGCGAGCTTCTCTGCGTTATGGACGTGGACGGCCAACATGACCCTGCAGTGATCAACGAAATGGCCGAACGGCTTGAAAGCGACAAGCTCCATATCGTCAGCGCGGCACGCCGACTGGAGCAGGATCAGGAGCTTGAGGGTCTTTCTCCGATCCGGCAGAAGCTGTCGACGTTCGGGAACTGGCTTAGCAGCCGGGTGCTCGGTCGCAAGTTGATTGATCCCCTGACCGGCTTCTTTGTCATCCGGCGTGACAGCTTCATCGAAACCGCGCCGCATCTCGGCGATCCCGGCTTCAAGCTGCTTCTGGATATTCTGTATTCCAACAAGGCTTTGCGACACGCCGAGGTTCCTTTTGATTTCGGTGTTCGCCTTGCAGGACAGTCGAAGCTCGACAGTTACGTGGTCTGGAAGTTCGTCACGTTCCTGCTGAGCAAGATGACCGGCGGTCTTGTCCCGGTCAGTCTGATTTCCTTCCTGCTCGTCGGCGGCTCCGGCATCTTCGTCCACTTCGCCGTCCTCTATTTTGCCCTGTCGCTCCTGGTTCCCTTCACGATCGCTCAGACGGTGGCGACCCTGATAGCCGCCACCGGCAATTTTCTTTTGAACAATCTCCTGACATTCCGCGACCGACGCTTGCGCGGCTGGGGGAAATTCTGGGGCTATCTGAAGTTCTTGACCGTCTCGGCGGTTGGGATCGTTGCCAACGTCTCAGCGGCGACGCTCACCTACGAGCGGCTGGTGCATGTGGTGTTCATCGCCACGCTCGCCGGCATCGCGATTGACACGGTTTGGAAGTTTGTGATCGCCAACAGGTTCATCTGGAAGTGAAGGACGCGGCCCTGAGGATTGCGCGCGCCAATCGTGTAGGCACGATCCTGTGGTTGCTCGTGGCCATCGCCGTGTGCCTGAAGGTTATGCCTGATATCGTCCGGCAGTCGTTCTTTTTTGACGGACTGATCTATGCCAGCATTGCTCGTAACCTCGCGGAGGGGATCGGCACTGTTTGGGAACCGCAATTCTCAAAGGCGCTTTTCCCGGTATTCGCGGAGCACCCGCCGCTGATGATGTGGTTACAATCGCTGCTCTTTAGGGTGTTCGGCGATACGATCGTAGTCGAGAAATGCTTCTCGCTGGCGACCTTCGGCATCAGTCTCTGCATCATGGCGCTGATCTGGGATCGGTTAAGCGGCCGCAACTCCGCGATGCGCCGATCTCTGCCTCTTGCGCTGGTGTTGACGGTTGTGGCTGGTCGCTTTTCCTGGGCCTTCGCCAATGGCATGCTTGAAAACCTCCTCATCGTTTTCACATCGCTTGCGGTCCTGTTGGTTGTCGTCGCGTACGACGATCGCCATTCGGTAAGCGCGATCCGGAGAATGTCGTTCGTGGCACTTGCCGGACTGGCAACAGCGCTGGCTCTGATGGCGAAGGGCCCCGTTGGTCTCTTCCCGCTTGCGACACCTGGTCTCTATTGGCTTTGCCTTCAGCGTCCCCGTATTGCGGATGCGATCGTCGATAGCGTGTTGCTCATCGCTGTCGTCGCAGTGGTCTTTTGCTTGCTTTGGAGTTTCGAAGGGCCACGAGGCACAATCGAGCGCTATGTCTCCATCCAATTGCTGACCAGCCTTTCCGGAGAGCGTGGCCATGCTGGTGGCGGATTGTCGGCTCTGCGCACGTTCGTTCGCGTTCTTGCCTATCCGCTGGTTGCTGCGCTCGTAATATCGGTGATCGGCTTCTTCTCTCGTGGCGCCGCCTCGGCAAATACCGGAAGACGTGAAGCTGTTCGTGGTGCGCTCTTTCTGGCTGCTGTCGGATGTTCCGCGTCGCTGCCGCTCTTTGTCAGCCCCCGCGTGTCCGGCTTTTACTTCAATCCCTCTCTGCCATATTTTTCTGGTGCGCTCGCCATCGCATGCGCTCCGGTTCTGCTTCGGTTGCTTGATGAATGTTCCGAGCGGGCTTTGCGTTGGGCGCAATCGGTGCTCGCAGGCGCATTCGTGCTCTCCTGCCTGTATGTTGGGATGGAAATCGGGCGACCGGGTGACGACGCTGATGTGATCGAGAATGCAGGAAAGATCGCTACGCAGGTCTGTGACGCCAACAACTGTCACGACGTCATCTCCACCTGCGGATCCGTTGGACAGGACTGGCGTCTACACGGATACCTGGAGCGCTATTATAAGATTGCGCTCGACAGCGCCTCAGCTGCCGGCCCCGATTATCTGCTCGCCAGCAGCAACTGCCAGGGTGATCTTGCCGCCTATAGCGACACCGGCGTCGATGTGAGCCCTAACCGCTTGCTGAAGCGTTGATGTCACGATGACCTGGCAGCCGTTTTAGATCCTAGCGCAAACAGTCTCCCCCAAACGCAAAAAACGGCGCCGTCATGGCGCCGTTTTTGGAAGCTTCGCGCGCCAGGCGATTAACGGAAGGCGCGGGAAGCGATGTTGCGGATTTCGTAACGGCTTACGCCGATGTCAGACAGCGTCTGGTTGGAAAGGCTGCCAAGTTCGCTAAGCGTGCGGCGATAGCTGAGCCAGCTCTTCGCGATGCGGATCGGGTTCATGATGGTCTTCCTAGAATGAATGTCGTCAGCAGCATGATCGCCGTCTGAGCGCTTGGCACTCATATAGGCTTTTGCTTGCGTATTGTGCAGTGCAAATATTAGGCGCCTGCCATGCATTTGTGCATTGAATGCTCAGAAAACGGGCTCGCATCATTTAGTGAGCAGGGCGCTGAGGAAGCGGTGTCGAACGGGGAAGCGGACAAAAAGAAAACGCCCGTTGCCAGAGGCAGCGGGCGTCTTGGGAAGCGATCGGCTGGGAGGCGCAGATCGCCTAGAAATCAACGAGTAGCGTCGCGAGCAACGCGATGGATGTCGGAGCGGTCGATGCCGAGATCGTGCAGTTCGCGATTGCTCATGCGGCCGAGTTCGGTGATCGTCTGACGGTACTTGCGCCAGTTGTTGAAAGAGCGTGCGATGTTCATTTTGAAGTCCTTCCTGAGGTTCGTTTCCGCCGGCTGCCATGTGTCGGGCGCTGGCCTTGATCTGATGGATCTAAATATATGTTGCGCCGCAAAACGGCGCCACAGACAAGAATTCAGATCACCTATGCGCCCCGTGCAATTCTTTCGCTGTGAAATCCGCATTTCGGATGCGGTTTGGTCAAGAAATGAGCAAAATTTATCGTTGCGGCCGATTTCAGGGCGTCGCCGACGCGCGTAGCATCGCGGGTGCGTTCAGGACACACGCTCCCGGAGCACTTCGCCCTAGATGGATGGCATAAGCCGTTGAAACATAAAGGCTGGAAAATCAAAACGCCTGCCGGGGGAGGATCCGGCAGGCGTCATGAAGGCGACTGACAACTGGGAGGAGGAGTGTTGCCAGTCTATCGGAACGCGCTGGGAGGAGGAGTGCGCAGATCCGAATTCTTCTCGCCAGAAACAGTCAGTTCGCTAAAGCAATCGACGTCTCGGGCTGTTGCAAACTAAATAGTATGACTTATTCAGATTTTGCAGTGCAATATTTTCATGGTCGACATGCATCTGCTGCATGGCTTTGGTGGATTGGCTTCAGGGTAACGCCGCGGCATTAGCCATTCCTGAAGTTGGAAACCAAATTTGAATGGTGAGGAATTTGGCATTGGGCGTTTCTCAAGCGCGTTTCCATGGATATAAAAGGCCGTGTGGAGGCGCGATTTGCGCATAAGGCGGAGTGGGGAATGTACCGCGGGCGTTTGCAGAGAGACCTGTCCTTGTGGGTCGACAAGGGACTGTTGGGCAAGGATACGGCCGAAATCCTGCTGAAGGAGTTCGACGATCGTCCGGCAAGCTTCAGTCTCGGAAGCGTCCTGATGATTCTGGCCGCGATTCTGTTGGCGGCCGCCGTCCTGCTCGTGGTTGCCTCAAACTGGGAGGCGATTCCGCGGCTCGTCCGCGTCGGCGTCGTGCTGGCCGTCATATGGGTGACGCATCTGGCTGCGGCGGCTGCCCTCAAGCGCGATTCCGTCGGCGTCGCCAGTGGTCTTCTCGTCATCGGGGCGCTGAGCTTCGGCGGAGCCATCTCGCTTGTCGGACAGATGTATCATCTTTCGGGCGACGAACAGTCCGTAATGTATCTCTGGTTCGGCGTGACGGTGGTTTCGGCAATTCTCTTTCGCTCCGGGGTCCTCACCGCTGTGGCCGGATTTCTGGCATGGGCGAGTTTTGGCGTATATCTGAGCGCGTTCGATATGCGCTGGTTGGGCGCCGACCCCTGGGTCGCACCGTTCATGGCGGTCGTTATCATCGCTCTGGTGCGCTACACCGGGGCCGATCGCGCCCGGCACCTTGCTTATCTGCTGCTGGTTGGTTGGCTCGCCTGGCTCTACACGCTGCACTCGGATCCCCGGCTTGCGCTGGCCTATGCCGTTGTCGGGATGGCGCTGCTGATTCTGGTGAGCCTACCACCGGCGCCGCTTGTGGCGATCGTCAAAAGCGCGGGCGCAGCACCCGCTTTTTACGCGTTCCTGATTGCCGTGATTGGACTGTTCTTCCTGCATGTCGAAATTGACGGCGGCAGCTGGCTCGTTGTGCTCGGTGTCGCGACACTTGCCGCCGCAATCCTGGCGATCGCCCTGCAGGGGCGCGATAATGGCGCGGTTCGATATATGGCCTATTTGATCTTTGCCGGTGAAATGCTGTACCTCGCCTCCGTGACCGTCGGATCCATCATCGGTACGTCCGGCCTCTTCCTGACATCAGGCGTGCTGGTCGCTTTGGTTGCGTGGGTCGTCATACGCCTCGAACGTCGCTTCGCGTCGGTAGGCGGGGAGGCGAGCCAATGAGTATGTTTTCTCTTTCACGCCTTGGGACACGCCGCTATCTGCTCGCAGGCATCTTTGTCGCGACGCTGCAGACGGTGATTGTCGGCTACATCATAGAGAGCCGCGCTGCGATCCTGCGCCATGGCTCCGACGTGATGTTGCGGACCGCGCCGGTCGACCCCCGCGACTTCCTGCGCGGTGATTATGTCGTCCTGAACTACGACATCTCGTTGGTACCCGTTCATTCGATCGTCGGCGCGATACCGACCGATGCCGGCGAGCGTACCCTGTGGGTGCGCGTGAAGCGGCAGGACGATGGCTTCTGGGGCATTGCAGAATCATCGTTCGAGGGGTTGCCGGAGCAGGCGGATACCGTCGTTCTCCGCAGCCAACCCTTTTATAGCTACGGCGCCCAGACGACCGACAATATTCACGTCGACTACGGTATCGAGCGCTACTATGTGCCGGAGGGAGCGGGCATGGCGCTCGAGCAGGCGAGGCAGGATGGGGACGTGTCGATTGCCGTTCGCGTGGCGCGCAACGGAACGTCGCAAATCCGAAGCCTTCTGGTCGACGGAAAGCCCGCTTACGACGAACCAATCTATTGAGAGAGCGAACCTGCGTGCATTGGACTGTGTAATGGGCGAAATCCCTGTCATTTGCCCTTCATTTTTCCTTTGCCTCTCCCAAATCGGGTGATATAGAGACGCCGCGCTCCGGAAGGCCTCATGTGCAGGCATATGCATGCGGTTTTTGAGAACGCGGGTATGGTGAAATTGGTAGACACGCCAGATTTAGGTTCTGGTGCCGCAAGGCGTGGGAGTTCAAGTCTCTCTACCCGCACCAAAGCTGGCTTGCAGGCGAGGGACCGGAACCGGTGCCCCTCGATTACCCGGCAGCAAGCGCCGTTCCGTTCAAACGGAACGAACAAGAATTGAGAACAGGCCACGCCCGGCAACTTTCCGGCGTCGTGCTCATCGAAACGAACGGCGTCTGGGCACGGCCGCCACGAATTGAAGGTAGGAAGACATGCAGGTTATCGAAACGCTCGCTGAAGGGCTGAAGCGCGAAATCAAGGTCGTAATCCCGGCCAAGGACATGGAAACCAAGATGAACGAGCGTCTTGCCGACGTGAAGGACAAGGTCCGCATCAACGGCTTTCGTCCGGGCAAGGTTCCTGCCGCTCATCTGAAGAAGGTTTACGGCAAGTCCATCATGGCCGACCTCGTCAACGAGATCGTCCGCGAACAGCCGACCTCGATTCTGGCCGAGCGCGGCGAAAAGTCCGCTACGCAGCCTGAAATCGCGATGACCGAGGACAAGGACGAAGCCGAACTGATCCTCGCCGCTCAGAAGGATTTCGAGTTCACGCTGTCTTACGAAGTTCTGCCGCCGATCGAACTGAAGTCCAACAAGGGCATCAAGATCACGCGCGAAGTCGTCGACATCTCCGACGAAGAGGTCACAGAGCAGGTTCTCAAGGTTGCTGAAAGCGCCCGTTCCTACGAGACCAAGAAGGGCAAGGCTGCCGACGGCGACCGCATCACCATGGACTACGTCGGCAAGGTCGACGGCGTTGCCTTCGACGGCGGCACCGATCAGGGCGCCGAACTGGTTCTCGGTTCCGGCCGTTTCATCCCCGGCTTCGAAGAGCAGCTGGTCGGCACCAAGGCTGGCGACGAAAAGACCATCAACGTAACGTTCCCGGCTGACTATCCGGCCAAGAACCTCGCTGGTGCCGAAGCCACCTTCGACGTCACGGTCAAGGACGTTGCCGCTCCTGCCGACGTCGAAATCAACGACGAACTGGCCAAGAAGCTCGGCCTCGAATCGGCTGATCGTCTGAAGGAAATCGTTCGCGGCCAGATCGAGTCGCAGTACGGCTCGATGACCCGCCAGAAGGTAAAGCGCCAGATTCTCGACCAGCTCGACGAACTCTACAAGTTCGAGACCCCGACGTCGCTTGTTGACGCCGAGTACAACGGCATCTGGAACCAGGTTTCCAACGATCTCGCTCAGTCCGGCAAGACCTTCGAAGACGAAGACACGACGGAAGAGCAGGCTCGCGAAGAATACAAGAAGCTTGCTGAGCGTCGCGTTCGCCTCGGCCTCGTTCTCTCCGAAATCGGCGAAAAGGCCGGCGTCGAAGTCAGCGAAGACGAAATGCAGCGCGCAATCTACGACCAGTTGCGCCAGTATCCGGGTCAGGAAAAGCAGATCCTCGAATTCTTCCGCAGCCAGCCGGGTGCAGCTGCTTCGATCCGCGCACCGATTTTCGAAGAGAAGGTCATCGACCATCTGCTGACCGAAATCGAAGTCACGGACAAGAAGGTAACCAAGGAAGAGCTGCTCGCTGACGAAGAAGGCGAAGGCTCCGAGAAGGAAGCCAAGAAGGCCGCTCCGAAGAAGAAGGCAGCTGCCAAGGCAGACGCCGCTGAAGGCGAAGAAGCTGCTCCGAAGAAGAAGGCCGCTCCGAAGAAGAAGGCTTCCGAGGAAGGCGCCGAGTAATCTCCGGCCAGTCCAGTTTGCAGAAAGCCCCGCTTGTGCGGGGCTTTTTCGTTTCCGGCATCACCTAACGAGCCGGCCTACTCCCAAAGTGGAGACGCACACGATTTGGTTGCATTACCGATAGCGTGGACGCACACTGGCGTATCTCAGGCGGGGGATTGGACGATGGCTTCCAATGATGACCTTAGGGACGTGGTGCGACGAATCTATCATGCGCGGGTGCAAGGCGATCTCGACGGCTTGATGTCGTTTCTCGATGATGGCTGCATGTTTCGTGTCGCCGGCGACCAACACCTTTCGCCGTTGACCGACCCGGTCGTCGGCGCTGAGGCGCTTCGCGCGACGATGCAATACCTGATCGACAATTGGGACATGCGCGGTATCGATTTCGTATCCATCCATATCGACGGGGATGTCGCGCTGGTTCATCGCGCAGGTCGCATGCGTTTTGGCGCGACGGAATACGATGCAGAGATCATGGACAAGATGACCTTCGAGAACGGCAAGCTGAAGGAATGCGCCGAGTTCATCGACACACTGCAGGCGGCAGCCCTGCTGGACATGATAACGCTGCCGGCGCGAGGCTGAGGCACACCGGTCTGTCGATCGATGCAAGCAGCGGCACAAGGAGCAAAGTCGCCTCAGACCGCCCTGTGGGCATGCGTGAGCTCGTTGACCTTCTTGATGTGCGAGACCGCCGCCTGTCCGCCCGCCGTCTTGGTAAAGAGCTCCAGCGTCTCGTCCTCATGGTCACCAACCGGTGTCAATGCCTGGTCCATGTAGGTCTTTGATTTCTTGTCACGCGCGATGAAAAAGGCGGTCGTTGCAAGGCTGGCGATCGTCGCACCCAGTGACAGGTGCTTGGTGAAGGTCTGCCAGACAAAGCGCGGCCAGAACGTCAGGGCATTCTCCCTCGGAAGCCCGGGGCGACGCTCGGAGGGATGCTTGAGGCGAAGCAGGCCGCTCTGCAGCGGGTGAACGTTCTCGAGCGGCACCGTGGTCGCGAACGATACGAGAATCTTCACGAGACTTGCAAGCGGCACGCCCGTAGCGACGGCACGGCGCAGCAATGTCTTCATGTGCTCCGGCGAGTAATAGAGCGACCAGGCCTCATGGTAGATGCTTTCCCATTCCGCCTTGGTCATCTTCGAATGTGCCGTGCAGACATGCTCGACGTCGTAGATGTTGAGGTCGGCGTCCATCTCGACGCTCCTCTTCCACAGGGTCTGATGATCTTCGGAACCCGGTAGCGGTGTGAGCACGAAAAACTCGATTACGTCGAGAGGCAGTTCATGCTGAATGATGGCGATATCCCGGCGAATGGACTCCGGCGTATCCGCCGGGAAACCAAGAATGTAGCCGGCAAGCGTCATGATGCCTTGTGCTTTCCAGGCAAGCAGCATCTTGCGGTATTCGGTGATCTTGTTCTGGTTCTTCTTGGCGGCGGTCAAGTTGTCCGGATTGACGTTCTCGAGGCCGATGAACACGCGGGTGACGCCGGCGCGTTTGGATTTCTCGATGAAGTTCGGGATCTTGTGGCAAAGGGTATCGACCTGGATCATCAGGCCAAGCGGAATGCCGTGGACTTCCCTCAGTTCGATCAGGCGATCGAAGATCGCTTCCCAGTCCCGGTTTCTGGCGAAGTTGTCGTCGGTGATGAAGAACTTGTGAATGCCCTGCGCCCAGTTCATCCGGACGAGCTTCTCGACATCGTCGGCGGTACGGAAACGCGATTTGCGGCCCTGCACGTTGATGATGGTGCAGAACGAACACTGGTAAGGACAGCCGCGGCCGGCATCGAAGCTCGAACTGAGCCCCAGCGTGTGGGTCACGTTGATCTTCGGCAGAAACGGGACAGCCGAGCCTTCGATGCTCGGAAGATCGTTCATGAAATTGTAGAGCGGTGCGAGGGTGCCCGCCGCCGCATCCTGCAAAACCCGGTCGAGCCGCCCTTCGGCTTCGCCTGCGAACATCGAGATGCCCATCTCGCGGCAGGCATCGAGACCCACGGCGACACCGTCGAGCATCGACAGGCAACCTGAGACATGGAAGCCGCCCATGGACACAGGGATGCCGGCCTCTCGAAACGGCTTGGCGATATCGAGCGCGCGCGGATACTGGTTGGATTGCACCCCGACCAGCGCAACCATGCCGAAATTGTCGTTGGCTTTCAGTTGCCGCAGCAACGCAGCAGTGTTCACCCGCGTATTGGTCTCGTCGATGACGGTGATATCTATGCCGACATCCGGTCCGAGGACCTTTCGCTCCGAGCAATCAGCGGCGATGCCGTAGAGCGCTGCAAGCGAATTGGAGGGGATCATCGCGCGCCACCAGCGGATGACATATCCATCGTCGTCATAGTGAGACGGCTTGATGAGAATGAGTTGAAACTTACGTTCGGCAGTTTCTGGCTGATTCCGCACGGCTACTCGCTTATAAGAGTGAACCCCCGAAACCGAACGCTACCAGATGTTCGGGAGAAGACAAGCCGTGTCTTGTCGTTCCCGTTGCGCAAGCAATGCGCGAGATCGGCCGCGAAATCCGACGCGGCCGATCTCTTGAAACGCTGCAGCGCTCAGAGTTCCGACTTGATGTCGCCCATGCGATTCCATGCGTCGAGGCCGGCAATCTTGTAGGCTTCGGCGAGCGTCGGATAGTTGAACGTGTTTTCGACGAAATACTCGACCGTGCCCTTGAGGTTGAGCACGGCCTGGCCGATGTGCACCAGTTCGGTCGCGCCTTCGCCGACGATATGCACGCCAAGCAGACGTCGGGTCTTCAGCGAGAAGATCAGCTTCAGAAGCCCCGTGTCGAGGCCCATGATGTGCCCGCGAGAGGTTTCGCGGAAACGGGCAATCCCGCATTCGTAGGGAATGCCGCGCTCCTTCATCTCTTCTTCGGTCAGGCCGCAGGTGGAGATTTCGGGCACGGCATAGATACCGTACGGGAAGTATTTCGGCGGTTCCTTCGCGACCGCGCCGATGGCCACGCGTGCGGCGATGCGGCCCTGTTCCATCGAGGTCGAAGCAAGGCTCGGAAAGCCTACGACGTCGCCGGCCGCGTAGATGTTGGGAACGGAGGTCTGGAATGTCTCGGGATTCACCTTCAGGCGACCGCGACTGTCGGCCTCGAGCCCGGCGGCGGGAAGATTGAGCGTATCGGTCGCGCCCATTCGGCCTGCGGCAAACAGCACCATGTCTGTCGTCAGTCGGCGACCGTTGTCGAGAAGCAGCTCCACCTTGCCGTTATCCAGGCGTTCGACCTTATCCGCCTTGGTGCCGAGCAGGATTTTCATGTTGCGGTCGCGCAGCTGGTAGGTGAAGTCCTCGACGATTTCCTTGTCGATGAAGTCGAGCATCGTCGGCTTCGGATCGATCACGGTCACGGCCGTGTCCAGTGCACTGAAGATCGTTGCATACTCGATGCCGATGACGCCGGCTCCGATGACGACCATGGAGCGCGGAAGCTCCGCCAGTTCCAGAAGCTCGTCGCTATCGAGAACCGTCTTGCCGTCGAACGGCATGTAATCGGGCCGGAACGGCTTCGTCCCGACGGCGAGGAGAATGCTTGCGCCGGTGACCTTGATGACCTCGCCGTCCTCCTTGACGACTTCCAGTGTAGAAGGATCGACGAAGCTTGCCTTGCCGCGAATGTGCTGAACGCGGTTGCGGGCGAACTGGTGTTCAAGGACTTCGACTTCGTGGTCGAGGGTAATCAGCAGGCGGCGGCGCAGGTCTTCGGCGCTGATCTCGTCCTTGACGCGATATGCCCGGCCATAGAAGCCGCGCTCGCGCCAGCCGGAAAGATTGAGCGCCGTTTCGCGCAACGTCTTGGAAGGGATCGTGCCGGTATGAACAGACACACCGCCAACGCGTTTTCCCTGTTCGACGACCAGCACTTTCTTACCGAGCTTGGCGGCCTGAATTGCGCCGCGACGGCCCGCCGGGCCGCTGCCGACAACGACAAGATCATACTGGAACATGGACTGGCCCCGATTGGAAAACTGGAATCATTTCGCGACGCAAAATGTCGCGCGATCACCGGTAGCTGGTCAATGTTGCAGATTGATTTACAGGCCGCTATCAGGATTCAGCGAAGCCAAATAGGGGCTCCATCTTCTCGAAGGTGCGATCCATGGCAAAGGCGCGGGAAATCGGCAGGCTGATATGGCCGTAGAAGATCGACATTTGTCCCTCTGCCGTCCGCTCGTTCGCCTTTGCGATTGCTGCCAGATAGAGCGCCGCGGCGAGCCCTGTGCGGTCAGCGCCCGACCGGCAATGAATGAGGATCGGCTTCGGCGCGTTGCGCATGATCTCGATGAGCGCTTCAGCCTTCTCAGGCGTGAGTTCCTTCGCAGCCGATATTCCAAAGTCGATATGGGTAATGTTCAACGCCTTCGCCTGTGCGACCTCAGCGGCGTACCACGCCTTGTCGTCGGAAACGCCGCGCAGGTTCAGGATAGTCTTGATGCCGTACTCCTGTTCGAAGTTCGCAATGGATTTCGCCGACGGCTGCGATGACCGATAGACCTCGCCAGGAATAACGGCGTGGAAATTGTCGGTTGCCGCCAGGTAGGAATAGTAGCTTCCTGCTGCGAGCACGAAGGCCGTCACGGGCAGAATTAGAATCTTACGATAAGAACGGAGTTTCGGAAAAGTGAACTTCGCCATTTGTGACCCGAACAGGTTGGTTGCAATGCATTCGCTTTGCCACCGCAACCTGACGGGCACCTGAAGGGCTCGCAAGCCTAGATCAAGCGTAGTCCCTTGAGGCTCGCATGCCCGTCCTTGCCGATGATGATGTGGTCGTGAACGGTGATGCCGAGAGGCTTCGCCGTATCGATGATCATCTTGGTCATCTCGATATCCGCCCGAGAGGGCGTCGGGTCGCCGGAGGGATGATTGTGGACGAGGATGAGGGCTGTAGCCGACAGCTCGAGAGCTCGCTTGACCACTTCGCGGGGATAGACGGGGGTATGGTCGATCGTGCCCAATCCCTGGACCTCGTCGGCAATCAGCGCGTTTCGCTTGTCCAGGAAGAGGATGCGGAATTGCTCGCGCGTCTCGTGCGCCATCGCCGCGTGGCAATACTGGATCACCGAGGACCACGAGGAGAGAACCTGCTTGCCGCGAAGCTCGCTTTTCAATGTCCGGTGGGCGACGGTGGAAATCAGCTTAATGTCGAGGGCCACAGCCTCGCCGATGCCCTTGACCTCCTGAAGCAGCGCGGTCGGTGCGCCGAAGACGGCGGCAAGCGAGCCGAACCGGTCAAGCAGCGCCTTGGCGATCGGCTTCGTATCCCGGCGCGGGATCAGACGGAATAGCAGCAGTTCGAGCAGTTCGTAGTCCGCAAGCGCCGCATCGCCGTGCTCGCGGAACCGGCTGCGCAGGCGCTCGCGGTGACCATGATAGTGTTCATCGCTGGGCTGCTGCCGCATCTGAAGCGCGGCAGGCTTGGTGGGCTGCTCGGCGAAGAAGGCTCTCTCGTCAATGTCTTCTGCGGTCCCGAAGGACAGCTGGTCATTGTCGGGGCGCGGTTCTTTCGCCATCGACGCTCACCGAACGAGGGGAGGCAGGCCCGGCCGGTCGAGGCCGGTAGGCGACAGCGTAAATATTTCGCAGCCTTGGCTCGTCACGCCGACCGTATGCTCATACTGGGCCGACAGGGAGCGATCCCTTGTGACGGCCGTCCAGCCGTCGGCGAGCACCTTGACGTGTGGGCGACCGAGATTGATCATCGGCTCGATGGTGAAGATCATGCCTTCACGAAGCTCCGGTCCTTCGCTGGCGCGGCCGTAGTGAAGGATGTTCGGAGAATCGTGAAACAACGATCCGACGCCATGACCACAGAAATCGCGTACGACCGAACAGCGTTCGCCTTCCGCATAGGTCTGGATGGCCTCGCCGATCGCGCCCGTGCGGGCACCGGGACGCACCGCCGCAATGCCGCGAAGCAGCGATTCGTATGTCACCTCGAGGAGCCGCTCGGCGGCGCGCTTGACCGTACCGACAGGGTACATACGGCTGGAGTCTCCGTGCCAACCGTCGACGACATAGGTCACGTCGATGTTGACGATATCGCCCTCGCGAAGCGGCTTGGCATCGGGAATGCCATGGCAGACAACGTGATTGATCGATGTGCAGGTTGACTTCGTGTAGCCGCGGTAATTGAGCGTCGCCGGAAAGGCGCCGTTGTCCATGCCGAACTCAAACACGAAACGGTCGATGGCATCGGTCGGAAGGCCGGGCGTTACGATCGAAGCCAACTCGTCGAGGCATCGTGCTGTGAGCTGGCATGCCTTGCGCATGCCCTCGAATGCTTCGGAGTCGTACAGCCGGATCGCACCCGTATTCTTGGACGGCGCGGTTGCTGCTTCGATGTAATTTACCATTGCAAGGCCTTAGTGGAGATTGTCCAGTCGTACATAGAGCAGCTATGCCGGGTTCGTCCATCGCGATCAATGGGGAAGTCGCGATTTGCCTTCCAATCCGCCGTGTCGACCGCCTTTAGCACGTCGCCGACCGCAGGGCCGGCGTTCGTGATCCAGGCGGATATCAGGATCGGGAAGAGAACAGCGACGCCAGCGTCGAGGATGGCTTGTTCGGCATGCTCGTCACGACAACAAGCTGTCGAATGTCGCCGCGCTTGAAGGCCGCCAGGAAGCGTTTGTAGTCCTTGAAGGACACGCAGCCGTTGGAGTCGCCGCGAGCGCCCAGCATATAGGTATGCGCGAGGAGGCCGACGCGATTGTGGATGTTGCCGGCACCGCCGAGTGGGTTGAGGCGGATTGCCTCGACGCCATGAAACAGGCTTTCGCGCATCGTCAGCGTGTAGGTGTGAGGCGGCGTCGGCCCGCGCATTTTTTCGTGAACGTAACGCGGGTTGTCGCGCATTTTGCCGAGCCCTGAATGGGCCTCCAGCCGCTCGCCGTTCGGAAGATAGACCATGCTGGCGGAGATGTCGTAGACGGCGACGCCGTTGCGCGCGATCGGATTGCTCTGCCGCTTCGGAACCGTCGGGATCTCGCCTTCGTCGTCGCCGACATCGGGACGGGCATAGGCGAGCACCGGCTCAGCCGGCTTCTGAGCCCGGTCATTGGCCTGCGGCCGCTTGCCGAGCGCATCAGGACGAGCCATCGGCAGCGGCACCGCGCTGTCGCGGTCGGTCAGAACTAGGTCGAAGGACTGAGCGGGATTCGTGTCTTCCGCATCGGTGTCGGCAGCAGCACTGGCGACCTCGACGGTCTGCTCATTGCCTTTCCGGTTATTACCGGGCTGAGCAGCCACCTTTTGCTCGTTGGCAGCAGCGGCGAGCGCAAGCAGGTTGGCGCCGGTGATCGCGGCGACTTCTTCCTTCGACGGGATGACGATGCGATCTGGCGAATTCTTGTCGGCGGCGACGAGCGCTGGCTGCTGAGCGAGCACGTCATCCTTGGCCCTGGTTGCAGGAACCGCCGCAGCAACCACGGTTACCGTCTTGGCGGGGGCCGCTTCGGCGATCGTTATCGGCGCCGATTTGCCGACGAAGGCGCTCGCAAGCCGCGCGTGAGCGGCGGCCCTGCCGTCCTTGGTGATCTGTGCCAGCTTGTCGACATCCGATGCCGCGAGGCGCGAAAACTTCGTCACATGGATGAGGCGCTGGTGTGCCTGCTCGGGCGCTGCAGTCTTCGCTGTGACCGCGATCCGGATGGTTGGTTTGGCCTCCGGGGCGATCGCGTGCATGGTCGCGATCGTCGTAACGACCCACGCCGAGGCGGCAAACCCTGCACCAATGAGACTTGCACCGGAGATGAAACGAAATGAGCGACTAAAACGAGATATGGTCGTACCTACAGGCCTGGTATTGGCAAACACATCGACCGCAAACGCCATGAGACTCGTCTTTCACAACTCGTTACTAGGCCGGCGGTACTGACAGATGGATACTTCTTCGCCGGGGCCGGTATAGAAGCTTCGAGGCCAAATTACGGCTCGCTAATATATTCGGCTGTCCCAAAGGATGACGAATTATGGTAACCAAACTCTTTACGTGATCGCGTCGCCTGCCGAAATTTGTGCGCTCCCCGTTGATCCGTCGGCTATCTCGAAGACTGTGCTCTCGCGGCAACTCCTCCTTTGTCCTAGCGTGCCGGGCGGCCTCAAATCTGCTATGAGGAAGCCGTCGGCAGCTCTGTTATGGGAGGAAAAACCGATGTCTTGGACACATGCGGAAGTTTCGCCTGCCTTGCTGGTGGATGCGATGTTTGCGTTCCGGAAAACCGCCGCGATCAAGGCGGCAATCGAGTTCGATCTTTTTACGAAATTGGGCGGGGAGGGGCGAACGGCGCGTTCGCTCGCTCCAGAACTGGGGTGCGCCGAGCGTGGCACCCGGATTCTCTGCGACTTTCTTGTCGTCTCCGGGTTCCTGACGAAAAGCGGCGAAAACTATATGCCGACGCCGTCAAGCCAGGCCTTTCTCGATCGGCGTTCTCCCGCCTACATGGGGGCGGCGATCGACTTCCTGGCCGCGCCGCAGATGCTGTCGCTGTTTCTCGACGACCCCGCGTCCTACGTCCGCAACGGCGGCTCCGTCGGCCTGGCGAACGTCGCGCCGGACAATCCGGTGTGGGTGAAGTTTGCCCGCGCCATGGGCTCGTTCACCGGCGCCAGCGCCAAGGCCTTGGCGTCCGAAATCGAGACGTGGTCAACAAAACCGGGCAAGGTGCTCGACATAGCAGCCGGGCCAGGGGCTTTCGGCATCGAGATCGCCAAGGTAGCGCCGTTGGCCAACGTGGTCGCCATCGATTGGAAACCTGTGCTTGCCGTGACCGAAGAGAACGCGAAGAAGGCAGGGGTGGCGGAACGCTTCACGTTCAAGCCCGGTAGTGCCTTCGAGGTCGATTGGGGCTCTGGATATGACCTGATCCTGCTGCCGAACTTTCTGCACCATTTCGATACGGATGGCTGCGTGGCGCTTCTGAAGAAGGCAAGAGCGAGCCTGAAATCGGGAGGCCGCGTGGCGATCGTCGAGTTCGTTCCGAATGATGATCGCGTGTCGCCCGAGTTCCCTGCAGCCTTTGCCATGGTCATGCTGGCCACGACACCGAATGGCGACGCCTATACGGAGCGGGAGCTTGCAGGCATGGCAAAGACAGCGGGTTTCCGTGACGTCGTCATGAAGCCGCTGCCGCCATCACCGGCCAGTCTCCTGTTCCTGGAGTGATCGCGGAGAGCTGTTCATGCTCTCAGGCTCGCTCCAGCACATAGCTTCCCGGCGCCTCTTCGAGGGCGTTGAGCGCTGCACCGCCCGGTTTCCGGGCGGGCACGCGCGCGTCGTTGTTCGCCTCGATCCAGGCTTGCCAGTGCGGCCACCATGAGCCGGCGTTTTCCGTGGCTTCGGTCAGCCAGCTGTCGTAGTCGCCCTTGGCTGCACCGCCGACCCAATATTGGTACTTTTTCTTGTCGGGCGGATTGACCACGCCTGCGATATGACCGGAGCCGGCGAGCACGAAATCGACCTTGCCGCCGAAGAAGTGGCTGCCAAGGAATACCGACTTTGCCGGCGCGATGTGGTCTTCGCGCGTCGCGAGATTGTAGATCGGGATCTTGACGTCCTTCAGCGACAGCTTCTGCCCGTCCAAGACCATCTCGTTCGTCGTGAGCGCGTTGCGCAGATAGCAATTGCGCAGATAGAAGGCGTGGTTCGCCGCTGCCATGCGCGTGGAATCCGCGTTCCAGAACAGCAGATCGAAGGGCAATGGCTCCTGGCCCTTCAGATAGTTGTTGACGAAATAGGGCCAGATCAGTTCCGAGGCGCGCAGCATGTTGAAGGCGGTCGCCATCTTCGAGCCGTCGAGATAACCGACCTCATGCATATGCGCCTCGAGGCGGCCTAGCTGCTCTTCGTCGACAAAGACCTTGAGATCGCCAGCATGGGTGAAGTCGACCTGCGTAGTGAACAGGGTGGCGGTCTTGATCCGCTTGTTCTTCTCCTTGGCATGCAGTGCCAGCGTCGCCGAAAGCAGCGTGCCGCCGACGCAGTAGCCGATCGCGTTCGCTTCCTTCTCTCCCGTCGCCTTCTCGATCGTGTCGAGGGCAAAATCGATGCCTTCACGCGCGTAGGAGGCCCAATCCTTGCCGGCATGGCGCGCATCCGGATTGACCCAGGAGATGACGAACACGGTTTGCCCTTGATCGACGCACCATTTGATGAACGACTTTTGCGGGTTGAGGTCGAGGATATAGAATTTGTTGATCCACGGCGGGCAGATGAGGAGAGGGCGCTTCAACACCGTCTCCGTCGTCGGCTCGTACTGAATGATCTGGCAGATCTCGTTCTGCGCGATCACCTTGCCTGCGGTCAGCGCCATGTCGCGACCGACGGCGAATTTGCTGATGTCGGTCTGGCGAAGCTTCAGGTCGCCATGACCGGCGGCAATATCCTCGGCCAGCATCTTCATGCCGCGCACCAGGTTTTCGCCACTGCTCGCAATCGTCTCCCGATAGAGCTGGGGATTGGTGGCGACGAAATTGGTTGGGGAGAGGGCAGCCGTTATCTGTTTCACATAGAAGCCGGCCTTGTGCTTCGTGTGCTCGTCGAGACCATCTGTCTCGGCAACGATCTTTTCGGCCCAGTCTGCGGTGATCAGGTAAACCTGCTTCAAAAATTCGAAGAAGGGGTTCTTTTGCCAGTCCTCGTCGGCGAAGCGCTTGTCCTTGCGGTCCGGCTCTTCCGCTGGCGTCTCGCCCTGCATGCGCTGCATCGAACGCATCCAGATCCCGAAGTAGCTGCTCATCAGCTGCGTCTGCGCCTCGAAGGTGCGGCGAGGGTCCGACATCCAGTATTCGGTGACCTTTGACAGCGTCTTGACCATGTCGGTCATTGGTTCCGCTGCGTTTTCCGCCATCGCACCGCGTTCGCGCGGGGCAAGCCAGGCTGTCGCGGCTTTGCCGAGATTCTCGATGGCGCGGGCGAAATTGAGCGCCATCGCCTCGGGATCTTTCATCAGGTATGGATCCAGATCCTTCGCATCGAAGCCCGGGCTTTTCGTCTTGTCGCCGTTTTCCTGCTTGCTGTCGGTCACTCGTTTCCTCCGGCGGCAGCATGTTCCTGCAAATCGAGTTGTACATCTGGAAAGATCGATAAAACAAGTTCCGCTGACGCGCGCTCGTGCTATTGCTTTGTCGCTGCGACGAATCTAACAGTCGAGACAGCTCAGGATCTGGAACATCAGGCATGACGAACAAAGGCATTCGCATTTTCGCAAACGTTATCCGCACCGCGCTCATCGGCGCCACTGCGGCCGTGACGCTTGCGGCCTGCATGCGAACGCCTGAGGAAAAGGCCGAGATCGCCGCCAGACGAGCGGCGCCGACCGCCGTTGTCATGGAGCCCACCAAGGGTGGCGTGCCGGCAGAAGGCGGTCTTGCGCATTATCGGGATGGATATCCGTCCTTTGGCGCGCCGCTGACGGCCGCGAACGTCCAGATGAGCGACGAGCAGGCCGCTGATCTTCAGCACAAGCTCTCGGCGCTTGGCGCACAGCGCAAGGCCGGCACGATTTCCGAAGCGGAGTATCAACGCCGCGTCGAAGAATATCGCAAGCTCGCGGCCGAGCATGGCCCCGAAACGCTCTCCGAAATCACGAAATAGGCCTTGCCTTCGCAGCAATTTGGAAGCAAAGCCTGCCATTGGTAGCGAAAAATGAATTTTTCCTGATAATGCGCGGCCTGCGCGGTTTCTGTCAAAGAAATGCCGCGCAACGCAAGTCTGATGAATACGGCGCTGGCGATTCTGAAGTTCTTATCGCGAGCAGCCGGTAATTGGGACGAACTTCGAGCGCGGTCGCGGTGGCCGCATTTCCGTGGGGAAAGAAATGGAAGAGTTTCACAAAGTCCGGCGTTTGCCGCCTTACGTTTTCGAACAGGTCAACCGTTTGAAAGCAAGCGCGCGAGCGGGCGGGGCCGATATCATCGATCTCGGCATGGGAAACCCGGACCTTCCGACCCCCAAGGCGATCGTCGATAAGCTCTGCGAGGTTGTTCAGGACCCACGCACGCACCGTTATTCGTCCTCAAAGGGCATTCCCGGCCTGCGCCGTGCCCAGGCTGCCTATTACGCCCGCCGCTTCGGCGTGAAGCTGAACCCGGACACCCAGGTCGTTGCGACCCTCGGTTCGAAGGAAGGCTTTGCCAACATGGCGCAGGCGATTACCGCGCCAGGCGACGTCATCCTTTGCCCGAACCCGACTTATCCGATCCATGCCTTCGGCTTCCTGATGGCAGGTGGCGTTATCCGTTCGATTCCGGTCGAGCCGGATGAGAATTTCTTCGCCCCGCTTGAGCGCGCCGTGCGCCACTCGATCCCGAAGCCGCTGGCGCTGATCCTGAACTATCCGTCGAACCCCACGGCTTTCGTTGCGACGCTGGACTTCTACAAGGATGTCATCGCCTTCGCGAAGAAACACGACATCATCGTGCTGTCTGACCTTGCCTATTCGGAGATCTACTTCAACGGCGAACCGCCGCCCTCCGTTCTTCAGGTTCCAGGCGCCATCGACGTGACGGTGGAATTCACCTCGATGTCGAAGACCTTCTCCATGCCCGGCTGGCGTATGGGCTTTGCGGTCGGCAACGAACGCCTGATTGCGGCGCTGACGCGCGTGAAGTCCTACCTCGACTACGGCGCCTTCACGCCGATCCAGGTCGCGGCCACCCATGCCTTGAACGGCGACGGCTCCGACATCGCGGAAGTCCGCAACGTCTACAAGCGCCGCCGCGACGTCATGGTCGAAAGCTTCGGCAAGGCCGGCTTCGAGGTGCCGCCGCCTGCGGCGACGATGTTTGCCTGGGCCAAGATCCCCGAGAAGTTCCGCCATCTGGGCTCTCTGGAATTCTCCAAGCTGCTTGTCGAAAAGGCCGATGTGGCCGTGGCTCCCGGCGTCGGCTTCGGCGAAATGGGCGATGACTACGTCCGTCTGGCACTCGTTGAAAACGAGCACCGCATCCGCCAGGCTGCGCGCAGCATCAAGAAATTCCTGTCGACGGCCGACGAGACGATGCACAATGTCATCTCGTTGAACGCTCACCGTTGATTTAATCTTCCACGGCGGTCGTGTTGGGCGACCGCCATTCATGACACATTTCAGGATCGATCCATGGCAGATGCCCTCAAAATCGGCATTGCGGGCTTGGGTACCGTTGGTGCTTCGCTCGTCCGCATCATTCAGCAGCGCAGCAACGAGCTTGCCGCTACGTGCGGCCGGCCGATCGTCATTACAGGCGTTTCGGCGCGCGACAAGACGAAGGATCGCGGCATCGAAGTCGGCGGCATCGAGTGGTTCGATCGGCCGGAAGATCTGGCTGCAAAGGGCGACATCGACGTTTTCGTCGAGTTGATGGGCGGCGCTGAAGGTTCGGCCAACGTCTCGGTTCGCACCGCTCTTGAGCGGGGTCTCCATGTGGTGACTGCGAACAAGGCGCTGCTTGCCTATCACGGCGTCGAACTGGCGACGATCGCCGAGGAAAAGGGCGCGCTCCTGAATTTCGAGGCGGCGGTCGCGGGTGGTATTCCCGTGATCAAGGCGCTGCGCGAATCTTTGACCGGCAATACGATTTCGCGCGTTTACGGGATCATGAACGGCACCTGCAACTACATCTTGACGAAGATGGAGAAGGAAGGCCTGTCGTTCGAGGATTGCCTGAAGGAAGCCCAGCGGCTTGGCTACGCCGAAGCTGATCCGGCCTTCGATATCGAGGGCAACGATACCGCTCACAAGCTGTCTATTCTGACGACGCTGGCGTTCGGAAATCAGATCGCGGCCGACGATATCTATCTCGAAGGCATCACGAACATCTCCATCGAGGACATTCACGCCGCCGCCGATCTTGGTTATCGCATCAAGCTCCTCGGCGTCGCGCAGCGGACGGACACCGGCATCGAGCAGCGCGTCCATCCGACGATGGTGCCTGTCGATTCCGTCATCGCTCAGGTCGATGGCGTCACGAATGCCGTGGCGATCGAGTCCGACGTTCTCGGCGAACTGCTGATGGTCGGCCCCGGTGCCGGTGGCAATGCAACGGCCTCTTCCGTGCTCGGAGACATTGCCGATATCGCCAAGAGCCGTCCCGGCGCCCAGCAGGTTCCCGTGCTTGGCCATCCGGCGAAATTGCTCGAGCCTTATCGCAAGGCCCAGATGCAGAGCCACGAGGGCGGCTATTTCATCCGCCTGACCGTGCTCGATCGCACCGGCGTGTTCGCGAGCGTCGCGACCCATATGGCGGAGAACCAGATCTCGCTGGAATCCATAGTCCAGCGATCCAAGCAGCACCTGGCGCCGTCGCATCATCAGACCATCATCATGGTCACGCATGCGACGACCGAGGACTCGGTGCGCAAAGCCGTCAACGCCATCAAGGAAGAAGGCTTCCACGTCGGCGAACCGCAGGTCATTCGCATCGAGCGTCCGAAGGAAAGCTGACGAAGAGCCGCAGCTTCTTCCTCTGGGGAGAAGCTGCGCGCAAGCGTTGTCATCCTGCAGGAAGCCGCATAGATGTGAGTTCCACTCCGGTCACGGGGTGGTGACAGATGGCACTGCAGAGAGGGAACAGGTGGAGATAGCCGCCGATCCGGTACAACGCGCCTTCCTTGGTGTGGAGAAGTCGGTTCTCAGCAATCGCTGGGTATCGCGCCTCGATCAAGCTGGCCAGAACCGAGCGCTTGCGATGTCGCAGACGCATGGGCTGCCGGATCTGATCGCGCGTGTTCTTGCCGGTCGCGGCGTCGGCGTTGACGAGGCGATCGGCTTTCTGGACCCGACGCTGCGATCCTTGATGCCGGATCCCTATACACTGACGGACTGCGAGAAAGCAGCGCTACGCCTTGTTGACGCCATTCGCGGCCGTCAGCAGGTGGCGATCTTCGGCGACTACGATGTCGATGGCGCATCCTCATCAGCCCTGTTGTATCGCTTCCTCACCCATTTCGGCGTGAAGGCCGAGATCTACATCCCCGACCGGATTTTCGAAGGCTACGGCCCCAATCCCGCGGCGATCGACCAGCTGATCGACAACGGCGCACGTCTGATCGTGACTGTCGATTGCGGTTCGACAAGCCACGACGCGCTGGCCGCTGCGGCAAGGCGCAACATCGACGTTGTCGTGATTGATCACCACCAGGTGACACATGACCTGCCGCCCTGCCATGCGTTGGTCAATCCCAACCGGGAGGACGATCTCTCCGGTCAGGGACATCTCTGCGCTGCCGGCGTCGTCTTTCTTGTTCTGGTGGCGACCTTGCGCCTGCTGCGCGAGACCGGAGATCCACGGGTTCGCACCATGGACCTGCTGCAGTGGCTCGATATCGTCGCCCTTGCGACGGTCTGCGACGTCGTGCCCCTCAAGGGATTGAACCGGGCCTACGTGGTAAAGGGCCTCATTGCCGCACGCCATCAGGGCAACGCGGGCCTGTCTGCCTTGTTCAAGAAGGCCGGACTTGCCGGCCCGGTAACGCCCTATCATTTCGGCTTCCTGATCGGCCCGCGAATCAATGCGGGCGGACGGATCGGCGACGCCGCACTCGGCAGCCGGCTGTTGACGCTCGAGGATGCCGGCGAAGCCGAGGTCATCGCCCTGCGGCTCGATGAGCTGAACCGTGACCGTCAAGTCATGGAGGCGGCAATGCTTCAGGAAGCCGAGGCAGAGGCCCTTGCCGAATACGGAGACGGCGAGGGCGCGTCCGTCATTGTGACCGCGCATGAAAAATGGCACCCCGGCATCGTCGGTCTGATCGCGGCCCGGCTGAAAGAGAAATTCAAGCGTCCCGCCTTCGCGATCGCCTTCGATCCCTCCGGCAAGGGCACCGGTTCCGGCCGCTCCATCAATGGCTTCGATATGGGCAAGATGGTGCGGGCTGCAGTAGATGAGGGCCTTCTCGTGAAGGGCGGCGGGCACGCGATGGCGGCTGGCCTCACCGTGGAACGTGAAAAGCTCGGGCGCTTGCGCGGCTACTTTTCGGAGCGCGCCGAAAAGACGGTTGCGACCTTGGTGGCAAACGAAACGCTCAAGGTCGACGGCGCAATCGCCGCAAGCGGCGCCAACATCGAGCTCATCGACCGGCTGGAAACCGCCGGCCCTTACGGCTCCGGCCATTCGCAACCGATCTTTGCCGTTCCGGCCCACCGGCTGCGCGACTCCCGCGTCGTCGGCGAGAAGCACGTGAAGATCACCCTGGAGGCAATGGACGGCGCCCGGTTGGACGGCATTGCCTTCCGGGCAGCCGATACACAGCTCGGCAACCTGCTGCTGAACTCGCGCGGCGGCAACGTGCACGTCGCTGGTTCATTGGGAGCGGAGCACTATCAGGGATCAAGGCGCATCCAGCTGCGCGTCCTTGACGGAGCGCCGGCGCGATAGCGAAGAGGCCCATAAAGGGCAGGGTGGCGTGTCGGTGTCCGGCTTCGCGCCACAACAGTCTTTGTGGCCCAGCGTTCCGTCCTTCATGTGCACATTCCTCGCTACCTCGCTGGTTGTGCAACCCATCCTTTACGTTTTAACGGATAATCATACCGTGACTTGCGAAATGGCATGAGGTCACGCCGTGCAGCGGATAAGAATAAGCGTATTGCTGGCAGTCCTGCTCGCCTGTTTGATTTTTCTCCCGCCATTTAATGGATACGTGAGCCAGGGCATTGAAACGGCCCGGGACCATTTCGACAAGCGGCCCGAGCAGACCGCATTGTTCATCGGCAACAGCCGCACGTTCTACAACGACATGCCCCATATGGTCCGAGCCATCGCCGATTCTGCCGGCTATTCCAAGAAACTGCGCATTGAGATGGATGCGGAGCCGGGTGTCAGCCTTGGCGACCATATCAAGAGCGAAGAAACCCAAGCGCTACTTTCACAACGCTGGGATCATGTCGTGCTGCAAGTGCTGAGCAGCGACCAGTACAGTGCACAGCAATCGGGGCCGGCATGGGATGATGCGGAGAACCTGATCAGGGAGGTCCAGGCGAAGGGATCCTTGCCCGTCATGTTTGTGACCTGGCGCTATACCCACCAGTGCACCGGGAATGCAGGTATGCCAAAATCCGGCGGCGATTTGTCGCCATCGGGTTATGCCGACATGCATATCAACATCCAACGGCAGCATGCCCGTCTCGCCGCTCTGACCGGCGTCGTTCTTGTCAATGTGGGCATGATTTGGGAGGCTCTCCAAAGCCAGCCGAAAGACTTCAGTCTCTACTATGACTGCAATCACCCCTCGATCTACGGCAGCTATCTTTCGGCGCTGATGTTCTACAGCTATTTCTCTGGAAACGACGTGCTGAACGTGACGTTCCGGCCTGAAGGAATGTCTGCTCAAGACGCCCAAATGCTGAGGAAAGTTGTCTCAGATTATCTAGCGGAGGGAGCCAAGGCCTGACCGATTACGCGTTTATCTTTAAACGTTATGATCGCATTAATATATGATAAATGTTCTTCAGGTTGTATGTCCTCGGCTGGGGACGAGACATATGGCGAGCGACAGACTAGAGGGACGACGTCACGACCTTGATGCGTTGCGTGTACTTTGCTTTGGCACGCTCATCATCTACCATTCGAGCCTGATCTACGGGACGAAGACGTGGTGGATCAACTCATCGGATAGCAGAAAACTGATCGATCTGATCACGGTCAGCTCCCATCCGTGGCGGATGAGCCTGCTGTTCTTCATTTCCGGCGTGGTGACGGCATCGCTGCTGAAGAAGAGATCCATGGCCGAGATCCGTAGCGCCCGCACGCGACAGCTTCTTTTACCCTTCGTGTTTGGCGTCTTCATAGTTGTGCCGCCGCAAGTCTATTTCTCGCCGCAGAATTTCGCCCCTGATCTCTCCTATTGGGATTTCTGGAAGACCTATGTCCTGTCCGAACTTCAGCTGGAACATATGTGGTTTCTGGCCTATCTGTGGATCTACATGATCGTCTGGTCCATCGCCCAGCCACAGCTTGCACGATGCTGGCCCGGTATATCCACGTCCCTCGCCGGTTGCCTGAAAGGCAAGGGACTGTTCCTCGCACCGATTGCGTTTCTATCGCTCCTGAGGCTCTGCCTCTATCCCATCTTCGGCGAGACGCTGGTCATTCGATCTGACCTCTATTCGCATGCACTATATTTCTCAATGTTCATGGTGGGATCGCTGCTCGTCAACGAGCGGAGCTTCTGGCAAGAGGTCGACCGCCAACGGTGGGTGAGCCTCGGTCTCGCCACGCTGTCGATGACTGCGCTTGCAGCACTCTTCTTGCTCGTACCCCGGGAAGCAAGGCCGGAGGCTCTCGTGATGGCGGTCCGGGTTGTGCGCTCGGCATTCCAATGGTGCGCAATCCTTGCGCTGCTTGCCTTTGCGGGCAGGCTCGCCAACCGCCCGAACCGGGTCATCACGCATCTGAACAAGTCGATCATGACCTACTATGTCGCGCATCAGACGGTGATCGTAGTTGCCGCCTACTATATCGCTCAGGCGGGGTTGCTCGATATCCGTTCCTTCATCCCGATCGTGATCATCACGGTACTTGTCTGTGCGCTCATTGCAGAGATGAAGAGTTTGGCGACCTCGCGCCTCTTCCCCTTCCTGCTCGGTGTCGCATCGCTGAGAAAAGGGGGGCGAAAGCCGCTGCCCGCGGAAACTGCTTGAGCCGTGCAGGGCGACGGGTCGGTGTCGGCTTCACCGGTTATCGTTCAAATTGTTGTCGTTACGATGCCCGACCAAAGATGAAGTAGGTCCGGTCATCGAATCTCAGTTTTATGATGGCAGCGGACGGTCCGCTGCCACATTCTTCCTGGGAAAAATTGCGAGGCACGGCGTCGGAAACTGCCACCGGCATCTTTCTATTGCCAAAGAAATCCAGTTTTTCCGAACGCTTGATCCTTTCTATTTCGATGCCTTGCCTTGTGATGAAAACAAACGCGAAGTGCCCCTCATCGGAGGAATACTGGGCGTTCGCGAGATGAGCATTTACCCTTCCGGCGAGGTCACCGTTTATGTTCAATCGATCCTGATACGGGCCGAGGATACAGACCGCCTCGTAATCTGGTGCCGTCAAAGTGCCCATTTTTTGGATGCTGCCTATGGGAGTCTCTAGCAGTGCCGCATGCAGAGACGAGGCCTTGTAGAACTGGCCTGCTAGGCACACGGCTGGTGCCGCGAATAGGGCGACCAAAAGAGAAATACGTCTGAGCAAAATCATGTTCGCGCCCATTATACGGTCCCGAGTTTCGCTTTAATCGGGAATTTTGCGATACCACCACAAGTTAGGTATTCTTTGAAGAGCGATCATCATCGACTGGAGGAACCGACAATGGACGATCAGCAAGGAAATGACCCGTTTGATGGCCCTCAAATGCAGGGAACGCGTTACGATCGTGCCGATATGTCGGGCGCTGACTTCAATGGCGTGAATCTTGCAAACGCACGATTTTACGCTGTTTTGACGAATGCAAAATTCATCGACAGCAATTTGGGCGAAGCGGGTTTTGACGATGTCAACCTTGCCGGTGCACGCTTTGATAACGTCAATCTCTCTGGTGCCGCTGTCACGAATGCAAACCTATCGCGCTTGACCATAAGCGGTGTCACGTTGGCAGATTCCGACATCAAAGATGCCGACTTGACCGGAATGAGGATCAACGGCGTTCTCGTAACCGATTTATTCGAGGCGTATGAACAGGCGAAAGGCTGAAGTCAGTCGTCAGGCCGACGATAGGCGAGCTCGAAAGCGCCTTAGCTGTTCCGTCCTGCCTACCAGCTAACCGGGCGTCTACCCAGATGGTACGCCCTAGGGGAGTTGGGACCCCTCTTTACAGAATGAGAATCTGTCGTCCTGACCGATAGACGAAGGGCGCTTTTCGCGACTGGCTATAAAACAGGAGGCCCTCGCCAGGCGCGCAAGATGCCGGCAGACCGGCCTCCTTCGAACGCATGGCTTTAACGAGAGGCGATATCGGTTATTCTGCAGTGCAAACGGCGCCTGCCGGAGATGCGAAGGCGCAAAAAGCTGGACCAGGAACCGATGGTGAGCATGATCCTCGAAGGTGCGACGCCATGAGCCTGGAGCCGATCGGTATTTTCACGATCGTAGCCGGGATCTGTTGCCTGCTGCTGGGCTATCCCGCGGCAGCCATGGTCTTTGTAGTCATGACGGTTTTCGGTGCGGCAGCGGCGATTGTCGCCGGCGCCGCCAACATCCAGCCGGCTCACCTTTTCCTGCTCTTCTTTGCCATCGCCACCTTGTCATGGCGAAAAAATGCGATGACGGCGATGCAGGCGCTACGACCGGGGCAGCCCGCTTTCTGGCTGGCCTGCCTAGTCGTGTATGGAGCAGCAAGCGGCTTCTTCTCGCCGCGGCTTCTGGCGGGGGCAACGCAGATCATTCCCGTGGGCACCTCGGAATATCCCGCAACCGGAGGAACGGTGCCGTTGGGTCCCGTGTCGAGCAACGTCACGCAGGCGATCTATCTCGTCGCTGATCTGATCTGCTTCGTGATCATCGTGTCCGCGGCGTCGACGCGGAGAGGCTTCGCAGCGATTACCACGGGCCTAGTTGCCTACGCGTTTGCCAACATGCTCTTCGCCTTGCTCGACATTGCGACCGACGCGACAGGCACACAGGCGATCATGCAGTTCATGCGAAACGCACAATACGCGCTGCACGACAGCGAGACGGTCGCGGGAATGAAGCGCATCATAGGCTCATGGCCGGAGGCCTCGTCTTTTGCGGGTGCAACCCTTGGCGCCTTCGGCTTTACCGCCACAATGTGGCTCTGCGGGCGCGCGCCTCGCTGGAACGGTCCGCTCGCCTTGGCGTCGCTTGTCCTGATCTTCCTCTCGACATCATCGACCGGCCTCGTCGCAGCGCCGCTTTGCCTCGTATTGTTGTATCTTACGGCTCTCGCGCGCAGCGGGGTAGGCGGGGGAAGCTTGCGGAGCTCCGCCGTCGCTTTTATCGCGCCGCAGATCCTGGCGGTGGCTATCCTGATCGTGCTGTTGAACGATGACATCTACAGGACGCTCTATGATTATGTCGATCTGCTCATTCTCAGCAAATCGGGCACGGCATCGGGCGTGGAGAGGGCGTCCTGGAATGCTTACGGCCTGCAGAACTTCGTGGATTCCTGGGGGCTGGGGGTTGGTCTCGGGACCGCACGCACATCAAGTTTCCCATTGGCGCTGCTGTCAAACGTCGGCATACCCGGTGCGGTATTTTTCGCGCTGTTTGCGTTCGGCGCCATCGGGCGGCGGAGAGGCACGGATCGGACCGTGCCATCCGACATTCGCCTTGCCGCACGAAATGGCAGCCTGTGCCTTTTGGTGGGCGCGCTTGTCTCGGGAGCGCTTGTTGATCTCGGTCTTCTTTTCTTCGTCTTCGCAGGGCTTGCGAGCGTCGAACCCGAGCGGCACGAACCGACGCTGACAGCGGCAGTCGACGCCCGCCGTTGAATGGCTGATCGCGCTCTGAGTTTGATCAGACGTAGGCCCGGAAATAGTCCACACGCATGTGAGACAGCTTGTCCTCCTCCTTGAGCGGATTCGGGAAGGGGTAGTCCGGATGCAGCGCGAGCGTCAGAAGCGGCCAGAAGACGTCGTCGTGCTTGTCCATGTCAGGAGCGCGGGTGATCTGCCAGTTGGCGGCAATGCCGGTGCGGGTGTCGATGACAGGCTTCCGTTCAAAAAATGGAACGCAATGCGTATCGTCGACGAATATCCCGTAGCGGCAGTAATTCTGGGTGACGTCGATATCAGTCGTAACGCCGGTTCCTTCGTGATGTTCTCCCGGCTGGCCCCATTCGTGCAGATAGGCACCGTAGAGCTGGTATTCCCATCCCTTGTGTTCGACGACGTCGAGCTCCACGGTCGTTTTCGGGAATAGAATGCTTCGGGCGTTCAGCATCCAGAATGCAGGCCATGTCAAAAGATGCCGGGGGAACAGCATCCTTGCTTCGAAGTATCCCTTCCGCCACCCCTTCCTGATGGTGCCATCGGATTTTGCCGTCTGGATATTGCCCGAGATCCATTGGAACTCGTCACGCGTATTACCGTAGTAGTTCCGGACGCTCATCGGCGTCCCGATATATTTGACGGAGATCTGCAACGCCTTGCCGCCGCTGGCGAGCGGGTCGTCAACGATCGAGTACGGATTGAAGCCTTGGTCGCCGACCTTTTTCGCAAAGGCCGATCGTCCATAGAAGCCGGGATCGGCCGTCGATGCCTTGGGGCCGGCATCCCACACTGTCCAGTCGAGGGTCTGGAAGTCGTCCTCGAACTGGATCTGCCGACCGGTGGTCGGGTCCTCCTCCGCGGCGCGGGCAACATTTGGCGGCAAAGTTACGCCGACAGCAGCAAGTGTCGCAGCTCCCTTCAGGAGACTACGCCTGGAAACCGTGGTTCTCATCGCGATCCTCACGCTTGTTCGGTTTTCGACACATGATCCTGTTTTGCGGCGGCTCTCAGCGCCTCCGCATGAATGTCGACGACCCGCTCGGGGCTATACTGGTCTATGAAATTCCTTCGGAAGTCGGCATGCGATTGCTCGCTTTGCAGGTTGTCGCAATAGTAGATCATCGCCTTAGTCAGTTCGGCGACATCGCAGCTCGTCACCAGCCGTCCCAGCCGTGGATCGACGAGGATTTCGCTCGGCCCGAATTCGCAATCGGTTGATATGACGGGGAGGCCGAACCTCAGCGCTTCACATATTGCCAGCGACCAGCCCTCCCATCGCGACGTCGAAATATAGACGTCGCTCGATGACAACGCGGGCTGCGGATCATCAGGATGATGCTCGATGCTGACGAGATTCTCGATCTGCAGCCGTCTGATATCGTCTTGGAGACTGGCCTCGTCAGCGCCGTAGCCGACAAGCCGGAGCTTCACATTGCTTCGTGTCTTCCGAAGCTCGTTAAAAGCATTCAGAAGTATATCCTGACCCTTCTGATAGGAAAAACGGCCGACGTTGATGAAGGTGACATGTCCGCTCTCGCCGCTGCTCAGCCGATCCGTGCCGTCGAATTTCCTGACGGGGTTCGGCACCCAGCTCTGAGGGGTGTTGCTCTGGAACATCGTTTTGAAGGCCTCGAGCTGTTTCCTTGATGTTCCGAAAACGGAAGAGACCCGCGAGAGGAAGAACATCTTCATGATCAGGAAGAGTATCTTCGATTTGAAGTGGTTGCGCTCGCGTTTCGGATTGCCGTGCAGGTGCATTGCAAAATTGCGACGCAGTCCGAGGCACGCGGTCATGCAGATAACCGTACGCTCGATCTGTGGCACGACGATCAGACTGTACGGCTTATCCTTGATAACACTGCGATATGCGCGCATGACGGGGATGCGTCCGCGAGCGATCCGATCGATCGTGTTATATTTTCGATCGTCAGGTCTATGGGTGTTCCTCGCGGTATAAAGCACATCGATATCGAAATCGTCTCCATGCTTTTCGGCCAGCTGCGAGCATATTGTATGAACGACGCGCTCTATCCCGGCGAATGAGCTGGTGCCGGGTTGAATATAAAGGATCTTCAGCCGCGCGTTCGGAGGCGATCTCGGCCTTGGCCGCTGCGGATCGAGGTTGCTCTCCATATAATGCACGTCCTCTTCGACAGATCGGGCAGTTTGCCGCAATTCGGAGCGTCACTGAACCGAAATGCAGCCTTGGAGTATATTAGATATTTCTTTTGCTTGATTTGTGAATTTATTTTTTAGTGCGAGACGTTTTTCTACGCATTCCGACGTAACGTCGAATTATATGTACGTTACCTGGAAAGATGTTCGCCGTTCCGACAGTGGACGGGATCGTTACTCGGACGAATACTTGGATGGAAGGTCTAAGGGGGGCTGCTGTCTGCTGGCGCGTTCGGATCGCTTTATGTAGAGAAAATAGAGAAGGCCGTGCGCAAGAACGTAACCGACTTCCAGAGCCGCCGCGTACACCAGCGTCCAGATTGCCGTGGAAGCAATGGAGATACCGGCGTGAAGGCTGATTGCCGCAAAGGCGACCGCCACGAGTGACACCACCAGAGTAAAGATCAAAACGGGCAGCCGCACGGCGCAGACTGCGCCGACAACAAACGAGACGATAAGCGCCCATATTGCCAATTTCTGCTCCGATCAGCACTGCTCCATATCGAGGCCTAGTAATGTTATCGATATATTTGCGATTTACGCAAGTATAAATTGATGTGGGTTTCTGTCTCTCAATTCGATGTGGTCAGAGCACGCGCCTTCTCGCTTCTTTCGACGCGCACCACATCGCCCGGCTTCACGAGGTCGTTGTCGCCGACGGCGATCGTTCGCATCACGCCGTCCTGTGCACGATCGATGATGGTCATGAACGACAGGCCGCCATTCTCGTCGATCGTCGCGGCTGCGGCAGGGGCGTTCGCCTCTAGATTGCTGATCTGCGACCGTGTTGTCTGTATTTTCTCCGCATTGGCCGCCAGCTTGTCCCGCACCTCGCCGGATTCGGTCAGGGCGTCGACGCGATATCGATTGCGGACATTCGCCATGTCCTGGTCCATTCTCGCGAGATCCTGCTGCGCCTTCAGCAGCGCGAGGGACACATCGAGATTCTGGCTTTCGAGTTGGGCGAGGTTCTGATTGGCACCGAGCTCTCGTGCCGAGAGCGTTAGACCCTGTGCAACGAGCTTGTTGACGCTGCCCACATCCTTGTTTGCAAGTTCGATCTGCTTTGCGAGCGACGCGGCCTTCGCCTTCAGGGATTCGATCTGGTTGGTTGTCAGCACTTTGGCCTGGCTCAGGGCATCCATCTCATTCGCCATGGATTCCTTGCGGGCTTCAAAAAGCGACTTTTCTTCCGCCATCATCCGTGCCGAGGCTGGCTGATCGGACCGCGTTGTCAGATCCGCGGGAAAGACGACCGCGGCACTGTCCTTCACCACGGCATCCGTGCGCGCTTGTCTGGCGAGTAGCCCAAGTCGCTCCGCTTCCAAGGTTCTGACATCGCCGCGATCCGAGAGAACGTCGCGCTGGAGATCGATCAGGTTGCCGTTGGCAGGCCCAAGTCCTCCGGCCATGCTGAGAGCCTGCACGACGGTCAGGCCTGGGCTGTAATTGAACTTCCCGGGATTGGCGACTGCGCCGGTTACAAAGAACGGGCGATACTCGGCCACTTCCACGGAGGCGTTCGGTCTCTTTTGCAATCCCACCTGGGCCTGGAGACGTTCACCGATCGAATCCGCCACCTGCTCCAGCGTCTTGCCTGCCGCGGGAACCGTCCCGACGATCGGTAGCGAAAGATTGCCGGCCGCTGAGATGGTGAATTCGCCCGTCAAGGGAACCCACTCGAATGCCGTTCCGCTGGTCGGTCGCCACTCGAAGACCCGTACCTTCAACGTATCCTGCGGACCAAGGATGTAATCCTCCGCGAATGCGGGTGTGGCTACCAAACCCACGCAGGCCATTGCGAGGACGGCTATTCGCACCCAAGCGCGGCCGGACGGTAGGCGCGTGGTACTCGTCGAATATTTGCGTTGCCTGGCAGCGTAGATCTGCATTGGTGGTACTCCTTACGTCTCACCTGCCTATCGCAGCGATATGGCCCGCGCGCCGTAATCGAGGCTGGTTACGTCGCTCACCACGCCTGTCGCTCTTCCGACAAACGCGCTGAATTTCTCTATGAACACCTCGGTACGGAATTCCGCGGCGCGGGCGACTGCATCGCCCGGATTGAAGTCGCTGCGCCGAAAGCGCTCGATGGCTTCGATGAGGCAGTCGAGAGTTTGGCTATTGAAGAACACGCCAGTCTTGCCGGCAACGACGGTCTCCGTGGCGCCACCCCGTCCATAGGCGATGACGGGGCGTCCGCTCGCCATTGCTTCGACAGGTACGATTCCGAAGTCTTCTTCTCCCGGAAAGATGAGTGCCTGGCAGCGTGCGTAGTGGTGCTTGAGGACGTCGAACGGCTGCGGTCCGAGGATCGTCACGGTTGGTCCGGCGATTTTTCGCAGATGGTTGAGCAGTTCACCGCCGCCGATAACGACCAGCTTCAGCCCCAGGCGATTGAATGCCTGCACGGCGAGATCGGGGCGCTTGTAGCTCACAAGTTCTCCGACCATCAGGAAATAGTCGCCAACGTCAGACGACGGCACCGGCCGGAAGGCTCGCGTATCGACGGGCGGGTGAATAACGACCGCGTCGCGGCGGTAGTAACTCTTGATCCGGTGGGCGACCGTGGACGAGTTCGCCACGAAATCATCGACGCGATTGGCCGTGGCCACATCCCAGGTTCTCAGATAGTGCGCCAGCGGCGGCATCATCATGCGCGTCATCAATCCGGAGTCGTGGTAGTAGCGGTTGTACATGTTCCAGATGTAGCGCATCGGCGAATGGCAGTAGCAGACATGCACGGCGGGGGAGGTGGGGATGACGCCTTTTGCAGGTCCGGACTCGCTGCTTATGACAAGGTCATAATCGCTAAGGTCGATCTGTTCCAATGCCATGGGCATCAGCGGCAGATAGCGCTTATACAGCCGCCTTGAATAAGGCAGGCCGTTGATGAAGGTCGTGCGAATAGAGTGGCGCTTGATAGTGTCCGATATCGCCGTGGGATCGAAAACATGCGTGTAGATGTCGGCCGACGGATAAATATCGCACAGAGCTTCGAGGACTTTTTCGCCCCCTCGCATCCCGACGAGCCAGTAATGAATGATTGCTACTCGCATGGAATGCTCCACGAACACAGACAATCTTGGCGTGCAAAAAGGAACAATTCGTTCCGGCGCCTTCTGCCTAAGAATATATCAAACACGCCTTGCCATCACCAAAAAAGAGGTTGATGCTCCGGCGCCGTTGATACTTAGGCAATTCTGCGTTGCACTCATTTATATTGCGATGCAATATTAGCATTGTCAAACTAATTAACCCTTGTTACCTTTGCTTTGCGTGCCATTTGGCATTGTCTGCACATGCCCGAGTGATGTCATTCTCTTGTAGGGAGTTCGCAGATGAGTGGATTTAATCTCAGTCGGGATTTCGACAGATTGGACGAGACGCAAGTGCACGGAGAGGCAAAAGGGCCTTCCCGTGTAGGACCGTCGCGGATGAAAGCTATCGCAGGCGGCGTTAAATGCGGGTTGGACATCTTTCTTGCCGGCGCAGGATTGATCGTGCTTTCGCCGATGATCCTGATGGTTATCGCAATACTTCTGGTTCTCCAGGGACGGCCGATTTTCATCGCCCACTCTCGGATCGGCCGTAGGGGGGCGGTGTTTCCCTGCCTCAAGTTTCGCACGATGGTTCCCGACGCAGCAGACATTCTGACGCGTTACCTCGCCGCAAATCCCCGGGAGAGGGCGGAATGGAAGGCCACGCGCAAACTGAAGAACGATCCGCGGATTACCCCCTTCGGTGCTTTCCTTCGGCGCAGCAGCGTCGATGAGATACCACAGCTCTTCAACGTCATTCGCGGCCAGATGAGCCTCGTCGGCCCGCGTCCGATCGTCGCGAGCGAAGCGGAACTCTATGGTTCTCATTTCAGCGATTACATCCGGGTGCGTCCGGGGCTGACAGGTCTGTGGCAGGTCAGCGGCAGAAGCGACACGAGCTACAGCGCGCGTGTCGAACTCGATGTGCGATATGTCACCGAGCATACCGTATGGGGCGATGTCGTCATCATGGCGAGGACGATCCCCGCCGTTCTGCGCTCGCGGGGCAGCTACTGAGAGGGGCACGTCGGCCCCGTTTCAAACCCCGCTTGATCGACCGGTCAGCGAAACCAGCAGAGCTTGCTGATCAGTCAAACATAGCCATCAAGACGCGCCTACGTCCTGAAGAAGTCGACAGGAAGCCGATATGAATGCAACGGTACCCTTTGCGATAAATGGCCGATTTCTAACGCAAAGCGCCACCGGCGTTCAGCGCTACGCAATGAATGTCGTTCGCGAAATGGACCGCGCGATGGTCGGGAACGAGAGCGCTCCCATCATAGTGCCACCGCACGCGACCGATCCCGGCCTGACAAAGACGCCTCTTGTTGCACATGGTCGATTGCGGGGACACGCGTGGGAGCAGCTATCGCTACCGACGGCATTTTCAGGTCGCTTGCTGAGCCTCTGCAACACCGCCCCGGTTCTGAAACGAGATCAGATCATCTGTATCCATGACGCCAACATATTTGCAGCGCCGGAAAGCTACAGCCCCAGGTTTCGAATGCTCTATCGCTCGCTCCAGCCATATTTGGCTCGCCGGGCGGCGAGGATCGTCACGGTGTCGCACGCCGCCGCCCGCCAGATTGAACGCTACCTGCCGGTTCGCGCCGAGGATATCGCGGTTCTCGCGAATGGCCACGAACACGCGCTAGCGTGGGACCCATCGAAGGCGCAAATCGCTCCGTCTTTTTTCAATTCATCGGGCAATCCAAACGAGCGACCGTTCGTGCTCACACTCGGTTCACGCGCCCGGCACAAGAATCTGGCCCTGCTTGTCACGGCGGCAGATGCTCTGGCCGAGATCGGCGTCGATCTCGTCGTGGCAGGCGATAGCGGCGCCGTTTTTGCCGCCGAGAACCTTCGAGCCAAACCAAACGTTCATCTGCTTGGAAGGGTGACGGATGACGATCTGGCTTATTTGCTGGAACGCGCCCTGTGTCTTGCGTTCCCGTCCTTCGCCGAAGGATTTGGGCTTCCGATCGTCGAAGCCATGGCGCGCGGTTGCCCGGTCGTTGCTTCGAACTGCGCCAGCATGCCCGAGGTCTGCGGCCCGGCGGCCTTACTTGCCTCGCCATTCGATCCGGCCGAATGGATCGGACATATCCGTGCGCTCAAGGTGTCGCCTGAACTCGCTGCCGATCTCGTCGGCAGGGGACTGGAGCGCGTGAAACTCTTCTCGTGGCAGAATACCGCCGAGGGGTATCTCTCGCTTCTTCAGGAACCGTCGAGGCACCTGAATTCGTATGGTAAGGAAAAACCGGCAAAGCCTCGAATTGCTGCCGTGTTCGCGACGCGCGGGCGCCCCGAGATCGTCAGCCGAGCCGTCAAACGTCTTCTCCAGACACAGTCATTGAAACCGATCGGCGTCATTGTCTCATGTGCCGAGCCTTCGGATGCGGGCGATCTTGCCGTTACCCCTGGCGTGCGGGTCCTCACCGGTCCTTCCGGGCTTGCCGCCCAGCGCAACACGGCGCTGCGGGATCTGCCGCCGGACACCGAGATCGTCGCGTTCTTCGACGACGAT
This sequence comes from Rhizobium sp. Root708, assembly GCF_001429725.1. Lineage (GTDB taxonomy): Bacteria > Pseudomonadota > Alphaproteobacteria > Rhizobiales > Rhizobiaceae > Rhizobium. Next base: position 176,190 of record NZ_LMHV01000034.1, on the reverse strand, counting down.
TTCATAGCGGATGGGGAATGGCTGGCGACGGCAGGCAGCGTCTTTCGTGACGAGAGCCGCATCGCCGCCTTCACCGGGCGCGTGGTTGCCGATGGGATAAAGGGGCCGGGCATCGGTTTCGATGAAGCCGTCCGCCTGCTGGAAGCCGCATCACCCGATGATCGGACCTGGTCCGAGCCATACAGCCCCTATGGTTGCAACATGGCCTTTCGTGTCGCCGCCATCAGTGGCATGCGTTTCGACGAGCGGCTCGTCCTATACAGCTGGTTGGAGGACCGTGATTTTGCCGCGACGCTTGCAAAAACCGGTGGCCGCTGTGTGAAATCGGGTAGAGCCTACGGCGTCCACATGGGAGCCAAGAGTGGCCGCATAAGCGGAGAACGGCTGGGTTACTCGCAGATCGTCAATCCGCTCTACATGCTGCGCAAGGGAACGATGACGATAGGGCAGGCTACGGATCAGATCCTCCGCAACCTTGTCAGCAATTTCGGCAGGCTGGTCTGGCCCGAACCCTTCATCGACAGGCGAGGGCGCGTTCGCGGAAATCTCATCGCCTTGCGAGATGTCCTGAATGGTCGCCTTGAACCCGAGCGCGCCGCTACGCTGCCGAAAAGAACAATCCGGTCCACAGAGCTTGAGGTGCAAGCGAAATGATGTTCAGCAACCTCCGGCCATTAGAGCGCTCGTCGCGGCTTTGGCGGTTCGACGACGGAAACGCGGATGCCGGGTCAGATGGGCCTCTGGCCCTCGTGCGGACCATGTGCCTGCTCGCGCTCCGGCATAAGACGCTGCTGATAGCCTGCACGGCGCTTGGCCTTGTCGCTGCGGGCCTTTATGCGAATTCACTGCCGAGAACCTATGTCTCGTCGGCAACGTTGCTGCTTGAACCGCGTCAAGCCGCTATCCCGGGACTGGAGGGCGTGGCTCAGCAAGGGCTCGACCTCAACCGGGCCGACAGCGAGTTGCAGATCATACGCTCCGAGCGGCTGCTTTCCTCCGTGTTCGATAGCCTTGGCCTGCAGACTAATCCCGAGCTCGGACCACAGGCGCCAACCGAGGCCGATCGCATCCTGTCGCCGCTGCACAAGCTCTGGGGTGGTGGCGAGACTTCGGGCGGCGAGGCCCGCCCCCCGACCGCCTCCGACAGTACGCGGCGGCTGGAAACGGACGCGCGCCGGGCAGCCTTCAGCAACTTCGCGAAACGCCTCGATGCGCGTCGCGTCGGCCAATCCTATGTCATCGAGATAGAATACGCTTCGTCGGATCCCGCGCTGCCGGCCCGTGTCGCAAATGCTGCTGTGTCGGCCTATATCATGCAGGCAGTCGCCTTCAAGGCTCAAGCCGTACTGGCCGGCGGCGGAGCGCTTCAGGGCAGGCTTGACGCGCTCGACGCGCAGGTGGAGGCGGCAAACGAGGCGATGAAGCGTGGTGTGTTGCCGGCCATTCCAACGCCGGATGCCGACGCCCGTATCATTGGTGCAGCGCTGACGCCATTGAGCCCGGCCAGTCCGCGGCCGAAGCTGATAATCCTGCTTGGCGGTTTGCTTGGCCTGTTTGCGGGGTCTTGCCTCGTGGCGTTGAACTTCGCGTTCGATCGGAAGATTCTGACCGCGGACGAGCTGGCGCGCGAAACCGGCGTTCCATGTTTGGGATCGGTGCCCGATGTTGGCGATGGCCCTGCTAGCACCGGCCGCCTTCACAAGCAGCAATGCCACTACGCGACGGCGATACGCGATTTGAGGACGTCGGTTGAAATTGCCTGTTCGACCCTGCGAAGCGAGAGGAGCATCGTCATAGCGCTGGTCGGGTGGTCGTCGGGCAGCGGGGTTTCGACGCTCTGCTTCAGCCTCGCCCAACTCATCAGGGGAAGCGGGCGTTACGTGACGCTGTTCCAGGAAAAGGAGTGGCCGGAGAGGTCGAACGGAGAGGCACGCGTCGCGGCGCCGACATCGCTGGCCGACGCCGCGATATCAGGCGGGCAACAGGAGCTACTTTTCCGAAATCTCGACGGCGTCGCTGTCCTTCCGATTCACTCGGCCGACAAGAAGGCGAACCTCTTCGCGGATTTTCGCAGTCCTCGGGTCGGACGACTGCTCGATGCCGCGCGCCTTCAGGGCGACGTCCTGCTTGACCTGCCGGCACTCGACGCATCCAAGGACGCGCTGGCCTTGGCAACGCATGCCGATGCCGTCTTGTTCGTAGCCACCGCAGGCAAGACCACGATCGGTGAAGTCCAGAGCGCCTTGCAGCAACTGCGCCACGCTCGCGCAAAGGTAATCGGGACAGTGGTGACCAGGGCAAACCTATGAATGCGCACCCTGCGAGGTCAGCGGAAGAGAGCCCAAGCGGCATCAAGCCGCCCTCGCTGGCGATCATCATCACCTGTTTCAACTACGAGCGCTATGTATCCAACGCGATCCGGAGCATAACATCGCAATCACGCGATGATTGCCAGCTGATCGTGATCGATGACGGATCGACGGATACGTCATGGGAGGTGATCCGCGCCGAGGCGGTCGAAGCCTACCGGGTCGAAAATGGTGGCGCGCGCGCCGCCTGCCTGTATGGCATCGCGAAAACGCAAGCACCGTTTCTGCTTTTCCTGGACGCCGACGACGAACTCGCACCGGGTGCCCTCGAGACGATTTTAGCCCATCTCGATAGCGGTGTTGCAAAGCTCCAGTTCCCACTCGTTCGCATCGATGAGCATGGGGCCCCAATCACCGGTCATCCGGTTCCGAAACTCGAAAGATTCCGTGATGGTCGTCTGACCAATAGCGTCCTGCGCACCGGCGTCTACACCTCTCCGCCCACCTCGGGAAATGTCTTTCGGCGCGACGTTTGCGAGCTGTTGGTCGAGGTGGACTACGAGCCATGGATCGACGGCGTGATGCTGTTTGCGGCGCCGTTTTACGGCGATGTCGTGAGCCTGTCCGAGCCGCTTGGCCGATACCGGATCCATGGTCGCAACGACTCCGGTCTTGGCCGCGCCGTTGATCCGCAGGTCTTGCGACGCGAACTGAAGCGGTTTGTCGATCGCATGAGGCATCTGCGGCAGATCCTGCAGCGTTTTGACGTGGCGCAGAATCTGGTGGCGACCGAAGAGGCATACTTCTATCTCGAGCGCTCCTTCTATCTAGCTGTCGCGGAAGGGCGCGAAGTCCCGGTCGCAACGACGTTGCGGCTTCTCAAAAAGCTCTGGAACGGCGACAACTCGCTGACGACGAAGTGCGCACTTGGCGGATTCCTGCTGTTGACCGCGCTCTTGCCGAACCGACGAGCTCAACGAAGCCTGTCGTATCGGCTTGATGTCGGGGATCGCTCGATGATCGGATTTCTGCGCGCGATCTTGTGAGGCCAAGTCAACGGTCGACCAGCTCCAGACGACCGGCCCCCGCCACGATCCTCATCCCCAGGCCAAGCAATGTCCCGGCATAGATTGCTGCACCGACTATGGACACCACGATTAGTTCGACGACGTCATGCCAGCCGCGACCGGCGATCTCCTCGCGAAGGATGAGGACGCCGATGGCCATCGCCGCGCCAGCGACAGGTATCTTCCAGATGTTCATCAGTTGTTCGGAGATGCCAAGCGCCAGCAGCCGTCTGGTTTCCGTCAGGTAGAAAAAGAACATGATCGCCGCGAGCAGAACCCGCGCGATACTGACGCCGGTCACCGAGTAGAGATAAAAGCCCCCTATAACCGCGACGAGGCGAAAGCAGAGATCGATGACGTTCAGCCGGAAGATGACATGCGGTCGATTGCTCGCAAGGCTTGCCGAGTTCAACGTCTGGAAATAGGGGATAGGCAGGATGGATAGCGCGAGAAGGCTGAGCAGCGGCGCTGATGCCTTCCATTGATTGCCGAGCAGCAGGTCGGTCACCAGATCCGCCGTCAGCGAGATACCGATACAGACCGGCAACGAAACCATCGTGATGAAGCGAACGGCTTTCAGAAATGCTGTCCGCATCCGTTCGGGGTCGGACGTGATCCGTGAAAACGCTGCCATAACGGGCTGTTGCGCCGGGCCGATGATACTTTGCGAGGGAATAACAGCGACGTCGCTTGCAACGGCATAGCGGCCAAGAGTCGGTTTGTCTGCGAAAGCACCGATCAGGAAGCGATCGAATTGCCAGTTCAATGCGGCAACGAGCTGCGCCGAGCTGAACCAGCCGATGAAGCCTGCGAAGTCCTTGAGGCGCGACAGGGAAAACGCCGGCCGGTACGGTGCTAGTACATAGGAGAGGCACGCTGCTGCGACCGATGCCGTCGCAAAATTTGCCGCGATGGCCCAATATCGTCCGCCTGATAATACGATGGTGATGGCGACGATGCTCGCGCATACCTTCCCGAACGTTTCGAGGAGGAAAATCTGCCGGAAACCGAGGTCCCTGGCAAAATAGACCATTCCAGGGCTGTTCAACCCTCTTGCAATTGGCCCGATGGCGACAACCGCGACAAGCGGAATGAGCAAGGGATCTCGATTGAACACGGAAAACGGCCACACGATTGCGACGAGGATGACGGCGACAACGATGCTGCGGAGAAGGCTGAGCGTGAAGCCGGTGTCCAGGTGAGTTTTGTCGATCGTATCCAGACGCAACAGAGCCTGCGTGACGGGGACCTCAAGGACGGTGTCCACGATAACGACCATGGATGTTGCCAAAGCCGCAACGCCGAAATCGGCAGGCGTGAGAATCCGCGCAAGCACGAGAAGCGTCAGAAAATCGATAATTCTGGTCACGAAGCGTGAGAAGACAAGCCAGCTGGCACCTTTGAGGGCTCTCGACGCTAACATGATGTCTCCAGATCCGTGGATGGGCTGAAGAAGGCGAGGGCGGTGAAACGGAGCGCACGACCGATGCCGGACGATACAGGTGCGCAGGAATGCCTGCCACTCGTCTTGTCTTGCACGAAACCCCCTTGCTATCGGTCCTGAGAGCGATGTTGCGGCCGGATATCGTTCCGGCTGGAGAAGGAAAGACGGCATCTACAAGGTGATAGTCGTCACCGTCGCCTATGCTACCAGCACGGCGCTCGATCCATCAAGTCTGTCTCGAACGGTGGTGAGTAAATTATATGATATTATTTGTATTTCTGGCTCGCATCGAGCTTTTGTTATTTCGATCGAATATCTGATCTATTATATTCCCGTTAGCGTGTTCGTGCAGTTGTCTCAGTAATGGTGTTCGACAATGCGCATTGTTCATATTCTAAATCATACCCATCGATCGAATGGACATGTGCACGCCGCTGTCGATCTTGCCTGTGCGCAGAGCAAGCTCGGTCATCAGGTGTGCGTTGCCAGCGGCGGCGGCGACTTCAAGGAACTGCTGACGCGCAACGGCGTCGAAACCGTCTTCATCGACATGGAAAAAAAATCCTTGAACTTGCTGCGGTCGGTCGCGGCGCTGCACAGATATCTGCGCGCGTGGCGGCCGGATATCGTCCACGCGCATATGATCACGAGCGCGGTGCTTTCGTATCCTATCTGCAAACTTGCGGGCGTGCCTTTGATAACGACTGTTCATAACGAATTCGAGGACAGCGCAACGCTGATGAGGGTGGGCACGCGGGTGATCGCGGTCAGCGAAGCGGTGAGCGCCTCGATGCGACAGCGCGGCGTTTCGGAGGAGAAGCTGCGCGTCGTCCTGAACGGTACGATCGGATCGCCACGGTTTGAGGACCGCTCGCAGCTGCCGGTGACGTTGGAGTCGCCGAGCATACTATTCGTCGGCGGTCTCCACCCGCGCAAAGGACTTCCCGATTTGTTGGATGCGTTCGAAGTCGCCTATGCGAGATATCCTACCGCTCGCCTCTATGTGGTCGGCGGCGGCCCGATGGCGTTATCCTACAAGCAGATGGCCGAGAGAATGCAATGCGCCGCGGCCGTCAGTTTCGTCGGCGCGATCGACAATCCTTCGTCCTACATGCGTGGCGCCGATATTTTTGTCCTTCCCTCCCATGCCGACCCCGCACCGCTCGTGCTTTCAGAGGCGCGCGAAGCCCGCTGTGCGGTCATCGGAACAAATGTCGACGGCATTCCGCAGCTGCTGGAGCACGGCGATGCCGGCATTCTTGTGCCGCCGCACGATCCCGAAGCGCTCGCCGTGGCTCTCTGTGATCTCCTGGAAAGTCCGTCGCGGGTGCAGATATGGCAGGAGAAGAGCCAGCTGCGCATCGATTACCTGACGGTCGATCGGGTCGTTCAAGAAACGATGCTGGTCTACGTGGGGGCGTTGGACAAGGACGCTGCGTGACATGGGGTTGCACGCGATTCATCGCCAGAATTCTGGTGATCTGCAATCGAAAATCTGGGCACGCCCTAGGGGAGTCGAACCCCTCTTCCCAGAATGAAAATCTGGTGTCCTAACCGATAGACGAAGGGCGCTTCCTTCGTGGTGGCGCCCTTATAATCAGGCCTTTTGAATCCCGCAAGCGGCAAAACGAAGAAAAATCGCGATGGTGCGATTTTTTCCCCAACCGCAATTTTCCGTTCTCGTTATCCTGATGAAAATAAAAGAGGATTTACAAAATCTCTGTGCGTCCGTTGCGACGAAATATGCACGCCGCGGACGCACAGGGATGCCATCTGGCTAAGCGCGCACTTCGAAAACCATGTTGAAGGGCGTTTCCGTTGCTCGATGGAAGTGCTTGAAGCCAGCGTCGAGAGCAACCTTACGGAGCTTCGTTTCACCGGCCTGCGCCCCGAGCGCCAAACCCACTTCCTGCGACATGGATGCGGGAGTGCAGATCATCGTCGAAGCACCGTAATATACGCGACCGACAGGATTGAGATTGTCCTTCAGGCAATCGTGCGCGAAGGGCTCCACAATCATCCATGTTCCATCCGCCGAGAGCGATTCCCTCACATGCTTGCCCGCTCCGACAGGGTCGCCCATGTCGTGAAGGCAATCGAACATGGCGATCAGATCGTAGCTGTCGGCCGGGAAATTCGAGGCCGACGCCTGCTGGAATGTTACACGGTCGTCGACACCCGCTTCCTTGGCGGCTGCTCGCGCGCGCTCGATCGACGGCATATGGTAATCGAAGCCGTAGAACTTCGAGGCGGGATAAGCCTGCGCCATCAGGATGGTTGAAGCGCCGTGCCCGCAGCCGACATCCGCAACCTTGGCCCCGCTCTTCAGCCGGGCTTCCACGCCATTGAGGGCAGGGATCCAGCCCGCGATCAGGTTGTTGTTGTAGCCTGTCCGGAAGAAACGCTCCGTGCCGCGGAACAGGCAGTTGCTGTGTTCGTGCCAGCCGAGACCCTTGCCTGTCCGAAACGCCTCGGCGACCTTGGGCTCGTCTGCCCAAAGGGCCTGGACCACCTGAAAGGCACCGGTGAAAAAGGCCGGGCTGTCCTCGTCGGAAAACACCATCGCCTGCTCTGGCGTCAGAGAGAAGCGGTCCTTGCGTTCGTCGTAGTGAACGTAGTCGGCGGCGGCGAGCGCCGACAGCCACTCGCGAAGATAGCGTTCGCGCATGCCTGTCTTCTGGGAGAGTTCCGTCGAGGTGACCGGCTTGCCGTCGGCCATCGCCTTGAAGAGACCCACGTCGTCGCCAAGCACGACGAGTGCGCCTGATACAGCAGCACCCACATCGCCGATCAATCGGCCGACGAGTGCATCCACTTTCTGCATGTCGGGTTGATGCATGTCATCCTCCATAAAATGTAGGAAAGAACCAGCACCGCGATTGTACCACCCGTGAAGCCAGCCATGCAAACAACCTACGGGCATTGCCCGTCTGGCCGAGACATCGGCCCGATCGCCGGTTTGGAGACAATTTACCGCCGTGGTTGCGAAAATGCCGCGTTGACAAGAAAAATACCGGGAATGATAGTCGAGTAGCCTGACCGAGGCGTTGGAGGAATGATCATGATCAAGCAGTTGACAATTCTTGCTTCCGTTTCCCTTCTGGGCGCACTTGCCTTCGCAAGCCCCTCCGCAGCGCTCACGATGAAAGAATGCAGTGCGAAGTACAAATCCGCGCAGGCGGATGGCTCCGCCAAAGACATGAAATGGAATGATTTCCGCAAGGCCCAGTGCGGTTCGGACGCGACGGCAGAACCGGATGTTACGCTGAACAGCGGTGAAGAGCCCGAAAAGCCCACGACCGCAGCACCGAAGGGCGTAACGTTCCCAGCAGCGATCGCGCCGAAATATGCGAAGGAAACGCCCGGCAAGGGACGGATGCACACCTGCGTCGATTCCTATCACACCAACAAGGACGCAAATACGCTGAACGGCTTGAAGTGGATCCAGAAGGGCGGCGGCTACTACAGCCTCTGCAACGCGAAGCTCAAGGGCTGAGCCAACTGTGATCTCGAAATGGCGCCTCTCGGCGTGGCGCCTTTTTGCAGCGTTTAGTTGAAGACCACGAAAAAAGCCGCCGACGATGAACCGGCGGCTTATGTTTTTTGCAGCTCAACCTAGTGCAGGATCTGGCTGAGGAAGAGCTTCGTGCGCTCGTGCTGCGGATTGTCGAAGAATTCGGCCGGCGAGTTCTGTTCGACGATCTGCCCCTGGTCCATGAAGATGACGCGATTGGCGACCTGGCGGGCAAAGCCCATTTCGTGGGTCACGCAGAGCATTGTCATGCCTTCTTCCGCAAGGCCGACCATTGTGTCGAGCACTTCCTTGATCATTTCGGGATCGAGCGCCGATGTCGGCTCGTCGAACAGCATGATCTTCGGGTTCATGCAGAGAGAGCGGGCGATTGCCACGCGCTGCTGCTGGCCGCCGGACAGCTGGCCCGGATACTTGTTCGCCTGTTCGGGAATCTTGACGCGCTTGAGGAAATGCATGGCGACTTCCTCGGCCTGCTTCTTCGGCATCTTGCGTACCCAGATCGGCGCGAGCGTGCAGTTCTCCAGGATCGTCAGATGCGGAAACAGGTTGAAGTGCTGGAACACCATGCCGACTTCGCGGCGCACTTCATCGATCTTCTTGAGATCGTTGGTCAGTTCGACGCCATCGACGACGATCTGGCCCTTCTGGTGTTCCTCGAGACGATTGATGCAGCGGATCATCGTCGACTTGCCGGATCCAGAAGGACCGGCGATGACGATGCGTTCGCCGCGCATGACCTTGAGGTTGATATCCCGCAGTACGTGAAAATCGCCGTACCATTTGTTCATGCCGACGATGTCGACAGCTACGTCCGTAGCCGAGACGGTCATCTTCTTCTGCTGAGCTTCAGCCATTGCCCATTCCCTCATTTTTATCGTTTGTGGCCGGTATCGAGATAACGTTCCATGAAACCTGAATAGCGCGACATGCCGAAACAGAACAGCCAGAAAACGAATCCGGCGAAGATCAGCCCCGTCAGTGGCGTTACCGCCGACGCCCAGTTGGAGTCGGTGAAGTTCAATCGCACGATACCGAGCAGGTCGAACATGCCGATGATCGACACCAGCGACGTGTCCTTGAACATGCCGATGAACGTATTCACGATACCTGGAATAACCAATTTGATCGCTTGCGGCAAAATGACAAGGCGCGTCTTCTGCCAATAGCCAAGGCCAAGTGAATCCGCGCCTTCGAACTGTCCCTTCGGGATAGCCTGCAGGCCGCCGCGAATGACTTCAGCCATGTAGGCCGACGCGAAGATGGAAACGCCGATCAAGGCTCGCAGCAGCTTATCGACCGTCCATCCGGTCGGCAGGAAGAGCGGCAGCATCACGCTGGCCATGAAAAGCACCGTGATCAGCGGAATCCCGCGGACGATCTCGATGAATGCGACGCAGATCATCCGGATGATCGGCATCTGCGACCGCCTGCCGAGCGCCAGGATGATGCCGAATGGCAGCGATACGGCAATCCCGACGAAGGACAGCACCAGCGTTACCATCAGTCCGCCCCAGAGGGAGGTTTCGACAACCTCCAGCCCGAAGCCGCCATAGAGCAGCCAGAACGACAGCAAGGGCAGGACGACGAACAGCAGCAGCGCGTTCAACCCCTTCCTTGGCATCTTCGGAATCAGCATCGGCACGAGCAGGATCACGAACAGGATGCCGACGATCGTCGGCCGCCAACGTTCGCCCAGGGGATAGCGTCCGAAGATGAACTGGTCGAACTTCGCGTTGACGAACGCCCAGCAGGCGCCGCTCCAGCCATCCGGCTGTACACCGCCTTGGACAGTCGTCGCGCAGAAGGTTCTGTCGGGTCCGCTCCAGACTGCCTGAATGAAGAGCCAGTTGACGATGTGCGGAACTGCCCATCCGAGCAAGGCAAGCGCCACAACGGTCAGGACGACATCCTTGGGTGTGGCGAGGAGGTTCTTTTTGACCCAGGCCAAAGCGCCCTTTTCACCGAGCGGTGCCGGCTCCGGCGGTACGATCGTCGACCTGACGAAGGCTTGATTGGATACCGACATCTTATCTCTCCACCAAAGCCATCTTGGCGTTGAACCAGTTCATGAAAATCGACGTCAGAATGCTGAGCGTCAGGTAGACGATCGCCCAGATGAGCACGACTTCGATTGCCTGGCCGGTCTGATTGAGAATCGTGCCGCCCACGGCGACCAGATCGGAAAAGCCGATCGCGATCGCCAGGGACGAATTCTTCGTCAGGTTGAGATACTGGCTGGTCAGCGGCGGTATGATGATGCGCAGCGCCTGCGGCACGACAACTAGCCGCGTAATGCCCGACGGATGCATTCCGAGAGCACCAGCCGCCTCCGACTGGCCCTTCGGTACGCCGCGGATGCCACCGCGAACGATCTCGGCGATGAACGACGCCGTGTAGAACGAAAGCGCCAGAAACAGCGACATGAATTCCGGCCCGACGACGGAACCGCCAGTCAGGTTGAACTTGCCTGCGACGGGCACGTCGAATGTCAGCGGGATGCCGCTCAACAGAAACGCCAGGACGGGCAGGCCGACGATCAGCGCGATCGACACCCAGATTGTGTGAAACTGCTGGCCGGTGGCTGTCTGGCGGCGATGGGCCCACCGAGTGGTCACGACGGATGCGATGATGCCGATGACCAGCGCAACGCCGACGACCCACATTCCGCTTTCAAAAATAGGCTTCGGAAAGGCGAGGCCGCGATTGTTCAGGAACATGTTGAGCGGCAGGTGCAGCGATTCCTTCGGCTGCGGCAGAACCGCAAGCACGCCCGAATACCAGAAGAAGATCACGAGCAGCGGCGGGATGTTACGGAAGACTTCGACGTAGACAGTGCACAGCTTGGCAATGAGCCAGTTGTGCGAAAGCCGGCCGATACCGACGAAAAACCCGATGATCGTCGCCGTAATGATCCCGGTGACGGCGACGAGCAACGTGTTCAGGATGCCGACAATGAGCGCCCGTCCATAGGTCGAATCGCTCGAATAGCCGATAAGTGACTGACCGATCTCGAAACCCGCGCGTCCACGCAGGAAGGCGAAACCCGATGCAGTGTTGCTGCGGGCGAGGTTCTGCACGGTGTTGTGCGCAATCCACCAGATGACAGCGACGAGAACAATGAGGGTGAGGATTTGAAAGAAGATGCCCCGATATTTGGGGTCGTACATTATCGACCGGAAATTCCGGCCGGTGCCTTGCAAAGGTGTCGTGTGCACAGCCTCTTGCGTCATGCCGAGCCTATTCCCCTTTATGCCCGTTTTTGGGCTTTTTTCTTGGTAATGGGAAGGCGATTCTCGCCTCCCCACACTGTGCATTGCGGTTTGCTTATCAGCGAACCGGAGGAGCGTACTGGATGCCGCCCTTGTTCCAGAGTGCGTTCAGGCCACGCGCAATCTTCAGCGGGCTGCCCTGACCGATGTTCCGTTCAAAGACTTCGCTGTAGTTTCCGACGCCCTTGATGATGTTGTAGGCCCACTCGTTCGTCAGGCCGAGGTCCGTACCGATCTTGGTGTCGGCTTCCGTGCCGAGGAAGCGCTTGATGTCCGGGTTCGGCGAGTTTTTCATCTCGTCGACGTTGGCCTGGGTGATGCCGAACTCTTCAGCATTGACCAGCGCGTAGGCCGTCCAGGAGATGATATCGAACCACTGATCGTCGCCCTGGCGAACGACCGGGCCGAGCGGCTCCTTGGAAATGATCTCGGGAAGAATCGTGTGTTCGTCGGGGTTCTTGAGCGTCAGACGCAGGGAATAGAGACCCGACTGGTCGGTCGTGTAAACGTCGCAGCGACCGGAATCGTAAGCCGCGTTGACTTCCTCGAGCTTTTCGAAAACCACCGGATTGTACTGGAGGTTGTTTGCCTTGAAGTAGTCGGCGAGGTTGAGTTCGGTGGTCGTGCCGGACTGAACGCAGATCGCCGCGCCGGAGAGCTCAAGCGCCGACTTCACGTTCAGGCTCTTGCGAACCATGAAGCCCTGGCCGTCGTAATAGGTGACCGGACGGAAGTTGAAGCCAAGCGCCGTGTCGCGGTTGATCGTCCAGGTCGTGTTGCGCGACAGAACGTCGATTTCACCGGACTGCAGTGCCGTGAAACGCTCTTTCGCGTTGGTCGGGGTGTACTTCACCTTGGTCGGATCGCCGAATACGGCCGAAGCAACCGCCTTGCAGAAGTCCACGTCGAAACCGGCCCAGTTGCCGGAAGCGTCAGGCTGAGCGAAGCCGAGCAGGCCGGTGTTGACGCCGCACTGAACGAAGCCCTTTGCCTTCACGTCTTCGAGAGTGGTGGCGGAAGCCGATGATGCGCCAAGTGCGAAAACTGCTGCGCCGATCGCGGCCGACAGAAGCTTAATCTTCATTTTTCCCAACCTTTTCTGTTGTCTTATCTTTTCTTGTGGGAGCGCCGGCAGAAGCATGCAGACCCCCCAGTCGACCCGACACCCTCCCGGCGCGAGTGGTTCTATCACAGTCGCAAATGTCACTATGGTCAAGTGTCGCGCTGAAAGATTGCGTGATAAATCGGCAAACTGCTAATTCAGGCCCGTAAAATAAGCAAACGACCAACGATTGGGCGTTGCAATGCTGAAAAAGATCGCGAAAAGTAGCTGATATATCTCACAGATTTGCATTGCAGCTGTGTTTTGTCCGGATGGGTCAGGGTTGACCACTCGACATCACGGGTTCAAATGTCTGCTATCTCATTCCTACCCTAAAAGGCTAATTCCGACATGAAAGACAGAGACGGCCTGCTGCAGAACGCAGGTATGAACACGCGCCTCTCGCACCTCGGGAATGATCCCGCCGAATTCCATGGTTTCGTTAATCCGCCCGTAGTGCATGCATCGACGGTTCTGTTCCCGAATGCGCGAGCGATGGAGACGCGGGCGCAGAAATATACCTATGGCACGCGCGGCACGCCGACTACGGATGCCTTGTGCGAAGCGATCGATGCGCTGGAGGGATCGGCCGGGACGATCCTAGTGCCATCAGGTCTCGCCGCCGTCACCGTGCCTTTCCTGGCGTTTCTGTCTGCCGGGGACCACGCGTTGGTCGTTGATTCCGTCTACGGCCCGACACGAAACTTTTGTGATACGATGCTCAAGCGCCTGGGTGTCGATGTCGATTACTACGATCCCGCCGTCGGAGCCGGGATTGAAGCGCTGATCAAGCCGAACACCAGGTTGGTTCATACTGAAGCTCCGGGCTCGAACACGTTCGAGATGCAGGACATCCCGGCGATTGCCGCGATCGCCCACAAGCACGGCGCTGTCGTTACAATGGACAATACCTGGGCGACACCCGTCTATTTCCGTCCGCTGGATTACGGCGTCGACGTCTCCATCCACGCGGCGACCAAGTACCCGTCCGGGCATTCCGATATCCTGATGGGCACGGTATCGGCAAATGCGAAGCACTGGGAGCAGCTCCACGAGGCAAATATCACCCTCGGTATCTGTGGAGCGCCTGATGACGCTTACCAGATCCTGCGCGGTCTCCGCACCATGGGCGTCCGGCTCGAGCGCCACTACGAAAGCGCGCTGACGATCGCGAAGTGGCTCGAGGGAAGGGACGGTGTTGCGCGTGTTCTGCACCCGGCTCTTCCGAGCTTCCCGTCGCATGCGCTTTGGAAGCGTGATTTCAAGGGAGCAAGCGGTATCTTCTCCTTTGTTCTGGCTGTCGACGGCGCCGATCGCTTCAAGCCGAAGGCGCATGCCTTCCTCGACGCGCTGCGGATTTTCGGTCTCGGCTGGTCGTGGGGCGGTTTCGAAAGCCTTGCCGTTCACGTCGGCCTCAACGACCGTCGCGTTGCAAAGGCGCCGACGGAAGGGCCGGTTATCCGGCTGCAGATCGGTCTTGAGGATGTCGCCGACATAAAGGCCGATATCGAGCGCGGGTTCGCGGCAGCCAACGCTGTCTGATCAATCGCGGACGCGGTAGCCGTAGATCCAGTCAAGATCCGTCGCGAGGCTTCGCGGCGGCTTCATCGCCAGAACGAGGTTGCGGCCGAGCCTGATCGGTCCGCGCGCATGGTAGGCAAACTGATTGAACGCGCCACGCTGCCGAACGCGGTTTATCCGCGGCATTCGCTGCGCTTCGAACACCTGCAGGGCATCGGGAACCGGTTGATTGGCGACGAGGGCCGCCAGCTCATAGGCGTCCTCGATCGCCATGGCAGCACCTTGGGCCGCAAACGGCATCATTGCATGAGCGGCGTCACCGATCAGCACCGTGTCGCGGCCGTTCTGCCAGGTTCCCCCGGCGGCCTCGTAAAGCGGCCAGACACCGATGTCGGTTGCGTGCTCTAGAAAGCGCGAGATGGACTTGTTCCATTTGGAAAACGCCGACAGCAGATGTTGGCTCTGGTTCTCGCTCGGACGGTTGATCCATTCGTGTGAGGTTCTGCTACCCGCGACGATCGCGACCATGTTGAAGTTTTGCGTCTCGCGAAGCGGATAGCAGACGAGATGGGCGGATGGGCCAAGGAAGGCGGATACGCAACTGCGGTCGGCGAAATCGGGCGCTGCATCGGCCGCTACGGTGAAGCGAAACGCGATGTTGCCGGAGAAACGCGCCGTGGGTGCACCGGGAACGCGGCTGCGCACCGTCGACCAGACCCCGTCGGCACCGATCAGGAGATCCGCTTTACCGGCATCACCGATCGGTGACTCGTCGCCGATCTTCGTCCCGAAATGCAGTGTACAATGCTCGTTCTCCCGAACCGCCTTCAGCAGGGCGGCCTGCAGCGTCGCCCGGTGCAGTACACCATAGGGTGAACCCCAGCGATCTCGTGCGAAACGGCCGGATAGAACCGACGCAAGTCGACGCAGCGACAAGCCGGAGACCAGATGGATGGCTTCCGGTTCCAGCCAAAGCGGCGTCAGGTGTTCGAGGATGCCGAGCTTGTCGAGAACGAGAGACGCATTCGGTGAGATCTGCAGGCCCGCTCCGACTTCCGTCATTACGGGCGCCTGTTCGAAAATCTCCGAGCGGATGCCATGTTTGGCGAGTGAAAGCGCCGTCGTTAGGCCGGCAATTCCCGCCCCGACGATGGCGACACGTTCTATCGGCATCGATGCTCGTCTTCCGGACGCCTCAGGCGGCCTTGATGTGGAATACGCAGCCGGCGGGGTTGGTCTGGTTTGCCTTCAGCGAGGTGTTCAGGCGATAAAGCGTCGAGCAGTAGGAGCAGACTTTTTCATTCTCGTCGCCCATATCGATGAAGATGTGGGGGTGATCGAACGGGGAAGATGCACCGGTGCACATGAATTCCTTCACGCCGACTTCGATAACGCGGTGTCCGCCGTCGTTCTGGAAGTGGGGAATGTTGTGACCAGCCATAAGTAATCTCCGAATGCTTTGAAACGTGCGCGGACCTTATAGGCCTTCGCATTAAATGTGTAGAGCCAAAGAGACGCAGTTCCGCTTGTTTTTGAACCCTGAAGGGGTTCCAGATCGCGCGCCTATAAAATATGGTCCGCCGCAAAAAGGACTGCCCCGATGAACTTGAATACGCCCACCTTTTCGAATTTTTCTCACGATGGATTGAAGCTCGCCTATTTCGATGAAGGTTATCCTGCAGGCCTCCCGGTGCTGCTCATCCATGGTTTCGCTTCGAGTGCCAGCGTCAATTGGGTGAATCCGGGCTGGCTGAAGACGCTCGGCGATGCCGGCTACCGGGTGATCGCGATCGACAATCGCGGCCACGGCGCCAGCGACAAGCCCCGCGATGCCGAGGCCTATCGCCCGTGGCACATGGCGGGCGATGCGATCGCTCTCCTGGATCATCTCGGAATCCCGGAAGCAAATGTGATGGGCTATTCCATGGGAGCACGGATTTCGGTTTTCGCTGCACTTGCGCGGCCGGATCGGGTGCGTTCTCTCGTGCTCGGTGGCCTTGGCATTGGCATGACCGACGGGGTGGGCGACTGGGATCCAATCGCCGACGCATTGCTTGCACCGTCGATCGACACCGTGACCCACGCACGCGGCCGCATGTTCCGCGCTTTCGCGGAACAAACGAAGAGTGACCGGGAGGCGCTGGCAGCCTGTATTCGCGGCTCACGTGATCTCGTCCTGCGTAGCGATATGGGGAAGATCGAGGCGCCGACGCTGATCGGCGTGGGAACCGGCGACGACATTGCCGGATCGCCTCAGGAGCTGGCGGCTCTGATGCCGCACGCGATCGCGCTGGACATCCCGGGCCGTGACCATATGCTTGCGGTCGGTGACAAGGTGTTCAAGAAGGCGGTGCTGGAGTTCTACGCCGACGTCGCCGGCCGGTGACCTGGTAGCTCATTATTAAGAGCTTCGAAAGCGGATGGAAAACGATCCCGCTTAACCCATTTATGTCTACGGGATTTTGCCTTATATAAGGCCCTTCAGACGAATACTCAGGAGACCATCCATGGTCGCAAAGACAGACGTTCGTACTTTCGAGACGGGCAGCTCGCTCAAGGTGATGGATCCCATCTGGGATAGCCTGCGGGAAGAAGCGCGCGTCGCCGCTGAAAGCGATCCGGTACTGGCAGCATTTCTCTACTCGACGATCCTGAACTATCGCTCGCTGGAAGAGTGTGTCATCTACCGCATCTGTGAACGTCTGGATCATCCGGATATGCAGGCCATTCTGCTTCGCCAGACATTCGACCAGATGCTCGCGGATTGGCCGGAATGGGGCACGATCCTGCGCGTCGATATCCAGGCGATATACGACAGAGATCCTGCTTGCCTGCGGTTCATGGAAGCCGTTCTTTACTTCAAGGGCTTCCATGCCTTGCAGACCCACCGTCTCGCGCACTGGCTGCTGAATCGTGGTCGTCGTGATCTCGCGCTCTATCTGCAGAGCCGCTCGTCGAGCATTTTCCAGACGGATATCAATCCGGCAGCGCGGATCGGCCGCGGCATTTTCCTCGATCATGCCACCGGTCTGGTCGTCGGCGAAACCGCTGTGATCGGCGACAATGTTTCAATCCTTCATGGCGTCACGCTTGGTGGCACCGGCAAGGAGGGGGCGGATCGTCATCCGAAGATCGGCAGTGGCGTTCTCATCGGTGCAGGTGCGAAGATCCTCGGCAATATCGAAATCGGTCATTGCTCGCGTGTCGCCGCAGGCTCCGTCGTGTTGAAGGCTGTGCCCCCGAAGACGACGGTTGCAGGGGTGCCGGCCAAGGTTGTCGGCGAGGCGGGCTGCTCCGAACCGTCGCGTGTGATGGACCAGGTAATCGGCGCGGATATATGAGGATTTGGCACTGAACTCGGTCGGACATCCGCGGGGATAGCAGCCCGCGGACGTACCCCGCGCCTTTACAGCGCCGTTGTTCCTGTGCAAGAAGCGGCCATCGAGACCGCTCAGGAGATGCAGTGTGAAACCAGAAGAAATCAAGAAGCTCGACGCCTATTTCAAGCGTACGTTCAATCCGGAAATGATCGTCAAGGCACGTCCCCGCAAGAACGACTCCGCTGAGGTTTATATGGGCGAGGAGTTTCTTGGCGTCGTCTACATCGATGATGAGGACGGTGATCGCTCGTATAATTTCTCGATGGCTATCCTCGACGTCGATCTCTGACATAACTGTGTCGCGGACCTGTCCGCGACCGTAGGCAGGCCGCATGACTGCGGCCCGCCAGCCGGACAGTTCCGGCTCCGCGCGGCAAAGTCGTGCTTCACAAAACTACCCTCTAAAATCTCTGTCATGTCTGGACCTCTCAAAGGTGCGCCCCATTTTTGCGTTTGAGCATGTGCTCGAGTGCCAACAGGGGTGTTGACCATGGGAATATTCGACAAGATCAAGCATGCCATCTTCGGGGGCGAGGCACAGGCCGCACCTATGACAACGGCTGCTGCAGCCGCTCCATCCGGCCAGGCAAAACCCGCCGCGCCAGCTGTACCGCCCCCGACATCCGCGCCCGCCTCGTCGGCGCCAGCGACTGTCGCGGCAACGATCGATATCGTCCCTCTGCTTGATGCCGCCGTAAAGAAGAGCGGACAAAAGCTTGATTGGCGTCGTTCGATCGTGGATCTGATGAAAGCCGTCGGAATGGATGCGAGCCTTGCCGAGCGCAAGGAACTCGCCGCCGAGCTCGGCTATGGCGGCGATACCCACGATACCGCGACGATGAACATGTTCCTTCATAAGGCACTGATGAAGCGTCTTGCGGAGAACGGCGGCAAGGTGCCCGCCGACCTTCTCGATTAAGCCCCCGCCACGAATTCTGAAGAATTCCGGATGAAGCCTGAGGTTGCGGCCCTCTAATATATTTTAGTGAAATCAAATGCGCAGGGGTCGCGCCCGCTTCCAGCGAGGATCAGTCATCGGCAATTGCAATCCCTGATTGTTTTGCGTCGCACAAGATCGCTTGACTCTTTGTGCGGCGCAGCTACCTTTTTCCGGTCAGCCATAAGGAGGATGGGCATGCTGAACTTCGACGACACCTCGCGTAAAAGCAAAGAGGCTATGGATACCGTGCTGAAGAGCTATTCTGACACCGCAAAAGGATTTCAGGCGATCGCGGCGGAAGCTGCCGAGTATTCCAAGAAGTCCTTCCAGGACGCCGTGACGCACATGGAAGCGCTTACCGGCGTTCGTAGCGTGGAAGCTGCCTTTGAATTGCAGACCGGCTATGTGCGGTCGGCATACGAGAACTTCGTTGCCGAAGCCACAAGACTGGGCGAAATGTACACGGACCTCGCCAAAAATGCCTACAAGCCCTACGAGGCGCCTGTTGCGACGCCTCCGGTCAAAGCTGCCAAGACGGCGACCGTGGTGACGACCGAGGCGGCTTGAACGCAGCGGAAACTCCGCTAACCCTTGAAAAACGAAGGCCGGCTACGCATCTGCAGCCGGCCTTTTTGTATTTTTCTGCCGGCTTGTCCCTCGCGCCTTCGAGTTTTTGTGTCTTACCGCCAAGTCCTGCGGAATTGTGATTGCAGTCGGAAACAAGGGGCTTAAAATCGCAGCATTATGAACTAAGTTAGTGTTTCAGATATTCGATGGGTAAAGCAGTCTCCCAGTGCACCATCGGACTGATCGAGGAATGAATGAAAATGATCGCAAAGCCGATCCGGATGCAAAACGATGGCGAAAGGAACGGGGATAACGGAAATCGCGGGACCTCGGTCATCACGCGTACCAAGCCGAAGACCAAGAAGCCCAATCTCTACCGCGTGCTCATCCTGAATGACGATTACACGCCCATGGAGTTCGTCATCCACATCCTGGAACGGTTTTTCCAGAAGGACCGCGAAGGCGCTACCCGCATCATGCTTCACGTCCATAACCATGGTGTCGGCGAATGCGGGATATTTACATACGAGGTAGCGGAGACCAAGGTGAGCCAGGTGATGGACTTTGCCCGGCAGCATCAGCATCCGCTGCAATGCGTCATGGAAAAGAAGTGAGGATCACAACGTGCCAACATTTTCGCCTAGCTTAGAAAAGGCGCTCCATCAGGCACTCACCTTTGCCAACGAGCGGCATCACGAATATGCGACGCTCGAGCATCTGCTGCTCGCCCTTGTCGACGACTCCGATGCGGCCGCTGTCATGGGTGCCTGCAATGTCGATCTCGACGCCCTCCGCAAGACGCTGATCGAGTATATCGATAACGAACTCTCCAACCTGGTCACCGGTTATGACGAGGACTCCAAGCCGACCTCCGGCTTCCAGCGCGTCATTCAGCGGGCCGTGATCCACGTCCAGTCGTCCGGCCGCGAAGAAGTGACCGGCGCCAATGTGCTCGTCGCGATTTTCGCCGAGCGCGAAAGCCATGCCGCCTATTTCCTGCAGGAGCAGGAAATGACGCGGTACGACGCCGTCAACTATATTTCCCACGGCATCGGCAAGCGGCCGGGCTCGTCCGAGAGCCGCACCCCGCGCGGCGCCGAAGACGAAACCGAAAGCAAGCCGAGCGCATCGCGCAGCAGCAACGAGGACGATACATCAGGCAAGAAGCAGCAGGACGCGCTGAAGGCCTATTGCGTCAACCTCAACGAGAAGGCCAAGGGCGGCAAGATCGATCCGCTGATCGGTCGCCATGCAGAGGTCAACCGCACCATCCAGGTGCTGTGCCGCCGTTCGAAGAACAACCCGCTCTATGTCGGTGATCCCGGTGTCGGCAAGACCGCCATCGCGGAGGGTCTTGCCAAGCGTATTGTCGAAGGCAAGGTGCCGGAAGCGCTGGCGGACGCCACGATCTTCTCGCTGGACATGGGCACGCTGCTCGCCGGAACGCGTTACCGCGGTGATTTCGAAGAGCGCTTGAAGCAGGTCGTCAAGGAACTCGAAGAGTATCCGGGCGCCGTGCTGTTCATCGACGAGATCCACACCGTCATCGGTGCCGGCGCGACCTCCGGTGGCGCCATGGACGCCTCGAACCTCCTGAAGCCGGCGCTGTCGTCGGGGGCGATCCGTTGCATCGGTTCGACCACCTACAAGGAATATCGCCAGTTCTTCGAAAAGGATCGGGCACTCGTCCGCCGCTTCCAGAAGATCGACGTTAACGAGCCTTCCATCGATGACGCCATCGAGATCATGAAGGGTCTGAAGCCTTACTTCGAGGAATACCACCATCTGCGGTATTCGAACGAAGCGATCAAGACGGCCGTCGAGCTTTCGGCGCGCTACATCTCCGACCGCAAGCTGCCGGACAAGGCAATCGACGTCATCGACGAGACCGGTGCGGCCCAGATGCTGCTACCCCCGTCGAAGCGCCGCAAGCTGATCACCGAAAAGGAGATCGAAGCAACCGTCGCGACGATGGCACGCATTCCGCCGAAGACTGTCTCGAAGGACGACGAAGCCGTTCTTGCCAATCTCGAACAGGAACTGCGTTCGGTCGTTTACGGGCAGGATACGGCGATCGAAGCCTTGTCGACCTCGATCAAGCTGGCGCGAGCCGGCTTGCGCGAACCGAACAAGCCGATCGGTTCCTATGTGTTCTCCGGCCCGACTGGCGTCGGCAAGACAGAGGTTGCGAAGCAGCTTGCTTCGTCGCTTGGCGTCGAACTCCTGCGCTTCGATATGTCCGAATACATGGAGCGCCATACGGTATCGCGTCTGCTTGGGGCACCTCCCGGCTACGTCGGTTTCGACCAGGGTGGCTTGCTGACCGATGGTGTCGACCAGCATCCGCATTGCGTGGTGCTTCTCGACGAAATCGAAAAGGCGCATCCCGACATCTACAACATTCTGCTGCAGGTGATGGACCATGGCACGCTGACCGACCACAACGGCAAGAAGATCGACTTCCGCAACGTCATCCTGATCATGACGACCAATGCGGGCGCGTCTGAAATGGCCAAGGCTGCTTTCGGTTTCGGATCGTCCAAGCGGACGGGCGAAGACGAGGAAGCCCTGAACCGGATCTTCACGCCGGAATTCCGCAACCGTCTGGACGCGATCATTCCGTTCGCGCCGCTGCCGACCGTGGTCATTCACAAGGTCGTTCAGAAGTTCATCATGCAGCTGGAAGCCCAGCTGTCCGAACGGAACGTCACCTTCGACCTGCACGAGGATGCGATCGCCTGGCTGGCCGACAAGGGTTACGACGAGAAGATGGGCGCACGCCCGCTCTCTCGCGTCATCCAGGACGTCATCAAGAAGCCGCTGGCCAACGAAATCCTCTTCGGCAAGCTGAAGAAGGGCGGCGTCGTCAACGTCACGGTCGGACCGAAGGAAGACGGGAAGCCGGGCATCATCCTCGAAGCCGTGTCGGACGCGGCGCCGATCAAGCCGAAGCCGGAAGCCGAAGCTGTTCACCCAGAGGTGGACGATGAGGATGACGGCGAGCTGAAGACGAAGGCCAAGGCCAAGAAGGTACCGGCCAAGAAGGCAAAGGCGGCGGTTGCCGAGCCTGAGGTAAAGAGCACGCCGAAAAAGAGCGGCGCCGTACCGCGGGTGCCAAAGAAGTAAAGCGAATAGGAAAGGCGGCCCTCGAGCCGCCTTTTTCATATCTGCGCTATGAGACCTGGCGACGCAGATTTAGGCGAATATTAAAAGCGGCGGGTTATATCGGCTTCCAGCAAGGAGGCTGACCCGTGGTATTCATGCCTGCCGAACGCATCATCATGACTATCGTCGCGGCGCTTGCTTTGCTGGACGGCGTTTTGCTGTGGTCAAAGGATGTCGGCGTCGATGTCGTCGGCTATGCCGGCATGGTTGGCTGTGGCCTTGGCGCGATGGCGCTCGGACAATTCTATCGTCATGTGAGGCGGAATCAGTCGATTGCCGCAACGGCCACCGCAGCCGGTCTCTTCATCCTCTTCACGATCGTCGGATCGATCTTCAATTATCTCTTGCTGCCTCTGGCCCGTGAGCCCATCGATATAGCGCTTGCGCGCTTCGACGCGTCGTTCGGTTTTCATTGGCCGATCTTTGTCGAATGGGCATCGCATTACCCCCGGATCGGGATGGTGCTTCAGACAGTTTATGCAACGTCCCTGCCGCAGTTGCTGGTCGTTATTTTTGTCCTGGGCTTTTCAGGACGGCTGCGGCTATTGCATCATTTTCTTTTGACTGGTGTCATCGGCGCGCTGCTGGCGATCGTCTGCTGGTCGTTTTTTCCGTCATTCGGTGCATCGTCGATCTATCAACTCCCGCAGGCGGTAACCGATGCGGTACCGCTGGCGGTCGGACCCGGTTACGGCGCCGAATTAGTGGAATTGGGCCGTCACGGCGCGACCTATCTGTCGCCGCACAACGTGCTGGGTGTGATCGGATTTCCGTCGTTTCACACGGTCATGGCCGCGATGTCCGCATTTTTCATCATGCGCATTCGCTGGCTTGGCCCGATCTTTCTCGTCGTCAATGCATTGATGATGCCCGCCATTGTCATTCAAGGCGGGCACAATCTGGCGGATGTTGTCGGCGGGCTCGCAGTTTTTGCCGTTGCCTACCGTCTTGCGGCTCTTGCTCTGAACCAGCGTGAACGCGGTCCGGCAAACGCGGAATCCGCCTCTTCGACGATTAAAGCTCTGCCTTGATCTTCTCGGCATTCGCCGCCAGAACCGCCCCATCTTCCATCTTGCCTGAATGCGGCTTCAGGGCCACGCCTTCGTGACGCGGAATGACGTGGAAGTGCAGGTGGAACACGGTCTGGCCGGCGGCCGGCTCGTTGAACTGGCAAACGAAAACGCCGTCGGCGTCAAAGGCTT
The DNA here is from genome assembly GCF_001429725.1 of Rhizobium sp. Root708. Taxonomy (GTDB): domain Bacteria; phylum Pseudomonadota; class Alphaproteobacteria; order Rhizobiales; family Rhizobiaceae; genus Rhizobium. Next base: position 152,689 of record NZ_LMHV01000034.1, on the reverse strand, counting down.
CCTTGGCGGCATTGGCGATCTTCTGGACGACAGGGATGGTCCGGGCGAGGGCAGCGGGGTCGGCGTCGAGAATATTGCGCGACGCAGCCTTAGGTAGGACCAGCACATGGCCGGGCGCCTGCGGCATCACGTCCATGAAGGCCAGCGTATGCTCGTCCTCGTAGACCTTAACCGAGGGGATCTCTCCACGCAGGATCTTGGCGAAGATATTGTTGGTGTCGTAAGCCGCACTCGTCATTTGAAATCTCCTGATGGTCTGGTTTTCGCGTAGCCCGCGAAAGGCGAGGGCGTCAATCCTCCTGCAGCCGCTCGCCGCGACGGAACGGGCTGTGCTCGCTCAAAATCTCGTTCATGTGCTCGACGTCGTCGCGCTCGCGCTCAAGATAATCGGCGATCGCACGGCGCAGGCCGGCATGGGCGACATAATGGGCCGAGTGTGTTGTCACCGGGAGGTAACCTCGGGCCAGCTTATGTTCTCCCTGGGCGCCAGCCTCGACACGCTTCAGCCCCTTGGCGAGCGCGAAGTCGATCGCCTGATGATAGCAGACCTCGAAGTGCAGGTAGGGGTGATCCTCGATGCAGCCCCAGTGGCGGCCGTAAAGGGTTTCCGACCCGATGAAGTTGATGGCGCCTGCGATATAGCGGCCGTTATGTTTTGCCATCACCAGCAGGATATCATCCGGCATCCGCTCGCCGATCAGCGAATAGAAGCTACGCGTCAGATAGGGGCGCCCCCACTTCCGGCCGCCCGTGTCCATATAGAACGCGAAGAACTGGTCCCAGATGTCCTCTGTCAGATCGCTGCCCGTCAGCCAGTCAATGCTTATGCCGTTCTCAAGCGCGGTCCGACGCTCCTTGCGCAGCGCCTTGCGCTTGCGAGAAGCAAGCGTTTCCAAGAACTCCTCGTGGTTGGCGTAGCCGTCATTGATGAAATGAAACTGCTGATCGGTCCGATGCAGGTATTCCTCGCCTTCAAAAATGCCAATCTCGTCGTCCGGCACGAATGTCACATGCCCAGACGACACGCCGAGGCGACGCACGACTTCCTTCAGGCTTTCGGCCATCGCGTGCTGGATCGGCAGACGTTGCAAGCCTTCGGCGACCAGGAGGCGAGGGCCGGTTGCCGGCGTGAAGGGAATGGAGCACTGAAGCTTCGGATAGTAGCGGCCACCGGCTCGCTCGAAGGCATCGGCCCAGCCGTGGTCGAAGACATATTCGCCCTGGCTATGGTTCTTGAGGTAACCGGGCAGGGCGCCGACGAGCTCGCCGCCGCCTGTCTCCAGCAACATATGATGGCCAAGCCAGCCGGTTTCGGCCGTCGCCGAGCCGGACTCTTCGAGTGACGACAGAAATGCGTGGGAGATAAAGGGGTTGTAGGCGATGGCGCTGCTGGCCTTGGACGCTCCGGAAAGCCGCGACCAGCTTTCCGGAGAAATCGCCGTGAAGGACCGCTCGACGCGGATTGAAAGTTCGTCTGTCATGGAGCGAATGCGAGACCGTTTGGGAGGGAAATAGGGCTCTTCACCAGTCTGCGCATGATCTTGTCCAAAAAGCGAGCATCAAACCGAAACGCGCGGATCAAAGCCCTCGAAGGTCATCTGGTCGGCATTTTCGAAAGTTTGCTTTCGCCCATGCTCGTCGATAACCGTCCAGGTGATGACGACGATACCTTTCTCACGCTGAGCGGAAATGAACGGATTGGGCAGATCGCCGTAGAAATAGGAAATGAAATCCAGCCCGAGAGCCATTGCTTTCTCGTGGGTTTCGAAGTCCTCCGGAACGATCCCGCCCGCCGTCAAACCAAGGGGGTAGGGTGCCTGCAGTGCCTTGAGGTCGCGAAGCAGCCAATGGTCGAAGCTCATCAGCGCCACCTTGCCGTCGTAGCCTTCCAGCACTTCGAGGACTGCTTCCGTGAAACCTTCGTCGTCGGCTTCTCTGCCCTTCAACTCGATGACGAGCGGGACGCGTCCCTTCACCAGGTCGAGAAGCTGCCGGAGTGTCGGAATCTTGTCGTTCGTGCCGCCGACAGAGATCAACCCGAGTTCCCGTGAGGTACGGTCGCGGATGTCGCCCTTCAGATTGCAGAGACGCTCGAGGTCCTCATCGTGAAAAACGACCGGGACGCCATCCGAGGCGTAGTGAAGATCGCATTCGATTGCAAAACCTGCCTCGATCGCCCGCGAGAACGCCGAAAGCGTATTTTCCCACACGTCTTTATTAAGGTCATGATAGCCGCGGTGAGCCACCGGCTGCTCTTTAAGCCATGCTGCGGAAGTCATCAGGCGATTTCCATGATCGCGTCGAGTTCGACGGCTGCGTTCATCGGCAGGGCAGCCATTCCGACGGCAGCTCTTGCGTGCTTGCCGGCTTCGCCGAGAACCGCGGCAATCAGGTTCGACGCGCCGTTGATGACCAGATGCTGCTCGACGAAATCGGGCGCCGAGGCAACGAAGCCGTTCAGCTTGATTACGCGCTTGATCCGGCCGAGATCGCCGCCCAATGCCGCCTTCGCCTGGGCGAGGATATTGATCGCGCAGAGTTCCGCTGCTCGCTGACCTGCGGGCACGTCCACGTTCTTGCCGAGATGACCGGAGACCGCGATCTTTCCGCCTTCAAGCGGCAACTGTCCCGAAATGTGGAGAAGGTTGCCACTGATGACGTAGGGAACATAGTTCGCCGCCGGCGCTGCCGCCTCAGGCAGGGATATCCCCATTTCTTTCAGACGCACATCGACGTGATCCGACATTTTCCGCTCCGCTTTTGTTGTCAATGGATTTAAAATTATGCATCAAGGCTAGAATCCATTTTGTGACATGTTCGAGCCTCGATTTGGCCGAAAGCGTTCTTATAACATCGCAGGCGAGTCCAACAGGAGATTATCAATGGTCCGATCGAGTCTTGCCGCACTCTTGCTTGCGGGCGTTTCGTCGAGCGTCTACGCAGCGGCACCGGCAACCAGCGCGGCGATCGCCACTGGTCTCGTCGCTCATCGGGCCGTCTACGACCTCGAACTGAAGGATGCCTCCGAACGATCAGGCATCGCCGGCATGTTCGGGCGCATGGTCTACGAGTTCGACGGCAATTATTGCACGGGCTTCACGACAAGCTTCCGTTTCGTGACGCGAATCGATACCGGCGATGCCGTCCGCGTCAGCGATCAGCAGACGAAGACCTTCGAGAACCTTCGCGACCGCAAGTTCACCTTCGACACCAAGTCCTTCACGGACGACCAGCTGGACAAGGAAGTCAACGGCGCCGCCCAAGATCTGGCCGAGGGCGTCAAGGTTGACCTGAAGCAGCCGGCGAGCAAGGAACTGCAGCTTGCTGCAAGTCGTTTCCCGACCGAACACATGCTCGACGTGATCCAGAATGCCAAGGAGGGCAAGCGCATCTTCGAAGCACGGGTGTTCGACGGCTCCGACGATGGAGACAAGGCGCTGGCAACCACTACAGTCGTGGGCAAGCAGATGGTACCGGCGGCCGAGGAAGCCGATTCCGGGAATGCCGGCGCTTTCTCCAAGGCCGCGTTCTGGCCGGTGACGATCTCCTATTTCAACGAGAATACGAAGTCGGATGCACTTCCCGTTTATCGTATGTCGTTCAAGCTCTACGAGAACGGCATTACCCGTGACCTCACCATGGATTATGGTGACTTCGTGCTGTCAGGAAAGCTCTCGAAACTCGAGCTTCTCGACGCCAAGGCTGCACCGTGCAAGTGATTGGTCTCGCTTCCTGATCGGTGCATTCTCGATATATCCAAGGCGCCGTCTCGTATGCTACCAATAAACTATGTGAGTTCACGGCGAGATGGAGTGAGGCTTGGCCGCGAGAAGTGTTTCGACGATTAGCGTTCTTCTGTTGGCGGTAGCAACCATTGGGGCAACCGCGAGTGCGGCCTTCGCCGCCGATTGCAGCTCTACACCAACGGCAGAGATCGATTGGGGCGGCTGCAACAAGAAGCAACTGATGCTGCAGGGCGCCGATTTCCAGAAGGCGAATCTCGTAGATGCGGATTTGACCCTGACCAATCTCAGTGGGACGGATCTCACATCGGCCAATCTTGAGAAGGCGACCCTGGTTCGCGCCTGGTTTACCGGAGCGAAGCTCGGAAACGCAAATTTCGCCAAGGTTGAAGCCTATCGGTCAGGTTTCGAGAATGTCTTTGCCGAAGGGGCGTCTTTCGCAGGCGCAGAGCTGCAGCGCGCCAACTTCAGCGGCGCCAAGCTGGCCGGCGTGAATTTCGAGAAGGCCGAGCTCGGTCGCGCGAATTTCAACAAGGCGGTCCTGACGGGTGCAAGCTTCTCGCTGACGAATCTCTCCCGCGCCGATCTCAGCGACGCGACATTTGAAGGCCCGATCTCGTTTGATCGCGCGTTCATGTTCCTGACCCATATCGACGGGCTCGATCTGTCCGCAGCCACTGGTCTCGAACAGGAGCAGATCGAACTTGCGTGCGGTGATGCCAAGACAAAGCTGCCAAATGGTCTGTCGGTGCCGAAAGGCTGGCCGTGCCCCTCTGATTGACACTTGGCAGGCGCAGTTTGTGGCGAGTTTTTTGACGTGAAGCCTTGCGTTTCCCGGAAAGGGAGGGTAAGGCCACCCACATTCCACACGTAAGGCATGGGATGGTCCGGGAGAAATCCGGATTGTTCCGCCCGGTGGCATTCTCGAAGAGGGTGCTGTTCGCCTTGCGGAGGTTCAACCGGAAAAGGATAACAAGGCATGGCATTGCCCGATTTTTCTATGCGCCAGCTCCTCGAAGCAGGCGTTCACTTCGGCCACCAGACTCACCGCTGGAACCCGAAGATGAAGCCGTACATTTTCGGCGATCGTAACAACATCCACATCATCGATCTGGCTCAGACAGTTCCGATGCTGTCGCGCGCCCTGCAGGTTGTCTCCGACACCGTTGCTCGTGGCGGCCGCGTTCTCTTCGTTGGCACCAAGCGCCAGGCTTCCGAGCTCATCGCTGACTCGGCCAAGCGTTCCGCTCAGTACTACGTCAACTCGCGCTGGCTCGGCGGCATGATGACCAACTGGAAGACGATCTCCAACTCGATCCAGCGCCTGCGCAAGCTCGACGAGATCCTGTCTTCGGAACAGTCCGGTTACAACAAGAAAGAGCGCCTGACCCTCGAGCGCGAGCGCGAAAAGCTCGACAAGGCTCTCGGTGGTATCAAGGACATGGGCGGCACGCCTGACCTGATGTTCATCATCGACACCAACAAGGAAAAGATCGCGATCGACGAAGCCAAGCGCCTCGGCATCCCGGTTGTCGCAATCATCGACTCGAACTGCGATCCGGACCTGATCGACTATCCGATCCCGGGTAACGACGACGCTTCGCGCGCCATCGCTCTCTACTGCGACCTGATCGCACGCGCTGCCATCGACGGTATCGCTCGTCAGCAGGGCGCATCGGGCCGCGACCTCGGTGCTTCGATGGAAGCTCCGGTCGAGCCGGCGCTCGAAGGCGAAGCCTGAGACAGAAGCAGGCGGGCTGAATAGCCCGTCATGCTTTCCAGAGATTGGGAAAGGCCGCTCGCGACTTTCAGTAGTTCGGCGGCCTTGACCGTTTCAGGCGGGGGCAATCAGTCTCTCGCCGTTTGAGTTTCGTATGAGGCGTCTTTCATCACGCTGTCATACATACAGGTACATTTCGTGCCTCAATCCGGTGCCGCACCGCCTTTGGCGGGCCACCGTTTGAACCGACAAGAGGAAGCTTATGACCGAGATTACGGCTGCACTGGTGAAGGAACTGCGCGAGAAGTCCGGCGCAGGCATGATGGACTGCAAGAAGGCGCTGCTGGAAAACAACGGCGACATCGAAGCATCGATCGACTGGCTCCGCGCCAAGGGCATCTCCAAGGCCGACAAGAAGGCCGGTCGCGCTGCCGCTGAAGGCCTGGTTGCCATCGCTGGCGCCGGCCACAAGGCTGTTGTCGTCGAACTCAACTCGGAAACCGACTTCGTTGCCCGCAACGACGCCTTCCAGGATCTGGTTCGCGGCATTGCCAACGTCGCTCTGTCCACCGACGGTTCGGTTGAAGCCATCTCGGCTGCGACCTACCCGGCATCCGGCAAGCCGGTCGCCGACACCATCAAGGACGCGATCGCAACCATCGGCGAAAACATGACGCTGCGCCGCTCTGCCAAGCTCGAAGTCGAGCACGGCGTTGTTGCGACCTACATCCACAACGCTGCTGGCGACGGCATCGGCAAGCTTGGCGTTCTGGTTGCTCTGAAGTCGGAAGGCGACAAGGCTGTCCTGACCTCGATCGGCCGCCAGGTTGCCATGCACATCGCTGCGACCAACCCGCTCGCGATCCGCGCTGAAGAAGTCGACGCTGCTGTTGCCGAGCGCGAACGCAACGTCTTCATCGAACAGGCTCGCGAATCCGGCAAGCCGGAAGCCATCATCGAAAAGATGGTCGACGGCCGTATGCGCAAGTTCTTCGAAGAAGTTGCTCTTCTCTCGCAGGCTTTCGTCATCAACCCCGACCTGACGGTTGGCGCTGCTGTTGAAGCCGCTGCCAAGGAAGCCGGCGCCAAGATCGAAGTCGTCGGCATGGCCCGTCTTCTCCTCGGCGAAGGCGTCGAGAAGGAAGAGAGCGATTTCGCAGCTGAAGTGGCTGCTGTCGCCAAGGGCTGATCGTCCTATATATGTGAAAACCTAAGGGCATCGCGTGACAACGCGATGCCCTTCGTGTATCCGGCACTCAGCGGTAAAATACGAGGAGCCAAGATGTCGTCAGAGCCTGTCTACAAACGCGTTCTACTCAAGGCTTCCGGCGAAGCCCTCATGGGCAGCCAGGGATTTGGAATCGATGTAGCGGTGGCCGATCGCATCGCGGCCGACATTGCAGAAGCAAGGCAGATGGGTGTGGAAGTCGGCGTCGTCGTCGGCGGCGGCAACATCTTCCGTGGCGTGGCTGTTGCCTCCAAGGGCGGCGACCGCGTCACCGGCGACCACATGGGCATGCTTGCGACCGTGATCAACGCACTCGCGCTGGCAACGTCGCTACGCAAGCTCAACATCGATACCGTGGTCCTTTCAGCCATCGCGATGCCCGAGATTTGCGAGAGCTTCTCGCAGCGTGCGACGCTCTATCACCTGTCGCTCGGTCGTGTCGTGATCTTCGCTGGCGGCACCGGCAATCCCTTCTTCACCACGGACTCCGCAGCAGCGCTTCGCGCCGCTGAAATGGGCGCCCAAGCGATCTTCAAGGGAACCCAGGTCGATGGTATCTATTCGGCAGATCCTAAAAAGGTGCCCGATGCCACGCGCTTCGATCACCTGACGCACAAGGAAGTCCTCGATAAGGGGCTGGCCGTCATGGACGTTGCCGCGGTGGCGCTGGCACGCGAAAATTCCATTCCGATCATCGTCTTCTCCATTCACGAGAAGGGCGGTTTTGCGGAGATCCTCAAGGGCGGTGGTCTGAAGACCGTCGTCTCCGATAATTGATTGAGTAGCGGCAGCGTTTGCCGCAGCTTCTACCGATACGGGAGCACTGAAATGAGCCAAGGCATAGATATCAACGACATCAAGCGTCGCATGGATGGCGCGATCAATGCGTTCAAGAGCGATATCGCATCGCTACGCACCGGCCGTGCGTCGGCCAACATTCTCGATCCAGTCACGGTCGAAGCCTATGGTTCGCGTGTACCGCTGAACCAGGTAGCAAACGTGACAGTGCCCGAGCCTCGCATGCTCGGCATCTCCGTCTGGGACAAGTCGATGGTCAACGCCGTCGATCGCGCGATCCGCGAGGCCAACCTCGGCCTCAATCCGATCGTCGACGGCCAGAATCTCCGTATTCCTCTGCCGGAACTGAACGAAGAGCGCCGCAAGTCGCTCGTCAAGGTTGCTCACGACTATGCGGAAAAAAGCAAGGTTGCGATTCGCCATGTTCGCCGCGATGGCATGGACGGCCTTAAGAAAGCCGAAAAAGACGGTGTGATTGGCCAGGACGAAAGCCGGGCACAGTCGGATCGTGTGCAGAAGATGACAGACGAGACGATTTCTGAGGTCGATCGCTTGCTTGGCGAGAAGGAAAAGGAAATCATGCAGGTCTAGTGGGACCTGCAGCTGAGCCTATGGCTGGAAGAACCGGACGGGAAATGTCGGAAAGAACATTTTTGACTGTACCAGAACATGTTGCCATCATCATGGATGGCAACGGCCGATGGGCAAAGCAGCGCGGATTACCGCGCACGATGGGGCATAGGAAGGGCGTCGACGCTGTCCGCGAGACCGTGCGGGTCGCTGGCGATGTCGGGATAAAATATCTTACCCTGTTTGCTTTCTCGTCGGAGAACTGGCGCCGCCCGGAAACCGAAGTGTCCGATCTTCTCGGGTTGCTGAAGGCTTTTATCCGTCGCGATCTTGCGGAGTTGCATCGCCAGAACGTGCGCGTGAAGGTGATTGGCGATCGCTACAGCCTTCAGAATGATATTCTCGACCTACTGGTCGATGCGGAAGAGACAACCAAGGCGAACACGGCGCTGACGCTCGTGATTGCCTTCAACTACGGCTCACGCGACGAGATCGCTCGTGCGATGACGAGCCTTGCTCGCGATATCGAGAGCGGCCATCTCCGGGCTCAGGACGTCACGCCCGCGTTGATCAGTGCGCGCCTAGATACCGCTGGTATTCCGGATCCCGACCTGATCATCCGCACGAGCGGCGAGGAGCGGTTGTCGAACTTCCTGCTCTGGCAGGCTGCCTACTCCGAGTTCATCTTCTTGCCGGACTATTGGCCCGATTTCAGCCGTGAGACATTCTATTCGGCCCTGGAGACCTTTGCCGCCAGGGATCGTCGATTCGGCGGCCTCGTGGCGCAGGCTGCCGCAGCAGTGGGCACCTGATGCAGCCGGAACTCAAGCTCCGCATCATATCCGGCATCATTCTGGCGATCGTCGTTCTCGGTGCGACCATCTATGGTGGCGTGGTCTTCAGTGTGCTTTCGGCGTTGATCGGGCTGCTGATCTATTATGAATGGTCGACCATTGCGCGTTTGCAGGCCGAACGACCGCTGGCGAACGCCGTGGGTTGGATCGGTCAGGCGGCAATTGCAGCAGCAGTGATCGCGGGAACGCTTGGCTATTCCCTTATCCTGCTCGCGCTATTCTTCGTTCTCGCGATCGGCCTGATGTTTGCCGGGCGCGCATCTGCCTGGTTTCCCGCGGGTGTCGTGTATGCGGGGCTGACCGGGATTGCGCTGTCGAGTATTCGCGGTTCGGACAGTGCCGGCCTGCATGCGATGCTCTTCGTGTTCGCCGTCGTGTGGGCAACGGACATTCTCGCCTATTTCGTCGGTCGCGCTATCGGTGGACCGAAGCTGGCTCCGAAAATATCCCCCGGCAAGACGTGGTCGGGGGCGATTGGCGGGGCTGTATTCGCGATCGTGGCGGGCGTTCTCGTCGCGTATTTCGCATTGTCTGGAAAAGTCGCGCTGGCTGCCCCGATCGCGCTTATTCTATCGGTCTTCAGTCAGTCTGGCGATCTCTTCGAATCGTTCGTCAAACGTCGCTTCGGAGTGAAGGATTCGAGCCATCTCATCCCGGGACACGGCGGCGTCATGGACCGGGTTGACGGGCTCATTTTTGCCTGTTTTGCGGCGTTCTTGCTAGCTGGGCTTTTTTCGCTGATAAAGGGCGGTGAAGTGACGTCGCTCGGTGCAGCCCTGTTCGGCGTTTGATGTCTGCAGAGGCTGGCGGAAAGATCTTATGCTTGGCTTGACCGGAATACTTGGGTTTTTGACGGGTTACATTGTCCCGTTCGTCCTTGTGTTGTCATTGCTCGTCTTCGTGCACGAGATGGGGCACTACCTCGTTGGTCGCTGGAGCGGAATCCGCGTTCTGGCGTTTTCGATCGGCTTCGGCCCGGAATTGATTGGCTTCACTGACCGCCATGGAACGCGCTGGAAGCTCTCGGCGATTCCCCTCGGCGGCTACGTCCGATTCTTCGGCGACGAAGATGCCTCCAGCAAGCCTGACGAAGAAAAGCTTGCGGCAATGTCGGAGGAGGAGCGCGCTGCATCGTTTGCCGGCGCCAAGCTCTGGAAGCGCGCGGCGACCGTGGCAGCGGGGCCGATTGCAAACTTCATTCTCGCGATTGCCATCTTCGCGGTCCTGTTCTCTATCTACGGCCGCTCGGTCGCCGATCCTGTTGTTGCTGAGGTAAAGCCCGGCAGTGCTGCTGCCGAGGCGGGTATTGCGCCGGGCGACCTGCTTGTTTCCATCGACGGTGAGAAGGTCGAGACCTTCGATGACGTCCGTCGCTACGTCAGCATTCGCCCCCAGCAGAAGATTCTCGTTACGATCGAACGCAATGGCGAGAAGCTCGACGTGCCGATGGTGCCTGTTCGCACCGATATGACGGATCAGTTCGGCAACAAGATCGAGATTGGACTGATTGGCATCGTCACCAATCAAGAAGTTGGCCATTTCCGGCTGCAGACCTACACGCCGTTTGGCGCGCTGAAGGAAGGCACGATCCAGACCTGGCATATCGTGACCGGCACATTCAAATATATCGGCAATCTTGTTTCCGGTTACATGAAGCCCGACCAGCTTGGCGGGCCGATCCGCGTCGCGCAGGCATCCGGCCAGATGGCGACGCTAGGCGTTGCAGCTTTGCTTCAGCTGGCTGCCGTTCTGTCGGTTTCCATTGGTTTGCTCAACCTGATGCCGGTTCCGGTACTTGATGGCGGCCATCTGATGTTTTATGCGATTGAGGCGGTGAGGGGAAAACCGTTGGGATCGTCGGCCCAGGAGATTGCGTTTCGCATCGGCCTGGCCATGGTTCTGAGCCTGATGGTTTTCGCCACCTGGAACGATATAAGCGCATTGATTGGATAGCCGGCGGCGAGAAAAAATTACCGTTTATTTACGATGTTTCAAAGCTGTAGTGGCGAATGCGTCACGCTTCGAAATGAAGTAAACAGAAATTAACTTGCTACCTTGCTTGTATGTCAAAAGCGGGTAAAACGACACACGTGGCCGGAATCGGGGGACGCCTGACGCCGGGGACGAGAAACAAAGGTAATGGGTGAAATGAAGGCTGGTTCAAGATTTTTGAACGCAGTATCGGCGGTTGCGCTGTCTGCTGGTGTTGTTGCTTCGGGGGCAGGTGCAACGGTTTTCGTCTCGGCTACCTCAGCTGAGGCTGCCGTCATTCAGCGTGTCGATGTGCGTGGAGCGAGCCGTGTTGGCGCCGAAGCCGTGCGGTCGAACCTGACGATCACGCCCGGCAAAAGCTTCTCGAACACCGACATCGACGACTCGGTCAAGCAGCTCTACGACACCGGGTACTTTTCGGATGTGAAGATCTCCGTTTCCGGCGGGACGCTTGTCGTCACCGTTGAAGAAGCGCAGCTGGTCAATCAGGTTGTCTTCAACGGAAACCGCAAGATCAAGGACGACAAGCTCGCTGCCGTCGTCAAGACGCACGCTGCTGGCCCTTACAGCGAAGCGCAGGTCCAGGCCGACATTCAGTCGATCAAGGACGCCTATGCTGCGACCGGCCGTAGCGAAGTCGAAGTGACGACGCAGGTGGTTCCGCTTGGTGAAGGCCGCGTAAACCTGGCTTATGTCGTCAACGAAGGTGATCGTACCAAGATCGCTGCCATCAATTTCGTCGGCAATAGCGCCTACAGCTCTGGCCGTCTGGCTTCCGTCATCAACACGAAGCGCTCCAACTTCCTGTCGTTCCTGACCCGCAAGGACGTATACAGCGAAGACAAGCTGCACGCCGATGAAGAAGCGCTGCGCCAGTTCTATTACAACCGCGGCTACGCCGATTTCCGTATCGTCTCTTCCGATGCCGCCTTCGATGAAGGCACGAACAAATACACCCTGACCTTCAACATCGAAGAAGGTCCGCGTTACGACTTCGGCGCCGTTACGGTTCAGTCGACCGTCCAGGGTATCGACGGCGCGCAGCTGCAGGGCCTCGTTCGCACGCAGGAAGGCAATGTCTACAACGCCAAGGAAGTCCAGAAGTCGATCGAGGCCATCTCGGATCAGGTCGCTTCCGCAGGCTATCCGTTCGCTCGCGTCACGCCGCGTGGCAACCGCGATCTGAACAACAACACGATCGGTGTTGAATATCTGGTCGACCAGGGCGAGCGCGCATACGTCGAGCGTATCGAAATCCGCGGCAACAGCCGCACGCGCGACTACGTCATCCGTCGCGAGTTCGACATGAGCGAAGGCGACGCCTTCAACCAGCAGATGATCACGAAGGCGAAGCGTCGCCTCGAGGCTCTCGGCTACTTCTCCTCGGTCAACATCTCGACTCAGCCTGGCAGCTCGCCGGACCGCGTTGTCGTCGTCGTCGACGTACAGGATCAGGCAACCGGTTCGTTCGGTATCGGCGCAGGCTATGCCGCCGGCGGCGACGGCCTTCTGCTCGAAGCGTCGGTCGAAGAAAAGAACTTCCTCGGTCGTGGCCAGTACATCAAGGTCAGCGCAGGTGGCGGCGAAGAAGGCTCGCGTACTTACGGGCTGAACTTCACCGAGCCTTACTTCCTCGGTTATCGTTTGGCTGTCGGTTTCGACATCAACCACAGCGAGACGTCGAGCAACGACAACTACGACTACGAAGAAAACAACGTCGTATTGCGTGCAACGGCGCCGATCACTGAAGATCTGGCGACGACCTTCCGCTATAACTACAAGCAGATGAAGTATGATCCATCGGGATCGCTGTCTGATCTGTCGACGCCTTACCAGGATCTCGTCAACAACAGCCCTTGGGTGAAGTCGTCTGTTTCTCAGACGCTGACCTACAACACGCTGGACGACATGATTCTGCCGCGCGAAGGTATTTATGCCAGCGCCACGCAGGAAATTGCCGGTCTTGGCGGCGACTCGCAGTTCTACAAGCTCTACGGCAAGGCTCGCTACTACCATCTGCTGGCTGACGACGCCGATATCATCGGCTCGGTCTCAGGTTCTGCAGGCTACGTTGTCGGCTTCGGCGACGATCTGCACGTCTTCGACCAGTTCACGCTGACGAACGGCGACATCCGTGGCTTCGAGAATAAGGGTATCGGTCCTCGCGTCGGCGGTGGTCCGGATGATCCGCTCGGTGGTACCACCTACTTCACGGTTTCCGCGGAAGCGACCTTCCCGTTGCCTGCTGTTCCGCGTGACTTCGGTCTGCGCGGCGCCGTCTTCGCCGACGCCGGCACGCTCTTTGGCAACAAGGTCAGCGTCGGTGGTGGTGAGTTCGTCAACGGTGAAGACGCATCCCTGCGTGCATCCGTTGGTATCGGTCTGGTCTGGAATTCGCCGTTCGGTGCACTCCGCGTCGACTACGCCTTCCCGGTCCTGAAGGAAGACTACGACAAGGTTCAGCACTTCAAGTTTGGCATCAACAACCAATTCTGATATCGGCAGTCCGGAACCGTAACGTCGAATTCCGTTCTGGAGATTTGCCGATGGAGCAAACTTGTTTTTTTCTGCCCCATGATGGCGTGAAGCTTTCAGAGCTAGCGCAGTATCTTGGGGCAGAACTTGCTAACCCGAAAAGTGCAGACATCGTTATCCACTCCGTCGCTCCGGTTAGCCGGGCGAAGGAGGGAGATGTTTGCTATGTCATTTCCAAGAAGAGCAAGGATGAACTCGCATCCTGCCAAGCCTCCGCTGTAATCTGCAGCGCGGGTCTTCAATCGATCGTGCCGTCTCATATCGCCGTTCTGGTCTCGAAAAACGCCCACGCGGCATTCGCGATGGCCGGCGGTTTCCTGTACCCAACGGCGCTCCAGCCCTTGCCGACGCTCTCACAGTCGGCTGGCATCTCCGATCGCGCCGCGGTCGATCCGACCGCCAAGCTCGAGAAGAATGTCGCGGTCGAGCCGTTTGCCGTGATCGGAGCGAATGCTGAGATCGGCGAAGGCACGAGAATCGGCGCCGGCGCCGTCATCGGGCCTGGCGTGAAGATCGGTCGCAATTGCTCGATTGCCGCCGGGAGCAGCGTGATCTGTGCGCTCGTCGGAAACGGCGTTATCATTCATAATGGCGCGCGGATCGGCCAGGATGGCTTCGGCTACGCCCCCGGACAGCGGGGAATGATCAAGATCGTCCAGATCGGCCGCGTTATTATTCAAGATCACGTTGAAATCGGCGCGAACACGACGATTGATCGCGGCACGATGGATGATACGGTCATCGGCGAAGGCACGAAGATCGATAATCAGGTACAGATCGGCCACAATGTCCGCATTGGCCGTCACTGTGCGATCGTGTCTCAGGTTGGCATTGCCGGCAGCGCCGTTCTGTGCGACGGGGTGCAGGTCGGCGGCCAGGTAGGTATCAACGGCCACATCACGATCGGCGCGGGCGTCCAGATCGCCGCCAAGAGCGGTGTTGTGGGCGACATTCCAGCGGGCGAGCGTTATGGCGGGGTGCCAGCGCGCCCGATCAACGATTTTCTGCGCGAGGTCGCAACCGTTATGACGCGAGCGGCCGGCGCCAAGAAACCGGGAGAAAAGAATGACTGAGCAAGTCACGAAGCAGCTTTCTTCGGCAGATATCATCGAAATCATGAAGCTGCTGCCGCACCGCTATCCGTTCCTATTGGTCGACAGGATTATCGAGATCGACGGCGACGATTCCGCGATCGGCATCAAGAACGTTACCGCGAACGAGCCGCATTTTACCGGGCACTTTCCGGAGTCCCCGATCATGCCTGGGGTTCTTCTGGTCGAAGGCATGGCTCAGACGGCCGGTGCGATCTGTGCGAAGAAGGAAGGCGAGAGTGGCAACCTCGTCTACTTCATGACGATCGACAACGCGCGCTTCAGGAAGCCCGTGGTGCCTGGCGATCGCGTCGAGTATCATGTCAAGAAGCAAAAGCAGCGCGGCAACATCTGGAAGTTCCACTGCGACGCCAAGGTGGATGGCGCACTCGTTGCTGAGGCCGATATCGGTGCAATGATTGTCCGCAAGGGAAAAGCATGAGCATGATCGCAACCAGCGCCAGCATCCACCCGATGACGGTCGTCGAAGATGGCGCGGTAATCGGCGAAAATGTCAAGATTGGTCCCTTTTGCCATGTCGGGCCGCATGTCGTGCTCGGCGACAACGTGGAGTTGCTCGCGCATGCGGTCGTGACCGGACGCACGACGATCGGCAAGGGAACACGTATTTTTCCAATGGCCGTTATCGGCGGCGACCCGCAAAGTGTCCATCACGGCGGCGAGGAAACCACGCTTTCGGTCGGTGACAATTGCACCATCCGCGAGGGTGTCACCATGAATACCGGCACGGCCGATTTCGGTGGCAAGACCATCGTCGGAAACAACAATCTTTTCCTGGCGAATTCGCATGTTGCTCATGATTGCCGTGTTGGTGATCACGTCATCATGTCGAACAACGTGATGCTCGCAGGACACGTCGTTATCGAGGATCGCGTGATTTTGGGCGGTGGCTCCGCCGTTCATCAGTTTACGCGCGTTGGCCGCCAGGCGTTCGTCGGTGGTCTCTCGGCCGTGAGCTACGATGTCATTCCCTATGGCATGCTGAACGGGAACCCCGGCGTGCTCGGCGGACTCAACGTGGTCGGTATGACGCGCGCCGGCGTCGACCGCGCCACAATTCACGTCGTTCGTCGCGCCTACAAGGCGATCTTCGAAGGCGGTGGATCTGCTCGAGACAATGCCGCTGCGATCCGCGAGGAATACGCTGAGTGCGAGCAGGTCATGCATATCCTGGATTTCATTGCGGCCGAGAGTGATCGTGCTCTTTCCTCGCCGACCAGAGGCTCGAAAGGGTGATGCTTGTCTCCGGCCGGTGACGCGACGAAAGGGCGGCTCGCGATTATCGCGGGCAGCGGCCTTCTTCCTTCCTACGTTGCCGACGCAGCACGAGTCGCGGGCGAGAATCCCTTCATCATCGCGTTGAAAAACGAGGCTGACCGTTCCTGGCAGGATTTCGATCATGCGACGATAGGCGTCGGCGATCTTGCGGCGCTGAGCCGCCTGCTGGATACGAATGGCGTAGACCGCGTCGTGATGTCGGGGGGCGTGAAGCGCCGCCCGGATTGGCGCGAGGTTCGTCCGACCTGGAAAACGCTGACAAAGATTCCCGGAACAATCCGTACGCTGCTGTCAGGTGGCGACGATACCGTTCTTCGCATGGTGATCAAGCTGCTGGAGGAGAACGGTCGGCGGGTTGTCGGCGCCCAGGAGATCGCGCCGGATTTGCTGGCGATGGTGGGCCCCTTGGGCGCGGTGGCGCCGAATGCGGATGATTTGAGAGACATTGCCAAGGCGGTGGAGGCAGCGGACGCTCTCGGTCGGCTTGACATCGGGCAGGGCGCCGTCGCCGTCGGCGGTCGGATCGTGGCTTTGGAAGGCGTCGAGGGCACGGATAGCATGCTTGAGCGCGTTGCAGGCCTGCGCGCCGCCGGACGGATCTCGGCGCGCCGCAAGGGTGTGCTCGTAAAACTCTGCAAGCCGCAGCAGGACATTCGTGCCGACCTGCCTTCGATGGGAATATCGACCGTCGAGAACGCAAGGAAGGCGGGGCTTGGTGGCGTCGCCGTGGAAGCCGGCCGAGCGCTTGTGTTGGAGAGAGACGCTGCGATTAAGGCGGCGAATGATGCCGGCCTCTTTATCTGCGGCATCGATCGCGGTTTGCCATCGTGGGGATTGGAATGAGCAGGGAAACTCTGAGCGTCGCGATTATAGCCGGTGAGGTCTCGGGAGATCTTCTCGCCGCGGATCTTGTTGCTGCCCTGAAGGATCGGCACCCTGGTCCCATCGAATTGGTCGGTGTCGGTGGAGAAGCTCTGGAAGCTCAGGGCTTGCGATCGCTCTTCGATTTTTCCGAGTTGTCGATCATGGGCATCACGCAGGTGATCGCCCGGTTGCCCAATCTGGTTCGTCGTATTCGGCAGACCGCCGAGGCGGTGATTGCTGCAAAGCCGGATGTCCTTGTCATCGTCGACAGCCCGGATTTCACGCATCGCGTCGCTAAGCGCGTGCGCGCTGCTTTGCCGCATTGCCCCATCGTGAACTATGTCTGTCCGAGCGTCTGGGCATGGAAGGAATACCGAGCCCAAAAAATGCTCGGCTATGTCGACCATGTCTTGGCCGTGCTGCCGTTCGAACCGGAGATCATGAAGAAATTGGGCGGCCCGCCGACGACCTATGTCGGACACCGCCTGACGGCTGATCGGTCGTTGCTCGCGGCGCGCCAGTTGCGCGCCGAAACAACGCCGCGCCAAGCGACGGATCGCCGGACGATCATGCTTCTGCCCGGATCGCGTGGTTCGGAGATCTCCAAGCTACTCCCGCACTTTGGCGAGGCGGTGCAGGAGCTTTCCGCTCGCAACGCCAATCTGCGCTTCGTGCTGCCAACCCTGGCGCGCAGGGAGACAATGATACGCGAAATCATGGCAGGCTGGACGGTAAAGCCGGATTTCGCTGTCGGAGCTGACGCAAAGTGGCGGGCATTCGCGGAGGCGGATGCTGCGATGGCGGCATCTGGCACCGTCATTCTCGAACTCGCACTCACCGGCGTTCCATGTGTATCGGCTTATCAGACCGATTGGATCATCAAGCTGATGACGAAGCGCATCAAGACGTGGACGGGGGCCATCCCCAATCTCATCGCCGACTATGCGGTCGTGCCTGAGTATATAAACGAGGTTGTTCGCGGAGCGAGCCTGGCGCGCTGGATGGAGAAACTCTCCGTCGATACCCTGCCACGCCGCGCAATGGTCGAGGGATACGACCTTGTGTGGGAGCGCATGCGCACCGAAAAGCCACCAGGCGAGCACGCCGCCGAAATCGTGCTTGATGTCCTCCAAAAGAAAAAGCCCGGCCATTTCTGACCGGGCTTTTTCTATTTTTGCGGTTTCGGCTTAACGCTTGGAAACCGGATTGTAGTCGCGCTTCGGCTCGCCGATGTAGAGCTGACGCGGACGTCCGATACGCTGCTGCGGATCTTCGATCATCTCGTTCCATTGAGCGATCCAACCGACGGTACGCGCCAGGGCAAAGAGCACCGTGAACATGGTCGTGGGGAAGCCGAGAGCCTTCAGCGTGATTCCGGAATAGAAGTCGATGTTCGGATAGAGCTTCTTCTCGATGAAGTACTCGTCCGTCAGCGCGATGCGCTCGAGTTCCATTGCTACTTCCAGCAGCGGGTCGTCCTTGATGCCGAGTTCGCCGAGGACTTCATGCGTCGTCTTCTGCATGATCTTGGCGCGCGGGTCGTAGTTCTTGTAGACGCGATGACCAAAGCCCATCAGGCGGAACGGATCGTTCTTGTCCTTGGCGCGGGCGACGTACTCAGGGATGCGGTCAACGCTGCCGATTTCCTGCAGCATGTTGAGAGCCGCTTCGTTGGCGCCGCCGTGAGCGGGGCCCCAGAGGCAGGCGATGCCGGCCGCGATGCAGGCAAACGGGTTGGCACCCGAGGAGCCGGCGAGACGAACGGTCGAGGTCGATGCGTTCTGCTCGTGGTCGGCATGCAGGATGAAGATGCGGTCCATGGCGCGCGACAGCACCGGATTGACCACATATTCCTCGCAAGGAACGGCAAAGCACATACGCAGGAAGTTCGACGCGTAGTCGAGATCGTTCTTCGGGTAAACGAAGGGCTGGCCGATATGATACTTGTAGGCCATCGCGGCGATCGTCGGCATCTTGGCGATCATGCGCAGGCTTGCGACCATGCGCTGGTGCGGATCGGTGATGTCGGTCGAGTCATGATAGAAGGCAGACAGGGCGCCGACACAGCCGCACATGACGGCCATCGGGTGAGCGTCGCGGCGGAAGCCCGTGAAGAAGCGGCTCATCTGCTCGTGCACCATGGTGTGGTGCGTTACGCGATAGTCGAAGTCCTTCTTCTGTGCTGCGGTCGGCAGTTCGCCGTAGAGAAGCAGATAGCAGACTTCGAGGAAGTCGCCGTGCTCGGCGAGCTGCTCGATCGGATAACCGCGGTGCAGAAGAACGCCTTCGTCGCCGTCGATATAGGTGATTTTCGATTCACAGGATGCGGTCGAGGTGAAACCAGGATCGTACGTGAAGGAAGCCGTGTTCTTGTACAGGGCGCCGATATCGATGACGTCAGGGCCGATCGTGCCGCTCTTGACGGCGAGGTCGACTGATTTGTCACCGATTTTCAGTGTTGCGCTTTGTTCCGTCATTCTGATCCTCCAAACTGGCGGGTGGCGCCATAAAAGCGCCATAGGGTTAAGCGTCGTCGACGATAGCTATATGATCGCGGCCCTAATGCCAAGTTACCGTGAAGCCATTTTGTGCATCGCAGTATCAACATTTAAGCAGCGCAGAGATGCCGTTCTTGCATAGCGGAAGCTAATGATAATCCTTGGCTTTTCGGTGTTCGAAATTCTCTCTTTAATTCAATCGATTATTGTTGCCTGAGGGCCCGATAGCTTGCATTCTGGTTGTAGAATGGGGTCGTTGCGGGCAGGAATGCATGCCGGAGTTGAAGACGATCGAGGCCGACTCGGGCGCATCGCTTGCGACGTCAAGCGTAACCGCCTCCGCACAGGTTGTGATCGTACGTCCCGCATCGCCGACATTCACGCAAACGTCATCACGGTGGCCCTCGAAAATCGCCCGGCAGGCGGGGCGGCACTGGTCTGCCGGCAGGCTGGCGGTAGCCGCGGAACTGGATCATGGACGTCTGTTTCTTTGCGCGCCCGTGCTCGCCGGCGCCGGTGCCGTTGCCTGGTTCGAGTTCGACACCGATACCTCGTTGTTCAGGCTTGGCGCATGGATTGCCTTCTTGGCGCTGGTGTTTGTTGCGGCAGGCGCCGGCAGACCGCTGCCGAGGCGCGCCGCACTTGCCGGTCTCCTATGTGTCGGCGGCATGTTGGCAGCGCAGATCGAGACATGGCGGGCAGGGACGATCATTCTCGACTCCGCCGTCACGACGACAATGACCGGTCGTGTCGAACGCCGCGAGGGCGATGACAAAGGCCGATGGCGGTACATCCTCGCCGTGGAGCGCACCGCGTCACCGGTGCTGAAGCGCATGCCAGCACGTGTGTCTCTGTTGGCGCGTGGGGATGCGCCAATTCCGATCGGCAGTTGGATAGAAGTTCGTGCCCGTTTCACCCCTCCGGCCGGTCCGGCTTTGCCGGGGTTGAACGATTTCGCCTTCGATGCCTATTTCGCCGGCGTCGGCGCAAATGGCTTTGCCTATGGCGAACCGGCCGAGGTCGCTCCGGATCTTCTGTCGCCGCAACGTTCGGTATCGGACACGGTCGTCGAAGGCCTGTATCGGTTGAGAAGCAGCATTGGCGAACGTATTCGCTCGATACTGCCCGGAGATACCGGCGCCTTTGCCGCATCGCTTGTCACCGATGAGCGCCGGGCAATCTCGGACGAGACGACCGAGGCGTTGCGTCAATCCGGTCTTGCCCATATCGTCGCCATCTCGGGGCTGAACATGGCGCTATCGGCCGGGATTTTTTTCATTGGTCTACGGTGCATCTTCGGTCTTTTCCCTGCCTTCGCGCAGGCCTATCCGACCAAAAAGATTGCCGCAGCCGGCGCGTTGGCGGCACTCACCGCCTATTATCTCATATCCGGCTTCGCGGTCTCGGCCGAACGAGCCTATATCATGATGGCGGTGATGCTGGTCGCGGCACTTTTCGACCGTCCCTCGATCAGCCTCCGCAATATCGCCCTCTCGGCGCTGCTGATCATCCTGACATCGCCGTCCGCGGTGCTCGGACCAAGCTTTCAGATGTCGTTTGCCGCCACGCTGGCCCTGGTATCGGGCTATGTGGGCTGGATAAGCGGCGCCATGCCTGGCAAGGCGCTATTCGTTCACCCCGCTTTCAAGCCGATCGGGTTCGTGCTCCGCTTCTTCGCCGGCATTGCCCTGACGTCGATGATTGGTGGTTTCTCGACCGCACTCTTCTCGATCGAGCATTTTCACCGCCTGAGTGCCTATGGTTTGCCTGCGAACCTGATGGCAATGCCGGTTATCTCGTTCATCGTCATGCCGATGGGCATGCTGGCGATGCTGCTGACGCCGCTCGGCCTTGATGTCCTGCCCTGGAGGATAGCGGGCTTCGGTCTGGATATCGTCATAGACATAGCCAAGACCGTGTCGGGCTGGGGAGGCACCGTCGACATCGGCCGCCTTCCGGCATGGTATTTTCTCGTCGCCTCACTGGCTTTCCTGCTGCAGACGCTGCTTTTCACCCGTCTCAAGTATCTCGGCTTCGCAGTCATGCTGGTCGCGACCGCCTGCCTCAAGCTTCTGCCGGCATCGCCTTCACCGGAGTTGCTCGTATCGGATGACGGCTCGCTGGTCGCAGTCATTGACGACGACGTGCTTGCGACCAACAAACCAAAGCCCGGGAATTTCATTTTCAATCAATGGCAGCGGGCGCTGGCGATCGAGCCGCAAGTGCCGCCGCTGATACTCGCGGATGCTCCGCCGCCGCCACGGAAGCGGGACCACGAGCGTGTGGTCCTGACTGCGAACGAGCGGCGCATTGCGACCGATCTCATGCGTCGTTCGACGGAAACGGGACAATTTTCCTGCGCGAAATCGGCCTGGTGCGCCGTCACTCTCAAAAGCGGCTATCTGGTCGTCGTTGTCGACAATCTCGCCTATCTCGGCTCGGCATGCGACGTCGCAGATATCGTCATAACGCCCGCGCGGGTTCGGCTTAAGGAATGCAGGTCCGGATCGCTGTTGTTCACCGGCGAGAGCCTTCGTCGCACCGGCGCGCTGGAAATACGCATAGACGATCAGGGGGCACCGGTGATCGGCGCAGCCTACACCGGACTGGATCGCCCCTGGATGCGGCAGCGAGCCTATGATTGGCGCACCGGCACCTATGCGGAAACCGTGCCGCCGCCTAGTGATAACGGCGGATGAGCCCAACAAGTTTACCTTGCACCTTGACGCGGTCGGGGCCGAAAATGCGCGTTTCGTAAGCCGGATTGGCGGCTTCCAGCGCGATCGATGCGCCCTTGCGGCGGAAGCGCTTCAAGGTCGCTTCCTCGTCATCGACCAGCGCCACGACGATGTCGCCGGGGTTGGCTGTGCTGCCATTGCGAATGATAACCGTATCGCCATCGAAAATGCCGGCCTCGATCATTGAGTCGCCCTTGACCTCGAGCGCGTAATGCTCACCGGAAGCAAGCATGTCGGCTGGCACGGAAATATCATGGGTGTTGTTCTGGATTGCCGAAATCGGAACGCCTGCCGCAATGCGTCCCATGACGGGCACGGAGACGGAATTACCGTTGTCGGCGCTAGGCGTGGGCTTCGGCGCCGGGGCAGGTTGTGGCTTGCCAAGACTGCCTTCGATCACGCTCGGCGAAAAGCCGCGGCGAGGCTGGATGCTGGGGCTATAGGCCTCCGGCAGCTTGATGACCTCAAGTGCGCGTGCCCGGTTCGGAAGTCGACGAATGAAGCCGCGTTCCTCGAGAGCGGTGATCAGCCGGTGAATGCCCGACTTCGAAGCGAGGTCGAGTGCATCCTTCATCTCGTCGAAGGACGGGGGAACGCCGGACTCCTTCATTCGCTCGTGAATGAAGAGAAGAAGCTCCTGTTGCTTGCGTGTCAGCATCGAAGTCGAACCCCAGAGTCGTGAAACAAAGCCAGAACGGACACTATATGTTCCATATGTGTTCCGCAAGTGCCTAAATTTTCGTAAAACTTGCGTCGGACTTGTCGTGTTTTTTCATTTCATTTGCGGGACATCGAAGCCTGTTGCATTGTTTTGCCATCAGGCGCACACCGACGCTGGTCTTAGAAGGAGGATCTGCCTGTGAGTGAAGCCCATCCTCTCGATCACATCGTCCTGCCGGTGGCCAATATCGATCTCGCCCGTGAACGCCTTGGTAAACTTGGTTTTACCGTGGCGGCGGATGCCAGCCATCCGTTCGGGACGGAAAACGCCTGCGTTTTCTTCGCCGACAAAACATATCTCGAACCACTCGGTATTGGGGATACCGATATTTACGAGACCTCGCTGAAGAAGGGGAATGTCTTCACGTCTCGTGATCGCGCATTCCGTTTTCGCTGCGGCGATGAGGGCATGTCCGCTGTCGTTCTCGGTACGCCCGATGCGGACCGCGATCATGCCCGGTTTCTCGCCGACAAGATCAGCGGCGGCGACATGCTCCAGTTCTCTCGTCCGATGAAGATGCCGGATGGTACCGAAACGACTGCTGCCTTCCGCCTTGCCTTTGCCGCCGATTTGCGGGCGCCGGATTTCTTCCTGTTTACCTGCCAGCGGGTGAACCCCTTGCCCGCCGACCGCAAGACGTTGGAAACGCACGGTAACGGTGTCACAGGCATTGCCGATATTGTGTTGACGGCGCCCGATCCGAAGGCGTTTTCGCTCTTCATGCGACATGTGTCGGGCTGCGGCGCCGCGCGCGAAGACGCGTTCGGGATCAGTGTGATGGCGCCGAGCGCTCGGGTTTGCATTCTTTCGCCGGATGGGCTCGACGCCTATTTCGATCTTGATGCTCCCGCCGCCGATCGGGGCCTGCGGGGCGTTGCGGTCGTCTTCACGGTTGGCGATCTCGCCGTGACAGAAGCGCATTTGGCTGCTAACGGGATGACCTACACGCGCAAGAACAATCGAATTCTGGTGAAGGCTGCGCCCGGGCAGGGCGCGCTCTTCGCCTTCGAGGAGAAACGATGAGCCAGACAAATTCCGAAGTCGTGGTTGGCGAAGGCGCCGGCCACGTCTCCTTTTCCAATGCCGGCAAGCTATCCCTGATCGCTGGGCCTTGCCAGATGGAAAGCCGCGAGCATGCGTTCATGATCGCCGGCGTGCTGAAGGAACTCTGCGACAAGCTCGGCATCGGCCTCGTCTACAAGTCGTCCTTCGACAAGGCGAACCGCACGTCGCTCTCCGCCCAGCGCGGCATCGGCCTGGAGACTGCGCTTGAAGTCTTCGCCGATCTCAAGAAGGAATACGGCTTTCCCGTTTTGACTGACATTCACACCGAAGAGCAGTGTGCCGAGGTGGCGACTGTCGTCGACATCCTGCAGATTCCGGCCTTCCTCAGCCGTCAAACCGACCTGTTGGTCGCTGCCGCCAAGACCGGCCGCACCATCAACGTCAAGAAGGGCCAGTTCCTGGCTCCCTGGGACATGAAGAACGTGCTTGCCAAGCTCAACGACAGCGGCAACCCGAACATCCTGCTTTGCGAGCGCGGCGCCTCCTTCGGCTATAACACGCTGGTATCGGATATGCGTTCGCTGCCGATCATGGCGGGCCTTGGCGCTCCTGTAGTGTTCGATGCCACCCATTCGGTGCAGCAGCCGGGCGGGCAGGGCGGGTCGAGCGGTGGTCAGCGCGAATACGTCGAGACGCTGGCGCGCGCGGCCGTTGCCGTCGGCGTCGCCGGTGTGTTCGTCGAGACGCACGAAGATCCTGACAACGCGCCGTCCGACGGTCCGAACATGGTCTATCTCAAGGATATGCCGAGGCTTCTCGAAAAGCTCCTGGCCTTCGACGCGATCGCGAAAGGCTGACGTTCAAAAGACTGACATGTTCGTGTAATAGGCCACGCACTCATATCGCTGCGAAGCAAGCGCAAAGCGCCATTGTAATTTGCGCATCTTCGACTAAGACGGATTTCAAACGATTTATCCACCCTCAAGCAGGAAAAGCCGATGACCGCAATTACCGACATTATCGCCCGCGAGATTCTCGACAGCCGTGGCAACCCCACCGTCGAAGTCGATGTCTATCTGGAAGATGGCAGCATGGGCCGCGCGGCGGTTCCGTCGGGCGCGTCGACAGGCGCGCATGAAGCCGTCGAACTCCGCGACGGTGGCAAGCGCTACCTCGGCAAGGGTGTCGAAAAGGCTGTCGAAGCCGCCAACACGGAAATCTTCGACGCCATCGGCGGCATCGATGCTGAAAACCAGATCCAGATCGACAACATCATGATCGAATTGGACGGCACGCCGAACAAGTCGCGCCTCGGCGCCAACGCCATCCTCGGCGTATCGCTTGCTGTTGCCAAGGCTGCCGCCCAGGCTGCCGGCCTGCCGCTCTACCGCTACGTCGGTGGCGCTTCCGCTCACCTGCTGCCGGTCCCGATGATGAACATTATCAACGGCGGCGCGCACGCCGATAACCCGATCGACTTCCAGGAATTCATGATCCTGCCGGTTGGGGCTGATTCCATCCGCGAAGCCGTTCGCATGGGCTCGGAAGTTTTCCACGTCCTTAAGAAGGAACTGTCGGCTCAGGGTCACAACACCAACGTCGGCGACGAAGGCGGTTTCGCACCCGGCCTGAAGAGCGCCCCTGAAGCCCTCGACTTCATCATGAAGTCGATCGAGAAAGCCGGCTACAAGCCCGGCGAAGACATCCACCTCGGCCTCGACTGCGCCTCGACCGAATTCTTCAAGGACGGCAAGTACGTTCTCGAAGGCGAAGGCCGCACGCTGGAGCCGGGCGCCATGGCTGAATATCTGGCGCAGCTCGCTGCCCAGTACCCGATCATCTCGATCGAAGACGGCATGGCTGAAGACGATTGGGATGGCTGGAAGGCTCTCACCGATCTGGCCGGCAAGAAGGTTCAGCTGGTCGGCGACGATCTCTTCGTCACCAACTCGGCTCGCCTGCGCGATGGTATCAAGATGGGTGTCGCCAACTCGATCCTCATCAAGGTCAACCAGATCGGCTCGCTGACGGAAACGCTTGATGCCGTCAACACTGCGCACAAGGCAGCCTACACCGCCGTCATGTCGCACCGTTCGGGTGAAACCGAAGATTCGACGATCGCCGATCTCGCTGTCGCGACCAACTGCGGTCAGATCAAGACCGGCTCGTTGTCGCGCTCGGATCGTCTTGCCAAGTACAACCAGCTGATCCGCATCGAGGAGGGCCTCGGCCCGCAGGCCCAGTACGCCGGCCGCTCCATCCTTCGCGGCTAATCGCGCCTGATTTCAACGCTTGGACCCGCGTCTTTTGAAGGCGCGGGTTTTTTGTGCCTGATTTTTCATAGTCAACGGACAGTTAATCTCTACCCGCTACTCTTGCATGCATCGAGGTAATGCGTTCGAGCGTGCGTTTATGTGGACAAAGCATCACAAGAAGAAAAAGATCGGTCGTTTCGTGGTTCCAGCCATGACGGTCGCCTTTCTTTCCTACTTCGGCTATCATTGCATTCATGGCGATTACGGTCTGCGGGCAACCGAAGGGTTCGAGCGCCAGCGGATTGCGCGTGAAAGGGAGTTGGCGGTTCTGAAAGGCAAGCGCGAGCATCTTGAAAAGCAGGTTGCGTTGCTGAGCGACGGTTCGATGGACAGGGATATGCTGGACGAAAAAGCGCGTCTTCAGCTCAATGTTTCTCGTCCCGATGAAGTCGTCATATTCAATCACTATTCAAATTAACCGAAATTCAGTTAATCGAAATAATCGTATATTTATCAGTGACTTAACGCCGAATACGAGCCATGCATTTATGGCATTGCTGTGGCGAAATTTCTTCCCTATGGTACGCGCCACCTAAGAACCGATAAACCCATAGGGAGGGTTGAATGGCGCCGCGAAAAAACGCGACCGTTTCCAGCCGCAAGACCAGCGCGAAACCAGCAGCTAAGGCATCGAATGGCGGCCCCGTCGCCGATTTCGATCGCGACGAGGAGCTGAAGGCCTATCGCGAGATGCTGCTTATCCGCCGCTTCGAGGAGAAGGCCGGCCAGCTTTACGGCATGGGTTTCATCGGTGGTTTCTGTCACCTCTACATTGGCCAGGAAGCTGTCGTCGTCGGCATGCAGATGGCGCAGAAGGAAGGCGACCAGGTCATCACCGCTTACCGCGACCACGGTCACATGCTGGCAACCGGCATGAGCGCCCGCGGCGTCATGGCCGAGCTGACCGGCCGCATTGACGGCTACTCGCGTGGCAAGGGCGGCTCGATGCACATGTTCTCCAAGGAGAAGCATTTCTACGGCGGTCACGGCATCGTCGGCGCCCAGGTGTCGCTAGGCACCGGTCTTGCCTTCGCAAACCGCTACCGTGGCAATGACAGCGTCTCGATCGCCTATTTCGGCGACGGTGCTGCAAACCAGGGCCAGGTCTACGAGAGCTTCAACATGGCGGCTCTCTGGAAGCTCCCGATCATCTACATCATCGAGAACAACCGTTACGCCATGGGCRCGTCCACGGCCCGCGCCACGGCGCAGTCGAATTACTCGCTGCGCGGTTCCGGCTTCGGCATTCCCGGCGTCCAAGTCGACGGCATGGATGTTCGCGCTGTCAAGGCTGCTGCCGACGAGGCACTCGAGCATTGCCGTTCCGGCAAGGGCCCGATCATTCTCGAAATGCTGACCTATCGGTATCGCGGTCACTCCATGTCCGACCCGGCTAAGTATCGCTCCAAGGAAGAAGTGCAGAAGATGCGCTCCGAGCAGGATCCGATCGAGCAGGTCAAGGCACGCCTCATCGAAAAGGGCTGGGCCAGCGAGGACGATCTCAAGGCGGTCGACAAGGACGTTCGCGACATCGTCGCCGATAGCGCCGACTTCGCCCAGGCCGCACCGGAGCCGGATGCATCCGAGCTCTACACCGACATTCTTCTGTAATCGGGGAGGGTAGACCCATGCCAATCGATATTCTCATGCCCGCCCTCTCTCCGACGATGGAAGAAGGCACGCTGTCCAAGTGGCTCAAGCAGGAGGGCGACAAGGTCACCTCCGGCGACATCATTGCTGAAATCGAAACCGACAAGGCGACGATGGAAGTCGAAGCCGTCGACGAAGGCGTCATCGGCAAGCTTCTGGTTCCGGCTGGAACCGAAGGCGTCAAGGTGAACGCCAAGATCGCTGTTCTCCTGCAGGACGGCGAATCCGCATCCGACATCTCGGCTGCACCTGCCGCTACCGCACCGGCCGCCGCCGAAGCGCCGAAGGCTGCCGAAGCGCCAGCCGCTGCCGCCGCTCGTGTTCCGGCCGAGCCCAAGGCTCAGGTTCCGAACGATCCTGAAATCCCGGCCGGCACCGAAATGGTCTCCATGACCGTTCGCGAAGCGCTTCGCGACGCCATGGCCGAGGAAATGCGCGCCGACGACAACGTCTTCGTCATGGGCGAGGAAGTGGCCGAATACCAGGGCGCCTACAAGGTCACCCAGGGTCTGCTGCAGGAATTCGGCGCCCGCCGCGTCATCGACACCCCGATCACCGAGCACGGTTTTGCCGGCGTCGGCGTCGGTGCTGCCATGTCCGGTCTGAAGCCGATCGTCGAGTTCATGACCTTCAACTTCGCCATGCAGGCGATCGACCAGATCATCAACTCCGCTGCCAAGACGCTCTATATGTCCGGCGGCCAGATGGGCGCTCCGATCGTGTTCCGCGGCCCGAACGGCGCCGCTGCCCGCGTCGGCGCTCAGCACAGCCAGGACTACTCGGCTTGGTATAGCCAGATCCCGGGTCTCAAGGTCGTCATGCCCTACACGGCATCCGACGCCAAGGGCCTGCTCAAGGCCGCGATCCGCGATCCGAACCCGGTCGTCTTCCTCGAAAACGAAATCCTCTACGGTCAGCACTTCGATGTGCCGAAGCTGGATAATTTCGTTCTGCCGATCGGCAAGGCCCGTATCCACCGTCCGGGCAAGGATGTCACGATCGTCTCCTTCGGCATCGGCATGACCTATGCCACCAAGGCTGTCGCCGAACTCGAGAAGATCGGCATCGATGCCGAGTTGATCGACCTGCGTACGCTGCGTCCGATGGATCTTCCGACCGTAATCGAATCGGTCAAGAAGACCGGCCGCCTCGTCACCGTCGAGGAAGGCTACCCGCAGAACTCGGTCGGCACCGAAATTGCCACCCGCGTCATGCAGCAGGCCTTCGACTATCTCGACGCGCCGGTTCTTACGATCGCCGGCAAGGACGTTCCGATGCCTTACGCCGCAAACCTCGAAAAGCTTGCGCTTCCGAGTGTTGCCGAAGTCGTCGATGCCGTGAAGGCCGTTTGCTACAAGTAACAAGGGGAGGGTATTTCGATGCCTATCAACATCACGATGCCTGCCCTCTCTCCGACGATGGAAGAAGGCAACCTGGCCAAGTGGCTCGTCAAGGAAGGCGACACGGTCAAGTCAGGCGACATCATTGCGGAAATCGAAACCGACAAGGCGACGATGGAAGTCGAAGCCGTCGATGAGGGCACCGTTGCCAAGCTCGTCGTTCCGGCTGGTACGGAAGGCGTCAAGGTCAATGCCTTGATCGCCGTACTTGCTGCCGAAGGCGAAGATGTTTCCGCTGCCGCAAGCAGCGCGGTCTCTGCCGCTCCGGCGCCGAAGGCTGCCGAAGCGCCGAAGGCCGAGGCAAAGACTGAAGCCGCTCCGGCTGCGGAGGCTGCTCCGGCACCGGCTGCAGCGCCTGCTGCTGCTTCAACGGGCGGAAACCGCACCTTCTCCTCGCCGCTCGCGCGTCGTCTGGCGAAGGAAGCCGGTATCGATCTCGCAGCTGTCGCCGGCTCCGGCCCGCATGGTCGCGTCGTCAAGAGCGACGTCGAAGCCGCCGTCGCTGGTGGTGGCACCAAGGCCGCCCCGGCTGCGGCTGCACCGCAGGCCGCAGCACAGGCTCCGGCCGCTGCACCTAAGGGCGCTTCCGACGAGTCTGTTCTCAAGCTGTTCGAACAGGGCTCCTACGAACTCGTGCCGCATGACGGCATGCGCAAGATCATCGCCAAGCGCCTCGTCGAATCCAAGCAGACCGTGCCGCACTTCTACGTCACCGTCGATTGCGAACTCGATGCGCTGATGGCCCTGCGCGCGCAGCTCAACGACGCCGCACCCCGCAAGGATGGTGGCGCTGCCTACAAGATCTCCGTCAACGACATGGTCATCAAGGCCATGGCACTGGCGCTGCGCGATGTTCCGGATGCCAACGTCTCCTGGACCGAAGCCAACATGGTCAAGCACAAGCACGCCGATGTCGGCGTTGCTGTCTCGATTCCTGGCGGCCTGATCACCCCGATCGTCCGCAAGGCTGAGGAAAAGACCCTGTCGGTCATCTCCAACGAGATGCGCGACCTCGGCAAGCGTGCCAAGGATCGCAAGCTGAAGCCGGAAGAGTTCCAGGGCGGTACCACGTCGGTCTCGAACATGGGCATGATGGGCGTGAAGAACTTCGCCGCCGTCATCAATCCGCCGCATGCGACGATCCTCGCGGTCGGCGCAGGCGAGCAGCGTGTCATCGTCCGCAAGGGCGAAATGGTCATCGCCACCGTGATGAGCGTCACGCTGTCGACCGACCATCGCTGCGTCGACGGCGCGCTTGGTGCGGAACTGCTGCAGGCGTTCAAGGGCTACATCGAAAATCCGATGGGCATGCTCGTCTGAGACCGGAGCGGAGGCGGAAATGACGAAGACCGTTCTTTGCTATGGTGACTCGCTGACTTGGGGCTATGACGCCGATACGATCGGACGTCATGCCTACAAGGATCGTTGGCCAAGTGCGCTTCAGGCGGCACTTGGCAACGATGTCAGGATGATCGTTGAAGGGTTGAACGGTCGGACCACCGCTTTCGACGACCATCTCGCCGATTGCGACCGCAACGGTGCACGCATCCTGCCGACCATCCTGCAGACGCATGCGCCGCTCGATCTCGTCATTCTCCTGCTCGGCACCAACGACATGAAGAATGTCGTGGCCGGATCGGCATTCGCCGCTTGCCAGGGCATTGCGCGGCTGGTGCGCCTGATCCGCAATCATGCCTGGCCCTTCGAATTCGACGGGCCGGACATTCTGATCGTCGCGCCGCCGAAAATCCGCGAGACGGCGAATGTGCCGTTTGCGGCGTCGTTCGTCGGTGGCATCGAGGAGTCGGCGAAGCTTGCGACCCTCTATCGCGATCTCGCGGACGAGCTCGGCTGCGGCTTCTTCGACGGCAACTCGGTAGCGAAGACGACACCGGTCGATGGCATCCATCTCGACGCGGACAATACCCGCGCTCTCGGGCGCGGCATGGAATCGACTGTGCGGATGATGCTGGGGCTTTGAGGATGGGATCCTTCGTTTCGCTTCGTTCCGCGACGCGGGAAGATGCGACGGAGTTGGCTTTGCTCACGGACATCGCATCGCATGGTTTCGCCTCCTGGCTATGGCTCTCGGAGCTCGGAAACGGTGGCGGCGATACGCCGATGGAGCGAGGACGGCAGAAGCTGCGCGGCGATCAGGGGCAAGGCAACTGGAGCGACGCGGTGATTGCCGAGGCCTATGGCGAGATCGCGGGAACCGCTATCGGCTATGCTCTTGGCGAAGGCATACGGAATATCGAAGCGGATCGCCTGGCGCTGAAGCCGGTGATCGATCTGCAGAAGACGGTGGTGGGAAGCTGGTTTATCGCAACGCTCGGTGTCTATAGCCATTTGCGCGGCATCGGGATCGGTCGACGGCTTCTGGAGGATCAGATTGAGCGCGCTGAGAATGCGCCGGTCAGCTTGATCACCGCAGGGTACAACGAAGCGGCTTTGGCGCTTTACAAGAAGAATGGATTTTCGGAGGCGGCGCGCGCGGATGCCGTGGCCTTTTTCGAAAACGGCAGGAAACACGAGTGGGTGCTTCTCACCCGCGACGCCCGATAACAAAGGCAGGAAAACATGGCTGAGAATTACGACGTCATCATCATCGGCTCCGGTCCCGGCGGCTATGTGGCCGCGGTGCGCGCCAGCCAGCTCGGTCTGAAGACCGCGATCGTCGAGCGCGAGCATCTGGGCGGCATCTGCCTGAACTGGGGCTGCATCCCGACCAAGGCGCTGCTGCGTTCGGCAGAAGTGCTCGACCACGCCAATCATTTCAAGGATTTCGGCCTCGTTCTTGAAGGCACCGTCAAGCCTGACGTTACGGCAGTCGTCGCCCGCTCACGCGGCGTCTCGGCTCGCCTCAACGGCGGCGTCGGCTTCCTGATGAAGAAGAACAAGGTCGATGTGATCTGGGGCGAGGCCAAGATCACCAAGCCGGGCGAAATCGTCGTTGGCAAGTCCTCCAAGCCCGTCGTCGAGCCGCAGAACCCGGTTCCGAAGAACGTCAAGGGCGAGGGCACCTACACCGCCAAGCACATCATCATCGCGACGGGTGCCCGCCCGCGCGCGCTACCGGGCATCGAGCCGGATGGCAAGCTGATCTGGACCTATTTCGAGGCGATGAAGCCGGCAGCCCTGCCGAAGTCGCTGATCGTCATGGGCTCGGGCGCCATCGGCATCGAGTTCGCGAGCTTCTACCGCTCGATGGGCGTTGACGTCACCGTCGTCGAAGTCATGGCGACGATCATGCCGGTCGAGGACGTCGAAGTCACCGCGATCGCGCGCAAGCAGCTCGAGAAGCGCGGCATGAAGATCATCACCAGCGCCAAGATCACCAAGGTCGAGAAGGCCGCCGACAGCATCACCGCGCATGTCGAGACAGCTGACGGCAAGGTCCAGCAGATCGTCGCCGACCGCATGATCTCGGCCGTCGGCGTCCAGGGCAACATCGAAAACCTCGGCCTCGAAGCTGTCGGCGTCAAGACTGACCGCGGCTGCGTCGTCATCGACGGCTACGGCAAGACCAATATTGCAGGCATCTACGCCATCGGCGACGTCGCCGGCCCGCCGATGCTCGCCCACAAGGCCGAGCACGAAGGCGTCGTCTGCGTCGAAAAGATCGCCGGCCTGCCGAACGTTCACGCTACCGACAAGGGCAAGGTCCCGGGCTGCACCTATTGCAACCCGCAGGTCGCCTCTGTTGGTCTGACGGAAGCCAAGGCCAAGGAATCCGGTCGCGACATCCGCGTCGGCCGCTTCTCTTTTGCCGCCAACGGCAAGGCGATTGCGCTCGGTGAGGACCAGGGTCTCTGCAAGGTGATCTTCGACAAGAAGACCGGCGAACTGCTCGGCGCCCACATGGTCGGCGCTGAAGTCACCGAGCTCATCCAGGGCTTCGTGGTCGCCATGAACCTGGAAACGACCGAAGAAGAACTGATGCACACCATCTTCCCGCATCCGACGGTTTCCGAGACCATGAAGGAAGCGGTTCTGGATGCCTATGGTCGCGTCCTGAACGCTTGATAATTTTCTTTGCCGCTCTCTATGACGGATTGGATACCATCCGATCCCGGACTGGAAAAAGCGAAAGGAAATCATCATGTCTATGGGTACGCAGGCACTGCTTATCTTTCTCCTGATCGGCCTGGCGGCGGGGTTCCTCGCCAGCCTGGTCGTCGGAGGAGGCGGATTGATACGGTGCCTGCTCAGCGGCATCATCGGCGCGTTCGTCGGAGGCTTCCTCTTCAACGCGCTGGGGATCAACCTGGGCATAGACAGCGCGATCGTGGTGCAGATTATTCACGCGACGGTCGGAGCCATTATCGTGGTGTTGATCGCAAGGGCGATAGCTTGAGGGGATAGGACGGGATGGAAGGTGTGGGCTGGATTACGGCGATTATCGTCGGCGGCTTGGCGGGGTGGCTCGCGGGCATTCTGATAGGCATACGCTTCGGCGTTCTGATGAACATTGTCATCGGCATCGTGGGCGCCGTCATCGCCAGCGCGATCTTTGCCCGCGCAGACATCTATGTCGCCAGCGGTTGGCTGGGTTACCTTGTCACGGGTTTCATCGGCTCTTGTATCTTGCTATTTCTGGCAAAACTCGTCAGACGCTGACGAAAGAGGCCGCTTCCGGCGGTTTGAAGGCAGGTTATTGATGGTAACTATTCTCGACAGGATCAATCCAGACGCTGAAAAGCGCGTACGGCACCCGGAAAAGGCCCATCGGCCCGATCAGGAAGTCATGCGCAAGCCGGATTGGATCCGCGTCAAGGCGCCGAACTCCAAGGGATATGCGGAGACGCGCTCGATCGTGAAGGAGCACAAGCTCGTCACCGTCTGCGAGGAAGCCGGCTGCCCCAACATCGGCGAGTGCTGGGACAAGAAGCACGCGACCTTCATGATCATGGGTGAGATCTGTACGCGCGCCTGTGCATTCTGCAATGTCTCGACAGGCAAGCCGAATGCGCTCGATATGGCCGAGCCTGAGAACGTCGCCAAGGCCGTCAAGCAAATGGGCCTCAGCCACGTGGTCATTACGTCGGTCGACCGCGACGACCTGGAAGACGGCGGTGCCGAGCATTTCGAGAAGGTCATCTGGGCGATCCGCGCTGCGTCGCCCGCGACCACCATCGAGATCCTGACACCTGACTTCCTCAAGAAGCCCGGTGCCTTGGAGCGCGTCGTTGCGGCCAAGCCTGACGTCTTCAACCACAACATGGAAACCGTGCCGGGCAACTACCTGACCGTTCGCCCGGGCGCCCGCTATTTCCACTCCATCCGCCTGCTGCAGCGCGTGAAGGAACTGGACCCCACCATGTTCACCAAGTCGGGCATCATGGTTGGCCTCGGTGAAGAGCGCAACGAGGTGCTGCAGTTGATGGACGACCTGCGGACCGCCGACGTCGACTTCTTGACCATCGGCCAGTACCTGCAGCCGACCCGCAAGCATCACAAGGTCATGAGCTTCGTCACGCCTGACGAATTCAAGTCCTACGAGACTGTTGCCTACACCAAGGGATTCCTGATGGTGGCTTCGAGCCCGCTGACCCGTTCGTCGCACCACGCCGGCGACGATTTCGCGCGTCTGAAGGCAGCGCGCGAGAAAAAGCAACTTATCGCGGCTGAATAATCAACGAGCGCTTGCATTTTTCGAAAGCCGCGGCGATTTTCCCGCGGCTTTTTGTTTGCGGAGGCGACGAGAAATGCCGGCTTACATCGAGGATACGCGGAAAGCCGCCGGCCTGCTCAGGCAGTCCACGCGGATCATGATCATCGGCTGCTCCGGCGGCGGCAAGAGCACCTTGTCGCGAAAGATCAGCCGCAGGCTCGATCTTCCTTACTTCTCCATGGACAAGGAGTTCTTCTGGCTGCCGGGATGGGTCAAGCGCTCTAAGGAAGAAGAGCGTCGCCTGATCACCGAGGTTGTCGCCGGCGAACGTTGGCTGATGGACGGGACCGGTCCGTCGACCTTCGATCTTCGCGTCCCGCGCGTAGAGTTCGTTGTCTGGGTGCGCATGCCGCGCTGGCTCTGCCTGTGGGGTATCAGCAAGCGCGCATTCTTCCATTTCGGCAGAACGCGGCCGGACATGGCGCCCGGATGCCTGGAGCGCCTGCCTGACCGCGAGTTCCTGACGTACATCTGGACGTTCGAGAAGCGGTCTGCGCCGCTTGTAATCGCCGGGTTAGACAAGCACGCGCCTGATGTCCCCGTTTTTCA
This sequence comes from Rhizobium sp. Root708, assembly GCF_001429725.1. Taxonomy (GTDB): domain Bacteria; phylum Pseudomonadota; class Alphaproteobacteria; order Rhizobiales; family Rhizobiaceae; genus Rhizobium. The sequence goes on along the minus strand of NZ_LMHV01000034.1, from coordinate 117,445 downwards.
GCTGAAAAGCCGGCGGCAGGTGCACCATCTTCTTGATCTTCTCGGCGCTCCCACTTAACTGCCGGTCATGCCTCAGTTCGAAACGCATCGCCCCGTCCCGCATTCCGCCGATCAGATGTTCGACCTCGTCGCCGACGTCGAGCGCTACCCGCAATTCCTTCCGCTCTGCGAGGCGCTGAGCATTCGCAGCCGCAAGGAACGTGACGGCAAGGTTCTGCTGATCGCCGACATGACGGTCGGCTACAAGGCGATCCGCGAGACCTTCGCGACGCAGGTACTGTTGAACCGGGCGGAGCGCGTCATCGAGGTCAAGTATATCGACGGGCCGTTCCGCTATCTCGATAATCGCTGGCGTTTCGAGGACACGGCGACAGGCTCCAACGTTCACTTTTTCATCGACTACGAGTTCAAGAGCCGCATCCTGGGCGCGGTCATGGGCTCGATGTTCGATCGCGCCTTCCGCATGTTCTCGGAAGCCTTCGAAACGCGGGCGACGAAAATCTACGGCTGAGCCAGTTCCCGGATCATGCCGAGCGCGGTTCTAATCGTTGCAAGCCGCACTTCAGCGCGACCGATATCGCCATAGAGCATCTTCCGATGAATAAGCCCACCCGCGCGAGACTTCGCGGCGAGGTGGACGAGGCCGACCGGCTTTTCCGCCGATCCACCGCCAGGCCCTGCGATACCGGTGACGGCGACCGCGACGGCCGCGCGGGAGCGGAAGAGGGCGCCATGCACCATCTGTCGCGCCGTCTCTTCCGAGACTGCGCCGAACCGGATCAGCGTTTCCTCCTGCACGCCAAGCATCTCCATCTTGGCGGTGTTCGTGTAGGTCACGAAACCTCGGTCAACGACCGCAGACGATCCTGAAATTTCGGTCAACGCGCCGGCAATCAGCCCGCCGGTACAGGATTCCGCCGTCGAGACCATCACGCCTGCGGCTGCGAAGTCGCGAATGATCGCCTCTGCCTGCGCGATGATGTCGTCGGGGAAGATGCTCATCTCAGAAGCTCCGATAAACGACCGTTGCGGTGGCGATCGCCGCGATACCTTCGCGCCGACCGACGAAGCCGATCGTCTCGTTCGTCGTTGCCTTCACCGAGCAGCGGTCGATGGTGATGCCGAGAAACTCCGACAGCTTGGCGCGCATCTCGTCGCGATGCGGCCCGACCTTCGGCGCCTCGGCGATCAGCGATACGTCGGCATTCATGATCGTGCCGCCGCGGTCGCGTACGATCTTTGCCGCATGCTCGATGAAGATGCGTGACGGCGCGCCCTTCCACTGCGGATCCGATGGCGGAAAATGATCGCCGATGTCGCCTGCGCCGCAGGTCGCAAGCAGCGCGTCCGTCAATGCGTGCAGGGCCACGTCCGCGTCGGAGTGACCTTTCAGCTGCTGGTCGTGCGGAATGAAGACGCCGCAGAGCGTCACGCCGTCGCCAGGTTCGAGCTGGTGGACGTCGTAACCGTTGCCGGTGCGCACATCCGGAAGGGCGGTGATGGAAAGTCGTTCGTCAGCCATTGCAATGTCACGCTTCACTGTGAGTTTCACATTGTCGACGCTGCCGTCGACGATTCTGACCGGAATTCCGGCCCACTCCGCGATTGCGGCGTCATCGGTAAAGTCCGTCTTCCCCGCCGCTGCCGCGTCTTCGTGGGCTGCGAGGATCGTACCGTACTTGAAGGACTGGGGTGTCTGCGCCGCGTAAAGTCGTGTTCGCGGAACGGTGTCAACGACGGTGCCGTTCTCGTCCGACCGCTTCAACGTATCCGCAACAGGAATCGCCGGTAGCACGGCAGGTGTCCCGGCCGAAAGCGCCTCTGCAATCCGCTCTAGCAAAGCGAGGTCAACGAACGGCCTGACGGCATCGTGGATGAGAACGTCGGTCACATCCTTGTCCTTCAGGGCACGCAAGCCCGCCAGCACCGACTGCTGGCGGGTCGCCCCGCCATGAACAGTAGAGATAGCCGACCCGTCCTTCACAAAGTCCAAGGAGTTTGCGAACAGAATCTCGTCGTCGGGATGAATGACCACCACGATGTGGGTGGTCGAAGGCCAGCGCCGGAATACGTCGAGCGTATGAGCGATGACCGGCCTTCCGCCAATCGAACGATATTGTTTGGGGCCCTCAGCGGACGCGCCTGCACGCTCGCCACGGCCGGCGGCAACCACGACAATGCCCGCCGATATCGGTTGCTTTTGATGCATTTGCGGCATAAATCCCCAGAAAAATGGAATGCTTTGCAAAGGTGCTCTAACGGCTTGGCGCACCGATTTCCAGCATCTGCCCGAAAAATGTCAATTCGAGCGCACCCCTCTTGGCAAGCCTCTCAAACCTGTCTAAAAATAATGCACCCACTTGGCGTGCCTGAAAGATAATCAATTGTCTGACATAGACCTCGCATCCCCTCTGCGGATCGGAAATGTAGGTATTCGTAATCGCGTCGTCCTGGCACCCATGTCCGGCGTTACGGATATGCCATTCCGCCAGCTGGCGTGGCGCTACGGTGCCGGCCTCGTCGTGACCGAGATGGTGGCAAGTCGCGAACTCGTCAACAGCACGTCGGAATCATGGGCGCGGCTGGAGGCTGCAGGTTTTCGGCCTCACATGGTCCAGCTTGCCGGGCGCGAGGCGCATTGGATGGCGGAGGCGGCAAAGATCGCTGCCGATCATGGCGCGGATATCATCGACATCAACATGGGATGCCCGGCTAAAAAGGTCATCGGCGGCTATTCCGGCTCGGCCTTGATGCGTGACCCCGACCATGCGCTTCAGCTGATCGAAGCGACCGTAAAGGCGGTCGACGTGCCGGTGACGCTGAAGATGCGGCTGGGCTGGGACGAGAACTCGATGAATGCGCCTGATATCGCCAAGCGTGCCGAAGACGCCGGCGTTCAGCTGATCACCATCCATGGTCGGACACGTATGCAGTTTTATGAGGGGCGTGCCGATTGGGACGCGATCCGTGCCGTTCGAGACGTTACTTCCGTGCCGCTCGTTGCCAATGGCGACGTCGAAACCGTGCAGGACGCGCAGGAAATATTGCGCCGCTCGGGAGCGGACGCGGTGATGATCGGACGCGGCAGCCAGGGGCGTGCCTGGCACGTCGGCGCCATCGCGGGCGCGAAACCGCCGGCAGCGGCCGACATTCCCGCGATCGTCATCGAGCATTACCGGATGATGATCGAGTTCTACGGCGAAGCGGTTGCCGTCAGGCACGCACGCAAGCATCTCGGCTGGTACCTAGACCGATTTGCGCCGGGGCTGCCTGGGGATGAGAAGGCGGCGATCATGACCGCGCGCGACCAGAAAGAGGTCATTGGCCGTCTGGAACATGCCTTCGCACGCACGGCATCGAACACAAGAACGCAGGAGGCTGCATGACGTCCGATGTGCCGTTCTCTGCCGATCAGGGCAGCGGTTCCGTTGCCATGGCCGTGCTAAACGCCATTCAGAACCCCGTGGTGATGGTCAACGAGGCAGGCCTTGTTTCCTTTGCGAACTGGGAAGCGGAGGCCTTCTTCGGCGCCAGCGCTTCGCATCTTGCCCGCTACAAGATTTCAACCTTCATTCCGTTCGGAAGCCCGCTTCTTGCGTTGATCGACCAGGTCCGCGAGCGTCGTGCGCCGATCAGCGAGTATCGCGTCGACCTCAGTTCGCCGCGCCTGGGGCAGGACAAGCTGGTCGACATCTACGTCGCGCCTGTTATCAGCGAGCCAGGCTGCGTGGTGATCGTCTTCCAGGAGCGCTCGATGGCCGACAAGATCGACCGTCAGCTGACGCATCGTGCGGCTGCTCGTTCGGTAACCGGGCTTGCCTCCATGCTTGCGCACGAAATCAAGAACCCGCTGTCAGGCATTCGCGGCGCGGCCCAGCTTCTCGAGCAGTCGGCGGCCGATGACGACCGGGCGCTCACACGGTTGATCTGCGACGAAACCGACAGAATTGTTTCGCTGGTCGACCGGATGGAAGTTTTCTCGGACGAGCGCCCCGTCGACCGGTTGCCGGTAAACATTCATTCGGTACTCGATCATGTGAAAGCTGTGGCAAGGGCTGGGTTTGCCCGTCATTTGCGCATCACAGAAAACTACGATCCTTCGCTGCCCTCCGTTTATGCGAATCGCGATCAGCTCGTCCAAGTGTTTCTCAATCTCGTCAAGAACGCCGCAGAAGCGATCGGCGACCGGCCGGACGGTGAGATCGTCCTGACGACGGCTTATCGTCCAGGCATACGTCTCTCGGTAGCAGGCACGCGCGAGAAGATCTCGTTGCCGCTGGAATTCTGCGTGCAGGACAACGGCCCGGGTGTTCCGTCCGATCTTCTGCCGCACCTGTTCGATCCATTTATTACCACGAAGACCAACGGCAGCGGTCTGGGCCTCGCCCTTGTCGCCAAGATCATTGGTGACCATGGCGGCATTATCGAGTGCGACAGCCAGAACAACCGCACGACGTTCCGTGTTCTCATGCCTGCTTCCAAAGATGCGTCGTTTGAAGACGCAACAATCAAAACTCCCACAGGACCTTCTAGATGACAGCAACGATCCTCGTCGCAGATGATGATGCGGCAATTCGTACCGTGCTTAATCAGGCCTTGAGCCGTGCCGGCTATGACGTACGCATTACTTCGAATGCAGCGACGCTGTGGCGTTGGGTGTCGGCGGGCGAGGGCGACCTCGTCGTCACCGATGTCGTGATGCCTGATGAAAATGCTTTCGATCTCTTGCCGCGCATCAAGAAGGCGAGGCCGGATCTGCCGGTGCTGGTGATGAGCGCGCAGAACACGTTCATGACGGCGATCAAGGCCTCGGAAAAAGGCGCTTATGACTATCTCCCCAAGCCGTTCGACCTGACGGAGCTGATCGGCATCATCGGCCGGGCGCTGGCTGAGCCAAAGCGCAAGCCGGCGAAGCTTGATGAAGACATGCAGGATGGCATGCCACTGGTCGGTCGCTCTGCCGCCATGCAGGAAATCTATCGCGTTCTTGCGCGCCTCATGCAGACCGACCTGACGCTGATGATTACCGGCGAGTCCGGTACCGGCAAGGAGCTGGTTGCGCGCGCACTCCATGATTACGGCAAGCGGCGCAATGGCCCGTTCGTTGCCATCAACATGGCGGCAATTCCGCGCGATCTGATCGAGTCGGAGCTTTTCGGCCATGAGAAGGGCGCCTTTACCGGCGCGCAGACGCGCTCGACGGGTCGCTTCGAGCAGGCCGAGGGCGGCACATTGTTCCTGGACGAAATCGGCGACATGCCGATGGACGCCCAGACACGCCTTCTGCGCGTTCTGCAGCAGGGCGAATACACGACCGTCGGCGGTCGCACGCCGATCCGTACCGATGTCCGCATCGTTGCCGCCACCAACAAGGATCTGAAGCAGGCCATCAACCAGGGGCTATTCCGCGAGGATCTCTATTACCGCCTCAACGTAGTGCCCCTTCGCTTGCCGCCTCTTCGCGACCGCGCCGAGGATATTCCGGACCTCGTCCGCCACTTCATCCAGCAGGCGGAAAAAGAAGGGTTGGGCTCGAAGCGTTTCGATCAGGAAGCGCTGGATCTCATGAAGGCATATGCTTGGCCGGGTAACGTTCGCGAGCTTGAGAACCTTATTCGTCGTTTGATGGCACTTTATCCACAGGACGTCATCTCCCGCGAAATCATCGAGGCGGAACTTCGCTCCGACGTGCCCGACAGCCCCATCGAGAAGGGCCCGATCCCGAACGGCAACATGACCATCTCCCAGGCGGTGGAAGAGAACATGCGAACTTATTTCGCAGGCTTCGGCGAGAATTTGCCGCCTCCCGGCCTTTATGAACGAGTTCTCACGGAAATGGAGTATCCGCTGATTCTGGCTGCGCTGACCGCGACGCGTGGCAACCAGATCAAGGCTGCCGATCTGCTCGGTCTAAATCGCAATACGCTGCGAAAGAAGATCCGGGAGCTTGGCGTTTCCGTCTACAGAAGCTCCCGTGGCGCTTGACAATGTGACAAGCTGCGTTGCATTTTCGCCACATTGCGTTGCTTATAAGTCACGCAAGGGGTTGCGTTCCTGCGACTAGTCCGGCCTCCGAGGTTCTCGCTCAAAATTGCTTTGAGCCGAGGAGGCTGTGCAGTTGCCCGATCCCACTTTGCGGGGTGCGGCGGTTGATCCGCCGTTAGGAGATGGGTCAATGAAACAGGAAGCGGTACCGTCGGAAGACGAGTCGGTGACGACCGTAACCGATCGTCGCGCGCTGTTTGCTCTTCCGGGTCTCGTTCTGGCCGGCGGCGCGCTGCTCTGCGCCACGCTGACGCTATTCGTCCTTCTCGGCCTCACGCCAATCGCGCCGACATCGCCGGTTGTCATCACGTCCGTTGTCATCAACTCGTTCTTCGTGCTTGGCCTGATCGCGCTAATCGGCCGTGAGGTGTCACGGCTGTTGAAGGCGCGCAGACGTGGCCGCGCGGCAGCGCGGCTCCATATCCGTATCGTTGTCCTGTTCTCGATCGTCGCCATCACGCCGGCGATCCTCGTGGCGATTTTCGCCAGTATCACGTTGAACGCCGGCCTCGACCGCTGGTTCGCCCTGCGCACCCAGTCCATCATCAGTTCGTCCCGCAATATCGGGCAGGCCTACATGATGGAGAACGCCAGCTACCTGCAGGGTCAGACCGTCTCGATGGCGAACGACCTCGAGCGTAACCGCCAGCTCTTCAGCCTAGACAGGACCGGCTTTGCCGACATGATGACGCGCCAGGCGCGGGGTCGCGGCCTTCTGGGCGCCTTCCTGGTGAAGTCGGATGGATCGGTCATCACCCAGGCTGATATCAAGACGGAAAAACCGCTGCCTGCCATACCTCAGGATGCGCTGAACAAGGCCTCTGCCGGCCAGCCGACGCTCATTCCACCGGGCGTTACGAACCTCGTCGGTGCCATCATCAAGCTTGAGGCGATCGACGGCGCTTTCCTCTACACGGTGAGAGCTGTTGACCCCAAAGTCATGACCGCCATGCGGATGATGGAGGAGAACGCCACCGAATATAAATCCATGGAGGCGGGCCGCTTCTCACTGCAGATCGCATTCGCGGTTCTCTACATCGGCTTTGCTCTGATCGTTCTGCTCGCCGCCATCTGGACGGCCATCGCCGTGGCTGACCGTATCGTACGCCCGATCCGGTTGCTGATCACAGCGGCAGACAGTGTCGCCTCCGGCAATATGGACATCGTCGTTCCTGTTCATGCCGTCGATGGCGACGTCGCCAATCTGTCGCGCACCTTCAACAAGATGATCTCCGAAATTCGCACGCAGCGTGACGAGATCCTGGAAGCCAAGGACGAGGTGGACGACCGCCGCCGCTTTATCGAAGCGGTGCTGTCAGGTGTGACCGCCTCGGTCATCGGTGTCGAACACGACCGCCGGATCACCATCGTCAACAGTTCCGCCGAGGCGCTGATGGCACTGCCGGCGTCGAAAATGCTTGGCATGCAGCTTTCCGAAATCGCGCCGGAGGTTGATCAGGTGCTGACGGAAGCTGCCGCTCGCTACCGCGGCGACTTCCGCAAGCAGATCGCTCTTGTCAGGGCCGGTACCGTCCGGACGCTGAGCGTTCAGGTGACGCGCGAGGAAGTTCGCGACATGAGCGAGTCCTATGTCATCACGCTCGATGACATCACCGATCTCGTGATCGCCCAGCGCTCGACGGCATGGGGCGATGTCGCCCGCCGTATTGCTCACGAGATCAAGAACCCGCTGACCCCGATCCAGCTGTCGGCAGAGCGCATCCAGCGCCGCTATGGCAAGCAGATCAATCAGGATGACCGCAGCGTTTTCGATCAATGCACCGAAACCATCGTTCGGCAGGTCGGTGACATCGGCCGCATGGTGGACGAGTTCTCATCCTTCGCCCGGATGCCGAAGCCGATCAAGGAGCCGAGCGACCTGCGCAAGATCCTGCACGACGCGGTATTCCTGCGGGAGATGGGCAACAGCCACGTTACCTTCCTGCAGGAATTGGGCGAGCAGCCGCTGGAAGGGCAGTTTGACAGCCGGATGCTCGGTCAGGCGTTCGGCAATCTGATCAAGAATGCGGTGGAAGCGATTGAAGCCGTGCCGAGCGGTGAACGCGACGAGCGAAAGATTCTCGTCCGCGCCTCGCTCGATCAGGCGCGCGACCGCTTTACCGTCGATGTCGTCGATAACGGTCGCGGCCTGCCGGTCGAGAACCGTCACGGCATTCTGGAACCGTATATGACGATGCGCGAGAAGGGCACAGGGCTCGGTCTGGCGATCGTGAAGAAGATTATTGAGGAACATGGCGGGCAGCTCGAGTTGCACGATGCGCCCGCCGATTTCGACCAGGGACGAGGGGCGATGATCCGCGTGCATCTGCCACGTCAGGAAACCGCATCTTCGGCCCAGGTCGCAAGTGACAAGGAAAGTGTTTATGGCCTCTGATATTCTGGTCGTCGATGACGAGCACGACATCCGCGAGATTGTCTCCGGCATTCTCTCCGATGAAGGGCATGAAACCCGGACCGCACATGATAGCGATAGCGCTCTCGCGGCGATCTCCGACCGTGCGCCGCGGCTGATCTTTCTCGATATCTGGATGCAGGGCAGCAAGCTCGATGGCTTGTCGTTGCTGGACGAGATCAAGACACGCCATCCGGATATTCCGATCGTGATGATATCGGGTCACGGCAACATCGAGACTGCCGTTTCCGCCATCAAGCGGGGCGCGTTCGATTTCATCGAGAAGCCGTTCAAGGCCGATCGGCTGATCCTGATCGCCGAACGTGCGCTTGAGAACTCGAAGCTGAAACGCGAAGTGTCCGAACTGAAGCGCAAGGCCGGCGACCCCGTCGAACTCATCGGTACGTCGGTGGCGGTCTCGCAACTGCGTCAGACGATCGAGAAGGTATCTCCCACCAACAGCCGCATCATGATCTTCGGCTCGTCGGGCTCCGGCAAGGAACTCGTCGCCCGCATGATTCACAAGAAGTCGACGCGTGCGAACGGGCCCTTCGTGGCGTTGAACGCCGCCAACATCACGCCTGACCGGATGGAGATCGCGCTGTTCGGTACAGAAGGCGGACCTGGTCAGGCGCGTAAGATCGGCGCGCTGGAAGAGGCGCATCGAGGCATTCTCTACCTCGACGAAGTCGGCGAAATGCCGCGCGAGACACAGAACAAGATCCTGCGGGTTCTCGTTGACCAGCAGTTCGAGCGCGTTGGCGGCTCCAAGCGGGTGAAGGTCGATGTCCGCATCGTGTCGTCGACAGCCTACAATCTCGAGAGCCGCATTGCGGAGGGCTGGTTCCGCGAAGATCTCTATCATCGCCTCGCCGTAGTGCCGGTCAAGGTGCCGGCGCTGGCCGAGCGCCGCGAAGACATCCCGTTCCTGGTCGATCAGCTGATGCGGCAGATCTCCGAACAGGCCGGTATCCGTCCACGCCGGATCGGCGACGACGCGATGGCCGTCCTGCAGGCCCATGATTGGCCGGGTAACATTCGCCAGCTGCGCAACAACATCGAGCGGCTGATGATTCTTGCTCGGTCCGATGGCCCGGATGCGCCGATTACCGCCGATATGCTGCCGACCGACCTCGGCGATATGCTGCCGAAGGTTTCGGCCAAGAACGACTACCACATCATGACGCTGCCGCTTCGCGAAGCGCGCGAGATGTTCGAGAAGGACTATCTGATTGCGCAGATCAACCGCTTCGGCGGCAACATCTCGCGCACGGCGGAGTTCGTCGGCATGGAGCGCTCGGCCCTTCACCGCAAGCTGAAGTCGCTCGGCGTCTGATACAGAGGCGGCGTTTGCGCGCCGCTCTCCATTCCTCGCTTCCATCTCCACATACAGGTCTGCAATGCCTCGAATAGCCTATGTGAACGGCCGCTATGTCACGCACTCCAACGCGATGGTCCACATCGAGGACCGCGGCTATCAGTTCGCCGATGGCGTCTACGAGGTCTGCGAGATCAGGCACGGCTATATCGTTGACCTGACACGGCATCTGAACAGGTTGGAGCGGTCGTTGGGCGAGCTGCGCATCGCATGGCCGATGAGCCGCAAGGCGCTGGCCGGCGTTATCCGCGAAACGGTCCGACGCAATCGGGTCCGCAATGGCCTCTTCTATCTGCAGGTCACGCGAGGTGTCGCGCGTCGCGACCATGTCTTCCCGGCCGAAGGGACCCCGCCTTCGCTTGTTATCACCGCCAAGAGCACGGATCCGTCGATCATCGCCAGAAAGAATGCGACCGGCATCAAGGCGATCACCGTTCCCGACAATCGCTGGGACCGGGTCGATATCAAGTCCGTTGGTCTCCTGCCGAATGCCATGGCGCGTCAGCAGGCGAAGGAAGCGGGAGCCCAGGAAGCAATCTATGTCGATGCCGAAGGCATGGTGAAGGAAGGCGCGGCGACCAATGTCTGGATCGTCGATCGTGACGGGACGCTGGTGACGCGCCCCGCCGAACACGGCATCCTGCGCGGCATCACGCGCACGACTCTGATCGATATCGGCGCCAAGCTCGGGCTGGAGATCGAGGAGCGAAAATTCTCGGTCGCCGAAATGCTCGCGGCGCGCGAAGTCTTCATTACCGCTGCCACCAGCATCTGCTTTCCGGTGGTCTCGATCGATAGCCAGACAATTGCAAACGGCCATCCAGGCAGCGTCTCCCAGAAAATTCGGGAGGCTTTTTTCGACGTTGCGGAAAAGATTGCGATTTGATACCAAGACTTTCTGGGCAGATGGGATGAGGGTTGTCGGCTGCCTGCAGGCGAGGTTGATTAGTATTTCACCGGCGAAACGAAGCCGGCAATAAAGAAAGAAGCGGCGCGATGGCGGAACGTTCTCAGAATCTGCAGGACTTATTTCTCAATACTGTTCGCAAACAAAAGATTTCACTGACAATTTTCTTGATTAATGGTGTTAAGCTGACCGGAGTTGTCACCTCATTCGACAATTTCTGCGTTCTGCTTCGCCGTGACGGCCATTCGCAACTCGTGTATAAGCACGCGATCTCGACCATCATGCCCGGCCAGCCGATGCAGATGTTCGAAAGCGAAGAAGCTGCTTCCTAACAGGACCATCAATTATCTCGACACGTGATACCAAGAACGATTCGATCATCCCGGAAGCTGCCAAGCACCGGGATGACATGCGCGCGACCGTTATCGTACCCGTCCTCAAGCAGGCGCGTGGCGGACGTAGCGCCAGCGATGCTGCACCGGTCGCAACCCGCACCCCCGAAAGCCGCCTAGAAGAGGCGACCGGTCTCGCTCAGGCGATTGATTTGGATGTCGTCCATGGCGCCATCGTTCCGGTCAATGATCCGCGTCCGGCGACGCTGATGGGCACCGGCAAGATCGAAGAGATCAAGGCGACGCTCGATGTCAACGACTCCGGTCTGGTTATCGTCGACCACCCGCTGACCCCTGTGCAGCAGCGCAATCTCGAGAAGGAATGGAACGCCAAGGTCATCGACCGCACGGGCCTCATTCTCGAGATCTTCGGCCGCCGTGCTTCCACCAAGGAAGGCACGCTGCAGGTCGACCTGGCGCATCTCAACTATCAGAAGGGCCGCCTGGTCCGAAGCTGGACCCACCTTGAACGTCAGCGCGGTGGCGGTGGGTTCATGGGCGGTCCGGGCGAAACTCAGATCGAAGCCGACCGTCGCATGTTGCAGGACCGTATCATCAAGCTCGAGCGCGAGCTGGAGCAGGTGGTCCGCACCCGACAGCTTCATCGCGCCAAGCGCCGCAAGGTGCCGCATCCGATCGTGGCGCTGGTCGGCTACACCAATGCCGGTAAGTCGACACTGTTCAACCGTATCACCGGCGCCGGCGTGCTGGCCGAAGACATGCTCTTCGCCACGCTCGACCCGACGCTGCGCCGGATGAAGCTGCCGCATGGCCGCACGGTGATCCTCTCAGATACTGTCGGGTTCATTTCGAACCTTCCGACCCATCTCGTCGCCGCTTTCCGCGCCACTCTGGAAGAGGTGCTCGAAGCAGACCTCATCCTGCACGTTCGCGACATGGCCGATGTCGACAATCAGGCGCAGAGCGCGGACGTGCTCCGCATCCTGAAGGACCTCGGCATCGACGAGGAAGAGGGCGACAAGCGGATTATCGAAGTATGGAACAAGATCGATCGCCTCGAGCCGGAAGATCATGATGCGATCGTGAACAAGGCAAGCGGTTCCGAAAACGTCGTGGCTCTCTCTGCTGTCAGCGGCGAGGGTGTCGATGCGTTGATGGACGAGATCAGCCGCAGGCTGTCAGGCGTGCTGACTGAGGCGACCGTTCGCCTGCCTGTCGACAAGCTCGCGCTGCTTCCGTGGCTCTACGATCACGCGATCGTCGATAGCCGCGAAGACAACGAGGACGGCTCTATCACGCTCGATGTGCGTCTGTCGGAAGCGGAGGCGGTCGAGCTCGAGCGCCGTCTTGGCAATGGCGCCAAGTCTGCCAAGGAAGATTGGGAGCGGTAATCACCGCTCCTTTTTCGTGTCAACGGCGGAGCGAAGCAGATCCGGCTATGCCGGCTGACCGAGCGCATCCTGTTCACCGCTATCCAACGCGATACGGTCAAACGCAATTCGCGCGACCGGGCTGAGCAGTTCGCCGGTCACAAGCGTCGTGATCAAACCGCGCAGCAACGGAAACTTCGTCACCGGACCGATCAGCAGATCCCGGCTGAAATGAAGGATGCGGCTGTCCGACTGGTAGAAGGGCGTGAGTATGCTGCTCAGGAGCTGGTAGAACCGGATATGCATCTGCCGTTGGTGCAAATGCTGGGTCAGGCCATCGGCAATCGTCGGCTGGCTGGCAAGGGCCGAACAGAGCGAAGCGGCATCGAGCAACGCCATGTTCGCTCCCTGACCAAGTTGTGGGCTTGTCGCATGCCAGGCATCGCCGATTCTGATCACGTTGCGGCCCGCCAGCGGCTGTCGCGTATGATGACGGTAGCGCGCATGAACCGGCTCCGCGATTTCGGCTAAGTCCACCACATCTGGCCAGAATGCACCCACCTCGTTGATCCAGGCCGCCCGTCCCGCATTGCGCCATGCGGCGACATCCGCATTTCGAATGCTCCAGAAGAACGTCGCCATTGGTGCCGCGCCGTCATGCGCGGTTCCCACCGGCAGGACGCCGGCCATCTGGCTGGCCCTGTGATAGCGTTGTTGCAGCTCATCCTCGGCAAATGGCCCGCCCTTCGGCCAGGGAACCGTTGCCCAGAGGGCGCCGTAGCTCAGTTCTGTTGCTGATTTTCGATCAAGCGGAGAGCTTGCACCCATGGCATCGACGACCAGATCGGCGGGAGACCCGTTTCGCCCATCGAGTACGACGCGCGGACGGCTGCCATCCTCTACCGCCGTTACGCGTGACGAGGTCTCGAAGCCGACGCCGGCGCGAACGGCCGCGTCGAGCAGCAGATCGAACAGGGCGACACGCTGAATGGCGATCCCGTGCCCGCCCTTCGCATAGCTGACGTCGAGGACCGTGCGCCCGTTGCTTGACAAGCGGCCATGCATCCGACGGATGCGCGAACCGCGAGCCAAGACCTGATCGAGTAATTCCATGTGCGAGAGCACCGCAGCGCCGGTTGGCTGAATGACGAAACCCGAACCTACTGGCTGTGGTGCCGCCATCTGGTCGTAGATGGTGACAGCAGCACCTTGGCGCGCCAGCAGTGTGGCGAGTGACAATCCGCCAATCCCTGCGCCTGCGATTGAGACTTCGAGCGACGTGAGGTTCATCTGTCGGTATCAGCCCAGTTGCCGTTCGATCGCTTTCGCGGCCTGCCAGATTTCCTCCATCCGTTCCAGGCTAGCGGCCTCAAGCGTCTCACCTTCCGCATCAAGAATTGTCTCTATATGGCTGAAACGGCGCCGAAACTTTGTATTTGTTCCGCGCAAAGCATCCTCGGGATCGGCCTTCACATGCCGGCCGATATTGACCACCGCGAAGATCAGGTCGCCGAGCTCGTCGCTCACCTTCGCCTGATCGCCCTCTGACAAGGCGACACGCAGTTCGCCAATCTCTTCCTCGATCTTGTCGAGGATCGGTTCGGGAGCGGACCAGTCGAAACCGACCTTTGCGGCGCGCTCCTGCAGCTTCAGCGCTTCGGTCAGCGCAGGGAAGCTCCGCTGCACGGACCCCAGGAAGCCGGCCTTGAAATCCTCGGTTATGCCGCGCTTGGCTCTCCGTTCGGCGCGCTCGCGTTTTTCCGCCTGCTTGATCTCGTCCCACTGCTTCTTGACGGCGTCGGGCGTGTCGGCATCGGAGCGGGCGAAGACATGAGGATGGCGGCGGATCATCTTGCGGGTGATGGCTTCGACGACGTCGCCGAAGGAGAAATCACCTGCTTCCTCGGCCATCCGAGCATGGAAGACGACCTGCAGCAGGAGGTCGCCGAGTTCCTCGCAGAGGTCATCCATGTCGTTGCGCTCGATCGCGTCGGAGACTTCGTAAGCCTCCTCGATCGTATAGGGCTTGATCGTCTCGAACGTCTGGACAATGTCCCAGGGGCACCCTGTTTCCGGATTGCGCAGCGCGGCCATGATTTCGATCAGGCGCGAAATGTCTTTGGAGGCTTCCATCGTCACTCAGTTCAGCGGAATGTCGTTGTCGGTCTTCGATGCCTGGTAGCTGTTCGAGAGCGAATCGTAACGCGCCTTGATGCGCGCCGTCTGCGACTTTAACTCGGCCTTCAGGCCATCGTTTTCGGTCTCGACCAGATCGGCGATCGCAAAGCTGTTCCAGAACGCATTGCTGCGTCGGTAGCCGCCCGGTTCCAGGCCAAAGACTTCCTTGAGGATCTTCAAATCGTGGGGAATCGCGAAGGCATCGCGCGAATCTTCGTGGCTGAAAAAATAGTAGAAATTGTCGAAGCCGGCCCAGGTGATGGCCGACATGCACATGGTGCAGGGTTCGTGAGTGGAGAGAAAGATCAGGTCCTTCGTCGCCGGCTTTTCGCCCAATTCGTAAAACCGCTTCAGAGTGTGCACTTCACCGTGCCACAGCGGGTTCTCAAGCTCGTTGTTGGTCTCGGCTATGACAAGCGAGAGGTCGGATTTGCGCAGGATGGCGGCGCCAAAGACCTTGTTGCCGGCTGCGACGCCGCGCTCGGTCATCGGCAAGATGTCCTGTTCCATGACGTTGAGCAGGCGGGCGGCTATGGTCTTGTCTGGCATGAATTTCTCCTTGTGAGCAGCACTCTAGCGCCAGCGGCATTGAAGGCAAATCCCGATCGGCGCGTCCTGTTGATTTGTCACAGGCTTTCTGCTGCGATGCGACAGGTCTAAGTGTGCTTGCCGCATCGCATCGGTGACTTTTACTCAAATCATCGGGGGAGCGAGTAAAAGAATACGCGCCCAAGCGGGCTTTGGAATTTCTGTTTCTTCAATTGGCTTGGCGTAGCGTGCATATTCCGGCAACTTCGAAATGGATTGATGATGCCTCCCAAGACTGAACAACTGTCGGTATTTCCTGCCTTCTTCCGCGTTGAAGGCAAGATCGCGGCTGTCTTCGGCAATGGCGGCGAGGCCTTTGCCAAGGTTCGCCTGCTCCTCAATACGCAGGCGCGGATTGTTGCCTATACGGATCGCCCCGAGGCCGACTACCACGCCTTTCTGATCTCTAACCGCATCGAGACCGTACGGTCGGGCTTTGCGGCCGAGCAGATCGTCGGGGCAACGCTCGTCTTCGCGGCGACCGGAGATGCTGCGCAGGATCGCGCCATCGTAGAGGCTGCGCGCGCCGAAAAGGTGCCGGCCAACGCCGTCGATCAGCCCGACTACTGCGACTTCTTCACGCCAGCACTTGTCAATCGCGCGCCGGTGGCCGTCGCGATCGGCACGGAAGGTGCCGGCCCGGTTCTGGCGCAGATGATCCGTGCCCAGATTGACCAATTGCTCGCCCCGTCGCTCGGTCGTCTTGCCGATCTCGCAATCGGTTACCGCAAGGCCGTCGAGCAGATTGTCCCCAAGGGCGCCGCCCGTCGCCTTTTCTGGCGCCGCTTTTTCTCCGGCGCCGTCGCGGATGCTGTCGCCAACGAGAACCTGCCGCAGGCGCGTCGCGCGGCCAATGGTTTGTTGCAGTCCGCCGAGGAGATTGAGGGCCACGTCTGGCTCGTCGGCGCCGGTCCCGGTGCCGCGGATCTGCTGACGCTGCGCGCCCAGCGCGTGATGATGGAAGCCGATGTCATCGTCTTCGACGCACTGGTGCCGCAGGAAATCGTCGATATGGGCCGCCGTGACGCCGAGCGTTTGTCTGTCGGCAAGCGCAAGGGATGCCATTCGAAGTCCCAGGAAGAGATCAACGATCTGCTTGTGCACCTCGGTCGCGACGGCAAGCGCGTGGTTCGTCTGAAGTCCGGCGATCCGCTCGTGTACGGCCGGGCAGGCGAAGAGATGGCCGCGCTGCGGGCCGGGGGCATTTCCTATGAAGTAGTGCCCGGCATCACCTCGGCCTTCGCCGCTGCCGCCGATTTCGAACTGCCGCTGACGTTGCGGGGCGTTGCCTCGTCGCTAGTTTTCACGACCGGCCACGATTTGACGGGCGACGTCTTGCCGGATTGGGCGAGCCTTGCGGTCTCGGGCGCAACGATCGCCGTCTATATGGGCCGCACCGTCGCGGCATCCGTGGCTGAACGCCTGATGCAAGCCGGGCTGCCTGCGGAAACGACCGTTGCCGTCATCGAGAACGCCAGCCGTTCCGATCGACGCCTGCTGCATGGTATTCTGCGGGATCTTCCGGACCTGCAGCACCGTGACGAGTTGACCGGCCCGGTGATGGTCATTATCGGCGATGCGGTCGCAGGCGCCAATTTCGAACTGTCGGAACCGCTTGTGCGCGAACGCGCCCGGTCCGAAGAATTTGCAAGGAGCTGAAGATGGCAGACAAGGTTCTCACCGCCAACAGATTGACGGACGGCATCGCCGTCTGGCTGAACGCCAATGGCGAATGGGTCGTCTCTCTGCAGGAAGCCCTTGTGGCCCGTCATGCCGAGGCCGTCGCGGCGCTGGAAGCGATCGGCAAGAAGTCCTATGCTGACAACCAGGTGGTGGACGTCGCCGTTGTCGACGTTCAGGAAACTGATGGCGTGCTCTGGCCGTTGCGTCTTCGCGAGCGCATTCGCGCCCAGGGTCCGACCATGGAATACGCGCCGGGCTACCAGCCCGCCGACCCCGCATTCATCGCAGTCTGAGGAAGCAGATGTATCGTTACGACGAATTTGACCACGCTTTTGTCGCCGAGCGCGTCGAGCAGTTTCGCGACCAGGTCCAGCGCCGCCTTTCCGGCGAGCTTGCCGAGGATGCGTTCAAGCCGCTGCGCCTGATGAACGGCGTCTATCTGCAGCTTCACGCCTACATGCTGCGCATCGCCATTCCCTATGGAACGTTGAGCTCGCGCCAGGTCCGCATGCTCGCGCATATCGCGCGCAAGTATGACCGTGGCTATGGCCATTTCACGACCCGCCAGAACCTGCAGTTCAACTGGCCGAAATTGTCCGAAATCCCGGATGCTTTGGCCGAGCTCGCTTCCGTCGAAATGCACGCCTTGCAGACATCGGGCAACTGCATTCGCAACGTCACCGCCGACCATTTCGCCGGTGCCGCGGCCGACGAAGTCGCCGATCCGCGTCCCTATGCCGAAATTCTGCGCCAGTGGTCGTCGGTTCATCCGGAATTCTCGTTCCTGCCGCGCAAGTTCAAGATCGCCGTCACGGGCGCCGAGCGTGACCGTGCCGCGATTCAGGTCCACGACATCGGGCTGCATCTGAAGAAGAACGACAAGGGCGAAATCGGCTTTGCCGTTTATGTCGGTGGTGGCCAGGGCCGCACGCCGATGATCGCCAAGCTGATCCGTGACTTCCTGCCGGAAGAGGACCTGCTGTCCTACACGACCGCGATCGTCCGCGTTTATAACCTCAACGGCCGTCGCGACAACAAGTACAAGGCTCGCATCAAGATCCTCGTGCACGAAACGGGCACGGAAGAGCTGACGCGTCAGATCGAGGCCGAGTTCGCTGAACTGAAGGACTCCGAGCTGAAGCTGCCGGAAACAGATGTCGAAGCGATTGCTACATATTTCGCGCCGCCGGCTCTGCCGAACCGTGCCGAAGGGTGGGAAAACCTCGCTCGCTGGAAGAAGGCCGACCCGGCCTTCGCCCGTTGGGTTCAGCAGAACGTGCAACCACACAAGCATCCTGATTACGGCATGGTGACGATCTCGCTCAAGCCGATCGGCGGCATTCCGGGCGATGCTTCCGATAGCCAGATGGACGCCGTGGCCGACCTCGCCGAGGAATACGCCTTCGACGAAGTTCGCGTCAGCCATGAACAGAACCTGATCCTGCCGCATGTGGCGCTTGCTGATCTTGAGGCTGTCTATCGCGGTCTGGTTGCCATCGGCCTTGCCGAAGCCAACGCCGGTCTCATCACTGATATCATTGCCTGTCCCGGGTTGGACTACTGCGCGCTCGCCAATGCGCGCTCCATCCCTCTCGCGCAGGAAATCTCCCGGCGCTTCGGCGATCCGGATCGCCAGGCTGAAATCGGCGAGCTGAAGATCAAGATCTCCGGCTGCATCAATGCCTGCGGCCATCACCATGTCGGCCATATCGGCCTGCTTGGCGTCGAAAAGAAGGGCGCAGAGCTCTACCAGGTCACGCTCGGCGGTTCGGGCGACGAGCATACGTCGATCGGCGAGATCATCGGCCGCGGCTTCGAGCCGGACAAGGTGACCGACGCGATCGAAACGATCGTCAACACCTACCTGACAATCCGCAAGGAGCCGTCGGAAATCTTCCTCGAAACCTATCGTCGCGTGGGTCCGCAGCCGTTCAAGGACGCGCTGTATGGTTCAGCCGCAGAAGCGGCGTAAGGAGGGGACGATGACCAAGATCTGGAGAGAAACCGGTTTCGTCGAGAACGATCCCTGGGTGATCGAGACGGAAGAGGCCAAGGCAGGCGAGGGGCAGAAGCCTCTTCTCACCCTAGATGAGCTGATTGCCAAGGCCGACGAGAGCAATGAGGTCGGCTTCGGTGTGCTGATCAAGCCGGCGGACGACGTGCGCAAGCTTGAGCCCTATCTCTATCGCTTGGAGATGGTCGCTGTTGCTTTTCCGGCGTTCAACGACGGCCGGGCCTTCAGCCACGCTTCCCTGTTGCGTGACCGCCTAGGTTACACCAACGAACTGCGCGCCGTCGGTGACGTGCTGATCGACCAGATTCCGCTGATGCAGCGCGTCGGGATCGACAGCTTTGCTGTCACCAACGAGACTGCGATAAAGCGTCTCACCGAACATCGTCTGCCGGGGATTCCGCATCATTATCAACCAGCTGTGCGTGACGCGGACGCCGGCAAGGGCTATAGTTGGCGCCGTCAGGCGAAACCGGCTGCGTAAGCACCGGATCGCCGTCAAGGAATTTGACGGAACGGTGCAATGAAGACTTTTGAAATCGCAGTGATCGGTGGCGGCCTTGCCGGCATGATCGCTGCTATCGCTCTGGCTCGCGGCGGACGCAACGTTGCTCTCGTTGCTCCGCCGTCATCAAACCGGGATCGGCGCACGACCGCGCTCATGGATCAGTCGATCCGTTTGCTGGACAGGTTGACCTTGTGGGAAAAGCTCCGGCCGGCGGCTGCTCCGCTTTCGACGATGCGGATCATCGACGGCACGAATCGCCTGCTGCGGGCGCCGATCACCACCTTCCGTTCCGTCGAACTCGATCTCGAGGCCTTCGGCTACAATTTCCCGAACAGGGCGCTGATGGAGGTGCTGGAGGCCGCGATTGCCGCTGAAGGCAACATCACGCGCTTCAACTCTTTTGCCGACCTGATCGATATCGGCGCCGATTCGGTGACCATCACGCTCGCCGATGGCGAGGTGCTGTCCGCGTCGTTCGCCGTAGGCGCCGATGGGCGCAAGTCGAAGCTGCGCGAGACTGCCGGCATAGACGTGAAAACCTGGTCCTATCCGCAATCGGCCATGGTGTTGAACTTCGAGCATTCATTGCCGCATGAGAATATCTCGACGGAGTTCCACACCGAAAGCGGCCCCTTCACTCAGGTACCGCTGCCGGGCAATCGCTCCAGCCTCGTCTGGGTCCAGAACCCGTCGGATGCCGTGGCCCGCAATGAACTCTCGCTCGTCGAACTGAGCAATGTCGTCGAGGAGCGCATGCAGTCGTTGCTCGGCAAGGTGACTGTCGAGGAGGGCGTGCAGCTCTGGCCTCTGTCAGGCATGATGGCCCATCGCTCTGGCAAGGGGCGCATTGCCCTGATCGGCGAAGCCTCGCACGTTTTCCCACCGATCGGCGCACAGGGGCTCAATCTCAGCCTGCGCGATGTGCTGGCGCTGTCGGACATTCTGTGTACGCGGCCGGAGCTGCCGATCGCCGCCGATGCCGGCGACCAGTTCGATCGCAAGCGTCGCGCCGATATCATGACCCGCACGGCAAGCGTCGATCTTCTCAACCGCTCGCTCCTGTCCGATTTCCTGCCTGTTCAGATGTTGCGTGCGGCCGGCCTGCACATCCTGTCGGCGTTGCCGCCGCTGCGCAGTATCGTCATGCGTGAAGGCATCGAGCCCGGACGCGGTTTTCGCGACATTCCTGGGGCCATCAGGGAAAGATTAAGCCGGAAGAAAGCCTGATTTGATCGCGATCAGGACCGCCGAGACGGTCACGACCGACAGTGTGGTCGTGATCAGGATCGTCGCCGAGGCACGTTCCTGCCAGACGCCGTATTGCTGCCCGATGACAAAGACGTTGGTGGCCGTTGGCAACGCGGCGAGCAGCACTGCCGCATAGACCCAGATCGGATCGAAGCCGCCGACCGTGGTCAGGGCAAGATAGACGACGATCGGGTGGATGATGAGCTTGGCCGGAACGATGTAGCCGATCTCGACAGGTACGCGCTTCAACGGCCGAAGTGCCAGCGTTACCCCCATCGCGAACAGGGCGCACGGCGCGGCCGCCTGCGAGAGATAGTCTATGAAGCGCTGCAGGGCGGGCGGTTGGTCGATCTGCAGACCGGCGGCAACGAATCCGAGCGCCGTCGACAGGATGAAGGGGTGGAAAGCCACCTTTCTCACGATATCGATCGCCAGTCGGCCGGTCGATCGCCGGTCGTCGCCCGCCACCGCCATGAGTGCCGGTGCGACAACGAAATGCAGCGCGTTCTCAAGGCAGACGATCAGCGCTACGGGAACGGCTGCGCGTTCGCCGAGCGCCAGCAGAGAGAGGCCAGGGCCCATATAGCCGATGTTGCCGTAGGCACCGGCAAAGGACTGTATCGTGCAGTCGGCCAGCGAGTTTTTCCGGACCAAGCGACCGATCGCAAACAGCACGATGAAGATCGAATAGGTCGCAGCCAGGTCGGTGGCGATGAAATCGATACGCGTGAGATCTTCGAAGGGTGTCCGCGAGACCAGCTTGAAGAACAGCGCTGGAATGGCGGCGTAGATGATGAACGTGTTCATCCAGCCCAAGGCGTCTGCCGGCTGCTTCGTCACCTTCGCCGCGATATAGCCGATAAGGATCAGGCCGAAGAACGGCAGAAGCAGGCTGACGATGTCGGACAATGTCTATCCCAATGCAGATTCCAGAGGCGACACCGGCTTAGCCGATTTGCGTCAGGATTGGAAAGGTCTGCTGGAACCAGATTGCAACGTTGCTGACGAAGCCGAACATGAAGGCTAGGCCGGTCAGGATAAGGAACACGCCCATGAACTTCTCGACCGTTCCGAGGTGTTTCCGGAAACGCGTCAGGAAGGCCATGAAGGCGCCGGAAAAACCGGCCGCGATCCAGAACGGGATGGCAAGGCCAAGGGAATAGACGGCAAGCAGGCCCGCGCCGGAGCCGACGGTTTCCCGCGATGCTGCGACACCGAGGATCGCACCAAGCACAGGACCGATGCACGGCGTCCAGCCGAAGGCGAAGGCCAGGCCCATCACATAAGCACCGGTCAATGTTGCCGGTTTGCCGCCACCCTGAAAGCGAGCCTCGCGTGCGAGCAGTCCGATCCTGAAGGCTCCGAGGAAGTTCAATCCCATGACGATGATGATCAGGCCGCCGATCTTGGCCAGGAGATCGAGGTGCTGGCGAAGCGCCATGCCGATGCTGGAAGCGCCGGCGCCAAGCGCGACGAACACGGTCGCAAAGCCAAGCGTGAAGAAGAGCGCCGACAACAACACGCCGCGCCGCACGTCGGGGGCGACGGTAACTGGCCCACCGCCACGGAATTGCTCGACCGAGATACCGGCCATGTAGCAGAGATAGGGCGGAACGAGGGGCAGCACGCACGGGGAGAGAAACGACAGCGCGCCGGCAAGCAGGGCGCTCAACAGGGAAATATCGGCAATCGACACTTAGGCACTCCGGCGGCGGGCAATCATCCGCGAACTCCTATCGCACGGAGCAGGTTTGAGCCAATCACCTTTTTGCGCGTTTCTCTCTAGGGATACAATCGTACGTAGGTGTAGAGTTAATTCTCTGGCAATCTGGAATCGGTAATATCTCTATATGAGAATAAGTGAAATCACGAACTGGGCTTACGGCGTCACGGTCGCTTTGACGGCCCTGTCTGCGAGTGCGTTTATTTTTTCCGCCCACAGTGCCACCCGGGAACGCGTTGCCGTCGAGGAGCATCTGGCCCTCGATGAGCTCGGCGAGGATCTGGCGCTGGGCGCCGAGGAGCGGACCGATGAGGCGCGTCTCTACGTCATCAGGGGAGATATCCGCCACCTGGACGCTTTCCATGGCAAGGAAGGCGAGGAGAGGCAGCGTGAGACGGCAATCAAGCGCGTTCGCGAGCTCGGGGCATCGCAGGCCGAGTTGACTGCGCTTGATGATATCGCGCGCGAGGCGGAAGCGCTCGACAAGATCGAGGTGGATGCGGTTGCTGCCTATGGCAGTAGCGATCAGACGGGTGCCCGGCAGATGCTTTTCGGCCCCGAACATGATCGTCTTCAGACGCAACTGCTCGCCTCGGTCACGCGTTTTCGAGAGTTGACCGGCGCGCGCACCGAAGCAGCGCTGGCCGATGCGCGATGGCGTGCCGATTGGTGGAGCCTTGCTGCCAAGATCCTGCTGTCGCTGAACGCAGCTCTCTTTCTCGGTGTCCTGTACTTCATCCTCAGGCGTCGCGTGGCGATGCCGCTCGTGCGCATGACCGGTATTGTCAGCCGGTTGGCGAAACAGGATTACGAAGTAGACGTTCCGCTCGATCGCCGACGTGACGAGATCGGCGAAATGAACGAAGCGATCCATATATTCCGCGAGAACGGAATTGAGCGCGATCGGCTGGACTCCGAAAGACGGCAAGACCTGAAGACGAAGGATTTGATCCTGCAGATGATGCACCGGCTTCAGGCATGCCAGAAGCAGGAGGAACTGGCCGAGGTCGTGGCTTTGTTCGCGCCGCAAATCTTCCCTGATCTCGCAGGGCAACTGTATGTGATGAACGAAGCGCGGAGCGGGTTGACGTCTGTGGCGTCCTGGCGCGAACCGCATCGCTCCGAGTATTCGTTCCCGGCAACCGCCTGCTGGGCTCTGCGGCGCGGCAGGCCGCATGTCAGCGCCCCTGACCACGGCGACATAGGCTGTCAGCACCTGAATGAAGACGACGCTGCCGGTCTCTGTGTGCCGCTGACGGCGCAGGGCGACGCAATCGGTCTGCTCTATTTCGAGGAACGACCGGATCGTCAGATGGCCGCGGACGCATCGCGTCTGTACCTGGAGCTCATTGCCGAGAATGTCGGCCTGGCCGTCGCAAACCTTCAATTGCGGGACAAACTGACCAACCTGTCGGTTCGCGATCCCTTGACCGGCCTTCATAACCGCCGATCGCTCGACGAGGACGTCAATCGCTATACGCGTGATGCCTCCCGTGATCCGCTTGCCTGCATGATGATCGACATCGATCATTTCAAGCGGTTCAACGATGAGTTCGGCCACGACGCTGGCGACGAAGTCATGCGCTATGTCTCGCAGATCATTGTGGATACGATCGATGACGCCGGCCGAGCCTATCGATTTGGCGGCGAAGAGTTCGCGGTGTTTTTACCGGGGACGGAAGCGGACGAAGCCTTCAGCCTTGCGGAGCGGGTCAGAACAAACATTCGTGGTACGGCTCTGTCGCACAGAGGCCGTATTCTCGGCGCCGTCTCTGTCTCGATCGGCATGGCTTATTCGGAGGAAGCCTCCGAGGCGGCAATGCTGCTGTGGCGTGCCGATGCCGCTCTACTGGAAGCAAAGGCGGGCGGGCGAAACATCACCATCGCGGCCTTTCCCAGCGACAGCGATCGCCACAAGCGCGGCTCCGGATAGCCGTTGCCTTCGTCAGCGCGGCGAGGATCCCAGCCGCGCAAGCACTTCCTCTGGTATTTCATAGCGCTGGATGACATCCCGGCTGTTCCGCAGCCCGCAGATTTCCCGTTGAACCATGAAGGACCAGACGGCGTCCGACGCCTTCTGCAGTAGGGCCTGCTGATGAAGATCGTCCTTTTGACCCTTAGCGTCGGCGGTTTTCAGGTCTGCCAGGGCGGTTTCAACTGTCCTGCCGTGCCGACCAAGGGCGTTAGCCCGCTCAGCCGCCAGCTCGTATTCGAGAACGTTGAACCCGCTTTCGACAGAGAACGGTCGCATCAATGATTGCGGTGGACGAACGCTCATGAGTACAAACTCCGTTCTGTTGCGGCCCAAGTCGTCCGACGGCTAGGAACGCCTATCGGAGGCATGTCGGCGATCCGACTCTACAAGCCGTGGATCCGAGCGTAAAGAAGCGCGTCGCCTGCGGTCCGTCTGCTGGCGGACCTGATGCTGCGAATGAAAGGGAGACGGTCGTTGACGTCAACTGCAATCACTTCTTCAACTCTACTTTACCAGGGTTGGGGAAGCCTCACCCAGCATGTCTTTCGCTATCGTCGCGTCGACGGTACCGCAGCAGAGATGTCGCGCGAGGTCTATGACCGTGGGGATGCGGCTTCGGTGCTTCTCCATAATCCGTCCAGCGACACGGTTGTTCTCGTGCGCCAGTTTCGGCCGGCTCCGATGGCCAACGGCGACGACCCCTATATGCTGGAAGCTTGCGCTGGCATCCTCGAAGGAGACGAGCCGGAGCAATGCGTGAGACGGGAAGCGATGGAGGAGGCGGGCGTCGTGGTCAAAGACCTCAAGTTCGTCGCGGCCGCTTATGGCAATCCTGCAGGACTGACCGAGGTCGTCAGCATGTTCGTTGGCAGCTACAGCGAGGACGACAGGTCCGCCGGCGGCGGTCTTGCGCATGAAGGCGAGGATATCGAGGTCGTGGAGGTGCCGTTTCAAGCCGCGTTCGACATGATTGCCTCGGGCGACATTGTCGACATGAAAACAATCATTCTGCTGCAGCATATGATGATTGAACGCATGCGAGCGACTTCACAGGCGAGGCGAGACTAGCCATCGGAAGTAAGCGCTTCACATCAATGGCGAAGTTGTGGAGCGGCCTGCGATCCGCTAATTGCGGAAGAAGACGTCGCAGTTCATAGCTGCGCGCCGGCTCCCAAGAGGGGTTGAGGCGGTGGTTGTTGGCTCTCATTTCCACACCGATGGGGCATCAATGAAAAGCGTTCTAGTCTTCACACTTCTGCTGGCGCCGGTCGGCGCCCACGCCGCCACTTTCGAAGAGCTCACCCAGAAGATGGACGTGGTACGGTCGTCCTATGAGGTCTGCCTGATGGATGCCGCCAGGTATTACGGCGCAAAGCTCTGCCGCGACGTCTCTGAGATCGTTCCCGGTGTTTTCGGGAAATGCACAGATCTTCGCGTCCAGCTGGAAAACCTGATCCGAGATCGCGGTGACGCCGGAAACGAACGGACACGTCAGCTTCAGACGATCAGGGAGAATGCGACCGACAGCATGACCGCAATCATCCTGGACCAGCAGATCGCGGAAAACTGCCAGCCGAAGTAAACTCCGGCGAGTGGTCAACATCGCGACGACGGTGAACCGTGAACAGCGCATTCCAAAATAAAGCTAAGTGTTTGAAAATAGTGGTGAGAGCGTCGGGGTTCGAACCCGAGACCTACTGATTAAAAGTCAGTTGCTCTACCGGCTGAGCTACGCTCTCCCGCGTCGGAAAAGGCGCTCGGTGCACGCCCCCGCTGGAAGTGCGCGGAACATATGCAGCCGACCCATTGTGGTCAACTGAAAAATCTCCCTTTCCTGTGTATCAGGCACATTTCTTGCGCGATCGCCGTACGGTGATGTCGGCTGCGCGTTTCCGCTTGCCTGTGCGATTGCGGAATCCTTGTGATAATCGGTGCGCGGCGGAAGAGCTTCTAATGCATGAACGGAGGAAAGGTTCCGAAAAATATTTAAATAAATCAATTGCTTCTTTGGTTTTCTGTACTTCACAATGAGGTGTGGCGCGCTAGTTGGTATTCTATCGAAAGGATGAATTAATGACCAACGTGATCGAGCACCCCACAACGCGCAAGGTCTTGCGCGGCCGTCCTTACAGCCTTGCTGAGTTCGCGCGCAGGTATCGACTGGACAAGGACGAAGCGACGCGTCTCTTCGACAAGTTCGGACCTTCAGCGACGGAACTCGACCTACTGATGGCCGCCAAGCGCCGGCCTCCAGTCTCTATCGCGGAGCTGGGTGCTTAGCTTTCAGAGGGATGTCAGCGAAGGTGAGGCGGGCAGGCCAAAGCCCGCCTTTTTGCTGTCCGAGATTTTCGAAAATCGCGGGCATCAGACCAAAACCGGAGTTTTCTTTCCAAGATTTAATTTCATTTTCATGGTCGCTCGTGTCATTCGGGCGTGATGCTAATCGTGCGTTCAGCTTCGTCTTGGTAAGCGGAAATGAAAGACGAGCAGGCTGAGTTCCAAGAGGCCCGGATGAACGACAGAGTGACCACACGCGAACAGACTACAGAACCAGGCAATTCCGACCTGGCGGCCGTGCTTGCGGCTTCCGGACGGCAGCGTAGCAATCGCTGGGGCAAGCGCCTGCTTGGGCTCGTCATCGTCGCCGCCGTGGTCGGCGGTGCGGCTTATCTCTATGCCCGGCCGGGCGGCAATGTCGTTTCCTATACGACGCAGCCGGTCAAGCGTGGCGATCTGACGGTTCTCGTCACAGCGACCGGATCGGTGCAGCCGACGGAGCAGGTCGATATCTCCAGCGAACTTTCGGGCACGGTCCGCGACGTGAATGTCGACTACAACAGCGACGTGAAGTCGGGCGAAGTGCTTGCGCTGCTCGATACGAACAAGCTTGAAGCCGATGTGAAAAGCACCCGCGCCAAACTTGATTCGGCCAAGGCGAACGTGGCGAAGGCCAATGCTGATCTCGAATCGGCGCGCAGCTCGTACGAGCGCCTGCGCAATCTGGTTCAAAGCAACGTCTCCACGCAGCAGAGTCTGGAAGATTCGCGCTACAAGGTCGATTCGGCCTTGGCGACCAAGGACATCAACGAGGCCGCGGTTCTTTCCGCGGAAGCCGATCTCCAACTGGCCGAAGTCAATCTCTCCAAGGCGAAGATCGTCTCGCCGATCGATGGCGTGATTCTGACACGGTCCGTCGATCCAGGCGCGACCGTCGCGGCGTCTCTATCCGCTCCTATCCTCTTCGTGATCGCCGGCGATCTGAAGAGGATGGAGCTTCAGGTCGACGTGGACGAGGCGGATGTCGGCCAGATCGCAGTTGGGCAGACGGCGACCTTTACCGTGGACGCCTATCCCGACCGGACCTTCCCGGCGGAGATCAAGCAGATCCGCTTCGCCTCCGAGACCACGAACAATGTGGTGACCTACAAGGCCATTCTGTCGGTGGACAATGCCGCGCTCCTTCTTCGCCCCGGCATGACGGCGACAGCCGATGTGACCGTCGAGGCGGTCAAGAATACAGTGATGGTGCCGAACGCTGCTCTCCGCTACGCGCCGGCGGCTGCCGAAGGCTCGCGCGGCCGCGGCATCTTCGGCCTGCTCCGTCCGCCACGCATGGGGCCGCGCACCGGCGGCCAGGGCGGCGAGGCACTGACGGGCGCGAAGCGTCGCGTCTGGATTTTGAAGGCGGGCAAGCCGGCGCCTGTCGTCATCCAGGTTGGATCATCGGACGGTCAGTTCACCCAAGTGGCATCCGGGGATCTCAAGGAAGGCGATGCCGTGATTACAGACGCGACCGAGCAGGCGAAATAGGGGGCCGTCGATGACCCGTCCGCCACTCATCGAATTCCAGAAGGTCAGCAAGATCTACGGGAACGGCGAGGCCGCCATCCGCGCCCTCGACCACGTCGACCTTTCGATCAATACCCATGAGTTCGTCGCGATCATGGGGCCGTCGGGCTCCGGCAAGTCGACGGCCATGAACATTCTCGGTTGCCTCGATGTTCCAACGAGCGGCGACTACCTGTTTCAGGGCATTTCGACGCGGGGATTTGATCGCTCCCAGCTCACGATGCTGCGCCGTCACATGCTGGGGTTCGTGTTCCAGGGCTTCAACCTCTTGTCTCGCACATCTGCCGTCGAGAATGTCGAGCTGCCGTTGATCTATCGCGGAATGCAGGCAGGCGAACGGCATCGCCGCGCCAAGGAAGCGCTGGGGCTCGTCGGTCTTTCCGGGCGCGAACATCACAAGACGCAGGAATTGTCCGGTGGTCAGCAGCAGCGCGTGGCGATTGCTCGCGCGATCGTCACCCAACCCTCGCTGCTGCTTGCGGACGAGCCGACCGGAAACCTCGATACGAAGACCAGCATCGAAATCATGGACCTGATGACGCGGCTGAATCGTGAGGAGGGAATCACGATCGTCATGGTTACGCATGAGCCGGATATCGCAGCCTATGCCGAGCGTCTGCTGCGCTTCGTCGACGGCAAGCTTGAGGTCGGTCCTGCGGACGAGGCGAGGGCCGAACATGTTCTTTGAGACCCTCAAGCTCGCCCTGCGCGCGATCCGCCGGAATATGCTGCGCTCCTTCTTGACCGTGCTCGGCGTCGTCATCGGCGTTGCGGCCGTCATCGCACTCGTCACGATCGGCAACGGAACGACAGCCCAGGTCACGTCGGAACTCTCCCGGCTCGGGACCAACATGCTGTTTGCGCGACCCGGGCAGTTCGGGCCGGGCCGGGCCAGCTCGGAGGCCCGTCGGTTCACGATCGCGGATGTGGATGCGATCCGCGATCAGGTCGGCGGACTGCGCGCTGTCGCTCCCCTGAACCAGACGACGGCAACGGCGATCTATGGCGGCCAGAGCCACTCCACGACGGTGATGGGCACGACGAACGACTATCTGGTGGCGCAGGATTGGGACATGGCTCTCGGCCGCAGCTTCGATGCCGCCGAAGAACGTGGACGCGCGCGCTGCATTGTCGGTGAAACCGTGCGCTCGCAGCTTTTTGGAGCGGCCGACCCAACCGGACAACAGATCCGCGTCGGCAAGGTCTCATGCGGCGTCATCGGAGTTCTTGCCAAGCGCGGCCAATCCGGCATGGGCAATGATCAGGACGACGTGGTTCTGATGCCGGTGAAGGTCTATCAGCGACGCATAGGCGGCAAGGCCAATGCCAACGTCCAGATGATCGTCATCTCGGCGCGCGACGGCGTTTCGACCTCGAAGATACAGGACGAAACCGAGAATCTGCTGCGCGAGCGGCGCAAGATCATTCCCGGCCGCGAGGATGATTTCAACGTCAATGACATGACGCAGATCGCCGAGGCGATGACGGGGACCACGACGCTGCTGACAGGCCTGCTCGGAGCGGTTGCTGCGATCAGCTTGCTCGTGGGCGGCATCGGGATCATGAACATCATGCTTGTCTCGGTGACCGAACGAACGCGTGAAATCGGCATAAGACTGGCAATCGGCGCACTCGAGAAGCAGGTGCTGATGCAATTTCTCGTGGAAGCGGTGGCACTGTCCGTCTTCGGAGGAATGGCCGGAATTTTGCTGGGCCTCGGGCTTGGCTTCACTGCGGTTACGCTTTTGAAGGTGCCTTTCGTCGTCAGCCCCATGATGATCGGGGTAGCCTTCGCCTTTTCGGCTGCCATAGGCATGGTGTTCGGCTATTTCCCGGCGCGAAGAGCCGCGCAGTTGAACCCGATCGAAGCGTTGCGGCACGAATAGCCGGGCGGCCTCGATCGTGTGGACGCGAGCAACCTGCCATTGCATTCCCCTTGATCGCGATTATGATATATCAGGGGCCGGATCAGAGATTTGATGCAGAATTCACAGAGCCATCTTGCATATCTTGCGCTTGAGCATGCGATCGTCACGTTGGCTTTGCCGCCGGGTGCCTACGTCACGGAAAAAGAGCTGATAGAGCTCGCGGGCCATGGCCGTACCCCCGTCCGCGAGGCCGTGCAGAAACTGGCGTGGCAGCGGCTGATCATGGTCAAGCCGAGGGTCGGTCTCCAGGTTGCGGAAATTCGGCCTGGCGATCACGGCCACGTCATGCAGGTGCGCGGCGAGCTTGAGCCGATCGCCGCCGCCCTTGTTGCCGAGCACGCAGATGACGAGCAGCGCCAGCAGCTGGCCAGTTGCGCGGCGAAGATGGAAAGCTGTACGGTGAGCCGCGATCTCGAAGTGTTCTTCGCGGCCGACAAGGCATTCGACGAAATTCTGGAAGACGCCTGTCCGAATGTCTTCATCACGTCCGCTCTGGCGCCGGTACAGACCCACTCGCGGCGCCTGTGGTACTCGACGGCAAATTCAGATCGAATGGATCAGTCGATCTCGCTTCATACGGACGCCATTCGCGCTATTCATCGCGGCGACGTGGCCGAAGCACATAGAACGATGGCGGTCCTGATCGGATATCTGAGCGGCAAATGAAAACGGCCCCGTTTCCGGGGCCGCGAAGCTTGGGTCAGCCGACGAAGGCTCGTTCGATGACGAACTCGGCGGGTTTGCTATTCGCACCCTCCTCGAGGCCAGCCTTCTCCAGAAGTTCTTTCGTGTCCTTCAGCATCGCGGACGAGCCGCAGATCATGCCGCGATCGATCGCCGGATCGAGAGGCGGAACGCCGAGGTCGGTGAACAGCTTGCCTGACGCCATCAGATCGGTGATGCGGCCGCGATATTCGAAATCCTCACGCGTGACGGTCGCGTAGTGACGCAACTTGTCGCCGACAACTTCCTTCAGGATCTCGTCGTTCTGGATTTCGTGCACGAGGTCGAAACCGTACTTCAGTTCGGCAATATCACGCGTCGTATGGGTCAGAATGACTTCCTCATACTGCTCGTAAGTGTCCGGATCGCGGATGAGGCTGGCGAACGGCGCGATGCCGGTTCCGGTCGAGAACATGTAGAGGCGGCGGCCGGGAGTGAGTGCGTCGAGGACAAGCGTGCCTGTTGGCTTTTTGCGCATCAGAACCTGATCGCCGGGCTTGATCGCCTGGAGGTGCGAGGTGAGCGGGCCATCAGGAACCTTGATCGAGAAGAACTCGAGTTCTTCCGCCCAGGACGGGCTTGCGATCGAATAGGCGCGGAAAATCGGTTTGCCTTCGACCATCAGGCCGATCATCGCGAACTCACCGGACCGGAAACGGAAACCCTGCGGACGCGTCATCGTGAAGCGGAAGAGGCGATCCGTATAATGCGTTACGCTCAATACCGTCTCGGCGTACACGCCGGCGGGAATGGGAGAGGCGAATTCTTCGGTCTTTGCAGGGGCGTTCATGCGCTGTCGGATCCCGTATTTCGTCGGATGATCTTTTCGATGCGAGCGAGATATTACAAATAGGCATTGGATTAAAGGTATTCCATTCTTTCTCTGCCTGTTTGGGCGAAATATGCGTGTCATTGTCAGGATTCGACCTGCGCCATGGCATCATTCGCTTTTGCGCTGGCGAAGCGATCCAAAGGATGCATATTAGGCAAAAACCGCGCCTGCCGGGCGCGGATGCCAGTAGGCTGTTCGGGGAAACATGAAGATTTTCAATTACAAGCGCGTACCTTACGCGGAAATGCGCGCCTTTTCCGTCCATATTTTGACGGCCTCCGGTTCATTCCTTGCGTTTCTTGGCGTCGTTGCGGCGGCAGAACACCGATTTATCGATATGTTCTGGTGGCTGGGCCTCGCGCTCCTCGTCGATGGTATCGATGGGCCGATCGCACGAAAGGTGCGCGTCAAGGAAGTTCTGCCAAACTGGTCGGGCGATACGCTCGATAATATCATCGACTATGTGACCTACGTGCTCCTGCCGGCCTTCGCGCTCTATCAAAGCGGCATGATCGGAGAACCCTGGTCCTTCGTAGCGGCAGGTATGATCGTCGTTTCCAGTGCCATCTACTATGCCGACATGGGCATGAAGACCGACGAATATTTCTTCTCCGGCTTCCCCGTTGTCTGGAACATGATCGTGTTCACGCTTTTCGTCATGCACGCCAGCGCTGCCACGGCGCTCGCGGTCGTTCTTGTGTCGGTCGTGCTGACGTTCCTGCCTATCAACTTCCTGCATCCAGTCCGCGTAGAGCGCCTGAGGCCGGTCAATCTCGCCGTCTTCTTTCTCTGGTCCGCTCTCGGAATGTATTCCCTGCTGATGCATTTCGATATGCCGCAATGGGCGCTTGTCCTGTTCATCGTGAGCGGCATCTATCTCTATTGCGTTGGCGCCGTGCTGCAGCTTGTACCGGCGCTTGGACGCAAGGGATAGAATGAAGGAGGAGGTAGGATGGCCAAGACGCAGGCGGTGGTGATGAACAGGACCGGCGGTCCGGAGGTTCTCGAATATGCGGATGTCGACTTGCCGCCGCCCTCTGCCGGAGAAGTGCAGATCCGCCACGCCGCGATCGGTCTGAACTTTATCGACGTTTATTTCCGGACCGGTCTCTACAAGGCGCCTCACATGCCGTTCATAACAGGCAAGGAGGCCGCCGGAACGGTAACCATCGTCGGGCCAGGTGTCGAAGACTTCAAGGTCGGCGATCGGGTTGCCTATGCCGGTTCCGACGGTGCCTACAGCGTCGAGCGCAACGTCGAAACCAAGCATCTCGTGAAGGTGCCCGATGGTATCTCGCTTGAAACCGCCGCGTCGATGATGCTGAAGGGCATGACCGCCGAATATCTCCTGCGGCGCACCTTCAAGGTCGGGCCCGGAACAACCATCCTGTTCCACGCCGCGGCCGGCGGCGTCGGTCTCATCGCGGGGCAATGGGCAAAGGCCATCGGCGCGACCGTGATCGGGACCGCGGGATCGAGCAGCAAGGTAAGCCTTGCTCTGAAACACGGCTACGATCACGTCATTGATTACAATAGTGAAAACTTCGTCGATCGGGTCAAAGACATTACCGGTGGCACGGGTGTGGACGTCGTGTACGATTCCATCGGCCGCGACACGTTTCCGCAATCTCTCGACTGTCTGAAACGCTTGGGAATGTTCGTATCTTTCGGGCAGTCCTCAGGACCGATCGAGAACTTCACTCTCTCCATGCTGGCGCAAAAAGGTTCGCTCTTCGCGACGAGACCCACGCTTTTCAGCTACATCGCGACGCGGGAAGAGCTAACTGATTGTGCAAACATGTTATTTGATGTTGTTTTGAGCAACAAAGTGCGTATCAATATCAATCAAACCTATCCGTTACGTGAGGTTGGGCGAGCCCACACGGATCTGGAGTCCAGAAAAACTACCGGAACTACACTGCTGATCCCATAAAGATCCTGAATGGGCAGGTCGGCAGGGGGAAATGAGGGGAACGTGTCGTCATCGAATGTGCCGGCTTCCGGTGCGTTACTTTCGGTCCAGAAGCTGACAAAGCTGTTTGGCAGCTTTGCTGCCTGTAACCAGATCGACCTTGATATCGCACCCGGCGAAATTCATGCTCTCCTTGGCGAGAACGGCGCTGGTAAATCCACCTTGGTGAAGATGCTTTTCGGGGTTCTCGAACCGACCGAAGGCCAGATCCTTTGGGATGGACACCCGGTGTCGATCGGATCGCCGGGAAATGCCCGCAAGCTTGGGATCGGCATGGTTTTCCAGCACTTCTCGCTCTTTGAAGCGCTGACGGTGGCCGAGAATATCGCCCTTTCGCTCGACGACAGCATTCCGATCAGCAGGATTGCCGAGGAAGCCAAGTCGCTGTCGCGGGCCTACGGCCTGCCGCTCGACCCGCATGCACATGTCGCCGACCTTTCGGTCGGGGAACGACAGCGTATAGAGATCGTCCGGGTGCTCCTGCAGAACCCGAAGCTCATCATTCTCGACGAGCCGACCTCGGTATTGACGCCACAGGAGGCCGACAGGCTCTTCGAAACGCTGTTCAAGCTGAAGTCCGAAGGCCGCTCGGTGCTCTACATCAGCCACCGGCTCGAAGAAGTTCAGCGCATCTGCGATCGCGCCACGGTGCTTCGACACGGCAAGGTCACGGGCGCTTGTGACCCGCGCCAGGAAACGCCGGCCTCGCTTGCCCGTATGATGGTCGGAAGCGACGTTGCAACTGTTACCCATCCGGATCGCGGCAATAAGGGCGACGTCCAGCTCGTTGTATCGAATCTTTCCGTGGCGCCGCGCACGCCCTTTGCGATGCCGTTGAAAGACGTGTCGCTTGCGGTGTGCGCAGGGGAAATCCTGGCGATCGCTGGTGTTGCCGGAAACGGCCAGGGCGAGCTTTTTGATGCCCTGTCGGGCGAGTATCCGGTTTCGAACCCTGATGCAGTCAAGATCCGCAATAAGTCCGTCGGCACGCAGGGCATCACCGCACGCCGCCTGATTGGTGCCGGCTTCGTGCCTGAGGAACGGCATGGGCACGCCGCCGTGTCCGCCATGAAGCTGTCTGATAATCTGGTGCTGGCGCGCAGCCAGTCGGATCGGAAGGCGTTCCTGGGCGGCGGCTTCCTCAAGATCATTCGCCGCGGCGCCGTCAAGAATGCGACGAAGCGCATTTCGGAAGAAATGGATGTCCGCAAGAGCGGCGAAGATCCGGCCGCGGGCTCACTGTCCGGCGGCAACCTGCAGAAATTCATCGTCGGGCGCGAGCTCGACCGCGAACCGGCGGTGCTTGTCGTCAACCAGCCGACCTGGGGCGTCGACGCCGGAGCGGCAAGCCGCATCCGCCAGGCTCTCGTGGATCTCGCACGCAGAGGATCTGCGGTGGTCGTCATCAGCCAGGACCTCGATGAGATATTCGAGGTCGCAACCGAGATCGCAGTCATATCGGAAGGCCGCCTGTCGCAGCCGTTTGCATCGGGCGAACTTTCCCGTGAAAAGATCGGCCTCCTGATGGGTGGCCTGCATGAAAGCAAGACCGCATCGGAGGCGGCCAATGCGCATTGAACTCGAACGGCGTCCGCAGGCCTCCAAGCTCTATGGATTTGTTTCGCCGCTGCTGGCGTTGGTGCTGACGCTCGCAGCCGGCGCGATCATGTTCGTCATCCTCGGCAAGGACCCCGTGGAGGCGCTTGACGCGTTCTTCCTGGAACCTTTGCTGGAGGTCTGGTCGTTGCATGAGCTCGCGGTGAAGGCCGCGCCGCTGATCATGATCGGCGTCGGTCTCGCAGTCTGCTATCGCTCGAACAATTGGAATATAGGCGCCGAGGGCCAGTTTACCGTCGGCGCGATAACCGGCTCCATTCTGCCGATCCTCTTCACCGAGTGGCATTCGCCGATGGTGTTGCCGCTGATGTTGATCATGGGTGCTATCGGTGGGGCGCTTTTCGCGGCAATACCAGCTCTGCTCAAGGCGCACTTCAACACCAACGAAATCCTGACGAGCTTGATGCTTGTCTACATCGCACAGCTGTTTCTCGACTGGCTTATCCGTGGCGCATGGCGAAATCCGGAAGGGTTCAACTTCCCGGAAAGCGTTCCCTTTGGTCCGGAAGCGACCTTGCCGGCAATCTGGGAAGAGTCCGGGCGCGCCCACTGGGCATTTGTCTTCGCGATCGTCGCTGCCATCCTCGCCTGGTTCATGCTGAAATATACGCTGCGCGGATTTGAGATCGTCGTGCTTGGCCAGTCCGAGCGGGCAGGGCGCTTCGCGGGCTTCTCGTCCAAGAAGATGATCTGGTTCAGCTTTCTTTTCTCGGGTGCACTGGCGGGTCTCGCCGGCATTTCTGAGGTTTCCGGTTCCATCGGTCACTTGCAGCCCGCGATTTCGCCCGGCTACGGCTTTACCGCGATCATCGTGGCCTTTCTCGCCCGCTTGAACCCGCTGGGCATCGTCGCGTCGGGGCTGGTGCTGGCGCTGACCTATCTCGGCGGCGAGGCGGCTCAGCTTTCGATCGGCGTATCGGATAAGGTCACGCGCGTGTTCCAGGGGCTGCTGCTGTTCTTTGTCCTCTCCTGCGATACGCTGATCTACTACAAGATTCGCATCGTCTGGTCGCGCATTCGCGGAGGCGCGGTATGAGCATCTTCGAAGCCATTCTTCTCACCGTCATCACGGCATCCACGCCGCTGGTTATCGCAGCACTCGGAGAGCTCGTTGCAGAGCGTTCGGGCGTATTGAACCTCGGTGTCGAGGGAATGATGATCATGGGAGCGGTGGCTGCGTTCGCCGGCGCGCAGCTCAGCGGCTCACCCTACGTCGGAATTCTGGCAGGCATCGCCATGGGGGCGCTTTTCTCGCTGCTCTTCGGTTTCCTGACCTTGACGCTGGTCGCCAACCAGGTGGCCACCGGTCTTGCCCTTACCATTCTCGGGCTCGGCGTTTCCGGCATGCTCGGCGAGGGTTATGTCAGCGTTCCCGGTGTCCGCCTGACGCCCATCGTGGTGCCCTACCTGTCGGATATTCCGCTGATCGGCTCCGTGCTCTTCCGCCAGGACCTCACATTCTATCTGTCGCTCGCGCTTTTGTTCGGCGTCAGCTGGTTCCTGTTCCGTAGCCGCGCCGGCTTGAAGCTTCGCGCCATCGGCGACAGCCACGGCTCCGCGCATGCGCTTGGCATCAACGTCATTCGGACCCGCTATCTGGCCGTGATGTTCGGAGGCGGCTGCGCCGGTCTGGCCGGTGCCCAGCTCTCCCTCGTCTACACGCCGCAATGGGTGGAGAACATGTCGTCCGGGCGCGGCTGGATTACCTTGGCGCTCGTCGTCTTTGCATCATGGCGCCCGTGGCGCGTCTTTGCCGGCGGCTATTTGTTCGGAGCCGTCACGATCCTGCAACTGCATGCACAGGCGTTTGGCGTCGGCATCCCGGCCCAGTTTCTGTCGATGCTGCCTTACGCGGCGACTATTGTGGTTCTCGTCATCATTTCTCATAATCGCCGCACGACGTTGATCAATACGCCGGCGTCGCTGGGAAAGCCGTTCGTACCGGAGCGCTAAGTAAAAGAAATGAAAGCGCTTCCAGACATTTCAAACCAACAGGGGCTATCATGAAAAAACTCGCACTTGCATTTGCTGCCTCGGCCGCCGCGCTGCTCAGCGTAAGCGCTCCCGCGCAGGCAGCCGACAAGACGAAGGTCTGTTTCGTTTACGTCGGATCCCACACGGACGGCGGCTACTCGCAGGCTCACGACCGCGGACGCCTGCAGATCCAGGAAGAGTTCGGCGACAAGATCGAGACGTCCTACCTCGAAAACGTTCCTGAAGGCCCTGACGCCGAGCGCGCCATCGAGCGTCTCGCTCGCTCGGGCTGCAAGCTGATCTTCTCCACCTCGTTCGGCTTCATGGACGCGACCGTGAAGGTCGCTGCGAAGTTCCCGAAGGTGAAGTTCGAGCACGGCACCGGCTACAAGTCCGGCCCGAACCTCGCGACCTATAACTCGCGCTTCTACGAAGGCCGCTACATCCTCGGCCAGATCGCTGCCAAGACTTCGAAGAACCACGGCGCTGCCTACATCGCATCCTTCCCGATTCCGGAAGTTGTGATGGGCATCAACGCGTTCGAGCAGGGCGCCAAGTCGATCGATCCGAGCTTCAAGCTCAAGGTCATCTGGGTCAACACCTGGTTCGACCCAGGCAAGGAAGCCGATGCCGCCAAGGCGATGGTTGACCAGGGCGTGGACGTTCTGACGCAGCACACCGACACGACGGCGCCGATGCAGGTTGCCGAAGAGCGCGGCATTCACGCGTTCGGTCAGGCATCCGACATGATCGCAGCGGGCCCCAAGGCTCAGCTGACGGCGATTGTCGATACCTGGGGCAACTACTACTCCAAGCGCGTACACGCACTCCTGGACGGTACCTGGAAGTCCGAGCAGAGCTGGGACGGCTTGAAGGACGGCATCCTCAAGATGGCCGACTACACAAACATGCCAGACGACTTGAAGAAGATGGCGCAGGACACCGAAGCCAAGATCAAGTCGGGCGAACTGCATCCGTTCACCGGCCCGATCAACAAGCAGGACGGAACGCCGTGGCTGAAGGCTGGCGAGAAGTCTGACGACAAGACACTTCTCGGCATGAACTTCTACGTCGAAGGCGTTGACGACAAGCTGCCGAAGTGAGCTGCTGAGGTTTATTCGCAAGTGCGAAAAGGCGCCCGTCTCGGGCGCCTTTTTTGTTGCGATGCATGCCATAAAGTGCATTTACAAAAGTAATACTATATGATTTTCCTTGTGTGTGCCGCGAGGAGGCGGCTTTGGGAGGAAATCATGAAATTGAAGACTGCACTCTTGAGTGCCACGATCCTTGCTGCCTGCATGTTCGGTTCAGCGTCGGCTGCCGAACTCGTCGTCGGCTTCTCGCAGATCGGTTCTGAATCCGGCTGGCGTGCTGCCGAAACGACGGTCACCAAGGAAGAGGCCAAGAAGCGCGGCATCGACCTGAAGTTTGCCGATGCCCAGCAGAAGCAGGAAAACCAGATCAAGGCGATCCGTTCCTTCATCGCACAGGGCGTCAATGCGATCCTGCTCGCTCCCGTCGTCGAAACCGGCTGGGATGCGGTTCTGAAGGAAGCCAAGGAAGCCAATATTCCGGTTATCTTGCTCGACCGCACGATCAAGGCGCCTGAGGATCTCTACCTCACCGCTGTAACGTCGGATCAGGTGCATGAAGGCAAGGTTGCCGGCGACTGGCTCGTGAAGACGGTCGGCGACAAGGCATGCAACGTCGTCGAGCTTCAGGGCACGACCGGTTCGTCCCCGGCTATCGCCCGCAAGAAGGGCTTCGAGGAAGCCATCGCCGGCAAGTCGAACTTCAAGATCGTCCGCAGCCAGACCGGCGACTTCACCCGCACCAAGGGCAAGGAAGTCATGGAAAGCTTCCTGAAGGCCGAGAACGGCGGTAAGGACATCTGCGCCCTTTACGCCCATAACGACGACATGGCTGTCGGCGGCATCCAGGCGATCAAGGAAGCTGGTCTGAAGCCAGGCAAGGACATCCTCGTCGTCTCGATCGACTCCGTTCCTGATATCTTCAAGGCAATGGAAGCCGGTGAGGCCAATGCCACGGTCGAGCTGACGCCGAACATGGCTGGCCCGGCATTCGACGTCCTCGATGCCTATCTGAAGGACAAGAAGGCGCCGCCGAAGTGGATCCAGACGGAATCGAAGCTCTACACCCAGGCTGATGACCCGAAGAAGGTCTATGAGTCGAAGAAGGGCCTCGGCTACTGATCTGACACAGGAACCGCACCGGTCCGTCATGGGCCGGTGCGGAACTGCCGCGCAAGGCCGGGCATCATGTCCGACAGCTACGCGACAAGACAGTCATTATCAGGAAAAGCCGCCTTCATGATTCACGATTTTGAGAACGTGCTCGTGGCGTCCGGGATGTCCAAATTCTTCCCCGGCGCTGTCGCTCTAAACAAGGTCGACTTCGCTCTCCGGAAGGGTGAGGTGCATGCCCTGCTCGGCGAGAACGGCGCGGGCAAATCGACACTGATCAAGTGCATTACCGGTGCCTACCATCGCGATGAGGGCAGCCTCATGCTTGATGGCGCGGAGATCGATCCGAGCAATACGCTCGCTGCCCAGAAGCTCGGTATCGGCACGGTCTATCAGGAGGTGAACCTCCTTCCCAATCTCAGCGTTGCCGAAAATCTCTTCCTTGGCCGCCAGCCGCGGCGCTTCGGGATGATCAATACCGGAGCGATGAACCGGCAGGCGCGCACGCTTCTGGAAGAATACGGCCTCGACATCGATGTCTCGGCGCAACTCGACCGCTTCTCGGTCGCGGTCCAGCAGGTCGTCGCGATTGCGCGAGCCGTGGATCTCTCCGGCAAGGTTCTCATTCTGGACGAGCCGACCGCCAGCCTCGATACCCATGAGGTAGTGATGCTGTTTCGCATCGTTAATGACTTGAGGAAGCGCGGATTAGGAATTGTTTTTATTACGCATTTCATAGAGCAGGTCTACGAGATCAGCGATCGAATAACGGTGCTGCGCAACGGTCGCCTGGTCGGAACGCGCGCCACCGCCGATCTGCCGCGGCAAAGTCTGATCGAGATGATGCTTGGCCATGAGCTGGCTCATGCCGAGGCCGCCGCCAAGGAGAGGACAATCGCTGCCGGCCCGGTAAAATACAGTTTCGAGGGTTATGGCAAACGCGGCAAGGTCAGGCCCTTCGATCTCGATGTGCGTGTCGGCGAAGTGGTCGGCGTTGCGGGCCTTCTCGGCTCCGGCCGCACCGAGACGGCCGAACTGATGTTCGGGATAGACAGCGCCGATAGCGGCACTGCCAAGATCGATGGCAAGACCGTATCGCTGTCGAGCCCAAGAGCCGCCATCCGTAGTGGTTTCGGGTTCTGCCCGGAGGACCGGAAGACGGACGGCATCA
Organism: Rhizobium sp. Root708; assembly: GCF_001429725.1. GTDB lineage: Bacteria > Pseudomonadota > Alphaproteobacteria > Rhizobiales > Rhizobiaceae > Rhizobium. The sequence continues at coordinate 76,795 of NZ_LMHV01000034.1, read as the reverse complement.
TCGGCGATCTGTCGATACGGGAAAACATCGCATTGGCGCTACAGGCCCGGCGCGGATGGGCGCGGCCTCTGTCCCGCAGTGAGCAGAACCAGCTTGCCGACCGCTATATAAAGGCCCTGGATATTCGCACGACGGACCGCGAGAAGCCGATCCGGCTTCTGTCCGGAGGCAACCAGCAGAAGGCCATCCTTGCACGCTGGCTGGCGACCAATCCGGATTTCCTGATCTTGGACGAACCCACGCGCGGCATCGACGTCGGTGCGCACGCGGAGATCATCCGCCTGATCGAGCAACTTTGTGAAAAGGGCATGTCGCTGATCGTGATTTCATCGGAATTAGAAGAGCTTGTCGCTTACAGTTCACGTGTTTTGGTACTTCGTGACCGCGAACATGTAGCTGAACTGGCCGGGGAGAAGGTGACGACCGCGGGAATCGTGCAGGCGATCGCCGCGGCCGATAAGAAGACGGAGGACGCATGACCTCGTCTCACAACGCCCTCTTGATACGCCTTGCCCCGCAGTTGATCGCGCTTGCCGTTATTCTTCTGTTGAATTTCATAATGTTCCCGCAGTTTTTTAATGTCACGATTCAGAATGGCCGGCTGTACGGCAGTCTGATCGACGTGCTGAACCGCGGTGCGCCGGTTGCTTTGCTGGCGATCGGAATGACGCTGGTCATCGCGACCAAAGGCATCGACCTGTCCGTCGGCGCGGTGATCGCCATCTGCGGTGCGGTTGCGGCCTCGTCCATCGTATCGGGCAATTCGCTGGCCTGGACACTGATCGTGACGTTGCTGGTCGGTCTCGCCTGTGGTGCGTGGAACGGCTTTCTTGTTGCCATTCTCAACATCCAGCCGATCATCGCGACGCTTGTTCTGATGGTTGCCGGACGCGGCATCGCGCAGTTGATCACCGAGGGCGTGATCATGACCTTCAACGACGACGGTCTGATCTTCTTCGGAAGCGGTTCGTTCGCATTCATGCCGACGCCTGTTGTCATCTGGCTCGTCGTCGGCGTTCTGCTGACGCTGCTGGTGCGTCGTACGGCGCTTGGCATGCTGATCGAGGCGACCGGCATCAATCGGCGGGCAAGTCGGCTGTCTGGCGTAAGAACGCCGGTACTGCTTATGGCTGTTTACGTGGTCAGCGGTCTGTGTGCCGCGATCGCCGGGATCATCGTTGCCGCCGACATCAAGGGCGCCGATGCCAACAATGCCGGGCTCTGGCTGGAACTGGATGCGATCCTCGCCGTGGTCGTCGGCGGCAACTCGCTGCTCGGCGGACGGTTCAGCATCGTCGGGTCGCTGATTGGTGCGATGATCATTCAGGCGGTGAACACGGGCATTCTGCTCTCCGGCTTCCCGCCTGAGTTCAATCTTATCATCAAGGCGGTGATCGTCCTTGTCATTCTGGTGATCCAGTCGCCGGCAGTCCAATCGGCCGCGGTCTTCCTGCGGCGTCGACCGAGCCTCCGGGAGGAGCTGCAGAAATGAATTCGAAGTATCTGCCGCTGATGGCGACGATCGTCATATTTGTGCTGTCCTATGCTGTCTGCACTCTGCAATACCCGAACATGCTATCCACCCGCGTCATCGGCAATCTGCTGACGGACAATGCCTTTCTGGGCATCGCTGCGGTAGGGATGACATTCGTAATCATCTCGGGAGGCATTGATCTCTCGATTGGTTCGGTGATCGCTTTCACCGGCGTTTTCCTCGCTGTCATCTTGCAGAACACCACGATCCACCCGCTTGTCGCATTCGTCCTGGTGTTGATCATCACGACGGCCTTTGGCGCGGCAATGGGTGCGGTGATCCACTATCTACAGATGCCGGCCTTCATCGTGACGCTGGCGGGCATGTTTCTGGCGCGCGGCATGGCCTTCGTGCTCTCGATCGACAGCATTCCGATCAACCACGATTATTACAACACGCTGTCAGGCCTCTATTACAAGCTGCCCGGCGGCGGTCGGTTGACGTTGATCGGCGGGGTCATGATCCTTGTCTTTGCCGCCGGTATTTTCATTGCTCATCGCACGCGCTTCGGAACGAACGTCTATGCGCTTGGTGGCGGGGTGCAGACGGCGCAGTTGATGGGAGTTCCGGTTGCACGGACCACGATCCAGATCTACGCGCTTTCCGGTTTCCTGGCCGGTCTATCGGGAATCGTTTTTTCTCTCTATACGTCCGCCGGCTATTCTCTGGCGGCGGTTGGTGTCGAGCTTGACGCCATTGCTGCGGTGGTGATCGGGGGAACACTGCTGACGGGAGGCGCGGGATTTGTGGCGGGGACTTTCGTCGGACTTCTGATTCAGGGGCTTATTCAGACGTACATCACCTTCGACGGCACGCTGTCGAGCTGGTGGACCAAGATACTGATCGGCTTTCTGCTTTTTGCATTCATTCTTATGCAGAAGGGCATCCTGTTTCTGTCTGGGTCCAACAAGAGGTACGCCTGAGGGGGAGGTAGTGTTTGCGTAACCGGATGCTTGATACGGGCAAGTTAGCGCGACGATCGCGTACCAGCCATGCGCAGGTTGTGGACGAACTGGGCCGGGCGATCGTCGGAGGAATATATTCCGTAGGGACCATTCTTCCCGGAGATGCCGAGCTTGCGCAGCGGTTCAAGGTTTCGCGAACCGTTTTGCGCGAGACCATGAAGACGCTTGCCGCGAAGGGCATGATCGTCGCCAAGGCGCGTGTCGGTACCCGGGTTACCGAGAAGAATCAGTGGAATATGTTCGATAGCGAGGTGATCGCCTGGCACTTCGACAACGGCGTCACTGAGGAATTCTTGCTGCAGCTCTACGACATCCGACTGGCTGTCGAACCTTTCGCTGCAGGGCTTGCGGCAGAACGTGCTAGCCGAAGCGAGATCGTGGGCCTCGAGAAGCTCGCTCTGGAAATGGCGGCGCCGGGGCATACATCCGAAAGCCTCGCTCTGGCCGACCTTCGCTTCCACCTGGCGATCGCCGATGCCGCGCACAATCCCTTCATGCACACGCTTGGCAGCCTGATCGAAGCGGCCCTTGTCGGCATGTTCCGCATCAGCACGCCGCCGTCCGAGAACGGGTTCTCGAATATCGCGGAAACCCATATGCAGATTGTCAACGCGATCGGCGGTGGCGATGTGCACGGTGCGCGTGAAGCGATGGAAGCCGTCATCGTCGACGGGCGCGATCACGTGCGCGAGGCATATGCGCTTGATGATACGGTCTCTGCCTGACATCCATTTTGATCTTTGTTCGGAATTGGTCTTGCTGCTATGAGGCAGGAACCTAGCCGAAACGGATTCTTGGAGCCGGACCATGGAACGCACTTGCCTTGCCGTCATTCTCGCTGCCGGTGACAGCACGCGAATGAAATCGTCGAAGTCGAAGGTGCTTCACCCGGTCGCGAACCGACCGATGATCGCCCATGTCGTCGATGCGGTGGCAAAGAGCGATATTTCGTCGGTAGCACTGGTCGTGGGCCGGAACGCCGACGAAGTTGTGAATGCTGCAAGCATCGATGGCGTCGCGATCGAAGCCTATCTGCAGAAGGAGCGCTTGGGGACCGGCCATGCGGTCCTTGCCGCCCGCGATGCAATTGCACGTGGTTATGATGATATCGTCGTTACCTACGGGGACGTGCCGCTGCAGACCGACGGCCCGTTGAAGGCTGCCCGCCGGCATCTGGCCGAAGGCAGCGATGTCGTTGTCATAGGCTTCAACACGAACCGCCCGACAGGCTACGGACGCCTCCTGGTCAAGGATGGCGAGCTGATCGCCATCCGCGAGGAAAAGGATGCAACCGACGCCGAGCGCGCGGTGACCTGGTGCAATAGCGGCCTGATGGCCATCAATGGCCGCAAGGCTCTGGATCTTCTTTCTCGCATCGGCAACAGCAATGCCAAGGGCGAGTATTATCTGACCGATCTCGTGGAAATCGCCCGTTCGCTGGGTGGACGCGTTACGGCGGTGGATGCGCCCGAGATCGAGATGACTGGATGCAATAACCGCGCCGAGCTTGCTGTCATCGAGCGGTTCTGGCAGGAGCGCCGTCGCCAAGAGCTGATGATATCAGGTGTGAGCATGATCGCTCCCGAAACCGTGTTCCTGTCCTACGATACCGTTATCGGTCAGGATGCCCTGATCGAGCCGAATGTCGTTTTTGGCCCCGGCGTCGTCATCGACGGTGGCGCCGTCATTCACCCCTTCAGCCATATCGAGGGAGCGCATGTCAGCGCCGGCGCCACTGTCGGTCCGTTCGCGCGCCTGCGGCCAGGCGCAAATCTGGCGGAAGGCTCCAAGGTCGGCAATTTCTGCGAGGTCAAGAACGGTGAGATCGGCGCTGGCGCCAAGGTCAACCATCTGACTTACATCGGTGACGCGAAGATCGGAGCCGGCGCGAACATCGGCGCGGGCACTGTCACCTGCAACTACGACGGCGTCAACAAGAGCGAAACGCTGATTGGAGCCAATGCGTTTATCGGCTCCAACTCGTCTCTGGTGGCGCCTGTCAGCGTCGGCGATAACGCCTATGTCGCTTCCGGCAGCGTCATCACCGCCGACGTTCCGGCCGACGCGCTGGCCTTGGGACGTGCTCGTCAGGAAGTGAAACCCGGACGGGCAACTGTGCTGCGCGAACGGGCGCTTGCGCTCAAGGCTGCGAGAAAGACGAAAAGCTGACGTCTTTCATAACGGGTGGAAACTCAAAGTGACCGCCAAGCCAATTGAGAAAAAAGAGAAAATTGTTACGACTGCCGTCCGAAACGGAAGGCTCTGGGGGTTCGCATGTGCGGAATAGTTGGAATCGTTGGAAATAGCCCGGTCGCGGCGCGTCTTGTCGATGCGTTGAAGCGGCTAGAATATCGGGGCTATGATTCCGCTGGCGTTGCCACAATTCACGATGGCCGCATGGATCGCCGCCGTGCGGAAGGCAAGCTGTTCAATCTCGAAAAGCGCCTCGATACCGAGCCGCTGCCTGGTACGATCGGCATTGCCCACACGCGCTGGGCGACGCATGGCGTGCCGAACGAAACGAACGCGCATCCGCATTTCGTGCAGGGTGTTGCCGTCGTTCACAACGGCATCATCGAGAACTTTTCCGAACTCCGCGACGAGCTGACGGCGGAAGGCGCTGCCTTCGAAACGCAGACCGACACCGAAGTCGTCGCCCATCTGATGGCGAAATATCTGCGTGAGGGATTGGCGCCGCGCGATGCCATGCAGAAGATGCTGAACCGGGTCACCGGTGCCTACGCACTGGCCGTCATGCTGCAGAATGATCCCGGCACGATCATGGCCGCCCGCTCGGGGCCGCCGCTGGCTGTTGGTTATGGCAAGGGCGAGATGTTCCTTGGTTCGGATGCGATCGCACTTTCGCCGTTCACCAACGAGATCACCTATCTCGTGGACGGCGATTGGGCTGTGATCACCCGGGACAGCGTCTCCATTCTGGATTTCGCGGGCAACGACGTTGTCCGGCCGCGGCAGATCTCCCAGACGACGGCTTACGTCGTCGACAAGGGCAACCATCGCCATTTCATGGAGAAGGAGATCTACGAACAGCCGGAAGTGATCTCGCATGCGCTGAGCCACTATGTGGACTTCGCAAGCAATACGATCAGCGCCAATGCGGCAGCGATCGACTTCAAGGCCGCCACCGGCCTGGCGATTTCCGCCTGCGGTACGGCCTATCTCGCCGGTCTGGTCGGGAAATACTGGTTCGAGCGCTATGCACGCTTGCCTGTCGAGATCGACGTCGCCTCGGAATTCCGCTACCGCGAGATGCCGCTGTCGCCGACGCAGGCCGCACTTTTCATCTCCCAGTCCGGCGAGACTGCCGACACTCTGGCTTCGCTCCGCTATTGCAAGGACAACGGCCTGAAGATCGGAGCGGTAGTCAACGTCAGGGAATCGACGATAGCGCGCGAATCCGACGCCATTTTCCCGATCATGGCCGGACCGGAGATTGGCGTGGCGTCCACCAAGGCGTTCACATGCCAGCTTGCCGTGCTTGCATCGCTGGCACTCGGCGCCGGCAAGGCGAGGGGCTTGATCGATACCGCGCAGGAAAAGGAATTCGTCCGCCATCTGGCGGAGATGCCGCGCATCATGAGCCGCGTGCTCAACGCGATCCAGCCGCAGATGGAAAGCCTGTCGAGAGAGCTTTCGAAATGCCGCGACGTTCTCTATCTCGGTCGCGGAACGAGCTTCCCGCTCGCAATGGAAGGGGCGTTGAAGCTCAAGGAAATCTCTTACATTCATGCCGAAGGCTACGCTGCGGGAGAACTCAAGCACGGGCCGATCGCTCTGATCGACGAGAATATGCCCGTTATCGTGATCGCGCCGTACGACCGCTTCTTCGAGAAGACGGTATCAAACATGCAGGAGGTCGCCGCGCGCGGCGGGCGGATCATCTTCATAACGGATGAGGCAGGCGCCGCCGCCTCGAAGTTGCCGACCATGGCAACGATCGTCCTTCCAAATGTCGATGAGATCATCGCCCCGATGATCTTCTCGCTGCCCATCCAGTTGCTCGCCTATCACACGGCGGTTTTCATGGGCACGGACGTCGATCAGCCGCGCAATCTGGCGAAGTCGGTCACGGTCGAGTGAGGATAAGTATGCGGTCTTGTGTGAGGCGGCGAATTCTGGCAGCCTCACAGAGGAAAGCACCGGAGGCACTGATTTCCGATTTGCCGTTAGGCTCTAAGGAGTTCGTCAGTAAGAAATGACGGAAAAAATGCCTCGATTGTCCATCGCCACTCGCATCAGAAACAACTTTCTGGCCGGCCTGATCATCTGCGCGCCGATCGCCATTACCCTTTGGCTTACATGGTCGGTCGTTCGTTGGGCGGATAGCTGGGTAAAGCCCTATCTTCCCGCGCGCTATGACCCCGACAACTATCTGAACTTCGCGGTTCCGGGATCCGGGTTGCTGATCGCATTGGTGATCATCACCCTGATCGGTTTCCTCGGAAAGAATCTGATCGGTCAGTCGATCGTCCAGTTCAGCGAGTCCCTCGTAAGACGCGTTCCTTTGGTGCGCGTCATCTACAAGAGCCTGAAGCAGATCTTTGAAACGGTCCTGAAAGAACGCAGCAACTCGTTCAAAAAGGTCGGGCTGATCGAGTACCCGAGCGCGGGTCTCTGGTCTCTGGTATTCGTCGCAACGGATGCCAAGGGCGAAATCGCGTCGAAGTTCAACGCGATGGGCCATGACATGGTCAGCGTGTTCCTTCCGCCGACACCGGTGCCGACTGCGGGCTTCCTGATCTTTGTGCCGCGTGAAAAGATCGTCTTTCTCGACATGTCTCCAGAAGACGCCGCAAAGCTCTTGATTTCGGGCGGGCTTGTGACGCCGGAAGAACTTGCGTCTCGAATATCCAAGAGCGACAAGCCGCGCGCACCGCGCCCTGCGCCGATAGAGATGTAGCGGTCAGCCTCAGTCGCCGGACTTTTCCCACTTTTTGATAAGCCGATCGCGCTTCAGCTTGGACAAGCGCTGAAGCCAGAATATTCCATCGAGCTGGTCTAACTCGTGCTGGATACAGACGGAAAGAAAGCCCTCGGCGGTCCCTTCGTGCGCAGCGCCCAAAAGATCCTGATAGCGAAACCGGATCGACCTTGGTCGAATGACCTCTTCGGTCGCGCCCGGCATGGATACGCTGCCTTCGGTTTGCCGGACGGTCTCCTCGGAAGACCAGAGGATCTCAGGGTTGGCGTATATGCGTATTCCGGCTTCGCGGCTGAGCTCGATGACCGTCAGTCGCTGAAAGACGCCGATGTGCGCCGCGGTAATGCCGACGCCTGGAGCCGCGCGCATCGTGTCGAGCAGATCCGTTGAAAGGGCGCTGAGATCGTCGTTGAATTCGGCAACAGGCGCGCACGTGGTCCGGAGGCCGATATGGGGGAAGCGCAGGATAGGGCGGACGGGCACTGCGGAAATATCTCCCGATTCTCGATGCGCCGGAAACTATCTGCGGCGCGAGGAATTGTCATCAGCGTTGCCGGCTTGCGGCTGGACGCGATAGCGCCTTTCAGCTAGCACGGACACAATTGCGGCGAAGTCCAGGCTTCGAATCAGATGAGGGCGGCAGAGGATGACGAACGACGCAGAAGAGCTCGTCCGCACACGTCCGGGCAGCGATGATACCGACATCTACGACGAGAACGGCAACGTTCGCGGCGATTTCCTTGCTCTGGTGGGCGCTGCGATCGCCGACCGCGACACCATCTTCCTGCGCCAGAACGTTACGCGGCTGCACGAATCCGAAATAGGCGACTTGCTGGAATCGCTCCAGCCGGATCAGCGCGTTGCGCTCGTCCGTCTGCTCGGCGACGAATTCGACATGACCGCGTTGACGGAAGTCGACGAGGCTGTGCGCCGCGAGATCGTTGACCAGATGCCGAACGAGCAGATCGCCGCGGCGATCGGGGAGCTCGACTCTGATGACGCCGTCTACATTCTTGAAGACCTCGACAAGGAAGACCGGGAAGAAATCCTCGCGCAGCTACCGTTCACCGAACGCGTCCGTCTGCGCCGTGCGCTCGACTATCCGGAGAGTTCGGCCGGTCGCCGCATGCAGACGGAGTTCGTTGCGGTGCCGCCGTTCTGGACCGTTGGCCAGACGATCGACTACATGCGCGAGGAGGAGGATCTGCCTTACTCGTTCACGCAGATCTTCGTGATCGACCCGACGTTCAAGCTATTGGGTGCCGTCGATCTGGACAAGATTCTCCGGACGAAGCGCTCGGCCAAGATCGAAACCATCATGCGGGAAACGAACCATCCGATTCCCGCCGAGATGGACCAGGAAGATGCGGCGCAGCTCTTCGAGCAGTACGACTTGCTGTCCGCCGCCGTGGTCGATGAGAACGATCGCCTTGTCGGCGTGCTGACCATCGATGACGTCGTTGACGTTATTCACGAGGAGGCTGACGAGGACATCAAGCGCCTCGGCGGTGTTGGTGACGAAGAACTGTCGGACAGCGTTTTCTCGACCGTGCGCTCCCGTTTTCTGTGGCTGGCGATCAACCTCGGCACCGCCTTGCTGTCCGCGAGCGTCATTGGCCTGTTCGACGGGTCGATCGAGAAGATGATCGCCCTAGCCGTCCTGATGCCGATCGTCGCCTCGATGGGCGGGAACGCCGGGACACAGACGATGACGGTCACCGTGCGCGCCTTGGCGACCGGCGATATCGATATCTACAATGCCGGGCGGATCATCCGAAGAGAAGCGGGGGTTGGCATCGCCAACGGCGCGCTGTTCTCGGTTATCATGGGCTGTATTGCAGCCGCCTGGTTTCACAACTACCAGCTCGGTTTCGTCATCGGTGCTGCAATGATCATCAATCTGTTCGCCGCGGCGCTCGCCGGAATTCTTCTTCCGTTGCTGCTTGACAAGGTGGGAGCGGATCCTGCAATCGCCTCGTCGGTTTTTGTGACCACCGTGACTGATTGCACAGGCTTTTTCGCCTTCCTCGGGATCGCGACATGGTGGTTCGGCATTTAGCCGGCTGCAAGAATATTCGTCGGAAATTGACTATTACGTAAAAGTCAATATTATCGGTTTTCGACTGTGGGGGACACATGCCGGTTAGCAAATACTATAGCATAACGGAATTGACGCGCGAATTCGGTGTATCGACACGCACGTTGCGTTTCTATGAAGACGAGGGATTGATCCATCCCGAGCGCCGCGGCCGTACGCGTCTATTCAGGCCGACCGACCGCCGACTCATTCAGGAGATCTTGCGCGGTCGTCGAATTGGTTTCACGATCGCCGAAATCCGCGAGATCATTCAGGTCTACAAGGAGCCGCCGGGCGAACTCGGCCAGCTGAAGCTTCTCATGAAGCGCGTCGACGAGAAGCGGGACGAGTTGCGCCAGAAGCGCAAGGATATCGACGACACACTGACGGAACTCGACAACATCGAGGAAGCCTGCCTTGGACGTCTCGCCGAAATCGGCGTTGGCACCTGATTACTGGCTACTACTGCATTCGCTGGCGAGTGTCAGGATACGGTCGTCGTCGGCCTTGATCGTGCCAGCCTGAAACGGCGTGAACAGGTTTTGCGTCTGCAACTTATCAAGTGTGCATTGGCAGAAGCTCCGGCAGAGAGCTTCGCCTTCCTGCTGCATGCAGGCGACGTTGCACTGTTTCAGATAGCTTTCCACCGGATCCGGCTTTGCGGGCGGCACGACGATCGATAGGCCGTAGGCGATCGAGATCAGCACCGGCTGGTGGATAAGGTAGAAAGCCAGGCTATGGCGGCCAGCCTTGGCAATCAGCGTCGATCCGGCCCCGAACGTTGCGAGCTTTGCCAGAACACCGTTTCGGAGCGCGATCAGCGCTGTCGTCAAACCGGCGAGAAAAGGCAGCGCCCAGGGGAAGACGGGAACGAAGTCATTTGACCGCTCGGGCATCTCCGCGAACCCGGTCCAGGCAAGATAGCGCGGATTGAACAGCGGCGAACGCAGGATACCTGGCGAGATCCACGTATCGACGCACCACGCTACCGCAACGCCGATTGTCAATGCAATCGTCACCGCCAACGGAAGCCGCAACACCAGCACGCCCACGAGGCTCAGCACCGCAATGGCGTGCAGAATGCCGAAGAATATCCATTCGCCCGGCGTGAAATAGAGAGTCGCGACCGAGATCAGGGTTGCCGCGGCGACGATCATCGCCAGCCGTTTCCAGAAGGACCGCCAGCGGATGTTGGGGCTGCTCGCGAGTACGAGGCTCAAGCCGACTATAAACAGGAATGTCGACGCGATGGCCCTTGCGTAGAGTTTGAGCCAGCCGGTCTCCGCCGTTCCGGGCGTCAGGTAGCCCATGAACTCCATGTCCCAACTGAAGTGATAGGTCGCCATGGCGATCAACGCAGCGCCGCGCACGGTATCGAGCAGGCCGATGCGAGGTGGCTTCGTGCTCTGGTCTGCACTTGTCGCGGTGAGCGTCATTCACAATCCCCCGGATGAGTCGTTTCCGCCGTTTGGCGGACCGTCGCGGGGAATAGGAGAAAGGTGGAGATTTGATGGCGGGCCGGCGTCCAGGATCGCCAGCCTCGCTTCAGAAAAGAATTGACGGCGCGTGAGCACGACAATCACGATGGTCGTCGTCATCATGAAGACATAGGGGTTGATGAACCAGCCCAGGTAACCGATGGAGAGAAAGATCGCCCGAAGCCCTTCGTTGAAATGCGATCCGGCGATGATGTTCATGCGGATGACCCGCTCGGCTGCCCGCTCCGCAGCAACCACATCGAGTTCGGCGTCACGCATCATCGGGATCGAGCCGAACAGGATCGTGCAATAGTTGAAAAGCCGATACGACCAGCCGAACTTGAAGAAGGCATAGCCAAAGAGCGCCGCAAGGCCGCCGACCTTCATTTCGAAGACCGCGTGACCGCTGTGAAAGACGAACGGCAGATCCGCGAACACCGCGTCGACCTTCTCCGTCGCGCCGAGCAGGGCAAAGCAGCTGCCGATCGCGAAGATCGAGGTGGATGCGAAGAAGGCCGTGCCGTTCTGAAGCCCGGACATGATCTGCGTGTCGATCATCTTCAGATCGCGGCGCATGGAATTGTAGATCCATTCCCGCCGACGTTCGACCATGGCGTGGGTGAGGCTCGTTCTGCCGAACAGGCTCGAACCCCGCAACAGCCGCGAGTAGCCGAACCAGACGACGGCGAAAAAGACCAGTGCGATGTAATCTGCTGTCGTCATCACTATATTGATTCAATCCCGATGCATGCGCGGCCACTCTACAGATGCCCGCGTATGCTGCAATGACTGGTGACGCGGTGATGCTTGCTTTTGATGATGTCGCTTGCGTGAAATGCTATGTCGGTACATCGAAGGGATTGCGCCGCGTTTTTGCGTAGCTTTCCTGACAAACTCAAATCAGGACATCCGCATGTTCCTTTCCGTATTCGACGTGTTCAAGATCGGTGTTGGCCCTTCGAGCTCTCACACAATGGGGCCGATGACGGCCGCCAACCGCTTTCTCGACCTGTTGCTGTCGAATGAATGGCCACGCCCAACGTCGGGCAGCCAGGTGGCGTCGATCAAGGTCAGTCTGCATGGTTCTCTTGCCCACACCGGCATCGGCCATGGCACGGGCAGGGCGGTTGTCCTCGGGCTTATGGGCGAGCAGCCTGATAGCGTCGATCCCGACGCGATGGATGCGATCATCGATCGTGTCGAACGGTCCGGCCGCATCACCCCTGATGGACATCCTGCCTACCAGTTCCAGCCGAAGACCGATCTCGTCTTCGACAAGAAGCAGCCGCTGCCGGGGCACGCGAACGGCATGTCGTTCTCTGCCTTCGACAAGGACGGCCGCATGCTGGTGAGGCGCATCTATTACTCGGTCGGTGGCGGCTTCGTCGTGACGGACACCGAACTCGAGGCAATGCGCTCGAAGAAGAAAGCGTCCGCTGAGTCTGCCAAGGTTCCGTATCCGTTTTCGACAGCGAAGCAGATGCTCGACATGGCGGCTCGTTCCGGATTGTCCATCGCGCAAATGAAGCGCGCCAACGAGGAAAGCCAGAGAAGCCGGGAGGAGCTTGACGAGGGGCTCGATCGCATATGGGAAGCTATGCGCTCCTGTATCGAACGAGGCCTGAAGGTCGATGGCATCATGCCAGGCGGCCTCAACGTCCGCCGTCGCGCCCGTTCGATCCATGACAAGCTTCAGGAGGAATGGCGCAGCAACCGCATCAACCCGCTGCTCGCCAACGACTGGCTGAGTGTTTACGCGATGGCTGTGAACGAGGAGAACGCCGCCGGCGGCCGGGTCGTCACTGCGCCGACAAACGGAGCGGCTGGCGTCATCCCGGCGACCATCCGCTACTACGAGCACTTCCACGACGATTGGGACCAGAACGGCATCAGGGACTATCTCCTGACCGCCGCCGCCGTTGGCGGGATCATCAAGCACAATGCTTCGATATCGGGTGCCGAAGTGGGCTGTCAGGGCGAGGTCGGCTCGGCCGCCGCGATGGCCGCTGCGGGCCTTGCCGCTGTCATGGGCGGCAACCCGGAACAGATCGAAAATGCAGCCGAAATCGCCCTCGAACATCATCTCGGCATGAGCTGTGACCCGGTGGCCGGCCTCGTTCAGGTTCCCTGCATCGAGCGAAACGCGCTTGGCGCAGTCAAGGCGGTGACTGCGGCATCTTTGGCGATCAAGGGCGATGGCAAACATTTCGTACCGCTTGACGCCTGTATCGAGACGATGCGGCAGACGGGCCACGATATGAGTGAGAAGTACAAGGAAACATCGACGGGCGGCTTGGCCGTCAACGTGGTCGAATGTTGATACCGTCAACCTCCAAGGCGAAATTTCCAGCGCGGCGACCTGCCGCGCAATTCGCTGCTTGACGCTGCCGCGCAAAAGGATTTCAACGGCGGCATGGCATTGCATCTTATCAAGTTATGTGTTGGCGCGGACTCGATCGACGATCTGCGTGAATGGGTGGCGCAGCGCGCGATGAGCGCCATCGCTGCCGGCCTTGAACCTCACTCGATCCATACCACGAGGATGGTCCCTAAACGCCTCGAAGAACTCCTCGATGGCGGTTCGCTTTATTGGGTGATCAAGGGGCAGGTCCAGGCGCGGCAGAACCTTCTCGACATCCAGACATTCACCGATGGTGAAGGCATCTCACGCTGCCAACTGATCCTCGGGCCGGAGGTGATCGAGACGGCCGTGCAGCCGAAGCGCGCATTTCAGGGCTGGCGCTACTACCCTCATGAAGACATTCCGCGCGATCTCCATAGCCTTGGAGAAGGCGTAGCCGATATGCCCGCGGACCTTCGCCGCGAGCTCTCGGAGTTGGGGCTTCTTTAGGGAGCGCCTCAGCGCAGTCGGAGCGTCACCGGCGATCTGCCGTCCGAGCAGGTCACGTGCAGATGGATCATCGCCTCTGGCTGCGAATAGCGCCATGCGCGTGCGCCGTGGCAAAGCAGAAGGTTGATCAGATCCTTGGTCTTGGCCGTCTTAGGCTTTTGCCGTTGAACGCCGATCTCGGCGAGGCGAAGTGCCGCCTCGTGCAGAGGGTGCAGTCCGGAACGGGGATTCTTTCCCGTCAATCTGCCATGAGGCGGAAACTCTGGAGTGTTCTCATTGATCGCCATTGTCATCCCCGTACGCAATACACATCGAGTAGGTCACTAGGCGGGATCGCAAACACCGATCCACGCCTTGTCCGGCAGCCGCCTGAAACAGATGGGCGGCAAGCCATTGGCATTACTGAGCCGAAGCCCAGCACTTTACGCCGGAACGCTTCAGGGCGTTGCAGGCATTGACGGCATCGCGCTGTTCGTCGAAACCGCCGAAGCGAGCGCGGTAGCCGCCGGAATAGGCGACGGCGAGAGGCTTGGCCGAACGCAATGCCTTGCCGCCCTTGGTCTTGGCACCGTCAAGAAGGTCCATGGCGCCGTCCTTGGTCGACGATACGCCGATCTGGACGACCCAGCCGCTCAGATGCGGGGAAGAGGTCGAGGCGGTCGTCAGAGTGTCGATCGAAGTGTCACCCTGCTCCGGCGGAACATAGGCCTGCGTCGGCGCGACGGAAGCAACCGCGGCCTGCTTGATCGGCTGGGTCTTCACCTTGGTCGGAGCAGGCATCTCCTGCAGCAGTGGATTGTCGGATTTTGTCGAAGACGTTGCCGTGTAGGCGACCTGTGTCGAAGCAGCCTGTTGGCGGCTGTCGGGTGTCGGGCCGCTATGCGGCAGGTCAACGCCGCCGACGGAGGCAACTTCGCTCTTGGCAGCGGTAACCGGAATAACCGGTTCGGCCGAGATTTTCGGCGCCTGCGCAACGAGATTGGCTGAACCGCCGCGCGTGGAAGCCTTCGGCAGGTAGCTGGCGATCAGGTTGCGCATCTGGGTGTCACGCGCAGGAGTGGACGCGCCGCCAAGGACGACGCCCACGATCGACTTGCCATCAACCTGGACGGAACTGACGAGATTGAAGCCGGCAGCGCGGGTGTAACCGGTCTTGATGCCGTCGACGCCGCGGACCGAGCCGACCAGGCGGTTATGGCTTCGGATGATGCGGTTGCCGAACTTGAAGCTCTGCGTGGAGAAATAACCGTAATACTGCGGAAAATGCTGGCGTAGCGCGATTCCAAGGCGAGCCTGATCGCGAGCCGTGGTCATCTGGGCCGTGTTCGGCAGGCCGTTGGCATTTCTGTAGGTCGTGCGGGTCATGCCGAGAGCATGAGCCTTTGCCGTCATGATCTGGGCAAAGCGATCTTCGGTGCCTCCGAGCAACTCGCCAAGCGCGGTCGACGCATCATTGGCGGAGAGAGTGACGAGACCAAGGATGGCCTGCTCGACGGAGATCGTTGCGCCTGGGCGAACGCCAAGCTTGGTCGGCGCTTGTGCCGAAGCGTGAGCCGAGAAGGGAACCGCCGAATCGAGGCGAATACGACCCTGTTCCAAGGCTTCGAACGTAAGGTAAAGCGTCATCATCTTGGTCAGCGATGCGGGATACTGCAAGCGATCCGCATTCTCACTATAGAGGACGTTTCCGCTGTTGGCGTCGACGACAATCCCGGCATATCTGGAATTGGCGGCCTCTGCCTCCGCATTAATCGAGTCAGCCGTTACGATTCCGAATGCTATCGAGAAGGCAGCGATCGCCTTGACCAGGAAGCTTCTCGAACGGATCGGAAATACGGAGGAAATTGACCTTGACACTATTTCACTCTTTGCTTGCAGTTCAGATTTTCTCGGGACCGCGCACCCTCCCGCACGATCAGCTCGGCTGAAGATAGCGGCGCAGGGTTACCAATCGGTTTATGATTAATCGTTTGTTTCGGCGTTTCCCGGCATTCTAGCGGCTCGCCTCGGAACGGGTCACAAGCCGCGCCTCCACAAAGTGGCGAATAGCGGCATCAATATGGTCCCAGTCGGGCAAATGCCGACTCGAGAAACGGTAAAGCACACTTAAATCACGTCCGACCTTGATATCCCTTTGGCAGTCGCCGCTGGTTGCCGCTTCCGCCGCAGCAGGCAACATGCAGCGAACGACATAATCGTCCGCGCTGACGCGCGGCGCCGTCAGCAGCACTTCGCTCGGATAGCCGGCATCCGCGCGAAAATGATGCAGCGTCATGCCTGCGCCGAAGGTTTCGGATTGACCATCCACCAGGTGGTTGTAGATCGGCTCCAGCCTGCCGGACATGTCACGCGACATCGTGCTTTGCGTGATCTGCATGAAGATCAGGCCGGAGGACTGGCCGATGTCGTCGAAACGGTCCCTGCTATCCTTCGTATAGCCCTGCATTTGCGGCCAGGTGAGATAGAGATCCGCACGCTCCGCGACACCGTCCTTGCGCTGGCTGGAAAAGCGGATTGTGTTTGCGGGGACCTCAAGCGTGTCGCGACCGATTGTGAGCGTTACCGGTGCGACGCTGTCCGTGTTGCCGGCGAGCGAAATGCGTTCACCGATCCAGCGGCCGCCTATGCTGATCGCCAGGGTCAATGCTGCCAGCGTCGCAATGACGGCCATGGCGCGGAAGAGCAGGCTCATCGAAAGCAGCGGTGTTTCATGAAGCGGCTGTGCGGTGTCGGCGGAGTGATGCATTGCGGTCCTCGGAGAGAACGACCGAGGCACGAAGAACAAGAGCCGCCGGCAGGGATTCTGTTGCCGCAATGATCCGTTTGGTGTGGTTAAATAACAGTAAAGCCACCATAAAAGATGAGCCGCTCCTGGGACAGCAGGAGCGGCTCTCAGGCGCCGGTCGGGACGGGGATGCGGGGACAGACCGGTCGCTTGGACGTGGTCGCCGGAATGGTCCGGCGAAGAATTACTTGACGCTGCCGACGGCGACCGCGCGGCCGTCCTGGAGCTTGACCCAGCGCGCCGGATCGTCAGCGGATTGGCGCTTCAGGAAGGTGTACTCGGTATCGGCCCAGAGCATGACCTTGTTACGCATGTTGTCGAGAACGAAGTCGCCGCGATCGGTCCGGATGGTCAGGACGGCATGACCGTCGCCATTCGGTTGTAGCACGACCGTCATGAGGAGGTCCGACGGCGAGAAGCCGGCGTCGATCAGCTTCTTGCGCTTGAGCAGCGCGTAGTCTTCACAATCACCTGCGGTGCGTGGATAGGCCCAGCGTTCCTCCACGCCGTATACTTCCATGTCGGTCATTGGCGTGATTGAGGAGTTTACGTCGTAGTTGATCTTTAGAATGGCTTTCCAGCGCTCCTCGGTGAGGAGAAGCGGTCCCTGGTCGCCGGCAGGATTGTTGCAATCGGCGGGAATTTCCTTGCAGAACTGATAGGCGCCGATCGGCGGGCTCGCATTGCCCACAACCGTCATGCTCAGATAGGCGCTCTGTCCAACGCCCGTCATGCCCATCAACATCATTCCGGCGGCCACACCGCCCTTGATGAAAGTTGTTATTGTCATTTGTCGTCTCCCCGTTCGTGAGGAGACATTCGCACAGACGTTTTTATCCGCCGCAAAATTGCGAAGTAAAAATAAAGGCTTAGTTGATTCAAACGTGAGGCGAATTAGACTAAAACACGCGCTTAATTCGAATAAAATTCGAACGGCTTTTGCGATAAATTTGATTCAAATTTTAGCGTCCGGGGAAAGCGGCCAAGATCGAAAATGCATCATTTCGGCGCGAAGTATTAACGTGGCGGACTGCGAGCGGCCTTCTGGTAGCAATGGATTAACCTTCTCCATCCTGGCTGGACAGCGCAGTGATGGCCCGTTTGGACAGGCGTTTGGCGCCCAAACTCGAGATTCAGCAGAATAATCGGCCATCGCGCCAAAAATTATTTTTTGATTTTTTCACGAAAACGATTGGCGGATTCAACGATCGCTGTCGCCATGTCGTGGTGATCAGTCGAATGTGCGGCATTCTCGATCACGATCAGCTCGCTGTCCTTCCAGGCGCGCGAGAGCTCCCAGGCGGTGACAAGCGGCGCTTCTAGGTCAAGGCGCCCCTGAACCAGCGTGCCGGGAATGCCATCGAGTCTCCACGCGCTGCTGAGAAGCTGACCGTCTTCGAGCCAGGCATTGTGGCTGAAGTAGTGAGCGATGATACGCGCCCGCGTCAGGAGATAGAGCGGGTCCTTCCAGCGCCGAGGCAATCCTTGCGGATTGGCGTGCAGGATCGAAGCCGATTCCCATTCGTGCCAGTCCCGCGCGGCCTGCAGTCGCGTCGCGATATCAGGGGCATTGAGCAGCTGGCGATAGGCGTCGACCACGTCGATGGTCCGCAGATCCTCTGGAAGCGCCTGGACGAGCCGGTGCCATTCAGCCGGAAAAAGATGTGCCAGGCCGCGCGTCAGCCAGTCGATTTCGGAGCGGCGGGTCGTCGTCACCCCGCCGAGGATCACGCCCGTCACGGCGGCCGGATGGGTCTGCGCATACGCCAACGCCAGTGTGGATCCCCACGAGGTTCCGAAGAGCAACCAGCCTTGTATTCCAAGGTGGACGCGCAAGCGCTCCATGTCATCGACCAGATGCCAGGTCGTATTGGCCGCGAGATCGGTCGTCATTGCCGCTGCGTTCGGCAAGCTGCGGCCGCAGTTTCGCTGATCGAAGAGAATGATGCGATAGAAGGAAGGATCGAAGTATCGCGTAGCCGAAGGTGTCGAGCCGGACCCCGGCCCCCCATGGAGATAGACCGCCGGCACACCATCAGGATTGCCGTAAGTCTCCCAATAGATCTGCTGTCCGTCGCCCACGGGGAGGAGGCCGCTGTCGTAGGGCGTCGCCTCAGGATAAAGAAATGTCATCGGTCACCTTTCGGCGGCCTTGATGGCGTCGCTTCATGACAGTGGGATGACGTGGCTTAGAGAAACTCGCGGAGCGTTTCGCGCGACTGCACAGAAAGGAATTCGATGGCGACGCCTTCCACGAAGTGGCGCACGACGCGGCCGCGCATGTTGCCAAGCCGAACGGGCGTCCCGATCGCCGGCCGCACTTCGACATCGACAGCAGCGCCGGACAAGGAAAGGTCCATGATGCGGCCCAGATACTTGGTGCCGTCCTCGAGCGTGATTTCGGTCTTCGTCTCTCTCGGCGTCAATCGGTCGTGGCGGCGATCTTCCGGAAGGCCCAGTTCGTGCTTGTTCGCGAGCCAGGTCAACTGAGCGGCAAGCTTCTCGCGCTTACGCTCCGTAGCGTTGATCGACATCGTAAAGCCGCGTCCGTCGATGGTCTGGACATAGCCTTCGACGCGGCCGAGGTGATCGATATAGGCAATCACACGTTCACCGGCGCGCGGACGTCCCTGGCAGGTGACGTACATATCGCCCGGTGACATGTCGATCACGAGGCACTCATATTCTTCGTAATTGGCCAGCATCAAGCGTCCCTGCATATTGATAGGGACGCGCTGAAAAGCACCTTGTTCAGGGCGAGGCGCAGGCCGTTGCGTCTGAGCTTGCTGGAACGCGTGCATTAAAGGGCTTCTTTGCAAATAACTTATACGCGATCTTTATCCGCAATCCATTAACAGAAGGTTGTTCCAACCCGACGGATGCACGTTCGGTGCGGCACAATCAGTAGTGCCGAAATGGCACATCTCCGTCCGACGGACGGTGCAGGAGTCCAGACATCAAACGCTGCAGCGTTGCCGAGATCGACGCGGGGCGCGTGGCCGGAGCCGGGGCAGGCGGTTGCAGGGTATCGAGTTGGCGGGCCAGCGGTTCGTGAAGCAGTCGGCTGCGGTCAAGGGCCAGGAACTGCAGCGGCACCACCTCGAGCCAGCTCGCGGCGGTTGCAGGTGCGATTGCGCCCAGTAGCTTGTCGTTGCCGCCGTCTGCCGAACGCAGCGGGAGGAGAATGATCTCGAACGTCGCACGGTGTCCTGCGGTGCTGTAGCCCGTGGCGTTCAGCAGGGCCGGTATGCCATGGTCCATAATTCCGGCGGCCGTGCTCTCGATGTCTTCCTGGCCATGTGCCCAGAGCTCGGCGAGGCCACCACCTCCAAGGTCCCGACCGAAAAGGTCGCAGATCTTCGTTCCGGCCAGCCTGAAGACGATCCGCCCGGCCTCCGTCTTCTCCAGCATGAAGAGATTTGCGAGGATGTGGCGGACTTCCCGAGGCTCTATCTGAGACCGCAAGGGCGCCAGTTCCGTGCCGCGAATGCGGTTCCAATACTCAAAAATGTCGATGGTTGCCCTGAGACGCATGGATTGGCCGATCTGTTTCATTCCGGTTCAAAACACGGCCCTCATGGCCGTCGATAAGAGGTCCGATGCGTTTTTCATGCCAGATCGCGGCGGTTAAGGTTAAGAAGTGGTTACGGTTGAGCGGCGCGGCGCGGCATGCAACTATCCAGTCATCGCTTCCGGTTGCGGAAGTTCAGCACAGATTGCTGGTGCGCAGGTCATCTCGGGGGAGGGGCGCCCAGCGGGCCGTTCGGCTTCATGCCGAACGGCTTTTTTTTTGTCTGTCGCTCCTGTAAGCCTGCCTTTCGAAGCAAGCGAGGGCTGTTGATGGACGATTCGGTCGAACCGCAAGCGACAGCGGAACCCCCGTCGCCACAGCGCACCCCGATTTTCAATCTTCCCGGCCCCGTGCTGGCGAGCATCGCCGTACTTGTGGCGATATACGCGGTTCAGGCCCTGCTGCTTTCCGAAGCGGCCACCGACTGGCTTTTCTTCAATTTCGGCTTCATCCCGTTGCGCTATGCCACCGCATTGGCGGAGCAGGGGCCGCAGCTTTACTGGACGCCGGTGACCTATTCGCTGCTGCATGGCGGTGTCGAGCATATCGTCTTCAACGGACTGTGGCTGATGGCCTTCGGTGCCCCGGTTGCCCGCAGGATAGGCGTCGCGCGCTACGTGGTCTTCTGGGTTCTTTCAGCCATTGCCTCGGCTGCTCTGCATGCGGGCTTGAACTGGGGCGGAGCCACCGTACTTATCGGTGCGTCGGGCGTCGTCTCCGCGCTGATGGGAGCGGCGTGCCGCTTCGCCTTCCCGCCCGAGCGCAGACCGCCGGGCCCCGCGCACCTCAATCCGCGCCTATCAATCCCTCTTGCGCTGCGCAGCCGCACCGTTGCGATGTTTATCCTGTTCTGGTTCGCCGGAAATATCCTTATCGCAGTTGGGATACCCCTGATCGGAACCAGCGATCAGCCGATCGCATGGGATGCGCATATCGGTGGCTTCGCTTTCGGCTTCCTGCTCTTTGCATTTTTCGACCGCGCGCCGTCGGAAGATCAAGATAATTCGGATGTGTTGCAATCCTCTTGAGAGGAGTGCACCATTTGACCTGATCCGCGATGGGAGGAGAGACCGCCGCGGGCACCTGTGATCAGTAGAAGTATTTCGCTTTCGACATAGGAGGTTAAAAATGTCCAATACAGTCAGAGCCATACTCGAGGCCAAGGGCAGGGATGTGGTGACGGCCGGC
The DNA here is from genome assembly GCF_001429725.1 of Rhizobium sp. Root708. Lineage (GTDB taxonomy): Bacteria > Pseudomonadota > Alphaproteobacteria > Rhizobiales > Rhizobiaceae > Rhizobium. The sequence continues at coordinate 55,404 of NZ_LMHV01000034.1, read as the reverse complement.
CCGCAAACGACCGTTTCCGAAGCCGCTGTGATTCTCAGCAAGAAGAAGATCGGCGCGATCGTTATCGTCGGGATGGAAAACAAGATCTCCGGCATATTCACCGAACGAGACGTCGTCCATGCGATCGCCAAACTCGGTGCAGGCTGTCTCGAACAGCCCGTGGCGACACTGATGACGGCGAAGGTCTATCGCTGCAACGAAGGCACGACAGTCAACGAACTGATGGAATTGATGACGAGCCGCAGGTTCCGTCACGTACCGGTTGAGGCAAACGGCAAACTGGCGGGCATTATCTCGATCGGTGACGTCGTGAAGACGCGCATTGCCGAAGTCGAGCGCGAAGCCGAAGAAATCAAGGCTTACATCGCCGGCTGAAGTCGTGCCGGCTCGTCAGATAGAGCCGGCATACATCTCTTGCATTCTCTTGAGTTCCGGAAGGCGAACTTTCGCCTCCTCGTATCCACGCTCGATCGCTTCGCCGGCGCGGTGGAATTCGGAAAGTCCGATGTCGCTCATGCGGGGTTGCAGCGAGATGTCGGGCGGATCTCCGGCGAGACGGGCGCGGGCGATCCGGTCCTGTATGATGTTGAAGGCCTGCACCATCACGCCTGTCATGCCGAGCTTCGCGTATGGTGCGTGCTCCTGCTTCTGCACTTCGAGCGGGGACAGGCCGGCGCTGTGTCGCACGACGGCTGAACGCCCGTACAGATCGTAGTTGAGGTTCACGGCAACGACCAGCGGCTGCTCGTAGGCGCGGCAGACGGAAACCGGAACAGGATTGACCAGGGCGCCATCGACAAGTGTTCGATGATTGCTGCGGATCGGCTCGAAAATTCCGGGCAGGGCGTAGGAGGCGCGCAGCGCCGTGATCAGCGAGCCATTCGCGATCCATACCTCGTGCCCGGTATTGACCTCCGCAGCAACCGCCACGAACGGACGGTCCAGATCTTCTACGCTCAATCCTTCCAGGTGTTCCTGCATTCGCTTCGTCAGCCGCATGCCGCCGAAGAGGCCGCTGCCGCCGATGGTCAGGTCGAGAAGGCTCGCGATGCGCCGCATGGTAAGCGAGCGCGCGAATGATTCGAGTTCGTCGAGTTTTCCGGCAAGGTAGCAGCCGCCGACCAGGGCACCTATCGATGTGCCGGCAATCATGCCGATCTCGATGCCGGCTTCGTCCAGCGCGCGCAGAACCCCGATGTGAGCCCAGCCGCGCGCAGCGCCTCCACCGAGGGCAAGCGCCAGCTTGGATTTCTTCGGAGCAGGCGGGGCAGGAGGCAAAACCTTGGTGTCCGCCGGAGTACCCATGTCGGAACCGCCGCCCTCAGCGCTTTGACGGTTCGAACTCCAGCTCAACATCCTTCGCCTCCCTCATGGCCGGAACACCCGTATCGGATCATTAGTGTCCCGTTTCCCTTTCCAATTGGTATATGGCCGCATTCTCCGTCTCAAAAAGAGACGGCGATGCTGTTTTACGGCTGTTTTCCGTAAATTTCGTTGGGATCGAACTGGCGCTCGTCGTCGACGATATCGAGCATGGGGCGCCCTTCGACAAGATCGACCGTCCTGTAGAAGCAGGAACGTCTGCCGGTGTGACAGGTCGCGTCGTGGCCTGCCACCTCGACCTTGAGCCAGATGGCGTCCTGATCGCAGTCCGTTCGGATCTCTTTCACCATCTGGATGTTGCCGGAGGTTTCGCCCTTGATCCACAATTTGCCGCGCGAGCGGCTGAAATAGTGCGCTTTGCGGGTCTGGATCGTCAACGCGAGCGCTTGAGCGTTCATATGAGCCACCATGAGAAGCTCGCCGTCATGAGCGTCGGTCACGATCGCCGTGATCAGGCCGCGGTCGTCAAACCGCGGCGTGAAATCGCCAGCATCCTCGAGTTCAGATTTGTCGTCGGACGGTGCATTGAAGGCGAAGGGCATATTGCGGCTCTCTCAAGCGAAGGCGGGTTAGCGGCCTCGCACCATGGACATGAAACGCGCCTGATCGGCAGGCTCGGTCTTGAAGCTTCCGGTAAATGTGGTCGTCAGCGTGGTCGATCCCTGCTTCTGAACACCGCGCATGGCCATGCACATGTGTTCGGCTTCGATCATGATTGCCACGCCACGCGGCCGCAACGTTTCGTCGATCGCCTTGGCGATCTGAGCCGTCATTGTCTCCTGCGTCTGCAGGCGACGTCCATAGATTTCCACGACGCGCGCGATCTTCGAGAGCCCGAGCACGCGTCCTTCCGGCATGTAGGCCACATGGGCCTTGCCGATGATCGGCACCATGTGATGCTCGCAGTGGGAGAAGAACGGAATGTCCTTCACCAGGACCATGTCGTCATAGCCCGCCACTTCCTCGAATGTGCGGCCAAGCACATCCTCGGCATCCATTTCGTAGCCGGCAAAAAGCTCGCGATAGGCCTTTGCCACACGCGCCGGCGTATCGAGCAGACCTTCGCGGGCAGGATCATCGCCAGCCCAGCGAAGCAAAGTCCGGACAGCGTCTTCGGCTTCTTTCTGTGTAGGGCGACTGGATTCAGGCGTGGTCTGCGGAAAATTCTTGACTATGGCGTCCATATGCAACTGTCTCCTGGTCCGCGTTGGCGGACCGTCTTCGGACTAGCCACTGGCAATCCCACAAGGGAATTCATGCACCTTTGGCAGGCTCCGGGGCTTTCGGGGCGTAATTCCGCCCTTCCGGCACGGTTTCCCAATCAAACTTACCCGAGGCCATTGCATTTTTATGGCCTTCGAACGACATACATATAGGAAAACGGCACCCCTATGTAAGTCTTTCAGCGCGACACAGTGTGTTTTTTGTTTGTGCTACAATGACAGTAGGAATGGCGCTCGGCACATGTTTTGGAGCAAAATCCAAGATGGAAGACATCTACAACAGCAAGATTCTCGAATTCGCGGGCAATATCCCTTTGATCGGGACTCTCTCGGACGCCGACGCAAGCGCGCACGCGCATTCAAAACTCTGCGGCTCGAAGGTAACAATCTGGCTCAAGATGGATGGCGAAACCGTCGTTGCTTTTGCCCATGACGTCAAGGCTTGCGCGCTCGGTCAGGCATCGTCTTCCGTCATGGCGCAGCATGTGGTCGGCGCGACGGCGCAGGAAATTCGCCGGGCACGCGAAGATATGCTCGCAATGCTGAAAGCCGACGGTGACGGGCCGGAAGGGCGTTTTGAGGACATGCGGTTCCTTCGCCCGGTAAAGGACTATAAAGCACGCCACGCTTCAACGATGTTGACATTCGACGCCGTGGTCGATGCCATCGGTCAGGTGGAAGCCAAGCGAATACAGACGGTCACCGCGTAGGTCCAGGCAACGCTATGTGTCAGTTTTGTTCAGCCGGTGACGATCATGACGAGGACGAGGGCGGCGCGGCTGCCGCTCGTCCAAAGCGGCGATCACGCAATTTCAGCGGTCATTTTTCCCGCACGCCCGACCGCCTGTTGGGGATGGGTCTGATCCTTGTCTATCAAACCACGCTGTCGGGATTCATCGGGAACAGTTGCCGGCACATTCCGACCTGCTCTGAGTATGGCTACGAGTCGATCGCCCGGCACGGCCTGTGGGCTGGCGGCTGGATGACGCTTTTTCGGGTAGCGCGCTGCGGACCCGGTGGAACGAGCGGCCTGGATCCTGTACCCGAACGGCTCGAGGAACGATATCATTGGTGGGCGCCCTGGAGGTACTGGACCGTGGGGAGGAAGGCAGTCTAGGCGATGTGGCTGTGTGTGGATCGGGCAATTTTCGCGGGCGCCATCATGACCCTGCCGGATTGCCCATCGGAGTTCCGGGCAGCATGACCGTCTACGTCGGTCTGCTACATAGCATCGTATTGTCACCGGGCCGGCGCGTGGTGATGTCGGATCTGCGCGATATGGCCGTATCGATCGGCTTTCGCAGCCCTCGAACGCTGGTCTCCACCGGCAATATTGTCTTCGAGGCAGACGATGCACCGATTGGTGACATGGAGCAGCGCCTTGAGGCCGCCTTCAGGTCACGGTTCGGGAAACACGTGGACATCATCGTCCGGAAGGGCGCGAACTGGCTGGCGCTCGCTCGATCAAACCCGTTTCCGGACGGCGAGGGGAGCCAGGTGATCGTCCGCGTCATGCGCGAACCGCTGCAAAGCGCTGTCCTTGCCGATCTCAGAAAATATGCCGACGAAAAGCAGCGTCTGGCGCTGACGGCTGGTAATCTCTGGATCGATTTCGCCGGCAAACCAAGTGAGTGGAAGCTCTTGTCGGCGCTGACCACCAAACGCATGGGCGTCGGCACGTTGCGGAACTGGAACACGGTTCGTGGCCTCGCCGAAATGCTCGTCTAGGCGGGCTTTTCCTTTACTAGGGCACAATTTTTTACTATCAGGCGGCTGCGTATTCGTGCGGACGAAGCGCTTCATTTGAAACCACCCGCATTCGTTGGCGGGACTGGACAAGGAGAATATCGATATGTCCCAATCCGTTTCCCTGACTTTCCCAGATGGTAGTGTGCGCAGCTACGATGCTGGGGCCACCGGCAAGGATGTTGCCGAATCCATCTCGAAATCCCTTGCCAAGAAGGCTGTCGCGATCGCGATCGACGGCACGGTTCGCGATCTGTCGGACCCGATTGCCGACGGCAAGATCGAGATTCTGACGCGCTCGGATCCCCGCGCGCTCGAGCTCATTCGCCACGACGCCGCACACGTCATGGCCGAAGCCGTTCAGGAACTGTGGCCCGGCACCCAGGTGACGATCGGCCCGGTGATTGAAAACGGCTTCTATTACGACTTTGCCAAGAACGAGCCCTTCACGCCCGACGATCTGCCGAAGATCGAGAAGAAGATGAAGGAAATCATCGCGCGCAACGCACCCTTCACGAAGCAGATCTGGTCTCGCGACAAGGCAAAGGAAGTCTTTGCCGCCAAAGGCGAGAGTTACAAGGTCGAGCTCGTTGACGCGATTCCTGAGGGCCAGGACCTGAAGATCTATTATCAGGGCGACTGGTTCGACCTTTGCCGCGGCCCGCATATGGCCTCGACCGGCCAGATCGGCACTGCCTTCAAACTGATGAAGGTTGCAGGCGCCTATTGGCGCGGCGATTCCAACAACCCTATGCTGACCCGTATCTACGGAACGGCCTGGGCGGAACAGTCCGAGCTCGACAATTACCTGCACGTTCTCGCTGAGGCGGAGAAGCGCGACCACCGTAAGCTTGGCCGCGAGATGGACCTGTTCCATTTCCAGGAAGAAGGTCCAGGCGTGGTGTTCTGGCACGGCAAGGGCTGGCGCATCTTCCAGAGCCTGGTTTCCTACATGCGCCGTCGCCTTGAAATGGACTACCAGGAAGTGAATGCGCCTCAGGTTCTGGATACGGCTCTCTGGGAAACCTCGGGCCACTGGGGTTGGTATCAGGAGAACATGTTCGCGGTGAAGTCGGCGCATGCGCTGACGCATCCGGAGGACAAGGAAGCCGACAACCGCGTCTTCGCGCTCAAGCCGATGAACTGCCCGGGTCACATTCAGATTTTCAAGCACGGCCTGAAATCTTACCGCGAACTGCCTATCAGACTGGCGGAATTCGGGAATGTACATCGCTATGAACCGTCGGGCGCTCTGCATGGTCTGATGCGTGTGCGCGGGTTCACCCAGGATGACGCGCACATCTTCTGCACGGACGAGCAGATGGCTGCCGAGTGCCTGAAGATCAACGATCTCATCCTGTCGGTCTACGAAGACTTCGGCTTCAAGGAGATCGTCGTCAAGCTGTCGACCCGTCCTGAAAAGCGCGTCGGTTCCGATGCCCTGTGGGATCGCGCCGAATCCGTCATGATGGATGTCTTGAAAACGATCGAGGCGCAGTCGGGTGGCCGCATCAAGACCGGCATCCTGCCGGGCGAGGGCGCATTCTACGGCCCGAAGTTCGAGTACACCCTGAAGGACGCCATCGGTCGCGAATGGCAGTGCGGAACGACGCAGGTCGATTTCAATCTGCCGGAGAGATTTGGCGCTTTCTACATCGACAGCAACTCGGAAAAGACCCAACCGGTGATGATCCACCGCGCGATCTGCGGTTCGATGGAACGCTTCCTCGGCATTCTCATCGAAAACTTTGCAGGTCATCTGCCGCTGTGGATATCGCCGCTGCAGGTGGTCGTTGCAACGATCACCTCCGAGGCGGACGGCTACGGTCTGGAAGTCGCGGAAGCACTTCGCGATGCAGGCCTCGTGGTCGAGACCGATTTCCGCAACGAGAAGATCAACTACAAGGTCCGTGAACATTCCGTCACGAAGGTTCCCGTCATCATCGTTTGCGGCAAGAAGGAAGCCGAGGAGCGCACGGTCAACATCCGTCGTCTCGGTAGCCAGGAGCAGACGTCGCTATCTCTGGACGACGCGATTGCTGCCCTTTCCCTCGAGGCAACACCGCCGGACGTGAAGCGCAAGGCGGAGGCCAAGAAGGCCAAAGCTCTAGCCTGAGCCTTCGATGGATGAATGAAATGAAACACCCGGTCTCTCGCGAGGCCGGGTGTTTTTTATTGCATATCAATTGGGAAGGGCCGGGTGGTCAGTCGGAATCTTGCCCGCTCGTTCCGCCATTCTGAAGCTGATCGTAGGACGGAAGCGGCGTGGCCTGATTCTGTGTCGGCTGTTCGGTCTGCTCCGGTGGCAGCTGCTGCACCGTCTCCGCCGCAGCGCCCGGCTGCTCCGGCTGGACATCCTTCATGAGGACTTCCACGTCGGTATTCTTGCCCGCCTCGACCTTGAAATCGCGCTGATAGATCTTGTCCTTGTTGCGTGCGACGGCCGAATACTCGCCCTCCGCAAGCACCATCGTCGGAAACGCGCTTACGCTTTCGCCGACGCTGTCGCCGGCGGCTGTCAGGATCGACCACGCCGTATCCGCGATCGCCTCACCACCGGCGTCGGATACAAGCTTGAAGGTGATCTGCGCCGCCTTGTGCTGGATCGTTGCTTCCGTCAGTTTGCCTGCTTCCACCTGGATATCCGCGCGAACCGACGCGTTGATGTCGCCATACTCGGAAACGACATGGTACGTGCCGGCGTTCAGCCGGACGACGGTATTCGGCGCTACATCGGCCATGACCAGGCCGCGTTCGCCGTCCTCGCGCACATCAGCCGAATAGATCGAGAAGCTCAACTGGTCGGGGCGAATGCGCATGTCGGAGCCGGAGACGGCGTTGAGCACGAGGCCACCGGCTTCGAGCACCATCGTCTGCTTGTCGACTTCGCCTTCTTCGGGAACGGTCAGCTTCCGCGTCACGCCCGCGCGTCCGAAGGAAACGTTGACGAAGTAGTCGCCAGCCGCGAGCTGAAAGTCGGCCGAGCCGCCTTGGGAGCTGGCGATGAGAGGTAGCTTGCCATCTGCACCCGCGTTGGGGCTGAAGACATACCAGGACAATCCATCCTGAACCGCCTCACCCTTCGCGGTCAGCTTCGCTTCCAGCGAGACGGCATGAAGCTTGGAGCCTTCAGGCGCCGTACCTGGCGCGATGAACGCATTCAGCTTCGGCATCTTCGCCGTTGTGTCCAGCTGTTTGAAATCCTTGAATGCCTCCTGCGCCTGGATCGCCAGGGGCGATAGAACCAGCAGGCCGGCAGCAAGGCTCAGACGCGCATAGCGCAAAATGCCGAGCATGTGTTTGGTGAACCGATTGACATCTTGAAGCACAGAGGTCACTTCAAAACCAACCGGATGGCAAATTCAAGACCCATCTCGCTCTGCCGTGAAAATGAGAGTTTTTTCCGTATGAAATCCGACATCAAGCTGATCGACTATCTCGGCGTTCGCCGTTCCATTCCTGCTTTCCAGATGTGCGAGCCGGGACCGGAGAAGGCAGAGATCGAGGAAATCCTGCGTGTTGCATCGCGCGTTCCCGATCATGGCAAGTTGGCCCCCTGGCGCTTCATCGTCTATCGGGGCGAAGAGCGCGCTCGCATCAGCGAGGAGTTGCTGAAGCTCGCAGTGCAGGCCAAGCCTGAACTGTCCGACGAAATGGTGCAGGTGGAGCGTACGCGTCTGACCCGCGCTCCCGTCGTCGTTGCGGTCGTAAGCAAGGCCGGCCCGCACATCAAGATCCCGGAATGGGAGCAGCTGATGTCAGCTGGCGCCGTATGCCTGAACACGATCTTCGCCGCCAACGCTCACGGCTGGGTGGCCAACTGGCTGACCGAGTGGTTCGCCTACGATGAGAGAGCCTATCCGGTGCTCGGCGTGCAGCCAGGCGAGAAGGTCGCGGGCTTCATTCATATCGGCTCGACGACGTTCCCCGCCGTTGAACGTCCGCGCCCCGAAACAGCTGAGACCGTGACCTGGGTCGGCGGAGAGGCTTGATGTTCTATACCACCCGGACGAACGACCACGGGCTGGCGCACGATCCGTTCAAGGCGATCGTGTCGCCGCGTCCGATCGGCTGGATCGGCAGCAGGGGTGAGGATGGGTCGATGAACCTTGCTCCCTATTCGTTCTTCAACGCCGTGTCGGATCGACCGAAGCTTGTGATGTTCTCGTCGAGCGGCCGCAAGCACAGCCAGCGGAATGCTGCCGAGATGGGTGAATTCACTTGCAATTTCGTCAGCCGCCACCTGGTCGAGAAGATGAACATCTCTTCGGCAGCGGTTCCTTACGGCGTCGACGAGTTCGAACTGTCGGGTTTGACGGCGACGAAGGGGCAGATCGTCGATGCGCCCTATGTCGCGGAGGCATTTGCGGTCCTTGAATGCAAGGTGACGGAGATCATCGTGCCGAAGTCACTCAGCGGTGAGGCCTCGGAGAACGTCATGGTTTTCGGTGAGGTGGTCGGCATTCACATCGATCAAGCAATCATCGTCGACGGCCGCCTGGATATGGCCATTGCGCGGCCCATCGCCCGCATGGGCTATATGGATTACAGCGAAGGCAGCGACGTCTTCGAGATGTTCAGGCCGCAGCTGTAACCGTTAAAGGATATGGTGAACCAATCATAAACTTTTTGCCGCTACCTTGATCGTCACGATTGGAGCGTGAGGGAATCGCGCTTGAGAATTGGGGTTCGCGGTGATCGTAGAGGCTTTTCTTCGTTGGGTTGAAACCGCCAAGGCCGGAGATCGCGCCCGAGCGGCCAACGCTCTCGGGCGAGCCTATCTTCAGTCCGCCATGTCGCGGGAAGAGCGGGCCGCCGCAGAGATGGCGATGACCTTCCTGCTTGATGACCCATCGCCGAAAGTCCGCCTTGCCCTTGCAGAGGCCGTTGCATGGTCTGCTGACGCGCCCCGGACCGTGGTGCTGTCACTGGCTGGAGACCAGCCCGAAGTCGCCTGCCATGCGATCACATGTTCGCCACTGCTTTCCGACGGAGACCTTGTTGATCTGGCCGCCCGCGGCAGCATCGCGACCCGCATGATGATCGCCGCGCGCGCAACCGTTTCCCGACCTGTATCGGCCGCGTTGGCTGAAATCGGTGATGAGGAAGACTTGCTGTGCCTGCTGGAAAATGAAGGCGCGGCGATCGCATCCTATTCGCTGAAGCGCATAGCCGAGCGCCAGGGTGACCGACCAGAAGTTCGCAATCTGTTGCTGGAGCGCACGGATCTCCCGGCCGACGCACGGCAATTACTGGCACAGCACGTGAGCGCCGCTCTGGTTTCGTTGCCCTTTGCCCAGGCTGTTGTTGGCGAACAACGCCTGCAATCGGTCGTGCGTGAAGCCGCTGAGGCGGCTGTCGTCTCGATTGCCGGAGACATTCCGTCGAGGGATATTCCCGATCTCGTCGAGCATCTCAGGAGAAGCGGGCGCATGACGCCGTCGTTTCTCATGCATGTTCTCTGCTCCGGCAAGGTCGAGGTATTTGCCTGCGCGATCGTGGATCTGACGGGTTGCGACGAGCGACGCGTCCGTTCCATTCTCGCGACCGGACGGATGCATGCGGTTCGTGCTTTGTATGAGTCCGCCGGCCTGACGCGGGAGATCAGCACGATCTTCGTCGAGGCGACCTTCCTTTGGCGCGAGGCATCGCGCCGGCCGTCAGGAACCATCCTTGCGACCGTATGCGGCCATCTGCTGGATCTTTTCCGCGACCGCCGCACATCGCACGGCGCCGTGCAGGAACTGCTTGATATGGTCGAACGACTGCACCTTGCCGAGCAGCGGCAGACCGCGCGTGGCTACGCGCAGCTGACCTGCCTGGCTGCAGCCTAGTCGCCGATCTTCTTGACGACCCAGGAATAGCTGTCCGACACGAAGTGCACCGGCGCCGTAATGGCGGACTTCATCGAATGACCGGACGGCAGGTGAGATCGGACCTTCCCCGCGATATCGCTGGCAAAGGCTGAGAGGCCCTTCTCCGGCTCCGGCGCAGTATTGCCAGGGGCAGGGACCGCTGGGACTGCCGCCTCCTTCGAAGGAGCGGCTTCCGGCTTCGGAGGTTCGCAGACGGCAATCACGGTCGGGTAGCTGATATTGGTGTAGTGCTTCAGTTGCCGCTCCGACTCTGCGTCGCAAAGCGCGACGCTCTCCCAATGCTTCTCCACCGTTGCAACGTAATTGCATTGCGTGACGGCGTCGTTGCAGCCGAGAATAGTCATTGCGATCAGAACAGCTTGCATGTTCACGCCTTTGCAATAATGAAAACGATGAAGCCTTAGAGGCAGGAATTTCAACCAAAAGATGGCTGGCCGCATTAACGTTTTGTCATGCGGTGCTGCAGGCCTTAGCAGAGCAAGAGCAGGAAGCGCCGTGACAATAACGATCGCCGTCGAACAGCCGCGACAGGAAGGCGTGATCCGTCTTTTGGAGATGTCCGACGCCTACGCGCAGTCGCTATACCCGCCGGAGAGCAACCATCTTGTCGACCTATCGACGCTCGAGAAGCCGACGGTCAACTTTCTGGTTGCCCGCAATGCCGGTGCGATCGTCGGTTGCTGTGCGCTGGTGGAGGCCGGCGACGGCACGGCCGAGATCAAGCGGATGTTCGTCGATCCGCAAGCGCGCGGATTGAAGGTCGCGAGCAGCCTGATGAATGCCCTTGAGGCGATCGCGGCTGACAGACAGTTGGCTGCAATCCAGCTGGAAACAGGCATCTATCAACCGGAAGCGATCGGATTGTACCGCAAGTACGGCTATGTCGAGATCGAGCCGTTCGGCAGCTATCTTCAAGATCCGCTCAGCATCTTCATGGAAAAGCGGTTGGCCTAATCAGCCTTCCGCTGCGCGCGGCGGCGTTGCCGGAGGCTGCTCATCGATAATGATCTGCGGTCCCGCTTGGCTCTGGTCGGAGGTGCGCACCTCATGCATCCATTCGCGCCAGATTGCGACGAGCAGCGCCATCAGAACGGGACCGATGAAGAGACCCAGGAAACCCATGGTCTTAACGCCGCCGACGAGGCCGAAAAACGTGGGCAGGAACGGCAACTTGATCGGACCGCCAACGAGCTTGGGGCGCAGCGTCTTATCGACGATGAACAGCTCCACCGTGCCCCATACGAAAAGCCCGATACCGGCAACATGTGAGCCGCTTGCGAGCAGATAGATCGATACCAGCGTGAACGACAACGGCGCCCCGCCGGGGATCAGAGCCATGACGCCGGTGAGCACGCCGAGAGTCACGGGCGAAGGAACGCCGGCAACCCAGTAGGCGACACCGAGCACGATGCCTTCACCAATGGCGATCAGCGTCATGCCCATGACCGTTGAACTGATCGTCGCCGGCACGACCCTGGAAATGCGCTCCCAACGGTTGGGCAGAATCCGTTCGCCCAGCATGTCGATCTGGCGCGAGAACGCCGAGCCGTCACGATAGACGAAGAAGAGCGCAATCAGCATGAAGAGCAGCGTCAGCAGGAGATGAAACGCTCCGCCGCCGGCGGCCAGAACCGCACGATAGATATTGCCGATATTGGCGCCGCTGACGGCCTGGATGAACTCTCCCATCGTGCCGGGGCTGCCGATGTACTTCGTCCACAACTCATCGAGATAAGGACCTGCCAAGGGCAGGGCGGAGATCCACTGCGGCGTTGGGGCGCCGAACCGGTTGGCATGGATCAGCCAGCCGACCCATTCGCGCACTTCGCCCGTCGTGTAACTGACTGCGATGACGATCGGAATAACGAGAAAGGTGACGATGAGAATGATTGCAATCGTGGCCGCGACCGTGGTGTTGCCGCCGACATTGCCAAGCAGTCGCCGGTAAAGCGGCCAGCTTGCAAAACCGATGACAAGGGCAGCCAGTACGGGGACGAGAAAACCGTAGAAGAAATAGACGCCTGCGGCGACAATCAGGATCAGGAGCCAACGGGCAGCCGAGATCGAAGGTATCAAGGGTGTACGTGCCGGGCTTGAAGGGCCGATCCACCGAGACTCGCGCTGGGCATTTTGATTCTGAAGGCTCACGTCGTCTTTTTCCCCCGATTATTGACTATGGATATGGGCCATGGACGCCCCCGACGCAAGCGGCGGGTGCGATTAATGGCCGGCGCCGCAGCTTCCCCGACGGTTTGCCTAGGCTCTTCTAAGCGCAGTTTCAGCAATGAGTATGACAAAACCCCTGCAGTAGCGTTGCAAAGTTTTATGAATGGCAATAGTTTGGATCCATGGATACAAATGATGTGCTGGCCACGCTGAGGCGTGAAATAGAGAATGGCTTGCTGCCGCCTGGCGCGGTCCTGAAGCAGGAGGCCTTGGCCGAACGTTTCAAGGTCAGCCGGCAACCGGTGCGGCAGGCGCTGGACAGGCTTTTGGAATCGGGCCTGCTCGATCGGCGACCCGATCGGAGCCTCGCCGTTGCGGGATTGGATGCCGACCAGGTGCGCGAACTTGTCGAGGTTCGTTCGCTTCTTGAATGCGCGGCCTTGCGCAGCGCGATTGCAGCGATGACGGAAAGCGATCTCCGCAAGGCTCGCCGCTTGAACGAGGATCTGATCGAAGAGGACGAGCCGGCTATTCTGGAAGAGCTGGATCTGGCCTTTCATCGAACGCTCTACGGTCGCGGCGGAAACGCACGCCTTCTCGGCATGATCGACGATCTCAGGCGCGAATCGCGGCGCGCCTATTCACGCCAGCCCAAGGGCTCAGCGGAGCGTCCGATCCTTTATGCCGACCATAATGCGATCATTGATGCCTGCGCGCGAGGAGACGCTGCCGCGGCAAGCGATGCGTTGGACCGACACCTGCGGCAGACCACGGCACCGCTTGTGATGAAGGAGAGCAAGACATGACATCGTTTTCAGCCAAGATTGCGTGGCAACGCGGTGACGACAGCTTCGTCGACGGGCGCTACAGCCGGGGCCATAGTTGGTCCTTCGATGGCGGGTTGACTATTCCGGCATCGGCATCTCCGCACAATGTGCCTTTGCCTTTCTCCATTGCCGAGAACGTCGACCCGGAAGAGGCGTTCGTCGCGGCGGTGTCAAGCTGCCATATGCTGTTTTATCTTTGGCTGGCGTCGAAGAAGCGCATCGGTGTCGAGAGCTACATCGATGATGCGATCGGGAAAATGGAGACGGTCGAAGGGCGCACGATGGTCAGTCGCATCGAACTGCGGCCACAAGTTCTGTATACGGCCCTAGCGCCGAGCCGCGAGGAAGAAGAGAAGATGCACCATCAGGCGCATGACCTCTGCTTCATCGCAAACTCGATCAAGACGGAGATCGATATCAGGCTCGATTGAGCCTCAGATCAGATGTCGAGATTTTCCGCGAAGGCGGCACGATCCTGAATGAAGCGGAAGCGTGCTTCCGGCTTCGTTCCCATCAGATCGTCGACTGCGGTCCGCGTGCCTTCGAAATCCACCTCGTCGATCAGTACCCGGAGCAGCGTACGCTTGCGGGGGTCCATCGTGGTTTCCTTGAGCTGCGCCGGCAGCATTTCGCCGAGGCCTTTGAATCGGCTGATTTCGATCTTCGCCTTGCCCTTGAACTCCGTCTCCATCAGCTCGGCGCGATGCGCGTCGTCGCGAGCATAGATGGACTTCGCACCCTGCGTGATTTTGTAGAGCGGCGGCACGGCAAGGAAGAGATGTCCGCCGCGAACGAGCTCGGGCATCTCCTGATAGAAGAAGGTAATCAGCAGGGAGGCGATGTGAGCTCCGTCGACGTCGGCATCGGTCATGACGATGACGCGCTCGTAACGGAGATCTTCCTCGCGATATTTCGAGCGGGTACCGCAACCGAGCGCCTGGCCGAGATCGGTGAGCTGCTGGTTGGCGCCGAGCTTCTCGCGGCCGGCGCTGGCGACGTTCAGGATCTTGCCGCGAAGCGGAAGGATTGCCTGATTCGCGCGGTTTCTGGCTTGCTTGGCCGAGCCGCCTGCCGAATCGCCTTCGACGATGAACAGTTCGGCGCCTTGCGCGGTGTTCTGCGCGCAATCCGCGAGCTTGCCGGGCAGTCGCAGCTTGCGCACGGCGGTCTTGCGGCTGACTTCCTTTTCCTTGCGTCGACGAAGGCGCTCTTCCGCGCGCTCGATCACCCAGTCGAGAAGCTTGGCCGTCTCGTTCGGATTGTCGGCAAGATAGTGGTCGAAGGGGTCGCGCAGCGCGTTTTCGACAATGCGCTGGGCTTCGACGGTCGCAAGCTTGTCCTTCGTCTGGCCGACGAATTCGGGCTCGCGGATGAAGACCGAAAGCATGCCGACGGCCGAGATCATCACGTCATCGGTGGTGATCTGCGCGACGCGCTTGTTTTGCGTCAGCTCGCCATAGGCCTTGAGGCCCTTGGTCAGCGCGATGCGAAGCCCGGCCTCATGCGTGCCGCCTTCGGGTGTCGGAATCGTGTTGCAGTAGGAGTGAACCTGCGGATCGCCGCCATACCAGGTGATCGCCCATTCGAGCGAGCCGTGGCCGCTAGTCTTCTCCGTCTTGCCGGCGAAGATTTCGCGGGTGACGGTGAACTCTTTTCCCATCGTCGCCTGGAGGTAGTCTTTCAGACCGCCAGGGAAATGGAAAACCGCCTTGTCAGGGATCTCGCCACCCTCGGGTACGATGCCCGGGTCGCAGCTCCACCGGATTTCGACGCCGCCGAACAGATAGGCCTTGGAGCGTGCCATCCGGAACACCCGGCCGGCATCGAACTTGGCGTGATCGCCGAAGATCTGCGGATCAGGATGGAAACGAACGCGTGTGCCCCGGCGGTTGTGAACGTCGCCGAGATCCTCAAGTCCGCCCTGCGGAATGCCGCGGGAGAAGCGCTGACGGTAGAGCTTGCGGTTGCGGGCCACTTCGACTTCGAGGACGTCGGAGAGGGCGTTGACGACCGACACACCGACGCCGTGCAGACCGCCAGAGGTCTCATATGCCTTGCCGTCGAATTTGCCGCCCGCGTGCAGCTTCGTCATGATCACTTCGAGCGTCGATTTTCCGGGAACCTGTGGATGGTTCTCGACTGGAATGCCGCGCCCGTTGTCGGTGACCGTCAGGTAGCCGTGAATGTCGAGATGAACTTCGATGAAGTTCGCATGGCCGGCGACGGCCTCGTCCATCGAGTTGTCGATGACTTCGGCGAAGAGGTGATGAAGCGCCTTTTCGTCCGTGCCGCCGATATACATGCCAGGGCGCATGCGAACCGGCTCTAGGCCTTCAAGAACCCGGATCGACGATGCGCCATATTCTTCGGTAGTCGCCGTGGGGCGTACCGGTGGCGCCGGGGCGGGCGCAGTTTCCGCGACGGCATTTGTCGCTGGTTCCGCCTTTGGCGCGTCTTCGCGCTTGGACGTCGAAGGCATTCCGGAAAAGAGATCGTTGCTATCGTCCATGAGCCGTTCAGAACTTTATCGTTGGTGGGCGGCCATCAATCGGGCCTGACCCAAATTCACCGCATTTGATGTCACGCTTACGAATCACAGAGATTGTGCCAGAAAGCACTTTCACACGCGACGCCGCCGCTCCGGGCGGATCTATTCAGAAATGGTTTGCGTTGATGGGCGCGGAATGGCAAGCGCCCAGACACATCAGGGAACCATGCGCATGCGAATGTCCACAAGTCATTGCACAATTGTCACTGCAATTGCGGCCTTTTTCCTGGCGATCGGCGCCGGAGCAGGCGCAGCAGGCGATCTGCCGCCCTTCAAGGATGATCTTTTCTCCGCGCAGACGGTGCTACAGACCTCGAGCGACGGTGCCTTCGACATCATCGACTACAACGAGATGCGCGACATCAATGGCCGCGATCAGATCCCGGAAAAGCGCGCCCAGCAGAAATACGTCTCACTCGGCGTGAAAAAACAGCAATCCGACGAAACCCTGCAGTTCGGCGCCCAAAAGCTCGATGTCACCAGGGTGGGACCTGCGAAGGGGGCGGCATTCACGGTCATCTTCATCCACGGTCGGAACGGCGACCGCCGGCTCGGCGCGAACGACTACACCTTCGGCGGAAACTTCAATCGACTGAAAAACCTCGTCGCGGGCAACGGTGGCGTCTACTATGCGCCATCGGTGAAGAGCTTCGACAGTGATGGTGTGACGGCAATCGAGGGACTGATCCGGTACGCTTCGGCGCAGTCTCCCGGCACACCGGTCGTTCTCGCATGCGCCTCGATGGGAACCCAGATCTGCTGGGGCGTCAGCCGTGATGCGGATAGCGTGAAACGGCTGACGGGAATGGTGATCATGAGCGGTGTAACCGATCCGGACTTCGCCAAGAGTCCGCTGTTCAAGGCAAGGTTGCCGATCTGGTTCGCGCATGGCAGCCGCGATCCTGTTTATGCGGCCACCGACCAACAAGCGCTCTTCGAAAAGCTTCTGAAATCAGGTTATCCGGCGCATTTCACACTTTACCAGACCGGCAACCACGGCACGCCGATTCGTATGATCGATTGGCGGCGTACGCTGAACTGGATTCTGGGATCCTGATGGACTTGGTGTGACGACCGGGGTGGGGGTGGCCCGCTGTACGACTTTCGGCACCATCGTCCGCCAATTTTAAGCATTTACGCGACAAAAACCCGATATTTCCCTTACGTAAGGGTCCGAAACCTTTTCATTGGCGGCTGCTTTTGCTAAGGCCGCTCGGTACTTGAAAGTTTGGGAAGGCTGGCATGACACCTGACGTGCGTCCGCTCGTGGCGGGAAACTGGAAAATGAACGGCACACGTGCCTCACTCGACCAGATCAAGGCGATCGCCGAAGGGGTTCAAAGCCCACTTTCTGCGAAGGTAGAAGCACTGATCTGCCCGCCGGCGACGCTGCTTTATGTCGCCACCGCGCTTTGCACCGACAGCCCGCTTGCGATCGGTGCGCAGGATTGCCACCAGAACCCGTCTGGCGCCCATACCGGCGACATTTCGGCTGAAATGATCGCGGATTGCTTTGGCACCTACGTCATCGTTGGGCATTCGGAGCGCCGTACCGACCATGCCGAGACCGACCATCTCGTTCGTGCCAAGGCCGAAGCTGCCTTCGCGGCTGAACTGACTGCGATCGTCTGCATCGGCGAAACCGCCGACGAGCGCAAGGCCGGCCAGACCCTTGATATCATCAAGCGCCAGCTTTCGGCCTCTGTGCCCGACAGCGCGACGCCTGAGAACACGGTTATCGCCTATGAGCCCGTCTGGGCGATCGGCACCGGCCTCACGCCAACTGTGGACGACGTTGAGAAGGCGCATGCCTTCATGCGTTCCGAGCTCGTTTCCCGATTCGGCGATGCGGGCAAGAAGATGCGCATCCTCTATGGCGGATCCGTCAAGCCGAGCAACGCCAAGGAGCTCATGGGCGTCGCGAACGTCGATGGCGCGCTGATCGGCGGCGCAAGCTTGAAAGCCACTGATTTCCTCGCCATCTACGGCGCATACGAGGCGTTGCTTGCTTAGAGACGTGTATATTCCGAGCTGAAGGGCTTGGAATAGCCGATTACCTCATGTAAAGAGCGCCAGAATTTTGCTTTGTGCCCGCCGTGTGTGTGGGCAGGACTGGACCCATGCAGACAGTTTTGATTGTTATTCATCTTATGATCGTGCTGGCGCTTGTCGGCGTCGTGCTTATCCAGCGTTCGGAAGGCGGCGGCCTCGGTATTGGCGGCGGTTCGGGCTTCATGTCCGCCCGTGGCACGGCCAACGCCCTGACGCGGACCACCGCGATCCTGGCGACGCTGTTCTTCATCACGTCACTCGCTCTCGGTATCCTGACGCGCTATGAAAGCCGTCCGACGGATATCCTGAACCGGATCCCGGCAACAAGCGGGCAGGGTAGCGGTATCCTCGATTCGCTGGGCGGCCAGAACGGCAACGCCACTCCGGCGCCGGCTCCGGCACCACAGAGCAGCAACGGCGTTCCGACCGGCGGTGAGGCCGCTCCGGCTCCGGCAGCACCTGCTGCTCCGGCTGCATCGGCACCTGCTGAAACGGCTCCGTCCACTCAAACTGCTCCGGCAGCACCGCAGGCAACCACGCCTGCCGCTCCGGCACCCGCCACCGTCCCAAGCGGACAGTAAGCGGCAGATAGAATAAACCGCCGGCAGGCCCCAGGGTCTGCCGGTTTTCTTTTGTTCAGATTCCCGCACTGGCACCAAAAGTTCTGGAAAAGAATTTTTGGGCTGGTGGAATCGTTTTTGAAAAGGTATCCGGTGACTCCCATGGCGCGATACGTATTCATCACTGGCGGCGTGGTTTCCTCTCTCGGTAAAGGAATTGCGGCCGCGGCTCTCGGAGCGTTGCTGCAAGCCCGTGGTTATCGGGTGCGGCTCCGCAAACTCGACCCCTATTTGAACGTGGATCCGGGCACCATGAGCCCGACCCAGCACGGCGAAGTCTTCGTCACCGACGACGGCGCGGAAACCGATCTCGATCTCGGCCACTACGAACGCTTCACGGGGCGTTCCGCGACCAAGACCGACAACATCACCACTGGCCGCATTTACAAGAACATCATCGACAAGGAACGCCGCGGCGATTACCTCGGCGCGACCGTCCAGGTCATTCCGCACGTGACCAACGAGATCAAGGATTTCGTCATCGAGGGCAATGACGACTACGACTTCGTCATCTGCGAAATCGGCGGCACTGTCGGCGATATCGAGGCTATGCCGTTCATGGAAGCGATCCGCCAGCTCGGCAACGACCTGCCGCGCGGCACCGCGATCTACGTCCACCTGACGCTGATGCCCTACATTCCGGCGGCAGGCGAGCTGAAGACCAAGCCGACGCAACACTCCGTCAAGGAACTGCAAGCACTCGGCATTCATCCCGACATCCTGCTGGTTCGCGCGGATCGCGAAATTCCGGAAGCCGAGCGTCGCAAGCTTTCGCTGTTCTGCAACGTTCGTCCGTCCGCCGTCATCCAGGCGCTCGATGTCGCCAACATCTATGACGTGCCGATCGCCTACCACAAGGAAGGCCTCGACAACGAAGTTCTGGCCGCCTTCGGCATCGAGCCGGCTCCGAAGCCGCGTCTTGATTCCTGGGAAGAGGTCTGCAATCGCATCCGCACGCCTGAGGGCGAGGTAACGATCGCGATCGTCGGCAAGTACACCGGCCTCAAGGATGCCTACAAGTCGCTGATCGAAGCGCTGCACCATGGCGGCATCGCCAACCGCGTCAAGGTCAACCTCGAGTGGATCGAGTCCGAGATTTTCGAAAAGGAAGATCCGGCGCCGTACCTCGAAAAGGTTCATGGCATCCTCGTGCCCGGCGGCTTTGGTGAGCGCGGTTCCGAAGGCAAGATCCTCGCGGCCCAGTTTGCCCGCGAACGCAACGTGCCGTATTTCGGCATCTGCTTCGGCATGCAGATGGCAGTCGTGGAAGCGGCCCGTAACCTCGCCGGCATCGAAAAGGCCTCGTCGACCGAGTTCGGCAAGACCGATGAGCCGGTCGTCGGTCTGATGACCGAATGGGTGAAGGGCAACGAACTGCAGAAGCGCAACGCTGCTGGCGATCTCGGCGGCACCATGCGGCTCGGCGCCTATAAGGCGGCCCTGAAGAAGGGGACGAAGATCTCCGATATCTACGGCTCGACCGATATTTCGGAGCGTCATCGCCACCGTTATGAAGTCAATGTCGACTACAAAGATCGTCTGGAAGGCTGCGGCCTTGTATTCTCGGGCATGTCGCCGGACGGCGTTCTCCCGGAGACCGTGGAATATCCGGATCATCCCTGGTTTATTGGCGTCCAGTACCATCCGGAGCTGAAGAGCCGGCCGCTCGATCCGCACCCGCTCTTTGCAAGCTTCATTGAAGCGGCAACTGAGCAGAGCCGCCTAGTCTGATTTCCAAGGGCCGCCTCGTTAGTTCGAGGCGGCCTTTGCAATTGGGCCGCAGCCGCTATTTTGGGTCGGATGAGCCCGACCCGCAGCACAACCGTCTCCCGCGTTATCTATGCCCCGCCATGTGCGGTCTACGCCGCCTTCCTTGATCCGCAAGCCGTGGCCACTTGGCTGCCGCCCGGCGGCATGCGCGGCATCGTGCACGAATTCGAAGGCCGGGAGGGCGGCGCGTTTTCCATGTCTCTGGTCTATCCGGAAGACGAGACTGAGATGGTTGGCAAGACGTCGGAAAAGACGGACCGCTTCTCCGGGCGATTTGCGAAGGTCATCCCGGATGCGCTCGTGGTCTGGGCGACGACGTTCGATAGTCCCGATCCCGATTTCGCAGGCGAGATGATTGTCAGCACCCACTTGCTTGCCGCTGGCAATGGCACGGAAGTGACGATGGTGACGGAAAACATTCCGCAGGGCATCCGGCTCGAAGACAACGAAATGGGCTGCCGGGAGACGCTGCAGCAACTCGCCGACTATCTAGGTGGGTGACGAGAGGATTCGGCCTGCGAGCGTGGAGGGGTTCACAGACACAGTCGGAAATGGTAGAAACTGCGGCATTCGCCGGGCTTTCCCGGCACGAAGCGACCCATGGGGAGATCGTTTGATGAAAACCAACGGCACCGGAAACAACCGCTGAACAGCGTTGCCGTTTGGGCTGCCTGTTCGGTCCATCATCAAATGACATTATCCTGCCCCATGGAGGGCCTTCATGTTTCGTCGCTTCGAAGAGCTGACTGATCCTTTCCAATCTCATGCCGATGATACGCCGCCTGATCGCGTCTGGCCGTTTATCCTCTCCACGCTGAAGCCGCTCGGCGGCATCGTCGCCGCAAGCCTGGCGCTGACCGCCATCGGCGCCGTCCTCGAGGTCTGGCTGATCGGTTATTCCGGTCGCCTGGTCGATACGCTGGCCGCCATCCGCCCCGATCAACTCTGGGAACACCATGGCAGCGAGCTGATGCTGGCCGCCTTCCTGCTGCTGGTGGTCCGCCCGGGTGCGGCCGTACTAAACGAGGGGCTCGACGATATCATCTTTCGGCCGAACGCGGTGGCAATGATCCGCTGGCGGGCGCTCCGGCATGTCAAGCGGCAATCGGTCGGATGGTTCCAGAATGATTTCTCCGGGCGCATAGCCTGGCGCGTTCAGGAACTTGGGAACAGCGCCACCGGCGTGGCCTATTCCGTCATCCACACCATCACTTACGTTGCGATTTATATCGCGGGGTCGTTCTTGCTGATGGCTTCGGTCGATATCAGGCTGGTCATCCCGATACTCATCTGGGTGGCACTTTATTTCGCGCTCATGGCCTATGTGATCCCGAGGATCCGGCAGGCGTCGCAGCGCTTCCAGGAAGCGGAATCGGCACTATCGGGCATGCTGGTCGACACCTTCTCGAATATCGACACGATCAAGCTATTTTCACGTGGTCCTGACGAGGACCGAGACAGCAGGCGTCATCTCGATACAAGCCGCCGCGCCTTCATCCGATCGCAGGTGCTGGAAGTGACGGTCAACAGCAGCATGGTGTTCCTGAGTAGCCTGCTGATGGTCAGCCTGATCGGTTATTCGATCGTGCTCTGGCAGACGGGAAGCGCGCCGCTCGGCATGGTCGCCGCCGCCATTGCCCTCGGCTTCCGTATCACAGCCATGGCCGAGTGGCTGCTGGATGCCGTGGCGTCGCTGTTCAACCATGCCGGCGCGGCGCGCGACCAGCTGCGCACCATCGCCCAGCCTATCGACATTCCCGATGCTTCCAATGCCAGAGAGCTGCAGCTCGACGGCGGGACGCTTCTCTTCGACAACGTCAGCCATCATTACGGCAAGCGGCAGGGCGGTCTCAATCATGTCAGCCTGCATGTCGCTGCGGGTGAGAAGGTGGGCCTTGTCGGTCGCTCGGGTGCGGGCAAATCGACGCTCGTCAATCTGGCGCTGCGCTTCTTCGAGGCGGAGAGCGGGCTGATTACCGTCGATGGCCAGGACATCCGCTCGGTGACACAGGAGAGCCTGCGCGGACGCTTCAGCATGGTGGCGCAGAATGTCGCGCTGCTGCACCGTTCGGTTCGCGACAACATCGCCTACGGGCGTGAGGATCTACCGCAGGCGATGGTCGAGGCAGCCGCAGCAAAGGCCCATGCGGATGGTTTCATTCCTGGCCTGCGCGATCAGGGGGGCCGCAGCGGCTATGATGCCCATGTCGGCGAACGTGGCGTGAAACTGTCAGGCGGACAGAGGCAGCGTATCGCGCTCGCCCGGGCAATCCTGAAGGACGCACCGATCCTGATTCTCGACGAAGCGACATCGGCGCTCGATTCGGAGGTTGAGGCGGCGATCCAGGACACGCTCTACGATTTCATGGAGGGCAAGACCGTGATGGCGATCGCTCACCGCCTCTCGACGATCGCACGAATGGACCGGATCGTTGTGCTGGACAATGGTCGCATTGCCGAGGAGGGCAGCCACCACGATCTGCTGGAGATGAACGGGATCTACGCACGCCTTTGGGCTCGCCAATCCGACGGATTCCTCGGCCTGGAGGTGGAAGGCTGAAACGGTGACCCGGCGATAAGTCGCCGGGTCACTTTGCGGGCAACCGTCAGGCCGCGCGCGGCAGCGGGCCGACATAGACCGATCGCGGCCGGATCAATCGACCTTCCAGGGCTTGTTCGCGGGCATGGGCGATCCACCCGACGGTCCGCCCGATTGCAAAGACACCTGTGAAGGACTCGCGCGGGAAGCCCAGCGCATCAAGCAGCAATGCCGTGTAGAACTCGACATTGACGTCGAGCGGCCTGTCCGGCTTGCGTTCGCGGAGGATCGCCAGCGCTGCCTGCTCGACCGATTCCGCAAGCTCGATCCGCCGTCGATCAACCTGACCTGCTGATACGAGTGGGCGCAGCGCCTGTTTCAGCGCATCGGCGCGGGGATCGCGGACCCTGTAGATACGATGACCAAAGCCCATGAGGCGTTCGCCCCGATCCAATGCCTCAGCCAGCCAGCCGCGTGCGTTTTCCCCGCTGCCGATAGCGTCAAGCATATCGAGAACGGGGCCGGGCGCTCCACCATGCAGGGGGCCCTTGAGGGCGCTGATCGCGGCGAGCACCGAAGAGGTAAGACCGGCACGGGTCGAGGCGATCACGCGGGAGGCGAAGGTCGAGGCGTTCAGGCCGTGATCCGAGATCGCAACGAGGTAGGCGTCGAGTGCAGACGTCTGTTCCTTGCTTGGCAGCCGTCCGGTGAGCATCCGCAGAATGTCGGCCGATTGCGACAGCTTAGCGTCCGGCTCCGTGGGCTCGCTACCGGCCTGTAGGCGGAGAATTGCCGGCAGGAAGACTGCCGGGGCCGCAAGCAGTCTCAGGGCCGCGTCGAGATCCTCGCCATCCGGCAAACGTGCGATAAGGGCGCGCAGCGCATCGACAGGCGGCAGGGCGAGCAAATCCTGATCGAGCGACTGCACATGAGCGAAGAGCTGCGTCCGCATCAAGCCCAGTTGGCCGCGCAATTCCGCCTCGCTGACCGGGCGCTCCGTCAAGCCATCGAGCAACAGAGCGGCAACGCTTTCATAGGTTGCGGTCGATGCAAGTTCATCGAGTGAGATGCCGCGAATGATCAGGCGACCAGCTTCCCCGTCCACATCCGAGAGCTGCGTTTCAGCCGCGATGACATCTTCCAAGCCGTTTTTCATGGTGTTTCTCCTTTACGCTCAAAAGGATCGAGCCTAGATTGATTGACGTCAATCTTGATGAAATAGATCAATGTGTGAGGTGCGGTCGTGTGGCTGACGGCAGAACAGGCGCTCGAAAAACTCGGCACGAAGCCACAGACGCTCTATGCAAATGTGAGCCGTGGTCGCATTCGCGCGAAGCCTGATGCCGCTGACGTCAGGCGCAGCCTCTACAACGCCGCTGACGTCATGCGGCTTGCGGAACGAAACGCCGGCCGGCGCAAAACCGAGACGGTTGCGGCGGATACGATCCAATGGGGCGATCCGGTGCTACCCTCGGCCATCTCAACGATCGTGGATGGCCGGCTCTACTATCGGGGGCGCGATGCGGCTGTATGGGCCGAGCACGCGTCACTGGAAGAGACGGCAGCGCTTCTCTGGAGCTCTGCTGCCGTTGAGACGGCGCCCGCCGCAATTTCTGAAGGCGTGCCGTCGCTCGGTCAGGCTTTCCTTCTGCTTGGGCAGAGGGCAACCCGCGATCTTCCCACACTGGGCAGGTCGCCTAAGGTGTTGAAGATCGAGGCGCAGGATGTCCTCTCGACCGTGGCGGGCGCGCTTGCCCCAGGCTCGACAAGCCTGCCATTGCACCAGCGCTTGGCAATGAGTTGGCACAGGCCGGACGCCGCTGATTGCATACGACGCGCGCTGGTTCTTCTTGCCGATCACGAGCTGAACGCGTCGACCTTCGCGACCCGGGTGACGGCCTCGTCCGGTGCGACGCTCTCCGCTGCGGTACTATCGGGCCTTTCGACCTTGACCGGGCCGCTCCATGGCGGTGCGTGGCAGGGCGTTGCGTCGTTGATCGAGGAGGTCAAGGCCGTTGGCGCCGGAGTAGCTGTGCGCAAAGCATTGGCTGAAGGGCGATCGCTCGCGGCCTTCGGCCACCCGTTGTATCCGGATGGAGACATCAGGGCCAAGGCGCTGGTTTCCCGGTTCAACATGCCCGCAAGTTACGCGGAACTTGCCGCAACGGGAGAGGAGCTCGTCGGGGAAGGGGTGAATGTCGATTTTGCTCTGACAGCCATATCGGCGGCCTTCGATCTACCCGAGAATGCGCCACTCGTGCTCTTCGCACTCGCGCGGTCGGTCGGTTGGCTTGCCCACGCGATGGAGCAGGTAGAGAGTGGTCATCTCATCCGCCCGAGGGCGCGCTACACAGGTCCGGCGATAGAGGCGACGCTTAAACTGTAGATCGCTCCCGATATTCGTTGACGTTTTCGTGCGCGTGCTTCAGCAATCGACATAGATAGGCAGCGATACGATCGCGGTTTTGACGGAGGTGACGAGTATGCATTTTATCTCCCGATTGCTTTTGGCAGTTTTCGCGTCCAGCGGCGCCATGAGCCTGCTTGCGCACGATACAGCATCCGCACAGGTGCCGGGTTGCACCATGGAGCGCGTGGCGGGAACGTCACGACAGATCATGCACTGCGATGGCGCGACGATCACCGCCGAGGGCGGTGCCCGGTTCAATGTCATCGATCGCGACCGGGACGGCAGACCCGATGCCGTATCCCTGCGAAACAAGGCGGTGCTGGTGGATGTCGATAGCGCTAGGCGCCGAGGCGGATTTGAGGTGGTGACGCCGCAGGCGATCGCCGCTGTCCGAGGCACGCGCTGGGCAGTCGATGTCAAGAATGGAACGACCTCCGTCTTCGTTGTCCGAGGGCGCGTCGCCGTCGGGCGACCTTCCTCGGGGGCGCGCGTTGTGCTCTCCGTGGGCGAGGGTGTTGACGTAACGCGAGGAAGCGACGTCCTGACCGTGCGTCGCTGGCCGCCGGCACGCGCTGCAGCCCTGCTGGCGCGTCTCGGCCAATAGCCGCCCATGCACGCCAAACGGCTTCTTGTCGCTATTTCCCTCGTCGTTGCCGTGCTCTGGGCCGGATCGCTGACCTCGTTGCATATCGCGGGCAAGCTTAGCTTTCTCGATCGCATCGAGGCATCGCTGACCGACCTCAGGAGTACGATGCTGGGTGCGCGGCAACCGCGGCCGATCGTCAGCATCATCGCAATCGACGATCGCACCGCGGCAGCTGAGGGCTATCCGCTTTCCCGGGCAAAACTTGCCGGACTCGTCGATGCCGTAGGCAAGATGAAGCCAAAGGTCATCGCGCTTGATCTCCTGCTGGTCGATCCCGGCCCAGAAGAGGGCGACGCGGCCCTTGTTACAGCCTTGACCGAGACGCCAAGCGTCATCGCCGCGGCCGGCATATTTTCGAAGAGTACCCAGACGGTGACATCCGACGCAGGCGATCCGCTTGCCGGCATCCCCGTTGCCGACAAGATCCTGCTGCCGCTCGCACGGTTCTCCGACGTCGCGGCCGTCGGTGTCGTGAACGTCTCGACCGATGATGCCGGGACGCCCCGCTACGTCCCCCTGATCTCGAGAGCGTCAGACCGGGTTTACCCGTCTTTTTCGCTGCTGGCGGCGTCCTTATCGGTCGGCGTCAATCCGGCATTCGAGCCCGGCGAACTCGCCTTGGGTGAGCGACACCTGCCAACCGATGGAGGGCAGCGCCTGCCGTTGACGTTCTATGGACCACGGGGAACGATCTCGACCTTCAGTGCGGCTGACGTCTTCGACGGCAAGCTGTCGTCGGATGCCGTGACCGACAAAGTTGTCGTCATCGGATCCACCGTCACGGGCGGCGGCGATGTTTTTCCGACGCCGTTCGATCCGATATTGCCCGGCGTCGAGGTGATGTCGACGGCGATCAATCACCTGATCGTCGGCGATAACATGGTGCGGGATCGCAGCACGCGGACAACCGATGGCGTAATTGCTCTTGCACTGCCGATATCGCTGATCCTGCTGCTTGCATGGCGAAGGAGCGCGCCGGGTTATGCCGCGATCGCCACGATCGTGGTGCTATGGGTCGGGATAAACTTGCTGGCATTCGATTACGGTTACTGGTTCAGCGCCGCACTCCCGATCGCGGCGACATTGCCGCCGCTTCTCTTGTTCGGTGCGTTGGAACTTTGGTTCGATCGACGGCGTGCGATCCATTTCGCGGCGCAGAGCGAGCTGCTGCAGCGCATCGAAGCGCCCGGAATGGGAGAATGGCTGGCCCGCGATCCCTCCTTCCTTTCGAAGCCGGTTCGGCAAGAGGCATCCGTCGTCTTCGTCGATCTTTCCGGCTTTACGGGGTTGAGCGAAGCAATTGGCGTTACCGACGTCCGCGAACTGCTAAGCGGTTTCTTCGAGCTGGTGGATGAGGTGGCCCGCGCGCACCGGGGCGCGATCACGAGCTTCATGGGCGATGGCGCCATGATTCTGTTCGGCCTGCCGCGCCCGTCCGCCGACGACGCGGCACGCGCGGCAGCCTGCGCGATCATGCTCTGCGAGCGTCTTCGGCAGTGGCTTTCCGCGCACCCCAAGCTGTCTGGCCGTAAATCCGGCTTCAAGGTCGGCGTGCATTGCGGCCCCGTCGTTGCGTCGAGGCTCGGCACCGGCAACCGGCAGCAGATCACGGCAACCGGAGATACCGTCAATGTCGCCAGCCGGCTGATGGAAGTAGCCGCGGCAAACCGTGTGGAACTCGCCGCGAGCAACGCTGTCGTCGAAGCTGCAGGTGGTAGCGCCGTTGTTTTTCGCTCCGGTCGACTGCAGGAGCCGATATCCGCGTCGATCCGTGGAAGGACCGAGGAAATCGATGTGTGGTTGTGGAGCGGACATCCGCTTTGACATTTGGCGCGTGACCAAGTAGGAACGGCACAACTTTTCTGCCGGCAAGATCTGGCACTGGCGTCCCATGCGCCTGAAAACTCCGAAAGACAGACAGATGACAGATTTTAACGGCGTCGTTCCGGCGATCGCCAAGGCGTTGGCGAAACGCGGTTACGCCGAGCTCACACCCGTTCAGAATGCTATGCTTGACCCCGAGCTGGTCGTTTCGGACGCGCTCGTTTCGGCCCGGACGGGCTCGGGCAAGACTGTTGCGTTCGGCCTTGCGCTGGCGCCGACGCTGCTTGGCGATTCCGATCGTTTTTCTTCCGCAGCCGCTCCGCTTGCGCTGGTGATCGCACCGACGCGCGAACTGGCTCTGCAGGTCAAGCGAGAGCTCGAGTGGCTGTACGAGATGACCGGCGCCGTGATCGTCAGCTGCGTTGGCGGCATGGACATCCGCAACGAGCGCCGGGCGCTTGAACGCGGCGCGCACATCGTTGTCGGTACGCCGGGACGCCTCTGCGACCATATCCGTCGCAAAGCCCTGAACATGTCTGCCTTGAAAGCCGTCGTGCTCGACGAAGCCGATGAAATGCTCGATCTCGGTTTCCGCGAGGATCTTGAATTCATCCTGGAAGAATCGCCGGATGACCGGCGCACGCTGATGTTCTCAGCGACGGTGCCTGCAGCGATAGCGAAGCTCGCCAAGAGCTACCAGCGTAACGCTGTGCGCATCACCATGGCTACGGAAGAAAAGCAGCACGGTGATATCGAATACCGGGCGCTGGTCGTTGCGCCGAGTGACCGCGAGAATGCGATCATCAACGTTCTCCGATACTACGAGGCGACGACCGCCATTGTATTCTGCTCCACCCGTGCAGCGGTCAATCATCTGACGGCACGCTTCCACAATCGCAATTTCAATGTCGTTGCCCTTTCAGGGGAGCTCACGCAGAACGAGCGCAGCCATGCATTGCAGGCGATGCGCGACGGTCGGGCGCGGGTCTGCATCGCGACCGACGTTGCCGCACGCGGTATCGATCTGCCGGGCCTGGACCTCGTGATCCATGCGGATCTCCCGACCAATCCCGAAACCTTGCTTCATCGCAGCGGACGTACTGGCCGCGCTGGGCGCAAGGGTGTGAGCGCACTGATCGTGCCGCTCAATGCTCGTCGCAAGGCCGAACGCTTGCTCGACAATGCCGGCCTTGCCGCTGAGTGGGCACGGCCGCCGTCAGCCGAGGACGTCACCGTACGTGACGAGGAGCGCCTGCTTGCCAGCCCCGTGTTCCAGGAACCTGCGCGGGACGAAGAGAAGAGCCTGATCGATCGCCTTCTGGCAACGCACGGCCCTGAGAAATTGGCCAATGCTTTTGTCAACCTCTATCGCGCGAACCAGTCTGCGCCAGAAGACCTGATCGATGTCAGCGTCCAGGACGACCGTCGCCGCCCCCGCGCCAATTCCGATGCTCCGCGCGAGCGTATCGAGAAGGCTCCCCGTGGCGAATTCGGTCCGAGCGTCTGGTTCTCATTGTCTGTTGGACGCAAGCAGAATGCCGAGCCTCGCTGGCTCATTCCGATGATCTGCCGACACGGCGATTTGACGAAGCGCGAAATCGGCGCCATCAAGATGCAGCAGGACGAGACCTTCGTCGAGATCGCGGCCGATAACGCCGAGGCCTTCCTGCACGCAACAGGTCCGAACAAGACCATGGAGCGGGGCATCCGCGTGACACGCCTGAGCGGCGTTCCGGATTTCAGCCGCCCGGCCGCTCCAAAGTCCTACGAGGGAAAGAAGACTTTCGACAGTCGCCGCGACGATCGTCCGCGCGGCGACTTCAAGAAAGGCAAGCCCGAGGGGGCTGCCGCGGACCGCGATGCGAAGCCGTGGAGCAAGAAGCCCGGGAAGCCGAAGCCGGAAGGCGCTGCGAAGTTCCAGGATAAGCCGAAATTCGACGGAAAGCCTCCGAAGGGTGGCAAGCCGAAGTTCGCAAAGAATAAGGGCTGAGCCCTGCTGGTAGCGGTCGAGACGTGGGCGTTGTTTGATGGACATTGCTTCCTTCATCACAACCAATCTACGGCTCGAGCCGTCACCGGCATCGCTTGACATCCTTCTGTACACGGCGCATCCCGGCAGTCGGCTCTCACGGCTGCAGGGAAACACCGCCGATGCCAAACCGCCGTACTGGGCCTATGGCTGGGCGGGCGGCACGGTATTGGCCCGGCATATCCTGAAGTATCCTCACATTGTCTTCGGCCGGCGCGTGCTTGATCTTGGCGCCGGTTCCGGCGTTGTCGCGATCGCAGCAGCAAAATGCGGAGCTGCGGCGGTGACCGCGGCCGAGATTGACGAGAATGCCGCAACGGCGATCCGCCTCAACGCCGCAGCAAACGGTGTTGACGTCGAAGTGCTTGTGGCCAACGTTCTGCCAATGACACCGCCGGCCGTCGACGTCATTCTCGCGGGCGATGTGTTCTACGATACCGACGTTGCCGCGGATACCCTGCCGTTTCTGGTAAAGTGCCAAGCGGTCGGCATTGATGTCCTGATCGGCGACCCGTTTCGCCGGTCTCTTCCGTCAGATCAGCTGATACTCATTGCCGAACATACCGTTCCGGATTTCGGCGGGCCGCCCGGGGATGAATGTCGGGCAGGGGTGTTCTCTATTTCGCTCGACGCAGGCAGGCTGGCAGCGGTCTCGACTAGACCAGATCCCGAAGCATGATGATCGGGCATTGACCACCGACCGGCAGTTCTGGTGCATGGGGTGGGCGAACGATCAGGCAATCCGACTGGGCAAAGATCTTCATCATCGATGAGTCCTGCTTGCCGAAAGGCTCTGCCGTGACCTTGCCGGCGGCATCACGCTGAAGCCTCGCGCGCACGTAATCCTGGCGGTGATCATTTGCCCGGAGCGCTACTGTCGTTTCCGCCATCGCATTGCGCGCAACAGCGGGCAGGGCCGCAAGCTTGCGGATCAGAGGCTCGAGAAAGAGCAGGCCGCAAACTAGGCTGGACACAGGGTTCCCCGGCAGGCCGAGCACGTGCGTGGTGCCAAGGCTGCCGACCATGAGCGGCTTTCCGGGGCGCATCGCGATCCGCCAGAAATCAAGCTCCATTCCAACGGACAGAAGCGTGGACTGGACAAGATCATGATCCCCGACCGAAGCGCCACCGAGCGTCACGATGACATCGGCTTTCGCCTGCTGCGCTTCTTCGACCGCGGCGCTGATGGCCGCGCGGTCATCAGGAACGATCCCGAGATCGAGAACTTCAGCACCGGCCTTGCGCGCGAGGGCCGCGATACCGAACGTGCTCGAGGCGATGATCTGCGCTGGCCCCGGCGCGCTTCCGGGAGAAAGCAGCTCGTCGCCCGTCGCAAGCAACGCGATCAAAGGTTTGCGCCATACGTCAAGCGTCGCATGGTTCATTCCGGCGGCAACGGTCAGGCGAGAGAAGTCGAGGACAGTGCCGGCTTTCAGCACCGTTTCGCCATCGAGGAAATCCTGGCCCCTCGGACGTACATGCTGGTTGTGGCGAACCGGATAGGTCGTCTCGATCTCATCGCCCACGCGAAGAGCGTCTTCCTGGAGCAACACACTATCGGCTCCACCGGGAACAGGAGCCCCTGTGAAGATTCGAACCGCCTGGCCTTCCCCGATCGCGCCCTCGAAGGCGTGGCCGGCGGAAGAGGTGCCAATGACCGTGAGCTTCGCGCCCGGCTGCGGCGCATCGGCGCTTCGCACTGCGTATCCGTCCATCGCCGAGGCGTCGAATGGCGGTTGCGTCAGACACGCCGACACATCGGTCGCAAGCACACGCCCGTCAGCCTCTGCCAGCGGAACGGACTCGCGTCGATCGATCGGCAAGGCGCGTGAGAGCAAACGCTCCAGAGCGTCGGAGACGGGCAGGAGGCTCATTTCTTGTGCTCCGGATGCCGAAAGTCGCCGGACTTTCCGCCTGACTTCTCAAGGAGCCGGATGCCGCCAATCTCCATTGTCCGGTCGGCGGCCTTCGCCATGTCGTAGATGGTCAGACATGCGACCGAGACGGCCGTAAGCGCTTCCATCTCAACGCCCGTCTTGCCGGTCAGCTTGGCCGTCGCTTCGACGCGCAGTCCCGGCAGTGCAGGATCCTCGCTGATGTCGACCGAAACTTTCGTCAGCATCAGCGGATGGCAAAGCGGAATGAGATTGCTCGTCTGCTTCGCGGCCATGATGCCCGCTAGGCGTGCCGTGCCGATGACGTCACCCTTCTTGGCGTTGCCCTGACGGATAAGCTCCAGCGTTGCCGCAGCCATCGTCACGTGACCTTCGGCCGTCGCAACGCGAACGGTATCGTCCTTCGCTCCCACGTCGACCATGTGAGCCTGGCCGGACGAGTCGATATGCGTCAGTCCGCCATTCCCACCGCTGCTCATGTTACTCCGCCGCCTGGGCTGCGTCACCGAACAGCAGGCTGCGCGTGGCAGCGGTAACGTCATCCTTGCGCATCAGGCTCTCGCCGACCAGGAAGGTGTTGATGCCGACATTCTGCAGCCGCTGACAATCGGCATGGGTAAAGATACCGCTTTCGCCGACCAGAAGACGCTCCGCGGGAACCGTCGCCGCAAGTTCTTCACTGACGCCAAGGCTGACTTCGAACGTCCGGAGGTTTCGGTTGTTGATGCCGATCATCGGAGAACTGAGCTTCAGAGCCCGCTCCGTCTCCTCGGCGTCATGAACCTCGACCAGCACATCCATGCCGAGGCCGAAGGCCTCATCCTCAAGGCGCTGCGCATCGGCATCCGAGAGCGAGGCCATGATCAGGAGAATGCAGTCGGCGCCCCAGGCGCGGGCTTCCTGGACCTGATAGGTGTCAAACATGAAGTCCTTGCGGAGCGCGGGCAGGAAGCAGGCCTCGCGCGCAGCCGTCAGAAACTCTGGCGCGCCCTGGAAGCTCGGCGTATCTGTCAGCACCGACAGACAGGCGGCGCCGCCAAGTTCGTAGGCGGAAGCCAGGGACGGCGGATCGAAATCCGGCCGGATCAACCCCTTGGAGGGGCTGGCCTTCTTGATTTCCGCGATCAAACCATATTTGCCGGCGTCGCGCTTTGCGACCAGCGACCGGTAGAAGCCGCGCGGCGCGGACTGTCCAGCCTGCATCGCCTTGAGATCGGCCAGCGTCACCTTGGACTTCGCAGCCGCGATCTCTTCGCGCTTGTAAAGTTCGATCTTCTTCAGAATATCGGTCATCGGTTCATCCTAGTCGATATCATTCGACACGGCGATCAGTTTATCGAGGGCCACTGCCGTGGCGCCGCTGTCGAGCGACTGCGTGGCAAGTCGCATCCCGTCGCTGAGCAATTCCGTCTTGCCGGAAATGACGAGCGACGCCGCCGCGTTGGCGAGCGCGATATCGCGATAGGCATTTCGTGCCCCACCGAGAACATCGCGCAGCGCAGCCGCATTGACCACACCATCGCCGCCCTTGATTGCTTCGAGCTGGCATTGCTCGACGCCGAAATCGGCTGGCGACAGCTCGAACGTTCTGATTTTGCCGTTCTCCAGAGCCGCGACGCTCGTCGTTCCCGTCGTCGTGATTTCATCGAGACCGTTGCCATGAACGACCCAAACGCTCTCCGAACCGAGGTCCCGCATGACTTCGGCGATCGGCACGACCCATTGTGGCGCAAAGACCCCGAGCAACTGCCGACGGACTCCGGCCGGATTGGACAGCGGACCGAGCAGGTTGAAGATGGTCCGCGTACCGAGTTCGACCCGCGACGGGCCGACATGGCGCATTGCGGAATGGTGCTGCTGCGCGAACATGAAGCCGACACCGGCTTCATGGATGCACCGGGAAATGATCTCGGGCGTGACGTCGAGCTTTACACCGAGCGCGGCAAGACTATCGGCCGCGCCCGACTTGGAGCTCAGTGCGCGGTTGCCGTGCTTTGCTACCGGCACGCCGGCGCCGGCCACGATCAAGGCGGCAAGCGTCGAAATGTTATAGGTCCCGCTTGCGTCGCCGCCCGTTCCGACGATGTCGATGGCATCGGCAGGCGCTTCGACGGTGAGCATCTTCGAGCGCATCGTCGTCACGGCGCCGACGATCTCATCGACCGTCTCGCCGCGAACGCGCAGAGCCATCAGAAAGCCGCCAATCTGCGAAGGCGTTGCCTGCCCCGACATCAGAATGTCGAACGCCTGCCGCGCCTCCTCACGCGTCAATGGTTCGCGGCTCGCGGCCTTCGCCAAAAGCGGTTTCAGATCGCTCATGCGTTGCGCTCTCCCTTAGCGGACGGATGCCTGTTCTGCGAGTGCCTGGTTGACCGTGGCGCCGTACTGCGTCTGCAACAGGTTGACCATCTGATCGAGAATGTCATCGCCGGCGGCGTTCGCCATTGCGGTGATCTGCTGGTCCTGGTTGGCAAGCACGTCGCCCGTCGGCTCGGTGTTCACTTCCGTAACCTTCAGCAGAATCTGCGTCGTCGCATCGGCACCGACGGCGTTGGCAACGGTATCGACCGGGCCGGTGAAGGCAGCATTGACGCCGCCGTTTCCGAGAACCGGGTCATCGGAACCCCGCGTGATGCCGCTCTTGGTCTCGACGGAAATTCCGAGCGGGGCCGCGATATCGGCAAGCGAAGTACCCTTCTGGGCTTGCTGCTTCAGTTCCTCGGCCTTCTTGGCGAGTTCTGCCTTCTGCTGTTCGGCGGTCCACTCGGCGACAGCCTTGTCATGCACTTCGGCGAGCGGGCGGTCGCGCTCTGGCGTGACGTCGCGGACGTCGAACCAGAGGTAGCCATCGGTTCCGATCGACAGCGACGGCACGTCGGCACCGGCTTCCGCGCGGAAGGCGGCAGCAAGTACCTGCTGCTTCGACGGAATGTCCTTCACCTCGTTGCCGCCCTTGTCGAGCCCGGCCGAATCCACGGCATCGACGACAACGGCCTTGAGCTTCAACTGATCGGCGATCTGCTCCAGCGTCGAACCAGAGCCGCGCATGTCTTCGATCTGGTCATGCACGTTGATCAGCTCCTGCGACGCGTTGGAGACCGCAAGCTGCTTGCGGATTTCGTCCTTGACCTCGTCGAGCGTCTTGGCGTTCTCGGGCTTGATATTGCTGATGCGCAGGATTACCGGACCGAACGTGCCGTCGATGACGGGTGTCGTGCCGCCATTTCTGGTGACGGCAAAGGCGGCGTCCGCGACCGCCTGATCGGGAACCTTGTCCTTGGAAAACTCTCCAAGCATCACGTCGCTGGCCGTCTTGCCCTGATCGGTAACCAGCTGATCGAACGTTGTCCCGATCTTCAGCGCGTTTGATGCGGCGTTCGCCAGGTCTTTGTTCTGGAACGTCAGTTGCTCGACGGTCCGCGTCTCAGGAATGCGATAGCTGTCCTTGTGCTTGTCGAACTCTTCGCGGATTTGATCGTCGGTAACCGATGCAGCGTCGGCGATATCTTCCGGCTGAAGTTTCAGATAGGCGATCTTGCGGTATTCAGGCGCGCGATAGTGCGGCTTCGCACCTTCGAACCACTTGTTGAGAACGTCGTCTGCGGGCGCCTTGATCGGTTCTATGTTGGCGTTGGTGAGCAGCAGATAGTCCACGCCACGGCTTTCCTGGCGATAGAGCTTCAGCGCGTCGACCAGCGTCTTCGGTGCCGTGAAGCCGTTGGAGATCGCATCGACGATCTGGCTCCGAACCGCAACCTTGCTGCGCTCCTTGATATAGTCCTCTTCGCGAATGCCGGCGTTGCGCAGGCGCGACGTAAACAGCGTGCGGTCGAACTGGCCGTTGACGGCCTTGAAGGCCGGATCGTCGCCGATGAGCTTTGCAAGACGATCCTGGGACAGGCCGAGATTCATGTCGTCGGCCAGCTGGTCAAGCGATGCGCCGGCAACGAGCTGTGCCAACACCTGCTGTTCCACACCGAACGCCCGCGCCTGATCGGGTGTCAGGCGCATGCCGAACTGTTGGCTGAGGTTTGCGACCTGCCGCTGATAGGCGAGGCGGAACTCGTTCACGTCGACGTGCTGATCACCAACCGATACGACAGTCGTGCTGTTGCCGCCGCTAATCAAGGAACGGGAAACGCCCCAGATGCCGAAAGAGGCGACCAGAAGCAGCATGAGGAGCTTGGCGACCCAGGTGTGGGCGGCTCTTCGCAGAATATCGAACATCGAAACGCAAACCTCGCATTCTTTTTACCCGCTTTCGGGCAAAGCAATCGACGTTCCTTAGAACAAACCTCTGAGGAAATGAAGGGTTATCGCGTGAAAACATCTGCGCTATATCAGCGGCTGCCTCCGGCATCCCGGTCGCAACAAATGGCTCGCCTTTCGGAACCTTTGGTGCGGCTACCACGTTGAACAGCATCCCGAACAAAGAGGAGCAGACAATGGCCGATTTGAAAACCGCCTCCACCCAGTCTACAGCAGCGCGCGTGAAGGCGGAAATCGCAGCGGACGACCTTTCGGCACAGGTCGCCGCGTTGCGTGAGGATCTTGCTCGGCTGTCCGAAAGCGTGGTTGCGCTGGGGCAGGGCGCCAAGACCGCTGTCGCGGACGAGGCCTCTGTCATGACGGAGCGCGTGCGCGACAAGGTTCGCGAAGAGCCCCTCTTCGCGCTCGCGGTGACGGCAGGCGTAGCCTATTTGTTCGGACTTATGAGCCGTCGATAATTTTTTGAAATAGTCGCACTGGAAGGGCCGAACGGATAACCGTTCGGCCCTTTGTGGTCTGGAAAATTAACGTCGTATGATGCGCCCGAGCGCAATCAGCAGGCAGGCGCCGACAAACCCCGCGATCAAATAACCAATCCAGCCCCCGAGCGCCACGCCAAATCCCGCGAGGATGGCATTGGCGATGATCGCGCCGACAATGCCGAGCAGGATATTCATCAGAATACCCATGTTGCTGTTCATGAATTTCTCGGCGAGCCACCCGGCTATACCGCCGATGATAATGGCTGCAAACCAGCCGACGCCTGCGCTTTCCATAATGTATATCCTTTTCGAAGAAAGAGACATCAATGTCGAGAATATGCGGCATGAAGGTGCGGCGATGAACAGTAGAGATTTCTGACTATACTCAGGCTTTCGCCGCAATCATTGCCGTATCTAAGTAGATAGGCACGAGCTTGACTGCAGCAAGGGTCGCGCAAAACAGGCTCTGAATGCTGCAGTGCGGCATTCGCCGGCAGCAAACGACCCGATCTCGCGTCCTTTCCGCAAAATGCAACCTTGTGGGGATTTTATGAAATTACTCGACGTTATGTCGAGTAATCACGACGCGAGAGTCTGGCAGACAATCAGCGCGCAGCGAAAGCACTGATGAGCCGTCTAAACGCGGAAAGGCGCCGGAGGCCAATCTCCTTGAATTTCGTAGGCTCTTGCCTTTCGCATGGCGGTTTTAGGGCTCGGTTACGAGCACGTGAGTGTAGTCAAAATGGCGCACCCCCCATTGAAATGAATCTTTATTTCAGCAACCTCTTGCTCAACCTTTAATCTATGTCATGGTAGCTATCTGGAAATGA
Organism: Rhizobium sp. Root708; assembly: GCF_001429725.1. Classification (GTDB taxonomy): domain Bacteria; phylum Pseudomonadota; class Alphaproteobacteria; order Rhizobiales; family Rhizobiaceae; genus Rhizobium. Next base: position 18,269 of record NZ_LMHV01000034.1, on the reverse strand, counting down.
GGGGTATCAGTCATGATTAATCTTCAGTCTGCCGATAAGCACGCTGCCCATGATCAACGCCTGCTGGATTGCCGCGCCGAGGTCGAACCCGCGCTGCACCGCATCATTGAAGATGCTCAGCAGCAGGGCTGGGCTCCAGCGGAAGTCGCGATGGCGATAGCGGACGCCGCCGACGATTTCATTCTGCTTCTCGCGACGCGAAAGACCACAGCTCACTGATCCGGCGTCGAGTTCACTCAGACAGCTGCCGTTGCCAACCCACGGCAGCTGTTGACGACGCGCATGGGTCACTATAAAGCCTGACATCGTTCGCGACCGTTGCTCCACATCGAGTGCGGTTGCAGGTCAGGAAGAGTGTCCGAGTGGTTTAAGGAACCGGTCTTGAAAACCGGCGTGCGGGAGACCGTACCGTGGGTTCGAATCCCACCTCTTCCGCCACAAATCGATCTCACAACAAGTTCTCACGAGCGCTTTGCATCGCGGGTCTCCAGCCAAGTTCTCCGATGCAATCATTCGGCTGGATAACGCCGCCGAAGAATCAACACGCGTTGCTTGTCGCTCAGGAACTTTTGGGTGCGGCGTCCGTTTCATATACGCAACGCCCCACATTTGAACGTTGCGCGGACTGGTTGGAACCCATCCCAGCAGTCCAAAAAGGCCCGGCGCATAGCCCAAGCGCCGGGCTTTCTCGTTCATGGAACCATCTGGCGTTTCCGCCATTGAAACCGTAGCGGCGCTTTCCTGTAGTGTCGCCCAATCGGTGATCAACCTCAAATCGTCGGTTGGAACTAATAAGCCCGGTGCCGGTCCCTCCGCGCCGGGCTTTCAGATTCGCGTCGCTGAAATCTATCGCAGCGCAGTCGGTTCGAACCTTACTGTTTTATCTGGATGTGGGCGCGATCGTAGTTTTCCACTGGTGGAGGAACGACGCCCAGAGGTTGCGCTGACCGTTCGGCGGTGTGTCCAGCTCACCGCTTCCGTACTACCAAAACCAATAGTGCCAGATCAGCTCAATTCTCATAAGCGGAAAAGAAGTACGCGCGTCGCATTACGGACATTGCGCCGAGGACTTTTTAAACGGCGAAAAGTTGCTTGGCCGCCGTCGCTGACACAGATGTAAGGGGTGCCATTCTTGAGGGAGATCAAGGGTTGTATTCCCGTCGCCGACGTCGAGGCGAGAGAAGGCGGCGCGCAAAATGCCTTGATTTCTCGAATTTTATGGCTTTCACTCCGGCAACTCTATGTAGAACAACAAAAGGGGAAAACAAAAATGGGATCCAGAATACTCAAGCTTCACACCGCCTTTTTGCTCGGCGCCGTCCTTCTTGGAAGCACGCCCGCCTTGGCCGAAACGGTCCTCCATCGCGGCAATGCCGGCGAACCTCAGACGCTCGACCAGGCGCATACTTCGATCAATATCGAAGAGTTCATTCTGAAGGATCTGTACGAGGGGCTGACCATCTACGATGCATCCGGCAAGATCGTGCCGGGCGCTGCCGAATCGTGGACGTTGTCCGACGATGCGCTAACCTACACGTTTAAGCTGCGCCAGGACGCGAAGTGGTCCGACGGCTCGCCGGTCACGGCTGACGATTTCGTCTTCTCGTTCCAGCGCGTCGAGGATCCGAAGACCGCGGCCGAATATGCCAACATTCTCTATCCGATCAAAAACGGAGAGAAGGTGAACAAGGGCGGGCTTGCTGCCGCGGAACTCGGCGTCAAGGCCGTTGATGCGAAGACTTTGGAGATCAAGGTCGAGCGGCCGACGCCGTTCTTCCTCGAGCTTCTGGCGCACCAGACGGCACTGCCGGTTTCCAAGGCCAGTGTCGAGAAGAACGGCGCCGACTTTGTGAAGCCCGGCGTGATGGTCTCGAACGGTGCCTTCAAGCTCGTGAGCCACGTTCCGAACGACAACCTCGTCGTCGAGAAGAACCCCAGCTATTGGGACGCGGCCAATGTGAAGCTCGACAAGGTCGTCTTCTATCCGATCGACGATCAGGCAGCATCGGTTCGTCGCTTCGAAGCGAAGGAAATGGATCTCGTCTATAACTTCTCGGCAGACCAGATCGATCGCCTGCGCACATCCTATTCGGACCAGGTGCACGTCTCGCCGACCCTTGCCACTTACTACTATGCTTTCGACAGCCGCCAGGAGCCATACAGCGACGTTCGCGTGCGCCGCGCTCTTTCCATGGCGGTCGACCGCGATTTCCTGGCAAAGGAAATCTATAGCGGGTCGCAGATTCCGGCCTATTCGCTAGTTCCGCCCGGTATCGATACCTATGGCGCTCCGGCCAAGGCCGATTTCGCCGATGTTTCGCAGCTCGATCGCGAGGACAAGGCAATCGAGCTGATGAAGGAGGCGGGCTACGGTGACGGCGGCAAGCCGCTGAACATCGAAATCCGCTACAATACCAATCCGAACCACGAGCGAGTTGCCACTGCCGTTGCCGACATGTGGAAGAACACCTTCAAAGCCAAGGTGTCGCTGGTGAACCTGGATGTTTCCTCGCACTACGCGTATCTGCAGGAAGGCGGCAAGTTCAACGTCGCACGAGCCGGCTGGGTTGCCGACTATGCGGATGCCGAGAACTTCCTGGCGCTCAATCTCAGCACCAACAAGACGTTCAATTACGGTCATTACGAAAGCCCGGAGTTCGACGCCTTGATGGCGAAGTCCTATGCGGAGACCGACCCGGCCGCGCGTTCGAAGCTGCTGCATGAGGCCGAGACGCATCTGATGGCCGACCAGCCGGTCGCGCCGCTCCTGACCCAGGCTGACCTTTGGCTTGTCTCGAGCCGCGTGCAGGGCTGGCATGACAATGCCGCCAATCAGCACCTGAGCCGTTTCCTGAGCGTTTCCCAGTAATAGACTGGCGCAAGCGGCGCACGAGCGAGAGCCCGTGCGCCGTAGCACAGGAGGACGGGTATGATTGCCTTCGTTTTGCGCCGTCTCGCGAGCGCGGTGCCGACGCTTTTCATCGTCGTGACGATTTCATTTTTCTTGATGCGGTTCGCTCCAGGCGGTCCCTTCAATCTCGAGCGACCGCTGCCACCGGCGACGATGGAGAACCTGATGCGAACGTATCAGCTCGATCAGCCGCTATGGCGCCAGTACGCAACCTATATCGGCAATGCCGTTCGTGGAGATTTTGGTCCGAGCTATGTCTATAAGGACAACAGCGTGGCCGAACTGATCGGCAAGGGCCTGCCTTATTCGATGGAACTCGGCTTCTACGCGCTTCTGCTGGCGCTTGTCGGCGGTGTTCTGATGGGCACGGTGGCGGCACTCAGGCAAAACAGTGCCTTCGATTTTTCGATCATGTCGCTGGCGACCATCGGAACAACCGTGCCGAATTTCGTCGTCGGTCCGGTGCTCACGCTTATCTTCGCCGTCTCGTTATCGCTCCTTCCGGCCGGTGGCTGGGGAGACGGGTCCTTGCGTTTCCTCATCCTGCCGATGATCGCCCTGGCGCTGCCGCAGCTCGCGGTCTTTGCCCGGCTGACGCGCGGTTCGATGATCGAGGCATTGCACGCCGACCATATCCGCACGGCCCGAGCCTATGGCTTGCCTGCGCGCGTGGTCGTCGTGACCCATGCGATGCGCGGAGCCATGCTGCCGGTGGTTTCCTATCTTGCTCCATGCGCAGCGGCCCTGTTGACGGGTTCCGCCGTCGTGGAGACGATCTTCACAATCCCCGGCGTCGGCCGCTATTTCGTTCTTGGCGCCCTCAATCGCGACTACACCCTGGTTATGGGAACCGTGATCCTGGTCGCCATTTTCGTGATCATTTTCAATCTGATGGTCGATATCCTCTACGGCCTTCTCGATCCGAGGGTCCGTCATGACTGATCATGTCGCGGGTTCATCGCAGGCCGTTTCCGGCAAAGCCGGCCGCAGCCTGTTCCAGCTGGCTCTTATTCGCTTCCGACGCAATCGAGCCGCGATGGCGGGTTGCGTGATGATGGTCCTGATCAGCCTTTTTGCGTTCGTCGGGCCGCTCTTCGTGTCCCACACCTACGATCAGGTCTTCTCGTCCTACGTGACGGTGCCGCCGAGCCTGAAGCCGCGCCCTGACGTTTCCGCGTTGCAGGACGTTGCGGAAGGCGTGGCGACCCGGGCGCGTGTAAAGCTCGATAGCTTCAAGGTCGAGGGCGAGGCCTTCACCGCCACCGTCAGCTCTGAAAACCCTATCGACCCACGCGCCACGCGCTATTTCGACCGAGCGAATGAGTTTCGTGAGACTAGCCTCGGCGCCACGCAGAACGACGGGCGGACATTGGTCATAACAGGCAAGGTCAACAGAGAGTATTTTCCGTTCGGAACGGACCTGAACGGTCGCGATCTGCTGGCGCGCGTCATGCTCGGCGGGCAGATATCCATCGCCGTCGGCCTGCTTGCCAGCTTCGTGTCGCTTGGCATCGGTGTGTTTTACGGCGCAACGTCAGGCTATCTCGGTGGTCGGGTCGACAATGTCATGATGCGGCTTGTCGAGATTCTCTATTCGTTGCCCTTCGTGTTTCTCGTCGTCGTTCTGGTGGTCTTCTTCGGCCGGAGTTTCATCCTGATCTTCCTCGTCATCGGCGCGGTCGAATGGCTTGATATGGCCCGTATCGTGCGGGGACAGACGTTGGCGTTGAAACGCAGGGAATTCGTCGGGGCCGCTCAGGCACTCGGCTTGACGGATTGGCAGATCATACGCCGCCACATTATTCCGAATACGATCGGCCCGGTCATCGTCTTTGTCACCGTCGTCGTGCCGAAGGTTATCCTTCTGGAAAGCTTCCTGTCGTTCCTGGGGCTTGGCGTCCAGGCGCCGCTGACCAGCTGGGGCGCACTGATCTCCGAGGGTGCGAACAACATCCAGTCGGCGCCGTGGCTGCTGATCTTTCCATCCATCTTCTTCGTCGCAACGCTCTTCTCGCTGAATTTCATCGGCGACGGCCTGCGTGACGCACTCGACCCGAAGGACCGCTGACATGGCAGCCGAAGATACGATTCTTGCCATTCGCGGCCTCAAGGTCGATTTCGAGACGCCGGACGGGCAGGTGAATGCGGTCAAGGGCATCGACCTCGACGTGCGGGCAGGCGAGACGCTCGCGATCGTGGGGGAGTCCGGTTCCGGCAAGAGCCAGACCATGATGGGGCTGATGGGACTGCTCGCCAAGAACGGGACGGCAAGCGGCTCTGCCAAGTACCGCGGCAAGGAGATTGTCGGGCTTGCGCCGAGAGAACTGAATGACATTCGTGGTGCCAAGATCACCATGATCTTTCAGGAACCGATGACATCTCTCGATCCGCTCTATCCGATCGGTCGTCAGATCGCGGAGCCGATCGTCCATCACCGGGGCGGAACCCACAAGGAAGCGCGCAAACGCGTTCTGGAACTGCTGGAGCTTGTCGGCATTCCTGACCCGGGCCGTCGCATCGACAGCTATCCGCACGAACTCTCGGGCGGGCAACGCCAGCGCGTGATGATCGCAATGGCCTTGGCGAACGAGCCGGACATCCTCATTGCCGACGAGCCGACGACAGCGCTCGATGTCACAATCCAGGCTCAGATCCTGTCGCTCCTGGCGTCGCTTCAGCAGCGCTTCGGGATGGCGATCGTGCTGATTACGCACGATCTCGGCATCGTCAGGCATTTCGCCGAGCGCGTCGTGGTCATGCGACGCGGCGAGGTAGTCGAGCAGGGCACCACGGCAGATATCTTCGAACGGCCAACCGCGGACTATACCCGCATGCTACTGGCCGCCGAGCCGCGTGGGCGAAAATTATCTCCGGAGGATGGCGCACCTGTCATCTTGGAGGGCCGGGACGTTACCGTGGACTTCGAGATCGGAGGCGGCCTCTTTTCCGGCGGTCGCCGGCTGTTTCGCGGCGTGGACGGCGTGACCGTCAAGCTGCGGGAAGGGCAGACGATCGGGATCGTCGGCGAATCCGGTTCGGGCAAATCGACGCTCGGACGCGCACTCCTGCGTCTTGTCAAAAGCGCCGGCCGTTACCGCTTTGGTGCAATCGATATCTCCAACTATGACAGGAAGCGCATGCGGCCGCTCCGCAAGGAGATGCAGCTTGTCTTCCAGGACCCCTACGGTTCGTTGTCTCCACGCCAGACAGTCGGAGAGGTCATCACCGAAGGCCTTCTCGTTCACGAGCCCGGATTGAGCAAGGTCGAGCGCGACCGCCGCGCCATCGCCGCACTGAAGGAAGTCGGACTGGATCCCGATGCGCGCAACCGGTACCCGCATGAATTCTCAGGCGGTCAGCGACAGCGCGTTGCGATTGCCCGCGCGATGATCCTCAAGCCACAGGTGGTAATTCTTGACGAACCGACGTCGGCGCTTGATCGTTCGGTACAGGGACAGGTGATCGATCTTCTGCGGTTGCTTCAGGACAGTCACAAGCTTTCCTATATCTTCATCAGCCACGATCTTTCGGTCGTGAAGGCAATGTCGGACTACGTTGTCGTGATGAAAGATGGGCGGATTGTCGAGCAGGGGGATACGGAAGCTATCTTCCAGAAACCCCGCGAAGATTACACGAAAGCGCTGATAGGTGCCGCGTTCACTGTCTGAACCTCTGGCAGGGCAGGGCTTCGCGTGTGGCTTCCGGGACCTTAAGCGCAGTTACAATTGTTAAATTAGCATTTAATTAACCATGTTAATTAGAATTGTAGCTAATACGTCGAAAGTCTTCGCAAATTTGCCACGAAAGCAGCATGATTAAAGTCTCGTTAGGTTGATGGGATTAGGGGTGTCTTGCCCGTAGGGCGGATTTCTTAACCATAACGGTCTTGAGCGGCGTGGGACATATGAGACGAGACTTCGGGGCGGCGTCATTCGCAACGGCAGTGCGATGGGTAGGTCTATCGCTGGTTTGTGCAACGGTCACGGCATGCGGCACGGCCCCGACTGCGCCTGCAAAGGCGAAGCACGGCAAGGAATATTTCTCGGAAAAGGAATATGGCGTAAAGGCCAGTCCGCGCGTTGCGACCGGTGACAATATCCCGAAGGGCGGCGGTCGTTACATCGTCGGCAATCCCTATGTCGTCAAAGGCAAGTGGTATTATCCGAAGGAAGACTTCTCCTATAGCAAGGTCGGGATTGCGTCGTGGTACGGTTCGGCCTTCCATGGCCGCTTGACGGCAAATGGCGAAGTCTACGACCAGATGCATCTTTCCGCCGCGCATCCGACGTTTCCGCTTCCAAGCTATGCCCGCGTTACCAATGTTGAAACCGGCTCGTCGGTCATCGTGCGCGTTAACGACCGCGGTCCCTATCACGAAGGGCGCATCATCGATCTCTCGAACAAGACGGCCGATATGCTCGACCTGCAGCATAGCGGCACCGGCAACGTTCGTGTTCAATACGTTGGCCGCGCCCGCATGGACGGTCACGACATGCCGTACCTGATGGCATCCTACGTTCCAAAGGGCAGTCGCATTCCGGGCGTCAATCCCGGTGGCGGACAGATCGCAACGGGTGTCATGGTCGCCTCCAACAGCAAGCGCATAACGGCTGACGAAATCCAGAGCTTCGGCGGCTTTACACCGCCGCGTGCGGAGAATGTTCCTGTGCCGATGTCCGCGACGTCCTATGCAGGCTCGACGCCGAGCGCGCCTTACAATGCCGCTCCGGTCCCGACACCTATTCCTTCTCCGTCGTTCGGCGCAAGCGCACAGCCGTTCGATCAGATGGTCGTTCTGCCTGAAATTGGCCCCGTCCCATACGAGCGCCCGAACGGTTGGCAGGGCAGTTCGCTCGCCATGGGCTACCAGGATGAGGCGGTCAAGACCGTAACCGTTGCTCTCGCCTTCGACGCCGTGATGGTGCGTAATGACGGCCTGACCGAGGAGTCGATCCTTGCCTCGTTCAAACGCCAGAAATCGGCCGGACAGTCCGCGCGATAATTGCAGAAGCCGTTGGCGGAGGCGGGAAAATGAAGGTTTTGCCTTGGCGACGCGCTCTCCTGACATGCTTCTTGCTGTTGCCTGCCGGCCTGACCGGACCGGTAGCGGCGGCTGAGCCGAACGCCGGCTTTGAGACGAAGGCCCTACAGGCCTACATGGTCGAAGCATCGACCGGCACGGTTCTGCTTGCGAAGAATGAGAACCAGACCTTTTCTCCCGCATCGCTGGCAAAGCTCGCGACCGCGGACCTTGTTTTCGAAGCCCTTTCAAAAAACCAGATCACCCTCGATACGCAATATCTCGTGTCGGAATATGCCTGGCGAACGGGCGGGGCACCGTCGCGGACGGCCACAATGTTCGCCGCCCTCAAATCGAACGTTCGTGTCGAGGACCTGTTGAAGGGTATCGCCATTCAGGGCGCGAACGATAGCTGCATCATCCTGGCGGAAGGCATGAGTGGCGGAGAGCCCGCCTTCGCCGAGGCGATGACGCGCAAGGCGAAGACCCTCGGCATGCAGCGCTCCGTCTTCGGCAACTCGACCGGATTGCCCGACGGGAAGAGCAAGACGACCGTCTACGACATGGTCACCCTGGCTTTGGATCTCCAGCAGAGCTACCCGACCTACTATTCCTATTTCGCGCTTCCGGATTTCCAGTGGAATAAAATCTTCCAGCGGAACCGAAATCCGCTGCTCGGCCTCGGCCTCGGCCTCGGTGTCGACGGTCTGGCGACGGGTTTCGCGGAGGGTGAGGGCTATTCGATCGTCGCATCGGCGGAGCGGAACGGCCGGCGCCTTTTCATGGCGCTCGGTGGTCTTCCGTCCGACAAGGAACGCACGGACGAGGCGAAGCGGGTTCTCGAGTGGGGGTTGGGCGCATTTGAAATCCGCCAGCTCTTCGCCGATGGCGAGGTCATTGGAGCAGCCGGCGTCTATGGCGGCGCTGAACGGAACGTGGACCTGGTCGCGCATAAGGGCGTGAGCGTCTATATCCCTGTCAATAATCCTGACCGCCTGGCCGCTCGTATCGTTTACCACTGGCCCTTGATGGCGCCGGTTGCCGCAAATCAGGAAGTCGGGACCTTGCGGATCTCTGCCGGCAGTCGGCTTCTTCGCGAGGTTCCGCTTTACACCAAGGCCGAGGTCGTCACCGGCTCGCTCAGCAGCCGCGCGATCGACGCTATCCTGGAGCTTGCTGAATCGCTGCTGTTTTCCTGGCTGTGGGATAAGCCCCAGCCCACGTGATCGCCATATTGATGGTCAATCCTGCGGGAAAGCAGGGAGATCTTCGCAACGCGGTTCCGCTGGCCAGAATCTTCCTGTAGATGTACGCCGATAGCGCGATGCGGGCGCGAACATGCAGGAAGTTATCATTGTCGTCCGGCACAGGATTGTTTGTTACATTTGAGGGCGGCGAAGGTGCCGGGAAGTCCACGCAGATCCGCAAGTTGGCGGAATCGCTGCGGTCGCGTGGTTTCGATGTTTTGCTGACGCGCGAGCCAGGAGGCTCTCCCGGCGCGGAGGCAGTTCGTCACGTCCTCCTGTCAGGTGCCGCGCAGGCATTGGGCACGCGAATGGAAGCGATTCTTTTCGCGGCCGCGCGCAACGATCACGTCGAAGGCGTCATTCGTCCCGCCCTGAATGCAGGGAGGGTCGTCCTCTGCGATCGTTTCATGGATTCGTCCCGCGTCTATCAGGGAATTACCGGCAACCTCGAACCGGATTTCATCGAGACGCTGCAGCGCGTGGCTATCAACGGCGTCATGCCGGATTGCACCTTGATTCTCGATCTGCCGGCCAAAGCCGGTCTGGAACGCGCTTCGCGGCGCGGCGCTGCGGTGGCCATCGCTCCCGATCGTTTCGAGAGAGAAGAACTGGAAACCCACGAAAAGCGGCGCGAAGCCTTTCTTGATATCGCCGCCCGCGAACCGGAGCGCTGCCATGTGCTGGACGCGCTGCGCCCCGAGGATGTCATCGCCGACGACGTGTTGACCATCGTCGAACGGCGACTGCCACTCAAAACAAAGATTGCGGAGACGGTTCATGAGTGAGGAACGTCCCGGGCTTCTCGATGGCGCCATATGGCAGCCCGAGAACACGAAACTGTTCGGCCACGGGGAAGCGGAAGCCTTCCTTGCGCAATCCTACCGGTCCGGCAAAGGGCATCACGCGATGCTCATCGAAGGACCTGAAGGCATCGGTAAGTCAACGCTTGCCTTTCGATTTGCCAATCACGTCCTGTCCCATCCCGATCCGGCAAGCGCACCGGCGACGATGGCCGACCCGGACCTGAATTCGGCGGTCAGCAGACAGATAGCGTCAGGTGCGTCTCACAACCTGCTCTACCTGGCGAGACCGGTCGACGAGAAGACGGGAAAGATAAAGTCCGCGATTACCGTCGATGAGGTGCGCAAGGCTGGTCGATTTTTCTCGCAGACATCGGGCACCGGCAACTGGCGCATCGTGATCATCGATCCCGCCGACGACATGAACCAAAATGCGGCCAATGCGATCTTGAAGATATTGGAGGAGCCGCCGAAACGGGCACTCTTCCTGTTGATTTCACACGCGCCCGGCAAGCTGCTGCCGACCATCCGCTCGCGCTGCCTTCCGCTGAAGCTCGCGCCGCTGAACGATGAGGCGCTTGCCGGCGCTCTGGACCACCTTGGTATCGATGCTGGAGACAGAACGCTGCTTTCGTCCGCCAACGGCAGCGTCGGCGAGGCGCTGAAGCTCATCAACTATGGCGGCGGTGATATCATCAGCGCCTACAACGAGGTTCTCTCGTCGCAAGGCCCCGCCGCACGGCGCGCGATGCACCGGTTGGCTGATGCGCTCTCCGGCAAGGAAAGCGAGACAATATTCGAGTTCTTCACCAGCCACGTAGGGGACGACCTGATGAGCCGCGCGCGGTCGGCCGCCATCGCTGGGGAGGTCGTGGCCGCGGAGCGGTTTTCACGGCTCTATTCGGATATCGTGAACCGGTTGACGATATCGGACGCCTACAATCTCGATCGCAAGCAAACGATCATGAGCATCCTTGGCGATATCAAGCAGCCGAGCTGATCAACCGGTAAGCAGCTTCCCGGCGACTACGGCGAGCGTCGCCGCAAGCACGAGCCGGATCGTTCGCTCGTGAAGTTTGGGTGCAAGCAGGCTGCCTGCGATAATCCCGGGAATAGAGCCGACAAGCAGAGCGAGCAACATGCCCCAGTCGATCTCACCGATCATCCAGTACCCCATGCCGCCGATGAAGGTGAGGGGGACTGCATGAACAATATCCGAGCCCACGATTTCCCGAACATCGAGGCGAGGGTAGAGGATCAACAGCACCGTGACGCCGAGCGCGCCGGCGCCGACTGATGTGAGGGTAACGAGAATGCCCAGCGCCAGCCCGAGCACGGTCGTCAGCACCATGATGGTAGCCGGACGGAGGGGGCGGCGACGCTCGCCGATGGAGCGCTGCGCTATGGCGAGAACCTGCTTGCGGAAAATCAGCATGAAGGCCGTCATGACGAGCAGCCAGCCGAGCGCCGTTGTGATCGTATGGGCGACTTCGATGCTTTTGCGGTCGACGCCCGCCATAAACCAGAGCGTCAGGAGCGCGGCCGGCACACTGCCCGCCGCCAGACAGCCGACGACGCGCCAATTGATACGGCCATGAATGCCGTGAACGGCGGTACCCGCACTTTTTGTGACTGCGGCATAGAGGAGATCGGTACCGACGGCGGTTGCCGGATGAACGCCGAACAGAAGAACGAGAAGCGGTGTCATCAACGACCCGCCACCAACGCCCGTGATGCCCACAAGCGCCCCGACAACCAGCCCGGAAAGGGAGTAAAGCGGATCAAAACTGGCCAAGGTCAAGCCGTGGCCCTCGGGCCTGCGCCAAAAACGCCGCTGCGGGGTGCTTTAGATGTCACGTTGCTGTTGCCCTGTCTTCTTTCTCTCCTGCCTAGAGCCATGAAAAAAACGAGTCAAGCGCAGGGCGCGTTTCAGGCTCAAATCCCCGGCCGGTATGAAACTTAGTGTTTCGCTTCCTGGCCACATGCGCTAAGAGCGGCTGATAAATTTTATAGAGTAAGCCGGACACGAATGGCCGCCATGACAGACAAGACACCCTTCTACATCACCACCGCGATTTCCTACCCGAACGGCAAGCCGCATATCGGCCACGCCTACGAACTGATCGCGACGGATGCCATGGCGCGCTACCAGCGCCTCGACGGCAAGGATGTCTTCTTCCTGACAGGCACGGATGAGCACGGTCAGAAGATGCAGCAGACGGCGCGTGCCGAAGGCATCTCGCCGCACGAACTTGCCGACCGCAATTCCGGCGAGTTCCAGGCAATGGCGACGCTGCTGAACGCCTCGAATGACGATTTCATTCGCACGACGCAGGAGCGTCACCACGAGACGTCCAGAAACATCTGGAACCTGATGGCCGACAACGGCGATATCTACAAGGATTCCTACGCCGGCTGGTATTCGGTTCGCGATGAAGCCTACTATCAGGAAAATGAAACTGAGCTGCGTGCCGACGGCGTGCGCTATGGTCCCCAGGGTACACCGGTCGAATGGGTTGAAGAGGCAAGCTACTTCTTCAAGCTCTCCGAATACCAGGACAAGCTGCTCGCGCTCTACGAGGCCAATCCGGACTTCATCGGCCCGGCCGAACGTCGCAACGAGGTCATCTCGTTCGTGAAGTCGGGGCTGAAGGATCTGTCGATCTCGCGCACGACGTTCGATTGGGGCATCAAGGTACCGAACGACCCTGCCCACGTCATGTATGTCTGGGTCGACGCACTGACCAACTACATCACCGCGACCGGCTACATCGAAGACCAGAACGGCCCTCGTGCCAAGTACTGGCCGGCCGACGTTCACATCATCGGCAAGGACATCATCCGCTTCCACGCGGTTTACTGGCCTGCCTTCCTGATGTCGGCGAAGCTGCCGCTGCCCAAGCGCGTCTTTGCGCACGGCTTCTTGCTCAACAAGGGCGAGAAGATGTCGAAGTCGCTCGGCAACGTCGTCGATCCCGTCAACCTGGTGAACCATTTCGGTCTCGATCAGGTGCGGTACTTCTTCCTGCGCGAAGTATCGTTCGGCCAGGACGGCAGCTACAGCGAAGAGGCGATCGGCACCCGCATCAATTCCGACCTTGCCAACGGTATCGGCAACCTTGCCAGCCGCTCGCTGTCGATGATCGTCAAGAACTGCGATGGCAAGATTCCGGAATGCGGCCCGCTGACCGACGAGGACAAGGCGATGTTGGCGGCCGCCGACGCGCTGCTCGCCTCCACCCGCGACGATATGGGGAAGCAGCTCATTCACCGCGCCCTGGCCTCGATCATTGCTGTTGTTTCGGAAACGGACCGCTATTTCGCCGGTCAGCAGCCTTGGGCTTTGAAAAAAACCGATCCAGCGCGCATGGGCACCGTGCTCTATGTCACGGCCGAAGTCGTCCGCCAGATCGCCATCCTGCTGCAGCCTTTCGTGCCGGAATCGGCCGGCAAGCTGCTAGATCTCGTTGCTGCCGCCGCCGACAAGCGTGACTTTGCAGCACTCGGTGAAGCCGGCCGCCTTGTCGTAGGCACGCAGCTTGAAGCGCCGACGCCGGTCTTCCCGCGTTACGTCGCGCCGGAAGCGTGAGGACGTCATGCTGATCGATACGCATTGCCATCTGGATTTCGCCGACTTCGAAGAGGAGCGGGACGAGATCGTCAAGCGCGCTCACGATTCCGGCGTCAAGCAGATGGTGACGATCTCGACGCGTGTACGCAAGCTCGACGGTCTTCTCGCGATCACTGAAAAATATCCATCGGTTTTCTGCTCGGTCGGCACGCATCCGAACAACGCAGGCGATGAGCTGGACATCCAGACCGAAGAGCTGGTGCGGCTTGCCAACGCCCATGAGAAGATCGTCGCGATCGGCGAGGCGGGTCTCGACTATTTCTACGACACGCAGAAGCCGGAAGACCAGCAGACCGGATTGCGTCGCCATATCGATGCGTCGCGTGAGACCCAGCTGCCGCTCGTCATTCATAGCCGCAGCGCCGACGTGGACATGGCGGCGATCCTGACCGAGGAAACGGGTAGGGGCGCATTCCCCTTCATTCTGCACTGCTTCTCCGCGGGCGCGGAGCTCGCAAGGGTCGGCGTCGAACTCGGCGGCTATATTTCCTTCTCCGGCATTCTGACGTTCCCGAAATCGGAAGAGTTGCGTGAGATCGCCAAGACCGTCCCGCACGATCGCTTGCTCGTCGAGACGGACGCGCCATACCTCGCGCCGAAGCGTTGGCGTGGCAAGCGCAACGAACCCTCCTACGTGGTGAACACTGCCGAGGTCCTAGCCGAAACACTCGGACTCAGCTACGCCGACATGGCAAAGATCACGACCGACAACGCGTTCCGCATTTTCTCAAAGATGCCAAGGATCTAGCAGCGTGGGATATAGGCGGCGCTTCACCATTCTCGGCTGTTCGTCGTCTCCAGGCGTTCCCCGCATTACCGGTGACTGGGGTGCTTGCAATCCTGATAACCCGAAGAACCGACGTACCCGCGCGGCCTTCATGGTGCAGCAGTTCGACGACAACGGTGGCGCGACGACTGTCGTCATCGACACCGGACCGGATTTTCGCGAACAGATGATCGCGGCCGGCGTGACCCACATCGACGCGGTTCTCTACACGCACCCGCACGCAGACCACATCCATGGCCTGGACGACCTGCGTGGCTATTTCTACGAGTCCCAGCAGCGCGTCCCGATCCACGCGAACAGCGAAACCATGGACCGCATCCGCCAGGGATTCGGCTATTGCATGGAGACGCCGCCGGGCAGCAATTACCCGCCGATCGTCGAACCCAGGGTTATCGAGAGCATAGACGTCCCGGTGCGGGTCAGTGGCGCCGGAGGTACGATTTCCTTCCAGCCGCACACGCAGCAGCACGGTGACGTAACCTCATTGGGATTTCGTATCGGCGATGTCGCTTATTGCAGCGACATCAGCGACTTTCCGCCGGAAACCGTCGTAAAACTTCAAGATCTCGACGTGCTGATCATCGATGCGTTGCAGTACCGATACCATCCGAGCCATCTGTCGCTCGAGCAGTCGTTGGATTGGATCGGTCGCCTGAATCCGAAGCGGGCGATTTTGACCCACATGCACACGCCGCTCGACTACGACACTGTCATGGGCGAGACGCCTGAACATGTCGTACCTGCTTATGACCAGATGAGCTTTGATGTCGAGTTCGAAGAAGTTGACGCGGTGGTTGCGGCATCGTAGCGCGCAAATCACTGGCCGTCAGAAGCCGATGCTATATACTGGACATCGTCGGCAACACGAGTATCGTCTTCGCGACCGTGAAGGGCGAATGAGTTTATCGCGCAGCATCAGAAACGGTTGCTAACAGTGTGAAAGACAAGACCTTTCCATAGCGACAAAGTCATCATGACGAAGCTTCAGGCTCGCTGAGATCAATCCAATTGTTCCAAATACTGCCATTTCGATTTCATTGCTGAGTGAGTGAGTAACGAAAACGGCTGGAATCGCAGATGCCTAGCCTGCGAATTTTCTCCAAAAGGCAGCGTATTTCGTTGTGAGTTGACTTCTCGAGGTGTTTCGCAACACGCCCGAAAGCGTTGCGATTTGAATGTTGCGTTTTTAGTTGAATGAAACGAGCGCACAAGGTCGCCTATGTCGGCCTCAGCGATCGCCATCGTCCGCCACGAAGAACAAGCCCCATCCGCTATGCTCGTTGGGTTCGACAAGCTCGACGCCTCGTTCACGGAAAACGGACCTGACCTTCATCAGGGTATCAAGAAGCACGTAATCTTGGGCGGTTTCAATGTTGTAGATCGTCCGATCAGAAAGGCCGGCGAGCTCCGCCAAGTCTTTCCTGGAGAGGCCCAACGCCGTGCGTGCGGCCTTCACGATGAGGTGCTTCGTCGCCATTCGCAACAAATCTCACGACACTCGAATCCATGCAAAACGAACCTGAGAAAATTGTTGACACATTGCCGAAAAACGGAAAACTATTGCCGAAATACGGAAACGTTTCGCTGAAACAGTATCCCTCTGGACGTGCCTCTCCGTCGGCTCGTTGTTCGGCCCTGCCCAGGTGCTCAGCCGTCTGATCAACATGATCTTCGGCACGCGGTTGTCCCCACCGATCCTCGCGGTGATCTCGGCGGCGCTCATGGTCGTCGGCATCGTCATCCTGGGCGTGAGCGGGAACTGGCTGCCGGGGGCCGTCGCATTCGCCATCTGCCTTGGCCTCGGGTCCGGCATCAATTCCATCGCGCAGGGCAGTCTGCCGCTCTACCTGTTCGGAAGCGACGGCTACGGAACGATCACCGGCAAGATGGCCGCCGCTAGGCTGGCGCTGGGCGCGGCCGCCCCGTTTACCTTTTCGGCGGCGATGCAGAGCTTCGGGATCGGATTGTCCCTGTTCGCCACGGCCGCGCTCGGCGTCGTGGGAATTGCTGCGTTCGCGACCGTGGCGATGACGACGAGACGGGATCTCGTCGCCGCCGAATAGACGCCGGCCGTCAGATCGACTTCAACTGCACCCGCTGCTCGAGCTTGGCGGCGTCCTCCTTCCGCTCGCTGTAGCGGTCGGTCAGATAGGACGAGACATCGCGGGTCAGCAGCGTGAATTTCACGAGTTCCTCGCAGACGTCGACGACACGGTCGTAGTAGGACGACGGATTCATTCGTCCTTCGGCGTCGAACTCCTGAAACGCATCCAGCGGCCGAGGCTTCGAAGCTGGCCGATCGCGTTGAACGACTGGCTGCCGCCTGACACCTGCATCACCGCGAGCGTCTTGCCCTGCGTCGGCCGGACGGAGCCGACCGCCAGAGGGATCCAGTCGATCTGGGACTTCATCACGCCTGTCATCGCGCCGTGACGTTCCGGGCTGATCCAGACCTGCCCCTCCGACCACTGCGACAGCTCCCTTAGTTCCTGCACCTTCGGATGCGTAACCGGCGCGTCGTCGGGCAAGGGAAGCCCCTTGGGATCGAAGACGCGAACCTCGCATCCGAGGCGCTCAAGCAGTCTACGGGACTCGTGGGCGAGCAGCCGGCTGTACGAGACCTCGCGGATCGATCCGTAGAGGATCAGAATCCGGGGCTTATGCGCCGAGAACGACGGACGAAGGGCGTCGAGGTCGGGCTGGGCGAGATGGCTTTCATCGAGTGCGGGGAATCCTTCAGACAATGCGCTTTCCCTCCTCGTCGAGGACGTGCTCGCCGTCCTCCTTCGTGAAGGCGCCCTTGTGGGTGTCGGAGAGGATGTCGAGCACGACTTCGGAAGGGCGGCTCAGTCTCGTGCCGAGCGGCGTTACGACGAACGGCCGGTTGATGAGGATCGGATCCTTCAGCATGGCGTCGAGCAACTGATCGTCGGTCAGCTCGGGATCGCCGAGGCCGAGTTCCGCGTAGGGCGTTCCCTTCTCGCGCATCGCCTGCCGGACGGTCAGACCGGCGTCGGCGATCATCTTGGCCAGCTCGGCGCGCGAAGGCGGCGTCTTCAGATATTCGATCACGGTCGGTTCGATGCCGGCGTTGCGGATCATCTCCAGCGTGTTGCGCGAGGTCCCGCATTCGGGGTTGTGATAGATGGTGACGTCCATGGTCATGGCCTTTCGGTTGCAATGTTCTTGGAGACGGCCGGAGCGGTCTCGTACCAGCCCTTGCTGCGGTTCACGATCCAGACGACCGACAGCATGACCGGRACCTCGATGAGGACGCCGACGACGGTCGCCAGCGCCGCKCCGGACTGGAAGCCGAACAGACTGATGGCGGCGGCGACGGCGAGCTCGAAGAAGTTGCTGGCACCGATGAGCGCCGACGGCCCCGCGACGCAATGCAGTTCGCCCGACATGCGGTTGAGCAGATAGGCCAGCCCCGAGTTGAAGTAGACCTGGATCAGGATCGGAACCGCCAGCATGCCGATGATGGTCGGCTGCGCGATGATCTGCTCGCCCTGAAAGCCGAATAGAAGGATCAGGGTCGCCAGCAACGCGACGAGCGAAAGCGGCTGAAGCCTGGCCAGAAGGGCGTCCAGCGACCGCGTCGTAYCGTCGGCGGTGAGCAGCCTGCGAACGACCTGGGAGATGGCGACCGGGATCAGGATGTAGAGGACGACGGAGATCGTCAGCGTGGCCCACGGYACSGTGATCGCCGACAGACCCAGCAGCAGCGCGACGATAGGCGCGAAGGCGACGATCATGATGGCGTCGTTGAGCGCCACCTGGGACAGGGTGAAGTGCGGTTCGCCCTTCGTCAGGTTCGACCAGACGAAGACCATCGCCGTGCAGGGTGCTGCCGCGAGGATGATCAGGCCC
>NZ_LMHV01000033.1 GCF_001429725.1 Rhizobium sp. Root708 | reverse complement strand
GGGCGGCGACCTGGTCGGAGCCCATGGATGCAACCTGAGTGGTGCTCAGTGCTGCGAGCTGCGTCTTCGTCAGAGCTGCGACCTGCGAGGAGGCGAAGGTCGAGATGGTTTCGGTGCTGAGACCACCGAGCGCCTTTGCCGAAATCGCGGCAAATTCAGCCGTCGTGAAGGTGGCGATGTCCTCGGCGGAGAGGGCCGCGATATCGTCCGCCGAGAGAGCGGCAATCTGCGGCGACGTCAGCGCTTCGATCTGCGACGATTCCAGTGCGCCGAGCTGAGCCGTGGTAAGTGCCGCGACCTGGAGGTTCGACAGGGTGGTGATCTGGCTTGCCTTGAGGCCGGCAAGCGCATCGCTCGAGAGAGCCGCGATCTGCTTCGCGCTCAATCCCGCGATCTGGGAGCTTGTGAGGGCGCCGAGTTTCGAGGAATCCAGTGCTGTGATCTGGCCGGTGCCGAGGCCTGCGATCTGCGTCTTCGTCATTGCCGCGATCTGCGACGAGGCGAGCGAGGCGATCGTGTCGGACGACAGACCGGAGAGCGATTTTACGGCAATCGCACCGATTTCGTCGGGCTGGAATGCCGCGAGGTCTTGGGCGCTCAACGCCTTGATCTGGTCGGCCGAGAAAGCCGCGACCTGGCTGCTGGTCAGGGCTGCGAGCTGGCTCGATTCAAGCGCGGCGATCTGGTCCGTCGAGAGGGCCGCGACCTGGACGTTGGAGAGCGAGGCAACCTGGCTTGTCGTCAAGGAGGAAAGGGCGTCGGTGGTCAGTGCCGCGATCTGCCTGGCGCTGAGGCCTGCAATCTGCGAGCTCGAGAGCGCGCCCAGCTGTTCCCCGACAATCCCGGCGATCTGGCTTGTGCTGAAGACGGCGATCTGCGTTTTCGTCAGCGCTGCGATCTGCGACGAGGCAAACGAAGCGAGTGTTTCGCTCGA
Source organism: Rhizobium sp. Root708 (assembly GCF_001429725.1). GTDB lineage: Bacteria > Pseudomonadota > Alphaproteobacteria > Rhizobiales > Rhizobiaceae > Rhizobium. Next base: position 4,715 of record NZ_LMHV01000033.1, on the reverse strand, counting down.
CAATCCGGTCACGGATTTTGCCGCGATCGCCGCGATCTCATCCGGGCGGAACGTTGCAAGGTCATCGGCGCTCAGCGCCTTGATCTGGTTCGCCGACAGCGCTGCCACCTGGCTGCTCGTCAGGGCTTCCAACTGCGACGATCCCAGCGAGGCGATCTGATCGGTCGTCAAGGCTGCGACCTGGGCTTTCGACAGCGACGCGACCTGGCTGGTGGTCAAGCCGGCGAGTGCATCCGTGGTCAGGGCCGTGATCTGTCTGGCGCTGAGGCTTGATATCTGCGAGGCCGCAAAGGCGCCAAGTTGCTCTCCGTCGAGGGCGCCAACCTGACCTGTGGCCAGGGCCGCGAGCTGGGTCTTCGTCAACGCGGCGATCTGCGAGGAGGCAAGCGAAGCGAATGTTTCGCTGGTCAATCCGGAAAGAGACTTTGCCGCGATGGCTGCGATCTCATCCGGGCGGAATGCGGCCAGATCCTCGGCGGACAGAGCCTTGACCTGGCTTGCGGAGAGGGCTGCGACCTGACTGCTGGTCAGGGCTTCGAGCTGGCTGGATTCCAGCGTCGAGATTTGCTCGGAGGTCAGCGCCGCGACCTGGACCTTGGAGAGCGATGCGACCTGGCTGGTGGTCAGGCCCGCGAGCGCCTCGGTCGGCAGCGCTGCAACCTGCTTGGCGCTGAGGCCCGCAATCTGCGAGGCCGAGAGGGCGCCGAGCTGTTCCGGTCCCATTGCGGCGATCTGCGTGGTGCTGAGGGCCGCGACCTGCGTCTTCGTGAGCGCTGCGATCTGCGAGGATGCGAAGCCCGCGAAGATCTCGGTCTGAAGTCCGGCGAGGGCCTTGGTGGAGATGGCCGCGAGTTCCGCGGTCGTAAATGTGCCGATATCTTCCGGCGACAGCGCCTTGATGTCATCGGCGCTCAATACCGAAATCTGCGCCGAGGTCAGTGCCTGGATTTGCGATGTTTCAAGCGCGCCGAGCTGCGCGGTCGTCAGCCCTGCAATCTGGACCTTCGATAGTACGCCGATCTGGCCGGATGTGAGGCCGGTGACTGCCTCTGTGGTGATCGCGGCAATCTGCTTGGCGCTCAACGAGGTGATCTGCGACGTGCCGATCGCGCCGATCTGCGATGCGCTCAGCAGGGCAATCTGGCTTGTGGTCAGCGCCGCGAGTTGCGTGCCCTTCAATGCGGCAAGCTTATCCGTTCCGAGCGATGTGAGCAGCTCTTCGGAGAGGCCGGCCAGCGCCTTGGTGCCGATTGCCCCCATCTCCGCGGTGGAGAAGGTTGCCAGTTCGTCCGGCGCCATGGCGTTGAGCTTTTCTGCCGACAGCGCCCCGATCTGTGTCGCGGAAAACGCCTCGACCTGCGAGGGCGACAGGGCTTCGATCTGGCTGGCATAAAGGGCGGTGACCTGGGCAGCGGAGAGGCCGCCGATCTGGGTCGCGGAAAGCACCTGCATCTGGTCGAGGCCGAGGCCGACGACCGCTGAGGCCGAAATGGCGCCGATCTGGGACGAGCTCAATGCCGCGACGTCTTCGGCGCTCAGGGCCGCGACCTGGCTCGCGCTCAGCGCCTTGATCTGGCTGATGCTGAGGGCGGCGACCTCGGAGGCGGAAAGCGCGGCGATCGCGGATGTCGCCAGCGACTTGATCTGCAGCGAAGAAACGATTGAGGTCATGGACGCGGGCCCCCCGGCATTAACGAATCAATATCTCATCTTCCGCCCCTCGGCGCCGAAACGGCCGGTCGAACGCGGCATGCGCTCATGGGCAGATCACCCGCATGCGCGCGCGAAAGCGCCGCGATCCAGGCGGTGGCTAAAATGCAATGCGGAACATGGCTCGCTGGAGCCGTTAGATCGAAGGGGCATCATGCGCCCGTGGCCGCGGAGCGACCGTGATCCTTGGACTATCCGGACGCAAAAACCGGACCGGCAGATAAGATCCCTCATACTGCCTGAGCAGCATGGCGGGCGACGCGCCGGCAGGAGCCTTTGCAACTGTAGGAATATCTATTCATCAGTTTTTAATTTTGTATTAACGCTGTTTGCAGGTTTTTCCCGTCAGCCTGCGGATGGGAGTTTTCGCGGGCTCGACGCTGCCGTGTGCGGAAGGCGGACGGCTCGCGGCTTCCGTGAGCTTCCCGCAAAAACCGGACGGGGGTAATGTCGAGGGTTTCACCGACCGCCCCCGCGCGAGGCGTCGTCGACCGGCTGATGCGCGAACCTAGACCCCCTCCGAAAACGCGCCGGCCTTCTCGACCACCGGTGCGGCTCTTGCGCCGATCCGGGCAAAGGCCGAGGCGGGTCAAAGAACGATTTCGCCAATCTCTGGTCGGGACAGGCCGCACGCCTGGCGCCCAGAATGAGACGGCGGAATTGACGAGGACGCCCTATCAGAGCGCGCTCGAGGTCATCGAGGCCGGAACGACGCGCTAGGTGCGTTTGATCCCGATATGGTCAACGGATGGCAACGTCTCCCTGCCCAGTCTACCTTTTCGCAAGCGCGGGTTTCGCGCCCTCCGGCGACACGGTGGTCAGCGTTGCACCGCTGGATCGTGTCGTTGCGGTTTACGGCGCCGGTGGCGTGGTTAGACAAGGGGGGCTGTCTTCCGCATTTGATGGAGCGGCGGTTTTCAAGAATGATGCGTCCGGGGTATGCTCCATCGGCGTATGGGGAGCCCGCAACGCCTCACGCTTTTGCAGCGAGCTTCGCGCGCATATGGAAAACGCTGTTTATAATGAAGCGCCGGATGCGCGGCTTTCATTTCGGGGAACGGCGAAAGAACGCCCTAGAAGACCTGCGCATGAATGAACGGCAACCGGCGTTTGACTAAGGCAAGCGTGACGACGCCCGCGAACGAAGCCTTCGGCTTGTCGTAACGCGGTGGTTGAGAATCCGACCATCAAAGACGGTGCTTCGACTGGGAGAAAAGCGCCGACAGGTGAAGGCGCTCTCGGATGCAGCAAGGCTTTGGCGTCGATCGTCGCGACCGACGCCTCTTGCACTTAGCGGAGAGCGTCGGGCAGCAGCGTGCTCGTAAAGTCCTGGTAGGAGACCGGCCGCAGGAACCGGTAGATCGCCAGTGTTCCGACCGAGGTCGAGCGGCCATCGGCGGTTGCCGGGTAGGGGCCGCCGTGAACCATCGCCGGCGACACCTCGACGCCGGTGCCAAATCCGTTGACCAGCAGGCGTCCGGCAAGCATCTCGAGCTTTGGAACCAGACGGCGGGCTTCGGGCTCGTCTTCGTCGGCGATATGAAGAGCGATGGTGAGCTGGCCCTCCAGGCTGTCCAGCACCTGTTCGAGCTGGGCGAGGTCGCTGCAGCGGACGACCAGCCCGGCCGCGCCGAACACCTCATCCTGCAGCTCATGGTGCGCGAGGAATGCGTCGGCCGACGTCTCGAACAATGCCGCAGTGCCTTCGAACTCGGTTCCGGATTTGCCGGCGGCGACAGCCCGAACCTCGGGATGGCGCTGCAGCCTAGCGACGCCCTCGCTGTAGGCCTTGGCGATCGAGGGCGTGAGCATTGCCTGCGGTCCGACGTCGGGCAGTAATTCCGCTGCCCGTGCGATGAAGGCGTCCAGATCCTCATTGCCGACAGCAAGGATCAAGCCGGGATTCGTGCAGAACTGGCCGGCGCCGAGGACCAGCGACGAGACGAACGAGGCAGCGATGTCGGCGGCGCGGCTCTTCAAGGCGCCGGGAAAGAGGATGACCGGGTTGATGCTGCTCATTTCGGCATAGACGGGAATCGGCTGCTTCCGGCGCGAAGCGATGTCCATCAGCGCCGTGCCGCCGCGACGCGACCCGGTGAAGCCGACAGCGCGAATTCTCGGATCGGCCACCAGCGACTGCCCGACCTCGAAGCCGGTATCGAAAAGCAGCGAGAAGGTTCCGGGATGCAGACCGGCACTTGCGACAGCACGCTGGACGGCGCGGCCGACGAGTTCCGATGTACCCGGATGAGCCGAATGCGCCTTGACGACCACGGGGCAACCGGCGGCCAGCGCCGAGGCCGTGTCGCCGCCCGCCGCCGAGAAGGCCAGCGGAAAATTGGATGCACCGAACACCGCGACCGGGCCGACCGGGATATTTCTCAACCGCAGATCCGGCTTCGGAACCGGCTTGCGGGACGGATCGCCGGCATCGAAGCGGAGCTCCTGGAAACGCCCGGCGCGAACTTCCTTGGCAAACAGGCGAAGCTGGCCTGTCGTTCGCGCCCGCTCTCCTTCCAGCCGACCGCGCGCAAGGCCAGTTTCAGCCATGGCGCGGACGACGAGTTCATCGCCGATGGCCTCGATTTCCTCGGCGATCGTTTCCAGGAAGCGTGCCCGCGTCTCAAGGTCGGTCTCACGGTAGGAAGCAAAAGCCTCCCACGCCTGCGCAGTGGCGGCCTCGACATCCTCAGCGGAGGCTCCGCCAAACGAGATCGGAAGCGATTTGCCACTGATCGCCTCGACGCCGTGGAACTCCCCACGCGTCCCGCGCTTCTGCGCCCCCGCGATGAGCAGGCTTCCGTCGATGGTCATGTTCGATTTCCTTTTCAGATTGCAGGCCCCGCATATAGGTGGTCGGCGGGCGGGTTTCACCACAGGCGCGGTGGTTTATTTGGGGGGGGCGCATTGAATAGCCCCGAGTTTCGTAGACACCCTCGCGTTATGTTTTCTGCAAGCGCTCGAACTCGACGGGTGACAGCATTCCGTTTCTGACGTGCTTGCGT
>NZ_LMHV01000032.1 GCF_001429725.1 Rhizobium sp. Root708 | reverse complement strand
GCCCAATATGGGCATCGGCGGCATAACACCCGCACAGAAACTGAAAATGGCCGCGTGAATTCTACTGCGGAGCCCCGTTAAAAACGGGGGGATTACCGATTGTCGCCGCGTTTCGCGAACGCGGAACTCTTTTGCCGGCGATCGACACGATCGAACGCATCGGCCTTGCCGGCCGTGCCATAGCCCGGCGCCGGGCAGAAAGAACCCTGATCGAAGACATCCCACTCGATAGGCTTCAATCACTGGATAGGCTGTTAGAGGTTGACCCGTCGATCGGCCAGACGCGCTTTCATTGGCTGCGTTCGGCACCAGAAGCGCCGGCTGCGTCGAACCTCGTCGGGCTGACCGAGCGGATAGCCTTTCTTCGGCGGCTGGCAATCGATCCGGACCTGCAGACGCGCGTATCATCCGGACGGTGGGACCAGATGATCCGGGAGGGCAACGCAACGCCGGCCTGGCTTGCCAACGACTTCAACGCCAGCCGTCGCCACGCTCTGATCGTGGCACAAATCATCAAGCTTTGCCAGAAGCTCACGGACGATGCGGTGACGATGTTCATCAAGCTGATGGGCAAGTTGTTCTCGCAAGCCAACAATCGAAAGAAGCAGCGGCAGATAGACTGCAGAGCGAATACCGCCAAAGCGCTGCGCATGTTTCTAGATACGATCACCGCCCTGCAATCCGCCTACGACTATGGTCGGAACGCATTGGATGTTCTCGACCAGAGAGTCGGCTGGGACCGGCTCCTTCTGATGAAGCCTGAGCTTGAGTCGATGGTCGACGACAACGAGGCACCGCCATTGACCGTGGCAGCCGAACAATACGCGACCGTCCACAAATACATTGGTGCATTCCTTCAGGCCTTCACGTTTCGCTCGGCGCATCGCCACGACCCGCTTCTGGCGGCAATTGCGCTGCTGAAACGGCTTTATGCCGAGAAGCGGCGGACACTCCCGGATCGCGTGCCGCTCACCCACCTCAGCCAAACTGATCGACGGCTTATCTTCGAACAGGGGAAACCTGATCGCCGTCTCTACGAGATCGCCACGCTAGCGACTTTGCGCGACCGGCTTAGATCTGCGGACATTTGGGTCGACGGCAGCCGATCTTTCCGGTCGATTGACGAGCATCTGATGCCGCGGTCGACATTCATCACGATGAAGGAAGAAGACCGTCTCGGTTTGGGGGTCCAAGGCGACGGCGCGCAGTGGCTTGCCGAAGCGTGTCAGATGCTCGAGTTCAACCTGCAGCGTCTCGCGCACCGAGCACGATCCGGTAAGCTCGAGGGAGTTCGTCTTGAGGCCGGAACGTTGATCGTTACACCAACCCTCGGCGAAGTCCCCGTGGCAGCCGAGGAACTGAATGCCGAGATCAGCGACATGTATCCGTTGGTCGAGGTTCCCGACTTGTTAAGGGAAGTGCATGAATGGACCGGCTTTGCGGATCACTTCACGCATGTTCGCACCGGCGACATTCCGAAAAATGTCTCTGCCATGCTCGCTGGTGTACTGGCCGATGCGACGAACCTCGGCCCAAAGCGAATGGCGGGCGCGTCCAAGGGGATCAGCGCTCACCAGATTGGGTGGATGCGTACATTCCATGCCCGATCGGAGACCTACCGCGCGGCGCAAGCGTGCATCACCGATGCCCACACCCAGCATCCGCATTCTCTCCTTTGGGGCAATGGCACAACGTCATCGTCAGATGGCCAATTCTTTCGTGCGAGCGACCGAGCTGCAAAGCGCGGAGACATCAATTTGCATTACGGCAGCGAACCCGGATCGAAATTCTATAGCCATCTGTCAGATCAATACGGCTACTTCAGCATTTTGCCCATCAGTCCGACCGAGAGCGAGGCGGCCTATGTGCTCGATGGGCTCTTCGATCAGGACACGGTCCTCGACATTCAGGAACACTTTACCGACACGGGCGGTGCCAGTGATCATGTCTTCGGGCTGTTTGCCTTGATCGGAAAGCGGTTCTCACCGCGACTGCGCAATCTCAAAGACCGGAAGTTCCACACGTTTGAGAAGGGCGATGCATATCCAACCCTGTCGAACCATATCGGGGCGCCGATCAACACCGCCCTGATTCTCGACCATTGGGACGATCTGCTCCATCTCGCGGCGTCGATCACGACGCGGTCCGTGGTGCCGTCTACGATCCTCAAGAAACTCTCCGCATCTCCGAAGCAAAGCCATCTCGCGAGGGCGCTCCGCGAACTAGGCCGTATCGAAAGGTCGCTCTTCATGATCGAATGGTACTCAAGTCCGGCATTGCGGCGACGCTGTCAGGCCGGCCTCAACAAGGGTGAGGCTGCCCATAAGCTGAAACGCGCTGTCTTCTTCCACGAGCGAGGCGAGATCCGCGACCGGTCGTTCGAAAGCCAGGCGTTCCGCGCCTCTGGTCTCAACCTCGTCGTCAGCGCGATCGTCCACTGGAATACAGTCTATCTTGACCGTGCAATCACACAGCTGAAGCGAGCGGGTCGAGATATTCCTGATACTCTGTTGAAACACATCTCGCCGCTCAGTTGGGAGCATATCAATCTTACCGGCATCTACACCTGGGATGCCGAACATCAGATGCCGAACGGATTTCGATTGCTCCGTCTGCCAGCTAGGCTGCAGCGGGTCGCATAAGTTCTCATTCCGTTCGTCCTTAGCGTACGATTCCGGACTGCTCTTGTTCTGACCCCTTGTCGATCAAAGCGTGAAATTCACGCCGAAGCAACGATCGCGTGCTCTGCTCGGTTAAGGCGACGCCACCCCTGAAGCTCTTCCTGACCGATGGCCGCATCGAGGTCGACAACAACACCGTCGAGAGAACCATCCGGCCGATAGCCCTCAACCGCAAGAATGCTCTCTTCGCCGGACACGACGCGGGAGCGAAGAACTGGGCGGTTATTGCCTCACTGATCGAGACATGCAAGCTCAACGCTGTTGATCCGTTCGCGTACTTGTCCGCCACGCTTACCCGCCTCGTCAATGGACACAAGCAGAGCCGGATCGATCAACTCTTGCCTTGGAACTCCTCGCTGTTCTGTCGCAAGAGCCTCCAATGAATGCTGGGCGGCGGCTGGTCTCTATTGGACCAATTCTATCTCGCTCGGCTTCCATTCCTTCGTGAAGAACGGTTCCAGCGGGCTGTAGAGGCGCAGGATCGTGAACCAGCCTTTATTGGGATCGGTTTGAATCCAGTTGCCGTCACTGATCCCCTCCGGTTTCTTCGGGCCAAAATACACCGTCGTGGAGCCATCGGAAGCGGCCATCGCGGCAGGTGACGGATAGCTCTGGCTGCCCGCACGAGGATACCGTTGCGGCGTATCGAGCATCGAGCGCGACTGGTTGTCATAGACGGTAAAGGACCAGAATTTCCCAGCAGGAATGTTTGCGGGCAAGGAGACCTTGTAGGTCTTGTTGCCATCAAAATACTCGCCTTTAGTATCAACCGTCTGAATAAGATACTGCGAACCTATATCGGTCAGCCGCATGATCATGGCTGGCGTAATGAACGTGTAGCCGAAGAACATGGTCGTGCGCACGTTCAAGGTGCGAGCGCCTGTCGGTGGATTGACGGTGATCGCGCCTTCAGGGCTGACTTCCGGCGGCGGGGTTTCCATGTCGTAGCCGCCGAGGAAGAGCGGGTTGAACCACGTCGAGTTCGGGTAGTAGTAGCCGCCATCCGATGGACGCCACTTGAAGTTCAGGGTTCGTGCCGCAGCGTTGCCGATGGCCGCAGCATCGGTCAGGATTTTCTTCATCCGCTCGTCGGGCGCGAACGGCTTTCCCTTGATGATGCCGATAGCGGCGAGCGAGCCCATGATTTCCGGGTCGAGCGACCCGACCGGTTCCTTTTGGACCACGTCGTTCAGCATCTCGAAGTAGCTGAAGTCACTTGGCGGTATCGTGTTGATGACCTTGCCTGTTCCTTCGGTGAACTTGACCGGCTCCTTGGGACGAAGAAATTCCCAGTCCAGCTTGTGATCCGCCGTCCGGGCCAGAGTTGCCTTGCCCTGCAGAGCGGAGCCGATGCTCGTGCCGTAGCCGCCGGGAAGGTAGGGGTAGACCTTGAGCGTCTTCTTGATCTGTTCGGCAACAGGCTTCGGGTCGTCCTTTTCAAGGAACGACCGACCGAGCAACGTGGCGCGGGTCGTGCGCATCGTCTGGACAAAGTAGCCGCTTTCAGGCAGTTCGCCCTTGTAGCCCGGTGGCACGAACAGATACCTGCCTCCCTCGCCACGGTCGGGACCGGGCAGGCCGAAGTCGGTGATCCATTGGAACCACATGTCGTCGACCACGCCGAGGGACAGTGGCGGCGTCTCGACGACAATCGGCCCGTCGGTGACATCAAGGTTCACCCAGAAGTAGATCGTGTCTGCGTTCGCTGTCAGGAACAGGGACTTGGCGTCCATCAGTTCGGAGAAGATCAGCGCGGTGTTGTTCTCGACCCCCACGTCCTGCACACCCTTGAAGATGCTGGCCACGGACGCGCCTTGGTAGGCATTCACGAAGGCTTCGACGCCGTGCATGAGGTCGAGGTAATCATAGGCCTTCTGCACCGTCTCCTTGCTCGGCGCACCGTCCTTGTAACTCAGGGTGCCAATGCTGCTTTCAACGGTGTCGGGCGTCACGATCTCTTTCGGCATCTTGCCGCTCTCTTGAGCGTAAGAACTCGAAACGGCGGTCGCACACAGCAGGGCCGCCATGGCGATGATGTTTTGTCTGCGGGCGATCTTCATGATGTTCCCTCCCCATGCCACCTCAGTGGCAGATCATCGGCAGTCCCGAGTAAATCCAGACAGCCCAGACGGCGAACCCGCCGACAAGGGCCAAGGCTGGCCAGCGGCTTTCTCGCCAGAGCAGGCGCAACAGTGCTGGTTCTGATAGTCCGGGGACCAGCTCAACGCAGTCGTCGGTCGCCACGCTGCTCGATATATCTGTCATCGGTGCTGCTCCGCCGCTCTGCGGATGCCGCCATAGGCACAGATGACACCCAGGAGGTAGATAGCGATGCACACGGCTTGCAGGGCGAGCCAGGTCACCTTTCCCTCGGCGACCGGCAGGTAGTAGAAGTTCGGCCAGATGGCAGCGACGGCATAGTAACCGGCAAACCCGGCGATGAACTCCGCAAGAATGCCAATGGCACATAGGGCCGGTGCTATTCGCTCTCCGGCTTGGACTGACGTAGCAGCTCCATCTCGTGTCAGGACGATATAACAAAGCCCGATGACGATCATGGCGAGGCTGCCAAGCTGCGCGATGTAGACGGCGAGCGTGAAGGCGCAACCCCACCACAGGGTCACATTCTTGAGGAATGCCTCGCCAACCGGCTCGAACGAGCCGTGCATGTAGTGCGCCAGCGGGACGAAGCCGATCACGAGCCCGAACACGAATAGTCCGAAGCCCCAGCGAACGTACTTTATGCCGATCTCAGCGGGCGTTGCTAAGCTGCCCGCAATGCCGGAATGCGTGGTGATGGTCATAACACCCTCCCTGGATGGCAGAGACGTCGAATCGGGTTGTTAGTTCACCTGCTTGATATCTGGCGGCAGCCATTTGCCGTTCAGGACGGCGGTCTCAGGCCAATAGAGCCGAAGGATCAGGGAGAAGTGGCCCTCCGGTGCCGGTATCCAGTTTGCTTCCTTCTCCGCCCCCGGAGACTTCGCCCCGAGGTAGAGTGTCAACGACCCGTCGTCTGCGTATTTCAGGTCCTTGTTCTTGGTGCCGAGCGAGAAGCGGTTCAGCGGATTGGCAAAAAAGAACTTCTCCTGATCGTACAGCGTCAGCGACCAGAACCCCTTCACGGGAGGAACCTCGCCCTTCGGAAAGGTGATGCTGTATTGCTTGGTGCCGTCGAAGGAGTTTCCGTCGCTGTCGAATTCGCGCAGATTGTATTGGGTTTCCGCCGAGGTGTTCTGATACATGCTCGACTTGCTGATGGCGGTGCGGTTAAGGTAGTCCGTTCCCCATTCCGCTGCGTTCGCCGGTACAGTCCAGCCGTTACCAATCCCCCGGCCGTTATACTGGAACTGGAAAAGCGGTTCGATCAGTTCCTTCTCGGCGGCAACGAAGGAGGCGTCCAGTGCTTTCCTGGTCTCCGGGCTCTTTGCTGCCGCATCCCAGACCGAAGCAATCCATTTGTACAGCGACTCCTCACCGGGAAGTGGCGGCACTTCCTTCACGACGACGGATAGCTCGTCATAGTAGGTCTCCGGCTTCACCCACTTGCTTTCGCCTTTGGGCGCATTCGGCGCGGCGGCAGGAACCGGAAAGTCAGGTGACTTGCTGTAGTCCTTGATCTTCATCTTGCCGTCGAACTGGCTGAGCGGATACATGACGATCTTGTTGATCACCGTTTGAACGGCTGCGGTATCCTCAGGCGTCGAGTCCTTGAACACCCGTGGGACAATGAAAACCAGATCGGTAGAGGACCGGACAACTCCGGTAATGCCCTTCGGCACCTTCCCCTTCCAGTCGCGTCCGACGATCATGTAGAAGCCAGGCTTGGTACCGTATTGCTGGCCAATCCGTCCGATCTCGTCGGTGCGCTGGTCATACATGGCATAGACGTAGAAGCGTTTGCCGAAGTCGGGCACCTGGATGACGGTCGGCTCCTTGTCGAGCGCCGTGAAGCCGCCGCCATAGGCGACGTCCTGGTTGGGGCAAACGATGAATGTCTGATCCGGCTTGATGTAGTTGGTGAGCATCTGGTTGAAGCCGACCGGGGCGACCGGCAAGGCACCACCCAGCAGTCCTGGTTCCGGCGCGGCCCTGAAGGCTTCACGACGATTGTGTGCATTGACCAGCGGGTAGCCCCAAAGATAGGCCATGCGACCAACGAGCTGGACGTATTCGTCCGTCATCGTATTGCCGGGAACAGGGCCGCGAACATCTCCGGCTGTCTTCGGTATCGGCACCTGTATGGTTTCAGCGTTCCCCGCGCAGGGCAACGACATTGTAGCGACGGTCGCCACGGCGACCGCAAAAAGCCTCATGTTCTGCATTGATCCCCCTTGCTTTAAGCTCCAGCTTCCTCAAAGCGTCGGGACACTAACATATATTTCGAGACACTAATATCGCCAAAAGGCAACGGAAGATTGCAGGGGGAGTATTCGACCTTAATCCGCACTGCGGCTGGCATCCCGATAGAGGTTACGCCAGGCTACAACAGGCAAGCGTAAAGCTTTCGAGCCATCATCCTCGACAGAGAACCGCAATAAATCCCGGCCCGTGGGAGCGGCACATCGGTTACAGCCGATCACCCGGCGGGAATAGAGATCGATGACGACAGCGAGGTAGGCGAAGCCCTCGACGGTCCGGATATAGGTGATGTCCGTGACCCATGCCTT
>NZ_LMHV01000031.1 GCF_001429725.1 Rhizobium sp. Root708 | reverse complement strand
CTTCGACGACGAAGAGCGCAAGCTCGTCCGGCAAGCAGGGCGGCTCGCATGATCAGCACGTCAAGGCCGGCGAGCAGAGCCACAAGAACTCTAAGTAACGTGGAATACTTCTGTCTGTATGTTGAACGGGCGCGGATCACTCCGCGCCCGAACTGCTTTACGCAATCGGTGGCGACGCCTTGCCGAGCTTGACTGAAAGGCTCGCGCGCGCCGGCACGAAGCTTGCCGAGTTCTCGACGAACGCCGCGACGTCTTGCCACCTGACAACTGGACCGTCCCTCATCTAGCTGACCCGCAATTCCAGCTTTGTCCGGGAGCGGACCGGCAGACTGGTCGTAGCCGATATATTTGCAATGCTGGAGCGTCTGCGACGAAGTCGCGCTCTCGAGAGGGACGACGAGCTCGTCGGAATGTGACTGCGGGGCCGTCACCTCGAGGACGACGGAACGACCCCAAGCGCAGACGTCACGTCACCGATACCATTAGCTGCGTCGGCAGTCGCCAAGTGAACTTCTTCATCTTTCCACCCGGCGTCGATTGCCGACGCGATAAGTTCGGCCCGCTTCTCCTCGTCGGAAGCATTCGAGGTTTTGTTTAGGTGCTTGCGTGCGTGTCCAGACATTGCTCGAGTTCTTCCGAACGGGCTAGGTCGCCGATCGAATGGCTTGGGGGAGGCGACGTATGTCCTGGCAATTCCTATGATTGTTCGATCTAAACTGCGAAGTCGGGCGGGAGCATCCAATCGAGACCTGCAGCTATATTCCTGCTTCCTTCAGTGGATCGTGCCCCCAATTCATCAACGAATATCGCCAAGCCGAATGCTCCTTGTCTTCCCTGGGGCCGCCCTGGGCGAGGTGCCTGTGGACGTAACCGACGACCTTTCGCATGTGAGCGTAGTCGTCCTCCGTCAGGTCGGCCTTCTTCTTGTGCTTGATGTCGACGATCCGACGCCCGGAATGATGGCCGATCGTCTCACCGCCGCCGTCCTCCTTCAAGCCGTTCTCGCGGCTCTCGCCTGTCTGCAGCCATTTCTCGAGATTTGACGGCGACATGTTCACGGCGTCGGCGAAATCCGCCCACACCTGGCGGCGATCGATGTCATTGGGTTTCGTCATTTGGTCCTCTTCAGTCCTTAGGCGACCTCGAGGAGATCGTCGGGCTGCCGATGACCGCTTCCCGTCGCCTTCAGCTTGCGGCGGAACGGACAGGTACGATGGCCCTAACGGTCAGGCGTGGCGGCGGCAGACAGAGGCGAACAACTTCGGCCAGCCGACGGCGTCGAGCACGAGGTGGAGAGTGAGCGTCACGCCGTCCCAAGAGCTCTCGGTACGGGGAGTTGGTCGGCCAACTTGGCTTTTGGAACTAATTAGGTGGCGTGCGGGCGAATGTGCTTCTATCGCCCTACGACAGCACTCACGCTTTCTCCCGTCGGATGCGGCTTGCAGTTCCGCGCATGGGCGTTGGCGAAAAAGCCGCTACTGGCCTCGCGCTTGTCATTCACGAGTTGTCGGCGAACGTCTTGAAGCACGGTCGCCTGTTGACTGCCGAAGGAACGCTCGACGTGTCCGGCTCGGTCATCGGCGGAAGATGGCCCCTCGGTGACTCCCCCAGACGGCCGCGCGGGTACGGGAGCAAGCTGCTCCATCGGACGGTAGAACACTCAGTAACTCGATCACCTACGATTGGCGACCAAGTGGCGCGATAATCACCTTGTGTGTCGGACACAAAACGCCTCACCCTCTGACTGCTCGAAAACGGCGGGGCCGTCGTCTGTTTCAGTTCACATGAAGATTTTCGATTAAATGCCTTTCCCCCACTTTCCTGTTCTCACGCTTCCCCTAAATAGGCGCGAAAAACAACCGTATCGGCACACATGACATCCGACACATTCGACTTCCTGTCCCACGGTGGCGAACTCGCCACTCTGATCCGAAATTTCGATTGGAGTAGGACATCTCTTGGGTGCCCGTCCGACTGGCAAGAGGCGGTCAGGGTGACGACGGCGACGATTCTCCAGTCACCGGTGCCGATCGTAACGTTGTGGGGTGACGACGGCGTCATGATCTACAACGACGCCTATTCGATTTTCGCTGGCGGCCGCCATCCGGCACTGCTGGGATCCAAGGTGCGGGAAGGCTGGCCCGAGGTTGCCGACTTCAACGACAACGTCATGAAGGTCGGCCTTGCCGGCGGCACGCTGGCGTACAAGGATCAGGAGCTTACCCTCCATCGAACCGGTCGGCCCGAGCAGGTGTTCATGAACCTCGACTACTCGCCGGTCATGGGCGTGGACAGCGTTCCATGCGGGGTGATGGCGATCGTGGTGGAGACGACCGAGAAGGTCAAGGCCGAGCGCTGGCGGCAGGGAGAGCAGGAGCGGCTGCGACTGATGTTCGAGCAGGCGCCTGGGTTCGTTGCCATGCTGGCCGGGCCAGACCACATCTTCGAACTGACCAACGCTTCCTACAGACAATTGGTGGGACACCGCGACGTCGTCGGCTTGCCCGTGCGAGACGCGCTACCGGACTTGAGAGGGCAGGGTTTCTTCGAACTGCTCGATGAGGTCTACCGCACAGGCACGCCGTTCGAAGGGAAAGCGCTTGCTGTTGATTTCCAGCTTTCGCCCTCGTCTCCGGTCGAGCGCAAACATGTCGATCTCGTCTATCAGCCGATAGCCGACGCCGAGGGCCACGTGGTCGGGATCTTCGCGCAAGGGACCGACGTCACGGATCGCGTGCAGGCAGAAGCCGCCCTCCGGGCCAGCGAACTGCAGAGCCGCCAGATCCTCGACGGCGCCGTGGACTACGCGATCCTCGCCCTGGATCTAAACGGGCGGATCTTGCGATGGAACGAAGGTGCGCGGCATATCTTCGGCTGGACCGAGGCGGAAATGATCGGCGTGCACTGGGACATGCTCTTCACCCCAGAAGACCGGGCCGCGGACAAGGCTCGCGAGGCCATGCACGCGGCGCTGGAGCACGGTAAGGCCCATCACGAACGCTGGCATGTCCGCAAGTCGGGCGACAGGTTCTGGGCGGACGGCGAAATCAGCTCGATCATCGGCGAAGACGGTCGGCCTGTGGGCCTCGTCAAGGTTCTGCGTGACAAGACTCCCGAGCACGTTGCCGCGGAGGCGGTGAAGGAGGCGGAGGCGCGACTGCGCCGGGCACAGGAGGCCGGAGGCGTCGGGGTGTTCTCTCTGGACCTTCAGACGAACGTTCTGAGCCCCACCCCCGAGTTCAGCAAGATCTACGGGCTTCCGGACGCTGGCGATGTACCGATTGGCCGCATCGAAGAGCTCGTCGTCGAAGAGGACCGGGAGATTGGCTCGAACCAGAGAACGCGGTTGAATGGCCAGTCGCCTCTAAACGTGGAGTATCGCATTCGCCGCGCCGACGACGGACGAAAGCGCGTCGTCGCGCGCAAGGGCGAGTTCGAGCGTGACGCGCAAGGCATGCCCGTCCGCTTCGTCGGCGTCGTCCAGGACATCACAGAACGGCGCCGCGCTCAGCGCGACCTCCGCGAAAGCGAGGCCCGCTTCCGAGCACTCACCCAGGCCATCCCGAATCAGGTCTGGACTGCCAGACCTGATGGGATGCTCGACTGGTTCAACGAGCGCGTCTATGAATTCTCCGGACGCTCCGCGGGCGAGCTCGACGGCGAGGGCTGGGCGACGATCGTCCACCCCGACGACGTCGCGGAGGCGGCGCAGCAATGGCGGGAGGCGCTTTCGTCTGGTCAACCATATGAAACCGAGTTCCGGCTCCGTCGATCCGATGGGCGCTATCGATGGCACCTGGCTCGAGCGGTTCCGATCGCTGACGACGAGGGGCAGATTGTCAGGTGGATTGGCACGAACACGGATATCGAGGACCAACGCGAAACCCGTGCCAAGCTTGAGGCGCTGAACGCAACGCTTGAGCAGCGCGTCGCGGAGCGCACCGCCGACCGCAATCGCATGTGGCGGCTCTCGACCGACATCATGCTGGTTGCCGACTTCGCTGCGACGATCACCGCGGTGAACCCCGCTTGGCGCAAAGTTTTTCAATGGGAGGAAGATGAACTTGTCGGCAGGTCGTTCATGGAACTGATCCATCCGGACGACAAGGACTCGACCTTGGCTGAGGTGGGGAAGCTCGCGGAGGGCGCAACCACATTTTCGTTTGAGAACCGTTATCAGGCTAAGGACGGCAACTACCGGACGATATCATGGACCGCGGTTCCGGACGACGCATTCATCCATGCGGTCGGACGCGACGTTACAGAAGAGCGCGAAGCGGCGGCAGCGTTGCGCAAGACCGAGCTTGCCCTGCAGCAAGCACAGAAAATGGAAGCGATCGGCAATCTGACAGGCGGCGTCGCTCATGACTTCAACAACCTGCTACAAGTCGTTGGCGGCAACCTCCAGCTCCTCTCGAAGGATGTCGTCGGCAACGAGAAGGCGGAACGCCGGATCGCCAACGCGCTGGGCGGTGTGGACCGCGGGTCAAAGCTCGCGTCGCAGCTTCTCGCGTTCGGGCGACGTCAGGCGCTCGATCCTCGGGTCGTCAACGTGGGCCGGCTGATCCGTGGCATGGATGAGATGATCCGGCGTACGATCGGCGAGGGCGTGGAAGTCGAGACGATCGTGTCAGGCGGCCTTTGGAACACGCTCGTCGATCCCATGCAGATCGAAAACGCCGTTCTCAACCTTTCCATCAACGCCCGCGACGCGATGGATGGTTTCGGAAAACTGACGATAGAGGCCGGAAACACCTACATTGACGACGCCTATGCGCGGCTGCACGACGAGGTCGAACCCGGGCAGTATGTAGCTCTGTCTGTCTCCGACACGGGGACTGGAATGAGCCCGGAGTTGGTCGAGAAGGTCTTCGAACCTTTCTTCTCCACGAAGCCCGAAGGCAAGGGCACGGGCCTCGGCCTTTCGATGGTCTACGGCTTCGTCAAGCAGACCGGTGGGCACGTCAAGATCTACAGTGAGGTTGGTCACGGCACGACCGTGAAGATGTATCTGCCGCGATCGATGCAGCAGGAAGATCTTGAGATTGTCCAAACCGGGTTGCAGGTCGAAGGCGGCCAGGAGACCATTCTCGTGGCGGAGGACGACGAAGGTGTCCGCACCACCGTGGTCGAGTTGCTGCAGGAACTCGGTTACCGGGTCCTCAAGGCCCCTGACGCCGGGGCGGCGCTTGCGATCGTCGAAAGCGGTGTCCAAATCGACATGCTGTTCACGGACGTTGTCATGCCTGGACCGATGAAGAGCAGTGAGATGGCGCGCAAGGCCAAGGAGCGTCTGCCGGGATTGGCTGTGCTGTTCACGTCAGGATACACCGAAAACTCGATCGTTCACGGTGGTCGCCTTGATCCCGGAGTCCAGCTTCTCTCTAAACCCTATTCCCGCGAGGCTCTCGCCTTCAAGATACGGCATGTGCTAAACAACGAGGCGCAAAAACGAATGAGCAAGGAACGGATCGATTCCGGCAGGTCGGGGGATCAGACGGCGCCCACGCTAGACAGACCAAGGCGTGTCCTTCTTGTTGAAGACGAGATGCTTATTCGGATGGCGGAAGCGGACATGCTGGAAGAACTCGGATACGAAGCCCTGGAAGCGCAATCGGCAGAGGAGGCGCTGCCTATCTTAGAGAACGGCGGCGTAGATGTGGTCATTTCCGATCTCGGGCTTCCGGGTATGAGCGGTGAGGACTTCTGCCGCGAGGTGCGCCGCCGGTGGCCCAACGTTGGCATCATCTTCGCGACAGGTATGAACCGCGGACCGGAGTTGGAAAACCCTGCGAAGACCGCCCTGTTGGCGAAGCCGCACGGCCTGGCGGAGTTGAAACAGGCGCTTGAGGCCGTAGCGTAGCGATGACTGAATTACGATGCCCGCAAGACCGGTGATGGCGAAGAAGCGACTGACAGGCGACCCGCGCCCCGACTGCGCGGCCCTGTAGCTTCTCCATCAGCGGTTGCCCGGCAGCACCTGGCTCTGCCTGATGTCGTCGATCGACTGGCTCTGCGACATCCGGTCTTCCGGTGGTCCGTCGCCTTCGGACACGTCGCGCTGATGACCTGTCGGTATGACATCGTCGACGACATCGCTCGGCAGGTCTTCGGCGAGATCGTATCCCCGCACGCGCGGCGACGTCGCCTTGGCGCTTCGGGCGTAGCGTCCTACTCCCGTGGCGCTGCCTGCAGCCGCATCCGCCTGGAAGACGTCCTCGCGCGATGCCGCAGCCTGTTGGCCACCTGCAGTCCAGCCTTCCTTTCGCCAGCGGTCGGCTCGCTCGTCCATGTCGATGGAGCCTTCGTCATCGAGGATGTCGTGCGCCGTGTTATAGTTCGATTGATCGACTGAAGCCGAGACGAGGAAGCCGCCGCGGCGAAGGCCCTCGGCATAGACGTCGCGGTCTTCGTCCGGGAAGAACCAATCTGCGAGCCCCGGCCAGAAGCCGGAACCTTCCCCAGCGGTCACCGCACCTTCGCCGTCGGCCTCGTAGCCAGGCATGAGGCGAACATCGTCGACGCCCGCCGACGTCAACTTGTCGATGGCCGTCTCGGCATCGCTTCGGTTGTCGAAGAATGCCGTCAGGGTGCTCTTGGAAAGTCCGCCTGCAAACTTGGGCGCACCTTCGTTGTAATCATTGGTCATGGGAATGGAGCTCCGTGGTTGGTGGAGGCCGAACGGGCAGGGAAGCCAAATGTTCCGGGCAGTCTCCGCCGAGGAGCCGATTGCTCGAATCGTGATGGATCGCCACCATTCATTGATGCGTCATTGCAAGCGGGAACTCCGTACTCGAGAGGGTTCCATGGAAGCTTCGCGTTCGACAAAATAGAGCTCTTCGTCACACATTTTGAAAGGTCTGTAAGCCGCGTATCTGAAGCCTACCGCGTGGGGTGCTCCACGCAAGCGATGGAACTTTTGTTCGAAACGAATGCGCTGTGTCCCGAGCAGGCTAGTCTCGGCCGGGGTCATCACGCATCCGGGTACGCTTGGCCCCCCTCGACTATCAGATGTAACAGGGCAGCAGAAGTCTGAACCTCGACGAAAACTATCTTCTGTCCGCCTTCACTCGATCGGGTACTGGATGTTGTGACGACCATCCTCTTGAAACAGTGGACCGAGGCTCCTCATGAACCACCGAATCCTTGAAGCTGACGACGACCTTATCGCCGAGATTGAAGTCTGGATCGTCGCCGAAGAGGCAGCGTTCAACGAGGCGTTGGAGCGCTGGGAAGAAAAAGACTAAGAGGGAGACCGTCCTGTCCGAGGGTTCCGATGGGTGGCGTCGCCTTAACCGAGCAGAGCACGCGATCGTTGCTTCGGCGTGAATTTCACGCTTTGATCGACAAGGCGATTTCACGCCAGGTGGTGCTGGCGTGGGCGCGGAGTTGGCGGTGGTCG
>NZ_LMHV01000030.1 GCF_001429725.1 Rhizobium sp. Root708 | reverse complement strand
CATCGCAGCCATCGCCTTTCTCGGATGGAGCGTGCTTGGCCTCGGGGCCGCATCGGCGTTGCTTCTTGGAGCCGCCCTTGCGCCGACAGATCCCGTTCTTGCGGCAGACGTGCAGGTCGGCCCGCCGCAGACCGGCGAGGAGGACGACATCCGGTTCGCTCTGACATCCGAAGCGGGCCTGAATGACGGCCCGATGACGAAGATCCGGTTGGCGACCGAGAGACAAGCTATGCCGGCGAGCTCTTTCTCATGGCAGTCGGCGCACTGTTCCTGAACTTGAATGTTGCCCCGACAGAGGAGATGATCTTGTTGTCCTACAAGATGTCTCCGTGGCATGCGCTTATCATCATAGGCTGCTCGCTGGCCGTAATGCACAGCTTTGTCTACGCTCTATCGTTCCGAGGAAGTCATGACCTCAAGGAAGGGACGCCCAGCTGGCACGCATTCGTACGCTTCACGCTGCCGGGCTATGTGATTGCCGGACTTATCAGCGCATACTGCCTGTGGACGTTTCACCGGACGGACGACGTCGGAACCACACAGACCTTGATGGCCGTCATCATCCTGAGCTTCCCGGGCGCTATCGGGGCGGCGGCGGCTCGACTTATCCTGTGAGGCACAATGACAAAGACATCTGGCGATACGAATATCGAGGTGGCTGACCCACATTGGATTGAATGGGTGACAGGCCTGATCTCGGCAATCATCGTGGTTGCTGTGATTTTATGGATCGGCAAGGATGCGGTTACCGACCTGGATACCTCACCTGACCTTACAGGTAACGTCCTCCATGTCGATCAACGCAGCAGCGGCTACCAGGTTCAATTTGAGATAAGCAACAGTGCCAGTGCGACTGCTTCGCAGGTCACTGTGCAAGGTCTTGTTCGCGACGCGACCACAGTCGTCGAGACGGCTGACACCGTTGTCGACTATGTCCCAGGGCACTCAAAAGCGACGGGCGGACTGATCTTCCAGCACGATCCAAGGGGCAAGGGCGTAGAAATTTCGGCTGCGGCTTACAACGACCCCTGAACATTTTGTCCGTGTGACGGTGAGTCTTCATGGACAGTGGGACCGAGTTGCCTCGGCTGGTATTCCCTTCAAGACCTTCAAACAATGAGGATAAATCTAGGAAACACAAGCCGCCAACGTCATCGTCGCCACCCGGTCAGCGTTCTCTCTAGCCACCGCTCTTGCCGTATAATGCGGGTTCTCCATTGATGGAACGGCACCCCACGTCAGCCAACGTACTTTTGATGGCTCGCGGCTCGGCCCAAACCGATAAATGGCCGTCGTTGCGGTGGCGACTATGAAAAACAAGATTCGGCCACCGCACCACGAGTGCGATTTTCCCTTCGAACCGATCCAACCAGATGTTCGATAGCAATCAGGGATCAATGCGATCATACGCAAGATGACTGCAGCCGATATCATCGGCGCAGATGGTGAACGCTAAGCCGACCAGGCTTTGCAGGAACAATCCTCTTTGACCGGAATTTCCTCGAGTTTAGGTGTCTCGCCCGCAGCCCACGCTGGGAGAGCGATCGAGACCCTTGGTCCAGCTGCCGGGGTGATGGACGAGAAGATAGCAGTTAGTGTCCAGTCAGGTGCGATCCTCATCGTACTGCTCCGCTCCCGAAATCGGCGGAAGCCATGGCTCCCGTCTTTTGACCCAGAGCTCGTATGTGGGCCAGAGGCCAGTCGGGGCATCATGAAGACTACCCAACTTGATCTCGGCTTCCTTATCGTTCGCCGAGTACAGGCGCGACCCGCAACGCGAGCAGAAGGACCGCCCCGAGTATGCGGAGGTCTCTCCTCGAGTCTCGAATTGCTCGGCGGGCCAAACCGCGAAGTAGGTGAACGCCGAGCCGCTCTCCTGACGGCAATCCGTACAATGACAAATGCCGATCCTCGTAGGCTCGCCCCGGACCGCGATACGGACCTGGCCGCATAAACACCCACCTGTGATTATTGGCATGACACCGACCTCCCTGAATAGGCCCTCCCTGAAACGCCGTTGCACGTATGCGCGTCCCGCTTCTCCTGGTCTAGACTCAGAGATTGGACA
This sequence comes from Rhizobium sp. Root708, assembly GCF_001429725.1. Lineage (GTDB taxonomy): Bacteria > Pseudomonadota > Alphaproteobacteria > Rhizobiales > Rhizobiaceae > Rhizobium. Next base: position 8,214 of record NZ_LMHV01000030.1, on the reverse strand, counting down.
TCATCGAGAACAACGTCGCACATTGCATGCCAGGCGGAACCAGTTTCCTTACCCGTCAGTTCAATAACGGAGGATGTGAAAGGGCAACGACCAAAACCCTTGATGACCTTTTCCTCGATACGCTGAACGACATTTATTTCGCTGAGAAACAAATCCCAAAAGGACGAATTAAGCCAATGACGGAGGCGATATCGGTTCGCTTCCGAACTCATTGTCGTCCCATCCATGGTCACGACAATGTTGCTCTCCTGCCTTGATCGCAGCCTTCTGGTCGGCGAAAGGTCCGAGCATCTTTACGGTATCCCTAAAACTCACGACCACAGTGCGCTCGACGAGATCGAACACGAGCTGCATTCCCTCCTCATAAGGCATTTGAGCATACCTGCTTCTTTGCATACCGTGGCAAACGAATATCCCCTATATCCGGTTCCCTGAAAACAGCCGCAACCACGTTGGCCGCATTAGTCACAAGATTGACGGTGTAGAGTGAGATTTGCGGATGCATTGTCTTGTTTCGAACGGCCAATACTGCGTAGAAATCCGCAGAAACCAACGACGGCTCCAGCTTCGCGCACTGGTCACGCAGTTCTCCGCTCAATGGTCATGACCACGTAAGAAAGCGATCTCTTGGTCTAGCGTTGTTGTCCTCCTGCCGGTCGCGATCCACTGCAATTGATGCTTGAACGCTGACTGTAAGAACAACCCGTCAACATGATACCCGAGATTTCGACCACAAGAACCGGTATTCGCGCGGGAGGGTGTTCAGCACCATGTCCCAGTCTTTCAGGCCATGACCCTGGACTATCGAACTCTTTCGGTGTGTTACGAGAAGGATGGCATTAGGACCACCGTGCAGACCAACACCCTAGCCGAACGACGAGGCAAACAAGAGTTCCGAGGATATTGGACGCTAAGACTTCTTCCGATTGAACGGCCACGCCGTCACTTCACCTGCAAAAAGCGCCAACCAGAAGATCAGCGGTTGAAGAGAGAGACGGATAAGGTGATATGTCCATTCAAGAATGCTCGCGGAGGATGCACCAAGTGCATCTACGGCGTGCTTTATGTTTGCAGGAAAGACGCAGACCGCATAGAGAGCCAATCCTATCGCTGCGTATCGGCGCATCGAACACAACCAAAGTCCTAACGCGCCAGCAAGCTCACATAATCCTGTCACGAAGATGACTAAAGGAGCGTACGGCACCCAGTCGGGCGTGATGGTGAGGAACGGTTGCGGAAACGCGAGATGTGCCAAGCCAGCGGCCGCGTAGAAGCCGGATAGAGCGGCGCGAATCCGCCTGCCATGGATCTCGATCGATGTCATGTCAACATATACGTTGAGCGACGCCGCTGGTTTCATCGGCGCAGCGAAAGGAGTAGTCGCGGGCGGCCGCGCAGGTCCCATGTCTTCAGCACCGGCAGTAAGTCATCGACACAACTGGAACCTTTCGGTCCCCTCTCCATTCTCTTGTTACAAAAAGAGAGAACTCATGTTTATTTTGCTTACAAGCCTGGCCACGCTCATCGCCGCAATGTTTACCGTGTCAGTTGTTACGACTGTGCGTGAGTTGAGAAGCGAAAACGCGCAGGCGCGGCAAGAGGGTCATCCCGCACTCCGGAATTGAAAGCTTGGCAATGCTGATAGCTACCAGGCATCGCCTACTCTAGCTACTACCTGGTATCGTGGGGTTCGCCGATGCAAAGAGTGAGCGCCATTGGACTCATCCGATGCCCGTTGGTTTGCTTCCGTGACTCCCTCTGCCTGTCGCTCGGTTTCTTCGTGCTGGTTTTCAACACGTCGCCAATGGTCCTCGTGTTGGCCTTCAGGACGACCTTCATCTACCCAGACCCTGTATTCTCGCTCCGGTGCTGATCTAGGTCCATTTACATGCTCCTGCAGTGAATAGACTCGTCGCTCGGCAGCCGTTCCTGGCGGACCGATGAGACTTCGGTGAAGTTGTCAAAAGCTGCTTCGTGCGGCCGTGGCAGCGAGAGGCAACCCGGTAGCTTCGAAAACGCCCATGTCGCCGGGCGCAACGCTCATACAATACCCTCGGTTGATCCAGCCTTGGCTCGGGATTTTGAAATGCTTGAGCAATTGGTTAACTCGAAACAACGCGGCGCGAGCCGTCGAAACATTCTCTGCGAAGGAGAAGATCTGCTGGATTCGTTGCGGTCTTATCAGCCATGAACGGCAGAAGGCCAACATCGAGGCCGAGGGCTTCTTCAGTGCCCACCCGTTCCAACCGCCTGGTCCATTGCCGCCTATGCATCACAACAATGTGATTAGCGACGCTTGGATGGGCGGTGACCTCTAGTGTAGCGCGGGGGAGCCATTCACCGCGCCTGTTATTTCATCCAGGACGCCGATTAGTTTTTCAAACTCGACCAGTATCCTTAGAAGCTCTTGCGTTTCCAGAAGTGCGATCTCTGCGACCGAGAAGCGCACGGAGGAAACGAGAGCTTCCAGCCAGTAACGTTTGTCTGCAGGCACGTTAAGGAGCGCATAACATAAGTAGGCCTCAAGCCGCTCCAGAACCCGTCCGATCAGTTGGTAGCGACTCTCGCCATCAAGCTGCGGCAAAACCCTGCAAGCATCGTGGATATCGGTCACCAAGGTCATCCGTATGTCCTCGCGCGGTGAAAGCAATATGACATCACAACCACCGCGCTTGCATAGAGACTTTGGTCTGAGCCGGCGTCCTCGGTCTTCCAGCGTACCAACGCGAACTGCGTCTTCGCTCATCTAGTCTTAAGGCACATTAGTAGGTTCCTAAATCCGAGAAAGGCGAGCAGTGCACAAACAGACCGTGGTCTTCAACGGCCAGCCGGTAGCAATCTCCATCCCGTTCGAGTACCGCCTGAAATTTATTGCGGTGCCTTCAACGTGGAGCTTTTTGGTACGACACCGTACGGAGCCCGGTTTCCACCGACGGCGAACTTTATTTGCCGGGGATGAATGCTACCACTGCGTAAGACTTTGGTGATTTGCGACGAGCACGAGGCGGCGCATGGCAGTGAATATTTGTGAATTGGTACCGCTGTCTTCCACGACAGTGCTGGCTGCGTTTCTTGCCAACATTTCGCTTCTTGCCGCTGCAGCCCATGCCGACGATCAGATCTTCGATGAATTGCGTTTCGGCGCGTCCACGTCGATCCAGGGAGGTCATTCGCGCGAAGACGGGGTGTTCCCCGAGGTGACGGTCTTCTTCGATCCGTTCGATCAGGATGCCGCGACCAATTGGCAGCAGCAACTTGCGAGACCGCGCATTAACCTAGGCACCTCGATCGGAACATCCGGCCAGGCAACGCAAGTGTTCGGAGGTTTTGCGTGGACCGTCAATTTCAACGAGAAGATTTTTGCCGAAGCTAGCTTCGGAGGCGTCTGGCACAATGGCGAACTCGATCATAACACCGATGGCCCGGATCTCGGTTGTCATTGGCTGTTTCATGAGTACGTTGGCGCCGGCTATCGCTTCGACGCACATTGGAACGTCATCGCCCAGGTTGCCCACTCGTCCCACGCCCATCTCTGCGACGGTCCGAACGATGGCATGACCCGCGCCGGCATCCAGGTCGGCTACAAGTTTTAAGCTTGCTTGTCGTCGTCCGATAGCACGATGCGCATTGGAACTGCTGCTCCTGCGGGAAAGATGTCGATGACCTCTTTCCCTGATCGCAAGCTCGCCGGGATCATCGGCAAGGCCTTCGATCGCATATCCCGTGGCGCGAGCAAATGCTTCGAACGCATCCCGGTCGAAGGGTTGTCCTGCCATGACTTGGTAGCAACTGTCTCTGATCGTCTCCCACGGAGGGATTCGCTGGAGAACGGCACTCAGCGAGGTGATCAGCAGCCTGGGCCTTTGGGCTGGCTCGCTCCAGACCCTCAACGCGTCCATCCGCATTCCCATGCAGTGCCTGGACGGCGGAACACGGTCGTAGGGCAAGCAATCCCACGGCGGCAGCAGAAGCACATCAAGGGTCGGAAAAAGAGATCGGACCGAATGGGCGACGCGGTCGGCTGCAAATTCCGAAGCATGTCGCCCCCTGATTCCGAAATGATGCCGCCCCCCCATTCCGAGAATTAGTCGCCCCCTTATTCCGAGATGATCTCGCCCCCTGATTGGGGTGTTTGTCGGGGTGTTCTGTTGGTGAGACGTTCGACCTTTCAGTTGCGCTGAGAGGAAGGAACGCAATGCCAGCGGAGAGACTACAGATGCGGCGTGTCCGCGAGATTCTGAGATACAGATTTGGAGATGGGCTTGGTCACAAGTCGATTGCGCTACGCGTCGGCGCGGCTCCCTCGACCGTGCGTGAGACACTACGCCGTGTTGAGATCGCAGGCTTGTCCTGGCCGTTGGGCGACGATGTGAGCGATGCGGTGCTGGAAGCGGCGCTTTACAAGGCCGCAGGGACGAAGACGGGACACCGCCGCAGCGCTGAGCCGGATTGGGGCCATGTTCATCGTGAGCTGAAGCGCAAGCATGTGACGCTGCAGATCCTTTGGGACGAATACATCGGCCTCCATCCTGATGGATATCGCTACAGCCGCTACTGTGATTTGTATCGCGGTTGGGCATTGAAGTTGCCGGTAACGATGCGCCAGGACCATGCGGCTGGCGAAAGGCTCTTTGTCGACTATGCCGGCGATACGGTCACGGTGGTTATCGATCGACTATCGGGAAAGACGCGGCAAGCGCATCTGTTCGTTGCTGTGCTCGGGGCATCGAGCCTTTCGTTTGCACATGCCCGCTGGAGCGAGACGCTTCCAGATTGGATCGAATGCCATTTGCTGGCGCTTGAGGCTTTTGGCGGAGCCCCGGCATTGCTCGTACCAGACAATGCCAAGGTGGCGGTGATCAAGGCCTGTCATTTTGATCCGCAGGTCAACCGCACCTATACCGGCATGGCAGCTCATTACGGCAGTGCCGTTCTACCGACACGACCGCGCCGTCCGCGCGACAAGGCGAAAGTCGAAGCCGCGGTTCGCATTGTCGAGCGCTGGTTGCTGGGGCGACTGCGCCATCGCATCTTCTACAGTCTTGGTGACGTCAACACGGCAATCGTCGAATTGCTCGCCGATCTTAACGAGCGGCGTGTTCTACGCCGTGTTGGGCGCACAAGACGGCAGTTGTTCGAAGAGCTTGATTATCCGGCTCTGCGACCGCTTCCAGTCGAGCGATATGTCTTTGCGGAATGGAAGATCCGCCGGGCCGGGCTCGATTATCATGTCGATATCGACAAGCACTTTTACTCTGTGCCCTATCGCTTTGCCCGTGAGCAGGTCGAGGCGCGGATCACCTCCAACACCATCGAGATCTTCCACAAAGGCGAGCGGATCGCCGCCCACCGGCGTTCGAGCGGCAATGGCAAGCACACGACGACGCCGGAGCACATGCCATCCTCCCATCGTCGTTTCGCCGACTGGACGATCGAGCGCATCAGCCGCGAGGCGTCGGCAATCGGATCTGACGTTGCATTGCTTTGCGAGCGGATTCTGGCTGATCGGCCGCATCCCGAACAAGGCTACCGGGCCTGCCTGGGCATTATCCGTCTTGTCAAAGCTTTTGAACGTGGGAGGGTCAATGCGGCCTGCGGTCGGGCTTTGGAAATCGGCGCTCGAACCTATGGCTCGGTGCGCTCCATACTCGACAATCATCTCGATCGACCTTCGGCGTCATCAAGCTCAGCATCATCCGAGCCGATCAATCACCCCAACATCCGCGGTCCCCGCTACTACCACTGAGGAGAACTTATATGCTTGCACATCCAACACTTGATAAACTGAACGATCTGGGCCTGACCGGCATGGCCAAAGCCTTCAACGAACTGCTCACCAACGGGGAGAGCGAACAACTTTCCCATGCCGAATGGCTAGGTCTCCTGCTGGAACGGGAATGGAGTTCCCGTCACGATCGCAAGCTTGCCGCCCGTCTGCGGTTTGCCAAGCTTCGTCATCACGCTGTGCCAGAGGATGTCGATTACCGCAGCGAACGTGGCCTGGATCGGGCGCTGTTCATGAAGCTGATCGGCGGCGACTGGATCGATGCTCACGACAATCTTGCAATCTGCGGGCCGTCCGGCGTCGGAAAGAGCTGGCTGGCCTGTGCACTTGGGCATAAAGCCTGCCGGGATGATCGCTCTGTTCTCTATCAGCGTGTGCCGCGCTTGTTCGCCAATCTCGCTCTCGCCCGCGGCGATGGCCGGTATGCCAGGCTTCAGCGCACCCTCGGTCACGTCCAGCTACTGATCCTGGATGATTGGGGTCTTGAGCCGCTCAATGACCAGGCACGCCACGACCTGCTGGAGATCCTTGAAGACCGCTACGGACGCCGCTCCACAATTATCACCAGTCAGCTTCCAGTCTCGGCCTGGCACGAAGTCATCGGCAATCCGACCTACGCCGACGCCATCCTCGATCGCCTCGTTCACAACGCACACCGTATCGACCTGTCCGGCGAAAGCTTGCGGCGAAATCAGCGCCGGAAATCTTGACTCGCTATCCGAATGAATTGACAACAATCAAAGCCAGCAGGACCCCAGCCTCAAGGGGGCGAGATCATCCCGGAATCCGGGGGCGCAATCATCTCGGAACAAAGGGGCGGCTTCATCGGAATCTGCAGGTCGGCCGAACTTTCGCTCAAAGCGACGTAGCAGAGCGAAGTATCAGCATTTCGAAGCAAGGCTGCGAGACGAGTCGCGATAAACGCGGTTGGCGCCTTAGCTGGTGAAATCGTCTCGTCCTCTGACGAAAGTGGAGGTTGGTCACGGACTTCGGACTCGGTAACGCGCAATTTGAGATCCCACTTTTGCGTATTGGTGATTTGCCGCCTCACAAAACTACGGATGCGGCTGGTTGTTCCTTGATCACGCCGGCTCGTGACCATCAGTCATTTGCAATCATACTCCGTCAGAGCAACCGCCCACGGAGTTCTCGATAAGGCGTAGCTGTCGTTATCAAGCTGCCGCCTGCACTTTGATTGCCGCTCACTACAGCGCCAAGCGGCGAGGCGGGATCGCTCGGAAACTTCACCTCAGCGCACCGACGGGACCAAGCATGATAGTGATGGTCGCACTGCTGTAGATTTGGGGTCTGCCGCCAGCGTGGCTTGGATGGTGAGAATTGTCGACGCGGAGCTGTGACCTTTGAACACCGGTCAAGAGACGGAAGCTGTCAGAACGGAACTTCATGGTGGCATTACTTAGGGCTTTCCAGGTAAGCTACGGGTGAAAATTGGTTGGGCGCAACCCTTCTGTTCCACGGTATGACTTAGGTGCATCCTTTCTGCGCAGGTGCCCGCGGTAACGATTTCAGACAGAGTGCGCTAACGGGATGCATCTAGGACCTAAGTCCTGGCCCCGAACCAAATCGTCCTTCCGCTGTTTCCCTCTCATCACGATAGGAGAAATGGCATGACGTTCGAACCGGAAAGCCTTGCATATGATCAGCTTGAAAGCGTGCAGGCCGCGATGTCTGCAGAGCTGGAGCTGGAAAGCTCGTTGATCTCAGTTAGCATGGTCGGCAGGCGAGTTCTGCTGGAGGGTTACGTGGCCGACTACGGCGACCGAGAGAGGGCGACCGCTATCGCAGCGATGATCGCTGGTCCGGAGAACGTGCACGACAGGCTGCGCGATGTAGAAGAAATGGCATTGACATCGCTAGTTCGGGAACTATCGGCGTCGAGACTCTGGGCTCGATGATCAGACATGCGCGGAGACTCAGCGACGAATATCGCGGCCAGCAGATGGTAGCGGGTAGTGACAACCAAGGCACCTAGCGTGCCTGATGGCCTACCGTCTCTCGTTTGTCGACTGGTTCGATCGCGTTCATGATGAGCAGAACTCCCTCGTCTGGTTTCGCGATCCGGGAATTCTAGCCCTTTAGACACCGGGCAGTCTTAGGCCGGTTCATGTACAAGATCGTGCTAGTCGCGACCGAAGTTGAGGAAAGCCTTGGGGCGAGGACATGCATCAACGAGGCTTCGCTCAACAACGTCCTGTTCTGTGGCAGGATCCCGCCCTCCCTGGGTACGGCATGTGTGATGCGACGGCCCGCCTGCGAGCAAAGTAAGTTCGATAAAAGAGAATGGTGCCGTTGAGTCCGAACCCTCCAGCTTGTGTTTCGGCGTGCAAATTTAACCCCCTTGGCGGGGTAATCGGCGTCCAATTTTGACCCCCCTCAGATTTCATCTGACCATCCGGCTTTTGGCGGCG
>NZ_LMHV01000029.1 GCF_001429725.1 Rhizobium sp. Root708 | reverse complement strand
CCGATGATGGTCGGCTGCGCGATGATCTGCTCGCCCTGAAAGCCGAATAGAAGGATCAGGGTCGCCAGCAACGCGACGAGCGAAAGCGGCTGAAGCCTGGCCAGAAGGGCGTCCAGCGACCGCGTCGTAYCGTCGGCGGTGAGCAGCCTGCGAACGACCTGGGAGATGGCGACCGGGATCAGGATGTAGAGGACGACGGAGATCGTCAGCGTGGCCCACGGTACCGTGATCGCCGACAGACCCAGCAGCAGCGCGACGATAGGCGCGAAGGCGACGATCATGATGGCGTCGTTGAGCGCCACCTGGGACAGGGTGAAGTGCGGTTCGCCCTTCGTCAGGTTCGACCAGACGAAGACCATCGCCGTGCAGGGTGCTGCCGCGAGGATGATCAGGCCNGCCACCTGGGACAGGGTGAAGTGCGGTTCGCCCTTCGTCAGGTTCGACCAGACGAAGACCATCGCCGTGCAGGGTGCTGCCGCGAGGATGATCAGGCCSGCGATATAGGAGTCGATCTGGTCGGCCGGGAGCAGGGGACGGAAAAGCCAGCCGACGAACAGCCATCCTAGCAACGCCATCGAGAAAGGCTTGACCGCCCAGTTGATGAACAGGGTGACSCCGATCCCGCGCCAGTATTTCCCGACCTTCGAAAGCGAGCCGAAGTCGATCTTCAACAGCATCGGAATGACCATCAGCCAGATCAGCACTGCGATGGGGACGTTCACCTTCGCCACTTCGGCGCTGCCGACGACATGGAAGACGCCCGGCATCATGTGGCCGAGCGCGATGCCGACGACGATGCAGAGAAAGACCCAGACGGTCAGATATCGTTCGAACGTGGACATCATTCGGCCTTTTCGGATTTCAGCCGATCTGGCGAAGCTTGTGTTCGAGCGCGAGACGGTCGATGGAGGCGATTGGCAGACTAAGGAACGCCGAGATGCGGTTCTTGAGGAACCGGGCCGCCTGCGCGAAGGCGCGTTGGATTTCGATCTCCGTTCCGACGGCCGCCGCCGGGTCTTCGACGCCCCAGTGCGCGGTCATCGGATGGCCGATCCAGACCGGGCAGGCCTCGCCGGCCGCGCTGTCGCAGACGGTGAAGATGAAGTCCATCTCCGGCGCGCCAGGTTCGGTGAAGACGTCCCAGCTCTTCGACGAGAACCCTATCGATGGATAGCCGAGGGCTTGCAGCTCCTTGATCGCGTGCGGGTTCACCTCTCCCTTGGGCTGGCTGCCCGCCGAGAACGCCTTGAAGCGTCCAGCGCCTTCTTTGTTGAGGATGGATTCGGCGAGGATAGAACGTGCGGAATTGCCCGTGCACAGGAAGAGCACGTTGTAGGTCTTGTCGGTCATGGTTTTCGTCCGTGTTAGGTCGGTGGCCTGTTCAATTTCATGATCGTCGCCGACGCCGGGCAGAGGCCCGATAGCTGGCGGGTGGAAAGGATCGCCTTCGGCGCCTTGTCACGGTCGACGGGCGTGAAGCCGAAGGATTCGAAGAAGCGAGCGGCGCTCGTTGTGGCGAGGTAGACGTCGGCGGCAACGGGCGCCCTCGCGATCGTCAGATCCACGAGACGGCGGCCGTAGCCCTGCGCCTGGAACTCCGGAATGACGACGACAGAACGGAGAAGGACGGAGTCTTCGTCGCATGTTTCGATGCCGGAGTAGCCGACGACGCCGCTGTCGACATCGACGAGAGCGAAGTAGGTTCTGTCAGTTCCTTCAAGATCGTCGGTCAGCAGCCCGGCGCACGTCAGGGCCGCCTTCAGCTCATTTGAGACCGGGACCGGCTCGAGCGTCAGTTCACGCATGGCTGGTTGCTTTCCGGCGCGCAGCAGGGCGTGAGATCGGCGATCAGAGGTGCGCAGAGCTCGGCGCTCCCGCCGCAGCAGTCCTTGAGCAGAAAGAGCGACAGATCGCGGAACCCTTCAAGGTCGGCGCGATAGATGATGGAGCGGCTCTGCCGTTCGCTCTTGACGATCCCCGCCCGCTGCAGCGTCGCTAGATGGGCGGACATGGTGTTCTGTGGCACGTTGAGCATCCGCGCGAGTTCGCCGGCAGGGATGCCGTCCGGCTCCGCCTTCACGAGCTGACGGAAAGTTTCGAGCCGGGTGGTCTGGGCCAGTGCGGCCAGCGCCGCGATCGCAAGCTTTGATTCCATATATCGAGAATAACGGATATATGAAGAATGTCAAGCTGCCCTACCGCGGTCGCGTATCGACCATGCGTGCTATCCAAACAATGGCCTGCCGCCATTGCGCAAAGAGCTCTCGAGGATGGCCGCGGAGATGTGTGAGCCCTCCGTGTCAACACTCAATTGCAGCCTGTATCGGGGAATGTCTACAATCCACGGGATCGTAGGCTGACATGATGACAGATCCTGTAAACGGCTTCGCCGTCCTCCACCTTGTTTCGGCCTTCGGTGACCGGCTCCATCATCACGTCCTTCCGGCGCTATCGGGACGGGGAACATCGTAGGATCGCGCTGCGCGCGATGTTCGATCCTCCGGAGATCGAACAGGGAACAGGGGCTAAAGGTACGCGTCCAGCTTCGATGGGCGGAAAGAGGTCCGCCGGCGACCAGCCCTATTGGACGCCCGGTTCAATCCGGAATTCCAGACCGCAGCCCCTGAATGTAGTCCGAGACATGGCCTCGATCGTTCCCGGACAAGGTCAGGGTCGCCAATCAGCACCGCCGTGTTTTCAGCGCGCGTAACCGCCGTATAGAGCATCGTTCGGTCGAGCAGAGGGGAGGGCACCACCGGAACGATCACGCTATCGAATGACGAGCCCTGTGCCTTATGAATCGTGATCGCCCACCCGAGGGCGAGTTTTTCAAAGTCCGACTGGGTGATGAAGTCCGAGCTCCCGTCGTCCATCGAAAGAACGCAGCGTCCGTCGACGAGACGAGGGACGCCAAGCGACCCGTTGAAGAAGCCGGCGCACCGAGGCTCCCCGGTCGTCGGATCGATGACCGTCTTCCCGTTAGCGTCGACGACGGGCGCCTTCCGATAGTCGTTCTTCATCCAGATGAGGCGGGAACCCTCATGAAAGCCCCAGTCCATGATTGGCTCCTGTCTGATCATATACTCCCGCTCGATATCCCTGCTCAGGTCTCTTGCTCCCGCAGGTCCTGCATTGGTTTGCGCGACGATTTGTATGTCGCGCTTCCAGAGCGTGTCGGCGAGGCCGGCCCTGGGCGGAGGACCCGCCATCGCTCGGAAGACCTCGCGCACGGCCTTAGGAACCTCGCTCGTGTGGCAGGGTACGAGAAAGACGCCTGGCCTGTGGGCTAAGGCGAAGTCGAAGGATTGGAACGTTGGTGAGAATCCATGTCGGATAGCGGAGGCCACGACCGGGATCCCGGTGTGCTCGGCCTGTCGATGGATGACGTCAAGCTTGACCTGCGGAACGTAGGGCGACGCTACGAGCTTCTGGAACGGCAGTCCTGGCCCTATGGGAGGAAGTTGTCCGGGATCTCCGACGAAAAGGACTCTGACGTCCGCTCCCAGTCTGGAAAGCACGCGGTAGACATTGGGCGTATCGAGCATACTCGACTCGTCGAATACGATAAGACCCTCGTCCATCTTCAGACCCGTGTCGAACGCTTTGATCAGCCGGGCGAGCGTCCAGGCCTCCTTCCTTGTTGCGAGCGCCATACGGCGGGCGGCCCGACCGGCGAGGGCGACGAGATGAAGGCATGCATCGGTAATCTCGCGGTGGGTCTGTTCCTCGCACTCGACGATTGCACGCAGCGTCGCGGTCTTTCCAGTTCCCGCTCCTCCCGTGAGAATACTCGCGGAGCCGGACGCGACCATGAAGACGGCATCGCGTTGTTTATCGGTAAGCTCGAAGCGCTGGTGTGCCGTCAGGCTTCCAAGCGCTATCCCGATCCTGCCACCGTCGACCTGCCGGGCGATTTTGAGGCGGGCGCCAATCTGCCTCTCGATCTCCCGCTCCATGAATTCGCAGCCCCGCAACTGCACTCCCCAGAGCCTTGCTGCCGCGCCGGCGGTCCGCGGCGAGGTCCCGTATCTGTCGAGTTCCTTGAATACTTCCAGGTCTTCCGCAAAACCCGCAAACTCCGCGACGATCGTCGCTGCCCGCTCGACGCCGCAGACGCCTGCGAGCGTTGCAATGTCGCCGTCCTCAATGAGGTCGTAGAGGCCAATGCCGAACCTCGTCCACAAGAGCTCGGCCGTCGCCCAGCCGACTCCCGCAAAGCGAGGATTGACGGCGAGAAACCTGACGATGGATTTGCCGCTCGGGAGCAGGGGGAGGGCGACGTTGGCATAGGTCTGCTCCCCGTACACATGGTGGACCCGCCTGCTTCCGGATATCCGCCAGCTCTCGCCTTGGCGTGGTGCGTCCGCAAACAGCCGCCCCGGAATCGAAGCGCGGACGAGATTTTCAGACTGGTCGCGACCGATGAGGATGACGTCGCCCGCGGCGGAAGGATGAACGGATGTCACGACGACCTCCATCGTATGCTCCTCGGGGATCTTGGATTCCGTTTCGCCGCTCAAGGCAGTCGACCCGTCTCGACCAGCAGAGCCTCGAGCCTCAGGAGCCGTTCAAGTCGCTGCCGCAAAGACCGGTTCTCCACGGTGGCACGCAATAGCTTTTCTTCCATGGCATGCATCTGGGCGTCACTCGCGTTTCTCTGCTCGCGCTTGAGTTCTCCCTGAGCCAGACGATCGAGATGGGCGACGCGATCGTCCTCGTCCGCCTTGGCGAGAATGTTCGCGCACCGTGGGTTCGTTCTGAAAACCTGCCTGTCGAAACCGCAAGCTCTTGCGACGAGCGTCTTATTGAGCTCCGTCCCGCGACGGGGCAGAGGGCGGCCGCCCATGGCCTCCAAGTACTCGACCAGCGCGTCCACGTGCTCCTGCGCGATCATGGCGCCGTTCTTGCCGATGCGGTCAATCAACTGGTTTTCCTTTCGACGGAGGAATCGAGCTATCTTTTTCCAGCTCGTCGAATATCTCCGCGTGCAGCCGCATGTACTCCAGCATCTTGATCCTCCCCGCCTCGGTCATGATGCTGGTAAGCTTCCACAAGGCGGACGACAAAACCCATTTCTGGCGTTCAAGGCGCTCTTCGTTCGCCCTGCTCTTCGCCAGCTCGATTGAAAGCGTTTCAACATCGAGATCGACGATCCCCTCAAGTTTCGACCGGAGCTGATGCTGCTGCACGATCGCTCCGTTCACGAGAAGCCGTCTGCTCTCGATGCGGGTCAGGTCGCTAGCGTTCCTGAACGCGCCGTCGGAATGCCGCACAACCGCTCCGAAGCTGATTTTCGTGTTGTCAGCAAGCATCTTGTGAAGAATCTCGGCGAGCAGGGCGTCCTTGTCAGCCACGCGGGGACTTTCTAGGTAAGATGTCCCCCTCGTCTTCTATCGATACGAAGAGGTCGTCCCCGTCCGGGAACACCTTTCCACCTGGCGCTGCGGCGATCGCCGCCTGTGCGCCTTCGATCTGTGTGTTCACATGGGCGAGCTGGCTCTGCCATCCGAGCGTGCGTTTCTCCTCGGGAACTGCGAGGATGGCGGCCCTCTGTATCTCGAACCCCTCGAGGAGATCTTCGAGGCGCCGAGCCTCCGCGGGGTCGGTGGTTCTTGTCAGATGCTCGCAACGGCGGAAGCATTCCAGGTGACGGGGACACGGCGCCGCGACGAAATTGGAGGTGCATGCTCCGTGGGGTGATCGTGAAGCCCGCCACGGCGCCGGCTAGATAGCGAACGGCTGCCTTGTCGCCCTTCTCCCGCTGGATCTTTCGGAATTGCTCCACCTTCGCGCCACCGAGGCTGCCGCGAAGGATCTCGGCGATCATCTCTCGTTGCATATCCCCGAGGAGCTCGTGTTCCTCGACGCCTATATCCATTTCCTCTAGGATCTTCGATAACGTCGTGTGATCGTACTGGGCCGTTCGTTTCAACGTGTGCCGCCCGAAGAACTTGGCGTTGATAACGTCGGAGACGTGGTTGCAGAACAGGACGTCGCTTAGTGTTGACGCACAAAGAGCTGCCCTCTTCGCCGAGGTAGCGCCGAAATATGGAGTTCGGGTTGCGGCCATCGAGCGCGAGATCGATGTCGGCGTAGTCAGCCCTTCCGAACACATAGTATCGCTCGACATCCAGCAGACCCCTATTTCGGCCCTCGACCAGATTCCGTACGGGCATGAGAAACAACATGTCATGCGTGCCGTATCGCCGGTCTCCTTGCATGACGAGGGTGTTCAGTTCCGGCGATTTCGTGACGAGCTCGCGCGCCAGCGCGTCCTCGACTTCGCCGACGCGGAAGTAGCATGAGAACCAGTTCTTGTTCCTGCTCAGGATCGGGACGCCATGGCGATCATATGGACTGAAATTCTTTCGGGAGAAGAACGAAACGACGGTATGCGAGACGCGACCGCCGTGGCTTCGGAATTGTTGAACGACGCGCGTCAATCCGGCTTCGACCTGACTGCACTTCGATGTCGGCGCTCGGAATGAAGCGATCGCAGCCGTAGCATGCCGTAACCGGGCTGCGTGCGCACAGGCTCTGTCCATTGGCGCAGCCACCGATCACACCGGTCGCGAACCCATGTGGCATGCCGCTCACAAGTTTGTCAGGATGGAGTGCGAGCAGTTCCTCTTTCGTCAAGAATCGAGACGAGTGTTTCGCTGGTAGGTCTTTGTGGAAAGGCGAAAGCCCTAGAGCATCGTTGATGATCTTGCCTTGTGAAGGCGAGGCGTCGATGTAGAGCTGTGCGATCTTTCCGCTCTTGTGGCACAGGAAGTCCATGATCTGCGCTGCGGTCGCTCCGTTGTCCGCAAGCCTCTGCGCCGCAGTGTGACGCAAGTCGGTGGCGTTCCTTTCGATCTTGAGAGTAGACAGAGCCAGCTTCGTCTCGGACGTCACCTGTCCCGGTGTCAGCCCAAACAGGTAGCGCCACGGTTCGGCCGAGCCTGTCGTCGAACCCCGCTCGCTTCGACGCAACAGCTCACGGAAGATCGCTACCCATTCCTTCTTGATGGAGCGAATGCTGACACGCCTGGCTTCGCCGCGTGGCTGGTTCAGATACGGAACCGTAACGTGCATCGAGCCGTCGTCGAAAAACCCGGTCTCGCTTCTCAAAAGCCGCGCGGACTGTCCTGGTCGCAGCCCGTGCTGGAAACCAAGGACAAGGAGCGCGGCCCGGACGAGGGTGGCGGATGCGGTCGCATTAGAGAGTTCGGCGCTGAAATATTCGAGATAGTTGACCACGCGTGACTGCTCGTCCTGCCGCAGGTAGCTCGCACCGGCTCTGATCTTCGCGAACTTGTCTCGTGCTGGGCTGCGGATCGAGTGACGAATCCTGACCGCGTCGCTCGGACTCCAAAGCCCGATCCCTGTCGATGCTAGGACGTGCAGCAAGGAGCGGATCGCACTGGCCATCGAATAGCTCACGAATGGCTTGATTGTAAAATTCCAGTGCCGCGCCAAGTTAATCGGATCGAGCAGTACCAGTTCCATGAACTTGTCGTTTCCAAATTCCCGGACAAAGGCGCTCAGCGATCCGAACTGGATCGTCACCGTCGTTGGCTTGATCTTTTGAAGCCATTCGCTGAGAACCACCCTCATTATGTCGGCCGCGTCATGGAACTTCCGCAGGTCACAGTGATATGGGTAACCGCCAGTGATGATGCTTACGATGTCGCACCGCTCGATGTTTTCGATCGTCCGCTTCTTGGAGGCGTAGTCGTCCCAGTAGGAGAGCCGCTTCGGGAGCTTTGGGAGCCGGAAGTCCTGAACGACCGATTGGATCGTGTCCATTCAATCCTCCTCGGATGCCGATGGATCCGCAGACCCTGCGTTCCGCAAGATGCCAAGGGCGGCGTCCAAGGCGGCGTCCCAGACCTCAGCGTTCTTCGATTCGAAGTATGCGCGGGCGTAGTGAAGGGGCATCTCGGAATCTTTGTCCCACCCGAAGAACACCCGCATCAATCTCATGATCTCGTTGTGATCCGTACCCTTGTCATGGTGGGCTTTCATCCGACCAACCGCACAGGTGTGGCGCAGATAATGACAGGAAACCTTGTCGAGCTGCTGGCGGGCGAGCGCGGCTTTCGCGTCTTCGGAGAGCGCCTTCGACGCCACCTCGAAGATCTGATTCAACTGCCGCGTCGAAATCGGGCGACGTTTCTGCGACACGAAAAGGAAAGGCGTCCAAACGGGCGGCCGCAGATCGATCTCATAGCGCCGGATCAGCTTGTATAAGTATTCCGGAATGACGATCTGACGGCGCGACTGGACAGTTTTTAAAGACGGGCGTTGCGCTCGCTCGTCATCTTCATCTGTCTCCACGACATTCAAGCGGTAGACGGTCCTGTCCAGCCGGCGGTCGAATTCGGCGATGATATCGTTTGTAGTCGCAAGAGCCAGTTCGCTTCGCCGGATTCCACAGCTCAGATAGATCAATAGGATCACGTAGTTTCGAAACTTGATGGCAAAGGTGCGGAACGGATTTCGCGGCGACTCGGGATGGAAGATTTCGCCCAGCTCGACGATGACGATGACAGGGAGCGAGCGAATGGTCGCTTCCAATCCCTCTCGTCCGAGCGCGCCCTCCGCATATCCATCTTCGATTTCCGCGAGCGCCGCCTGCAAATCACGCGTGGCAGCTTTCGGATGCCAGCGCGACATCGCCTCCAAGATAAAGGCCTTGGAGTGGCGGAAAGTCTTGCTCATGTTGGAGCCGTTGGACCGCGCCTCGTTGCGCAGGCGATGAAACAACGCGTCGAGCGCCACTTCTATCTTCCCTGCGTCACAGTGCGTCATGAAACGATCCAGGGAGCCGGGGCCGAATAGCTCGTCGGCGACCTCATACAGCCGGTCGGCGCTGCGAAGGCGTCTCCTGATCACGTCCTCGCTCATGTTCAGGGGCCAAAGCTCGGACCACAACGCCCCCCAGAGCCGCGGCGCGCCATCGACGTCCACGCACGCGACACTTCCTTCAAGCTTTACAACACCCATGCCTCTGCTCCGTTTGGGAGAATTTCGTGGTGAGTGAGTGAATTCGCAAGCTTAAAATTCATACTTAAGTATTTGTTAACGTTGACAAAATTCTTTAAGTAAAATAGATTGCAACCTCCAATGTGGGATTTTTTTTGGTTGCAGATCGTATACAATCGGCAGAGCGACGAGGATGAATGACGCTGCGTTGGAACTTCCCGAGGGACTGCTCGCTCTGGCGCCGCCGGCCTTCAACTCAGCCAAACAGAAATATGAGGTGGGCGCCGAAGCGGCGAGGGTAGGGCTCTTTTGTCCGTGTGGGGCACGGGCACGGATGCATGGAAGGAGGGAGGTCGTCGTATCCGACATTCCCCGATCGGGATTTCCCGTCGCTCTGCTGGTGAGCTACCACCGTATGAGGTGCCACAGATGTCTGAGATCGCATCGCCCCTCGATCCCAGGGGTTGAAGAACACTGCAGGGTGACATCCCGCCTTGCCGAATATCTGAGGCGAGAGGCGGACGCAGGAAGCTCCGTGTCTGAGCTGGCTCTGGGTACTGGCCTCGACCGAAAGACAGTTCGGAAAATACTTGTCGACCAAGCGCAAAAAAGCTTGTTGCAGCGCCTTTGGTCGACGCCGCAAGTACTGGGCGTCGCCAAGTGCGTGATCGGCGGTCGAACGGCGACCGTATTCTGGGACGTCTGCGATCGTCGAGTCATTCATTATATCATGTCTGACAAGGCCGCCGATATCCGGAGATGGCTTGAAGGGATGCCTGACAAGGGCGGCGTCGTCGTCGCTGTCGTCGACATGGTGGACACCTATTTTAATGTTGTCGCGGAGACACTGCCCGAGACCATTGTCGCAGTGAATCCTTTCCTGATACGCAGGCGAATGCTAGAGATCGGTTCGGAACTTCTGTCTAAGAGCCCCTTCAAGGCTTTCAAGAAGACCGACCCGTACTTCCTGTCCTTTAAGTCCTTCGCCGGATTCGTCAATCGACCTTCGAGCATCTTGGAAGTGAACCCTTATCTGCGTCAAGCTTTCGCGGTCCGCAGGGCGTTTCATCGAATATGGACCACCCGTGATCGGACGACGGCAGCCCGCGCGTTGGAGCAGTTCCTCTCAGAAATCCCGAAAGTGCTTCGAAGGTCATATCCTGATGTCGTCAAAGCCGTCGAGCGATGGCACGAGCGTCTCGCGGACTCGGTGGATATCCCTGGGCTTTCTCGCTACACGACGGGGCGATCGATACTCGGTTCGGCATTGCCGAAAACGAAGCTTGATGGGGATGGTGGTGCTGAGATCCATCGGAGGCCGCCGTTCGACGATGAGAGCTTCGCGCTCTGTCACGTCTGTATGACCGAATCTCGGCGCTGGTCGACCGACCGCCTTAGAACGCCAAAAAAACCAGGCGGAAGATCGCCGAAGACTTCTTCAGTGGTCCGGATGTCGTGCAGCCAATGCAATTGTTCGGCCGGCCGCTGAATTTCGCAACACCCAAATGGCTCTTCACCCAGTCTTGCATAAAGCCATTTGTGCAAACGCAATGGAAAGACAACAAATCCTAAATGGCTCGGCCGTTCCATAATCTATCTTATGCGATCTTTGGATGTGGCCGCAAAGTTAGAGTGTCCTGTTTCTGCAAAGTTGGAATGTCACACTCCCCGGCGCTGAGCGACGTCTGGGAGATTGCAGATGGGATTGATAGC
>NZ_LMHV01000028.1 GCF_001429725.1 Rhizobium sp. Root708 | reverse complement strand
CAGGCTTCAGCCGCTTTCGCTCGTCGCGTTGCTGGCGACCCTGATCCTTCTATTCGGCTTTCAGGGCGAGCAGATCATCGCGCAGCCGACCATCATCGGTCTGCTAGCGGTTCCGATCCTGATACAGGTCTACTTCAACTCGGGGCTGGCCTACCTGCTGAACCGCATGTCTGGCGAACAGCATTGCGTCGCCGGGCCGTCGGCGCTCATCGGGGCCAGCAACTTCTTCGAACTCGCCGTCGCCGCCGCCATCAGTCTGTTCGGCTTCCAGTCCGGAGCGGCGCTGGCGACCGTCGTCGGCGTCCTCATCGAGGTCCCGGTCATGCTGTCGGTCGTCTGGATCGTGAACCGCTCCAAGGGCTGGTACGAATCCGCGCCCGCCGTCTCCAAGAACATCGCAACAGAAAGGACCTGACGATGGACGTCAAGATCTACCACAATCCCGCCTGCGGGACCTCGCGCAACACGCTGGAGATGATCCGCAACGCCGGCATCGAGCCGACCGTGATCGAATATCTGAAGACGCCGCCATTGCGCGCCGAGCTGACCAAGATGATCGCCGACGCCGGCCTCACCGTCAGGCAGGCCATCCGCGAGAAGGGAACGCCACACGCGGAACTCGGCCTCGACGATCCCAATCTGACCGACGACCAGTTGCTCGACGCCATGCTGAAGGATCCGATCCTGATCAACCGACCATTCGTCGTCACGCCGCTCGGCACGAGACTGAGCCGGCCGTCGGAAGTCGTACTCGACATCCTGCCCGACACCCACAAGGGCGCGTTCACGAAGGAAGACGGCGAGCGGGTTCTCGACCAAGAGGGAAAGCGCATTGTCTGAAGACCTCCCGGCCCTTAATGAAAGCCATCTCCGCCAGCCCGACCTCGATGCCCTTCGCCCGTCGTTTTCCGTTCACAAGCCGCGGATCCTGATCCTATATGGATCGATCCGGGAGGTTTCGTACAGTCGGCTGCTCGCTCACGAGTCCCGTCGCCTGCTGGAACGACTCGGGTGCGAAGTCAAAGTCTTCGATCCAAAGGGGCTTCCGCTGCCGGACGATGCACCCGTTGGCCACCCGAAGGTTCAGGAACTCAGGGAGCTGTCAGAGTGGTCCGAGGGACAGGTCTGGGTTAGCCCCGAACGCCACGGCGCGATGACCGGCGTGATGAAGTCCCAGATCGACTGGATTCCCTTGGCGGTCGGGTCGGTTCGCCCGACGCAGGGCAAGACGCTCGCGGTGATGATCGGCCAGCTTCGAAGCCTCGGCCGCTGGATGCGGATGATCACCATCCCCAACCAGAGCAGCGTTGCCAAGGCCTTTCAGGAGTTCGACGCCGAAGGGCGAATGAAGCTGTCGTCCTTCTACGACCGTGTCGTCGACGTCTGCGAAGAGCTGGTGAAATTCACGCTGCTGACGCGCGACGCCTCCTCCTACCTGACCGACCGCTACAGCGAGCGGAAGGAGGACGCCGAGAAGCTTGAGCAGCGGGTGAACCTGAAGTCGATCTGACTCCACTTGTATCGCCATACCTTCACGGCGGACAGCACGAGGATCACCGCCAACGCAGGCAGCAAAAACGCGTTGGGGACGATACCGAGAAGACATCCGCCGATGAAAGTTCCGACGATCGAGCCTGCGGCCATGATGATCAGGAACGTCTTGTTGCGCCCGAGTACGGAAAAGCTCTGATCGCGGCTGTATCGCGTGAACCCGACCAGCATGGTCGGCAGACTGACGGCGAGCGACAGTGATCCGGCAAGTTTGATGTCTGCACCGAACAGCAGCACGAGCGTCCGGATCAGCAGCTCGCCGCCGGCCACGCCCAGTAGCGATGCCACGATCCGGATCACGAAGCCCGCGCTCACCTCGGCGACAAGCTGGGTGCCTCCCGTCAGCAACGGCTGCCCCTCAGTCGCGTCGTGTCCGACAACCAATATGACCGCGATGATCAGGAGCAGAACGGAGATAACCTTGTAGAGCGTTTCCGACGTCGCAAGTTGTCTCGATTTTGGGCTTAGATATGCCGCGCACCTGTAAGACTTCGAGTCCACGGGAGGCATCCAGCACCAACGCTCGCATCTTCTCCGACATCACGCCAAACCCTTCCGCTCCGTTTACCGCATCGATCAGCATCAGGTGCGCGAAGAGAGTGCCCCTAAACATCACGCATTGTAACTGGACGTCACGATAATTGACGTCACCAGCCCCCTGAGCCTGACAAGGATTCCCACCAACTCGCCTTATGGTTGCTAGCGTCGTTTTGCGCCAGTTCAGGTAATTGTTGGAAAGGACTCGCCGCCGTATACCAACTGCGGCCAAGGATTCAAGCGATTTTTCAATCGGTCGCGATCTGAAAATTTGCCAACGATCTGGTTCTGGTCATGATAACGAGTCTGAAGGTTATCGCTTGATTTTTCGGTGATTTTTTGCCTCTGATTCGCGAGCGGCCGAAGAGCCGCTACGCAAGGCAGCATTGAAATTGGACAACTTTGCATCGCTTTAAGCAAACCGATGGGTGCCGGAGCACGCCCATCGGGACGATGCCCCCACGGCATCTCGAGGACGCGAAAGGGTGCAGCGAGCTTCGAGGGACGCGGAGTTCAACCTGAGACGGGACGATGGCGAAGCGCGAAAGACGACCAGAGGAGCTCCGGATGAGCACCGAGCAAACACTGCCTGACCAAGCCAGGGTACAAATACCTGCGAACTGTTCCGACGCCGATCTTGAGCGTCTGCTTGATCGCCTGGCGGTCGAGGTCGTCGCCATGAGAGGCGACGGCGCCATGCTCCACGCTATGTACAGGTGGCTGGAGGCTCAGATCGAGCAGCGCCGTGAGTACCGAGAGCTTTTCTCGGCGGCACGCAAAAGGGTTAAACGACTGCACGATCGAACTACAGCGCGATCCTGAGGAACCATTGCCTCTCCAGACGTGAAGCAGCACTTTTTCGACAGGCCGGGAGGATCGCCCAGATGACGACAAAACATCCATTGTCCCAACGGTCGCAGCGCAGGGGCGCCGGAGCTTCCCGCTTCGAAACCGTCTCGTTTGATCGTCACGAACTGATCTGCTTCTGGATCGCGGCCGGGCAGATGCCACTGCGATGGGAAGTGTTTTTCAAGATCATGCTTCTGACTGCCATGCGAGCAAGCGAACTCACCGGCGCGCTCTGGAAGGACATCGATTTCAACAAAGGGACGTGGCTCGTACCGGACAATCCTTTGGCGGCGACGAGGTCGTTCACGATGCAGGAGGTGCCACTGTCGCCATACGTCACGCGGCTCCTAAACAGCCTGGTACGTACCGATGATTTGCAGGTGTTCGACTGGAGGACGGTTGGCAATTACCAACTTGCCCGAGCATCGATGTCGCTTCGCGACCGGATGTCCGCCGTGTGCCAACACATATCCCCGGACCGCGTCATTCGAGCCTGGAATATCGCCACTATACGCCGCACAGTGTCCGACTGGATCAAGGAGGATCGAGGGCGTGTGTTGGCGGCTATCGCACTTCGCAAAGCGCCGCAGGACAAAACGTATTTTTGGTATCACGCGTCCTCCGCCCGTCGAGACGCTCTCGCGGCTTGGGAGGCGTATGTCCTGTCGTTGGTCCGGCCTAATGACTGCTGACCCGCTGGAGTCCGGCGATACTTGCTGGCGCGACGTAGCCGCAAGCGGCTGCCCTCCGGCATTTGCCGACGCCGAACTTGAGCTCTGCTTGCCGCGGGTGTCGCCTTGTGATGCTGACGCTGAGGCTGCGGCCGTTATGAGCGTCAAACAATTGACGGATCGAACGGTACTACGATCTTGAGAAGCTCGTCCCGTTGCCAAGTGAGAGAGCCTCCGACCCCGTAGGCCGGCCTCGAGTTCGAATGTCCCATTAGGATCATCCGGAGTTCGGTGTCGATCCCGGCGTCCTTCATGCGGTCTTCGAACGAATGGCGCAACGAGTAGATCACGTGCTTCTTCGTTGGAAAAAGGCCATTCACCTTAAAGTGCTTTAACAGACATGCGGAAAGCGCGACGCCCTTGTTCCGGTAGCGGGGAAACCCTTTGGGATGCTTTTGGAATGCGGCAAGAGCAACGCCGACCAACGGGATGTTTCTCGCGGACGACGTGGTCTTGAGCTCCCGTGGATCCTCCGCGTCGAGACGAGCCTCCACTCGGATGTAGGGGACCGGCGCGTCGAGAAAGATACGTTCCTCATCGATATTGGCAAGTTCGCTGGGTCGCGCACCGCTATCTGTCATGCCGAGTACGATGCCTCTGGCTTCCTCATTAAGCCCCGCAAGAGCGCCCGGAACCAGAATGCGGGTGGTGATCCACTCCGTTGTGAAGGGTGGGCGCGTCCTAGCCTTTTTGAACTTGTCGCTGAATGTGAGCTTGTCAAAGGGATTGTCGGCGACTTTTACGTTGAGATGCTCGTGATACTCTTTATAAAGCACCCGCAAGTTTCCAATGTCGCGGTTTCCAGAGGTCGGCTTGTGCGTCGCGGTTTTCTTCGCATCACCGAGGGGGGATATTCTGTCCGCCCAGAAATTGTAGAACTTTAGCGCATCGTCTCTGGTGACCTCCCCTATCGGCTTGTCGCCGACGAGCGTGATGAAATTGGTGAGCGCCCGCTTCTTGACCTTGAGCCAGCTATCCTTTTGCTCCTGGCTCTTCGTTCCCAGTTCAGGGGCTGCAATTCTTTCGACATAAAGCTTGAACGCCTCGGATAGACGCGTCGTCGGTCTCTCCACCACGCCGAGTATGGCGTTGGCTTGAAGCGAATTCGGCCTTTCCTCGGTGAGTGCTCGCAGTCGTTCCAGGATCTGAGCCCCGGTTTCGCTCTGCAGGATTTCAGAGGTCGTGCGATAGGTGAAGCCCATCGCGGCAACTCTTCGTACGGCGAACTCGTATCGGCGTCGGACGCCCTCGCCGGACTCGGTGGATAACAGCGCGCCCCATAAGTCGTCGTCAGCCCGCTCATAGCCGTCGCGGAGGGCTCGCGCCTTCGCCAAATCCCGCGTCTTCAAGGTCCTTCTGACAATGGGCTTCCGACCGTCGAGGTCCTCCAGAAGTTTCGGCACGCGTCGCTTATAGAGGTAGATGCCATTCCGAAGGGCGAGGTATCTATCAGGGTCTGTCCGGTCCATGACGTCGGCTCCCGTGTCACAATTTGGTGACAAACTGTGGCCCAGTACTCAACGGGCGTCAAATTTAAGTTATTCAATTGACATATAATAATTGCGTAAAAACAAAGATATAACCTCAAGTCTTGAGGGATCAGTTCGAATCATCTTGCCAGCTTTTTTGGTGCGTCTCGACCGCACCATCTCTTCTTGAGAGAGATATTTATCATTGACGGCTGAACCTCAGCCGATGAAGAAATCTCTCGCATGAACGATCCTTCCGATCATCACAATCCATTGCAGGGCATGGCCCTGATGGCCGGCGCCATGCTTGTGCTGCCGGCGATGGATGCGATCGCGAAATACATGGCGACCTTCGAGGCCATGTCCCCCGGTCAGATCACCTTCTACCGATTCTTTTTTCAGCTGCTCTGCACCCTGCCGATTCTCTTTTTGATGTTCGGCTGGGGCGCGCTGTCGGCGAAGCGTCCCTGGATGAACTTGCTTCGTGGCGCATTGCACGGCGCGGCAAGCCTGCTCTTTTTCGCGGCAGTAAAGTACATGCCGCTGGCAGACGTCTTTGCGATCTATTTCGTGGAGCCGTTCATGCTTGCTGGCCTGTCCGCCCTCTTCCTTGGCGACAAGGTTGGTTGGCGGCGCTGGACGGCCATCATCGTCGGCTTCGGCGGAGCGATGATCGTGATCCAGCCGAGCTATGAGGTGTTCGGCCTGAAGGCGTTGCTCCCGGTTTGCTGCGCGTTTCTGTTCGCGCTGTATCTTTTTATGAATCGCGCGATCGGGACAGCCGATTCGCCGCTGACGATGCAGACGATGGCGGGCATCGGCGGCACCTTGTTCATGTCGGCTGCGCTTGCCATTGGAAGCGGGCTGGGCGTCCCTGACTTCGAGTTATCCCTGCCGTCGTCGATCCTCGGGCTTGTTCTGCTGCTGATTCTGGGATCGCTTTCCGGTTATGTCCACATGATCGTGGTCAAAGCCTTCCGAATGGCCCCGCTTTCCCTGCTCGCGCCGTTTCAGTATTTCGAAATAATCTCGGCGACGGTGCTCGGCTATGCGCTTTTTGGAGATTTTCCGAACTTCTCGAAGTGGATCGGCATCATGATCATCGTGGGCTCGGGCCTGTTTATCATCTGGCGCGAACGCGTTCAGGCGAGGTCGCTAAAAGCGTCGTAAACCGTCGAAGGTTTCGTTAACCGCACCCGTTGAGGGAACGTCAATTCGCTGGCTGTAAGCATCGTCTTGGCTTCATGATGAAGCCTGGAGATAAAAGATGAGCGAATTTCGACTCGCTTTTCCGGCATGTGTAATCGCCGGGAAGCATCGGCTGACTGTCGATGACATCAGCCTATTGCGCAAACATAGTTTTCCGGAGGGAATCCGGACCCCTGACGACGTCGTCGTCATGCTGGCGCTGAACAACTCTTGCCCCGAAAAATGCCCGGAGTGGAACAGCTTCTTCGTCGAGCAATTGGCGGCATTCATCGTCAATTACAGCTATCCGCAAGGCAGCCTCGATGAAATCAACGTCGCATGGCTGATGCGCATGGTCGCAACAGACGGCGTCGTCAACTCGTCCCTGGAACTGGAACTGGTCCAGCATGTCATCGACATCGCAACCTATGTTCCTGACGAGCTTCGCGCTTTCGCCCTCGATCAGCTCCGCTTGGCGATCGACCAAAAGATCGGCGGCTACAGCCTCATGCGGGCAGTGGAACGTCGGGGGATCTCGCGTCAGGACATCGATTATGTCATGCGCGTGCTGCGCGGCGTTTCCGACGGCGGATGCATCAACGTCCAGCCGATGACGTGGAACGTTCTGATGCGAATCGGCGAGGCCACCCTGCCCGCTTCCAACCATCCGCGTTGGGACGACATCATGGCTGGTCTTCGTTTGGTTGAGCATGCAGAACCGCAGCGTCGAAGCCGCTGGCTGCGCATCGTCGACGACAACATCGCCGTCGCCTGAAGCCCTGCCAATGAAGACTTCGCACGTGATTGTGCCTCCCGAACTTTATGCGTAAGACTTCGGGTACGCATCTCACGGGTGGAGTCTTCATGTTCAACAAGATCCTGATCGCGAATCGCGGCGAAATCGCCTGTCGCGTTATCAAAACTGCGCGCCGGATGGGCATCGCGACTGTCGCGGTCTATTCGGACGCAGATCGGGATGCCTTGCATGTCGAAATGGCTGACGAAGCTGTCCATATCGGCGCAGCGCCGGCCTCCGAAAGCTACCTCGTCGCGGACAAGATCATCGCTGCTTGTAAGTCGACCGGCGCCGAAGCCGTCCACCCCGGTTATGGCTTCCTTTCCGAGCGCGCATCCTTCTGTGAAGCCCTCGAGAAGGAAGGCATTGTCTTCATTGGCCCCAAACCGCGCGCCATCAAGGCAATGGGCGACAAGATTGAATCGAAAAAGTTCGCAAATGCTGCGAAGGTCTCGACCGTTCCCGGCCACCTTGGCGTGATCGAAGACGCTGACCATGCCGAACGCATCGCCGGCGAAATCGGCTATCCCGTGATGATCAAGGCATCGGCGGGCGGCGGCGGCAAGGGCATGCGTATCGCGTGGGACCAGAGCGACGTTCGGGACGGTTTTGACCGCGCCCGGTCCGAAGCCAGGAGTTCGTTCGGAGACGATCGGGTCTTCATCGAAAAGTATATCGTCGAGCCGCGCCATATCGAAATCCAAGTCTTGGCCGACGCCCATGGAAATGTCGTCTACCTCGGAGAGCGCGAATGCTCCATCCAGCGAAGGAACCAGAAAGTCGTTGAAGAGGCTCCGTCGCCATTCCTCGATGAAGCGACCCGCAAGGCCATGGGCGAGCAGTCGGTCGCGCTCGCGAAAGCCGTGGACTATCAAAGCGCCGGAACGGTGGAATTCATCGTCGACCGCGACCGCAACTTCTACTTTCTCGAAATGAACACCCGTCTGCAAGTCGAGCATCCGGTGACCGAACTCGTCACGGGCATCGATCTGGTCGAGCAGATGATTCGGGTCGCCGCCGGCGAGCCTCTGACACTCACGCAGGATAATGTTCGGCTGAACGGCTGGGCGGTCGAAAGCCGCCTCTACGCGGAAGATCCCTACAGAAACTTCCTACCGTCGATCGGCCGACTCACGCGCTATCGCCCGCCCGCCGAGGGCGAGGCTGGAAACGCGGTCGTGCGAAACGATACGGGCGTCTTCGAGGGAGCCGAGATCTCGATGTATTATGATCCGATGATCGCCAAGCTCTGCACCTGGGCGCCCACCCGCCTGGAAGCGATCGAAGCGATGGGCCAGGCTCTCGACGGTTTCGTGGTCGATGGCATCGAGCATAACGTGCCCTTCCTCTCCGCGCTCATGAAGCATTCGCGCTGGCGGGAGGGACGGCTTTCGACGGGTTTCATCGCCGAGGAATATCCTGAGGGTTTCGCCCCGATGACGCCGGATGGCATCCAGCAGGCGGTCCTCGCTGCCGTTGCGCTGTCGGCAGCCCTGATAGACGCGAACCGTCGCGACTACTTCAAGGATCGACTTCGCCAGTCGTCTGGCGCGATAAGCGAAAACTGGGTCGTCAAGCTGGACGACGAGTATATCGCCGCGCGGCTGCTCGAGGGCATCCCGACCGTTCCCTTCGAGATGGATATCGCGATCGGCGACGAGATCTTGAATGTCGTCACCGACTGGAGACCCGGTGAGCCTGTTTGGAGCGGCCGGGTTGGCAATCTCAGGGTGACGGCGCAGTTGCGGCCGCTGCTCAACGGTCAGCGGATCGACTGGCAGGGATTCTCCGTGAAATCGAAGGTCCTCACGCCGCGTCACGCGGAACTGGATCGCCTGATGCCGGTGAAATTGCCACCGGATACCTCGAAGCTGCTGCTCTGCCCCATGCCAGGATTGGTGGTCTCCATTGCGGTCGCCGAGGGTCAGGACGTCAAGGCCGGCGAAACCCTCGCCGTCGTCGAGGCAATGAAGATGGAGAACGTGCTGCGGGCCGAGCGCGACCTCGTTGTCGGCAAGATCAACGCCAAGCCCGGCGAAAGCTTGGCGGTGGATGCCGTCATCATGGAATTTGCCTGAGCCATTTCGGCACAACGATGCGTGCCGACGCGGATCATTTTTGTTAAGGCGCAGGCACTAGAATACGGCCATCCGGCAAACGTCGGAATGGAGTATGTGAATGACCGTGGTGCAATCGGCGATCTTGCTGCTGACCATCAACCTCGGCCTGCTCGCCTTGTTGATGCGCCTGCCGCTCGGGCAACGGACCCTGTCTATCCGGCGCACCTTCAATTGTACCCGCGAGAAACTCTGGAGCGCGGTTAACCCAAGCGGCGACGCCGCCGACTGGCATCACTCGGTCCTGTCAAGCAAGCCAATCAGACAACGCGGCAACCTCGTCGAGCAGACCTATAAGCATCTCGACCGTCACGGAGCGCCGCTGCGTCGACTCCTTGCCGTCGAGCCATTGGACACGGCCAACGCAAACACAGTCGGATACAGGTCGTCGGTCGTGGACGACAGCACGCTTGATCCCTCATTCTGGAAGAATTTTCAGGAGTGCCGGATTGTCCGGGAGACGACCGGCGGTGTCACGATCGAGATTACCCAGACGGATCGCTATCGCGGCCTGGCGTTCCTCATTGTCAGATACTTTTCATTGCGGCGGGAAATGCGCGCCCTGGAGGGCTGGTTGAAAACCGGTCACTCCGCTCCCCAGGGGTATTTCGAACATCCGCTTGTCCAGGTTCTGTTGGCGATCGTCTCGACCTTGCTGCTCTGGCCGTTTCTCGGCCTGACGATACAGGGCTTGATGATTTCGACCTTCCTGACGCTGGTCATCGTCCTGCACGAGCTTGGCCACATGGCGGCCTATCGAATGTTCGGGCATCCCACGGTTCGGATGATCTTCATTCCGCTGCTGGGTGGCGTGGCGATCGGTGGCAGGCCTTATCGGTCGCTGTTCGAAGTCGGAACATGTGCGTTGATGGGCGCTGGCATGTCCGCCTTTCTTGTGCCGCCACTTTGCCTCGCGGAGCAGTTGTCCGAACAGGGCGTTCTGCCGGCGAGCGCCGGCAACCCCATTCTCGTCTTCCTCCTGATCCTCGGCGCATTCAATCTTCTGAACCTGTTGCCCATGCACCGATTCGACGGCGGACAGGTCCTGCGCCAGATTTTCCGCTCGCGGTCGTCGCAGATTGCGGCGAGCTTCTTCGTGACGCTCTGCATCCTGTGCATCGGCTTTACCATCGGCCTTCCGGCCCGGCTGCTGACGATCGGTCTGCTGGTGTTCACTGTTGTCAGTCTGATCGGTGCGCGCTCGATCAAGCCGCGCCATCAGCTTGACGAAATGACCGATGGAGAGCGGATGATGGTGGCCTTCGGCCTTTATTCGGCGATCGCCATGCATGGCTATGCCATCGTCTTCGCAGTGAAAAATCTGTTCTGACGCAGATTGCACAGCAATCGCCGCAAGTTGCTCTTTGAACAAGGAAATCAGCGTCTCGCGCGGGTTTTTCCTTGAGCCGGCGGCATGCGGCGTGCAAGAGTCCGCCCGATCAAATCAGCATTGGAGAATTCGAAGATGGACGTTCGCGCCGCCGTTGCCGTTCAGGCAGGAAAACCGCTCGAGGTCATGACCGTACAGCTCGAAGGCCCGAAGGCCGGCG
>NZ_LMHV01000027.1 GCF_001429725.1 Rhizobium sp. Root708 | reverse complement strand
AGCATCACAGCCAATCTTAAGAAATCTCAGAGCGAAAGTCTTCGTCGCCAGCAGCGCCGCCGCCCTCGTTCTGTGATCCGGCTTATACGGCCCAGGAGCTTTCTAAGTCAACAGCGCAAAACCAAGTTTTTTCATATTCTTGTAACATCATGATTCTATTATGGGTTTTTCGTACACAGGCGCGGCCCTCCCCAATCGGCATGACCCCGCCCCCATCCCAGCTTTTACCAGACGGTCAAAAATCGTTCGTGGGGCCGCTATAGCCCTCCCCTTTCGCCCCGATGCACCCCCTGGCACTTGAAACATGCGCGTCCGGCGTCATCTGAAGAGGCATCCCGGCTCCGCTTACCCAATCGGAACCGAAGACCCGCTTCCGGTGTTTCCTCTTCCCGTAAGCCGAAAAGGAGAAAAGATATGGCTGCCACAACCGACGATATCCGCGCATCGGTCAGCAAAGACATCGCAGCGCTTCAGCAGGAAGTATCCAGACTTCAGAAGATGATCTCGGCGCAAGGAGCCGAAGCCTATTACGAAGTTCGCGACCGCGCCGGTAAGGCGTATGACGAGATAAGCCCGCGTGCGAAGACCGCGGTTGCCCAGATCAAGGCAGAAGGAGTGGCCGCAGCCGGCGCAGCCCGCGAGCATGCCGCCGCAACCACCACGGCGCTGACGCTTGCCGGCGCGCTCGGCTTTCTTGCCGGTTATCTGCTCAGCACGCATCAGGCGCCGCCGCGGCAGCAGTGGTGGCGTTGACCTTCACGAAAAATACCCTAGTTGCGGGCCGCATAGATCCAAGGGGGCATGCGGCCCGTAATACTTAGGTCTTAGAAAAACCCATTTTCGACGCTAGGGACAAGCAACCGACAAAGAGAGGGAGGGCTGTCGATGGATGGCAAGAATTCTCAATACATCGTCGAAGTCAGTGTTGACGGAGCAGGCGGTCGCCTGGCTGTCGGCATCATGAACATGCGGCAGGCTCTCGAACTGCCGGAAATGCCAAGTTTCTCCTATACTCATCCGGAACCGGACAAGGCTGCGGCAGGCGTCATCATGAGCCGCAAGGAACTCGCCGGCTTCATGGCCTGCCATTAGGTCTCGCCGTATCGGCTCTAAGCACGATTGATCCGTTATCGAAAGCAGGTGGCGTACGACGCCACCTTTTGTTTTGGGTGCGTACAACTCGGATCGGTCTTATCCCGTGTTTCGGCCATCCCGGCTGGCATTCTGCCGTTCTTCATGTCAAAGACGTCGGCACGATCAGACGACAGAGGCAGGTTTTGAAGGAGCGGCGGGGAAAACAGCAGTCGAGGGACCACGCGAGATCCGGCGACGATGCCGGCAAGCGTGTAACCCTGCCCCGCGCACTGTCGAAGCTCGGCTACTGCTCGCGCACCCAGGCGGAGCGCCTGATCGCCGAAGGCCGCGTTTCGGTCAACGGTCGTGCGGTCTCGGACCTTTCCGCATGGGTCGATCTCGCTTCCGCAAAGATCGAAGTCGATGGTATCGGCATTGCCGGCGAGCCGATGACCTATCTCATGCTCAACAAACCGCGCGGGCTCGTCACCACCCGACACGATCCCGAGGGTCGCCCGACGGTCTATGACTGTCTGAAGGGGATCGATATCGACATTCCCCATCTCTCCCCGGTCGGACGCCTCGACAAGGCCAGCGAGGGCTTGCTGCTCTTCACCAACGACACGGTGTTCGCCCAGGCGCTGCTTGATCCCATCACCCACGTCACCAAGACCTACCATGTTCAGATCGACAAGATCGTCGCGCCCGAAATATTGGCCGAGATGACCTACGGCCTGCGCCACGACGGCGAGGTACTGAAGGCAACGTCGGCAAGACTGCTCAGACAGGGAGACCGCAACTCGTGGATCGAGGTGGAACTCGACGAAGGCCGCAACCGGCAGATCCGCCGGATGCTCGAGGTGCTTGACATCGAGTGTCTGCGGCTGGTGCGCGTTGCGATCGGTAACGTCGCGCTCGGCGATTTGCCGAAGAGCGGAACACGCAGACTGACCGACGCTGAATTGCAGACATTGCGGCGACGAGCAGGCCTCGTATCCACCAGACGGAATTGACGATATGACGACTCTCGCGCCGCACGAATTCTGGCAGGAGATGCATCCGCCCGGCACATTCGACCAGAACGGCAGCTTCTCCAACTTCTACGTGGCAGAGCTGGATGATGGGGAGCAGTTGCGCCTGCCGATACGCCCGCTGGCGGACGGGCAACACGCGCTGGCCTCCCTGATTATCAACCAAGCCAGTTTCGCGGTACTCGATGCCTTGGCGACACGACTTGCCGCGAAGCTCGCAGCTTTCGATGTCGACGTGGTCGTAGGCCTTCCGACGCTTGGATTGACGCTCGCCGCCGCTGTCGCTCAGAAGCTCGGGCACAAGCGCTATGTTCCGCTCGGAACCTCGCGAAAGTTCTGGTACCGCGACGATCTCTCGGTCGCCCTCTCGTCAATCACCACACCGACACAACAGAAGCGTCTCTATGTAGACCCTCGCATGTTGCCACTTCTCGAAAACAGGCGGATCGCGCTGATCGACGACGTGATTTCAAGCGGCGCCTCCATTGTGTCAGGGATCTCGTTGCTGGCAGCTTCCGGCCTCGAGCCGGTGGTGATCGGCGCGGCCATGCTGCAATCGCAGCGTTGGCGAGACAAGCTCGCGGAAGCAGGCAGCGTTTGGCCGGAAAGAGCGATCGGCGTCTTCTCCACACCGATCCTCGAACGGACCGCTGACGTAATGTGGCAGATACCGCGCCCCTGAGGCATGCAGATCGGCCCTATACAGCGCCTGCCGAACCGCTACATTCGCTGGGACCGATAGGCGGAAAGGCGTCATGACGTTCGCGCAAGCATCATTGCTGGTCCTGCTAATTGCCATGCTTGGCATATTCCTCCTCGATCGCGTTCGCATGGAAATCGTCGCCATTGCCGGCTTGCTGGCGGGTTATGCTCTCGGTCTCTATCCTGTCGACGAGGTGTTTGCGGGTTTCTCCAATCCGGTCGTCATAACCGTCATCGAAATCCTCCTGGTCGTGCAGGTGCTGGCGAAAACCCGGCTGCTCGATCAGCTTTCAAGCCGGCTTGCCGGCGCACGGCTTTCGAATACGGCCGTCGTCGCCTTTCTATCGGGCGTAACCGGTTTCATCTCGATCTTCATCAACAACATCGGCGCCTTCTCGATTGCCCTGCCGGTTACGCTGCGCGTCAGCGACCTGACGCGATTTCCGAAACGGCAGTTCGTGATGCCGTTGTCTTTCGCGGCCCTCCTCGGCGGCACGGTGTCACTCATCGGCACCCCGGCCAATCTCCTTGTCAGCAATGCGCTTGCCAAACATACCGGCAGCGGCTTTCGCCTGTTCGATTTCGCCTATGTCGGGCTGCCGGTGGCGATCGCTGGGATCATCCTGACCGCCTGGCTGGCACCACGACTGTTCCCCGCGGCGGAGGAGACGGTCGACGACCCGCTGCCGGTACCGCGACGTCGCGTACTGGCGGAATGGCATATTCCCGCGACATCACCGCTCGTCGGTGCGAACCTGTCGGATCTCCCCGATCGGTTTCAGCTGCAGCCGCACGCGCTCATTCGGGACGACAAGTTCGTCTTCGCGGCGCGCAAGGCATCCGTCATAGCCGAGCGCGATACGCTGCTTGCCGAAGCCGACGACATCGTGTTCGACGAGCTCTCGGCGGCAAACGCCTTGCGCACCCTCCGATCGTCGGGCTGGCCGGAGGCCGACACGACGAGGGTGGAAGCGGTCGTCATGCCGGAGAGCACGCTCGTCGGCTCGAGACTCCATTCGCTGGAAGTGTTCACGAGCCGGAAGGTCGCCGTTGTCGGGCTGGCCAAGCGATCCCCGCGGGTCGAAGGCCGCTTCCATGACCAGCAACTGGCGATCGGCGATATCCTGATCCTGGAAGGGCGCCCCGAAGCAATTACCGATGCGCTCGACGAATGCGAATGCCTGGCGCTGGCGTCGCCTCAGCCGCATGCCGCCGCAACCGGCTCATGGCAGCCCTTCGCGATCTTCGCCGCGGGCATCCTTGCCATGGCGGTTGGTCTGTTGAGCCCGGTAATCGCCTTGTCCTGCGTCGTCCTCGTCATGGCCCTCTGCAACTACATCAATATCCGCCAGGCCATGGCCGACCTCAACTGGCCTATCATCATCATGCTGGCGGCGATGATCCCGATTGGTTCCGCCGTTGCAACGACGGGCACCGGAGAGATGATCGCGACCGCGCTCAGCACAATTCTTCCGGTTTCAAGTCCGCTGGTCGGCCTTGCCGTTATTCTCTTCCTCGCGATGGTTTTGACCCCGTTCGTCAACAATGCGACGGTTGCGATCATCCTCAGCCCGATCGCGCTCGAATTCGCCACCCTCGGCCATCACCGGCCCGAGGCCTATCTGATTGCCGTGGCGGCCGGTGCATCGCTGGATTTCCTCACTCCCTTCGGCCACCACAACAACACGCTGGCGATGGGCGTCGGCGATTATCGCTTCGCCGACTTCCTGCGCGCTGGCGGCCCGCTGACCGTCCTGAGCTACTTTTCGGCCTTGCTCCTTATATATGTTGTGTGGCTGTAGCGCTTTGCTTGACAATGCAGGCAATGAAATTACAGCAGGGAAAGTCCCGAATGAATCCGAAAAGGACGGTCGAGCCCGTGCGTATCCTCTCCGAAGCCCATTTCCCCGAATTGCCGAATTACTATCGCGGCAAGGTTCGCGAGAACTATGACCTTCCCGACGGCAGCCGCATCATCATCAGCACCGACCGGCTGAGCGCGTTCGACCGCATTCTGACCTGCATTCCTTATAAGGGGCAGGTTCTGACGCAGACGGCCCGTTACTGGTTCGAAGCGACGAAGGACATCTGCCCGAACCACGTCATCGGATATCCCGATCCGAACGTGGTCGTAGGAAAGCGACTCGACATTCTGCCGGTAGAAATCGTGGTTCGCGGCTATCTAGCCGGCACGACAGGCACATCCATCCTCACTCTTTATAAGAAGGGCGAGCGCCAGATGTACGGAATGCAGCTGCCAGACGGGATGCGCGACAACGAAAAGCTGCCGCAGCCCGTGATCACGCCAACAAGCAAGGAATTCGACGGCGGCCACGATGAACCGCTGACCCCGACCGAAATCGTCGAACGCGGTTTGCTGACAGAGCAACAATGGGCGACCCTCTCGCGCTACGCTCTGGCGCTGTTTGCCCGTGGCCAGGCGATGGCCGCGGAGCGTGGTCTTATCCTCGTCGACACGAAATACGAGTTTGGCACCGACGAGAACGGCCAGATCATCCTGGCGGACGAAATCCATACGCCGGACAGCAGCCGCTATTGGCTGGCCGAAAGCTATCAGGCAGCCTTCGAAGCTGGCCGTCGGCCGGAGAGCTTCGACAAGGACTTCGTCCGTGCCTGGGTTGCCGAACGCTGCGATCCCTACAAGGACGCGATACCGGAAATCCCTGAAGATCTGATACAGCAGACATCCGTCGTCTATATAAAGGCCTTCGAGGCAATCACGGCGCAGACGTTCCAGCCTGACGACAGCGGCGCGACGCCGCTCGAGCGTATCAGGCACAATCTCGCTCCCTATTTTCCGTGACCAGTAGATTGAGAGGTCCGCAACTGGCTTGCGGGCCTTTATCTGCTGACGCTAGCATCTGACAGATGGCCGGACAGGAAGCCGGCGGGGGAAGGAATGGCGCGCAGGCCAAGGCAAAGGGCTGAGGAAACCCGGGAAGACATACTCTCGATGGCGGAACTGCTGTTTCGTCAGCGCGGCTTCGCTGCGGTTTCCATTGCCGATATCGCATCGTCACTCGGCATGTCTCCGGCGAATGTGTTCAAGCATTTTCGCTCTAAGGCATCTCTCGCCGACGCTATCGCTGAACGCCACCTCGGCAAGGCTGCCGACCGCTTCGCAGCATTCGACGAGGCGCTTCCGCCTCATGAGCAATTGTTGCGCTTTGTCCTCAGGCTGCTCGACGGCCATCTCCAGGACATCAAGGAAAATCCCTACATTTTCGAAATGGTGCTGGCCACGATCGACGCCAAGCTCGACGCGGGCAACCGGTATCGCGAGCGCATCATCCAGAAACTTGAGGACATTATCCGTGACGGCATCGCCAGCGGGCGCTATCGTTGCTCGAACCTGAGAGATGCTGCTGTCACCGTCTCAGACGTGCTGGCGAGCGTCCTTCACCCCGTCCTTATCGCCCGTGATGATAAGGACACGCTGGTTCGACGCGCGCAGCACATTGTCAGTTTCGTCGATACCGCACTGCAAAATAGCGCTTGCTAAGTGACGATTGTTAACTTACGTCACTTCGCCAAGGTTTT
The DNA here is from genome assembly GCF_001429725.1 of Rhizobium sp. Root708. Classification (GTDB taxonomy): domain Bacteria; phylum Pseudomonadota; class Alphaproteobacteria; order Rhizobiales; family Rhizobiaceae; genus Rhizobium. The sequence goes on along the minus strand of NZ_LMHV01000027.1, from coordinate 4,882 downwards.
TTTAACATGGGGTTGGTGGCATTCGATTCCGGATTGAAGAGTGTTTTTCTCGTCCCGATCGCCACCGAATAAGGAATTCAGGGATGATACGGCGTTTTCTTTTGATCACTACCGCGCTTACGATGGGCGGCCTTCTGGCAGCCTGCAGCGATAGCGGCAACAAGCAGGGCGCTGGCGCCGCCGGCATGGCGCAGCAGGCGGCCCCCGTCGGTGTCATCGCGCTGAAAAAGGGCAACTTCCCTGTCACCACCATCCTGCCGGGGCGCGCCGAGGCATTCCAGACGGCCGATATTCGTCCTCAGGTAAGCGGCATCATCACGGAAATCCCCTTCCGCGAAGGCGGTGAGGTAAAGAAGGGCGACATACTCTACCAGATCGAGGATGCGCCCTACCTCGCAGCCGTCGCACAAGCGCGCGCGGCGATTGCCAAGGCCGAAGCCAGCGTGCCGAGCGCTCAAAGCAATTTCGATCGCTACCAGCGCCTCGTCGGCTCCGGCGCGACCCAGATCGAGTTCGAAACCGCCAAGACCAACCTTCTGCAGGCACAGGCTGAAGTCGAAGCCGCCAAGGCTTCGTTGACCGCCGCCGAGATCGACCTTAACCACACCAAGATCGTCGCGCCCTTCGATGGCGTCATCGACCAGACGGCTTACAACGTCGGCAACGTCGTCGCGGCAAACCAGACGACGGCGCTCACGACCGTCCGCCAGCTCAATCCGGTCTACATCCTCCTCACCGAGTCGAGCACCAACCTGCTGCGTCTGCGCAATGCAATCGCTTCCGGCGAGATGAAGCAGGCGGGAAGCGCTACCTTCCGTCTCATCCTCGAGAGCGGCAAGGAGTACGACCAGAAGGGCGTGCTCGACATGTCGAAGTCGGTCGTCAGTGAAACGACAGGCACCTTCACCATTCGCGTTCGCTTCCCCAATCCCGACCGCATCATTCTGCCGGGCATGTATGTCCGCGCGACCGTCGAGCTCGGTGCTGAGGATGGCTACGCGCTTCCGCAGCTCGCCACGAGCCGCAACGCAAACGGTGAGCTGACGGCGCAGTTCGTTTCCGCGGATGGCAAGGTCGAGACGCGCGCATTCGAGAACGTATCGCCTTCGAACAACTCCTGGCTCGTGACCGACGGGATCAAGGACGGCGACCAACTGATCGTTTCCGGCCTGCAGTCCATCACGGCTGGCATGCCGGTCAAGCCAACGCCAATGAAGATAAGCGACAAGGGGGTCGTCTTACCCGCGGAACAACCCTCGTCCGGTGACGCGCAGAAGCCCGCCGCGAAGTAACGCGACGTCCGTGACCAGAGCCGCACAGGAACGATAACCCAATGGCCAAGTTTTTCATTCGACGTCCGATTTTTGCGTGGGTCATAGCGATCACGATCATGCTCGCGGGTCTGCTGGCGATCTTCACGCTGTCGATATCGCAGTATCCGGACATCGCCCCGACCAGCGTGCGCATCAACGCGACCTATCGCGGCGCCAGCGCCGAGACCGTCGAAAAGTCGGTGACCACAATTATCGAGGACGGCATGACCGGCCTCGACGACCTGACATATATGACCTCGACGTCATCGACGGGCTCGGCGAGCATATCGCTGACATTCGGCACAAGCGCCGATCCCGATATCGCGCAGGTTCAGGTGCAGAACAAGTTGCAGCTGGTGCAATCGAAGCTCCCGAGCGACGTCATCGACGCCGGCATCAGCGTCACCCGTTCGACATCGAGCATCCTGCTCGTCGGCTCGCTGGTATCGACCGACGGCAAGCGTAGCTCGGTCGATCTCGGCAACATCATGTCGACCTCCATCGAGGACCAGATTCAGCGTCTCGAAGGCGTCGGCAGCATCAACATTTTCGGCTCCGGCTATGCCATGCGCGTCTGGCTGGATCCCTACAAGCTCGTCAAGTACCAGCTGACGACCGGCGACGTCACCTCGGCCATCGAGGCGCAGAACACGCAGGTCTCTGTCGGTTCGCTCGGCGCGCAGCCGATTGTCGAAGGACAGCAGCTCAACGTGACGATCACGGCGCAGAGCCAGTTGACCACCGTGTCGGACTTCGAGCACATTATCCTCAAGGTCGAGAAGGACGGTTCGACCGTCCGCCTCAGCGACGTCGCGCGCATCGAAATCGGCCAGGAAAGCTACGGCGGCTCGTCCCGCTACAACGGCCAGCCCTCGAGCGGCTTCGCCGTCAACCTCGCCATCGGCGCCAACGCCATCGATACGGCCGAGCGCGTTCGCAGCGCGCTCGACACGATCAGCCGCGGCCTGCCCGAAGGCGTCGAGATCACCTATCCTTATGATACGACGCCCTTCGTCGAACTCTCGATCGAGAAGGTCGTCCACACGCTGATCGAAGCGATCGTTCTCGTCTTCGTCGTGCTGCTGATCTTCCTCCAGAACCTCCGGGCGACACTCATTCCAACGATTGCCGTGCCCGTGGTCTTGCTGGGAACGTTCGGCATCCTGGCGATGATGGGCTACTCGATCAACACGCTGACGATGTTCGCGATGGTTCTCGCCATCGGTCTTCTCGTCGACGACGCCATCGTGGTCGTCGAGAACGTCGAGCGCATCATGACGGAGGAGAAGCTTTCACCGCTTGAGGCGACAGAGAAATCGATGGGCGAAATCACCGGCGCCATCGTCGGCATCGCGCTCGTCCTCACGGCCGTCTTCATTCCGATGGCGTTCTTCGGTGGCTCGACCGGCATTATCTATCGCCAGTTCTCGGTCACGATCGTTTCGGCGATGCTGCTTTCCGCGCTGGTCGCGATCGTGCTGACCCCGGCGCTTTGCGCAACGATGCTGAAGCCGGTGACGGAGCACAAGAAGAACCGCGCCGGCGACTGGTTCAACCGAAACTTCACGCGGTCGACCAATGGTTACGTGCGCACGATCGGCTATCTGCTGAAGCGTCCGATCCGTGTCATGCTGGTCTTCCTTCTCGTCGGCGTCGGCTGCGCCTATCTGTTCACGCGCCTGCCGAGCTCGTTCCTGCCGCAGGAAGACCAGGGCGTCCTGCTGACGATCGTCACGACGCCGCCCGGCTCCACCACGCAGCAGACGCAGGCCGTCGTCGAAAAGGTCGAGAAGTACTATCGTGAAAACGAGAAGGATGCGGTCGAATCCGTGTTCGGTGCGCTTGGCTTCGGCTTCAACGGCTCCGGCCAGAACAGCGCCATCGTCTTCACCAAGCTCAAGGACTTCTCCAAGCGTACCGATGCGAACCTGCATGCGCAGGCGGTCGTCACTCGCGCGCTTAAGACTTTCTTCACCTACCGCGAGGCCCAGGTCTTCGCGCTGTTGCCGCCGGCAATCCAGGGTCTCGGCGTCTCGAGCGGCTTTTCGATGTATTTGGTGGACACCGGCGGTCATGGCACGGATGCGCTCGACGCGGCTTCCAAGCGGCTGATTCAGGCCGCCAATGCCAGCGGCAAGGTCGTTGCGCTGCGCAGCAACAACAAGGAAGTCGAACCGCAGATGAAGATCGTCATCGATCAGGAAAAGATCGGTGCCATGGGAGTCGACATCGCTGCGGTCAACTCGATGCTGTCGGTCATCTTCACCGGACGGGATGTCAACGACTTCACGTTGAACGGCGAGATCAAGCCTGTCTATGTCCAGGGCGATGCGCCCTTCCGCATGCAGCCGAGCGATCTCGATCACTGGTATGCCCGCAATTCGAGCGGCGAGATGGTGCCATTCTCCGCCTTCACCCGCACCGAATGGGTCAAGGGCGCCCCGACGCTTGCACGCTTCAACGCCGTCAGCGCCATCCCTCTCGAAGGCGCTTCGCCTCCGGGCGTCAGCTCCGGTGATGCGATGAATGAGATGGAAGCACTGACGGAACAGCTTGGCGGCGGCTATACCGTTGCCTGGCAAGGCATTTCCTATCAGGAACGACTGTCCGGCTCGCAGGCGCCGATGCTCTACGCAATCTCGGTTCTGGTCGTCTTCCTCTGCCTCGCCGCTCTCTATGAAAGCTGGTCTATCCCGTTCTCCGTCATCATGGCGGTCCCCGTCGGCGTCCTTGGCGCACTGGTGGCGGCAACCGTCTTCGGACAGGCGAACGACGTCTACTTCAAGGTCGGCCTGCTGACCACAATCGGGCTCGCGGCGAAAAACGCGATTCTGATCGTGGAGTTCGCCAAGGATCGCATGGAGACCGGAAAGGGCATCGTCGACGCGACCCTCGAGGCCGCCCGACTGCGTCTCCGACCGATCATCATGACGTCGCTTGCGTTCATTCTCGGCGTCGTTCCGCTCGCGATTGCAACGGGTGCGGGATCTGCCGCGCAGAACGCAATCGGCATCGGCGTCCTCGGCGGGATGCTCTCCGCAACGGCTCTCGGCATCTTCTTCGTGCCTTCCTTCTTCGTCGTCATCCGCAGGGTCTTTTCCCGGCGGCAGAAAATTGAGGCGGGAGTGTGATAAAAATGCACTGTAAGAAAGCGAGACTCATTGATACATTGCGGCCGACTGCTTCGGGATGGTGTTTCTCGTTTATGCGAAGCGCGGCCGATGGCGAAGCATATGGCTTCAGGCATGAAATGAATTTGGTCGAGTTACAGGAAGATTTTTAATGGCATCTTTTCGCTTTGCCTCGCCGGCACTTTTGCTTCTCCTCGCGGGCTGCGTGAGCGGTCCGGATCACGTTCCTCCGGAAATGCCGCTTCCGGCCAAGTTCAAGGAAGGCGGCACGAAGAGCGACGGCGACGTTGCAATGGCCACCTGGTGGACGGCCTATCGTGACACCCGCCTGAACGGTCTTGTTGGCCAGGGCCTGAATGAGAACCTGTCGATCCAGCAGTCGCTGGAGCGCATCAATGCGGCAGCGTCGAACGTGACGGTTGCCGGCGCCGGCTCGCT
>NZ_LMHV01000026.1 GCF_001429725.1 Rhizobium sp. Root708 | reverse complement strand
CCTTCGCCTCCTCGCAGGTCGCAGCTCTGACGAAGACGCAGCTCGCAGCACTGAGCACCACTCAGGTTGCATCCATGGGCTCCGACCAGGTCGCCGCCCTCAACAGCTCGCAGATCGCCGGCCTCAGCGCCAAGCAGGTTGCTGCAGTGACGACGGACGCGCTTGTCGGTCTGACCACTAGCCAGGTTGCCTCGCTCTCCAAGGTYCAGGTCGCGGCTCTGACCTCCGGCCAGATCACCTCGCTGGAATCCACCCAGCTCGAAGCCCTGACCAGCAGCCAGGTCGCATCGCTCTCGGCAGCCCAGGTCAAGGCGCTCAGCACCGACGACCTCGCTGCCTTCGCAACCGACGAGATCGCCGCCATCAACGTCAAGTCCCTGTCGGGCCTCGACACCGCAACGGTCACCTCGCTCGCCTCCTCGCAGATCGCAGCCCTSTCCAAGGCTCAGGTCGCAGCACTCTCCACCGGCCAGGTCGCGGCCATGGGCTCCGAACAGGTTGGCGCCCTCTCCTCCGCGCAGATCGCAGGTCTTAGCGCCAAGCAGGTTGCCGCCTTCACCACCGACGCCATCGTCGGCCTGACCACCGAAGGTGTTGCCGCCATCTCCNCCCAGGTCAAGGCGCTCAGCACCGACGACCTCGCTGCCTTCGCAACCGACGAGATCGCCGCCATCAACGTCAAGTCCCTGTCGGGCCTCGACACCGCAACGGTCACCTCGCTCGCCTCCTCGCAGATCGCAGCCCTSTCCAAGGCTCAGGTCGCAGCACTCTCCACCGGCCAGGTCGCGGCCATGGGCTCCGAACAGGTTGGCGCGCTCAACAGCTCGCAGATCGCAGGCCTCAGCGCCAAGCAGGTTGCGTCTCTGACGACGGACGCGCTTGTCGGCCTGACCACCAGCCAGGTTGCCTCGCTCTCCAAGGTCCAGGTCGCGGCTCTGACCTCCGGCCAGATCACCTCGCTGGAATCCACCCAGCTCGAAGCCCTGACCAGCAGCCAGGTCGCATCGCTCTCGGCAACCCAGGTCAAGGCGCTCAGCACCGACGACCTCGCTGCCTTCGCAACCGACGAGATCGCCGCCATCAACGTCAAGTCCCTGTCGGGCCTCGACACCGCACCTCCGCGCAGATCGCAGGTCTTAGCGCCAAGCAGGTTGCCGCCTTCACCACCGACGCCATCGTCGGCCTGACCACCGAAGGTGTTGCCGCCATCTCCAACGCCCAGATCACCGGCCTTACCTCCGGCCAGCTCTCGGCGCTCGACACCTCGCAGATATCAGCCCTGACCAGCAGCCAGGTCAGCGCCCTCAGCGCTACCCAGATCGGATCGCTCTCGACCGACGATATCGCCACCTTCACCACCGACGAAGTGGCCTCCATCGCCGTCAAGTCGCTCTCCGGATTGACCACCGATCAGGTCTCGTCGCTGACAAGCGACAAGGTCGCGGCCCTCAAGACCGCACAGATCGCTGCTCTCTCCACCGATCAGGTCCACCTCCTCGGCTCCTCGCAGATCGCAGGTCTGGCCTCTTCGCAGGTCAGCGCCCTGACCGCCAAGCAGGTTGCCGCCCTGACCACCGATACCGTCGCCGGCCTCAGCACCAACCAGATCACCGGCCTGACCAAGGTCCAGATCGCGGCGCTCACCACCGATCAGGTCGCAGCCTTCGACTCCGCGCAGGTCGACGCCCTGTCGAGCGCACAGATCGCGGCCCTGACCTCCGGTGACCTGGCGGCCATGTCCTCCGACGAGATCGCCACCTTCTCCACCGACGAGATCGCCGCCATCAGCACCGGCGCCCTTGGCGGCCTGCAGACCGACACGCTCTCGACGATGGCCTCCTCGCAGATCGCGGCCCTCACCAAGGCTCAGCTCGCAGCCCTCGGCACCGGTCAGGTCGCCGTCCTCGGCTCCGAGCAGCTGGCAGCGATCAACAGCTCGCAGATCACCGCCCTGACGGCAAAACAGGTCGCGGCTCTGACGACCGACGCGGTTGTCGGCCTCACCTCCGACCAGATCGGCGCGCTGACCGCAACCCAGGTCGCCACGCTGAACTCGGCACAGCTCCAGGCTCTCGACTCCACACAGATCGAAGCCCTCGGCAGCGCCCAGGTCGCGGCTCTCAGCTCCGGTCAGCTGCAGGCGCTGAACTCCGACGATATCGCCTCCTTCTCGACAGACGATATCGCCGCCATCAGCACCAAGGCACTCGCCGGTCTAGGAACCGACATCCTGTCGGGTATGGCCTCCTCGCAGGTCGCTGCCCTCACCAAGACGCAGATTGCATCCCTCTCCACAGGTCAGGTTGCAGCCCTCGTCTCCGCACAGATCAGCGCCATCGACACCGCTCACCTCTCAGCCCTCACCGCCTCTACAGATCGAAGCCCTCGGCAGCGCCCAGGTCGCGGCTCTCAGCTCCGGTCAGCTGCAGGCGCTGAACTCCGACGATATCGCCTCCTTCTCGACAGACGACATCGCCGCCATCAGCACCAAGGCACTCGCCGGTCTCGGTACCGACATCCTGTCGGGTATGGCCTCCTCGCAGGTCGCTGCCCTCACCAAGACGCAGATTGCATCCCTCTCCACAGGTCAGGTTGCAGCCCTCGTCTCCGCACAGATCAGCGCCATCGACACCGCTCACCTCTCAGCCCTCACCGCCTCYCAGGTCGGCGCCCTCACAACCGATGCTCTCTCAGGTCTCGCTTCCAGCCAGATCAGCGCGCTGTCCTCGGTTCAGGTTGGCGGTCTGAAGAGCGATCAGCTGGCTTCGCTCGAAACCGCACAGGTTTCGGCACTGACCAGCAGCCAGATCGCGGTCCTGTCGGCAGCGCAGATCGGCGGTCTCAGCACCGACGATATCGCTACCTTCACGACGGATGAGCTCGCTGCCATCAACACGAAGGCCCTGGCCAGCCTCTCGACCACCACGATCGCCGGACTGGAATCCTCCCAGCTCGTCGCTCTGTCGAAGGCTCAGGTCGCTGCTCTGACGACGACGCAGGTTGCCACCCTGGCCTCCAGCCAGATCGGCTCGCTGACGACCGAACAGGTCGGCGCGCTGACGGCGGCTCAGGTTACCTCGCTGACCACCGACGCCGTCACCGGCCTCGGTAGCGGCCAGGTTGCGGTTCTGACGGCAAACCAGATCGCTGCACTGAGCAGCGGCCAGGTAGAAGCGATGAATTCCGATCAGGTCGCAGCTCTGACGAGCTCGCAGATCGGCTCCCTGAGCTCCAGCCAGCTCGCAGCGATGTCCTCGGACGAAGTTGCGACCTTCCTGACCGACGAGATCGCAGCGATCAGCACGAAGGCTCTGGCCGGACTGTCGACCGACGATATCGCCGGCCTGGGAACCAACCAGCTTGAGGCCTTCACCAGCCAGCAGGTCAGCTCGCTGAACGCCGATCAGGTCGCGGCTCTCATCGCAGCCCGCTACCAGTAATCTGAAATCATGCGGCGCGGAGAAATCCGCGCCGCATCCTCTTTTGCGACGAACCTTCCACACCTCTGCTTCCCCTGCCCCAGCGGCACTTTCCGCCAGGCGGCATCCAGTTCCAGGCAAGCTATCCGCAGTAGCTAAATAAGCGCACACCGCTCCATTTTACCTACTCCCGACCGACTCGGTCGTCTTGCCGCAGGATGTCCATGAACGCCAATCACGCACATACCCAGAATCAGATTCCTGCCGCCTCCGGTGCCGTGGAACTTGCCCGTAGCCAGCGACTGTCCCTCGTGGATCTGCTGCATATCGCAGAGACGCTGGGCGCGGCCGGGCAACATGCCGCCGCCGCCGATCTCTACAAGAACTGGGTCGCCTTCAACGACAGCAATCCCGCCGTTCATCTCGTCTACTTCAACTACGCGGTTGCGCTGACGCAAGCCGGCGATCGCGCCGCCGCCATCCAGGCGCTGCGAACCTGCCTGAAGTTCAATCCGCAGTTCGGTCCGGCACACGTTAACCTCGGCCGCGCGCTTGAGGACTTCGGTCAGATCGGCGCTGCCGTCGAGCAATGGCGCCAGTACGCCGACGCCACCTCGCAGATTACGCCGGACGGCCTCAATCATCGCCATATGGTCCTGCAGAACATCGGTCGCGTCCTCGAAGGCGCCGGCAAGCTTGAAGAGGCGGAAACCGCACTGCTGCAGGCCTTCTCTCTGCAGCCCGAACACGCCGAAGCCGGCCAGCACTGGGCATCGCTGCGGCAGCGCCAGTGCAAGTGGCCGATCCTCGCGCCGTCGGCGCATATTCCGGCTCGCAAGATGCTCGATGCGATGTCTTCGCTGACGCTGAGCTGCTATTCCGACGACCCGATGTTCCAACTGGCCAAGGCCTACCGCTACAACAAGACGCTCGTCGGCAGCCGGCCTGATCTCAGCCGCTTTCCACGCCGGACGGCGAAGGCAAAGGTCGGGACAGGCAAGCCCTTGCGCGTCGGCTACCTTTCCTCGGATCTTCGTGACCACGCCGTCGGCTTCGCGCTCTGCGAAGTTCTTGAGCTACACGACAAGAGCAGCGTCGAAATCTTCGGCTATTACTGCGGCGACGTGCGCACGAGCGATTCGACGCAGGAGCGGATCAAGAACGCCGTGCATTGCTGGCGCGACATCCACGATGTCGACGATGTCGCGGCTGCCACTCAGATCATCGCCGACGAGATCGACATCCTGATCGACGTGAACGGCTACACCAAGCATGCCCGCACGAAGATCTTCGCCTATCGTCCGGCGCCGATCATCGTGAACTTCTGCGGCTATCCCGGCTCGATGGCGAGCCCGTTCCACCAGTATCTGATCACCGACAACCATATCGTTCCGCCCGAGAACGAGATCTATTACACCGAGAAGGTCCTGCGGATCGCCTGCGATCAGCCGCTTGACCGCAAGCGCACGATTGCCCCGCGGCCAACCCGCGCCGAAGTCGGCCTGCCCGACGATGCATTCGTCTACGCCAGCTTCAACGGCATGCAGAAGATCACGGCCGAATGCTTCGGCCGCTGGATGAAGATCCTCGCCGCGACGCCCGGCAGTCTCCTGTGGCTGCTGACGGGGGACGAAGTTGCGAACGAGCGCCTGCGCCAGACCGCCGAGAAGAGCGGTATCGCGCCCGAGCGGCTCATCTTCGCGCCGAAGGCGACGAACCCGAACCATCTTGCGCGTATCGGGCTCGCCGATCTGTTCCTCGACACCTTCCCCTATGGCGCGCATTCGACGGCCGCCGACGCCATCACGTCGGGCCTTCCGATCCTTACCGTGCCGGGCAAGACCTTCGCGGCCCGCTTCTGCGCCAGCATCGTCGCGGCCGCCGGTATCCCGGAGATGATCTGCGCGACGCCGGACGAATACGTTGCCCGCGCCATCGCCTTCGAGCGGGACCGCAAGGGCCTCGCCGATGTCAGGGCCTCGCTCGAGCGCCAGCGCGAAACCAGCGTGCTCCGCGATATCCCGGCACTTGCCCGTCGCCTCGAAGAACTCTTCTGGCAGATGCAGGGCGAAGGCGAACGCGGCGAAATCCCGGTGCCTGACCTCACCAATCTCGACATCTACTACGAGATCGGTGCGGAGATCGCGCTCGAGAATATTGAGTTCGAGAACGAGCAGGCACACAGGCAGCGCTACATCGACAAGCTTGCGAAGTGGCACGACTACTCGCCGATCGCCCGCGACAAGCGGCTGTGGCCCGAACCGGGCTCACGCGCGAAATAATCGGGCGGCGCCGCAAGTCGGATCGGATTGATCGACTTGCGGCTTACGCTTCACGCGACAGTATCGGCTGTCGGAAGAAGCGGCGCCGAGGGAAAGCCGGATCAGGGGTTAGGGCGATCACGCCGCGCACGATCCGGATGGGGAAACACCAGACAGGATCAGTTTTGCAATGTCAGTGAAGGAAAAGATCGTCATTGTCGGCGCCGGGCTTTCCGGGGCCGTCATCGGACGCGAGCTTGCGCTCGCGGGTTATGAAGTCGAGATCATCGATTCCCGCAAGCACATCGCCGGCAACTGCCATACCGAGCGCGATGCCGAGACGGGTGTGATGATCCACATCTACGGACCTCACATCTTCCACACCGACGATTCGGAAGTGTGGGACTACGTGAACAGTTTCCAGACCTTCATGCCGTACAAGAACCGTGTGAAGACCACGAGCGGCGAGCAAGTCTATTCGCTCCCGGTCAACCTGCACACGATCAATCAGTTCTTCGGCAAGACGTTCCGGCCCGACGAGGCCCGTGCATTCATCGACGAGAAGGCCGACAAGTCGATCGCCGATCCGCAGACCTTCGAGGAGCAGGCCATGCGCTTCGTCGGCAAGGATTTGTACGAGGCCTTCTTCAAAGGCTACACCCAGAAGCAATGGGGCTGCTCGCCGACCGATCTGCCGGCCTCGATCCTGAAGCGTCTGCCGGTGCGCTTCAACTACGACGACAACTACTTCTTCCACAAATATCAGGGCATGCCGGAGAACGGTTACACCGACATGATCGACCGTATTCTCGATCATCCGAACATCACCGTGAAGCTGGAGACGCAGTTTCATCGCAGCGAGGGCCCAGACGCCGGGCACGTCTTCTATTCGGGCCCGCTCGACGGCTACTTCGACTTCGAACTCGGCCGACTGGCTTACCGGACCTTGGACTTCGAGCGTTTCAGCTATCAGGGCGACTATCAGGGCTGCGCCGTCATGAACTACGGCGACGTCGAGGTGCCTTTCACCCGCATCACCGAACACAAGCACTTCTCGCCGTGGGAAGAGCATGCCGGCTCGGTCTGCTATCGCGAATTCTCGCGCGAATGCGGCCCGCAGGACATCCCCTACTATCCGGTGCGGCTTGTCGAGGATAAGGCTCAGCTGGCGGAATATGTCACCCGCGCCGAGCAGGAAGCGTCGGTAACCTTCGTCGGTCGCCTCGGTACCTATCGCTACCTCGATATGGACGTGACGATCCGCGAGGCGCTCGACACCGCCCGTCTCTACCTCGCAAAGATCGCGGAAGGCAGCAAGATGCCGGCCTTCCTGCACTCTCCGGTGTAAGATCAGGCATTGCCATTGACGCCGGGAAGCGGTTCGCCGCTCCCGGCGTCTGGCGTTCAGGCATCATATGCCTTCGTCGCGAATATCCCGTCGCGCACGTCGACGCCGAAAATGGGATGTAACATCCCTGTCGTTACTGTAACGTACTTTCGTTCGTCGCAGCCGCCTCCTAAGGATGGCCCGCTTCAATGAGGGGATCGAAAACGTGATAGCAGCCCGGGCTCTTCGGAGGCTAGCGCCACTTCTTGCCGCCGTTTTTCTGACGGCATGCGGCCATCCAACCGGTGTCATGGAACCGGTCCAACTGACCGCGGCTACCCCAAAGACCACACAGGTCGATATGCTGGTCGCGACGACGCGAGAGCCATCGGGCGACCCGACGACGCTTTTCAACGGCGAACGCAGCCCGAAGCCCTACCTGACCGATGTTGCCGTCTCGATCCCGCCCAAGCGCGAATCCGGCACGGTCCAATGGCCAAAGCGGCTGCCACCGAACCCGGCCACGGATTTTGCCGTCACCCGCGTCAAGCAGATCGCGACCTTGCCGGAAGGCCGGGCCTGGTTCCGCACCCACAGCGAAGGCGGACGCGCGCTGGTCTTCGTGCACGGCTTCAACAATAAGTACGAGGACTCCGTCTTCCGCCTCGCCCAGATCGTCCACGACAGCGGCATGCAGGCAACACCGATCCTTTTCACCTGGCCGTCCCGCGCTCAGCTGACCGCCTACGAATACGACAAGGAAAGCACCAACTATTCGCGCACGGCCCTGGAGCAGACGCTGCGAACACTCGCACAGGATCCTGAGGTCAAGGACATCACCATCCTCGCCCATTCGATGGGCACGTGGCTGGCGATGGAATCGCTCCGGCAGATGGGGATCCGCGACGGTCGCGTCAATTCGAAGATCCAAAACGTGATCCTCGCCTCGCCCGATATCGATATTCAGGTCTTCGCGAAGCAGTATGCCGAAATGGGAACGCCGCATCCGAAGTTCACCATTTTCGTCTCGCAGGACGACAAGGCGCTTGCGGTATCCAGTTTCATTACCGGCAAGGTTTCTCGCCTCGGCGCGATCGATCCGACCGTCGAGCCGTATCGAACCAAGCTCGAGGAAGCCGGCATCACCGCAATCGATCTGACCAAGGTAAAGGGCGGGGACAGGCTCAACCACGGCAAGTTCGCCGAGAGCCCCGAGATCGTTCAGTTGATCGGCCAGCGCCTGATCGCCGGACAACCACTGACGGATTCCAACGTGACGCTCGGACAGGGCCTGACCGCCGTTGTCGGCGGCACGGTGACCACGATCGGCAACGTCACGGCAACGGCTGTCGCCGCCCCCGTCACGATCATCGAACAGCCGCTGCAGCTTCGGAAAAAGCCCAAGAAGGCAGACGAAACACTTCAGGGCGATCTCGTGCCTCAACCTCTGACACAATAAGCCGCATCGCTGCCATTGCGGCATCGATCGGCCTTTCGAACACGACATTCCCGCGGTCGTAGCCACGCTCTTTTGGCACGGCGAACCGCGCCACATTCAGCATGCCATTCAAGACGGAAGCGGAAAGGAAAGCAGAAATGTCGGAACTCGTAGTCATCGGCTTCGATGCAATGGACGAAGCGGACAAGGTGCTGGTTAAGCTCGCCGGCCTGAAGAAGGAATATCTGGTCGATCTCGAGGATGCCGTGGTTGTCGTGCGCGACGAGACGGGCAAGGTTCATCTCAAGCAGAGCATGAACCTGACGGCAATCGGCGCGACGTCGGGCCTGCTGTCGGGATCGATATGGGGCGGTCTCGTGGGGCTACTCTTCCTCAACCCCCTCGCCGGCTTTGCAATCGGCGGGCTGGTGGGAGCGGGCGCCGGCGCGATCTCGGGCTCGCTTGCCGACTACGGCATCGACGACGAGTTCATCAAGTCGCTCGGCTCGACCATTCCGAACTCATCCTCGGCGCTTTTCGTGCTTATCCGCAAGGTCCAGCCTGAAAAGGTCATGGCCGAGTTCGAAGGACTGCGCGGACGCGTTCTCAAGACCTCGCTCGCACCCGAACAGGAAGAACGGCTGAGAAAGGCGCTCTCCGGAGCAACCGCTGCACCGTGAAGGAAGACCTGTACGCTGACTCAGCGGGCACAATAGCCTTCAATCGCTACCGTCGCGCGCCTCGATATGGGCACGCGACTTCCTATCGCGGCGCGGTCAATCGAAACGCAGCTTTGTTTTCTGCTGTCCCGCTTCATCGAAGTTGTCAGGGCTCAACCAGGCTTCATAGGCGACCTTGAGGCGCGGCCAATCCGCATCGATGATCGCAAACCAGGCAGTATCGCGGTTCTTCCCCTTTGCTACCATGTGCTGGCGGAAAACGCCTTCGAAGCTGAAGCCGAAGCGAAGTGCTGCCCGCTTCGACGGTTCGTTGAGATCGTTGCATTTCCATTCGAAGCGCCGGTAGCCCAGCGTGTCGAATGCGTGGCTGGCAAACAGGTAGAGAGCTTCGGTGGTAACGCGACTGCGGGCGATGGCCGGCCCCCAGAGAATGCTGCCGATCTCGATGACGCCATGGGCGGCATCGATCCGCATGAGTGCCTGTCGTCCCTCTGCCCGACCGGTCCTCTTGTCGATGACCGCGAAGAACATCGGATCCGGCGACGTGGCGGCCTTTTCGAGCCATGGCATGAACGCGGCCATATCGGCCGGCGCCTCCTCGAAGAGATACCGGAAACGATCGTCCGCGCCCGGCTGCTGAGCGGAGGCAAACAGATCGGCCCCATGCTTGGCGGCATCGAGCGGTTCCAGCCGCGCGTAACGGCCTTCGATGACGATCGGATCGGGGCGCGGGACGCCGTTCCAGTGCGAGAGTTCCATTGTCATTCCTCATCAGGTGCTCGGTAGGGCAAGCGCGCCGCGCCAGTTCCACCACCAACTCCTCTCTGCTACAGAAGAGGTATGCTATCCACGTCCACTTTATCTATTTTTGGCAAACCACTTTGAAAGCTGTGAGCCCAAGCAACCCGCCTGCCTGGCTATCCCTGGATCGTGATGCAGGCGATCTGGAGGGACAGGTCTATCGCGGCATAAGGGACCGCATCCTCGGTGGACAGATCGGACCGGGACACCGCGTACCCCCGACGCGCGGGCTGGCCTCGTCGCTCGGCATTGCGCGTTCGACCGTTGTCGGCGCTTATGAACGGCTGAAAGCCGAAGGCTTCCTGGAGGCGGCAACAGGCTCCTGTTGTCGCGTCGCGGCGCTCTCCATGTCGGCCGTGACGCCACCCCGCGAAAGACCGGCGTCTGCTTCGGCGGCGGCCCCCCGATCCCATCTCATGATGCTCCAGCCGGGCGTTCCGGATCTCGAAGACTTCCCACGGGCGACCTGGGCCCGATACCTCGGCAGTCGTGCGAGAAGCATGAGGGTCCTCGAACTAGGCTACGAAGATGCCGGCGGCGCGGCGAACCTGCGAGAGGCGATCGTTGAACATCTCTCGGCGATCCGCGGTGTCGTCGCCCACCCCGACCAGGTCGTGATCCTGCCCTCGACGCGAGCCGCCATCGATCTGCTGGCCTTCCTCCAGTTGCGCGCATCCGGCAACAGCGTCGCATGGGTGGAGGAACCGGGCTATGCCTCCGCTAAAGCCCTTCTGACGGCGGCCGGCGCACGGATCGTCCCCGTCCCTTGCGACGAGGCGGGCATTGACGTCACCCGTGCAGAAGGCCTGCCGCCCGGCCTCATCTATGTCACGCCGTCGCATCAATACCCGACCGGAGCGACGATGAGCCTTCAGCGGCGGCTTGCGCTACTGGAATTGGCGCACAAGAGCGGCGCGCTCATCCTCGAGGACGACTACGACAGCGATTTCCAGTATGGCTCCAGACCGATCGCGGCGCTGCAGGGCATCGATCGCCATGCAACGGTCGCCTATCTCGGGACCTTTTCGAAGATCCTTGCCCCCGGCATTCGTGTTGCCTATGCCGTACTGCCACGCTGGCTGTTGTCGCAGGCCGTGGAAACGCTGCGGCTTCGCGGAATTGGCGTGCCGGTTCACATCCAGGCTGCCCTTGCGGATTTCATTCGCGACGGTCGGTTGCGAGCCTATCTCCGGCAGAGGAACACGCGTTATGCCGAGCGCATGCAAGCGACGCGGGAGGCGTTAAGCAACCGTTGCGGCCACCTCATTTCGCTGGAAACCGGCTCCGGCGGTCTCCAGCTCGCCAGCTGGTTTCATGACCAGAGCACGGATGACACGACCGTCGTCAGGAAGCTGCACGACAAGGGCATTGCCCCGCAGGCCATGTCACGCTTCTTCGAGGGCCGCGCTCGTTCCGGCCTGCTGTTCGGCATCGCCCGTTCCTTGCCGGAGAGTGCCGAAAAGGTCGCGCAGACGATCGCGGATGTGTTGGCGAAGGGTTGAGGTGGCGTAGTCCCTAGATGCCGGGGAGCATCGTGAAGAGTTCCTGCGCGCGATTGACGCCGCGAAGAACGTGCTGGCCGATCGACAGAAGACTATCCATCTGCGTCGGCGGCACGATGGCCGCGAAACTGGCGGACATCAGCACCTGGCGCTGCAGCGAACGACAGAGCGAAACGATGCGGCTCACCTCATTCACGGCAGGGCCGATGACCGTGAAGTCGAGACGATCCTTGCTGCCGATGTTGCCGTAGAAAACGTCGCCCATATGCAGGCCGAGATAGACATCCGTGAACGGCCGCCCCTCGATCCGACGCCGGGCCGTGAGATCGGACAGGCGCCTGTCGAGCAGCGCACGCGCCGTCAGCGCGGCGGCACAGGCTTCGCTCGGCTTTTGTCCCTTGAAGATTGCCAGGGTGCCGTCGCCCATCAGCTTCAGAACTTCGCCGCCGGCTTCCTGGATCGAGGAGATGACCGCGTCGGCGTAGTCGTTGAGCATCGGAATGATCTCTTCGGAATCCACGGTGTCAGAAATATGGGTGAAGTTCGCCAGATCCGAGAACCAGAGTGCGGCCGAGATGCGGTCGCTTCGCCCACGCGTGATCTTGCCGTGCAGAACCTGATCGGCGGCGTCCTGGCCGAGATAGACCTTGGCGATCGTGCCTGCAACGCCGCTGAGCGTGACGCACTTCACCGCCAGCGCGAGACAGAGCAGCAACTCACGCAGCGAAGCAAGATCGCCATCGCTGAAGCCTCCCTGAGAGCGCGTCGCGAAATGCGAGAAGAAGCAGTCGATGTCACCGATCGATCCACCCTCGCCGAAGCGGTGTGCCATCGCGATGAAATCGGTGTAACCTTCGTTCTTCAGCTCCTGCAAGAGGTAGAAATCGGCCGGCGCTCCCGAGCCGAAGCTGCGACGCAGTTCGCTTGCGCCGCTCGTCTCGAGCTCATGGAACGCCGAACGCAGCCAGTTGTCGGCAAACTCGCCGGGATTGGCCAGTTCGTATTGCGAGACCCGTTCGACGATGCGGGTGCTGTCCCAGCGAAAGGCGCGGCGATCGTCCACGATTGTCTCCTTGGTCCCGAGCGTCCCTTTGTGTGTGAGGCGTGCCTGGCTATATTGGCAGGCTCGCCTGCGCACCCGCCCAGACGAGGGACGCTCGGAACGGGAGCTTGAAAGCAGGCGACCTTTATGGTCGCCGCTGGATCATTCGGTGATGGTCACGCTTGCCGTGCGGCCGGCGACAAGCGCCGTCCCTTCAGGCAGATCGTCGAGGGCAACACGCACCGGCACGCGCTGCGCAAGCCGAACCCAGGTGAAGGTCGGATTGACGTTTGCGAGCTGAGCGGCGGTATCGCTGCGCTCGCGGTCCTCTATGCCACCGGCAACGCCGGCAACATGGCCCTTGAGCGGTGTCTTGCTGCCCATCAGATAGACGAGAGCGTCATCACCGACCTTGATGCGATCGAGCTTGTTTTCCTCGAAGTAGCCGGAGATGTAGTAGGAATCGCTGTCGATCAGCGCAGTCACGGCACTGCCCGCCGTCACGTAATTGCCGGGCCGCATCGAGAAGTTCGTGAGTATGCCGTTGACTGGCGCACGAACGACGGATCGATCCAGATTGAGCTGGGCGGTATCACGGCTGACGACGGCCTGGTGATAGGTGGCCTGATCCTGCTGGACAGTGGTCTCGGCCTGCTGGATCTTCTGGCGGGTCACGGAACTCTCGCCGAGCTTGCGGTAGAGATCGAGGTCACTGTTGGCCATATCGAGCGCCGCCTTGGCGCTTTCCATCTGCGCTTCGGCCTGCCGCAGAGCGAGCTCGAAACGAGCCTGGTCGATGCGGAAGATCACATCACCCTTGCGGACAGCCTGATTGTCGGCGGCATCGACTTCGCTGACGATGCCCGAGACATCGGAGGCGATACGCACCACGTCGGCGCGCACCTTGCCGTCCCGCGTCCAGGGCTCATCCATGTAGTAGTCCCAAAGATGCCAGCCAAGGACACCGGCCAGCGCAACGACAGCGCCAGTGACCAGGAAACGGCCGGAGTATGCGAGAAGCGATTTCATAACGACACCTTATTGAGATAGAGGGCCAGCGCACCGAGCAGGCAGAAATACATTGCCGTATCGAAGAGCGGCCGATGCCAGACGAGGCGATAGAAACCGGCATGGGCCAGCACGCGCCTCAGGATGGCATTGAGGACAAAAGCGATAACGGCGATGGCGCCGAGCGTGGGGATGAAGACGCCATAAAGATCGATTTCCGGTCTCATGCTGCGTTCTCCTTTACGATGTGGAGGCCTGCCTTGGTGCCGATGGTCGGCAACGCTGCGGCGGCATCCGGATAAAGACTGTAGCGAAGCGCCGTGATCGCACGGCATGCGCCTTCCACGGCGGACGACTTCGCAAGGCCGATCAGCTGCATCAGCGCCTGATCGAGCGCATCGAGCAGACCTTCGCCAGGCTGCGCATCGCGCTGCTTCTGCTTGCGCTGATAATGGGCGGCGACGCCCGAGAGGACGTTGTCGATGGCGTCGCGCTTGTCGACCGATAGCAACTGGCGATGCCGCTGCAGTTCCATCGTGTTCAGACCGTTGCGCAGATCGCGCAGGATATCGGTCTGGGCGACGGCCGACTCCGCCGGGACCGTCGCCAGACGCGGTGCGACAAGCCCGAAACGGTCGACCATGCGATAGAGGAGCTTGGCGAAATCGGGACCATCAGCCTTGCGTGCGACCGCCACGATATCGGCCCAGCCGGAACGCAGAACCCGATACGCCGTCCATTCGGCGCCGACGGAGCGAACCAGCGCGGTCGTTCCGCAAGCGACGATCATGCCGACAATCATCGCCAAGTTCGAGTTGAGGAAGGATGCGAGATCGAGATTGAGGCGATCCTGCAGGCTCAGCATGTTCGGAAGGTTCACGCAGAAACCCATCCCATAGAGGGCAAGGCTTGGCCGCGTCATCAAGAGACCGGCCGGAACCAGCATCAGGCCGAGCGCCGCCGCAAGCGGAACGTAGCCATGCACAAGCGGCATCAGGCCATACTCGAAGATGAAGGCCGCAACGACAGTGACGATCGCGACGTAGAGAAATTTCAGCATCATCGGCGCCGGATCGTCCATCGTCGAGAAGATGCAGCAGAGCACGCCGGCCATCATCGCCGCGGCACTTCCCTGCGGCCAGCCGGTGTAGATCCAGATGCCCGTCGCAACGAATGTCGCAAGCATCACCGAGAGGCCGGAATGGATCGCCATCCCGTAGTCCTTGTGGATCGGTGTATGATCGAAAAGAGTACCGAAACGCTTCCAGCGCAGGTCATGCCGCGTGCCGGATTCGATATCCTGGCGCAGCGTCAGGCAGTCACCCCAGATCTGCAGCAGATCGCGCAGGCGAGCCGTGAAGTTGTGAGCAAGCAACCCGCTCCATTCCTGCAGCTCGCGACCCTCCTCTTCGGCGGTATCCATCAGCGCCAGCAGCTGCTGCCGCTCGTCTTCGCTGAGTGCGGTCTTGGCGGTGAGAAATACTGTGACGCGCTCGATCAGTTCGTTGACCGCCGGCGTCAGCTTGCCTTCCGTCGCCGTGTCGAAGGCATGGAGCACATCGGAAAGCCCGGAAACGATCGGCAGCATCGCAACCATGCGATGCTGCAGCGTTCTGGCGCGGCCGACCATATCGCGCAGATCGGAGGTATCGTAGGCGACATGCGTGGTGAAGCTGTGCAGATCGACGGCATCGGCGGCAAGGCGGCGCGCGGCGGCCTGAAGCGCGGGCTCACGCCCCTTCCCCTTCAGCGTGCCGATCGCCAGCTCGGCGCCGTCCTTCAGCCAGGCATCGATACGGGCCGACAGCACCGGACCGGCATGACGCGGAAAAAAGATGCGATTGACGACGGCAGCGCAGATGATCCCGAGCGCAATTTCCTCGACGCGGGCCGTCGCATAAGTGAACGCCGTATCCGGGCTCGCAACGATCGGAAAGCCGGTGAGCGCGGTCGTATATCCGGCCAGCATGAAGGTATAGCTGCGCGGCGTGCGGTCGAGCAGACTGACCCCGAGGCAGAATGCCATCCAAAGAGCGATGGCAAGCGTCAGCATCTCGGGCGAGCTGACGAGATTGGGTATCATGATGACGGTCATGGTGCCGCCGAGCGCGGTCCCGATCAGTCGGTAGATCGCCTTGGAGGTGCTGGCACCTGACAGCGGATGCGCAACGATATAGACGGTGCCGACGGCCCAATAAGGGTTCGTCAGGTCGAAGCAGAGCGCGATCAGAAGCGCGAGCATCGCTGCGGCAAAGGTTTTCAGGGAGAAAACAACGTCACCCACGGTCGGGGTGACGGCATTCTGGCTATTCTTCATTGTCCTGCATTCCGGTTAGGGCCGCGGTCTTGTCCGCGATGGCGCGCAGAACCACCAGAGCGGCTTCGACCTTGTCCGGATCGATGTCGCCAAGGATTTGCTCTCGCAGCTCTGCCGCACAGCTTTCGGCGCGCTCGGCGACCGCTGTGCCCCCTCCGGTGAGTTGCACCAGCTTGATCCGTCTGTCGGTCTCATCGGGGACCCGGCAGATCAAGCCGTCATTCTCCAAACTGTCCAGCACGCGAACAAGCGTCGGCCCTTCCACCCCGACGCGCTCGGCGAGCACATTTTGCGGGATCCGATCGCCATGGCGCAGCAGTGTGATCAGCGGCGCGGCGCTGGCATCGGAAAGCTTGTGCTCGGTCAAAACGGCGTTCAACGCCCGGCGCCATCCGCGCCCGCAGATCATCAGCAAAGGCGCAAACTCGGCCCACGTTTTGTTCATTTGTTTGGTCATGAAATTAGATAACATCCTATCGATTAGAATTCAATGGTATTCATCCGTCGCCGGCCGACTTTAGTTAGCAAAGCCTTTCGATTTGGCAAAAGCGGGCGGCGGAAGGGAAATATTAACCATGATCGGAAATGCTTCGTTAGTGAATCGCCTGAGATCGACGGAGACCCAATGCGCAAATACGCAGCCCTCGCCGCACTATCTGTTCTCGCGGGCTGCGTGAGCGGTCCGGATCACGTTCCTCCGGAGATGCCGCTTCCGGCCAAGTTCAAGGAAGGCGGCACGAAGAGCGACGGCGACGTTGCGATGGCCACCTGGTGGACGGCCTATCGTGACACGCGCCTGAACGGTCTCGTTGGCCAGGGCCTGAATGAGAACCTGTCGATCCAGCAGTCGCTGGAGCGCATCAATGCGGCAGCGTCGAACGTGACGGTTGCCGGCGCCGGCTCGCT
>NZ_LMHV01000025.1 GCF_001429725.1 Rhizobium sp. Root708 | reverse complement strand
TCGTCTCAACCCACGGCCAGATTGCCAATCTTTTCCATCTTCATCGAAAACACCTGACTGCCGCCGACCACCGCCAACTCCGCGCCCACGCCAGCACCGCCTGGCGTGAAATCGCCTTGTCGATCAAAGGGTGAATTCACGCCGAAGCACGATCGCGTGCTCTGCTCGGTTAAGGCGACGCCACCCCGCCAGCTTATCCAGGACGGCCTGCATCTCGGTTGTGGGCTTGGCCATTTCCTGGGCGTGAACTGAAGGCACCGCAAGGAAAAGCGAGGAGAGAAGAACTGTCGAGGTCAAAATGCGGTGGTTTGCTAAGTTCACTGGCGTGCTCCTTTTTTTGAAATCGCACCACGAACCTTGCTTGGGGACGCTTGTTCCCTGCAAACCTGCGTTTTTCGTAAAGCGATTCAAAACCTTCTAAGCGCGCAACACCGTGACGGCCTCACGCACCAGACTTTCGAGCCGAGCAACGACCTCACTGGCCAAGAACGGTTTTTCCACGAGTGGAACACCGGCATATTTTTCTGGAAACTCGTCGGCGGAATAGCCGCTTGTAAAGACAAACGGAATGCGGCGGGCCTGCAAGGCGTCGGCGACCGGATAACACAGCTCTCCCCGCAGATTGCAGTCGAGAACCGCCACGGAAATGGGTGAATGGTCAGAAATCAACTTCAGCGCGTCTTCAACGCTGGAAACTGGGCCAAGGATAATGGCGTCAACCGCCTCCAACTGCTCGATAAGCTCCATCGCGATCAGATACTCGTCCTCGACGATCAGCACCGGCAGATTTTTCAGATTGGATACGGTCATCACTGGCACTCCCGTGGAACACACGTCAGACTTGGCAGTTTACAAAATGTTCCGATCCCTGGTGGATTTATTGCGAAAATTCAGCCATCGCCTTACACTTGATACCGAGCAATGCGCCGCTGACAAGCATCGGCCCGCGTTTGGAGTCGATGATGACGTCACATAACCTGAAATTTCCCATTGTCGGGATCGGAGCCTCAGCCGGCGGCATTCCCGCGATGGAAGGGTTCTTCAAAGGCATGCCACGAGATTGTGGAATGGCTTTCGTGGTCGTCACCCACCTTAGCCCTGAGCGGGAAAGCCGCCTCCATGAAGTCGTCGGCCGCTATACGGAGATGGATGTGATCCAGGCATCCGACGGTACACCGGTGAAACCCGGTGTGGTCTATGTCATGCCTGAAAACACCATCCTGACCATCAAGGATGCTGTTCTCCTTGCGCATCGGTTACCGCCAGGGGCTCGCGAGCGAAAGCCCGTTGACGTTTTCTTGAGCGAACTCGCCGATGATCAAAGAGAATACGCCGTTGGCATCATTCTATCCGGCGGAGATTCGGACGGGACGCTGGGCACAAAGGCAATCAAGGAACGGGGCGGCCTGACCATGGCTCAGGTGGCCGACGGCTCCGGCCCGAGCAATCCCGATATGCCGCAGAGCGCCATATCCACGGGCATGATTGATTTCGCTATCCCCGTTGAAGACATGGGAGAGAAGCTGACGGCGTTCGCACGCAGTTTCGAGTTGGTAACGGATCTCACCGCTGATCAAGGGAATCATACCGAGGCGGAAACGGAGCAAGCCCGCCATGCCATCTGTGCTATCCTCAAAAGCCATACGGGACATGATTTTTCCGGATACAAGACTAAAACCTTCTTGCGCCGCGTCAAACGCCGTATGCAGGTCAAGCAGCTTAATCTTCTCAGCGCATACCTCGATTATTTGCGCAGTGAACCGGAAGAAGTCATGGATCTCTTCCGGGATTTGCTGATCAACGTCACCAATTTTTTTCGGGATGCGGATGCCTTCAAGATCCTGGAAACCGATATCGTTCCTAAACTCTTCGAAGGCAAAAACGCGACCGATACGGTTCGTGTCTGGATTCCGGGCTGCGCTACCGGGGAAGAAGTCTATTCCATCGCCATTCTGCTGCGAGAACATATGGACACGCTCTCGGTCGTGCCGCGGGTGCAGATTTTCGCAACCGACATCGATGAACCGGCCCTTGGAGTGGCAAGAGCCGGCCGCTATCCGGAGACACTGCTCGATGGCGTCTCGCTTGAGAGGCGGCAGAAATACTTGTTGAGCGACGGCGCAAGCTTCGTGATCGCCAACGCAGTGCGTGAATTGTGCATCTTCTCACCGCACAGCGTCATTCGGGATCCACCGTTTTCCCGTATGGATCTGGTCTCGTGCCGCAATCTTTTGATCTACCTCGGAGCGGATATCCAGAATAAGGTCATTCCGACGTTTCATTATGCGCTGACACCCGGCGGATATCTTTTCCTCGGGACCTCGGAGGGCCTAAGCCAGCATACTGACCTGTTCACGACGCTCGACAAGAAAAACCGGATCTTTCAGGCACGCGAGCACACTGGACCGGTCCATCGGTTGCCGATGCTGAACGGCGAGGAAAGATACAACGTCTTCCCTCAAGCGAAACTCGAAGCCAGGAAGAACGGCTTTCCGCTACGCCAGGCGGTGGAAGGGCAAGTCCTCGAAAGATTTTCACCGCCGCATGTGGTGGTGAACGCAGACGGAGATATCGTCTATTACTCTGCCCGGACCGGAAAATATATCGAAGCAGCACAGGGAGCTCCGAACCGGCAACTGCTCAGCATGGCAAGGCGGGGCCTGCGGCTGGAGCTGCGTGCCGCTTTCCGCGACGCCGTTGCGACACGCCAACAGGTCAGGCGCGAGAATATCGTGCTTGATGACGACGAGGACCGGATCCAGCTGGTCAACCTGACGATAGAGCCGCTCGCCGGGCGCGCAAGCGCCGAAACGCTTTATCTTGTCCTGTTTGAAAACGTCGGTTCGTCGAAATTGCGCTCGGATGCGCAACGCGAACAGCCAAATATTGACGGAATCGCTGAGCTCGAGCAAGAACTCCGCGATACGCGCGAGCGTTTGCAGTCGACCATCGAGGAGTATGAGACGGCGCTCGAGGAATTGAAATCTTCGAACGAAGAGTTGGTGTCGGTCAACGAAGAGGCTCAATCCTCCAACGAGGAGTTGGAAGCATCAAAGGAGGAGATGCAGTCTCTGAATGAAGAGCTGAACACCATAAACGCCGAGCTCAGCACCAAGGTTGAAGACCTTGATGGCGCCAACAGCGATCTCAGAAACCTATTCGCTGCCACTCAAATCGCGACCGTGTTCCTTGATCGCAACCTCGTCATTCGCAACTTCACGCCGGCCGCTTCCGCCTTTTTTAACGTGCGCCCCTCCGATATCGGCCGCCCACTGACGGAGCTGTCGAGCGATCTCAATTATCCGGAATTGAAGGAACACATCGCGGAGGTGTTTTCCACCGGCGGCGATCGCGATCATCACCTGTCACGCGACCAAGCCGGTCGATATTATCTGGCGCGTTTGATCCCCTATCGCGGCGAGCATCAGAAAATCGACGGTGTCATCGTGACGCTGATCGACGTCACTAGCCTGGCCGAAGCGGAGGAACAGCAAAAGGTATTGATCTCGGAACTGAACCACCGCGTGAAAAACATGCTTGCCGTGACGATCACGATCGCTACGCAAACACTGGCGACATCATCCTCCCCGGAGGCTTTCAACGAGGCACTCATCGGCCGGCTGAAATCCATGTCGCGAGCCTATGGACTTCTCACACGCGAGCAGTGGAAAGAAGCCGCCGTCGGCGATCTCCTGGCGCAGGAACTCTCGCCATTTGGGAATGACCGGTTCGTCCTCAGTGGCCAAGAGTGCAAGCTCACCCCGCAGCGCGGCCTAGCTCTCAGTATGGTGACGCACGAGCTTGCAACGAATGCTGCAAAATACGGAGCACTCAGCACGACAGAAGGGTCCGTGTCTGTGGAATGGAAACTGGAAGACGGCAATTTCGTTATGAAGTGGATAGAACGAGATGGCCCAATGGTTTCCAAGCCGGAGGCCAAGGGTTTTGGAAGCGCGCTACTCGAAGGAGAAATAAGTTACCGGCTTGGCGGAAAAGTGGAAACAAAATACGAGCCACACGGTTTGACGGTCGATTTGTCGTTTCCCTTGGTCTCAAGAGGCTAACACCTCCACCACTCGCGTACGCGTGACACCAACCGAACAGGCTTTGAAACGTGAAAAAACCTCCACTATCGCCCTACATGAAAATGTTTGCCGGCAAACGGGTGCTCGTCGTCGAAGACGAGTTTCTGCTTGCGGACGAAGCGCGCCGGCGGCTGCAAGATCTCGGAGCGCATGTCGTCGGGCCGACCGCCCGCGTCGATCGTGCCCTGGAGCTCGTGGAAGGGCAGCACGTGGATGCTGCAATCCTCGATGTCTTCCTGGACGATAAACTGGTATTTCCGGTCGCTACCAAGCTTGACGAGCTTGGTATACCTTTCGTCTTTGCAACCGCTTACGACGCTTCTGTCATTCCGGAGCGTTTTAACGGCTATGTTCTGTGTGAAAAACCGGTCGAGCTTGAAAAGATTGCCAGGGGACTGTTCGAACCGAGAGAAACGGATGGTTGATCCTACGGAGACCTGCCAAGCCTCCGTTCCTGGCCTTCCAAGTTTGCTAGGAGACGATTTCTGGCCCGGTTGATACGGCTTTTGATCGTGCCGACGGCACATCCGGCCTCCGATGCGGCCGTCTCATAGCTGTCGCCGAGCACGACGACTTGCATCAAAACGTGCTGCTGGTCGGCGCTTAGGTGCGTCATTGCACAGTCGAGTTCCCGAACCGCGACCGACCATTCCTGGGATGGGGCCGTGGAAACTGTGTCAAAAATGGCTTCCACGGAAGCCGGGCCCTCGCGCCGAGCATTTTTATAGTGCGTGCAAAACGTGTTGCGCATGACGGTAAACATCCAGGACAGAAGTTTCGTCCCTTCTTCGAATTTGTCTAAGTTAGACAGTGCCTTAAGCAAAGTCTCCTGGTCTTCAGCGTCGGTGTTCTGTAAGATCACGTCGCTGGCTCATTTACCCGCGTGCCAAGCAGGTACTTGATCGGCTGAACCTCTTAGTCGATCATCCACGCGGGACTCGAATGCCGTCGCTCGCCATTTATGGCGACAGCGGCATGGGCAAGACGATGATCATGAAGCGCTTCCGTGACCACCACCCACCAAGCTTCAACCCGCTTACCGGCAGGCTGAGACACCGGTTCTGGCAATGGAGATGACCAGCCGGCCTAGCGAACGGCGGTTCTACGCCGAACTTTTGACCCTGCTCGGCGCACCACAGCGACCGCGTGCCGATATCGCCCAGATGGAGCAAGCGGCACTGAGGATCATGGAAGCGATTGGCGTGCAGGTTTTGGTGATCGACGAGGCACACAACATTCTCGCCGGAACCTATCGCGAGCAGCGCATCGTATTAAATACCTTGCGCTTTCTCAGCAACCGCCTCCAGATCTCCCTCGTGTGTTTCGGCGTGAACGACGCTCGTGAGGCCATTGGTGGCGATGTCCAGTTGGCGCGTCGCTTCGATCAGTTCACGCTGAGCCGGTGGGCCGCAAATGAGCAGTTCGAAATGTTGGTCGCCTTGATACTGCGAAATACTCCATTGCTGCACCCGTCGGTGCTAACCGCGAAATCACTGCGGCGAATACTGCAAGTCACAGAGGGCATTACTGCCAACATCTTCCACATCGTCAACTCACTGGCCATCGAGGCAATCGAAAGCGGAAGAGAGCGGATTACCGACGAAGCCATTGAGAAATGGGAGCCAAAATTCGACGCGACGCAGCATTCGCGTGAAGACGAACTCATGCGAACGGCCACTGCCGGTAAGGCTGGCTCCGTACGCCGATGAGCTTTTGTCGTCGTGGATCGCCCGACATGCCGCATTCTATGCGATCTCTCCCTTGGCCATGCTTCATCATTGCCTCCCCGAATTGCTATCATTACGCGCCGCCGATTTGAATCTCACCGAGGATCAGGTCGTCCGCATCGCCCACATATTCTCGATCGAGCCCACTACGCTCCGCCGCATGACGTTCTCGAATATTCCGCAATCATCACGGCGAATGATCGCAAGCGAGCCTCGACAATCGTGCTCTACCTGCCGCCGAACGGCCGACGGATTGCCCGTCATCCTTCGAAGCCAATTCTTAGGCTGGCGGATCACCTGCCAGCTTTGCGGAGGCACATTACAGACAATTGGCGGGAATGACGGCCCCACTCCCTTCGGCGGCTATCACCATGCAGCGCTGATGGGGGAAGAAATGCTCGACAACGAGGCTGAGCATGGTATCCCAAACTGGGTATCGCCGAATGAGATTGCCCGTCTCCTGCTAATGCGGCGCGTTCCAAAGTCGGTGCCCGGTTACGAACCGTCGGGCTATAGGCTGCTCGGTGTCATCATTCCTGATCTCGACGACGTCATGCAGATGAAAACCAGCAAACTTCCGAGTCCAGCAAGCCCGATCTTGCCCATGTATTTGCGCCCTGCCCTCTTGGCAGGTGTCGCCATTGTCCAGCATGCCGGGCCCGAAATGCTTCGCATGCTGAGTGGCCATATGATGGGTGAGAACAAAGCCCGCTTCGACAGCGCTATAGAAGAGATCGTAGACTGTTCGCGTCAGTCGCTTGGATCGTCACAGTTGCACTTAATTTGAGATTCTCGGCCGACAGAATCTCTAATTAAGTGCCAAATGGGAAAACACCGGCCGCAATCTCACGGTTAACTGCCAAACGACACGAGACGATGTAATTGCCGTGATTACTCATCAGCGGCGGCATGGCGAAGTTCGGCAGGCGGATCGAGCCGGCCGGGCCGAGCAGCAGGAAGTGATCGTCCTTGACCTCGGTCTTGAATGGATGATCGCTCTCCTCACGCCAGTCCGGCAGCAGACGATCGATGCCGATCGGATCGACGACGGCGCCCGACAGAATATGGGCGCCGACCTCGGCACCCTTCTCGAGCACGACCACCGCAACCGACTACTTGACCGCCCGTTGAACGGGGCCAAACCAACAAGGCAATAGCGATCGAAACCACCTTACGCTCTACGAACCATCGTCGAAGGGAGCCTTCTTGTAGGAAGAAGGACTGCGACCCACTATTGCTTGAAACTGAGTTGAGAGGTGAAAGGCGGAGCTGAAGCCAAGCAGTCCGGCCACTTCCTTTACCGACTTATCGGTATTCGCGAAGATGTCTTGCGCTCTGCGAATTCGCAGCGATACCAAATGCTGCTTGGGCGAAGAACCTGTCTTTTCTCGAAAGACGCGCCTGAAGTGGGAGTAGCTGACACCAAGCTCCTCGGCCAGTTTCTCCACCGAGACGTGTTGCGTGCAACGCTCCATCAACAGGACGCGGGCTCGTTCAACCAGTCGATCGGCTGGCGCCGCAGACGCGAGTTCACTTTGCCGTGAAAGCAGAGCCAACAGTTGCAGACCGAGGGTCGAGATGAGCGACTGGTTGGACAGGCCTTCCTCAATCGCAAGACGATGGATCTTCTCAAACACGTCCGCAAATTCCGAGCTTGAAGGCAGCACCGACCGAGCAGGGTCGATCAATCCCGCTGTGCGGGCAAAATCAAAAGCGGTGCTTCGACACTCGATCCAGTTTTCGGTCCATCCAAGCTCGGCATCCGGGGCGAAGCGATGCCAGACGCCGGGAAAGAGAAGAACGACCGAACCGGCGCGCACCTGTTGCGTGCGGCCACGATGTCCGAATTCGAAAAGCCCCTGCCCTTCCGAGATAAGGATCACCTGGTAGGCCTGCAGGATGCGGCCTCGCTTCCAGTCGAAATGATGATCGTCGGGATGGCGGATCGGCGGATACGGCGAACGAGGCATGATTTTCGTATGCCCGGTGGAAACAGCGGTGCATCCCCACGCGGAACACAGGCGATTGTCGGGCAAGTAAAGGAAATAATTCCGCGTCATGGATCTCGATCGATAATCAGTTTTTGTATGCTTCAGATCATTTTTGAAGAAAAGAGCGTGATGTCAACTCGCATCTGTGGTGCTACGGTTTGCCGAGAGGATGGAACCGATGGCGACGAGCCGCCGGTCCAGTAATAGCCGAGCCGCACGTCTTTGCGGCCCTGGAGGAGGCAAGACAGTGTCATCATTTCCGAACGTGGTCGGCGCAAGCCTGCCGCAATGCCCTTTTTGCGGCCGCTCATCGGCGGAGTGCGCATGACGCACCGCAAGTTAAAAGTCGGCCTCTTCGGGATCGGGCTGGCAACATATTGGCCACAGTTTAACGGGCTCGAGGAGAGGCTTTCGACCTATGTCGACCAGATGGCCGAAAAGCTCGCTCGTCCGGATATAGATGTCATCAATCTTGGCTTGATCGATACTCCTGAAAAGGCCTTGGACGCTGGTCACCGGTTCCGCGAAGCCGATGTCGATATCATTTTTCTGCATGTGACGACTTACGCGCTGTCCTCCACGGTCCTGCCGGTTGTCAGGCGAGCGCGTGTACCCGTCGTGATCCTCAACCTGCAGCCGGAAGCCGCTATTGATTACCGCAGCTTCAATTCACTCGGCGACCGGACGAGAATGACCGGCGAATGGCTGGCGTTCTGTGGCGCCTGCCCGGTGCCAGAGATCGCCAATGTCTTTCGCCG
Organism: Rhizobium sp. Root708; assembly: GCF_001429725.1. Lineage (GTDB taxonomy): Bacteria > Pseudomonadota > Alphaproteobacteria > Rhizobiales > Rhizobiaceae > Rhizobium. The sequence goes on along the minus strand of NZ_LMHV01000025.1, from coordinate 8,640 downwards.
CTCGGGCGTCGCCTTCCATCAGATCACCGGCACGCTGCACGGCGACCAGATTGTCGACCGTGAGATCGCCGATTGGATCGATGCCGCGCGCGTTTCCCATGTCATGGCGCACAACAGGCTGGGCGTCATGGGTCGGTATTACAACGGCATGCTCGATATCTATTCCGACCTGACCGCCCACACGGCCGCCTTCGGCACGCATGTCGAAATTGTCGAAATCGACGAGTTGGCACGACTGCGGCGGGAGACAACGGAAGCCGAGATTGAAGCACTGCTGGCCACGATAGAGGATGGATTCGACATCGATCCCGATTGCGATCCGGCGGAATTGCGAAGAGCCGCCGGTACGGCCGTTGCCCTGCGAAAATTCGTCGATCAGAAGAAACTCGGTTCGCTCGCCTATTACTATGAATCGACGCCCGGCCATGAATATGAAGACGTGATCACCTCCGTTATCGTCGGCTGCTCACTTCTGACGGCGCAGGGAATCCCGGTGGCGGGTGAGTACGAGGTCAAGAACGTCCAGGCGATGAAGATCATGGACAGCTTCGGGGCGGGCGGATCCTTCACCGAATACTATGCAATGGACTTCCTAGAAGACGTCGTGCTGATGGGACACGATGGGCCCGGCCATATCAAGGTCGCTGAAGGTAAGACCAAGATAAGGCCTCTCAAGGTCTATCACGGCAAGGTCGGTTCCGGCGTCAGTGTCGAGATGTCCGTCAAGCATGGCCCGGTGACGCTTCTTTCCGTCATAGAGAGAGAGGGACGCATCGTTCTGCTCTGCGCACAGGGACAGTCGGTTGCAGGACCGATCCTCGAGATTGGCAATACCAACAGCCGCTACAGGTTCGACATCGGCGCCCGCCGGTTCGTCGAAGACTGGAACGCTCAAGGGCCGGCGCATCATTGCGCCGTCGGCGTCGGGCATATTGCAACAAAGATTGAAAAACTCGGCAAGCTCCTGGATCTCGAGGTGGTCCAGGTCTGCTGAGTACCGCTCGTGACCACGGTCAAGGCCATGGTCGAAAACAGTTCAACAGGGTGAGGAGGACCTGAAATGCAAATGGGACGTATGAAAGATCTAGCCAGCAGGGGCGGATTCAAATGGCTGCTCGTCGCGGCTGCCCTGGCCCTCGCGGGCCACACGGCAAAGGCCGCGGAAATCCATCTCGACGCCCCGGCGCCGACGCCGCCGGCCGAAGTTGCCAAATTCGAACCGATCGCACCGGGTAGCGCAAAGGGACTGACCCTTGGCTTCACCCAGCTTATCCTTGGCGTTCCATTCACCGACGCGCTACAGCGCGGCATGGAAAAGGCATCGGAGACCGCCGGCTTCAAGCTCGTAACCTGCGATTCGAAGATGGACGGGGCAACCGCGCTTGCTTGCGTCCGCCAGTTCAAGACACAGAACGTCGATGGCCTCGTTACCTTCCAGGCAGATGCGGCCGCGGCCGCCAATATCTGCGCCGAAGGTCCGAAAGTTCCTGTCATCGCGATCGACATCCAGCAGAAGCCTTGCGAGACGGCCTTCGTCGGTGCCGCCAATTCCTATGCCGGCGAGATCGTCGGCCACGAACTCGGCATGTATTTCGGCAAGAACTTCAACTGCGAATATGATGCCTTCGTCTCGCTGGAATCCACTGCGGTGGGCGTCGTCAATGATCAACGCATGGGCGGCATTCGCAAGGCATTCGAGGCCGTTTGCGGGCCAGTTCAGAACCTGCGCATCATCGATACCGGCGCAGGCGGCCAGGCAGACGCCGCACAGCGTCAGGTTACCGACACGCTGACCGCTTTGCCCGGTGCCGGCAAGATCATCACCGTTGGGATCAATGAGGATGTCATCACCGCAGCACTTGCCGCGGCACGCACCCAGGGGAGAACGCAGGACCTCTATCTTGGCGTCCAGAATTTCGATCCGGACAATTGCCAGATCTGGACCGCTCCGCACTTTATCGCCACCGCCGCCTACTTCCCTGAGCGTTACGCTGACCTGATCGTCCCGAACCTGGTGAAAGCAATCAAAGGCGAGAAGATCAACAGCCAGATCTTGGTTCCCCATGAGCTGATCACGCCTGAGAATGTCAGCAAGGTCTACCCGGAGTTTGCCTGCAAATGACGACGGACTTCCTTGCCGTCCGCGGCATCAGGAAATCGTTCGGCCCGGTTGAGGTCCTACATGGTGTGGACCTCAACCTCGCCGCCGGCACGATAACCGCGCTTCTCGGAGAAAACGGCGCCGGGAAATCTACCTTTGTGCGCATTCTGGCTGGAGACCACCGGCCAGACGACGGAACGATAACTGTGGACGGCAAGGCATCCTCCTTCCACAGCGTCAGTGATGCACGCGAAGCAGGCATCCGGCTGATCGCTCAGGAGATTGCCGACGCCCCAACGCTTACGGTTGCCGAGAACATCGTTCTCGGCGCTTGGCCAACCCGGGGTGGCCTTCTTGATCGGCGCGCGATGCTGCGAATGGCGCAAGAGGCGCTCAATCTTCTCGGCGCCGAGCTGCCGCTGACAGCCAAGGTGGCGAACCTTCGCCTCGGCGAGCGCCAGATCATCGAAATCGCGCGCGCAACGATCGGCGCATCGAAATGCATCATCTTCGATGAGGCGACGGCCGCACTTTCGGACGTGGAAGCGCGCAAGCTCTTTCAGTTGATCCGCCGCCTGGCCGAGCGCGGCGCGGCCGTTCTCTACATCACCCACAGGCTCGACGAGGTCTTTGCACTGGCAGACCGCGTCTGCGTTCTGCGCGACGGTCGCGTTTCGCTCGACCGTCCAACCCCCGAAATTAATCAGGAACAGGTAATCGAGGCGATGGTCGGGCGGGCAGTTGCTCATGCCCGTCATTCGCTCCCAGCCCCCCAATCGACAGCCGAGCCGGCACTCGAGGCCGAGCGTCTTGGCTCGGACGCGTTTTCTGATATCTCGTTCACGCTGAGACCCGGCGAGATCCTCGGCATGTACGGCAAGGTCGGGTCCGGCGTTCAAGAGCTTTCCGCCTCCTTGGTCGGGGCGCGCCAGTTTGACAGCGGCAGGCTTCTCGTCGACGGCAAACCGAAACATTTCCGGCATCCCGCCGAGGCGATCGCAGCCTCGATTGGTCATTTGCCCGCCGATCGCGCCACCGAAGGATTGCTGCGCACCATGTCGCTGGCCGAAAACCTTTCGGCCCCGAGTTGGTCGCGACTGGCCCGGCACGGTATGCTGAGCCGCGAGCGATTGAGCTCGGCCTATTCCCGATGGCATCGCGAACTTAGAGTGAAGGCGGATCCATCCGGCAACCAGCGGATTACCGAACTCTCAGGCGGCAACCAGCAGAAAGTGCTGCTCGGCCGCTGGCTGGAGGCCGGCTCCAGAATACTGGTGCTAACCGAGCCAACGCGCGGTGTCGATGTTGGCGCTCGCCAGGAAATTTACCGCGTCCTCGCTGAACTGGCTGCCAAGGGCCACGCCATCATTATCGCGACCTCCGACTACGAGGACATCAATGCAGTGGCCAGCCGCGCGCTTATCCTGGTCCGGGGGCAGATGATCGCCGAGATCCCGCACGACCGTATTTCAACCGAAAGCCTGACCGAAGCCGCGGGAGGCGGTGTCCATGCATGACAATCTGCAATCCAAGGCCATGACAGATATCGAACCGACCGGCGACAGGACGTCGCTATGGCGAAGGACCCCGGAATCGGCCGCGCTGCTCGCTTTCCTGCTCGTAGAGATCATCTTCTTCTCCTTGAGCTCGCCATACTTCCTGACCTGGGGCAATTGGGTCAACGTTATCACCGCCCTGTCGATAACGGGTGTTCTGGCGGCAGGTGGGACGATGCTGCTAATCGCTGGTCAGTTCGACCTGTCGGTCGGCAGCGGGGTCGCCTTCGTCGCGCTAGTGATGGCGCTCACCGTAAACAGTATCGGTATTGTTCCCGCGAGCGCGCTGGGCTTGCTCGTCGGCATGGCAATCGGTGTCATCAATGGTTTCCTGGTGACGAAGATCGGGGTCAATGCGCTGATCACGACACTCGGCACTCTCGCGATCTTCCGGGGGCTCACTCAATCAATCGGTGGCGGCAAGAACTTGCTGATATCGAACTTCGACTGGGCGATCTGGCGGCCCTTCCTTAATATTCCGATTTCCGCGCTCGTCTTCGTTCTGGTGGCTGTCGTTGTTGGAATTGTTCTGAAACGCACGGTTTTCGGTCGGTCAATCTATGCGATCGGGGCCAATGAGAACGCAGCGCGCCTGGTCGGCATCAAGACGAAACGCGTGGTCTTCTTGAGCTTCCTGCTTTCGGGCGGCTTTATCGGGCTGGGTGGCCTGATGAACGCCTCGCAGCTTGGATCGACCTCCGGCACAACGGGTCTCGGCCTTGAGCTTGCAGTGGTCACTGCAGTTATCCTCGGTGGTACGTCGCTGAAGGGCGGAACGGGCACGATGTTTGGAACAGTGATCGGCCTACTAATTGTCGGCGTTTTGAACAATGGACTGACGCTGATGAATATCAACTCGTCCTGGCAGCAGGCCGCCGCCGGCTTCCTGCTCATCCTTGCCGTCTCCTTCGACCAACTCCGGCAACGTCTCGTCGGGGGGCGTTGAGAGCGATGCAAGCGACATTCAGGTTGCTCGACAACGTCGACGTGACGATGCGGGACGGCGTTATCCTGAAGACAGACATCTGGCTTCCTGCCACCGATGATGCCCGTCCCGTGCTTCTGCAGCGGACACCTTACCGAAAGGAAACGCCCTTCGGTTCGCAGTATATCTCGGCGCTCGAGTTTCAGACCGCGCTTCGCCGCGGCTATGCGATCGCGGTTCAGGATACGCGCGGCCGCTATCAATCAAGCGGCGAATTCGTGCCCTTTGAGTTTGAGGGGCGCGACGGCGCCGACACGATCGAATGGTTGAGATCTCAGCCGTTCTGTAATGGGAAGGTCGCGATGTTCGGAGCATCCTATGTCGGCGCAACGCAAGTGCTGGCACTCTCGGAAAACCCGACTGGCTTGTCAGCGATCGCGCCTCAATTGACAACGGCCCGCCATGACGACACTTGGATGTATCGGGGTGGCGCGCTCGAGCTTGCATTCTTGCTCCTATGGATAATCGAGTCGCTGGGCCTCGACCATCTCCAGCGTCGAATGGCAACCCTGCCCCCGGGGACAGGCGAACGTGCGCTGGCGCTGCTTCAGCGTCTCCAGCAGGAACCATCCGCCGCTTTCGCTCGGCTTCCCATTCTCGACAAAGCGCTGATCGAACTGGCTCCATATGTGCGCGATTGGTTCGACCCAATAGCGATGCGCGGCGAACACGCGTCCGATCGCTCCGCCTGGACAGAGCACAACACGACCCCAATGCTCGTCGTCGCGGGTTGGAACGACATTTTTCTCGAAGGTTCGCTCGAGCTTTTTCAGAAGGCCAGGTCGCGGTGGCCGGATCAGGGCCCTGTGCCTGACCGCCTGATTATCGGCCCATGGTCACATGGAAATCCGAGTGACTGGCAGGGAAGCGAATGGCTGGGTTATGCTGCTTCGACCGCAGACCTACCTGAAGAGAACCTCGCCTTCTTCGACGATATTCTGATGGACCGCCAGCCGACCTCTCCCGTGGTTCGTTACTTCCGCACGGGCTCGAACAGCTGGCATTCGGCGCCGGAATGGCCCTTACCGAAGACGACCCTGGTGTCGCATTTTCTCAACTGTGAGCGTCACAGTCTAGACACGTTGCCCGGACCAACGACAAGCACCGGCTTCGTGTCAGATCCTTCATACCCGGTGCCAAGCCTTGGTGGAGCGACTTTCCTCCCCGGCCTTCTCCAGGGTCGCAACTCGGGCCCAATCGAACAGTCAAAGGTCGAAGCACGCGACGATGTCTTGGTGTTTACCGGGCAACCCTTGAGACAGGATCTGGATGTGACCGGATCTGTGAGCGCCCTTCTCTGGGTTAGCTCATCCGCTTCGACCTGCGACTGGACAGCCAAGCTGTGCGACGTCGATCTTGAGGGGCGCAGTATCGGGATAGTGGATGGTATCGTTCGATGGAGAGCTGATGCCGCGACAGACGATATATCGGTCGCAGTCACGGTTCGCCTTGGACATATCAGCCGACTGTTCAAGAAGGGGCACCGGTTACGACTACACGTCGCATCTTCAAATTTCCCTCGGTTTGACCGCAATCCGCAGTCTCACACACCTTCCACGCTTGCGCATGAATCCGAGTTTAAGGTCGCAAGTCAGACCGTGTACTCCGGACCTGCAAATCCAAGCTGCCTGCTGTTGCCGATTGTCGAAAATGCCCCGCTGTGGGGGACAAAGCTCACGAAATCACAGATTTCCACTCTATAAGCGGACCCGTCGTTATAATGCCACCGTTCCATTTGACGGGCACGAGAACGTTGCTCGGACGCCGAATTCACCAAGGTATGTTGCACGCCGTCCCAGCCCTGCTGGCGCCGGGAATTAAGGAACGGCCACATCGCACAACAGCTAACTCCACGTTCTGTTAAAGTATTCTATGACTGCGGCGCTCGGCGGGAAGGCTGCTCCCAACCTCAGAACGTCGCCAGCGCCTCCCCCTCCCCGACTACAATTAGAAAACAAAGGAGCATATCGGAGCTTTCAGCATAGCGGCGCGCGTACGCGCGCGGAAAGCGGGAATTCGCGCCACACGAGGGCGTGAGGAAGGGCAGCCGCAGGAGCGTTAGCATAGCGGTCCGAAGGAGATGCGGGATCGACTGCCCACGCCCGCGTGTTCTGCATTCCGGACGGGCCGTCAGCGAGAGCAATTTCAGAAATCGACCCGGCCCCTCTTCCGCTGTGTACAATCCACACACATCCTTTGATTGTGAGATTAACAGAAATCTCGTAATACGTTTCGATGTGCAATCGTGACGGAACCGCTAGGATGGATGTGATTCACACCGGCCGATTTTCCCTTAGTGCTTGATTGTCAATCCGGGAATTTGTCCCCTCTCAAGGTGGTATCAGCGCCAATATTCGGTCGTGCCTACAGACGTTGTGAACCGCGACATGGCCCATTGCTCGCGAATACTGTTTATAAAAATACGATAACGCATGAACGACAGAGATGCGCTCTCAGACCTTGAACCGCTGCAGCTACCGTCGCATTCGATCCGCCGGTAAGCCCTTTCGCGGAACGCACCTCTAGATTTAACGCCGGCCCTCAACAGCGCGCTTAAGGTTACGCCAACCATATCGGCGATATCAGAGGCGACGTAAGGAACCTTATAAAGACCACCCTGTAGGCTTTTAGGTAGGGCAGGCAGAGCAATGCAGATCGATTTACAAACCCTTTGGTACTTAACCGTCGGAACGCTGCTGGTGTCAGCGTCGCTTCTCCTTTGGGAAAGGCAGGCACATCCAGGTCGCGCACGTGTGCTCGGTGTTCTGACCGCGGCACTCTTCGCGTTCGTTCTCGGGTGCGTGCTTGAAATGAACCGCAGCCACTTTCCGGTCGCGTTCGGCATGGGGGCAGTCAACATCCTAATGATGTTGGGCTACCTTCTGGTTCTTAACGCAATAGCCGGCCTCGACGGTCAATGGTATTTCTGGCCGTCCGTCGCAGCGTTGTGGTTCATAGCCCTCGCCTGGGCGATCGCTGGCACGCACTTCCCGGCCGCCTTCTGGAACCATGTCTCGTCTATCCCCATCGCGCTGACCTGCGGCCTGACAGCATGGATACTTCTGCGCAGCCGCACAATCCAGAGATTGCGCTCTGGTCCGATCGCCGTATTGATCTCGGCCGTCCATGCCGTATTCTACCTTGGCCGGGCGTTCATTGCCCCATTTCTCCTCCAATGGTACGGGCAAGATATTATCTCCATCGTCGGGGAGGCGACGATGTACGAGGCCGTCTTGTACTCGGTAGCGATGCCGATGTCCTTTCTGATGATTATTCGAGAGGAGGAAAAGCTCCACCTGCTCCGCATGTCACAAACCGATCAGTTGACCGGGCTTGCAAACCGTCACGCCTTTTTTGAGCAGGCAGCTCGGATCCTCCGGGAGCGGCATGGTGACCCCGTCTCCCTGCTCGCCTTCGACCTCGACCACTTCAAGGCGATCAACGACCGTTATGGACATCTAACCGGAGATAAGGTTTTGCAGTTGTTCGCCGAAACCGCCCGCGAAGAAGCGGGGCCCGACGCGCTTATTGTCCGGCTGGGTGGTGAGGAATTCGCTGCGCTTCTGCCGCGGTGCGACCATTCCCAGGCTCTCAATCGCGGCTCGGTGATCGCGAGCCGGTTCGCCGAAACAGCCGCTCGGGCAGAGGGTTTGAACACCCAGGCCACCGTCAGTATCGGCCTTGCTGCACCGGACTGCCACGACCTCGCCGGGATGCTTGCAAGCGCCGATGGCGCGCTGTACCGGGCGAAAGCCCTTGGGCGGAATCGCGTTGAGACCGCACGGCCAAACGAATTGCTGCTGCACCCCTCAGCCGATCCCTTGCATCATCAATTGCGGATAGTGGCGATGGGGGCGTCCTGATTCGATATAGCGCTTTTGGACGAGAGCGCTCTTGAAGGTGAATAGCCCCTAGATTTGTAGACGCCTTCTCCCCTAAACTTGAGGCAGGAGGCCTATATGGGCAAAGGCAATTTCACAGAAGAGTTCAAACGTGAC
>NZ_LMHV01000024.1:16180-19914 GCF_001429725.1 Rhizobium sp. Root708 | reverse complement strand
CATCGCAGCCATCGCCTTTCTCGGATGGAGCGTGCTTGGCCTCGGGGCCGCATCGGCGTTGCTTCTTGGAGCCGCCCTTGCGCCGACAGATCCCGTTCTGGCGGCAGACGTGCAGGTCGGCCCGCCGCAGACCGGCGAGGAGGACGACATCCGGTTCGCTCTGACATCCGAAGCGGGCCTGAATGACGGCCTGAGTTTCCCGTTCGTCCTTGCAGCGATCGCGATCGCATCGCAGGCGGACGGGGGCTACGAATGGGTAGGACGATGGCTCGCCGTCGATGTCGTCTTGAAGCTTGCGGCCGGTGTCGTCATGGGTTGGATCGTGGGCCGCGCGCTTGGATACCTGACGTTCAAGGTTCCGAGGGCCGGCCGCATTGCCAAGACCGGGGACGGCCTCGCAGCCCTTGGGTTCACCTGCATTGCCTATGGGGCAACCGAACTCGTTCATGGATATGGCTTCGTCGCGGTCTTCGTATCGGCGCTCACGCTTCGCAGCGTCGAGCGCAACAGCGACTTCCATGGGGAACTCCATGACTTCGGCGAGCAGATCGAGCGGCTCCTGACGATGGTTCTTCTCGTATGCTTTGGCTCGGTCCTCACGGAGGGCGCCCTTCTCTCCGAAGTCGACTGGAGGATTGCCGTCGTGGCAGTCGTCGTACTGGCACTCGTGCGTCCGCTTGCAGGTTGGGTTAGCCTCCTGGGATGTCGACGTTCGCGGGCGGAAAGGTTCATCGTATCGGTATTCGGCATCCGGGGGATCGGCTCGATCTACTACCTTGCCTACGCATCCGGTCGAGCGGAGTTTGGCGGCATCCAGATCGTATGGTCGACGGTCCTCGTCATAATCCTCATGTCGATCCTACTCCACGGTGTCGCGGTCACGCCCGTCATGCGGTGGATCGACAAGGAGCGCGGCGTCGACAGTACACGTCGGATGAACAGAGATCCCGGTGAAGCGGGGTTGGATGATCTCATCTCGAAGAGATAGCTGACGGGAAGCTGGTCCGAGTAACGTCACGAACTGTTGCAAGTCGGATACCAACGAAATCTCCACATATGTATCATCATCTGATAGCATGAGTTATAGGAGCAGTTTCGGTGGGCCGGAACATCATGAGCGATCATAAGACAATCTTGCTTCTCGAGGACGAAGCCATTATCGCAGTCGACGTCGAAGAGACGTTGCGGACGCGGCCGAAGGTGGAGGTCGTGGCCCTCGATACATGCGAGGAAGCCATGGTTTGGCTCGAATCCAACTCTCCAGATCTCGCTGTTGTCGATCCCATGCTTAGAGACGGCTACTGCCATGCGGTCGCTATGGAACTCGTTTCCCGATCTATCCCCTTCATTGTCCATTCCGGCTACGGCGGGGGCGCTGCCGACGAACAGCCAATCTTCGAGAAAGGCCTGTGGGTTCCGAAGCCGAGCCAGCCGGACGAACTGCTCGACGTGGTTGGCCGCCTGCTTGGATGACGGAACGCCACGTGGTTTCGTGCATTTCTCTGCACGGAGTTGTCGATGCATCCTTGACGAGCACTTTCCGAAACTTCGAACGCCGTCGCGGGACTGGCGGGCCATCGCCTGACGCTCGCGGGCGGGGTCGCCGTCGCGGTTGGGTGGATCGCCACCGGCGCAGTTTCCGGATTTCAGACGTGGTGGTATCTCTATGCAAACATCATCGGCACACTTGCCACGGTGTTGATACTTCCGCTCGTCCAGCACTCGCAGAACCGTAATATGCGCGCTATGCAGATCAAGGTTGACGAGTTGATCCGTCGGGCGAGGCCGGCAACCATATGATCGGCATTGAACACTGGGAACGGGAGTGTCAGGAAAAACCGGAGACTAGGCCGAGGTCTCCTTGATACCTGCCTTCTCGTCGGCGACATCTTCCACGCATTCCGCCTTCTCGGCGAGCGTCTTGCTCATTTTGCGTAGCGATTCTTCGTCAAGCTTCTCGATGCCTACGAAACTGTTCTGAGCTTGGGACGTGAGGATGAGTTCATCGAGCTTGGCCTGAAGCGCCTTGCCGTCCCTGTTTTGGGAATTCTGCAGCACGAAGACCATGAGGAATGTGATGATGGTCGTGCCGGTGTTGATTACGAGTTGCCAGGTTTCTGAATACCCGAAGAATGGACCCGATGCGGCCCAGACGACCACAAGGGCGAGCGCCAGCACGAACGTGCCAGGTTTCCCCGATAAGTCGGCGATGTTAGTGGCGAATTTTGAAAAGAACTTCGACATTTTGCGCTCCAAGCAACCCCTGGCGTTCAGTAACGCCCCGAGGGTCGCCCAGTTCCAAGGAGAATCTGGTAGATCAGAAAGTCGAAAATTGTGATGGGGCCGGCCCGTCCGTCGAGGCTTGTAGAGGAAATTGGGGGGACGGATCGCAGGATCACGCACTGTCCGGGCAGTGCTCTCGCAATACGTCGAGGAGAGTCCCCACAGTGAACGGTTTCTGGATGAAGCTTGCGTTTCCACGGAGTTCATCCTCGGCGGGCACCCTCGCCCCGGAAGCAAGGACTGGGACTAGGTCTCCATATAGCGTCCGAGATTGCCAAGGCGCATGGAGGCACCTTGACGGTGAAATCCGATCAAGAGGTGACGATCTTCGAATTTCGGATGCCGGGTACCCCAAAGGAAACGCCTTAGCAGCCTCTGGCTAAGCGACTGGATCTGCCTTCTTCCGCTTCAGCTTCGTGGTGGACTTGGAAGCGTTCGCAGCACGTTCGACGGCTTCCTTTTCGAGGCGTAAGGCCCTGAGCTTAGCAGTTTTGGATTCCCGGTCGAGCACGCGCTTGTCCATGATCGCGTGTGCGGCTTCGGTGGTGGCGTCGAGCTTGGCAGTGCCGGAGAGTTTTGGTGCTTTGATGTCTTGATCCATGAATGCCGATATAGCGCACCACGGAGCCACCGCAACCGCGCCATGGGAGGTCGTGGTGGGGAACACCGAATCTTTAGGGGTTCCGCGTCTCGTGCCGCGGTTCTCGCGCGACTGACGAAGCACTACGGGCAGCCGAAAAGCCCTGTCCTCGTTTCGATGCCGCAGCCTCCAGCAGCTTCTCGAAATCGCCGAGAGATACTCTGTCCGCCCGCAACATCTGCCTGATGAGAGGGTCCTTCAAGACCTGGGATATTGTCAAATCAAGCATCGGGCGCACTCCAGACATGGGCATAGGCTAATATGCTTGTGTTAAGGCTGAATGACTCCAAGGTGGCGGAAACATGGCGTGAATGTGGGACGAGTGATGGCCGATTGTCAAAATTCACAAACACCCTTTCCTGAAGAATAGCGAGGCCATCCCAACGAGGGTGCGATCGATGTCGCCTCGACAGTGAAGTGCCGTTCCCTTGGATCCCGCACTGCCTTGCTCTTGCGACGAAAAACTGGCGAACCCGGGATGAATGACCCGCCAGTGATGCGGGTCATTCTCGCTTGACTGGCGGGGTTGAAACCCGTTGGTTTCGGCCGAAACGGCAAAGGCCGCCCTCGATCTCTATCGCAAACATCGCGGCGACAAACCCGTCAAGGCGGTCATCTACACCCATAGCCACGTCGACCACTAAGTGACGCTCATTCCGCCAACGAACATCATCACGAAGACCGGTCAGAAGGAAACCATCGACGGACTGACCTGTCGTCATCGATCTCTATTCCCGCCGGGTGATCGGCTGGGCAATGCAGAGCCGTCAAACCACCGACGTCGTGCTGCAGGCGCTGCTCATGGCGGTGT
>NZ_LMHV01000024.1:0-16014 GCF_001429725.1 Rhizobium sp. Root708 | reverse complement strand
AACGCAAGCACGTCAGAAACGGAATGCTGTCACCCGTCGAGTTCGAGCGCTTGCAGAAAACATAACGCGAGGGTGTCTACGAAACTCGGGGCTATTCAGTGCACGCGCTACAGGACGGAAGAGAACATCTGGCGCGCCGCTTGATTTCGTTCCCATCCGACGCTGCAACGACAGCGATTACGTCATGCTGGAAGATTCATCCGTGGAACCTTGAGACGCTGATAACTCTCCAGCTGAACACTCCAAACGGACTTACCTCCTACCGGCGTGTCGATACCTCTAAATTTGACACCATTGCCAGTCTAACAAACTTGCTCGGCCGCGTTGAAGATATTGAGAACAGAGATCGCATCAACGATCGCAATATTCTCCTTGAGATGCATCGGATTGGCCATCGAACCTTTCAGTGGCAGCGAGGTTGGCGGCAGCGGCAGGATCTTTATCGATATATGTATATCTATGGCCAGGGCAAATGTGCCCAATTCTTTGAAGAGCGGTATGGACTGTCGATTGTCGACTTGGTGAGTGTCTGCTTTGCTTTGTTCGGGGTTCTTTCGCAGGGCTGCTGGACATCGAAGATTCACGGGCTCCACATTATTGGTCTGGATGACAACGAGAGCGGGAAAAAGCCGGGGGTCACGCTGCCAGGTCGAGCTTTGCTTTTTTGAGACGGCCGTCGGCGACGGCGGCTCGAACCTGAAGGACCCGATGAGCGCCAATCGGCGACCAACGCATCTGTCGCTTCTTATTCATGCGGGCATTGACGAGACTGTTTGCTGCGCTTTCAGCGGGGGAACTGGATATGGGCTTGCCTGACCAATATCGCTGGCAGTAGTTGACAATCGAAGTCTTGTTCTGGACCAGATAGGTGCGAAGATTGGTGATCAGCTCATATAGGCGCCTAAGCTTGATGCTGGTGTCGCGCAAACCGGGATACTGGTCCAATTGGGCGAGCAGATGCTTTACTGTTCTGGTCGCCTCCCTGACATACCCGCTCCAAAGGAGATGCCGCATCCTCGGCATATGAACCGCGACGTCGCGAAGGTAGACGTTCAGATCTTGCCGATGTCTGATGCCCTCCCGGGCCTGTTCGATGTGCCCAAGCCGCATCGATAGATGGAACCAGTCAAGAATATGCGTCACAGGCTGGCGCGTTGCGCTTAACACGATGCTTTGCAGTCCGATCTCTCCGTCACTGAAGACAGTAACGTCTCGGCCTGGAAGCCACCCTTGTGCGCGCATCGCTGCGCGAACGACATCGTATTTGGCGGTGGCAATATTAGGCGCAGCAGCAAATTGGCGCGGTGGCCGCCCCTGCACAACAACACGTCCCATGGCGATCTCGAAATGCCGGCTTTGGTAGCCCGGAACCGCGCGAATATAGGCGCCATCAATGAAAACAGAAACGGCAGACCCCCGAGTTCGGCTGATACGATAGGGGCTCGCAATGTCCCACTTTTCGATCTGATCGGCGACCTTTGCGAGCCGGTGGCTGACAGTCCGGTGGTTATGTCGATGTGTGGCCGATCCAACCGGCACAAAGAGGTCCAGCACGCGGGCTGCTTCTCGAAAGGATAGCCGAGAGCCCAGTTCTGCCTGAATTCGCTCCAATTCGGGTGTTGCTCTTCCATTCAGTAATGTCTCGAGGCTGGATGTGCGCGAATCTTGCGCCTTTCCGCATGCACAGCTGCACCACCGTGGCACGCGCACGCAACACGGGCCGAGGAGCGAGTCGATCGTACGGGATCTATAATCATGAACTCTACGGAGGCCATCACAGTCTTTGCATTTACGATCCTGCTGGCCGGCCTGGGCGGCCTGAAACTGGGTCAACCCGGTTTGTAGACGCCGCTGTATCTCCTTGCCTTCTTCCAGAGAAAGACCAAAATCGTCGAGACGAGCCCCTTCGACAATGCGTTCGACACTGGAAATCTCAAGACGCTGCGGAACGCCGTCCACGCCAACAAGCTCGACCCAGATGTTCATCTTCAATTGCGCTGACAACGAGTGCCCTTTCCAAAAAGCTCTCGACTATCCGAAGATTCTTACCCCCCCGTTTTTCCCGCTCCCAAAACACCGGCCGCAATCTCACGGTTAACTGCCAAACGACAAGCCCGTCGAGCCAGTCCATCCGCTGATCGCGCGTCAGGACGGCCATCTGCCGATCGTGATAAGGCGCGATGTCGGCGTTCGCCTCGATGGTCAGGATGGCATAGGCCTCCGCCCAACCGATGAATCCGGCCGCCAGATTCCTGCGAAATAGAACCAGTCGCCGCTGGCGAGCGAGAAACTGAAGTTCTTGCCCCCACTGCGATGGCGAAACTCGGATGCCGGCACCAGGCAGCGGTGGGTCGGAAACGTCCTTCCTTCAGAGCGAACGACATTGACCGCGCGCGGGCCGCTATCGAGCGGACGCAGCCCCCAGGGCAGCTCGACCATCTCCACATCGCCGTCATGGCGCCGTATGATGACGCGGCGCTCGTCGAGCGGGGCGTCGGACTGGAAAACCTTCGCGTTCGTCATATGTAGAACATAGCAAGAACTAAGCTTCACAACAAGAACTGCGAGGAACGCATGTGCAATGATTATCGGCTGATGGTGGATGTCGCCTCGATTGTCGAGGATTTCGCCCATCTCAAGATCAAGATCCGCTTTGGTGAAGGTGCGCCGAACGTTGAAGCACGCGAGGACATCAAGATCACCGACATGGCGCCTATCATCCGGGGGATCGAGGGAGCGCGCGACGAGGCGGACCTCGTCCAGCGCCGATGGAGTTGGCCGGGCCAGAACAAGCGGCCGGTCTACAATTTTCGCTCCGATGGACGCGAGTTCAACTCCAACCGCTGCCTTATCGTTGCCGATGGCTAATACGAATTCACCGATCCAACGGAAAAAGGCAAAAAGCGCAAGGACAGGTGGCTGTTCACCAAGAAGGGCGAACCGATCTTCTGCATCGCCGGCATCTGGCGCGAGACGGATGATGTCGGGCAGGCCTTTACCATGCTGACCATGGAGCCCGGCCCGGATATCGCACCTTACCACGACAGGCAGATCGTCATCCTCGAGCGGGACGCCTGGGCGGACTGGCTCGATCCATCGGTATCGGCGAAATCTCTAATCAGGCCACTTCCCGCCGGCACCCTCAATGTCGAGCAGGTCGGCTGACGCGCTTTCTGTTTCTCACCGCATCTTAACGGACTGAGTTGGAACAAAATACGGGCTGGACGCTTCTCAGTTCCGAGGTCGCGTGCCGTGTCAACCGGACGTGACAGGGATGACGAACGCAGGGATTTTTCCGGTTTCTCTCTGCGGCCAACGAAACGGCAGTCGAGCGTCCCACCTGTCCGGCCCGCGCCTCAGCTCCGTCGTCATTCGACGCGGATGGCGGAAGTGTATCGGGGACTGCCATGGCCAGCGACAAGCTCTCGACTTACAAGCAGAAGCGCGATTTTCAGAAAACGAAGGAGCCGAGCGGCCAGGCGACGTTGAAGGCGTCGAACCGCCGCCGCTTCGTCATCCAGAAACATGACGCGACCCGATTGCACTACGATCTTCGGCTCGAGCTCGATGGGGTGTTCAAATCCTGGGCGGTGACGAAAGGACCGTCGCTCGATCCACACGACAAGCGTCTGGCCGTCGAGGTCGAGGATCATCCGCTCGACTATGGTGATTTCGAAGGGACGATCCCGAAAGGCCAATACGGCGGCGGCACGGTCATGCTCTGGGACCGCGGCTATTGGGAGCCGGAAGGCAATAAAAGCCCGGAACAGGCCCTCGCCAAAGGCGACTTCAAATTCACCCTTGAAGGCGAACGCTTACATGGGAGCTTTGTGCTGGTGCGTATGCGCAACGACCGCGACGGCGGCAAGCGCACCAACTGGCTGCTGATCAAGCATCACGACGATTTTTCCGTCGAGGAGAATGGCGGCGCTGTCCTCAAGGACAACGCCACCTCTGTCGCCTCCGGTCGGACGATGGAGGCGATCGCCGCCGGCAAAGGCAAGAAGCCCAAACCGTTCATGGTCGAAAGTGGCGACGTTCAGTCGGATGCCGTATGGGACAGCAACCACGGTCTTGCCCCAAAAGAACGGAAGACCGGAACGAAAACAAAAAAGAATCCGGCAGCAGCCAAGCCAGCGAAATCGACAATGCCGGAGTTCATCGCGCCGCAACTCTGCGAGACGCTGGAGCGGCCGCCTACGGCCGACGGCTGGATCCACGAGATCAAGTTCGACGGCTACCGCATCCAGATGCGCATCGAGAATGGCGATGTGACGCTGAAGACCCGCAAGGGACTCGACTGGACAGGCAAGTATCCGGCGATCGCCGAATCTGGCTCCGCCCTCCCCGATGCGATCATCGACGGGGAGATCTGTGCACTCGACGAAAACGGTGCACCGGACTTCGCCGCTCTGCAGGCGGCGCTGTCGGAAGGCAAGACCGACGCCCTGGTGTATTTCGCTTTCGACCTGTTGTTCGAGGGCGACGAGGATTTGCGGCAACTGCCGCTGACCGAGCGCAAGGAACGGCTGCAGAAACTGCTTGATGACGCTGGCGACGATCCACGCCTGCGTTTCGTCGAGCATTTCGAAACCGGTGGCGATGCGGTTCTGAAATCGGCCTGCCGCCTGTCGCTGGAGGGCATCGTGTCGAAGCAGGCTGACGCGCCCTATCAATCCGGCCGTACCGACACCTGGGCGAAGTCCAAATGCCGAGCCGGCCATGAAGTCGTCATCGGCGCCTATGCCAAGACCAACGGCAAGTTCCGTTCGCTGCTGGTCGGCGTGAACCGGGGTGACCACTTCGTCTATGTCGGCCGGGTCGGCACGGGGTACGGCGCCAAGGTGGTCGACACGATTTTGCCGAAGCTTCGCGAACTGGAAACCGGCAAGTCACCGTTCACGGGCATCGGCGCGCCGAAGAAGGATCCCGATGTTGTCTGGATCAAGCCGGAGCTCGTCGCCGAGATCCAGTTCGCCGGGTGGACGGCCGATGGTCTCGTGCGTCAGGCGGCGTTCAGGGGCTTGCGGGAGGACAAGCCGGCAAGGGAAGTCGTCGCCGAGAAGCCTTCCTCGCCCGCAGAAGCCGATGTGCCTGATCCCGAGGCAGAAGCGCAGGCAGAAAAGCCAAGCCCGGCCAAGTCGTTCCGAAAAGGAGGAAAGGCCAATGTCATGGGCGTGCTGATCTCCAATCCGGAGAAGCCGCTGTGGCCGGACGCTGGCGACGACAAGCCGGTGACCAAGGTTGAGCTTGCGCACTACTACGAGTCCGTCGGACCTTGGCTGATCGACCATATCAAGGGTCGTCCGTGTTCGATCATCCGAACCCCCGATGGCATCGGCGGCGAGCAGTTCTTCCAGCGCCATGCCATGCCGGGAACGTCGAACCTCTTGGAACTGGTGACTGTCTTCGGCGACAAGAAACCTTATCTGCAGATTGATCGCGTCGAGGGGCTTGCCGCCATCGCCCAGCTCGGTGGCGTCGAACTGCACCCTTGGAATTGTGAGCCGAAACTACCCGAAGTGCCGGGCCGGCTCGTATTCGACCTAGATCCGGGTCCGGACGTTCCTTTCTCCACCGTCGTCGAAGCCGCTCGCGAGATGCGCGACCGGCTGGAGGAACTCGGTCTCGTCAGTTTCTGCAAGACCACCGGCGGCAAAGGGCTGCATGTGGTGACGCCGCTTGCTGTGGCGAAGGGCAAGAAACTGACCTGGCCGGAGGCGAAGGGTTTTGCGCATGACGTCTGCCTGCAGATGGCGCGCGAAAACCCAGAACTCTATCTGATCAAGATGGCGAAGAACCAGCGCAACGGCCGCATCTTTTTGGACTACCTGCGCAACGATCGGATGGCGACGGCCGTCGCACCGCTATCGCCACGCGCCCGCCCCGGCGCCACGGTGTCGATGCCGCTGACCTGGGCCCAAGTGAAGACCGATCTCGATCCGAAGCGTTTTACGATCCGCACCGTACCGGCGCTGCTTGCGAAAACAAGCGCCTGGCAGGACTATTGCGACGGACAGCGCTCGCTGGAACAGGCGATCAAGCGGCTCGCCAAGTCGATGAAGCAGGCGGCGTGAACGGCGGGCCGCGCATAACGACTGAACCCGAATCCGTAATTCCGCGTTACAGCACGATGGAACAGAAACCGGACAGCGATGCTCCTTCAACGCCGCGCGACGGCGCGACGATAGAGCTGCATCACGATCGCATCACTGTGCAGCGCTTTCGCGAAACGTTTCCGCGCGCGCAGTGGAGCGATCGTCTCAATGCTTGGTTCGTGCCGGGGCGGACCGCCCAGAGGCGCCTTGGTCGCTGGCTCGCACAGATAGAGGCGGAGGCCGAGGCTTTCGCCGACGAGAAGGGCCGAGATTCCTTTGCGTTTGATCCGATCGAAAGCCGCTATCTCGAAGCAGGTCCGTCCTCTTTTCAGATCCGGACGCCATACTCGCGCACCGTCATCAACGAAATCCGAGAGATCCCGTTTGCGCGCTGGGATGCCGACCGACGCCTCTGGACAGTACCGTATCGTTCATTCGATGAACTCCGCCGGCGATGGCCGGCAATAGAGACGGCCGCCGAACGAAGCGAGCCCGAGACGCGGAAGGCCCGGCGCGACGCGATCAAGGGCACGGAGGAAGACAGGGCGTCGAAAGCGAAGACGAGGGAGCGCCGTCGCAAGCGGTACCCGGTCCCAGCCAATGATGGCCCGCCGTTGGAACGCGCCATCGGCACACATATCGGCGTCGTTTTCTTCACTGGTACGGACGGTGAGTTGGCGGATGCCGCGACTGTCGACTCGTTTTACTTTCCGGCGGCCCGAGGTGAGGAATATGTCTGGGCATCGTGGCGACCGGGCGCGCTCGAAGAGTTGGTGACCACCTGGCCGGCGCGGACCTCTCCAGGACGACAGGAACTCGATCGCGGCTGGTGGCTTCCGACGCTGGATGAGCTGCGAACCGCTCGGCGCAACGCCAAATACAGGAGACGGACCACATCGCCGAACGCGCGAGCGACGGCTGGATGACAATGGTCGCCGCAACCGATGGCGCCGCTCTCTGCTAAGCCTGCTCTAGTACCGCCGGCCAGACTGCCGGCTCAACCATGATCCATTAGATACCAGAGCGCCGGTCGAGTTCTTTGAGGGCAGCCTGCACGTCATCGATCGAAGCCGGCTCTGGTGTTCCCGGCAGTTGACGGAGCGCCGGCTTGGAATCGACAGCGTAAAAGTCCGACGCCCAAGCCGCGAGGATTGTCCGCTTGTCATCGACGGAAAGAGCCGGCGCTCTCACCACATCGATCGGCCGTCGAAGCTGCATACCCTGAAGCAACACCGTTGGTCCCATTGCCATCGCATTGCTGGCGGCCCGCTGCAACATCTCGTACATCATCGGCCTCCTCATCGCACATGCGGGTCCCGGTCGCGCCGCAGGCGAGACGCGGTAGTCACATTGTATTCCGGCGCCAGAAGATCATGTTTCTCGGCAAAGGCGGCAAACAGCCCGCGGGCGGTCTCGGCTTCGATTTCACCGCGTAGCGCGGCACTGCATGCCTTGAGCGCGACTGAGTGCGCGCCGTCCCTCTGCGACGCCGGCCATTCGACGAGATGGCGGTAGGCGTCCATCACGCCGCGAACCTCTGTCGGAAAGCCAAGGCCGACAAGAATGGAAACAGGCTGTCTGAACATATCGGGTTTCATCGCTCTCTCCTTTCCAACCCGGGATGTTGATGGGCGCCGTCGCCACGGCGCCCGTATTCTGTGAACAAGTGCGGGTTAAGCCGCCTTCTGCGCTTCGATCTGCGCCGGAGCAGCAGACGTCAAAGTCGGGGCGCTCTCGATGGTGATTTTCCGCGGCTTCAGTGCCTCGGGGATCTCGCGAACCAGATCGATCGACAGCAGACCATTGCTGAGATCAGCCCCATTCACCCTGACGTGGTCGGCCAGCTCGAACCGGTGTTCGAACGGACGGCCGGCAATGCCGCGATGCAGGTACCCGTCAGTGGCCGCCTCCTGCTTCTTGCCGGTGACGGTCAGCAGGTTGGACTGGAAGGTGAGATCGAGATCGCCCTGGGCAAAGCCCGCCACCGCGATTGAAATCCGGTAGCTGTCATCGCCAGTCTTGACGATGTCATAGGGCGGCCAGTCGCTGATCGAGCGGGCGCGCTGGGCGTTTTCGAGAAGATTGAAGACCCGATCGAAGCCGACGCTCGAGCGGAAGAGAGGTGCGTAGTCGTAAGATGTTGCCATAGCCATATCCTCCTTGAAGCAACATGGGATACGGAAGCGCCGAAAGCGGCCCTTCCAACAAGGCCAGCCCTTTCATCAGCGGCTGGCGGCAATCGATTTGGTTTTTGACAATTTCGGATTCAAGAGCCCGGCCAGAAAAATTTCTTGCCTTTTGCCTCTGCTAGCACCAGTCAATCCAACTGGTAAACCGCGGCATTATCCTGAACTTCGCGCAGTCCTTTGTACGAGGCGTGCCGCAGATTGCCATCGTCGGTCCAGCCCCGGAACTCGATCTCGGCAATCAGCGTCGGCTGGGCAAAGACATTTGCCCTTCAGCGGAAGGACTGGCGTTCGTGTCTTCAGCGTATCGAGCGTCTTCTTCAGATACGCCGCATCCTTTTCCTTGAAGCCCGTGCCAACGGCGCCGACATAGACCCAGTCATGATCGCGACGAGCGGCCAGCAGCAGGCTGCCAATGCCGCCTCGCGCGGCGGCCGACTGCTCGTATCCGACGATGATGAAACTCTCGCTCTGCACGCACTTGATCTTCAGCCAGTCACCGGTGCGGCCCGAGCGGTACGGGCTATCCCTGCGCTTGGCGATGATCCCTTCCACTCCAAGCGAGCGGGCGTTCTCCAGAAGTGCGGCGCCGTCACCCTGCACCTCCTCGGAAAGCTGGATCGCTCCAACCGCACCATCGAGCAGGTCTTCCAGGAGATGCCGGCGGACCGACAGCTCGGTCTTCGTCAGATCGTGCCCGTCGAAATACAAGAGGTCGAAAGCAAACAGGATGGACTCCGTCGAGGCTTTCTTGCCACCGCGTCCGCCGAGGGACCGTTGTAAGGCGCCAAAGTCGGATCGGCCCTCTGCGTTCAGGACGACAGCCTCCCCGTCGAGGATCGCCGTCCCGACCCCAAGCTCTTTGGCCGCCGCCGCAATTGCTGGGAACCGGCCTGTCCAGTCGTGGCCGCCGCGGGTGATAATCCGGACGCCCGATGGTTCGATGTGGATGGCGAGGCGATAGCCGTCCCATTTAATTTCATAAGCCCAATCCGGCCCCGTCGGTGGCACCGACCTCAGCAGTGCCAAACACGGCTCGACCCGGTCGGGCATCGGATCGAAGGGAAGGTTCGGCTGCGCAGGATCACGCTTGCGTCGTGGCTGCGATTTCGCGGTGAAGCTATCGTCCTGAAGAAGCGGCTTGGCGGGTCTTTTCATTTGCCGGTCCGGGTTTCGGCCGCGACCGATTTCTTCAAGGCATCCATGATGTTGATGACGTTGCTCGGAGCGGGTGCCGAGGACGCTTTGGCCTTGGCCTTCGAGGGCTTCTTCAGCGCCTTCTTCTTGTCCGCGATGATATCGAGCAGCCGGTCTTGGACCGGATCGATGACCATCTTGGGATTCCAGTGCTGGGTCTGCTTTTTGATCAATTGCTGCACCAAGGGCATCATGTCCGAATCCGCTGTCTCATGGCCGATGCCCGCAAAATAGGTATCCTCGTCACGGACTTCATCCCCGTAGCGCAAGGTCCATAGCACGATACCCTTGCCGCGTGGCTCCAGCATTACGGCGCGCTCGCGGCGGGTGATGACCAGCCGGGAGATGCCGACCATGTCCTGGGATTCCATCGCATCGCGAATGACCGAAAAGGCCTCCTGGCCAACTGGGTCGTTCGGCGACAAATAATACGGGGTGTCGAGCCAGATCCATTCGATGCTGTCGCGCGGTGTGAAGGTCGAGATATCGATGGTCTTGGTGCTGTCGAGCGCGACGTTTTCGAGCTCCTCGTCTTCCAGCATGACATAGTCGTTCTCGCCGCGCTGGTAGCCCTTGACCTCGTCCTCGTCTTTCACCTCCTTGCCGGTGACGGAATCCACATAGTGGCTGACGACGCGGTTCTGGGTCTCGCGGTTGAGGGTATGAAAGCGGACCTTCTCGTTTTCGGACGTCGCCGGCATCATCTGCACCGGGCAGGTGACCAGCGACAGCTTGAGATAGCCTTTCCAGTAGGGGCGAAGAGCCACGGTATCCTCCAATCAACCGGCGTGGCGGGTTGGTGCCGCGGCCTGTTTCGCCTTGGCGGCCGCGGCAGGGTTTGCCGTTTTTTGTCGGGCTGCACCCTTGTTGGCATTGGCGGCTGTGGGCTTCGATGCCGCCTTGCCGCCGATACCCGCGCTCTCGCGCAAGGCCTGCAGAAGGTCGCTTTGCTTGGAAACAGTTGGCGCTTTCTTCTTGGGCAGCGACCGGCCTTCGATCTTGGCCTTCACCAGTTCGGCGACAGCCGCCTCGTAGCGGTCATCGAAGGTGCTGGCGTCAAAGCTTCCCTTCTTGGTGCCGATGATATGCTCGGCAAGTTCCAGCATCTCGCCTTCGATCTTGAGGTCCGGGAGCTCCTCGAAGGCCTCCTGAGAGGAGCGGACTTCATAGTCGAAGTTGAGCGTCGTGGCGATCAGCCCCTTGCCGTGCGGCCGGATCAACACCGTGCGCACGCGGCGGAAAAGAACCGTGCGCGCGATCGCCGCGACCTTGGCCTTCTTCATGCCGTCGCGTAGCAGCACGAAGGCATCGGTGCCCATCTTGTCCGGCGCAAGGTAATAAGGCTTGTCGAAATATACCCCATCGATTTCGTTGCAGGGGATGAAGGCGTCGATCTTGAGCGTCTTGTCGCTATCAGGAACGGCGGCAGCAACCTCGTCCGGCTCAAGGATAATGTACTGGCCGTTTTCGATCGCGTAGCCTTTGACCTGGTCGTCGCGCTCGACCGGATCGCCGGTTTCGCTATCGACGAACTCGCGCTTCACCCGATTGCCGGTCTTACGGTTCAGCGTGTTGAAGGCGATGCGTTCCGATGAGGATGCCGCTGTGTAAAGCGCCACCGGACAGGCGACCTCTCCGAACTTGATGAAACCCTTCCAATTCGCACGCGGGGCAACCATGACGCAGACTCCTGACACAACCAATGCGATTCAAGCGAATCGACATGTAATTGTTCCGAGTCGAAACGAATCATTTTTCAATGGCTTAGCCGTTCGCCCCTGCTCGTTTTGCGAGACATCCCTAGCCATCTGATTCACATGCATCTTTTACCAGCGACGCGCGTTTATGGGTGCAGCAACCATAAAGGAGTCCTGCAATGACAAAACGCGAACTGATCGATACCGGGACTGACAAACGTTACGTCCGCCGCGATGACGCGGGCAACTTCAAGGAAAGCGTTGACGTCTCGCGCTCCCTGTCGGCCGATGCTCGGCATGACGCGAAGAATGATGCGAAACCCGGCCAGGGCGACAAGGGCGACCACAAGCGCCGGTAAAAGCGGTGAAGCTCGCCACCTACAACGTGAACGGCATCAACGGCCGCCTCGAGGTTTTGCTGCGCTGGATGGAAGAAGCGCAGCCTGATGTCGTCTGTCTGCAGGAGTTGAAGGCGCCCGACGAGAAGTTTCCTCGCCGCGAGATCGAACGCGCAGGCTACGGCGCCATCTGGCATGGCCAGAAAGCCTGGAACGGGGTGGCGATCCTCGCCCGCGATCAGGAGCCGCGCGAAACCCGTCGCGGACTTCCAGGCGATCCCGATGATAGCCACAGCCGCTACATCGAAGCGGCGATCGACGGAATGGTGATCGGCTGCGTCTATCTCCCGAACGGAAATCCGGCGCCCGGCCCGAAATTCGATTACAAACTCCGATGGTTCGAGCGGTTGCACTCCTATGCTGCCGAACTGTTCGAACTCGACGTGCCGGTCGCCCTTGTCGGCGACTTTAACGTCATGCCGACGGATCTCGACGTCTACGCGCCGGATCGGTGGCGAGACGATGCCCTGTTCCGCCCGGAGGTGCGCGCGGCCTATGCCGAACTGATCGCCATGGGCTGGGCCGACGCCATCCGCTTGCTGCATCCCGAGGCGCGTATCTATACGTTCTGGAAGTATTTCCGGAATGCCTTCGCGCGCGACGCCGGCCTGCGCATCGATCATTTCCTGCTCAGCCCTTCCCTGCGTGAACGGCTGCAGATCTGCGGCGTCGACAAGTTCGCCCGCGGCTGGGAGCACACCAGCGATCATGCGCCAGTCTGGATTGAACTCGATGACGACTAAGTCGTTATCGCCGAGAGCATGTTTGCACGTGAGGAACCAAACGCCATGGCCGAGCGACAGGATTTCGATGCAGCGGAGTTCGCGGACGACCTTGCAACGATGACGGATGAGGAGCTGTTTGCTCTCATGCAGACGCTCGAAGAGGAAAGCGAGGACGTCGCGGTCGATGTCCGCGAGACAAGCGACGTGTTCGCCAGGATGGTTTGCGCCGTATCACATCCAACGCTTTCAGCGCTGCACCATCACTTCCTGGAGGGCCTCTGACAACTCCGTCAGTTGATAGGGCTTGCGCAAAATCCTGACGCCCTGAGCGTCTGCAGCCTGTTTGACGGCCTCTGAATATCCGCTGGTCAACAGGATCGGTAAGTCGGTCCGGCGCGTTCGAATTTCTTTCGCAAGCTCTACGCCATTCATTCCACCAGGCATCATGATATCCGAAAAAACGACGTCCACTTGCCGTCCGTTCGCCAGAGCCCCGAGAGCTGCGGCCGCCGTCGAAACCCGCACGACCAGAAAACCCAGTTCTCGCAACATCTCACCCACCAGGGCTGCGACTTCGTCATCGTCTTCAACGAGCAGGACACTGCCAGCCGACGACACGGACGGCCGCGCCGCATGGAGATCGCCCAAATTCTCCTGATCCAGTTCAGACACCTTCGATGAGCGAGGCAGCAAGAGCGTAATTGTCGTCCCGCGGCCAACCTCGCTGTCGATTTCGATCTTCCCATGAGACTGCTGGACGAAGCCATGCACCTGCGCAAGGCCGAGCCCGGATCCCTTGCCTATGTCCTTCGTGGTGAAAAACGGTTCGAACACACGCGCCTGGACTTCTTCGGTCATTCCCGAGCCGTCGTCGCTGACAGAAAGGCGAACAAAGCTCTTTTGACCTTGGACGTCTTCCACTGTGGTATTGGCCGCCCGTATCTCGATGATCCCGCCCCGTGGCATAGCATCCCGGGCGTTGACGGCCAGATTCAGAACAACGAGTTCCAACTCGCTCGGATCGACCTCTACAGGCCATAGATCGCTCGGAAGGTCGAAGGTCACATGGACGTCGCCCCTCAAACTCCGGTCGAGAAGTTCTCGCATTCCTCCGATTTGACGGGCCAGATCGACCGTCTGCGGTTTGAGCTTCTGACGACGCGAAAATGCCAGAAGTTGCCGCGTCAGGCCGGATCCGCGCTCAGCCGCTTTACGCATCCCGTCCATCAACCGTTTGCGCCTGTCCGGATCCGTCTGGCGGTCGAGCATCTCCAGACCGCCGGAAATCACCATCAGCAGATTGTTGAAGTCGTGCGCAACTCCCCCTGTCAACTGACCAACAGCCTCGATTTTCTGGGTTTGCCGGAGCTTTTCCTCAACTTGCGCCCGCGCTGTCATCTGTTCGCGTAGCGCCTCGTTGGCCGCTTCGAGCTGCTGGGTACGAGCAACCACTTGACGTTCCAGTTCCTGGGCTGTCTGCTCGCGCTCCTCAAGCAACGCGCGCAACTCCAACTGCCGCCTCCGAGCACGAAGTGCGGATTGCAAGGTGCTGACGAGCGTCAGCGCCTGAACCGGCCGCTCCAAAAGAGCCACATTGCGCAGCCTGGTGATCAGGTTCTGCCTCCACGCCTCGATCCCCACCTGTTCCTGGCGGCTGGTCAGTAAAATAAAAGGAAGATCCGACCAAGGAGGCTGGTCCGCGACCCATTTGAATAACGAGTTCGCATGTTTGCCAAAAAGGGCTTCTTCGGCAAGAAACGCCGCTGAGGCACCGGCGTCGAGTGCTGTCACAAAGGTAGCCAGATCGCCGCAGGCTTTTGCAGCGATCCCGTTCCCCATGAGCAAGTCGACCGAGGCCGCCGCATCCCTGCCTATCGGAGCAAAGACGAGAACGGGTTCGGGCCGGGATTCACTTAAGGCCATCATGTCTGTCAGCTGAATTCACTGCTGGAGCCGCATTAAAATGAGGCGAGCCGGCAAGTACGCCAATGAAGCCTGTTGTCAGCGGTCCAAGCCGTATGCCTTGATCGGACAAAGTGAACTCTCGCACGCTGTGCTCGTGCCTTCCGCTACGTTTTTTGACGACCGAGATCGCCCTCCGCACCGTGCCGTGCACCTCGAAATAGCGCAGCATGACAACTGAATCGCTGAGGTAGCTCAAGTCGAGCGGCGCTTCGAGGGGACCGACGAGCCCGTGTTGAGCGAGAACGAGGATCGTCACGATGCCGCGTTGGCCAAGATAGGTCAGCAGTTCGTGCATCTGCAGGATCAGAAAACGCTCGTCCGGCATTGCATTCATGTAGCCGTTCAAGCTGTCGATGACGACCACGCGGGCACCGTCGCTCTCGACGCTTCTCTGGACGTTTGCCGTGAACTCGCCGGGGGAGAGTTCCGCTGGATCGATTTGCTGCACGCGGATCATCCCGCTCTGCAAATGTTTCTCTAAATCAAAGCCAAGGGTTTTGGCCCGCGCTTGCAGGGTTCCCCGCCCTTCGTCGAATGCGTAGATGACGGCATGCTCGCCCCGGTCGGCGCTTGCCAAAGCATAGGTCAGCGCGAGCGACGATTTGCCAACGCCGGCTGCGCCGAGGAAAAGGGCATTTGTCCCCCGCTCGAGCCCGCCACCCAGCATCTGATCAAGTTCTTCAATTCCGCTCGAGGTAAACTCCTCGTCAAACGCCTGATGGTGATCCGCGGCGATCAATCGGGGGAAGACATGGAGTCCTCCCTTCTCGATGATGAAATCATGGTAGCCACCGCGAAACCTGATGCCGCGCATTTTTACGACCCGCAGGCGCCGCCGCTCGGCGCCATAGTCGATCGCGGTCTGCTCCAGCAAGACGACACCATGCGCAATGGAATGAAGCTGCAGGTCGTTTTGCTGAGACGACAAGTCATCAAGAAGAATGACCGTACACTGCCGGCTGGTGAAATAGTGCTTCAGCGCGAGCACTTGCCGCCGGTAACGCAGAGGACTGTGGGCGAGGAGGCGCAACTCGGAAAGGCTGTCGATCACGACCCGCTTCGGATTGAGCTCGGAAACCCGGTCCAGGATGAGTTTCGTCGTCTCGTTCAACTCCATTTCCGCCGGGTGAAAGACCGTCAATTCGCGATCCGGATCGAGCGTCGTTTCCGGAGGAACAAGCTCGAACAGGCTAACGCCGTCGAGCGACCAGCCGTGACGTTTGGCGACGAGCTGCAGTTCGCGCTCCGTTTCCGAAAGCGTGATGTACAGCACTCGCTCATCTCGCAGGACGCCCTCCATGAGGAATTGCAGGGCTATCGTAGTCTTGCCCGTGCCGGGGCGGCCCTCATAGAGGTACAACCGGTTTTCATCCAGTCCACCATTAAGGATGACATCAAGGCCTTCCACACCGCTTGAGATGCGTGGCGCGTCAATCGTTTCCACTTCTTCTGGTCTTACTGACATGTTCTACCTGTGCAGTCGGCAATAAGAGGTGAGAATCATATAGATCGCCGGCATCCGGGCTCAAGTAGGCGGGCTAAGCGGCCATTCAATGCGGCCAACCGGCCTCCGATCAGTTCTAGTGCCTTTCAGAAA
The DNA here is from genome assembly GCF_001429725.1 of Rhizobium sp. Root708. GTDB lineage: Bacteria > Pseudomonadota > Alphaproteobacteria > Rhizobiales > Rhizobiaceae > Rhizobium. The sequence goes on along the minus strand of NZ_LMHV01000024.1, from coordinate 151 downwards.
AGCGCTGTCGGCCTCCCTTTGCTTACGTTGGCGCTGAGCGCCCGACGGGTGGCGTGGTAATCCCCCCGTTTTTAACGGGGCTCCGCAGTAGAATTCACGCGGCCATTTTCAGTTTCTGTGCGGGTGTTATGCCGCCGATGCCCATATTGGG
>NZ_LMHV01000023.1 GCF_001429725.1 Rhizobium sp. Root708 | reverse complement strand
CCAGGTCTGCCAAGCGCAACAACAAATCTTCTCATCACAATCTCGGCCCAAGCCGACAAACATCGGGCCGCGTAAGCGGCCTTTTGTGTTATAAAGGGTAGCAGAACCGAACATGAGACGACTTCGCTTCGCCAAGTCGCTCAGGCAGTAAGAGCAAACCGCAAACCGGTTTGCTCGGACGCGACAACTCCGAAGGAGTTGCGCTGGCGCGGGGTGGAGCAGCCCGGTAGCTCGTCAGGCTCATAACCTGAAGGCCGCAGGTTCAAATCCTGCCCCCGCAACCAATCTTCCAAAAACACACAGCACAAACACACAACATCAANCGGTAGCTCGTCAGGCTCATAACCTGAAGGCCGCAGGTTCAAATCCTGCCCCCGCAACCAATCTTCCAAAAACACACAGCACAAACACACAACATCAAAAGCCCCGAATGGGGCTTTTTGTGTTGCCACACCACCAAGGCAAGGCGCCCCTCAATCCGCTAAATCTGATTGCGAAGCGACTTGAATGAAGCTCGAACCTCCAAGGTGAATAGTTCGGGCTGTTCCCAGGCAGCGAAATGTCCGCCTTTCGCCGGCCGTCCGTAGTGGATCAGTTTTGGGTAAGCTCGTTCCGCCCAGCTTTGCGGCGCTTGGTAGATTTCGTCAGGGAAAGCGCTGACGGCCACAGGGATCTTGATGCCGCGCGGATCAAAGAAACCACCTGAAGGGAAGTGCGCATTGTCCCAGTAGAGGCGTGCCGAGGAGATTGCTGTATTCGTCAGCCAATAGAGCGTGACGTTGTCAATCACGTCGTCGGGTGTCAGGCCCTCCGTCTGACCGTCAAAGGATCGGGCAATCATCCGGTAGCTGCGGATATCGTGGTCGAGCATCCAGGAAGCAAGTCCAACAGGGGAATCGGCTATACCATACAGCGTCTGCGGCCGATTGTTCATCTCGATCGCATAACCGAGCCCGTTCTTGTAAAAGTCGTCGAGCTGCACGTAGGCGCGCATTTCATCTGCCGAGAGGTCGACTGGAGCGGGGCTGCCGGCCGCCAGCAGCTTGGCGATGTCGGCGGGAACAGTGGCGGCCATGTTAGTATGGATGCCGAGCAAGCCGGCAGGCTCCTGCAACGCCATTAGTTCGGTGACCGCATTACCCCAATCGCCGCCCTGTGCGACATATTTGGAATAACCGAGCCGCTGCATCAGCACTGCCCAAGCCTTGGCAATCCGCGGTGGGTTCCAGCCTGTCTGCTTCGGCTTGCCCGAGAAGCCATAGCCTGGCAATGATGGAATGACGACATGGAAAGCATCGGCCGCTGTACCACCATGGGAGGTCGGATCTGTGAGCGGCTTGATGATTTTCATCTGCTCAATGATCGACCCCGGCCAGCCGTGGGTGATGATGATCGGCAGCGCATTCTCGTGCTTTGATTTGACATGGATAAAATGGATATCAATGCCGTCGATCTCGGTGATGAATTGCGGGAAGGAATTCATCCGTGCTTCTGCCTTGCGCCAATCATAGCTCTGCCAATGTTTGGCAAGCTTCTTTATCATGTCCAGGCGGACGCCTTGCGTGTCGTCGGGGACGGTCTCCTCGTCGGGCCAGCGCGTAGCGGTGATACGGCGGATTAGATCTGCGAGCTGTTCGTCCGTGGCTGTAAACTTGAACGGCTTTACACCCGCAGTTCTATCTGCGGCAGCCAAGGCATCCGGCAGGATGTTCGCCGCAGTTGCAGAGGCTGCTATGGCAAGGAATGTTCTACGTGTGACCTGCGGGCGCTTGTGGGACATGTCATACTCCTGTGTCTTGTGGTTCTGTTCTTCAGCAATCAAGCTCCCACCAAAGACGCGTCCCAACCATTGCACCATGGTATCGCCAATACTTTCGTATTCGATTGTGTGTGTCCTCAGCATCGCAGATGACATGCCGTCACAACAACTGTGAGCCGCCTGAAATAGGTATATGCTTTCCTTGCTTTCGAGGCGCAGATCGGCGGTGCCTGCAGGTCTCATCCAGCCGCTAGACGATGTTCACCGCTACTTCATGCGTGGGGTCGGCAGTGCTTTGCGGACGTTTAGGAAGGCAGGAAAGACCAACGCAATGAGTATTGCAGAGAGGAGATCGCTAGAAGCGCGAGACTGACTGGCCGCGCCGTGGATACCAGAGGATTGCCATCGGATGACCGCATGGCAATACGCAGGTGCTGTTCGAGAAGTGGTCCGAGGATGAAACAGAGGAACAAGGGGCCAGCTTGACATCGCGCCCTTTTCACAACTTAACCAAACAGCTGAGACCCGAGCCACCGTGTATTCGCGTAGTTGAGAAAGGTCGCGTAATCGTCACAAGTGTATTTCTCAAGCGCTTTATCATGAAAAAGGCACCGACGTTCCTGCGCTTTTGGTCGTCATCATTTCGTAAAAGTGATCATGCCTGCATGTCAAAGGTCGCCTATAGCACAAATGTGTCGCTGGCCTGCGTATTCAAAGTAGCGCTTGTATGCCTGACACGGTGGCGGATCGTCCACGATAGTTGCGGAGCTGGGGAATGGATCGGATCGACGCAATGAAGGTTTTCGTCACCGCGGTGGAGGAGGGAAGCCTCGCCGGGGCGGCTCGTCGTCTCAAGCGGTCTCCGACGGCTATCAGCCGTGCTTTGTCACTGCTGGAGCAGCATGTGGGCGTCGAACTTCTTCATCGTACGACAAGAAGCCTCAAGCTCAGCGACGCCGGTCAGCGATATGTCGAGGCTTGCCGAAGAGTGCTGATCGACCTTGAGGAGGCCGACATCGTGGCTGGTGGTGAACGATCGGCTCCACGCGGCGTGTTGACGATCTCGGCGCCGCCAATCCTTGGGGAGGAGGTTCTGCGGCCGATCCTTGATGACTTTCTGCAGGAGCATGCGAATGTCGCGGTTCGGTTTCTGATGCTCGACAGGTTCGTGAACCTTATCGACGAAGGCGTCGACGTGGCGCTCAGGATCGGCAATCTGACAGACTCGACGCATATCTCCATCCGGATCGGCGGTGATGTCAGGCGTGTCGTCGTTGCCTCCCCACAATACCTTGCGAGCAATGCCGCAATCAGCGAGCCCTCCGATTTGTCGAAGCATCAGATCATCGCCTTCTCGAATTTTGGCCTCGAGTCGTGGAGCTTTACGCCCGTCAGTGGATCCTCGATCCCGAGGACGGTGCACTTTTCACCCCGATATGTCGTAAATAGCGTACGTGCCGCGACCGCGTCCGCCGCTGCGGGGATGGGCGTGACTAGGCTCTATTCCTACCACGTCGCCGAGTTCGTGAGGGACGGTCGACTACAGGTTGTCCTCGATTCAGATGAACCCGACGCGCTTCCCGTGCATCTGCTTACGCCCCAGGGGCGGACCGCGGTTCCGAAGGTCAGGGCCTTCATTGATTTCGCGGTTCCTCGCTTGAGATCGGAACTTGCGCGAATTGCCACGCAGGCGCGGCCGGCACCTTGAGTGTGCCGGAAAACGGGTGAGTGTCTCCCTATTCACGACCGTTCCCTCACCAAATGAATGCGTTTATAGCTGCTTCAACGAGGGCGGCAAAACGCTGGTCTCTGGTTGAAAAGCAGGAGCGCCGGTCCGATCGAGCCGGCGCCCTTGCGCCAAGCTGAGGCGGGGAGGTGGCCGCGGTCGCCAACAGAACGGCTATTCGTGGGCGCTGCCGGGGGAGCTTAACTCTCGTGGAATCGTGGGGCGATCAGTTCAGGCTGGCAACGTCGCGCCTGTCTGCTCCTTGACGAGGTAATCGGCGTACCAGTCCGGCCAATCGTGGTCATGCTGTCCGCCTTGTCGCTTCTCATGCTCGCCATGAGCAGCGGCGACCCGCCGCAGCGCAGCGGCAAGGTCGCTCGCCGACGCGAATGCGGCGCCACCGGCGTCGATACGTCCAGGTAGTCTTGCCGTGACCTCCTGGAAGAGCCAGCCATTTCCGTCCGGATCGGAGAAGGAGGCAAACGAGCCGTAGCTCGAACGCGAGGGGTGGGGGCCAGACAGACGGTGGTCCGTGCCCTTGTGATGGAAGACGCCGCCGCTGTCGTGGAAGACCCCGCTCATTTCGGCGCCACGGGCAGCGAGTGTGGCATGGGCGATCTCGATGTCGGGCACGATGAGATGAAGTCCTTGAGCGGAGCCCGGAGCTGCGGCCGTCACGTTCGATCCGAAGATGACAGAGCAGGGTGAGCCAGGCGGGGTTACCTGCACGACACGGAAGCCGTCTTTGCCCGAGACGTCAGCGTCGAGCCGCCAGCCGAGTCCCGTGTAGAAGACTTTGGCGCGATCGACGTCGGAGACGGGAATGACGACGACCTCGAGTTTCATGTCGATGTGCTGGGCATGTGCGACCGTCGGCCTGTTCGGTTCCTGGATAGCCATCTCGATCTCCCTCGATTTGAAATTGGTCCGCGGCATAACAGCCGTCCCGGAAACAATGCGCCGTCGCCTGCGTGCCTGTCCATTGTGCGAAGGTGTCGGATCTTCAGCGCGCGGTCAGCCGGTCCAAAGGTATCGCCCATACCTTCGTGCAATAGCGTCAGAGGGAAGGAGGGACGATCCCTATGACACATTCCAATTGCCTGATCTGGAGGACATCATGCCCGCAGAAGTTAAAACCAATGCCGCATCCTCACCGACGCGGCGTGAATTGCTCGCAGCCACGGCCGCAACGGCGGCGCTCGGCATCTTGCCGAAGCCGGTTCAGGCGGCAATGGGAGACGACGCAATCCGGCCCTTCAAGTGCGCTATCCCGCAGAAGGAAGTCGACGAACTGCGGCGCCGCGTTCGCGCCACCCGTTGGCCCGGCAGAGAAACTGTCCCGGACCGCTCACAAGGCGCGCAGCTCCAGAAGCTGAAGCCTCTCGTCGATTATTGGGGCACCGAATACGATTGGCGACGCGGAGAGAAGAAGTTGAACGCGCATGCGCAGTTCATGACGCGGATCGATGGCCTCGATATCCACTTCATTCACGTCAAGTCCAAGCACAAGGACGCGCTGCCTCTGATCATGACGCATGGCTGGCCGGGATCGGTGCTTGAACTCGTCAACACGATCAGGCCCCTTACCGATCCGACCGCGCACGGCGGCACTGCCGAGGACGCCTTCCATGTCGTCATTCCTTCCATGCCCGGATACGGCTTCTCGGAGGTCCCGACCGAGACCGGATGGGGGCCCGATCGCATCGGGCGCGGCTGGCACGTGCTGATGAAGCGGCTCGGTTACGACCGCTACGTCTCGCAGGGCGGCGACTGGGGCGCGGTGGTATCCGACAAGATGGCCGCCCAGGCGCCGGAAGGATTGCTCGGCATTCACACGAACATGCCCGCGACCGTTCCTCCCGATATCGCCAAGGCGCTCGCAGATGGTGAACCTGCCCGGGCCGGCCTTTCAGCAGACGAGAAGGCCGCCTACGAACAGATGAACGCCCTCTACACGAAGGGTGCGGGGTACGCTCTGATGATGGTCACGAGGCCGCAGACACTGGGCTACGCGTTGACGGATTCGCCTGCCGGTCTTGCCGCCTGGTACTACGACAAGTTCGCGGACTGGACCTACAGCGGCGGCGACCCGGAGAAGTCGTTGACGAGGGATGAGATGCTCGATGACATCTCTCTCTATTGGTTCACTGGAACCGCCACCTCGGGCGCACGTCTCTACTGGGAGAACAACGCCAACAACTTCAACGCGGTCGACATCAAGATCCCCGCAGCAATTACCGTGTTTCCCGGCGAAATCTACCAGGCCCCGAGGAGCTGGGCCGAGAAGGCCTACCACAACCTCATCTACTACAACAAAGTCGACAAGGGCGGACACTTCGCCGCCTGGGAACAACCAGACCTCTTCACATCAGAACTGCGTGCGGCGTTCAGGACGTTGCGCTGACGATCACCCATGGCTGCACGTCAAGCAAGGAGAAACACTATGACGAATTTTCCAAGAGGCACGGCGCTCATCACGGGCGCGTCGTCGGGCATCGGAGCGCTCTACGCCGACAGGCTGGCGCGTCGCGGATACGACCTCATCCTCGTCGCCCGCGGCCAGGAAGCGCTGACGAGGGTCGGCAAGGAAATCGGGCAGGCCACGGGTCGAGCCGTGAAAACCGTTCGGGCGGATCTTGGCCAGCATGACGACCTTCTGAAGGTCGAAGGAATCCTGCGCAGCGATCCGTCGATCACCATGCTCGTCAACAATGCCGGGGTCGGCGCGGTAGAGCCGTTGCTCATGTCCGACGTCGAGGCAATGGAGAGGATGATCAAGGTCAACGTGATAGCCTTGACCCGGCTGGTCTATGCCGTCGCGCCGTCGTTTGTCGCGCGCGAACACGGCACGATCATCAACATGGCCTCCGCGTTGGGCATCGCGCCTGAGATTCTGAATGGCGTCTATGGAGCGACCAAAGCATTCGTCATCGCCTTGACGTTCTCCCTGCAGAAGGAACTGGCCGAGAAAAACATTCGGATCCAGGCCGTGCTTCCGGGCGCTGTCGAAACCCCGTTTTGGGAAGCCTCTGGTGGCTCGCTCGACCATCTGCCCGACCAGATCATCATGAAGGCGGAGGACGCTGTCGATGCCGCGCTCGCCGGTCTTGATATGGGCGAGTTGATAACCCTGCCGTCCGTACCTAATGCCGACGACTGGAACGCATATGAGGCTGCCCGGCAGAAGCTGATGCCAAACCTGTCGCGTAATACGCCGGCTGCGCGCTATCGGGCGCCAGCGCTGGTGTCCTGACGAAGACGTCAAATGGTGTGGCCGGCTTCGTCCGACACACCCAGATACCTCAATGAGAGATACGCGATGACTGCCACCGATTTACTGAACCGGTTCCCGCGCGTGCGCCTGATGCAGGGATCAACGCCGGTCCAGCGGTTGGCTCGTCTCGAACACATGCTTGGGGATCGGCGCAAAGGCGTCTCCATATGGGCGAAACGAGACGATCTGATGGAGCTCGGCGGCGGCGGCAACAAGCTCCGCAAGCTCGAGTTCCTGATCGGGCAGGCCAAGTCCGAGGGGTGCAACACGATCATTGCGATCGGTGGAGTTCAGTCGAACTTCGCCAGGCTCGCCGCGGCAGCCTGTGCGAGGATCGGGTTGTCCTGCGAACTGGTTCTTGTGCAGATGGTGCCGCGAGAGAGCGAAATCTATCAGGCGAATGGCAACGTGCTACTGGATCAATTGTTCGGCGCACGCCTCGATATCCTCGCTGAAGGAGACGATGCGGGTGCTTTTGCCGCGTGTCGGGCATCCGAGATCGCCTCGTCTGGAGGAAAGGCTTTCGTGGCCACCCTCGGTGGTTCGACGCTGATCGGGTGTCTTGGATATGTCGACGGCGCCTTCGAGATCGCCATGCAGTCGGCCGAAATGGGAATGGCGTTCGATCATATCGTCATTCCAAATGGCAGCGGCGGCATGCATGCAGGTCTGGCGGCCGCGACCGTGATCGCAGGAGGCGATCCTTCGCGGATATTGGCGCATACCGTCCTGTCGCCCGCCGACGCATGCGTGCTCGCGACCGTGGATAAGGTCAACTCGGTGCTCCAGATGCTATCGAGGAATGAACGGGTAGAGCCCAAGGACTTGACGATCAGTGGCGGCCAGCTCGGCGGCGGCTACGGCATGCCGACGCCAGATATGGTCGAGGCGGTCAAAATCGTCGGTCGATCCGAGGGCCTGCTTCTCGATCCGGTGTACGGGGGCAAGGCGTTCGCCGGTATGCTTGCCGATATCGAAGCCGGCGTTATCGCAGCTGGATCAAACGTCCTGTTTCTGATGACCGGAGGTTCCCCTGGGCTCTATGCGTATGCGGACGCCCTGAACAGCAAATGATCCTGGGAAAGAGGGTCATCAACACAAACCAACAAACATGAGGATAGCATGGCTTCGAAACCAAGAATTGCCGTCATTATCGGCTCGACCCGTCCGACCCGCTTTGCCGACAAGCCCGCCCAATGGATACTGAAGCAAGCCAGGGCGCGCGACGACGTCGATGTCGAACTGGTCGATCTGCGCGACCATCCGCTGCCGTTCTTCGACGAGGTGGCATCAAACGCTTGGGCGCCGAGCCAGAACCCCGAAGCGGTCCGCTGGCAGAAAACCGTCGGCCACTACGATGGATACATCTTCGTCGTCGCAGAATACAATCGCTCGATCACCGGGGTGCTGAAGAACGCGCTGGACCAGGCCTACACGGAATGGAGCCGCAAGCCCTTCACGGCTATCGCCTACGGGAGTACCGGCGGATCGCGCGCGCTCGAACATCTGCGCGGCATTGGCGTCGAGCTGCAGATGGTTTCCACACACGCGGCCGTTCACATCGGCGGTGGAGAGTTCTTCGCGGTGTTTCCGATGGGCGGCAACAAGCCGATCGAAGAGATCGAAGCTAGTCTTCTGCCGTCTGCCAAGACTGCGCTCGATGAACTCGTTTGGTGGGCAAAGGCCACAATGGCCGCCAAGGCGGCGGACGTCTGACGATCGGCTTTTGTCACAGAGAAAATCCGGCGGGCACGTTTGCGCCCGCCGGATATTGCCTGCTGTTTCGACCAAGGCTTATGACGCGTGGGCAAGCGCAATCGCGGCAATGGTTTCCTTGGTATCCACGATCGCGCTGGCATAGCTGGGGAGATTGATCTCCAGCGCCGCATGCATCATTTCCGGCGAATAGTCGGCGACGGCGTCCTTGACGACTGTTACGTCGTAGCCAAGCTCCGCAGCGTAGCGGACGGTGGCCTCGATGCAGGTGTGGGCGACCAGCCCGATCACGATTACCCGCTGGATGCCATGCCGTTTCAACTCGAGATCAAGGTCGGTATTGGCGAAGCCGCTGGAGCACCAGTGCTCGGATGCAACGACTTCGCCGGCGACAGGCACGAATTCGGCTCGGAATTCGCCGCCCCAGGTCCCGAACTCGAAACTCCTGCGGTTCCACGCCGCGCGCTGGATCGGTGCCACGAATTTCCAGTTCTCGTAGTCGCCCGGGCGATAGCGATGATGCATTGCGAAGAAGACGCGTAGCTTCGCTTCGCGGGCGGCGGTCAACACCTCCAGCATATGCGGTACGCAGTTGTTCGCTTCGGCGACCTCCTTGATGCGCGGCCAGATCTTGCCGCCTTCCGAGATGAAGTCGTTGTAGGGGTCGACCACCAGCAGACCGGTGTTGTTCCGGTCGAAGGATAACTCTGTCATTGAATACTCCTTCGCCGGTCAGGCCGCTTTCGTGGATGCGTTCTTCAGTGCGGCACGTTCGATGCTGGCAGCAAACAGCGGTGTCTCGCCCTTGTTGTGCGCAATGGACATCGGCTGGCGTTGCGTGCGGAAAAGCTCGAACGGGATGCCCTGGCGGTCGAGGAATGTCATCATTTCGTCCGTCGCGTAGGACCGGACCCTGTTGGTGAATTCGCAATGAGACGCATCGACTTTTTTCACGCTCAGTTCCCAGGTGACATGGATGGTGACCCGGCCATTCGGCGTGAAGACGTCGGAATCTGAGTCGAGGATCAGATGGTGTTTTTCGCCCAGGGTCTCGTGATAATGCTGGACCATAAGGCTCCCGCCGATCGTCTCGACATTGATCGACATCCGCGTGCCGTCAGGCGCCGTCGTGAAACCGGCTGCGATGTGTGCGGGCGAGCACCCCTGGTATTCCTTTTCCGGCAGGTTGAAGCACCAGGTCGGAATGTCGATCTTCTCGATCGGTGCGTTGATGATCGCCGAGAAGCTTGAATCGACGATCTGGTTTTCGATGCTGTGCATAGATGTCTCCATCGGTTGGGAGCTGGCGAAGATTGTGCTCGTCGAGCGCCCAGAAAGCGGACGCGCGACCGCGTGACATTGATTGGCATTTCGTTGTCGGTACCCACGCGACCTGCCGAGCCTTTGCGCGGGCACCGTCCCGACCTACTTCTCGGCCAGAGACTGGGTGTAGTGTCCAAGTCTTGTTTCGATATCAGGATCCTTCTGCAGCCCCATTTCCATCAATCGGCCGATGTTTCTTTGTGCTGCCGGACGCTGGACCGAGGTAATGAAGGCATCCCAGCCGGCTGCGATCTCCGGGTCGCTCGGAAGACTTGCGAAGTCGACCAGGCGCTTGGTGTCGGCGATCGCCTGGCGGTCGAAGCCGGAAATCCGGGTCGCCAGCGCATCGACAAAGGGGTCGAGCTTGTCGTCGTCGAACGAACGGTTGACGTAGCCATACTTCTCGGCGAGATCGCCATCGATATCGTCGGAGCCGAGAAGGACTTCGAGCGCGCGCCCGCGGCCCATCAGCCTCGGAAGTCGTGCCATCGGCCCGCCGCCGGGGACGAGGGCTGCGCCGACTTCCCACTGCGACAGGATCGCATTCTGCCGGCTCGCGAACCGCATGTCGCTGGCGAGCGCAAGCTCGCTGCCAACCCCCGTCGCGCGCCCGCGGATCAGGGCGATGGAGACAACGGGGGACTTGCTGATGCGGACAAGCATGTCCGGGAGCGGGTGTAGGCCGGTCGGCCCCGAGGGGAGCCCGGTGGATTCGGCGAGCGGCGGCGTGAAGTTGTAGTGGGTCAGAAAGAAGCCCGGTACAGCGCTGTCGAAGACGACCACCCTGAGGTTCGGATCGGACTCGATTTCCGCGACCGCCTTCTCCATCTGCGGAATTGTCTCCGGCCCGAAGATGTTGAACGGCGGATTGTCGAACGTGACGCGCCAGTAGGCGGGCGTCCGTTTCTCGATCCTCACCTGAGCGTGTGTCTGTACGGACTTCCCTTCCGCTGGAACATCCACCTTCTCGGCAACCTTTGTCTGGCTGGAGAGGGCGAGGGCCGGCAGCATGAGCAGCGCTGCCGCGGCGAGAAATTTCGAGGACGCAGCAGCTGCGCCCGCCGCACTTGGTAGCCTGACTTTCATAATTGCCTCCATTTTTGGTTTGAAAGCGAACGTGTTCGCTCGGGTTCGATTTCAAGAACGAGTTCGACTTCAACCGGCATTCCGAGCGGTATGCTTGAGACGCCGAGAACGATGCGGGGTGAGAGACGCTCGATGCCGAAGATCGATAGGAGAAGTTCCGACGCGCCGTCCGCGACCTTTGGATGTTCGCGGAAATCGGCCGGCGTCGCGATGTAGACGCCGAGCTTTACGATCATGCGGATTCTGTTCAGCGAGATGCGCACGCGTCGCTGCCAACCCGCTCAGGCAGGCCGTTCGCGCGGCGTCGTACCCGTCGGCAACCGAGGGGTCATTGCCTACCTGTCCTATATATTGTGGCGCGTGCCCGATCACCGGCAGCCTGCCACTCAGGAAAAGCAGCGACCCGCTTTGTACCGCTTCGACATAGGCGCCAAACGGTGTCGGCGCGGGAGGAAGAACATTCGCCAGCTCTCGCAGGCGTGCTTCTGCGTTCGGGGCTACCATTTTCCGAGATGTGCGCCGTTGTCGACGTGCAGCACTTCCCCTGTGATATTTGCGGACTCGGTCAGATAGACCACTCCGTCGACGATCTCCTGGACGGCCGTGATCGTGCCCATCGGCGACAGCGTTTTCAAGAAGTCTTTCGGGTTCTTCGCATGCAGCGGGGTGTCAACGACGCCGGGCGAAACCGCGTTCACTCTGATGTTTTCGGCGGCGAATTCAAGCGCGAGGCTCTTGGTGATCGCATTGAGGCCACCCTTGGTAATCATGGGGATGGACGCCGTGACACCCTTGATTGGGTGGTCCGTCAAGGAAGAGGTAATGGTTACGATGCTGCCGCCGGACTTCTGTCGCAGCATTTGTCTGACCGCATGCTTGGTGAAGTGGATGAAACCTTCGACGTTTGTTGCGGAAAGGCGACGGAAATCCTCTACCGTGTAATCGAGAAAAGGCTTCGTGACGAAAATGCCCGCATTGTTGACGAGGGCGTCGACCGATCCGAACTGCTCGACGGCCCGCTGCGTAACGCGCTCGGCGGTTTCTGGATCTGCGACATCACCATCGATAAGTTCGATCCTGCCCGCGCGATCAAACTCGCTCGTTTCAGTAATGCGCCTCGACGTGCCGACAACATTCCAGCCCTTGTCTAGAAAGGTCTTCACCAGTCCGGCACCAATCCCCTGGGATGCGCCGGTAATCACTACAGTCTTGTGTACACTCATTTCGAATGCCTCCGTTGGGCAGGACGACCCATCCGCAGCTGACCGGAAAGCCCGGTGGCGGGACATCGTTCGCGAATCTGTGAAGCCGGCCATTCGCCGGGAACAGTGGGCCTGATTTAGGCGCCGTTCGTCCGTAACATTCGCGCCGAACAGGAGGAGGACGCTATTGTACGATGGTGTTCCCGATACCTTCGTGTCGGTCCATGGAGGTGAGGAAGACCATGGTGCAATAGACGGAGCTGAAAGCCGGCGATATGACTCTGGTACCGCATGTAAACTTCGGGAGCCCCACATGGCGCGCTGGCACGACCGCCGTATCATCGACCTTTTCGGCATTGAGCTGCCGATTATCCAGGCGCCGATGGCGGGCGCGACGACAGTCGAGATGGTTGTCGCAGCATCCAATGCCGGCGGGCTCGGATCTTTGCCCAGCGCCCTGTTCGGCATCGAGCAGCTCCGCGATGCTTTGCGGCAGACAAGAGCGCGTACGTCGAAACCAATAAACGTGAATTTCTTCTCCCACGTCACCCCGGATGACGACCCGGCCGCGCAGATGCGTTGGCGGGCGCTTCTTGCACCCTATTACGTGGAATTGGGACTGGATCCCTCGGCGCCGATATCAGGAGCGGGGCGCGCGCCGTTCGACCAGTCGTTCTGCGAGGTTGTCGAGGAGTTCAAGCCGAACGTGATCAGCTTCCACTTCGGTCTTCCTGAAAAATCGCTCGTCGATCGCGTCAAGGCAACCGGAGCGAAGGTGGTTTCGTCGGCCACCACGGTCAAGGAGGCGGTATGGCTAGAGGCCAACGGCGTGGACGCCGTGATCGCCATGGGCCTTGAGGCCGGAGGCCACCGCGGGAACTTTCTGACTGCGGACATGTCAACCCAGGTCGGGACGATGGCTCTTGTTCCCCAGGTCGTCGATGCGGTCAGCGTTCCCGTGATAGCGGCGGGAGGGATTTCGGACGGTCGCGGGGTGGCGGCAGCATTGATGCTGGGCGCCTCGGCCGTGCAGGTCGGCACCGCATACCTCTATTGTCCCGAAGCCAAAATCCCCGCGATGCATGCGGCTGCGGTCGCCGGCGCAGGAGACGACAGCACCGCCATCACCAATGTGTTCACGGGTCGGCCTGCACGCGGCATCGTAAACCGCATCATGCGCGAATTGGGGCCGCTTTCTGAGAGCGTGCCACCGTTCCCGACAGCCGGAGCTGCGCTGGGCACTGTCCGGGCGAAAGCTGAAGCGGACGGTCGGGACGACTTCACCAACCTGTGGTCTGGGCAGGCGGCTCGATTGGCTCCGCGACTACCCGCTGGCGAGCTGACCACGACGCTCTTCGATCACGCGCTCAGGGTCTTGGAACGCCATTCCGGCGGTTCGTGATCTATCACGTTTCGCGGCAGATAGTCGTTCTGCCGGTCGACGTATGGCCGCCGGGTGGGCTCGGCCATCGAAAAGAATGCGATCACAGCTCGTCGTGGCTTACCGTCTGATGGCCTCTGTTTGGGTATCCGGTGCGGGCGGCTTCTCGGTAGCAGAACGGGTTAGGGGAGCTCGGGTCCCCCCACTTCACCTTGTCGGCGTCCCCTTCACCGCGATCTCATTCTTAACGATGAATGAAGTGCGAAGAATCCGCACGTCCCACAATGCCCGCTACGTGGGATTGCTGACGGCGATGTTCGCTATCGGGCAGATCATGGAGCCGCCGGCGATCGGTGCAATCCTGAGGCATAACGACACCTTTGTCCAATAGATCAGCGTCGCTTTCTTCGAGCATTCTACCTTCAGGGCGCGGCATACTTTGCAGCTCAACTGGGTCGATCGTCGCTGGGGATGACCACAAACAAATCCATTTTCTCAGATGGTAGCCGTGCCGGGACCCTGTGACTTCCAGGACCACACAAGGAGAGAATAACGATGGATCTGCTTCTCACCGAAATAGACGGCCACGAGACAAAGCGGGGAGATGGCGGCCCTGTTGACGCGCTTATCGAATTCTACCGCGCTTTCAACGCGGGTGATCTCCTGGGACTGGAAGCCGTATGGCTCGGAGGCGCGGAGCCCAGTATGGACAATCCGATTGGTGGCATCCGTCGCGGGTGGGACCATATTGCCGAGGGCTATTCCAAGCTCTTCAAAGGGCAGGCAAAGGTTCACGTCACCTTCCACGGTTTCACCAGTCAGGGCGGCGACGACTGGCATCTGTTCGTGGGCCGTGAACGTGGAACATGCAGGACAGCCAAGGCAACGCTCGATGTCGCCTTCCGTACGACGCGCTGGTTCGTGCGCAAGGACGGGGCATGGCGGCAGCTTCACCATCACGGATCGGTTGAAGATCCGAAGATGCTGGCTGATTACCAGAGACTTATCTTTGGATAGAGAGAGGAGCGCCGACAAATGCCGGCGCCTTTCAAGACTTGCTCGGCGATTTCACTTCGACCGACTACGACGTTAGCAGGGATTGCTTGCGAACCAGCGGCGCAACCTCTGTGCCGAGCAGTTCGATTGAGCGGCGCATTGCTTCAGTTTCCAGCGCTGCGGTGCTCATCTGGAAAGTGAAGCGAGAAACTCCTCCAAATGTCCTGTTAACATGCAGTATCTTTGCCGCGACTGTTTGTGGGTCGCCGACCACGAACGCGCCATGCGGACCGCACATATGGTCAAACTGTGCTCGGGTCGGGGGCGGCCATCCCCGTTCCTTTCCAGCTTCCGTGAACATCTGGAACCAACCGGGAAAGAACGCCTCCTTCGCGGCGTTGTCGTTTTCCGCGACAAAGCCGAGAGCGTGTACGCCAACCCTTTGGTTTTCGGGAGGATGGCCAGCGGCGAGCCAGGCACGACGATAGAGATCCACCAACGGGCGGAAACGGTCGAAGCTTCCGCCGATGATCGCGACCATCAACGGTAGACCGAGCGTGCCGGCACGAACGAAGGATTCCGGCGTTCCGCCGACGCCCAGCCAGATTGGCAAGGTCGGTTGATGCGGTCGAGGAAAAACACCCTCACCATTGAGCGAAGGACGAAAGCGGCCTTGCCACTTTATGTTTGGTTGCTCTCTGATCTTGAGCAGGAGCTCGAGCTTCTCCACGAATAGCGCATCGTAGTCCCGCAGGTCAAAACCGAACAGTGGATAGGCATCCACGGAAGAGCCGCGACCCACCACGATTTCCGCCCGTCCGCGGGATATCAGATCCAGGGTCGAGAACTCCTGAAAAACCCGCACGGGGTCGGCAGCGCTGAGAACAGCGACGGCACTTGTCAGCCTGATCGATTTCGTACGCGCGGCGGCGGCCGACAGGATGATGGCGGGCGCTGAATCAAGCGCGTTTGCTCGGTGGTGTTCGCCCATCCCGAAGACATCCAGGCCCACCTGATCTGCCAGCTCGATTTCGGCGATCACGCTTTCCATGCGATCGATGGCTGACTGCAATTGACCTGTAGAGGGGTCGGTGAGGAGCATCGCAAAACTATCGATACCGACTTCCAATGATGGATCCTTTCAAGCCTGGTTGCCGCCCAATCTCTGTGACGGCTGCGCTCTGGCGCCTTTCGCCTTGGTGCGTGACCTGTTCTGGTCGTGCGATGGCGCGGACAAGACCGGGTCTGGCTAGAAGAAAGTGCAACGCTTCATCCCACGGCTAGCAAGCATCGCGCCAGCCTTCATTTCTTGATGGATACCATCGAAATATTCGATGTGTGCGTTGCGTGGAATGTCAATCGATCCGCGGATTGCCAAATTGGAAGGCGCGTGGCTGGATCAAGCTAAGGTGTCGCCTATACGCATCAATCGACAGATCAGGCTACTGTCAGCGATTGGAACGAGGGCGCAAAGAAGCCGCCAGGAGGCACAGAGATGCGGCGAGCAGAACTAGGTCCTTCAACAAGAACTGCCCAGGGACCGCAGAGATTGCAGGGAATCCACCGGCAGTTGCCTCAGCTACTCCGGGCGTGCTCAACAGAAAGGTGAGCGTGATGACAAATGTTGCCGCCGACATTGCTGCCCCAAGGGCCGAAAACAGCGGGCTAAACGCGCCGATGATCAAAGCCGCCGCAGTCGATAGTTCAAGTACACCGACGACATAGCTCGCTCCCTGTACGCCAAACAAAACACTCAGCCAACGCATGATGGGGCTATGCTCGATGAAGGGGGCAATTCCCGCTGCCTCGTAAGCGGTAAACTTCATGGCGCCAAACCATAGAAAGATGACAATCAATGCCCACCGCAACAAGGACATGGAGCGGTTCGATTTTTCCGCAATCACCGTGAAAGTCTCGTCTACGCGTGTTGTCATGGCCGATTGCTCTTTCCTGTGTCTCAGATTGGAGAGGAAACTGACCGCGATCGCTGGGGCGCCGTCGGGTGGGGGGTTAGATCCGTTCGTTCTCAAGCATGGATATTGCGGTCGCCGAGTTCCTGCATCGTCGTCCACCAATGGGTGACGTCATGTCCAGGAATTCACGTCGATGACCGCCTTGGCGAACGCCTCGGGTGCCTCCTGTGGAAGGTTATGACCGATTCCGCCCGAAATCAGCCGGTGTTCATATTTTGCCTTAAACTTCGAAGCATAGGCCTTGGGATCGGGATGAGGCGCGCCGTTGGCGTCGCCTTCCATGGTGATGGCGCGCACCTGGATTTCAGGAGCGGATGCTAGCTTGGTTTCGAACTCGTCGAAGCGCTTCTCGCCCTCGGTCAGTCCTAGCCGCCAACGGTAGTTGTGGACGACGATGGCGACATGATCAGGATTGGAGAATGCTGCGGCGCTTCGTTCGAACGTAGCGTCGTCGAATTTCCAGTGCGGAGAGGCGAGCTGCCAAATGAGCCTGGCGAAGTCGTTTGTGTATTTTGCGTAGCCATCGCGGCCGCGGTCCGTGGCGAAATAAAACTGATACCACCATTGAAGCTCGGCGGATGGCGGTAGCGGTGCCTTTCCGGCAGCCTGGTTCCCGATCAGATAGCCGCTGACGGAGACCAGGCCCTTGCATCGTTCCGGCCAGAGTGCGGCGACGATATCTGCCGTACGGGCGCCCCAGTCGAACCCGGCGACAGTAGCCTTGTCGATCTTCAGAGCGTCCATCAGATTGATGGCATCGACGGCCAGTGCCGACTGCTGACCGTTGCGCATCGTGTCGTCGGACAGGAATTTCGTGCTGCCGTAACCGCGCAGGTGAGGCACGATGACACGATGGCCGCGCTCTGCCAGCAACGGGGCAACCTCGGCAAAGCTGTTGATGTCGTATGGCCAGCCGTGGAACAAGAGAACTGGCGACCCGTCAGCAGGGCCAAGTTCGGCATATCCGACATTGAGATCTCCAGCGTCGACATGTCCGTTGGCTGCAAGACTATGTCCCACCGAACGGCGGGCCTTCGTGCTCTGGTCAGCACCCTCCGCCTGTCCTGAAAGGATTCCGGCCGCGGTCAGTGCAAGTGCGATCTCGCCCAAGGACCGGCGTGTTAGGTTTCCTGTCTTGAAGTTGTGCATGACTGCTTTCTCCCGTGATGGACCACTGAACGGTTACCGCCCGTGATCCTGCCAAGGGCGGAAATTGCCAGCGGAGTTTCGGATGGGAGGGGCCAACCCGCTATTGGACGAAGGTGTCGGGCATACCAATGTATCGCCAATACCTATGTGCAACTGCCTGCCCTTGCGCTGTCCGACATAGTGAACTCCTGGCCGCGGCTTTCCGCCGACAAGCTTCAGGAGAAGACGATGAGGTACAAAGGCGACGAGCCGTCCGGCAGTATTTTCCCCGGTTTCATTATCCTTTGTGCGATGGCGGCAATCGTTTTCGCCTTGGCATCGATCAGGCCGCCGCTTTCCTCGGTCCGCGTCTGGGTCCCCGCCAATTCCAGTGAAGCGTCTTCAAATGAAAACAGGTCGACGCTGACATGCTCGCCCGTGTGGTCGGCCTGCAATCCGACAGACCCAATCTGACACCCGGCATAGAAGGGCGCCAATGAAATGAAGCGGCACTACAAGATGTGCGGGGCTCCGCTGGGGGTCGGACGACGTGGCCATGATACGCGGCCTTATCCGCGACTATTGCGAAAGCCGACAGTGCGAGAGACAAGGTGCCGAAGCTGCGCGCTTGTTCAATATCAGTGCTTGCGTCCTTCATCGTTCTCACCTGTCTGGTTGCGCTTGCCACAGCAACAGACTGCAAGTTTTCCGCGATCCCGCGGGCGATAACGATGGCCTCGCTGCATCTGGGTGGCCACTGAACGATGGTGTCGGCGATACCAAGGTATCGAGAGCTTCGCCGGCCTCCGGAGGGCTTCGTCGGCCGCTGATACCTAAGTGCAATGGCGAGAACGACACTCCTCCATAAGCTGACCTCGTTGTCGCCGTTCGCGAACCCACTGGCGATCACCTATTGAAGGAGCACGGGATATGGATAGCGAAGTCAGATCTACCAGGAAAGAAGCCGCGCAGAGCGTTTCGGGTGTTGCAATGACGCTCGAACTCGCCGTCATCGCCGTGTCCGACGCCGACCGAAGCAAGGCTTTCTACGCAAATCTGGGGTGGCGGCTTGATATCGATTTTCAAGGTGACGACTACCGGGTCATCCAGTTCACGCCTCGCGGGTCAAACTGCTCCGTGATGTTTGGAAAAAACATCACGACAGCGCCTGCCGGTTCGTCGCGCGGGCTGCATCTGGTCGTCTCGGACCTGGAGGACGCACGAACAGATCTCGCCGCGCGAGGTGTCGAGGTGAGCGAACCTTTCCACGATGTGGGCGGAATATTTCACCATTCCGATGGTCGGGGCATCGCCAACGGTTTCAATCCACAACGCAAGAGCTATGCATCATACGTGGTATTCCACGATCCAGACGGCAACGAATGGACGGTTCAGGAAATCACCACTCGTCTACCGGGCCAGCAGGGTGATACAGCGTTTACCGCCCAACTCACAAAGGCGGTCTGGGGCTCTTAACAGCCTAATATCACTATCCCGATTGAAATATCACATGCCGCTACTATTCCTGCCTATGCCCTGGCAGGGTAGCTGCGTTGATGGCTCCAAAGGTGTAGGCGCGAAAGGTGCAAACGTCCTTGCTTCCAACGTGACATGCTCAGTTGCCCAGGTCTCGGCAACGCGGGAGGGAACTGGCTATCTTTGCGGATTGCTCACAAGATCGAAACCAACATTATCCCGAAAATCGGTGAAGTGATTGCTTGATGTTGGCAATTCTCCCGATCGTCAATCGGATCTAAATCAATAGCACCGACGCCGAGGGCGGCGGGCGGCCCGAACCAGGACCGCTGCAATTGAAAAGGATGTATATCATGAGCAATCAGCAGAAGGTCGCCATCATCACCGGCGCATCGCAGGGTATCGGTGAAGGTCTCGTCCGCGCCTACCGCGAGCGGAACTACCGCGTGGTCGCCACCTCGCGTTCAATCAAGCAAGGTTCTGACGAAGGCGTGCACGCCGTCGCTGGCGACATCTCCAATTCCGAGACGGCAGACCGCGTGGTGCGCGAAGCACTCGAGCGCTTCGGCCGCGTGGATACGCTGGTCAACAATGCTGGCGTCTTTACCGCAAAGCCGTTCGTCGATTTCACCCAGGAAGACTACGACCTTAACTTCGGCGTCAACGTCGCCGGGTTCTTCCACATTACCCAGCGCGCGGCCAGGGAAATGCTGAAGCAGGGATCCGGCCACATCGTCAGCATAACGACGAGCCTCGTCAACCAGCCGGTCGCCAGCGTTCCGGCGGCCCTTGCATCGCTTACCAAGGGCGGATTGAACGCAGTGACGAAGGAACTGGCAATCGAGTTTGCCAAGACCGGTGTCCGAGTGAACGCCGTCTCGCCGGGCATCATCAAGACCCCGATGCACGCTCCCGAGACCCATGAGTTCCTGTCGGCACTTCATCCCGTCGGCCATATGGGCGAGATTCGCGACATCGTCGATGCCGTCATCTACCTCGAGGGCGCCGGCTTCGTCACTGGCGAGATCCTTCATGTCGACGGCGGCCAGAACGCTGGTCGTTGGTAGGCCTGACCGTGAGGAAAGCGTGGCGTATCGCGCCACGCTTCGTTCTGGCAAGCGAAAGGAAAGACAATGGAACTTGTATTGGCCGCCGATCCGATGTGCTCGTGGTGCTATGGATTCGGCAAGCAGATGGAGCTTCTGCTCCAACGGCGCCCCGACGCCTCGCTGAGGATTGTTCTCGGTGGACTACGGGCTGGCGCGACCGACGTTCTGGACGACGCTGGCAAGCAATTCAGGCTGCATCACTGGGCGAAGGTCGAGGAAGCTAGCGGCGTGCCGTTCAACCGTGAAGGCCTGCTCGCCCGAACCGGTTTCGTCTACGATACCGAGCCCGTCTGCCGCGCGGTTGTGACTGCCCGAATTCTTCGGCCGGAAGCGGATATGTTGAAGGTCTTTCGGGCATTCCAGCACGCCTTCTACGTTGCTGCACTGGACACCACGGATGGGGCGGTCCTTGCGGATGTGGGACACAGGGCGCTTGAGGAGTTGGGTCATCCTGTCTCCGCAGCCGATTTCCTTGCAACATGGAAGAAGAGAAGCACCATCGAAGAGGCTGCGACAGACTTCGCGACGGCCCGTGCGATGGGTGTTTCCAGCTTCCCCACGCTGTTCCTGAAGAACGGTGGGATACTGAGCAGGGTTGGCGCCGGTTATGCCCACGTCGATCAACTCCAGAAGCATTTAGAGGCAATGGCCGCCTAGGGTCGATCCCGCCTCGAACAAGGAGAGTACGAAATGCCCATCGTCACCGTACAGGTAACGCGTGAAGGCACGACGCCCGATCGCACATCGGTCACTGCCGAGGAAAAGGCCGCGATCATCGCCGGCGTCAGTCAAGTCATGCTCGACGTTCTCAACAAGCCACTGGAATCGACCTATGTGGTGATCGAGGAGGTCGAACTCGACAATTGGGGTTGGGGAGGCCTCCCAACTGTCCAGTATAGAAAGAAGAAGGCAGACGGAACGGCCTGAATTCCGGACGATCTCGGAGATCACTGCGCTGACGCCGCCGGAAGAACAGCCGGCGGCGTGCCGCATGCCATACGCACCACCGGCAGGATCCATAACTGAATGCAGAACCGGCGTATCGGCCATACCATCGTTCAATAGCGTATGCTTGCGATCCGGCTCACGCTCTTGTCCGTTGGTTCGATGACGACCAGAGCCCGGATCGCATAAGGCGAGACGCGAGAGCAAGCCGCATCCATTCGCAGGCGCCCCGGTCGCGCCGCAGAACAGAATGCTTCTAAGCCGTGGACGTCGTCGGCACTTAAAGCGAAAGCCAGGGAGACGTCCGATGCCGCTGGTCAAAGTCCATGTCCTGAAATGTCGGACGTCTCAGGAACTCAGCATGCTGTTGGATACAATCCACGACGTCATTGTCGCGTCCTTCGGCGTCCCTCCGCGAGACCGCTATCAAATCCTTCATGAGCACGAGGCGTCTCACTTTTGGGCTCTCGACACCGGGCTCGACATCGCGCGGACTGAAAAAATCATCCTGCTCGAAATCGTCAGTCGGCCGCGGTCTCGAGATGCCAAGGTCGCGTTCTATGCCAATCTCGCCCGCGAGCTACAAGCCCGCTGCGATATCGAGCCGTCCGACGTGATGGTCACCATGATCAACAACTCGGACGAGGACTGGTCGTTCGGCTTGGGCAGGGCGCAATTCTTGACAGGCGAGCTTGGATAGCAGGTGCGGTTCAAGGCCGCACTAGACGGGTCGACCGCAGCTAAAATGGTCTGACCTGTCAATGAGGTCAGCGTCCTGGCTTTTTCAAGCTCGGGATCTCCCTACGCTTCAACTTCGCGCACCGACCGATACCAAGGTGTTGGCGATACCAACGTGCAAGTGCGAAATGCACTCATCCTCGGTAGTTTCTATCCGCAGCCATTCCGCTGCTGAACAGCATTGCAAGGAGCTGAACGATGAAGATTCTCATGGTATTCACCTCTCACGATATACTCGGAAGCACGGGGCGCAAGACTGGCTTCTGGCTCGAAGAGGGTGCTGCGCCCTATTACGTCTTCCGCGATGCCGGCGTCGATCTGACGCTGGTGTCACCCAAGGGCGGCCAACCGCCCATCGACCCGAAAAGCGACCTGCCGGAGAACCAGACGCCCGCCATGGCGCGATTCAAGGAGGATAAGGCCGCCCAAAAAGTGTTCGCAACCACCGGGAAGTTGAGCGACGTTCGCTCCGACGATTTCGACGCAGTCTTCTATCCCGGCGGCCATGGTCCCATGTGGGATCTGGTGGACAATCCCGACTCGATCAAGCTCATCGAGACCTTCTACAACTCAGGCAAGCCCGTCGCGGCAGTCTGCCACGCACCGGCCGTGCTGCACCGGGTAACCTACAACGGCGCTCCAATCGTCAAGGGCAAGCGGGTCACTGGTTTTACCAACGGCGAGGAAGAAGCAGTGCAACTGACCAAGGTCGTGCCGTTCCTCGTCGAGGACGAGCTCAAGCGGCTCGGCGGCCTCTATGAGAAGAAGCCGAACTGGGAGAGTTTCGCCATCACCGACGGCAGACTGATCACCGGCCAAAATCCGGCATCTTCGACAGCCGGCGCGCAAGCACTCGTAAAGCTTCTCACCAGCATGAAGGCCGGCGCGAAGGTAGCATAGGCCGTTCCTCGATAAGCAGCAGAGAGGCCAGTTACTATCTCCCGGCCGCTCTGCTGGCCCGATGCGTCAAAGAAATCTACGCAGAGGGATGTTGGTTTGCGGGGAAAATGACAGCTTTTTCGCATACGCTGCAAGCCATTCCGGGTCCCCCCGAGCCCGGCGCTTGACATCTTGAACCTTTCATAAAGCTCTGCATGAGCAAGGCAATAGCAGCGCCCCACCGAACTCTAGCTGTGAAATTTCAGGAGGCTGTTCATTCGGAGCAGATTTAAGAGACTGGAACTACCACACCTCTGTTTTCCGAGATTGCTTCGAACTTCACAAGAATGCCCGGTGTTAGTGCCGTACGGTCAGTCGGATAGACCCGTAGCTGATCCTAAGCATATGTTTAGTTCGCTAGGCAGAAGCCGCATTTGAACAATTGCCCCAGATTGCCCAAAAATGCGCGGCATTCGGTTCCTTGAAAACAGGGTAGCGGATATCACGGAGTTGATTGACGGTCGGCATATCCTGAGGCTGGCCCAAGTCTCGCGGCCATGTTGACCAAATCCGGCAGGGTTCTGGCATTCATCTTTCTCATGACTTGCCCCCGGTGAGCCTTCACGGTTATCTCGCTGATGTTCAGTCTAAAAGCCACCTGCTTGTTCAACAGGCCCTCCGCTACAAACTTCATAACCTGTCGCTCTCGCGGCGTTAGCGTCAGAAAATAGGCTTCCAGACGGTTCGCGTCATTGATTGCACGAATTGCTGCATTCACCTCATCCTCAAGAACGCTGGGGTCTTCTGGTTTCGGCATGAATGTCACGCGGAATTTGCTGATCGTGGCGGTCATGGCGGCACGGGGCTTGGCGGTCAGAACGATGATGGGGCAATGCGGGGCATGTAAACAAATAAGCTGCGTGAGATCTGAGGCCGTTAGTTCGGCCATGCCAGCATCAACGACAATACACCCGAAGGAGCCGGCCTGCGCGCTATCCAGAAAGCTGGTTGCCGAGGCGTACTGCTCTGGGTGCCATCCCATTCGAGTGGTATGTTCATGCAGCACCGAGGAGATATCGGTGCCGTTGCTCAGCACTGCCACCACCGGGAAGCTGGGCGGTATGATGACGTGCTTCAAAGGAGCGGTAAGGTATCTGGTGAGGTACATGTCATTTCTCCCACATTGATTTTACACGCGATATCCGGCTGAAGTGCTTGATTGACAGGTCGTACTCGCTTGTGTGGATATTGCTGTAATGGTTTTAGACGAGCGCGCAGGCTGTTGCGACTTAAGTGGCGTGACCGAACCTGAAAAAAGCTGAATAATTCTTCTAAGGGTTGCGTAAGCGCTGTTCCGCAATCTGCCCCTTCCATGGTCTTATTGTCATGGCTCCATCCACATAGAATCGGATTGCTTTGGGACAGATTGAGATTGGCCTTTTTGAGTATTCCGGATGGGAGCTTGATCTTGAGAAACGAGAGCTGCGTGCCATGGGCGCACCGGTCCCTCTCGGCAATCGAGCATTCGAAATCCTTGAGGCGCTCGCTCTTGCCTCGGGCGGGATCGTAATGAAGGACGCACTGATGAAGCGCGTCTGGCCCGGCCTCGTGGTCGAGGACAATACCCTTCAAGTACATATCTCGGCGATACGACGGGCGCTTGGTAAGGATCGCGACCTGCTCCGGACTGTGTCCGGTCGGGGGTATCGTCTCCTCGGTGAATGGACCGAACCCGAGGCGCGATTCCTTGGGTCGACGCAAGCGATCCGCGTGCCGTCGAGTGAACGCGGGGCTTTCGTCACGAATATACCTTCGGCCGCGTCCGAACTTATTGGACGTCAGGCTTCAATCCTGCAAATCATAACGTTGATGTCGGCCTATCGTGTTGTAACCCTTACCGGGCCGGGCGGCATCGGAAAGACTGTACTTGCATCGGAAGTCGCCCGACGTCTGCAGCCGTCGATCGACGGCGATGCGTTCTTTGTAGAACTGGTGTCGCTTCCAGATTCGAATCTCGTTCCGACAGCGCTTGCCCAAACCCTCGACTTACGCCTTCAAGGCGATGACATCTCCGCCGATCTCGTGGCTCAAGCCATCGGCAACAGGAAAATGTTGCTTGTCATCGACAATTGCGAACATGTTGTCGACGCCGCCGCTGAGATGGTCGAGGCAATCCTGCGCGCCTGCCCGAACGTATCTGTACTCGCCACGAGCCGGGAACTTCTTCGCATAGATGGCGAATTCACCTATCGCGTACCGCCGCTCGAGGTGCCTGCGAGAGAAGGAAATGCCGACGGGCTCCAACATAGTGCAGTTCAGTTGTTCGTCGCTCGAACGCTGGCGCTGCAGTCTGACTTTACTATGAGTGAAGAACGGATCTCGGTTATTGCGGGTATCTGCCGTCATCTCGACGGAATTCCCCTAGCCATAGAGTTCGCTGCTGCTCGGGCTGCCACCTTGGGGCTTCAGCAGATAGCTGGCCGCTTGGACGATCGCTTTGTGCTCCTCACTGGCGGCCGACGAACTGCTCTGCCTCGCCACCGAACGCTGCGGGCCGCACTTGATTGGAGCTACGAATTGTTGCCGGAAGGCGAGCGTCGCCTCCTTCGCAATCTGGCCGTCTTCCCCGCAGGCTTCACGTTGGAGGCGGCCACAGCGGCGAGCGGTGAGGGCGAGGAGGTAACCGCCATAGGGCTTTCGAATCTCGTCTCAAAATCGCTGGTTATATTTGAAGGAACGGACGCGGCTCCTCGGTGGCGTCTACTGGAGACCGTGCGGGTCTACTCGCTCGAAAAACTCGGGCCCGGCGCTGACTATCGGCTGGCAATGCAGCGAAGTGCGGAGTTCTTTTGGCTGTTCTTCCAGCCATTCTCGAATGCCAGCTCACTTCAGGTAGCGATCGAACATTTCGGTCCATACCGCCGGGAAATTGACAATCTACGAGCCGCTTTGACTTGGGCCTTATCGCCTGATGGCGATGGGAAGTTGGGAGCGAGACTGGCCGCCGCCACCTCCGATTTCTGGACCGCGACATCGCTTGTATTTGAATCTGGTGAGTGGGCTCAGAAGGCGCTGTCTCATCTTAAGGGTGAGGCGGGCAGTCGCACTGAAATGGTCCTTCAATGCGCGTTCGGGTTTGCCCTGATCTATACTCAAGGCATGAGCAAGCGGGGAAGAGAAGCGCTTGTTCGCGCGCTGTCACTCGCAAAAGCTTTGGGTGACGCAGATTATCGGCAACGAGTGACGTGCGCGCTTTGGCTTTTTTCCGCTCGCTCGATGGAGTTGGATGACGCGCTTGTCTATGCACGCGAATACGAGCAGGGTTCCGATGCACGAGACCTACAGTCACGCGCGGCAGCAGCGTGGATGATTGGTATTCCGCAGGCTTATCAAGCAGAGCACCTGGAAGCACACGACAGGCTTGACTGGGCCGCGAGGAGTTCGCCTCTTATCAATCGTCGCCGAGATATGCTGAGACTGGGGGCGGACATTCGAACGTCCTCTATGGCTCACAACACGGTCAACTTGATATCGCTGGGTCGACTGGACGCAGCCGCGCGCACAGCGGAAGATTCCATTCTCGAAGCACGCGCGACCAACCAGCCTTTTGTATCTTGCGTTGCCCTGGCTTGGGCGTCCGCTTTCGTATCCTTGAGCTTGGACAACGAGCCTCGAGCTCGAGAGTGGGGCGAAGAACTGATTGAACACGCCTTGCAGCATGGTATGAAGCCTTTCTACGCGGTGGGACTGTGTGTGCGTGGCAGTCTGGCTTCGCGATCAGGCTCGCCCGCGGAGGGCATAGACGCTCTTCGAGCCGGGCTTCGTGAAATGCATGAGACCTCGTATTTGCTGTTCTATCCCTTTTTCATGTGCGAACTCGCAGCCGCGTTACAGATGGCTGGGCGTCTGAACGAGGGCCTCGATCAAATCGAGGAGGCATTGATGTTTTCAGCCGCCAAAGGCTACCGATGGATGGTCCCGGAATTGCTGCGGAGAAAAGGCGAGATAATCGCGGCACAAAATGTCAGTGGAAGATCGCCGGTGAACCTGTTTCAGGAGGCCGCCGAACGAGCGTCCGCTCAACGCGGTCTGTATTGGGAGCTCACTGCGAGCATCACTCTTGTCGAACATCTTGCCGGTCGGGGAGAACAGCCGCCGACCCGGAAAATTCTCCTCCCCATCTACGAGCGATTCACTGAGGGTCTCTCGACCCCTCGACTTCTGCGGGCGAAGATGTTGATGGACCTGGGTTCTTGAGCTTCGCTGGATTTCGCGCTGCCAGTCCCCCCTGAGACATTGCCGCCGCGGCAGATCCGAACGCCCAGGTAGGCGGGGCAAGGAGGGTTAGCTAGTTGATGCACGAAACTAGCGAGAGGGGCGGATTAACCGGATTGAACGGACACCACGAAGCATCGGGAAAATCCATCCTGGCGCCTCAATCCCTCTCACGACGGCGGTCCGCCTACGGTCAATACCGCCTTGTCAGGAGGCCATTGCCTTTAAAAAGCGGCTGGACTATCCACTTCTTGACCAGAGGAGCGATTATGCGCGATCTTTCCAACTACAAGGTTGCAGCCCCAAGCCATCTGACGCTGAAGGGTCGGTATGGAACGGTTGAACCGTTCATTCCTGAGCAGCACCTGCAGGAACTCTGGAATGGATTGGGCGACATGAGCATCAATCCCCTACTACGTTACTTTGCGCAGGACGATTTTGGCGGCATCGACGATTTTGGCACGTGGCTCGAAGATGTCAAAAATAGCGGCTGGCTGACGCATATCTTCCGCAACAATAGGACTGCCAAAATCGTCGGTATGGCGAGTTTCATGCGTGCCGATCCAGCCAACGGCGTGGTCGAAATCGGCGGCGTGGCGCATGGTATTGACATGCAGCGCTCTGCGATCTCGACGGAAGTGCATTATTTAATGGCCAGGCATGTGTTCGAAGATCTGCGCTACCGCCGTTACGAGTGGAAATGCGACCATAAAAACGAGCCGAGCAAGACGACGGCCTTGCGCTTTGGCTTCACCTTCGAAGGCGTCTTTCGCCAGCATATGATCTCCAAGCGCCGCGATCGCGACACGGCTTGGTTCTCGATGATCGATAGCGAATGGCCGAAGCTCAACGATGCGTTTGAGGCTTGGCTCTCGCCGGAAAATTTCGATGCGGAGGGAAAGCAGGTTCGCAGGCTGGCGGATATCCGCGCTACCCTTGGCCAATAAGTGCTCGCACGAAACTGGAAGGCTTCCGACAAGCAAATGAGGCTGCCATATACCGCTTGGTATCTGCTACCTCATCTGCGGCGGCGCGGCCGTGGCGATCGTCGCCGACCGCATCATGCGGGCAAGCATCTCAGGACGGAAACGGTCGCCGCTGTAGCCCACCCGGCCGGTCGTTCGTGCTTTCTCGAAAGACCATGTCGACGTTTCGGACGTACCAGAAATCACTGACAACATCGCATCCGGTCTCCAGTCCCGTCCTCCGGGACGACGGTGGCGTTTGAACGGGATATTTCAATGCGGACGGACGACGTCGAAGTCACAGATGGAAAGCCAGTCGTATTTGCTCTCGGCGAAAAGCCGATATTCGCAGCGGGCGACAGGGTCCGCATCTCGGCGCGGTCTCCTATCGGGCATTACCGCGTTCCACGATACCTTCGCGGCAAGGAGGCGAAGATCGAGTCCGTCATCGACCCCGCGGCCGTCGACAACGAGGGGGAGGCCTACGGTCGCAACGCGGGCTCGCGCCTCCACTACTATCGTTGCGTGGTCTCGTTGAAGGAGGTCTGGCCGAACTATGCCGGTTCGAGCCGTGACGCTCTCGCGATCGAAATCTACGAGACATGGCTTGAAAGGATTTGACGATGAGCGAAACGGACGGCAATCACCACGACCACCATCGTCACCATCACCATCACCATCACCATGCCCCGATCTCCTCGGAGGGGACCATCAGCTACTACGAGGTAATGGAAATCGCGATGCGCGAGCTCCTCGTCGAGAGGAAGCTGATCGGTCCCGAAGAAATTCGACGCCAGATCGAAGTGCTCGATTCCCGCAATCCTGCTTTAGGCGCAAAGGTCGTCGCGCGTGCCTGGACCGATCCCGCGTTCAAGGCGCGTCTGCTCGCGAACGGCCGCACCGCGTGCGAGGAATTCGGCATCAGCTTCTACGACGACACACAGCTCATCGTCCTCGAGAACACCGAGAAGACTCACAATCTCATCGTCTGTACGCTTTGCTCGTGCTATCCGCGCCCCGTTCTGGGCCTGCCACCTGACTGGTAAAAGCTCAAGCCATATCGGGCCCGCGCGGTGTCTGAGCCGCGGGCGGTCCTTGCCGAGTTCGGCACCCACATTCCCGACGACGTCGAAGTTGTGGTCAGCGACTCCACCGCGATCGTCCGATATCTCGTCTTGCCGCTTCGTCCGGCGGCGACCGACGGCTTTTCCGAAGAGCAGCTCGCCGCGCTGGTGACGAGGGACACGATGATCGGTGTCGTCCAGGCGACCAAGTAAGGGAGAACGACCATGACCGATACCGCGGACCTTGTGTCGCGCCTGCCGAACGACATCGGGGGGCTTCCCGCTGGTCCGATCGAGAAGGTCGATCACGAACTTCTGCCGTGGGAGAAGCGATGCCATGCGCTCGCCGACGTCCTCGACTTCCACAAGATCATCAACACCGAAGAGAAGCGCCGAGGCGTCGAATCCCTGGGCAGCGACGTCGTCGGCAAGCTGACCTATTACGAACGCTGGATCGTCACCTTTGCGAACATCTCGTTCCAGAAGCAAATTCTGACGCCGGAGATGCTGGCGACGAAGATGGACGAGGTGGCTGCCCGACTTCGCAGTCAGGGCTGCAGGGTCGAGAGCCTCAGCCCATGAGCGACAACGACACCCCTTGCTTCTACGAGCGCGACGGTTCGCTCGCACTTCCACGTCGTGTCGTCGTCGAGACCGTGGGGACGGCGCTCCTGATGCTCGCTGTCGTCGCCAGCGGATTGACCTGCCAGCGTCTCGGCGCGGACGGAGCGATTGCAACGCTCGCAGGGGCGGTCGCGGTCTCGGCAAGCCTCGTCGGTCTGATCCTCGCCTTCGGCGCCGTGTCCGGCGGTCATTTCAATCCGATGATCACCATCATGCAGTGGATGTGGGGCGATCGCTCGCCCCAGTGCACGATATCGTATGTCTGCGGCCAGATCGTCGGGGCGCTCATCGGATCGCTGCTTGCGAATTCGCTGTTTCCGGCAGGGATAACCATGCCGTTGGTAGCCACGAATTCGATGGTCTGGAGCGAAGTGGTCGCGGGATGTGGCCTTATGATCGTCGTCTTCGGCTGTGCCCGCAGTGGTCGCCCGGAGAGCGGTCCTTTCGGTGTCGGTGCCTGGCTGACAGCGGCGATCATTGCCCTTCCGTCCGGATCGGTTGCGAACCCTGCGATCGCGATCGGCTGCCTGATTGCCGTGGGGCCTGTCGCTCTGTCCAAGGCGACTGCGGCAATGTACGTGCCCGCCGAACTGCTGGGCGGCCTCGTCGCGTTCCTTCTGATCTCCCTCTGCTATCCAAGAAAGGATCCGCAGCATCCGTCGTCATCCAAGGCGGATGCATCGAAGAGCGTTCGGAAGGCCGCCGCCGCCGTCGTTTCGTTCAGAAACCCGTCCTGAAGAGAAAGGCCGAGTGCTTTTTGACCAGTCCTTGTAGAAGTGAGCTGCTTCGCGTTTACGGCGGCAGGCCCGCGGGTGACGACATAGCCTTTGCTCGCTATGCCGCCTGCAAGAGTTCAGCACTAACCGGCATACCGAGGTGATAACCTTGAACGCGATCAATCTGGAGTTCTCTGAGCAGAGAAAGTTGCGCTGCAGTCTCCACACCCTCTACCAGAATAGTATTCCCGCGGTTGCGGATGAGCGAGATCATGTCCTGGAGCATCAACAGCCCGCGCGGGTTGGAGCAATCGTGCAGGAACGTGCGATCCACCTTCACAGTGTTGAAGTCGATCGCACGCAGCCAAGACAATCCCGCGAAGCCCGAACCGAAGTCGTCCAGCCATATCTCGACGCCGAGGCTCCGAAGATCGGCAATGCATTTGAACACCTCGGACCGCATGTCCATGTCCAGGCCCTCTGTGACTTCGAGCGCCAGGCGCGACCCGCCAACACCGCATTCCTTGAGGATCTCAGCCACGCTTGCCGCGAAGCCGGGTGCTCGTAACTGTATGGGCGACACGTTGACGCTGACCGTCGCCATACGGTCGGTCATCAGGATGTCACGGCATGCAGTCTCTATCGCCCATCGACCCAACTCGAGGATCGCTCCCGTTTGTTCCGCCACGGGAATGAACACCTTTGGCGAAACCGCGGTGCCGTTGGGCATCTTAAGTCGCATAAGCGCTTCAACAGCTCTGGCCTTGCCGTGCACGTCAAATATCGGCTGGTAGACGAGTGATACAAGGTTCCGATCGATTGCGGCGGCGAGCAACGGAACAAGCTTTCCGGCATTGTCATCTGGCCGTGGTAGCAGCGGATCAAAACTTCTGACGCAGTTCCGCCCACTCGCTTTTGCGTTATAGAGCGCAAGATCCGCCTCGCGTACGATCCGCTCGACTTTCTCGCCTGCCGGTTCACGTGTGAAGGCGACGCCCACACTTACCGATACGATCGTCCTATCATCCGGCCGTTCGTCATGTCCGATGGCAAGAAGCTCGACTTCGGTCCGTATCCTTTCGGCCAGGCTCAGAGCCGTCCGTTGAGATTCGACCGGCATCACGACGATAAACTCCTCGCCGCCATATCTTCCAATCATGCCGCCGGACGGCTCGACGACGGCCTTCAAAGCCTTGGCGATGACAGTCAGGCATCGGTCACCTTCCTGATGTCCGTACCGATCGTTGAAGCGTTTGAAGAAGTCGACGTCTATGAGAAAAACGAAAAAGTCACGGTGCTCGTTTTTCCAGGCGAGCCAGCACTCGTCGAGCCGCCGATCCAGCGCGCGCCTGTTACCAATACCTGTCAGATAATCGGTGTGGGAAAGCTCCAGTAGTGATTTTCCGCGTTCTGACGCTTCCCAATGCTGATGCCGCGCTTCCGCGGCATTCAGCAAGACGCTCCGACGCTCGATGGTCAGCCGCCAATTCACGAAAGACGTGAAGGTGAAGCACGAAACGTAGAACAATCCGAATGCAAGCTTGTAGGCAGGGCTAGACGGGAAAAATGCTTCGATCGTGACGAAAAATGCGCACAGTACGAGACCGGAGGTGATGACCGAAAGCCGGAAGCGGAAACTGAAGAACAGGTTGGCGCCCATCATGAATATCGCGCCGAAAATCATGTAGTACGACATCGCTGCCGTGTCGCGAGTAGCGATCGCCGGGCAAAGCCAGCCAACGTAACCAAAAACAAGTGCCGCGGCACATGTCACGTCAAGCCAGATGGTTTTAGCCTTTGCCAGTAACAACACCTCGAATACCAAGAGCGCTAGCGTCGCGACAACGAATCGCGCGGCTATGGTGATCGGGGCAACGTCGGGAATGAGCCATTGGTCCGGAACCGCAAAGGCGACGTAAACGGCAACCGCCATCCAGAGTCCGCGTCTGGAACTTCGCCGTCGGATAGCGTCATTCTCGGTTTCAAGAGACTTGCAGGCTTCAGCGAATGAAAAGTCCGTGGCGGAGCCGCCTGACGGCAGGTCAATGTATGATCTACTCATGCAAACAGACCGAGCGGATCGTGGTCAAGGTATAGTCGAAAGTAAGTCATGCTTCGGCGCCCTCCTAAAGTTACTTGCAGCAACTTGCGACCCGTTCGTCTATTACTTTGCACTATTAAATGGTGAGAATCATAAGTCGGATGCCAGAATTACCCTCATCGCGTGTGGAATCTAGTCGCCTTCGGAGTTGAGGTTGATTATAGTTAACTCCGGATCAACGGGGTTTCGAAATGGCACAGAGCTTGCGGTTGGATGGCGAAAGCCTTGTGGCGCCTGGCGAAATACGCGAAGCAACGAGAGGCGCAGCCACTCCGGACCCAGGCGATCTCTTGCTTGCCAAAGCCGAACTCGCCCTTGCGCTTGACCTCTCGTTCCGGCAATTCAGATCTGCGGTCGAGCCAGCGGCGATAATCGAGCGTCTAACTGTTGCTTTGCATCAGATGCGTCGTCGCTTTCATTCGGAAGTGTGGGATGACATCGTCGCAATCGCGCAAGCTCATCCGGTCGCGCAGTTTCTGCATCAAGACCCGCTGACGCGTTGGTCGTTCGACAAGCCGCGCGGTTATTCCGGCGACGCGCATCTTCTCGACTTTATCTATGGCAGCCCGGAAACCGCAGAGAGCATAAAGGCTTCAAGCGTGCTGGGTAGAGCAATCTATGACTATACCAGAAACGCCTCATCATCGGTCGCGGTGAGGGAACGCCGCGACATTCTCGCAAGGCGCGTCGACGAAATAGCATCCGCGCGACAAGGATCCGTGGAAGTGCTCGCCATCGCGTCCGGCCATCTTCGGGAAGGATTTTCCTCCGGAGCGCTTGAGGGTGGCTTGATCAAGCGATGGGTCGCCCTAGATCAAGACCCGCTGAGTGTCGGAACAGTCGCTCGCGATTTCGCCAACACATCCGTCGAGGCAGTGAACGGGTCAGTTCGATCGCTTCTCGGCGGGAAGCATTCCCTGGGTACGTTCGACTTCGTCTATGCGGCTGGACTGTACGACTATCTGCCCGACCCCGTGGCAATAAGGCTGACCAGGAAATGCCTTAGCCTGCTCAAGCCTGGCGGATCATTCCTATTCGCGAACTTTTCCCCGGAGATTGACGTCGACGGCTATATGGAGACTTTCATGAATTGGGCTCTGTTGCTTCGTTCCGAGCAGGACATGTCGATGATCGCGAAGGAGAGCGCGGACTCTGCGGATTTTCGGATATCGCTATGGTCGGGTGGAAATCGCAGCATAGCTTACTGCGAGATCAGTAAGCTGGCTTGAACGATACCGACGCCGTCTTGTGACCTTCAGCACGTCGGGATGCGCGCGGCGGTAGCCAATCCTCGCCGCTTTTGGGCGAGAGGATGGCCGGATTTTTCGCATGGAGCGATTAGGTCGGGAACGATCGGAACTATTAGGTTTCGATCCGGGGGCTGAGTTGTTGGGCCCGCAATTCGCTCTAGGCTCCTCGGCTGGAGGGATTGCTTTGCGAGTGGTGCGAAGCGGTCACGTCGCAAATTTTGGCGCAATAAGCGACTGCAGGTTCGTCAGTTCCGTGCCGTTGGCTGCGGAAATGATAGTGCGGGCCAATTCGTTTCCGGCCGCACGAATATCCTCGTTAATAGGAATAATCTCGGGCCTGATCCACTCGGTGAAACGAGTCGGCTCTTTCGCAACCATGTCAAAATCGATCTTGATGCGGGCGCCGACGCTTTCGAGGCCGGCAAGGAGAGCGACGCCAGTGCTTGCGCTGCCGGCGACAAAGCCGTCAACCGCGCCGCTCTCAAATGGCCAGCGTGTCCCCTCCTTGAAAATATCCTGAAGGAGGCTGTCGAGATCGACGTTGCCAAACGGTACTTCCGCGCATCCGAAGTCACGAACGCCTCGGCGGAACCCGTCCGACATGTGTTTGCAAAACATGAGATGCGCCGGTGGCGCCAGAAGCGCGAGATTTCGTCGTCCTTTGTCCGCAAGCCGTCGAACACTCTCATAAGCGAAGGCCTCATTGTCGAAATCGACGGAGGCGTGAACAGTCCGCAGTTGCGTTCGACCGAAGGTGACGAACGGAAATTCCTCTTTCGTCAGAAAAATAACGCGCGGATCCATGCGGGCCGTCCGGCACCACCACCATGCCATAACCTGAGCGGGAGAGCACTTCGGCGACGCCGTTCACAAGCGGCCCGGCAATGCCGAGGATCTCGTCTTCCATGTTCAGCACCAAGGCAATGACGCGTGACTTGCCCGTTCGAAGTCTGAACCCTGCGCGGTCCGGGCGATAGCCCACCTCGCGTGCCGCGAGCCTCACCCGCTCTTTCGTCGATGAGCTAATATCGTCGGCATCGTTGAGCGCACGAGAGACGGTCGCAGGCGCCAGCCCGGTGAGCTGCGCGATCGTTTTGAGCGTTGGTTTTGGCTGGAGCCGGCAATCGATAGCAGGTTCAATGGTTTCTACTCCGCCGTTACCCGAACGATGGACCAGAGTTCCATTCGCCCGCGCGCCGCAGGTTACGCGGCGGTCGAACAGGATTTGTCATCTGTTGTGACCTCCTTCCTGCAGAAAGAGGTGCCGCGGGCAGCGGCGGTGCATTCCCTGCAGGATATCTGGCGGCGATTTCTCTGAGGCAGTTTTGCCGCCGCACTTACCCGAAGCGATTTGACCTTCGACCGCGCTTTCCCGTGTCAATCGCCGGGAGGGCGCCTTGATCACAGTTCGTCGGCTCAGCGAACGTGTGGCGTCAGTTCACATTTTGGTGTTCTCGCCACCATGTGCGTAACGAAACGACTACTTCTCGCGTAGAGGCAGGTAGCGGTATGTTCGCGAGGATATAGCGTCAGGGAATAGAAATGCCCTTAGAGCGTCCTATGTCGGGGCGTGGTAAGCCCGCGAGGAGATTACGGTTATGGTCAAAAGACGCCATGTTCTTACTGGTGCGGGGTTAGCCATCCTCGCGCTTCGTTTCGGCTTCGCAGGCCGGGCCGCAGCGGCGGAAAGTTATCCCGTGTAACACACGGATGCGGAATGGCAGAAGCTGTTGTCCGCCGATCAATATTCCGTCCTGCGTAAGGAGGAACCGAGTACCCGTTCACCAGCCCACTCCTCAAGGAACACCGAAAAGGCAACTTTGCCTGCGCGGGCTGCGATCAGGACGCATTCTCTTCGACTACCAAATTCGAAAGCGGCACGGGCTGGCCCAGCTTCTGGGCGCCGCTCGAAGGCGCGGTCGCAACGACGAAAGACGCTTCGCTCGGCATGGCTCGGACGGAAGTTCACTGCAGCCGGTGCGGCGGTCATCTCGGCCATGTTTTCGATGACGGGCCACAACCCACGGGACTGCGTTACTGCATGAACGGCGTTGCCATGAACTTTCATCCGGCTTCGGCCTGAGCAATCGAGCTACTCCATGATCCTCTTCCTCCTCGCATATTTCGGCGGCGTCTTGACGATCGTCAGCCCATGCATTCTCCCGGTGCTGCCTTTTGTTTTCGCCCGCGCCGGGCAGCCGTTCATGCGCAGCACCCTGCCCATGCTTGTGGGGATGGCCGCGACGTTTGCCGCTGTCGCAACCCTTGCTGCCTTGGGTGGAGGATGGGCGGTGCAGGCGAATGAGTATGGCCGCTACGCGGCAATGGTTTTGCTGGCTGCGTTCGGCATTGTTCTGCTTTTCCCCGCACTCTCAGACTATCTGACGCGCCCGCTGGTGTCGCTCGGCGCGCGCCTGTCGCAATCCGCAGATAGAGGAAGCCGGGCAGGGGGCTCTGCTATCTTCGCGTCGCTCTTGCTCGGCATAGCAACGGGCCTTCTCTGGGCGCCGTGTGCCGGTCCGGTCCTCGGTCTCATTCTTACCGGCGCCGCCCTGCAAGGCGCGAGCGTAGGCACCACGCTGCTTCTGCTTGCCTATGCCCTCGGTGCTGCCACCTCCCTTGCGCTCGCCCTGCTCGTCGGCGGCAAGGTCTACCAAACGATGAAGAAATCACTCAGCGTTGGCGAGTGGGTACGCCGTGGCGTTGGGATCGCCGTCCTGATTGCCGTCATTGCAATCGGAATGGGCCTGGATACAGGATTCCTGACGCAAGCCTCCGTCGCGAGCACAGCTTCTCTGGAGCAAAGCCTGATTGACAGGCTACAGCCTCGGGAACCATCCTCGGTCGTCATGGGCAAGAATGATGCCGGCGCCATGATGATGAGCGGCGGCAACGACCAGATGATGAACGGCAGCCCCGCGATGATGAGCGGGGCAAATGCGATGATGATGCAGACAAAGCCGAAGGCTGGCGCCGACGCGCTCCCTGTCGAAAGTAACATGCCGTCGCTCGACGGTGCCGTTCAGTGGTTGAACTCGCCACCACTTTCGACCGACACCCTCAAAGGCAAGGTGGTCCTCGTCGACTTCTGGACCTATTCCTGCATCAACTGCATCCGCGCTATCCCCTATGTCAAAGCCTGGGCAGAGAAGTACAGGGATCAGGGACTAGTCGTGATCGGCGTGCATGCGCCGGAGTTCGCTTTCGAGAAGAACATCGACAATGTGAAGAAGGCCATTGGTGATCTTGGCATCACCTATCCTGTTGCGATCGACAATGACTATGCCATCTGGCGCGCCTTCGACAATCAGTACTGGCCAGCACACTACTTCATCGACGCCGAGGGACGCGTGCGTCATCATCATTTCGGGGAAGGCGAATACGATCAGTCGGAGCGTGTCATCCAGCAGCTCCTTGCCGAAGCCGGCACGTCAAATGTCGCTGGCGATATTGTTGATGTGAAGGCAACGGGCGCTGAAGCCTCGTCCAACGAGAATGATGTCCAATCGCCGGAAACCTACTTCGGCTGGCAACGCTCCCAAAACTTCGTCGATGCCAATGGGACCGTCAACGGCGCGCCGCACGTCTATACGGCCGCCGAGCCTCGCCTGAACGAGTGGGGCTTGACCGGCAAATGGACCGCCGGAGCGGAAAACGCCGATCTGAACGACAAGGACGGCAGCGTTTACTTTCGTTTCCATGCTCGCGATCTACACCTGGTCCTGGGTCCCGGCGCCGATGGCAAGCCCGTGCGTTTCAGGGTCACGGTTGATGGGCAGGCGCCAGGCGACAACCGCGGAGTCGATACCGATGCGGACGGGAACGGCACCGTGACCGGACAGCGGCTTTACCAGCTTGTGCGCCAGCACGGGCCGATCGCCGATCATACGTTCGAAATCCACTTCCTCGATCCCGGCGTACAAGCTTACGCCTTTACTTTCGGCTGAAGGAGATCACGACAATGCGCAGTTTCATGACAAAAGCCGGCATTTCTTTCCGTCAGATGCTCGTCGGCATTGCAGCGCTCGCAGGAGTGGCGGCAGCCCTGTCTGTCACGTCGCAGGCGGCGGAGGAAGCCAAGGTCATTCCGGCGCCAACGCAAGACGAACCAACCGGCGCTAAGCCCGAAACCACCGTCCTCGCGGGTGGTTGCTTCTGGGGCGTCCAGGGTGTCTTCCAGCATGTGAATGGCGTGATCAGCGCCACCTCCGGATACGCGGGCGGCGCCAGATCCTCGGCCCAGTATGAAACCGTAGGCACAGGTTCAACGGGCCACGCCGAGTCCGTTCAGGTGGTCTTCGACCCGAAGAAGGTCAGCTTCGGACACCTGTTGCAGATCTATTTTTCCGTAGCGCACGACCCAACGCAGTTGAACCGCCAGGGGCCGGATACCGGCACCCAGTATCGGTCGGCGATTTTCCCTCAAAACGATCAGCAGGCAAAGGTCGCCAAGGCCTATATCGGCCAGTTGAACCATGCGCGGGTCTACGACGCCGCGATCGTCACAAAGATCGAACCGGGAAAGAACTTCTACCCCGCTGAGGCCTATCATCAGAATTTCCTGAACGATAACCCGACCTATCCCTACATTGTCATCAACGATCTTCCGAAGGTCAGGAATCTCAAGAGCATCTTCCCGGCGGATTATCGCCCGGAGCCGGTTCTCGTGGCGCGCAACAATCAGTGAGCACCGTTGCGAAAGGTCAGCCGTCGCCTTGTTTATTCGAAGCGATCAACGGTCGCTTTGTGAAGCGCTTGGCGTTTCCGAACGCAATACGCGTTCGGTGGGTTCAAGCGAACTCAGGTTGCAGTCTCAGCGCGAGGTCAAATCGTGGCGCTATCGGGCTAGCCCTGCCTATCGGCGATGTATTTCCCGGCCACCCGCGACACCAACGCCAGGGAGACCGCACCGGCGTCGGGATGGCCGATGCTTTTTGCCGCAAGCGGCCGGGCGCGGCCAAGCTTCGGAGTCAATTTGGCGGTTGCATCCGCCGCGTCGGTTGCTGCCGTTGCTGCCGATTGCCATGCCAGACTGAGCGACCGACCGGCAGTGACCTCACGCTCCAACGTCTCGACAAAGGGCACGAGGGCATCAACCAGGGTTTTATCCCCCGGACCGGCTCGGCCTAGACGGGTCACGCCTTCCAATCCTAGGCGTGCCCCTTTCGCGATAGCTGTCTTATCGAGCGTCTCTTTGTCGCTCAAGGCATTGCTCCACGAGCGCAGCAACAGGCCCCAGATTGCACCAGATGTGCCGCCAGCTCGATCAGCCCAGGCGTCTCCTGCCACAGCCAGGACGCTCGCAGCGCCTGCACCGGCAGCAGCCGCCGCTTTTGCGGCTTCGAACGCGGAAGAAGAGCCTCGCCGCATTCCCTGACCGTGATCGCCATCGCCGGCAAGCGCATCGATGCGGCCAAGTTCTTCTTCGGCGTCCCTTAACGCGAGCGCGATCATCTCGATAAGGCTGGCGACGCATTTGCCGTCGGCCTTGGAGCTTTCACTCGCATCGCCGAACCTGGGCAGGCTGTCGTCGTCAACGAGCACGTCGGTGGCCATCTCAGTTGCAAATGTAGCACCGCGACGCAGGACAGGCGCGTCACAGGCAGCCGTCCAGAGCGGCTCCAGTTGCTCGTCGAGCCAAAGCAAACTAAGCGAGCAGCCCTGCATATCGAGGCTTGTGACGAATTCGCCGGCCTCGGGGAGCACGACCTCCAGCCCTGCAGCCTCAAGGCGCGCGGCGATCGCCGACCATAATACGAAGAGCTCTTCGTATTTCGTCGCGCCAAGACCATTCAAAATCGCTCCAACGCGCTTTGCGCCGGCTGGCCTTTCGGCCAGCAGCTTGTCTGTCAGCAAGGCGGCAAGATCTTTCGCGCAAACGATATCTTTTTCGCTGATCCCGGGCTCACCGTGAATACCCAGACCCAGCGCCATCTGTCCTTTCGCGACATTGAAGAGCGGCTGGGGCGAGCCTGGCAATGTGCAGCCCCTGAACGCGACACCAAAGGACACGGTTCTGTCATTGGCATGCCGTGTCAGGCGTGCGACTTCGTCAAGGTCGAGGCCGACTTCGGCCGCCGCGCCGGCAATCTTGAAGACCATAAGGTCGCCGGCGATGCCGCGGCGCTTCGCTGCAGTTTCGGGCGGCGCACTAGCAATGTCATCTGTGACCGGCACGATGCGCACGTCGATGCCTTCGGCGCGCAGCCGCTCGGCCGCCACACCGAAGTTCAAAACGTCGCCTGCATAGTTGCCGAAACCCAGCAGGATCCCGCCGCCGTGATCGGCAAGTCGGCAAATGCGCGCAACGGCGGCAGTCGACGGCGATGCGAAGACGTCGCCTGCAACCGCGGCGTCGGCCAGGCCGGGGCCAACATAGCCTGCAAAAGCCGGATAGTGCCCAGCCCCGCCCCCGATCACGACTGATACCTTGCCATTCGGCACCTTCGTTGCGCGCAGGACGCCGCCTCTCACAAGCCTCACATAGCGGCTGTAGATGGCAGCGAAGCCTTTAAGGGCCGTGTTTGCAAACTCCTCCGGAGCGTCGAAAATCGTTGTCATTGCATCTGTCCTTGGTCGCGAGGCAGAATGCGCCTCAGATACTCACGGTTGGAGGCGCATACAGAGAGGCCGTCGCCTCCGTAATGCTCGCAGAGGAACGGGCTGGCAAATCTGTGCGCCAGCGCCATGCGGATGGCGGCGCGATAGTTGATGATCCCGGATTCTAGCGGTGCCGGATGAGTGACGATGACACCGGAGGCAGGATCTTCCGTGCGCGTGTAATTCTTGACGTGCCAATATTTCGCGTAGGGCGCGACCTTGGCCATCATCTCTTGCCAGTGTTCCATCGGCCGATGCAGGCGGATGAGGTTGCCGAGGTCGGCATTGATACCGACATTGGCAAGAGCCACCTCTTCAACGAAGCGCACCGCACTTTCGGAGGTGCCAAGGTAGGTATCTTCGTACATTTCGAGCGAAATCTCGATGCCGAGATCTTCGGCATGACGGCCGAGCTCGCGAATGCGCCGCACTGCCTTGCTCCAAACAGCCGTGTCGTCGGGGTTCTTATGGCCTTCCACGGTCCAAAACCAAAGTGCTTTCATTTGTGCATCTGTCAGCGGCTCGAACAAGCCAAACGAAACCGAGCCAGCGCCAATTGCCTTGGCCGCGTCAATGACGCGGTGGCTGTATGCAAGGTGATCATCTCCATGACGGGCGTCGATGACACTGCGCCGGGACGTAGAAATCGCCGGAATGGTCAGGCCAAGCGAAGCAACGAGGCTCATGAAGCTCTCAAGCCTGGCCGGCGTCAGATCGGCGAGCCTCAACCAACTGTCAGTTGGATCAAGCTCAGTGAAGCCAGCATCGACAACATCGGATAATGTGTCGGCCCATTCTTCCACCGATTGGTCCTGAACGGAACGCCCATCATTGAGCATGTTGGGGTATTGAATCATCGCGGCTGCTATTGGCCAATTGTCTCTCGTCCACCGTCGTGGCTTGGTGGTCATGTCGCATCCTCGCAAGATTGTCGGGTGGAAAGGCTGGCTTGGAGAGCGACGTCACGCCGCTGTCTTACTGTCGTGGTCGTCGGTCACGGAAGGAGCAATCGCAGCCTTTCGAGGGCGAGCGCTCGCCACTATCCACATGACTCCTGGCGATAGAAGCAGCGTCAGTCCGAGCAACATCAAACTGGTCACGAGCCCGTTCGACCAGAAGATCGAGAGGTTGCCGTTGGACATCAGCATCGACTGGCGGAAAGCGTCTTCGGCTTTGTCGCCAAGAACCATCGCTAGCACCAGAGGAGCGAGGGGATAATCCAGCTTCTTGAAAACATATCCTAGAAGGCCGAAGCCGATGACCAGCCACACATCGATGATGTTATTAGCGACCTGATAGGCACCGGAGAAGATGACGGCGACAATGATCGGACCTATGATCGAGAAGGGAACACGCAGGATCGATGCGTAGAGCGGCACAGTGGCGATCACCAGGATGACGGCAACGATGTTGCCGAGATACATGGATGCGATCAGGCCCCAGACGAAATCCGGACGATCGGTGAACAGCGTCGGTCCGGGCGTAAGGCCCCAAATCATCAGGCCGCCCATCATGACCGCAGCCGTGGCCGAACCGGGTACGCCGAGCGCCAGCATCGGCAGCAGGGCCGAGGTTCCGGCGGAATGGTCCGCAGTTTCCGGAGCGACGATACCACGCGGGTCGCCCTTGCCGAATTTCGACTTGTCGCGGGCCGAGCGGCTGGCCACGCCATAGCTCATGAACGATGCCGCGGTCGGGCCGGCCGGCGTGATGCCCATCCAGATGCCGATGATTGTCGAGCGCAGGATGGTGAACCAATATCGGGGCATTTCAATCAGCGTCCGGCCGATCTCGGAAAGTCTGACACGTGCCTTGATGCCTTCGAAACGCAAGCCCTCTTCCGTCGTCAGCAACAGCTCGCCGATGCCGAAAAGACCCATGACCGCGATCAGGAAGGAGACGCCCTTGATCAACTCCGGGATGTCGAAGGTGAGGCGCAGGTTTCCCGAAATCGTGTCCATGCCCACGGAAGCCAGCGCAAAGCCGATCATCATGGAGACGAGGGTCTTGAAGGGCGACTGAGCGCCCATGGAGATAAAGCTTGAGAAAGCCAGGAAATAGACAGCGAAATATTCGGGCGAGGAAAAGCGCAGCGCGAAATTCGCGACCCAGCCGGAGAGCAGGGTGATCATCACAACACCAGCCAGAGCGCCGATGCCGGCGGAGACGAAGGCAAGCGTCAGTGCACGGCTCGCCTGGCCGGATTTGGCCATCGGATACCCGTCGAAGGTCGTCGCTACGGACGACGGTTCGCCCGGAATATTGAAGAGGATCGACGTTGTCGAGCCACCGAAAAGCGCTCCCCAATACATGCACGAAAGAAGGATGATCGCTGAGATTGGGTCCATCGAGAAAGTGAGGGGCAGAAGCAGCGAGACGCCATTCGGGGCACCCAAACCGGGCAGCACGCCGACCAGAATTCCGAGCGTAACGCCGAGCACCATCAGAAGAATGTGATTGAAGCTGAGGATGTGGCCGAAGCCGTCCATCAGGAGACCAATGTTTTCCATGTCTTTCCTCCTAAAGACTTGAAGCCGGCGGGATCAGTAAATCCCGAACCACGCTTCGACCGGACCTTTCAGGAGCGGGACCTTGAAGCCGATTTCGAAGATGACGAAGAAGAGAGCCGAGACCGCAACGCCAGTCGGCAGGCCGATCCACCATTTGTATTTGCCCTGCAGCGTCATGGCGCCGGCGATGTAGAGCGCCGTGCCGATATAGAGGCCAAGGAAGGTGGAGATCGCCGCGAAGGCGACAAGCGGAAGAAGAAAGCTAAGAACAGCCTTGAAGCGGGCCATCTCGACGAAGATGGCGCCCGTGCCGCGATGCTTGAGGAAAGCGCTCACCAGATTGGCGACGCTGCCGAGAATGATCAGGAGGCCGATGTAGAAGGGAAAGTAACCCGCATCCGGCCCCATTTCCGTCCAGCCCATGCCGGCTTCGCGCGAGCCGACACAGACGGCGACGCCGAAGGCGCCGGTCAGAAGCGCGACGGCAATTTCCATGGAGAACCGGGACACGCCCTTGCTGCTACTTTCACTCATCGTCCAACCTTTCCGATGGGGAAGCGGGCGCCGTCATGGCGCCCGCGAGGAACCTTGGGAGGAGGTTCAGTTTGCCAGCCAGCCTTCGCGCTTTAGAACTTCCGAAACCGAAGCCTCGTCCTTCTTGATGAAGTCCGTCAACTGGGTTCCGCTCATGAAGTTTGCGGACTGGGAGGTGTCGGCGAGGTATTTTGCCCATTCCGGTGTCTCGGAGAC
The DNA here is from genome assembly GCF_001429725.1 of Rhizobium sp. Root708. Taxonomy (GTDB): domain Bacteria; phylum Pseudomonadota; class Alphaproteobacteria; order Rhizobiales; family Rhizobiaceae; genus Rhizobium. The sequence continues at coordinate 396,763 of NZ_LMHV01000023.1, read as the reverse complement.
CTTCTTCAGAAGGCCGGCGTAGAAATCCACGACTTCCTGATCGACGCCGGCGGGCAGCCAGACGGTGCGGGGCATGGAGTAGTTGTCGATTGCGATGCCGCTGTCCTTGCAGGTGGCGATATCGCTCCACCCCTTGTCGCCGGCAACCTTGGCGTCGCTCTTCAGCTTTTCGGACTTGAAGACGCATAGCGGCTTGACCATTCCGGCCTGCCACTGACCCAAGTTCTCGCTCGGGTTGTTGACGTTGGCGGCAATGTGTTCGCCGGCGAGCTGAACGGCTGCTTCGCCGCCGCTCTTGAAGGGGATATAGCCGAGTTTGGTGCCGGTTGCATCGTTGATCATCGAGGTGAGGATCTGGTCGACGTCCTTGGACTGGCTGCCGCCGACCTTCATGTCGGCCGATCCCTTGGCCTTGGCGACGAAGTCGGCGGCCGTGTTGAAATCGGCCTTGCCGTTGACCCAGAGGATGAACTCATCAGCGGCGAGCGAGGCGACGGGGACGAGGTTGTCAGCTTTGTAAGGAACCTTGGCGCGGATCGGCAGCAGGTAGGCATTGTTGGTGCCAAAGGCCAGCTTGTAGGCATCGCCATCGTAACCGGCAGTGTAGACGAAACCTTCGGCGCCACCTGCACTGCCCTTGTTCGTGACAACGACCGGAGCCTTCATCAGCTCGTACTTTCCAATAATCGCTTGGATGGTGCGGGCAAAGATGTCCGTGCCGCCGCCGGGGCCAGCCGTGACAACGAATTCGACCGGGCGGTTCGGCTCGAACGCCATAGCCGGGGCGGCAGTGCCGAAAGCGGCTGCCATGATGCATGCAACTGATACTGAGCTTTTCATTTTCACTCCTCCATTTTGAATGAACGACGTGGCCCTCAACCACGCCGGTAGCGACAGAAATCGTCGGTGTTCAGGCCGCGGCCCGCGCGGCGCTCCTTTTTGCCATGCGCGCGGCAAGAAGCACCGCTTCGCGGCTGGCGCCAGCGTCAGCGACGCCCTTTCCGGCAATGTCGTAGGCGGTGCCGTGTGCGGGAGTGCAGAGTGCGAATGGCAGGCCGCCCATCATGGTGACGCCCTTGTCGAACCCCATGAGCTTCATCGCGATCTGGCCTTGGTCGTGATACATCGTGAGGACGGCCTGATACCCGTCCTTGAGCGCGCGCAGGAAGACCGTATCGGCGGGGAATGGGCCTTCCACTTCCCAACCACGCTGGCGGGCGAATTGCACGGCCGGCTCGATGATGTCGATCTCTTCCATGCCGAAACTACCGCCGTCGCCTGCATGCGGGTTGAGGCCCGCGACGGCGATGCGCGGATTGGCGTGGCCGGCTGCGATTAGGCACTGCCGGGTCAGCTCGATTTCCGCGAGAATGCCGTCAACCGAGAGATGCGCAGCAACGTCCTTCAGCGGGATGTGTGAAGAAACGCGAGCGTTCCAGACCTTTTCCAGGACGTTGAATTCTCGGACCTTCCCCGTGAAGTTGATGACATCGGCAACGAAGCGGATTTCGTCATCATAACCTGGATAGGCGAAACGCATCGCCTGCTTGTTGAAGGGCGTGAAGCAAACGGCCTCGGCGCGGCCTGCATCGGCCAGTTCGAGAGCCGCGCGGAAGTTGCGGGTGGCGAAAGTGCCGCCGGCAAGCGTGGCCTCGCCGCGCTGAACATCGGCCGGATCAAGATGCCCGAGATCAATGAACACATGTCGATCCGTGCCGGCGCGCTCGAAATCCTCAAGCGAAGCCGATGCCAGATCAAGCTCCAAACCAGCGCAAGCGGCGCCTTCGTCGAGAATGCGCTGATCGCCGATTACGACGAGATGGGCTGCGTCGCGGATGTCGTCCATTGCGAGAAGACGCGCCGTCAGTTCAGGGCTGATGCCGGCCGGGTCGCCTATGGCGAGCGCGATAACGGGGCGCACGGCGTTGTCTTGCGTCATTGAGAAAGTCCTCCGCTTCCGATCTGAGATAACGTCATATGCCATTCAAAATTCTGCATCAAGTCTTTTGTATTCTGTATGCAGCATTTTTTGTTGACCCCTAAGCAGCCTCGGGTCATGGTTCGTCTATCGCGCCGGGTCGCCGCGAATCCGGGAAGGGGCAGGTTTAGAGACATGGACGAGACTTCATCTTTGCAACGGCGACCAGAAGGTTCTGGACCCGGTCCGATCCGCCGCACCGCGCTGCACGATACGCTCGTCAACCATCTGCGCGACATGATCATCGAAGGTGATCTGGAACCGGGCACCCGCCTGCATGAGGGCCAACTCGGAGAACAGCTCGGTGTGTCGCGCACACCCCTGCGAGAAGCGATAAAATATCTGGCGAGCGAAGGGTTGGTGGAACTGGTTCCGAGCCGTGGCGCGGTGGTCAAGCGTTTCAGCGCCAAGGATGTGAAGGATATGCTTACCGTGCTGCGCTCTCTAGAAGAGCTTGCTGGCAAGCTCGCCTGTGAGGTGGCCAGCGACAACGATATCGCCGGCGTCCGCACCCTGCATGACGAGATGATCGATTGTTACAAGGCAGGTGACCGGCTACGATATTACAAGCTCAATCAGGATATCCACTCGGCGATCGTCAAGCTTTCGCAGAACGCCTCGCTGGCGGATATTCATATCATGCTGCAGACCCGGCTGAAGCGCATTCGCTTCATCGGCCATGAGGGCCCGGAAAAATGGGCTTCTGCCGTCGCCGAGCATGAGGAAATGATCAGCGCGCTGGAAGCCCGCGATCAGAGCCGTCTGTCAGAAGTGCTGGGTCGGCACCTCTTCAATGCTTGGGACAGGGTACGGGACACGTTGTAAGTTTTCTGATCGCGCGGTAACCGTACCCCCACCTTGCGGATGAATGGAGAGACGGGCGAGTAACAGTTCTGCCGAGAACGTCGTTTTAGGTTCGCATTTGTCAAAAGATGAAGGCGCTCCCGTATGCTATTTTGAATCTGATCGTCAGCTCCCACTGGCCATACGATCTACCGGAACAGAATCCTGCTGGCATGTTGGTTCGAAAACGGTCCTAGGAAAATTTCTCGCGCATCCTACTGCCGGAGCAGCCTCGGACACGATTCACCGGACAAAAGTGGCCTGCAGGTTCGGTCCGTCAGCGAAAGACGGTGGCCGCAAGGTCGCAATTACCATCAATGCGGAAACCCGTTACTGGATGCGACAGTGCCAGCTTTGGCGATTGGCAGCCGGGGCAGGGATTCGAACCCCACGTCACCGCGCGAAGGCGGGAAGCAACCTCAGGATCCCTGAGGATGAGGAGAGCGCCTCGCTCCGATTAAGCTTACGCCCGACTGTCCAATCAACGCCCGAATCTCGACGATGTTCCACCGGCAGCACCCAGCGTCGATCCAGCTTCGCAACTTAGCAGCACGCGTCATATGTCGGCTGCTCGATAGTCATGGCTTCACTTTCGCTGCCGAAGGGATTTTGCGGACACTACGATCCTTCGTCGGGGATGTTGAGAACCTCTCCGCAAGCTTTGCAGTGAACTGCGTCGGCGTCGTGCCGCTGCAAGCCACATCGATGGCAGGGATAAGTAACCTTGTGTGGCCGGACCACCGCTTGCGCAAGTCTCACGAATAGCGAGATGCCTACGATCATCGTCACCACCGACGTTAACTTGCCAAGAGTACCTGGCAGGGTGATGTCACCGAAACCCGTTGTCGTGACCGTCGCCACGGTGAAGTACAGTGCATCTACAAAGCCTTTGCCACCTTCCTGATGGTAGAAAAAGGTCGTGTAGACGAAACCCGTCACGAGGAAGAGAAAAACCAGGAAGTTCAGCACGGCGCGAACGACGTCGAGATGTTCGCCGCAGTCCATTCTCCGCAGAGCCTCAGTCAGGAGTGGGCTGCGGCCGATTGCCCAAAGTCTCATCACCCTGAGGAAGGCGAAGTTGAAGAGAATGCTGGGGAAGAGCAGCGTGCCGAGGACGATGACATCAATCCATGTCATCGGCCTCTTCACCCAGTTTAATACGGAAGGCGCCGCGATTGCGCGAATAACCATCTCTGCCGCAATCCAGACGGCTATCGCGTAATCAATTATCAAGTAGGTCGGGCCGGACCGGAGGTACGGGCCGAGCAGGAAGAAGGCAAGGATCGCGAGATCGACGGTTGCGAACAGGGCTTGGAGCAAAAACGCTTTCCTGCCTTCGAACCGGTCCAACCGTCGCACGCTACCCCTAAAGCTTTGATCGGCTTTGGTGTCGTTTAACGTGTCCATATTATGCGACGTATCCCGTGCGCATCAATGATCAAGGTCAATGGCCGAGATACCACTAATCGGGCTATCAACGCACTGAACCGTGGCTGGCTTTCTCTGCAATGCCGCTTTTGGATGCCGGAGCGTTAGGGCAGCGCAGGAAGGCGGGCGCGAGCCATTTAGATTGACCGCTGTCACCTGCCGCCATCAAAGCGATCAGCAGGCGGGGCAGGGATTCGAAACCAGCGTCACAGCACGAAGGTAGGACGCAACGTCAGGGTTGCCAAGCGAAGAGAGCATCAAAGGATTGTCAGCGGCCATCCGAACAGCCAGTTCGACGAACTGTTGCCGTGGTCCTACCACCCAGACAAGATGGTTGGATAAGTTCGCGAGCGAAAATATCATGACTAAACAAAGCATTATTTGGGAACGGGACATCGGGTCATTCAAGACCAAAGCTGCAGCGATGGCTGAAGCAGAACGCCTTGCTGCCTTGCAGTGGCCACGGACCCGGTCAAGAAAAACCGTGTAATCCAAACATCGCTCACATTTGATCTCCTGAGATGGTGCGAGATTGCCGCGCGCTCGCTCCCGCTTCAGCGCAGGAGGCCGTCACTTCCGAAATCGTCCCATCCGCTTAACCCGGGCACTGCTTCCTCAGGGGTCGGTTCGGTACGTTTGGTCTTCTCCTTCTTTTTCAGTAAACGCGTCAGCTTCGCCTGATACGCGGCCCGCCTTCGGTTTTCAGCTTTCGCTGCCGCGTCATCTTCCCGCCATTCATCGACGGCGCCGCGGTCGAGCAGGTCTTCGACAACACGGGGGTCGAATACATGGAAGGTGATCTGCCTTGCTCGTCCCCGCAATCTGACTGTTCGTATTCCAGCGCTGGGAAGGCGGCCGTCCTCTAGCCAACGCTTCCTCTCTGATGCGGTTATCGTAAGGATGTCCTCGATCTCGCGAGGGATGACGGGAAGGTCCGCGATGTCCTCCAGCGCTTTCGACACGACGGAGGAGGTCGCGCGGAACACCGTCTTGGCATTCTCCGGCATGATGAGGATGAGTGCGCCCGACTGCATGTCGAGGGACTTTTTGACTACCGACGGCAGCCGGGAACGGACTTCTTGTAGAATTCCTTTGACCCGCACAGTCGATCCGAGCGTCGCCTCCACCGGAAGCGACCACTCCCTGATCAGCTCGGGATCGTCGCTATTTTTCTTTTTCGTCGTCATCTTGGGCATACTCGGGCAGATGGGATCGAAACCGTCGAGCTTCAACAGGCTGCGGACGACGGCGGCCTTAAAGCAACAGATTAGAGAGGACGACATCACCGAGGGCTGTATTGTGCACCAATTCTCGGTGTCGTGAAATTGCGGCTGACCTTCGAAGTCATTCCCAAGCCAGTTTGACGACCGGCGATTTATCGGGTGGCAGCGAACAGACGGCATCCTGTGCACACCAATGCACGCTGCCGCGGAACTGTTTGGAGTTCTCGAAGTTTGCATTTTCGAGATCGCGCTTGTGTCAACCGGGCGCGACAGGGATGGTGAACGCAGCGATTTTTCCGGTTTCTCGCTGCGGGCAACGAAATGCCAGGCGAGCACCCGACCTGTCCAAGCTGCGATTTCGCCAGACTCACATTATGCTGACGTAACATCTCCTGCACGCTATCCGAATCGCATTTGACGCCTCCAGGCAAGCAAGAATCGTCCGCTTCCGGCCCAATGCGGACATCGATGGCTGCATTGCGGTGGCTTTGCGCCAAGCACTCGACGCCATATTCAGTTAGCCATTGTCTTGGCCGGTGGAGGTCGAGAATTCCTCCCAATTGACCGCCCAACAGTTGTAGTGTCTATTGGTCACCGGCATCCCCGGCCCATAGCGTTTTGCTAGTTCGGCCAGTATTTTATTCCCGATCCGTCATGTTCATTTCAAGGAATGGCTACTTTCCCGGAGGGGCGGCGCGACAATGGAACTGGCTAGATGTCGAGGAATCGCAGCAGCGATCGTCCTTTTTGTCACGGGCACGGCGCTTGCCAGCGAAACGCCTACGCAAACTCAGCGCGTACAGGAAGCGCTGGACGCCTGGCTCGCGGAACGGTCACCGGTCGAGGGTGTCACCGGCATCGCCGCCTACGTCAGCCTCGGCGCACCAGGTCCGAACATCGAAGCCTTTGCAGGCAAGACCGGAAGAGCCGATGACGATCCGCCGGTAGACCAGAATACTCTCTTCGCCATGGGTAGCACTTCGAAGTCCTTTGCTGCCGCAGTGATCCTGAAACTGGAAGCCCAAGGACTCCTTTCCATCGATGACACGGTTGGAAAGTGGTTGCCGCAATATCCCGCCTGGGGCAGCGTTAGCATCCGCCGCCTTCTCGATATGACCAGTGGTATCCCGAATTATTCTGAGACCGAATTCATCTCGCGTAGCTGGGTAGAGCAGCCGAAACGCGACTTAACCGCGGAAGAACTGGTCGCCGCAGCATATCCCAACGGCAGCAACAACCTGCCGGTGACTGAAGGGTACCACTACTCCAACACCAACTACATTCTCGCCGGCCTCATCGCAGCTAAGGCGACGGGCAAACCCTATCAGGAGCTTGTCCGTGAACTTGTTATTCAGCCGCACGGCCTCCACTCCACCTTCTACTCTCCGAGGGCCTACCCACCGGAAGTGATCGCCCGGTTGGCGCACGGCTATTTCGAAAACACCGCTTGCGCCGATTACCAGCCGCCCGACTGCAAGGAAAGTTGGAACAAGCCGATGATCGGTCGCGACGTGCGTGAAGACAGCGCCTCCTGGGCTCAGGCCGCGGGCGGCGCTATCTCCAACGCGCGCGATGTTACTCACTGGATGCGCGCCGTATTCGAAGGCCGTGTGGTGCCGCCGAAGCAACAAGCCGAATGGATGTCGATGGTTTCGACCAAGACAGGTGAACCGATCACGGAGATCAGCGAGGAGCATCCTCAGGGTTTTGCCCTCGGCCTCGTGCAGGGCATGATACCGGGCGGCCCGGCGTGGTTCTATCAGGGCATGACCCTGGGCTATCGCACTCTTTATGTGTGGTACGAGAAGGATGGCATTCTGATCACCGTTCAGACTAACAGCCAGCCGAACGACGAGGCAAACAAGCTTTCCGAAGCCGTCGAAGCAATCCATGCCGCAATCAAGACACAATAGAAGATGGGTCTCTAGACAAGGTTGGGCGGCCTTATTGGCTCGACAGGCAGTCGACGCGCGCATCGATCGTAGCGGGCTCTGCAATAACTGCTTCCGCCCGAAGCGGAGGTCAGCCCTCTCCACCAATCGTCTCCGGCGCGTCCAAACTCGGCCTCGCTCAGCCAGCGTTTTTGACAAGACGGAATACGATCTTGGTTTGCGTATAGTAATCCAGCGCATCCGCGAAGTCGGGAGTCCAGCCGTCGGCGTAGAAGGGGATGAAGCCGTCATATTCCAGCTTCCTGGCGGAGACCTCGAAGCCAGCCCTGGCGAAGGTCGTTGCGTAGTCGGTGATTGACCTGTCTTGGACAACGGTGTTGGTGCGGTTGGCGACCAGGTCGCGCCACTTTGGCCAGAGCGGATTGTCGGTGTGACATCCCGTAACCGCGTAATAGACCCCACCGGGCTTCAGCGCCTTGAAGATGTCGGCGGCATGGGCATCAAGGTCTTCCACGAGATAGATCACCTCATGACTGATCGCGACATCAAACTCTTCAACCCAATTCTCCAGCGTTCCCCCAACCGCGTGTTGCACCGGAATGTTGCCCTTGAACGCCTCGGCCCTGGCAACGGACTGCTCGGCGATATCGATTCCGAGGGCCTTGCGAAACGGGCGCAGCGCATAGAGATGCCGCAACAGGCCACCCTGATTGCAGCCGAAATCGAGCACGCTTTTCTGGCAAAGGTCACGCTCGACGATCAGATCGATCAGGTGCCGCCAGATCGGGGCATGGCCATCCGACATGCGGTCTTCGGCGTCAGGATCAACGTACCAGGTGGTGATGGTCTTGGCGGTCTGGCTCATTGCGGTCTCCGATGCGATTCATAGTTGATGGCGACATAAGTTCGGTGGTGGGTTGAAGGGGCGCGTGCGAGAACGGTTTAAGTTTCCCTGCCAGGGATTTGTGCGCCTGTGTCCAACAGCTTCAAAAGATCGACATCGAAATGTGGCGGCTTGCCGGGTCCGACCTCAACGAACTTGCCTTTCACCCGAAAGGTCTTTTCAATGAGCCCGCTCTCGGCCAGTTCTCTGGGATCACCATCAAACCGCAGTTCGCCTTTTTCCAAGAGCGATATGCGATCGCTGATGGCTATGGCTTGATTGATGTCATGGATTGCCATGACGATCGTGACCCCGCGCTCCCGGCTGAGGCGGTGTACAAGATCGAGAACTTCGACTTGGTAGCCGATGTCGAGAAACGAGGTCGGCTCATCGAGTAAAAGGATGCCGGCTTCTTGCGCCAGCGCCGCTGATATCCAGGCGCGCTGTCGTTCGCCACCGGAGAGCTCTTGAAGTGTTCTGTTGGCAAGCTGTTTCAGCCCAGTACTTTCGAGCGCCCACTCGATCGCTTGCTCGTCCTGGCGGTTATAGGAGCGAAACAGCCCGACGTGTGGAAAGCGACCCTGCCGGACAAGCTGGGAGATGGTCATCTCGTCTGGAGCGACCGGCTGTTGCGGCAGGAACGCGAGCTTCTTCGCGATGGCCTTTCTTGACATCGACGCGACCGCCACGCTTTCGATGGAAGCTTTTCCTTCCGATGGCTTGATCAGCCCGGCAAGAGCCTGAAGCGCCGTACTCTTCCCCGATCCGTTCGGACCGATCAGCGCGCGGATTTCGCCCTTTGCCATGGTAAGGGAAAAGCCGTGCAGTGCTCTTCTGCGACCGTAATTTACCGACAATTGCGAGCAAGATAGTGGCATGGGTAAATCTCAAGGAACCTTGCGCAAAAGCGCAAGCAGGACGGGTACACCCATGAGGGCGGTGACAACGCCGATCGGGACCTCTTCGGCCCCTCCGGCGAGACGGCCGATCAAATCGCCGAGCGTAACGATAATTGCGCCGAGGACGACGGTGAGTGGAAGAACCAAAGGAAAATGCCGGCCGGCAAGAAACCGCGCCAGATGCGGCACGATCAGGCCGACGAACACGATGGGGCCGACCGCGCCAACCGCGCTTGCGGCGAGCGCACAGGACACGAGCAGGACCAGGGAAAACTGCCATCGATAGGAAAGCCCGAAGGACCGCGCCACTGTTGCATCGAACCGCAGGAGAACAAGCGGGCGGTAGATCAGGGGAAGAACGGCCAGTCCAGCGACTGTGAACGGTAGCAAGAAGAACGCATGATTCCATGTTCGGGCGTAGAGGCTACCCGACATCCACTCGAGGATGATCTCAATTCTCGCCGAGCCCCAGCCAGCAATAAGGCCAATGGCAACAGCATGCATGACGGCTCCAACAGCAATCCCGCAGAGCGTTATCCGGAGCGGACTGAGTTCGAGGCGAAAAGCCAGAAGGTAGATGATGCTGCCCGCGATCATGCCGCCCACCAGCCCGGCCACCTGCAACCACGCGATCGGCAGTTCGTTCACGGAATAGGAGTCCGGATTAACTGAATAGACCGTGAATAGCAGGAACATCGTCACTGTCAGTGTCGCTCCTTGCGAGACGCCCATAAGCGAAGGGTCGGCGAGTGGGTTGCGCGTGATGGTCTGAAGAAGCAGGCCCGCCAGCGCGAACTGAACGCCCGCAAGAATACCCGTTACGATCCTCGGCAACCTGATGTCGAGAATGATCGAGCGCGCTTCCTGCGAACCGCTCCCCGTCAAGGCGGACAGGACGTCCCGCGCTGGGATATCGACGATCCCGAGAAACACGGCTGCCAGGAATGAAAATAGTACGAGCGTCATCGCGACTGGAAGAATCCATGGGCTTGGCCGCCCAATCGCCGAAGCTTTCGTGCTCATGGACCTTCACTCCTGAAATTCAGCCGGCCACGCTGGATGAGATAGACGAAGATGGGTCCACCGAGCAGCGCTGTGATGATGCCGACCGGAAGCTCCTTGGGAATGGCAATGGTGCGGGCCATCAAGTCGGCCGAGGTCACGATCAGCGATCCGATGGCGGCGGCCAGTCCGATTTCCCAGCCTGTGCCGCGTGGTCGCAGAAGACGGGCGATATGCGGTGCGGCCAATCCGACAAAGGCGACGGGTCCTGCGACCGGAGCGATGCCGGCAACCGGGCAGATGCCCAAGACGAGCAGAACAGGCTTCCAGAATCCCAGCTGCACACCCATCCCGGCGGCAGACCGGTCGTCGAGAGAAAACATCCCGATCACCCGATAAAGGATCAAGGCTCCCAATACACCTGACAACACCCAGGGCAACATCTGGAGAAGATTGGCCCACGATCGGCCCGAGAATCCGCCGACCAGCCAGAACAACAGAGCCGTGGATTGCGGGCCGGCAAACAACAGGACGTAGATCGTTATCGCGCCCAAGAACAGCGACACACTCACGCCGCCGAGGGCGAAATGTAGAGGATGACCAGTACCTCCGCGTGCAACCCAGAAGGTCACCGTTGCCGCCGCAAGTCCTCCGCTGAGCCCGACAACCGGGTAGAGGTGTCCGGAAACCGAGGGAAAGAACACAAAGCAGGTAACGATCGGTGCAACCGCACCGGCGGTAACCCCCGTGATGCCGGGATCGGCGAGTGGGTTGCGCGTCAGAGACTGGAGGATATAGCCCGAGACGGCAAGACCTGCGCCGGCGGTTGCTGCGGCGAGACTTCTCGGCAGCCGGAGCGTCCAGACAAGGATCGATTCAATCTTCCCGTCCGGGGCCACGAGGGCCCGCAGAACGGCTTCGATCGACAGCACTTTTGCGCCGGGCAAGAGCCCGGCGACAATGATGAACAGCGTCGCGACAACGATAAGGCCTATGGCCACCGAGGATTTTCGTGCATCCATCGTCGCGATCAACTCGTCAGTTCTGGACTTCGGCAGGAATGAGTTTTGCGGCTTCGGTCCGGACGTCTACTTTCGGGAAAGCGTCGGGGTAGAGGTAATGAGCGGCTTCGCGCAAAACGATCTCGCGGGCAATCGGACCATTGGTCTCGACCCATTGGTCGCCAACATAGAACACCCTGTTGTTTTTGACCGCGGTGAGCTGGCTCCAGATCGGATTGTTCTCGTGCGGGCGATCCGGGCCGTAATCGTAGATGAAGAGGACCTCCGGGTCCTTCTCGAGCATTGTTTCCAGGCTAAGATCAATGCCGAACTCGCCACCCGGTGTCATCGCTCCCGCGATATTCTCGCCACCGATGGCATTGACGATAGATGCGGAAGTGTTCTCGTCATGGAACGCGAACGGCACTTCGCCGCCCCACATAATCGCGTAGCGGGGATGAACATCCTTCGGAGCCTTGGCGGCTATCTCGGCCAGATGCGCACGGAAGTCCCTGTTCAATTCGATACCGCGCTCGGGGTTTCCGAGGATTTTCGCCAGCGCTTCGATTTCCTTGTCGCTTCCGTCGAGCAGTTCCATGTTCCAGGCGACATAGGGCGCAATCTTCTCAAGCTGGGGCGCATTGCCCACCGTGTAGCGACGGATCGCAACGATCAGGTCTGGCTTCGCTTCGGAGAGCAGTTCGAGGTTCGGCTTGGCGCGCTGACCGATCTGTACCATGTCCTTGGTAAGGCCAAGCAGGAACTCGGGAGGGCGGCCGGCTACCATGTAGGTGCTGGCAACCGGCTTGATGCCGAGCGCAAGCGCGACGTCATCTGCAAAATAGGAAATCGAGGCGATCCGCTTTGGCTGCGCCGGAACCTGAACCTCAACGCCGCGATCATCGGCCACCTTGACCGTGGCATCGTCGGCGAGCGCCGGAATGGTTATCAAGGTGGTGCAGGCGGCGAGCATTCCAGATAGCACAATGCGGCGGCTCGACAGCGCAAAATTGAATGGCATGGTTCTCTCCCTTTAATTGATCAGCAAGGACAGTGACGCGCGTCCAAGTCATGCCGTTGCGAGAAACACATGCTGCGTTCTCGCACCCCACGTTCGAACCGGCGCCGGATTCCGTCTCTCAACCTGTCACGTCCTCGATCATTCTTGCCAGTTTGGAGGATTGTGGATAGATACAGTCAAGTTAATTGCAAGCGAAAGATTCTCACGCCGGCATGAGGAATTCTCAATCTGATCCGAGGCTACCTCCGTTGGGCACGCTGCCCGCGTTCTCGATCGCAGCGCGCACAGGCAGCCTGACGCTCGCCGCGCGGGAATTGAACCTCACCGCGGGGGCGGTCAGTCGACAAATCAAATCCCTTGAGGATGCGCTCGGTATCCAGCTCTTCAATCGCAAGCATAACGCCATCGCGCTTACCGATGCCGGCCGGCAATATCTGACGCATATCAATGCTGCTCTCTCGACAATCGATACCGGCACCCGCGCACTCCTGCCCGATCGCGTGCGCATGGTGGTTCAAGCCCCGATCACCATTGCCCGGCGATGGCTTATTCCCAGGCTTGGCTCATTTATGATGGCGAACCGGAGTGTCGACCTTAGCATCCAATCGCTTGCGCTTGGTGCAAGCGACGTTCCCGATATCACCATTGTCTATCGACGGGGCTGCGATGAAGCCCGGTTTCCGTCTGCTTTTCTCTTAGACAGGACGGTTGTCGTATGCTCTCCGCTCATGATCGGGCGGGCTGCCGCCTCGATGAATCCCGAGGCGTTGCTTGATCTTCCGATCCTGCTGGATACTGCGGACGCATGGTCGTGGCGGTGCTGGTGCGATGCGGCAGGTATCGCGTTTCGGCCTCGCGGCGGAAGCGTCACTTTCGATACGGATGAGGCATCCATCGACGCTTGTCTGACCGGCCTTGGAATCGGACAGGCTAGCCCGTCGCTCATTGAACGGGAGTTGAGAGAGGGGCAACTCGTCGTACTGTGCCCTCATCTCGCCCCGATCGTCGGCGCGTACGAGATAGCTGGCCCAATGGCCAATGGGTTGGCAAGCGGGTTTAATGAATGGCTCCTGAAGTGGCGAGAGGCCTAATTCGCATCAATCCGCATGAGCCAGTGTCCGATGATTGCGAGATACCTTCCGCCATATGTGAATGTCCGTTTTCGGGCGAGCAGCATCCCGTAGAGGTCGCGAGTGATCTGCGCTACTTGCCTGTGCCGGAAAGCAATTCGTCCAGTTGCTCCAACTGTTCCGGCAATGCGGCCGCACTCCCCTGAAGTGCTTCCTCAAGCGCCTCCGTCGACGGATAGATTTCGTGGAAGGTCAGCAACATTCTCCCGCCCTGATCCTCGAAAGTCACGGTCGTGACCGCGCCCTCTTCCTCTTCGTCATTGGTCCAGACAATGCGCTCATTTGAGACCACATCAAGATACTTGCCGTAAAAGGCCATCGTTTCCGCGCCACCGGCGCCAAATTCCAGCCGATACTTGCCGCCGGTGCGGACGTCGATGTGACAGGCTACAAGCAAGACACCAGTTGCAGATTTAGGCACCCACCAGCGCTGGAAGAGCTCAGGCTGGCTCCACGCACTGAACACCGTGCTCGGGAGCGCGTTGAATGCCCGTGTCACTATGAGTTCGCGGTCGCCTCTACGCTCGACCGACGTGCTGTTCTGGGTGCCGTCTCCATTATTGACTTGCTTCATCTGGTTTCTCCTCGGCTTGGCGGGCGAGCTTTTTTGTGGCCGCTCGTCATGACGACGTTCGGAGAAGACGGAGTCCGACACGCCACTGCGAGAAAATGTCATCGCTAAGCGACTTTCTCCAGGTCCTGTGGCTCCGCCAATCGAGATTTCAGTGCCGACGTCATAACTCCTTCTGGCGCAAAGCGCCAATTGAGGTGGCCGTGAGACCCTAGCGGATATGTCGATCAATCAGGACGAAGGCCCGGCTTCTTTTGTCTTCGAGATTCATCCCCAGCGTCTCCGCATTCGCTCGACGGCATCAGTTGACGAGATTTTAGCCTCGTATACTATATCTAGTGTTCAAGGTTCTTCCGATTCGTGTCGGAAGCTAAGACGGGAATACGGTGCGTGAGGCCCATGACGGGCTGAGTAATGCCGGAGCTGCCCCCGCAACTGTAAGCGGCGAGCATTCGATCGATACGTCCACTGATGTCTTGAGGGCATTGGGAAGGCAGGTTGAATGTGACGACCCGCAAGCCAGGAGACCTGCCTTGCAACGAAAACGTCCACGGGCGGGGTGTCCGGAAGGTCGCGATTGCGTGCGGGATGTTGCCGTGCGTACCGCTTCCCCTGACCGCCGCATGAGCCACTTCGGGGTGAAGTCTTATGATCTTGAGTTTCGAATTCCGTCCGCGCGAGTGACGGGCGCCTGAGCGTCCGGCGACCGTAAGCGGCTGCCTTCATCATTCATCATTTTGCCCGGACATCGGCGGATGTCCGATCGCTATCGCACGCCTATCCGACACGAGGATTACCATGAACATTACCGTCTACAGCAAGCCCGCCTGCGTCCAATGCACGGCGACCACCCGCGCGCTCGATCGCCAAGGGATCAATTATGACGTGATCGACGTCTCGACCGACACGGCGGCCTACGAACTCGTGCAGGGGCTCGGCTATCGCCAGGTTCCCGTCGTCGTTGCCGGCGACCTGCACTGGGCGGGCTTCCGTCCGGACATGATCAGCGCGCTGGCCTGAGGGTCGATTGATGGGTGAGCTCGTCTATTTCTCCAGCCGGTCCGAGAACACCCACCGCTTCGTCAAAAAACTCGGGCTGCGGGCATCGCGCATTCCCGTCAGTGCGGAGCTCATGCTGACCGCGCAACGTCCCTTCGTGCTTGTTGTCCCGACCTATTGCGGCGACGGCGGCAAGGGCGCCGTGCCCAAACAGGTCATCCGCTTCCTCAATGACGCGGACAACCGTTCGAACCTCCGGGGCGTGATCGCCGCGGGCAACAGCAACTTCGGCGAGACCTTCGGGCTTGCCGGCGACATCATAGCCAGGAAATGCCAGGTGCCTTA
This sequence comes from Rhizobium sp. Root708, assembly GCF_001429725.1. Taxonomy (GTDB): domain Bacteria; phylum Pseudomonadota; class Alphaproteobacteria; order Rhizobiales; family Rhizobiaceae; genus Rhizobium. The sequence continues at coordinate 381,548 of NZ_LMHV01000023.1, read as the reverse complement.
CCTGTACAGGTTCGAGCTTCTCGGCACCGATGAGGATGTCGCCAATGTCACACACGGATTGGAACGATTTTGGACACGGCAGTTCTCGAACGCCCCTTGAAGGCGACAGACACCAAGATAGCCGACGCGACGCTCGACTATCACGCGCTGAACGCGATGCTGAACCTCTATGACGAGGACGGCAGGATTCAGCTCGACAAGGATCGGCAGGCTGCGAAGCAGTATTTCCTGCAGCACGTGAACCAGAACACGGTGTTCTTCCATAATCTCAGGGAGAAGCTCGATTACCTAGTCACCGAGGGCTACTACGAGCAGGCGGTGCTGGACCAGTATTCGTTCAATTTCGTCCGCGATCTGTTCGACCACGCCTATGACAAGAAGTTCCGCTTCCCGACTTTCCTCGGCGCTTTCAAATATTACACCAGCTATACGCTGAAGACCTTCGATGGAAAGCGCTACCTCGAGCGCTACGAAGACCGCATCTGCATGGTGGCGCTGGCGCTGGCTCGCGGCAACGAGGGGCTCGCCCGAGACATGGTCGACGAGATCATTTCCGGCCGTTTCCAGCCGGCGACGCCGACCTTCCTCAATGCGGGAAAGAAGCAGCGCGGCGAGCTCGTGTCGTGCTTCCTGCTCAGGATCGAGGACAACATGGAGAGCATCGCCCGCGGTATCAATTCCGCCTTGCAGCTTTCCAAGCGTGGCGGCGGGGTCGCCCTGTCGCTGACGAACCTGCGCGAGGCTGGCGCGCCGATCAAGCAGATCGAAAACCAGTCGTCGGGCGTCATCCCCGTCATGAAGCTGCTGGAAGATAGTTTCTCCTACGCCAACCAACTTGGCGCGCGCCAGGGCGCAGGCGCCGTCTATCTCAATGCCCACCACCCCGACATCATGCGCTTCCTCGATACCAAGCGCGAGAATGCCGACGAGAAGATCCGCATCAAGACGCTGTCGCTCGGCGTCGTCGTGCCCGATATCACCTTCGAACTCGCCAAGAATAACGAGGACATGTACCTGTTCTCGCCCTACGACGTCGAACGCGTCTATGGCGTCGCCTTCAGCGAGATCTCGGTCACCGAGAGATACCGCGAGATGGTGGCCGACAGCCGCATCAAGAAGAAAAAGATCAAGGCGCGCGACTTCTTCCAGGTGATCGCCGAGATCCAGTTCGAGAGCGGTTATCCCTACATCATGTTCGAAGACACGGTGAACAAGGCGAACCCTATCGCCGGGCGCATCACCATGAGCAATCTGTGCTCGGAAATCCTGCAAGTCAGCGATGCCAGCACCTATGACGCCGATCTCTCCTACAACCACATGGGCAAGGATATCTCCTGCAATCTCGGCTCGCTGAACATCGCCGCGACCATGGATTCTGCGGATTTCGGAAAGACGATCGAGACCTCGATCCGGGCGCTGACCGCCGTCTCCGACATGAGCAACATCACCTCGGTTCCATCGGTCGCCAAGGGCAATGCAGACAGCCACGCGATCGGCCTCGGCCAGATGAACCTTCACGGCTATCTCGCCCGCGAACGGATCTATTACGGGTCCGACGAGGGCGTCGATTTCACCAACATGTACTTTTACACGGTGACCTATCATGCCATCCGCGCGTCGAACCGGCTCGCGGTCGAGCGTGGCCAGAGCTTCAAGGGCTTCGATAATTCGAAATACGCATCGGGCGAATATTTCGACAAATACAACGAGGCCGAATGGACGCCGGCCACGGCGCGCGTGGCCGAACTGTTCGAGACGGCAGGCATCCATATCCCGACGCAGGACGACTGGCTGGAGTTGAAGAAGGCGGTCATGGAAGGTGGGCTTTATAACCAGAACCTACAGGCCGTGCCGCCGACGGGCTCGATCTCCTACATCAACCACTCGACCTCCTCGATCCATCCGATCGTCTCCAAGATCGAAATTCGCAAGGAAGGCAAGATCGGCCGCGTCTACTACCCGGCCGCCTTCATGACGAACGACAATCTCGACTATTACCAGGATGCCTACGAGATCGGGCCGGAGAAGATCATCGACACTTATGCGGCGGCCACCCAGCATGTCGACCAGGGCCTGTCGCTGACGCTGTTCTTCCGCGACACCGCGACGACGCGCGATATCAACAAGGCGCAGATCTATGCGTGGAAGAAGGGCATCAAGACCATCTACTACATCCGCCTTCGCCAGATGGCGCTGACCGGCACGGAAGTGCAGGGCTGCGTCTCCTGCGCCCTTTGATCTCAGGTGAGCAAGATGAACATTCAAGTGAAGACCAAAACCCCGAAGGTCGCCGCGGCCGTGCGCGCCATCAACTGGAACCGGATCGAGGATGACAAGGACCTCGAGGTCTGGAACCGCCTCACCGGCAATTTCTGGCTGCCAGAAAAGGTGCCGCTGTCGAACGACATCCCGTCCTGGGCGACGCTGAAGCCGGAAGAACAGCAACTGACCATCCGCGTCTTCACCGGATTGACGCTGCTCGATACGATCCAGAACGGCGTCGGCTCGGTAAAGCTGATGGTGGATGCAGCGACCCCACATGAGGAGGCCGTGCTCTCCAACATCTCCTTCATGGAGGCGGTCCACGCGCGCTCCTATTCGTCGATCTTCTCAACGCTGTGCTCGACGCCCGATGTCGACGATGCCTATCGCTGGTCGGAGGAGAACGAGTTCCTGCAGCGGAAGTCGGCGCTGATCATGGAGCAGTACGCTTCCGATGATCCGCTGAAGAAGAAGGTCGCCTCGGTCTTCCTCGAGAGCTTCCTGTTCTATTCCGGCTTCTATCTGCCGATGTACTGGTCGAGCCGCGCCAAGCTAACCAACACCGCCGACATGATCCGCCTCATCATCCGCGACGAGGCCGTGCATGGCTATTACATAGGCTACAAGTTCCAGCGGGCGGTCGAGCGTTTTCCTGAAGCCCGCCGCCAGGAGATCAAGGACTTCGCCTTCGATCTTTTGCTCGAGCTCTACGACAACGAGGCGAAATACACCGAGGCGCTTTATGACGGCGTGGGCCTTACCGAAGACGTCAAGAAGTTCCTGCATTACAATGCCAACAAGGCGCTGATGAACCTGGGCTACGAGGCGCTGTTCCCGGCTGAGGCGTGCAAGGTCAATCCGGCCATTCTCTCTGCGCTATCGCCGAACGCGGACGAGAACCACGACTTCTTTTCCGGCTCCGGCTCGTCTTACGTCATCGGAAAAGCGGTCGCCACCGAGGACGAGGACTGGGACTTCTGACGTGGTGGAATGACCGCTGTTGGCGCAAGAGCGGACACTGCTTCGGTCTTAGATGTGATCGGATGCGCTTCGGCCAGTTTTGAAGTTCAAGCCGACAGCTTTCCGTTAGTCTCAGCGTCACCATCGTCGAATCCAAAATCCTCTTCGAGTGTCTCGATCAAGACCTGCACGTCGTTTGCAGGCAGGATTTCAACGTTACGTAGCTTCCGGTTGATGGCGCGGCATCGTACCTCGACGTTGTCGATCTGGTTGGACGCTTCCTGCAGCTTCTTTTTAACCTTCTCCAGCACCGGACCGAATTTACCAAACTCTTCCTCTTGCAACAGTGCGGAATCCCATCTGCAAACTGCTGAGAATTGCAGTTGGGGTTGTTGGTCCGGCCACTGCAACGCGATAGGTTCGCTGGAGGTCGTAGCACAGTCCCGGGCGGCGAATGATCTCGGTATAAAGGCCTTCTGTTGTTAGGAACAGGATCGCAAAATCCGTTGTCTTCGGTGGGCGAATGTACTTGCTTGAGATGTCCTTGGCCGAGTTCTTGATGCGCGTTTCCAAAGCCTTCGACGCTTCCTCGACGGCGGCAATGTCCCCGATCTCGGAGGCGGCCTGCAGACGTTCATAATCCTCGATCGGAAACTTCGCGTCGATCGGCAGCAAGCACTCTTCTGTCTCGCCGGAGCCGGGGAGCCGGATCGCGTATTCGACACGTTCGTTGTCGAATTCGGACATGGTGGCGTTCGCCACATACTGTGCAGGCGTCAATATTTGTTCCAGCAAAGCTCCAAGCTGTACTTCGCCCCAGGACCCGCGTGATTTGACGTTCGTGAGCACGCGTCTCAAATCCCCGACGCCCGTCGCCAAGTTCTGCATTTCACCCAAGCCCTGATGAACAGCTTCGAGGCGTTCGCTGACGATCTTGAAGGAGTCTCCGAGCCGTTTGTCGAGCGTACCCTGCAGCTTCATCGACGGTTACGCGCATCTGTTCCAGCTTCTCACCATTCTCTCGGCGCAATACGCCGAAAGGTGGGTTCGCAGATTATCCTTAGCGACGGATCGAACCGGGCTCTTCCCGAACGTGCAGAATGCGGTCAATTAGGCCCCATTCCAATGCTTCTTCCGCCGTCATGAAGCGGTCGCGATCCATAGCTTGCTCGAATTCTTCGTAGGTGCGGCCGCAATGCTCGGCGTAGAGCCGCGTCATACGATGCTTGGTCTTCTGCATTTCCTCGGCATGGATCAGCATGTCCGATGCTTGTCCCTGGAATCCGCCCAGCGGCTGGTGAATATGGATGCTCGCATTGGGAAGCGCGGTGCGTTCGCCCGGTTGGCCTGACATCAACAGGAACGATCCCATCGAGCGGGCGGTCCCCATGCACAACGTATGCACCGGAGCGTGAATGTAACGCATCGTATCGTACATCGCGAGCCCGCTTGTTACGACGCCGCCTGGCGAATTGATGTAGAGATGGATTGGCCTTTTGGGGTTTTCGGCTTCAAGAAACAACAATTGTGCGCAGACGAGTGCCGAGACCGTGTCGTTTACTTCTCCGTTCAAAAAGATGATCCTCTCACGAAGCAGTCGGGAATAAATGTCGAAAGACCGCTCTCCTCGGCTGGACTGTTCGACGACCATGGGGACGAGTTGCATCGCTTCGCGCATCGGCGAACTCCAATCATTCGAGATTTTGGGGAAGGCTTACCGCGTCAGGCGGCGAGCATGAGGTTTGGGCTGTTGCCGTTGGCCACCGTTTTCGCCAGCCTCTCGAAGGTCGCGCCGCTCAGCTCGTGGACGATCCGCAGGCTGGTTCCGCCTAATCCATTCGGGGCGATCGTGAAGGTGACAATACTTTCGAGATGGGGCGGGGTATCGTCGCGCAATTTGTAGCGGATTTCCTTGCCCGGCGTTTCGGAGAGCGACTGTGGATCGACAAGCGCCTTTCCCGGCAGCCATCTCTCCCGGAATTCCGCTATGCTGATCGCCCGCCAGACCCTCTCTGGGGGCGCGTCCAGTTCGTATTTCTGCTCGAATCCGCTTTCCTGCACTTCGGCTTTCATGTCATTCATTGATCCATATCCTTGAGCAAGAGCTTAAGAGCGTCAATACGAGCCGGCCAGTAGGCGCGGTATTTCGCCAGCCACTGCGCGATAAGGGCGAGCCCGTCCGGATCGACTTCGTAATTCACGAAGCGGCCATCCTTTTGTTCACGCACCAATCCTGCCGCTCGCAATACGGCCAGATGCTGGGACATCGCCGGCTGGCTGATATCCATGCCGTGGCGCAGGGCGCTGGCATTCATGCTGCCGTTCGCCAGCTTTTCGAAAATTGTGCGACGGGTTGAATCCGCCAGAGCGCGAAAGATATCATGTTCGATCATGACTACACATAAGCACGCACTTATGCGAGTCGCAAGCTCTTTTCGGAGCTAGACGTATGATCCTTCTGGCTTGGCACGGATTGGCGCGATCCCTACGCCTTTACGTTCTTGGGACCCGCCGGGCGTTCCGGACGCTGTCCGCAAATCGATGCGGCAAATCCGAAATACAGTTGGGGTACCGCGCATCAAGCTCCAACTGCTGACCGCGCGGCTGAATGCCTTCAATAAGGTGGCATCTCCGTGGTTCGGACCTGCCGAAACCTGCTCTATCTGGACGCCCTTGGCGCTGTCATCTCCAGCCAGCACTGAGCGTTGGCCGGATACGCCTACCTGGCCCGCACCACGATCAGGTGTTCGCTGAAGTATAGTCGTTCACGGCGACCTGCACAAAACTCCAGCGGTGCGCACGGTGATGGAAGTCGTGGTAGCTGTCCTCCGCGATTTTCCTGATCCAGCGGTCCGATAGCGGCGACGGCGCGGAAGTACCTAACGCAGGGAGATCTTTGTCGAGGCGTTGCGACGGGGAGATAACTGCCTTTTCTGCCTGGAGCCCATTGTTGTGGGGGGACGGTCGGCCGCTGAGTTCTCGTCTGGTTCCGGGTGCGCACTTGTTATTCAATAACGGAGCAACCACATGGCGGCTTAGGCCGGCCGAGACAAGGCATCGTTTCGATACCCACGCACAAATTGAAAGATTTCTGGGCGGTTTTTTGTCACAACGATGGGTAGCTGCAGGGATGTATCCGCTCGGACCATCGACACGCCTCATCCCAAAGCTTTCGCGTGAAAGGACGGCACGCACCTTGTTGTCGGGATCATCAGGAGCGTTTAAGGTCGAGCAACAATAGTTGCTCGAGTTTTCTTCATGCATCCCAGGCAATTAAGATCTTTCCTGTCTGTTGCCCAACATGGCAACGTCACGCGCGCGTCAGCCGAGGTCAACCTCGCACAGTCGAGCGTCAGCGACCAGATCCGCGCGTTGGAGGCGGAGGTCGGCGTCACCCTTTTCATTCGAGAGCGGCAGGGACTAAAGCTCACTGCTGCCGGGCAGTCGCTTGTTCCCTACGCGCACGAAATCGTCTCGCTCGAAGCCGAAGCGCTAAGGGCTGTCCAGGCCGCTGGAAGTGCTACCGTGACACCACTACGAATAGGTGCTCTGGAGACGATTGCGTCGGGGCCGCTCGCGGCGGTTTTGGCCAATTTCCGACACTCCCACCCGCGTGTCCCAGTCCAGCTTTCCGTCGCTTCCAGCGGCGAGCTGCGCCAAAAGCTAGATCGCGGTGAACTGGATGCCGCCATGCTTTTTGACAGGGGTGATAAGGATACCCGTCTGATTTATCGGAAGGTGACCACTGAACCTCTGGTCCTTGTCACCGGGTCGGCAAATCCTCACACTGCTGATGGGACGTTGCGATCCCTCAGGGATCGAGCCTTCGTGGCGACAGAAAGAGGCTGCATCTACCGCCATCTCTTTGAAGCAGGCTTTGCCGCCGTCGGACTTGCGGCACCGAACCCGGCAATGGAGGTCGGCAGCATTGGAGCAATTGTTGCGATGGTCGCCGCTGGAGCTGGGTTGGCTCTAGTTCCTCGCCTCGCCGTTCGAGAAGCTCTTGCCCGTGGCGAGGTGACGGAAATCAACATCCCTGAACTGACAGCCGTTGCGCCGTTAAATCTGGTCTGGCGCCGCCGTCGTGTCCCGCCGCCGCATCTTGTGGCGTTCACGCACCTGGCTCTCCAATCCTTCAGCGGGGATACCGCCGCAGAGTTGATAGTCTGCAACGAAGCAGCACCTTCAGCGCTTTCAACGACAGGTGTTAGTGCATGACGGGAAGCCGAAGAATGAAGCTCTAGCCGGTGAATTGGCCGGCTAAAGCACTCTTATAAGGCCGCACATCCTAGACCAAAATCCGGCGCAAGGGGCTACCATCCAGCTCCCGGAACGTCTTAGACCAACCGATGCCCACCTTCGACATGAAGCACCGTGCCGGTTGTAAATCCGTTCCCCATCAGAAATGAGATCGCATCCGCAATGTCCTGCGCCGTCCCGACGCGGCCAGCGGGAAGTCGATCGGCCATTGCCTGCAGCGTCGCTGATTTCGCGTCGCCTGCAACAAAGGTCCATATCGGCGTATCGACCCAGCCAGGGGAAACAGCATTGACACGGATTGGCGCGACTTCCACGGCCAGCGCTCGGACCAATCCTTCCAATGCTGCGTTCACCGCTGCAACGACGGAACCCCGCGCCGACGGTCGGTAGGCGGCAATGCCTGACGTAAACGTGAGTGACCCTGATTCGCGGAGCTGCGGCACTCCGTACTTTGCGAGAAGCAAAGGGCCGTAGAACTTGCTTTCGACGACACGCTGGGCAGCGGCAAGATCGATATCAGGCAACAGCTTGTAGGCGCCATCGATATCAGCAGCCGTACTGACGATATGATCGAGTTCTCCGAGATTGGAAAAAAGTTCGGCGACCCGGTCTTCCCTCGTAATATCGCAGGAGATGGCCAGAACATTGTCCGCCAACTGTTGCCGAGCAACAGAAAGCTTGCGTTCGTCGCGACCAACAATGATGACTTCGGCGCCTCCGGCCAAGAGTTGCTGTGCAAGAGCAAACCCCATTCCCGAACTGCCCCCGACTATCAGCACGCGTTTTTCGACGATGGTTTTTTGCATCTGCGTCTCCTTCTTTTCTGCAAGACAGGGATGCGCCAGATGATCTCGTTGGTGAAACGGAAATCTACGATACCGCAATCGCAAAGTCCGATGGTGGGAAGGTCAGCGAAATATTTGTTTTCCACGTCGCTCACGTCATTTCGTGCAAGCTGACCATTTCGATGAAAGATGCCGCGATCGCGATCGGTGGTCGACGGGTAAACGACGTCCCTCCTAAGGATCGCGACATTGCGATGGTGTTCCAGTCCTACGCGCTCTATCCGCACAAGACGGTTGCCCAGAATTCGCGCTGAAGCTCGCGGGGCGACCGCAGGCGGAAATCGAAGCCAAGGTCAGGGCTGCGGGCGAGATCCTGGCGCTCGGCCCGCTGATGGACCGATACCCGAAGCAGCTTTCGGGCGGGCAGCGGCAGCGCGTGGCCATGGGGCGTGCGATCGTGCGCGAGCCGGAAGTGTTTCTGTTCGATGAGCCGTTGAGCAACCTCGACGCCAAGCTGCGCGTCCAGATGCGTACCGAGATCAAGGCTCTGCATCAAAGGCTGAAGACGACGACCATCTATGTCACGCATGATCAGATCGAGGCGATGACAATGGCTGACCGGATCGTCGTCATGAATGGCGGCAGGATCGAGCAGGCCGGCCGTCCGCTCGACCTGTACGATCGCCCCCGCCAACCTCTTCGTCGCCGGGTTCCTGGGATCGCCGCCAATGAACTTCCTCAACGGCCTCATCGAGGGCGAGGCTTTCAGGACAAACGGAGGAACGATCCTGCGGCTCACGCCTGACATGGCAAAGGCGTCCGGCGGTCGCGAGCTCGTCGCCGGCATCCGGCCGGAGCATGTCGTCCTCGCCAATGGCGAGGGCCACTTGAACGGGACCGTGATCGTCGACGAGCCGACGGGCGCTGAAACACAGATCGCCCTGCGCATCGGCGGTGACGAGATCCTCGCAAACTTCCGCGAACGCGTGCCGGTGCGAGCAGGGGACACGCTGTCCATTCAACTTCCGTCCGACAAAATCCACCTCTTCGACAAATCGACCGGCCAGCGTCTGGCCCTTGGAGACACTCAATGAAAACCCTCAGCGGTCCTCTAAGCATCGACTTGTCCGTCCAATGACAGCACGACCGTGACGAGCGTGCCGTTGTCGCGCGCGATGGTGCGTATCTTGCCGCCGAAGGCGCGGATGCGGCGTTTTTGCATCAGCTTTCCCAACCGGATCCTGTCCTCGGCCGCCGGATTTGCCAATTTCGGGGGGGCGCCGATGTCGGCAACTGCGATCACCAGTCGATTTCGCCAGATTCTGAATCTTACCTGTTGGAGGTTTCCAGGTGCATGTCGCTGCGCGTTCATCAATCCTTCCTGGATAAAGCGGTAGACGCAGATATTGAGATGCCCGTGCACGATCTCGGTCGTGATCTCGCCTTTGACGTCGACTACATGTCCGGTCAGGTCGGTAAAGCGTCGAACGGCAAGCTGGATGGTCTCTTGCACGGAAAGATTGTCGAGTTCCGGCAGGACAAGGCCGGACGAGATGTTTCTGATCTCATCAAGGGTCATGGTGACCAATTGCAGGAGTTTGCCCAGGCTCTCGATCGCAATGTTCACGTGGTTCGTTGCCTCTTGCGGCGGCGCTAGATCGCTCAAACGAAGCTTGACGAGGGTCAGCACTTGTATGGGGCCGTCGTGGAGGTCACTACCGATCTGGTCCAGAATCTTTTCGTTCAGCTTGCCGGATTCCAGTCGCGCGCGCTCGGCCTCAAGCCGCAAACGCCTGTTCTGGTTCGATAGACCCAATGCATGGCGCAGGCTCGCGCGCGCTGCGGCGCGCTGTTGATCAATGGTGAGACGGCCACTGCGCACGATCATGTAAAGAAGTGCGAGCATTGGAGCGGAGACCAGGAGAACGATTGCGAATGTCGCGCGCCAGGCGCCACCAATCTCCGCAAGTAGATAGTCCGGCCGTTCGTAGAATTCGCCAACGAGTGCAGTTGCGCCGGCCGCATCGCGCACCAATGGAGCATAGACCTCGATATACTCGGCCGCCTGCTCCTCGTCGGAATACTTATGTTTGTCGACCATGGTTCGCGAGACGACAACCTCACCGGCCAATGCACGCTTCAATTCCGGGAAGGTGTCTTCTTCGTCAAGTTCCTGGTCAGAAGTGGAATAGAACAGGCTGCCGTCGGGGTTCCATATCTTGATCTCTCGAACGTGCTGGCCAAGCGGGCTATCGCCCAGGAGGCTATCGAGCTTCTGCTTCACTTCGGGAGAGAGGGCCTTTGCCTGAATATCCGCGTCCGAGATCATCGGTTCGACGAAGGTTTGCAGGTAAGCAGCGCCGACGCCGCCAGCACCTTTCATGATCGCCTTTTCGATCCTGTGCGTTGTCCACAACCCGAGAACAAACATAAGCACCAGCACGATCAGCGATGCGATGACGATGAACTGGACCTCAAGACGGGATCGTCGGAATAGAACTGCCACTCGCCCCCAGGGCCCCCTGGGTCTGCCGACGATATCTCCGTCCGATTGCAGTGTTTCCATGTCCCCGGTTGTCATGCTTCCCCCCGAGTCACGACATTCGAACTTAGATTAGTATTTCCCAATATTGCGTCTGCCAACAGCAATCTTGCGCGCCGCCGCTATTCCCTGGGTGCGTTGAAAGCGTTTCTCCGTCCCCGGTGACGATGCGACCTTAGTCTGATGGGTATACTGACTTTCGTTCGGGGCTGACTGCACCAACGTCCCGAAAATCGCCCGACCTTGTTCTCTGTGGGGGCGCTCAGGCCGAAGATATAAAAGTAACGACACCAATTATGCTTGCGGAACGAATGTAACAACTGTTCCGCAGGGTCGTTTTGCTTCGGAGGGAGAAGGCAATGGCCGCGTTTACATTGAACCTGCAGGACATGATTTTCATTCTGCGTCAGATCAAAGTCGCCGAAGCACACGCGGCGGGCACAGCGCTGACCGAAATCTACGTTGATGCCCAAGGGAATGTGGTTGATCCAAGCACCCCCGGCGCCCTGCTGGCCATTCCTGATCCCCATGTTCCGGTCGGTTTGAGAACCGTCGACGGGACCTATAACAATATCGTCCCGGGACGCGAGACCTGGGGCTCAGCCGACCAGCCGATGCCAAGGTTGCTCGACGGAAGCTTCGTCAATGATCAGGACGGAGACACCTTCGACCCCGATGGTCCCGGTCCCGCACCGACCATAACAAACACGAATTATGGCGCCCCCGGAAGTGTCGCTGATGCCGATCCGCGGTTGATTTCCAACCTTGTGGTCGACATGAGCCTGAACAATCCGGCGGCGGTTCTTGCCGCGCTGACGTTCGCTGGCTCCGAGGATCCGCATGGTGACCTCCAACGCCTGATGGCCGGGCGCGTGACGGCTGCGCAGGCCGCAACCGCGCTTGCCGCTGCACAAGCAGCTGTTCAATCGGCGGAAAGCGACTTGGATGACGCTGTCGCGGCCTACACTACTGCGCCCAGTTCTGTGACCATCGATGCAATTCAGGATGCAGCAGCGGCGCTCAGCGACGCCGAAGCAACGCTTTTGCATGCCGAACTGGTGGCTGCCGATCCCGCCGCAGCGTTCACCGCGCTTGCACAGGAACTTGGCCTGACGCTCAACGCACAGGGTTCGCTGGTCATCCCGAACGTTGCGCCGGATGACGGGCTTTCCAAGCCATTCAATGCCTGGATGACGTTCTTCGGCCAGTTCTTCGACCACGGCCTCGATCTGATTACCAAGGGAAGCAACGGCACCGTCTATATACCGCTCCAGGCAGACGATCCACTCTATGACAAGGGTGCTGATGGCATTGCCGGTACGTCGGACGACGGCCATACGAACTTCATGGTGCTGACGCGTGCGACGCCAGATCCAGTTACCGGCTCGCAAACCAATACGACGACGCCGTTCGTCGATCAGAACCAGACCTACACCTCGCATCCGTCGCATCAGGTGTTCCTGCGCGAATACAAGTTCTCAGTGGATACAGCCGATCCGGACAGCATTCCCGACGCGCGCCCGGTTGCGACCGGAAAGCTGCTCGACGGCTCGGACAACGGCCTGCCGACGTGGAGGGACATCAAGGCACAGGCACGCGATTTCCTCGGGATCGAGTTGACCGACCGTGATGTCGTCAATCTGCCTCTGTTGCGGACTGACCTTTATGGGGAGTTCATTCGCGGTCCGAACGGATTGCCATTGCTGGTGCTCGGCATTGGCGCGGACGGCATTCCCAACACGGCGGACGATGTCGTCGTGGAAGGCAACCTCGCAAACCCTGTAAACACCTTTACGGCTACGAACGGCACCTTGACCGGCGCCGTACGCACCGGACACGCCTTCCTTGACGATATCGCTCACAATGCCGTGCCGACAGGTGTGTTCGATCCCGATGGCCCCGCTGGCCCTCTCGGCGACACGCCGATCGCGGCAGACAGCGATGACGTCGCCGGCAACGACATTGCCTTGGACTACCGGGGCCGTCGGGTTGCCTATGACGACGAGCTTCTCGACGCCCATTTCATCACTGGTGATGGGCGCGGCAACGAGAACATCGGCCTGACGGCCGTACACCATATCTTCCACTCCGAGCACAACCGCCAGGTCGACTCTCAAAGATTGACCATCCTGCAGAGCGGCAACATCGGCTTCATCAACGAATGGCTCGTCGGTGATATCGCCGGGCTGGATCCGGCATTTGCGTCCATGAGCGCTGTCCAGAGGCTGGCCTATGCGGATACGCTCGACTGGGATGGCGAACGCCTGTTCCAGGCAGGTCGTTTTGCCACGGAAATGCAGTACCAGCACCTGGTCTTCGAGGAGTTCGCCCGCAAGATCCAACCGGCGATCGACCCCTTCGTCTTCAACAACATCACCGATATCAACCCTGCGATCTTCTCCGAGTTCGCCAATACCGTCTATCGCTTCGGTCACTCGATGCTGACGGAGAGCATGCCGAGAATCCATCTCAACGAAGACGGCAGCATCACCGCGGACGATATGGGTCTGATCACCGCATTCTTGAACCCGCTCTCCTTCAACAACGATGGGACGGCTCCCGCCGTAGACGATCCAAGTACCCCTCAGAACGAGGCAAACGACCCGTTCATCACCGCCGACCAGGCGGCCGGCGCCATTGTTCGTGGCATGACGATCGAGCGGGGCAACGAGATCGACGAGTTCATAACCGGCGCCCTGCGCAACAATCTACTCGGCCTGCCGCTTGATCTCGCGTCCATCAACATTGCACGCGGCCGTGATACGGGCATCCCTTCGCTGAACGATGCACGCACGCAGCTTTTCAGGGCAACCGGCTCAAGCTTCCTGACGCCGTATGACAGCTGGACCGATTTCGCTGCCAACCTGAAGAACCCGATTTCGGTTGTGAATTTCATCGCCGCCTATGGCACGCACACGTCGATCACCGCGCAAACGACTGTTGCCGGCAAGCGCGACGCGGCCTGGGCGCTGGTGTTTGGTGAAGCTTCGGGATCGGTGACCGACGTTCCCGCCGATCGCTTGAGCTTCCTGAACAGCACGGGCAGCTGGAATGCGGCCAACAACGGTCTCAATACAATCGATCTATGGATCGGCGGCCTTGCAGAGAAGCAGATGGAATTCGGCGGCTTCCTGGGTTCTACCTTCAACGCGATCTTCGAAGCGCAGCTCGAAGCGCTGCAGGACGGCGACCGGCTGTACTACCTGACCCGCACCCAGGGCCAGAATTTCCTCCATATGCTGGAGCAAAACTCCTTCGCCAAGATGATCATGGCGAATACCGACATAGCCCAGCCCGGAGCAGACGGCATCCGCGGCACCGCCGACGACGTTATCAGCCGGCATATCGGCGTGGACGCCTTCGCGGCCTACGACTTCGTCCTCGAGGTCAATGCCGCCAACCAGGTGGACTATAACGGGGCGGATGTCGATGGCGTCGATCCCATCGGTACGGATGCAGCACTCGAGGCAATGGGGCTCGGCAAGCTGGTTCGCGATAACCCCGGCACAGTTGGCCCCGATGCCAACTATCTTCGCTTCACCGGCGGTGAGCACGTCGTCGTCGGCGGCACGACCGGTAATGACACGATCATCACCGATTTCGGCGATGACGGCATCTGGGGCGATGATGGTAACGATCGCATTGAATCGGGTGCCGGCGTCGATCTCGTGAACGGCGGCGGCGGCGACGATATCATCACCGACAGCGGCGATAGCGGCGACTTCCTCAAGGGCGATGAAGGCAATGACGTCATCGCCAATTCCAACGGCATCGACATCCTGATGGGCGGCACCGGCAAGGACGCCATTTTCGTCGGCGTCGATGACACCGAGGTGTTTGGCGGCGAGGGCGACGACTTCATCGCCGGCGGCGATGGTGTCGACCTCCTGATGGGCAACGAAGGCGACGACTGGATCGAGGCCGGTGGCGGCTTCGATACGACAGCCGGCGACAATTCCGAGCTATTCTTCAACTCGACGATCGTCGGCCACGATGTGATGTTCGCCGGAAACGAAGAGCATGACTTCGACGCGGAATCCGGCGACGACATCATGGTGCAGGGCGAAAGCGTCATGCGCAACGAAGGCATGTTCGGTTTCGACTGGGCGATCTTCAAGGGCATGGCGCTCAACGGCTATGCCGACATGAACATCCCGATCTTCACGACCGAACAGGCAGATATCCTGCGCAATCGCTTCGACAAGGTCGAAGCACTGTCGGGCTGGAACCACAACGATACGCTAATCGGCGACAGTCGGGTGTTCGGCGAGATTGCGCCCGGAGCCACGGTTGGCACGACCGAGGGGGTATTCTTCAACGACGGTCTGGACCAGGCAGGCATCGATCGTATCCGGAATCTGTCTCAGATCGTTCAGGTCGGGGCAACCGGCTTCTTCGAAAGCGGCAATATCCTGCTGGGTGGCGCGGGCAGTGATAGCCTTCGGGGCAATGGCGGGGATGATATTCTCGACGGCGACCGGTGGCTGAACGTCCGGATCGGCATCCATCAGAATGCCGATGGCAGCGGCCCCGAAATCGCCACTGTCGACAGCATGAGGCATGTGTTCGCGGACGACTTCGCAATCACCGCCTGGCGGGGCAAGTCGCTGTTCGAACTCCTCGTCGATCGAGCCATCGTGCCGACCCAGATGCAGATCGTGCGCGAAATCCTGACCGATGGCGCGAGCGCTGCCGACCAGGATGTCGCCTACTACAATGACGTCTTCGCGAACTACACGATTACCCGCACCGGCACCGGCCAGGCGATGGTCACGACGATCTCGCATGTCACCGTTTCCGCCGTTGTCGATCCATTGACCGGTGGAAATCTGGTTTCCGATGGCGTCGATACGCTGCGGAACGTCGAGTGGGCGCAGTTTGCCGATGGCACGCGCATTCGCTTGACCAATTCGCCGGCGACAGGTGCGCCTACGATCACCGGGCTCGATGATGACCTGACCGTCAACACGGCTGGAATCCAGGACGAGAACGGCAAGCCGACCAACGGCTTCAGCTATCAGTGGCAGAGCTCCGCCGCACCCGGCAACGGGCCTTGGACAAACGTAGGGGGAGCAACGGCTGCGACGATCAACAACGTCGTCGCAGGAACCTTCTATCGGGTCATTGTCAGCTACACCGATAACGACGGCTTCGCCGAAACCGTCGTCTCCGAAATGACTGCTCGTGTCGGGACGAATGGCAATGACGGGCCTGCCGGCGTACCGTTCGTTGGTAGCGCTGCTCCCAATCTCCTCAATGGCCGAAATGGCGACGATGTGCTGAGCGGTCTCGCCGGCGACGACGTCATCAACGGTGGGACTGGCAACGACACCTTGAATGGCGGCCTTGGCAACGACGTTATGAATGGTGGCACGGGGACCGATACGGTCACCTATGCGGCGGCCGCCGGATCCGTCGCCGTCAATCTGGCGACAGGTGCTGCAACCGGGGCAGATGGCAACGACACGATTACCGCAGTGGAAAATGTCACCGGTAGTAACTTCGACGACACGATTACCGGCAACGCAAACAATAACGCGCTGTCCGGCGGCCTTGGCAGCGACACCTACCGTTTCGAACTTGTCGCCGGGGATGACACGATCAATGAAACGGGTGGCGCGGCCGATCGCATCATCATCGCCACCGGAGGCGCCACTCTGACGTCCCTGTCGGTGTCCGACAGCGATACGGGAACACAGAACGGAAACCTGGTTATCGATTTCAATGGCCAGCAGGTCACAGCAATCGATCATTTCGACAACACCAATGAAGGCATCGAACTGATCAATTTTGATGGTGGTTCCTTCGCTGGCTATCAGCTGGGTACCGGCGACTACGCCGTCAGCACTGCTGATCCAGCTAACAGCGGTGCGCCCGGTGGAAGGGCGGTCGCCGTCACAACCGGCAACAATCTGATTGCCGGCGAAACGGGTGTCGACAGATTGACCGGTGGTACGGGTCGCGACTTGCTGTTCGGCAATGCGGGCAACGACACCCTCAGCGGTGGCGGTGACGATGACCTAATCGTTGGCGGCGAAGGCAACGACACGATCGATGGCGGAGCAGGAAACGACACGATCGTCTACGATATCGATGAAGGCGACGGCGGTAGCGATGTGATCGATGGCGGTGCAAACACCGACACATTGGCGATCATCGATAGCGGTGGGAACGACGCGGAGACGTTGAGCGTACTGTACAACGGTACGTCGATCAACCAGATCGAGGGTGGCGGCACGATCGCCGGTATCGAGCGCATAACCGCCGATCTCGGCGCCGGGACGGATACGCTGGCTTATACGACAACGGCCGCCGTCAACGTCGATCTCTCGGCCGGTACGGCGAGCGGGTTCACGTCGATCTCAGGCATCGAGAACGTTACGGGCGGAAGCGGCAACGACGTCTTCACCGGCGACGTGAACAATAACGCCTTCACAGGTGGTACCGGTACCGACCGCGTCGTGTTCACCGGTTCGGCCGCAGCGCATAGCTTTGCACTCGCCGGGGAAAACCTGGTGGTATCAGGCGCAGGCGGTTCGGATACGCTCTCCGGCATCGAACAGTTGCAGTTTGGCGCAACGGTCTATTCGACAGCGACCGGTAACCTTGTGCAGGGCACGGATGCAAGCAACGTCGCCGTCAATGGTGGCGCCAATGCCGAGCTCATCCTTGGCTTCGATGGTAACGACACGATCAACGGCAATGCCGGAAACGACATCATTCAAGGTGGTGAAGGGACGGATACGATCAACGGCGGCGATGGCGACGACACAGTCGTTTGGAACGTCGGAGAGGGTCGCGATATCGTCAACGGCGGTGCGAATACGGCCGTCGGCGACACGATGGTGATCAACGGCGACGGCAGTGGCGAGGCGTTCCGAGTAATGACCCGGGCGGCCTGGGACGCAATTGGCGGCAACAACGGCGCACAGCTGGCCGCAGCCACCCAGATCGTCATCACCCGCAACGGCACCAACTTCAATTCGATCGTGGCCGAACTTTCCGGTATCGAGGAAATTGTCATCAATACGGGTGCCGGCAATGATACGGTCACACCGATCGGTGACTTCTCGCCGACTGGCCTCGCCGTCAACACGATCACGGTGAATGGCGACGAAGGCGACGATACGGTCGATATCTCCGGGCTGCAGTCTGCGCATCGCATTCTGTTCCGCTCCAACGGTGGCCACGATACGATCGTCGGCAACCTGCGGCCACAGGACGTGGTAGAACTGGCGCCCGGAAGCGACCTTTCCGCCTACACCATGAGCACCAATGCCAATGGTACGAAGACGTTCTCGAATGGCACGCACTCGGTGACGTTCACTGGTGCCGTCCCTCCGCAGTTCCAGAATGCACCGGGCAATGACAACGGTGTCACCGGCAACTTCGCTTACACGGCTGCCGATCTTGCGGGTCTCAAGAGCCTGATAAACGGTCAGTCTGCCTTCCCTGGCGACGACGACACCGAAGGTTTCGGCGGCGTACGAGCCTTGTCGGGACAAGGCAACAATGAGGACAACCCGAATTGGGGTTCTGCCGATACGCCGTTTATCCGCATCACCAACGCCCACTTCGGCGAATATGATCCTTTGACCGGAAACAATGCCATCAACCCGATCTTCGATGGCCTGGATCCGCGCAACATCAGCAACATCCTCGGCGCGCAAGAAGCCAATCTGCCGAAGAATGCCAGCAATGCCAATATCTTCTTCATGGCATTCGGCCAGTATTTCGACCATGGCCTCGACTTCCTGCCGAAGGGCGGCAACGGCACGGTGCAGATCGGTGCTCCGGGCAGCGGGGCGCCGGGTTCAGGCAACCCCGCCGACCTCACGCGCGGTACCGTCTACGCGATCGACGAGAACGGCGTTACGCAGCATATCAACAAGACATCGCCTTTCGCCGATCAGAACCAGGCTTATGGCTCGCATGAGCTGGTTGGTCAGTTCCTGCGCGAAAGCGACGGCAATCAGGGCGTTGGTTCGCATCTGTTCCAGGGGGCGGCCGATCCATCCAATCCGGAATTCCGTCTCCTTCCGACGCTACGCGAACTGATCCAGCATCACTGGCAGGCCAATACGATCTTCCACGATCCGGCTTTGCCTGGCGGTCAGATCAGTTTCCGGGACTACTATAGCCACTACCCTATTTCCGAGACAGCCACCGGCAGCCTCTTCGACGAGGTCACGGGTGCCTTCGATCCTGATGTTCTGAAGGGAGCGGCGGCGAATTTCATGGGCAGCGGCCACGCCTTGCTGCTGGATACAAATCCCTTCGTCAGCCTGCTCGATCACTATGTGGTCGGCGACGGACGCGGCAATGAGAACTTCGCCTTGACCGCGATGCACACCATCTGGGCTCGCAACCACAACTACCACGTCAACCTGCTTGAGGAATCTGGCTTCCAGGGAACGGCCGAAGAGCTGTTCCAGGCGGCCAAGATGGTCAACGAGGCAGAATACCAGCGCGTCGTGTTCACGGAATTCGCCGACATGCTGATCGGTGGCATACGCGGCGACGGCGATCATGGCTTCGAGGAATACAATCCCGACGCCTCGGCTTCGATCTCGCACGAGTTCGCTGCTGCCGTCTATCGCGTTGGCCATTCCCTGATCGGCCAGACGATGACGGTGCTTGGACCGGACGGGCAGCCAAAGCAGGTCGCGTTGTTCGACGCATTCCTCAATCCGAGCAACGACGCCGACGTGTTCGCGGCTCCCTTGCCTCCCGGATACGTGCCGCAGCCCGGTTACGAACAACTGGGGGTCAATTCGATCCTCGGAGGTATCGTCACCCAACAGGCGGAAGACGTGGACTTCAACATCGTGGACGCTGTTCGCAACGATCTCGTTCGCATCAATGCAGACCTGTTTTCCTTCAACGTTGCCCGTGCATGGGATGTCGGGCTTGGAACACTCAATCAGGTCCGCATGGATCTTGCCGCATCGCAGGATCCCTATATCAGGGAAGCGATCGGATTTGCCGGCAACCTGGCTGCCTATACGTCCTGGGAAGACTTCCAGACGCGCAACAATCTGTCGGACACTGTCATTGCTCAGTTCCGTCAGGCCTATCCCGATCTGGTCCTTCAGCAGGGTGATATTGCCAGCTTCCAGGCGATTAATCCCGATATCGCGGTCGCCATCCAGGCGAATGGCACGGGCATCGTGAAGGGTATCGACCGTGTCGATCTATGGGTCGGTGGCCTTGCCGAGCAGCACATCAACAATGGCATGGTCGGCCAGACCTTCTGGGTGGTCCTGCACGAGCAATTCGATCGTCTGCAAGAGGCCGACCGGTTCTACTACCTTAACCGCTTCGACAATTTCGACTTCTACGAAGAATTCGTCGATGGACAAGCCTTCGCCGACATCGTTGCTCGCAACACCGGCCTGACCAACCTCTCGGAGCGCATCTTCGAGACCGAGCCGTTGGATGATGAAGATGAAGATGACGGCGACGATCAGCAAAATGACGACGACGAAGACGACGGCCCGACCGGCCCGGTCGACGACGACGATGACGATATCCCGTCCGGCGGCGGCGGCGATGATGAGGATGATGACGACGACGACGGCCCGTCTGGTGGTGACGATGACGAGGATGACGACGGCCCGTCTGGCGGTGATGATGACGATGATGACGACCTGCCGTCCGGAAGCGGCGGTGATGACGACGACGATGACGTTCCCGATGACGGTGTTTCACCGTTGCCGGTTGCGGCTCGGACGCTGATCGGGACGGTTGCTGCCGACGTGCTGATCGGGGCTGCGGCTGGTGACACGATCCTCGCCGGAGCCGGTGGCGATATCCTGGTCGGGGATGGCGGCAACGACATCCTGCGCGGCGAGGACGGTGATGATGTGGTGACCGCCGGTGACGGTGACGACAGCGTCAGCGGCGGCAATGGCGACGACGAACTGCATGGCGGCGGTGACGACGATATGCTGTTCGGCAATGCTGGCAAGGATGCAATCCACGGTGAAGCCGGTCATGACTTCATCGAGGGCGGAGCTGGCGACGACCAGGTCTGGGCGGGAGCGGGCAACGATACCGTGATTGCCTCGGCCGGTGATGGCGACGATCAGTACTGGGGTGGCGACGGTGTCGACACGCTCGACTATTCGATAGCCACCGGCAATCTGACGGTCGATCTCGGCAATGGCTTCATGCAGCGCGGCCAGGTGTCGGGTGGGTCGACAGGGGCTGATATCGTCTACGGCTTTGAGAATGTGGTGACCGGCTCCGGCCACGACACGATCACGGCGACGGTGGAGGCCAACATCATGGACGGCGGGCTCGGCAACGACACCTTCCGCTTCCTGTCGGCGGCAGCGGCCGATGGCGATACGATCCACGGCTTCCAGCCCGGCGACAAGATCGATTTCAACTCGATCGATGCCAATACGTCAACCACAGGCGTGCAGCACTTCACACTGGGAAGCTCGCTGACGGCGGCCGGGCAGATCGCCGTCACCCACGAGGTGCTGAACGGCACAGAGTTCACAGTGATCCACGGCAATGTCGACGCCAACACCGATGCCGACTTCGTGCTGATGCTGAAGGGCAACTTCAACCTGACGACGGGCGACTTCAACGGCGTCTCGTAACACGGTTGCGACAGTCTTCCCGGCCGGCTGAACCGGCCGGGATGGTGGTTCAAAGCAGAGGGGCATGCCATGACCAAGAAGAAGATCGAGCCGCAATACAAAATCGAAGGACTGCGCGGCATCCTTGTCTATCTCTTCGGGCTTTCGGGTATCATCAATATCCTGGCGCTGACCGGCGCCTTCTACATGCTGCAGATCTACGACCGGGCGCTGACCAGCGGCTCGATCTCGACACTGGTGGCGTTGTCGGTGCTGGCGATCAGCCTGTATCTGTTCCAGGGCGTCTTCGACATCATCCGCTCGCAGATCCTCATCCGGCTCGGCGCGCGTCTTGATGCGGAACTCGCGCCGATCGCCCACAAGGTCGTGATCGAGATGCCGCGCTTCGGCTACTCGACCTCCGAAGCGATGGAGCGCGGCCGCGACGTCGATACGCTGCGCGGCTTTCTTTCCAGCCAGGGGCCGGTGGCGTTGTTCGACCTGCCCTGGATGCCGATCTATTTAGTGTTCGTCTGGCTGCTGCATCCGATGCTGGGGATGTTGACCGTCGGTGGCGCCGTGGTGCTTACCTTCCTGACGATCGCTGCGGAACTCCTGACGCGGCGCCATTCGCAATCGATGCTCAAGGCGACGATTGCCCGAAACTCGGTGGCCGATTCCAACGCCCGCAACAGCGACATCATGCATGCCATGGGCATCACCGGCCGCGCCGTCGACCGCTTCGAGACGGCCAACCGGCGTCACCTCGACTGTCAGACGCGGACCTCCGACATCGGCGGTACTCTATCTGGGCTGTCGAAGGTGTTGCGCATGATGCTGCAATCGGCGATCCTCGGGCTCGGCGCCTATCTCGCCATCCGCGGCGACCTGTCGTCAGGCTCGATCATCGCGTCGTCGATCGTCACCGCGCGTGCGCTTGCGCCGGTCGACCTGGCGATCGCCCAGTGGAAGGGCGTTGTCAGCGCCAGACGCAGCCATCATCGGCTGACCGAGACGCTTGCGGTGCTGAACGACAAGAGCGGTCATGTCGAGCTGCCGGCCCCGCACGACAGCCTGACGGTTGATGCCATCACTACCGTTGCGCCGACCAGCGGCGCGGTCCTTCTAAGCGACGTCAGCTTCACGCTGAAGGCCGGCCAGGCGCTAGGGCTCATCGGCCCGTCGGGCGGCGGCAAGACGACGCTGGCGCGCTCGATCCTCGGTATCTGGCCGGTGCTGCGTGGCTCCGTCAGGGTGGATGGGGCCGATCTCAGCCAGTGGAACGAGGCCTTTTTCAGCGAACACGTCGGCTACCTGCCGCAGGATGTGGCGCTGATGGAGGGCACGATCGCCGAGAATATCTCGCGCTTTGCCGAGACACCGGATGCCCGCAAGATCATCCATGCCGCCAAGGCCGCCGACATTCACGAGTTGATCGTGCATCTGCGCGACGGCTACCAGACCGAGCTCGGCCCGCATGGGACAGCGCTGTCGGCCGGCCAGCGCCAGCGCATCGGACTGGCACGTGCCTTGTACGGCGACCCCTTCCTGGTGGTGCTCGACGAGCCGAACTCCAATCTCGATGCCGAGGGTGAAGAGGCGCTGAGCAAGGCGATCTCCAAGGTGCGCGAGCGCGGCGGCATCGTTGTCATTGTCGCTCATCGGCCAAGCGCTCTTAACGCCGTCGACATGGTCGGTCTCGTCCAGAACGGGCGGCTTGCCGCCTTCGGTCCGAAGGACGACATCATCCAGCCCACCAAAATTCGCCCGCTGGTCGTGGAGAAGACAGCTGCAGCCGACCGCAGCGCGAAGTCGCTTGCCGCCGAATAGGCGTCGAACCAGAGAGCAAGGAGTGCGTCATGAGCGACAAATTGATCCTGGGACTACCGGACGATGGCCAGGCCAGTGTGGCACCGGCCAACCGCTTCCGTCTCTCGGAGGACGATGACCTCGGCAACAGCAACGGCAAGGGCCCATCCAGGGGCGCTGATCGTCGGCTCTATTCGCTGCCGCTACTGTTCGGGGCGCTTGGCGTCATACTCGGCAGCAGCGAGCAGGAAGACGCGGCCCCGGCGACACCACCACGCAACACAGGTGATGCGGGGCCGCGGAGCGTAGGTGCAAACGCCAATCTTGCAGCTATCGAGGATGTCGCCGCGTTTCTGCGCGAGATGACCGATGAGCTGATGGCGAGCACGGCAAACATTGCACGCAGCCGTCACGTTGCCTCCGTACGCCTCAGCTTCGAGGACGCGCTGCTCGCTCGCTCGCCCAACCTCGCCGACACCGTGCTTCGGTCTTTCAATGCCAACGATAACGAAGGCCGCATCAATATCAGCGGCGAGAGCTTCCGTTTTCCCCCATCCGCCGTTGCGCGCCCGGGACGCCAGCCGACCGGCCAGCCGGCCGATGGCGGTGGCAATGCACGTGGGGATGACGACGAGGATCCCACGGAACGTGCAAACCGCTTGCCGGTCTCGCTCGGGCGCAACATCCTTGCCAGCGGCATGGTCAACCTGTCGACGCTGATCTTTCTCGACGATCTGCTCGCTAAGACCAGTGATACCGATGGCGATAAGCTGGATGTGCGCAATCTGGTCGTCTCGAGCGGTGCGATCACGGCCTATGGTGACGGGATCTGGCTCTATACGCCGGAGCGCGGCTTTGGCGGCAATGTCACCTTCACGTACCAGGTCTCCGATGGAAAGGGCAACATTGTCACCCAATCCGTGATGTCGCTCCTGAAGGCGCCACCACATGAGATCGGCGGCAGCGAGGCGGATGACCGGTTGCTCGGCACGCCCGAAGACGATCTGGTCTATGCCAAGGGTGGTGACGACTTCGTCTATGGTCGCGAGGGCCGCGACATCATCTTCGCCGGTGATGGTGACGACACGGTCTTTGGCGGTGATGGCGACGACCTTATCCACGGGGAGGGCGGCAACGACCGACTGTTCGGGGGCTCAGGCAGCGACGTTCTTTTCGGTGGTGTCGGCAATGACGAGCTTCATGGTGAGGACGGCAACGACAGCCTGATGGGCGAGGCGGGTAACGACCGCCTTTACGGTGGCGCCGGTAATGATCGCCTCTTCGGCGAGGAGGGCAGTGATACCCTGCTCGGCGAAGCGGGCGATGATCTGCTCGATGGCGGCGATGGCAATGACGATCTCGCCGGTGGCGCCGGCAAGGATGTCGCGCTTGGTGGGGCAGGGGATGATCGGTTCCGTGCCGGCCTAGTCGAGGAGGATACACGACAGACCGCGGTGGCGGCCGGAACCGTGCCGGGCGATGGCGACGACACCTATGTCGGCGGTGAAGGCAACGACACCTACGATGCCAGCGCCGCCGCAAGCGGCGTGGTGATGGATCTTGCTACCGGGACAGCAACCGGTGCGGCGATCGGGACAGACAGCCTTGCGGAAATCGAATGCGTCGAGGGTAGCGCTTTTGACGACACGATTGTCGGGGACGACGGCGACAACAAGCTCGAGGGGGGAGCCGGCAACGATCGACTGAGCGGCGGCGGTGGCGACGACACCGTCCGGGGCAACGACGGCGATGATACCGTCGTCGTCGCAGTGACCGGCAACGTAGACGTCGATGACGGCAACGACATCTATGATGGCGGTGACGGCTGCGACACGCTGGACCTGTCGGCACTCGTCAAGGCGGTTATTGCCGATATCGAGACCGGCTATGCGGAGAGCGAGGAGATTGGCCGCGATACCATCCTCGGGTTCGAGACCATCCACGGCGGCCGCGGCAGCGATCGCTTCTCCGGCGGCAGCGGCGACGACATCCTCTATGGCGGAGCTGGCGACGACCGGCTCGATGGACGCAGCGGCGACGACCATCTGGTTGGCGGCGACGGCAACGACCGCCTCTATGGCAGCAACGGTAACGATGTTTTCCTCGTCATCGCCCACATGGACGGCGACACGGACGGGCATGACGAGATCGATGGCGGCAGCGGCAACGATGTCTATGATGCATCAACTACCATCGCCGGGGTCGTGATCGACCTCGAACTTGGCACCGCCTCCGGTTCGGATATCGGCAACGATGTTCTGAAAAGCATCGAGAATGCGATTGGCGGCAGTGGCGACGATGTGCTCGTGGCATCGATCTCCGTCAACGTTCTGACCGGCAACGACGGCGATGATGTCTTCGTCTTCAACTCCGTCGCCGCGGCACGTAACGACGGTAGCGGGTGGGACGAGATAATGGACTTCCAGGTTGGGGATCGCCTGGATTTGTCAGCCTTCGCGGGGCAGGCGGGGACGCTGATGTTTGCTGGCCTAGAACTCGACGGCGCGTCGCCGCAGATCGGCCGCGTGAGCTTCTTCTACGAAGCATTGGGCGACGACACGCGAACGGTCGTACGCACAATCGTCGATCTCGACCACGACGACGACATCCAGATCCTGCTGCGCGGTCATCACGAACTGACGCAACAGGACTTCATTCTCGCCGCACTGGATGGTGGCACGCAGCATGCGGTGAACCAAGGCTGACAATTTGCCCTGCTTCGATCAACGATTTCGGGAGGAACCAAGATGACGACGACAGCAACAACCAAGGAAAAGACGAAGCGCAATGCCCAGTTCGGGATCTCTTCACGGGTGATCGTCTCGGCACTGCTGGCTGGTACGCTGGTCTTCGGCGTCGGCGGATGGGCGGCGCAGGCCAAGCTGTCGGGTGCCGTCGTCACTCATGGCCAGGTGGTCGTCTCTGAGCAGGTCAAGACCATCCAGCATCGCGACGGCGGAATCGTCGCCGAGATCCGGGTCGACAATGGCGACCAGGTCAAGAAGGGCGCCGTCCTCCTGGTGCTCGACGACACCCAGACACGCGTCGAGCTGTCGATCGTCCAGGCACAGATACAGCAACTCGTCGCCACGCACGCCCGACTGATCGCAGAGCGAGATGGTGCCGACGGTATCGCTTTTGAAACGCTCGTGCTCGCCCCCGCCGTCATTGCCGGGGAGAATAAGTTGTTCGAGGAAAATCGCCGGATGACCGCCAACCAGAAGGAGCAGCTTCGGCTGCAGATCGGTCAGCTCGAGCAGCAGGTGCATGGCTTCGAGGCTCAGAATCGGTCGAACGAGAGCGAGGCGGAGATCGTCGAGCAGGAACTCGTCAAGATGGAAAAGCTTTTGCAGAACAAGCTCGTGCCGATCTCCCAGAAACGCGATCTGCTGCGCCAGCGCGCCCGCATAGAAGGCAGCCGCGGCGAATTGGTCGCCAAGATCGCCGAGGCCGCCGGACAGATCAGCGAGCTCAACATGAAGCTGATCTCCATCGATCAGACCACGAGGAAGGAAACACAGACCGAGATCGTCGTCCTCTCGGCCAGGATTGCCGAACTGCGCGAGCGCGAAGTCGCCGCGCGCGACAGAATGAGCAGGATGGAAGTCCGTGCGCCCGTCGACGGCTTTGTCTACGACCTGCAGATCCACACGATCGGCGGCATCATTGCTCCCGGCGCCACCGTCATGTCGGTCGTTCCTGATGGCGGCGACCTCACGATTGAGGTTCGCATTCCCCCCGTCGATATCGATCGTGTTACCACCGGGCAGGCTGCACGGATGCGCTTCGTCGCGTTCAATCAGCGCACGACGCCGGAGCTCCACGGCGCCGTCGACGTCATCGCCGCCGCAACGACCCTCGACCGAACGACCGGCCAGCCCTACTATCTCGCGACCTTGACCCTCGACGATGCGCACATGCTCAAGGAAAACAAGCTCCTGCCGGGAATGCCCGTCGAAGTTTTCGTTCAGACCGCCGAGCGTACCGCAATGTCGTACATCCTCAAGCCATTTACCGACCAGATGATGAAGGCATTCAGGGAGGAATAGAGTAGCTGTACGACCCAATAGGTGTATTTGTGATTCTACTACGGCGCTACCCATAAGTATTATCTTACTAAGATAGTAAAGATGAGATATGTTACTGTCGAAGATAATGAATGGGAGGGAGACTTGGTAATTTCCGTGGCGTTCGTTGATGATCATCCAATATTACTTGAGGGATTGGTCAGTCTTTACTCAAATCGAGCGGATCTTTCCATCGTTGGTCGCGGCGAAAACGCCGTTGACGCGTTGCAGCTTGTCGACGAGCTCTGTCCTGACGTCATCGTCCTCGATCTGAGCATGCCGGGCGATCCGCTTGCGGTGATTGAGATCATTGCTCAACGCTATCAGCGCACGCGCATCATCGTATTCACCGCAAGCTCGAGTATCGAGACGGCCATCCAGGTGTTGGGCCTTGGGGTTTCCGGTTATGTCTTGAAGGGCAGCACTGCCTCCGATCTTCACGAGGCCATCAAGACGGTTCACGCGGGCAACACCTTCATGACGCCCGGCTTCGCCACCAAGGTCATCATGTCGATGAAAACGGACTCACTGCGCCGCAAAGCGCAAACCTCTGCACGGTTGAGCGCCCGCGAGGAGCAGATCGTCGCCTACCTGATGCGTGGCAGCACCAACCGCGAAATCGCCGCCTCGCTCGATATCAGCGAGAAAACTGTAAAGCACTACATGACCGTCTTGATGCAGAAACTGGATGCGCGAAATCGGCTGGAGGTTGTCCTCGCCGCACAGAAGCTGGACAGCAACAACCTTGGCGCAACGGGAGTGAGCGCGTTCAACTAGGGTCAGCACGAATGATGTCAGTGGGGGCATGCCGGCGTTGGAATCTCCCCATCAGTTGCAGGCTCAACGGAAAGCGTGCACGGGAGATAACCTGGCGGAAAGTCGGACGTCCTGCCGGCGACGATCAGCGTTCTCATCGCCATTGCGCGCGATGGCTAAGCCACCGACGGATCACGTCTTTTGAATACATATGGGCATCAAAAATGATCGCAGGTCGCGTTAACGCGCATTGGAATGAACTCGGTTCCTTCCAACAGACATAAAGATCAAAAGCACAGCACACGCA
Organism: Rhizobium sp. Root708; assembly: GCF_001429725.1. Lineage (GTDB taxonomy): Bacteria > Pseudomonadota > Alphaproteobacteria > Rhizobiales > Rhizobiaceae > Rhizobium. The sequence continues at coordinate 353,208 of NZ_LMHV01000023.1, read as the reverse complement.
AAAGCCCCATGCGGGGGAAGAAGTCCGTAAGACACCGACAGACGTAAATGCCGGTGGGATGAGGCAGACGATTCGGCCCGTTTGCCTCCAGTTCACGACTCATCACTAGGTCGTGCCGGGGAATACCAACCGCCATTGATCCGGTAGAAAGCGTCGCTGGATATCAGCGCGCTATCGCCAACAAGGAATAGGATCGTACCGCCATTGGCAGGGTAGAAAACGAACGAAAAGTCGGTGTGATTTCACACCGACTTTTTACGTCGATCCCTATCAGGCCGGACGAACGTTCTCGGCCTTGGACTTTCCAGTCTTGCGATCCTGACCCAGGTCGTAGCTGACATTCTCGCCGTCGCGCAGCGATCCGCCCTGGACTGCAGAGATATGCACGAAGACGTCTGGGCCGCCATTGTCCGGCGTGATGAAGCCGAAGCCCTTGTCCTGATTGAAAAACTTTACAGTGCCATTCGCCACAAACTGCTCCTATGGTTTAGTGTCTAGGCGCAGTCATAAACCGAAGCGTGATCGCAGGCAAGCAACGCTGGCGCACTGAGCGCGTTATCTGAGACGTGGGGTTGGCGATATGAGTAGGGCTGCCTGAGCCGTGCAAGCAATCGGACACACTGTGCGCTGTTTTATCTCGAACTTTGATGGCGCAATGCTAACCATTGAATGGAGGCGCGGTAGGCGAGGTTATTCACTGCAGAGGCAATCCGTCGAGCGATTACAACATAGTCAAGAGAGCCTGAGATGGCTTGCCAAGCGCGTTGCGGCATAAACCCGCTCGGGCCGTTCACAGAGTGGGCGCCAAGTTGCACTCCTTCGTCGGCCTATTGACGTGGGCATTTTTCGCTACGATACGGTCCATTTCAGAAAATGCCAGACAGACAACAACCGGAGTGTAGTGGTGAGCGAACCGACCGTAGCAGATGCAACGAACCGCATTTATGAATCGCTTCGTGCGGACAATGCCGATATCGACGCCCATATCGCGGCTCTCAAGGCGGCGCTGGCGCGGGCCGGCGTGAAAGAGGCTACGTTCGATCCGGCCATGCTCGTGCAGAACAATCGTTCAGGTCGTAAACTATTGCAGGCCTACTTCCGGCAACGCGGCGTGACAGTGAAGTTCTCCGCTCCGTAAGTCCTACGGGAGCAAATCATTGCGATGAAGTGATGGAGGCGATCATCCGCATGACGGCCGACAGGCTCTTTGGTTCCTGTGCGTCTTGATCAAGCTGACAGGGCGCTGTCGTCAGCCCTGGCCTAGTTCGCGAAGTCAAGGCAAGTGGTATCGGACAGAACCTCTAGGCGTCGGTAAACCATAACGCCCATAAGGCATGGTCGTGTCTGCCAAGTGCCTCATGGAAGAAGGATTAAAGGCGCCGGCGGATTGTCGAGCGTGCTTCAGATACATTTGGCTTATCATCTCAAAGGCGGCCAGATGTTGACATCATGCAAACGACGCCGCGTAGCAAAGCGCTTAACCTATGTTTGCGCTACGGCGCGTCCGTGTGGAAGGAGCTGTCGCCAGCGCTCGAAAGGCTCTAGATCTCGCTACTTTACGCTCCAACTTGTAGCGCGTTTGAGTATCGTTCCCATGGTGCACGATTTCCCGCCTCGACGTGGTCCAACGAAGTGAATGGCCTGCAGCATCGCCGCGCCTTTCGAAACCGCCTGGCATGATCAACGTGGGATGGCCAATATAGCGGCAGCTTTACCGGCCCATTGCGCTACCTTCGTCGAAATGACGACTGACCAAAAAAATATGAGGATGCAGCTCCTACCGTCCACGAGTGGCTTGTAAATGCAATCAGCGGAGGGAATTCTGGCTCGTAGCAACCGAAAAATCGAGGAGGACACCATGCCCGTGACCCAAGCTGACAAGGGTAAGGCCTTTCAAGCACTTCATCAGGGAGCGCATCCCTTCATTATCGCCAATGCATGGGACGCCGGCTCAGCCCGCTTGCTGACGGGGGTTGGTTTTCCGGCGCTCGCGACTTCAAGCTGGGCTTCCGCCGGCGTCTACGGGCGGCGTGACCATGCCGCAAGCTGCGATGAACTGATGGTGCATGCACACGCGATCGTAAACGCGACGGAACTTCCTGTCTCCATGGACCTCGGCAACGGTTTTGGCGCGACACCGAAGGAGGTTGAAGACATCTACAGGCAAGCGGCAGCAGCGGGCCTCGTTGGCGCGTCGATCGAGGATGTTCGCTCCCGATCGGACGATGCCATGTTCGATATAAGTGAGGCGAGCGAACGTGTCGCTGCCGCTGTTGAGGCAACCCGAAGCCTCGGATACCCCTTCATGGTAACCGCGCGTGCCGACGGCTTTTTTCATGGCAACACCGATCTTGATGATGTGATCCAGCGCCTGCAAGCATACGAGAAGGCCGGCGCTGACGTATTGATGGCACCCGCGCTGCCTGATCTCGAATCAGTGAGGCGGGTCTGCTCCGAGATTACGAAACCCTTCAATTTCATGGCTGCCTTGCCAGGCTTGTCTTTCTCGGTGCCGGAGTTAGAGCAGGCCGGAGTTCGTCGGATCAGCCTTGGACCTGCATTCTATCTCGCGGCGATGGCAGGCCTCGCGTCGGCTGCGCGACAGGTGAAAGAGGAGGGAGCCTTTTCATTCATCGAATCGCCGTTGCTCTCGTACCCCGAGCTTGTGTCTTATATGCGTGAATAACGGCGCATCAATGCTCGAACAGCATCAGGGTTGTCAGAGAGCCCTCTCTATCGAAAGCTGAGAACGACGAGCATTACTAGCGTGTCGTCGTTCTTGGCGAACCATTCAAGAGCGCCCGCGCGGTTTCGAGATCCAGAAACGTTGGCTCGCCTGCGTAATCCTCGCACACCGCCGCAAGCAGTGCTCGAGCATCTTTGCCCTTGTTAGGTTTGACCTGTAAACGGAGAAGAGTTGTTGCGGCTCGCAGCTGCCAGTACAGCGCGCCCTGTTGTTTCGAAATTTCGATCGCTTCCAGCAAGCACTGTTCAGCGTCCAACGCTGCTGTGTCGTGTTTCTGACCGGCGAGCACTTCTCCCTTCAAGCGCAGGAGCTCCGGCACATGCCACAGGAGACCCTCGAGACGAGCTTGCGATATCTCGGTATCGATCAGCGCTATCGCGGCAGCTACGTCTCCGATGCCAACAAGGGCTTCCGCGAAATTCAGGAGGAATCCCGATCCCTGAGGGGTGGTAAAGTCGATGATGATACTCGTGCGACCCTCTTTGCCGGTCAACCTGCCGGAATGGTCGCGCGCGGCCCGTAGCACTCTCAGACCCTCGGCATGATTGCCGCTTTTGACGAGGAGAGAGCCGCGAAGATAGTGGGCGAAGCCACCAAAGATCGATCCCTCCGCGAGCTCGTCGAGCATCGCGATACATCGACTGGCCTCACTCAAATTTCCAGCCATCAGGTGAAGCGGACACACGGCCTCCGTCAGCGCCAGACACATCGAAAACTTATGATTTCTTGCTTGGGCTTCTTCCAAAGTTGCCATGGCGGACTGGAGGCCTCGTTGCACAAATCCGCGCAGCCAGAGAGTGCGCGCCAATCGGGCCTTCGGAAAGGACTGACCGCCAAGATGAAACCAAAAAGCGGCTCGGAGTTCTTCTGCGCCGATCTCGCCGTTGAGCGCCGCCTCGAAACTGGTCAATGCCTGATTTTGATCACCGAAATAGTGATAGGAACTTCCCAGGAGCCGCTGTGAGAGCTTTTCGTCGGCCGCATCACTCCGGTCGCGACCAAGGAGATGCGCTCGGCAAAGCCTATCGAGGCGCTAATCTTGCCCCTAATGAAGTCGTGTGACCAGCTTGCATAGAGTGCCTGCAATTCTCTCTCGGCATCGCCGCAATTCTCGGCGATCTCGAGTGCACTCATCAAGCCGGATCTGGTGGTCTCGTCAGCCACGCCGGTATAGTTCTCGGCCAATCCAAGAATGGTGAGCAGTTGAGTTTTCAGCTTGGGCGGCAATTCCGGCGCCACGCCAATGCTTTGTTGAGCCTGTCTGAGGCGGTCTCGACATTCTGTAACGAGCGCCAGATGCAGCCACACCGGCGCATAGGCTGCAGCAAGGGCAACCCCCATGGCTTTGTCACCCTGCTCGGAGAAGGCCCAATCGAGTGCGGCGCGAACGTTGTCGAGTTCCGGAATGAAGCGGGGAAGATCACGCATCGTTACGACAGGGACATCTTCAAAAATTGCGAAAAGATCGCAGAGAAATTTGGCCCGTTGACGCGCGGCTGCGTTCCGTTCTTGGTTTTTTGCGAGTTTTTCGAGGCCGTAGGCGCGAGTTGTCTCGAGGAGACGCCAGCGCGGTTCATCAGCCGAGTGAACCAGTGTGACCAAGGATTTCCAGACGAGGCTCGAGATGCGTTCTTCCAGGAAGCCGCCGTCGTGGTCACCAGCCATCGCTCTGGCAGCCGCGACAGTGAAACCACCAGGGAAAATTGCCAGATGACGAAAGAGGTGCTGCTCGTTTTCCGGCAGAAGCTCATAGCTCCAGTCCAGTGTCGCCCGGAGCGTTTGATGACGAGGCAACGCTGTGCGACGTGTTCCGGCGAGAAGGGTAAAACGATCGTGTAGTCTTTCGGCAACGTGGAGGACACCGAGTGTCTCTGCTCGAGCCGCTGCAAATTCGATTGCGAGCGGAATTCCATCGAGACGTTGGCAGATTGTTGCAATGGTTGGAAGGGTTTCGCTCTGTAGCGAAGATGCCATCTGTTCGCCACTACGAGCGATGAAGAGCTTAACGGCGCTGTGGTCGAGAAAGTCCGTGGTGCCGTCGTCAGGTGTTGGCACATCCAACGGCGGCACCTGGAAAACCTTCTCGCCAGGAATGCGTAAAGGTTCACGACTGGTCGCTAAAATAGACACGCCGGGGCACAGGCGCATGAGCGTTTCGGCAAGTTGAGCGGCTGCGTCTATGAGATGCTCGCAATTGTCGAGCAACAAAAGAACGCGTCTTGTCTGGATTGCCTGTGCGATGGACACGGGCGTGATCTGGTAACCTCCCAACCGCAAGTCGAGGCCGGTCGCAACGGCCGAGGCGACAAGTTCAGGGTCTGATACGGATGCGAGTTCGACAAGAGCCGTATCGCCTTCGAAATCTCCGGAAAATTCGCGAGCAGCTTCGAGAGCAAGGCTGGTTTTGCCAATCCCTCCAGGACCGCAGAGGGTCGTTATGCGAGATGTCGCGAGCAAACTGCATATCTTGCTCAACGCGGCCCCACGGCCGATCAAATCCGATACGGAAGCCGGGAGATTGCTCGAATACCGCGTTTGAACGTTGCCATCGGGCGACACCGGGTTCGCGATATCTCGTTCCCGATCCTGAGCGGACTCCCATTGACCCAATAGGCGGTAGCCCTTTCCGAACGCTGTCCGCAGAAGATCTCGATCGTCTCTCAAAGCCTTGCGGAGAGCGGATATATGAAACTGCAGGGTGTTTTCTTCAACGATTGCTCCCGGCCAAAGCCGGCTCATCAGGTCGTACTTGTCGATGGTCGCGCCCCGAGCTTTGACAAGCAACTCGAGCACCTCAAATGCCCGGTTTCCCAATGGGATTTTGACTCCTTTCAATCGAAGTTCGCGCTGAAAGAGGTCGATCTCCCAATCCCGAAATGAGTAAATAAGCTTCATCGAATGCGGCTCGGCCACCTAAAGTCCCTCAGAAAATCTCAGCATTGCTTCAAGAACTAAATATCGAGCCAACTATAGGATCGTTCGGAAAAGACGGAAGCTACACCCAGTTGATCGAGCTTGTCGACGTGCGGCGTAACGGCGAGCCACCTTATAACCGGTTATGATGTGAGCGAGGCTATGTTGACGGGGGCAAACATCGTCGAGACGAGACGACAAAGGAACCAAGGTAGCCGCGTCTCCACAACGCCGCGGCACGAGAACCAGCCTGAATCATTGCGAATGGCGCGCCTCTCGTTTCTTGGCGAATTGGCAACGACTGTTATCCATGAGGTCACTCAACCGCTGGCAGCTATTGCTGTTGATGCCGAAACGATCCTCATTCTGCTAAGCCAGGCTGAGCCAGACATCGTGAAACTCAGGAAGGTCACGGAGCGACTTGCCGAAAGCGCGCGACGAGCGGGCGAATTCACGAAATGTGTCCGCGACATGGCCAGTGGGCATCCGATTGAACGGGAGAGTCTCGATCTTAATGACGTGGTCGGTACCACGCTTCAGCTCATTCAGCACAACATCGAAGCTAACTCGATTAGTGTCGTAACGGCCCTGGATCCCAGATTGCCGCCTATCTTTGGCGATCGCGTCCAGCTTGAACAGGTGGTCACAAATCTGCTCGTAAACGCCGTTCAAGCTCTTGAGCCTGAAGGCAAGGGTTCTTCTCTCATTGAGGTGCACACCCGTTTCGAAATGGGCAAGGTCTCCTTGACCATCCGTGACAATGGCGCCGGAATTGCGGATGGCGACTGCCAGCGCATCTTCCAGAATCGCTTCACCACCAAAGATGGTGGGCTTGGAATGGGGCTCGCGATCTGCCGATCGGTAGTGATCGCCCACGGGGGCGGAATATCCGCCCGAAATCGTCCAGAGGGCGGCGCGGAGTTTGAGTTTTGGGTTCCCGTTTCGCAGGGAGCGTGGGGTTGGGAGGAAAACGGCGTAGAGGCATCGGGCATGTCTGGCCGTCCCTCGAAGGGGAGTATCACCATTCCGACGGCTCCCGACTATGCGACATCTCGACGGTGCGTTTCTCGCTGATTCTGGTTTGACGCGCACGCCAAGAGAGCGGTGGCGACTGCTTTGATTTTCACGGCTCTCGCAATGAGTGTCGTTTATACGACCAATGCCAGGGCGCCAGACTCATTGCCGGGCGGAGGAATAGCCGGCCCCCGCAACTACAGCTTTGACCGAGTTTCTTCCTCCAGTTGAATGACCGGGTTGCTGGATCGTTTGCGCGCTCGGGATGGCTGAACGGTACAGCCTGCAATTTGAAGGCCCTCCGGTGTAGAGGAAGCCTTAGGCGAGTCGAAGACTGCCTAGTCGTCGTAGTTTCCGCTATTCACATGCAAGCGGATTCCGAGATTCTCTCGGATGACGAAACTGACTGACGCTGGAAGCGCGTGATTTCGACCCGCGATGACTTTGTTGGAGATTGACGTGAAGCACCCCCTTGGAGCGGCCGCCCGTACACCGGACCTGTCGACCGATCTCGTATATTTCAAACTTCTGACCGAGAGCTACCAACGGCTGGTTGGAAAGCCACTGGTTGATCCAGCGCTAGGCCCGACGTGGCTCTACCGAAGCGCCCGCTTTATCGTGGTAGCGCACAACACCGACCCCGACCCACGGTTCGTTTACGCCAATCAAAGCGCTCAAGATCTGTTTGGCTATGGATGGGAAGAGTTTACCTCGTTGCCCTCACGCCTGTCAGCGGAAGCGCCAGATCGAGAAGAACGGCAGCGGCTGCTGGATGCAGTTGGGACGAACGGGTTCATTGAGAACTATCGTGGCCTTCGTGTCCGCAAATCGGGCGCTCGGTTCTGGATGGAGGATGGCCTTGTTTGGCAGCTTATGGACGCCGATGGGAAACATCGAGGTCAAGCAGCCACGTTTTCACGATGGACTGACGAAGTCTGATTTGGCGGAAGCCACCGAATTCTCCGCACCAATAACGAAAGCGAACATGCGGGCACTCCGAATGCGAGGCGGGTACTCACAACGTATAGTGACATAGAAATTCGAAGTTATTTAATCATGCAGCTCCAGTTGGCCAGAGACCTGGAGATCGTGATGACTGTTGAACTCAAACGTACCCTAGCCGGCGTTGTCGTGCCGGATACTGAAATCGTCCGGAAGGCGTTGGAATACGCCGAAAAAATATACGAGCCATACCTGTTCAATCACGTAATGCGATCGTGGCTGTTTGCGGCGAGCCTGGCGAAAATTCAGGATATCGATCATGACGAAGAGGTTGTCGCTCTCGGCACCCTTCTGCATGACGTGACATTGAATCCCTCGTTTCAAGGACCGCGCCGCTTCGAGGTCGAAGGGGCGGATATTGCGCGACGCTTCGCGCTGGAAGCGGGCGTGGTCGGCCAACGGGCGCAACTTATCTGGGATAGTGTCGCCCTTAATTCGACGCCCTCGATTGGGCTCTACAAGGAGCCGGAGGTTGCGCTTTGTACGGCCGGTATTTGCCTCGATGTCGTCGGCCTGCAGTATTCTCGGATTTCGGCTGTCGAGATAAAAGGGATCGTCGACGCCTTCCCAAGACTGGGCTTGAAGAAGAAGATGACCAGCTGCTTCTGCCACATGATCGAAAACGCTCCAGAGACGAGCTACGACAATTTCCTGCGCGACTTCGGACAGCGGTATGTGGCTGGCTACGACGGGCCGTCTTCAGCGGATTTCGTGATGAACGCTCCCTTCGAGAGCTAAGCGTCTAACTATGCCTTGGCATACAGTCTCGATGAGAACCGCGCGGTAGCGCCGGTCCATTGGTTCGGAAGTCAGGTTCTTGCCGGGAACATCCGTTTGCGACTAGCAATGTAACAGTTCCATCCAAAACCAACGTATATCTACCCTCCGGGTCAAACGCGCAGTAATTTCTGGGCGTCAAGATCGTGGTTCCCCTCCCAAGCGACTTGACTGTCCTCGGTCTCCCTCGTCGCCGAGGACAGCGGACGCCGCGTCCGCTTAGTGGGCCGTCTTCCCGCCGGAGACGGCCCTTTTCACATGCCACCTTGGCTGCTCGAGATCAGTCCGTGAACCCGATCGACTCGCTAACTGCCAACCACTTGGCGGCGTCTACCGCGCGTGAGCGCTCTCCCGACTCTATACGCTTCACTGCGTCACTCCCGAGAACCAGATGGTGAGGCAATTCGCTACTCAGCGCGAGATCGTAGATGGCCTTCGCGCACTTTTCAGGGTCACCCGGTTCCTGACCAACGATTTCCCGACCAAATCTTAGATTGGGGCCGATCACTTTCTCATATTCCGGCAAGAGCTTCGGCGGATTTGCCAGCGCAGATGCGGTCCATTTCGTTCTGAGGCTGCCTGGTTCGACCGAGACAACTCTGACACCTAACGGTCCGACCTCCTTGGCTAGCGCTTCCGAGAAGCCACTGACCGCGAATTTCGCCGCGCAATAGGCAACCGTTCCCGCTGCCGCGACACGGCCGGCCGACGAAGAGATGTTCAATACCGTGCCTGATCCTTGCTTCCGCATGAGTGGCAAGGTTGCCCGACACATGTTGACGACACCGAAGAAGTTCGCATCGATCTCATCGTTGAAGTCCTCGGCTGTCGTCTGCTCGAAAGGAGCGACCCGTGCGAAGCCGGCATTGTTCACCAAAACATCGACGCCACCAAACATGCGAACCGCTTCGTTCACGGCGGCTTGGCAAATCTTTGCGGCGGTAACGTCAAGTTCGAATAGGCGTACGCTGTCACCGTATCGACTGCGAAGGTCCTCCAAACTTGAAAGGCTTCGAGCTGTCGCCATCAGTCGGTCGCCGCGCGCCAATACCGTTTCGGCTATTGCGCGTCCCAGGCCGCTCGAACACCCAGTGACTAGCCACGTCCTGACCATGCAGAATCTCCTTGAGGATTGAAACAGCGGTTAGGTAGGAGGATCCGCGCAGGCTCGAAAGTGGGAGAGATTTGGACGCAGCGTCCAAGATAGAGCCGAAATCAGGCCGACCCGCCGCTTCGCTGTGCTGTCTGGCGACTAGAACCGATATCTTACGGCAACTTCCACGGACTTTACGAAGGGAGGGCTGTACAGCTTGCCGATCCGTTCACCTGCTTTCAACTGCAGCGCAATAGCGCAGTTGGCAGACAATCGGGAGTTCTCGGGCACGATGATGGTGGACGCAGGCGTTGAGGTCACATCGAGGGTCCAACACGATTTCGCCTCCAGATCCAGGATCATCAGTCTGAGTTCGGCGAAATGCTGCCATTCGCCGAGCCTGCCGTTATCCCATTTCCAGGTTAGCGAGGCGATTCGGCTGGGGTAGGGAATCTGGAATTCCGGACAAAGTGCGACGCCGTTTATCCACTGGCCACCGTCGAGAGCCACAGGCCCTGGCCCAAGGCCGGCCCATTTGGCCAGGCGGTTTTCGCTAGGGCCGCTTTTCCGTACGATTGAAAGGCCGCCAAGCGTCGGCAAGACGCCCTGTTCTTCTGGTGAAAGGATGAGTTGTGTCAGCATTTTACTACCGGATATCGACGCGTCGCCGACGGTACAGAACGACGCTTAATTTCGGGTTCTTGTGGGAAAGAATTTTGGAAGCGGATGCCGGGCGGAATACCGATTTCGCCCGGCATCGCGACCGCTATCGCTTGAGGTTTACAAGAACGTCGAGGATGTCAGAGCCGGTCTGGAATACCTTGGAGTTCGCCGTATAGCTTCGCTGAGCCTCGACCATTGTCGTGAGCTGATCGGCGAGATCGACGTTGGAGCCTTCGAGAGATCCGGAATTGATGACACCAAGGCCGTTCGTTTGCGGAAAGCCGGTTACTGTAACGCCCGAGTCTCCGTTCGCCGCGTAGACGTTGCCATTCAGCGGTGTCAGAAGATCCGGGCTTGGGACCGTCGCCAGCGGGATACGATAGATGGGCTTGGGGTCTGCAGATTTATAGATCGCGTAGACCGTGCCGTCCTTGTCGATCTTGATATCCGTTACGGCGCTCGGTGCCTGTCCATTCAGTCGACCATTTCCCGAGAAGTCGGAGGCGACTTGTCCCATTTTGCTGAAATCCATGTCGATCGTGTTCCCCGTTATCGGATCGCTGATGGTGACCTCGCCGGTGCTCGTCTGCTTTCCGTTCTTATCGAAGGTTAACGTCTGCACGGCGACCGCGTCGTTGGCGTAGGGGAAGGGGCTGGAGCCGGCCGCCGCATCGGCGTTTCGGAATACGGCGACCTCCCATGTGGCATCGACCGGGGGAGTGGCGGTCGGGTCCCCCGCCGAGGTCTTTGTGAAATACAGATCGTACATCACTGTGTTTCCGAGGTTGTCGTAGCCGACGACCGACATCTTCTTGGTGTCCGCGGTCGTGCTGGATGGATCGTTCGCGCCCGGAAGCGTGTCGGTTCCCGTGGGGGCCACCTTCGCGTTCGAATTCAGATTGCCTTCAAAGGATCCGGAATCCGACGGCCTAGCGACAAGGCCGCCAAGGTTCTTAATATTGATCGGCACAAGGCCATCAAAGCCGTTGACCACGACGGCCGGAGATCCGGACGTGTAGGGGTATCCCATCAGGGTATATTGAGCCGAGTTTTTCAGATTGCCGGTGTCGTCAGGAAGGAAGTCGCCCGCGCGGGTCAGAACAGTCGACCCGTCGTCGCCCTGGACGATGAAGAAGCCGTCTCCCTTGATGGACAGGTCAGTGCCCGAGGTCGTCGATGTGTAGTTGCCTTCCTGGGAAATCGAGTATCGCGTGGTGCTCTGAACTCCTCCCGAGTTATAGTTGCCGGACGAGCCAGGGATGACAAGCGTCGAGAATGCGATTGTCGCGCTCTTGTAGCCAACCGTGTTGACGTTCGCGATGTTGTCGGCAACCGCACTCAGACGATTTGCCTGGGCGTTCATACCCGATATTGCGGTTTTCATGCTGCCAAAAATGCTCATTGAAAGTGCTCCTGAAGTAGTGACTGGAAGGTTTAGGCGCGGGGGTTGCGAAGGCGCTCGGCAAAGCCTCGATCGAGGTGCCCGACACTGACGGGGAACATTTTAGCGAGCCCTTCGCCGAGTTCGGTTTCGTCGACCCAGCCCTTGCCTGTCGTGTCGATGGACCCCCATCGATCCTCGTTCGCGGCCGTATCATTTGGGCGGTCGTTAAGTTCGGCGAGGCGCGCCTGGCCGTTCATGTACTCATCCTTGGTCACCTTTCCGTCCTTATCGGAGTCCGCCCAGTCGAGGGATTGCCTGGCCATGCGCGCGTGAAAGCCTGCAACGAGTTGGTCGTCACTCGCGGTCGGCTTAACCTTTGGTTGTTCAGACGGAAGCAAGGCCATCTTTTCGTCGGCGATCGACGGTGGCCTGAGGTTCGCGGTTGAAAACACACTATAAATCGAATTGTAGGACCCAACTTTCATGACGCTCCATTTCCCGTTGATGGCGGTAGGTGGGCGCAAGCTGGGTCGAGTGGCTTGCTTCAAGCTTGCCAAAAACGAGTATTGGCTAGCCATGTTGCAACCGCAACCATATGTATATTTATGATTGTGGTGGTGGCGAAAGCTCGCGTCAAAATGCGCACTCAAACGAGCGTATAGCTGTACGGAATGTGATGCCCGTGGCCTATTGCTCTTCTCAGAAGCAAGGGTACCGAGATGACTCGAGGAAGGCTGACAACGGCCGCGGTGCGTTCTCGATGCTCGGTAGAGATCGCGATTTCCCGCAGTGCTCGGCCCGGTTTCCCGGCAGGTGTCGGGACATAGTATTGCGGTCCACGGCAACGGTACGGGTGGTCAATCCGTACCGTTGCCGCACAGCCTAGCGCACGATCATGAGATCGGGCGTTGTCACAGTATCCAGCTGTCGCGATCCCCTTTTCGAAAGGCGCGACCAATCCGCGTAGCTGGCTGCACTGCGAAGTCATTCGGCAACTTCAGGAACGAATGATGTTCCGGTCGGGCGGCTAATACCGATCGTCCCGGACGCGTATCTCAGTGACATCGAGAAACGGAGCAGTGGAAAATGAAATCGTTAGCTGGAAAAGTCGCAATCATCACCGGCGGAAACAGTGGCATAGGCAAGGCGACCGCCAAGCGTTTCGCGGAGGAAGGCGCGCAGGTTCTCATTACTGGTCGCCGCCAGGATGTCGTCGAGGCCGCGGCAGTGGAAATCGGCCAAGATGCCTGGGGCGTTTGCGGAGACGTTGGCGAGCCCGACTTTCATAAACGGTTGGCAGATATGGTGCAGCGGAGGTTCGGTGCCGTTGATATCTATGTCGCAAACGCGGGCGTGATAAACCTCGAAGGCTCGGCGACAGTCACGGAGGCCGAATTCGACCGGCATTTCGACATCAACGCGCGCGGCGTCTTCTTCGGGGTGCAAGCAATTGCACCCTTGATCCGCGACGGCGGGAATATCATCGTCACCAGTTCGCTCGCAGCCACCAAAGTACTTCCGCAGCACACGGTTTATGCGGGCTCGAAGGCGGCGCTAGCGGCTTTCGCGCGGAATTGGGCGCTTGAGTTCAAGGATCGTCGTATCCGGGTCAACATCCTGAGCCCTGGCCCCGTCGAGACCGAAATCCTGGGCAAGCTCGGGGTGAGCGATGCTGACCGCCCCGGGTTCCAGGCCCATATGGCGGGCCTCATCCCCGCAGGTCGCATGGGACGACCCGAAGAGCTCGCCGAGGCAGCACTGTTCCTCGCGTCAAAAGGCTCTTTCGTCAACGGTGTGGAACTGATCGTCGACGGCGGAATGCATCTGACCTGAGACCGAATTTCATCGACCCGCTTCAAGGCGGGTCGATGTCGGACTAGCCCAGCTCAGCCCCTCGACCGCCAATGCTACTTCTACAGCAGGCCGGGCCCGCATTCGTTCGCGGAACACCACCAGCGACTTCGGCGGTGAGAACAACGATCGTGTCGCTTACCGTTTGATGCAGTGTGTCGTTGCGCTTGAGGGGAACAAAAGGCCAAACGAGCTCCATTGATTGCCTTAGCAAACCTTTGTTTGGGTTGAGGTGCGAGGGGGCGGCAACGAAACTGTTTTCGCCGTTTGCCGTCAGATCAGACACGAAACGCTTCCTACCCAAAATGATCCACCAAGTGCCGACGGCGGGTAGGGCCTCTAAACATCAAAGGAAAGCAGATGCGCAACATCGCACGGCTCGCGGTCGCGGCGGGCCTCTATATGGCATCCTCAATCATGGGGAACGCGGATACGCCGAAGCCGACAATCGTCTTGGTTCACGGGGCCTTCGCGGACTCGTCCAGCTGGAACCTGGTGGTGACCCGTCTCAAGAAGGATGGATACCCTGTCGTGGCCGTCGCCAACCCTCTGCGTGGCGTCAAGAGTGATGGGGATTACGTCGCCAACGTTATCAAAAGCGTGAAGGCTCCCGTTGTTCTGGTCGGACACTCCTACGGCGGTTCCGTCATAAGCGACGCGGCAAGTGATGCCCACAACGTTAAGGCGCTGGTGTTCGTCGCCGCTTTTGCGCCCGAGAAAGGTGAGTCAGCTGTAGACCTGTCCAGCAAATTTCCAGGCAGCACGCTGGCACCTACTCTGGCGTCGCCCGTCGTCTTGCCTGGCGGCGAAAAGGATCTTTACATCGATCAGGGCAAGTTTCCCGAGCAATTCGCAGCCGACGTTCCGGCTGCTACTGCACGCCTCATGGCCGTAGCCCAGCGACCGATTACCGACGCGGCGCTGGCCGAGCCGGCTCCCGCAGCAGCCTGGCAGGCTATCCCGTCATGGTTCATCTACGGTGACGCAGACAAAAACATTCCACCAAAGACCCTGCAATGGATGGCTGAGCGAGCAAAGTCGCGAAAGACCGTCGCCGTCGAAGGTGCTTCTCATGTCGTCATGATCTCTCACCCCGGCGAAGTGACCAAACTTATAGAAGAGGCTGCGTCGGCGAACTGATAGCTGGAGGCAGGAGCTACGCTGGCCAAGGCTCCTGCTTCCAAGTCCGTCCGCCAGCAGCCGACAAGAACGAAAGGCGGAGCTCTACCATGGCGCATCAAGCAAAGCTGCCCGGCGTGAACTTGGCCGCACGGCTTGCGCGGCCGAGCGGGATAACGCGACTATTGATCGAAACTCTGACACCTCGCGAACGCGAAGTGATGGAATACGTCCTTATCGGAGAAACCAACAAGCAAATCGCGCAGCGTTTCAAGGTTGGCGAGATGGATGATCAAGCTCCATCGGAGCCGGATGATGAAGAAAATGGGGCGGGTTCGCTGGTGCAATTGCTAAAAATGCACCAGTTCCTCTAAGGCAAATCGAGATGGCGTCAGGAGCCGGCTTCTCTTTGTTCTGAACCAAAAATACTCGGCGATTAACCTCTGGACCCCAGCTCAGCGACGGCCGCGAGGTCGGCGTCACCGTTGCGGGCAACGGTATCTTCGACGTGCAGCAGCAAGTACGGCATACCGGTCTTGGCGAGCGCGGAGTCGACATCCTCCACTTCTGCTTCGGTCTCGATGGCGACAAGGTGCTTTTCGTCGGACACGACGCCCGCAAACTGTAGAAGCGCGTATTTCGCATCGAAAAGCTCCCCATTGGGAAGATAGGCTATAAATTTCTGCAAGGTCTGCTCCCACGCCCTGTTGTTGCGCTCAGTGCCCAAACCTTTGTTTGGGAAGTTTCGAGTATGTCACGGTGATAATTTCTTCGGCAGTCAACCGAAGGAGAATGAAATGCAAATCGTCAAATTTTCTGTGCTCGCAATGGTGTGGTTCAATGTGATCCTAGCCGCCTGGCTTTCGCTGCACATGCTTTATGATCCCGAAGGCTGGTACTATTTCGTTCCGGGCGTAACCGATACCGGGTTTTACAACCAGCATTTCATTCGTGACATCGGCATTATCCAGGGATTCATTGCGCTGGCTTTCGCGATCGGTACTTTCAAGCCCGAGCGCCGAGTCGAACTCTGGGCAGCCGCCACCCTCTGGCTGATTGCCCACGCGTGCTTCCATCTATGGGAAGTCGCCGTTGGCATATGCTCGGCCTCGGTCATCGTGCGTGATTTCCCCGCGGTGAGCCTCCCGGCGCTTTTTGGTATCGCGGGCACTGTTTGGGCTTGCACGAATCCTGGGATGGCGGGGAAAAGAATGGCAGCTGTTCGCCTTTGATCGGAAACCTCCAAAGCCGTTGCCGGAGCCATGCTGGTTCCGGCGATCTTCTCAAGCACGCAGGGTCCTCGATAGCCAGTCGTGGTATGTCAGCTTTCCGCGAGCGGCAGGAATTGATGGCACCAGACCCTCATGGCGCACCGAAACCCCAAAATACGGTGCGTTTGGATCTGCCGTCACTGGCCTGTTATCCTCGGTAATAGTCATCAGTTCGTTCGCGAGTTCTACGAGATCTGCAGGTTCAGGACCTCCGATCTCTACAATCGAATTTCGAGGTTGCTCGGCGATAAGCTTCGCTATCCAGGCCGCCACTTCGTCGCCGGCAATCGGCTGAAGCCGAACCATCGGGAGGCGAATGACACCATTGTCCGCAGACGAGCCTACGATACCGCCCAGGAATTCGAAGAACTGCGTAGAGCGGACAATCGTGTGCGGCAAGCCGGAAGCACGGATCAGGTTTTCCTGGACGAGCTTTGCACGGAAATAGTCATTCTCGACAAGACTTTCGGCTCCGACCACCGAGAGGGCGAGATAGTGCCGGATGTTGTGTTTCCTCGCCGACTTCAGCAGATTGGTTCCTGCTTGCTTGAAGAAGCCGAGCGCGTCTCCACTGCCAAACGAACCGAAATTCGTGACGTCTATTACGGCATCCGCACCATCGAACGCTTCGTCCAGGCCCTTGCCCGTCAACGCGCTTACTCCAGTGCTGCTGGATGCCTCGACGACGTTCCTCCCATCACGTTCGAGATACTTGACCACCCTTGAGCCCATCGTGCCGCTAGCGCCGACCACTACCACCTTCATGTCAAACTCCATAAAATCTGGGACGATGGATCGTAGGAGCTTGTGGTCCGCGTTGCGACTAAACGAAGTTTTGCCTTGACCCAGGGACTTCGATGCCGCGCATTCTCGCAGCCCGCAATGGCCGGAGAAGAGGGTGACGCGGAGGAACCTAAACGAAGGTTTATGATCAAGATCGGACCGAGCTGTGGTATATCTGCGCGCAGGGTCAAGGTTGACCAAGGGCCGACCGTGGCAATCGCAGGGGCCTGAGATGCGGGGTAGCAATATGCAAATCGCGAATGGGAAACCGGGCGTGCCCGCCGAACCCATCGTTTACGTCGTGGATGACGACGAGGAGATGCGCGAGGCGCTCCTTGATCTCTTCCTGGTTACGAAAAAGCGTGCTTCCGCATTCTCTTCCGGTTCGGAGTTCTTCCAGTGCGCCGACACCACGGCGCCGGGATGCGTCGTCGTTGATTTGAGGATGCCTGGCTGTACAGGCCTCGACCTGCAGGATCGTCTCATTTCGATAGGAAGCAAGCTCCCTGTCATCTTCCTGACCGCGTTCGCCGACGTGCCCACCAGCGTTCGTGCGATGAAGGCGGGGGCTACCGACTTTATAACCAAGCCGTTCGTCAATCAGGACCTTCTTCAGGCTGTCGAGCATGCCATCGAGATGGACAGCAAGCGCCGGGACACGGACGCCGAGGTTGAACGGGTAAGGGGGCTTGCCGAAACGCTCACGCCCCGTGAGACGGAGGTTATGCTGGCTGTCGTGCGCGGTCTGATGAACAAGCAGGCGGCTTACGAGCTTGGCATCAGCGAGATGACCGTAAAACTGCACCGTATGAGTGTCATGCGTAAGATGCAGAGCCGCTCGCTACCCGATCTGGTCCGTAAGGCAGAGATGTTGCTGCGGAACTGAACAGCAGGATCCAGTCCCCACTTCCTTCGATAAGAGCGAAAACGGAAACGTTCGCGCACAGCCGCGGAGCCGATGCGGGGTATCCCCAACCTACGTTTAGCTATGCTGTCCGGCTTATTCTCCTAGACTTTCGGCGGGTCAGATCCCTCGGTCGCAGAGCAGATTAACTCTCACGGAGCGGTCGAGCGTCCAAGGCGACAGGGACTGACCGTGTGTGTCTATTGCGCCAGTTCCGGCGCAATGGATGGATCACCATAATAGGAGCGAACAATGAAAATCGTCGTGATTGGCGGAACCGGCCTGATTGGTTCGAAACTCGTGAAGCGCCTCGAGACCAAGGGCCATGAGGTGATTGCCGCTTCTCCGGCGTCCGGTGTGAATGCGGTAACCGGGGAGGGACTTGCTGAGGTGCTCGCGGGGGCGCAGGTCGTTGTCGATGTTGCGAACTCTCCATCCTTCGAAGACAAGGCAGTTATGGAGTTCTTCCAGGCATCGGGGCGTAACCTGCTGTCCGCCGAAGCCGCTGCCGGCGTGAAGCATCATGTGGCGCTATCGGTCGTCGGTACCGACCGGTTGCAGGACAGCGGCTATTTCCGAGCCAAGCTGGTGCAGGAGAACCTTATTCGGGAATCGAATGTTCCGTTTACCCTGGTTCACTCCACCCAGTTCTTCGAGTTTATGTTCGGCATCGCTCAGTCCGGTGTGCAGGGTGACAAGGTCCACCTTTCTCCCGCGTTGATGCAGCCAATCTTTTCCGATGATGTCGCGGACGCGCTCGCGGAAATCGTGTTGGGCTCACCTTCGAACGGAGTGAAGGAGATTGCAGGACCGGAGCCGATCCGCATTGCGGATGCAGTCGAGAAGTACCTGCGTCAGATCGGCGACAAGCGCGAGATCGTCGTCGACAACAAGACACCGTATTTCGGCGCGGTCCTCGATGACAAGACGCTGATGCCGACTGCTGGCGTACTTCTGGGTCGGACGGCTTATTCCGAGTGGGTGAAGACGGCCACCCCGCCACCAGCCCGTTGATTGCAGCCGTAATCGGCGATCTGCCGGGTATCTAAAGTGAATGTGGGATCGAGAAAAGCTTTTCGGTCCCGCTTTTCTCAGTAACCGGTGCCGGTGTTGCGGCAGCCGCAGACGCGTAGCACATTGATCGATGGTCGTTTCATCGACGCCATTTCTATGGCGCTTTTTCTCGATGAGCCGGATTGTTGCCAGCGGTCTGATGTGTAAGCGAATCTCCCGCGGCCGCGCACTGCCTGGAGTCGAGTTGAAGGTGCGCACGGGCTGACGGCAGTATTGAAAAGCTGAGTTTGAGAATCGATGGGGGGCGTTCGTTGCCGAGCGCCCCCCAAGGCTGTTAGGCCTGGATGAATGCAAGGATGTCAGCGTTGATGACATCTGCATGAGTGGTAGCCATGCCGTGAGGCAGCCCCTTATAAATCTTCAGGGTCGGCTTTTTGAGGAGCTTCGCGGAAAGCTCGGCGGAGTCGGCAACTGGGACGACCTGGTCATCATCGCCGTGGAGTACGAGCGTCGGTACGTCGATGATCTTGAGGTCCTCGGTAAAGTCGGTCTCAGAGAACGCCTTGATGCCGAGGTAGTGCGCGTTTGCTGCTCCCGTCATGCCCTGTCGCCACCAGTTCTTGATCATGGCGTCGTTGGGCTTTGCGCCATCGCGGTTGAAGCCGTAGAACGGGCCGCTTGCCACGTCAAAATAGAACTGCGAGCGATTGGCGGCGAGCGCAGTGCGGAACCCGTCGAAGACTTCCACCGGCAGGCCGCCGGGATTGGATGGCGTTTTGACCATAATGGGAGGTACTGCCCCGATGAGCACCAGTCTGGATACACGACCCTTGCCGTGACGTGCCGTATAACGCGCTGCCTCACCGCCGCCAGTCGAATGACCAACGTGGATCGCATTGCGAAGATCGAGGTGCTCGACCACTGCGGCGACGTCTGCCGCATAATGATCCATGTCGTGGCCGTCGCTTACCTGGGCAGACCGGCCATGTCCTCTGCGATCATGTGCGATGACACGGTAGCCCTTGCCGAGGAAGAACAGCATCTGATTGTCCCAGTCGTCTCCGCTGAGCGGCCAGCCATGGTGAAACACGATAGGCTGCGCGTCTCTTGGACCCCAGTCCTTGAAGAAGATCCGGGTACCATCGCTTGCGGTGACAAAGTGGTCGTCGCCGGAGGTCACTGCTTGAGCCTTCTTTTTGTTTGCCGCGGTCGCCGGCTTACCGCCGACCGCCGCGGCTGCAGCGAGTGTCAGTGTTCCTGCCACGACGTTGCGTCGCGTCGCGCTAAGAGAAGATCTGTTCATCGTTTTCTCCACAATAAAGTAAGGATTTATTGTATTGACCGTCAAAATAGAGTGCCAATACAAGAAAATATATTATATGTATTGATTTTATATCGTAACTATACGTACGTTATATATGCGCCGATGGGTGTTTAGCTGATAAAAACATAACTATATAAGCAACCGTGGAGTTACGGAATGACGGCCGTTTGCCGATTCCGGCATTGCCGCCAACGTCTTCTCGACCGGCAGGTTCTCTCGCCACTCGTATAGATCGGTTCCAGCTTGATGATCTCCGACTATGAGGTCTCGCTCAACAGCGAGGAAAAACTCGGCATGTATCCGGTCGCTGAAGCCAGCAAACAACATGCGCTGCATGCGCGAAGTTGAATGCCGTTCTCGGACTTCGATCTCGACGATCCCGATCGTCGCATCCCAATGCGCGACCGTCAGCGGGTTCTTTTCGGATCGGAGAGCGAGATCCGAATACGCGTAGATTTCGGGTAGTTCGAAGAACTCATCAATCTCGGCGCGTCCGACTTGCTCGTGGTCCGGCTGCCAATTGTTGAGACTCAGAGGCCCCATATGATACTCGGAGAAGAGTTGTCCCTCCTCTACGCGATCCCGGCATCTGTAACCAAACCCGTTTTTGCACAACGCAAGTTGGACATCAGCACTGTCGAATGCGAAGGGTCTGTCGCGGATGCGATCAATGATCCGTTTTAGATCTCGCAGATAGTCCGTATAGGAAGTGACAGCCATGATAGGACCCATGATGCCCGCATCCGTCGACGATTGACGTCGTGATCGGACGGCGCTGATGATCAGGTAAAACTGTTCCTGCGAGCGACCGCCAGGAAACGATCTGACGTTCCCTTGAGACGCTTTGCAGTCCCGCTTGACCCTAAATCTCTAGCGACGGTGCTTAAAGCTATACGGAAGTTTGCGGTCGTTCGCCGAGGCTACCGTCGGGGTGGGTTTCTGAGCTCGAAGGCGACCTCGCTATCGAATAAATAGCCAGAGCCGCGTACCGTCCGGATCAGTCGCGGCTTTGCGGAATTGGGTTCGACCTTTCGACGGAGCCGCAAGATCAGGGCATCCAGACTACGGTCGACGATTTCCCCCTCATGAAGTCTGCTTGCGGAAAGCAAACGCGCCCTTGTCAATATCGTCCGCGGACTGGCTAGAAATACCGTCAGCAGGTTGAATTCCGCAGTTGTCAGCTTGATCTCACCGACTTCGGGATGGGTCAGTAATCGTTGACGAAGGAAAAGCTCATAGCCGCTGAACGTGTACGAACGCCGGTCTTGCCGGAGGTTGGAGGCCGGTTTGTTTCGTATCGCGGCCTTTAGGCGGGCAACAAGCTCGCGGTTTCCGACCGGCTTGCAAATGTAGTCGGTCGCGCCGGCTTCCAGGCCGCGAACTTTTTCCTCTTCTATGGTTTTCTCCGCCCCGACGACCAATATCGGCGCGTCGGTAACTCCCGTGAGATGGCGGATGACGCTTACCATTTCGTCGATCGCTATCTCGATCAGGAGAGCGTCCACCACCTCCCGGGCGAGAATGCCCAAAAGGTGGTTGCTTTCGGTGACGTGGGTGGCGCGCATATCGTGTCGCCCCATGAGCTCGGTAAATTCCAACCTCGTCGCCTGATCCCGATCGAGTACCAGGACGTGCTTCATCAAGAGCTCCGCGGATGCTGCTTTTCGAAATTCAGGGTGTCTTGGAGAAAGCTGCGGCGCGACTACGGCTTGATGTCCGTCACCAGGTTCTTCTCATCGCTGTCGACAACGAAAACGGCAAGGAGTTTGGCAGGTTCGGTGGTGCTGGCGTTGGCACTCACTCCGTGGCGATCTCCCGGAAGCTCGGAGAAGTTCTCCCCGGCCTTAAAGATTTTCTCCGGGCCGTCATTGACCTTGCTCTTAATTGCGCCCTCGAGAACCGTCGCGTAGATGAACGCCGATTTGGGGTGAATATGTGCCGATGAAGAGCCGCCCGGTCCATACTCGACGAGTACACCTTTCATGCTTTTTCCCGGCACGTTCGGTAGCGGTTGATCGAAGACGATCGATATTTTCGCGGACGCTCCGTGGACGTCCGATGCGTTTGCCGTATGCGTTGACAACGATGCGGCGGCCAGTATCAAAAGGGCTCGGATAAACATGTCGACTCCTGCAAAGTGAATTTTCGCGACCTTGGTCCACGGTGCCGAAACCCGATAGGCCCAATAAGATAGAAAGGCGTTGTACCGAATGACGGGTGCGTTTCTCCCGTTGGTGAACCGTGAGCATAAGGTCTCGATTACCCAACAGATTTTCATTGGTATGCGCACGGCGATCTTGAGCGGCACGCTCGAAAAGGGATCGCGCCTTTCGTCCTGGCAGGACCTTTCGGTACAATTGGGCGTGTCTCGGGGGACCGTAAAACGGGCCTACGATCTGCTGAAAGATCACGGCTTCATCGTCACCAAGGGACGGGGTGGAAGCTGGGTGTCCACGGCACTCCCCGTGGGGGCGATCGAAACCACGCCGCAGGCGCGCGCACCTCGGGGATTGTTCTATGATTTCGAGGAAGGCCCCCAGTACTTTCAGTTGGGCGTTCCAGCGCAGGACCAATTCCCGTCAAAAGCCTGGCACGGTGCCTGGCGCAGGGCGATCGCAGCAGAAAGTTCGCGACCGCAGATTTACCCCGATCCAAGAGGGCTGCTTTCGCTGCGGCGCGAGGTGGCGGGATATCTGGCGACTGCCCGTAGCTACAGCTGTCATCCCAGCCAGGTCTTTATTACGTCAGGTTTCGCCGGCGCGCTCGGAATTGTGCTTGGCGCCATGGGATTTCGTGGCAGCAGAGCGTTCGTGGAGGACCCCGGATTCCCCCGCACGCGGCACGCGCTGCAGCAAGCCGGAGTGGAGACCATCGCGGCGCCTGTTGATCGCGAAGGGGTGAGGCTCCCATTTGGCGAAGAGGGTGCACAGCTTGCGGTTATAACTCCGGGCCAACAAGCACCGCTCGGAATGCCTCTGTCTGCGACCAGACGCGCAGAGATACTGCATTGGGCCAACGAGACTGACGCCTGGATCATAGAAGACGACTACGCCGGTGAATTGCAGCTGTCGGGGAGGGCATTGCCGGCTTTGGCTGCCGATGACAGATTCGGCCGGGTGTTCCACATCGGGAGCTTTAGCAAGACGCTCAATCCAGGTCTGCGGCTTGGCTTCCTCGTCGTGCCTTTAGCGCTTGCCGACATGTTCGGTGCATTCGTGGGGCATCTCGCGCCGGCCGGCTCGGTTGTCGCCCAGCAAGCGGTGCAGAACTTCATGTCTGGCGGGCACTTCTACAGGCATCTTCGACGGATGAAAGCGTTGTACGCTCGACGGAAGGCGTTGCTGGTCGAGAACCTATGCCGCGAGATTCACCCTGGAATTCGTTGCGAGTATGAGGGAGCGCTGTCGGTTCGATTGTTCTTCCCGAGATCCGCTGATGATGTGGCGATCGCGGCGGAAGCCCAAAGGGCCGGCCTCGGCGTGCTTCCTCTTTCTCCATGGTATCAATCTCATGGCCCCGGAAAAGGCCTGCTCCTTGGAATTGCGAACGTCAGGGACCGCACAGTTCGCGGAAAGTGCGAAATGCTGTCGCAGGTCATTTCATCCCATACGTCAGGTTAGCTTGATCCAAGACCGCGCCGACCAGTGGCCCAACTCTCCTTGGAACAACGAAGTGTCGCGGTGTTAGGCGAAACGCCCTCCGACACAGCAGACAACCCATTTGATAACGCCGATCCTCAAATCCTGAGGGCGTGTACCTCGATCATTTCATCGAAGCCCTTGACGCTGTGCATTCCGAGGCAATCCGTCTGCCCCGCGCATCCGGCGGAAGCCACGAAGTCTCCCGAAATCAACACGGGTCTTTTTAGCTGCTTCGTCAAAGTTTCAAGCCTCGAAGCGAGATTCACGGCGGGACCAATGACAGTGAAATCCAATCTTCGCTTGGAACCGATGTTTCCATACATCACTTCGCCGACGTGAACCCCGGTCCCGAACTGGACCGGAAACTTCGCGGAATTGCGCCGCGCCGAAGCCTCGTAAGCGGCGGTCAACGCTGCGATCAGCCTCTGACATGCGCCAGGTTCGTCAAGGGGAAAAACCGCGAGCAAACCGTCGCCCATGAACTTCAGGATCTCGCCGCCGTGCTTTTCGATCGGATCGGCCACCAGATCGAAGTATTCATTGAGGATGTCGATCACCTGATCTCGGTGTTGGCTGCCGGAAAGAAGAGTGAAGTTCCGCAGATCGCAAATCATAATGGCTGCGCTCAAGGTCGTCCCGCTTCCCCGGGTCGTCGCGCCATCCAAAATTTGTTCGCTGGCGTGCGGTCCGACATAGGTTTGAAGCAGCGTTCGCGCCAACTGGTTTTTGAGACGGATTTCGGTGATCAGTGAGAAAATTGGCAACACGCTTCGTATCAGGGCGATGTCTGCGTCGTCGAACCCCGTCGGCCTGTCCGTGGCAAACGTAATCAGATGCCGGCGGCCTTGTGTGTGGTCGAGCGGCCAGGCCGCATAGTCGGTGTGACCTTGCTGGCGTAGCTCTTCGTATATGGGAAATATGTGAGGTCCGTGGATTTGAATCTTCTGACGGACCTCGTTTCCGGTGGCTATCACCACGCGAAACGGACTTCTCAAGAAAACGTCGGTGGCCTCAACGTCATAGGCAACCGTGTGAACATCCGCGTCGGGGTGTCCTCTGGTCCAGATGACGCGAGTGCCCAGCCACTGCGGATGATGAACTCTGAAGTGCAAGGTCGCACGGCTTAACGCGATGCCGGCTTTCACAAGGCGCTCGCAGAGATGCACGAATATCTTTTCGGACGCGGCTTCGTCTCGAAGGCCTAGCGAGAGCCATTCAATGACCTCTAACTGCCGATCAGGTGTTTTCGCGTTCATCTCTCGCTCCTCCCGTCGAAGGCAATGCCAGACCCAGGTCAACGAGACCAGAGCTCACGTATAGCCGCATGTTCGGTTTCTCATGCCCGCTTGGACTGCAAATTAGGTGCAGGATCCTCATGGACTTTCATTCTCGCGATTTTCGAGGTCCGGCAAACGGTCGGAAGTGTGATGTTGAATGGGAACCCCGAGGGATATGCTTGGGGTATATAGATCGGAACTAGAGATCGTTCGTTGGCAGAGAGGCGGTTCCGCGCGGCCTCCTTCCATAGCGATTTCGCCAGGCGGATGAAGCCCCTGAAGCCCCGCTCTCCAAACACGATGCTGCACTCCCGTTGCAATGCACAGGAAACTACGCGCTCCGGCAATCGAAATGAACTATACGTCCGTTTGGGCGCTGAGATCCGCTATGCTTAATACCTGCTCTTGGTGGAGATAAATGCGAGAAGGTCGGCGGAGTTGATGGGCTTTTCGAGAAAGCCCGCTGCGCCGCCACGTATCGCCGCCGCCTTGGTCCTGCTGTCAGCGAACGACGTCATGATACACACCGGTGGCCCGCCCTGTTCGACCAGCGATTCCAATAGTTGGAGACCGCTGGTGCCGGGCATTTTGAGATCGGCGAGCACGCAATGCACTTTGGTCGCATCACCGGATGCGAGAAATTCGTCCGCGGAGCTATAGGTCTTGCTGTCGATGCCCATTGCGTCGAAGAAGTCGTGCAGTGACTCAAGTACGAACCGATCATCGTCAACGATTGCGACTGTGGGGTGTGGCTTGGGACGCATTGAACCTCTGATTGTGACGTTGGCCGTGACAGGCCTGTCCTTGTGTTGTTTGTCGGGAGGTTAAGACTTTTCCTAGCCGATGAGTTCAAACTGGCGGACGAGTTCCGCGAGGGATTTCGCGCGCATCTTTCTCATGCCGCTGCCGCGGTGAAGCTTGACCATGATTTCGCTGATGCCGAGTTCGAACGCGATTTGCTTGTTCATCAATCCGCTCGCCACGAGACCGAGGATCTGTATTTCGCGTGGCGTGAGCGCCTCCGCGCGCGTTCGCATCTCCATCCGGTGGGCTCGCTCTTGCTGCTTGCTCTCATCCAGATATAAGGCGGACTTTATGGCATCCAGCAGTTCTTTCGTTCGAAGCGGCTTTTCAAGGAAGTCGACCGCACCGGCTTTCATCGCGGTCACGCTTGTCGCCACGTCGCCGTGTGCGGTCATGAAAACCACGGGAAGGTCATAACCGTCGCCAGTCAGCTTCGCCTGGAATTCAATGCCATTGACACTCGGTAACCGGACGTCGAGGAGCACGCATCCCGAGGCGGCTGTCGACGCTCTTGCAAAAAAAGAAGCCGCGTCCTCGAACGCTTCCGCCTCGATATCCAGTGCTTGGAAAAGGTCGAGCAGCGACAGTCGAAACTGTTCGTCGTCCTCGACGATGTGGACGACCTGAGGGGGCAACACTAGGCGCTCGGCGGGTTCGGCAACCTCTGCCATGACGGGTCCTCCAACCGGAATTGATGGCATCAGATCAGCATTCATTGTACCATCCTGTCCTCCTCAATCAAGTAAACCAAAGTTTGCTATCTATCTGCAATTAAACGAGGAAATGTTTCAATTGCAACCTCTTGCGAGGTGTCGGCGACCGGTAACGCAACGGTAAACACGGCACCTCGCACTCCCTCGTTGGCAACCGTTATCGTTCCGCCGTGATCGGCAATGATCGACCGGCAAATGGCGAGCCCCATTCCCATCCCGTCCGGTTTCCGCGAGAAGAAACCGTCGAAGATCTTGTCGATGTCGTCAGGTTGAATCCCTCCACCGGAATCCCTGACCACGAGCGATACCGTGTCCGCCGTGGGGGCTGTCTCGACCGAGATCTCGCGAATACCCGGGTTGGTCGCCACTATCGCCTGTATCCCATTGATCAGAAGGTTAACGATCACCTGTTGGACCTGGACGCGGTCGCCCAAGACTCGCCGCAGGCCGCCTGCAAGCCGTGAGCTAATGGCTATGTCATGCGCTTGGCTTTCCGATCTCACGAAAAGAACGGATTCTCGGACAATGTCGTTCAGATCGACTAGGTCGCGGACGGGATCGGATTTTACGGCCATATCCTTTATTCGCCGGATCACCTCGTTAGCCCGATGCGCGTTCTCCATGATCCGCGCCATGATGGTCTTGACCTTCGGCAAGTTTGGTTCGTCTCGGGCCAGCCACCGGATTCCTGTATCGGCATCGGTAACGATCACGGACAGCGGCTGGCGCACCTCGTGGGCTATCGATGTCACCAATTCGCCAAGAGCTGAAATGCGGGCGGCGTGAGCGAAGTCGGCTTCTATCTTCCTCAGTTGTCGTTCGATCCGACGCTGCTCCGTGACGTCGATCATCATGATCAGCGTCTTGTCCAACTTCTCGGGATATTGGGGAAACGTGACATAGAACAGAACGTCGAGCAACTCGCCGTCGAACGTGAGGATTTTCATTTCTTCGCTGTAGTTCCTTTCACCACCGAAGTGGGCAATCACCACGCGAGCCGCTGCAGCAGGTGTGCCGGCGAAAAGATATGATACGTCCCGCAGGCAGTCTTCTCTTCGTTGTCCTCGAAAGAGACGCATTGCACTGTCGTTTACCTCGGTGACCACAACCGCCTCGCTGGCAAAGCGAACCATGTCGGGTTGCGTTGCAAGGTAGTCTTCGATGTTATCGACGCCGGATGCCTTGAGCCTCTCGATGACGCCACTCATGACACGAGCATCTACCTGCCACACGGGGAGAGGAATGTTGTCGATGAGGTTGCGGTAGCGTTGCTCGCTCGCGGCGATTTCCCAGTAGGTTTCCGGATCGCTCCACGAGCCTGTCACGCTGACTGAAAGGAGAGATGGATGATCTGCGTCGGCCTGCCAGACGGTAAGTGTGTCGGGTCCGACGATCCTTCTAAGTATCGCGGTGTCGCGTTCCGCTATCGGCAGTACCGCCAGCGTCATTTCGAGCAGGGCATCCCTGTGGTTCTTCGGCCAGCAGCGGTACGCACTCTTGCCGATGACCGCGATCGGGGAGCCCTCGTTTGCGAACAGCTTGGCGGCAGTGAGGTTAAGGTCTTTGATTTTGAGATGGTCGGCTACCAAACGAGGATCGGTAGAGGATAGATGGCTCGCTCCGCTCTCGGTGTCGCCGTTCATTTTCCGGAGCGCGGAGGTCGCACCCGATACATCGATACTCCAAACGGCTACCCAGTCTCTTTGGATGCCGACCGAATGGCCCTCGACTATGCGCGGATCTGCCCGGCGGGCGAACTCGATGAACAGGTCCTTGGCGGTGTCATCGCGTCGATGGGCCCTTACTCGAATTTCGACGAGCACAGGCACCCCATCCGCCATACGTCGCTGCACAATACCCTGCCATGAGCGCCTTAGCACTATCTCGTCGCGTGTCGGTCCATCGCCTGATGTCCGAAATAGCTCTGCCGCGGTCTTTCCGACCGCCTCTAAATTCACGATGCCGTATAGCAGGTGCGACGCCTCGTTCCAATGAACGATGCGACCGTCCGCGTCATAGACAACAATGCTTTCGCTTGACCCGTCGGTGATTTCGGCGGTCAGCTTGTCCATGACACGCCTTGTGCAATCGACATCCATGTTGATCTGATCGGCCATAGCACTTGTTCAACAATCCGCTGGTAGCTACTCGCTCTTACTCGGATTGCTCCGTTGGTTCCGTGGACGCCGTTCGGCGGTGTTGAGGGGCGGCGTGTCGACGACACACCGCCAGCCCCGTTGTCAGGCAGCAGCGGCGGGAACTTTCGCGTGGATCAAACCACGAGCCACCGCGGTGACGCGGCGACCTTGAAACCGCGCTACAGCCAGATGGTCATCATCGGGCTTCAGGCTGTCGCGGGCGGAAACGTGTGTTGCGCCGTAGGGAGTGCCGGCCTTGAACATGGCTGGATCCGAATAGCCGAGCGGGACGATGATGAGCCCGAGGTGGGCCATCGGAGTATAGATAGAGAGAAGGGTGGACTCGTTGCCACCATGGAGGGAAGAGGTCGAGCCGAAAACCGAACCAACCTTTCCATTGAGCTTGCCCTGGAACCAGAGGCCGCCGAGGCCGTCGATATAGGCCTTCAGTTCGGACGAGATAGAGCCAAAGCGGGTTGGTGTTCCGAATACGATGGCATCGGCCCACTCGGCGTCTGCTTCACTCGGCGCTTCGTACTTGCTATTCATAGCCTTGGCATTGTCGCTCCAGCCCGGCACTTGCGACATCACTTCGTCGCTGACGAGTTCGCGAGTGCGGCGGACGCGGACTTCGGCGCCCTCTTCGATCGCTCCCTGTGCAATTGCGTTTGCTAGAATTTCGGTAGAGCTGTTCCGCGAATAGAATGCGATCAGCACCTTGGGTTTCGACATATCTGCCTCCGGCTTGCTGCTGTTGGCCCGTGCCACAGCGTTGCGCGGAAAATGGCGAACCCTAACGGCCGGAAGAAGCCGTCAAATGCCGGACTGTGCGTCCAAAAATTTGGACGATGATATTTGGGATCTCCGCTTCATAGAAAGTTCCCCGCCCGCAGCGGGCGAATCCGGCCGCCAGCGTCCATGATTTTGGACGCTCCGTTTTCGCTGCGCCGACTTCTGGCCAAGCGATTGTGGCTCTACGGTTCGGCAAATCGCGCCATTCAAAACGCGAAGAAACGATAAAAAGCAAAGATGGGGACGAGGTCGAAGCAGTTCCGAGGCGCGACGGGTTTTGCAGTGAAACACCGATGAATGGGAGGAGGGCAATATGTCTGTACATGCGATTTTGATGGAAAAGGGATGCGATGTCGTCACCGCTTCAAGCACCGATACCGTGAAAGATGCGTGTCGTTTGCTTTATTCGAACCACATCGGCGCGATAATCATCGTTGATCGCGAGAGCCGCATCGAAGGCATTTTCACCGAACGGGATGTCGTTGCGGCGATCGCTCAGCATGGAACTGCTTGCATGGATATGGAACTTTCGGAAGTCATGTGGAGGAACGTGGTTTCCTGCACCCGAGCGACGAGCATCAACGGGCTGATGGATGTCATGAACAAGCACAGGGCGCGACATCTCCCTGTGGAGCAAGAAGGCCATTTGGTGGGCATTGTCTCGATTGGTGACGCCGTGAAGCATCACATCAGGGCAATCGAATACGAGTCGAATTACATTCGCTCATACATCATCGGTTGAACCGGGAACGTAAAATGCAATCTCAAATTTGATAGCCAGGCCCGTGGGTTAGAGGCTAAGCTGCGACTCGTTCGATCAGAGAGGCGAGGGGACGCACGCGATGCTTAGGCTCTATGACAGCCGTTACTCCGGCAACTCATGGAAGATAAGAATCCTGCTCAACCAACTGGGGCTCCCTTTCGAGAGACGCACGCTCAACCTAGAATCTGGCGAGACCAAGACCGACGCCTTCTTCGCACTGAGCCGTTTCAGCCGCGTCCCAGTCTTGGAACTCGAAGACGGCCGAACGGTGGTGGAGTCGTCCGCCATCCTTTTGTATCTAAGCGACGGTACAGAATATCTGTACGACGATCCGTACCTTCGATCTCAAGTCATCGGCTGGATGTTCTTCGAGCAAGGCGATCTTCAGCGCTATCTCGCCATGGCCAGAGTCTATCATATTCGTGGCTTGGCCGACAAAATGTCCCAGCAGATCGAGCGGCTGCATGCAGACGGCTATCTGGGGCTCGAAAAACTGGAGCGTTGGCTCGTTGGCCACGAGTGGCTGGCGGGTGATCGCTACACCGTCGCCGACCTGGCGGTCTTCGCCTATGTTTCGCTGGCACACCAGGGCCAATACCAAATGGAGCGGTTTCCAGCCATTTCCGCATGGCTCGCGCGGGTGAAGGCGCAGCCGGGATGGATCGATATATTCGACCAGAGCCCCTACCAATTGGTTTAATATCGGGGCAGCCCTCCAGGAGATAGGATTGATGGCAAAAATCCTCTGAAGGGCGATGGGCACGAGGTTATGTGGCCCGTCGCGAACGCGGGTCTCAATGCCTCAAGATACGTTCTTGCTCACTGTTTTGATCAACCTGCTCGGCGTCGCCGGTATTGTCGTCTGGCATCTGCAGGGACGCTCCAGGCCGAATGAACGCCTGGTAACCCAGATCGTATTTTTCCTCGCGATGACCGTGACACTCGTATTCGCGCGGATCGTGCCCTTTCGGTTTGATGCACCGCATCTTGACAGCAGTGGCTCTCTCACGGTCCTCGCCAAAATACTCTGGTGGACACACCTCTGTTGGGCGACCATCGGTTTTGTTCGGATTTACATCGTGCTTGACGGCAGGCCACGGGAAGCCCGCCTGATACAGGACCTCCTTGTCGCGATCGTTTACCTGGGCGTGTTGCTGTCCGTTATGGCCTTCGTTTTCGGGGTTCCGATCGGAACCCTTTTGGCGACGTCTGGGGTTTTCGCCATCATTCTCGGCCTTGCTCTGCAGAACACCCTTGGCGACGTCTTCTCCGGCATCGCCCTCACGCTTGGGAGACCTTACACGATTGGAGATTGGATATTGCTTCCAGACGCCACCGAGGGCCGTGTGGTCGCCAGCAATTGGCGTTCGACCTACCTCCTCACGAGCGCCCACAATCTTGTCGTGATGCCGAACAGCGTGCTTGCCAAACAGGGATTGACGAACGTTAGCAAGCCCGATGAAACACATCAGATCGTTCTCGCTGTCCGGATTGTCCCGACACATGCTCCCGCGTTTATTCAGAAGGTAATGTTGGAAGCGCTCAGCAGCTGTAACAGTATCGTCCAGGAGCCCCCATCGAGCGTGTCCCTGATCGGGATCGATGCATCCGCAATCGATGTTCAACTCTACTTCAGGGTCATGAACCCCGGACAGCGAAGTTCCGCTCGAAACGACGTGATCGACCTTGTTTACAGGCACTGCAACGCGAACGGCCTTGTCTTCGCGCGACCCCTGGGCACACAAGTTTTTCAAGATAGCGAGATCGCTGTCCCAAAGACTTCCGCACTGGCATTGCTTAGATCGATCGCGCTGTTCTCGGATTTGTCCGAGGGCGAACGGGAGCAGCTGTCTGCCGGCGCCGTCGAGAAGAAGATCGCGGCGGGGGAGGAGTTGCTGGCAAAGGGCTCGGTGTCTGGTAGGATTCTCCTTATCGGCGAAGGCGTCGTGCTGTTACGCGACCAAGGCGAAATCGTAGCGAGACTTGCGCCGGGCGACATGCTGGGAGCCCGAGGCGTGCTTGCAGGCCAACCCGAGAGCCATCAAGCTTTAACACTTACACCCGCTACACTCTATGAGATTGAAAAGGCGACCTTCGACAACCTCGTTACTGGCAGAGCCGGATTGGTCGAGGATTTGGCGCGGCGCGTAGAACATCATGGCTCGCAGAATGTTTCTGGGTCACCGCTCCCCATCAAGTCCGACGGAACGCGTGCGGACCTTGTCCACGCAATCCGGACCATGCTCGGGGGAAACTAGCGAAGTGAAGGAGCCGGGCGCGGGCATCGTTCAACTGAGTTGGACCATGCATACAAGCTCTGCAACTTCTGACACGTTGAAGAGCGATTAGTCTTCCAAGAGCTCAGGAAGACGAAGGGGGAGCTGTCATGCACGTCAATCCGAAATGGGACGAACCCGATTTCGATCGAGCAACCGTCGTTGATCAGATCATGCTGGAAAGGCGCGCCAAACGAGGATTTCTGGGTACTCCTGTCCCCACCGAGACTGTCATCGACATCCTCAACGCAGCCCGTTTCGCTCCGAGCTCGAGCAATACGCAGCCATGGCGATGCTATGTGCTCACGGGCAGCGCGCGCGACCGCATCACCACGAGAGCGGTCGAAAACTTTCGCGCCGGGCCCGAAAATCTGGTACCGGAGTACCCGTTTTTCCCGCAGCCGCTGCATGATCCGTTCATCAGACGCTTCAATCTTTTTCGCGGCCAGCTTGGGGATGCTGTCGGCGTCCCTCGGAGCGACAGATACGGCAGACTGAAGGATGTGGAACGGCAGTTCAGGTTCTTTGGAGCGCCCGTCGGTATGATCTTCACGATGGACAGGAAGCTCGAATGGGCGAGCTTCATCTGTTACGGATGCTTCCTGCAAAACCTGATGCTTGCAGCCAGAGCAAGGGGATTGGATACATGCGCCCAGCAGATTTGGTCGCTCCAGCATCATTTGCTACGCGAAGAGCTCGGATTTCCGGAGTCGGATATGGTGATAGCAGGCATGTCTTTGGGATGGGCGGACGATAGTCTTCCCGAAAACAACATGACGAACCACAAGTTGGCGATCGAAGACTTCGTTGAATTCGTTGGCTGAACGCACCAGTGACTTGACGTCACACCTAAGAGCCGCCGATTAATTGGGTCGTTGCGATGTCTGGCGATGACCTTTCGTGCTTTCATTCGCCAAACTGATAGGCGCCCATGCTCGACCTCAAAGACGTGTACTTCTTCGTCCAAGTCGTTGATCGCGGCGGGTTTACCGCAGCTGGCGAGAGCCTTCGTGTACCGAAGTCGACCCTCAGCCATCGAGTCCGGGAACTGGAGGACTCACTTGGCGTGCGGCTCATAAATCGCACATCCAGACAATTCGGTATGACGGATGTCGGAGCTGAATTTTACCAGTATGCGCTTCAACTGCTTCATTCAGCGGACACCGCCGAAGAATCCGTTCGCCAAAGACTGCACGAGCCAAGCGGAACGATCAGGATTACGACAGCGGTCGAGATTGCCCAGTTCGCTCTACGCGACGTGATTCCAACCTTCCTGAATCGATACCCCAAAGTGAGGATCGTGGAGATCGCTACCGATCGGCTGGTGGATATGGTTGCCGAGGGATTCGATCTGGCTTTGCGCGGGCATGTGGCCTCCCTCCAAAACTCCACTCTCGTTCAGCGGGGGATTGCCAGTGTGCCGTGGTATCTCTTCGCAAGTCCGGAGTATCTCCGCAACGCAGGAGACGTGACAGAACCAGAGGCGTTGTCATCGCACTCGACATTGGCGAACGACCGCCATGGTGCGGATTTGTGGCGCTTAAAGGGACCGGCAGGCCGCGAAGTCGAGGTTCCAATCGAGCCGAGGTTTCTCAGCAACAACATGATCGCCTTGAAGGAGGCCGCGTGCGCGAACCTTGGTGTCGCGGCACTCCCCGGATATATGTGTCGCGAGGAGATCGAGGCGGGAAGGCTTTATCAGATATTGCCCGGATGGATGGCGGCAGATGCCCGCATGAGCGCGTTGATACCCTACAGGAACGGGCTCCTTCCGGCGGTGCGGTCGCTGGTGGATTTCCTGGCGACGGAGGTCCCAAAGGTGACAGCCTTTACGCCACGGCTTGCCAGTGAATGAGCGACGGTATCGTTCCGGTCTACCCAAACATCAGTTTGGTACTCTTTGCGCAGCGGCGGGTCTATCGTCCGATGTCGGTCGGCCAATGAAGCACAGCCGGCACACACAGCGGTGGCACGGCCAACACTCGGTATAGGCGGAAATCTCGGTGCATGGTCTTCTAAATGAAGCCGCGGCATTGCTCGCGTTTTGTCGAACGGTCGAAACGGGATCGTTTACCGCTGCTGCGCGCAGCATGGGAACGAGCCCATCATCCGCATCAAAAGCCATATCGCGGCTCGAGGCAATTTTCGGTGCGAAGCTCCTGCGCCGCTCCACCCGAACGCTAACGCTGACGCATGAAGGAGAGGCGCTATACAAGTGGGTGCAACCAATCCTCGCCCAGATCGAGCAAGCTGGGGACGTTCTCCAATTTAATGAGAACACGTCGGGCCAATTGCGGGTCAGTTTGCCCGGTGAATTCGGCCGCCAGCTTCTCGCGCCGATTTTCGAAAGGTTCATGGCGACACATCCGAACATCTCACTGCAGTTGGACATGAGTGACCGCCACGCCGACGTTGTCCGTGATGGCTATGACGCAGTCTACCGAGTCGGTTATGCCGACGAGAACTCGCTTGTTTCCCGAACTCTGACGCACTTGGAAATGGCCGTGGTGGCTTCGCCGTCGTTCACTCAGACCCACGACAGTTCGATTGGCATCGACACGCTTCGCGAGTTGCCGTTTGCTCGATATTCAATTGACGGACGGGTCTATGCCGTTCAACTGGCCGATGGAACCGAGTTTGTGCCGAAGGGCCGACTGGACCTCGATACTGCTACGGCTATCCGCCAGGCAGCGAAATCGGGGCTTGGCCTTGCGTATGTAATCAAGCTGATAGTGCAGGCCGACCTCGCTGGCGGCTCGCTGGTGGAGGTCGTCCCGTCGACGATGCTGAAGCCGATGCCCTTCCAGGTTCTTCACACGTTAGGCAGGATGCCGACACAGCGATTGCAGGTGTTTACCGACTTCGTCGCCGAGACGATTAAAGAACTGCAATTGTCTGCGCCCACGTCGTCGTTCAAAATGTAACCGGCGCGCGTCAACATCTCTTCGACTTTCTGCTACGGTATGCTCCTATTCGTTGGGAGGGGCCCGGCGGAATTTCGCTTCAGCTAAGCGTGACGAGGCAATGCAAGAACGTAGTCCGCCATCGGCGAACGACTTAGTCGGGCTTACCCGTTGGCAGCGTATAGCCGCGGCTAGCACCGTGGCTTTGTTGGTCGGCGCAATCACCCTGTTTCTGTCTGAAACGATGCTGGGTTTTGTCCCCGCCGTTGCAACGATCCTTCTGAGCGTTCGAGGTCGAACACTTCACCTTGTCCAGTTGGGCATTCTCACCGCGTTCGTTTGTGCGCTCTTGACACTGCTGGTGGTTGGCCGCCAACCAACCGCTCTCGATGCAGTTCTGTTTCTCGGAGCATCGCTTTGTACCGTTCTCGCATCGGCGCTGATTCCCATAGCCGTGCGTCCGTTAGACGCAGAGATCGGTCGCAGGCGGGATCCCCGCCAGGCCTCGGCGAACGAGAATTCACAACTTGACGCCTCGGAGCAACGGGCGATGGCCTTTGCAGAGTCTCGGGCATTCTGGACTGACGTGGCGCAAGTCCTTCGCTTTAGGTCCACTCAGGCCGACGGAGAATCCGGATGGTCAGAGCTGCGGGCCGAGCCTCATATGAAGTCCAGCCTGCACATACCGCCACTCGCGCCCACAATGGCGCAGCGGGATTTGGATCCGATGGATTTCGGCAAGCCGCATTCCGATGCCATCGCGGCAGCTAGGACCATCGAGAATCTCTTTGGAAACGGTTGGGCGTTCGGTCCCGAGGGCAATTGGATATACCTTCCGATTTTCGCGCAATCCACGCTTGGGGTTACGCCCGAAGAACTGAATGCGTCTCGCGCTGACGGTGGTATTGCCTGGAAACGGCTTCTTCACCCCGAGGAATATGACAGGGTCGCAGCCGCCTGGCAGCACTCGCTAGATACTGGCGAGCCGTTCAATTCGGAGTTCCGCATCAAGCGTAAAACCGGATTTGCTTGGGCAAGAACCGCCGCACGTGCGGCCCGGAGCGCGGACGGTAAAATCACCGGGTGGTACGGTACATCTATCGATATCGACGTCCATCGCAAGACCGTCGATGCCCTTCGTGACCGCGAGCAGGAATTGCTCGAGATAGTGAATTTCGTTCCAAGCAATCTGTGGAGGCTACAGCCTGACGGAGAGCCGACGTTTTTCAACAAGCCAATGGTCGAGTTTCTCGGCATGGATGTAGGTGAATTAGATTCAGCGGATGGTACTCGTCTTGAGGCCATGATCCGGCTTGCTGTCCACCCTGAAGACCAACAGAGGTTCAGCGCCGAACTCGCCCAATCACTTTCCAACGAGCAGGGCTTCTCCTCTCAGTACCGCCTGCGCCGGCACGACGGTGTCTATCGATGGATGTCGAGCCGGGCTGCTGCTCTTCATGATCGAAATGGCCGCCTGGTTCAATGGAACGGGCTTTGTTTGGACATCGACGATCAAGTTCGGGCCGAGGAGGCCCTCAAACGGAGCGAGTGGCATCTTCAACAGCTGATCGACGCGTTGCCAGTGCATGTTTGCAGCTGGACGCCCGAGGGTGAATTGCTCTACGTCAGCAGGCGGTATTTGGACGAACTTGGACTGTCCACGGTCAACCTTTCAGAGTTTGCGAAGACGGCACTGGAATACGTGCATCCGGAAGACGTTGGGTCGGTCGAGGCCTCATTGCGTGACGTCGAAGGCGGAAGGGCGTTTTCCATTCGATATCGCAGGAAGATACCGGATGGTGGATATCGTTGGACTGATGGCAGGTTCGAGCCCCTCCGTGACGAGGCCGGGCATATAACCGAATGGTTTGGCCTGTCGATAGACGTAGACGACGAGATGGCGGTTCAGGAAGCTCTGAGGGAGAACGAGCGATCCCTGAAAGAGCTGGTCGAGACTCTTCCGACGATGATTTATTGCGCAACGACGGACGGCAAGCCGATTTATCGTTCGCGGAAGCTACAGGAGTTCCTCGGTTTCGGGATTGAGGACAAGGATGGTCTTGGCGGGTCGCGCCTTGAGGGAACGCTCGATGCGATCATTCATCCCGACGACCTCGATGCTGTGCGACAGCGTTATGGTTATTCTTTGCGCACTGGCGAACCCTACGTAATGAAGCATCGGCTAAGGCGATACGACGGTGAATATCGTTGGGTCGAAACCCGTACCGCCGCGATGCGAAACACCGACGGCGCTATAATCCAATGGAACGGCGTCTGCGTCGATATCGATGACTGGGTCCGAGATCAGGAGCAACTTGGTCTCGCCCAGCGCAACCTTGCGCGCGCGAGCCAGGCAGCAAGCCTGGCCGAGTTGACCGCTTCGATCGCTCACGAGGTTGGGCAGCCTTTGGCCGCAGTCGTTTCCAGTTCGGATGCAAGCCACCGTTGGCTTTCCGCAGATCCGCCAAATGTCGAGCGCGCGCTCAAGGCTCTGGAACGGGTCATGCGAAGTGCAGAAACGACAATGGATGTCTTCAACCGAGTACGTGCGCTGTTCAAGCACAGCAACGATGCCAAGCAGCCTAGCTCTATCAAGCAGGTGGTGGGATTGGCGCGCGAACTGCTTGCGGAAGACGCTATTCGCAGAGATGTACGCCTGGACGTGACGATCGAGCCCGATTTGCCGAGCATCGCACTCGATCGCGTGCAGATTCAGCAGGTCCTCGTCAACCTCATGAGAAACGGTCTGGAAGCCGGGTATCAC
Organism: Rhizobium sp. Root708; assembly: GCF_001429725.1. GTDB lineage: Bacteria > Pseudomonadota > Alphaproteobacteria > Rhizobiales > Rhizobiaceae > Rhizobium. Next base: position 315,279 of record NZ_LMHV01000023.1, on the reverse strand, counting down.
GGAACGAGCCGGGCAAGGCTCTCGATCGATGCCAGACGGGAGGGCGCTGCAATCCAGATAGCGGTCCGTGACAATGGGCCCGGCCTAGTCTCTACCGACCGGGTCTTTGAACCTTTCTTCACGACGAAGGCTGACGGGATGGGTATGGGACTCGCCATCTGCAAGTCGATCGTCGAGGCCCATGGCGGTCGGCTCTGGGCGGAGGCGTCCGAACCTACAGGAGCGGCGTTTATCTTTACCCTGCCGTTTGGTGCGGTTGTGCCCGAGCCAGAAGCGGAACCGTCGGGCGTGCCGCAGGCTGCTAAGTGATGGCGGCCTCGATGGCGGCCTTCAGTTCCCGACCCGCAAACGGTTTGAAGAGACAGGCCCCCGCCGATCTCGCCTCCGAGATCATCGTTTCCTGCGCGTGACCCGTCATGAACACCACCGGGATGTTGATCGACCGGCTCGTCAGTTCTGCATTGAGTTCGACGCCGTTCATTCCAGGCATCGATATGTCGAGCAGCAAGCAATCCGTCTGCGACAGTGACGACGAAGCAAGAAATTCAAATGCGGATGCGTAGGACGTCGGCGAAAAGCCTAGTACCTCGAGAAGATCGATCAATGACTCTCGCACCGATTGATCGTCGTCGATGATCGCGATTGTTGGCGGGGAGTGCATGTCGATAACGTCCCCATTCAGGAGTTGCGATCTGGCCGCGATGCGTTTGCTTCAGAATTGCTTTGCTTGTCACCCGAACTGCTGGCACGTTTGAGGGTAAAAGAAAAGGTCGCGCCGCCTCCTGAATTTGCCGCCGCCCAGATTTGCCCTCCGACGCTGTCAACGATCGCTTTGCTTACCGAGAGTCCGACGCCCATGCCATTCGATTTCGTTGTATAGAACGCTTCGAACAGACGTTCGCTGTCGTCAGCGTCGATACCGCATCCGTTGTCGGTGATGTCGATCCGCACCTCATCGTCGCCGTAAGGTCTGGTGGAGATGCTGATGGACCGCCTGCCTCCGGGCAATCCCTGAACGGCATCGACCGCATTTAGCAGAATGTTCAGCACGACCTGCTGAACCTGTACTCTGTCTCCAGAAGCTGATGGCAATCCTCGTTTAAACGATGTGTGCACCAGTGTGTCATTCGCTTGAAGCTCGTTGCCGGCGAGCGTCAGAACCTCGCGTATCACGTCATTCAAGTCGAAAGATTCGATGGCGGGCGTCGTGCTGCCGAACAGGCTACGGAGACGCCTGATGGTCTCGGCCGCGCGATTCCCGTCCCTGAGGCTGCGTGCCGCGGTTCGCCGTGCGCCATCAAGGTCGGGTGGGTCGGAGTTGAGCATGATCTGGCAGGTTTCTGCGTTTGCCACCACGCCCAACAACGGCTGGCTGACCTCGTGCGCGATCGATGCAGCGAGCACGCCAAGTGTGGCGGTGCGCGAAACATGGGCGAGTTCCGCGCTGATACGCGCAAGCACGTCTTGCGTTCGTTGCATTTCGCTGACATCCTGCAGCGAGCCGAGATGCCGACGGCTGCCATTGGCGTCATAGCCGCTGCGCGTCACCAAACGGACATCGCGCGTGCTGCCGTCGTGCAATTGCAATTTGAACTGACGATCGATGTCAGCGCCGAAATCGCGAGCGCCGTCGACGAGTTGGAGGAAATCTGGCCGCTCCGCAGGTTGGACGAGGGCTCCCAGTCCACCAATGGTCAAGACGTGATCCTGGGGGAGGCGGCATATGCGATAGATTTCCTCGGAGCATTCGAGTTTGTCCAACTCGTTGCTCCAGTAAAAGCTACCTGTGCGGCTCAGACGTTGCGCTTCGCGCAGCCAAGCCTCACTTCGTTGAAGTTCGGAATAGAGTCTTGCGTTGCCAAGCCATATGCCCGCCTGCGAGGCGAGGAAGCCCAGGACTGATGTGCGATCTTCAGAGAAGACATCGGAGACGACGTTATTCTCGACATACAGCAGACCAATCAGGTCTGTCGCATTGAATACCGGCACGCATAGGATCGATCGTGGTTGGTTCGCCTGGAAGTATTCGTCAGCGGGGTCGAAGATTCCTGCCGCCACGTCATGCAAAGCTAGGGGAGACTGCGTGCGCAGGACATATTGGAGAACGGACGCTGGAAGTTCGGATGCCGTAGGTCGCCTCCGGTCCTGTCTCACGTCTATCTCGGACTCCCGTGTCGCCGCTGTTGCTTCTATATAAAGCTCGGTGCCTGACAGGAGCATCAAGACACCGCGCTCGGCACCGGAATGTTGCACGGCGAGCTTCATCAGCTTTTCGATGAGGCCGGCGAGCACAGTCTCGCTCGACAGCACGCGGGATGCCTTGCCAACGGCATCAATATCCAGCGACGCAACGGGTAACGTCAGAGACGCATGTGATTGCGGCAGTGATGCGCGATCGGTCAGGTTGATAAAGCGGAAGTCTAGCAGCCTCGCCTTCGCAACCGCGCCCCACCTAGAGAAGGCCTCCCTCGCGCGCCTGAGATAGGCTTCGGCCGGGATGTCCAATCCATGTGTGACATAGAAGCGTCCCGCCAGCTCGCTGGCGATTGCTTCCACCTGGAGAAATCCGTTCGCCCTGGCGGTTCGGATGGCCTTTTCGTAGAGTGATTGAGCCTCCGCGCCTCTACCTTCCAACTGAGCAATCTCGGCTGCGAGCAACGCTTCCCGGCAAGCGAAGGTTTCCTCGCATCCGTTTGCCCATGTCGCCAGCCGCGTGTGGCGCCTATGCAGTTCCTCGAGGTGCTGTTCGCGGCGGCCGGCGGGGATCACATCACGAACTGCCAATGCAGAAGCGTTGAGGCCAGCGTAAAATTCAAACTCGGCTTCCTCGATCGAAGATCGCATGGCCCATTTGATCGGCTCGACGTGGGAGGCGGCTTCCCGCGCGGCAGTAAAGTCTTCCGTCAAGTAGTGTTCGACCAGGCGGAAAACCCAGTGATAACAGACCATCATCGCAGCACCAGGCTGAGGCTCGACCTGCCTGATCGCCCAATCATCGACATCTGCACTTCCGTCGGCTGCGATCCCCCGCAGCTTCCTTATGAAGCGTGCTTGGCTGAAGAAATTCTCGTGCGGCAGGCCAAGCTCAACTGTGCGGGCGAAAGCAAGGGCGTTTTCCGCCCGTTCTTGGACCTCGCTGAGCGGTTTGCCCGACATTATTTCGTGCGTGATGTGGTTTCGAGCGTTGTAGGCGGCGAAGGCGAGATCACCCGTCGCCGTGCTTATACGAAAAGCCTCCTCCGTAAGCGGGGCACTGTACGACAGTGGTTTGATCCAGGGAACCGCGAAGCCTGCGAAGAGGGAATAGACGCGCGCTTTATATCTGCCGGCTCGGCCCTGATCCACGAGCCTTCGCGACAGTTCGCCGAACTTGTACGCCGTTGCGTAGTCACCGAATTGAACACCGAGCGCCATGTTCAATGCCGAAAAAGCAACACTGGAACTGTCGCACAAGCCGTGTTGTAGGCTAAGGACGGTCATTCGCAACAACAGGAATTCCATCAGCCGACGATCAACTGCATAGGCCGCTGGGAAGACCTCGGTCATGACCGCCATGCAAGACATGATGTGTTGGTCGGTCATCTCGGGAGAGTCGGCAAGCTCCTCGATCGGACGCTCGAGTAGCTGCCGATGAAGTTCCTCGAACTCGCTGACAACATCAGCGTGGTTCGGCTGGAGCGGCCAGGCAATACCCGCATCCAACAGAAAGCCAACTCCAGTTTCCACAGCCTCCACGTTTCGTCCGGTAGTGAAGAACAGCAGCACTGTCAGGCATATCACCGCCGCGCGGTCCGCGAAGCCAATCGTCCCTTCCATTAGCGAGGCAAGACGCTCCTCAGCGGAGGAGAGGTCTCCTGTGACTATGTCGCACTCTGCAAGGCCCAAACCCAATCTAAACGATAGAGCACGCATCTGCTCCGCGTTGGTATCCAGAATGGATAGCCCTTTTTCGAAGTATGACTGCGCGGATGTAAAGGCGCTTGCCAACTTCGCTCTCTCCCCTGCGGCGAGAAAGACGTTGGCAACGCCTAAGCGCTCGTTGTTCGAAATGGAGCCGAGGGCTTTGTCGAAATGCCCTGCGATCTCATAGATCTTCTCGTCGAAGTTCCCGTCGGTCTTGGCGAGTAGCAGTCGTCCGATCCTCAGGTGCTCCCCGATGCGCTCGCTGCCGCCTATCGAGAGGTATGCCGCCTTCTGGATTTCGTCGTGAATGAACGAAATTGAACTGGAGGATATTCGTGCCATGCCGGCTTCGGTAGCCGGACGTAGTATCGGCCCAAGTTCGTCTATGGAGATTCCGAGAGCGAGCGCAGCTGTGTCAGTGACGGTCGTGTTGCCCAACAGGGACAGAATTCCCAGTGCGGTCTTCGTGTTTTCGGGTAGCCCATCCAATTGAAGCGAAAGTAGCTGGGCAACGTTCTGTGTAACGTTTTGGCCTGTGACTTCCTCATCGTTCCAATGCCATTCGGAGGTTTCAGGATGGAAGGTTAGAACTCCGTCGGCGGCGAGTTTCCGAATAAACTGCAGGGCAAAAAACGGATTCCCGCCAGTCTTCTCGCCAACGATAGCAGCCAACATTGCTACGCGATCCGGAGAGCAGGAGAAGACATTCGCCAACAAGCGCTCCAGGTCGGTCGGCAACAATCGCTCAAGCCTGATTTCGGTAACCCGCCGAGGCATTTGCCTAACACTGGGCAAGACGGTGGCGAGAGAGTGCGTCGAGTCGATCTCATCATCGCGGTACGCGATGATGATCAGCGTGTGACTTAACTGATCCTCGGTCGCGAGGACGTGAATCAGATCGAGAGTGGCGGGATCAAGCCACTGCAGATCGTCGACGAATATCACGAGCGGATGCTCTGCGGTTGCAAAGACGCTCAAGAAGGCCTTGAAGAGGCATTTGAAACGGACGGCGGCATTTGTGAGTTCGGCGGCTATCACGGCCGGATGGTGTCCGATGACGTGCGCAAGCTCGGGGATAAGATCGATTATCGACCCGGCATTGTCCCCCAGGGCCCTGACGAAGTTTGCCCGCCATTCATCAAGCGATGGCTCATCTTTCGCCAGCAGTTGTCGGACTAGCCCGCGAAATGCCTGAACAATTGTTGCATAGGGGGTGTCCCATCTATTCTGGTCGAATTTGCCTTCGGCGAAAAGGAACCCCCGGCCGACAAGGGTCTGCTGAATACCGGCGATGAGAGACGATTTGCCGATGCCTGCCTGCCCCGTCACGAGAACGAGTTCGCTGTCTCCACATGCTGCTACGCGCTCGGCCGAGTTCAGGAGAAGCTGCCGGGCGATATCGCGTCCGTACAATGTTGCCTCGTGACCCGAGTGTCTGAACAGGTCGCCACGGGCAACCGGAAAGCGGTCAACCTTTCCTTCTGCGGACCATTCGACCAGGCAGCGCCGAAGATCGCTCTCCACTGCCCGGGCAGACTGATATCGGTGGTCCGGATCCTTTTCGAGCAACTTGAGCAGGATAGCGTCCACCTGCTCCGGCAACCCATCCGACCTCACGCTGGGCTTTGGAGGGCGGGCGGTCAGGTGGCGATGCGCCCACTCCAGCGGATCCGAGGCTGCGAAGGGCAATGTATTTGTCAACAACTCGAAAAGCGTTACACCAAGGCTGTAGAGATCGCTGCGTTGATCAGGTTGGCGATTGGTCCGTCCGGTTTCTTCAGGAGACATGTAGGCTGGCGTTCCCATTGGGAGTGCCGGCAAGCAGGCAGCACCAGGATGAACCCGGCCGGCACGGCCGAAGCCTGTCACGGCAATCTCGCCAGACGTCTTCAGAAAACAGTTCTCGGGTCTTACGTCGCCATGGATCAATCCGCTCTCGTGGACGAGCCGCAATGCCTTGGCGACATGGCAAGCCAATTCGAGTTTTCGTTCGACGGAGAAGAAGCGACGGTCCCATTCGGGAGTTCGAAAGACACCAGCTAGGGGAACGCCGCCCGGGTCTTGGATGGCAACTCCGATCCGCTGCGCACCTGTACTCACGTCGAGCGGATGGAGTATGGCCGGGTTTTGCACAAAACCGCTCAGGAGATCGAGCTCGCGGGTAAGCAATTCGGCCCATCTTCCCGAGAGGTCACTGCCGGCAGCTAGAACGAGCACGGCTTGGCCGCTCCGGTCGCTTACTCGATACCAAACTCGGTCAGCTTCGGAATGGAGTTTCTCGACTACGACAGGAGCATCGCTAAGTATGCCAGCTGCGACCGAGGCGGCGAATGCGAGGTCCGCTTCGGTCGTCAGATCGGATGGTGCTACTGGATGGATCGGCGACATTCATACATTTTACATGAATCGCCCCCACCAAACGAAGGTAAACCAACGTTCTATTGCGTTGGTCTACCTGAATTGCATCGGCTGCTAATACGGCCGTTCACCACGCCCGTTGGCTACACGTCTGCCGACATTTTTCCTGGCCACGTGAAGTAGTAATAGCTGCCGTCAACTTTCTCGAAGTAGGCGTTCTGCCCGGTTTTTGCGTCGATATAGGACCCATCTGCCGATTTTACAAAGTTGCCTTTTGCGTCGCGCTTCAGGTGTTCGTCCAGGAACTTGTTCCAGGCCTTCGGGTCTCCTTTCTCAGGTTTGGAGGCGTGGTTTGTGCTATTCGGCTCATAGGCGCTTACGGTTTCGCCGGTTGCCGGATTTGTGACCGTGAGCGTTCCATCTTTCAGCGCTTTGAGCATTTCTTGGTTGTTGACGTAACTCATCGGCTCGCTGCTGCTGTCACCAAGCCGCACCTTGAGTTTCGTCATGAAATCCTTCGAGCCGATCGATCCCGTCGTGTGCTGCTGCGTCTCGCCGCCGGCTTCATCACCCTGATTTTGCAGAGCCTGAAGGATTGCTGCCAGCGTCTTGGAATTAAGCCGGGTCGACCCGCTGTTGTCGAAGCCCAGAGAGGTGAGAAGTTTTGAAGTAGGGCTGGTGTTCGTTTCCGTGGTCGAATTGTTTTGAAGGACACCAAGTGCGAGCCGTGTGGAGTAACTGCGTGCCAGCGCTATCGCGGAAATCATGAGACTAACCTTTCCAATATGCCTTTGTGAATGGCGGACATTCGGACGCGGCGCTAAGCCGGACGTCGGACCACGCTAGGGCTTGATCACATCTTCGACCCAGCCTGCCGGGAGTGCAATTCCCCGTTGCGCACTCAATGGCTATGAACGCGAGCTTGCGTCTGGCTGGAAATTGCGGACGCGAAATCCGCCGTCGAAAACGACGAGATGTAAGATAATATTCATATAAAACAGGTGTTTAGCTGTTAGTGATCTTGAGTGTCGCAGGCCGGCAATGTTGCGGTTGCAACCTTATTGTTGGGTATCGTCGGGCGCGACGCTCACGCCGCAAGCAGCGAGCGAAGCAGTTCCCTGCGACGAACAAGATCGGCGACGGTGTACTTGTCGAAAACTCCGACAAATGCGGCCGTCGCTTCGGATAGAATGCTGGGCATTCCGCAGCCGCTTCTGACCATGCAAGTTGGGCATTCCAGCAAGTCCGTGAGGCCCTCGGTATGCCGGAGTAGGGCGCCCAGATTGATGTCCGGAGCTTCGCGCGACAGTCTTAATCCCCCGTTGCGCCCCCGAACCGTCTCGACGAACCCGGCGGCGGCAAGGTCCTGCACTACCTTCATCAGGTGGTTTTGGGAGATCGAGAAAGCGCTGGCGATAGAGCGGATCGAGCATATCTCACCTTCTCTTGCTCCCAGAAAAATCAAAACGCGTATCGCGTAGTCTGTGTAGCGGGTGAGGCGCATCACGGTTCCTGCGTCAAAAAGACCAAGCCTAAAACATGCATTTAAATAGCATGTTTTCCATTCCGGATATACATGCATCTGAGATGAATGTTTAGGAGCGGGCTAGTGGAAGGTCTCGACCAGCAACAAATCGGACAGGTGGTGCGACGGTTTTACGATCGCGTCCGCGTTGACGAGGAACTCGGGCCGGTCTTTTCGGTCGTTGAAGATTGGGATGAGCACTTGGTGCGGCTGAGCGAATTCTGGTCATCGGTGACGTTGATGACCGGGCAGTACAAGGGAAACCCGCTGGCAATGCACCTGGTTCATATCGATCGCTTCAAGCCCGAGATGTTCGAGCGTTGGCTCACGCTGTGGAGGGCGACGACAGATGAGCTGCTCTCCTCCGCCGATGCCTCCCTGCTGCAGGCCAAGGCTGCGAGGATCGCTGGTCGGTTCCGCATGGCGATGTTCACAACATTCGATGAAATGTCCCCGGTCTCGCATCTTCGGCCATACAGAACGTCGTGCGAGTTCACGGATCAGAGCCTGCCGCCCGTACTTCATCATGAGCACCGTCTTGATCAGGAGACCTGGGCAATCGTCCGTGTTCGTACGGGCGAAATCCAGTACCTCGAAGGCGCCCACTCCAAAACTCTATTGATCGAAGCCGGAACGGCGACCGTGGTCCCTCCCGACACGCCGCACCGTTTTGAGATCGTAGGTCCGGTCGCGCTCACCTTCGAATTTTACGACCGAAACCCAGCCTCGCTGGTTCATTTGAACGAAAGGAAGATCCATGCCTAAGCCCCTGTCACCACGGACGATTGAGCTCGTCAAACTGAGCGTCCCCGCCATCGCGGCTCACGGGTCGGACATCACCCGCCGCATGTATTCGATCCTGTTCCAGGATGATCACATTCGCGAACTTTTCAATCACGCAAATCAGGGCGAAGGCGGCTCCCAGGTAAAAGCGCTCGCGGGCGCCATATTGGCCTACGCGCAGAACATCGAAAACCTTGGAGCCCTCGTCCCTGTGGTTGAGCGGATCGCCCACAAACACATCGGCTATCACATACTGCCCGAGCATTATCCGTTTGTCGCCAAGGCACTCCTGACGGCTATCGCGGACGTATTGGGCGAAGCGGCTACGCCCGAACTCCTCGACGCCTGGGGCGAGGCGTATTGGTTCTTGGCGGATATCCTGAAAGAGAGGGAGCTGGAAATCCGAACCCAGCTCGAAGCCCAGACTGGTGGATGGACCGGTTGGCGTCCGTTCAGGATCGAGGCGAAGATCAGGGAAAGCAGCGTGGTCACCTCATTTATCCTCCGGCCCGAGGATGGTCGGCCGGTCGTGCGGCAAAAGCCCGGACAATACCTGACAGTCCGGCTTCCGCTTGCTCCGGGCGAAACAGTGAAGCGCAACTATTCGATATCGAGCGCTCCTAACAACGAGACGTATCGAATCTCGGTAAAGCGCGAGACGAACGGGCAGGGGGCGTCGAAATATCTCCATGATCAGATGGATGTGGGCGCAGTTCTCGAAGTTACCCCTCCTGCGGGGGATTTCTATCTGCCTGAGGAACCAACAAGGCCCGTGGTACTTCTGTCGGGCGGCGTTGGGTTGACGCCGATGGTAAGCATCCTGGAGGCGATTTCATCGGAATATCCCGAGCTGGAGACGCATTTCGTGCATGGTGCGCTCAATAGCCAAACCCACGCCATGGACCGTCACGTTCGCAAGTTGGCGAGCAATCATGGCCGCGCGACCGTGAAGACGTTCTATAGCGAGCCCACGGCGGACGATGCGGAAGGACTTTCCCATGATCACGACGGCTTCGTCAGCGTTTCATGGCTGAAGGAGAATACCCCATTTGATGCGGCGGACTTCTACATCTGCGGCCCGAAGCCGTTCCTGTCCGCGCTGGTCCCGGGCCTGCTCAAGGAAGGCATTCGTCCGGACAGAATACACTATGAGTTTTTCGGGCCGACAACCGAGCTTATCGCGGCCTGAAATCGAGTGTTCCCGGCGGCGCGCTTCGTCCCGCCGGGAACACTCTGCAGGCGTAACCCCAACGCGTGTATAGCTATCCCGATCCCGCGCCGTGTCCCACGATTGGTGTGGCCCGCAGACCTAGTAGTGGTCGTGAGGGCACTCAACGAATCTCAAAGTGGAAGAAAACGATGACACAGCGGATCAACTACGCTCAGCTCTCCCCCGAGCTTTTCAAGAGCCTCATGGGCTTCAGCATGGAAGTGAAGAACGGCTCCATCGAGCAATCCATCATCGACCTGGTCGACATTCGTGCCTCCCAGATCAACGGATGCGCATTCTGCCTCGACATGCACTCGAAGGAAGCCAAGATCCACGGCGAGCGCGAATTGCGCCTCTACCACCTCGCTGCCTGGCGCGAGTCCACGCTCTTCAGCCCGCGCGAGCGTGCCGCGCTGGCATGGACTGAAGCGGTCACCAAGCTGCCCGAAGGCGGTATTCCCGACGACCTCTACGAACGCGTCCGCGGTCAGCTCTCCGAGAAGGAAATCTCCGATCTGACGTTCCAGATCATGGTCATCAACAGCTGGAACCGCGCCAGCGTTGCGTTCCGCGCGGTTCCCGGCTCTGCCGACAAGGCGTTCGGCCTCGACAAGGCAGGCCTCGCATAATAACGCAGTGCGCATGCGGTCGGGCAACCGGCCGCGTGCGTCTCCGCGCGATTGCATCGCGGGAGCAAACCGGTTCTCGGCGTGAACGATCGTCCGTCGCTCGAACATTTCGAGACGCAGCCGCAAATGCTTCGACAGCTAACGGAGCAGCTCAATTCCCCAAGCTTGTACGATGACATTCTGGGAGCGCTGGCCGGCGACGGCAAACCGGTGTCGGATCTGATCGAGGGCACATTCAGATAGGCGTCAACGCAAACCATTGTTTGGCTGACGCAATCAGCGAACTGCTGATTAACTTTCGAGATCGCTTGGCCGCAGGCAGTGCCGCCGCCCCAAGCATCTGAAGCTCGAAAGGATGTAACTCTTGGCCGACGAATTGCAGCAGACACTGACCATCGAGACTGCACCCCGGAAAATTGTCGCGGGACGCTATGTGGTGGATCCGATGCATACCCGCGTTCTTTTCAAAGTCCGACATTTTGGTGTCAGCAATTATTGGGGAGAGTTTCTGGGGCCGATGGGCTGGCTCGAGATCGACCCCGAGTTCCCTGAAAAGACCGCGCTCCAAGTTAGAGTGCCGACCGCTCAAGTAAGGACGAATAGCGGGCATCTCGACGAGGAATTGAGAGGGGAAGAATGGTTCGATGCCGACAGGTTCCCGTTGGTTGGACGCGGGCTCAAGATGGTGAGTGATAACCACGCCATATTCGAAGGCGATTTCACGTTGCACGGCGTCACCAAGCGAGTCGTCTTCGGTGTCGATTTTATTGGATCGGGGAAGAGCCCCTTCACGGGAGCCCCGACCATCGGATTTGAAGCCGCTGCGACGATCAGTCGGACGGAGTTCGGTGTCAGCGCGAAGTATCCGATTGTCGGTGACAAGGTCGAGATCATCGTTAGTGCAGCGTTCGACTACGCCTGATCCGGGGACGCAATCTCAAACGAGATTGCAGCCTTCGTTGTTGGCCGCGGAGGCAGGCAGACTGTGCAAGGCGGCCGCGTCGAACTTCGGTTCTCCGCGACCACTAGCCCGCTTGCAACTTAACCCAAGGATGCTGCAGACGGCCGTAAACGACTGTCTCGGGCTCCAGACCCGAAGGGTCTTCGAAGCAACCCAAACCGACCGCCGTGAAGCCGGGATAGGCGTCTGGCATCCAATACACGGTCGTTCCGCAGCCGGGACAGAAGTTGAATGTCACATCGTGGCCGCTATCGCCGGCCCTTGTATAGCCCTTCGCTTCTCCGGCACACTGCACATTTTCCGAGTTGAAGAGAACAGCCACACCGAAGGCCGAGCCGGTGCGCCGTTGGCAAGATCGGCAATTGCACAGAGCGACCATCGCTGGCGGGCCGTTGGTGGTTGCCGAGAGTTCGCCGCAGCAGCATGTTGCCAGCCGTGTCATGTCGTCATCCTCGCAATCTAGTGAGTATAATCCTGATCGAGATGCCCGCGCTCGACCAACCGGGATCAGGAACCCTTGGTAGAAACGAACGAAAGGATGTCCGGCTATTGCCGGACATCCAATCTCGCATCGAATTTTGGACAGCTGCTGCTGCCGCAAATGCCACCGCACTTCCCCCGTTTCGAGGACGTCATTTCAGCGGCGGAGCGTTTTGTCTCCTCGAGATCGTCAGATCGATCTCCGGCATTGCGGTTTTTTTCAGTAGTCCCAGAAGACCGGGACCCACCGGAATACGTCGCCGGCGACGGCGACACGTCCGAGCGATGGGAATGGCAGATGGGTGGCGACGAGAAGCTCACCCGTTCCGGCGAGTTTACGCAGGAGATTGATGCGGACACGGGCTGCCTCCTCGGGGTCGTGTTCGAAACCGTTGAACCATTCCGGCTGGTCGAAACCGACCGCGAAGATCGCATCGCCGGCAAACGTCAGCGCCTCGTTGCCCGAAGCCAGGCGAACGATGCAGTGGCCTGGGGTATGGCCGCCGGTGCGACGGGCGATGACACCAGGTGCGATTTCCTGCTCGTCCTTGAAGGTCCGAAGGTTCCCCCGATAGTCCGCGAGGAAGCGCTTTGCAGTTGCGCGCAAGGCGTCCGGGAAGCCATCCGGCATACGCGTCCTTGTGAAGTCGGGATTTTCCCAGAAATCGACTTCTGCCTGCGCAACGTGAATGCGCAGATCGGGCCGGAGGCGCTCCTTGATGCCGCCGACGACGAGGCCGCCAACGTGGTCCATGTGCATGTGGGTGAGGACGATATCGGTAACCGAGCCGAGATCGATGTCCGCGGCTTGCAGGCGCTGGATCAATTGGCCGGCGCGCGGAAGGTTGAGGTTCGGATCGAGACCGAGGCCCGCGTCGACGAGGATTGTCTTGTCACCGCTCTTGACGACAACCGCGTTTAGCGGCCAGTCAAACGCGTCCGCTGGCAGGAACATGTCCGCCATCCAGTTCGCTCGAACGGCTGCGTCCGCATTGTGCCCCATCATTTCAGTCGGCAGGGGCAGGACGCCATCGCTGACAACCATGACGTCGATATCGCCGATCTTCAAAGCATAGCGCGAAGGCACCAGCTCCTCGGCTCCCTTCTTGCCCGGATGAAAGGTGGTATCCGCCGGGACTTTGAGCTGATTGACAGCCGACGGATGGTTCTCGGTTAGTGCTTGCGACATAACGCGCTCCTGTGTTGGTTCGACGCTCGGCCAATCGCTTGCCCTCCGCAGACCGCGGATTTCGTTTGGTTGCGAAGGCCCGGGACCGCGCTTGTTTCGGACGCTGAAGACCCCGTGGATGGCTGGGAAAGAAGTACAGGCGCCGTCGGTGCTCGGTAATCCAAACTTAGGTTTTATGGATGTCGCCGGCCGTGGCTACCCGCAAAGATAATGCCGGCACATAGGCGGTACCGGGACGCGATCTGCGAGTATCTGACGCTAGCGCTGGCGAACTCGACGGTCCGAAGCCCTACGTTCCACAGGCCCCAGCGAATGCGGCAAACCTTCGTATATCTCAAAACTGAGGCGTGAACGCTGTAATGTCAGTAATCACCCAACCCTACAACGCAGCTAAGAGGAGACACAGACCATGCTTAGAACACTCTCGGTCCTACTCATCGCTTCGTCGATAGCAATGCCAGGTCTTGCGGCTGACAAACCGCATAACGCCAAAGTTACCGTGGTTTTCGACCACGTGCTGCCGAATGTCCCCGGTAAAAGTCTTCGTGGTGTCCTCGTTGAATATGGTCCAGGTGGCTCGAACCCCTCACATACTCATGCGAAAAGTGCGTTCATTTATGCGACCGTGATTGAGGGGAAAATCAAAAGTCAGGTGAACGACGGAGAGCCTAAGGTTTACAACACCGGCGAAAATTGGATTGAGGTACCCGGAGACCACCACAAGATCAGCGCCAATGCCAGTGACACCGAGGATGCCAAAATCCTGGCGGTTTTCGTCGTCGACACCAAGGAAACTGAGCTGACGACCCCGGACAAATAGGACTGCTAGGGGGGCAGCGATACGATTTGCTCGTTCAGCCGAGTCTTGCATTCCTCGGGAAGCGTTGGCGTCTTCCAGACGCCCGCGCTGCCGTTTGTTTCCGGTCTGTGCCCGACTTTGACACGCAAGTCGGGATGCCTTCGGTGTGATCGATGACATTGGTGGCAGCGATCTATGCCATAGCGAGGTCGGGCAATAGGACACACCTTGCTCACCTCGAATGCCGGCAATGCCTTTGCACTTCAGCCCTTGCAGTCGAGGTGGGTAAACCAAAGTATAGGTGGGCGGTCGGAGGATTCTCCTGGCGCGACACTCCTTATACGTGCAAGGCCTGAACTTGGGGACGCGTCGTCCCCGTTTAATGCATCTTTACATCGTCACGGGGGATTCACGATGAAAGCTTTGGTTGTCGGTGGAAGCGGCCGCATCGGCTCAAGGGTTTGCAAGATTCTGAAAGGCGCGGGTCACGACGTCATCGCCGCGTCGCGACGCACCGGCGTCGACACCATGACGGGCGAGGGGCTTGCTGCCAGTCTGAAGGGGGTGGATGTCGTCATTGACACCTCGGATTCGCCGTCGTTCGAAGAAAGCGCGGTCTTCGATTTCTTTACGAAATCCTCTTCGAACATCGCTCGCGAAGCAAAGAGCGCCGGTGTCGGAAGTCTGGTCGTGCTCTCGGTCGTCGGCATCGACCGACTGCCGTCCAATGGGTATTACAGCGCGAAACTGGCGCAGGAGGAGACTGTCAAGAGCTCCGGGATGCCGTTCGCTATTGTGCGGGCCACACAGTTTCTGGAATTCCTCGACGTAATTGCCAGCGCGTCTACCCAGGGCAATGTCGTGAAAGTCTCCACCGCATATCTGCAGCCGATAGCGGCTGATGATGTCGCCAAGTTCGTCAGCGCGGTCGCGATGGAGGAGCCACGAAACCAGACCGTCGACGTTGCCGGGCCTGAAGCCTTTAGAGCGAGTGACATCATGGCGTCCTATTTGCAGGCGAAGCACGATCCAAGGATCGTGATCGGCGATCCTCAGGCGACCTACTTTGGCTCGAAGCTCGAAACCAATTCGCTGACACCTGTCGGAACGCGAGCTGCGCTAGGCACAATCACTTTTGAAGCCTGGCTAGGTGCAACTGCAAATACTTGACGGCTTCGCGATCCGATTAGGCCTTGCGAATCTTCATATCGACACCCCGAAAAGCAAGGCCTGGAAATTCTATTGAGCTGCTTTCTGGCCGAAGTGCCATTGGTCAAACAGATCGCTTCCGCTCGATCATTTCCTAGCAAGGGCTCTGTAGAAAACATCGCTTGCGACCTGGCAGCAGGAAGCCAGATTGGATTGGCCGGGGACGCTAACCCCCGGCCAGGACAGCCCCTTAGTTGGACTGCCAGCTCTTGACCAGCTCGTCGTAATTGACAGTAACTGGCTTTTCCTTCTCGTTTTCGATCTTCAACTGGGGAGCGAGGTTGCCCTTGGCGACCGCGTCCTTGTTCCAGTATTCGAGATCATGCTCCTCGGCGAGCTTCGGGCCGATATCGCCCTGGACCTTGGCGCGCTCTAGGCGCTGCAGGACCTTTTCCTGCTCGGCGCAAAGCGAATCCATGGCTTCCTGGGCGGTCTTGGCGCCGGAGGACGCATCGCCGACGGCCTGCCACCAGAGCTGTGCCAGCTTCGGATAATCAGGAACGTTGGTGCCGGTCGGCGACCACTGCACGCGGGCCGGCGAGCGATAGAACTCGATCAGACCGCCGAGCTTCGGAGCGCGCTCCGTGAAGCTCTTGTCGCGAATGGTGGATTCGCGGATGAAGGTGAGACCGACGTGGCTCTTCTTCACGTCCACCGTCTTCGAGGTCACGAACTGCGCATAGAGCCATGCGGCCTTGGCGCGATCGTCTGGTGTCGACTTCATCAGCGTCCAGGAACCGACGTCCTGATAGCCGAGCTTCATGCCGTCCTTCCAGTAGACACCGTGCGGGCTGGGCGCCATGCGCCACTTCGGCGTGCCGTCCTCGTTGACAACTGGCAGGCCCGGCTTGACGGCATCGGCCGTAAAGGCGGTGTACCAGAAGATCTGCTGGGCCACTTCGCCCTGCGCCGGCACGGGGCCGGATTCGGAGAAGTTCATGCCCTGTGCTGCCGGGGGTGCATAGGCCTTCAACCAATCCAGGTACTTCTGGATCGAATAGACGGCTGCCGGGCCGTTGGTATCACCGCCACGCGCGACGCATGAACCAACTGGACGCGAGTTCTCGTCAACCTTGATACCCCACTCGTCGACAGGCAGACCGTTCGGCAGGCCCTTGTCGCCGTTGCCGGCCATCGACAGCCAGGCATCGGTGAAGCGCCATCCGAGCGACGGGTCCTTCTTGCCGTAGTCCATGTGGCCGAAGACCTTCTTGCCGTTCACTTCACGACCGGTGAAGAACTCGGCGATGTCCTCATAAGCCGACCAGTTGACCGGAACGCCGAGATCGTAGCCGTACTTCGCCTTGAAGTCGGCCTTGTTCTTCTCGTCGTTGAACCAGTCGTACCGGAACCAGTAGAGGTTCGCGAACTGCTGGTCGGGAAGCTGGTAGAGCTTCTTGTCAGGCGCGGTCGTGAACTTCGTGCCGATGAAGTCGTTGATGTCGAGGCCGGGATTGGTGACGTCCTTGCCTTCCTTCTCCATCCAGTCGGTCAGCGAACGGGCCTGCTGGTAGCGCCAATGGGTGCCGATCAGGTCCGAATCGTTGACATAGGCGTCGTAGATGTTCTCGCCCGACTGCATCTGCGTCTGCAGCTTTTCGACGACGTCGCCTTCACCGATCAGGTCATGGGTGATCTTGATGCCGGTGATTGCCGTGAAGGCAGGCGCCAGAACCTTCGATTCATACTCATGGGTGGTCAGTGTTTCGGAAACGACCTTGATGTCCATGCCGGCAAAAGGCTTGCCCGCATCGATGAACCACTGCATTTCCTTTTCCTGGTCCGCGCGAGAAAGCGTCGAGAGATCGCCGACTTCCTTGTCCAGAAATGTTTTTGCCTCGTCCATGCCGGCATAGGCGGAACCCGCCATGGCCAACAGGATGCCTGCTGTTGTCGCTAGTAGATGCCTTCGCATGATATCCTCCCAGGGTTTGCGATTGCAGTCTTCACGTCAGGCGGCCAGTACCCCCGGCCATCTGTATCTCCTTGGCTCAGACGTAGCGGAACACGCCGATGGCGTAGACTACGGCAAGGCCAAGAGCCCACCACAGGTTGGGTCCAACAAGACCCAACCATGCGAGATGAATAAACGCTGCTCCCAGCAGCGATATGAAGAGACGGTCTCCCCGCGTGGTCTCGAACCTCAAGACCCCCACACGCGGCGAGCCGCCCGGCGCCAGATATTCCCATACGCTCATGCCGATCAGAAGCACGAGGATCGTGAGAAAGAACAATGCGGTCGGCAGCGTCCACGCCATCCAGGAAAAATGCATGAGTGGTCTCCCTTTTCAGACGCGGCCAAGCGCGAAGCCTTTGGCGATGTAGTTGCGGACGAAATAGATGACGAGCGCGCCGGGAATGATGGTGAGCACGCCGGCCGCCGCCAGCACGCCCCAGTCCATGCCCGAGGCCGACACCGTGCGCGTCATGATCGCCGAGATCGGCTTCGCCGCCGTGGTCGTCAGCGTGCGGGCAAGCAGCAACTCCACCCACGAGAACATGAAGCAGAAGAAGGCCGCCACCCCGATCCCCGATGCCACGAGCGGCATGAAGATGCGGACGAAGAAACGCGGGAACGAATAGCCGTCGATATAGGCCGTCTCGTCGATCTCTTTCGGCACGCCGGACATGAAGCCTTCGAGGATCCAGACCGCCAGCGGCACGTTGAACAGGCAGTGAGCCAGCGCGACCGCGATATGGGTGTCGATCAGACCGAACGCCGAATAGAGCTGGAAGAACGGCAGCGCGAAGACGGCTGGCGGCGCCATGCGGTTGGTCAGGAGCCAGAAGAACAGGTGCTTGTCTCCGAGGAACCGGTAGCGCGAGAAGGCATAGGCCGCAGGCAGCGCCGCCAGCACCGAGATGACGGTATTCATGGCTACATAGGTGATCGAGTTGATGTAGCCGTTGTACCACGACGGATCGGTGAAGATGATCGTGTAGTTCCTGAGCGTCGGGTTCTGCGGCCAGAGCGAGAAGGTGCCGGTGATCTCGGCATTCTCCTTGAAGCTCATGTTGACCAGCCAGTAGATCGGCAAGAGCAGGAAGATGATGTAGATGGTCGAGACGACCCAGGAGAAGTTGCCGGCCGGCTTGTATTTCATCGTCTGTGTCATTGCTTGAGCCATGGTCCTCTCCTCCTCACGCGTTCTCGTCGCCGCTGGTCATCACGGTGTAGAAGATCCATGAGAGCAGCAGGATGATCAGGAAGTAGATGATCGACATCGCGGCCGCCGGACCGAGGTCGAACTGACCGACGGCCATCTTCACCAGATCGATCGACAGGAAGGTGGTCGAATTGCCGGGGCCGCCGCCGGTGACGACGAAGGGTTCGGTATAGATCATGAAGCTGTCCATGAAGCGCAGCAGCACGGCGATCAGAAGCACGCGCTTCATTTTCGGCAGCTGGATATAGCGGAACACCGACCAGCGCGACGCGCCATCGATCTTCGCCGCCTGATAATAGGCATCCGGGATCGACACGAGACCGGCATAGCACAACAGCACCACAAGGCTCGTCCAGTGCCAGACGTCCATGACGATGACGGTGATCCACGCATCGACAGGATCGCGGACGTAGTTGTAGTCGAGTCCGATCGCCTCCAGCGTATGGCCGAGCAGGCCGATATCGACGCGACCGAACACCTGCCAGATGGTGCCGACGACGTTCCACGGAATAAGGAGCGGCAATGCCATCAGGACTAGGCAGACCGGCACGCCGATCCCCTTCTTCGGCATGTTGAGCGCGATGAAGATACCGAGCGGGATCTCCAAAGCCAGGATGATCAGCGAGAAGGCAAGATTGCGCTGCAAGGCCGCCCAGAAGCGGTCGGATTGCAGCGTCTGAACGAACCAGTCCGTGCCCGCCCAAAAGAACTCGTTGTTCCCGAACGTGTCCTGCACCGAGTAGTTGACGACGGTCATCAGCGGGATCACCGCCGAGAAGGCGACGAGCACCAGCACCGGCAGCACCAGAAACCAGGCCTTGTTGTTCCAGGTCTTGTTCATGGCTCAGCCCTCCCTGCCGACACGCCAGGAATCGGCGTAGATGTTGATGGCTGTGGGATCGAAGGTGACCCGCGCTTCCGCGGGGATTTCGGCATCTTCAGTCACGACGATGGCGATCGGCTGGCCCGCGAAATCCGCCCTCACGATCTTCTGACGGCCGATATCCTCGACCCGGTTGATCGTGACAGGCATGCCCTCGCGCCCGATGCGGATGAATTCAGGGCGTATCCCGAGCTCCGTCTTCGCACCAGCGGCAGCCTTCGGCGCGTAGTCAAGCGACAGGCTTTCAGCCCCCATCGTCACTCTGTTGCCGTCGAGCTTTGCCGGCAGCACGTTCATGCCGGGCGAGCCGATGAAGTAACCGACGAAGGTGTGGCTCGGCCTCTCGAACAGCTCGGCGGGCGTGCCGATCTGCACGATCTGGCCTTCGTACATCACGACGACCTTGTCAGCGAAAGTCAGCGCCTCCGTCTGGTCATGGGTGACATAGACCATGGTGAAACCGAACTGCTTGTGCAGCCGTTTCAGCTGCGAACGCAGCACCCATTTCATATGGGGATCGATGACTGTCAGCGGCTCGTCGAAGAGGATGGCGTTGACGTCGCTGCGCACCAGCCCGCGGCCGAGCGAGATCTTCTGTTTCTGGTCGGCGGTGAGTCCCTGCGCCTTGCGCCGCGCC
This sequence comes from Rhizobium sp. Root708, assembly GCF_001429725.1. Lineage (GTDB taxonomy): Bacteria > Pseudomonadota > Alphaproteobacteria > Rhizobiales > Rhizobiaceae > Rhizobium. The sequence goes on along the minus strand of NZ_LMHV01000023.1, from coordinate 295,546 downwards.
ATCGGTGTGAGATCGATCATCTCGAGAATTTCGCGAACCCGACGGTCAACCTCGGGCTCCGATACGCCGCGATTGCGCAGCGGAAAGGCCAGATTGTCGTACACGGTCATCGTGTCGTAGATGACGGGAAACTGGAACACCTGTGCGATGTTGCGCGCCTGCGTCGCGAGATTGGTCACGTCCTTGCCGTCGAACAGGATGCGGCCATGCGACGGCTGTAGCAGGCCGGAGATGATGTTGAGCAGCGTCGTCTTACCGCAGCCGGAAGGACCAAGCAGCGCATAGGCGCCGCCATCGTTCCATTCGTGGTCGACTTCGCGCAACGCGTAGTCCTTGTCCGATTGCGGGTTCGGCCCGTAGGCGTGGCGGATGTGGTCGAGCGTGATGCGTGCCATGTCCCTACCCCTTCAAGCCGTTGCGCCGGACGAGATCGCCCGGCCGCTGGTGTCGAATGCCATCAGGTGGCGTCCATCCAGAAACACGTCGATATCGGTGTCCGGATCGATGTCGTGAATGCCATGCGCCAGCATCACCCAGCGCACGCCCTCGTAATCGAGATAGACGAAGCTCTCCGAGCCGGTGATCTCCGACAGCTGCGTGCGCGCTTTGAGCCGCACCGCGCTCGGTGTCTGCGGCGAAAGCCCGAGATGATGCGGATGAAACGCCACCGTCACCGGCCCGTCGGCCATGCCGGCCAGATGCCCCGGCACCGCAAACACATCACGCCCGTCGCGCTTGAACGTCGCGCCCGCTTTCACCACATCGATGAAGTTGAGCGGCGGATCGGCGAAGGTCTTGGCGGTGGTGAGATCGCGTGGCGTCCGGTAGACCGAAATCGTCGGCCCGAACTGCGTCACCCGCCCTTCCGACAACGTCGCCGTATTGCCGCCGAGCAGCAGCGCTTCGGATGGCTCGGTCGTGGCATAGACGAAGATGGCGCCGGATTGCGCGAATATCCTCGGCAGCTCGGCGCGCAGCTCCTCGCGCAGCTTGTAGTCAAGATTGGCCAGCGGCTCGTCCATCAGCACGAGGCTGGCGTTCTTCACCAGCGCGCGGGCAAGCGCCGTGCGCTGCTGCTGGCCGCCGGAGAGATTGAGCGGCGTGCGATCGAGATAGGGCGTCAGCCGCAACAGATCGGCGGCCTTGCGCACCTCGCGATCGATGGTGGCGGCATCCTTGCCCGATATCCGCATCGGCGAGGCGATGTTCTCGTAGACCGTAAAGGCGGGGTAGTTGATGAACTGCTGGTAGACCATCGCGACATTGCGCTTCTGCACCGGCATGCCGGTGACATCGACGCCATCGAAATGGATCGTCCCGCTGGTCGGCCGGTCGAGCCCGGCCATCAGCCGCATCAGCGACGTCTTGCCAGACAGGGTCGGCCCCAAGAGCACGTTCAGCGTGCCGCGTTCAAACGCGAGATCGGTCGCGTGGATATGAGTATCCCCGCCAACCGTCTTCGCGACGTTTCGCAATTCCAGCATTCCGGCTCCCGTGCCTCCTCACAGCGGGGACCACATGCCGCTCTTTTATCCGGCCATCTGAGCCGGTAGCGCGGCCATGTACTCCTCCAGCAACCCAGCCTGTTCCTTGCTCAGGCGCAGGCCTTCCTTCGTTCTCCTCCAGAGCACGTCATCGGCGTGCCTAGCCCATTCATGCTCGATTAGGTAGCGAACTTCAATCTCATAGAGATCGCCACCGAAACAGCGTCCCAAATCCTCGATACTTGCCGCCCGTTCGAGCATCACGGCGGCCTTTGTTCCGTAGCAACGCACCAGCCGGCGGGCATGCTGATTTGCGAGGAACGGGTAGCGGCCCTTCAGATCACCGACTTGCGCCTCATAGCCGGTCACTGCAAAATCGCCGCCCGGCAGCCGGCCCTTCGCCGTCCACGGCGCACCCTTGGGGCCGATCGCTGTGGCGATCTTTTCCAGCGCGTGCTCAGACAGCCGCCGATATGTCGTCAGTTTGCCGCCAAAGACATTGAGCAGAGGGGCGGTTGCCCCGGTGCCCTCGACGATCAACACATAGTCGCGCGTTGCTTCCTGCGCTTTTGAGGCGCCGTCGTCGAACAACGGCCGCACGGCCGAATAGGTCCAGACGATATCCCCTGGGACAACTGGTTCCTTGAAATATTCGCTCGCCGCCTTGCAGAGATAAGTTGTCTCTTCCTCGGTGATTTTCACATCCTTGGGATCAGCCGAATAGTCGCGGTCGGTGGTGCCGATCAGCGTAAAATCCTCTTCGTACGGTATCGCGAAGATGATCCGATTGTCGGGATTTTGAAAGAAGTAAGCCCGAGGATGATCAAACTTCTTCCGCACGACGATATGGCTGCCCTGCACCAGCCGCACATGCTGAGCCTCGTTTTGTCCGATGGCCGAGTGAATGACCTGATCAACCCACGGGCCGGCTGCATTCACCAGCATTCGCGCTTGAAAACTGCTCGGTTGGCCGCTGGCGGTATCGACCGCGTCAATCGACCAAAGGTCATTCTCGCGTCTGGCCGCGACGACTTTCGTTCGCGGCATGATCAGTGCGCCGCGGTCGGCCGCATCCCTTGCATTCAGGACAACCATACGGGCATCGTCGACCCAGCCGTCCGAGTATTCGAAAGCCTTGGTAAAGATTGCTTTCAATGGTTTGCCGGCCGGATCGCGACGCATGTCCAGAACCTTGGTTGGCGGCAACAGTTTCCGCCCGCCGAGGTGATCGTAGACAAACAATCCAAGACGAATAAGCCATGCCGGACGGATGCCGCCTTTATGGTAGGGAAGCACGAAGCGCATCGGCCGAATGATGTGCGGCGCCGTTGCCCAAAGCACCTCGCGCTCCATGAGCGATTCACGCACGAGCCGAAACTCGAAGTGCTCGAGGTAGCGAAGGCCGCCATGGATGAGTTTGGTCGCGCCGGATGATGTTCCCGAAGCGAAATCGTTCATTTCTGCAAGTGCGACCGAATAGCCGCGCCCGACCGCATCACGGGCGATCCCACACCCGTTGATGCCTCCGCCGATGACGAAAAGATCGTAAATCTTCCGGCTCACGTTCCCCCTCCGAGCCAAGATTGCGAAAGTTAATGCAGTTAAAATGAAGATTATTCGAATGTCAAACGAATGCGAACGTGTTTGAGTGTCTGGCCGCTTGTTTCATCCCGAAGGCAGGTATTCGGAACAGGGACCGTAACGTCAGTACTGTGTAAAATCTCCAGTCTCGGACTGCAGCAGTGTCAGCGGATACCGCGCGGGATGATGCACGAGGGCCGTCATGTTGACCGGCCGGTTCCTGTCATCGAAGGCGATCTGGTCGACGGTGAGGACAGCTGCGGGCGGTGACAGTTGCAGAAGGCGTGCCTCGTTCACATCCGCGAGCCGCGCACTCAGCGTCGTTTGTCCGCGCTTTGGGAAAATGCCGTAGCGTTCGCGCAACTCTTCATAAAGCGAGCGGTTTGCAATTCCCCAATCCAGATCAAGCAGCCCGGGAACGCGCGCAGCGGGAATCCAGTCGGTCTGGATGACGGCGGGAATATTGTCGAGCAGGCGCAGTCTCGACAGAAGGACGACCTCTGCGCCGGGTGCTAGAAACAGCGGACGACTGATTTCCAGCGGAGCGTAAACAAGGCTCGCTTCGATGAGCTGATGGCCCGGATTGTGACCATTGGCCAGCGCGATGCTGGTAAAGCTCTTGAGGACTTGCAGTTCGAAACCGCCGCCACGCTCCGTGACGTAGAGGCCCTTGCCCGGCTGGCTATGCACCACGCCTTGCTGGATCAGTTCGCGAATCGCGTGACGGATGGTGATGCGGCTGACGGCGTAGAGATCAACGAGTTCCCGCTCGGAAGGAAGCTTGCCGCGCAGCGGCAGTCTGCCATCGCTGATCGCCGCCAGCAGCGCCGCATAGACCTGCTTGTGCAATGGACGGGGGTCGTCGCGATCGATCACGCCTTGTTTAGCAACCAATGTATCTTCGGTCTCGAGCGTCTTCAAATTCGGTTGTCCTCTGATCCGCCTGTCCGCGTCACTATCCTCAACGCAATTCTTTAAAAAGTCCATGTTGACATAACTGGTCATAACCAGTCCTATTGTCGTAAGGGACCGAAGAGTTCCGACGATGCCAAGCTCTAATAACAATCAAGGGAACCATCATGCTTAAGAAGAGCCTTGCCGCCCTCGCATTCTCCGCCGCCCTCTGGAGCGGAACGGCCAGCGCCGAGACGATTTCAGTCTTCTGCGCGCCGACGGAGTTCGAACTCTGCACGAACGTCGCCAATGCCTGGAAGGAGAAGACGGGCAACGAGGCGAAGATCAACAAGATGCCCGCGTTGCTTGACGACGCGATCCCGATCTACCAGCAGCTGCTTGCGGCGAAGTCGACCGACATCGACGTCCTGTTCCTCGACGTCATCTGGCTCGGCATGTTCAAGAACGGCCTGCTCGATCTGAAGACGGTGATCCCGCAGGCGGACCAGGACAAGCATTTTGCCTCCACGCTTAACGCCGCCAAGCTGGATGGCCACCTGATAGCCATGCCTGCCTACATGGACGTCGGCCTGATGTTCTATCGCAAGGATCTCCTGGAGAAATACGGCAAGCAGCCGCCGAAGACCTGGGATGAACTCGCCGCATCCGCGAAGGAAATTCAGGACAAGGAACGCGCTGCCGGCAATGCCGAAATGTGGGGCTACGCCTGGCAGGCGAAGAGCTATGAAGGCCTCACTTGCGATGCGATCGAACTGATTGCGTCGAACGGCGGCGGCACGATCATCGCCGACGACGGCAAGGTGACGATCGACAATCCGAAGGCTGCCGAAGCAATCGACAAGGCCAAGGGCTGGATAGGATCGATCAGCCCCGAGGGAACGTTGAACTACGACGAAGAAGCCTCGCGCGCCGTCTTCGAATCCGGCAATGCCGTCTTCCACCGCAACTGGCCCTACGTTTGGGGCACCTCGCACAAGGAAGGCAGCGCCATCGTCGACAAGGTCGGCGTGATGCCGTTGCCCGTCGGCGCGGAAGGTCAGAAGTCGAGCGGTTGCCTCGGTCCGATGTACTACGGCGTCTCGAAGTACAGCTCCAAGCCCGACGTGGCCGCCGACTTCGTGAACTTCATCACCGGTCCCGACATGCAGAAGAAGCGGGCGCTGCAGGATGCGGTAAACCCGTCTATCCCGGCGCTCTACAGCGATACTGAGGTTCTGGCGAAGATCCCGTTCCTGAAGGACAATCAGCAGGCTTTCGCAGACAGCGCCGTGCGTCCCTCGGGCTATACCGGCACTAGCTACAATCGCGTATCACAGGCCTTCTATCGCGCTGTCCACGATATGCTCTCCGGCAGCGGCGACACCAAAGCCGGACTGACATCGCTGGCAGGGCGGTTGGAAAAACTCAAGGAAAGCCGTTGAGCGTAGTCTGAACGCGGGGAGGGCAGGTTTGACGACCTGCCCTCCCGACGCGCGCCGCCAATCGCCGCTGATAAGGGGCGAGCCTTTCATTGTGATAAGTCCGGGTGAAAAATGGCTTCGGTTTCTCTTGAATCCGTATCGAAGAACTATGGTACGCATACTGTCATTCAGGACGTCGACCTGCAGATCAACGATGGCGAATTTGTCGTCTTCGTCGGCCCGTCGGGCTGCGGCAAGTCGACACTTCTCCGTATCGTTGCAGGCCTGGTCGCGGCCTCGAAAGGGGTTGTGACGATCGGCGGAGAGGATGTGACCGATGTTCCGGCGTCAAAGAGAGGCGTCGCATTCGTTTTTCAGTCCTATGCCCTCTACCCTCACATGAGCGTCGCGCGAAATATCGGTTTCGCGTTGGAAACGCTTGGTGTGGCCAAGGATGCGATCAATCAGAAGGTTTCAGCCGTCGCGCGCATGCTCAAGGTCGATCACCTCATGGAGCGCCGGCCACGCGAGTTGTCCGGCGGACAACGGCAGCGCGTGGCGATCGGACGAGCGCTGGTGCGCCAACCGGAGATATTCCTGTTCGACGAGCCGCTCTCGAACCTCGATTCCGATCTTCGGATGGAAATGCGCATGGAGATCGCCAAGCTCCATGACGATCTGAAGACCACGATGATTTACGTCACCCACGATCAGTCGGAAGCGATGACCCTCGCTGACCGGATCGTGGTGCTCAACCATGGCCGCATCGAGCAGGTGGGAACGCCTCAGCAGCTTTACCATACACCCGACAACCGGTTCGTGGCGGGCTTCATCGGCAGTCCGCGGATGAATTTCCTGGCCGTTTCGGCGCAAACAGGAACCAATGCAGGCGCGATCGTCGGCCCGGGAAATCTCTCCCTCTCGTTGGTCGCGCAAAATCCGTCGGGACCAATCGCGGAGATCGGCGTCCGTCCGGAAGCCTTGCGCCTCGTCGCGGAGACGGATGGCCGCATTGCCTGCACGCTGGAGCGTGTCGAGGACCTCGGCCATGAGCATTTCGGCTATTGCCGGATCAAGGACGATACTGTCTGGGTGGTCAGGCTTCCAACCGCTCCCTCGCCGGACAAGATCGGTACGCGCGTCGGGCTTGATTTTGCGGACTCCGCTATCTTCGCATTTGCTGCCGACGGCAAGCGCGTGCTTCTGAGCCATGCGTCGGCTGGAACCGGGCAGGGACGTGAACCATGAGCGCCAAACTTGCCCGCCGCGATCACCGGGCCGCTTGGCTCTTCCTTGTCCCTGTCACCGCAGTTATTCTCCTCGTCGCAGTCTGGCCTCTGAGCCGAACCTTCTTCTTCTCGTTCACAGATGCCTACCTCGATGATCCCTCCGTCTACTCCATGGTCGGTTTCGACAATTTCATGGAGGTCATCAACGATCACAGCTGGTGGGTCGCCGTCAAAAACACGCTTGTCTTCACGGTGATCTCGGTCGCCATCGAGACTGTGCTGGGCCTCGCGATCGCGCTGCTTCTCAATGAGATCATTCCCGGTCGAGGTCTGGCGCGCGCCGCCATTCTCGTGCCGTGGGCCATTCCCGTCGTCGTTGCCACCAAGATCTGGGAATGGATGCTGAACGACCAGTTCGGCGTCATCAACAAAATCCTGTCGGGGCTTGGGCTGGTCGATCATGGCATTGCCTGGACGGCCAGCAGCTCGCTGATCATGGGCGTCGTCATCTTCATCGACGTGTGGATGACGACACCCTTCATGGTGCTGTTGATCCTCGCCGGCCTCCAGCTGATCTCGCCCGAGATATTCGAAGCGGCCGAGGTCGATGGTATCCCGGCCTGGAAGCGTTTTTGGTCGATCACACTGCCCATGCTGCGGCCGGCCATCGGGGTAGCGGTTCTCTTCCGTGTCCTCGATGCGCTGCGCATGTTCGACCTTGCCTATGTGCTGGCGGCCAGCAACGAGCACGTCATGACGGTGTCGATCTACGCACGAGACCGACTGATCAGCTTCCAGGAGCTCGGTGTCGGCTCCGCGGCATCGACATGGGTCTTCCTGCTCGTTGCGCTGGTCGCGATCATCATCATCGGGGCTCTTCGCCTCGACAGGGCAGCGGGGACCTGAACATGGCAAATGCAATCGCCCAACGCTCTATACGCAAACCGGCGTCCTACTACAGAATGAGACGGCGCGTTTTCAGGGGGCTGCAGATCTTCGCACTCCTTCTGGTGCTCGTCTACACACTGTTTCCCTACTACTGGGCCTTCGTCTCGTCGACGAAACAGGGGGCGGCGCTCTATCGCTCGGCGCTGCTGCCGGCGCTCGATTTCACCTACTACCGGCAGTTGATCGACAATCCCGTTTTCATGAGTTCGCTTGTGAATTCGGCCTATGTCGCGGTGTCGACGACATTGCTGTCGCTGATCATCGGCCTTTCGGCAGCGTACGCGCTCGGCCGGATCGAATTCCCCCAACGCCGGGCCGTGCTTATGATCGTCTTGATGATCTCGATCTTCCCGCAGGTCGTGGTCCTCTCGGGCATGTTCGAGCTGATCAACTGGTTGGGACTGTTCAATCGTCCGAGCGCCCTGATCCTTACTTATCTTTTGTCCACCGTGCCGTTCACAACGTGGATTCTAACGACGTTCATCCGGGAGTTTCCGCGCGAACTTGAGGAGGCCGCGATCATCGACGGCTGCTCGCATTTCCGCATCCTCATGAAGATTCTGCTGCCGCTGATGGGGCCGTCGCTCGCCAGCACCGGCATTCTTGCCTTCATTCTGGCTTGGAACGAATTCCTGTTCGCGCTGACATTCACACTGACCGACGAAAACCGCACGGTGCCGGTGGCGATCGGCCTGATTGCCGGCACCAGCCGCTACGAATATCCCTTCGGACAGATCATGGCGGCATCCGTCACGGTAACGCTTCCCCTTATCGCCGTGGTGCTTCTCTTCCAGAGGCGCATCGTGGCCGGCCTGACGGCTGGCGCGGTCAAGGGCTGAGATGGAAAGGAAAAAACCATGGACATGCTGGTCAAGCTCTACGAGCTGAAACGTGACGCGGCACTGGATAGCCGCATGGCAAGCCAGAGCGTCGTGATCAGGCGCGTGCTGCCGCCGGAACTGCCGGTGCTGGCATCGTGGATTGAACCGCGTTTCGGAGCGGGGTGGGTGGCCGAGGCGACGGCCGCGACAATGCGCCAGCCGACGACTTGCTTCATTGCGATCGAGGATGAGCGGCTGATCGGCTTCGCCTGCCATGACGCAACCGCGAAGGGCTTCTTCGGCCCGACCGGCGTCGATGAGGCGGCGCGGGGGAAGGGCGTCGGCCACGCCCTGCTGCTGGAAACGCTGCTGGACATGTATGCGCAGGGATACCCGTATGGCGTGATCGGCGGAGCGGGCCCGATGGAGTTCTATCGCCGAAGCGTTGGCGCCATCCCGATCGAAGGGTCGGTTCCCGGTATCTACCGCGGTATGCTGCCGCAGGCGCACCCGAATGAGGTCTCGGACTGAGCTGTGAGGCGTTCAGGCAGACGCCTGTGCCAAGACGCGGGAGGCGGGTGTAAGACGTGATCCCGGATCATGGTTCTCGCTGGGAAGCCGCTATCCGATCCAATGCGCCCGAGCCATTCCAGCGCCTACCTAAACGGACTTGAGTTTCCATGCGCGGCCGTCTCGCAGGACCTAACGGCCTGCCTCGGTACGGAGGCCTTCAATGATCTGGCGCGCAACTTCGCAAACAAACTCCTCGGCCGTAGCGCTCTTTCTGCGGCTTGAAACCTCAGCAGAGCCGTGCATCCGTCGGACCTTCCCCCGACTGAAAGAGCGTCACGCCTTCTCGATGGCCAGCTCCATGAAGTGCAATTGTCACCGGCCGATAATACCAGTATATGTCCAACGGATTTTTTTAGCGGACATTGGCGAATTTTATGGCCCAGAACCAGGTGATCGATGCGATCGAGAAATCACTTGATCAGATCCCGGGGAATATCCCCCTCTACAAACGCTTGAAGCTCGCCATTGAGAAAGCGATCCAGACACAAACGTTTCAGTCGGGCAGTGTGTTGCCGGGTGAGCGGGTGATTGCCACGTCGCTTTCGCTGTCGCGCGTCACCGTCCGCAAGGCGCTGTCCTTGCTGGAGGAAGAAGGGTTGCTCAGCCGCCGGCACGGCTTCAAGACTGAGATCGGATCGCGGGTCGAAAAGTCCTTGGCGACCCTGACCAGCTTCTCCGAGGATATCCGTGCCCGCGGCCAACTGCCTGGGTGTATTTGGATATCGAGGCAGATTACCCGTGCGTCATCGACTGAAATGATGGCGCTCGGGATCGCCGGAGATGCAAATGTCGTCAGGATCAAGCGTATCCGGACCGCCAATTCGCTTCCGATTGCGGTGGAGACCTCGGTGGTTCCGGTCCGGTTTCTGCCGTCACCGCACCTGATCGACCAATCGCTTTACGAGGCGCTGCAGGCCCGTGGCTTCCTGCCCGAGCGGGCGGTTCAGCGCATGCGTTCGCGACCGGCATCGGCCGATGATGCGACCCATCTTCACTGCGAAGCTGGAGCGCCGCTTCTCGTGACGGAACGCCGCTGCTTCCTGGGGGATGGGCAGATCGTCGAATTGTGCGAGACCAGGTACAAGGGTGACGTCTTCGATTTCGTCTTCGAACTCCGCAGGTAATACCAGTCATAAACTGGTTGCCATCTGGTATTTTCCAATTATCGTGATGCCCGAAATGGAGCATCCCGTGACGCACGACGACCTGAAGAATGCCCTCATCGTTTCCTGCCAGCCGGTTCCCGATGGTCCGATGGATGATGCCGCGTTCGTCATCGGCTTCGCCAACGCCGCCGCGGCAGCAGGTGCTGCCGCGGTGCGGATCGAATCCGTCGCTTACGTGAAGGCGGCCCGCTCGCATGTGGCTGTTCCGATCATCGGGATCGTCAAGCGCGATCTCGATGACAGCCCGGTTCGGATAACGCCCTTCATCGCCGATGTCGAAGACCTTGCCGATGCCGGCGCTGATATCATCGCCGTCGACGCCACTGATCGGGTCCGCCCGGCAGCCTTCAGCGCTCTTGTCGCCGCGGCAAAGGCCAAGGGCAAGCTGACGATGGCCGACTGCTCCTCGTTCGAGGATGCCAAGCGGGCGCTGGCGGAGGGGGTCGATTTCGTCGGAACCACGCTCTCCGGTTATGTCGGTGGGCTGGAACCTGTAGAGCCGGATATTGCGCTGATTGCGGCAATGCGGACGCTGACGCCCCATGTGATCGCCGAAGGCCGCATCCGCACGCCGGAGCAGGCAGCCGAAGCGGCGTCCGCCGGCGCCTTCGCCGTCGTCGTCGGCTCGGCAATTACACGCACCGAACACGCGACGACGTGGTTTCATGAGGCCGTCAGTGCGGCCTTCTCGCAGCGTCAGGACGCCGACAAGCCCGTACTCGCCATCGATATCGGCGGCACGAAGACGATGGTGGCGCTGGTCCAAGGTGACAAGGTCGTCGACGAACGCATTGTGCGAACGCAGCGCGAGGAAGGGCCCGATGCCTGGCTGGATGCCATCGCCGCGGAGATCAACGGGTGGAGCGACCGGTTCGCTCGCGCCGGCATTGCCGTCACTGGTTTCGTCGAAAATGGCTGCTGGTCGGCGCTCAATCCGGCGACGCTTGGCATTCCAGATAATTATCCGCTGATCGAGCGCGCAACCGCGCGCCTTGGCGCACCGGCCTTCGCCGTCAACGACGCCCAAGCGGCAGCCTGGGGCGAATACCGGTTCGGCGCTGGCCGCAGGGAGGACATCGTCTTCCTGACGATCTCGACCGGGATCGGCGGCGGTGTCGTCACCAACGGCAAGCTCGCCTCCGGTCTCGCCGGCCATTTCGGCCTGACCAGAAGCGCCTCGCATGGCGCTGCGCCCCTTGAGGACATCACTTCGGGGCTCTGGATTGCAAAGCAGGCAAGAGATGCCGGCCATGCTGTCGACGCGGTGACCGTCTTTGCCGAAGCGGCGGTCGGGTCGGCATGGGCAAAGGCCATCGTTGAACGGTCGGCAGCGCAAGTCGCACTGCTTTGCCGCGACATCAAGCTGATGCTCGATCCCCAACGCATCGTCATCGGCGGCGGCATCGGCCTCGCGCCCGGCTATCTCGACCTCGTGCGTGGGGAAATCGGCGGCCTCAACGCCAGGATTACTCCCAACCTCGTTGCGGCCGAACTCGGCAGCCGCGCGGGCATCATCGGTGCTGCCGACCTTGCGCGGCAGCACCGCTAAAAAACCATCAGACAAAGCAACCAAACAAAGAAAGGGAACACTGATGAAACTGCAAAAGATAATCGCTCCGGCTCTCGCCGTGCTTCTTTCGAGCGCGGCTCTGCCGGGCCTCGCCAATGCAACGGTCACCGTGCTCGGCTGGCCGGGAGGATCGGAAGAGACCGCTCTTCGCACCACAGTCGAAGCCTACAACAAGTCCGCGTCCGACGCCGACAAGGTCGAGTTGCTGTTCTTCAACCGCGACGGTTTCTACGACAAGCTCCAGGCTGATATGGCGGCCGGATCGGACGCGTTCGACATCAATCTCGTCGCCACCTACACCATCGGCCGCTACGCGCCATACATGGAGCCCGTGGACCTTGGACCCGACGCCGCGAAGGTCTTCGGCGATTCCGTCCTGAAGACCATGCAGTTCGACGGCAAGCAGTATGGCGTGCCGACGGATCTGTCGCTGCACTTCATGTATTATCGCAAGGACCTCATCGACGCGCTGCTGAAGGACGATGCGGCGAAGAAGACCTATTCCGAGCTTGCCAAGAAGGTGCTCGGCAAGGATCTGCAGCCGAAGGATCCCGACAGCTGGACCTGGGACGACTGGGCAGCTACCGCGCTCTACTTCTCCAAGCAGGCCAATCCGGATAGCCCGGTTCGCTACGGAACCGTGCTGCAGATGAAGAACCTGCTGTTCAACATGATGGTGTTCCAGTCGCTGCCGCGCTCCTATGGCGCAAACTGGATGGACGACAGCGGCAACATCACCGTCGATTCGGACGCCTACAAAACCGGCTTGCAGCTCTACAAGACCCTCTACGATGCCGGTGCCTCGCCAAAGGATTCGCTGAGCTACGAATATCCTGAAACCAATGCCGCCTTCGCCGCCGGCCAGGCTGCAACGGCTCTGCAGTGGAATGCCGCAGCCGCCGACCTCACCAGCGCCGACAAGTCGCCGGCCGTGGCTGATGTAACGGGCATCGTCGCACCGCCGGCCGGTTCGAACGGTCGTGCTGACCACATCCACGGCCTTGGCCTCGGCCTCAACAAGAATGCCAAGAACAAGGAAGGGGCCATCAAGTTCCTGAAATGGCTGGCAACTGAAGATGCGGCCCTGACCTACGCGCGCGGCGGCGGTTCGCCGGCCCTGATGCCCGATATCGTGGCGAAGATCGCGTCGGAACGCCCCGATCTCGTCAAGCTTGGCGAATTCGCGAGCAAGTACGGCTACGTCATGAACGGCGCAACGTCGGCCAATGCGCTCTCGGTGTACGAGTTGCAGGCCAAGGAGTTCACCGGCTACTGGTCGGGTCAGCAGAGCCTTGAGGACGCCCTTGCTCATACCAAGACCGGTATGCAGGATCTCCTTAAGAAGTAACCTCGATCCGGATGCCGGGCCAAGCCCGGCATCCCTCCATCCGGCGGACCGAAATGGCTATCGTATCACGTGCAGAAGGCAGGGCTTATCTGGTGCCGCTCATCGGCTTCCTGCTGCTCTTCCTGGGCTTTCCTGCCCTCGTCAACCTGATCTATTCGATCTCGACCGTCGGTTTCCAAAACCTGCGCAGCCCGACGATCACCGGCCTCGGCAACTATCTCGCCGTATTGCAGGATCGCTCCTTCTGGAAGGCAACGTCCTTCTCGTTCACGTTCGGCTTGATTACGGCGATCGCGGAATGCGGGATCGGCTTATTCCTGGCGATCTTCCTGGCGCCGCTGCTTGCGAAGCGCTCGGTCCTGATGGCGCCGCTGATGCTGCCGCTGATGGTTGCGCCGGCGATGATCGGCCTGATGTATCGGCTCGTGTTGCACGAGTTCGCCGGCCCCGTTCCCTATTATCTTTTCCTCTGGTTCGGCGACAGCCCGGCCTTCCTCGACGTCAACAACGCCTTCAAGACACTCCTTGTCGTTGAAACGCTGCAGTGGACACCGTTCGCCTTCCTGCTCTTCTATGTCGCCTATTCGGCAATTCCCCTCGATGTCCGTGAGGCGGCCTCGCTCGATGGCGCCTCGGCCTGGCGCATCCTGTGGTTTATAGACCTCCCGCTGATGACGCCGACGCTTGTCATCGCCTTCTTCATCCGCTTCATCGACGGCTTCCGTGTGTTCGACAACGTCTATGCGCTGACTGGAAGCGGCGCTGGCGGCTCGACGACGTCGCTGTCCATCTACATCTACCAGGCCTTCTTCAAGGAGGGGTTGATCGGCAAGGCGGTTGCGGCCTCGGTCGTGCTGTTCATCGCCTCGCTTGCGGTGCTCTACGGGTTGAATTGGTTGGCCGGTCGCAGGAGGAGGGCAGCATGATCAACGCACTTCGTTGGATCGTCTTTGCGATCGCCGCGCTTGCGATGAACTTTCCGATCATCGTGACGCTCGTCACCTCGTTCAAGAGCGCACGGGAACTGTCCAGCAATGCCGGCCTGTGGATCAACCAGCCGACGCTTGCCAACTATGCGCGCGTGCTGACCCAGACGGACCGTTTCAATATCTATTCCTACCTGTTGAACAGCACGATTGCGGCTGTGCTAGGCACCGGGCTTGCCATCCTGCTGTGCCTGCCGGCAGCCTATGCCATCGCAAGAAGCGATGTCGGTCGGCGGGTGATGTTGCCGCTGGTCATCAACCTGCGGGCCGTGCCGCTCATCATCTTCGCGATCCCGCTTTACATGATGTATCAATGGCTCGGACTGCTCGACACGCAGGTCGGCCTTGGCCTAATCCTGACGATCGTCAATATCCCGCTTGCCCTCGTCATGCTGGTCAACGCCATCAATGACGTACCGCTCGAACTGGACGAGGCGGCGCGGATTGACGGTGCATCGTCCTTCCAGGCGATGGTTCGCGTCATCACGCCCGTCATCCGCCCGGCGCTGATCACAGCATTCATCTTCGGTTTCATCACCGCATGGAACGAATTCCTGTTCGGCCTGATGCTGACCACCAACAAGGCAGTGCCCATGACCGTCGGCGCATCCTTTTTCTTCGCTGCCAGCGGTGGTGGTGTACAGTGGGGCGTCGCATCGGCGGTGATGGTGCTCGGCGCGCTACCTCCCGCCCTGCTTGGGCTGCTGATGTACCGGCAAATCTCCGGCTCGATGACGGCTGGTGCGGTCAAGGGCTAGGCCGCCATTGCATGGATAGAATGGCGTGCCTTCGCAGATCAGCCGTTGCCGATGAGCTTGCTCGCCATGATCACCTCATTCTTGTTCCAATGAGTAGACTGGCATGCAGGAGGCTTCTCGCCCAGCAAGGCGGACGTCCGGCATTTGATCATCATGGCCAGAGGCATAGTCTGGTCGAGGTCAGCACTTTTCTGGCGTGACGCGCCCCCGGAGCCCGAGGAAGAACCAGAAACCGAAGCAACCGTCGGCGCTCCAGGCGTAATCACCTTGAGACCCTTCCCGGAGACCACGGGAGAACCGTTTCCAATGATTTTTCCAGCAAGAACAATGATCTTCCTTGCTGCTGCCATATCGTCCGCCGTCGGTTGGTTGACGCCGGCCTTTTCGACGCTAATGGGCTGAGCCAGGCAGGCGATTCCCTGTCCCAACTCCGAATCGCGGCTTGCGCTGTCAGGATTCAACAACTCCGCAGTGAGACTGGCTGAGCAGTCTTCAGCACTTGCCGAGCCATAATATCCGAGAAAAAATGCTGATGCCCCCATGGCGGCAAGATATAGCTTTCGCATCTCCATTCCCCCTTAGATAGCGCATATTAGTAATATCGCATATAGGTGGAGGGGAGTCACGTCATCAAACGCGCCGGCGTGCACATTCAATCTCAGGACGAGTGATGACTGCGCAAGCAACATCAGTCTCGGGTTTTGCAGCGACCGGTAACATCTTCCGCGGCACCCGATACTTTATGCGCAGATAGCCGGCTGTCTGCGAAGGAAAGAAAACGCCACGTGCTGAGAGCGCAGGGTGGGTGAGGAGGCCTCGTGCATTAGCTTGCTGCGGAGACACTCCTGATACACCCTCAACATCTCGCCACTCACACCTCAGTCACGCAAGAGCGGCAGCAAGTCGGTTCCTTGACGTTTGATCTCCGAGAGATAAGGCGTATCCGAGAGCACGAAATGGGTGATGCCTAGGTCCTGGTATTTGCGCAGCGACCTCGCGACATCTTTGGCCGAGCCGACCAGCCAGGTCGTGCCGGCGCCGCCGCCGCCAAATTTACCGGGAGCGGTGTAGAGGTTGTCGTCGAGAACGTCGCCCGTCCGATGCAGGTCGAACAGTCGCTGTTGGCCAACGGCGACCGCCCTGCGGTGATCGCTCCAGCCGGCGCCGTTGCCCTTGGCCATGTCCGCCACCTTCGCCTCAGCGTCGGCCCAGGCCTGCTCGGTCGTGTCGCGCACCAGCGTGGTGATCCGCAGCCCGAATTCGAGCGGCGGCAGATCCCGGTCAAGCTCGCGGCTCAGCGCCTTCAGGCGCTCGATGCGCTCGCGGACACCGTCGAGCGGCTCGCCCCAGAATAACTGCACGTCCGCCTCGCTGGCTGCGACCTTTTCCGCTGCCTCGGAGGCGCCGCCGAAATAGAGCTTCGGATGGCGACGGGCTCCGTGCGCCTTGATGCGCGGCACGACGGTTGATTCCGCGACACCGAAGTGCTCGCCCTCATAGCTGACATTCTCCTCCGTCCAGAGCCTGCGGATCAGCCGCATGAACTCCCTGGTGCGGGCGTAGCGCTGTGCCTGGCCTCCCTCGCTGTCGCCATAGGCGGCGAGATTGTCGAGGCCGGAGACGATGTTGACGCGAACCCTGCCGCCGGTGAGATGGTCGAGCGTCGCGGCAGCCGAGGCGAAATTCGCGGGCCGCCAGTAGCCGGGGCGGATCGCGATCAGCGGCTCAAACGTCGTCGTGCTTGCTGTAAGTGCTGCGGCGACGGTGAAGGTGTCCGGTCTGCCCCAGCCTGTTCCGATGAGCGCGCCTTTCCAGCCATGCTCTTCGAGTGCGCGGGCCTGTTCCGTCAGCGTGGCGAGGCTATTGTGATTGTCGAAGACCGTATCGCCACGATGGCCCGGTCTCGTGTCGTTCGGAATATACCAGAGGAACTCGCTGTCTTTGCTCATGTCGGCCTGCGCTTGTGAAATCAAACCATGAAACCCGAGGTCATCATCCCGCTATCGTGATGCGAGGCGGCTGAGCGCGTTGCGGGCGGCGATCGTACGGATCATGTGGCTTTGCGGCGCGTGGGAGCGCGCCGTGATGGCGTCGCGATGGTGGCGTTCCAGCTGGAAGTCGCGATTGAGGCCGGGATTTCCGGCAAGCTCGAGGGCGAGGCTGGTGATGGCGACCGCGTTGTCGATGACGACGTGGCGGACATGCATGCCATCAAGTCCGACGACCTTGCCGGCATCGACGTCCTCGCCGAGCGAGCGCAGCAATCGGGCATTGGTCGCCAGCCGCACCTCGATTTCTCCCAGGCCGTCCTGAATACGGGGAACGGTCGAGAGCGGCGCGCCGAGGCTTGCCGGCGTGTGGTGGGCGGCGAAGGCGAGCACCCGATCGCGCGCGGAAAGCGCAACGCCGTGGTAGACCGCGCCGATCAGCGAGAAGAAAAAGGCGGTTGCGTGTTCCTCGCGGCGCAGCGGCTCGGAGGCCGGCTGGGCTTCGATGATGTCTTCGAGTGGAATGACGACGTCGTCGAGGATGATGTCGTCGCTGGCCGTCGCATGCATGCCGGCGGCGTTCCAGGCCTTTTCGATGCGCAGGCCGGGGCTGTCGGTCGGAACGAGGAAGGAAGCCAGGCGCGGTTCCGGCTCGTCGGTCAGCGCCAGCAGCGCCACCCATTTGAGAACGGCGATGCCGGTCACGTAGCTTTTGTGGCCGGTGATGCGCCAAGTGTCGCCGTCGCGGCGGGCGATGGTCTCGGGCAGCGCACCGTGGGCTGGAGAGCCGATGCGCGGCTCTGCCTGGGCGGCGTTGATCAGGGCCGGGCCGAGCCGGTTGGCGGAGAGCACGCGTTCTGCCAGATGGGCCGGCCACTTGGCGAAGCGGCGCAGGCTGTAGTGGCTGTTATAATGCATGGCGAGCACGAGCGCGGTCGACGGTTCCCCGCGCGCGATCTCGCTGATCACGGCTTGCGCCTCGGCGAGCCCGCCGCCGTGGCCGCCATGCTCGGGCGCGGTCACCAGCCCAAGCAGCCCAGCCTCGAAGAGACGCGTGAAGTTCTCAAACGGGAAGTCTCCCGTCGCGTCATAGTGCGCGGCGCGTTCGGCGAAGTCGACGGCGAGACGCCTGGCCTTGTCGACCGGATCGATCTTTTCCTGAAGCATGATGGTCTCTCTCCCGATCAGGCCACGGCGCGGCGGTCGAAGGCGTCGATGTGGCGGCGGTCGACCCAGTCGGCGATGTCGAAATCCGCGGCGAGGAAGCCGAAATCGCGCAGGAAGTCCTTGTAGTGGCCGATCGCGTCCACCAGTTCGGGCTGCAGGCCAAGCCCGAGGTGCTTGTGGATGTCGGGGCCATTGGCGGCGAGAACCTGTTCTTCCGTGGCGCCGGCCTCGCGTGCGACGAAGCGTCTCGTCTCATCGGGATGCGCCTCGGCCCAGGCGCTCGCCCTGAAGATCGAGTCCAGCAGGCGCGCGACGAGATCCGGCCGCTCGTCGGCCAAAAGCTCGTCCACCGTCAGCACCCGCGGCGAGCCGGAGTTGATGCGGATTTTCGGATCGGGGTGGAAGCCGAACTCCGCCACCTGAATCGCGCCGATGAGGTTGGCGACATTGATGCCCGCCGTGCCCTTCACATAGATGGCGTCAACGTCGCCGCGAATGAGCGCCGCGACTTCCTCGCCATAGGCCTGCCGACGCTTCAACCCGAAGAGCGATGGACCTTCCTGCGTCGACAGCACGGAGTCCGAAAGCGCGACATCGACGATCTCGACGTCATCAAGCACCAGGCCTTCGAGCGAGAGGGCGGAAATAAGGCCCTTGAGAGCCGTGGCGCGCATGAAGTCGACGATGCCCTCGGGCCTGCGAGCGATGCCGAAGCGACGGCCCTTCAGATCCCTGGTGGTCTTGATGCCGGTTTCCGGCAGCGTGATGATCGCCTGGAACTCGTCGGTCCAAGTTATGCCGATCAGCCGCGTCTTGCGGCCCTCGGAACGGGCCCGGATCGGCGGTACATTGCCGCCATGGCGAAACGACCAGTCGAGCGTGTGGTTGAAGTGACTTTGGCGGATGTTGCGGTCGGGAGAATCGATGATCGACTTCAGCGTCACGCCGTCCTTGCGGAAGTTCTCCTCGAGATAACCGAGCTGTGCCGCAAGGCCGACGGGTGTCGGCACCGGGCAGCGCGTGTACCAGATTTCGGAAATGGCATTACTTGTCATGGCGTTTCTCCTAGTGTCGCAGGCCGGCTTGTTTCATCAGCGGCAGGACGTCGGTGCCGAAGAATTCAAGATCGTCGCGGAAGTCGAAGAAGCTGAGCTGCAGGCCATCGACGCCGGCCTCCTTCAGCTTGACGAACTGATCGACCACCTGTTCGGGCGAGCCGATGACGCGAATGTTGCCACCGATCGCGCGGTAGGGATCCTGCGGATCACGTCCCTTCCATGCCTGCGCGTCCGAGTTCAGCGACTGGAAGCCTTGCGGCGAACGCTGGTCGGCATGGGCGACGATGCGGTCGGCGAGCTCCCAGGCCTCTTTCTCCGTCGGCCGGCAGATCACCATCGGGTTCAGCAGTGTGCGCACGGTGCGCCCGACGCCGATCGCTGCGTCCTTGACGCGTTTCGTGTGCGCCGGCAGCGATTGCAGCGCGCTGTCGATGTCGGCGCCTGTCGGGCTGGTGATGAAGACGATATCCGAGTAGCGTCCTGCAAAGGCGATGCCGGCATCCGAACCCGTGGCGTTGACGAGGATCGGGCGGCCGAAATTCGGCTTCGGCGTTACGAAGCCGCCGCCGAGCTTCCAGCTGCTTTCGCCTTCGAAGGAGAAGTTCTCGCTGTCGCTCCAGAGGCGCTGGACGACTTCGAGGAATTCGGCCGCGAGTTCATAACGCTTGTCGTGCTCGATGCGCGGCCAGCCGAACATTTCGTGCTCGACCGCCCGGTGACCGGTGACCACGTTGATGCCCCAGCGCCCGCCGGTGATGTGGTCGAGCGTTGCGCCGAATTTCGCCAGATGCAGCGGATGCCAGGGCCCGTAAAGCACATGCATCGTCGAAATCAGCATGATCTTCTTGGTGAGGCCGGCAAGTGCTGCCGTCGAGACGAAGCTGTCGAGCGCATGGCCATCGAAGACGCCGCCATAGCCGCCCTTCGGCAGCCATTGCGACAGCGCGAAGACCAGATCGAAGCCGAGTTCCTCGGCCCTGAGTGTCAGGGCCTTGTTGTAGTCGAAGCGCCAGTCGGTCGACCGCTCGAGTGTCGATTGCGTCCAGCCGCCGGCCTGAATTGGCAGGAAGAGACCGAGGAGGACAGGCTGCCTGAGTGCCTGCGACAGCGGGCTTTCGGGAAAATCGGTCGGAGCGGCGAATTTCGGCAGGCCGACGATCGATC
The DNA here is from genome assembly GCF_001429725.1 of Rhizobium sp. Root708. Classification (GTDB taxonomy): domain Bacteria; phylum Pseudomonadota; class Alphaproteobacteria; order Rhizobiales; family Rhizobiaceae; genus Rhizobium. Next base: position 275,390 of record NZ_LMHV01000023.1, on the reverse strand, counting down.
CGGGTGGGTGTTGAATGGACATGGATAGGCTCCCGTTTGCTGAACGATCAGGATGCTGCGACGTAAGCGAAGGCGAGGCTGCCTGCGATGCCTTCGCCACCCACCGTGTGATCGGAAATCCGCTTGTTGTAGATCGTCAGTTCCGGTTGGCTGACGATGTCGATCGCCGGGACGTCCTCGACGAGGATCTGCTGGATCTCGCGCCACTGCTCGACGCGCTTTTTCGGATCGACCTCGATGGCTGCTGCCTCGAGCAGTTCATCAACCTTGGGATTGCTGTAGGCCGCACCGTTCGAGAAGGGGACGCCCGGCTTGAAGTTCTTGCTCCAGTAGAGGCGCTGGACACCGACTGTCGGGTCGAAGAGGTTGCTCATGCCCTCGAAGGCGAAGTCGAAGTCGCGATCGGTGTAGATACGCCTCGTGTAGGTCGCGAAATCCTGGCTGCGGACCTTGGCGTTGATGCCGACCTTTGCCAAGGCCTGGCGGATATACTCGGAGCCGCGCGGATAGGTTTCGCCACTCGGCACGTAGTCGAGATTGATGCTGGCGCGTATGCCATCGGCGCCGCGCGGGTAGCCTGCCTCGTCGAGGAGCTTCTCAGCCGCGGCGAGATCGATCGGATATGTCTTCAGGTCCGGCACGAACCATTTTGCAAGGTTGGGGTTGATCGGGCCGGGGATCGCGGCGCCATAGCCGTAGTTGATGGTGTTGAGGATGACGTTGCGATCGATCACGTGAGCGAATGCGCGACGCACGCGCACGTCCTTGAAGAAGGGTCGCTCAAGGTTGAACTCGATGCGGCTGACGCCGTTCTGGTACTGATAGCCATTGGTCTCGAAAGCCAGCCCTTCAGCGCTCTGCAGCCTTTCGAGGTCGCTGAGAGGCACGGGCGTCGAAGGGGCCAGATCGATTTCACCGGTCTCGATAGCGATCGAGCGAGCGGCGGCATCCGAAATGAAGCGGATGATAAGCTGATCGAGATAGGGGCGGGGCTGGTCCCAGTAGTCGGGGTTGCGCTCATAGACGAGATGGCTGCCGCGCACCCATTCCTTGAACTTGAACGGACCGGTCCCGATCGGCGCCAGGTTGGCCGGGTTCTCGGCGACCTTGGTTCCCTCGTAGACGTGTTTCGGCACGATCGGCGTTTCCGATGCGGCAAGAGCCGTGATCAGATAGGGCGCAGGCTTTGACAGTTTGAGGATGGCGGTCTGCGCGTCGGGCGTTTCGATATCGATGAGATTGAGGAAAGTATTGCGTCCGCGCGGGTGCACTTCCTTCAGCGTCTTGATCGAGAAGGCGACGTCGGCGGAGGTGAAAGGCTGGCCGTCATGCCACTTCACACCCTCGCGCAGCTTGAACGTATAGGTCAGGCCATCAGGGCTGACTGTCCACTCCTTGGCCAGTAGCGGTTTCGGATTGAGCTCGAAGTCATAGGTGAGAAGCCCTTCCGTCGTCTTCGGCGAGACATAGACCGCATTATAGGCCGTATGGGCGATCGTCGTCAGGACGGGCGGCTCCGCAGCCAGAAGGAGCGTTGCGGTGCCGCCGCGCGTGGCCACCGCCGCAAAGGCCGGAAGCCGTGCTGTTGCGGTGACGCCGAGTGCGACCGAGGCCAGGAGAAAGTTGCGGCGTGTGGGTGCAGGGAATAGTGACATCGTGTTCAACCCTCATGAGCTCGGGGCCATCTTGGCCCGTTTCAGTGCCATTCCGCAGATCGTTCGTGCTTTAGAGTTTTTTGCCTCGTCGCTTCAACGAAGTGGTACAAAATGCTCAATAAGAATTATATGCGGTACGGTGTTTCTAAGAGTTCGCATTATTGCGGTTTCATTGGAATTATTTACCAATATGGATTTGACAAAATCAACAGAATTAGTCAACTACTGAGCGACAAGACGAGGTGAAATCTTTTCAGATCGCGAGGTGGGGCACATGTCGGCTTACAGGCGGATCGGTCGAACGATCAGCAGGACGATCATTCAGGCCGTGCCTACGATGCTCGGGATCGTCATCCTGAATTTCTTCTTTTTGAAGCTGGCGCCCGGTGATGCGGCCGATGTGATGGCGGCGGAATCGGGGTCAGCGACGGTCGAGACGATGGCTGCACTGCGAGAGCGGTTCGGGCTCGACAATCCGATCCTGGTTCAGCTCGGTAACTACCTCAACAACCTTGCGCATTTCAGTCTCGGCTTCTCACCGCGCTACGGCATGCCGGTTGCCGATCTGATCGGTCAGCGTTTGCCGGGCACGCTTCTTCTCATGCTGACGGCGCTCGCCATCGCGATTGCGGTCGGTTTGTTGCTGGGGTCGCTGATGGCAGCCTTCTCCGGGCGCCTGCCTGACCGGATCATCTCCGTCGTCTCGCTGCTGTTCTATTCGATCCCCGGATTCTGGATCGGCCTGATGCTGATCCTTCTCTTCTCTGTCAAGCTTGGCTGGCTGCCGAGTGGCGGCGACAGCACGATCGGTTCGCGGTTGACGGGCTACCGGGAACTGCTGGACAGGGTGCGCTACATGATCCTGCCGGCGACCTCGCTTGCGCTCTTCTATCTGGCGATCTACGCCCGGCTTACCCGCGCCTCCATGCTTGAAGTCAAGTCGCAGGATTTCGTGCGTACGGCTCGCGCCAAGGGCGTTTCGCCCTTCGTGCTGACGACGCGGCACGTGCTTCGCAACGCTCTCATCCCGATTACGACCATGGCCGGCATGCACTTTGGCGGCATGCTGGGTGGCGCGGTCGTGGTCGAGACCGTCTATAGCTGGCCGGGGCTCGGGCGCCTTGCCTTCGAAGCCGTCATGGCGCGCGATTTCAGCGTGCTGCTTGGCATCCTTCTGCTTTCATCCTTCCTCGTGATCGTCGCCAACGCGGCCGTCGATCTTCTGCAGGCGTGGATCGATCCCCGAATTGGAGCAAGCCGATGAACAGTCAGAAACTTGGAACACTGGCCGGACGGGCAATCGACTTCTCGCCGCAGGCAAAGGCAGAGGCCAACCAGCCGGTTCCGGAAGCGCCGAAGCAGCCGCGGTGGACGCATATCCATGCACCTGATGTTCGCGCTTCCGTCTCGGGCACGGCCTGGCGCGGCATGCGCCGCGAGCTGAAGATCTTCCTCGGCAACTACAACGCGCTTTTCGGCACGGGCATTCTGCTGCTTGTCGCTCTGTCGGCCCTGTTCGCGCCGCTTCTCTTTCCCGACGATCCGCTCGAAATGGTGGCGCGACCCTTCCTGTGGCCCGGGCAGAATCCGGCCTATCCGCTCGGCACGGATTCCATGGGCCGCAACGTGCTTGCCGGTATCGTTCATGGCGCGCGGATATCGCTTACCGTCGGGCTCGCGGCCACCGCGCTGGGGCTGACGGTCGGGATCGCGGTCGGAGCCGTTGCCGGCTATTTCGGTGGCTGGATCGACACCGTACTGGTCAAGTTCATCGAGATCTTCCAGACCATTCCGAGCTTCGTTCTGCTTGTCGTTCTCGTCGCTATCGCCCAGCCGACGACGGCAACCGTGACCATCGCCATCGCGATCGTCTCCTGGCCGACGGTGGCGCGCCTGACGCGTGCCGAATTCCGGGCGATCCGCGAGAAGGATTACGTGCAGGCCGCTCGCAGCCTCGGCTTCGGTCATACCCGCATCATCTTCCGCGAGATCCTTCCCAATGCGCTGCCGCCGCTGATCGTAACGTCGTCGGTGATGGTGGCAAGCGCGATCCTCATGGAATCGGCACTCTCCTTCATGGGGCTTGGCGATCCCAACCGCGTTTCCTGGGGTTCGATGATCGGCGCCGGCCGCGATGTCATCCGCACTGCCTGGTACCTGACGGCGCTGCCGGGGCTGGCGATCGTCTTCACCGTGCTTTCGCTCAACCTGATCGGCGATGGGCTGAACGATGCGCTCAATCCTCGCTTCTCGGAGGAACGCTGATGGCCAAGCTGCTGGAGGTTTCCGATTTCTCTGTGGGTTTCGGGTCGGCCGAACCTGTGAAGGGTGTGAGTTTCTCGGCCAATCCGGGCGAGATGCTCGCGATCGTCGGGGAATCCGGCTCCGGCAAGTCGCTGACGGCGCTCGGCCTGATGGGGCTGCTGCCGCGGCACGCTAAGGCAGGCGGTCAGATCCGTTTCGACGGGCGCGACCTTGTCGGCCTCCCGGAACGAGACCTGCGCCGCATCCGCGGCCGCGACATCGCCATGATTTTCCAGGAGCCGATGACCTCGCTCAATCCGGTGCTGACGATCGGCGACCAGATCATCGAGGTGCTGCGCATCCATGAGGACCTGAGCCGGCGCCAGGCGCGGGAGCGCGCCATAGCACTTCTCGATCTCGTCAGCATTCCCGAGGCGCGCCGCCGCATCGACGACTATCCGCACCAGCTTTCCGGCGGCATGCGCCAGCGCGTGATGATCGCAATCGCGGTCGCCTGCAATCCGAAGCTTTTGATCGCCGACGAAGCGACGACGGCGCTCGACGTGACGATCCAGGCGCAGGTGCTGCAATTGCTCGATAATCTTCGCGTGCAGCTGAACATGGCGGTGATCCTAATCACCCACGATCTCGGCATCGTCGCGCAATGGGCGGACCGCGTCGTCGTCATGTATGCCGGGCGCAAGATCGAGGAGGGGCTTCCGGGTGAGGTGTTCGAGAAGCCGTATCACCCCTACACCAACGGCCTCCTGTCGGCATCGCCACGCCTGAAGGCCGATTACCACTACCGCGACGGGCCGCTCTCGGAAATTCCGGGCTCGATCGTTTCGGCGGCGGGCGAGAAGGGCTGTTCGTTTCGTCCGCGCTGCACGGTCGCGCGACCCTCCTGCGCTTCCGTGGTGCCGCAGCTGATCTCTTTGTCGGCCGGCCGGCAGGTGGCGTGCCCCTATGTTCCAGCCATTGCGGAGAAGACGCATGTCGCTTCTGTCGGTTGATCGCCTCTCAACCCATTACGCCGGAGCCGGCGGCACCGTGCGCGCCGTTGACGGCGTCTCGCTCGAGATCGCCGAAGGTGAGACGGTGGCGCTGGTCGGCGAATCCGGTTGCGGCAAGTCGACACTCGGCAAGTCGCTGGTGCGGCTCGTCGATCCGTCTTCCGGAAATGTCACTTTCAAGGGCAAGGACGTCACCGTCATGGCGGGACGCGAACTGCAGTTGGTCCGGCGCAGCATCCAGATGATCTTCCAGGATCCCTTCGCCTCGCTCAACCCGAGACAGACGATCCGCACGATTCTAACGGCGCCGCTCGCGGTCCACGGCATCGGCGAGCGCAAGCAGCGCGAGGCGATCGCGGCGCAGATGGTGACCCATGTCGGCCTGCCTGCGGATTCGCTCGATCGCTTTCCGCACGAGTTCTCCGGCGGCCAGCGCCAGCGGATCGGGATCGCACGCGCCCTGATCCTGCAGCCGGAACTGGTCATCTGCGACGAGCCGGTTTCGGCGCTCGACCTGTCTATCCAGGCGCAGATCCTGAACTTGCTGGTCGAGATGAAGACGGAGCTGTCGCTCTCCTATCTCTTCATTTCGCACGATCTCTCGGTCGTGCGCTATTTCGCCGACCGCGTGCTCGTCATGTATCTCGGTCGCATCGTCGAGAGCGCGCCGACGAGCGAGCTGTGGACGGGCGCCAAGCACCCCTACACGCAGGCGCTGCTTGCGGCGGTACCCGATCCGTCGCGGCGCAAGCAGGCGGCGCCGATATCAGGCGATCTGCCGAGCCCGCACAATCCGCCCTCCGGCTGCCGTTTCCATACGCGCTGTCCGCTCGCCACCGATATCTGCCGGGCAGAAGACCCGGTGTTCCGCCAGTTCGGCAACGGCCACGCCGCCGCCTGCCATCACGCCCAGTAAGAAGGAGAATACAATGGTCGATTATCGCTATCTCGGGCGCAGCGCGCTCAAGGTGTCACCGCTCAGCTTGGGAACCATGATGTTCGGCGGGCCGACGCCCGACGATGTAGCATTCCGCATCATCGACAAGGCGCGCGAGCAGGGGATCAACTTCATCGATACGGCCGACGTCTATCACGACGGCAAGTCGGAAGAGGTTGTCGGCAAGGGCATCAAGGCGCATCGCGATCATTGGGTGCTGGCGACAAAGTTCGTCAACTCCCACAAGGAGGGGCCGAACCTCGGCGGCCAATCGCGCAAGTGGGTGATAGAGACCGTGGAGAATTCGCTGCGCCGCCTCAACACCGACTATATCGACATCCTCTATTTCCACCGTGCCGTCTTCGACGCGCCGCTGGAAGAGCCGGTGCGCGCCATCGCCGACCTTATCCGCGCCGGCAAGCTGCGCTATTTCGGCGTCTCCAACTTCCGCGGCTGGCGCATCGCCGAGATCGCGCAGCTGGCCGATGAACTCGGGATCGACCGTCCGGTGGCGAGCCAGCCGCTCTACAACATCGTTAACCGCACCGCCGAAGCCGAGCAGTTGCCGGCCGCCCATCACTATGGCCTCGGCGTCGTCTCCTACTCGCCGCTAGCCCGTGGCGTGCTGACGGGCAAGTACGAGCCGGGCAAGGAGCCCGCCGCCGACACCCGCGCCGGCCGCGGCGACAAGCGCATCCTCGAGACCGAATGGCGTCCTGAATCGATCGCCATCGCCAGCGAGATCGCCGCGCACGCCGCCCGCAAGGGGATTTCTCCGACCGAGTTCGCGCTCGCCTGGGTGCTGAACAACAAGCTGATCTCGGCCGCGATCACAGGCCCGCGCACGGAAGAACATTGGGACAGCTATATCCGCGCGCTCGACGTCAAGCTCGACGCCGAGGACGAGGCGCTGGTCGACCGGCTGGTCACGACCGGCCATCCCTCCACCGCAGGCTTCAACGACCCGAGCCATCCGGTCGAAGGCCGCGTGCCGCGGAGCGCGGCAGCTGGCGCCGACAACGTCGTGCCGCTGGCGCGCGCCGTCGCCTGATCATGGCCTCTTGATGACAAGACAGGAACCCGCCGCTCAGGCGGGTTCCTGCAACCTATTTCCCCGGCCGAGAAGGGTCCCGCATGCCGAACACCGCTCCCGCATCACTGTCCCCAACGCCCACGCAAGAGGGCGGCGAGCTATCGACGCTGCTGGCGAAGATCCCGACGCTTGCGGCGGAGATCGCGAAGGATGCGGCCAAGCGTGATCTAGAGCGGGAACTTCCCTTCGAGGCTTTCCGCCAGTTCAAGGAAGCGGGGCTCGGCGCGTTGCGCATTCCCATCGCGCTCGGCGGCCCCGGCGGTTCGGTTGCCGATTACATCGAGATGATCATGGCGATCGGCGCGGCGGATTCGAATGTCGCGCATGCGCTGCGCAGCCATTTTAATTTCACCGAAACCCTCATTCTCACACCCAACACGGCGATTGACCGCACGCAGCTCGGCCGGGTTCTGTCGGGCAAGCTTTTCGGCGGTGCGCACACCGAGCAGGGCACCAAGCGCCCGGGCGAGGTGACGACGCGGCTGACGAAATCGGGTGACCACTACCGCCTCAACGGCCGCAAATGGTACGCGACGGGTACGGCTTTCTCAGACGTCGCCTCCTTCAGCGCCAAGAACGACGACGGCGCGTTCGTCAGTGTCCTGCTCCCAGTCGACCGCCCCGGCATCTCGATCCTCGATGACTGGGACGGCATGGGCCAGCGGTTGACGGCAAGCGGCGGCGTGCTGCTTGAGAACGTCGAGGTGCTGCCGCATGAGATTTCCACGCGTGGGCTCAACACGTTGGTCGGCCGACACACCTCGACCCTGCGGCAGCTCCACCTCGCGGCCTCGATGGCGGGCACGGTGCGTGGCGCGCTGGCCGAAGGCACCGATTATGTCCGACGGCAGGCACGCTCCGCCGCCCACAGCGCCGCCGAGACCGCCAATGCCGATCCCTTCGTCCAGAAGATTTTGGGTGAGATCGCCGCGGGCTCCTTTGCCGTCGATACGCTGATCCGCGAAAGCGCCCGTGCGCTGGACAAAACGGCAGAGCTTTTCGGTGCAGGCGATCCGGGGAAGCTCGAAGTCGCACTGATCGAGAGCGCGCTGGCGACGGCACACACGCAGATCGTCGCGTCGCAGATCGCGCTGGCTGCCGCCACGAATGTCTTCGAACTAGGTGGCGGCTCCGCGACGTCGCGCCAGCTCAATCTCGACCGGCATTGGCGCAACATCCGCACAGTGCTCAATCACAACCCGCTGCTGCACAAGGCGCGTGTGATCGGCGATTTCTACATCAACGGAACCACGACGCATCTCGAGGAAGGCAAGGTCTTCTAAGGCGGCGGCCGGGTCCATCCGGAATCCCTGACTGATCAACCAACGCCGCACATCGCTGCGGACCCGAGAGATTTGCCCCATCTACCGCGATGGGAAAGGAGGCTCATTGCGTATCGATCGTATTCCGCATCACTCCGTTGCCATCGTCGGGGGCGGCTTCGCCGGCGCGGTGACCGCGCTCAAGCTGCTCGACCGAACCGACGTGCCGCTGGCCATCACGATCATCGAGCGCCGGGAAGAGCTTGGTCGCGGTATTGCCTACAGCACGATGGAGCCCGTCCACCTCGTCAACGGACCAGCTGAGATCTTCTCTCTCCATCCCGAAGACCCTGATCATCTCTCACGCTGGCTGGTCGAGAACGGCCCGGCCAATGGCTGGACGCCGCCGACAGAGGTGAGCTCAAGCAGTCCGCCGCGCTATCTCTACGGAACCTATGTGCGCGACGAACTCGCCCGCGCCGCGGCAAATGCGCGGCGCGGCTCGACGCTGCGGCATGTAAGGTCAGCTGTATCGGCACTCGTGGCGGCGCCGAACCGGATCCGGATCACGATCGCCGACAGTACCGTCGTCGAGGCCGACGAGGCGGTGCTGGCTCTCGGCGCCTTCCAGCCCCGGCTGCCGGCAACGGAATCCCAGCTTGCCGGCCATCCGCGTTTCGCGGCCAATCCTTGGGACGCACGCGCGCTCGACCGGCTGGTCGACTGCAATGAAATTCTGCTGATCGGTTCCAGCCTGTCGATGGTCGATGCGATCGCCAGCATGGAGGCGAGGGGCTTTCGCGGGCGATACCGCGTGGTATCGCGCCGTGGCCAGTTCGTGGAAGGGCGCAGGACCGTCGAGACGGCGCGCGACTTCCTGGCCGATGGGCCGTTACCGGCAACCGCGCGCGAGCTGCTAAAACGCGTCAAGGCGGAGCGGCGGGCGATTGCGGCTGATGGCGCGGACTGGCAAGGTCTGCCTCTGGCGATCCGGCCGCATATTCTCTCGCTGTGGCAGGGCGCCAGCGATCGCGAGCGGCTGCGGTTCACGCGGCATCTCAGGGCCTTCTGGGACGTGACCGCGCATCGCTCGGCGCCGGAGAGCCACCAGATAGTCGAGCGTGTCATCGAGGAAGGCCGGCTGACGCATGGCCGCGCCCGCATCCTCGGATTTGCCGCCGAGGATGGCGATATCACCGCCAGGCTGAAGACAGGGGCTGATATCGAGACTGTGTCCTTCGACGGTGTGATCGATTGCCGTGGGCATCAGCTGCATGACTGGCGCCGTATTGCCGACCCCTTCGTGAAGAACTTGCTCGCCAGCGGCGAGGTTCGTCCTCACAGCACCGGCTACGGGATCGATGCGACGCCGGCGGGCGATCTCATCAACGAGGAAGGGCTTGTTCACCGCAACCTCAGCGCTATCGGGCATCCGCTGCGCGGCGTTGCGTGGGAATCGAGCTCGATCACCGAGCAGCGCGCCCAGGCGATCGCGCTTGCCGATCGCATCCTGGCGAAATTCACGCCGATCCGCGTCGCCTGATCTTATCTCTGAATGCAGAAAGGGGCGCCGCGAGGCGCCCCTTTCTCGTGCAGGCTCGGCCTCCGCGCCTCAGCCTTCGCCATCCTTGATGTAGACATCCGCGAAGTTGGACTGCACACCCTCAGCCCCGATCGTGTGGTTCTTGACCCGCTTGTTGAAAACGGTGACGTTTTCGAGCGCGATCAGGTTCACCACCGGCACGTCTTCGGCGATGATCTTCTGGAAGGCGAAGAACTGCTCCTTGCGTTTCGCGTCGTCGATCTCGACGGATGCGGCTTCGAGCAGCTTGTCCACCTCCGGGTTGGCATAGTGGCTGGCGTTCGAGAAGGGCAGGCCGAGCTTGAAGTTCTTCGACCAGTAGATGCGCTGCACGCCGAGCGTCGGATCGAACTGGTTGCCGAGATATTCGGCCGTCACGTCGAAGGCACGGTCGGTGTAGACCTTCTTGATGTAGGTGGAGAAGTCGTAGGAATCGATCGTAGCGTTGATGCCGATCCGCGTCAGGTTCTGCTTCAGATATTCGGCAACCCGCTTGAAGCCTTCATTGTAGGAGTTGTGGGTGAGACGCAGGTCGAAGCGTACCCCATCAGCGCCGCGCTTGTAGCCAGCTTCATCCAGCAGTTGTTCAGCCGCCTTCAGATCGAAGGCATAGGGCTTGATCGATGTGTCGAGGTAGCGCGGCAGGAAGGTGCTGATCGCTGTCGGCGATACATGGCCATAGCCGTACCAGACGGTGTTCAGGATGACGTCGAGGTCGATCGCGTGGGCGATGGCGCGGCGAACGTTGACGTTTTTCAGATACTGATTGTCGAGGTTGAAGATCAGCTGTGTCTGATCGCCCTTGGTCTCGTAGCCACGTGAATCGACAGCGATGTTGGGGAGCGCCTTGACGCGTTCCAGATCGCTCAACGGGATCGGATTGTCGCCGCCGATGTCGAATTCGCCGGTCTCAAAACCGGCCGCGCGGGCTGCACCATCGGGCACGAAACGCACGATGACTTGGTCGAGATAGGGTTTGCCCGCGTCCCAGTAGTCAGGGTTGCGCTCGAGAATAATGTGCGATCCACGCACCCACTCCTTAAAGACGAATGGTCCGGTGCCGATCGGCGCGCCGCCGTTCGGACTGGTCGGCACATCGGCGATCGCAACGCCGTCATAGACGTGCTTCGGCACGATCGGGGATTCAGCCCCGTAAAGCGCGCTGAGGAGATAAGGAGCCGGTTTGGAAAGTCTGATCACGGCGGTGAGCGGGTCAGGCGTTTCGATCTTGGTGACATTGGCGAAGGTGCCGCGACCGCGCGGGTGAACCTGTTTCAGAAGCTCGATCGAATAGGCCACATCACCCGACGTAAAAGGCTTGCCGTCGTGCCATTTCACGTTCGGGCGCAGCTTGAAGGTGTAGCTCAGCCCGTCGTCGCTGATCGACCATTCGGTGGCGAGCTGCGGCTTCGGCGTCAGGTCGAAGTCGTAGGTCAACAGACCTTCGGTGATCTTTGGGCTGACTTTCTGGGTGCCGCCGGCCGTGTGGGCGAGTGCGAGGATCGTCGGCGGCTCCGGCTCGACGATAAAGCTCAGTGTGCCGCCCTTTGTCGGCGCGGCAGTCTCGGCGAAGGCGTTGAGCGGCAGAAATGCGGTGAGAGCCGTCGCGGCGAATAACTTGCTGAGCTGGCGTCTGCTGATATCCATGAATACCCCCTGAATTGAGATGGACGCCTCTATCGAAGCGTCGTAGCCAGCATCATCGGGCAGCGTGGCGCAAAACCGGAAGAATGTTTTTCTCCCTGTCCGGGAAAGGAAAACTTCCCGTTGAGGATCCCGGTGGCCAGCGTCGGTCGCTTTAATCTACTAAAAATATAGACAATTCTCGAAAATGAGTTTTTGCATCCCCGATCGGTGCTCGCGGCGTAAGAAAATGTTCCTTTCTGCGGGAACGGAAGCAAAGCCGGTTCTCGTCTTCATGGGCGCGTCTGTGGTGCAATCAGCCCATGAGCACGTTCGCCGAGACCCGCAGAAAAACAATCCAGCCGACGCTTGCGCGGCTACCGCCGCTGACATCGCTGCGGGCCTTCGTCGCGACCGCACGGCACCTGAATTTCGTCCGCGCCGCCGAAGAGCTGCATGTAACGTCGGCGGCGGTCGGCCAGCAGATTCGCCTGCTGGAGGATTACCTCGGCCAGCCGCTTTTCAATCGCGTGCGTGGCCAGTTGCATCTGACACCTGCAGGTCTGGCCCTGGTGCCCGGATTGACCGGCGCCTTCGACGCCGTCCTCGCCGCCATGGCGCAGTTCGTCCAGAGCGACGATGAGCAGCCGATCCGCATATCCGTCGCTCCGTCCTTCGCAAGCAAGTGGCTGATCCCGCGACTGGACGCGCTGCGGCGCGCGGCGCCGGGGCTGCAGGTGCTTGTGGATGCGTCGACGCAGCTGATCAACCTTGATGCCGGCGATGCCGATTGCGTGATCCGCTACGGCAGCGGGCCGTATCCGGGACTCATCGTCGATCATCTCTTTTCCGAAGCCGTGCTGCCGGTGTGCAGCCCGGAGTTCGCCGATACCCATGGTTTGTGGGGCAAGCCGGAGGCAATCGAGGATGTGCCGCTCCTGCATGAAGAAGGGGCCGAGCGCGATCAGTCCTGCCCGGACTGGAGCGGTTGGCTGCGCGCGGCCGGGCTTGCCTATCGGCCGTCGCATGGTGGCTTCCGCCTCAACCAGTCTTCCCTTGTCCTCGATGCAGCTCTGGCGGGGCAGGGGTTGGGGCTCGGCAAGATCAGGCTGGCGGAAGCCGACATTCGCTCCGGACGGCTGGTCAGCCCCTTCGGTGTGCCGCAGCCGGTCAGTTCCTCCTACTTCTTCGCGACGACGGCACATACGGGGCGGCTGATGCGCGTCGATCTGTTCCGCGAGTGGCTGCTTGCCGAGGCGCGCGCCCTGCAGACAATGGACGAGATCATCGCCCGGCGAATTCGACCGGCGGCGGATATGATGGCGGCCGAGTAGGGCCGCCACTCAAGCTCATTGGAAAACACCCGGCTCGGGATAATCACCGGTCAGGAACCATGAACCGACGTTCCTGGTCTTGTACTCGGCCGGATTGTGGAGGGTGTGGATGCGGACATTGCGCCAGAAGCGGTCGAAGCCATAGGGGCGCACGGCCGAGCGGGCTCCCATCACTTCGAATATCTCGCTGGTGACCTCGAGTGCGACCTTGCCGGCCAACACATTGGCCGAGGCAACCGCGATTGCCGTGGCGCCACGCTCTTCCGCGGTCAGCGCCGGGCCCCTGGCGTAGGCGGCGTCGATGGCAGTCGCGGCACGGTCGGCAAGCGCTGTGGCGGCTTGCACCTTGGTCCAGAGCTCACCGTATTGCCGCTTGATCCAGGGATCGTCGGCATGGCGCTCGACCCCCGAATAGATCCAGGGGCGGGATTTCGTGATGGTGTAGTCGCGCGCTGCGATAAGGGCGCCCTGGGCGCTGCCGATGAAGACGTTGAGAAGAACGCTCTGTTGCTGCTGGGGTGCCAGCAACGATATGGCGTCCTTCGGACGTTCCGGCAGGATTTCGTCATCCGTGATCGAGACATCCTTGTAGAAAACACGGCCGCTGCCGGTCTGCCGCTGGCCGATGCCGTCCCAATCGTCGGCTATCGTTATGCCGTCGCGATTGGCGGGAATGTAGGCGAAGCTGCGGGCGTTTGTTTCCTCGTCTTCCCATGCGACCATAATAGTCGGCGACGTGCGAGCCAGAGGCGAATGGCCGATAGCCGTTCAAGAGGACGCCACCTTCGATCTTTTTGCCGAAGAGGCTCTTGGAAAAGCTGTTCGTGGTATTGCCCCAGAACCAGCGGCCTTGCGCCGAGCGCCGCAGGATCGCGGCCAAACGTTCGTCGTTGGCGTTGGTCAGGGCATTCTGGATCGGGCTGAAGTGATAGCCGAAGAGATGGCCAAGCGAACCGTCGACCTTGGCGAATTCGCGCACGATCCGAAGCGCCGTGGAGTAGGGTTGTCCCTCGCCACCGAACTCTCGGGGAATGAGGAGGTTGACGAGACCGCTCTCCTTCAGCAGCCGTATCTGCTCGATAGGGCGCCCGCCTTGTTGATCGCGCGCGACGGCATCAGTTGCAAAGATGTCGCGAAGTTCGGCGGCCTTGGCGAGGTAGGGATCAGTTCGGTCCGGCTCGAAGAGCACGGGCGGCAGTGCGGCTGGTTCGAAGCCTGCGGGCTTTACGGTCATCGTCGTTCCTCCATCAGTCATGCAATCGCGGGAAGCCATGTCGCTCGGCGAGAAGCTCGAGGATGCGGCTGGTCTTCGAGACGAAGCGCTTGCCTCTCCAGTCCGCGGCATCGGGGGGCGGGTTGGAGGCGAGCACCAGCACCGGCAGGGACTGGTTCTCTTCGCCCACCGCCTCGATCACCCGCGTGCGCGGACGGGGGAAAGGAACGCGGTGGATGTCGAGCCGGCTCGCCAGCTCGGGGAAGCTTGCAAGCAGCCCCTCGATCGCGTTGCAATGGGGGCAGACGAAGGTCTGGCCGGGCTGTTTCGGATCCGAGAAGCCGGGGGCGATGAGAAAAAGAGTGTCGCGGCTCATGTGTTTCCACTCACTCGGCCGCGACGGCACCGCCACGGGTGGCGAGGCTATTCTCTGGGCGCTTGAGACCAAGGTTCTCGCGCAGCGTGGACCCTTCGTATTCGTGGCGGAAAAGGCCGCGCCGACGCAGTTCCGGCACTACGAGCTCGATGAAATCGGAAAGCCCGCCCGGCATGATCGGCGACATGATGTTGAAGCCGTCGGCACCGTAGTTTTCGAAGCGCTCCTCCAGCTGATCGGCGATATCATCGGGCGTGCCGACGACCTGCCAGTGGCCGCGCGCGCCTGCGATGCGCAGGTAGAGCTGGCGGATCGTCAGGTTCTCGCGGCGGGCGAGATCCAGCACCAATGCCTGTCGGCTCTTGCCGGCATTGGTCGCGGGCGGATTTTCGGGTACGGGCCCATCCAACGGATAGTCCCTGAGGTCGACGCCCGAGAGTTGCGAAATCAGGTTCAGGCCGACCTCCGGCTGGATGAGCTCCTGCAGCGACTGGAACTTCTCCTCGGCTTCCGACCGCGTGCGGGCGACGACGGGGAAGATGCCGGGCAGGATCTTCAGGTCGTCATGCGAGCGGCCGTATTTGGCAAGCCGGCCCTTGACGTCGGCATAGAAGCCGGTTGCTTCCTCGAGCGTGATCTGGGCGGCGAAGATCGCTTCCGCGGTGCGGGTGGCAAGCTCCTTGCCGGGCTCGGAAGCGCCGGCCTGGACGACAACCGGCCGGCCCTGCGGCGAGCGCGGAATGTTGAGCGGGCCGCGCACCTTGAAGTGCTTGCCACTGTGGTTGAGCCGATGCAGCTTGGCCGGATCGAAATACCGGCCGCTTTCGCGGTCGCGCGGAAAGGCGTCGTCCTCCCAGCTGTCCCAGAGGCCGAGCACGACATCGGCGAATTCCCCCGCCCGTTCGTAGCGGTCGGAATGCAGGATCTGCGTCTCATGGCCGAAGTTGAAGGCGGCGTCGGGGTCGGAGGAGGTCACCAGGTTCCAGCCGGCCCGGCCGCCGCTCAGCCGGTCGAGCGAGCCGAACTGCCGGGCGAGATTGTAGGGATCGGAGTAGCTGGTGGAGGCGGTGGCGATCAGCCCGATATTGCGGGTGACGGAGGATAGAGCAGACAAAAGCGTGATCGGCTCGAAGGGGTAGACGCCGCTGTGGGCCTTGCGGCTGGCGGCCTCGACATCCTTGATGCGCGCGGCCACGCCGTCGGCGAAGAAGATCGTGTCGAACTTCGCCGCTTCCGCCAGCTTGGCCAGCTCCACATAGTTCTCGAACTCGGTGCCGACGGAGGCCTTGGGATGACGCCATGCGGCGACGTGGTGTCCGGTAAAAAGCAGAAATGCGCCGAGCTTGATCTTGTCCTTGCGTTTCGCCATTGCGGTTCCTTTCAGCGATAGATGGCCGGTACGGGGAATTCGCCGGTCAGCAGCCATGTGCCGACGGTGCGTTTCTTGTACTCGGCGGGATTGTGAAGCGTGTGCGTCCTGACATTGCGCCAGAAGCGGTCGAAGCCGTTGGCGGTCGTCGCCGAGCGGGCGCCCGTCACCTCGAAGACCTCGCTGGACACGGCAAGCCCGACTTCGCCTGCATAGACGTTGGCGGTCGCGATATCGATCGCGGCGGCGCCACGGTCGGCTGCGGTCAATGAGGGACCCTCGGCATAGGCTGCATCAAGGCTGCGGGCCGCCTTGTCGGCGAGCTCGGCTGCCGCCAGCGTGCGGATAAAGAGGTCGCCATACTGGCGCTTGATCCAGGGGTCGTCGACGTGTCGTTCGACGCCGGAATAGATCCAGGGCCGTGAACTCGTCGTCGTATAGTCGCGGCCTTCTTCCAGGATGCCTTGTGCGCTGCCGACAAAGACATTGAGAAGGACGCTCTGCTGGAGGAGCGAGGTCAGGGAGGACCAGGGCGTCAGCGGCACGTCGGGCGCGCTGATCAACTCGTCGTCATGAATTTCAAGGTTTACGAAGCGCACGGTGCCGCTTCCGGTCTGTCGCTGACCGATGCCGTCCCAGTCGTTTTCGATGACGATGCCGGCGCGGTCGGCAGGAACGGCAGCGGTCAATCGCGCGCCATCGGCGTTCTCCCAGGAAATCTGGATGTAATCCGCGACATGCGTGCCCGAGGAGAAGGGGCGGCTGCCGCTGATGATCCAACCCGTGGCGGTTCTTTTGCCGCTCGACGTCTTCGACAAGGCATTGCCGGAATTGCTCCAGATCCAGTTTCCTGCCGCCGAGCCGGTCAGCCACTTCTCTTTCTGCGCGGCCGAGCCGCGAAACAAGACGAGGTTGAGAGGCAGGTGGTGATAGCCGAAGAGATGGGCGATCGATCCGTCGGTCTTGGCGAATTCCCTGACGATGCGCAGGATCGTCAACCACGAGGCGCCCTGGCCGCCGTATTCCCTGGCGATCTGCGCAGAAGGGAGCCCGCTTTCCTTCAGGAGCCTGATCTGTTCGACGGGCCTCCCGCCCTGTTTGTCTCTCTCGACGGCATCGAGGTGAAACGCTTGGCGCAGCTCGCCCGCCTTTGCCAGAAGCGTATCGTCGGCATCTGTTTCGAACGGCATGTTGCCTCCCGGGAATAACGGTAACGGGGTGCGTTTGCCCCGCTATTTCCCGTCAACGGTTGGCTGGCCCGCCGTTCAAGTCCAGAAATATCTGGTTGATTTCGCGGAAAGAAATTCTTTCGCCGGGGCGCCGTATTTCGGCGTTTCGCCGGCTTGCTCTTTGGCGAAATCTCATCCTGCCGAAGCATGGAAATTGAGCAGCTTTTCCTTCGCATCGGGCTGACCGCGAACAGCCTTTCGGACGCAAATTTTCTTTTCCAGACGAGAAGAAACTTTGACTTCGCCTTTTCGAACGCAGCACCGAAGCTTCCCCTCAGCGGACCAAATCCAACCAAAGAGGAGTTCTTCGCGTGTCCATCAACCGTCGCAGTTTCAACCAGCTGATGTTGCTTGCGAGCGCCAGCACCTTGCTCCCGTCGATCGCTTTTGGACAGAGCGCCGCGCCCGCAACGGGCGGGACCTTGAACTGGCTCTACCGGGTGGACCCGGGCAACGCGCTTTTCGCCATCAACACCTCGTCGGGCACCGGCCAGGCGATCGGCCCGAAGATCGTCGAGGGACTGCTGACCTTCGACCTCGACGTCCGGCCGCAGCCGCTGCTGGCGACAGAATGGTCGGTTTCCGACGACAATCTTCGCTATACCTTCAAGCTCCGCAAGGGCGTGAAGTGGCACGACGGCGAGGACTTCACCTCCGACGACGTCGCCTTCTCCATCTTCCGGCTGAAGGAAGCGCATCCGCGCGGCCGCATCACGTACCAGAACGTGGTGGCGGTCGAGACGCCGGATCCGCTGACCGCTATCATCGTGTTGTCGAAGCCGGCTCCTTTCCTGGTCGCAGCGCAGTCGAGCTCTGAATCGCCGATCGTGCCGAAGCACATCTTCGAAAAGCTGGCGCCGGGCGACGGGCAGACGCTGCAGACGGCGATCGGCACCGGCCCCTTCAAGCTGACGGAATGGGTGGCCGGCAGCCATCTGATCTTCGAGCGCAACCCCGACTATTGGGATGCGGGAAAGCCCTATCTCGACCGCATCATCCTGCGCGTCGTCACCGACCCGGCTGCCAGGTCGGCGGCGCTGGAGACGGCCGAGGCCGATATCGGCGACAATCCGGTGCCGCTTGCCGATCTCGACCGGCTGAAGCAGGTGCCGAATCTGATTGTAGACACGACCACCTATGCCTATTCCGGTCCGCAGCAGCAGCTGTTCTTCAACTACGACAATCCGCTGTTTGCCAAGCGCGAGGTCAGGCTCGCCATCGCCCAGGCAATCAACCTGCAGGAGATCGTCGACGTCGCGCTCTATGGCTATGCGCAGGTTTCGCCGAGCCCTGTGAGCACGGCGCTGCCGCAGTGGTACGACAAGAGCGTCGTGGCGCATCCCCATGATGCGGCAGCGGCCGAAAAACTGCTGGATGAAGCCGGCTATCCGCGCAAGGCAGACGGAAAGCGCTTTGA
Organism: Rhizobium sp. Root708; assembly: GCF_001429725.1. Classification (GTDB taxonomy): domain Bacteria; phylum Pseudomonadota; class Alphaproteobacteria; order Rhizobiales; family Rhizobiaceae; genus Rhizobium. Next base: position 257,043 of record NZ_LMHV01000023.1, on the reverse strand, counting down.
TCTGAGGCTCACCTACAATTCCTATCTGCCGCAAGGCTATGCGGACGTCCTGAAGAGCCAGCTGGAAAAGATCGGCGTCGGCATCGAGATCAAGAAATACGACCTGCCGACCTTCCTGAAGACCGTCTACACCGACCGCGCCTTCGATTTGGTGGTGGAGTCGCTCTCCAACACCTTCGATCCGTCGCTCGGCATCCAGCGCGCCTACTGGAGCAAGAACTTCAAGATCGGCCTGCCGTTCTCGAATGCCAGCCACTATTCGAACGCCGAGGCGGACGAGCTGCTCGAGGCGGCCGCGACCGAGCCGGATGAGAAGAAGCGTTGGCAGGTGTGGAGCAAATTCCAGCATCTGATCCACGACGAGGTGGCCTCCATCGATCTCGTCGCCGCCGGCGCCCAGATCGTCGCCAACAAAAGGGTCAAGAACTACGTCACGGGATCGCAGGGGCTCAACTGGAGCTTCGGCGACCTGTGGATCGATCCGAGCGCGTGAAATCGAGGAGTAGGGACATGACAAAACATTCGATAGACAAGGCCACATTGATCGATTGGCTTGGCGACGGGCTGGAACTGGCGGTTCTCGATATCCGCCCGGCCGAGGATGTCGGCTATGCGTCGCCGCTGTTTGCGACGAATCTGCCGGCCGAGCGCCTAAAAGCCGAGCTCGGTCGCTTCGTGCCGCGCCGTATTGTCCGCACGGTTCTGGTCGATGGCGGCGACGGCACCGCAGAAGCGGCGGTCGGCCGTTTGCGGCAAGCGGGCTGGACGGACACCTATTTCCTGGAAGGCGGCATTCCCGCCTGGGTGGAAGCAGGTGGAAAGCTTCCGACCTTCGACATTCCCGGTGTTCCCTTCGTCGCCATGGTGCGTGAGGAGAGGCAGACACCGGTGACCTCCGCCGCCGAACTGAAGACGCTGCGTGACCAGGGGACGGACGTTATCGTGCTCGATACGCGCACGCTCGCCGAATACGACAAGGCGCACGTGCCGGGCGCCGTTGGCGTACCGGGAGCCGAACTGCTGCTGCGCTTCAAGGACCTCGTCCCTTCCAGGGAAACGAAGGTTGTCGTTTCCTGCGCCGGTCTGCCACGCGCCATTCTCGGAGCGCAGACGCTGATCGATGCCGGTATCGCCAACGCCGTCTCCTATCTCGACGACGGGACGCGCGGCTGGACCGATGCGGGTTTCGAACTGGAGACCGGTCGCACGGCGTCTTACGGCGAGCCAAGCGAGACGGCCCGCCAATTCGCAAGCGAGCGCGGCGAGAGCCTTTCGGCAAGGGACGGACTGACGTTCATCGATCGGCAGACCGCCGAGGGATGGAACGCCGATCCGGCGCGTACGACCTATCTGCTCGATGTCCGCACGCCGGAGGAATTCGCGCGCGCGAACCTCGCCGGATCGATCTCGTCCGAGGGCGGGCAGCTTCTCGGCGTAGCCTATCGGACGATCGCCGTGCGTGGCGCCCGCATCGTGCTGATCGATGATTTGCTTGGGTCGCGCGCCCGTATCGTCGCCCACTGGCTTTCCCGCCGCGGGTTCGAGATCGCACTCCTGCTTCACGATTTCGAGGCGCAGGATCGGGCAGCCGCTTGAGGCGAGGCTCGCCTCGGCCGGAACGAGAACCGAGCGTCGCATGCCGCGGTCGTCAGCCGGCGGTATTGCGGCTTTAAAACAGGAAACAACATCATGACTGATATCAATGGTGCCTGGGGCGCACCGCCCAGCGAGCGCTTCGAGCGTCTCGCGCAGACCTTCAGGCCGGTATTCGCCCGTATCGGTGAGCGGGCTGTTGACCGCGACCTCGCTCACGAATTGCCATTCGATGCCTACGAGTGGCTGAAAAGCTCGGGCTTCTCGCGATTGCGATTACCGGTCGCCTATGGCGGCTTCGGCGTATCCTTGCCGGAGCTTTTCGGCCTCATCATCGAGCTTGCCGCGGCCGATCCGAACCTCACCAACGCCTACCGCAGCCACTTCGGCTTCACCGAGGATCTGCTGAACGCGCCCGATAGCGCCTGGCGCGATGCCTGGCTGAAAAGGCTCGGGCAGGGCGAGACTGTCGGAAGCGGTTTCTCCGAACTTGGGGACACGCCGCTCGGCAGCTATTCGACGCGACTGGTCCGCAATGGCGCCAATTGGCGGCTCGATGGCGAGAAATTCTACACCACCGGCTCCCTCTATGCGGATTGGATCACGCTCGGCGCGATCGACGGGGATGGGCAGCCGATCGGCGCGCTGGTGCCGACTTCGGCGCCGGGTGTGGAGATCGTCGATGACTGGGATGGCTTCGGCCAGTCGCTGACGGCAAGCGGCACCGCCCGTTTCCGCGATGTCGAGATTGCCGACGAGCTGATCAAGCCAAGTTCGGTGCGTTTCAGCTATTCCGGCGGATTCTTCCAATTGGTCCATCTCGCCTCGCTAGCCGGGATCGGTCGCGCCGCGGCGAACGACCTGGCGCGGCATGTAGCTGCACGTAAAAGGGTCTATAGCCGAGGCATCGCGTCCCGATCCGCTCAGGATGCGCAGGTCCAGCAGGTGGTGGGGAAGGTGAGAGGCGCAGCCTATAGCGCCGGCGCGATCGTGCTCCAGGCTGCCAGGGCGCTGCAGCGTGCCTACGAGGCCAACCAAGGCGGCGATCAGGAGCAGATCGCGCTGGCCGGCCGCAATGCCGAGCTCGAGGTCAGCCAGTCGGTGACCGTCGTCACCTCGCTTATCCTCGATGCGAGCACGGTGCTGTTCGACGCGTTGGGAGCATCCGCCGCCAAGCGCGGCCACGGTCTCGACCGCCATTGGCGCAACGCACGCACCATCGCCTCCCACAATCCGCGCATCTACCACGATCGCATCGTCGGCGACTTCGCCGTCAACGGCACGATCCCGGGCCCGCAGGCGGGCGTCGGTGTCGCAAAAGAAGAACAGGCAGAACGGACTGACGCATGAGCATTCAAAAACGTCGCATGAACCTCAATGTCGGGCTGAACTCCACCGGCTATCTTGCCAATGCATGGAAATACCGCAGCGGTGACAGGCACGATATCAACGATCCCGCCTATTACCGGAGGCTGGCGGAAATCGCCCACAAGGGGCTGTTCGATGCCGTATTCTTCTCCGATCATCCGGTGTTGATGACGGAACCGCTCGGCCGCCCGTTCCACACGATCGATCCGCTGATCCTCTGTACGACGCTGGCCGCGCAAGTGCCCGACATCGGCTTTGTCGTCACGGTTTCGTCTACCTACAACTCACCCTATAACTTCGCGCGGCGCACCCAGTCACTCGATATCGTCTCGGGCGGTCGGCTGATCGTCAACATCGTCTCGTCGTTCAATCCGAATGTCGCAGCCAATTTCGGCAGTGCGGCACTGCCGCCGCGCAACGAGCGCTATGCTCGGGCGACCGAATTTCTCGACGTGGCGAAGAAGCTGTGGTCGAGCTGGGATCCGCGGCGCGAGGGCGAGGTTCCCTCTGATCGCTTCTGGGACAGCACCAGCGCCGCGACCATCGATCATGACGGCGCCATCTTCCAGGTGCGTGGCCCCCTCAATGTCCCGCGTGGCCCACAGGGCCATCCCGTCATCGCTCAGGCTGGTGCCTCGGAGGGCGGTATCGAGCTTGCGGCGCGGCACGGCGAGATCATCTATTGCAACATCCTGTCGAAACCGGCGGGCAGGGCCTTCGGCGACAAGGTCCGCAACAAGGCGGTGTCGCTCGGCCGCGACCCGTCCGGCATTCGCATCGTTCCCGGACTTGTGGTGATCGTCGGCGACGACAGAAAGGAAGCGCTGCGCAAGCATGAACTCCACAGCGGCGCGGGCTCCGAGGATGGCCTGCTGGAGCGTTTCGTGCGCGAGCACGGTTTGGACCGTGACCGTTTTGATCCTGATGCCCTGCTGGACTACGAACGTTTCGTGCCCGACCCGAACAGGCAGCAGGCCGTGGGGATGGGGCTTGGCCTTTCCGACCTGCTGCAGCATGAGAAACTCACGGCTCGTCAGGCGGTGCGCCGTTCCGAAGGCCATCACCGGCTTCTGCTCGGCACGGCGGAAGAGGTGGCCGAAGAGATGATCGACTTGTGGGAAGACGGCACGGTGGACGGCTACACGCTGCAACCGCCTCGGGCGCCCGATGATATCGAGGAGTTCGTCGGCAAGGTCATCCCGATCCTCCAGGATCGAGAGGTATATCCCCGCCGGTACGAGGGCCGAACGATCCGCGAAAGATACGGGCTGCCTTATCCCGCATGACGGAGGCGGGACATGACCTGCCCAATCAAGCGGTCGCCTATTGCGTCACTACCGAACTAAGCGAGTGTTACGGATCAGCTTCCGGCCTATCAGCGCATCACTTCAGGACTGTATAGATAAGCGAGTTCCGCACCTGCGGAGGCGTTCCCTGCTGGCCGGTTGTTCCGCCCATCATGATTTCCCAGGCGTAGCCGATCTCGACAACATTGCCGTGTCGTCGAGATTTTTCATAAGGAGGGCTAAGCCTCAAACATCCAGAAGGTCGCTATCCAAGGCTCAGGCCAGGATGCGACGCGTCCAGCCACGCTCGTCGTTGGTGACACCCTTTTGCAGGCTGACGAGTTCCTCGCGGAGTTCGCTGGTCAACTTGCCGGTCTGTCCGTCTCCGACCAGGAATTCGCCGCCGGCATGCCGAACCAGGCCAATACCCGCCAAGACCGCGGCGGTGCCGCAGGCGAAAGCTTCGGAGAGTTTGCCGCTGGCAGCGTCTTCCTGCCATTCCGCGAAGGAGTATGGGCGCTGTTCGATGCGCAGGCCCTTCTCTTCGGCGAGCGCGATGACAGAGGCCCGCGTGATGCCAGGCAGGATCGTGCCGCCGAGCGGCGGGGTCACGACGGATCCGTCGTTCATGACGAAGAACACGTTCATGCCGCCAAGTTCCTCGACCCAACGATGTTCAGCCGCATCGAGAAAGACGACCTGATCGCAGTTCTTTTTCGCCGCCTCGGCCTGCGCGATAAGACTTGCGGCGTAATTTCCGCCGCACTTCGCAGCACCGGTGCCGCCATTGGCCGCCCGCGTGTATTCGGTCTCGACCCACAGGGAGACGGCCTTGGCTCCGCCTTTGAAATAAGCACCGACCGGAGAAGCAATGATGCAGAAGATGTATTCCTGGGCCGGACGAACACCCAGGAATGCCTCGTTGGCGAACATGAAGGGGCGAAGATAGAGGCTGGCGTCGCCGGAAGGCACCCAGGCCTTGTCAACGCGGACGAGTTCTTCCACCGCGTTCAGGAAAAGCTCTTCCGGCACGGGAGGCATCGCCATGCGGGTGGCCGATTGCGCAAAGCGGCGGGCGTTTTCCTCGGGGCGGAACAGCAGAATCCGGCCGTCGTCGGCGCGATAAGCCTTCATGCCCTCGAAGATTTCCTGAGCGTAATGCAGAACCGCGCTCGCGGGGTCGAGCTCGAGAGGGCGTCTCGGCGTGACCTTGGCGTCGTGCCAACCCTTGTCGGCGGTCCATCGCGCCAACACCATGTGATCCGTGAAAACCTTTCCGAATCCCGGCGTCTCCAGCAGGCGGATACGGTCGGCCTCGGAAACGGGGGACTTGTGGAATTCGATTTGGATTTCGGTGGAAGTCGACGTCACGGTCATTAGTGGCACCTTAATAGCCCATTGGATGAATGGCGGCGACACTACTTCCGACGGGCCAGTCTTGGAAAGTCTGAAAACAACCGAACGGTCATTTTACAGAGGAGGGGCGCCGCGTCGGGCCATGTGCAACTCGTGAAGGTTGCTTGGTAGGGATGGTAGGTCGGCCCGGAGACTAATGCCAGTCCGAGCACGCCAACAAACAAAAGCCATCCCCGGAGGAATGGCCTCGTTTCCGCAGAGACGGGTATTCAACCCGGCGACATCTTTACTTCGAGACAGCAGCGAGTTGCTGCGGGTTGAGACGTAGTGCCGCCGCGCGGCGGTGGCCTTCGAGTTTCTCGGTCGCGCTCTGACGAACGGCGGCCGGCGCGACGGCTGCGACGCCGCGCTCGTCGAGCCACTGGTGCGTGGCGATCTTCACGTACGAACCGACCCAGAGTCCGCCCGTGTAGCGGCCGGCTGCCATCGTCGGCAGGGTGTGGTTCGTACCGCTGCACTTGTCTGAATAGACGACGCTTGCCAGCTCACCAATGAAGATGGAGCCGTAGTTGCGCAGCTTCTTGGCGGTCGCCTGAGGATCGCGCGTGTGAACCTGGAGATGTTCGGTGGCGATGTAGTCCGAATAGGCGATCATCGAAGCTTCATCTTCGACAACGGTGATTTCGCCATAGTCCTTCCAGGCGACGCCCGCGACGTTTGCCGTCGGCAGATCCAGCAGCTGCTTTTCGACCGCGACCAGAACCGCGTCCGCAAGCTTGCGGTCCGTCGTTACTAGACCGACGCGGGTGCGAACGTCGTGCTCGGCCTGCGCGAGCAGGTCGGTCGCGATCATCTCGGCATTGCCGGTTTCGTCCGCGACGATGAAAATTTCGCTCGGACCTGCGAGCTGATCGATGCCGACCTGACCGAACACCTGGCGCTTCGCTTCGTTGACGAAGGCATTGCCCGGGCCGACGATCTTGTCCACGGCCGGAATTGTCTCGGTGCCGTAGGCCATTGCAGCGATAGCCTGCGCGCCGCCGACACGGAAGATGCGGTCAGCGCCGGCGAGGTGGCAACCAGCGATCATCGCCGGATGGGCATTCGGCGGCAGGCAGGCGATCACCTGGTCGCAGCCGGCGACTTTCGCCGGTACGATCGTCATGACCGGAGCCGAAAGCAGCGGATAGCGACCACCGGGAACGTAGCAGCCGACAATTTCGATCGGAATGACGCGATGGCCTAGGTGAACGCCGGGCAACGTCTCGACCTCGAGCGGAAGGATCGTCTTCAGCTGCGCTTCGGCAAACTTGCGGACATTGGCGATCGCGAACTCGGTGTCCTCGCGCGTTTGCGGGTCGAGATCTGCGACCGCCTTGAGCTTTTCTTCTTCGGTGACCTCGAACTTATCGAGCTCGGACTTGTCAAACTGGAGAGAATAATCGCGGACAGCTGCGTCGCCGCGCTCGCGGACCTGGGCAATGATGTCCTTGACCGTCTTCTCGACGGGTGCCGTGTCGGAAACCGCGTCCCGCGTCGGTTCCTTGATCTGAATGAATTTGCCTTTGAGAGCATCGAGCCGCGATGTCATGAAAGTCTCCTGTGTGCGTGCTGGACAAAGCATCACGCACTCCAGACAGTCCGACAATTACCCACTGGACAGCTGTTCAGTATTTTCACCAGCCCCGGGGGTCGCTACTAACTGCCGGTAGTCGATCGAGTCCGACGATGCGATGTTGCGCGAGTGTTTGACTTTGAACAGGGGGCCTTTATGCCGAAGATTGGAAGCAAGCTCAGGGAGCTCAGGCGCCGCCGTGACTTGGGCGTCCGCGAGTTGGCTGCGCGGTCCGGGATATCTCATTCAACGATCTCGCTGATCGAGCGCGACCGGATGAGCCCGTCCATCGATACGCTTGGCGCTGTCCTTGATGCGTTGGGCACGACCCTGCCTGGCTTCTTTTCCGATCTGCAGTCGAGCTTGCCCTATACGCCTTTCTACACCGCACAGGATCTGGTGGAGATCGGGAAGGTCGACACCATCTCATACCGTGTCATCGGCCTCGATCATCCAAATCGCCAACTCCTGATGCTGCACGAACGATATGCGGTCGGTGCGGACTCGGGCGAAGCTTTCACGCACGCCGCGCAGGAGGCCGGAATGGTCTTGTCAGGGGCGGTGGAGATCACCGTCGGCGGACAGCAGAAAGTTCTCGGGCCTGGCGACGGCTACTATTTCGATAGTCGCCTGCCGCACCGGTTCCGGAATGTCCACGAGGGCGAGAGTGAAATTCTGAGTGCGATTACGCCGCCCACCTACTAGCTGTATCCACGCCCCTAACCGGCGGTGAGAATAGTCACCACACCGCTCCGGCCGCCTTCCAAAACGATTAAAACGTGGTTTCCTAATCAATGTTCAATTCCAAAAAGGGGAACGTTCGATGAAACTCCTTCGAGTATCACTTATTGCGACAACGGTATTGGCATGCGGCGTTCTCGCCGCACAGGCTCGCGACCTGACAGTTGTGTCTTGGGGCGGCAACTTCCAAGATGCGCAGCGCAAGATTTTCTTTGAGCCCTACGCGAAAGAATCCGGCAAGCCTGTTCTCGACGAGAGCTGGGAAGGTGGCTACGGCGTTCTTCAGGCCAAGGTCAAGGCGGGTACGCCGACCTGGGATGTCGTCGAAGTCGAGTCCGAGGAACTGGCTCTCGGATGCGCCGATGGCATCTACGAAAAGATCGACTGGCAGAAGATGGGCGGCAAGGAAGCTTTCCTTCCGGCTGCCGTCAGCGATTGCGGCGTCGGCAACATCGTCTGGTCCACAGGTCTTTCCTATGATGCCGAGAAGCTGAAGGAAGCGCCGCAGAGCTGGGCCGACTTCTGGGATACCAAGAAGTTTCCGGGCAAGCGCGGTCTTCGCAAGGGTCCAAAGTATGCGCTCGAATTCGCCCTGATGGCCGACGGCGTTCCGGCCGATCAGGTCTACAAGGTCCTCAGCGCCGAAGGCGGCGTCGACCGTGCATTCAAGAAGCTCGACGAACTGAAGAGCGACATCGTGTGGTGGGATGCCGGCGCGCAGCCGCTGCAGCTTCTGTCTTCAGGCCAGGTGGTCATGACGGCTGCCTATAACGGTCGCATCACCGGCATCAACCGTTCGGAAGGCAAGCATTTCGGCTTCGTGTTCCCGGGAAGCGTCTATGCAATCGATAGCTGGGTCATCCTGAAGGACGCCCCGAACAAGGACGCAGGCATGGACTTCATCGCTTATGCGAGCAAGGCGGAAAACCAGGCCAAGCTTCCTGAATACATTGCCTACGGCCTGCCCAATCTTGGCGCCGCCAAGCTGGTGCCCGAACAGTACCAGAAGGAATCTCCGACCTCGGAATCGAACCTGAAGGGTGCGATCCCCCTGGATGTTGATTTCTGGACGGATAATTCTGAAGAATTGACCCAGCGTTTCAACGCCTGGCTTGGTCAATAATCTTGTGGTGCGGGGCCTCTTTCGAGGCCCCTTGTCGCGCTGTTCGGACCTTGCAGCGCGAATGGGAGAAGAGTGGGCATTGATGACCGACGCCTTTATTCAATTTGACAAAGTCAGCAAGTCGTTTGGACCCATAACCGTGGTCGACGATCTCGACCTTTCGATCGGCAAGGGAGAGTTCGTCAGCATGCTCGGCCCGTCGGGATCCGGCAAGACAACCCTGCTGATGATGCTGGCGGGCTTCGAGAAGCCGACAAGCGGAGAGATTTCCGTCGATGCCAAAAGGGTCGACGGCCTCCCGCCATACAAGCGCAATATGGGCGTCGTGTTTCAGAACTACGCGCTCTTTCCCCATATGACTGTCGCCGAGAATGTCGCGTTTCCGCTGAAAATGAGAGGCGTTTCCCGCTCGCAGATCGCCGAGCGAGTCAAAAAAGCGCTCGACATGGTGCAGCTCGGCGCGTTCCAGGGACGTAAGCCGATCCAGCTGTCCGGCGGCCAGCAACAGCGCGTGGCGCTTGCGCGTGCGCTCGTCTTCGAACCCGAGGTCGTCCTGATGGACGAGCCGCTCGGGGCTCTGGACAAGAAGCTGCGCGAGCAGATGCAGCTCGACATTCGCGACATCCACCGGCGGCTCGGGCTGACGATCGTCTTCGTGACGCACGATCAGACGGAAGCGCTGACGATGTCGGACCGGATCGCGATCTTCAACCACGGCAAGATCGAGCAGATCGGCACGCCCGGGCAAATCTATGACAGCCCGCGAACACAGTTTGTCGCGGAGTTCATCGGCGAGACCAACCTTCTTACCGGCAAGGTTCAGAGTACGAGGGAAGGTGTCCTTGGCATTTTGCTTGCGAGTGGCGCGAGCATCGAGGTCAACGCGCCTGTGCCAGCAAAGGTCGGAGACGAGGTGAAGGTCTCGATCCGGCCTGAACGGATCGACATCAACTCGGAAACGACCGTTGGCAATCGCCTGACAGGCACTGTCGCGGACATTGTCTACCATGGTGACCATCTACAGGTGCGGGTTCAGAGCCAGGGGAAAGATCTGATGATCAAGGCGCACCGCAAATCGTCACCCCTCAACATCGGGGACGAAGTCGTGGCGTCATTCTCTCCTGATCATTGCTGGATGGTATCATGAGGGATAGCTGGATCTGGAAACAGGCTGCATCGTTCCTGCTGGTAGCGCCGCTGGCACTGTTCCTCGTGCTTTTCTTCGTTGCACCGCTGGCGACAATGATGAAGTCGGCCGTGTCAGATCCCGTTGCGTCCCGCGCCCTGCCGACGGTCGCATCCGCCTTGAAGGGATGGGATCGGGCAAGCGCGCCTCCGGCCGGAGCCCAGAAGGCGTTTGCCGCGGATATCAGGGGTATCAAGGATGATGAGCTTTTTGGGGACCTCGTTCGGCGGCTGAACAGCGCCAAATCGGGCTTCCGGACGCTGATGACCAAAACCAGATCGGCGGTAACCGCGGACGAGAACGTCATTGACCTGACAGCGATCGATAACCGCTGGAGCGATCCGGCTTTCTGGATCGCGATTCAGGATGCCGCGAGCTCGCCGATAACCGATCGAAACCTGCTTGCGGCCGTTGATCTGACCCGCGACGCCAGCGGATCGATCACCAATGCCCCTGAGGGCACGTCGGCGAACCGCGACACGCTGATACGCACGCTCACGACCGCCGCGATGGTGACGATATGCTGCATATTGCTCGGCCTGCCTTTTGCGATGGTGGCAGCCTCGGTCACCGGTTGGGTGCGTCAGCTGCTTTTAGGCGCGGTGTTGCTTCCTCTGTGGACATCGCTTCTCGTCCGTACCGCTGCCTGGTTCATCCTTCTGCAGGATAACGGCCTGATCAACGCGTCACTGCAGGCGATCGGTCTGACAAGCAGTCCCATTCCATTGATATTCAACAGGGTAGGGGTCGTTATTGCGATGACGCATGTTCTCCTGCCATTTATGGTTCTGCCTATATTCAGCGTTCTGATCGGCATTCCGAAGAACCTGATGCCCGCGGCAGCTTCGCTCGGAGCAAATCCCATCCGTGCTTTCGGCCGCGTTCTGCTGCCGCTTTCGCTGCGTGGGGTGGTCTCGGGCTCGCTGCTCGTCTTCATGAGCGCGCTTGGCTATTACATCACCCCGGCGCTGATCGGTGGCGCCAAGGACCAGATGATCAGTTCCGTGATCGCATACTACGCCACCGGCGCGGCAAACTGGGGAATGGCGGGTGCTCTCGGCTTGGTGCTGCTTCTCGCGACAATTCTGCTCTACGTCGTCTATCTGCGGCTCTCTTCCGAGGAGGCCCGGACATGAAGCCGCTGACACTCGCAAAGATCCTCTTCGGAAGCCTCGCCGTGTTCTTCCTTATGGCGCCGCTGATCGCGATCCTGCCGCTGGCATTTACCAACAGCGTCTTTCTCAACTATCCTATCCCCAGCTTCTCGCTGCGGTGGTTCGAGGAACTGTTGACTGCGGACGCTTGGCGCCGGTCGATTGTCAACAGCCTGATCATCGGCGCCGGGACGACCTTACTGGCCACCGTGCTCGGCACGATCGGCTCGCTTGGCCTTCGCGGGAAAAAGGTCTCGCTGCTGTTCGGGTTCATCCGCACGGTCTTCCTGCTGCCGATGGTCGTTCCGGCCGTCGTACTCGGCGTCGGGATGCAGCTGATGTTTGCTCAGTATGGGCTGGCCAATACCTACCTCGGCGTCATCATTGCTCATACGGTTCTCGCCGTTCCCTTCGTGGTGGTCAACGTGACCGCCTCGCTGCAGGGGATCGATCGTCGCCTCGAGCATGCGGCCGCGAGCATGGGGGCGGCACCTCACGTCGTTCTTCGAACGGTCACGCTTCCCTTGGCGATGCCAGGCATCATCTCGGGGGCGGTGTTTGCCTTCGCAACGTCGTTGGACGAGGTGGTGTTGACATTATTCGTCGCGGGTCCAAATCAGCGCACGCTGGCGCGTCAGATGTTCTCGACCATCAGAGAGAATATCAGCCCGGCGATCGCGGCGGCTGCGTTTGTGTTCATCGTCGGCACTGTTCTCATTGCTCTCGTGGTCAATCTCGGAAAGAGAAAGACGCAGGCGCAACGAGCCTAGTTGGTGGTCAGCGATGCGGCTCCGTCGTAACCATCTCGCTGATCTTGGCTGCAAGCGTGTCGACAGCGAAGGGTTTGCTGATCATTGCCATGTTCGTCCCGAGAAAGCTTGCTTTCGTCGTGGCATTCTCCGCATAGCCGGTAACAAACAGGATCGGTATATCCGGCCGATGCTGGCGGGCGACATCGGCGAGTTGTCGACCATTCATGCCGGGAAGGCCGACGTCCGAGATCATCAGGTCGATCGGCTGGTCGCCGGAAAGGATCGGAATAGCCCCGCCGGCAGCGGAGGCCTCCAAGGCACAATAGGATAATTCCGTAAGGACGTCGCAGATCAGAAGCCTGACGGCGTCATCGTCCTCGACCACCAGTACTGTCTGGCCCTGTCCCTCCGGTGTCGGATGTGCACTGGATTCGGCTTCCTCTTTCTCCTCTCCCTCGGAGGCGGGCAGATAAAGTTCGATCCTGGTACCTTGGCCGGGGGCGCTATGAATACGAACCTGTCCGCCGGACTGCTGTGCAAAGCCGTAGATCATCGAAAGCCCGAGGCCGGTGCCCTGTCCGATCGGCTTGGTCGTGAAGAAGGGCTCGAAGACCTTGTCCAGGATTTCGGCTGGCATTCCGCCCCCGGTGTCCTTCACGGCGATGACGATATATCGCCCGGGCTCAAGTCCCGAGGCTTTGTCGCTGGGGCCGACTTCGTGACGAGTACCGGTTATCGTCAGGTGTCCGCCGTCGGGCATCGCGTCGCGTGCATTGATTGCCAGGTTGAGGAGCGCGCTTTCAAGCTGGTTGACATCGGCGACCACGCTTCCGACGGCCGCATCAACGACGATCTCAACGATGATCGTTTCCGGAAGAGTGCGTTCCAGAAGCTCCTTCGTCGCGTTCAGCTGCGCGGCGACGTCTAACTGCTTGGCGTCCAGCGTCTGGCGCCGCGAAAAGGCCAGAAGCCGTACGATCAGCGCCGCAGCACGGTTGGCGGAATCCGTTGCGGCGTCCATGAAGCGGTCCACTTCTTCCAACCGGCCGCTGGCGATCCGTCGCTTCGCGATGTTGATGCCGCCGATGATGCCCGTGAGCATGTTATTGAAGTCGTGCGCGATCCCACCCGTCAGCTGACCGACCGCTTCCATCTTCTGCGCCTGGCGCAAGGCATCCTCGGCGCGGCCGCGTGCTGACATCTCCTCTTCCAACTCGGCAGTTCTCTCTACAACGCGCTCCTCGAGGGTCCGATTGAGTTCGTCGAGGGCCTGCCGTTCTGCCCTGAGTGCGGCTTCCGAAGTCGCCAGCGCCTTCTCCGTTCTTTTCCGTTCGCTGATATCTATGACGGTTCCAATGAAACGAACCGGGACGCCGTCGACGAATATCGCTCCTCCTTTCGCCGCGATCCACCGCTCCGCGCCGTCCTCAATGCCGATTGTTCGGTATTCGATGTCGTACTCGCCGCGCCCGGTCGGCTCGAGGGCAGCCTTGACTGCGTCGTCGGCTCGTTGGCGATCATCGGGGTGCATACCCGCCAGAAAAGCGCCTTCGTAAGTCACTTCCATGTCGGATTGGATGCCGAACATCGATCTGCAGCGTTTGTCCCAGCTGAGCCTGCCGGTCGCAGGTTCGAAATCCCAGGTGCCGATGCCCGCGGCACTTGTGGCGAGACGCAGTCTGGTTTCGCTATCGTTCAACTCCGCGAGCCCGTCACGCATCTGGAACTGCTTCTGCCGCAGCCGCATCGCGGACGCTACGGCACTGAAAAGGGATGCCTTTCCAAGCGGTCGTTCCAGAACGACGCTGTTGCTCGCCAGATCGAACAGCGCCAACTGCGAAAGGCGGACATTCGGCATTCGACTGGATCGCGGCGCTGCCAGCAGAACAAATGGCACATCGGACCAGGATGGCTGGAGTTCGAGCGCGGTCTTCAAAGCATCGACGTGCTCGATCAGCGCCTCTTCGGTAAGAAGAACGGCGCCGATTTCATCGTTGATGAGGGACGCGACCTCGATCAGGTCGCGACATACGACGACACTGTAGTTTTGCTCGCGCAGAAGCGACGCGACGCTGTCAGCATCGCGGCCGAACGGCGCATTGACAAGGATGCGCTGCCCTTCAGGTGTCACTATCTCGATCTTCCATTAGCGGGTCTCTCGCCCCAAGATATTCCGGCGTTCCGGTGAGAATTCCGCGGAACTGCGACAACGGCTCGCCGATGCGGATGCCACCGCTATCGATCCGCAGTTCGCGAATGGTGTCTTCGTGCGCACCGCCGCGGTTCTTGAGGACGGAGATCGCCTTGCGAACGCGGCCCTCTGCCTCGAAGAAACGTAAAAGAACGACGCTGTCGGCGACGTAGGAGATGTTCAGGTTCGTCGACATGGAGCCGACGAGGCCATTCTGGGGATTGATCAGGAAGGTGACCACGCCCTTCTGGCTGAGATAGGACAGGAGTTCGTGCATCTGGAGTATGAGCTGTTGCTCCTGCGGCATCGCTGCCAAATAGCCATTGAGGCTGTCGATCACGATCATCCGGGCGCCTCGACGCTCGACCTCGATACGGACCCGTGTGGCGAATTCGCCGGGCGAAATTTCCGCGGGGTCGATCTGTTCGACGACCAGCGTGCCGTTTTCGATGTGCGGTAGAAGATCGAAACCGAAGGCTTTGGCCCGGACAAGCAGGGTGCCGAGGCGTTCGTCAAACTCGTAAACGGTGCAGGGCTCGCCGCGTTCGCATGCAGCGAAAAGATACTGAAGCGCTATCGTCGTCTTGCCGCTGCCGGCCGGGCCGCTGAGAAGCGTGCTGGTTCCTCGCAGGGGACCACCGCCGAGGAGATTATCCAGTTCAACGATTCCGCTTGGCGTAATATCTCCGGAGAATTCCGCGTGGTGGGAGGCGGCGATCAGACGAGGATAGATTTCAAGGCCCCCGGTCCTGATGGTGAAGTCGTGATACCCAGCGATGAAATCGATACCCCGAAGCTTCTGAACCTGCATCCGGCGGCGGGCGGCGCCGAAATCCAGCGTTAAACGCTCAAGGGTGATAACGCCGTGACAGAGGCTATGAAGGTGGGCGTCTCTGCCATCGTGACTGCCGGTCATGTCATCCACAAGAATGACTGTCGTGTCGCGGCCCGAAAAAAACTGCTTCAAGGCAAGAACCTGGCGGCGGTATCTGAGCGGATCCTGCGCAAGCAGGCGCATTTCGGAAAGGCTGTCGAAGACCACCCGTTTGGGCCGGACCCTCTCGACCTCGTCCTGAATGAGCCGGATGGTTTCGCCAAGCTCCATCTCCCAGGGATGAAGAATGGACTGATCGCGGCCATCGCCGAAAACCTCGGCAGCGGAACTGAACTCGAAGACGTCGAACTCGCCGCTATCCCAACCGTGTGAGGCCGCAACCGCGGACAGTTCTTCGGCGGTTTCGGACAAGGTAATGTAAAGCGCCTTCTCTCCGCGGCGCACGCCCTCACGCAGAAACTGCAAGGCCAAGGTTGTCTTGCCGGAGCCGGGCGCTCCTTCGAGAAGGTAGAGCCGCCGGGATGAAAGCCCTCCTTTCAGGATTACGTCGAGTCCGTCATTTCCGGTTGATATCGTCGTGGACAATAGTGAGACCTCAAGCAGTGGCAGTATAGGGCGCGTCGAATTCTGTGAGATATGAGGGTTTTAACGGAAGGCAAGATGAGGCCCGTGATTAACGGATCAGCGTACGCGGAGCTCGACCGAAAGGTCCGCCCCTGGCGAAGAGGGGTGCCATGATACCGCTTGCGGTCGTCTCGAAACTGCAATGAACCCATTTGCCCTGGCTCGGCGTTATTGAAACGCAATGGAGTGAGAGCGATGGGATCAAGAACCGTGGGTGCGACAACCTTGCTTGTCTTTTCCGTGGGACTAATCGGTTTGGTTGCGCTCGCGCGATCGGGGTCCGAGGTTGACGTCAAGGAAGTTTCCGACCCACCGGACAGGGGCAGGGATGCAGCTACGCCGGAGGCAATTCCCTACAAGGGGCTGCGCGATGTGCTCTGGCGGGTGATGCATGAGGTGGCGGCTGACCGCGTAACGCTGATCGCGGCCGGCGTGACATTCTATCTTCTGCTGGCGTTATTTCCGGGGCTTGCGGCTCTTGTCGCAATCTATGGATTGGTGGCGGATCCGGTGGCGATGGCCGATCACCTGCGTGAACTATCTGGAATGCTGCCGCCCGGCGCGTTCGACCTCATCGCCGACAGGATCGCCGATCTGGTGGAAACACGCAGCGCAACACTTGGCTTTACGTTTGTTGCTGGACTGGCTGTTGCGCTTTGGAGCATTCACAGCGCAACGCTCGCGGTCTTCGAGGCAATGAATGTCGCCTACGAGGAAACCGAGAAGCGCGGCTTCATCAAGCTCAATGTTATCGGCTTCTGCTTCACTCTTTGCGTGATGCTTGCCGCGATCGTGGTGCTCGGGTTGGTTGCCGTCATGCCACTGGTGCTGTCTTATTTTTGGCTCGATCAGTTCAAGGAAAATCTCGCACTTGTCTTGCGCTGGCCGCTTCTCGTTCTGATTGTCACCTCCGCCACCACGGCGGTCTATCGTTTCGGGCCGAGCCGCGAACCGGCGCGAGTCCGGTGGATGACATGGGGCGCAGTCCTCGTCACGGTGTCGTGGTTTGTGATGTCGCTTGGTTTCTCCTTCTATCTCGACCACTTCGCGAACTACAGCGCCTCGTACGGTACTCTGGGCGCGCTGATCGGCTTTCTGATCTGGGCGTGGCTATCGGTCATGATCCTGATCGTCGGCGGGGAACTGAACGCGGAGCTCGAACACCAGACGGCGAGAGACACCACGACGGGGCCTCCGCTGCCGATGGGCTCTCGTGGTGCCTATGTTGCCGATACGCTCGGAAAAGCCTGGAACAGCTGACCTGGTGGCAACCTTTGACGGTCTTGAGCGTTAGACCGATCAGATAGGAGCCACCATGCTGTTTTCATCGTCGCCATTCTGTTGGTGATCCTCGTCCCCAGCGTGCGGACACTGCTCTACGCGGCCGTCGGATATGGGGATTACCTTCTCGAAAGGCGACGGACGCTTGCGGTGCTGAGAGCAACGATCAAGCGCCGAGACGGGCCACGTTAACGGCCTCTTCATGGAAGGCCAGCTGGAACAATCCGCACCTCACGCTGTTTGGAGCGAGGAAGGAACCTCCCATGACCCAGGAAGACGACAAGCTCGAACCTTACGATATAGATCCGCCCTATGCACAGCCAGGCAAGGCAACACGCCCGCAGACGAGGCTCTTTTTCGCATGGTGCGTGGCAATCGCGGGTATTGCCGTGATCGGCATAGCGCTTCTGAGCTATATGGTCTGGCCGCCGGGTTCAAAGGCCGATCCGGCGACGACCGCGGCGATGCGCTCCGACAGAATAGGCACGCCCGGTACGGCACCCGATGCCTCGGCGACGACGATTGACCGCAGCCCCTCGCCGAGTGGAAGCGGCAGCGGCCCCACGGGTGTCACCAGTCCAAGCGGCAGCGAGAAGGTCCAGTGACCGCGCCATGGGCTGCATCTTTCGGGTCGGACGCCCGAGAGAGTCTCTCAACGGAACAGTTTCTTTTGGCCGGTGTTCATTACCGACAGGGCCTAGACAGCCCGAACACGTGGAGAACGTCATGACCGGCATCGATAATCAATGGGCACGGAGTTCTGACAGTAGCGGTGCACTCAGCACCCTGAGTGCATTTTTCGACAGCCGCAGTGATGCCGAAAGCGCCATCAAGCGACTGAAAGACTTTGGTCTGCGTGACGACTATATTCGCTTCATGCCCGGCGACGAGGCTGAAGGCGAATTTCGCCGAACCGACGCCGGCGGTTGGTGGGCGGGTCTCGCGGATTGGTTCTTCCCGGCAGGCGATCGCGCACTTTTCACCGAAGGCCTGCGTCGCGGTGGGTATCTCGTGTCGGCTCAGGTCGATAAGGGAAACTACGAGCGTGTCCATGCTATCCTCGATGACGAGGGGAGCATCGACATCGACGAGCGAGCGGATCAATGGCGTGGCGAAGGCTGGGATAGCACGCAACACGGGTTCGCGGAGGTCGATGATCCGTTGTCTTCCTCAAGCGCGCGCGCCGCGCGCATTCGCGACTTCGAGAGATCGCCTCGCGTACGCGCATATGGCGTTGAAAACCTTATGAATGCCGACAAGCCTGCACCGGGGCTGGACGAGATCGCACCTCCTTCGGATCCGACCTCGAAAATCTAGCGGAGCGGAGACCAGGCAGCCGCTGCTTCGTCGCGGCCGCGGGAAGCTTGCGCCCTATGTTCGCACATCCAAGCGTTGTATCCTGGTGGCGCGAGCTTTGTTAACCAGCTACCGGAATACGGAAAAATTCCGGCGCGCAACAGGAACATTTCACCCCTGCCAGAGTTCCTTGGTGTCAGTTCGGGAGGAACGCAAAATGCCAATAGAAAAATGGCAATCACCTATCAAAATATCGACGGGCAATCGGAGCAGCGAGACCATCGGAAGCCCATTCGAGGCGGTGATCTACCTGACCGACAGCTGGCCTGAGCGCAGCAGCGTGTCGTTTATCGAGGCCCGGAATGCATGCCGCGGCGCTCTTGCCGGTCGGATCGATCCGGAAGTCGCCCGCGCGAAATTTCTTGCAGCCGTGCAAGCCGCGAAGATGCAGGTGAACTGAGGCGGAATGACAAAGGCGGCGGCGGTCCGCCGCTTTCTTCCTTTATTCGGCCGCGTGACGGACTACCAAGTCTTCGGGAGAGATAGCTCTCGAAATGATCTCGAAATCCCCAAGCATATGGTGTTGGTCCGAGCCGACGACTGCCAATGTCCAATATTCAGGGTCCTTGCCGAACACGGTCGATACCTGAACGACCGTGGCGGCTTCGCCTGACCTGTTTGCAGGTCTGGCCCAATAGAACGCATCCGGCACCAAACTCTTCACGAACATACTCCCACTCCTGTCCGAGATCGGGACGATATCACAGACTTCGAAAATGAACATGCCTCGGTTTTGGTGGGGGCGGTCGAACAGTGGAAAGTGCCGCAAGAACCAGCGAGACACGAGGGCGTCAATAAAGCAAACTCGTTCAATATCGTTGCTGCAGGTTATGAAAAACTCTGTCTTTACAAAGAATTGAATGGGATGTGACAAAGATGGGCGTGCGCAATTTACTTATGCTGTTCTGGCACTAGATACGGCCTGAAAATAACGGGCTGTACCCTGCAAAATGAGCTCTTCCGAATTCGACTTTCTTTCCCACGACGGCGAACTTGCCGATCTCATTCGAAACTTCGCATGGTCTTCGACATCGATCGGTGCGCCGTCTCAATGGCCTGAGGCGATAAAGGTCACGACCTCGACCATACTGCAATCGCCGGTGCCGATTGTTACTCTTTGGGGAGACGATGGCGTCATGATCTACAATGACGCCTATTCGGTATTCGCCGGTGGGCGCCACCCCGTTCTTCTCGGGTCGAAGGTGCGCGAAGGATGGCCTGAAGTCGCCGACTTCAACGACAATGTCATGAAGGTGTGTCTGGTGGGTGGGACGCTTGCCTATCAGGACCAGGAACTCACCCTCGACCGGACAGGGCAACCTGAGCAGGTTTGGATGAACCTCGACTACTCGCCTGTCATGGACGAGGAAGGACGGCCCTGTGGTGTCATCGCGATCGTCGTCGAGACCAGCGCCAAAGTTAAGGCCGAACGTCGACTTCGCGGCGAACAGGAGCGCCTGACGCGCATGTTCGAGCAGGCGCCCGGCTTTATGGCGCTGCTGTCGGGCGCCGAGCATCGCTGCGAAATGGCAAATGATGCCTACCTGCGTCTCATCGGCAAGCCTCGAGAGGCGGTCCTTGGAAAGACGCTCCTGAGAGCGCTTCCCGAGCTGAGGGGGCAGGGCTATCGGGAGCATCTTGATGACGTCTACGAGACTGGCAACTCCTACCAAGGCCGCGGCGCGGCGGTCCGGCTTGAACGCAATGGGGTGATGGAAGACCGGATCGTCGACTTCGTGTTCCAACCGGTCGCCGGTGAAGATACCCGGCCGGTCGGCATCTTCGTGCAAGGACATGACGTTACCGAGCAGCATGCGGCCGAGGAGGCGCTTCGTCGGGAAACGCGGCTCCTTGGCATTCTGAACAAGCTTGGTTCCGAGTTGTCGGCCGAGCTCGATCTGGAAAAGCTGGTCGACAGGATCACGCATGCGGGTGTGGCGCTTACCGGCGCGCAATTCGGCGCCTTCTTCTACAACGTCCTCGATGACAAAGGCGAGAGCTACTATCTCTACTCGCTCGCAGGCGTTCCGCGCGAGCACTTCTCGCGCTTCCCCATGCCCCGCAACACGAAGGTTTTTGCCCCGACGTTCACTGGCGAGGGGGTGGTTCGGTCCGACGATATCACCAGCGATCCGCGATACGGAAAGAACGATCCGCACAAAGGCATGCCGCCCGGCCACTTGCCGGTACGAAGCTATCTCGCGGTACCGGTGAAGTCGCGGTCCGGCGAGGTTATCGGCGGTCTGTTCTTCGGCCATGAAGCTCCGGGGAAGTTCAAGCAGGAGCACGAGGATCTTATTCTGGGTGCAGCCGGCGTGGCAGCTGTCGCGGTCGATAACGCCCGGCTGTTTCAGGCCGTCGAGCGCGAGCTCGCGGAGCGGCGGAAGGCGGAGAAACTGCTGCAGGAGGCGAACGCCAACCTCGGCGAACGGGTCGCCTCCGAGATCGCGGATCGGCTGCAGGCTGAACAGGCACTTCGCCAAGCGCAAAAGATGGAGTCCCTTGGTCAACTAACCGGAGGTGTCGCCCACGACTTCAACAACCTCCTGCAAGTGGTTTCCGGCAACCTTCAGCTTCTTAGCAACGATGTTGCGGGTAACGCGGCTGCCGAGCGCAAGGTCGCCAACGCGCTGGAGGGGGTCTCGCGTGGTTCGAAACTCGCGAGTCAGCTGCTGTCGTTCGGCCGCCGCCAGGCCCTGGAGCCCAAGGTCATAAACATCGGCCGGTTCGTGGGGGGCATCGAGGAACTTTTGCGCCGGACGATCGGCGAAGCGATCGAGATCGAGACGGTGCGCGGTGGGGGATTGTGGAACACGCTCGTCGACGTGGTGCAGGTCGAGAACACAGTCCTCAATCTCGCGATCAACGCGCGTGACGCCATGGATGGTAGCGGCAAGCTCACAATCGAGGTGGCCAACGTCCAGCTCGACGAGGAGTATGCCCGCCAGCACCAGGATATGGGGGCCGGGCAGTACGTGATGCTAGCGGTGACCGACACCGGTTCCGGCATGCCGGCTCATGTTCTGGCGAACGCCTTCGATCCCTTCTTCACGACTAAGCCTCTCGGCAAGGGCACGGGCCTCGGGCTTTCGATGGTCTACGGTTTCGTCAAGCAGTCCGGTGGCCACGTCAAGATCTACAGCGAGGTCGGCGAGGGGACCACCGTGAAGCTGTATTTCCCGCGCAGCCATCAGCAGGAAGATACGATCATTGCAATCGAGCACGGCCCCATCGTGGGTGGCAGCGAAACCGTGCTGGTCGCAGAGGATGACGAGCAGGTACGAAACATCGTCGTCGCCATGCTTGGCGATCTCGGGTACAGCGTGCTGAAAGCGAAGGATGCTTCGGCGGCCCTGACGGTCATCGAAAGCGGCGTTCCGATCGATCTCCTGTTCACCGATGTGATCATGCCAGGCCCCTTGAAATCGGCCGAAATGGCGCGACAGGCGCGCGAGCGGATGCCCGATCTCGCCGTGCTCTTCACCTCAGGCTATACCGAGAACTCGATTGTCCACGGCGGCCGGCTCGATCCCGGTGTCGAACTGCTGACGAAACCGTACTCGCGCGAAGCGCTTGCCCGGAAGATCCGCCATTCACTGAACAACCGAAAGCAGAAGTCCGCGTCTGCCTCCTCCACGCAAGCTAGGGTTCCCGACGCTCAGCCGGTTCCCAACATCGCTCGGCGAGCGATGCTTGTTGAGGACGATCAGCTGATACGAATGGCCACCAGCGACATGCTCGACGAACTCGGATGCGTCGTCGTCGAAGCGGAATCCGCCGAGGAAGCGCTTCAGTTGCTTGAGGCCGATGATGTCGATGTTCTTGTTACGGATCTTGGCCTGCCTGGAATGTCGGGAGAGGAGTTCTGTCGGCAGGTACGCGAGCGGTGGCCGCACATTGCCATCATATTCGCGACCGGGACCGACCGCAGCCCGCACCTGGACGACATGAGCCGAACCGCCATGCTGCTGAAGCCCTACGGACCAGACGGGCTGAAGGCGGCCTTGGAGAAGGTGCGGTAAAATCCGGCGTCGTCCTCCCTTCTCAATAGGGCACGTGTTCCATGATGACCTGCGTGTGAAGCATCGGAGCTTCGGCTCCGAAATAATGCTCCAGAAGCGGCAGAAAATCGTCCGACAGATAGAAATCCGTCAACACACGATCGGCGAGCAGGCGGAAGTCGGCATCATCCCGGCGAAGGGCAATTGCGTAGGGTTCGTGGGTAAAGAGCCGGTCGCCGATCTCGAGGGAGGATGGATCGCGCGCCCGCTTGACGAGGCTGATGAGGAGGGCTCGGTCAGCGATATAGGCGTCGATCTTGTGATCCTCCAACGCTGCTAACCCCTCCTCATGGGTTTCGAAGGCGGCAAGCTTCGTCTTTGAAGCCGGCGTTGTCGCCAATGCCTCCCGCAAGGCCATTCCCGTGGTCGTGCTGGCGCGTGCGCCGATTGCATGCGCGGATGCGATCCGTTGGCTGACAGCACGGACGGCGGGCTTGTCCAGGAACATCGTCTGCAGGTAGTCGGCCGAATCCTTGCGGAGCAGTGCAGTCGCCCCTGTCAGGAAGATCGGTTGCGAGAAATCGACGATTTCCCGCCGCTTCAGATTGACCGTCGTCGCACCACAGAGAAGATCGACGTTTCCATCCTTCACCGCATCGAAGCCGTTGGCGAGCGTCATCTGGACGTATTCGCGCTTCAGATCCGGAAACTGATGCTCGATCTCGTCGGCGATCTTGCCGCAGAGGTCGATCGCGTATCCCTCGGGATCAGCACCGGCTTTGACGGACGAGAAGGGCGCCTCGTCGGCGATGTAACCGAGCCGCAGCGTGTTTCGCTCGGCAATCGTGTCGAGCGTTGTAGCGCCCGCCGCGAAGGCGGACAGGCAAAGGGCAAGTTTGACCAGTAGCAGTCGCGTCATGCACTTTGCCATAGGCCTGATCCTCATCCCGAAGACGGTTGCGATCCTGAAATATGCACGCAGACTATGGGCTGCCGGGCGTTTGTCAACTCGGGTTTGCCAAACGCCGGTTCCAGCCGAGGGCGGCGATCAACTGATCAGATCCCGATCCTTTTGGATCTGTATCAGCATGCTGCGGCCGGCTGCGAGCAGTTCGAACAGGAAGGCAACGAGCGACAGCATCAACGATATGATTGCGCCACCGAAGAACCAGAAGATGTTCTGAGGTTGCAGGCGAATGGCGAGTGCGCCGGAGAGGAGATTGAGGATTGCCCCGCACGTGCAGATGCCGGCCACGACACCGAGTATGACGGCGATTTCCAGAACCAGTGTGCGACGGCGGAGATAGATGAGCTGCTGTTGCCGGTCGGATCTCGTCAGAGCGGTATCGATCACCTCGTTCAGCCGGTCGGATACCCTTCCGAGACGGATGCAGTAAATTCCGACGAAAGCGGCTGTGCCCGCCAACAGGGAATACCGGCGCGAGCGAGGTTTGGATTACCCCGGCGTAGTCAACGATGATCGGAGGGGTGTCCATCCGTGTCTGCTACGCGTTTGGTCGGACCTGCCTGCAGCATTGTTGGAGAGCGCCGACTGGATGAGGAACAGTGTCGCGGTTCATCGGCCGCGACCTCCCCCGCCCCCACGGGGCATGGCTCGGCCACCGCCACCGCCGCCGCCACGGCCACCACCACCTCCATGAACGCTGCCGCCGCCTCGTCCGCCGCCACCCTGGAAGCTGCGACCTCCACCACCACCGCTGCGGCTTGCGCCGCCCTGGAATCCGCCGCCCCGGTTGAGGTTACTGAAATTACCGCCTGACTGGGGACCGCGGCCATAGGCGCGGTTCAGTTCGTTGCGATTGCCGAACTGGCGCCCGTTCATGTCGAAGTTGAGATGAGACGGGATGCTGTCGAGCGATCGCTGCGGATTGCGGCGCGGTGCGGCCGGACGTTGCGCGGCCCTGGGCCTCGATGCTTGAGGTCTGTTTGCCGTTGGGCGCTGCTCGGCCCGGTTGATGCTGCCGCGGTCGGGGCGTTCCGGCCCGACGGGCTGCCAGCCGTCAGTGGAATGTTTCTGCCACTCCCCGTCCTGGCGTCGATAGACATTGCCGTCACGCCCGGCATAGACATCGCCGCCCTTGCTTCCGGCGATAAAGCCCTTGTCGCCTTCGCTGTTGCGCCAGCGCAATCCGCCGGCACTACCCGTCGATCCGCCGCTGATGCGGGCGAATTCGCCGCCGTGCTTGACGGAGACGCTACCCCAGGAGCCATAAACATTCTGGCCTCCGCGCGCGACGACAGCATTGCCCGTGCGCGGATTGTACGCAGCAATAAAGCCTCTCTCGCCGTTGGGGCCGGCCACCGCGCCGGCACGGATATGGGTGCCTGTCTTCGGATTATAGGCAGCGCCCACGACAAGGCCGCGGTTCGGTCCGTAGGCATAACCGTAGCGACCAAAGGCGCCATAAGCAGGGTTGTAGAAGGCACCGACGCCGTAGGTTATCGGCGGCGGATAATAGGGCAAATCAGGGTTGTCGTAGTCCCAATAGGGCGGATAATACCAGCCCGAACCCCACACCAGCGTATCCCAAGCCAGGTAGGCGCCGAGGTAGCCGAGCGTATAGCCGTACCAGACCGCGTCATCCTCCGTATCGTACACGCGGACATAGGTGGCGTTGTAGACCGGCGATGACGGCGGGATCGTATAGATTTCGTCAGCAACCGCAAGGGCGACGGCAAATGGTCCGGTCGGCGTGTCGCCGACAAACCAGATGCCGTCCTTGAGCACGAAATACTTCTCTGCGACCTTTATCACCTGTTCATTTGCGTTGACGGCATAGAACATCGACGTGCCTTCGATCGGCTCGAATTTCGGCTCGCCGCTATAGCTAACCTCCACCTTGACCGATCCATCGGTCGAAACGCGCGCCATCTTCGGAATGCTCGCCCTCAGGCGCGCTTCGGCGCTCTCCGAGGTCCCCGGAATGGAAGCGCGCACCGCCGCATATGGCGCATCGTCGGGCACGCGCTGAAAATCTTCCGGCAGGCTGGCGGTGGCAAAGGTCCAAGGTCCGTTCAGGGATGCTGACGAGAACCATCTTCCCGAGAGGAGCGTGTACCAGGTCTTGCTCGCTTTCTGGTAAAAGACGGCGCTCGTGGTGTTCGACACCCATTCAAGGCCTGTTCCCGGCACCGGCTCGAGAACCGGCTTGCCGTCGAAGAGCAAGAATTCCGCGGGTTTCTCGGAGTAGAACACCGTTGGCACGGTCTTGTCCGCGAAGGGAACAGCCGGTAGCGCGGCTTTTGCGTCCTTCCAGTTGTCGTCCGCAGGCAAGCTGGAGATAACATCAGGCAGCGTGCTGGCTTCGGTCCAGCCGCTTTCCAACGCGTTCGAGGTCAGCCAGCTCTTGTCATCCCGAAGATAGTACGCGCCTGTTGCGTCGACCTTCAAAACATCCCAGTTGGTGTTGGCGACAAAGGAAAGACCCGGCACGCCTTTAACCGGCGCCGACACAGCCTTGCCATTGGTCTGAACGAGGATCGCGGGTGTTTCGCTGGTGAAAATCGGCGGCGGATCCGTCTTGATGTCGGCTACATCGGCAAGCCGCTTGTAGTCCGCCAGGCTTGCCGTCAGCCGATCCTCCGACACGACGATGGGGTCGGTCGGCATCAGCTTTCCGACCTCGAGCGACAGGTCCGACAATTGCTTGCGATCCAGCGTCGAAAACTCCACCCGCGTCGCCTTGACCTCAGTCAGCGTGACATTCTCGTTTTCGTCGTCAGCTACTGTCTTGGCCGAAACCCCGATGATGCCGTAGATCGGTTTCGCGTCGGCAGAGGGTTTCAGTTCGGTCGCGATTAGCGCCTCGAGCAGGGTAAAATCGGTCCAACTGGTAATTTGCGGCTGGAAAAGGGTGATTGTTGCGCCTGTCTCGGTCGTGAACACCCTGGGCCAGGCAGGCGCGCTCGCTTCTGACTGATTGAGATATTTGCCGGCAACGAAACCATTGGCGCCGGAATAGCTCACGGCGCACCAGGCGGCACCGGCGTCGCACTCCTTGATGTCGACCTCTTCCCCCTGTGGAAGGACGCGCATCGCCTCGAAGCCTGTTCCGGGTCCCGTTCTGAGATTGACGTTTGCCGTCAGCACGGCGGGGTCGGCGAAAGCGGTCGTCGAGAAAAACGAGGCAATCGTCAGATAAGCGAATATTTTGTGCACGAACCTACTCCCTGCTGATTTCTCCCGGTCAGCGGCCTGCTTGCCTCGCAAGGCCGGCGCGGTTCACGCGAGCAGTCTCCTAGCCGAATGCAGGATAGGGGCTTGAAGCAAGCGCGCACATTGGGAATTCCACTTACGTATTTCTACAGAAGCGCAAGGCGGCGCGTCACGGGGTGCGGAGCAGGGGAATCGAGGAAGCCAGGTTTACGGTCATAGTGCCGCCACAGAGTTCGGCCCAATCAAGCTTGTATAACAAGCGGATGGCGAAAGATGAGATTGCTGGTTCTCCTTGCCGCGGCGCTTTTGCTGACGGTATTTCAGGCCCAAGCCCAGATCTATGGGCCATACGACGGATATGACGAGTATGGTGGCTACGGTTATGACGACCCCTACGGCGCCTATCCTCCACCGCCCGAATATGAGCCCCCGCCACGTTACCGCGAGCCTTACAGGGAGCGACGGGCGCCATCGATACGCGGTACTGCAGGCACTATCGTCATTGCCACGCGCGAACATACGCTTGTCTACACGACATCGAGGGGCGAACAGTATGTCTACCCGATCGCCGTCGGTCGGGCAGGCAAGCAGTGGTACGGATCGACGCGGGTAGTGTCGAAGCGCCAGCATCCGGAATGGCGGCCGACTGCCAGCATGCGCCAGAAAAATCCGAGACTTCCAGCGGTCGTTGGGCCGGGGCCGTCGAATCCGCTTGGAACCCGGGCGATCTATCTCGCCGACGGGCTGCTGCGCATACACGGGACGAACGATCCTTCCTCAATCGGCACCAATGCGTCGAGCGGGTGCTTTCGCATGTATCGGCAGGATGTCGAGGAGCTCTACGAGCTGGTTAAGCCGGGAACCAGGGTCATCGTCCGGCGGTAGCCTTACTTCCCGGTTGCCATCTGCTGTCGCGCGGCTAGTTTTCTATTCTGAGCACTCTGCCCAATGGGAGCAAAGCCATGTGTCGAAACATAAAGCCCTTGTTCAATTTCGATCCACCGGCGACGGATGATGAAATCCATGACGCGGCGCTGCAGTTCGTGCGCAAGCTGAGCGGAACGACTAAACCTTCGAAGCGCAACGAGATTGCGTTCGAGCACGCGGTGAGTTCGATCGCGGCGTGCGCACGCGATTTGCTCAGCTCGATGGAAACATCGCAGCCGCCACGTGATCGCGAGGAAGTCGCGGCAAAAGCACGTGCAAGAAGCGCGGCACGGTTCGCGTAGAGCACTTGCGGCCGAGCTGCTGCCGCTTGCAGTGAAACGGCGGGATCAGACTTCAGTCCGACTACCCGCCGGCTCTCCGCGACCTAACTGTCAACATGGGAAGCGTTCGATGTAGTGATGATGCCTCGCGCTTTCCTATCTCCTTCGCAAGGGAGCAGAGGAGGCTACGGTCTTGTGCCCAACATCCTGGCCGTAGCCTCCTCGATAATCCTGCTACGTCACCTCTGCGCGCGGTCTGGCCCATATTCCGGGGATAGCTCTAATTCGCGGGCGGCCGCATGAAGCTTGTCCGAAATCTCGCGAGATCGGCGGCACTGACGTCCGATACTGCCCAGAACACAAGCCCATCGGCCGACCATTTTGCCATATTGTAGCCGTCATGTTCGCTGTCGGTTTGGCCAACGGCCGCCTGAGGCCAGATGAACAGGTTGATGACGTGTCCGTTGTGCCGGTAGATCAGCGCCGCGACGACCCTGCCGCCAATATAGTCCGCGCGGCCGCCGACCAGCGGGAATCCATCCTTGGAAAGGTCGTTGACTGGCGGAGAGAAATCGATGCGGCCGTTGAACCAGGGCTTCACCGTATGCTGATTGGAGGTCTGCACGTCGGTCAGATGGTCGGCCAGCATCGAATGCACGTGGCTCGCCAGCAATTGGTCCTCGATTCCAAGATCGGGCGCCGGCGTGTTCAAGAAGAGCACGGCGCTTGCGGCCAGTGCGGCTAGCGAGGGGACGAGGCTCCAGTCCCGTATGAAGCGGAGGAAGCGTCCCCACAGGGGCTGAGTTTCTGCACGAGGTGTCGAAGACGGTATCTGCATGTCTCGCGACAGAGCAGACAGGACCTGAGAGCGCACCTCATCCGGAAGTGGAAACCGCACTCCATCTCGGCTTGTCAGTTGTCGCACCACACGCACCCTTTCGATCTCCTCCCGGCACTCCGGACACCCCGCCAGATGTGTATCAAGTTTGGCGGCCTGCATAAGATCAAGTTCACCATCGATGAACGCATGCAACACCGGCCCCCATTCGCCGCAACCAGGATTCCGGTCGTCGGTCACGCTGGCACCTCTCCATCCCCGAGAGCGGCCCACGCCTCGGCAAATTCGCGGCGCGCGCGGGCTATGCGTGACATTACGGTGCCGATCGGACTATCGATGACCTCGGCGATCTGCCGATAAGATAGTTCCTCCATCTCGCGCAGAACCAATACCTCGCGCATGGCATCCGGCAGCATGCTGATGACGCGACGAACTCTGTCGGACTCGCTCTCTCGGATCATCGCCGTTTCCGCCGTGTCCTCCTGCGAGGCGATTTCATGTGGCAGGGTCTCTTCGGAGTCCGCGCCGCTTTCGTCCAACGGCGTTTCGAAACGGGCACGGCGGCGCCCTTTCTGCTGCCATGCAAGGTAACAGTTTCTCACGATCGCAAAAATCCAGGCGCGAGAGTCGCCGCCGCGATAGGTCGCGAAGCTGCGATAGGCCCGCAGAAACGCGTCCTGCAAAATGTCCTGCGCCGCATCGGCATCGCGGCTGAGGAACCGTGCGAAATTGTAGCACGCATCCATGTGAGGCAGGATCGTCTGTTGAAACCGCAGTGCGAGATCAGCCGAAAGCCGCTGTGCGGGAGTCGCGAGCACGTCGGGTCGGGCCTGGCCTCTTGTTTCTTCCATGAGGCCGACGATCAAGCTCACCGCCCGGGCAAGGATCGTCGCGAATGTCGAGGAGCGGCGACGCCAGTGCCGTGCGGCCGTGACCAGCCGATAATCGTCGGGCAGTATGGGGTAGGCGATACTGACGTCGGTCATCACATCCTCAACGGCCGCCAGGCCCAGGCGATTTTAATCCTCAGGCCCGTGCGTGCGCAACACGGCCTATCCCTATGAAGATCATCGACGGGCCGGTTTTATTCCCGGAGACAGCAGATTTTTCCGCGGCAACGCGGCGTTTTCAAATGTTCTTTTATTTTCAATGTATTGCGTGAAATTTCGCTGAGAGGCGGAATAACCTCCAAGCTGATGCGGTCTAGTTTTTCAGCGAGGCACGGCATGCTGCTGCACCTCGTCAGATCGACCCGCAACGCCTTGAGGAGGCACTACCATGCTTGATATGTCACGCCGCGCCGTGCTCGGATCGGCTGCCGCTGCAGTCGCATTCGGCCTGGCGTCCAAACTGGAAATGCTGGCGCCGGCCTTTGCCGCATCTCCCGATGAGCCAGTGACCGGCTTCTATCGCTACAAGGTCGGCGATATCGAAGTCACCGCCATTTATGACGGCATCTGGCGCAAGCCGCACGACCCGGCATTCATCAAGAACGCCTCGATCGAAGAGACCAAGAGAGCGCTCGCAAACGCCGATCTCCCGACCGACTTCATGCCGATTCCGCTAACGGTCGTCGTGCTCAAGGTGGGAGGCAGGCTGATCATGATGGATGCCGGCTCCGGCGTCGGCCAATGGCAGACCAACGCAACCCATCTTCCTGCCAACATGGCCGCTGCGGGTATCGACTACAAGAAGATCGATACGGTGATGATCTCGCATTTCCACCCGGATCATGTCTGGGGGCTGATGGAGAAGGGTTCGAATGCGCCGGTTTTCGACAATGCCGAGCTTATCGTGCATTCCACCGAATATAACTGGTGGACCGATCCGTCGCGCATCGAGACGCTTCCTGAAGGGCGCAAACCCGCCGGCAAG
Organism: Rhizobium sp. Root708; assembly: GCF_001429725.1. GTDB lineage: Bacteria > Pseudomonadota > Alphaproteobacteria > Rhizobiales > Rhizobiaceae > Rhizobium. The sequence goes on along the minus strand of NZ_LMHV01000023.1, from coordinate 226,483 downwards.
CGAATAGCGGCGGTTTTCCCGACCTGGAAGAACTGGAAGCTCGTCGAGGACGGCGCGGAGGTGGCGCCCGGGATCCAGCTAATTTCGGCGCCCGGTCATACGCCCGGTCATGCCGCCTACCTCGTCAGCTCCGGAAACAGCCAACTGCTGGTTTCGGCTGACATCATGTACGTCCCGGCGCTGCTTGCCCCGCACCCGGAATGGCAGGGCAGCTACGATCAGGATGGGCCGCTTGCGATAACCAGCCGACGCAAGCTGATCGATCGCGTCATAGCCGACAAGATCGCCATCTGCGGTTCGCATTTTCCGTTCCCCGGATCAGGCAGCTTCGTCAAGGACGGAAATGCCTACGCGTTTACGCCAACCATCCATGCCTGAGGAGATATCGCAATGAAAAGATCATTCACAAACTACGTCGTTCTTGCTGCGATCGGCTTCTGCTCGGTATCTGCGGCGGCGTCCGCGATCTCGACGCTGGCAGCCATTCCAGCGTTTGCCATCGACGATATGGAAACCGGCAACGGGCCGGATCTCACGTCGGTGCGTGCCAAGATCGCTGCAAAGGACTACGCGGCTGCGCTCGACGAGCTGCGCGGCCTTGCCGAGGATAATCAGCAGGCGGATGTCTACAATCTGCTGGGTTACACGTTGCGCATGACGGGCCAATACGACACATCGCTCGCCTACTACAACAAGGCTCTCCAGTTGCAGCCGGATCACAAGGCGGCTCACGAGTACCTCGGCGAACTCTATCTGCAGACCGGCGATACGGCGAAGGCGAAGTTGCAGCTTGCCTCGCTCGAGCAGCTTTGCCCGGCCGGTTGCGAAGAGCTGAAAGACCTTGAGGAGGCGATCGCCGCGCATGGTGGCAATTGAGTAACGGTGCGGCAGGAGCGACCTTGCCGTGCCGAATGAGAGCGTCAACTTCGGAGCGCAGCGTCAGTCAGCCGACGCCACGCTTCGAGGCTATCCATCCGGCCCGTCTGGCTTACGTCCCATCCTCTGGTGAACACAGGGCGGCTCCGCCGACAACGGCGGAGCGACGTCATTTAATCGCTGCAGTTCTTGTCGTGGAATTTTCAGCAACGACGCCGGGAGTCCGGCAGGCAGCGAATACGTCGAGCGATCGGTCATATGCTGTGGTGGAAACGTCCATCAATCCCAGCACGCTGTGAAAGAGGTTGTCGTGGGAGACCGGTGCGGACGCGTTCTTGCTCATGCAGCTTACGTCGAAGCCGTTTGACTTCTGAACGTCGGGGGCAATCCAGGCAAGGAACGGAACGTGCGTCTGCTGGGACGGTGCGACAAGATAGGGCGCACCGTGCAGGTAAAGGCCATTTTCACCAAGAGATTCGCCGTGGTCTGAGACGTAGATGACGGATGCCGCGATCGACGTTTCCCGCGCTTTCAGCTTGTCGATAACCTGCGAAACCACGAAATCCGTGTAGAGGACAGTGTTGTCGTAGGCGTTTCGGATCTCTTCCTCCGAGCACTTGCCGAAGTCGTCGGCGCGGCAGTCCGGGACGAAGCGGCGGAATGCGTCCGGATAACGGGCGAAGTATGCCGGTCCATGGCTGCCGAGCTGATGAAGTACCAGCACGCTGTCGCCGTGGATATTGTTCAGCCACTGGTCCATCCTGTCGAGCAGGATTTCATCATGGCATTCGCCTCCGCTGCAGAAGCGCGGATCGGCCGACGGCGGCAGAAAATCATACGCGACCCTGTCTGTCACGTTGTAGCTGCCGGTGTCGTTGTCCAGCCAGGATACCGACACGTTGGCGTGCTTCAGGACATCGAGCAGGTTTTCCGTGGAAAGCGCCTTGTCGTGTGAATAGCTCTGCCTCGTGTAGATGGAGAACATGCACGGGAGCGACACCGCAGTCGACGTTCCGCAACTCGTCGTGTTCGGGTAATAGACGACGTCCCGCTTTTTCAGTTCGGGATTGGTGTCGAGCTTATACCCGCCGAGCGAGAAGTCTTCCGCGCGAGCGGTCTCGCCCGCGACGATGACGGTAACGCGTGGCTTGGCGCCGGCAACTCTGCGGGCATCCGTGCCAAGAGGCTCCGGCGCGCCACGCGGTCCCTTCATAACGGCAAGACCATAGCGAACCGCGCTCGTCATCGGAAAGAACGGTGTTAACGGCTCCATGATATCGGGGTGCGCGCGTCCGACGCCAGCGATGGTCTTGTAGTCGCCAATCGCGGAGCCCGCCAGAACGAGCAGGCACGCCACGATGATCGCGGTGTTGTGGAGAAGCTTCGACAGGACCGGGCGGTGAACGATGCGCACCCACAGGATCAGGGCGACCGGAAGAACACCCGTCAGAAGCAGATGAATCACGAACCGAAGCGTAATGAGATGGCCGGTTTCCGCGGCATTGGAATCCATCATGTTCCGGATCATCTCACGATCGACGATCACGCCGAACTGATCGGTGAACCATGATGCCGCAGAGGCTGTCAGCACGAAGACGATCAGGAACGCCTTCGTCACATACTTTGCGGAGACCATCGTCAGGATTGCAAGCGCACCTGCGGATATGCCCGTTATGAAGAGGATGAGGGCGAGGCGGTCGTTCCGAAAGTAGTCCGCTGCGCGCGTCCAGAATGTTTGGTTCGCGATCAGCAGAAGATACGCCGTTGTAATCGCACATATCGTAAAGCTGCCGACGCTCGGGCGGGATTTCCAGAAAGCTTGCTTCATTGCCTGATTGTATCTCTTGATGCTGGCCTGACGGGTTGCTCGGGCGAGTCTTTCAGACCGAGCCAGTTCGAACCGCATCGCTGATGAACCTGACAGCTACCTGAATAACGCCGACCCCTGTGGACACTGGAAAACAACCGGTACCGGCGTGCGAACGTTTTGGATGGCCTCTCATCAGGAGAAAACGACGGCTCTTGCGACCCGGTCGGCTTCCCCGCGCACTTCTTCCCCATGGCCGTTCAGGCCCCTGTCAGGGAAGGGCGGAATAAGGCCCGAGAGAATTTCATTGAAAGTTTCGAAATGACCACGTTATCCGCGGTTTCAAACCAGCGCACTTATGCAGACCGATTTTTCATCCTTGCCTCGCTATGGGCGCTGCTGTTGTCGATCTTCCATGCCTGGCCGATGATCGACGTCCGCATATCTGCATATTTTTTCAGTGGTCCTCTGTGTGTCGGCACCACGGCTGCTAAGCCCTGCGGTTACTTCGCCCTCAACCAGTTGCCATCGATCACGGCGCTTCGCTGGTTCCTTTACGCATTGCCTTTCGCCGCCGCCACGATCATCGTGGCATGCTTGATCGCGGCGCGCGTCTCGCGGCAGTTTCGCGATCGACTTGCAATCCGGCGACTGTGGCTGTCGCTGATAAGTCTGGTGCTTGGCACGGGACTGATCACCAACCTCATCTTGAAGGGCCATTCGGGCAGGCCGCGGCCGAGCGGAACCGACCTGTTCGGCGGTGGCAACCGGTTCATGCCGGCCGGGTCCTTCCACGGCACATGCCAGGCCAATTGCTCCTTTGTCTCGGGGGAGGCGTCCGGAGCAGGCTGGCTGATCTGCTTGCTCATACTGCTTCCGCCCCGCTACCGTGCCTGGATCGCCCCGCCAGCAATCCTTGCATCGCTTTCAACCGCATTTCTCCGGGTCGCGGTCGGTGCTCACTACACCTCCGACGTGGTTCTCGGGTGGCTCCTCTCGATCGTCATCTTCGCGGGTCTGCTTGCTCTCGAAGAGCATTTCACTGGCTGTTGAGGGCGATAGCTTGCGCTGTGCGATATGCCGATCACAAAGAAAACCCGCTGTTGAGGCGGGGACGCGTTAGGTGCGGACTTTAAACGAGAGCGAAGCAGTCTGTCGGATCAGTTGCCGCAGGTATCATTTCCTGGATGCTCTCTTCGCCGCTGCCTAACCGGCACTTGTGACACCGCCTGAGGATTCGAAATCGAACATGCGTTGGGTTACGAGTGCCGCGGCACCGCGCGCCCACGAATTGTCTTCCCAGTCCGGAAGGATCGCGGGGGGCGTGCGAAATGTGCGGCGGGCCAACGCTTCGCGTAGCGGTACCAGGAAGTGCTCCCCGAGGGAAACTGCTTCTCCGCCCGCCACGATGACTTCGGGGTCCGTCACGTTCACGAGATTGGCGAGCGCCGTGCCGATTGCGCGGCCGGACTCCTCGACGATCTTCACCGCGGTCGGATCTTCGGCGGCGAGCGCATGACGTAGGTCACGCAAACTGAGGTCCGGCCCTTCGCCATTCGCCTCGCGCCAGCGTCGCAGCATGGAAGCTTCGGAATGATAGGCCATCAGACAGCCGCGCTTGCCGCATTCGCACGGACGGCCATTCTCTTCGTAGAGAGTGTGCCCGAATTTTCCGGCTGCGCCGTTCGCGCCTCGATAGAGCTTGCCGTCGATAACGAGCGCGCAACTTATTCCAACGCCGACGGCCAAGACCGCCATGTCGCGATGCTGTCGTCCAAGGCCGAATAACTGCTGAGCAATCGCATAGGCATTCGTATCGTCCTCGAGCCAGACGGGAACATTGACGCGCGCCGCCAGCAGCGATGCCAGGGGCACGTCGTTCCAGCCGAAGCGGTGGCTTTTTATGCAGACGGTCTGCTCATGATTGATGACGCCAGGCATCGATATTCCTATGCCTGTGAGCCTTGCGTCCTGGCGCCCGGCGAGGGCGACGAGTTTCGGCACCGTTGTCGCAAGCAGATCGGCGACGTCATCGGGAGCCTTGCTCGGCATCGGAACCCTGAGGGCGGCGAGGGGATTTGTTGCGAGATCGGTTGCCACGCATTCCACGGTATCGGCCATCAGCTTGAAGCCGATCGCGAGCCCATGTCCGTAATTGATTTGCACGGGAATGGGCCGTCGGCCGGTATAGCCCGAAACGGCTTCGCCTTCGGTGACGACGCCTTCTTCCACGAGGTCGGCAACCACGAACGTCACGGCGGCCGGGCTCAGCCTCGTGATGATTGCCAGTTCCGCGCGGCTCTTGGGCCCGTCCTGACGGAGCAGGTTCAAGATCAGGCGGCGATTGAGAGCACGGGCAGTCGTTGGATCGCCTTTGAGCTTCACGACCGAGTTCCTTTATTTTGTAAATAAACTATTGCGACGTTGTTTGATCTATGCATAACTTCGCCCCGTCGATCAACTCGTAAAGACGCGATCGGCACGTTGAATGCTCGGTATCACCGTTTTGGAGGACGGTCGCCGAGACGTGTTGATCAGCTCAACTGGGAGGAGTTCAATGGCATATTTCAAGCAGTTCCCGGCGCCTACGCGCCGCAGTTTTCTGAAAGGCGCGGGCCTCGCGTCCGCCGCCGCTATCTCGGGAAGCTTTCCGATCCCCGCCATCGCGCAAGCTCAAGAGATCAATGTGATTTCCGCCGAGAGCAATGGCAAGGCGCTTGAGGCGCTGAAGAAGATCGCCGAGGATTTCAGCAAGGAGGCGGGCACCAAGGTTGTGATCAACAACATGGATCACGAGGCCCACAAGACCGCGATCCGGAATTATCTCGTGGCAGGAGCGCCGGATGTCTGCTTCTGGTTTTCGGGCAATCGCATGCGGGCATTCGTCAAGCGCGGTCTGTTCGACGACATCTCCGACCTGTTCGAGAAGGAGAAGTACAAAGACGTTCTCGGTGCAAGCGCGGGCGCGGTAACGGTCGACAACAGGCAATATGGTCTGCCGACAGGTGGGACGCTCTGGGGCATGTTCTACCGCAAGGATGTCTTCGATCAGAACGGGCTGACCGTGCCGACGAGTGCCGAGGAGTTCGGGGCCTATTGCGATAAGGCGAAGACCGCGGGACTGACGCCGGTCGCCATCGGCACCAAGGAACTGTGGCCGGCTGCCGGCTGGTTTGACCAGATGAATCTTCGCATCAACGGCCTTGAGAAGCACATGGCGTTGATGGATGGCCAGATGAGCTATCTCGACCCGGCACTGACACCGGTCTTCGATCAGTGGGAAGCCATGATCAAAAAGGACGTGTTCACGCAGAATCACACCTCCTTCGGCTGGCAGGAAGCGGCGGCTCTGCTTGCGCAAAAGAAGGCCGGGATGATGAATCTCGGGGCCTTCCTCCGGGCGGCCTTTACGGAGGCGGATCTGCCGCAGCTGTCCTTTGCACCATTCCCCATCCTCGATGCCAAGGTTCCAAGGTTCGAGGAATTCTCACTGAACTCGGTGCATATTCCGGCAAATGGCAAAAACAAGCAGGGCGCCCGCGAGTTCCTCGCGTATTTCTACAAGCCGGAAAACCTTGCAACATATCTGGAGCCGGGCGGCAACGTTCCGCCGCGCAACGACCTTCCGCCGAGCAAGGACCCGCTGGTGAATGCCGCGGTCGAATCGCTAAAGCAGGTCAAGGGAACCTCGCAATATTACGACCGCGACAGCGATCCGGATATGGCGCAGGCGGGCCTCGTCGGGTTCCAGGAGTTCATGGCAAAGCCAGAGCGACGCCAGGCGATCCTTCAGCGGCTCGAAGGTACTCGCAAGCGTACCTACAAGATCTAGCTCTCCTCCCGGCGACCGGGGAGCGGAATCGCGGTTCCGCTCCTTCTCCCCCATACGAGGTTCCGGACAATGTTGATGTTATGGCGCCGCCAGCGTTGGTGGCTCACCCCGACTTTGCTTATCGCTCCTGCTACTATCCTGTTCTTCACGGTCATCCTTCTGTCGGCCGTCAGAAGTCTTTGGATCAGTCTCCACGATTGGGACGGCTTTGGGCCGATGACATGGATCGGGTTCGGCAATTACGTCGAGCTTTACAATGACCCGCAGTTCTACACGTCACTTGAAAACAACCTGATCTGGCTCGTAATGTTCATGGCGGCGCCGCCGCTTGGATTGGCGATCGCATTGCTCGTCAATCAGAAGATCCGCGGCATGCGCTTTCTGAAGTCGCTGTTCTTCATTCCGCTCGTTCTCGCGTCCGTCACCGTCGGTGTGGTCTTCACCTGGGTCTACACGCCGGAGTTCGGACTTCTCGCGCTGATCTTCAAGGCCTTCGGAGCGGTTGCCCCCGCAGTGCTTTCGGACGAGCATTTCGTGACCGTCGCTATCGTCATAGCGGCGCTCTGGCCTCAGGTCACTTTCTGCATGGTCCTCTACCTCGCCGGCCTCAACAATCTTAGCGAAGAGCTTATCGGGGCGGGACGCGTCGATGGCGCGCGGGGATGGAACATGCTCTGGCATATCGTTCTCCCGCAACTTACGCAGGTCTCCTTCATCGCGATCGCTGTGACCGTCGTCGGTGCGCTCCGGTCCTTCGACATGGTGTCGGTGATGACACGCGGCGGCCCGTTCGGCTCCTCGTCGGTCCTTGCATACCAGATGTTCGAACAGTCGATCTTTTCCTATCGGTTCGGATATGGCGCGGCCATCGCATCGGTCCTGTTCGTGATCATGGCGGCATTCATCATCTGGTACCTGTCGCGGATCATCCGAACGGAAGAGAGGGGTGGCTGATGTATCCTCGTCCAATTCCAGAGGCGGCCATCTGGCGCCGCCGGTTCTATCTTCTTCTTGTGCTGGTCGTTCTGCTTCTTTGGCTCTGCCCGCTTTTCGCGATCATCATGACGTCCTTTCGCTCGACGGCCGACGTCATGGGCGGCAACCTGTGGGGATGGCCGACCGAGTTCGGCCTGATCGACAACTACAAGGCTGTCTTCACCCAGACGCCGATGACCCGGTATTTCATCAACAGCCTGACGATCACCATACCGTCAGTCCTTGGAGTCCTGGTGTTGAGCACGCTCTCGGGCTACGTCCTTTCACGCTATCGTTTTCCCGGCAACATGGTGATTTTTGCCCTGTTCGTCGGCGGCAATTTTCTGCCGCACCAGATCATGATGATCCCCGTGCGTGACCTGATGGTGCGGCTCGATCTGATCGATACGACAACGGCGCTGATCATCTTCCACGTTGCTTTTCAGACAGGATTTGCGACGCTCTTTATGCGCAACTTCATCGCAGCACTTCCCGACGAGTTGTTCCAGGCGGCACGGGCCGAGGGTGCAACGCCCTTCCAGACGCTCATCCACGTCGCGGTGCCGCTCGTGCGACCGGCTCTGGCGGCGCTCGCCATCCTGCTCTTCACTTTCATCTGGAACGACTACTTCTGGGCCGTGGTGCTGACAGTGAGTGACTCCGTCAAGCCGGTGACAGCGGGCCTTGCCAACCTCCGCGGCGAGTGGGTCTCGGCCTGGAACCTCATTTCCGCCGGCACGATCGTCGTCGCCGTGCCGCCCGTGGTGATGTTCTTCCTTATGCAGCGGCACTTCATCGCCGGCCTGACGATGGGAGCGGTCAAGGGATGAACACCGCCGGCTATTTCGAAACCAAACCTTCAAAAGCAGAGAGCCAGGAAGCATGACCAGCCTCGAACTGCGACAGATAAACAAGAGTTACGGTGCCTACCACGCGCTGCGCGGGATTGACCTCGCTGTCGAGGAAGGTGAGTTCATCGTCATGGTCGGTCCATCCGGCTGCGGCAAGTCCACTTTGCTCAAGACGATCGCGGGCCTGGAAGGGATTACGTCAGGTCAGATCCTCATCGACGGACGTGACGTCAGCCGGGAGGAGCCCGGCGATCGCGGCATCGCCATGGTGTTTCAGTCCTACGCCCTCTATCCGCATATGACCGTGGCCGAAAACATGGGCTTTGGTCTTCGTATGGCGAAGCGCCCCAAGGCCGAGATCGATGCGGCGGTTGAGCGCGCCGCTCGAATCCTGCGGATCACGGATCAACTGGAGAAGAGGCCGAAGCAACTGTCCGGTGGGCAGCGCCAGCGCGTCGCGATCGGCCGGGCGATTACACGCTCACCTGATGTCTTCCTGTTCGACGAACCTTTGTCCAACCTCGACGCGGCATTGCGCACACAGATGCGCGTGGAGCTCTCCAGTCTGCATGCCGAGCTTGGTGCGACCATGGTCTACGTAACGCATGATCAGGTCGAGGCGATGACGATGGCGAGTCGCATCGTGGTGCTAAACCAGGGCGTGATCGAACAGGTCGGATCGCCGCTGGAGCTCTATCGCAATCCGGACAATCTGTTCGTGGCCGGTTTTCTCGGCGCTCCGAGAATGAACTTTCTATCCGTAACCGTCGACGAGGTTTCCGGTCGTGCCGCGCGCGTGTCCGCGCCCGGTCTGGCGCCGGTCACGGTTGAGTTGTCACATCCGGGACCGCTGCAAAAAGGCATGACGGTGACGCTCGGCGTGCGCCCGGAAAACATCTCGGTCGTGACCGACGGTGCGGCCGGTGCGCTCAGCGGCGTAATCCGTCTCGTTGAACATCTCGGACGGGAAACGATCCTCTATGTGGATGCCGGCGACCTCAGGACGGTCGCTTCCGAAAGCGGCACCGGCAACATCACTGTTCAACTCAGCTATGTCGCGCCCTTCAAGCACGACCAATCGGTGACGCTGAAGCTCGACCCCGCTGAACTCTATCTCTTCGCGCCTGACGGCGGACGCACGATCAGCGCCCGCAAGGCAATCATCGACAAATGATATCAGGATTGACGACCGTGTCTGAACAGAAATCTGCGACCCTATCCGCCTGGAAGCCGATCAAGACCGACAGGTTTCTCGTTGGCGTTCCACACTATCCAGAGCATGTGGACGAAACCTACTGGGAACGAGATGCCGAGCGCATGGCCAAAGCCGGCTTCAACGTGGTCAGAATGGCCGAATTCGCCTGGCACATATTGGAGCCGGAACTTGGCCGCTTCGATTTCGACCTGTTCGACAGGGCGATCGCGGTCCTCGCGAGGCGCGGCATCGACACGATCATGTGCACCCCGACCGCCACGCCGCCACGCTGGCTGACCGTCGCTCATCCAGACGTCCTGCGGGTGGATGGCAAGGGACGGCCAATGAGCCATGGATCGCGCCAGCATTGCGATACGGCAAGTCCTGTCCTGCGAGAGCACAGCCGGCGCATCACCAAGGCGATGGCCGATCACTACCGTGGCAATCCCCACGTGGTCGGTTGGCAGACAGACAACGAACTCAACACCAGCATGCCCGAAAGTTTCTCGAAGGCGACGCTGAGCGAGTTTCAACTTTTCCTCGCCGAGAAATACGGGACGATCGACAAGCTCAATCATGCATGGGGTGGAGATTTCTGGGCAACCGCTTATCAGAGTTTCGACCACGTGGTGCTGCCGATCGACTTCGGCCCGACCTTTCCGAGCCCAGGACACATGCAGGACTACCATCGCTTCCTGGCTTTCGCGACGGCTCGTTTTCAGCACGATCAGGTCGAGATACTTCGCGCCGTCAAACCGTCGTGGTTCATATTCCACAATCTAGGCGGCTTGCGCGACATCGACTTTCGAGGACAGTTCACGACCGATCTCGATTTCGTCGGCTACGACATCTATCCCATGCTCTATGACGAGTTTCAGCGCATCGGCAACCATGCCAAGGTCCAGGCGCTTCACTTGGACATCTGCCGCGGCTTCTCCGGCAATTACATCATCCCCGAGCAACAGTCCGGATTTGGCAGCCAGCCAGGCTTTTGCACCCTGACGCCGGAGCCTGGAGAAATGCGACGCATGGCGATGTCGTCCGTTGCGCGCGGCGCCGACGGGTTGATGTTCTTCCGCTGGCGACCGGCGCATTTCGGCGCCGAGATTTACTGGATGGGGATCATCGATCATGACGACGTTGCGCGTCATCGCTACGAAGAGGCCACCCAGTTCGCGACTGAAATGACCGCGTTGCAGGATAAGATCCTCGGCACCTACGTGCGCATGGACGTCGGCATCGCGGGATCGGATTTCGACAACCAGGAAGCCCACAAGACCTATTCGATCGGGCTGCCAAGTCCGCAGGACGACGCGGTCTTGTTGCATCAGTACTGCTACGATCGCGGGATAGCCTGCGGGTTCATCCATCCCGAGGATGATCTTTCAAAGCTCAAGCTGCTTTACGTTCCGCATTGGGTAATGTGGAAGGATAGTTGGACCGAGCGATTGAAGGCTTTCGCGGAGCAGGGTGGAACCGTGGTGATCGGCGCCCGCACGGGAACGCGTGATGAGAACAATCACGTCATCCGGGAGACTGCGCCGGGTACGTCGCTGAGCAGGCTGACGGGTGTGCGGGTTGAGGATTTCGGCAGACTCGCGGCGCCCGGCGCCAAGGGGTTGTTCGACGTCATGGAGCGATCCGGCGGTCTCGTGGTTCCTCCGAACAGACCGGCTGAATCTCATAGGCGTGAGCGTCGCTTCAAGATTGGCAACCGCGAACTGACCGCTGGGCACTTTTACGAAAACCTGGCTATCGACAGCGATGTGGAGCCGATCGCCGTCTGGTCGAACCGCTATGCCGATGGTGTGCCGATGGCAACGTCCAGGAGCGTGGGCAAGGGTCGCGTCGTCTATCTCGGAACCTATCTGACGCCCGATCTGACGGCGGCGCTGTCGGAACGCCTGTTTGCCGAAGCCGGAGTGGAGGCGCTTGTCGCCGATCTGCCTGCAGGCGTCGAAGTGACAATGCGTATGAACGCCGAGCGACGCCTGCTCTTCATTCAGAATTACACCGATCAGCACGCGGAGCTCGCGCAGGTCCCCGCTGGCGTCAGTCTCCTCGATTCCGGAAGAGCGGTGGACGGTGTGCTCGCACTCGATGGCTACGGCTGCGCGGTGATCGAGCTTAGATAGAACACGCTACCGGCGGCAGTGGCCGGGGCCGACAGGCAGGAAAGCACTATGACCGATGAGAACAAAGTTCGCTGGGGCATCCTTGGCCCCGGCCGGATCGCCGATGACTTCTTTGCTGGCGTTGCCCAGTCGCGAACAGGGCGCGTGGAGGCGATTGCGACCCGCAATCCCGATAAGGCCGGCCTCGCAGAACGCTTTCCGGGCGCTCGCATACTCCGCGGCTACGAGGCACTGTTGGCGGATGAAAGCGTAGACGCCGTCTACATCTCGACGCCGCACCCGACCCATGCGGAATGGGCGATCAAGGCGGCAAAGGCCGGAAAGCACGTGCTTTGCGAGAAGCCGCTCGGCCTATCCGCCGCAGAAGCAGATGCGATGCAAACCGCCGCGCGGGCCGCCGGGACATTTCTCGGCGAAGCCTACATGTATCGGCTCCATCCATTGACTCTGAAGCTGATCGAACTCCTGAGCGACAAGGCGATCGGCGAGGTCCGGATGATCAAGTCAAGCTTCGGTTTTGCGAAGCCGTTTGACAAGGATCACCGGCTCTATGCCAACGACCTCGCCGGCGGCGGTATCCTCGATGTAGGCGGTTATCCCGTTTCGATGGCTCGGTTGATCGCTGGCGTTGGCCATGCCGGCGGCATTCTGGAACCCGATCAGGTTTTCGCTGTTGGCCATCTCGGCTCGACTGGGGTCGACGAGTGGAGTGCCGCAATCTTGCGTTTCCCGAATGGCATCGTCGCCGAACTCGCCTGCTCGGTCGCGCTCGCTCAGGACAATGTTCTTCGCGTTTTCGGGACTGCGGGGGCGATCGAGATCGATCATTTTTGGTTTGCCGCAGGCAAACAGGGCGGCACCGCCGTCATCCGGTTATCAGATGCGAGTGGGTTACGCAGGGATATTCCGGTAGAGGAGCCTCGGCACGTCTACTCGTTCGAAGTCGACGCTGCGGGGCAGGCAATAAGGGCAGGGCGGCGCGAGTTCGCCTATCCCGGCATGACGGCGGCCGACACGCTTGGCAACCTCAAGGTCATGGACAAATGGCGCGCTGGTATCGGGCTTGAATATGCCTTGGAAACACCCGCGGTTCGGACCAGGACGATCACGGGTGAAACCCTTCGGCGCGGGGAGCAGATCGTTCCTCAAGGACATATTCCGGGCATCGACAAGGAGACATCGATGCTGGCGCTCGGCATGATGCTCTTTTCAACCTTCCCGGCAGCTTCGATCGCTCTCGACGCGTTCTTCGAGGCAGGTGGCAATCTTATCGATTCAGCCTTCCAGTACGGTGGCGGGACGCAAGACCGTCTGATCGGCGAATGGGTCCGCAGTCGCGGTGTCCGAAACGACGTCGTGATCATCGAAAAGGGTGCCCACTCTCCTCTCTGCTATCCGGATGTTATCGCGAAACAGCTTACCACCAGCCTTGAGCGGATGCAGACCGACTATGTCGACGTTTATTTCATGCACCGCGACAATCCCGACATACCGGTTGGCGAATTTGTCGATGCGATGGACGCCGAAGTCAGGGCGGGACGAATCCGCGGTCCTATCGGTGGGTCGAACTGGACGCGTGAACGCATGGATCAGGCGATCGACTATGCTGAACGTACCGGAAAGACGAGGCCGAGCGTCCTTTCCAACAACTTCTCACTGGCGGAAATGGTCGATCCGGTCTGGCCGGGATGTATCGCCTCTTCGGATAGCGGCTGGAAGCAATGGCTGAAGGAGCGCAAGGTCGTCAACTTCGCCTGGTCCAGCCAGGCGCGCGGCTTCTTTACCGACAGAGCAGGGCCTGAAAAACTCTCGGACAAAGATCTGGCGCGAGCCTGGTACTCGGATCTGAATTTTCAGCGCAAGGCGCGCGCCGAAGAACTTGGGCGCCGCCTCGGCAAGGATCCGATCCAGATTGCCCTTGCCTATGTTCTCCACCAGCCATGGCCGGTTATCCCCCTGATCGGGCCGGCAAATCTCGGCGAATTGCGGCACAGTCTGGCAGCTTCAGCCATTCGCCTGTCGCCTGAGGACGTGCGTTGGTTGGAGGACGGAAAGCAGATGTAACGCAGTTGGGTTCTGACAGAAAATAACCGACCGGGCTCAACTGCCATCAACGTCGCCAAGTTCAATCCATACGGGAGCATGATCGCTGGTATGTTCCCACGCGCGCACATCCTTATCGACGCCTGCTGCCTTCAGGCGCTCGGCAACGGTCGGGCTGAGTAGGAAGTGATCGATCCGCAGGCCTGCGTCGCGGGCGAACGCGTTTCGGAAATACTTCCAGAATGTGTAGACGCGTTTGTCTCCCTTGAGGCTTCTGAGAGCGTCGGTCCAACCCTGGTCGACCAGCCCCCTATATGCCTTACGCACCTCGATGCGAAAAAGTGCATCGTCGCGCCATCGTTTGGGATCGTAGACGTCGATATCTGTCGGCATGACATTGTAGTCGCCGGCCAGGACGATGGGCACACCAAGGTCGAGGAGTTCGCCTGCGTATGCGTTGAGCCGACGAAACCAGCTGAGCTTGTATTCGAATTTGGGTCCGGGCCACGGATTGCCGTTTGGCAGGTAGAGGCACCCCACCAGGATCCCTTCGATCGCCGCCTCGATGTATCTGCTATGCGTATCATCGGGATCGCCGGGAAGCCCCCGCCGGGTGAGAATGGGCGTTGCGCCTTTGGCAAGGATTGCGACGCCATTCCAGGATCGTTGACCATGCCAGACCGCTCCGTAACCGACAGATTCAAGCGCCTTGACCGGAAACTTTTCATCGGGAGCCTTCAGCTCCTGCAGGCAGACGATGTCGGGTGAGGCTTCGCCGAGCCAGCGCAGCAGAACGGGAAGCCTGCCGTTGATGCCGTTGATGTTGTAGGTGGCTATCTTCATCAACACTGCCTGCGAGAAAACGCGTTGGCGAACAACTCGGATCTCGGTTTCCAGTTCTGCCTCTATGCGGACTTGCGGCAAGCATTCTATGCATGCCGCAAATTTGGGAAAGTGGGATTGCGGAGGGTGCTCGCACGGCGTTCCCGCAGGCGGGCTATTGGTTGATCTCCGGTTCGACAAGGCGTGCCAGGTTGCGCAGCGACTCCTGCCAGCCGAGATAGCATGCCTCCGGCGGGATCACGTCGGGGATGCCGGCCTGGACGATTTCAAGTTCCGTTCCGACCGAGACTTTCTTGAGCGTAACGGTAACCTCCATTTCGCCGGGCAAGTTGGGATCGTCGAACTTGTCGGTGTAGCGAAGCGTCTGGCCGGGAACGAGCTCGAGATAGCTGCCGCCGAATGCGTGGCTGTTGCCGGTCGTAAAGTTTCGGAAGGAAATCCTGTGGGTGCCGCCGACCGCCGCCTCCAGATGATGCACCGTGCAGGCAAAGCCGTTCGGCGGAAGCCATTTGGCCAGCGCATCCGGTTCCAGAAATGCTCTATAGATCTTGTCGGGGCTGGTCGTCAAAACGCGGTGAAGTCGAACTGTGCCTGGCATGGTCTTCTCCTTTGGCTTGAACACTACGAATGTGCCTAGGACGAACGGGTTCTTGTCAATCCTACAATCAATCGGATTCCAAGGGGAGAAAAGGCGTCTCGCCAGCGCCAACCATCAAAAATGACAGACGGGAAATAATTCGTAACGCGCCCGCCGGATTCTCGACGCGGTGCTACGGGATTTCGAAAACACAGATCCCCGCCGATCTGCGAGGGCTTGGGCGTCGCTACGGACGTTCGGTTTCTCTTCGTATCAGATAGCGCCCTTCCGGGCTAATGAGGTGCCGAGATGTTCGAGTTCACGTTACTGGCGATAGGGATGGCCACAACCTTCGCCGAGCCGGCGAAGACCTATTCGGTCGGTCTTGAGCGACCGCAGAGCGTAGTGTCCCAAAGGCAGGAGGACTACTACGATTGGCGCGTTTCATGCGTTGAGACAGACGGCGAAACGCGATGCATCCTGCAGCAGCAACTTCTCAACATGAAGACGAACCAGAGTATCCTTTCGCTCGAGCTTGAGATGCCTTCGCATGGGCCCGGCGAAGGAACCATCGTCATGCCGCTCGGCATGGCTGTTGATCGCGACAGTTCGCTGCAGATCGATGATGCGGAGGACTTGCGTCGCTTGAAAATCGAGACCTGCGTACCTGCCGGCTGCATCTCGCATTTTGAGATCGACGCGGATTTTATGCGCGCTATGCGGCGGGCGAGAACACTGAAAGTGCAGTTGTTTTCGGCAACGGTCGAGGGCCGCCAAGTCACCTTTCCGCTTTCACTGGAAGGCTTTCCGCAAGCTCTCGATCGGAGCGCGGCCCTGACAGCGCGTATCGACACCGATCGGCAATAGCCGGGCGGCCATCGGCTCAATTCCACTGTCTCAACGCGGCCGCTCGGCCTGCCTATCGTGAAAGTTCAAGCATGTCATTTCGATCCAGAGTCATTGCTGGAGGGCGGGCAAGCGCGCTCGCATTCTGGACCGCGGCGCTCGGCTCTCTGCCGGCCTACGCGGCCGAAGTGCACGACATTGAAATCCACGGCGCCCACAGGGTTTCGAAGGAATTCATCGAGGCGAACCTGACGATCTCGCGCAACAGGGAGTTCGACGGTGCCGAGATCGATGCATCAGTCAAGCGCCTCTATTCGGTCGGTCAGTTCGAGACGGTCAATATTCTCGTCTCGGGCGGCAGCCTCATCGTTTCCGTGAAGGAGACGAAGATGGTGAACCAGATTGTGTTTAACGGCAATCGCAAGATCAAGGATGACAAGCTCGCGGGCGTCGTCAAGACCAAGGCATCGTCACCCTATTCGAAGCCGCAGCTCGATGCCGATATCGCCGCCGTGAAGGCAGCCTACGCTGCAATCGGACGCGACGATGTCCAGATCCATGTGCAGCAAGTTCCGGTCGCCGACGATTTCGTCAACATTGCCTTCGTGATCGACGAAAGCGAGCGGACAAAGATCAAGTCGGTCGATTTCGAAGGAAACACCGCCTACAGCAGTTCCAGGCTCGCGGCCGTCATCAGCACCAAGAAGTCGAACTTCCTGTCCTTCCTGACACGCAAGGACGTTTACGGCGAGGAGAGACTGGCCGCCGACAAGGACGCTCTCCGCAAGTTCTATGTCGACCAGGGGTACGCGGACTTTCAGGTCACCGCTGCGGACGCCGTTTTCGATGCGGCGGATAAAAGCTACACGTTGAAATTCAGGTTGGTCGAAGGCTCGCGATATCGCTTCGGACCGGTCACGATCTCCTCGACCGTTCACGGTCTGGACGAGCTCTCCGTCGACAAGCTGACGGGGCTCGAGAGCGGCGCGGCCTATAGCGAAAAGAAACTGCAAAAAGCCGTCGAAACACTCTCCGACGCGGCAACCAATCGTGGCTTTTCGTTCGCACGCGTTCGCCCAAGAGTGACGCATAACATCTCGACCAAAGAGATCGAAGTCGAGTTCCAGATCGACGAGGCCGAGCGGCTCTACATCGAGCGCATCGTCATTCGCGGGAACAGCCGAACCAGAGACTATGTAATACGGCGTGAATTCGACGTCAGCGAGGGCGATCCCTATAACCAGCAGCTCATGGACAAGACCAAGCGCCGGCTGGAGGCGCTAGGTTACTTCAAATCGGTGAGCATCTCGACCTCCGCCGGCAGCGCGTCGGAGCGGGTTGTCGTCACGGTCGACGTCGAGGACGACTCGACGGGGAGTTTCGGTATTGGCGCGGGCGCTAGCTCGAGCGGGCCCGTTCTCGAAGCCTCGGGCGAGGCCAGTACATCAAACTTGCGGCAAGCGGGGGCTGGGATGACGACGATGATCGCAACTACAGCCTTGCTTTCACCGAACCCTACTTTCTCGGATATCACCTGGCCGCAGGTTTCGACCTTAATTACTCGCAGAGCTCGTACGACGACTACGATGTGGATCAGGCGGGAGCGACGTTCCGTATCACTGCACCGATCACGGATGATCTGGCGTCCACCTTCCGCTATAGCGTAACTCGGCTGAACTACAGCGGCGACAGTGACGACCTTTCGGCAACCTATGCCCATCTGGTGGACGATGGCCCATGGGTCAAGTCCGCCATCTCCAACACGCTCACCTTCGATTCACTTGATGATGCGAAGCAGCCGCATGGGGGCGTTTATGCCACGCTGACGCAAGAGGTCGCCGGGCTTGGCGGTGACTCGGAATACTACAAGATCAGCGGGAAGCTGCGCTACTATCAGCTCCTCAACGAGGACGCCGATCTCGTCGGCTCGCTCACGTTGGGCGGCGGACAGATGTTCGCCTTCGGCGACAGCCTGAACACGTTCGACCAGTTCACCCTTGGTGGAAATGAGATTCGCGGTTTCGAAAAGGGAGGGATTGGCCCACGGATTGCTGGTGTCGACGACCAGACGCTTGGCGGGACAAGCTATTTCTATGCCTCTTCCGAAGTCACCTTTCCATTGCCCGCCGTTTCTCGCGACTTCGGCTTGCGTGGTGCCTTCTTCGCCGATGCGGGCACACTGTTTGCGAACAAGGTCGATGTCCTGGGATCGGATGTGGCTGAAGGTACCAGCGGCTCCATCCGTGCCTCCGTCGGCGTCGGCCTAATCTGGGATTCTCCCTTTGGAGCGCTGCGCGTCGACTATGCCGTTCCGATTGCGTACGAAGAATCCGACGAGATCGAACGCTTCAAGATCGGTGTGAACAATCGCTTCTAGAATGGCGACGCGGCAGCAGAATGTGCGCCGCGTCGGTGTTGCTTACTTTCCGGAGCTCAGGGTCGGCTCCCACTTGAAGTGGTCGCCGTCGGCCTGGATGTGGCCGACACCCGGAAACGGAAAATGCGGCGCAAAGATTAGTTCGTTCGTCTGGGCGAGCTTCTTCAAGGTCTCGACGCGGTTCTTTTCCCCGCCGGTCGCGTCACCGTCGAAACCGACGGGCCATTCGGGCTTCGCGAGAGAAATGATGGAGCTGTGTACGGTATCGCCGATGTCGAACAGCTTTTCCTTGTCCGATACGATCTGATAGCCGACGTGACCC
This sequence comes from Rhizobium sp. Root708, assembly GCF_001429725.1. Classification (GTDB taxonomy): domain Bacteria; phylum Pseudomonadota; class Alphaproteobacteria; order Rhizobiales; family Rhizobiaceae; genus Rhizobium. The sequence continues at coordinate 207,804 of NZ_LMHV01000023.1, read as the reverse complement.
GGCGTATGGCCCTTCAATCCGACCGAGGTTATGCCGGAAGCGACCTCGGCGCCGGGCTTGAATGTCTTCACGTGGCCGTCGATCACTTTGACGATGCTTGCAAGCTGATCGTTCTTCTTGGCAAACGTCCACTCCGCCGCGGACATGCGAATGGTGGCCCTGGGGAAGGCCAGCTTGCCGTCCTTGACGAGGCCGCCCATGTGGTCCGGGTGCGAATGCGTAATCAAGATGTCGGTCACGTCTTCGGGCTTGTAGCCGGCCTGAGACAGAGACTGCTGGAGCGCGCCACCCACGCCCGTATCAATGAGGATCAGTTTCTTCGGCTCCTTTACCAGCAGCGCGTCGACGCTGAGCGTCACCGTATCCGTCGGAGCGCCTGCTGCCTTGAGCACGTCGGCGACTTCCTCCGGCGTGTGGCCGACGCCGAATATCTTGTTGTCGTTTGGCCTCACGAATTGGGCGTCATGGAGTGCGACGACGTCGAGTGAGCCGACCTTGAAGCTCCTGGAATCCGGCTGTTGAGGCGGCATCTGCGCCGATGCGGTGCCGGCCAGGGCAAAGGCGAAGATAGACAGGAGGGCGAGAGAGGCTTTGGGGGGAAGCATGGACACGGTCCTTTTTCATGTGGCGGATGAGTTCTACTTATTCCGACATTGCTTTCGCCGTCACATCGAATTCTTGTGAACGGCGGCGTGGCACCGGCTACGGACACCAACAGAGATACGCCAAGCAAATTGGTAGGATTGCCAGTCTCGGCAAGACAAAGCCCGGAATTACTTCTGAGTGTTGTGGAAAGCCGTCCGATGGCCATGACAGCAGCAACGGTTCGCAGTATCGACGGCGTTGGTGCCCGATACGAGGGCCGGCGGTCGCCGTCGAGCAAGTATTCGGGCGATCACAATTCAATTTACTCCTCCGACCTATCGGAAATCCTGAAGGTCGTGTGGTGAAATCAAAAGAAACGGGACGAGCGATGAGCGAAACGGGTGGGTATTTTCCGCGTTGGCGGCTGAAGACGGAAGGGCGCATTCAGCCCGACGAGCGGTTGCCGGCGGCACAGACGGTCGTGCTTGGTTTCCAGCACGTCGTGGCGATGTTCGGCTCGACCGTGCTTGCCCCGATGATCATGGGATTCGATCCGAATGTCTCGATCCTGTTTTCCGGCATTTCGACCCTAATTTTCTTTATTGCTGTTGGCGGTCGCGTGCCGAGCTATCTCGGCTCGTCCTTCGCTTTCATCGGCCCGGTTCTTGTTGCGACGGCCGCCTCGGCAGGCGCTCCCAATCCGAACATCGCTCTGGCGCTCGGCGGCATCATCGCCGCCGGCGCTCTCTACACCCTGATCGGCGTCATCACGATGCTCGCCGGACACCGCTGGATCGAGCGGCTGATGCCGCCGGTTCTGACCGGCGCGATCGTGGCTGCGATCGGGCTTGTACTCGCGCCGATCGCGATTTCCAGCGCCTCCGGCACGGGGGCCGCGAGCCCGGATGGCAGCCAGCTGTCGCGTTGGGTGGCACTGCTGACGGTTGCCGCGGTCGGCCTAATCGCCGTCTATGCGCCGGGAATGACGCGTCGCCTGCCGATCCTCCTCGGCGGGGCGCTCGCCTATGTCGCCTACCTGGTACTCGCGAACGGCTTCGGTTTCGGAACGCCGGTTGATTTTTCGGGCGTTACCGCCGCCAGCTGGTTCGGCCTGCCACACTTCACCTCGCCGGTGTTTTCGGCATCCGCGATCACTCTGATTGCGCCTGTCGTCGTCATCCTCGTTGCGGAGAACCTCGGACACATCAAGGCAATCGGCGCCATGACGGGGCGTAATCTCGATCCCTATCTCGGCCGAGCCTTCATCGGCGATGGTCTGGCAACGATGTTCTCGGGCTTCTTCGGTGGTACGGGCATGACCACTTACGCGGAGAACATGGGCGTCATGGCAGTCACGCGGATTTTCTCGACGCTTGTCTTCCTGGTCGCGGCCTGCGTCGCAATTCTTCTCGGGTTCTCGCCGAAGTTCGGTGCGCTCATCCAGACCATTCCGGGGCCGGTTCTCGGCGGCCTGTCGATCGTCGTCTTCGGCCTGATTGCCGCCACCGCAGGCCGCATTTGGGTCGAAAACAAGGTGGATTTCGCCGAGCCGCGCAATCTCATCACCGTCGGCGTCGCATTGGTCTTGGGTGCCGGCAACTTCAAGCTCGATGTCGCGGGCTTTACGCTTGATGGGATCGGCACCGCGACCATCGGAGCGATCGTTCTTTACCACGCGCTCGGTCTGGCCCGCCGTCAGACCGTTTGAGAGAGCTGAAAGACTTTCTCCGCACCACCTCATGCCAGGCCCCGTGAGAGCCACAGCGGCCTGGCATTTTGCTTTGTGCTGGTCCCCCTATTCGTCGGCCTCATCCGCCTTGGGGGTACCGAACAGGTTCTTCAGCGCGTTGGTCTTGGTCCTCTGCGCCTTGCTCATCTTCAATGCCCGATTGGCGGCTTTGGCCTGTTCGAGCATCATCTCGATCTGGATCTGCTGGATCTCGGTCAATCGTTCCCACTGCCGGTTCAACAGATGATCGACCTTTTCATGCAGGTGGCGGATTTCCAGTTCGGCCTTGAGGTTGACCTTGTAGTCATTGAGGGCCCGCAACCGATCCTTCGATTCCTGGCGCCGCTGGCTCATCATGATGATCGGCGCCTGAAGGGCGGCAATGGTCGAGAGGATGAAATTCAGCAGGATGAACGGATAGACGTCGAACGCTTCCCTCTCGCCAAGCACCATGTTGATCCCCATCCAGACGGCGAGGAACAGGCAGAAGGAGATGATGAAGGTCCAACTGCCGCCGAAGGTCGCGACGACATCAGCGACGCGGTCGCCGATCGAACGATGTTCCTCGTAGTCCTCTTCGATGTTTTCTGCGAGCGTGTCGTGGCTCTTCAGGCTTTCGACGACTTCGTCTTCGAGGTTCGACAGTTCGCCGCGTTCGTCGCGCAGAAGTTCGGCAATGTACTGGCCGCGATAGTCATCGACCACCTTGCGGCTGATGTAGTCGTCCGAACGAAGGCCGGGGTGTTTCTGACGCATGAAATCCGCGAGCGACGGGCGCATATCGTCAAAGTGGATCGCATCCTTTTTCTTCAGCGTGGCGCCAGTGATCGCGTCGACGAGCTTGACCGACTTCGCCTTGGCCTGCGCAAGGCTCCTGGTATAGTCGTCCATCTCGACGGTGGCGGCTTCTCCATGCCCGGCGTCGAAGTCGACGATCTCGCCTGCGAAATCCAGGGGCTTCTCTTCTGCCATCTGCTGATCCTCGTTCCCGATTTTCGCCGATCTAGCCGTCAATTCGAACAGGATTGTGACATTCAATTCGTGGCAAATCGAACCCCGTTTTGGGGATTGCCGCGCGAGTTATCGCCGCATTGTGGAGCGCGCTCGGCTTCGCTAATGATTGCTGAAACGAGCGAGGCGGTAATGAGCGATCAGAGACAGCAGCATGATGCAGCATGCCACTGCGGTGCCGTAAGGTTCCGCGTTCGGCTGGCGGACGAATTCAACACCATCCGTCGCTGTACGTGCTCCTATTGCCGGATGCGGGGTGCGATCGCCGCCTCGGCAGACCTGTCTGATATCGAATTTGTCCAAGGCGAAGATAATCTGACGCGTTATCAATTTCATACGGGCACCGCTAAACACTATTTCTGCAAGACCTGCGGGATCTATACCCACCATCAGCGCCGCTCGAACACGAGCCAGTTCGGTATCAACGTCGCTTGCATCGAAGGTGTCAGTCCCTTCGATTTTGCGGAGGTTCCCGTCTCGGATGGCGTCTCCCATCCTTCGGATACCGGCGCAGGCCCCAAGGTGGCGGGGATACTCCGGTTCGAGCGAACTGCTTGAGATCATTGGGCGGTGCTCCCGGTCGAGCTATGTCATGCGGTGTCATGATCGTGTCACGCTGCCGAAGAATAAGCTCCGCCTCAAGCGAAAGAGGAGATCGGGTGGAGACTGATGGCATACGGAGTGAGCGAGTGACGGCCGCGGGAAACCCTGGAGAAGTGTTCGGCGCCTTCCTCAAGCTTGGCTTGACGTCATTTGGCGGACCGATCGCGCATCTTGGATATTTCCGAGATGAACTGGTCATCCGGAGAAAGTGGCTGGACGAGAGAGGATATGCAGACCTCGTCGCGCTTTGCCAGTTTCTCCCGGGTCCTGCATCGAGCCAGGTTGGGTTCGCCCTCGGCTTGATGCGCGCCGGTCCACTTGGCGCACTTGCCGCATGGACGGCGTTCACGCTCCCATCCGCAATTATCCTGGTCGTGTTCGCGATGGCGGCGACTGCATTCAACAATCCCGTCGGACAGGGATTGCTTCATGGTTTGAAACTCGTGGCGGTCGCGGTCGTCGCGCAGGCGGTGTGGGGCATGGCGAAATCGCTCACCCCTGACCGGCCACGCGCGGCAATTGCCATAGTCGCCGTGTTTGCCGTCACCTTCGGCGGCGTTTTTGGACAATTGGCGGCGATTGTCGTCGGGGCATTTCTCGGTCTTCTGCTCTGTCGGCAAGTCGCTTCGCGACAGGGCGGAAGTGTTTCGTTCAACATATCGAGGTGGGTTGGCGCGATTTGCCTCGTGGCTTTTTTTGCGCTGCTGATCGCGCTTCCCGTCGTCGCCTCCTACGCCAATCTCCAGGCCATCAGCTTATTCGACGCATTCTATCGTTCGGGCTCGCTGGTGTTTGGGGGCGGTCATGTGGTGCTCCCGCTTCTGGAGGCGGAAACCGTCCAAAAGGGCTGGATTTCCAATAACTCGTTCCTCGCAGGCTATGGCATCGCGCAGGCCGTGCCTGGCCCGCTCTTCACATTCGCGGCCTACCTCGGAGCCGCCATGGACCCTTCTCCGAATGGCGTCCTTGGAGCTGCCATCTGTCTTGTTGCGATCTTTCTGCCGGGCTTCCTTCTACTCGTCGGAACGCTGCCGTTTTGGGGCGGATTGAACCGCTTTCCGCTTGCCCGGGCAGCGATGAGTGGTGCCAACGCCGCGGTGGTCGGAGTGCTTGCGGCGGCGCTCTATAACCCGGTCTGGGTCAGCGCGGTGTTGTCGCCCAAGGATTTCGCCCTCGCTCTGCTCGGCCTGCTTCTTCTCGTCGTCTGGAAGATGCCTCCGTGGACTGTGGTTATTCTCCTGGCAGGCGCGGGGACGCTTGAAGCTCTGATCTAGAGGTCACCGGATAGCGCATCGCTGAAGCGAAGAGGTTGGATTATCTAAGCGCGACGCTAGCTGACGCATTATTCGCGCAGCCGGATGATTGACTGCAGGAGGAGGGCCCAGTGAAGAAACGGTTTGCGATAACTGCCGATGTCGCGTTGCTATTGGCGAGGGACAAGGCAGAGGTGCCCGTAGACCACGCCCTGGTCGCTCCGACCCTCTTGCGCTCCCAGGTGTTGTCGCAGCTCTACTCAGCAGTTCGCAGCGGCGAGCTTGCGAAGAAGGAGGCTGATGTTCAGCTCGACTATCTTCGGGGACTGCAAATTCGGTTGCTTGGCGATCGTGTGTTGCAGCGGCACGCGTGGGAGATCGCCAGCAAGCTTGACTGGCAAGATACCTATAGCGCCGAGTACATCGCCGTGACACAGCTGCAGGCGGATGTTTTGGTGACCTTGGATCGCGATCTCGCTACAGCGGCGCGATCGTTTGTCGATGTTGCCTCACTTGAGGACTTGCTGGCCACGACCGCCTGACAATGGCGCCAAATGCGAGGACCAAGCCGACCGGCCGCAGCCGGTCGAAGCGTTCGTGCAGTCATTCGACCACGGTCGGAACATCGTTCTCGGCGCGGCCCCGCAGAGGCTTTTCCGGCATGAGGTGCAACACGAGGAGCGATAGCGCCATGGCTGCGGTACAGGCGAAGAAAATATAGGCGAAGGGCGCAGCCGACGTGGCAGTCGCCCCTGATGCCTGCAAGCTTTCGCCGCCGAGTGGCAGTCCGTTACCGAGAGCGATGGCGCCAAGAATGGCAACGCCCAGGGCACCGCCAAGTGACCGCAGGAACGTCAGCACACCAGTCGCGACGCCGAGATGGGCCTGATCCACCGCGTTCTGGACGGAAATGGTGGCGACCGGGAATGTCATGCCGGTCCCGAAGCCGGCACCGACGGTCAGGAGTTCAAGCACAAGCAACGACGACCGACCAGCCAAGAAGGCCAGCGCAGCGAGGCAGATCAGGCTGAAAAGGGCGCCCGCAATGGCGATCATCTTGTAGCGGGTGACACGCGGGATGCTGCGGCCGCTGACCGTGGCTCCAACAACGGTGCCGAGCAGCAGGCCAAGCATGGCAACGCCTGAACCACCGGCGGAAAGGCCGTGGAATGATTGCATGTAGACAGGAAGATAGACCGAGAGGCCAACGTTGGCAGCCTGCGCCGCGAACATCGATAGCGTCCCGTACCGTACGATCGGATTGGCAAGAACTTCCAGCGAGATCAGTGGTTCGACCGCTCGTCGCAGCCGCAAGCTGAATACGGCCCAGAGGGCGGCGGAAGCGCCCAGCAATCCTATTATCGTCGGGGACAGCCAGGAATAGCGGCTGCCGCCCCAGTTGAGCGCAAGCAGCAAGACGGCGGTCGCGACCACGAGGAGGACGGCGCCGGCGGCATCTATGCGGTGCTTGTGCGCAGCGATCGGCAGCTTCTTCAGCGGATTGTTGATGATCGCGAGCGCCACCAGCCCGAGCGGGAGGTTGATCCAAAAAATCAGGGACCAATGGAAATGCTCAGCGAAGGTGCCGCCCAACAGCGGTCCGGCGATGCTTGCCACCGCCCATGTTCCCGAGATCCAGGCCGCATATTTCGCGCGCTCGCGCGGCGGCACCAGATCGCCGATGACCGTTTGCGAAAGCGCGAACAAACCGCCGCCGCCAAGACCCTGGACAGCGCGGCCGATGATCAGCATCAGCATATTCGGCGCAAGCGCACTGATCAGCGATCCAATGAGAAAGATGATGATGGCGGCGAAGATGGTTGGGCGCCGTCCGCGCACATCCGAAATCTTGCCATAGAGCGGCGCCATGGCGGTCGCGGTCAGAAGATAGGCTGTCACAACCCAAGGAAGATACTCGGCGTGCCCAAGTGCCTTTCCGATCGTCGGCATGGCTGGAGCAACGATCGTCTGGTCCAGCGCTGCGAGCAACATGGAAAGAAGGACGCCCGCGATAATGACGTTCTTCTCCGACTCCGACAGCGCGGATGGCGTGACTGCTGTTTGACGGGATGCCTCGTTCATTTCTTCAGTCCCATCTTCCGTTCGCCTAGCCGAGACATCAGTCGCGACGAAGCCCTACAACGGCGGTGAGCGCCGGCCAAGCCTTTGTGAGCCTTCGTCGAACGGTTCGTGAAATTAATCCATCATCGGAGCGAGAAGTCTGCGTCACGAAATGGTTGCCCATCCAGCCTCTTTTGGCTGGGTCATGCTTTGCCATGCTTCCAGTCCTTTTGCGCCGTTTCGCAAGGGAACAATTCGGGTCAGCGATGATTGTGCTTCCGCTGAGCTTGATTACGGAAGGAGACGAGATGAGCTGGCTGATAGGCATCATTCTTGGCCTTCTTCTGCCTTGGCTGATAAGGCGGCATGCGTTGTTGCATGCCTTCTCCTTCTTCGGTGTCGGCGCCGGGTGCACGCTTTGGGCGATCATCTGCATCGTCACTGTCCCGATCATGATCTCCGGCTCCAAGGCCGCAGCGGTGCTCACCATGGTCGATATCGCATTTTCGCTCTGCGGAACACCTGTCGGGTTCGAAGTGTTACCTCCTAACCGGAGCACAACGGAGAAGATTTAACCAGCGGAGAAAACCTATGTCCTTCAATGTATTAATAGTAGAAGATCAGCCTTTGGTCGCTCTCAATCTGCAAGATACCGTCGAGGAACTTGGGCACCACGCTGTTGGCATCGCCAGCAATATGTATCAGGCCCTGTTGCTCGCCGATCACGTGGACATGGCACTTGTCGACGTGAATCTCGAGGGTGGACCCACCGGCCCGATCGTCGGGCGAACATTGGCGGAGGCGGATGTGACCGTCTTGTTCATGACCAGCGATCCAGGGGCTCTCAGAGGCGGCGTTCCGGGCGCATTGGGCGTCCTTCAAAAGCCGGTCCTTGATCTCGAACTGATCGAAGCCATCCAGTTTGCAGCCGATCGTCGTGCCGGGCGGACGGACATCCACCCACCGAGAGGTCTGTTGGAATTTCCCCAGGACGTGCCGGGCGCAAATGGAACACCTCCATTGGGGTTCTCGTCCTGATAGAGCCGCATTCAACGCCTGGAATTGCCGAAGAAACAAACGATATCAACGTTGTATCTCTCGCGCATCGGCGGGATACATAACCACGCGGTTGCGACCCGCTCTCTTCGCGAGATACAACGCCTTGTCGGCTTGGCGCTGGAGCATCTCGGACGAGACGGGCTCGCCGCCACGTTTGTACGCGGCAAGGCCGATGCTGACGGTGACATAAGGGCCAAGGGCGGAACTCGGGTTGGCCAAGGATGCAGCCTCCACCCGGCTTCTTATCTTCTCGGCGACGATTGACGCATCCTGTCCGTCGGCGTCCGGAAGAAGCACGAGGAATTCCTCCCCACCATAGCGCGCCACGTGATCATGCTCGTCCCGCAGGCTGCTTTGTATGATCCCTGCGACCTTCACCAGGCAGCGGTCCCCTTCGCCGTGGCCGAGGCTGTCATTGAGCTGCTTGAAGTGATCGACGTCGCACATCAGGATTGCAACACCTTTCATCGGCTCAAGATCCTCGCTCCAGGCCCGGTTGAGGGTTTCCATCATCCATCTGCGATTGGCGATGCCAGTGAGAGGATCGGTTCGGGCAAGCAATTCCAGGCGCGAATTGGCATCCGTCAGTTCTGCGAGGCGTGCGCGATCGCGCAGCTCAAACAGGAATGTCTTGTGGGCCAGAATATTTGCCGTTCGACGGGCGACCAGCGTCGCAATCACGCCGCTCGCGAAAAACAGCGCGCCTGCAAGGGCACTCCCTGTTCCAATGTCCGGATTTCGCAATTGGAAGACCAGATAAAGGCCGAGCGCGAAAGCCGCGATCGACATCGACCATTTGAAGGGGATGGGAAAGATGATGATCGCCGTCACCGCGACAAAGATCATGATCGTCAGGTGTCGCTCGTAATATTCGCCCCCGGCATTGACGGCAACCAGAGCGACTGACAGCAGGATCAGGAACATGCCCAACTGGATAGCGACGCCCTGCATCCACAGAGGGCGCTGCTTCAGGAATACGGCGCCGACCGCGAGTGCGGCGGGAGGCAAGATCGAAGCCGGCGCCAGCATAGGAACAACCGAGCCGGGCGATAGCAGCACTGCGTTGACGGCCAATGTCAGCACGTCGAGAACGATGACCCAGGCCATCCAGGCGCGGATGATTTTCGCTGTCGACGACCATGATCGGGCGCGGAAAAGTTCGGCGAGATCGGTGCTCAGGCGTATATCGCGCGTGCGCCCCGCGAGAAGGCGATCAACTTCGCCAACGATCGCGGGCGTCAACCGTTGAAAGGTCTTTTTCGCGGAAGTTTTGATCGTGTCCGAAGAGCTAGCTACTCGGTCAGTGTCCATCCGTTGAGATTTAGGGGCGAGCTGAGCGGAAGCAAGCACGTTGCGATGAGCGGCGATGATGTTGAGGGCGTTATCTTAACGAGTCGTGCCGCGACCACAGGCGCATAGGACGCTGTTTCATGGCGGGACGGATCGGGCGCGGCAGGAACGTCTGCGTGCGTTAGCATCGCTCAGTTCGCATGCAGGATCATCAATCCAACCACACTCATGGTGGCAAGCGCCAACATGGAGAGAATGCCGGCAAGAAGCACGCGACCGCCGGATGCGAAAACGGTTCTCATGTTCACGGACAGTCCGAGCGCCGCCATGGAGACAATGGTAAGGTAGGTCGATCCGGCCTTTGTAATGGTGAGAACGGTGGCTGGGATGAAGTCGAGACTGCGTAGAACCATCATCCCGAAGAAACCGACTATGAACCACGGCACAAGATGTGCGAGCGACGGTCGGGCTGCGCTCTGATTGCCCTTTTTCAGCCTCAACAGCAGCACGACCGGTCCCAGCATCAGCACCCGCATCAGCTTCACCAGAGTGCCGATCTGCACGCTTGCGGCCCCGATTGGCGCGGTGGCGGCAAGCACCTGCGGAACCGCGTAAACCGTCATGCCGGCCAAGACGCCATACTGCCATTCGCTGAGGTGACTGGCAGGAAAAAGGGGAGGCAGCACGAGGACGACGACGATCCCGAGCGCGGCCGTAAACGCGATCGAAGCAGCGACGTCGTCGGAGCGCGCGCCGATCACCGGAGCGGCGGCGACAATGGCCGAGTTCCCGCAAATCGAGTTTCCACAGGCGACCAGCGTGGCAAGTTGGTCATGCAGCCCAAGCAGTCTGCATATGCCGTAGCTTATCATCAGCGACAACAACACGGTTCCGACCACAACGAGGATCATCTTCGATCCAGCGTCGGCGACTGTCGAGACGCTCACGGAAGCGCCGAGAGACACGATTGCAAACTCCAGAAGAACCTTGCTCGAAAACGCAACGCCGGGCTTCAACGACGGCCGCAGGCCAAAGACTGTATGCCAGAGGGTGCCCAACAGGATAGCAATCACGAGCCCGTCAAGTAGCTCGAAACCGGTCAGGGTTCTTTCTCCGAAGACCAGGAGTTGGGACACGACAGTTACCGCGATAGCAGCAATTGTGCCGGGAACAATCTCCGGCAATTTCGAAAAGGTCGACATGAAAGCTCCAATGCAATCAGCATCTGAAGGCTATTCTTCCATTCCATTTCGATCTATCGAATAATAATGCATGGTTTATTCTGAAAATGAGAACGATTTCGCATGACGTTTGAACAGTTGACCATTTTCGTGGCGGTCGCCGAACGTGAGCATCTGACCCAGGCCGCCGTTGCGCTGCGGCTGACGCCCTCAGCAGTCAGCGCCTCGATCAAGGCGCTTGAGAACTTCTATTCCGTCGTGCTCTTCGACCGCGTTGGCCGCGGCCTCCGGTTGACCAGGGAGGGGAGGGTGTTTCTGCGCGAAGCAAAGGAAACGCTCGCCCGCGTGAAGACGACGGAGGCCGTTCTTGCCGAGTTGGGTAATCTCAGCACCGGACAGTTGGATGTTCATGCAAGCCAGACGATCGCCAATTATTGGCTGCCGCCGCTGCTTCTCGGGTTCTCCCAAGCCTATCCGGGCGTGAACGTCAATCTTACGATCGGCAACACTTCGACCGTCGCAGCAGCGGTAATCAGTGGTGACGCGGAGCTCGGCTTCATCGAGGGGACGCTGGACGAACCGGCACTTTCCAGTTCCACCATCGCCAACGATCGGCTGGTGGTGGTGACTGGTGCCGCAAATCGAAATGAGGTCCTCATCGAAGACCTCGCGCGAGAATGCTGGATCATGCGTGAGGCCGGATCGGGAACACGGTCGGTACTTGAACAGGCGCTTCGTGGCATGGGCATGGATTCCGCCGCGCTCAACGTGTCCCTTGTTCTTCCATCCAATGAGGCGGTGTTGTCGGCCGTTCGCAGCGGTACCTGCGTGACGGCGCTCTCGGAGACCATCGTGACGCCGTTTGTCGAGAACGGCCAGTTGCGCGTGCTCGACGTCGAGTTGCCACCACGGCGGTTCACGCTGCTGCGGCACAAGGAAAGGCATCGCACTGCGCCGGCCCGAGAGTTCGAGGCTTTTTGCCGGGCGCACGCCTGACCGGTTGGCTCAGACATACATCGCCATTTCATGCCAGCTCATGCCGCCATATTCATATGGAGATGGTCTGACGTGGCGGTACTCGGCGGTCTCTACTCATCTGTCTCATTTGTTGCTTCAGGCTCTACCCGCACAGCTGAAATGGCAGATCTGACTCATCAGAACTATGGGTGCAGGTTTGGACCCCGTTAAACTTTAGACTGTTACGCACGGGTACCCCTTTGGCCATGACGGCTGCATTCCGCCAACTGAAAATATCTGGAGTTCATATGAGAATCCGTGGCAAGATCTACGCGATCGTGGCCGTCATGGCGCTCGTCGCACTGCTGATCGGCTCGATCGGCATCTACACAATCAATGTCTACGACGACCGCGTCGGTGCGCTGGAAAACATTTCCCTGCGAAGCAAGATGGGCGAGAAGCTCAACCGGCTGGTGACAGCAGTCGTCATGGACCTCAGGGGCGCCTACGCCGCCGAGTCCACCCAGGCTGCACAGACCTATGCCGATGGTGCGTCGAAGTCGCTCGCCCAGATGAATGATCTTGTTGCTACCTGGAAACCCGCTGTTCCGGACTGGGAGAAAACCGAGTTCGCACAGCTCGAACAAGCTGCGCAGGCGTTCACGGTACTTCGCACGGAAACCGCGCGGCTCGCCGTAACTGAAGGTCCCGCTGCCGCTAGCAAGCAGGGCAACACCGACGAGAACCGCGCCAACCGGAAGTCGTTCCAGAAAGAAATCGACGACATCGTCGCCGCAGACGAGGCTCGTCTTCAGGAAGTAACCGAGGACCTCCGTTCTTTCCAGCAGAACGTCATGATCGTCACGCTCCTTGCGACCTTCGTCGGTATCCTCGGCGGTGTCGGCCTTGCCTTCTATATCGCGACGCATCAGGTCAGCCGGCCGATCGGCCGCGTGACCGCGACAATGAAGTCGCTCGCCGATGGAGACTATTCCACCGAGGTGCCGTATGTCGGCCGCCCGGACGAGATCGGCGACATGGCCGCCGCAGTTGAGGTGTTCAAGCGTAACGGCATTGAAGTGCAGCGCATGAATGCGCAGGAAAATGCAATGCGTCAGAAGAGCGACAACCTTCAGGCCGGACTCGCGACGGTCGTGTCGTCGGCTGCCGACGGTGATTTCTCGCGCCGCATCGACAAGACCTACGACGATGAGAACCTCGACGCCTTCGCGCGCAACGTCAATGCACTCGTGTCTTCCGTCGAGATCGGCGTCGGCGAAACGAACCGGGTAGTGAGCCTGCTGGCCGACGGCGACCTTACGCACACCATGCACGGCGATTTCAAGGGCGTCTTTGCTCAGCTGCAGCGCAATGTGAACAACACGATCTCGCGCTTGCAGGACACCATCTCCGACATTCGTTCCGCAAGCGATACGCTGAGTGGCAACAGCGCCGAACTGCGGGCGTCTTCCGACAACCTGTCGAAGCGCACCGAGCAGCAGGCTGCCGCTCTCGAGGAATCTTCTGCTGCACTCGATGAAATCACCGCCGTGGTGAAGAACTCGACGGACCGGGCGAAGGAGGCGAGCCGTATGGTCTCTAATGCGAGAGACCGTGCCGGCGAATCCGCACGCATCGTTGCGAGCGCGATCGAGGCGATGGGAGCCATCCAGCACGCCTCGCAGGAAATCACGCAGATCATCAACGTCATTGACGAGATCGCTTTCCAGACGAACCTGCTGGCGCTCAACGCCGGCGTCGAAGCAGCGCGCGCCGGTGAGGCGGGCAAGGGCTTTGCTGTCGTCGCACAGGAAGTGCGAGAACTCGCGCAGCGTTCGGCGACTGCCGCGAAAGACATCAAGACGCTTATCAACAAGTCGGCGGAAAGCGTCGGCTCCGGTGTGCAGCTTGTCGAACAGACCGGAAGTGCCCTTGGCGAGATCGAGAACTATGTTGTCGAGATCAACGAGCGCATTCAATCCATCGCCACCGCATCGCAGGAGCAGTCGACGGGTCTTGCGGAAGTGAACACGGCCGTGAACCAGATGGACCAGGTCACGCAGCAGAACGCCGCGATGGTCGAAGAGACCTCGGCTGCCACGCACAAGCTGTCGTCGGAAGCTCAGAACCTCGCAAGACTGGTATCGCAGTTCAAGCTCAGGCAGGTTGCTGCGCGGCTCGCTGCCGCGTCCGATCGCCAGGCCGAGACGCCTGCGGTTCATCGCCTGACGGCTCGCGTCGCCAAGGCCGTAAACGGCCGCGGCTCCGACAGCTGGCAGGAATTCTAAGGAAATCTGCTTGAACAACGGGAGGCGGTTGCAAACATTCGAAGCCGCCTCCTGAACGATCTGCCCAGATAGAAATGGTCGAAGGCGTAGCCCGTGTGATCCGGCAGTTCGTCCTTCTCGTGAGGCTTCCACCTAACAGCTTGACCATCTGTGAATTTCCTTCTCATATCCTGCGAACCTTCACCGGCTACCGCCGCTGCCACCTGCATTCTATCTCTTCTTTCAACAGGGGCCGGCCCTGGTCACGTCGCCGGCACGAAAGGATAAGATAATGACTCTGAAGGATATTCTGCCGAGCAAGCTCGGTTTCGGTGCCGCTCCGCTTGGCAACATGTTTCGCGACATTCCGGAACCGGAAGCGATCGAAACAGTCGAGGCTGCATGGAAGGACGGCATCCGCTTTTACGACAATGCGCCCTTCTACGGCGCCGGTCTCGCCGAGATCCGCATGGGCGAGGCGCTCGCGGACAGCCCCGCGATCAATATGTCATCGGCACCAAGGTCGGCAGGGTCATTCTCGATGAGATCGAGGACGTCAGCGCGCGCGATCTAGGCGAAAAGGGCGATGTCTTCAAGTACGGTCGCCCCAACAAGATCGTCAACGACTACTCGGAAGATGCCACCCTGCGCTCGATCGAGGACAGCCTGAAGCGGCTGAAGACGGATCGTATCGAGATCGCCTGGGTTCATGACGTTGCCCAGGATTTTTATGGCGACGAGTGGCTCAGTGTGTTCGAAAGTGCGCGCAAGGGTGCCTTCAAGGCGCTGGACCGGTTGCGCGACGAAGGGGTGATCAAGGCCTGGGGCCTCGGCGTCAATCGCGTCGAGCCTATCGAGTTGCTGCTTGCACTTGACGGTCCTCGTCCGGATGGTTTCCTGCTGGCGGGCCGCTACACGCTGCTCGATCACGATCGAGCGCTTCAGCGCCTCATGCCTCAGGTTGCCGAACGTGGTCTCGGCATCGTCGTTGGCGGCCCGTATAGCTCGGGCGCGCTGGTAGGCGGCCCGAATTTCGAATATGCGCCGGCGACACCTGCAATCCTCGACAGGGTGGCACGGATCAAGGCGATCGCGGATCGTCACGGTATCAGCATGAAGGCAGCGGGCCTGCAATTCTCGCTTGCGCATCCGGCGGTCGCGGCCGTCATCCCCGGCGCCAGCAAGCCTGGGCGCATCGCGGAGGATCGGGCGGCTCTGGACGAGGTTGTTCCCGCCGATTTCTGGCGCGAAATCCGTCAGGCCAGCCTCGTCAACCCGGATGCGCCTCTGCCGTTCCTGGGCTGACAATAAAAGCCCCGTTCACCTTTGTGTGGGCGAGGCTTTACCGTGAAATCGAGGTAGGCGCACGCGCCGGCATGAATTGCGTACCGCGATAGAGTGGATTGGGTCACAGCAGGTACATGGCGTCCGAATTCCTTCAGCCAGGAAGGGAAATCAGGTGCGACAGCAAAGCACTATGACGACGGGTTCTGAGGCGTATTGTAGGTAGACTGCACCGTTGAACTTCCACGTCGAAGCAACGATGGCGTCTTGAGGACGAGGAGGCGGGTTCGATGGCACGCCGAGCGCGAATTGAGATGGCAATTGTAATCGCAGCGTTGGCGGCTGGAGCTGCCGGCTGTACCACTTCATCCGCAGAAATCCAGCCCCTGCCAGGTAGTCTGACATACAATGGCAGGGTAATCCATTCTCCTTACAGGCCGGGTGCCGTGGTAAAGCACACCTTCCTCGGAAAATTTGGTTATCGGGTATCGGAACGCTATGTCGTTCAGCCCGATGGGACTCTCAAGCTGACCTACCAAAACGTTGGTCAGGACTATTATATCGAGTAGCGACTAGTTATCGCTCGCGAAATCGACAGACGAGATTTCGACCGACCATTCCAGATCTTTTGGCGACGGCCCGCCTGGTAGTGTTTCAAGACCTCTATAGTGGTTGAGAGCCCAGCATGTTCCGTAGGTTCCACGAGGCTCGATGATCTTGTAGCTGGTGAGATAGTCGGAATATGCCTCGATGCTGAAGCCCGGGCGTTTTGCGAGCAACCGGAAACGTATCACATTCGCCTGACGTTCGGAGCCGTTGGTGAACTGAACAAAGACAGGCTTCGCTGGATCGAGGCAACCGTCGGTCCCCTTGCTCGTACCCACGACCAGGCTAGCCGAGTCGTTGCGGTCGGATTGCTGCAGATAGACATATGTCGCGACGACGGCTGCCACGAAGATAACGACGATCAGGGCAAATAACGTTGGGCGGGGAAACAGGAAATAGCATACCAGCACGATCGGAACTGCGAGTAACAAGAGGATCATTTGGCCTGCTCCATTCCAGTCATGAGCTAATGCACGGATCGTCCGCATGCAAGGTCGGCGGGTCGTGGTCGTGCTTTTGAAGGTGTTTGGTTCGGCTTTTTTCGGGAAGATGGCACGCCGGCGTGCGCTATCGCGCCTGGCGCACTACATAACTCGTCATGCTGAGCACGACCGAAAATCCACGCATACGCGTTATCGATCTCGAAACCGGCGGAAACGGCGCGAACGACGTTTGCGAGATCGGGTGGCAGGATGTCGCCCTTGGTGCAGATGGACGCTGGCAGGTCGGCGAGGATCGCGGCGCGCGGTTCGTCAACCCGGGTCGTCCGATCTCTCCGGATACGATGGCGGTACACCACATCCTCGACGAGCAGGTCGCAGACGCACCACTGTGGAAGCAGGTCGCTCCGAGTGTGCTTCGACCGGTCGGCGGCGTTACGGCCCTGGCGGCCCATCGCGCAACGTTCGAACAGCGTTACTGCAGACCGAGCATGACCGGAGGGTCTCCGTGGATCTGTACATGGAAGTGTGCGTTGCGCGTATGGCCCGATCTTCCCCGCTTCTCGAACCAGATGCTGCGATACCAGCGCATGCCGGTCGGGCTGGTGCACGAGATCGGTCTTCCAGCGCATCGTGCGATGCCTGATGCGTATGTAACTGCCCATCATCTGCGTGACCTTCTGAATGAGGCGTCACTTGAGCAACTGCTTGCCTGGAGCCTCGAGCCCGGATTGCTGCCACGGGTGCCATCCGGACCAGACCGCGGAAGATCGTGGGATCGGCTTACGTCGGATGCCTTGATCGAGTTCACCCGGAACAAGGACATTGATGTCAGGTTCTCGGCGAACAGCGAACTTCGCCGTCGTGGTGAAAATGTTTCCGGACAAGCGATTGAGGTGGTGCAGGACCGACTTCTGTGATTGTGCTGCGCTTTCAATAGTGGCGGGAATGCCAATGGAGAACAAAGAGCGATGACACCGGCACCAAGTGAAGCTGAACTGGCGACAGCCCCGATCCTTGAAGGGTGGCTGCTGGAACAGCCCGCAGACAGCGAGCCGTGGCTGTACGCGTGGTTCTTCGGTGATCCTGATGTCGAGGATGGAGACCATAGTCATACATCCGCTGTGCTCAAGATCGACGGGAGTTCTCCGCCAGCCTGGGCGAGGACCGAATATCGGCTCTATCGTCTGGGCGCTTGGTATCCTCCAGCCGAGCGAGAAATCCGTTACTGGGCGCAGAAGCTGCGACAGCGACGTGCCCTGCCATTGGGAGATGCTCCCGGAGGCGGCGACGACATCGATGAGATGATTGCCTTCATCCGGGAGGAGAGGCCCTTGCCGGAGCGAAGGTTGATGCGCATGGAGCGCGCGTATCGGGAAGAGTGCGAGCGATTGACCGAAGTCGATGCGCTACGCGCTCCTGTCCCGACCGCCGAGATTCCGATCCGTTAGAAGCGCTGCGGTGCCGCAGGCTTGTTGCCGACAATGGCGTCAATCCGCGCGAGCACGTCCGCAGTGACCTTTTCCTTGTTCGCCAGTGCAGCCAGATTGTCTTCCAACTGGCTTTTCCGCGATGCGCCGAGGATGACGGTCGAGACACGGGGGTTCGCCAGGCACCAAAGCAAGGCAAGATGCGTGATGGAAACTCCGATCTCATCGGCGAGCTTCGCGAGCTGACGAACATGCTCGAGTTGAGTACGGCCCGCCGGGCTGGACAGTTTTTCCTTCAGCCATTCGTAGCCGGGAAGGTTCATGCGGCTGCCATCGGGGACGCCGCTGTTATATTTCCCGGTCAGGACGCCTGATGCGAGCGGCGACCAGATCGTCGTTCCCAAGCCGAGCAGGTCGTAAAGGGGCAGATAATCGGCCTCAACTTTCTGGCGCTCGAAGATGTTGTACTGCGGCTGCTCCATCGTCGGTGGGGTGATGCGCAGGTCACGCGCCACCGCGTAGGCTTCTGTCAGCTGCTGCGCGGACCACTCGGATGTTCCCCAGTAAAGAACCTTGCCCTGCGTCACGAGATCGTGCATTGCCCGCACGGTTTCCTCGATCGGAGTGTCGATGTCGGGGCGGTGGCAGAAGTAGAGATCGAGATAGTCGACCTGCAATCGCTTCAGAGCGGCGTGTGCGGCGTCGGTGACGTGCTTTCGCGAAAGCCCGCGCTGCGTCGGTTTTTGTCCTCCCCAGAAAACCTTGCTCGAGACGATATAGCTGTCGCGGCTCCATCCGAGCGTCTTGAGCGCATTGCCCATGACGACCTCCGAATTGCCGCTTTCATAGCCCTCGGCATTGTCGAAGAAGTTCACGCCGTTGTCATAGGCGAGTTTCATCAGCTCGACTGCATCCCCGCCATCGACCTGCTTGCCGAAGGTCACCCACGAGCCAAATGAGAACTCACTGACCTTGAGGCCAGATTTTCCGAGACGACGATATTCCATGATGAAACCTCCATAAAACAAATCAGCTAAAACGGTTGATTGGGTCAATCTAGGAGTCTGCAGCGACTGCGCAAGCCCGATCTGCATGCTGAAGCATGATGGAAATGCGTCGCCCCAAAACGTCGCTAAGCATTAACCCCAGTCGCTGGCGCCCTTTTGGGGACGTCCGCTCCGGAAGCTGAAGGTGCTTCGGATGCGCCCGGTCGCCAAAACCTTGCGCAGGTTCCAAAACGATCGACCGCGCCACGCTCATGCCGGAATTGTCTGGTTGTTAGCCGCGCGGGCGAGCGAAGGGCACGTTATGGAATTCATCAATCGTTTTGTTGATCAGCCGATGCTTCAGGCAGCGTCGTGGATGCTTCAGGTCTGGCATCGGCGAAGCGGTCGTTCTCCTGAAGCGCTTGGGCCGATATGGAACCTCGTGGTTATCCTGTTCCTGCTTGGCGTGAGCTGCTGGTTTCTTCCCGGAACACCGGGTCTGCTCGCCGCCGGTGCGCTCTTGATGCTGTCGTTTCCGCCTGCGTGGAAACTTCTGACGAAACCCGAGAGCGGCGAATATGACGCGCGCAAGTATCGAGCCATGGCCGCGCTTGCGATCAGAAAGCGGGAGACCGAGTGGGTCGTGCGGATGATCGTGCTCATGATCTCCGCCTGTCTGCCCATGCTGGCCGGCGGTGGCGATGAGGTCGGCCAACTGTTCGTGGTTGGCGCCGGGCTCTGGTTTTCCTTGACGGTTCCCGCGAACGCCTACCTTGCCGCGGCGGAGCCGCCGAATCCCTATGATGGCGACAGTGCATTCACACGCCGCCGCGCGGTCGCAGCGACCTAGCGACGCTTCCGGGACCTGTCTCGGAACCAATCGCCGGCCTCCCCGTTTCCCTGTGGTCAGAATGACGGAGGTGGAAATGCTTTACTATGCTCTCGTATTCCTAGTGGTTGCACTCATTGCCGGCGTGCTCGGTTTTGGCGGTATCGCCGGTGCATCAGCATCAATCGCCCAGATTCTGTTCTTCATTTTCCTGGTTCTCTTTGTCGTGTCGTTGGCTATGCGAGTTCTCAGGCGCTAACGCGGCGGCATCCAAAAAGTCTATGCGGAAGGCGTCGCCCAATGGCGGCGCCAATTTTTTGCCTGCAACTTACATCGACGATAGCTTTAGCTTATCGCCTTGATCAGTAATTCCAACTTAGAGTTATGGTCCGCATCGGTTATGAAGATGGAAGTGGAGGTCGCGGGTCCGCGGTGTCTGGGGATTGCCTTGTGATCCAGGGCTGACCGGCATGTCCTCCCGCTTTCGACGCATCAAGAAACCGAGGAGAAAACAATGGACCAGAAACCCGATAGCGCCGGCAAATGTCCCGTGCCCCATGGCAATACGCCTCGCGGCAGAGGGAACCGTGACTGGTGGCCGGATCAGCTGAACATTCAGATCCTGCACCAGAATTCAGGTCTTTCCGATCCGTTGGGGGCGACCTTCGATTATGCCGAGGAATTCAAGACGCTCGACCTCGATGCGGTCAAGCAAGACCTTCATGCGTTGATGACGGACTCCCAGGATTGGTGGCCGGCCGACTTTGGACACTACGGCGGCCTGTTCATTCGCATGGCATGGCACAGCGCCGGTACCTATCGCATCACCGACGGCCGCGGTGGCGCGGGGCAGGGTCAGCAGCGTTTCGCCCCACTCAACAGCTGGCCTGACAACGTCAACCTCGACAAAGCCCGCCGCCTTCTCTGGCCGATCAAGCAGAAATACGGCAACCGCATTTCCTGGGCCGACCTTTTGATCCTGACCGGTAACGTCGCGCTCGAATCCATGGGCTTCAAGACCTTCGGCTTCGCCGGCGGTCGGGCCGATGTCTGGGAGCCGGAAGAGCTTTATTGGGGTCCCGAAGGCACATGGCTCGGCGACGAGCGCTATAGCGGCGAGCGCGAGCTAGCAGAACCGCTCGGCGCCGTGCAGATGGGCTTGATCTACGTCAATCCCGAGGGGCCGAACGGCAATCCAGACCCGCTGGCCTCAGCCCGCGACATCCGCGACACCTTCGCCCGCATGGCGATGAACGACGAAGAAACCGTCGCGCTCATTGCCGGTGGCCATACGTTCGGCAAGACGCATGGCGCGGGAGATCCGTCCTTCGTCGGCGTCGACCCTGAAGGCGGAGAGATCGAGGCACAGGGCCTCGGTTGGTCCAGCAAGTTCAACACCGGCGTCGGGGGCGATGCGATCGGCAGCGGCCTGGAAGTGACCTGGACGACGACGCCCACAAAGTGGAGCAACAACTTCTTCTGGAATCTGTTTGGCTACGAATACGAGCTGGAAACCAGTCCGGCTGGTGCAAAGCAGTGGGTCGCAAAGGGCGCCGGCGAGACGATCCCGGATGCCTTCGACCCTTCGAAGAAGCACCGGCCGAAGATGCTGACCTCCGACCTCGCCCTGCGCTTCGATCCTGTCTATGAGAAGATTTCGCGCCGGTTCATGGAAAATCCGGATCAGTTCGCCGATGCGTTCGCCCGTGCCTGGTTCAAACTCACCCATCGCGACATGGGTCCCAAGGTACGCTATCTCGGTCCCGAGGTGCCTGCCGAAGATCTTATCTGGCAGGATGTCATCCCGGCCGTGGACCACGCGCTGGTCGATGACAAGGACGTGGCAGCCTTGAAGGCGAAGGTGCTGGCGTCCGGTCTGACGGTGCAGGAGCTGGTCTCTACAGCCTGGGCCTCTGCGTCGAGCTTCCGCGGTTCGGACAAGCGCGGCGGTGCCAATGGCGCGCGCATCCGGCTGTCGCCACAGAAGGACTGGGATGCCAGTCAACCGGCGCAGCTGGCGAAGGTGCTCTCCGTTCTCGAGGGAATCCAGAAGGACTTCAATGCCGCGCAGACGGCGGGCAAGAAGATCTCGCTCGCGGACCTCATCGTGCTCGCCGGCGATGCCGGCGTCGAGAAGGCAGCGGGTACCGGCGCAAGCGTTCCGTTCACGCCAGGCAGAATGGACGCGACCGAAGCCCAGACCGATGCTGCGTCTTTCGCTGCGCTGGAGCCACGCGCTGACGGTTTCCGCAACTATGTGAACGCCAACCGCCGACAGTTCCTGAAGCCCGAGGAGGCGCTTGTCGACCGCGCTCAGCTGCTGACGCTGACAGCGCCTGAAATGACGGTCCTAGTCGGCGGCCTGCGCGTGCTGAAGGCTGGCCAGCCGGAGCATGGCGTCCTCACCGACAAGCCCGAGACGTTGACGAACGACTTCTTCGTCAACCTGCTCGACATGGCAACCGTATGGACCCCGGCGGCCGGCAAGCAGGGCGTTTACGAAGGCCGCGACCGCAAGACGAACGCCTTGAAGTGGACCAGCACTCGCGTTGATCTGATCTTTGGATCGCATGCGCAGCTCCGCGCTCTTGCTGAAGTCTATGGCTCCTCCGACGCCAAGGACAAGTTCGTGCGGGACTTCATCGCTGCCTGGACAAAGGTGATGAACGCCGACCGTTTCGACCTTGCTCGGCGGTAACAGATGACAATTGTGCCTGGGCGCCCTTTGCAAGGCGCCCAGGCTAAATCGAGATTGCTGTGGATACCGTCGACCCGCAGCGGCGCTTCGCGCTGGAGGCCGGCGTCGGTCAGCGGACGACGCTATGGCACGACGATCGCTACCGATGTCGAGGGCTTGATCTTCTCGGTGATGGGTCGGGTCGAACGCTGCGTTGTTCGACCAACAGAAAGAATGAGTTGGGAGGGTGACCCGCGACACTGGAGGCGTTAGATTGAGAGCGTCGGCGTGACGGGGGCTGCGTGTCTTTCGCGTCATATCGAGGCTGGCCGCGCTCGGGTGTCGGATTGCAGTGTGAGAAGGTTCCTATCTAGTCCGATGATCGATCCTGCTCAACCCGATATCTCCGTAACCCCGACGTCAGGCCAACCGCATTGGGTGGTGAGAGCCATTTATGTCGCGCTAGGGTGCCTCATGGCGGCGCTCGGCATCATCGGCGCAATTGTCCCTTTGATGCCGACAACGATCTTCCTTATCCTTGCTGCCTGGTTCTTCGCGCGGTCGTCTCCTCGGTTCGAGGCCTACCTTCTCAATCACCGTTGGTGCGGTCCGCCTTTGCGGGCCTGGCGCGAAAATGGGGCGATCCCGTTGAAGGCGAAGATTCTTGCGGTGTTGGGGATGTCGGGTGGCTACATCGCCTTCTTCCTCGCCGCTTCTCCAGGTGTCTGGCTTGCGCTCCTTGTCGGGATTTTGCTTTGCGGATGCGCCGCCTATGTCGTTTCCCGACCGACTGCGCGTCGATCTACAGCCGCCGAATCTGGCAACTGATGTCACGAACCGTCCATACAGCCTGTTTTAATTCTGACATCCAGTCGGCGCCACCGCTCTCTCAGAGAAACTGCGCTTGACCGGATCACTGCCTATTCGGTTATCTAGCCAATCAGCCACCAGCGCGGGATTAAGTGAGCGCGCTTGCGAGGCGTGGGCAAAGGCGGGGAGCCTATGGGGCAGGGGTATTGGAGGACGCTGAGGGGGATCTTGGTCACCTGGGCCATGCCCTTACGGCTGCATCTCAGCGTTATCATTCTCGGGCTGTTGGCCTGTACCTCGCTGCCGCTGATATTCATCACCTATAGCCAAGGAAAGTTCGCTGCAGTCTCAACGGGCGAAGGCCAGATGCGGCAGCTAGGGTTGAGGGTCATCGAGGATTACCGCAACGTCTTCCGGGAAGGCTATTCGGCAATCGTCGCGGCGTCAGCCGTACCGGAGATGACGACGCCACCTTCGTATGACGTGGATACCAAGGAAGCGTTTCTGCTGAACGTGCTCCGATCCTCTTTTCGCGTCGATAATCTCTATGCGGGTTATCCCGACGGCAGCTTTGTTCAGGTCGTTGATGCGGCTGACAATGCCGAATGGCGCAGCGACATGAATGCGCCTGCCGAGGCGGCCTACGCGGTGCGGACGATCGACCGGTCGAATGGCGGTCCCAACGCCGTCTGGACGTTTTATGGCAAGGATATGCGGCTGCTGAGAAGGGCGGCGGATCGCGATGATATCTTCGACCCACGCACCAGGCCCTGGTACACGGCCGCTGTCGGCGTGAGCAAGGCGATCTCCGTCGGCCCCTATATCTCGGCATCAACCAATTTCCTGACGATGACAGTCGCAACGCCAACGGCGGCGAACCGACACGTGGTGATCGGAGCAGACGTGATGCTCGTTACGCTTGGAGATATCGTCGATATCAGTGCCGTCTCAGAGCACGCCCGGGCATATGTTTTCGATCAGGATGTTAAACTGATGGTTCATTCGGACCGAGACCTGATGAGCGAAGTCAGGGGAAGGCTCCGTCGTGGCAGGGAGGTATCCTTGGCTGACTTCGCTCACGTCGATCCAGCCCTTCCTGCTGTTGCGCATCTGATCGAATCCGGCCGTGCGGAGGTAGGGACTGTCACTCATTTTCAGGCAGGAGCGCGCGAATATCTTGCCGAGGTCTTTCATGAAGCGGTGGCCGGGCTCGGACGAAAATACACGGTCGCGATCGTCGCGCCGTTGAGCGACCTGGTAGGACCAGTCGAACAGAGATTGACGCGAAATCTCGCGATCGCCGCAGCCTGTCTTGCGTTGGGCATCCTGGCGGCGGTCTTCATCTCGCGCCTCGTCAGCCGATCGCTTTATGATGCTCGCCGAGGAGGCGACGCAGTTGGGAAAACTGGAGGTTCGCGAAAGCCGGATCGTCCATTCGTGGATTTCCGAGGTGAATGCGCTCGCGAAAGCGCTGCGGTCGGCACGACATGCGATCAGTACCTTCTCGCTTTATGTGCCCCGGGAACTCGTACGCAGGATCGTGATTGCAGGTCAGGCGAATGTCGGCGCCGCGGTCCGGCAGGATGTCACCGTGCTTTTCACCGATATCCGCGACTTCACGACCATCTCGGAAGAGAATTCACCCGAGGAGGTCGTTGCATTGTTGTCGGAATATTTCGAGGCCCTCAACAAGATCGTCGAGCGTCACGGCGGGACGATCGTGCAATACATGGGCGATGCCATCCTCGCCATGTGGAACGCTCCCTTGCATGATCCTGATCACGTCGAACACGCATGCCATTGCGCGCTCGCCATGAAGCAAGCGGTGGATGCAATGAACCACGCGAATAGTGTGAGCGGACGCCCCGTGCTCATCACACGGTTCGGACTGCACACCGGCGCTGCGGTGGTGGGAAGCGTCGGCGCCGAGGCGCGGCTACAGTACACCGCGATCGGCGACACGGTGAACATTGCCTCCCGTCTCGAGGGACTCAATCGGCAGTATGGAACGTCGATTCTCGTCAGTGGCGCGATCCGGGATACCGTCGGCCAGCTTTTCGAACTCGCTCCGGTTGGCGTCGTCAGCGTCAAGGGCCGAAGCGGGCAGACGGAGTTGCTCGAACTCAGAGGCGCGATCTGAAGGCGGTCGTAGATTGGCGTCTGTCACTCGGTTGCTTATGGCGTGGGGCTGACGATTCGTCCGTGTTGTCGCAGCACAAGCGCGACAGCGCCCATGACTGTATCGTCATTCCCGAGGAATTTGGCCACGACGAAGCGCGGGGCGCTGACGCCGGGAAGATCGGGATGCTGCAGCGTGTGGCGATTGAAGCTCCGCTCCAGCGGTTCCAGGAAGGCTTTGCCGATCGTCGCGAGCTTGCCTGCGATGACGAAGAGCGGCGGGTTGAGGATCGACGACGTGATGCCCATGCCCCAGCCGGCCTTTACGGCAGCATCCTCGATGAAGCGCCTGTAGCCGATCCGGCCCTCGCGGGCGCGCTCCACGAACTGATCGATGGTTACGGGTTGGCCGCTGAATTCCTCGGCGCGGCGGATCAGATGGTAACCGCCGACATAGGTCTGAAGGCAGCCGCGATTGCCACAACGACAATAGGCACCTTCCGGGTCCAGGACGATGTGACCGAATTCGGCCGCGCTGCCGCTGACGCCGCGGACGACTGCGCCGTCACGCACGATCGCGCCACCGACGCCGAGGTCGAACTTGTAGAGGATGAAGTCGCTTTCGCCGACCGTCGAGCCCCAGGTCATCTCGGCGAGCGCACCGCAATGGCTCTCGTTTTCGGCATGCAGTGGGCAATCCAGCCGCGTCGAGAATATTTCCGCGAGATCGACGCCGGCCCATGTTGGCAGGACGTCGCCATTCAGCACCTTGCCGTCGTAGCTGAGTGGCGCGGAAATCGCCACGCCAACGCCGAGGAGGTCGGCGATGGTGATGCCGAGCGATTGGCATTGCGTTGTCAGGCTATCTCTAACCTGGTCGGCGGCCTCTTCCGGCGTGTAGTCGCGGCGGATCGGAATCCAGACGTCCGATAGCACCGCATGCGTCATGTCGCAGATGACAATGCGTATTTCGCCGAGGCCCAGCAGAACGCCGGCGCAGCGGCCTGATCCTGGGCTAAGCGAAAGCAGCTGAGACGGCCGCCCGAAGCCGCTGGCCTTGGCATCGACGTCTATGACGATGCCGGTGTCCCTCAGTTCGGTCAGCGCGGTTGAAACCGTTGAGCGGCCAAGACCTGTCGATTTTGAAAGCTGCCCCGCTGTCGCCGCGCCGAAGGCGGCGAGCCCTCGAACGAGCCGGCCGGCCGGCGAATCGTGGTCGAGGAAGAGTTCGTTGATATTTTGCATGAGCCGCCTCCTTCTTGCGTTTTGAACTGAACTCGCGCGTCGAGTCAACTTTTTTCAATCGGCGGAAATGGCCGATACGCACAATGCATTATGATGTACAGGTGAATTAAGTCAGGCGAAATAATAGGCGATGACCGCATAGTTAATTCTAAAATGACAAAAGTAATTGACAGTTTTGAACGCGTTTGGTTGATTGTGGTGGCGGCAGAGGACCGCTCAGGGAGGCTTCGATGAAGAATGGTTTGACCGCCACGCTGTCTGCGTTGGCGATGAGTGCAGCGCTTGTTGCGGGCGCCGCCAATGCGGGTGAGGTGAAAATCTGGACGCTCACCTTTGACAACAACTCCGCCAATGTGGCGTGGGACAAGATCATCAAGGAATTCGAAGCCGCCAACCCCGGCGTCACCGTTACGCGGGAAGGCCGCTCCGTGGACGAGCACAAGGCAGCGCTTCGCGTTGCCGCGCAGTCCAGCCAGGGGCCGGACATCTACTTCATGTGGGCAGGTCTCGGGTTGGGCGGCGAATTCGTCAAGGCGGGCCTGTCGAAGCCGTTGGACGAAGCTTACACGAAGTACGACTGGGATAAGCGTCTCGTCGGCACCGCCGGAAGCTTCTCCAAGATCTATCCCGGCGGACGTAATGGCGTGCCGTACACCTTTCACGGCGAAGGAATCTATTACAACAAGGAGCTGTTCGCCAAGGCCGGCATCGCCGCGCCTCCGACGACCTATGACGAGTTGAAGGCCGACGCTGCCAAGCTCAAGCAGGCCGGGATTCCGGCGATGACATTCGGCGGCACGGTCAACTGGCACCTGATGCGCCTGATGGACGTCATCCTTGAAGCCAAGTGCGGCGCTGAAAAGCATGACCAACTGATGGACATGAAGCTCGATTGGGGCACGGAAGCATGTGCTGCCGCAAGCTTCCAGGAGCTGAACGACTGGTCGCAGAACTACATTCTCAAGCCGTTCATGGGGATCGACAACTCGCAGAGCTTCAATCTCTTCCTTGCCAATCGCGCGGCGATGATGGTCGAGGGCGATTGGCTGGTCAGCCAGTTGGCAGAGTCCAAGAAGATCGACAATTTCGATCTCTTCCCGTTCCCGACAGGAACCGACCGTCTCTACGGCTTTGCTGAATATCTTTACGTTTCGGCGAAGAGCCCCAATTCCGAAGATGCGACAAAGTTCCTCGACTATCTGCTCTCCGACAAGGTTCAGCAGGAGAATCTCGGCGCGTTCGGCTCGATCTCCGTCAACGCGAACGTCAAGTACTCGAACGTCTCTGCGCTCGACCAGAAATGGATGGATATCTTCGGCAAGTACACGAAGATCTACATGAACGGCGACCAGGCATTCCCGCTCGACGTGACCACGGAATATTGGCGCGTCATCAATGAAGTGGCGTCCGGCAACATCAAGCCTGACGACGCGGGCAAGACCCTGCAGACCTTCATCGCCAATCGAGGATAACCTCCCAAGGCCGAGGCTCCGCGCGTTTCAGGCGGAGCCTCACATAAGGTTTGGAAGAAGAAATGTCGAAAGCGCGCCAATCTATGGGGCCGCAGATGCAGGGCTATGTCCTGCTCGCGCCCGCTCTGGTGGTCTACCTTCTATTTGCCGTCTATCCGATGTTCGACGTCATCCGCATGTCGTTCTCGTCCTGGAACGGCCTCAGTCCGGACGCGAAGTTCGTCGGCCTGGCGAACTATCGGGCGATCATGACGCAGGACCCGGTGTTCTGGGGTGCGCTCACGAATACCATCCTGTGGACGGCCTTTGCCGTGATCATCCCCAACCTTATCAGTTTCTGCCTGGCGCTTGCGCTCAATCAGAACATCCCCGGAAAATCGGGCCTGCGGGTAATCTTCTACCTGCCCGTCATCATTGCCTCGATCGCCGTCGCGACGATCTGGAAGTGGATGTACGACCCGTTCTTCGGTCTCTTCAACAGTCTGCTGACGAGCTGGCATCTGGACGGCTGGATCATGGATTGGCTAGGCGACAAGCAGATTGCCCTCTGGTCGGTCTTCGTTGCGCACGTCTGGCAATCCGTGGGCTTTTCCATGGTGTTGTTTCTCGCCGGTCTCCAGAGCGTCTCGACAACACTCATCGAAGCCGCTCGCATCGATGGGGCAGGGCGCTGGGGAGTTTTCCGTTATGTCACTTTTCCGGCGCTTGTGCCGACCATCACGGTGGTCTTCGTGCTTTCTCTGATCAACTCGCTGAAGGCGTTTGACATCGTTTACGGCATGACTGGCGGCGGGCCGGCCCAGTCGACCCAGATGCTGGCGATGTGGGCCTATACGCAGTCCATGCAGCTTGGCGTTTTCGGCCGCGGCGCCGCCGTTTCCGTCGTTCTGCTGCTGATCACGCTGGTGATTGTCCTGCCTTACATGCGGTGGATGTTCCGCCGCGAGGAGATGGTGCGATGAAGATGTTCTCGCAAGCCTTCCGGCCCGTCGATTCCGCAAAGGTCGACCCCGTTCTCGTCGCGCTGTGGATCGCGTTCATTCTGCTGGCGCTCATCTGGATCACGCCGTTTCTGTTCATCGTCTTCACCTCCCTGAAGTCGAATTCCACGGTGATGGGCTCGAGCGCCTTCATGCCGCCGACCGAACTTGCCCTCGACAATTTCGTCGCGGCCTGGAAACGCGGCAATTTCTCGACCACGGCCTTCAATGGCGTGGTGATCACGGTGATTAAGGTGCCGCTTGGTCTGTTCATCTCGGCGATGGCAGCCTATGCGCTCGCCAAGGTTCCGATGCGGATGAACAAGGCGCTCTTTGCCCTCTTCCTGTTCGGCACCATGCTTCCGTTCCAGGTCATGCTGGCGCCGATCTTCCGGCAGGTGAACGCATTCGGCCTGATCAATACCTATCCCGGGATCATCCTGCCCTACCTTGCCTTCGGCATTCCCTACCAGGTGTTCATTCTCCACGGCTTCTTCTCGGCCGTGCCGAAGGAGCTCTCGGAGGCTGCGCGCATCGACGGCGCTTCGCATTTCACCATCTTCCGACGGATCTTCCTGCCGGTGTCGCTGCCCGTTCTTTCGGCGCTGCTGATCCTTGATTTCGTTGCGACCTGGAATGAGTTCGCCATGGCGCTTGTCATCCTCCAGGATCCGAAGATGTGGACCCTTCCGCTCGGCTTGATGAGTTTCCAGAGCCAGTTCTCGAGCGACTACGGCGAGCTTAACGCCGCCATCATCATGACGGTGCTGCCAGCAGCCATCGTCTACCTCATGTTCCAACGTTATTTCGTCGCCGGTCTGACGACCGGGGCCGTCAAGGAATGATCATGACCCATCTCTTCGATATCTTTGAAGCCCGCCTCAAGGCGCCGGCTAAGGGCAACCCCTATCTTGATGTCACGCTGCATGCGCACTTCAAGCAGGGCAATCGCTCGGTGCGTGTCACCGGTTTCCATGACGGCGGCGACGAGTATGTGATCCGCTTCATGCCTGATGCGCTTGGCGAGTGGACCTACGTTACGACGTCCAACGTCGCCGACCTCGATGGCCGCGAAGGGAAACTGACCGTGATGGATGCGCGAGATGGCGTGCACGGACCGGTCCATGTCCGCAATCGCTTCCATTTCGCTCATGCCGATGGCACGCCTTATTTTCCATTCGGAACGACCTGCTACGCCTGGACGCATCAGCCGCTCGATATGCAGGAGCAAACTCTTGCAAGCCTCGAAAAGAGCGGCTTCAACAAGATCCGCATGGGCGTTTTCCCGAAGGACTATCCATTCAATACCAATGAGCCGCTGCAGCCGATGTTTCTGCAGAAGAGCGACGGTGGGATCGATTTCGATCGTCCCAACCCTGCGGCCTTCCAGCATCTGGAAAAGCAGATCGCCCGGCTGGGTGACCTTGGGATCGAAGCGGACCTCATTCTTTTTCACCCCTATGACCGTTGGGGCTATGCGACGATGACCGAGGCGCAGAACCTGCGCTACGTCGAATATGCCGCAGCTCGCCTCTCCCCCTTCCGCAATGTCTGGTGGGCGCTGGCGAACGAGTACGACTTCCTGCTCGACACCATTCCGGTCGAGACCTGGGATCGCTTTTGTCACATCCTCGAAGAGAACGATCCGGTCCAGCACCTTCGGTCGATCCACAATGGCGATCAGAACATGAACTTTGATCACCGCAAGCCATGGATCACCCATGTCTGCATCCAGAACTGGGATGTGAAGCGGACGCCGGAATGGCGGCTGGCGTATGGCAAGCCTGTGGTCAACGACGAGCCGGAATACGAAGGCAACATCATCTACTGCTGGGGCAATATCAGCGCCGAGGAACTCGTTCACCGCTTCTGGATCACGGTGATGCGCGGCGGTTATGCCGGCCACGGCGAAACCTACGTCGATCCCGACGATTTGATCTGGTGGGCCAAGGGCGGCGTTCTTCACGGCGAGAGCTGGAAGCGGATCAGCTTCCTTCTGAAGCTGATGCAGGACGACAAGCTCGAAGGCCTGGAGCCGATGGGCATGCATGACCAGTGGCCGTGGAGCCGAATTTCGGGCGCCCGGGACCTCGGTGGTAAGGTGTCGTACCTCTATTTCGGCGAGCACCAGCCGAACCAGTGGACCACCGGTCTGCCGACGGACGATGGTCGCTACGAGGTCGATCTCATCGACACGTGGAACATGACGGTGACGCCCGCCGAACGGATTGAGGCCTTCGTTCCGCATCCGCAGCGGCATGGAAACATCACGCGAGGCGGCAAGGCGGACGCGGCCTTCGGCATCGAACTGCCGGGACGTCCCTATCTCGCACTGCGCGTGCGCAAACTCGATTGAGGTGAGCCAATGGCATCCGTCGAAATCTCCAATGTGAAGAAGTCCTACGCCGCGGTTGCCGTCATGCATGGTGTCGACGTGTCGATCAAGGATGGCGAGTTCGTCATTCTCGTCGGCCCGTCGGGCTGCGGCAAATCGACGTTGCTGCGCATGATCGCGGGTCTCGAAACAGTCACCTCGGGTGATATCTCGATCGACGGCAGACGGGTCAACGACCTCGAACCCAAGGATCGCGACATCTCCATGGTGTTTCAGAACTATGCACTCTATCCGCAGATGACGGTTGCCCAGAACATGGGCTTCGCACTTGAGCTTGCCGGTAAAAGCAAGGCCGAGATCAAGGCGGAGGTGGACAAGGCGGCCGATATCCTATCGCTTACGCCGCTTCTGGAACGCAGACCCGCTCAACTGTCGGGCGGACAGCGTCAGCGCGTCGCGATGGGCCGGGC
This sequence comes from Rhizobium sp. Root708, assembly GCF_001429725.1. Taxonomy (GTDB): domain Bacteria; phylum Pseudomonadota; class Alphaproteobacteria; order Rhizobiales; family Rhizobiaceae; genus Rhizobium. The sequence goes on along the minus strand of NZ_LMHV01000023.1, from coordinate 176,126 downwards.
GATTGTTCGCCATCCAAAGGTCTTTTTGTTCGATGAACCCTTGTCCAATCTTGACGCGAAGTTGCGCGTCAAGATGCGCGCGGAGATCAAGGCACTCCACCAGCGCCTGAAGTCGACGATCGTCTATGTCACCCATGATCAGATCGAGGCCATGACCATGGCTGACAAGATCGTTGTGATGAATGCAGGCCGCGTCGAGCAGATCGGCACGCCACTCGAGCTCTATGATCGTCCGGCCAATCTCTTCGTTGCCACCTTCATGGGGAGTCCCGCGATGAACATCCTGCCGGCCAAGGCAACCCAGGCAGGCCTGCTGGTCGCAGGTATCGCAACCGTGCCGAACACGGCGGAGTTGCGTGACGGAACCGACGTTTCGTATGGAATTCGGCCGGACGATATCGTCATCGGCAAAGACGGCGGGGTGCCTGCGGAGGTTTTGGTCGTGGAGCCCACGGGATCGGAAACCCATGTTACGGCACGCCTTGGCGATCACGAGATCACAATTGTCTCGAAGGACCGCCTCAGCATCGATCCGGGCCAGATGATCTCTGTCAGTTTCATCTCCGAGCGAGCGCACGTCTTCGATAACGGCAGCGGGCGACGTATCTGATATCAGCAGACGGGAGGATGTCGATGTAGCGCTGGGCAGGGCACTACAGTTCGTGGACGGCCGCGACCGCCAGCGGAAGCCGTCCAGCCATTTGGCGAAGCGCCGCCGTCAGCCGGTGTGTGGCCGGGCGGCTCAATTCCTGCGACGTAGTCTGAACGTTGCGTTTGGTCCACTTGCAATCGGGCGGACCAGTTGCCCTTCCGTCATGCGGAGGCCGCAAAGGTTGACGTTTCAACGCTTCCGGCGATGAGGGAATAGCGGTGCCCACGGCGGTATCAGCTTGGTCGCCTCCCGTATTTGGGGCGCCGGCGTTGTCATCTCTGGCGCACCGCAATGGGACGACGAATTGACAACTGTCATGAGAGGTTCACGCAGCAGGCATAACTCGAAGGGACGGCTTCTGAGAGAGGAACTGAGATGGCTGACGTCACCAACGAGACTATTCGCCGGGATCACGAAAGCCACCCGTTGCACGGGGCGAGCTCGAAAAAGTGGTTTCTTCCAGTGATCATCCTGCTGCTTGTCGCCGGTCTCGGCTATGTCGCCTACGCGCTTGGGCGCGATCTCACCAGCGTTGTTGCTGTTCCCTGGATCATGCTTGGCCTGGCGCTGCTCATCGCGCTCGGTTTCGAATTCGTCAATGGCTTCCATGACACCGCGAACGCCGTCGCAACCGTGATCTATACCCGCTCCATGCCGGCCGAACTCGCCGTCATCTGGTCGGGCTTCTTCAATTTCCTCGGCGTCATGATGTCGAGCGGCGCCGTCGCCTTCGGTATCCTGGCGCTGCTTCCCGTCGAGCTCATCCTGCAGGTCGGCTCGGGTTCGGGCCTCGCCATGGTCTTCGCGCTGCTGATCGCCGCCATCTTGTGGAACCTCGGCACCTGGTATCTCGGCCTGCCCTCGTCGAGCTCGCACACGCTTGTCGGCTCCATCATCGGCGTCGGCCTCGCCAACCAGTTCCTGGCGCCTGTTGGCAGCGCCACCAGCGGTGTCGACTGGTCGCAGGCAACCAATATCGGCCTGTCGCTGCTGATCTCGCCGCTGATCGGCTTCGGCCTCTCGGCCATCCTGCTTCTGGTCATGAAGGTGCTGGTGCGCAACAAGGCGCTCTACGAGGAGCCGAAAGGCAACAATCCGCCGCCGCTGTGGATCCGCTGCCTCTTGATCTTCACCTGCACCGGCGTGAGCTTCGCCCACGGATCGAACGACGGCCAGAAGGGCATGGGCCTGATCATGCTGATCCTGATCGGCCTCGTCCCCACCGCCTTCGCGCTCAACCGCACCCCAGACGTCAATTACCTCGAAGCCTACAAGAGCGCGTCCGCCCAGGTGGAAATCGCTCTCGGCAAATATGTGAAGCAGGGTGCCACGGCCGGCGACTTCCGCGTCGAAGTCAGCAACGCCGTTAAAAACAAGGTCTGGACGGACGCGACGACGCCCGCCTTGCAGCAGTTCATCCACGCGACAAGCGCCGAAGTCGCCGCCTTCCCGACTCTGGAGGCCGTTCCCACCCATCTGGTCAGCAACGTCCGCAACGACATCTATCTGATCGGCGAGGCGCTGAAGCTGATCGACAAGCAGAAGCTTCTCGCCATGGAGCCGGCCGATCTGCAGGCCGTCACCGCCTATCACAAGGCCGTCGACAACGCGACCAAGTTCATCCCGCTCTGGGTCAAGATCGCGGTCGCCATCGCGCTCGGCCTCGGCACCATGGTCGGCTGGAGGCGTATCGTCATCACCGTCGGCGAGAAGATCGGCAAGACCCACCTGACCTACGGCCAGGGGGCTGCGGCTGAGGTCGTGGCCATGGTCACCATCGGCGCGGCCGACCATCTTGGTCTGCCGGTCTCGACCACGCATGTGCTGTCCTCCGGCGTTGCCGGAACGATGGCGGCGAACGGATCGGGCCTGCAATGGTCGACGGTGCGCAACATGCTGATGGCCTGGATTTTGACGCTGCCGGCCTCCATCGCCATCGCCTTCGTGCTCTTCGTCATCCTTCGTCAGGTGTTCTGAAGCCCGATTCCAAGAATGTCGATAATGGCGGCCGCATAATGCGCGACCGCCATTACTGTTTCAGATCAATCAGATGGCGTCGGCTTGAACGTCGCGGCCGCGTCCGAGGAATGGTTGGCGCTCGGTCTCCGTGACACGCAGCGAGTGCCGAAGGCGAAGCAGGTCCTTGCGTGCGACAAGGCCGAGGAGCTTGCCGGTTTGCGGATCGACGATCGGAATGCGCCCCGTATCCGCGGCAAGCATCAGGTCCGCGACGTAGCCGACGGTATCGTCGGGGTGCGCGGCGGGTGCGGAGCTATCCGAGGTGAGTTCGTCCAAGGTCTTATCGAAGAGGGTGACATCCTCCTGCCACCGCAAGGCCTCGGCGCGTGAGACCATTCCCTTGACGACGCCTGCGGTGTCTACGACCGGATAAACCCGGTGGGTGTGCGCGGATGTCGCGAAGAACGAGCACGCATCTCCAACTGTCATCTCGGCCGGAAGGGTGTCCACCTTGTCGATCATGATGTCTCTTGCGCGCGTCAACTCGAAGGGATCGATGCCGTATTCGCGCGTGATATGGCGCCCGCGTCTGGCGATCTTTTCGGTCAGGATGGAACGCCGAAGCAGCAAGACCGTGACGGCATAGGCGCTGACGGTGGCGATGAGGATCGGTACGATCATCGAGATGTTGCCAGTCAGTTCGACCGCGAAGAATGTCCCGGTCAGCGGTGCTCGCATCGTTCCGCCCATCATCGCAGCCATGCCGAGCAACGCCCAGAAGCCGGGTTCGCCTGGAAGTGCCAGTCCAATCAGCCATCCGAGAGCCCCGCCGAAGATGAGCAGCGGCGCGAGAACGCCGCCTGACGTCCCCGAGGACAGCGCGACGAGCCAGATTGTTGCCTTGACGATGAGGATGACAAGGACGGCTTGCGGAAGCAGCGTGCTGTGCAGCAGCCCGTCGATGATATCGTAGCCGACACCCATTGCCCGAGGTTCGATCAAGCCGCCGAGGCCGATGACGAGCCCGCCGATCGCCGGGCACCACATCCAGTGAACCGGCAGCGCTTCGAAGAGGTCCTCTACCTTGTAGAGGAGGGTCGTCAGAATGCCGGACTGCAGGCCAGCCACGATCCCCATCGCCGCGCAAAGCGCCATGCCCCACCACGGAAGCTCCGTGTGGAACGAGACCGGAAAGAGCGCGCCCGATTCGAACAGGAAGGGCCGCCAGCAGATCGAGACGCAAGCCGCAACAGCGACCGGAATGAAAGACCTCGGCTTCCATTCGAAAAGCAGCAGTTCGACCGCGAGCATCACAGCTGCAATCGGGGAGCCGAAGATTGCCGTCATGCCGGCGGCTGCGCCGGCGACGAGCAGGGTCTTGCGTTCGGCCGAACTCATATGAAAGCACTGCGCGAACAGCGAGCCGATGGCGCCGCCCGTCATGATGATCGGGCCTTCTGCACCGAAGGGGCCGCCGGTCCCGATCGAAATCGCTGATGAAAGCGGCTTCAGGATCGCCACCTTCGGTGACATCCGGCTGCCGCCGATCAGGATCGCCTCGATGGCTTCGGGAATTCCGTGTCCGCGGATTTTTTCGGATCCGAAGCGCGCCATCAAGCCGATGACCAATCCGCCGAGAACCGGGATTGCAACCGTCCAGAACGAGCGCGGTGCTTGAGCGATGGAAACGGCCGCGATGCTCAGTCGACCGAACCAGACGAGATTGGTCACGAGCGAAATCAGGCTGACGAGAACCCAGGCCGCAAAGGCGCCGCCGGTGCCAACAAGGAGCGCCATGGCGATGAGCGCGAGAACGCGTCTGTCGGTGGTGAAATCGCCCGCCTCGCGACGGGAGAGGCCCCCTGTGAAATCATGTGGGCGTTGAGTGATCCTGGGATGCGGCATCGCTTGTCCTTGCTTGAGGCTTCCGTTCGACCTCGCAAATATATCGTGATACGATATAAATCAACATGCAATCGCGGAGGTACTGCTGTGACGACAAAATTTAATGGATTGTCCGACCTGGACTACGAAGCATTGGCCAATCTCAGATACCGGATCCGCAAGTTTCGCCAGTTCAGCCTCAAGGCCGCCGGGCAGCTTGGCATTACTCCTCAACAACATCAGGCGCTGCTGGTAATCCGTGGGCTTGGTGTCAACGGTCAAATGAGCATCGCGTCGCTTGCCGAACGATTGTTCGTGCCGGTTGACGCCGCGCTCGAGCTGGCACGCTCGCTGGAGGCGCAGGGGAGCGTTGTCATCGAGGTGAAAGCGCGGCGAAAGCCGGTTGTCCGGTTGACAGAGGAGGCACAAGGAATATTGCGGCAGTTGACGCCTGCGCATCTCCACGAGATTCGAGAGATGGCGCCGGAGCTCATGCTGGCCCTGCGTGTCCTGCAGGATCATCGAAGAATGGAAATGGCTGCGTGGATGCAGTAGCGCACGAGGCAATCAGGGGGCAGGTTCATTGACGAAGAAGTCCGAAGGACTGACCGCTGCGGATTATGAAGCTCTGTCGAATTTGCGCTATACGCTGCGCCGCTTCATGGATTTCAGCAGCTCGGCTGCGCAACATGAGGGTCTGCCGACCCAACAACACCAGGCGCTTTTGGCGATCAAAGGTCACCCGGCGGAAGAGCCGATGACGATCGGCATGCTCGCTGATCGCCTGTTGATCGCACCGCATTCGGCGACCGAACTCGTCGGCCGGCTGGTGGCGGCCGGCTACGTATCGCGGCGGGCGGACGAGAACGACAGGCGTCGGCAAACAATCGAACTGACAGACAAGGCAGAGGACGTCCTGATGCGGCTCACAGCCATTCACCTTACGGAAATCAGAGAAATGGCACCGAAGCTGATCGATCTTCTGAAGAGCCTGCAGACCGACAAGGGGTGACTGCGGCGCGATCGGGTAACAGGGGCAGCGATGCTGCCGAGAAGCTGGAAACTCGCTGCTCTATATGACGTACGCTTGATTTCACCGCGGGTATGGCTCACTGATGAGGCCAGCCATCTGGGCGGAGGATCAGCAAGTGGCCGTTCCGACAGTAGCATCACGTTCCATCGTGCCGCCGGGTGCGCCCGGGATCGAGCCCCGCTGGACATCCAGTGACAAGAGCGCCGTTGGCACCGCCGTCAGCCCGGCAAGCCGCGTCTGGTTCACGACAAGCCACGGTATTCTCAACGAGATCTATGCGCCCCGCCTCGATATGGCCTGCGTGCGCGATTTCGGTTTCCTCGTTACCGCAGCCGGTTATTTCTCCGAGGAGAAGCGGGATGCGGATCATTCGGTGCAGGCAATCGAAGATGGTGTTCCGGCGTTTCGCCTCGTCAATACGGCAAGGGACGGTCGCTATCGGATCACCAAGACGGTGTTTGCGGATCCCGATCGAGAGGTCGTCCTTCAAGACCTGCACTTCGAAGCATTGGTCGGGTCCTTGTCAGACTACCAGCTCCATGCGCTCGTCGCGCCGCATCTGGTCAACGGCGGCGCCGACAACACTGCGTGGTATGGGGACTTCAAAGGCAGGCCAATGCTTTTTGCGCAAGGCTCCGGCCGCTCGCTTGCCGTCGCATCGACGGTTCCGTGGATTGCGCGATCGGCAGGCTATGTCGGCATGTCCGACGGGTGGCAGACGCTCTCACGCGGCCAGGGCCTGAACCAGGAATACCGCCTGGCCACATCCGGTAATGTCGCTTTGTCCGGCACACTCGACATGGAGGCGGGAAAGGGGCGGGCGCTGGTCGCCATTGGCTTCGGTACACAGCCGGAGGAGGCGGCGTTTCGGGCCGTCCTCAGCCTCGATCAGGGGGGAGTGCCGGCGCTGAAGCGTTATCGCAAGGGCTGGCGTGAATGGCAGGCAACCCTGCTTCCGCTTGACGAGCCGCATGATCCTGAAACGCTAAATCGATACCGGGTCAGCACGGGCGTGCTTGCCACCCACCGCGACGACACGTCGGGTGCAATTATCGCCAGCCTGTCCGTGCCGTGGGGTTTCAACAAGAGCGACGACGATCTTGGCGGCTATCATCTGGTCTGGACGCGCGATCTGGTCGAGACCGCAGGCGGGCTGCTTGCAGCCGGCGCGGAAGCGGATGCCCGTTCGGTGCTCGATTATCTTCTGGCCATCCAGGAGGCCGACGGTCATTGGGTGCAGAATGCCTGGCTCGACGGACGTCCGTACTGGAACGGTATCCAGATGGACGAGACGGCCTTCCCGATCCTGCTTTACGATATGCTCCTTCGCGCCGGCGTGATTGAGGCGTCGTCGAACGGCCGCTATCTCCAAATGATAGAGGCCGCCGCCGCCTATATCGTTCGTAATGGACCGGCGACCCAACAGGATCGCTGGGAGGAGGACGGTGGCTACTCTCCCTTCACCCTGGCAGTCGAGATTTCAGGACTGCTTGCTGCAGCGGATGCGCTGGAAGCGGCCGGACGCATGGCGCAGGCGCTATACCTGCGTGAGGTCGCGGATGGCTGGAACGAGTCCATAGAAGACTGGACATACGCCAGCGATACGGAGCTCTCCCGGCGTCTCGGCATCGCCGGCTACTACGTTCGTATCGCATCCGACAGCGATGGTTGCCCGTCTCTTGGACGTGATTTCATTCCGATCCGCAATCGTGACGATGGTGGCGAAGTTATGGAGGCGGACTTGCTGCTGAGCCCGGATGCACTGGCCCTCGTCAGGTTCGGTTTGAGAGCGGCCGACGATCCTCGCATCGTTGACACAGTCACGGCGATCGACTCCGAACTCCGGCGGGATCTTCCGACCGGAGCCTATTGGTATCGCTACAATGGTGACGGCTATGGGGAGCGCGACGACGGCCGCCCCTTTGCAGGAAGCGGTATCGGCAGGCTCTGGCCGCTGCTGACGGGGGAGCGCGCCCATTACGAACTGGCTGCCGGTCGTCCCGACGAGGCGCGGCGCCTGCTCGCCGCACTCGAAGCTTCGGCAAGCGACGGCGGTCTTCTTCCCGAGCAGGTATGGGATAGTGCGGATTTGCCGGCTCGCGAACTGTTTCTCGGTCGCCCGTCAGGCAGCGCAATGCCTTTGGTCTGGGCGCACGCCGAGCACATTAAACTCCTGCGCTCCATCCGCGACGGCGTGGTCTTCGACATGCCGCCACAAACCGTTGCTCGCTATATCGCCGGAACTCCGCCGTCTCCTCCGCTTTCCTGGCGCCCAACCGCGAAGCGGACGCGCATGGCGTCCGGTCGCGTCTTGCGCATCGAACTTCCTGAGCCCGCGCTAGTGCATTGGTCGAAAGACGGTTGGGTCACGACGGCGGACGCGGCGACGCATGATACCGGCTTCGGCACGCATATGTGCGACCTGCGAAGCGAGGGCGTCACCAACGGATCTATCGACTTCACGCTTTTCTGGACTGAGCTTGAGGAGTGGGAGGGAACCAACTACCGGGTCGAGATCATCTGAGACCCGTGGCCTTCCAGCGGCGCCTCCGCTTGATTTGATGCGTTGTCCATCGGGGAGAAACGTCAAAGAGTGAAAGCGGCTCGGAAGGCTTCGAGGGCAACGACCGGATCGCCCGCAGCCCAAGCTTCCATGCCGATTGGGCCAGCGTAGCCCATGGTTGCCAATGCCTTCGCTATCCCGTTCCAGTTAACTTCGCCGGTTCCAGGTTCGCAGCGACCGGGAACGTCGGCAACTTGAATTTCCCCGATCCAGGGCAGGCATGTCCGACAAAGCTCGATCAGGTTCCCTTCGCCGATCTGGGCGTGATAGAGGTCGAGGTTGAGGCGAAGTCTCGCATGGTCGATGCTGGAGACCAAGGCCAAGGTATCCTCAGCGCGTGCGAAGGGAACGCCAGGATGGTCAACGGGGAGATTGAGGTTTTCGAGCGTGAAGACGACGTCCTCTTCCTCGGCCATGTCGACGATCCGATTGAGCGTGTCTCGTGCCTTCAGCCACATCGCACCCGTGACAGCATGAACCGGCTGCACCGGCAGTCCGCGGTCGCCGAGGCCGGTGCCATGAAGGTTCAACCTCTGTACGCCGAGGCGTTTTCCTACTTGCACGGTTTCTCGCGCGGTTTTCATAAGTTCGGCTGCTCCCTCGTCGTCGGTGAGGCGACCGGTAAGGTAGCCGTTCATGATGGTGAAGCTCGCGCCGGTTGCCTCGAGCTTTGTCAGATCGTGCTCGGGCCAGTTCCAGAGGCCGACGCCGAACCCCATTTCCTTCAAACGGGAGGCGCGCCACTCGATCGGCTTGTCCTGCCACAGCATTTCAGCGCAGGCGGCCAATGCGAACGGTGAATTGCTGGTGTCGCTCATAGGATGATGTCCTCCCTGTACATGTCCTCCAGCGAATTCAGCATCTGTCACCTTCAAAATCTAGTCACTCCTGGCAAAGAATTTCGAGATAAGGGAATGTCGGAATCCAGGCCAGCCGATCGTCTTCAAGGCAGACAAGCGAGGAGAGAAACCATGGCCATTACGATTACTGCCTTCGAGCGATCCCCCGATCGCGGCAGAGGGCTTGCGCGGGACATGCGCGTCCGCTGGGCGCTCGAGGAAGTCGGTCAGCCCTACGACGTGCGTCTGGTCTCGTTCGAGCTTATGAAGCAGTCCGAGCATCTCGCTCTGCAGCCATTCGGCCAAATTCCGACCTATGAGGAAGGCAATCTTACCCTGTTCGAATCCGGGGCGATCATCCTGCATATCGCGGAACGCCATACCGGCCTGCTGCCCGATGATGCGGACGCCAAGGCGCGCGCTGTTGCGTGGATGTTCGCCGCGGTCAGCACGATGGAGCAGCCGATCGTTGAACTTGAGGTCGCCAACATCCTGGAACGCAATGAACCCTGGTACGAGAAGCGGCTGCCGGCCATCCTGGGACGTATCCACACTCGGCTCGGTCAACTCTCCCACCGGCTCGGTAGTGCGGAATGGCTCTATGGGGAGTTCAGCGCCGGCGATCTTGAGATGGTGTCGGTGCTGCTCAGGCTGAGAGGGCCGGGGATACTGAAGGAATATCCAACGCTCGATGCGTATGTCGCCCGCGGCGAAGCGCGGCCCGCCTACAGACGGGCGTTCGAAGATCAGTTGGCAATCTTCAAAGCCGCAAATCCGACCCGTTGATGGCCGGTTCTCGGCCTCGCCCGTCAGTGGCGAGGGTACTGTTCGCGCCATATGCTTGGCGGTTGACCGGTATGGTGTTTAAAGAAACGCGAGAAATACGCCGCGTCCTTCAGGCCGACTTCGTAGGCGATGTCCTCAAGCGAGCGCACCGTGAACAAGAGAAGTCGCTTGGCCTCAAGCAGTCGACGCTCGCTCAGGAACTCCTTGACCGATAGGCCGAATGCGGACTGGCAGGCCTTGGCAAGCAGATGCGGTGTCGCGCCGAGTTCATCGACATAGCGCTCAACGGGCCAGTTCTCCCGGAAATGGCGATCGACCAGCTGCCGGAATTGTGACGCCAGGACTGTCTGCGCCGGACGAAAATCACCTGTCCGTTCCGATCCAAAACGAGCGATCTCGGTTAGCGCGACGGTGGCGAGCGCCGTCAGGGCCATCTCCATGCCCGGTCGCCCTTCCCGATATTCGTCGGACATCTGCTGCATGATCATCGAAAGCCGTCTCCAACTTGCGGGATCGCCCGTATCGGCAACCATCACAGGCGCATCGATTGGCAGGATCGTGCGCTCGCCGAGCGGCGCCAAAGCGCTGTCGGCGATAGAGACGACGATCGCGTCCGTCTCGCTCGGTTCGACCGTGAAGCCGTGCACCACTCCACTCGGTACGAAGCTGACGGCTGGCGCCAAAAAATCCAATCTCTGCTCTTCGATGAAATAGGTGCCATGACCTTTGGTCCAGAAGGTGATTTGCGCCATCCGCGCATGGCTGTGGGCATCGACACGGCCGAGATGGACATTTTTCCGCGCCATCACCGTTTCGACGTGCATGAAGCCCGGCTCGAGCGGTCGGTCCGGCTCGCCATACACGAAGAAGCTGGGAACGGAATTCGCCATCAAGAGCACCAGAAAAAGTCCAAGCGATTTTGCAATTCTGTCCATGGAAGCCGCGCAGCGCAAGGCCTAGGCTTGGTGAAAGTCAAAGGAGGAGACAATGAATATCCAAACCCGTAGCAGCGTCCTTGCCGAGGACTGCCGCGCCGACAAGACGCGCCCGTTCACGGGGGCGGAATACATGGCGTCCCTGCGCGACGGTCGCGAGGTCTATATCAATGGGGAGCGTGTGGAGGACGTCACCACCCATCCGGCCATGCGAAATTCGGTTCGCTCGCTGGCTCGGCTCTACGATGCACTGCACGATGAAAAGACCAAGGAGCGCCTGACTTCACCGACCGACACCGGCAACGGGGGATATACGCACAAGTATTTCCGTGTCGCGAAGTCCTCCGCCGAACTCGTCGCTCAGCAAGGGGCGATCGCCGATTGGGCGCGCATGTCCTATGGCTGGATGGGCCGCACGGCCGATTACAAGGCCGCGCTGATGAACACGCTCGGGGCCAACGCGGATTGGTATGGGCCGTTCAAGGAAAACGCGCTTGCCTGGCACAAGCGCGCTCAGGAATCCGTGCTCTTCATGAACCACGCGATCGTCAATCCGCCGATCGATCGTCACAAGCCAGCGGATGCCGTCAAGGACGTCTTCGTTCATATCACCAAGGAGACGGATGCAGGCATCTTCGTGTCCGGGGCGAAGGTGGTGGCGACCTCGTCGGCCCTGACGCACTACAATTTCCTGGCCCAGAGCTCCGCGACGGTGACGGAGGATCCCTCGCTGTCGGTGATGTTCATCGTTCCGATGAACGCGCCCGGTATCAAGATGTTCTGCCGCGTTTCCTACGAGCAGACTGCCAACACCGTTGGTCACCCGTTCGACTACCCGCTTTCGTCTCGCTTCGACGAGAACGATGCAATCCTCGTGCTCGACAATGTTTTCGTCCCCTGGGAGGATGTGCTGGTGTTGCGGGACGCCGCAAAGATCCTGTCCTTCCATCCTGCCTCCGGCTTCATGCACGGCTATTGCTTCCAGGGCTGTACCCGCTTTGCCGTGAAGCTCGACTTCCTGGCGGGGCTGCTTTCCAAGGCTCTCCGCGCAACCGGCGGCGATGCCTTCCGGGGAAATCAGGCGGCGCTCGGTGAAGTCATCGCTCTCAGGCATATGTTCTGGAGCTTTTCGAATGCGATGGCCTACAATCCGCAGCCGTGGGCCAACGGCGCAGTGCTTCCGAACATGGAAGCAGCCTTGAGCTACCGGACTTTCATGTCCGAAGCCTATCCCCGCGTGATCGACACCGTTCGCAAGGTCGTCGCTTCAGGCCTCATCTACCTCCCGTCATCGGCAAAGGATTTCGGCAATCCGGAGATTGATCGCTATCTCGCCCAGTATGTTCGTGGTTCCAACGATATGGGCCATATCGAGCGCATCAAGATCATGAAGCTGCTCTGGGACGCCACCGGCACGGAATTCGGCGGGCGCCATGCGCTTTACGAGCTGAATTACGCCGGGGCGCCGGAAGAGGTGCGTCTGCAGGTGCTGAAAGGCGCCGAGAGAGGCGGGCGCCTTGCCGAAATGGAGCGGCTCGTCGATACATGCATGAGCGACTACGACGAAAACGGTTGGACCGGCGACACCTGGTTGCCGCCGCTGAATAGCTAAGGAGGACTGCAATGGAGGAGGCGGTTTCCAAGCCTGAGTTTCGCAATGCGATGGCGCGTGTCTGCGCGTCAGTCAATGTCATAACCTCGAATGGACCGGCCGGGCGCGGTGGCTTTACCGCGACCGCGATGTGCAGTGTTACGGACGAGCCACCCACCTTGCTTGTCTGCATGAACGGCCGGTCGGCGCAATGCGCGCTTTTCCTTGAGAATCGCCGCTTCTGCGTCAATGTTCTGGCGGATGACCACCAGGAGCTTGCGGGCTATTTCGCGGGCCGGCAGGCCGATATGGCGGCGAGATACGCAGCCGCGAAATGGGTGGACCTGCCGTCGGGCAGCCAGGCGCTCGCAGATGCCATGGTCTCCTTCGACTGCGAGTTGATAGAGGCGCGGCTCGTTGGCACACACCATATCTTCCTTGGGCAGGTCGTCGGTATCCGGTCGCGTACGGATGGCAATGCTCTGCTCTATTTCGACAGGGCCTACGTCAACGTGCCCTCGCAGGTGGGCAGCTTCGGAGGCTAATCAGTCGGCGGAGTATCACAGAAGAAGGGGCCGCCATCTCGTGGGAGTGGCGGCCTTCATGTACGGAGACGTCGATGGACTGCGGTTCTTCAGAGCTGGATCCAGGCTGTCTTCAAGTTCACGTATTTGTCGAGCGCATGCAGGGATTTGTCGTGGCCGTTACCGGATTGCTTGACGCCGCCGAGCGGCACGGTGTTGTCGGCGCCGCCATAGGTGTTGATGTGGACGACGCCCGCCTGGATGCCGCGCACCATGCGATGGGCACGAGAAAGATTAGCCGTCCAGACCGCCGAAGCGAGGCCGTATTCGGTGGCGTTGGCAATGCCGAGCGCCTCCTGCTCGGTCTCGAACGGAATGATCGACAGGATCGGCCCGAAGACCTCTTCGCGCGCCAGCGTCATGTCAGGCGTCACGTCGAAAACTGTTGGCCGCATGTAGAAGCCGCCGGTCTCCTGACGAATGCGCTCGCCGCCGGTGCGCAAAACCGCGCCTTCCGATAGCGCCTGCGCCACGTGCCCAAGGTTGTTCTTCAGCTGGATTTCGCTTGAGATCGCGCCGGCCTCGGTCGTCACCTGCAACGGATCGCCGACCTTCATTGCGGCGGCAATCTCCGCTACCTTCTTGGAGAATTCTTCGTGGATTGATCGCTCGACGAGCAGGCGTGATCCCGCCACGCAGACCTGGCCGGAATTGCGAAAGATGCCGTAGGCTGAAACCTTGGCCGCATGATCGAGGTCCGGTGCATCGGCGAAAACGATGTTGGGGGACTTGCCGCCGAGTTCCAGGTAGATCCGCTTGAGATTGGAGCGGGCGGAGTATTCCAGCAGGCGACGGCCGACGGGACCGGAACCGGTGAAGGCGAGAACGTCGATATCCATATGAAGCCCGATTGCTTCGCCCGTGATGGCGCCGCGGCCCGTAGCGACGTTCAGCACACCATCAGGCAAACCGGCCTCTGCGCACAAAGCGGCCAGTTTCAGGAGTGTCAGCGACGCGCCTTCGGCGGGCTTCAGGACGACGGAATTTCCGGCCGCGAGCGCGGGCGCAATCTTCCACGCGCCGATCATCATCGGGAAGTTCCATGGCACGATCGCTCCGACGACGCCAACGGGCGCGCGATGAACGAGGCCCAGGATATTGTCCGCCGTTGGCGCGATCTCACCATAGACCTTGTCGATCGCTTCGGCGTAGTAGCGGAATGTGCCGACCGCGCTGCCGGGCTCGGCCTTCAGGGCCATCGAGATCTCGGTGCCATTGTCACGGACCCCGAGAACAGCGAGCTCCAATGCGTTCTTCTCGATGAGATCAGCGATCTTCAGCAGGACTTTCTTGCGCTCGGCCGGTGCAGCCCTCGACCATGTGCCCTCTTCGAAGGCGGTGCGTGCAGCCTGCACCGCGCGATCGATGTCGCGCGGACCGGCGTCCGCGATCGTCGTCAGCCGTTGGCCGTCGATCGGCGAGATGACGTCCAGCGTCGCCGCACCCTCGGCCGCCTGCCATGCGCCTCCGATGAAGAGCGCCTGCGGTGCGACGGTTTGGCTACGCAGCTGGTCGATCTTTTCCTGCATTCTTCTGTCCTCGAAACAAAATGGCGGGCTGGATAGCCCGCCATGAGATCGTTCTTAAATCAAGCTTCCTGGCCGGCGCCAAGCCGGGCGAAGCCGATCGCGTCGACGGACTTCAGGCGCGCGGCGGCGATGAAGCCAATGATGGCTGCGACGACCACCAAGCCTGGCAGCAGCACAGCAAGGATGCCGTTGGCGCCGGCGATGGCTCCGAAGTTAGCCGAGATGTAGAAGACGAGCGCCAGCAGGATCAGACCGGTAATCACAGGCAGGATCTTCGTCACCAGCACGTTCGGCTCCAGGTACGGATTGCGTCCGAAGAAGGCGACAATCGCAAAGGCGGTGAATGCCATCAGCAGGATGATTGCGAGCGTACCGACATTGGTGAGCCACGAGAACAGGGCAAGGACCGGGTCCTGTCCGGTGAAGGCGAAGAGGGCAACGACGATTACCGCGATTACCGTCTGGATCATGGACCCGACGTGCGGGCTCTGGAACACCGGATGGGTCACGCCAACCGCTTTCGGTAGCAGGCCTTCGCGACCGGCGACGTACATGTAGCGGGCAACGCCGTTGTGGAACGCGAGGACGCCGGCAAAAAGGCTGGTTATGAAGAGGATACTCATGACCGCGGCAATCCAGTGTCCGACATACTGCTCGGCCAAGCCGAACAGGAAGGTGGTGGGATCCTGGAGGCTCTGCAGCTGCGGTACCAGCTTGTCGGCGCCGGCGCCGATGACCATCAGCCACGACGTCAGCATATAGAAGAGGCCGATGATGAGGACGGAAATGTAGGTGGCGCGAGGAACGGTCTTGTGCGGTTCGCGCGCTTCCTCGCTATAGATCGTCGTCGCTTCGAAGCCGATAAAGGCGGCAAAGCAGAAAAGGATGCCGATGGCAGGCGTTCCGCTCATGAATGCGGAGGGCGTGAAGGGCGTGGCGGACAGTCCGGCGTCTCCACCCTTCACGAAGATTGCCGCATCGATGACGAGCACGACGAGATATTCGAGGATCACGAGCACCGTCAGCACCTTGGCGGAAAGATCGACCCGCCGGTAACCGAATATGGCGACAGCCGCGATCCCGATATAGGTCCAGACCCACCAGGGCAGATTCAGGCCATAGCCTGCGAAGAAGCCTGAGGTTGCTGCGCCGAACATTCCGAAGACGCCGATCTGCATGGCATTATAGGCAAGGATGGCAACAAGGGCGGCTGCGCCCCCCATCAGGCCACCCAGACCCCGTGCGGTATAGGCATAGAAGGCGCCGGCGTTGCGGATGTGGCGGGCCATCGCGACATAGCCCACTGCAAATAGCAGAAGGATGGCGGTGACCAGGGCGAAGGTCAGTGGAATGCCCGGGCCGTTGCCGAGCAGCATGGAAAGCGGCACGCCGCCGGCCACCGCGGTTAGCGGCGCGGCCGCGGATACCACGAGAAACGTAACCGCCCCGACACCGAGGCTGTTCTTGCGCAGCTGGTTTTCCCCGCTGCCTGAAGTCGATGAGGTACTCATATCGCGCTTGCTCCCCTTTAGGCGTTGCGACTTTTCCGCCTCGGTCGGCGGTTCCCAGTAATCCTTCCGCGCGCAGATTTTGTTCTTGTGTTGCTTGCGGAACGGTAGTTCAGTTCGGTTCATTATTTGAACCAATGCTTCAAATATAGACTTGCAAACACATTGGGTTCCTGTCAAGTTATTTCGCATGTTAAGTATCTCGGTGCGGCCGAGATAGTCTTGATAGGTGGGAAACCACCCCGGGCAGGAGGTCGTCCGGTTCAGTGAGGAAGAAGAATGGGAACGATCAGCAAAGCGCTGGGATTGCTCGATACCTTGTCGCTCATGACCGAGGATGCGGGCCTTACGGAAATCGCCCAGGCGTGCTCGCTGGACAAGGCCACGGCTCGCCGCTTCCTTGTCGAGCTCGAACGTCACGGTTTCGTCGAGCAGCTGCCGCAGTCGCGGAAGTACCGTATCGGCTCTGCTCCGGTGCGTCTCGGGCGCATTCGGGAAGCACGCTATCCATTCCTGCGTACGGCAGCGCCGTTCGCGCGGGAGCTTGCCGATCAGGTCGATGAGACAGTGCATCTGTCGGAGTTCAGCGGCGGCCGCCTTTCGACCGTGCATGTCGAGGATTCGACCAAGGCCCATCGCGTGTTCGTGTCTGTCGGCACGGTTCTGCCGTTCCACGCGACGGCCTCTGGCATTGCTTTTATTTCGTCTTGTCCGCACGCCGAATTCGAAGCGGCCCTGCATGGACCGTTGCCGAGGTTCACCAGTCACACGCCGCGCGAGCCGGATAGCTTTCGCCGCCTCGTCGACGAAGCGCGGGCAAACGGCTTTTCAATCAATCGCCAAGGGTTTGAGGCAGGCGTGATCAGCGCGTCGGCGGCGATCAAGGCACCGGGTGCACGGCCGATCGGCTGCGTCACGATCGCCGCGCCGCTCGTCAGGACCGACGACGAGCGAATCCGCACGCACGGTCTTGCCGCGATCGAAACGGCGAAGCGAATTTCAGACGCATTTTTCGGCGCGGACCTGCGGAAGCGGGCCGAACCGTTGTCACGGAGGAGTGCTTGATGGGGGCAATGGCTCGCTTACCCAGGATTTTGGTGATCGGCACTGGCGACACCAAAAGCGAGGAGCTTCAGTTCATGGCGGAGATCATCGGCCAAGCCGATGCTCTGCCTGTGATGATCGACGTCAGTGTGCTGGGGGATCCCTCTTATCCGCCGGACTATTCGCGCCACGACATCGCGGCCGCCGCCGAAACCACGGTTCAGGCCATCATGGACAGCGGTGATGAAAACTCGGCGATGGCGTTGATGGCCAAGGGCGCTTCCCGTCTTGTCGCCAGCCTTTATGAGAAGGGTGAGGTCGATGGGATGATCGTTCTCGGCGGGTCGATGGGAACCGACCTGGCGTTGGAAGTCGCGTCGGTGCTGCCGCTCGGCGTCCCCAAGTTCATCATCTCCACCATAGCCTACTCACACCTTCTGCCGCCTGAGCGCATCGCTCCGGATCTGATGATGATCCTTTGGGCCGGCGGTCTTTACGGTCTCAATCCGATTTGCCGGACAGTCCTGTCGCAGGCCTGCGGCGCTGTTGTCGGGGCGGCGAAATCGAGCGTGCGGCCAGATCAAGGTCGGCCGCTGATCGGCATGACGTCGCTCGGGTCCTCCTGCCTCAAATATATGAAGTACCTCAAGCCGGAGCTTGAGCGGCGCGGCTACGACGTCGCGGTCTTCCACTCCACCGGCATGGGCGGGCGGGCATTCGAGGCGATTGCGGCGCAGAAGGGCTTTGCCGCAGTCTTCGATCTCTGCATCCAGGAAGTGACCAACCATCATCACGGCACGGTCGTCACCTCAGGTCCGGATCGCCTGGAAAACGCGGCGCGGGCCGGGATCCCGCAGATTGTCGCGCCGGGAGCCATCGACATGGTCGATCTGCCGGCATGGCAGCCGCTGCCGGAGCGCTTTGCCGGTCGCCCGTATCACGCCCATAATCGCTTGCTTGGCTCCATCACCATTCCGTCCGAAGGCCGTCGCGAGGTCGCTCGCGTGGTAGCGGGTAAGCTGTCGACAGCCACCGCTCCGGTTGTCTTGATCCTTCCATCCAGAGGCATTCAGGAGTGGGACCAGGAGGGTGAACCCCTTCACGAGCCGTCGGCGCTCGATGCCTTTCTCGACGAAATGCGCGCGGTTGCCCCGGAAACGATCCAGCTCGAGGAGGTGGATACGCACATTAATTCCAGCGAGTTCTCGGCCAAGGCGCTGGAGATCTTCGATCGATGGGTCGCGGAGGGTGTCGTGCCCAGGGGGCGGGCATGACTATCCGCAATGCCGACAAGGCGTTGATCCTTGATTTCGGTGGCGTTGTCACAAGAACGCTGTTCGAGACACACGATGTCACGGAACGAGCGCTCGGCCTGAAACCCGGCACGCTCACATGGCGAGGTCCATTCGATACTTCGACAGACCCGTTATGGGTCTCCATGCAGAACCGGGAGATCACCGAGCGCGATTACTGGACGATCCGGACGCGCGAGGTTGGGACGCTCGTTGGCGAAGACTGGAGCGACATGAAGACCTTCGTGCAGCGGGCGAGAGGTGCCGAGGCCGAACTCGTTCTCAGACCGGAGGCCCGTGATGCGATCCTGCGCACGAAGGCCGCAGGGCTGAAGCTTGCGATCCTCTCGAATGAACTCGATCTCTTCTACGGCGTGGAATTCCGCAAGCGCTTCCCCCTGATCGATCAGTTCGATGTGATCGTCGACGCCACCTACACGAGGATTCTGAAGCCGGATCCGCGAGCCTACGAACGGGTTCTGGATGAACTCGGGCTTGACCGCGCCAACTGCGTTTTCGTCGACGATCAGAAGAAGAATATCGAAGGGGCCGTCGCCGTCGATCTGCCGCATGTGCATTTCGACGTCACGCGTCCCGCACAAAGCTATGCACAGGCCCTTGAACAGCTTGGCCTTTGAAAGGAACCATCCGATGCGCGAAACCAATTTCCTCGTTGAGAACAATGCCCGGCATGTCTGGCACCCGATGGCGCACCCGGCCGAGATGCAGGCGAACCCGCCACGCATCGTGCATGCCGCTGACGGCGTCGAGATCACCGACGTGCACGGCAAGAGAGTGCTCGATGCGGTTGGAGGACTGTGGAACGTCAACCTCGGCTATTCCTGCGCACCGGTGAAGGCCGCGATCCGCGACCAGCTCGATGACCTGCCGTATTACTCCGCCTTTCGCGGCACGACGACTTCGCCACTGATCGAGCTTTCGTATGAGCTTGCCGAATGGTTCAAGGAAGACGGTCTCGTTCGCTCGTTCTTCACGTCGGGCGGTTCGGATTCGGTCGAGACGGCGTTGCGCCTGGCCCGCCAGTATCACAAGATCAACGGGCAACCGGAGCGCACCAAGTTCGTGGCGCTCAAGAAGGGCTATCACGGCACCCATTTCGGCGGCGCTTCGGTCAATGGCAACGCCAATTTCCGGCGCAACTACGAGCCGCTTCTACCGGGTGTCATCCATCTTGCCGCACCCTACGCCTATCGCAACCCGTTCAACACATCGGATCCGGCTGAGATCGCACAGGCGATCGCCCGCCAGTTCGAGGATGAGGTCGCGTTCCAGGGGGCGGATACGATCGCGGCCTTCATCATGGAACCGGTGTTGGGATCCGGCGGCGTCATCGTTCCGCACGAGGCTTTCATGCCTCTCATGCGCGCGATCTGCGATCGCCATGGCATCCTGATGATCGCCGACGAGGTGATCTGCGCCTTCGGTCGGACAGGAGCCTGGACCGGCTCGCGTCTATGGGGAGTCAAGCCGGACCTGATGTGCACGGCCAAAGCCATCACCAACGGTTATTTCCCGTTCGGCGCCGTGATGATCTCCGAAAAAGTCGCCAGCGTCTTTGAAAACAACAAGAGCCCGTTCGGCTCGATCGGTCATGGTTATACCTACTCGGGTCATCCCGTTGGTGCTGCCGCCGCACTGGCGACGCTCAGGGAAACGACGCGCCTCAACGTTGCTGCCAATGCCGCGGCGCGCGGCGCGGAACTTCTGGAGGGACTCAATAGTCTGCAGGCGAAGTACGAGCTGATCGGCGACGTGCGCGGTATCGGTCTGATGGCGGCGTTGGAACTCGTGTCGGACCGAGCCAAGAAGACGCCTGCCGGCAAGGAGACCATCGCCACGGTTTATGATGCGACCTATGAGGCCGGCGTGATCGTGCGCACTTCGGGCGCCAACGTCATCATCTCGCCGCCGCTGGTGATTACTCCGGCTGATGTCCAGCGTATTGTCTCCGCCCTCGATGCCGGCTTTGCCGCCGCAACGGGAGGCAAATGAGATGCCTGAAAATGCGGCGTTGCTGGCAAGACGTGAGAAGTTGCTCGGCAAGAATATGTCGACCTTCTATCGGGATCCCGTCCATTTGGTGAAAGGAGAGGGCGTCTGGCTGTGGGATGCCGCAGGCAAGCGCTATCTCGACTGCTACAACAACGTGCCGCATGTCGGCCATTGCCATCCCCGCGTGGTGGAAGCGATCGCGCGCCAGGCCTCGACGCTCAATACTCACACGCGCTACCCGCATGAAGGCATTCTCGACTATGTCGAGCGGCTAACCGCGACGTTCGACGATAGCCTCGATACCGCCATTCTGACCTGCACGGGCAGTGAGGCCAATGATGTGGCGCTCCGCATGGCGCAGGCCGTGACAGGCAAGACCGGTATGATCGCGACCGATCATACCTATCATGGCAACACGACGGCGGTATCGCAGTTGTCGACCAGAATGCCGCCCGTCGGAGGCTTTGGCGGGCACGTCCGGCATGTGCCGGCGCCCGATGGCTATCGTCCACTGGGTGGAATTCCGGGCGAGGCCTTCACCGCAGCCTGGGTGACGGCACTGGAAGAGGCGATAGCATCGCTTGAAGCGAGCGAGTTTGGTTTCTCGGCGCTCATCATCGATCCGTTTTTTGCCAATGAAGGGTTTCCCGATCTGCCGGACGGCTTCCTGCAGAAAGCAGCGGCGATCGTCCGCAGGGCAGGCGGCCTTCTGATCTGCGATGAGGTTCAGCCGGGCTTCGGGCGGACGGGCTCTCACATGTGGGGCCATCAGCGCGCCGGTATCGTGCCCGATGTCGTCACCCTCGGCAAGCCGATGGGTAACGGCCATCCGATCGGCGGTGTCATTGCCAATTCCGAGACATTGAACGCGTTTCGCCAGGCATTCCGCTACTTCAACACCTTCGGGGGAAATCCGGTGTCCTGCGCGGCCGGCATGGCGGTGCTTGATGTCCTCGAAGATGAAGGTTTGGTCGAGAACGCCCGCACCGCCGGGGAATACGCCCAGGCGGGGCTGCGCGATCTTGCCGAGAAGCACGATCTGATCGGCAATGTCAGGGGTAGCGGCCTGTTTTTCGGTTGCGAGCTTGTGCTTGATCGGCAAACCAAGGAACCCGCCTCAGAGATAGCCACGAGAGTGATCAACGAGATGCGGGAGCGTGGCGTCCTGATGGGGAAGCTTGGAATCCATCAAAACGCCACGAAAATCCGCCCGCCGATGCCATTCAGCAAGACGAATGCGGATCTCATGCTTTCGACGCTCGATGATGTGTTGGCGGCGCTCTGATGACATCCGCCGACGCTGATCTGCACGGCAGGGCCCGACAGGCGCTTGCAGCCTTCGGCCTGCCTGACCAGGCACCGGAACTCCTGAAATTCCGCGAGAATGCTGTCTTCAAGGTCCGTCTGCGCAGTGGTGAAATGGCCGTGTTGAGATTGCATCGGCCCGGTTACCATTCGCGAGCTGCGTTGCAGTCCGAACTACTGTGGATGGATGACTTGCGTCGTAACGGCATCGCCGTGCCACAGCCGATCGCAACTGACAGCGGAGATTTCCTTGTGCAAATTGCAGGCGAGGAAAGCCAGCACGCTGACTTGATCGGATGGGTGGCAGGGCAGCAGATCGGTGAAACCGGCAGGCCGTTTCGTCATTCGGAGCGCGAGATCGAACGGATCTATCGATCGGTCGGCGTCGCCATGGCCGAGGCGCATAACGCCGCCGATCGCTGGACCATCCCGGCTGGTTTTACCCGACATGCCTGGGACAAGGATGGTCTGCTCGGAGAAGAGCCACTCTGGGGTCGGTTCTGGGATTGTTTGGTTCTGGCAGCGGAGGACCGACGCTTCCTGACAAAGCTGCGCTTCGATCTGCAGGAACGGATCGATGCCCTGGGGGCGCTGGATTATGGCCTGATCCACGCCGATCTCGTTCGCGAGAACGTGCTTGTCGACGGAGACAATGTCGCTTTGATCGACTTTGACGACTGCGGCTACGGTTATCGCCTTTTCGATATCGCGACGGCGCTTCTTCGGAACAGACATGAGCCCCACTACGACATGCTCAGGAGCGCTTTGGTCGAGGGCTATAGAGAACGGCGTCCGCTTGGTGACGGCGCACTCAACAATCTGCCGCTGTTCCTGCTGCTGCGCAGTGTCACGTACGTTGGTTGGGCGGCCGCAAGGCTGGACCTTCCCGATGCCTCCAATCGCCTGTCGCGCTACGTCAGGGACGTGCGAGAACTGGCTGCGGCGCTCCGGAGCGATATCTGATGTCAGTCGTTTCCATTGAAGGCGGCGACTTCATCCAGCATGTCGAGCAGGAGTTCGATCCGCTCGCGTCCGAAGCGCTTCTCGAGACGGTCGTAGATCAGCCGGCTCTCGGGCGCCACTTCTTCGATAATCGCCAGACCGGCGGGGGTTATCTTCAGCAGCACTCGACGCCCGTCATTGTCGTCTTTGGCCTTGTCGATGATGCCGCGCTCTTCGAGCGAGCGGATGATGCGTGTCAGGCTTGGCGCCAGAATGAAGGCGCGGTCGGCCATGTCGGAGGCGTCGACAGTGCCCGCCTCGGCGAGGATGCGGATAACGCGCCACTGCTGCTCGGTAATGTCGTGCTCGGCAAGCATCGGCCGGAAATGGCTCATCAGCGCTTCACGCGCTCGCAAAAGCGCAATCGGAAGCGAGCGCCGCGTATTGCGGGGCAAAAGCGCATCCTGCGGGATCTTGGGCTTGGTCGCGGCGCGGTCGGTCATCGTCGATGCTATGGTCCATTTACGCTGAGTTTGCAATTGCTGCCGCCCTCAAGCCGTTCGCTGAGGGCTTGACAACGGATGCTATGTCATTAACATGTTAAATAAATAAAGGCAAAGCTTCGGGAGGAAAGGATGCCGCATTTCACGATGGAATATTCGGCCAACCTGGATGGCCGGGTGGACTTCGCCGCGCTGTGCAAGGCTGTGCACGCGACGATCATGGCAACCGGCCTCTTCGAACTCGGCGCGCTGCGTGTGCGCGCCATTCGCTGCGATTTCTATGCCGTAGCCGATCTGCTGGCAGAAAACGCCTTCATCGACATGTCTTTCCGTGTCGGTGTCGGACGAAGCAAGGCCGAGCGCAAGGTAACGGGTGACGCCATCTTCGCAACGGTCACGGAATTTCTGGCACCTCTTTTCGAAGCCCCGCACTTTGCCCTGACCCTCGAAATCCGCGAGATCGATCCGGATCTCAGTTGGAAGAAGAACGCGATCCATCCGCGGCTCCGAGCCGCGAGCGCCTGACAACCCACTGACCGCAACGATCCGAGAAGTGCGTCCCGCACCATGGAGCTGATATGTCGAAACTCGACGAAAACATTGCCAAGGCCAGAACCTATCTGTCTCAGTTCGAGAACGGCGTTCTCAATCGTATCGGCGGGGAAGACCTCCCGGCTGCCGAGGGCGCCACATTCGAGACCATATCGCCGATCGATCTGAAGCCGCTGGCGCGCGTAGCGCGAGGCGGCGGCGCCGATATCGATCGCGCCGCCAAAGCGGCAAAGGCGGCGTTTCCGGCCTGGGCGGCGATGGATGGAGATGCGCGAAAGAAGCTCTTGCATAAGATCGCCGACGCGATCGTGGCGCGTGCCGAAGAGATCGCTTTTGTCGAGTGCATGGACACCGGGCAATCGCTGAAGTTCATGGCCAAGGCCGCGCTGCGCGGTGCTGAGAATTTCCGCTTCTTTGCAGACCGTGCGCCGGAAGCCCGTGACGGCAGAACCCTGCGAGGGCCCGGGCAGGTCAACATGACCACGCGTGTACCGATCGGCCCGGTGGGCATCATCACGCCGTGGAATACGCCCTTCATGCTGTCAACCTGGAAGATCGCGCCAGCACTTGCAGCCGGTTGCACCATCGTACACAAGCCCGCCGAATTCTCACCGCTTACGGCACGCTTACTTGTCGAGATTGCCGAAGAAGCCGGGTTGCCGAAGGGTGTGTGGAACCTCGTCAACGGTTTGGGCGAAGATGCCGGCAAGGCGTTGACGGAGCATCGCGACATCAAGGCAATCGGCTTTGTCGGCGAAAGCCGAACCGGGTCGATGATCATGAAGCAGGGTGCCGACACGCTGAAGCGCGTGCACTTCGAACTGGGGGGCAAGAACCCGGTCGTGGTTTTCGCCGATGCCGATCTGGAGCGTGCCGCCGACGCAGCGGTTTTCATGATCTATTCGCTGAATGGCGAACGCTGCACCTCATCGTCGCGATTGCTGGTGGAAGAGAGCATCTACGACAGGTTCACCGCGCTCGTCGCCGAGAAGGCCAAGCGCATCAAGGTCGGGCATCCGCTCGATCCCGAAACTATCGTCGGCCCACTGATCCATCCGGTCCATGAAAAGAAGGTGCTGGATTATATCGGCATCGGCAGAAGCGAGGGAGCGACGGTTGCCGCCGGCGGCGAGAAACTCGCTGGCCCGGGCGGCGGCTGCTATGTCTCGCCGACCCTCTTCACCGGCGCCAACAACAACATGCGTATTGCCCAGGAGGAGATCTTCGGTCCGGTGCTGACCGCGATCTCGTTCAAGGACGAGGAAGAGGCGCTCAACCTTGCCAATGACGTGCAATACGGCCTGACCGGCTACCTTTGGACCAATGACATCACCCGAGCCTTCCGTTTCACCGATGCGCTGGAGGCGGGGATGATTTGGGTGAACTCCGAAAATGTCCGCCATTTGCCAACCCCGTTCGGCGGGGTGAAGAGCTCCGGTATCGGGCGCGATGGCGGCGACTGGTCCTTTGATTTCTATATGGAAACCAAGAACATCGCCTTCGCCAACAAAGCGCACGCGATCCAGAAACTCGGCGGCTGACGCAACCGTCGCCCCGGATCAGAATTGCCTGCACTGCAGGTCTCGTGGAGGAAAGAATGCCCCTGCCGAAGCCAAATCTCTATCCGCCGTTCAACATCGTTCGCCTGAGCCACGTTGAACTGGCGGTGACCGACCTTGCCAAGTCGCGCGCCTTCTATGTCGACACCCTCGGACTTCAGGTCACCGATGAGAGCAACGACACAATTTATCTCCGGGCATTGGAGGAGCGTGGTCATCACTGCATCGTCCTGAAGAAGGCGGAGAAGGCCGAAGCCCGTGACCTCGGCTTCAAGGTGTTTTCCGACGAGGATCTCGACAAGGCCGAGCACTTCTTCAAGAGCAAGGATCTGCCGGTCGAGTGGATCGAACGGCCGTATCAGTCGCGCACCTTCCGCACGCGCGACCCGCATGGCATTCCGCTCGAGTTCTATTCGAGGATGGATCGCCTGGAGCCGATCCATCAGAAATACGCCCTGTACAAGGGTGTGAAGCCGCTACGCATCGATCACTTCAACTGCTTTTCGCCAAATGTGGACGAAAGCGTGGCCTTCTATAACGAGATCGGCTTCCGTGTGACTGAGTACACGGCAGACGAGGAAACGGGACGGCTGTGGGCGGCGTGGACACATCGCAAGGGCGGCGTGCATGATATCGCTTTCACCAATGGTCGGGGCCCGCGCCTCCACCACACCGCGTTCTGGGTGCCGACACCCCTGAATATCATCGACCTACTCGATCTGATGTCGACGACAGGCTGGCTCGCCAACATCGAGCGTGGCCCGGGTCGCCACGGCATTTCCAATGCCTTCTTCCTCTATATTCGCGATCCTGACGGCCATCGCATCGAAATCTACTGCTCTGATTACCAGACAGTGGATCCGGATCTGGAGCCGATCAAATGGGACCTCAAGGATCCGCAGCGTCAGACGCTCTGGGGAGCGCCGGCGCCGAAATCCTGGTTCGAAGAAGGCAGCCTGTTCGCCGGTGCCGAACCGCGAGACTCTGTACTGAAGGCTCAACCGATCGTCGCGCCCTGAGGGCGGGGCGAGGTAGACAATATGGTGCGGTTAAGGGAGTGAGACATGGACAACGAAGCCTTCCGCCAGTGGTCGCGAACGGCTGCCGATTGGGGTGCGGACTATCGGGCAAACCTGCGCGAGCGGCCAGTTCGCGCGCAGACGAAGCCCGGCGATATCATCGGGCAGATCGCTGACGCCGCCCCCGAGGCGGGTGAAGAGATGGAGGCGATCTTCGCCGACTTCGAGCGCATCATTCCCGATGGCATGACCCACTGGCAGCACCCGCGCTTCTTCGCCTATTTCCCGGCCAATGCCGCGCCGGTTTCCGTCATAGCCGATTATCTCGTCACCTCCGTTGCTGCCCAATGCATGCTCTGGCAGACGTCGCCGGCAGCGACGGAACTCGAGACACGCGTGGTCGACTGGCTGCGCCAGGCGCTCGGTCTGCCGGATGGTTTTGCCGGTGTCATCCAGGACTCCGCTTCGACCGCGACGCTTGCTGCCGTCCTGGTCATGCGCGAGAAGGCGCTTGGGTGGAAAGGCAACAGCGAGGGGCTTGCGGCGCATAGCGCCGTGCGGGTCTATGCCTCCAAGCAGGTCCATACATCCATTGACCGGGCAATCTGGATCGCCGGTATCGGTGAGGCCAACCTGGTGCGGATTCCGACCATGGGACCGCTGAACGGCATGGATCCGGAAGCGCTGGATGCTGCTATCAGAGCCGATCTCGAAAGCGGTCACATACCCGCGGGTGTTATCGCCTGCACCGGCGGCACGTCGATTGGCGCGTGCGATCCGATCGCCGAGGTTGCCGCAGTCGTCAAGGCACACGGGTTGTACCTGCATGTCGATGCCGCCTGGGCCGGTTCCGCAATGATCTGCCCGGAGTTCCGGACGCTCTGGAAGGGTGTCGAGGAGGCCGACTCCGTTGTCTTCAATCCGCATAAATGGCTGGGCGCCAACTTCGATTGTTCGGTGCAATTCATCAGAAGCCCCGAGGATCAGGTGCGCACTCTCGCCATTCAGCCGGAATACCTGAAAACCCATGGGCATGATGGCATCATCAACTATTCGGAATGGTCCGTTCCGCTAGGTCGTCGCTTCCGCGCGCTCAAACTCTGGTTCCTGTTGCGCTATCATGGGCTGGAAGGCCTTCGCACCATGATCCGCAACCACGTGACGTGGTCGGAGCAACTTGCGGATCGGATTGCCGCCGAGGCGGATTTCGAGATCGTCAGCGAGCCGGTTCTCTCGCTCTTCTCCTTCCGTCACAAGGGCAGTGGCGACAGCGACCAGCACAATATCGCACTCGTCAATGCCATCAACGACGACGGTCGCATCTACCTGACGCAGACACGCGTCGACGGCCGCATCGCCATCCGCTTCCAGGCGGGTCAGTTCGAAATGATCCGCGACGATGCGGATGCGGCTTTCAGTGTCATCACCGAGATCGCCCGGACGTTGAAATAGGAGACCGCCGTGACCGAACGCCTTCGCTTCGCCAGTTTTTCAAACGGCGGCACATCGAAATACGGCCTCGTGAAGGCCGATGGCATCGTCGATCTCTCGGCACGCTACGGCGAGCGCTGGCCGAGCCTTCGCGAGGTCATCGAGGCCTATGCTTTGGGCAGACTGAGTGACGAGAGTTCGGCTTTGCCCGTCGACTACGCGCTCGACGACATTGCCTATGAAATCCCGATACCGTCGCCGGAGAAGATCATCTGTGTCGGCGTCAACTTTCCCGATCGCAACGAGGAGTACAAGGATGGGCAGGTGCTGCCGTCCAACCCCTCGCTGTTCGTACGGTTCCCGCGTTCGTTCACCGGCCACGGGCAGCCGTTGATCCGTCCGCCGGAAAGCCCACAGCTCGACTATGAGGGCGAGATCGTCATTGTCATCGGCAAGGGCGGACGGCGTATCGCCGAGGCCGATGCGTTGGGTCATATTGCGGCGCTGTCGCTCTGCAACGAGGGCACGATCCGGGATTGGGTGCGTCACGCCAAATTCAACGTCACGCAGGGCAAGAATTTCGACAAGACGGGTTCCATTGGTCCGTGGCTGGTGCCCTTCACGGATGAGGATCAGCTGGCCGATATCAAGCTGGAAACGCGGGTTAACGGCGAGGTGCGCCAGAGCGACCGGACGAGCCGGATGACCTTCTCGTTCCGAAAGATCATCAATTACATCTCCACCTTCACGACATTGGTGCCCGGCGACGTCATCGTCTGCGGGACGCCGACCGGTGCCGGCGCTCGCTTCGATCCGCCAATTTGGCTGGAGCCCGGGGATGTGGTGGAGGTCGAGGCCGAAGGACTCGGCATACTTCGGAATACGATCGCCGACGAGGTGTTCTGATGTTGACCGCCGCAGAAATCGAAGCCGCCGCCGAGAGCCTGGATCAAGCCGAGCGGACCCATATGCAGACCGGACTGCTTTCCCTCAAGCATCCCGATATGAACATGGACGATGCCTATGCCGTCCAGGGCGCCTGGGTGAAGAAGAAGATCGCAGACGGCCGGAAGGTGATCGGCTGGAAGATCGGTCTGACGTCGAAGGCCATGCAATATGCCCTGAACATCGACATTCCCGACTCCGGGGTGCTGCTCGACGACATGGTGTTTGAGGATGGTGCTGCTATCCGCAAGGACCGCTTCATCCAGCCGCGCGTGGAGGCCGAAATCGCCTTCGTCATGAAGCACGCCCTGCGTGGATCCGGCGTAACCGCCTTCGATGTGCTCAACGCCACCGACTACGTCACGCCGGCGCTCGAAATTCTCGATACGCGGATTTTCCGGACCGATCCGGAGACCAAGAAGGCCCGTAACATCTGCGACACGATCTCGGATAACGCCGCGAATGCTGGCATCGTCTGGGGCGGGCGGGCGGTCAAGCCTGACCAGATCGATATGCGCTGGATGGGCGCTATCGTCAGCCGAAATGCCGAGGTCGAGGAGACGGGCCTGGGTGCCGGTGTCCTGAACCAGCCCGCGCGCGGCGTCGCGTGGCTCGCCAATCGGCTGGCGCAATATGGAGATGGCATCGAGGCCGGGCAGATTATCCTGGCGGGTTCGTTTATCCGACCGGTCGAGGCGCGGCATGGCGATACGATCGTCGGTGACTTCGGGCCCTATGGCACCGTAAGTCTGTTCTTCGAGTAGACCTTCGGAATGGCCGCGCCCAGGAACACATTCAAGGAGGCGCTGCGTGCCGGACGACCGCAGATCGGCCTCTGGCAGGCACTCGCCAACAGCTACACCGCCGAGATTTGCGCGGGCGCCGGCTATGATTGGCTTCTTTTCGATGCTGAACATGCTCCGAACGACATCCCCTCGCTCGTCCAGCAGCTTCAGGCGGTTGCGTCATACCCAGTGCATTCGATCGTCCGACCGCCGATCGGCGAGGCCTGGCTGATCAAGCAGATCCTGGATATCTGCGCCCAGACGATCCTTGTCCCCATGGTCGAAAGCGGCGCACAGGCCGAGGCGATGGTGCGGGCCGTGCGGTATCCGCCGGACGGAACCCGAGGTGTGGGCGCTGCGCTCGCTCGCGCCTCGGCATTCAATCGGACGCCGGATTATCTTCGAACGGCGAATGACGAAATCTGCCTTTTGCTGCAAGTGGAGAGCCGGGCGGGCCTGTCCAATCTCGATGAAATCGCAGCAACTGAAGGGGTGGACGGCATATTCGTCGGACCGGCCGACCTCGCCGCCGATATGGGCTTTCTCGGAAAACCAGGGGCTGCCGAGGTGCAGGAGGCGGTCGAGGACGCTCTCGCTCGCATTCAGGCCCATGGCAAGGCGGCGGGAATACTCATAGCCGATCCCGTCCTTGCGCGCCGCTATCTGGACCTTGGCGCCACCTTCGTTGGCATAGGCTCGGATGTCGGGTTGCTGGTAAACAGCACAACCGGGCTTCTGGCCAATTTCCGATCCGGTCGAGATCCGAAGCTGGGGACGACAGCTAGAGACAGCGTGTGCTGAACCTTGGGTCGTCTTTGATGCGGAAGCGGTCGATATTGTCCGACGGCTCGCGTTTGGGCGCGAGCCGATATTGGATGCGGGGGATTAGGCGAGATGGTCCTTTGCCAGGTGGTAGAAGAACATCGCGCCTCGTTCGAGAATACCGTCGTTGAAGTCATAGGTCGTCGTATGCAGGCCGGAACTCTCACCATTGCCAATAAGGACATAGGCGCCGGGTACCTTTTCAAGCAGAAACGAGAAATCCTCGCTGCCCATTAGCGGCACAGGGAGCCTGGTCGAGGCTGCGTCACCGAAATGAGCCGCAATTGTCGCTTCCGCGACGCGGACGGCCTCGGGATCGTTGATCGTCGCCGGATAGCCCATCTGCCAGTCGAATTGCACGTCGGCGCCGAAACTCTTTGCCTGGAACGTGGCGATCTGCTCGACGCGCTCGCGGATTTCTTCTCGTACAACAGGATTCATCGCCCGCATGCTGATCTCCAGCACAGCCGTGTCTGGGATGATATTGGAGGCGGAGCCTGCCTGAAACGCACCGACCGTGACCACGGCGGGTTCATGCGGCGAGGCGTTCCGTGATACCAGAGTCTGGAGCGCCATGACGATGCTGGAGCCGACGACCACGGGGTCGACCGTGATCTCAGGCTGTGCGCCATGACCGCCTTTGCCTTTGACTGTCACCGTTACAACATCGATCGAGGCTGCGATCGGACCGGAGCGGGTGGAGAATGTGCCCAGGGGAATGCCCGGCCAGTTGTGTAGAGCAAAAATCTGATCGCACGGAAAGCGCTCGAACAAGCCGTCATCGATCATCAACTTGCCGCCACCAAAATTCTCCTCGGCGGGCTGAAAGATGAAATGCACGGTGCCCGAGAAGGATTTGTCACGCGAGAGCGCCCACGCTGCGCCAAGAAGCATGCTCGTATGGCCGTCGTGTCCGCAGGCATGCATTGCGCCGGGGTGCTGGCTTGCGTGGGGCAGGTTCGTTTCTTCGTGCATCGGCAACGCATCGAAATCTGCCCGAAAGCCGATAGCGCGGTTGCTACTACCGGCACGAAGCGTCGCGACGATCCCCGTGGTTGCAAGGCCGCGCGTGATCTCGAAGCCCCATTTCGTCAACTGCTCCGCAATGAAGTCGGAGGTCTTGAACTCGGAGAGGCCGATCTCCGGCATCTGGTGCAGCTTGTGCCGGATATTGACGAGGTCGGGAAGAAAGTCCTGGAAACCGATATCGCTCATTGAAGCCCTCATGCAAGCTGGAGGAATTGCCGAAGGCGCGCTGATTGCGGATCCTTCATGATGTTGCCGGGCGCACCGCGCTCTTCGACCAGACCCTTGTGAAGAAAGATCACCTCGCTCGAAATGTCGCGGGCCAGCGCCATTTCGTGGGTAACCATCACCATGGTGCGCCCCTCTTCGGCGAGCTTCTTGATCACTTGCAGCACTTCGCTAACGAGCTCAGGATCGAGAGCGGAAGTTGGCTCGTCAAAGAGCATGACCTCGGGCTTCATTGCCAGAGCGCGGGCAATTGCCGCGCGCTGTTGCTGGCCGCCCGACAACTGCATCGGGTACTGATCGCGCTTCGCCGTGATGCCGACCTTTTCCATCAGCGTTTCCGCTTCGGCGATCGCGTCCTTGCGTGACACGCCGAGGACATGGATCGGCCCCTCGATGATGTTCTCGAGGATCGTGCGGTGAGACCACAGATTGAAGCTCTGGAAAACCATGCCAAGACGTGTGCGGATGTGTTCGAGCTGCCGTGGGTCGGCGGCATGCATCTTTCCACCCTGCGACGGGCTGGTCTTGATCACCTCGCCGGCCACCGAGATCTCGCCCCTGTCCGGCGTCTCCAGATAGTTTATGCAACGCAGCAGGGTGCTCTTGCCCGAGCCGCTGCTTCCGATCAGGGAGATGACGTCACCTTTGCGGGCTTCGAAGGAGATGCCCTTGAGAACCTCGACGCCACCGAAGCTTTTGTGGATGTCTTTTACCGAGAGTGCTGTCTCGACCATTTCAATTCCTCCCGAGGCTAAGGCTCACGTCCGCGCCGCGCGGTAGCGCGTCATGCGGAGTTCGACGACGTTCATGATGCGGGTCAGGATGAAGACCACGGCGAAATAGATGATGCCGGCGGCAATCAGTGGCTCGAAGATCTGCAACGATTGACGCTGCAGCATCCGCGCCGTCCCCATCACCTCAAGAATGGTGATCGTGGAGGCGAGCGACGTTGTCTTCAAAAGGATGATCAGATCGCTGGTCAGCACCGGCAGGCACTGTCTGAATGCCTGAGGCAAGGTGACACGACGAAGGATCGTCCATGGCCGCATGCCGATCGACAGAGCGGCTTCGATCTGGCCGCGTGGGATCGCCTGAACCGCACCGCGGATGACCTCCGCATTATAGGACGCCTGGTTCAGGCTCAGCGCCGCGATCGCATACCAAAGCCCGTCACGCAGATAGGGCCACAGGAAGCTGTGCCGAACCCAGGTTCCCGGCAGGATCTGACCAAGGCCGTAGTAGATCAGGTAGATCTGTACCAGCAACGGCGTGCCGCGAAAGGCGAATGTGAAGGCGAAGGCGGGCCATGCCAGCAGGCGATGGCGAGAGAGCCGGGCAAGTGCCGTCAGCGTGCCGATGATCAGGCCGAAGATTCCAGCCGTTGCCGTAAGAAGCAATGTCAGCGGCGTCGCCTTGATCAGGGCAGGGAGGAAGGAAATGACGTTGGTGATCGTTTCCATCAGCGATGCCCCCTGTTCAAATGCTTCTCAAGGCGGCTGATAGCGAGAACGGATACCAATGTGATCAACAGGAAAAGCAGCGCGGTCAGGCCGTAAAAGAGAATGTACTGCT
The DNA here is from genome assembly GCF_001429725.1 of Rhizobium sp. Root708. GTDB lineage: Bacteria > Pseudomonadota > Alphaproteobacteria > Rhizobiales > Rhizobiaceae > Rhizobium. The sequence goes on along the minus strand of NZ_LMHV01000023.1, from coordinate 143,225 downwards.
TGGTACTCGCCGCTGCGCGGTAGCCCGTATAGAGCAGTTCGCTGAAAGAGCCGAGAACGGAGATAATGGCGCTTTCCTTGGTAATGGACAGCCAGAGATTGCCCATGCCGGGCACCGCGTGACGCATCATTTGCGGGATGACGACGCGGGTTACGATCTTGCGCGGCCGCATGCCGATCGAGACTGCCGCCTCGAGCTGGCCGGGTGGAATTGCGAGGTAGGCGGACCGGAGGACCTCGGTCATGAAGGCGCCTGAAACGAAGGCAAGCGCAACGATCGCGGCCCAGAAGGGGCTGAACTGGAAGCTGTCTTCGACGAAGCCTGCGTATTTCAGAAGGCGTTCAGCGCCGCTGGCGACCGAGAAATAGAGAAGAAGGATAACCAGCAGTTCGGGGAGCGAGCGCACGACGGTCGTGTAAAGGCCGGAGATCAGACGCAGCGATCGATGTTTCGAAAGCTTGCCGGCAGCTCCGAGAAAGCCGAAGATGACGGCTACGATGTAGGAGATGATCGATACCTGGAGGGTCATCAACAGGCCCCAGGCGAAATCGTCGCCCCAGCCTTCCGCACCCCAGCCAAGCAAGCGCCAATATGAGTCCATGCGTTGTACCTGCTCGATCCGGCTTGATTTTGGCGGTCGGCCGGACGGCCCTTGGTTTTGCCGATAGTGAGGAGATCAACTGCGAGGCCGCGATGAGTCCGTTGGGCGATCTGGGGGGAAGCAGTCGGGCAATTGAGTTGACAGCTGGACGCGGCCGTAGCCGGCGCCCAGCTGTCACGCGATTACTTGCCGAAGATCCACTTATCGACGATCTTCTGCAGCGTGCCGTCCTTCTCGAGATCGGCTAGAGCAGCGTTGACCTTGCCGAGGGTATCGGCGTCACCCTTGCGGGTCGCGTAGGCAACGCCTTCGCCAAGCGTGGTGTTCTTCGGAACCTCGAGCTTCACTTCGTAGTCGGCGCCGGCGTCCGTCTTCAGGAAGGTCTGGATGTAGAGATCCGGGATGAGGACATAGTCGACGCGACCGGCCACGAGATCGGCGACGGAATTGTCGGCGGTGTCATAGCTCTTGGCTTCGGCGCCGGCCAGGTATTTGCCGACATAGGCGGCCTGGACGCTCGAGGTCTGCACGCCGACGATCTTGCCGGAAACGATTGCCGGGTCGACGATTTTGCCCGAACCATCGGGAGCATCGACCGTGGTGATCTTGGTGCTGTCGGATTTGGCGCCAACGAAGGACGTGCCTTCGGTGTAGTAGGGCGTGCTGAAATCCACAACCTTGCGACGGTCATCGGTGATCGAGAAGGCGCCGATGATGAAGTCGACCTTCTTCTCGTTCAGTGACGGAATGAGACCATCCCATGCCATCTGCTTGATGTCGCACTTGGACTGCAGCTTTGCGCAGACCGCGCGCGACAGGTCGGCTTCAAGGCCTTCCCATTCGCCGGCGGCGTTGACCTGCGTGAATGGCATGTAGGGCTCGGGCGTCATGCCGAGGCGGATCGTATCCTCGGCATGTGCGAGACCTGCGGACAAAAGAAGCGCTACACCGGCGACAATCTTCGTTGAGAAGCTGTGCATACTGTTCTCCCTGTTTTTTTGTTGAGGTTGTTATCGGCCGTTGCGGTACCAGCGCAGCGACATGCAGGACAGGCCCGCATCAATCTTTCCGATCTGCGTTGTCTTCATCGGCACGACCTTGTAGCCGAGCTTGTCGAGCATCTCGATCGTGCGCGGGAAATCCGAGCCGACCATGACGACGTCATTGACGCGCAGTGCGTTGGCGGCCGGCTCTTCGCCTTCCGGAATGATGATCTGCTTGAAGTCCTTGAAGACGCCGGAGCGGGCGAGGCGTGCCGTCGAAAGCACGCTCTCGTCGTCGAGCAGCGAGCAATCGGTCTTGAAGTGCAGAACGCCTTCAGGCGTTGCAACGATCTCAGCCTTGCGACCGAGCTTCTCGATGCAGGCGGAGAGAGCCTCGGCACCGACCTTGTCGGTACGCGCAGAAAGGCCGATCATCACGCTCTTCGGTGTGGTCAGCACGTCGCCGCCGTCCGCAAAGCCAGGGGTCGGCAGATCAAGAACGGTCTCGAACATGTCGCGGAGGGTCGGAGTGATCTCGGCGGTTTCGCCGACGCGGCTTTCGGCACCCGGACGAAGCAGGATCGCGCCTTCCGTAAAGACGAGCGCGGGGTCTTCTACGAAGATCGAGTCCGGAAAGGCTTCGAGCGCAGGAAGGATCGTCACCTCGACGCCGGCGTCGCGCATGGCGGCGATGTAGGCATCATGTTCAGACTTCACGCCTTCATAGGTGGGATTGCCGCGATCGTCGGCGCGAAGGCCGTTGACAACGGTCCGCGACGGCTCGCGCACGATGATGGAGTTGAACTGAAAAACTGATCTGGCTTGCGACATTTCCGAGTACCTTTATTTTCGTAGGGCTTCTCTATCCGGCTCAACCGGCTGCGTAAAGCAATTGTGTGGCTGCCGGTTCGCGACGCGACAGGTGGATGCCAGCGAGCATGCAGCGGACCGATCCGCCGGCCAGTTCGATCGTCGAAACATCGAATGGCAGCAGCTTCGTCGTCTCCCCTATCGCCTCGACCTGCGCCGAATCCAGAGCAGCGAGGGCTCTTGCCGACAGCACGACCAGTCGGCCATCCCGTCCGTCGAGTTCGATCGCGTTCCCGGCGAAGTTCTCGATCTGCTCGATCGAAAGCTCGGTGACCTTGCGGCCGGTTTCTTCGAGGCGGGCGACGATTTCGCGTCGGCGGTTCTCATCCTTGATCATCCCGGATCCAAGGAGAGCGAAGTCAGTCCCGATGCACATCAGCACGTTAGTGTGGTAGATCGACTTGCCGTGGCGGTCGACGGCGTCGAACACCATCGGCTCGAAATTGAAGTGCGTGCAGAAGCGCTCGAGAGCGACCTCGTTGGTGCGGTTGGAGCGGACCGCATAGGCAACCCGGCCGATATGGTCGAGTACCATGGCGCCTGTGCCCTCGAGATAGACATGGTCCTTCTCGAGACCCGAATAGTCGATCACGTCCTGGACGCGATAGTCGGTCTTCAGCATTTCGATCACGTCCGAGCGACGTTCGGACTGACGGCTGGCGGAGTACATCGGGTAGATGGCCACATGGCCGCCGGAGTGCGTGGAAAACCAGTTGTTCGGAAAGACGGAGTCGGGTGTGGCAACCGTCTCATCCTCGAACACATGGACAGTCACTCCGGCCGCAGCCAGGCCCTCGGCCATCCGTGTCACTTCACCGAACGCGGCGGATGCGATCGCTGCTGCCGCCCGCTTTTCGTCGCTGGACTGAAACGAGTTGTCGTTGGCGGTCATCGGATTCGGCGTGAAATGATGGGGCCGGATCATCACGACGGATTTCGGAGCCTGTACGGAAAGTCTCTTCATGGCTCAGGCAACGCTCCGCTGCAGGACGGTCTCGGGCTGGCGAAACAAGCCGTAGAGGTTCCGTGGATCCTCAGGCTGGGTAGTGAGATCGAGATCCGTGTAGAAGGCCGTTCCCTGCACGATATCGCGGAGGTAGCGCAGCGCGGAGAAGTCCTCGGTCGCAAATCCCACGGAATCGAAGATCGTGATCTGCTCGTCGGAGCGACGACCGCTCGCTGCGCCGGTCATGACCTGCCAAAGCTCCGTAACCGGGAAGTCCGGTGCCATCTGCTGGATTTCGCCCTCGATGCGGGTCTGTTCCGGGAATTCCACGAAGACATCGGCACGCCGCAGGATATCGCCCTGCAGCTCGGTCTTACCGGGGCAGTCGCCGCCGACAGCGTTGATGTGCACGCCGCCGCCGACCATGTTGTCCGAGAGGATGGTCGCATTGCGCTTGTCGGCCGTGACAGTGGTGATGATGTCAGCACCGGCGACAGCCTCTTCGGCTGTTGTAGCAACGAGGACGTCGAAGTCCTTATCGCCAATGTTGCTCAGGAACTTCGACACGGCATCGGCGTCGATATCGTAGACGCGCAGGCTCTTGATGCCCAGAAGAGCGCGAAACGCCAGCGCCTGAAACTCCGACTGGGCGCCGAGGCCGATGATCGCCATCGTGCGGGAGTTCTTGCGGGCGAGATATTTCGCGGCCAGTGCCGAGGTCGCTGCGGTGCGAAGGCCCGTCATCAGCGTCATTTCCGATACCAGGCAGGGATAGCCCGTGCTCACATCGGATAGCACACCGAAAGCGGTCACGGTCTGGAGGCCGGCGCTCGGGTTTTTGGGATGGCCGTTGACATACTTGAAGCCGTAATGCTGACCATCGGAGGTCGGCATCAGCTCGATCACACCCATCTGGGAATGACTGGCAAGGCGAGGAGTTTTCTCGAACTGTTCCCAGCGCCGAAAATCCGCTTCGATATAGTCTGCGAGACCAAGCAGGAATGCCTCGATGCCGACGGATCGGACCAACTCAACGACATTGCTGACGCCTACGTATTGAACCACGCTTACAGCTCCTCAGGACATTTGTTAGGGAGCAGCGTAGGTACACATAGCGCGAGTTAAAATTCGAAAATCGCGGAAAGTTGAACAAAAAATCTGGCAAAATGCTAGGTGAAGCTGTACAAATTGCCATGCACATTTTCGACGATCTCGATCACCAGCTGATTTCCATTCTGCGCGAAGACGGACGGGCGCCGCTTTCGAAGCTCGCGACCATTCTGGGTGTCTCTCGCGGCACGATCCAGGCAAGGCTCGACCGGCTCCTGCAGTCGGGTGCCGCGCTCGGATTTACGATCCGGGTTCGTCAGGATTACGAGGACGGTTCGATACGGGCGATCATGATGATCGAGGTGCAGGGCCGCTCGACCACCAAGGTCATCAAATTCCTGCGCGGCCTGCCGGAACTCTATGCACTGCATACCACCAACGGCTCATGGGATCTCGTCGCGGAAATCCGGGCAAACAGCCTGCATGATTTCGATCGCGTGCTCAGGGAAGTTCGCACCGTGGAAGGGGTCCTCAACAGCGAGACGAGCATATTGCTGAGCAGCGTCTAGCCGTCACCGACAGGTTCCGGGCCTAGAGGAGGACCTGAGACAATCCGCCGTCCCCTCTGAAGGCCTTGAAGGCACCGAGCGATCGCAGGGAGCGGCCATCGTCGATTGCCGCGAGGTCCAGGATGATCGTATTGGCGATCGTCATCGGAACGACGAGCGATTGCGACTCGCCAGCCCCGCCGCGCGATACGGAGATCCGATGGTGCGGGGCAGGGTCGATCCGGGCGCTGCGAAGATCGGTGAGCGCTAGGACCTTCGCATCCTTCTCCGCCGCGACCTTGCGGATTTCTTGAATGAGCGGGGATACCCGTCTGAAGGCCAGCAGCCAAACGACGTCGTCCTGCCTCAAGGTGGCCAGCAGTTCGGGCAGTTGGTGCATCTGGTTGCCGAGATCGATCGCCTCGTAGCCGGAGCGATTGAGCCGCAGGGATATGAGCGAGGACAGCGCGGCCGAATGCCCGCGCCCGAAGATCAATACCCGCCGGCAATCCCGCAATGCTTCGGAAAATACGCGAATCTCGGCGTCGGACACGGCGTTACGTACCTGCTGCAGGGCTGCGATTTCACTGTCGAGCACGGAAGCAAGCAACGACCCTTCCTCGGCGCGAACAAGGCGCGCGGCCATGCGCGCCGCCGGGTTCTCAAAATCCCCGCCGCCCTCCATAAGGTTCGCCTGGAGAAATCCCCTGAACTCCGGATAGCCCTTGAAACCAAGCCGACGAGCGAGGCGGACCGCCGAGGCGGGGTGGACGCCGGCACGGGAAGAGACATCCTTGCCGTTCTCCATAGCCGCCCGGATCGGATCTCGTATCAGGACATCGAGGAGCCGGGTATCAGCCTCCGTCAGCTTGGTCGAGTTGCGAGCAATGAGATCGCCGAGGAGTTTGGGCATGTGGTCCTGCGTGGTCATGTCTTCCCTTGCCTGCTCCCGGTATCAGCGTCCGGCGACGCGCATGGATGCGCCAACGTCCTGAGCACCCAGATCGACCCTGTTTCCACTCTCGCTGTCGAAAAAGACCGCACGCTCAAGATCGCATGTCACCCAGAATGCATCGGTGTTGCGCGGAACATTGCTGCGTTGACTGGTGAGCGTCAAACGTCCGGCCGGGCTGTCGCAGTGGAGGATGATGTCCGAACCGGTCATTTCTGACAATGCGAGTTTGACCGGTATGGCCGGTCCGGCCGGTTCTCCGACGTGGACCGTCATGCTCTCCGGACGCAGGCCCGCTGTCAGGTCCCGTCTTCCCTGCCAGCCGGGCAACTTTTCGACGGGAAGGAAGTTCATGGCGGGAACGCCCAGAAAGCTTGCGACGAAGCGATTGTGGGGGCGATCGTAGATCGTGTAGGGCGTATCAAATTGCAGGAGGTTTCCGTCTTTCATGACGGCGATCCTGTCGGCGAGGGACAAAGCTTCGGTCTGGTCGTGTGTCACATAGACGATGGTCGCCCCAAGCTGGCGATGCAGTTCCTTGATCTCGGTGCGCATCGCGACGCGCAGCGAGTTGTCGAGATTTGACAGCGGCTCATCCATCAGGAAAATCGAGCTGTTGCGCGCCATAGCGCGTCCCATCGCAACGCGCTGGCGCTGGCCGCCCGACAGTGCGCCCGGTTTTCGATCGAGGTAGGGCAAGAGCTGAAGGGTTTGGGCGACAGTTTCGGCGCGGGCGTTACGTTCTCTTTTCGGCATGCCACGCAGCTCGAGGCCGAAGGCAATGTTCTCGCGGACCGTCATATGAGGATAAAGCGCGTAGTTCTGGAAGATCATCGCGATATCTCGGTCCTGGGGAGCAAGGTCGTTTGCCCGCCGACCGGCGATTTCGATGTCGCCCTGCTCGCAGCGTTCAAGCCCGGCGATCAAACGCAGGAGCGTTGATTTTCCGCATCCCGACGGGCCGACAATGACGATGAATTCGCCGTGCCTGATATCCATCGACACGCCGTGCAGAATTTCCGCTCCGCCGGGATAGGACTTCCTGACGTCCCGCAGTCTGATGCCGCTCATTGTGCGGTCTCCTGACGAAGATCGCGGATTGCGATAGCGAGGCTCGGACGATCGGTGGTGAAGACCTTAGCGTTCAACGACAGCGCACTTTTGATCTGGGCGGCGTTGTGGGCGCCCCAGCAACCGAAATCGATGCCGACATCATTGACCATCCGCGCCAGTTCGACATCGGCGGTGTCAACGTGGACCCCGATCTCGGGTATCGCGTGGCTCTGGGCGAGGCGGACGACTGCCTTATCCCCGACTTGGCGCAGAACCGGCGGGCTCACAAGCCATAGCCGTGGGCGATCCGTTGCCGAGGCAAGCGCGTCCAAGGTCGCGACTTGGAAGGAGGAGAAGACTGTTCGCTCCAACATCCCGTTGTTCGCTAGGTGCTCCACGACGCGAGGCACGAAGTCCGCATAGGGCCGCCCCTCGGCGTCGGGTTTGATTTCACAGCGAAAATCGACCTTGCTGCCGGCATAGATCGCGCACAATTCGTCCAGCGAAATCGGATGCCCACCGGCGCCGTAGTTGATGGTGGCGGCGCGGACTTCGGCCTCGGTCAGCTTGCAGATTTCGCCGCTGCGGTCCGTGGTGCGATCGAGCGTCGCGTCGTGATGGACCATGATCGCGCCATCGGATGTGGGATGCAGATCGAACTCCAGCTCCTCCAGCGGCATCAGTGCCGTTGCCCGGAAGCCTTGAGGGGTGCTGTCGCCGAACTCGAGCGTTCCGCCGCGGTGAGATGCGATGCGTGTCATCGTATGCTTGTCCTTGTTCATTGATTACTTGACCGCGCCCATGGTGATGCCGCGCACGAGGTGACGTTCGACAAGCAGAAATCCGAGAAGGACCGGTAGAATGGTAAGGGTGGATGCGGCCATGACCAGCGGCCAGTCGATCAGCCCTTCGCCGGGGTTGATGCGATAGAGGCGCGCGAGCCCGATCTGCAGGGTGTAGAGATCTTCCTTGCCGACAGCGACGAGCGGCCAGATGTAGTTGTTCCATTCGGTAATGAAGATATAGAGCCCCATCGAGAAGATCGCGGGTTTCGCAATTGGAACGATGACCCGCCAGAGCACCTGCAACGGTGTCGCCCCGTCCATGTAGGCGGCCTCGTCCAGCGCTTTCGGAATACCCTTGATGTACTGGCGCAGGAAGAACGCGGCGAATCCGTTCGAGACGGATGGCAGTATGAGGCCGGCGTAGCTGTCGAGAAGGCCGGCCTTGGCAAGCGTCAGATAGTTCGGGATCAGGCTGATGTGGCTCGGGATCATCAGTGTTGCCACCGTTGCGCCGAACAGGAGATTGCCGCCGCGAAACTGGAAGCGCGCGAAGGCGAAGGCGGCCATGGTTGCAATCGTGATGCCGAGCAGGGTGACTATCCCCGATACGATAATGCTGTTCAGCAGGTACCGCGCGAAATTGTACTCGGCGACCGCCCGCAGATAATTGCCTGCCGTGAACTCCACGCCACCGGCGTAATAGGCATGCGCCGTCTGGAAAGACATCCAGATCGAATAGAGGACCGGCAACAGGAACAGGAGACCGGCAGCCAGCGCCAGACCTGTCAGGAAAGGATTGTTATGCTTCATAATGCACCCTGCGACCGATGATGCGGGATTTGATCAGCGCCAACACGATCAGGAAAATGAACAGCAGAACGGCGAGCGCCGAGCCTCTGCCGATATCGAAAAGCTCGAAGCCGACGCGATAGAGCAGGTTTACGAGCATGTCCGTTGCGCCTGCCGGGCCGCCATGCGTGATGATGTTGACGATGGTGAAGACCTGAAAGGCCTCGATCACCGAGATGACCAGCAGGAAGTAGGTCGTTGGCATCACGAGCGGTATGGTGATGCGCCGGAAGACATGGAAGCGCTTGCCGCCATCGACGGCAGCAGCGTCGTAGAGTTCCTGCGGCACGGCCTGCAGTCCGGCGATATAGATCACGATATCGTAGCCGAGCTGCTTCCAGGTATTGACGAAGATCAGGACGCAGAGGGCCAGCTGTGGGACCTGTAGCCAGGCGACTTTTCCGAAGCCCAACCATGTTAGAACCGAGTTGACCATCCCGTAGTCGGTGGAGAACACCCATGAGAACACGACGGCGATCGATACCGCTGATGTCACCGAGGGGAGAAACAGTGCACCTCGAAGCAGGCGGGATGGCAGCGTTTCTCTAACCAGATAGGTGGCGATCACAACTGCCAGACCGAGCCTCAGCGGTACGGAAATGAGTGCAAAGATCGCCGTGACGGTCAGCGCGTTCCAGAAGTCGCGGGACGTCAATAGCAGCCGGTAATTCTCCAGCCCGACGAATGGCATGTCCGAGGACAGGAAATCCCAATGTCGAAAGCTGAGGTTCACGCTTTCGAAGATCGGAACGTAGGTAAACACCGCGATGAAGGCGATCAGCGGTGCGACAAGCATGTAGGGTGTAAGGATACGAAGCATGGGATCGATCTATGAGGACGGCATGCCCAAACGGGCACACCGTCCTGCCGTTGGAACTCAGTTGCTGGCGCGTTTGGCTTCGTCGCGGGTCTGCGCGGCGAAGTCTTTTATCGTTTCCTCAACACCGCGCTGGCCGAGCGCCATGGCTTCCCACATCTTGTATTCGGTGGTGCGCATCCAGGTGACGACGGGCGGACGAGCGCGGCCATGGGCAAACTCGAGCTGCTTGATGGCGACATCGATGCCGGGCTGCGTGGCCAGCGCATCGACGGCAACCGGCAGGGCGGCGCTCTTCTTGTTGATCGGCAGGTAGCCGGTCGCGGCAAACCAGATCGCATTCGCTTCCGGCGAGGCGGCGTAGCTGATGAACTTGTAAGCGGCGTCCTGAACGTCTTTCGAGGATGTCGACAGGATGCCGATGCCGGCGCCGCCGATGGGAACCGAGCAGGTCTTGTTGCACGGCATCGCCCGAACCGCGAGCTTGTCGCCGAGCGCCTTCCTTGCGCCGCCGTAATCACCCGTCGAGTTCAAGGAAATGCCGACCTTGCCTGCATAGAAGGCATCGCGACCGACATCTTCGTCGGTGACGCCATCGGGCGAAGCGACCTTTTGTTCATGCACCAGCGAAGCCATCCACTGGTAAGCCTCGATGGTGTTCGGCTTGTCGAGCAGCACCTCGTCGGTCTTTGCATCGAGGAGTTCGCTGTCGTTCGACATCACGAGGCCCCAGCGCGCAAACTGCCCAGGCGCCGCGATGCCACTGATGCCTTCCGATCCTAGCTTCTCGGTGATCGTCTTCGAAACGGCGAGAATGTCGTCAAAAGTCTTTAGCGAAGGCTCGCTCGTGTAGCCGGCGCGCGCAAGGATATCCTTGTTGTAGTAGAGCACGGGCGTCGAGGAATTGAACGGCACGATGTAGTTTTTGCCCTTGTAGACACCGACCTCACGCGCATAGTCGTAAAGGTCGGCCTTCAGGGGATCGGCATCGAAGTAGGGTGTCAGGTCGATGAGAACGCCGCGATCGGCGAACAGTCCGTAACGGGTGACCTCCATGATGACGGCATCGGGCGCGCGGCGCGCAGGGATAGCTGCCTGCAGTTTGGTGACGATGTCGTTGTAGTTTCCGATGAATTCGGCCTCGACGTGAATCTCCGGATTGGCGGCCTCGAAATTGCCGATAATTTGCTCGAGCGCCTTGCCGTTCGCCTTGCTAAAGCTGTGCCAGAACTTGACCGTGGTCTGCGCTTGAGCCGAGCCGACGACCGAGAACAGCGCGACAGCGCTTGTGGCGATGATGGTTTGCAATCTTGATGGCATCAAAATTCTCCTCTGCAAAAGAAATTGCACAACGTTCGTCATGCAAATAGGCCGAGGCTGAGACAGTTTTTTGAATGGGACGTGAAGCTTTGATGACAATGGGCGCCGAGGGGCCGGTGATTAGAATCCCTCCAGGGTACCGGATCGGAGACTTCTGACCTTGAGAGAGGGGATCGGGTGGCCTAGTTGCTTGTCTGTGCAGGCTTGGCGTCTGCCATGCCGGAGGAACGTCGATCTTCAAGGACAGCAAAAAAGCCAGCGGGTATGCGTTCACGCTGCTGGCGGTGTTCATCTTCGCGATCCAGGACAGTTTCTCGAAATATCTCGGCGAGCGCTATTCACCGATCTTCATCACGATGATCCGATACTGGGTTTTCGCGGCATTCGTTATCCTGCTCGCGTCGCGACGCCCCGGGGGCATTCGCGCGGTGGTGGCAACGAAGCGGCCGGTTCTCCAGATCGCGCGGGGTGTGCTGCTGGTCGCGGAAATCGCGATGTTCGTTTACGGCCTTGCCCACACGGGGCTTGCCATCACGCAGGCGATCTTCCAGGCGTCACCCCTGATCGTCACGGTACTTTCGATCCCGTTTCTCGGCGAACATGTTGGTTGGCGTCGATGGCTCGCCGTCCTAGCAGGCTTGTTCGGCGTGCTGCTGATCATCAATCCGGCAGGCAGCCAATTCAGCATCTTTCTGCTGCTACCGCTGACATGTTCATTCATGTTCGCCACCTATAGCGTCGCGACACGGGCCGTCAGCCGGCATGATCAAGCCGTCACGAGCCTTTTCTATACGGCCGTTGGCGGCGCCGTCGCCATCTCGCTGATTGGTCCATTCCATTGGTCTCCGATCGCGCCGTCGGATTGGCTGGTCGTTGGAGCGCTGGGTCTCTGCGGCGCTGTCAGCCACTATTGCCTCATCCGCGCCTACGACACCCTGCAAGCGTCCGATGTCCAGCCGCTCACCTACCTGCAGCTCGTCGTCGGCGCGGTCATCGCCGTGCTGTTCTTCAATGAAACGCTGAGCTGGAACATGCTGCTTGGAGCAGCCATCGTCGTGAGCGCCGGATTGTTCACGATGTGGCGAGAACCGCGCGCGCACTCCAAGAACAACCCCGCCAGCCGGTCAGGCATGATGCCCTGAGGCCCAAGCTTTTCACGATCGCGTGAGGCGGCGGGCTTTCGCCAGGCAGGCGACGGCAAATGCGGGATCGACCCTTTGTTGAGCCGCGCGTTTGGTCTAGACGCGAGTTAATTCCCATACGCAGGCCCAGCCTCGGGCCGATGAAAGCCCCCATGCATAGCGTTCATACCGACCAGGAAAGTGTCCTGCGTCATCCCGGATACCTCAATTTCGCTGCATCGCGCGTCCTGTCCTCGCTCGCTTTTCAATCGATGGCCGTGGCGATGGGCTGGATGATCTACGATCAGACGGGAAGCGCCTTTGCACTCGGTCTGGTCGGATTCTGCCAGTTCCTGCCGATGGTCATATTGACCTTCGTGGTCGGCCAGGTTGCCGATCGCCTCGATAGACGCCGTATCGGCCTCGTCTGTCAGGTGGTGGAAGGTGTAACCGCGCTGGTACTGGCGCTTGCTGCCTGGCAGAATATGCTGAGCGCGACCGGCATTCTCATCGCCGTCGCAATTCTGGGCACAGCCCAGGCCTTCGAGCGGCCGACAATGGCGGCGCTGCTTCCGACGGTAGTCCCCGCGAACCTGCTGCAGAAATCGATTGCGACCACGACATCGATGATGCAAACCGCCCTGGTCATCGGACCATCGCTCGGTGGTCTTCTCTATGGCATCGACGCGGTTGCACCCTTCGCGCTTTCCTTCGGACTATTCCTGATCGCGAGCATCAACGTCATATCGATCAAAATGGAGCGGTTGGCGCCGGTTCGTCAGCCGGTCACCCTGCAATCGGTCTTCGCAGGCGTGTCTTTCATCCGAAGCAAGCCCGTCATCCTCGGCACGATTTCACTCGATCTCTTTGCCGTGCTCCTCGGTGGAGCGACGGCCCTGCTGCCCATGTTTGCCCGCGACATCCTGCATGCGGGGCCGTGGGGGCTTGGTCTTCTCCGCGCGAGCCCGGCAATCGGCGCGGTCGTCATGTCGATCTATCTCGCACGCCATCCCCTGAAGACAGGCGCCGGCCGTAAGATGTTCCTGGCCGTTGCCATATTCGGCGTCGCGACCATCGTCTTCGCGCTGTCGCAGAATATCGCGCTGTCGATCGGGGCTCTTTTCGTTGTCGGCGCGTCGGACACGATCAGCGTCGTCGTTCGCAGTTCGCTCGTGCAACTGCTGACGCCGGACGACATGCGCGGCCGCGTCAATGCCGTCAATTCGCTGTTCATCGGCACCTCGAACCAGTTGGGTGAATTCGAGTCCGGCATGCTCGCGGCACTTCTCGGGCCTGTCATGACGGGTGTCGTCGGGGGACTGGGCACGATCATTGTCGTGCTTCTCTGGATCAGGCTTTTCCCGGATCTTGTCCGGGTCAAAACTTTGACGGGCGAATAGGGTATCATCCTTGGCCGACCGCCCTACAAGCGTGGATTTCATCCATCGAGACTGTTATCTGTTCGATGGTTGCGGCTCCGATCAGAGAGGGCGACACCGTCCTTTCACGAGGTAGGTATCATGTCTGGCGTGACGGACCTGCAAACTCTGCTTGCGACCCTGGAACCGAAGCTTCTTCAAGGCGAGTTCGTCTTTGCGGCAGCGCCGCCAGATTCAATGGAAGCCTGCATCCTACTTAAACCTCTCGGCGTCTTCGCAGAGGCGGAGGGGCTGACCGTTATACTACCGACCGACGTCGGCGCGAAGACAGGCTGGCCGCTCAGTTCTCCCTGCCGATGTATCTCCATGACGGTGCATTCGTCCTTGGAGGCTGTTGGCCTGACGGCTGCGATGGCCGGGGCGCTTGCTGCCCAGGGCATCAGCGCCAACGTGATCGCTGGCTATTACCATGACCATATCTTCGTGCCAGCCAAGGATGCGGAGCGGGCAATCGCGACACTCCGCGCGCTTGCCCAAGACGCTGCCGCCACGCGATGACACCTCCCTGACACCGGCATTAGATGGCTGCTGCATCGTCTTTCCGCGTTGACCACAATGCCGTGGCGAGGCAAACCGTTCGGCACGCGCGCAATCGAACGGAACCACCAGGACATGAACAGCCACATCAAGCCGGTCGAACTCTCAAAGGCTGGCCGCCTCGTCAATCACGGTCCGACGGTGCTGGTGTCGGCTCGTCACCAGGGCGTCGACAACGTGATGGCGGTCGCATGGTGCTGCGGTCTGGATTTCGATCCGCCGAAGCTGACTGTCGTGCTCGACAAGATAGCTCACACCCGCAGCCTTATCGAAGCCAGCGGCGCCTTCGTCGTTCAGGTGCCGACGTTCGAACAGGTCGGTTTGACCAATGATGTCGGCACGCTCAGTCTCCGCGCGGAGCCGGATAAACTGACCCACGCCAAAGTGCCTTTGTTTGAAATGCCCGGTCAGAATATGCTCTTCGTCGAGGGATGCTCCGCCTGGCTCGCCTGCAAGGTGATCAACGAACCTCACGTCCAGCAAGAATATGACCTCTTCGTTGCCGAGGTCACCACAGCATGGGCCGACGACCGGGTTTTCCACGGCGGGCGGTGGCATTTCGAAACCGCAGAGCAGAAATGGCGTAGCATCCATCATGTTGCCGGCGGGCATTTCTATGCAATCGGCGAAGCGGTGAACGCCAAGACCCGGTGAGCGCGTGGTTCCGATTTGTCGTGTTCGGCATCCGTCGTCAATCCTAGGTAGCAAAAGGCGCCAACTCGACGATTGGTCCTGGCAGCAACGGCAACTTCTCCTCACCGGGCTCCGCCTCGCTGGGCATACTCCAATGATCCCGTTGCCCTACACTATTTGAAGTGGGACCTAAGTCCGTGGCCGGAACTGCCAAATTCTGCTAGCTATTTCGGACAACAGGGAGGACGCCATGACTGCAGCTCGCGAATTCGAAATCGCACGTGCACGCAGCCTGACGGTGGAAGACAGACGCTGTCTGATAACCCGCATCTTGCAGCAGTTGGAAACCTACAGGGACGTGACGCTCCGGGATGTGCCCGCGGAAAAATGCATATGGATCGATCGGCTGATCGCATCCGTTTCTGCAAGGCTGCCGGAGATCGTTGCCATGGAGGAAGAGGAACTCCAGAACATACTGCGCGGTTTCCAGAAGCTACTGGCGACGTTGAATGACATCTCACAGTCTGAGGGGATACCCCCAACGAGGCATTGAAAGCGTCCGCTGCGTCGTTCTTCTCGAATGCCGTCATCGTTCCATGACAAGCCGTGTGTATTGATCCGCCCCAACTTATCTTCCGAGAAGAGGGCGACGATCGATGGCAACTCTAAGACAGGTTGCGTTGCGGGCAGGGTGCTCGTCAGCGACCGCGAGCCGGGTCCTGAATTTGAGCGGGCCGGTCAGCCAGGCGACCGCGCTTCGGGTGCGGCGGGCGGCAGCGGAGATCGGTTATGGGTTCGGCGCTCCCTTCACGCGCAATACCCGACGCCCCGTTATCGGTGTCCTGGTGCCGAGCGTTACCAATCCGGTCTTCGCTTCTTCTCTTTCAGGCATACAGAACCGCATGTTGGCCGCCGGCCATAGTGTTCTGATTGCCCAGTCGAACTATGACCCAGACCAGGAAGCGCATGCTGTCACCAGTTTGCTGGGCGAGCGACCGACCGGTCTCATCCTCACGGTCTGCGACGGCGGCACCAGTCTTGCGGCCGAGCGCGACCTGCCACCGACCGTGCTTCTCGGCAGTTCACCAAGCGAGCGCTTTCCCGCGGCGGTGACCGTCAACAACTACAGGGCAGGGCACCGGCTGACCGAATTCCTGCTGTCGAAAGGGCATAGAAGAATTCTCTATGTCTCCGGCAACTTCGCCGCCTCTGATCGGGCGCTATTGCGATATCACGGATATCGGAAGGCGATGGAGGAGGCGGGGGTAGGGCCGCTCGCTGCGATCGAGACGTCCTTCGTCAGCGGCTACGACCAGCTGGATCTCGGTCGCGCCCTGCAGGCCCATCGACCAACTGCGATCATCGGCTCGAACGATCTGATCGCGCTTAGCGTCATCGGCGCGGTACGGCGCGAGGGGCTTTCCGTTCCAGGCGATGTCTCTGTCGCGGGGTTCGACGGCATCGCGATCGGCAAGCTCATCGATCCACCGCTGACGACCATCGAGATGCCGGACGCCATCATGGGGACGACGGCAGCGTCGCTCCTGCTCGATATCGCCGAAAACAATGCGCCGCGCCGGCATCTCGAGCTCTCCTATGCCCTGCGTGAAGGAGGCACCGTGCGAACCCTTGAGCAAAGCGAAACCGCCGCAACCCTCTGGCGCGGCGGTCCCCGGTATCATGCGTGATGCGTCTTAGCTGCGCGGCAGCATGCCTTCGACATCGGCCGCTGCGTCGTCAAGCGCTTCCTTCGGTTCGGCCGAGCCGTCGACGATGCGGGACAGGTTGTCGACGATGGTCTGGGTAACCTTGACGCCATTCGATCCCGGG
Organism: Rhizobium sp. Root708; assembly: GCF_001429725.1. Taxonomy (GTDB): domain Bacteria; phylum Pseudomonadota; class Alphaproteobacteria; order Rhizobiales; family Rhizobiaceae; genus Rhizobium. The sequence continues at coordinate 126,891 of NZ_LMHV01000023.1, read as the reverse complement.
AAGGCATACCACGGAATCATCCGCGGCATCTGGCTGAGGCCGGCCTGGAAAAGCGGGTTCTTCTTGTAGAAGTCACCGAGATATTCGGCCGACTTGGCGGCGAGCTCGTTGTTCGGGACGTAGCCGGTGCCAGGCACGACGACCGAAGCGCCGTAAGGACCGGCGGCGAACTTCGCGAACTTCCAGGCGGCTTCCTGCTTTGCGGTGTCATGGGTCAGGATGACGACGGCGTTGCCCCCCGTCGGCAGGTGGCCCTTTTCAGGATCGATCAACGGGATCTTCGCGGTGCGCAGGTCGAACTTCTTGCCGACATTCTTGATCGTGTTGACGAGCGCGCCAGTCGTCTGGAACTCGAACCCAACCTTGCCGGCGGCAAAAGCCTGCTCGCCTGCCGGCTTCGTGAACACCGGCATTCCACCTTCCTTGACCATGCGGGCGATCAGGTCGACGGCCTTCTGGCCTTCGGGACCGTTGAAGGCCACCTTCTGTTCGTCGGGGCTCAGCATCGATCCGCCGGCGCCGAAGAGCAGCGCCGAGAACATCCAGTCGTCGCCCTGCCAGCGGAAATCGATACCGTCGACGCCATTGCCGAGGGCCTTGATCTTGCCACCGAGCGCGATGACTTCGTCCCAGGTCCTCGGCGGGGTATCAGGGTCGCCACCGGCAGCCTTCACCAGATCGGCGTTGTAGTACATGATCGGGTTCGAGGTCGCGAAAGCGAGTCCGACCTGCTTGCCGTTGACCTGGGCGAGCTTGAGAATGGTGTCGGAGAAACCCTGCTCGGCCATGTTGCCCTCTTTCTGGACAATCGGCGTCAGGTCGACAGCGACATTGCGCGCGTCGAGCATGCGAAGGCGGTTCAGGCCGATGAAGGTGAGGTCGGGCATTTCCGAGGTGCCGGCCTGGCGCAGGATGAGCTGGATGCCATCCTCATAGGTCGCGGACGGGGCGGCGAACTGGATCTTGATGTCCGGGTTTTCTTCCATGAACTTCTTCGAGACCGTGTCCATCACGTCCTTGAAGAAACCTGGCATGGGATAGTGCACGGTCAGCGTTGTTTCGGCATAGGCTGGCAGGGCCGCAGCCATCGACAGCGTAGCCGCTGCGAGGAACTTGGTGAAATGCTTCATCGCTGGTTCTCCTGGGTTCGACCGGTCAGCCTTTGAGACCGGTCATGGTTATGCCTTCGACGAAGCGCTTCTGGGCGAACAGGTAGGCTGCGACGAGAGGGATGGTGATGATGATGGTGGCCGCCATCAGCGCCCCGTAGTCGTCACCGGCTTCCGCGGCGCGGAAGTTCATGAGACCAAGCGGCGGCGTGGCGAATTGCGGCTTGCTGATCACGATCAGCGGCCAATAGAGATCGTTCCAGTGCGCGACGACCGAGAAGATCGCGAATGCGGTGACCGCCGGCCATGCGTTCGGCACGATCACGCGGGAGATGATGCCGAGTTCCGACATGCCATCGAGCCGCGCGGCATTGATGAGATCGTCAGGCATGGCGCGGAAGAACTGCAGGAACAGGAAGATCGCGAAAACCGAAATCGTGAACGGCGCGACCAACGCGGTATAGCTGTTGAGCAGCGAGAGCTTTTCGAAGCCGACATAGAGCGGCAGCGCCGTGGCGTGGATCGGCACAAGAAGCCCCAGCATGACGAGCGCCATCATGGTGCGCGCGGCGCGGAAACGCAGCTTGGCCATGGCGTAGGCACACGGAATGGCGACGACCACCTGAAAGAAGAAGATCAGCGCGCAGACGAGCACGCCGTTCCACAAGAGCCGGCCCATATCAACCTTCTCGAGCGCCTTGCTGAAATTCTCCAGGTAACGGAACTGCTGCGGGATCAGCGACAGGGCAGCGGTAAAGATATCGTCCTGCGCCTTACCGGCCGTGGATATCATGAAGATGTAGGGGGCCAAAAAGACGATGGCGCCGAGGATCAGGAGCGCCAGGCGCAACACGCGACCGGGCGTCGGGCGAGACTGTGTTCTCATGTGTAGTGCACCCGCCGGTCGAGGATACGGTACTGAAGGAACATCAGCACGACGAGAATGGCGAGAAAGACCATGGTCATGGCGGAGGCATAGCCGACCTTCATGTACACGAAGCCTTCCTGGTAGATGGTGAAGAGCAGCACCTCGGAGGCATGGTTCGGGCCGCCATCCGTCAATGTCTTCACGGTCTCGAAGGTCTTCACGGCATTGGTGATGCTGATGATGACGACGAAAAGCGTCGTCGGCCCGAGCATCGGCCAGGTTACGAGCCGGAAGCGGTCCAGCGGCGATTTCGCGCCGTCGATTTCGCCTGCGGCATAGAGCTCCCGCGGGATCGCGGTCAGTCCGGCAAGAAACAGCACCATGTTGAAGCCGATCGACTGCCAGATGCCGATGATGGCAAGGCTGTAGAGCGCGGTGGATGAGCTGCCGAGCCAGTTAAGCTTGGGAAGGCCGACGAGGCCGGCCAACGCGTTGATCGGACCGATGGTCGGATGAAACAGATACTGCCAGACCGTTGCCATCGCGACGATCAGGGAAACGACCGGCAGGAAATAGGCGGTACGGAAGAAGCTCTTCCCCCAGCCTTCGCTTTCGATCAGCATCGCCACGCCAAGGCCGAGCAGGATCGAAACAGGCGCGACGATCGCAGTGTAGAGCGTCGTGTTCCAGAGCGCCTTGCGGAAGATGCGATCGCTGAAGAGATGGGCATAGTTTTCGAAGCCGACGAAGCGGATGTTGCCGACGCCGAGTTCGAAATCCGTAAAGCCGAGGATCAGCACGGCAACGACGGGAAGCAGCACGAACAGGACAAGGAGCACGATTGCCGGCGCCGCGAGCAACCATGCAGTGCGCGCCTCGCTGCGTTCGTGCTGGACAGCGGCCGAAACCGATGCCGCGTGACTGATGGCGATGCTAGCCATGGGCTTTCTCCCGCGAGGCATCGGCCATCAACGGCAATGTACGCAGTCGTCGACCATCTTCGGCGAAGACCAGTGCCTTGTCCGAGACGAGCGAAAGGGCGATCTGCATGCCGGTGGAAAGACCTGCGGCTTCGGCCGGTGCGAGCTTGGCAACGATTGCTTCCCCGATTGCGTCCAGGCGGCAAAAGAGCAGGACTTCCGAGCCGAGAAACTCCGTTCGTTCGATCCGCGATGACAGAGCTCCCTGCCGATCGCCGGCGAGCTGCACAAATTCCGGACGAATCCCGAGCGTCACTTCGGAGCCGGCGAAGCCTCTGTCATCGAGCGCCAGCCTGATATCACCGAAAGCGACCGTGCCGTTCTCGACGCGGGCCGGTAGCAGGTTGATGCGCGGCTGGCCGACGAAACGAGCAACTTCGACATGGGTGGGATCGTCGTAGATCGTCTGCGGTGCTGCAAGTTGCAGCAATTCTCCGCCGATCATGACCGCGACACGGTCGGCCATCGAAAGCGCTTCGGCCTGGTCATGCGTGACGTAAACGGTCGGCACGCCGGCGCGGCGGTGAAGCTCTACGATCTCGCCGCGGGCATGAACGCGCAGATTGGCATCGAGGTTGGAGAGTGGCTCGTCCATCAGGAAGACGCTCGGATGACGCACCATTGCACGGGCCAATGCGACACGCTGGCGCTGGCCGCCCGACATCTGCGCCGGTTTGCGATCGAGCAGATGATCGATCTTCAGCGCCTTCGCCGTTTCCTGCACATCGCGTGCGATGCCGGAACGGATCGCGCGGTGGCCGGGCATGAGCGGTCCGACGAACGGAAACCGCTGTGTCCGGCTAAGCCGGCGCATCGCGAGCGGCACGGCGATGTTCTGGCCCGCCGTCAGGTGGGGATAGAGCGCGTAGGACTGGAAGACCATGGCGATGTTGCGGTCTGCCGCCACGACGCCCGACATTTCGCGGCCGTCGATGCTGATCTCGCCGTTATCAGCATGGTCGAGGCCGGCGAGAATCCGAAGGAGCGTGCTCTTTCCGCAGCCGGAAGGGCCGACGAGTGCGATGAACTCGCCCGGCTGAACATCCAGGCTGATGCCCTTGAGAATGGCGTTGGCACCGTAGGATTTCGAAATGCCCTTGAGGGAGAGCGCGCTCATTGCGCCGGCTCCTTCTGCACCTTGTGAGCCTCGTGCGGATAGACCTCGGCAACGATGTCATCGAGCACATGTGCCACCATGCCGGGAATAGCGACGATCTGGCTGGTCACGCGCTGATCGAGCTCGTGAACGACAGCACCGATAAGCTTCTCGCCCGGCATGTCGCGTTCCATGCCGCCGAGGATGAAGGCGGCGGACGGCCCCCAGACGAGCGAGGTGTCGAGGTGCCGTCCAGCCCATGCCCAATGCAGGTGGCCACTGGCGAACAGCGCAACGTCGTTGGCTGCGATCAGATCGAAGAGCCTTCGGCGCTGTGCGGGACGAACGCTCCAGTAGCCGGTGTCGCCCTCATCGGGCGCGTCGACGAAAAGCGGCTTGTGGGCGAACATCGCGACGCGCCGGCCGGAGCGCTCGGCGAGCGTCTTTTCCAGCCATTCGAACTGCGCTTCTTCTTCGGCGTCCTCGAAGCCGAGGAGCAGGCTGTCGATGCCGATCAGCCGCCAGTCGGCGATATCCTCGGCCCAATAGTCCGCCCCGACCACGCTGCGCCAGCGCCCTAGCCGGACTTGATCGACCGGTTGCAGGGAGCCCGGAAGATGTCCGACGTCATGATTGCCGGGCACGAGCAGCATGGGAATGGAAACCTGCCGCATCAGATCCATGCAGAAGCGCAGATCTTCTTCCTTGTCGGCACCATCGACGGAGAGATCGCCAGTATGCACGATCAGGTCCGCACCGCTCTTCTCAAGCCATTCCTTCAGAGGCTGCCAGTTGCCGTTGAAATGCGGCTTTGACGGGCTGAAATGGGTATCGGTGATCTGAACAATCTTCACGGCGGGGCTCTCCAGTTCGATGCGCCCCGCCGGAAAACCGGCGCAGCGCTTTAAGCTGCCGCCTCTTTAGTGCCCCCGAATGTCAGGCCGGTAACAACCGTTTCCACCGCTCTTCCAATTGTGTCATCGGATCGTCACATGGCCGGCGGCGGGAGCTGGTTACCGCTCATGGGACCGAAGTCCCGTATGTCGTTTCCAGCCGATGCGACGTGAAACCTTTCCATTTTTGAGCCGTTGTCGTGTTATGATCGACACTGAATTGGGTCCGAAATCGGTCAAGGGTGCCAAGCCCGGCGACGCCGAGAGCTTGCGCCGAGACAAGCCATCGACGGCCGAAGCAGAGCCGCCCCCAGAGGGTATCGAGCCTGATCCTCAATGGACGCCCGAAGAAGCTGAGCAGGCGCGGAAGAAGTATCTGCTGACGCGCTTCTGGATCAGTGCACGGGGATATTGGACCCGTCACGGAGACAAGCTGGCCTGGCCATGCACGATCGCGCTGCTCGCACTGATCTGCATCAATGTCGGCTTCCAGTATGGGATCAATGTCTGGAATCGAGCGATTTTCGACGCTCTTGAGCAGCGCAATGCGGATACGGTGTATTATCTCAGTGCTGTCTTCCTGCCGCTCGTGCTTGGCAGTATCGCGTTGGTCACCACGCAGGTCGCGCTGCGGATGGCAATCCAGCGCCGCTGGCGTTCCTGGCTTACCACAGCAGTTATCGCCCGCTGGCTGGCAAACGGCCGATACTACCAGCTGAACCTCATTGGCGGCGACCACAAGAACCCAGAGGCACGCATCGCCGAGGACCTGCGGATAGCGACCGAGGCGCCTGTCGATTTCGTCGCCGGTGTTATCGTTGCATTTCTGTCGGCTTCGACCTTCATCATCGTACTCTGGACCATCGGCGGCGCCCTGCACCTGACGATTGCAGGTTCCACTGTCACCATTCCCGGCTTCCTTGTCATTACCGCGGTCATCTACGCCGGCATCACCTCCAGCTCGATGGCGGTGATCGGCCGGCATTTCGTCCAGGTGTCCGAGGTCAAAAATCAGATCGAGGCGGAATTTCGATACACCCTGACGCACGTGCGTGAGAACGGCGAAAGTATCGCCCTTCTCGGCGGTGAGGAGGAGGAACGAAACGATCTCGAAAAGACCTTCGGTAACGTAATCAAGCAATGGGCGCTGCTCGCACGCCAGCACATGCGCACAACGCTTGTCTCGCAAGGATCGAGCCTGTTTGCGCCTGTGGTCCCTGTTCTTCTCTGTGCGCCGAAGTTTCTCGAAGGCAGCATGACGCTTGGGCAGGTCATGCAGGCAGCCTCGGCTTTCGCCATCGTTCAGGGTGCGTTCGGGTGGCTGGTCGACAACTATCCACGCCTTGCCGATTGGAATGCCTGCGCCAGGCGTATTGCTTCGCTCATGATGTCGCTTGACGGCCTCGAGCGCTCAGAAAAGAGCGATGCCTTGGGGCGCATCAGACGCGGCGAAACCGAAAGCGACGTGGTACTCAGTCTCAATGATCTCTCGGTGTCGCTCGACGATGGCACCGCCGTGGTCAAGGAAACCCAGGTCGAGATCGAACCCGGCGAGCGCGTGTTGGTGGCCGGTGAATCCGGCACCGGCAAGAGCACGTTGGTGCGTGCCATCGCGGGCCTCTGGCCCTGGGGTGGCGGCAGCGTCAATTTTCACGCCGACCGGCAATTGTTCATGCTTCCGCAACGACCCTATATCCCTTCAGGAACCCTTCGGCGTGCGGTCGCCTATCCCGGGGCTGCGGATAGATGGGCGTCGGAAAAGATCAAGGAAGCACTCGACAAGGTTGGGCTCAATTACCTGGCCGACAAGATCGAGGAGGATGCGCCCTGGGACCAGACATTGTCCGGGGGCGAGAAGCAACGGCTCGCATTCGCGCGTCTCCTGCTCCACAATCCCGATATCATCGTGCTGGATGAGGCGACATCGGCGCTGGACGAGAAAAGCCAGGACAGGATGATGCAGATGGTGATCCGCGAATTGCCGAAGGTCACCATCATCAGCGTAGCACACCGAGCCGAGCTGGAAGCCTTCCACAGCCGTAAAGTCACCTTGGAGCGGCGTGAAGGCGGCGCGAGGCTTGTCAGCGACGTTGATCTGGTTCCGCACAAGAGAAAACGGAACTTGCTCCTGCGGCTTGTCGAAAAGCCTCTTCCGAAAGGTAACGGATCGCGTTCGCCGGTGAATTGACTGAACTGACGTTGCTGTCGTGATCGCCACCGCATCATTACCCACAGTGAGATGAAATGGAATTTCAACCGGCCCAGACGTCCGACCTTGTCGAGGGAGCGTCAACGGCTCACCTAGGGTTCGAACGCGAACACCTTCCTCCAATCCTCCTTCATGTCCACAACGAGCCAGTTTCGTCTGGTCGCTTCATCTAGAGCCTTGTCGAGCTTTCCGAACGGGGATTGCCGATCGTAGGCGTATTCGCGATCGGCGTCCGTGTGATGAACGATCATCGCGAACCCGTGTCCTTCGGCGGCTGTCACCCAGCGAAGCATCTCATAGTCGCCGTCGGAGTTGCCCGCGACGAAAATCGGTCTACGGCCAATGAATTTGTTGATGCCCACGGGTTTTCCCGGGCCGTCATCGATGAAGTCGATCTTCGGCAATCGCCGCAGGACCGGAACATCGTCGACGATCGCATATTGTGTCGTTATCGTACTGCCGACGACCTGCTGCGGCGGAATTCCATAGAGCTTCTCCGTCACGGGCCGCATGAACTCCACCCCGCCGCCGGAAACAATGTAGGTCGCAAACCCATTGGCGCGCAGATAGTCGAGGAGCTCCCGCATCGGGAGAAACGTCATCTCAGTGTAGAGCTTGCCGGTTTTGGGGTGCTTTGCGGTTATAAACCACTCGGTGACGATCTTGTTGAATTCGTCGGTGGTCATCCCGGCATGCGTTGCCATCCCCATCTCGACGATGCCCTTCTCGCCGCCTTTGGCAATGCCCTTCAGGTCTCCGGCGAGTATGCTCTTGAACGGCTCCTTCGTTTTCCACTCCGGATGCTCGGGCGCAAGCGCCTTGACGCGGTCCAGGATGAAGCCGAGCTGGATGTAGAAGGGCTGTTCCGTCCACAACGTGCCATCATTGTCGAAGACGGCGATCCTGTCCTGTGGCGCGACGTAACCGTTTCCGCCCTCGGTCGTCGTGGCCTTCACAAAGTCGATGATGCGCTGTTTGGCGGCGGTATCGTTCCAGGATGGAAGCGTTTCCTGGCTTGCGGCGGGCCCTGACAGGGCGATCACCGAGAGGAAAGCGGCGCATGCTATTCCTGTTAGCGTCCGCAAGGCTTTCATCGCGGTTCTCCCTGGCTCGAAACTCTCTTCACGCAGCGGAATCCAACATGGCTGGTCGACGTATCCTCAGGCTCCGCATGCCGCGCGGCGGGCCGGTATCGCCGGCAGTAGTTGGGCGCGCAGAGATGCGAGCCCCCTTTGAGGACGCGACGCGCAATCCTGATATCCGGCTGGCGCGGGTCATAGCTCGTTTCTGCTTCGCCGCCGCGGGGATTGGAGGGAATGCAGCAGGAATGCTTCGCGGGCTCCGGATGTCGTGTCGTCCAGTAATCGGACGTCCACTCCCACACATTTCCGATCATGTCGTAAAGGCCATAGCCGTTTGCCGGAAAGGACTTCACGGACGAGGTGCGCTCAAGGCCCTTTGCCTTGGTCGACCGTGTCGGAAAGATGCCCTGCCAGGTGTTCGCCATAGCCTTGCCATCGGGCATGAATTCGTCACCCCAGGCGAATTCACTATCCGATCCGCCGTGTGCGGCGAACTCCCACTCCGCTTCGGTCGCAAGGTCCAGTCCCGCCCAGTCCGCGTAGGCCTTGGCGTCCGACCATGCGACGTGGACAACCGGATGGTCGAGCTTGCCGCGCAAGTCGCTCAGGCCGCCGAGCGGCTTGCGCCAGCTTGCGCCGAATTTGAAGGTCCACCATTGGGAAATATCCGGGCCGTCAACGCTTTTCGGCTGCACGAAAAGCAGGGAGCCAGCGCGTAGCATTTCCGGAAGAGCGCCTGGATAATCCTTCGGATCCGGCGCCTTTTCCGCCACCGTCACATGCCCGGTTGCCTTGACGAATTCCATGAATTTTCGATTGGTGACGGGCGTCTCGTCGATCCAGAAGCCATCCACACTGACCGGATGAGCCGGCGCTTCCTCCGGATAGTGGCGATCCGATCCCATCACGAAGGTGCCTCCGGGGATCCAGATCATGTCGTTGGGCGCTTTACTGTCGTCGAATGCCAATGCCATGCTTGCTCTCCGAAACAGATCGCAGAATGCTACAGCGCCGCGCGGCGCCTGATAAGTACGCAACAGTAAACGCCGCGGTCATTTACGTTACAGGACGTCTACGGCGGCCCCTCCTAAGCACCCGTCCGCGCATCGCGCGCAACAGTAAATTTACGTTCGCGCGGAGCGGCATTTACCGTTGCGTACTTATGCTCGGGAACGGCTTCTGCTTCCCTGCGGACCGACCAACACTTTCCAAGCCTTTTCAGCAAAAAGGACCTGACGAAGAACGCCGACGGCTCGACCGACATCGTCTTCTCGCCGACCAAGCCCGGCGACAACCCCAACTGGATCCAGACAATCCCCGGCAAGTCCTGGTTCACGATCTTCCGTCTCTATGGCCCGCTCGAGCCGTGGTTCGACAAGTCGTGGAAACTAGAAGACTTCGTCGAAGTGAAGTGAAGCCGCCATCTATTGAGAACTCGGAGATTGGAATGAAGAACCGCATCGTCATGGCAGCCGTTCTGGCTGCGCTGCTCGCGTCCACCGCCGCCGCGCAGGACGCCGTTACATACAAGTTCGAAAACGGATATCCGACCGCGGCAGCGACAAAGAGCGCGCAGGACGACGCCGACCTGCAGCGGGCGCTGGTGGCATACCGCTTCTGGTATCCGACGGTCTCGGTCGAAGGCATTTTCAACGGCAACCGCTCGGCCGGGATCAACGACAACGAAGCCTATGGCGGGGCGGCTGCGGGGCCGCGTCAGGTTGGCTTCACGCTGAACTCCGACACTCCCTACGGCTCCGCTACCCTTGATGTCTCCAAGGGGCCGATGGTCGTGGAGTTGCCGGCTGGCGCCTACATTGGCCTCGTCAACGACCATAATCAGGGGTGGGTTCTGGACATGGGCATTCCGGGACCGGACGCGGGGAAGGGCGGCAAGCACCTGATCGTCGGGCCTGATTACAAGGGCAAGATCCCGAAGGGATACCTCGTCGGCAAAACGCCGACCTACAAGAACCTGCTTGCAGTCCGCGCACTGCCCGTCGGCGGCGATCAAGATAAGGCCTTGAAAGCCCTTGAAGCGATCAAAATCTATCCGCTGGCGAACCCGAAGCAACGTCTCAAGTTCGTCGATACGACCAAGATGGACATGGATAGCACGTCTCTCAAGTGGGAGGACAACATCCAGTTCTGGCAGAAACTGAACGAGATCATCCAACAGGAACCGATCGTCAGCAAGTTCGAGCCGATGTACGGACTTCTTCAGGCGCTCGGTATCGAAAAGGGCAAGGACTTCAAACCTGACGACAGAATGACGGCCATTCTGGAGAAGGCGGCACGTCAAGGCCGCGACCAGTTGCTGGTCTCGGCATTCGACACGGCGCGGACCGACAAGCTCGCCTGGCCCGATCGCAAATGGGAGTGGGTTGGGCTCGTCCCGGGAAGCGCGCAGTTCGAGACGGCCTCCGGCATCGACCTCGAGGCCCGCGACCGTTGGTTCGCGCAGGCAATCGTGACGTCTCCGGCCATGTTCCGACGCACGGCCGGGGCAGGATCGCTCTACTGGCTTGGCTCCCGCGACGGGACTGGGGCTTGGCTCGATGGTGGCAAGACCTACAGGCTTTCCATCCCGCAGCCCGTTCCCGGCAAGCTCTTCTGGTCCGTGACTGCCTATGACGCGCAGACCCGCTCCGAAGTTCAGACCGATCAGGACAAGGCCGCCCTTCGTTCGCTCTTCGAATTGAAGGATGTCAGCAAGAGCGAACCGACCGAGCTCTATTTCGGCCCGACCGCACCTGCAGGGCAGGAAGGCCGCTGGATCAAGACCGTGCCCGGTCGCGGCTGGTTCGCCTATATCCGCATTTACGGGCCGGACAAGCCTGCCTTCGACGGCAGCTGGAAGCCCGCCGACTTTGAAGAGGTGAAATAAGCAACGGTGCCCGGGATCGCTTATCTAGCTCTCTTGACGGGACTTACGGGAGCGGCCCTCGCAGGGCCGGTCCCCGAGAAGTCCGTGAGCCCGGGCGCAGCTATCGACGGAGGGGTTCAGGACGAAATAATGAAGCCCCAACCTTATGCGAAGCAACTTTCCGCACCTTCCAACGCGATCGACTGGTGGCTGCGACTGCCCAGGCGGGATTTCGAAAAATCGCCTCCCGGCTGGTCGGCTCAGCCGAAGGGAGATCGACAGAGATAATCCTGGACTATCTCGCGCTCGCCATCAGCCGGGGTGCGATCCGTCCAGAAGTTCATGGCCGCCGGGGAGCTACAACCCTCGGGAACATTGCTGAAGGCATCCTTCGGCTCCGGGCGGGTGATTGTCACCATCGAGCCGCTGGATGATCCTTCCGGCTATGAACGCCCGGGAGTGGCGGCCGTCGAGCCTTACTAATGGCCATGCTATACCGCCCGGATCCCGATGAAGGCTTTCCGTTGGTCTGGCTCTCAGTGCGACCAAGGTAACGTGTGGTTGTGATGCGGATTCGATTCGCTCGAGGGCGCAGTGCGGACGCGACTCCTCTAAGAAAATAGGGAGTCAATTGTTTCTGAATTGTAACAAATCTGCACGGTTGAGCGCGCAACAGTTTCGCAATTGTAACGTCGGCTGGCGGTGTCTTGACCGTTATTTGCCGCTCAGCACACTGCAAGCGTTCAGGCGGCAGAAAGCCGTCGCGGCGGCGGCGATATGAGATCCTCTACGAAAACACCTAGATGACGCCGGTTAATGCCGGATTAACGAGGGGCAATCTCAGCCGACAGCCGAGAAAAGAATGCGGGGAGTGCGGATGAGCCGCTCTTCCTTTCCGATCCGAGACGAGTCCGGTCTCGCACCAGCTAGCCATGCTTAAGGTAGGCTGATGGAAGTTTCCGACAGTCATGTCGGGTCTTCATTCCGGCATGTTTGTGTCTCCCCCAGGGATCGTTTGATTGCGCATTTTTAGAAACACTTCAGACAGCGGCCGGCATGTCGGACGTTCTTGTGCACCTGCAGCGCTGATCTTCGCGCCGCAGAGTTGGCGAGAGCGATCTGTTCGCCACGGCCGTCGTTCCACTCAATTTCTCAACGGATATTAAGTATGACCTCGATCGTCTCGTCTCTCAGCGTCAACGCGATCAAGTCGCTCTCGAATGCGACAATCGCGGCTTGGACGTCTGAGGATATCGCCGCCCTTTCGACAACGCAGATCAAGGCTCTGTCGGCGAGCCAGGTTTCCGCGCTGGAGACGGAAGATCTGGCGGTGTTCTCGAACACGCAGTTGGGCGCGATCTCGGCAGCGTCGATCACCGGCCTGACAGTCGACCAGCTGGCCGTCCTCTCGAGCGCAAAACTCGAGAGCCTGTCGGCGAGCCAGATCAAGGGGCTGACGACCAACCAGTTGCAGGCGCTTGACCTCAGCCAAGTCGAAGCGTTGACGACCGCGCAGGTCGCGGCTCTTAGCGCAGCGCAGTTGGCCGCCTTGAGCCCCGAAGACATCGCCACCTTCCTGCCGGCCGAAGTCGCAGCGATCAGCACGGTTGCCCTTTCAGGGCTCTCATCCGCCAGCATCGCGGCTCTCAGCGCCGACCAGATCGCGGCCCTCAAGACAGCCCAGATCGCCGCACTGAAGACAACGCAGATCGCCGCCATCACGCCCGGTCAGGTGTCCGCACTCGGGACCGCCCAGATTGCAGCGCTGACGTCATCTCAGGTCAAGGCGCTTACCACGGACAGTCTTGGCGGCCTGGCGTCCACCCAGATCGCGGCTCTGAATGCCAAGTCGATCGCCGGATTGACGACGTCCCAAATCGCCAGCCTCTCGACCAGCCAGGTCGAGGCGCTGACAACGCAGTTGATCGCGGCGATGAGCGCATCCCAGATCGCGGCGATGACTGCTGATGACATCGCGACATTCCTCCCGGAGGAAGTGGGTGCGATCGGTAGCGCTGCCCTGGCAGGGTTGAGCGCCTCAAGCATAGCCGCTCTCAGCAGCGAGCAGATCGCCGCCTTGAAGACCGCCCAGATCGCGGCGCTGAAGACGAACCAGATCGCGGCTCTGACCTCTACTCAGGTGGCGGCGTTGACAACGGCGCAAATCGCGGCGCTCAGCGCGTCGCAGGTCAAGGCTCTGTCCAGCGACGGTCTCGCTGCGCTGACGCCGGCGCAAATAGGCGCGGTCAGCACCAAGGGAGTGACGGGTCTTACGACGGGTCAGATCGCGAGCCTGTCGACCGATCAGATCGAAGCCCTGACCGTTAGCCAGGTTGCGACGCTGACCGCTGTGCAGATCGGCGCCATCACATCGGAGGGGCTGGCCACATTTTCGACCGGCGAGCTTGCGGCCATCAGCACCCTCGGCATTGCAGGCCTCTCTCCGGCAACGGTCGCGGCCCTCAGCGGCGATCAGATTGCCGCGCTGAAGACCGCCCAGATCGCGGCGCTGAAGACGACGCAGATCGCGGCGCTCACGAACGATCAGGTCAGCGGAATGACCACTGCGCAGATTTCAGCGCTGAGTGCTTCGCAGATCAAGGTGCTGACCGGTGATGCCCTCTCCGGCTTTTCCGAAGCCCAGATCGCGGCCATCAGCACCAAAGGCGTCACCGGTCTGACGTCGGCCCAAATTGCCGGCCTTTCGGTCAGTCAGATCGAAGCCATGACGACACAGATGATCGCGGTGCTCAACACGACACAGATCGCGGCGATTTCTGCTGCTGATATCGCGACGTTCCTGCCCGATGAAATCGCGGCGATCAGCACGGCGGCTCTTTCGGGCCTGACCTCTGACGCGTTTGCAGCGCTTAGCCCGAGCCAGGTTGCGGCAATGAAGACCGCCCAGATCGCGGCACTGAAGACGACGTTCATCAACGGTCTGTCGAACGAGCAGGTCGAAGCGCTGTCGACGGCGCAGATTGCGGCGCTGAATTCGTCGCAGGTGCGTGCCCTGTCTGATGCCGGTCTCGCGGCCATGGAACCATCGCAGATCGCGGCACTCAGCATAAAGGCCGTCTCCGGCCTGGGATCGGCACAGATCGCCGCGCTTTCCGTCGATCAGGCGGAGGCGTTGACGGCGGCACAGGTGGCTGCCTTGACCGCGGGGCAGATGGCCGGGTTCACGACAGCGGACCTTGCGACGTTCCTGCCGAGTGAACTGGCCGCGATCAGCGTTGCCGCTCTGAGCGGGCTGGCGCCAAGCACCATCGCAGCTTTCGACGCCGACCAGATCGGCGCGTTGAAGACGAACCAGATCGCTGCCTTGAAGAGCGACCAGATCGCGGCCCTGACGCCGGGACAGGTCGACGCTCTGAGCACCGCACAGGTCGCGGCGCTGACCGCGACGCAGGTAAAGGTGCTGGCGAGTGACAGCCTCGCCGCGCTTTCGGCCTCCCAGATCGCTGCGTTAAGCGCCAGCGCTGTCGCGGGGCTGAGCAGTTTGCAGATCGGAGCGCTCTCCACGGCCCAGGTCGAGGCTCTGACGAGCCTCATGGTCAGCAGCCTTAGCGGCACGCAGATCGCAGCGATCACCCCGGCCGATATTGCAACGTTCTTGCCGGAGGAAGTAGGCTCCATCAGCACGAAGGCGATTGCCGGGCTGACGACCGCTACCATCGCCGCACTTTCTGCCGACCAGCTCGAGGCACTGAAGACGAGCCAGATTGCGCTGCTGACTTCCGACCAGATTGCTGCCCTGAGCCCGCTCCAGCTGGCCGCATTGACAACCGCTCAGATCGCCGCGCTCTCCAGCTCGCAACTGAAATCGCTTTCCAGCGACACGATCGCAGCTCTTACTCCCTCGCAGGTGGCGGCGCTGAACACGAAGGCGCTTGCGGGCCTGTCTTCCCTGCAGATTGACGCGCTGTCGACCGACCAGGTCGAGGCTTTGACTTCGGCGCAGATTGCGGCACTCTCCTCCGCTCAGCTCGGTGCGTTGAGCAGCGCGGATATCGCCACTTTCCAGCTGGATGAAATCGCAGCGATTAGCGCTGCGGGTATTGCAGGTCTTGGGACGGACGTTCTCTCCGGATTCGACGCCGACCAGTTGGCGGCGCTCAAGACCGCGCAGATTGCTGCTCTGTCGTCCTCACAGATCGCGGCCCTGACGCCGAGCCAGATCGGTGGCCTGACTGTGGAGCAGGGGGCAGCGCTGACATCCGCGCAGGTCGGCGCCCTGACGGCTGAACAACTCGGCGCGTTGTCGACCGCGGATTTGGCCGCCTTGACGACAAAGGCTCTTTCGGGCCTGACCTCGTCGCAGATCGCATCGCTGTCTGCCGACCAGATCGCGGCGTTGTCTTCGGCGCAAATCGCTGCACTCAGCTCCGCCCAGGTCGGTGCTCTCAGCCCAGCGCAGCTGTCGGCGCTGACCGACGAGAAGATCGCCGCACTTTCTTCGTCCGCGATCACCGGACTTGGCTCGACGGCGATCGGCGCTTTGTCGGCCGCGCAGATCGCCGCGCTGAAGACAAGCCAGATCGCGGCGCTCTCCTCGTCACAGGTCGCAGCCCTGTCGACCGGACAGTTCGGGCTTTTGACCTCGGAACAGATCGGCGCCTTAAGCGCCGGCGCGGTCGGAGGCATCTCCGCTGGCGATCTCGCGGTTTTGAGCGAGGCACAGGTCGCGGCGATGAACTCGAAGGCGATCGCGGCGCTCACGGCCAATCAGGTCTCTTCACTGTCGGTTTCGCAAGTCGACGCGCTTACCGCCGCGCAGATCGGTGCCTTGAGCGCTGCGCAAATTGCGGCCCTCTCTCCGGCAAGCATCGACAGCCTTCCTGTCGAAGAGATCAGCGCAATCAGCCCTTCGGCGATTGCCGGGATCAGTTCCAGCGCCTTGGCGGGGCTGACCGTTGAACGCCTGAATGCGCTGACCACCGCTCAGATCGCCGGCCTGACATCAAGCCAGGCAGCGGCGCTAACCAGCAGTCAGGTGGCAGCGTTGACCACGGCGCAGGTTGCAGCTCTGACGTCATCGACCGTCTCTGGTCTCTCTGCTGGAAGTATCGCGGCGCTAACCACGGATCAGGTTGCGTCGCTGAGCGCGAACGCCATCGCCGGTCTTACGACTTCGCAGCTTGCCGCGATGTCCACGTCACAGGTCGAGGCGCTCGGCAAGTCGCAGATCGCCAACCTCAGTTCGTCGCAGATTGGAGCGCTTAACGCCGCCGATCTCGCGACATTTACCACCGATGAGATTGCGGCAATCAGCACGGCAGGCATCGCCGGTCTTTCGACGGGCAATGTCGCTGGCTTGAGCACGAGCCAGATCGCGGCCCTTGGCGCGAGCCAGGTCGGGGCCTTGAGCTACCTGCAAGTTCGGGCGCTGACGAGCGATCAGCTTTCGGCAATGACGACGACGCAATTGAGCGTCCTGACCGCCCTGCAGATCGCGGCGCTCAGAACGAGCGACATTGCGAACCTGTCCACCAGCCAGATCGCGGCGTTGAAGAGCAAGGCGATCGAGGGGCTGTCGACCGCGCAGATCGGCGCGCTGCAGACCAGCCAGGTTGCCGCGTTGAGCACGTCTCAGGTGACCGCCTTGACGACGTCTCAATTGGCCTCGATGTCGGCCGCGCAGGTCGAAGCGCTGACCTCAGCCCAGATCGCCGCAATGAGTTCGGCTCAGATCGCGGCCCTGAGTGCTGAAGGTGTTGCCAAGTTCTCGCTTGAAGACATTGCGTCGATCAACACGTCCGCCATCACCGGCCTTTCGACAAAGGACATTTCGCTGCTGTCGACGGCGCAGCTCTCGGTCATCTCCGGGGCACAGGTCGATGCCATGCAGGCCGATCAAGTTGCGGCCATCGTGCACGCCTACCAGGCGTTCTGAATGGTTTGATCAACTCGAGAACGGGCGATCATCGTGGTCGCCCGTTTTGCTTTGGACTGCACTATAAGCGGCGGGTCAATTTTCGGGAGCCGGGCCGGTGACCGTTTCCAGGCTTTGAAGGCAATCGTCGTTGCCGGCAAAGCGCACCACCTCATATATGGCCAGCCCCAGTTCTTCGTCGCCCGAAATCACCAGGGTTGCGGACTGCATGTTTGCGAAGCGTGCCCCAAGGTCGTTCCACTGGGAGAAGACCTGGCGGTCCTGCGCGATTACGGACGAGCGAAAGTCTCCGTCCTTGGCCGCAGCAGGGGTGTGGGAATGATCGACTTCCTCATCCGGCGGCCCGAATTTCTCGGTCATCTCGGCCTTGGCGCGCGCAAACAGGCTCCTTGCGCTGCTGCCGCGGGCATCGTCCTTGCCGTACGGCGAGACCCCGACCACATTGCAGATGCCTGCTTGTTGCACATAGGCGACGATATACTCATCGAACAGGCTGCTACCGGATGGCAGGGATGTGCAGACATACTGTCCCGTCGTGTCCATCACGGATCCGCCTACCGCACGACAGCCGAGACTGGACGGGCGCTCCTGCTGCATCACCCCGAAAGGAAGATAATCAGGCAGGCTGCGAACAGCCGGGGTCGGCGAAAACGCTAGCGAAAGCGAAACGATTGCTTCCAGTGCTGGCATGTTGTCGTCCTATTTTCCTACAAGAGCGATTCCGGGCCGCGATGCAGCCCGGGTTCAGTAAGCGCGCCTTCGACTATCCTCAAGGGCGTCAGCGAGCCTGGGATGTGCATAACTACGCATTCTTCGAGAGGGCGCGTCCGTCGCGCAACAGAGCCCCATTCGGCCACAAGAATGGCCCGCCCCGTTGCCGCCGGCTGGGTCGGCGTAGCTTGTCGTTCCGCTCCGGTAATTAGCTAACTGCACGTCAGGTTTCCTCCTCGTTCGGCGGACTTGCGTCCGGCTTTACCGCGTCCGCTATCTCGAAAAACGCGCAGCCAAGCAGAAAGATCACGAGACACGGCATCCAATCGGTCGCACCCGTAAGAGCCAGAGCTGCCGTCATTGCTGCGGAAAGGCAGAAGAGGCAGACGGCGAGGAGTGCAAAGGCGGTCGAGGGTAGTCCCCGTCGGCGAACGTTGTGAACGAGGGGCCGGATTGCGCCGGGCCACCTGCTCCGACCTCCGCGTTTCGGCACGGGCCTCACGTTATTCTTCCAGAATTTCGACAGCGCTGGCGAAGGCCCTTATGCCCTGCGCCTGCTTGCCCTTCGAGCAAAGATCGATGCCCAGTAACCGCAGTTTCTCGATCTCCTGGCCGCCGCGTTCCGGGTTTTGGCGTTCGGCACGTTCAAACCGCAACCGCATGTCCAGGCAGCGCTTGTCGCGCGCCGACAGTTCCTCCTCGGCCCACGCCGCACTGGGCGCCAGCGCAAAGCTTAGAAAAAGAAGGGATGGCCTCAAGAACATTGCGTAACCCTGGTCCGGACAGACGTCCGCTACTCAGGTTGTTCTCTCACAATTCGCCGCCCGCCGCTTTTCAGGGACGTGATGAAAAGGTTTCCCTCGTGTAACATCGTCTTGTCGTGTGGGCTGCCAGGTGGCAAGGACAGGCCAACTCGCCTATTTTGCTGAGGCCGTTGGGAAGCTTATCTTGAACTCCACCTTGCACATCCTCATCGTCGATGACGACACACAGATCCGATCCCTGCTCAAGGATTTCTTTCAACGCCGCGGTTTCAGGGTGTCGCTTGCGAACGACGGGCAGGACATGGAGACGGTCCTATCAGAGGGAAAGACTGATCTCGTCGTTCTCGACATCATGCTGCCGGGCAAGAGCGGGCTCGAACTCTGCCAGGAGCTGAGGCAGCGGTCGAAGATTCCGATCATCATGCTGACCGCGGTCAGCGACACCGGCGATCGGATCGTCGGGCTCGAAATGGGCGCCGACGACTATGTGTCGAAACCGTTCGATCCGCGCGAACTGTTGGCTAGGGTGCGTGCCGTCCTACGCCGGCACAATGACCGGGATGCACCCGCTTCAAGCGAGACAATATCCGTCTACAGGTTTGGTGGCTGGACGCTTGACGTGGACAGGCGCAGGCTTCTCGACAGTGACGGTGTTCGCGTCGAACTGACGAGGTCGGAATTCAACCTGCTGGCTGCCTTGGTGGAGGCCTCGGGGCGTGTGCTCAGCCGCGAGCAGTTGATCGAGCGTTGCGGAGGCGACACCAGCCAGAGCTTCGACCGCAGCATCGATATTCTGATCAGCCGACTGAGACGCAAGCTGGACGATGACCCGAAGTCACCGTCGATGATCGAGACCGTGCGTGGCGGTGGCTACCAGTTCGTTGCCGAGACGATGCAAGGCGCCGGCTGACGGGGGGGTCCTAGCCGCAGATCACTAGATGTAAAGGAACGCGAGCCACGCCAGAGTGCCGGCCACCGCCAGGATCGCGACGCCAACGCGCCAGTCCACCAGGTCTTCGCGATATGCGTGCCGGTCTGCATCCGCACGATCGGAAAGCTCTGTGATCAATGCCATGACTTCTTCCTCGTCGTTTGGAGAGAGGATGAATTCTCGAACTCTTCCATCCGCATCGATCCGAAGTTGCTTCAAAGCATCGCCATCTGCCGGCAAATTGTCGTTCTCGCCGTGCCTGGACGCGGACGCATTTTCAGCGGGCTGCTTCCTGAGATTGTTGTCCACCACGGACCCTTTTCCTTGCTATGACGGTGTTTGGCGCCTTATTGCACGGCAGAAGGGGATTTGTTTGTCGGGCGGATGAAAATGATGTTTCTGGATTGTAAAGAATGTGAACTGGAGCGCCCGGGCCACGAGATCGGAGGCTCCCGTGGGTGAGCGAACCGCCGGGCGTGCGCGGTTCGACCCCTCGCGCTTTTACGGCGTATCTTGTCGCCGGCTGCTCCCACGCACCCTGCCGGGCTGGGTGCTGATCGTGCTTATCCTGGCGCTACTCGCCAGCCAGACCAGCCTCTTCCTGATCGTGTCGAAGGATCGATCGGCTTCGAACGAGATCGTCGATCTCTACAGACTCAACGAACGGGCCTTCTGGCTTGCCAAGCTTATGGCGCCGCTTTCGGCGCCTGAGCGGGCACGGATCGGCACGGAGCTCGCGGACTCGACGATCGTCGTCAATCTCTCGTCGCTTCCGGCCGTCGGTGCTCCCATCGCGTCGAACGACACCCTTGCCGAGCTGGAAGACATCATTTTCGCGCGACTATCGAAGCTGGGCGTTGAAGACGTCCGGGTCCGCCTGGAGGACCCCGGCAAGCAGGACGGACAAGGGCAGACGGCGGCCGAGCCGACGGCCGATAGCGGCGAAGTCGAGGAAGACCTCTCGGAAATCGCTAGCGATTTCCGAGAGGTCTTCGGAAATCGCTAGCGATTTTCTGAAGAGCCAGCGCTATACCGTTTCCCTGCAGCTCAAGGATGGCCAATGGCTGAACTTCGTGACACCGGTCACCCCGATCGCGCCGCTGCTGGCGCCCGACAGCCTGCCTAAATACCTGCTGGTCAGCGCACTTGTGCTGATGCTCGCCTTTTGGAGCGTTTCGAGGATTGCCGCGCCTTATCAGCTGTTGGAGGGCGCGCTTGGCCGTCTTGGAGAGGATATCAACAGCCCGCCGATTGCCGAGGCAGGCGGGCGGGATATCAGGCGCGCGGCGCAAACCGTGAACAGGGCTCAGGCAAGCCTTCAGGCGAGCTTCGAAGAGCGCGAGCTGCTGGCTGTCGCGCTGGCGCATGATCTGCGAACGCCGGTAACGCGGATGCGGCTGCGCCTCGCTCTTCTGAGGAATTCCAAGCTAAAATCTGCGTTGGAACAGGATATCGCGGACGTCGAGGAGACGGTGGAGTCGGTGGTCGATCTCGCCAAGCTCGGGACGACCGCGGAACCGGCCGAACTCATCGATCTCTGGAGCATGACAGACGCCATTGCCGATGAATACGAACAGGCCAGCTTGGATGGCCGACCGGCCAAAGGCACGAGGCTTGTGTGTTCGGCACCACCGGTGGTGCTGCGGCGGGCGGTGCGGAATCTGGTCGAGAACGCCATCAAATATGGGGCGGAGGCACGGATTTCCGTTTCCGCATCGGACGCATTCGTCTTCGTCAAGGTGCGCGACCGGGGGCCTGGCATTCCGGATCAGGAGCTGGAGCGCGTCTTCAGTCCCTTCGTGCGTCTCGAGCATTCCCGTAATCGCGACACCGGTGGATCGGGGCTTGGCCTGACGATCGCAAGAAACTTGGTCCGCAAGATCGGCGGCGACATCACACTCAAGAGTTTGGAAGGCGAGGGGCTCGAGGCGGTCCTATCGCTTCCGCGTCATTCGCTTTCGAAGCAAACCTAGAGACGGTGATCAGTCGGCCCGGGCGGTGAAATCTCGGCGCCAAAGTCGCAATCGATAGCGAAGCCAATCGATGGCCCGCCGTGAGTTTTTAGGTCACGGCGGACCAATGGAGAATCGGCATCACGGTTGTTGACGTCGCGAAGAACGCCGATCCAGCGCGTCCGAGACTAACGTTGCCATAACTCGTCGGTGCTACGTCTAAAGGACAGGATGCGTTTCTGTTCGTCTAATGTTCGTCACTTGTCCGCAACATCCCCAGAAAAGGGCAAGCTGCTGTGGATAAGGCGCGGTGGCTATTCCTCTGATCACAGCGCGCGTAGCAAGCGAACGCCTGTCGTCCAACGGTGAGCACCCTGAGATCTCCACGTCCGGCCGCTATCGGGTGGATATCACTGTGCCCCTTGAATTGAAGCGCTGCCGGTAATCGCTGGGCGTCAGGCCGACAATCCGAAGGAAAATCTTGCGGAAGGCGCCGGCGTCGCCGTAGCCGACATCCCAGGCGATCGTCTCGATCGGGGTGACGCTGGTCCGCAGCAGTTCGCAGGCTTTGCTGATCCGCATTCGCTGGCAATACTCGGTCGTCGTCATACCGGTGGCCCTTCGAAAGCGGCGCAACAAGGTTCGCTCTTCCAGGCCCGATTGTGCCACGAGGTTTGCCAGGCTCATATCCTTGGCTGCTGTCGCGTGGAGCCAGTGTTGAACCTTGAGAACGGCGAGATCTCCATGCGTGAGCCGCGGCGAAAAGCTGCTGTAAAATCGCTGCTCGCGTCCAGGCGGGTCGATGACGAGAAGCCGCGCGGTTTCAGCCATGATCGTTGGGCCAAGAAAACGCTCGACAAGCTTCAGGCCAAGATCCATCCAGGCCATGACGCCGCCGGCGGTGATGAGGTCGCCATCATCGATAACAAGCTTGTCGACGTCCAGGTGGGCTGCCGGGAAGCGGGCCGCGAACAGGTCCGCGTGCGCCCAGTGCGTCGTCGCGGGTCTTCCCGAGAGAAGTCCGGTTTCGCCGAGAAGAAATGCGCCGGCGCAGATTGAACAGAGAATCGTGCCCTGACGGTGCTGATCGATCAGCCACGGAGAATATGCGCTGGCTGTTTCAGTTGACGGCGCCTCGCCAAGGGCAGGGGGCAATATCAGGACGTCCGGTATCGCCCTCAACCGTTTTTCCGTTTCAAAGACCCTGACGGGCTCCGAGTCTGGCTCCTGTAACTTCCAGTGGCTGACCGTGATCGCAGGCTCCGTATTTTGTTCTGGGTTTCGCGACGCAAGGCGGGTGGCGACGCCGAAGAGGTCGGTCAATCCGTAGACACTGGCAAGTTGGGCGCCTGGATAGATAACAAGGGCGATCTCTATAGTGGGCGCAGTCATTTGTCGGTATCAGCCTTCATTCTGTCGATATCGCCAATTGTGAAAATGCGGACGCGGTGTGACCTTGTCCAGACAACGCCCCGTAAAAACTAAGGAAATCTTCCGTGACCAACCGTGCAATTCTCGTCATCGACCTTCAGAACGATTATTTTCCGGATGGCAAGCTACCGCTTGTCGGCATCGAGGATGCCGCCGCGAACGCGGCACGCGTCATTGCCGCTGCCCGTACCCGTGCAGACGCGGTTATCCATGTCAGACATGAGGCGATCCCTGCCGATGCGCCCTTCTTTGTCGCGGGATCCGAAGGCGCTGAAATTCATCGATCCGTCTTGCCGATCCGGGATGAGCCGGTCGTCGTGAAGAATTACCCCAACGCCTTTCGGGAGACGAATCTGCGCGAGTTGCTCAGCCAACAACGCACGAAGGAGCTCGTGATCGTCGGTGCCATGAGCCATATGTGTATCGACGCGGCAACGCGGGCAGCTGCGGATCTCGGTTTCAAGGTGACTGTCGTGCATGATGCATGCGCAACGCGTGATCTCGAATTCGCGGACCGGAAAGTATCGGCTGTCGATGTTCATGGCGCCTTTATGGCGGCTCTAGCTGCTTATGCATCGCTGACAACGACAGAAAATTGGCTAGGGTGAGCAGGAAAGAGGACACGGTCTGCTCGGGCCGTGTCCACTATGGCTGGAGGTTCGCATGCACCCCGAGCTAACGGAACCGAGGCTGCCGGGGCGCGCTGTTTGCCTGGATCTCATGCAGCGGTGCATCGTTGCCGAGCAATTTCCGTAGTTTTCGCTCTTCAGATGACGAAATGCCGAACTTTTTGCAGTGGTCCGTAATGTTGTGGTCCTTCGCACCAGGGATACGGACCTGTCTGTTGTCGCGTTGGTGAGTCATTTGTGTTTCTCCACGAATGTTAACCGCCATGGAAGAAAACGCCGCGCACTACACGATGTTTCAGAAATATCTAAAATAGAAGAGTGATGCGGCCGTATCACTCGGCGACCAGTCAAGAAATCTGGACGCCACGTTGTCGCACGGGATTGCAATCATTCTTCGATTCGGAATATTACGGCGCATCGTTCATGAAATGAGATCGACATGGATCTTTCTTCTCTGGAGATTTTCCTGGCAGTAGCCGAGGAGGGTAGTGTGACGCGCGCTGCGAAACGGCTTGCGCGCGCACCCTCGAACGTCACGACACGCGTCCAGCTATTGGAAGGGCAGCTGGAGGCACCACTGTTCAGCCGCGATGGCAAGAAGATGAGCCTGACCGCACAGGGGCAGTGCTTTATATCCTACGCGAAGAAGATCGCGGCACTTGCTGAAGAAGCCAAGTTGGCGCTGAAATCGGCCGAACCCCAGCAGGTCCTGCGGGTCGGCACCATGGAGAGCACAGCTGCCAGCCGGCTTCCTCCCGTCCTTGCTCAATTCAACGAGCAGAATCCGGAGGTCAGTCTACGGCTGACACTCGGCGCCACTCGCGAGCTCGCCAAGGCCGTTGTAGCCGGTGATCTCGACTGCGCCCTCGTCGCCACTCCACGCGGCGACGGCGATTGGCTGGCCTTGAACGGCACAAATATGGACGATCTCCACGCGGCGCCTGTCTATCACGAGGATTTGCTTCTCGTGCTTCCTGCAAACCATTCCCCGGTCGCCAAGCCCGAAGATATTCGCCTTCCTGCCCTGGCGGCGTTGGAGCCTGGCTGCACGTATCGCCAGGTGGCTGAGCGCTGGATCCGCAAAGGATCGAACCTGCCGACGGTGGAAATGTCCTCGTATCATGCGATCCTTGCGCATGTGGTGGCAGGGAATGCTGTTGGTGTCATGCCGCGCTCGGTGCTCGACATGCTGCCATGGAGCAAAGACAGCAATGTCCATCGGCTTGGTACCGTCGATACGCTGCTGATTTCTCGCAGGAACGAGCGCTCCGATCCGCTCCTGGCCTTCGAGCAAGTCATGTTGGCGTCGGTGGCCCCTGAGGCCTCCATCCAGTAAGAAGTTTTCCGTTCTATCCGAAGAGTGCATGCATGCGACCCACGAAACCCAATGACGCGCCCGGCAGGGGTCCCTTCTCCCGCTGGTTCCATCCTATTCTCGCAGGCGCGAGGCTGTCCGATCGACTTCTCGGCTGCGCCGGCGCGCTCGTGGCGATTGCTCTGACCGGCCTCCTCTGCGGGATGCTGTTTGGAGAAGGATCGCACCTGCCGCTGATCGTGGCGCCGATGGGCGCCTCGGCTGTGCTGCTGTTCGCGGTTCCGGCCAGCCCGCTCGCCCAGCCCTGGTCAATCATCGGCGGCAACACGATTTCAGCCCTCATGGGTGTCGTCGCGGCGAGTCTCATCCATGATCCGATCATCGCGACGGGTGTCGGGGTTTCGCTTGCGATCGCTGCGATGTCGTTCACCCGGTGCCTGCATCCGCCTGGAGGTGCCGCGGCGCTGACTGCGGTTCTTGGCGGTCCTGTCGTCGCAAGCTGGGGCATGCTTTTCCCGTTCGTGCCGGTGGCGCTCAATTCATGCCTTCTCGTGGCAATCGGCCTGCTTTTTCACAAGTTGTCGCGACACAATTATCCTCATGTGGTCGTGCCGCCTGCGAATACGCACCTGACGGCCGATCCGCCTTCCAACCAGCGCGCAGGCTTCGTCGATGAGGATATTGATGCAGCTCTCGCGGCATTCAACGAGACGTTCGATATCGATCGTGCCGACCTTGGACGCATCCTGCGCCAGATCGAGCTTGAGGCGATCGCGCGCTCCAATGCCGAGATCCGCTGCGCGGATATCATGTCGCGTGATGTCGTGACCGTGGATGTCGATGCGACGGTCGAACAGGCTCGCTGGCTGTTGCTGAACCATAATGTCAGAACCCTGCCAGTGCGGGATGAAAACAGGAAGCTGGTAGGAACCGTTGGCCTGCGGGAACTCGCCGTTGCCTCGGGCACGGTGGAACGGCTGGTTTCCGAAGCGACTACGGCACGGGCCGACGACATTGCACTGGGGTTGCTTTCGGTCCTGACCAACGGCCGCACTCATGCAGTCATCGTCGTTGACGATGCCCAACGGATTCTCGGGCTTATCTCGCAAACCGATTTGCTGAGTGCGGTGGCAAGATCGTTGCCGAAGGCCGGCGTGCGTCCGGGTGCGGCAGCCTGATCTTCGTCACCGCATGGCGAGATAGCTGAGCAGACAAGCGGCCGCGATTGCGACCACCAGCTTCGGCCTTCTGTCGTCAAAAACGAAAGCCAGTGTCACGCCGCCGATCAAAGTCGCGCTGGCATTCCAGAAGCCTTTGTCCGAACAGGTGAGCGCGAGCGCCGCAAGGAACACGGCGCTGGCGATCATGTTCACCGGCGCGGCGGCCTTGAGGACGTCTTGTTCCGCCATATAGGGCAGGATGAAGCGACGCAGGCTGAGGGCCAGCGCGGCTCCAAGCAGAAGGCTCGTCAACACAGGGTCCAACATAGCTCACCAATCGATCCGTGGTAATGCAACGACGCAAGCGCCGTGCCAGACCGGCACCGATCGGCGTGAAACTCCGAAAGCACGTAGGTCCTGCCCATATGACGACGGTTGCGGACTGAGGGAGGCTCCACCTACGCTCGATCAACCGCACGCCTGCACAATTAAATGCCGCTAGAGCGATCAAAAAAACGCCACCTGTATTGCTGTCCTACCGACCTCATCTGAGCAAGCCTAACCACGGACCATAGTCCCATGGCACCCCGTACTATGGTCTTACGGCCTTGATTTTTCAGCCGCATATAGCTTTCATACGGTCAGTTCTGCGTAGGAACTACGACGAACAGGGACTGAAGCCATGACATTCCCCAGGCGCACTTTTCTGAAGACCGTGGTGTGCGGCGCTGCCTTCGCGGCCATTCTTCCCGTTACGATGGACAATTGGGCCGTCCGACCCGTTTCACTCGACGCCTATGCCAAGGATGGAAACAACGGCAATGGTAAGGGAAATGGCAACGGAAATGGGAACGGCAACGGAAATGGAAATGGAAATGGAAATTTTGGGGGCGGTACTGGCAACGGTGACGGCAATAATGGCAACGGGAAGGGCAACGGAAACTCCGCCGGCGTAACGTCGGACACGACGACGAGCGGTGGAAACGCAACCAATACCGAAGCGGTCGCCAGCCAAGGCTCGGATGGCTCGATGAGAATACGGCACCGGAACGGCATAACGGAGTCGATCGTTGCCGGTCGCTACGTGATGAAGGATTCCAAGGGTAGGACTATCAGCAACCGGCAGGCGACACAGGCGGACCTCAGGCGCCTCAACCGATATTTTCGCTAGTATTTGTGCCGCCACTTCACGGCGGCTTCCGTGCGGTTGGAAACGCTGAGCTTCAGCAAAATCTGGGTCATGTGATGCTTGACGGTCTTCTCCTGGAGATGAAGGCGAATAGCGATATGCTTGTTGGAGAGCCCCTCGGCGACTAGCTCCATCACCTCCCGCTCGCGAGGCGTCAGCGAGTCAGGCATCGGATCTGGTGCGCGAAGCGAACTCTCCAGGATTTTGGCGTGCATGGCCGGCGACACCACGCGCGATCCCTGGTGAATGGTCCGGATAGCCTCGGCCAAGCCGCGTGATCCAATTCCCTTCAGGACGTATCCAGCAGCTCCTCGCTGCAGCGCAGATGACAACGTACCGATCTCTTCGGACGCCGTGAGCATCAGCACTTTCGTTCGGGGACTTTTCGACAGTATTTCTCCAATGGCGTCGATTCCACCGCCGGGCATCGAGACGTCGAGAAGCATCACATCGGGACGGTCGGACGCTGCCAACCTGGCGGCATCCTCGCTATTTTCACCCTCGCCAACGACGACGAAATCGTCGACTTCAGAGAGGCTGCGGCTGACGCCCTCGCGAAAAAGCGGATGGTCATCCACAATCCCGATGGTAATCGCCGTCATTCTACGTCCTCCATTTCCAGAGACTGCAAGGTCATTGTAACGGTTGTTCCGCCCGTTCCGGTATTAATTGCCAGTTCCCCGCCCAGGCTGTCTACGCGCTCCCGCAAGCCCGCCAATCCGAGGCCGGTTGGCCTGATGTCATTAGGGTCGAAGCCCACACCCTGATCGCTGACCTCGATGCGTACGACACCATTCTCGATCTCGGCTGTTACTGATTGCTTTATGCCCCCGCCATGGCGGTAGGCGTTGTTGAGCGCTTCTTGCACGAAACGATAGACGCAAATCTTGACCGCTGCGGACAGCATAGAACCATCGTCATGGATGCTTTGTTCCACCGAGGTTGCCGTTCTGCCTTCATGTGCCTGGATGACCCTTTTCAGGATTTCGTCGCAAGATGCATTTTCGATCTGCGGCAGGATCAAACCCCTGCAGATGGTCCGTATCTCGGCCATTGCTTCGGCAAGGCTGGAACGGATCCACGAAAGCTCCTTCTGCCGTGCTTCCGAACTTGTCTTGTCGTTGACGAGCATATCGCTGTCCAGACGCAGTGACGCATAGCCGATGTGCTGGGCCGGGCCATCGTGAAGGTCAGCGCCGACCTTCCGGAGGTAGCTTTCGTTCAATGCGGCTGCACGCTGCGACGATCGCCGCAATCGCAATTGCAGGGCCTGATTTTCGGCAAGCAGCGCGGTCAGTTCGCCGACCTTGTCCTTCAGATTCTGTCGTTGCCTGTCGATCAACTGGCTCCCGCGAAAGACGAGGGCCGACAAGGTCAGAAAGAATATCGCCGTAAGGGCGGCGACGGACACCCAGCTCTGCAAGCGTGCCCGGGAGAGACTGTCGGACAGGCCCTGTGCCGTTTCGTAGAATTCAAGCACCGCGACCGCTTGCCCCGACCACGGCTGGAGTACAGGATTATAAATCTCCATCAATGGCTTGCCGAGTTTTCTTTCCTCTTCGCTTTCTGGATCTGAAGCAATTTCGTAACGTGCTTCCAGCGATCCCGCGAATGCGCCGCGGAGTTTGTCGCTGACCGGGAAGGTGCGTCCTACCAGCTCCTTCTCGTTCGAGTATAGGATGGTGCCATCTCTCCTCCAGAGCTTGAAGGAAACCAGCCTTTGGCCAAGCGCCCCTTGCGATAGGGTTTCATCGAGCGCCTGCGCGCTGCCTTCGTCCAATACCGATTGGGTCTGCATATCAGGGAGCAGAGGCGCGACCACGCTGTCGACGTACAAGGCGGTCGCCGCACCCGAATTATGGATGACGGCGTCTTCGATCATCGTCGTTACGAGACTGCCGATGAGAAACATGGCGCCGATTGAGACAATGCCACCGGTCAGGAAAAACTGCGAGGCGAGGGATCGGGAATTCCAACGTTTGAGCCAATGCATCTGCGGCCTGTCGACTGAGCACTCGACAAACATGGCACCAGTTTAGAAAAGGTCCAGAGAAATCGCGCCGATGCAAACCTCAAGGCTGGCCTGTTGCGTGAGGCGATGCGGATACACGCTCGAGGAGCTCAATAGCTCGCATTAGTTGTTCTGCGGCGAAGGTCACATTGGAGGTGTTGCGCCGTCAAGCCCGACGGCTAGGCGGTCGGCCGCCAGCGTTTGATCGCCGCTGCTGACACCCTGCGCGGATACAGTGGCACCCGGCCTTAGGTCGTCCCGCGTGGCTGAGGTAAGCGCCACTATTTTCGTGCCATCAGGAATGCTGACTTTCCGTTCGCCGCCATTATAGGCAAGCGTTACCGTTTGACCGTTGACGTCCTTGACGGCATTGGCCACCGTCGCATTGGTCATCGAGCCGTTAGGCCTGACGTTCCAAGGCCGGTCGCCTTCGCCGGTGCCCTTCATGGAAGCTGGAAAGATCACGACCTGTACCGCGCCGTTGATGCCGCGGGCGGTGGGCTGCGAACCGATCCCAACGAAGTCGCCGGCCTTTATGTCGGCGGCGGATGCATTTTTGACACCGAGCACCTTCAGGCCGTCCGCGATTTTTACAGCAATGTCTCGGCCATCCGAACCCTTGATCTTCAAGGTGTCGCCATCAAGGTTTTCGACCGTGCCGTGGACGCGGATCCTGTCAGCCGCGCTGGCGTCATGCAGTCCGGTCATTCCGAATATTGCAGCTAAAGCGAGCGTGGGCAGGATCGTCTTGAGATAGATGCGCATCGTTACTCTCCTTGAAACCCTGCCACTTGGCAGCGATTGGCAACAGCAGAGTAGCTCGTTGCCATTGGAGGGCAACGTTATCGCCGGCGTGTAACCGCCGCCAATCAAAGAACGGTGAGGTATTTTGGCAGTCGCATACCGGCGACATCCCAAGCCAGAGCGCACCTCCGTCGCGTTGGGACGCTTGTGTCCAATCCGACGCACAAAGCAGAAGCGGGGAGCCGTTTAAGCTCCCCGCTTATAACTATTGGGGCGAAAGCCGTTCAAGCTCGTTCAGCCGTTTCAGAGCCGCCTGTTGGCGAAGCAGACCATAGTTTATGTTGCTGGCGTTCAATGTGCTGCCTTCCTGATAGGGGAACTGGTCGAAATCAGAGAAGAACTCCTTGATCTTTGCCTGCACCGGTACGAGGAGCCACATGTTGCGGGCCAGGAACTCCATGGCGCCTCCACCTTCCTTGAGACCTCGTTCGTAGGGGTCCATTCTCAGATTGAAGATGTTGGCCCAACTCGGCACCTCGCGTGTCGCCGTGGCGATGTTGCCTTCGCTGTTGACCGCGAAAGCAAGCTTCCAATCGTTCCAGCGAATTGCATTGAGATTGCCGCCCTGGTCGAAATAATAAACCGCATCGCGCGGGCCGGTTTGCACCTCACTCTTCAAGAGGGGCGTCAAGTCGTAGCCATCCAGATGGACCTTGAACTCCTTGGCGCCGGATTTGAAGCCAGTCTTCATCTGTCCCTTGACATCGGATATGCCGGCGGCGGTCGCGAATGTCGGCATCCAGTCCATGAGTGTCACGATGTCGTTGACTTCCGTTCCTGGTTTAACGACACCCGGCCAGCGGACCATCATGGGAATGCGGAAGCCACCTTCCCATGTCGTGCCCTTTTCGCCATGGAACATTGTCTGCGCGCCATCAGGCCACAGGGCGAGTTCGGCACCATTGTCGGTTGTGTAGAGGACGATGGTGTTGTCGGCTATTCCCAGCTGGTCCAACTGATCCAGCAACTGACCGACGTGACCATCATGTTCCACCATGCCGTCGGCATGGATGCCCTTGCCGGTCTTGCCGAGCGCGTCAGGCTTCAGATGCGTGAATACGTGCATGCGCGTCGAGTTGAACCAGCAGAAGAAAGGCTTTTCCGCCTTCGCCTGGCGATCGATGAAATTCTTGGCGGCGGCCAGGAATTCCTCGTCGATCGTTTCCATGCGCTTGGTATTCAGCGCGCCCGTGTCTTCGATCTTTCCGTCGGCGCTTGACTTGATCACGCCGCGAGGGCCGAACTGCCTGCGGAAGGCCGGATCTTTCGGATAGAAATACCCCTCCGGCTCTTCCTCGGCATTGAGGTGGTAGAGGTTGCCGAAGAACTCGTCGAAGCCATGCTTGGTTGGCAAGTGCTGGTCCTGATCGCCGAGATGGTTTTTGCCGAACTGGCCCGTCGCATAGCCCTGGGCCTTCACCACGTCGGCAATCGTTGGCATCCAATCCTGAATCCCGTGCGGATCGCCAGGCATGCCGATCGTCAGGAGACCGGTGCGGAATGGCTCCTGACCCAGAATGAAGGATGCCCGACCCGCGGTGCAGCTATTTTGACCGTAGGAGTCGGTGAAGATGGCGCCTTCCTTGGCGATGCGATCGATATTCGGCGTGCGGTAGCCCATCAGGCCCATGGTGTATGCGCTGATCTGAGGAATGCCGATGTCATCGCCAAAGATGACGAGAATGTTGGGCTTCTTGCCCGATGAAGCCGAGGTCTGCGTTTGGGCGGCCTGTTGCGCACTCG
This sequence comes from Rhizobium sp. Root708, assembly GCF_001429725.1. GTDB lineage: Bacteria > Pseudomonadota > Alphaproteobacteria > Rhizobiales > Rhizobiaceae > Rhizobium. The sequence continues at coordinate 95,252 of NZ_LMHV01000023.1, read as the reverse complement.
CGCTGCTTCCTGCGGAGGCAGCCGCTATAGCCGTGAGAGCAAGGGAACTTCCGCCGAGTAGAAGGTTGCGACGGCTGACCGCCGTCAACTCGGTGTCCGGTCTACCATTCTGTGTGCTGTCCATCTGGTAGGCTCCTCAATTGAAACGATGCCCGGACAGAAGGCGCGCTTCACGGTGTTTGCGGAAGTACGTTACGGTAAACATCAGGGTAAATTTGCGCTAACGAGACAATTCTAGGCTGCATGGACGGTGAACGATCATGGGTTCAAGGGCGGAAGTACGCTTTCGATGAGGACCGTGTCGGCCTTTGTGAAATCGACGGCGGTTGCCAATTTCGTTCGATCGATCGTTTCGTCGGCGGATTTGAAAAGCCTGGCGGAGAGCATGTCGATCTGGGATCTCAGCTCATCAGGCGCGTCGCGCAGCCAATCCCCGAGCGATCGATAGCCAAGACTTCGGCTCCATTGGGCAAGGTGCGCGTAAATCTCCATTTCGCTGCCGGTCGCGATCGTCCGTCGCAGGAGCTTTAGGCGATAGCCGTGAGAGGAATGGTATCTATCCTTGGCCAAACTCAGGCGGCCTCCAAGCACAGGAAGCATTTTGCGGGCAATCCATGCGAACGCTGCAAGTGCGAGAAGCGACAGGATAATGATCGCGATCCGCTGCCGGTTCACATGCGGCAGTGGGCGCGGCGCCTCCTCGAGCACAGGTTTGATCGCGGCAGAGGCGGTGCCTGCGGCAGTTACGTTGACCGTCATCGCCGGCAAAGACGCGGATTTGCTCTCATGGCTCGATACGTCAAACCAGGTGTACGAAGCGGCGGGTATTACGAACGATCCCTCCTTGTCGGCGGTGTAAACGTAGGTCTCGGTCCGGCGACTGGCGGTGTCGCGCCCGACGTCGATGCCATCCTGGATCACGGGCGCATTCTCGTACCGATGGAGACCAGGCACGGTTCCGGGATCCAGCGGCGGGATCATCATCGCCTGGGTGTTCTGGGCGGTAATCGTTATGGTTCTGGTGAGCGCATCTCCGACCTTCATGGATCGGGCGTCATGATCGAACGCTTGCTCGACCGTAAGATCGGTCGCCGCGAAGGTGACTTCCTGTTGCTTTGCAGTCGATCCTCCGACGGTGAAGGACACCGAGGGTATATTTACTGTTGCCTTCGTCTCCTTGCCTTCCGAGGAATGACCGAACTCGACCCCGAATTGAGGCAATGTGAAGGTGCCGGAGGCCTGCGGGACGACCGCGTATGTCTTGCGGATGCCGGTGTACTGAACGCCATCGACGGTCTGCGTCAGGTTCTCAGAGCGCTCCGCAGGCAGCGTCACCAGCGCGTTGGGAAGATCGAAAAGGGGGAACTGCGGAGGCGATGTGAAGAAGTCCGGAACATAAACATCGATATCGACACGAACTTGCTGGCCCGGAACAATCCCGTTGCTTGCCTCAACCGTCGCACGCGCGAACGGTTCGGCGCTAAACGCCAACGCGGGGGCAGAAAACAAGAAGACAGCAGGCAAGAGTTTCATCATGGCTTCGAGCCTCCCGCCTCGATCGAGAATTTTCTGGCCATGAGGTCGGCAGGACTGACCTGGATGTTCTTCATCCACATTTCGGACGTCTGCTCGGCGACGGCGGTCTCGCCCGCCTTGCCCTTTTTTCCCTTGTCGTCGAACTGGACGCTGTCGGGCTTCTGGTTCGGGTCCTGTTCTTGTTCCTGCTCCGCGTCCTTTTCCTGCTTCAGGAGTTGTTGAGCGATAGCGAGGTTCGCCACGGCGTCGGGCCAGTCCTTCCGCGTCTCCAGCGCCTTGCCATAGGCGGCAACCGCCTCCTCGAACTTGCTCAGATGCAGGAGCGCGTTTCCCTGATTGTACCAGCTTTCCGGTGTGTCGACCGCCGCGAAGGCGTCGATTGCGTCCTGATAACGAGCGGCGCGATAGAGTGCTGTGCCTTTCCACATGGAATCTTGAAAGCGATCAGCAGCAGCAGGGTAGTCGCCTTGCTGGTAGGCTTGGCGACCTTGCTGATCCGGTGTGAGCCACATATCCGCGAAATCTAGGGCAGATGCCGATGTTGGCGACAGAACATGAATGGCAAGGAAGCCGGCAGAAAGCCTGACAAGCCAACCGCGTCTGAACGACAGGGCGGACAACAAGGCCACAGGCGCAATGAGCCACCATCCGAGATCATGCCAGCGGTCGCCCTCGGTCGCCGTTTGCTGGGCGAAATTCGTGCGGACGCGTTGCGCCAGCCATCGGACGTCGGTGTCATCAGGGGTGATGGTCGCGACATCGGCGCCGGTATCGCTGCCGAATTTCTTGAGAGCATCGACGTCGAGCTTGGCGGTGAGGCGCGCACCGCCGGCACCGCCCAGAAAACTGCCGTCGCGCTGCTTTACGACGCCGCCTTGCGAGGTGCCGATGCCGAGTACGACGATGGCGCCGCCAATCCCCTTGGCGCCCGCTGACGCAGCCGGTTCGACCCCATCGGTAAGCAGAGCGATGGTGCCTGACGTTCCATCGCGTTTCAGGAGGTCGTCCGCCAGCTTTAGGGCGGCTACAGTGTCTTTGCCCGGTTTCGGCATGATGCCGGTCGCCAATGCGTCGGTATAGGTCTGGATTAATTCGATGTCGTCTGTGAGCGGGACTACCAGGTGGGCTGTTCCCGAATACGCGACGACGGCCGTGCGTGCGCCGTTCCGGGCCGCGAGCAGATCATGGATTTTCAGTTTGACCCGCTCGATCCGGCTTGGCGAAATATCGATCGCATCCATCGTCGGTGAAAGATCGACCGCGATAACGAGGGATGCGGTGTCCGCAACGAATGGCGGAGCCTCGCGTTTCCAGGTCGGTCCGGCGGCGCCGAGTATAGCGAGCGTCAGCAGGGCGGCCAGAACCCAAGCGGGCGCGTAGCGATGCCGGCGGTCGGGCTGGACGATCAGGCTGTCGAGTAAATGCGGGGCGATCAATTGTTTCCAGCGACTGCGAAAATCCCCCGCGCGCGATGCCATCCATATGATGAAGGGAGGGATGAGCAGGGCGATAAGCCAGAATGGCCGAAGAAAATGAAAATCCGAGATCATGCCGCAACCCTCCTGCGGAGCAGACCCAAGATCGCGGTAAGCCCATACCATGCTGCCATAACGAGGACTGCTGCGCCGAGCGGCCAATGGAAGAGTTCTATGCGAGGACGCCAGGAAAGCTCTTTCTGATCCTGGGGCGTGATGCGGTCGAGTTCGTTGTAGATATCCTGCAGCTGCTTCTGATCGCCGCCGAAGAAGTAACGCCCGCCGGTACTCTCCGCGATCTTCTGGAGAGAGGCGGTGTCGAGTTTGTCTTCGCCTGTGGCGGCTGGGTCGCCGATGCCGACTGCGTGGATGACGATGCCCTTGGTCTTGGCGACATCAGCGGCCTTGAGAGGCGGCATCTTGCTTGCGGTGTCGTTGCCATCCGTCAGCAGAATCATCACCTTTTCCGGAATCGTGGTCTTTTCGAACATTCGGATGCCAAGACCCAGGGAGTCGCCGAGCGCGGTTCGAGGCCCCGCGATGCCGGGAAGGAGGCCCTCCACCAACGTCTGAACGAGTCCATGATCCATCGTGAACGGCGCAAGCGGATAGGGCGCGTCGCCGAATGCGATCAGCCCGATACGATCGCCCGGCCGTTTCGTGACGAAGTCCGCGACAACAGTCCGGACAGCATCAACGCGTGGCTTGGATGTTCCGTCAGGTGCCGCGAAGTCGCGTGTATCCATCGACTGCGACAGATCGAGAGCCAGAAGAATATCGCGTTGCGGCTCTGTCTTCTCCAATGGCGGTTCGACATATTGCGGACGCGCCAATGCGATGACGATGAGGCACCATGCCAAAACATCGACGAATGTCTGCGGCCAAGACCGCTTCGGCACAACCGAACCCTCCGTCGGCTCGACGCCGGCCGCGCTGGCGACCTGGTTGAAGAACGGAAGCCGGATGGAAGCCGAGGTTTCACGATGCGGAGGGACGAGCCACCAGATTAGCAGGGGAAGAGGAAGCAGCAGCAACGCCCACGGCAGATCAAGCTGATACATGATGCCTCTCGATCCAGCGCCGCGCATCACGCAAGAGATCCGTCGCGTCGGCACTTGGCGTCGCGTCGCCTCGATATTCCAGATCGTCGAGATAGCCTTTCAGAGAGCTGCCGATCTCGCTGCCCTGGTTGGCGCTCAGAAAACCGATCCAATCGTCTCCCGACAGCGCCGCAATCGTGTTGCGTGGCCAGGCTGCGAGAGCTGTTCGTTTGAGCAACTCTCCAAGACGTGCGCTTGCATCGTCGCAGGTTTGCTGGTTTCGGAAATCACCTGCAATCTCGTCGAGAAGTCGCAGCGCCTCGCGACGATAGGCGTTACGACGCCAACGCCTGTAAAGCACAAGAGCCCACAGCAGGATTGCTGCGAGCAGGATCAGTGCCAGGGCCAACCATCCCCAGGTCTGCGGCATCCAGGAGACGGGTGGCGGAACCGCGATGTCCTTGAGAGAGCGAAGAGCGGCCTCGGTGATCGGGTCCGGTCGGGCTTCCTGCTCCATCACCGCCTCCGTTGCCGCCAGGCGGATTGCTCCAGCAGGCTTCGCAATTGAGGAGCGACTTCCTCGGCCGCCGAAATCGGAAGCATTGGCAATCCGAGTTGGCGTTGCCAGGCTCTGAGTTCGTCGCCCCGGTCCTTGGCGAACTTATCAATCGATCGGCGCACGGCCGGCTGGCCTAGCGGCAGTTCGGCTTGCAGTGCTCCGCCACTGACGACGATCTCACCGGAAGACGGCAACTCGAGCAGGAAGGGATCGTAGATGAGGAGACATACGACGTCGTTTCGGGACGAGAGGTGAAGCAGCTGCTGCCGCGTCGTTTCGCTGTGACCATCGAAGTCGCTGACGACGACCACGAGGAAGTCATGATGGGCGACTTCCTCCACCCGACGGAGAACGTCGTCAAGGGCGACAGGCGACTGGGGAGCCGCGTAACTCGCATCCAATCCCCCATTCATGGTCGCGATCCGGTCGGCGAAGGCGATTACGGCGTTTCGACTACGATGCGGCTTCACCTCGCTTACGTTCTGATCGTTGAAGACAAAGCCGCCGACGCGATCGCCGGAACCCAGAATTCGCCAGGCGGTCAGCATCGCAGCTTCAGCCGCCGCGACCGATTTCATGGCGAGACGGCTTCCGAAGAACATGTTGATGCGTTGATCGACGACGACAATGGCGGGGCGTTCCTTCTCTTCGCCGTAGACCCTGACGACTGGTTTGCTCGTGCGAGCCGTGACGCGCCAGTCGATCGACCGGACATCGTCTCCGGGAAGGTATTCGCGCAGTTCCTCGAAAACGAGACCGCGGCCTCGCATCGCCGATTGCATCCGCCCCGCAAGCTGCTGATGGCTGCGGGCTTTCTGGACGAATGTCAGGTCTCGCGCACGGCTCTCGAGCGCGACGAGTTGCTGCGTCGTTACGTGGACACCGGTTGAGCGATCGCCTTCGCCGCTCATGAGACGGCCACCAGTTCGGTAATACGATCGACGACATGATCGGCCGTCGTGTTCGAGGCATGAGCTTCATAAGACAAGACGAGCCGGTGCCGGAAAACGTCGTTCACGATCGCCTTGACGTCGTCTGGCGTCACGTAGTCACGCCCATGTAGCCATGCGTAGGCGCGAGACACCTTGTCCAGGCCAATAGTTCCGCGTGGGCTGACGCCGACCTGCAATTGCTTGGCAAGCTCCTTGTCGTAGCGGTCCGGGTAGCGTGTGGCGATCACCAGGGAAACGATATATTTTTCGACGGGCTCGGAGACGGTCACGGCACCGATCTCGTTGCGTGCATCGAAAATCGACTGAGGGTCGAGCCGCTTGATGTCAGTGTGCTTGCTCTTGTCGTGAGCTGCGTTTTCCTCGCCCCTGTTGAGGCGCATGATCGACGCCTCAGATTTCTCATCGGGATAGCCGACTTCGACATGCATTAGAAACCGATCGAGCTGTGCCTCCGGCAAGGGATAGGTGCCCTCCTGTTCAATCGGATTTTGCGTCGCCATCACCATGAAGAGGTCGGGAAGCGGATAGCTTTGCCCGCCGACGGTCACCTGGCGTTCCTCCATGGCCTCAAGAAGCGCAGATTGCACCTTGGCCGGCGCGCGGTTGATTTCGTCGGCCAGGATCAGGTTGGCGAAGATCGGACCCTGCTGGAATTTGAACTCGCCCTTGCCGCCTTCCGAAAAATAGACCTCGGAGCCGGTAATGTCGGCAGGTAGAAGATCTGGTGTGAACTGGACGCGCGACAGCTCGGAATCGAGGTTCTTCGCCAGGCTCTTGATTGCCCGCGTCTTTGCAAGGCCGGGCAATCCCTCGACGAGCAAATGGCCGTTGGCCAAGAGGCCGAGCAACAGCCGCTGAACCATGGCCTCCTGGCCGATGATCGACTGTCCGATACGCTTGCCTAGATCGAGAATATCGTCACGTGCCGTCACAATCGCTTCCTCCCCCGCGAGCGGTTCGCTCGGACAAGTAAATCGGATTGGCGGGCAGTCTGCCGGATGAGAAAAAATACGTGAAGTTACGTTACGGTAAATTTCAGCGTTTCTGTGCCCATTCAGTCGGATCGGGATGATGTCAAACGCGCTCGGAGCGGCCCTTGCCGATTGTCTCTCGGCAATTGCGTCGTCGGCGCGCTTGTCACTTGGGTGACGACCGGGAGATACCGATTGGCTTTCCCTTGAGTGGCCGAAAAATCTACACTCCGACCACTATGCAGCAGGATCGTGAAGAACGATTACTTCAGCTTCACTCGAACAGATCGGGATTATCCGCCTCGATCTGCGGCAGGTCGGAGAGGATGCCGTTGAGATGTGCGCGCATGGCGGACGCCGCGGCATCCGCGTCGCGTCCGTCGATGGCGGTGATGATCGCCTCATGCTCGGCGATCAGCCGCATCATGGAATCGGGGTGGCGAAGCTGCAGATTGCAGACGCGGTCCATATGAGACTTGATGTCGGCTATTGCATTCCAGGCGAGGCTGCAGCCGGCGCCTTCGGCGATCGCGATATGAAACTGTTCGTCCTCGCGCCGGAATGCATTGTGGTCGTGTGCCTCCATGGCAGCGGTCTGCCGGGCAAGATTGGTGTCGATCCGCCGCCGCGTCCAAGTGTCGAAGCTATCGCTTGCGCGGCGGGCAACCGCGGTCTCCAGCGCCTCGCGCACGAAGCGCGCCTCCATCATCTGCCGCGCCGAAATCCGGACGACCACGGTGCCTCGATTGGGGCGCACATCGACCAGTCGTGATTTTCCGAGTGCGATCAGGGCCTCGCGCACCGGTTGGCGGGATACACCCATGCGGGTCGCGATCTCCTGCTCGGAAAGCCGCGTGCCGGGCGCCAGTTCCAGCCTGATGATCTGCTCGCGCAGGTCGCGTTCCACCTGTGCCGCAGCGGTTTCACCAGTCTCAATCTTCAAGGATTCGAGGTTCATGTCTTTAGTCGCCGTCATGCGTTGACATCCAATTTAAACCACCATACAGTACCATACAATTCAAACGCAACATAAATCCGGTGGTCCGAAACCGGGTAAAAAGGGAGGGCCGGCACGATGTGTCGGCTTGAAGGAAGCGTGCTGTCCAATTTCATTGCGCCTGATTCCAGTGATCCGCGGCTGAACATTAAATCCCGCTACCAGATGCTTGTCGATGGCAAGTCGGTGGATGCCGCTTCCGGTCGCACGATTGATCGCGTCAGCCCCGGTCACGCAGGCGTCGTGGTCGGTACCTGGCCGGAAGCCTCGGTCGACGATGTGCGGCTGGCGGTTGCCGCCGCCCGCCGTGCCTTCGACACAGGCCCGTGGCCGCGCATGTCGGGTGCTGAGCGTTCGCGCTTGATGTTCAAGGTGGCCGATCTGATCCTCAAGCATCAGGAAGAACTGGCGCTGGCCGAAAGCCTCGAAGTTGGCAAGCCGATCGCCCAGGCGCGTGGCGAGATCGGCTTCTGCGCCGACCTCTGGTCCTATGCCGCCGGTCAGGCGCGGGCGCTGGAAGGCCAGGCGCACAACAATATCGGCGACGATCGCCTCGGTCTGGTGCTGCGCGAAGCTGTCGGCGTCGTCGGCATCATCACGCCCTGGAATTTCCCCTTCATCATCGCCTCCGAGCGTGTGCCGTGGGCGATCGGGGCTGGCTGCACCGTTGTCCTCAAGCCATCCGAATTCACCTCGGGTACGTCGGTACGAATGGCGGAACTGGCGCGTGAGGCCGGCATTCCCAATGGCGTGTTCAACGTCGTCACCGGCTATGGCGATCCGGCCGGGCAGGTGCTCGCCGAGGACCCCGGCGTCGATATGGTTGCCTTTACCGGTTCGGTGCGTGTCGGCACCAAGCTTGGCGAGATCGCGGCGCGCAGCGTCAAGCGCGTTGGGCTGGAGCTCGGCGGCAAGGGCCCGCAGATCGTCTTTGCCGATGCAGACCTCGAGGCTGCAGCCGATGGTATCGCTTACGGCGTCTATCACAATGCCGGGCAGTGCTGCATTTCCGGCAGCCGGCTGCTGGTGCAAGAAGGTGTCCGCGACGCATTGATGGAGCGCGTGCTCGATATCTCGCGCAAGGTGACGTTCGGCGATCCGCTGAACGAGCGCACGAAAATCGGTGCGATGATTTCCGAGGCACATGCCACGAAGGTGCACTCATACGTCGAGGCGGGTCTCGCATCCGGCGCCAAGCTGCTCCTGGGTGGCGAAAGGGTTGGAAAGGACGCGGGCCTCTACTACGCCCCGACCGTATTCGCCGGCGTGACACCTGACATGTCGATCGCGAAGGAAGAGATTTTCGGGCCGGTTCTGTCGAGCTTGACCTTCAAGACCGCAGACGAGGCCGTCGCGCTCGCCAATGCCAGCGAGTTCGGCCTTTCCGCTTCGGTCTGGTCCACCAATCTCGAAAACGCCATGCAGAGCATCCGCCGCATTCGCGCCGGCCGCTGCTGGATCAACAGCGTCATCGACGGCACGCCGGAACTGCCGATCGGCGGTTACAAGAAAAGCGGCCTCGGCCGTGAACTCGGCCGCTATGGCTTCGATGAGTATTCCCAGTTCAAGGGCGTGCACGTGACGTTCGGGCGACCGGCGCCGTGGTTCGGCTAACAGGGAATTAGAAGGATAGGGCGTTTCCGTTTTTGGGAGAAGGCGGAACGTCTCAGAGGAAAATCTCGGCCGGCGTGATCTTTGGTCGGAGCCCGCCAGCCGAGACTTGGGTCTTTCGACCCGTATTGCACATCCAAAGGGAGGATACGCAAATGAAATTGACCAGGTTGAAAACCGCAGCACTTGCCGCGGGTATTGCCACGATGATGACATCTACGGCATTGGCCGCCGACGTCAAGGCAACGATGATCATCTATCTCGATCCGAGTGTCCAGTTCTTCAACCCCGTGGTGAAGGGCGCGAAAGACGCGGCGGCACAGTTCGGCGTCGATCTCGACGTGCAATATGCCAACAACGATCCGGTTCGCCAGAACGACCTGATCGAAAGCGCCACAGCAGCCGGCGTCGATGGCATTGCCGTCGCCATCTCGTCGTCGGATGCATTCGACGAAAGCATATGCGCGGCCGTGAAATCAGGCATCGTCGTCATCGGCTTCAACAATGACGACCTGGAAGGCGCCAAGGGCAATTGCCGTCAGGCCTATGTCGGTATGAACGAATTCTCCTCCGGCTACGAACTCGGCAACCGGATGATCAAGGAATTCGGCCTGAAGTCCGGCGACGTTGTCTTCAACCCGCGCGAAATCCCCGAGGCGAGCTTCGCGGTCGCGCGCGGCGGCGGCATCGAAAAGGCGATGAAGGAAAACGGCATCAAGGTCGAGACGGTTCGCGCCGGGCTTGATCCGGCCGAAGCGCAGAACATCATGGCGCAGTTCCTGATCGCCAACCCCAACGTCAAAGCCGTGTTCGGCACTGGCTCGGTCACTTCGACCGTCGGCGCGGGCGCCATCAAGGACGCAGGCGTGAAGGTCCCGTTCGGCGGCTTCGACCTCGCGGTCGAGATCGTCAACGCGGTCGAGTCAGGCGCGATGTTCGCGACCATGGACCAGCAGCCCTACCTGCAGGGTTATTACCCGATCGCCCAGATTGCGCTCTCCAAGAAGTACGGGCTGACCCCGACGGACGTCGACACCGGCCAGGGCGCCTTCCTCGACAAGTCGCGCATAAGCTCGGTCAAGCCGCTGATCGGCAGCTTCCGCTAACCGCGTTTCGTGGGAGCCTGCCGGCGATGCCGGCAGGTTCTCCGTCTCCAATCGATCGAGTACCAGACCATGACACCAATTCTCGAGACAAGTGCCGCGCCCCGGTCGCGGACACAGAAGCAACCGATTATCCGGCAGATCATGGCGATGCCGGCAGGCGCGATCTTCCTCGTCTTCATGACGCTGCAGATCGTCTGCATTGCAGGCGCCTTGCTCTATCCCGATCAGTTCCGCTACCTCTCGCCGCAAAACCTGACGATTCTGATGAAGGCCGTCCCGGTGCTCGGCTGCCTGGCGCTCGGCGCCGGCGTGCTGATGATCGCCGGCGAATACGACCTCTCTATCGGCTCCGTCTACACCTTCACCGCCATCCTGATGGCAAGCCTCGTCGGCGCCGGAATGAGCGCCTTCGTCGCCGCACCGCTCGGCATTCTCGCCGGCATCATGATCGGCTTGCTCAACGGCCACATCACGCTGCGCTTCGGGCTGCCGTCCTTCATCGTGACACTGGGTGGCCTGCTGTTCTGGCGCGGCGCGGTGCTGCTCTATAACGGCGCGGTCCAGGTCCGCTTCGATCCGGAACCGATCTTCACCAGCCTGTTCTCAGGCACGCTGCTCGGCATCAACGCCGCCTTCATCTGGATCGTCCTCTTCGTCGTCGGTTTCCACTACCTCGTCCACCGTCATCGCTTCGGCAACCATGTGTTCGCCACCGGCGGCAATCGGGGTGCTGCGGAAGCGATCGGCATCAACACCAACCGCGTCAAGCTGGTGGCCTTCGCGATCGCCGGCGGCATGGCGGCTGTGGCCGGCATCATTGCAACCGCGCGCGTCGGCAGCGTGCAGCCGGGGCAGGGGGCAGGACTGGAGCTCCAGGCGATCGCCGCCTGCGTCATCGGCGGACTGTCGCTTCGCGGCGGCCGAGGCTCGATCATCGGCATCTTCCTCGGCGTGCTGCTCATCCACACGATCACCGACGTGCTTCTGCTATTGCGCGCACCCGGCTTCTATCTCGACATGTTCATCGCGACGCTGATCGTGCTGGCCGCCATCTTCAACCATCTTATCGAGCGGCGAGGTCTTGCGTGATGACGGCCCCCAATCTTCTTGAACTGCACAACATCTCGAAAAGCTTCGGCGCGCTGACCGCGCTGCGCAATCTGAGCTTCCATATCGGCGAAGGCGAAGTGGTGGGACTGCTCGGCGACAACGGCGCCGGCAAGTCCACGACAGTCAACCTGATCTCCGGCATCCACAAGCCGACGGACGGCTATCTCAGCGTCGACGGCAAGAAAACGGCCTTCACCTGCCGGTCGGATTCCGCCGAGGCGGGTATCGAAACCATCTACCAGCATACGGCGCTGGTGGATTCGCTCTCGATCACCCGCAACATCTTCATGGGCCGCGAACTCACCGATCGCTTCGGCTTCCTTAGGCAGCGCGAAATGCGCGATATCGCGATGGATGTGCTGCAGAACGCCGTCCACATCTCTGGCATCGATAGCCCCGATACGCTGGTTGGCAATCTCTCCGGCGGCCAGAAACAGGCCGTCGCGATCGCCCGCGCGGTCTATTTCAAGAAGCGCGTGCTGCTTCTCGACGAGCCGACGTCGGCGCTGTCAGTGCGCGAGACCGAAGCACTGTTGAACCAGGTGCTGAAGCTCAAGGCGGAAAACGTCTCGAGCGTGCTGGTGACCCACAACATCTACCACGCCTATCAGGTCTGCGATCGCTTCGTGATCATGAGCCACGGCACCAAGGTGTTCGATGTCGACAAGGCGGACACGACGATCAACCAGCTGACCGAATATGTCGTGCTCACCTGATCCCACCCAACAGACAGAAGGGGCATAGCCCGTGACCATTTCAGTATCAGTACGCCAGGTCGTTGGACCGCAGGATGCCGCAAGGCGCGACACGCAGGGCCTGCGCGACGGCTTCGTGATCGAGGACCTGTTTCGCCCAGGCGAGGCCAATCTCACCTACAGCCATCTCGATCGCATGATCGTCGGCGGCATCATGCCGACTGCGAAGCCTCTTGAGATCGCAGCGATCGCCGAGACCGGCACGGAGCGCTTTCTCGACCGGCGCGAGGCCGCCGTTGTCAATATCGGCGCCGCAGGCACCATCAGCGTCGCGGGAAAGTCCTACGAACTCGGCTTCCAGGAGGCGCTTTATGTCGGGATGGGCGAGGGGGCTTTGAGCTTTGCTAGCCGCGACCAAGGCGAGCCGGCGCTCTTCTACTTCTTGAGCGCACCGGCGCATCGGACCTGCCCGACGGTGCATATCACCCGTGAAATGGCGAGGAAAGTGGTCGTGGGCTCGGCGGAGGAATCCAACGCCCGCACCATCAATCAATATGTGCATCCCGATGTCTGCGACAGCTGCCAATTGCTGGTGGGGCTGACGATGTTCGAACCGGGCTCGGTCTGGAACACCATGCCGGCGCATGTTCACGATCGCCGTATGGAGGTCTATCTCTACTTCGGCATGCAGGAAACGACGCGTATTTTCCATTTCATGGGAGAGCCCAGCGAAACGCGGCATGTCGTGCTGAAAAACCACGATGCGGTGCTGTCGCCCGGCTGGTCGATCCATTCCGGCGCCGGAACCGGTCGTTACGCCTTCATATGGGCGATGGCTGGCGATAACATGAGCTTCACCGACATGGACAAGGTGCCGATGGAAGACCTGCGATGAGCCTGTTCGATCTCACCGGCCGCTGTGCCATCGTCACCGGCGCCAATACCGGCATCGGCCAGGCTATCGCGGCTGGTCTTGCGCAAGCAGGCGCCGACATCGTCGGCGTCGGGCGCTCGGCGATGGACGAGACGGCGGATGCAGTCACATCGACGGGGCGCCGGTTCGTATCGCTCAAGGCGGACCTGTCCGATACCGGGGAGGCAAAGGCCGTTGTCGAACGCGCCCTTGCCGCCGGCGCCTCGCCCGATATCCTCGTCAACAATGCCGGCATCATCCGCCGCGCCGATGCACTGGAGTTCACGGAGGAGGATTGGGACGCGGTGCTCGACACCAACCTGAAATCCGTCTTCTTCCTTTGCCAGGCCTTCGCGAAGGCCGCAATCGCGCGGCCGGCGCCGGCGAAGATCATCAACATCGCCTCGCTGCTCTCCTTTCAGGGCGGCATCCGCATTCCGTCCTATACGGCTGCGAAGAGCGGGCTCGCCGGTATCACCAGGTTGATGGCGAACGAGTGGGCGTCGAAGGGCATCAATGTGAATGCCATCGCCCCCGGCTATGTCGAAACCAACAACACCGAGGCGCTTCGCGCCGATGCGGAGCGCAGCGCCGATATCCTGAAGCGCATCCCGGCCGCTCGCTGGGCCAAGGCCGAGGATATGGTGGGCACGGCGGTCTATCTGGCGTCGCGCGCTTCCGATTATGTTCATGGTACGGTGCTGCCGGTCGATGGCGGCTGGCTTGCCCGATAGGAGATTATGATGGCCGATCACTACACGCTTCCCGACGACATCACCTGGACGGAAGTCGCGCCCGGCAACAGGCGCGCCGTTCTCTCGCACCGCCCGGAAATGATGCTCGTCGCCTTCAGCTTCGATCCTGGCGCGATCGGCGCGCTGCATTCGCATCCGCATACGCAGGTGAGCTATGTCGCCGAGGGCGCCTTCGACGTGACAGTCGATGGCGTCACCACAAGACTCGATGCCGGCTCCAGCTTCATCGTTGCTCCAAACCTGGTGCACGGGGTCGTCGCGGTTGAGAAAGGACTGCTGATCGACACCTTCACACCGCGTCGGGATGATTTCCTGTAGGGAAAGAATTCCGGTCGGGTCTTAACCTGCAACCGGTTTTGGTAGGCGCAGTAATTTTGGTAGGCGCAGTAATTCTCCTCATCAGGGTGAGCGGCGAGTTGCATGGAAGGCCGCAAGGCTTGGCGCACCGAAACTTTGAAGCCGTTCTCTTCCTGGATGGTGATTGCAAATCAGCGGTCCGGGTATAGGCGTTGATCGCGCCAGCCATCTCCTTCGGCAACCCGTCAGCGAACAACATCTGCCCGATCACCGGTGCGTTGTGCTTGCTTGCAAGCGCGCCCTTATCGCGACCGCCACCCCTGGCCTCGATTGCGCAACGGTCTGCTTTCGGATGTAGTGCTGATGTCCTTCAAGCCGGGATAAGAAGAGCTCTGAAGCCTTCTTATCCCTTCGCGCGTTTCACAGATCGCGCGTATCAATGACAATGGCTCCGCGGACGCTTTCGCTCAATTGCTTTGTATCGCCCGACATGGCGACGCCAAGGAGATAAAGCATTCCTGCAAGGAGAATAACGAGAGCGAGAACGGAAGCATTCACCGCGAATGGGATAGTATCGGCTGCTTTCTTGCTGCTCATGATCTAAAGCTCCATCAGAATTTCCTCAACAAAACGAATGTGGTGGCCGCGACGTTCCTTGCCTCGGACTTTGGTCCGGGGCACCCCGGACTGAGGTCCGATTGCCGGAACGGGCAAGATTTCCGGCCGTTGTTTTGGCAGCGGTCAGGAAGGCCGTGAGGAAACGAAGGAGGAAAAAGATGCGCTACATGCTTATCGTAGGCGCGACCACTGCCGCGACCCTTATCTCGGGCGCGGCATTCGCCCAGTCGTCGACAGTGAACGGTGCTGCCGGTGGCGCCGTGACCGGAGCGATCGTCGGAGGCCCGGTGGGCGCCGCAGTGGGTGGCGTTACGGGTGCGATCGTCGGTACCGTCATTGATCCGCCGCCGCAGAAGGTTATCACCTACGTCCGTGAGGCTCCGGCTCCGCAGGCGCGTGTCGTGGTGAAAGAAAAGGTCGTTATCGGCCAGCCGCTACCGCAGACCGTCATTGTGACCCCGGTTCCGGAAAATCCAAAATACGCCTATGCGATCGTGAACGACGAACGCGTCATCGTCGAACCTTCGTCTCGCAAGGTCATCCAGATCATCAACTGATCCGGCGCGGGCGCGGCATATGTCGTGTCTGCTTTCCCACCCCAGCATTCATATCCCTTTGGAGAGCGCAATGCTTTACCAGGAGCAGAAACGCCGACGTTCGGCCGTGCCCTTCGTCACGATCACTTTTGCGATGGCTGCGATCGTCGTCGCTTTATTGGCACATCCAGACCCGCTGCGGCCCGAACACGGTAGAGTGTTCGTGCAGGTCGAGCATCAGGATGCACGGCCATGAAAGCGGTCGTTTCAATGGCGTTCGGCATTGCGAGCTCCGTCGGCGTCTGTACGGCTGCTGCCTCGATTGCTTCGGCAGTCATAAACTCTCAGCCGCACAACTTCGGAAGCCTTTCGGCCTCCGATCTCTGGACGACTGAGCCCGTCAGGATTGATCGAGGCAAACAGGATTACGAGCGCCTGCCGCCGGCTCTGTCCAGCTACGTCACCGACCCGCCAAAAGCAGCCAAAACGGCCGTGGTCGCTCGCCATATAACGCCGGCTGTGATCCGGCCGACTGCGGGGCTTTCGACCGACCATGTGGACTGGTGCTCACGTACCGCTCCTACGATCCCGTAACCAACCAATATCGGAGTTTCAGCGGCGTCGCCCGGTCATGTATGTCGCCCTATCAGCAACCGGAAATCTCTAACCCGACAACGGTTCGCGATAATGCTTCGATGGCAACCGGCGTCGACGCGGCCGCATGGTGCGCGGATCGCTATCAATCCTATCGGCCTGAAGACAATACGTATCAGCCCTTCGATGGTCCGCGCCGCTCTTGCACACGGCCGATCTGAATGTGACATGATCCTGTCGGATCAATGTCTGCCGCTGCGGACCTTTGCCATGATCCTCAGGCCTCCTGAAATTTGGACGGATCGTCGACGGCTCTTTCCGCCTGCTCGAGATTGTCCTCGAGGTCCGCCACCTTGACGGGGCGGGCCAGGCCGTTGGTCGCGGCACGGACAACGAAATCATCGTCATCTTCCCCTGGGCGCTTGGTGAGCGCATCGACGGCTGCGACCACGGCAGGGCTGAAGCCCTCGTGCTCAAGCCGATCCAAGCTCCAGCCGGAACCCTTTTCCACGACATCATGAAGAAACGCGACGATGCGTTGATCGTTCTCGGTGAGAGCGTCCGCCACGCGTTTGCAGTGTGCGAAATAAGGCTCGCCCGCCTTGTCTGTTTGTCCGGCATGCGCGGTGAAGGCGATTTTTGCAGCACGAAAGAGACCAGCGGAGGATCGATGGTCGTGTTCGTTGATGAATTCGCGTTGTGTCATCGTTCTTGTCCGCGCGGGGCCTCAGGCCGTTCCATTAAAGATGGATCAGAAGAGGGGCTCAGCAGCACTACCCGACAAAAGCTATAGCCCCTCTTCTTGTCCTCTGCTTCGAGGACAGTGTTTGTAATTAGGACCGCAGCCTCATCAAGGAAGTCGGACCATGGTCCGATGTAAGGCGATATCTCGCGCCGGTGCTCACTTCGGATCGCGGTCGAAGTCTTGGGAGAACGCCTCTGTGGCGGCTAGCAATGCAACGATCAGCAAGCAGCCAAAAGTTATGGCGCGCTGCCTCGGCATGATTTTTCCTTTGCAGCTTGGTGTTTGCAGTCAACATTGCCCAGCGCTCAAAGTTCCATGGTTTCTGCCTCTCGGGAGGCTCAAGTTCCGTGCTCGTACATGCTGAAGCGGACGACGTCGAAGTCCTCACGCATACGCCGATAAATCTTCTCTGTCGTCGTCACGGATCGGCTGCGCCAACGAAGGTCAAAGGCGAGTATCCTTCGGCCGTTGTCTGCAAGCCTGCTTGATGCAAACTGAACGTCGCAGCGATATTCGCCAAGCGGCCGATTGAGCTCTTCGGCCGAGAGGTCGCCATCAACAAGCAACTCGACCTTCGCCCGATGCCTCCGGGGCAGCCAGTCATCGAATGCCTTCATCGGAGACAAGAAGAAGAATGCGACGACAGTGCCGACGATGCCGATGCCGAGTTGCCCCCCGCCGAAGCAGAGGCCGATCGTTGTCATCGCCCATATTGTTGCGGCGGTCGTCACGCCCGTTACGAGATTGCCCCTGTGAAGAACCGTGCCGCCGCCGATAAAGCCGACGCCGGTCAGGACGCCAAGCGCGAAACGGAGGATGTCCATCCGGGCAAAGCCCGATTGGTCGTTACCGTCGACAATCAACAGCGCGTTTGCCTGAAGCATGGCCACGCACGCCGCCAGCCCCACCAGAACGGTCGTTCGGAAGCCTGCCGCGTGCCCGCCGCGCTCACGGTCGATGCCGATCAGCGATGCCGCTATCACCGTGAGAAATATGCGGATCAAGATATCGGTCCATGTGAGGTGTTCCGACATTCGGTTCAGCAGCACTTCCGAGACCCACATATCGACGTCCTTTCCACAGACCGAGGCGTGAACTGAGGATCTAGTGCGGTGGAAAGCCGACGCCGAGTACCAGCTCGGATTTCATGAGCGGAACCATTCACCTTCATTTCCGTTGTGGTCTTGTTAAAATTCGGAGACACGAAATGCTGTACTATGCTCTTGTTTTCCTGGTGGTCGCGCTGATCGCTGGCGTCCTTGGTTTCGGCGGTATCGCAGGTGCTTCGGCATCAATTGCCCAGGTCCTGTTCTTTGTCTTTCTGGTTCTTCTCGTCGTGTCGTTGGTCATGCGTGTCGCAAGGCGCTGAAATGCCCGGCATTCCACGTAACCTTTAAACGGGATGATAGATGGGTGGATCGACATGGTGACTGAGACCTCATCGGCCGGACGTGGATTCGATACCGAAGAAGAGCTGCAGGCTCATCTCGGTATCCTGGAAGCGGAAGCACCGTCGGAGTCCGCCGATACGGATGTAAGACCGCGTACGGTCCGAGATGTTCAGGAGGACATTGCGGTCGTTCGGGAAGAACTGGAGCATCTGCGAGCGCGGCTTTCAATCGTTGCGCAACAGGCGGAAACCGCGGTTAAGTCACGCGCTGAATGGGCAAATGCCAGTGCTCATGTCCAGTTGGGAGATTATCCATGGCTGAAGCTCGCCGGTGCCATGGCATCCGCATTCGTGGCGACACAGGTCGTCAAGAAGCTACCGCTCGGCTCGTTGGTGGCAGCCGCTCTCCCACTTGTTGCGACGTCGGTTCGACGGCGAATTGATAACTGAACCGAGTGGTGACGTGCGCAGATTAATTTCGATGACATTCTGGACGAAACGGGTCGGTCTGCCATCTTTAGGAGCATCATGCTCATCGAGCGGGAATTGAAGCCTCCGCTCGACATATTGACGCCGTGACGAACACTGACTTCATCGGCAGGTATCGCCCGCGAAAACGTTCAAGATCATCCGGATCCGTTCGCCAGCCATAGACGCGCTAGGAATTGGTATGTTCGAGAACGTACGGGCCGATCTGCGGGCCTACGAGGGCCAGTGGTGGTGCCAGGGATTCTGGGTGATGTTGGTCTATCGCTTCGGACGTTGGCGCTACGGCGTGCGCCCAGTGCTGCTGCGAAAGGCTTTCTCGCTCGTCTACAAGGTGCTTTTCAAACTGATCCAGATTCTCACCGGCATAGAGCTGCCCTGTGAGGCTACGGTCGGCCGCAATTTCATTATCGACCACTTCGGAGGCATCGTCATCAGCGGCTACGCGCGCTTCGGCGATAACTGCCGAATTCGAAACGGTGTCGTCGTCGGCCTGAAAAGCGTCGGCGAGCCGGGCGTTCCTGTTCTAGGCGACAATGTCGATATCGGCGCTGGCGCCAAGGTCCTTGGAGATATCCGTATCGGCAACAACGTGGTGATCGGCGCCAATGCCGTCGTCCTGACGGATGTGCCGGACGATTGCGTGGCTGTCGGCGTGCCGGCGACGATCAAGCAAAGGTATCCCGAGCCGCTGAACATAACAGCGCGTATTGCCGGCGGAGCCACTCCGCAGTTTGGCAACGGAGACCCTTCGGTGCCAGGCGGGAATCCCGATCAGGACGGCGGGATTATTTCCGGCCCAAACCGCCCTAGTGACCGGCAGTGACGCTTATTTCAGGGAAGTGAGAGTTGGTGAAAATCCCGGAAACCTAGAGCGATATGTACAAATGCTGGTGTAACAGCTTGATGTTATTTCAAATTATTCGAGGCTTTCGGCGCAGCCTCAGCTGGTGCGCGCCTTACGAAGTGCATCGGTGATTTCGCTGCGAGCTACGCCGATCAGTTGTTCCATGGCGTGACGGGCAGCATCGGGGCGGCGCATGCGAATGGCTTCCAGCACATCCTGATGCTTGAGGATTGCCTGCTCATGGGACTGGCTGGCGCGGTTCGTCAGCCGGAAGCTCGCCAGCAGCGCTGCGCGGATGGCGCTGGCGAACTGGCGATACACCCAGTTGCCGCTCGCATCGATGATCGCTGTGTGAAACTCGAGGTCGGCGCGGCTCCAGGCCTCGTTGTCGCGCGAGTTCGCTTCGACCATATCCTCGAAGGCCTTGGAAATTTGATAGAGCTGGCGCGCAGTGGCGTTTGCCGCGGCGTGGGCAGCGGCCGCCGGTTCCAGCAATTGGCGGGCGTCGATCAAAGAAGTGTAGAAGTTCTCATCGGCACCGTTCGACAAGAGGGCGTCGAGGACGAGCGGATCCAGATAGTTCCAGTTCTCGCGGGGAAGGACGGTTGTTCCCGCCCGCGTCCGCGAGCGCACCAAGCCAAGAGCGGACAGGTATTGCATTGCTTCGCGCAGGCTCGTGCGGCTAACGCCGAAACGTTCGGTAAGCTCGGCCTCGTTCGGCAAGGTCGAACCTTCGGCCATCTCGCCCGATACGATCTTGTCGACGAGATGATGCAAAAGCCCTTCACGCACGCTGCGTTTTCCGCGCGCAGCGATGGGGTCGCCATCTTCCGTCAACGTGCGTCCCGTCTTCACGACCGTCACCGTGTCCTCCCGATTCTATTGCAACCAAAATTCCCTGCTACGCATGTCTAGTCAACAGCGTAGCCGTGGTCAAATAAATACGATTTATTATTGTCTCGCCATCTGTAGGTATGCGCTTTTCAGCGCATGAAAGCTCCCACCGGACCGTATCCGCAAAATAAATCGTATTTATATTGACATTTGTATGATGCAGAATATGGTGTTGCCGTCGTGGAGAGGACGGCGGGTGAGCCTCGGTCTTCGTCGACGGTCAAGTTCTTTGGGAGGAAAAGGTGAACCTCATCAGACATGCCGCTTTTGCGGCGCTTACGGCTCTTGCTGCATCGGCCGCTGTTCCGGCTTTCGCGCAGGACAAGGACCTCAAGGTCGGCGCGATCTACATGGATGCGCAAGGCTTCTACGCCGGCGTCCGCAAGGGCATCCAGACCGGCGCGAACGACGCGGGCCGCAAGCTCGATGTCGTCGAGACGAACGCCCAGGGTGACGTCAGCAAGGAATCGTCCTTTATCGACTCGCTGATCTCGGCAGGGGTTCAGGCCATCATCGTGTCGCCGGTTTCGGCCGACGGTTCCTACCGTGCTATCCGCCGCGCACATGACGCCGGCATCCCGGTCGTGTGCTACAACACCTGCCTCAACGATGCCGACATGAAGGAATACATTTCCGCCTATGCCGTCGGAGACCCCTATGACTTCGGTCATAAGCTCGGCGACGCCGCAGCGGAATATTTCATTGCCGAGAAGAAGGATGCGCCGAAGATTGCAGTTCTCAACTGCGAATTCGTCGAGGTCTGCGTCACGCGCCGCAAGGGCTTCGAAGAAGCGCTGAAAGCAAAGGTTCCCGGCGCCCAGATCGTCGCCAACCAGGAAGGCGCCATCCTCGACAAGGCCATCTCCGTGGCAAGCACGATGCTTTCCTCCAACCCTGATATCGATGCCTTCTTCGGTGAGGCCGGTGGTGCAACACTCGGCGCAGCCCGCGCGGTGAAGAGCCAGGGCAAGGCCGGCAAGGTCGTCGTCTTCGGCGGTGACATGACGACCGAGATCGCTCAGGAACTGGCCGACTTCAGCGTTATCAAGGCGGTTGTCGACATTTCCGGCCAGGGGCTCGGCAAGCTTGCACTCGCTCAGGCGATCAAGTCGATCGACGGAAAGCCGCCTGAAGGCATCAAGGTTGCTTACGACATCGATCTCTACAAGTCGTCTGAAGACGGCAAGGCCTGGCTCAAGGCTCATGCCGACGGTATTCCGTGAGACCCCGACCATAAATGCTTGAACGGAGAGGTCGCCGGAACCCCGGCGACATCTTCCATTCGAGAGGATGATGATGACCCAAGTTTCCATGGCCAATCCTGCTCCTTCACGCGTCGTGGCGTCGCTCAGAGGATGCACGCGCAGATATCCGGGTGTGCTTGCACTCGATAACGCGACCTTCGAAGTCTCCGCCGGTGAGGTGAGGGCGCTCCTCGGCAAGAACGGTGCGGGCAAGTCGACCCTCATCCGAATGCTGACAGGCGCGGAGATTCCGGACAGCGGAACCGTCGAAATCGACGGTCAACCACTGACCCATTCCGCCTCCGGTCGCGCGCAGGAGTCCTTCGATAAGGGCGTCCGCGTCGTCTATCAGGAACTTAGCCTCGTTCCTGGCATGACGCTGGCCGAAAACCTATTCCTCGGGCGGTGGCCGCGCAAGGGCGGGGTCATCCAGTACGATAAAATGGAAGAAGAGGCTGCGGAGGCCATGGGGCGCCTCGGTCTCAACCTGCCGCCGAACCGTCTGGTGGCGGGTCTCAGCCCGGCCGAACGGCAGCTTCTCGAGATCGCCCGCGTTCTCGTCGGCAAGCCGAAGATGGTCATTCTCGACGAGCCAACGAGTTCGCTTGCCGCCGCGGAAGCGGAGAAGGTGATGGCCGCCGTGACGCGCATCGCGTCTGAGGGCATCGCGGTCATCTACGTCAGCCACAGGATGAACGAGATCCGCCAGATCGCGCATTCGGCCACCGTCATGCGCGACGGACGCATCATCGATACGGTCGACGTCAAGGGTGCGGATACCCGTGAAATCGTCCGACTGATGCTTGGATCGGAAGCGGCGCAGAACGCCGTTCTTGAAGACAAGAGCCGTTCGAAAGTGGTGCTGGAGGTCAACAGCCTGGCGCTCGCCCCGAAGCTCTCCTCCATCTCCTTTTCTCTTCGTGAAGGGGAAGTGCTCGGCATAGCCGGCCTGCTCGGCTCGGGCCGGACGGAACTGTTGCAGGCCATCATGGGAGTGCGCTCATTCGACGGCGGCGATGTTCTTGTCGATGGCCGGTCGGTTCGCACCGCGGGCTACAAGCAGATGGTTCGCAAGGGTTTCGGATATACGCCTGAGAGCCGCAAGGAAGAGGGTATCGTGCCCCTTCTCGGTGTCGACGAGAACACGCTTGCGACCAATTTCTCCGGCGTTACCAAGGGTGGCATCCTGTCGTCCAGTCTGATGGCGGAGGCGACGCGCAAGATAATCGACCGGCTTCACATCAAGACCGCCTGCACCGATACGCCGATCGGCACTCTTTCGGGCGGCAATCAGCAGAAAGTCGTCATCGGCCGCTGGGTTTACGCCAATAGCCGCGTGCTTCTCCTGGATGAGCCAACCCGCGGTGTCGACGTCGAGGCGAAGGCGCAGATATACGCGATCATTCGCCAGCTTGCCGCCGAAGGCCGCAGCGTCATCTTCGTTTCCAGCGAAATCGAGGAACTTCCTCTCGTCTGCGATCGCGTTCTCGTCCTGCGGGACGGATCGCTTCAGGAGGAGTTCAAATCACCTAACATAGATCAGGATTCCGTCATGGCAGCCTGCATTACCGGACATTGAGGGAGGCATCAGATGTCACTCAATCAGGCGGTCAAGCCGTCCTCTTCCAACAATAGCAACAAGTCGACCTTCAACCTGTCGCAGCATATGAACGAGCTCAGCCTGTTCGTTGCGATCGTTGTTCTCTACGTCGTCTTCACGTCGACCGCGAACGGCTTCCTGTCGTTCAACAACCAGATCAACATCCTGCGCGACGCTGCCACGATCGGGATCGCCGCTTGGGCTGCGACCCTGATCATCATCTCCGGCGAGATCGATGTGAGCGTTGGGCCGATGGTCGCCTTCATCTCGGTCGTACTGTCCTTCTTCCTGCAATGGGGCGTGCCGACGCCGCTTGCCTTTGCCCTTGCGATCGTCGTCGGTGCGCTGCTTGGCACGATCCCCGGCATCCTGCGGGCCTACTTCGATGTTCCGTCCTTCGTCGGAACGCTCGGCCTATGGAGCGCGCTCCGCGGTACTGCACTTTTCGTGACCGACGCCCTGCCGGTTTCGATCGGACGTAACGACATGCTGGACGCGCTCGATCGCTCGGTCCTCGGCGTGCCGCCGGCAGCAATCATCATGCTCGTTCTCTTTGCCGTGTTCGCCTTCGTCAGCCGCAAGACCGCTTTCGGCCGCTCGGTCTTTGCGGTTGGAGGCAATGCTCATGCAGCGTTCCTGAGCGGCATCCCCGTGGCGAAGATCCGCGTCGGCCTCTTCGCGATCGCCGGTGCAATGGCCGCGATCTCGGGCATCCTGCTGGTCTCGCGTCTCGGCTCGGGGAATGCGACGGCTGCAACCGGTCTCGAATTCGATGTCATCGCGGCAGTCGTGGTCGGTGGAACCTCGCTCTCCGGCGGTCGGGGATCGATGCTCGGGACGCTGCTTGGCGTGCTCGTCATCACGCTGATCGGTAACGGGCTGGTGTTGCTCGGCATCAATCCGTTCTTCCAGCAGGTCGTGCGCGGTCTCATCATCGTCATTGCGGTGCTCGCCAACATCCAGGCGATCAAGCGCAGCATGTCTCGCAACAAGGATCGATAGGTCGATGACGGTGATCGATCTCACTGCCGGGCCGCTTAGCGCTCGTGTTTCGACGAAAGGCGGCCTCGTCCTCGGTTTCTGGCGGGAGGCTGATGGTGAGCGGATACCGCTGCTGCGCCCAGCACCGTCAGATGATGTGGATGCCTTGTCCTCTTCCTGCTACCCGCTGGTGCCCTTCGGTAACCGGGTCAAGGATAATCACTTCCTCTTCGAGGGCGTGGACTATCGCCTGTCACCGAACACCGAATGGGATCGCCACTATCTTCACGGTGAGGGGTGGCACTCGGAATGGGACGTGGTGAAGCAAACCGACAGCTCGGTGGAACTGAGCTTCAGCCATGAGGGTGGTCCTACTCCCTATCGTTACAGTACGATCCAGCGCTTCACACTTACCGACGATCACCTCGAGCTTTCGCTTACCGTTGAGAATCGCGGGGGGAAGGCGCTGCCATTCGGCCTCGGCTGGCATCCCTACTTCCCGATGACGCCCGAGACGACACTATTCGCTCCGGCGCGGAAATTCTGGACGGAAGTCGAGGGCTGGTTGCCGGGGGAGAGAACCGATATTCCCGCCGATCTTGACTTCGGTTCGCCAAGCCCGCTTCCTCATCGCTGGGTCAACAACGGCTTCGAGGACTGGTCCGGCGAGGCGATTATCACCTGGCCGGAACGGGATACGGAAGTTCATCTGGTGGCTGACGCGCTTTTCAAGCACGCCTTCGTGTTCGTTTCGGATACCGTCTTCGATCCCTCGTTCAAGCGGGATTATTTCTGCTTCGAGCCGATGTCGCATCTGGCCAACGGGCACAATATGCCGGATCTCGGTGACCTCAGGGTTCTTCGACCGGGCGAAGACCTATCGGGTCGCATATGCCTACGCCCGCGGAGCATTTCCAATCAGGTCAGCGGAGACCAGTGAATGTCTGCAACAAGCGGATTTGATTACATTATTGTTGGCGGCGGCAGCTCGGCCTGCGTCGTGGCTGCCGAGCTTGTGACGCGTGGAAAAGCCCGCGTGCTGTTGCTCGAGCGCGGGCCCGCCAAGGCGAACCCCATCATGCATTACCCCGCGGGCTACATGAAGTTCCTGGCCAAGGACACGTATCTCACGATGCATCAGACCGCGCCGCAGCCGCAACTGAACGGCCGTGGGCCGATCGTGCCGCAGGGCAAGGTGCTCGGCGGCGGCAGCACGGTCAATGCCATGGTGTATATGCGCGGCCAGGCGGCCGATTTCGATCGCTGGAACAAGGCGATCACCGGGCCCGGTTCAAACAATGATGGCGCCTGGTCCTACCGGGATATGCTTCCCCACTTCAAGGAGCAGGAAGACAACGATCACCTCGGCGGCGAATATCACGGGGTCGGCGGGCCGCTGAAAATCTCCCACCTCGGGCATACCAGCCCGATGACCCGCACCTATGTGAAGACGCTGCAGGGCATGGGCATCCCCTATAACCCCGATTTCAACGGCGCCAGCCAGTTTGGTGTCGGCTTCATGCAACATACCATCGACTGGAAGACCAACCGCCGCTGCAGCGCGGTGGACGCTTTCCTCTCTCCCGTGATGGACAATCCGCTGCTAACGATCGAAACCGGCGCAACGGTCACCGCGCTTCGGATGGAAGGCGATCGGGCGGTTGGCGTCGACTACGTCGTCAATGGCAGCCGGAAATCAGCAACGGCCGGTGCGGAAGTCATCATCGCCGCCGGTGCCTATCAGACACCGAAGCTGTTGATGCTGTCTGGAATTGGCCCCGAAGACGAGCTTTCCAGACATGGCATTGGTGTGAAGGTCGTACTTCCAGGCGTCGGTCGGAACCTGCAGGATCACTACGAGTGCCCGGTCGTTGCGACGACCAAGGGGTCGTTTGGCTATTATGGACAGGACCGCGGTTGGCCGATGCTGAAAGCCGGGCTGCAATATCTTCTGTTCAAGACCGGACCCGTATCGACGACAGGCGTCGAGACCTGTGCCTTCTTCGATCCGGAGGGCAACAACGACGAACCGACGATCCAGATGTTCTGCGTGCCGACGGTCTATCTCGACCGCGACGTCATGGGTACGGACCCTGGCGATGGCGTCACCATAAACTCGCTGTTGCTGCGGCCGAAGGCGCGCGGATCCGTGACCCTGGCGTCAAAGGATCCTTTTGAAAACCCGATCGTCGATACGCAGATTTTCGCTCATCCCGGTGATCTGAAGACGACCATGGCCGGTTTCCGCTTCGCCCGGACGGTGCTGGCGGCGGCGCCAATGCGGAATTTGATCGAAAAGGAAATCTTCCCTGGTGCCGATGTCACCAGCGACGAGGCGATCGCCGATCACTGCCGGCGCACCGTCAAGACCGGCTACCACCCTGTCGGCACCTGCAAGATGGGTCATGACGGTGACCCGGAAGCTGTTCTCGACAGCCACCTCAAGGTACGCGGCACGCGTGGCCTCAGAGTGGTTGACGCCTCCCTTATGCCGACCATTGTCAGCGGCAACACCAATGCCGCCGTTCTCGCCGCTGCCGCCAAGGCGGCCGACCTCATTCTCGCATGATCGGACCATCCACATGAAGATCACCAAGCTGACCACCTATATCGTCCCGCCGCGCTGGCTGTTCCTCAAGATAGAAACCGACGAGGGTATCGTCGGTTGGGGTGAGCCGGTCGTCGAAGGTCGGGCGCTCACCGTCCAGGCCGCCGTGCACGAGCTTGAAGACTACCTGATCGGCAAGGATCCGTTCCTGATCGAGGATCATTGGAACGTCATGTACCGCGGCGGTTTCTATCGCGGCGGCGCGATCCACATGAGCGCGATATCAGGCATCGACCAGGCTTTGTGGGACATCAAGGGCAAGGCGCTCGGTCAACCGATCCACTCGCTGCTCGGTGGCCAAGTGCGCGACAAGATCAAGGTCTACTCCTGGATCGGCGGCGATCGTCCCTCCGATGTCGCCAACAATGCGAAGGAAGTCGTCGCTCGCGGCTTCAAGGCAATAAAGCTCAACGGCTGCGAGGAGATGCAGATCGTCGACACCTACGACAAGGTCGAGAAGGCTGTCGCGACGATTGCTACCATCCGCGACGCGATCGGTCCCTACATCGGTATCGGTGTCGATTTCCACGGCCGCGTTCACAAGCCGATGGCGAAGGTCCTCGCGAAGGAACTGGAGCCGTACAAGCTGCTGTTCATCGAAGAACCGGTGCTGTCGGAAAACTACGAGGCGCTGAAGGAGATTGCCAACCACTCTTCGACGCCCATCGCACTTGGGGAACGGCTTTACTCGCGCTGGGACTTCAAGCGCATCCTCTCCGAAGGCTATGTCGACATCCTGCAGCCCGATCTCTCGCATGCCGGCGGCATCACGGAATGCCGGAAGATCGCCACCATGGCGGAGGCCTATGATGTGGCATTGGCGCCGCACTGCCCGCTTGGACCGATAGCGCTT
The DNA here is from genome assembly GCF_001429725.1 of Rhizobium sp. Root708. Taxonomy (GTDB): domain Bacteria; phylum Pseudomonadota; class Alphaproteobacteria; order Rhizobiales; family Rhizobiaceae; genus Rhizobium. The sequence goes on along the minus strand of NZ_LMHV01000023.1, from coordinate 67,838 downwards.
GCCGCTTGCCTACAGGTGGACGCCGTCAGCTATAACGCCTTCATCCAGGAGCAGAGCCTCGGTATTCATTACAACAAGGGTAACGACATTCTCGATTACATCTCCAATAAGGAGGTGTTCCACTATGCCGATGGTTTTGTCAGTATTCCGCAGGGACCGGGATTGGGTGTCGAGGTGAATGAAGAATACGTGATCGAGCGTGCCAAGGAAGGGCATCGTTGGCGCAATCCGATCTGGCGCCACAGCGACGGAAGTTTCGCGGAGTGGTGAGCGAGGGCACGAATATGTCCGGACGACTGGGCGGCAAGCGAATATTCGTGACGGGGGCCGCGCAAGGCATCGGCCTTGCCATCGCCAGGGAGTTCCTGCGCCAGGGCGCGGCACTGTTCCTCGTCGATCGCGATGCGGCTCTGCTTGCCGGAGAGGCAGAGGCCCTCAGGCAGGCGGGTGGCAATGTCGGCTATCGCGCCGTCGATATTGCCGATGCAGCCGCAGTCACCGCTGCGGTCGCCCAGGCGGCCGATGAGATCGGCGCGATCAATGCGCTCGTCAATAATGCCGGCGCGAACGTGTTTTCGGAACCGCTCGAGACCAGCGATGAGGATTGGGATCGTTGCTTCGATATCAATCTCAAGGGCGCCTGGAACTGCTGCAAGGCGGTGCTTCCAGGCATGCTTGCAAGCGACGGCGGTGTCATCCTCAACATCGCCTCGACGCACGCCTTCACCATCATTCCGCACACCTTTCCCTATCCGCTCGCAAAGCACGCTTTGCTCGGCATGACGAAATCGCTTGGCCTGGAATATGCGGCGAGGAACGTCAGGGTAAACGCCCTGGCTCCCGGCTACGTCGCCACCCAGAAGGTCATCGATTACTGGAACAGCTTTCCGGATCCGGCGGCCGCCAAGGCGGAGACGATGAAGCTTCATCCCGGCGGACGGATCGCTTCCCCCGAGGAGATCGCAATGGCGGCCGTGTTCATGATTTCGGACGAATGCCCGTTCATGAACGCCACTTGCCTCACGGTCGATGGAGGCGTCAGCGTGCAACAGCACCCCGCTTGAGTGCGTGGTGGTCCGGCTCACTCACGCGCTAGGGCGCCGTTGCGAGCAAGCTCCTTGCCATCCGGTCAGCGGTTTACAATCGCTGTCCTTGATTGCGGCTGCGGCTCTGGACTAGTCTCGTTGCCGAGGCCGTTTGCGATCAGCCCGTTTTGAGATCGGCCGGTTCAAAGAGACCGTCCAGCTCTCAGGTTCCCGGTCAGATATAAGGAGCTTAGTGTTGTCGGCGCAGCCGCGGTTGCTGACCGCCCTCACGTCAGGAGCCCGTTTCGCTACAATGGTCTCCGTCGATGCGGACGTGACCTACAGTACCGCTTTGATCTCGAGGATGCGCCGGCAAAGATTCGCGCCGTGCAAGATCACTGCCAGGCGCCCCGTTGATCCGGAAAGCCGCCCGTCGGCGCGGCGCGGGCAATTCCTGGAAATCGCTTGCCTGTTTCTGGCATGGTCACCGTCAAACGCTGCCGCATTCCCTTAGATTTGGGGGATTGTGGGATTGTCGTCGGGTTCTACTTCAACACCCGCTGAAACAAGAATCTCTCAGCAGACCACGGTGCGGCGCACCCCAAACTACGACGTGCCGTGGTCACCTATCGGTCCGCATAATGTGGTTCGTCAGCCGATGAGATATTGAATGTGTAGACGACCATGAACGGCCGATCTCTCGACATGGGCACGGACACCGAAGACGTTGACGATAAGTTCTTCCGTCAGAACCTCCTCCGGCGGACCCGATGCCACGACCGTGCCATGCTGCAGCACCGCGAGTTCATCGCAGAACATCGCCGCGAGATTGAGATCGTGCAGGGCAACGATCGACGTCAGTCCGAGCCTAGAGACGAGGGCCAGGATATCGAGCTGGTGCTGGATATCGAGATGATTGGTCGGCTCGTCCAGAAGCAGTTCGCTCGGCGTCTGCGCCAAGGCGCGGGCGATGTGCACGCGTTGCCGTTCGCCGCCTGACAGCGTTTGCCAAAGCTGGCCGGCACGCTCGGCCATATCGACGCGGCTGAGGGCCGTCGCGACCGCAACGTCATCATCGGATGTCCAGGCTGGCAGTGGACCGCGATGTGGAGTCCGCCCAAGGCGCACGACATCCCGCACGGCGATCTGGATATCGGTCGCCGATTGCTGTTCGACGAAGGCAATCCTCCGCGCAAGGATTGCACGGGAAAGCTCGGAGACATCGTCGTCGCCGAGCCTGATGACGCCGCTCCTGACTTGCCGTAGGCGACAGATCAGGCGAAGCAGGCTCGATTTGCCTGAGCCGTTCGGCCCAAGCAGGCCAAGCACCTTTCCCTTCTCGATTGCAAGGCTGACGCCGTTGACGATGAGCGTATTGCCGGCGGCATAGGTGACCTTGTCGACCGCGATACTCATGCGCTTCTCCGTACGCGGTAGAGAATGACGGCGAAGGCCGGCGCGCCGAACAGCGCGGTGACAACGCCAATGGGCAGCACTTGCTGTGGAATGATGATGCGCGAGACAATGTCGGCGCCGACCATGAAGATCGCCCCGCCAAACGCGGTTGCCGGCAGCAGTCGCCCATGTGAGGGGCCGACGAGGAAGCGGGCTGCATGGGGAATGACGAGACCGACGAAGCCGATCGAGCCGACCATGCTGACGACGCCCGCGGTCATCGCTGCCGTGACGCCGAGAAGGGTGAACTGTACCCTGCGCACGGCAACTCCGAGTGCCGCCGCCGCGTCGCTGCCGAAAGCGAAGGCATCGAGCGCGCGAACATGGGCGAGGCAGAGGACGAAGCCGATGATGGTGATTGGCACGGAAAGATAGACATCCGGCCAACGCACGCCACTCAGCGATCCCAGCAGCCAGAATAGCACGCCGCGCGCCTGCTCGGCATTGGCCGAGGTGGTGACGATGTAGGAGGTGAGGGCATTGAAAAGCTGCGAGCCCGCGACACCACAAAGGATGATGCGCTCACTGGTGCCGCCCGCACCGGTCGCCAGCATACCAACCAGCAAGAAGGCGATGACGGCGCCGACGAAGGCTCCGCCGGACAGGCCGAGCACACCATAGCCCAGGCCAAGGATCATGACCGAAACCGCGCCGGTGGACGCCCCGGCAGAGATACCGAGGACGTAGGGTTCGGCAAGTGGATTGCGCAAGAGCGCCTGCAGGATCGCGCCGCTGAGAGCCAGTGAGGCACCGGTGCTTGCCGCCACCAGCGCGCGGCTGAGCCTGTAGTCCCACACGATGCCCTGATGGATGCGGCTCAGTTCGAAGGTCGTCCCAAACAGCCGGTTCGACACGACCTTTGCCGTCGTGTCGACCGGTATCGCGATCTCGCCGATCGACACGGCAAAGCTGACCACAAAGCCGAGGGCCAGGATTGCTGCGACGGTGAGCGCGCCAAACGCCCACCATCTCCTCTGCGCAGAACCGATATCGCTCACTGCGACAGACCGAAGGATTTGATGCCGTTCGCCAGGATCTCGATGCCGTCGATGGTCCGGATCGTCGGGTTCATCGATTGCGCGTCCATCATGACGAAGCGCTTGTTCTTGACCGCGTCAAGCTCCTTCGTCACAGGATCGGTTTCGAGGAACTCGATCTTCACCGCGGGGTCATCGGCGGCATAGCGCCGGCGGTCCATCGTGGCTATGACGATGACCGCGGGATTGGCCTCAGAGATCGTCTCCCACCCGACCAGCGGCCATTCTTCCTCGGTCGCAACGACGTTACGGGCGCCGAGCGTCTTCAGGATGTAGGCAGGCGCGCTGTTCTTACCGGCGATGAAGGCGTCGCCCCTGACCTCCTTGCTGGAGAACCAGAAGAGGACAGGCAGGTTCTTGCCCGGCGCCAGACCCAAGGAAGCAACCGCATCGGCCTCGCGCTTTTTTAGTTCTGCGATCAGTGCGTCGCCACGGTCCCCGATATCAAAAATCTCGGAAAGCTCGGCGATCTCCCGGTAGATCAGGTCCATCGTGAACAATTCCTTGCGCACGCCGTCGCCACCTTCCGCGTTGATCTTCGCCACGCAATCGGCCGGTGCGATGTAGGTGCTGATGCCCAGATCGCTGAACTGTTCGCGCTTGCCGACTGATCCTTGAGGCCCGACGTGCCATTCAAACTCGGCGGTGACCAGATTCGGCTCAGCGGCAACCACGGATTCGAAGCTCGGATCGTTGTCGGCCAAGCGTCTTATCTTGCTGTTGGCATCGGCGTATTGCGGCAGAACCGGGCCGACCCAGACGGCGGTGCCTGAAATCTTGTCGGCAAGCCCGAGCGAGAACAGCACCTCGGTCATGCCCTGACCGATCGATACGATCTTTGTCGGCGGCTTCTCGAAGGTCAGGGTCTGACCGCAATTTGTGACTGTCAGGGGATATTGGGTGGCGGCGAACGCCGGCGCTGAAATGCCGGCAAGCGCGAGCGCAAGGGAAAGGCTCTGCAGAAGATATCGCATAGGAAACTCTCTGATTGGAAAGAAGGCAGCTAGCGGTCTCGCCGTGCATGCGTCGGCAACGACGGAAAGCAATGCTAGCGGTGGATCGTCCAATCGAGACGGATGGCGTGTCGCAGATGGTCGGAAAACTGGTCAATCATGTCTGCTCCTTGTCGGGCATCCCCGCCCGGCTGATTGGAATCGTGATCGACGGCAGGTCTCCTGGCTCACGGATACGTGTCGGTCATCTGCCTTCCCGCGATAGTCGCAGTGGCATGGCCTTCCGGCCCAAGGATGATCGGCAATCCGCTTACAGTTGCGGGGGCAGCCACGGTCTTGGTCCCTTTGGGGTCTTCCGCACCGTGTTCCCTATTAATCCCGTTGAAGTCATTCTCGGGGAACCGTCACGCCCACTTATGACGCGTCGCCTGCGACCGTCAAGACTTACTCTTGCCATTTCCGGTGGGGACGAGTGGTTGCCTTGCTTGCCTCAACCCGAGGGAGCCGGTTCTGAATCGGAGAACTGCGAGGCCTCATTTGCCAGCCAGTCGCAGAACAGACTGGCCTTCCGGTTACGTCGAGCACGCCGCAAGGCAACGTATTGGTGGCCGCTATCGATAAAGCCGTGCGGTGCTTTCAGCCGACCCGCCTTGATGTCGTCCACCACGTAGGGCCATGGCGCCACGCAGACACCCAACCCCGCCCTCGCAGCTTCGAGCATGAAGTAGAAATGCTCGTAGTCGACTTTTGGCCCGATCCACGGTGCCTCACGCGACCGCGTCAGCCAATTTTCCCATGCGCGTGGGCGCGTTCGGGTATGAAGGAGCGCTGTTCCCTCGACCGCAACAATGGTCGGCGCCATCACCGGGCCCGTCTGCTCGGGAAATAGCGGTATGACCTCGGCGCCGGCCGGCCACGGCGGGTCGCGAACCCGGATCGCGACGTCGAAGCCATCCCGACCGAAATCCACCGGGCGGGACGATGCCGTCAGGCGCACGTCGATCTGGGGATATTCGGCCTGAAAGCGATAGAGCCGAGGAATCAGCCAACGCATCGTGAAGGTTCCCGGACACGATACGTCGATCGACCCAGCCTCCGTATCGGCGACGGCACGGACGGACGCATCCATCTGGTCGAATGCGCCAACGAGGCCGGCGAGAAGCACTGTCCCTGCTTCCGTCAAGCGGAGCCTGTTCTTTGGTCCCTCGAACAGGGGAACACCCAGCACCTCCTCAAGATGCTGAACCTGGCGGCTCACCGCACTATGGGTGACGTTCAATTCGTCTGCGGCAAGGGTCATTCGGCCGTGACGACCTGCCGCTTCGAAAGCGCGGAGCGCATTAAGAGAAGGTATGTTTCTCGCCATGTGACTTTTTAGAACATTGGATGTTCGATCATATCGGTTTTCATCACTGCGATTCCAGTGGTTTTTGCACTCGTCGAGAACAACAGTTTCGGTTTTGGAACATTTGGCCGGGGAGAGCGCATTTCCCGCGGCAGCATGAACGCGTCCTAAAGCAAGGAAGAAAAACGATGAGCAACAGACACAATGACGGCAGCGCGGGTGATGCCAACTACGGCGTGATCGGGCAAGGTTACGTCTCCTACCGCCAACCCGACCCGCATATCGCGAGCTTCATCTTGAGCGCACTCGGCGATGCCGGAACAGTCCTGAACGTCGGGGCAGGGGCAGGGTCCTACGAGCCGGTCGACCGCGAGGTAACGCCCGTCGAACCTTCGGCCTCGATGCGCGCGCAAAGGCCCGCGCACCTGCCCTCGGCGATCGATGCCGTCGCCGAGCGTCTTCCTTTCGCTGACCAGAGTTTCGACGCCAGCATGGCGACCTTTACGATCCATCAGTGGTCCGACCTGAAGGCCGGTCTTCGGGAGATGCGGCGTGTCACGCGAGGCCCGGTCGTCGTTCTTTCCTGTGATCCGAAGGAACTGCATCGCTGCTGGCTGAACGACTATGCGCCAGAGATGATCGCCGTGGAGGCCCGGCGTTATCCGGAGCCCGATGCCATCGCCGAGGCGTTCGATGCGCCGGTGGAAATTCTCCCGGTGCCGATCCCTCTCAATTGCGTCGACGGGTTTGGCGAAGCATATTACGGCCGGCCCGAACGATTGCTTGAGCCGGGGGCGCGGCTTGCCAATTCCGCCTGGAGCTTCGTGGATGCGAGTGTCGGCGATCGCTTCGTGGCCGAGCTTGGCAGCGATCTTGCGAATGGAACATGGGATGCGCGATACGGCACACTACGCACGCAACCCTTTTTCGAGGGGTCGCTGAGGCTTTTTGTGGCGAGGCCGTGAGAGACGTGAGCATGAAGGATCAAATTCAATCTCTTGCGTCACTTTCAGGCCCATTCCCGCCGTTCGATCTAGATGCCGCGTGCGACGGCCCGTGCGATCTCTTCTCGGTCTGGCTGCGGGAGGCGATCGAGGCTGGCGTCAAGGAGCCGCATGCGATGGTCTTGTCCACGGTCGATGACAGTGGGGCGCCAGACGCCCGCGTTCTGATCCTGAAGAATCTCGACCATCGCGGCTGGCACTTCGCGACGACCGACGCTGGGCCGAAGGGCCAACAGATCGCCGCAAATCCCTACGTTGCCTTGACGTTCTACTGGCAACCGCTTGGACGCCAAGTCAGGATCCGTGGCATCGCACTACGTGCGCCGGAGGCTGAGCGGGGCCGTGACTTCCGGCGGCGATCCGCAGCCGCGCGAGCTGTCGCCTTGGTCGGTCGTCAAAGCGAAATCTTGGCGTCTCGTCGCGAACTCGATCTTGCCGTTGAAACGCAGGCTCGGCGGATCGTTGAGACGCCCGATATCGCCGCGCCCAACTGGTCGCTTTTTATGGTCATGCCGCATCAAGTTGAATTCTGGCAGGGCAATCCAGATCGGCTTCACCAGCGGCTTCGATATCGCAAGGCGAAGAGCGGTTGGCTCAGGGAGCCACTTTGGCCATAGTCGGGCTCTGTGCGACTTTGGGGTGGTAGGAGGCATCGCAATCACCTGACGCTTCGGCCCTCCGAGCACGAATCCGGCAATGTAACCGAGGGCCGTTGCCATGGAGAGAACGGCGATCAGCGCGAATACGTTCGTCCATTGAGAAAGGAACAAGATAATAAGCCAAAACACGATCGCAAATGGCACTGTGAAACTTGTGAACAAGGCGAACAGGACCAGGACCGCGATAAACATCACGCCGATGTCCTTGAAGCACTCGATTTGGGTAATCGTCAGGGCGACAAGGCTCAGTACCGCCCAGAAGATCGGTGACACCAGCCTGGATTGAAATGCGCGAGGTCCCATGCCACCGCGCTTGCGCCGGCACCCGGTCGATGTCGCTTTCAGGGCAAAGACGAGTAGGCCCATCGTGCAGACGATGAACGTCGGAAATGTAAACATCGTCGTGGCCTTCGGTGCTCGCCCTATCAGCGGAATGTCGGGATTGTCTCAATGGTGGTGTCGCAACGCATTATCACCTTATGCGAGCATTGGCAGCCTTCTCCTGGCTTATGGTAAACGGCGACGACATTTCGGGAGTTTCACAAGCGCAGCCGAGACTGTGCCGAGCGAACCGGTGCATCGGTTGCTGCCGGTAATCCGCGCCTTGCTTGATGCCGTCAGCGGCACCTTAACCGGTGGGAAAGTTCTCACTCATCCATTGTCGACCGAGAACAAGATCGAGCTCATCGGGCGCCCATTAGTGACCGGCATCCAAATCATGATGAGTGACCCTTGCATTCGCTACCGATAGTTGCCCCGCGACTTGAAATGCGTGCTGCGGCTCCCGCCGCTGATCGTGCATCCCTGAAATTATGAGCACGGACTTTCCAGATAAATCTGGAAAGGAAAAATCGTCGGAGATCGGTTGCGGCCGCAGCAAGATGGCACCGACGAATGGCTCGGGTGCGATCGAGAGCAGAGCTGTGCCAAAGATCGCGCCTTAGATGGCTCTGCGTGGTTTGTCCTATCACCATAGTCAGTGAGATGACGTGTGCCCTTCACGACATGCCGTGAGGGCGCTGGAAGAATTCGACAAGACCGTGAGGTGCCCTGTCGCCGAGGCATAGATCAACGACCTCCCGCGCATCGGCCGCAGCGGCATGACTGCGGCGAAACATTGCCTCTTCGTAAATGGCGAGTGCTAGTTCGGGGTTATCGGGGTGCGCCAGGATTGCTTTCGCCAATTCGGCTCCATCGAACATGGCAAGGTTTGCTCCGTCGCCCGATGGCGGCATCAGGTGAGCCGCGTCGCCAAGCAGCGTCACGCCGGGGGTGCGGTCCCACCGATGCTCGCCAGGCAGGCTGTGGATCATACGGGCGACCGGAAGCGTGTCCGACTCTCGGACGAGAGCCGTCAGTTCCGGCGCCCAGCCATCGAACTCGGCGGCCACCTTGGCGATAACAGCAGCCTTGTCGTTGAAGTCGATAGCGCCAACCCAATCTACGGGAACGTTCAGTTGTGCGTAGGCATGAAGGATACCGTCAGCCTCGCGGTGCGCGGCGATCGCCCTGCCGGGGGAGAGGGCATACATCGCGCCGGTGCCCACGGTCCGGGCGGCGGCCGGATGCATGGTGTCGACATCAGACAGGTAGGTCTCGATGAAGGTAATACCTGTATATTCAGGTGCCGCGTTCGACAGAAGCGGGCGCACCTTGGACCATGCGCCGTCAGCCCCGACAAGCATCGCGGTCATGACCTTCGACCCATCGGCGAACGTCAGTTCGTGGCGCCCATTCCCGGCAGATACGATGCGAACGAGCTTCTTGCCCCACCGTACGGTGGCCGGCGGAAGCGATTCCAGAAGCATGCGCCTCAGGTCGCCGCGGAGCACTTCCGGGCGCGTATTCGTATTGTCGTCCGGTTCCTCAAATAGCACCGCACCATCGCTATCAAGCACCCGCGTGGCGGCGCCGCCCTGATGAATGATCGAACGAAACTGATCCGTGAGTTGGGCGGATGCAATCGCGGCTTGCCCGTCACTCACATGGATGTCGAGCTGGCCGCCCTGCGTGCGGGCCAGCGCAGAGGCATCAGCTTCGTAGATCGTCGAGCTGATGCCATGGACGTGAAGGACGCGGGCGAGCATCAGGCCACCAAGTCCCGCTCCAACAATCGCAACTGATGTCATCAAAAATCCTTTCAACGAGTTGACTGGAACAGCGTTCCATTTCAATCTAAATGGAACGGAATTCCATTGAGGTCAAGGCTGACAGTGAAAAATCGCTCTCCAGGATCGACAAGACGGGCGGAGGCTCTCTCCAAGGACAGAATTGTCGAAACCGCGATCGGGATACTCGATGCCGATGGTGACAATGGTCTGACTTTTCGCGCTCTGAGCGCCAGGCTGGAAACAGGCAGCGGCGCGATTTACTGGCATGTCGCCGACAAACAGGCGTTGCTCGATGCGGCGACGGATCACGTTATGGCAAGGGTCATGGAGAAGGGGTTCAAGGGCGCTCCCCGTGAGGCGATAAAGGCGATCGCGCTCGGGATTTTCGATGCCATCGAAGCCCATCCGTGGATCGGTGCGCATCTCACGCGTGCGCCATGGCAGATCGCGATGATCCGTATCGTTGAGGGCCTTGGTGTTCAGGTCCAGCAACTCGGCGTTCCGGCGGCGGCACAGTTCGACGCATGGTCGACGCTCATCAATTACATTCTTGGCGTCGCAGGGCAGAATGCGGCGAATGACCGTGTTTTGCCGCCCGGTACCGATCGTTCGGAATCCCTCTCCACGGTGATCCATCGCTGGGCGAACAATAGTTCAAAGCCGCTTCCGTTCCTGGAAAGCATCGCGAAGCAACTGGTGGAGCACGATGACCGGGCGCAATTTCTTGCCGGCGTCGATCTGATCTTGCGTGGCATCGACGGGAACCAGCTGTAAGCGAGGGCACGCTGAACATGGAATGGAGCGACGTTCGCATCTTTCTCGCGGTGGCACGCGCCGGCACCTCGGAGGTCCGGCGAAATCCTCGGATTGAGCCACCCGATCGGAAGTGGAATGGGCTTCCGGAGGGGCGGACGCAGGCCTCCTTCCAGCCGGCACGGCCTATACCTAGGTATGTCCCATGCACGCCGGAGGTTGGTAAGAACTAGATTTCAGTAGGATTCCGCGCAGGTGGGCCGTCGGCCATGATCACTGCATCGAAAAGCGATGTTGCGCAGGAGATCCGTTATGCAATCCAATAGTGTCGCCCTTGGAGCTCCCATCTCCGGTTTCGGAATCGCTGCCGAAACGTCGACGGAAATCTCGCGTTTGCTGCTCGACGCTCTCGGATGCATCGACGATGACGAGAGTTCAGCAATCGATCTCGTCAAAAGGGCGTCTACGCTGCTCCAGCCGGCAGGTGAGCGGGCAGGGACCTTGAGGGCGCCATCCAGTGGCGGCCTTGCGGCGTGGCAGATCGCGAAACTCCGCGCATTCATCGAGAGCCGGATAGACGGCGGGATCTCGCTGGGCGAGCTTGCCGCGGTCGCGCGGCTCAGCGCGAGTTACTTTTCAGTGGCGTTCAAAGCGAGCTTCGGGCTCCCGCCGCATGCCTATGTCATGGAACGCCGGATCGAGCGCTCCAAAGAGCAGATGCTGAACACCGACCTTCCGCTTTGCGAGATCGCGCTGAATTGCGGCCTCGCGGATCAGGCCCACCTTTCCCGAATTTTCAAGCGCATGACCGGAAGCACGCCGAGCGCGTGGCGCCGCATCAAAACTGCTTCACGAGCAGTGCATCGCCGGCCTGCATTGCGGGACCAGCTCTCGGCGGTCGCTATCTGACGGGGCGCCATCACCGATCCGTTGGCTGGCACGACCGCGCAAACTCACTCCACCTCCGGCAAGAGATCCGTCACATTCTCCAACCGTAATCTCAGAGCAGAGATAAAGGTGCGGACCTTGGGAAGGACAAGCCTCGTCGTCGGATAGACCGCCCAGATGCCGATCGCTTCGGGCTCCGCACCTTGCAAGCGCAGTGGAACAAGGCGACCTTCGCGGATGTCGTCAGACACATTCCACAACGACAGCAGTGCGATACCGCCGCCCGCGATACTTGCAGCGTGGCATCCTTCGATGCTGCTGCTGGTGAAACGGAAGTTCAGACGTATGTGTCTCTCGGCTTCACCCTCCCGGAACGTCCAATGCGTGGCACCGCGGAGTGGAAGGCAGTCGTGGGCTGTCAGGTCGTCGATCGAAGTCGGCGTTCCTCGCTGTGCGAGGTAATCCGGGCTGGCGACGAGCACGCGCGGATTGTCCGCGATCTTCCGCGCGATCAGGCTGCTGTCGCGAAGCCGCGCAATCCGGATCGCAAGGTCTGTCCCGGTCGCGATCAGGTCAGGAAGGCTGTCCGTCAGATCCAGCGATATGCGGAGTTCCGGATTTTCTTTCAGCAGGTCGGGGATGAAGGGAGCCACGAACTTCAAGCCGAAGGACACCGGTACGGAAACCCTCAGCAATCCAGCCGCACCTCGCTCGGAGGATCGCAGACGCGCCTTTGCCTCCGCCTCGTTCTCCACCAAGGCCAAAGCAAACGGCAGGAACGTTTCCCCCTCGGGGGTCGGTGAAATCGAGCGCGTCGTGCGATGCAGAAGCCTGACGCCCAAAGCCTCCTCGAGCGCGGCAAGCCGTCGGCTCGCCGCCATCGGGCCGATACCCAACCGCCTGCCTGCTTCGGCAAGACTCCCTGCATTGACCGCCGTCGTGAAGACCAGAACGTCATCCGTGTTCATTATATCGAATTCCGTTATAGAGGCAGAACATCCAAGACCACTAAATCCATGCAAGGTAAAAAGCTAGATATCTCGTAGACCTCATCCAACGAAGGTGAAAGCCATGGATATCAATGCCAAACATGCCCACAAGCCCAGGGCGGGGCTGGGCAAGCCCGCACTTTTCGCAATGGCCGCTGCAAGTGGCATTGCCGTCGCCAATATCTACTACAACCAGCCAATGCTCGGCATTATCGAGGCGGATTTCGCGCACGAGCCTGTCACCGGCTTCATCCCCACAGCGACGCAGTTGGGCTATGCTCTCGGGCTCCTCCTGCTGCTCCCGCTGGGCGACATCGTCCATCGTCGCAAGTTGATCATCGGACAATTCATCGTTCTGGCCGCAGCTCTGGTGTTGGCCGCACTGTCGCCCACAGCCTGGGCACTGGTGCTTGCATCCCTGGTCGTCGGCGCCGCTTCGACGGTCGCTCAGCAGATAGTGCCATTTGCCGCATCCCTTGCCATGCCCGAAAAGCGCGGCTCGACGATCGGCACCGTCATGGCGGGCGTTCTCTCCGGGATCCTCTTTAGCCGAACCCTGTCGGGTTTCGTCGGGCAGCACTTTGGCTGGCGAGAAATGTTCTGGCTCGGCGTCCCAATGGCACTCGGGGCTTCCGGCCTGATGTTCATGACGCTGCCCGATCATGCACCGACGTCACGGATGGCTTACCGCAACGCCCTGCGGTCTCTCGTCCACCTCTGGAAGCGCGAGCGTGCGCTGCGAACCGCAGCCTTGATGCAGGCGGCTCTCTTCGGTTCCTTCACCGCATTCTGGACCGTCCTGGCGCTCTATCTCGCAACGCCCAAGTTCAACCTTGGCGCGGATGTTGCCGGCCTGTTCGGCGTCGTCGGGGCCGTCGGAGTGTTTGCAGCCCCGTTGGCCGGCAAGGTCGCGGATCGGAAAGGTCCGCACTTCGTCGTATGGCTCGGAACCATTCTGACGATCGCATCCTGGCTGATGTTCGGCTTCTGGAACTCGCTGATCGCCCTCGTCATCGGTGTCATCGTTCTCGATTTCGGCATTCAGAGTGCCTTGGTCTCGAACCAGCATATCGTCTACGCGCTCGATCAGGAGGCCCGCAGTCGCCTCAATACCATCTTCATGACAGCCATGTTCCTCGGCGGTGCCGCGGGTGCTGCACTCGCCTCCACCGTCTGGAGCTACGAGGGCTGGGTTGGCGTCAGTGTTCTCGGTGGCGCCCTCGGTCTGATGGCGTTGGCGGTCCGTGTGATCGAGCATGTTCGTCCCAAGATTCAGGCTGCCAACTAAGGAAATCGAGATGAAGCCTCTCCGTATTCGTATCGTCGGCGGTTCGCTCGCGGGCCTCTTTGCCGGAATCCTTCTCGCCCGCGATGGGCATGATGTGAAGGTTTACGAACGCTCCTCGTCCGGCTTTGCCGGCAGGGGAGCAGGCCTCGTGCCGCAGCAGGAGGTATTTCACATCCTTCGGGAAATCGGCGTTGAGCATCTTGCGACGTTCGGCGTGGTCTCGCAGGATCGCATCTGGTTCGAGAGATCCGGTGCGATCGCGCGGCGGGCTCACATGCCTCAAACACAGATATCGTGGGACCTGCTCTATTCGACCGTGGCCGCGCGGCTCGATCCCGGTGCTTACGTTCTTGGCAAGCCGGTAGTCGGGGTGCGCGAGGAGGCAGGCTATTCCCTGCTCGAGTTCGACGATGGCAGCACTGAAAGTGCGGATCTCGTCGTAGGGGCGGACGGGATCGGCTCAACCGCCCGCGCCACGATGAATCCGGACACCAGGAACAGCTATGCCGGCTATGTTGGATGGCGCGGGCTGATTGCTGAAGACCGGCTCCCGAAGGCCGCTTCTGTTCTTGCCGGCGATTTCGCGTTCTATGTGGCGCCGGGCAATCACATGCTCGGGTATCTGGTCCCCGGTCCCAACGGCGAAATCGGCCAAGGGCAGCGCCGGTATAACTGGGTGTGGTACCGCTTCGTCGATCAGGGCGATCTTCCGGCGCTCTTTACGGGAACATCAGGCAAGACATTCGAGCTTTCCTTGCCGCGAGGCGAGCTCTCGAATGAACGGCGGGAACTTCTGCGCGTCGATGCCAGTCGTCTGCTGCCACCACCATTCGCCTTGGCCGTGGAGGCCGAGCCAACCCCGTCGATCCAGGCGATCTTCGACTATGAGGCGAGACATATGGTTGGCAGTGCCACCGCGCTGGTCGGCGATGCCGCCTTCATCGCGCGTCCCCATACAGCCATGGGCGTCTCCAAAGCCGCAGGGGATGTAATCTCTCTGCGAAACCACTTGAGGCAGGCCGAAGACCTGCAATCCGCACTGAAGGCATATGAAGGCGAGCGGATCGAGGTCGGCAGGAAGATCGTGGAACTCGGCCGTCAACTCGGCGCCACGGCGCTCTCATCGCTGGACAGAACCCCTATCGTTCGACCGGTTGGAATGGCCTACCTCGGGCCATTTCGATGGAAATAGTGCGAAAGATTTACCGCTATTCGTACCGGCAGCACACGAACGTACACCTTGGTACAGTTGGCCGCTCCCCGCCTGCACGATACCATTTCGAGATCATAGCCAGAATTTCCGTGAGCGGAGCATGCCGTCTTTGCAATTCCTCGCGCTCTCCTAACTAACCCGATGATCCTCACTCAAGACGTTGATTAAGGGAAAATGCCTGTGTCAGACGACCTAACGCTTCAAGTCGCAAACATGCGGCCGCAGGATGCCGGCGCGAGCATCGCGCGTATGTCCGCAGCTTCGATGACCAAGATCGGCATTGGCGAGGGAGATCTTGTCGAATTGATCGGTCGCCGGCATACGGCTGCGATCGCAATGCGCCCCTATGAAGAGGACCACGGGCTGAATATCATTCGACTGGATGGCCTCCAGCGCGTCAACGCCGGCGCGTCGAGCGGCGACCACGTGGAAGTGCGCAAAGCGGAAGCCCGTCCCGCGACGAGGGTCATACTTGCGCCGGCGCAAAAGAACCTTGTCCTTCAGGGATCCGGCGAAGCCTTGCAGCGCACCTTCCTGCACCTTCCCATGGTCGCGGGCGATGTGGTTTCGACGTCTGTTCAACAACGGGTGAGGGATCCGCGCCTGCTGAACCTTCCGGCCTACGGCTTGCAGGAAATCAGGCTGGTCGTCGTCTCCACGCAACCTCGCGGGATCGTCCAGATGACCGCGGAAACGGTCGTGGAGCTGCGCCCACAATTCGAGGAGCCGAAAGAGGCACGGCGCGCTGATGTAACCTACGACGATATCGGCGGTCTCGGCTCGTCCGTCGAGCAAGTCCGTGAGATGGTCGAACTACCGCTGCGCCACCCCGAACTGTTCCAGCGCCTCGGCATCGATCCACCGAAGGGCGTTCTCCTTTATGGACCTCCGGGGACGGGCAAGACGCTTCTCGCGCGTGCCGTCGCCAACGAAACCGAAGCGAATTTCTATCATATCGCCGGCCCCGAAATCATGGGTAGCCGCTATGGCGAATCCGAAGAGCGGTTGCGTCAGGTTTTCCAGGAAGCCTCGCAAAACGCTCCGTCGATCATCTTCATCGACGAAATCGACTCGATCGCTCCAAAGCGTGAGCAGGTAACCGGGGAGGTGGAGCGGCGCATTGTTGCCCAGCTTCTCACACTCATGGACGGCCTCGAGCCGCGCCAGAATATCGTCGTTATCGGCGCGACGAATCGACGGGACGCCATCGACGAAGCGCTCCGTCGCCCCGGCCGCTTCGACCGCGAAATCGTCATCGGCGTTCCCGATCAGAACGGGCGGCGCGAAGTCCTGGCAATCCATACGCGAGGCATGCCCCTTGCCGAGGACACCGATCTTGACGAGATCGCGCGGACAACCTTCGGCTTCGTCGGGGCGGACCTTGGCGCCCTGGTGCGTGAAGCGGCGATGGACGCGCTGAGACGGATCCTGCCGGACATCAATCTGAAGGAAGGTATTCCGACCGAGGTGCTGGAGAAGCTGACGGTCACGCAGGACGACTTCACCTCGGCGCTGAAGCGTATTCAACCTTCGGCGCTGCGTGAAATCATGATCCAGGCACCCAACGTCCGCTGGGACGATGTCGGTGGCCTGGATGACGCGCAGATGAAGCTGCGGGAAGGCGTGGAGCTGCCGCTGCGGTCGCCCCAGTCGTTCAAGCGGATGGGGATCCGGCCGGCGAAAGGCTTCCTGCTCTTCGGTCCTCCTGGAACCGGCAAGACACTCCTTGCAAAAGCCGTTGCCCGGGAGGCGGAGGCGAATTTCGTCGCGGTGAAGTCGTCCGATCTGCTGTCGAAATGGTACGGCGAGTCCGAACAGCAGGTTTCGAGGCTTTTTGAGCGGGCCCGTCAGGTTGCCCCAACGGTGGTTTTCATCGACGAGATTGATTCTCTTGCACCCGCGCGTGGCGGCGGGTTTGGGGAGCCGGCGGTGACGGAGCGGGTGGTGAACACGCTGCTGGCTGAAATGGATGGTCTGGAGGACATGCAGGGGGTTGTGGTGATGGCGGCGACCAACCGACCGAACCTCCTCGATCCCGCGCTGCTCCGCCCCGGCCGGTTCGACGAGTTGGTCTATGTGCCGGTGCCGGATGTGAAGGCACGGCGGAAAATCCTGGGCATCCATACCAAGAAGATGCCGCTTGCCGCCGATGTCGACCTCGATGAACTGGCGGAGAAGACCGAACGGTTCACCGGCGCGGACCTGGAGGATCTGACCCGGCGGGCCGGCTTGATCGCGCTGCGGCAGTCCCTCGATGCAACGATCGTCACCAAAGATAACTTCGCGAAGGCACTGGAGGAGGTCCGGCCGTCTGTTACACCGGAGGTCGAGCGGGAATACGAGGAAATGCTGCGGACACTTCGGCAGGAAAACCCGCAGAAAATGCAGATCGGCTTCACGCCACTGCGTCAGACGAAGGAGTGAGGGAGTGTATGGGGCAACAGTCCCGTAATCCTCCAAAGGGCGCCGGTTATGCTGGCGCCTTTCTCGTTGTTGCGGCCTTGCCGCTGCCCTCCATCAATGAAGGCTTTGTATGGTCTGGATATCAACGAGCGACAATGCTTGGACGCCAGCAACGAGGAGCACCGCACACAACGCTACCGCTGCCACGGCGGTGACGATTGCGGGCAACCAGAGTTGCCGTGGTTTGGCCGGCGCGGTGAACGGCCCGGCATCGATGCCGCGCGGCAGATTGCAGTTGGCCGCGCGAAGTATTCGGGGAGCGGAAGCCACGGCCGGCGGGCCATTCTTCACATCCGGGATATGGACTTGGAGAAGCATTTTCGACCTCGTGTAATCGGGTTGATGCTAGAGCGACGGCAACTCGGCCGAATATCTTGCCGAAGGTGCCCGCAAGGGAACTGTGACGGTCGACGTTCCCTGCAGCGATTGCCCTTCCGTCGAATAGGCGGTGAACCGAACCGTGTAGATGCCGGGCTCCAGCGCCGCGGCTATCGGTATGACCAGTTCGCCCTCTCGGCTCCTCTGGGCTTTTCCGACAGCGACTTCGCCGTTGGGGCCAAATATCCTGACCTGCGTACGTTCCACGTCGACCGTGGAGGTGAACGACAGCGTGAGATTCTGGAAGGGTTCCGCCGGGCCTGACAACCTTCCGTTTGGCTCAAGCGACGCCTGCGCTTGCGTGGCCAGGAACAATGCCACGGCGATGGATGTTGCGATCACGGTATTCCTGAACATCTTGCGGCTCCCGTGTTGAATAAAATGCAGCCTAATAATCGCCCGCGGGCGGCGGGTTTTAAATGACGTTGAAGTATAGGACGGGCATACCTTGGTGTTAGGCAGGCTAGCGCGGACGAGGCTGCGGCGGCTGGTGGGTTCTTCGGCGTCGCATGGAAAAGTCCGCATTCGGCAGGCAAAAGGTTTAGTTGCGCTCGACGATGGTATGATCGCCAATCGGCTGGCCGAATTGCACAATCACGCAGTCAACAACGAAGAGGCTCGCCCGCGATCCTTGCTCGTGATACCGGACGCCTGTCCGGGCCTCCGTTCCCGCCGTCAAGGCGAGACTACCAACTGAAAGGTGATGCCGTGAGTGCAACCAAGCTTTTCTCACCCTTCGAAATCGGATCCTTGAAACTGCAGAACCGCATCGTCATCGCGCCGATGTGCCAGTACTCCGCTTCCGATGGCGAAATGACAGACTGGCATCTTATCCATCTCGGAAATCTTGCCCTGTCCGGTGCCGGTATTCTGACCATCGAGGCGACAGCGGTAACCCCCGAAGGTCGGATTTCGTATGGCGACGTGGGCCTTTATTCCGACGGGTGTCAGCGGGCGATGGACCGGGTGCTCACTGGGATCCGCCGCTGGTCCGATATGCCGATTGCCGTACAACTTGGCCACGCTGGCAGGAAGGCCTCCTCGGAGATTCCCTGGAAGGGCGGACACCAGATTGCGCCGGACGCCGAGGGTGGCTGGAAGACGGTGGCGCCGAGTTCAATTCCCTTTCGGGAGCACTACGACCATCCGAATGCCCTCGACAAGGTCGGTCTACAGCGGATCCGTGCAGCCTTCGGCGACGCGGCAAGACGAGCCGCGGAACTGGGCATTGACGCCATCCAGATTCATGGCGCGCATGGCTACCTGCTCCATCAATTCATGTCACCGCTGTCCAATGAACGGATCGACGAGTACGGCGGCTCCCTGGAAAACAGGTTACGCTTCCCGCTGGAAGTCTTTGATACGGTTCGCGAAGCTTTCCCATCGGACAAGCCTGTCACGATGAGGCTATCCGGGACGGATTGGGCCGAGGGCGGCTGGGATGTCGAGCAGACCATCGACTTCGCGACCGCATTGGAAGCGCGCGGGTGCTCCGCGATTCACGTATCGTCGGGTGGTCTGGCGCATCACCAGCAAATCGCCGTTGGCCCAAGCTATCAGGTCCCCCTTGCGCGGGCAGTCAAACAGGCCGTCAAGATTCCGGTGATCGCCGTAGGCCTCATTACCGAATTCGAGCAGGCGGAAGCCATCCTGACGACAGGCGACGCGGATCTCGTCGCGATTGCCAGAGCCATTCTTTATGACCCGCGTTGGCCATGGCACGCTGCGGCTCATTTCGGCGAGACCGTCCAGGCCGCGGATCAGTACCTGCGGTGCCAGCCGAGGCAATTCCGGCACCTCTTCGAGCACAAGGCCCAATAACGCAAAATGCGGTGAACGACGGAAATGCCGCTCACCGCATGTTTGTTCACCTGTACGGATTCCGCTGCGATTGGCCGAGAAGACTGGTCAGGTATCCACGACATTGGCGTCGACACGCTCGCCGTTTCCGGCCAGCTCCGTGACCCATTGTCCGCTGGTATTCTCATACGTCACCAGAACGCTCGCGTCGCTCGTGCCTTGGCGCGATGCCGCGGCCCTTGCTGCTTTCAAAGCCGATCCGTGATCTGAAAATGTCTCGGACCAGACCTGATCGACGTGGTACGCCCAGCCGCCGTCGTGTTTGTCGACATGATACGTTACATGCAAGCGAGTGCTCCTTGAGGTTTGAAAGTTGTCTGACACGGCCTCGACGATGGGGAGAGTGGATCTCTTCATCCTCCGTCGGACCGGAGTTTAAAGGCAGCCTCGAGGGGAGCCTCGAAAGAACCGCTTACTGCGATCGCGCGACGGATCGAAACTCCAGGACGCGTGACGCACTTTGGAGAAGCTGAGCAAACGATCTTGCGTCAACGTTGTCAGCCTCGTTGAGTAGTCCGATCAGTGGATCCGATATCGCCTCGGTCAAGGAAAGTTCACTGAATACGCGATGCTTCGGCGCCGTGGACGGACCATTGCCCCGATCCGACCTCTCCCTCCGGCCAGGCACCGGCTCCTCTTCGAGGGCGACGTGGCTGGGAGATGAGGGAACGCGCTGGCCAACGTCATGACGCGGATGCTTTGAAGAGCAAAGCACTTGCGCGAGCAACCGATGGTTCTCGGTTTGCGCTGTTGTGAAGGGTATCTGGAACAAAATAGTCTCCGCGATCAGTATTCATTTCGAGCAATCAATAAGCAACACGCTATCAGCACGCGGCGCTGGTCGTAATCATACTCAGGTATAGTCGGGCACGCCTTCGCACGTCGGCCGATTTGCATCGCGATCTTTCGGTACAAGTGCAGGCAATATGTCCAAGACCGGCGTCACAGGTGTCGGTAGAGATGGGACGATCTTGAAACGATATCCGCAGCTTTAGAGGATGGCACCGCTCATGACCGCCTGTGCGCACAAATCGACAATCCGCTCCGTGACGCCCCGAACCTTCGGCTGTGAAGAATGCCTTGAGCAGGGAATGGAGTGGTTTCATCTCCGCCTGTGTCGCGAATGCGGGCATGTCGGCTGCTGCGATCAGTCCGTCGGCAAGCATGCCACGGCGCATTTCCACCAAACGGGACACCCGATCATCGAAGGTTACGATCCACCCGAGGGCTGGGGGTGGTGCTTCATTGATGAGACCTTCGTCGATCTGCCGGACCAAACCCCTCAGAACGGTCCCATACCGCGTTACTACTGATCGAGAGGATCGAACGATGGCCGGCTCCACATCTCGCGACGACCAGAAATTCCCTGTCCTCGATGTTAAGCAAGTTGCGGTCGCGAGACGGTTCTCGTCAGCGGACCCGGTCTCCTTCCAGCCCGGAGCGGCGATCCTTGCGATCGGAGAAACAAATGCATCATCGTGGCTCGTCCTCGATGGTCAGCTTGAGATATTCAGCGGCACGGGGCTGCGAGGCGAAACACCGATCGTGACACTGGCTGCCGGCCAATTTTCGGGGGAGGTCAGTCAGCTTTCGGCGCGCCCGTCGCTTGTCGGTGCCCGGGCGGGCACCTGCGGCTGCAAAGCGATCCCATTCGACGCAGCCCATGTCCGAGCGCTGATCGTCGGATCCGCTGAGATCGGTGAGCTCGTCATGCGCGCCTTCATCCTGCGGCGCGTCGCGCTGATCGATAGCGGCGCTTCTGGATCAGTGCTGATCGGCACGCCCGGTAGCGGGCAACTGGTCCGCCTTGAAGGTTTCCTGCGCCGAAACGGCTATCCCTATATTGCCTTGGACGCCACATCTGACGTCGAAGGCCTCGCGCTTGTGCAGCGCCTCGGCATCGCCTCGTCCGACCTGCCGATCATGGTTTGCCCTGGTGGCACTGTCCTGAAGAACCCGAACGAGGCGGCGGTGGCGCGCTGCCTCGGCATCACACCGACATTGGATAAAGGGCGCGTCTATGATGTTGCAATCGTCGGTGCGGGCCCCGCTGGTCTTGCTGCAGCAGTTTATGGCGGTTCCGAGGGGCTCGATGTTTTGGTACTCGAGCAGGCAGTCGCAGGCGGACAGGCCGGCGCCTCGATGCGGATCGAAAATTACCTCGGCTTTCCGACCGGCATAACGGGCCAGGCGTTGATGGGGCGGGCTTTCAATCAGGCGCTGAAGTTCGGCGCCGAAATCGCCCTGCCGCTGGCTGTTGCAAACCTTGCGGCACCGGAGAACACGGCGAGTGGTCCCTTCGCGCTCACGCTCTCCAACGGCCAGAAAGTTTGCGCGCGAACTGTCGTGATCGCGTCAGGGGCGCGGTACCGGCAACCGAGCATTCCGATGCTTGCGGACTTCCAGGGATCTGGGGTTTCCTACTGGGTGTCGCCCATCGAAGCGAAGCTCTGCGGCGGGGAAGACGTCGCGCTCATCGGTGGCGGCAACTCTGCCGGCCAGGCCGTGGTGTATTTGGCGCCGCAAGTCAGACGCCTGCATCTCGTCGTCCGCCGACCGCTTGAAGAGACAATGTCAGCCTATCTTGTCGAGCGCATCGCTGCGCTTGGAAATGTCGACGTTCATGTCGGCAGTGAGATTGTCGGCATTAGCGGGGATGAACAGGGCAAACTCTCGTCTTCCGTGATCAGGGACCTGATGTCGGGCGTCGAGAAGCCGCTTTCCGTGCAGCACCTCTTCGTCTTCATCGGCGCCGATCCCAATACGGAATGGCTCCCGGCAGGGATTTCGGTCGATGAGAGAGGGTTCATCGTGACAGGCCAGCAAGCGCGCGGGGACATAGTCCGCGCGAGGCAAACCTTGCCACTTGAGACGAGCGTTCCGAATGTCTTTGCGATCGGCGATATCAGGGCCGGTTCGACCAAGCGGGTTGCTGCCGCGGTCGGCGAGGGGGCGGCTGTCGTCAGTCAAATTCATGAGGCGTTGAAGGCGTTCGATGGAGCCGCGGTAGCTCGGGAAGACCGTTTGCTTCACGCCGTGCGGTAGGACGCTTTGTCGGCGGCTTTGCTCCGGTCATTCAATACAAATCGGAATCCGATTGTCCAAGATACGGATCCCCATAATCGGATACTCACCGGAGGCAAGGAGACAGCCTCGATGACGACGAAGGTCAAGACGATCCGCGATGGCAGGGACATGCTGTCCGAGATGGAGGAGACGGCGTCCCATCCCGATCGCGCATCGGCCGTTGACGAGCGGCTTGATGTGGCGCTTCGCGAGAGCTGCCCCGCAAGTGATCCGCCGGCATCGGGCCGCATGGAATGAAATGCATCAAGATCGAAAGGATGAAGAAATGGACGACACACTGAAATCCCGCCGGACTCTATCACTGAAGACCCCGTCGGGTCTGAGCGAAGAGGCCGTGAGGTGCATTTCGGCTGGCGCGACGACATTGCTCGCCGATGTCTTCGCGCTTTACCTGAAAACCAAGAACTTCCACTGGCATATGTCCGGCGCGAGTTTCCGCGACTACCATCTGCTGCTCGACGAGCACGGCGACGAGTTGTTTGCGATCACCGACCCGCTGGCGGAGCGGGCACGCAAACTCGGCGGGACAACGCTGCGCTCGATCGGCGATATCGCCCGTCGCCAGCGGATCACCGATAACGATGCCGATTTCGTCCATCCGCATGGCATGCTGGCGGAACTGCGCGAGGACAACGCTTCGCTCGTTGCCAGCATGAGAGCACTTCACGAGACCTGCGACGAATACGGCGATGTCGCGACCGCGAGCCTGCTCGAGAACTGGATCGACGAGGGCGAGCGCCGGACATGGTTCCTCTTCGAAATCCTGCGCGGTACAAACGGCTAACGTCCGAAGAGGCGCGACTACCAGCGCGCCTCTTTCCATCCGTAGGATGACACGTTCCTCATTCGCCAAAGTTTGGCCTTGCCGTTCGGCCAAGAACCAAACGGTCGTCACGAGTGATTCCGGCGACGGATGAACAAGGAATTCGTTATGTTTAAGACCATTGTCGCGACAGCGCTTATTGTTTCAGCTACGGCAGCGAATGCCTCCGCATCGAGCGACGGCGCATGGAAGGCGCTGTTTGCCAAGGTGAATGGGACCTGCATCGGTCAATCGGGGATGGCCTCGCCAGAGGCTTCCGCACCCGTTGTCTTCGACGACGCAGCGGGAAAGATCGCCCTCATGCTGCGGGGCTCGATGGGCAAGGGCAAGCCGTCCGTCAATCTTATTTGCCTATACGACAAGAAGACCGGCAAAGCCTCGATCGCCGAGTATCGTTGGCTCGGGCGCTAATTCCGCCCATAGCCTTTGCTAATACGCACTGATCACGCTCGTGGCCGCCAAAGAAAGACTTGCTTGGCGAGCCCCTGAGTAGTCACAAGCCAGAACTCGGCTTTCGCGAGGTGGCGGACCGAGATGTCGGCGTTGTCTGATGCCGACATCCCCCAAATGCGGGATGCGCTGTGCGCAATTCCGTGCTCGGTATCCCCCGAAGACATCGTGGTCGAGGGGTCGATATCGTGCTTGCCAGCTTCAAGAAGAATATCGTCTTGCTTTGTGTGACGCTGCTGGTGTCGTGCAATTCCGTCCCGATTGAACAGGTTCCTTCGGACGCGGTCGTCGTCGTGGGGCCGAGTGACCTCCAGGGCAAAACCAGGGAGCAGATCGAAGCGGACGAAAAACGCTTGGCGGACAATGAGCGCACGCGGGAGCCCTCCATTCGAACCGATTATCCCGCGCTGACCAGGATTGCCGCGACAGCACCTGCTGTCACGACTTCCGGGTTTCCGCAGCCGCCGGGCGATAGTCGATCTGACTGTGATGATCCGAACAGCCGATTTGTTCAGTGGATTCAAAACGTTCAGCAGCGCGCCTCCTCAGGCGGCGCATGCATGAATGCGAGGGGTGCCTACCTTATCAACTCGGAAGGTGCGAAGAAGTCCCGATATTGCGCGCAGTTCTATTCGGGCACCGAGCGGGAGAAATCCCTTCAGCAGGCGGACGAATACGATCGCGTTGCCAACGAGGCCCGGGGAACGATGGGCGGGTCTTGCGGCTGACGTCCAGCAGTTTGCGCAATACGGTGATGAGCCTTATCGCATTCTGGTCAGATCTACCGGACGATTGTTGATGATCGCTTCCATCGAGAAGAAGCCGGTCACCGTTGCAAGATCGAAGTTAGTGATCAGCTTCTGATAGAACGCATCGTAGCCCGACATGCCTTTCGTGACGACCTTGATGAGATAGTCCCAGTCGCCGCCGATCCGATAGAAATCGATCACTTCGGGGATTCGCTCGACATGGGCACGAAATCCCTCGCTCCATTCCTTGGAATGGTGGCGCGTGCGGATCATCACGAACACCGTGAGATCAAATCCCAGCGCCCGAAGATCGATATCGCTGTGCGAGCCTCGGATCAGCCCGATCGAATTCAAACGCTGCAGCCGCCGCCAGCATGCGTTTTGAGACAGGCCAACCTTGTCCGCCAGGTCTCGCTGGGAGAGATTCGCATCGTTCTGCATGGCGCTCAGAATCTTCATATCAAATGCGTCGATTTTTGTCAGTGCGTCGTTCATTTGAAATGCCAATCGGAAAATCGCTTAGAAAATAGGTGAATTTTTTGAGCGTGAAGCAGGATACGATCGGTGTCAATATCCGAGCTCAGGAGAAAGCCGTGGACATCGCCCCCGCAGCGCCAGGTCGTTCCGAAACCCCGCTTTCCAATTTTCGTCGCAGCTTGAACAAGTCAAGCGTGATGGCCGACCTTCGCGACGGTCTCGTCGGGGCACACGCGACGATCTCCGGCCCTTATGGCGAGAAGGAGCTGGTTTACGCCGACTACGTCGCCTCCGGCCGCGCTCTCCATCAGATCGAGCGCTTCATGCTGGTTGAAGTCCTTCCCTATTATGCCAACAGCCACACCGAGGCTTCCTACTGTGGCGGCTTCATGACGCGGTTGCGCAGGGATGCGCGGGCAACGATCGGTGCCTTCTGCGGAGCGACCGCAGACCAGCATGCGGTGATCTTTACCGGCTCCGGTGCGACATCGGGGATCAATCGGCTCGTCACGCTGTTCGGCGTCACCGAAGCCGTTGCCGCAGGCAAGCGTGTCCGCATCATAATCGGCCCCTACGAGCATCACTCCAACATCCTGCCCTGGAGAGAATGCGGCGCCGAGATTGTCGAGATCGCCGAGGCTCCAACGGGTGGCCCGGACCTCTCCCTTCTCAAGCACGCGTTGAACAACGATGCGGCCGATCTGACAATATGCACGCTTTCCGCAGCCTCGAACATTACAGGCATCACCAGCGATGTCGCGGCGATCACGGCGATGGTCAAAGCTGCGGGCGCGAGAATGATCTGGGACTACGCCGGCGCCGGGCCTTATGTCCCGATTTCGATGTCTCTAGGCGATCACGCGGAGATCGACGCTATAGTCGTCTCGCCGCACAAGTTTATCGGCGGCCCCGGCGCGTCCGGAGTATTGATCCTTCGGCGCGATGCCGTCTCGACAAGGACGCCATCCTGGCCGGGCGGCGGAACGGTGAAATTCGTGTCGCCGCAGGCTCACGACTACTCCGACAGCCTGGAAGCCCGCGAGGAGGCCGGAACCCCGAACGTGGTCGGCGACATCCGCGCCGCGCTGGCCTTTATCGTCAAGGACGCCATTGGTGCAGACGTGATGGCAAAGCGCAATCGCGAGCTCGCAGAGCGCGCCTTCAGCGCCTGGAAGGATATCCCGCAGATGGAGATTCTTGGCCTCTCGGAGCCCCAGCGACTTCCGATCTTCTCCTTCCGGGTGAAGAACGAGAAGAGCGGCTACGTGCACCAGCAGCTGGTCACACGGATGCTGAGTGACCGGTTCGGCATTCAGGCCCGCGGCGGCTGCGCCTGCGCGGGGCCATACGTGCATCGGCTGCTGTCCATCGATGAAGAGCAGTCCGAGGCGATACGGCAGGCAATCCTCTCCGGCGATGAGATCAGCAAGCCGGGCTTCATCCGGCTCAACTTCAGCGTTCTCCTTTCCGAGGAAAAGGTTCAGTTCATCCTCGATGCCGTGAAGCAGATCGCGGCCGACGCGACGAGCTTCGAAGCGGACTACGCTGTCGATCCGAGCAGGGCGATCTTCGCTCCGCGCGCTGAAGCGGTCGAAGGCAAAGCCTATGCTCAAGCCTGAGGTCACCGGGTTCTACGATCAGCGAACGGGCAGCATCCAGTATGTCGTCGCGTGCCGGAATTCGCGCAGGTGCGCGATCATCGACCCGGTGCTCGATTTCGATGAGAAGTCCGGTTGCACGGCAACGACGAACGCCGACGCCATCCTCGATCACATTCGACATCACGACCTCAAGCTCGACTGGATTCTCGATACTCACCCGCATGCGGACCATTTTTCCGCAGCGGCCTATCTGAAGCGCAAGACCGGGGCGCCGACCGCGATCGGCGAGCATGTCAAGGACGTGCAGCAGATCTGGCGGAAGATCTACAACTGGCTTGATCTTGCCTGCGACGGTTCGCAGTGGGACCGACTGTTTCGCGATGGCGAGACGTTCAGGATCGGCGAGTTGGACGCTCGCGTCCTTCATTCGCCAGGGCACACCTTGGCTTCGATCAGCTATGTCGTCGGTGATGCCGCCTTCATTCACGACACCCTGTTCATGCCCGACAGCGGGACTGCGCGCGCCGACTTTCCGGGCGGCAGCGCAGAGAGCCTTTGGCGGTCGATCCAGACCATTCTGAGCCTGCCTGACGAGACACGTCTTTTCACCGGTCATGACTATATGCCTGGAGGGCGCCAGCCGTTGTGGGAGAGTTCGGTCGCCGAGCAGAAGCGTGATAATCCCCATGTCGCCGGCCAGTCACGGCAGGATTTCATCCAACGTCGTGAAGCGCGCGACAAGACACTGCCGATGCCGCGACTGATCCTGCATGCGCTTCAGGTCAATATCCGGGCAGGGGAACTGCCTCCGGCCAAGGACAACGGCCAGCGCTTTCTGAAAATCCCGCTCGACGCCTTTCCGGGTTCGGTGTGGAGCTCCTGAGAGAATGGACGGATCACTTCCTCATCTCCTGCTTGTACTCGGCTCCGGATCCCTGATCGGAGGCACGCTCGGCTTGATCGGAGGAGGCGGGTCCATCCTTGCAACGCCGTTGCTGATGTACGTCGTCGGTATGCGGGATGTTCATACGGCGATCGGGACCGGCGCTCTCGCGGTTTCGGCCAATGCATACTTCAACCTCGCCGGCCATGCCGCCAGGGGGCATGTCTGGTGGCGCTGTGCCATCATATTCGCCATCGCCGGCAGCCTCGGCGCCTATCTCGGCTCGAGCCTCGGCAAGCTGGTCAATGGCCAGAGCCTGCTCTTCCTGTTCGGGCTCTTGATGATGCTGGTCAGTTTCCTGATGCGGCAGGCGCGATGTCAGACGGATGTGACGGCACAGTCGCTGACTATCGGAACGCATGGGAAGACGACGCTGATCGCACTCGCTACCGGCGTCTGCTCGGGATTCTTCGGAATTGGCGGTGGTTTCCTGATCGTGCCCGCCTTGCTGCTCGCGACCGGCATGCCCCTGATCAACGCGGTCGGCACCTCGCTGCTTGCTGTCGGCACATTTGGACTGACCACGGCGATCAACTATGCGGCGTCCGGTTTCGTTGACTGGCTGACCGCGCTCTACTTCATTGCCGGTGGCATTGGCGGCGGAATCATTGGCACGATCGGTGCCTGCCGGTTGGCGGCCCACCGGAACACGCTCGCCCAGATCTTTCGGTGGGTTATCTTCGCCGTCAGTCTCTATGTTCTGGCGAGGAGCTATCCGGCCGCTTGATGCGCGGCAGGTTCTCCCTACGCGGGGCCGTAGAAGTGGTCCGCTGACTGCTGCGCGTCCGGCGGGATAGCCGCCGGTCTTGCAATAGACACGATCGCGTCCTATTTATGCACCATCATCCAGATAATCACACACGACCACGGCGATCGTCCTAGGGACGTATTCTTGCGCGTTTGGCGCCGGATAATCATGTGATGCCGCAGTCGTCCAAGGAATTCGATTGAAGAAAACAAGTATTGCTGCCGTTCCGGCGGCGCTGAAGCCGCATGAGCACGGCGAGGTCGTCAAGCGGCCGATCAAGGAATGGAAGCCATATCCCTGCCTGCTCACGCGCGCCGAAATTCAGACCATCATTGCCGAGCAACTCGGCTAGCTATCGCTAACAGAACAGGAGACGACCGTGCAAGTCATCGTCAGAGACAACAATGTCGAGCAAGCAATCCGCGCCCTGAAGAAAAAGCTACAGCGTGAGGGCGTGTTTCGGGAAATGAGAGACCGCCGGGCCTACGAAAAGCCGTCGGAACGTCGCGTTCGCGAAAAGGCACAAGCGATCGCGAGACAGCGAAAGGCAGCGCGCAAACAGATGCAGCGCGAAGGACTTTTGCCGTCCCCAAAGCGCCGCGCAGTAGCGCGCTAGCTTTTAACCCCGTCGGTTGGGCGCCTGAGCGCCAACCGAGCCATTGAAGGGCCGAAATATGGAAGAATTGCATAGCGCTACCGTGTCGGACGAGCGCCTTGAAGACTGCCGCGACGTCGTCGAGCCCGATCTCCAGGATCTGATCCGCGCAACGATGGCCGCCGGCTTCTCGGCAGAAGAGGTCCTGATCGCGATCAGCGAACTGGTCGCTGAGGACTTCGCGTTCGTCGCCGGGGTGCCCAGCGTTCACTAGATGCGTGGTCCGAGGAGGTAACTCCTCGGATACGATTGTCATGTCTCCTCTCGCCATTCTATAAGCATCACATGGTTCAACGTGCTGGCAGCGCCGACCTTCCGCTTCATGGCGGCCGTGTTCCCCGGTGGCTCGGCGAGCGCATGACCCGGCTTGGCGCGGTCATCACCGAAGCGATCGTCATCCACTATGGACGCGACGAGTTGTTGAGCCGCTTGGCCCACCCTTTCTGGTTCCAATCGTTCGGCGCCGTGATGGGAATGGACTGGCACTCCTCCGGTATTACCACCAGCGTCATCGGCGCCTTGAAGCGTGGGTTGACCCCAATATCAGGCGATCTTGGTATCCACGTCTGCGGTGGCCGAGGCAGAAGCTCGAGACAGACGCCAGACGAGCTCGTTGCGATCGGAAATCGCGTCGGCATTGATGGGCTTGCCCTTGCCAGAACGAGCAGGCTTGTCGCCAAGGTCGACAGCGCCGCAGTTCAGGACGGTTTCGATCTCTACCTGCATGGGTTTATCGTTACGGATGACGGCAAGTGGGTTGTCGTCCAACAGGGCATGAACGGCGATAGACGTCAGGCTCGGCGCTACCACTGGCAATCAGAGGGACTCAAGAGCTTTATCGATTCCCCACACGCGGCAATCGAGGGGCGCCAACAGGGCGAGATCGTCAATCTCGCAGATCACCGGGCCGACGCCTCGCGAAAAGGGCAGCTCGATCTTCTTGCCGATTTCGGGCCGGATCGCATTGTGCGGGAGATGATCGCGATCGACCCGCCGCGCGCGAAGAAAGAACTCGCGCAGCCCATGCTGCCGCATCTTATCATGCCGGCACATCACGACGTCCGCGAGGAGGACGTGAACATGAAACGGCTGCATGGCACGCTGGCCGCCGCTGCCGATCGTGGTCCGAAGGACTTCGAGGAACTTCTCCTGACGCCGGGTGTCGGCGCTCGGACAGTTAGTGCACTCGCCATGGTGGCTGAAGTCGTCCACGGTGCGCCGTGCCGCTTTTCCGATCCAGCCCGCTTCTCGCTCGCCCACGGCGGCAAGGACCGGCATCCATTTCCCGTGCCGATCAGGGTCTATGACGAAACCATCAATGTCATGAAGTCGGCCGTTGGTCGGGCGAAGCTCGGTCGCGAAGAGGAATTGCAGGCGCTGAAGCGTCTGGATGATCAGGCGCGACGGCTGGAGCAATATGTGACCGGCCCGGACCTCAAGGAAATCGTTGCCGGTGAATTTTCGCGCTCACACGAATGGGGCGGCCGCAGTGTCTTCGGATGGGAACCGCCGCAGGACGAGTTGACCAACGCGACCACCAAGAAAGATCGGACCGGGTAGGGCGATCCAGCCGATTTCTGCTCTATTCAAAGTACGACAATCGTAGCGATATCAACGTTTTAACCTTATATCTTGGTGTCGTTTGGTAAGACGATCACTCACTTCGCGAACCGGTCTCCGCTTGATTGAGCTTTCCCGCCAAGGGCTTCGCTTCGCCGGCGAGCCTCGCGGCTAGGAAGTCGATAAACGCCCTGACGCGCGCGGCCAGATGCTCGTGCCCGGCATAGACGGCGTGGATCACCTCCATATCACCGGGATTGAAGTCTTCCAGAACGGGAACGAGCAGACCGGCCTCGATGTCGCGCTGGACGTGAAACCGCCCGACGCGACCGAGGCCGGTGCCCGACAGGCAGAGTTGCTTCATGACGAGGCCGCTGTTGACAGAAGTGTTGCCCGTGATCGGCAGACGATAGGCGTCGCTCGAGCCCTCGTCTTGAAACGGCCACTCGTTGAGGCGTCGCTGGAAGTTGAACGTCAGGCAGTTGTGCCGCGCCAGATCGTCCGGATTCCGCGGCATGCCATGCGCCTGCACATAGGACGGCGAGGCAATGATGACGCGACGGCTTTCCAACAGCTTCCGCGCTTTCAGCGCCGAGTCGTTCATTGTACCGGATCGGATGGCGATATCTGTGCGCTCCTCGATGAGTGCGATCACGCCATCGGTGAGTGAAATATCAAGTTCGACCTCGGGATAGAGGGCCAGGAAGTCAGGTACGAGAGGCAAGAGATAGCGCTCGCCGAAGCCCAGCGACGCGTTGATGCGCAACGGCCCGCGGGGAACGACCTTTCCCCCGCTGGAGATGAGCTGTTCAATGTCCGTGATTTCGGCCAGGACGCGCTTGGCCCGGGCAAGATAGATCTCGCCCTCGGGAGTCAGAGTGACGATGCGGGTCGAACGGACCACAAGGCGCGTGCCGAGCCGATCTTCGATCCGGGTAATGAGCTTGCTGACGGCAGACGGTGACAGGCCGAGCCTCCGGCCGGCGGCGGAAAAGCTCTGCAGTTCGGCGGCAGCCACGAAGACCTCCATTTCTCCGGCGCGGTTATCCATCTTCGCCTTCTTTGTGAATTGAATTCAAAAGTATTTATCCAATGCCCTCGATTATCATGCAAGTCCTCGTGCCTCATATTGCAGGCAACCAGTCAATCCGCGGCAACGCCGCTTTGAAAATGCCCTGCTGGATATGCGGGCATAGAGGAACTTGTCATGCCTTTAGCCATCCTCGCCTTGACGATCGCGGCTTACGCGATCGGCACAACGGAGTTTGTCATCGTCGGTCTCCTGCCGACCGTTGCCAATGACCTCCACATCACCCTCCCACTCGCCGGCCTGATCGTCAGCGTTTACGCCCTCGGCGTCACCTTCGGCGCGCCAATCCTGACCGCTCTCACCGGTAAGATCGAACGAAAGCCTTTGCTGCTCGGCCTCATGGCCCTGTTCATCGTCGGCAACACCGCCGCGGCACTTGCACCGAGCTACGAGATCTTGCTCGTCGCCCGCGTGCTGGCAGCCTTCGCTCACGGCGTCTTCTTCTCCGTCGGCTCCACCATCGCGGCTGATCTGGTGCCGGAAAATCGCCGTGCTTCGGCCATCGCCATGATGTTCATGGGATTGACTGTCGCCATCGTCACCGGCGTTCCGATGGGAACCTATATCGGCCAGATTCTCGGCTGGCGGGCCACGTTCTGGGCGGTCGCGGCCCTTGGCATTATTGCCTTTCTCGCGATCGCAATCCTTTTGCCTAGGAATTTGAAGAAGGCAGCTCCCGCCAGGTTCATCGACCAGGTTCGCGTTCTCGGCTCCGGGCGCCTGCTCATCGTCTTTGCGATGACCGCACTTGGATATGGCGGCACATTCGTGGCTTTCACGTTTCTGGCGCCGATCCTGCAGGAAATCACCGGCTTCTCCGAGCGCAGCGTGAGCCTCATCCTGGTGCTCTACGGCCTTGCAATCGCCGTCGGCAACATTGCGGGCGGCAGGATTGCCAACAACGATCCGGTCAAGGCGCTAATCGGCCTCTTCATAATGCAGGCGATCGTGCTGATTATCCTGACCTTCACCGTGACATCGCCGGTTCTGACGATCGTAACGCTTGTGGCGCTCGGCTTCCTCCAGTTCGGCAACGTGCCCGGCTTGCAGCTTTATGTCGTGCAGCTCGCCAAGGAACATCGCCCCGGCGCGGTCGATGTTGCCTCTGCGCTCAACATCGCGGCCTTCAACCTCGGCATCGCGATCGGCGCCTGGCTCGGTGGCCTCGTGGTCGAGTCGCCGCTGGGACTTGGTGCCACGCCATGGGTGGGAGCCATTCTTGTCGTCGGAGCGCTGCTGCTCACGATCTGGAGCGGTGCACTCGATCGACGCGGCGTCTCGGTACTGAAGGCAGCCTGATCCGCTTGGAGGCAAGCGCCCCCATTCCTATCCGCCAGACACGCCTGGTGCCCTTTACCCTCGCCCCAAAGCTCACATCGAGCGCCCGTTTACATCCCGGAGACAACCCTAATGCATACAGTAACCGCCAATGGCGCACCCATCCCCGCTCTAGGCTTCGGCACCTTCCGAATCCCTGGCAACGACGTTCTCAGAATCGTGCCGCATGCGCTGAAGCTTGGCTTCCGCCACATCGATACCGCGCAGATCTACGGGAACGAGGCTGAAGTCGGCGAGGCAATCGTCACCTCAGGCATTGAGCGCCGCGACATATTCCTGACCACCAAGGTATGGGTCGAGAATTACAAGCGCGAGGCTTTCCGGAAGTCGGTCGACGAGAGCCTGGAAAAGCTCAAGACCGATTACGTCGACCTGCTTCTGCTGCACTGGCCGAATGATAAGGTCTCTCTCGCCGAGCAAATCTCGGCGCTCAACGACGTGAAAGAGGGGGGCAAAGTTCGCCATATCGGCGTCTCCAACTTCACGACTGCGCTGATGGCCGAAGCGCGCGCCCTCTCCAAGGCGCCGCTCGTCACCAACCAGATCGAATACCATCCCTATATCAATCAGGACGTCGTCATTGCCGCGGCGAAGGCAGCCGGCATGTCGGTGACGGGTTACTTCGGCATGGCCGATGGCAAGGTCTTGTCGGATCCGATCCTGCAGAATATCGGCGCAAGCCACGGCAAGACGGTCGCGCAGGTCGTGTTGCGCTGGCTTGTGCAACAGGATGGCATCATCGCGCTCTCCAAGACGGTCAGCGAGGCTCGTGTTGCCGAAAACCTGGCGATCTTCGATTTCAACCTATCGCCCGACGAAATGGCTGCGATCCACTCACTCGCCAAGGCCGACGGACGGATCGTCTCGCCTGATGGACTCGCGCCGAACTGGGATAAGGCTGCCTGAAACAGCGAGCAAGAGTTCCGTACCCGCGAACTTCATTCCCCTGGAGGTGTCAAAGCAATCGCCTGACGCCTCCCTGTGTTGCGGTTTGACCGACAAAATTCTGTGCTAGTCTGCAGCAAGCTTGGCCGTGTCGGGGAGACGCATGGACGGAACACATCTCTTCGAACTGGTGATCGCAATGTTCCTTGCGATCATCGCCCTTCATTACCTCGCCCACAGGCTAGGGCTGCCTCCATCGGTTGCATTGCTCGCGGGCGGCGCGACCCTTGCCTTCGCTCCAGGCCTGCCGGCGATCACCGTCGATCCGGAACTGGTACTGGTCATATTCCTTCCGCCGCTGCTTCTTGACGGCGCCTGGTCGATCGCCGTTGCGCGGTTGCGGCGGCACATGGTGGGCATAGCCTCGCTCGCAATTGGTGCCGTCCTCTTCACGACCGTGGTGATCGCAGTCGTGGCTCACCTTCTGATGCCGGCCCTTCCCTGGGCTGCTTGCGCTGCCCTTGGTGCCATCGTATCGCCGCCAGATGCCGTGTCGGCCCGGGCAGTGCTCGAACGGGTGAAGCTGCCACGCCGTCTCCAGATCCTCCTCGAAGGCGAGAGCCTGCTGAACGACGCAAGCGGCCTGGTGCTTTTCAGGTTCGCGGTTGCAGCCGCCGCAACGGGGACCTTTAGCCCCACCAGCGCCATCGGCAATTTCTTCCTCCTCGCCTTTGGAGGCGCGCTGGTCGGCGCCGTCGTCGGGATTGTATGGGTGAAATTCGTCCGTCGTCTCGGCGACGAATACCTCATTATCGCAGCGACGACGCTTCTCGCGTGGATCTCATACCTGCTTGGCGAGTTTCTGCATGTTTCCGGCGTAATAGCCACCGTGACGACCGGGCTGATCGCGACGTGGCACCAGCATACTGTTCTGTCCGCGGCCACGCGCATGCGCGGATCGTCGTTCTGGGCAGTCTTCGTCTTTCTCATGGAAGCCTCCGTGTTCATCCTGATTGGCCTGTCGCTCCGAGATGTGGTGGAGCGTGGTGGAGGGTTCGGCCAACTAGCCGAAACGATGGCGCTGCCGGCGCTGGCAATCCTGCTCGCGCTCCTTATCGCACGCTTTGCATGGATATTCGGATCCGAGCTTGTCATTCGGATTTGCAGCAGTCTCGGCCTCGCGAGAACCCGACCGATAGGCGGGGGAGGGGCCGTCGTTCTCGGATGGGCCGGCGTGCGTGGGGTTGTGACCCTAGCGCTGGCACTGAGCTTGCCTCAGGATTTCCCCAGCCGCGACTTCATTCTCGTCATGGCCTTCGCCGTGATCGTCGGGACGGTCCTGGTGCAGGGCACGACGCTTGGCCGGGTGATCAGCTGGGCCGGCCTCATCGAGACTGAGTCCGAAAAAGCCCGGATGACAATGAGCCAGGCCGAAGCGGCGATGGCGCAAGTGCAGTTCGCGTCGGTGCGCAATCTGGCCTACGATGGCGATGGGAAACTCATCCATCCGCAACTGCTTGAACGATACCAGCGCAGAGCGACGGCAATCGTCGACTATGCCGCCCGCACCGAAGACTACCAGCCGATGCTTCATGCACATTTCGACGTCGTGCTGGAAGCCGTCGCCGTCGGACGGAAGGAGCTCATTCGCCTCCATCGGGCAGGCGAGATCGACGACGAGACCCTACAGGAGCTCGAGCGAGATCTCGACCTGGAAGAACTGAGTGCTATTTCCGCGAAGGCCTGAGCGGGATATTGGTGCCGACCTCATGCGGCCTTGCGCATCATGGCGGCCGCCATCGAATAGCCGCCATCCATGCCGTCGAGGAAGTGACGGTGCGCATGGGGGCTGGACGACGGCACGAAGCAGGTCATGATCGCATGCGACTGGCAATGAAGGCCGTAGGTGAGCTCGCCGCGACGTTCTGCAGCCTGGAGCATCGACCGCACGATTTCGACTTCCTCCAGCGAGCAGTCGACAGTGAGGCGAAGCGCATCGTCATACTTGCGGAAGTCGGAGTTCTGGGCGGCTGTTGACCAGATCTCAGCATTGATCCTGCCGCTCTTTGGATCCTCTGCCGGGCGTTCTTGCGGAAGCGGTATAGAACTACGCGGATCGCGATCGAACACCTCTACGATGCGCTTCGCGAGATGGGTGAAATCCGCACTTTCCTCGCTCTGCGGTGCAGCAAGCAGGGACAGGATCGTCCCGTTTCTGTTGGCAAACGGTGCCCAATCGCAGGAAAGGCCTGTCAGATCAGGAGCGTCGACGCTCCCTTCTATGTCCTTGGGAGACTGGATGCGTCCGAGCTTCAACTGCTCCTCCATCCAGCGGATTCCACCCCCTGAGAACATGGTGTAGGTCACATTGCGTGATGCGGCGTAAGGTGCGATCCGGACATCGTGGCCATTGGCGCGAATCTCGCGCAGGGTCATCAAGCCGGCGCGCATCTCCAGCCCGAGCTCCCGTTCCGCGTAGGCCGCGACCTGACGAAGCGCCATCTCCGCCGTGCCCCGGGCCGTCGCCTGCACGGCGAAAGCTGCGCCATCTCCCCCGAAGGTGAATGGGAAATCGAAGGTTCCCAAGGCATTGCCGAGAGCTGCGATGATCGCAACACCTGCGAAGTTTACATCGCGGTAGCGCCCCTGTCCGATGACCTCCGTGGAATGGACGATGTCAGTCATTCCGATCAGCCAGTTTTCGGGAAGAGGTTCGTAGGCGGACTGATCGAGCACGCTTGCGAACTCGCTGTAGGCACGCTCCCTGTTTGTCAACGATGCGATCATGATCTGGCTCCGGAAGCAGGTGTTTAGAGCCGCGGTTGCGCGGCGGTTTCGAGGGTCACCTAAACCAGAGGGAGTTGTCCGGCATATATCCGGATCGGGCCAATTTTATATGGAAGCGTAAGCTCGGACCCATCTGAAACATTAGAATACAAATTTCCCCGTCGAAGCCGGCGTATCTCGCCTGGTCCGAGGCTAAACGGCGCTGCCTTCCGTTCCCTGCGTTGACGCAACGTTCTCCGGCTCCGCAGGGCCAACCTGCGGAACCGGCTCACTCTGACGCATTCGCGCGTCGTGTGCTTCGCGACCTATGAAACGACCTTTATGCGCCCCTTCATGTTTGGATGGTAACGACAGAAGTAGTCGACGGTGTCCTGACGTGTGACGGTGTGCGTTGCGCTCTTGCCCGGCTGAATGATGACCTCCCAACCGCCTTCCACCGTCGCGGTATGCTCGAACGGATCCTTGTTGGTCCATTCGATGATGTCGCCAACCTTCACTTCGAGGTCAGCCGGAACGAAGGCAAGATCCTCGACCGTCACATGAACCGTGCCGTTATGCGCGCGAGCGGACGCAGTCCGGATCACGGTGAACGCAGCCGCCATCAGGACTTGCCTTCGGTTCACGTCGCCAACGGTCATTTCAGCTCCATCGCCATGTGTTCCGCATGCTGCTGATGTCCTTCGAACAACTTGAGCCCTGTCTCCAGCAATCCCTTCAGTTGCTTGTTTTCCGCGGACGGGATGAGCAGTGTCTTCAGCGCGCCGTTGACCTGTTTATGGTAGGCAACCTCGTTGTCGATGTATGCCTTGTCGAATGCCGCGCCGTCGAGCTTGCTGAGTTCAGCCTGCTTGTCCTTGGCTGCCTTGGTGAGCGCTTGGCTCGTCGCGTTGTCCTCGGGCGTCACGTTCAGCTTTTTGACGAGAGCGAGAGCCTGCTCATTGACCGCTTCGTGATCCTTTTCCATCGATTGGGCGAAGGACTTCACGTCCTTGTTCTTTGTTTTCGACAGGGCGAGCCTCGCCGCATCGATGTCGATGACGCCGGCGGTGTAGGCGATATGGGCAATCTGCGGGTCAGACGGCTTGTCTGCGGCCAAAGTCGGGACGGCAGACAAACAAGCAAAGCTTGCAGCGGCGAGCAGGGAAGGGATGATTTTCATGAGAGCCTCCTTAGCACCGGAAGACCGGCACCTGTTTCAACGAGACATTTGATGCCGCGCCGCTAAAGAGGTTCC
Source organism: Rhizobium sp. Root708 (assembly GCF_001429725.1). Classification (GTDB taxonomy): domain Bacteria; phylum Pseudomonadota; class Alphaproteobacteria; order Rhizobiales; family Rhizobiaceae; genus Rhizobium. The sequence continues at coordinate 29,990 of NZ_LMHV01000023.1, read as the reverse complement.
CGACCATCCTGCAGGCCGAGTTTACCGATCACTGTTTCCGTCAGGCGTTCACAGCGTGATCCCGCAAACGGGAATGCATCCATCAGAACCGGGCCTATTCTTTCCTCCAATCGCTCCCGGATCAGTTTCCTGGCTCGATGAAGCCGCGTCTTGATAGTGGCCGGGGCAACGTCGAGAAGCTCTGCAGTCTCCTCAACCGACAACCCCTCGATAACGCGAGCCATGAAAACCACGCGGAAATCCTCGGGAAGTGCATCGGTTGCCTCCTCGACAAGTTGAAGAAGCTGTCGTTGCGCCATGGTACGCTCCGGATCGACGGTGGCTGCGGGAGAAGGGAAGGGAATGACTTCCGACTCTACGCTGCCCGGTGATGGGCCAATCCGTTTCAGGGTCTTTTGTGACCGAAGCCGCATGAACGCGGTGTTCAGCGCGATGCGTGAAAGCCACGTCGCAAACGATGCTTCGCCGTTGAATGCGGAGAGATGCGAAAATGCGTGAAGATAAGTCTCCTGCAGGGCCTCTTCCGCATCCAGGCTGCTCCGCAGCACTGCCCGCACCAGCCGATAAAGGCGCTGGTTATGCTCCCTTATGATGGCACGAACGGCTTGCGCATCGCCTTCGGACGCGCGTCGGACAAGTGCCAGTTCTGTGTCATCGAAAGAGCGGTGCTGGGCTTTGGGCGCGGGCATGTCTCATCTCCTGTTGGCAAACTTATTCGATGCCGCGCCGACGACAAGGTTCCCGTGTCATCAGCGTTTAGAAGTTCGCGGTCGATCGGGCCAGGAGCACCGCAGCATTTGCATAGCTGCGTTGCACAAAAAATGTTTTCCAAGTGGTCAAAAAAAGTGCATAACGCCTACAGCTGATGCACATGGCGGCTTTCCTCCCAGTTCCGCCGCAGCAGCTGTTCCCCTCTGGAGGTTTTTGACCTTCACACCTTATGGGCCGCGGTTTTCCGTCGGCCCTTTTTTCTTTTGTTCACCGGCCGACTCATCGAGCGGTCCTCCGCCGCTGCAATCGCCCCGAATCAGGCCCCGTGTGGCAGCATTCCCGCACACTCCCTCAAAACGTCCTGCTGTTCTTGAACTGCCACACAAGTGTGATTACGAGGAGCTGTTCTCTTGCCGTCTGGATGCGTCGCGTGCCCAATTTCCCGTTCTCCGTAGCCGATCCCGTTCAATTTCAAAGCCCACTGCCGAAATCGTCAGATGTCGTCATCATCGGCGGTGGCGTTATCGGTGTGACCACAGCGCTTTTCCTTGCGAAACGGAATATTTCCGTAACGCTTCTCGAAAAGGGCCGTATCGCGGCCGAGCAATCGTCGCGGAACTGGGGATGGATCCGAAAGCAGGGACGAGATGCGGACGAATTGCCAATCGTCATCGAGGCGTGCCGACTTTGGCGGGAGCTTGCGGAGGAGACCGGCGAAGATATCGGCCTCAACGAGACCGGCGTGACTTATCTGGCGAGTTCCGACAAGGAATTGGCAGGCTTCGAGGCCTTCATGCGGATCGCCGCTGCTCACGATCTCGACACACGCCTTATCGATTCCATTGAAACATCAGGTATCATCCGAGGCATGTCCAAGCGCTATGCCGGAGCGATGACGACACCATCCGATATGCGGGCTGAACCCTGGCTGGCGGTGCCTGCGCTCGCGCGACTGGCAGCGCGGCTGGGGGTGACGATGATCGAGAATTGCGCAGCACGCGCACTCGACGTCTCGGCAGGAACAATCAGCGGCGTATGGACGGAGGCCGGTCGCATTGAAACCTCCACCGTCCTCGTTGCCAGTGGTGCTTGGTCGTCGCTCTTTTTGCGAAAGCACAATGTGGTGATCCCGCAGTTGAGCGTCAGGGCGACCGTTGCTGCGACCGAACCCTTGCCCGAGGTCTACAAGGGCGCCGCTATCGAGCACGGCATTGCGTTTCGACGGCGGCAGGATGGCGGCTATACACTGGCGGCGGGTGGGAGCAATCTGCTCTATGTCGGGCCCGACGCATTCCGGCACGCCACCAAATACCTGCCGGCTCTCATGGCCCATCCCGCTGGAACCCGGTACCACCCGCTTGCGCCTACGGGATACCCCGACGGCTGGGCGACACTACGCGATTGGTCTCCGGATAGCGAAAGCCCGTTCGAACGGATGCGGGTACTCAACCCCGCTCCGGTCCGCTCAAGTCTCGATGCAATCGAGCGCAACTTCCCGGCGCTTTTCCCGAATCTTGGAAAAGTGCGCCTTAAGGCGACCTGGGCGGGCATGATCGATGCGATGCCCGACGTCGTTCCTATCATCGATCGCGTGCCTGCTATCGCCGGTCTTTTGGTGGCTACAGGGATGAGCGGTCACGGCTTCGGTATCGGTCCCGGTGTTGGCCGGGTTGTCTCCGACATGATCCAGGGCAATTCGATCGGCCACGATCTCCGCCGTTTCCGTTTCGATCGCTTCAGCGATGGCAGTCCGATCCGACTGGGGCCGGCGATTTAGTATGTTTTACGAGGTTCTTTTATGACTTTTGGAAAAACCACCGCGAGCCCTCTAGTGGGTATTGCGCTGGCGTCCGCGGGATATGCCTGCTTCGCGTTGCAGGATGCCTTGGTGAAATGGCTTGTGGCCGATTATGAGGTTCCGCAGATCCTGTTCATGCGCAGTCTGGTGATCGTGCTGGTGACCGGTGTGCTTCTGCGCTATCGCCGTCACCCCTCGATCTTCAAAAGCCCTTATCGGAACACGGTCGTTCTTCGCGCCGCCCTCATGCTTATCGCGTGGCTGCTGTTCTACAATGCTGCGCGTCATATCGGCCTGGCGGAGCTCACCACACTCTATTTCTCGGCTCCGATCATCACGATTTTCCTGTCGATCATCGTTTTGAAGGAAACCGTCGGGGTAGGGCGCTGGATCGCCGGCGTGGGAGGTTTCGTCGGCGTGTTGGTCGCGGCCAATCCGACACATTCCCCGAACCTCATCCCAGCCGCCATGTGCATCGTGGCGGGCCTTTGCTGGGCATGGAGCACGATTCTTGTCCGGCTGGTCAGCCGAAGCGAAAGCACGCTGACGCAGATGTATGCCACGAGCCTGCTGTTCGGCCTCGCATGCGCAGTCTCGTTCCCGTGGATATGGAAAACACCCGACGCCACCGGCTGGATGCTGATGATTGCGCTCGGTGTGGTCGCAACGATTGGCCAGTTCCTGCTTTACGAGGGCTTTCGCCATGCACCAGCCTCCGCGCTCGCGCCGGTGGAATATACGGGGCTCATCTGGGCGTTCGTTTATGGCTATGCGATCTGGGCTGAAATTCCGACGCCCAACGTCTTTGTCGGTGCGCTTCTGATTGTCGGATCCAGCATCGTGCTTGTCGCCTGGGAACGGCGGCTGGTGATCTCGGCACGCAAGCCCGCGTCGCAACAATAAGGCGACCTTCGAACGCGCACGGCGGAACCGCCGACCTCGCAGAGCCGTTTGCATCGCATGCCTTCAGCAGAGTGATGTCGTATGGATTCTGGCGCGCCGGTGATGTCGGTTTTTTGTCGAATATCTCGCCGGATTGAGGTGGGATATTAAGGTATCGGCGCTATTCGTCGCTCGTGCCCCCCCAAGGATTCTCCGATGAATAGAACCATTGCCCTTGCACTGCTCGCATTCACCATTCCCGCTTTCGCCCATGCGGCAACGCTGAAATTCCCAAGCGACGCGCCCATCGCCAGCATTACCATCCCCGACAGCTGGGGACCCAGTGAAACAGAGAGCGGCATCGAAGCGACGTCGGCCGACTCGGCTGTCTATCTTTCCGCCGATGTCGCCGACAACGGCTCGATCGAAAAGGTCGTCTCCGACGCTGTGGATTTCCTGACGAAGAACGGGGTCAACATCGATCCGTCAACGCAGAAAGACACGCCGGTCACCGAGGTGAACGGCATGAACATGACGACGATCGAGTGGGACGGCAAGGACGAGGACGGCCCCGTCAGCGTCGGTCTGCTCTTCGTGCAGACATCTCAGAACAAGGCACTTGTCGTCACCTATTGGGGCAACAAGGGCGAGGAAGACAAGCACGACGCTGAAGTGAAAGCGATCGTGGCGTCCATCAAGCCGGTCAATTGATCGGGCGAGGCAGCGAATTCGGTTCGATGCCTTTTTCTAACCTGCCGACAAGCGTCTCTCGGTCTTCGCGTCGAAGAGATGCACCTTGCTGAGATTCGGCTGAAGCGAGATTGTATCGCCCGCGTGGAGATTCAACCTTTCGCGAACCGTAGCGACGATGTTCGTTCCGGCGAGAGCCGCGGTGATCTGCGTCTCGGCGCCTGTTGGTTCGACCACGGCAACTTCGCCCTGTGCTCCGCCCTGATTTATGAAGATGTGCTCCGGACGAATGCCGTAGATCACTTCCTGTCCTCGCGCCGCGGGCGTATTCTCCAGGATCGGCAGCCGCGGGCCACCGTCGGCGATGAATTCGATAGGCCCATCGGCGCTAACTTTGCCTTCTATGAAGTTCATGCCAGGCGAACCGATGAAGCCGGCGACGAAAAGGTTCGCGGGCCGATCATAAAGCTCCAGGGGTGACCCGATCTGCTCGACATAACCGTCGCGCATCACGACGATCCGGTCGGCCATCGTCATCGCTTCGATCTGATCGTGCGTGACGTAGATCGTGGTCGTCTTCAGCCGCTGGTGCAGCTGCTTGATCTCGGAGCGCATCTGTACGCGCAGCTTGGCGTCAAGGTTGGAGAGGGGTTCGTCGAAGAGGAAGACCTGAGGTTGGCGCACGATTGCCCGTCCCATGGCGACACGCTGCCGCTGACCACCCGACAGGTTTCTCGGATAGCGCTCCAGCAGGCTCTCCAGACCGAGGATTTGCGCAGCCTCACGAACGCGCTGCCGTATCTCTTCCTTCGGCGCCTTGGCCAACCTGAGCGAAAAGCCCATGTTCGCCTCGACCGTCATGTGAGGATAGAGCGCATAGGACTGGAAAACCATGGCGATGTCGCGCTCCTTCGGAGCAACGTCGTTGACCACGCGGCTATCGATTGCGATGCGCCCGCTGGAAATTTCCTCTAGTCCGGCGATCATGCGCAGCAGTGTGGATTTGCCGCAGCCGGAGGGGCCGACAAGGATCACGAACTCCCCATCCCGGATGTCAATATCGACCCCATGCAGCACTTCGAAATGACCGTAGTTCTTGCGAGCGTTTGTGACGCTTACTGATGCCATGACCGCCTCCGGCGAGATTGATTTTAAAGCGAGTGATGATTGAGCTCGGCTGTGGCCCTAGAGTAAGGGCTTAGGGCGAGGTCGATAGCCGCGAGGCAGAGATCGCGAGCAAATGGCGCAACGGCTCCTGATACTACCTGCGGATAGACCCGGCCGAGGTGCTGGCTGATCAGGGTTTCTGGGATCGACTTGGGAAGCTTCTTGAGCAGATCTTCGATCGCGTCCGACGCACGGCGGTCCGGCCAGTAATATCGGATTCGGTCGCTGTAGCTGAAATGACGCTGCAGACGCTGCTCTTCCTCGGTCCCGCTATAGTGACCGGACCAGTGAACCGGGCGATCCAGCATGACCTTCTCCATGGTGGCGGGCAAGGAAGTCGACCGCGATTGAACGTCCAGCTGATTGGCAATCGCCGCCAGGCCATAGAGGGCTTCTCTCAGGGCGAAGGTCAGGCCGGGGCCAACCTTCAAAATCCCGAAGCCGTCATCCACCAGTGCCCTGAGTTCGGCGGTCGGTTGATAATCGGTAGAATGAGCTTCGAAGAGCAGGCCGGGCATTTCCGTCAAAGCGGCGGCGAGGCTCCGGGCCTTGTCGGGCTTGTAAAGCACGACGTTCTCGTTGCCGAATTCGACGCCGGGCTGCACGACGATACCGATCACCCGCTCCAGCGCGGACTGCACACCGGCAGCCGTGAAGGCTTGCCTGTGAACCCTAAGCGTTGCAAGTGCTGCTTCGGGCCGCGTGACGTCGAGCTCGTCCAGCGCATGAGTTGCTCCGCCGGGTGGCGGAACCTCGGTTCCTATGACGTAAACTGGCGGCCGGCGACCGATACGCTCCGCGGTGGCTTCGGCGACTACCGTCAATCGTGCGGCTCTTGCGGCGGTCAATTCGTCGGCCAGAGCCGGCACCTCGCCAGCGCATCCCATGGACGTATCCAGGTGCAGCTTTTCGAAACCGGCCTCTACATAGGCAGCCACCATCAACTCGGCACGGCGCATGGCTTCGTCGGCAGGCAGGGTTTTCCACGGGTTCGGCCCAAGATGATCACCGCCGAGGACCACCAGATCCACGTCGAAGCCGACGTCCGCAGCAATGCGCTCGATGAAATGCCGGAAGTCCGCCGGCGACATGCCGGTGTATCCGCCCTCGTGGTTGACCTGGTTGCAGGTCGCCTCGATCAGCACCGCACGCCGTTCGGAAGAGGCCCGCCGCAGCGCTGCCTCGATCACCATGGGGTGGGCGGAGCAGACGGAAGTGATCCCGCGTGGCAAGGGGATCGCTCTTTGTCCGAGAAGCCGTCCCAGGGCGACGCGCCGGTTTTCTTCGAACGTGTCGCTCATGCCAATGTCACGACCTTGGTGAGATGACGGGGGGAGATGGTATCGATGCCACGTGCCTGAGCGGCACGTTCACCGAGGATTTGCAGCGCCGGCAGCATCACCAGCCCCTCCAGCCGCGGACCTGTCTCGACCGCAAGTTCGATATCGCCCGGTCCACCAAGGCCGATCACGAAGGCGCCTTTTTCACGCAGCTCTTCGACGAGCTTTGCTTCGGCGACCTTCTGGTCGGGGCTGTAAAGCATCACGGCTGCCGTCTTTTCGTCGACGAGACTGATGGGCCCGTGCCTGTATTCGAGCGGATGGAAAGCCTGTGTCATCACCTGGCTCATTTCCATGAGCTTGAGAGCTCCTTCGGAGGCAATCCCGAAGAGAGGGCCGCTACCAAGAAAGACCACATGGGAGCGCTGGTGAACGCTGTTGGGCAGGGCGCCATCGAGGGCCAGTGCCAGCTGACGCGCGGAGGCGACGACTGAAGCTGACACCGTCTGACCGATCATTTGCAGGCCGAGCAAAAGCATCAGGCTTGCCGACACCGTCATGACGATGCCTTCGTCAGTGTGTGTCGCCGAGGCGACCACCTGATCGCTGTTCCGGGCAAGCGAGCTGTCCGCTTCGACCGTCAATCCGGTTACAAAGGCACCGGCTTCGCGGCTCGCCTTGGCGGCAGCCACCGTTTCCGTCGTCTCTCCACTTCGCGAGATCGCAACGACATGGGTCTTTTGCCACTCGGGCCAGTAGAACGCCGGTCCGTTCAGCCATTCAGCGCCGGGAACAGCAATCGCCTTGTAACCGGCCCGGTTTGCATAGGCGGCAAGCGCCAGCGCCAGGTAGTACGACGTGCCACAGCCGACATAGACGAGCAGGTCGCGTCGTTCCGTAGCTCCGTTCGAGCCCAGCGCCTTTTCCCAGAATGGGAATTGCTCGAGGATTACCTTTTCGGTCGTATTCATGTTGTCTCCGTTTACTTAACCGAACCGGCCAGCAGACCGCTGACGAGATACCGGTTGAGAAAAATGACGACGAGGGCAGGGATGACGATCGCAATGGATCCGCTGGCCGTAATCAGCCCGTAGTCGATGAAATTCTTCGTGACGAACTCGGGAATGAGAACCGTCAGCGGTTTGGTGGCCTGCGGCGAGAAAATCAGGGGAACGAGATACTGACCCCAGGCGCCGAGGAAGGTCAGGATGGCTGCCGCAGTCAGGCCCGGACCGGCCAGTGGCAAGACGATGTTGAAGAAGATGAAGAGACGACCGGCACCGTCGAGTTGCGCAGCTTCCTCCAACGCTAACGGCAGTGCCTCGAATACGCTTCGAAGCAGCCACAGCGATAGCGGCAGGTAGGCGGATACATAGATAAGGGCGACGCCCACATATGTATCGACCAGATGCATCTTGATCATGATCTGGTAGAGCGGGATCAGAACCGCGTATGCGGGGATCGCCAGCGTCGCGACAACAGCCGCAAAAAGTGTCTGGCGTCCCGGAAAGCGCATGCGCGTGAACGCATAGGCTCCGAGGGCGGAAATTGCGACGCAGAGGATCGTGGCGGCTGCCGAGGTAATGACACTGTTCACAAGTGCCGCGCGAAACTGCTTCCACACCTCGACACCGCCAATGCGATCGATGTTCACGCCGAGCAGGCGCGAGTAGTGGTCCAGGGTGAAATGCTGCGGGAAGAAGTTGATCGGTCTGGTCGAGAAGTCCTCCGTCGGGGTGACGGAGCTTGCGATGGTCCAGTAAATCGGGCCAAGGGACCACAGGAGCAAGAGACCGACGCCGGCCCAAATCAGCAAACGATAGAGGAGGCTGGGTTTCATCAGTCGAACCGTGTGTTGCGATAGACGCGAAGGACGTAGATGAGCGAGACGAGCAGGGAGACGAAGGTGATGACCACCGACAGCGCCATGCCGTAGGAGAACCGAAGGTTCTGGAATGTTTCCAGGTAGATTTGAACGAGGATGGGTCGTGTCTCCAGGCTGGAGCCCGCAAGCACCCAGGCCTCGTCGAAGAGATTGAAGGCGTTCACCGTTGCGTTGGTCATTGCGACCGCAATGGCGCTGCGCACCAGCGGAAGCGTGACGAGGGCAAACATCTGCGGCCGCGTGGCGCCGTCGATACGCGCCGCCTCATAGAGATGAGCGGGGATGCTCTGCATGGCCGCCAACACGATCACGATCGTCAGCGGCATCATGCGCCACACATGCACGACGGTTACCGCAATGAGCGCGCTGGTGCGATCGTTGAACCAGACGTGATTATCAAAGGGCAACCCCATTGCGGACAGGATACCGTTCAGCAGTCCAGCGCCCGGCTGATAGATCCACAACCATATGACAGAGTTGACCACCCCCGGCAGCGCCCAGGGAAGAATGACCGCGGCCAGAACCCATTGTCTGCCGGTCCTGAGCTGGTTGATCAACGCGGCTGCGAGAACACCAAAAACAGTCTCGGCAACGACGGCCAACGCGACATAGATGAGCGTGTTGGCCCAGGTGGTCGCAAGCTGGCCGTCAGACAGCATTCGTGTGTAGTTTTCCAAACCGACGAACGGCGTGCCGGCCTGCATCGGATTGACCCGGTGAAAGCTGTCCCAGAGGGTGCGGCCCATCGGGTAGAAGACGAGCGCCGCCATGGTGACGACGATCGGCAGGACGAGCAGGATACCGAGGCTGATGTCGGCATTTAAGCCGACACCCCGCTTGTTGAGCGCCCCTTCGGAGGCGGCAACGGTCATTGTGCCATTGCCTGCTTGGCAGCGTAAGCGATGCTTTCGACAGCCTGGTCGACGGTCATCTGGCCCTTGGCCGCGCTGTTGATCGCGGTGTTCACACCGCTGGAAAACTGCGGGTACCAAGGAGGCGTACCCTGCGGGAACAGCGCCTCAACCGTTTTGGATTGCGCGACCAGCGCGTCGCCGCTGTTGAGCTTGCCTTCCGAATTCAGGTCGGAAAGGGCCGACGTGCGAGTAGGCAGGAAGCCGTTCTCGACGTTCTTTTTCTGGAACTGCCGGGTGGTGAACCACTTCACGAAGGCGACAGCTGCTTCCTTGTTTGGCGAGACATTGGGGATCGCAAGCGCCTCGGGCAGGCCGAAGCTGCGGGTGGTGCCGCTCTCCGTTGGAACCAGGATCGCTTCGACCTGGCCCGCGACCTTCGATTGCTTCGGATCGTTCATCTGGCCGAGGCGACCGGGTTCACCGGAGATCATGATGCTGGTGATCCCCTGAGCAAACATGCTTTCGTTGATCTGGCTGTCCTTCAGGCCAGTCGATGCGGGATCAACAAGGCCCTCCTTCAGCAGCATCAGTTCGAACGCCAGAGCCTTGTAACCGGCGGAATCGGGCTTCGTGAAAAGCGGGTTGAAATCCTTGTCGAACAACTCGCCGCCGAACGCCTTCGTCAGCAGGTACCAACTCGTGGATGCGCCTTCGGTCGCCGACAAGGGCAGGCCAACCGGATAGGTCGAGATGCCTTTTTCCTTGATCTTCTTCGCCGTCGCGACGAGCTCGTCCAATGTCTTCGGCATCTGCGTGATGCCAGCATCCGCAAAGTGCTTCTTGTTGACCAGCATCACACGGAAGTCGTTGGTATAGGGTACGCCGAGCAATTTCCCGTCGACAGTGAAGATTTTGGCGACGCCGATATCGCTGACCGTATCCGCATCGATCACGTCGTTGAGTGGCATGTACCAGCCGGCGGCGCTGAACTGCCCTGTCCAGGACCAGTCGAATTCCGTCACATCGGCTGGTGCGGTTCCCGCCACCAGTGCGGTGACCAGCTTGGGTCGGATGTCGTCCCAGGAGAGTGTCTGCAGATCGACGTGAATACCTGTTTCAGCTTCAAAATCGGCGGCGATGTTTGGCCCCTGCGGCGAGGGCATAAGGACCGTGATGCTCTCTCCCTTCAGAGGCTTGGAATCTTCCGCCCCTGCCGGAACGGCGGCAAGCAGCGCGGCTGAGGCAAGCAGTGGCATGATAATTCTACGCATGTTCCCATCCTTCGTTTTTATTGATGCTTCGGATTTCGTGACTGCGGGATCGCCTCCCTGAGCGAGATGGCGACATTTTCGACCCAACGGTCATCAACGGACCAGTCGAGGAGTTTGGCAGCGGCCAGAAGCGCGCCACCGATAGGAGGAAGCCGGGGGGTAATCGCCGCGCTGCCGATACGGCGCTCAAGCGCTTCGAGCAGGAAGTGGCTCGCGAATGTGCCGCCCGCATAGGTCCAATCGGCACCCGGGCCGCAGTGGCCAGCGATTGCCTTGTGGTGTTTGGCGAGTTCGTCGGCGGCACGCTCAAGCAACCCGAGGGCAACGTTATCGCCATTCCTCGCCGATTGGTCGACGACCGCCGACAACGCAGCAATGCTCGGCCGTGGTTTCGAAAGCGATGTTGCCCAATCGCCGAGCGCATTCATCGCATCCGACAGATCAAGGTCCAGATGGTCGAATACGGCTTGTGCTAAGTTCGTTGGTTCAGAACGCCCGTCGAGACTTTGGCTGACCAGCTGAAGCGCGAGCCGCCCGATCCAATAGCTGCTACCCTCGTCACCGATGACATCGCCCCATCCGCCTGTGCGTACCGAGCGCCCTTCGGTGTCTCGCGCCCAAGCCATGGATCCGGTCCCGGAGAGCACGAGAACGCCAGCACCGTCGGCAAAGGCGCCGAGGTGGGCCGCTTCCACGTCGTTCAGTATCGCTGCCGGTACGCCCGGGAAGATCTGCGCGATCGCCTGCTCAAGCAAAAGCGACAGATGCGTCACTTCACCATAGACGGGCAGACCTGCAGCGACCGCCGCCAGTTGCCGCCCGCGAAACGGCACTGTGCACTGCTCCAGTTCGGCCCGCCATTCGGGATTGTCCATTGAGTTGACGCCGCCGCCCAGCTCGGTGGCGAGCACTCTTCCACCGCGGTCCATAAGAGTGACAAGCGTCTTGGTTCCACCACCATCAATACCAAGGATCAACTCGTCGCTCACTGTTTTGCTCCAAGATCAGCCAAGGTGGTTTCAACGCCCATTTCCACAAGCTGAGACCGCCACTGCGGGGTCAGCCCTGTGTCGGTGATCAGCTTTGCGCTGCCCAACGGGGCAACCTTATAGGTCGCCATCGTTCCGAATTTTGATGCGTCCGCCAGCACATATCGGTTCGCCGACCGCGTCAGCATTCGTCGATTGAGGCTCGCCTCGGCACTGTCCACGCTGTAGATCGCACCGTCCGGGCTGATCGCACTGGCACCGAGGAAGAGTTGATCAAACCAGATGGTCTCCAGCATCGCCTCCGCTTGAGGGCCGACGAGAGAAGCATTTTCGCTGCGCAGTTGACCGCCAAGCAGAACCACGTCCAGGTTGGGAATGTTCAGGAATTCCTGAGCGACGATCAGGCCGTTGGTAAATATCCGCAACGGCATCGGGTTGATGCGGATCAGACGCGCGAGTTGCAGAACCGTCGTGCCAGCATCGAGGAAGATCGCAGTCCGCGGCAGCAGCAGATCGTAGGCAGCATTGGCGATGGCGCGCTTGGCGGCGAGTTGGCGCTTTTCACGCTCCTGAAAGGCAAGCTCAACCGAGGAACCCTCGGCGATACGGGCGCCGCCATGGACGCGATCGATAACGCCGTCCTGTTCCAGGACCTGCAAATCGCGCCTGATGGTCGCGAGCGACGCCTGCACTGCATCGGCGAGATCCTGGATGGTTGAGAAGCCATTCGCGTAGAGATGACTGCGAATGGCATCAAGCCGATCCGTTTTTACCCCGCCGCTCTGGTTCACGATGCCCTCCCTCCGGCTACTATTGCGTCAGCTTTCCATTGCATTCGATCACTGTCAATCATATTTATGATCTTTTTTGACGTTTTCTTACGTATGACCGGAAGCCTTGGCCAGAGCCGACGGCGCTTGTGCGCCGGCGTCTCCTAGGTCGTGTGCAGATCAATGGTATTTCGGAAGAAGGTCGCCGTGCTCTTCGATCAGGTCGTCGACCAGATTCCAGATCTGATCCGGAGAGAGTTCCGCCGATGTATGCGGATCGAGCAGCGCCGCCTGATAGATACGATCGCGCTTTTTCGTCAGAGCGGCTTCGACGGTCAATTCCTGCACTGAAACGCTCAACCTCATCACGGCGGCTAGTTGCGAGGGTATGCGCCCGATCCGGGTTGGCTGAATTCCGTTTCTGTCGACGTGGCAGGGCACTTCTACAATGCATTCCGGCGGAAGGTTTTCGATCAGGCCGTCGTTCGGTACGTTGCCGTAGACGAGCGCGGGCTTGCCCGTCACCGCCGCATGGATAATGCCGGCAGCGTATTCGTTGCTCCTGCAGACCTCGATCGGCTTGCCGCCTTCGAGATCCCTCCTCAAGGCATGCCACTCGCCAATCTGGACCTCGCAGCGACGGATGTATTCGTCCAGCGGGATGTTGAACTGCTCTATCAACTCCGGTTGACGGCCCTTGATGTACCAGGATGTGTACTCGGAGAAGTGCTCGCTGGACTCGGTGACGAAGTGGCCGAGCCTCTTCAGCACATCGAAGCGGATCCGGTCGTCCTGCGGAACGCGCCCGTTCCCTGCCAGCGCCTTCAGGCGCGGATAAAGGTCCTCCCGCTTCCCGTCCGCATACCGTTTTTCGTATTTCAGGAAGAACGCGACGTGATTGATGCCGGCGGAGACGTAGTTGATGTCGGCGATATCCTCACCAAGGCATTGCGCCAGGTGCCCCGCCGTATGCTGGACACTGTGGCAAAGCCCGATATTTCGAATCTGGGGCGATATTTCCTTGATTGCCCAGCAGTTTATCACCATCGGGTTAACGTACTGCATCAACAGAGCATCGGGGCAAACCTCCTCCATATCGCGGCATATTGCTTCCAGAACCGGAATGGTTCGCAACCCGCGGAAAATGCCGCCGATCCCGAGAGTGTCCGCGATCGTCTGTCTCAGCCCATATCTTTTCGGAACGTCAAAATCCGTGACGGTCGCGGGCTTGTAGCCGCCGACCTGCATCATCAGGATAACGAAATCGGCATCCCGCAATGCGTCACGCCGGTTGAGCGTTGCCTCGATACGCACTGATTGCAGCGCCAGCGCATCGCAAATGCGGCGAGCGACGATCGCGGATGTCTTCAGGCGCTCCGGATCGATATCAAACAGGCTTATCGTGTAGGCGTCGTCCGATGGGGTCGAAAGCACGTCTCCCAGAATGTTCTGGGCGAAAACGGTGCTGCCAGCACCCACAAGGCATATCTTCGGCATATCGGGCTCCTAAAAATCAGCTCTGCCTCCTCAATGCCTCTTCCAAATCAGAATTTCTTCCTGATATTGGCCGGATTAGTCCCATATCAGAGCATTCGGCATGAAAGACAAAAACAACGGTCAACTGGACGAGTGGCTGGGCTCACTCAGCGCTTTCCTGATCGAGCGTCACATCGCAGACGCCATGCCGGCCGCGCATTGGCATGACCATGTCGAGATAAATCTGCTTCTTGAGGGGAGCATGACCTATCTTTTCAACGGACGGCAGCAGCAGGTGGAGGCTGGCCGCCTTGTTCTCTTCTGGGCAGCCATTCCCCATCAGACGATCGCCGTGACCGCGGATGCGCCACTCGTCTGCATCTATCTTCCGCTTGGAGAATTTCTCGCGCTACCAATCGACGGCGGCGCCAGACAGGCGATCATGCAGGGTGCATTCATCGTGGATCCGCAGCCGAGCGCGAGCACTCGATCACATGGTGCCGATTGGGCGAGCGAATGGGAGACGGCGACCAACATTAGGCGTGACCTTATTATCGACGAGGTCAAGGTAAGGGTGAGGCGGCTCATACTCGATTACGGGGAGCATCGGGGCGCATCGGCAAGCAACGTCGCGACGCCCGTCACGCCGGCAATCCGCTACGCGCAGCAGCTTACCGATCTGATCAACGTCCGCTATTCCCGCACATTGACGCTGCCCATGCTTGCGGGCTTTGCCGGCGTTCATGCAACGACCGCCAATCGCGCGTTTCGTGATGTGCTTGGCATCTCGGTCATGGAGTATCTGGCGCGGTACCGGCTCGCCCGCGCGATGCAGCGGCTCGCAGAGACAAACGAAACGCCGCTTCAAATCGCGCATGATTGTGGCTTTGGATCGGTCAGCCGCTTCTACGATACCTTCAAGGGGCGGACAGGCATGTCACCCCAGCAGTATAGGCGATCGCTACGCGGCACCCCCTAGTGTCGAACAGGACCCCGCAGGCTGCACAGTGCACGGCACTGACGCACGTTTCTCCACTAGCGCGCCGTGTCGTGCCTTTCGCTCTCAGCGTGGAACTTCTTCCGTTGTTGCAGGTTCGGTATGCACAGACTCAAGGAGGAATACGCATGTTCACGAAAATCATATCCGTTACGATCCTGTCTGTTGCAATGGCAACATCGGCCATGGCGCAGTCGTCCGGCGGGTCGAGCGGAACAGGTACATCCGGCAATTCGGGTGCCACCTCAAGCGACAGCCAGAACTCCACCGGCAGCGGCAACAATTCCAAGAACACCAATATGAACGGCCAAAACTCGGGTTCTTCGGGCGGTGACGCGAATGACTGCCAGCGTCGCGATGCGAGCGGAACGAACAATCCCTCGACCATGAACAAGACCGACTCAACGGACGCAGCAAACGCCTGCAAGTAGCGAATTGGCGCGATGCGGCGGTGCTGTGCGAAATGCACACGCCGCCACGCGTCAACAAGCAACGTCTCGTTCGGGGGAGAAGACTTTGACGAAAACCTTCAAAAGCGGTGACAAGGTTGCCTGGAATACCAGCCAGGGCGAGACCAAGGGTAAGGTGATCAGGAAGCAGACGGTTCCAACGGAAATCAAGGGCCACAAGGTCAAGGCCTCGCGCTCTAACCCCGAATACATCGTCGAGAGCGAAAAATCCGGGAAGAGAGCAGCCCATAAGCCTCAGCACTTAAAGCCCGCACGCTGAGCGGAAACGCACTTCTTTTGTAGCTTCCGTCTCATCGCCCTCCGCCGAGAAAACGGTCGGGGCGCTGGTTCAGCACAGCCTAAACCAATAGCTTGATATTGCGTGCGGCGCCTCAGCTATCGCCATTCCTCCTTCCCAACACCTGTTAACGCCGATCTCTCTAACAGGCGTTGCCGGAATGGATGTCTTGCTTGATGCGATGACAGGAGAAGTTCTGCTCGCACCCGGAGTTTCACCATTCGCTCCCCCACTCTCACCAGCTCAATGCCAGTCGCGTTCACCCAATCCGCCCTGTGTCGACGGATTGGGAGCCGGGCGTTTCGAGACCATTCGCCAGGAAGCCCCCCGGCGATCACTTGTAATGTATTTCTCGTTTACATCTATTGTGTCCACAAAGTATACAATCCGTTGACTCTCGTTTGCGAGGGTGTATGGTGTGCTGGCTCGAGGAATGAGGAGTTGGCCCGAAAATGGCGAAAGCGATCAAAAGCAATCTCTACGACGACCTGAAGCGTCAGATCCTGACGATGGAGCTCGACCCCGACGCCGATCTCGATGAGGGCAGCATGAGCGAGCGCTACGGCCTGTCTCGCACGCCGGTCCGCGATATTTTTCGGCGGTTGGCGGGTGAGGGGTATATCGACATCCGCGAGAACCGTGGTGCACGGGTTATTCCGATGAACCACGTGACGCTCAGGAATTTCTTCCTTGTCGCGCCGATGATTTATGCCGCCATCGGGCGGCTGGCGGTTCAAAACTTCAAGCCCACCCAACTTGCCGATCTCAAGCAGACGCAGGAGCGGTTCCGCACTGCGAGCGTCAGCATGGATCCGCTCGCCATGGTCATCGAGAACAACCGTTTCCACGAGATTTTCGGCGAGATGTCGGCCAATGCCTACCTCCAGCCCAGCCTTGGCCGCTTGCTGATCGATCACGCTCGTATCGGCCACACGTTCTTCCGCCCGCGCAACGACGACATGAAGCGCCGCCTGCAGGTGGCGGTCGATCACCACGATGCTTTCATCGAGGCCGTGGCGGCTCACGACGAGGACGCGGTCGTCGATCTCGTATTCGAACACTGGGAGCTGTCGCGCGAGAATATGGAAATGTTCATCGCTCCGCAGGGGCTCAAGGCGGACGCCCTTGTCGGTTCTCCAGCCACGCAATCACTGGAGAAGTCATCGTGAAGTTTGAGGGGATCTACACGCCGGCGATTACGCCGCTCGACGCGAGTGGCCAGATCGACCGCAAGGCCTTCGCCGCCGTCCTGGAATCGCTCATCGAAGCGGGAGTCCACGGCATCATCGTCGGCGGTTCGACGGGCGAATACTACGCTCAGACAAGTCAGGAGTGTTTCGATGTTGGTGCCTATGCCAAGGATGTCACCGGCAACCGATTGGCACTGATCATCGGAACCGGCGCCACCCGCACCGAGGATTCGGTCGAGTACGCCAAGGCGGCAAAAGAGATTGGTGCCGATGCAACTCTCGTGTCAACGCCTCCCTACGCCCTGCCGACCGAGCGGGAAAACGCGGTCCACGCAATGACCGTCGATCGCGCGGCGAATATGCCGATCATGCTTTACAACTATCCAGCCCGTATGGGCGTGATGATGGGCGAGGAGTATTTCTCCCGCGTCGGAAAATCCAAAAACGTTGTCGCCATCAAGGAAAGCTCCGGCGACATGGGCAATCTGCATCTGCTTGCCCGCAAGTTTCCGCACATCGCGCTCTCATGCGGTTGGGACGACCAGGCGCTCGAGTTTTTTGCCTGGGGCGCGAGAAGCTGGGTCTGCGCCGGCTCGAACTTCCTGCCGAAAGAGCACGTCGCGCTCTATGAAGCCTGCGTCATCGAGAAGAACTTCGACAAGGGTCGCGCGATCATGACCGCGATGCTGCCCCTGATGGACTTCCTCGAGTGCGGCAAGTTCGTCCAGTCGATCAAGCACGGCTGCGAGATCATCGGGCTGAAGACCGGCTCCGTGCGTGCGCCGTTGCGTCCGCTCAATTCCGAAGAAAAGCGAACACTTGAGACCGTCGTTTCGACGTTGAAGCGCACGGTCGGCCAGATCACATCGGGAGCCAATCGTCATCCATGAGCCCTTGACCGCCGCCGAATACAAGGCGATCGCAGCCGACCTTCAATTCCCGACGAATGCCTTCATCGATGGCGCTTTCCGCCCTGCAAGCTCGGGCAAGACCTTCAAGGCAAAGAACCCCGCGACCGGCGATACGCTCGCCAAGGTCGCAGCCTGCGACAGCACCGACGTCGACCATGCGGTCGCGAAAGCCCGCGCGACTTTTGACGATGGTCGCTGGCGGTTGCGCTCGCCCGGCGAACGCAAGCAGGTCCTGCTGGAACTCGCCAAGCTCATCGAGCGCAATCGACACGAACTTGCAGTCATGGAAAGTCTCGATAGCGGCAAGCCCGTCCGCGAGTGCCAGACGGTCGACATTCCAGACACCATCCATACGCTGCGCTGGCATGCCGAGCTGATCGACAAGCTCTACGACAACACCGCTCCTGTCGGATCGAACGCGCTGACGATGATCGTCCGCGAGCCGATCGGCGTTGTCGGCTGCGTCCTCCCATGGAATTTTCCGCTCCTGATGCTTGCCTGGAAGATCGGCCCGGCATTGGCGGCGGGCTGCTCCGTTGTCGTCAAGCCCGCCGAGGACACGACGCTGACAACACTTCGGGTCGCGGAACTCGCTCACGAAGCAGGGATACCTGCGGGCGTGTTCAACGTTGTCACAGGTAGTGGCAGAGACGTGGGCGAACCGCTCGGCCTGCACATGGACGTCGACATGATCGCATTTACCGGATCGACGCCGACCGGGCGCCGGTTCCTGCGCTACGCCGCCGATTCCAATCTCAAGAAGGTCGTGCTCGAGTGCGGCGGCAAGAACCCCGCCGTCGTTCTCGATGATGCCGAGGATCTCGATCTTGTTGCTGAACAGGTCGTCAACGGTGCCTTCTGGAACATGGGCGAGAACTGCTCGGCTACCTCGCGCCTCATCGTCCACGCCAATGTGAAGGACGATCTGCTGAAGCGGATTGGCGCCTACATGAGGGAATGGAGAACCGGCGATCCGCTCGATCCGGACAACCGCATCGGTGCCCTAGTCAACAAGGCGCATTTCGAGAAGGTCACATCGTTTCTCGACGATGCGAAGAAGGAGAAGCTATCGGTTGCCTATGGTGGCGACACGCATGACGGCATCTTCGTGGAGCCGACGGTCGTTGATGGCGTGACGTCATCGAGCCGTCTCTTCAAGGAAGAGATATTCGGGCCGGTGCTGTCGGTGACCACCTTCAACACGCTCGCCGAGGCGGTCGCGCTCGCAAACGACACCAACTATGGCCTGACAGCGTCCGTTTACACCGGCAGCCTCCGCAACGCGATCCGGCTCTCGCGAGAGATCCGCGCGGGCGTGGTCACCGTCAATTGCTTCGGCGAAGGCGACGCCACCACGCCGTTTGGCGGCTACAAGGAATCGGGCTTCGGCGGTCGCGACAAGTCGGCATTCGCCCACGATAACTATTGCGAGCTGAAGACCATTTGGATCGACATCTCGGAGCGGTCAGTCGACGAGAGCGTGCGATGACCAGCAACCTAGTCAGACGGCTGCCGATTGAAAACGGGGTCTCTGGCTGGGAGACCATCAGTCAGCGCCTGTTTCCCTTAAAAGAACTCGACGGCAACGTATCTGCGGACTGGCTGGTTATCGGCGCCGGATTTGCCGGACTCTCCGCTGCCCGACGCCTCCGTGCGCTGCGGCCGGGCGAAAAGATCGTCCTGTTGGACGCCGGCGAGATCGGAAAAGGCACGTCGGGACGCCATTTACGGAGCGATCCGCACTCTCGATATCGCCACATCGATCAACGGCGCGATCGCGATCGTGGTGCTGACCATGGTGCTTGATCGCATAACGCAGAGCGCCGCGCGTCTCGGAACGGGGAGGACGTCATGAACACTTCGCTTTTGCAGTTTTCGCCGGGCGCCTTCCTGGCACCTGTTGTCGACTGGTTGAATACCAATCTCCATCCATTGTTTTCAGCCATCAGCACTATCGTTGAAACGGTCCTGTCCGCAATCGAGGCAGCCCTTCTCGTGCTGCCTCCGCCTGCCATGATCGCGATCGTCGTCGTCGCGGCGTTCTTCGCCGTCAATCTTCGTGGTGCTATCCTTGCCGGGCTTTGCCTCGGTTTCTGCCTCATCGTCGGATTCTGGACGGCATCGATGCAGACTGTTGCGCTCGTGACAGTCGCGGTATTCATCTCGGTGCTCGTTGCGTTCCCCGTGGGCGTGCTGTGTGCACGCTATCGGCCCCTGGAAGCCGCCGTCCGGCCAGTCCTCGACGTCATGCAGACCGTGCCGCCATGGGTCTATCTCATTCCGGCAGTCATGGTCTTCAGCCTTGGGCGCGTGCCGGCGATCATTGCGACAATCGTCTATGGAATCCCTCCGATGCTGCGTCTCACCACGCTGGCATTCAAACAGATACCGCGCGAATACATCGAACTCGGCAGCGCGATCGGCGCTCACCCACGGTCGGTGCTTTGGAAGATTGAAATCCCGCTGGCAAAGCAGACTCTGCTCGTCGGCCTCAACCAATGCATCCTGCTGTCCCTGGCAATGGTTGTCCTGGCAGGGCTCGTGGGCGCAGGCGGTTTGGGTGCAGAGGTCACGCGTGGATTGACGCGCATGGAAATGGGCCTCGGGTTGCGGGCCGGGCTGGCAATCGTCGCCGTCGCCCTCCTGCTTGATCGTCTGAGCCGAGGGCTGCTTGATCGCAATCGCCCGTCCGCTGCTGCCAGGTGACCAATGACGAGCACGTACTTCCGCATCTTAGGCTTCGCCCGCGTCGTTGCTCGCAACACCACCGTCGTGGACGAGCCGGATCAGCTTGCGTACGGATTTTAAGATCGCTTGATGATGGGCTTTCGAAACAGGAGGCATGACCGATGAGACCAGAGGATTTTCGAACCGGGGAAAATGCGGTCGCAATCAAGCAGCTCAAGGTTGGCTTCGTGCTTGCGCGGACATTCACGCTGTCGGCATTTGCCCTTTTCGTAGACACCCTGCGTCTTGCGAGTGATCAATTCGATCGCTCCGGAAGGGTACGGGCCGATTGGCAGGTTTTGGGAAGCACGCGTCATCTTGTCACCTCAAGCTGCGGTGTCCAAGTCGCCCCGACCTCCGACTTCGTCGATCCGTCTCGCTTTGATTACATCGTGGTGGTTGGCGGTCTGCTGACCGTCGACCGACCGGTGGACGACGGGACCGTCGCGTTTTTGCGACGTGCTGCTGCACAACGCGTTCCTCTGATCGGCCTCTGCACGGGAACGTTCATCCTCGCCGAAGCCGGCCTCATGGCAAACCACAATGCCTGCGTCAGCTGGCTCCATGTGCAGGCTTACAAGGAGCGGTTTCCGACCCTGTCGGCGCGCTCGGACCGGCTCTTCAATCTCGACACCCAGCGCGGTTCCTGTGCTGGCGGAACCAGCGCTGCCGACATGGCCGCACTTCTTGTTCGCCGATACATCAGTCACGAGGCGGAACGAAATGCCCTCGAAGTCCTGCAGATCGAGAAGGCGAGATCTCCGGGAGACGTACAGCCGCACCGGCCGCTCTATGAGAACTACGACGATGATCGTGTCAGGGCCGCGATGATCCTGATGGAACAGAACATGGAGTACGGCATCTCGATCCCCGAACTCGCGTCCTCCGTCGGACTGTCGCGCCGGCAGCTCGAGCGTGTCTTCATGGAGAAGGCGGGGATGTCGCCGGCTCAAGCCTACAAGCGCGTCCGACTGAAACGGGCAAAAGAACTCCTCGCAAACCCCAAACGGTCGATGATCGAAATCGCGCTCGATGTCGGCTTCGAAAACGCCTCGCACTTCACGCGCGCCTTCAAGCGAACCTTCGGCGCAACGCCCTCGCAGGTGCGGGCAATGCCTTTGGAGGTGCACTGAGCATGCCGCAGGTCGGAAAAATCACCGAGCTTTGGCGTTATCCGGTAAGCTCCTTGACGGGAGAGCAGCTCGACCATGGCGAAGTCTCGGCCAACGGGATGGTAGGTGACCGGCGATACGCACTTGTCGAGGTGTCGACTGGCACCGTGGCTCATCCTGAACGGGATCGGCAATGGCAAAAATGCGTGTTCATGAAATCGCGGATGACGGAGAACGGTGAGGTCCAGATCCTAGTCCCCAACCACGATTGGCGCGGCGTCAAAGACCCGCAGCTTGGCTTGGCACTGACGGGGTTTTTCGGTTTCGAGGTCGAACTTCGTCCCTACGAGCGGACCCAGTCCGAAATGCCGAACGCCGCATTGGCAAAGGATCGCTACGACGTCTCGCCGTTGCATCTTCTCACCAGCGCTTCGATCGGCCACCTGAAGTCACTTCATCCAGCCGGCGATCCCAATCCGAGACGTTTCCGACCCAATATCGTGGTCGAAACAGCAGAGGATATAACCGGTTTTGTCGAACTCGGCTGGGTCGATCAGGCCGTCCGGCTCGGCGGAGTGGAAGGAACGGTGATCGCCCCCACGAAACGCTGCGGCTTTACGATCATCGAGCAGGACGGGTTCCCGAACGATCCGGAGATCTTGAGAAACATCATGAGATTCGGCAGTCGCAACATGGGTGTGTATTGCGCGCCCGTCTGCAACGGCGTCCTGAGGGTCGGTGATCCCGTCAGCGTTGGCGTTGGCAGGACTCTGACGAGACCGCTGTGCACGCAGGGCTACGAGCTACCGACCAGATCGTAGGGATTGTTGCGGAAGCACCAACGAACGTCCCGGCATCCGCAAGTGATCCACAATGATTACAGCCATGATATCGCCGAAGTCTCCGTCAACAATCGTCCGAGGAGGCAGGTGATGCAGGCACGATATGAAGATCGGTATGTTGAACTGACGACGCGGCTCCGGTCCGTTGAAGCATTCTGTGACTTCCTTGCGCAAGGAGGAACAGTACGCGTCGCCGAAAAAGACGGATCGGCTTTTAGCGAGGTAACGAGCGTGATGCTTTCGCGACAGCGCAGCGAGGCCGAAGCAATCCGGCGCATGAGGCGAAGCCTTTTCCCGGATCGGGGAGACGACGACTTCCCACCGCTCTACAGCAGCCACTGAGGGCGTCAGGCAAAAACCAGAGGCTTACCGCGCCGTCGGCGGATACTACATAGCCTTCCCTGACGTCATCTGGGAACGGGGTATCCGCGTTCTCATCACGAGGCTAGCCCCCGAAAACGAGCTAGGACTCGTTGGTCCTGTTGCGTAACAACTCACAAATGGCGGCGGTTTGCATTGTGGGCGAGCACAATGCTAGTCGACCGGAGGCCAATTGATCGTTTCGTGGTCGGGATGCTGGCGGTTGGTGCTGGAAATCCGGTGCAGCATCGCTGCATTGTCGGCGTAAGTCGGCCGATCTCCGGGCACCTGGATCAGCCCGGCGTACCAGGCGACACGGCTCTCATTGCCGTACTGATTTTCCGGTGGCGCGCGATCGGGCTCGTCGAGCGTCCCGACAAGAATTCCCACGTCCTCGGCATCAGGATAGTCGAATATCAGCGGAGTACCGCAGCCGCGGCAATAGCCCCGGCGAGCGATATCCGAACTATGAAAATAGCTGACTGTCCCGCGTGTGAGGCGAAATGCCGACTTCATGACAGGGCAGATGATCGCGAAGGGGCCGCCAACCGCCTTCTGGCACATGCGGCAGTGGCACACGTGAACGTTCTGCGGTTGCTGATCAAGCGCGTATCGGATTGCGCCGCACTGGCAGCCACCGGTCAGAACATGGGTTTGCATAGATTTCCTCCACACGACATTTTCGCTCACTTGGTCGGCGACGATCGCATCAGGAAACAAATCCGTTCGACAAAAGGCAAGGGGCGATTTGACGGTTGCTCGTCGTGGCAGGCCGCCGCCCTTACGAAATAAGCGTTCGAACCGCCTGACAGGCCGTAAAGCGAGACCATATTTTCCATGATGATCGCGTTACCTGCTCGACACCGTTAGAAGCATAGGACGCGTTCTCGCGACATCCGGATTGACCATCCATCGGTCCGGAGAGAAGTACGCTCTTGTTCGGACCTGCTGGTTGGAGTTCTGAGACAGGACCAGGGTGAAATCGTAACTGTTTTCCCGGCTCAGCTCTCGCTTGAACTCGAAAGATGCGCCGAAGCGTTCGCATCTGATATCCAGCAGTTTCTGGATCGGGATCAGCGTGTCCTGAAAGTCGCCCCACCTTACCTGGCTGACCAGAACCTCGAAGATGCGCATGAGGGACGGGTCGAGGAGCCCCTGGTCGTCAGTCGTCGGCCCGACAATCCTGCCGCTGATCTCGAGCACCTCACCCGACGCGTTTCCTCGAACGCGCAGGAAGGTCGAGCGCAGAGGACGAATATCGTCTCTCTCATAAATCCGCTGAAAATAGCATTCGTAGCTGATACTACGCATGGAGGCGGCGCGCCATTCTGTCGCCTCTATGCCGGCGTCACGGAAGGCTGCACAAATCTGGGGTCCGGATATCCGCCACCTGCGAACGAACTGGCTGGTCAATTCGGCCTGTGGAACGTCGAAAAGGCGCGTTCCATCCGACATGGACGATTGCGAACTGACAGGCTCTGCAATCGCATCCCCAGTTGATTGAACGGGTACGGCCCCATCGTCTTCGGCGGGATGTTGGTTTTTACCAGCCTCCCGCCAATGGTGCACTTCGGAAACTGCGCCCATGACGACGAAGAAGAACAGTCCCAGGAGCGCTACCAGGCCCTTACTCCAGAGCGGCGAGGTCGCTGTTTGATTTCCTGAAGTCTGGATTCCCAAATCCAACACCGTCCTGAGCGTGAATGCGAGACCGCTAACATAGCAGCGGTTGAGGACGTTTGGAAGTGATCGGTCCGCAGGCCATGCTGATCCAGACCTTCAGTGCGGAGTGCCGGGCAGCGACGAAACCATGTCGGCCTGTCGCCAGTGAGAAGCCTCGGCGCCGCACGATCGCGCGACGAGCCCAGCGCTATCGCTGTGGTTTCATTTAAGACGGTTGCAAAAAAGACCGCGACATCATCTTCTACGTGCTAGTCTTTCCGGGGCAGGGGACGCACATGGATCACGACTTCATCGACACGATATACGAAGCTGCGGTGGTGCCGGAGCTCTGGAAGGGCCCTGGATTGCTCGACCAGCTGGCGCGGCGCAGTCAATCGCGAGACGGTGTCCTGATGGGAGTTTCCCCAGATGGGGATTTCAGGTGGATCGGAAATGATTCCGTCGTTCCTAAGATGCAGGCCTATATCGAAGGGGGCTGGGGGTCCAAGAACCCTTATCTTCAGAGTGAAGAGCGAAGCCGCAAGTTCGCGGAACCCCGCTTCCTGATGGATACCGACGTGATGTCCGTCGAGGAGATGATGGAAAGCGAATACTATCAGGGTTTCATGCGTCCGCACGGATGCTTCTGGCATGCAGGCACCGGAATAACCTCGCCATCGGGAGACATCATCAAGCTGTCGGTGCACAGGAGCTTCGAGGAAGGCCCTCTCCCAAAAGAGGTGACGACTGCGCTGACGGAGCTCCGGCCGCACCTTGCGCGGGCAGCTCTATTGGCATCGAGGCTAAAATTCGAACAGATCAAATCCACCGTGGATGCGATGGAGACCCTTGGAATTTGGGCCGCGGCGTTGAAGAACGGGCGGCTTGTGGTCGCCAACAAAAGCTTCGCGCGCCTCATTCCAGGTGTTATTCGTGACCACCGCCACCGAATAGTGTTTGCTCAGAAGGCGGCGGACGCCCGCTGGGCATCGTTGTTGGACGCGCGCGTCGCCAAACTCGGCGGCTCTTTTCCAATTGCCGCCGAACATGAACACTCAGCGATGGTCGTTCACGCGCTGCCGATCGCAGGCGCAGCGCACGACATCTTCAACGCCGCTGACCTTTTGCTTGCGATCACGCCGGTGCTCAAGGATGCCAAGGTCGACGACGGCATTCTCGCTGGCCTCTATGACTTGACCCCCGCCGAAGCGAGCGTAGCCCGGGAGATCGGGCTCGGCAGAAGCGTCGACGAAGTGGCAAAATCCCGCGATGTTTCGGTCGGAACGGTTCGTGCACAGCTTCACGCCGTTTTCGACAAGACAGGCTCCAAGCGGCAGATCGACCTCGCGCGGCTGATCTTCGGTCTCTCCAAATAAATACACCGATGGTGACCGGAGCAGCCGGGCTTATATCAATTGGTATATGCGCGTCTCACCGGTCCTCGCTACTCTCTTATAGGTTGACGGGAAGAGGGTTGAGCGCTGAAACGGTCTCCTGCGTTTCAGTTCGCTGCGCGTCAGGGCTTCCCGTTCACCACCAATTTTTCATGTTAGGGCAGGCAGGCGGCGTCGCCGTTCCGTGGAGACGTCGGCGCCGCCTGCGCGGCCCGCATGTATGGTCATCCGAGGATGACAACATCCGTTTTCATCGAGGTCCTCGCGTAAGCCGCGAGATTGTTGTTATCTGGCTCCGGATTCGTTGGGGCAACAGATGACGACGTTGGAAGAACTCATTGATCGCACACGCCTGGACCTGGCTGACGAGTCGCTCGGCGTACGCCGGAGCTGGGAAGACATGTTCAGGTACACGCTCAAGCATTATCCAAAGGAGACTCCTCTGGATGATTTTGATGTGAAGCTACTCGAAGCCCGCTTCAGAGCTTCCAACATGAATCCGCCGGTGGTTGACGGTTACGCGAAGAGATGGCGCGACTTGCTCCAACGATCGACCGGCGTTTAGTGTCGCCGGTCTAGGCCATCTGCTTACGAGGCCGTAGCACCATTTTCTCGGCCTGCAGGCGCAGTGCCACGGCATATTGAACCGCCACGCCCAGCGCGAGCGTCGCGCAGTCAAGGGCAGGTGAGAACGCATAGGCTTCCCGAAGAACCTGTAGCGAAATGCAGGTAACCGATCCCCAGGCAAACACCGCGAGGCCTTGCTTTCCAAGCAGAGCCACGGCGGCCACCTTGGCGTTTCCGGCAATCGAACGGAATGCGGCGATCTGCGAAATCACGTATGCCAGCGCCAGGACGTGCAGCAGTCTCGGGAGAGGCAGGATTCCCTTGTCAAATCCGACCAGCAGCGGGTGATCGCCCCAATTCGTCAGATCGTAATTCTGCCCCTGAATAACGAACATCGCAAAGGCGAGGTATGCGATCGCAGCCGTCATCAGGACCGGGCTGTATCTGACGAGAACCTCGCCCTTCTTCGACGAGATGCCGGCGCATAGCCCGATGCAATAGATCAGCTGCCAGGAGAACGGATTCAGGAACCACGACCCTTCGGTGGGGAAGTTCGGCAGATTGATATTATTCCAACCGGCAATCGCCCAGAT
Organism: Rhizobium sp. Root708; assembly: GCF_001429725.1. Lineage (GTDB taxonomy): Bacteria > Pseudomonadota > Alphaproteobacteria > Rhizobiales > Rhizobiaceae > Rhizobium. The sequence goes on along the minus strand of NZ_LMHV01000023.1, from coordinate 3,115 downwards.
CGATACGGATACTGTCAACAAAAGACGCCGGCTGCGCGACGCAAGAGCCAGAAACAAAGGCGTCGCTGCAAGCAGCAACATATAGAGCGGCAGGATGTTGAAGTAGCCGAGTTGATGCGTCATGCCGAGCACGCCCAGGGCGGTCGTCCACGGCGCTTCAAGATACGAGATCATGTTGACGCGTTCGGAAAGCGCGGTCGTGCCCAGAAAATTGTGGCCAGCCATCAGAATGACGACCGCCAACACGGTCGTGAGCAGATGGACACTGTAGAGCCGCCCCGCGCGGCGCAATATGCGGGCAATCGCGTGAATACGATCGCGGGCGTAGGCGCTCGAATATGCGAGGCCCGCAGACATGCCGGACATCAGAACGAAGGCTTCGGCGGCATCCGAGAAACCGAAATTCTTCGACGTAACTCCTTCCATCATGTTGCCAGGCACGTGGTTGATGAAGATCATAACCAGAGCCAGGCCACGGAAAAAATCAAGGCGCGGATCTCGGCCGGCCGATGGAGCGGCAGGGTGCTGCATTGCTAACTTGTCCTGATGATTCATTTCTGTTGACGACGAACCCACGGTAGCAATCGCCCGATGAAGCCCACATGAACGAGCAGTTCACCTTCGTGACATCCGAACCCAAATAGCCGGCGACGGCTTCAGCCCGCGGTCACGAATCCAGACAGTAATCCGCCGACATTTCCGTTACCCTAGAAGTATCGCGGCTGTGGGCGCGGCTCTTTGTCTTTCATAAAGCGCAGCTTTTCGTAGCGCGAGCCGACTGACGAGAGGGTCCGCGCTTGGGCGATCCGACCGCAAACGGCTTCTATCTCTGCTGCGAGATTCCCGTCTTAAGCGGTGAGATCAGCAGGGCACTATCGCCTGACCTCCAGACGCGGCAGGAATATAGCCAGGAAACCCGCGATCGGTATGAACGAGCATATCTGATAGACGCCCTCAATCCCGATCCTGTCAGTCAACCCGCCAAGGAACGCTGCGGCAATCCCGCCGATCGCGAAGTTGAGGCCGTAGAACATTCCGCCAATCAGGCCGATCCGCTTGGGAACGAGGTCCATCGCGTAGATCATGATGGAAGCAAACGCGCTTGCCATGATGAGGTTGATACCGACCGTCAGCACTCCCGTCCAGAACAAGTCTGCATAGGGCAAGAGCAGGGTGAGGGGCAGGGGGCCCAGGATAGAAATCCAGATGATCCGGTACCTGCCGATCCTGTCCCCGACGATACCGCCGAGCAGCACGCCGGCAGCGGACGAGATGAAGAATACAAACAGCATCATCTGCGACATCGACACCGAGACGCCGAAGCGATCGATCAGGTAGAATGTATAAAATGAGCGGAAGCTCTCGAGATAGGTCAGCTTCGATGCCATGAGCAGCGTCAAAACAGCGAGACCGATAACGACGGTCCGGCGCGAGTGATCCGGTCGAGCATCCTTTGCGCCCTTGCTCCGTAGCGCGGCTTCGAACTGCGACTGGATCGACCAGTACTGGCGGGCACTCCATGTGAGCAGGAACATCGCCAGAGCGATCATCGCCGTGAAAAATACCAGGCTGTGCCGGCCATTCGAAACGATGAAGACCGCGGCACAAAGCGGCCCGAGTGCGCCGCCGATCTGACCGCCGACCTGGAAGATACCCTGCGCCAATCCTTGCCTGCCGCCGGAGGCATAACGGGCTGCGCGTGTCGCTTCCGGATGGAAGATCGATGAGCCGATACCAACCAAGGTCACCGAGATCAGAATCAGGACATAGGAGGAAGCGTAGGCGAGACTGATCAGACCGGCGAGCGTGAACGCCATTCCGAATACCGCCGAGTAGGGCAATGGGTGGCGATCAGTGTAGAGCCCGATCGCCGGCTGCAGCAGTGCGCCTGCGATCTGGAAAACAAGCGTTATGACGCCGATCTGCGCGAAGTCGAGGGCGAACTCGCTCTTCAAAATCGGATAGACAGCTGGAATCAGGGACTGAATGGTGTCGTTGCAAAGATGCGATAGGCCCAAAGCGAGCAAGACCAACAGATGGACTCGAGGCTGGCTGACGCTCGGCGTATCCACCGAGGACGCCTCCGAAACTGATGCGGTCATGAAACTCTCCCAAAGGGACCAGTTGATCCCGTTCTCCTTCTGTATCTCTAGGATTTTGGAAGGTGGGCGTCGAGGTCACTTTCTCATGGAACTGTACGGGTAACTCCATTTTCATGAGTCAGTCAGGTTGGTGGCCGTCCGTCGGCCGACCTTGAAGCCACACACCTTGTGGCGGAGGAGTTGGAATGTCCGCCGGCTTGCAAAGTAGTAATGTCCGACTGGTCGCCACACGGCACATCGACCAGCCYCGATCTGAGCGGCTGATACCGGTTGCAAGATCAGATCGGGGGCGGGTGGTAAATACACCTCTTCGGCTTTAGCTTTGAGACGCCTCACTCCGCAGCCTNCGATCTGAGCGGCTGATACCGGTTGCAAGATCAGATCGGGGGCGGGTGGTAAATACACCTCTTCGGCTTTAGCTTTGAGACGCCTCACTCCGCAGCCTGCTGTCGCGACAGTGCTTTCTGGCGCCGTGCGATCACTGCCGGATCGTTCATGAAATCCTTCCGCCGGCCCGGTCCGCGAGCCCGTTTGACGTAGCCATTCTTATCGCTGTTGCTCTTCACCGTCGGCTCGTCCTGCTGCTCCTGGCGCTCCTTGATATAGGCCAGAACATCACCCAACCGCTTGTTCTCGGTGATCGCSGCATGCGTCACCCGCTGGTCCTTGTCGAACACCGTGTAGGGTNTGGCGCTCCTTGATATAGGCCAGAACATCACCCAACCGCTTGTTCTCGGTGATCGCSGCATGCGTCACCCGCTGGTCCTTGTCGAACACCGTGTAGGGTAGGGAATAGCCTTTCCAACGCACATCCAGCCGGCCGTCCGCATAGGCATAGGTCTCGACATAGCGACCAACCAGACCACGCGTCACCTCGGTCTCCTSCAGCATGATCCGYTTGCGCTCGAACGAAAMSGTCAGCTGCGATCCRACATAGCGCTGCTCGCGCTTGCACAGGATCTCCGTCAACCGATCCGGCGCCAGGTTCAGCGGCCGATGCAGATCGTCAGCCC
>NZ_LMHV01000022.1 GCF_001429725.1 Rhizobium sp. Root708 | reverse complement strand
TTCCGATCGCGATGGAAGAAAAGCTGCGCTTCGCTATCCGCGAAGGCGGCCGTACCGTCGGCGCCGGCATCGTAGCCTCGATCGTCGAGTAATCTTCGGATTATCCAATTGAAGAAGCCCCGCTGGAAACAGCGGGGCTTTTTCTTTGTCTGCCTTCCTGCGGCGCGCCTCGGCGGTGCAATCGCTGCTGTCGGGCAGACTTGCGCTTGACCGCGAAGCCGTTATCTATGCCTCCGATTTCATACGGGAGGACATGATGAAAAAGCGCATTCTCTTCACGGGCGGTTCGGGCAAGGCAGGGCGCCATGCCGTGCCTTGGCTGATCAATGCTGGCTATGAGGTGCACAACGTCGACCTCGTGCCGCTCGACAGCCCCGGCGTGACAAACCTGATCGCCGATATCACCGACAGCGGCCAGGTGTTCAATGCGCTTTCGATGCACCGGGACTTCCCCGATCTCGATGCGGGCAGGGGCGTCCAGCCCTTTGATGCGATTGTGCATTTCGCGGCAATCCCGCGTATCCTCATCAAGCCTGACAACGAGACCTTCCGCATCAATACGATGGGCACCTACAATGTCATCGAGGCGGCGGTGAAGCTCGGGATCCGCAAAATCATCATCGCCTCCAGCGAAACGACCTACGGCGTCTGCTTTGCCGAGGGTCATCGGAATTTCCACCAGTTCCCGCTGGAAGAGGATTACGATGTCGATCCGGTGGATTCCTACGGCCTCTCCAAGGTCGTGAACGAGAAGACAGCCCGCGCCTTTGCCGAACGCTCCGGCTTCGACATCTATGCGCTGCGGATCGGCAACGTCATCGAGCCGCATGAATACGAGAACTTCCCGACCTATTTCGCCAATCCCGAAATGCGCAAGCGGATTGCCTGGAGCTACATCGACGCCCGCGATCTCGGCCAGATCTGCCATCTCTGCATCGAAAAGGACGGTCTTGGTTTCCAGGTCTTCAACGCCGCCAACGATACCGTCTCGGCCAATACGCCGTCGAGGGAACTCGCCAGGCGATTCTATCCGAACGTGCCGTTCAAGCGTGAGATCGGCGAATATGAAGGTCTCCTTTCCAACCGGAAGATTCGCGAAGTGCTTGGTTTCAAGGAAGAACACGACTGGCGCAAATACGTGAAGGCCTGACCGAAAGGGCTTGTGGCGACGCAGGACTGGAAAAATCAAAAAACGCACTTGCCAATCCTGAGCTACCGCCTTAAAGAGCGCCATGCTTGCAGTTTCGCTTCGCGGCCGATCGCTCAAGAAGCTGAATGTAAAGCGTAAAGGGGTATAGCTCAGCTGGTAGAGCGGCGGTCTCCAAAACCGCAGGTCGTGGGTTCGAGCCCCTCTGCCCCTGCCATTTTTCCAAAAGAACTAATTATCGCGTGTAGCCGGCTGCGGCAGTACGATCCGTCCGCCATAGGCTAACGGTTTGGTTGGGCGCTGCTCAGCCGTTAACGTTTTTCTTTCGCTTCGCGTGTCATTGCTAGGGCCTGAATGCCCAAGAGCCTCGTGTTCGCACGGAAATGAAACCTCTAGCGGCGTGTGCTTCACTTGGCTGAGATCGGTACCAGCAGCAAATGAGCGATGAAACTGTTCGCGATATGGCCGCCATCTTGCCGCAAGCACTCAGTGAAGACGGCGCTTCCGCGCCCGCTTCATATCTTGCGGGTGCGCGCTTCTGGATCTGCGCCTTTGCTATTCTCGTCGTCGCGCTCTGCCTCCGGCTGCCGACCCTGTCCAGTCGGTCTCTCTGGCTGGATGAAGCTTACAGCGCGTGGTTTGCGGCTTTGCCGCTTCGCGAGTTGTGGACCGATGTCCCGCTCTATGAGACGCATCCTCCGTTCTATTACACCCTGCTGAAGGGATGGACGGCGCTGTTCGGCACAGCGGAGTGGGGACTCAGAAGCCTATCCGTCTTCGCGAGCGTGCTGACCGTGTTTTCTCTGGCGATCTCAGGCCGATTGCTGCGGCTCGATGGCAAGGGGGAGGCGGCCACCCTGATTGCAGGCCTCCTGCTCGCCGCCAATGCGGGCAACATCTTCTTCGCTCAGCAGGCGCGTCCCTATGCCTTGGAGACGCTCACCGCAACCCTGGCAATTATCTCGTCCGTTGCGCTTCTTCGTGCGCTGATCACGCAGCTACCCGGACGGTTGCTTGTCTCGCCAGTGCTGGCGCCGGCGATCGCGCTGGCTGCGTCAGGCGGCATAACCCTGTGGCTTCACAATACAGCCGTGTTTGTTGCTTTCGGGATATGGGTCGGTCTCGGTCTCTCGATCCTCGTGTTTCTGTCAGGCCATCGCGTGAAGTCGCTCGTTGTGGCGGCGGCAGCCGGCGTTGCTGCCTTGGCGATCTGGGCTCCCTATCTGCCGATGTATTTCTGGCAGAGCCAGCGGTTCACCGGCCTTTCGTTCTGGGTAGCGACGAGTAAACTGGACTTCATCTCCGCGTGGGTGCTCGCGTCGGGCGGTGATATCCCCGCCGCCTCTGCCGCGATTTTGGCCGCCATCGGCTGGTTCGCGCTTTGGAGGGCCGATCGAGCGACGGCCTTGAACCTTCTGATCGTACTGTTTTTGCCGATCTCGATCGTTCTCGCGATCAGCTTTACGGTCAAGCCGATCTACATCAGCCGGCTGTTTGAATGGCTGGCACCGCTGGTCATGCTGCTTGTCGCGGTTGGTATCGTCAATATTTGGAAGAGCACCGCGGTCAAAGCCTTCGTTCTCGGTGGTTTTCTGGTGATGGGCGCTATCGAGGTTTCCCGGGGATACGCCCATGTGGTCGAAGATCCGAGACGGATGGCGGAAGAAATAGCCGCAATCGCGCAAACCGGTGATGTGGTCGTGGCGGCGCCGAGCGAGCTCAGCGTCGAGCTGATCTACTACGCCGAGGGGCGTTCGGGCTTCCCGCCGATCGTCTATGTTCCCGGGCCATTTCCTGTGCGTGATGAAACTGGCGAACGCACCTTTGTCAGCAACCTCGGGGCACCTGTTGTCACGGCGGCTGACGTCCAGAAAATGGCTACGGCGATCCGCAGCTACCGCCGCGTATGGCTGATCACCCGCTCCGAAGGGCTATACGACCCGCCCGGTCTCGTGAGAGGTGAACTCTCTTCCTCGAAGCGAGCAACACAGACCGCGAATTACTTCGGAACCACCGTGACACTGTTCGAGTAGCGGCCGTCTAAAGCGGCGCCCCACCAAAAGATTCCGGAGAAGCATTGCAATTCCGGCAGTGGTCGTGCTAATCAGCGCGACAAGAAGGAGGATGTTTTTCCAACGTCTTCCAGTCGGAGAGGGCGGTGCAAAGTGCCTGGTCGCGGGACCCGAGCAGCCGGCACCGTGATCGACAATTTCGTTAAACTTCGGTTTCCCTCTTGTGCAATTGGGAATCGGTGTTTATGTAGGGTTCAACAGACACGCGGTGCGTGGGGCTGAATTTTCAGCTTTACGTGCCGTAATTGCGTGGGCAGTCGATGGCATCAAAATCTAATCCACTTACGTTTCTGCAGCAGGTTCGCTCCGAGACGTCGAAAGTTACCTGGCCTTCGCGCCGCGAGACGATGATCTCGACGGTCATGGTGCTTGTGATGGTGATCTTTGCCGCGCTGTTCTTTTTTGCTGCAGACCAGCTCATTGGCTGGTTGTTGAGCTTCGTGCTTAACGTCGGCAACTGATCGGGTGGAGTGGTAACATGGCGGCACGTTGGTACATCGTCCACGCGTATTCGAACTTTGAAAAGAAGGTGGCTGAATCCATCGAGGAGAAGGCCAGGCAGAAGGGACTTGAGCATCTTTTCGAAAAGATCCTCGTTCCGACTGAAAAGGTGGTTGAGGTGCGTCGCGGCCGTAAGGTCGATTCCGAGCGCAAGTTCTTCCCTGGCTACGTTCTGGTTCGTGCGAACCTCACCGACGAAGCCTACCACCTGATCAAGAATACGCCGAAGGTTACCGGCTTTCTTGGCTCCGACAACAAGCCTGTTCCGATTCCTGACTATGAGGCCGATCGCATCCTCGGTCAGGTTCAGGAAGGCGTCGAGCGGCCGAAGGCATCTATTACCTTCGAGATCGGTGAGCAGGTCCGTGTTTCCGATGGTCCTTTCGCCTCGTTCAACGGCACGGTTCAGGATGTGGACGAGGAGCGTTCGCGCCTGAAGGTGGAAGTGTCGATCTTTGGCCGCGCTACGCCGGTCGAACTGGAATACGCTCAGGTCGAGAAGGTCTGAGCTGGGAAATAGGCCTTGCGGCCTCTTTCCTTGCGGCGCAAGCCGTAAAGCGCGTGGAAGGTGAGGGCGCCTTAGCCGGGTCCTAAAATCCGCACCACGCAACCGCAGCCGCCGGAACAATCCGGCATTTATTGGTCGGGCAACCGGCCATCAGTGAAAGGCAGAGAGACATGGCTAAGAAAGTTGCAGGCCAGCTCAAGCTTCAGGTCAAGGCAGGATCGGCAAACCCGTCCCCGCCAATCGGCCCGGCGCTTGGTCAGCGTGGCATTAACATCATGGAATTCTGCAAGGCGTTCAACGCCGCTACGCAGGAAATGGAAAAGGGTATGCCGATCCCGGTCGTCATCACCTATTACCAGGACAAGTCCTTCACCTTCGCCATGAAGCAGCCTCCGGTTAGCTACTGGCTGAAGAAGGAAGCGAAGATCACGTCCGGTTCGAAGACGCCTGGCAAGGGCGCTACCGCCGGCAAGCTCACCAAGGCTCAGATCAAGTCGATCGCTGAAGCCAAGATGAAGGATCTGAACGCAGCTGATATCGAAGGTGCAATGGCGATGATCGAGGGCTCTGCCCGCGCCATGGGCCTGGAAGTGGTAGGATAAGACCATGGCAGGCAAGCGCACTAAGAAGATCAACGAAGGTGTTGATCCCACGAAGCTCTACGAACTCGGCCTCGCTATCGGCATGGTCAAGGAACGGGCTGTCGCCAAGTTCGACGAAACCGTCGAAGTCTCGATGAACCTCGGTGTTGACCCGCGTCACGCTGACCAGATGGTCCGCGGCGTTGTCAACCTGCCGAACGGCACGGGCCGCGACGTTCGCGTTGCTGTCTTCGCTCGTGGCGCCAAGGCTGACGAAGCCAAGGCTGCCGGCGCCGATATCGTCGGTGCTGAAGAGCTCGTCGAAATCGTTCAGGGTGGCAAGATCGACTTCGATCGTTGCATTGCAACGCCTGACATGATGCCGCTCGTCGGCCGCCTCGGTAAGGTTCTCGGCCCGCGTGGCATGATGCCGAACCCGAAGGTTGGTACGGTTACGATGGACGTCGCTGGTGCCGTCAAGGCTTCCAAGGGCGGTGCTGTCGAGTTCCGCGTCGAAAAGGCTGGTATCGTCCACGCCGGCATCGGCAAGGCTTCGTTCGATGCCAAGGCTCTTGAAGAAAACATCAAGGCTTTTGCTGACGCCGTCATCAAGGCAAAGCCAACTGGTGCAAAGGGCAACTACGTCAAGCGCGTAGCGATCTCTTCGACCATGGGCCCGGGCGTCAAGATCGACCCGTCGTCTGTAACGGCATAAGTTTCGCCGGGCCTGATGGCCCGGCTGCAAGAATTCCGGCCTCGCAAGGGGCCGGGATATTCCGGAGAAATCCGGAATCCTGTCCGAGATTGCAGGTGGTTTTCCCTTAATCACTTGGCCTGCATGAGACGGGTAAGACCCGAATTGCTTGAAGCTCTGCTTCGATGAATTTGGTTCGAGCCTAGGATGCCTTGTGCCTCTCAGCCTTAACTGGCGCGGAGCGCGAGGGGACAGGATCCTCAAGCGTCGCTTGGGTTCTCTTCTGATCCCGAGAGGCAAAGGCAACCCGATGGGCCCGTTTACGGTCCCATCTACTGGAGATAGGCAGTGGAAAGAGCGGAAAAACGCGAATTCGTCACGGAACTGAACGAAGTCTTCAAGGCTTCGGGCTCAGTCGTCGTGGCCCACTATGCTGGTGCTACAGTCGCGCAGATGAACGACTTCCGTTCAAAGATGCGTGCAGCTGGCGGTACCGTCAAAGTCGCGAAGAACCGCCTGGCCAAGATCGCCCTTCAGGGTACGGAAGCGGAAGGGATTTCCGATCTCTTCAACGGTCAGACGCTCATTGCATACAGCAATGATCCGATCACCGCTCCGAAAGTCGTCGTGGATTTCGCCAAGACCAACGATAAGATCGTTGTCCTCGGCGGCGCCATGGGAACAACCACGCTCAACGCTGATGCAGTCAAGTCGCTCGCGACCCTGCCTTCGTTGGACGAACTGCGCGCGAAGCTGCTGGGCATGATCCAGACTCCGGCTACCCGCATCGCAGGCGTTGTTGCAGCACCGGCAAGCCAGCTTGCTCGCGTGTTTTCGGCTTACGCCAAGAAGGACGAAGCCGCATAAGGCGGTTTTTTGCTGTTTATAAACAACCGGTTCGAACCGAACATAAGGAACTGATAACATGGCTGATCTCGTAAAGATCGTTGAAGACCTCTCTGCACTGACCGTTCTGGAAGCTGCAGAACTGTCCAAGCTTCTCGAAGAAAAGTGGGGCGTTTCCGCTGCTGCTCCGGTAGCAGTTGCTGCTGCTGCTGGCGGTGGCGCTGCTGCTGTCGTTGAAGAAGAAAAGACCGAGTTCGACGTTATCCTGGCTGACGCCGGCGCTAACAAGATCAATGTCATCAAGGAAGTTCGCGCTATCACGGGCCTCGGCCTGAAGGAAGCCAAGGACCTCGTTGAAGCCGCTCCGAAGGCTGTCAAGGAAGCTGTTTCCAAGGCTGAAGCTGCCGACATCAAGAAGAAGCTTGAAGACGCCGGCGCTAAGGTCGACGTTAAGTAATCTTGAACTGCATCTGGGAGGCTGGATTTCCGGCCTCCCATTTGCCGTTTTCCGGAACGAATTACCCAAAAACCGCGTGAAAACGGCTTTTGGGTAATGGGTTCTTCAAGAGGATGGTCTCGAACCGAGACGCGAAGGCAATCCGGCCTCGCGTTTCGGGAAGTGAGACGAGATTGAACAACTCATGATTGACGGGGTCGACTGGCCATCGGTTCCCGTCCGTTGCAGGCCCGGATGCAATTTTGAAGGAGCGACGATGGCTCAGACCCTTTCGTTCAATGGTCGTAGGCGCGTACGCAAGTTTTTCGGTAAAATTCCAGAAGTCGCAGAAATGCCGAACCTCATCGAGGTTCAAAAGGCATCGTATGATCAATTCCTGATGGTTGAAGAGCCCAAGGGCGGTCGCCCTGACGAGGGCCTTCAGGCAGTTTTCAAGTCCGTTTTCCCGATCACGGATTTCTCGGGCGCCTCCATGCTGGAATTCGTGTCCTACGAATTCGAGCCGCCGAAGTTCGACGTCGATGAATGCCGCCAGCGCGACCTGACCTACGCCGCGCCGCTGAAGGTGACACTTCGTCTGATCGTGTTCGATATCGATGAGGATACGGGCGCGAAGTCCATCAAGGACATCAAGGAACAGTCGGTTTACATGGGCGACATGCCGCTCATGACCAACAACGGTACGTTCATCGTCAACGGCACCGAGCGCGTTATCGTGTCTCAGATGCACCGTTCGCCGGGCGTGTTCTTCGATCACGACAAGGGCAAGAGCCATTCGTCCGGCAAGCTGCTCTTTGCTGCCCGCGTCATCCCGTATCGTGGTTCCTGGCTCGACATCGAGTTCGACGCCAAGGACATCGTCTACGCTCGTATCGACCGTCGCCGCAAGCTGCCGGTAACGTCGCTGCTGATGGCCCTCGGCATGGACGGCGAAGAAATCCTGTCGACCTTCTACACCAAGTCCGACTATGTTCGTGACGGCAAGGGCTGGCGCATTCCGTTTACGCCGGAGACCCTCAAGGGTGCGAAGACGATCAGCGACATGATCGACGCCGACACCGGCGAAGTCGTTGTCGAAGGTGGCAAGAAGCTGACCCCACGTCTGCTTCGGACGCTGACCGAAAAGGGCCTCAAGGCTCTGCAGGCAACCGACGAAGACCTCTACGGCAACTTCCTCGCCGAAGACATCGTCAACTACTCGACGGGTGAAATCTACCTCGAGGCCGGCGACGAAATCGACGAGAAGACGCTCGGCGTCATCCTGCAGCACGGCTTCAACGAGATCCCGGTTCTCGGCATCGACCACATCAACGTCGGCGCCTACATCCGCAACACGTTGGCTGCGGACAAGAACGAGAACCGTCAGGACGCTCTGTTCGACATCTACCGTGTCATGCGTCCGGGCGAACCGCCGACCATGGACTCGGCCGAAGCTATGTTCAACTCGCTGTTCTTCGATGCGGAGCGTTACGATCTCTCCGCCGTTGGCCGCGTCAAGATGAACATGCGTCTCGACCTGGACGTCGAAGACACTGTCCGTATCCTGCGCAAGGACGACATCCTGGCTGTGGTCAAGATGCTCGTTGAGCTGCGCGACGGTAAGGGCGAAATCGACGACATCGACAACCTCGGCAACCGTCGTGTTCGCTCTGTCGGCGAACTGATGGAAAACCAGTACCGTCTCGGCCTGCTCCGCATGGAGCGCGCGATCAAGGAACGTATGTCCTCGATCGAAATCGACACGGTAATGCCGCAGGACCTGATCAATGCGAAGCCGGCAGCTGCCGCCGTTCGCGAATTCTTCGGCTCCTCGCAGCTGTCGCAGTTCATGGACCAGGTGAACCCGCTTTCGGAAATCACCCACAAGCGTCGTCTTTCGGCACTTGGCCCGGGTGGTCTGACCCGCGAGCGCGCAGGCTTCGAAGTCCGCGACGTTCATCCGACCCACTACGGCCGTATTTGCCCGATCGAGACGCCTGAGGGACCGAACATCGGTCTGATCAACTCGCTCGCGACATTCGCCCGCGTCAACAAGTATGGCTTCATCGAATCGCCGTACCGCCGCATCGTTGACGGCAAGGTGACGAACGACGTTCTTTACCTCTCCGCCATGGAAGAGGCGAAGTACTACGTTGCTCAGGCGAACGCCGAACTTGGCGCCGATGGCTCGTTCACCGACGAGTTCGTCGTTTGCCGTCACGCTGGCGAAGTTATGCTCGCTCCGCGCGACAGCATGAACCTGATGGACGTTTCGCCGAAGCAGGTCGTTTCGGTTGCCGCGGCTCTCATCCCGTTCCTGGAAAACGACGACGCCAACCGCGCGCTCATGGGCTCGAACATGCAGCGTCAGGCCGTGCCTCTGCTGCGTGCCGAAGCTCCGTTCGTCGGCACCGGCATGGAGCCGATCGTTGCCCGCGACTCCGGCGCTGCTATCGGTGCCCGCCGTACCGGCGTGGTTGACCAGGTCGACGCGACGCGTATCGTTATCCGTGCGACTGAAGACCTCGAAGCTGGCAAATCCGGCGTCGATATCTACCGCCTGCAGAAGTTCCAGCGTTCGAACCAGAACACCTGCGTCAACCAGCGCCCGCTGGTCACCGTTGGTGACGTTGTCAACCGCGGCGACATCCTCGCTGACGGTCCGTCGACGGACCTGGGCGATCTGGCACTCGGCCGTAACGCGCTCGTCGCGTTCATGCCGTGGAACGGTTACAACTACGAAGACTCGATCCTGATGTCGGAACGCATCGTCGCTGACGACGTGTTCACCTCCATCCACATCGAGGAATTCGAAGTGATGGCCCGCGACACCAAGCTTGGTCCGGAAGAAATCACGCGCGACATTCCGAACGTTTCGGAAGAAGCGCTGAAGAACCTCGACGAAGCTGGTATCGTCTACATCGGTGCTGAAGTTCAGCCGGGCGACATCCTCGTCGGCAAGATCACGCCGAAGGGCGAAAGCCCGATGACGCCGGAAGAAAAGCTTCTGCGCGCCATCTTCGGTGAAAAGGCTTCCGACGTTCGCGACACGTCCATGCGCATGCCTCCGGGCACCTATGGCACGATCGTCGAAGTTCGCGTTTTCAACCGCCACGGCGTTGAAAAGGACGAGCGCGCGATGGCTATCGAGCGCGAAGAGATCGAGCGTCTTGCAAAGGACCGCGACGACGAGCAGGCGATCCTCGACCGTAACGTCTACGGTCGTCTGGTCGACATGCTGCGTGGCCAGGTCGCCATCGCGGGCCCGAAGGGCTTCAAGAAGGGCACCGAGCTTTCGAACTCAGTCGTCTCCGAATATCCTCGCTCGCAGTGGTGGATGTTCGCAGTCGAAGACGAGAAGGCCCAGGGCGAACTCGAAGCTCTCCGTGGCCAGTACGACGAGTCCAAGTCGCGCCTTGAACAGCGCTTCATGGACAAGGTCGAGAAGGTCCAGCGCGGCGACGAAATGCCTCCTGGCGTCATGAAGATGGTCAAGGTCTTCGTCGCTGTGAAGCGCAAGATCCAGCCGGGCGACAAGATGGCCGGCCGTCACGGTAACAAGGGCGTCGTCTCGCGTATCGTGCCTGTCGAAGACATGCCGTTCCTCGAAGACGGCACGCATGTCGACATCTGCTTGAACCCGCTCGGCGTGCCTTCGCGCATGAACGTCGGCCAGATCCTCGAAACCCACCTTGCCTGGGCTTGCGCCGGCATGGGTAAGAAGATCGGCGAGCTGCTCGACGAATACCGCAAGACGATGGACATCACCGACCTGAAGACGGAGCTGACGGACGTCTACGCTTCGCAGGCCAAGGATGAAGTCGCCCACTTCGACGACGATGCACTCGTCAAGCTGGCCGAACAGTCCCGCCGGGGTGTCTCCATCGCAACGCCGGTCTTCGACGGTGCGCATGAGCCTGACGTTGCCTCGATGCTGAAGAAGGCAGGTCTGCACGAAAGTGGTCAGTCTGTTCTGTACGACGGTCGTACCGGCGAGCCCTTCGACCGCAAGGTCACCGTCGGCTACATGTACATGATCAAGCTGAACCACCTTGTCGACGACAAGATCCACGCTCGTTCGATCGGTCCTTACTCGCTCGTTACCCAGCAGCCGCTGGGCGGCAAGGCGCAGTTCGGCGGTCAGCGCTTCGGGGAAATGGAAGTCTGGGCTCTGGAAGCATACGGTGCGGCTTACACGCTGCAGGAAATGCTCACGGTCAAGTCCGACGACGTCGCCGGCCGTACCAAGGTCTACGAAGCCATCGTCCGAGGCGACGACACGTTCGAAGCGGGTATTCCCGAAAGCTTCAACGTTCTCGTCAAGGAAATGCGCTCTCTGGGTCTTTCCGTCGAGCTCGAGAACTCGAAGGTTGACGAGCAGCAGACCGGCCAGTTGCCGGACGCTGCCGAGTAATCTCCAATAGGGTGTGCGCTGCCATGCAGCGCGCACCGTCCCAGCTCTGGCCCCGTAACGTGTTGGCCGGGAAGGGACGATTTCGCCGCATTCTGCGGTTATTGTCGTTTTTTCGCTATGGCTGCGGCGCCCGGGATTTGCCGCTGACCATCGCAGTTTGAGGGCTTTCAGCCCATGAAGGAGACAGGCATGAACCAAGAGGTCATGAATCTTTTCAATCCGCAGGTGCCTGCGCAGAATTTCGATTCCATCCGGATTTCGATTGCGTCTCCGGAGAAGATTCTCTCCTGGTCTTATGGTGAGATCAAGAAGCCGGAAACGATCAACTATCGTACGTTCAAGCCTGAACGCGATGGTCTGTTCTGCGCCCGCATCTTCGGACCGATCAAGGACTACGAATGCTTGTGCGGCAAGTACAAGCGCATGAAGTACAAGGGCATCATCTGCGAAAAGTGCGGCGTCGAAGTGACGCTGTCGCGCGTTCGCCGTGAGCGCATGGGCCACATCGAGCTCGCCGCTCCCGTTGCCCACATCTGGTTCCTGAAGTCGCTTCCTTCGCGCATTTCGACGCTGCTCGACATGACGCTGAAGGATGTGGAGCGCGTTCTTTACTTCGAACATTACATCGTCACCGAGCCGGGCCTTACCGCGCTCAAGGAGCACCAGCTCCTGACGGAAGAAGAATACATGCTGGCCGTCGATGAGTACGGCGAAGATCAGTTCACCGCCATGATCGGCGCTGAAGCCATCTTCGAAATGCTGGCATCGATGAACCTTGAGAAGATCGCGGGCGACCTGCGCTCGGATCTGGCCGACACCACGTCGGATCTCAAGCAGAAGAAGCTGATGAAGCGCCTGAAGATCGTCGAGAACTTCATGGAGTCCGGCAACCGTCCGGAATGGATGATCATGAAGGTCGTCCCGGTCATCCCGCCGGACCTGCGCCCGCTGGTTCCGCTTGATGGCGGCCGTTTCGCGACGTCGGACCTGAACGATCTGTACCGCCGCGTAATCAACCGTAACAACCGTCTGAAGCGCCTGATCGAACTGCGCGCTCCTGGCATCATCATCCGCAACGAAAAGCGCATGCTGCAGGAATCTGTGGACGCGCTGTTCGACAACGGCCGCCGTGGCCGCGTCATCACCGGCGCCAACAAGCGTCCTCTGAAGTCGCTGTCCGACATGCTCAAGGGCAAGCAGGGCCGCTTCCGCCAGAACCTTCTCGGCAAGCGCGTCGACTATTCCGGCCGTTCGGTCATCGTGACCGGTCCGGAACTGAAGCTGCACCAGTGCGGCCTGCCGAAGAAGATGGCGCTCGAGCTGTTCAAGCCGTTCATCTACGCCCGCCTCGACGCCAAGGGTTACTCCTCGACCGTCAAGCAGGCCAAGAAGCTGGTTGAAAAGGAAAAGCCTGAAGTTTGGGATATCCTCGACGAGGTTATCCGCGAGCATCCGGTTCTCCTGAACCGCGCACCGACGCTGCACCGCCTGGGCATCCAGGCCTTCGAACCGATCCTGGTCGAAGGCAAGGCCATCCAGCTGCACCCGCTCGTCTGCACGGCCTTCAACGCCGACTTCGACGGTGACCAGATGGCCGTTCACGTGCCGCTGTCGCTCGAAGCCCAGCTCGAAGCCCGCGTCCTGATGATGTCGACGAACAACATCCTGCACCCGGCAAACGGCGCACCGATCATCGTTCCGTCGCAGGACATGGTTCTCGGCTTGTATTACCTCGCCATCATGAACCAGAACGAACCGGGCGAAGGCATGGCCTTCTCCGATCTCGGCGAGCTGCATCACGCGCTTGAAAACAAGGTCGTGACGCTGCACTCCAAGATCCGCGGTCGCTTCAAGTCGATCGACGAGGATGGCAAGGCCTACTCGAAGATCTATGAAACGACCCCTGGCCGTCTGCTCATCGGCGAACTCCTGCCGAAGAACGGCAAGGTGACCTTCGACATCTGCAACCAGGAAATGACCAAGAAGAACATCTCCAAGATGATCGACACGGTCTACCGCCATTGCGGCCAGAAGGACACGGTCATTTTCTGCGACCGCATCATGCAGCTCGGCTTCACCCACGCCTGCCGCGCCGGCATCTCGTTCGGCAAGGACGACATGGTTATCCCGGACTCCAAGGTAAAGATCGTTGGCGACACCGAAAACCTGGTCAAGGAATACGAGCAGCAGTACAACGACGGCCTGATCACTCAGGGCGAGAAGTACAACAAGGTCGTTGACGCCTGGGGCAAGGCAACCGAGAAGGTCGCCGAAGACATGATGGCCCGCATTAAGGCCGTCGAATTCGATCCGGCAACCGGTCGTCAGAAGCCGATGAACGCCATCTACATGATGTCGCACTCGGGTGCCCGTGGCTCTCCGAACCAGATGCGCCAGCTGGGCGGCATGCGCGGCCTGATGGCCAAGCCGTCGGGCGAAATCATCGAAACCCCGATCACGTCGAACTTCAAGGAAGGTCTGACCGTCAACGAGTACTTCAACTCGACCCACGGTGCCCGTAAGGGTCTCGCAGACACAGCTCTGAAGACGGCTAACTCCGGTTACCTGACCCGTCGTCTCGTCGACGTCGCGCAGGATTGCATCGTCAACCTCGTGGATTGCGGCACCGACACGGGCCTCACCATGACCGCCATCGTCGATGCCGGTCAGGTCGTTGCTTCGCTCGGCGTTCGTATCCTCGGCCGTACGGCTCTTGACGATATCGATCATCCGGTCACCGGCGAGCGCCTCGTCGATGCCGGCAAGATGATCCTCGAGCCCGATGTCATCGAGATCGAAAAGGCTGGTATCCAGTCGATCCGAATCCGTTCGGCACTGACCTGCGAAGTTCAGACCGGCGTTTGCTCGGTCTGCTACGGTCGTGACCTTGCACGCGGTACGCCGGTCAACATGGGTGAAGCGGTCGGTGTTATCGCTGCTCAGTCGATCGGCGAGCCGGGCACGCAGCTCACCATGCGTACGTTCCACCTTGGTGGCACGGCAAACGTGGTCGACCAGTCGTTCCTGGAAGCCTCGTATGAAGGTACGATCCAGATCAAGAACCGCAACATGCTGCGCAACTCGGACGGCGTTCTCGTCGCCATGGGCCGCAACATGACCGTCCAGATCCTGGACGAGCGCGGCGTTGAGCGGTCCTCGCAGCGCGTCGCTTACGGTTCGAAGCTGCATGTCGACGAAGGTGACAAGGTCAAGCGCGGCCAGCGTCTGGCAGAGTGGGACCCCTACACCCGTCCGATGATGACGGAAGTAGCCGGTACCGTTCAGTTCGAAGATCTGGTCGACGGTCTCTCGGTTCTCGAAGCGACGGACGAATCCACGGGTATCACCAAGCGCCAGGTTATCGACTGGCGTTCGACCCCGCGCGGTTCGGACCTGAAGCCGGCAATCGTCGTCAAGGATGCCAGCGGCAACGTCATGAAGCTGTCGCGTGGTGGTGACGCCCGCTTCATGCTCTCTGTCGATGCGATCCTGTCGGTAGAGCCGGGCACGAAGGTTTCGCAGGGTGACGTGCTTGCGCGTTCGCCGCTCGAAAGCGCCAAGACCAAGGACATCACCGGTGGTCTGCCGCGTGTTGCCGAACTGTTCGAAGCTCGTCGTCCGAAGGACCACGCCATCATCGCTGAGATCGATGGTACGATCCGCCTCGGACGCGACTACAAGAACAAGCGTCGCGTCATCATCGAGCCGGCGGAAGACGGTGTCGAGCCGGTCGAGTACCTGATCCCGAAGGGCAAGCCCTTCCACCTTCAGGAAGGCGACTACATCGAAAAGGGTGATTACATCCTCGACGGTAACCCGGCTCCGCACGACATCCTGGCGATCAAGGGCGTCGAAGCTCTGGCTTCGTACCTGGTCAACGAAATCCAGGAAGTCTACCGTCTCCAGGGCGTTGTCATCAACGACAAGCACATCGAAGTGATTGTCCGTCAGATGCTGCAGAAGGTGGAAATCACCGATGCGGGCGACTCGACCTATATCGTCGGTGACAACATCGACCGTATCGAGCTCGAAGACGTCAACGACGCGCTGATCGAACAGGGCAAGAAGCCGGCTTACGGCGATCCGGTTCTGCTCGGCATCACCAAGGCGTCGCTGCAGACCCCGTCCTTCATCTCCGCGGCTTCCTTCCAGGAAACCACGAAGGTGCTGACGGAAGCTGCTATCGCCGGCAAGACCGACGGTCTGCAGGGTCTGAAGGAAAATGTCATCGTCGGCCGCCTCATCCCGGCCGGTACCGGTGGCACCATGACCCAGATCCGCCGTATTGCCACGTCGCGCGACGAGATGATCCTGGAAGAACGCCGCAAGGGCACGGGCGCCGATGTCGCCACGCCGATGCTGCAGGATCTCGCAGGTGAAAGCGCCCCGGCTGCCGAATAACCGGTAGTCTGGTTCAAGAATTGAAAAGCCGCCCGGAGCGATCCGGGCGGCTTTTTGTTTCTGGCTGATTTAAAGGGCAGGGGCCTCGGCTGTCGGGTACAGAAATTCTCAACCGATCAGCGGTAGGCACTCCGCCATGCCATAGCCCAGCCGCGCTTTGGCTTCGGCAAAAGTGATCCAGGAGAAACGAAACAGAATAGGCTCGCCGCCGCCGAAGGGCGTGAGCTCCCGGTGAAGCCAGGTCGATGGCTGGTCGCCGTCGAGGCCGACATGAAAATAGTGGCGGCGGTGAAAGGCTATGCCGCCGATCATTAGTGAAAAGCGATAGTCGTGAGTGCCGAGCTGGGTGAGGGGATCGGGCGTCAGGCCCGTTTCCTCGTGGAACTCGCGACTGGCTGCCTCGGCGACATCCTCGCCGGCTTCGACAGTACCGCCCGGAACCTGAAGCGCGACCTCGGGAAAGTCGGGCTCATCGAAAACCAACAGCCGGTCGCGCCAGGTTGCGTAGATCAGCACCTTGAGGGCGTCCGGCTGCATCTGCATTAGCTGAAGCGGATGATCGCGACTTCGCCGTCAACGGCGCCCTGGTAGGCGGAGGCGTGCGGCTCCTCGGTCGGTACTTCGGTCAACATGCCGATCTGATCGAGGTCGGCTTCGATGAATCCTTCTTCGGAAAGCGCATTCAGAGCCTCACGCACGGCACTGTCCTCGTCGGCGGCCCTGAGCATCACGTGAAGATCGACGCCTTCGCTGTTGTCGGACTCGTAGCCCTTGCCGATGATGATGAAGACCATGGGGCCTTCCGAGTTGTTGTCGTTGTCGGGGGCAGTGATCATCGGATGTCCTTCGATTCGAGATTTGAATCTGATTTCATGGGCTTAGGCTCTGCAATCAGTGATTCCATAGCCGTTTTTGTTGCAAGGCCCAAGTTTATCTTGCCGTGCTGCAGCGAATTCGCCTAGAACCCCCGAAAGAGCCCTCAAACGCCCGGTTTCAAGGCGTTTGGCGGAAGTTTATTTGTTAACAGCCTTGACGAGGCGACGGGAAACCAGTAGTACCCGCGCCATCCGGACCCATGTGAGGCATGGCCATTCGGGGCGACGCGCCTCGAAGATCACCTCAAACAAGGTTCGAAACGCACGTTGAAGATATGTTGCCTGCACGCATGACGCATTTCTTTATGCGTCCTCTGCTTCCTGTGGTCCATCTGTGAAAGCGGATCGGGCCACGTTTTGCGCATTGAGACACGCGTGTGATCTTGCCGGAGACGGCGTGAGTTACGCCCGCAAGGGTTTGAGATTTAAACGTAAGGGATGGTTGAATGCCTACCGTAAACCAGCTGATCCGCAAGCCGCGCCAGCCAAACGTAAAGCGTAACAAAGTTCCTGCACTGCAGGAAAACCCGCAGAAGCGCGGTGTTTGCACACGCGTTTACACAACGACGCCGAAGAAGCCGAACTCGGCTCTCCGTAAGGTCGCCAAGATCCGTCTTACCAATGGCTTTGAAGTCATCGGTTATATTCCTGGCGAAGGTCACAACCTGCAGGAACACTCTGTCGTCATGATCCGTGGCGGCCGCGTAAAGGACTTGCCGGGCGTTCGTTACCACATCATCCGCGGCGTTCTCGATACCCAGGGTGTCAAGAACCGCAAGCAGCGCCGTTCGAAGTACGGTGCGAAGCGTCCGAAGTAATTCGGTTTTGAAATCCCGGCGCTGCGCGAGGTCCTCCGCGTGGTAGAGCGCCTTAACATTCGAAGAGACGAGAAGTATGTCCAGACGTCATAGAGCAGAGAAGCGCGAGATCAACCCGGACCCCAAGTTCGGCGATCTCATCGTCACCAAGTTCATGAATGCAATCATGCTTGACGGCAAGAAGTCCGTCGCTGAAAGCATTGTTTACGGCGCATTTGACTCCGTACAGGGCAAGTCCAAGCAGGAGCCGCTCGGCGTGTTCCATCAGGCTCTGGACAACGTTGCTCCGCACGTTGAAGTCCGTTCGCGCCGCGTTGGTGGTGCTACCTACCAGGTTCCCGTTGATGTTCGCCCGGAGCGCCGTCAGGCCCTGGCCATCCGCTGGCTGATCGCTGCTGCGCGCAAGCGTAACGAAACGACCATGGTCGACCGACTGTCGGGCGAGCTTCTCGATGCATCCAACAACCGTGGTTCCGCGGTCAAGAAGCGCGAAGACACACACAAGATGGCTGATGCCAACCGTGCGTTCTCGCATTATCGCTGGTAATCCCGAACGGGTTCGAAAGGCAGTCCACAATGGCTCGCGAATATAAAATCGAAGACTACCGTAATTTCGGTATTATGGCGCACATCGACGCCGGCAAGACGACGACGACTGAGCGTATCCTTTACTACACCGGCAAGTCGCACAAGATCGGCGAAGTGCACGATGGCGCGGCCACGATGGACTGGATGGAGCAGGAGCAGGAGCGTGGCATCACGATCACCTCCGCTGCGACCACGACCTTCTGGAAGGGTCGTGACGGCAAGATGCGCCGCTTCAACATCATCGACACCCCCGGTCACGTCGACTTCACCATTGAAGTTGAACGTTCGCTGCGCGTACTCGACGGTGCTGTCGCTCTTCTCGATGCCAACGCCGGCGTAGAGCCGCAGACGGAAACCGTCTGGCGTCAGGCTGAGAAGTACAACGTTCCGCGCATGATCTTCTGCAACAAGATGGACAAGACCGGCGCTGACTTCTACCGCTCCGTCGAGATGATCAAGACCCGTCTCGGTGCAACGGCTGTCGTCATGCAGCTGCCGATCGGTGCGGAAACCGAGTTCAAGGGCGTCATCGACCTGATCGAGATGAACGCACTCATCTGGCGCGATGAATCGCTCGGCGCCCAGTGGGACGTCGTCGAAATCCCGGATGACATGAAGGCCAAGGCTGAAGAATATCGCGAAAAGCTGATCGAGACCGTTGTCGAGATCGACGAAGCCGCGACCGAAGCCTACCTCGAAGGCATTCTGCCTGACAACGAACAGATCCGCGCACTCGTTCGCCGCGGTACGATCGACGTCAAGTTCCATCCGATGTTCTGCGGCACTGCCTTCAAGAACAAGGGCGTTCAGCCTCTGCTCGACGCGGTTGTCGACTACCTGCCGTCGCCGATGGACATCCCTGCCATCAAGGGCATCGACTTCAAGACGGAAGCTGAAATCGAGCGTCACGCTGACGACAGCGAGCCGTTGTCCATGCTTGCGTTCAAGATCATGAACGACCCCTTCGTCGGTTCGCTGACCTTCGCCCGCATCTACTCCGGCAAGCTCGAAAAGGGCGCGTCGGTCATGAACACGGTCAAGGACAAGCGCGAGCGCGTCGGCCGTATGCTGCAGATGCACTCGAACTCGCGTGAAGACATCGAAGAAGCCTTTGCAGGCGACATCGTTGCTCTCGCCGGTCTCAAGGAAACCACCACTGGCGATACGCTCTGCGATCCGCTGAAGCCGGTTATCCTCGAGCGCATGGAATTCCCCGAGCCGGTTATCCAGATCGCGATCGAGCCGAAGACCAAGGGCGACCAGGAAAAGATGGGCCTCGCGCTCAACCGTCTGGCTGCTGAAGATCCTTCGTTCCGCGTCAAGACCGACCAGGAATCTGGTCAGACGATCATCGCTGGCATGGGCGAACTTCACCTCGATATTCTCGTCGACCGTATGCGTCGTGAGTTCAAGGTTGAAGCAACCGTCGGTGCTCCGCAGGTTGCCTACCGCGAAACCATCACGCGTCAGCACGAAGAAGACTACACGCACAAGAAGCAGTCCGGTGGTACCGGCCAGTTCGCGCGCGTCAAGATCATCTTCGAACCGAATCCGGATGGCGAAGACTTCAAGTTCGAATCCAAGATCGTCGGCGGTTCTGTTCCGAAGGAATACATCCCGGGCGTTCAGAAGGGTATCGAAAGCGTTCTGTCTTCAGGTCCGCTGGCTGGCTTCCCGATGCTCGGCGTCAAGGCGACGCTCATCGACGGTGCTTTCCACGACGTTGACTCGTCGGTCCTGGCGTTCGAAATCGCCTCTCGTGCCTGCTTCCGTGAAGCAGCCAAGAAGGCCGGCGCTCAGCTCCTCGAGCCGATGATGAAGGTCGAAGTTGTCACTCCGGAAGACTACGTCGGCGACGTTATCGGCGACCTGAACTCCCGTCGTGGCCAGATCCAGGGTCAGGAACAGCGCGGCATCGCAATCGTCATCGCCGCCAACGTTCCGCTGGCGAACATGTTCAAGTACGTCGATAACCTGCGCTCCATGTCGCAGGGCCGTGCTCAGTACACGATGACCTTCGATCACTACGCGCCGGTCCCGTCGAACGTCGCAACGGAAATCCAGGCAAAGTATTCCGGTCAGAAGTGACCGGAATACCAATTGACCGATAACAAGAATTAAGTCCCTCGCGGACTAGCAAGAATGGAGAGCCGAAATGGCAAAGAGTAAGTTTGAGCGCAACAAGCCGCACGTTAACATCGGCACGATCGGCCACGTTGACCACGGCAAGACGTCTCTGACGGCAGCGATC
>NZ_LMHV01000021.1 GCF_001429725.1 Rhizobium sp. Root708 | reverse complement strand
GCCGCCAAAAGCCGGATGGTCAGATGAAATCTGAGGGGGGTCAAAATTGGACGCCGATTACCCCGCCAAGGGGGTTAAATTTGCACGCCGAAACACAAACTTCCTCGCCAAGGGCAGTGAACAGGGCATCATCGGCGGCATCACGGAGGCTGTCGTATTCGCTGTCCTCAATATCGGCGCTGCGCTGTTGTTCGCCTTCTTTTGTGTCCGGAATCTTGTCCACCGGTCGTGGCTGATGAAGCTCGTCGGATTGCTCGGCTTGGCCTCCTACATCGGTGTGGCGCTTGCTGTGAATCTCGCCCTTGCCCACTACCGCGAGGTGTCGGCGACAATTCTCGAGGGGGCGGGGACGGAGGTCATCCGTCGTATTCGGGACAATCCGATGGGGCTGGTGGAGTTGAATTCCTGGATGCTTTTTGCAATCGGAATTTTCTTCTCGATCTTGGCATTCATTGACGGCTGTACGCTGACGGACCCCTATCCAGGCTTCGCCGGGGTCCAGCGCCGCCTGGACGAAGCGCGGCAAAATTACATCTCCGGCAAGCTCGACCTGATCGACAACCTCCGTGAAATCCGTGATGAGCATAACGGCAAGATCGAGGAGATCGTCAGGGACCTGAGCTCACGTCGCCAGGAGTCTGCCGCCATTATCGCCCATCGTACGCGGACCATGGGGCTATTCGCGGAGTATCAAAGCCACCTCGAGCGGACCGCGAATTCCGTTCTCACGGCATATCGCGAGGCGAACCGAGCTGCGAGAACGGACGCAGAGCCTCAGTATTTCGCGGCAGGGTACAAGTTGGAGCGGATTGCGCCCGTCGTAAAGACGAGTGAAGATTGGGACGACCGTGTTCTGTCGGAACGTATCCAGCTTGCCCAGTCGGAACTCAGCGATCAGATAGGCAAGATCGGCGCAGCCTTTGAGGCCGCAGTCGCCCAATACCACAAGCTAGATAATCTATTCCCGGAGGCAGGCGTTGGCTCGGAACAGGCGGCGTAGCAGTCGGTCAAGAAAAGGCGGTTTTTCGACGGGCGCTGTTTTGGCGACGATTGCGCTTTCTGTAGTCGCGCTGGCCATGATCGGGGCGTTCGGCTGGCTCAAGTATCAAGCGATGTCGACCGTATCGCTCGACAAGGCATCACTTTGCCCGACGACGGGGCCGTCCAGCGAAACCGCGATTTTGCTGGACGTCACCGACCCTATCTCGGAGGCAACATCCCTTGACCTCAAGAACCAGTTCCAACGTTTGGTCTCCAGCGTGCCGGTCAATGGCGCGATCGACGTTTACGCTCTGACGGAAGAGGCCGGGAAACTTGAACGGACCTTCCACGGCTGCAATCCTGGCAGTGGCGATCTGGCGAACGAATGGACAAGCAATCCCAAGCTCGTGCAGCAACGTTGGGAAAAGGGGTTCCAGAAACCGTTGGATGATATCGCGGGGAAACTCGGTTCCGGCGCTTCGGGCGAATTCTCTCCGATCATGGCGGGCATTCAGCGCATAAACCTCGAAGCCTTCCAGCCTTTGGCTCCGGGCATACCGAAGACCTTGTACGTTGCCTCCGACATGGTCGAGCATACCCCCGTCTTTTCCGCATATCGTGACGGGGTTTCGATCACCAAGTTCGAAGCCAGTCCAGGGCGTGAAAAGTTCCGGACCTCCCTGGATGGTGTTCAGGTCAAAATCCTAGCTTTCCAGCGGCCTGGGCAGAAGTTCAAAATGGAGGACCTGGCCATGTTCTGGGAATCCTGGGTGGAGAAGAACAACGGGGACTTCGCCGGCTTCACGCGTTTGGAGGGGCTGGAGTGATGCCGACAAACGACACAGCAAGGATAGCGTTTCGGGTCTGGGCACCGATCGTGCTGTTTGCGGCTGTGACGATTGGGGGAATGATATTCATCTGGTCGGCCAAGCTGGCAGCTTGGTCGACACCTGTCGTAACTGCTGTTCCTCTTGTGTTGATGGCCACCTACTTTTTGGCTTCGATTGCGTTTGCAGGATTTCGGCTGCATAACGAGCAGGCGGGCGACAACCTCTACTACATGGGATTCCTCTTCACGCTCTCCAGCCTTGGCGTATCCCTGTATATGTTCGCCGGAGAAACCTCGATCGAGACGATTGTCCGTAACTTCGGTATCGCGGTGACATCGACCATAGCTGGCGTGACTTTGCGTATTTTGTTCAATCAAATGCGCCGCGATCCGATCGACATCGAACGAAGCGCTCGTCACGAGCTTGCGGAGATGACACGGCGCGTTCGGACCGAACCTGACAGCTCCGCGCGAGAGTTTTCGAACTATCGTCGGGTCAGCAATCAGATGCTGACGGAAGGCTTTGAGGAGATCGGTCGCCAGGCGGAAAAGAATGGCGAGGAAATCCGGAAAGTCATTGAGGCGATATCAAAGGAAGCGATCATCCCCATCCAGGAGGCCGCCACCAAGCTTTCGTCGATCATCGAGGACCACAACAGGTCAGTGACCGATCAAGCCGCCGAAGCGACGAGGAAGCTGACCGAAACGACCGACAAGCTCTCCACGATCATCGACAAGTTTGGCGTCTCAGTTGAGGGCGTCGGTACGCGACTTGGTGAAATCAGGAAACCGGAGGACGTGATACGACTGGAGCTCACCCCCACCGTCGATGCGATCAAGGATATGACCGACGCACATTTGCGGAGGATGGAGGAGGGGATCGCCGAAACCCGTTCTCAGACTGCCAAGGTCGACGATGCCCTCAAGCCACTTACCAGCATCGACAGCAAGTTGGATCGCATAGCTGAGGCGCTTGAACGCCAGAGAGAGACCCCGGCTCCTACATTTTCCACGGTGGACGTGGACACCATTGACGCGGTCGTGAGCGAAACGGCGGTTGCAGACCCCACGGATGGCACCTCGGCAGGTAACACGCCCGCGCTGACTCCTGCCGGTGCTGTCCAGAAACGGCGGCTGTTCAGATGGT
This sequence comes from Rhizobium sp. Root708, assembly GCF_001429725.1. Taxonomy (GTDB): domain Bacteria; phylum Pseudomonadota; class Alphaproteobacteria; order Rhizobiales; family Rhizobiaceae; genus Rhizobium. The sequence continues at coordinate 19,169 of NZ_LMHV01000021.1, read as the reverse complement.
GAACGGGACTGATGCAAGCCCGAAACTGGAGCACAAAGGCTACAACCGCGGCCTGATACTTGGGCTCACGATGGCGGAGTCGATGCTTCTGTTGGTGTTTTGCCTACTGTTGGTCGCCGCCGCGATGATCACGGCAGAGCGCAAACAGCGTATGGAGGCGGAGCAGCGGCTCGTACAGCTGGAACAACAGAACAAAGAACTATCGGCGCAACTCGTCGACACACAGTCGAAACTCGGCTCCCAAATGAGTCCGGCGGATCGAGCGAAGTTCGAGAGCGATTGGCGAGAATTGGTCTCTGCTCGGCAGATCATTGACAGGCTCAAGATGTATGACGCGAGCCCCGCTGATCTGGAAAAGCTCGCGGCTGTCGCGAAAGTCCTTGCCAAAAACAACATTCCACTCGACAGGGCACCGAGCCAGCTCGAGAAGATGCTTCAGGGCGACATAAAACCACACGAGTGGCCGCCCATCATCAATCTCTCCGAAGCGGGAGGCTATTACTTCACCTCGGGAAGCGCCGCGTTGACGCAGGAATTCGAGGGCAAGCTCGAAACTTCAATTGCGGAACAGATCGCCGACAACCTCGAGCGCTACAAGGTCGACGTGGTAGAGGTGATTGGCCACACTGACGAACAACGCGTCGCCCGAAGCACCTCCAATCTCGATGACGCATCCATCGGTGTCATTGAAGGCAAGCTCCCGATCGATGCCCTTCAGCCAGCGGATAATGCCGGGCTGGGGCTTGCGAGGGCGATTGCGGTCGCAAATATCTTGAAGGCAAACGCGAATCTGAAGGGCGTAACGGTATTACCGATGTCTGCCGCGCAGCTGGTTGTCCCGGGTGATAAACTCACTGCGGGACAGGCAGGAGACGTCCAGGAGCGTCGTCGCATAGAAATCCGAATTAGGCGAAGGGCGGAGTCGCTCCAACCTTAGGAGCAGTAACGCTGACGAACCGCGTCTTTTCACTCGCCCTGTAACGACGTCAGATCGCCTCCGCAAAGCGCACGGCCCCAAGAGGACCTTTCCGAAACAGTTCAACTGGTTTCAAGTAGATGGAAACCACCCCGCCTCGAACATCGCCGCTCGCTATCGCGAAGCGCGTAGCCCGTCCCTCGTCGATGGCGAGCACGTCAACACGCCCAGTCTGCGAGGGAAAACCACCGAGCGAGATGGTGTCGTCATCCACCTCCGGATAGCAGTCGTTCGAGGGCCTCCAGGAATACACGATGATTTTCTTCATCACTTTGCTCCAGGCGTTAATCGCACCACCGCCCAGATTGTCGAAGAAGAAGTCGGAGCCCGTGAGGTCCGAATTTGGCCAATCACTCCCGCGGATGAAGCAGTAATCGCCTTCGGTGTCATAGTCTTTCGCCGATTTCAGAACATCCAATAGGGGTGGGGATGTCTTCTTGAGAAAGCGGCGAATGTCGGCGGACCGTCTCATGTCTGGCGAAACGCCAAACGATTCAACGATGTCCCGACCACCGTGCGTCATCCACCACCGCGTTGGGCTCGGATTCCAGTCTCCTTCCAGGAAGTCCAGAAAGTTCTCTTCACGGTGCGTTTTCACCACGGCTGATCCAGGAAACCTCTCCATCACGCGGTAAACTTCGTCCATGATCAGCTTCGTTTTGCCACCGTGGACAATGCCTCCAAGGAATATTACACGGGCCCTTGCAGACCTTTCGGCAGCGTCGCGCTCGATCCAGCTTATCAACGACCGGAGTTGGACGACCAAGCCGTCCGTGCGGCCGATGACATATGTGGTCGTTTTCTCTTGGGACTGCATGTGACCTTCCTCGTGATGCTTTCCGATCCGTCTACAACTCAAGGATTTAGGAAAGGTCAGAAGACGTCGTAAACGAACCGTTCAATTCGTGGCTTCACTCGCGTGGCTGCCACTTGACCAGCTTGAGATTTTTAGCCGACAATTTCTTATGACTGAGGAAACGCAAAAGCAGACCTGCGCGACGATCACAGCGGTCGAACGAACCGAGGCGAGCCAGCGCTTGCTTATGCATGTCCGTGCTCAAGGCGGCAGCTTCTCGCAAATGACACGTGAGGACAGCGAAGAGCTAACGGATATCGTCATCCGGCATCTTGCGAACCTCCACGTTGTGGAAAGCAGCTAGCTTGTTGAGAAGCTCAAGCACCGTTCGGCATTCTTCTCGATCGAAGTAGAACGCCCGTCTTGTTAACGTCAATACTACATTGGCGCGCGTAGTACCTCGACTTCCAGCGGCTTTCATTGGACAATCCGCCAAAATCTGGGGTTGTTCATGTGCCGCGCCTTCCTTTCCCTTCTTTTCGTGTTTTTGACAACGACGTCATTGGTTGCTCAGACCGCTAGCGACACCGCGCCGTTCGTCTACCTACCCGAGATTCCCAGAGCACTTGTCCTTGACGGGGCGCTCGACTTTCGATCACCGCTAGCCTTTCGAAGAGCGCTCCAGGCTCACCCTGAGACAGAAACGATCATCCTCCAAAGTGAAGGTGGATCGGTTCAGGCTGGCCTCTTGATCGCCGAGGAAATCCACGAGCGTAAGCTCAAGACGCTGATCCCAGAGAAGAGCCTTTGCGCGTCCGCGTGCTCATTCGTGTTCTTCGCAGGCGTCGGCCGCCTTGCTCAGGGACAACTGGGTGTCCATCAGATTTCCGGATCGGAAGACCTCGAGACAGCTCAACTCAATCTCTCGGACATCATCGAAACCTTGAGCAAGTATGACGTTTCGTCCGATGTTATAACCCGGATGCTTCGTACTCCGCCGAAAGACATCTACATCTTCACGCCGGCCGAACTGACAACGCTCAAAATCAACATGACACCGTCAGATTTCCAACCAGTCGCGATCGCGACTACCAAGCTGGATGATCGAGTGCCGTCAAAAACAGATGAGGACAAGGCAAAGGCTTTCGTCCTCGGCGTGATCACCGCCAGCTCCCTGCCCAAGCCCGAACTCTTGGCGCTTGCTTCAACCGTCTATTCCGACAGCATATCCTTTTACGGTTCCGTCAAATCCAAGCCCGACGTTCTCCAAGACAAAGCCGCGTATGCGGACCGCTGGCCAATGCGAGCCTCCACCGTCCAACTCGCAACCGTCTCGACGATTTGTGCCGCAAATCGCTGCCGAGTGAGTGGCCTTTACGATTGGAGGGTTCTCGACCCAAAGAGAAAGAAGGAAGCCGCGGGGTCGGCAGCGTTCGTCTACGAGGTCGAGATGGGGCCGATACTACGCATCGTTTCGGAAGAGGGGAGTGTAACGAGTCGGATATCGACCAAGGGCCGCAAGTGAGGGAGCGGGTAGGGACGTAATGCCACGCAGTCGCGGATCGCGAAAATCTAACAAAGTACTGCCCGGCCTTGCACTCGCTCTGTTTGGCTTGGTTGTCATTGGGGCTATGTCCGATAAGGACAAGAATGCGCACACAAGCGTCACGCAGATCGCCAACCATGCGCCTTCTGATTCCCGGGAGACGAGCTCCGGCCCGAGCAGTGCCACCACCACAGCCGCACCGCCCGCCCAGACGGAGGTTACAAGGCCGCCCCCAGCATCACCAGCTATCGATGGGAAAACCAATTTCATCCGGGGCCGCAAGGTGGCCCTTCGTGACGGCCCCGGGAGACAGTATGGCGTGCTTGACCGATATGACAGCGGTCGCGAGGTCATGGCGTTCGAGACGAAATCGACCTGGACTAGAGTACGTGACAATTTGACGGCCCGCGAAGGGTGGATTTCGGCATCTCTTCTCTCGGAGACCAAACCGGAGGAGAAGGAGGCGGCACCAGAGAAGCAACCGGCCGAGCAGCCGGACAAACCTACCGGTGTAAAACAAGCAAAACCGTCCAATCGGCAAATCCCTGAAACGACGGTGATCCAGAGGATAATCGCAGAGTCCCTGTCGATGTATCCGGGATCGTGTGCATGCCCATACAACACAGATCGCGGCGGTCGGAGGTGCGGAAAACGGAGCGCCTACAACAGAGGAGGTGGGTACGCGCCAATCTGTTTTCCTGGCGACGTTTCCAAGGAGATGATCCAATCATTTCGCGAACAAGCGAGCCGCGAATAGCCGCAACGCAATTTGGACGCTGCACGACAGCTGCCATGCATGGAATGCCTGTTGACTCCCCATATTTTGTTCTCTAATTGTTCTCGCCATGATCAAGAGAGCCCTGTTCCCGATACGAATACGTTGAACGCTGCCGCGAGAGCGGAAGGTGTCCATTCGTTTTTGTATTGAGGTCACGCATGGCATCCAACGAACACGTTAAATCATCCAATTCGATTTCAGCCGACGCGCTCCAGGCAATCAGCGGCCGCCCTACAGTTAAGGGGCCGACACGCCCGGTCTTCCGGTCAAAAGCAGCTGCGGACCTATCTTGTCTCCTTGATCTCGATCATCGAGTGCAATCTTGGAGCTGCCTCATTCCCTCGCCAGCGTCACAAGATGGCGAGTACACTCCCGATTTTTTAATGACAGAGATCGATGGTACGCTTTGGCTTCTCGATGCTCCCGGGAAGAAAGTCCCATACGACAACTTCGAGATGGCCGAGATGGCCGAGAAACAGGGAGCGCAGTACCGCCTGTTCGAACCATCCGAGATTTACGACGGGTTCCGCCTGCAGAACGCAAAAGACCTGCTCAGGTATGTTTCCCACGGTGTACCGCTGGGGGACCGCATGCGGATTTTGGCGGCACTCGATGAGCACGGTTCGCTTTCCTTTGGCGATTGCCTCGGAATTGTCCGGGAAACGCAGCCTGTAGCGGCGTTGGCCTCGATGATCCTCCAAGGCTTTGTCGAGGTGGAGCTCGATGAGGCGCTTCTCGGGCCTGAGACGATGGTGAGACGAATACGCGGCTGAGCCTTGCCGCCGACACTCCAACTCCAATGAGGCTCACATGACATCCCTCAAAGAATACTGGCTACACAAGTCCAGGCCGCGGGCCAATTTTGCCACCACAGTCGCGGAGATGGCTGTTCGTCGGTCGATCCGGTCATTTCGTACGGCTTCCCAATACGTGCTTGCCATTCGACTACCCGACGACCACGACCTTCGCATCTACGAGACGGCTGCCCGTGGTCTTCTCGACCCTTTATGCGAGACCGACGACTTTGGTAACTCCGTTGTACTTGTCACCAATGCGACCGCCATCAAGGCCCGTGCCTGGGACCTAGTGCACAAGTTCAGTGAGGTCCGTCGGGCGTTGATCTTCTTTACGGACGATTCGGAAATCTCTAACGAGCTCGCGTTGCTCATCGACCATCGTATCACGATGGAGATGCCGACGGCCCGCCATTTCCATGCGGCGGCAAAAGCACGCGGCCTCGCAGTTTCCGACGATGACACTGCATATCTGTCCACATGCCGCCTACGCGACATCAGCCTCGCTCTGCGAGCAAACCGCTCGCTTCGAAATCTGGTCCAGCGCCTCCAAGCCGTCGCGCCGTCAGACTCTCCGCCCACCCCTGCAGCGCCGGACCGCTCGTCCCCACGCCTTGAGGAACTCTCCGGGTTCGGAGCGGCGAAGGTTTGGGGCCTTCAACTTGCTGCTGACGTTAAGGCTTGGCAGGCAGGCGAGCTCGATTGGGCCGACATCGACAAGGGTATCGTTCTTGCAGGGCCTGCCGGCTTCGGAAAAACAACCTTCCCCAGAGCGCTCGCCAATACCTGTGGAATCCCGCTCATTGCGAGTTCTGCCGCCCAGTGGCAGGCAACAGGACATCTCGGCGATATGCTGAAAGCGATGCGGGAGACGTTCAAGGAAGCGGCGGCCGCCAGGCCCTCTGTTCTTGCCATCGACGAAGTCGACAGCGTTGGCGACCGGCAAACCTACAAAAGCAGCAACAATCACGACTACAAGCGTCAGGTGGTCAATGCGTTTCTGGAGTGCTTGGACCCCTCGGGCGGGCGGGAAGGGGTGATTGTGGTCGGCACTACGAACGACCCCAGCGCGATCGATGCCGCACTCTTGCGTCCCGGTCGGTTCGAACAAATCATCGAAATCCCGCGCCTGGACGCTGACGACCGCAAAGCAATCTTGAGGTACCATCTGCCAGAGTTGGCCGTAAATGACTTCGACCCTTTCGTCGTTCAGTCTGAGGAATGGTCTGGTGCCGAAATCGAGAAGCTGGCCAGAGACGCACGGCGCATTGCTCGCCGATATGGGCGGAAGACCGTAACAGACGACGACTTGCTCGCGGCGATGCCGCCGCTGTCCGCCTACACGGAAGAGGAGGGGTATCGTCTCGCCATCCATGAGATCGGACATGCTGTGGTTGGAGCCACCTTGAGGCCAAGCCAACTCCTGGACGTCAAGATCAATCGGTGGCGGCCCTCCAGAGTGGGATGGAACCAGATTGGCGTTACCAATTTCAACGAGAAGCCACCGCTTATGACGTCGGCATCCTACTTCGCGGATACCATCGCCATTCTTCTCAGTGGTATGGCTGCGGAGCGCATTTTCTTCGGGGAACACTCCCTTGCGTCCGGAGGGGATGTCACCTCCGACCTTAATAAGGCGACCGACCTTGCCACGATGATGGAGCGCTGCTTCGCCTTCGGGGAAAGCCTTGTCACCGATATCGGGGTGGGCCAGCGGCCCATGGAAAACCTCAGGCAAAGCGATCCCGCTCTTCGTGAGGCCGTCAGAAAGCGACTGAATGCTCAACAAGACAGGGCCATGGAAATCCTCACCTCAAAACGGCCCGTGGTGCAAAGCATGGCCGAGCGGCTGGCGAAATCCTACGAACTCTCTGGAGAGGTTGTCATTCAGGCTCTGCGCACTCATGAGGTTTCCGTCGGGGGAGCGAAAGCATGAAAATCTGGCTCTTCTCCGACCTCCATCTCGAATTCGGAAAGCCCTTCGGAGTGACACCGCCATCGGACGTCGACGTGATCGTGTGCGCCGGCGATGTGCTGGATAAGGGCGTCGTGCCTAGCATCGAATGGCTGTCCCGCTTCGCGGGGCCGGATGTGCCTGTGGTTTTCGTCGCCGGGAACCATGAGTTTTATCGTGGCTTTCTGGCTGAGAGCATCACGGCTGCCAACGCCTTGCGGGAGCGCTACCCTAACATTCACTTCCTCGATGACCGAGATGTCGTCATCGACGATGTGCTCTTCTCCGGCGCGACGCTGTGGACGGATTTCCGACTGTTCAATCGCAATCCGGAAACAGCGATGTGGTGGGCCGAGAAGGGAATGAACGACTACCGGCGGGTAAATCTTTCAAAGAAACCGTTCAGGAAGTTCAGACCTATCCATGCCTTCCGGAGGCACGACGCCTCAATGCGGTTTCTGTCGGAAAGCCTGGCAAGGAGCGATATCCGAAAAAAGGTCGTCGTTACACACCATGCGCCGTCGCCCCGATCGATTTTCCCATACTTTCGGGATGACCCACTATCGCCGTGCTATGCGTCCGATTGTGAAGCGTTCATCAGGGAAGCCGAACCCGACCTGTGGATGCACGGGCATGTTCATCAGCGGTGGGACTACGTGCTCGGTTTTACGAGAATCGTGTGCAACCCCAGGGGCTATCCGGGGGAGGCGACGGGGTTTGACCCGGACCTTGTGATCGAGATTTAGCGGCTCGGCTAGGCAGTTCCGAAAAACCAAAAATTCGAGCTTTGAACCGCTGATCAGAGACCGTGCTTTCGACGAGGAGCCCAATCGATACGAGATTCTTCCACCAACTCATCGAAGGTCATTCCGGGCGCTATTGCATTTTCCATGGCGACCATATCTTCCTCGGAGGCATTCAGCATAATCCAGTCCAGGAAAGCTCTCGGAACCCGACGTGGTCTCAGCGAAGCCTTCAAGCTCTGAGTGCGGTCATAAAAGTCCCGCGCCAATGCTCTCCCTTCCGATCGTCCTGCGGCACCGAATGTTCTGATAATTGGATCGTTCAAGACCTGGTTCTGCATAATGGGCTTTAGCTTCCTTAGAATAGCCTGATGGCGATCTCTAAGACACGCAACAGCAGTGCAAGCAACAAGCCACTCGCGCAAATCGCCGGTATCAAAATGAGCTTCACCCAACGCAAGCAGCCGCTGCAGGTAACGATCAAACTCTCTGATTTCACGTGAAAGGAGGCCGAGGATAGCAAAATAGGGATTTCCGCTTTCTAGCATTTCCCATGCATCATGAGCGCCGGCGTCGACAAAGGCAAAGTGGTTCTGAACAGCGTAATTACCAGACGAGGCGATGCTTCCGCTCGCCGACGAATTTAAAGTCCCGTCGCCTGTATAGTAATAGACCTGCAGAAGTTTGATGTCGAACTCGTAGAAAGTTGTGATGAAGGTCGCGTACTGTAGCATCCGGGTAAACATTCGCACCCGATTATGACTTGTCTGCTGCTCAATATGTACAACGAGGTCATCCCCAACCCGCGCGACCTTGTCAGCAAACCATTTTTCTTGTTCAGGGCGAAATTCTTCTTTCAGGAAAAGGCTTATCCCGTTCGCACAGGCTCACACCGCCAATTGAGAATTAGCCATAGCTAATTTCAATGTAAGAATTACTACCTCAGGTAGCAATTCGAAGTCGGCGCATAATTTTGGCGGTGCTCACTTCTTTGCAGAAAATGCAAAGAAGTCCTCTCGGTCCAACCAAGACTAAGAGTCATGGACAGATTCGGCACGGCAGGTCGATGAGAAGGGCGGGCTAAGCCGATGCTTTGGCTTTTCCGTCCACAGCCGATTTCAATCGAGGAGACATGATCTTCGATCCGATCAGAATGTGGCTGAGGTATCCAGTTTTGATCTCGCTCGGAGACAAACGTGGCGGATGGATGTATCGGCGCGTGTTGCGCTCCTCACCCACCCGTCGCTGAGGCAGCACGGGGCGGCGAGGCTTGTCGCGGCGATATCTATGGCGCTCCTCTTCGCGACGGATATCGTCAAGGGCGTCGAAGATATCCATGCCGTTTTCGAAAGCGTACTTTTTGGCACGCTTCAACCGGCTAGGATCGACCATCTTCAGCACCTGCTCGCTGTGTTCGGCCTTCCATTTCCTCGTGTCGCCGACGATGCCGCGCCAAGTGACGCGGCCGATCTTCTGACCGAGGCCGAGCATCGTGTCGATGGAGGTCTGGAAACTGCGACGGCGGTTCCAACGAAAAACGAATTCGTTGCAGTAGATGTCGATGTGTTTTTCGCGAAGCCCGTGGTAGGTGCCCATCGCCCAGCGTTTGAAGTTGGAGAAGATGCGGTGGACCCATTTCAGGACGATATGCGCTGGCAAGGCGTTCTTGCCGCTTAGATTGTGCGCCTTGTGCTTTCTCTCCGGTGGGCGCTCGTACGCGCGATAACCATCCGTGATGATCTCTGTCAGGGGAGTGGTATTGTCCCTGATGAAGCGTTGCAGCGTCTCGCGATCCGCCACCTGGACACGCTGTAGGCGCATCCGTCCGGCATAGAATTTGTCCTCGATCTCTACCGCCCCGACGAGAACCATCTTCCCTATTGGACTGCGACCTTGCCCGCCCGTGACAGGATCGGTTCTCTTCCGGTAAGGGATGTTCGTTTCATCAATTTCCACAACGCCGGAGAGCCGCTTTCGCGTGGGGTCAACCATCGCGCGGCGGAGTTTGTGAAGGAGAAGCCAGGCTGACTTGTAGCTGGCGATCCCTATTTTTGCCTGCAACTGCAGAGCCGACATCCCGTTCGAGTGCGTGGCGACGAGATACGCGGCAAGAAACCATTTCCTCAGCGGCAGATGCGTCCCGTGCATCACCGTCCCGGCGATCAGGGATGTTTGGTGACGGCACCCCGTCCTCCTTCGTTCGCCTTTCAGGCTGACCCTAATGCCCTGACACTCCCAAACCCAAGGTCGCGCCTCAAGCCGCCAGGCCCTGTTGCCACCACACTTCGGGCATCTGAAGCCGTTTCGCCAACGCTTCTTCGCCAAATACTCCGCGCAGGCGAAATCGTCGGCGAAGTCCGACGTGAACTTCTCCAGCGACGGAGGCCGGTCCTCGGACCAGCGTGTTGGAAAAAACCTTTCGCTCATCCTGCCCGTATATCCGAGCAGGGGGGACACGTCATGCGTGAGCGCTATATGTGGTTAACACCTGTACGAACGGGATAAGCCTTTTCAGGAATTCCACGCCATCGTCTTCGCCGACCTCGTACTGGTCAGCCATATCGGGGTGCGGTAAGCCAATGACATAAGCATCTATGAAACGCTTTAGCACGTGACGTTTCTCGAAAATGCTTTTTAGAACGGCGTCAAATGGTCTTGCCCTTTCGTCCATAAGATCGTCGGCTATCTCGTCTTTCAGTGGCAACATATCGCAACTCCTTGTCGGAGTGCTTGTATCTTCGTTTCTACTCTCAAAGGTTACGAAGGTTTGTAAAATTGCCACCGACGGTGCGGATTCTCATCCAACACGGCGTCCAGGTCGGGAGCTTCACATTGAGGAATTTTCCTCATGTTGGGTGCGTACGGCTCGGACTGTCGCAATTGCATGATCTTCCTGCTATACAACATTGCGGCGAGTTTCTGTGAGGGACAATCGCTAGGGGAGGGGACCATGTCACCATTGCGTTCAGTACGCGCCGTAACGTTAGCCGCCGCATGGCTGGCCACCGGCCCAATGCAGGCTGCTGCCTCACAGGGGCTCACAATCCCACAGATACAGGGCCGAGGGGATACATCTCCATTGGTCGGTAAGACCGTCAAAACGAAGGGTGTGGTCACGGCGATCAGAAAGGTGCGTGCGGACACGTTCTTCTTCGTCCAGGACGCAGCGGGCGACAACGACCCTACCACCTCGGACGCAGTCGTCGTGGTTTCGAAATCACGCGACATCAAGGTCGGGGATAGCGTTTCCGTAGAAGGCCAAGTCACCGAAACAACTGAAGCGCCCAACCATCTGTCCGTGACCACGATTTCACCGGCAATCATCATCAAGACGGGCACCGCAGGACTCCCTTCGCCTGTCGTCATCGGGCAGGGCGGCCGTAGCCCCGTTACCGAAGCGATCGCTGGCCGTGATCCTGAACGATCTGGGATACCTTTCTTCGAGACCCTCGAGGGCATGCTGGTGACTGTTGAGGATGCCGGCGTTGTTGGCCCTACCAACAAATTCGGAGAAATGTGGGTGGTGGGTGATCACGGTGCTCACGCTACAGGGATGAATAGCTATGGCGGCATCACCTCGACCCCGGGAGATTCGAATCCCGAGCGCATCCAAGTACAATTCGACAAAACGCTCGTCGACCCGACCAACTATCAGCTCAAGGTCGGTGATCGGCTCGCCTCGGTAACCGGCGTGCTCAACTACTCCTTCGGCAACTACGAGATTATCGCGACTACCGCTGGCTCGGTCACGAGCGCAACGCTTCCGTCGTCACCACCACTCGAAAGCGGGCCGCAGTTCGTTACGGTCGGCAGCTACAACGTCGAGAATCTTGACCCGAAGAACGAAGACCTTGCCAAGGTATACGACAAGGACGAGATCGACGACGATGTCGGCAAGGGGCGGTTTGCCAAAATCGCCGAGCACATCGTAAACTCCCTGGGTTCACCCGACGTCATGGCACTTCAGGAAATCCAGGATAACGACGGTGCCGAAGTCTCCGACGTGATCGCTGCCGACGAAACACTCAAGACACTCACAGCAGCTATCAAAGCAGCCGGCGGGCGCGACTACAAATGGATTGACATGCCGCCGGTCGATGACGAAGAGGGCGGGCAGCCGGGTGGCAACATCCGATGCGCGATCCTTTATGATGACGCAAAGGCCAAGCCGGACCTCAGCAGTGTTGGTAGGATCACCGACCCATCATTTGAAGCTACACGACTTCCTTTGGTCGCCCGGTTCGCAGTAGGTGACAAGCACCTCACCGTAATCGACGTCCATTTGTCGTCTAAAGGCGGAAGTGACCCGCTATTCGGGAAGGTCCAGCCTCCCAAGGACGGCACGTTGAGCAAGCGGACCGAGCAGGCGAGGGCGATCAAGACGTTCGTTCGAACACTGCCTGATCAGAATGACCCAGTCATCATCGTCGGTGACTTCAATACGCTGTGGTTTGAGGAGCCCTTACAGGTCTTGACGGGCGGAACCCCTGCCTTCGAGAACCTGACACTCCGTGATGCGCCCCTCGAACGATTTAGCTATGTTTTCGAGGGAAACTCCCAGGCCCTCGACCATGCGCTGATCAGCGCCGGCGCAAGCACTTCCGCGGATTTCCGGACCTTTCACGTGAACTCGGTATATCCAGAGGAACAACAGATGAGCGATCACGATCCAAAGGTCGTTCGGTTGCGACTGTCGAATTGAACCCAAACGCTGACGTCAGCGACCGCCGGAGACGTGCTTTGCGGACAAAGATCGACCTAATCGTCGGTGTCCATGACACTGAAAGGTGCGATTCTGCATCCTCGACAGCAGCCCGTTTGGTTTGGTAGGTTGAGCAACGTTTAGGAGGCTCACCATGAAAGTGACCGAACCATCGAAGGACGAACCCAAGGACGGATCAGAGCCATTTGGGAAGGTGCTTGGCGCGGACTTCGAACCACTTGGGAGGCGTCTTATCGTGCCTGCGGGGAAAAATGCGAACCCGCTAAAGATTCGCCTCCAAACAGGGCCAGAAACTAAACGTTAGCGTCCGGCCGGCCCGGTTTATTGTCGAAGGTGTCCGCCGGCCACCCCATAGGGGTCCTCATACGTCTCCAGGAGGATCGGCTCGACGGTTTGCACACCGTGAAAAGTCGAGGACAGGAACTCCAGCGATCCCACAGGATCGAAGTGAAATGCGGTTAGGTTATCACTGTCGTAGGCACCTGTATCGATGGCAATGCGGTCCAGGTAGATTTCCGGGCGGCGCGATTCAGTGATTGTGTGGCCGTGAATAATCGGCTTGCCAACTGCACCCCCAAGAGACAGGAACGGCTCCGTTATCCACATCAAATCATATGGTTTCTGCTGCGGGAGCGGGATACCCGGGCTTACCCCCGCATGAACGAAAATGAATTCCTCCGTTTCGAAACACGTCTTGGCGTTGCGGATCATGTCCAAATATTCGGCAGGAAAGAACTCACGAAGCACCTCGACCGAGAACTCGTCCCCAAGGTATCCCATCGCACGGATCGTCGCTTCACCGCCCATGTTGACGATCCAATGGTTCATAAATCGCGCCTGTTGATCCTCCGGTATCTCGTCCAGAATTCTAGTCGGGAACCAGTCGTGGTTGCCGCGGATGAGAACGGACTCCGGAAATTCCGCAAGATGCTCGTGAACCAACCGCAACGCGGCTAGGCTCATTGGCCCCCGATCGATGATGTCGCCCAAGAAGACAACGCGGAAGGGCCAGCCAGCGGCGGCGGACCGCGTGGTGATGTCCGTCAGAAGACCCGCCAGCAGGTCTGCTCGGCCGTGGACGTCGCCAATTGCGAAGGTGTGAAGATCGTTCATGTCAGGCTCTCTTATTACTGTAGCCTCTCTATCGGAGCCTCATGACTGAAAGGTTTCGATTATCACCTCAACCTTATTGGTTCCGTGGAAAACAAGACCCCATCGGAGCCACCGGCGAACAGGCCGTCAAATGCTGGTCGCTAAACGCTAGCCAGATTTGGCAGCGAGAACCGAATTGCGGCTTCGGCCAAAGGCACGTTTGAATGCACAACTGAAGTTCGAAAGGTCGCTGAAGCCGCAGGAAAACGCTGCTTCGGTAACGCTGGTGGTCCGCCACTCGGCCAGCATCGAGAATGCCCTTCCGAGGCGCTGAGTGTGAAGCCAACCCATCGGAGTGACACCCGTCTCCGCAGACAGACGGCTTAGTGTGCGGACCGAAATCGCGTGAGCGCCGGTAACGTGATCCACCGTGAGCGTTTCGTCGGCAAGATGGTCTATGAGATACTTCTTTGCTCGGTCTAAGGCAGCCTTGCGTTTGTTGGAGTCAGGGACTTCCTGCTTCATACTTCGACCGATAGCGGTGAAAATCATCTCGAGCGCCGGAGACGCGAACAACGCCACCTCATCTTGGCCCGACTATATGCTGAGCCGATCTACATCCCGCAGCAAAGAGGTCACCAACGTCCCATATACGGACCTTGCTGCAACGATAAGTCCGTTCGCCCTTTCAAGTGAGATGTCGCGCGACACAAACAATTGGCGCGGTACGCGTACGGTCAACAGCTTGTACGACCAGTCATACCGCTGACGATACGGGCGAGCCGCGTCATAGATCAGAATGTCGTCAGAACGGTGCATCTGTTCGAGGCCGTTCTGTTCGATCAGGCACTCTCCCTCCGTTTTGGTTGTGCTCGCGCGAAATCCACGGACGCGTTGATGATCAGGGATCGAGAGCACCCGGTCGCGGGTAGAGGCTCTTACGGTCGAGACAGCTGACCTATGGCCGAAACCAACGCGTCGTGAGCACGAAAGCTTTCACACTCAAGCGCATCCCCGTTTGTCCATGCATGCCAGTCGCTGATCTGAACGATGACGGTGTCTTTCTCCGGGAACACATGTACGAATTGACCATCCCTGCCAACCGCCGTGAAATCGGTTTTACCTTGGCGCAGCCACCAGAAAAACCCGTAGTCGAGATGGCAGTCACTGTTTTGAAACGGGGTGCGAAGTTCGGGGAAATTCGGAGACCCTTTTGTCGCGATTTCGAACCAGCCCTCGGGTACAACAACGTTCCCAGCGTTATCGCGGCCTTTTCGAAGGACAAACAGACCAAAACGCGCCAAGTCGCGAGCTGACGCCTTGAAGCAGCAAGGGCCGATCGCCAAGCCGGTGTTGTCTATGCCCCAGGTGGCCTTGTTCTCAGCCCCGATCGCGGTCCAGAGGCCTTCTTCAAAGAAGCGTGTCAGCGGGGCACCCGCGAGAAGCCTCTCCGCACTGGCGGCCGCCACAGCAGCGTCGAGGGCAGAGTAGTTAAACGCAATGGGCGGGCCTGATCGAAACCCAAACCGCTGTGCAAAGTGGACGACGCTTTCGGTCATGTCGTGCCGGACATACTTCTCGAAGAGCGCAGCCCCTGCGAAGAAGCCGTGCCATCCATATTCGCTCCACCATATGCCAGAACGCATACGAAGCAGTTGATCCAGTCGAACGTCTGCGTATCCCCCAAAGATGCCGGGCCAAATCTCCGGGATAACGTCACCAACTGTCCTGTCTAGTTCCTTCTGAAAATCCTCCTTGGTGCGGGCACCCTTGGTCGCGAGTACGTGACCAAACACTGTCGACGTGATCGACTTGGTTACGGACGCGATCCCGTAGAGTTTGTTGGGCCCGTTCGGCGGCGCATTTTCGGCGGAGCAGAACTCGTTCACGGTATCGTATTTTTCAAAGGTCGCGACACCGGCCCTTACGATAACAAGCGCGCAGACCTTGGCTCGACGAACGAAGTCTGCGAGGTGGCAGGCTTTATGGCCTCTACCATCGCAATCGTACTCGACGTCTTCGATCTCCACAGGAGGAGGAAGTGCTATGACCCTCGAGGGAGCATGGATTTGCTCGTTCCGTGGTGCTGCCAATGCTTCAAGTGAGCAGAACGAGAGAACGCAATGCAGGACGACGAGAATTGCAAAATGACTTAATGCGTTCCTAGTCGCAACAGGTCGAAACGGCCGCACATTCGCTCCATTATCCAGGAGGTGGTTGCTCGATGTCTCTAAAACCAGAGTAACCTGATAGCTGCAGGAAAGTCTGGTGCCGCACGTTGATGGCGTTTTGCCCTATGGACGCCGCGCCGTGTCACCTTACGGTGCTCGCCTCAAAGTTTTCAAGTTCTTCATTCCGCATCTCAAAGGTGCGCCGGGATATTTTCACGAAATTGTCCCCTGCCAACGAAATCTATCGTTCAGGCTGTCAAGCGGAGACCGGATTATGGGCAGCGGCTTAGGCCAAAGGGGCAACCAACAGACTATTTCAGATTCATCTTGTGAACAATAAAAGTTTGGTTTGCCGGGCCGCCGCAAAGAGGGCAATAGCTTCGTAGGGATGGTTCAGCGGTCCGGCGGTCAAAACTGCGGCGGACAACGGCTGAATGTCGAGTAAGGAAATTGCTGTCCGATGCGCGAATATCTGAGAATGCCGACCGTTGTTGAAGTGGTCTGTGCCCGAGAGCTAATAGGGTTCGAAAAAGGTAGTTGGGGAGCATTTCCCGAGTGGGTCCGTGAGTGCTACGAGCGTATGGTGATCTCAGCAGCTAGTGTAACGCTGTTCAATCCCACCGAGGCCCTCAAGGCACAGACAGGGCACTTCATTGTCCGCGACCAACATGGAGCGCTCTCAGTCCACCACGAGGTGACTTTTCATCGAGACTTCGCTCCGGTCCATACTGGCGAACTTCATAAACTGCACGCGGCGTAGGCGGCAATCGTGGCCGGAGCTACAGCACAGCTCCGCGTCGCGATGACTAAATCATTGTCGTCCTGCACGGGAGCATCGTTCACAAACGAAATTTGAGATCGAACGCACCGGGACGGACAGAGTAATGCTCCGACAATCTCGTCGCACCCTTCGTCGGCTTCGTGCCCGTTGGGGTTAAGACCTTCGCCCTTAGGATTTTATTCCGAAAATTCATGCCGAACGCAGTTGTGCCGACTACCGCATCATAGACGGCACCTAACTGAGCGACCGTGAACTCTCGGTCGAGAAGGTAGGCCGGCATTACCGTCCAAGCTCCCTTGCCTCGTAGTCGCGTGACCGCCGCAGCGAGCGCGCTATCACCGTGATCGGGAAGGGTAGGGCAGCTTTCAACGGGGAAAATTTTGAGCTCCGGTGAATGCTGAAGCGCCGCCTGAAACAAAGATTCCGGCATTAAGGCGATATAGCAAACCTGGACAGTCGGCCGGCCTTCGTTGTTGGAGGTCACCCCTGAAAGGGTCGCAAGCTGCTCAAGGAAAACGTCGGCCGTTCCGACGCTCTTCTCAAGCAACTTCGCGACGATCAGCTCCAGATCGATTTGCTCCTCGCCACGGAGGACTCCGCCAATGAGGTTGAGCTGGTTGTCATGAGGGCCACATTGGGTCGACTTCAGTACGACCCGGAGCTCACCATCCTCCAGTGTCAGTAAGACTACGCTCACAGCCACCCGCACCGAACCAGGACTGCTCATTTGGTCTCCGCCGTAATTCCGAACCCGCAGATCGCGGTTCCATAGGGCCTACGAGACGCGTGTTAAAAACTCCTTGAGCGATCTATTCAGATGCAGTCTGACCGAACCAATCTTTCGCAATTGCTGCGGACGCAACGCACTGAAAAGTCGGAATTTTCATAATTGGGAAAAACTAGGGGTTAGGTTGCGGATGTTGTCGGTTCGGTTGGGAAACTTTAGACTTCGTTTTTCATATTGGCGCTTCTTCTGAGGAAGGCAAACATGTTCCATAACGTTGATTATAGAACAAAGGTGTGTGGCCGCAAAGTTAGAGTGTCCTGTTTCTGCAAAGTTGGAATGTCACACTCCCCGGCGCTGAGCGACGTCTGGGAGATTGCAGATGGGATTGATAGCNCTTGAAGCTCGGCAGATTGACCGCATGCAGCAGCCGCTTGATCCGCTCGCTTGAATTCATGAAGAAGCCATGGTCCTCGACGCTGGTCGTCACGCCATAAACATGTTCCATAATAAAGCTTATCCCACTTTTGCGGTGTGGCCGCAAAGTTAGAGTGTCCTGTTTCTGCAAAGTTGGAATGTCACACTCCCCGGCGCTGAGCGACGTCTGGGAGATTGCAGATGGGATTGATAGCAATGAGCGAGCGCGACCTGCAGCGGATCGAGATTTTGTCGAAGGTGGTGGCCGAGCGGATGTCGGTGGTGTCGGCGGCGCATGTGCTTGATCTGAGTGAGCGCCAGGTGCGTCGGCTGCTGGAACGGATACGGAGTGGTGGCGCGGCGTCGATCCGGCACAAGGCGATCGGCCGGCCGTCGAACAATCGGATCAGCGACGGGGTTCGGGATTATGCGGTGACGCTGGTTCGTGAACGCTATGCGGATTTCGGGCCGACCCTGGCGACGGAGAAGTTGGTTGAGCGCGATGGCTTGCGTGTGTCGCGCGAGACGGTGCGCGGTTGGATGTCGGATGCGGGACTGTGGTTGTCACGCAAGCAGCGCCGGACGTTTCATCAGCCGCGGCTGCGACGCGAAGCTTATGGYGAGYTGGTGCAGATCGACGGGTCGGAGCATCGCTGGTTTGAGGATCGCGGGCCGCCTTGCTCGCTGCTGGTTTTCGTCGATGATGCGACCGGCAGGTTGTGTCGCGCGAGACGGTGCGCGGTTGGATGTCGGATGCGGGACTGTGGTTGTCACGCAAGCAGCGCCGGACGTTTCATCAGCCGCGGCTGCGACGCGCGGCCTATGGCGAGTTGGTGCAGATCGATGGGTCGGAGCATCGCTGGTTCGAGGATCGCGGACCGCCATGCTCGCTGCTGGTGTTTGTCGACGATGCGACCGGCAGGCTGATGCAGCTGCGTTTCGTGCGCTCCGAAAGTGCCTTCACCTACTTCGAGGCGCTGGCGCTCTATCTCCAGCGTCACGGCGCACCGATTGCCTTTTATTCGGACAAGCATTCGGTGTTCCGGGTGGCGAAGAAGGATGCCAAAGGCGGCCAGGGCATGACCCAGTTCGGGCGTGCGCTTTGCGAGTTAAACATTGAGATTCTTTGTGCAAATTCGAGCCAGGCCAAGGGCCGTGTCGAGCGCATGAACCGGACGCTGCAGGACCGTTTGGTCAAGGAACTGCGGCTTTGCGGCATCGACAGCATGGAGGCTGGTAATACGTTCCTGCCGGACTTCATGGAGGGCTACAATGCACGATTTGCGGTTRCCCCTGCCCGGGCTGACGATCTGCATCGGCCGCTGAACCTGGCGCCGGATCGGTTGACGGAGATCCTGTGCAAGCGCGAGCAGCGCTATGTNATGAACCGGACGCTGCAGGACCGTTTGGTCAAGGAACTGCGGCTTTGCGGCATCGACAGCATGGAGGCTGGTAATACGTTCCTGCCGGACTTCATGGAGGGCTACAATGCACGATTTGCGGTTGCCCCTGCCCGGGCTGACGATCTGCATCGGCCGCTGAACCTGGCGCCGGATCGGTTGACGGAGATCCTGTGCAAGCGCGAGCAGCGCTATGTCGGATCGCAGCTGACCTTTTCGTTCGAGCGCAAACGGATCATGCTGGAGGAGACCGAGGTGACGCGTGGTCTGGTTG
>NZ_LMHV01000020.1 GCF_001429725.1 Rhizobium sp. Root708 | reverse complement strand
CCAGCACCACCTGGCGTGAAATCGCCTTGTCGATCAAAGCGTGAAATTCACGCCGAAGCAACGATCGCGTGCTCTGCTCGGTTAAGGCGACGCCACCCTATAACTTTCTCCCGTTCGCTGGCCACTCGCGGTATTGTCATTTTCCTAACGTCCGAAAGTGAATTAAGTCATGGGCTGATATTTTCAGTCGCGGCGATAGGCCTGAAGGTCCTTGGGTTCGCAAGCCTTGCGTCGCCTTGAAGGGAGCTGAACTTCCGGCCCGCTATTTGTTCGCGTCGATGCCAGATATCCTTTCCCCTTTTTGGTTTTCAAGCTTAGTTCTCAAGGGTCCTTGGTTATGGTTCCGGACGTCTTTACCCGACCTTCCCCTTGTAATCCAGTATTTCAGCACGACTTAGATGGTAGTGACGGCTCGTCTTCAGGGCGCTGTCATCAAGGGTGCAAAACCTTGCCCCAACAAAGGAGGACTTAATGTCTTCCAATCCAGCAGCACCGCATGTCGAACCCGCCGGCTTCAAGCTGGTCAGGGAAGTCTTGAGGTCCGCCGGCCTCCGAGGATCTGAGTCGGACGCGAGTTCCGACACGAAACGTGACGCCTCGCTCTTTCTCTCAACTGAGTTCCGCAGGGGTGTTAGGACAAAATCTGCTCTCCTTAATTCTCTCGCCAACCGGAAACAGTCGTCGCGAGCAAGCCTTGATCCCCAACCCAACCAAAGAGTAGCGCTGTTGATCGGTGGCAAGATGAGGGTGGACGCTGATGGGGATCTCCTTCCCAAACGAAGCTCGAAGTTTTGACGACAGAAATCGCTGTGTCCGTTTCACCGGATATGACGGGATGTTCGAGATCAAATTCTATTTGGCGACCGAAGTCTTGGCCCGCGAGAAATCGCATCGAAATGCCAGCGAGGCAGACTACCTAACGGCGTTAGATGCGTTGCGGCCAAGAATTCTGGAAGCTGCGACCTCTACTTATTTCAAAGTTCGATCCAGCGCGATTACGCTGGATCTCGCGCATTTTCGTTGAGCATACCGTGATCCTAAAAGGATACGATCGTGCATCATCCGACCATATCAAATCCACCGCCCCAACCAGGAACAGCGAAAACTGTCCTTGTAAGCGAATTCGCGAAAAGGTTTCGCCTCGGTCAGGTGGAGGAGAACCGATTGCGTAAGCTCCTGGGCCCCATCGCTAAGGAAATAGACCTCCTCAGAAATGCCGGCAGATAGAGGGATCGGCGGTATCATCGCCGCTTCCGCTCTCCTTGCCGGCCATAGAGCTTTACATTCTCCAGACAGGAACGTGCCATCATGAACACAACAGTGAAAAGCATCACTATCATTCGACCGTTCCAACTTCCGGGGATGGCGCAACCTCATCCACCAGGCGTCTTCGAGCTTCAGATCGATGAGGAGCCCATCGACGTCACATGGGAGGCTTATCATACGACAATGACCTTGCTCCTTAGCTCCAACGGGCGCACCGAGGCGTGGCCCGTGTCGAGGGAGGAACTTGAAAAAACGCAGGCGCCGTCTATTGCCCCTTGAGCAACCTCGAGACTCGTCGGACCCGACGAACTGGGCAACGGAGGAAAATTTTCTCGTGCAAGCCAAGCTTGTCTCAACAAAGGGCAGGATACGAACGACAAGGTCCGAAAACCATGAAGCCGCTGCATTAACGCTGGGTCACGGACGCTGCGTAATTGTCGCAGCAGAGCCAGGATAAGATCACGGCGCCGCAGACACATTCCCAACCCTTGCGGCTCCTCAGGATCGTACCGACAGCGCAGCAGCGACACTGACGTACTCCGGATGACGGCTTGAATTATACTTTTGAAATCACCACGCCGAAATTCTACTCCGTCTGCCAGCAGCCGTGCTCCGGCCACCGCGGATACGAAAGTAATATCGAGCCCGCAGAACCTGATGAAACGATATGAGCAATATATGGTCTCAGCTCGAGAAGCCGCCCAAGCCGGTGACCGGGTCGAGGCAGAGAACCTTCATCAGCACGCTGAACACTTCTATGGCACGGCAGCCCTGCAGAAAGCGGGCCTTCAGCAATGATGGTGGAAACAAGCTCATCCACGGACCAAGACGAAAAAGCCTGGCCCAAAATCCTCGCCAAACATCGCACCCCGCATGCGAGCGGCAGTGTGTTCGAGTTGACCGTCTCAGCCATCAGCTTAAGGGTTCGTTTCAATGCTGATACTCAGTATTCGTCACCGTACGACCTACAGTTTTCGAGAGAACGTGTCGCTTTCGCCCCACCGGCTTATACTCAGGCCACGTGAAGGTCGCGAGCTCAGGCTGCTGAGCCATGAGATTTCCACTTCCCCCGAGGCTGCGTTGAGCTGGTCGAACGACGTATTCGGGAATGCGATCGCTTCAGCCACATTTCAGACGCCCAGCGACAGCCTCGTGGTGGACAGCTCGGCGACTGTGGACCTGACGGCGTCGGCATGGCCTGTGTTCGACATCGCGGCGTCGGCAATCAACTATCCTTTCCTCTACCCGGCCAATGACTGGACTGACCTGGGAGCGCTAACCGTTCAGCAGCATGACGATGTCGAGCAGCGGCTTGCGTCATGGGCGCGCGGCTTTGTCGCCGGCAGCCCGGCGGATACACTGTCCCTCCTCAGGGATATCAGTTTGGGTATCGCATCCTCCATCTCCTACCAGAGCCGTGAAGAGGACGGCACGCAGGCGCCGTTGACCACCCTCGATCGGGGTTGGGGCTCTTGTAGGGATTTTGCCGTATTGTTCGTGGAGGCGGTGCGCAGCCTGGGCTTTGGCGCCCGGATCGTCTCAGGCTATCTGTTTAATCCGGACAGTTTACTCACCGGATCGACGGACTATGGATCAACGCATGCCTGGGCTGAGGTTTTTGTTCCCGGCGCTGGCTGGATCACATTCGATCCAACAAACCGAAGTATGGGCGGCGCTAACCTCATCCCGGTCGCGGTGATCCGCGACATCGCCCAAGCCGTTCCGCTCTCAGGGAGCTTCACGGGCGCGGAGAATGCCTTCCTGTCGATGGACGTGACAGTGGAAGTCAGAGCAATCGACTCGGCATAAGCCGTGTGGCTTTAGGGCTCGTCGAATTGGGCACCCAATGCTCCCATTTCCGAGCTCCTCGTCTTGAGCGGAATCGAACCAATGGCACGCTGATTAGGGAGCGCGTGTGGCAAACCAAAATCATTGTGAAATCAGATCAGAACCGTCCTGAACGTACTTAGCACACACTTTTTCGCTGTATTAGCGAGCGTTCACTTGCCATTTCCGATGACTTGAAGAAGTTACCTGGCCCGAGGCTTGGGCCTTTCCAGGAAGGGATAATGCCATGCCTCTTAGAATTCTCTTGGTCGCCGCAACAATCATTTTGTCTCTTTCGGGATGTGCAACGACGACCGGCTCGGATAACACGACGTACACGAGCCCAGCAGGGATAGGGCCGGTTCGAGGTACAGGTGACAACTTTTACTAACTCTCGCCGCTATTCGAACGCGAAGATGGCGTTCCCTTTTGATGATGAGCGCCCTTGCCTGTCCTATGCGGAAACTCGGCGGATTAGCTTTTCGTTTTTGAGGATGGGTATAGCTGAATCCAGTGAGAGCTGATCCTTCGAATACTCGCATTGATCGTTCGACGTCTGCAGCTCGTCAACGAGCATAAAGCAGAGAGTCGTTGCATCGTGTTGAACGCGGATAATGTCTTCGCAGGAAATCGCGAACGAAACTGCACGGTCTGCCCTACAATTCCAGCGCCTTTTTAACAGCAACGATAAGATCAGATCCCGCAAATGGCTTTCGCAAATAGGCGACGCATCCGGCTTGCTCGGCCTCTAGCTGCAGGCGCTGATCGTCGAGCGCCGTAATGAAAATGACCGGCATTTCCGACCGCGCACCTTTCAGACTGCGCTGCAATTCCATCCCGGACATGCCGCCGTTCAAATCGATATCGAGCACGAGGCAGCGGATATCGATGCTTGGATCTTGAGCAAGAAAGGCTTCCGCGGATGCATATTCCACCGCGTCAAAACCATAGGCGTTGAGGAGCCGGGTGACGCTCCGCCGAAGGCTTGCGTCATCATCAACAACGGCGACTGTGTGCCGCAGCTTTACCATCCTAAGACTCATTTGCGGTTATCTGAGGGGATACACGATTACGTCTACACTAAGCCCGTCGTTATCGGATTGATATTGTCCTAAAGGGACGTCGCCGGAACTTTTTACGTGGAGGATCTTCGTTCAACATCGCCGACGCTTACAGTAATGGACACGGCTTCGGCAGCGGACCGTACGCGCAGCTTTTCCTTCACGCGGTGGCGATGTACCTTGACGGTACGCTCGGATATGCCAAGGGCGTAGGCGATCTGCTTGTTGAGCCATCCGCGGATGATTAACGCGAGGACTTCGGCTTCGCGCTCGCTAAGGCTCGCCAGCAGCGCCCGCTGCTCCTCACGCCGCTGGTGCTCGGCCCACTGCATCTCAGATCGCGCCAATGCTCGTTCGATCGCCCCCATCAACGATGTTGCCGAAGTGCGCTTTTCCAGAAAGTCCTGGGCGCCCGCCTTCATAGCATCAACGCTGGCGGGTATGTCTCCTTTCCCAGTGAGAAAAACGATGGATAACAGCGGCGCCCGCTCGCAAAGTTGGCGTTGCACTTGCAAGCCGGACTGGCCAGGCATCTGCAGGTCAAGGAGCACGCACCCCGGCGTACTGTTTGAAAGCGTCGCGAGAAATTGGTCTCCGGATTCATATACCTGAACCTCGAGACCATAAGCGGACAGCAGCCGTGCAGTCGCCGTTCGGTAGGACTTATCGTCGTCAACAATATGGACAATTGGCGTCATAAGCTTTTCTTCCGCCGAACAAGGGGAAGAACGACGCAAAATACGGCGCCGCCTTCGCGCCGATTATGAGCCGAGATCCCGCCCCCGTAGGTCTCAATGATTGCACGGGCTATGGAAAGACCGAGCCCCGTACCCGCTTGCTTGGTGGTGTAGAACGGGTCGAAGATTTTGGACATGCGTTCCTCTGGAATGCCATCGCCGGTATCAGAGACCCGCAGCTCCGCCTTCTCGCTCGCCAGGGCCGTTGCAAAGGTGAGCGTTCTCCCGGCCGGGGCGGCGTCCAGCATGGAATCCATCGCGTTGATCGCCAGGTTGAGGATGACCTGCTGCACATGAACTTTGTCGGCACACACCGGCAGCTTACCGGGCAGCTGGTTTGATGTCAGCTTGATTCCGCGTCGTTCCGCCTCGCCGTGAATGATGTGGATCGCGCGCGACGTGACGTCGTTCAGGTCGAACTCCTGCCAATCGATCTCGTCTCTCTTCTTGAGCAATCCTCTCATCCGGCTGATGATATCGCCTGCGCGCTGATCGTCCTCCTGGATGTCGAGAAGAATCTGCTGGATCAGCTCGCGATCGAGGGTCTCGCTTCTAAGCAGCACCGACGCTGCCTCGGCATTGTTTCGAATGGCCGAGAGAGGCTGGTTCAGTTCGTGAGCGATCGACGAGGACAATGCTCCGGCTGTTGCGGACTGGTTGAGATGGACGGCTTCGAGCAAATGGAGCCGCGAGCTGCGCTCGGCGTCTCGGCGGCGCCGCCGCTCGCACAGGAGCACCGAGATGATGGTGGCCTGCGCCAGTACTAGGCCGGCCCCGGCCACCAAAACGAGCCAGTGTTCCTGCCAGAGGCTCCCCTCCTTGTGCATCTGTATCGTGCCCGGCGGCAGATCCTTTTCGGCAAGCCCCCAGCGCTGGAGTTGCCGGGCATCGGCAATGTATGTCTGGGGCGCTTCGAGATCGGACACGGACTTACCGGCAATCGCATCGATGACGAGGTCGCCGACGGTCCGGCCCAGCGCTTCAAATGTGACGGTGTTGCCGCCGACGACGCCATGGTCGATGTAAGTCTGGTAGGGGCCGTAGACAGGCGCGCTGGCGGTCGCTGCGATCTGACTGATCACATCGCGCGGAATGAAGTTGCGCCCTGCCCGATCCTTGAAGACAGTCAATGCCAGGATGATGCTGTCGGACGGCACATGCGATGCCCGCTCGACGAAGTCGTCGATCGTCAGATCTTCCAAATAGGTCGTTTCGTAGGACTTCGAGAACTCCCTAAGAGCCGCGCGGGTCGTCGTCAGCCAGCCGCGGTCGAAGTCGGACGAACCGCCAACAACGTAGAGATGGCGCGCATCGGGCTGCAGGCTGCGGGCCATCTCGGCCGTCTTCAGAATGTCGAATGTCGCGAAGGCTCCGACTACGTCATCCGGCAAGTCCATCTTCTCGGCCGTGGCAGTACCGAAACCGGCTGCGACAATCTTTGCGCCAGGAGCGATCATGCTGCGGTTCGCGGTTACGAAGCTCGCCGATTCCTTGCCGAGGGCCACGACCACGTCCGGGCGCCGGGTGGCGTATTTCTCGGCGAGATATCGTGCCATTCGCGCGATATGGTCGGCCTCGGGAAACCGCGAGAGATCCAGGAACTCTGAAAACAGATCGATCCTGCCGTTCGTCGCCTCCAGCAACCGGCTCCGCAACGCCTCTCCTGCAGCGGTCGTCGCCGCGATCCTCTCATCATAGGGATAGAGAACGAGGACGCGGGGAAGTCGGTCTCTGACAGGCAACGAGGTGGCCGAAGCTGCCGCAAAAACATTGGGATTGATCAATATGGGCGCGGCCAGCATCAGGCCAGCCAGCTGCAATCGACCTGACCACTTGCGCGGACCCATCTCGCTTCCCCAAAGCTGGGAAAACAATAACAGCTTCGCCGCGTAGTGTCACCCTCGCAAGATACTACCTCTGGTTAAGCCATCCACTCTGGGATTCCCTAAAGGGCAATATCGGCACCAGGCTACATCCGCTAAAAACGACGTCGACAGACTGGGCGGAGGCTCGAGTGTGTCTGTCGCAGCATCGAAAGCCATGTTTCGTCCGACAGATGGAACCGCGCGGTTTGGTTTGGCGCGGCTGTCATCGGTCAGCCGAAAGTTCAACCGAGGAATTTCAAATGAGCAGCAGAATCCTTATCCGCTGTATCGGAGCACTGGCTTCATCAACCATTCTCTGGTGCGCAGCCTCTCCTATGCAAGCGCAGGACTCCCAACGAAAGCCCAACATCCTGTTCATCGTGTCGGATGATACAGGCTACGGCGATCTCGGCCCCTATGGCGGGGGTGAAGGTCGCGGCATGCCGACCCCAAACATCGACAAGCTGGCGGACGAAGGGATGACTTTCTTCTCCTTCTACGCCCAGCCAAGCTGCACGCCTGGGCGTGCCGCTATGCAGACGGGGCGGATACCGAACCGCAGCGGCATGACCACTGTCGCCTTTCAGGGACAGGGCGGCGGATTGCCTGCGGCCGAATGGACGCTCGGATCCGTGTTGAAGCGCGGCGGCTACCACACCTACTTCACCGGCAAATGGCATCTTGGCGAGGCAGATTATGCGCTGCCGAACGCCCAGGGCTACGACGAGATGAAATATGCCGGTCTCTACCATTTGAATGCCTACACCTATGCAGATCCGACTTGGTTTCCAGATATGGATCCGAAGCTGCGCGAGATGTTTCAGAGGGTGACGAAAGGGGCGCTATCCGGCAAGGCTGGAGGCCCTGTTACCGAAGAATTCAAGGTCAACGGTCAATATGTGGACACACCGGTTATCGACGGCAAGGAAGGCGTGGTTGGCATCCCGTTCTTTGACAGTTACGTCGAAAAGGCAGCCGTCGAATTTCTCGATGAAGCATCGAAGAAGCCGGATGAGCCTTTTTATATCAACGTGAACTTCATGAAGGTTCACCAACCTAACATGCCTGCGCCCGAATTCGAGCACAAGTCACTGTCCAAGAGCAAGTATGCCGACTCGATCGTGGAACTGGACACCCGTATCGGCCGGATCATGGACAAGCTGCGTGAAACCGGCATGGACCGGAACACACTGGTCTTCTACACCACGGACAATGGCGCCTGGCAGGACGTCTATCCGGACGCCGGGTACACGCCGTTGCGTGGCACGAAGGGTACGTTGCGCGAGGGCGGCAATCGCGTCCCTGCGATCGCCGTCTGGCCCGGTAAGATCAAACCCCGCACCAAGAACCACGACATCGTCGGCGGTCTAGATCTGATGGCGACATTCGCCGCCGTCGGCGCGGTCCCTCTTCCGACCGAGGACCGCGAAAACAAGCCGATCATTTTCGACAGCTACGACATGTCGCCGATCCTCCTTGGCACGGGGAAATCGGAACGGAAATCCTGGTTCTATTTCACCGAAAATGAGCTGTCGCCGGGTGCTATCAGGGTCAATAATTACAAATTTGCGTTCAATCTTCGTGGTGACGACGGAGCGCAGACCGGCGGACTGGCAGTCGATTCCAATCTTGGCTGGAAAGGGCCGGACAAGTATGTCGCGACCGTTCCCCAGGTCTTCGACCTCTGGCAGGATCCGCAGGAACGCTACGACATCTTCATGAACAACTTCACCGAACGTACCTGGATGGGCGTCGTCATGGGCGAAGAGCTCCAGAAGATCATGGCGACTTACGTGAAGTATCCTCCCCGAAAGATGCAAAGCGTTGGCTACACTGGTCCCATCACTCTCTCGAACTACGAACGCTTTCAGTGGGTGCGGGATCAGCTCGCCAAGGAGGGTATGACGCTCACTCTCCCGACCGGGAACTGATCGAAGAGCGGCGGCTCCGCGAGGGGCCGCCGCCCGTTTTCTGTTTCTCCCTGTTGCCAACCCCGGAGGATGACCGATGTCTTTTGTCCGCTCGGCGCCGCGATTGATCTGCCTGATGATCATTGCGCTCGGTGTCGCACTGATTCATGCCACTTCTGCATTCACCCAGAGCGATCCTCTGCCGTCGTGGAACGACACTGCTCCGAAAGCAGCGATCGTCGCCTTCGTCGAGAAGGTAACCAAACAGGGATCGCCGGAATTCGTTCCCGAACCGGAACGGATCGCCGTATTCGACAATGACGGCACCCTGTGGGTCGAGCATCCCATGTACGTCCAATTGGCCTTCGCTTTAGACCGCGTGAAGACGCTCGCTCCGCAGCATCCGGAATGGAAGGAAACGCAGCCGTTCAAGGCGGTGCTGGAAGGTGACATGAAGGCGCTCGCGGCATCCGGCGAAAAGGGCCTGGTCGAACTCATCATGACGACGCATGCCGGAATGACCAGCGGCGATTTTCAGAAGATCGTGACCGATTGGCTTGCTACGGCGCGCGATCCGAAATTCAGGCGTCCATACACCGAACTCGTCTATCAGCCGATGATTGAGCTTCTCGCCTATCTCCGTGCCAATGGCTTCAAGACCTTCATCGTTTCAGGCGGAGGCATCGAATTCATGCGGCCGTGGGCGGAAAAGGTCTATGGCGTTCCGCCGGAGCAGATTATCGGCTCGTCGATCAAGACCGAATTCCGGATGCAGGACGACACGCCGACCCTCTTTCGCCTCCCCGAAGTCAACTTCATCGACGACAAGGCAGGCAAGCCCGTCGGGATCAACCAGCAGATCGGCCGACGACCGATTGCCGCCTTCGGCAACTCCGACGGAGATTTTGAAATGCTGCAATGGACAACCATGGCTGGTGCACCTGCAAGGCTCGGCGTGCTGATCCATCACACCGATGCGGAGCGCGAATACGCCTACGACCGCGATACCGAATTCGGCCGCCTCGACAAAGCGCTCGATGCAGCCGGAATCGGCGGCTGGACCGTCGTCGACATGAAGGCCGACTGGAAGCAGATCTTCAAGGACTAGGATTGGGCGCCTCGCCGCTGAGGCGCGGGCAAGGTCACATCGGACTTCAATTGCGTTCATGAAGCGGCGGGCTGCCCGTCGCGACTGGAGGATACCACCATGAAAATCGATCGTGTCGTCGCCTTGGCCTTTATTGCGGGCTACGCATTGACCACATCCACCTTTGCGCAGGACGCGTCGAAGAAACCGCACGTACCGCTCGAAAAGACTATCGGTGAAGTCATGCCGACAGGTCCCGTGCCCTCATTGGCGGTCATCAATTCGGCTGGTGCCAGGATCGAGAACGGGAAGCTCGTCCTGACGGGCGTTTCGTCCAATTCCATTGTCTTTGCCGATAGGCCCGTGCGCGCTGCCGGGCATGTGGCGACGGAACAGTTCATCATGCAATGGGACGACGGGAAGGACAATTTCGCAATCGATCCGCCGAACGCCACAGTTTCCGTGCTTGGCGGCGACGGTTCGGGCGTCAGCGACGCCGTTGTCACGCTTAAGACTCCCAAGCTCGACGGCAACACGCTGACGTTCGACATCGTCGTTCTGGAAGGAGACCTGAGCGGTGCGACAGGGCCTACAGCCCTGTTCATCGATCATTTCGGCGGTAGTTTCGGCGGCGGTGGCTTTCATGGAGGCGGGTTTGGGGGTGGTAGTTTTGCTGGCGGTGGTTTCCGTGGTGGGGATTTTGGCGGAGGCGGTTTTAGGGGAAACGACGTGCATATCGGCGAGACCAACATCAACCGTGTGGGAGGAAGCTACTGGCATGCGCCTGTCTATCACGGCGCCTGGTACAGCGGGGCGCCGGTTGCCGCTGGCGTCGTCGCCGACGCCGCGGCTGCGCGTCCCTATTACAATCCCTACTATAACAATGGCCCGCAATGCGGTTACTATCCCTACCCGCCTTGCTACTGACCAATTCCTCGTCACGGCGCCGATGCGGCGTGACTTCCTCAAGACGTCCACATGGAGCGATTGAGTGGCAGCATCTGTTCCGTCAGCAGCGGTCTTCCTGTTTTTCCTGTTGCTTGCGTCCGCTAGCCTAGCAACCGACTCGACACCCGCCCCTGATCCCCAGATATCGATTCATCAGGACTTCGTAGACGAAAAGACCTGCGCGTCCTGTCATGCTGATCAAGCGGCTGCTTTCGCGAAATCCCATCACGCAAAGGCCATGGCTATGGCCGACGAGGGCACCGTCCGCGGCGATTTCAACGATGCCCGGTTTGAACACGACGGCGTTGTTACGACGTTTTTCCGCCGCGACGGACGGTTCCTCGTCAGAACGGAAGGACCAGATGGCAAGGAGGCCGAATTCGAAGTCAAATATACCTTCGCCTATGAGCCGCTTCAACAATACCTCGTCGACACCGGAGGCGGACGTCTGCAAGTTGTCGACATTGCCTGGGACACAGTCAAACGGCAGTGGTTCTGGCTCGGCAACAGCGCCCCAGCCAAGCCCGGTTCGACCTATCACTGGACGGGTCCGTTTTACCGCTGGAACCGCACATGCATCGACTGTCATTCGACCGATCCGCAAGCGAACTTTCAACCGGTGACGAACGAATACAAGTCGACCTATGTCGCTACCAGCATCGGTTGCCAGTCGTGTCATGGTCCGGGTGCCAAGCATGTCGGATGGGCACAGGCCGGCGTCACTTCTTCGGCTATCAAACCGGAGGCAGGCTTACCGAAGGTCGATGCGAATGTTTGTTTTGCGTGCCACGCCAGACGAACCAAACTCTTGAGCGGCTATCAGCCCGGAAAGCCTTTGCTCGACTACTTCTCCCCTGCACTGCTCCGGGACGATCTCTACCTTCCGGACGGACAGATCCTTGACGAGGTTTTCGAATACGGCTCGTTTCAGCAAAGCAAGATGGCAAGGGCGGGGGTGACATGTCTCGACTGTCATCGGCCGCATGATGCCGGCCTGAAGGCGGCGGGCAACGCGCTCTGCACCCAATGCCACACCGAAACGAAACCGGAGCGCTTCGTGAAGCAGGACCCGAGCGGACTGTTCGACGATCCGAGCCATACCCACCATCCCACCGGCTCTGCGGGCGCGCAATGCGCAAACTGCCACATGCCCGAGCGCACCTATATGAAAGTCGATCCAAGACGTGACCACTCGTTCGTCATCCCTCGACCCGATCTATCGGCGACCTTCGGAACGCCGAATGCGTGCACGACCTGCCATGCCGGCAAGGACAATACCTGGGCTGCCGATACCATGGACAAATGGTACGGGACCGGATGGCGCAAACGCCCGACGATCGCCCACGCATTCGCAAACGCCGTGAACAATCAAACTGCAGTGGAAGCGTTGCGCAAGCTGGTCAATGACCAGGACCAGGCCGGGATCGTCAGAGGCAGTGCCCTTGCCAGAATGAGCCGGATAGATGGAGAGGACGTCGTGGCAGATATTCGAGCAGCGTCGGCGGATACAAACCCGCTCGTCCGGCTTGCGGCCGCGGAAGCTGCAGGCAACCTTCCGCCAGAGCGTCGGCTGGAGGCGATCGGCAAGCTGCTCGGCGACGAAACGCGGGCTGTGCGCGTAGCGACGGCAACGGCACTTGGAAGCACTCCTTCTGACCTCTTTGGCAGCCAGCGAGGCAGCTTCGAATCCGCGGTCAATGATCTGCGCACCTACGTCGAAACAAATGCAGACGTCGCGGAAACGCAGAGCAACTTTGGCTTCTTCCTGTTCGGCCAGCAGCGGGCGGCAGAGGCCGAGACCGCCTTCCAGCGGGCGATTTCGCTTGACCCGACTCTGGAAGGCTCGCGGATCAATCTTGCCGAGTTCTATCGTGCTACCGGCCAGGCCGACAGATCCGAGCAAACCTATGCCGAAGCGATTTCGGTTTTGCCCGACCGCGCAGATTTGCGCTACGGACATGCTCTTTCCCTCGTTCGCAAGAAGGCGGTGGGCGATGCGATCATAGAACTCGAGGAAGCGGTGCGGCTGGATCCGCAAAGCTCCCGATACAAGACGACGCTTGCGGTCGCTCTCGACTCCCTTGGGAGAACGGAAGACGCGCTGAATAAGCTCGACGCTTGGACGGCGGCTGGCTCGGATCCGGACGTCACGGGCCTCGCGTTGCAGTACAGTCTGAAGCTTCAGCGGTTGCCCGATGCATTGAAATTCGCGGAACGCATGGCCCAACTGAGGCCACAAGACCAGCAGATCAGGGATTTACTCAATCAATTGCGGCAGGCGATCAACCCGCAATAGTCGTTTCAGCTTGCCGGAATCTATATGCTGTTGCAAAGTCCATCAACGAGATTCGGGGGGCTCTCATGAAAGCTGTTCACTTGCATGCGATGATACTACTGGCAGGCATCTCGCTATCGTCGGCGGGCAACGCCGCCGACCTGACGCCACTAACACCTGAGGCGAAAACGGTCGACAGCCAGACCGGCTGGGAATTTACTCTCGCCCCCTATTTCTGGGCTGCCGGCATTTCCGGCGACACTGGACAATTCGGGCTGCCGGAGGTCCACCTCGACGCTGATTTTGGCGACATTCTGAAGAACCTGGATTTCGCCTTCATGGCGACCGGAGAAGCGCGATACGACCGCTTCAGCATCGTCGGTGACGTGATCTACACCAAGCTTGGTGCGATGGCGATACCCCTGACGGCATCCTTGCCGACAACGTCGACGTTACGTCAAAGACGTTTTCCGGATTCCTCGGGGGCGGTTATGCGGTCCTCGAAGACCAAAATGGACACCTCGATATCGTTGGCGGCATGAAGGTCTGGTCGGTCAAGACCGAGATCTCGTTTAACGGCGGCATTCTGGGCGGAGTGGATGTGGAGGATAGCGCCACATGGGTCGATGCCGTCGCCGGCATCAGAGGAAACTTCTTCTTCACGCCAGAAATCTATCTCACCGGATGGGGTCTGGTGGGTGCAGGTGGCGCGGACATCGACTGGGACGTGGCACTCGGCCTCGGCTACAAGTTCAACGACACCGTTTCGGCGGTCGCGGGATATCGCGCTCTCGGCGTCAATTACGACAACGACGGCTTCGTCTTCGACGTCGTCCAGCAAGGGCCGATTTTCGGAGTCGCCATCCGGTTCTAGCATCGTCGGTGTCGCGTCGGCCCGCGCGGCGCGGCAGCGAGCCGGGACACCGCGGCTCCGCCGGCTCCCTCTGACCGCGCGCAGGATAGGAGCATGACCGTCGTTCGCCATTGTCGGTCTTGACCGCGACTTTTGGAAACAGGTACTGGCAGTCGCCAATTGGGCCTATATTAATTCTGGTCAGATCGAGACGGTGCGCGCGGCACATGCAGCGCGGAAGGTGCTCAATGAGCGAAGAATGGAGGCAATGGCGACTCTGAAAGCGACGACGGGTGACCGCGAATTCTTGCGCCAGTGATTAGCCGGCAACAAACACTGATCGAACGGTGGCAGGAGGCATCAACCTAGAAGAAGCCTCATGGACCACGCCAATCACGTTCGCGTTGCGGGTACTGAACTGACCCCGCCGGTGTTGGAAGGCGCGACCGACTACCGCCTATTATCAACAAGGTCGGCAAACATAGGTTAACTGATCAATGCTCCGTCCTCTGTCCTAGGACAAAGGACACTTGGCGTCGATGATCGGCTAGGTGACCTCTCGCATTCTTTCACGCGAACCCCTCTATCACAGCCTATCGCGTGTCTTCATCGCGGCGGCGATCCGGGCGAAGCGGGTGGCCGATAAAGAATCACAGTAATCGTGAGCTTGGCACAGACGCCGACGAACATGCGCGATTACCCGACTGGTATGAAGCTCGTGGGCAGATCACACGTCGATCCGACGTCTCCCGCGATTATTCGATGTTGAACTGGACCCTTGAGCTGGATGGACGAGCCGGACTAAGATTGCCGCTCTAAGAGAGGCGGTTACCGTGCAACTTCGTCATCAAATCCTCGCGCTTGCTGTTCTCCCACTTGTCCTGGCGATTACGCTGATCACAGCGTTCACGACATGGCAATCGACCACGCTTGCCCAGAGCAGTATCGATACGTTTGAGCGCAACATGCTCAAAGCGAAAGAGACCGAGCTTCTTAATCTTACCAATCTGGCTCTTTCGGCGATCAAGGAAGTTTATGACAATGCCGGAGCCGATGACGAGCGTGCCAAGGAGCGCGTAAGACAGATACTAACCTCACTGGACTATGGCCAGGATGGATATTTCTTCGTCTACGACTACGATGGCAACAGTGTAGTCCATCCGCGCCAAACTTTTCGACCAGGCCATAATTGGCTCGACCTGGTCGACCCGGATGGTGATCAGGTGATCGCCAATCTCATTGCCAAGGCGAAAGAAGGCGGCGGACTGCATCAATACAAATGGGAAAAGCCGTCGTCGGGAGCAATGGCGGACAAGCTGTCATTTGCGGCTGGTCTCGACAAATGGCGCTGGATGATTGGGACGGGTGTTTATCTCGACGATGTCTTTGCACAG
This sequence comes from Rhizobium sp. Root708, assembly GCF_001429725.1. Classification (GTDB taxonomy): domain Bacteria; phylum Pseudomonadota; class Alphaproteobacteria; order Rhizobiales; family Rhizobiaceae; genus Rhizobium. Next base: position 6,519 of record NZ_LMHV01000020.1, on the reverse strand, counting down.
ACCGAGACTGCCAAGGCCGACCTGAAGCAGAGCATCCGACGCACGTTTGTAGTCGTAACGCTTATTGCTGTGCCTTCGATCCTCATGGTTTTCGCGACGTGCATGTGGATTACGCTTCACGAGCGGCGCCTTGCCGACGGCAAACTAAAATTGTTGACACAGCGGATCATCGACACTCAGGAGGAGGAGCGAGCGAGGCTGGCCCGGGAACTTCACGATGGTATTTCGCAGAACTTGATCGGTGTGCGCTATGCCTTCGATCTTGCGTCTCGGAAGGTCAGGGAGAGCGCAGCCGACGCTGGGGCAGCTATCGAACGCGGTATCGGATCGCTGAATGACGCGATCAAGGAGGTCCGAGACCTGTCACATGAATTGCGACCGAGCGTGCTTGACGACCTTGGGTTAACGGCTGCCCTGACTTCGCTCGGAAGCAATTTCGAAGAGCGAACGGGCATTCCTGTCTTGGTGGAATCTCTAGCCTCCGAAGCCCTCAAGCCCGAAGCGAACACGGCGCTATATCGGATCGCCCAGGAGGCACTTACCAACGTCGAACGACACTCTGGTGCATCATATGTCACAATCAGAATATGGAGCATCAAGGGACGCGTCCGAATGTCCGTTGCAGACGATGGCCGGGGTATCAGAAGCGACGGCGAAATTGATGGCGCCAACCGGTCGGGCGGACTTGGCCTCAGGAACATGCAGGAACGAATGGCGCATTTCAAAGGCATATTGCTCATCAAATCCAACGAAAATGGCACCACCTTGACGGCGATGTTTCCGAAGAGTGCGAACTCGATAGTGTCGGCGGCGCGGGCGGCATGAACGGTGACCGACCAATTTCCATACTCCTTGTCGACAATCATGCGCTTGTGCTGGAAGGCCTGCGCGCGGTGCTTGAGACCTACGCACATATCAGGGTTGTCGGCACCGCCGCCATGGTTCAGCCCGGTCTGGAGATCGCCGCCGCATCGGCACCGGACATAGTCCTGCTGGACATCAACATGCCGCAGATCAACGGCATCGACGCGATCGAGTTGTTTAAAAGCACGGTTCCGTCGACAAGGATCCTGATGCTGTCCATGCATGACAGCCGCGAATATATTTCGGCCTCTATCGTGAGGGGCGCATCTGGTTACATCCTCAAGGACGTTCCCAACGACGAGATCATCAAGGCGATCGAAACCGTTGCCGCCGGAGGCACCTATTTCTCCACCGGCGTCTCCGACGTCCTTATGCAACGACGACAAAAGGAAGAAACCGAGCCGCTACCGCTGACGGTACGTGAGCGCGAAATCCTGGCTTTTCTTGCAGCGGGCCGCAGCAATCGCGACGTTGCCGAATTGCTACAGCTCTCGGTCGCCACCATTGAGACGCACCGCAAGACCATAAAACGAAAACTGGGGCTGTCCACGACAGCCGAACTGACGCGTATTGCCATTGAGCGAGGCCTGGTCCCGCCTCGTTGACCGCTCTACCCAGTACTGGGTAGAGCGATCCATATTATAATTTTCCGATATTGCAGCCATGGACGACAGCTCGTAGGTGTCCTCGGTGGCCGCTCCGTGCGGCCTCGGGAGGACTTCATGACCGGACTTTTGGCGCTAGCGCGGACGATCGACGCGATCAATACTTTTTTTGGCAAGGCCGTTTCCTGGCTGCTGCTGCTGGCCGTGCTGATCAGCGCAATCAATGCCACGACACGCAAACTGTTCAATCTCAGCTCGAATGCCTGGCTGGAGGCACAGTGGTACCTGTTTTCCGCAGCCTTCCTCGTCGCAGCCGCCTGGACATTGATGAGCAACGAGCATGTGAAGGTTGATCTGGTCTATGGCCGCCTCTCGCGTCGCACACAGCTCTGGATCGAAGTCTTCGGCACGATCTTTTTTCTCTTCCCGTTCTGCCTCATCACCATCTATCTCTCCTGGCCTACCGTGATCGAGAAGTTCTCCACCGGCGAGGTATCGAACAATACCGGCGGCCTGATCCTTTGGCCGGTCTGGGCGATGATCCCCCTCGGCTTCGGGCTTCTTGCTCTCCAGGGCCTCTCGGAACTCATCAAGCGCATTGCAATCCTGCGCGGCGCCCTGCCCGACGCTATTGCACTTGCCGACGCCGAAGCCCAGACCCTTTAAGGCGGAGCCATATCCATGTTTGCTTTCTTTGCGGAAAATCTCGCGCCGATCATGTTCCTGTCGCTCATCGTTGTGCTGTTGCTTGGCTACCCGGTAGCATTCGCACTCGCCTTTGTCGGCTTCGTGTTTGGCTTCATCGGCATCTAGATGGGCCTTTTGCCTGTCAATCTTTTCGGCGCTATTCCCGACCGCATCTTCGGGCAGATGTCGAACGAAACGCTGCTGGCGATTCCTTCTTCACCTTCATGGGACTGATCCTTGAACGAAGCGGCATGGCCGAGGATCTGCTCGATACGATCGGACAACTGTTCGGCCCGGTCCGCGGCGGGCTTGCCTTCGCCGTGATCTTTGTCGGCGCCATCCTTGCAGCAACCACGGGGGTCGTCGCGGCCTCGGTCATCTCGATGGGTCTCATCTCGCTGCCGATCATGCTGCGCTACGGATACGACAGGCGCGTCGCCGCAGGCACGATTGCTGCCGCCGGCACACTGGCGCAGATCATCCCACCGAGCCTTGTCCTGATCATCCTTGCCGACCAGCTCGGCCGCTCCGTCGGCGACATGTACAAGGGCGCCCTCATCCCTGGCCTCCTGCTTGTTGCCGCCTATGCCGCCTACATCATCACGATGTCGTTCATCCGGCCCATAAGCGTTCCCGCACTGCCGCCACAAGCCCGTTCGCTCAGGGGCTGGAAGCTTGCGCAGCGTGTCGTCATTTCGCTCGTCCCACCGCTGGTCCTGATCTTCCTAGTTCTCGGTACGATCTTCATCGGCCTGGCAACGCCAACCGAGGGCGGCGCGATGGGTGCGGTCGGCGCGCTCGCGCTGGCGGCCATCAATCGGCGCCTCGATCTCGCGATGATCAAATCGGCGCTCTACGCGACCGCAAAGCTCTCATCCTTCGTCATCTTCATTCTGCTCGGCGCGCGCGTCTTCTCGTTGACCTTCTACGGCGTCAACGGTCACGTCTGGGTCGAGCATCTGATGACCTCGATCCCGGGCGGGGAAGTTGGCTTCCTCATCGTCGCCAACCTGCTCGTCTTCTTCCTGGCCTTTTTCCTCGATTATTTCGAACTGGCCTTCATCATCATTCCACTGCTCGCACCAGTTGCCGACGCTCTCGGGATCGACTTGATCTGGTTTGGCGTCCTGCTGGCGATCAATATGCAGACCTCGTTCATGCACCCGCCGTTCGGCTTCTCGCTCTTTTATCTGCGGTCGGTCGCGCCGACGCGAGCCTACAAGGACCGGATCACAGGAGCGACGATCCAGCCGGTCACGTCGGGCCAGATTTACATGGGTGCCCTGCCCTATCTCGGCATCCAGCTTGTCATGGTCATCATCGTCATCGCGTTCCCCGGCCTCGTTACCCATTACAAGTCCGGACACGTGGCCGTTGATCCTTCGACGATCGAGCTCAACGTTCCAATGCCAGGCGAGGACGGAGCAAATCCGTTCGGTACGCCAGCAGCCCCGTTCGGAGCCGAACCGTCCGAGGGTGAAGCCCCGCCCGCCTTCGACGCGCCCGCACCGGGTTTCGGATCACCGACCCCTGGCTTCGGTGCTCCGGAGCAAAATGGAAGCAAACCCTGAGGTCAAGGCAAAGACCAGACGCAATTGGCTGCCGCAGCCCGCGGTCGCAGCAACTCACAGAGGAGGACCATTGATGACGAAAGAGATAGGCCGTAGAGGATTTCTGACGAAAGGTGCGCTGGCCGGCGCCGCAACGGTGGCAGGGGCAACGCTTGCAGCGCCCGCGATCGCCCAGAGCACACCGACACTCCGCTGGCGCCTGACCTCAGGATTCCCGAACAATCTCGACACGATCTACGGCGGTGCCGTCGTCATGGCCGATGCGTTGAACAAGATCACCGAGGGAAAGTTCCAGATCCAGGTCTTCCAGGCAGGCGAGCTCGTGCCGGGAGCGCAGGCGATCGACGCAGTCAAGGCAAACACGGTCGAGCTTGCCCACACTTGCGGCTACTATTTCACCGGCAAGGATCCGACCTTTGCCATTGGCTCGACCATCCCGTTCGGCTTGAACGGCCGCCAGCAGAACGCCTGGCTCTATCACGGCGGCGGCAACGAAGCCTATAACGAATTCCTCGCCGACCATGGCGTGGTCGGCATTCCGGGTGGCGCCACCGGTGCCCAGATGGGCGGCTGGTTCCGCAAGGAGATCAAGTCGGTCGCAGATCTCAAGGGCGTCAAGATGCGCATCGCGGGTGTTGCCGGCGAAGTCATGTCGCGCCTCGGGGTCGTCCCGCAACAGCTTCCCGGCGGCGACATCTATCCGGCCCTCGAACGCGGCACGATCGATGCAGCCGAGTGGATCGGACCTTATGACGACGAGAAGCTCGGTTTCTATCAGATCGCGCAGAACTACTACTATCCGGCCTACTGGGAAGGCGGTCTGACCATCCACTTCTTTATCAACAAGGCGCAGTACGAAAGCCTGCCGGACACCTACAAGACGGCGCTCGACACGGCCTGCAAGGCAGCGAATATCAATATGCAGGCGCTCTACGATGTGAAGAACACGGCGGCGATCCGCTCGCTTGTCGGAAAGGGCGTCAAGCTGCGTCCCCTTCCACGTGATGTGATGGATGCCGCTTACAAAGCGTCCTTCGAACTCTACGGCGAGTACAGCGAAAAGCACCCGGCCTGGGCAAAGATTTATCCGGGCTGGAAGAAGTTCCGCGACGAATCCTTCGAATGGTTCCGCGTCGCCGAATACAGTTATGATAGCTACATGTATGCTGCTCAGGCAGCAAAAAAATAAGACAGGTCGAGAGCCGGGTCTAACCCGGCTCTTTTCTTCGGAAAGCGTCAGCTTCTTGCGCCACTAGCTTGAAATGGGACAAACTATGTATCGCGCCTGGAAGCAACTGGAAGAATATTCGCTTCTCCTCATCATCGGCGCCGTCTGCGCTCTCGCCTGGGCGAATCTATCTCCGGTGAGCTACCACGCGCTCATCGAATTTCCGATCTGGCAGAATGCCTATATTGGAGACTTGCAGCGCGCGCCCGCAGGAACCGCAGCGCGGGTCGTCACCGTTCATTTTCTCGTCAATGATGTTCTGATGGCGTTGTTCTTTGCGCTCGCCGGCAAAGAAGTCTGGGAAGCCGTTGCGTTGAGGAACGGCGCCCTGCGTGGCAAGAAGGCGTTGACGCCGCTGTTTGCGACTGCCGGCGGAATGCTGGGGCCGATTATCATATATCTCACAGGTGTCGCAGCGGTTGGACAGATGAATCAGTTGGCGGGGGGGTGGGCGATTCCGACCGCGACCGACATCGCTTTTTCGTATCTTGTCGGACGCGCCATATTCGGCGCGCGCCATCCCGCGGTCACGTTCCTGCTGCTACTTGCGATTGCCGATGACGCCGCCGGACTTCTGATCCTTGCCGTCTTCTATCCTCAGGGTGATCTCGCACCAGGATGGCTTCTGCTGTCGGCAGTCACTGCACTGGCCGCCTACCTCGTTGCCAATCGTCTTCCCCGGATGCTTGACGCCGGTCGACCGGGCATGCCGTTCACAACGGCGGTGCGGAAACACCTTTCATTCTGGCCCTATGCTGCGGCGGGTGCGATCAGCTGGTACGGCTTTCATCAGGCTGGCATCCACCCTGCGCTTGGTCTGTTGCCGATCATTCCGGCCATACCGCACTCCGATATTGAATTCGGGCTGTTTGCGGAAATCGAAAAACTCCAGACCGATTTGCTGAACGTGATCGAGCACGCGTTGAAAGGTCCCGTTCAAGTCGTGCTTTTTCTTTTCGGTCTCGCCAATGCCGGCGTCGAGTTCTCAACGATTGGCGCGCCCACCCTGCTCGTTGCATCCGCGTTGATGATCGGTAAGCCTCTCGGTATCGCTCTACCGGGTTGGGTTGCCGCGGGTCCGCTTGGATTCGGCCTGCCGTCGGGAATGAACTATAGAGATCTCATCGTACTTGGGTGCGTGGCCGCGATAGGCTTCACAGTCTCACTGTTCGTCGCAAGTGTCGCTTTTCCTACCGGCGAAATTCAGGACGCCGCAAAGATGGGCGCATTGCTGTCGTTCGCAGCGGCTGGGATCTCATTCATCATGGCCAGGTTACTTTCGGTCGAAAAGAAGTCTTGATTGGCGGCAGGGCAAACCGGCTATCAAGGGGAGGTCGTCAAACCGCGCTTTGGGAAGCCGCCTGAAGGCGCTCGGCATCGAGCGTGTCACCCTGTACCGGTATGTCGGCCCCAAGGGTGAACTCAGAGATTACGGAAAGCAAGTCCTCGGCCTCCAGCACTCAAGAGGGTGGCGTCGCCTTAACCGACTGTTGCGGATCGAGGCAATAGTCTATTGGCATGACTAAAGATGCGACCGCCCACTACAAACGCCACCGATTTCCCG
>NZ_LMHV01000019.1 GCF_001429725.1 Rhizobium sp. Root708 | reverse complement strand
CCGCCACAGCCAGTATTTCTTTCCCTTGATCAACACGACCATCTCATCGAGATGCCACTTGTCAGCAAAATTGCCACGGGACCGCCGACGAAGTTGATGGGCGAACTTCAGGACAAACTTCCTCGCCCATTCTGCGACGGTCTGAAACGACACGTCGATCCCACGCTCGGCAAGCACGTGTCAACGTCGCGCAGGCTCAGCGGGAACCGATAATAAAGCCACACCGCATGCGCGATGATCTCGGCGGGAAATCGGTGGCGTTTGTAGTGGGCGGTCGCATCTTTAGTCATGCCAATAGACTATTGCCTCGATCCGCAACAGTCGGTTAAGGCGACGCCACCCCTGAAAGCTATGTCGATGCGATCGGTGAGATGGGCCGGAGTGGGCTACAACTTGTCGAGCGCACGCAAGAGCGAGAAGGTGCGCGCGCCTGACAGACATCAGGCGTCTCCAATTTCTTCTCTGGGTTAGCGAAGGAACGCTTTCGATCAACAATGCCCAATGTCAGGGAAGTGTTGCAATCGAAGAGAACACACCCTATATGTAGGCACATACCTACAAGGAGGCCTCGTATGGGTGTAACAAGTTTATCCAGTCGTGAGGTCAACCACGACGTCAGCAAGGCTAAGAAAGCCGCCCAAGCCGGACCTGTAATTATCACGGATCGTGGCAAGCCATCTCATGTTTTGATGACTTACAGAGAGTTCGAGCGCCTGACTGGAAAGCACCGCAACCTCGTTTATGCACTTTCGATGCCCGGCCTGTCGACGATCGATCTGAACACCCCAAGAGCAGAAATTGTGAGCCGTGAGGTCGATCTGTCTTGAAATTTCTGCTCGACACGAACGTAATCTCCGAGCTGCGTAAGGTCGGAGATGGCAAGGCGGATGCGAATGTCACCCGTTGGGTCGGCGCGCAGGATTCGAGTGACTTGTTTATTTCTGCTATTACGATTTTGGAAATTGAGCGTGGCATACTGAGTCTCCAGCGCCGCGATGGGTCCCAGGGAGCTCGGCTGCGGAAATGGATGGATAGTCGCGTCCGGCCCGAATTCGAAGGGCGCATTCTGCCTATCGATGATGCTATAGCAACACGTTGTGCCCACCTGCATATCCCGGATCGTCGCAACGAGGCGGATGCTTTGATCGCCTCGACTGCGCTCGTTCACAATTTGAGCGTCGTCACGCGTAACATACAAGATTTCGATGGTACCGGCGCGATCGTCGTCGATCCCTGGCGGGGCTGAAACAGCGCGCGGTTGCCGAGAGCTGTCGATCTGCCTGACGACGTGAAACGTGTCGACATCGTTACTGTCGGCGCACGAGAATTATTGTTCTCGTTGGAGATGTTCCAATCAGTCCGCTAATTTCAGCGAGCACACGAATTTCGTTCCGTTTTCTCGGACGTAGCGGAATTCACCCTGCAGTTGGCTTACAAACGCTTTGATTAATCGTGTCCCCATTCCGGGCTGGTCCGTGTTGCCATCGAACCCGACGCCATCGTCTGCAATGTCCAGTTCTGCTGCGCCGTCAGGCAAAGATCGAAGTCTGACGTGGATAGCTCCTGCTGGTCGGCCATTGAATGCGTACTTCATACTGTTTGCAATCAATTCATTGACCAACAGAGCAAACGGTGTCGCCCTATCCGAGGCGATGTTCATATCCTCAACATCGAATGTCACAGTCACCGGCCGCCCGTGCACATCGACGATCGTCTTGATGAACGAGGGGATGAATTGCGCAGCCGACACGCCGCTGAATTGGTCGAAGCCATACATCTGCTCATGAACAGCAGACATCGCCGAGATGCGTTCGTTAAGCTTTTGCACGGCCTTAGGCTCGAACCCATGTAGACGGAGTAGCGCCATGACCGTCTGCAAGTTGTTTTTCACGCGGTGATGGATTTCCCGCATCAGCGTCTGGTTTGCTGTCAAGGCTTCCGCGAGCTGCTGCGTGTGTAAGGCATCTTCTCTAATCAGTCGCTGAATCCAAAGCGCGGCCGCGAGTGCGCCGATCATCGCGAAAATCACCAGCAATGCGGCGATTTTCGCGTCGTCCCAGAACGGTTGCATGAGGACGCGAACGTCTGCAGACGCGATGGCAACGAATGGCGTTCGCTCGATAATGCGATAACCGACCAAGCGGTCTTGGTTATCGACAGGAGAATAGGAGCGATAGTTTCCGGACGTCGCCTTTCTCATGTAGTCAGTGAACAAGATATATCCGCTCATATCGACAGGGCCTGAGGGTTCCGGATGCCGTGCGATGAGCTGTCCGTCTCGCCTGATGAGACTCACCGTTGAGTTCGGGCCCATATCAACGGCGTCCCAAATGGGTCTCAGGACATCGGCGTTAAAGGCAATGGCGGCGACGCCGGCGAAGCTGCCGTTGCGTTCTAGGCGGCGGCTAACGACGAAAATCTGGCGCTTTGTCAAGCGGCTGACAATCAGGGCCGAGGTGTATTCATCCGCGCCATTGCGCAAGCGTGTGAAATATTCCCGATCGGAAACATCCATCGCTTGTATTTTAGGGTCGTTGGAGAAGAGCGTTAGACCGTCGACGCCGACAACGTATGCCGTCACCTGGGGTGGGAGATCGGCCACAGCGGCATTGAGATCGTGGACCCGCTCGGGGTCGGCGGATAGAACGTTTGAGCCAAGAGAGTCGTCGATGCGATGCAGTGTCTCGCGAGCAAGCGAATTGAGCCAGACGGCATTAGCCGCAACGATTTTCGAAGCAGCGCTCACTTGGGTGTCAGCCCGTTGTGCAGTTGCTTGGTAACTTGAAGCAAGCCACAAGCCCAGCACGGACACCAGTGCGAGGAACATTAGGCCAATGACAGCAAGTGATGCTCGCCCAACGGAGCGCGGCCGCAACGCGCTGGAACCATTAATCATTCGTGCCATGCGGGCGGCTCCACTTGGTCTCAGATGACGATGGGGAATTCTTACCTCGCTGTCGTGCGCATCGCAACCAAGGGAAGATCCAAACGCATTGCCGCAGTCGACGGCGACCGAAAACGAATATCGGGATATGCAAGCCTTTGACGTCTGTAAGAGTTCGCATGAAATTGACAAGGAATAGCATCAGGGCCGTAGGGTCGGCGTCGCTCAAGGCGGTGGTGCTAGACTAAACGTGGAGCGAACTTCGTAGGCGTCTCATGTATATCTCATTGGCATATCCCAATCGGAGCATTAGGTAGACGATGTAAGTAGCGATCCGATCGGGAGTGATGCAGATGGAGCAGGGTGCGGTATTCCAGAGCAATCGAGGCCAAGCTATCCGCCTTCCAAAGGCCGTCGCTTTGCCTGACGATGTAAAGCGTGTCGACATTGTCGCTGTGGGACGCACTCGCATTATAACACCCGCTGGCGAGGTCTGGGACAGTTGGTTTGAAGGAGCAGCGGCGACATCGGACTTCATGAGTGAGCGTGATCAGCCAGCTTAGCAGGAATGCGAGGCATTCTAATGCTGAAGTACATGCTGGGACACCGACATTTGCGTTTTTCACAATCAAGAACCGACCACAGCAGCTGCGCGAGGCATTCAATCGCTTCCACAATCAATTGTTTATTAGATCGGTGAGCTTGATTGAGCTGATTTCTGGAGCGGAAAAATCAGCCAGTCCTGAAAAAACCTGCCCGTTGTGGAGGGCTTCGCGGCGCGCCTTGAGGTCGTACCGTATGATGAACCGGCAGCAAGCCATACGGGGCAACTACGGGCTGAGCTGGCGCGCACAGGAACTCCGATTGGTCCATATGATCAATTGATTGCCGGACATGCGCGCTCGCGTGGCTTGATTATCGTTACGAGTAATCGCAGGGAGTTTGATCGCGTCCCTGGCTTGCGGGTTGAAGACTGGACTGGTTAGTTCTCAGACGGTTGCTCAGCGTGCTAACATAGCCTGAGATGACGTATCTCCATAGGCACACTTACTTCTGGGTCCGAGGTTCGTATCAGTTCAAGACCAACGGCTACGGTTTGGTTGCCACCTGTGCGAAAGCGATGCGCACATTCCGACACCGACGGTGAGGGCGTCGACTTGCGTTTTCCCTTATCGTCCTCGTTTCCACCGTCAACCGCCGCTGCGATAGCGATGGATCTCGACAGAAGCTAGAAGTCCTCAATGCAGTCCTGAGGAACTTGCGATTTTCCATGAGCCATCGGATGGGCACGCAACGCCATCGAACCGCGTCGCACTATTGAGGCTCTGCTGGCTCGTAACGAACCGTCGGCAGCTCTCGACGCCACTACTCTTCGGGTTTATCTGCTCAATGACACCTGCGCTACCTGTTGCGGGGTTTGCCCAGGCGAGCCTGCTGATACCGGTAGGTGCGTTTCCAACAGCCTCGGCAATGATCGTCTCATCGGTTTCGGGCGCGGCTTTTGATGAAGTCGCCGAGATTGCTGATGTCTCAAGCGGTTCGGCATGGGAGCAAGCCAACAATGGAAACGAAAGCGCGAAGAATGTCAGGCAGCGAGATATCGATTTTCTATACATTAGATCCCCAGCAGTCTTCGGCCGTCATGCCAACGCATTATGGCGGCGGGATGTCCTCTTGTCCCTTGCGGCGGAGCGACGCTCTTCATCTTCACCGCAGACGAAGGCTAACCCCCATTCATTCGCATTTTATTAAATATGTTCGCAAATTACGGAGTTCGAGGGCGGATCGTTCGCGGCGCGAACGAGTTGACTGCGTGAAGCAACGGAGGTCACCCAGACATGCGTAACGGCACCGTACTCGTAGTGGAAGATGAGATCCTCATTCGCTTGATGTTGATCGATGTCCTGACGGAAAAGGGCTACCGCGTTGTCGAAGCGGGAAATGTTTTGGAGGCGATGGCAGCACTTGGACGCAACCCGCCGTTTGATGCGGTCATCACAGACATCGACATGCCAGGCTGCCTGAATGGTTTGGATTTGGCGAGCATGGTTCGAACTGTGGCGCCGAGAACGAAAATCATTGTCGCATCCGGTGGTCATGCCTTACAGAGTTGTCCCACTGACTGCCATTTTCTGCAGAAGCCCTATAGCTTAATCCAGCTGATCGATGTGTTGGGTCAAGACGTGGCTGAGCCAACGTCCAAGACGATGGCCCATGCAATCTAACGGCGGCGACCATCAGTTGATTTAGTCAGTTTCGGTGAACGATGCGGTGGTTGTTCGTCACCTCGCCACACTCTTCGTCGTCGCATCCCTCAGCTCCGCGCCGAGCAACCTATTTTTGGGAGAGTTGGATTCGTGGGCAGATCGTAGGGAGGGGTGGGAGGACTATCCTTTCTGATGCGATCAGCCCTGTTGGTAGGTCGTGGGCATGGCAGTGCCCTTTTTCAAAAAGCTGTTATCGATGGCCCTCAAAAGGAGCTCGTCGCGAGCCTCTTCACTTAACGCAATCTATGTGATTGTCATGTGCGGGGGTGTCCGTTCGCAAATCCTTTGCCTTGTGGCAATCCCGTTGATTAGCCGCGTCACTCCCGAAAGGATCGTTCGCGGCTTTGTTGCTTGTTCTCCCGAATCCACCAGGGTTTGTGATTGCCTGCTCGGCGGGTAAGGGGCTACTCGTGCCAAGCGAGGGGCCCGCCTGCTCTGGAAGAGTTTGAGCCCAGCCAACCGACAGAAAGGGCCCGATCGTGACTAAGAATATCGCTGAGGTAACCACGCGCATTGTCGCTCTCCTTTTTTGCCGAACGCTGGACGGTTACAGGAGTTCCCGGCATTCCATGCATCCTCACGCCCAAGTATAGCGCAGCACGTCTTCTCGCACCTAGGAGCGGAGTTTGCGGTTCGTGATCCGCGGTCACCGTATAGGCGCTTAGCGATGCTGATCTTCCGGGAGAGAAGATCCACGTCTGGTTTCTGAGCTACTGACGTTTTTAAGAGTTCATATGAGGTCGAAGCGGAACACCAGCGGGTCGTAGGTCGACCCCGCTCATGGCGAAGAAGCTCGCCCGGCGGTTACGAGCCCTAACATGGCCATAGAAGGACACCGCGCATCTTCCTTGCGATCACGCCGGAGGTCATTGGTGCGCCGGCACTGACCCATTGCTCGCGTTCAAGATCGGACATCAATCACTGTCATTGTACGACACCGGCCTTCCGCAGCCCGTCCATGACAAGCTCGAAATCGGCGGGGTTCTTGAACGGCAGGACTTTGCGACGGTATTCCAAGGAGTAGTCGGGATTGACGCGCAGCACCTCTTGCCATGTCGCGCGGGCCGCTTCGAAACGGCCGAGGTGCCCGTAACAGGCGGCCAGAAGCGCGCGCGAGACATCGGTGACTGGGTTGCGGCTAACGCGCTCCAGCAACAGTTCGACGGCCTGTTCGTACCTTGCCAGCTGAAACAAAGCCCAGGCCTGAAAGTGAAGAACGACATCCGGAAAGTACGGGTTCAGGATCCTCGCCCGATCGAAATAGGCGAGTGCCTCCTCGGGCCTGCCTGAATAGACAAGTGCCTCGCCGAGGCTGACCTGTCCTTCGGCAAAGTTTGGATTGAGGACGATCGCACGCTCGGCCTCGCTTATGGCATCGTCGTGCCGTCGCAAGTAGAGGTTGACGAGACTCAGCGACCAGTGCGCCACGGGATCGCTATCATCCCGCGCTGCCGCCCGCGTCGCAGCCTCTTCGGCTTGCTCGATCGACCGCTGCGGCGAGGCGCTCCAACGGTTCAGGTAGTCGAGCCCGTGCGTAAGGGCGAGGAACGCGTGCGCCGAGGCGAAATTCGGTTCCAGTTCGACGGCACGTTGCAACAGGTTGCGGGCGTCGCTGTTCGTTTGCTTCGTCAGCCGGTGCCACAGCTCCCGGCCACGCAAGAAGCAGTCGTACGCCTCGGGGTCCCGAGTCTGCCCCGGCGTAAGCTTTTGCCGGTCGCCCACTGTCAGGTTGACCGCCAGCGCGTCGACGATCTGCTGCGTGACATCGTCTTGAACCGCGAATATGTCGGTAAGGTCGCGATCGAACCGTTCCGCCCATAGATGCCCGCCAGTAGTCGCGTCGATCAGCTGCGCGGTGATGCGTACCCTGTTGCCCGATTTGCGTACGCTGCCCTCCAGTACATGTCGCACGCCGAGCTTCGTACCCACCTCCTGCACATGGACGTTCTTGCCTTTGAAAGTGAACGACGAATTGCGAGCAATGACGAAGAGCTGCGAGAGCTTCGATAGCGCCGTGATGATGTCTTCTGAGATGCCGTCGGCGAAGTAGTCCTGTTCGGCATCACCGCTCATGTTGGCGAAGGGCAGCACGGCGATCGAGAGCTTGGGCGACGCTGCCGTCGCTGGTTGGCTCGTCGTGTTTTCCGAGGCCGCAGCCAATTTGGTCCCCGTGCTGCCGACTTCCAGTGAATAGACCCGGATCGGATCGGCGATGTTCTTGAGCTGCGTGCTGCCGAGGTCGCTGACCGAGAGGTCAAGCCTCGCCTTGACTTGACGATAGGCATCCTCGGACAGACAGATGGCTCCCGCTGCGGCGACGCCTTCCAATCGCGAGGCGATGTTGACGCCGTCGCCCATCAGATCGCCGTCGCTTTCCTCGACGACGTCGCCTAAATGAATGCCGATCCGGAACTCAATGCGACGGTCCTGCGCAACGCCTTGATTGCGCTCCACCATAGCGTTCTGCACCTCAATGGCACAGCGCACGGCGTCCACCACGCTGCGGAATTCAACCAGCGCACCATCGCCGGTGCGCTTCACCACCCGGCCATGGTGCACGGCGATCGTCGGATCGATGAGATCACTACGCAGTGTCCGCAACCTCGCCAGGGTGAGGTCCTCGTCGGCACCGGCAAGCCGGCTGTACCCGACCACGTCCGCGGCCAGGATCGCAGCCAGCTTTCGGTTCTCGTTCATGGCGCTGTCTCCTGACATCACGATAACAGGGAGACAGAGGGCGAGAAAGAACTTTCACCCGTTGCTCAGATCAACCTTGGTCGAGATCGAGCTGGCCATGGCTTATGTGGAAGCAGCCGACGTTGTAGCCGCACGCAATGACTGCTTTGAGATGGTTCCGGCCTTCCAACGCGGCCGTTCCGAACGGGCCAGGTCGTGCCGATGTCCAAGCCCACCCGGATGTTCGTTTTTTGATATCCGCACTGAAATTGCCGGTCCGCTTCCGGCCCGACGCGGACAACGCCGGTCGCGGTTGCGCCCCGCGCGGGGATTTAGATCACGAATTCCTGCTCGTACGTCTGTGGCTCGGGAACGACGGTAACTTCCACCGGAATGATCCAATTGGCCGCGTAGCTCTCGCAGTCGGAACATGGGACGTCGGGCTGCACGCGTCCCGCCCCATCAGTTGCGCGACATCGCAGGATATGTTGACCCACTTCTTCAGGAGTCCACATGTACTCCCACAAGCGCCATGCAAAGGAACGTTCTGTTTCGAGGAGCCTTCCCTCGCGCCAGCCTCTGCCGTCTCCGGTACAGACTTGCACCTGCCGGACAGCCGTTTCTCCGCTCCAGGTGGCATCGAAAATCCTATACGGCTGGCCGACGATGAGACGCGCCCCCTCCACGGGACGCGCGATCTGCGCTTTGACTTCCATTTCCGTTAGCTGGACCAGCTTGGGTTCGCCTACGCTGCGCTCCCAGCGAAAATAGTCGCGGGCCTGCCAGTAGCCAAGGAACGGCTGCTCCACGACCGTGATATGCGTGATCCACTTGACCCAAGCCATGCCAAACCAACCGCCCACGACAGCGCGGAGCGGGTAGCCGTGATCGCGCGTCAACGGCTCCTCGTTCATCGAATAGGCAAGGATCGCGCTTTGTGCCATGGCCTTCTCAAGCGGTAGACTTCGCGCAAAAGCGATGGGGCCCGGCGAAGCCGTTTTCTTGTTCGCATCGACGACGCCACTGTCGGCCCCTACGAGCAGAACCTCGCGTGCGCTTGGCTTAACGCCCGCCATTTCCAAAATCTCGCGAAGAAGAACACCTGTCCACCGGGCATTGCCCACGGCTCCGTTCTGCCACTGGAGCCCCTCCTTTTGCGGCACATAGTAGATGCGCCCGTTCCCGGCGCACTCGACCACGGCGGGAAGGGTCGTGCTGCGCATTGCCTTGATGCTTGCGAGGTCAAGTTCGATCGGCCGCTCCACCGCCCCGTCAACGCGCAATTTCCACTCGCGGGGATTGAGGTCAGGCGACGTAAAATGGTTTCGGACGAAGAACAGATCGGTTGGGATCAGCCAATCCGAGAGCGACGCAAACGGAAACTCGATGTTCGGTGGCAATTTCTGTCGAACTATCGGACTGGGTTGCTCTGATGTCGGCATCGTCCCGTCTTCCTCCGAAGGCCACAACATTGGCAGTCGGTCGCGCAAATTCCGGTTCGATCACATCCCCTCGACCATCCTGCGGGGGCTGAGGCGATTGTCCTTTAGGCACTGCGACTGGAGAAGATCAGCAACATATTGTTGGCGGGCATCTCGATCGTCTCGCGGAGATTAAGTCCAGCCGCCGCACCCAGTTGTTCAAGATCAGCGATATCCCGAACACCCCACGATTGGTTACGCTGTTTTAAAGCCGCGTCGAATGCGGCGTTCGAGAGTGCGATGTGCGCGCCGTCGCGCATGAATGGACCGTAGAGAACAAGAATCCCACCAGCGCGAAGCAAGCGGCCAGCGCCTGCGAACAACCCTAAGCTCGCCGCCCATGGCGCGATATGGATCATATTGATGGATACGACGGCGTCAAAGTTCCCTGCCTGTTCGACGTCCCATTGTCCCGAGGACACATCGATGTCCCGCGGTGCCAGCACATTCTTCAGCCCTGCGAATTTGATCCAGCTGGACGTGCTGGTGCGGGCGGCGGCATCCGGATCGCTAGGCTGCCAGACGAGGTCAGGCATTGTACCCGCAAAACACACGACGTGCTCGCCTGTCCCCGAACCAATCTCCAGCACCACGCCATGCGTTGGTAGGACATCTTTTAGAACTGCCACGATTGGCGCAGAATTTCGCGCGACGGAAGGCGAAAACATGCGCTGATCTGCGCTCACGTCGCGCTGTTCCAGCGCAATAGGCGAACGGTCCTCGTTCCCTGGGGGTATTGTCTTGGATCTGCCTTGGGCCATGCATTCCACCTTATAGCTGAAATGATGGGACTGAAACCAAGGATTTCAGACTTCCAAAGGTGGTGTCGAGCGGCGGGTTCGGCCGGGGCGTAAAACGTCCACGTCGCTTCGGTTTAACTGCTCGCACGACTCAGGATGTACGTTTGTGAATCGACGCCGGGAAGCTGTATAACGGCTATCTCCTAACGTAGTCAAATCCGCAGGACCGCTCTGGGGAGGCGCTTCTGGGATTAACACTTCAAACGCAGGCCCCGCCGCGCGGCCCACTGAAAGCGGGGGGCGATGCGATCTGTTGCAAGGTACCGAGCCCGTTCAGCGCCTCAGGATTTGCGGATGGGCTTGGTAGATGGCAACGCCCGGCTGGTGGCGTTGCGGTGGAGAGCGCTGGTTCGAAAACCGCGGACAGGTACCGTCGCCTCCGCAGGCGTCGAAATGCCGGTCTGGTGGATTCGATAGGCATCGCATAGGAACCGCCGACGAGAGCCTGATCGCCATCGTAGGTCCAGTCGCCGGCAAGCGTAAAGGTTCCCGCCGAGACGCCGGCGATATCGATGATCGCGATGCCTTCGCTCGTCAGCGCCCCCCCGGGCCGCCGAGATTGGTGACGCGGATATAGCTCATGCCTGCGGAATTGCCCGTCACCAGGAGCTAATCGGTGGGAGGCGTCGCCCGCGATGACCGCGTCGATGGCAACCGTCCCGCCGCTCTCGATCTAGTTTCCGGAAATGGTCAGCGCGCCGACCCAAGGGTTGGTGGCGGCTACCACACTACCTGGATCGCGATGAGCACGAGAAAAGCGATCAACACCAGCGAGGCCATCCATGTCACAGTGCGATTTGCCTCGGCGAGTACCCGCGGCTTGGGGCCTCGCTTGGGATTGAATTTATGGCGACGGTTCTGCGGTCCATTCGCCTGCGATGATTTGTTTCCTGCTGCGATGGCTGCCGTTTCGTTCGAGATGGTGTAGTTCTCAATTCTAATCTACGCTGTTTCATGTGCGCGTTAAGTCTTTCTCGTCGGCACACATTGGCGGCGTTCCCGATCAAGGGCGCCATCAACAGCCAGCACGAGAAGATCCGCCAAGTGCCGTGGTCCAAGGACCACGAGACGACATCGGCCCGCAATAATCGGCACAGCTCAATACCGCTAAGCATCACGAGCACTCCGGCAAAGAACATGATGAACCTACTGAGCGTATCTGCGCCGAAGCCAGCTTTCGGTTCTCGCTCCTGGCGCTGTCTCCTAACTTCACGATAACCGGGAGACAAAGGATAAGAAAGAAATTTCAGCCGCTGCTAAGAGTAACCTTGGTAGAGATCGAGATGGCCATGGCTCTTGTGGAAGCCGTCGACGTCGTAGCCCCCGCAATAACTGCATTGAGATCTTCCCGGCCCTCCAACGGGTCGTTTCCGAAAGCCCCAATCGGGATCAGGTCACGCGGGTGTACACGCCCGTCCAGATGTCCGTTTTGTGATAGTCCGCACCGAAATTGCCTTATCCGCTTCCGGCCCTAAGCCGCCGTTGAGCTTCTTGAAACGAAGTCGCTTGTTCAGGCCGCATCCTGTAGCAAACTATCGGTTGACTTTCAGCGCAACGCCTCTATTTTGAGTTTTATCGATCTTTTGCTTGCCGAGCTTTGTCTACCGCGCGATTGGCACCGCGCTCTATTCGAACCTTCTCTTTCAAAAATAGTCGTATCACCGTCCGCGAAGCATTGGCTCCGCGGAACCTCACTCTATGCTTTGAAAGGGTTCATCATGACCACTGGCACAGTAAAATGGTTCAATTCCACCAAAGGCTTCGGCTTCATCCAGCCTGACAACGGCGGCGCTGACGCGTTCGTACACATCTCTGCCGTCGAGCGCGCCGGAATGCGCGAAATCGTCGAGGGCCAGAAGATCGGCTACGACCTCGAGCGCGATAACAAGTCGGGCAAGATGTCCGCCTGCAACCTGCAGGCCGCATAATTGATCGAGCGGTCCCGTTGACCACGGATGTACTGGCAACGGAACAGCGCGTTTGAAAGGCCGGGCAGCATTGCCCGGCCTTTTCGTTTTTACTCCTGAAATCCGAGGAGGGTTCATGCCCCAGAGCAAATCCAGACAGCAGGCCGAAATCGCATTCGACCGCGTCCAATCCCAGTTCTTCGCACGCGGCCAGGCCGTTGAGGAACTTCAGACCGAGGAGCAGGCACGACAGGCTAAGACCCAACGGCTTCGAGACGCACGGCTCGCTCGTGACGAGGCAAGGGATCAAACTCGCTGAGTTACCTTCGTTTGCGGTTTACCGTAACGGCCGCAGGTGCCAAGAGGTCGTGACACGATCCGATTGTACGATGTCTCACCTTGTGGCATTGCCAGCATCCCAGCTATGGTCGCGGACAGTAGGGGACCTATCCATGTCAGACGAGAAGCAATCACTATCCGTAGTCGTTCGATCCGATGAGAAGGGCCATTGGGTAGAATGGAATAACGACGGCGCTACCGAATCGCTGGGACCATACCAGAACGAGAAGACGTCCAGTGACGTGCGCGCCGCCAAAGAACGCGAGTTCACTGAAAACGCGGGTCACATCGACGACGCTTGACTACGCGCTAACAGCCCCTGGGTGGCGTGATCGTTCGCCTATCCCAAGCCATATCCGTCCGACAATAGTTCTCGGATCATAGTTACGACTTCGGCGACGGCGAGCGCATTCTTCGTCTGCTCAGTGACCTCAAATTGCACGGGCCGCTTCATTCTCTTCTGGATGATGGTAGCGCGGTCCCGGATCGAACTACCCGACCACAAGTCCTCGACCCCGCAGCCTAACCACAGGCGCGGAGCATGCTGTCGATGGCGAGATTGAAGAGCGCCAATTCTCGGTGCGTCCCGCTCATTTCAAGCCGAACGCGGATTGACCACACGTTCTTGGGCTGAAGCGGCCGCTTTTGACCAACCAAATTCCCTTATTCCAAGGACGCCGGGTACGCAGCACAGTGTCCATGAAAAGCCCCTGCCGCTCCTCCGACCTCGTCGCCCGTGGGAAGGTGATGATAATCACGGTTTGTCGCCACTCGGCCCCACTCCGGTCATCTATGTAGTCCCGCTTCCCATTCCAAACGGAGCATACTCATGACTGCGGTGTCCCATCTTTCGTCCCCGACCTTGGCAGAGGACCGCCTCACTCCCTCGTGAAGAAAGCCGACTTTGTTGTAGGTTCGGATAGCGGCAGTGTTCCAGCTATAAACGTTCAGCTCGGTTCTCTCGATTCCGGGATGAGAGAATGCCTGCTCCAGTGCCGCTTCCAGCAACGGCTTTGCCAATCCTTGTCCCCGCATTGCGGGCGCGACCATGACTCGACCGATCCTTGCGACGCCATTTATCCAGTCCAAAGCCAGTTGGACATGGCCTACCGGAACTTCGTTGGCGTCAACCGCCGTCCAAGATAGCCTCTTTGGCGGTGCCGTCGTCCCCTCGATGATCATTTGCTCAAGCTGATCGTCGGTGAGCGGATAAGTCAGATATGGTCCGCCCCACTGTACGACTTCGCGTTCGCTGGTGAGCCAACTACGTAGGATTGGGAAGTGCATTGTCTCGAATTTTATCAGATTCATCGTCTGCTCATCACAACTGAACCGAGATAGAGCCATAAGCCCGTAGCGCCTACAGTGCAATGACAGCTATTGGCTGGCGCGAAGCCGAAGACCGCAGTCGGCGGCGGTGGGCCGGGTCGTGCTTTTCCGCCTCTAGAACGACGTTTCTGGCCCTCCTTCGTCAGACGTGTACCAATGCCTCTGCTCGATTGTTGCATACCGCTAAATTTGGGGTTGAAATACACTGCAACCACGGAGATCGGAAATGGTCAGAATCAAACAGGCAGCAGCGGCACGTTGTCGTAGATAGTTTCAACAGCGCGCAAGCCGCATTGCGCTTTTGTCTCGTGAACGGGGCTGATGTGCTGTCTGATCCGTCGACCACACGCAGAGATCTCCTTGAAGCGACGGCTGCGACCAATGACACACTGGCGGCGCTCGATAGTATCCAGGCATGGCCTAAGGCCGAGACGTACGAGGACGCATAGCGCACTTTGCGTGCTGGTTGGCAGGTCGTGCCATCAAGCCCGTGTCGATCCTCCAGGCCAGAAAACCGAGCGTGGACGAATTGGCTGCGCGATGCGAGATGCTGCGCGACAAGGATACAGCGGTGCGACAATTATGTGTGCTCACCTTCGTCCCGAAGAATGAGCTTGTCAGCTGGTCAGAGCATCAATGACAGCTGATGCGTGTGAATTCCGTCTTCTTTTTCAAGCGATGACAAGGTGACGCCCAGCAATCGAACGCCCTTCGGTGGTGGGAACACGGGCTCCAGTAGCGAGCCTATAGCCTCCTCGATTTCGAAGGCGGATAGGAAAGACCGATCGCCGGTTCTGGCGCGGGTGATCTGCGTAAAGTCAGCATATTTCACCTTCAGGGTGACGGTTTTCGCCCGGATGGCATTGGCTTCGCAATATCGCCAGACCTTTGCGATCAGCGGTCGCACCCTTTCGAGGGCCGGCTCGTAGGAATGGATGTCTTGCGCGAAGGTATCCTCGGCGCCGACAGATTTGCGAACCCTGTCCGGCTTGACGCGGCGTTCATCGATGCCCCGCGCAATGCCGTAAAAGTATGGACCTGACTTCCCGAAATGCTGCGTCAGGAACTGCAGTGACTGTGCCTTCAAATCGGCGCCGGTCTGAATTCCGAGGCGATGCATCTTCTCGGCTGTGGCCGGCCCGACACCATGAAATTTCTTCACCGCCAGCGCCTCGACAAAAGCCGGGCCATTCTTCGGCGTGATGACAGCTTGGCCATTGGGTTTGTTGAGGTCGGAGGCCATTTTGGCGAGAAATTTGTTGTATGAGATGCCGGCTGACGCATTGAGCCCGGTGACCGCCTTGATCTTCGCGCGGATCTCCAGCGCGATCTCGGTCGCGATCGGCATATTCTTCAAGTTCTCGGTCACATCGAGATATGCCTCGTCGAGCGACAGTGGCTCGATCAACGGCGTGTATTCCGCAAAGATTTCACGGATCTGCTGCGAGACCGCGCGATAGACCTCGAAGCGCGGCGTCACAAAAATCAGATCTGGGCATTTGCGAGCGGCCGTAACCGAAGGCATCGCCGAATGAACGCCGAATTTTCGGGCTTCATAGCTGGCTGCCGCGACCACGCCTCGCGCGGCAGCGCCGCCGACCGCCAGCGGCTTGCCGCGAAGTTCCGGATTATCGCGCTGTTCCACCGACGCATAAAATGCGTCCATGTCGACGTGGATGATCTTTCTGGTGATTGTAGCGGCCATGACATCTATAGGTGCGATCTCAGGCGCTACCGCCATCATTCGGCCCGAACTTGTCGCTTGGCCCCATAACTGCCTCCCAGTAACCCGTCTCGGCTTCGTCGAGCTCCTGGTCCAACTCTGGATACGGGCGTGTGTCATCGGGCAGTTCGACCCAAGCCGTATCGCCGGCAAGCGACGATCCAACCTGCAAATCAACCGTGCTGGAGTCCGGCCGATGACATGACTCGTAGGGGAATTCGCCAAATCTCGTGAGCAGATCAGCAGCGCCGGGCGAGAAATAATAGATCGGTCGCTCGTCCCGGCTCCGATAGAAGGCGGCGACATCCCAATCGAAGCTGTCGCGATGCGGCAAAAACAATCTCAGAAAATGATCCTGGACCGCAAGACGAAATTTAGGTTCCGGCATCGACGATATCGCGGGGTCGAGTTTGAGCCAGCTCATGTCCATATCCTTTCCTGTCGGAAAGAACAAAATAAGAACATTGTTGGCGAGAGTCAAACTATGTGAGTGTACTCGGACGCTGTCATGATCACAAAAGCATGGCCTGCTGCATGGGCTCGCCATCTTTCGAAACGATCGATGAGCCATACGGCTCGCGAGACGAAATCATCAGAGAGTTGTTGGGTAGCGGCCGCGCCAGGTGCATCGCCTCATCCCACGGCGCCCGCATCCAGACGTCGGTCTCCTCCAGCGTGAGCAGCAGTACCGGCATCGCCTTTTTATGGATCGGCTTCACCAGCGCATTCCGGTCGGTGGTGAGGAAGCCATAGAGATCATCGGTCGTCAGCCCGTCCTTCACCTTCCTGACGCTCTTCCATTGCGGCACATGAATGCCAGCGAAAAACATCAGCGACTTTTCCTCATCGCGGGCAAACCAAGCGTTCGGTACGTTGCCGCCGTCTTCCTGGCTGGCCGGATCCGGTTCGGCGAAGCTGGTAACGGGCACAAGGCATCGATGCTCGACACCAAACCAGCGCTTCCAATGGGGTAGGTTGAGCTTGCGAACGTTGGTGACGCCGCGGTCTGGCTCCATGCGAATGAGCTCGTCCACGTCGACGGTCTGGCCCTTGGCTCTAAGTTTTGCGGCGCGGGTCTCCGCTGCCTCTTTCTGAACGAAGATCGGCGAGGGGAGCCCCCAGCGCGCCTGTACGAGTTGCTTTTTCCCGCCGGCGGTGTTGCGGACGATCGGGCCCATCTGATTGGGATTCATCTGATAGGCCGGCATGATGTTGATCAGGCTGTCGACGTCCTGCGCCCATTTGCTGACCCAGTCTCTGTCTTCCATCCGATATAGATTGCACATCCGATACCCGTCCCTCCCGATAGAACCGGATCTAACTTAGCGCACGTCGCGTCGTTCGCTAGTCGAGGCGAAAGACGACGGCATTGTCCTGACGCTCCCGCAGTCCCTTGTAGGACGCATGGCGAAGCTTTCCGTCCGCTGTCCAGGCACGGAACTCGATCTCGGCAATCAAGGTCGGCTGGACCCAGATGACCTTGCCCCCGGCATCACCGGGTTCCACCGGTGGCTGCTTTCGCTTCCAGGCCAGCTTGTCCAGCATCTTCCTTAGGCTCGCTGTTCCCGCTTCCTTGAAGCCTGTGCCAACGTTGCCGACATGCACAAGCTCATCGCCGCGATAGGCGGCAAGCACCAGGGAGGCGAAGCCGCCCGTCAGCGCGGTCGACGGCTCGTACCCGACGATGAAGAAGGCCTCGCTCTCGACGCACTTAATCTTGACCCAGTCACCGGTCCGGCCGGATCGATAAGGCTGATCCCGGTCCTTGCCGACAATGCCCTCCAAACCGAAGCGACGGGCATGTTCGAGCAGGACATCAGGATCGGCATCCAGCTCCTCCGAAATTTGGATGGCGCCGTCCTGGCCGTTCAGAAGATCCTCGAGCAGACGGCGACGAGACCCATACTCGACCCCGCGCAGATCGTGACCATCGAGATAGAGGAGATCGAAGGCATAGAGCATGGCGTTGGACGCCCGATTTCCCGCCTTGTTGCCTGAGGCGCCGAGCGACTTCTGCAGCAACCCGAAATCCGACCGCCCCTCAGCGTCGAGAACGACAGCCTCGCCATCAATGATCATAGTCGCCGGTCCAAGAGCGCGGGCCGCTTCTGCGATATCAGGAAACCGATGCGTCCAGTCATGCCCGCCGCGCGTCAGGATCCTGACGCCTTGTGGTTCAGCGTGCACGGCCAGGCGATAGCCGTCCCACTTGGCCTCCCATCCCCACTGGTCTCCGCGCGGCGGCCGTTGCTTGACCTTGGCAAGCGCCGGCTCAACCCGATCAGGCATGGGATCGAATAGAAGCTGCGGCTGGGCAGGATTGCGCTTCCGCTGCGGCTGCGAGCGGATTGGCGCATCGATATCACGAAGGAGTGGCTTTGATCTCGGTGGCTTCGTCATGGCAGCAGTTCAGCAGGGAAAGTTTAAGAACACTGTGACGATCTCAGCTTTATCCCCGTTATCCAAGCGGATAGTGATTGCACTCGCTCCACGGGGAAAAAAATCTCAAGATAGCTACCGTTTTGATTCCGATAGCAATTCGCGGAATTTCTAATCTTCAGGATAATATTCCCATCCTCTCGGTTGCTTGACTCTTTGCTCCGACGGGAACAGAAACGGAACATCCGCATTTTGCTCGACATGATGTCGGCTCGATCCTGACGCCACACGACCTTGAAGGGAGCCGTGAACGATGACTGCTGCCCGTCAAAGGGTGATCTCCGATTTGCGCGAGCGGATCTCGACGCTTGAGGGTGTGTCGCCCAGGAAGGCCGGCTGTCTTGCCTTCGGCGTTCCTGACATCGACGCCATTTTGCCCGGCGGAGGTCTCGCCTATGGCGCGCTGCATGAGTTCGCCGGCGGCGGGGCGGGGACCGTCGATGGTGCCGCCGCCGCCCTTTGTGCCGCCGGCATTGCCGCGCGAACCAAGGGCCCGATCGTCTGGTGCCTGACCCGGCCCGACCTGTTCTTCCCCGCGCTGGTGCAGGTTGGCCTTCATCCCGACCGGGTGATCTTCGTCGAGTCCGACAAGGAAGAAGACGTGCTTGCCAACATGGAGGAGGGCTTGGCCTTCGGTGGCCTCGGCGCCGTGGTCGGCGAGCTCGTCCGATTACCAATGGTCAGCTCCAGGCGGCTGCAGCTTGCCGCGGAACGCACGGGCACGATGGCGCTCGCGGTGCGGCGATGGCGACGGCAGACAGAGGCTAACGACTTTGGCCAGCCGACCGCCTCGACGACGCGATGGCGTGTCAGCGTCATGCCGTCCGAGGACCTTCCCGTGCCTGGCGTCGGGCGGGCGCAGTGGTTTTTGGAATTGATGCGCGTGAAAGCGGGTGAGTGTGCTGAGTTTCTCGTAAGGGCATGTGATGACAAGGGTCGTATCGATCTATCTCCCGGATCTGCCGACCGATCGGATCAGACGCGACGATCCGTCCATTCCGGCTGAGCAGGCAATCGCGGTGATCGCCAGGAGCGGCTCGAAACGTTGGGTATCGGCCGTGGATGCGGCTGCGCGAAAAGCCGGCCTGCGTGTTGGCATGCCGGCGGCCAAGGCCCAGGCGTTGTTTCGCGGACTGATGCTTGTTGATGCTGAGCCCGATGTCGATGCGGCCGCGCTCGAGCGGATTACGCTGTGGGCGCTCACCCAATACTCCCCGATCGTTGCCGTCGACGGCACTGATGGCATCGTGCTCGATACGGAAGGCGCCGATCATCTTCAGGGTGGTGAACTGCCCATGGTCACGAAGATCTCCAACCAGTTCCTGGCGCGCAAGCTCACGGCGCGCGTGGCAATAGCCGACACCTGGGGTGCGGCGCACGCCTGCGCGCGGGCCATCAGCCGCGAGACCGTCATCGTACCGACAGGTAAGACGGTCGCTGCCGTCGAAAAGCTGCCGATCACGCTGTTGCGCCTGCCGGAGAAGATCCTCAGTGATCTCCGCACGCTGGGTTTCCAGACTGTCGGCGAATTGGCCAATACGCCGCGCGCGCCGCTGACGCTGCGTTTCGGACCGGAAATCGCCCGGCGCCTCGACCAGATGTTTGGCCGCGTCGCAGAGCCGATCGATCCGATACGAACGCCAGAGATGGTCGAGGTCGCAAGAGCCTTCGCAGAGCCAATCGGGGCTGCCGAGACCATCGACAAATATGTCGGCCGCCTGGTCGTACAGCTGATTGGCGAGCTGCAGAAGCGCGGTCTCGGCGTGCGCCGCGCCGACCTGATCGTCGAGAAGGTCGACGGCAGCAGGCAGGCGATCCGTGCCGGAACGGCCAAGCCGGCGCGCGATGTCGCCTGGCTCACGAAGCTGTTTCGCGACCGGACGGAAAAGATCGAGCCCGGTTTCGGGATCGAGAAACTGACGCTGATTGCCGTGATGGTAGAGCCACTCGAGGATATGCAAAGGGTCTCGTCCCTGGTCGAGGACGAGGTGAGGGATGTCACCCCGCTGATCGACATTTACGGCAATCGCGGTCAGCGGGTCTATCGTGTCGCCCCTGTCGCCTCCGATGTGCCCGAACGCTCGGTTCAACGCATTGCCGCCGCCTCTGATCTGCTCGAAGTCGCATGGGTCGGTCAATGGCGCCGGCCGGTGCGGTTGTTGCCGCGGCCAGAGCTGATCACGGCCATTGCCCTGATGCCGGACCATCCGCCGGCCTCGATCACCTGGCGTGGCCGGCGGCGCAAGGTCAAACGTGCCGACGGTCCCGAGCGCATCTTCGGCGAGTGGTGGCAACGCGACGCCGAGATGGAGGCAGTCAGGGATTACTTCGTTATCGAAGATGAAGCCGGCGAACGGCTCTGGGTGTTCCGGGCAGGTGATGGTGTCGATCCGGAGACCGGTGACCATCGCTGGTTCATGCACGGGATATTCGCATGAGCTATGCCGAGCTTCAGGTCACGACGCATTTCTCGTTTCTGCGCGGAGCATCGTCGGCCAACGAGCTCTTCATCCGGGCAAAAGAGCTTGGCATCGAGGCGGTCGGTGTGGTCGATCGAAACAGCCTGGCCGGTATCGTTCGTGCGCTGGAAGCGTCACGCGCCACCGGCCTGCGACTGGTCGTCGGCTGCCGGCTGGATCTTGCCGATGGCATGTCTGTGCTGGTCTATCCGACCGATCGCGCCGCCTATTCCCGGCTGACGCGCCTGATCACCCTTGGAAAGAGCCGAGGCGGCAAGAACAACTGCATTCTCCATTGGGACGACGTCGTCGCCTATTGCGACGGGATGATCGGCATTCTGGTGCCTGATCTCGCTGACGAGACCTGCGCCGTACAGTTGCGCAAGCTGGCCGAGATCTTTGGCGATCGTGCCTATGTCTCGCTCTGCCTGCGCCGGCGCCCGAACGACCAGCTGCGCCTGCACGAGATCTCCAACATGGCCGTGCGGTTCAAGGTCAAAGCTGTCGTCACCAATGATGTGCTTTTCCATGAGCCGGGCAGGCGACAGCTGCAGGATATAGTCACCTGCATCCGTCACAGAACCACCATTGACGATGTCGGCTTCGAGCGCGAGCGACATGCCGATCGCTATCTCAAGCCGCCGGAGGAAATGCAGCGGCTGTTTCCGCGTTATCCGGAGGCGCTCGCGCGGACGATGGAGATCGTGCGGCGTTGCACGTTTTCGCTCGAGGAGCTGACCTATCAATATCCGGAGGAGGCGATCGTGCAGGGCAAGGACGCCCAATCCTCGCTCGAGCACCATGTCTGGCAATGCGTGCCCGATCGCTATCCCGAGGGTTTGCCACCAGATGTGCTGAAGATCGTTCGCCATGAGCTCGGTCTCATCCGCACCATGAAATACGCGCCCTATTTCCTGACTGTCTTCTCGATCGTCCGTTATGCCCGCAGTCAGGGGATCTTGTGCCAGGGTCGCGGTTCGGCCGCCAACAGTGCCGTCTGCTATATTCTCGGCATCACCTCGATCGACCCTTCGACCAACGACCTGCTGTTCGAGCGCTTCGTCAGCCAGGAGCGCGACGAACCGCCTGACATCGACGTGGATTTCGAGCACGAGCGGCGCGAGGAGGTCATACAATGGATCTACCGGACCTACGGCCGGGAGAAGGCGGCACTTTGCGCCACCGTCACCCGCTACCGGGCCCGCGGTGCCATCCGCGATGTCGGCAAGGCGCTCGGACTGCCTGAAGACGTAATCAAGGCGCTCTCATCAGGCATGTGGTCCTGGTCGGAAGAAGTCTGCGACCGTAATGTTCGTGAGCTCAATCTCAATCCGGACGATCGGCGTCTCGTCCTGACCCTGAAGCTGGCGCAGCAACTGATGGGTGCGCCGCGCCATCTCGGCCAGCATCCCGGAGGCTTCGTGCTGACCCATGACCGGCTCGACGATCTCGTTCCGATCGAGCCGGCGACGATGAAGGACCGGCAGATCATCGAGTGGGACAAGGATGACGTCGAGGCGCTGAAGTTCATGAAGGTCGATGTGCTGGCGCTCGGCATGCTCACCTGCATGGCCAAGGCCTTCGAGCTCATCCGCGAGCACAAGGATGAGCCGATCGATCTTGCTTCCATTCCTCAAGAGGATCCGGCGACCTATGCGATGATCCGCAAGGCAGACACGCTCGGGACCTTTCAGATCGAAAGCCGCGCCCAGATGGCGATGCTGCCGCGATTGAAGCCGCGCACCTTCTATGATCTCGTCGTGCAGGTGGCGATCGTCCGGCCCGGGCCGATCCAGGGTGACATGGTGCATCCCTATCTGCGCCGGCGCGAAGGCAAAGAGGCAGTCGAATATCCGACGCCCGAGCTTGAGGCGGTGCTCGGCAAGACGCTGGGCGTTCCGCTGTTTCAGGAAAGCGCCATGCGCGTCGCCATGGTCTGTGCCGGATTCACTGGTGGCGAGGCGGACCAGCTGCGCAAATCCATGGCGACCTTCAAGTTCACCGGCGGCGTGTCCCGCTTCAAGGACAAGCTTGTCTCCGGCATGGTGAAGAACGGCTACTCGCCGGAATTTGCGGAAAAGACCTTCTCGCAGCTCGAAGGGTTTGGCTCCTACGGCTTTCCGGAAAGCCATGCGGCGTCGTTCGCCCTGATTGCCTACGCCTCCAACTACATCAAGCGGCATCATCCTGACGCCTTCTGCGCGGCGCTGATCAACAGTCAGCCAATGGGGTTTTACGCGCCGGCCCAGATCGTCGGCGACGCGCGAGCGCATGGGGTCGAGGTGCGTCCGGTCTGCATTAACCGGTCCCGGTGGGACTGCACGCTGGAAAGGATCGGCGATTCTGATCGCCATGCCGTCCGGCTCGGCTTCCGGCGGGTGAAAGGCCTGGCGGTTGCGGATGCGGCCCGGATCGTCGCGGCTCGCATGAACCGGGATTTCCAGTCGGTCGACGATACATGGCGTCGATCCGGCGTAACCGCCGAAGCCCTCGTTCAGTTCGCGCAGGCCGATGCTTTCCTGCCTACGTTGAAGCTCGAACGGCGCGATGCCCTCTGGGCGATCAAGGCGCTGCGCGATGAACCCCTGCCGCTGTTTGCCGCAGCCGCCGAACGCGAGATGCAGACCATCGCCGAACAGCAGGAGCCAGAAGTGGAGCTTCGGCAGATGACGGACGGGTACAATGTTATCCAGGACTACAGCCATACCGGCCTGACGTTGCGCCAGCATCCGATTGCCTTCCTGCGCCAGGATCTGCGGGAGCGCAACATCATCACCTGCAACGAGGCGATGAATGCGCGCGACGGCCGGTGGGTCTATACCGCAGGCCTCGTCCTCGTGCGACAAAAGCCAGGGTCAGCCAAGGGAGTGATGTTCATCACCATCGAGGACGAGACCGGGCCGGCCAATATCGTGGTCTGGCCGACGCTGTTTGAAAAACGTCGCCGCGTCGTGCTTGGATCCTCGATGATGGCGATCAATGGGCGGATTCAGCGGGAAGGGGAGGTGGTCCACCTGGTGGCGCAGCAGCTGTTCGATCTATCGGGCGATCTGTCGGGGCTTGCGGACCGTGACACCGAGTTCAAGCTACCGACGGGTAGGGGCGACGAGTTTGCCCATGGGGGTGGTCCGGATCCGCGCGATGCGAAGCCCGTCGTTCAGGCGCGGGATATGTTTGTGCGCGATCTCCACATCGATACGTTGAAGGTGAAGGCCCGGAATTTTCATTGACTGATGTCTATTGAGCAAACCGGTCGTATTGATTCAACAGCACGGAGTAACGCTCTATAGCTTGCCGCTGCATGTCTAATGAGGAATATCCGCAGAGGGATAAAGCGTCGCACCGACTATCTGAGCTGCAGTTGCCAGGCGCTTGTCCCTCGTCCACAGGCTAGATCTTCGGTCGAGGAGGGTTGAAGTCAAAAGGTGTGCGTCGGTGTAGCCGATCCCCATGCTGAAAATCTTATGGCGATCAATTACAGTCATCACCTCCGCATGCGTTGCGATCACTGCCTCACGCTGAGCTGCGAGAAACGCTATTACCGCGTCCCGTTCTCGCAGACTACCTAGAGCGAGTTCGCCGACTACGAATGGGTGGCAAAGCAGCCGATCATCTCCGATGATTTTAGTCAACTCGGAGTCGCCGTGTCGAAAATGATCAATCCAGATTGAGCTATCAACAAGGATCACTTGGCCACTTCGCTCCGCCGGCGAGGGGCTACCTCGGCCTCGGGCATAGAGCCGCCGAGAGCAATCAGTCGCTTGCCGGATTCGACGCGTACCAACGTCTCCAATGCTTGGCGCACAAGAGCCGCCGTTTCCTTCGTACCTGTTAGGGATCTGGCCCGTTCGATGAGGCTGTCGTCGAGACTGATAGTGGATCGCATATCCAGCTCCAAAGGGTCGATGCTACTTTAGCACCATTTGGTGCAAAAATCTATGCCTATCAAGCCGGCTGTCATCACTATGTCTGTTGCGGATCACCTGTTCAAATCCATTCACGCCCTGCATTTGTCCATCGCACGGTATTTAGCGTCGAGACAGTCGGACATCGCTCGCCGGCTTCGCTCGGCCGGCGCCCGCATCGGCAATGCCGCGCATGATGGAAGCATCCAGTGCTGTGAGGCGGGTCTCGCGATCCTGAACCAGTCGCACACCTTCACGCAGGACGTCGCTTTTCGAACCATAGCACCGTATCGACGAGTTGCTGGATATAGCTTTCGAGCTGTTTTCCCAGCCCGGCACTGATCATGCGGTCCTCCATCTAATATGGTGGAAACAAGATAGGCTTTTTATCAACTCTTACCAAGATTGCCGATCCTCTCTACCGCTGTCAGCGTCGGCCATTTTTTTAGCAATCTGTCTAAAGACACCTCCGATCGTCGTGTCCACGACCCGCCTATGTCGAACGGGATCTTGTGGTAATCCCCCCGTTTTTAACGGGGCTCCGCAGTAGAATTCACGCGGCCATTTTCAGTTTCTGTGCGGGTGTTATGCCGCCGATGCCCATATTGGGCCG
>NZ_LMHV01000018.1 GCF_001429725.1 Rhizobium sp. Root708 | reverse complement strand
GTGGCCGCGTCAGAACGGACCGGCATCAACCCCGGCGGTAGCGGCCAGACCCAGCATGCACTAACATTAAACCCGGATCACCCGATTGGGGCAGGCCAAAATGAACCTCGGATCAACAGACCAACTACTCGAAAAACTGAAAGAGGCGGAAGGGCGCATACAGAAAATTAAGCGCATCGTTGGTTGATTGCTTGCCAGCATTTCGCTCCGGCGCTCGATGAGGCTACTCAAAAATGCCAATCTCGCTTCGAAAGTGGGGGAGGTTCTGACAGCTTGCCATGGTAAGGTCCAGCGATCTGCACAAAAAGGGTGGCAGGGCGATATCAAAGATTGGGGAGGGTATGGCCAGCATTACAGACCAAACAAAGCGGTCGGCAGATAGGGACCTGAAATATTGAGCGGTGGGGATTGGCTGAGCAGGCGTACAAGCCGGCGGGCTCCCTTTGCTCGCGCAGCCTTAATTGTCCTGCTAGCAATCCTCATCAGCCTTGCCGTTGTATGGGCCTCGCTCGCATTGTGGTATCGCCTCCCTGTATCGGAGGCCGTA
This sequence comes from Rhizobium sp. Root708, assembly GCF_001429725.1. Taxonomy (GTDB): domain Bacteria; phylum Pseudomonadota; class Alphaproteobacteria; order Rhizobiales; family Rhizobiaceae; genus Rhizobium. Next base: position 24,630 of record NZ_LMHV01000018.1, on the reverse strand, counting down.
CGAGGTCTTGCGGTCGGACTGTTCGCACTTTTCGGGGTTTCAACGATCGTTGCGCTTTTCGGCCGATGGCGTTTCAGAGCACTGGTTGTGTTCGCATCGGTATTCGCAGCGTTGCTAATCTGGTGGGCTTCGATCACACCTGCCAGAGACGCAGCCTGGGCGCCGGATGTCGCACGGCAGGTCACCGGCGAATATCAAGGTGACTTGCTGACCTTGACCAATGTTCGAGATTTCGCTTGGCGCAGCAACACCGAATTCGACGAAGGATGGGCAACGCAAACCTACGACATGAGGAAGGTAAAAACCGTCGACCTGTTTATGTCCTACTGGGCGGGACCGGAGATCGCTCACGTGATTTTCAGTTTCGGTTTCGAGGGCGGCGAGTATCTTGCTTGGTCGATCGAGGTTCGCCGCCAAGTTGGAGGTGCGTTCTCGCCGCTCGCGGATCTGTTTAAGAGCAATCCTCTAGTCATCATCGCGGCAAACGAACGGGACGTGATCGGCGTCCGCTCGAACTTTCGTGGCGAGGATGTTCAGATCTACCGGCTCAAAGCTTCCCCTGACCAAGCGCGAGCGCTCCTGCGTGGATATGTTGCCGACGCCAATGCCCTTGCTGCGGCGCCGGCATTCTACAATTCGCTTACGAGCAACTGCACGACCACGGTCGTCAAGATGATGCGCGTTGTCGGAGCGACGGTTCCCTTCGACTGGCGCCTTATTGTCAACGGCTATCTCCCTGACTACGCCTATGATCGTGGGGCCTTGGACAGCTCGGTGTCGCTCGCGGTGCTCCGCAACACTGCCCATATTACAGAGCGGGCCCGCAACGACGGATTGTCGCCAAACTTCTCGAATGCGATACGCGCCGGCGTGCCCTCGCCAACGTTGCACGAGCCGTGATAAGTGGCCAGAACGATGGCTGTGAGTTTCACATCAAGGTTCAATTGCCACCACTTGCCGCGGCAATGACACTGCACTTCGCGAAATCCCGCAGGTTTTTCTGGATCTTGGGCCAATGAGCCATCTGCTCGTCAGGAAACGTGCCTTCGATGGGGATCCCGCTCTCATCCAGTGCGAAGCTGCAACGGGGATCCTTGGCCGGAGCACTGCACCAGTTCTTCGATTTTTCGCTCACGCACCGCTACGAAATTCCTTGCGAACGGATTGGTTTCACCCGGTAAAGCCCGGAGAAGGGAGAGACCTTGGAAGCCCGCCAGTATGATATCCGGCTCGGTGCCTTGTCTGATTTTTAAGACGCGCGCCGCGTGATCAGCTACCGGCGGACGTGTCCGAAAGTGGAAGTGGATCGACGGGCGGCGTTTGTTGAGCGGTATGATCTTTCCGTTGGCGTCCGTCTCGTCGTTGGGCGGGGCGGGCTGGGCGTTCGAGATATACATCTCGAAATCAATCCATGACGACTTCTCATCGAGGAGCGGGAATCTGCGCGGAAAGGGCTCCCGGTATGCGGCGGGATACAGGATTGCAATATCGTGAGTTGGGAGCGTTTCTGCCGCCAGATCGGTCGGGTGGCGTGTCATGACAGTCTTGATCATCCGCCCAGTCTCACGGAACGGATCGCAAATGGGAACCATCGGAAGCGTATGCGCCGTCGGGAGGTTCGAGTAGATGTCACTGGACATATTCTGCCGATGAATTCCGTACGCAGCGTTCGCTGTAGGCAAGACTAGAAAGCTGACAAGGACGACTACCATGCCCCTGCCGGATAGGGCATCGAATCGAAGCGAAAGCAGGAAAGCCCTTGTCACTGCTCCTGAGATCGCTCCCGCCGCGAATAAGGTGATCGGAAAGACGAAAGCTAGGATCACGATACCTCCGCCTTGGCGGGCCCGGTAAACCAGTCCGGCGACGATGCTGGCGGCGATCAAAATGCGATACGCCAATCCCGCCCAACAACACCACACACCAGCGCGAGGTAGCCAACCGTGTAAGGAAGAAGAAACAGCGAATAACCAAGCCAATGATGATACATTGCAACTACCGACGTCAGTATCAGTCGAAATGATCTACGCGGTGCTCGCTAAAGTGGCGTAAAGACGACATCTCGGATTTTATGTGCTCGTAAGATCGACGAAGTGGAACGATCCGCGCGGGGGCAGTCAATCCCGCACCCCGTGACCGGCGCTTCGCTGGTGCTCCTGTGGCTGCCCTTTTAACCGCTCGGATCGTGACGCGAATTCCCGCTTTCGCGGCAGAGCCGCCGCTATGCTGAAGCTCCGATGCGCTTCTTTTGTTTTTTCGCTGCCGCGGGATATGGGTGTGCGTCAGCCCCGCACCCGGAAAAAACACGAGCGACACGATTTTCTCCTGCCACCGCCGGTCACTTTTGTGGACGATTGCACGGATCGTGCGCGACCATCAGGTGGTCGAAGATCTCGTGCAGAAACCTATATAAGAACAAAGACCGTGCTCGATGCGCGGCCGATCGATCACCTTGAAAGCTATCTGTTTCAGACCGCGCGCAACCTGGCACTTGATCACCAGCGAAAGCAAAAGTTTCGCGGGCAGTTTGAGGAAAGCAATTGCGCGTGCGAATTTGTCCAGAACACGGCGTGGGGGAACCCATTTCGCTTAATACCAGCAACGGTATAGGTTGGTCGAAAGGTATATATAAAATGGACGCGAACGACAGATGGCAGATGATCGAGTTAGTTCTGGACAGGAAGAAGCGCTGGCTCTAGCCGAAAACCTCCGTCGCACACTCAGTAAGTTTGTCCGTGGCATTCGATTGCAGGCAGAGACGCCCACGACATCGCAGTCGGAGACGCTCTCGCTTCTGGAAAGGGACGGCCCCTTGAGTGTCGCCCAATTGGCAAGCCTTCGCAGTGTGAAGCACCAGAGCATGCGGCTGGTCGTGGGCCAACTGGAAGTCGACGGGCTAGTCGGTAAATTGCCAAATCCTGCCGATGGGCGCAGCCAGCTCCTCTCCCTTACGGCGAAGGGACGAGAGAAGTTGTCCCGATCAAGGGAAGCAAGAGCCTCGAAGATTGCAGCCTTGATTGAGGAACGGCTATCCGATCAGGATCGACAAACTCTCCGGGCCGCAATCGCCGTCATCGAGCGCCTAGCATAGATGGGCTAATCGGCTTCGTGCCCCATCCGATCCGTAGTTAGGGAACAAGGGGCTGCACCAAACTGCCGATGATACCGTCACCTGTGGGAACAGGCACAACCATCATGCAGAGGAGCACAGCCACGAAACACTATGCCGGCCTCGATGTCTCGGTCAAAGAAACGAGCGTCTGTATCGTCGATGAAAGCGGGAAACTATGCCGCGAAAGGAAGGTGCCATCTCATCCGGAGGACCTTGTAGCGATCCTGAGCGATCCGGCATTCAGCCTTGAGAGGGCAGGCGTTGAGGCTGGGCCCCTGTCCCAATGGCTGTTTGAAGGATTGGCAAAAGCGGGCTTGCCCGTCTTCTGTATCGAGACGCGCCATACCAAGGCATTCCTGGACGCCCTGCAGCAGAACAAAAGCGACAGGAACGATGCACGCGGCATCGCCCACATGATGCGGGTCGGCCTGTTCAAGGACGTGCATGTGAAGACGCTCACCAGCCAGAAGCGTCGCGCCTTGCTAGCGGCCCGATCGCTGCTGCAGGAAAAGGCGATCGACATGGAGAACGAGATGCGCGGGCTCCTGCGCAACTTTGGACTGAGGGTCGGCCATGCATCGGGTGGAACTTTCGAGAGAAGGATACTCGAACTCGTAGAAAACGACGCTGAGCTGGCGGAAATCATGGAGCCACTGCTCGCCGGACGACGCAAGTTGCGAGAAGGCTTGGCCAAGCTGGAAAAGCGGGTCCTAGCCGAGGCCAAGCAGGATAAAATTTGCAGGCGGCTTATGACGGTACCTGGCGTTGGACCTATCGTCTCACTCGCCTATGTCTCGACGATCGATGTTCCCGGCAGGTTTCGTCATTCTCGATCAGTCGGAGCGGTACTGGGGCTCACGCCCGTGCTGAAACAGTCGGGCGAAATGAGCCGGGTTGGCCATGTCTCTCTACGCGGGGACGCCATGATGCGGCGACTGCTCTATGAGGCCGCCCAGTCGATGATGACGCGCGTGGTAAAATGGTGCTGGCTGAAGGCATGGGCCATGAACATTGCCAAGCGCCATGGCAGCAAGAAAGCCAAGGTCGCACTGGCCCGTCGTCTCGCGGTCGTCATGCACCGAATGTGGGTGGATGGCACCGAGTTCCGCTGGACAAGGGAGGACACCGTCTCAACGGTCGCGGCATGATGACCTGCGATAGAGGCGAGAGAGACAATCGAATCCAAGGTTCCGTGTAGCAGCGGAAGACGTCCTTCGCGGACGATGGTGATGTGAGTTCGTGGCGGCGTTTATTCCGATGATCAGTCATCAGGATGCAGCATAGATTGGACCACATCATCTACTGGACCCCATCGTGGGAGGGCCAAGTGCCGATCCCGGAGAGAAGCGCGGGCCGCGGATAGACGTTGAACGCCGAGAAGCAAGCTTGCCGACCCGTTGTCGTGCGGCGATTTCGGCTGCAAAGTGCCGCAAGTGGTCATCAGAAAGTAATGATTACTATGCATCAGACGCGATGTAGTTCACTCGAGCGATTCCTTATGGCCGATCAGACCCTGACCTTTTACCGTACAAACGCAGAGCAGTATGCCGCAAATAAGGGGACGCCCAATCCGCGGCTCTTCAGCTTTCTCGACCGTTGCAAGCCGAATGGAAAGGTCTTGGAATTGGGAACCGGAGGTGGCGTAGATGCGGCGGCGATCATTGGAAGAGGCTTCGATCTCGATGCGACCGACGGCTCCCCCGAACTCGCAGCTATTGCGGCTTCCCGGATCGGCAGACCAGTCAGGACTATGCTCTTCAATGAGTTGGAAGCGGTTGGTCTGTATGATGCCGTATATGCCTGCGCCTCATTGACCCACACGCCTCGGTCTGAGCTGGCAGATGTAATCGGAAGTATTCGGCGTGCGATGACCGATCAAGGTATAGCCTGGGCCAGCTTCAAAGCTGGAGGCGTGGAAGGTTCAGACGCACTCGACCGCTATTACAGCTATCTGTCACCAGACGAGTTGATAACAATCTGGGCAGCAGCCGGACCCTGGCAAAGCCTTGAGGCGGACGTTTGGGTCGGGGGCGCCTACGACCGGAAGCCAACCACCTGGGTCGCTATCACCGCATCAAAGTAAGCCCGCAAAGGGCATATTGCGGACGATCGCCTGCCTCCTCGACTAAATTTTGGTCGGAAAAGAGCTTGACCTCAAGCCGCCGATTAGAGAAGCACCGACTTACACCTTTGCCAACGCTGCAAGGACAGTTGCTAAGGTACTCAGGCCCCAGTGCTCCGCATACTTGCCGTGCTGAACACGCACGATATCGATGACGCTGATGGCGACTTCCTTCCCCGTCGCCGGAATTCCCATCAACGTGCCCGCGTGAACGCCGCTGATGGTCTTGCGGGTTGTCACCTTGTCTCCCTCGGCGATCTGATCATGGATCGTTACCTTCATGTCGGACAGGGCGGGGCGAAGGATGTTATGGAAAGTGTTCCACATGCTTTGTGGGCCGTTCGGCATTCCCAACGGAGCGGTATGGTTGACGAAGTCCGAAGCTATCAACGCGTGGAATTCGTCTTCATTCCCGTTTTGGATGACCTCGATATTAAAGCGGCGGACCACTTCCTTGTTGCTAGAAGACATGACGGATCCTTTACTGAGAAATAAGTCACGACGATATACAGTTAAACTGTATATATTGAACTACCCTCAGCGTCGCGGATTTTGTAGGGCGAAGGTTCATTTTCTTGCCCTGAGGGCTGATGCAAAGGAACTGGAGCGTCTCGAAATGATTCCGCTCGATCTGCGCTTGGGGTTGGTAAAGGTTTAAATCTAAGCGATAGGCAGCCGGGGCAGGGATTCGAACCCAGCGTCACAGCGCGAAGGCTGGAAGCAACCAGGGTTGCGAGGGAAGGAGAGACCGCGCTCCAACTACGCTTACGCCCGACTGCCAAAGAAAGCGCGAGCCTCCGCGATTGTTCCGTGGAAACCCAAATGCGAACCGGACCCGTGACTCCACCACTTCGTTCGTCTCTTTTAGAACGTGTCTGGTCGATCCACTGCCCTATTCCTATGCGTGCATCTCCACGCACGCTACGAACCTTCGTCAGGGATGTTGAGAACCTCTCCATACGCTTTGCAGTGAACCGCGTCGGCGTCGTGACGCTGCAAACTACATCGATGGCATCATCTTCTGCGGCCGAACGACCGATTGGGAGGAAGAGGTCCCAACAGCGATACGACCCTCGCCGCCCAGGAGAGGCCCCGTCATGGATAGGCGGTACCCCCAACGCCTCGGACGCCCGGGCCACCTAGAATTAGCCCATCAGCGCGATCGGGGAACTGCGACGTTTGCCCGGAGTTCTATGACTGTCAGGAGGACAAGTCATGCCCGCAAAATCGAAAGCTCAGCAAAAAGCAGCAGGTGCCGCACTTTCAGCAAAACGCGGCGACACGCCGAAGAGCAAATTGAAAGGCGCCTCGAAGGAAATGGTCGACTCCATGTCCGAGAAGCAACTGGAAGACTTCGCGTCGACCCAGCGGAAGGGAAAACCACAGCACGTCTCGCACTGATCTGAGTGTTCCGGGAGAAAAACATGAGAAAGCCTCATATTGTGGGTTTGAACCACGTCGCTCTCGAAGTTGGATCTGTCGAAGACGCCCTCAAGTTCTACAGCGCTCTTTTCGCGTTTAAACTGAGAGGTACCCATCATGGCGAAGATGGTACGCTGGAAATGGCGTTCCTCGATATGGGAGACCAGTTCTTGGCCCTGAGCCGGGGGCGCCATCAGGCCGCCGATCGAAACCGACACTTCGGACTGGTTGTCGATGATCGCAGTGCGGTTCGAGAGCTTGCCGCGGCGGCGGGAGCCACAATTCTCGATAGAGGTTTTTTCGATTTTCTGGATCCGTGGGGCAACCGCATCGAGGTGGTGGAATACGCTGATCTGCAGTTCACGAAGACACCAGGAGTTCTCCGGAGCATGGGTCTTGATCTTGAAAAGACAGCCGGAGCTGCAGAAGAGATCAGGAAGAAGGGAATGGCATGATGTCCAAGACTACGCACGTCGTCCTGGGAGCTTCAGGTCACATCGGAAGTGCTGTCGTGTCCGAGTTGCAGAACGCCAAAATCCCGGTTCTCGCCCTCACTCACAGTCCGGCGACGGCGGATCGATTGATCGCTTCCGGCGTGAAGGCGCAAGCGGTGGATGTGACGGATACGGGCGCACTACGATCGATTTTTCGCACTGCTCGGCGAGCCTTCCTTCTCAATCCTCCTGCCGATCAGGGAAGCGATACCGACAGCGTCGAAAGAGCAACGTCGAGCAGCATCGCCGACGCAGTGAACGGCTCAGGTCTCGAGAAGGTGGTGGTCGCGTCGACGTACGGCGCCCAGCCCGGCGACGGGATCGGCGACCTGTCCGTGTTGTACGAATTCGAGCACTTGATAGAGCGGGCAGGGGTGCCGATAGCGGTGAACCGCGGCGCCTACTACTTTACCAACCTTGAGCAGCTTCTCGGGGCTGCAAGGAAAGGCACGATCCTGACACCTTTCCCGGAAGACCTTGTGATGCCTATGGTGTCGCCGGTCGATCTCGGCAAGCAGGCAGCTGTTCGATTGCTTTCACCTACCGCGGATGTCGGCATTCGCTACATCGAGGGACCAGATCGCTACACTTTCCTCGATGTGGCAGCAGCGTTTTCGGACGCGCTCGGACACGCAGTGCTGCTGCAAAAGATCCCGGATGACCAGATAGAAGCGAACCTCAGGGATATGGGCTTTTCTCATGCCGCGGCGGACGCATACGCGCGGATGACCCGAGCAAGTATCGAAGGCATGGAACTGCCCGATGATCACGTCCGGGGCGAAGTTGGCTTGCGGGATTATCTTCGAGACCTGGTGTTTCCCGTAGGGGGGCATAGCACTGTCCTGTATTAGCAGGCAGACTAGAGAAGAAGCTTCGCCATCGAGGTCTCTATCGGGTTATCAGTCTCACGACGCTTGGTTTCGAATCAAGGCGCTTGAGGGATTAAACGACACTCGACCGGATGGTCCAGGCGACGAGGCCGATGCGCATTTTGAGAAATCGAGCGGCAACTCGCCTTAATGCGGAAGCGCGCACATCCTGAAACTTACCTGGCGGGGTGACTGTTTCTGCTTTCGCATCTTACTGGTCGCGTGTCTTCGACGCGCTGAGCTGGCATGACCGTTCCAAGGATCACGCCAACGCGGAAAGCAACGTTATTCTGGAAAGACAGTAGCCCGTTTCTGGCGATTTTTACGACTAGAACGTCCGCCGCAAACGCTATCGATTATCCGCAAACGGCGAGTCAAATATCGCTTTTGGTCTGCCGCGAACGACCAGTCCCAATTGTGGCGGCCTGCCTCGCTCGCCTGTCGCGGACGCCTGCGAGAGCGCTGTCGACGAGCGGTGCGTCGCTCGAAGCGACGGTGCCAGCTTTGTCGTTTCGCTTCTCGGAGGGCGGTCGATCGTTCTCTCGTTCCAGTTTGTCGATCTTCGGCATATGTGTGTTCCCTGCGATGTCACAGCGTCTTCAAGAGACGAAGAAGCGCGATCATTTCAACCGGCGTTCCTCGTTTGAACGCCATAAACATTGGCTGCTCTTTGCCGTGAAAACGCCGCTTGAAGGCGGCTTGGCCCTTGAGGTTGAAGATCTTCTCGTTGATGCGTTCGGAACTGAATGCCCGTTGAAAGAGCGACCTCCAGATCCGGCTTTCCGCAAACCCGCTGGCAGCGATCGCCGCTAGCGGCGACAGGCCGAGCGTGACCAACGTTCGTCCTTCCTCACGGAAGCGATCCGCCGCAAACTTCGTCAACCCCACCTCTGCGTGAGGCGTCGTACCGGTGAGCTTTCTCTTGAAGGCGGCGGTATATCCCGTCACTTTCCCCTCGGAAAAAATAGGGTCGAAGTCTAGGATGGCGACGGGCTTGCCGTCTGGGTCGACGATGACGAACCGGCGCATATGGGGCGCGAGATCAGCCAGAAACGGCCGATTGAGAAAACACATTTCGCGCCTGCTTACGATCCGGCCGGCTCGCCATTCCGTCGATAGATCTTGGATCTGCCGTGCATTTGTAACGGTGCCATCGCACTCGACGATAGAGTAGTGCTTATTGAGCAGCCAGCGCTCGGAGTAGCGCACCGTCTCGTTCTTCTTGCCAGCAAAACTATGCGTGGCAAGGGACAGGTGCGTGTCGACACCCATGTGGTTGATGCGGTATCCGCGGCCGGACAACACGGTCGCGGTGGCCTCTCCGATCTGCACGAAGCATGGTTTGGAAGCCGCGGCGACGAAGCGTTGGATATATTCCGCTCGTTTCGCATGCGGCGCCACCGGATCCCCCAAGGCGAAGGTGTGGCCCATTTTCGTGGCATAAGCGATGTAGCCATCGTCATCGCCGAAATGCTGCAGGTTCGGTTGTACCGCTGTCGAGTACGCTAACGAGAAATCGCCATGTTTCTCGCATAGCTCCAGTTTTTGTCGGTCGGACAGTGCCACACTGACCCCGATCGCCAATCGACGATCCAAAAAGGAGTCCATAAGTTTTCGTAGGTTGGGCATCGAATCACTCCGTTCAAAGAGCTTAGGTTAGTCGACGCCTACCGGACTAGATTTATTCTAATTAAAAAGTAGGGCATCGCGCGATCTTCTGTTGCCAGCCGCTCGATCGCCGGCCAAAGGTCTGAAAATGACAAATCCGGAACCTATCGAACAAGTCGTGATAATCGGGGCAGGCCTCTCGGGTTTGACGGCCGCCTACGTTCTCGCGCGCAAGGGGATCAGAGCGCGCATACTCGAGCGCGAGATGCAGATCGGCGTTCCCTGGAGCAAGCGCCACCCGCAATTGACTTTGAACACCCATCGCAGCCTCTCCCACCTTCCAGAGTTGAATTATCCGGCAGGCACAGGTGCCTTTCCCAAACGTGATGCCGTGATCGCGCATCTTTCGACCTTTGCTATGAAACATGCGCTGCCTATCGAATATGGCGTCGACATGGAGAAGATCGGTCGGGCTGCCACCGGATTCAGGCTGCAGACCAGCGCCGGGGAGATTCTGACCCGCAACGTGGTCTTCGCCATCGGCCGAGACGGGAAACCAAGGATCCCGAATTGGGAAGGCGCCGGTAACTTCCAGGGCGAAGTCTTACACGCGGCGGAATTCGGTCACTCGCAGCGGTATGCGGGAAAGCGTGTTCTCGTTGCCGGGGGAGGCAACTCCGGCTTCGACGTGCTGAACCATCTGATGCGTGTGGAGACGGCAGAGGCCTGGTTTTCGGTTCGAGGCGGGGCGGCAGTGTTGCCGAAACGCTTAAAGGGTTTCGCCGTGCATAGACTGTCGCCTCTCATGGACGTGGTGCCCGCCTCGTTCGCCGATGCTGCGATTGCACTGACGCAGCGTCTGGCTTTTGGTGACATTGCAACGCTCGGCTTTCCGCCAGCTCGCTCTGGAGCGGCGACAAGGCTCGCTGACGAAAACGTGGCGATCCCGGTAGACGACGGCGCGATAGATGCCATTCGCGTGGGACGCATTCGACTGGTGGGGGAGATTGCAAAGTTTACCGCGGATACGGTCTTCACCAAAGACGGCCAGTCCTTTGCACCAGACGTCGTCATTGCAGCGACCGGCTACGCTTCCAGCCTTTCCGATTTGCTCGATGACGCCGACGTCAAGATCAATTCGACAACGATGACCTCGGATACGCCCGGCATTTGGCTAATCGGCATGAAGCCAGGCTTGGTCAGCTATTTCAGGAATGCCTTGAACGAGGCTACCGCCATGTCCAAGCGGATCGTCGTCGGCTAGAGTGTGTGGCTTGTTGGCCCATTTTTGGTGGCGGCGCTAGAGTGCGACAACACGACGGCCGATGGCTGTCGGCCAAAGGATCAGTCAACTTGCAAGCATTGGTAACAGTTGATTGTACTTCGACAGGAGAAGAACAGGCCGCAGCCGGTCCTCCTCAACGGCCGTATCCCGGTGGGAAGATGATGTCGTTCACCTTGTCGCCCCGCAACTCTTCGATCTCTCCGCCCCCGTTCGCGCTGGCCGACCTGGACGCCGGCTTCAAGCTCCCGACGGGCGAGGGAGACGTGGTTGCAGATAGCTCGCCCGGAAGTCTTCGAGTAAGCCGCCCGTTGTCAAGACAAGGGACATCTAGATTCCCTTCCTATGGACATCCTGAAGGAGAAGAGCCGGCATTTCCTATCGGCCGAGACGGACCGCCCTACTCGCGAACTTCGAGACGGTCTCCGTATTTCAGGGCGAGCCGTCGGCAATCGTCGCAATCGAGCACGACGCCCTCCAGCACCACTGTCGCACCAGCCGTGCTACAGACGGATGAGTCCAATCGGGCGATATGAAGGATCGCGTTGCCAAGCAGCATTTCGCAAGGAGCCGTTTCCACTTCGGGTCCGCTGACGCTATGCGTAACGATACCTCTCACCGTGGCGAGCCATTTGCGCTTTCGAATAATATGCCTGTCTTCGGCCATGAGCGCATCTCCGCAGGGAACCCGGTCAGCTCACATCGAAAGGACTGGTTCACCGTTGGGAAACCCGTTCGAGAAATCCTTGTTCCAAAGAGGTAACCACTCTCAATCGACCCGGTCGAACCACGGCATCGTAGCCGCCTGACGTGGGTAATTTTCGAGACGATATGGTCCGTCTCACGAAATATCGAATGCAAATCAAACAACGACAAACACTTGGTGGTGAGCGAACCGACCGCAGCAGATGCGAAGCGCTCCATTCATGGAGCGCTTCGCGCGGATAATGCCGATATCGAAGTTCATATCGCAACGCTCGAGGCGGCACTGATGCGGGTTGGCATGAAAGAGGCCACACCCGACCCCGCAAGACTCGTGCAGAACAACCGATCGGGCAGAAAGTTACTGTTGCCTGCTTCCGGCACCGCGGCGTGACGGTGAAGTTTTCGGTATCCGAAATCCACAGGCCTGGCAGATGTCTCGGGATTTCTCGATTTCGTGCCTATTAGGGCAGAGCGTTGAAGTCTTGCCTGCGATGCCCCTCGACCATCGATCGCAATCCGTCCGGGGCGATAACCTCGACCTTGTCGCCCCACTGATAAAGATGCCATGCCATTTCCAACCATCCTGCTGCGTGAAAGCGAACCACGAGACTTCCGTCGTCCATTGCCTCCAGAACCTGCCTGGGGTGGAAGACAAATTCCGCTGCGCGGGCGGCCGCGTCCGCAGTAAATCGCCAGACCACTTCGCCATACTGCGCTGGGTCCTGGTAAACACCGAACGACCTGGCGGCATACTCGTCGAGGGAGAACCCATCGGCCATGGCGAAACTTTCATCTAAAGCTTGCGCGGCATGTATCCGATCGGTTCGGAAACTGATGACTGTTTCCCCGCGGGACGGTTGCCTCGCCACAAGATAGCTCCTGTGGCCGAGAAGCAGCCCATGAGGCTCGATAATGCGTTCGGGAGCATCCGGCTCACCATATCGCAGTCGCAGACGGAAGGGACCGCGGAGTGCCTCGATAATCTCATCGAGAACCGCCGGCTTGAGGTTCACTCGCGGCCCCGGCTTCGTCGCGGACCCCATAGAGGTCAAGACGGCTTCGACATCCGCTTCTGTCCTAAGGGCGTCCCTCGGTGCGAGCCGCGATAGCAGTCCCTCGCGTAAATCAGACAGTGCCTTTGCATGACGTACTCGACCTTCGGCATGAGCGGACCGACCTGCGATCTCCAGTGCTTCGATGGCGGTTTCCTCTCTTGGCCTCAAGCGATCGAGCATGGGGTCTGATACCCGCCAGCGTCGACGGCGATCAGGTCCGTCGTGCCATTCCACGCCTGTGAAAACGGTCTCGAGCGCTTCGGTCATGCGCTGAGCGGTCCGGTGCGTGACGTTAAACTCCTCGCGGATTTCCTCGAGGCTGATGCCGATCCGGCGGATCGCAGCGAGGCGCGCAAGGCGGATCAAATCTCGAGCTTTCGTCAGGGACATCCTCGCTCCTTTTGTGGGTGACAGAAAATGACACCCACAGCTACTACAACCTCTTACATGGCTGGTCGATAGCTGAGCGATGAAAAGACCTCCCGCAGCATGTCGACCTCGACGGGACCAGAGGAGTAAATGATGGCAAAGATCATGAACATTGATCGTCTCATGTTTTGCGAACTGGACGCTCAGTCTGCGACGTTGCCTGTCAAGGGGGCAGGCTGGGTTGTGCGGACCTCGGATCTCAGGATTTCCGCTTCAGCCGGTCAGGCCAAACAGGCAAGCGACGATAATGATTCCGGCGTATGGCAAGCTGTCCCGACAGGTCTTCGCGTCAGGATCGAGCACGAGTACCGCATCCTGCGCCGAAAGGGCATCTCATCACTATTTCGGCGGGGCGTTGCCTGCCTTCCAAGGTCACTCCGACGCAAGGCCTGGTGCTGACTCTGGCGCTGTCGGTCCAAAGTGCATTGTTGCCAGCATCGCGGTATTGGGCCGCCGGGCGGTGGATGGCGCCCCTCGCGTACTCAAAACGGTCGCCCTATTTCAGGGCGAACTGTCGGTACGGTGGGATGCCTGATCTTGCTGGAATGAGCGCACGGCTGTCGCAGCGCTCATTGGCGGTCCAGAGTGGGTGCGGTCGGATGCTGGGCCGGCATTTTTGAGCCTGTTGTTAGGTAGGCTGGAAAGCGTCGAAAGAAGATCGTCCGAGGTTCCGGACGCCTGAACACGATCAATTGCCACGGCCAGTGCGCTCCGGCCCTCTGCACTTTCAACGTCGACCTGCCGGATGCGGCACCATTCGCGAACTGCATCAAGGATCGCCGCGATGTCGCTGTCACTGAGCGTTGCCAAAGACTGAAACATAATGCCCTCCGTTTTACGGCAAGAGCGCGGATGATCCCCCAACCAGCCCCGCCAATAAGTCCGGGCCGATAATTGATAGTACACGAGTTAATGCTTATCGTTGAATTCGGTCTGCTAGCGTACCGGAGACGCGGTGGCCGCTAAGCCTGGAGCTTTACCGCGAGTTCGCGGACCACATGCCGTCTGGCCCGGTTGACGCGGCTCTTTATCGTGCCGGCGGGACAGTGAAAATGTAGCGCGGCCTCTTCGTACGAGCGGCCGTCAACCAACACGAACTTTAACGCGGACTTATAGGGTTCGGGCACGTTACCGCAGGCCCGCTCGAGCTCGAGGCCCATGAGATGCCACTCCTGATCGGGCTGAGCAAAAAAGCCGTGGAATGCGGGTTCTTCCAAACCTGCCAGCTCACGTTTCGCGACCTTGAATCGGGAGCAGAACGTGTTGCGCATGATCGTGAAGAGCCAGGATTTGAGCTTAGTGCCGGGCACGAAGCTACCCACGTTGCTGAATGCCTTCAGGAGCGTCTCTTGGACGAGATCATCAACGTCGGTCTGCTGCCGCTGGAACGATCTGGCGAATGACGTCAGCGCAGGCACGAGATCAACGATCTGCGCTTCTACAGAGCGGTTCGCAAAGCCCTTCTCAGTCATCTGGTCCTCCATTTCAGGGAGGGAAGGGACAGCAATGTGCTTTGTTCCTGACGGCTTGCGAACCGTACGGTTCCCGACCAAGATAAGGTGCGGACTTCAATGCCCTTTGGCTTTCAGTCCAAAGAGAGCGTAGGCGATCTCCCCCAGATCGTTTGGCTTCTCACACAAGACGTAGCCAGTATAACGCTCTGGGATGTCTCCGGCGCCATAGGCTGTCGCGAAAACGAACGGAAGGCCGGCATCCTGGAGGCGTTCAGCGATGGGAAACACTGTTTCGCCGTCAAGCCGTATGTCGAGAATGGCTCCATCAATGCTGTTTCGCTCAAGCAGCGTCAATCCGATTTCGACCGAGGGAGCGGGGCCGACAACGAGCGCTCCGGCTTGATTGAGTTGCCTCCGGACCTCATCGGCGACAAAATACTCGTCCTCAACGATCAGGATGCGTTTGCCTTCGAAGAGTCGAAGTTTCTCATCGGTCATTGGTAAGGCCACCTCCGTGTTGGAGACCCTCAAACTACTACGGCGCAGGTTGGTTTCAACACTCCGCCACAGCAGGCGGTTCTACGCACACCAAGCCAAAGTGGATAGGCCGGCTCATCACCTTCGAAGGTGACAAGCAAACCTAAAGCAAGGGGCCGTATTTCCCACGAAGTTCGTTTGTATGGCATCGACAAAACACCGTTCGCAAAAGGTTGCGCGATGCTTCGGTCGATTAAACGTGGGGGAGGCCGCAAAGGCGGCCGCAAGGCAGGTGTAGGCGCGACGTCCGCGCTTCGTACATGCTTTGAAGCCATTCTCCCTCCTGGCCGTTTAGAGTGCCAGACAGGCCGGTCACGCAGTATTGCGACCGAAGCTCAAACGCCGGGAAACGGGAGCGTGGGCTGGATTAGTATCGCGACCGTTACTGTGACGTCAGAGTCTCTGCTCGTCAGACACCGGAGGTTCCGTCGATGTTACCGGGTCGGTTGGGCTGATGGGATCGGTCGGCTCTACCGGTGTGATCGGCGTGAGCGTGGCTCTGATTTGATCAATCTTTCCCTCGGCATCACCAACGCCCAGGATCGACTTGGCCTTATCGAGGGCGGCTGGGCTGATTGCGCCCGTTTTTGTTGCCGAAGTGAGCGCCTCCTCCAACGCTTCTTCTCCGAGAAGCGGATCATCCGCGGACGGTTCTGTGCCGCTCTCGAGTTCGTATTGCGCATAGGCAATAGCGTAGACCGAAATCGCGGTCATCTTGGGATCGGATGTGTGCAGATAGGCTTTGTAACTGCGATTGAGCGAGTTCAGGCCCGCAAGCTCGGCGGAAGCCTTCTTTTCCTTGGCGACAGTGGCCGGCTTCCCATTCCTGCCCGACTGCGACGTCTTACCTGCTTCGCTCGATTTGCCTTTCGATGCGCCGCCACTTTGAATGGAGTTGCCGTGTGTCGAGCCGGAGCTACCGCTCTGAGCGCCGCTGTTGCCGTGGCTGCCACCACTGTTGCCATGGCTGCCGCTGCTACCGTGACTGCCGCCGCCGCCATTCCTACCCCCATTGCCGTTATTCGCCATCGCAACGGTATCGAAACCTGCGAACGCCAGCGGGCCTGCTGCGGCAGCGAGAGAAAGCATGGCCATGGATGCCAGAGTGGAAATACGCATTGTTTCCTCCAGATTGCTTGCCGGGACCGGCGTGGTCTGTCGTTGGTTCGATTCGGAACCTACAAGTCAGGCGCCCATCGCACATCGGACCGAGGTCGGATGCCGGGTAGGACAATGGTCGGTTCATCAGTTCGTTGTTAACGAATAAAGAATGGCGGATCGGGTGCTGGCATCAATCAGCATGAGAACTAAAAGCCCGACCCCAGTGAAAGATCGGGCTCCTCAGACCGATGAGTGGTCGGATCTGCAACGAGACGGATGTTGCGTTATCTTTTCCTCTTTTCCAACGCTACCATGCTGCCTTGAACTGCGTATTGTTCGTTGTTGACTATATCGGACATGTTCACATGCGACAGCCCGCTATGAGAGCGAGCACTACGATCACGGCTCAGGAAGCTTAATGTTTCCCACGCGCTCGATTTTGATAAAGCTTTGCGTCAGCTCTATGCATTTCCGTCTATGGCACGAGCAAGAGCCCGACGATATAAATTCCGGAAAAGCGTGTCAAAATTCCGGAATTTCGGGGAGAGTTACAGCGGTCTACGAGCTGTGACCTCGGGTCTACCGACCCCCCAGGAAGTTTGAGTGAGTAGCTGATTTGGCAGTCGGGGCAGGGATTCGAACCCCGCGTCACAGCTCGAGAGCTGGAAGCAACCTCAAGAAATCCCTGAGGAAGAGGAGAGCACGCCCGACTACCGAATTAACGCCCGGTATACGACAATGTTCCTATAGCAGAGTCGCAGCAGAAATTCGCGATATCCGTCACGCCTGAGTGTCGCCAATGTTCCTCGGGAGTTTGGTCATAGCCGTAGTTAGTGGCCAGCACGTTGATCCAGCGAGTTAATGTGTAGGAACGCCGAAGAGCTCCTTCTCTTCCATGTTCTGGAAGCTCGCTCGAGCGATCCCTTTCGGAGACCTCGATCACATTGCTTTGTTCCGGACCGGGACAAGAAAAGCCCGGCCAATCAGAGCGATCGGTCGGGCTTTTGGTCCGGGTTCGTGCTTCCGGACGTGCAACAAGGGACGTCGCGAGTTTATAACGCCGGCAGGATGCAGCGGTTCCCGTCTCGTTAGAAAAAGATGGCCTTGAAAAACTGACAGATAACTGAACGTGCACCGAGGGCGGGTTTGTCCCGATTACCTGCGAGGAAAGCGGCAACTGGCCCGACAGGTAGGAGAGTTCGGGGCAAACTCTGCGCCTAACCTTTGCCAGTGACGAACGTTCCAAAAGAACCCCGCCGCTGTGAGGCGACGGGGCGAGAAAGTTATGGACGCTGTCGACCATCCGGCAGGTGACGTCACATCGGTCACCGAATGGCCAATCGGAGGGATGGGTTTTATCCGATCAAACCACTAAACAACCGGTATGGAGCAAGGTTCCCGCGAAAAGCAGCCCCGCCTGGGCGGGGCTGAGGTTGGGAGAAAACCGAGGAGTGGGCTCCCCTCGACATGGCCCTAACACCCGTTGGCCTCGCGGGTTCCAGAATTTCTCAAAAGGCGCTGAGGTTCTACGGCCACGGAAGTGACGACCTTTCCGTTGAGTTGGACATTGAGTGACGCGATATCCGGTTGATCCTCTTCGATAAGGTGGTGTGCGCCCTTGTTGGAAGACACTCGGCCGATGAGCGATCACCCGTCAAACTCGCTCGTCATTCGCCTGATTTGTATCTGGAGGGGGGTGAAGGCCATACCATTCGTGTGGCGCTCGGACTGTTAGCTTGACATGTTGGTGCCCCCGGCACCGCATGCACTTCCTCAGAACTAACTGAGAGACGAGGGGCAGCACGCATGGACCTAAGTCTGACCTGTGGAACACAAGGAGTGCGGAGTTCTTAATCAGGCATTCAACTCGTGGCTCTCGTTTGGGAGAACAGGAAGGAATGCGCCATGAAATTCGGTTTCGACAGCTTTGCGCACGAACAGTGCTGCTCGCAAGGCCACAGTTCCGCATCGACCATCGCCACCATTCAGGCCGCCCTTGCGGCTGATCAACACATCGACAGCAGCGCGATTGCGATCCAGATGCTTGGCCCCGTCGCCGTTTTAGAAGGCTACATCTCGAACTCGGCCGATCGAGACAGAGCCATCTCTATCGCCTCAATGATCGTGGGAGCTGAGAACGTTCACGATCGAATGTTGAGCCGGTCTACGACCCAGTAAATCGACGATTTACTGGACTGGGACTTAGGTCCTGCGGTCCCCCGGACTGAAGTCCCGGGGCTGGAACAGGGGGCGTGCCTAAGGGTTCGATCTCCCAGCGGAACAGTCCGCTGAGAAGGAGGAAATTAGCATGAAAGTCAACACAGTAGGTATCACAGCCGCGGCGCTCATGGCCTCGAGCGCAGCATTCGCACAGTCGGTCATGGCACCGGACCAGGTCATAACCTTCGTCCAGAAGGCCCCCGCTCCCAAGGAACGCGTGGTCGTCCAGGAAAAGGTCGTCGTTGGCCAGCCGCTTCCCGACACCATTGTGGTGACCCCTGTTCCGGATCAAGCCGGCTATGCCTACGCTATCGTCAACGATGAGCGCGTGATCGTAGAACCTTCCACCCGGAAGGTGATCCAGGTCATCCGGTAACGACGCCAAGCGTCGGAAGAAACTCCGGCGGAGCTCGCCGTAAATCTTAAAAACAAGGGCACGCGTGACTGCATCAAGGATGCGGAATGCCATGTCGTGCCCGATTTTGGAGGAAAGTATGAAAAACCAACATCTCACCGCGCTCCTTGCGGCACTTTCGCTGAGTGTCTCGTCGCTTGCGACAGCGCCTGTATCAGCCCAGAGCACTACCAAGACCCAGTCGGGCTCCCAGGCCGATACGCAATCAGGCTCTCAGGCAGGCGCAGGTCAGCCGAACGGAGCGTCGAGCGGCGGCAGTGACTGCACGCCAGACGCCTCGGGCGCGTGCCCGCAGAATGGCCAGTCTTCGGAGCAAAAGACCCAAGGATCCGACACGCGGAAACAGTCGAACGACAGTTCGACAACCAATGGAAGTGCCGCTGGCAAGTCGTCGACCGACATGAAGGCGAAGACCGAATCGCAGGCTGATTCCGACGGCTCGACCACCAACCAGAAGCGCAAGTCCGGTGCCAGCGAAACCGACGCAAGCCAAAAGAGCCAAACCGAGGACCCCAAGGCTGGTATGACCAATGAGAGCGGTGATACCACAAAGCAGTCCACCGACCAGAACAAGTCTACCTCGACCAACAAGAATTCGACCGAGACGAACGTCGAGACCGACACGACAAACAACAGCCAGGCCACCAACAACAAAGCGACCGTCAACGTCACCGTCGAGCAGCGGACCGAAATCCGGCAGGTGATCAAGGAAGTTCACGTCGCCCCGGTGAAGGAAGTCGACTTTACGGTGTCCATCGGCACCAGGATCCCCAAGAAGGTCCATCTTGAACGGCTGCCGCCGAGAATCGTGAAGATTGTACCGGCGTACGAAGGCTACCGCTTCTTCCTCCTTGCAGACGGCCGGATCGTGATCGTCGCTCCAGATGCGCTGACGATCGTCTACATCATCGAGACTTAGCGGGCAGTTCCCGGCGGCGTACAGGTGCGCCGTCGGGGTCGTCGGAGGTTAGCCCCACTTGATCCGTGATCTCTCGCAGATGGCACGTTGCTGGTCTTCGATGAGGAACAAATCCAAACCGTGGAGGTTGACAGGATGGTGGTCAATTCGTTCACGCCCAAGACCTCGAACTCAGGGTCGGTCCCGGCGGGGGTAGGCGTGTACGATAACAATCAAGACAGAAGAGATAACTGCTACCGAGAGCGTCGACGCGGATGTGATCCGGTTGACGCTTTGGACGCCGCACGCGATGCAGGTTTGCGCCGCGCCAGGGTCGCACGCGTAAGCCCCCGTAACATCGTAGTCGAAGGTTTCACGCGCGGCGGGGCGGATCGCATGGTTTTCGCCAACGTCCGTGGATGCCCTAAAATCTGATGGCTTAATTCCAGCGCCTCGGAGGTGGTGAGGTATTTGCCGTGCAGTCGACAGGCTCCGAAGAACTGGAGGCGCGCAGAACTCGTCGGGCTGAGCGACGACAAAAGCAGCGGGAAGCAAATTTTGCGCGCGCCCAGAAAATGCACCACTTGCGGATTGAAAGCGGGGGCATCGACGCCTCGGCGTCGTTGCCTACGACAAGAACCTTTGTTGGTTGCTCCGGTTGGTACTACTGGCACTGGGCGGGTCGATTTTACCCGGAGGAACTTCCGCGAAACGAGTGGTTTTTCCGTTACCGGCGGGAATTTCGCACCGTCGAATTGAATGCTCCCTTCTACTCCTGGCCCACAGTTGCGGCGGTGAGAGCCTGGCTTCGCCAAGCAGATGGCGGCTTCGTATATACGGTCAAGGTTTGCGAGCTAATCACCCATATACAGCGCTTCGAAGATACCCGAGAACTTGTGCGGGACTTCGGCTATATAGCTGATCTCCTGGGGTCTCATATGGGCTGTTTTCTTTACCAACTGCCACCGAGTTTCCGCTATAGTCCAGAAGCTCTTGATGCCATCCTCAAACAGCTGGATCCTCGCCACCGGAACGTCGTGGAGTTTCGTCACAAGAGCTGGTGGGACGACGCCGTTTTCCGCAAATTCGAGGCGGCTGGGGCGATCTTTTGCTCAGTGAGTGGGCCACGTCTCCGAGATGCCCTAGTCAAGACCGCAGACGACGTCCACGTGCGTTTCCATGGTCCAACGCGATGGTATCGACACGACTACAGTGAAGTCGAGCTTTCCGATTGGGCCGGCCGGATCGGAGCGTGTGGTGCAAAGCGAGTCTGGGCATATTTCAACAACGATCGGGAAGCCAATGCGGTCAAGAACGCTCATATGCTTTCACAGCTACTGGAAAAGCGAGAAGACGGACGAGCTTCCCCTCAATCACATAGCGTTGAGCACGTGGCGAGGAGCGATTGATCGGGCCTAGGAGCATTTTACCAGCGACGAGCGGAATCTTATCACCCTAATGCGAGAGGGGACCCTGGCGACAGAAGGCGGAAAACGGGTAGCGCGCCAGTGACAGCGTGCGTTTGCGCCATCTTGATGACCTGGGTCGGCCGAGTGCCCTGATTCTTCATAACACCGAAGCCAATTTGTTTAACTCAGAGCAGCTAGCCGCGAGGAATTGGCCATCATTCGCGGCCATATTGCCGGGTATAGTTTTCCGTCCGCAACCGTACCAACGAAATGTGCGCCTTTGCTAAAATGCCACGGTCTCTAATATTATTCTGGACACAGGTTAGGCATCAAAGGAGGTTGGAATGCCAAATGATGCGTGGGATGCACCAGTAAATGTAAGTTTTCCGCATCTTGACCGACAGATTGTGAGTGGCCCGTTCGAGGCGATGACGTGTCTCACAGATCGATGGCCAAACATGAGCGGTTTGAAGTTTCTGCGCGCTCGAATGGCCTGTAAGGCGGCGCTCGACGGCAGATTACCCGCCCATGATGCTCGTGCCGTATTTATTGAAGCAGTGGACGAGGCGGGCGGAAGAACACATTAAGATCGGTACACCCCAATATGTCGAATTGTGCGGCAAGGCCCATCTCCTCGTGACGAGGGCCTTGCCAATGCCACCCCGCAAACCGGCCCGGCGGCGTGTTTTGCCGAGACATAAGCCAACGTAGGCGCGGGATGATGTAGTTCAACGCTGTCCAAAAGCCTGCGATGAGCGATTGTTTCGCGGGAAGAGGCTGGGCATTCCTGCGCAGGAGATCCTCATCGTCTGGGCGGCTTTCATCTATTGCGGCGCTAATGGATACGGCCAGGGTATCTCGTTCTCACGCTTTTGCATTGGCGCGGACCTCGATCAGTTCGGTCTAAATCGCGACGATCTGAAGCGTCCGGCTGGACGGAGTGTGACAGACGAGAGGAAAGATACTCGATAACCAATGACTACGAGCCGGAGCCGGCGCCTTGTGCTGACGGCTGCAGGAGGGTGTCGATCCATGTAATACGAACTCCTTCGCCACGCGGACTTCCAGTGGTCTGGCTGAGCCTTTGACCGAAAACAAACCGCTACCTGCGTCGTGGAGGTGGAACGCACTTCCAACCATGTCCTATATCTCTGAATTTGCGCCGTGCGACGTCCGCCGTGTGTGAGAAACGAGTGTGGCCCGCGGAAGTAGCAAATGTCGCTCGTTAGTCACACCGCATCGGATTTCCATTCCGCCGCGGTCCTGCCCCTTGCCGTGAATCGCGGGAAGTTCTTACCTACCTAAGTGGCGGGAATAAAGATGGGCAAGTAACATGTTTAGGGTGATTGAAGGCGGGCGAGCGAGTTCCACGCCAATCGAGAAACCAACCGATATAGCCACTCTGGTTATGCAGGAGGGAAATCGACGATTAACCAAAGCGGGCGTGGAGCACTACGTGGCGCGTCAACTGGTTACTGGAATAAAGATTCCGGACAGAATCATGGCTTTCAAATTGCAAATGGACTTCGCGATCGAGGTGTTAGCGAGCCTGTCACCTTTGCCTAGCGACTACGCGAGCGATGGCTATTGGCCATCTATGGAAGACCGGGCCGCCCACATTGGGCGGCCCGCGCTGCACGTTAAGCAGCCTTAGTCGCGCCTTTGGCATTAGCCGATGACTGCGCGAGCTGCGTAAGCTTCTTATCGGTAGCTTCCTCCTCCTGGAGGTTCGCCTGCAGGAGCGGCACGGCGTCCTTCATCCCGAGTTGTTTGGCCCAGGCGATGAGTGTGCCGTAGCGCGCGATTTCATAATGCTCGACGGCTTGGGCGGAGGAGATCAGCCCAGCATCGAGGGCTGGCGAACCCTTAAATTCTTCCATGATTTCTTCGCCCTCAGCGAGGATACCCTGGATTGCTTCGCAGGTTTTGCCACGTGCCGGCTTGCCGAGAATTTCGAAAACCTGCTCGAGACGTTCGATCTGGCCCTGCGTCTCGTCTCGGTGCTGAAGAAAGCCAGCCTTTCCTTCCTCCGACTGCGCCGCCCGTGCCATCTTGGGAAGCGCTTTCAAGATTTGCTTCTCGGCGAAGTAGATGTCCTTGAGCGTATCGAGGAAAAGGTCATCAAGGGTCTTGGTCGTTGCCATTTCGTATCTCCGTTTTAAACTGACATAAAAGAACCGGCGCGTTTCGAAATGGTTCCGCTCGATCCGCGTTTGGGGTTGGGAAATAGTGTAAATCTTGGAGATTGGTCGCCGAGGCAGGGATTCAAACCCAGCGTCACAGCGATGACTCCACCATTTCGTTCGTCTTTTTAGATGGTGTTTGATCGATCCATTGGCCCATCCCAGCCGTGCTTCTCCACGCCCGCTACGAGCCTTGGTCGGGGAAGGTGAGAACCTCTCCGCACGCTTTGCAGTGAACCGCGTCGGCGTCGTAACGCTGCAAACCACATCGATGACAGGGGTAGGTCACCTTCTGCGGCCGAACGACCGCTTTAGCAGTCTCACGAAGAGAAAAATACCTACGATCATGGTACCACCGACGTCAACTTGCCACAGGTACCTGGCAGGGTATGTCACCAAAACCCCGTCGTCGTCACCGTCGCTACGGTGAAGCACGAGCATCTACAATGCCCTCGCCACCTTCCTGATTGTAGAAAAAGGCCGTGTACACGAAGCCCGTCACCAGGAAGAGAAAAACCAGGAAATGCAGCACGGCGCGAACGACGTCGAGATGTTGACCACAGTCCATTCTCCGCAGAGCCTCCGTCAGGAGCGGACTACGGCCGATCGCCCAAGTCTCATCACCTTGAGAAAGGCGAAGTTGAAGAGAATGCTGGAAGAGTCGCTATGGAAAGGCGCAACATCTCTCAAAACCCCAAAGTCTCATCCACGGAACTCCTTTGTAAACAGCTCGTTTTATCCGGTGCGGCCATCGTTGATTGCGCGATAAAAGGAGGTGTAGATGCTAAACAATGTTGTGGTGAGCATTGCCGTATCGGACACCCTGATATCGCGTGGCGCATTCGCTCAGTCGTCGACTGTCAGCGCGGTGCTCGGCGGTGTTGCTGCTGGGGCGTTCGTCGGAACGGCTATTGATGCGCCCGCCGCAGCAGGTCGTCACTTATGCTCGCGAAGCTCCGGCCCCGACGGACCGCGATGTCGTCAAGGAAGCGGCTGTCGTCGCCCGGCCGCATCCCGAAACAGTTGTGGTAGTGCCAGTGCCGGAAAACCCGAACTACGCCTTTGCGATCGTCGACGACGAGCGCGTGTTGAGCCATCGTCTCGCACGTTGATCCAAGTCATCAGCTGATGAGGTCTTTTTGCGCGAGGAGGCTCGGATAACCCATAGATAGAGGCCCAAACAAGGTCCCTGTTTAGCAGAACTTCCGCCGCCAGACTGTCAATCGGCGTCCAAAATTCACCCCATATCGGCGTGCAATTTTGACCCCTCTGATGATGTAGATCAGCGCTTGGCCTGCCCGGCGCTGGCCGGGGT
>NZ_LMHV01000017.1 GCF_001429725.1 Rhizobium sp. Root708 | reverse complement strand
TGGCCGCGTCAGAACGGACCGGCATCAACCCCGGCGGTAGCGGCCAGACCCAGCATGCACTAACATTAAACCCGGATCACCCGATTGGGGCAGGCCACGTCCACTCGTCATTCTATGGCCTCTGGGTATTAAGGTGCCGATCCATATCGTTGCGGCCGCAGACCGAATTGTCGACGTGCGATCGGTGCGGCCTTTTCATCTCGTTTCCGCCGTCCACCGTGAGAAGATGGAAACGTTCAATGAGATCCTCCTCCGCTTCGGTCGAGATTTAGCCTTATGATCGAAGGGGTGATCTGCATCAGAAATTAAGAGTGACCGTACCGCAACCGAGTTTCAGATCAATCCTCATGAAGGGTCAATGGTAGTGAGTGAGGTCCCGACAGAAACCGATCTGGCGGCCGCACCCCTCCTTCGGGGATGGGTGCTCGAGAGCCCATCGTACAGCCGACCGTGGCTCTACGGCTGGTTCTTTGGCCACCCGGAAATTGACGAGGGTGACCACAGTCATACCTCTCCCGTCTTGCATATGGATACGGGGACCCCCGCCCGTTGGGCGAGGACGGATAGCCGCCTGTACCGGCTCGGGGAAACCTATCCACCAGCAGAGCGAGAAATCCGCTATTGGGCGCAGAAGCTTCGTAGGCGACGACACCTTCCACTGGGAGAGGCGCCCGGAGGTGGAAACGACATCGACGCGATGATCGCGTTCATCCGGGAGGAAAAGCCCCTCCGGGAACAGAAGCTCACACGCATGGAGCATGGGTATCGCGCGGAGCAGAACCGCATTAGGTAGCTAGATTGCTCGAATTCAAACTTTCACTTGGCGACGCTGAGTGCCGTGGGGGGCATGCCGGAAACGTGGACGAACCAGCGTCCGGCTTCGCCCCGAATGATCCGCCTGCTGAATGAGGAAGTCCTTCAGGGCGGTAGACTGCCTGTGATTGAGCGGACGCCAACCAGAGACATACCGAATCTGTGTAGTCTGAGCTGCGGCCATAGCTTTTGTGCACGGCGGGCAGTCGGCAGCGGGAAGAATGGACAATCGGCAGCTTGGAATGGCGTAAGGTCTCGAAAGCCTATATACTCCCAGACAAAGTAGTCCCTTACATCCGAGAGTGAAATGGACGAACAACAAGATAAAAGCCGGTCAGGTGACAAACATCTCATTATTCCGTCCGTGAATTCCGGCGACGGCGCTGGCGATATCGGACCCAGCCTGCGAGAGGACACAATTCGAACTCGGATCACAGTCAAGGAAGGCCGGCGGCGTGAAACTCTGAAAAGACGCGGTCCCTCTAACACCGCCTGAAGGATTCGCTCGTCTTTTTTGATCGTTTTGGCTGGAATACCGTCGGCGAATCCTTGCGCTAATTGTTGACAACGCTTTTCAAATGAAGCCACGCTCGGATTCATGGATTCGACGTCGGACATTATGAATGCGTTGCGCGCCGCACGGGCGCTGCTGGACCTCAGCCAGGAAGAGCTCGCGGTTGCCGCAGGCGTCAGCCGTCAGATTATTGTGCGAATAGAAAAATGCGAGGGCAACGTGCTGGCCGAAGCGATCGAGAAGGTGCGTATCGCATTGGAAGCCGCCGGGGTCGTCTTCGTGGAAGGCAACGCGACCCGAGGGCCCGCTGTAGCGTTGATCCGTCGCCGTGGCTCGGGAATAGAGTCTACAGCCGAATAATCGACCTTTCAGAACCAACAAACGAAGCGGGGTTCCTGGACACTATGGCGGCGACATCATCCGCGGTGAGTGCGCCTTTTTCCAGAAGCTCTCCAGTGATTTCCTCGAGGGTGCTCGTGCGCTCGGCGACGAGTAGTTTTGCTCGCAGATACTGTTCATCAAGGATACGACCGACCTCCCTGCGCAGATCGTTGGGGAGCCTTGTGGCGAAGTTTGAATCCACTCTGGTAGCCTCGGTCAGGAACGCCAAGCTTCTGCCTAGTCCGTAAGAGCAGAGCATTCGCGCGGCGATGACTGTCGCAGTCTCGAGGTCGCTTCCTATTGACCCGCTGAAACCGTTCGATTTCGATCCCAGCGCGTGCTCCTCGGCGGCTGCGCCTGCCAGGGCTCTGCAGATGTAGTCTTCGAGAGCCTGCCGTGTCTGGAGCAATTGGTCTTCGCCAAAAGTCTCATACAGTGTAGCGCCGGGCGCAACTCGCTTCGAATCAAGCCAGCGGAACTTTTTACGCAGTGAAACGCTGACTCGGCACCCTGGAAAGAGGACACAGGCGGCCAAGACGTGTCCAGCCTCATGCAATGCAATGCGACGAGCTTCGGGATCGGAAAGCTCTTGCAGCGGCGGTAGCGATTTGACGACGTCGTCGACCTGAACAGCGCGCCCAAAATAGCGGCTGCGCTGTTTCGCCTCCCGTGCCAGCATTTCCAGGTCGGCGCCGCTCCATCCGTTAAGATCAACGGCAATCGCCCTGAGTGCATCTTCTGGATTCTTGATGCCTAGATGGTAGCGGAGGATGTCGAAGCGGTCCTCCGCGTCTGGTAGCTCGACTTTGATATGCCGTTCGATGCGACCGCTACGCAAAAGGGCAGGGTCGATCACGTCTGCATAGTTGGTGGCAGCGACGACGAGTACTTGGTCTCGTCCTTGCGCGCCATCGATGCACTCGAGCAGGAAGTTGACCACCTGGCGCGAGTAGTCGATGTGATCGCCGCTGAACTTCGCCCGATCGCCGATTGAATCCAGTTCGTCCAGGAACAAGATTGATGGCTGTTTTGCCCGCGCCTCCTCGAAGGTTTCCCTCATCGCGCCGAGGAGGTCTCCGAGGTGCCCGGCCGATTGCCAACGCGACACCGACGCCGCGATAAAAGGCAGACCGGCCGATCGCGCAAACGCGCGAGCAAAGAGAGTCTTTCCAGTGCCTGGGGGACCATGCAAGAGGACACCTCGGGACATCTCCGCCCAATCCAACGCTCCGCTTCTGACGCGGGCGAGGTCAGTGACGAATGCACGAGCCCAAATCTTTGCGCGGCCATAACCAGGAAGATCTTCGAGAGATGGACCATCCGCAGTGGCGCTCCCGACAGTGCTTACGAGACGTCGCGCTTCGGCAGCCGGGAGACTGGGCCTGCTGACGACTGGAACAAGAAGAGAGAAATCCAACGCCGCGACGACCTTCGCCGTTTCCTCATCGAAAGGCGTGTGGCCAAGCAGTCGACGCACGGCTTGTATGTGCCGAGCCGTCGGACGGATCAGATCGACAAGCGCGTCCGCGGCTATAGCGAGGTCCGAGGGGATTTCAGTGCGGCTTGGGGCGAGGACGATGATGACCTCGTATCTCCCGTGCTCCTCTAAAATGGGATTTGACTGTTTGAACCGCTTTCGCAGCGGCGCTTCCACTACATGTACAAGAACCCTTTGCTCGGGAGCCCGGCGGGTCCGGGATCCCAGCGACCCCGTCAACAGCAATTCTGCTGCCTTTCGGTGAGCTTCGCTGACTTTGACGCCACCGGTGATGACAACAACGATCGAAGGAATTCCGTGCATCAGAGGGTACTGCCCTCTCAAGGTGGCCCGCAGCGCCGCATATGCCAGGAATAGAGCTGTTGACTGACGGATCTTCGCAAATACATGCGGGATCACGTACCTGCTACGGACGTTGGCGGCGGCAAGCACCCTACTTTCCATCGGTCGCGCCCCAGATCTGAACCATGTCCTTGGCGAACGGCGAGGGTTTCCCAAGCCTATACCAACGCTCCATGGACCTCGCGACGCCGCCCTCGACAGACAGCAGTTCCAACGGTGCCGTGAAACTCAGCCATTCCTCTCCGCGCGGATCGACTTTTTTCTGATACCGGAAGTACCCAGTCAGCATCGGTACCATGCGGGACTCAATGTTCCATTCCTCCACCAGCGGGCCGTCATCCGGATTGAGAATGGGAAGGGAGCGATCGACGAGAATCCTGCTTAGGTCCGCGGTGAGACTAGCAGATGAGTTGATGCGCGCGCTGATCGCTCGTGGTGACGAGTTGCCCTCAGGCTCTCCAAATCGAAGTAGTTTCATCGACGAATCCTTCAACGACTCATGAGCGCTGCGCTCATGTTGTGAGTATTTTGTCGCTCATCGCCCGCAATTTGTCAACAATGTCGACGGCGCGGCGGCTGTTCGCGGGAGCTGCGCTCGGAGCTGAACCGCTGGAACTCGATGGCGCGGCTTCAGTCGTGACTGCCATCTGGCGCACTCAGTAAACCGAGAGACGTCCGTGCGGAGTGGCAGAGCTTGCTCCTATCCGTCGCGTATTCGATCGAACCGAGACCCGAGTTGTCGCAATGAAACGCACCCTTGGCGACATTGCGGACCGACGGAAGAGGTCGAGCCAACAGATTGTGGCGACGCGGGGCGGCTAGCGAGAACCGTGGACAGGTTCTGCTACTCGATTGCCGCCAGCTTGTTGCGGCTTTCTCGACCCGCCTTGCGATCTCGTCGACGCGCCCGGCCAGTTGGCCGGTTTTCGATTCCAGCCACTCTGTCGCCATTCCGCGCGTCGAGAAGGATCATAGGCGATGCGTCGGCTCGGCATCTGCTTGACGTTGGACCATGTATATCCGACATGCCTTCCACTCGTCCGATGGAACGAACTTGCCGTATCCGGCGAGCATTTTTTGGGCGGTCCAAGGCCGATTGGAATAGTACCGACATAGACGACACTCGGTCGCCGCGCCGCCGCACGGAGGTCCTCCCGAGATTTTTCATCGCCGTCGATCGAAATTCGGGCGAGCTCCTGAAACGCACCAGCGATGACGATCCGATGACCTCGGTCTTCGAGAGCTTTGAAGAGGCTGTCGCCAAATGCCAATGCGGTCGCGAATCCCCCACGAGACGCGGTCACGTCGAGTTGGAAAGACCCGTTCGGAAGCCAAAAGTAGTCATCAATGCCATCGGGTCGAACTGCCGAGGCTTCGAAACGTCTATTCGAGGCGAGGTGTCGAGAGCC
Source organism: Rhizobium sp. Root708 (assembly GCF_001429725.1). Classification (GTDB taxonomy): domain Bacteria; phylum Pseudomonadota; class Alphaproteobacteria; order Rhizobiales; family Rhizobiaceae; genus Rhizobium. The sequence goes on along the minus strand of NZ_LMHV01000017.1, from coordinate 34,031 downwards.
GTTTGTGACTGTGCCGTACGACATGTCTATCGATCTCAATACAAGCGATGATAGGAAACGGTGTATGGGCGCCGGTTTATCGCAGAGGGTCGGCGACTTTATTCCGCTGGGCGGTCGCTCATCGGGCGCTCGAATTCCTGAACGCCTATCCGGAACCGGCGGGACATGGCCGCATTCATAGCGAGGCGTCGGAGTCAGTTAGCTGGACAGGAAAAATCGTTACCCTGGCAACAAAATACTCACCTGGTGAGCATGGTGTTCTGCGACGGCTTGTAATATGTTTCAATGATCGCAGTTTCCACGACGAATGCACAGAGCTGCTTACATCGTTTCCGCGACTCACGCGCTGTAGGGGGACAAGCGATAAGCTTTGAGGTCCGAACGAAACTAGGATCAATTTTTCTGATCCTTTTGGCCACCAAAACCTACATAAAAAGTGCGATACAAAATGGGCACAAACTGTGCCACAAAGGATTCGATGGAGTAGCAAAAAAATTAGTAAAAACAATACCCCAGGAGGGGGTTGGTGCGGTCGAGAAGACTCGAACTTCCACGGGTTGCCCCACAGCGACCTCAACGCTGCGCGTCTACCAATTCCGCCACGACCGCATCGTGGTAGGTGCCGGTTTGTGCCGGCGACGCAGCATGTAGCAAAAGGATTCCGGAGGCACAAGTACGATGTGACAGTTTTTTCAAAAGAAATCACAGCATTTGAATCGCCCCTCAAACGGAGCCATATAGAGCCTCGCGCGCAGGGCCCGCGCAGCTTCAGGGCCGGCAGGATATCCACATGCTTCGTACCGATCTCAATCTATCAATGCTTCCTGGGCCGGGAACTGCTGCGGTCCGCTGGCGGATAAGCGACGGACTCGTGCCCTATCAGGAGGCTGTGGATATCATGGAGCGGGAGGTCGCCGAGATCGCTGACGGCGCCGACGAACTGGTCTGGCTTCTGGAACATCCGCCTCTTTATACCGCCGGCACGAGTGCTGATCCGAAGGACCTCGTTCAGCCTGACCGTTTTCCGGTGTTCGCGACAGGGCGCGGTGGAGAATATACTTATCATGGCCCCGGCCAGCGGGTCGCTTACGTCATGCTGGACCTCAAGCGGCGGCGTCAGGACGTGCGGGCTTTCGTTGCTGCCCTGGAAGAAGTCATCATACGCACGCTCGATTCGATGAACGTTCGCGGCGAGCGGCGGGAGGATCGAGTCGGCGTTTGGGTTCGGCGTCCGGACAAGCCTGTATTGCCCAACGGATCCGTCACCGAGGACAAGATAGCGGCGCTCGGCATTCGCTTGCGTAAGTGGGTGACGTTTCACGGGCTATCATTGAACGTCGAGCCCGAACTGGATCATTTCGGTGGAATCGTACCGTGCGGGATATCCGCCTATGGCGTGACCAGCCTAGTGGATCTGGGTCTTCCGGTCATGATGACCGATGTCGACACAAACCTTCGCACGGCGTTCGAATCGGTATTTGGCGCGACCACGGCCGACATCTGTCCGTAGGCTTAAGCCATAGATGAGGGCAGAGTGACTGCCCTCATAATCTCCAAGCAAGAATCTACTTGTCGCCGATGTCGCGGCAGGCGTCGGAATGCGATGCTCCGCCGTCGCCGCCCGCCGTGTGAACCCGACCGGTCTGGGCTGATGGGCAATCGGGAAGCGGCTTGATACTCCCAGTCGACATCTTGTCAACGGACGGAGACATGCGAACGGGAGCGAAGCCATCGCTGTCATTGGTGTAGTCGTTCGAATATTCCGGCGCCTTGTGCTGCGCATAGTGCATAGGCTTTGATGGCGCAACCTGTACGGGAGCAAAGCCGTCACTGTCGTTGGAATAGTCGTTCGAATACTGGGGCTGTGCGAAGGCGGTTCCAGCCAGACCAAGGGCAAGAATTCCAGCCGCTGCGGCAAATCGAATATGCATTGCAGTTCTCCTCAATCCATCGTTGCAAAACAACGTGACTTCCAACCCTCGGCGAAACCAAGTTCGCGCTTCAATTAAGGCGGGATTGTGAAGAAAATAGCCGCAGCCATCCCACGATTTTTCAAATGAAAATCACGGGCGCGCGACTGGATTTGATAGAACTTGATGGAACTCAGTTACGAGCACGGATTGCGGCGAAGTAGCAATTCACCGCAACCCAAGAGAGATTTCACCGTTGTATGCAACTTAACTATGGCCGGCGTTTGCCACCACGCCGTTTGCAAAAGTCGGATTAGCGGATTGCAGCAGCTCTTCAATCAAATCCGATGTGAGTTCGTCGAAGTGTGAAATTATCGTTGTGGGCTCAAGCGTCGCCACTGGTACGTCGGAATAGCCGAACGGAACCGCGATCGAGGGTATCCCGGCATTGCGGGCCACAAGGATATCGTTGATGCTGTCACCGACCATCACCGATCGCGACGGATCGCCGCCGGCGCGCCCGATCGTTCCAAGCAAGTGACCGGCATCTGGTTTGCGCATGGTGAAGGTATCGCCGCCGGTGATCGCATCGAAGTGGCTGGTCAATTCGAGACGATCGAGAAGGGTGCGGGCGAGGCCTTCCAGCTTGTTGGTGCAGACAGCGAAACGGTATCCCTTGCCTTTCAGGCGTTCCATCGAGCGGAGCAGTCCGGGGTAGGGGTGCGTTTTACCCGGCATGTTCTCAGTGTAATGCGCGATAAAGCGGTTGAGCAGCGCGGGCAGCTCTTCATCGGTCAATGGATGGCCCTGGAGCCGGCAGGCTCTCTCGATCATGACCTTGGCGCCATGGCCGACCAGATGGGTCAGGTCTTCGTATCGCACCGGAGCAAGCTCCAATGCCGCGATCGTATGGTTCAAGCTCTCGACAAGATCGGCATGTGTATCGAGCAACGTTCCGTCGAGGTCGAAAACGATCAGTGCAGGTGCCATGGATTTAATCCGCTTGCTATCTGTTGTGCTCATTCCGACGTAGGCGATGATCTCGGCAAACGCAACGTTACAGGTACTTTACTTCGCGCTGCGAAAACTCCGGCGGATTTCGAAAAGTGGTGGCGTTATTTGGCTTTCGTTTGCAGGACGAGGCGTGTAAACAGCTCATCCAACGTAACATTTGGAGTTAGCGGCGCATGGATGCCCGCGAAATGAAAATCAAAGCCGCCGAGGCTGCGCTTGCCCACGTCGAGTCGGGAATGCGGCTTGGAATAGGAACGGGAAGCACCGCCGAGGAATTCGTGCGCCTGCTTGCCGAGAAGGTGGCCAACGGTTTCAAGGTCGAGGGTGTTCCGACATCGGAACGGACAGCAAGACTGTGCGTGGAGCTCGGCGTGCCGTTGAAGTCTCTCGATGAACTGCCGCAGCTGGATCTGACAATCGACGGCGCCGACGAACTGGACGCGGCTCTGCGTCTTATCAAGGGCGGTGGCGGTGCTTTGCTTCGCGAGAAAATCGTCGCCGCGGCATCCGATCGGATGATCGTGATTGCGGATGAGAGCAAGCTGGTACAGACGCTCGGGGCATTCGCGCTGCCGATCGAAGTCAATCAATTCGGTCTCGTCGCCACACGTATCGCGATCGAGAAGGTGGCATCGAAGCTTGGTCTTACGGGAGCGCTTTCACTGCGCAAATCGGAAGACGGAACCTTCATGACCGACGGCGGCCACTATATCGTCGATGCATCTTTTGGCCGCATTCCTGATGCAGAGGCGCTTTCAAACGAGCTGAATGCAATCCCAGGTGTGGTTGAACATGGACTCTTTCTCAATATGGCCACGCTCGCAATTATTGCCGGTCCGGCGGGTGCGCGCACGCTGCAGGCAAACAGGTAACAGGAGCTATGAAACTCATGATTAAATTGGCAGGCCTTGGCCGTTTTGCCGCTGCAACCGTTATTCTTTCCGGCGTAGCGATCGGTGCCGTTCAGGCCCAGGAAGCAAGCCCCGAGCAGCTGAAGGCTGCCAAGGCTGCAATCAACGCGATCGGTGCAACGACCCAGTTCGACAACATTCTTCCCGGCCTGGCCGAGCGCCTGAAGGCCGACCTGATCCAGGATTCGCCGAACTATCAGGACGCTATTACCGAGGAAGTCGACAAGCAGGCTCTCGCACTGGCGCCGCGCCGCGCCGACCTCGAGAAGGAAGCCGCTCTGACCTACGCCAAGTCGTTTACGGTGGAGGAACTCAACGCAATCGCCGAGTTCTACAGCTCGCCTGTCGGCCAGAAGCTGTTGAAGGACGGCCCGATCGCGTCGCGTGAAACCGTAAAGGCTGCCGACATCTGGGCACAGGGCATTTCGCGCGACCTGCAGAAGCAGACGAGCACCGCTTTGAGCAAGGTCGTCAAGGCTCCTCCGGCAGCAACGGCCGATCCGGCAGCTGCCCCGGCGGAAAAGCCAGCCGCAAAGCCGGCCGCAAAGCCTTAAGTCTTTCAGACCCCACGAATTTCGAAAGCCCGGCATCGTCCGGGCTTTTGTTTTGATTGGCGCCGACACTATATCAGGTGCATTCCCTTCTGCGATTCCTTCCGGAGTTTCTCATGACATCCTACGACTACGATCTTTTCGTCATTGGCGGCGGTTCAGGCGGCGTGCGCAGCGCCCGCGTAGCGGCGGCGCTCGGAAAGAAGGTCGCGATCGCGGAGGAATACAGATACGGCGGCACCTGCGTCATCCGCGGCTGCGTGCCGAAGAAGCTTTTCGTCTACGCGTCCCAGTATCACGAACATTTCGAGGACGCGGCGGGCTTCGGCTGGGACGTCGGCGCAAGCTCGTTCAACTGGAAGAAGCTCATCGCCGCCAAGGATGCCGAGATTGCGAGACTTGAGGGGCTCTACAAGAAGGGCCTCGCCAACGCCAACGCGGAAATCCTGGAAACGCGCGCCGAACTCGTCGATGCACACACCGTGCGGCTGATCAAAACCGGCCAGACGGTCACGGCGAAGACGATCGTGATCGCGACGGGCGGCCGCCCGAACGAGCATCTTGCTCTGCCGGGGCACGATCTCTGCATTTCCTCCAACGAAGCATTTCATCTGGAGGAGTTGCCGCGTTCGATCGTCATCGCCGGAGGCGGTTATATCGCAGTCGAGTTTGCGAACATCTTCCATGGGCTCGGGGTCGAGACGACGCTGGTTTACCGGGGGGCGGAAATTCTGTCGCGTTTCGATCAGGACCTGCGCCGCGGGCTTCACGAGGCGATGACAGAAAAAGGTATTCGTATCCTCTGCCACGACACCTTGGAAAAAGTCTCGAAGAGCGACGACGGGCTGCAGGTCGAGACGCTGAGGAATGGCACGCTAAATGCCGACGTTGTGCTCCTGGCGCTCGGGCGTGTGCCGAACACCGAAGGGCTCGGGCTGGAGGCTGCCGGCGTGAAGACGGACCAGCGGGGCGCGATCGTTGTCGACGAATACTCAAGAACGAGCATCGACAACATCTACGCGCTTGGCGACGTCACTGATCGGGTACAGCTGACGCCGGTCGCGATCCACGAGGCGATGTGCTTCATCGAGACGGAATATAAGAACAACCCAACAAAGCCGGACCACGATACCATCGCAACCGCGGTGTTCTCGCAGCCCGAGATCGGAACCGTCGGCTTGAGCGAAGAGGAAGCGGGCAGGCGTTACAAGGAACTGGAAGTTTACCGTGCCCAGTTCCGTCCGCTGAAAGCAACGCTTTCAGGCCGCACCGAGAAGATGATCATGAAGCTGATCGTCGATGCCGCGAGCCGCAAGGTTGTCGGCGCGCATATCCTGGGTCATGACGCCGGCGAGATGGCGCAGTTGCTCGGGATCACCCTGAAGGCCGGTTGCACCAAGGACGATTTCGATCGCACGATGGCCGTTCATCCAACGGCGGCGGAGGAGCTCGTCACCATGTATGCGCCGAGCTACCGCGTTCGCGACGGGCAAAAAGTCTAAGCTGCACCCTCAGCTCGTCAGGCGTGGCGTTCTGATGACCTTGAGGAAAAGGGCCTTCATGGCGTCGGCGATACCTTCGGTCGGCGTCACTTCGAAGTAGAGGCCCGGCGTTGCGCAGTCCTTCATCTTCGTCGGGATTTCACTTTGGAAGGGCTTGATCCAGGTGTTGTACCAGCTGTTCTTGGGCAGCGGCAGATAAGTCGTGTAGAGAACCGCGATCTTGACGCCGCGGTCTTTCAGCGGCTTGCAAAAGGAGGTGTCGATCGGCTCCTGGCAGCGGTCGCCGGTCTTGGATTTGGTGCAGTTGGTCTTCTTGCTGTCGCCGACGCCATCAGACACGAAGAACAGGATTTGCTGGGGCTGAGATGTGTTTGCGCCATCGCCCGATGTGCCGATGATCTTGTTCATCTGCGTCAGGGCGCTGTCGAAGCTCGTCTGCTGGTCGTTGTTATACCCCTGATAGGGGATCGACATCAGCGTGACGGCATTGGTGTAGGTTGCCACCTGGTCGAGGTTGGGGATCGGTGAGGAGATGGTCGTCAGCGTGGCGTCTTCCGCCTTCGTGCCGAACGTGTAGACGCCCATCTTGAACTGATTGTCAGCCGTCCGTTCCGTCTTTGCCGTCGCTGTCAGCTGTTGCGTTGCCTGGCGCACGACGTCGACGCGGAGCGTCACCCCATTCTGTCGCGCGATATTGTAGTAGCTGTTCTTATCCTCGACCCCTGCCGTCGAGACGATGTGGCAGGCGAAAGCGCAGGTATCGGATGTCTTTCGTTCCATCGTCGCGACATCTGCCGGCGTCGCACCGACGCCCATCGACGGGGTGTTGTCGAGAAGGATATAGAAGTTCATGAAGGACGCCGTCTGAAACATCGCCGTCGCGGTGCCCGAAATCGGAATGTTCTTCTGGCCGAAAAGCTGCATGAACGTCGTCGGGACATTGGCGCTGAACGAAACCGTGGCATTCAGCCGATTTGATGCGCGGCTGACCTGGGTGTCGATCGTTACCTGGTTGGCCGTAATTTCTCCCTGCATCTGCCCGGAAAAGATGCTGCGGGCGTCGTCCTGACCGGCGGAGATCGGACCATCGGCGGTCATCGCCATGGCGGCAGCGGCGGCCGGGGATTTTTCGGCAATCGCGCCGATCGCCGCTGCGTCGGCGGCGGAGTAGAGCTGCGTGCGGAGGCTCAACGCATGGGAGAAGTCGATTGCGGTGCCAGCCGCGCCGATCAAGGGCACGATAAGGATGGCAGTTATGACGCCGAAGTTCCCGGAACGGTCGCTGAGAAAACGCGAGAAGCCACGCAAGATGCTAATCCCATGGTTTCACCATCACATCGGTGTCTCAAAGCGGGATCTTCATGCCCGGCCCTCAAGCCTGTCTTCTAGGCTAAAAAATTGAATCAGATGCGAAATCTCTTGGTTAACCGAGTCTTGACGGCCCGAGGGCGCCCGCTGGAGAAGCTGTCAAATCGACTGCAATGCAACCCTGCAACGCCGCTAGGCAACGGGACGCTAAAGGTTTATAAGCCGCCCAACATTTTGGACAGGAACTTCCGGCAGCTGGCGCGGATGGTTGAGACAGGTGAGTGAGATGGCACAGAATTGGACCCCGAGCAGTTGGCGGCAAAAACCGATCCAGCAGGTGCCGGACTATCCGGACCAGGCTGCATTGGCTGCAACCGAAGCTCAGCTCGCCTCCTATCCGCCGCTGGTTTTTGCCGGGGAGGCTCGCCGTCTGAAGAAACACCTCGCCAATGTGGCCGAGGGTAACGGCTTTCTGCTCCAGGGCGGCGATTGCGCCGAAAGCTTTGCCGAGCATGGCGCTGACAACATCCGCGACTTCTTCCGTGCTTTCCTGCAGATGGCCGTCGTTCTGACGTTCGGCGCGCAGCTTCCGGTCGTCAAGGTCGGCCGCATTGCCGGTCAGTTCGCCAAGCCGCGTTCGTCCGGGATTGAAACGCAGAACGGCGTTTCGTTGCCGAGCTATCGCGGTGACATCGTCAACGGCATTGAGTTCACCGAAGACGCTCGTATCCCCAATCCCGAGCGCCAGGCGATGGCCTATCGCCAGTCGGCAGCCACGCTCAATCTTCTGCGTGCGTTCGCGATGGGTGGGTATGCGAACCTCGAGAACGTGCATCAGTGGATGCTGGGCTTCGTCAAGGACAGCCCGCAGGGCGAGCGTTATCACAAGCTTGCTGGTCGCATCAGCGAGACCATGGATTTCATGAAGGCGATCGGCATCAGCGCGGAAAACAATCCGAGCCTGCGCGAAACCGATTTCTTCACCAGCCACGAGGCGCTGCTTCTCGGCTATGAAGAAGCCCTTACGCGCATCGACTCCACCTCGGGCGACTGGTACGCGACCTCAGGCCACATGATCTGGATCGGCGACCGCACGCGCCAGGCCGACCACGCACATGTGGAATACTGCCGTGGCATCAAGAACCCGATCGGTTTGAAGTGCGGCCCGTCGCTACAGGCTGACGATCTGCTGAACCTGATCGACATCCTCAACCCGACCAATGAAGCCGGTCGCCTGACCCTGATCTGCCGTTTCGGCCATGACAAGGTTGCCGATCATCTTCCACGCCTGATCCGTGCGGTCGAGCGGGAGGGCCGGAAGGTCGTTTGGTCTTGCGATCCGATGCATGGCAACACGATCACGCTGAACAACTACAAGACACGGCCGTTCGAGCGGATCCTGTCTGAGGTCGAGAGCTTCTTCCAGATCCATCGTGCGGAAGGCTCGCATCCTGGTGGCATTCATATCGAGATGACCGGCAAGGACGTCACGGAATGCACCGGCGGCGCGCGCGCCCTGACCGGCGAAGACCTGCAGGATCGCTATCACACGCATTGCGATCCGCGCCTCAATGCCGATCAGGCACTCGAGCTTGCATTCCTGCTGGCCGAACGCATGAAGGGCGGCCGAGACGAAAAGAGAATGGCCGCAAGCGCCTGATCTTTCTGAATGCCGAACACATTAAAAAAAGCCCGGCAATCCGCCGGGCTTTTTTTATTGGACCAGCACAGATTGCTGGCAGCGTGCGTCGGTCATCCGCACGTCAGCTTCGCCGATCTTGATGCCGAGCATCAGAAGCGTGTTGTAGAGCAGTTCGTCCAGCGGCGCTGTTGCGCCCGACAGCGTGTCGGCGATCGCCGACATCACGGCCTTGTTGGTTCCCAGCGCGATGAACAGCAATTGCACCTGTATGTCCGTGTTTTTAAGCAGCGACTGGACCGCGGAGGTCAGGCTGTCACGGGTCGAGACGTTCTTGATCGTCTTTGCTGCGATATCAGTGCTCTGAAAGCCCAATCGGGTTTTCGAGGTGTTCGTCAAATTGACATCGGCCATGCCTGTGACCCGCAAAAGCGTGGCGTCGATGATCGTTGCAGGCGTCACTCGTGGCTTGTCGCCGAAATTCGCCATGGCGGAAGGATCCACGTCGCCAAGCGCGATCTCCGCTACGCCCGGGACGACATCAACCCCGATACTCGCATTCTTGGGATTGCCGCCCAGGCAGCTGAAGGACGCCAGCTTTGCCTCTGCGTAGGCTGCTTCGACATAGAGCGGTACGCGTACCTTGAGGCCGGCGATCGTGGCGAGGCCCGGGATACTTGCCTCGATGGCGAGGCGGATCTGGGCGGTTCGGACCGCTGCTCCCGTGGCGCCCACGGCATTGGACGCAACGCCTTTGGGCCGTTCACCGATCGAGAGTTTCAGGGTGATACTTGTCAATCCGGGCACGGTGCCGGCGAGATTGACCGCCACCTGGTTCCTCTGGTTTGCCGCCATCGCGGTCGCAGAGAGGATATCCATGACGGTCGCATCGACGAGAAGATGCGAGCCACTGCCGATCACGCGTTCGCTCATGGGGCCGAGATCGACCAGATCCTTCAGCTTCACCTTCAGCTGCGTTGATCCCAAGCCCTTCTCCAGAGCTGCGAGCGCCTTGGTAACGGTCGAAGAGAGGCCAGGGGTTTTGCCGAGCGTATTCAACAGCCGCGGATAGGAAATGTCGGTGTTCAGCAGATCATCATAGGTCGCCGCCTTCAGATTGAGGCTCGTGGCAAGCAGATCGAGATAGGAGAGCAGATCGACGTCCGCGGCCGCCAGGGCTTCGTAGTCAGCCACCTTCAGCGATACAGTCGTGCCGAGCAGACTGCCGAGCAGTGCATTCAGGACGCCGCCGTTCAGACTGGCGAGACGTGAACCGATCGAAAAGGCGGCGATTTTCGAGGCCGACGCGGTTCCGGTAGCACCAAGTGTCGGAGGAGTTGCAAAAGACGCGGCGAATGTCAGTTCCGCCTTCTGCTGCACTGCAACCTTTACGGCATCATATGGTTGGACGCCGGCGACAAAGCGCTGTGCCGCCGTTAATGATGGATCAGCCACGTAAACGCCAGGCGTGTACTGAACCACAGCGTCATATTGAGAGAGTTTCCCGGTGTTAGACGGCAGGCTGCCTGACGGCGTCAAATAGCCGTTAGTGGTTTTCACCGCGACATTGAGGCCATTTTTCTGGAAGTTCGCGACGAGATTGGAGGAGGCATTAGCGATGTCGGAGGCCGCGACGATCGCGCCGATATCACTCAACTGCTGTAGCCGCCGCTGCTGGAGCGTCATCATTCCGTAGTCGACGCCAAGCGCCAGCGTATAGAGGATTAACGGAGCGCACAACGCCGCCATGATCGCCACATTCCCATCCCTCGCGGCAAGGAATTTGGCAGGAGACCCACGTCCTAGGTTCATATGCCACCCATACGGATCGTCGCAAAGCGACGGATGGTCGTGCTCGGAATTGGAAATGTGTATAAATTCCAGATAGGTAGGGCGCTAGCGTCGTATTCCGTGGTCACCGTGAACTGGTTGCTGTTCTGCGGATCGGTAGCGACAGTGACTTGCAGCTTCTTCCGATCGATCAGCGGATCGTTCAGCGTGGAGACGGCGATGTAGTTATTGACGAGCGTGACGCGCTCTTGCTCCGAAATGCCGGCGACCGCGGTGCGCGCCGCATCGGCGGTAAGCTGCTGCAGGGCATGAGCAGCGCTGAGATAGATTCCATATGCTATCAGCGTCAGAACAACGAGAAGGAACAACGGCGCCACGATCGCGAATTCGATTGCGGCAGCGCCTCGCGTATTCGACAGGAGGCGGCGAATGGTGTTCATGATGACCACTCCTTACGCTGGTCGAAATATGTTCGACAACAACCCAAGGATACATCTTGATTTATTAAGTTTTACTTACCTAATAAACCTACTGCGTGTATTCGGCGCAGGACAGCGCGCTGACGAACCTTCGCGGAAAAGTGGTGCAGGCGGATTTTTCGTCTATATTTTTCAGTTGCTTGGGGGAGGCTGCTTCGCCGCCCAATGGATTGATTGGTCCAGCTGAGCGAATTTGGCGGCCTGCCAATAGAAGTAATCCTCTATGAAAACTTGGGACACCCACAGGCGCCCGCGTGCCTTTTCCCAGCCTATCAACTTGTCGGTTTCGGCCTTTTTGAACATCCGCTTCAGATTCGTCAGCGAAATTCCGAATTCGGTCGCGATTTCTGTCGGGCTTACGCCATCGAGAACGACGCGATCGTGCTCCCGTGCGTCGTCGGGCAACCGACTGACGAGATCATGCAGCACAAGCCCGCCGATATCAGACCAAAGGAAATGGCCGATGCTGTCACGCGGGTGTTTCCACGCAGGATCGCGTATCAGTGCGGTGGCAGCATGCGGTTGCGCCAGGGTGAAGAGGTGTGGTTCCGTCTGCGTCAGAGCAGCCCTGTTACCACCGTCGAGCTCATCCAGACAAGCCATGTGCCCGAGGAACCACGAGAGCATCGCTTCGTCGCTGGCGTCGGTCGTCTCAAGGCGGCGGATACGCCGGTCCGGCGTGTCGTCCGGCACGTTGCGTAGAAATCGATAAGCGACCAGTTCGGAGAGAAACGAGGCTGCGGTGTTCCTGCTGGCAACATCGAACTCCGCCGCCGCCTGCATCAACCTGCTGGCCGTCAGACCCGAGAGCGGGTCGCTTCGATCTCGCCCGGCATGCATCGCGAACAGCGTCTGTGTCAGCAGCCATTTGCGGTGCGATGCCGCAAGGCGCGCGAGACGGGGTGTCTTCCTGTGTATCTCGATCAGGTGGAGCGCTATTTTTCGCTCGATAGCCAGGAAGGAGGGATGACGCAGTATTTCCTGACTATCGTGAAGCTTACCGACGAGCTTGGGTCGGGAGGAGAGAGTATGAAATTCATCCATCTTGTTTGCAACAATGTATCGTCGATCAAATTTCTCTATTCGAATATTGAAAAGGCAATTTCAATGCGAAACTGCCCGGCATGCGCATGATTACGGTAATATAGTTAAGTGGCGCCGCCGGATCAGCCGGAGATCTTCTGAGACAGCTGAGCGATCTCGGCGCGTAGCGCTGCGATTTCCGTAAGAACACTCATATCGATCTTCTGATGAAGAGAAAGAACTTCCAATTCGGCCTTGAGATTAACTTCGTAGTCTTTCGCCGCCTCGAACCGATCACGCTCGGCCTGCCGGTTCTGAGACATCATGATGATCGGTGCCTGGATCGCGGCCAGCATCGACAATATGAGATTGAGAAAAATGAAGGGGTAGGGGTCGAAGGCACGCGTCAAGAGAACGACCGTGTTGACGACGCACCAGAACACCAGAAATGCCAGAAATGTGAGGATGAAACCCCAGGACCCGCCGACCCGCGCGATGGAGTCGGCAAAGCGTTCACCGTAGGTGGATTCGGCCTTGAGCGCCGCGTTTATGTCGGTGGAGATGATCTTGCGTTCGTGCGCCTTGGCAAGCACACGTTTCTCAATGTCGCCGAGTTCGTCGGCGGACTTGCCGAAGTGGATGTGAACAAAGTTGGGCAGATTATACATGGATCGACTCCCGATGCGCTATTCGCTTTTCGGGGCGAGTATTCCGTTATGGCGTCAAATTGCAATCTACCATGAGGTTAGGTTCCAGAATCCTGAGCCCCTGATGTCTCGGGGAAGAAGCGGGCGCGGGACTGCGCCTTTCCGAACATGATGTCATGCTGCAGATATCGGTAGTCGCGAACCAAGGGATCGAGTCCGGCCGGTTTCAGCACCCAATCAGGCGTCGGCGTGCCATCTCGCGCGATCAGCTGATAGCGATCGACGATCGGATACTTCTTCTGCATCCGCCCGAGGAAACCGGTGTAATAGGGGTGCTCGTAGCCAGCAAATTTCAGCAGATGATAGGGTAACATCGACGGGCTGACCGTGCCGATATCGCTCTTGCTGCCCTTCTTGTTCGACCAGATGACCAGCGGCGTCTCGTGTTCCTTCTTCATCACGGCTACCGGCGCCTTGCGGGTGGCGACCTGATCCGGCATGTAGCCGGTCGTCGTGTAGACGCTGCCCAGTGGGGGAAGGTGATCTCCCCACAGGATGATGATGGTTTCGCGATCGCGCTTCGAAGCCCAGTCCGTCAGCATCTTGAAGCTTTCGTCGGCTTCCTTGATGCCCTGCGTGTATGTCGCAAGCGTTGCGCGTTCGCCATCACTGAGGTTGCCCTGGATGTCGATGCTGTTGTTTGCGTAGCGGTTCGGCTCGTAAGGGCCATGACCCTGGAGGGTAACACCGAAGAAGAAGAAAGGACGATCAAGCCCGTCGGCTTCCTGCATGATCTCCTTCATCAGCGCGTCGTCGGATGCGAAGATGCCGCGCTTCTCCATCGCAGGCATGGTTTCCTCGCTTCTGAACTCCTCGAAGCCGAAATCCTTGTAGACCTCGTTGCGGTTCCAGAACCAGCCGCTGAAGGGGTGCAGGGCGCGGGCGACATATCCCTCGCTGCGGAAGAACGTCGCGAGCGACGGTACGTCGGTGCGTATATACTGCTGATAGGGAATGCTGCCATAGGGCAGGAAAGCGTTCGAGAATCCGGTCAGCGCCTCAAACTCGACGTTGGCGGTCATGCCTCCGAACTCCGGAGAGAAGACATGGCCTGACTGCGCGGCGCGGATGTTCGGCATCGGGTCGGCGGAAAGCGTCACCGAATTCAGCCGTGTCGGATCCCAGAAGGACTCGCTCATCAGCATGATCACATCCGGCTTTTCGTTCGGCCCGCGCAGGTAGCCATAGTTGCGAGCGGGAATGGCATCGAGCGCCTGGGAGCCGAACCCGCTCGGCGCTGCAATGTCAGCCATCGGCACGTTGAAAATGAAGGCGAGGATGAAGCCGTTGCTGCGATAGTTCTCCTTCTGGTCCCACATCATCGGCACGACCTGCAGGCGATCGCGGATCCACGAATACTGCGAGTAGTCCATGAGCGAGCCGAACGCGAAAATGACCGGCAGGCAGAGGCAAAGGCGGCGGACGCGTGCCTTGTGGGACACTTTCGGCAAGTGGCGCCAGCAATAGCGCCAGGCCATCATCAGGCCCGCCGCAAAGACGACAATGCCGATGACGAGCGCCACCGCCGTCAATGGCCGGTCGCGAACCATGACGGGTAACAGTTCCACGATCTGGCGACCGAACAGCACGTCAGACGGATACAGCGGATCACTGAGGTAGTGCTGTTTCTGATTGGAAACGAAGGCCGGAATGAGCACCAGCGGCAGGATGATCAGAACGGATTGGAAGCGGCGGCCAAACGCTGCGTCGAGAGACAGCATCAATACCGTCAGCATCAAGACGGTCGTCACGCCGGGACGTGCCGTCGATGTCAGAAAATCACCGACGTCGGTGAGGCTGCCGCGAGCAATTATCTCCACCGCGATCGTCGCGAACAGCGCGATCAGCGTCGACAGGAGGATGCCGATCCCAGCGCGCACTGCGGACGAGCGTATGTTTGCGTCGATCCCGGAATAGAACGACACGACGCGCACCGCCGCTCCGGATCTGATTACTTGCGCGATCAACGCCTCAACTCCAACGTCATCAAAACTTCTTGGAACTGTCACATCCACGTCATGAACGCTAGATGAACCGATTAAGTTTCCCGGGATTGCGCAGCTTTTTATCGTTGTGGGCCAAAGGCGTAGGCGAGGGCGTCGCATTGCCGTCCTTGCGCCGGGCTGCGGCCTATCGTAGTTGATGATCCCCACCCGGCAGCGAGGAGGACGAAGTGCGGAGTTCGGTTGAGATTTACAATGTACGAACGGGCGAAACACGGATCGTTTGGCAGACGGCGGAACTTGTCGAGGCGCCGAATTTCGCGCCCGACGGACGCTATCTCCTGCTGAACGGCGACGGACGCCTCTATAAGCTGCTGCTGGACGGGTCCAGGCGCGTTGAAGAAGTCGATACGGGCTTTGCCGTCACGTGCAACAACGACCACGGCATTTCCCCTGACGGATCGCAGATCGTCATCTCCGACAAGACCCAATTCGGCAAGTCGACGATCTATGTTCTTCCTATCGAGGGGGGGACACCGCAACTGGTGACGCCGAAGCAACCTTCCTATTGGCACGGGTGGTCGCCCGACGGGAAAGAGCTTGCCTACTGCGGCATCCGGGACGACCTTTTCGATATCTACACGATCCCGGTTGCCGGTGGCGAAGAGCAACGGCTGACGCAGGGCGAAGGCCGCAATGATGGGCCGGACTATTCGCACGATGGTCGATGGATCTATTTCAATTCGAGCCGCACCGGACTGATGCAGATCTGGCGTATCCATCCTGACGGTAGTGGCCTCGAGCAGGTCACCCACGACAATTACGGCAACTGGTTCGCGCATCCGGCGCCGACGAACGACAAGGTGCTGATCCTCTCCTACGACCCTGACGTCTTCGATCATCCCCGCGATCTCAATGTCCGCTTGCGGATGATGGACATGGACGGTGGCAACCTCACCACCCTGTTCGAGCTCTTTGGAGGGCAGGGAACCATAAACGTTCCGAACTGGTCACCTGATGGTGACGAATTTGCCTTTGTGCGCTACTTCCCGGTATCGGACTGACAGCTTGCGCCAATCGGCCGTTCCCGGCATAGAGGCGGTGTCAGGTGCCCGTGACAAGGCGGGAGAATCGGGAATCCGGTGAAAGACCGGAACGTGCCCAACGCTGTAAGGCTGACGTTTGCCGCATGATGCCACTGGTCCAACCGGGAAGGCGCGGCAGACGGACGACGCCAAGTCAGAAGACCGGCCCGACAATCATTGACTGCCCCGCGTGGACGGCGGGCGGTGGTATTGTTGGGGATTAACGATGCGACCAAACATGTTGGAGCCGCTTGCAAGAGCAGGCGCGTTCGCGCCGGATGAACAGGAAAGCGTCTACAAGGCGATCAAGACCAGACGCGACGTCCGATCAGAATTTCTGCCCGAGGCCGTGCCTGACGAGGTTATACGCCGTCTGCTGGACGCCGCCCATCACGCACCGTCCGTCGGCTTCATGCAGCCGTGGAACTTCATCGTCGTAAAAGACGACACGGTGAAAACCGCGGTCTGGGAAGCCTTCAATCGGGCAAATCTTGAAGCTGCGCAAATGTTCAGCGGCGATCAGCAGGCGACCTATCGTTCGCTCAAGCTCGAGGGCATCCGAACCGCACCGCTTGGCGTCTGCGTTACCTGCGACCCGGACCGCTGCGGCGATGTCGTGCTGGGGCGCACTCACAACGCCCGCATGGACTCCTATTCGACGGTCTGCGCGATCCAGAACCTCTGGCTTGCCGCCCGTGCCGAAGGGATCGGCGTCGGCTGGGTGAGCATTTTTCGGGAGCAGGAACTGAAACGTATTCTGGGCGTACCGGAGCGGATCGAGATCGTCGCCTGGCTGTGTATCGGTTATGTCGATCGGCTTTATTCCGACCCCGAGCTTGCCGTAAAAGGATGGCGTCAGCGATTGCCCCTGGAAGACCTGGTGTTTTCCGATCACTGGGGCGAAAAGGCTAAAGAATTCACGTCCTCTATTGCTGCCGAGGCTGGGGACCCTGCACGGCCGGGTTCCTGAGGTCGATGGTTCCCTGATCGCCCGCCAGGAACTTTGGACCAACCTGCCGGACCTTGTTGCTCTGCGGATCGTAGGGCCGGTCCGGCACCTGCGGCTCCGGTGTTGCTGCCGGGGACGCGGGCGTGACGGCAGCCGGCGCCTTTGTCTCGATCGTCGTAATCGATCCCTTCCGTGGCGGTTCTGCTATTGCCGACTGGCTCTTGCGCATTCGCTCGTAGTAGCCGTTCAAATCGCATGTGCACGACGTCTTCTCACCGGGCTTGCGGTTCTTGTAGGCAAAGGCGTTCGGCATGGCGCTATAAGGGGCGCCCGTTCGCGCGGATATCATGTTCGACGTCTCGGTGTTGGAAACGTCGTGATAGAAGAGTTCGGTTTCGATCTCCGGGCACATCTTCGAACAGGTGTCCGCATCGCGTGCGAAATCGAACGAAGTGGCGTTCGGAGTGATCGGGAAGAAACCTCCGTCACAGGTGCGGACGCAGACGGTGTTCACATGGGACTGGCCCTGTGTGCCCGACAGATAGGGTCGCTGCATCTGATTGAAACCGGGCGGAATGAAGGTATCGTTTCGCCCTGCCTGGTCCTCGATGCTCGGCGGTTGATCGTCGTTGCGGCCCCAATCGGAAGAATCGGCGTCGTTGCAGCCGTTATCCTCCAGTGCGGAGAGTAATTCGTTGCGCGTGCGCGTATCGTCGCTTCGGGCCCGCGCGCCGTCTCGCTGATCCTGGAGATAGCGGATGTTGTCCACCATCCGCGCCTCTGCCTGCTCGAGTTCGCCGCAATAGTCGGCGTTCTCCCCACCGACCACAACCATGCTGCCGGCGCTGCAGCCGTTTCGGCGCAGGTCCGTGCGCAGCTTGCGAAGTTCCAGATTCTGTTCGGCGAGGGCGCTGGCGTATTTGCGAACTTCGGGCGTGTTGCCGATCACTTCGGGCAAGTCGGCAAGACGCGCCCGCAAGTCACCGCAGATTGGTGCGACTTGCGCATAGGCGGGGCTGGAAAGAGCAATCAGAAGCGCAAAAGACAGGTTCCGGCGTTTCAAGGCATCGTCCCGCGGATAAACGACAAACGTGAGAGGCGGCATCACCGCCTCTCCTTCCTAGCCTGTTTGTCTTAACAAGCTGCCGCCTGAACCCTAACGCATTTTCCCGATTTGTGCCAACTCACGCCGGCTGGGAAGCCTCGACAACCGCGAGCGCTGCCATGTTCACGACGCCACGCGAGGTAACCGACGGCGCCAAAATGTGCGCGGGCATGGCAGCCCCGAGAAGGATTGGGCCGACGTGCAGGCCGTCGATCATCGACTTGACGACGCCAAGCGTGATGTTGGCAGCATCAAGGTTCGGGAAGACGAGCAGGTTCGCTTCATCGTGCAATGTCGTGTCCGGCATGACGCGCTTGCGTAGTGCCTCGCTGATCGCACTTTCCCCATGCATTTCGCCGTCCACCTCGAGCTCCGGAGCGCTTTCACGCACCAGCTTGAGCGCGGCGCGCATCTTCGTGGCGCTCTCGGATTCACGCGATCCGAAATTCGAGTGCGACACGAGGGCGGCGCGGGGCGTGATGCCGAAGCGCTTGATCTCTTCGGCGGCGAGAACCGCAGATTCGGCAACCTCTTCGGCCGTCGGATTGAAGGTCACATAGGTGTCGGTGAAGAACGTTGCGCCGCGCTGCGAGATCAGGAGGCTCAGTGCGGAGAAGTCGCGGACGTTCTCGCGCTTGCCGATGATCTGGCGAACATCGCGCAGGTGCTTCTCGTAACGTCCTTCGAGACCGCAGATGAGGGCGTCCGCTTCACCGCGCTTCAGGGCAAGCGCGCCGATAACGGTCGTGTTCGTTCGAACGATCGTACGGGCCGCTTCGGGGATGACACCGCGGCGACCGACGAGCGAGAAGTAGAGGTCGACATATTCGCGGAACCGCGGATCGTCTTCGGGGTTGATGACATCGAAATCGGACAGCGGGCGAATGCGAAGGCCATAGCGCTGCAAACGTGTCTCGATGACCTGTGGGCGGCCGATCAGGATCGGCTCCGCGATGCCTTCTTCCAGAAGTACCTGGGCGGCACGCAGCACTCGCTCGTCTTCACCTTCCGAGAAGATCACGCGCTTCTTTTCAGCATTCTTCGCAGCGGCGAAGATCGGCTTCATGACGAAACCGGAGCGGAAGACGAAGCGGTTCAGCTGGTCGAGATAAGCGTCGAAATCCGCGATCGGACGCAGGGCGACACCGCTTTCAGCCGCAGCCTTCGCAACGGCCGGCGCTATACGCAGGATGAGGCGTGGGTCGAACGGCGAGGGAATGAGGTAGTTCGGCCCGAAGATCGGAGTCTCGCCCGAATAGGCGCGGGCGGCGACGTCGGAAGGCTCTTCGCGCGCAAGTGCTGCAATGGCACGGACCGCCGCCATCTTCATTTCTTCGTTGATCGTGACAGCACCGCAGTCGAGCGCGCCACGGAAAATGAAGGGGAAGCAGAGTACGTTATTGACCTGGTTCGGGAAATCCGAACGGCCGGTGCAGATCATGGCGTCCGGGCGTGCCGCACGCGCCAGATCGGGCATGATTTCAGGCGTGGGGTTTGCGAGTGCCATGATGAGCGGCTTCTCAGCCATCTGCGCCAGGAGTTCCGGCTTCAGTACACCTGCGGCCGAGAGGCCGAGAAACACATCCGCGCCGCCGATGTTTTCCGCCAGCGTGCGTGTGTCGCTCTTCTGCGCATAAACGCTCTTCCACTCGTCCATGAGCTCCACGCGGCCTTCGTAGACGAGGCCTTCGATGTCGTGAACCCAGATGTTCTCGCGCTTTGCGCCAAGTGTTACGAGAAGATTGAGGCAGGCAAGGGCGGCCGCGCCAGCGCCGGAAGCGACGATCTTGACCGCATCGATCTTCTTGCCGGCTAGTTCGAGGCCGTTCAGGATCGCGGCCGCGACAATGATCGCCGTGCCGTGCTGGTCGTCGTGGAAGACCGGGATCTTCATCTTTTCGCGCAGGCGGCGCTCGATCTCGAAGCACTCGGGTGCCTTGATATCCTCGAGATTGATGCCCCCGAAGGTCGGCTCCAGGGACGCCACGGTCGCTACCATCTGGTCGACGCTGGTGGCGTCAACCTCGATATCGAAGACGTCGATATTGGCGAACTTCTTGAAGAGGACAGCCTTGCCCTCCATGACGGGCTTCGAGGCGAGCGGGCCGATATTGCCGAGGCCGAGAACCGCCGTCCCGTTCGAAATCACGGCGACGAGGTTGGCGCGCGATGTGTAATCGGCAGCCGTCTCGGGATTGTCGCGGATGGCGAGACAGGGCGCTGCAACGCCCGGAGAGTACGCGAGCGCAAGGTCTCTCTGGTTGCCGAGTGGCTTGGTGGCCTGGATCTCCAGCTTGCCCGGACGGGGATAGCGGTGGAAGAAGAGTGCCTGCTCATCAAGGCTGCCGCCTGCCACGTTCTTTTCCGTCTTGGGTTTGTCGTGATGATCCATCATCGCCTCCGGCTGCCGCATGCTGTCTTTTGGAGTGCCTTCAATACATCAATCGAACTGTCGTAACAGTCAGAATTTCAGAAGCAATCGCGAAAAGCGCGCAATTGTGCGGCCTAGCGCGGAGGCTGACGCTCGCAGCGGTGGGAAGACTGCCGCTATGTCATCTTCCTGAAACACGAGTCTGGTTTTCAGGGGGCAGATGAAGCATGGGGCACAGGCAGAATGCTTGTGAAGGAAAATATGGATACCCGCCACTTCCGTACGCTCTTTATTTCCGACGTGCACCTCGGCTCGAAGGCCGCGAAGGCGGACTTTCTTCTCGATTTCCTGAAGTATCACGACGCCGACACGATCGTCCTCGTCGGGGATATCGTCGACGGATGGCGGCTGAAGCGTAGCTGGTACTGGCCGCAAGATTGCAACGACGTCGTCCAGAAGCTATTGCGGAAGGCACGCAAGGGAACGCGTGTCGTCTATATCCCTGGCAATCACGACGAGTTTCTCCGTGATTTCCCCGGCATGCATTTCGGCGGTATCGAAGTTGCCGAGCGCATGATCCATGACACCGCCGACGGCAAGAGATATCTCGTCCTGCACGGCGACGAATTCGACGTCGTCGTCCGTAACGCGCGGTTGCTCGCCTATCTCGGCGACTGGGCCTACGACATGGCGATCATGATCAATATCGGCCTCGCGGCGGTTCGCCGTCGCCTCGGCATGCCATACTGGTCGTTCTCTGCCTGGGCGAAGCTTCAGGTCAAACACGCCGTCAACTTCATCGGCGAGTTCCAGAGAGTGGTCGCCGACGAAGCCAGGAAGAACAACGCCGATGGTGTGATCTGCGGTCACATCCACCACGCCGTCATGGAAGACATTGACGGCATCCGCTACATCAACACCGGCGACTGGGTGGAGAGCTGCACTGCCATCGCCGAGCATCAGGACGGAACCTTCGAACTGATCGAGTGGCGCCAGATCGCCGATAGCCTTCCGCTGGCACTGCCGGTCAACCCGCAGGGCGAGCTGGCGCAACAGGCCGCCTGACGCTCCACACCACGGAGACACCGGCGCTTTGAAGGCGCCGGGGCGTGGCATCACCGCGACAGATTCGATTTATTTTTGAAAACGATTTGGCGGGCTATTTCTCGC
This sequence comes from Rhizobium sp. Root708, assembly GCF_001429725.1. Classification (GTDB taxonomy): domain Bacteria; phylum Pseudomonadota; class Alphaproteobacteria; order Rhizobiales; family Rhizobiaceae; genus Rhizobium. The sequence continues at coordinate 12,573 of NZ_LMHV01000017.1, read as the reverse complement.
CATAGTCGCTTGTAGGTTGATATGTTAGGCAACGGGCAGTTTCCTTACAGGTCTACCAATGATTCCCGCTCAAAATCCTTCCTCGGGCGAGGGCGCGCCTGCGCACTTTCGATTGCTAAGTGCCCTATCTTATTGCGCGCCGCTTCTCGTCAACGGTGTGGCCTTGCCGTTCTTTCCGGTGTGGCTTGCCCTTCATGATTTCAACGACCACGAGATCGGGATGATACTGGCGGTTCCGATGGTCGTCCGCGTTCTCGTGGCGCCTGTCGTGGCAATGTATGCCGATCGAATGAAGGAGAGGGCGGACGTCCTTCTGTTTTCCGGCTGCCTGTCACTGCTGACGGCCATTGCGCTTTATTGGACGACGACCTTCTGGCCTGTTCTGCTCGTCTATACGCTCCAGGGAGCGACCTTCTCTTTCTACGTGCCTGTCGTTGAATCGATCGTGATTTCAGGCGTTCGCCGCTGGGGGCTGGATTACGGCTCGATGCGGGTGTGGGGATCGGTCGCCTTCATCGTCTCGACACTGATCGGCGGACAGTTGATCGGGCGCTGGGGCGGCGAAATGGTCCTTCCGGTCATGACGTTCGGCTTTGTCATGACGATAGTCATGGCCCTCTATTGCCCGCGGATCGGACCGACCCGGCGGCGCGGCACGCCTGTTGATATTCCGGCAGCCACCGGAAGCTCGCTACGGCAGGCCCACCTTCTGACCCTGCTCATCGGCGTTGCGATCCAGCAGTCAAGCCACGCGGTGCTGCAGGCTTTCGCCACGCTCTACTGGCACGAGCTCGGCTTTTCGGGAACGCAGATCGCCTTGCTCTGGAGCGCCGGCGTTGCCGCGGAGGTGACTGTGTTCTTTCTTTCCAGGCGTCTCAACCGTCGATTCGATGCATGGACCCTTATCCGGTTCGGCGCGGCCGTGAGCGTCTGTCGCTGGATTCTGTTTCCGATGCACTGGGGATTTGCAGGGTTCTTCATGCTCCAGTGCCTTCACTCGTTTACCTACGCCTTCGTCCACACCGGCGTGCAACGGCGTATCGTCGCGTCGGTGCAGGAGACGCAGGAGTCTTCGGCGCAGGGCGCCTACTTCTTCTATAACGGCATGTTCATGGGGTTGATGACGATCGCCGCGGGTTACGTCTACGCAGCGCTCGGGCTGGCAAGCTACTACGTGATGGCGTTCGTCGCGCTGGCCGGTCTCAGCCTGATCATCGTCGCTTACTACCTTCAGCCCCAGAGGTCTCTTTCGGGCGGCCAGACGAGAGAGGCGGCATAGCGCAAGCCGGGCTGTCGATCGCGGGCCAGCAACAGCGGGCCGTCGAGATCGACGAAATCGGCATCCTGTGCGAGCAGGACCGCCGGCGCCATCGCAAGCGACGTGCCGACCATGCAGCCGAGCATGATCTTGAAGCCGAGTCTCTGTGCTTCAAGCTTCATGGCCAGGGCTTCCGTCAGCCCGCCTGTCTTGTCGAGCTTGATGTTGATCGCATCGTAGCGATCGCGAAGGCTCGCAAGGTCGCCGGTGTGATGCACGCTTTCGTCGGCGCAGACGAGAATCGGACGTTCGATTTCGGCAAGAATTTCATCACGGCCGGCCGGCAGGGGCTGCTCCACCAATGCGATCCCGGCGTTGGCGGCAATCTGCAGGTGCCGGGCAAGATTCTCCTCGGTCCAACCCTCGTTCGCGTCCAGAATGATCGCGCTCTCGGGGGCGGCTCCGCGGACGGCCAGAATGCGGCTTTCGTCATCGGCTGTGCCGACCTTCACCTTCAAGAGGGCGCGGTCCGCGTTCCTGCGTGCCTGGTCCGCCATGAAGTCGGGCTCGCCGAGCGAGATCGTAAAGGCCGTGGTTAGCGGCTGCGGATCATTCAAGCCCAGTCGAGCGGCGACCGACTGGCCACTCTTCTTGGCTGCAAGGTCCCACAGAGCGCAATCAACGGCATTTCGCGCCGCTCCGGGCGGCATCGCCTGCGCCAGATCGCCGAGTTCGAGACCACTTTCCAGAAGTGGTCGGGCGGCCTCGATCTGCGCCGTGACGCTTTCGATGGTCTCGCCGTAGCGCCGATAGGGGACGCATTCTCCCCATCCAATGACGTCGCCGTCCTTCAAAACGCAGGTGACGACCTCGGCCGTCGTCTTGCTGCCGCGCGAAATCGTGAAAGTGCCGGCAATGGGGAAGGAGCTCGTTTCAATTTCGAGGGACCGTGGCATATTTGCAATCCTGCACGCATGGAAATTTGGTTGGGCTTGGGTATATTGAGCGCTAGCGGCGAGCACTCGTTCGCGAGTCGGCAATGTCGCCGTAAGCCTTGAAAGATACAAGCATTTTGAAGTCCGAGCCCCGCAACGCCGCCTCACTGCACGTGGACGACCAAGCAAATGGGTCGGAGGTGCACGCCCATCTTGAGGGTAACTGGCGAAGCGCCAATATTCATCTCGTCCTGAAGGATTTCGAGAAGCTAACGGCACATGATAGCCGCAGCATCACGCTCGACCTGTCGCAGATTTCCGACATCGATACGGCCGGCGTCTGGCTGCTGTGCCGGCTGAAGAAGCAGGTGGAAAGCGCCGGCGGCACGCTGACGTTCGAGGGCAGCAACCCGCATATCGACGAACTGATCGCCTCATTCCTGGAAGAGCCCTCCCAAAGCGATGCAGAGCCCGCACCGAAACTGTCGCTGGCTGAGCGTATCTTCGCCCCGATCGGCAAGATTGCGTTCGATCTCTGGAACAACATCGCGGCGGCCATGTATATCCTCGGCTCTGCGGTTCGCGGCGCGCAGATGAAATTCGGTCGCGGCAGCGGCGTGTCGCCGGCCTCGATCGTCAATCAGATCGACCACATGGGCGTTCGCGCCGTGCCGATCATCCTTCTGATGTCGTTTCTGATCGGCGCGATCATCGCGCAGCAGGGCGCGTTCCAGCTGCGTTACTTCGGCGCCGAAGTCTTCGTCGTCGACCTTGTCGGCATTCTGCAGTTGCGTGAAATCGGCGTTCTCCTGACCGCCATCATGATTGCAGGTCGCTCCGGCAGCGCCATCACCGCTGAGATCGGCTCGATGAAGATGCGCGAGGAGATCGACGCGCTGAAGGTTATGGGTTTGAATCCGGTTGGCGTGTTGATCTTCCCGCGGCTCGTCGCCCTGACGGTCGCCTTGCCGTTGCTGACCGTTATCGCCAACTTCGCATCGCTGGCTGGCGCGGCCGTCGTCGCCTGGGGATATTCCGGTATTACCTTTGCAAACTTCATCGCGCGGCTGCACGAGGCAATTACGCTGTCGACGGTGCTGTCGGGAATGATCAAAGCGCCCTTCATGGCGCTCGTTATCGGTATCGTTGCGGCGGTAGAGGGCCTAAAAGTAGGTGGCAGTGCTGAGTCGCTCGGCCAACATGTGACTTCAGCGGTCGTCAAAGCGATCTTTGTGGTCATTCTGATGGACGGGCTTTTTGCCATGTTCTATGCGGCGATTAATTTCTGAGGTGCATGTGGAAGAAGAGCAGACGGAGATCGAGAGCGAAAAAGGGCGCGACATCGTGCTCTCGGCGCGCGACGTGACCGTCGGCTTCGGCTCCAAGATCGTACTCGACAATCTGAATCTCGATATCTACCGGGGCGAGATCCTGGGTTTCGTCGGTGCTTCCGGTACTGGTAAATCCGTACTCATGCGCACCGTTTTGCGGCTGCTTCCGCGCCGGTCGGGGCAAATCAAGATCCTGGGGCAGGACTTCGACGAGCTTGACGAGCCGCAACGGAATGCGCTGGACATGCGGCTCGGCGTGCTCTTCCAGCAGGGCGCGTTGTTTTCGTCGCTGACCGTGAAGGAAAACATTCAGCTTCCGATGCGGGAATATCTGGACCTGCCGCAGTCGCTCATGGACGAGTTGGCGCATCTGAAGATACGCCTTGTCGGTCTCGCGCCTGATGCGGCGGACAAATACCCTTCCGAGCTTTCAGGCGGCATGATCAAGCGGGCAGCGCTCGCGCGGGCACTCGCGCTCGATCCGGAGCTTGTGTTTCTGGACGAGCCGACATCAGGGCTAGATCCGATCGGTGCTGCGGAGTTCGACGATCTGATCGCCAAGCTTCGGGATACGCTGGGACTGACCGTGTATATGGTGACACACGACCTCGATAGCTTGTTTTCCGTGTGCGACCGAATCGCGGTGCTCGGAAAGAAGCGCGTCATGGTTGAGGGGACGATCGACGACATGCTGGCCTACGACGATCCGTGGGTTCAGGCTTATTTCAAAGGCAAGCGCGCGCGTTCGATCGTGCCGCAAGACACCCACGCCGGCGCCGCCGAAAGGCTGGCGCAAGATAGCCGCGGGAAGTGAGCGGATAAGATGGAAACAAAAGCGAATTATACGATTGTCGGCTTTTTCACGGTGCTTGTCATCGCGGCTGCGTTCGGCTTCGTCTACTGGATGGCCGAATATGGGCGCGGCGGACCAATGGCCGAGCTGATCGTGCGTATCCCCGGATCGGCAAACGGCCTCAGCGTCGGCTCGCCGGTCCGCTTCAACGGCATCCAGGTCGGATCGGTGAAGTCGCTGTCGATCGATGCTGACGATCCGCAGTTTTCGCTCGCCTTCACCGAGGTGCGCATCGACGCTCCGATCTATCCGTCGACCAAGGCAATCCTTGAGATCCAGGGGCTGACTGGCGCTGCCTATGTCGAACTGTCGGGCGGCAAGGTCGGTGAGAAAAACATCCTTCAGGAAGCGATCGACTCCGGCAAGCGGGCCGTGATTGTCGCGGACCAGTCGAGTGTGACCAACCTCCTGGCGACCGCCGACAAGATCATGGACCGCGCCAACGATGCCGTCGGACAGATCCAGGGATTCGTGAAGGATGCACGCGGACCTCTGACCAAGACCCTGCACAACGCGGAGACTTTCTCCGACGCGCTGGCCAAGAATTCAGGCAATATCGATTCCTTCCTGCAAAGCGTCGGTCAGTTGTCCGAGACGGTGCGCAAGGTGTCCGGTCGCGTCGACTCGACGCTTGAAGCTGTTGAAGCGCTAGTGAAATCGGTGGACGCGAAGAAGATCGACCACATCCTCGCCAATGCCGAAAAAGTCAGCGACAACGTTGCCGATGCCTCTGGTGATCTCAAGGGTGCAATCCAGAAATTCCAGGAAACGGCGTCGACCTACAACGATCTCGGCAAGAAGGCGCAGGCGACGCTCGACCGCGTCGATACCCTTGTCGCACAGATCGATCCGGCCAAGGTGAAGGGATCGGTCGACGATATCTCGCAGGCGACGAAGGATGCTCGCGTAGCCGTTGCATCCATCAAGGACGTGGCGAATACGGTATCTGCTCACCAGAAGGATATCGACCAGACGATCCAGAACGTCACGCAGATATCGAACAAGCTCAATGCTGCTTCGACGCGTGTCGATGGCATCCTGGCGAAGCTGGATACGCTGCTCGGATCCGACAGCACTCAATCGCTGTTCACTCAGGCGAAGGACACGCTCGACTCCTTCAAGAAGGTTGCCGACAACCTCAATGCCCGTATCGGCCCGATTGCGGACAATCTGCAGAAATTCTCGAGCGGCGGACTGCGTGATGTCCAGGCGCTCATCAATGATACGCGTTCGACGGTCCAGAACCTCAACGACACCATAACCAGCTTCGATCGCGATCCACAGAGGCTGATTTTCGGTGGCGATACCGTAAAGCAATTTGACGGCCGGACGCGGCGATAACAGGGGAAACGGCATATGGCTGTATCGGATTTGTTGGTGCGTCGTTCCTGGATTGTCCGGACCGCCTTCGCATTGCCTTTGATTGCCGTGGCACTCGGCGGCTGCGGCACCACACCAAAGAATGACACCTACGATCTTTCCGCTCCGGTGAGCGGCAATGGTCCTACTGCGAAGAACCGGCAGATCCTGGTGCAGCAGCCGACCGCGCTGCGGGCACTCGACAGCGAGCAGATCGTGGTGCGCGTTTCGTCGTCGGAGATCCAGTATCTTGCCAAATCGCAGTGGAGCGACAAGCTTCCGCGGATGGTACAGGCCAAATTGGTCGAGGCCTTCGAGAACTCCGGCAAGCTCGGCGGCGTCGGCATTCCGGGGCAGGGGCTGGCAATCGATTATCAGGTGGTGACGGATATTCGCGCCTTCGAGATCAGCTCAGGCAACGGAAGCCACGCTGTCGTGGAAATTTCGGCTAAGATCCTCAACGACCGCAACGGCTCGGTACGGGCCCAAAAGGTCTTTCAGCAGGCCGTTCCGGCTGGCGGTGGCTCGAATGATGGTTACGTGAAGGCGCTCGACCGAGCGTTCTCCACCGTGACGAGCCAGATCGTCGATTGGACCTTGCAGTCAATCTGATCGGCATGGTCGAAGGGTCTCGGACGATACGGATATTGCAGGCCGACAACTCGCGGGATGTCGATGCATTTCGACGCATCCGGTTGGAGGCGCTCCGCAACGATCCCGAGGCCTATGCCAGCAGCGTCGAGGAGTGGGAATGTCTGCCCATCGAAGAATGGCAGAACCGGCTTCGGCATAACATCGTCCACGCATCTTTTGACGAAGAGGCGCCGACCGGCCTGATGGGATTGATGCGGCAGCGTATGAGCAAGATGGCGCACCGCGGAACGCTGATCATGGTTTATACGAGCCCCGCCTATAGAGGTTCCGGTATCGGGCGAGCGCTTCTCGATGCTGTCAGCAACCATGCGGGCGGGATAGGCGTGCACCAGCTCGAGCTCGCGGTCAGTGCGGAAAACGATGGTGCCATTCGCTTCTACCTCACGCAGGGCTTTGTTGAAGCCGGCCGAATTCCCGATGGTTTCATGCACGCCGGGCGCGGAGTGGACGAGATTTTGATGGTGCGCCGCACGGCGGATCGCGATCCGCAATAAAAAAGCCGGATGAGATGATCATCCGGCTTTAGAATTTCAGCGTTTCGCAAGACCGCCTAAAAGAGGCTGTGCTTTCCGTTGATCCGTTTCACTTCTTCACTCTCACGTCTGAGAGCGGAAACGGTGGACCCCACGGATACGATGAACATAATGCTGATAAGGGCGGTAAGCACAGTCAAGATCATGAACATAAGCAATCCTCCTGGATCTTGCGTTCAGGTCCCTTAGTACTGGCTCATGATGGCAGTGCGTGCCGATGCATAAGGGCCATATACCTTGGACGCGTCAACTTTCTGGTCGTACAGCGTAACGGTAGCTGCGATCATGCCTGTCATAATTACCATCCAAACTGCATTAATCATGGTAACTTTATTCAGCATAGTATCTTCCTTGTGCGCGTATCCGTTACGCTTCGGTTGAATGAACGCGTCCGACTGTAAATGGTTCCGCCGGACATTGACGGGTCGTTTACCAAGCGCGATCTGAAGCCACATTGAATGGCTCGTTCATCTGGCGTTCAGAAAACTTAATCGGTTTAAAAGCCACTTTGCCGACCGCTCTGACGATGGCGCGGTGCTCGCTTACATCCGAACGCATCCAATTCGCATCGGTGCGTGCATCAAGGAAATTGAGGCCAAGTTCCGCGACCAGCGATAGGATGACGGCAGCAATAACGAGAACGATCAGCATTGTGACTTTACCGGGGAGTTGATGCCTGATGGCATCGATTGGTTGACGCTCTCCTTGTACGGCTCACCGCCTGAAGCGGCCTTGAACACCGCGTTCATACATCGTTCAGTTGTGGGCAAATGACTTGCGAGAAGCCTTTATCCATGACAAAAGGCGTGCAAACAAATGGCCGGGCCCATGACGACTGCTTTCTATCCGGGATCCTTCGATCCGATCACGAATGGACATCTCGACGTGCTCGTACAGGCGCTCAATGTTGCGTCCAAGGTCATCGTCGCGATCGGCATTCATCCGGGCAAGACGCCGCTTTTCTCCTTCGAGGAGAAAGCAAACCTCATTCGCGCCTCGCTCGCTGATGCATTTCCTGAGAAGGCCAGCGATATCTCTGTCGTTTCTTTCGACAATCTCGTGGTCGATGCGGCGCGCACCCACGGCGCGACGCTTCTGATCCGTGGCCTCAGGGACGGTACCGATCTCGACTACGAAATGCAGATGGCCGGGATGAACCGGCAGATGGCGCCGGATATTCAAACCATCTTTCTGCCCGCTGGAACGGCCTCGCGGCCCATAACCGCCACATTGGTCCGGCAAATCGCTGCCATGGGAGGCGATGTCAGCGCCTTTGTGCCGGCTGCCGTCTTGAAAGCCCTTCAATCCAAGCGCAAATCCTAGGCGACATTTTCGCCGCAAACGGAGCCAACATGAAACTTTTCTATCTCGCATTTGCAGGCGTACTTTATCTTGCCTCGTTCGCGGGCGACGCGTTCGCCCAATCCGGTGACACGCTGACGATCCAGCTGAAGAATGGCCCTGTCGTCATCCAGCTTATGCCAGACGTCGCGCCGAAGCATGTTGCGCAGATCGAAGCGCTCGCCAAGAAGGGCGAGTACGACAACGTTGCCTTCCATCGCGTCATCGAAGGCTTCATGGCCCAGACCGGCGACGTGAAGTACGGCAACATGGAAAAAAGCTTTGATGCGAGCCTCGCTGGCACCGGTGGCTCCGAAATGCCCGACCTGCCGGCAGAATTCTCGAAGACGCCTTTCGTTCGCGGCACGGTCGGCATGGCCCGTTCACAGGACCCGAACTCCGCGAACTCGCAGTTCTTCATCATGTTCGGCGACGGCTCCTTCCTCAACGGCCAGTACACCGTTGTCGGCAAGGTCGTTTCCGGCATGGAGAACGTCGACAAGATCAAGCGCGGCGAAGGCCAGAACGGCGAAGTCACCAATCCCGACCGGATGATCAAGGTCACCGTCGGCAAGAAGTAAGTTTCAAGACAAGTAGGAGAAGAAGAATGGCCGAGATCAAGGATCCCGAAAACACCATCATCCTGGAAACCACCAAGGGCAAGGTTGTCATCCAGCTGCTGCCGGAAGTGGCACCGGAGCACGTCGCCCGCATCAAGGAACTCGCTCGCGAGAAGGCCTATGACGGCGTTGTCTTCCATCGCGTCATCAACGACTTCATGGCGCAGACCGGCGACGTGAAGTTCGGCAAGAAGGGCAGCGAGAGCTTCAACCCGGGCCGTGCCGGCATGGGCGGCTCCGAGAAGCCTGATCTGAAGGCTGAGTTCTCTGCCATCAGCCACATCAGAGGCACCTGCTCGATGGCCCGGTCGCAGAACCCGAACTCCGCCAACTCGCAGTTTTTCATCTGCTTTACCGATTCTCCCTGGCTCAACAAGCAGTACTCCGTCTGGGGTCAGGTCATCGAAGGCATGGACAACGTCGACAAGATCAAGAAGGGCGAGCCGGTCACCGATCCCGACTCGATCGTCTCGATGCGGGTTGCCGCTGACGTCTGATTGTGATTTCTGCTGAAACCCGCCCTTGCGCGAAAGCGTAGGGCGGGTTTCGCTTTGCCTGGATTTAAGTGATGCGCGTAGACCTCTTTGATTTCGACCTGCCGGATGAACGGATCGCCCTGCGGCCAGCCGAGCCGCGCGATAGCGCGCGTTTGCTCGTCGTGGACCCCGCAGCCCGGAAAGCGCAGCTGTCAGATCATCGGGTGAGCGATCTGCCCAGCTTTCTAAGGGCAGGCGATGCGCTTGTTTTCAACGACACCAAGGTGATCCCGGCGCAGCTCGAAGGTATCCGCCATCGCGAGGGTGCGGGCGGCCAGCAGGTTTCGGCGACGCTGCACATGCGCGTCGGCGCCAGCCGCTGGAAGGCCTTCGCCAAACCCGGCAAGCGCATCAAGATCGGCGATCGTATCTCCTTCGGCCATGACGGCAGCAGCTGCCTTCTCGGGACGCTCGAATGCACCGTCGAGGAGAAGGGTGAGGGCGGCGAAGTCACGCTTGCCTTCGATCTTTCGGGACCGATGCTCGACGAGGCCATCCATTCTGTCGGGCACATTCCGCTGCCGCCATATATCGCCGCCAAGCGCGCCGAGGATGAGCGCGACCGTGCCGACTACCAGACGATTTATGCCCGCGAGGAGGGTGCAGTCGCTGCCCCGACCGCAGGGCTTCACTTCACGCCTGACCTTTTCGAAGCCATCGACAACGCTGGCGTCGAACGGCATTTCGTGACGCTGCATGTCGGTGCCGGCACCTTCCTGCCCATGAAGGTCGATGACACCGACGATCACAAGATGCATGTCGAGAGCGGCTATGTCAGCGCCCAGACGGCTGCGAGCCTCAACGCCGTGAAGGCGAGGGGCGGGCGCATCATCTGCGTCGGCACGACATCGCTGCGGCTGATCGAAAGTGCAGCCCAGGAAAACGGCGAGATCAGCGCCTGGGCCGGCGCCACCGGCATCTTCATCACGCCGGGTTACCGCTTCAAGGCGGTTGACATGCTGATGACGAACTTCCATCTGCCTCGCTCGACATTGTTCATGCTCGTTTCGGCCTTTGCCGGCTTCGAGACGATGCATGCGGCCTATCGACATGCGATTTCGACGGGCTACCGCTTCTATTCCTATGGCGATTCCAGCCTGCTTTTCCGGAAAGACTAAATGACCGAGAACTTTCAGTTCACTCTCAAGAAGACCGATGCCGGTGCGCGTCTCGGCGAGGTCTCGATGCCGCGCGGCACGATCCGCACGCCTGCCTTCATGCCTGTCGGCACTGTCGGCACCGTCAAGGCGATGTATCTTGACCAGGTTCGCGACACCGGCGCCGACATCATTCTCGGCAATACCTATCATCTCATGCTGCGCCCGACGGCCGAGCGCGTCGCCCGCGTCGGCGGTTTGCACAAACTGATCCGTTGGGATGGGCCGATCCTCACCGACAGCGGCGGCTTCCAGGTCATGTCGCTGTCAGGTCTGCGCAAGCTCAACGAGCAGGGCGTGACCTTCAAGTCGCATGTCGACGGCAGCCTGCACCACATGTCGCCGGAGCGTTCGATCGAGATCCAAGGATTGCTCGACAGCGATATCCAGATGCAGCTCGACGAGTGCATTGCGCTGCCCGCCGAGCCGCGTGAGATCGAACGCGCCATGGAAATGTCGCTGCGCTGGGCGGAGCGATGCAAGGTGGCTTTCGGCAACCAGCCGGGAAAGGCGATGTTCGGCATCGTCCAGGGTGGGGATGTGCCGGCACTTCGCGTCCGGTCGGCTGCGGCACTGAAGGATCTCGACCTCAAGGGCTATGCCGTTGGTGGTCTCGCGGTTGGCGAACCCCAGGACGTCATGCTGAAAATGCTCGAGGAAACGCTGCCGGTGCTTCCAACGGAAAAGCCGCGCTACCTTATGGGTGTCGGTACGCCCGACGATATCCTGAAGTCGGTTGCTCGCGGTATCGACATGTTCGACTGCGTCATGCCAACCCGCTCCGGCCGGCACGGTCTTGCCTTCACCCGCCGCGGCAAGGTCAACATCCGCAACGCCCGTCACGCAGAGGACATGCGCCCGCTCGACGACCAGTCGAACTGCCCGGCTTCGCGCGACTACTCGCGTGCCTATCTGCATCATCTTGTCCGCGCCAACGAGGCGCTCGGCGGGATGCTGCTCTCCTGGCATAATCTTGCCTATTACCAGGAATTGATGCAGGGCATCCGCAAGGCAATTGCGGAAGGTCGTTTTGCCGACTTCATGGCGGAAACGCAGGAAGAATGGGCGAGGGGCGATCTCGAGCCGGTCTGAGCTGGCCGCCGTCCACCGATCTGGTGAGGAGCGCTTCGGCGCTTCGGCCCCCGCGCAGCGATACAGCGCGCTCACCTATCACGGCCTGGGTTACCTCCGCGGAGGCGGCGCCAACCTAGCGCCGCGACGCGTCCCGCGGATGCCATCGCAGCGCGGGCTGTGCCTGCCACTAGGTCCTAAATGCCCTTGCTCTCGGTATTCGGCACGATCTGGACGCCGTTGATCTTGTAGCTTCCATCCGGCTGGCGCGCGACTTGGTAGATGGCGGTCCAATCCTTGCCGTCGCGGCCCGAGATCAGCACCTCGTGATAGATCATCGCGCCGTTGTCGACCGAGCGACTTCGCCCGAAGGCGTAGTTGCCGGGGTGATAGACCGGTTCGTAGCTTTTCTTGACCATCGCGAAGAAGAGGTTCTTGTCGGGATAGATCGCCTTGATGCTCGGCGCGGCATAGGAATAGGCCGTGTCGACATCGTCGTTCAGGAACGCCTTGATCTGCGACTCGATCATGACCCGCGTTGTATCGATCGGATCTTCGGCCCGAGCTGTCGTCACAAAGGACGCGGCACACAGAATGAAAACTGCGAGGAAGGCGCGCATGGCGATAGCTCCGGCTGTCCCAGAAAATTGTAGGGCAGTCTACGCACAAAGGAAGAGCGCGGATCAATTGAGGGCGAGCGAGGACGTTGCAATGGGAGGCGACGAACAGACAACCGCCGCACCGCTTCTACCTACCCATGTGGCGGAGGAGTTGGAATGTCCGCCGGCTTGCAAAGTAGTAATGTCCGACTGGTCGCCACACGGCACATCGACCAGCCCCGATCTGAGCGGCTGATACCGGTTGCAAGATCAGATCGGGGGCGGGTGGTAAATACACCTCTTCGGCTTTAGCTTTGAGACGCCTC
>NZ_LMHV01000016.1 GCF_001429725.1 Rhizobium sp. Root708 | reverse complement strand
GTCACGTTTGAACTCTTCTGTGAAATTGCCTTTGCCCATATAGGCCTCCTGCCTCAAGTTTAGGGGAGAAGGCGTCTACAAATCTAGGGGCTATTCACTGCTGGAGACCGCGAATGCCTCGGTGAGCGGTCTTCAGGCTCACCTTCCACGTCGTCATGATCTCGGTGGCGCAGCATCGGCCACCTTCCGCTATTCGTGTCAGGAACCAGTGCTGCCGCTCGTTGATCTCCGCCTTTTCAGGGTCATTTACAGGGTCATCTTCAGGGTCATTTTGCTGAGTTTTCCGGTCTGATGGGTCGAGAGCGGCTTCACCAGCAACGTAGGCGTCCTTTGCTGCCGTTAAGGAGTACCGATCTATTGGATCAGCTGCCCCCTTTGACGCCGGGCCTTCGATCAGGCCGAGGACAAAGGATCGGATTACGGGCGACGAAACCACGAGACGAAGGAAATACACGGCATCCGGACCGTGCTGCCCTGAAAGCCAGTGCTTCACGGTCTCTCGCTCGCATCCGTCTGGCGTTGGAACCGCCGGAGATTCCCGACGGAATCGCGCAACTTCTGGTACTCAACCTGATCCTCACTGCCGAGCATCTGCAAGCGACGCAGGCAAGTCAGTTGACCTTTTGTCTTATTGCCCGAGCCCAATGTTTTTGGGCGGATACTTCTTGAACGTCGCCGCATGCCCCTTCATTTCGGCAGCCATCGACGCAAGGAAGGCATTCATGCGGTGCCCAACAGGGTACTGTTCTTTCGGGTCAATATAGAGGTTGAACAGCCATGGTGCGAGGCCGACGTCGCTGACAGTGGTCATGTCGATGTTCAGCCACTGCGCATGCTCCTGCACGATCTTCAGGTGCATTTTGTACTCATACATGCGCATCGCCATGAAGTCCTGTTCGTTCCAGATGTAGACTTTCTCCCGATTAGACCGGCCGTCGTCCGCCAATAGAAACGACGTCTGGTCGATGCCATCGATGTACCGATCAGACGGTATCTTATCGAGTGAACCGGCAAGGTGCAGCGACGTGTTGAAGAGGTCCATGAGGTCAAAAAGTTCATCGCTCTGGCGGCCCGGCTTGATGGTCCCACGCCAGTATGCAATTCCAGGGACGCGCACGCCACCCTCCCAGGCCGAACCTTTGGCTCCTCGGAATGGTGTGTATCCGGCGTCAGGCCAGGTATCCAACTGTGGACCGTTGTCGGAGGTTACGAACACGAAGGTGTTGTCTAGGACACCGGCCTCATCCAGCGCCTTGACGATTTGACCGACGTAAGAGTCTACTTCGACGACGTCGTCCTTGTACGGGTATTTGGATGCGCTCTTGCCTTCGAACTCCTTGCTGGCGAAGTTGTCGGCATGTACCTTCATGAAGCAATGTTCGAGAAAGAACGGCGCGGTCCCAGAGGCCAATTCCTTTATCTTCGCAACGGTGAATTCCTTGGTTAGACGGTCGCCCTCAGCCATCTTCTCGATACTATCTATTACCTCAACGTCGCTAGTCACGCCTCCCTTGAAGCCATGAACCAGGGCATCACTCGAACCTGTGGCCTTGAGCATCGCTAGACGCTCCGGGTTCAGGACGAGATCGGGATATCGGCGTTTGTCCACTCCCTGGCTGATTTCTTTCTCGGCCTCGTAGAAGCCATAGAACTCGTCAAAGCCGATGTCGTGCGGCCGCATGCCCTCGGACTCGCCCACATGCCATTTCCCGGAGAGGATTGTTTTGTAGCCAGCCTCACCCAGAATTTTCGGCAGTGAGGTTTCGTCGGACCACGGGTTCCTGGTGATCTTGTCGCCCGCAAGGATGGGGCGGGTCAGGCCGGTTCGAACTGGCAGGCGTCCGGTCAGAATGGCTGAGCGGGTTGGCGTGCAGGTCGCCTGTGAGTAGGTGGAAGTCAGTTTCAGGCCTTCCGCGGCCAACCGGTCCATATTGGGTGTCGCTGCTCCCACAGCAGCACCACCGCCAAATGCGCCCGGGTCACCGTATCCCATGTCGTCGACGACGAGCCAGACGATGTTTGGCTTGCGGCCGAACTTCGTCTGTAGTGCGTCGAGCTTCGCCTGTGCAGCTAACGCCTGATCAGAATGAACCAGCGCCGGCTCCATGCTTTCGGAAGTACGCTCGGCCTTGGAGAGAACTGATTGAGCCAGCGTGACGGTGGGGATCGCCGCGAGTATCGCAGTCTGCAGGACCAGAGCGCGAAGCTGTTTCATGCCCATCGGAAGCTCCCTTAATCTCGAGGATGAGTTGATTGCCTGGCAGACCCGCAAGCTGGCCGAGAGCAACGGTTCTCTGGACCAGCTTGTGCACCGTGGCTGCGATTACCTAGACAGCGTGACATGCATTTCTTCGATTGTACCGTTGAACGCGAACGGTCGTTTTTCCGCATAGTCCTCGGACACCGGAGAGCCAAGGTCCGCCCCGACATCAAAGGATTCGGTCGCCGTGAATGCGGCTGGAACTGTTCGAGCGACCGTGGTCCTCGCTGCTTCCTTGCCATCGACCTTGATCACGACCTCGCCAGCGCCGCCAGGTTTGGGGATCGATGTCGCGATCTCGATCTCGTGCTTGCCGGCGTCAATTTTATCCGTCTTGGCCTTATAGTTCTCGATGATCATCATGTTGTACTCGTAGACGAGGTGGCCGTCCTCCACATAGACAGACAGTCCACCGCCTGCGCCACCGACGGCGTAGAGCACACCATTGGCGTTGTCGCCGAACTCAGCTGAAATCTTTACGTTCGTGCTCTCGCGTCCGACCCCGGGAGCCGCAAACTCCGGCATGCGGCGCGTGTTCTGCGAGAAGGTCCACTTCTCGTAGGGTGATTTGACCCTGTCCTGGGGGTGAAGCCGCAGCCAGTTTCCAGCTCCGATCGGAAAGTCCTGGTTTGCCTTTGCGACCTCCAGGAATTTGGCCTTCATCTGTTCCAGTTTCTTTGGGTCCTTGGCGGCAAGGTCGTTGGCCTGCGAAAAGTCAGACTTGAGATCGTAGAGTTCCCACTTGTCGTTAGCGGAATCCCAGTTCGCAAGCCGCTTTGCCGACCCTGGCGTGTCCCACGGAATGAACGGGCCGAAGGTGCCGGCGAACCATCCGTCGAGGTAGAGACCTCGGCTGCCGTTGTTGTCGAAGAACTGCATCTTCTTTTCGCCCTTGGCATCGGCGGAGGCGAAGGTATAGGCCAGGCTCGTTCCGTCGATCGGTATCTGATCGAAACCGCTGACGACTTTCGGCGGCTTGATCTTCAATACGTCATAGATCGTCGGTGCGATGTCCACGACATGATGGAACTGCTCACGCATCTTGCCGTCGTGCTTGATGTGCCCCGGCCAGGAGACCACCATGGGATTGCGTGTGCCGCCGAAATAGGCTCCCAGCAGCTTCGTCCCCTTGAACGGCGTCCCTCCAGCCCAAGCCCAGCCGGCATGGTACATATTGTCTGTCCTAGGGGTGCCGAGAGCGTCCAGCCCGCCGATCTTGTTGAGTGCGTCTAGCTGCTGCTGAAGGGTGTTTGGAATATTGTTCTGGGCCAGCAGTTCGCTGATCGACCCCTGCTGTCCTTCGGCGCTCGAGCCGTTGTCGCCGAAGATGTAGAAGACCAGGGTATTGTCGCTCAGGCCACGCTGTTTCATGCCGTCTAGCAGGCGGCCGACCTGTGTGTCGGTGTGTTCGACAAAGCCCGCAAACACCTCCATCAACCGCTCCTGGAAAGGGCGCTGCTCGCTCGGGATGCTGTCCCAGGAGGCCATGGTCGGATCACGCTCGGTGAGCTTGGTACCTGGAGGAATGATCCCCATGTCGAGTTGGCGCTTGTAGACACGTTCGCGATAGGCATCCCATCCGTCGTTGAACTTCCCCTTATACTTATCGGCCCACTCCTGCGCCACATGGTGCGGACCATGCACGCCGCCCGGAGCCCAGTACATCATGAAAGGCTTGTCAGGATCGAAAGCCCTGTACTCGTCGAGCCAGTTCAACGCCTTGCCGACCAAATCCTCGGTCAGATGATATTTGGGGTCGTTCGGTGGCTCGACGGCGTTGAAATTTTCCGTCAGCCTGGGTTCCCACTGCGACGTCTCCCCGCCCAGAAAGCCGTAGAAATATTCGAAGCCATAGGCGTTCGGCCAATGGTCCTTTGGGCCTATGGCGGTTGTTTCGATCGCCGGCGTATTGTGCCATTTGCCGAAGGCAGACGTGTGGTAGCCATAATCCTTCAAGACTTCCGCAACGGTGGCTGCTGTTTTGGGAATGACGCCGGTATAGCCGTCGAACGCCACCGCGCGCTCAGCGATAGTTCCCGACCCCACACGGGTGTGATTGCGCCCCGTCAAAAGCGATGCGCGGGTCGGAGAACAGATCGATGTCGTATTGAAATCGGTGAAGCTGATGCCCTCCTTCGCCAGACGGTCGAGGGTCGGCGTGTGAACTTCTCCGCCGAAGGCCTCCGAGACGCCGAAGCCGACGTCGTCGAGCAACACGATCAGAATGTTCGGCGCATCTTTCGGCAGCCGCTGCGGAGCAACCGGCCACGCCATCGTGGAATCCTGCAATCTAGGTTTCGCCATACCCTGCATAGGCGACGGCGGAAACGGGAGGACGGAGCCATCGGAGGGCACAGACTGGGTAAAGGCCGAGGTAGATGTCGCTAGGGAAACGAGCATCGCAAAGGCAATGGAACGAACCGTCATGTACGATCGCATGCAGGTCCTCCATAAGTTGCAGCGCCATTCTGTCAAACGGTTCCGTCGGAATGAAATTCGCGTCGGAGCACCCCGACTGGGTACTCCGACGTCTCATGACAAAGCCGGCTTGGTCATGCGGGCGGTTTCATGGGTATGCCTACTGCCCGCCACCCATTGAGTTGAATGACTCTGTCAGCTTCTCCTGAATTTGGTCGATCGAGAAGCTCGCCGGCCGCTGCGCCGGTGGGTAGTCCTTGAAGGTTGCGAAGAATTTCGCCACCTCCGCCTGCGCAGGGACCGCAAGGTAAGCGTGGGTGAAGACCCAGTCCCAGTAGGTGTTCGAGGTGATGTCAGCTTTCTCGTAGGGATCGGCGCGGAGGTCGAACATTTTTGGAAGGCGAAGCTTGGTGAATGGCTCAGCCCAGACCTGCAAGGTGCCTTGCGCGCGCTGTTCCTCGAAGACCAGCTTCCAGTTCTCATAGCGCAGCGCCACGAGATCACCGTCGTCGTTGAAGTAGAAAAACTCCTGACGTGCGCTGTTTGGCGCTTTTCCGGTCAAGTAGTCGAGCTGGTTGTATCCGTCCAGGTGGTTCTTGTACTTTTTGCCATCGATCGTCGTTCCCTGCAGCAACCGGTCCTTGATATCGGTGTCGCCTGCGGCCGCGAGGAGCGTCGGGAACCAGTCGAGACCGGACACGATGCCGTTTAGCTGGGTTGCCGGCTTGATGTGCCCTGGCCAGCGGATCATCGCCGGAACTCGAAATGCGCCTTCCCAGTTGGTGGTCTTCTCACTGCGGTACGGTGTGTTTGCCGCGTCCGGCCAGGTGTTTTCGTGCGGGCCGTTGTCGGTCGTATAGACCACGATCGTATTGTCAGCGATGCCCATCTCGTCGAGCGACTTCAGTACCTCGCCGACCACGGCGTCATGCTCGACCATCCCGTCGGCATATTCAGTCGGCGCGGTGAGGCCCGGCGGGCTGCGGTGGTCTGCGCGCACGTGAGTGCGAGCATGCATGCGCGTGGTGTTGAACCAGGTGAAGAACGGCTTGCCCTGAGTATGCTGGCGCTTCATGAAGTCAATAGCTGCGGCAGAAGTCTCGTCGTCGATGGTCTCCATCCGCTTGCGCGTGAGGGCTCCCGTATCCTCGATCTTCCCGTCGGCCGAGGCCTTGATGACCCCGCGTGGGCCAAACTGCTTTCGGAAGTTCGGGTCTTGCGGGTAATTGCGGTCCTCCGGCTCTTCCTCGGCGTTCAGGTGGTAGAGATTTCCGAAGAATTCGTCGAACCCGTGATTGGTCGGCAGGAACTCGTCACGGTCGCCGAGGTGATTTTTGCCGAACTGGCCGGTCGAATACCCCTCGTCCTTGAGGGCAGAGGCGATGGTCACGTCAGTCGCCTGCAGTCCTATGGGCGCTCCCGGCAAGCCGACTTTGGAGAGGCCGGTGCGCAGCGTCGCCTGGCCGGTGATGAAAGTCGAGCGGCCGGCGGTGCAGCTCTGCTCGGCATAGTAGTCAGTGAAGATCACGCCTTCTTGCGCAATGCGGTCGATGTTTGGTGTTCGGTACCCCATGACGCCCATCGTATAGGCCGAGACGTTGGATTGGCCGATGTCGTCACCGAAGATGACGAGGATATTGGGCTTGTCAGGTGGCGTTTTAGCGCTGTCCTGTGCGTAGGCGGAACTGCTGAGGAGCAGCAATCCCAACGCGGCAAGCTTGCCAGAAAATCTCATTGATCGAACCTCCGATGTCCACCGGTCGTGAGTGGGAAAGTTTACATGAGCGACGCTCACCTACAGCGCAGCGCGCAAAGGGTGGCAGAAATCGAGGAAGCCCAGAAGTACGTTACTGTAAATATTAGCGTAAAAATGAGTTTGCGCCGGCAAGATCTGCGCGTCGTCGGCACCGATGATAAGCGAGCCAGGTTCGACGGCGCCACGCTGTAGCCGGTCGAACAAACTGGACGTGTCAGCGACGAGTTCCGGAGGCTGAAGATGCCACTGTCCGCCGCGTTTCATGGCCACCGCCATCCAGCGCTTTTTCCGTTCCATGCTCCAATCGCAATGGGCGACGACCACGAAACTCAATCTGGGCACCGATTCTCCTCATCTGCCGTATGACTATCAGCTGCAGAGCGGCAGATCACCGTCCGCTAGGATTTGCATCACCGCCGTCTCATCCGCCTGCGCAGCAAACAGCGCCTTCGCCAAAGCATGGAAGATCGGTCTGCGCCTCTGCTGATGATCGTCCAGAGTGTGAAGCAGTATTCCGAAAGCAATTGAGTTTGCTAATTACCAGCGCCATGGCCGCGGGATCGAGCGAAAAGGAGGTTGCTTTGCAACTTACGGATCTTGCCGACAAATATATTCTAAAGCTGGCGTCCAAAATCAAATCGGCCCCGGCCAACGACAACCTATAGCGCGACCTACCCCTTGTTATTCAACGAACAAGCCCAGCAGAGACACCGGTCCCGGCCATCGACCGTGCGCGCGCGATCCGTACTAGACAGTGAATACCAGGCGAGCCGCAATCAATTCTTCCTTCAGCTTGACGTATCCTTCACTGCTGAACAGCGCACATTCTTCCTACGACTTCGTCCGCGGAACCGTGATCGTCCTCGTCCGTGGAGGCCTGAGGGGCGGCATCTCGATCGCGCTTGCCCTCTCCCTGCGGGAGACGCCTTCAAGGCGGCCTTGCTCACGGCGACCTACGCGGTCGTGATTTTTACGATCGTCGTACAGGGGCTGACGCTGGGCAAAGTCGCCACCCGAGCGTTGCGCACGTCCGATGCTTCGCGCTAAGGACGCAGGATAGCTAGCTTGAGTGGACGACGCACATGCACGTCAGAAAGAAGCGGATTCCGTATCTGATCGCGGCCCTGGTTCTGCTTGCCGTGGCGCAGATTGCGGTAAGCGGTGCCGGCGTGGCGGGATGGTTCGGCCACTAAGCCTCATCCCATCACGTTCTTACACAGGTGGCGGGGCGATGGTCGGGCCGACGGAAAAGGCCAGGTATAGCAATCCGGCGATCGCGACTGCGACGACGGCAAGGCAGATCGTTTGAGAGGGACGCATTTGGCGACCTCCTGTGGCAGCAGACGGAATGCACGGCCCGGCTTCAGGCTGCACATCGCACAGGTAAGACGTTTCACGTTCCGTTCAAGCCTTTGTCAGAACGGACGACACCTGCCGATTTCGCTAGGCAAACCAATCTCCAGTCCTTAGTTATGAGACAGGCGTGTGCTGCGTGCGCCGGGGATTCCCCTGATCGACGGAGACTGAGATCAACCTCCATCGAGGGAGCGAACCCGTGTCGAAAACAATCCAAGGCCGCATCCATTCCACACTCCGTCAGTTTCTCGACAGCGAGGCGTCGGGCGGTCTGATTCTCATGGCGGTGGCCGCGCTGGCGATCGTCGTCGCAAACTCTCCCGTCGCCGACGTCTATTTCCACGCCCTGCATGTCTACCTGGGTCCGCTGAGTGTGCAGCACTGGATCAACGACGCCCTGATGAGCGTCTTCTTCCTGTTGGTCGGCCTGGAGATCAAGCGCGAAATGCTGGACGGACAACTGTCGAGCTGGAGCAGACGAATCCTTCCAGGCGCCGCCGCGGCGGGCGGAATGGCGCTGCCCGCCCTGATCTACATCGGCTTCAATCTCTCCGACCCTTCGACGCTGCGGGGATGGGCGATTCCGACCGCGACCGACATCGCCTTCGCTCTCGGCGTCCTCTCCCTTCTCGGCGACAGGGTGCCTGCCTCGCTGAAGATCTTCCTGGCGGCGCTGGCCATTATCGACGACCTCGGCGCGGTGATCGTCATCGCCATCTTTTACACTGCCGACATCAACGTCCTTGCACTTGCCGTAGCAGCCGTCTTGATCGGAAACCTGGTGATCCTGAACCGGTCCGGCGTGAAGAACATCTGGGTCTATCTGGGGCTCGGGGTTCTTCTGTGGATCGCCGTCTTCCTGTCCGGGATTCACGCCACGCTCGCGGGCGTCGTTCTGGCGCTTGCCATTCCGCTGAAAGTCACCCCCGGCGCGCCCGAAGCCTCGCACGAGGAGTCTCCGCTCCACAAACTGGAGCACGCACTCCAGAAGCCGGTGGCTTTCTTCATCGTGCCAATATTTGGCTTCGCCAATGCCGGCGTCTCCTTTGCAGGTGCGTCGGCAAGCGTCCTTGCGGAGCCAGTGACCATCGGCGTCGCCGCCGGCCTTCTCCTCGGGAAGCTTGCAGGCGTGCTTGGAACGGTAGCGCTTCTGGTCAAGTCCGGGTTGGCGCAGCTACCCGCGCGTGCGACCTGGCCTCAGATGACGGGTGTGTCGCTGCTCTGCGGGATCGGCTTCACGATGAGCCTGTTCATCGGACTGCTGGCCTTCCCGGATGCGTCGTCTCAGGATCACGTGAAGATCGGGATCCTTGCGGGCTCGCTCACCTCGGGCGTGGCCGGGGCCGCCGTCCTGATGGCGTCGGCCCGCAGGAGACTACCGGCGTCGAGCCCCTGACTTGGGAGTCGTGCGGCGTCAGGTACGTGACGCGAACAGTTCTTGCAGTCTGCTCTTATCGGTCACGCCGATCTGAAACCACTTCAGGAGTTCGCGCGCGACGTCCCGCCCCTCCTCGCTGTCCGGATCGATCGCCTTCCTCAGGCAGTAGTTCTTCACCAGAGTCTGCATCATGGAAACGTCGTCTGGCCCAAGGGATGGCGATCCCCTTCCGAATGCGCTGAACATAGCGTCCTCCGTGGCTCGGCACGGAGCGATCCTACCCCGATCCTGCGCGTTTTCAATTGTTGGGGGGTGATCTCCGGGCGCCTTTGGCGTTAGAAGGCTTTGATAACCTTCGCACGTATCGAGTCCGCCATGCCAAGCCGTTACCGCTATTCCAAGCTTCTTCGCCGCTCCCGCGTGATTTGGGGTTCGTTTTCGCTCTGGAAGCCGCGGCTGGTTTTCTGGTGTGGGGCGCTCGCCATCGGCGTGATCAGCGTCGGCTTCGCCAAGCTCGCGGATCTGGCGCAAAACGCATTCGTGTCCCTCACCTCTGCCGGTGAATGGAGCTTCCTGCTGCCGCTGTTGCTGACGCCCGCGGGCTTCGTGCTCTCGGCCTATCTCGCCGCAACGCTGTTTCCGAATTCGGGCGGCAGCGGTATTCCGCAGGCGATCGCGGCCCGACATTTGCATGACGCAGAAGACCGGACGCGGCTGCTGTCGCTGAAGATCGCCTTCGGCAAAATCGCGCTGACAGTGCTTGGATTGTTCTCCGGCGCCTCGATCGGCCGCGAGGGACCGACGGTGCAGGTCGGCGCCTCGATCATGCTCGCCGTCGCCCGCTTTGGCGGCATGGCGCAGGCGCGTGGACTGATCCTGGCGGGTTCGGCGGCAGGTATCGCCGCCGCCTTCAACACGCCGCTCGCCGGTATCGTCTTTGCCATCGAAGAGATGAGCCGAACCTATGAGTCGCGAGCCAACGGGCTGGTGCTGACGGCCGTCATCCTCTCCGGTCTGGCTGCACTCGGGCTTTCCGGCAGCTACAATTATTTCGGTATGGCATCGGCTGCGCCGACCGAGCTTCGCGACTGGGGACTTGTTCTGATCTGTGGTGTCGGCGGCGGGGCTTTGGGTGCCGCCTTCAGCGGCTTTGCCCTGCATTTCGGCCAGAAGATCCGCCGCTGGGCGCAACCGCAACCGCTGAAACGCATGTTGGCACTTGCGGGAACCTGCGGACTGGCAATCGCTGTCATCGGCGTCGCATCCGGCGGCACGACCTTCGGCACCGGTTACGAGCAGGCGCGCGGTGCGGTCGAAGGCAACGCCCTGCCGCTGCTGTTCTTTGTCGAGAAGCTTGCAGCCAGCTTCCTGTCGATGCTGTCAGGCATTCCGGGCGGCATCTTCGCGCCGTCGCTGGCCGTCGGCGCCGGTTTCGGCAGCACCGTCGGCTCTCTGCTCGGCACCAGCATCGCGCTGGCGGCAATCCTGGGTATGGCCGGGTATTTCGCAGGCGTCGTACAGGCGCCGATGACGGCCTTTGTCATCATCCTGGAGATGACCGGCGACCATCAGGCCGTCATCCCGATCATGGCGGTGTCGATGATCGGCTACGTGACCTCGCGCATTCTTTCACGCGAGCCGCTTTACCATGGACTGTCGCGTGTCTTCATCGCGGCGGCCATCCGGGCGCGACGCGCCGCGGAAAAGGAACCGGAATCAACTCGAACCTGACGCAGACGGCACAGGACCATGCGCGACTTCCTCACCGACCGGTATTCAACCCGCCGCGAACATGGCGGCTCCTGGACGATTTTCGATCTGTTCACCGGGCTCGCAGCGGACTACCACGGCCGTCCGACAACACTGATGGATGAGGACGGTTCAAAGTCCTTGTGCATCGTCATGAATGCACTCGACAAGCAACGGCGGCGACAAACCTCGAAATAGCGTTCGCAAAGCCTTCGGGAGCGACGCAGGCCATATGGAGCAGCGCACCATGGTGACAGTGAAACGAGAAGCCAGTTGTTCCTGCGGCAAGCTTTCGATCACGGCCGAGGGAGACCCCGTCAAGATCTCCGTCTGCCACTGCCGGGAATGCCAGCGCCGCACGGGTAGCGCATTCGGGGTGGCGGTCTTCTTCGACAGGGAAAAGGTCGCCACTTCCGGAGCCTCGAACAGTTACACAAGGTCGGGCGACAGCGGGAGATCGATCGAGTTCAGGTTCTGTCCCGGCTGCGGGTCGACAGTCTTCTGGATGCCGGAGTTCCGTGAGGATCTCGTCGCGGTCGCATTGGGATGCTTTGACGAGCCGTCCTCCCTGGTTCCGGAACAAAGCGTCTATGAGGAGAGCCGCGTGGGATGGGTAGGGCTCGACCTGCCCGGCGGAGACTGACATTCCAGCGAGTCCTTGACTGACGCGTCCACCTGCTCGGCTTGCCCAAGCAGCGCACACCGCTCGCGGTATTGTCATTTTCCTCACGTCAAAAATGAATTAATATCACGGCATGATATTTTCAGCCGCAGCGATAGGCCTGAAGGTCATTGGGTTCGTAAGCCCTGCCTTCCATCGTCGACCGGACGCCCCAAGGACGGACGCCCGTGAGCTTGTGGCTGTGAGCCTACTGCTTGACGAGTGGTGCAGGCAATCGGCGGTCAACCGAAGCGATCCGAAGGCTTATGCCACGGTTGCAAGGATCGTCGCGCTCCGAGAGGCCGGAAAGACCATCGAGGAGGTTCGGTCCGAGATCGTTTCGGAGGCTGTGAAAGACGCCGAACACATCGACAAGGGGGAAACAGATGCAGAGATTCGACCTGGTGGATAGTCAAACCGCCTCGGCCTATCCGGGGCACGTCATCATCGTCGCGGGCGACGACGTCAGGACAACCGGCGAACTCGCAATCAGAGGCCAACCTCATCAAAGCGAAGCGGAACCCCTCGAAGCCGCAATCCATCACGCCCTGCTGGTCAGGCAGAGCGACGCGTTGCCAGTTGCGGTGCAAGACGATCTGGGACTGTGGCCTTCAAGGCTCGGAGAACTTGTTCCCTGGACGCCTTAGCGACGCTTGCAGGCGGCGGCGATCACGACGCAAGGTCTGCCAGACGTCCGTCAGTGAACCGTCGCAGAGGCCGAGGCGTTGATCTTGGTCGACGCCACACCGACGAAGGCGCCGATCAGTACCGTGGCGAGATCGCCCTCGGATCGGTAGCCATCCTTGTAGAGATCGAGCGCGGCGTTGCAGAGCACGTTCCAAACATGGTCGTCATGCTGGACTTCGTAATAGCGAAACCATTGGTCGACGGCGCTTGCCAGCACCTTCACCAGATCTTCATCGCTCTCCATTCCCACCAAACCTCCTCGCTCGACCGCTCAACCATGCTTGCCGTCGGCGGCGATTGCGGCGGCAGCAGCCCGCAGCCTATCCATGTCGGACTCGACCTGCATCACCGCGGCCGCACGGTCGAGCGCCTCCTTCGAATGGCGCACGGCGTTTGCCTGAAATTCCGGGCCGACCTTTGAAAGCGTCGCGAGCGCCTTTTGCAGTCGAAGTCCAACTTCGACAAGGCCTGCGCCATCTCGCGCGATCGGCGTGAACAGGTCGTCAAACAGGTCCGCTGCCTCAATTGTCGCAACATGGAGCCGGGGATAGGCAATCTCGTCAGGCGCCTCGATGCTCGCGTCATGCCAGGAGTAGAGAATTCGCATCGCGCGGGAGATGACGTCGATGGCGGTCCCCGGATCGTTGACGGCAGGGGACAAGGCGCGCGATGCGATCTCTGTCAGTACCGACGCTCCGAACCGCGGGTCCTGATCGAAGGAGCGGACGTCGCCGATCGAAAAGCAGGCCGCGGCCCGAGCCAGAACATCCTCGCCGACGGCTCCACGCAGCCATCCGAGCGGCCGGGGGGGCGAGGCCAGCTTGCCAGGTATCGCCACGATGGCCAGATCGCACTCGGCCTCGTCGGCGATCTTCACCAGTGCCGCTGCATCCACGTGCTGCACGTAGCCGATCTCATCTGCGAAAAACGGCATGTCGCCGGTCCGGGGCTCACGGCTGTGCGTCTCTAGCGCGTTCCCCCCGAAGTTCGGGGATTTACGCCAGGCTTTGACGGCGTCGAGCGTCGCCTCCTCCACCCTGCGCGTGGTCTCGATCACGCGGCCCAGTCTGGACAGGTGGTCGATCCATCTCAACAGCGTCACGACGATGAGCACGATGACGCCGATGGTGACGACGAAGAGCACAACCCGCCCCTGCTCGCCATACGCGCCCGTGGTCAGGGCGACGATGCCTACGAGGCTGAACAGAAACGAGCCGACGAAAGTCGCCAGCACGTTCTGTGTCGTGCTGTCCTCCATAACGAGCCGGGTGGCCCGAGGCGTTACGTTGCTCGTTGCCGCAGAGTACGCCGAGACCATCGTGCTGAGCGAGAAGGTCGTGACGGTAAGCATGCTCGAAGCGATGATGCCGAGGATGTTGTCGACTGAGTCGGCGCCGATCTTCGTCGACAGGTCCGCCGGGATGTAGGGTGTGACGACGATCGCCAGGAGGGCGGTGGCGACCGCCGCGATGGAGAACAGGGTCGCCCTGAACCAGATCCGCCGCGCCACAATCGATATCGACCAGATCAAGCGCGAGCTCATGGCGTCCCCTTCTTCGAGACAAGGTCAGATAGCTTCGAGGCACGGAAAGGCAATCGCGCGGACCCTTGAGGCTTGAAATTGAGCTAGAAATGGCCGTTTCGGCCGCTCGGCGTCCTGCGACGGCGCTTGTCGAGAGCGTTTAGGACGGCGCAAAGGCTATTGGCGGGGCCCTGGTCCAGTCCGTCGAGAAACCGTCCGTCGTAATCCGCCGGCCAGCCGGTGAAGACGTCGAACACCGTCCAGGTGCCATCCCCTTCGAGCCGTACGCCGAAACGATCCGTCTCATATGGCTGTGTTCCGGGCCTTCGATTACCAAACACGATGTAATTTTCTCGCGACGTCACGAAATAGGCACAGTCTTTTTGCCACCATCGGGAGAATATGGTCCGCGAGTGATCAGCCTAGGCCCGGTGCTTTGCACCGTCTCCCGCCTCGGCCGCACTCGCGAACCGTTCTCCTGGCGTGGTTCGTCATTTATATCACATCATGACATTTTGGAAGGATTAGTGAATGCCTCGATCGGGACGCCGGACATCCGGCCTGGCTGACGAAGTCTATGATGGGCTCGCAGGCTTCCGGCTCGCCATGCGGCGGTTCCTGTCGTTCAGCGAGGCGGCGCTCGCCGAGGCTGGCGTGACGTCCCACCAATATCAGGTTCTGCTCGTTGTCCGGACGGCGCCCGGCCGGCAGATCAAGCTTCGCGATCTCGCAGAACAGATGCTCATGCAACACAATAGCGCGGTTCAGCTCGTGGACCGGATGTGCTCGGCAGGTCTTGCGGAGCGGATCCCCGCGGAAGACGACAAGCGCAGCGTCTTGATCGGCATGACAACCAAGGGCGAGAAAGTTCTTGAAGCTCTGGCGAAGATCCATGTCGACGGCATGCTCGAGAACGAACCACTCCTGGCGGAATCTCTTTCGCGCCTGCGGCAGGTGACCGAACTCGCATGAACGGCGTCACCATTTTTTGATCGCTGTGTGATTGACCTCTCCTCTCAGCTTTGTATCATCCGATGATATAAACCAGAGGAGAACAGCTATGCAAAATGGCGAAAGTGGTTGGTCGGGATACCGGCCTTCCAAGACTCTTTGGGGTTGGTCGATCGTCGGCGCCTCGGCCCTGACGATGGTGCTCGGCTTCACCTGGGGCGGCTGGACGACGTCTGGCAGGGCGAACGTCATGACCGAGATTGCCGTCCGCAACGCGAAGGCGGATCTGGTCGCAAGCATCTGCGTCCATAACTTTGTCACAGCGACCGACGCGGAGCATAATCTCAAGGCCCTGCAGGCGAAGTCCTCGTGGCAGCGCGACGACTTCATCACCGAGGGTGGCTGGGCTCAGATCGCGGGGATCGACGGGACCGTCACGAATGCCGCCGACACCTGCGCCGACCAGCTCGTCAAGATGAAGGAACTACCGCAATCGGGAGGAGATGCGGCAGTTACCGACAGCTAGGCTTCGACCAGGCGTGATGAGATGCCTGGTTGGCGCGAGGCCCGTCCGAAATGATTTCGGGCGGGCCATTTTCTTTGAAACAGCCCCTACCTTCCGGCGCCTGTGGCCTCTTGCAGCACGAGCAGTATCTCCTTGGTCATGAGATGTGCCGCCATCAGAACGGCGGGAGACAATGGTCTTCCATCGCGGGCGTCGCGGCAGATCTTGAGGAGACCGACAAGCTCCACCGGGTTCTCGATGAAACCATCCAGCGCCTCTTCGACGTCCTTGGGGAACTGCGATCCGACATTGAAGGCGACCTCGCCGTCCTGGTTCAGCACTCCCCGTTCGATCAGAATGGTTTCCAGCCGGCCCACCCAGAGACCGAGTTCTGCGCGTCTGTCGATCATGGTGTCGCCCCCTCGTTCACGCGAAGACACGCATCCCTTCCGGCGGCGAGCCGCGCCCACCCTCGCGAATTGTCGTCAAGTACTGGAGCACGCTACCGATCAGTTGCGGGTGTGCGGGTTTCGATATCAGACCGATGACTTTCGACAGATCGGTGACGATCATTTCGGGGTTGGCGGTGACCATGACCACCGCGACGCCAAAGTCGTTCGCTAGGTACTGCGCTATCATTGGCCCGGTGGCCCCGTCGCGAAGATTGACGTCGACCAGGGCGATGGTCGCGAACGGGGCGAGCCGCTGCGCGCTCTCGAAACTGTCGGCGATACCCACGACCTCGTAGCCGGAACTCGCCACGATATCCTGAACATCCGCCGCGATCAGTGCGTCGTCCTCCACGATCAGAATCTTTTCCAAAGCCCATCGCCTCCCGCAATCGTTCATGCTGCATTCAGGATTGACATTATGGGGGAACGGTTAAAGAATGTCATCACATGATACAAAGGAGCGAACCAATGACCAAGAGCGCCATCCTTTCCGCCGTGTTCGCAAGCTATGTCGCGGTCATGTTCGCCATCGCGTCGATCCCCGGCGAGGCCCCTTCAGAAGTGTCTCAGGCCGCACCGATCCAGACCTTGAACTGAGCAATGGGATGTTGGAAACCGTGGACGGGATACCGCGTTGACGGTTGATCATGTCCGTTGACGTCAAACTCTTCCTGGCGGGCGTCGCCCTGTTCGTCGCCGCAATCTGGGGCGACGCGATCTACGTCCTCCTTCAGATCTAACCGCCATTTGCATCATCATGTGATATATTCTATAGCGCTTGGAACCTCAGGGGCGTCGGGTCCATTACTCCTTTGACGGAGTTTTGATCATGCAGCGTTCCCAACAAGAACAGAGCCCTCTCCCATCGGTGAACGAAACAGAGGTCGAACCCAGCTACGACGTCGGAAGCCTGCGGCGACGCTACGGTATCGGCCGACACGAAGCGGAGCGCCTTCTGCAAAGGTTTGGGAATTCGAAGCACGAACTGGACCTGCTGCTTTCGGGCAAGGGGCGAACCCCGTCGCACCGTCTTCGAGAACTCGCGACGCCTGACTGTAAAGCCGCATTCGGGATCGGTTGAACACTGCTTCACTTGCAGCTAGCGACCCGCTCCAAAGCAGCCGTGACCCCTGACAGCGAAAAGTCGTAGCTGGTATGCGTTCCTCTTGCCGACGTCGCCTGCAAGGTCATCCGGCTCCCGGAGCGAAGCGCGTTGATGAGTTCGGGTTCCTGCGCGGCGTCGGCGACCCAGGCGGTATTGTCCTTTACGAACATCTTGAACTTCTTCTCGCCAATTGAAACCTGCACCGGCGATCCGGCCTGCACTGTGTAGCCAAGCACTGCCTCTGGCTCGTTGGCGCCGCCTTTTTCCGCTGGCGCGATCAGAAAGTAATTCTTCCCGTGATCGACGTCGGAGGGTCTTGCTTCCTTGGGGACCGAGAGCGCGTAACACACGGGCTTTCCGTCTCTCGTGAAGGAGTAGACGCCCCAGTCACCAGTCTGGGAGACCATTCTGGCCGCAGCGTGGGCGGTAAGGGGCATCGATACGGCGACGAGGAGGCCGGCAAGTTTCTTCATTGTTTTCCTTTCTCAAAGTCAGATCTGGGTTCGCGACGAACCATTGAAGGCGAGCCGCCCGCCCGCTTGCCGCGGATGAACCTGACCTCTTCGGATGTGATGCAACCGTTCACGACGACGCCTTCCCAGATCCTGTTTCCGAGCTGGCAGGTGACGATAATTCCGTCGCTCCCGGTCGCGGAGGTCGTCGAAACCGAAACGAGGTTCTGCACGCGATATCGCTGGAATTCTTTGGTGGAGAGACCCAAGCGGTCCGCAAGGACCTCGTCAATCGGCAGACGCTGGGGATTGATTGGATCTGACACGATGACGTCGAACTCCAGTCACAACAATATCATGCCGTGATATAAATCATCATGTATCGGCGTTTCAACCCCTTAGACGAAAATTCGTAGGCTCGCCACGATGCTGACATTCGTAATCGCTTCCGACCGTGGTTCGAATTTCAACGACACTACTGCCGAAGGATAGCCGGTTCAAACCATGAGTGCCTCTTCGCCACCCTTCCATCGTTCATCCGACGTGGCCACCCTATCACCTCTTCGAAGACCGCAGCGACTGGCTCCCAGCTATCCACCCATCGCGCGGGCCGATGATGAAATCGGCGATGTCGCAACCGGCTGCGTTCCGAAGATGACGCTCGTCTCCGCTCCGACCAATGATGGCACGATCTCCACCCGCAGCGCCATTCCCCATCGCGTGCATGCCTCGATCGGCGTACTGGCGGCCATCACCGTAGCGACTGCAACGCGGCTTGCG
The DNA here is from genome assembly GCF_001429725.1 of Rhizobium sp. Root708. GTDB lineage: Bacteria > Pseudomonadota > Alphaproteobacteria > Rhizobiales > Rhizobiaceae > Rhizobium. Next base: position 23,672 of record NZ_LMHV01000016.1, on the reverse strand, counting down.
GGAAGCCCTGCCGCTTTTCTTGCCATCCCTCCCGCAGACGGTCGTTATCTCATCGACGCGGCCGGTATCATGGAGGTGTTTCTTGATCTCGATGGAGAGGGAAATATCAAGCGGACCGGTACCGTGCGGACGGCGCGGAAGCTCTTCGACGAAGTTGAAGGAAAGGCAACTGACGACGTTGGAGAACTTTTCCCGAACGACGACCAATCGGCTGAACCGGACCCACCGGCCGAGCTATCTGCTGAGTGGCATGCTGGAATGCGCGGAGTGTGGCGGCTCCTACGCCATCATGGCCAAGGAGCGCTACGGCTGCTCGAACCACAAGAGCAAGCTACCGGTCGATGGCCTCGGCGGCTCGTGCTGCTCCAACCAGAAGACCATTCTCCGCAAGAACCTGGAGGATCGGGTTCTGTCCTGTCTTCCCGCCGCATTCTTCGCCATGGGCGTATTTGATGACGTCGCCGGACAGGCGCGCCAGAACCTCGCCGCTTCCGTCAAGAACGAGCCCGACGAGCGCAAGCGCATTTCCCGGGAGTTGAAGGCTGTCGAGCAGGAGCAGCGCCAGATCATCCAACAGATCAGCGATCGCGCAGCCAAAGGCCGGCCGCACTTGGCAGCGTTCGACGACATGCTTGACCAGCTTGAGGAGCGCCGTGGAGGCCTTGAAGCGCATCTGAAGCAGGCGCCAGAGGCGGAAGATTTCGGGGAGAAGATCAGGAAGCTGAAGACGGAGGTCAGCCCGCAGGCCGTCGAACTGGTCATCAACTCCGCTTCTACTACATGCGCGAGCACGCGGATGCCGCGACCAAGCAGCCGTTCATCAACATCGTGCGGCAGTTCATCCAGAAAGTGGTGATCGGCAAGACCCCGGGCCACCAGCCGGCATCACTCGAAGTCCACGGCCGGATTGCCTCGATCCTCGCAGCGATGGAAGCCGCGACGATCCTGGAGAAGCTGCGGGCCGGTGAGATCGACACAGAGCAGAAACAAAAAAAGCTCCTCGACGCTTACGCGGAGGAGCTTTTTGTCTGGTCGTGGCTGTCGTATCGTGCTGTTGCTTTGGTTGCGGGGGCCTGATTGCATGGACACTTGCACATTCTCAACCTCAAATCCTCGCAGTGCTGATCACTAGCGCTGTGGATGACGGTGAATGTACGTCGCGAACTTGGCGTCAGTACCTCGGCGCCGTAGCGTCGGTCAGGCGGACAGTCGGTCTTCCTTCATCCGCAGTCTCACGACCAGTCCAGCCTCCGCCCATTCGTAGGAGATCGAGCCACCAAGGTGGCCGCCGACGGTTCTCTGAACCAGCTTGCTTCCAAATCCCTCCGAAAACTGCGGCGCCTCCGCGACAGGACCTCCGTGTTCCGTCCAAACGATTTCTACGACGCCGTCTTCGATCTCGCCGGACACGTCGAGTAGACCTTGCTCGACAGACAGCGCTCCGTATTTCAGCGAGTTCGTCGCGAGTTCGTGAATGACGAGGGCAAGGCTCGTCGCCGACTTTTCCCCCAGCCCCATACGCGGAACGGCGACGCGAATTCGACCAGCGAAAGCTGCTTCGTCGTCATAGGGAGCCAGCAGCACCGTGAACAGGTCGCCTAGAAGGGCTGCATTTCCCTGACCGTGCGGTAGTGGGCGGACCAGGTCGTGCGCCCGGCCTAGCGCGCTCAGACGCTCCGTCAACTGGCTGACCATTCCTTCCTTGGTCTCTGTGCCCCTCGCCGTTATGGCCGTCAGGCCCGACGCAAGCGCAAGAAGGTTCTTTACGCGATGGCTCATCTCGCCCGCGAGGAGTTCGTGCCCCTCCTCGGCGTGTTTGCGGCCGGTTACGTCAAGGAAGATGCCCGTCATTTTCTTTGTATTGGCGTCTCCGGAATTTCCCTGACCTCGCGCCGAAATCCAGCGCACGGTTTCATCGTTGGTGATGATTCGGAAATCGATCTCGAACGGACCGTCGATCGCTCGTGTTGCGGTGAACGCCGTGCGAACCCTCTCGCGGTCGGCCGGATGGATCTTCGCCGAAAGATCCTCGAAGGTCAGGTCCCCGTCGTCGATCACTTGCCAAAGATCACAAGCCTTCTCGTCCATCACGAAGGTGTCGTCGTCGATGATCCACATCCACAACGCCACACCCGCCGACTTCATCGCGTTTCGAAATTCGTCCGCTGTCCATTCAGGCAGGGGCGTCTTGGTTCTCATCTCTTGCCTCCCGTCTTCGCTTCGAAGCTATGGTGTACGCGCTGGGCAGATGATCGACAAATACAAACAACCCTGCTCCGCCGAAGCAACATTTAGATGTGCTTGGAACAGCGAGGTCAAAGCGGCGTTAGCTGGGAAAGGAGAATCGAATGGCCCGCTACCTTGACGTACAGAATCCGGATGGTTCGCCAAATGCTCCAGACATCGCGACAAAGATCCGGACCAACCCGCGCGTGAAAGCTATTCTCTGGTCCATGGGTGCCGCGATGGCAGGGCTTCTCGTCATCGCCCTGATTGTGTCCAATGTCTTTTGAACCGCGCTCAAGATCAGGCGGCCAGATCTCCGACACGCGCTATGAACCGCGGCAGGAGCGCGGCGGGACATGGATGGTGGCAGACTCTTTCACCGATCTGCCCGCAGCATCGAACGGGCGAGATCTGGTGATGCTGCGGAAAGGAGATGCCAAGGAGATGGCCGCCGAGTTGAACCGGTGCGAGACGGAGGGTTCTGAAAGCCCCCTCCTGTGATCCTAGGCTGTGGGACGCACCAGCATCCGGGACAGGACCTGGCAGGAGGTCGCGATCGAGCGTGCGAGCTCCAGTGCCAACGTTTCTTCCGCACGACTGTCGGCGGAGCCTTCAAGTATGATATTTGACCCCAGCATCGAAACCCAAAGATTCGTGCACTTGATACGAGGATCCGCAGCAACGGCGGCTTTGATGGACGCCGTCATGCTTGCCATTGAACAACCTGCCAACTGACTGTCGGAGGTTCGCGCGTGTGTATAAAACTGCATGATCATAGGTGAGCCTCCAAGATACTGCTCACGAAACGCGCAGACGTCGACTTGGTTCAGTATTTAGAACCGCGCGCGTATATTGACGGCTATATTTTCGCACTCCCGCGCAAGCTTCGATTAAGCATTATTAGCGATCATGCATATGTCTAAACTTCTGGAGGCACCATGACGAAGTTGCATCTTGTCGACCATCTCGATGCTGCGCTGAAACTTGCTGAAATGAACCGCATGACCTTCGTGGCATACCTTATCAGAATGGCGAAGGAAGCGGCCGTGCGCCCCAAAACAGAGGGTCGGCGCGCGGCGTAATGGCTCAGTGTCGAGCGGCGGCAGCGCGGCTGCAGCGAGCGATGCCTCGGCGTTTACGCGAAAGTGTCGGAAGGCGCTTCGATCGCAGTTGGAGACGCATTGACCGTCGCCTGAATGCCGTGAGACAGCAAGTCGCCACTGAGCGATACGATGATAGCGGACGCCACCTTCCTTCCCATCTCATGTGCGCTCGTGATCCCTTGGACGAACGGTAGCTTGTGCAACAAGAATGGTACAGACACGCAGTATAGCTTGTTCGAGACGCCAGGGTCGACTCGAGGTCGGAAGTCGTCGTCGATATCGATGCCTCCGGTCCTCTTGAATGACTGATCACCTTCGATGGTAGCGGTCTTCGCCTGCGCTTCCTTAAGGGCGTCAGCCTTTCTTAGGCTCGGGAACGGCAGGTCGGACGCCGAAAGAGCATGTTGCCCGGTCGCATCGATGAACGCGCCGAACCTCAAATCACCATTTGCGGCCTTGACGACGGCGCCTCTCTCACCCGGCTCTCGCCTGATCTCGTAGTCATCGTCGAGAGCGACGACGTCTAGCCGACCAGCCCGATGCAGTGCGAGAAGACGCTCGACGGATTCGTGAGGCACCGTCGCGTAGTCGTCGACGAAGACCGTCTTGAAGTACTTATGAAAACGCTTCAGATCATCGGCGTTGAAGTGCGGCACGGCAACGGCGATGACTTCGTGCATGCGAAGGATCGCATATCGCCACGCTACCGTAATCCGCTTCGCCTTGTTAAGTTTGGCTTCTGCCAAATTGCGCGCGGCCCACACGAAGGGCTTTGCTTCCTGTCTCGCCCGGAAGTAGCGGTCTGCAACGTCTTCGACGGTGGCGAAGGCGAGCCCCACGCCAGCAGTATACTCCGGATCGGCGTCAACGAGCTCGTGTCTGAACAACTCGAACACCTCATCCAGAAGCCGATCAGGCTTCTCTGAAATGAGGCGGCGAACAGCCTCTTCAGTGCAAACCGCCAGTGGCGCATAGGGGATCGGGCAATAGAAATCCGCCTCCGGAAGCAGGCCTTTGCGGGACATCATCGTCAGGTGGAAAGCCTCAGCTGCCGGATGGGGCTCATACGTCAGCGTTCCTGCGTCGTCGCGAAGGAACATGCCATGCCCGGTCGCCACGGAGACGACGGCGTCGATGCCGCTTAACGACGTCCCAAGAACGCCGACGGCGACAGAGCCGATACGCTTGATCGCTGCAGCCGGCCAGGGTGACGAGAAGTATCCCGGCGAAATCTCGGTGTCTTCCGGCCAGTCGTGCCCTGTCGCCATCACGACATGATCGAAGCTCGCCGTTCCTTCGTCGCCGCCGCTCCGCCTCTGGAAGGTCAACACGATGTCTTTCTGGTTGAGCTTGATGTCCAGGATCCTATGGCTGGCCTTCACGTCGATCGAGTGGCCGGCCGCCATGCCCTGCCTGACGAGCATCCAGAACTGGGCGGCGAAGTATTCGCCGAGTACGACACGTGGATAGAACTCACGCTCGCCGATGTCATCAGATCCAATGCCGAGTTCCTCCAATCTTTCGATCGGCTCCGCACGCAGCCATTCGACGAGGCTTTGGCAGATTGGCGGAAGCTCGATGCTAGCGATGTTGGCCAGCATAGCACGGTCATTCACGGCTGGATGATAGGGGGTGCCTTTTCCGGCGTCCGGCGTTTCTTCGAACACGGTTATGCTCAGCGGTTGAGCCGCGACGATGAGGCCCTGCAGAGTATATATGCCGGTTGGACCGGAGCCGATGATTGCAACGCGGATCATGAACACTTTCAATTCGGATGTCTGGAGGTTTTCGGGATGGCGGAATGGTGAGCCCGAACATCAGCCTTCCGATAGGGGCGAGGGGTGCGTGGGCACTGTTTTGTCGATTTCCTCAAGAATGAGTCTGATCTCCCGAACTGGCTTACGCTCGTGATCGAAGACTTCCACTGAGAGCATGTGATAATCGCCAAGTGGCAGGCCATCTGCCGCCATCTCCGCAAGGGCAGTGCGGCCCTCCTCTATCGCTGCTTCTGTGGTGTCAAATTCGTATGACATTTCAGTCGGCTGCACTCCATCGTGATCGACTAACTGAAAATAATACGTGGCCATTCCATGCTCCTCGGATGGAGCGTGCGGCGCCGCAACTCGCTCCCAATCGATGGCATAACCTCGATAAGCTGCCTATGTTCCACATCTGAGAGAATTGATGGATCATTTTGCCTTCTGCGGGGAAACGAGTGTTCCTGTACACCTAAAAAGCCCCAACGAAGCGAGGCGCGAATGCAGTATTCGAGCGAACTTCCAGCCATTTCGACGCCGAATTTCGTTTCAACGATCGTTCACAGTCGCGATCTTGCGTCCGACAGCTACCCGCGCGCATGACGGACGTCACGAAAAACGCAAGAACTGACGCTCCAAGGTGAGAGCGAAGGGCTCATCCGAAATGGACCTGAAGTTTGAGCCGACTGAAGCCGACAAAAGGCCGTTTTGACAGTCACGATCGTCGTCCCAGCCTGGATGGTTCAAGATCGGGTATAGGCAGACCCCCTCCAATGGCACACCGGCCGCGATAGCCGCTGACGCTTCCCCGGCTACGTACGCGATCCAGGAAGCTCGCCGATCGCCCTCGATACCTGTCTCGGCAATCAGCATCGGGCGACCGTAGCGCGCGTACGTCTCCGCAAGAATGTTTCGAAGCGGCTTGTACTGCCTGTGTCCGATATCGATCGGAGAACCTCCATGGATCCATTGATTGTTGAAGTAGTAGTTGAGGCCAATAATATCCAGATAATCGGGACGCCCGCCAATCTGTGGCCAGATCCTGCCTTCTATCAGATCCCAACCTTGAAATTGCGCAAGCCGGTGGCCCTCCGCGGCGCCCGCGTCCCAAGGGCGGACGGGATCAGCGACCACGTTGATAACCGGGTCGCAATGGACGAAACGGGCGCGGACATCGACGGCGCGAATGGCATCCATGGCCGCGATCGCGGCTCTTGCCAACTGGACCTTCAGTTCGAATCCACGGCGGCGGGCAAAAGGGTTCAAATAGGCCGCATCACCACCACCCCACGCGAAGAACGAGATCTCGTTTACGGGGCAGTAGAACGGGACAACGTCGGTTTCATCTTGCACGACCGCCGCACATGCTCCGGCAAATTTTGCGAAACGCTCGACAAACTTCGGAGACCAGATGTCCAGATCGTCGGGCCAACCATAATGGAGCAGGTCCCAAATCACCTGCGAGCCCGAGATTGACGCCGCCCTCAGCATCGAGCGCACGCTGGACCAATCGTAGCCGCCGGCCCTATCGATCAGATGCCATCGAAACCCGTCGCGGACGGTTCGTATGCCGAAATGCTGTAGCCGCAGATAATCCTGGTACGCATGGTTGTCGTGCTGTGTCGACTGAATAAGGTCTAGGCGACGCCCCTGCGGTTCGCCGTCCCGTTGGCGCAAACGGTGTGTCGAGCACTCGAAGCCGCCCTGTAGAAAAGACTTGAAAATCCTTTTGGGTTGACCAGCCTTCCGTTCCAGCAACACGTCGTAAAAAAGCGTCTCCCACAATGGAACGACTGCCGAGACACTATAGTTTTTCTCGACTTTTGATCGCAGTTGCCGCCCCAGGGAATTGCGTGCGCTCGGAGCGTCGATCAGGCGCTGGATACCCACCGCCACGGCGCCCGGATTTCCATGGGGAACCAGTATTCCGGAAACCCCGTCTTCGATTTGCTGCAGGACGCCATTGTCAGGCGTTGCGATCACCGGAAGAGATGCAGCGCCGGCTTCTGCGATCACATGCGGCATCCCCTCACCCTTGGAAAGCCAGACAAAGATGTCCATTCCTGACAGCAGGTCGGGGATATCTGCTCGGTCGCCCAGGAACGACAACGTCGCGCCAAGGCCCAGCGCGTTCGCAAGTTGACGAAGCGCAACAGCATACTCTGGATGGAAAGCATCGGGGCCGCCGATGACGACGAACCTGGCTTTAGGACAGCTCCGTTGGACGGAGGCCGCCGCATTGATGAAGTCCTCAACGTTCTTCTTGGGGTCAAGCCTTCCCACCCACCCGATCAGGATGTCGCTTTCATCAATTCCCAAGGATGATCGCACCGCGTCGCGTTGGCCCCCACCGAACTCGCGTAGATCGACCATGGACGGTATTTCGACCGCATGGTGTTGGCGTCCAGGCATTCTGGCTGCAGCCGCCTCCGTGATTGTGCGACACACACCCACGTACCGCGAAGTAAAGTGTTTTGGTCCCGCTTCAGCTTCGGAAATCAGTCCGCCGTGCTCGATGAGAGGCGGGCGCAGCTTCAACCGTTCCAGAGCGGGGTAGATGTCCGCAACGTTCTGGCATGAGACGAGAAGGTCATAGCCTGCCACCTTGTCTGCGAGGTACGAGACTGTGTCCTCGAACGAGAGGTCGTATGGCGCGGTGTCAACGTGGACTCCAAGAGCCTTGAGTTGCTGATGCGTCTGTTCCGGCATGCCAGCTTTACGGAAGCAGGCAACAACATCGATCTTGAACCGGTGAGGATCAAGATTAGCCGCGAGGAGACGAACCTCTGTTTCCTCCCCGCCGACCACGAGCCAAGCGAAGACGAACAGAATGCGCACGGGTGAATGATCTTGCTCGACCGTCATTGATCGGCCTCGAACACGACCTGAATAAAATCTGGCCGATTGTCGATCAGATTTCGTAGGAATGCGGGACCATCCGACATCGGTATGACCTGCGTAATCAGGTGTTCCCGGATCGACGGTCCATCGCAACGAAGAAGTTCGATGGTTTCTGCCGCCAGCCTGCGCCTATCCCAACTTGCAGCGAGGGATCGTGGCACCCTGTTGATCTGAGCGCATTTGATGCTCAAACCGTTGTGATGGAATTCCTCCCCGAGTCTAAGTTCGGGCGAACCACCTTGATAGAATGCCAGGTCCACGACAGTTCCCTGGGGACGCAGGGCTTTCATCGCGAGGTGGAGACTTTCGGGACTGGCTCTGGTCTGAAACACGATATCGGCGCCCCGCCCCATAGTCCCGTCGTGCCATCTTGCCTTGGCGTGCTGCCACGCGTCATCCTCGGTCATCGCGATCAGGCCCATAGCGCTGGCCTTGCCACGTCGGAACGGAGACGGATCGGTGATGACCACTTCGGAAGCGCCAGCCTTTCGAGCGAACAGGGCGGTCATGAATCCGACCGGCCCCGCCCCAGCGACGATTACGGGCCGCCCGGCGATACCAGATCCGAGTGATGCGACCTGGGATCCAAACATTTCCGCGTCAGCGTGAAGAATTCCGTTGGCAGCGATTGGACCCATCTGAGCGGCGAAGATCCCCAAGATAGGATCGATGTCGTCGGGAAAGGCGATGAGTGTTTCGTGGTAGGGGTCAGCCGTATGTCCGCTTTTATGACCAAAAGTCCCAGCGACAATCTGCCCCTCGAAAAACCCGGTGGTCTTGGATTCGGCGACCCTCGCCACTTCCATGTAGCCAAGAAAAGGAACGGGGTAATGAAGATCGGGCTCATTCCGCAAAAAGACACCCCGTCCGCCGTCAAAGCGAGAATGGAAGTAGGGGTTGGTATTCTTGAGGAAAGTCAGTTCTGTCCCGGCTGACAACCCCGTATACAGCGTCTCCAGCCTGACTTGGCCGTCCGGCGTCGGCCCCTCCTCATAATCGAACAGATAGGCTTCCGACGGGCCTTTCACACCAAGGGATCGAACAATCCGGTGACCATTTGGCAAGGTCGGGACATGATCTTCCGCGTGCTGAAATTGAAGCGGCGATAGGGCGTTTCGATCGAAACTCGCCGGCGGGAGCCTTACGGCTTCACCGCTCTTAGCCGACGCCATTACCGCGAGAGCAAGACGGTGGGTAACGAGCGCATCGCCGTAAGGACAACGAATGTTATTGGGACCGCCTCGGACGGCATCGATGAAATCCCTGTCTTCTCTCCAGACCGGGTCGCCTTCCGCCGCTCGCACTGGGCGACCGCGACCGACGTCCACCATGATTTCATGGTCGTTGAGCTCGATCGCCAGTTTGTCTGCGAAAATGTGAAGTCCGACACGATGGCTCCAGCCCAGCAAACAGGTCGAGGAGATGTTGGCTAGCACACCAGTATCGAAGGTCAGGTTGGCGGTCGTTACGGTCGGGACGTCAAGGCCAGGGTAATCCCCGCGGTCCATATGGCCTGTCCGCCCGTAAACCTCGGTGATTTCGCCGACCAGAAAACGGGCAAGATCGAGCAGATGAGTCGTTTGCTCGACCATCTGTCCGCCAGACTGCTCTTCTTTCCACCACCATTGGGGCGGTGGCGTTGAGTCTAGCCAGTATCCGGAGAGGAGCTGAGCTGGGTTGTCGCTAAGCAACCCGCGCGCCTCATCGACGGTGTCAAGATAGCGCCAGTGGTACCCCACACCAGTGATGAGGCCTGCTCTGTTCACCTTGTCCGCGATGTCTTCTGCAAGCCTGATGTCTCTTGTCAGCGGCTTCTCAACGAAAAACGGAATGCGGCGTTCAATTAAGTCGAACTCCGGTGGACCATGTGCAAACGGGGGTATGCAGATGTATGCTGCATCCAGCTCCTCAGCGTCCAGCATTTCCCGGTGTTCACGATAGGATTTGGCGCCGAAGCGGGAGGCGGCAGCATCCGCGCGATCAAGGTCCGGATCGGCGAAGGCAACAAGTTCGATGTCGTCAAAGCTCGCAAGGATGTTCAAGTGACGTTGAGCGATCCCGCCAACACCGATAAACCCGAGGCGTGTCTTCGTCATCCTGTGATCCTTCGAAAATTGATTGCTGACAATATGGCGACGGTAGACATCGACGGTCTCCCGCACCATCCGAGAGGCGGTGAACTGGCGCTCGAACCGTTCCAGCCCGGCCTCGCCAACAGCTTTGCGGCCATCGGCGTCCGTGAGCGCGCGGATGACGACCTCGGCAATTGACCGTGCGCTTCCAGGCTCGGCGAAATAGGCGTGGTCTTCCCCCAACGCCTCGACGCTCCCGCCAATGCGGGTCGCGACGACTGGCAATCCGGCCGACATGGCTTCCAGGACCGCTAGGGGAAGGCCTTCAAACTGCGATGGGAGAATGAAAACATCTGCCGCGTGCATCAGGTCAGCAACGTCGGTTCTTGCTCCTAGAAACAGCACGAGGGATTTCAGCCCGAGATCTTCTACGAGAGCTTCAAGATTGGACTGCTCTTCGCCGGCACCCACGAGCAGCAAGATGGCAGCCGGGACCGCCGCCAGGATCTCTGGAAAAGCTTTGATAAGAGAAGCGTGATCCTTTTGAGGGGTGAACCGCGCAACTGTCAGCAGGATGATCTTCCCCGCGATCCCGAGTTCTCCAGCTATTGAACCCGACCCACTTGTCGGCCTCATAGCCTGGACCCCGTTCCTGACGACGGTTATGCGCTCGCTGGATACGCCCTCTGCGAGATAGCTCGCCTTTGAGGCTTCGGAGACGGCAATATGATGGGAGATTGCGTCCGTTGCGGCGAGATAGCGCCGTTTCTGTTCCAGGTCAGTCAACAGATACGGGAGATGCTCGGTTCGGATAACCGGGATTTTGCAAGCGATACCAGCCGCCGCAAGTTCATGTCCTTCCCAGCCTATTCCAGCGTGAACATGCAAAAGGTCCGCGCCAGAACGTCGTAGCCAGTCTTCAAACTCCAAATCGTCCGCCGCCAACTTCACTTTCATGGCACTTCTGGCCGCTCGCGGGAGCAAGCCCGTGCGGTCGGATCCCATGACTGCAAACGTGACATCGAAGGCCTGTTGTAGGCCCTGTCCGAGGTCCAGCATATGTTCGCCCATACCCGACGGTTCAAGGCTGTCGGTCGCGATGACCACGCGCTTGGCGTCAGACATGGAGTTCTCGCGCGACAGCGCGTTCGACCAGGACTTTCATCCTCGCGAAAGTCTGATCCCACGATGACTGGGAAAGCTTTTCATCGATCACCGCGCGCCAAGTCGTGTCGGTTGAATCCATCCTGCATGCCTCGTCGCAGGCTTCGGCGAACTGCGTGGCTCCATCTACGAGAAAAACGCCCGGTATCTGGCCATAGCCCGATACAACATCCGCTATACGCGTGCTAACGACTGGAAGACCCGCCGCGAGATATTCAGGTGTCTTGGTAGGGCTTATATACCGGGTGGCATCGTTGTGCGCGAATGGCATCAGCGCTGCGTGCCAGCCGCTGAGATACGCCGGAAGCTCAAGGTAACTTTTCCGGCCAAGATAGTGGAGGTTTGCCCCTTGAGGCAGGTCCGCCGGCAAAATCTTTACCACAGGACCGACGAAAACAAACGAATAGTTTGGCCTCATTCGCGCGACGCTGGCCACCAGTTCCAGGTCGATTCGCTCGTCGATAACGCCGACATAGCCAAAGCGCGGCGAACCTATCGAGGCTTGATCCGCAGGCGCAGCATCGCAGACCCTGGCCGCGCTGAAATGCGCAACATCGACGCTTGAGGGAAAACAGTGGACGTTGGCGTGCCGGTCGTTTTTAGCCTCGAAGAGGCTTTTCCCTCCAGTGAATACCACGTCGGCGCGGCTCAAAAGCTCAGCCTCTGCGTGCTTGATCTCAGGTGGCGCAAATTTGAAATTCGCGAGTTCATCCATACAGTCGTAGACAACCGCTTGCGCGTCGACGTGACGCGCGAAGCCGTACATCAACGGCGTGTAGAACCACAGAACTGGCTTATTACTGCAAAACAAGGCGAGCACCTCGTCGAGCAATCGCGAAAGCGCTGTTTGACGTTCGCTGGCGGACCACCAGTGGGGCACGCGAGGTCTTATGGCCTTTACCGCTGTTCCCTCGAAGCAATGGACCTCGAAATACGCCAGATGGTGATCAGTCGGAATGAACTCTTCGAAGAAGACTACCGGACGATCGCAGGAAAATCTCTCCATCAGATGCTGGGGTCGCTGAACGACAAAATCCCAACGCAGGTGAGAAAAGCAAACTATCGGCGCGCGATGATCAATTGTCTTGAAAGCTGTCAGAAGATTCATGCGAGATCCCCACGCTATGTTGCGTTGGTGAACCTGCATTAGTCACTATAGTTCCTCGTTCGGGAAAATAAGCTGCCCTCTTGCGGTTGATTGGATAGCGCTTACTAGTTTCGCCATCGAAGACGGCCAGAGCCAGTTCTCGCAGACAGTCTTGCGAGGAGAAAAGGTATCCAGTCTCCCCATCATTTCAAGGATTCCCTGATCGAACTGGGCCCCGTGGACAGCCAGCCCAGTATCGCCAGTGATGTATTGAAGGCCGCAGGCGAGTTTTTCGTTAGCGAGTACTGGAATGCCGGCCAGCATGTACTCCGTGAGGATGGCCGGCGCTCCATCGTTCACGCCACACACGACCCCGATTTTCGATTGGTTCATGTAACGGTTGACTTCCTCGTAGCCTACGCCTGGCGGGCCGATGAATTCAACGTCAACTCCTAGTTCCGCTGTCCGAGACTTGAAAGCGTCGACCATTTCTCCGTAGCCGCAAATACAGAGGGCCCTGAGCGGCACGGGGATTTTTGCCAACGCCTCGAAGAGAACCTCGTGGCATTTATACGGCTGCGCGGCGGCCACATAGATGACGTCATAGATCTTCTCCAGTCCGAGTGGCCTGAACATGGTGTCGGACGCGAACTCAGGACCAAGTGGCAGCACCAGCGTTGCCATTCCGGGATGGATACGCTGCACCTCCTTGGACTGCCAGTCCGCACCCGTCAGGACAAGATCGAAATGTCGACTGACGTCAGGGGGTATCCGCAACGCCGGCGCGTCGATCGAATTGTAGATCTTAAAGCTGTCGCTGCAGGCGCGCATAATCTCCTCGTCGACGCCAAGCCCCCAAACGCACAAGATATCAGGGGCTCCGAAAGCCGCGACGTAGCCCAACATATCGTTCGAGGCGAACGGGGCTGCGGGGCCGTTCAGTCTGAATGCCTTGCGCCTCAGGAGGCCGATGTCCTCGTCTACCGAAACTGGCTCGGCGTCGCGGCTGTGAGTCCAAATCTCGGCGCTGTCGACAAGACCTGACCGCAAACAAGCAAGCGGGAGACGTTCTATATAGCTACCTGCTACATCGAATTTCTCATTTAGATCGACACCCAAACGGCGTCGCCCGATACCGCGCTCCACCCATCTGGCTTGAAAATCAACCGGCGACGGAAGTGTCACATCCTGGAAATGTCCTTCCTGGTAGTCACTGATGACCACCAGCCGCCGTTCGCCTCGGCCAGGAAACTTATCCATGATCCCTCGCCTTGGCGTCCGTGCCGCCAACAAAGACGAATTTGCAGAGCTATGGTGGTTTTTGGACCCTGCCGACATTTAGATGAACCATGTTATTGTGGGGAGCGGCGGAATAGCGCTGATCAACGATGGTCCGGCGACTAGGTTCCGAAAGACCAAAGGTATCCAAAATCGCCCCCCGCAGGATGGGGCTCCCGTCACCAACTTCTTGCCGCGCTGCGACGCCGGAAAAGGCCCCGCCCTTGAGGTAAGATAAGGTCGATGTAGCGCTGACGACGATACGAAAGACGTGAAGCTGCCCGTCCGTGGCAGGCCAGCCTTCGGGAACACTTCCGTTCACCACGGCTCCACACGGAACAACGGCCACGAATGCGCGTTCCCCTGCGGCATTACAACCAGCTTTACGGAGACATATCATGGGTCGCGGCATTCTACTCTGGCTTCTCGGTGTTCCATTGCCGATCATCATCCTTCTCGCTCTCTTCGTTCGATAGGTGCAAAGATGTCCTATTCAGAACCCGGCGCGGGAAGCGCTCTGCCGGTCGAATCCTCCAAACCCGCAACGTCATGGGGCCCCATAATCGGCGGCGCCGCAGCAGCAATCGGCACCAGTCTGATCTTGCTGCTGCTGGGCTCCGGTGTTGGCCTGACAATGGTCTCCCCGTGGTCGGGCGAAAGCAGCTCGGCTGCAACAGTCGGCATCACTGCAGCCTTATGGCTTGTCGTCGTGCAGTGGCTTTCATCCGCTCTCGGAGGATACCTCACGGGTCGACTGCGCACGAAATGGGCCGCAGTTCATACGAACGAGGTCTTCTTTCGGGACACCGCCCACGGTCTTATTAGCTGGGCAGTTGCAACCATTTTCGTTGCTGGTTTCTTGGCGTCGTCACTCACGACTTTGGCAGGGGCTGGGGCGACCGCTGCTGGTGCTGCCGTTGCTGGTGCAGGTGCCGCTGGCACCGCAGCGGTGTCGCAGACCTCACCGGACCTCTCGACGTCTTACTTCACCGACGCCCTGCTTCGTCCTGAGCGTGTGAGCGCGAATGCCGAGCGCAACGACGGCGCTGCTACTGCCGAAGTCTCCCGGATCCTTCTTCAGGGCGCCGTCAACGGACAGGTTCCAGACGGGGATAAGTCCTATATCGCAAACATCGTTTCGGCCCGCACCGGTATCTCGGAAGACGATGCACGTGCACGCGTGGATACAGTGCTGAAACAAATTGATGATGCCAAGGTTGCCGCACAGGCAGCCGCGGATAAGGCCCGGAAGGCCGCTGCGACAACGGCCCTGGTCGGTGCGATATCGTTGTTGATCGGCGCGTTCATCTCCTCGGTTGCTGCGGCGCTGGGCGGAAAACAACGTGACGACGAAGAAGATCTGCTCGCTGTCGACGTGCGGAAATTCTGAGGTTGGCAACCTAAGATCATGGCCCGGTGCGTCGGCGTTATCGTCGGCGCGCCGGGCCTTTTCGTTTTCTCTTCTCCGATTGCGTGCGACCGGAACAAACCACCCACACACAGGTTATCTCCCGTCTCCAACACACCGTAGGCGTGCGCTCTTGATGAGCATTCGCCTCGGATGAATAGGAACGCATCAACGGAGGATATGATGGCAACCACCAAGACACTGAATGACCTGTTTCTCGACACGCTCAAGGACATTTACTTTGCGGAAAAGCAGGTGCTGAAAGCTTTGCCGAAGATGGCCCGTGCCGCGCAGTCGGAAGAAGGCAAGGCTGGGTTTCTTCAGCATCGCGACGAGACACAAGGCCAGATCGACCGGCTGGAACAGGTCTTCGAACTGATCGGAAAACCTGCCCGTGGCAAGACTTGTGAAGCGATCCAGGGCATCCTCGCTGAAGGCGAGGAAATCATGGAAGAATACAAAGGATCGCCTGCCCTCGACGCCGGCCTGATTTCGTCGGCGCAGGCCGTCGAACATTATGAGATCGCCCGCTACGGCACGCTCATCGCTTGGGCCAAGCAGCTCGGCCTCAAGGATGCAGTGCCGCTCCTTCAGGCGACCCTGGCCGAAGAGGAGGCCACTGACAAGAAGCTAACGCAGCTCGCTCAAACGCAGGCAAACGCCAAGGGCCAGAGCCCGAAGGCTGCCTGAACAGCCGCTCAACCTGGGCCGCCCGTGTGGCGGCCCTTTGCATTTCCTTAATACCACCAAGGGGACAACGACCATGGCCAAGAGACCCGCAAAGTCAGCCTCGACGCCGTCGGAAGACAGCGTCACCATTCATGATCAGAAACTCCCCCGCGGCGCCGGAGGCGAACTCCATCAGTACGCCGAGGAGGGCCACGATGTCCTGACCACTTCTCAGGGCGCGCCGGTCGCCGACGACCAGAATTCCTTACGTGTCGGTCCGCGCGGACCGCTTCTCGTCGACGACTTCCATTTCCGTGAGAAGATCTTTCACTTCGATCACGAAAGGATTCCCGAACGGGTCGTTCATGCCCGTGGCTACGGCGCCCACGGCTTCTTCGAGACATACGAATCCTTGTCGGACATCACGCGCGCCGACGTCTTTCAGCGGGCAGGCGAGAAGACGCCGGTCTTTGTACGGTTCTCAACAGTGGCCGGCAACAAGGGCTCCGCCGATCTCGCGCGCGACGTCCGTGGCTTCGCCGTGAAAATGTACACGAAGGAAGGCAACTGGGACCTGGTCGGCAACAACATTCCGGTCTTCTTCATCCAGGATGCGATCAAGTTTCCGGACCTGGTCCACGCGGCAAAGCAGGAGCCAGATCGCGCCTTTCCGCAGGCCCAGACAGCGCACGACAATTTCTGGGACTTCATCAGCCTGACGCCCGAGAGCATGAACATGGTCATGTGGATCATGTCGGACCGAACGATTCCCCGATCGCTCCGCTTCATGGAGGGCTTCGGCGTCCATACCTTCCGCTTCGTCAATGCCGAAGATAAATCAACCTTCGTCAAGTTCCACTGGAAGCCGAAGCTGGGTCTCCAGTCCGTGGCCTGGAACGAGGCCGTCAAGATCAACGGCGCCGACCCGGACTTTCATCGTCGTGACCTCTGGAATTCGATCCAGTCCGGCAACTTCCCGGAATGGGAGCTTGCAGTGCAGCTCTTCGATCAGGACTTTGCAGACAGCTTCGAATTCGACGTTCTCGACCCGACGAAGATCATTCCAGAGGAAATCCTCCCGGTGCGGCCGATCGGCCGCCTGGTGCTCGACCGCATGCCGGACAACTTCTTCGCCGAGACCGAGCAGGTCGCGTTCATGACGCAGAATGTTCCTGATGGTATCGACTTCAGCAACGATCCGCTCCTCCAGGGACGTAACTTCTCCTATCTCGACACGCAGTTGAAACGCCTCGGCGGCCCGAACTTCACGCATTTGCCGATCAATGCCCCGAAGTGTCCCATGCACAATTTCCAGCAGGACGGGCACATGGCCATGCATAATCCTGTCGGCAGAACCAATTATCAGCCGAACTCGCATGGCGAAGGCCCAAGGGAGTCTCCGACGCGGGGCTATCGACACTTTCCCGCCGAGGAACAGGGACAGAAGGTGCGGCTACGTCCCGAGAGCTTCTCCGATCACTACAGCCAGGCCCGTCAGTTCTTCATCAGCCAGACCGGGGCGGAACAACGCCACATCGCCATGGCGCTGACTTTCGAACTGAGCAAGGTCGAGACGTTAGCAATTCGCGAGAGGATGGTGTCGCACCTGTTGAACATCGACGAGACGCTGGCGACCACGGTTGCGCAGAAGCTGGGCTTCCAGTCGATGCCTGAGGCTGCGGACGCCGCGATACCGACGCGTCAGGATCTTGAAGCGTCCCCCGCACTCAGCATCGTGGAGCGGGGCCCCAAGCGTTTTGAAGGGCGCAAGCTCGGCGTTCTCATTGCTGATGGCGTCGATGCAAAGCTTTTGAAGGCTCTGACGAAAGCCGTAGTGGCAGAGAAGGCCGTGGTAGAGCTGATAGCCCCAAAGGTCGGCGGCGTGACGGGGGACGACGGGAGCTTGATCGAAGCGCACCACATGGTCGACGGCGGCCCGTCCGTACTGTTCGACGCGGTTGTCCTTCTGACCTCGCATCAGGCAATCGACGATCTCGTCAAGGAGGCAGCTGCCCGCGATTTCGTTGCCGACGCGTTCCAGCACTGCAAATATATCGGATACGATCAGTCTGCGCTGCCGCTCTTGGAAAAGGCCGGTATTTCCGGTCAGCTCGATGAAGGCACGATCCGATTGTCGGAAAGCAGGGACGTCGCGGCGTTCATCGAGCAGCTCGGCAAGCTGCGCGTCTGGGGTCGCGAACCTTCGGTGAAGCTTGGCAAGGCGTCGGCGCCTATAACCTAACGGCGGTTCGCTCGATCGCCTGTCGGCCGACCTGGCCAGGATAACACTGGGTCGGCCGCCTAATGCAAGAATGTCGGGCTGTTGAGCGGCCCGGAAACAACGATTGGACCGAGCTTGGAAGCACCGCCGCTACAACGAAAACTGGCAGCCATCCTCGCTGCCGACGTCGAGGGTTACTCACGCCTCATGCATGTCGATGAGGAGCGCACCCTCATGACGCTTACGAGCCACCGAGCAACCATCGACGCCCTCATTGAAGCAGCGGATGGCCAGATATTCGGGACCGCGGGCGACAGTGTTCTGGCCGAATTCCCGAGCGTGGTGCAGGCGTTCAATTGCGCGATTGCTATACAAATCGCCATCGGGCATGCCAACGAGGACGTACCGCCGGACCAACAAATGCGGTTTCGCATCGGGATCAACGTTGGCGACGTCATGGTCAAAAACGGAGACATCTTCGGCGACGGGGTGAACATAGCTGCCAGGCTCGAGGCTCTTGCCGACGCCGGCGGCATTTGCGTCACAAGAGGCGTGCGCGATCACATTCGCGATAGAGTCAGAGCAACGTTCGAAGACATGGGCGAGCAAAGCATCAAGAACATCGCGCGCCCGGTGAGAGCGTTTCGAGTGTTGTTTGACCCCGACTATGATGCCGAGTTGTCACCTTCATTCCAGACTGAACTTGAATCGGTAGACGACGCCTCAGGCCTTGTCGAGGATACCAAGGACCAAGCAATCGAGGTCGCGTTTTGGGAATCGATACGCGAGGACGATGATGGAACAGAGCTGCGGCTCTATCTCGAGCGCTATCCTCACGGATCCTTTGCGAATCTCGCTCGAGCGCGCCTTGATGGCAGCTTGAAACCCGCGGAGGACACGGCCGTCGAGGTTTCGTTTTGGGAGAGCGTGCGGGATAGCAGGGACGCGACGCTGATCGGGGCCTACCTGCAGCGCTATCCTTCGGGGGAGTTCACTACGCTCGCCAAGATCCTCATCGAAAGCTTGGACCGATGATCGGCAACTCCAACCGTCCTGTCTGAATGCTTCGCCGCCCCGCATGAGCGCCCGGTGAAGACCGGGCATTAAGATAGAAAAGCCCCGCATACAATGCGGGGCCTCTGATGTTTATCGTTGGTGCGCATTATAGACGGTTGACGCGATACCGGTCGCGCTCGGCGGCAATCTCCTCGTCCGTATAAGGATCCGCCGTGTCGTCGAAACGTGTCCAGCCCTGCTCTGCATAGCGCGAGCGACGCTCTGCGACATTCACCCGGCGCGAATTGTTTAGGATCGCCTCCGCGGATGCGCGATGGCCATCTTCCACACGAGCAGTCACGACGGATCCTCCGCGACGAATGCTCTCGGCATAGAAGTTGGCGTCGTCTTCCGGCACGCCGGATTCGACCATCGCCCCGACGATCCCACCGACGGCGCTGCCGGCAACGGCACCTGCGACCGCACCAGCCGCGGTGGCGGCAAGCCAACCTGCCGCAACGACGGGACCGACGCCAGGGATTGCAAGCAGGCCGAGGCCGGTCAGCAGGCCACCTGCCCCGCCCGCGATGGCACCGATGCCAGCACCAGCGCCGGCACCCTCGCCTGCCTTGTTACCCTGCCCTTCGACGTCGACATCGCCATTGGCCTTGTTGGTGACAATGCTGATGTCATCCGACGCCACACCTGCATTTTCAAGCGCCTTCACGGCCGCTTTGGCATCGTCGTAGCTGTCATAGAGTCCTGTGATCGTGGTCTTCATGGGAATTCCTCCGTTATCGTTCTTACTTGGCGAGCGTTACGTTGCCCTGGAAGTCCAGGGAGACGCTGCTGGGCTTCCCGTCTTTGGACGCCGTCGCGCGCCAAACACCTTGATCGTCGAGCTTCAATCCCGCTACATCCTTATAGCCGGCCTCTTCGATCCGGGACTTTGCCTGGTCTTCGGTGAAGCTGTTCTTGCCCGCGACCGGAGCGCCTGGATTGTGCTCAGTGTTGACCGCCGGCGTGGTCTGCGATGTGCTTGGAGTCTCGCTTTGCGCGAACGCTGCGGACGAAGCGAGAAGCAGACTTGCGGAGAGTATGACGACTTTTTTCATTGGTAGATCCTCCTATTGGGTGAATCAGAAACACGCAGAAAATGCATATGTTCCAATGATTTATTTATCTGGCCGCGTGTTGTAACTTGCCCTTTGCGCACTATGGCGCGGTGGGTTCGTAACTCGCCAGTTGAAAATCATCCGCACCGGATACGAACAACTTGGTCGCGAGCTGCTTGATGCCGAGCGTGTCAACGCCTCGAAGCTGCACGCAGCAAGACAACACCCAGCATCGTTTGTGGTTGCAGCATCTTCGGCACGCTGCTGCTATCGGCTACCGCCGGCTCGAGACCCATTTTTTTGAGAACGTCGCTGCCCGCACAACGAACGTCGACGTTCTGTCCGCCCTCACAAAACTCTCGGTGACGTCGAAGCCGCGTCTTGCAAGAACAAGCCAGCGCCTTGAAAGCTACGCTTGCGCGGGTGATCAGAATTCTGTGGACCGTCTCGTTCGGTTCGGCGCGCATCGCCGTCAAACGCTCGATACGCGCATCGCGCCGAAGTCTCCGAAAATTCGGTTGACCTTGGGAAGCTGGCGAGCGGCGATGTCGACGGAGACCTCGACGTCACCCGCGAGGGGCGCATCATCGCGGCTGGCATCGTCGTGCAATACCTCTCCGCCGGAGGGCCTCGATCCAGACGTGTTCTCCGCTGCAGCCGATTGGATGAAGATGTCCGGCCTCGAAATACCGAGCTGCTGCACCAAGTGCTCAACTGCGAGGTCTGCCGCTTCGCGCGTTTCGAAATTCGCGCGGATCGTGACGGTGGTGTCGTCTGCCATGACGGGTCTCCTGTGGTTCCGATGATGACGAAACTCGCAGAGCGCGCCGTTGTTACCAAAGTTTTTGAAGTCTTCTCAGCGAGGACAGATGCGCAACACTTCACTGCGTCGAGTTAGCGAAGCGCCATCTCGTCGCCGGACTTTGGTCCCAGGCAAGGTCGTCTTTGGCCGCCATACGGCTGGTAAGTGTTATCTGCAGGCCTATAGGATTGATAGCGGGCGGCGCACCAAGCCACCACGCCTTCCGATGTGAACGAAGATTTCGCTGCCTGACCCAGGTATTTATCCGAAGCCGATTGGCGGCTCTCGAACGGTGAGGAACAGCTTCTCATCTCACCGCTAAAAGACCTGTAGGTGTTCATGTTTGCGTTATAAGAACGATACCGGCTGGCACACCAATTAAGATGATCGGCAGAAAAGTCTGGCACGCCATCTGTAGCATTCATCGATACTTCAATATTCTGTTCCGCTGGTGACGCGGTTCTTGCAATGCGAGCAGGTGACGAAGCGTATGTCGACAGAACGGCCGGCAAACGCTCGAACGACTGAGCGGCGCGATCAATCTTCACGGGTGTGGTGGTCCACAATTCAGAGGCTCCAGGCGTCAGGCCTGCCGAACTCTCTGGCTCAGTGACAACGACAGAAGCCACGGACGCTACGCCCAGCGAGGCACCGACGGTGCAGGTTATTCCGAAAGCGAGAGTTACGATTGTCTTCATGACGTCCCCGAAACGTTAATACTTGTCGGGTGGATGAACGCTCGAAAACCTAAACCGTTCAAATTGGGCGATAAAAATCGCTATTGCCGAGACCGCAGATCGATTGACGGCCCCGTCCTGACCCCGAGAATTTGACTAGGCATGTCAAATTTAATGGCGGTCTCACGAATTGAGCGTAGATTGACCTCTATCGGCCTCAGTCTATGTGGGTAGTGGCCGCTTGGGAGTGCAATTTGCTTCTGCCGTTTTACCGGAGGAGTACCTTGATGTTGCTGTCCCTTATTTCATTGTCAGATGACGAGATCGAATCCGTGACGATGAGCGTCCGCGAATGGTGCCAACTGCGGCATTGCGATGTCGATAGCCCCGAGGGGCGCAGGGCCCTGACAAAAGTCATCGATCTAGTCCAGTCGAAGCGCAGCAAGGGCAGCTTGATCGCAGAGTTGTCCCAGCGTCTCGATCGCCCTTCGGACACGCACGTCGAATGAACGAGCGCCAATCCATAACCCACGCCGAGCGTCGCCAGAGATTTGACCAAACCCATCAGATCGCCACTGCGACCATTGATGCACAACGCGCCGCTCGCGAAGCTAAAACGGCACGCCTTCGCGCATTGCGACTGGCGAGCGAAACCGAAGCGGCGAACGAGCGAGCCGTCGAGGAAATTCATCAACGCTAGACCAGACGAATGCCAACGCCGGCCGATGAATCGTTCACCGGGCGAGACTGGCCGGTCGCAATCTAAAAAAACTCAGCGTGTGCCTGGCTTGTCGGCAAGGCTGTACGAGATAGCCTCGCTTAGTGGAAAGCCCGCGACTCAATCTCGAGTGAATCACTTTGAAAATCCGGAACGTACATGTCGGGGCAAACGGCTCGCCAACGTCCTAGTAGTAAAACGAAAGGAAATATGGACATGGCGCTCAAGCGGATGGACAACATCGGGATCGTTGTCGAAGACCTCGGAGTGACGATAGCTTTCTTCGAGGAGCTGGGCCTTGAGCTCGAAGGCCGTGCGATGATCGAGGGCGAGTGGGCGGGCCGCGTCACTGGACTGGGTGATCAGCACGTCGAGATCGCTATGATGCGCACCCCGGACGGGCACAGCCGGCTTGAGCTGTCCCGCTTCCTCAGGCCCGAGATCACCGCAGATCATCGAAACGCACCGGTGAATGCTCTAGGATATTTGCGTGCCATGTTCACCGTGGACGACGTCGAAGATACGGTCGCAAGGCTACGACGGCGCGGTGCGCAGCTTGTCGGCGAGGTCGTCCGGTATGAGGACAGTTATAAGCTCTGCTACATCCGGGGACCCGAAGGGCTTCTGATCGGGCTTGCCGAGGAACTCGGGTAGTCCCGCGGGGGTCGCCTCTGTAAGCGACCAGCAGTCATCCCCAATTCCCGACCACGCCAAGTTATCGAATGCTCGGCGTCACGTAGGAAGCGTAAGACGTCCCCTCAACAAGATTGCGGTATCCAGGAACAGCCGGGCGGCGCCCACAAGCAGTGCCAGATATGTGACAACCGTACCGAACCCAGTTTTAGGCCCGGCTGCGGACAGCATGCCCCTGCATGCAAAAAGCGGCCCTACGGCGAGGGCGAACGTCTGTGAGCGCCGCGGGGGATCGCAAGCCATCCGTCATGGCCCGGATTGCCTCAGGCGAGATCGACACGGAGCAGCAACGCCGAAAGCCCCTTAACGGGGCTTCTTGATGTGTGTTTGTGTGTGTTGTTTGTCTGTCTGTTTGTATTTTGGTTGCGGGGGCAGGATTTGAACCTGCGGCCTTCAGGTTATGAGCCTGACGAGCTACCGGGCTGCTCCACCCCGCGTCCAGCGCATTCGGCTTTGCNTTTGGTTGCGGGGGCAGGATTTGAACCTGCGGCCTTCAGGTTATGAGCCTGACGAGCTACCGGGCTGCTCCACCCCGCGTCCAGCGCATTCGGCTTTGCCGAATGGCGCGGCGGCGTAACCGCTTTGCGGTTATGCCTTCTGCCGGAGCAAAACCCTGTTGGGTTTTGTTCCGGTAAGGGACGCACCATATCCGGTGCACCACCATTTCATTTTGCTCTGCATTCCGGCCCTTTATAACACAAAAGGCCGCTTACGCGGCCCGATGTTTGTCGGCTTGGGCCGAGATTGTGATGAGAAGATTTGTTGTTGCGCTTGGCAGACCTGGC
>NZ_LMHV01000015.1 GCF_001429725.1 Rhizobium sp. Root708 | reverse complement strand
CGATCTCTTCTGCCTTGTGTCTTTTCGCTGCCATTCCAATGTCCTTCTTCGGCTCATAAGCCATACTTCAAGAAGGATCACTTTTCAGGGGGCAGACCAGACGCCCCACAACGAGAGCGTCGTCCAGCTTCTTGACGTCCAGAAGGCCCCTCCGCGTGACGTCGGCTCTCATAACCAGAGAACCAAGAAGACTGGGGGTGCCTTTTACTAGCAGGCCAGCCGCGGCTTCATAGGCTCCTTCGTCTGCCTGCGGAGGCAGTTTCAAGATGATGACCGTTTGACGAGTGGTAGCCCCTTTCAAGAAAGCCCCCGCGAGCCGCATCGCGGCCTTCAAGGCGACGCCGTAGGTCGCCGAGGCGATGTTGACCGTGGAGGTTGTGCGACCGAGGTTCATAGCGTCACCTCGTTGCTGGAGCGACGGATCAAGGTGTCAGGTCCGATCGGTGCCTCGTCCAGATCCATGGAGATGAAACGATGAAGGGTCATCCATGCGATCGCCGTCAGAGGAGGCACTTCCCGGAAAAGGCTGAACGTTTCGCCGACTGAAATAGAACCGGCCTCGCTAAGGGCGGCCATCAGTCTCACTCTGTCGTTCAGCGGCGTTCGAAACCGCGCGTAACGGAGCAAGTCCTTCGCATTCTGGAGGCGATGCCCGGAATAGATTTCTCCCAACGTGACGAACCGGTGCCGGCGCTTCATGCAGGCGATCGTCTCCGTCACCGCGGGATCACCGAAGAACTCTGCCACGTCAAGGAACTCGCGCGTTCCGTCGAAGTGGTCGACCATGAAATCAACCACATGCACTCGATCATCGACGTGAGCGCCGAAGCAGAGGCAGGACCAGGCGATGACCGTTTCGTCGACGTCCAGGAGACAACCAGGGTTTCGCGCGATCTGGCTCCTAAACGCGGGTCGATCCGGGCAGCGGACGGTGGCTAGGGGGAAGTAGGTCTTCAGTGACGCTTCGCGAAAGACAGCGTCGAGGATGGAGTGGTCAGCGGCACGCTTTTCCATGTTCGAAAATCCAACACACGATGATACCTGCCGCGGGAGCAGCGTTCAGTGTCAACCGATGGTGGATATTCGCAGATTGTGCTCCATATTGGAACATATAGAGAACACCCAGGTCGATGTCAACAGAGATCCTCAACGCTTCCCGTCGACTCTTGTCGGGAGTCGCTGGCGTCAGGGAACTCGACTTCCGCACGGAAGCCACCTTCCACGCGGTTTTCCAAAACGAGCGTCAGGTCGTACACCGCTGCAATCTCCGACACGATTGCAAGACCCAGACCAGAGCCGGGTTTCAGACGGTCGAGACGGACACCCCGGCGCGGAAGTTCGGGCAATTTCTCTGGCGACACGCCTGGGCCGTCGTCCTCAATCACGAGGCGGGAATGCCCATACTGTCGAACTGCGCTCACATATATCCCGGTCCTGGCCCACTTGCAGGCGTTCTCGAGCAGGTTCCCCACAAGTTCCCGAAAGTCGTGCGGGTCGACCGGCACGCTTAAGCGGTCGGCAACGTTTACGCCCCAGGCGAGGCGTTCGCCCGCCTCAGTATGTCGGAGCATTCGAACGGTCTCGTTGACGATATTCTCGACGTCGGCGTCACCACTTCTCTGATCAGGGCTCGGGGTGATACGGGCTCGGGCGAGCTCGTTCTCGACGTGCGAGAGCATGGTCTCGGCAAGGTGGTCGAGTTCATCGGCGATCTCGATCTCGCCCTTCTCTCGGAGTGAGTACGCGTTGTTGGTGAGAACGGTCAAAGGCGTCTTCAGCCCGTGAGCGAGGTCACTGGCCCTACTTCTGGCCTTCTCCATCGCCGCGCCCTGGCTTTCCAGCAGTTTGTTCAGTTGGTTGACGAGCGGTTGCACCTCACGCGGATAGGCCCCCGCCAGTCGGCTGGCCTTCCGGTCGCGGACCGCTTTAAGATCACGGCCAATGCGGTCGAGAGGTCTCAATCCGATCCAAAGCTGCCCGATCGACATCAAGACGAGGAGCGCGGCAAGAACAGCGACATAGGGCAGGATGTCCAGAGCAAATCCAAGGCGTGCGCTGTCGACCTCGTCGGCATTCACCGCCACCGCGATGCGAATGGGCCTCCTGCCCTCAGGTGCGGCCAATGACAGCACGCGTTCCTGAACAAGGACATCCTTCCCCTCCGGTCCGGAGAGACGATATTGGTGCATGATGCCGACAGGATGTGAATCCTGCGGCAGAGGCAGGACGTAGTCGAAGAGCGAGGAAGATCGGACCTCCGTCTTCCCCACAGGATCGTCGATCTGCCAGTAGAGCCCCCCATAGGGTATCAGGAAACGATTGTCCGGAGGGTTCTCGGACACCTGCAGCCTGCCTTCGGGCGAGAAGCGGATCACAGCGGCCAGGCGGTTTATGTGTCCGGTCAGCTCGTTCTGCACGCGCTTGCTATAGCTGTCCGCAAAAATCTGGACGAGAGCGACGGATGCAGCAGCCAGGCAGATCGACACGGCTATCAGCGACGTGATGATGAAGCGGCCGTGAAGCGACCTCATGTCCCCTCGCCCGATGCTAGCTGGTACCCGAAGCCTCGGCGCGTGACGATCGCGTTCCTTCCAAGCTTCTTTCTCAGCCGTCCGATCAGGACCTCCACCGAATTGCTCTCCCGTTCAAAATCCTGGGTGTAAAGCTGCTCAGTAAGCTCGAGCTGGGAGATCGCGCGACCGCGGTTCTGCATCAGCACCGACAGGCATTTGTACTCCATGGGCGTGACATCCACAGGCATCCCGTCGACCATCACCGCGCGTCGGCGCGGGTCGATGGAAACGGGACCTGAAGACAGGACCGCACTGGCATGGCCAGAATATCTGCGCAGGACTGCGTGCAATCTGGCGAGAAGCTCCGCGATGCGGAATGGCTTGCCAAGATAGTCGTCGGCGCCAGCGTTGATCCCCTCGACGCGCTCCTCCCAGTTGCCGCGCGCCGTCAAGATGATGACCGGCATGTCACGACCGTTCGCCCGCCAGTTTTTGAGGATCGTTAGGCCGTCGATCTTCGGCAGACCCAGATCAAGGACGACGGCGGCGAAGTCCTCATGCTCGCCGGCGAACAGGGTGGCTTCTCCGTCGGTCTCGTGGACGACATTGAAACCGGCTTTGGTGAGCTGAGCGGCCACGTCACGGGCGATGAGCGGGTCGTCTTCGGCAAGCAACAGGCGCATCATTCGTTCTCGATTTCGACGATCCTGCCTGACGCGGCGTCCACTTCCACCTCGGTGACCTGACCGCCGCCCCTCAGAATCCGGAACTCGTAGATTATGCGATCGTCATGCCGATCGACACTGATATCGATCAATTCGCCGGGCGACTTGGCGAGGACTTTCGCCTTCAGTACGGTCAGAGGCAGGATTTTCCCTTCGTGGACCTGTTTAGGAAGGTCCTCGTGCGACGGCAGGTCATCCGCTTCGCGGGAACGACCAGGGAAATCGTCGGCATGTGCGTTCGCTACCGGAAGCGACGGCCACAGAAGAACAAGGCAGACGAACGCGAGCGTGCAAGTCGGGTACATCGCCGGAGAATATCCTACCGAAGGTGACAATAAGCTGACAATCGCGATCAGGTCGCCGTCAGGTCGCGCCCCATAGGTTCGAGGCCGACCAGATGAGCAAAACCGCTCCTGGGATGATGGAGAAAGACCAATGAAAAAAATCATGTTCGCAACCCTCCTGCTCGCCACCGCGTCGATCGGCGTTGCCCGCGCCGAAGAAGGTCAGAATTGCACGCAGGCTTCCAAGGACAGGTGGTTGAGCGAGGACGGCATCAAGGAAAAGGCCAAGGCCGCGGGCCTCGAGGTGCGCCGGGTCAAGGTGGAGGGCAGTTGCTACGAGGTCTACGCCGTCGATAAGAAGGGCAAGAAGGTCGAAACCCTGTTCAACCCCGAGACCGGCGCAGTGGTCGGCAACGAAAGCGAATGATCATGCGCAGGATGGATACGGATGCGGCGGGCGCTGGCTCGCCGCCAAAGATCAGGGTGTGGGACCCGGTCGTGCGGATGTTCCACTGGGGTCTGGTGGGCCTGTTCGCGTTTTCCTTTCTGACGGGCGACGAGTGGAAACAGGCGCATATTCTGTCGGGCTACGCCATCGTCGGCCTCCTGCTCGTGCGGATCATCTGGGGCTTCGTCGGCAGCCATTACGCGCGCTTTTCCAACTTCATCTACGATCCGATCACGACCCTCCGCTTCATGCGTGACAGCCTGGCCATGCGCGGCAAGCGCTACATCGGCCACAATCCGGCCGGAGGCGCGATGGTGTTCGCGCTGCTCGTCGCGATCTCGGGCATTGCCACGACCGGGTACATGATGACGACGGACGCCTACTGGGGAGTGGAATGGGTGGAAGAGGCGCATGAACTGCTGGTCAATGTGACGCTTGGCCTCGTCGGCCTTCACATCGCGGGCGTCCTCTTGGCAAGCATCGAGCACAGGGAAAACCTTGTCCGAGCGATGGTAACCGGCAGGAAGCGAGCTGACTGATATCGACTCGGGGGCCGAGCATGGCTTGAAGCCGCGCGAGGGATCTAGCAGGATTCGTTGCCCACTCGAACGAGCCGATTTCATCCTTCGGCGTTAGGAACGACCTTGGGGGGCGCAGGTGGACATCCTGGCTTCGTCAGCGGCCTGAATGAAAGCCTTGCGCGCGGTCTCCTGCGAGACATGCCCGCTTACGGCCGCGGCGCAGATCTCTCTCGCGAATGCATGCTCTCTACGCGAGCCTTTCCATCGGTTGGCGAGAAACTCGAGCGCCTCGCTCGCTCCGCCAACAGCCTCAGGGGCGTTCATTCCCACCTGGACGAAAACAGGCTCGGACCAGGTTCCTTCAATTTGTTTCTGGGACGTCATCCTCGATCTCCTGAACGTTGCGAACTGCGAGCGGGGCATCATGACGAGGGCCGGACCACGATAAGGCGCTGGCTGATGGCGTCAGGATACCGCGTTCGACCGGCGTGGACGTCGATATCGATCAAGCCAGGCATGATCGCACCTGAAATCACCTTGTTCTCGCCTTAGCCGGCTCGCTCCTCGGTGTCGCTTCAGCCGCGATCGTTCCTCGGTGACGCAGGTGGCTGACGTCGCAGTCATGGGGCGGCGCGAAGGCGATCAGTCCGTCCTCGACGACTCGAACCATACAAGCGGCTTGATCCAGCGCAATGTGTGAAGCCACTAGGCATCCTAATCTCAAAGGCTGCTCCAACTCGTGGAGGACAACACTTAAATAGGAGATTCAGGATGTCCATGTTCAGACTGCCAACGATCGCTCTGCTGACCTTGCTTGGTGCTCTCGGTGCCATCGGCAGCGCCTCCGCCCAGACGAAAAGTCCAGACACGGCCCAGTCGGAGGCTAAGCCTGAGGCCGAAGGATCGGAAATGATGCCAGGCATGATGGGCCGCAACATGATGCCATCTGGCATGAATGAAGGAATGCGCATGATGGGGCCAATGCGCGGTCATATGATGAAGATCATGTTCGTCATCGCCGATACTGATGGGGACGGCGCAATTTCTTTCGAAGAGTTGACCGCAATCCACAAACGCGTCTTCAACGCGGTTGACGCGAGCAATGACGGCAAGGTTACACCTGAAGAAATGCAGGCATTCATGCAAGACATGTGATGGACGCTGGGCATTTGCCGGCCGCTGCATGGGAGCCTAAAGGAGACTTCTCATGACCTACACGCTCGATAGAACACTCTGGGCGACCAGTTTCGACGATGCGGTCGGCAGGACCAAATCCGCTCTCATCAAGCACGGTTTCGGTGTTCTGACAGAGATCGATGTCAAGGCAACCATGAAAAAGAAGATCGACGCCGAGATCGACGACTACCTCATCCTCGGAGCCTGCAATCCGCGCATGGCGTTCGAGGCGATGAAACTGGAACCGAAGGTCGGGGCCATGCTGCCGTGCAATGTCATCCTGCGCGGGGTCGATGGCGGCAATGTCATGGTGAGCGCCATCGATCCGGTCGCCTCCATGCAGGCGATCGACAACGAAATGCTGACCAGTCTGGCAGGCAGGGTCCGCTCGATGCTCGCCCAGACGGTGGCCGAGATCTGACGATTACGAGTTCCGGCCCCCGAGCCCTGAGGAGCCGAACTTGCGTCGGCTCCTTTTTCGTTGCGACCAGAACCGCAGCATCCTAAAAACTCACCCCGTCCTCAAGCTGGGCGTGCAGGAAGGGGCGGAAAGTTACTCCTCAGACTGCGGTGCCAACCAGCGCACCGATCCCCGCCGTCAATGCCATAGCGAAAGCGCCCCAGAAAGTGACGCGTGTGGTGGCCCTCCAGACGTTGGCGCCGCCCGCTTTCGCACCAATAGCGCCCAGCAGCGCGAGGAGGGCCAGAGACGCGGTTGCAACGGTATAGATCAGCACCGAGGCGGGCGAAAGTACGACCATGAGCAGGGGCAATGCGGCCCCCACCGCAAACGTGACGGCCGACGTCAAGGCCGCCTGGACCGGCCGGGCCGCCATGTGTTCAACGATACCGAGTTCGTCGCGCGAATGCGCGTCGAGTGCATCATTTGCGGTCAGTTGGATCGCGACTTGCCTGGCCAGCTCTTCGGTAAGACCGCGTTTGACGTAGATCTCCGTCAGCTCCTCGTACTCAGCTTCGGGTTGCGTCTCCAACTCGATCCGTTCTCGCGCGAGATCGGCTTCTTCGGTGTCCGCTTGGGAGCTTACCGACACGTATTCGCCGGCCGCCATGGACATTGCGCCCGCGACCAGACCAGCGACGCCTGCTACCAGGATCTGCGAGGGTCCGGCGGACGCGGTAGCGACGCCCATGATCAAGCTCGCCGTTGAGACGATTCCATCGTTGGCGCCGAGGACGGCAGCCCGTAGCCAGCCGATGCGGGAGACCAGGTGATGTTCCGAATGCAGTCTGCTCATGCGCGTCTCCAGGACAAAGTCGATTTTGACGTAGTGAGTGCGAGATCAACCGATGAGCGCAACGTCGATCACGAGCAACGCGGCACTCGCGATCACACCTGCGACGGGCACCCAGAACGGGCAAATGAATACACCCGGAGGCAGCGCTATGGTCTCGGTCATCTTTATGCGGATCAGCGCCAGGTTTACCAAAGTGAACAGCCCCAAAGTGCACTGCGATGTCAGCTTGGCGAGACCTTCGAGCGGTACGAAGATAGCAAACACAAGGATCGCCGTAGCCCCGATCAAAGTGGCGACGATCGGCGTTCCCGTGTGAGGGTTCAGGCGTCCGAGCACCTGGGGGAGGTTTCCCTGTTGGACCAGGCCGTAGATCACCCGAGAGATCATAATCATGTGCACGATGATCCCGTTTTACGTCGCGATGATCGCGATCGCACTCATGGTCACGAGCGGCATGCCCGTCAGGCGTTCAAAGACGAGTGCGAGCGGCGCGGGCGACCTTGCCAGTTCGTCCGGAGGAACAGTGACCACAGCGACCCATGTGACGCCGGCATAGATGACGGCAGTCAGCCCTAACGTCACGAAGAGCGCGCGAGGCAGAGTCTTCGACGGCGTCTTCATCTCTTCGGCAATGTTGACCAGGTGTTCGAAGCCGATGAAGGAGAACACCGCAATCATGGCGGTACCGAACACGCCGACCCAGGCCGTGGGATTGCCGCGGGGCCATGCCTCCGGCAGGCGTTCGATCAGGCCAACACCTTCGGAGAACCCCGCTCCGACGATGAGGAGCAGACCACCGACCTCGATGAGCGTCATAACACCTGCGAAAGTGATCGAGCTGGCTGTCGCCAGGCATGAAATAGCAGCCATTGTCAGCACGACGCCGGCGATGATCGAGGATCCAGGAAGCGGAAGGAGGACGCCTACATATCCAGCACTACCAGCGCTGATCGTCGCTGCCGAGATGATCGCCGTCACGATGACCAGCAACCCGGTCAAGATCGTGAACCATCGCAGTCTAAATGCCCTGTCGACATAGGCGGCTTCACTTGCACTGACGGGCATTCGCGTGCCGAGTTCCGCAAACGAGGCCGCGCTCAAGCCCATGACTGCGGCGGCACCCAGGAACGCAAGCGGTGCATGCATGCCCGCCCGCCCGGCGGCGACGCCGACGAGCACGTAAATACCCGCGCCTATGGTGACGCCGAGACCGTACAGGACGGCGTGCGACAGGATTAGCGTGCGTGCTAGTTTCGGCCGTATCCCGGCGGCTTCCGCGGTCGTTGAAGTCACTTCGCGCTCCCATTGTCGCAAGCACGTCCTCCTGAATTCAATACCGGATCTCGGCCATCAAGGATTTGACCACGATCAACTTCCGCAGACTTCCAGTTGGAAAGGCACCGGTGTGAACGTCCGGTTATCCTGGCGCTCTTCGAAGGAGAGGCGGAATTCTGGCACGCGGCGCCGTGCCGAGGCCAGAGAAGCCGGAGCGCCGGCAATTGCGTTACATCAATGCCGAGTTGAGACGAATGGAGATAGATGATTGCAATCGTGGCGGTCCGCGAGAGATGGAGCAGGACATGACGGCACAATATTTTCTCCCGCTGGCAACATATCCCGATTCAAGTTCCGGATTGATCATTTCGAACGCCGTAACGTTTGCTGGGTATTACAGCGCGCATCTTCACGCGTGCGCGCTAACAGTCGCGATTCCGCACATCCCCAACGCATGGTCGTCTTTGCTGCTCGATACTCCGAAGATGATCGAGCATGCCGAGATTTTGAGCCGCGATCGTGCCGCAACGCTGGTTTCAGCGGCAACGAACCTCGCAGCGAGCGCCGAGGTTGAATTATCTTGTCGAACGGTGAAAACCGCCTTGCCCTTATTGCACGACACGGCAGCCACGGAAGCACGTTTTTTCGATCTGGCTATTCTCGAGTGTATCGCAGACGTTCCCGATACCCGTATTGTCGCCGAAGCGGTCATATTCGGATCCGGCCGGCCGGCCATCATCTTTCCCAAAAAGACCCTTGCGGGCCCAATCGACCATCTGGTCATCGCCTGGGACGGAAGCCGAGCCGCCGCTCGGGCCGTCAACGATGCAAACCCTTTCATTCACAAGGCCAAGCGGGTCTCGGTCCTATCTGTGACGGGCGAAAAGCCGCTGCCGGAGACAAGCGGAGCGCACCTTGCTGAGATCCTGGTTTCGAGCGGCGTCAATGCAAGCTCAACGGCCGCTCGGTTTACTTCGTCATCCATCGGTTTGAGCATTCAGCAAACAGCACTGGAACTGGGCGCCGATATTCTGGTCATGGGAGGATTTGGACACTCGAGGTTACGCGATTTTGTCCTTGGCGGAGCAACCGATGGCGTGTTGCACGAGCCTCTTTTGCCCGTCCTCATGTCACATTGACGAACTGTCCCCGTCGTAGCTTATGACTGGCTTCGGCTGCTATCGAGCGGCGGGACCTTACCGGGTTCGAACGGCGTGGACGTTGATATCGATCAAGCCAGGCACCTTCAACGCGAAATACGAAGCTTGACAACCATCAATGACGTCCTCCTGGCGAAGACGATAATCGGCGAAATCACATACGGAGTTCGCCATGAATATCCCCGTTCCTCCTTCTCCTCTCCCTTCGTCCGCTTTAGAGGTCGCGATCCCTGCCTACTGGACGAGGTCGCCCTCGGAGCTCGGCGCTGCATTCGCCACGTCCCTGCAGGACGGGCTGACGACCGCCGAAGCCGAAGAACGCATGCGACGGTTCGGACCGAACTCTCTTTCCGACGAAAGCCGTGGAGGCATGCTGGCAGACTTGGCGCGCCAGTTCAAAAGTCCGCTCGTGCTCGTGCTGGTGTTCGCAGCGCTCGTCGCGGGTGGCGTCGGCGAAGTCCACGACGCCATCATCATCGGCATCATCATTCTCGCTAGCTGCTTTCTGGGCTTTCTGCAGGAACATGGCGCGCAACGAGCGGTCGAGGCGCTGCGACAGCGAATTTCTCTCACTTCAAAGGTCCGACGCGACGGCGCCGACAAGGTCGTGGCCGCAATCGGCATCGTACCGGGCGACCTGATCCTGCTCTCGGCCGGGAGCCTCGTGCCCGTCGACGCAGTCGTCATCGTCGCGCAGGATCTCAACGTCAGCGAAGCGACGCTCACCGGAGAGACTTTTCCTGTAGCGAAGGCGCCCGGCGTTTCAACAAAAGACGCCGGTCTTGCAGATCGTTCCAACTGCGTGTTCACGGGAACCTCGGTTCGGAGCGGCACAGCGACTGCCCTTGCGATCGCGACCGGCCCCCGCACGGAATTCGCACGGATCGCCAGCGCCGTCGCGCGTCAGATTCCGGAAACGGAATTCGCGCGAGGTGTTCGGCATTTCGGATTTCTGATGACGCGGATCATGCTGTGCATCGTCGTCGTCGTATTGGTGGCGAATCTTCTGCTTCACAGACCTATCGTGGACTCTCTGCTTTTCTCGCTCGCGCTCGCCGTCGGCCTGACGCCGGAACTGCTGCCTGCGATCATCAGCGTGACGCTGGCGCGCGGCGCCCGGACGATGTCGAAGTCTGGCGTGATCGTCCGCCGCCTCGATGCAATGGAGAACCTTGGCAGCATGGACGTGCTCTGCACCGACAAGACGGGGACACTCACCGAGGGCGTCATCCGCCTCGACAGTTGTGTCGACCCGCAGGGCGTCGTCTCGACTGAAGTAAGGCGGCTGGCACTTCTCAATTCATCGTTTCAATCGGGAATGAAGAATCCTCTCGACGACGCCGTGACGGCCACGATCGCAGCGGGGGAGATTTCTTCCGAGGCCCGCAAGCTTGCCGAGATCCCCTACGATTTCTCGCGCAAGCGCCTATCCGTAGTCGTTGCCGTCAGGGGCGGTCCGCCGCTGTTGATCTGCAAAGGAGCTGCCACCAACGTGATCGACGTCTGCGCCGCCGTCATGACCGCGGGCCGCGAAGTGGCCCTGGACGACAATGTCCGCAAACGGTTGGACGATGCCTGCCGGCAATGGGGAGAAGCAGGCATGCGCGCGCTCGCGGTCGCCACCCGGCCCATATCCGAAGCAGCTCCCGCAATCTCGAGGGAAGACGAATCCGGGCTTTGCCTGAAAGGTTTTCTGCTCTTCTCGGATCCCCCGAAGGCTAACATTTCAGCCGTAGTAGCAAGCCTCGTGGAACGAGGGGTGCGGATCAAGGTGATATCGGGAGACAACCGATATGTCGTCCAGCATCTCGCGTCGTCGATCGGAATCGACGGTTCCCGCATGCTCACGGGGAAAGAGGTCGGCCGCATGAGCAACGACGCACTGTTCAGCCGTGCGGGGAAAACCGACCTGTTCGTCGAAATCGACCCAAATCAGAAGGAACGGATCGTGGCGGCCCTCCGCAAGGCAGGACACGTGGTCGGATATCTTGGAGACGGGATAAACGATGCGCCCGCCCTTCACGAGGCGGACGTCGGGATTTCGGTGGACGGCGCGGCCGACGTCGCCCGCGAGGCTGCCGACGTCGTCCTGATGCGGCAGGATCTCGCGGTCCTTTCGAAAGGCGTGGACGATGGACGCAGGACCTTCACCAATACGATGAAGTACATATCGATCGCGACCAGCGCCAACTTCGGCAACATGACCAGTATGGCGGCGGCGTCGCTCGTGCTGCCATTCCTGCCGCTCCTTGCCAAGCAGATACTGTTAAACAATCTGCTGTCGGATCTGCCGGCGATGGCAATCGCCACGGACAAGGTCGATCAGGCAGACCTTCGGCGTCCGCAGCGTTGGGACATCTCCCGCATCAAGAGGTTCATGCTGTGGTTCGGGCCGTTAAGTTCTCTCTTCGATCTGGCGACGTTCGTCGTTCTGCTGGCAGTGTTTTCCGCCGGACAGGACGAGTTCCGCTCCGCATGGTTCGTTGAATCGCTCATGACGCAGTTGGCGACCATGCTCGTCATCAGGACGCCGGGTCCGATCTGGAGGAGCCGGCCCAGTCCGCTGCTATTCGGCACGGCGATCGCCGTCGGTGCCGCGGGAGTGACCATCCCCTACACCGCGGTCGGCGGGCTTTTTGGTTTCGTTCCGATCCCCCTCGAAATTCTCACAGTGCTTTTGGGTATCAGCTTGTTCTACGTAGCAGCTCTCGAGACCGTGAAGATCTTCTACTTTACGACGCTGTCAACGGAGGACCATTCACAGCCCCAAACATCACGCCGTCGGCCTCGCACTCGAACAAGGCGCCATTCAAAATAGGCGCGATCGCTCAGCGTGGGCGCGCGGAATCTCAAAATGCACTCATATTTCGTGGTTGCCAGCGCCATCGAACTTCGCGGCGTCCCTGATGAGCCGGAACTTCACCTGGGTCACTCTGAGGTCACGATACCAGTCCACGATCGCCCCCCAAGGATCGACGATCTTCGCCAGTCCCGAGACGAAGGCGACAACGGTGCCTATCTCGGTCTTGCCGGTGACAACATAATATCCCCCCAGGACGAAAATGCCGACATAGCCCAATTGCGCCATGAGATTCATGAGAAAGTTCATCGCGTACTTGTAGCGGTAGATCTCCATGTTGGCGGAGAAGATCGCTCCGATGCGCGAAGTTTGAGGATCCTCTCCCTGGCCACCTTCGATCGCATGCACCATGCCTTCGCTGACGTCGCGCATGATGGCGACCTTCGCCTCGACCCGGCGGTTGATCGCGGCCTGCATCATCGGGACGAACGCAATCTGCGGGGCGAAGGTCGCTGCGACGGCCAGCATCATCAGCGGCTGGAGATAGATCAGGTAGCTGCAGACGGTGACAAGGATGCCGACCTGCAGCAGCGGCTCGGAGATGCTGGTTCCAACGAAACCGCCGACCGGCTCGGCTTCCGCAAGAACAATCGACAGCTCGACGCCCTCGAGCATGGATTCTGATGGCGGCGTCTCGGCCTGATGCAGAACACGCGCCCGCAGCCAGAGCGTGCCCTTCTCGCCCACCCAGCTTCTGTAGAGATTGAGGGTGAATTTTATCGCGCCCTCCAACACTGCCACCGCGAGATAGAGGGATACGAGAAAAAGAAGCGCCCCGTATGACGCTTGCTGGGTCGCCTCATTGACGATCCGGCGCTGGAGTTCGAGAGGCGCCGCTCCTATAACAAACAGAACCAGGGACAGCCCGGCGATCAACGCCTGATGACGCCTTCCCATCAGCCAGATGAAACCGAACAGTTCGGAGGGCATCGAATCCGTTGCGCTTCCGGTCTTTTGCGAGAAGCGGCCGGGCAATCCAATCCTGGAGCTCCAAACGTTCATCGCGCACTCACGGGTCAGAGAGAGAGCGCTCGACGCGCCCGCTTCGAGAGTCGTCGGATGGTTTCACCAGCAGGACGCCCACGACCGTCCCGACCATGAGGATCAGGATGACGAGGAGAAGCCTCGACATGACAGCGTATGCGATGACCCTGACAAACATGACGGAAACTCCAGGGACGATTTCATCGTTTGAGGGGGCTCACCATGCGGAAGCCAGGGTGATCTCGTTCACCACGCCGCCGACGCCGCGGACGCTTTCCGCCGCCACCCTGGCCGCTGAGCGTTCCAGCTCGGTCTCGACCTCCCCCCTTAGGGTGACGATCCCGTCGGAGACGGTCGCTTTGACTATGGGCGCGGTTATCTCAAGCTCGGCTTCCAGGCGGCTACGAACGGCGGTCCCGAGGGCCTCGTCGCCGGAAGCGGTGCACTGTCGAGGAACATCGAGAAGCGCTCGCATCAAGTCGCGACGGCTGATCATTCCGGCGAGCCTGCCGTTCTCGACGACGGGCAGGTGCTTGATGTCGTGGGCCTGCAGCAGTTCGGCGAGCTGGCTGGCTGTGGCGGTCGGGGTGGCGCTGACGACCGGCGTCGACATCACGTCCTTGACGCGCCAGCTTCGGGCCTTCACATAGTCCGCCAGTGCATCCTCGCGATCGCGCGTATGCGGGACCGCCCGTCTCGCCCAAGACGACGCCACCCGGCGCAGCAGGTCTCCCTCGGTGACGATGCCCGTGAGCCGACCTTCGCCATCGACGACGGGCACCGCGCCAATCTTGCTGGCGTTGACGATCTCGACGGCTTCCCTGACGTTATGTCCCTCGTCGATCGTCGTAACGGGGGTCGTCATGATGTCTTTAGCAAGCATCGCGCAGTCTCCTTGTTGACCGGACGATTACGGAGCCAACACACGTCGAGCGCATTGACGTGGATCAAGCCGGACACGAAGCCGCGGAGGCCGTCTTCGCCCGTCGGCTTCTCCGGCGCCCTCCGACGAAGTGCGGCATCAGGCCCGCCGGCACTGCAACCTCTTGCAGGATCAAGACGTTATGGTTCGGTCTCGTCCTCGCGCGGCACACCAAAGTCATTCCGCGCCGTCGCAAGGAGTCTTATGCAGCATTCCGTCAAGCTGGTATCCGTCGGTACCGCAGTTCCGCCACATGTCATCGACCAGCGTGACGCGGCGCGAGCGTCGCACACCGCGTTCTCATCGCGGTTTGGCGATTTCGAAAAGCTGGCAAGGGTGTTCGAAACCTCGGGGATTCAACGACGCTACGGCGTCCGGCCGATCGAGTGGTATCTCGAGACGTCGGGATGGCCCGAAAGAAACCTCGCTCATATCGAGGGCGCGGGTGCGATGTTCGTGTCCGCCGCCAGTAAAGCGCTTGCGTCGGCTGGCCTAGCCGCAGGCGACGTCGACACGATCGTAACCGTCTCCTCGACTGGTATTGCGACACCTAGTCTGGAAGCAAGGGTAAGCAGAGAGCTGGGTTTCCGGGACGACGTCGAACGGGTGCCCGTGTTCGGCCTCGGCTGTGCCGGCGGAGTCTCCGGTCTGTCGATCGCGTCACGGCTGGCGGCATCCCGGCCAGGCTCGGTCGTGCTGGTGGTCGGGGTCGAGACCTGCACACTGGCATTTCGCATGGACAAGCTTACGAAGGCGAATATCGTGGCGACCGCCCTCTTCGGCGACGGGGCCGCCGCCTGCGTGGTCCGCGCCAGCGAGGCCGGTCTGGCCGAGGTCGAATTTGCAGGCCAGCATACGTGGCCCGACACGCTGGACATCATGGGGTGGAGCGTCGATACGGAGGGTCTAGGCGTGATCTTCGACCGTGCCATACCACCGTTTGCAGAAACTCACGTCTTGAAGGGCGTGACATCCATACTTGCCCGATCAGATCTCACTGCTGCCGACGTTGACCGGTTTGCGTGCCACCCCGGTGGATCCAAGGTCATCACCGCCTTGGAGGCGGCACTGAAACTGGGTCAGGGAGCCCTCGACCGGGAGCGTGAGGTTCTCTCGGACTATGGGAACATGTCGTCGCCAACCGCGCTGTTCGTACTCGAGAAGCTTCTCGCCCACGGACTACCCAGGCGAACTGTCCTGACGGCGATGGGGCCGGGCTTCACGCTTAGCTGCCTCTCGTTGAAGGCTGCAGCATGATCGCCTCGATCATTCTTCTCGCTGCGGTCACGCTCGAGCGGCTCCGGGAGCGGCCTTTGGCGGTTCGCATGGAACACGCCCATTCGTCTGGAGTGGCTTGTGATTTTCGCAGTTTCCAAGTGGCCCGGCTGTGGACACTCTTCACGCTCGGGCGTCGTTGGACCACGAGGATCATCGTGGTTCCCGGAGAGGTCCTTGAGTCGCCGAGGGGCCTTACCGGTTTGTGCGACATCCAAACACGTCGTGGTGGTGGGCGAGATTGCAACACTTCCACTCTGCATCGGATTGTCCGGCCTCGCGTTGCTATTTTCAGTCGCCAACGCCATGGTCCTGACGATCCGCATCAGAGCGGAGGACGACCCTCTTGCAGCATCGGATTCCTGACGGCAATGAACCCGGCGTGCAGGCGCTCGACATAAACACCTATCGCCGGGCTCGTGTGCGACATCCGCCCGGACCAGACCTGCGGGGCAACGACTTGGCACGGATCAGCCGAAAGTCATGCGTCTCAAGACATTCGTCTTCCAATAGAATTGATGGACTAACGCGCCAAGGACGTGGGCGACGATCAATACCCACAGTATCACCTTCAGCACCTCGGCATGAACGTCGCCCGCACCATCGTAACCAAGGTAGAACGCTGCCATCCCAGTTACCGGCAATGCCACAAGTAGGAAGTAAAGGCCCGCATGAGCGGCCTTGGCAGCCAAGCCGAAGATCGCGGGTTCCTGGGGAGGTGCCGGAGGGGCTCCCTGGACGAAACGGAGGACGAGGCGAATGCCGATCAGAAACAGTATTGCGGTGCCGACGTAGGCATGGATGTTGGCGCCGGCCACTTGTTCGAGACTGGCTGAGCCCGTCCGCCTGACGGACCGGCGCCACTCGCTCATCCCGTCCGGAAGGAGCAGATTGTAAATGACGAGCGCCGCCGTCAACCAGTGCAGGATGCGCTGCGGCAACGAGTAGGATGCTA
Organism: Rhizobium sp. Root708; assembly: GCF_001429725.1. Classification (GTDB taxonomy): domain Bacteria; phylum Pseudomonadota; class Alphaproteobacteria; order Rhizobiales; family Rhizobiaceae; genus Rhizobium. The sequence continues at coordinate 28,741 of NZ_LMHV01000015.1, read as the reverse complement.
AATTGGCTGTGTCGGGTGGCATGGCTCGTCCTCTAACTCATTATCTATTGAAGCCGTGCGCCCCGGCTCCGATGGTCGAGTGTTATGGTTTCACTTTTTGCTTGATCCGCAGGTCCCGTATTTTCAAGATTGGCGGATCTCTCAACAGCGATTTCCAAACAAAGTGCTCAGTCGCCTTAGGAGCGTGCCCAGCGCCAATTCTGGATCTCGGGCATGTCTTCTCCACGCTCCCGCACGAACGCCCGGTGCTCGTCGAGCTTTGCATGCAGGTCTGCGATCACGTGTGGCACCTTTTCGGCGAGATCGGGCACTCGCGCAATCGCCTCGAGAGCGAGATGATACCTGTCCAGCTCGTTCAATACGGTCATGTCGAATGGCGTCGTCGTCGTTCCCTCCTCCACGAACCCGCGCACGTGAATGTTGCCGTGATTGGTGCGCCGGTAAGTCAACCGATGGATGAGATAGGGATAGCCGTGGTAGGCGAAGATGACCGGCCTGTCCTTCGAAAAGATACCATCGAACCGCCGATCGTCGAGGCCATGGGGATGCTCCTTGGGATCCTGCAGCGCGAGCAGATCGACGACATTCACCGTCCTGATTTTGAGATCTGGTATCGCCTCGTGCAGCAGCATGACGGCCGCTAGCGTCTCCATGGTCGGCACGTCGCCCGCACATGCCATCACTACGTCCGGCGCGATCGTATCGTTCTCGAAACTAGCCCAGTCCCAGACGCCAATGCCCTCCTCGCAATGCTTCACCGCCTCGTCGATCGTCAGGTACTGGGACTCCGGCTGCTTGCCGGCGACGATCACGTTGACGCGGTCGTATGTCTTCAGGCAGTGATCGCCGACCCACAGGAGGGTATTGGCGTCCGGCGGTAGATAGATGCGGACGATGTCGGCCTTCTTGTTGGCGACCAGATCGATAAAGCCGGGGTCCTGATGCGAGAAGCCGTTATGGTCCTGTCTCCAGACATGCGACGTCAGGAGGTAGTTGAGAGACGATACCGGCTCCCGCCAATCCAATGCTCGCGAAACCTTGAGCCATTTGGCATGCTGGTTGAACATGGAGTCGATGATGTGGATGAAGGCCTCGTAGCATGAGAAAAGGCCGTGGCGGCCGGTCAGGAGATATCCCTCCAGCCAGCCCTGGCAGAGATGCTCGCTGAGAACCTCCATGACCCGTCCGTCTCTGCCGAGATGGACGTCGTAGTCTTCGATCTCTTGCATCCAAACGCGGTCAGTCTGCTCGAACACCGCGCCCAGCCGGTTCGACTCGGTCTCGTCCGGCCCGAAGATCCGGAAGTTTTTGGCCTCGGCATTGAGCCGCATGACGTCCCGCAGATACCGTCCCAAAATCTCCGTCGACTGCACCTGCGTGGCGCCACGAACGTCGATCGCGACCGCGTGGTCGCGAATCTCCGGTAGCTGCAGCTCCTTGCGCATCCTTCCGCCGTTTGCGTACGGCGTGGCTCCCATGCGCTTCTCACCGGTCGGCGCCAGGCCTCGCAACTCGTCCTTGAGCCGCCCGTCCGTTTCGAACAAGTCGTCGGGATCATAACTTCGCATCCAGTCCTCGAGGATCTTTCGGTGGCCGGCATCGCCGCGGCAATTGGCGACAGGCACCTGATGGGCACGCCAGAAACCCTCCACCTTCTTGCCGTCGACCTCCTTCGGCCCGGTCCACCCCTTGGGGCTGCGAAGCACGATCATGGGCCACCGCGGCACGCCGGCCGCGGGCGACCCGTTCCTCGCCGACGCCTGCAAGGATTCGATGACGTCGAAGGCCCGGTCGAAGGCGGCCGCCATCTGCCGATGCATGTCCGCCGGCTCGTGGCCCTCGACGAAGATCGGCTCATAGCCAAATCCAACGAACAGGCTGCGGAGATCCTCGTCGCTGGTCCTCGACAGGATCGTAGGATTGGCGATCTTGTAGCCGTTGAGGTGCAGGATCGGCAGCACCGCGCCGTCGCGAGCAGGATTGAGAAACTTCGTCGAATGCCAAGCCGCCGCGAGAGGTCCTGTCTCCGCTTCGCCGTCGCCGATCACGCAGGCTACCACGAGGTCCGGATTGTCGAACGCGGCGCCGAACGCGTGGACCAGCGCATATCCGAGTTCGCCGCCTTCGTGGATTGAACCGGGGGTCTCCGGGGCGACGTGGCTGGGTATGCCTCCCGGAAAGGAAAACTGCCTGAACAGCTTACGCACGCCATCGGCATCCTCCGAGATGTCGGGATATACCTCGCTGTATGTCCCCTCCAGATAGGTGTTGGCAACCATTCCCGGCCCGCCGTGGCCAGGCCCGCACACATAAAGTACATCTCCGTCCCGAGCCTTGATGACGCGGTTGAGATGGGCGTAGATGAAGTTGAGGCCGGGCGTCGTTCCCCAATGTCCGAGAAGGCGGGGCTTGATGTGTTCCGGCCGAAGCGGCTCGCGCAGAAGCGGATTGTCCATGAGATAGATCTGGCCGATGGACAGATAGTTGGCGGCCCGCCAGTAGCGGTCGATGAGTTCGAGCTCGCGCTCGGTGGGCGGTGGGCTTCTACGTTCAGACATGTTGGTATCCTTAAAGCCTGTGGCGGCTGATGACTTCGATCGCTTCGTCGGCGATCACCTGTTCCTCGTCGGTCGGAATGACGAGGGCGACGATTTCGCTTTCTCTTGCGCTGATCACGGTCGCGTTCATCTTGTTCGCGGGCTCGCTCAACGAGAGACCCAGCCAGCCCAGATGGTGGGCCACGCCATTGCGTATTTCCGGCTGATGCTCGCCTATGCCGGCGGTAAAGACGACGGCGTCCACTCCGCCCAGAGAGACGGCGAGCCTTCCTATCTCGCCGGCGATCCTGAAGCAGAAGAGGTCGAGGGCTTCTCTTGACGCCGGATGGAAGTCCTCCAGCAGGACCCGGACGTCGCCACTTTTCCCTGAGACGCCGAGCAGGCCGCACCGGTGATAGAGGAAATCCTCCAGACTATCTGCGTCGTGAAAATTGTTGCGCAAAAGGTGGACGACAGCGCCCGGATCGAGCGAGCCCGGCCGGGTCGACATGGGAATTCCGTCCAGCGGGGAGAAGCCCATGCTGGCGTCCATGCTCACGCCATCGACCATTCCGCAGAGGCTCGCTCCGCTTCCAAGATGCGCACAGATGATACGGCCAGCGGCCAGGTCTGGATCGTGTTTCCTGAGTTCGCCCGAGACGTACTTATAGGAAAGACCGTGGAAGCCGTATCTGCGGATCCCGGCGTCGTGCAGCTCTCTTGGAATGGCGAGCCGTGCGGCAAGACTGCTCTGCGACAAATGGAATGCGGTATCGAACGACGCCGTCTGCGGTATCTCCGGATATGCGCTGTGGACTGCGCGGACGATCGCAAGCGCCGGAGGGAGGTGCACCGGCGCGAGATGCGTCAGATCTTCCATTCTGAGGACGACCTCGGGCTCAAGCAGAACGGGGCCATCGAAGACCTGTCCGCCGTGGACGATGCGATGGCCGGCCACCACGGGGTCGAATCCTCTGCGGGCGATGCAATCGACGAGCTGCGAAACCAGCCGCGCATCGATCGCTGTCCCGGACGGAAGATCGACAGCCTCATCCCCGTCAGAAAATCGGAATGTGAATCTTGAGTGGTCTCCGAGCGTGGCAACACCGCCTCCCAGCCGGAGTGCCCGACCGTCCTTCAGCCTGAAGACGCCGACCTTGAGGCTGGAGGACCCGGCATTGAAAGTGACGGCAACCCTATCCATGGCCCGAAGCCCTGGTGCGTGCCGTCCCAGCAGACTTCGCAGCCACCTTCGTTGCTGCCTGCCTGGCTGCCTCCTTGCTTGCCTCTTCGAAGAACTCGCATGCGTACTCGAGGACGGACGTCTCGTCTTCAGACGACAGACCGAACGGCGCGCACTGCTCCTTCATGGCCCGCAGGACCTTCTTCCTTAACGCAGCGACCGCAAAGGCATTCTTCGAAGCGAGAACCTCCCTCAGGCAGGTTATAGCGACGACCTCCAGGACGGTAAGCTTGCCTTGCACCTCACCCTGGGTAGGTATCGCGAAGCGTTCTCCGCCGCGCTTGCAGTCACGATCCATGATTAACATTGCCGTCTCTCCTCCCTCGGCCGCCGAAACATCGTCCGGGTCCAGTGCGCGTCGAAGCCTGCGCAGCACGACCGCGCGACCCTTCTCGTCGGCGACGGATTTCAGACAGTCGGACAGGTCCAGAACAAAACGCTGATAGTCGTTGTTCCAGTCGGTCCTGCCGGGCACTGCAGGCTTGATACGTGCGTGTGTACTGCCTTCGATGAGCCGTCCGCCCCCCGGTGAAAGCTCGTAGGCGTCGTCCAGCGACGGGCAGACGACCTTTGCGGAAATTTGCTTCGAGAGCCGCGCGGACATCGCTTCACGAGCGCTCTCCTCTCCATGAACAAGGAAGACCGCCTTCCGGATCGGTTCCCGCTCGGCAACCCACGTATCCAGTTCGCTTGCATCCGCATGTCCGCTGTAGGCGTCCAGCGTGGCCATCCTGGCGCAGACGTGAATCTCCTCGCCCTGGATGCGGATATCGGTCGCGCCCTCCTGCAGGATACGGCCAAGCGTCCCCGCCGCCTGGAACCCGACGAACAGCACTGTGCACCCCGGCCGCCAGAGCCAGTTCTTCAGGCGGTGGCGGATTCGTCCCGCCTCGCACATTCCGCTTGCCGCGATGATAATGTGAAAGCCACGAACGAGATCGAGCGCCCTCGACTGCTCGGCCGTCTCGGTGAAGCGCACGTTCGGCGCGTTGAGCGCACGAAGGAACGCCTTCCCGTGACCGAGGTCGGCCGCATGCTTCTTGAATGCCTCGGTCGCTCTCGACGCGAGCGGCGAGTCTATCATGATAGGGCACCGTGGCACCTCTCCTTCGTCCATGAGGGCGACCAGGTCGGTCAGCACCTCCTGCGTCCTCTCGACGGCGAAGGAGGGAATGAGAAGAACCCCGCCGGGGCTGTTCGAGGTCGCGACCACTTCGCGCAGCCGGTCCCGTCGATCCTTCAGAGCGTATTCTTCCCGTTCCCGGTCTCCGTATGTGCTTTCGCAGATGAGGTAATCGACCCCGGAAGGCGCCTTAGGGAAACTCTCGAACAGTTTGTTGCTCGCGCCGACGTCGCCGGAGAACAAAATTCTCGTCGCCCCGTCGGCACCGGGCGCCTCGACTTCGATCGATGCGGAACCCATCAGGTGTCCTGCATTCCAGTAACGGAACCTTACTCCGCCAACGGTCTCCCGCCACTCATCGTAGTCGACCGCAATGAACTGCGGCAGCATGCTGCGGGCGTCGTCCGCGGTATAGATGGGCTCCACCGTCTCTCGCGCCCTTCTGCGATTCCTTCGATTGAGCTGCCGGACCTCCGACTCCTGAATGTGACCCGAATCCTGCAGCATGATCGTGCAAAGGTCGATCGTTGCTGCCGTTGCAAAGATCGGCCCACCGTATCCCGCCTTCGCGAGCTTCGGAAGCAGGCCAGAGTGGTCGATGTGCGCATGTGTGAGCAGCACTGCGTCGACCTTCACAGGATCGAATGGGAGCGGCTTGTAGTTCAGTTCTTTTTCCGATTTGGATCCTTGAAACATCCCGCAATCAACGAGAATGCGCGCTCCGGCCGTCTCCAGCAGGAAGCACGATCCGGTCACCGACCCCGCGGCGCCGTGGAAGTGAAGGATCGGATGGGCCATGACAACTCCTATGTGTTGTCGGGCACTTTAAGGCACCCCGGACGACCGCACGTTGACGAAGGTCAAAGACGTATTCGCGGCTCGCCTGACGGGCAATTTTGGGGAGATGCAGGCCGCCGTCAGGTTCAATTGACCAAGCGCAACGCCAGAAATTTTGGACGGCGCATCATACCCCCCGAGGCCAACGGGCTTCGGAACCCAACAGGAGGTAGAAATGACGGACCTAGGAATCCAACAGGACATACTCGACGAGCTGGCGTTCGAACCCAGCATCGACGCCGCCCATATCGGCGTTTCGGTGGAAGATGGCATTGCTACCCTCTCCGGTCATGTGTCGACCTATGCAGAAAAGCTGACAGCGGAAGACGTTGCCGCGAGGGTGAAGGGCGTCCGGGCGGTGGCTGTGGAGATCGATGTGCGGTGCGTAGGTCATAAGCAGCATGCAGACGACCAGATCGCGTCGCGGGCGATCGACATCATCGCTTGGACCACGGCGCTCCCGGAGGGACCGGTTCATGTAAAGGTCGAGGACGGCTGGGTGACGTTGTCGGGCGAAGTGCGCTGGCAGTTCCAGAAAGCTGCCGCCGAGCATGCCGTCAGGAAGCTCGGCGGCGTGGTCGGCGTCCTCAATCTGCTGACGATACGGCCGTGCCCAACGGTGCCGGACGTCCGCCGTCGGATCGAGGACGCGCTGAAACGGAGTGCCGAAGTCAACGCCGGCGGCATTTCGGTGAAGGTTCAGGACGACAAGGTCGTTCTCGAAGGCGGCGTGCGCGCCTGGCACGAGCGCGGCGTCGCCGAACGGACGGCCTGGTCTGTTCCAGGCGTTGCCACCGTCGAGAACCACATCCGCATCAACTGAAAAAGAGGGAGGGGTCGCCCCCTCCCTCTCTCCGCGCCCACCGTACGCCACCCCCTCGGCGTAGCGGAGGGGTGACCGTCAGGCCGCCTTGACCGTGATCTTCTTGTCGTTCTTCTGCCGCTCGGGCGTCTTAGGCAGCGTTACCTTGAGAACGCCGTTGGAGAACTTCGCCTCGATCTTCTCGCTGTCGACGCCGCGCGGCAATTCCAAGCTTCGGTGGAATGATCCGTAGCGCCGTTCGGAAAGGTAATAGTCGTTTTCCTTTTCCTCCTTGGCCTCGTTCTTCTCGCCCTTGATGGTGAGAACCCCGTCGGCGAGCGTGACGTCAAGATCCTTGGCGTCCACGCCTGGAAGCTCGGCCGACAGCTCGAAGGCTTTGTCGGATTCAACGAGATCAACGGCGAGCATGCCGCGCGAGAACGCAGCCGGCATCCTGCTGAAGGCCCGGTCGAAGATCGACGGGCTCCCGAAGTCGCTGAACACGCGGTCGATCTCGGACCGCAGGCTGTCGAGGGGCCACCAGCGGTCGACTGGCGCCGCCGGCCTTGCTTCTGTCTTTACGGAAAGTTTCGTTGCAGAATCTGCCATTGTCATTCTCCTTCTCTCAAGAATGCCGTCGTTCGCAGGCGGCGATGCGCAGATAGAACAGTCCATTGCATCCTCAGTCTTTGATCACCGTCAAATCACCCTGGTTTTTGTCATTCGAGTTTCCTCGGACTGAGGATTGACCTGGGACAAGGCCCCAACTGTCGGACCATGCGAACATTTCCTCTCAATCGAGGAGGAAAGCCGCCATGACATCGGGATATTGCGTCCGCCTGCTCCACTTGGACGATGCGCTGATCGCCTACAGCCTGATTCAGGTGGCGGCTCCGTGCTTTTCTGCCGACGATTGGGCGCAAGTGGTGGCGAACGCCGATCGGTGGACGCTCGTCTCGTTAAAGGATCCGGCAGGCTATGTGCGTGGGCTGGCCGCCTACCGGATCGGCGCGCATCCGATCGCCGGACGATTGATGGACGTTCCGATCTTCGCGGTGGCGAGCGTCATTGACGACATGACCATCACGGACCTCCTGTTCACCTCGCTTCGAAGGCGATCGGCGGGATGCGACTACATGCGGTTCTGGGCGCAGTTTCCAGGTGATTTCTCAGAGATGGAACGCGAAGACCGATTTCGTCGGTGGGATCATGGCCTGATGTTCAGGATCGACCGGAAGCCGTCTCCGGCCTTGCTGTGAAGAGATATCCGACGCCACGAACAGACTTGATCAGGCAAGGATTGGCCGCATCCGTCTCTATCTTGCGCCGCAGCCTGACGATCAGTGCGTCGATGGTGCGGTCGAAGCCGTCGCGGCCGCGCTTGTGCGTCAAGTCCATCAGCATGTCACGCGTCATGACACGCCCTGCATGGGTGGCGAATACATGCAGCATGTCGAACTCCCCCGTAGACATCGCCACTTCGTCCCCGGCCGGGTTCGTCACCGCTCTCCGTTCCACGTCAAGCCGCCATCCAGCGAAAAAGAGCACGCCTGCTTCCGGGGGTGCGGCTTCGTTGGAAACTGTGCGTCTCCGCAGGACCGTCCTCACGCGGGCGAGCACCTCCCGGAGATGGAATGGCTTGCCAATGTAGTCGTCCGCGCCGACCTCCAGACCGACGACGCGGTCCATGACATCGTCGCGGCCGGACAGCATAATAATGGGAACGTCCGACCCTGAACGGATTTCCCTTGCGAGCTGGAGCCCGTCGCAGTCTCCCGGCATGACGAGGTCAAGCAGAACGGCGTCGAATTTCGCCCCGGCCATTCTGGCGCGCATCTGCGAGCTGCTGCCTGCCACGTCGACGTCGAATCCCTCCTCGCCGAGATATTGCGCGAGCATTCTTTGGATCCGGACATCGTCGTCCACGACAAGTATGCGGGTCCGTCTGACAATTCCGCTCGTCATTCCAGCATTCTTCGCTTGTTACGGATTGTTACACAATCGCACCAAGTCTTACGCTTCTCGCATTCCGGTGTCATCAGCGTTCGGTCACATCCAGGCCACGCAACGGCAGATGGAGCCACGACATGCAAGCGGTATCAAACATCCATTCACTCGAAGGGCCACTGTCGCAGGGAATGATCGACTTCGCCCCGCTGTTCATGCGCCAGACCGTCGAGACTGCCCAGTCGGGAACCACGATCTTCTTTGAGGGTGACGCCGCCCGGCACGTGTTTCGCATCGTGCGCGGGAATGTCCGCATATGCCGGTTCCTTCCCGACGGCCGCCGCCTCATCATTGGTTTTCTTGGTGCAGGCGACCTGGTCGGACTATCATTTCGCAACCGCTACATGTTTGCAGGCGAGGCTATCGATGAGGTGGCCTTCACCCGGATGAACAAGCGGACGCTGGAAGAGGAACTGCAACTCGTGCCTGATTTCCGGCTTCAGCTCCTGTCGCAACTTCGCGACGAAATCTCCGCAGCGCAGGACCACATGCTCCTGCTGTCGCACAAGAACGCCGAGCAACGCGTCTGCACCTTCCTGCTGCATCGGCTGGAACGGAGCGAGGGACGGGACGGCCGGACGATCAGTCTGCCGATGGTCCGCGCCGATATCGCCGACCATCTCGGCATGACGATCGAGACGGTGTCGAGGACCCTTACCAAGCTGGTCGCCAAAGGCATACTATTGCCTGCGGACAAGCATCAGTTCAAGGTTGCGAGCCGGTTGGCACTGGCCCGCACCGCCGACGAAGACCCGGACGACGTGTTCGAGGACGAAGACGCAGGAGCACGCGATGCTGGAACACGCTACCAGTGAGACGGACCTGGACCGGATCGTGCGCATGTTCGACGCGGCCAACCTGATCGTCCACGGCTTCGACGGCGTGATCCAGCGCTGGACCTCGGGCTGCGAGCAGCTCTACGGATGGTCGGCGGCGGAGGCGGTCGGCAAGGTCGTCCACGATCTCTTGGAAACGCAGTTGCCGGCCGGCGTCGACGAGCTTCGGGCGGAAGTTCGTGCCAACGGCTTCTGGACGGGACAGGTGTCGCACCGGCGAAAGGACGGGGGCCGGCTGGCGATCGTGACACGTTGGACGGCTCTGGATCTTGGCAACCCGCACACGCTCATCGTCCAGTCGAACAACGACGTGACCTTCATGCAGGAGGTCGAGGACGAGCTGCGGGAGCGGCAGGCACACCTCCAGTCCATCCTAGCCACGGTCCCCGATGCAATGATCGTGATAGACGACAAGGGTTGCATCGCCTCGTTCAGCACCGCGGCGGAAAAGCTGTTCGGGTACTCGGCGCACGAGGCCATCGGGCAGAACGTCTCGATGTTGATGCCGTCTCCGGACAGGGAGGCTCACGACGGATATCTGGATTCATACATCCGGACCGGACGCCGCCGGATCATCGGTTACGGGCGCGTGGTCGTCGGCCTACGGAAGAACGGGACCACCTTTCCAATGGAGCTCTCGGTCGGCGAGGCGGTTGCCGGCGGCAAGCGGACCTTCACGGGCTTCGTCAGGGATCTGACGAGCCGCCACCGCATCGAGGCCGAGCTGCGGCAGTCGCAGAAGATGGAGGCGGTCGGACAGTTGACGGGAGGACTCGCCCACGACTTCAACAATCTGCTCGCCGTCATCAGCGGCAATCTCGAAATGCTGGAGGCCCGTCTTGCCGAACCGGGGCAGTTGTCCCTGTTGCGGGAGGCGCAGTCAGCGGCCGACGACGGCGCCAGACTGACCTCCCAGCTTCTGGCGTTCGGAAGGCGGCAAGCTCTCGCACCGAAGGTGCTGGACGTCGGCGCCCTGCTTGGAGAGTTTTCAGACCTCGTCCAGCGAACGCTCGGCGACTCCGTCGAGCTCCGGACGATCATTCCTGGACGGCGGCTGAGCGCAATGGCAGACAAAGCGCAGCTCCAGAGCGCGCTTCTCAACCTGTCGATCAACGCCAGGGACGCGATGCCTGCCGGGGGCCGTCTGACGATCGAGATATCCGGCGTCGAGATCGACGCCGACTACGTTGGGATGTACCCGGCGATCCGCCCCGGCAGATACGTCCTCATTTCGGTCACCGACACCGGCACCGGAATGACAGCCGAGGTGAGGGAGAGGGCTTTCGAACCGTTCTTCACCACGAAACCGACGGGCTCGGGAACGGGCCTCGGACTGAGCATGGTCTATGGCTTTGCAAAGCAATCCGCAGGACACCTGCAGCTCTACAGCGAACCTGGCGAGGGGACGACGGTGCGCCTCTTCCTTCCTCGCGCCGTTGGTGGAATGGATTCCCGTCCGGAGGAGCAGCAAGCCAAGGACACCCCCTCTCACGGCACCGAAACCATCCTGGTCGTAGAAGACGACGCGAGAGTTCGCAGAGTGACGGTCAGCCGTCTGCAGACGCTCGGCTACTCCGTCATCGAAGCCACGAACGGGATCGACGCGTTGAAGGAACTGGAGGCGGGTCACGATGTAGCGCTCCTGTTTACCGATGTCGCCATGCCGGGCATGAACGGCGACGAACTGGCCAGGAGGGTACGCGAGCGCTGGCCGACGGTGAAAATTCTCCTGACGTCGGGCTTTTCGGAGCCACATGCTGCGGAGAAGGAGATCGAAGCCGGCGCCGGCTGGCTAAAGAAGCCGTACACGGCGTCGGAAATGTCCCTGCGACTTAGGCTTCTACTCGATAACCACGGATGATACCTGACTGGTGCTCCGGGGGCGCTAGGAAGCATAAGAAACACTTCCTTGATGGCCGCAACGATCCGCACTTGGGGAAAGGTAGCATTGCCAACTTTCCCCACTGCTACGCTATCAGCCAACTGTAAGCCGGTCGTCGAGAATGGCGATGCCCGGTGCGGACCAAGCCGCGCGCTCGGCAGCCTGCCGCTCCGACCAAGTCTTGACCTTGCCGGAAAGGGTAACTTTCCTGTCTTTAACGTCGATCTTGATCGCACCGGCTTCCAGAGCCGCATCGCGTTGAAAGGCGTCCTCGATCCGCTTTTTCACATCGGTGGCGGTGATGCGCGGTGTAAGCTCGACAAGATTGGAAACCCCGACCACGCCGGCTAGATCGCGCACCGCGTCACAGGCCGCGTTTTTCTGATATTGCCATTCGACTTCGCCGCGCAACGTCACCCACCCCTTGAGAACGCGAACCTGCACGGAATCCTTCGGCACCGAGACATTCCAATCGAGCATCTTCACAGCCCGGCGTGCAATATCGTCGTCGTCAGTCTCCTTGGGTCCGAAAATTCGCACCTCGATCTCGGCAGCAATGCCTCGAACGCCCTTGACGCGCCGGACCACGCGTTCGGCAGCCTCCTTCTCCGCGTATGTGCGCACATGTCCGGTCAACGTGACGATCCCGTTGTCTGCGGCGACGCCAATGTCAGCAGCATCAATGCTTGGTTCAAATTCGAGTTCGTCGAGAATTGTCTGTCTGAGATGTAAGTCGTTCATAACAACCTCCTTCAGGTTAGCGACACTCTAATCGTGCCAGCGCAGCAGAATTTCGTCGTTGATCTTCATCAAACAGAAGAGAGCGACCTTTGATTTCGGCAGACTTTACGTCTGCTTCCTAGCCGCTACTGGGTTTGCAGGTCGGCGGCAATGAAGAGGCGGTGGCCGTTTCTCACGACAGTTACCAGCGCGCGCGAATGCTCCTTAAGGAGATTTGCGAGCAGTTGGCTGATGTCCGTTACAGGCTGCTGGTCGACAGCTACGATAACATCGTCGGGCTGCAGGCCGGCCTGTGCCGCGACCGAACCCTCGCCAACGACGACGACGCGCGCGCCGGGACCGTCGGGGAAGTTCGCCATTTCGACGTCGGCGAGAGGGCCACGGGAGATATGGATGGTTCGAGGAGCGGCCGGTACGGCGGCCGGTGCGACGGACACCACGGGAAATGCCTCTATCCTTTCGCTGGCGCGGTCGATCTGAAAGGACGGCTTGGACTGCAAGGGCAGCGATCCCACAAGCCTGCGGACGTCGGACGCGCCGCGCACCGTCCTTCCGTCGACCATCCTGACTACATCGCCCGGCTGAATTCCTGCATTCGCCGCCGGCGAACCGGGGAGGACTTCGCTGACAAGTGCGCCCGGCCCCTCATCGACGCCGAACGCTTTTGCGAGATTGGGCGTCAGGTCCTGCGTAACCAGCCCAACCTCGCCGCGTACCAGCTTGCCGGTCAGGATGAGCTGCCGCATCACGATAGCGACCGTTTCGGCGGGCACCGCAAAACCAATGCCGATGCTTCCTCCGGCCGGTCCGATGATTGCGCTGTTTATCCCGACGACGACGCCGTCCTCGTTCACAAGTGGCCCGCCCGAGTTGCCGGGATTGGTCGAAGCGTCTGTCTGAATGAACCCTTCGTAGCCCTCCGATCCCACGGCGCGGCGCCCAAGCGCGCTGACGATGCCCATCGTCGCGGTCTGGCCCAGGCCAAAAGGATTCCCGATCGCCACGACGACGTCGCCGACATGAAGCGAAGAGGCGCTTCCGAATTCGGCCGGTACGAGATGATCGGGTGGAATTTGAACGACGGCAACGTCCGTCTCTGGATCTGCACCGACGAGGTTCGCCTTGAAGCGTCGACCGTCGGAGAGCACCACCTCGATTTTCGAGGCGCTTGCTATGACATGCTGGTTGGTGACGATGTAGCCGTGGACCTCGTCGATGACGACACCTGAGCCGGCCGATTGGAAGCCGTGTTCTGTCGGCGCGGCGTCGTCAGGTAGTCCGAAAAACTTTCTGTAGAAGGGATCGGCGAGCGTCGCATCCGCGTCGTCGAGTTCCTTGCCCTGCACCGAGATGCTGACGACGCTGGGCACGACACGCTGGAGCATCGGCGCAAGGGACAGGCTATCCGCAACGGCTGGAGCCGACAACAGGCCCCCACCTGCGATAAGGAGCGCCCGCAGGGCTAGCAACGAACGCGACATCTCTGATCTCCTCGCGGAAGCGCCGCCGGTTGTTGACGGACGTCTTGACGAAGAAGCTTCCGTTTTGCCCGATCGATCCGCATTGATCCTCGTCAACGAGGATGGCGGCTATGGCACGATGATGGCTGCGCCGTTGATGCGGCCTGCCCGCAGGTCGTCGAGAGCCTCGTTTGCATGTTCAAGCGCGTAGACGATGGTGACGCATCTGACCTTGGCCGCCTTCGCGATCGAGAAGAATTCCGCCCCGTCGCTCCGCGTCAGGTTCGCCACCGAGACGACCCGCCGCTCGCCCCAGAGCAGACGGTAGGGCATGCTCGGGATGTCTGACATGTGGATGCCGCCGCAGACCACCGTTCCGCCCTTCCGCACTACGTCGAGCGCCATCGGCACGAGCTCGCCGGCCGGCGCGAAGATGATCGCGGCGTCGAGCGGCACCGGCGGCCTCTCACCGGAGAACCCGGCCCAGACGGCGCCAAGATCAAGCGCGAACTTCCGCCCAGCCTCGTCTCCAGGACGCACGAACGCATAGACGCTCTGGCCCCGATGCTTGCACACCTGCACGAGGATGTGGGCGGCCGCGCCGAACCCGAAGATGCCGATCGTCCTCCCCTCGCCCGCCATCTTCAAGGATCGCCACCCGATGAGGCCAGCGCAGAGAAGAGGCGCGGTCGCCACCGGGTCCGTATCGTCAGGCAGTTCGAACGCGTAGCGCGCCTCGACGACCGCATGCGTCGCGAAGCCGCCGTCGATCGAGTAGCCGGTGAAGCCGGGGGCGTCGCAAAGATTCTCGCGACCCTCTCGGCAATATGCGCAGTGGCCGCAGGTATGTCCCAGCCAGGGGATCCCGACTTTTCGACCGATAAGACGACGAGGAACGCCCTCGCCCGTTGCGATCACGGTTCCCACAATCTCATGCCCCGGAACAAGGGGAAGCTTTGGCTGGGAGAGGTCTCCGTCGCAGACGTGAAGGTCTGTCCGGCAGACGCCACAGGCCTCCACCTTGACGACGACGTGGCTGGGCGACGGTAGCGGGTCCGGCCGTTCCACGAGACGGAGCGTTCGCCCTACCTGTTCGAGTACCATCGCCAACACGCTTCCCTCCACCGGCTTGTCCCACGCTTCAATCGTATCACCATGTCCCGACCTTGGCTTGATCCCGGCCAAGCATCCGGATTGATGCTCGTCAAAGACCGAACGCGTTGGAGCAGATAGGCTCCTGGCACAGCGCCACGACCTCATCCAAAGGAGACGGACATGCGCGGACAAGAAGAGACCCGCAAGGCCGCAACCGAGATAGCCACGACCGTTCCTCCAGTCGAGCGGACTTCCGCAGACCTTGTTCTCGAACGTCGGGACGAGGATCGCTGGGAGGTGACGGCAGCCACGCCGCGAGGCCAGACGTGGGCGAGAGACCATTTCTGCTGCGCGCTCCGGCAATCCTTCACCGGCACCATGTGTCTCGACATCATGAGCGCCGATCGGCTTCTCAAGGAAGCGCATGACGATGGACTAACGACAGAGTTCGTCAGCCTGTCGGGAAAGGACATATACTGACATGTTTGACACAGTCGTCTGCGCCATCGGCCGAGGATCGCGGCAACGCATGCTACAGCTTATCGAAACGGCGTCCGCGCAGCTCGCGCCCAACGGAAGCCTCCACCTCGTTCACGCGGTGGAGGGCCTACCCTCGTCGGCCTCGCCGGACGATTGGGCGATCGAGGTGATGGCCGCCGCCGACACCAGACTTTCTGAAGCTTTGCGGTCGATCAACATTCCTGCTTCAATACACGTCCGCGCGGGCAACCCCGCTCAGGTCATCGTCGCCATCGCCAAGGATATCGCCGCCGATCTTGTCTTGATCGCCTCTCATCGGGACGACGTGCTCGACCGGGTCTTCGGTTCAGTTGTGGACCATGTCGTGCAGCGCGCACCATGCTCCGTACTCGTCTTGCGAACGACCCGCTGAGCGGCGCGCTCAAACAACCGTCTTCGCTTCAACCTCCCTGACCTGACTGGCTGCGACGTCACGATACAGTTCGGCGGTGTGCACCAACGTTCGTGACCCGGCCTCGCACAGCCGCGCCACCTCGCTGGGATACGCTTCTAGCTCGCTCTCAACGTAGTCCGAAAGGACCTGACCGCATCACTGTTGTCGATACTACAGACAAGTCGAGCCAGGAAATCGAAGTATCGGAGCCCCCGTCGCGTGGCGGACGCCGTCAAATCCGTGGTGACCTTCACCGACGCGGCGCAGATCTCGTCTTGAATCAGGAACCCCGTGCGAACAATGGGCGGCGCGAGGTTGGCGTTGAGCGAGGCGCTGCGATGCATGCTGGGGGCATATGGCATGTGGTGCTCCTTTTGTGGGATGTGGTCTCGGCTCGAGTTTCGGCGTTCACTCCGTTCTGACTGCGCTCCGTCCCGACACGGCCGTGACGGCAATGCCGTAGAAGACGTGAGGAGAACCATCGAGCATTGGGACCTCGTGGGGCTTCATGGAGCCGATCTCCCACCAGTCCGAATACTTTTGGAGAAGCGACCACGCATGGAGCCTTTCGCTTCCTCGCGCATCGCTGTCCGGAAACTCCTCGAACCTGCCTTCGACGACGACGCTCGTCCACCCGCCGGCGCTCGAACGGTGCTCGACGTGAAGGCAGACCTTGTCGTTTCCCCGCATCCAGTCGAGCTTCTTGCCGGGCATGGTGAAGCTATAGGCAACGCCGCTGGAAAAGGCGAAATAGATCGCCGCCACGTAAGGCTGCCCATCCTTGCAACAGGCGAGATGACCGAAGCGCTCATTCTCAAGGATCCGGTAGCACTCGCCGGGGTTGATCTCCGTCAGCTTGATCGTCATGGCCGTGTCCTCCAGCTTTAATGAAGGCACATCATAGGAGCTTTGTTGCGCCGCGGCCTTGACAAAGCGCAATGCGAACTCTCTCCGCGGCATGCATCATGACGGCGTTGAACCTCAGGAGGCCAGCATGAAGCCGCAGTTCCATCTCCCGTTATCGACCTATCCCGACCCGAGTTCCTTCACCTTAGTCGACAATGCTATCGACCTCGCTCGGCAGAACGACGCCGATCTCGTCGCCAGCATCCCGCTAGTCCGGATCCCCCAAGTCCATCAGCCCTTTCCCACTTTTATCGATATCGACACATGGCGGGAACAAGCAGAGGGGTATAGCCGGGACAGCGGGACTTCGCTGCGGACACACGTCGCCGACGCTGTTTCGGAAACTGGCTTCGAGGTGCGAATCCACGGATTCGAGGTCAGGGAACCGTTCGTCTATGAACGCTTTTCCGAAATTGCCAGGTGCCATGACCTGTCCATCGTCGAGGCCTCAGAGCTTTCCCGCCAGCTTTCCGAGACGCTGCTGTTCGGGAGCGGCCGCCCACTCGTCCTATTTCCCGCGACGAGCGTCTGCGCTCGTGTAGATACGATCGCCGTCGCCTGGGACGGCAGTGTCACCGCGGCGCGTGCCCTATCCTGTGCCCGCATCTTCATCGAGCGCGCGACCAAGGTGCAGGTCATCTCGATCACCGACGACAAGGAGATCGACGACGCCAACCGCGCGCTACTGATCTCTTCTTTGAAACACTCGGGATTCGAAGTGGAAGACGTATCGATTCAGGCAGGTGGAGAGACCGCGACCGCTGCCATCCAATCGGCCGCGTTGGAACGAAAAGCGGACCTCATGGTCGCGGGCGGATTTGGCCATTCCCGGCTTCGGGAATTCATCCTCGGCGGCGTCACTCGGGAACTGCTCGTCAAGGCCGAGCTACCAGTGCTTCTCGCCCATTAGAGGGCGCGAAGGGCGTTGAGGATGACCGCCACGTCGATGGCCTCCTGAAGCAACGCACCGCCAACCGGCGGGAGGTATCCCGCTCCCGCAAACCCCATCGCGATGAGCGAGAGACCTATACCCGCATAGATGCTCTGAAGCGCGATTTTGCGTGAACGACGCGCGATGCCGATCGCCTTCGCTATCTGCGTGAGGTCGTCCCGGACGAGCACGATATCCGCAGCCTCCGCAGCCGCCGCAAGGTTTGCGACGCCCACCGCGATTCCGACGTCGGCTGCCGCCAGCGCTGGCGCGTCGTTTACTCCGTCGCCGACCATCAGAACTCTCCCGTGAACGCGCTCCTTCTCGATGACTGCGACTTTGTCCGCGGGATCGAGCCTCGCCGTGACGTCGTCCAAGCCCAGAGAGCGAGCTATGGCTGTGGCGATAGGCAGCTCGTCCCCGGAAGCCAGGACTATTCGAGAGATCCCTGACGCTCTGAGCTGGGTGACGAGTTGGACAGCGTCGTCGCGAAGCCGGTCTTCGAGTGTGATCGTGCCAGCCGGTGTGCCGTCAACCATCACCTTCACACGCATCACGCTGCTTGAACCGTTCGGCCCGGACGGCGGAGCCTCTCCGAAATACGTGTCTCCTCCGACGCCGACACGCACGCCATCGACGATTCCGGAAATGCCGGATCCCGCGGTCTCGGTCACCTCCGATGGGCGGCTCAATACCAACCCACGTCTATGCGCCTCGTCCACCAGCGCGCGTCCGACCACATGGCCCGACGCCTGGTCCAGCGAGGCGGCCAGCCGCAGGATCCTGTCCGGATGCTCCGGGCCCTCTATTACACCGACTTCCGGCTGTCCCGCGGTGAGCGTCCCCGTCTTGTCGAACACCGCTACTGTGGCTTGTGCGAGGGCCTCGAGAGGTCCCGCGCCCTTCACCAGAACGCCCTCCTTGGCGGCTTTTGAAGTGCCGGCCGCAAGTGCGACGGGTACCGCCAGGATCAACGGACAGGGCGTGGCGACGACAAGCACGGCCACGATCCGTGACATGTCTCCGGACATGAATGCAGAGACTCCTGCGACCGCGATCGTGGCGACCAGGAACCAGACCGAGAACCGGTCGGCCAGGCGCATCAGTTTCGCCTTGGTACGTCTCGATGCTTCCACGAGCCTCACTATTCCGGCATAGGTGCTGTCCTCGGCGCGACTTAGAACGCGGATTTCGACCGCGTCCCCCTCGTTCGTGGCGCCGCTCGAAATGTTGCCACCCATGACGATGCGCACCGGGAAAGGCTCTCCGGTCAGCACCGCCTGGTTGATCGTCGCGACTTGGCCGACGAGCGCCCCGTCGGCGGGTACGACGTCGCCCTTGCGTATCAGGAGCACGTCGCCGACCGCGACCGTCTCGATCGGAATTTCTTCGAAACCGTTTCCGGCAAGCCGCAGGGCCGTCCGCGGAACTTGCGCCAGCAAAGCCGACATGCCCTCGTCGGCGCGACGATGTGCGTATGCCTCCAGAAACTGACCGCCGGAATACATGAGACCGACGATCGCGCCGGCGAGATATTCGCTAAACCATAAAGAGGACCCCATGGCCAGGGCCGCGATCAGGTCCAGACCGTATTCCTCTTTCTGCAGCTTCTTGGCGATTTCCACGCAAAGAGACAGCAGACTCAGGCTGGTACAGCCCGCCAGGATTAACCGATATCCAGGGCCGTGACCCGCGAGATAGAAGGCGAATGCGGCCGCAAGCGCAAGCAGCGACGACAGCACCAGAAGGCCCGACCGGGAGCCTCCTTCCCTCAGTCGCGACAGCCCGCCCTCAGGCCACGTCCACCTACCAGCCCACCAAGCCGCCGCTGTAGCCACCTCTCACCCTCCCATCAATCCAGAAGCCTCAGCGGAACGATTTTGCGCAATCGATGCAGAACGGTGTATAGGGGACCGCCGCGAGCCGCTCCTTGCCGATGGAGCGGTGGCATTTGACGCATTGCCCGTATGTGCCGTCGTTCAGCCGGTCGATCGCCGCGTCGATGGCCCCGATCTGGTCGCGCCCCTCGGCTTGCATCTCGCGAAGAACCTCATCGTTTTCAACCTGGGTCGCGCGCTCCTCGCTGTCCTTCTCGAGCGCGACGCAGAGGTCCGCATCGATCGCTCCGAGACGACGGACAAGGTCATCCTTCATCGTCTGCAACACGGCCTGTACTGAGCTTTTATTCATTTTAGTGCCTTCCAATCTTGCCTGATCAATGCGGGTCCACACGCGGCGTCGTCGGGAACCAATCCAAGCGCAGCGCGTGGCCGCATAAAGCCGCGGTCCATAAATCGGCTCCAGCATATCTCAGTTCGATCGAAGCTCCTTGATCCCGGTCAATGCCTCGTGCGCGGGAGCACATAGGCTGTCGGCGGAGCCTTCAATGAAATCGTCGCGACAAGCCCGGAGCCCATGATGAATCTGACGGCGCAGACACCCGCCCCCACGACGCCTGCGGTGATCGGACTGACAAGCATCGAGGCCGAGGAACGCCTCGCCGAGCTTGGACCCAACACGCTGCCCGAGCCTGAGCCCCCATCGCCGCTGCGGGTCTTTCTCATCCAATTTCGCAATCCGATCATCTACATCCTCTTGCTGGCATCGGCGCTCTCGTTTGCGACCGGCAGGATCGAAGACGGCCTGTTCATTCTCGTCGTGCTTCTGATCAATGCCTCCATAGGCACCTACCAGGAGTATTCTGCGGATCGAGCGGCCGCCGCCCTTCGCAAGCTTGAGCAGCCGTCGGCCAGGGTCATACGGGACGGCGTGGCTTGCAGGATCGAGGCCAAGCGGCTGGTCGTGGGCGATCTCGTTCTTCTGGAATCCGGCGACCGAATCCCTGCCGATCTGATGCTTGTCGATGCAAGTGATCTCCGATGCGACGAGTCGCTTCTGACCGGAGAGTCGATGCCGGTCCCCAAAGGGCGAACGGTCGAAGGATCGTCGGATGAAAACCCCAGTTCCATGCTGCTGCTCGCGGGTTCCTTGGTGACGCGCGGACGAGCCCAGGGCGTCGTGACCGCTACGGGTACCGCGACCATGCTTGGCGGCATCGCCGCCGAGTTGGGAAGAGCCAGTTCGTCGCACCCCCCGCTCGTCGCCCGTCTGGCCAAGTTCACGAACGCGCTCGCGGTTTTCGTCGGATTGGCAGCGTTGGTGCTGGTCGTCGCGGGCTTGATGCGGGGCCTCCCTCTGCACGATCTGATCATGATGTCTGTAGGTCTGGCGGTAAGCGCTGTTCCCGAAGGACTCCCGATCGCGATCTCTGTCGCGCTTGCCGTCAGCATGCGGCGGATGGCCGCCCGCAACGTCATCGTCCGAAGCATGCCGGCTGTTGAGGCCCTCGGTTCGACCACGATAATCGCCACGGATAAGACGGGTACCTTGACCAGCAACGTGCAGACGGTGACCGAAATTCGCCTGCCGGACGGCACGGACATCGCCCTGGACGCCCATGCAGATCTCGACAAGTGCGAGATCAGGGCGAGCGGCCTGGACAGCGACCTTGTCCGCGAGAGGGCGCGCAGGCTGCTACGCGCTGCACTGCTCGCAAACGAAGGAACCCTGGCTCGCCGCGACGATCTCTGGGTCGCCGCCGGAGACACGGTCGACGTGGCGCTTCTTGCAGCAGGACGGAAGGCCGGGCTGGGACAGGAAGAGTTGAACGACCGATACCCGCTGGCGGCAAGGATCGCCTACGAGCCCGAGCACAAATACGCTGCATCCTTCCACCACGGCCGTGATCGGATTCATGTCTTCGTCAAGGGAGCGTCGGAGGTGCTCATAGAAATGTCTGATCGCATGGACGCCGCGGGAAACGTAGTCGAAATCGACCGTGCGTCGCTTTTGGCGCAGAAAGAAGAAATGGCCGCTCGAGGCCTCAGGGTGCTCGCGTTCGCCGAAGGGGAAATCGGCGCGTCCCTCGCCGGAAGCCTCGGACACGGTCACCTTGTCGATCTCGTGTTCTTGGGGCTGGCCGGACTGCAGGACCCGGTCCGGCCTGAAGTGCCGAGCGCTATGAAAGACTGCCACGCGGCGGGCGTGGAGGTCGTGATGGTGACCGGCGACGACCCGCGGACCGCTACCGCGATCGCCCGAGATGCCGGCCTGAGCTTTCACGCTGGGCAGGTCGTTTCGGGCCACGACATCGATGAAGCCGCGCGAGCGGGCGACCAACGGCTGGACGAGATTACGAGAGAGGCCCGCATCTACGCCCGCGTGCAGCCGACGCAGAAATCGGCGATCGTCGCATCCCTGATCCGCAATGGCCATATCGTCGCCGTAACCGGAGACGGTGTAAACGACGGTCCGGCGTTGAAGAAGGCGCATGTCGGCGTCGCAATGGGGCTCAGGGGAACCGAGGTGGCGAAGGAAAGCGCCGATCTCGTCGTCACGGACGACAACTTCGCATCCATCGTCGCGGGGATCGCAGAAGGCCGGGCGGCCTATCGCAACATCCGCAAGGTGGTGCTGATGTCGGTCGCAACGGGCGCCGCCGAGGTCCTGCTCTTCATGCTCGCGCTGCCGTTCGGCCTGCCCATGCCGCTCCTCCCTGTTCAGCTCTTGTGGCTCAATCTCGTGACAAACGGCATCCAGGACGTCGCGCTTGCCGGCGGCAGGCCGGAAGGAGACGAACTGGCGGGGCCGCCACGTTCTCCGCTCGAGCCTGTCCTCGACCGGACGATGATCCGGCGCGTCGTCCAATCGACGGTCGTGATCGGCGGAGCAGCGTTCCTGGCGTTCCAGTGGATGATTGCGAATGGATATGGCGTTCCCGAAGCCCGCAACACAACGCTTCTCATCTTCGTGATGTTCGAGAACGTCCAGACCCTGGCATGCTCCTCCGAAAGACGATCGATATTCTCCGTCGATATCCTTCGGAACCGGTTCCTGCTCCTCAGCGTGCTCGCCGCCCAGACGATCCACATCTCGGCGATGTACGCGCCGTGGCTTAGCGGAACGCTCGGGCTGTCGCCGATCACGC
The DNA here is from genome assembly GCF_001429725.1 of Rhizobium sp. Root708. Classification (GTDB taxonomy): domain Bacteria; phylum Pseudomonadota; class Alphaproteobacteria; order Rhizobiales; family Rhizobiaceae; genus Rhizobium. The sequence continues at coordinate 6,441 of NZ_LMHV01000015.1, read as the reverse complement.
CTCTTGAATGGGGCCTCAGCATGCTGATCGCTAGCTCCCTCGTTCTCGTGACCGAGGTCGACAAGTTCGTCTCCCGGCGACGCCGCGATCGTTCATCCCATGCTTGACGAAGATCAAAGAATGTCGCCGCAAGTGCCGTTATCCTCTCGATATTCAACAAGAGAGGTGATCGAAATGTCCATTCGCACGGTAATGAGCATCCTGACTTCCAAATATTTCGACGAAGATCTGAAGGCCGCCGTGGAGTTTTGCGAAGCCTCCGGAGCGCATCTCAGCGCGGTCGTGATCTGCATGGGTGCGTCGCCGATGATGGGAGAATACAACTCCCTGTCGACCGTCTGGCTGGAAGAACGCCAGCGCGAAATCGAAGAACTCGTCAAGAAAGCCGAAGACATCAAGGCGTATCTCTCGAGCACCGGACTGTCCTACGACGTGCAGGACGTCTACACGGAATATGCTTTTGCGCGGGAGGACGTTGCAGAACGGGCGCTATACGCCGACGTCGTACTCGTCGGCCGCCAAGCCTGCAAGGACGAGGAACTCCAGAAACGGGTCATGGATGGCGCTCTGTTCCAGACGCCGACGCCGGTCATCATCAATCGCGGACGCCGGCCACTCTCTTCAACTTCAAAATCGATCGTACTGGCATGGGATTCGAGCGACGAGGCGTCGCGTGCCGCAAGGCAGGCCCTTGACCTGTTGAAGACGGCGGACTGCGTCTACGTGACGATGGTCGATCCAGTCTCGCGAGAGCGGGTGAATGGAGAAGAACCAGGCGCCGACATCGCGAGCTTTCTGTCCCGTCACGGAGTCAAGGTTCAGGTGGATCGCGTGGCCAGCGGCGGAAACACGGCCGACGAGGTCCTGAGGCAGCATGCGATGGACGTGAACGCCGATCTGATCGTCATGGGAGCGTACAACCACCCTCGGTGGCAGCAGACGCTCTTCGGAGGCGTGACGCGCAACATGATCGAGCAAAGCAGCATGCCAATATTCATGGCGCATTGAGGGGGAAGGACACGGCCGCGCTCATGCGCTGCCGTGTCGGAGTGGCGGCATGTCGCTTTCAGACACGATGGGTACGACCATCTCCATCAGCGACGCCGCCGCTGGTCTCTACAAGATGGTCAACGTGTTGGTGTTGCAAGGATCGCTCGCTCTTCATACGCAAGGGTCACTTCTGGCCGAAAGTCGCGGCTCGCCGGCTGTCGAGCCCTTCGCTTGGCGCCTTAGCCCGGCACCACCGTCCCCCAGTTCCGATACAAAATGTATGCAGCAACCACGAAGATGAGCGCTGCGAACAGGCGGTTGAGGATGTTCTTGTAGGCGCTGAGCCGGGTGGCGAGCAGCATGCCGAGTACGCCGCCGACAATGCCACCGCCAATAAACTCGGAGGCAAGCCACCAATCCACCAAGCCTGAACTGGCATAGCTCAGGGCCGTTGCCAGTCCGAAGGCAGCGACGGAGAGGAGAGATGTCCCGATCGCGTTGATCATCGGCATGCCCGTCGCCAGCATGAGGCCGGGAACGATCAGGAAGCCCCCGCCGATCCCGAAGAAACCCGATGCAGCGCCGGCGGCGAGTGCCACGGCGGCGGTGGCAAGGCACATCTTAAGATCGATGGGCCGACATTCTGCCGATACTGGCTTCCTGGGCTTCAACATCAGGACGCCGACGACGAGCATGAGAATGCCGAACAGGAAAATCAGGCGATCTCCGTCCATCGCCTTGCCGAGACTGGAGCCGCCGAGGGCGCCGACGACGCCGAGCGCGGAGAAGACGGCCGCGCAGCGCCACCAGACGTGCCCCTTGATCGCGTGGCTTGCGAAGTTCGCGAAGGCATTCACCGAGACCGCGAGTGCACCCGTTCCGATCGCGATGTGCGGCTGGGTCACGCCGACCACGTAGAGGAGTAGCGGCGTCGCCAGGATGGACCCGCCGCCGCCGAGCAAGCCGAGCATGAAGCCGACGATCCCGCCGGAGCCAACGGCCGCCAAAATGGAGGTGTTCACGTCCGTCTGCTCCATACTCTGTCAAACAAGGTCATCCCGACCAGCATGGCGATGACGAACAGGAACGTCTGGGGGAGGCCGACCGATAGGGATGCGACGGCCGGACCGGGACAGAAGCCGCCGATTCCCCAGCCCAGGCCGAACAAGGCCGAACCAACGATCAGCGGAGCATCGATCCGGTGGCTCGTCGGCACGTGGAAGCTGTCGTCAAAGGCTGGATGCCGCATCCGCTTCATCACCTGCACGCCGAAAAAGGCGACGACGACGGCGCCGCCGAGAACGAAGGCAAGGCTCGGATCCCAGGCGCCGAAGACGTCGAGGAAGCCTTGGACGCGGACAGGGTTCAGCATGCCGGACAAGGACAGTCCTAAGCCGAAGACAACGCCCGAAGCGAGCGCCGCCACGAATTGGTAGATGTTCCGGTTCATGACCCCACACCTCGCAGAAATGCGACGGCGACCGCGCCAGCCGTCAGGAACGTGGCGACCGCCACCATCGACCGCGGCGACAGGCGGGCAAGCCCAAGCACGCCGTGGCCGCTGGTGCAGCCCGATCCCATGCGCGAGCCGAAGCCGACGAGCAGCCCCGCGACGATGAGCAGCGGCCAGCCGGTGGTGATCTGCACGACCGGCCAGCCGCCGAACATGAGCAGATAGGCGAGCGGCCCGAGCAACAGCCCGAGCGCAAAGGCGAGATTGGTCGTCAAACCGACCCCTTGAACAAGACGCCCGACGATCCCGCTGATCCCGGCAATCCGGCCGTTGAGGAGCAGAAGCAGGACGGCCGACACGCCGATCAGCATGCCCCCGACAAATGAGGGGAGATACGCGTTCACTTGTCATCCTTTACACAGAAAATGTCATAGAGGGCGGCGACCAGTTGCGCGGCCTTCTCTTCCGTCAGGCGGTAAAAGATCTGTTTCCCCTCCCGCCGGGTTTCAACAATCCCGGAGCCACGCAGCACGGTCAGGTGCTGCGACAGATGCGGCTGGTGGAGGTCGAGCTTCTCTTCAAGCTCGCCGACCGAATACTCGCCTTCCACCAGGGTACAGACGATCATCAGGCGCGCCGGATGGGACAGCGTCTTCAGGATGTTCGCTACCTCTCCGGCCCTGCTGGCCATCTCGGCGGGGGAAAGCCCCGCCCTCCCCATCGCCTTTAGATCGGTGGTCATTCCCATGCTGCTCCCTGTAGTGCATCGAGCGGAAATTTGAGGTAGCGCTGGCCGTTGGCTTCCGGCTCCGGCAGGCGCCCGCCGCGGATGTTCACCTGCAGGGCATGCAGGATGAGCTTCGGCAGCGGCAGCGTCTTGTCGCGTTTCGTCCTGAGCGCCACGAATTCTTCTTCCGTCACGCCAGCAAGATGCGGGTTGAACTTCTTCTGATCGGCCACCGTGCTTTCCCAGCGAGGTGCCCGACCGTCCGGCTGGTAGTCGTGGCCGGTAAAGATCCGCGTCTCATCCGGGAGCGCGAGGATGTCCTGGATCGACTTCCACAGGACGCGGGCGTCACCGCCTGGGAAGTCGGCACGTGCCGTACCGCTGTCGGGCATGAAGAGCGTGTCGTGCACGAAGGCAGCGTCGCCGATCAAAAAGGTGACGGAGGCGAGCGTATGTCCCGGAGAGAACAGCACCTTGGCATCGATCGAGCCGACCTTGAACGTCTCGCCATGGGCAAACAGCCGGTCCCATTGCGAGCCGTCGGTGGCAAGCTCAGGCCAGTTGTAGATGCCCTTCCACAGCTTCTGGACGTCCACGACGCGCTCGCCGATCGCCGTTTGTGCGCCGGTCTTCTCTTGCAGATAATGGGCGGCGGAGAAGTGGTCGGCATGGGGGTGGGTGTCGAGAATCCACTCGACCGTCAGCGCGTTGTCGCGGATGTAGTCGAGGATCGCGTCCGCGTTGATGGTCGCCGTAGCTCCGCCCCTCTCATCGAAGTCGAGCACCGGGTCAATGATGGCGCACTTGCGGGTCGCGGGATCGGACACCACGTACTGGACGCTCCAGGTGCGCTTGTCGAAGAAGCCCTTCACCTGCGGCCTGCGGGCAGCATGTCGCGTGAGCCAGGCCGCGGCGGCGCTGGTGTCGAAGCCGCGGCTGCGTCCGAATTCGACGACCTCGTCGGCAGAAATGCGGCCGTCGAGAACCTCTCCGATGAGGTAGAGGTTCAGCGAGCGAGTACCGGTCTTGCAGTGGGCGAACGTGGGTCCTTCGGATTCGTCGACCGCTCGTTGAAACGCACGTATGTCCGCCTCGGTGATCGTGTCGGCCGTGACTGGGATGAACGCATAGGACAGGCCGCGGTGCATCGCTTCCTGGCTTTCCGCTTGCGTGCCCGGCTGTGAGGGATCCTCGTCGTCCGGTCGATTGTTGATGAGGGTCTTGAATCCTTTGTCGCGGAGCGACTGGATGTCCTCAATACTCGGCTGCGGCGAGACGGAAAGCTTCTCGGATATCGTTGTAATGGGCATGACCGGCTCCGGGTGAAATTTCATTATATATTCTAATATAATATATATCGACGTTTTCATCAAGGCCCGGCGCGGAACTTTGTGCTTGCCCTGTGGTTGCCGCGAAGAGGAGGACGCATCATGGCCACGACAGCAAACCGTGTCAGCACCCAGAGATCCAACCGGCGCCTGCGCTGGCAGATGGAGGAGAGGCTCGCGATCAAGAGCTTGACGTCATTAAAATATCCGTTATTCTGGATATATGGAATCAAAACTTGCGATCGCGGCGCTCGCTGCACTAGCCCAGACCACCCGCCTCGAAACCTTCCGTGAGCTCGTAAAGGCGGAACCGGCCGGCGTTCCTGCAGGCGAGCTCGCCCGGATGCTCGACGTGCCCCAGAACACGATGTCGGCGCATCTTGCGACGTTGCAGCGCGCGGGGATCGTCAAGAGCGAACGGCAGAGCCGCTCCATCATCTATCGCGCCGACCTTGAAGGGTTCCGCGAGCTAACGCTCTTCCTGCTCAAGGACTGCTGCGGCGGGAACGCCGAGCTCTGCGCACCTCTGATCGCCGATCTCACGCCATGCTGCTCGCCTGAAAGCAGCCAACCATGCGTGAACTGATACTCGAGCCAGCTCCGGTTTCCGACGCGCTGAAGGCAGCCCTAACGTCCGCCGGACTCTTGATCGATGATCTCGAGGGATCTGACCGGACCTACTTCGCTCTGGTCGACTCCGACGGCGGCGTCGTCGGTTACTCCGGCGTCGAGAACTGCGAGAGCTCCTCCGTCCTTCTCCGTTCTGTCGTCGTCATTCCGGAGTTCCGGTCACAGGGCTACGGCCGCCGTCTTGTCGAGCTGACGATCGCCAAGTTGCCCCTCGCCGCCGACGTCTACCTCGCCACGACGAGCGCGGCGACCTTCTTCGAACCCTTCGGCTTCATGGTCGTCGACCGTGACCAGGCGCCGAAGGCGATCCTTTCGACCCGCCAGCTATCGGGCCTCTGCCCGGCGTCGGCGACGATTATGAGACTGAACAGGCCACCGACCTAACACGGAAAATGACCATGACCGACAAGACCTACAACGTGCTCTTCCTGTGCACGGGCAATTCCGCACGTTCCATCCTCGCCGAATCGATCCTCGACAAGGATGGTGGCGGACGCTTCAAGGCATTCTCCGCCGGCAGCCAGCCGAAGGGTGAAGTGAACCCACACGCACTCAAGGAGCTGGAAGCCCTCGGCTATCCCTCGACGGGGTTCGCGTCGAAGAGCTGGGACATCTTTGCCGAACCGGGCGCTCCCGAGATGGATTTCATTTTCACCGTCTGCGACAGTGCGGCAGGCGAGGCCTGCCCGGTCTGGATCGGCCATCCGATGACCGCGCACTGGGGCGTCGAAGACCCGGCGAAGAACCGCATCTCGGCGTTCCTTAGTCTGCCAATCGCCTCCATCGACCGTCTCGCGCTCGAACACAAGCTTCGCCAGATCGGCAGGCTGGAGGGCGCCTCCCTGAAATCCGCAAAGGCCGAATGACATGTCCACGTTCGAACGATACCTGACCGTTTGGGTCTTTCTCTGCATCGTCGTCGGAATCGCCCTCGGCCACATGATGCCAGGCGTCTTTCACGTCATCGGCGACGCCGAGGTCGCCAAGGTGAACATCCCCGTCGCCGTGCTCATCTGGCTGATGGTCATTCCGATGCTGTTGAAGATCGACTTCGGCTCGCTTTCGAAGGTCGGGAAATACTGGCGCGGGATCGGGGTCACCCTGTTCATCAACTGGGCGGTCAAGCCGTTCTCGATGGCGCTGCTCGGCTGGCTGTTCGTCGGCTGGCTTTTCCGTCCCCTGCTCCCGGCCGACCAGATCGACTCCTATATCGCSGGCCTGATCATCCTCGCGGCAGCACCCTGCACGGCGATGGTCTTCGTCTGGTCGAACCTGACGAAGGGCGAACCGCACTTCACCCTGTCCCAGGTGGC
>NZ_LMHV01000014.1 GCF_001429725.1 Rhizobium sp. Root708 | reverse complement strand
CGCCGGCCTTCGGGCCTTCGAGCTGTACGGTCATGACCTCGAGCGGTTTTCCTGCCTGAACGGCAACGGCGGCGCGAACGTCCATCTTCGAATTCTCCTCAATCGCTTGTCTTGATTTTATCTTCGGGAGCAATTCGTTTCCAAAGTGCTCGTACCTCGTCTTTCAGGCGGAGTGCCTCCTGCCAGCGATCGGTGGTATCCTCTCCATCCGGTCCCGTGATCGCGTAGGGCTTTGGCCCCAGCTCGCAGACGAAGGAGACGGCGTCGTCCGGTCCGGCGCGGCGCTGCCAACTTCTCAGCCCGTACTCCCACCAGCCCATGAATAGGTCCAGCCAAGGCTTGTGGTGCGCAAAAGCGATTTCGATCTGCACCTGCTCTCGAGAGGCCACGCGGCCATGGAAGGCCCAGGCGCTATCGAGGATGCGATGCATCAACGCATGGTTCTCGCCCGAAACGGGGACCGCGAATTCCCGTCCGACGAGGAAATGCGAGAGGTCGGCCAGCAGCTTGAGTTCCGGCATCCGGTCCATCAGGTCGAGCGTAAAGAAGAGATCGGTGGTCATGCGGTCGCGGTGCGTCTCGATATAGACAGGCACCTTCGCCTCCTCGCCAAGCCGCTGCCATCCCTCAAGCAACGGAAGGCAATCCTCGACACGGCGGAACCGCACATCCGGCTGAAGGCAGAGATGGGCAACGCCGAACTCAACGGCGTTTTCGAGTGCTGGCTTCAGATCATCGACGGTTTTCGGGAAGCACTGCCCCTCGGCCTTCAACCCATGCTCGGCAAGTAGGACAGTCAACCGCCTGACATAGGCCCGGTCGTACCAATGGGCACTGACGCCGTCAAAGCCAGCCTTCGCGATGCGTTCAACATTCTCTTCGAGCCTTGGTTCGGGCCGAACCGCGCTGCGCAGCTCCATTGCCCACAGCGACTGGAAAACGTTCAAGCTTTGCATTCGAGCCTCGAGAAAATGGTTGGAGTGCAGGACGTCTTATACATTGCGGGACGCTCGTTGATCCAGAAATTGGGGAGGGAGGAGCCATGAAGCCACCTCCCTCCCGGACCGGCAACTTGAGGATGAGTCGCCGTCCATGTGCCAATGTGCAGCTGTCAGGCCGCTGCTTCCGCGCGAGCGCTCTTGAGAACAGCCTTGAGGTTTACGGTTGGATCAGCAAGCGCCTCCGGCTCCGGAACCACTCCAGCGGCGACCAGCATCTCAGCCAGCTTGATATCCTTGGCGAGACTGTTGCCGGGCCCGAGCCCCGCTGCCGCAACAAGACGCCCGCCATCCAGATAAAACTCCAGCTCGCCGTCAGGCGAGGTACGGACGATTGCCTGATGCTCGGGCCGGGGCAAGCCGACCACCTGCAGGCTGAGGTCATACTGATCGGACCAGAACCACGGGATGGCATCGAAAGGCTTTGTATGCCCGATCATGTTTCTTGCCGCCGTCTCCCCTTGTGCTCGTGCGTTCCGCCAGCTTTCGAACCGAACGTGGCCACCGCCCGGCTGCACCACGGCGGCGCAGTCGCCGGCTGCAAAAATATCGCGGTCGCTGGTGCGCAAGCACACATCAGTGTGGATGCCGTTACCCGTCACAAGCGCTGCTGCTTCCGCAAGCGCGCAATCCGCCGTCACGCCGATGGCCGCGATGACGAGATCGGCAGGCACCTCTGTTCCGTCAGCCAGCAGAACGCCGGTGCGGGTGATCTCCGCCACGCCGACGCCAAGGCGGAACTCCACGCCTTGAGCGACGTGCGTTGCATGTAGGCTTCCCGCAAAACGCACCGGCACTGCTCTTCCGAGCGGCTTTGGTGCGGCCTCGATGATGGTGACGGTTATGCCTTTCGCCCGCAGCACGGCAGCAAGCTCCATGCCGATCAAGCCGCCACCAATGATCGCGACGCTTTTCGCAGAGGCCGCGCGAAGGAAGATTTCGGTCGCATCGCCATAGGTCCTGAAGTCGAGCGCATATTCGGCGCCCGTGCATGTCAGCCGCCTGGGACGCGCGCCGGTCGCGAGCAGAAGCTTTTGATAGGGAAGCGTACGACCGTCATTCAGCGAGACGGTTCGCAGGGATGGGTCGAGCCCGGCCGCCACCGCGCCCTGCAGATAATCTATCCCGGCGCTCGCAATCGCGTCGGATCCACAAATTGCCTTCATCCGCACGGTGCCGTCCATCGGCTTGGACAAAGGCGGCCGCTCGTAAGGCAGATGAGACTCGGCCCCGACCAAGGTGATAGCGCCCGTGTAACCGGTCTCGCGCAATGCGAAAGCCGCCCGCGTACCGCACTCTCCTGCCCCGACAATAACGATATCGTCCATCTTCGTTCCACCCGAGAGTTGGGCTGGCGCATCGCCCGGCAATACGCCAGCGAGCCATCAGTTTCGGCTTGCGTACTGGTTCATGTTTTTCGGCGTGACGAGCTCGAAGGGCACCATGACCTGCTTCTCGACCTTCTGCCCGCGGGCCAGCGCCACGGCGGCATCAAGCGCGCTTGCGGACTGAGCCTTGGCGTTCTGGAACACGGTCGCGTCGAGATCACCGGCCGCCATGGCAGCCAAGGCGTCCTGCGTCGCGTCGATGCCGACGACGATGACGTCGTCCATCGATGTGCCGGCGGCCTTCATCGCTTGAATTGCGCCGAGTGCCATCTCGTCATTGTTCGCGAAGACGACATCGATCGGCCGGCCGCTCGTGATCCAGTTCGTCGTCAGGTCCATGGCGTTGGTTCGCTGCCATACCGCGGATTGCTCGTCGGCAATCGCCGCGCCCTTGCAGGCACCACTAGCCAGCGTTTCCTTGAACGACGAAGTCCGATCGCGCGATGCCTGATGAGCAAGGTCCCCCATCAGGATATAGACCTGGGCGTTCCCTTCCTTCTTCTTCGCCGTCAAGAGATCGCAGGTCGCCTCGGCCGCGAGCTTGCCGGAATCGGTTTCCTTCGATCCGACATAGGCTTGCTTCTCGGGGAGCTGCGCGACATTGCCGGGTTCGAGATTGAGGTAGACTAGCGGAATGTTCGCCTTCTGCGCCGCGGCACTGATACCCGGTGCAGCGGAAGCGTCGGCCAAGGTCACGACGATCGCATCGACGCCAGCAGCAATGAAGTTGTTCACCTGGTTGATCTGCTTGGAGATGTCGGTTTGCGCGTCCTCGACCTGTATCTTGACGCCATCCACTTCGGTGGCTCTGGACTGCAGCCCTTCGCGCAACAATGTCTGGAAGTTGTTGTCGAAGCTCTGCATCGAGACACCGATCGTCTCGGCCGATGCAGTGCCGGCCATCAGGAGCGCCGCCAAGGCGCCAACGTAAACTGATTTCATGTCATCCTCCCAATTGAGCGCCGGGCCGCCCAAGTTGCATCCGGAGGCCCCGCGGGGGGCCCGGTTCATGTCAATCGCTGTGTCTGTGGTGGGGGTTTAGGCGAGGGCCACGCGGACTTCTCCGTCGATGACTTCGACCGGATAAGTCTTCAGGTTTTCGCAGGCAGGAAGTCTGAGCGCCTCGCCCGTTCGGTAGTCGAACGCGCCGGAATGCTTGGGACATTCGACCTCGAAATCCATCACGAGGCCATCCGCAAGATGGATCGCTTCGTGGGTGCAGAGACCCGCTGTGCAATAGACGCTGTCATCGGGTGCGCGGTAGATCGCGTAGGTGCGTCCCTCATGGTCGAAGCGCATGGCGCCTTCCTGTTCGATGTCGTCGAGGCTGCAGGCTGGGATCCAGTTCATCGTGCGACCTCCTGTGCTTCCGAGCGAGCCTTCTTGGCGGCAAGCTTTTCCTTCCGCTTCTTGTAACGTTCCTGCATGTGAGTGTCGCCTTCGGGGGAGCCGTCGTGCCATGTGCCGAACCAGCGATCGAGGGGGATCAGGGCATCGCCGTAGTTCACCTCGAAATACTTGTGGTGCAGGTAATGAGCATAGGCGTGGCTATCCACCAGCTTCTCGTCGCCCACCTCGACCTTGTCGAAACCGACGTGGCCGGGGATGGCACCAAATCCCGCATAATGAAGCTGGTAGAGCATGATGATCGGATTGGACGGCAGGATCAGATGGTAGAAGACCGTGCCGAAGTACAGAAGGTGCTCGACGGGATGCATCGACAGCGACGACCACGGCGAAGGGTTGACCGAGTTGTGGTGAACCGAGTGGACCCACTTGTAGAGAAACGGCGTGTGGATGAGCCGGTGCACGCAGAAGAAATGGAACTCGTGAATGACAGGCACCACGAGCGCGACAACGGCGAGCGTCCATGGGTTTTCGGCAAAGCTCAGCCAGGGCGCATAGCCATTGGCGTAGGCCCACAGCATCCCAACCTCGAGCGCCGTCCAGATCGTCACGCCTGAGAGAAAAGTCCTCAGGATATTGTCGAGGTTCTGGCTTTCGAACCAGAACGCCTTGCTTTTCTGTTCGGCCGGAAACTTGCCGTTATATTTGAAGCGGTTTTCCTGGCGCTTCAAAACATAGAGATGGAGTTCGAACGCCCCGTAAAACAGGAAGACACATACCGCATTCACGCCATACAGCCACGCCACCCAGCCGGCGCCGATCGTTTGCATCGTCTCGACCGACGGAATGACCCATACCCAATAGGCAACGGCCGAAATCGCGAAGATCACGTTCCATGGGAAGAAGTAGTGCGGCAGCCACTTCAGGATCGCCATGAACCGGGTCGGAAACTGAAAAAGCGGCGCATATTCGACCGGCTTGTTCGGCGTCCAATCTCCGCGCTTGTTGCGCACTCCATACTTCAGATCGTCCATTGCGCTCTCCTCCGGGCGCTTCGTCAGCCTGCGCCCACACAAGGTTTTCGACGTGAAGGAGAGAGCGCATGGCGCACTCGGTTCCGGCCAGTCCCATAGGGACCTGCCGGCATCTCCTCCCTGCATTCAAAGTAGCAGGAGGATGGCCGAAACGCCGAAGCCTTAGTTGATCAAATTAGATCAAAGCCCCTCGGCGGTGATCGTGATGAACCGGATGTGGTTGGGATCGGGTTTTATCTTCGTCAGGCCGATGCGATGCAGGACCAGATCGAGGGCGCGCTGCGCCTGCGCTTCCGGCGCCTGGTCGAGCACGACATCCATGATGCCATCCCGCAAGGCGGAACGCGTGTAGTCGGTTAATTCGTGGCCGATATACAAGAGATCGCGAAATCCGGGGTGGCGGCGAAGCACATTGATCAGCGCCGAATTTGCGCCGCCGGCGTTATAGAGGCCAACGAGATTCGGATATTTGGCGAGCGCCTCCGACAGCGACTCCGCACTGTAATGCTCCTCGTCGCGCGTGAAGGCCAGCCATTCGAACCCCACGTCGCCCGAATGCTCCAGGAAATAATCGGAGAAGCCGCGAATGCGATCGCGATGGACCTGATAGATCGGATGGCAGAGAGCAACGACGGGTCCGCTTCGGCGGGCCATTCGTGCAATGAAGTGAGCGGCTGTACGGCCGGCGGCGTAATTGTCGATACCGACGAAATCGCCTGTCGTCTCCGATGCACGAGTCACCACATGAACCACCGGAAGGCCCTGCTTGGAGACGGCCTCCACGGCCGCATTGATCGCGGGGCTATTGGGGACCGCGAGTATCAGGGCAGAGCGAGACGATCTCGACTTGAGGATGCGAGCGGCGATCTCCGCCGCATTCCGCTCATCGGCAAAGCTGCGATGAACGATCACCAACGGGTCGAGCGTCGCCGAGATCGCCTCGAAGGCGTTAGCAAGCCGCCGGTAGAACGTCGTCTCCGGCCGCACCATCAGCACTTCGATCCGGATAAGACCTCGATGCGTTTCGGGCAGGACGCGAGGATAGTTCAGCACACGCGCGGCAACGGCGACTTTCTCGATCAGCTCGGCCCGAACGCCGCCACGCCCGTTCAATACGCGCTCGACCGTCGCAGTGCCAACACCCGCGAGCCGGGCGATATCCTGATAGCTTGGTTTCGTCATCGTTCGAACCATCGTGGGACTCGCGACTATCTTTGCCACGACTTCGGCGGCGATTTCTACTCGCTGTTCGTCGCCACGCTACACGACGCGATCCCCAGATCACATCAGCCCTTTGGCGTCGTCATGCTTTCACGCACGATGAGCCGGCTACGGATGACGTTTCGAAGCTGCCGGGGTTGGTCCGTCCGATCGATCGCGGCCAGCAGCAGAGCAACGGCAGTTTGCCCCATCTCTTCCATTGGTTGTTCGATCGTGGAGAGCGGCGGCGAGCAGAAGGCGCAAACCGGCGAACCGTCGAAGGACACGATCGAGAGATCGTCAGGAATTTTCAGTCCCATGGCCTGCGTGCGGCTCATGAAGGAGATGGCCATGTCGTCGCTGGTTGCGATGACGGCCGTGGGTTTATCGCCAAGCGCGGCGAAATCGTCCGCCGCCTCCAGGCCGATATTGAAACCCTGCTGATAGTCCAGCCGGCCACCGGATCGAACCACCACACTGTCAGGCAGACCGGCGCCCCGAAGCGCTTCGATAACGCCAGCGAAACGCTCGACGTCGTGATAGTTCTCCTGTGGTCCGGCGAGGTAGAGAAACCGGCGATGGCCGAGAGCGATCAAATCGTTCGTCGCCTCGCGGATCGCCTCGCGATCGTTCGTCACGACGCTCGGCAGGCCAGCCTCGCTCATGTCGAGAAGCATGGAAACGATCGGTAGACCGGCTGAGGCAAGCGACCTTCCATCGACCTCCGGCAGCTTCGACGACAGGATGATCGCGCCGCGCACCGTCCCGCCGAACGCAAGATCGAGAATGTGCCTCTCCGACGCCTCGTCGCGGTCGAGGTTGGCGATCATCAGGTTGTAGCCGCCCTGTATCAGCGACTTGTTGATGCTCTGCAGGACCTGCGGGATCACCTGCGAGGCGCCATAATAGAGCGAGCCCGGCAAAACGATCATGATGATGTTCGATTTGCCGACCCTCAACCCCCGAGCCATGGCGTTCGGTGTGTAGCCCAGTTGCTTGGCGGCCGCATCGATCTTCTGACGCGTCTTTTCATTCACACGACCGGGATTTGCCAACGCCCGGCTGACCGCCGAAATCGCAACACCAGCAAGTTTTGCCACATCGGCCATGAGGGGCCCCGACTGCTCCTCCCCGAGCACATCCTTGTTTTTGCTCACGTCTCTTCATTCCCTCCCCGGCGGTATTTGCCTGCAACTCTAGGGCAAGCCGCGATTCATAGCAAACGTTTGCCAAAAAACGCTTGCGTAAAAAAACAGCTTGGCTATTATCTAGTCATGGCAAACGTTTGCCATAACGTAATGCATTGAAAAGTATGACTTATTTATTGCGGAACATTCCTTTCGCAAGGCGATGGGTCACGCCTGGAGGATTGGATTGGCTATGACGAATGAAAGGCTCCGCTTCGGCGTCGACCTCGTGACTTTCTTTCACCCCGGTTTCTGGGGTGTCGACAGCCATGACGCCATCATAGAGCACGCCAAGACCCAGCCTCGCGCCTTTTGGGACAAGATTCTCGACAGCGTTCAGGCATCAGGTGTCACCGGCGTCGAGCTGACCTTCTCCCCCTTCAACTGGCAGGACGCGATCAAGACCTACGGTTCCGTGGAGGCCTTTGCCGGCGAATTGTCGAAGCGCGGCCTTACGCTCTGCAGCGGCTTTTTCGCTGAGCTCGAAGCTGCCGGCGATTTTACCCAGCGGGAAGCGCAGGACGCGCTGATCGCCAAGGCAGAGAAATACGCCGACTTCCTGAAGGCCTGCGGCAGCGACATCATGGTGATCGGCGCGCCGCTTCGCCAGACGCTCGGCGCTCAGCCCGTACAGTTCTTCGACTTCGACCGGGCAAAGGTAATCGCCGATTTCCTGAACCGGCTCGGCGCCGTTCTTTATGCGCGCGGCGTGCGGCTTGCGCTGCACACGGAAGCGCATTCGATCTTTGCTGCCGCGCGCGACGTCGATCTGATGATGATGCTCACGGATCCCGCATATGTGCACATGTGCCCGGATACCGCCCATATCATCGTTGCGGGGTCGGATCCGGTACAGCTGGTCGACCGCCATCATGAGCGTGTCATCATCGCGCATTGGAAGGATGCGCTCGGCCCGATGCCCGCCGACACGCCGATCGACGAGCATATCCACGACAGCCACCGGCCATACTTCTGCGGCTTCGGCCTGGGGCGGGTCGATTGGCCGGCCTGGGCCAGATTGCTTCGCGACCGTGGCTATCAAGGCTGGGCAATTCTCGAACTAGACGCCGCAGCCGATCCGGTTGGCGACATCGCCAATGGCCTGACGCTCGTGCGGCAGTCACTGCTGCCGATCTATCGCTGACAACTACTCCCAAGACGACCAGCGCCCCACCAAGAGGGCATATTCAAGAGGTGGAACCATGAAGACAATGCTGAAACTCCTTCTGGCCGGCGTGGCATTCGCCGGTTTCTCAATGCAGGCGCAAGCCGAAGACAAGCCGACGATCGAAATTCTTTCGTCCTGGACCTCGGGCGGCGAGGCGGCAGCGCTCAACGTCATCAAGACCGAGTTTGAAAAGCGTGGCGGCGTCTGGAAGGACTCCTCGATCGCAGGCTTCGGCGCCGCCGATGCAGCGTTCCAGAACCGTGTGGTGGCCGGGGATCCTCCGGGCGCCAAGCAGGGCGTCATCGGTCTTGCGGCGGCCGATTTCGTCAGCCAGGGATTGTTCAACCCGATTGACGACGTGGCTGCCAGCGGCAAATGGGCCGACGTCCTGCCGAAATCGATCCAGGATCTCATTTCCTACGACGGCAAGCCCTACCTCGTCCCGACCGGCGCGCATGGCGAAAGCTGGGTGTTCTACTCCAAGGATGCCTTCGCAAAGGCCGGCATCACCGAAGAGCCGAAGACCTGGGACGCCTTCTTCGCGGATCTCGACAAGTTGAAGGCGGCAGGCATCGTGCCGGTCGCCTGGGGCGGCCAGCCGTGGCAGCAATCCAAGGTCTTCAATATGGTCCTTCTTTCCCAGGTCGGGATCGACGGTTTCCAGAAGATCTACGTGGATAAGGACAAGAGCGAAGCGTCCGTCGCCGGCGTCAAGAAGACCCTCGAGATCCTTGCCAAGCTGCACACTTATATCGACGACGGTGCGGCCGGCCGCAACTGGAACGACGCGACCGCCATGCTGATCACGGCCAAGGCCGGCGTGCAGTTCATGGGTGACTGGGCCAAAGGCGAGTTTACCGTCGCCGGCAAGCAACCCGGCAAGGACTACGGCTGCATGATCGTCCCGGAATCGCCTGGCATGGTCTACATTGCTGACTCCTTTTACTTCCCCAAGACCGGCAAGGCTGAAACCGACAAGGCGCAGAAACTCCTTGCCGAAGTGGTGATGGATCCCGCTGTCCAGGTCGAGTTTTCGCTGAAGAAGGGTTCGGTCCCTGCTCGTTCGGACGTCGACAAAACGAAGCTCGATGTTTGCGCGCAGAAGGGCCTCGAACTGATGAGCGCCGGTTCTATCGTGCCGGATCAGGCCATTGTGCTGACGCCTCAGCAGGTCGGACAGCTCGACGACTTCGTCGATGAATACTGGAGCGGCGGCACCTACGACGCGGCAGCTGCTGCCGAAAGCTTCTTCGCCATCTTCGAGTAAGATCCCAGCAGACGGCGCCGGATTAAGTCCGGCGCCATTGCCGTGGTTGCGCCTTGCCGGCGACGCGACGCTCGTTTTCTTTCCATCAAGAACGCACGATGCCTATGAAACGTAAGTCCAATCTCTCTGCGACCCTTGCGCTGCTGCCGACATGGCTGGTCGCGGTGGTGGTCTTTATTGGCACCATGGCTTGGTCGATACGCCTGTCGTTCACCAACTCGACGATCTTTCCGTCATCGACCTACGTCGGTTTTGCGCAATATACGAAGCTCTTTGCCTCCGCCAAATGGCTCGCTTCGCTGCACAATGTTTTGATCTTCGGTGTTCTCTACGTCGGCGGCTGTCTTTTGCTGGGTTTCCTCCTCGCGGCAGCACTCGACCGAAAGATCCGCTTCGAGAGCGCTCTCCGCACCATCTTCCTTTATCCCTACGCCATGTCCTTTGTCGTAACCGGCCTGATCTGGCAGTGGATGCTCAATCCGACACTCGGCATTCAGGCAAGCGTGCGTGCGCTCGGATGGGAGAGCTTCGTGCTCGACTGGGTAGTGAACCGGGACATGGCGATCTACGCGCTGGTGCTCGCCGGCGTCTGGCAGGGGGCGGGTCTCGTCATGGTCATCGCTCTTGCCGGCATGCGCGGCATCGAGGCCGAGCAATGGAAGGCTGCGCGGATCGACGGCATTCCCGTCTGGCGCATCTACGTTTCGATCATCCTGCCGCAGCTCGGGCCTGCGCTCGCCGCCGCCGGCATGCTTCTCGCGATGGGCGTAATCAAGACCTACGACATCGTCGTCGCCATGACGAATGGCGGGCCGGGCAGCGCAACGGAAGTTCCGGCCAAGTTCATCATGGACAATCTTTTCGGTCGTCAGAACCTCGGTCTCGCCACGGCGGGTGCGACGGTTCTGGTCCTCGGCGTGATCATGGCGGTCGCTCCGTTCCGCTACGCAATGTATGTGCGTAGCAAGGCAAAGGGAGCATCCTGATGGCGAGCGCTCATCCAAACGGCCCGAAGCCCAACCAGATCACCGCCGGTCGTATCGGGCTCTACTTCTTCCTTTTCGTGGCGGCGCTATTCTTCACGCTGCCACTCTACACCATGATCGTCACCTCGCTGAAGACCATGGACGAAATCCGGCTCGGGCAGATATTCGCCTTGCCCGCCAAGCTCGATTTCTCCGCCTGGGTGACCGCCTGGTCCGGCGCCTGCATGGGAACGGTCTGCGTCGGCATCCGTAGCGGCTTCTGGAACTCGGTCGCGATAACAGTTCCTTCAGTCGCTCTTTCGGTCCTGATCGGCGCCATTAACGGCTATGCGCTGTCGCTCTGGCGCCCGCGCGGATCAAACGTCCTGTTTGCCCTGCTCATGGCCGGCGGGCTCATTCCCTATCAGATTTTTCTCTATCCGATGGTTCGCACGATGGCGACCGTGGGGCTCTACAACTCGCTGGCCGGCATCATCATCGTTCACGTCATCTTCGGCCTGCCCCTGGTGACCCTGCTGTTCCGCAATTACTTCGTCAGCGTTCCCGAAGAGCTCTGCAAGGCGGCGCGGGTCGATGGAGCCGGCTTCTGGCGGATCTTCTTTGAGATCATGTTGCCGATCGCAGTGCCGATGGTGGTGGTCGTTTCCATGCTCCAATTCACCGGCATCTGGAACGACTTCCTTCTCGGTTTGGTCTTTGCCGGGCGCGACAACCTGCCGATGACTGTTCAGCTCAACAACATCGTCAACACGACGATGGGCGAGCGCAATTACAACGTAAACATGGCAGCGACCATTCTCACCGCAGTGGTTCCGCTCGCGATCTATTTCCTGTCCGGCCGCTGGTTTGTCCGCGGCATCGCCGCCGGCGCAGTCAAGGGATGACCTCTCCTATGCAATCAACCGTTTCCATCAAGGACCTGCAGATCGCTTACGGCGACCATACCGTGATCGAGAAGATGTCGATCGACATCGCACCGCAGGAATTTCTGGTCCTGCTCGGCCCTTCGGGCTGCGGCAAGTCCACTCTCCTCAACGCGATCGCCGGCCTCCAGGACATCACATCGGGCGAGATTTGGATTTCCGGCAAGAACGTGACTTGGGACGAACCGAAGGACCGCGGCATCGGAATGGTGTTCCAGTCCTACGCCCTTTATCCGCGCATGTCTGTGCGCAAGAACCTTTCCTTCGGCCTGCGCGTCGCCGGTTTGCCCAAGCCTGAAGTCGAGGCTCGTGTTGCCCGCACGGCGGCGCTCCTCCATCTCGACAAACTGCTGGACCGTCGTCCGGCCGAGCTTTCCGGTGGTCAGCGTCAGCGCGTCGCGATCGGTCGCGCACTCGTGCGTGAAGTCGATGTCTTCCTCTTCGACGAGCCGCTTTCGAACCTCGACGCCAAGCTCCGAAACGAACTGCGCGTCGAGATCAAGAAGCTGCATCAAAGCCTGGGTAACACGATGATCTACGTGACCCACGATCAGGTCGAGGCGCTGACCCTTGCCGACCGGATTGCCATCATGCGCGACGGCGTGATCCAGCAGCTGGCTTCGCCCGCAGAGATCTACCATCGACCCGCGAATCTATTCGTCGCTGGCTTCATCGGCGCTCCCGCAATGAACTTCATGGAAGGGCGGATCGAGACGATCAACGGTACGGCCCAGTTCGTCTGCAACGGACTGTCCATCGGCCTCGCCGGCTATGCCTTCCAGTCGGCCGCTCCGACGGAAGGCCCGGCGACGCTCGGCTTCCGGCCCGAACATCTGGTGCTGGACGGTGCGGCAAGCGGGCTGCCGACCGTTCCCGGCAAGGTCTCGGTCGTCGAACCCATGGGTTCCGACGCCGTCATCTGGTTCGACTGGAACAATCAGAGCCTTTCACTTCGGTTGATGGGCGACGTTTCGCTGCAACCCGGTGACGCGATGGCCCCCGGCCTCGATATCACCAAGGCGTCGCTCTTCGGCGCCGACGGCTCGCGTCTCTAGCCAGCCGTTGTGTTCACGATCCTCAGGCGCCTCCCGGTGCCGGGGAATTGCTTCAAGCAGGATTTGAAAGACATGTCTCAGACAGTTTATGATGCGCTGGTGATTGGCTCCGGCGCGGCAGGCTCCTTCGCGGTCAAGGAACTGACCGCCCAAGGTCTCTCCGTGCTGCTCCTCGAGGCCGGACCGGCGGTTGGACCCAAGGATTTCGATCCTTCGCGCAAGAAGCCGCCGGCGAGCGCGATCAACATCTGGGAGCGCGCACGCGCCACCATCAAGGGCCAACCTATCCAGGCACGCGCCGCATTCTTCACCGAGCGCTTCAGCCGCTTCTTCGTCAATGACCGCAAGAACCCCTACACGACGCCGAGAAACGAACCTTTCCTCTGGATCCGTGGCCGCCAGGGCGGCGGCCGCCTCCACAGCTTCGGGCGCGTGCTGCTGCGCTGGACGGACGAGGACTTCAAGATCCGCTCGCGCACCGGCAAGGGCGTCGACTGGCCGATCTCGTATGAGGAAATGACCCCCTTTTACGATGAAGTCGAAACCTATCTCGGCCTCTACGGCAACAAGGACAATGCCCCGACGCTTCCGGACGGCGTCTATGCCAAGCCCGCGAGCCTGACACCTGCCGAAGAGACCTTCAAGGGTGCGGTAGAGAGCCGCTGGCCGGAACGGCGCGTCGTCTCGTGGCGCTACATCGCGCCGGATGCCGATCGCGTACCGCGGCCACTGAGAGAAGCCCTTGCGAGCGGGCACCTGACCGTTCAATACGACGCCATCGTCCGTCGTATCGTTACTGACGAGAAAACCGGTCATGCCACCGGCGCCGAGTACATCGACCGCAACACCGGCGCGGTATCGACAGCGCGGGCTGCAACCGTCGTGGTCGCTGCCTCTCCCATCGAAAGCGTGCGGCTTCTGCTCAACTCGGCCTCTGCCAAGCACCCGAACGGACTTGGAAACAGCGCTGATATGCTCGGGCGGTATTTCATGGACCAGCTTCCATGCCTTGCCTTCGGTTCCTTCGCAGGTGCGAAGGGTTGGGCGCTGGATGAATCCGCACCGACCGACCCATTCTACAATCCATCAGGCGGGATCTTCATTCCGCGCTTCGGTGAAGGTGATCGCGGCCGCGGTGATTTCGACTATCAGGGCAGTGTCGGACGTTCCCCCACCCCGAATAACGCGGACGCCCGCCTCGCCTTCTTCGGCTTCGGTCGGATGCTGCCTTACGCCGACAACAGGATCACCCTCGACCAGCGCCGAAAGGACGCCTGGAACATTCCGGCTCCGCATATCCGCTGCGTGATGCAGGCGGACGAACATGCACTCTTGCAGCAGCAAGAGGAAACCCTGATCACGATGATCAAGGATGTCGGTGGCGAGCTCGAGTTTATCGGCTCCCCCACCGGCTTGAAGGAGATGGGCAGCGGCGCATTTCCGGACGCGTCGCCATTCAGCCGCTTCATGTTCCGCAAGTGGTTCCGCAAGACGATGTGCATGGGCGCCGCAATCCACGAAACGGGCGGGGCTCGTATGGGCACAACGCGCGGCGACTCGGTTCTCAATCCCTACAACCAGGTATGGGACGCACCGAACGTCATCGTGACCGATGCCAGCTCCTTCCCGGGAAGCGGTGTCGCCGGCACGACACTGACGGTCATGGGCCTGACGTTGCGCGCATGCAGGAATCTGGTCGCGCAGTACAAGGCCGGCCAGTTCGAGGCGTAAGCTTCTCAGATCACTGTCAGCCCTCGCGCTGACAAGAGCCATCGCAGGCAAGGTCCAGCCTTGCGATGGCACCCTTCAAGGCGAGCCGAACAATCCGGCTCGCCGACACAGCTCAGCTTATTCGGCGGCGACGGCAGCGCACTTGCCGTTCAGTGCGATGAGATGCCTTGCACGCTCAAGCGACGCGCTCTGCTCATTGCGATAGCGGGCGCCGATTTCCATCATCAGCACGGTTCCCGGGAGGAATTCGAGTTCGCTGAAGATGTCCTCCCAATCCATATCGCCCCAGCCGAGTGGCATGTGCAGATCGCCGATGCCGAGCGCCGTCGATTCCTGCAGGTGGTACGGCTTGTAGAAAGCCTGCGGACGGCCGAAGGAGTCGTGCACATGCAGGTGTCCGGCGACCGGAGCCATGGCGCGGATCTGCTCACGGAAGTTCAGACCGCGATAGGTCGACTCGATGTAGGCGTGGCTGAAGTCGATAAGCGCCACAAGGTTCGGGTGACCGACCGTCTTGACGGTCTGCGCAACCTCTGCCGGTGTCTGGCGATACTGCCCGGGCTCCGTCGTGAAGATGTTCTCGAACGCGATGCGCACGTCATAGCGCTTGGCGAACTCGGCCAGCTCGAAGAGTGCTTCCCGCTCACGCTGGTCGGCGCCGGCACGTTCGAAGAGCTGGTCCGCACGCAGGTTTCCCCCGTGCTGAACGATCACACGGGCACCGATCTTGTCACAGACCTCCACCAGCGCCTTTGCGGCGTCGATCTGATAGCGCGCGGTCGCCGGATCCATGAAGTTCGACGAGACGAGCCCGTGGACCGTGTAGCGGAACGGAAATTGAGCCGTGATCGCCGCCAGGCGCTCGGCACGCTCCTTGACCACACGACCGCCCGCGATCAGGTCTACGCTGGTCAGGCCAAGCTCCACGGTTTCAACGCCAAGCCCGGCCAGACGGCGCAGATCGGCCTCGAGGCTGTCGAGTTCACCATCGGTGGAACCGGAGTTGAAGCCGGTCGATATGATATTGCTCATGGTATGTTCCTTTTATGAGAAGGGGCCGGACGAGCGCCCGGATTTGGGAAAGCGAAGTTCTTCAGCCGACGGTGGGGTCCAGCTTGTCCCTCAGCCAGTCGCCGACGAGCGAGATGGAGAGCGTGGTCAGCATGATCACCGTCGCCGGTGCCAGCATGATCCACGGAGCCCGGGTAAGGTATTCACGCCCGAAGCCGACCATGTTGCCGAGGCTCGTCTCGGGCGGCTGAACGCCGAGACCGAGAAACGACAGGCCACTTTCCATCAGGATGATCTCCGGAAACGTCAGCGTCATCGACACAATCAGCGTTGATGCGACGTTTGGAAGGATGTGGCGAAGATAGACGCGCATTGGTGTGGCGCCGAGCTGCACGACAGCAGCCGCATAGCCCTGCGCGCCTGCGGCAATCGCCAGTCCACGGGCGATGCGCGCATAGCGCTCCCAGCCGTAAAAGCCCATGAGACAGACCAGCAGAACCATCGATGAGCCGAAGAAGGCGAGCACCGCCAGCGACATGATCAGGAATGGCAGAGCCGCCTGAAAGTCCGCCAGCACCAGCACGAGATGTTCGACGGAACCGCGAAAGCGGGCGGCGGCAAAGCCGAGCACAGTGCCGAACACCGCTGATAGGATGGTGGCACCAAACGCGATGACCAGTGAGATGCGGATCGACTGGATGAGGCGCGAAAGAACGTCGCGACCAAGCTCGTCGGTGCCAAGCCAATGCTTTGCGGAGCCTGGGACGGACAGGCGGCTGGTCAAATCCATCGCGGTGATGTTGTAGGGGCGCAGGTGATCGGCAAAGGCGGCAGTGACAACCATTGCCGCCAGCCACAGGATCCCCAGGCCGACCAGCAACGGCACCGTTCGCCGCAGCCGCGAGATCCATCCGCTTCGCTTGCGCGCAGTCAGCGTTTCGCCAAGTTCGACAGTAGCCATCGTTCTTTCCTCAATGCCCGGCAGGCGCGCGCAGGCGCGGATCGAGCCAGCCGTAGAGCAGGTCGACGATAAGATTGGAGATGACCATCGTGGCAGCGATGATCAGAAGGATGCACTGGACGACCGCCAGATCGCGGTTGCTGACCGACACGATGAGCAATCGCCCGATCCCCGGCCAGGAGAAGATCGACTCGACCACGACCGCCCCTGCGATCAGCGAGCCCACCATGAACCCAACGATCGTGACAATCGGAACCGCGGCGTTCGGTAGGGCGTGGCTCCAGACCACGTCGCGCCATTTGAGGCCTTTGGCGGATGCCGTACGGATATACGGCTGCCCCATGACCTCGATCATGGCACTGCGAGAAAAGCGGGCGAGAATGCCGATCCCTCCGATGCTCATGGTGATCGTCGGCAGTATGCCGTGCATCCAGGTATCCTGGCCGCCGGACGGAAGAAGGCCGAGCGTGACGGAGAATATCAACACCAGAACCAGTCCCATGACAAAGGAGGGAATGGTGAAGCCGAAGATCGCAAGCAGGATGACCCCGCGATCCGCGAAGCTCTGACGATGCAGAGCGGCATAGACGCCCGCCGGAATGCCGATCACAAGTTTCAGGATCAGCGCCGGCACGGTCAGCTGCAGCGTGGCAGGAACGCGCTCCATCACGAGATGAAGAGCCGAGGCCTTGTCGCGCATCGACACGCCGAAATCGCCAGTGAAGATCGACTTCAGATAGGCGACGTATTGGACCCAAAGCGGCTGATCGAGACCCCAGGCCTTTCGAAAGGCATCGACGGAATCCTGTGGGACGTCAGGTCCAAGCATGACTTGAGCGGGATCCCCCGACATGCGCAACACGACGAAGGCAAAGGTTACGACGGCGAGGATCGTGATCAGCGCCCGAAACAGCCGCACGAGAACGAAACGGATCATTGAAGCCTTCCCTATGCTGCAATCCGGGCGTCTTCGCCCGCTGTCACGTGGCAGGCGGCGGTCCGCCCGTCGCCGATGCTCTTCAACTCAGGCGCTTCGACGCGGCAGCGATCGCGCGCCAGAGGGCAGCGCGGATGGAACGCGCAGCCCGAGGGTCGATTGGCCGGGTTGGGCGGTTCTCCCTGAAGGATTGTGCGGCCCTGAAGCGGAGTTCCCGGACGCGGCACGCTGGATACCAGCGCACGCGTATAGGGATGAACGGGAGAGCGGAAAATGACGTCCGAAGAGGCCTCTTCGACAATCCGGCCGAGATACATGACGGCAACCCGATCAGCTATGTTGCGCACGACCTTGAGGTCATGGCTGATGAATACCATCGCAATGCTGTGCTGCTGCTGGAGATCGCGCAGCATGTTGACGATCTGCGCCTGGATCGACACATCGAGCGCCGAAACAGGTTCATCGCAGACGAGCAGCTTTGGCCGCGAGGCGATGGCACGCGCGATAACCGCGCGCTGGCGCTGACCGCCGGACAATTCATGCGGAAAGCGCGACGCCTGGTCCGGGCGAAGACCGACCGCGGTCATCAGTTCGGCGACACGCGCGGCGCGATGCTCTTTCGGGATGAGACGATGGATCTCCAACGGCTCGGCAAGCTGCGTTGCAATCGTCAGGCGCCTGTCGAGCGCTGCAAGGGGATCCTGATAGACGAGCTGCATTTTCGCGCGCAGTTTGCGCCATTCCGGCGTTCCGCTTGGCGGCATTGCCTTGCCATCGAAGGTGACGGCGCCTTCCTGGGCGGCGTCGATCCCCAGGAGCATACGGCCGAGCGTCGACTTTCCGGAGCCTGATTCACCGACAATCCCGAGTGTTTCGCCCGGCATCACTGCAAGCGAAATGCCGTCGACCGCGCGCACCGGCGTCGGGTGACCGAACAATCCGCGGCGGACATGGTAGATGCGAACGAGATCGCGAGCTTCGATCAAAGGCGTCAATGCATCATCCCCTCTGCGATCCGAGCCTTCGTCTCAACACCGACTGCCGCGGGCGGAACCGGCCGAGTACAGGCGAGCTGGCGTCCTCGGCCGATCGATACGAGCGGCGGTAATTCTTGCCCGCATGCCTCGACAGCGCGCGAACAGCGCGGCGAAAAGGAGCATCCTTTCGGCAGCCGCCGTGGATCGGGAACGGTGCCGGCGATGGGAACAAGGCGTTGGCGTGGACCATCGATGCTCGGAATGGCTTCGAAGAGACCCCGGGTATAAGGATGTCGCGGATCAGCGAAGAGCTCTCCGACCATGCCCTCCTCGACGATACGCCCGGCATACATCACGCAGACGCGCTCGCAGACCTGCGAGACAGCACCGAGATCGTGACTGATGAAAACAGTCGCCATGCCCGTTTCGGCTCTGAGCGAGATCAGGAGGTCCAGGATCTGCGCCTGGATTGTCGCGTCGAGAGCCGTCGTCGGCTCGTCAGCGATCAGAAGGTCCGGCTCGCCGGCAAGCGCCATTGCGATCATCAAGCGCTGACATTGGCCTCCGGAAAATTCATGCGGATAGAGGTCGAAACGGCGTCGCACATCGGGAATGCCGACCATATCCATAAGCCGCCATGCTTCTGCCTTCGCGGCCTCGCCGCGAAGCCCCCGATGGATCGAAAGCGCCTCGGTGATCTGGCGCCCGATCTTCAGAACGGGATTGAGCGAGCTCGACGGGTCCTGGAAAATCATCGCGACGCGACCGCCTCGGATCTGCTCCAGCGCGGATCGAGGAGCCGCGAGCAATTCCCGTCCCTCTATCTTCACCGATCCCGTGACGCTCGCCTTGCCAGGCAGGAGCCCGAGCGCTGCAAGCCAGGTGACCGACTTGCCACAACCGGATTCGCCGACAAGGCCAACGGCCTCGCCCTTTGCGATGTCGAGATCGATCTCATGCAGGACCTGCACGCCGTCGAATGCGACTTTCAACCCACGCATTTCGACAAGCTTGGTGGCGGTGATGCTCATCCGTTCACCCTTCCGTTCGGCAATCTAAGTTCATTTCGAGCGAGTGGACCCGGCGGCTTGCGGCCGCCAGGTCCCTTTGGAACCGGATCAGCTCGGCCAGTTGTTGGAACGGAAGTCCATCGCGAAGGCCGGAGCGGCCTTCCACTTCAGCGACGACTTCATGCCGGTAAAGACGGCGTTCTGGTGCAGGACCTGATAGACGGGGTCTTCGCGCTCGCAGATCTCCATCATGCGGGCAAAGGCCTTCTTGCGCTGCGCGCGGTCGGTGCTGGTTTCCAGAATCTGGGACATCTGGTTGACCTCGGCGTTCGCCCAGTCCTTTTTCTGCTGGACTTCGCCGTTCGGGCCGAACTGGGCAACGATCGAGGAGACCGGGTCGTTGAAGTTGGCCGACGCCGACCAGTCGCGAACGCCCTTGACGCCTGCCGGATCGTGGATCTGGCCCCAGTTTTCCTTCATTTCGATCTCGACGTTTAGACCGACCTGCTTCCACATCTCCACCATGATCTGACCGTTGGCGGTCTGATTGGTGTAATAGTTGTTAAGCAGGCGGAACGGGATCGCATCGCCCTTGTAGTTGGCCTGCTTCAGGAGATCCTGCGCCAGTGCCGGGTTGTATTCCGGAACGCTCCAGCCTTCGACGAACATGTCGCCGTAGAATGGGAACTGCAGGCCTGCGGGGATTTTCGTCTGACCAGCCCACAGAGCATCGACGATCGCCTGGCGATCGATCGAATGGGTCATGGCGCGGCGAACCAGCGGGTTCTGCAGGATGGGGTTCTGCGTGTTGAAGACGGAGATGCGGTGATTGTTGATCGTCGCGCCCTGTACTTCGAAACCAGCTGCGTTCTGCACGGTTGCGATCTGGTCCGGCGGCAGGTCGCAGGCGAAATCATACTCGCCTGACAGCAGACCGTTGACACGCGAGGCAACCTCGGGAACTTCGACAAAACGGATCTGCTCCAGCGGCGGGCGGCCGCCCCAATACTCGTCGAATGCCACCAGCGTCAGCGACACGTCGGGCTTGAACTCGGAGACCATGTAAGGACCCGTCGTAACCGGCTTGCGCGCCCAGTCGACATAGGTTGCCGCCTCGTCCCAGGCGCGACGGTTGGCGATCTGGCTGCCAAAGGCGTAAAGGCGACCTTCGAGCGTCACGTCAGGTGTCACGTTGTGGAAACGCACCGTGTACTTGTCGACGGCTTCGACACCAGCGAGCGCCGGCCACAGGCGGCGACCGACGCCAGGAATCGTTGCCGGCAGTTCCTTGACCGATGTCGGCTTGTTTTCGTCTTCGAAGATGGTCTTGCCGCCAGTTGGCTGCGTGCCGCCGAAGACACGCTGAGCGGAGAAGCTGAAGACGACGTCTTCGGCGGTCAGCTCATCGCCATTGTGGAACTTGACGCCCTGGCGCAGCTTGAGTTCCAGCGTCTTGTCGTCGATGCGCTTCCAGTCAGTGGCGAGACCGGCGACAGGACCCTGATTGCCCATCCAGTCACGCAGGATCAGGCCTTCCCAGAGGTTCGGGAAGAATACGCGCTCACCGACGTTCGACTGCTCGTTCCAGATGTCGAGCGTGTTGTTGTTGGTGATCTTCTGAACCGCGATCGTCACGGACGGGCGTTTGCCCTGGCTGAAGGCAAAGCGCGGCAAGATCGCGACGCCTGCCGTTGCACCAAGCAGCCCCAGAGCGCTGCGTCGATTGATTGAAAGCATGAAAGTCTCTCCTTTGGCGAGGTTTTCTCGGATACGGCCCGGTACAAATGTCGCGGTGTTTTAGGGCCGGGTGCATGTCGTTTTCCTAATGGTGCGATGGAGTTTTAATGACATTTAAGCTATTGTATTTGTTGATTAATATTGAATATTTAGGACGCAGGGACGCATCCCGAATCCTTCCGGATTCCGAGTCTTGGGGCTCTTCGTCGAGCCGGATCAGCACTGCAAATTTAAAGACCGCGCCCCGTTTCCCGGGGCTCGGTCGTCACGTTCCCAAAAGGCTCTGCGCTGTGAGCTCGTCTGTCATCAGACCGTTGATGAGACGCCCCGTTAGCGCTCCTCGGATGGCCGGTTCTTTCCGCTCGCCCTTTGCCACCCCGATCACCAAGGTTCTGCTGCAGGACGGAATGGGCGCGCTCGCGACCCGGTCGTTGGTGATCCCCTCGACCAGCTTGCGTGCTTGTCGAAGGTCCAACCGACGATCTCACCCACTACCCCGGCTTGCTGAAGGCGCTTCAGTTCGTCTTTCAGGATGAAGCCATCGAGAAACAGCGGCGCTTCAGGCCCCACATCCCCGATGCCGACAAAGGCAACGTCCGCGCGGGCCGCAAGCGACAGTGTCTGATGGATCACGGGCTGGCTATGCAGGATCGTCCGTTCCTGCTGCGACGACGCGATGACGGGAACCGGCATCGGATAGCATTTCGCGGTGATCATATCGGCAAGCTTGAAGACCACATTGTAGAACCACACCGATCCTTCGCGGGTGATGTTGCCGGTCAGCGAAACGATCTTGTGTTGCCGCGCCTCCATCGGCACCATTTCCTCGACCGCCGCCTTGAGGGTGTGCCCCGTCCCGATGGCGATGACAGCAGGCTTGTCGCAGGCCAGCCGTCGCTCGAGTTCAGCTGCCACCGCCTGGGCAAGGCCACCACTCAAACCGAGCGCCTGATCTCCCGAGGGAATGACCTCCACGAACTGGAGCGCAAACTTGCTCTTGAGTCTGGCGGCAAGACTCATGCAATCGCCAACCGGGTGATCGAGCCGGATCTTGATCAACCCCTGCTGGACGGCACGCGACACGAGCCGCTGTGCGGTCTGCCGGGACACGCCCAGCTTCTGCGCGATCTCATCCTGGCTGTGCCCACCGATGTAGTAGAGCCAACCGGCCTTGGCGGTGAAATCCAGCCGGCTGCTATAATCATCACGCTTCAAGGTCATATGGCAGCTCTCCCCCGCCGCAACATTCGAGAGGCCCGTCGGTCGGCCGACGTCCAGGAAGAGAGGCCTACCGTTCTCAAGCCTCGACCTCCATTGGTCGCTCTGCCCGCGCCCGGTAAGCCCCGAGGCGTTGAAGCACCAGTCTCAGTTCGCCGGCGCCGAACGCGACGTCTTCAGCGCCCGCCGCTAGCAGGACTTCCCGACGCCCCGAACGCGGATCGTTCGGATCCACGAAACCGATTGCCCTCACACCGGCTGCAACGGCCGCCTGTATCCCCGCCGGGCTGTCATCGATCATGACGCTACGCTCGCGGCTCGCATTCATTTTCGAGAGGCAGAACTCGACAAGATCCGGCGACGGCTTAGGAGCTGTCACCATCTCGGCACTGAATACGTTCGGCGCGAAATCCGCCCAGAGCGGGAGAAGGCCGAGGCTGTTGCCGAGGCGCTCGACGGTGCTGTTGGAAGCCACGCATTTTGCAACCTCGAGCTCGGCAACGATGTCCCCGATTCCTTCCATCGGTAGAAGCTCGCGACGGAAGGCGGCATATATGTCCGCATGCCATGCAGCTAGGACCGCATCGACATCGGCCAGACCGCGCTCGACGAGCGCTTGTTGCAATTCACTTTCCGACTTCCCGGTAAATTCGATCAGTATCTGGCGTGGCGTCATGTCGACGCCTGCCTGTGTTACGGCATGCGCGAGTGTGCGGGCGGAAATCGACTCGCTATCGATCAGCACGCCATCGCAATCAAAAATCAGCAGATCTAAGTCAGTCATCAATTCACTATTCAGCTGGGCATCCTCAATATTGGAATGCGTCGAAGATCGAGGCGCTATCAGGCGGCCGTATCGCGGGATCCGGCGTGGATCGAAAGAGCCAGAACCGGATCGTCGCTGGTGATCCAGCCGACACCCTGGCCGAGCCAATACTCCAGCGCCTCCTCATCATTCAGGACCCAGCAGCAGAGCCGATCGCGAGAAGTAATTGCGGTCGCCTCCTGCCAGTTCGTTGCGAGCAACGATTTTTCGATGGCAACGATGTCTGCAATGGCTGCCGCTTTGCTGATGGTCGTGGTCACGCCAAGCTTTTCCGAGGATTTGGCATTGATCGAGCAGAGACGACCGATCTCGGGCGCAACGCGCCGGCACTCTTCGAGGACGTCGAGATTGAAACTTGTCAGCAAGCTGCGCTCGGCAAGCCCGTGGTGCCGCAGGGCGGCGGCGGCCAGAGCTTCGAGCCCTTCGTAGGGTACTCCGCCGACATTCGCTTTAAGCTCGACATGGAGATCGACCGGCCTTGCGCCGGCAAACAGCGCGAGCACCTCATCAAGGGTCGGGATTGGTTCCTCGGATCCCTTGAGACGCGTCGCCAGACGTTCGGACGACGAGAGCGTCCTGACCTCGCCTGCGCTGTCGACTGTCCGCTCAAGCGTGGCATCATGGATGACGACAAGCTCTCCCGCATCCGTCAGATGCACGTCGAATTCGATGGCATCGACCGCAAGCCCGAGCGTCCTTCTGAAACCCTCGATCGAGTTCTCCGGCCACAGGTTCCGCGCACCGCGATGCCCGACAATTTTCGTCATAGGAAATACCTTCATCAAAAAAAACCGATCAGATCGATCGCCGCGCCATCTCGGCGAAGTATCGATCGTCGGCTTCATCACACCGGCCCGGGGATGACGCTGGCAGGGTGGTATAAGGACCGCAGATAACCGTTGCGTGACATCTGCCTCCACGAGTGGGCAAATGCTCATAGGCTGTTGAACAGCATGTGCTGGGAAGCGCGGCCTCCCGCGACGAAGGGAAAGACTTGGGCGCCAGCAGCTTTTTGGCGCCCAACAGGCAGGAAGGAATCGAATGGGCTCGCACCGAGCCCATTTCACCGTCAGTTTTTATCGAGCGGCTGATATTTCTTCTCGTCTACGCAACGACAGCGTCATCGCGCGCAGAAAATGATCGTTCTCGTCAGCGCTGCCGATACTGACGCGAATGAACGTTTCGTAGCCCGGCTGTTTCCAAGGCTTGACGATGACGCCCTCTTTCAAGAGCTCTTCAGCAAGCAGCGCGGCGTTGCCGCCGCAGTCGAAGAAGACGAAATTGCCCTTGGAGGGAGCAGGCCTCATGCCAAGCTGCTTCAGACCATCGGCGACTCGCGCGCGTTCCGCTAGGGCCAGTTCGACCGTCCGGCGCAGGTGCGCTTCATCCCCAAGAGCGGCCATCGCCGCGTGCTGCGCAAAGGCGTTTGTGTTGAATGGGGTGCGTACGCGATTGAGGAAGTCGCAAAGCTGCGGGCTGGAGGCGATACCGAAGCCAATCCGCAATCCCGCGAGGCCGTAGGCTTTCGAGAAGGTCCGCAGCACGACCCAGCTGCGGTCGCAGTCCTTCAACAGATCGATCGTCGAAGGATAGTCGTCACCGGCAGCATACTCAGTATAGGCTTCATCGATGACAAGCAGCGTATCCTCGTCGACGGCTCGGAGAAACTCGGCAAAGTCATCGCTTCCGATCCAGGAGCCCACCGGGTTCATCGGGTTGGCGAAGAGTATCATTCGCGGTCGGCGCTTCGCCGCATCGATCAGCGCCGGCACATCGATCGTGAGATCCGGCTTGACCTCAATGCGCTCGACACGGCCACCCATGAGGACGGCGTAATCTTCATGAAGCGGAAAGGACGGATAGAGCGTGGTGACGATATCCGCCTGCCTGACGACCGCCCGGCAGATGATCGCGATCAGATCTTCGGAGCCGTTGCCCAGGATGACCTGATCGGTGCTGACATCGAGTTTCTCGGCAATGGCTGCACAGAGTTCGTGGCCTTTCGGGTCAGGATACAAGCGAACAAGTTCACGCGCTCCGTCCTGGAAATCGAAGGCGCTGGCGGACGCCCCAAAAGGGCTCTCGTTCGAACCGAGTTTCGAAATGACCGGCAGTTTATAGCGCTCGCGAACCTCCGCCAAAGTCAGCCCGGAATTGTAGCGAGGAATACCGATCACTTCATCGCGGATATGTCTCGTCGTATCTGACATCTGTGCCTCACTGTCTGTAAATCGAAGGGAGCATAGGAAGGCATCTCGAAGTTGTCGATATATGTATAGACATTATTTGCGATCAGTGCTTGGATCAGGAAACAAGAGGGATGGACGATGGCAGACACACTTTTCAGCCTGGAAGGAAAGGTGGCCGTGGTCACCGGTGCCAGCCGCGGCATAGGGCAATGGATCGCAATCGCGCTTGCCCAGGCAGGAGCCGATCTCTGCGTGACGGCACGCAATGAAACGTCGCTGACCGAAACCCGTGCGGAAATCGAGAAACTCGGCAGACGGTGTGTCACCAGCGCTCAAGACGTGACCGACATCAAGTCGATCGACGACACGCTGGAGCGGTTCAGAGCTTCGTTCGGCTCGATCGACGTTCTCGTCAACAATGCCGGTTACGAACAGGTTTCGCCTTCCCTGGATGTCGATGAGCAGATCTGGGATGCGATCATCGGCACCAATCTGAAGGGAGCATTCTTCTGGTCGCAAGCGGCGGCGCGGCAGATGGCCAGGCAGGAGGAAGGCGGCAGCATCGTCAATCTCTGCTCCCTCACGTCCTACGTCGGCATTCCAACAGCGGTGCCCTACGGGTCGTCGAAGTCGGGATTGCTCGGCATGACGCGGGCACTGTCCGCCGAATGGGCTCCTCTTGGAATCCGCGTCAACGCCGTCGCGCCCGGCTACTTCAGAACGGCTATGACCGAGGGCTTCTATCAGGACGAAGGCTGGTCCTCGCGGATGCTGGACAAAATCCCGCAGAAGCGCTTCGGAGACGCGGCTGATATCGGCGGAGTTGTCGTTTTTCTGGCCGGCAAAGCCTCGGCCTATGTTACCGGCCAGTGCATCCCGGTGGACGGCGGCTTCCTCGCCTCCATTTGATTGCCGAGATCAAACCGGCTGCTTGACAGGTTTTCGAGGTTGATGTCTAAGGATGTATAGACATATAAAGACAATTATAAAAGTGGAACACCGGGGTCTCAAACCTCAACGACGCTGCCCGTCCGTGAAGGCCGGTGCCTTGCTAATTTGATATTGGCGGTTGCTGCCATGCAATCCGGCGGATATGCCGTGCTTGCAACAGGCGAACTGCGCGAATTTTGATGTCCGGCACAGCTGTGCTGGCTGGATTTCGGCTGCCCGTCGTTCGCGGCGTTAACAAGGATCCTACGCATGGTTGAAGTCTCATTCCACGACTACTCGAAGCTCAGCGCCAACGAGAAGACCCAGCTTTTGCGACGATCCGAGACGGACATTTCGAGCTTCATCGAAAAAGTGCAGCCGATCCTCGAGGCGGTCCGGACCGAGGGCGACCGCGCCGTTGCACGCTTTGGCCGCGAGCTCGACAAGGCCGATGTTTCAGAGGCGACGATCAAGGTGACGGAAGCCGAGTTCGACGCCGCCTTCAAGGGCGTCGCCGAAGACGTTATCGAAGCGATCAAGTTCGGCATCGAGAACATCCGGCATTTCCACGAGGAACAGAAGCCAGAGGCGATGTGGCTGAAAGAAATTCGGCCAGGCGCCTTTGCCGGCGATCGCTTTACGCCGATTCAGTCGGTTGCTCTTTACGTGCCGCGCGGCAAGGGCTCGTTCCCGTCGGTCACGATGATGACCTCGGTTCCAGCGACCGTCGCCGGCGTTCCCAATCTCGCGATCGTCACGCCCCCGGCGCCCGATGGCAGCGTCGACGCCGCAACGCTCGTTGCTGCGCGCCTCGCCGGTGTCAACACGGTCTACAAGGTTGGCGGCGCGCAGGCCGTTGCCGCGGTTGCCTATGGCACGGAAACGATCAAGCCGGCCCTGAAAATTGTTGGACCCGGCAGTCCGTGGGTCGTCGCCGCAAAACGGTCCCTGGCCGGCGTTATTGATACGGGACTGCCGGCCGGTCCTTCCGAGGCGATGATTTTCGCCGACGATACCGTTCATGGCGGCCTCGCTGCGCTCGATCTGTTGATCGAGGCCGAACACGGACCGGATTCCTCGGCCTATCTTGTCACTCACAGCCGCCGCGTGGCGGAAGAAGCTCTGGCGGCGCTGCCCGAACACTGGGCGCGCATGACCGAGCAGAGAGTACAGTTCTCCAGCACGGTTCTTTCCGGAAAATGCGGCGGCATCGTTCTGACCTCGTCGGTCGAGGAGAGCTATGACTTCGTCAACGCCTATGCTCCGGAGCATCTGGAAATTCTGTCGCAGGATCCGTTTGCGCATCTCAGCCACATCACCGAGGCCGCCGAGGTTCTATTGGGTCCTTACACACCTGTCAGCATCGCAAACTTCTGCCTTGGCCCGAATGCGGTTCTGCCGACCAGCCGCTGGGCCCGCACCTACGGCCCGCTGTCCGTGACGGATTTCGTCAAGCGCAGCTCGATCGGCTACGTCACCGCGCCGGCCTATCCCGAGTTCGCAAAACGCGCCCACAAACTTGCGGAGTACGAGGGATTTTCCTCTCACGCTCACGCAGTGTCCTCGGTTCGCGATGCCTATCTCAACAAGGCAAAGGGCTGATCGATGAAAGCCGTGCGCCTCTATGACGCCGGGGACCTCAGGGTGGAGGAAGTCGAGGCACTTCCGCACCCGCCGGCGGGCTATGTCACCATCGACGTGCGCGCGGCTGGAATTTGCGGATCCGACCTTCACAATTTCCGGACCGGCCAATGGATCAGTCGGCGGCCTTCCGTCGCCGGCCATGAGTTCTGCGGACGCATCTCGGCAGTGGGAGATGAGGTTGCCGACCTGGCGGTCGGCGATCTTGTTGCGGTCGATTCTCGTTTCTATTGCGGCCAATGCGAAGCCTGCAGATCGGGCCATACCAATATCTGCGAAAATCTCGGCTTCGTCGGCGAGGTATGCGACGGAGGCTTTGCCGAGCAGGCGCAATTGCCCGCACGGCTGATTCTGAAGCACGATCCATCGCTCAATCCGGCCGTCGCCGCGATGGCCGAGCCGCTCGCCGTCGCACTCCATGCCGTCAGGCGCCTGAACGTACCGAAGGGCGAACCTGTGATCCTGATTGGATGCGGCACGATCGGCGGTCTTTGCGGATTGCTGTTGTCGCATCTCCACGACGGCAAGTTGCTGTTTGTCGACCGAAACGCGAACCGCGCCGAATTGGTCGCCCGTATCTGTGGCGGCTCGACGGTCGCGTTGGACAAGACTGCGGTGCGGGATGCACTGAGCGGGACACGGCTTTGCTACGCGGTGGACGCGACAGGCAGCACTGCCGCGATCGAGCAGGGACTGGATATGCTTGACGGCGGTGGCGCACTGGCGCTGGTCGGGATCAGCCACGGCCGGCTGAACCTGGACCCGAACATCCTGGTCGAGCGCGAGATTGCTCTGCTGGGATGCCACGCATACGAAACCGAGCTTCCTGACGCCATCGACCTGCTGCCCCGGCTACAGCCGGCCCTTCTGGAATTCGGTGAGGTTCTGTCCTCGCTGGACGAAATTCCCGATGCCTACAAGCGGCTCATCGATGGGCGGAGCGACAGGTTGAAGACCGTCATCCGCATCGCCGATTGAACAACACGCATGCTGCAACAGAGATGGAGACACGTTTGACTGGCCTCTCAAACACGGCATCACCGCTATACGAGAAGGTGAAGGACTTCGTGCTCGGTAACATCGGGAACGGCAATTGGCCGCAGGATGCCAAGCTGCCATCCGAGCACGATCTGGTGTCCTCGCTCGGCGTTTCGCGAATGACGGTTCATCGCGCGCTTCGCGAGTTGACCGCACAGGGGCTGCTTCGGCGCGTGCAAGGTGTCGGGACGTTCGTTGCGCCTCCCAAGGCGCAATCGACCTTGATCGAGATCAGCAACATCATCAACGAAATCAAAGCGCGCGGCAGCCGACACAGAGCGGAAGTTGTCGTGCTCGAGCGTATCGAGCATCCGGATCCGACGCTGTTGCGCGCCTTTGAGTTCAGGACGCGTCAGCCCGTCGATCATTCGCTTGTCGTCCACTTCGAGAACAATGTGCCGGTGCAATTGGAGGAGCGCTACGTAAACCCCGAGTTGGTGAAAAACTATCTCGACCAGGATTTCACGTCGATCGCCACCTATGACTATCTCCAACACAGCACGCCGCTCACCGAAGTCGAGCATCTGATCAGCGCGGTCCCGGCTAGCGAGACGCACGCAAAGCTTCTTCATATCCGCGAGAACGACAGCTGCCTCGTCCTGTTTCGAAAGACCTGGACCGGCCAGACCGTCGCCACCGTGAATACATTCACCTATGTCGGAAGCCGCTACGCGCTTGGCAGCAGATACCTGCCGCCCGCGCGATAGCCGTTTTTGACACCTAGAAGACCGAAAATACGAGAGCATCATGAGCCAGAGTTCGAGCCGAACCGCCGTCATTCGAGATCATGCAAGGCAGCGCGACGGCATCGCGGAAACGCTTCTCGTCGAATTGCTTCATGACCTGTTCCAGATTGACGTCGGCAATCTTGTGATCAATCACGACCAGTACAGCCTGAATTCGCTGAACGGTTTCTTCGACGTCGGCGATGCGCCCTACTTCTTCAAGTTCCATCAGGAAGAGAACGAGGAAGAGATGAGCGGCGAATACTATCGCGCCGATATCCTCGCTCGGGCCGGTCTCCCCGTGGATCAGCCGGCGATGATGTCGACCCTCCCGGGCGAACAGATCCTTGTCTACAAGCGCCGGACGAACCCTCGCTTCTCCGACGTGTTGCGAGCGATCGATGAGCGGCACGACGATGACGAGGCAAAGCGGGCCGTGGATGCCGAACGCAAGCTTAATGAAGAGGTCCTTGCCGTCTATCTCAAGACACTGCATCCGGTAACGGCGGACCAGGTCGTCAAGGAGCCGATCAACCGGCTTTTCTATGATCGGTTGGTAACAGCTCCGGCCGAGAACTATCCCGGCGGGCGCCTTGCGAGTTTTTATGTCGACAAGGAGTTTGCCTTCCCTGGCGTCACGCTCTTGTGGCAAGAGTTCTCAAAGGCGCGCTTCGTCGTCAACGGAATGGAATACAAGAACACGATCGCCGAGCTTTTCGACCTTGCCCACGAAAGGCTCAATCCTGCCCGTCTGGCGGATGCCGGTGGTGTGACGGCGCACGGCGACGCCCACAACGCGAATGTCTGGTACGAGCGCGACGGAGCGGACGCCACGCTCTCCTTTTTCGATCCGGCGTTTGCTGGTGAACATATTCCCACTCTCCTGGCCGAGGTGAAGGCAACGTTTCACAATATTCTCGCCCATCCCTACTGGCTCTATGAGCCAGCTGTCCTGCAGGAAAAGGCAAGCGCCAGCGCACGCTATGAAAACGGAACGCTGTACGCCGACTTCGACTGGCGGCTGAGCCCGGTGCGTCAATCGCTTCTTCAAGCGAAGGCAGAGACAATGTGGAAGCCGTTGCTGGCGACGCTGAAACAGCGTGGTCTGCTTCCCGCCGACTGGAGGCAGGTGATCCGGCTCGGACTATTCCTGTGCCCGACGCTTGTGATGAACTTGCGCGCAGGCGCGGCTACCCATAACCCGACCTCGTCCCTGATCGGCTTTTCGGTTGCGGTAATGACAGGCTCGGATCCAATTGAGGGCGAGGACGCGATAACGCATTTCCTCGCGAGCATTGATCCCGAAAGGTAAGAGATCATCTTCTCCACGCGGCATCCGCAGCCATGAATGTACGAAAGGCGATGAAAGGAACGGTCGAGCAAAATTTTCCTGACCGAGGAACGCATGACATGCACAAACGTCCCCGTTATCGACCTTGATGTTTGTGCAAGGAAAAAGAATAGATGCCAACGAACACGGCGCAAGCCGTACAACCAAATGACGTTGTCAAAAGAGGGGTTCCAATGAAGTACACATCTATCAGCAAGCAGCTTTCCCGCGCAGCGATCGCGTTCGCGGTCGTCGGCGTTCTCGCAGGAACCGCAGCGCAAGCCGCAGAGATTCCGGCCAAGCCGGAGCCGGGCACGTTCAAGATCGGCATCGAGCCTTGGCTCGGTTACGGCCAGTGGCATGTTGCCGCCAGCAAGGGCCTGTTCAAGAAGGCCAATCTCGATGATGTCGAACTGGTGAACTTTGCCGAAGACAAGGATATCAACGCGGCCCTGGCGAGCGGCCAGCTCGATGGCGCCAATATCGCGACCCACACCGCGATGGCCATGGTTGCCGCCGGCCTACCGGTCAAGATTGTCTCCCTGCTGGACTTCAGCCTGAAGGCCGACGCGATCCTCGCAGGTAGCGACATCAAGAGCATTGCCGATTTGAAGGGCAAGAATGTCGCCTTCGAAGAAGGCACGACGAGCGATATCCTCCTCAACTACGCGCTCTCGAGCAACGGCATGACGATCGACGACATCGTTCGCGTTCCGATGCCGGCAGCTGACGCGGGAACGGCACTGATCGCGGGACGCGTTCCTGTTGCCGTCACCTACGAGCCCTACATTTCGACCGCGCGGGCGCAGGACAAGAACATCCAGCTTCTCTTCGAAGCAGGAAAGGATCCGGGTCTCGTTTCGGACGTGTTCGTCGTTCGCGAAGAAGTCCTGAAGTCGAAGCCGGGCCAAGTTGTCGCGATGATCAAGGCATGGGACGCGGCATTGGCTGACTACAAGGCCAACACCAAGGAAGACCGCGCGATCATTTCCAAGGCGGTCGGCGCCTCGCCGGAGGATCTGGAAACCGCCTTCGACGGCGTCCAGTACTATACCTCGGCAGAGGCTGCGAAGGCATTCGCCGGTGACTTCAAGACCAAGACCTTCGCCGACGTGCTGAAGGCCGCCAAGCAGGCAGGTCTGGTCACCGTCGACGTTTCCGCAGACAGCATGATCGACGCGTCGTTCGTCGATGCGGCAAACAAGTAATCCCTGCGAGAACAACGGAAGCGCAATGTCCAGCTCTTCACCATTGTCGTCAACGACTGAACGACCCCGCGCGCAGGAGCGCGCGGGAGTCGGCAGGCCTCCGAGCGCCTTTCGCATCGGCGATCCCATCGGTGCCCGTTCGTTTCTGCTGATCTCAATAGCGGTCTTCGCCGTTCTGTTCGCCATCTGGTGGGCTTCGACTGTGACCGGCTGGGTGAAGCCCATCTTTTTGCCCAGTCCCGGAGCGGTCTGGAGCAAGATGGTGGAGCTTGCTCTCGATGGAACTCTCTGGAACGACGCCGGCATAAGCATCTACCGCATGCTCGTCGGATTTCTGCTTGCATCTGCCATGGCGATCCCGATCGGCATCATGATCGGCTGCTTCAAGACCTGGGAAGCGGCCGTCGAGCCCCTCGTCGACTTCGTTCGCTACATGCCGGTCGTGGCCTTCGTGCCTCTCAGCATCCTCTGGGCCGGAACAAGCGACCTGCAAAAGTTCGTCATCATCTGGATCGGAACTTTCTTCCAGCAGGTGCTGATGGTCATGGACAGCGTCAAGCGCGTCCCGACGGACTTCGTCGGCCTTGGGCGAACACTCGGCATGTCCGAAACCAAGATCCTCCGTCGCATCGTTCTGCCGTCCGCCTTGCCCGGAATATGGGATACGCTGCGGATCAGTCTTGGCTGGGCTTGGACTTGGCTGGTTCTCGCCGAACTCGTCGCCGCCACGTCAGGCCTCGGATACCGTATCGTCGTCTCCCAGCGATACTTCCAGACGCAGACGATCATCGGTTACATCCTGCTCCTCGGATTACTTGGTCTGGTCACCGACCAAACCATGAAGGCCCTCGAGCGTGTTTTCTTCCGTTATGCTTCGAGACATTGAGATGAGCCAACCCAAGCTGAAGATCGAGTCGCTCAACAAGTGGTACGGCTCCAGGAAAGGCCCGGTCCATGCGCTGAATGACATCAGCCTCGAACTTGCCGACAACGAGTTCGTTTCTCTCGTCGGCGCCTCCGGTTGCGGAAAAAGTACCCTTCTATCGATCGTCGCCGGTCTGCAGGGGTTCGACAACGGTGTCCTGTTGACCGACGGCGCACCGATCGTTGGCCCCGGGCTAGACCGCGGTGTGGTCTTCCAATCCTACACCCTTCTTCCGTGGCTGACGGCGCAGCAAAACGTCGAGTTCGCCTTGCAGGCAGCCGGGCTGTCGTCGGCGGAATGCAGGGAAGTCGCGCGGCACCACATCAATCTTGTCAAGCTCGATCGCTTCGCCGATAGTTTCCCATCGCAACTTTCGGGCGGCATGAAACAGCGCGTCGCGATCGCACGCGCCTTGTCGTATCGACCGAAGATGCTGCTCATGGATGAACCGTTCGGCGCGCTCGACGCTTTGACTCGGCACCAGATGCAGGAACTGCTGACGCAAATTTGGGAAGAGCATCGGCTGACGGTTCTTTTCGTAACGCACGACGTGGAAGAGGCCGTTTATCTCTCGGATCGCATCATCGCGATGAGCATCAATCCGGGCCGCATCAATTCGACATTCCATGTCGGGCTCGCGCGGCCGCGCAATCAGGACATGATCTCGACGCCGGAATTCCTGGCGTTGCAGAAGGAGGTGCTGAACGCCATCAGGGCGGGCTCGCAGGGCGAGAACGAGCATTGAGTTTGCCATCGGCGCCACCGGCGCCGATGCTATTCAGTTTCCTTGCAGTCACAACCGGCTCTGAAACCGTCCTATCAGGTTGCGCATGATGCGTCCGACATCATTGTCATGTCCGGCGCCGGGCAGCGCACCGATCCAGGCGACCGAGCTCATCGAGACGACGATACCACCGCCTTCGTGGCGATAGGCTGTCATGTCAGCCCTGCGCAGCGCCGCTCTCTCGCTATCGCCTTCGACGATCCACAAGTCGGGCCTCACTTGGAAGGCATCGTCAAAACCGTCAGCCACCGCGAGCCTGACCAGGTTCTTCGGCGTAACCTGCGACGTGATGACGGCGTCGATCTCGTATCCCGCCGCGCCACCGAGCACGGTTCCCTCGCCGCCGAACTGATCGGATGTCACGCCTTCGAACAGCCAGGCATACTCTCCGCTATAGCTGCCGCTCAGCCGCCGATAAGATCGAGACTGGCCGAAACCCATGATGACATAGGTCACGCCGACCAGGGCTTGCGGGTGATTTAGTCCGCGGTCTTCCCAGTTCCCACCGGGCTCGCCGGTCATCGCCAGATGAGTTTCGCCCGGCCGACCTGTCCAGATGTCGTTTTTGCCGCGGCGCAACTCCATCCTGTGCCCATGGATCGCCACGACCCAGTAGAAGCCGTTGCCGCCGAGGTAGGCGAAGTTTCCACCGCCGCGAAGATAGTCCTTCAAGCCGGCCATCATCGGTGCTGACCAATATTCGGGATGGCTGCCCGTCAGGACCAAGTCGTAGGATGCGAGACTGGCCGCGCCCTCCTCATGCAGATCATGGTCCGTCAGCACGTCGACAGCGATTTCGTGACGGTGACAGAACTTCAGAAACTGGAGATCCACCGAGAGAAGGTGCGGCGAGTTCGACAGCGGGTAGTGATAGTCGTCCCGAAGCGTGGTTCGCGGGCGACGACTGCTTGTCAGGCTGACACCGCTCAGGTCGGCATGGACGTCGTAGAGGCTCAGGAAGTTGTTGTCGGTGGCGAAACGGTGCGCCCGGTCAGTGCCGTGCCAGGGATACTTCTCGGGAGGCAACTGCTCG
Source organism: Rhizobium sp. Root708 (assembly GCF_001429725.1). GTDB lineage: Bacteria > Pseudomonadota > Alphaproteobacteria > Rhizobiales > Rhizobiaceae > Rhizobium. The sequence continues at coordinate 10,809 of NZ_LMHV01000014.1, read as the reverse complement.
TCTGCGTAAGCGAGATAGGTGGCGGTCGGCAGCAGGAAGGCAACCGAGGAGGCAGGCCGGCTCGCGCGCACGAAGAAGGGAAGTTTCTCGATGCCGTCGATTGTCTCGATCACAAGCGCACACACCCCGGACCGGGCATCCTCGGGCACCGAGATCGCCAAATCCGCTTCCCAATCGAACCCGCCAAAGTCATCGTCATGCAGATGAATTGCATCGAAGTGATACGGCGCCAGCCTTGGATCATGAATCTCGCCGGTGAATCTTGGCGATGCCACCGCAAATGTCGGAGCGTTGCGAATGGAAAGCCGACCTTCGCCGCCGTCGATTGGCATCAATGTTTCAGACGCGGCATTAGCCTGAAACCGCCACTCGGATTTCCGGCTATCCGTATCGAGCACGATTCTACCGATGCGGGCATTAAGGGTCTGATCCCTGTGGCTTGGCTCGGCACCAAGACAGATCGCCCCGGACGGCTCGCCAGCTAGGATTTCGACTTCACCAGCGGGAGTTCCGTTGCAACGCGTAAGGCCGCACAAGACACGGCCGGAACGAGCGGAAAGGTGAAGCCGGTACCAAAACTCGTTATCGACGCGGGCCAGCAATTCGCCGTTGGCCCACAGATCTCCGCTCGCGTCGAGCGTAAGCGCGAAACCGTCCCAGCAAACAACCGGCTTGGTCGCGCTATTCAGCGTGAAGAGAATTTCCACGTCCAGGTGGATTTCAGCAGCCGTTTTGGAAACAGGAATCTCGACCCATGATCCGATGTCGAAATCTCTCACGCGGAAGCGATCGTTCGCTCGCGAAACGGACCATTCGGCGATTTCGGCGTCATCGAGGTCAAGCGTCTGAATGGAGATACGCGCCTCGGGATCGGAGCACGAAACGAAAGCGCGGGTAGTCTCGCCGGCGCGGACGCTCCACGGCTCGATAAAGCCCGCCGCCGGCATCGCCGTATGGTTCAATGTCCGACGCACTCTGTCTCTCCCGCGCTCGACCGCCTCGCTTGTTCCGGGTTAGCGTGCTCGCCGCGGAATGACAACGGAAGCGCAATTCGATCGGCGGAAAGACCCACGTGCTCTCCGGAAAAGCGCCGTCATGCCTGGCTAGCGCCACGCTCCCAATACCACGCCACGTACATGTTCTTCCTGTCATGGCCGCGCCCCTTCAGGAAGGCTCGGGTCGCACGGACGTCATCCTTCTCGGCGGCGAACCAGACAAAGGTGCCATCTTCCATCGAAGCTATCGCTTCCGCGGTCGTCTCGAAGAGAGAGGACCGGACGTTGTCGGAGTAGTCGCAGCGGTGCAGCCAACGGACGTCGAGTGAAGCAGCGGAGACAAGCGGTTGCTCTTCCGCCGCGTCGGAAACTTCGATAATCGCCTGCAGCTTTGTGCCCGCTGGCGCTTCCTCCACAATCCTTGCTATGGCCGGGAGCGCGCTTTCGTCTCCGGCGAGCAGGATGGACCGTGCCACGGGAAATCCACCGCCGCCCGGTCCAAGCAGCGCAACCTTTTGCCCTATCCGCGCGTCGCGCGCGAAGTCCGCTCCGGGTGTCTTCACGCCCGCTAGGGGGTGCTGCAGGAAATCGATCCAGAGTTCCCGCTTCTCCGCATCAACAGCGCGGATTGTGTAGACGCGCACCAGAAGCTCGTCGTCGCCTTGTGGCCACGCCACGCGACCGTCGGAGCGAAGTCCCGGCCAGATCGGTTGCCTGCCGCTCGGCGGCACGAGCACGCGGACATGCATGTCGCCGCCGAGAAACGGGCTGATGTCGCTGCATGCGAATTTCACACGACGCATGTGCGGCGTCACGTCTTCGGCGCCGACGACTACTGCCGTGTGAAGGTTAGGCAACACTTTCAAGGCTGCGGACTTCGCCCAGCTGAGTTCGAGAGGCTCTTCGCCGGCAAAGTAGAAGAGATGCTCCGCGAGCATCGTCTGGCTCATCTGCAGCGCCTGCTCCGTCGGGCAACTGAGATCGATCAGCAGTTTGCCATCATCCACGCGGATCGTGGCGTTCCCGATCTTACTCTTCAGGAAGGCCAGGTGTTCGCTTCGCTCCACCTCGGCATGCTCCACGAAGTGCTCGCAAATCTCGTCGAGCAGACTGTGCGGGTTCACTGGGATTGCTACGCCAGACAGATTGTAGTCATGAGCGGTCGTCATGGGTTTTCCTCTTGGTAGCGAGCTGCGAGCCATTATTGTGTTCCACCATTCGGTGTCGGCCGATCGGAAGCATGATCGGTCTGCCCGAGGTCGGATCGACGATGATGCGGCTCTCAAGGCCGAAAACGTCGCGCACATTCTCGACTGTCAGGACCTGTTCCGGGGTGCCGGATACATGCACTCTTCCTCCCGCCATCGCCACAAGGTGATCGCAGTAGCGCGCCGCAAGATTGAGGTCGTGCAACACCATGACAATGGTTGTGCCGCGTGAATGATTGAGATCGGTTAGCAGATCCAGCACCTCGACCTGATGGCTGATATCGAGAAAGGTCGTCGGCTCGTCGAGCAGCAAAAGCTCCGTCTGCTGGGCAAGGGCCATGGCGATCCAGACGCGCTGGCGCTGCCCGCCGGAGAGCTCGTCGACAGGCCTCTCTGACAGCTCGGATGTCTTGGTCGCGGTCAACGCTGCATTGACGGCCTCGTCGTCCTTTCGCGTCCAGCGTGAAAACAGCCCCTGATGCGGGTGCCTTCCCCGGCCGACGAGATCGGCGACGGTGATCCCCTCGGGCGCGATGGGCGACTGCGGCAGAAGGCCCAGTATCCGCGCAAGCTCCCGCGACGGCGTGCGATGGATCGACTTGCCATCGAGCAGGACTTGCCCCTGACGCGGCGCAAGCAGCCTCGACATGGTCCGCAGCAATGTGGATTTCCCGCAGGCATTGGCGCCGACGATCGCCGTCACCTTGCCGGGCGGAACGGCGAAATCCAGCATCTGCAGGATCTCGGTCTCTCCGTAGCCTGCCGACAGGCCGCTGGCGACGAGGGAATGAACTGTCATAGCGAGCCTCCGCTCCTGTTGACACGGACGATCAGGAAAATCAGGTAAGGAGCGCCGAGCGCGCCGGTCACGACGCCGACGGGATAGCGGCTCGGCAAAAGGAACTGCCCGACATAGTCGCCACCGAGCGCGAGGGCCGCGCCGACGAGCGCGGCGGGAACAAGCAGCGAGCCGCTATTCTTGACAAGGCGTGCCGCTATCGGGCCGGAGAGAAAGGCGACAAAGGCAATCGGACCTGTGACCGCCGTTGCGGACGCGATCATCCCGACCGCGGAGACGATGATGAGTATCCGCGTACGCGAAACGCCAACGCCAAGAGCCGCCGCCGTATCGTCTCCGAGACGCAACGCTTCCAGATCGCGGGCGCGGCTCAAGAGAAGGCCGCCAAAAACGATCAGCGACAGGAGCAGCGGGGCCGCCTGGGAGAGCTGGGCGCCGTTTACGCTACCGGTCAACCAACGCATCGCCTCCTGCAACGTCCAGGACGGCGCTTGCGAAAGGATGTAGGCGATGACGCTTTCCAGCATCGCCGAAACCCCGATGCCAACGAGAATAAGACGCGTGCCGGCAACGCCGTTTCGAGACGACAGACCATAGACGAGCAGCGCAATCCCAAGCCCGGCGGCCACGGCGACGACGGAGACCGCGGCCCCCTTCAGCGACAGGACGACGATGGCAAACACTGCCGCGGCACTCGCGCCGGAACTGATGCCGATGATATCGGGGCTGGCGAGCGGGTTGCGCAGCATGATCTGGAACGCCACGCCGCCGAGCCCGAAGCTCGCGCCTGCTAGCACCGAAAGGACCGCGCGCGGCAATCGAAGCTGGCCGACGGTAAAGGATGCACTCGCCACTTTTTCGCCAAGCAGCACCCGGATGACATCCTGCAGCGGCGTAAACGATTGCCCGAGCGACAAGGTCAGCGCGAAAACCGCAACGACAAGCGATACCAGCACGACGACAACGGCGGAATGGTTGCGCCTGCGGATGCGGCGATTCTCAACGATCCGCTCAAGAGACCGGGCCATCATAACTCGCGCACCCTCTGTCGCCTGACGATGGCAATGAAGACAGGTGCGCCGAGAAGGGCCGTCACGATGCCGACGTCCAATTCGGCGGGTCTCGCAACGATCCGCCCCACGATATCGGCGGCAAGCAACAAACCGGCGCCCCCGATCGTCGAGAACGGCAAGAGCCAGCGGTGGTCGACGCCGACAAGCAGGCGGCACAGATGCGGCACCACAAGACCGAGAAAGGCGATCGGGCCACAGACGGCTGTAGTCGCGCCGCAGAGAAGAATGGCGCCCAGCGATGCGACCGCCCGTGCCAACGCCACGTTTTCACCGAGTCCCGCGGCCAATTCGTCGCCGAGGGCCAGCGAGTTCAGCTTTCGGGCCGACAGGAGACTGATGGCAAAGCCCACGGCGAGAAACGGAAGGACCGGCATGATCCGCTCGAAGGTCGCTCCCCCTACACCTCCGATCTGCCAGGAGCGGATGCCGCCGGCAATATCGTTGCGCGGCAACACGACAGCGACAACCATCGAGGCAAAGGCCACGGATGTCGCTGTTCCGGAAAGCGCAAGTTTCAACGGTGTCGCGCCGCCGCGCCCCAACGATCCGATCGTGTAAACGAAGACGGCAGCACCGCCGGCCCCTACAATCGCAGACCAGATATAGGCTTCGGCGGATGTGATGCCGAACCAGGCGACGCCGACGACCACCGCGAGCGATGCCCCCATGTTGACGCCGAGAATTCCCGGATCGGCGAGAGGATTGCGGGTCACGCCCTGCATGATTGCTCCTGCGAGCCCAAGCGCAGCGCCGGCAAGAATGGCAAGCAACGTCCGTGGTATTCGCACCGCAACCGCGGCCTGGCCGATGTTATCGACGTGACCGTTCAGTGCCGCGCCGATATCAGACCAGCTGACGTCGCGTGTACCGACCGTCACTGAAAGCGCGCACAGGCAAGCAAGCAACGCGATCAAGCCAAGCAGCCAAAAACCGCGAGCCGGGTTGCTCCGGCCGGCAAGTCCCGCCTTGCGGGACGTCTTTCTGTCACGAACGGTCATTGAGATTTGCTTGGAGACTTTCTTGCCGCGTCTGCAAGCAAGGCCACATAATCCTTCAAGACCCAGGAGATCGACAGCGGCGTCGGATTGGCGGCCGTGCCGACAGGATTGGGACCGAGCGTGACAAGCGCACCCTTGCCGACAGCCGGCATCCTTGCCATCAGCGGATTTTTCTCGAGCGCTTCGAGAAGCTGTTCATTTCCATAGGTGACGACGATATCGGCATCATCGAAGGAATCGATGCGTTCCGCGCTGATGGAACCCGCGAACTTCCCGGGCGCCGACGCAGCGACGATGCTCTTCGGAGCGGTAAGTCCGAGATCGGCGAAGAATTTCACGCGTGTGTCATTCATCGTGTAGAAATTGACCGTGCTCAAGTCGCTCGCGTTGAGGTGCGTCAAGAACATCGCGGACTTGCCGTGCAATTCCGGATAGCTGGCCACTGTCTGGGCAATCTCGCTCTCGATCTTCTTGATGAGAGCTTCTCCCTCGGCGGCCATGCCCATTCCGGCGCTGTCGAGGCGGATCATCTCGCGCCAATCGGTGGACCATGGTGCTTCCGGATAGGCAACAACAGGGGCGATCTGGCTCAACGTGTCGTAGTCCGACTGGCTGAGCCCCGAATAGGCGGCCAGAATGACGTCGGGGTGCGTGGCTGCCACCGCCTCGAAATCGATCCCGTCCCCTTCATCGAACAGGACAGGCTTGTCGGCATGGAGTTCTTTCAGGCGATCCGCGACCCACGGCAGGAGACCATCGCTGTCGTCGTCGCCGAAATTGGCTGCGGCGAAGCCGACAGGGACGATGCCCAACGCCAGCGGCACTTCATGATTGGCCCAGGCGACCGTTGCGACACGCTCGGGTTTCTTGGCGATAACGGTCGTTCCGAACGCATGCTTGATGACGACAGGATAGGACGTGTCCGCCCAGGCGTAAGCAGGGACGAGCAGCCACGTGCATATCGCGATCAATCGCGCGAGAAGGTTCAACCGATGCATTGCGTCAACTCCGCCTGCCATTTAAGTGGACTTCCAGTCTCAGGTTCAGACGATCGCGTCAACAGCCTGCCCTGCGCTTGTTGAAAAGCGAGGTCAGTTTCCCGTCGGTTCCTACAAAAATGGAGAAAGTTACAATACTGGACAAACATTCTCCAGTTAATGGCCATTCGGGTTCGCAAGGGGAAGAACCGCGACGAATACGGGCCGAGAAAATCAGGCTCGTGGTTTCGGCGCAGTGCCTCCTCGTTGTCCGACCCCAGCCTACACTGACGTGCGGTCGCGAAGGCCAGTTGTGACCTTAGGATTTTTGGAACTTGAATATGCACATTGAAAGAATAGCCGGTCGCCTGACGGGAAGCCGTCACCGCTCTCGCAAGATGTCCCTTCTTGGGTGCACGGCACTCATCGCTTTCATGCCGACTTTCTCCTACGGCGAGGATGCCGGCACCTCGGGTTCCGAAACGACGCTCTCGCCTATCGTCCTCCAAGGTGTGGGCATCGGTCTCGACCTGGAAAATGATTCCAAATCGATCGTTGCCAGGAAGACTACCGCTGGCGGCGCGATGGCGACCGACATTCTCGATATCCCGGCTTCCGTCTCGGTCATCACCTCCAAGGAGATCGAGGAGCGCGGCGCGCAGAACGTCGAGCAGGTCTTGCAGTACACTTCCGGTGTCACGACCGATTTTTATGGCTCGGACGACCGCTTCGATTATTTCAAGATCCGGGGCTTCGACGCCAACATGTACCGTGATGGTCTGCTTATCGGCAGCCCGTTCGGCGGCCTGCGCGAGGAGCCATACGCCTATGAGCGCGTCGAGGTCCTCAAGGGGGCGAACTCGTCAGGCTTTGGCGCTTCAGATCCGGGCGGATCGGTGAATTACGTGACCAAGCGTCCGAAGAGCGAGCGCTTCGGCGAGGTCTATGCGACAGGCGGTTCCTACAGCCACGGTGAAACCGGCTTTGACTTCGGCGACAACATCACGGCCGACGATACGCTGTCCTACCGCATCACCGGCAAGTTCCAGAGATCCGACGACGAATACGACTACTCCCAGAACGACGAGAATTTCATCACGGGAGGCGTGACCTGGCGTCCGAGCGGCGACACCAATCTGTCGGTGATTTTCGACCATCTTGATCGTGACGGCGTACCCGGCAGTGGCGGCCATCCCGTCGGATCGAATTTTTCAAGAAGCAGGTTCTTCGGCGAGCCGGATTTCAACTACCGCGACATAAACCGCAATGCCGTCAATATCCTGTTCGACCATGATTTCGGCGACGGTCTGACCTTCAACGCGAACGCGCGCTACAGCAAGTCACGGTCGAACTTCGGTTACGCCTATATCTCGGCCACGCCGACGAGCGGTTCGACGATCGCGGATCGCGCCTACTTCGCCAACGACAGTTCGGACGAGCAGTTCATCGTCGACACGCACCTGCAGTATGATGCGAGTTTCGAGGACATCGACAACCGCACACTGCTCGGCCTGGAGTACAACGACTACAGCAAGGACAGCGCCAGCTATTGGGGCGGCGCACCGGGGATCGACTGGACAAATCCGGTTTATACGGGCGCCCCGACGTCCGTACCGATCTATGCCAATACGCGAAATGATCAGAAGACGAAGGCGATCTACCTGCAGGAAGAGCTGACCTTCTTCGACAAGCTGATCGCGACTGTCGGCCTGCGAAACGATTGGCTGGATCTCGACGAGGCAAACAAGCTCGACAACACCGCGAAGTCCGGCGACTTCAGCGAGTTCACCAAGCGCTTCGGCCTGACCTACAAGCTCACCGACGAGTTTTCCGCCTATGCGAGCTACGCGGAGTCCGCAGCACCACCACAGATCGGCACGGCGCCGGAGACAGGCAAGCAATACGAAATCGGCGTCAAATATGCGCCCACCGACTTCCCGGCGATCTTCAGCGCCGCGGTCTATGACCTGACAAAGGAAAACATTACGGTCACGGATTCCACAACGCTGCTGCAGTCAACCGTCGGAAAGGTCCGCAATCGCGGTGTCGACCTTGAAGCCAAGGCAGAGGTTACGAACAACGTCAACGTCATTGCTGCTTATTCCTATATCGACTCGAAGATCGTCGAGAACGGGACAGGCGGCAACGAAGGCAAGCGACTGGCTTTGGTGCCGACGCACTTTGCGTCCGCCTGGGTTACCTACACGCTGGAAGGCAACGGACCGCGGGGAGACATGACCTTCGGGCTCGGCAGCCGTTATACCGGCTCGTACTACATGAGCGACGCCAACACCTCGAAGTCGAAAGGTAATGTCGTGTTCGACGCGTCCTTCAACTACAAGATTCAGGAAAACACCACCTTCCAGCTGAATGTCAGCAATCTGTTCGACGAGAAGCATGTGGCATACGGTGGCTTCGGGGCGGATTTCTACAATCCCGGCCGGGCGATTTACGCAACGCTTCGCCAGACCTGGTAAACGAACGACCCGCCCACTCTCGCTTCCGGGTGGGCGGACATCCAGCGGCTAGCGCGTCTGCTGCAACCGCCGCCAGGCGGCTGGCGTGTCGCCGGCGATTTGGCGGAAGACCTTGGTAAGATGCGCCTGGTCTGAGAAACCAAGCTGTGCGGCGACGTCGGCCACGGACAATTCGCTTTCGAGCAGCAGCGTTTTGGCGTGTTCGATACGTTTCCCCAATTGCCATTGCAGCGGCGTCTTGCCGGTCGTCTGCCTGAAGACGTTGGAGAACCAGCTTTCGGAGAGGCCAACCGTCTCGGCCATCTCGGCGACGGTAAAGCGGCGATCGGTCAGCCCATCGAAACGAGCCATCAGCTTGTTCATCTGCGCCTGAGTGAGCCTTGCGTTCGCTTGCTCTGAGCCCGTCGCGGAAATATCCAGCAGGCTGGCAACGATGCTGCCAACAAGGCTCTCGCCATAGATCTCATGTTTCGAAGGCTTCGAAACCTCATCGACGACGAGGCGGGCCAAGGTCTCGATCGCACCGGTAGCCTGAATCTCGACGGATCGGCGGAGCGCCGTCACGGCCGCGGACGCGCCAACAGCCGGGGCGAGATACTTGAGCAGCTTGTCCTTATGCAGATGCAGATTGAGATGCGAAAAGCGGTGTGTGGCGCTGCTTGTTGTCCACATGGGCACACCGGGCGGAACATAGACTGCCCGCATCATTGGCCGATGGTGCTGGAGGAAATCGCCGTTCCGGTTGGATATCCGAACCTGCGACGAGACATCACTGAAGAACACCATGATGCGCGGATCATCCGCAAGGTAGTAGCCGGTGGCACCGGCCTGGCTCTCCGCCTCCCAATAGGCGCTGACGAGACCATCGAACTGGCGCCATTTGACCGGCGCCACCACCCGGATGCCTTCGGTGCGCCACTTCATGGAATGCCAAAACTTCACTCTACCGATCCATCCTTGCCAGCTCGCGCACGCGAGCAAAACGGCAGTGGAGAGCGACGATCCCGGTCGTTACGGAAAGCGCCGAACATAACATGACTTCAAATATCATGTTTTTTGACATTGGCAAGCCGGCCCCAGGTGTGTTCGCCCGGAGCCGGTCAAAGTATGGCACGTCTGAGCGTGGTCTCAGTTCGCGAGCGCGGCCGTGATGGTATCCATGCTTGCGCGCAGACCGGCCTCGATATTCGGGTCGACGTGGACCAAGGGAGAGAACAGTTCAAAGGAGTATGCGCCCCGATAGCCGACGGCATTCAGGTGCTTGATCTGCTCGATATTTCCCAGGCGGTCAGCCTCGTTCACCAGAATACGGTGCTTGTCCTGCATCTCTTCCGGCCGCAAGCCGGCGTCAACGACGCCGGAGATGTGAACGATGCCCGTCCACTCCGGGAAAAACTCCGTCTCACCGGCAAGATGATGATGGAACGTATCGTGGACGAGACGGAAGTGATCTTTGCCTCCAACTGCCTCGAACGCATCGACCGCCTCTCCCTTCAGCCTGAGCGAGGAGGTGGTGAACCCCAAAGGCTCCACGAGACCCACAAGGTCTTGCTTTTCCAGCATTGGCAGGATCGCAGCAAGGGCATTGCGAAGGCCGGCAAGACGCTCTTTTTTTGGTTCCTCCACGCCGTCATTGCTCGGAATGAGACTGATAGTCTCCGCCCCACTCTCCTTTGCCTGCGAGATCAATAGTTTGACTTTCTCCCGCATGGCATCCGACCAACGGTTGAAGCCATAGACTTCAGATAGCCCCAGCAGCCGAATGCCCTTCGCGCGCGCGTACTCGCCGACTTCAGCCGGCCGGGCCCCGTCGAAAAACGGGCGGCTGGTCAGTTCCTTGTCAGCAAGGTCGTTTCGAAGTTCGACGCCCATGCATCCGAGCCGCGCCGCAAGGTCCACAAACTGGCGGCTGTCCAGCGCCGGAGCGGTTATGTGGTTGAGCGCGAATTTGATCTGTTCACTCACGTCTGGTTCTCCAATCAGATAGAAGGCTGTTATCGCAATTGTCTGTTCCGGAGGCGGCGGACTGAGCCACCGGTCACCCCATCCGCTCGGATGCATAGCTTCCCGGGCTTGCCGGGAAGACGACGGTGCGGTTGCCGTTCAGGAAGGCGCGGCGGTGGATATGGGCATGGATGGCGCGCGCCAGCACCTGGCTTTCGACATCGCGGCCGATCGAGACATAGTCGTCGGCGCTCTGCGCATGCGTGATGCGGGCCGTGTCCTGCTCGATGATCGGACCTTCGTCGAGGTCGGCGGTGACATAGTGTGCCGTCGCGCCG
>NZ_LMHV01000013.1 GCF_001429725.1 Rhizobium sp. Root708 | reverse complement strand
AACGCAAGCACGTCAGAAACGGAATGCTGTCACCCGTCGAGTTCGAGCGCTTGCAGAAAACATAACGCGAGGGTGTCTACGAAACTCGGGGCTATTCAAAGCAGACGAAACCGTTTGTCATCGAAATCGAGCAATCCCGGAAGCTGAAACCTTCCGCGCCTAAGCCGGTGATCTGGGGAAAGTTGCACGGAAGATCTGGCCCGACTGACACATTGACAGAGCCAGCCAACGCCGAGAGCGGCGACCGACCATAGTCCTACCTGAAGTGGTCAAGCGCTCAAGCAGCGTCCCGCATATTGGCCGCGTCCTCCCGCGTGCACCGAGGGTTCTACTGAGTTTTGCTCATGCACCCTTGTGAAAAAAACAACATGCTTGCTTTGGTTTTCCATCGTCGCCCTGGTGCCTCCAGAGAGCAATACGGTCAAGCATTAGATGGTTAAGAGCCGAAGGATGACGTGAGTGAACTGACCGTGGCAGATGCAACGAAGCGCATCTACTAATCCCTGCAGGCAAACATGCCGATATCGATGAGGGTATCGCGAGCCTCAAGCTGCGTTGATGCGAGTAGGTCCGAAAGAGGCCGTTTTCGATCCTTCCAGGCTCGTGGAGAATAATCGCGCGGGTAGGAAATTAAAGCAGGCGTATTTCCAGCAACGAGAGGTAACGGTGAAATTCTCGGTTTGGCGTACCTCGGCTGAGCCTGAGGCTCACTGCGATGGTGTCGCTGCCTCCGTGCCAGGTCTTGCGCTATGAGTGTCAGCCAACCCTTGGATCGACGCCGGGAAGCGCGCGCTCGAGCCAGGCTGTCCAATCTACCTGCTACGGTTCACCTCGGTTGTTGATTTCCTGCGTGCGATAAACTCACGAAGGATCGGCAGGAAAAAAGCTTTACTGAAGCGCCCGATTGGCGGATCAGGTTCAAGGTAGAAAGATCGAGCGACGATGCCGCAGATCGGCATCAAGCCCCGCGCGTCGTTTTTCAATCGCCGGAATCTCAAAAGCAAAGCGATCACTATCGGGACTTTTCGTCGTTATCGGAAAGAATAGCACCATGTCGCCATCGGCGCGAGGAATTCGTACCCCAACTGTCACCGCGCGTTCCTTGCGACCCTCGGTCTCACACCTCTGATGGCTTCACGGCTCCAAAGATAAGGATATCGAATCACGGAGGCTGTCTGGATCTCTTCGTACCCGCTCAACGACCTGCCTCATCGCTGTCAGCATACGCGTCCACCGCTGCTTGGAACTCGCCAAGAAGATCGTCCGACATTGTGTCGATCGTCCCGACCGAACGCATGTCTGACTGCCGCTTGAGGAGTTCGTAATCCTCGATGTTCAACAACACCAAGCGCGGCTTGCTTCTCTGCGTGATAGTGACGGGATGCCGCAAGGCTTCGGCGATGATATCGCCTGACTTGCGGGATAGATCACTTGTTGAATAAGATCCAACTCGTTCGGCCATAAGTTAATCCTCGAGAATCTAGAAGTGTCGAACAGACAACAGACCCTATACAGCAAATACAGCATTGCTGCAAATTGCGCGACCAAGAACCAATTCGCCGCAGACCCGGGGATTTTCGACCGCGTCAGTCCGCAGCGCCATTAACGGCGGTTTGTCGCAAACCATGCAGGTAGGTGACGGCACGGTGCGCATGGGCAGCTGCGTGGAAGATTGCCCGCTTGTCGTCGGCCAATACTTCTAACCAGGACTGAAGATACGACGCGTGATCAGGCCTCGGTTCAACTTCGGGGGCGATTCCTAGATCGGCGCAAAGGAAACAACTGCCAAGCTCGGCAATGAGTTCTTCGCGAGCACGCTCGCTCCTATCCTTGGCATAGCGCGACAGGTCGCGGCCGACGCGGTTCTCATCCGCAGTCCAGTGGGTCGCCTCATGGCTCAGCGTGGCATAGTAGCTTGCCGCATCCTTGAAGGTCTCGAAGGGCGGCATCTGGATGACGTCGGGACCGGGTGCATAGAAAGCCTGATTTCCGCCGTGGCGGATCACCGCGCCGGTGTTGCGGAAAAACCGGTCCGCCTGCTCGATCTGTGCGATGGGATCGAGCACGATCTCTGGCCGGCTATAGTAATGAACGGGCAACCCGTCGATTTGCTCGACGCTGAACACGGAATAGGCTTTGAGGAACGGGATCTCTCGATCGACCTCACCACCGTGCCCGTCCGCTTCGGATTTGGTGAATCGGCTCGCGAATACGACCGTCGATCCGGTCTCCCCCTTTCGAACAGCGGCGCCGAGTTCCAACGCCTGCTTGAACGTCATCCACATCGACGAAGCAAATCCACGGGACATCTGCTCTGACCAGAGCAGGAGGACGTTTATGCCCGAATAGGGTTGGCCGTTGTGGCGGAGAGGGCGAGTGATCCGGCCATTGGTATTGTTTGCATTCCAGGGCTGCATCCAAGGGCGAACCCCGCTGGCGAGGTCCGCGATGATCCGATGAGTGATCCGGGAATAGATGTCGATGCGCTGGCTTTCGGTCTTCTTGCTCATTTCTCTTCTCCACTTTTTGGAGCCGCGCCAATCACGGCCCCGTCGCGGAGGCCAAGGGCAGGAGCCATGAGCCAACGGCTTGCACCGGAACGGCTGAAACGAAGTGGAGGACGGCGAAGCCGTTGCCTGACGGGGGCGGCTCCTGCAGGTCCGACGCCCGAGACGGGCTGCAATGGCCCGATCAAATCCCCGTTTCCTTCCCTGTTCCTCCATCGAAAACCAACATAAAAAGGCCGCCCCAGGTAGGCGGCCTTTAGCGATGAAAGGCGGGGCGAACCCTGCCGCAGGCTGTCAGTCAAAAGCGGACATCTGGGCCGCGGCCGCCTTACGATCCACGGAATGACCGGGATTTTCGATCGGCCGATCGAACGGCTTCCAGTTCTCACCGACGATCCGCTTGTAGGCGGCGACGGCACCTTCAGCGGCCATCCGCAGCGCATGAGCCTGGATGCCCATGTCGGCGGCGAATTCCCGCTTGCGGTGGGCGGCGCTATCGTAGCCGACGGGACCGTCAAGATCTTCGTCTCGCGCGTCGTTTGCCGCCTTGGCGGTGGCATCGCGTGCCTGGGTGACGGCATTGCTGTAAAATTGCCCGGCGCCGTGGGCGGAGCCGACATAGGCGCCAACGATCCGCTGCAGGTGGATCTGCATGGCGCGGTCACCGAGGCCGTCACTGAGCGCATCCGCGGTCTCGATGATGAGCCGTTCGTGAAGATCTCGGATCCCGTCGCTGTCGACAACAGCGTTCCCGAAGCTTTCGGCGATCTTGATCGCCTGGGCGCTGTCTGGGCAGGTAAGGCGGACCATTTCGAGGGTGGCACCCTTGCGGAGCTGAACGACCCGGGCAGTCTGGCGAGGATTGTTTGTGGGCTTGGCCATGTCTCTTCCTTTCGAGTCGAAGCGGTTCCGGCCCCGTGCCGGCTTGTCCTTCGGTGCGGTCGCCACGAACCGGCGGAAGACGGGCGCTTCAAGGTCCGGACATGCCAGGCCAAGCGGAGCCGATCTGCGAGCAAGCAGGGAAATTGCCCTGCGAAGCCGAGCGGAGCTGCTCCGTGCAGAACGGCAGGTTCCGGCCGCCCCGCGGCGCGATAGCGGACTTGAAGCGGACGGACGCTGGTTCAGACCGCAGCAAAACCGAAGGACAAACCGTCACGGTGCCATCACCGGACACGATAGGAATATGGCTCCAGCCCGCTCTACTCCTCGCCTTCGCCGGCGCCCACGTGCGAGACCGCTGCGATGCCGTCGGACTGGCCCCCCAGGGCTGCTTTCGGCAACCGGTAGGAGCGAAGCCATGTGGGACCATGGGTGTTACGGAGACCGCGCAAGATCCCGCCATCGTCATGAGGCGGCCCACCCATCCAGACTTCACTGAGGATGCTCTTCCACGGTCGGCCATGCCTGTCGGCATATGCTTGAAGAGCAGCTTCCTGATCGTCGCTCAGAGCCGGCAATCGCTGACGCCGGGATTCGCTGGTACGCGACTCGGTCCCCTCGCGTTCTGCGATCATCCGCTTGAGCTCGGCCACGCCCGCATCGAGGCACGCTTTTCCGTCGGGATGATGGAACCGCAGCCAAAACGCAGAACGGTCAGCATCGGTAGATTCAATCCCGGCCTTTTGCTCGAGGTCGCCTATCGTAGCTGTAGGGGGGTGTTACCTTCTGGACACGAACCTGCGGCCCGAGAAACGAGCGCAACATCCTGTCGGACAAGGATAATCCGTTACGCAGCCTCTAACGAGCGCGGGCCGCAAAATGCAAATTGCCTTTCAAAAGTGCGGAGATACCGCGCAACCTTCTGGACAGATTCGCGCATTCTTCCCTCATTGTTCTGCCAACACCGCTGACAAGAACGCATTCCCACCAATGATCTGTGAAATAAGGGCATTGAGCTGTCGGGAAACGGTCATCCCGCAAATGGCGCGCGAGAAATCAACGCGACGGGAGGACGAGGAAGAGAGTTATGGCGCATTTGAGGTGGGAAATTCCTTCTCACCCTGGCGGAAAACTTCCCACCTCGCCTAAGTGGCTTGATTTACTGGGAAATTCGGGCTGCTGGATAAACTTCCGGTGTCGCTTGGTGGGAAACGAAAAAAGCGGCCACCAAAGGCCGCCGTCCGATCCTAAACTGACATCAACTAGAATTGATGCCGTCTGTGTTCCAGGGGGAATTGATTGCTCAATCGAAACCAGACTCGAGCACTTCGCCATAGGCGCAAAGCACGCGCGGGTTTGCCATATCTCCGCTTTCTAGATCGACCGTAACTTGGTAGGCGGCGACGCCCGCAAAGCGAGCCGACATCGAATTTGCCATACGCTCTGCGGTGGCGACTGTTGTCGCTTGCCTCATCTCTGCTGGCACGGTCCGGCCACGAACTTTCTTAAATGGAAGAACAATATACTTCTCGGCTTTCGACATTTCGCTTCCTTTCGATGTTCCCTTTTTGTTCACATCGGCCGAAAGCTGTCAAACCCATAGTTGCAGCAATCCCGCTATGATGAATGGCCTATGAAAATCACCCTGCCCACCACGTTGAAGTCTTCGACACGGTCTGCGTCGAACGTCTCGGTAGGGTAATTGCCGGATAGATTATCGGACGCGAGTTCCAGCTTGCCATCCATGCGCCATCGAGCGCGCTTGACCACAATCGCATTGCCGACCGAGAAGACGTAAATGCGCCCGTGGTCCACAATGTTTTGACTCGAATCCACGATGAGCAATGAGTTGTCTGGGATTGTCGGCAACATGCTGTCGCCCGTGGACCACATCATAAAGCAGAAGTCTGGTGCGCCACCGAGGTTGCGTAGAAAGCTTCGTTCGAACGCGGTTTCTGACACCGGCATTTCATTGAACGGTATAAGCCCGCGACCGGCCGAAGCTCGGACATCGTATTGGGGCAGGTTCACGAAGTCTGCCGCAACGAGCTGCGCCGGCAATCTTTTGTCCGCACTGAGACCTTCCATGACGTGGGTCAGGAAGGTTCCGCTTCCGCTCGCCGGATCGAGAACGTGATCAGACATCCGTCCTTCGCCGGCAATCAGCCAATCCAAATTAACAGAGAATTTCTGCTTATAGAAAGCAAGGAAATCGATGTCAGGATTCGAATCGCCCCGCTCATATCCGCCCAAGGTTTCGGCGTGGATTCCCAAAAGTTCGGCAAACTGCTTGCGATGCGGATAACCCGCCGCTTCCCTGACCGCTGTAAGCCTTTGACCCAAAGGCGTTTTTGCAATTGCTGTTCGCGCCATGACATTTACAGATAATGTCTGTTTTCAAAACAGAAAATCTCTGTTAATTCTCCTATCGGCGAAGCGCACATGCGTTTCGCGGTTGTGAAAAGCAAGTCACCAAAAAAACGGGCGCTGCAACGCCCGTCTCTCCAGCGGAGTGAAGACTATGGGTAAACCAAAAACAGTGTTGGACTGGCAGGCTATCAAAGCCGAAGTCCATCGAAGAGGCATGACGCTAACGGCGCTCGCTGTACGTTCCGGCTTTCACCAGTCCCTGCTACGGAAACTGAACACCACTACGCATTACGAGGGCCAAGCTGCCCTGGCTGCTTTTATCGATCAGAGGCCCGAAGACCTGTGGCCGACTCGATACCCGAAGAAAACCTCCGGGATACTAGATACCGCGAAATGG
Source organism: Rhizobium sp. Root708 (assembly GCF_001429725.1). Taxonomy (GTDB): domain Bacteria; phylum Pseudomonadota; class Alphaproteobacteria; order Rhizobiales; family Rhizobiaceae; genus Rhizobium. Next base: position 52,000 of record NZ_LMHV01000013.1, on the reverse strand, counting down.
CCGCCGTTAGAAAGCCAAAAATCTAACGACCACGTTGACATACGGGCCGCTGCCTAGCCGGCCGTATGCCAGCCGAAGGCGTTCAAGCTGGCGGCGGTCAGCGCAAAACTAGCCTGCGCACTCCAGCTCGCAAAACGCCCTTCCATTCCCATCACCCACGCCGATCCGGTCTTGCGTCCGGCTTGGGGATTAACGGAGCCGCTTCACCCCTTGCGGCTCCGTGAACGGACAGAAATTCCAGCACAGGTTCAGCATGACCGCGCATATTGAAGTAGTCGCCCCACGCCTCGGCCAGATCGAGGATACTCCACTTACAGATATCGATATCCCCGAAGATCGTGCCCGTGCATTCGACCCTGCTTGGGCGGAGGCTTTGGGCTCGATGGTTGCCAGACGCGGCCTCATCAACCCCATCACAGTTAGAATTGTGGAAGGTCGGAAGCGCCTCGTAACGGGCATGCATCGCTACGCGGCTTTCCAACTCAAGGGTTGGATGACAATTCCCACCCGTGTGTCACTGGCAATGTCTGATGACGAAGCCCGCCTTGACGAAGTGATGGAAAACCTCGGCCGACACGAGCTTAAGGTGCTGGATCGCTGCCACCACCTCTATGAGATGAAACAGGTCTATGAGCGGCTTCATCCTGAGGCTGTGCACGGCGGTGCCCGAAAGTCCGAAATCAAGAGCCAAAGATTGGCTCTTGAAATGGGACTACCGGTTGAAGGTGAAAAAGCCGAGGTCTTCGGCTTTGCACGGCAGACCGCCGAAAAGGTCGGTTTGAGCCAGAGCGCCATCAAACTCGCCGTGAAAATATGGAAAGACCTCTCCGTTGCGTCTCGACAGCGCTGCGGCGGCACATGGCTGGCTGATCATCAAGCAGGCCTCAAGCAGTTGTCGGAGCAAACCCCGGCTACCCAAAAGAGCGTTCTCGATATCCTGTTTGCGGAGCCGCCGCGCGTCACCAACGTTCCCGACGCGCTTACCATCATCACCAATGGCCGCGTCCTCACGCATGACGAAAAGAAGCTCGCTTCGGCCAAAAAGGCACTGAGCGCGTTGCCGGAAGCGACCCTGGCTACCGTCGTGGCGTCCAACCAGATCGATCAGCGCATTGCCGACTTGCAGAAGTCCATCGCGACGATGAGCAAGTTCTTTTCCGAGCTGAAAGATGACGAGTTGGACACGGTCATTTCGGAAAACGAAGAGCGCATCATTGCGTCTCTGAAGCGCCGGGGCCGCATTTAATGAGCAAGCGCCGCGATCCCGACACTATGGACTTGTTCCGCGACTATCAGCCTCCCGAAGTGGCGGCGCGTTTTCCGTCCGAGGTCGCCAAGGGCGGCACTCTGGACGTCAAGATTGCCCGCGTTCTCTCCGAGGCAATGACCATGAGCGGCAAGCCCCGTGAGCGGATCGCGGCGGAAATGTCCGACTACCTCCAGCAAAACGTCACCGAGAACATGCTGGATAGCTATGCGTCCCCGGCGCGGAAAGATCACAAGATCACATTGGAGCGGTTCATTGCGGTGATCGAAGTCACCGGCTGCTACGAGCTGCTAGGCTTTATCTGTGAGTTCGCTGGCTTCGTGGCCGTTCCCGCGAAGTATCACGAAGTTATCCAGCTCTGGCAGACGGAAGAGCGTCTGGCCGATCTTGAGCGCAAGCGCGCCGCCCTCCGTGGTCGTGTTGGAGGTCTCCTGAAATGACCTTCCAGCTTTACCTTTCCGCACAAGAGATCGCCGACGCTGGCACCCGCCTCAACCTTCGCGCCATGCCGACCACAAAGCGCGGCGTTCAAGATTATGCCAAGCGTTTCGGTTGGGATGCCACCACTCTCTATCGCAAGCGCCCCGGCCGAGAAGGCGGCGGCGGCTTCGAATATCATATCTCCCTGCTGCCTGACGCATTGCAGGCGGCGTTGCAGGCTGAACAGAACCGCGCGTTGGTTCTCGCCGCGCAGCAGAACGCAAAATCCGCCGAGCTGACCAAGCGTCAGGCGCTAACGACCGCAAACCTAACGGCGCGGCAACGCGACGTCATGAACGCGCGATCGGCCATCCTGTCGGCCATCGACGTGCATCAGATTTCTAACGGTATGTCGCAGCGGCAGGCCATTCAGGCATTTCTTGCCGACCCCGCCGCCATCGACATTTCCGTTTCCATGCTCACGGCTGCGAACGATCGAGCCTCCGGGAAAGCCTCGGTGAGCCGTGCCACGCTCTACGATTGGTTCAAGCTCCGCGACACGGTCGGTGTTGGCGCACTCGCTCCACTGCCCACCAAAGAAAAGCAGGACGTGCCGTCGTGGTTCTGGCAGTTCCTTCGCTTCTATGCGCAGCCGCAGAAGCCATGCCTGACCGATGCCTTGGAGCAATTCACGAAGGCACTGCCGGCCCATATCCTGCCGCCGAATTATGATCAGGTCCGTCGCCTCATGGCCCGCCTGGGCAACGTTGAGCGTCATCGCGGTCGCGAAGGCTCGCTGACCCTGAAGAGCCGCATGGCTTACACGCTCCGATCGACCGACGATCTGCTTCCCGGTTGCGTCTACACGGCAGACGGCAAGACGTTCGATTCCGAGATAGCGCACCCGATCCACGGCCAGCCCTTCCGGCCGGAAATCACCAGCATCGTCGATGTAGCCACGCGCCGCTGTGTCGGCTTCTCCTTCGGTCTCGCGGAAAACACGATCGGCGTCGTCGATGCCCTTCGGTTTGCCTGCGAACGGAACGGCATCCCGGCAATCTTTTATGTGGACCGTGGTCCGGGCTTCAAGAACGACGTGCTGGACAACCAATTGACCGGCGTGACCGAACGCCTCGGCGTCACGAAGCTGCATTCGCTGCCGCAGAACTCGCAGGCCCGCGGCATCATCGAACGGTTCAACGGTTCCGTCTGGAACCCGCTCGCCAAGGAATTTGAGACCTATATCGGCGAGGAAATGGACCGTCAGGCCCGTCAGCGGTCCTTCAAGGCGACCCGGAAGGACATCAAGGTTTTCGGCGCGTCGAGCCGCCTGCCGACGTGGGACGAGTTCATGGCCGCATGCTCGAACGCCGTCGCTGCCTACAATGCCAAGCCCCATTCCTCGCTTCCGGGCAAGATGTCGCCGGATCAGTATTGGGAATATCACGTCTCCACCGGCTTCGAGATCGTTCCGGTTCTGGAGCACGAAAAGAACGACCTGTTCCGCCCCTACGTCAAGCGCAAGGTCTCCCGCGCGATGGTCGAATGGCTGACGAACTCGTACTTCCACATGGCGTTAGAGGAGTTCCACGGGGATTACGTTCTCGTTGGCTACGATATCCACGACGCCAAGAAAGTTTGGGTTCGCGAGATCGACACCACGTCTGGCGAAGAACGCATGGGCCGCTTGATCTGCGTTGCCGTCTTCGCTGGTAATGAAGAGCGTTATATCCCGCTAACGATGGAGCGGGCCGCAATGGAAAAGCGCGCCAATGCCCGCGCCCGTCGCCTCAAGGATCATCTTGCCGAGGTCGAAGCCGAACTGTCTCCCGGCAGCTTCATCGACGCGGAAATTCAGACGTTCATGCCGATCATCGAGCACGTGCCAGAGCCGGTGCAAGCTGCGCCGGTTCTCGTCTTCGATCACGGGCAGGAAGTCGTTCCACCGGCTACCGGAGCCGTCGAGCAGCCGCGCAGGCGGACCTTTGCGAGCGATGAAGCGCTTGCAGCGTGGGTTCTCGAAAATCCGGATCAGCTCACTAGTAGCCACGTTCGCGTATTGCGGTCGGCCCTCGAAAGGCCCGCCACAACTGAACTCTTTCGACTGTCAGGCATCGACCTGGACGCGCTTCGAAACCTCATCCGAGCCGCTGCCTGACACTCACTTCACACGAGGGAAATAGCATGAAGAACTTGTTTGTCGAGACCACCAATGTGAGGCGCTTCCTTGCCGCTTTGTCGGCGCTGTCGCAGCGCGGTGCACAGGAAGCCTGCCTGACGGTCGTCGATGGCGCTCCCGGTCTCGGAAAGACCACCACGCTCAAGCATTGGGTTGCGCAGAATGGTGCCGTCTATCTGAGGGCAAAAAAGGAATGGACCCCTGCATGGTTCATGAACGAGCTGCTGGAAGAGCTGCGCGTTAATCCGCCCCACTCCTTCCAGAAGAAATTTCAGAAGGTCGTGCAGGAACTCGTCATGCGTAACAACGCCGCCGAGTTGGGACGCCGCAACTTCGCGCTCGTTATCGACGAAGCCGACCACATCAGCAACAAGGTCACGATCCTCGAAACCGTCCGCGATATCTCGGACATTATCGAGCTGCCGGTGATCCTCGTCGGCATGGGCAAGGTCAATGACCATCTGACGCGTTTCCCGCAGGTCGCATCCCGCGTTAGCCAGAAGGTTCGCTTTGAGAAGGCGACGATCGAAGACGTGCGTCTGCTGATCGACAAGCGTTGCGAGGTCAAGGTGGCCGACGATCTCGCCAAGTTCGTGCTGAAGGTCTCGCAGGGCTATAACCGCGAGGTTCTGGAGGCCATCGCCAATATCGAGCGGTTCGGCCTGCGCATGGAACCAGACGAACAAGGCGTAACCATGCGCGACATGGCAGGGATGGCGATCCTGAATGACCGTCACACCAGCCAACCCGTTGTTGTGCCGGAGCTTGTCTAATGCAGCGCCTTGCACCGGGTACATTGCCCAACGCCGCATTGGAGGGCCTTGCGGACGGCGTTTGCAGAACGCTCGTCGAGTTGGAAGCACTGTTGCCGATCTCGCGCCGGAAGATCACGGACGGTATCTTGTTGCTGGTTCAGCAAGGTTATGCCGAACGCGTCGAAGCGGGCTGCTACCAGCTCACGGCGCAGGGAAAGGCTTTCGCCGCTACCGGCAAGAAGATCGGGGAAACTCGCGGACCCAACACGCGGGTCCGAAAAGTTCGGTCCAGCACCCTCAATCAACGGCTTTGGACGGTCATGCGCATGTCCAGCAGCTTCACGATCGCGGATATCGTCATTTCCGCCCGTCGTGAGGAAGCAGACCCCGAACATCTTGCCCGTCGATATGTCGCGCACCTTGTCGCGGCTGGATACGTGCAGGAATTGGCCGGCCGCGTGAAGGGCAATCGCCCCGGATCGCAGGGTTTCAAGCGCTTCCGTCTGCTCAAGAACACGGGTGAATATGCGCCCGTCTGGCGCAGCAAGACGAACGCCGTCCACGACTTCAATACGGGCGAGGACGTGCCATGCGCCAAGCCAGTTTGATGTCGCTGCCCGATCCGTCGTGGGTCGATGTTCTCCGCGCCGAGGCTGAAAAGCCAGGGCGCTCGAAACAGGCCATTGCCAACGAGCTGGATATCTCCCGCACGGCGGTCTCCCTTCTGATCGCCGGGAAATACACAGCTCGCATGGACAAGGTGTCTGCCAAGATCGCCCCGAAGGTCATGGCGCTCTACTCGCATCAGCTCTGGTGCCCGCATTTGCGGGCATCGATCGGGCCAAGCGTTTGCGCCAGCCACCACACGGCACCGATGACCATGAGTGACCCCGACAAGCTCAAGCAGTGGGCTGCTTGCCGGGGCTGCTCCCAAAATCCTGAAAATCAGCAATCCGAGGTGAATGATGCTGTCTGACGCCATCAAAGAGATGCGCGAACGGTTCCGTGAGGACGTTAGCGCGTCCGATCCGACGGGTTTCCTGTTGGCGCTCCGGGCTTTCGAGCTGGAGGCCCGCAACATGGAAGATCGGATCGAACTTCTAACGGGCCTGCCGCACGTCGCTCTTGATGGACGCCTTGTCTCCGCACCTTCGCCAGTCATCGCCCTTAGCCAGTCGGAGCACTCCCATGGTTAGAACTTCGCAATTCCTGAAAATGCTGCGTCTCCAATTCGAGATGCGCGCCACCCTCGGGCAGCCGATTGATATCGGCGTACTGCCTGACGTTTGCGGCTACCTCCGCTGCTGCGAAGCGCAATGCGCGGAGATGGAAACCCGCCTTGCCGGTGAAATCCTGCCGGCCGCGCTCATCAACCAGCCTGACACCAATGTTGTTTCTCTCGCCGCCTTCGTAGCGGCCAGAGCCACCGACGCCGCCTTCAACTCCAAAGACTAACGAGGAAAAACTACGCATGAAAACCGCATTGAAGAACAAGGCTAAAGCAATTTCCCGCGTTCCGCAGAACCGCGAAGACGCCGTTTTTGCTGTCGGCCGCATCGGCTCGCTGCGCCGCGAACTGGCGGCGCTGAAGGCCGTGGCCGATGAGAAAATCCGGGTGGCGGGAGAGACGTTAGAGACGGCGAGCGCCGATCTTGCGACGGAACTCGCGGAACATGAGCGCGGCGTGCAGACGTGGTGCGAGGCCAACCGCGTCAGCCTGACGAACGACGGCAAGGTGAAATTCCACGACTTCGGTACCGGCCGGATCAACTGGCGGATGCGCCCGCCGAAGGTATCCATTCGCGGGGTCGAAGCGGCGCTTGAGGCCTGCAAGACGCTTGGTCTGAAGAAGCTGTTCGTTCGCACGAAGGAAGAGCTGAACAAGGATGCCATGCTGGCCGACCCCGACAAGGCCCGTCTGATCGTCGGCGTCAGCATTTCGTCCGAGGGCGAAGATTTCGTCATCGAACCGCTGGAGCTTGAAACCTCCCGCGCCAAGGCCTGAGGTGATCCATGGGCCTTTGCTTTGAGCGTTCGACCAATGAGCCCGATTTTCGCATCGGCAGGTTCGTCGAACATACCGTGACCGGCCGATTGGGCCGCGTTCACTCCGAAGTCGAGGAGGGCGCGCAGTTCGTGCGCGTCCTTTTCCACGGTGACAAACGAACCCTTCCTTGCCGGATAGAAGAGCTGGAGTTGCTACATGGGTAGAAGCCTCGATCCGTCGACCTTTTCAATCGCGGGTGCGATCTCTCCAGTAATAGGAATCCTCAACAGCGCATCTTTCGGGCGACCAATAACCGCTGTTCTCATGCCACCAAACCTTGGCGACTTGGGCCGAATAATCTTTGGGCTCCATGCCGAAAGGGCGTCGGCCTGCGCGATGCAGGAGGCACACTCGCTTCTCAAAGCGTTCGCAGAATTCATCCTCGGACATGAGGAGATGCTAACACGAAAGTCACGTCTGTCGACAGGAGATCAACGGTCCACGCGCAATGAAGAGGGCAAGTGCAATGGGTGAGAAATCTATCCCCGCCGCGTTCGCCCAAGGCTACGCACTCTGCACGCCGACTGGCGTGCTCTTGCCACACAGCTTTCGTCGCACCCAGGCAGAGGCGATCGCCTCTGTCCTAACCGACGCCGACAAGCGTGCCGAACATTGGGAAACCGCCAAGCAGCAAGGCATGACGTGCGAATTCGTTTACGTCCGTGTGTTCCCGCCGCGCTTCTTCGTGTCCGCCGCGCTCGCAGCCTTGGAAGCGCACGAAACGGCAGGTGCGGCATGAAGGCCACCGCCGTCATCAATATCGCCAAACAGCAGCTCGGCATCGAAGAGAACGCCTATCGGGAAATCTTGGTGCGGGTGACGGGTGTTTCGTCGCTCCGATTGATGTCAGAAACGCAGCGGCTTGCCGTGGTCAAGGAAATGCAGCGTCTCGGCTTCAAGGTCGCGGCCGGCTCCAAGAAGCTGCCGATCGCCACCAAGCCTTATATCCGGCTCGTGCACGCTCTCTGGAAGTCGTGCCACCTCAAAGGCGTCGTTGAGGACGGATCGCGGCAGGCGCTGCGCACATTCGTCAGGAAGCGCACGGGCGTCGATGATCCTGACTTCCTCACCTATGCCCAGGCAAATCCCTTGATTGACACCCTGAAAGCCATGGAGGCACGAGGGAAATGACATTGAAAAACGGCCACAAGGCACGCAAGAAACTACGCATGCCGCTTGCAACGCTGGTCGATCTCGCGCCCGCGATCATCCCGCAGCACGACCGTTTCGTCGGCGAAGGATATTTGCTTCAGGCTTCATCCGGCATCTATCGAAATCGTGTCGGCGGTTTATCGGCACGCTTCGTCTATCGCCCGCGTGGCGGAACGGAGCTTGTTCAAAGCTTCGTCATCACCGTCCGCAACATCGTTCTCGACAGCGATACCCTGTCTTATCAGAAAATTGCGCGGAACGCCTGACGCATGGTCTCTAACGTCTCCATCGCTGCGCTGCCTTTGAGCCTTCAGGAAATGGCCGACGCCCTCGGCGTCGCCATCGTCCTGAAGCTCATTGCCGCGTACGGTGGAGCCGAAATCAGCTTTCCCAAGCATCCTGACGACAGCCACCCGATTTTGCTGGCTCTTGGCAAGGACGATGGAAAAGCGCTATGTGCTTACCTCGCGGGCGAACTGATCTATGTTCCCCACATGCGCCCCCGCAAATCAGCGCGCATGGACGTGCTGGCCTTGCAGGATGAGGGCAAACAGCGCCGGGAGATCGCCCGGATGCTCGGAATTTCGCAGCGGCATGTTCGCCGCGTGGCAAACAAGCCCGAAACTCCCAACCAATTCAAACTCTTCGAAGACTGACCGGACCTGTTGTCCGCAAGAACCGGCTGATTGGCTGTCATAGGTTGCCTCGACTTGAAGGGGCAACACATGAATTTCGATCAGTGGCTTATTTCCCGCCTGCGTTCGCATGGGGCTTACGCGGGCCTTTATGATGACGCGCATGGTCGCGCCGTCATCGACGCGCTCGAAAAGTTTCAGGAAGCAGCAGGTCTCCCGGTCACCGGCAAGGCCGATCAAGCAACCGTTGACGCGCTTCGCGTCGATGCGCGGTCGATCGACGGCGTGATTTCCGTGGTGCCGCAGAAGGTTCCGGCCGAACCCGTTTGGATGCGCGAGGCGCGTCGTTATATGGGCCTGAAGGAAGTGGTCGGTAGCGGCTCCAATCCAACGATCATCGGTTGGGCCAAGCGGGCGGGTGGCTGGATCGCCAACTATTTCACCGATGACGATATCGCGTGGTGCGGGCTGTTCGTGCAAAACGCGATCTCGGTCACGCTGCCGAAAGAGTTTCTGCCGTCCAATCCGCTCGGCGCTTTGAACTGGAAGGCATTCGGCCGGCAAGCGTCGCCAGCGCTCGGCGCAATTCTCGTGTTCTCCCGATCGGGCGGCGGTCATGTCGGCTTTTACGTGGGCGAGGACCGCACGCACTTCCACGTCCTCGGTGGCAATCAGGACAATTCCGTTTCGATCAAGCGCGTCGAAAAGGCCCGGCTCGTGGGTATGCGCTGGCCGCTCACGGGTGAAGCGCCGGTTGGCGGTTCTGTCCAACTCTCCGAGTCCGGTGCGCCGATGTCGCGGAGCGAAGCGTGAGCAGACAGGGTCCGTCCTACAACACCACGAAGCTGCACATGGCTGGTTCGGCCGTCATGGCATGGCTTGTCATCGCGGCCCTGACAGCCGGCGCAATCGCCGGTTCTGAGCAGGCGGTCGCATTCGGCATGATGGCGGTTCCGGCCATGGTTGCCCTTATTTGCGGCCAGCTCGGACTTCATCGCCGCTACGGCTCCAAGGATTTTGCCGCCAGCAAGGCGCGAGGTCAGCGCGACGGCGAAACCCCGTTTCCGCCTTCCTCCTCCTTCAACCCGCGCGATGATCCGAGCGCGGGGAAGGGAGAAGCCCGATGATCCCGGCATGGCTCACGAAGGCGGTCGTGTCGGTGATCATTCTCGCCGCCCTCGCGCTCGGCGGCGTCTTCCTCGTGCTGAAGGTCATCGACACCGTCGAAGACATCCGATCGACGGCGCGGAAGGAAGGGATTAGCGAGCGCGATTCCTACTGGACGGCGGAAATCGAGAAATCGAACGCGCTCACTGCGCAGGCGGAGGCAGCGCAAGCGCGCGACACTCTGCGCATCAACACCGAGACGGCGAAGGTCATCGCCGATCTGCAATCCAACATTACCACCTTGAGGAAGGCCAATGCAGCCCTACCGAATGGCAACGCTGTCGGTCTTGATCGCGCTCGCGTCCAGTTGCTCCCCGATTGACCGGCCGGCCCCGCCCGTCGTCTCGACCCGCTTCGTGAAGACGGAGCTGCCGCCCGAGGCGCGCGAGGAAACGCCGGCACTGTCGCCCAAGCCTGACCGCGACTTGCCGCAGGAAGAACTCTTCAACAACTGGTCATCCGATCGCACAGCACGGAACATCGGCGAGCTTCGCCGCAAAGCGTGTGTTGCGGCGGTCGATGCCACCCCTACCAGCGAAAGGCTTGGAGTGAAGTGACTGGACCTGAAACCATATTCGGCCTGAAGGTCGCCACCCTGCTTTCGTCGGGCGTGGCCGCAGTCATCACCGTGCTTCTGGATTGGCGCAGCCATGATTTTCTAACGGCTGTCGGCTCGATTGTTGCCGGCGTCTTCGTTGCGACCGTCGCCACCGAAGTGACGCTTGATCTGCTTGGCGTCGCCGCCAACCCCGGCACGTGGGGATACGCGGTCGCCGCTGCATACGGCATCACCGGCCGAAATCTCATCCTTTGGCTGCGATCGGCTTCGATCAATCCGCCCAAGCTCATCAAAGACATTTTCGGCCTCGGGAAAGGAAATTCCACCAATGGCGAATGATATGGATGTTCGCCGCAAGGCCCGATCGGATTACGTCTACCGCCGCATGACGGCGGCAACGATCTCGATGACGCTTCAGATTTCGCAGGCCACGTTCGGCCGCTGGAAGAAGGCCGCAAAGGAAGCCGGCGACGATTGGGACATTGCCCGTTCCGCGTCCCTTATGGCCGGCGAAGGTATCGAAACCGTCGTTTCGTCGGTCGTCGAAGATTTCATGATCATGGCGCAGTCGTTGCTTGATGAGATCAAGAACGGCCAACTTGCCCTTGATCAGAAGGTGAAGCACCTCGTGGCGCTCGCCGATGCCATGACGAAGATGACGGCCAGCGCCGGCAAGCTCGCGCCCAAGATCTCGGAATTGGGCGTGGCGCAGGACGTCATGCAGTATCTGATTGAGTTCGTTCGCGAAAACTTCCCACAGCATATCGCCGTGATCCTCGAAATCATCGAGCCGTTCGGCGAGCAACTGGCACGTCGTTACGGATCATGAAGCGCCCCGCACTGAAGGCAAACGTCAGCGCGAAGGACTTCAAAGACCGGATCGCGGCGCTGGCCGACGAACTGTCGCGGTTCGTCGAGCTGTCGGTATCGGCTTTCCCGGCCGATCCGAAAGCAAAAGCCGAGCGCCTTCAGCGCGTCAGAGACCCCGAGACGGGGTTTCAATTCTTCATGGAAACCTATCTGCCGCACTATGTTCGCGGCGAGCATAGCCTTTTCCATGTCGAGATTTTCCGGCGCTGCCCGGAAATTCTTGCCAGCAAAAAGGGCGTCCGCGATCTCTTCGTTGCGCCTCGCGGTTCGTCCAAGTCCACGCACCTGTCGCTCGGCTTCGCGCTCTATTGCATCATGCTCGGCCACAAGCGGTACATTCTTGAAGTCTGCGACGTCTATGAGCAGTCGGCGCTTCTCATTGAGGCCCTGAAAGCCGAGCTGACCACGAACCCGCGTCTGTCGTTCGACTTCCCCGATATTTACGGGCAGGGCCGCGTCTGGCGCGAAGGGGAGTTCGTCACCCGCAACAATATTCGTGTCGAAGGCCTCGGCGCTGCCAAGAAAATCCGTGGCCGTCGCCATGGCCCATATCGCCCCGATCTTATGTTCTTCGACGATCTGGAGAATGACGAAGCCGTGCGTTCGCCCGAGCAGCGCAAAAAGCTCGAGAACTGGATCAACCGCGCGGCGCTGAAGGTTGGCCCGCCTGACGGTTCCATGGACGTCATTTGGGTGGGAACCGTCCTTCACTTTGATGCCGTGATCGTTCGCGCCTCCAAGTCGCCAGTTTGGCGCACGACGGAATTCCAGGCGATCGTGAAATGGCCCGATCGGATGGACCTTTGGGATTTGTTCGAAGAGGTCTATCAGGCTGAAGGCGATGAAGGCGCGCGGGCTTACTACGCTGAGAAGAAAGCCGAGATGGACGCGGGCGCGGTGGTCAACTGGCCGGCCGTGCAACCACTTATCTCGTTGATGCTGGAGCGGGCCGGCGACCACGACAGCTTCGCATGCGAGTATCAGAACAAGCCGATTTCCGAGGATAGTCCTTTCAAGACGCTGACCTTCTGGACGTATCGCATTCCCGATCTCATCCACTTCGGCGCAATCGACCCGTCGTTAGGAAAAAAGGGCAGCGGGCGCGATCCCTCGGCCATCTTGATCGGCGGCTTCAACCGGCTGCACGGCACCATGGATATTCTGGAGGCGTCCATTCGCAAGCGCCTGCCGGATATCATCATCTCCGATACGATCGCGCTTCAGCGCCAGTATCAGTGCCTGCTCTGGTTTGTCGAAGCCGTCCAGTTTCAGGAATTCTTGCGCACGACGCTGATGGTCACTGCTGCCAAGCAGGGCGTCGGCATCTCGGCTATTCCGATCACGCCGAACAGCGACAAGAACCTTCGCATTGAGCGCCTTCAGCCTCCGATCGCGGCCGGCATGATCCGCCTTAACCCCGGCCAGCAGACGCTTATTGACCAGCTTCAGCAGTGGCCAAACGCCGATCACGACGACGGACCCGATTGCCTCGATATGCTCTGGCAGAATGCCCTGTTCTACGCGGGCGGCGGGGCTGCTGTTGGCGGCGGGCAAATGATGACGGCTTCCGATAGCCACGACAGTTATGGAGACTTCCGCCTATGAAATCCCCCACGAAGGCGATTCCTGAAGAGCCGCGCAAGAACCTGCCGGCCAGCGCCGCCAACCTGATTGCCGACGCCAAGAACGATATCACCATCCCGTATTTCTCGGGCGCGTTGGTGCACCAGGACGATACCCTTATCCAGCGTGGCGGCGGCAAGGGTCTCAAAATCTATGACGAGATCGAGCGCGATACGCATGCTTTCGCCATGCTCCAGAAGCGCAAGAAGACGCTGATTGCTCGTGAATGGGAGCTAGAGGCGGCATCTGAAGACGCCCGTGACGTCGCCGCCGCTGATTTCTGCCGTCAGGTTCTCGATGATCTGCCGTTTGACACGATTTGCGAAAACCTGCTGGACGCGACGCTGAAGGGCTTTGCCGTCTGCGAAATCGTCTGGAAGCGCGATGGGAGCCGCATCGTGCCGGCCATGGTTGTCAGTCACGATCAGCGCCGTTTCGCCTTCGACGAAAACTGGCGTCCGCGCCTGCTGACGTGGACGAACATGCGCGATGGTATCGAGCTGCCCGAACGCAAGTTCATGGTTCACCGGTTCGGCGTAAAGGGCAATAACCCCTATGGCCTTGGCCTCGGCACACGGCTGTTCTGGCCGACCCTTTTCAAGCGGGAAGGGATTACCTTCTGGCTTCACTTCCTCGAAAAGTTCGCCAGCCCGACAGTCGTCGGCAAAACGCCCTATGGGACGCTGACCGAAGAGCAGTCGAAGCTCTTGAACACGCTGCGCCAGCTCCGCAGCAGTTCCGCCATCACCGTCCCGATCGGGACCGACGTCGAGTTTCTGGAAGCATCTCGCGGCGGCACGGTCCACTACGGGGATTTCTTGGCCTATTGGGACAAGCAGATTTCCATCTGCGTGACCGGCGAAACTCTAACGACCGATATCGGCAATTCGGGTTCGCGGGCCGCGTCCGAGACCCATGCCGAGATGCTGAGCCTCGTTGTCGACAGTGATGCCGATCTGCTTTCCGACACCCTTCGCGGCCAGCTCCTGACGTGGCTCGTCGAATACAATTTCCCCGGTGCCGGCGTCCCGTCGATCTGGCGTGTCCGCGCTAAGAACGAAAAGGCCGACGCGGAGGTTGATCAGGCCAAGGCGGGCGCTGCGACCGCTGTTAACAGTGCCCTGATGGCTGTGCTGGCGACCGCTGGACAGATCGACGATGACGAGTTCGCTCGTGAATACCTGACCTCGTTCGGTCTGACCGACCATCTGTCTGACGCTGCGATCGACCGGCTTGTTGAAGCGCGCTTCTCCTTCATGGAGGGCGGCAGGCGCGCCCGCGATCTGCGCCAGCTCGAAAAGGAAAGCCCCGAATTCGCTGCACTGTTTTCCGAGCCACGTAAAAAAAAACTGCAACCGCTAACCACGTAGGTTTTGCCGAGGAAAACAGCCGCGTTAGCGGTATCGCCGGCCAGCTCGAAGACGCGACGGCACGGCATTTCGATCGTCGCCTTTCTGCTGTCCGCAAGGCTCTCAACGCTCGCGATCTGCCAGAGGCCGCGCGCGCCGTTCTCGCCTTCGGGGCGTCGTGGTCGCCGATCGCGCTCGGCACGGTTATCGGTGACGCGCTCCAGCTCGCCGCGCTGCAAGGCCGCGAGGCGGTATTTCTGGACGGTGAGACGGATGCGAGCTTTGCGGAGCCGGACGTTTTCAATCAACCGTTCAAGGAACAGATCGACTATTTCAGGCAGAAGCGCGTCAAGCCGACGAAGGCTTGGACCGATGCCATGCGCGGGGTTCACGATCGCGCGTTCGTCATCGCGGGTGCTACCGATCTCGACATGTTGTCGGACTTCCAGAACGCCATAGCCAGGGCGATCGAAGACGGAACCACGCTCGACGACTTCCGCAAGGATTTCGATCGGATCGTTGGGCAATACGGTTGGGAATACAACGGCGAACGCGGTTGGCGCACCCGCGTGATTTTCGAGACCAACATTCGCACGTCGTTCATGGCCGGCCGGCTGAAGCAGATGCGGGACCCCGACGTCGTCAAGATGCGTCCGTTCTGGATGTATCGCCACGGTGAAACCCGCACCCCTATGAGCCCGCGCCGGCTGCACGTTGCATGGCACGGCAAAATCCTTCGTTGGGACGATCCGTGGTGGGATACGCATTTCCCGCCGAACGATTGGCTTTGCTCTTGCGGCGTCCGCACTCTGTCTAGGGCCGATCTGACGCGACTCGGCAAGACAGGACCGGACGACGCACCGGGCGCTTTGTTCCGGCCCGTGTTGGATCCGATTACCGGCCAACTCACGGAAGTGCCGCAGGGCGTCGGCTATGGTTGGGATTACATGCCCGGTGCTCAATGGGAGCAAGGATTGGTGCCGTCCGCGCTACTGGACGAAGGCACGCCAGCCCTCGGCAACCCGCGTCAGGCTGTGGAGATCGACACCCCCGAGCCGATCAGCACGCTTGTCGCTAACGCCAAGCCATTCGCTGCCAAACCGCTACCGGAGGGCTTGCAGCCTGAAGACTACGTTGCGGCCTTCCTGAAGCCATTCGGTGCGGAAGCCAATCAGGCCGTGCTTTTCACCGACGCGGCCGGCGACGTCGTACCGGTCTCCGACTGGCTGTTTCGGAACCAGAGTGGCGAGCTGAAGGTGATGAAACGAGGCCGCAACGTCCTGACGCCTTTGATGGCCGAAACCCTGATGGACCCCGATGAAATCTGGATGGGTGTTGCTCGGAAGAGCGATCCGACCGACCCGACTGTTGAAGAGCTTATCGTTGACCGTCGCTACATCCGCGTCGATCCCAAGACCGGCATTCAGGTGGTCTTTGAGATGGGGCAGCGGGTTTGGCAGGCTATCACCTCGTACAATCCGACTACGAAGAAAGGCGAGGTGGATTTCAACGCGATCGACAAGCGCCGGGGCGGCAAGCTGCTGTTCAAGCGAAAGGGAAAATAGAAAGGCCGGGATGATCCGGCCTCGCCACCGAAGAGCTATCTGGACCATCATCGGTCATTGCGTGTTCGGCGGAAGTCACAAACATAGTCTCAAAGTCAGGATTTGTCGACATGACCGGCATCAGCATCACCCATAGCGTCAGCATCAACGATGCCGACATGCTCGACCAGCTCGGCAAGCTTGTCGATCGAATGGAGAACCCGCTTGGCTTTTACAAGAACGTCGGGGAGCATCTGCGCAATTCGATCCAGGACAATTTCGAGCGTGAGACCGCACCCGATGGAACGCCGTGGCAGACGCTGAAGCCGCGCACGATCAAGGAACGGGAAAAGCGCCGCCTGACGCCGATTACCATCCTGCGCGCACGCGGCCGGCTTGTCGGCTCGTTCTCGGTTGCTGCCACGGCGACGGAAGCCCGCGTTGGGACGCCCGTCGAATACGCTGCAGCTCACCAGTTTGGTGCCGAAATCAAGATGCCGGCGCGCAAGCAGACGATCTATCAGCGCTACGATGCCAAGTCGGACACGCTTGATCAGAAATTTCGGCGCAAGGCGAACTCTAACTTTGCCCGTGAAGTCGAGATTGGCGAGCACACGATCAACATTCCTGCGCGTCCGTTCGCGGGCGTCAAGAAAGAGGACGAAACCATAATCATCGGCATCGCGGATGATTGGTTACGGGGCTAGTTAGTTGGGTGGCCTTGAAACTGATCTTTACCACCCAAGGGCGGCATGCTTATTTCAGATGCAATTATTTCGAGGCGCTTGGCGTGAGCCTAGGTGGGCAATGGATTAAGTAAAGATGTTTCGCGAGAACACGACATTCGTCATCGGGGCGGGCGCTAGCGCCGAGTTCGGTATGCCAGTAGGAACGGAACTAGCTCAAAGAATAAAGCGAAGCGCGGTTCTGCGAAACCTTGGCGCTCCGAAATCCGAAATTGGCGATCAGAACTTTTTTGAGACGCTTCTTAGGGCGTATCCAGCCGGAGAGCCGCGAGAGCGAGCGATCGCCGCCGCGCGCGCCATCCAGGGCGGTATCCATACGGCGGTTAGTATCGACGCTTTCATTGATCGGTTCCCGGAAGAGCGCGAAATTGCGAATCTTGGAAAAGTTCTGATCGCTCTGGAGATTATCAAGGCGGAAGATGACTGCAGCTTGACTGCAAAGCGAGAGCCGGATTTTGAAGCTCGTCCGGCCGCCCCCATGCTCAATAAGTCGGGAAAACAATTGATCAACCCCGATAACACTTGGATCGGGCACTTTTTCCGTATTCTTTGCGACGGCGTTCGCAATGCCAAGGATATTGGGCGGGGTGTCTCGATCGTCTGCTTCAATTATGATCGGTGTATTGAGTACTATCTTCGCAAGCAGATCGCAGCTGCCTATCGGATTACGTTGTCGGAGGCTCATGAGATCGTCATGGGCATGAACATAATTCATCCCTACGGTACGTTGGGGGAGCTGGCGTTGCATGACAGTGGTTACGGAGAGAAGAAACTTGGGTTTGGCCTCCATCCAAGCGACGTTGAGCTAGAGCACATCGCCGCGAACATTAAGACCTACACGGAGCAGCAACACGATCCCGAAACGATCGGCCGCATTCACGGTGCAATAGAGTTTGCCAGTGTGCTCGTCTTCCTCGGTTTTGGCTTTAACAATCAGAATTTGGACCTATTACGGGTGGATGGCGGTCCTGCCAAAAGGGAGCACCGGATTAACCCCGTAGTTTATTCAAGCGGCTATGGAATAGCTAAGCAGGTAGAAGACACGCTTAAACGGCGCATCCTTCACCTTCTCTACTCGCATCGACCGCATCACGATGCCGTAAAAAACCGGGTATCGGTTGAGTTCGGGCAGACGTGCGCGGAACTGTTTAGTGTGCACAATATGAACCTGTCTTCTTTCACCCGGGCCGTGTTCACGCCCGGAGCGCTTCCCGGCATAAGCGAGCGCACGGTCATTTCCTTTGGGGACGAGTAGACAGACGCTCGATCCTGTAACTTTCGGCATTAAGGATTCTGAAATGTTTAATCTGAGACCCGGCGACAGGTGGCGGTGCCCGTACTGTGGTACGAATACGTTCGTGACCAAAGAAAGCATCAGCGAGTCAACGATACAGGTCAACACGCGGTCGAAGCGCGGTCACGTCGGCCTTAGAGTCGAGTCTGTCGCCTGCGCGAATAGTGATTGCAGAGAGCTGAGCATCAATGTCCAGTTCGGAGATGTCGCGTTGCAACGTTCCACCACCGGCACTTACCTCCAAATGCAGCTTGACAGGTTCGAGCGAGCATTATTGCCTGAGGCTAGGCTGGTGACGCTTCCGACTGACGTTCCCGAGGAAATAGCTATTACATATCGTGAGGCCGTTCTTGTCGCCGAGGTTAGCGGAAGAGCCTCTGCTGCAATGGCACGGCGTTGTTTGCAGGGAATTGTGCGGGACTTTTTCAACATACCGAACAATAAGCGCGGAAACCTCGGCGCGGAATTGAGTTATGTCAGAAGCAGTATCGATCCAGAATTATGGGAGGCCATTCAAGCGGTTCGTGGGGTAGGCGATATCGGCGCGCACATGGATCAAAATGTCGACCACATCATCGACATTACCCACGATGAGGCAAAGTTGCTGATTGGTCTGATCGAAACGTTGTTCAAGGAATGGTACGAAGCTCGTGGGACGCGCAGAACCGCCACGGCTGCTTTGCGAGAACTCTTGGGTGATAAACGCGATCAGCAGAAGCAGGCAAAGAAAAATGCCACCCAGGACAGCCCAGAGGTCAGCGACAGCGAGGACAGCTTGACGACCGAATAGCTCTCCCTTCGGCTCCGAGAAAATAGCGGTTCCCAGTGCGCGCAGAACGGTCTGGCGGGCGATGATACCAGATTTCGGCGCAACCCCCGTTAGACCCCCGTTAGAAATCGACTGTGACGGCATCGCGCCTTGCCCTTGGCCTCCAGATTGCGCGCGGGACTTGAAACAACGATCGCCCTGACGCATTGTGTCCCTGACGGCGGCCGGGGTGAAGATTGACCGGACCTGTTGTCCTGAGGTGGCATAACCCACCCTGACGCATTGTCGTTTCCAGCAACGCACTGGAAACCGACATGCCGAACACCACTCCCAAGAAGACCGCCCGCATTGAGGTTTTCCGCACCGGCACCTTTACGCCGATGGAAGGCCAGCAGCTTTCATTCTCTGCCGCCGACCTGAAAGCGATGGCGGATGCCTACGATTTTGCGACGGCACCGGCACCTGTTGTCGTCGGTCATCCGAAGACGGACGCGCCGGCTTTCGGCTGGGCGCAAAGCTTCGACTACGACGCAAAGGCCGATCGGCTGTTTGCCAACGTCGGCGAGATCGCTCCGGCCTTCGCTGACGCCGTGAAGGCTGGCACCTACAAGAAGGTGTCGCTGTCCTTCCATCGCCCCGATGCTGCCGCCAACCCGGTTCCCGGTACGTGGTACCCGAAGCATATCGGTTTCCTCGGCGGCGCGGCTCCGGCTGTGACCGGTCTCCAGAACGTCCAGTTCTCGCAGCCTGACGATGCCGGCACCTGCACCGTCGAGTTCGGCGAACGCGGACTTGAGGAAACCGCCAGCATCCTGCGCGCTCTCCGCGAGTTCTTCATCGAAAAGTTCGGCATGGAAGACGCGGACAAGGCGCTTCCGGGCTTCCGCATCGAGTGGCTGGCCGAAACCGAGCTTCAGACGCCGGCCGTGCAGCCGTCGTTTTCCGCTTCACCTATCATCGAACCCAAGGAACCGCCCGTGACAAAGCCTGTCGATCCGGCCTTCGCAGCCCGCGAAGCCGAATTCACCACTCGTTTCGCCGACCTTCAGAAGCGCGAGCAGGCGCTTGCCAATGCCGCCAACGTCTCCTTCGCCGAAACGTTGGTAACGGACGGTAAGCTGCTGCCCGCGTCGAAGGACAAGGTTGTTGCGATCCTCAATGCGCTGCCGGCCGACACCGCCGTGTCGTTTGCGGACGGCGCGAACACCGTCACCGCTTCGGTCAGCCAGGCCGTCCGCGACGTCCTGTCGGCACAGCCGAAAATCGTCTCGTTCGGAGCAACCGATCTGCCGGAAGCCGGAAAGCAGGCCAGCGCCTCGTTTGCGTCTGACGGTCATGCCGTCGATCGGGAGCGCATGGAAGTCCACGACAAGGCGCTTGCCTATCAGCGCGCCCATCCGGGCACCGAGTACATCGCCGCCGTCAAGGCAGTGCAGTAACCCCCAACGGAGTTTCCAAGCATGCAGTTTTTTACTGAAGCCCTGTCGGACACCGTCGTTGCGACGACGGCAATCGACGCCTTCGATCTTGTCGGTTTCGACGACGCCAAGGTGGCCGCCGACGACGCGCCTGTGAAGGGCATCGCCAAAAACCCGGCCGCGATCGGCGAAAGCACCGCCGTGATCATGGTTGGTACTGGCCGCGTTCGCGCCAAGGGTGCCATCGCCAAGGGTGCCAAGGTCGTTTCCGCTGCGACCGGCGGCGTCAAGACAGCCGGCGCTACGCCTGCCAACGCCTTCGCCACGGCGCTGACCGCCGCTGCCGATGGCGAATTCGTCTCCATCCTCGTTCGATAAGGGCCTTTGCCACGATGACCACCGTTCTTAACGCACGCACCGCCGCTGTCGTCGATCCGATTCTTTCGACGCATGCACGCGGCTACCGCAACTCAACCTTCATTTCGCACGAGCTGTTCCCGCGCGTGACGATCCCGAACCGCTCGATGCGCGTCATCAAGTTCGGCAAGGAAGCCTTCCGGTTGCTGAACACCCGCCGCGCTCCAGGCGCGCAGAAGAAGCGCGTTCAGTACGGCTACGCGTCCGACCCTGTTTCGCTGGCCCAGGATGCGCTTGAGGGCGTCGTGCCGGTCGAACATCAGGAAGAAGCCGAAGCTGTTCCCGGTATCGATCTCGGCTCGGGCGCTATCAACATGGTGCTTGAAGTCGTTGACCTAGGGCTTGAAGTCGAGACGGCCGGCATTGCCCGCAACGCCGCCAACTACGACAACAATCACAAGGTCGCTCTGACTGGTTCCGACCGCTGGAAGAGCGAAGACAGCGACCCCAAGGCTGACTTCGACGACGCGAAGGAAGTCATTCGCCAGTCGATCGGCCGCTATCCGAACACGCTGGCGCTCGGGCCAAGCGCCAAGAACGCGCTCTGCAATCATCCGAAGATTAAGGAGCACTTCAAGTACACGTCGAAGGACAGCATCACCGTCGATATGCTCGCGGCCTATTTCGAGCTGAAGAGGGTTGTCGTCGGCGCGGCTGTCTACCTGCCGGAAACCGCAGCCGATTCCGATCTTGCCAACGACGTTTGGGGTGATGACGCCATCTTGGCCTACGTCCCGGATGCCGGCGACAATTTTCAGGTTCCGTCCTTCGCCTACACCTACGAGCTGGCCGGCTATCCGCAGGTCAATCAGCCGTATTTCGAAAACGGGACGGATAGCTGGATTTACCCGACCAAGGTCGAGCGCCGCCCGATCCTAACGGGAGCTGAAGGCGGGTTCCTGTTCCAGAACGCTGGCGCCACGCCGGCCTAACGGGAGACCGAAACCATGGATGACAACAAGGTATCCGTCACGCTCGCCAGCCCTGCAAAAATCGAGGGCAAGCGTGAACCTGCCGGCACGGTCGTGCTCGTCTCGGCTGCCGTGGCAAACCACCTTTACGCGGCCAGGGCGATCGGCACCGCGCCGCTCGTGTTCGACACGTCCGACACACAGACGTCGGCCGATTTCGACAGCGAAGTTGCGCTGACTGCCAAGATGCTGGCCGATGGCATCGTTGCACATGCCGTCACGGCCGCAGTCGCTCCGATCGTCGCCGAGCGTGACGAGCTGATTGGCAAGCTAGCCGAGGCTGAAGAGAAGCTTTTCGAGGCTGAAGCGCACCTTGAAAACGCGGCCTTCGACATGGCCAGCGAGCAGGAAAAAGCCATCAGAAATGAGGTGGAAGCCGCCGCCGAGCTGGACGAGCTGCGCAAGCGCGTTCCCGAGCTGGAAGCCGCTCTGGCGGAAGCCACCAAGGCGGGCGCTGCCAAAGCCATCAAGAAATAAGGGCCGTTCCGAAGTCTCCCAAGCCGGCCCTTATCGCGGGGCGGATGCCTCTACACCATCCGCCCCGTTCGGACTTCACCAATCCCCAACAAGGAACCTCGAATGCGCATTTGCTTCCTTCGATCCTGCATGCTCGGCGCTCTGGCAATCGTCGCCAGCGCCTTCTTCGCCAGTGCTCCGGTCTACGCGGACGTCTCCGCTGATCCCGGCTTCTATCGCGCCGTTCATGATTCGATTGTCGTTGTCATCGACGCGATCGACGTCGCGCCGACCAGCGTCGTTGTTGCCACCGATCGCCGCGACCTCGGCCTTCGCCCGGTTGATGTCACCGCAGCCGAGCCGCTGAAGCGGGAGTTTGCCGAGAGTTACGCGACCAACGGTCTCGTCTTTCTCAAACCGCCCATGCGCTGCTGATTTCTAACGAACGCGACTGCACCGGTCGGGTCGATCCCGGCCGGTGGCTCCCCCCTGAAGCAACGGTAATCGCTTATGTCCTACGCAACGCTTGAAGATTTGATTGAGCGCGCTGGCGAGACGGAAATTCGCCAGATTGCCGATCGCGACAATGACGGCGAAATTGATGCCGGCGTTATAGGCGCGGCGCTTGAACACGCTGACAACCTCATCAACGGGTATGTCGCGACGAAGTACACCCTTCCTTTCGCAGTCGTTCCCGATCTCGTCCGCACGTGGGCGATTGATATCGCGCGCCACCGCCTGCACCACGAAGCCCCGCCCGAATGGGTCATCACCGACTACGACAACGCGATTGCCGCGCTGAAGGACGTTGCCAAAGGCGCGATCACGCTGCCGATCGCCAGCGGCGAGACCCCGGCGACGTCATCAGGCACCACGATGTTTTCCGCACCTGAAGAGGTGTTTTCCGAACGCGGTTTGAGGGGCTGGTAATGATCAACACTATCGTCGAGCGCCTGAAGGCGGCCACCGATTTGCCGGATGTCGTCATGGCCGAGGATTTGGACGTCATCACCAAGTCCACCGCACGCCCGAGCGGAACGACGTTCGTCATTCCATTCCGCGAAAAGGCGAAGCCGAACACGCTGATGAGCGGCGGCTTTCGCCAGCACGTCACCGAGCAGTTTCTCGTTGCGATCATTCTCCGTCATCACGGCGATGCGCTTGGCGCAATGCGCGCCAAGGAGTTCAGCGGCTTCAAACACGCCATCGAACAGGCGCTTGCCGGTTGGGAGCCGACCGACATGAGCGAACCCTGCGAGCTTGTCGGCGGCGAAGGAACGCCGGTTGGCAACAACGCCACGGTCTACGTCCAGACGTGGGAAACAACACGATTTCTAACGGTTGAGGACTGAAATGGATCAGCCAAAAGCAGGCGGGCGTTTTGTCCGCGACCCCGAAACCGGCGCGCTCGCCAAGGTCTCCGAGGCGGTCACGCCTCCTGAACCTGAAGCCGCCGCCCTGACTGAAACTCCCGCACCGGCCGTCAAGGCCAGCACGCCAAGAAAGGCCGTTAGATGAGTGGTACCCGTTTTTTCCGTAAGCTCGCCATTCTGGTCAAGAACGAAACCGTCCAGGGCGAAGACGCCGAGCCGATCGCGGCGAATGCCGTCATCATGTCGAACGTCACGTTCACGCCTATGACCGGCGAACGTGTCTCGCGTGACCTGATGTTGCCATACATGGGTAACCAGGGCGTCATTCTCGCCGGCATCTTTGGCCGCTTGGAAGGCGATATCGAAATCGCCGGTTCTGGTGTTGCCGGCACCCCGCCGAAGTATTCACCGCTGCTACGCGCGGCCAACTTCGCCGAAACCGTCACGGCCGGCACGAAGGTCGAATATACCATCGTCGAAGACGAAGAGGAGTCGGCCTCGGTCTACTTCATCTCCGATAAGGTCCAGCACATCTTCGTTGGTGCCAAGGCCAATTTCGCGCCGTCGTTCGCGCCGAAGGGCATTCCGAAGTGGCGTGTGACCATTGTCGGCATGCTCGGCGAGATCACCGATATCGGCGTGATGCCTGCCGTGAGCAAAGTCGGTTGGGCGATCCCGGTTCCTGTCAGCAAGGCCAACACTGCCATGTCGCTGCACGGCTGGCCGTCCGTCGCTGAAAGCCTGTCGATCGACCTCGGCAACACGCTGACGCCACGCTTCCTAATCGGCGACGAAAAGGTGCTGGTTTCGAACCGTTCAGCCACCGGCACGGCTGTCGTCGAAGCGCGGGCGCTCTCCGATATCAACTGGTTCGAGAAAGCACTTTCCCGCGAACCCGGAAGCTTGTCGATCGCCCACGGCACTCAGGCCGGCAACACCATCACGATCACCGCGCCGGCCGTCCAGATCGGCGAGCCGACCCAAGGCCAGACGGACGGCATTCTAAACTATTCGCTGCCGCTCGATTTCACGCCGGTCAACGGCATGGACGAACTCAAGTTCGTCTTCACCTGATCCTTTCCCTCCAACCCAACTTTTCAGCTTCAGGAGACAAAGCATGAAATTCGTTATCGAGGAAAACTATCGCTATTTCTGGCCGGTCAAGGTTCGCATTCCCGACCCGGAAGCGGCCGGCAAGATCATCGAACAGACCCTGAAAATTCAGTTCGAACCGCTCCCGCGCGACGAAGCGCTTGCAGCTCAAGAGCGACACGAAAACCTCACCACGGCAAAGGAACGTGCGGACCATGAGCACGAGCAGTTGCTGCTTGTTTGCAAGAATTGGGATGACGTTATCGCCAAGGACGGCGGCGCGGTGTCCTTCTCCGAAGATCGTTTCCGCTCGGCGCTGCAAATGAGCTGGTTCCGCACGGCGGTCTATGAGGCCTATGCCGACAGCCTGAATGGGCAGGAAGCCCGCTTGGGAAACTGAGGGAAGCGGCGCGGGGTTGGGCGTATGCCCGCCTCGGCCGCTCCGATCCGCGAGCGACCGTCACAATTGATGAGGACGTTGCGGCCCAACTCGAACAGATGGGTGCCGCCGTCGATCCCTCACTGGTGACGGATGAGGCTAGCGAGGCGTTCAAAGTGTTTGCTCTCAATTGGGATAGCGTCACCGCCTTTCTCGCCTGTGAAACGCAATGGCGCGTGATCGCAGGCTCGTCCGCTCTGATCTGGACTGGCTTCGACTATTCCAGCGTTGACGTTGTGCTTCGCCGCTTCGACTTCGCTCCCGCCATCTTCGCTGACCTTCAGGTGATGGAGCTTGCAGCTCTCGCCGTTTTTGCAGGTGCCTCGGCATGACCAAGCAAATGGAATTCGAGCTTGTCTTTAAGGCGAACACCGCGTCAGCGCGAGCCGCGACGGCTGATCTCAAAAATGATGTTTCAGCGTTAGGAAGGGAGGCGTCCGAAACGGCCGTATCGCTGGATAAGCAAACCGCCGCCCTCGATCGCGATGCGCAGGCCATACGCAGGAACGCAGATGCGGCGAAACGGGCGGCAGCGGAAGAGAAGAAAGCACGTGACGAACTTCTGCGGGCATCCGGTGTTGGCACCCCGGCACCTCGCTCTACGCCGCAGGTTCCGAGCTTGCCGCCCGCGAATGACAATGCCAGCGCCGATCGCTACCGACGCCAGAACTTGACATATCAGGTTTTTGACGTCGGACAGACTGCATTCATGGGCATGAACCCGGCGATGATATTCGCCCAGCAGGGGCCGCAGATCATCCAGCTCTACGCCGGCCAGGGCGGCGTTAACGCGGCGCTCAAGGACCTCGGCGTTATCGCTTCCGGCGCGACCAAGCTGCTCAATCCGTTGACGCTCGGCGTCGGCGCGTTGGCCGCTGCCGCCGCGTTGGGTGTCATCTCCTACAGCAACTATCTGACCTCGACGAAGGAGGTTGCAACCGCCGCCGCTGGCCTCGGTCGCGCCACGGCAGGCACCGCAGCAGCGATGGAGCAAGCCGCGCGAGCTGGTGCAGCATCTGCCGGCATTTCGGTTTCATCAGCACGTGGGATGGAAGCGCAATTCCTTCGCACCGGTCGCATTGGCTCTGAGAACTTCGCCAGCCTGATCGGCATTTCCAAAGATTTCGCCGCGACGATCGGCATTGCCTCTAGCGACGCCGGCAGCGCTCTTTCCGAATTGTTCGCCGATCCGGCGCAGGCAGCACAAACCCTCTACGAGAAATATGGGCTGATTGATGCCGCCACGGCACGGCAGGCAACCAATCTTGCAAATCAGAACCGCCAGTCTGAAGCGCAGGCCGTGCTCTTGAAGGCGCTGCCCGATCGGCTTGCCGATGCGGCCGAAGCAACCACCGCGCTCGGTCGTGCATGGGACTTCGTCAGCACCAATGCCTCTAACGCTCTCGATTCGATTGGAAGCGCGATTGACGAGGCGATTTCGGGCAAGTCCGGTGCGGCTCGTATCGAAGAGCTGAAAAAGATATTGGCCCTGCCGCGCGTGCGAGGCCGCGAGGGGCTGCAAGCCGAACTTGATAAGCTGCTTGCAGATCAGGCCGCCGCCGAGGAGAAACAGCGACAGGCGGCGGAAAGCCGCAAAGGCGCGGCGTCCCTGACGATCGCCAATGCATCGAACGCGAATGCGAACTCGAAACGTGAGCAGGACCTTCGCAACGAAATTGCCGCCTTGCAAGCAGGACGCGGCGCACCGGGTATGGACAGCACGCAACAGGCTTCCATCGACACGGCCATTGACGCCAAGACGCGGGCGCTTGATGCCCTGATCAACCGGCAGCAGCGCGCTCTTGAGCTGGATCGGCTTGATATCCAGATTCAGAACGAGCGAAACCCGCTCCTGCGTGCCGAGCTGGAGGCCCGCCGCGCTCGCCTTCAGTTGGCAGGCGACGAGGTGTCGGCCGACACGATCGCCACCGAGGCGGCGCGGGCGCGGACCCGCGTTGTCGAAGAGACCATTGCTGCAGCCGCTACGCAGGCCAGCGATATGAATGCCGAGCTGGAAACGCGCCAGCGCCTCAATGCCATGGTGGCAAGCGGCGCGCTGACGTCGGCCGATGCAAACCGGCTGCTTCAGGAAGAGTCGGTTTTGCGCCCGTTGGTCGCCGCTGCCGCTGCCGCCGAAGGCGACGAAAAGGAGCGGTTGAACAAGGTCATCACTGATCTGAAGACGGGATATGCCAGCCTTGCGGCTGAGCAAAAGCGAGCTTCCGCGCTGGAGTATCTTCGCGGCCAGGACGAAAAGCTTCAGGAGCTCCGTCTTGAGAAGGCGCTGCTGGGCGAGAACGAGACCGTTAGAGCGCGTGCGCTGGCGCAGCTCGAAGCGGAACAGAAAATCCGCAGCATGGGAATTGAGACCACAAGCGATCTTGCTGCGCAATTAAGGGCGCAGGCTCTTGAGCAAGCGAACCTCAATCGAGAGATCGCGCGACAGGCCGACGCGTGGGGAAAGGTCAAAACCAGCGCAGAAGACAGCATCGACGGCATCGTTGATGGACTGATGTCGGGCGATATCGGCAGCGCGCTAGAAGGCGTCGCCAAAGACATCACCAGCATGTTCACGGAACTCACCATCAAGAACCCGCTCAAGAATGCGATCCTTGGCACGGACTATGGAACGCTTTCCGACGTCGGTGGTGTGGGGGGCATCTTTTCGAGGCTCTTCGGCGGCGGCGCAAAAGATACCGGTTCGTTGGTCAGCCAGGCGCTCGGTCAAACCGTCGGCTCGATGTCGGTTAATGCTGCTACCGTCATCGTAAATGGCGGCGTTAGCGGCGGTATTGGCAATCTGGCTTCCGGCCTCCTTGGGTCCAATGACAATGGAGGCGCGGCTGCGACCCCGACAAACCAGAGCGGTGTTGCCGCGCAGGTTTGGAACTTTTTTGCCTCCAAGGGCCTGAAGGACTATCAGGTTGCCGGCATCATGGGACATGCGAAGGCCGAAAGCGCCTTCAATCCGCTTGCCGTGGGCGACGGTGGCAACGCGCTCGGTCTGTTCCAATGGAATGATCGCGCGCCCGCGCTGCTGCAAGCGCTCGGGGGCCGGCAGAACCTCGGGAACGTCCAAGGCCAGCTCAACTTCGCTTGGAAGGAACTGCAAACCACGGAAAGCGCCTCTTATCGGGCGCTGCTGAACAGCCGGAACCTGAAGGAAGCCACGGCGGCATTTGGCGGTTTCGAGCGCCCGCATGGCTATAGCGCGAGCACGCCCGAAACGATGCACAATTGGACCGGACGCCTCAGCGGGGCGGAAGAGGCTCTTTCGAAGCTCGGTGCGACCACCAACAAGACTGCCCAAGGGCTTGGCAATCTCGGCACGGGATTCGATCAGTTCGGCAAGAACCTGACGAACGCTTTCCCCGCAGCGCCCTCGGGCGGCGGCGGGATTATGGGCTGGTTCAGCAAGCTCTTCGGCGGCGGCCTGACGAGCTACGGCACCTCGTTGCTTGGCAGCTCCTCGCAGTTTGCCTCTGCTTGGGCTGGCGGCGGCCTCGGGCTTTACGACGTCGGCGGCTGGACCGGTCCCGGCGCGGAAAAGGACGTCGCCGGCGTCGTTCATGCTGACGAATTCGTGTTCTCGAAAAAGGCTGTCCAGCGCGTCGGTGTCGCCAAGCTCGATGCCATGCACAAGGGTTTGCTGCGCGGTTACGACAGCGGCGGCTACGTCAGCGCCGGCAATGTCTATCCTTCGGCCGTGAATTCTAACGGGGCTTCTGGCTCCGGGCGTCCGTCCATCATCCTCAACAACTATTCCGGCGCGCACGTCGAGACCGAGGAAAAGGAAGACGATCGCGGCGGGCGGCAGACGATCTTCACGCTCTCGGAAGGCATCGCGGCAGGCATCGCCAAGAAGGGCGGAAAGGCCTCCCGCACGATCGAAGAACAGTATGGCGTTCGCCGCAGGGGGATTAACCGATGAGCGTCGCTATCTGGCCTGAAGACCTGCCGAGACCGGAACGCAACACCTATCAGCGAACGGCAGCGGAAGCGCGCCTGAAGCGTCAGGCCGAAGCCCCAACGCCAGCCTATCGACGCCGGTTTTCATCAGTACCGAAGATGGTGACGCTCTCCGTGATGCTGTCGCGCGCCGGCAAGGGCGTGTTCGATACCTTCTATGAAGAGGACACGTCGCACGGCGCGCTTCCATTTTACATGCCTGACCCGACAACGGACGGCTGGCCGATCCTGACTGGCGACGGCCAGCGCCTTCTTATGTCAGACGGTCGCCCGATGCTAATGGCGGCGCGTTGGTTGTGCCTCTTCGGTGACACGTTGCCGGTGGAGACCATTGTTGGTGTCGAGTTCCGTATCACTTTCAACGTGAGTGTGATGCCATGAGGCGCGTTTCGCTCAACGCCCGCTTGATGCAGGACGCATCGGCGACCGACGAAATCTATGTGGCGCTTTTCTACATCGAGCACGAGCTGCTGGACGCGCCCATTCGTCTCTCGACGGATAACACCGAACGGCTATCGGACGATCCGCTGACCTATGGCACGCGGTCTACGTGGATGGGCACAAACCCGGCCAGCAATCCGTTCTTGTTTGTCCTCGTCAGCGCAGTTGTTCCGTCCGATCTGGAAGATGCCCCGGCGTCGGGAACCTTCGTTCTCGAGAACATCGACAACGACATCGCCAAGCTGATGCGCAGCTTTACCAGCCTTGCGACGATCCACATGGCCGTCGTTCTGGCGTCATCTCCAAACCTCATTGAAGCGGAGTTCCGCGATATGAAAATCACCTCGGCCGACATCGATGCCGGCGAAGTCACCATCGAGTTTTCCCGCGAGGACATCGAGGAAGAAAAGTATCCCTCCGGTCGAATGACCAAGGATCGTTTTCCGGGGCTGCACCGATGAGCCATTGGACCAACCGCTATGTCGGCACCCCGTACCACGAGTTCGGCCATACGTTCGAAGGTGTCCATTGCTGGGGCCTTGCTGTCCTCGTCTATGCCGAAGAGCTTCGCATAACGCTTCCGACCTATTCCGGCTGCTATGTCTCGTTAGAGGAACAGGAGCAGATTGCTGCTCTGGTCGATGGCGAGCGCCGCGATCCCGTGTGGCGCGAGGTGGCTGGTGCTCGCACCTTCGATCTCGTCACCTTCCGGCGCGGCCGGCTGGAAACGCATATCGGCATTGTCGTGTCGCCCGGCTTGATGCTGCACGTGACGGCCGACGATCAGGCCAAGATTGAGCACTACAACACCGGCAAATGGCAGCCCCGTTTGACCGGCACGTATCGGCACGTGGCCACGACCAAGCGAGGTGGCGCATGAATGCCCTCGTGATGCCGGCCGGTCTCGCTTCAGCCGAACCGCGGAGTATTCCCGTTCTCGCGGCTCCCCTTCTTGATCCCGGCTGCGGACGCGTGGACATCGAGCTTCCGACCGGCCTGACCGTGGCGCAGATCGTCCAGGCGGCTCTTCCGAGCGCGACGCAGACCGACATGGCGCAGATGCGTGTGGTTCTCGTGTCGCGGCTCGGCTCGGTGGTGGTCGATCGGCAGCACTGGCACCGCGTTCGACCACTTGCCGGCGTCCACGTCGTCATTCGCATCGTGCCCGGAAAGAACATCCTTCGCTCGCTGCTTCAGATCGTCGTTTCCGTCATTGCGGCTGCCCTCGGGCAATATTGGGTCGGCGCTCTCGGGCTTGCCGGAACATTCGGCGGCACGCTGTTGGCGGCCGGCATCGGCATCGGCGTCAGCGTGCTCGGAAGCCTGTTGATCAATGCGCTTATCCCGCCGTCAAAGCCGAAGACGACGGATTCAACGCGCAATGAGACCTATACGATTTCCGGCTGGCAGAACCGGATCGATCCCAACGGCGTCGTTCCCGATGTCATGGGCACAATCCGCTATGCGCCGCCTTTTGCCGCGAAGTCATACACCGAAATCGTCGGCGATATTCAGTACATTCGAGCCGTCTTCAACTTCGGATACGGTGGCCCGAACGGGGTCGATCTATCGAAGTTCCAGATCGGTGACACCAAGCTTGATGACTATGACGAGGTCCAAACCGAGATCCGCGAAGGGCTGGCTTCCGATCAGCCGCTAACGCTCTACCCGAAGCAGGTCAACGAAGAGAACGTCGGCGCGGAGCTGGTTCGGCCATTGCCGCGAAACGATGCCGGCACGGTGATTTCGGGTCCCTCGAAATCGACCCCGATCATTCGCAGCACCGGCCCTGATGCGTCGGGCGCTTCCATCATCGTCGGGTTTCCGGCCGGCCTTGGTTCGGTCAACGACAATGGCGGCAACGTCAACGCAACGGTTGCGATCCGTGTAAGGCAGCGCCGTGCCAACACGGAAGCATGGACCGACGTCGTCACCCTCAACATCACGGCGGCGAAATTCGAGGGCTTCTATCGCCAGCACACATGGGATTTCCCGACGCGCGGTCGCTACGACATCGAAGTGGAGCGCATGACGGATGAGCACACGTCAACACGTACACAGAGCCGATCGAGCTGGCTTTCGCTTCAGACCTTGCGCCCGGAATACCCGCTTAACTTCAATCGGCCGCTTGCGCTCGTGGCGGTACGGGTAAAGGCGACCTATCAGCTCAACGGCGCACTCGACAATTTCAACGCCATCGCTGCCAAGCGCATTCCTGATTGGGACAAGACGACGGGCACATGGATCGTTAGAACCACCAGCAATCCGGCTTCGTGGTTCCGCTATGTCCTCCAGTCGCCGGCCAACCCGCGCCCGGTTCCTGATAGCTCCATCGATCTGCCGGCGCTTCAGAGCTGGCACGAATACTGTACTTTGAAGGGCCTGAAATACGACCGGGTGCACGATGAGGACAAGCTGCTGCGCGAGGCGCTTGCGGAAGTCGCCTTGGCCGGCCGCGCTCGCCAGCGCCATGACGGCATCCGCTGGACGGTGGTTGTCGATCGGCCGCAAGAGCTGGTGATCGACCACATCAACCCGCGCAACAGCGCGCAGTTCAAGACTACCCGAAACTACTTCGACCCACCTGACGGCTTCCGGGTCGCCTTTCTCGATGCCACCAACGACTACAAGCCGGCCGAACGGCTGGTGCCATGGCCGGGGCACTCCGGCGACATCACCTTGACCGAGGCGCTGGAGCTTCCGGGCAAGACCGATCCCGCCGAAATCTGGCGCGAGGCCCGTCGCCGTATGTACGAGGCCCAATATCGGCTGGACACCTATTCCGTCGTGCAGGATGGAGCCGTTAGAGTTGCCACGCGCGGCGATCTCGTCATGGGGTCGTTCGACGTTCTGGAGCGCACACAGGTCGCCGGCCGCGTGAAATCCGTCACCGGCAAGCTGATCGAGCTGGACGAAGCCGTGACCATGGTCGCCGGCCGCGATTACGCCATCCGCTTCCGCGTCTTCGTTGATGATGAGGACACGATCGGCGTTAGCGTCGTCAGGCCAGTCGCCACGATCGCGGGCATCCATCACACTGTCATGTTGATCGGGGACCACTCCGAACGCCCGTTGATCGACGACCTCGCGCATTTCGGACAGTCTCTAACGGAGAGCCTGCCGCTTGTGGTGACGCGGGTCGAATCCGGCCAGGACTTTGCATCGCTCTATCGCCTCGTTGATGCGGCTCCTATCATTGACGAGCTGACCGACGAAGAGGTGCCGCCAGCGTGGTCGGGCCGTGTCGGTGATGACGTTGGCGATGCGACGGGCCAACCTCCAGCGCCCGTGTTCACGTCCATCAAGACCGGGTTCAACGGCACCGGCTCCGAAGGCGGTTTGACTGTCCTGCTTCAGCCCGGATCGGGAGCGATCGTCAGTTCGATGTTCCGCCTTCAGCATCGCCTAAATGGGGCGACTGTCTGGAACTCAATCGACTTCGTTGCGGCAGACGGCGGCACTAGCGTCCCCGGCTATGCGACCGGCAATCCCGTTCAGCTCCGCGCCGCCGCGATCTCGCCGGCAGGCGTGGTTGGTTCGTTCACGACGGTTGTCAGCCTGACGATCGGCAACGATGACGCACCGGTTCCGACCGCGCTCGATAGCGCCACCATCTCGATTGGTGCCTTGCTCGGTGGCGCCAGCATTCTGTTCTCAACTAGCGACAATGCCGCCACCAAAAAGGTCCAGCTCTATCGGTCGATGTCCAACGTTCTCAACCGGGCAACGGACGCGATCGGGGTGGCGATCGACGTTGCGGCCTCTCGCAGCTACAGCCTGCCGGACGGCGACACGACGCGCGCGAACCTGCTGGCGAACGCGGGCTTCGACAGTGCCGCAAGCTGGACGCTCGGCACCGGTTGGACGATCGGCAGCGGCGTTGCCACCCACGCGGCCGGCACGGCGGCAGTCATCTCGCAGCCACTCGCGGCGACGACTGGAAAGACCTATCGCATCGCCGGCACGTTGTCGGCCGTCACTGCCGGCGCGTTGACGCCTAGGCTCTCGGGCGGCTCTAACGCTGATGGCGTTGCCCGCAGCGCGAACGGCAATTTCTCCGATCGCCTAACGGCGGTCGCCGGAAACAACGTCTTCGCCTTCTCCGCAAACTCCGCATTCGCAGGCTCGGTCGATAACGCCGTCGCCTTCCTTGAAACCGAAACCTGCCTGCCGGCAGGCACCCACTACTACTGGCTTGAACCGCAAAACGCAGACGGCGTGGCGGGTCCGATTTCCGGGCCTTTCTCCGTTGTCA
Organism: Rhizobium sp. Root708; assembly: GCF_001429725.1. Lineage (GTDB taxonomy): Bacteria > Pseudomonadota > Alphaproteobacteria > Rhizobiales > Rhizobiaceae > Rhizobium. The sequence continues at coordinate 18,793 of NZ_LMHV01000013.1, read as the reverse complement.
TCAGATGAGGAATCCCAATGGCTGATTCAGGCGTTAAATCGCCCAACATACCTTCTTCTTCGATCGTCGAAGACTTCATGGGCAATCGCAACGGCTCAACCGTTCGTATTCCGGCCGATGCGGCAGCACTTCAGTTGCTGGCAACTGGACCGTTTCAGATGCTCACCAACGCCGGCAAGCTGTTCGAAACCTTAGCCGAGCTGAATGCGGCGGCGGTGGGCGATTTCACGCCTTGGGTGTTTGCCGATCCAGATGGCGAAAAGAACGGAATCTATCGCCGGATCGGTTCGGCTTGGGTTTGGGCGATGCCGCTGCCCTACAGCTTTATCAAGGCGACGAACTCCGGCGTTGGCACGCCTTCGGCCATTCAGGCAGACACCGGCATTCCCGTTTCGGAGGCCGCTCTGGTCATCGTCCCGATCGCGGAGACGAGCGATGAAAGCCCCGTTGCGATCTCGTTCAATGGTCAAGCCGCCCTAACGGTCAAGTCGAACTCGGGTAATGATATTGCCGAAGGCGGGCTGATTGCCGGCATGCTGATTGTCGGTGTCAAAGACGGCGAGACGTTTCGGCTGATAACCGATCAGGCTAATTCCGCGATCGTGGCGCAAGCCGAGGCCTTTGCGCAGCAGGCTCGCGGTTATCGAGATGATACCGCCACCGCTGGCGAAGAGATTGCGGAATACATTGTTGAAGCGCAGGGCTGGAGCACCAAGGCCAAAGAGTGGGCCGTCTCCATGAACCTGATCGATGGCAGCTACCACTCTGCCGCCTATTGGGCCAATCAATCCTATCTCACTGGTGGGGTTCCGATTGGGACCAAGGTGGCAATGTATGGGAATGGCGCGACAACGCCTCCCGGCTACATCAAATGGATTCCGGGCTTTGAAGTCACCTCGGCGCTTCCCGATCTACGCGCTTATGGCCTTGCCAACGGTTGGGCAGTCAATGGTAACGGCAACCCGGTCCTGCCAGCAGGGGATAGCTTGTTTGAACGCATGTGGTTGCCCGGCCAGACCCGAGATGCGGGCCGTGCGTTTGGTACGGTGCAGGCTGACGCCTTCCAAGGTCACAAGTTCGAATTACTCACCAACGCTGGCGGTCGCGGTACCTCTACTGTGGTTGGGCAGGTTGACGTCATTGACGGCTCCACCACGGGTTCGGTCACTAATCGCATTGGGAACCCGATCACTGATGGCACAAACGGAGCACCCCGCACAGCTACTGAAACCCGAGTGGCTAACGTCACCTTTACGTGGTTCATCAAGGCCTATAGCGCCCCTATCGACGCCGCCACGGTCGCTGCGGCTCAGGTGCTCAGTGACTTGGCGGATGCACGAGCGCGGGTCGCGGCGCTTGAGGCTTCTCAGGGCTGGAAGTATGTCGGCAGGTATCAGCCGAGCGCTGCGGCATACGCCCTTGTCCCGAACCTAAGTGCGTACAAGAAAATCCGCCTCAAGGGACGCGTGCAGAAGTCTGTAACGAACGAGGCTATTCTCCTTCAGTTCAGTGCAGACAACGGCAATGCGTTTGTCACCACATCGACGTACGGCCAAGCCTATTACGGTCAGCAGGCAGCGGCAGCGATGATCAACACCTCAAGCCTTTCGGGCGTAGCCATTTCGGTCACCAATCTGGTGAACTCCAACGATATGGAATTCGAGATCACCATTGATCGGCTGAACGAGGCGGCTCAGACCCACATCCTCGGTAAGGCTGGCGGATACAACACCTCCAGCGTGCTTTTCGCCACCAGTTACTATGCCCGCCAGACGGACAGCACGATTTTTAACGCTCTCCGGCTGATAGCGCCCACGGGTACGCTTACCGGAGACTTCATCGTAGAAGGTATTGCCGCATGACAAAGATTTTTGATGGCGAGGTTACGCGTGACATGACGCCCGAGGAGGAAGCAGAGCTGGAGGCTTTTCGCCTGTCGGCTCTGCCAAATCTGGCCGGCGTGCAGACCGCGCTCAAGGCTGCGATAGACAGCCAGGCCGAAGCGGAGCGCCTGAGATACATCACGCCGGGGGCTGGCCAAGCTATGACATATCAGCAGAAGGCAGGCGAGGCCTCCCGCTTTCTCGCCGACGCTGAGCCGAATCCAGCTGACTACCCGATGCTTTCTGCCGAAGTTGGAATTACGGCAGAAACCCTTGCCGGCGTCGCCAACGTGGTCAACGATGCCTACATTAATTGGCAGATGATTGGGGCAGCGATTGAATCGATCCGACTGAGCAATAAAGCGGCGATCGATGCTGCAGCCGACATAGGCATTGCTCAGGCGATCTTCGATGCCATCGTGTGGCCACTCCGGTAAATGAGGACCTTTCAAGCAGCCGCTAAAGGGCGGCTCTTGGCGAATCAGGTGATCCAAAGACCAAGGTCGGCAGGCTGCAATCCCATTCTGCGAGCTGCCGCATGGCCTATTGCTTGTCCTACAGTCGTTAGCTTCAACCTCCGGAGTTGTGTCTTGTCCCACGCGTCGATGAGATCGCCGATGTTTGGAAGTTGCATCCCTACAACCTCTCGAAACTCGTCTGGTGTAAACGCGGAGCTTTCATAAATTGCCCAAAGCCCAAAACTGGCTTCCTCATCCAGTAAGTGCCTCGCTGCCTGCTCCTGAAACGCAGTTCGATTTCCAACCTTGAACTGCAACTTAGTCGAGTCATGCAGGCAGCTAACGAGATTCTCATCTAAAAATGGCCGATAACTCGCCCACCATTCCGAATTTATTCGGGATTTCTCAAACCCTTTGCTGACGACGCCGATACACGAGCTTCGGATAATTTGCATGAAGTCTTGTTCGAAAGGCGAAACGTTCGCGATTCCGAGGCTCTCTAGGTAGTCATACGAGGATGACTTAACAGAGACGTCGGGGACGAACTGCAGTAGCGCGCCCAGCAAATTTATAAACTGTTGATAGTTCCGAAACTCCCTGACCGTGTGTCTGAATACGTGGGCAAGCCCGAGTTCTGCGAACTCATTACGAGTGAGCAGGGCAGATTTCTCGATCGCGTCATTCAAAGTCAGCGTCAAGCGAGAGCGGTCGTTTTGCATTGATCGTTCGGTTACCATATCGGTCAGTATGTCGCCCAGCTCACTGTCCCCAGATCTTGCGAAAGCCTGCTGCGCGCGACCAAGAACATACTGAAAATCGGGGTCGCGAAACGCTTCAGGTCTTCCTCGCGCGCCTGGCACGAATTGAGCCAGCACTTGATGCCGAAACGCATCCAGCCGCTGCTCAACCATCTCACGTGCGTTCTCGGCGTAGGTGTCCATGACCTTTTTTAGCGCGTCGAAAACCATCATCATGTCCGTCGCAGACAAGCCGATATTCGTGTCACGCGCGCTCTGGATAATATGGCTATCGGATGATGCTCTCGCCTTTTGGTCTGTCATTTAAGATTGGTGTCCCGACCTGATTGTATTACGGTGGACCCGCTGCTGGCTTTGGCACTCTGGCGCGACCGATATACTGTCAGTCCCCCAGCCACGCCGATTACTACAGTAACCAAAATCCCTATCGCCCACTTCAGTGTGTCGCCATCCATCTCATTCCTCCAAGGTTGGTTAGTTGTTTGCTTTAGCCGCATCCGGTTCGGCGATTCCGTCTGCTAGTACCTAAGGTGGCAGAAGATCGAGGCTTCAACAACGCGGCTCAGACCCCACTATATGTTTTATCGGCTATGCCCCTCTTTCAGTCGCTCGAAATGCTCCTCTACTCGCCGGGCCGCTTCCGAAAGACTGTCGTACATCGAAGCCCTTGTAGTCCGCGTGGTATTCGCCCAACCATGTCTCTCGCCACCTGTAGCGTGGCTGACACTCTCCGTCGCTCGTCGCCATATTCACTATCTTTTTAAGCTTTGCCTGATGTACTTATCATATGGCAAAGTCTCCACGCTCCAAGCCGCTCGTCGCTGACGATAAACCGCTTCGCAGTCGCGTTCGCAAGCCGCGCGATCCTTCCCAGCCGCGCCTCCCACTGGACCCGATGCCGGCGCGTGTCGAACCGTGTTTGGCGCTGCTGAAGCCGCGTCCACCAATTGGCCCAGATTGGTTGTATGAGATCAAATGGGACGGCTACCGCATCGCTGTCCACCTTCAAAATAAGCAGGTCAGGATTCTCACTCGTGGCGGCCACGATTGGACACATCGTTTCCCCGCGATCGTAGGGGCAGCAAAACGCCTTGGGGTTGGGAGCGCCATTCTCGACGGCGAAGCGGTCGTTCTCGATGAGCAGGGCCGATCGGATTTCAGCGCGCTTCAACAATCGCTCGGTGGTCGCGGCGGCAAACTGAACTCGGGAGCATCAGTGATGTATGCATTCGACCTTCTCTATTTCGACGGCCACGACATCCGAGGCCTTGAATTGACGGCGCGGCGCTATTTCCTGCGGCAGCTTCTTGAAGGATCGCAAGACGCCATCCGGCTATCCGAAGATATAGAAGGCGACGGGCGGGAAATCTTCGCCGCCGCCTGCAAGCATGGGCTTGAAGGCATCATTGCCAAATACAAGGACAGCACCTACCGCTCAGGCCGGCTTGGCGAATGGGTGAAGGTCAAGTGCATCCAGAGCGACAGCTTCATGATTGTCGGCTACGAGCATTCGTTATCAGCCCGAGGCGGCATCGGTAGCCTGTTGTTGGCCGCCCGGAAGGGCAGTGATTGGGTTTATGTGGGTTCTGTCGGTACCGGCTTCAGCGAACGTGTAGCCGCGCAGCTCCGCAACACGCTCGATCGGATCAAGCGTAAGGCACCACCGCTACAGTACGATGGCCGACGCAAGGAATTGGTTTGGGTGCAGCCGACACTCATCGCAGAGATCGAGTATCGGGCATGGACGCATGACGGAAAGCTGCGCCACGCCTCTTTCAAAGGCCTGAGAGAGCGCCAGGACAACGCGGCGGTTTTCGAGCTGATTTGAAGTCCTTCGTCGCAAGACCAGACGGACCGTTAAGTTTCAATTCCCCTGAATCCATGGAAGACACTGCCACGCCTTGCAGCTTTGGTATGACAGGATTTAATGCGCATTGAATGAGGAAGTGCAAAGGGGCAGGCCACACATGCAGGAACACGCGCCACAGAAGGGTAAACCAGCCAGGAAGGGGAGCTGGCCGACGGCATCCGTGATTTGGTTGTTTGGTGCGACGCTGGCCTCTCTCGCTTGGGTTGGTCTCGCGGTCTCTTTTCTAGCCGGGCAGGAACCCGGGTGCGCGGTCACCAGTTGGCGTGCGTGTTTTGAGAAGGTCGGCGATTGGGGAGATTTTTGGGCCGGCACCTTCTCGCCCCTTGCATTCCTCTGGCTGGTAGTTGCGGTGATTTTGCAACGAGCCGAACTAGCACTGACGCGTCGGGAATTTGAGGACAATCGAGCGGTCGCTAAGGAGCAAGCCGAGGAGTCTCGGCGACAGGCGACTTTCATCGGAAAGCAAACAGACATCCTCGTTGAGCAGGAAGAGCAGCGAGCCGCAGACCAAGCGAAGAAGCAGTTCGATGGAGCTGTGGAAGTTCTTGCAGCTCGCCTTCTGAACTATGATCACATCTGGACGTTTTTCGGCGCATCGGCAGATTTGGTCGGTCGGGGGTTGTCGTTCCGGCTTGAAGACTACGAAGGCGGCAGCGATCAGCGGATCGTGATAGGCACTGGGCAAGAGCTACGCAGCTCCCTTAGACAGCTGAAACTATCAGCTATGTCGCAGATGGAAGCGCGATACCCGGTTGACTTTGTCCGGGTCTATCGCAGCGTTTTGGCTTGCATAACCGCACAGGACGCCCTCGAAGGCGCAGCGCTGACGATTGCAAAGAACTTGGAGCTGAGAAATCTGCGCTTGAATATGGAGCGTCTAGTCAACATGACGCCAAACCTTACAGACGCATTCAACACCGATGGCGATCTTGATGACTAACGCCACGCTGAGAATTTGTGTTTTGGTGTCCAAAAGCTAACGCCGATCTGTCCAGAAGGACGCGCCGCGCCACAGTAGCCATCTCATCAGCCCTCCTGGCACGCGTGTGGGCCGGCAGAAGACAAGCGATCGCGCAGCGCTGCTATCGCAGCGTCCTGTCGAGCGAGCTTCCTCGATAGCGCTTCGGCCTCCGGCTGACGCTCTGCGGTTAGCCCGGCAAGGTTGACGCGATAGCGCTCGAGTAAGGTGCGGCCATCCGGCGCCTTACCGCGATGGTATCCGGTCTGGCGTTGCGCAAGCTGCGGCAAGATTGCCGTCATCCGGCGGGTGATCTGCCTGTCAATGGGTTCCAGCTGCCTCTGGGTCTGACGGCGAACGTCTTCCATGCGAGAGAGCTGGGTTTCAGGTGACATTACCGGCGCCATCATGCCGCCCTCGTGCTCCAACCCACGAAGCTCGACGGACCGTCATAAGCGGCATGGCGCGCGAGATCGATGACAAATCCAAAACGCCCGCGTCCGCCGTACTCATCATGACTGACGAGAAAACGGCGTTCCTCAATCTGGAAATCGCGATTGCCAATTTTGGTGGCGACGACCTCGGTCATGCCGGAATGCTGATTGGATGCTATCGCAGAGATGACGACCCAGTCGTCGGCATGGACGCGCTCGAACTCAGTACGATCCTTCGACCAGGATTCGCCGACACTGAGCGGGCGGCCGCGAAGCTTCTCCCAATAGTCCGGAACGCTGTTGCGAGCAGCTTCGTCAGCACATCGGCGCTCGTAGCCGGTGAAGAGATCCGGGAACGTCAAGGCGACGATCGCCCATTCGCAATCTTCCTCGTACCAACCGCCCGCGCTTCGAACCGATGCGTCGACCTGACGATTTCGGTCGGGTGATAGATGAAAGCCCCCATGCCCTGAGGTCGAGTGGCTCACTATTCCCTCGGCATAGATCGTCGCCAGCTGTGAGCCGCCCCAAGGCGTGCTCGCAGACATGCGTGTCTGGACACGAGCCAGGGCAGATAGTTCCCGCATGTGCTCCGCGGTTTCGATCACCCTCAGACGGAAGGCAGCTTCGTCGGCCACGCGACCATCGTGGCCATAGAAATGGTGATGTCGCACCTCAGCAAGCGGCTTGGTGATGCGCCACGCGCTGGCCAGAAAGAAGGCGCCGCCTCCGTTGGAAATCATACCGAGGAGGATTTCGCGGATGCGTGCGACGGGAAATCCGTCGGCGCTAACCCCGAATTCGACGTCATCGGTCGCTGGGAACATGGACATTGGATCAGTGGCGGAAAGAGTTGTGGGTCCGTTCATGGCCGGGCTCCTTGTTTGGAGGTCCTGAAAAGCAAGCCGCCGCCGGAATAACCGGCGGCGGTGCTGTGAAAATCTGGAAGGGATTGGTACAATTATTCGGCCGCGATACCGTAAGCCGCTTCGTGATCGTCGAGCGTGCCGGGCTCCTCATCGGAGCCGACTAGATCGGAGGCATCGACCTCGACATGCTCGTCATTGGGAACGGCCTCCTCGGTTTCGACTTCGTCTTGCTGGCCGGTGTCGTGATCAAGGTGCTTGAGAAAGGCGAAGACCTCCGGCGGCTCCGGCGCGAACCGAGCAGAGGGATGGACGAGGTTCGCATCGCCTCCGAAGTGAGTGACGAGAGCTGAGCGGGTCTCGCGGACGCGTGCTCCCGGTTCGAGGCCGGCATCCTTGGCGACGCTTTCAAGCGCCTGACGCGAGAGGGATGTGAGGAACTCCTCGCTTCCCATGTTCGGCAGGTAGCCGTCCGCGCCAATTGCCTCGCCGGCGAGACGCGACACGACGCCGCTGTTCGACATGCCGCGCCGGCACGAGAGCACATCGATCAGGGCCGCACGTGCCGCGACGCGAACCGTGTCCATGTCGAAAGACAACCTGCCATCCTCGGTGACGAGGCGAGCCGCATGGCGGCCGAAGCGCACACCGCCATAGAGACCACCTTCTGCGCCGGAGTCGACGCGAACATTCTGGCCGGCGAACGCCAGCACAAGGATTGCCATCAGCATGTCGTCTTCGATTGGAGCGCGGCTGAGGGCATCGTGCAGGGCGTCGGTGCGGAAGTCGCCAATCATGTCCTGACCCTTCTGCGTGACGTCAGGACGCGCCTTCGGTGTCGACCCGTTATCACTGTCAACGACACCGTCGGCACCATTGGCACTGCCGCCCTTAGGCTTGGTAGCCTCGGGCATGCGATAGTGAACGGTCTGAACCTTGCCGTCGCGATCGAGATAGAGGCCTGCTTGATCGGATTTCGAGGGCTTGCCGTAGACCTGGCTTGCCTTCTTCGGCAGTTCCGGTTGGCCCCAGCTGTTAACTTCGACGATCGCGCCGCGCTTCGGCAGATTGTTGGTCATCCATTCATGCTGGGCGCCGAGAAAGCCCTCGACGTTGGTTGTGTAGCGACTGTCCTGATCGGCCGGTGCGAAGAGGTCCTCTGCCCACTCGATGCCATAGGCCTCGCGCAGATCGTCGCCGAAGCTCGCATCCTTGGCGAACATGCGCTTCTTGGTCAGGGCATTGGCAATCGTCCACCAGGCTGCGGTGTCGCCCTTCCTCGGCTTGTTCGCCTTCCAGACTTCCTTCTGCTCGCCTTCGCCGGCGGCTGCAATGATCCGAAGTTGCTGCTCGGACGGTATGTCGCCCAGTGCCATTTGTTCCAGCATTGCCGGCAAGACGTTTGCAAGCAGCCGCAGCTTGCGGATCTGGCGGAGGGGGAGTGCCAGCGCGACGGCGATCGCGTCCTCGGTCCAGCCGAGTGCGACCAGCCGCTCAATGCCGCGCCATTGGTCAACCGGGTTCAACGCTTCGCGCACACTGTTTTCGACCATCGAGCGCATGGCGCCGTTGTCGTTTGAGGCATCCGCGACGAGGATCTCTATCTCCTCGAGGCCGGCTTCGATCGCCAGGCGCACGCGGCGATGGCCGGCATCGATGATGTAGCCATTTCCACCATCCGCCTCGGGCGCAACGACCGGCGGCTGGACGATACCGACGGCCTTGATCGTCGCCAGCATCAGCGCATCGGCCTGCGGCGACGACTTTGTCTGACGCATGCGGTCGGGATTTTCCTTCAGGGCGCGGGGATCGATCGTCTTGATCTGCATGGGACTGTCCTTTCGGGAGAGTTTCGGGCCAGCGCCTTGCCGACCCTTCCTGTCTTCATTTTTTTCTCGAAGACATCTCCCGGACCGCGGGGCGGCCGGACTGCCGCAACTGCGGCCGAGCATCCCTGTTGGGCAGGTCAAGCGGGGCACTGCCCTGCGAAGGACGACCGGCCGGGATCGCGCAGGCGGCAATTGAGCGAAAGCGACGGCAGGAGGACCGATCTGCGACCGATTCGCTTTTCATCGCTCTTACTTCATCATTCTCTAATTCATTTTGCGGCGACGACCTGGCCGAATGACGCGAGGGGACATCAATGACCACCCGGGCCAATCACGAACATCACCGGTCCGAAAGACCTAAGGACGCCTTTTCAGAAGCGAGAACGCGTCAGCGATCATCCGCTTCAGCGTTGGCTTTCGATCGGTCTCAGCGACCGACGATTGGGCAGCGGAAGAGGCGTTGATCTGCTCGGCAACTTCGGGATCGGCAACCGTGGCTGCGCGAGAAATAGCCGGTTTCGCAGGAACGACGATGTGCGAGACGGTCGTCTCGTCGAACTTCACGGTGACGGCGACTTTGTCGCCGGAGCGGATCTGGTCGACCGCAATTCGAGCAGCGGCGTGCTCGTCTTCAGCTTCGATGAGAGAGGTCTGGGTGACAAGATAAAAAGGCATCGATTCCCGCAATATTTTGACTTTGATCTCATCGAGTTCGAGCATCGGTCAAGGCATGGAAAGCGAAAAGGGCGCTCATCCCGCGTGGGGAGCGCCCTTTTCTTGATCCCGGACGATATCAAAAGCCGCGGGTGTTGCCGGCGGCAGAACATCATCGAAACGGGAAGTGATCCTCAGATATTGTTGATAGCGTCCGATTTCAAGTCGCGGCTTAAGCAACCCCCTGATAGATGTCGCCGCCCACCTGATCAATCCCAAGTCGAGGCAAGATGAGCACGGACCCTAGCACCCGGAAATCCATCGCGCAGCGCGCCATCGACAGGGCGAAAGCCCAGGGCATGTCCATCGATGAAAATCCAACCTTCATCGCGCTTGTCGACGAATGGGTTCGCGGCGAGATCGATATCAAGCAGATGCGCGAGCGCTACCTCGACAGCCTCGCCGCCAAGGAGGCGGAGCAACGCGAGCGCCTCGCGCGCAGGCGGGCGGGACCAGAACCAGGCGAAGCCTGATTGCGCCCGGTTCCGGACCGGGCATCTAAGCGGCCTCCTGCGTGGCGTCTTCAAGGGCGGCGGTCGCGAGTTCCTCTTCGATCCCGCGTAGAAGGCGACGCTTCTCTAAGAGCTCGTCGGCGAACTGAAAGGTTCCGCCCGTGCGGGAGCGATAGGACGCCAAGCGTCGCTCGGCGTCGTCCAGGCGCTGGCGATAGCGGCGCTGCTCTTCCTCGAATCCGTCGAGCCCATGCTCCACCCGTGAGATGGCGCCAAGTGGGGTGACAGTAATGGCAAGCTCGATCTCGTAGTTAGCGCCCGTGCGTTGGAGGAGGGTCTCGTAGCGATAGCCATCACCCTTGCCGAACCGCTCGCCCTCATAGACGAGATCGAACCCGCCAATCTTCGCTACGTGAACCTCGCCCTCCTGTTGCAGTTGCAGAAGCGTCAGGATCTCCTTCATCAAGGCGCGGCCGGCCTCCTTGCGCTCTGTAAAGGTCTCGCCGAGCACGGTCATGCTGAAGGCATCGCCTGATGTGGGCTGAAGCCGCTCGACGTCCTGGCCGATCTCACCTATGCGCCGGGTTGAGACTTCGATCTCGCGCTCCGCGTCTCTCATCTGCCTGCGGACAGCGTACTGATCATCCTCATGCGCGGCGCGCAGCCGTTCCAGACGCGCGATGTCGGCCTCGAGCCCGGCTTTCTGCATCAGTCGCTCGTCGCCGGACGCGATCGCCTTGGCCATGGCGAACTGATTGGCGGCGCCTTCGCCGATATCGTCAAGCCTCCGGATTGACGTGTCTCCGGAAAGCGCAGCGGCGATGAAGCGGGCCTTTCGCTCATTGTTCTGCCACATGGACGCATCGAGCGAGCCCTCGGTGGCATAGGCGAAGATATCGACCTCGTCATGCTGGTTTCCCTGGCGAACGATGCGGCCCTCGCGCTGTTCGATCTGCGACGGCAGCCAAGGAACGTCGAGATGGTGGAGCGCCTTCAACCGCAGCTGAGCATTGACGCCGGTTCCCATCGTCTCGGAGGACCCGATCAGGAAACGCACCTTGCCGGCACGGACATCGCCGAACAGCCGTTGCTTGGCTTCGGTCTTCTTGAAGTCCTGCATGAAGGCGATCTCGGAGGCCGGCACGCCAAGCCGGACCAGCTCGCCGCGAATGAAGCGATAGGCCGAGAAGCCCCGGGTTTTCTCGACATTGATCGTGCCGAGATCGGAGAAGATCATCTGTGCCGCACCCGGCAGATCGAAGTCTTTGCCATCCGGGCGGCGATAGAGGGTTTCGCCGGTTTCCTCCCAGATGCGATGCGCATTGCGGACCAGGAGGTTGAGCTTGTTGTCCACCTCGTTGTCGGCCGCTGGCGTGACGAAGCGCAGGTCGATTGCCGCATGGCGGCCATCGGTGATGACGGACAGCAGGATATCATCGCCTGGCTTGGCCGGACCCTCGCGCTGCTCGATCATCTTGATCCTACTCCCGAGGGTCTGCTGATATGACTTGAATAGCGCCGTCGGTTTTGCGGTCAGGATCTGCCGCCGGCCGGTCGAGATGTCGGGCACCCTCACATACTGCCGCAGGTCATCCGGCACGACCACGTCGGCAAACGAGCGGAACATCGCGATCAGCTCGGGGACATTGACGAAGGAGGCAAAGCGGCTGACCGGCTTGTACTTGCCAGATGGTTGGATTTCGAGTTCGGTGGTCGTGTCGCCGAAGCAGGAGGCCCAGGCATCAAACTCGTGCAACCCGCGCTCGGCAAGCGCCGCATGGCCGAGCAGGCGCTGGATCGAGAACATCTCGCCGAGCGTGTTGGTGATTGGCGTACCAGAGGCCAGCACCAGCGCCCGGCCGGGGTTTTTCGTCTCGATATAGTGGGACTTCACGTAGAGATCCCAAGCACGCTGCGAGCCATTCGGATCGATGCCCTTCAGCGTCGACATGTTGGTGGCGAAGGAGAGCTTGCGGAATTCCTGCGCCTCGTCGACAACGATCTGGTCGACACCGATCTCCGAGATCGTCAGCAGATCGTCCTTGCGGGTCGCGAGCCTTTCGAGCCGCTCCTTCAATCCTTCCTTCAACCGCTCGAGCCGCTTGCGCGAAACTCGGTCCTCGCTATCGACCTTGGTCAGCAGCTCCTCGTAGAGCTGCAATTCGTCCTGGATCATCTGCTGTTCGAAGGCCGAGGGCACGGCGATGAACCGAAACGCCGAATGCGTGATGATGATCGCATCCCAGGTGGCGGTCGCTGCCCGCGACAGGAAACGAGCGCGCTTGTCCTTGGTGAAATTGGTCTCGTCGGCGACGAGAATGCGGGCATTGGGATAGAGCGCGAGAAACTCGCGTGCTGCCTGCGCCAGGCAATGGCCGGGTACAACAAGCATCGCCTTGGCGATCAGACCGAGCCGGCGTTGCTCCATAATCGCGGCGGCCATGGTCATCGTCTTGCCGGCGCCGACGGCGTGGGCGAGATAGGTCGAACCATCGGCGATGATCCGCCAGATGCCACGTTTCTGGTGGCCATAAAGAACAAAGGCGCCAGAGGCGCCGGGAAGTTTCAGATGGGAGCCGTCGAATTTGCGCGGCGCGATATTGTTGAAACGGTCATTATAGTCCCGCGCCAGGCGGTCTGTGCGATCGGGGTCGGTCCAGACCCAGTCCTGAAACGCCTGCTTGATCCTCTGCAGCTTGTCGCGCGCGGCCTCTGTGTCGACGACGTTCAGCACCCGCCGCTCGCCATCGAAGTCTTTGATGACGTCGAAGATCTGCGGGACGCGGCTGTTGAGCGCATCGGCAAGCAGCTCGCCGGCATGTCGCCGACTGGTGCCCCATTCGGATGTGCCGGCCGCCGAAAGCCCAAGCTCTCGCGCCTCCACGGTCCACGAGCCAAGCTCCGGCATGTGGTGGATGCGGATTTCGGCCTCCATCCGTTCCTTGACGAAGGCGACGACGTCGGCGGCCGGGAGCCACGGCGCGCCGAGACGTGCGGTAATGTCCGACGGACGCAGATCGGCTGGCTGGACGTCCTGAAGGGAGCGAACATTGCGCTCGTAGACCGGATCGAGCTCTGCCGCCGCCTGCGCCGCCGCCAACTTGGTGCGAACGGATCCGGAGAGATAGGCATCAGCCGTCTTCCACGAACCATCAGCCGGATCGTGGAACACCGTGTCACCGAGTTCATCGATGACTGTGGAGATATCGCAATGGAGAAGCTCGGCGATATGATCGAGATCGACATGGCCGCGCTCATTGAGTACCACCGCCAGCGCATCAGCCGCATTGGTGATGACAGGCGACATTGGCGGAGCGATCACACGGGTGGCGAAAATCGGACCCGGCTTCGCCGTGTCGGTCTCCAGATCATAATCTTCGATCGAGGCGACGAGCCAGCAATCGGGATCGTCGCGGAAGGGCGCGAGGTTCGGTTGGCGATGCGTCTCCTTCACCTCGCCGGTTTCCGGATCCTCCTGGATCGAAACGGTCGTGTGGTTGATCGGACCGAAGTCGCGCACGAATGCCGACCAGGCGAGACGAAGCCGAACCTGCAGGTCGCGCCAGGGCCGATCGGTCTCCTGCGCCTTCAAGACCTCCCGGACAGCATCACGGATCGGGATCAGCTTCGAGATGATCCGCACATGCTTTTCGGAGATCCCGTCGCCGGTGCGGCCCTTGCGGATCGCCACAGGCGCCGCCGCACCATCAAGCATCTGCATCAGGCCCTTGGCACGGTCGGTGAAGAAGCTGCCTTCGCGGACAGGGCCGTCCTTCGGTTTAAGATCGACGATTTCGGCGAGCTCGTCTTCCAGATCAATATCAACAGCCGTGGGTTCGCCATCGTAGAGGCCTGCCGGAAGAAGATCGATTGCCGCGGCGAGGGCGGTTTCGAGATCGGATCCATCGCAGGCAAAGCAGGTGTAGGTCTCGCCGAACGGCCCCGAGGTGAGGGCATGGGTGCCGAGCACGAAGTCGGGATGGCGGGCGAACCAGCAATTGACGCGGATTGCACCCTCGTCGGCGGTCGCGGCCTGAACCTCGTCCACGTCGAGCCATAGCTGGTTGCCCTCCGGCTCGCCCACCTTGCGCTTGCGGAAGAAGAGGATGTCAACGACGACATCTGTGCCCGCATCGCGGCGAAAGCTCCCCTCTGGCAACCGGATCGCCGCGATCAGGTCGGCGGATTTGGCGATATGCTCGCGCGCGGCTGTGTCGGCCTTGTCCATCGTGCCATGCGAGGTGACGAAGGCGGCCAATGCTCCGGGCCTCAGCAGGTCGATCGAACGGGCGATGAAATAGTCGTGCAGGCGCAAGCCCAGCGATCGGTAGGCGCGGTCCGAGCGGACCGTGCGGTCGGAGAAGGGCGGGTTGCCGATGGCGAGATCGTAGATTGGCGCCAGGGCGGTGCGCGCGAAATCGCCTTCGACGATGCGAGACCGCGGCTGCAGCAGGCGCACGATGCGGGCCGTGACCGGATCGAGTTCGATACCCGTGAGATAGGCGTTGTCGCGGAATTCCTCCGGCATCAGCGCGGGAAACAGGCCGGAGCCGATGGCGGGCTCGAGCACGCGACCGCCTCGCCAGCCAAGACGATTGATCCCGGCCCAGATCGCCCGGACGATGAACCCAGGCGTGAAATGGGCATACTGGGTGCAGCGGGCCAGCGAGGCGTAGTCGGCCTCGGAGACAGCGGTTTCGAGCGAGGAACCGAGCGCGTCCCATCCGTGGCGGAAATCGACCTCGCCCGGCCGACGGAACATGCCATTGGCAAGCTCTCCGGCGCCGAAGCCCGTGAAGCGGATCAATTGGGCCTGCTCCTCAGGCGTTGCGGGCCTCTCCTGCTTCGCGATGCTGTCGGCGACCAGGATCGCCGCGACATTGGCGCGGGCGCGGTCCTTCCACGAAACGCCGAGGCCGCGGTCGTCATCGAGATAGAAATTCTGGCGTTGTCCCCGCCGACGCGTCGGGGCCACCGCGGCCGGCAACGCCGGGGCGAGGGGCGGCGGCGTAGGATCCGGATCGTCGTCATTGGCGGCCAGCGTGTCGAAGCCGCCAAACGCGGTGACACCAAGGCCAAGGCCTGAAGAGAGTGCAGAGCTGCCGAACATGTCGAGCGTGAATGGATCGTTGCTCATCGGGGGTGTTCCTTTTTGGATGCGCGCCAGCGCTCGTCCGCCGCGATAGCAGGCTGGAAGCGCTCGAGGGATTGAAGGGAGTGGCGGCGACTAAGCCGCGATTACCGGCAGATGCCGCATGTGAACGGGGAGCTTTGCGGCGATCTCGTCATCGGTGAGGTCGTCGAGGAGCTTCAGGAGCGTGCCGTCGGTGCCACTCCACAGCATGACCGTGCGCTTTCCCTGCATCGCCGGTGGAAAGCGATCGCCGGCATAGCCGCGATAAGCGTCGGCGGTGCTGCTCCAGATATGCTCGAGGCGCTCGTCCCGGGTCATGGCGCGCACCGGCTGTGTTTCGCGGTCGAAGATCGTCGCCCGCATGGTTTCGACCGAAGTAGGATCGGAAAGGTCGCAATAGCCGTGGAAGTACCTGACCTTGCCGTCGATCCGCAGCGCGAAGAAAATGCTTGTCACCGAGCCGGTCAGGAATTCGCGCAGCGCGAAGATCGCCCCGCGCATCCACAGTGGCGGCAGGATATCGAGCATGTAGTCATAAAGCGCCTCATCAATCTCGAACCACTCTCCGCTGTGGAGGGGAGCGGCATCGGTCTCCCATCGGTTGGGGCGCTGGTTATGCCGATCAAACAGCCGGAACATTTGCGGGCGCGTTGCGACGCCTTCGAAGATCTTTCGGATCGGGGCAAGGGTGTTCATCTCTGGCTCCTTCAGGGTTTGGGGACTTGGGCATGGCCACTCCATCACCGTCTTTTCAGTCCCTCGTGACACCTTCCGGGCCGCCGGCATCCCGACCGGCCGTGTCAAGGGCCGGCTTCAGCCGGGCGAAGCCTCCCTTGATCCGGTCGGCGGCGATGCGGCACGCCTCTCTCCTCCTTCACTCTTCAATTTCTCCTTTCTCTCCTGCAGGACTACGTTCCAGTCGTCCGCCGGCGGCCGAAGGCGGACCGAGGGGCAATCAACCTGTTTGGCCAGGGCCTGAAGACGGCGCGCGAAGGCATCGCCTTGGCTATTGGCATCGGTGGCACAGACGAGGTGAGTGCCAGGCCGAGCGAGAAGCTTCAGCAGCGCCGCTTCGGTTTTAGGAGACCATCCGCCGCCGGTGCTGAGATACAGACTGCCGTCCTGCAGATTTTCGATCGCAGCGAGGCTCATCGCGTCGATCGCGGCCTCCGTCACGCAGAGACGAGGAGCGTCAGGCGCGCCCAGGCGGAAGAGAACTTTACTGCCACCGGTCGAAAAGCCGCGCCAGTCGGGCCCCCGCTCTTCCCATCCAACCACCAGTCCAGCGCTATCGGTGTGGGCAGCCCACATGCTGCCAAACGGCCCTTCTCGAACGATCCCTTGATCGATAGCCGCGCGCAAGATGGCGGTCGGAATCGCGCGCATCCAGCAAAGATACCGCCAAGCCCCGGATCCGGAACCTGGAAGCCGGCGGCCTTGCCATCGGGCCAGAATATCCGCAGGCTTTACCTCGGAGAGCGGCTTCTTCCAGATAAGAGGCGCAGATTTGTAGCCAATGAAATCGCCGACCCGGTCGACCGCGTCCGAAAACGTCAAATGCTCAAGCAGGGCCATTAGGCCGAAGACGTCGCCTCTATCGTCGCTCAATGGGTCAAACCAGCCGCGGCCTTCGTGCGTGACAATGACGATTTCGGCGCCACGCCGAAACTTCACCGACCGGCGCGTGCTTTCCTTGATGTCGACCGCAAAGCCAGCCTCTTCTAAAACAGCAGCGCAGCTTACCGCTTCACGGATTTTCTCGATTTCTTCTCTCTTCATAGTTTTTTCGATCGCCTGCGATCGCTCCTCATTTTAACTCCCCGCAAAGCGGCGGGACATTTTCCGGCCGCCGCGAAGAGCAGAGGGGGCAAGGGCGCGGGAGGCAAGGTGCAACCTTGCACCGCCCGCGGCGAAGCTTCCCTTGCGGCCGACAGGTCGCCAGCGGCACGCGGAACGGCAATTGCCGGGTCAGTGAGTCGGCCAGGGAAAAAACTCGTGCACGATGTCGAGGTCGTCGCTCGCGTCGATTTCGTCAGAGGGCAGCACGCCAAATTCGCCGTCCACTTTGAAGACGGTGACCGGGACCATAAGGTCGCGGGAGAGCTGGAAGGCGTGGGACTGAGCGAGGAAAAGATCGTGCGACATGTGCGAGCTCCATTTGGAAGCGGGCCGATCCCGCTCGATGGCTCCGAAGAGGTGCTGAGACGGGCGCGATCACGGCGCAGGCGGAGCCCAGCGGCCGCAGCTTGCTAGCGGACCCCTTGTGGGTTGATCGTGGAAGATCCGGATCAGGACCAGGACGCCATTACAGAGAGCGGGGTGGGCGTGGTCTCAGGGGACGTAAACCATCGCTGACGATCGAGATTGGACGCACCGTGCGTTACTCCGGCTCGCAGTGGCTGGCGAGGTAGAGCTTGCTGGATAGGGTGTGGCGGTCGGCTTGTGATCAGCCTGTGAACATCAGAAGTTCGGGTTGCCCGCGATGGTCAGAGAGGGCATTAGCGTAGCAGTAGCGATTCTGCAGTCTGACGAATGGAAGTGCGGCATGAAGCCAATGCATTTCGAAGGGACCATGTTCGACCCAATGCGCGAATATCTAAGAATACCGAGCTGTGTTGAAGTCGTCCGCGCTCACGAGATCATTGCGGCATCGGAGGCCAACTGCGAGCTTTTGCCGGGATGGGTCGGTGAATGCTATGAACGTGGCCAGATGGTTGTTGCCGCTACCGGCGTCACAATCTTCAATGGCCCGGAGGCTCTCAGAGCTCACCCAAGCGACTTCGTCGTCCGCGATCAAAACGGAGTTTTTTCGGTCTACGATGTGACTGCTTTCGAGCAAAGTTTCGTTCCAGCTCACTGGGCGGAAACCTACAAGCTGCATGCGGCTTAGGTGTCAAAGCGCTAGCTGGTTCTTGAGGGGCATAAACCGGCCTTCCTGTCGAAAACAATCCCTACCGCGCTCCCAGTGCGCGGATTAGCGTCAAATTTCCTTCGCGTTGCAACAAGAAATTTTTAAACGACAGATTAAAATCGACTAGCTTTAGCGCATTTTTTTAAAATCGATTTAAAACTCTTTGATCGCGAGACAATCCTTTCAACCCAATTGAAAGTCCAGGACGCCATCGCACTCTTTCCTACGCCCGGGGTTACATTCGACCGAACCTACTCGGCAAATTCCGTAGACTGCCCCGAGAGTATGGTGCTCGTGACATGCGTGAGGCGGGCGACAAACTATAAGAGAAATTCTGATACCGCAATGTGGCGGAGGAGTTGGAATGTCCGCCGGCTTGCAAAGTAGTAATGTCCGACTGGTCGCCACACGGCACATCGACCAGCCCCGATCTGAGCGGCTGATACCGGTTGCAAGATCAGATCGGGGGCGGGTGGTAAATACACCTCTTCGGCTTTAGCTTTGAGACGCCTCACTCCGCAGCCTG
>NZ_LMHV01000012.1 GCF_001429725.1 Rhizobium sp. Root708 | reverse complement strand
GCGGAACAGCTGCAGGATGTTCTGCGAAGAAGAGTTAGCGATCGACAGCGACTGGATCGCCAGCGACTGCTGCGTCTGCAGGGCCGTCAGCTTCGAAGATTCTTCTTCCATGTCGGCGTCAACCAGGCGGCCGATACCGGTGTCGATCGAGTCGCTCAGCGACGAAACGAAGTCCGTCTGGATGTCGACGCGGGTCTGCAGCGAACCGAGCTGCGAGCCGAGGGTCGTCATGTTCTTCAGAGCSGWTTCRACGTCCGTCAGCAGGTTGTCGATGGTGCCCTGSGTCGTGGYCGAACYGATCGTGAAGCCGWARAYCGACTTGCTCGAAGCCGTGCCGGTTGCGCCGAGGATACCGCCGCTGGTGGTGCCGTTGAACAGGGTGTTCGTTGCGCCGAGCGAGTAGTCGGTCGTCTTGATCGAGACGGTGCCATCGGTGCCGCGGACGAAGGACGAAACGACGCTGACGGTGCCGCCTGCGTTGTTGACCCAGTTTTCGCCGTTGAACGAAGCAGACTGGGCAACGCTGTAGAGCTGTGCCTGGAGCTGCGTGATTTCGTCCTGAAGCTTGCCCTTGTCGACGCCCTTTTCGCTGGCTGCGACGAGCTTGGCCTTGATTTCGCCGACGANAGAGCTGTGCCTGGAGCTGCGTGATTTCGTCCTGAAGCTTGCCCTTGTCGACGCCCTTTTCGCTGGCTGCGACGAGCTTGGCCTTGATTTCGCCGACGATGTCGATCGAGCTGTCAACGGCCGTGTAGGCGGTGTCCAGCTTCGCAGCACCCATGCCGAGGGCGTCGGAAACAGCCGAGAGGGCCTTGTTGTCCGACTTCATGGTCGTTGCGATCGACCAGTAGGCAGCGTTGTCAGATGCTTTGCCGACGCGCAGACCAGACGAAACGGCGTTCTGCGTATCCTTCAGGCCATTGTTGACGTTACGCAGCGTCTGGAGAGCCGCCATTGCGGAAGTGTTCGTGTTAATGCTTGTCATGAGTCTGTCCCCTGGAAACAAGATACAAAAGGAGGACATACCGGACTTGTGTACCGGCGATGACGGACCAGCTTCATGCCACTCGGTGCCGTTCCAATTGAGCAACCAAACCCGTCATGTCGAGAGCCAATCTCGCAGTCATTTCTTGCCAACTCATTAAAAGCGCTTTCAAATCCAGCGCTAGTGGTGGGGTGGTTAACAGCCCCCTAAAATCTAGGGTCAGTGCGCTTGGGAACCACGGCTCCTGTTTCAAGCAAGGTTCGCCTGTCTAAGGTGATGCAAACTAGGTGCAGAATCCGCCTGATGGTCCGTCGGCCGTGTTGCGCCTCTTGATGAATTTCCGGAACGGAGCGGATCTTGAATACCAACATCTCGTTTGCAGCAGCATCCAAGGATTATCAAAAAGGGCAGTACCTCAAGTCGCTCGAAGTCCTGAACAAGCTGGTCGACACCCAACGAGACGTCAAGACATACGTCCTGTTGGCTAAAAATCTCCTGAAACTCGGCTTCAAGGCGGAAGCGGCGAGCGCCTATGCGCTTGCGGGCGAGCTCGATACCGTGGCAGAGTCGCCCTATACCCGTGAGGCAGCCCTGCTCTATTTCGCGGTAGGCGACGAGGAACAGGCGCTGTTGCAGGCGCTGCGGATCATGTCGCTGGCGCGCTCCGATGCCGATGTGGCCTACGTGCTCGCCTCCATTCATCTGAAGCGGGGCCGGAAGGATCTCCTCAGCCCTTACCGCAAGGTGATTTCGGAGAGCAGCAATCCGGAGCATGTTCGTTTTGCCGTGCACCTGCTCAGCGACGATATTCTCGACATCACGAACGAGACGCTCGTCGGAAATCTGTTCAAGAGGTTTCCCGACATCATGCCGCTGCGGCTTCTGAAGCTGGTCTTCTCGCGAGAAGTCTGCGACTTCGACGTTGCCGCGAAGGAATTCATGCCGATCAGGAGGCTGCTTGACGACGGCAATCTGAGCTTCCTTGGCCGAGACAATCCGTTCTATCATCTGCACTGGTGCGAAGACGAAAAGCTGAACGCGCTTGCTTCGCACAATCCGGTGATCCAGCTGAAGGAAGCCGCCGAGCGGCGAAAGGCAGTGCCCCATGCCTGGGGCGACAAGATCCGCATCGGCTATCTCTCGTCGGACCTCTGGGCCGGCCACGCAACGATGAAGCTGCTGCGCCGCGTGCTCGAACTGCACGATCGCAATAAATTCGAGATCACGCTCTTCTGCCACACCGACGAAAAGTACCTGGAATACGAAGCCGGAAAGATCGATCGCTCGATCTGGGGCGACGTCTGCATCGTCCGCGACATGGACGACGAGACTGCTGCACGCGCGATCCGCGAGCGGAATATCGATATTCTCGTCGATCTCAAGGGCCATACGTTCGGCGGACGGTCCCGCATCCTGAACTATGGCGGCGCGCCGATACAGGCGGCCTGGCTCGGCTTCCCGGGCAGCGTCAACGATGTCGATCTCGACTACGCGATCGGCGACCGTTTCGTGCTGCCGGCATCGAGCGAAGCGAATTATCACGAGAAGCTGGTCCGTATGCCTGACAGCTACCAGCCGAACGACTCGGAGAACCGCCCGAAGCCGAAGCCGATGAGCCGCGCGCAGGCGGGGCTGCCCGAAGACGCCTTCGTCTTCGCTTCGTTCAACGCGAACCGCAAGATCAACACCGAGGTTCTCGACATCTGGTGCCGGATCCTGAAGCGGACGCCGAACAGCGTTCTGTGGCTGATGCTCTCATCGCCGCGCACGCAGACCAACCTGCTCAACTACATCAACAAGCAGGGCATCTCGTCCGAACGGATCATCTTCTGCCCCCGCGTCAGCTACGAGGAACATATCGACCGTCAGCAGGCAGCCGACCTCGGCCTCGATACCTTCCCGGTAAACGGCCACACGACCACGTCGGAGCAGCTGTGGGGCGGCCTGCCGGTTCTGACGGTCAAGGGCACCAATTTCGCTTCACGCGTCAGCGAGAGCCTCCTGAATACCATTGGGCTGCCGGAACTCGTTGCACTCGACAAGCCTGCTTACGAAGACATGGCCGTCGAGCTGGCCACGAATCCGGCCCGGCTTGTCGAATACAGGCAGCGCATCCGGGAGAACGCGGTCATCAAGCCGCTCTTCGACGCCGATCGCTTCCGCCTGCATCTGGAGAAAGCCTACGAGATGATGATCGAGCGGGCGAAGCTCGGGCAGGAACCCGACCACTTCGACGTGCCGCCGCTTCCGGCCCGCACGGAACCATTCTTCAGCTTCGAATAGAGAACCGCCTGACAATATAAAAAGCCCCGCGGGCGAACGCCTGCGGGGCTTTTTGTTTGAGCAGTTACAGCGCACCGAAGCGCGGCCTGGAGAATATCGCTCTATCAGTGGAACGAGCGAACCAGACTTCCGACGAGAAGGTTCCAGCCGTCGATCAGGACGAAGAACAGAATCTTGAAGGGCAGCGAAATGGACGTCGGCGGCAGCATCATCATACCCATGGCCATGGTGATGGTTGCCACGATCAGGTCGATCACCAGGAACGGGAGAACCACGAGAAAGCCGATTTCAAAGCCACGACGGATTTCCGAGATCATGAAGGCCGGAACGAGCACGCGGTAGTCGGTCTTGTCGCCTGTCGCGACCTCCTGGCCTCGTTCCCGCGCGAGATCGACAAAGAGCGCCAGATCCTTTTCACGGGTGTTCAGGCTCATGAACGTGCGAAACGGTTCGGCGATGCGTTCGATGGCCTGCTGCTCATTGATCTGGTTGGAAAGAAGTGGCTGGACGCCAGTCTGCCATGCCTGATCGAAGGTCGGCTGCATGACGTAGAAGGTCATGAACAGCGATAGTGACAGCAGGATCATGTTGGACGGCGTGGACGCTAGGCCCATGCCGGAACGAAGGATCGAGAACGCGATGACGAAGCGCGGAAAGCTCGTGACCATGATCAGGATGCCCGGCGCGACCGAAAGAACGGTTAGCAGCCCGAAGGTCCTGATGATCCATGCTGCAACCGAACCGTCGACCGGCAGGTTCAACAGGTTCGTCGGCAATTGCTGGGCGTGCGCCAGCTCCGGTACCGCCATCATGGCAGCAAAAAGCAGAAGGAATCGAATCATTCGATGACGAAGGTCCTGAACATGACCTTCGATACGCGTCCCTGCGCGCGGAGGTCAACACGTTCCTGGACGTCATCCCTAAGATATTGAAAGCCGCGCGGACCTTCGATCTGCTGCAGCGAAACGGTGCGGATATAGGCAAGGATGTCCTGGTGGATATCCTCGGCAAGCTTGACATCAGGCGGGCCGGAGAAGAGGAGCGCGACCTCAAGCCGCACCCAGTTCTCCGACGGATAGGCGAGGTTGGAGGTGATCGGCTCGAGCTGCACGACGTTGTTTGCTTCCGTCGATATATGCGGCAGCCCGCCCTCGCCTTCCTTCTTGGCCGAGGCCTCTTTGGATTCCTTTGCCTGCTCTTCCTGAGCGGCGGCCTTGACGTTCGGCGAAACCATGCCGCCGACCACCCAGCCGCCGCCGGCGCCCAGTAGCGTCAGCACGGCAACGCCGATGATCGTCATCATTGCGGCCGATTTCTTCTTCGGTTGGCCTTCGGCGGCCTCTGCTTCTGCCATGGATCAGCCTCAGAGCGGCGAGAAGAGATCGATGGCCTGCTGGCCACGAGGCGGCTGCTGCACTTCCATCAGGCGACCACGGCCACCATAGGAGATGCGCGCTTCGGCGATCTTGTCGTAGGAAATCTGGTTGTCCGCATTGACGTCCTGCGGACGCACGATACCGGCGACGTTGAGAATGCGAAGTTCCTGGTTCAGCCGGACTTCCTGCGAGCCGCTGATCACGAGGTTTCCGTTCTCGAGAATACCGGTCACGACGGCGGCGACCATCAGCGTCAGCTTGTCGGTGCGCTCGATCTTGCCCTTGCCGTCAGTGCTGGTGTCCGATCCGTAGGTGATATCCGTCTTCGACGACGGGTTCCAGCCGAGGACGTTGGCCGCGACATCCCAGCTCAGCCCGCTCGAGTTCGTGCGGCTGCGGTTGGTCTCGTTGTCGAACGAACCCTTGTCGTTGATGGCGATGTCGACGGTGAGGATGTCACCGACATTGAGAGCGCGGGCGTCCTTGAAAAGAGCTGCCTGTGAATCGCTCCAGAGCGAATAGCCCTGCGCCACCTGGCGCGGCTGCTTCGGATACATCGACATCTGCTGCGTCTGACCATATGCGAGACCGCTGCCGATCGGGCTCATCGCAGGCGCGCGACCGATCTCGTTGACGGCTTGCGGCGACTGGCAGCCGGCAAGCATGGCCACGGCGGCGATGGCGACCGGGAAATACTTCTTCATGATGGATCCTTCGACGTATTTGGATCGGACGCGCTTGCGATAATGTTGGCGATGACGGCAGCCTTTTTCGGATCCATCTCGTTGAGGATGAGGCTCGACTGTGTCGGGTTCAGCCGCATGATGACGGCGGCCGCCACTTCGATCCGCATTTCCTGCAGCTGCGTTGCGGCAGCGTCCGGCTTCATTTTCTTGTAGATGTCAGTGAGACCAGCTTCCGCCTGCTTCAGGAAGTTGTCGCGGCGCTTCAGCCAGTCCTCGTATTCTTCCTTGCGCTTCTGCATTTCAACGATGCGGCTATCCACGTCGGTACGCAGCTTCTCAAGCTCCTGCTTCTGCAAGAGATAGCGCTGGTCGCGCGCCGGGTCGGCGATATTCGTGCAGAACTGCTTGATTTCTTCCTCGGAGGTCAGCTCACCGCCGGCAGAAGGACGAGCCTCTTGCGCGAAAGCGCCCGGGATCGTCAGCATGACCAGTGCGGCGGCCGGCAAGGCGACGCGCCGCAGCAGATCGGAAATGGCTGTGTTCTGGCCACTCGCCTTCGTCATCATTGCAGTACGAGCTCCGCTTGCAGCGCCCCGGCCGACTTGATGCCCTGAAGGATCGCGATGATGCCGTCAGGCTTGACGCCGATATTGTTGAGGCCCGCGACAAGGGTCTTGAGATCCGGACCGTCAAGCAGCGCCACCTTGCCGCCCGTCTTCTGCGCGGCGATATCCGTCTGCGGCTGGACCGCGGTCACACCACGGGAGAACGGCTCAGGCTGGATGATCTGCGGAGTCTCGGTGACCTGCACGGTCAGGGTACCGTAGCTCACGGCAACCGGTGAGACGCGTACATCAGCGCCGATGACGATGGTGCCGGTACGCTCGTTGACCACCACCTTGGCCGGCGTATCGGTCTCGACCGACAGGTTTTCGATGTCGGCCATCAGGCGCGTCAGATCGGCCTCGCGCGGCTTCTGGACGATGACTTCCTGGGCATCCTTCGCATCGGCGACAGGACCGCCGAAGCGGGACTTGGCATAGCCGTTGACGACATCGGCAATGCGAACCGCTGTCGAGAAATCCGGGTTGCGCAGTTGCAGGACGAGATTGACCGAATCCTTGAAGCGCGACGGCAGTTCACGCTCGATGATCGCGCCGCCCGGCACGCGGCCGGCCGTCGTCACGCCTTCGGTAACGCTCGATGCCTGCCCCTGCGCCGAAAAGCCGGAAACGACGATCGATCCCTGCGCAACGGCGTAGATCTGGCCATCGGCGCCTGAAAGCGACGTCATGATGAGCGTTCCGCCGCGCAGCGACGTCGCGTCGCCAAGCGAGCTGACGTTCACATCGATGCGGCTGCCGGGGCTGGCGAACGGCGGCAGATTGGCCGTGACCATGACGGCGGCGGTGTTTTTCGCGTTCGACTGCCCACCCTGCGTGGAAATGCCGAGGTTCTGCAGCATGGCGCGCATGGACTGCTCGGTGAACGGCGAGGCTCTGAAGCCGTCGCCCGTACCCTGAAGACCAACGATCAGACCGTAGCCGATCAGCTGGTTGTCACGGCCTGCCTGAAGCGAGGCAATGTCCTTGATCCGCGACGTCATCGTGGCGGCCGGCGCCACATTGGCGAAGCTCGACGAGAAGACTGCAAGAGCGATGAAAAGGCGGGAGATTATCTTCATTTTGCGGCCACGTGGATTGTGCCGTCGGCAAGCACCGTGCCGCTGACAATGACGCCGGAATCCATGTTGCGAACGCGGACCATCTGCCCGGTCATGCCGTCTTCAAGAGGCGAACCGGCTGCGGAGATCATCATCGCGCCAAGCGTGAAGACCAAACGGATCGAAGAGCCGCGCGTCACCGTGTACGGTTCGCGCAGGCCCGACAGGGAAATCGTCCGCCCCGGCAGGAAGGTTCGTTTCGAAATCATTCCCTCGACCTGCCCGACCGACTTTGCATAGTCGCCGACCAGATTGGGGTTTGTGACCTCGACTTCCTGCACCTGGGCGCTCGAGATTGTATCGCCGGGGTAGATGATCGCTGTCGGTACGACCGCTAGACCCATGCCGGACGCCCAGGCGTTCGGTGCGGATAAGGCAGTGACAACGATTGCGATGGCGGATGTCCATCCGCGAACGGTTCCAACCCGGCAAAACATCATGTTTCGGCTCTTCCCTGTTACTTCAGGTTCTTGCTGACGATGGAGGCCATCTCGTCGGCTGTGGTGATGACCTTGGAGTTCATTTCGTAGGCGCGCTGAGCCGAGATCAGTTCGGTGATTTCCTTCACCGGATCGACGTTCGACGACTCGAGATAGCTCTGCTTCAGGTAGGCGTAGTTTTCTTCGCCGGGCGTGCCGACAACCGGCTGACCGGACGCTGGCGTTTCGGCATAAAGGTTGTCGCCGAGAGGCTGGAGGCCGGCTTCGTTGACGAAGTCGGCGATCTGCAGCTGGCCGAGCGTGCTTGCTGCCGTCGCGCCCGGAAGCTTCGCGGTCACCTCCCCCGAGCGGCTGATCGTCAGTTCGGTCGAGCCCGTCGGAATCGTGATCGTCGGAGCGACGGTGTATCCGTCGACCGTTACGATCTGGCCGGTTTCGTTCTTGTTGAAGGCGCCGGCGCGGGTGTAGAGCGTCGTGCCATCAGGCGCCTGAATCTGGAAGAAACCGCGGCCCACCAGCGCGACGTCGAGATCGTTGCCGGTCTGCGCCAATTCGCCCTGGATGTGCAGGTTGCGGACGGCCGATGTCTGAACACCGAGACCGATGTTGGCGCCCTCGGGAACGATCGCCTGGTTGGCGCGATTCGACACGCCCTTGGCACGCTCGGTCTGGTACAGCAGGTCCGTGAATTCGGCACGGGCACGCTTGAAACCGGTCGTGTTGATGTTCGCGATGTTGTTGGCAATGACTTCAAGATTGGTCTGCTGGGCATCCATACCCGTGGCAGCAATGGCAAGCGCTCTCATGGCTTCGTCCTTAAATCAACTACATCTGCATCTTGGTGACTTCGAGGAAGGACGAAACGACCTTGTCTCGAATGGCGATCGCCGTCTGAAGCGTCTGCTGTGCCTGCATGACCGCATCGACAACTTCACGTGTCGTGGCGGTCCCCTTGATGCCCGCGAAAGACATGCTTTCGGCGTTCTTGAGGGTGTTGACGGCGCCATTGGCGACGTTGCTGAGCACCGAGGCAAAGCTGCCATCGCTGGCTGCACTTTCGGCTGCGGAGGAAGCCGTCGTCTTTCCGAGATCGACACCCGCGAGATCGCGCGTCATCGACAAGGAGCTGATATTGTTCACATTGCTAATCATCATTGGCTCTTCAGAAGGTCGATCGTTTGGGAGATGAGGTCGCGCGACTGCTTGATGGTCTGCAGATTGGCATCGTAGGAGCGGTTCGCTTCGCGCATGTCCGCCATCTCGATGAGCATGTTGACGTTCGGCAGCTTGACCACGCCCTTCTCGTCGGCGGCGGGATTGCTCGGATCAAATTCGGTGGTGAATTTCGATTCGTCGACACCGAGCTTCTTGACGTTGACCGTGTTGACGCCGGATGCGCGATCGACCGACTCACCGAAGGTAATCGTCTTGCGGCGATAGGGATCGGCGCCTGGCGTATCGCCGGTCGAACGGGCGTTCGCGATGTTTTCCGAAACGATGCGAAGGCGCGTGGACTGCGCCTCGAGGCCCGATCCGGCAATTTTAAGGGCTGCTGACAAAGGATCCATAATTAGCTCTTCACCGTCATGAGCATCAACCGGTTGAACGAGCTGACGAGCGAGGTGTTCAGCTCGTACTGCCGCTTGATTTCACCGGACTTGGAGAGTTCTTCCGCGAGGCCAACCGTATTGCCGGACTCCTGCACGCCGATTTCCTGATCGAGATTTGCATCCTTGACGTCGATGTCGCTCTTCGTGCTCAGGTCGTTACCGGTCAGATGCGCCGCATTGGTGCGCGCCATGGTAACGTCCGACTTGTCGAGAACGGCCTCGAAAGGCGTGATGTCCTTCGCGCGGAATTTCGGCGTGTTCGCATTCGCGATGTTGCCGGCAACAACCTCCTGCCGGATCGTCAGCCATTCCGCCTGCCGCGAGGCCAAGTCGAACAGTTGAATCGGTTGCATGGGAACTCTCCGTTTTTACTGTCGCAAACCTACGGCGGTAATCTTGCGTCAGACTTACGGAAGAGCCGGTTCTTTGGCGGCGATGCTTCATGCACGCCAAAACGACGAAGGCCCCGCCTGGATTGGGCGGGGCCTTCTGATGAAATTTCGTCGAGAGAGTCAGTTGCGCTGGTAGACATCGCCTTTCGACGTCACGATGACCCACTTTCCATCACGTTCTTCAAGCGTTGCCAGGCGGCTCTCATCCGGGAGAATCGAGCCGACGCGGACGACATACATGCCCGAGTTGTCTTCGATCAGCGCCCGGCCGTTGGCGACGTGCAGGAGGCGGAAGCTGGACTTGCCGGGGAATGGCTGATCTTCAGCCGGGATTCCCTTGTCGTCTTCCTTGCCGATGCTCGATACCGTCGCCGTCGTCAACGGATCGATGGGCAGCTCGGGTTTCTTTTCAGGCGGGTTCTTGTTCGCCATCGCCAGAGGAGACACGCTGAAGACGTTGCGGGCCGGCCAGTCCGGGAGCTCGCGCGTGCGGTCGCCCTGTGCGACGTTGATGCCGAACTTGTCTTCGTTGAAGAAGACGTACCACGGAAAGAATGCCGAGGCGCCCGCCAGCAACAGACCGGTGACGGTCAAGGTCCGGTCGAGCATCGTCGTCCTGCGGCCCTTCGGCTTCAGCGGCGCGATCTTTTCATCATCGTCGAAATCGGTCACGGGTCGCCTCTCTATCTGCGAATGCCGGGCTGGTTGCCGGCGCCGGCGGCAGCCTTCAGAGCGCTCGCCAGATCGGCGAAGGCATCCCTCGAATCAGCATCTCCCGGGGACTGTTTCAAAACATCGTAAATAATCGGTACCTGCTTCACCGCCATGTCCAGATCCGGGTCGGCACCCTGGCGATAACCACCGATCAGTCTGAGGTCGCGCGTTTCCTCGAAGCGGTGAATCAGCGTCTTCAGGCGCGACACCAGCTTTTCCTGATCCGGCGTCCAGGCCTTGCGGGCGAGACGTGAGATCGACGCCAGCGGATCGACCGGCGGGTAGCGCCCTTCCTCGGCGAGGCTGCGCTGCAGAACAATATGGCCGTCGAGAATGCCGCGCGTGGAGTCGGCGATCGGATCGTTGTGATTGTCGCCGTCGACGAGAATGGAGATGATCGCCGTGATCGTTCCGGTGCCTTCCGGACCGGGGCCGGCGCGTTCCAGCAACCTCGGCAATTCGGTAAAGACCGATGCGGGGTAACCGCGGGCAATCGGCGGCTCGCCTGACGCGGTTGCGACTTCACGGATGGCGTGTGCAAAGCGCGTGACGCTATCGACGATCAGCAGCACGTTCTCGCCCTGGTCGCGAAAATGCTCGGCGATCGTCACGGCTGTCAGCGGCGCCATCTTACGTAGCATCGGGCTCTCATCGCTCGTGGCAACCACAGCGATCGACTTCTTCATGTTGGCGCCGAGCGTGTCTTCGATGAATTCCCGCACTTCGCGGCCGCGCTCGCCGACAAGCGCGATGACGACCTTGTCGAAGGCATCCGCCCGCGCAAGCATCGAAAGCAGCGTCGACTTGCCGACGCCCGAGCCGGCGAAAATGCCGAGGCGCTGGCCAAGGCAGAGCGGCGAAAAGATATCGACCGCGCGCACGCCGGTCTTGAAGCCCTTCTCGACGCGCTGACGCGTCATCGAGGGCGGCGCATTGTTGGAGATCGAGCGACGCGTCAGCCCTTCGACGACGGGACCGAGGCCATCGATCGGCTCGCAAAGCGAGTTGATCGTGCGTCCGCACCAGCTGTCGGATGGCGCAATGCGAAAGGCACCCTTGCGAATGACGGTGTCGTGGATACCGATCGGCTCGCCCGGTTCGATCGGGCAGACATAGGTGAGATCGGGCTCGACGCGGACAACTTCACCGAGATGCACGCCGGTCGACGACTTGTGAGCAACGAACTCGCCCAGGCGGACATGCCGTGACAGGCCGGTGACGGTATAGTGCCCTGCAGCAATGGTTTGCACGTGCCCGCCGGGCGCGACCAGGAATTCCGGTTTTGCATAGCGCGCGACAAGGCTGCCGAGATGCGCGAGCTTCGGCGAGAGAACGTCTTCAACGAGAGGCGAATTCGACATGCGTCAGACTTTCTGGCTCAGCGGCTGCCACCGAGCGTCTTGATTGCCTCGTTGAAGGAATCCTCGCTGTCCTTGGTCAGCGAGGTCATGCTTTCGAAGGCGCGGTTGACTTCGATCAGCTGCGTGATTTCGCGCATCGCGTTGACGTTGGAGTTTTCCAGATATCCCTGTTGGACGCCGACGTTGAAGCGGTCTGTAACGGCGCGCGGCGTGTCGGTCGTCATGACGCCGCTGTTTTCGTAGCGCAGGTAGCCCTTGCTGATGTCGGCCTCGAAGAGACCCAGCGATCCGGCCTGCTTGTCGTTCTGGTAGATCATGCCATCGGCGCCGACTTTCGGTTCGCCACCGGCCTTGTCGAGCTGGATCGGCGAGCCGCCCGCATCAAGGACAGGATAGCCACGAACCGTGACCAGTTCGCCTGAATCCTTCAGGGTGAAACGGCCGTCCTTGGTGAGGACCTTGCCGGCAGGCGTATCGATCGAAAACCACGCGTCGCCCTTGATCGCAAAGTCGAGCATGTTGCCGGTGTGCTGAAGTTCGCCGCTATCGCCGGAGAGGTAGTCGTTGCCCTGGGAGACGTACGCAACCTTGGCATTGATCTTGTTGCCCGTCTCGCCAAGAAGCTCGTTGAACTTGACCTCGGTGCCCCGGAAGCCCGTCGTGTTCACGTTTGCCATGTTGTCGGCGATCGTGGTGAGGCGACGTTCGAGTGCGATCTGCGACGACAGCGAAACATAAAGACCGGATTGCATCCAGATAGGCTCCTGGCATTGGCGATGAACGGTACGAAATCCGGGCGCTTTCAAATTGGTTCGGCGCGAATCTCGCTGAGGCGGCATCTCAGAAACGGGCACGGATACCCATTCGTCACCTTCAACCTGACAGCAAATCCTTGTGCGAAACTGGCATGCGAAAAGCTTGATCTGCAAGGCAATCATCAGCCTCACGCAAGCCAGCGCTCCTATCCCTTCGGTTGAAAATAACGATCAGGTTTGGACTGACGATGAATATCATTATCGGATTTGTGATTGTTTGCGGCTGCATCATCGGCAGCTTCATGGCCATGGGCGGTCACCTCGACGCGCTCTGGCAGCCCTTCGAGCTCGTCATCATCGGGGGCGCCGGCCTGGGAAGCTTCATCATGGGTAACCCCATGAAAGTCGTGAAGGATTCCGGCAAGGCGCTGGGCGAAGCCTTCAAGCACACCGTGCCGAAGGAACGCAATTATCTCGATACGCTCGGCGTTCTCTATTCGCTGATGCGCGACCTGCGCACGAAGTCCCGCAACGAAATCGAAGCACATATCGACAATCCGGCAGAATCCTCGATCTTCCAGTCCGCGCCAACGGTTCTCAAGAACAAGGAACTGACGGCCTTCATCTGCGACTACGTCCGCCTGATCATCATCGGCAATGCCCGATCGCACGAAATCGAAGCGCTGATGGATGAAGAGATCAACACCATCCTCCACGACAAGATGAAGCCGTATCACGCCATCCAGACCATGGGCGACGCGTTTCCGGCCATCGGTATCGTCGCGGCGGTTCTCGGCGTCATCAAAGCCATGGCGCACATCAACGATTCACCGGAAGTGCTCGGACACCTGATCGGCTCGGCACTCGTCGGTACCTTCCTCGGTATTCTTCTCTCCTATTGCGTCTGCTCGCCCATCGTCTCGCAGATCAAGATCGTTCGCTCGAAGCAGCACCGCCTCTACGTCATCGTCAAACAGACCCTCCTGGCCTACATGAACGGCTCCGTGCCGCAGGTCGCCCTGGAATACGGCCGCAAGACGATCTCGGCATACGAGCGTCCGTCCATCGACGCGGTCGAGCAGGAGATGATGAACCCGGGCGGCGAGAACAAGGCGGCGTAAACCCACATGAACGCTCCACTCAAAACAAAACCCGTCATCAACGAGGCCTTGCTGGCAAAGCTGACCGGTCGGCTCGGCGACAAGGCGACGGTCGAAAAGCTCTGTGCCGCCTTCGGCGACGTCTACTGCGGGTTCCTGCCGGATGTCATCAAGAGCGAGACCAGCCTCGATGTCGAGGTTGCCTATCTCGGCTGCCACAGCGGCCACAGGAACGACCTTATCGCGGATCTCGGCGACAGCCACACGCTCGTCAACGCTTCGCTTCGCAACTGGTCGCAGGATATCACGCTTGCCTGCGGCAACGGTTTCATCATCACCCTGATGGAGCATCTGCTTGGCGCATCGCCTGACACGGTCGAGCAGCCTGCCGATCGTATCCTTTCGGTGATAGAGCTGGAGCTTGCGGTCACGGTGTTCGAGAAGATCGCCAACGTCCTGCGTTCGGCAGTCGACGCGCCTGGCGGTTTCGAACCCGCCCTCGAGCTGCCGCATGCGATCGAAGACAGGCCGAAACCCGCCGAGGACAAGCCGGACGAATTCGCAGCCGCGATCAACATGTCGATCAAGCTTTCCGGTATCGTGTCCGAGTTCGCGCTGATCGTACCGCAGTCTGCTCTTCTGAAGACGACCGTTACGGCGCCGCGCGCGAAGAACCAGTCTGCCAAGTCATCGGAGTGGACCGACCAGATCACGGAACAGGTTCGCCGTTCCCAGGTCACTCTGGACGCAAAAATCCGTCTGCAGGAGCTGACGCTTCGAACCATCTCGAAGCTCGCGGCAGGCGACGTGATACCGTTCCACGACAATGGCGACGTCCGTGTCGACGTCAGCGCCAACGGCAAGGAACTGTATGTGTGCGAATTCGGGCGTTCCGGCGAGAATTATACCGTCCGGGTCAAGGATACGATCAATTCGGATGACGACCTCATCCGACACCTGATGAATTAGTCCATTTACACCTGCCTGCCTCAAGGCAGGTTGAGGCAAGTTTCAACTGGAATAGTGATTTCATGGCGACGAAGAAGACACAGCAGAACAGCGATCTCTCACCCGAGCTCCCAGGCAACGAGGCCGAGCTGGATCAGGCTATCGACGACCTGCGCGGCGTTCTCAAGACCGATGCGGACGGTGGCCTGCCTGAGTTCGGTGACGATGCCGCGTTCGGAGGCACCGATCTGGCAGCTTTCGGCGGCGACCTCGGTGGGTCCGAGGACAACGCATTCGGTGGCGATTTCGGCGGTTCGTCCGATTTCGGTGATTCGTCCTTCACGACGTCCGGCGGGCAGCCGGCACCGCTCGGAAGCGCATTGCAGTCGAACCTCGATCTGATCATGGACATCCCGATCGATGTTCAGATCATGCTCGGAAGCAGCCGGATGCAGGTCTCGGGTCTGATGAACCTGAACGAAGGTGCAACGATCGCGCTCGACAAGAAGATTGGCGAGCCGGTGGAAATCATGGTGAACGGCCGCAAGATTGCTCGCGGCGAGATCACCGTTCTTGAAAATGACGACACACGTTTTGGCGTAAAACTGATAGAAGTTCTGAGTACCAAAAAAGCCTGATCCCGGTGCAGGGACGGAGAGGTTAGACCATGATGGACTTTGACGATTTCGGCGGCGCTCTAGCCGAGAAACCGTTGACCCAGGCTGAGAAAGCAGCAGCCGTTCTCCTCGCTATGGGGAAAGGGGTTGCAGGCAGACTGTTGAAATATTTCACGCAGGCAGAGCTGCAGACGATCATCGGATCGGCCCAGACCCTGCGCGCCATCCCGCCGGATGAACTTCTGCTACTCGTTGCGGAGTTCGAGGACCTCTTCACCGAGGGCGCCGGTCTGATGGACAACGCGCGGGCAATCGAGAGCATTCTCGAAGAAGGCCTGACACCCGACGAAGTCGACAGCCTGCTTGGTCGCCGCACGACTTTCCAGGCCTATGAAACGTCCATCTGGGACCGCCTCGGCGAAGGCGATCCCGCCTTCATCGGCAAGTTCCTGCTGCGCGAACATCCGCAGACCGTTGCCTATATCCTCTCCATGATGCCCTCCTCCTTCGGCGCCAAGGTTCTGATGCAGATCCCGGACAGCCGCAGAGCCGACATCATGAACCGTACCGTCAACCTGAAGGCAGTCAGCCCGAAGGCGGCGCAGATCATCGAAAAGCAGGTGATGTCGCTGCTGGCGGAAATCGACGCCGAGAAGAATGCGATCGGCTCGACGAAGGTTGCCGAACTCATGAACGAGATGGACAAGCCGCAGGTCGATACCTTGCTCACCTCGCTCGAATCGATCAGCCGCGAATCGGTCAACAAGGTCCGCCCGAAGATCTTCCTCTTCGAAGACCTCATGCTCATGCCGCAGCGCAGCCGCGTCATGCTGCTCAACGATATCTCCGCGGATATCCTCACGATGGCGCTTCGCGGCGCCTCGGGAGAGATGCGCGAGATCGTTCTCGCCTCGATCAGCCCGCGCCAGCGCCGCATGATCGAATCGGATCTGCAGAGCGGCACGACCGGCATCAATCCTCGCGAGATTGCGATTGCCCGTCGCGCCATCGCGCAGGAAGCGATTCGCCTGTCGAATTCCGGTCAGATCCAGCTCAAGGAAACAGAGGCAGGAGGCGCCGAGGCCGCCTAAGCCGCTTCTGTTGTGCACAGAACGACTGCGGCGGTTCGGCCGCATTGATCGGATCTCCCGTCCCAGCTATTTCTGGAAAGGCCGCGCTCAGGTGCGGCCTTTTCTTTTTGATGGAGAGCCGCGACCTTGGCCGATGACGACAAGGACAGCAAAACAGAAGACCCGACCGAGAAAAAGAAAACCGACGCCGCGGACAAAGGTAACGTGCCTTTCTCACGCGAGCTGCCGCTTTTCGCCACGGTCCTCGCAAGCTACGTGTATCTGATCTTCTTTCTGCCCGACGCGCTCAGTCGCACGGGTGCGGCGCTGAAGGATATCTTCGAGCAGCCGGATCAGTGGAAGATCGAGACCGGGCCCGACGTTATGTCGCTTTTTGTCCATCTCGGCTGGGTTTGCGCCGCGCTCCTGGCGCCGGCAATGATTCTGTTCATGTCCTTCGGCGTCGCGGCCTCGGTCGCGCAGAACATGCCGCGACCGGTTCTCGAACGCATCCGGCCGCAATTCTCGCGAATCTCGCCCGCCAAGGGCTTTACGCGAATGTTCAGCCTGCCTGGCCTGATCGAGTTCGGCAAATCGCTCGTCAAGATCTTCATCGTCGGCGTCGTCATGTTCTTCATCATGAAGAGCGAGTATTTCAGCGCGATCGACGCGATGTTCTCCGACCCTTCGACCATCTTCACCCGGATGATGTCGGGGATGCAGAAGATCACCATCGTCGTTCTCATCGCAACGGCTGTGGTGGCGATCGCCGACTTCTTCTGGACCCGCTATCACTGGTTCTCCGAACTGCGAATGACGCGGCACGAAATCAAGGAAGAAAACAAGCAATCCCAGGGCGACCCCTTCGTCAAAAGCCGTCAGCGCTCGCTGATGCGCGACCGTGCGCGCCGCCGAATGATTGCCGACGTTCAGCGCGCCACGCTTGTCATCGCCAACCCGACCCACTTTGCCGTGGCGCTGCGCTATGTACGCGAAGAAAACGACGCTCCAGTCGTCGTTGCCAAGGGACAGGACCTAATTGCGTTGAAAATCAGAGAGATGGCAGAGTCGAACGGAATTCCCGTTTTTGAAGATCCGCCGCTCGCACGCTCCATGTTTGCGCAAGTCTCGGTGGATAGTGTGATCCCGTCTGTATTCTACAAGGCAGTCGCCGAACTCATTCATCGGGTTTACGCGGCGAAAGCCAAGAACCAACGGGTAAGATAGCCGAATGAAAAAATGCCCCTACTCTACCCAGCGCGAGAGAATTCTTGCTGAAGCAATCAGCCCCGTGGCGACGGAGCTTCGTCTCCTCGATGCCTCGGACCTGATTTCGATCCTGCGCTTTGAGTACTACGGCAATCTTTCCGATCTCGTATCGTCGGCAGCCGAGATGTTTTTCCATCCCGGCACCGTCAATTTCGGCCATGGCGGCAGCTATACGCTGGAATGGGGTGGCAAGCCGGAGGTCGTTATCGATCTCGAGATCAAGCCGCGCGGTGTCACCGTTTACGCCCAGCTGACGCTCGCCGCCGAACACGCAGGCATCGAGATCAACCACATCGCGTTCGAAAACCCGTCCGTCGATCCCGACGAGAACACGGCTTTTCTGGAACGGAGCCTACTGCAATCGCGCTACATCGCGCCATCGCTCCAGGCGCTCGCCAGCTAACCTCAAATCACCGTCGCTAATCCGATCTCAGCTGATGTAGCCGAGCCGGATTGCCTTGGCGATTGCCTGAATTCGGTTGACCGAATCCAGCTTGACGGTTGCCGAGCCGAGATAGGCATTGACGGTGTGAACCGACAAGCCGAGCTTCTCGGCGATCTCTTCGCTGATCCGGCCGTCGCCAGCAAGCTGCAGGCAGGCAATCTCGCGCTCGCTCAGAGCCTCGGCGGCGCTGACGCGCCGCTCGTCCAGCGAGAGCAGATCGATCATGATGTGGCAGGCACGCCCGTGCAGCTCGACGATCATGTCGCTCGGCGGATCGAGATCATCGCCGGCGAAAATCACGAAGCCGTTACCGATCGCGCCGAGCCGAACCGGGAAAGCCATGCCGGAGAACGGCACGAGACCGGCCGCCAGCCGCTCCACGAACGGCGCCATTCCCGATGCATTGGGAACGCCAGCATCGTGGCTGCCCGCCCAGGTGAGCGGCAGCAGCGACTTCTCGATGTGTTCGAGCAGCGCGTCGCCGTGGGCGTCCACGAAGGCCTTGCAGGCGCCAGCGTTGGTGGCACCCCAGTTCTCGAGTTCGCAGACCAGGCGCTGCTTGGCAGGAAGGCCAGATCCATTGACGCGAAAGACAGCGAAATTCTGCGCGTCGGCCAGCTTCTGCATGGCGATCAACCGCGGGAAGAGATCGGAGCGGCTCGTCACCTTGCCGACGCGCACGCCCCGTGATGTCTCCGGTGTGCCGATCGTCCTGCTGGATGGTTGCGCCATTGGGCCGTCCCCTTAAACGAGATTGTTACGGACAGCGAAGGCAATGGCTTCGGAACGTGTTTTCGTTGCCGTTTTCCGCATGACGCTGGTGATGTAGTTGTTGATGGTGTTGCGCGAGATGCCGAGGATCATCGCGATTTCGTCGCTGGTCTTGCCCTCTGCGATCCAGAAGAGGCACTCCAGTTCGCGATCCGTCAGTTCGAAATCCCGATCGCTCTTGGCCACGCCGCATTGCAGCAGGCTGGTGAAGTAAGCCGTCAACAGGCCGACATCCCTCAGCCGCTCCTGCGAAAGGATGAATCCATCATCGAACAGGAACATCAGGGCGAGCCGCGAGCGGCCGATATTGAAGAGGAGTGAACAGTATTGCTTGCTGGCGCCATCGGGAACGTCGGCGGTCTCCGGCAGCATGGCAAACTGCGGCCGGAAGAGCTGCATGCACTTCTCGAGCTCCGTCGCCCGCGCAAAGCCGCCTACAAACGTTTCCGCCAGATTGGTTACCAGGTCGAACGGCCAGTCGGACGATACCACGAAGTCAAGGCCAGCTTCCTGCACCAGGTCGGCGCGCGCAAGAAGGTAATGCGATGCACCCACGTAGTCGGTCAGGATACGAAGCCCGGGCTGCAACCTACCCGTGCCGACAGCCTCGCTCAACTGACAAATAAGTTCGTCGCGTGATGACAGGTTGGTCGCGGCAAGGCCAACGAAGTTTGCCGTGTGCGTATCGCTCTTGAGAGCTTGCAATATATGCATGTCCATTGGCAAATCCTGCGGCTGAAAACCATCACGGCATAAGTTCGATCCGCGGTTTTTAAACAGATATGCAGCTTCTCCGCGAATCATCCAAGATTACGACAGACACTAAAAAGTACCATCTCCGAGTTCTTGGGATTTACTTTGGCTACATTTTGTGCGCCGATTCGCACGTCGATCTAAATCGTTAAAAGCATATTAAAATTAGGATGATTCTAGGTCGGCTGGCAACACGATTCGCGTTTGACGCGAATCGCATCCTGTGGATGGCGACAATTAAGCAACAAAAAAGGGCCGGTTTCCCGGCCCCTTGCTTAAGCAGCGTTCTCGACTGCCCATTTCCTGAGGATTTTCGCGGCGCGCTCCTCGTTGATTTCGACCATCCTCGATAGCTTGCGCTCCGGGCCTTCCTTGACGCGGCGGTTGAAGTTGCCGTCGTCGTCGCCAAGGCTGAGCAGATCTTCCGTGCTGTCGAAGCCGAAATCGGATCCGAAGCCTTCCATAAGAGCGCCGGAACCTTCGCCGCCAACCGCAGGTGCGAAGTCGGGCAGCTCCAGGCCGGCACTTTCGACCGAGGTGTCGCCACCGATCGAGGCGCCGCCCGTCATGCTGCGGACCATCGGACGGACACCCATCCAGATGACGAGGAATGCGACGGCGACGAAGGCCAGGGAGTTGATGATGCCTGCGAGGTTGCGGCTCAGCATGTCCATGACGCGGACGCCGCTGCCGGTGTCTTCGAGAAGCTGGTTCTCGAGGAAGTTCATCGCCGTGACGGTAACGACGTCGCCGCGGGTTCCGTTGATGCCAGCAGCCGACGCCACGATCTTCTGCATCTCAGCGAGGTAGGCGTCGATCTTCGCCTGGTCGGCCGGTTCGCCTACCATCTGGGCGATACGGCCCTTGTTGACGACGACGGCGACGGAGAGCTTGTCGACGCGATAGCTGTTGCGCGTGGTCGCGGTCGTCTTGCTGTTGATCTCGTAGTTGGTCTGCTCTTCTTTCTTGTCGGACTTGTCCTGCGATTCGGGACCGTTGCTGCCACCCGAGTCAGGCGCCGCCTGCGGGACGTTCTGCTCCACCGTCGTCGCGTTGTCGGACTGCTTCTGCTGGGACTGCGAGGCTTCCTTGGTCGTACGAATGGAGCGCTCGACCTTCGATTCCGGATCGTATGTCGTTTCCTGAATCTGCTGGCTGTCGGTGTTCAGCTCGGCGGTGACGCTGGAGCGGAAGTTGTCCATACCGAGGAACGGTGCGAGCGCCTTGTCGATGTTGGACTCAACCTCGCCCTGGACGTTCTGCACGATGGTGAGCGAACGGTTCAGGGTGTTGTTGCTTGCGTCGTCGCCCGAGGCGAGAAGCTGTCCGGCCGAATCGAGAATTGTAACGTCGCCGACATCCAGGCCAGGAACGGCGGACGCGACGAGGTGGCGGATGGAGCTGGCGGCGCTGCGGCCGGTCCCGGCGCTGGCGCGGATCATGACGGAAGCTGTCGGCTTCTGTTCAGCCTTCCGGAAGTTGCCGACTTCCGGCATGACGATATGAACGCGCGCTGCCATGATGCCGTTGATCGACTGGATCGTACGGCCGATTTCGCCTTCGAGGGCGCGGACGCGGGTGACTTCCTGCATGAAGGACGTCAGGCCGAGAGAGCCGACGTTATCGAAGAGTTCGTAGCCGGCGTTGGCGCTGTTTGGCAGACCGCGCTCCGCGAGAAGGAGGCGGGCCTTGCCGGTCATGCCGGCCGGAACGCTGAGGCTGGTGCCATCAGTGCCGGTCTGAAAGGCAATATTCGATTCGGCAAGCGCCATGCTGATCTGGTTCAGATCGGCGGCGTCGAGGCCGACATAGAGCGTTTCCTGCGCAGGCTTGTTGACGAGAAAGGCCGCAGCCAAAATGAGAGCGACGGATACGACGCCTACGCCGGCCAACGCCAGCAGCTTGTTCCGCCCTAGTGAGCCGAAGTTTTTAAAGATCTGAAGTAATTGATTTAACAGATTCATTCTGTTCTCGCACGATCGTCATCGACATAGCTTGGCCTATTGCCTCATTCGGCTATAGACCTCGAAACTTGTGCGAGCGTTTCGTGATCGTGCGAGAACGTCTAATCAGAAGAAGTCAAAATCGCCTGCGGCCTTGTTGAGAGGCTGCGAATGCCCGTGACGCATGCCACCGCCCAGCGCACGCTGCATTTCGCTCAATTTCACCAGGCTGAGTGCCGTCGCGACAT
Source organism: Rhizobium sp. Root708 (assembly GCF_001429725.1). Classification (GTDB taxonomy): domain Bacteria; phylum Pseudomonadota; class Alphaproteobacteria; order Rhizobiales; family Rhizobiaceae; genus Rhizobium. The sequence goes on along the minus strand of NZ_LMHV01000012.1, from coordinate 428,039 downwards.
CGACCACCCAGCTCTGCGGTATTTCGCCGGTGATGGTGTCGATGAACTCCGCGAGCCCGCGCGTCTTCTGGACGGCGAGATCGATGCCCTGCATGACCTTCATGCTTTCGGGAGAATTGAGAAACGCGGCGCCGCCGCCGAGCTCCAGAAGCTGCGGTTCGATCCGTTCGATCAGGTAGGCGACATCATGCAGCTCCGAAACGATCCGCATGAGAACGTCGGGGAGCGCTTCTGAAGGCGATGGCTGGTCCGATTGCGTATTGAAGGTCATCCGTATTTCGCCTCAGAAGAATTCGATGCTGCTTTCGACCGGCTTTTGCGGAGCCACCGGGCGCTGTTCGAGCGCGACGGTTCTCTGTGTTTCCGCACCCGTCAGGGGGTATTGCCGAGCCCGACCGGAAACCGGCCAGTACTCAAGTTTGCGTCCGTGATCGCCGCCCGTGCTGGAGCCCACGACAGGAATGCCTTCATCCTTCAGGAACTGCACGGCAAACGCGGCATTCTGCTCGCCGACGTTCGAGAACGTCGAGATCGTCTTTGCCCCGCCGAAGATCTTGGCTTCCAGGCGGTCGCGCCGCGCGCCCTGCTTCAAAAGACCGTTGATCAGCAGTTCCATCAGATGCACGCCGTAACGCGTGGCATCGCCGCCGGTCATCGGCGTGTTAGCAGTGCCCGGCAGAAGAAAGTGATTCATTCCCCCAACGCCGGCCACGGGATCCCGAAGGCATGCAGCCACACACGAACCAAGAATGGTCGTCAAGACCGCGTTCGGATCATTCAGGACCTTCCATTCGCCCTGAATGATGTGCACGCGGCGGGCTGCAACCTCGACATTCATTTCAATGCTCCAAATACGGCTTCGATAGCCGCTTTCATCTTCTCGATCGTGAAGGGCTTGGCCAGCACGTTGTTGGCACCGAGTTGAGCAGCCTTGGTGACGAGTGCGCGGTCGCCCTGGGCCGTCAGGATGATGAAGGCAGCCTTCTTCGTCGCCGGGTTGCTGCGGACCGCCTGGAGCAGACCGAGGCCATCCATCTTCGGCATGTTGAAGTCCGAGATGACGAGGTGATGCGGCTGCTGGGCCATGATCTTCATGCCCTGCTCGCCGTCGCCGGCGGACGTGATCTGCTTGAAGCCGAGCTGGGTCAGAGCGTCGCTGAGCAGCAGACGGCTGGTGACCTGATCGTCGACGATCAGAACTTTAATTTTCTCTGCGATTGACATTAGTCAGTTCCTTCCTTTCGGGCGGCTGTCATTTTTAAGATTTCTTCGCCGATAGCATTGAGGGGCAATTGCTGCTCGACGGCACCAAGTTCGTAAGCGACCCTGGGCATTCCATAGACCACGGAGGTCTTTTCGTTCTGGCCAAGGGTGCGTGCACCGGCGTGGCGCATCTTCAGAAGACCCGCGGCACCATCGCGCCCCATACCAGTCAGAATCACACCGACCGCGTTGCGGCCGGCCAGTTCGGCGACCGAATCGAACAACACATCGACGGACGGTCTGTGACCGTTCACCGGGTCGCGCTCGATAAGGCGGCAGCAGGGAGCGTGCGCGCTCGTGACCTGCAAGTGGCGTTCGCCGCCCGGTGCAAGATAGATCTTGCCGATCTCGAGACGCGCGCCGTCGGTCGCTTCCTGCACGACAGGAGCACAGAGCCGGTTGAGACGCTCCGCGAAGCTCTTCGTGAAGGTCGGCGGCATATGCTGCGTAATGACGGTCGGCGGGCAATTCGCCGGGAATTTCTGCAACACGGCGATCAAGGCCTCGACGCCGCCGGTCGACGATCCGATCGCAACGATCTTGCGTCCGACGCGGAAATCGGCAACGGCTGGCGGCGGCGTGGCGGGCGCGGGCTGCGTGTATTGACGCCGCTGCGAACGGGCAGCAGCCTTCACCTTCTCGGCGAGGTCGCCAAACGGGCGTGCATCACCCGGCAGCGGCTTGCCGACGCAATCGAAGGCGCCGATTTCGAGTGCTGCCAGCGAGGCGTCGGCACCGCGGTGCGTCAGCGTCGAGACCATGATGACGGGCATCGGGCGCAGGCGCATGATCTTCTCGAGGAAATCGAGGCCGTTCATGTTCGGCATCTCGATGTCGAGGGTCACGACGTCGGGATTGAGCTTCTTGATCGCCTCGCGCGCCTCAAGTGCGTCGCCGGCCTGACCGATGACGCTGACCTCGGGGTCGGCGCTGAGCACGGCGGTGATCAATCCACGCATGGTGGCGGAGTCATCGACGACGAGAACACGTGCGGGTACGCTCATGCCTTCCTCCCCACGCCCTTGGTCGTATAGCGGTAGGTCGTGATGCCGATGTTGTCGAAGACGTTCTTGGCGTCGCCTGACACGCGCTCGGAATGGCCGATATAGAGATGGCCACCTTCCGGCAGCAGTTCGGCGAAGCGAGACCAGATGCGCATCTGCGTCGGCTCGTCGAAATAGATGACGACATTTCGACAGAAGATGACGTCGAACTTGCCCTTGAACGGCCACTGCGCCATCAGGTTCAGTTCGTTATAGGTAATCAGCCGCTTGACGCGGTCGTCGACCTGAAACTTGCGCCGGCCCTGGACGTTGACTTCGCTAAACCATTGCTTGCGCATGGCAGGCGACACGGTTTCGAGGGCGTTCTCGTCATAGGCACCGGCACGAGCGATTGCCAGGATCTTCGGGTCGATATCGGTCGCGAGGATCTTGAAGTCGTAGTCGGCGATGTTGGGCATCATCGAAAGAACCGTCAGCGCGATCGAATAGGGCTCCTGCCCATCCGACGAGGCAGCCGACCAGATGCGCACGCGGCCACCCGTCTTGGCGCGATGCAGCAGTTCGGGCAGCACGTGATCACGCAGATGCTCGAAGTGATGGTTCTCGCGGAAGAAGCGGGTGAAGTTCGTCGTCAGATGCGAGAGCATCTCGCGGCGTGGGGCTGCCCCCGCCGGCGACGACACCAGTGAGCAATATTCCCGGAAGCCCGACAGGCCGAGATTGCGGATGTGCTTCGACAGACGCGAGTAGACGAGCGAGGCCTTGGTCTCGTTCAGGTAGATCCCGGCATCCGAGTAGATCATCGCGGCGATTTCCGTGAGGTCACGGCGGGTCAGCGGATACTCGCCGCTCGCCAATACCTCGTCGGGACTGCCCTGCCGCGCGTCCTTTGCACTCATGACATTCATGCGGCTTCGCTTTCGATATCCGGGAAAATCGCCTCGAGTTCGAGGAGGCAGATCATGCGCTTGTCGATCGCCAGGATACCGCGCGCGAACTGGCGCTGCAGTTCGGAAGCGATCTCAGGCGTGGGCTGCACATGCTCTTGGTTGACGGTCAGAATGTCGGATACCGCATCGACCAGCAGGCCCACCACCTTGGTGCGGACCTGCGCCACGATGATGACGTGGCGCGCAGTCGGTTCAGCGGCCGTCATACCCAGGCGGGCAGACAGATCGATGATCGGCAACACGGCACCGCGCAGGTTGATGACACCCTTCATGTAGGAAGGCGAGTGCGGCATAGCCGTTGCCGGCGTCCAGCCGCGGATCTCGCGAACCGACATGATGTTTACGCAAAACTCCTGATCCCCGACACGGAACGCGATCAGTTCGCGATCCGCCTCATTCAGACTTTTTACGGCGTACGACATAATCTCAACCCACCGCTGCCAGCGATACGTCCTGCTTCAGCGCTTGACCGCGCGAAGCACCGACCACAGCATCGACGTCCAGAATGAGCGCCACGCGGCCATCACCGAGGATGGTTGCGGCAGCGATGCCCGGAACATGCGTGTAGTTCGCCTCGAGGCTCTTGATGACGACCTGACGCTGACCCTGGATCGCGTCGACCATGAGCGCGCGCTGTCCGCCACCTTCGGATTCCACGAGAAGGGCAACGCCATCCACCGGATTGGCCTGGGTGGCGCGGAAGTTCAGGATGCGACCGACATCGACCAGCGGGCAGAAGCTGTTGCGGATCGAGATCAGGCGGTGGCCCGCACCGAAAGAGTGGATCGCGGCGGCTTCCGGCTGCAGTGTCTCGACGATAGCGGTCAACGGCACGACCAGCGTCTGGCCGGCGACCGTGACAACCATGCCGTCGAGAACGGCGAGCGTCAGCGGCAGGCTCATCGTGAAGACGGAGCCGTGGCCCGGCCTGGAGGTGATGTTGATACGGCCACCGAGTGCCTGGATCGAACGCTTGACGACGTCCATGCCGACGCCGCGACCGGAGATGTCGGAGATCTTGTCGGCGGTGGAGAAGCCCGGCGCGAAGATCAGGTTGTCGATTTCCTCGTCCGTCAGGTTGGCGTCCGGCGAGATCAGGTCGTTGTCGATGGCCTTCTGCTTGACGCGTTCGCGGTTGATGCCCGCGCCGTCGTCCTGAAGCTCGATCAGGATGCGGCCGGAACGATGCTTGGCGGTGAGCTTGATCGTGCCCTCGGGATCCTTGCCTGCGGCAGTGCGCTTTTCGGGGCTTTCGATGCCGTGGTCGACGGCATTGCGGATCATGTGGGTCAGAGGCTCAGCGAGCTTGTCGATGACAGTCTTGTCGACTTCGGTGTTTTCACCTTCGGTCACGAGGCGGATCGACTTGCCGACCATATCCGCGACTTCGCGGACGATACGCGACATGCGCTGGAAGACCGGCTTTACCGGCTGCGCGCGGATCGCCATGACCGAATCCTGGATCTCGCGGGTGAGCTGCTGCAGCTCCTCGAGACCCATGTTGATCGATGACGTGCCGGTCGTATCGTTTTCGATGACGCTCTGCGAGAGCATCGCCTGGTTAATGACGAGCTCGCCGACGAGGTTGATCAGGCGATCGACGCGGTCGAGATCGACACGGATCGTCTGACCGGCACCGGCGGCGGCGTTGTTCTGCGCGGCTGCGGCAGCGTTTGCGGCGGCAGCGTTGGCGGTTTCCTTCTTTTCGACACGGGCTGCAGCAATCTGCGTGACGTTCGAAGCAGTCTCGGCGGTAGCCACGGCAGCGGCTGCATCGCTCCTCGGCTGCGCGACCGCGGTTTCGGCAGCGCCATCATCGAGGATCGACAGATCGAAGGGAACCGGGATCATCGGCAGCTCTTCGGCGTCGGCAACAGCCGCCTTGGCTTCGGCAGCGGTGATCTGCAGGTCGCAGTCCCACTCGGCGAACTCGAACACCGTGCGGATCGCGTCCTCGCCCTTGTCGGTCTTGAGCGTGACGTTCCAGTAGAAGTAAGCGGCTTCCGGGTCGAGCTCATCGAGGCTCGGCAGCGCGTCCATGTTGCAGTAGACGCTCATCTCGCCGAGACGGGAGAGATCGCGGAGCAGCAGGGTGGCGTCGTTGCCCTTGGAATAGAGGTCCGAACGCGGCTTGAAGATGATTTCGTAGGCCGGGATATCGGAACCCGCCTCCTCTTCGTCGCCGAAGTCGTCGAAGGAGAAGGGAATTGGCTCGAAGCCACTGTCGTCGGTCGGCTTCGGCGCGGGAGCGGCGGCAACGGGTGCGGCCTTTGGTGCCGGAGCTTCCACGGCGGCGGAAGCCGTCGGCAGCTCGCCGTTGGCGAGCGCTTCCAGTTCCTTCACCAGACCGCGGCTGCGGCTTTCATCAACGCTGCCGCCATCGCGGGCAGCGTTGGTCAGATCAGCCAGGACGTCTGCCGACTTCAGCATGACCTTCAGGACGTCCTGGGTCGGCTCAAGCTTGTTGGAACGAACGCAATCAAGTGTGGTCTCGAAGACATGCGCGAAAGCGACGAGATCATCCAGACCGAAGGCGCCAGCGCCGCCCTTGATCGAATGGACGGCACGGAACACCGCATTGACGGTTTCCGGATCGCGATCGCCATCATTCATTTTCAGAAGACCGGATTCCAGTTCGGCGAGCTGCTCCTCGCACTCCTGGAAAAAGATCTCTTTGATTTCGTTCATATCCATAGGAGAAATTCCTGGGTTTAAGCGGTTACACGCTCAATCGCATCGATCAGCTTGGCAGGGTCGAAAGGCTTTACGATCCAGCCGGTCGCACCGGCCTGGCGCGCGCGGTTCTTCTTTTCCGCGTCGCTTTCGGTCGTCAGGACCAGGATCGGGATCGCGCGATACTTTTCGTTGCGGCGAACGCCTTCGATGAAGCCAAAACCGTCGAGACGCGGCATGTTGATGTCGGTGACGATGACGTCAGGGTTGGATTCTTCCAGAACCTCGAGGCCCTCGATGCCGTCTTCGGCCTGGATCGTCTCGAAGCCCGCATTGTTGAGGGTGACGAGAAGCATGTTCCTGATCGTCCGTGAATCATCCACGGTAAGCACTTTTTTCTTCATTGCCGGATCTCCTTGGCGAGCAGATGGTGGATATCGACACCAATCAGCTGCATTGTTTTCTGAAATGCGTCCGAAGCCTTGCTGAAGGTGAACGCGAGCTTGTCCTGGTCCCAGGTCTTGGCGGCTGCCATGAGAACCTGCGCGCCGAGGGTGCCGACGCGCTCGACAGCCGAAGCATCAATGGAAAGGGCGCTGCCACGAAGCGACAGAAACTTGTCACGCATGGACGACGCTTCGTTGAGGTCGATGATCGCTGACAGGTTCAGCGTCTTCCCATTCTTCTTTGCTGCCATCAGCTTTTCCTTGTCCCCTGATCCTGGCCACGCAAAGGTGAGCCGCGGTCATATTCCATTGTTTTAGTAAACATTTCGCCCTCCACCGAGGCCGATAGCCGGGCGGATGAAGTCCAATGAATCGTCCTGTTCCTCGAACGCCGCGACGGTTGGCTGCGTTTCGATCACGCGCCTCGCCCTCTGGTCGGCTTCTGCCTTTTGGCGGGCGATGCGGAACTCGCGCACCGTCTTGCCGAGCTCGACGATCACGGTATGCAGATCGTCTGCACCGCCGGCCGAATGCAGCGCCGCACCGGCCGAGTTGCCGAGACGCGCGCCCAATCCCCTGACCTCGGAGACCACTGTATCGAGCGCATCCGCATGGTCGCCGGCCTGGCCTGCGACGGTTGCGATGGCGGAGTTGATCTCGGTTACCTGGCGGACGATGTTGCCGATCGAATCCTGGGTGCGACCGACCATCTGCACGCCGGCGTCAACCTGGGATTTCGTCGTGCTGACAAGGGTTTTGATTTCACGGGCCGCGTCGGCGGAGCGCTGCGCAAGCGCGCGCACTTCCTGGGCAACGACAGCGAAGCCTCGGCCGGAGTCGCCGGCACGCGCCGCTTCGATACCTGCATTGAGCGCAAGAAGGTTTGTCTGGAAGGCGATCTCGTCGATCGAGCCGATGATCTGACCGATGCGCTCGGCGGATTTCTCGATATCGGCCATGGCGGATATCGCCCGGCCGACGACCTGTCCGCTTTCCTCGGCCGCATGACGCGTCGAAGCCGCGGCCTTCTCGGCGGCACGGCTATCGACTGCGCCGCGGCGCACGCTGTCGGAAAGACCTGATAGCATGGAGGACGAAGCGACCAGTTCTTCGGCATGGGCCGACGTATCGGCTGCGATGCGCCGGCTGGCATCGCCAAGCGCCTGGACCGAGGTTTCGGCGGTTGCCGTACGCTCGCTGATGCTCATGAATTCGTGCTGGAGCGTATCGAGCGCGCTGTTCAGCGCCTCGGCTATGTCGCGGTGCGCGCTTTGGGGTTCGACTTCGGCGCGGACGGTCAGGTCACGTTCCGCGAGCCCGGCAATCACGTCAGCGAAAATGCGGGTAACTTCAGCCTTGTCGGCACTACGCTGGTCGGCAAGCTGTCGTTGCTGGGAGGCGCGCAACGCGTTGAAGCGCAGTGAAACGGCGATTTCGACGTCGACCATAACCAGACGGATCACCGCCGTCATCAGATCGGTGATCTCGCGTGCACGGCGCTTGGCGCCTGGGAGGAAGGGACGTCCGGCAAGGTCGTTGGCGAGGCCTGAGACGATATGCTCGAGCACGACACCGTGGCCGGCGACATGCCAGCGCGGATCGAGACCCATCTTGGTTTCGGAATCAGAAAGAACCTTGACCCGTTCGGCATAGAGACTGTCGAAGCGGGCATCCGTCAGCACATCCCAATGGGAGGTCTGCAAATCATGCAGGCGTTCGACCTGCCGTTCGCTCTCGAAATTGCGAGCGGCGTCCGGAAACGACTGGAGCTTCTGGAAGAGATCACGCAGACCGACGGTGAGGTGCTGCTGCAGAAGCAGGCGGTTGCGGCGCACGGTATCGCATTGATCGGCATCGAGGCCGACAAAGCGCAGGCGATCGCGCAGGCTGCCTGCCTGTGCTCCTCGAGCCTGATCCGATGGCATTTCCTGCCCCAACGCCTGTCCCCAACCATTTGCCCGGGCGCTCTTGCGACCGGTCTGAAAACGCCCGCCTTGTCCAACGGAACACGAATAGGGTGGCTGCCCGACGCCCACTAAAGCGGCGACCACGGCTTCCCGATCAATGCATCCTGCAAAGCTTTGAGAGATGGATACCGGATCGATCCGGTACGACGGTTCGGCGTCATGCCTGGTGGGAACGAGTCAAACTTCCCATTCCGACGTGTCGTGCAATGTTTATGGTTAATTCCTTGCGTGAAAGTTAATGCGCATTTTATGAACACCTACTTTCGCAACAATGCGAATAACCATCTATGAATTACTGGGGCGGGCGTTGCCGGCTTGCTACAAGTTCGAAGCAAGCTTCGTGATATACGGCTCCCAATACCCTGACATGACGTCAAAAGGATTGGGCAATGATTGTTCTCGGACTGGGCTCCTGCTTCCTCGCCATAGCGGTTCTTGCGGCGGTCGCGATTCTCGAAAGCTTCGCAGCCAGCCGGATCGCCCCTACCCTTCGCGTCCTTTGAATTTCCGTCACAATTAGCCGCTACGAGAGCGCCGCCCCCCTAGCGCCATGGTCATGCCGATCGAGCGGATCGGAGGCCGGTTCAATTGGAAATCCGGCTGATGTCCGCACGGCAAGGTCTCTTCGTCATCATCGCCGTCACCCTTTGGCGGGTGATCGCGCTTCACTTCGACACCACCGACCTGTTCGTCGACGAAGCGCAGTATTGGCTTTGGTCACAGCATCTCGATTTCGGCTATTATTCGAAACCACCGATGATCGCTTGGGTCATTCGCCTGATGACGGATCTCGCCGGATCGACGTCGATCTTCTGGATAAGGCTTTGTGGCCCGCTGGTGCACATGGCGACGGCTCTGGTTCTGATGAAGATCGGCAAACGTTTCATCGGGCCGGAGGTCGAAGGCTGGGTCGGGGCAACCTACATCACCCTGCCTGGCGTGGCCTTGTCGTCGGTGTTCTTTTCGACAGACGTCGTGCTGCTGTTTTTCCTGGCGATCGCGCTGTTTGCCTATTTCGGGCTGCGCGAGCGCCGGTCCGTGGCACTCGCGCTGGTGATGGGGCTCGGCGTCGGCTGCGCGTTCCTGTCCAAGTATGCAATTCTCTTCGTGGTTCCCGGCGGCCTGCTGGCACTGATCCTGTTGCCGTCCGCCCGGATATCCTGGCGCGATTTCTTCATAGCGGTGTTGACCGCCCTGCTGGTCGCTTCGCCAAATCTCTGGTGGAACGTCACGCACGATGCGACGACCGTCAAGCACACGACGAACATCGCGCACTGGAGCACCATCGGAATTGATCCACGCCGCGGCCTCGAGTTCTTCGCCGCGCAGTTCGGCGTCGTCGGACCGATCGTGTTCGCGGCACTCCTCTGGGCGACCTACCGCGCACTCACCGGACGCAGCAAGCCGTTCGAGCAGCTGCTGATCTGGCTCTCGGCCCCAGTAATCGCGCTGATCACTCTCCAGGCGCTGATCGCCAAGGCTTATGCGAATTGGGCGGTAACGGCCTATGTGGCGGGAACGCTGCTTGCCGTTTGGCTGCTGCAACGCCTGTGGCCAAAGGGACTGCGCATCTCTTTGTGTATCAACGGTGCTGCAAGTGTCCTTTTCCCACTGGCCACCATCTTCGCTCATCAACTCGTCCTGCCCAACGGCGACGAAGTAATGAAACGCTACCTTGGCCGGAGCGAAATCAGCCGAGAAGCTGCCGATCTAGCGCGCCAGTCCGGTGTCTCGATCATCGTCAGCGACAACAGGGACCTGCTGGCGGACATGTTCCATACGCTCAGGGACGAGCCGCTGACGATCTTTGCGCGACCGCCGCAGGGCGCCCCGGAGAACTACTACGAGCAGACGTTCGCGCTGCCGGCGACCACCAGCCAGGATGTTCTCTTCGTGACGAACGAGCCATTCACCTGCCCTTCCGGACAGCAGGTGATGCGGTCATGGCAGGCGAATGACGGCTATTATCGCGGCAAGACGATCACTGCATACAAGCTGCCGTCGAGCTGCCTCTCGGTCAATTGAACTCGGCGCAAAACACGCCTGAGCACCCGGGAGAGCGGGAAATTGCCATGGGCACGGTTGACCGGCTGGCCCAAGTGCATCATGACAGTGTGCCCTATGAAGACGAGGCCGAGACTGTTACAATCTCAGTCGAGGAAACGCCTTCTCCCGATAAAAATGAGAGACTTTTGCGCCGTTGAGCCGGTACGAGGCTGAAAATCCAAACGATCAAGAGATGAGGCTCGACGCGCGCCGCATGAGCAGTCGCGTTGCGCTCTCCCTGGTCGTCGCCGTTTTCGCCTATCTCGGCCTGCTGCTCGGCGGCAACTTCGTCATCGGCCCGACGCGCGGCCCGAACTCTGTCTCCTCGTCCAGCAAGGATGGCCAGCCGCTGCAGGTCAGCGTGCGCGATGCCGTCCGCGGTATTCTGGCCGCCGAGCGTAAGGCGACGCCGAAATATGCTCCTTACGATTCCGGCAACGCCGCAGTCGGAGCAATCCCTGGAATTGCGCTCCTTGCGTTCGGGGACCCCACATATCCCGTTGCCTTCCGCCCGCAGCTTCGCGCCGCGGATGGCAAGGCTTACGATTCGCACGGTCCTCCGGCGATCGCGGCATGAATGCGCGCCAATGCGGCGCTTTCCATTGCTTTTAAGACACGCCGCCTGCGCGGGGAGCGCAGGCTCAAGCGTTATCAAGGATAGACAACAACATGCGTAATTCACCATGGCTGGTGTTCACCTATACGGTGATCATTCTCCTCGGCATTCTGATCGCTTTGCCGAACGCACTGCCGCAATCCACCCTCGACCGTCTGCCCTCGTGGTTGCCGCACAACCGGGTTTCGCTTGGTCTCGACCTGCGCGGCGGCTCGCATCTCGTTCTAGAAGTCGACGAGGCGGACCTGACCCGCGAGCGTCTGCAGTCTCTCCTCCAGGATACCCGTCGCGTCCTTCGTGAGAAGAACATCCAGACGAAGTCAGTCGTTCGCAATCAGAACCAGATCGTCGTCACCCTGACCGATCCGGCGCAGAACGACGAGGCCGTCACGCAGCTGAAGACGCTCGGCAACGCCATTGCCACCGGCCTCAGCGCTGGTCAGTCCGATCTTGCTGTGACGACCAGCGGCGGCAATATCCTCGTCGCCTTCTCGCCGGCAGGCATCGCTGCCAACGTCGATTCCGCCGTTCAGCAGAGCCTTGAAGTCATCCGCCAGCGCGTCGACCAGGTGGGCGTTGCCGAACCGACGATCCAGCGTATCGGCGGGAACCGCGTTCTCGTGCAGCTTCCGGGCGCACAGGATCCGTCCCGCCTTCGCCAGCTTCTCGGCTCGACCGCGAAGATGTCATTCCACATGCTCGCTCCGAACAACCAGCCTGGACCGGGCGTGACCATGCTCAAGGACGAGCAGGGCAACAGCTATCCGGTTCTCGATCGCGTCGAAATCTCCGGCGACCGCCTCTCGGATGCCCGCGTCGGCTTCGACCCGAACACGCATGAGCCGGTCGTCAGCTTCCGCTTCGACAGCGCCGGCGCAACGCGCTTCGCCGACATTACCCGCCAGAACGTCGGCAATCCGTTTGCCATCGTCCTCGACGACAAGGTGCTGAGCGCGCCCGTCATCCGGGAACCGATCACCGGCGGCTCCGGCCAGATCTCCGGCAGCTTCTCGGCCGACAGCGCAACGACGCTTGCCGCCATGCTGCGCGCCGGCGCCCTGCCCGCCAAGCTGACTGTCATCGAAGAGCGCACCGTCGGCGCCGACCTCGGCGCGGACGCGATCCGCATGGGTATCTATTCTGGTCTCGTCGGCTTCGTGCTCGTCGCGGTCTTTATCTTCATCCTCTATGGCAAGTGGGGTTTCCTCGCGAACTTCGCGCTGCTGATCCACACGATCCTGACCTTCTCGGCACTGACGCTCGTCGGCGCGACGCTGACGCTGCCAGGTATCGCGGGTGTCGTTCTCGGCATCGGTCTTGCGGTGGACGCGAACGTTCTCATCAACGAGCGCATCCGTGAAGAAACGCGCAAGGGCAAGAGCGCCTTCGCGGCTATCGACACCGGCTTCCGCCGCGCTTACTCGACGATTATCGACGGCAACATGACGGCGCTGATCGCAGCGGCGATCCTGTTCTGGTTCGGCACTGGCCCGGTTCGCGGTTTCGCGGTCACCATGGCGCTCGGCCTGATCATTTCGATGTTCACATCGGTCGCCTTCGTTCGCGTCACGATGATCGAGATCACCCGTCGTCGTAAGCTCAAGGTCCTGAACATCAAGCCGCTGATCCCGATGATGTTCAACCCTTATGGCCGCCACATCCAGTTCATGAAGGCGCGCTTCTTCGGCGTGACGGTTTCGGCGCTCCTGTCGATCGCCTCCGTGGTTCTCTTCCTCCATCCTGGCCTCAACTACGGCGTCGACTTCCGTGGTGGTATCCAGATGTCGGTGAAGACCGCCGAGGCCAGTGATCTCGGCCGCTTCCGCGAAGGCCTGAACAGCCTTGGCCTCGGCGAGGTTTCGCTGCAGTCCTATGGTGACAACAACACCATGGCAGTGCGCGCACAGCGTCAGGACGGCGGTGAGGAAGCACAGACGGCAGCCGTTGAAAAGCTGAAGGCGGAGATCATCAAGATCGACCCGTCGGCAACCGTCACCGGCACCGACGTCATCGGTCCGAAGGTCAGCGGCGAGCTTGCCTGGGCCGGCATCCTGTCGGTCGTGATCGCAAGCTTGGCGATGCTGTTCTACATCTGGTACCGCTTCGAATGGCCATTCGCAGTCGGCGCCATCGTCACGCTCATTCTCGACGTGACCAAGGCGATCGGCTTCTTCGCGCTGACCGGCCTCGACTTCAACCTGACGGCCATCGCCGCCATCCTGACGCTCGTCGGCTACTCCGTGAACGACAAGGTCGTGGTCTATGACCGCATGCGTGAAAACATGCGTCTCTACAAGTCGATGCCGCTGCGCGAAATCATCGACCGGTCGATCAACGAGACGCTGGCACGAAGCCTCTACACCAACGCGACGGCCTTCCTCGCCCTGCTGCCGATGGCTATCTGGGGCGGTAGCGCGGTCTCGAGCTTCGCGATCCCGATGGTCTTCGGCATCCTCGTGGCCGGCGCTTCCTCGATCTTCATCGCTGCACCGATCCTGCTCTTCCTCGGTGACTGGCGTCGCCGCCACGGCAAGGCAGTCGCGGCAACTCAGGCCGACGACGCGGAAATCCTGCCGCCTGAAGCTGGACGCAAGTCCGCGAGCTAAATTCAGGTTGTTACGGTGAAAAAGATGTAGGCGTCGGTTGCAGAACCGGCGCCTACTTTTTATTGTCCGCGGCCTGGGGTTGGAGGATCGAACATGTCGCAGCCGGCATCGAACGAGGAACGGATCAAGCGCTTTCTGGCAATTGCATCGCACGACCTGCAATCGCCGCTGCGACACATTGCGATGTATGCGGAAATCCTGCTGGAAGACCTGGAGAGCTCGATCGATGCCGACCAGGTGAAAAGCCTGCGGACCATCCTCGACAAGGCGCAAGCAGCGCAGAAGCTCACCAAGGCGCTCATGAGCTTTGCAGCGGGGGCGCCGCAAATTGCAGTTTCCGATGTCGAACTTGAGCCGCTGGTGGCCGAGATTTGGCAGGAGTTGGAGCAACGGAGCGCGATGCCGGAGGCGGCGCTGGAGACCGGAGCGCTTCCGACCGTTCGCTCGGATCGATCGATTCTGCGGCTCATTCTGAAGAACGTGATTGCCAATGCTTTGACCCATCACGGCGATGGACCCGTGCGGGTAAGGATTGATGCCGACGTCAGCGGTTCGCAATGCACGATCCGCGTTTCCGACAACGGCCCCGCCATCGATCCTGATCATCGGGACAAGATCTTCGACGCCTTCTGGGCGGCGCCTGTCGAGGGAATAGTGCCAAGTCCAGGACTCGGGCTTGCCGTTGTCCGCGACCTCGCGACCGCACTCGGCGGCGACGCACATCTCGACCACTCCGGCGAACCAGGAAATCGCTTTACGATAACGCTGCCGGGCGCGCGCTAGCTGTTGTAGTCGTCCTTCCAGAATTCGGGCACATCGTAATCGACATATTCGCGGATGATGTGTTGCAGCGTGTCGGCGTCGATCTCGTCCTTGCCCACCCGGAAATCCACTCCGTATTCGGGAAACTGCTGAAAATAGCCGTCCGAGACATCGGTGGAAACCACGCCGATCGGACCGGTGTAGCCGCTGCCGCGCAGCTTGGGCACGGTTTCGCGGAAATCGGAATTCGGCATGAGCCGGTTGTCGAGAAGAATGAGATCAAACTTGACGTCGCCAAGCTTGGTGAGCGCATCGTCCACGGACTGGGCATAGTCGAGGTTGATCTGCGGCTCCGTCTGATCCGCGACCTTCTTCTTCAGCGAGCGAAACTCGATAAACTCGTCGTCGACGAACAGCACATTGACGGCCGATCTCTGCCTGACTGCACGCTTCATGCCGTTCTCTTCCTCAAGAAACCAGACCCATGCGCAAGGCGATCGCGACCATATGCACGCGATTGACCGCATCGAGCTTGCGGACAGCCGCCGCGATATGGGAGTTCACCGTATGCTCCGACAGCCCCAGGATGATGGCGATCTCGGCCGAGGTCTTGCCCTCACTCGTCCATTTGACGACCTCGTTCTCACGCTGGGTCAGGCGGCCTGACATCTCCTGCGCGAGAATCTCTTCGTAGAACTTGCCGAAGATGCGCATCGTATCGAGCAGGATTTCGGCAATCTCGGTTTCCTCTGGCGGTTGTCGCGCACCGCTGAAGGCGACGCAGTAGCGGCGTCCCTCCGGCGTGAACAACGGGATCAGCAGGAAGGAGTTGGTGTCGAATTCGTTCAGCACAAGATCTGTCGGGTAGTTCTCCGGCAGACTGCCTTTGCCGGTCAGCGGTGTCGCCAGAAACTGCGCCGCATTGGTTTTCACCCGGCCAAGCGCCTGGGACAGCGCATAAATAAAGAGGCCCGCCCTCCGCTCCGGGACGTTCGTGATGACCATCTCGCGGGCGCTGAATGGCGGCGACACTTCGGAGACACGGGCCAGCGCAAACGTCTCGAACTGATAGTGGTGCGCCTCGGCTTTCAGCAGGCGAAAGAAATCCGTTCGGTTGATCGCCCGCGCCAGTTCGGGGCCGGTATGAAACGGAATTGCTGCTGCGCTACTCATCCCACCCTACCTGGTTTTATCCAATGACATAGGCTTATCCCAAGATTTGGGGATACCCGTCCTAAATCGGGACAGTTAATAGCATCGACGAGACTATGGAGGAAAGAGATAGGAACGGGGGGCGATCACGAGGGGTCGATACGCCCAGACCAAATCTCACCGAAGTCTTGCATCTTTCCGCATTCAATACCCCTTGTTTGCGGAGGGCGGTGCCAATGTAGGCATCGGAGAGAGCCGACAGCCTGACAGTCAAGGGGTTGGCTGAGTTTGTGGCGGCAAACACGGGGCGATCGGCTCTCTCACTACTTCTTGCTTGGCATGATCTTAGACAGCGGTCGGCGCGTGTCAATCGCGGCTGCAACCGATGCGATATGCCAACAGTTTTTTCACCGTGCGGCTACCGATTTCAGGTCCAGCGGCTTTTCCATGTAAAAATCCGCGCCGGCGGCGATCGCCCGGTCATGGTCTTCCCTGGCATCGGATCCCGAGCAGACACCCAACCGCATCGACTTGAAGCGGGTGTCCGCCCGCAGCCGGGCAATCAGGCCTATTCCGCTCTCCAACGGCATGTAGAGATCCACGATAAGGATATCCGGCAACGGCTTTCCGGCGGCAAGCAGGGCCTCCAGGGCGTCCTGGGCCGCCTGCGTCGTGGAGAAGCAGGTGAGGTCGATATCCAACTGCCATTTGTCGCGCGTATATCTCGCGTAGAACAGATCGTCGCTGCTGTCGTCGACGTAAAGTACTGCTGGCATCGCACCTCGCTTCAACTGCCTTGTCTCAAACTACATCAAGCGAGGCGCTGCCATATGATAGGGATCAAACTCCGGCCGTTTTTGGGTGACGTGTGGAAACTCGCCGGCCGTGGCTATTGGTTATTGCATAATCTCGGCTTCCAACAATAGATACACCAAAAGGTTGGGAGAGCAGTGAAGTGGCTAAGCCGTTCAGCGGCCGAAATACGGGGGCCGCAAGGCTGCAGCACCGCCACCGCCTGACGGTAGCGATTCTCGGCGCCGTCATTCTGTTGCTCGGTGCCTCCGTGGTGAATGGCTGGGTGTGGCAGATCCGGGAGATGCTGACGATTGTGCCCAGCTCATCGGCCATGGCGCTGACGACGGCAATCTGCTTCTCGATCGTCGGCTGCGGGCTGATTTTTTCCGTCCAGCGCGGAGAGCGGTCACAAATGGCAGCTTTCCTGCTGTTTTCGCTTGCGACGGCGCTCAGCGGCACGCGGCTGATCGAACTGGTGTTCATCGGCCATCATGTGCAGATCACCGAGCAGTTCCTGGCAAGCCTGATCGTCGAACCGCATTTCGCGGCCGTGGTCGGCGGCGGTATGGCGCCCAACAGCGCGATCATCCTGTTTATCGCAAGCCTCTCGCTGGCATTGACGCCGCCGGATCGAAGCATCAAGGCGCCGCTGGTCGAGGAACTGATCGGCTATGTGGTGATGGGCCTTGGATTGGCGGCACTCGCCGGGTACGCGGTGGGAGCGGAGTATATCTATCGCTGGGGGCCGAACATCGGCATGGCGGTTCAGACCGCGCTCGGCGTCGTGCTTCTCGGGTTGGCGATGCTGGTACGCTCATGGTGGCTTCAGCCCCATAGCCATGGCGACATGCCGGTCTGGTTCCCGGCCGCCATCTGCATGCTCGGCCTGCTGGTCGATCTCTATACGCCGCTCGGCGTTGCCAGCGGCGTGCTCTATGTCCCGCTGGTTCTCACATCGCTGTGGTTCAGCTCGCGTTCCGCGCCTTTCTCGCTCGCCTTCGCCTGCTCCATCCTGATCCTGCTTGGCTTCTTCGCCATCAACCGCCAGGGTGATGGCTTTGTCTATGAAGCGACGAACCGAGCGATCACCATCACGACCCTGTGGCTGGTCGCGATCTTCATCTCCTACTTCCACCGCAACAGCGCCAACCTGACAGCCGAACGCATCCGCTTCGACAGCGTCACACGCAACACGCCGAACGCCGTCATCACCGCCGACACCGAGGGGCGGATCTCCATGTTCAATCCTGCCGCGGAAGCCATGTTCGGCTACGATGTGGCCGATGTCATGGGAAAGAACGTGAAGATGCTGATGGCGGAACCCTACCGGGCCGAACATGACGGCTACCTCTCGCATCACGCAGAGACCGGAGAAAAGAAGATCATCGGTACGACCCGCACCGTTTTGGGCCGGCGCAGCAACGGAGAGGAATTTCCGCTCGATCTTTCGGTGAGCACGTTTACCACCGGCACGATCGTCACCTATGTCGCCATCCTCCGCGACATCACCGAACGCGTCGCGCACGAAGAGCAGTTGAAGACGATGTTCGGCCAGCTTCAGGCCTACACGGCCGACCTCGAGCGGAGCAACGCCGACCTCGACGAGTTCGCTTACATCGCTTCGCATGACCTGAAGGAGCCGTTGCGCGGGATGCACAACCATTCCCGCTTTCTCCTCGAGGATTACGAAAAGGTGCTCGACGAGGACGGCGTCAGGCGTCTCAACCGCATCGTGCGCCTGAGCCAGCGCATGGAGAAGCTGGTGAACGACCTGCTGTACTTCTCGCGCATCGGCCGCCAGCAGCTCGCGATCAAGCGCACCGACGTCGAAGGGATCATCAAAGACGTGGTTTCGACGATGGAGCTCTACCTTGAGGAACGCCACGCCAAGGTCGTCGTCGAGGGGAAACTGCCTGCTGTCGTCTGCGATGCGCTGCGGCTTACCGAAGTCTACCGCAACCTCATCACCAACGCGGTGAAGTACAATGACAAGCCGGAGCCAGTTGTCACGATCGGTCACCTCGACCAGCTCCGCGACGAAACCGGCCTCGTGACGAAAGACGTCTATTTCGTCCGCGACAACGGCAAGGGCATCCCCAAGGAATTCTACGAAGATATTTTCCGTATTTTCAAACGGCTGGAAAAGTCGCAGGAATCCGATGACGGCACCGGGGCTGGGCTTACCTTTGTTCGCAAGATCATCGCTCGCCACGAGGGCGACATCTGGCTAGAATCCGAAATCGGCCAGGGCACCACCTTCTATTTTACACTCGGTCACAAACGCGAGAACCAGCATGCCGCAGCGTGAGACACAACCGATCCTCATCGTCGAAGACAGCGAGGACGATTTCGAAGCAACCATTCGCGCCTTCAAGCGGGCAAACCTGAAAAACCCGGTGCACTGGGCCTCTTCGGGCTACGAGGCGCTCGAGCTTCTCGAGACGATGCCGCGACCGGGCCTGATCCTGCTCGACCTGAACATGCCGGGGCTCGATGGTCGCAAGACACTGGAGATGATCAAATCGAACGAGAACTGGCGCAAGATTCCGGTCGTCATCCTGACCACATCGGACGATGAACGCGACATCGAGGGTTGCTACGCGCTCGGCGCCAACACCTATGTGCAGAAGCCCGTAGACCTCGACGGTTTGTTTGCGGCCATTCAGCGCTTGAAGGAGTATTGGTTCGAGATTGCCATCCTGCCTTTGGAGGGGTGACGAAGTGGCAGACGACATTCCGGTCCTGATTATCGACGACAATATCGATGACCGCGAATTGTATCGGCGGATGCTCTCGCGCGTGCCAGGTACGCGCTACACGGTCTTCGAGGCGGAGAACGGCGACGAGGGTCTGGCGCTCAACGAGCAAAAACGCCCCGCCTGCATTCTTCTCGATTACTCGCTACCGGGCCGTGACGGCGTCGGCGTGCTGGAAGAAATCCTGAAGCGGGATCCGATGGCAAACATCGTGATGCTGACCGGCCAGGGCAGTGAAACGATCGCCGTCGAAGTCATGAAGGGCGGCGCCCGCGACTACCTGACAAAGGACATGCTCTCTCCGGAGGCGTTGCATCGCTGTATCCAGGGCGCGATCATGCACGGCGAGCTGGAGGAAAAGCTCGAATACAAGCGGCAATCCCTGGAGATTTTCACACGCGCCATGGCGCATGACCTGAAAGAGCCGCTGCGGACCATCAGGTCGTTTTCAAAGCTGTTGCAGGTCTCGCCGACCCTATCGGGCGAGGATCGGGATCTGCTCGACTACGTCCTGAACGCCGCCGGGCACATGGAAGACCTCATCGTGAAGGTCTCGGGCTTCACCAAGCTCGAGGCCTCAAGCGATCTGGAATTGAAACCGGTGCAGCTCTCCTCGGTTCTCGCCCGAGTGGAAAGCAATCTCAGCGAACAGATCGGTAGCCGGAGCGCGACGATCCTGAGACAGACGACGATGCCGGAGGTGATGGGCGACACGACGCTTCTCGTCCAGCTGCTGCAGAACCTCGTCTCCAACGCCATCCACTATTGCGATTCAGGAATGCCGCAGGTGCAGATATCGGCGAGGATCGACGGCGCGATGTGCCGCCTCTCGATCGGCGATAACGGCCCCGGCATCGATCCGGAATATCGCGAACTGATCTTCCAGCCTTTCAAGCGGCTGGTCGGACGCGGTATCGAGGGGACCGGCCTCGGGCTCGCGATCTGCCGCCGTATCGCCCAGCTTCATGGCGGCTCGATATGGTGCGAGCAGAGGAGTGAGCGCGGCAGCGTCTTCATCGTAGAAATCCCGCTCGCATCGCCGGCGGAGCAGCCTTCGTCATCCGCCGCGGAGAGCGGTAAGCCTATTGAGCGCAGCGCCGATCCGGCACGCGTTGCCGAGGTGCTGCTTGTCGAAGATAGTCCAGCCGATGTCCAGATTCTGAAGATCAAGCTGATGAAGCGGGAAAAGGTCGCCTTCAACCTTCACGTCGCGGCCAACGGCCGTGATGCGATGCGGCTGCTGGAGGAGCGGCTGGCCGACCACCATGCGCCGTCGGTCGATCTGATGCTGCTCGACATCAACATGCCGATCATGGACGGCTTCGAGGTTCTGAGCGCCTTGTCGGCGGATCGCCGGCTGCGCGATATCCCGGTCTGTATTCTCAGTACGTCCAGCGACGAGGACGACATGGAACGCGCCAAGGCGCTCGGCGCATGTGCCTATATGGTCAAGCCGCCGACACTGCAGCAGCTCGAGCTCGCGATCGAAAACGTCGACACGCTCGATTTGCAGCCAAACGGCGATGCCCTAGTTCTATGTGCAGAACGTTCACAGCAACCTCCACAATCGGCAGCATGACGCTTATATCGACCCTACTACTGGCACTCATCCTTTCTCCCATGCAATCCGGACTGCATTCCATGGTCTCTGGTATCCATCACGTTACCCTCATCACCCGCAAAGTTCAGGCAAACGTCGACTTCTATGCCGGCTTTCTCGGAATGAGGCTGGTCAAGCAGACCGCCGGATTCGAAGACGCATCGCAGCTGCACCTCTTTTATGGGGATGCGCTCGGCACCCCCGGCTCGCTGGTCACTTTCCTCGTCTGGGAAGATGGATCGCAAGGACGGGCGGGGCATGGCCAGCTCAGCGAGCTGTCGCTGGCGATCGATCCGGCGAGCATCGGCTACTGGCTGACCCGGGCCATGAGCTTCGGCTTCCGTACCGAAGGTCCGGCAGATGAATTCGGCGAGCCCGTGCTTCGGCTGAAGGATCCCGACAACATCATCGTCAAGCTTGCCGGTACGCGGCAGGTCGTCTCGCCAGCGGTGTGGGATGGCGCCGGCGTCCCCGTCGAGCACGCAATCCAGCGCGTCCGTGGCGCGACCATGTTGACGGAGCAGCCGGCCGAGACCCGCGCCTTCATCGAGGGCCATTTCGGTTATCGCTTTGCCGCCAACCAAGGCAACATCGATCGCCTGACCTCCGAGACCGGAGACATCATCGACGTGCGCAATGCGAAGGGATTCTGGGCGGGAGCGCCCGGAACCGGAACCTTCGACCATGTTGCCTTCCGGGCCGCCAATGACGAGGTTCTCGTCGGCGTGCACAATGCTCTGGAAAAGGACGGTATCCACACCACCACCATGCATGACCGGAAATATTTCCGGTCGCTCTATGTGCGCGAACCCGGTGGCTCGTTGATCGAACTGGCAAGCGACAAGCCCGGCATGACGGTCGACGAGCCGGAAGCAACGCTCGGGAGCAAGCTTTTCCTCCCCAAGGACCCGATCACCGACCTCAACGACCTGAAGGTCGCCTTGCCGCAGTTCTCCATGCCCGGTGAGCCGCGCGTCAACTATCGCGACCTGCCTTTCGTTCATCGCTTCTACATGCCGCCGGACCCTGATGGCAGCGTCCTCGTCCTCATGCACGGATCAGGGGGCAACGAAACGACGCTGATGCCGCTTCTCCACAAGGTGGCACCGCGCGCAACGCTGCTTGGCGTCCGCGGGCGAGCGACCGAAGAGGGTATTCCGCGCTGGTACAAGCGAATCACCCCATTCTCCTTCGATCAGCAGGACATCAAGAACGAGGCCGAAGCCTTCGCTTCCTTCATCGAAGGGGCGGTCAAATCCTACGGCCTAGATCCGAACAAGCTTGTTTACGTCGGCTATTCGAATGGCGCCAACTTGCTGAATTCACTGCTCTACCTGCATCCAAACCTTGTCCATAAAGCCGTGCTCCTGCGCTCGATGCCGGTGCTGACGTCATTCCCGACGGCGGATCTCAAAGGCACAGACCTGCTGGTGATCAGCGGCAAGACGGATGCCTACGGGAAATATGCGAGCGAGCTGGAGAATCGGCTGAAGAAATCCGGCGCCACCGTCGATTCGAGCATTCTTCCCACCGGTCACGAGCTCGGGGATTCAGACGTTCCGGTCATTCGCAAATGGCTTGACGGCGGCATTCAGTGAGATGAACGCGCGAAATCGCCGAAGTTTGTCGGCGATTTCCTGTCATTGCGAGCGCTGATTGCGCGTTGCGAAACGAAAACATCTTCGACAATTCTTGAGATGTCGGCCGCTAAGCTTGAAAGCCACATGGCCGTAGCCGCATTTTCAGCCGATTGCAGCGCAGCGTAGCATAGGCAAGTATCGCCACGACCGCCGCGACTTGCGATGAAGCAAAACATCGCGTCAACGAGAACAACGCCTCTCTTCCGATATTTATATTTCCGATATTTTATCTTCATCCGTGATCGTCGCGACCTTTATTGGAACAGTCGATCCGCATTCTGTTCGGCATCAATATATCGGCTAGAAATCACCACATTCTTTTGTTTTTTCAACGCCATGTACTATTTTGCTGCAACGCAAAATGCTCCTTGTCGAACGCGGATGTGCGCCCTATCCTCCGCTTCGACATCGATCGCAGAAGGGGAAATTGCATGCCTCCTCAGCCCGTGGACATCAGCCTGATCATCTCTTCGAGAAATCGGGCATATGGACTGACGAACTGCCTGGATGCCATTTCTGTCGCGGCGCGCCAGGCAAGCTATTTGCGGCTGGAGCTCGTTTTCGTCGACAACGGCTCTACCGATTCCACCTCCGACGTCGTTCGCGAGTGGGCTCTAAATGCACCGCTGAAGACGACGCTCATTTACGAGGCAACGCCCGGCCTTGCGGTCGCGCGCAATAGCGGAATGGGCGCCGCGACAGGTCGCGTGCTCGCCTTTACCGACGACGACTGCGAAGTGTTCCCCGATTATTTCAGCAGCATCGCCGCCCTATTCGCGGCCGATCGGGAACCCGTCATGCGCGGCGGACGAATCGAGCTTGGCGATGCCAGGGATTTGCCTGTCACCATCAAGCCGGAGCTGGAGCCGGCGGTGCTTACCAGCGATCTGCATGCCGGCGGCTTCATCCACGGCGCCAACATGGCCTTTCCCCGCGCCGTGGCCGACAAGGTCGGGTTTTTCGATTCGCGTTTCGGCGCGGGTTCCCCCTTCCGCTCCGGTGAGGATACCGATTACGTCCACCGCGCATTCAACGCCGGGATACGGGTCGAGTATCTGCCGGACTTTGCCGTCAAGCATTTCCACGGGCGCCGGGAACTCGGCGACGTCAAGAAGCTGCAGAGCGGCTATGCCTTCGGCAACGGCGCGCTCTATGCGAAATATCTGTTCGACCGCCAGTCGAACATGCGGGGCATGCTTCGATGGGATATCCGGCAGGCCGTGCTGGAAGCTATCGGCAAACGCAAACTTGATGGTGAACTCGGCCTGACCTATCGCAGCCAGCTGCGCGACAATCTGGTTGGGATGATCGCTTACTGGCGCAGCCCACGAACACAGAAACCCGCCTGACAGACCCACGCCGACACGATCAACGCGCGCTCGCCGCGCCTATTCGAATGGACAGTGAATGGCAGATACGGCAATTGCCCACGCCGAACTGAAAAAGAAGACCGCCCTCTCCGTTTTGTGGTCGGTCGTCCGCGTTGCCTGGAGTACGGTAGCTACCTTCATCATTTTCGTCATCCTGGCCCGCATTCTCGGTCCCGGCGATTTCGGGACATTTGCGCTTGCCAGCCTGTTCGTCGAGATCGGTCGCGTTCTTGCGTATGCTGGCCTTGGCGATGCCATCACGCGCCAGCTCGATCTCGACGAGGAACTGGCCGATACCGCCTTCTGGGCAACCATTGCCTTCAGCGCCATCGTCGCCGCCGTCGTCTTCGTCTTCGCGCCCTATTACGGCGATCTGGTCCGCGATCCGAAAGTGTCGGAAATCCTGCGCTGGCTGGCGCCACTGCTGCCGGTGTCGTCGCTTGCCGTCATCCACAATGCGCGGCTCGCACGCGAATTCGGCCACAAGAACCTCGCAGCCCAGGCGATCGCCGCCAGCCTGCTTTCCGGCATCACCGCCGTCGCCTGCGCCTTCATGGGCTGGGGCGTGTGGGCGCTGGTCGCCCAGACCGCCGTCAACGCCGCCGTCACCGTGCTGCTCGGCTGGGTCGCCTATCCCTGGATGCCGAAGTTCCGCTTCAACGTGCCGCTGTTCCGCTCGGTCTTCCTGTTCAGCATCAGCCTTGTCGTCACGCAGCTGATGTGGATGCTGCTCGCCCGCGTGCAGGATATCTTCATTTCACGCTGGTACGGCCCGGTCGAAGTCGGCCGGTACCGCATCGCCTGGCGCCTGATCGAGCTGATCGGACAGGCAGTTCTCGCGCCGATCGGCAGTGTCGCGCTGGTAACGCTGTCGCGGCTGCAGAACGACCGTGTCGCCTTCCGCAACGCCTACAACAAGATCGTCGGCGCGGCGGCACTCGGCACCATTCCGCTGCTGCTCGGCTTCGGCGCTCTGTCCAACGACATGATCGCCATGCTGTTTGGCGACAAGTGGGGCAATGCCGGCGACATCGCCACGGTTCTCGTGCTGATGGCCGTGCCGTTCGTGATGAACTTCTTCGCCTCGTCGGCGCTGTCCGCTGTCAACCGCGCGGAATCGATCCTCTCGGTGGCTGCCCTTCAGCTTGCCGCGACGCTGGTGCTGACCTGGCTGCTCGTGCCCTACGGTGTCGTTGCCGTTGCGGCGGGCTATACGCTGCGGGCCTGGTTGACGCTGCCGTACCAGCAATATGTGCTGGCGCGTTTCGCCAATATCGATGCGATGAGCACGCTGAAGGCCGTGGCGCTGCCGCTGTGCGGCTCTCTGCTGATGGCGGCCGGCGTCTGGTTCGCTCACCCTGTCATCGTCGAGCATATCCAGAACCGCTGGCTGTCGCTCGGCCTCAGCATCGGGCTTGGCGCGGTGATCTATCTCGCCTTCCTGCCGATCTTCGGCCGGTCGGTCATCCGCCCCTACATCGCGCTTGCAATGTCGCTCAATCCGTTTCGCAAACACGCGCAGGCTTGAGCCCGCGCATTACTTTCGGACCTCTTGTCCCTAAAACAAGGAGCCTTCAATGGAATCCAACCTGACGATCATCAACCGCCTGCAAGGCGTGATCGAGAAGAACCTATCTGATGTATTCGACCCCTCGGAGCGTTATGCTCTTCTCGATTTTCCGAACCACTACAATATCGGCGACAGCGCGATCTGGCTGGGCGAGCTTGCATACTTCGACAAGAAGCGCTCGCGCCCGTCCTATGTGACCGAAATCCCGACCTTCGACGAGGACCGCATGCTCGGCGCCATTGGCGACGGCCGGATCTTCCTGCATGGCGGCGGCAATTTCGGTGATATCTGGGCGGGCTACCGCCAGTTCCGCGAAGGCATGCTGGAGCGCCACAAGGGACGGCCGATCGTGCAGCTGCCGCAGACCATCCACTTCAAGGATCAGGAACACGTCGACAGCACGGCGCGGGCGATCGAGAAGCACGGCCAGTTCACGCTTCTGGTACGCGACAAGAAGAGCCTTGCCTTCGCGCAGCGCTGGTTCCAGTGCGAGACGCGCTTGTGCCCCGACATGGCCTTCTGCATCGGACCGGTCGCAAAGCCGGTGCCGCAGCATGAGCTGCTCTTGAACCTGCGCGAAGACCAGGAAGTCGGCACGCCGCAGGACCTGACGGCGGCGACGCAGCGCCCGGGGACGGTGAAATCGGATTGGCCGGATGAGCCCGCCGATTTCCAGAAGCAGACCAAGCACGCGGCCATTCTGAAAGGGCTGCTTTCAGGCAAGATCGGCGGCCGCGCGCGCATGACGGAGCTCGCCTATCGCGAGCGCGCGCAGCAGCGCTTCGATCGCGGCGTGGCGCTCTTGGGCTCGGCGCGGCAGGTCATTACCGACCGCATGCACGGGCACATCATGTGCGTGCTGATCGGCGCCGACCATTGCGTGCTGGACAACAGCTACGGCAAGACCAGCAGCTTCATCGAAGCCTGGAATACCTGCAACACGGAGAAAGCGGAACTGGCATCGACCGTCGACGAGGCGCTGGCCATTCTCGACGCACGGCGCATGCAGACGCGGGCAGCAGTCGCCTGATCCAATCAGCCTCGCCGGGCGATCATGATCCCGGCGAGAACGACGACGCCGCCGAGCGCCTGCATGAGGCCGATCGGCTCGCTGAGCAGGATCCACGCAAGGATGGCGGCGACGACCGGCTGCAGCAACAGCGTCAGCGACGAGAATGCAGCCGGCAGGTAGGCCAGCGCGTAGGCGATGGCCACCTGGCCGCTGGCGTGGCTTATGAACGCCAGGCCAAAAACGATGGACCAGCCGTAGGCCGTCGCCGGCAGCATGTGATCTTCGAAGAAGAAACCGAACGGAAATACGCAGACTGCCGCGGACGCCGTGCTCCAGAGCATGATGCGGATTGTGTCGAAACGGCTGCGCAGCCTGCCGATCGAGAGAATGTAACCTGCGTAGAAAACCGCGGCGATGATCGCGACCCCATCGCCTCTCAGATCGCCGTTTCCGAGAGCGGATGGCCCGCCTTTCAGGATGACGACGCCGGCAAGGGCGAGAGCAAGCCCGAAAACGAAAATCCGGCTGACCGAGGCGCGGAAGAACAGCAACCCGATCACCGTCACGAACACGGGCGCCAGATTGGCAAGCAGCGTGGCGTTGGCAACCGATGTCATGGTGATGGAGAGGTGCCAGGCGGCGAGATCCATCGCGAGAATGACGCCGGGAAGCACGAGCAGACCGTAATCGGCGAGGTTTTGCGGCTTCGGTCCCGCATCCTTGCCGCCTCTGATCAGCGAGAATGCAAAGATCGGAATGAGCGCAAGCGCGACACGCCAGAAGGCGGTCGCCATCGGCCCGACCTCCGATAGACGCACGAAGATCGGCGAACCGCCAATCGCCGCGCCGCCGAGAATGAGGGCGGCAAGAGCGAAGCGGTTGGATGGCGACGACGGGGATGCTGCGGAAACGGCTTCAGACATGCTTTCGGTGCTTTCCGCGCCGCCTCGATCGCAGCGGCGCCAGTTGCAGCCGAGTAGCAGATACGTCCGTGCGATGATAGCCGAGGAGCGACAGGCGCGACGCTATTCCGCAACGCGCGACCGAAAGACATCAGTCTTTCAGTGGCT
The DNA here is from genome assembly GCF_001429725.1 of Rhizobium sp. Root708. GTDB lineage: Bacteria > Pseudomonadota > Alphaproteobacteria > Rhizobiales > Rhizobiaceae > Rhizobium. The sequence continues at coordinate 400,741 of NZ_LMHV01000012.1, read as the reverse complement.
AGCCCGAGACGACGGTGGAAAATTCGGGATTGCCGCGGATCGTGTTGCTGACCGTGCAGATTTCGTCTTCCGCCGCATGGGCGATTTTCGACCGCATCTCTTCATCGAGATCGCCGTTGATGGCGAAGGCGATGTTGAACTTCTGTACCCGGGAGAGACCTTCGGTCGCCTTCTCGCCTGTGACGTCAGCAGTGATCTCGGTGATCTTGTCGAGAACGCCGAACTGGCTTGCAGCCATGCGCGCGCTCAAGACCAGGCAGGCAGCCAAGGACGAATAGAGGAGATCGAGGGGGTTGAATCCCGGCTGCGACGGGCCGGTGACGATATCGATTTCGCCCTTCGTCGCCGATGTAACATGTGGAAAACCCGTGCGTCCGAGAACAGCCGTTGCGCCAACGGGACGAGTGCGAACCTTCAAATCGGCCATGGAGAACCCTTTACGACAATCTATACGCTAGATAGGGGCTTCCGACCGCCGCTGCAACGCACTTTGGCCAGCATCCGCGACTGTTTTGCGCCTCGAATCGCTTCGCGTAGAGGCCCGATCGTCAAGGTCAGTTTCCCATCCCTATTTTTCGGGATAGCTCCGGGTCAGCTTCGAGATGCAATATGAACATGCACTAAAACAGAAATGACTCATTGGAGTTATCCATGCGAGCACTCGAGACCGTTGCTGTTGCACCCACCATCATCATTGATGCCGAGCCCTTCGGTTACATCCGAAAGGTCTATGTCGACGACGAACCCTGCTGGGGTTTGTTCGATTCCGACGGCGACGTGATTTTCGTTGGCGATGCGGCGAGCGATTGTCACTACTATGCCACCAAGGAGCAGATCAGGATCCAGGTGATCCACTAGGCAAAAACCGACCGACCCGCGTAAGCGGGCCCGCCGGGCCTTATACGTCGGCATTCGTTTCAGCGATAGGAATGCGCAGACGGTGTCACGGCGACCTGTTCGCCCGTGAAGATGATGACGGCGAACAGCAGGACGCCGATGAACGTTATTATGGATGCGACCGCCACGACAGGTTCCATCGCCATGTTCCCCAGCAGGAACAGATAGAGGCTCGGGATCATCAGCACGAGGCCGGCCGTATAGACATAGTACTGGATCATGGCCAGGCGTCGCTCGGCCTTGCGCGGATTGAGCGCGTGATACCCCCCGAAGATCGCCATTGTTACCCAGCCGAGCAGATTACAGTGGGCGTGCGCTCCGATGACGCTGTGATCCTGTGAAATGGCCATGTTCAAACCCATCCCTATCCCGACGATAAGAAACAGGATTGCCGTCTTGAAATATAGCTGCGCGATCCGTGGCATAGATTTTCCCCTCCTCTTTGGGAGCGACAGTATTACCATCGTATCGACCCGATGAGAATGGAGACCGGTTATCCACCGATGCCGCTCTTACTGTGCGTTTTGATGACACATCCCGCATTCCGTCAGGACTTTATTAAGACCAAGCTGTTATAATGCTGCCACAGCCAATATGCGGGGCATGAGATGAGAGACATCTACAAGCCGTTTGTCACCCATGACGATCCGGACCGGGATGTCCGCTGCCAGGATGCCATTCAATTCGCGTTTCAGGATCTCGTGGCGGCATCGATGGCTGCCACCTGGGGCGAACGGGAGTGCCTGGAAGCGATCGTCTGCCTCGCGGAGGAACGCCTGCACGCATTGGCCGCCAATGACGACGCCAAGGCTCTCCTGGACGTTCTGAGACAGATGGCGAAGACGTCAGCCGCCTGAGACGATTCAGGCGGCGTGCTCGTGACCGGCGGCGAGATAGCCGACCAGGGACGCATCCTCGCCATCCGCCAAGATCTGCGCCTGAGCAACCGATGTGTTGTGAGATGCCATGAGAAGCAGGCAGAGCGAAACAACGCGTGGAACCTCCAGTTCACCCGACGCCCAACGGCGGCTGGTCAGCTGATCCACACCGAACAACTTCTCCACCCTAGCAGCAGTCAGTCCGACCACTGCAATAGCGGCTCTGTATTCCGACGCTTTCATTTGGCTGTTCCCGGCGCGTTTTTCGCGCACTAATCTTCGAAGTCGCTCACTTTAGTTTCGTATTATTTTCGCGATTTATCATATACGACATTTTTTGTCTATAGAGCGACATTTCACCGGGAGAAGTTAGTGGACCGACGGATCTGCGTCTTCCAGAAAGGTCCTGATGCCTTCGCGTTCGACTGTGGCCAGAAACTCATCGAAGGCTTCGCGATCGGTCGCGAAACCCTCTTCCCACTCGATCAGATCCTCGTCCTGCGTCACCACTTCGAGCTTCCAGTCGCCATTGGTTCCGGCCGGGCGAGAGATATCGACCAGCACGGTGACATCGTCATCTGTGAACTCACCGGACAGTTCCGAATGCTCGATTTTCTGCTTCTTAGCCATGTCCTTGCCGCTCCGAATCCGCCGCCAGATGAACCATGTCCAAGCCCTACAGGCTGTAACCCGTCAGAGTCCAGAAGCCGCGACAGCAAATCATGTGAACCGCGACAAGACTCACAATGAGAATGCCGGAAGATGCGAAACCAGTCAGATAATCGGATTTTAGGAGTGGTGCCCAGACGCGGATTTGAACCACGGACACGCGGATTTTCAATCCGCTGCTCTACCAACTGAGCTATCTGGGCATTCCTGCTTCGGCACACCCCTCGTACTTGAGAGCTGCGGGGGCTTGGTTTTCCCCGGAAGCGAGCGGGGTTATAACATCTTGTTCGGCCATGGCAAGCGCCAAATGAGAGTTTTTTGACAGGCCTGTGAATTTTCCAAATTATTCAACAAATTGAACGGCTTCCCGCGTGGGAAAGGCGATCAGTTCTCGTCGGGGTACTCGGCTTTCGTCTCATCTTCAGCAACAGGTATCGCGTAAGAACCTTTCAGCCAGCGCGAAAGATCGAGTTCTCGGCAACGGTTCGAGCAGAAAGGATAGTGCTCGCGCTGCGAGGGCGTGCTGCACTCCGGGCACGGGCGCGCCTTGCGCAGCGGTTCGATCTTGGCGCTCGGTCTGTTTTCATCGGGCATGGTTCATCCTTCGGGTTTTCGACCCGCCGGCTTCAAGCCTCGGGCCACCGGCTGTGGACGTCGAAGCCCTCGCCGGTCAGAAGCAAAATGGTTTCGTAAAGTGGCAAACCGACGACATTGGTATAGGAACCTACCATCTTCTGCACGAACGTGCCGGCCAGTCCCTGGATACCGTAAGCGCCGGCCTTGCCGCGCCATTGGCCGGAGGCCAGGTAGTTCTCGATCTCGAAACCCGACAGTCGCTTGAACCGCACCTTGGTCTCGACGATCTTCTGTCTGATCTTGCGATCCGGCGTTATCAGGCAGACGCCCGTGTAAACCCAGTGACTGCGTCCCGAGAGCAGATACAGCGATGCGGACGCTTCGTCCGCGAACTCAGCCTTGCCGAGGATACGCCGCCCGACGGCAACGACCGTGTCGGCCGCCAGGATATAGCTGCCCTTCCAGGTCATGTCGCCCTTGATCGCCGCGAGCGCAGCTTCGGCCTTTTCGGTCGAAAGGCGACGCGCGAGAGAACGCGGATGCTCGGATTTCTTCGGCGCCTCGTCGATATCCATCGGCATCAGGCGCGATGGTTCGACGCCCGCCTGGTTCAGCAGATCGACCCGACGGGGCGAGCCGGAAGCCAAAATGAGCTTGTATTTGAGCGCCATGAAACCTCGACCACCGGGCGAATGAAGACGAAAGCCCTGAGCTTTCGGTCCGCGTTTACTTGAAACGGTAGGTGATGCGGCCCTTGGTAAGGTCGTAAGGCGTCATTTCCACGAGCACCTTGTCGCCCGCCAGAACACGGATGCGGTTCTTGCGCATGCGGCCTGCCGTGTGGGCGATGATCTCGTGCTCGTTTTCGAGCTTCACGCGGAACGTCGCATTGGGCAGAAGTTCAGTGACGATACCCGGGAATTCGAGGACTTCTTCTTTAGGCATATAAGGGTTTTCTTCCTACAGGTTGAATTGGCGGCGGTAGCCGCGCCAAAATTTGGGCGGAAACTACACAATCAGCAGGGGTTTGTGAACCTCGTTGAGCGGCTTTACGTTATTTGTTTCACGCCGATTGCGCGGCAATACCATTTCTGCTGAGTAGCCGGCTCTCGATGAGTTCGCGCAGATGGTCGCGAACCTCTCGGTAGCTGTCCAGAATCTGCTCGCGCGTGCCTTGCGCAACAGTCGGATCCATCGTCGGCCAGTAGACCACGTCGACCGCGTTCGAGCGCGTCAATTCGAGCGCCGCGTGATGGGCCTGCGGCGACAGCGTGATGATGAGATCGAAGTAGTCATCCTCGAGCTCCTCCAGCGTGTGCGGATGATGGCGCCCGAGCGACAGCCCGATCTCATCCAGCACCGCATCGACGAAAGGATCACGCTCGCCGGCGCGGACACCCGCCGAGCGTATATAGGTATTTCCCGGCAAAAGATGACGCGCCAGGGCTTCGGCCATCGGCGAGCGGATGGCATTCATGCCGCACATGAAGAGAACCGCGCCCGGTCGTATCCCCTCGCGTTTTTCGGCTTCCGGTTCCATCGTTGTCATCCGCGCCAGTAAAGCACGCAGACCAGCGTGAACAGCCGCCGGGCGGTATCGAAATCCACGTCGATCTTGCCGTTCAGCCGATCCTTCAGGGTCTGCGAACCCTCGTTGTGAATGCCGCGCCGGCCCATATCGATCGCTTCGATGCGGCTCGGCGACGCCGAGCGGATCGCCTCGTAATAGCTTTCGCAGATCATGAAGTAGTCCTTCACGATCCGGCGGAACGGCGTCAGCGAGAGAATATGCGTCGCGACCGCCTCGCCGCCCTCGGTCGTGATGGAGAAGACCAGCTTGGCGTTCGCCAGGGAGATGTTCAGACGGTAGGGGCCGCCGGCGTGGCCTAGCGGCGTGAAACTGTTTTCCTCGATAAGGTCGAAGATGGCGACGGCTCGCTCATGCTCGACATCGGGCGTCGATCGGCCGATGGTGTCGTCAAGAACGACGTCGCAAAGCCGGTAATCGCCCGCCGCCATCCCTCACCTTTCCAGATTGAGACGGATCGCGACCGAACGCGCATGCGCGTCGAGGCCTTCGGAGACGGCAAGCGCGATCGCGGCCGGCCCGAGCGTGCGAAGCTGTTCGGGACCAAGGCGCAGGATCGAGGTGCGCTTGACGAAATCGAGAACGGAAAGGCCGGACGAAAAACGAGCCGAGCGCGCCGTCGGCAGCACATGGTTCGAACCTCCGACGTAATCGCCGATCACCTCCGGCGTATGCGCGCCGACAAAGATCGCGCCGGCATTGCGGACGCGGTCGAGAAGCGCGTCCGGATCGGCGACAGCCAGCTCCAGATGCTCGGGCGCGATGCGATTGACGAGCGGGATGGCGTCCTTGAAGTTGCTGACGAGGATAACCGCGCCGAAATCACGCCAGCTCGCCGCCGCCGTGTCCGCGCGGTTGAGGGTCTTCAGCTGCCGTTCGACAGCGGCTTCCACCAACCGGCCGAACTCGGCATCGTCGGTCATCAGGATGGATTGCGCGCCGGCATCATGCTCCGCCTGGGCGAGCAGGTCGGCGGCAATCCAGTCCGGATTGTTGTCCTTGTCGGCAATGACCAGGACCTCCGACGGTCCGGCGATCATGTCGATGCCGACAGTGCCGAAGACGTGGCGCTTGGCAGCCGCTACATAGGCGTTGCCGGGGCCGGTGATCTTGGCGACCGGGGTGATGGTTTCCGTGCCATAGGCCAGCGCGGCGATCGCCTGGGCACCGCCGATGCGATAGATTTCGGTGACACCCGCAAGCTTTGCCGCCGCGAGCACCGCCGGGTTGACCATGCCACCGGTCGCCGGCACGGCGATTACGATGCGATCGACGCCCGCGACCTTGGCCGGCACGGCATTCATCAAGACCGAGCTCGGGTAGCTCGCGGTGCCGCCGGGCACATAGAGCCCGACAGCCTCGATCGCCGTCCAGCGCGAGCCGAGCCCGACACCCAGGTCGTCCTCGTAAATATCATCCTTCGGCAGCTGCCGGCGATGGTGGGATTCGATGCGCACGGCGGCCACCTTGAGGGCGCCGAGAACTTCGGCGGGCACCGCCTCCACCGCGGCGTCGATCTCCGCTTCGCTGACACGCATCGGCGTGATCGCGAAATCGATGCCGTCGAACTTCTTCGAGTATTCGGCAAGGGCGGCGTCGCCGCGCTGGCGGACATCCTCGATGATGGCGCGCACGACCGTATTCACATCTTCCGAGACTTCCCGCTTCGTCGTCAGGAAGGCGGCAAACTGCCGCTCGAAGCCTTCGGATTGCTGATCAAGCCAGAGTGCCAACGCCGATATTCCTTTTCGTATGACGATCGATGCGGATTACGCGCCCGGGTGGCGCGGCTTGGAGCCGGTTTCCCACGCTCCGCCGATATCCGCAAGCTGAACTTCAATGCATTCGACGTCGAGGGCGATCGTTGCGCTGCCGGCAAGGGCGAGTTCGATCGTGCCATCGGGCCCCTCGCCCTTCTGCTCGAACCTGATGGCGAGCAGCGACAGCACTTCGTCACGGCTCTCGCGGTCGATGCCGACGGAGCGAACGGCGAGGACGCGCTTGAAGGCAAGAGCCGCGCGGCGACGTTCGAAGCCCTTCCGTTTCGTTCCGGCATCTTCCCAGACGAAGCGATTGGCCGCGATCGAGAACTGCTCTTCCCGTGGCGACCAGGCGATGTCGGCAACCTTGAAAACGCTGTCCTGCATGTGCGCAGAAACGACGGCCAGATCTTCGCTATCGAGCGCAACAAGCTTCAGGTCGGTCATTCAGGCTGCATCCCCTTCGCAAGGGCATCGCCGGATTGGCGATGCCGTCAGACAAGGGACATAAGGCGCGCAAACACAATGCGCAACCAAGATCAAAGGCGAAGGAACGGCTTCGCTTACTCGCTGACGCGTTCGACGATCGCGCCGCAACGGGTGAGCTTCTCTTCGAGACGCTCAAAGCCGCGGTCGAGATGATAGACGCGTGACACCGTCGTCTCGCCTTCGGCAGCAAGGCCGGCGATGACGAGCGAGACCGAGGCGCGCAGATCGGTGGCCATCACAGGCGCACCCTTCAGCCGCGAGACGCCCTCGATCTTGGCCGTCTGGCCCGAAAGCGAGATCTTCGCGCCGAGGCGTGCCAGTTCCTGAACGTGCATGAACCGGTTTTCGAAGATCGTTTCGGTGATGTGCGACACGCCCGTCGAGCGGGTCATCAGCGCCATGAACTGTGCCTGCAGGTCGGTCGGGAAGCCCGGGAATGGATCGGTGACGACATCGACCGGCTTGATGCCGGCGCCGTTGCGACGGATGCGCATGCCGTTGTTGGTCGCCGAAATCTCCGCGCCGGCACGGCGCAGCGTTTCCAGCGCGGTGTCGAGAAGAGCCATATCGGTATTCTCGAGGACGACGTCGCCGCCGGTCATGGCAACGGCCATTGCGTAGGTGCCGGTCTCGATACGATCCGGCAGAACGCGGTGGCGTGCGCCCGACAGTGTTGTAACGCCTTCGATCGTGATCGTGCTCGTGCCTGCGCCCGTGATCTTCGCGCCCATGGCAATCAGGCAGTTGGCGAGGTCGACCACTTCAGGCTCCCGGGCGGCGTTGCCGATGACAGTGGTGCCGCGAGCAAGCGTCGCCGCCATCAGCATGACGTGCGTTGCGCCGACCGAAACCTTCGGGAAGGTGTAGCGGGCGCCGATCAGGCCACCCTTCGGCGCCGTCGCATTGACGTAGCCGGCGTCGATCTCGAGGTTGGCGCCGAGCGCGGCCAGACCTTCAAGGAACAGATCGACAGGGCGCGTGCCGATCGCGCAGCCGCCCGGAAGCGACACACGGCACTGGCCTTCGCGGGCGAGCAGCGGCCCGATAACCCAGAAGGAAGCGCGCATCTTCGAAACCAGCTCATAGGGAGCTGTGGTATCGACGATGGTGCGGCAGGTGAAGTGGATGGTGCGCGAGTAGCTGTCTTCCTGGCGTTCGCGACGGCCATTGACCGACACGTCGACGCCGTGATTGCCGAGAATGCGCAGCAGCTGCTCGACGTCGGCCAGATGCGGCACGTTTTCGAGCGTCAGGGTATCGCTGGTCAGCAGCGACGCAATCATCAGCGGCAGGGCGGCATTCTTGGCGCCGGAAATCGGAATGATGCCGTTAAGCTCATTACCGCCGACAATTCTGATACGATCCATGTGCACTTACGGGCGATGCCCGCCTTTCCGAAAGACTGTCTTTAAAAGGATGCGGGTGTTTAGACGAAATTAGCGGTGGCTTCAATTCGCCGTGAACCGAACATTACGATTCGTCCATTTTTGCGGCAGGAAGTCCATTCGTCTCGTCCGCCTGCCCTGAACGGCGGGCGCGGGTCTGCTGTTTTCGGCGGGAGAGGTTTTCCCGAAGTTTTTCGGCGGCCCGTTCGCGGCGCAGTTTCGCCTGGCGTTCGATCTCGGCTTTGCGGCTGTGCTGGCTGTTTTCAGTATCTTCGCTCATGCGGGAGACTTAGCCGAATTCGCGCGGAACCAAAAGTGGGATACGTTTATTCTGCACGCGAATGGAAATTGCAGCTTGCACTCATGCGAAAGCTGTGGCAATAGCCGCCCCGTTCACGCAATGCAGCCGCTTCGGTTGCGCGTCGCACCTGCTGCCGTAGCTCAGTGGTAGAGCACACCCTTGGTAAGGGTGAGGTCGGTGGTTCAATCCCACTCGGCAGCACCAGTTTTCTTGAAAAAAATGACGCGATGACAGCCCTCCCGGGCTGGCTGTCGCTATGCCCAGCGCAGATTTCGCGCGCAAAACGCAGGCACGCTATCATTTTCCTACCTCCTAAAATGACCGTTTCATGAACGAGACCATCAGCTTAGGTTCATGGCCCTCCGTCTAGCCTGAAACAATCACGCAACATATGCGTTGAACCAAGGCTACATAACGGAGTGCAAAATGAGAAAGCTAATTACCGCAGCCGTCATCGCCATCGGCTCGCTTGCAGCGACCGCGGCGCCATCTTTTGCCGACAGCTTCAGCGTTACCGTCGGCGAACCTGGCTACCATCATCGCCCGTACTACGGCCACTCGGACAGATACTATCATTCGCGCGACCGGTATCGCCATCACCCGGTTCGTTACGACTGCCGGACCAAGACCGTGCGCTATCACGAGCACGGACGCGTCGTGACCAGAACCACGCGCGTTTGTGACTGATCCGAATGGTCTCTCCCGCGTTGATGACGGGGGAGACCTGCTTCTCACGATCCACGGCGAACATTTCCCATTTGCGGGTTTTTAAATTGTCGCTAAAATACCTTCTGCGCACTTGTTCGTAGGAGGAGCGAGCGCGCCGCGCATCTCGGGCGTGAACGAATGGAGGAGTTCGCCGATGGCAAATGAAAAATGGAACGACCCTATCCGCGTAGGCTTTGAAACCGCTGGCGCGCACACGGTGTCCGGGCCGTTCGATGCGTTGAAGTGCCTGTCGGATTTTTGGCCAAGCGTGCGCGGCCTGAGGTATCTGAAGGCTCGAAGCACATGCCGTGCCGCGCTCGATGGTCGCAAGACGCTTGAGGAAGCGCGAGCGGAATTTGTTGCAGCAGCCGAGGAAGCAAAGCTGTCGCTTCATTAGTCTCTGCTTTTCAAAGCTCGAAAAATGCCCGTTTTCGCTCAAGCTGTATCGAAACAGGGCGATAGTTTATTTTTGTTTAACCGTTGCGGAATGCAAAGGTTCACTCCCCAAAAAAGGGCATTGTCTCCACCAGCCTGGGATCGTTAGAACGACCTCAGCCATCATGATGATGGTCAGAGGCTCGTCACCCTCTGCTCTAACCAGCAGACGAGCCTCGTCGATTTTATCAGAAAATCCAATGATTTGGCGAGTTGCGGGCGCGTCACGACCCTGTCTCGGCAATGACAGCCGAGCGACGTCAGCCACTGGTTAACGAGTGGTAAGTGGTCAGCAACCGGACGCCGTGCTTTCGACTTCGACATAACCCACGCCGATAATCGTTCCATCCATCGCCCGGATGAACGAGGGGACGTAATGTGCGCCCTCAGGTACACAGGAAACCGGACCCGCGTACTGCGCTAACACGACGTCATCCCGCTGGATCGCGGAGTAGTCGCTGGAGAATTCGAGTGAGGCGGACGCCGGAAGCGTGAAGGCTGCGATGGCCGAGGCGAAGGCAGGTATTCCGAGGTGAAGGAGGCGTTTCATGCACTTCTCCTTTGTTTGACCGCAACATTAACTTAGAAATGCCAAGTTTAGTTCCCTCGCCCATTACCTCTTTTGCATATTCGAACGCTCTTCTCTTTTGAGGATGGAGTATTGCGGCCTGGACCGGCACTATGAAAAGGTATGAAGCCGCCTACAGAAATATAAGCATTTCCTCATATATCGATCCCGCCACGCTATTTTGGACAGGATGATCCGCTGCCTCTTGGCGCACCTGAACGTGGTGCCATATTATGAATTACGGCGCGCAACTTGGGTGAATACGATGAAAACGCTGCTTTCGATTCTCATGGCGGTCGCCGTTCTGGCAGGCTGCACGACTGGCGAAACCGAAGAGGTCAAGCCCATTCCCGGCAGCATCACCTATAATGGGCAGCCGCGCACCAAGCTCACCAAATCACCGCCGGGTAGTGTCCTTCATAATTCGTTCTACGATCAGACCGGCAGCAAGGTCCTGGAGACCTACATCCTGCAACCTGACAGGACGCTCAAGCTGACCCGACGTGAGATCATCCCCGACTTTCCGATGTAGGCGATCGGCTGAAGCTCGGGTGCTCTACCTACAGCGACAGCGGAACGTCAGCGGGTTGGAAAAACGCGTCGATCGTTTCGGCCTTGACCTCATCAAGTCTTGCGGGCGACCAGTCGGGATTCCTGTCCTTGTCGATTAAAGCCGCCCGTATGCCTTCGTAGAAGTCAGGTGACTTCAGTATCTGCAGGCAGGCACCGAACTCGCGCCGCAGGCACTCCGCTAGACTCCTGCTCTGTTTGCCCTCCCGCAGAAGGCGCAGCGTCAGAACAAGGCTCGTCGGCGATCGCGTCGACATGGCATGCAGTGTCTTGTCGGCAAAATCCGAACCGTTGGCATGGAGCGCTTCCGCGATGGCGCGCACGCTGTTCAGCCGGAAGATGGGTTCGATAACGTCATGATTGGCTCTGAGCGGTCCCCTCCCCGGATCGGCCCCGAGGTTCTTGAGGACGCTGTCGACGTCTCGGGAAAGCGCTCCGCGCGGAAGCTCCGCAAGCGTCTCGATCAGTTCGGGTAGCTGAAACGACGCCACCTGCACATCGGCAAGGCCGGCGTGTATGACGTCGGCAGGTCCGACTTCGAGGCCCGTCAATCCCATCCAGGTGCCGATCTCGGCAGGGGCGTGCGCCAGCAACCAGGTCGCGCCGACATCGGGGAAATAGCCTATCCCCGTTTCCGGCATCGCAAATCGCGTGCGCTCGGTCACGACCCTGTGACGTCCATGTGAGGACAAGCCGACACCCCCTCCCATGGTGATCCCGTCCATCAGCGCCACGTAAGGCTTCTCGTAGGTCGCGATACGATGGTTCAACCGAAACTCGTCACGCCAGAAATTCTCCGCCAGCGCGGTGCCGGTTCTTCCGCTTTCGTGCAGGGCGCGGATATCGCCGCCGGCGCAGAAGCCGCGCTCCCCCTCTCCCATGACGACGACCGTTGCGACAGCGGGGTCGGCGGCAAAAGCGTCGAGCGCCGCCGCGACCGTGCGAACCATATCGAGGGTGAGGCTGTTCAGCGCGCGGGCACGATTGAGGCGAATGATGGCCGCTGTTCCACGCCGCTCGAGGAGAACGTCATGCTGGTCGGTCTTGTCGTGCATGGTGCCTCCCGAAACACTCGCCGAATATCCGGGCCGACAGACTTCGCTCCAATCGACCGGCGATCGGAGCAGATGCGTAGCCCGGCTATAAATCTATAGCGTTCAGCGATTTAGTCGATGCCCGGCGATGCAGAACGGAGGCGATCGATCGCTCAGAACGACGCCGCGGCGAGCGCACGACGGATGCCGTGAAGATCCTCGACATTGCGGTTCATGAGGAAGAGCTCCCAATCGAGCGCGCTGCGCACGATCGTTTCGAGGGAGTCGTATCGTGGCTCCCACTCCAGCACCCGACGCGCCAGGGCCGCATCGGCAACGACGCTTGAGGCGTCGCCGGGGCGGCGCTGCGCCATGTGGATCTTGAAGGAGTATCCATGGAGGCGCGTGACCATGTTCAACACGTCGAGCACGGAATAGCCCGTCCCGTAGCCGCAGTTCGCGACCAGCGAACCTTTGCCCCGGCGCAGATGCTGCAGGGCCTTCAGGTGTGCAGCGGTCAGATCACTGACGTGGATGTAGTCCCGAACGCCGGTTCCGTCGTGCGTCGGATAATCGAAGCCATAGACATGGACGCTGTCGCGCTTGCCGAGTGCTGCCTCGCAGGCAACCTTGATCAGATGCGTGGCGCCGGCAGTCGACTGGCCGCTGCGTCCTTCGGGATCGGCTCCCGCGACGTTGAAGTAGCGAAGCGCCACATAGTTGAAATCATAGGCCGAAGCGCAGTCGCGAAGCATGAATTCGGTCATCAGCTTCGACTGGCCGTAGGGGTTCTCCGGATTGAGCGGCGCATCTTCCTTGACGGGCTCAGACGTTTTCTGCGGCCCGTAGACGGCGGCGGTCGAGGAGAAGACGAAGTGGCGCACGCCGGCGCTGACGGCGGCACTCAGCAAGGCCCGCGTCTTGCCGGAATTGTTGTCGTAGTAGGCCAACGGGTCGGTGACGGAAACAGGCACGACGGCCGAGCCGGCGAAGTGAATGATGGCTTCGATATCGTTCTCGATAAAGATCGTCTTCAGCAGAGCGGCATCGGCGACATCGCCGAGATAGAACCGCGCAGCCGGCGCGACCGCCCACCGAAATCCGGTGGATAGCCGATCGAGCACAACCACATCCTCACCCGCATCCAACAATGTCCAGACCATGTGGCTGCCGATGTAGCCGGCGCCGCCCGTGACCAGAATTGCCATGTCCGCACTCCCCGTTTTGTCCGGGGATCATCTGAGGCCTGTTTCCTTTCCGAACTTCCTACCGGACGGGCCTTACGAGCCTGTCCGGCGGCTAAGTTTTCGGATGTGGTTAGAAGCGGATTTCCCGCTTTCCTACAATTTTATCGATGTGCGGTTTCTGGTGCGCCAGAGCGGATCAAAGCTTCAAAATGTAGTCGCACAGCCGATCGGCAGCGACCTGTATCTGAGCGGGATCCCTGAGGAAGCAGGCGCGCAGGAACAGCTCCCCACCCGGCCCGAACGCCGTCCCCGGCGCCAGGCCGACGCCAGTCTTGTCGACGATGTCGATCGCCGCCTTGCGGCTGTCGGTCACCCCGTCGATCTTCAGGAACGCGTAAAGCGCACCGTCCGGCTTGAGGGTCTCGACGCGGTTGGTCGCAATCAGCGCGTCGCAGAGGATATCGCGCGACCGCTTGGCCTTTTCGATGTTGGCCTGGACAAAAGCGTCGCCTTCGTTGAGAGCCGCGACGGCGCCTCGTTGCATGAACTGCGCGACGCCGGAGGTCGAATACTGAATGAGATTCTCGATGACCTGGCCGGTCTGTGGCGGAGCGACGATCCAGCCCACCCGCCAGCCGGTCATCGACCAGTTCTTCGAGAAGGAATTGACGAACATCACCTTGTCGTCAGCGTCCATCACATCGAGGAACGACGGCGCGCGGCCGCCGGGGAAGTAATAGCGAGCGTAGATCTCATCGGCCATGATCCAGAGACCATGCTTGCGGGCAAGTGCGAGGATGGCGGCGAGGTCCTCGCGCGTCGCGGTCCAGCCCGTTGGGTTGGACGGCGTGTTGATGAAAAGCGCGCGGGTCTTGTTGGTGATGGCTGCTTCGATGCTATCGAGATCGATCGTCCACATGCCGGCCTCGAAACGAAGCTCAACGCCAACGGAGCGGGCGCCCGCAATCTCGAGTGCCGCCGCGATGTTCGGCCAAGCCGGCGTCAGGTAGACCAGTTCGTCACCCGGCGACGTCATCGCCTGCACGGCGATCTGGATCGCCTGCATGCCGGAACCCGTGACGTAGAAATGGTCGACGGGCAGATCGATGCCGAAATGACGCGCGTAGTAGGCTGAAAGCGCCTGGCGAAGCTCGGGAATGCCGCGCTGATAGGTGTAAAACGTTTCGCCTCCAGCAAGCGCATCCATCGCCGCCCGATTGACGAACTCCGGACTCGGAAGATCGCCTTCTCCGACCCAAAGCGGCAGCAGGCCTTCACGGCCACGGGCATAATTTACGACTTCGACGATCCCGCTTTCTGGCGCGGAGATGGCGCGCGGGCTGAGGCTATTTACGATCGACATGCATCACTCCGGTTTTCGCCTTCTTAGATCAATTGCCGGCGCAAATCTCATGACAATCGGTGATGCAATAGCGATTTCCGTGATGGATGGCCCCGCGACAATGGCGGGGCCGGTAGGCCTGCATCAGACAGCAGGCCGCTTCGCGAGCAGATCGCGGATTTCGGTCAGCAGAGCGATATCAGCAGCCGGTGCGGCCGGAGCTTCCGGAGCTGCCTTCTTCTGCCTGTCGACCTGGGCCTGCATCATGTTCACGCCCTTGACCATCAGGAAGATGATCCAGGCGAGGATGAGGAAGTTGATGAGGACGGTGATAAAGCTGCCGTAAGCCAGAACCGCGCCCTGCTGACGAGCCGCGGCAAGCGTCGGTGCGTTAACGCTGGACGACAGGCCGATGAAGTAATTGGAGAAGTCGAAGCCGCCGAAAATCGCGCCGACGATCGGCATGATGATATCGTCGACAAGCGATTTCACGATGCCGCCGAACGCACCACCGATAATCACACCGACAGCAAGATCCATGACATTGCCGCGGGCGATAAATGCTTTGAACTCGTTGAGCATCCGATCCGTCTCCCTTTGATGCAGTTGCAGTGACAGGTCATTGTTTTCATTAGCTACATGTTCGATACAAATATTCAATTGCTAATTACAAATATCGTTCCGCGCTGCGGTATCTTTGACTTAATGCCTAGACGACCCCCAATTTTCAAAGGGCTGGAATTGCCGTAGTCTCGACATATCCGGGAGAACCGGCGCATCGGCGTCGGCGGAGGGTCAATGTTACCAGGTTGGGTTATAGTCGCGTCAGCATTCGGCTACCTGCTACTGCTGTTTGCAGTGGCAAGCCACGGCGATCGCCGTACCCGGCGCTTCCGCGTGCCGGAGGGTGGCCGGCCGATCGTCTATGCGCTCAGCCTCGCCATCTACTGTACGTCCTGGACCTATTTCGGCGGTGTCGGCCTCGCGTCTCAACGCGGGCTGGAGTTCACCGGTATCTATATCGGACCCATTCTCGTCTTCACATTGGGAATGCCGGTGCTGCGGCGGATCATCGAACTCGCCAAGGCGGAAAAGCTGACGTCGGTCGCCGACTTCATCGCCGCCCGTTACGGGAAGAACTCGACCGTCGCGACGATCGTCGCGCTGATCTCGCTCGTCGGCGCGATCCCTTACATCGCGCTGCAGCTGAAATCCGTTTCCAGCACCGTTACGGCGATGCTCAATCCATCCGACTACGGGATCGGCAGCGGCAATCTGTATTTTCTCGACCTGCCGCTACTTGTGACGCTGGTTCTGGCGTGCTTCGCGATCATGTTCGGCACCCGCCATACCGACGCCACCGAACACCAGGACGGGCTGATCCTTGCCGTCGCGATGGAGTCCGTCGTCAAGCTCGTGGCGTCCGTGACTGCGGGTGTCTGCGTGATCTGGTTCCTGTTCGACGGTCCCGCCGACCTATGGCGCGAGGCCGCCGACAACACGCTGGCGCTTTCGGCGCTCAGCTATCAGACACCACTCAGCCGATGGATCACGCTGACGCTGCTGTCGGCCTTCGCGATCATCATGCTGCCGCGACAGTTCCACGTGACGGTGGTAGAGAACCGCACACCGAAAGAGCTGCGGTTGGCAGGCTTCCTCTTCCCGCTTTATCTCGTCGCCATCAACCTGTTCGTGCTGCCGGTGGCGCTTGGAGGTCTGCTGACCTTTGGCGGCAGCGGCAATGCGGATCTCTATATGCTGTCGCTACCGATCGCCGGCGACATGCCGCTCGTCTCGCTGGTGACCTTCATCGGCGGATTTTCGGCCGCTACGGCGATGGTGATCGTCGCCTCCGTGGCGCTTTCGATCATGGTCTCAAACGATATCGTGATGCCGATCTTCCTACACCGCAAGCTTGCCGGCCGGGCCGGCCAGCGCGAGGACTTCGCCAAGACCCTGCTCAACATCCGGCGCAGCTCGATCTTTGCTGTGTTACTGCTCGGCTATGCCTATTACCGTTCGACCGACAGCACCACTGGTCTTGCCTCGATCGGACTGCTTTCCTTTGCCGCTATCGCTCAGATGGCGCCGTCGCTGTTCGGCGGGTTGATCTGGCGTCGCGCCAATGCGCGCGGCGCGATCCTCGGGCTGACGTCCGGCTTCGTCATCTGGATCTACCTGCTGTTCCTACCTTCGCTTGGCGGGCCTGATTATTCGTCGGTTGCCAGCGCCGTGCTCGGCTTCATCTTTCCCGGCACCACTATCTTCAGCGCCCCGAACGCCGACCCGCTGGTCAATGCGACGGTGATGAGCCTGCTCATCAACACCGCCTTCTTCGTCATCGGATCGGTGACGCGCAACGCACGACCGCTCGAACGGATCCAGGCGGGCATCTTCGTCAAGCGGCAGTCGCGGTCGCAATTTGCGACGCGTGGCTGGAAAACCCGGATCAGCGTCGGCGATCTCAAGACGACGATCTCCCGCTATCTCGGCGAAGAGCGGATGGAGCGATCGTTTCGGACATATCAGCAGAACTCCGGCCGGCGGCTGGAAGACGATCAGCCTGCCGACATGGCGCTCATCCATTTCACCGAACAGCTGCTCGGCAGCGCGATCGGCTCTTCTTCCGCCCGGTTGGTTCTCTCGCTCATCCTGCAGAAGGTCGAGGACGCCTCCGCCGATACCGCCTGGCTGCTCGATCAGGCGAGCGAAGCACTGCAGTATAACCAGGACATGCTGCAGACCGCACTTTCGCAGATGGATCAGGGCATTGCCGTCTTCGACAGTTCCAACCACCTGACCATTTGGAACCGTCGCTTCCGGCAGTTGCTCGATCTGCCGGAGACGGCCGGGCAGGTTGGCTTCCCGTTGTCGGAGATCGTGGCGATCCTCAGCCAGCGCGGCGATCTGAAGGACAGCGACGTCAGCCAGACGGTTCGGCACTTCCTGACGCTCGACAAGCCTTTCTCACTGGTTCTGGCAGGCGGCGAACGCATCATCGAAGTGCGCTCGAATGCGATGCCGGACAAGGGCATCGTCGCCACCTTCACCGACATCACCCAGCGCGTCGCCGCCGACATGGCCCTGAAACAGGCCAACGAAACGCTGGAGCAACGAGTTGAGGAGCGCACAGCCGAGCTGACACGCGTGAACCACGAACTTGGCGAGGCCCGCGCCACCGCCGACGAGGCAAACCTTGGCAAGACGCGCTTCTTTGCGGCCGCCGGCCACGATATCCTGCAGCCGCTCAACGCCGCTCGCCTTTACTCCTCGGCGCTGGTCGAGCGGATGGGGCAATCGGAAAGCAGCGCGATTGTCCGTAACATCGACTCGGCGCTGGAATCGGTAGAGAGCATTCTCGGCGCCGTCCTCGATATATCCCGCCTCGACACCGGCGCCATGCGTCCGCGGCTCACGACTGTTCCGCTCGCCGAGCTGCTGGAACGCGTTCATACCGATTTCGCGCCCATCGCCCGCGAAAAGAACCTCAAGCTCGTCATCATGCCGACATCGCTCAAGGTACGATCGGACCCCAATCTTTTGCGGCGACTGATCCAGAACCTTGTCTCGAACGCGATCAAGTATACGATCAGCGGCACGGTGCTGGTGGGGGCGCGACGCCGTGGCAAGCATGTGGTCATCCAGGTCGTCGATTCCGGTATCGGCATTCCGCCGTCGAAATTCAAAACCGTATTCAAGGAATTCGCTCGGCTCGACGAGGGCGCCCGCACGGCTTCCGGTCTCGGGCTCGGGCTTTCGATCGTCGACCGCATCGCCAGGGTGCTGAACCATCCTGTCGAACTGCGATCGACGCATGGACGAGGCACGGATTTCCGGATCGTGATGGCACGCGAAACCTCCCGTTCCGCCGAGCTGCCGGCTCCGGTCCGACCGGCGGAGCGCACGGCCCAGAACCTGCAGGGGCTGAAAGTCCTCTGCATCGACAACGAACCCCATATTCTGGAAGGCATGGCGCTCTTGATCGGCGGCTGGGGATGCGAGGTTCAATCGGCGGATTCGCTTGCCGGTCTGGCGCAGATGGATTCAGCGCGCGGAGCACCCGATCTCGTCATCGCCGACTATCATCTCGGCGACGGAACCGGAGTGGAGGCGATCCTTGCCGTTCGGGAGCGCTTTTCGACCTATGTGCCCGGTCTCGTAATCACGGCGGACCGGACACCGGAGGTTCGGGTCGATGCCGAACGTCATGGCATCGGCGTGCAGCACAAGCCGGTGCGCCCGGCTGCGCTTAGAGCCTTTATCACGCAGATTTCGGCGCAGAAGCGCGCTGCCGCGGAGTAGCTACCGGACGCTCGGCCATGACATCGGCGACGAGGCCATCGACGCGTTTGGTCGTCGGCGCTTCGCCGAACAATATCCCATAGAGGATCGGGGCGACGACGCGATCCATCAGCTCATCCGCCGACGGAAAGCTCTCGCCGCGTTCGCCGGCGCGAACGCCGATCAGCTCCATCTGTTCGCGGGTGAAAGCGTGGCACTTGCAGGCGTTCGCATTGTCCTGAACCGCGAGGACGTCGCGGATCATTTCGCGCCCGGGGCCGGACGACATTTCTTCGGCATATTGCTCGGCCCATGCCTGCAGGTCGCCCTTGGCGCTGCCTGTGTCGACCGGCTGCATGTCCGGACGCAGCCGTTCGACCGCGACATCCGCGAGCAGTTCCTGCAGGTCACCCCAGCGACGGTAGATCGTTGACGGGGTAACGCCGGCTTCCGTCGCGATCAGCGGGATCGTGACCTCGGAACGGTCCATCGTCTTCAGCAGCGTTAGAACCGCCTTGTGCACCGATGCCTGCACCCGGGCACTGCGACCGCCGGGGCGAAGATTTTCCTTTGTCGTCATGACCTGCCTGCTTGCCTTTTCCGAGGACGGTTCAAAATCTTTGAACGTCCCATTAACGCAAATAATTTGCTTTTAGCGTCCCGCGCGCCTACATCACGCAAACGCAACGATTTAGCTTTAAGGGGAATATAGATGCTGTCCTCCCGCGAATCCAGAGAAACTCCGTACTCCCCGAAAAACCCCGTCGCCTTCCACGCCGTCACGCTCGGCACGTTCTTCGGCGCTTCGGCAGCGCCCACGCCCCTCTACCGCATCTACCAGGAGAGTTTCGCCATCTCTCCTGTGCTCATCACCCTTGTCTTTGCCGTGTATGCCTTTGCACTCCTCGGGGCATTGCTGATCGCCGGCTCGATTTCGGATCATCTTGGCCGCAAGCCTGTCATCTTCGCCGCCCTGATCATTGAAATTCTTGCGATGGGGCTTTTCGTCATTGCCAGCGGCCCCGGCTGGTTGATCGCCGCGCGCATCGTTCAGGGTCTCGCCACCGGGATCGCCGGCGCTTCGATCGGCGCGGCACTGGTCGATGTCGACCGCGCGAAAGGGCAGCTCGTCAACTCCATCGCGCCGCTGTCGGGGATGGCGATCGGGGCACTCGGTACGAGCGCGCTCATCCAATACGGCCCCTTCCCGCTGCATCTCGTCTATGCACTGCTGCTCGCCGCTTTCGTCGTACAGGCAGTGGCGATCTGGGCAACGCCGGAGACAGGCGGAAGGCGTCCCGGCTTCTGGAACGCGCTGAAGCCAAGCATCGCGGTCCCGCCGCAGATCCGGCGCCCGCTATCGCTGGTGACGCCGATCAACATCGCCAACTGGACGCTGGGCGGTTTCTATCTCTCGCTCGTCCCCTCGCTTGTGGTGACCACGACAGGCAATCATGCGCCGTTGACGGGCGGTGCTGTCGTGACGGCACTCATGGCCTCGGGCGCTGCCACCGTCTTCCTTCGCCGCAGCAAGGCAGCGAATGCAAACCTTGCGATCGGGACGTTGACGACCACGCTCGGCATCCTGACCGTTGTCGGCGGTGTTCATCTTGCCAGCGTCACTTTGCTGCTGCTCGGAACGCTGCTGACCGGCGCCGGCTTCGGCACCAATTTCCTGGGCGCGCTCGGCACCATCATGCCGCTTGCTCGACCCGAGGAGCGGGCGGGCCTGCTGTCGGCCTTCTACATCCAGAGCTACCTTGCCTTCAGCCTGCCCGCGATCCTGGCGGGGTTCCTCGCCAAATCGCTGGGCTACACGCTCACCACCGACATCTATGCGACGGCGATCATTCTCGTCAGCATTTCCGGATTGATGGCAATTCGCAACGGACGGGAGAAGCCAGCGGCTGCAGCTTGAAGCGGCCTGACAATACGGCATGGCGCAGAGGTGCCCCCATCGCCATTTCCGACTGCTGCCGGCTTCGCGAGTTGCACAAATTTGCAGTCGGCCTATGCTTCATAAAGGCGCTGCCATGGCCGCGAGGCGGCATTGAGCTTGTTGTATTGGATTGGAGTTGGACGATTGAGCGTTGCCTTTGTGAAGGAAGAGAGTGCGGAAGCCGCATCGGAGACCTTGCTCCCCGACCGGCCGATTTCGCCCCACCCCAACCTTGTGACGAAGGCAGGTCTTGATGCACTCGAACGCCAGCTGAAAGAAGCGCGCGAGGCCTACGATGCCGCCAGCGTCGTGGAGGATATCAACGAGCGGCGGCGACAGACGGCAGGTCCTATGCGCGACCTGCGCTATCTCAAGGCCAGACTTCACACGGCGCAGCTCATGCCAGATCCAACGTCCTCGGACGTGGTCGCATTCGGAAGCATGGTGACGTTCAGCCGTGACGACGGACGTGTCCAGACCTACCGGATCGTCGGCGAGGACGAGGCCGATCCGAAAGCCGGATCGATCTCGTTCGTGTCTCCAGTGGCGAGGCTTCTCATCGGCAAAGCGGTCGGGGATGCCTTCGAAACCGGCGGGCAGGAAATCGAGATCGTCGCGATTTCATAAGCGCCCGCTACAGCCGTTAACGATTGCGGAAGACCGTGCAGGGAACGCCGGCGGCGCGAATGGCACCGCAGAGCTTTGTCGCATCGCCCCTCGTTTCCTGGCCGATCCTTGCCGCATAACGCGGCCGGTATCCGAAGTTTCCGCCTCGCTGACGGACGATAAGCGCGCGCTCGGCGTTCAATGGCGCCGGCAGCTTTGAAAGAGAGACGAGAAACAGCCGGTCGGCGACGGCGGGATTGTAGTGCGCCGCGAGCTGGACGCCCCAGGGCGCCCAATCGGCCGAACCTGCAAGCACGGGATCGTTCATCTGCCTTGTCTCGGCAAGCGTTATGCAGGCATCGCGAAACGGCTTTCCGTCCTGCAGTGCCGGCGCGGCGCTTTCGGGAGGATTGTCCCGCCACGCTTCGACGATATGGCCGGTGATCGCAAAGACATAATCCCGGGTTTCGATCGACAGACGGCCGGAGGAAAGGAAACGAGACAGGCCGGCTTCACCGGCATTGTAGGCTGCGGCTGCGAGCCCGAGATTGCCGAAACGGAGCCTCAGCTCATCCAGATATCGCGATGACGCATCCAGCGCCTTGACCACATCAAAACTGTTTTCCAGCGACCGGCGCCGCGCGGTGGCCGGCATGAATTGCGCGATGCCCTCCGCCCCCTTGGGGCTTACAGCTTCCGGTCGGAAGAGACTCTCACGCCATATGAGCCGCGCGAAAAAGGCCGGTGGCAGGTTGCGGCTGGCCGCGAAGTGATCGATGACCTCGCAGAGATCGGTATTGAAGTGATCCTTGCGGATGCAAAGCGGCCTGCCATCGTCGGCATTGCCGGTATAAAGGCACGCGGCATCGACGTCGCGAGGCTCCGCCAAGGCGATCTCGGGCTGGTGCATCACGCACGCTATCGAAATCAGCGCGACGGCCAACCGGGTCACGCGGCATGTCATCATTGGCAGACCTCAATCGGCATCAAGACTGCGCGGCAGGTGCCGGATGATCACTCAAGGCCGGTGCCCGACCGAAATTTTGGCAGCAAAAACGACGCCGTCAATCATCGAGGGAAATTTTCCGCGGCGGACCCGGAAGCGCGCAGAGACGACGGTGCGGTATTCTCAACGGACGGCGCTCCCTATACTCATGGCGAACCCAAGCGAAAGCCTGACGCAACCCGATGAACCAGAGCCTCACCTATATCGCCATCGTCGTGCGCGACTACGATGAAGCCATCGACTTCTATGTTCAGACGCTCGGATTCGTCCTCGTCGAGGATCGCTATCAGCCGGAGCAGGACAAGCGCTGGGTCGTCGTGAAGCCACCCGGCGACGGAAGTGCCTCCCTGTTGCTTGCGCGCGCCTCGACGCCGCACCAGCAAGAATACATCGGCGATCAGGCGGGTGGACGGGTTTTCCTTTTCCTGCGGACCGACGACTTCTGGCGGGACTATCGCAGCTTGACGGGAAAGGGAGTGGAGTTCGTACGCGAGCCGAAGGATGCCGACTACGGCATCGTGGCGGTATTTAGGGATCTCTACGGAAATCTCTGGGATCTCGTCGAGTTTACCGACGGTCGGGACTGAGGCGTCCAGCCTGGGGACCACGCATAGCCGCGGCCCCGGCCGCGCGCGCGAAGGCGGCCTACGCCGCCTCCTTCTCCTTCGCATAGGGATTGAACCTGGTGTAGAAGGTCTCGCCCTTGGCAGCCATGTCCTTCAGCAGTGCTGTCGGCTCGAAGTGGGTGCCGTAGGTTACCGCAAGCTTATCGCAGAGTTCCACGAAGGTCTTCACACCCATGCCGTCGATGTAGGAGAGGGCGCCGCCGGTGTAGGGGGCGAAGCCGAATCCGAGGATGGAGCCGACGTCGGCCTCGCGCGGGTCGGTGACGATGCCTTCCTCGATGGTGCGCGCCGCCTCAAGCGCGATGGTGACGAGGAAGCGCTGCTTCAGCACCTCGACATCGACCTCACCCGCCTTCTTCTGCGGGTAAAAGGTCTTCAGTTCAGGCCAGAGCGATTTCTTCGCCGGTTTCGCCGGATAGTCGTAGAAGCCCTTGCCGTTCTTGCGGCCGCGGCGGTCGAGCTCATCGACCATCCTGTTGATCAGCGCCATATGTTCGGGATTGACGGCGGCCTCACCGAGATCGGCGACGGTCGCCTTGAGGATCTTCTGGCTGAGATCGATCGCCACCTCGTCGTTCAGGGATAGCGGTCCAACCGGCATGCCCGCCATCTTCGCGGCATTCTCGATCATCGCGGGCGGCACGCCTTCGATCAGCATATCGTAGGCTTCGTGGATGTAGCGGAAGACGCAGCGGTTGACGAAGAAGCCGCGGGTGTCGTTGACGACGATGGGCGTCTTCCTGATCGCGGCGACGTAATCGAGCGCAACGGCAAGCGCCTTGTCGCCGGTCTGCTTGCCGAGAATGACCTCCGTCAGCATCATCTTTTCGACCGGCGAGAAGAAGTGCACGCCGATGAAATCAACCGGTCGCTTGGAGCTTTTGGCAAGGCCCGTGATCGGCAGCGTCGAGGTGTTGGAGGCGAAGATGGCGCCCTCGGGCAACACGGCCTCAACCGCCTCGATCACGGCCTTCTTGACCTCGCGGTCTTCGAACACCGCTTCGATGACGAGATCGGCATCCTTGAGGTCGGCATAGTCGGCAGAGGGGGTGATACGCGACAGCAGCGCCGCGCCCTCATCCTGCGTAAGACGACCCTTACCGACTGAGTCTTTCACCAGTCCCTCGCCGACGCCCTTGCCCTTGGTCGCCGCTTCGATGTCGCGGTCAATGAGGGTCACTGGGATGCCGGCAGCGGCGGTCACGTAGGCGATCGAGGCTCCCATGAAACCGGCGCCGACGACACCCACTTTCTTCAACACCGTTTTCGGGATCCCGGCGGGGCGGCGGGCCCCTTTGCCGAGCTCCTGCATGGAAATGAAGAGCGAACGGATCATCGAGAAGGCTTCGCTGGTCTGCAGGATCTCGGTGAAGTAGCGCTGCTCGATCCTGAGGCCGGTGTCGAACGGCACTTGCAGGCCTTCATAGACGCATTTGAGGATGGCGAGTGCAGCCGGGTAGTTGCCTGAGGTTTCGCGGCGCAGGATCGCCGGTGCGGCCGGCCAGAGCTGCGCTGCCGCCGGCGTCCAGATGCCGCCGCCGGGCACCTTGAAGCCCTTTTCGTCCCAGGGAGCGACCGGCTTCAGCCCGTCCTTGATCATCTGCCTGGCTGCCGCGATCAGCTGGTCCGGTTCGACCACCTGATGCAGGAGGTTCATCGCCTTGGCGCGCGCTGCCGTCAGCGACTGGCCCGTCGTCATCATCTGCAGGGCCGACTGGGCGTCCGCCAGGCGCGAGACGCGCTGCGTGCCGCCGGCACCCGGGAAGATGCCGACCTTGACCTCGGGAAGCGCGATCTTCACCGACTTGGCGTTGGAGGCGACGCGGCCGTGGCAGGCAAGCGACATTTCGAAGGCGCCGCCCATGCAGGTTCCGTTGATCGCCGAGACCCACGGCTTGCCCGAGGTTTCGATCTTGCGGAACAGGCCGGTCATGCGGCCGACGAGATCGAACAGCTTCTGCGCCGCGCCATCGGGGTTGGCAGCCTTTTCATGCTGGTAGAGCGCGAACATCGACTTGATCATCGAGAGGTCGGCGCCGCCGGAAAAGCTCGACTTGCCTGAGGTGATGACCGCGCCCTTGACGGTGCTATCGGCAACGACGGCATCGACGATGGCATTCAACTCGTCCATCACCTCTTCGGTGAAGACGTTCATGGATTTGCCGGGCATGTCCCAGGTGACAAGGGCGATGCCGTCCGCGTCTGTTTCGACGGTGAAATTGGTGTAGGTGGTCATTCTGGGATTCCTCTTCCCTCAAATTCGTTTTCGTCAGTAGACGGCGACCAGGACTGCGAAGCCGATCAAAACCACAGCAAGAAATACCAGCAGCGCACGGTTTACCGAGTTGAGCTCGCGTACTTGCGCGCCATCATCCACCTTCGAGAAGGCGGCGGCGTAATCCGCTGCCATATCCTTCTCCAGATTATGCTGCGCGAACTGCTGTTCGATCCCGTTCTTTTGCTGCTGGTAGACCTCGCGTTCCATCCCGGTCTTCCCTAGACGCGTTCGATTACCGTTGCCGTGCCCATACCGGCGCCGATGCAGAGCGTGACGAGCGCAGTGTTGAGGTCGCGCCGCTCCAGTTCGTCGAGCACCGTGCCGAGAATCATCGCGCCGGTGGCGCCGAGCGGGTGGCCCATGGCGATGGCGCCGCCGTTGACGTTGATCTGGTCGTGCGGGATCTCGAAGGCCTGCATGTAGCGCAGCACGACGGCGGCAAAGGCCTCGTTGAGTTCAAAGAGATCGATGTCGGCAAGCGTCATGCCCGTGCGCTTCAGCAGTTTCTCGGTGACGTCGACCGGGCCGGTCAGCATCAGCGCCGGGTCGGAGCCGATATTGGCGAAGGCCTTGATGCGACCGCGGGGCTTGACGCCCATGCTCTCGCCGCCAGCCTTGGAGCCCAGCAGCACGGCGGCCGCGCCATCGACGATGCCCGAGGAATTGCCGGCGTGGTGAACATAGTTGAGGCGCTCGATCTCCGGATGGGCCTGGATGGCGACGGCTTCGAAGCCACCCATCTCGCCCGGCATCTGGAAAGAGGGGTTGAGCGCCGCCAGCGCCTGCATGTCGGTGCCCGCGCGCATGTGCTCGTCATGGGCCAGGATCGTTAGGCCGTTCTGGTCCTTCACCGGAATGACGGAGTTCTTGAAGTAGCCCTTCTCCCAGGCACTCGCCGCGCGCTTCTGGCTCTCGACGGCATAGGCGTCGACGTCATCGCGGGAGAAGCCGTACTTGGTGGCGATCAAGTCGGCCGACACGCCCTGCGGCATGAAATAGGCCGGGAAGTTCACCGACGGATCCATGAACCAGGCGCCGCCGGACATGCCGAGACCGACGCGCGACATGCTCTCCACGCCACCGGCGATGACGATGTCATCGGCGCCCTGGGCGATCTTCGCCGCGCCGAAATTCACCGCGTCGAGACCGGAGGCGCAGAAGCGGGAAATCTGCATGCCGGGCGCCTTGGTGGAGTAGCCTGCCTCGAATGCGGCCCCGCGCGGGATCACGGCGCCGGCTTCCATGACAGGATCGACGCAGCCCATGATGATGTCGTCGACGGTTGCCGTATCAAGCCCGTTGCGGTCGCGGATCGCCTCCAGCGTTTTGGCGGCAAGCCGCACCGACGGTACTTCGTGCAGCGAGCCGTCCTTCTTGCCGCGGCCGCGTGGCGTACGCACGTGGTCGTAAATGAAAACCTCGGTCATTCCTCTATCTCCCTGTCGGCGCGGGCGCCGTTGAACTCAAAAGGCCTCGGCGGCCAAGGTCATCATCGTTTCGGCACCGGTTTCGATCCGGGCCTTGCGCAGCGCCGTTTCCGGCATGATCCGCTCCATGAAGAAGCGCGCGGTGATCAGTTTGTTGCGAAGGAAGGCCTCGCGCTCCGTCTCTCCGGCGGCAATGCCGTCCTCGGCGGCCTTCGCCATCTTTGCCCACATGTAGCCGAGCACGACGAGACCGAAGAGGTGCATGTAGTCGGTCGAGCCGGCGCCGGCATTGTCGGGCTTGGCCATCGCATGCTGCATGAACCACATGGTTGCCGCCTGCACGTCGTTCAACCCCTTCTTCAGGTTCTTGGTGAAGAAGGCCATCTGTTCGTCGTTGCGGTTTTCCTCGCAGAAATCGCCGATTTCCTTGAACAGCGCCATGACGGCGCGGCCGCCGTTCTGGCCGAGCTTGCGGCCGACCAGATCGAGCGCCTGGATGCCGTTGGCACCCTCGTAGATCATGGCGATGCGCGCATCGCGCACATATTGGCTCATGCCGTGCTCTTCGATGTAACCGTGGCCACCGAAGACCTGCTGGGCCATGACGGCGTGGTCGAAGCCCTTGTCGGTCAGGACGCCCTTGAGGATAGGGGTGACGAGGCCGAGGATATCGTCGGCCGTCTGGCGCTCCTTCTCGTCCGCCGAGCGGTGGGCGATGTCGGATTTCAGCGCCGTCCAGAGCAGGAAGGCGCGGCCGGCCTCGTTGAAGGCGCGGATCGTCATCAGCGTGCGGCGGATATCCGGATGCACGATGATCGGATCCGCCTTCTTTTCCGGCGCCTTCGGGCCGGACAGAGAACGGCCCTGGATGCGCTCGCGGGCATAGTTGACGGCGTTCTGGTAAGCGATTTCGGAGATTGCCAGTCCCTGCAGGCCGACGCTGAGACGCGCCTCGTTCATCATCACGAACATGGCGCTGAGGCCCTTGTTCTCGGCGCCAATGAGGAAGCCGGCCGCATCGTCATAGTTCATGACGCAGGTGGCGTTGCCGTGAATACCCATCTTGTGCTCGACCGCGCCGCAGGAGACCTGGTTGCGCGCTCCAACCGCGCCATCAGCCGTGACCATAAACTTCGGGACGATGAAGAGCGAAATGCCCCGGGTACCCTCGGGTGCGCCCTCGATGCGGGCCAACACCAGATGGACGATATTGTCCGTCATGTCGTGCTCGCCTGCGGAAATGAAGATCTTCTGGCCTGATAGTTTGTAGCTGCCGTCTGCCTGCGGCACCGCCTTGGTACGCAGCAGGCCGAGATCAGTGCCGCAATGCGGCTCGGTGAGGTTCATCGTGCCGGACCATTCGCCGGAGACCATTTTCGGCAGATAGGTCTGCTTCTGCTCGTCCGAGCCATGCACGAGGATCGCCGCGATCGCGCCCTGGGTCAGTCCCGGATACATCATCAGCGACATGTTGGCGGCGGAGGTATATTCGCCGACGGCGGCATGCAGCGCATAGGGAAGGCCCTGACCGCCGAATTCCTCGGGAACGGCAAGGCCGGTCCAGCCGCCCTGGCAGTAGGCATCATATGCCTGCTTGAAGCCCTTCGGCACCGAGACCGAGCCATCCTCGCGGCGCGTGCAGCCTTCCTGGTCGCCGGAATAGTTGAGTGGAAAGAGCGCTTCCTCGGCGACCTTCGCAGCCTCGCCCAAAATCGCCTCGATCATGTCTGGCGTCGCGTCGGCAAACCCCGGGAGATTGTTGTAGCGTTCCAGGCCGAGCACGTCGTTCAGCACGAAGAGCGTGTCGTTAACCGGGGCCTTGTAGACTGGCATCGTTCGAATTCCTCCAATTCGGCACGCCGGATGACACCGGCATTCGAGAGACTCTTACAAAATATTGACGTTTGCGTAAACGTCAAATATCGGGCGCGTCCGAATTTGCAGAAATGACCCGCCGCGCTGTCGGATCGAGCCTGGCCACACCGTCCTTGGGCTGTTCGGACATTTCGCCGAAGAGAAACGAGGAGGAGAAGCCATGCTTAAGGTCACGTCGAATCTGTGGTTCGATAAAGATGTAAAGCAAGCCGTCGATTTCTATGTGGCAACAATTCCGAATTCGTCGATGGGACGCACAACCGTGCTTCCCGTCGAAACGCCGAGCGGCCCTCCGGGCAGCGTCATCATCGTCGAGTTCAAGCTGGGGCAGCAGGATTTCGTGGCGATGCAGGCCGGCCCACTCGATGCCTTCAACCACGCTTTCTCGATCTCGGTGGAATGTGAAACGCAGGAAGAGATCGACCGGATATGGAACGCCTTCCTGCAGAACGGCGGCGCGGAAGAGCAGTGCGGCTGGCTCCGGGATCGATGGGGTCTCTGCTGGCAGATCGTGCCGAGGGCCCTGTCCGAGATGATCGCCAGTCCGGATCCGGAGCGCGCAAAGCGCGTCACGGAGGTCATGCTCGGCATGGTGAAGCTCGACATCGCGAAGCTAACGCAGGCCTACGGCTGACGAAACTGAACTCTCGCGGCGGTAGCTGCCGCTGCGAGATTTATTGTTGAAACGGCATACTATGAGGGCGCTATCTTTACGGGATGGCTATGTATAGAAGTAAGCGCCCACCGAAATCGCGGACGCCTAATGACTTCCACAGCCGCCTTCTACCGTTCCAGTCTGATCATGCTTGCCATTGGAGTGCTTATTCTCCTCGGCATTGTCGGTTCGTCCATCTGGCTCGTACGCGCCAACAACAATTACTCCGAAGAGACGGCCTCGCTGCGCCGCGTTCGCAGCTCGATCGTCGGACTCCTGACGACCGTACAGGACGCCGAAACAGGCCAGCGCGGATTTCTGCTGTCGAGCGATCCGGGCTATCTCGCGCCTTACGACAAAGCGCTGAAGGACCTGCCTGAACGCAGGAAGGCTCTCGTCGACAACCTTTCGCCGTTGCCGAACTACGCCCCGCAGCTCGATGCACTGAACACCGCCGTCGAAGGCAAGCTTCATGAGCTGTCGACGACCGTTGCGCTTGCAAAGGAAGGCAAGGTCGCCGAAGCGATCGCGATCGTTCGCGACGACGCGGGCCGCGAATACATGGATGCGGTCCGTTCGATCCTCGGCAGCTTCCTCGAGCAGAGCGACGACCATTTGCGCGTGCTCGTGCAGGCACAGCTTTCCGCTGCAGGCAATCTGCAATGGGTGACGGTCGGCGGCGCAATCGCGATCCTCATCGTGCTCGGCGGTGCGATCCTGATCATCGTGCAGCACGTGCGCGACCTGCAGACCGCGACCGATGAGGTCGAGTTCCTCAATGTCGGCCTGGAGACGCGCGTGCGTGAACGGACGGAAGAGGTCATCCGCGCCAATCAGGAAATTCAGCGCTTCGCCTACATCGTCACGCACGACCTGCGCGCGCCGCTCGTCAACATCATGGGTTTTCTCAGCGAACTCGACACGGCGATGAAGTCGGTTTCGACTTATATTCTCTCCGACAACAAGACACCCACCGAAGAGGAAATCCGGGAAGCGCGGCTGGCGGTTGAAGAGGATCTGCCGGAAGCGCTCGGCTTCATCCGTTCTTCGACACGGAAGATGGATTCACTGATCAACGCCATCCTGAAGATCTCCCGTGACGGGCGCCGGAAGCTGCAGCCGGACCGGATTGATCTCAAATCACTGCTGGAAACCGCCGCCGCCAACGTTCATCACCAGTTGTCGGAATCAGGCGGCACCGTGGACATTCGCGTCCGCACGGGCCCTGTCGTCACCGATCGTTTCTCGCTTGAACAGATTTTCGGCAATCTTTTGGACAATGCTGTGAAGTACCAGGTGCACGGCAGGCCCCTTGTACTCGAGGTCGATGCCCGCCCCGATGGGCCGGGTCGCGTTCGGATCGACTTCAAGGACAACGGTCGCGGCATCGGGCCTCAGGACCACGAACGCGTGTTCGAGCTGTTTCGCAGGGCCGGAGAGCAGGATCAGCGCGGCGAAGGCATAGGCCTTGCCCATGTGCGCTCGTTAATACGAAATTTGGGCGGAGACATTACGGTCGAGTCCGAACTCGGTCAGGGCAGCACGTTCATTCTGACGCTGCCGTCCGACCTCACGAAAATTGTCCGGAGTATGGAACCATGAAAACCACGGGTCAGGAAGTCACGATCGTCATGATCGAGGATGACGAGGGGCATGCCCGTCTCATCGAAAAGAATGTGCGCCGCGCCGGGGTGAACAATGAGATCGTACCCTTCACGCTCGGCAAAAGCGCTCTCGACTATATTCTCGGCCCGAACCGCGATGGCGTCGTCAGCAAGGACCGGTATCTCCTCGTGCTGCTCGACCTCAATCTGCCCGACATGTCGGGAATTGATATTCTCGAGCAGATCAAGAGCAACGAGCATACGCGCCGCCTGCCTGTCGTCGTGCTGACGACGACGGACGACGAGCGGGAGATCCAGAAATGCTATGATCTCGGCGCCAACGTCTACATCACCAAGCCGGTTGATTACGACGGCTTCTCCAACGCCATCCGTAACCTCGGCCTTTTCTTCTCCGTTATCCAGGTCCCCTAGAGAGTAGCCAACATCTGTGCGCATCCTTTACGTCGACGATGATCCAGCCCTCGCCCGCCTTGCCGCGCGGGTTCTTGCGCGCAATGATTTCGAAGTCATTCATGCCCCCTCGATCGAAACCGGCCTCGAGCTGTTTGCGGCGGAGGAATTCGAAGCCGTCGTTCTCGACCACTACTTCGAGAACCAGACCGGCCTGAACTTCCTCGAAGCGATTGCCGAAAGGGGCAAGATGACGCCGGTGCTCTACGTCACCGGATCGAGCGATGCGGATGTGGCGATCCGGGCGCTGAAGGGTGGCGCGGCAGACTACGTGGTCAAGACCGCGACCGACGACTTCTTTCCGCTTCTGATCAGCGCCATAGAACAGGCGCTGGAAAATGCGCGGCTCCGCCGGGAAAAGGAAGAAGCCGATCGCCAGCTCATTCTCGCCAAGGAGCGGGCGGAGCTTCTGCTGGCCGAGATGAACCATCGCATCGCCAACAGCCTGTCGCTCGTTTCGGCCATGATCCGAATGCAGATGCAGATTGCCGGTAGCGAGGAGACGAAGACGGCGCTCAACGAGACGCAGAACCGCATCACCGCGATCGCCGGCGTGCACCGCAGCCTTTACACCTCGGAGAATGTCGGCGAGGTGCAGCTGGACGTCTATCTCGGCCCGCTGCTCGCAGAACTGCAGAGCACGAATGCCGCTGCCCGGGGGACAACGCTGTCGACCGATCTGTGTCGGCTCTCCACCACCGCCGACAAGGCCGTGGCCCTTGGTGTCATCCTGATCGAACTGGTCACCAACGCGATGAAATACGCCTACCCGGGCGGCAGCGGCGAGGTCCGGATCAAGCTCCAGACCCAGAACGGAAGGGCCACGCTGTCGGTGGAAGACGACGGCATCGGCTATGACAGCGCAAAGGGGCCGAAGGGCACCGGGCTCGGCACACGGCTGATCAACGCCATGTCGATCACGCTCGGCGCGACCATCACCTATGGCCATGACGACAAGCCTGCGGGCACATACGTCGCCGTCAACTGGCAGCAATAGTCAAAATACCGTTGCACGAAGACAGCATTATCCAAACCATCGCGGAACTTCAGCGCGACAAAGACAAACGATTTATATCTATTTTTCAATACGATACGAAAATCATCACTGAATGATCGATCTCCGGATTTGCATCGTGCGCAATCCACGCTAGATTTTGCTGGCTAACCGACGAAAAAGCTTAGGAGGAGCGATTTCATGAGACGGACGTGGCCTGAAGAGTTCAACTCCATTCTCGACGGTGCGGAAGAGGTGACCATCGACCTGCCTGCGGTGGTTCACGATGACGGCTCGCGGAGCGAGGCTGTCAGCCGCAAGGCGCTCAAGGTGCGCATCGCGACCGAGGACTACGAACGCATCTGGCCCCTCGCGGAAATGCGTTACCGGCTCGGCGGCAAGCATCTGGGCGAAGCGATCACGCTGATCACGACAAATCCGCACTATCATCGCTGGCATCCGGCCGATGGCGGCGGCGAGGAGCGCGTCTCCGACAGCGGACGTCAATACACGACGAAGTACGTCGTCCTTCATTTCCTGCTCGACGACGTCCGCGAAACCGCGGCTGCATAACAGCCGCCCCCTCAGGCGGCGTCCAGAGCCTGCGTAAGATCGGCAACGAGATCATCGGGATGCTCGATGCCGATCGACAGCCGGATGGTCGATTCCAGAACGCCGATCCGCTGACGGACTTCAGCCGGTACACCCGAATGCGTCATGGTGGCAGGGTGGCTTGCCAGCGATTCCGTGCCGCCGAGGCTGACGGCCAGCTTGAAGATCTGCAAGGCGTTGAGGAAGCGGAAGGAGGCCGGCTGGCCACCCGCGATGTCGAACGAGAAGGTCGATCCGGCACCCGTGCATTGTGCGGCGAACGTCCGGCCAAGCGGCGAATCCGGCTCGTGATATGGCAGGTAATGGATCTTCGCGACCTTGGGATGATCGCGCAGGAAATCGGCCACCGTCAGGGCATTGCTGTTTGCCCGCTCCATGCGAATCTGCAGCGTTTCCAGCGAGCGTCCCAGCATCCAGCATGAATGCGGATCGAGCTGCGTTCCAATGGCGCCGCGCAGAGCCTTCACCTGCTTCATCACAGCCTTGGGACCGAGTGCCGCCCCGGCGATCAAGTCGGAATGGCCGCCGACATATTTCGTCAATGAATAGAGCGAGATATCGGCGCCGTGTTCGATCGGGCGCTGGAAGACCGGGCCGAGCAGCGTGTTGTCACAGGCGATGATCGGCCGGTGGCGCTGACGTTCCGCAATCACATCGGCAACGCGGCCGATCAGGGCGACGTCGACGAGGCTGTTGGTCGGATTGGCCGGCGTCTCGATCAGGATGACAGAAACGCGACCCTTGGCCATGGCCTCCTCGGCGGCTGCCAGTACCGAGGTTTCGCTGACGCCATCGGCGAAGCCGACCGCGGCGACGCCAAGGTTCAGAAACGTCTTGGCCAACAGCGTCTCGGTGCCACCATAGAGAGGCTGCGAATGCAGCACGGCGTCTCCAGGGCGAACGAAGGCGAGCAGGGTCGTGGCGATTGCCGACATACCGGACGAAAACAGCGCGCAGCTTTCCGTGCGCTCATAGACCGCCAGCCGATCCTCGACGATCTCGCTGTTCGGATGATTGAAGCGGGAGTAGACGAGGCCCGCGCCCGTGCCTGCTGGCGGCTCGCGCCGACCGGAAACATAGTCGAAGAAATCGCGGCCATCTTCGGCGGATTTGAATACGAAGGTCGAGGTCAGGAAGACCGGCGGCTTCACCGCGCCCTCCGAAAGCTCGGGATCGTAGCCATAGTTCAGCATCTGCGTTTCCGGGTGCAGAGCATGGTTGCCGATATGCGTCTTGGAGGGATGCGGGGCGGTCATGGTGATCTCCTGCGTCGATGGCGTGTTACCGGACAAATTATATCAAAGTCTTCGACCTATCCTTGCTATTTCACGCGCGCGCCTCCTTCATGAAGCAATCCAATGCGGAGATAGCGGATATATGGCGCAGAAAATTGCTGATGACATGGACCGGAAGATTCTGAAGGAACTGACACGCGATGCGAGGCTGCCCAACAACGAGCTTGCGGAACGTGTCGGCCTATCGGCCTCTGCCTGCCTTCGGCGTCTGCGCCGCCTCGAGGAAGCTGAGATCATTCAAGGCTACACCACTCTCGTCGACCCCGCCATCGAAGGCTGGACAATGACGGCCCTCGCGTCGGTGCGCCTCAGCCGTCAGCACGAAGACGAAATCCGCATGTTCGAGAATGCTGTTCTGGAGTGGGATGAAGTGCTCGAATGCCATCTCGTCACCGGCACGCGCGACTATGTCCTGAAGGTCATGAGCGCGGGGCTCGATCAGTACGAGCGCTTCATCAAGGAGAAGATCGCCAAGCTGAAATGCGTCGACACGATCGAGACGAGCTTCGTGATGAACACGATAAAGGCACGCCGCGTCTAGGCGCGCTGGGCCTCGCCAGTGTGCGAAAATCGCGCTCGAAGCCACAATCGTTAAAAAAATCTCACGCCGGTTAACGGGTTATTTACCACGTTTCGTGAAAGGTGCCGTTTGAGCATTGGCGACCTGCATTCGTTCTTTCAAGTCTCGCGTTTCTTGAATGCCGCTAAGCCGTACAGGTTGAGGAAAGCCTAATTGATTACTTCCTCATGAATGGTGCTCTGGTTCGCATTTCGGTGCGGCCGCTGACGGAAAAGCCAATGATCGGCCCTGACGAGGGTTCGAACAGTCGAAGCGAGCAAGAAGATGAACGGATCGCGAACACAAACCACACGGCATTCCGACAGGGCGTCGCTTGATGCGCTGAACCGCACCATCGAGGGGCTCGAGGCCCGTATCGAGGGCTTGATCGGCAATAGCGTTCGCGAGCAGGCACCACGGCCGGCAGCGCCCGCCCGCGAAGCACCGGCCTACGCGCCGCGTGCACCTTACGCGGCGGCCGAGCCACGGCCCGACCCGATCGCAGAGATTCGCCAGCGCCAGCGCATGCTCGAAGCAAGCCGCGAACGGCCAGTAGCGCGCGAGCCGCTGCCCTATTCCAACCGCGAACCGCAGACCTATACCCGCGAACCGGCACGCAGCTACGCGCCTGCACCCGAGCGTGCCGCTGCTCCTTCTCCGCGCCCGGCAATGCCACAGAGCGCTATACCGACCCCTGGCAAGCCAAGCGCCGAAGACACCATGACCGAGATCGCGCAGGCGCTGGTCAGTCTGCGCCAAGACCTGAAGCGTGACATTTCCGAAGGCGTGACCCGCGAAATGAACGCGCTGCGCGGCGAACTCAGGGAAATCAAGGCAAGCGCCACCGACCGGCATTTCGCCGATGACATCCGCGCCGACATGGGCCGGCTTGCCGAGAGCATCGACCAGCTGACGAACCGTTCGAACGCACCCGATGCGCAGAACCTGCGCGGCGAGTTCGAAGAACTGCGTTCTCTAATGGATGGCCTTGCACGCGAAGATTCGATCCGTCACATCGAGGACCGCTGGGATGGCTTCGAGACACACCTGCAATCCGTCGATACGGCGGGCCTGCAGGAAGAGCTCGTGGCCGTGGCCTATCGTCTTGACGATATCAAGCGCAACATCAGCGGCATGGGCGAGAGCCCGGCTGTCCGCGCGCTCGAGGACAAGCTGATCTCCATCGCCACGGCCATGGAACAGTTTGCAACCATGATCCAGCCGTACGACCGCTCGATGTCGGACCAGTTTGCCTCGGTCGACAGCCGGCTGGACGAGATCAGCCGTGCGATCGCGGCCTCGGGCCGGACAGCTGCCAGCGGAGATCCGGCGATGATGCATCGCCTGGAAGGCCGACTGGCTGGCCTTGCCGAACAGATCGAGCTGATGGGACACAGCGTTGCCAGCCGTTCGGCGCCGACCGACAATCTGGCCGACCGGCTCGAAGCGCTGACCGCGCGTGTCGAAGAACTTGCCAATGCGGAGTCCACCTCGCGCCTCGACGAGCGCCTCGAGCACCTCTCCTATCTTCTCGAACAGAGCCAGCGGGTATCGCCCCTGCCGGAACTGACGGGCGCGCTGTCGGACATTTCCCGCAAGATCGACGCGCTCGAGCATGGCTCCGTCAACGACGTGCTGGCACAGCGGCTCGACTACCTCGCGCGCCGCATCGACGAGATGGAATTCCAGCCGCTTCAACCGGTGCAGCCGGCAATCGATGAAAGCGCGTTCCACCGTATCGAGGACCGTCTCAGCGATATCGCTGCACGCCTCAACGAGAGCACCGCGGCTCCGGCAACGGACACGACGGCGCTGCGCAATCTGGAAGACCAGATCGCCAATCTCTCGGCCCTGATGAGCGAACCCCGGCCAGCAGAAATCCCTGCCGACCTCGACCGCCGCATGGGCGCCATCGAAGACTACATGGCGACAAGCGACGAATATATCGTCGAGGCCGCTCGCCAGGCTGCGGAAGCTGTTGTCGAGGCCTATGCCCGCAACGGCGGAATTCAGCACGGAGCTCCGGCCGACATCTCCGCCCTCAACGCGCTCGCGGCCGATCTTCGCAATCTCGAGGATCTCAGCCGCAACGGCGAGGAACGGACACATCGGACCTTCCAGGCGCTGCACGAGACGCTGGTACAGATCGCTGACCGGCTCGACGACATGGAAAGCCGAACGACACGCCCAGCAGCGCGCATGCCGGCCGCGGATGTCGACTTCCACGTTGATCCCTATTCGCTGGTGCCAGCTGATGCCGACGAACCGGAAAGGCCCGCGGTCTTCGGAACCCGCACCGCTCCTGTCGCACAAGACGCCGAGTCTTTCCGCGAGCCCGTAACCCCTGTTATCGCAACTGGCGAAACGAGCGCGATCGCGATCGAAGCCGCGACCAAGCCTGCAGCAACCGCTCTTCCAGGCAAAGGTAGCCTGCTTGTCAGCCTCGGAAAACGCCTGCTGCCCGCCAAGAAAGCGAAGACCGGCGAACGCGCGGTCATCGACCCTACGCCATCGATCGACCCCGTTGACGTCATGCCGCCGGAAGCCGCGAACGAGCCGCTCGAGCCAGGTTCCGGCGCACCCGATGTGAAGAAGATCCTGGAGCGCGTACGGGCCAGCCAGCAAGCCACCCGCAGCAATGCGAAACCGGCAAGCGAAACCGAGCGCGCCGATTACATCGCCGCCGCCCGCCGTGCCGCGCAAGCCGCCGCCATGGAAGTCGACGCTGGTGCGAAGTCCGGATCGAAAGGCGAGAAGAAGGGCAAGAGCAAGGATGCAACCGCAAAAGGCGGTGCATTTTCCCGCTTCCGTCGGCCTATCCTTCTGGCCGTCGGCGCAATTCTCCTGGCGATCATGGCATTTCCGCTTGCGCGCACCCTGACGACCGGCACGCCTGCTCCATCGGCCGAGGTCGCGACGATCGCCGAGCCGCCGGCAGCCTTGCCGCTACCGACCGACAGCGAAACGGCGCCTGATCAGAACCAGGCCGCTGCTCCCGCCGCACCGGCAGCACAGAAGAACGGCGCTCAGGCGCAGGCACCCGCGGCAACGCCCGAGATTGCCTCGGAACATCTGACCGCCGCCGCGCCCTTGAACGGCGAAGCCGCAACCACGCTTGCCCCCTCGGGAACGCCGCAGGACGCATCCGCCTTCGTCTCGAAGGACACCGCGCCGACTGCCGCCGCCATGGCCCCGGCACCGGCAACAGAGACCATCGCCATTCCCGACACCATCCAGCCGAAGTCGCTGGTGGACGCGGCCAAGGGCGGCGACGCGCTGGCTCTCTTCGAGATTGGCGCACGCTACAGCGACGGTCGCGCCGGCATCACTGCGGATCCGAAGGAAGCGATAAGCTGGTACCAGCTCTCGGCCGACAAGGGCTTCGCACCGGCCGAATACCGCATGGGCAGCATTTACGAGAAGGGTACCGGTGTCGAGCGCGACATCAACAAGGCTAGGCAGTATTATGAGCAGGCAGCCGATCAGGGCAATGCCAGCGCCATGCACAACCTCGCCGTTCTCTACGCCTCCGGCGCTCTCGGCCAGCAGGACTACGCCAAGGCCGCCAACTGGTTCATCAAGGCCGCCAACCTCGGCATCACCGACAGCCAGTTCAACCTCGCCATTCTCTGCGCCCGCGGCAACGGGGTCGCGCAGGACCTGACGGAATCCTACAAGTGGTTCGCGATCGCGGCCAAGGGCGGTGACAAGGACGCGTCGCAGAAGCGCGACGAAGTGGCCAACGCCCTGAAGCCCGACCAGCTGGAGAAGGCGCGCGCCAAGGCCGATCTCTGGAAAGCCGAACCACTGAACACGAAGACCAACGCTGTCGATGTTCCGGACGAATGGAACGGCACGGCGACGAAGACTTCGACCGTCGACATGAAGCGGGCAATCCGCAACATCCAGGCGATCCTGAACAACAACGGCTTCGATGCCGGCAATCCGGACGGCGAGCTCGGCGCAAAGACGGTTGCAGCAATCAAGAGCTTCCAGAAGTCCATCGGCCAGGAGCCGAGCGGCAAGATCAACGACGACACGGTCAAGGCCCTTCTGGAACGCAACAAGGCACCGGCGACCAAGGCCTGAGACAACTCGCGTACCGAACGCCCGCTGGTGCAACCCGGCGGGCGTTTTCACGTCTTCTGACCTGAAGCGGTGCTTTTTCGGCAACGTTGCCGCCGCAATCTTGTCGATGGCATCGATGCCCCTACTTGATCCCCGCCGGAGCGATCCTCTATGCGTGGGTAGCGCCCGGGGAGGCGCTTCGCGTTAGGCAAGGGATTATCGCATGATGGAAATTTTCACGTCCGCCGGTCTGCTGGCGCTTCTACAGGTCATTTTGATCGACCTCGTTCTCGCCGGCGACAATGCAGTCGTGATCGGGCTTGCTGCAGCCGGACTTGCGCCGGAGCAGAGGCGTAAGGCCATCCTCGTCGGCATTCTCGCCGCAACCGTACTGCGTATCGCCCTTGCCAGCGTGACCGTGCAACTGCTCGACATCATCGGCCTGCTGCTCGCCGGCGGCATTCTGCTGCTGTGGGTCTGCTGGAAGATGTGGCGTGAGCTGCGGGCCGGCGGCAACCACGATGCGGATGTCGGCGACGCGAGCCAGGCACCGCGCAAAACCTTCGTGCAGGCGGCCACACAGATCGTCATCGCCGACGTCTCGATGTCGCTCGACAACGTGCTTGCCGTTGCCGGTGCCGCGCGCGAGCATCCGACGGTTCTCGTCATCGGCCTCATCCTGTCGATCGCCATGATGGGGGTCGCGGCGAACTTCATCGCGCGGCTGCTCAATCGCTATCACTGGGTCGCCTATGTGGGCCTGGTCATCATCCTCTACGTTGCACTCCACATGATCTATCGCGGCGCGCTCGAGGTATGGCCGCATGTGGCGCCGCTTGCGGGTGCCGCGGGCTGATCACGCGGTGGACGGACTTCAGGGCCCGTTCACGAAATCCAGGATCAGAGCCTGGATGTTTCCGCCCTGCCCCATCTCGACGCGGTCGAATTCGCGACCGCGTTCGCGTTGCTTGTCGGAGAGTTGACCCAATCGTTTCGTGAGCTCGACACGGATCTTGCGGCAATCGGGATCGTCTGGCGCCGAGAACCCGACGCTCATCGCTTCGATGTCATGGACCATCTCCGTAATGATCGTGCCGTGAACCTTCTCGTGCTTGCGCACGCCATCCAGAAAGGTATCCCAACTCGCTTTTACGGTCGGGGAAAGCGATGTCGAGGGTTTCGGCAGCGTGTAGATCAGCACCAGCTTCGGCTTTGCGGAGGCGAGGACGCAGGCGCCATCGCGCGGTTCGTATTTCCGCTGCCAGGTCAGCCTGAACGTCGTATGGGCGATGGTGCGAACCCCACCACCGACCTCGGGCCCTCGCTCCCCGATCGAGCCGTATAGTTCGGCCCCCGTCTTTCCCGAGATCGAATAGGTTCGGACCTCCTCCGATGGCTGCCATTGCGCCGATGCGGTCGCCGGACCGAATACGCATAGAAGCGCAAGGAATAGAATTCGTGCGTCCGCCTTCACGCTGCCCCCAAATCAGTTCGCGATCGCGGCAATCTAGGATCGGAACCAGTCGCATTCAACAGGCGCGCCGAGGTTCTCCAGCCTGTCGTAAAAACCTAAAAAAGCCTGATTATTCATAATTCTTCACATATGAGGGGAGCGCATGTCGCTGATCGAAAGCCTATGGCAACGATTTCGCCGTATGATGCCTCTTTCGAAGGAAATACGGGAGCGCGTCTGCCGATCGGGCAGATCAGGGATCGGGGTCGGCTGTGACAATTTATCTGCCCATCGCAGAATTGTCGGTGAACATCTTCATCATTCTCGGCATGGGCGCCGCCGTGGGCTTTTTGTCCGGTATGTTCGGCGTCGGCGGCGGCTTCCTGATCACACCATTGCTGATCTTCTACAACATTCCGCCCGTCGTCGCGGTTGCCACCGGGGCAAACCAGGTCGTCGCATCGTCCATATCGGGCGCGATAACGCATTTCCGGCGCGGCACGCTTGACGTCAAGCTGGGTGGTGTCCTGCTTGTCGGCGGTCTGACGGGCGCGACCGTCGGAATATGGATCTTCTCGCTCTTGCGGCGGCTCGGCCAACTCGACCTCTTCATCTCGTTGCTCTACGTCGTCTTCCTCGGCACCGTCGGCGCGCTGATGCTGCTCGAAAGCGTCAACGCGATGCGCCGTTCGGCAAAGAACATCCCGCCGGCTGCGCGCAAGCCCGGGCACCATCACTGGGTTCACCGCCTGCCGCTGAAGATGCGCTTCAAGAAGTCGAAGATCTTCCTCAGCGTCATCCCGATCGTGGCGCTCGGCTTCGCCATCGGTATCCTCACCTCGGTCATGGGCGTCGGCGGCGGCTTCATTATGGTGCCCGCGATGATCTATCTGCTGCGGATCCCGACCAACGTCGTTGTCGGCACGTCCCTCTTCCAGATCATTTTCGTCACCGCCTACACGACGGTCGTCCAGGCCGCGACGAACTTTTCCGTCGATATCGTGCTCGCGCTCATTCTGATGGTCGCCGGGGTGATCGGGGCACAATACGGCGTGCGCGTCGGCCAGAAGCTGCGCGGCGAGCAGTTGCGCGCCCTGCTCGGCCTTCTCGTGCTTGCCGTCGGCCTTCGTCTTGCCGTCGCCCTCGTCGTAACGCCGGCCGACATCTATTCCGTCGTGATGGGAGGCGGAAACTGATGCGTCTTCTCACCGCCGCTCTGCTGCTCTTGCTGCTGCCAGCCGTTGCCGGCGCGCAGATCTTGCTGCCCGGGCAGGCGACGCAGGCGGTGACCGCCGAAGGCCTGGAGATCGGTACGTCGACCAGCGAAATCGCCATCACCTCGGATTTCCATGGCGCGGACCTGACGATTTTCGGCGCGGTGACCAACACCGACAGCCTGCTGCTGGCGATCGGTCAGTACGACGTCGTGGTGGTCCTCGAGGGCCCGCGCGACAATGCCACCGTGCGCCGGAAAGAGCGCGTCTTCGGCATCTGGATCAACACGCGGTCGATGACCTTCGAAGCCGTTCCGCATTCCTATTCGATGTCGAGCTCGCGAATGCTCGACGACGTCACGACCCCGCTCGACCTGACAGAGCAGGGGATCGGCATCGACCACATCCCTCTCTCGCCGGTCGGCTTTGTCGGCAATGCCAGCAACCTCGGCGAATTTCGGCAGGCGTTTCGGCGGCTGCAGGAAAAAGGCGGGCTGTACGACCGCGATCCGAGCGGCGTGCGCTTCGTCAGTTCGAACCTCTTCAAGGCGAGCCTGCGCCTGCCGGCCAACATCCCGAACGGCGTCCACACTGTGCGCGCCTATCTCTTCAAGAGCGGGAAATTCGTCACCGACAAATCGGTGCCTCTGCGCGTCATCAAGACCGGGATCGAACAGATGATCACGGATGCGGCCCACGAGCGGCCGATCTCATACGGCGTTTTCGCCGTATTTCTGGCCCTGGTGACCGGCTGGAGCGCCAGTGTCATTTTCCGCAAGGACTGAGCAGCCGGCCTTCTTCGCCAGCACATCGAGATAGGCCTTGGTCAACCCGGCCAGAACCGATGGAGTCCCCGGTGGAAGCTGCTTGCCGAGATGTTTGGCCCGCAGCTCCTCCATGAAATCGTTCCAGAGCGCCTGACCGCCGTTTTCCAGCAACTCGGCGCGGATCGACAGTTCCTCGGATACGGGTAGATGCTTGCGTCCCCAGGCCCCCATCTGCGCAAGCAAGGGCACAAGGTCGATCGCCATTTCGGTGAGGCTGTAGATCGCTTTCTGCTTGTGGGTCGGGTCGTCCTCGCGGGTCAGCAGTCCCCGATCGACGAGACGCCGTAACCGATCCGCAAGGATATTGGACGCGATGCGCTCCTGCGAATTCTGCAGCAACTCGCGGAAATGACGCCGGTTGCCAAACATGATGTCGCGGATCACGATCAGGCTCCATCGGTCGCCCAATATCTCCAGCGTCAGATTTATCGGGCATCCCGATCGGTGAAGCTCTTCCATTGCATCTCCAAAACTGCTTGCATTTTGCCACCAGTCAAACTAGCTTTCAACTGCTTGCAAAACGCAATCAGTTTGGAGGAGACGGAGATGCGAAAGCTTGTGGTGTGGAATCTGATGACGCTCGACGGCTATTTCGAGGGGACGAAGCCGTGGGACATCGACTTCCACAGTTTGGCCTGGGGGCCGGAACTCGAACGTTACTCGCAACAGCTCGGCGAGGAAGGCGATCTGCTCGTCTTCGGACGAAAGACCTACGAGGGCATGGCCGCCTATTGGCAGACCGCCGAGGAAGAAGAGACAATCAAGTCCTTCATGAACAGCATCGCCAAGCTTGCCGTCTCCCGCACGATCGAGAAGGCTGACTGGAACAATTCGCGCGTCGTCCACGATCCGGTATCGGAACTCCGGAAATTGAAAGCGGAAGACGGAAAGACGATCTTCATCTTCGGCAGCGCCGAGCTTGCGGACTCGCTTCTCAAGGAAGGCCTCATCGACGAAATCCGGATTTGCCTCGTACCTGTCATCCTCGGCGGTGGTAATCCACACTTCAGGCCCGCTTCAAAGCCACGCCCGCTTCGTCTGCTCGACTCTTCGGTAACGGCAAAGGGCGCCGTCATCCTGCGCTACGAGCCGGTCGCGGACGCGGCCTGATTTCATCCGCTCGGCAGGCTCGTTTTCGGCCTGCCGGACTCTTGCCGCGGCATGAACACAGCTTCGCCTTTATCTAAAAACCGGCCATTAAGATTTACCAGTTAGTAATCTCTCAGACATGAGAGGTTTCCTGTAATGCGTATCCGTACCCTCCTGGCGCTTGTGCTACTGGGGCTCCTTGCCAGCTGCGCCACGGCTCCCCGCCAGACCCGTAACATCTGTGCCGTGTTCGAGCAGCGTGACGGCCTTTTCAGCAGCTGGCAGCGCGCCGCCGAAAAGACAGAGCGGAAATACGGC
The DNA here is from genome assembly GCF_001429725.1 of Rhizobium sp. Root708. GTDB lineage: Bacteria > Pseudomonadota > Alphaproteobacteria > Rhizobiales > Rhizobiaceae > Rhizobium. Next base: position 357,157 of record NZ_LMHV01000012.1, on the reverse strand, counting down.
GTTCCAGTGCCGATCCTGATGGCAACCATGTATGTGGAGTCCGGCTTCCAGCCCTATGCCCGACCACCGCGCACCAAGCTCTTCGGCTTCATTCCCTGGACCCGGCAATCAACCGCCTATGGCTATTCGCAGGCGCTGAACGGCACCTGGGATCACTACCAGTCGGCGACCGGCAACTGGGCGGCACGACGGGCAAACTTCGCCGACGCGATCGATTTCATCGGCTGGTATCATTCGCAGAACAGCCAGGTGACAGGCATACAGCCGAATGACGCCTACGGCCTCTATCTGGCATATTACTCAGGTCCGAAGGGCTACATGCGCGGCGACTGGCGCTCCAATGCGCAGCTGCAAAAAACCGCACAGCGATTTGCAAGCATGGCGGCGAACTACCAGCAGCAGCTTCAGGGGTGCAACTGACGCCTCCCTGCATGCTCGACCGGCATCACGCCGGTCGAGCTCAAGCAATGTCGATCAGGCAGCCTGTGCGGTCTTGTCGATCGGGTGCTGCGTGCGGAAGCCGACGGCAAGCCGGTTCCAGATGTTGATCGTACCGATGGCGACCGTGATCTTGGTGATCTCTTCTTCCGTGAAATGCGCCTTCAGGGCTTCGAAATCGGCATCCGGTGCGCCGGTTTCGGCGATCCGGGTGACGGCGTCGACCCAGCCGAGCAGGGCACGTTCCTTGGCGTCATAGACAGGCGATTCCCGCCAGACGCACATCAGGTTGATCCACTGTTCGCTAAGGCCGTCGTGCCTGGATTCTTTCACATGCATGTCGACGCAATAGGCGCAGCCATTGATCTGCGAGGCGCGCAGCTTGATCAGGTGGATGAAGCGGCGCTCGAGGCCCGACTCTTGGACATATTGCTCCAGTGCGGCGACGGCCTTGTAAGCGTCCGGCGATGCCTTGGCGAAGTTGAAACGTGCTTGCATGATTCATTCTCCTTCTGTTTTTCAGGGGCTCAGCGAGCCGTTCTGCGTTCATTGATTTCGAGGAAGGCGCAGCCGCGGGCGGCGATGCCGCCGTCGTCATCAGCAGTGAGCTGCACCAGGATGTCGGCAATGCTGGTCTTGGCGAGTTCGGCGCGATAGACGCGCTCCGCCCTCAGCATCGCCGCGCTGATCTGGCATGGTTTGGTGAAATAGCGGCCCGGCAGCTGGTTCGGCCCGCGCTGGCGGATTTCGCTGCATCGGAACGCCGGCTCCGGCCCTTCGACCGCAAGCAGGATGTCGAGAAGGCTGATGTCCTTAGCCAGCCTTGCGAGCCGATACCCGCCTTTCGGTCCAGGCACGGTGTTGACGATGCCGGCGCCGGAGAGCGCTTGCAAATGCTTCAGGAGGTAGCTCGTCGAGACTCCATGGAACTCCGCAAGAGCAGCGGCCGAGAGAACGCCGCCGTCCGAAAGGCCGGCAAGCATCGCTACGCTGTGTATCGCCTGCTCCACCCCGTCACCGAGTTTCATCGGACCACCTCCTTCAATCGTGGATAAAATTTATCCGTGATTGTCGGCTATGTCAAGAGCGTATTTCGGGGCCGACCGATACGAACGATCCCGCACTCGCACAGGGGTTGTTAAGCGATAGGGATTCGCTAAAGTCGGCGCCGTTGGGCAAAAACAATTCCAATAAGGGAACAGCAATGAGAAAGACGATTTTCCTGGCGGCCGCTGCCTTGCTGGCAGCGACGCACCTCGCATCCGCCGAGGACACGATCCGCATCGCAACCGAGGGCGCCTATCCTCCCTTCAACTTCGTCGAGTCCGACGGCAGCCTGAAGGGGCTCGACGTCGACATGGCCAATGCGCTCTGCGAGGAAATGAAGGCCAAGTGCACAATCGTCGCGCAGGACTGGGACGGCATTATCCCCGGTCTGCTGGCCAAGAAGTACGACGCCATCGTCGCGTCGATGAGCATCACCGAAGAGCGCAAGAAGCAGATCGACTTCACCAACAAGTACTACACGACGCCGCTCGCCGTCGCCGTGCCGAAGGACAGCCCGCTGAAGGGCGTCAGCGTCGAGGACATGAAGGGCAAGGTTGTCGGCGCGCAGGCCTCGACCACGCAGGCCGACTACCTCAACGACGTCTACGCCAAGGGCGGTGCCGAGGCGAAGATGTATCCGACGCAGGACGAGGCCGTGGCCGACCTGCAGAACGGCCGCATGGACGCGCTGATCTCCGACAAGTTCGTGGTCGTCGACTGGCTGAACAAGGCCGGCAAGGATTGCTGCAAGCTGCTCGGCGACGTTCCGGGCACCGAGACGCAAGCCGGCATCGGCATCCGTCAGGGCGAGACCGAACTGAAGGAGCGCTTCAACAAGGCGATCGACGCGCTCGTCGCCAACGGGAAATATCAGGAAATCACCAAGAAGTATTTCCCCTTCAACATCTACTGATCGCCTGTCGATCCAATCGCGCGGAGGCCAGAAGCCTCCGCGCCCTTTGACCAAGTTCATCTCATGAAAACAGATATCCTCGTTCTCGGTGCTGGCATTGTCGGCGTCAGTGCGGCCATTCATTTGCAGGATCGCGGCCGCTCCGTCGTGCTGGCCGATCGCGGCGAGCCGGGCGGCGGCACCAGCTTCGGCAATGCCGGGCTGATCGAGCGCTCCTCCATCGTTCCCTACTCGTTTCCGCGGCAACTCGGTGCCATCGCGAAATATGCGCTGAACAGCTCATCCGATGTTCGCTACGACCCCGCCTACCTGCCGCGCATCGCCAAATGGCTGGCGCGCTACTGGTGGCATTCGTCACCGACCAATCTGGAAAAGGCAACACGCGCGCTGCTGCCGTTGATCGAGGCCAGCGTTACCGAGCACGACAAGCTGATTGGCCGCGCCGGCGCCTCCGACCTTATCCGCGAACGTGGCTGGGTGTCATTCTACAAGGACCCGCGCCGTTTCGAGGCCGCCCGTGCCGAGGCCGAAAGCCTATCAGCCCATGGTCTGGCAATCCGCATTCTCGACACCAGAGAATTTCTGGCGCTGGAACCCGCCTTTGCTGCAAGCGGCAACAGCATCTCCGGCGGCGTCCACTGGCTCGACCCGAAGACCGTGACCGATCCGCAGGCGCTAACGGCAGCCTATGCGGAGCTCTTCACGACTACCGGCGGCAAGATCGTCCGGGCCGATGCCTCCGCTCTGCGCGAGGAGAAGAACGGTTGGTCGATCCCGACAGCTGAAGACGAGACTATCGAGGCCGGCGAGGTCGTCGTCGCCCTCGGTCCGCAATCCGGGCTGATCTTCCGCAAGCTCGGCTATCCGCTGCCGCTAGCGGTCAAGCGCGGCTACCATCGGCACTATGCGCAAAGCGAGGGCCAGCCGCTTGGCCATTCCGTCGTTGACGAGGAAGCCGGCTACGTGCTGGCGCCGATGGCCAATGGCATCCGTTTGACGACAGGCATCGAGTTCGCCGCGCCCGATGCGCCCCCGAATACCATCCAGCTCCGTCGCGACGAGAAACATGCCCGCGCGCTGTTTCCGCTCGGCGAGCCGGTGGAGGCGACGCCCTGGCTGGGGCTGCGGCCCTGTCTGCCTGACATGCGCCCGGTGATCGGCCCGGCTCCGCGCCATCGCGGTCTGTGGTTCAATTTCGGCCACGCCCATCACGGCCTGACGCTCGGCCCGGCAAGCGGACGGCTATTGGCGGAGCAGATGGCCGGGAACGACACCTTCGCCGATCCCAAGCCCTTCCATCCGCATCGCTTCCTGTAGTTCGCGGGCCTGCCATTCTATTTCGGTCGTCGCCGCACTACCTTTAGCCCCGTGGACCAGATCGATTCCGAAGCCCTCGTTGCCCTGCCCGCGCCTTTCGCCCGCTGGTTCGCGGATAAGGGATGGCGGCCGCGTGCCCATCAGCTGGAACTGCTCGCCCGTGCCGAGGCTGGTGACAGCACGCTGCTGATCGCGCCAACCGGCGCCGGCAAGACGCTCGCCGGCTTCCTGCCGTCGCTGACCGACTTGACCCGTCGCGGCAAGATCCCGCCGGGCTCCGCCTTCACCGGCATCCACACACTCTACATCTCGCCGCTGAAGGCGCTTGCCGTCGACATCGAGCGCAACCTGATGAAGCCGGTGGAGGAAATGGGCCTCCCGGTGACGGTCGAAAACCGCACCGGCGACACGCCTGTTGCCAAGCGCCAACGGCAGAAGCTCAATCCGCCCGATATCCTGCTGACGACACCGGAGCAGGTGGCGCTGCTGCTTGCCAACCGCGAGGCGGAACGCTTCTTCAAGGATCTCAAATACATCGTCTTCGACGAGCTGCACTCGCTCGTTACCTCGAAGCGTGGCCATATGCTTTCGCTCGGTCTTGCCCGCCTGCGCCGGCTGGCGCCAGCCCTGCAGACGATCGGCCTTTCGGCAACCGTCTCCGACCCGATGGACCTGCAGAAGTGGCTGGTCGCGCAGCGGGAAGGCGAGGATCACCATGCCGGCCTGGTCACCGTCGAGGGCGGCGCCAAGCCTGATATCTCGATCCTCTCGACCGAGGAGCGTATCCCCTGGTCCGGCCATTCTGCGAAGTATGCGATCCCCGACGTCTACAAACAGCTGCTCGAGCACCAAACGACGCTGCTCTTCGTCAACACCCGATCACAGGCCGAGATGCTGTTCCAGGAACTCTGGACCGTCAACGAGGAGAACCTGCCGATCGCGCTGCATCACGGCTCGCTCGATGTCGGGCAGCGGCGCAAGGTGGAGGCGGCCATGGCGGCAAACCGGTTGCGGGCCGTCGTCGCCACCTCGACGCTCGACCTCGGCATCGACTGGGGTGACGTTGATCTCGTCGTCCATGTCGGTGCGCCGAAGGGCGCCTCGCGGCTTGCCCAGCGCATCGGTCGCGCCAACCACCGTATGGACGAGCCGTCGAAGGCGATCCTTGTGCCGGCCAATCGCTTCGAGGTGATGGAGTGCCAGGCAGCGCTCGACGCGAACTATATCGGCGCGCAGGACACGCCACCGGTCGGCAAGGGTGCGCTCGATGCGCTGGCGCAGCATGTGCTCGGCATGGCATGCGCCGAGCCCTTCGACATGCTGGAGCTTTACGACGAAATCACCAGCGCCTCGCCCTATGCGGATATCTGCTGGGAAACCTTCGAGCGCGTCGTCGATTTCGTCGCGACGGGCGGCTATGCGCTGCGCACCTATGAGCGCTATGCCCGCATCCGCAGGACCCAGGACGGGCGTTGGCGCGTTTCCAATCCGCAGGTCGCGCAGCAATACCGGCTGAATTCAGGCACTATTGTCGAGAGCCCGATGCTGAGCCTGAAGATGGTGAAGCGCGGAGAAGGCGGTCGGATCGGTCGCGGCGGCGCCACGCTCGGCAAGATGGAGGAGTATTTCTTCGAGCAGTTGTCGCCCGGCGATACCTTCATCTTCTCCGGCAAGGTGCTGCGCTTCGAAGGCATTCGCGAGAACGAGGCGCTGGCCAGCCAAGCCTATTCCAACGATCCGAAGATCCCCTCCTATGCCGGCGGCAAGTTCCCGCTCTCCACCTATCTGGCGGATCAGGTGCGTTCGATGATCGCCGACCCCGATCGCTGGCACCATCTGCCGGACCAGGTGCGCGACTGGCTGGCGATCCAGCAGGAAAAGTCGATGCTGCCGAAACGCGACGAACTGCTGATCGAGACCTTCCCGCGCGGCAGCCGCTGCTACATGGTCATCTATCCCTTCGAGGGGCGGCTGGCGCACCAGACGCTCGGCATGCTGCTGACCCGCCGCCTTGAGCGGGCCGGCGCCAAGCCGCTCGGCTTCGTCGCGACGGATTATTCGCTCGGCATCTGGGGCTTCGAGGACATGGGGCTCATGATCCAGAACGACCGGCTCAGCCTCGCCTATCTCTTCGACGAGGACATGCTGGGCGACGACCTCGAAAGCTGGCTCGACGAATCTTTCCTTTTGAAGCGAACCTTCCGCAATTGCGCCGTGATTGCAGGCTTGATCGAGCGCCGTCACCCGGGCAAGGAAAAGACCGGGCGACAGGTCACGGTCTCGGCCGATCTGATCTACGATGTGCTGAGAACCCACGAGCCGGATCACATCCTCCTGCAGGCGACGCGGCAGGATGCGGCAACCGGCCTTTTGGATATTTCACGGCTTGGCGATATGCTCAGGCGAATCAAAGGCCACATCACGCATCGCGCGCTCGACCACATCTCGCCTCTGGCGGTTCCCGTCATGCTCGAGATCGGCAAGGAACCAGTGCATGGCGAGGCGCACGACGCGGTGCTGGCGGAAGCCGCCGAGGACCTGATCGCCGAGGCGCTGGCCTAGGAAACAACGGATGGTGTCGCGCCGACTTGAAGCTGCGCTACAATGATCAAGGACTGACCGATCGATGAACCGCCTGGCGCTTGCACGTGAACTGAACGGAGTGGCTGCGCTGCCAGGCGTAGAGACGTCCGTGCATGGCGTTGCCGCCGTCTGCGACCCGCTCGGCGCGCTCTACATGCCCGACGCCGGCATTCTCGTCGTGTCCGATCTGCATTTGGAAAAGGGTGCGGCCTTCGCCCGTCGCGGCATGATGCTGCCGCCCTACGATACGCTCGCAACGCTGACAGTGCTTTCCGCCGTCATCACCCGCTACGATCCGAAGCTGGTGATCTCGCTTGGCGATAATTTCCACGACCGAGTCGGCTCGGCGCATCTGCCCGAGGCATTCCGCAGCCTGATTGCGGAAATGGCCCGCGGCCGCGAATGGCTCTGGATCAACGGCAACCATGATCCTGACGGCACCGTCGATCTGCCGGGCGCTTCCGTCGATGAATTGCATTACGGCGGCCTGACCTTCCGGCATGAACCGAAAGGCGGCCTGCAGAAGGGCGAGATCGCCGGGCACCTGCATCCGGCCGCGACCGTTCGTCGTCGGGAAAAATCCGTCCGCCGACCGTGCTTTGCTACCGACGGCGCCCGCCTGCTGATGCCGGCCTTCGGCGTCATGACCGGTTGCCTAGACCTTCGCCACAAGGCGATGAAAGGTCTCTTCGACCACAGTTCGCTGATCGCCCATCTGCTCGGGCGCGACCGGATCTATTCCGTCCGGTTCGGAAACCTCGTCGGCTGAGGCCTGCCGTTACACCTCAGAGCGCGATGTAGCGGTCTGCCCGGTGGTTGATGGTGACGAAGAGATTCAGAACCACCGCGCCGAGAACCGAATAGAACACGACAGGCGGCGTGGTGACGAAGAAGGCGGCGGCAAGGACGCAGAGATCGATCGCCATCTGCACCAGACCGGCGCGGATGCCGAAGCGCTCCTGCATGTAGATGCCGAGGATGCCGACGCCACCGAGGCTGGCGCGGTGGCGGTAGAGCGCCAGCAGTCCAAAACCCAGCAAGACGCCACCGAGAAGGGCTGCCCATGCCGGGTGAATGGCGGAAATATCCATGACCTTCGGCTGCAGGCTCGTCATCAGTGACGTCAGGCCGATGGCAATGAAGGTCTTCACGGTGAAGGCCATACCGAGGCGCTTCCACGATAGATAGAAGAACGGCAGGTTCAGGAGAAAGAACGCGAGCCCGAAATTCATCCCGAAAGCATAGTGGAGCAGGAAGGCGATGCCGGCGGTGCTTCCGGTCAGAAGCCCGGCGCTGGCCAGCATGTAAAGCCCGAGCGCAGCAATCAGGCTGCCCGAGAAAATCCCCTGCACATCCTCGACAGGGGTGTGGCGGGTGGCGCTGGTGTTCCAGAAACCGAGGGTATTGATGAGCTGTGCCATGTCGTTGATCCCAAACGGCAGACGAGTTCAAGAACGCCCAAGGAAACCCCGAGCGAAGCGGAATGTAGATGAAGAATGGTGTTCCGCTGAGGCTCTTGCGACAGTCCTACGCGGTCAATTGCCCAGGATTATCAGGGGATTTCGCCGGGCAATCAAGCGAAATACGTAAGCAATACTGACCTATTATCACTTCGCAATAATCGTTCTGTCATGCCGCTTTGCGCGTAAGGAACAGAATGCCGGAAATGACATTCGCGCCATCTTTGCGAATGGGCGTTTTCTTCACCGTCATGACGTCGAGGCCATGCCGGTCGCATAGGGCCCGCACGTAGGCTTCCGAATGCGCATAACGCAGCGACGGCGCGAGGTGGAACCCTTCCTCGCCACCCGCATCCTCGACGGAAAAAGCGAAGTCGGCACCCGGGCCCATGAGCGCCGCGACCGCCTCGAAGACACTTTCAAGATTGCCGAGATACATCAGCACATCGGCTGCGGTGACCAGATCGGCGCGATGCGGCGCGCCATCCGCGAACAGGCCAGTCGCCTCCGGTGACAGCGAGAGATCGGCCTGCGCGAGATGATCATAGACATGCTTCTCGGCGGCCTTGGCGAGCATGTTTTGTGACAAATCGAAGCCCTCAAGGCGCGCAACATGATCGCGGATTTCCGGCCCGAGAAGGCCTGTGCCGCAGCCGAGATCGACGGCCAGCGCATAGTGACATCCTGTCGTCGCAACGAGGGCGGCGAGCTTTGCGGGCACGCTGTAGTCCAGCTTCTCGACCAGCGCGGTTTCGAAGCGATCCGCATAGTCGTCGAACAGGCGCTCCACATAGCTGCTCGGCGGCTGGTCGGGCGTCTCGACATCACCAAGCAGCGCAAGCTTGAGTTCCGCGCCGAAGATATCGTCCGGGCTTGCTGCGAGCGTCTGCCTGTAGGCCTCGATCGCGCCCACCGTGTTGCCAGCCTTCTCGCGGTAACCTGCCAGCCGATACCATCCGGCCGCCCAGCCCGGCACCAGCTCCAGCGCCTGCTCCATCAGTTCGGCGGCCGCATCCTGCTCGCCGCTTTCGTCGAGCATCTTCGCATAGTCTGCGCGACGGTCGGCGATGACGTCGCCTGAAGTGAGCTGGTGCGGCTGCATGGTGAAAACCTGTTGGGATCGGCCCGCATTTGGCTGCGGCCACAAAAAAACTCAAGTCCTATTTCAGAGGCGGAGGCGCCAGACCTGAAAAAGGCTTGCGAGCAACGATTCGCGACCGTATTTCAGGGATGAACAGGAGATGATGCATGTCCGATCAAGTGAACAAGTTTCTCGGCGACTCGCTCGGCCGCACGTTGGTCAAGCTTTTGGTGGTGTCGTTGATCGTCGGCTTCATCATGGCCGTCTTCGGATTGGCACCACTCGATTTCGTCTATGGTATCCGCAATTTCATTCTGGAAGTCTGGCATCGCGGTTTCTCCGCACTCGGCCGCGTCGGCGACTATCTGCTGCTCGGCGCGACCATCGTGATCCCGATTTTCGTCGTCATCCGTCTCTTCAGCTATCGCCGGTAACATGACCTCTTTCATTCTCTCACGGCGCGGCCTGCTGCGCGTCTCCGGGCTTGCGCTTGTCGCAGGCGTTGCAAGCTGCGCGACCGCGCCGGAAAAACCCTCGACGCCTTCCGATGGCGAGGACCAGACAGGCGCTGCGCTGCCGCTCGTCAACCAGTTGCGTGCCAAGAACGGCCTGCCGCCGCTTTCGGTTGATCCGGCAGCGACGGCTGCAGCCCTGTTCCAGGCCAAGCGCATGGCATCGGCAGGCAAGATGAAGCACGTGATGGGCATCGCCGATGGCTTCGGGCCCCGCGTCAAGGCGAGTGGCGTCCGGCTGCCTGCGGCCGAGAATATCGCCGCCGGTCAACAGTCGGTCCCGGCCGTTGTAACCGCGTGGATCAACTCCCCGCACCATCTCGAAAACATGCTCGGCAGGTATAACGGCATCGGCGTTGCCGTCGCTCACAATCCCGCTTCCAGAAACGTGCCTTACTGGGCAATGGTACTGTCGACCTGAGGCGATTCTGCCTCATCTGAATAGAGGCAGGCATGGACACCGGCAGTCGCGAAAACGGTTTGGCATTCGACGTAACGCACCGGCTGGTGCTATCGATCGCCATTCCAATGACGCTCGGCTTCATCACCACGCCGCTGCTCGGTCTTGTCGGCACGGGCGTCGTCGGGCACATGGGGCAGCCGGACGCGCTGGCGGGGCTGGCGATCGGCGCCATGCTGTTCGATCTGATCCTCGGCAGCTTCAATTTCCTGCGCGCTTCCACCACCGGACTGACGGCCCAAGCGTTCGGACGGCGTGACCGACATGCCCAGCAAGGGGTTTTCTGGCGAGCGCTGATTTCGGCACTCGGCTGCGGCGTCGCGCTGCTCTGTCTTTCGCCGCTGCTTCTCGCGGCGGGGCTGAAGCTGATGGGACCGGAGAACGCCGTGGCCGCGGCCACCAGCACCTATTTCTCCATCCGCATTCTCGCCGGGCCAGCAGCGCTTGCCAACTATGCCATCCTCGGCTTCGTCCTCGGTCGTGGCCAGGGGAGCGTCGGCCTGCTGCTGCAAACGATCATCAACGGCACCAACATCGTGCTGGCAATCCTGCTCGGCCTCTGGCTCGACTGGGGCGTGGCAGGCGTTGCCTGGGGCACGATGGTCGGCGAAACGGCGGGCGCGGTCGTCGGCCTGCTGATCGTCATCAGCGGTTTCAACCGTGCCGAGCGGCCGACGCGCGCGGAGATCTTCTCACGGCATCGGCTGGCGGAACTCTTCGCATTGAACCGCGACATCCTGATCCGCACATTCGTATTGCTGGCCGCCTTTACCATCATGACGCGGATCGGCACGGGCTTCGGCGCGGTGACGCTGGCGGCCAACGCCGTGCTGATGAACTTCTTCCTGCTCTCAGGATATTATCTCGACGGCCTTGCCAACGCCGCCGAGCAGATCACCGGACGGGCGATCGGTGCGCGCTACCGCCCTGCCTTCGACCGCGGCCTGAAGCTGACAGCATTCTGGTCCTTCGGGCTTGCCGGCCTCATTTCCGTGTTCTTCCTGCTGGCAGGTCCTTGGCTGATTTCCGTTCTGACCACATCGCTGGAGGTGCAGCAGGCAGCCGAAACCTACCTGCCATGGGCCGCCGTCACCGGGCTGACAGGCGCGCTGGCCTTCCTGATGGACGGCGTGTTCATCGGCGCGACATGGTCGACCGACATGCGCAACCGGATGCTGATGTCGTTTGCCGGCTATCTCATCGCGCTGGCCGTCTTCGTGCCGCTATACGGCAATCATGGCCTATGGCTGGCGATGAACGGCTTCCTGCTGTTCCGTGGCGTCTTCCTGGCGACGCTCGTGCGTCCGCGGGCGGATCAGACGTTCCGTTCCGCCCAGTAGTCCGTCTTCGTGTCCCTGAGGTCGCGGATCGATCTGACCTGCTCCCGATCGAGCAGCTTCGAGAGGCCGCGAACGACCGTGCCCGGCAAGCCCGGCCCTTCATAGACCATGCAGGAATAGAGCTGCACGAGATCGGCACCGGCCTTGATTTTTTCGAGCGCCGTTTCGGCGGACGATACACCGCCGACGCCGATGAGCGGCATGGCAGTGCCAACGCGCTTGCGCATCCGGGCAAGAACAGCGGTCGATTTGTCGAAGAGCGGCTTGCCGGAAAGCCCACCGGCCTCCTTTGCCTGGCGCTGATCGCTCAGGCCTTCGCGAGAAAGCGTGGTATTCGAGACGATCAGGCCATCGAGGGCGTGCGATAGCGCCTCGGCAGCGATGTCGTCCATGCCCTCTTCCGTCAGGTCGGGTGCGATCTTCAGGAAGACCGGGATCTTTCTGCCTGCCTTCTCGGCTTCGGCGTCGCGGGCGGCAAGCACGGCCGACAAAAGGGCCGCCAGGCTTTCGCGCGCCTGCAGGTCGCGCAGGCCCGGCGTGTTCGGAGACGAGATGTTGGCGGTGAAGTAGCGCGCGACGGAATAGAACCGGCGGATGCCGAGGACATAATCGCCGATGCGGTCTTCACTGTCCTTGTTGGCGCCGATGTTGACGCCGATCATGCCGTTGCCGGTGACGGTCGCGAGACGCGCAAAGGCGGCGTCGTGGCCTTCGTTGTTGAAGCCGAGGCGGTTGATGACGCCCTCATCCTCGACCAGACGGAAGATGCGGGGACGCGGATTGCCGGGCTGGGCCTTCGGCGTCACGGTGCCGATCTCGGTAAAGCCGAAGCCGATCTTCAGTAGCGCCTCGGGAACCTCGGCGTTCTTGTCGTAACCAGCTGCCATGCCGATCGGATTGATGAAATCGAGACCGGCAACGGTCTGCCGCAGGCGCGGATCCGGCGCGATCCGGCAGGCCGGCACCGCACCCGCCTTCAATGCCGCGATCGACATGCCGTGCGCGGTTTCGGGGTCGAAGAGGAAGAGACCCTTGCGGGCGGCGTGCTTGAAAAGATCGATCATGGTGCAAGGTCCGGAAAAATATGCTGGCCGGCGACATCGAGGGGAAGCGGCGCCTCCCACAGCACGGCCGAGAAAGGCAGGTCCGCATAGAGATGCGGGAAGAGCGCGCCGTCGCGCGAAGGCTCGAAAACGAGCTCGTCGCCGAACTTGCCGCTATCGACGGCAACCAGCATCAGTCCGGTCTGGCCGGCGAAGTAAAGCGCCGCCGTCTGCTTGACCTGCGTGGCCGTCGAGAAGTGGATATAGCCATCCGTGAGGTCGATCGCTGCCCCGCGAAACACCCCGGCGGCCTTCGCCTCCCGCCAGAGCGTTTCCGTCACGATCTTGTAAAGCGTGGGTGTCAGGGTCATGATGGCCTCAGAATGGCTGGTCTTTCCCGGGCTTTGCCGCAAAGCGACGGCGATGTCCACGCCTCGCCGCGAAAAATGCGGCAGCCACCGAGATTTCCGGAGGAAACCATGAAGAATATCGCAATCGGCCTTTTCGTCCTTCTCCTGCCACTCGGCGCTTATGCGGCCGAGACGGACACGTCGCGTTTCCAGCTTGAGCGCAGCGGCGACCATTTCGTGCGCCTCGACAAGCAGACCGGCGCCATGTCGCTCTGCGAGGAGAAGGACGGCACGCTCGTCTGCCGCATGGCCGCCGATGAGCGCGCCGCCTACGAGCAGGAACTCGACCGGCTTTCGGGCCGCGTCACGGCGCTGGAGAACAAGAGCATCGTCAACAAGGCGCTGCCTTCGGACGCGGAAATCGACCGCTCGATCGGCATCATGGAGCGCTGGATGCGCAGCTTCATGGGGATAGTCAAGGAATTCCAAAGCGAAGACGAACGCAATGCCCTTCCGCAAAAGACGTGATTTGATATAGTCTCTTCAGAATTGAGGCATGGAGCGTGTGGGGAGTACGCGCCATGCGGGGCAATCGAGCTCTTGGGAGGGAGTGATCGATGCAGGAACAGACAATCATCATCGCCGACGATCACCCGCTGTTTCGGGATGCGCTTCGCCAGGCGGTGATCGGCATGGAAGGCCATCCTGATATCGTCGAAGCCGGCGATTTCGCGGCTGCTCGCATGGCGGCCGTCAAGCATCCCGACGCCGACCTGATGCTGCTCGACCTTTCGATGCCCGGCGTCAGCGGCTTTTCCGGTCTGATGGCGCTGCGCTCCGAGTTCAACGGCTTGCCGATCGTCATCATTTCCGCAACCGACGACGCGACGACGATCCGCCGCGCTCTGGAGCTCGGCGCGTCCGGGTTCATCTCGAAATCGTCAGGGATCGAGGACATCCGCCACGGCATCCAGACGGTCCTTGCCGGCGATATCGCCACGCCCGAAAGCTACCGTGACGGACAGGAACAGGACCCTGACGTCGCCGACCTGATCCACCGGCTGCATACGCTGACACCGCAGCAGAGCCGCGTACTGACCATGCTGGCCGAAGGTCTGCTGAACAAGCAGATCGCCTATGAGCTCGGTGTTTCCGAGGCGACGATCAAGGCACATGTCTCGGCTATTCTGCTCAAGCTCAATGTCGACAGCCGCACGCAGGCCGTGATCCAACTCGGCAAGATCAACATGGCGCTCGTCGCATGAGAGGAAGAGGATTTTATTCCTCTCATCTCTTTACTCCCGTAACGCTTGCCGCTAATATTTCAATCCGATTGAAATACTTCCGCATGCAGCCGCACGGATTGAAACATGCTGTCACACGAGCAGATCTGGGGAGCGATCGACAGGCTTGCCGAACGGCATGACCTGACGCCGTCAGGGCTTGCCCGACGTGCCGGCCTCGACCCGACCTCGTTCAACAAATCCAAGCGACTGTCAGCCGACGGGCGTCTTCGCTGGCCGTCGACGGAATCGATTGCCAAGGTGCTGGATGCCACAGGTGCCAGCATGGAGCAGTTTCTGACCTTCATGCGGCCGACCAACGGCTTTTCCTCCCTTCCCGAAGGCGCGTTTCCGCCGCAAGGCAGCTCCATCCCCCTTCTCGGCTTTGCGCAGGCGGGTGCAGGCGGCTTTTTCGACGACGGTGGCTTTCCGGCGGGACAGGGCTGGGATGTTGTCGAGTTTCCGGCCGCGCCGTCGCAGAAGGCTGGCGTCTATGCGCTGGAAGTCCAGGGCGAAAGCATGATGCCGCTTTATCGCGACGGTGACGTGCTGATCGTCGAGCCAGGCGCCCAGGTTCGCCGCAACGACCGCGTCGTCGTCAAGACGCGCGAGGGCGAGGTGATGGCGAAGGTACTGCTGCGCCAGAGCCCGCGTTCCATCGAGCTGATGTCGCTGAATCCCGAGCATCCGAACCGGACGATCGAGCTTTCCGACGTAGACTGGATTGCCCGTATCATCTGGGCCAGCCAATAGGAAAATCTTCCATGCGCCCTGCGACAATACTCACGGCTGTTGCGGGGATCGGAATTGTGGTCGCACTGATTGCTTTCGGCGGCCAGCGCCTGCGGACCGATGCGCAGCAAACGGCGGCAGCCGACGAAACCACTTCACCCGAGCGGGCGGAAACAGCCGCGGCCCCTTCCCCAACCACCGATCCTGCCGCCAGCATGAACGCGCGGCCCATCGACGACGCAAGCCAGTTCTACCCGGCCAGCGTCGATGGAAGACCGCTGGAGCGCGTGGCTGCGGTAATCCCGGAAACGCCGAGAGTGAAAGCGGATAACGGCGTCGATCTACCGCGCCCCGTTGCCGAGAGCGCCGGCATTCTTGGCTTTGGCGACCGGCGTCTGCAGCTTGCCGGGATAGAAGCGACACCTTTCGACAAGGTCTGCAGCGGATCCGACGGAGAAGAGTGGCCTTGCGGCATGCTGGCGAAGACCAACTTCCGACTGTTTCTGCGATTGCGCACGGTGCACTGCGATCTCGACGACGCGACGTGGAGCGGAACGACCACGGCATCCTGCAAGATCGGCACGCAGGACATTTCGCGATGGCTGGTGGAAAACGGCTGGGCCGCACCGTCGGAGGGGTCTTCCTTGGCGGACATCGGAAAGAGCGCGAAGGACGAGAGGAAGGGCATCCATGGCGACGATCCGCGCAAGGGAGATCCGGTGACACCAGCGACCGAACCACTGCCGCAAGCGCTACCCGATCCCTTGTAATGCCGCCGGCCACTCCCTAAACTCTGTGTCCAACAGAGAGGACCTTTCCCGCATGAACAAGCCGCTTTCGCCCCACGACGCACTGATCTACGTGATGGTGATGGCCTCCGCCGTCGACAGCACGATGAACGATCGCGAAATGGAAAGAATCGGCCAGTTGATCGGCTTTCTGCCGGTCTTCAGGGGCTTCGACGACGACAAGCTGATTTCGGTCGCCCGCGACTGCGCGGCTCTTCTCGCTGGACCCGAAGGTCTCGACATCGTGCTCGAAACCGTCAAGGACACACTGCCGATCCGCCTCTACGACACCGCCTATGCGCTTGCCGTGGAAGTCGCTTCCGCAGATCTTTCGGTAAAGGCGGAGGAACTGCGCCTGCTCAGCCTGCTTCGCGATCGCTTCGGGTTGGACAAGCTCACCTGCGCTGCAATCGAACGCAGTGCGATCGCACGCTTCCGCAAGGGCTGATCAGTCACATTCCCTCAATAGAGACCGTAAGGGAAATAACGCAGGTAGATTTCCTGGAGACGGCCGCTCCGCGACAGCGCGGCCAGCGCATGGTCGAAGGCCGCTCTCAAGACGTCGTCCTTCTGTCGCAGCATGATCGTCATGCCCTCGCCGAGAAACCGTTCCGAGGTGTATGGCCCATCGAAGAGCGTGCAGCAATTGCCGGATGCCTGTGACGCCACCCAGAAGGAAAGCTGCAGGGAATCAGCGAAGGCTGCGTCGACCTTGCCGTCCTTCAATGCGGTCAGCAGCGTCTCCTTGCTGTCGAACGCCACGGCCTTCACTTTCGGGAAATAGGCGGCCAGCATCGCTTCGTGAACGGTCGCCTTCACAACGCCGACCGGTCGGTCCGCAAGGGCAGCGGCGCTGTCACCCTGAAGCGGCGCCTTCAGATTGCGTGCAAAGCGGGCCGGCAGCATCAGATAGGGACGCGAAAAGGCAAACTGGCTGCGCAGTTGCTCGCTGACCGCAACACCGGCGATGACCGCGTCGCCTTGCGAGGCGGCGAGCGCCTCCTTCAGGTCCGCGAAAGGCAGCGCCTGGATCTGGCATTTGTCGGCGATCTCCAGTTCGGCGCAGATCTCACGGGCGAGATCGACATTGAAGCCGGAGAGCTTGCCGTTCTGATCCATGAAATTGAACGGCGGAAAATCGACCGAGGTCAGAAACCGAAGGCGCACCAGCGCCGACAAGTCGGGCTTGGCCAATCGCTCCCTGGAATCGAAGAGGAGCGGCAGGGATGGCGCCGGCTGCTGCGCAAGCAGCATTTTAGGGGCGAGAAATGCAACCAATGACAGCCATAAGCAGAAAAACCCCTTAAGATTGAGAGATGCCGGTTTTATTCGCACCATTATGATCCGCCTCGGGGATGAATATGCACTGCCACAACTAACGACGGTGTATCAGAGTCATGCGTATCGGGGAATATGCGCTGGGTGGGCTGGAAGCCGACCAGGCAGCGCCGCATAACATCGCTATATCGTCTCGCGACCGGCCCGCTCCGCAAAGGGCGGCGTTCGATTCGTTCGAAGTCGAAATCGATGCGCTGCTCAGGCTCGGTATCGGGAAGCCGGTCATTGCACGCGCAGCGATCGCCGCTCGCAACAACGGTACAACGATAGAACGCGAACTGCTCGCAAGCGGCACGCTTGACCCCGACAGCTATTATGCCGGACTGGCGCGCGTGCTGCGGCTCTCGTTTCTTCCCACCATCGACGCTTCGCTGATTGCCGACAGCAAGACGCTGGATACGCAGCTGATCGATGCACGCATGGTCAGGCTAAACCATGTCAGCGGGGCCGTTTTGGCGATCGTGCCTGAGATCTCGAAACTCGACGAGATCGCTGCATTCATGCGCGACCGCCCGACGCTCTCGGAGCGAACCGTCATCACGACACCCGCGGCGCTGCGGCAGGCCGTCTGGCGTTGCGGCGCCGAGCGCCGCGTCAAGGATAGTGCCCGGCACCTGTTCGACACGCGAGCTGGTTTCAGCGCGCGGATCGTTCTTTCAGGCAAGCAGGGTTTTCTGGCAGGGCTCGGCCTCTGTGCCGCAGCCGCGGCCTTTGCATCCGGGGTGGCGACCGGGCTCATCGTGCACTTGACCGTCTCGATGATCTATATGGGAGCAATTCTGCTGCGTGCGCTCGCGCTCGGCCATACCCGCAAATCGGCAGCCATGCCGCAAACGACCGACCGTTTGCCCGTCTACACGGTGCTCGTTGCCCTCTACAAGGAGGCCGAGGTCGCGGGCCAGCTTGTGGCCGCTCTCAAGCGGCTGAACTGGCCGGCCTCAAAGCTCGACATCAAGCTCATCTGCGAGGCTGATGATCACCTGACCATTGCCGCCCTGCGCGCTGAGGAGCTGGGACCGCAGTTCGAGCTTGTCGAAGTGCCGGCCATGCAGCCGCGCACCAAGCCCAAGGCGCTCAACTATGCACTAACTGCCGTGCGCGGCGAATTCCTCGTCATCTACGATGCGGAAGATCGACCGCATCCGGATCAGTTGCGCGCCGCGCACGCCGAGTTCGCGGCAAGCCCCGCCGACGTCGTCTGCCTGCAGGCGCCGCTTGTGACCACCAACGGAAGCGCATCCTGGATCGCAGCCTCCTTCGCGCTCGAGTATGCCGCGCTGTTTCGGATGCTGCTGCCGATGCTGGCGAGCTACCGCCTGCCGATGCCGCTCGGCGGCACGTCGAACCACCTGCGCGTCGCGGAACTGAAAGCAGCAGGCGGATGGGATCCCCACAACGTCACCGAGGACGCCGACCTCGGCATGCGGCTTTACCGGCTTGGCTACCGCTGCGGGGTGATCGACTGCCCCACCTATGAAGACGCGCCGACGACCGCGAAGGTCTGGCTGAACCAGCGGACCCGCTGGTTCAAGGGCTGGCTGCAGACCTGGCTGGTGATGATGCGTTCGCCGCTCGTGCTCCTAAAGGAGATGGGACCTCGGGCCTTCGCGGTTTTCCAGCTGCTGATCGGCGGGATGCTGGTTTCCTCTCTCGCCCATCCCTGGCTCATCGTCCTTTTGATGACGACCGCGACCTATGTGTTGCTCGGTTTTCCGCCGCCCGGCAGCACCGAGCAGGTCCTTTTCATGCTCGACATCGCGAACACGACAATGAGCTACGGCCTGTTCTACCTGCTCGGCCGGCGGGCGATGCTGCGGGATGAACGGCAACAGATCGGCCAGCGCTGGCTGGCGGTTCCCGTCTACTGGCTGATGATTTCGCTTGCCGCCTGGCGCGCGGCTCTCGAGCTCCCGTTCAAGCCGTTCTTCTGGAGCAAGACGCCCCACCTGCCGACCGATACAAAAGGAAAGTTGCATCCCGCGCGGTTCCATTCCGTCAGAAGCGTAAACGCTGAAAAATTTCGTTGAACATCGCTCGGCCGTTAGGTCCCCATTAAGCAATATCGCCTCTATTCGAGACCGACGACGCCGGCTCTTTTTCTGACCGCAACGCATGATGCGCATGTCGAGCCACTCCAGGCATTTCCCGCCAATTCAGATCGCCCTTCTCGTTCTCCCAAAATGCCAGTCCAGCGCAACACTGGACCTCAAGTGGATCTCCATGCTGAAACATCTCAAAATCCGCACCAAGATCATATCGGTCGTCGCGCTTCTTGGCGTGATCTCGATCGGCGGCCTCATCTACACTGTCAGCGAATTCCGTGGCGCCGATGCCGCTTACAGCGCGTTCATCGACCATGAAGCGCTCGCGGCGATGCAGGCCTCCCGCGCCAGCGCCTCAGCCAACGCCGCCGTGCTGCAGGCAACCTTCGTTGCCAACCTGACGCCCGAGACGCCGGAATTCAACGCCGCCCTCGCAGCACCGAACAGGTTCACCCAGGCTCGCGAGCGCCTGCAGCAGTCGGCCCAGCTCGTCCCGAGTCGCAAGCCCGCCACCGACGAGCTTATCGCAAGCATCGACGAGATGGAGACGCTGGCCGCCAAGTCCACCCAGCTTGCGCAGGCGAAGGACAAGGCCGGCGCGCTCGCCGTCGTCGCTGACCTGAACGCCAAGCTCAACCTCGCTACACCGAAGCTGATCGCCAACAACGATGCGCTGATGTCCCTTCTCAACGATGGCGGCGACGAACTCTCGGCCGAAGTCAACGCACGCATCGACCTCTGTTTCGCGCTGATCGGCCTCGCCGTTCTCGGCGCGATCGGACTGAGCGTGTGGATCGCACAGGCTGGCATCTCCGCACCGATGGCGAAGCTGCGCGAACGCATGACGCGCCTTGCCCAGGGCGAGACGGCAAGCCCGATCGACGGACTGGACCGCCGCGACGAGATCGGCAAGATGGCGGAAGCTGTCGCCGTATTCCGTGACAACGCGATCGAGCGCGGACGTCTCGAAAACGAGGCGGAGCGGAACCGCAATCTCAGCGACAGCGAACGTCGTGAACGCGATGCGCAAAAGGCCACCGAAGCCGCCGATCTGTCGCGTGCCGTCGGCGCGCTTGGCGATGGTCTCCGTCGTCTGGCCGCAGGCGATCTCGCCTCGCAGATCAACACGCCCTTCGTCGGAGATCTCGACGCGCTGCGCCAGGATTTCAACAATTCAGTCTACAGGCTGAACGAAACCATGCAGACCGTTGGCACCAATGCCCGGGCGATCATGGCCGGCTCCAGCGAAATCCGCGCTGCCGCCGATGAGCTCGCCAAGCGTACCGAACAGCAGGCTGCTTCCGTCGAAGAAACGGCCGCCGCGCTGGAAGAAATCACAACGACGGTCAAGGACGCCGCCAAGCGCGCCGAGGAAGCTCGCTCGCTGGTCGCAAGGACGCGGAACGGCGCCGAGAAATCCGGCAACGTCGTGCGCAAGGCAGTCGATGCGATGCAGCAGATCGAGCAATCCTCGGTCGAGATCGGCAACATCATCGGTGTCATCGACGACATCGCCTTCCAGACGAACCTGCTGGCGCTCAACGCCGGCGTCGAGGCCGCGCGTGCCGGCGAGGCGGGCAAGGGTTTTGCGGTTGTCGCACAGGAAGTTCGCGAACTGGCGCAGCGCTCGGCCAATGCCGCCAAGGAGATCAAGTCGCTGATCACGACCTCAGGCGACCACGTCCAGTCCGGCGTTTCGCTCGTCGGCGAAACCGGCAAGGCACTGGACGAGATCGTCCATGAGGTGCAGGAGATCAACCAGCACGTCAACGCGATCGCGGAAGCCGCACGCGAACAATCGACCGGCCTTCAGGAAATCAACACCGCCGTCAACACCATGGACCAGGGCACGCAGCAGAATGCCGCCATGGTCGAGGAAAGCACGGCTGCCAGCCATAGGCTCGCGACCGAAGCAGCAACGCTCGGCAATCTGCTCGACCAGTTCAAGCTGACGGGTACGGGTGGCATGGCTACAAACTTCGTACCGACGGGCGCGCGCTCCGCGCCTGCTCAGGCAGCCACCGCTCCGCGTCCGGCAAGCCAGCCCGTCGTCACCCGCAAGGCGCCGGTCCGGGTCGCGACACCTGGCGTTTCGCGACCGTCCTCGTCGCCTGCGCGCGCGCTTGGCCAGAAGCTCGCGAGTGCCTTCGGCAGCGCCGAGCCAAGCAAGGATGCGGACTGGACCGAGTTCTGACCGCATCGTGGATGCACAAATGAAATGGGCGGCCAGTGGCCGCCCATTTTTCGTTCGGCAGGAGCCGAATGTGATGTCCGGATGATCAGGCAAAACCCAGCGGAACTTCCTCGATCTTGCGTCCACGGCCGTAGTCGCGCTCGTAGGACGAACGGCTATCGCCACGCTTGTAGGCAGCCGTTTCCAGTTCCGGCATATGATAGCCGTCAGCATAGGTACCGGTGTCGCCGGTATCGACCGCATCGCGTTTCGCAGTAAAGATTCTCAGAAGCATTCCGCATTCCTCCTCGTCGTGAGCCGATAACGGCCTAACGCCGCCTCTGTTCCGTGTACCGGGGAATAGTTAAAAATTAACCATATATATTAGATAATCGTCAACTAATCGAAAGGGCGTAGCCGCCACAGCCGATTATCTGCTTGCGGGTTTAAGCACACTCTGACGCAGCTGCATCAATGCCCGTTTTCCGCCGATTTCGATGAAGCGATAAGACAGCGAAGCCAACAAAATGGTTGCGCCGACGCAGACGACATAGGCTATCGCCAAGGTCGTTTTCGCCCCAATGACCGGCTGAAGGGCGAGCATCGGGCGCCCGAAGGCGCTGAACACGAGGGGATGGATGAGGTAAAGCGAATAGGAGATTTCGCCCAGCCGATAGACCGGCCCGTTCGCAAACAGCGCATTCGACAGCGGCGAATCCGCGGCCAACCAGAATACGGCGCCGACGATGCAGAGGTAGGTCACAAGATCGCTGTGATCGAAAGTGGCGGCAGCGATCACAGCAAGACACGCAAGCAGGGTGCCGAGATCGGCGATGGAGGAACTGAAGGCCGAGCGGCGAGCCGCCAGACCGCAGAGAATGACACCGATGCTGAAACCGGCCAGGGCGCGGAGCAATGGGAAGACCGTGACGTCGGATACGACATCCATCGGCCCGCTGATGCCGCCACCGACTTTCGAGATTGCGACAATCAACACGGCGAGACCGAGCAGCGCCGCGCATGTCCCGACGGTCTTCAATCGCCCGAGCATGAGGACCAGCGGAAAAGCCGCGTAGCAGAAGATTTCAGCGCTCACCGACCATGAAAGCCCGACCACCGGCTTGGCATGCAAACCCCAGCCCGTCAGCATGAACAGATTGCAGAACGTATCCCAGGCGGTGAAATCGCCAAGCCCAGGCTTGATCGCCAGCTTGACGACGCCGAGCGACACAAGAACGATATAGGCCGGATAGAGACGGACAAATCGGCGGAAGAGGAATTCGCCATACTTTGCAATATCCGCACCCGCTCTGAAGGTCGCATCGTAGTTGTATGCGAGAACATAGCCGCTCAGCACGAAGAAGGCATCGACGGCAAGATAGCCGCGATCGAACGGGAGGGGCGCCGTCCCTCCCATCGCCAGGAAAAAATGATAGGTGACGACCACGAGGGCTGCGACGCCGCGAAAGCCAGTGAGCGGTCTTATTTCCCTGCGTTCGGCCATATCCTTGGGCTCTCATTAAGAGAAAATTCACCCTAGGGATTAGCGCGCTTCGACGCGGCTGCAAAACGGAAAGCGGAAATTTGGTAAACGGGGACAGTCGGCAGAACTGGAGCGGGTGAAGGGGATCGAACCCTCGTCGTCAGCTTGGGAAGCTTCGAGAACCCTGAGCAAATTCAAGGCGGCGTTTCACTGATACCAGACCTCGCCGGGCACTCCCCGGCGAGGATTTGAAACGCCATACCGGAGATTCGCTCCGCTTCAAGGGCGGAAGCGATAGCGACGGCAAGCCGCTCCAAGTGTGCGCCGTTAAAGTCTAGGCTACCGGTGATGTCGAGTGCGCACCGGCACCCCAGCGCCCCAACATAATGTGAGGGGTGCGGAAGCATCAGAGGCTCATCGCGGGGTGAGCGATGAGCCCCTAGGCCCACACAGGAATAAGGGCCCTGAAGGAAGACAATCCGCTAACAGCATTGATCATTCAGCGCCCGACATATCCGAGGATTGTCGCGCGGTTAGCAATGGACCGTTGGGCCCGAGTGGGGGGTCCGGGCCCCAGTCACCGATCCGCAATGATGGGAGTGTGTTCAGCAGAAGGAGGAGTTGTGTGAACGCGGCGTCCCCTCAGCGGTGTTATGCCTTGGACTGCATATCGATGCAGGCCCGTGACGTGAATCGAGTTCAGCGCGGCCAAGGGCTTACCGAAGTTTCGGTGCAAAGCGCCAGCCAGGTGCGCAGGTTCACGAATGCCCTGGTGGAAAAGCCTGACTATCAACTTGCAGGCGACATTCAGTTCACCTGTCAGGCTACCCGATATGTTGCCGCTGTAGCCGCAGCTAGCAAGGACCCCGTTAAGCATCTTCAGGTCTTTGGCAGGGAGATTGGTGGTGTCGATCGTGGAAGACATGTTGTCCTCCTTTCGGTCAGGGCGAAGCTAACAGCTTCAATCAGCAGCGCCCGTTCGATGGCTGCCGAGAACTTCAACCTGCGCTCAATCATGGACGATAGCAAATGAATTCTCCGACGCTAATTCACTTCGCTCCCTCAGCATCGTCCACCGCGCGCCGTAATCAAACGTCTATCGGGGATTTGCCTACCAAACCGCTCCTGAGTTGCTTCTTATCATCCTTTCCAGCCGCGCCTCCGACAGAAGTCCTCCGCTGCCTCGTAAGCACCAGATTTGTCAACGAAGCGGCCCAGGAAAGTGAGATATCCACGGAAGCTGACAATCACGCTCCGCGTCGAGCTGTCGTAGAAAACAAACATATCCGGTTCGTAAGGGGTGATGCTAGGCATGAGCAGCTCCGCGCCATCGCGAGAGCTCACTTATCTCCCAGCCGCCGAGATTTCGGCGATGATCTTAATATAGAGCGCGTCTCAGATAAGTCTCGCTCAGCGCCGATCGAGGTCATCCCACCACCCGTCCAGAGGGATTCTCAGTAATGGCAGGGTCTTCAAAGCGACGCTGGGAAGCAGGATATCGCAACGGCCTCAGAGACGGCGGCAAATCATTGAGCAAACCTCGAATCACAACTGCCGCCGTCTTGGCGGCACACGATATCTTTGACCGACCCGTACCCGAGAATTACTTCAAAGCATCGAGCGACGAGCAGCGACAGATACGATTGTCCATCGTTCGGTTGGCTCTCATCGCGGCGCACACGGCTGACCACCAGGTCAACCCATCTTCAGCCGAAGCGGAGGGCGAATGAGTCGCGTTGCCTTTCGACAATCCGATATGGAGCGCGTGGTCAAAGCCGCAGGCCGTGCCAAAGCGTTCGTTCAAATCGACATGAAAACCCTGATTGTCACCATCATCCCATCCGATCAGCAGAAACCGGTTGACGAAGAGGGCAATCCGCTGGGCATCTTGCCATCGGGCAATTACGCCCCCGATGGAAAGGAAAATTGGGATGAGGAATGACCGGCCCGGTTACCAGTACCGGGCTAAAAGGGACGGAACACGCGTCCACTACTGGAACCCGCAGCGAGCGGTGAAAGGCGCATCCAGCGCTCTTTCGATCATACGCCTGCCCGACGACTTCACCGAGGAGCAGATCTGCGCCGAGTGCCAAAGGCTGACAACCCAGCTGCGGCCCGAGGTTCGGAATGCCGGGAACGCACCTGTGTTCGACGGCACCATCTCCTCGCTCATCAAGTGCTACCGTCACGACAAGACAAGCACCTTGCACGGGGTGAAGCACTCGACCCGGATCAGGGACTACGAACCGAGCTTGCGTATTCTCGACAAAAACGTGGGCGACCGTGACATCAACGCTCTCCGGGCGTCTGACTTCACCAGGTGGTTCAATGGGTGGAGAAAGAAAGGAAAGCACCGCCGAGCAACCGGCGCAATCAAGCTCCTCCGGTTGATCCTGTCATATGGTGCTGGCGAGCGATTGCGAGGATGCAAGGACGCCAGGGCAATCTTGGCCGACATGCGGTTTGAGCAGCCAGCGCCGCGAGACGTGTTCATGACCTACGAGCAATGCTTGGCGATCGTGAAGAAGAGCGCCGAACTCGGTTGCCCTTCTATTGGGTTCGTCGAGGCGGTCAAATTCGAAACCGCGTTGCGACGCATCGATGTGATAGGTGAATGGGCTCCATCGGAAGAAGGTGGTCCGTTCAAATGGACAGGCCTGACAGCGCCTCGCGATTTGTCGCGAGACATGATCCTGTCCATCAAGACCAGCAAGACAGGAGCGCCAGTAGCGCGGGACCTGAAAAGCTATCAGTTGGTGGTCGAGGCTCTAAAGGCCTACTCACTGCCCGATATTGGGCCTCTCGTGATCGATGAGGATTACGGGAAACCCTATTGGGAAAACCGCTACGCGACCAAGTTCAGAACGGTTCGCGATGCGGCTGGGGTGCCAGACAATGTCTGGTCTATGGATACCCGAGCTGGCGCCGTTTCGGAGACGGTGGAAGCAACGGGCTCTATCGAAATGGCCAGCGATCTCGCCACCCACACGACGACGAAGATGACAAAAAAGTACAGCCGCGGCGACAGACTTGAGACCAGCCGCAAGATTGCCGAAGCACGCAACGCAAAGCGTAAGTGACACGGCAGTGAAACGAGTGAAACGCCGACATACTTAAGTTATTGAATTTGCTGGAGCGGGTGAAGGGGATCGAACCCTCGTCGTCAGCTTGGGAAGCTGCTGCTCTACCATTGAGCTACACCCGCGCTAGACGGAGACTTCCAACAGATGGCCACCGCTGTCAAGCGGCAGCGGTCGTGTCAGATGCGGAAGTGCTTGGAGAGTTTCAGGCCCTGCGCCTGATAGTTGGAGCCAAGGCCCGTGCCGTAGAGGCTGGTGGGATGTTCGAGCATGTGTTCGTAGATCAGGCGACCGACGATCTGGCCGTCCTCGAGGATGAACGGCACCTCGTGGCTGCGCACTTCCAGCACGGCGCGGCTGCCACGACCGCCGGCGGGGGCGTGGCCGAAGCCCGGATCGAAGAAGCCGGCATAGTGTACGCGGAATTCGCCGACGAGCGGATCGAACGGCGTCATCTCGGCCGCGTAGTGCGGCGGCACGTGAACCGCCTCACGCGACACGAGGATATAGAACTCGTCCGGATCGAGGATCAGTTCGTTGCGGCCGCGGCTATAGAGCGGCTCCCAGAAATCATAAATGTCGTGCTGCGCCTTCTTGTCGACGTCGACGACGGCGGTGTGGTGTTTGCCACGGTAGCCGATCAGACCGTCCTTGTCGCCGGCGAGGTCGATCGACAGCGCAATTCCACCGCCCGATACGTTCGGCTGCTTGCTGGCGACCAGCGTCTCGGCATCATGCAGCGCCAGCAATTCCGGGTCACCCAAGACCGAATGGCCGACGCGGAAGCGGATTTGCGACAGGCGCGAGCCGCGACGCACGACGATTGGGAAGGTGCGCGGCGAGATTTCGAGATAGAGCGGGCCGGAATAGCCTACCGGAATCTTGTCGAATTCCTGGGCGTAGTCGGTAATGACGCGGGTGAAAATATCGAGACGGCCGGTCGAGCTTTTCGGATTTGCCGAAGCTGACATATCTGCCGGAAGGTCGAGGCGCTCCATCAATGGAACGATATAGACGCAGCCGGTTTCCAGCACCGCGCCTTCACTGAGGTCGACGACATGCAGCTTGAGGCGGTCCAGCTTGTCGGAAACGAGGCTGTTCGGGCCCGGCATGAAGCTGGCGCGGACACGGAATGCCTTTGCACCGAGCCGCAGATCGAGGCTCGCCGGCTGGATCTGGTCGCTGTCGAGATCGCGCTCGGAAATCAGCCGCCCCGTTTCAAACAACGCGGCGATCGCGCGGTCTGCCAATATTCCTGTTTCGCGAGCCATCATGCCCCATCCATATTTTGCCGCAGACAAAACCAAACTCGAGGAATTGACGCAAGCACGGAACGGCAGTATTGCAGCTTTATCCCGTGGTGATTTGGCCGGTCGGCTTGCAGCCACGTTAAACAAGTGGCTAAATAGACCGGGTTGAAACCGGTCTGCATTTGCGGCCGGTTTTTTTGTGTTTGAAAGTGGTGATTCATGAGCAAGACCTGGCGCCCGGCAACCCAACTCGTCCATGGCGGTTCGCTGCGCTCTCAGTACGGCGAGACCTCCGAGGCGATCTATCTCACGCAGGGCTTCGTCTACGATAGCGCCGAAGCGGCGGAAGCGCGCTTCAAGGGCGAGACCGAGGGCTATATCTACGCCCGTTACGGCAGCCCGACGAACGACATGTTCGAGAAGCGCATGTGCGCCCTCGAGGGCGCCGAGGAAGCCCGCGCCACGGCATCCGGCATGGCCGCCGTCGCAGCCGCGATCCTCTGCCAGGTCAAGGCCGGCGACCACATCGTCGCCGCACGCGCGCTCTTCGGCTCCTGCCGCTGGGTCGTCGAGACACTCGCTCCGAGGTACGGCATCGAATGCACGCTGGTCGATGGTCGCCATCTGGAAAACTGGGAAAAGGCGATACGCCCGAACACCAAGGTCTTCTTCCTGGAAAGCCCGACCAATCCGACACTTGAAGTGGTCGATATCGAAGGCGTTGCCAAGCTCGCCAACCAGATCGGCGCCAAGGTCGTCGTCGACAACGTCTTTGCGACCCCGATCTTCCAGAAGCCGCTGGAACTCGGTGCCCATATCGTCGTCTATTCCGCGACCAAACATATCGACGGCCAGGGCCGCAGCCTCGGCGGCGTGATCCTTTCCGACAAGGAATGGGTAACCGAGCACCTGCAGGACTACTATCGTCACACAGGTCCTGCGATGTCACCGTTCACGGCATGGACATTGCTGAAGGGGCTGGAAACTCTCCCCCTGCGCGTCAAGCAGCAGACCGAGAACGCCTCGAAGATCGCGGACTTCCTCGCCGATCAGCCGAAGGTCGCAAAGATCATCTACCCAGGCCGCAAGGACCATCCACAAGCCGATATCGTTGCCCGGCAGATGAAGGGCGGCTCGACGCTTGTTGCGATCGAACTCAAGGGCGGGAAAGAAGCGGCATTCGCGCTGCAGAACGCGCTTGAGATCGTCAAGATCTCCAACAATCTCGGCGATGCGAAGAGCCTTATCACGCATCCAGCCACAACCACGCACAAGAACCTGACCGACGAGGCACGCGCCGAACTCGGCATCTCCGGCGGCACCGTGCGCCTTTCAGCGGGCATCGAGGACACCGATGACCTGATCGAAGATTTCGCCCAGGCGCTCGCCAAGGTGAATTCCTGATCAAGACGCTGCGGCCGAGCTTTCATCGGCCGCAGCTTACATATGCGCGCGAAAAGCGCGGAAATTAGGCTTAACACGCGAAACCTTTTGCCATTGCGGGCATTCAAGGCATGATCGCCTCACGGTTTATTGACGGATCCGCTGTCGTATAAGATACCGGTAACGCATATTGACTATGGTGTAGGCATGTACCGCGCCCTGACACGAGACATTGAAGTCGTCGTCGAACCCTTTTATCTGGAGGAGCAATCCGATCCGGACGACGATCGTTATGTCTGGGGTTATCGGATCGTCATCAGCAACAACTCCGAAAAGACCGTACGACTGGTGAACCGCTATTGGAACATCACTGATCAGAACGGCATCGTCGACGAGGTTACCGGCGCCGGTGTCGTCGGCGAACAGCCACGGCTTTCACCGGGAGATACCTACGAGTACTCCTCGGGTTGCCCGCTCGACACGCCGTCGGGGCTTATGTTCGGCCATTACCAGATGGAAACGGACGAAGGCGAGCTTTTCGATGTCGAAATACCCGCCTTCTCGCTGGATTCGCCAGGGCTGCTCAGAGTCCTGAACTGATCACTCGGCTGCCTGCGCGACCTCTTCAACCTCGTAACGATAGGTCGTCGAGCAGAATTCGCAGGTGACGGAAATCTTGCCGTCTTCCTGGCTTGCATCGATTTCCTCGGCCGAGAAGCCCTTCAATACGCCCTTGATCTTTTCCCGCGAACAGCTGCAACGGTCGAAGACGGCGCTCGCGCCATAAACCCGCACGCCGCGCTCGTGGAACAGGCGATAGAGAAGTCGCTCAGTGCCGACCAGCGGATCCGTCAGTTCGTCCGCATCGATCGTCTCGACCAGCGAACGGGCTTCCGACCAGGAATCGTCTTCCTTGTGCAGGGTCGGAGCGCTATCGCCATCGCCGCCATGAAGATCCTGCTGCCGCATGCGTTCCGGTGCTTCCGGCAGGAACTGCGCGACAAGTCCGCCAGCACGCCAGCGATGACGCGGCTTGCCGTCCTCATCGCGATCGAGCAGTTCGGCGGCAGCAAGGCGCACTCTCGTCGGGATCTGCTCCGACTGGCGGAAGTAGGTTCCGGCAATTTCCTCGAGTGTCGCACCGTCGAGCGCAACGATGCCCTGATAGGGCTGGCTGAACTTGCCCTGGTCGATCGTGAACGCCAGCATGCCCTTGCCGAGCAACTGTTCAGGCTCGATCTGGCCGGCGGCGACAGCCTCGTCGAGAAGACCCTGGTTGAAGCGCGCATAGGCACGGACATTCTCGGGCGTCGTGAAATCGCAGACGAGCAGATCCACCGGGCCGTCACCCTTGGTCTGAACCGTGAATTTGCCGTCGAATTTCAGCGACGTGCCGAGAAGCACCGTAAGGGCGATGACTTCGGCCAGAAGCCTCGCGACCGGCGCGGGATAGTTGTGACGCTCAAGGATCGCGTCCAGCATGGGGCCGAGCTGAACGGCGCGACCGCGCACGTCCAGGCCTTCCACCTGAAAGGGAACGACGTGATCATCGCCGGCGAAATCGAACTCGCCGAGCGCGGCTGAAGGTTCTGCCATGGTCTTCTCCTAGTCTGAGAACGAATGGAATAGAGCATCCATCCGCTCGCGCGGCCAACGGGCCCCAAGGCCAAACGTGGCGTCCAGTATGGTTCAGATCGCGCCCAGGCACCAAGCAAGAATCGACTTCTGCGCATGAAGACGGTTTTCCGCTTCATCGAAGACCACGGATTGCGGGCCGTCGATCACCTCGTCCGTAACCTCCTCACCGCGATGAGCCGGCAGGCAATGCATGAACAATGCATCCTTGCCGGCCTGCGCCATCAGGGTCTCATTGACCTGGTAAGGCTGGAAGACGTTGTGACCGCGTGCCCGATGTTCCTGATTCATGGAAACCCAGGTATCGGTCACCACGCAATCGACGCCGGCGACCGCACGGTCTGCATCATGGTAAAGCATGATTTCGGCGCCCTCATTGCGGGCCCAGTTCAAATAGTGATCCTTCGGCTCGGAACCAAGAGGCACTGCCATATTCATCCGGTAGCCGAAACGCGCTGCCCCTTCGACCAACGAATGCAGCACATTGTTGCCGTCGCCGGTCCAGGCGATCGTCTTGCCCTTGATCGGGCCGCGATGTTCTTCGAAGGTCATGACGTCGGCCATGATCTGGCAGGGATGCGTATCGTCGGTCAGCGCATTGATGACGGGAACCGTCGCATGCTCGGCAAGTTCCAGCATGCGGGCATGATCGGTCGTGCGGATCATGATCGCATCGACGTAGCGAGACAATACCTTGGCCGTGTCGCCAATCGTCTCGGCGCGGCCGAGCTGCATTTCGGTGCCGGACAGGAACAGTGTCTCGCCGCCAAGCTGGCGCATGCCGACGTCGAAGGAGACGCGGGTGCGGGTGGACGGTTTCTCGAAGATCATGGCGAGCATCTTGCCGGCGAGCGGCTTGTCCCCCTGCCCGGCCTTGAAGGCCTGCTTGCGGGAGATGGCGTCGTTCATGATGAGCCGCAGCTCGGACGCTTCAACAGCGGAGAGATCGAGGAAGTGTTTCGGGGAAGCCATTGTGTGTACCTGTTACGCCTGCCGTTCGGCAGATCACCTTTCCGTTCAAGCCGTCTTCTTTGCCGATGCGCGCACGGTTTCCGCAGCGCGCTCGAGGCGGGCGAGCCCTTCACGAGCTTCGTCCGGCGTGACGACGAGTGGCGGCAACAGACGGATGACGTTGTCGCCGGCCGGAATAGCAAGAAGTTGAGCTGCCCGCATCGCCTGCAGCAATTCGGCGGACGGCACGGCGGCCTTAACGCCAAGCATCAGACCTTCGCCTCTGACATCCTCGATGACATCGGGATAGCGATCCTTCAGAGACGCCAGCCCCTGACGGAAGACCAGCGAAACGTCGCGGACCTGCTGAAGGAAGCCCTCTTCGAGCACCACGTCGAGCACGGCATTGCCGACAGCCATTGCCAGCGGATTTCCGCCATAGGTGGAGCCATGCGTGCCGGCCTTCATGCCGGAGGCCGCTTCCGCGGTCGCGAGGCAGGCGCCAAGCGGGAAGCCGCCGCCGATGCCCTTTGCAACAGCCATGATATCAGGCGTGACGCCGGACCATTCATGCGCGAACAGCTTGCCCGTGCGGCCGACACCGGACTGGACTTCGTCGAGAATGAGAAGAAGGCCACGCTCATCGCACAGCTGGCGTAGCGCCTTCATGAATTCGGTCGTCGCCGGGCGGATACCGCCTTCGCCCTGTACCGGCTCGATGAGGATACCGGCGGTTTCATCGGTCACGGCGGCGCGCACGGCATCGATGTCACCGAAGGCGACCTGATCGAAGCCAGGCGTTTTCGGACCGAAGCCCTCAAGGTACTTTTCCTGGCCACCGGCGGCGATCGTTGCCAGCGTGCGGCCGTGGAAGGCGCCCTCGAACGTGATGATGCCGAAGCGCTCCGGATGGCCCTTGGAGAACTGATAACGACGAGCCGTCTTGATGGCGCACTCGAGCGCCTCGGCGCCAGAGTTGGTGAAGAACACCTTATCCGCAAAAGTTGCGTTGGTCAGGCGCCTGGCGAAGGCTTCCTGGCCCGGAATTTCATAAACGTTGGACAGGTGCCAGACCTTGTCGGCCTGCTCCTTCAATGCGCCGACGACATGCGGGTGGCCATGCCCGACTGAAGTGACCGCCACGCCCGCTCCGAAATCGAGATATCGCTCGCCGTTTTCGGTGATCAGCCATACACCCTCTCCTCGCTCGAACCGCAAAGGGGCGCGAGAGTAGGTATCGTATAGCGCGGCTTCAGCCATGGCGCGATCTCCTGTCATTGACCATCAGCAGCCGGACTCCGGCTAAGAAAAGCAGGTCCGGAAAATTAAAAATGCCGCCTTTCGGCGGCGAGCAGCACTATTTACTTTTCGCACTGCGATGTCAACAAAACTGAGGATTTACTGCATGCGTCAAGCGGTCAATTCATGCGACGCCAGCTATCAACAAGCAATGTTGCAGAAATGACTCTCCGCACGAGCAAGTTGGGGAAAAACCGGAAAATCGATTCTCCGCGATTCAACCGACTCTTGTCACGGAGTCAGCCTCACACTAGGTTAAAACTCAATTACTAGACTGCATGCGGCGGAACTAGTCACCAAAAATCGAGCAAGCGTTTCTTGCCTCGGACACGTCCGGGGTGACGGTGAAGGATTCTGCCTACACCAACGCTAACAAGGCGGAGACAGGGGCATGAACTGGACAGACGAGCGCGTTGAAAAGCTGAAAAAGCTATGGTCCGAAGGACTAAGCGCCAGCCAAATCGCAGCACAACTTGGCGGTGTAAGTCGTAACGCCGTTATCGGCAAGGTCCATCGCCTCAGCCTGCCAGGCCGGGCCAAGGCTGGCGGCACCACGACGACCGCTCGCACACCGAAGCGCACCACCACGGCTCCCCGCGCTCCGAACTATGCATCGCGCGTTGCAACCCGCACCGTTACCCGCCAGCAAGGCGCAACGATGTTGAAGGAAGAGATCGACGTCAATGCGATCGAGGAAGTCCGCTTCCGCCCCGCTTCCAACGTTGTCATCCCGATCTCGCGCCGCCTCGGCCTGACGGAACTGACCGAACGCACCTGCAAGTGGCCGGTCGGTGATCCGCTCAAGGACGACTTTCATTTCTGCGGCTGCGAGTCCCCGGACTCCTCGCCTTACTGCACATACCATCAGCGCATGGCTTACCAGCCGGTCAACGAGCGCCGGAAGGCCGCCAACCGGGTCGCTTGATCCGGAAGCCGGATAAGGAATACAAAAACGGGCCTTCGCGGGCCCGTTTTTCATTGGGCGCGATACCCGATACTCATGTCGGCACGCGCATTTCCAGACCGCTGTCTGCCGTGCAATCTTGGAGCCGCTTGGACTGGAGAATGCGATGAGAATAGCCTGCCTGCATACGGCCGATAGCAATATTGCTGTCTTCGAGGCCGCAGCCCGAGAGATCGGCCTTTCCAAAGACGTGCTCTCCCATGCGGTTCGGGCAGATCTGCTCGCGGGTGCCGAGCGGGCTGGTGGATTGACCGACGATATTGCTCGCGAGACTGCCTCGGTGCTGCGGTCGCTTGGGCAGACGGCAGATGCTGTTGTCCTGACATGCTCGACCCTGGGGCCGTCCGTCGACGAACCTGAGCGCACGATGTCCGTCCCTACCCTTCGCGTCGATGCCGCGCTGGCAGAACAGGCAGTTCAGGTCGGCGGCAGGATCGTCGTCCTCTGCGCGGTTGAAACAACCCTGGAGCCAACCGCACGGCTGTTCGCTGCGGCAGTCGCGGCAACTCAAACGCCGTTCGAGGTTCGCCTCGTTCCCGGAGCATGGGATCTGTTCAAAACCGGTGATCGCGATGGTTATTTATCGGCCATTGCCGAGGCGGCCGATGCCGCTTACCGCGAGGGAGCCACGATTGTCGCTCTCGCACAGGCATCGATGGCGGGCGCGGCGGATTTGGTGAAAGGCGGCCCGAGGCCCCTGAGCAGTCCAGCGGCGGGACTTGCCGCCGCTGTCGAAATGGTTTTGCGAGAAGCCTGAGGTCGCGTACCCGCAAGACGAGCCCCCAGCGGCTCGTTCTTGCCGGCAGCAGGATGGAAGCCTCAGGCTTCCATCGAGTATCCGGCGCCACGTACGGTGCGGATGACGTCCTGCATGTTGGAGAAGTTCAGCGCCTTGCGCAGACGACCGACATGGACGTCCACAGTGCGCTCGTCGACGTAGATGTCATGACCCCAGACGCCATCGAGCAACTGCGAGCGCGAGAAGACACGCCCCGGCGACGCCATCAGGAACTCGAGAAGGCGGAACTCCGTCGGCCCCAGACGAACCTCGCGGCTTTTGCGGTGGACACGATGGGTCTCGCGGTCGAGTTCGATGTCGCCGCACTTCAGCAGGGTCGACAGCACTTCCGGCTTGGCGCGACGCAGCATCGCCTTGACACGGGCGACAAGCTCCGGCGTCGAGAACGGCTTCACGACATAGTCGTCGGCGCCGGTCGAGAGGCCGCGAACGCGTTCGCTCTCCTCGCCACGCGCCGTCAACATGATGATCGGCAGACGTTCGGTTTCCGGACGCATGCGCAGACGACGGCACAGCTCGATGCCGGAAACGCCCGGCAGCATCCAATCGAGGATCAACAGGTCCGGTGTGCGTTCCTGTAGGCGGATTTCGGCCTCATCGCCGCGCAAGATCGTGTCGACGTCGAAGCCTTCAGCCTCAAGGTTATAGCGAAGAAGCACGCTCAGTGCTTCTTCGTCTTCGACAACAGCTATTCTCGGGATCATTCGTTTCGGTCTCCTGGGGGCGTGGTCCGGAACGCTTATTCCGTCACCGCACCGACGGTGTTGGCGGTGTCGTCCTTCGGACGCTCGCCTTCCGGCTGGGCGCCGGTGGCCATGTAGTAGATCGTTTCGGCGATATTGGTGGCGTGGTCGCCGATGCGTTCGATGTTCTTGGCGCAGAACAGAAGATGCGTGCAGCTGGTGATGTTGCGCGGATCTTCCATCATGTAGGTCAGCATCTCGCGGAAAAGCGAGGTGTACATCGCGTCGATTTCCTCGTCGCGCTCACGGATCGACTTTGCCTTGTCGGCCGCACGGCTCGTGTAGACGTCGAGCACTTCCTTGAGCTGAACCAGCGCCAGCTCCGACAGGTGCTCAAGGCCACGGGCGAGCTTGCGCGGCACGCCGGTGTTCTGAACCGCGATCACGCGCTTGGCTGTGTTCTTTCCGAGGTCGCCGACGCGTTCGAGATCGGCGGCGATGCGGATCGAACCCATGATCTCGCGGAGGTCAGCGGCCATCGGCTGCCGGCGCGCGATCGTAACAATCGCCTTGTCGCCGACTTCGCGTTCGGCGTGATCGAGAATCACGTCGTCGGAGATGACCTTCTGTGCCAGCCCCGTGTCGCCGTTCACGAGAGCGCGGACGGCGTCCGATACCATCTGTTCGGCCAGGCCGCCCATTTCAGAAATCCGGCGCGAAAGGTACTTCAGGTCGTCGTCGTAGGCGGAAAAAATATGTGTCGATGCCATAGGATTATCCTTGAATATCGTGTGGGGTTCCGACGCGGGAAATCAACCGAAGCGGCCCATGATGTAATCCTGCGTGCGCGGATCATCCGGGTTGGTGAACATCTTGTCGGTATCATTCTCCTCGACGAGGTTGCCGAGGTGGAACATGGCGGTGCGCTGCGAAACGCGGGCCGCCTGCTGCATCGAGTGCGTCACGATGACGATGGTATAGGCTTCGCGCAGCTCGTGGATCAGCTCTTCCACCTTCGCCGTCGCGATCGGGTCGAGAGCCGAGCACGGCTCGTCCATCAGGATGACTTCAGGGCTGACGGCGACGGCGCGAGCAATGCAGAGGCGCTGCTGCTGACCGCCGGAGAGGCCGGTGCCGGACTCGTGCACGCGATCCTTCACTTCGTTCCACA
This sequence comes from Rhizobium sp. Root708, assembly GCF_001429725.1. Lineage (GTDB taxonomy): Bacteria > Pseudomonadota > Alphaproteobacteria > Rhizobiales > Rhizobiaceae > Rhizobium. The sequence goes on along the minus strand of NZ_LMHV01000012.1, from coordinate 321,559 downwards.
GGCCGGCACGCTGCAGGCTGTGTTCGACGATCTGGTCCATGTCAGCCTTGCTCTTTGCCAGACCGTGGATGCGCGGGCCGTAAGCGACGTTCTCGTAGATCGTCTTCGGGAACGGGTTCGGCTTCTGGAAGACCATGCCGACGCGAGCCCGCAGCTCGACCACGTCGATATCCGGATCGTAGATATCATCGCCGTCGAGCGTGATCTTGCCAGTGACGCGGCAATTGTCGATCGTGTCGTTCATACGGTTCAGGCTGCGCAGGAAGGTAGACTTGCCGCAACCGGACGGGCCGATAAGCGCCGTCACCGTGTTTTCGCGAATGTTCAGCTTGACGTCGAAGAGCGCGCGCTTTTCGCCGTAGTAAACCGAAACGTCCTGGCCGATCATCTTGTAAGGAATGGTGTTCATCTTCTGATCAACCGCTTTCTCAACTGCTGCTTCCGTCAACATGTTCATAATGTCTACTCCGTTTACCAGCGGCGCTCAAAGCGACGACGCAAGAGGATAGCTCCGAGGTTCATGACGATCAGGAACAGGAGCAGGACGATGATGGCGCCGGACGTACGCTCGACGAAAGCGCGTTCGGCTTCGTTTGCCCACATATAGACCTGCACCGGCAGAGCCGTGGAAGGATCCATTGGGGTGGCCGGTGCATTGGCGACGAAGGCGACCATGCCGATCAACAGCAACGGAGCGGTTTCGCCGAGCGCGTGCGCCAGACCGATAATCGTGCCGGTCAGGATACCGGGCATCGCAAGCGGCAGGACGTGGTGGAACACCATCTGCATCTTCGATGCGCCGAGACCAAGCGCCGCAGCGCGGATCGACGGTGGCACGGCGCGCAACGCTGCGCGGGTCGCGATAATGATGGTCGGCAGGGTCATCAGTGACAGAACAAGGCCACCGACGAGCGACGCGGAGCGCGGCAGACCGGCGAAATTGATGAAGACAGCGAGACCGAGCAGACCATAGACGATCGAGGGAACAGCCGCGAGGTTGTTGATGTTGACCTCGATCAGGTCGGTCAGCCTGTTCTTCGGCGCGAACTCTTCGAGATAGATCGAAGCGGCAACGCCGATCGGCAGAGACAGGGCGAGAACGATCAGCATCAGATAAAGCGAGCCGATCAGAGCTACACCGAGACCCGCTGCTTCAGGACGGCTCGAATTGCCGTTGACGAAAAGGCCGGTGTTGAAGTCCTTGTGCAGGGCGCCGCTAGCCGTCAATTGCTGCATCCAGCCGACCTGCTTGTCGTTAACCTTGCGGTTCTTCTCGGCGACCTTGAGATCGATCTGGCCCTTGTTGGCAGAGTCGATATTGGCATCCGCGAGAAGCGTGACATTGACGGTCTTGCCGATGAGCGACGGATCGGCCACGACCATGTCGCGGAGCACGATCGGAGCACCCTTGGAGATCATTGCCGAAGCGTCGCGCGTGTCCGGGCGGCTGGAGGCATTGAGCCCGAGCGTCTTGACCATCGCATCGCGGATCAGGACCGGATAGTTCGCGGCCACCAGCACCGATGGATCGGTGGCGCGCTTGTTGTTCGGGTCGAGCGTCTTTTCGCTGAACTCGATCGGCAGCGTGATCGCCGTCTGCTGGAAGGCCGTATAGCCCTGGCGGATAACGGTGGTCAGCAGGATCGCGAGAAAGATCAGGCCGAAGGAGATGGCGGCGATGCCATAGGCCTGGAACCGACGCTCGGCTGCGTAACGACGCTTGATACCGATGTCGCGGCGGGCGGGCGCCTTGGAGACGATGACGCCTGCGGGGGAAACAATATCCGTCATTCGTACTGCTCCCGGTATTTGCGCACGATGTAGAGCGCGTAGATGTTGAGGCAAAGCGTGATGAAGAACAGCGTGATGCCAAGCGCGAAGGCCACCAGCGTCTGCGGCGAGGTGAACTCAAGGTCACCCGTCAGCTGGTTGACGATCTTGACAGTCACTGTCGTCATCGGTTCGAACGGGTTGATCTGGATGCGGGCTGCGACACCCGCAGCAAGCACCACGATCATGGTTTCGCCGATGGCGCGCGAGGCGGTCATCAGCAGAGCGCCGACGATGCCGGGAAGCGCTGCGGGCAGGACCACCTTTTTGATCGTTTCCGAGCGCGTTGCCCCGAGGCCGAGCGAACCGTCACGCAGCGCGCGCGGCACGGCGGTGATGATGTCGTCGGAGAGCGACGAAACGTACGGGATCAGCATGATGCCCATGACGATACCGGCGGTCAGAACGCTCTGTGCCTGAATGAAGTTGGTGTAGTTGCCGGTCAGAAGGCCGTTCACCTGCGAGGAAAGGTCGCGCAGGAAGGGGCCGACGGTGATCAACGCGAAGAAGCCGTAGACGATGGTCGGGATGCCCGCCAGAACTTCGAGCAAAGGCTTGGCCAGCGAGCGAACCTTGGGAGCCGCGTATTCAGCCATGTAGACGGCAGCAAACAGACCGACAGGAACCGCGACCAGCATGGCCACAAAGCCGATGTAGAGCGTGCCGAGCAGCAGCGGGATCAGGCCGAACTGGCCGAAGGACGAGCTGCCGGCGCCGGCAAAGCGCGGGTCCCAGACGGTGCCGAAGAAGAAATCGGCGGCCGGAACAGCGGCGAAGAAGTGGGCCGCCTCGGTCAGCATCGACAATACAATGCCGATGGTCGTGAGGATCGCGATCGACGATGCCAGGAGCAGACCCCAGAGCATGACGCGCTCGACACGGTTACGAGCACGGAAGCGCGGTGCGACCTCGCGCAGAGCATAGAAACCGCCGGCGAGCGCCAGGGCCAGAATGACGGCAGTCATCACAGCGCGGCTGGCGCCACTTTCTGCGTTCAGCTTCTGGGCGGCTTCGATCATGTAAGGCTGCGGTTCGCCGGCGAGCGGGACGCCCTTCGCCGCAAGCTTCGCCTGCAGACCAGCGGGATCACCCACCCCAGCGCCGATTTCTTCCGGCGTCAGCGACGGTAGACCGCGCGCAATCGCGCTGACCATGCCGTAATTCAGGTTCTGCTGGGCGGCAGGCTGAGCCTTGATATCATCCGGGAACCCACCGCGGACGGAGGATTCGATGATCGACGGGCTAATGGCGAGCCAGGCGAAAAGAACGATCAGTGCCGGCAGGATCGCCCAGATGGCGGCATAGGCACCATAATAACCGGGTCTGGAATGCAATGCCGAGGACTTGCCTCCGGCAAGTGCCGTAGCGCGGCTGCGTGCTGCCACGAAGGCAACGGCGCCCAGCACCACGAGGCACAAGAGTATGACGGATGTACTCATTCTTTAAGGTCCCCAGGCCCTTGGCCCCAAAAAACCAGAAACGGCGGGCGGGCCGATCCGGCTTCCAATGATGGAGATGTCAGCCTCGCCGGCCCGAAGACACCGACAAGGCAATGCCGGCGCGACCAAGGTCGCGCCGGCAAAGTCGATTACATGGTCTTGCCGTCTTCGACAGACTTGCGGATTTCTTCGCGCTCTGCGTCCGGAGCGGCAACGAGGCCGTATTCAGCGAGCGGGCCTTCGGGGCCGATCATCTGGTCGGCAACGAAGAAGTTGACGTATTCCTTCAGGCCCGGGATGACGCCGAGGTGTGCCTTCTTGACGTAGAAGAACAGCGGGCGGGAAACCGGGTACGTGCCGTTGGAGATGGTTTCTGTCGACGGAACGATACCGTTGACGGTCGCAACCTTCAGCTTGTCGGCGTTGTTTTCATAGAAGGACAGGCCGAAGACGCCAACGCCGGTCTTGTTGGCAGCGATGCGTGCCAGCGTTTCCGGATAGTCACCGTCGATGTCGACAGCAGCGCCGTCCTTACGAACTGCAACGCAAGCCTTGGTCTGGGCGGCAGCTTCAGTGATCGAAGCCTTGATGACGTCGAGAGCGCCGGAAGCCTTGCAGCCAGCCTGGAGAACGTTCTGTTCGAAGACTTCGCGGGTGCCGTGCTTTTCGCCCGGGATGTAAGCAGCGATATCAACAGCCGGGAGCTTCGGGTTGACTTCCGACCACTTCTTGTAAGGGTTTTCGACGAGCTTGCCGTCAACAACAACCTGAGCAGCGAGAGCCTTGTAGATGTCGGCCGGAACGTAGGCAACGTCAGGGTTCGAAGCGTCGGTTGCGAAGACGATGCCGTCGTAGCCGATCTTGACTTCCTGGATGTCGGTTACGCCGGCAGCCTTGCAGGCTTCCAGTTCCTTGGCGTTGATCGGGCGCGAAGCGTTCGCAACGTCGATCGTGTCAGGGCCAACGCCCTTGCAGAATTCCTTGAGGCCAGCGCCCGTACCGCCGGATTCGACGACCGGCGTCTTGAAGTCCTTGAAGGTTTCGCCGAACGTTTCGGCAACGATCTTGGCGTAAGGCAGAACGGTGGACGAACCACTGACCTGGACCTGATCGCGAGCAACAGCTGCGCCAGCGAAAGCGGCGGAAGCAGCAAGTGCGGCGACCGTAAGTTTAAAAGCGTTCATGTCAATCTCCCGGACATATAGCGGTCTGAGTGTGGCCTTGAGCGGCCCCTTGGCGGCGCCGTCTTCATCAGCGGCACGCTCTCTTTAGCGCCCGTTGCCTAGAGCTTTTATGTCAGTTCGATGAAACATTTGTGACAGCTTATGTAGCTGATTTATAATGCAAAAATTACAGCCGATTACAGCAGGTGCGCCGCTATATGTCAAAAACGCACGGTAAAGCTCGTTCCCTTGCCCACTTCGGACTTCACGATCAGTCGGGCGCGGTGGCGCGTGAGAATGTGCTTGACGATGGCGAGGCCAAGGCCGGTTCCCTTTTTCGAGCGGCTATCCTCGATGCTGACGCGGTAGAAACGCTCGGTCAGACGCGGCACATGTTCGGCCGGAATGCCCGGCCCCTTGTCGACCACCGAAACCTCCACCGGCTCGCCCGGGCCGTTCTTCAGGAAGACATCGACCGACTTTCCTTCCTGGCCATACTTGCAGGCATTCTCCATCAGGTTCTCGAAGACCTGCACGAGCTCGTCGCGGTCGCCCAAGACCTCCGCCTTGCCCTCCGGCAGATGCAGCGCAATCTCGACGCCGACATCCTTGGCAAGCGGCAGCAGTGAATCCCTGACATGCCCGAGAAGCGGAACGAGATCGACCTTCTGATCCGGCGCGATATGCGATTTCAGCTCGAGCCTAGACAAGGACAGGAGATCGTCCACCAGACGGCTCATGCGCGTCGTCTGATCGAACATGATGCCGAGAAAGCGTTCCTGCGCTTTCAGGTCGTTCTTGGCGGGCCCCTGAATTGTCTCGATGAACCCGCGCAGCGACGCGAGGGGCGTGCGCAGTTCGTGACTTGCGTTGGCAACGAAATCCGACCGCATACGGTCGATCCGGCGAACCTCGGAAATATCCCGAAATGCCAGCATGAAAAGGCGTTCGCCATTGCCATTCGTCGGCAGCTTCACCGGCGAACTGCGGACTATGTAGACGCGTTCCGAGGGAAGCCGTTCGGAGTGCTCGATCTGGTTCGGCGCGTTGGTGGCGATCGTTTCGCCCACCATGTCGAGAATGCCCGGCGATCGCAGGCGCGACGACAGATGCGCGCCACGCGCGACCTCTCCGAAAGCCTTCTCGGCCGCGGGGTTCTGAAAGAGCACCGACGCATCACCCGATAGCACCATGACCGGTATATCGAGGGCCGAGAGCGTCGCGGAAACTTCAGGCAACAGGCTGCGCTCGGCAGGTTCTTCGAAGATAACTTCGGGAACCGGAGGCGACGGCCTGACTGAAGGCCTCATTGACGCGAGGATCGCAACGACCATCGCCGCCAGCAATCCAAGCACGGCCCATTGATTAACGTCGGCTGCAAGCGCGAGAAGCGCTATAAACAGGGCTACCAGCAGTGAGAGGCGGGCATCGCGTATGCGTACAATCAACCTGCGTGCCCATGGTATTTCGTCTTCCAACTGCCCCTCGCGACGCCGATGCGTTCTTCATTAGACCAGATTGTGCCTGATAGACCTGATTCATGACAGAAATTTTCACATGCCGCCATGACCCCTCACTTCTCCCTAAGTTTTTTGCCAATGGGCAAGGCATTTGATTTTCAACGGAAAATATGTTCGCCTGTCGAAAAGAGTTTAGCGGAGGTGCACCATGGCCGATGATGTCGAAAGCAGAGCCGTCGAATTGGATATTCGCGGCAAGAAGCGCATCTTCGATGTCGACGATCCTGTCCTGCCCGACTGGATCGATGAGAACGCCTTCCAGTCCGGCGATTTCCCCTACAACAAAAAACTGAAGGAAGAGGAGTATCTGGAGGAGCTTCAGAAGCTGCAGGTGGAGCTCGTGAAAGTTCAGTTCTGGCTGCAGGCGACCGGCAAGCGCGTCATGGCGGTCTTTGAGGGACGCGACGCCGCCGGCAAGGGCGGCGCGATTTCCGCCTCCTCGGCGCACATGAACCCGCGCCTCGCGCGCGTCGTGGCGCTGTCGAAGCCGACCGAGCGCGAACTTGGCCAATGGTACTTCCAGCGCTACATCGCCCAGTTTCCCACGTCAGGCGAATTCGTGCTCTTCGACCGATCCTGGTACAACCGCGCCGGTGTCGAACCAGTCATGGGCTTTTGCACGCCGAAGCAATACGAGGACTTTCTGGAGCAGGTGCCGCAACTTGAGAAAGTGCTGGCTCACGAAGGCATCTTCTTCTTCAAGTTCTATCTGGATATCGGCCGCGAGATGCAGCTGAAGCGGTTCCACGACCGCCGGCATGATCCGCTGAAGGTCTGGAAGCTCTCGTCGATGGACATCGCCGCGCTGACCAAATGGGGCGATTACAGCGAGAAGCGCGACCGGATGCTGAAGCAGACGCACACCGAATTCGCGCCGTGGACCGTGATCCACGCGAACGACAAGCGCCGCGCCCGGCTGAACCTGATCCGTCACATGCTGAAATCGATGGACTACGACGGCAAGGACAAGGATGCCATCGGCAAGCTCGACGACAAGATCATCGGCTCGGGGCCGGGCTTCCTGAAGTGATCACTGCCCCGGCAGAATCCGCACTGCGTAGAGGTTGATGCCGCGGGCCTTTCCGTCGAGATCGCTGTTGATCATCAGCTTTCCGGCGGAACTCGGCGCCAGCGAGCGATCGAAACGCACCTGCAGCAGCACATCCGATTTTTCGCGCGTGACCGTGAAGCGATGGCGCGCGCAGTCGCCGAGCGACTGGAAGTCGCATTCGACGGTGACCTGCGTCGGCTCGTCCGTGGTGGACTGAAGCGTGATCGCGACCGTGGAGGACTTGCCGGCCAGCTGTTGCAATACATCGGCCGGAACACTTATGCCGACATTGCCGGCGGTGTCGCCGCTTTGCGAGATCAGGCGGACGGCGGGACCATCATTCTCCGCGACGTTCTGCGTCTTCGCCTGCGCGCCGGGGACGATCTTGTCCGCGTCGGATGGCTTGAACACCTCGATCCATGCAGAGGAGAAGGAGTTTTGCGGATCGATCGTAGGCGCCTCGCCGGTGGCACCGCCGTTTTCGGCATTTTCGTTGCCGTTGAAGTCTTCAGGCTCGGTGCTCGGGGGCGGGTTGGCGACACTGGTGTCACGCTCGGCCGACGTCATCAACAGGCCAGACGTATGCGCCCACCATGCACCTATGCCGATGAAGGCGAGCAACACGCACCAGACCAGCAGCCTGGAAAAGAACTTGCGCGGCTTGCGGCGGGCGGCTGCCCGCTCCGGCCGGAAATCCATGTTCGTCGCCGGCTTTTCTGCGGTCATGGTCTCGGCCGCAACTGGCGCGGGCGCGGTTCCGAGATGATCGGCATCCTCAGCATGGATACCGGCAAGGCTGGAGTCATCGTCGAAGCGTGGGTCGGCGACCGTATGGGCGCGCGTCTGGCCGCCGATCGACAGGCTATCGGCAGCGCCTTCCGCAGGGCGATGCGTGGTGGCGCGCGGGACATCGACGACAGGCGGAACCGCCACTTCCGGCGGCCCCTGGCGCGGATGCAGCCGTTCGCGCTCCTCCGCCTCGATCATGTGGATGGTGGTCTCGAGCCTGTGGCGATGATGAGCGACAGCGTCGGCGTCGGTGACGTCCTGCTTGCGCAGACCGGCTTCCAATGCCTGGCGGGCTGATTGATAGATCTTTGCTCGGACTTCGGGATTGTCGCGATCGGCGTTGCTGAGCGCCGTTCTGATAGCCGTTTCTAATCCGCTCACGTCCGGTCCTTTACTCTGAGACTGGGCATCATGCTTAACAATTCATAAATGCGGTAACTGCTGTTTGCGCAAACCGCAAGTCCGGCAGGGCACTCGTTGTCGCGTCGGCAGGGGATAACAGCATGACGCAGGGTCTTCGCCCCGGCAACGTCAACAATAGACGATATTCCGAGAACCGATAGACCACCTTCCCACTTGCGAAAGTCTCTGCTAGAAAATTGACGTTTTCGTAAACGTCAATCAGCAGCGGTGACATATGGCCCTTCCCCCGATTTTGACTGAAAACCTCCGGCTGCCTGCGGTGGCATCGCCGCTGTTCATCATTTCGCATCCCGCCCTGACGCTCGCGCAGTGCAAGGCCGGCGTCGTCGGCTCCTTCCCGGCCCTCAACGCACGGCCGGAGAGCCAACTCGACGAGTGGCTGGCCATGATCACGGAAGACCTTGCCGCCCACAATGCGACACACCCCGACCGACCGGCCGCGCCCTTTGCGGTCAACCAGATCGTCCACATGTCCAACAAGCGGCTGGAACATGATCTCGGCCTCTGTGTGAAATACAAGGTACCGATCGTGATTTCGTCGCTCGGCGCGGTCCCCGAGGTGAATGCTGCGGTGCATTCCTACGGCGGTATCGTTCTTCACGATGTCATCAACAACCGCCATGCCAACTCGGCCATTCGCAAGGGTGCCGACGGATTGATCGCCGTCGCGGCCGGTGCTGGCGGCCATGCCGGAACGCTGTCGCCGTTTGCCCTGGTGCAGGAAATTCGCGAGTGGTTCGACGGGCCGTTGCTGCTCGCGGGCGCGATCGCCAATGGCGGTGCGATCCTCGCGGCGCAGGCAATGGGTGCCGACATGGCCTATATCGGCACTCCCTTCATCGCCACCACCGAAGCGCGTGCATCCGAGGCTTACAAGCAGGCGATCGTCGAAGGCGCGGCCGGTGACGTCGTCTATTCCAACTATTTTACCGGAGTGCATGGCAATTACCTCAAGCCCTCGATCACGGCAGTCGGCCTCGATCCTGATAACCTGCCCGCCGCCGACCCTTCGAAAATGAACTTCGAGCAGGCCGTCGGCGGCGCGAAAGCCTGGAAGGACATCTGGGGCAGCGGCCAAGGCATCTCCGCCATCAAGGCCGTCGAACCCGTCGCCGCCCTCGTCGATCGCCTCAAGACGGAGTATAATGGCGCCCGTGCGCGTCTCTTGGCCTGAGAACGAGCGCTGCTCTCCACAGCATCACTCTTTTTTTCCAAAGACGCGACAGGGCGCTTGAAATCTGCAAACAATGCCTGTATCAGCGCCATGCAAATCGCGGGCCGGATAGTTCCTCTCGCAAGTTGCCGCTTTAGCTCAGGTGGTAGAGCACATCATTCGTAATGATGGGGTCGCAGGTTCGAGTCCTGCAAGCGGCACCATTCTTTCTCTCAGGTCATCCCAAAAATAGCTCGAGGTCAGTTCGGATTTCGTGAATCCGCATACTTCAGCCTGAAATCATTCCCTATTGAAAAAGGCTGAGAATGTTCTGCGGCGCACGGTTTGCGATCGATAGCGATTGGGTTGCGAGCTGCTGTTGAGTCTGAAGTGCGGCCAGCTTGCTGGATTCTGTTTCCATATCGGCATCAACGAGACGTCCGATGCCGGATGAAATCGAATCCCGAAGATTGGATGCGAAGGCCTGTTGCATCGCAATGCCTTTCGAGAGCGAGCCCAGGCGGGAACCGACCTCGGTCATCTTTGCTGTCATCGTCTCCGTTACCTGCAGCATCTCCTGGATCTCGTCGGTCGTCGTCGCATCCGTCAGAACCATCTCGCGGTGGACCTGATGGCGCTCTCCGTTAAACAGCACCCAGTCACTGGCGGTCCCCAGACTGTCGGCATAGGCGGAGTTGGTAACAATGCCGGCATCGCCGCTTTCATCATCGACCAGGAACGAGACGTCCGGCGTATCCCAATCGGAATAGAGGCTGTAGGTCAGGCTCTGGAGCGACACGCTGCCGTCCGCGTCGCGGGTGAAGCCCGAGGTGACCGACCGATCGACGTTGTCTTCAGGCGAATTCATGTAGAGCCAGTTCTGGCCGGAAAAGGACGCCGATTCCGCGGTGCTGCGCAGTTGCGCCTTCAGCTGATCGAGCTCCTCGTTGATCTTCGTCTTGTCGACGCCCGCCTCTGTCGCGGCAACGAACCTAGCCTTGATCTCGGACATCACGTCAATTGCCTGCGACATCGCCGAATAGGCGGTATCCACCGTTGCCGCACCAAGCCCCAAGGCATCGCTGACCGCCGAAAGGGCCTTGTTGTCGGAACGCATCGTCGTTGCGATCGACCAATAGGCGGCGTTGTCGGCGGCGCGTTCGACGCGGAGGCCTGACGATACCCGGCCCTGCGTCTGATGCAGTCCAGAGTTGAGCGATCGAAGCGTCTGAAGCGCGTTCGCTGCAGACGTGTTCGTGACTATGGAAGTCATGAAGATCCTGAAGATAAAACCGGAGATTTATTCGTGGCGAGAACTTCGGCGCCTCATGCAGCCTATAGCTGTCAAAATAGAAAAGCCTTGGTTAACAAAGAGTAGAGTCCATCGGATAAATCTGATGATCTCTCACAACTTTTGGCAGTTATTTCGGCGCTTGGAAAATGTTCGGCCGTTCAGGCCGTGCGGGCCTCGGCGTCCGACATGGACTGCGGCAGCGACTGCAGGAGTGTCTGGCGTGCGGAGCGCAGATGCAGCCGGCATGCACGCTCGATCGCCGCTGGATCGCGCGCCTCAAGTGCCGCGATATAATCGAGGTGTTCGTGGATGGCGCGCTCGTTCCGTTCCCGGGCAAAGGCCTTGTTCCACTGATAGTGATAGTGGAAGATGATGGCGATCGCATCATAGAAATCGGCAATGAAGCGGTTTCTCGATGCCCCGTGGATCAAAAGATGGAAGCGCTCGTCCAGTGCCGAGAACGCCTTGTAGCGGTTGTCGAAATCGACAAGCATCGCCCGGTGGTCGTCCTTGATCCTTGCAAGCGCCTCCCAGGCTTCGTTATCGGCGGGCAGCCTGCCGAACTCGGCGGCCGAATGCAGCTCGAACATCTCCCTGACATCGGCGAGCTCAAGCGCGAATTCGCGGGTGAAGCCCTTCAATATCCAGTGGCTGTTCGGCCGCTTCTCAATCAGGCCGAAGCGCGAGAAGCGGATCAGAAATTCGCGGACGCTCGTGGTTCCCGTGCCGATTTCGCGCGCAAGTTCGAGCTCGTTGATCTGCATGCCGGGCGCTGCATCATCAGAGAGAATGCGCTGCATGAAGCTGCGCTCGATGATGTCATGCAGTGAATCCGTTTCTTCCGACGGGAAGAAATCATCACGCGATGGATCACGAAGTACGATCTTCTGGCGCTTGTTCCAGCGGATGATGCCCTCCTCGCTGAGGCGTCCAAGAATGGCGCGCGCGGTGCTGCGGCTGATCCCAAGCTGGCTTGCGATCTCGGGTTCCGACGGCAGGGCCTCATCGGTCCGCAACGTCGCCACATAGCGGTTGTAGGCTTCCTTGAAGACCGTGTTTTGCCTTGCCATGCGCGCCCCGCCCTCCTGCTCCGCCGCATGGCAGAAGCGTATTTCGCGGCAATCCTTATCGTAATTCCGGACCGCCTGCGGCTGTTTGCCTCCCTCGTCCACAGGATCAAGAACCCCGTTGACTTGAAAATGTTTATTGTAGATAAAAAACAAAATCAATGCGCATTCGCCGAGGCAGCGGGTGCTTCCCTAGGGAGAAAATTGTTGAACAAGGACCCTTGGATCATCCTGTCGGCCGGAGACAATGTCGCGGTCGCGACGGCTGCCATTCCCGCAGGAGCGATGGTTGCCGGAGTTGAAACGCGCGAGAAGATCGACCCCGGCCACAAGATCGCGCTCGCAGACATCGAGCTTGGGCAGCCAGTCGTGAAATACGGCCAGGCGATCGGGCGCACCACGGCTGACGTCAAAGCTGGCGATCACGTTCACAGCCACAATCTGCACTTCGAAAACGATCGCCTTGCGGCCACCGCCAACGCGGCGCCCGAGGAAGCCAGCGCCGCTGACAAGGCGCGCACCTTCATGGGCTACAAGCGCGCCGACGGGCGTGTGGCGACCCGCAACTATATCGGCATCATTGCCAGCGTGAACTGTTCCACCACCGTCTGTCGTGCCATCGCCGACGAGGCGAACCGCACGATCCTGCCTCATTACGAGGGCATCGACGGCTTCGTTCCGATCGTGCACGACCAAGGCTGCGGCATGAGCTCGACCGGCGATGGCATGTCGGTTCTGCACCGCACGCTCGCCGGCTATACGCGCCACGTCAATTTCGGCGGCGTGCTGATGATCGGTCTTGGCTGCGAAGTGAACCAGTTGACGCTGTACGGCCAGAGCGGCGCAGGCAACTCGAAACGCCACTTCAACATCCAGGATGCCGGCGGCTCGCGGCGCGCTGTCGAGCGGGCCATGGGCATGCTGCGGGAGATCGCAGCCGATGTCGGCAAGGAGCGGCGCGTCGCACTTCCGATCGGCGATATCATCATCGGCTTGCAATGCGGTGGTTCCGATGGTTTCTCCGGCATCACCGCCAATCCCGCACTCGGGATTGCGGCGGATCTTCTGGCCGCGGCCGGCGGCACGGCGATCCTCTCCGAGACCTCGGAGATTTACGGCGCCGAACATCTTCTGCGCAGCCGCGCCGTCAGCGACGACGTTGCGAGGAAGCTCGACGAGAAGATCGCGTGGTGGGAGAAGTATGTCGCCATGCACGGCGCTTCGCTTGACAACAATCCATCGCCCGGCAACAAGCGCGGCGGCTTGACGACCATTCTCGAGAAATCGCTGGGCGCCGTCGCAAAGGGCGGCCGTTCGCCTCTGACGGCGGTCTATGGCTACGCCGAGCGCGTCACGGCTCCCGGCCTCGTTTTCATGGATACGCCCGGCTACGATCCGGTTTCGGCAACCGGCCAGGTGGCTGGCGGCGCGAACATGATCGCGTTCACCACCGGTCGTGGTAGTTGCTTCGGCTGCCGCCCGGCGCCGTCGATCAAGCTATCGAGCAATTCGGCGCTCTATGCTTCCATGGAAGAAGACATGGATATCGACTGCGGCACGATCGCCACCGGGGACATTTCGATCAGCGCCAAGGGCCGCGAGATTTTCGATCTGATCATCGACACGGCTTCGGGCAAGAAAACCAAGAGCGAAGAGTTCGGCTACGGCGATAACGAATTCGTGCCGTGGCATCTCGGAGCAACGCTCTAGATCAACTGCGGATAGGGTCTTCAGAGGAGGAATGATGAAGACGAGGAGGATCGGCCAGACCGGGCTCGAAGTGAGCGAAGTAAGCTTCGGTGCAGCTGCACTCGGCGGCCTTTACCGGGCATGCCCCCGCGAGCAGGCGATGGAAACCCTTTCGGCCGCCTGGGACGCCGGCATCCGCTATTTCGATGTCGCGCCGTGGTACGGCCTCGGCTTGGGCGAACGCCACGTCGGCGACTTCCTGCGCGGCAAGCCGGAGACAGAATGGGTGCTTTCGACGAAGGTCGGGCGGCTACTGCGCCCGGTGCCGACGGGGACCGTACCTGATTACAGCTATGTCGATCCGCTCTCCTTCGACGCCGACTACGACTATTCGTATGACGGCATCATGCGCTCGGTCGAATTCAGCTATGCGCGCCTCGGTCTGAACAGGATCGACATCCTCTATGTCCACGATCTCGGCGGCTACACGCACGGCGCCGAAAGAAACGCCGTTCACCTCCGGCATTTCCTGGACTCCGGCATCCGGGCGCTTGAGGAACTGAAATCCTCGGGAGCGATCAAGGCGTTCGGGCTTGGCGTCAACGAGGTTCCCGTCTGCATCGACGTGATGACCAACGCCGACATCGACTGCATTCTGCTGGCCGGCCGCTACACGCTGCTCGACCGCACGGCAGTTGCCGAGCTGCTGCCGCTTTGCCGCCGCAAGGGCACGTCGCTGGTGGTTGGCGGCGTGTTCAATTCCGGCATCCTGGCCACCGGGCCGGTGCCCGGCTCGCACTTCGACTACATGCCGGCCAATGACGATGTGCTTGCCAAGGTCGGGCAGATGGAGGCCGTCGCCAGCAAGCATGGCGTTCCGCTCGCCGCGCCCGCCCTGCAGTTTGCCCTGCGCGATCCGCTTGTTTCATCGGTGCTGATCGGCACCGCCAGGGCATCGAGCCTTGAGCGCAACATGAAACTTCTTTCCCCGGCCATTGCGGATTCGATCTTTCCGGAATTCGATAATTTCACGCTCGTCGCACCACCGCTCGGTGCGGAAGCCGTACGCGTTTAAGGACACAGGTATGCTCAAAGGTATTCATCCCGTACTCAGCCCCGATCTCCTTCTGGCGATCGCCCGCATGGGCCATGGCGACGAAATCGTCATCGCCGATGCCAATTTCCCCTCCAGCAGCATGGGACCGGAAGTGATCCGCGCCGACGGCGTGAGCGCCACGACGATGGCCGAAGCCATCCTGACGCACTTGCCGCTGGATACCTTTGTTCCGGAGACTGCCTGGCGCATGGAAGTCGTCGGCGATCCCCAGGCGGTGCCGGAGGTCTGCACCGAGTTTCAGACCATCGTGAATGCGCGCGCCGGCGACTATCCGATTGCCACGCTCGAGCGCTTCGCTTTCTACGAACGCTCGCGCAAGGCGGCCTACATCGTCGCGACGACGGAATTCAGGCTTTATGGCAATCTCATTCTCAAGAAGGGCGTCGTGCACCCGCACGAGGTCTTCACGGGATAAAACGGAATAAACATTCCGTATTGACAATCATTCGAAATCTATGTTGCATTTTACAATAACAGCAGTGCCTGCAGCCAGAAAAAGTCACCCCGCCTACAGTCGGCATTAACTCCCGACAAACGCGTTCGGCGGGGCGGGCCGGACAGGCACCAAAGGCTTAGAGGCGCCGGACTTGAAATTGATATGGGGCTCGGCTAGCTTCCAAAGATAAATGTTTTTTATCGATAAAAGTCTCTCGTCCGCGTTCGCGAGAGATTTCCTGGAGGAGAACGCACCTGAGAGGAGAACCAAAATGCGCATGAAGTCCATTCTGTCACGCAGAGCCTTCACCGCTCTTGCCGGCGCGGCCGCTATTGCCACGGCGATGCCGGTCACGACCTTTGCAGCCGACGTGACCATTCCGATCATCGTCAAGGACACGACGTCCTTCTACTGGCAGATCGTTCTCGCCGGCGCCCGCAAGGCCGGCCAGGATCTCGGCGTCAAGGTGCCGGAACTCGGCGCGCAGGCTGAATCCGACATCAACGGCCAGATCAGCATTCTCGAGAACGCCGTCGCCGGCAAGCCGGCTGCGATCGTGATCTCGCCGACCGAATTCAAGGCGCTCGGCAAGCCGATCGACGAAGCTGCCAAGTCGGTTCCGATCATCGGCATCGACTCGGGCGCGGACTCCAAGGCCTTCAAGTCGTTCCTGACGACCGACAACGTCCAGGGTGGCCGCATCGCCGCCGACGGCCTTGCCGCTGCCATCAAGGAAATGACCGGCAAGGAAGAAGGCGAAGTCGTCATCCTCACCAACCTGCCGGGCGTCGGCTCTCTTGAGCAGCGCCGCGAAGGCTTCCTGGATCAGGTGAAGACCAAGCATCCGGGCCTTAAGGTCATCGCCGACAAGTATGGTGACGGCCAGGCAACGACCGGCCTCAACATGATGACCGACTTGATCACCGCCAATCCGAAGCTCGTGGGTGTGTTCGCTTCGAACCTCATCCTCGGCCAGGGCGTCGGCCAGGCAATCGCTGAAAACAAGCTCGGCGACAAGATCAAGGTCATCGCCTTCGACAGCGACGACAAGACGGTCGGTTTCCTCAAGGACGGCTCGCTTGCCGGCCTCGTCGTTCAGGATCCCTATCGCATGGGCTATGACGGCGTGAAGACGGCGCTCGCCGTATCGAAGGGCGAAAAGGTTGAAGAAAACGTCGACACCGGCGCAAACCTCGTCACCAAGGCCAACATGAGCGACCCGAAGATCGACGCTCTGCTGAACCCGAAGATCAAGTAATGATCTGACGATGGCCGCGCGGGAGAAATCCCGCGCGGCCTTTCCTTCACCTGTGTTATCGTCCGCATGAGGAGCGCGGATGGCCGGTGGAGGCATGGCAATTCGCGAGGAGGACACGCCTATGAGCTTGGAAGAGGTCAGTCATCGACACGATGATAGCGCCACGCGGAAAGAGGGAGACCGCGTTCCAGCGGGCGCCCCGATCCTCGAACTCAAGGGATTGCAGAAGAATTACGGATACGTCCAGGCGCTGAAACCGGCGACAATGACGTTCCTCGCCGGCGAGATCCACGCGATCGTCGGCGAAAACGGCGCCGGCAAGTCGACGCTGATCAAGCTGCTGACGGGCGTGATCACCCGCACGGCAGGCGAGATCCTGTGGTGCGGACAGCCGGTTGCGCTCGCAACGCCCAACGAGGCGATCGCCCGCGGCATCAACGCCGTTCACCAGGAAGTCGTGCTTTGCCCGCACCTGACGGTCGCGGCCAATCTCTTTCTCGGCGACGAGGTCAATAAATACGGCCTGATGCGCAAAAAAGAGATGGAGAAGATGGCGCAGGCCGTTCTCGACGATCTCGGTTTCGGACTGCCTGCCGGCGCCCCGCTCAGCGATTTGACGATCGGCCAGCAGCAGCTGGTTGCGACGGCGCGCGCGGCAATGCGCGGTACGCAGTTCCTGATATTCGACGAGCCGACCGCCTATTTGACTCGTCAGGAGTCTGCACAGCTCATCAAGCTGATCCGCCGCTTGCAGGGCGAAGGCGTGACGATCGTCTACATCAGCCACCGCATGGAAGAGGTGTTCGAGCTTGCCGATCGCGTTTCGGTGCTGCGCGACGGCACCCATGTCGGCACGCGGATCATTGGCGAGACCAACGAGAACGAGCTGATCGCCTTGATGATCAACCGCTCGATCGAGCAGATTTACCACAAGGAAGAAATCCCGATCGGCGAGACGATCCTCGACGTGCGCGGGCTATCGGGACCAGGCTTCGAGAATGTCTCGCTGAGCGTCAAGGCCGGGCAGATCGTCGGCCTCTATGGCCTCATTGGCGCCGGTCGCAGCGAATTCGCGCTCGGCCTCTACGGCCGCGAAAAGACAACCGGCGACATCCACTGGATGGGCAAGAAGGTCGACATCAAGGACGAGCGTACGGCGATGGAACTCGGGATCGCCCTCGCGCCGGAGAGCCGCCGCGACCAAGGCCTCTGCCTCAACCTGCCAATCGGGCTGAACATCAACCTCCCGGTCTTCAAGCGGCTGAGCAAGGGCCCCGTCATCAGCCATAGCGAGGAAGCGCAGAACGCCGACCAACAGATCCGTGACCTGGCGATCAAGACGCCAAGCCGTCGTGTGCTGGTCTCGGCCATGTCGGGCGGCAATCAGCAGAAAGTCGTCATCGGCAAATGGCTGAGCCATGGTGCGCGTCTGTTCATTTTCGACGAGCCGACCGTGGGTGTCGACGTCGGCACGAAGGCCGAAATCTACCGGCTGTTCGCCAAGTTGCTGAAACAGGGCGCCGGGATCATCCTGATCTCGTCCTACCTGCCCGAAGTCTACGAGCTTGCGGACCGGCTGCATGTCTTCCGGCGTGGCCAGCTGGTGGCGAGCCATGACTTCCATGCGGCTACACATGAAGAAGTGCTCAGCGAAGCGATCGGCGTCTAGAAGAATAAGAGGGAGAGAGAACCAATGACCGTAACCCCCACCGATATCGCCGCACCGCCGCCGCGCCGGAAAGTGAACATCCTCTTCGGCCTGACCCTTATCGGTCTTCTGGCTTTCCTCTGGATCCTGCTTGGCTTCGTCACCGTCAGCTTCTGGACGCCGCTGAATATTTCGAACCTGCTGCGTCAGGGCGCGATGACCGCCATTCTGGCGCTCGGCCAGACATTCGTGATCATCACCGCCGGCATCGACCTCTCGGTCGGTGCGATCGTCGGCTTCTGCACCGTTATCCTCGCCTGGCTGTTGCAGGCCGGTTTTCCGGTCTGGGCGTCGATCCTGATCACTCTGCTGATCGGTGTCGGTATCGGGGTTTTCCATGGCTTCGGCATCGTCAAGATGGGACTGCCGCCCTTCATCATTACGCTGGCAACGCTGACGTCGCTGCGCGGTATCGGGCTTCTCATCACCAACGGTTCGACCATCAATATCGTCAACGAGCCGTTCACGAACTTTGCCCGCGCCGACTTTCTCGGCGTGCCTAGCCTGTTCTGGATGGTCATCCTCGTCGCGGTGCCCTCCTACATCTTCCTCCATCTCAGCCGTTGGGGACGCTATCTCTTCGCCGTCGGTTCAAACCGTGAAGCGGCGCGTCTTTCGGGCGTGCGGGTGAACGGCATCATCTACATGGCCTATATTCTCTCGGCGACCTTCGCTGCCTTCGTCGGCGTTCTGCTGGCCTCGCGTATCGCGATCGGCAACGCCACGCAGGCGGATGGTTGGGAACTGCAGGCGATTGCATCATCGGTCATCGGCGGCACGAGCTTGTTCGGTGCTGTTGGCACCGTCCATGGCCCGCTGATCGGCGCGTTCATCCTTGCGACCATCAACAACGGTGCCAACCTGCTCAACGTCAATTCGTTCTGGCAGCGCATCATCACCGGCCTGCTGATCATCGTGATTGTCTACTTCGATCAGCTGCGCCGTCGCCGCAACCCGTAAACGGCCGGCAAGACAAGAAGCCGGCATTGAACGTCGGCTTCTTCAATTTCAGGAATGCGAGACCCTCATGAAAGCAGTGCTTTGCCAAGAACCCGGCGTCCTCGAACTCGTGGACCGCCCTTCCCCCGGCACGCCTGAAGCCGGCTGGGTGCGCCTTGCCGTCAGCCACGTCGGCATCTGCGGCACCGACTACCACATCTTCGAGGGCAAGCATCCGTTCCTCGAATATCCGCGCGTCATGGGGCACGAAATCTCGGCAACGGTTCTGGAGGCAGGTGACGGTATTGTCCTGGCGGTCGGTACGCCTGTCATCGTCAATCCCTACCTGTCCTGCGGCAACTGCGTCGCGTGTCGCCAGGGAAAGCCGAATTGCTGCACCAACATCAAGGTGCTGGGCGTCCATACGGATGGTGCCTTCTGCGAGGAGATCAGCGTTCCTGCAGGCAACCTCTATCCCGCAAAGGGCGTGAGCCTGGAGGCTGCGGCGACAACTGAATTTCTGGCGATCGGCGCTCATGCGGTTCGCCGGTCGATGGCGCCAGCGGGATCACGCTCGCTCGTTATCGGTGCCGGCCCGATCGGGCTGGGTGCCGCGATCTTCTCGCGGATTGCCGGCCATGAGGTCACCTTGCTCGACACCAGCCAGGAGCGGCTGCAGATGGCAGCCGACCGGTTCGACTTCTCCTCAAGCATTGTGGCCGGGGATGGTGCTGCCGAAGCCGTCGAGGCGAAGACGGGCGGCGACGGTTTCGACGTCGTCTTCGACGCCACGGGCTATGGCCCGTCGATGGAAAAGGCCTTCAGCTTCGTCGCGCATGGCGGCGCGCTGGTGCTGGTCAGCGTGGTGAAGGACGACATCCGCTTCTCCGACCCGGAATTTCACAAGCGCGAGATGATGGTGATCGGCAGCCGCAACGCGACGCAGGTCGACTTCGAACATGTCGCGGATTCGATGGCCAAGGGCCTCGTACCCGTCGAGCAACTGATCACGCACCGAACCACGCTCAAGAACGCGCCACGAGACCTGGCGCGCTGGGCGCACGAAAAGGGTGGCCTGATCAAGGCGGTGATAAAGATCGCGGACTAAATCGCGTCGATCGTCTGTCGCATCTGGCGGACGACAGCGGCATCCGTTCGGTTGGCGGCGGGCGCCTCGAAACCAAAGGCCACTGCGCGTGCATCGACGCTCGCGACTGGCGTGCTGCAGGATCCGTGGATCTCGCGCGCACCGGTTGCGCGAAGGATTTCCGCCGCATTGGTCGGTCGCACGCCGCTGCCTGGCATGATCGAAATACGACCGGCAGCCTTTCGCGACAGGCGGGCGAGCGTATCGATCCCGTCGAACGCCTTCGGCACGCAACCGGACGTCAGGATGCGCTCACAGCCAAGCTCGATTGCCTGATCGAGAGCCGCGTCCGCATCCGGCACGAGATCGAATGCACGGTGCAGAGTCGAGCCGAGCCCTGCCGCGTGGGCCTTCAGCCGATGGATCAGTGGCAGATCGAGCGTTCCATCGACCCGATTGGCTCCGATGACGACGCCGGCAAGACCAAACGCCCTGACAGCATCGATGTCGGCCATCATCGCGGCTTCGTCGGCTGCGTCGAAAACGAAAGGGCCGGCATGCGGGCGGATCATTGCGTAGATCGGGATGGGTGCGGAAGCGGCCGCCTTCATCAAGCCGGCGAGCGGCGTCAGACCACCGACCTCGAGCGCGGAGCAAAGTTCGATGCGGTCGGCACCTCCCTCGATCGCGGCTGCCAGGCCACGCGGGCTGTCCACACATACTTCCAGCAAAATCGTCACGGTCGCTTCTCCCTGTTTGCAGGCGTTTTTACTTGGAGTCGCCACGCGATGCGATAACATTCGGACAAATTTAATCGTTGCATCGATTTTTCGATTGCGCACACTATTTCCGTTACGCACGTTCTTCCCGGCGGAATGCATCCGCCGCCGATACTATCCGCCGCGGGCTCTCCGCCAGAGTGTTGCGGCATCCGATGATTTACTCAGGGGGTACTCCATGCTGACGAAATTCGCACTTGCCGCTCCGCTGACAATTCTTGGCATGGGCGTCGCCCAGGCAGCAGACGTCGTCGTTTCCTCGAAAATCGACACCGAAGGAACGCTCCTCGGAAACGTCATCGCGCTGGCTCTGAATGCCAATGGCATCAAGACGCAGGACCGCATCGCACTCGGGGCAACCCCCGTGGTGCGCAAGGCAATCACCGCCGGAGAAATCGACATCTATCCGGAATACACCGGCAATGCCGGGTTCTTCTTCAACAAGGCAGATGATGCCGCCTGGAAGAACCTGCAGCAAGGCTACGACCTCGCCAAGAAGCTGGACTATGATGCTAACAAGATCGTCTGGCTGACGCCATCGCCCGCCAACAACACCTGGGCGCTGGCGGTCAGGAATGACGTCGCGGGCGAAAACAAGCTCAAGACCATGTCCGACTTCGGCAAATGGGTTGCGGGCGGCGGCACGGCAAAGCTTGTCGCATCCGCCGAATTCGTGAACTCCGCCGGCGCGCTTCCGGCGTTCCAGACGACTTATGGTTTCACGCTGAAGCCCGAGCAGGAGATCGTCCTGTCCGGCGGCGATACGGCTGCCACCATCAAGGCTGCGGCGGACCAGACCAACGGCGCGAACACCGCCATGGTCTACGGCACCGACGGAGCCATCGAAGCTGCGGAACTCACCGTCCTCGAGGACGACAAGAGCGTGCAGCAGGTCTATGCGCCGACGCCGATCATCCGCGAGGAGATCCTGAAGGCCAACCCGAAGATCGAGGAAGTCCTGGCGCCGATCTTCAAGGGCCTGACCGCCGATGAACTGCGCAAGCTGAACGGCAAGATCCAAGTGGATGGCCAGCCTGCAAAGACCGTGGCGGAAGACTATCTGAAGGAAAAGGGATTCCTGAAGTAGTAAATCTGGCTCCGCCCTTCACGGGCGGAGATCCTTTCTGCCCGCATTAGGACGTATCGATGGAAGAAACCTCAGCGGTCCACAAAGTGGATCGGCTCGGACTGGTACTTGCCGCCGTCGGCGCGGCCGCTGCGGCGTTTCTGCCGTTCATATACGTCAAGGCGAACCGGATCGCGGCCGGCAAGCCGATGCCGATCGCCCGGCTTTTCGACCAGCCTTCCGTCATCGCTCTCGTCGTCCTGCTTGTCGTGGCCGGAGCGGCAGCGATCCTTGTCCAGAAGGCGGAAATTCGGCTGGCGATCGGCTCGCTCTGCCTTGTTGCGCTCATGGTCGCGATCGGCATCACGGCCAGCACGTTTACGCCGCCGAACAGCACCGCCGCGCGCATGTCGCCCGGCGGAGCTTTCTGGGTGCTGTTTGCCGTGATCGGCCTGATCATCTCCGATGCCCTCGTCAAAATCCGGCTGGCCGCCTGGCAGAGGATCGCGGCGCTGCTTGCCTACACGGTTCTGCTCGGCGGCTGCCTTGCTTCCGGCCTCCTCGACGATCTTTCGATCCTCAAGGAGTTTTCGATCCGCGGCAGCCAGTTCTGGACGGAAGCGCTCGCGCATTTGCGTCTTGCCTTTGGTTCTTTGGCGATCGCCGCGCTGATCGGCCTGCCGCTCGGCATTCTCTGTTTCTGGCTGCCGAAAGTGAGAGCCGTCGCGCTGCAGGCGCTGAGCATCATCCAGACGATCCCAAGCCTTGCGCTCTTTGGCCTCCTGATGGTGCCGCTCGGTTCGCTGGCAGCCGACTTTCCCCTTGCCGCGTGGCTCGGCATCCACGGGATCGGCGCCGCGCCCGCATTGATCGCGCTTGTGCTCTACGCGTTGCTGCCGATCGTCGCCAACACTGTTGTCGGGCTCGATGGTGTCGACCCTGCGGTGCGTGACGCCGCAACAGGGATGGGCCTGACGCGCAGACAGATTCTTACCGACATCGAGCTTCCCCTCGCCCTGCCCGTCATTCTGACCGGTATCCGTATCGTGCTTGTGCAGACCATCGGCCTCGTTGCGGTCGCGGCGCTGGTTGGCGGCGGCGGTTTCGGCGTCTTCATCTTCCAGGGGCTCGGCCAGACAGCCATGGATCTTGTGCTGCTCGGGGCCGTACCGACCGTGTTTTTCGCTTTTTCTTCGGCCGTCATCCTGGATGCGGTCATCGATACCCTCCGAGGCGCTTCCGCATGAGCATGATCGATATCAGACACGTCACCAAGCGCTACGGCACGACAGCAGTCGTGAACGATGTTTCCATGACGATGGAAAAGGGCACGATTACCGTGATCGTCGGGACCTCAGGCTCCGGAAAATCGACCTTAGTGCGGATGATCAACCGGCTGGTTACCGCCTCCGAAGGCGAAATCCTCGTCGCCGGCCGCAACATCATGGATGTGCCGGCCACCGAGCTGCGCCGGGGGATCGGCTATGCGATCCAGAGCCACGGCCTGTTCCCGCATCGAACAGTGGCGGAGAACATCGCGACCGTGCCGCAGCTGCTCGGATGGGATACCACGCGTATCGACACGCGCGTCGAGGAGCTGCTGTCGCTGTTCAACCTCGACCCGGTCGCCTTCGCCGGCAAATACCCGCATCAGCTTTCCGGCGGCGAACAGCAGCGTGTCGGCGTCGCGCGGGCGCTGGCAGCCGAGCCTGAAATATTGATCATGGACGAGCCGTTCGGCGCGCTCGATCCGGTGATCCGCGCAAAGGCCCAGGATGACCTGCTTGCCATCCAGAAGCAGTTCGGGACAACCGTGGTTCTGGTCACCCACGACATGGACGAGGCCTTTCATCTCGGCCACCAGATCGCCGTCATGAGCAAGGGCCGGCTCCTGCAATGCTCGCCGCCGGAAAAGATCCTGACGGAGCCTGCCGATCCGCTGGTCCAGCAGCTGACCGGCACATCCGACCGGGCTCTGAAGCTGCTGTCGCTGCAGCCGATCAGGGATAGCATGGCGCCGCCGAAGCCTGGCCTCTTGCCCGCCCTGCCGCAAACGCTGAGCGCCCGCGATGCGCTTGCCGAGATGATCTGGCAAGGCGTCGACGAGGCTGCGGTTCAGGATGAGCGGAAAGCGCCGGTCGGATCCATTTCGATGTCGCGGCTTCTGCGGCTGGGCCGCCGTGCATGAAGCTGATTGCTACGAACCTCTTTCGCGCACTCGCGCTTCTGCTGCTGCTCGTGTTGCTGTTCAAAACCGAGTGGCTGTCGTTTCTGCTGGAGCCGCTGACCAAGAACGGTGCTCCCGCGATCTATAGGCAGAACAGCCTGGCCTGGCTTGCGGCGGGTCATCTGGAGCTCGTGGCGATTTCCATCTTCGCAAGCGCGCTCGTCGCAGTCATCGGCGGGATCTTCGTGACGCGCCCGAGCGGCGCCGATTTCCTGCCGCTATCGCGCGCCATCGCCAATGCGGGGCAGACCTTTCCTCCGGTCGCCGTGCTGGCGCTTGCGGTTCCCGCCACCGGCTTCGGCGCGCAGCCAACGCTGATCGCGCTCTTCCTCTACGGTCTGCTGCCGATCTTCGAGAATACGATCTCCGGCCTGCGACAGGTTCCCTCCTCGGTATTGGACGCCGCCGACGGGATGGGCATGAACGGACCGCAGAAACTCTTTCGCGTCGAGCTGCCGCTTGCCTTGCCGCTGATCGTGGAGGGGCTGAAGATAGCGACCGTCATCAACATCGGGACCGCCACCATCGGCTCCACCGTTGCGGCCAAGGGGCTCGGTGAAGTCATCATCGCCGGACTGAACTCCGACAACACGGCCTTCATCCTGCAAGGCGGCCTGATCGTCGGGCTGATGGCGGTCCTGATCTACGATGCGATGGGGCTCGTCGAAAACATCATCACGCAAAGAATTGGCTTGCGCCCGGCATGAGGCGGCGGCTACCAAGGCTGCCGTGATATCGGCAATGGGAGGCAGCCTTGGCCAAGATGATCCACTCCATGATCCGCGTTCTCGAGGAGGCGCGATCGGTCGAGTTCTACGGCAAGGTGTTCGGCCTCAAGGTCGCCGATCGCATCGACTTCGATACCTTCACGCTGATCTACATGAGCAACGGGGAAACCGGCTTCGAGCTGGAACTGACGGTCAACAAGGGGCGCACCGAGCCCTATGATCTCGGCAACGGCTACGGCCACCTTGCGCTGTCGGTCGAGGAAATCGCGCCGGAACACAAGCGTCTGACGGAGGCCGGCCTCAATCCCGGCAAGATCGCCGAGCTCAACCGCGACGGCAAGCTGCTGGCGCTGTTCTTCTTCATCACCGATCCCGACGGCTACAAGATCGAAGTCCTGCAGCGCCACGGCCGTTATCTCTAAGAGTTTCCCATGATCGAAAAGACCAAACTGAACCGGGGCTGGACGCTCTCCTGCAACGTTACAGGCCGCCGCGACCTGCCGGCTGAAATCCCAGCACAGGTGCCCGGCTGCGTGCATCTCGACCTGCTCGCCAACCGGCTCATCCCCGATCCCTATCTCGACGTCAACGAGATCACCAGCGACTGGATCGGCAAGGAAGACTGGACCTATCGCTGCAGCTTCGATGGATCGCCTGACGCCGGGAAGGTCCAGGAACTTGTGTTCGAAGGCCTCGATACGGTCGCGACGATCGTGCTGAACGGCGAAGAGCTTGGCCGAACCTTCAACATGCACCGCACCTATCGCTTCGACGTGTCGGAGCGGCTGAAAGAAGGGGCGAACGAGCTGGTCGTGACCTTCCGCTCTGCCTATGCCTACGGCGCCGAGATGGAGGCGCATTACGGCTACCGGCCGAACAACTATCCCGGTCCAGGCAATCTGATGCGCAAGATGGCCTGCAACTTCGGCTGGGACTGGGGTCCGACGCTGGTGACGGCGGGGATCTGGAAGCCGGTGCGGCTGGAAAGCTGGGAGCGGGTGCGACTTGCGGAAACGCGGGTATCCGCAACGCTTGCCGGCGCCGACGGGCGCGTGACCGTTCGTGCAAGCGTCGAGCGCCACGATGGCGTTCCGGCAAAGCTTGTCGCAACCATTGCCGGCGTCCGTCATGTCGCCGAGTTCACGGAAGGAACTGATGCGGTCGAGTTCCAGCTGACTGTTGCCTCGCCGCAGATCTGGTGGCCGCATCATCTTGGCGCCCAACCGCTCTATCCGCTGCTGATCGAATTGCGTGACGCCGTAAGCGATGACTTACTCGACAGCTATTCGAAAGAGATCGGCTTCCGTTCGGTTCGGCTCGATACGGCACCGGACGAACACGGCTCGGCCTTCACCTTCGTCATCAACGACGTGCCGCTTTTCCTCTGCGGCGCGAACTGGATTCCGGATGATTGCTTCCCGTCGCGGGTGACCGCCGAGCGTTATGTCTCGCGGATCGAGGAGGCAAAGGCTGCGAACATCAACCTGCTGCGCGTCTGGGGCGGTGGCATCTTCGAGCGCGACGACTTCTACGAGGCCTGCGACCGCGCAGGGATGCTCGTCTGGCAGGACTTCCTGTTTGCCTGCGCCTCCTATCCGGAAGAAGAACCGTTGCGCGGCGAGGTCGAAGCAGAGGTGCGCGACAACGTCGTGCGCCTGATGCCGCATGCGTCGCTGATCGTCTGGAACGGCAACAACGAGAATATCTGGGGCTTCGACGAATGGGGCTGGCGACCGATCATCAAGGATGGCGTCAGCTGGGGGCTCGGTTACTATCTCGATGTTCTGCCCAAGCTCTGCGCCGAACTCGATCCGGATCGGCCCTACT
This sequence comes from Rhizobium sp. Root708, assembly GCF_001429725.1. Classification (GTDB taxonomy): domain Bacteria; phylum Pseudomonadota; class Alphaproteobacteria; order Rhizobiales; family Rhizobiaceae; genus Rhizobium. Next base: position 294,969 of record NZ_LMHV01000012.1, on the reverse strand, counting down.
ATCCCGGCAGCCCCTATTCCGGGACGATGGAGATCGAGCCGAACGCGGACGAGCACGGCTGCAAGCACATCTGGGACGTCTGGAACGATGTCGGTTACGAGGTCTATCGCAACTACATCCCGCGCTTCTGCTCGGAATTCGGCTGGCAGGCGCCGCCGAACTGGGCGACGATCGAAGAGAGCGTGCATGACGCGCCGCTGACGCCCGTTTCGAACGGCGTGTTCCACCATCAGAAGGCAACACAAGGCAACGACAAGCTGATCCGCGGGCTCGCCGGGCATCTGCCGGTGCCGCAGACGATGGACGCCTGGCATTTCGCAACGCAACTCAACCAGGCGCGCGCCATCCGCTTCGCGATCGAGCACATGCGCTCGCACCGGGATGTCTGCAAGGGCGCCGTCGTCTGGCAGTTCAATGATTGCTGGCCGGTGACCTCCTGGGCGGCACTCGACTCGGCGGGACGGCGGAAGCCGCTGTGGTATGCGATGCAGCAGGCCTTCGATCCGAGGCTGCTGACGATCCAGCCGCGCGACAACGGCCTTGCTGCCGTGGCAGTGAATGAACGGACGCTGTTCTGGCGCGCCAAGATCAGTGGCCAGCGGTTGAAACTCGACGGCACGGTGATTGCGGAGTTCGAGTTCTGGCGGCTTCTATGCGACCGCTTCGAGGCAAAGGCGTTTCCGCTACCGGCGGATATCGCCACGCCTGATGATGCCGACGACGAACTCATCGTGGTGCAGATGCTCGACCGACGCGCGTTCCACTATTTCGTCGAGGACATCGATCTCAAGCTGCCGAAGCCCGAATTTACGGTTTCCGTGATTAAAACCGATGAGGGTTATCATGTCAGGTTCACGGCGGTCTCTTTCCTGAAGGACCTCTGCCTGATGGTGGACCGCCTCGATCCCGATGCGGTGGTGGATTCGATGCTGGTCACGCTGCTGCCGGGTGAAAGCCATGTGTTCCGGGTCACTACGGCAAGGAGCATCTCGGCGGCAGACATCACGCCCGGGACCGTGCTGCGGTGTGCAAACGACCTTGTGACGCAGGGCTAAGAGAGCTCTTTCTTCGGAAGCACGATTGACCCCAAAAATGGGCCGATGCTGTTGCTGATGGCTTAAGACTGAAGCTGCTACTGGGGCCGGATATAAACGCTCCAGAGGACCGCCAATGAGAATGACTGTACTCGCTGCGGCGGCCTGCGCGCTCTGCGTGGCCGCTCCCGTCTCCAATGCCTTTGCATGGGGATGCATCGCAACCTCAGACAGCGGCAACGCTTATGGGTATAGCTATGACTTCAACAGGAGAGGCGATGCGGAAGATCGCGCACTAGATGAGTGCACAGCGCGCACCGACGAAATCTGCGAGATACAGGACTGCGACGAGGACAAGTAATTCGCGGTCCGGATACCTGCTGTATCAAAAACCTCCGGCTTCCGCCGGAGGTCTTGGTGGCGAAGGCTCAACGGTGGCCGCCGGGGCCCGCCGTTTTCGCCGTGCGAATAACGTTACATCCAGTAGGGCGGCACGCCATAGTAGTCGTAGACCCGGCGGCCATTGTCGTTGTACCAGCTGTCATCGTCGTCCGAATAGCTTGGCGCGCCTTCGATCTGCTCTTTCGTCAGGTCGATGCGGTAGCCGTCAAGCTGGGTATCATAGGTCAGCTTTTCCCACGGCAGTGGATAGTGATCGTGGCCGATGCCCATGAACCCGCCGAAACTGAGCACGGCGTAGGCCACGCGTCCATCCTGCTTGCCGAGGATCAATCGTTCAATGGAGCCGATATGCTTGCCATCAGCCCCATACACGCGTGTGCCTTCCACGCGGTCGCTGGCAATTAGCGTCGGCGTATCCTTCACGTTGGGGTCACGGCGGGTCTTGTCAGCGTCCTGATGCAGCATTGTGCACCTCCTTATTGTTTCCTCGTGGTTGGTCCACAAATTCAGAACGTCGCCCCACACTCATGGTTCCCGATCCGACGCGAGAAAGCGCAGGTGGACGAATATTGACGTTTACGTCAAGGTTAGTATAACTCTATTCCAGCTTGAACCATTCAGGCGATGACATAAGCTGCTGCGTTGGAAGATGGAGGATCGTCCAACGGCTTGCCGGTGGCACCGGCCGGCGGCGACAGGGAGAGAGACACGATGAACAGCATTTCCGTCCATCCAGACGGTGCGAAGCCCGAAAAGCCCTGGCTTGCGACCTATCCCAACAGCGTACCGGCAGAACTCCCCGCATTGGAATACGAATCGCTGGCGGAACTGCTCGAGAAATCCTGTGGGCGCTACGCCAACCGCACTGCATTCTCCAGCATGGGCAAGTCCCTGACCTACGGCAATCTTGAAAGCCAGACGCGCAAGATCGCGGCTTGGCTGCAGAGCATCGGCCTAGAAAAGGGTGATCGCGTCGCGGTCATGATGCCGAACGTGCTGCAAAATCCGGTCGCCGTTTATGGTATCCTGCGGGCCGGCTTCGTGGTCGTGAATGTCAACCCGCTCTACACGCCCCGCGAGCTCGAACACCAGCTGCGCGACTCCGGCGCCAAAGCCATCTTCGTACTCGAGAATTTCGCCCGCACGGTCGAGCAGGTACTGGTCAAGACCGATGTGCGCCATGTCGTCGTCACGTCGCTTGGCGAGATGCTGGGTGCCAAGGGGCTGATCGTCAATCTACTCGTGCGGAAAGTGAAGAAGCTCGTCCCGTCCTGGTCGATCCCACAGCACAGGACGTTCAAGCAGGTGCTCGGCGAAGGTGCCGGCAAGACCTTGAAGCCCACGAGCCTCAAGGGCGACGACATCGCCTTCCTGCAATATACCGGCGGCACGACCGGCGTTGCCAAGGGCGCGATGCTGACGCACAGGAACCTGCTCTCCAACAAGCTGCAGCTCGAACTCTGGCTGCAATCGGCCTTCGACAACAAGCCGCGCCCTGATGTTCTGAACTTCCTCTGTGCGCTGCCGCTCTATCACATCTTCGCATTGACGGTGAATTCGCTGATGGGCATGTCGCTTGGCGCCCATAATATCCTCGTCGCCAACCCGCGCGATATTCCGGCCCTGGTCAAGGAGTTCGGCAAGGTGAAGGTTCATATCTTCCCTGGCCTCAACACGCTCTTCAATGCGCTGATGAACAATGCCGATTTCGCCAAGCTCGACTTTTCCTCCGTCGTGATGTCGCTCGGTGGCGGTATGGCGGTGCAGCGGCCGGTCGCAGAGCGCTGGATGAAGATCACCGGCTCTCATATCACCGAGGGCTACGGGCTCTCGGAGACGTCGCCGGTCGCCACCGCGAACCGCTTCGACTCGGCCGAGTTCACCGGCTCGATCGGCCTGCCTGTCCCCTCGACCGAGCTCGACATTCGCGACGAGGACGGCAATTCGCTGCCGCTCGGCGAGATCGGAGAGATCTGCATCCGCGGTCCACAGGTGATGGCCGGCTATTGGAACAAGCCGGAGGAAACCGCCCGCGTGATGACACCGGACGGCTATTTCCGCAGCGGCGACATGGGCTTCATGGATGCGCGCGGCTACACCAAGATCGTCGACCGGAAGAAGGACATGATCCTGGTCTCCGGCTTCAACGTCTATCCGAACGAGATCGAGGAAGTGGCGGCAATGCATCCCGGCATTCTCGAGGCGGCGGCTGTCGGTATCCCCGACGGGCATTCCGGCGAGGCCGTCAAGCTCTTCGTGGTGCGTAAGGACCCGACGCTCACGGAGGCCGACGTGAAGACGCACTGCGCGGCGAACCTCACCAACTACAAGCGCCCGCGTTTCATCGAATTCCGCACCGAGTTGCCGAAGACGCCTGTGGGAAAGATCCTGCGCAAGGATCTGCGCGGTTAATTTTGACGATTGCGTGAAATTGAGAGCCATCCGTTTGTTCGGATGGCTTTTTTGCGTTTCGACAGGTCGTCGAACTTGATTTGCGCCCTACAAAGCGAATAGTTTCCGCGACCCTCTCGCCCTGCAAAGGAGCCTCCCATGAATGCCATCGTCGAACAATTGAAGAGCACTGCGGCCGCCACCAAGGCGACTGATCTGCGCGCCGCCTTTGCCGCCGATCCGCAGCGTTTCGCCCACTTCAGCGCGTCGCTCGACGACCTCCTGATGGACTATTCCAAGACGGCGGTGAACGACGAGATCCTGGCTCTTCTGGTCAAGCTCGCGGAAACGGGCGGCGTCGAGGCCAAGCGCGACGCGATGTTTGCCGGCAAGGCGATCAACTTCACCGAAAACCGCGCCGTTCTGCACACCGCGCTCCGCAACCGTTCCAATACGCCGGTGCTGGTCGATGGCAAGGACGTCATGCCCGACGTCAACGCCGTGCTATCAGCCATGGGCAAGTTCGCCGACGGTATCCGCTCCGGCGCCCTCAAGGGCGCGACCGGCAAGGCGATCACCGACGTCATCAACATCGGCATCGGCGGCTCCGACCTCGGCCCGGTGATGGCAACGCTGGCGCTGGCACCCTTCCACGACGGCCCGCGCGCGCACTTCGTCTCCAACATCGACGGCGCCCATATCGCCGACACGCTGAAGCTTGTTCAGCCCGAGACGACGCTGTTCATCGTTGCCTCCAAGACCTTCACGACGGTGGAGACGATGACGAACGCGCAGACGGCGCGCAAGTTCATCGCCGATGCCCTCGGCGAGGCCGCCGTCCAGCATCATTTCGCCGCCGTTTCGACCGCACTCGACAAGGTCTCGGCTTTCGGTATCGAGAGTGGCCGCGTCTTCGGCTTCTGGGATTGGGTCGGTGGCCGCTATTCGCTCTGGTCGGCGATCGGCCTGCCGATCATGATCGCGATCGGACCGGATAATTTCATCAGGTTTCTCGAGGGCGCCCACGCGGTCGACAACCACTTCCGCACGGCGCCTGTTGCCAAGAACCTGCCTGTTCTGCTCGGCCTGATCGGCTTCTATCACCGCAATGTGCTCGGCTATCCGACCCGCGCGGTCCTGCCTTACGATCAGCGCCTGTCGCGCTTCCCGGCTTATCTGCAGCAGCTCGACATGGAATCGAACGGCAAGGGTGTGACGATCGACGGCACGCCGGTCGAGGGCAATTCCGGTCCTGTCGTGTGGGGCGAGCCCGGCACAAACGGCCAGCACGCCTTCTACCAGCTGATCCACCAGGGCACGAGCGTCATCCCGGCCGAGTTCATGATCGCGGCAAACGCCTTCGAGCCGGAACTGCGCCACCAGCACCAGCTTCTGATCTCGAACGTGCTCGCACAGTCCGAAGCGCTGATGAAGGGCCGTACCTTCGAGGAAGCGAAGAAGCAGCTGACCGACAAGGGAATGGACGACAAGAAGGCTGACTTCATCGCACCGCACCGCGTCTTCACCGGCAACCGCCCGTCGATCACCTTCGTCTACGACAAGCTGACGCCCTATGCGCTCGGCCGCCTGATCGCGCTTTACGAGCACCGCGTCTTCGTCGAAGGCGTGTTGTTCCGCATCAACTCGTTCGACCAGTGGGGCGTCGAGCTCGGCAAGGAACTGGCAACCGGGTTGCTTCCCGTTGTCGAGGGCAAGGAAAGTGCTGCCGGCCATGATTCCTCGACGCAGGGTCTGGTCGCTACGCTGGCGAAGCTCGCGAAGTAAGCCCGCGCACAACAGAACGCATCAAGAGCTCGCCCATGCCATGTGGGTGAGCTTTTTTGTTTGAAGCTGTCGAAACGGGCTACATCTCTTCGTCTCTATTGCAGAATGATAAGGGAGCGAGGCATGAACGAGACGGACGATGAACTGGTGGCATTCGAAGCGATTGGGGCCGCTCCTCTGCCCGAGGCGGCACGTGAAGGCTTCGTGGAGAATGACGGCGCGCGCATCTGGTATGCGACCTACGGTTCGGGCCCGGCAGTAATCCTGCTGCATGGCGGACTCGGTAATGCCGGAAACTGGGGTTATCAGGTGCCGGCACTCGTCGCAGCCGGCCGGCAGGTTGTCGTCATCGATAGTCGCGGCCACGGTCGCAGCACGCGCGATGAGCGTCCGTATCATTATACCCAAATGGCAGACGATGTGCTTGCGGTCATGGATCGGCTGGAGCTTGCAAAGGCCGCACTTGTCGGCTGGAGTGACGGTGCCTGTACCGCACTGATCCTGGCCGACAAGCAGCCGGAGCGGGCTTCCGGCGTGTTCTTCTTCGCCTGCAACATGGATCCGAGCGGCACGCTTGAATTCAAGCCGACACCAGTGATCGATCGCTGCTTCAGCCGCCATCGGAAAGACTATCAGGCACTTTCAGCCACGCCCGATGCCTTTGAGAGTTTCGTTGGCGACGTGTCGAAAATGATGGCGAGCGAGCCGAACTATACGGCAGCCGACCTCGAAGGCATAAAGGTGCCGGTCGCGGTCGTACTCGGGGAGAACGACGAGTTCATCAAGCGCGAGCACGCCGATTATCTGGCACGCAGCATTCCCGATGCCGAACTGATCCTGCTTCCCGAGGTCAGCCATTTCGCACCGCTGCAGCGGCCAGAGCACTTCAATCGTGAAGTGCTCGCCTTTCTCGATCGGCTATAAGCCTCCTCTCAGAGGCCGATTTCCTTCGCCCAAGGGGGATTGGCGCCGGCGCGCGAGACGGTGACGGCGGCGGCCTTGGCGCCGAGCGAGAGGGCGTTCTGCAACGCCTTTTCGCTGAGCGAGGCGACCTTTTCCTTGGTCAGGAGATCATCGACCTTCAGCGAGGCAAGCACGCCGGCATCGAAAGTGTCGCCCGCGCCGACGGTGTCGACGACGGTGACGCGCTCGCTCGGCACGGTGACCTTGCGTTCGCTGGTGTAGCCCGACGCGCCTTCGGCACCCTTGGTGATGACGACGAGCTTGGCGCCCTGCTTCAGCCAGTAGGCCGCGAGATCGTCATGGCTGCCCTCGAGGCCGAACCACTCCAGATCCTCATCCGAGAACTTCAGAATATCGGACTTGGAGGCCATGCGCTTGATGCGCGCCATGTGCGCGTTCTTGTCCTTGATGAAGCCGGGGCGGATGTTTGGATCGAGCGAGATCACCCGCTTGTCGGCTTCGCGATCGAGCAGCGCCTCATAGGTTTCGCCGCAGGGGCTGGGGATCAGGCTAATCGCGCCGAAATGCAGCGCTTCGCAATCGTCGCCGAGCGCGGGCAGATCGTCGATTGTGATCATGCGACCGGCTGTGCCCTCGTCATAGAAGGCATAGGTCGCCTGGCCATTGACGAGCTTGACGAAGGCGACCGTCGACGGACGCGGTGTGATCGCGCACAGGCTGAAATCGACGTTGCTCGCCTTCAGCGTATCGCGCAGGATTTCGCCCATCATGTCATCGGCAAGGCCGGTGAAGAAGGCGGTCGGAATGTTGAGGCGTCCGAGAGCAATTGCCGTATTGAAGATCGCACCGCCGGCGTAAGGAGCAAAGCCCTTTTCGCCGAGCGTCGTCTCCCGCGGCAACATGTCAATCAGCGCTTCGCCACAGCACAAAATCATTCCGGCCTCCCAAGGCATTGCGATCCATCGATGTTCAAATCGATTAGATAATTTCGTGGCAAAAGCAAAGCGCCGCGACGTAATTCTTCATTCAAAGTGATGAAATGCCGCCGTTGCGTCCCGACCAGGCGAGCGGCGCATCGAGGAAGGCCTCGACTTCGCTCAGTGTCTTCTCGTCGAACAGCTTCTGCGCCCTGGCAACAGCCAGCACATCGCGCCAAGTCGCGATGTAGTGCAGCTTCACCTTGCCATCGGCAAAGCGCAGCGCGCCTTCATCGAAAATGCCGTAGTAGAACAGCGCGATACCGTGATCGACGACACCGCCGGCAGACCTGACGGCATCGATGAACTTGAACATGCTGCCGCCGGCCGTCGTCAGGTCCTCGATGACGAGGACGCGCGAACCCTCAGGCATGTTGCCTTCGATCTGCGCGTTGCGGCCGTGGCCCTTCGGCTGCTTGCGGACATAGATCATCGGCAGGCTGAGGCGATCGGCGAGCAGGGCTGCGAAGGGAATGCCCGCGGTCTCGCCACCGGCAATGCAATCGAACTGCTCGAAACCGGCTTCGCGCAGCACGACGCTCGCGGCAAAATCCATCACGGTCGAACGGACGCGCGGGAAGGAGAGCAGCTTGCGGCAATCGATATAGACCGGGCTCGCCATGCCGGAGGCGAACTTGTAAGGCTGTGCGGCATTGAAGTGCACCGCCTTGATCTCCCAGAGCATCTTCGCCACGAGTTCCGCCATTACGGCACGGTCGGTGAATGTCGTCTGGATCATCGCTCTCTCCTTTGGCCAAATTTATGGGCCAATAGCAGCAAGCGCGCCGGTTTTCCAGAACGAGCCGCACTTCCACCCGCAGAAACATCGCCTGCGAATGCCGCGCGATCATTCCGTTGTCTGCTTTTGCGCCCGCGCGATCCGAATGCGCCAATGGTTTCAGATGTTTGCGCTTGCTTAGCGGCGCGGCGGCGATATCGTGCCTGGCATGGAACATATCGAAGTCTTCCGCCGTCTCGGCGTTGCGCTTGCCATTGGTCTGCTCGTCGGCGTCGAGCGCGGCTGGACGGAGCGCGAGGTGCGCGCCGGCGGACGAACCGCCGGCATTCGCACCTTCGGCCTCACCGGCTTTCTCGGCGGCGTCGTCGGCACGTTGCAACCGCTGACCGGACCGTTCCTGCCGGCAACGATCGCAGCCCTTCTCGGCATCGTCTACATCGCCGGCAAATGGCAGGAGGCGATCGAGGACAAGGACTACGGCATCACCTCGATCGTTGCCGCCCTCGCCGTGTTCGCGCTTGGCGTACTCGCCGCCGTCGGCGACCTCGTCACGGCGGGCGCCGGCGCTGTTGCGATAACGGTCGTGCTTGCGGCGCGCACGAGCCTGCATGGCTTCCTGGAGGGGCTGACCTGGGTGGAACTCCGGTCAGCACTGATGCTGCTTGCGATGACGGTCATTGCTCTGCCGTTGTTGCCGGACAAGCCACTCGACCCTTGGGGGGCGCTCAATCCCTATTCGCTCTGGCTGCTGACCATCACGATCGCAGCACTTTCCTTCGCCGGATATGTGGCGATCCGCCTGATGGGCACCAATCGCGGCATCTTGCTGGCGGGCGCTGCGGGCGGGCTTGTCTCCTCCACGGCGTTGACGCTGTCGTTCGCTCGCTACTCCACCGAAGCGCCGCAGGGCGCGCAGCAGTTGGCTGCCGGCGCAGCGGTTGCCGGCGCTCTTTCCTTCGCGCGTGTCCTCGTCATTGCCAGTGCGCTGTCTTTCAGCATGTTCGCGCCGCTTTCCACCGCCCTCATCCCTGCGATCATCGGCTTCCTCGCCACCAGTTTCTTTTCGGTCTGGCGCTCCAAGTCGGTGACGCAGGCGCCTGACATCGGGCTCAAGAACCCGTTCGAACTGCAAACAGTCGTTTCCTTCGCGCTGCTGCTCGGCCTGATCAGCCTCGTGTCGAAAGTCGCGATCGAGTATGTCGGACCATCGGCGCTCTTTGTCGTGGCTGCGATTTCAGGCCTAGTCGACGTCGATGCCATCACACTTTCAACGGCCCGCCTCGTCGGCTCGACGATCGCGGTAAAAACGGCTGCCGATGTCATCCTGATCGCCGTTACGGTCAACATGGTAGCGAAGGTCGCGCTCGCGTTTACAGCCGGGCGCCGGGAATATGCGGTGTCGCTTGGCATCGCTTCGGCCGTCGCCGTCATCCTTGGGGCGATCGGCTACTTCACCATGCGCGGCTTCCTGGAAGCCTGAAGCAAATCATTACCGGCGCCGGAAAATCGCGCCAAAGGCGAGTTCGCCGCGTGCTGCGATAACTTTTGCGATATAAACGAATATCACTATGCAATAAAGTGCAATACCTATTGAATTTCAGATACTTCGCAAAACTGCTTTGCTTCCGGATACTTGCCTGCGCGAGCCCTGTGGACGGGCGCCGGATCACTCAAATTCTAATGATTTCCTTAGGAATCCAGTCGGAACTCCGGCGGCATTTTCCCGCTCCGAGGAGACATGAGAGGAAATCCGGAATGAACCTGAGCCTGTCCGATATCCGCGAAAAATTCAGCGCGTCACTGACCTTCAAGATCTTTTCAATCTGCTTCCTATCGACCCATGTGCCGTTGCTGGCGCTGGTCGTCTATCTGGTTACCGGCTTCCGCAGCGAAGCCCTGCCTGTTCTATTGCTCGTGCTCGCCGCCACGCTTGCCGGCACGGCCTTCTGCCTCGCGTCCGTATGGCGGCTGATCAAGCCGCTGCATCAAGTCGCCAACGTCGTCGAAGCCTATCGCTCGACCGGAGCCGTTCAAGCGGTCCATAGCTCGCGCAAGGATGAGATCGGCGTTGTCACCAATGGCATTTCCGTCCTGATTGGCGAACTCGATGCGACGCTTTCGCAGTTGCGCCGACAGGCGACGACCGATGTCCTGACCGGCCTCGGCAACCGCCGCTGGCTGAAGGAGATCGCGTCCCTGGAGATCAACAGGGCGCAGCGTGAACGCACGTCGCTATCCGTCGTCGTCTTCGACCTCGACCATTTCAAGCAGATCAACGACCAGTTCGGCCACGACGTTGGCGATCAAGTGCTGATGATGACGGGTGCAACGATCCAGCATTGCCTGCGCCCCTACGATATCGCCGCGCGCATCGGTGGCGAGGAATTCTGCCTCGTGCTGCCACGCACCGATGTCGACGCGGCAACCGCCATCGCCGATCGCCTGCGTACGCAGCTGGAGGCAAAGACCGTCGGGGCCTTGCCGAAGGGACGCATTACCGCGAGCTTCGGCGTCTACCACGGGGATCCGAACAGCGAGACGCTGAAGACCATGCTGACCGAGGCCGACCGCAAGCTTTATGCCGCGAAGAATGCCGGCCGCAACCGGGTTCACGCCGAGGTTGCGCCCTCGATCAGAGATCGGCGCATCCGAGCCTAAGCCAGCCGCGTGATGTTGGCGGGCAGCATCCGCTTATAAAGCGCAATCGCCGAGCGCCCTTCAGCATCCTCCAATGAGATGGCGTAGCGGACGGCGGCGGCCATGAGCTGCATGGTCAGCCTGGCAATGGCGAGAAGTTCGCTCTTGCTCCGCTCCGGCTCCAGCCGCACGAGCACTGTCAACAACGCCTGGGCGTGAAACTCCATATCCTCGGCATCTACCTCCTGCAGTAGCCGGTCTGCCTGGGTCGCAACCCAAATATCGCGCATGACCGGCTCCTGCCGGAAGAAGTCATAGTACTGATCGGCGATATTGCAGAGCGCCTGCCGCAGCGTCGCCGCGTCAGTCACCCCAGCAAGCTCAGCCTCGACACATACGCGGCCCTGCTCGTTGAAGCGTTCGGCAAGCGTTCGAATGATCGAGCTCTTGTCCGGAAAATACTGGTAAAGTGCGCCGAACGAGAGTTCGGCCTTTTCAACGATCTCGCTCATCTTCAGCGCATCGCTGCCGTTTTTCTCGATCAGGGAAAGCGCCACCGAAAGGATCTTTTCGAACCGCTCCCGCCCGCGCTGCTGCTTCGGAATCCGGCGCGGCTGACCTGTCGGCTCCGGCTGCCTTCTGCGCCTGACGCCACCCTCTTCGGCCATCCTGATCTCCATTTTCGCTTGACGCAGAAAATAAGAGAGATTATCGCATTTAGCAAATGAGAGAATTTCTCTTATTTGTGGAGGAATATTCAGATGGCCATCGTTCTCGTCATCGCCCTTGTCGCCGCGGCGATCGGCAGCGGCCTCGTGGCCGGCATCTTCTTCGCCTTCTCGACATTCATCATGACCGCCTTCGCGCGCATCCCGACGGAACAGGGGATCGCTGCGATGAATTCCATCAACGTCACCATCGTCCGCTCGCCGTTCATGCTGCTGTTTCTGACAACGCTGGTGCTGTGTCTCGCGATCGCTGCTTTGGCTTTCTTCAACTGGCGCGGCGGCGCCAGCCTCTGGATGCTGGCAGGCGCAGCTCTCTACATCTTCGCGTCCTTCATCTCGACCATCGTCTTCAACGTGCCGATGAATGACGCGCTAGCAAAAGTCAGCGGCAACGGCGCGGAAGCGACGGCGCTATGGACGAGCTATCTGAAAGACTGGACATGGTGGAACCATGTCAGGACGATCGCCTCACTGCTGGCTTCGATCGCTTTTGTTCGAGCGTTGATGCTTGGCTGATGACGGCGGGAAAACATGTCTCCCGCCTGGCAGACCTAGCTGCGCTCGCAGAAAGTCAGTCGGTTGTTGAAGGGATCGACGACTTCCATTTCGAGGCCCCAGGGTGCCTCCTGCAGGCCCGGCTTCATATAGCGGTATTGCTTGGCCGCGAGTTCGGCCTGGAAGGCGCGCACGCCGTTGACCGGTACGAAGGCGCGGGCGCCGGGACTGGCATCGCCGGAATGCTCGCTGAGATGCAGGATCATACCGCTTCTCGACACCTGGCAATAAAGCGGGAAGTGGTCGCCGAAGCGATGCTCCCAGTCGAGCGCGAAGCCGAGGAAGCCGCAATAGAACTCCTTCGCCTTATCGACGTCGAAGATGCGGAAGATCGGGATCGGCGGCTCGATGGCCACCGCGGGTTTCACCGTTTCCTGCTCATCGAGCTTGGCCGATAGGATATTCCATTGATCGAAGCCGAACTGCCGGGCAACGATCCCCAGGGTTTCGCTGTGTGTGAGATCTACATCGCGGGCGGCCAGTGCCTGCCGCAGTGCTTTCGCCATGAGCTTGGCGTCGCGAAAATCGCGCATGGTTCATTCCTTCCGTTGGCGGCAAACAGGATGATCAGTGCCCGCGTCTGCTGACCCGTTCGCCATCAATCGCCAAACGGCAAGGGATGTGAAGGATGTATCTGGATGCATTCACCATAGCGCTTTCGCGCCGCGGGGCGGCAGGCCGCATCCGGCCAGCGCCAACATTAGGTGAGGATATCCGTCCGATCAAGAGCCGGTGCGAACGGCGCCAGCCGGCACGGCATGCAGGTGGCTGGCAAGCTCGATCCTGTTTCGCCCTGCCCTCTTGGCAGCATAGAGCGCCTTGTCGGCCGCGCTCAACATGGCATCGAAATCGACAGGCGTGGAGCGGCCCGGCGCGACGCCGACGCTGACGGTGCAGTTCAGCGTTTCGTCGTCGAGATAGATGTCACGCTTGGCGAAAGCCTTGCGGATGCGTTCGGCGACCAGCTCGGCGCGGCCAGGCATCGTTTCGGTCAGCACCAGCGCAAACTCCTCGCCACCAAGACGGGCGGCGATGTCGCCGGCTCTGCAATTGGCGGCAAGCTCGGCTGCGAAGACTTTCAGGACGCGATCGCCGCCGGCGTGGCCGAAGGTGTCGTTGATCGACTTGAAGTGATCGAGGTCGAAAATCAGGACGGCAGTTGTTGCCCCCATCGTGCCATGTCCGTGACGATCGAAAAGCGCTCGCCGGTTCAGAAGGCCGGTCAGCGGATCCGTGATCGCGTCCAGACGGTGGCGGGCGGCAAGACGCCACTGATGCAGCGCCAGCGACAGGGCACCGATGCCCGTCATGCTGGCGATGGAGATAGCAATGCTGAAATCTTCCGCCCAGTTGCTTGGAGCAGTGCCAAGAACCATTTTGCCATCGGCGATCAGAACGCCGGCGCACATGACGAAGGACGTCGCCGTGAGGCAATAGAGCGCGGTTATTCCCATCAGCGGAGCCGGCGCCTCGGCGCGCGCGCGCCAATAGTGATGGGCGGTGCCGAACAGCATGGCGGCGATCGCGATGTTCTCGGCGATGAACCCGAGCCCGTCATAGCCAACCAGCATCGGCGGTATCGAAACAAGCATTGCCGCGAGTGCGCAGGCGACGGTGGCGCCACGCGGCAAGGCGCCGGTGAGAAACTGGCGACCAGCTCCCCAAAGTGCGGCGAAACCCGCGTGGAAAAGCACGAACGAGGCAACGGCAAAGGCTATCGCCGGATCATCGACGTACAGGCCATAGACGACGATACCGCTGACGATCAGCGTAAGGCCAAGCGTTCCGGTCAGGAGGAATGTTTCGGCACGGCGGGCAAACCAGCTCCCGAGCAGCGTCACGGCAAGGCACGTCGTCGAAACGGCGAGCGCCATCAATAGGGAATTATAATCAAGCGTCATGCTCTAAAAATCGCAGCAATCGCCGCGCCCCTCATTCGTGCGGAGCCTAAGGGTCCGCTATGACGAATGTCTTACTTTTTTCGTTAAAAAATCATGCAATTAAATCAGTACTGCCGTGCCCATAGCACTCACGTGCCGTTCTCATAGAAGAACGGCAGTAAAAATCACGTGAGACCAGAAAAAGTCTAGCGCTGAACATCCCAATGAAGCGGGAACATTGGGTCGAAGACGGTAACGGGTCCCGCGCCGGTTTCGACTTTTGCGGGGAAGTTGACGGGAGCATCCCGCTTCACCAGCGTTACTGTCTCCTCGTTGACGGGAAGGCCGTACCAGGCCGGACCGTTCAGCGACGCAAACGCCTCGAGCTTATCGAGCGCGCCATCCTGCTCGAAGACATGCGCAAGGCAGCTCATCGTGTTGATCGAGGTATAGATGCCGGCGCAACCACAAGCGCATTCCTTGAGCGGATCGACGTGCGGTGCCGAGTCGGTGCCGAGGAAGAAACGCGGATCGCCGCTCGTTGCCGCGGCGCGGAGCGCGAGGCGATGGTTCTCGCGCTTGGCGACCGGCAGGCAATAGTAATGTGGTCGAATGCCGCCAACCAGGATGGCGTTGCGATTGATGATCAGATGGTGCGTCGTGATCGAGCCTGCGAGATTGCCGTTCGAGGACTTGATGTAGTCGATGCCGTCCTTCGTGGTGACGTGTTCCATCGTCACCTTCAGCTCTGGCAGCCGCTTGCGCAGCGGATCGAGGACGGTTTCGATGAAGACCGCCTCGCGATCGAAGATATCGACGTCAGGCGTGGTGACCTCGCCGTGGACGCAGAGCGGGAGGCCGACCTTGGCCATGCGTTCCAGCACCGGCATCGCCTTCTCGATATCGCGGACGCCGCCGTGAGAATTGGTCGTCGCACCGGCCGGGTAAAGCTTGACGGCCGTGATCAGGCCGCTCTTCTTTCCCGCTTCGACGTCATCCGGGTTCGTATGCTCCGTCAGGTAAAGCGTCATCAGCGGCTGGAAGCTGTCGCCCTTCGGCAGCGCCGCCATGATACGGCCGCGATAGGCTTGGGCATCGGCCGTGGTCACAACCGGCGGCACAAGGTTCGGCATGATGATCGCGCGGGCGAAATCGCGGCTCGTATCGCCGATCACGCCTTCCAGCATGGCGCCATCGCGCAGGTGCAGATGCCAGTCATCGGGGCGACGGATGGTGATCGATTGCATGGGCTGAAACTCCGCGGACAAGGCTGTAGACGTTCGCCCTGCGCATTATCACCCCGACGCGCTCGATGGCAAACACTTTGGCTGCCGCTCAGGCGACCGGCCCGCGATACCGTAGAGCGCGCTTACCAATGCCGAAGCCTTGGAAACTCAGGCCATCTCGAGCGTCACGTCGGCGCGGCGGCGGTTTTCGAGGATGAGGCGCCCGTTCGGCAGGTCGTTGCCGTAGACCTTGGCGCTCGCCTGCTCTTCGCTGAGCTGGTAGCCGCGCCAGCGCGCCCACAGCCGCTCCTCGAGCACCTCGATCGGCGGAGCGAGCATGACTGAATAATCGAAGATGCCCTCGAGCTCGGCCCACTTGCCCAGGCTGAACAGCAGATAGTTGCCCTCGACGATGATGAAGCGATGCTCCGGCGAGACGACGCGCGCCGAGGCGATGGCGAGTTCACGGGAGCGGTCGAAGACAGGAATGAGCACTTCCTGATCGGCGGGGCGCACCGCGCGGATGATGTCGAGAAACCCGCGCACATCGAAGGTCTCCGGTATGCCCTTGCGCGCCAGGAGGCCGCGTTCGATGAGGATGGCATTGTCCATGTGGAAGCCATCCATCGGCAGCACTTCGGCCGTTTCACCCCTCGATTTGAGGGCGTGAGCGACGTTGTCGGCCATCGTGGACTTGCCAGCGCCGGGAGGCCCGGCGATGGCAATCAGGAACCGTTTTGCATCGCCGGCGCGGTGGATGACGTCGCCGGCGATTTCATCGACCGTCACACTCATGCAGCAACCGGTTCGGTCGGAACTGCCTTGGCACCGGTCATGAAAGCGACCGCATCGGACATCGTGTATTCCTTCGGGTTGATGACCGTGAGGCGACGACCGAGCCTGTGGATGTGGATACGGTCGGCAACCTCGAACACATGCGGCATATTGTGCGAGATGAGGACGATCGGCAAGCCGCGCGAGCGGACATCCAGTATCAATTCCAGCACCTTACGGCTTTCCTTGACGCCGAGGGCCGCCGTCGGTTCGTCCATGATGACGACCTTCGATCCGAAGGCTGCGGCACGCGCCACCGCCACGCCCTGGCGCTGGCCACCCGACAGCGTTTCGACTGCCTGGTTGATGTTCTGGATGGTCATCAGGCCGAGCTCGGAGAGCTTGTTTCGTGCCCGTTTTTCCATTGCCGGGCGATCGAGCATGCGAAAAAAGCTGCCGAGGATGCCCGGCCGTCTGATCTCGCGGCCGAGGAACATATTGTCGGCGATCGAGAGAGCAGGCGACAGGGCGAGGTTCTGGTACACCGTTTCGATGCCGGCTTCGCGCGCTTCCATCGGCGACTTGAAGTTGACGGTCTTGCCCTCCAGCGTGATCTCGCCCTCATCGGGACTGATCGCGCCTGAGATCGCCTTGATGAGCGACGATTTGCCGGCACCGTTGTCGCCGATCACGGCGAGGATCTCGCCGGGATAGAGATCGAAATCGGCATGGTCGAGGGCGGTGACGCGTCCGTAGCGTTTGACGAGCCCGCGAGCCGAAAGAAGGGGTTCGTTTGCCATATTACACCGACACCTTTCTGATCCATTGGTCGATTGCGACTGCGGCGATGATGAGCACGCCGGTGAGCAACACCTTCCACTGGGGATCGGCGCCGAGCATATTGAGGCCCATGGAGACGACGCCGACGATCATCGCGCCGAACAGCGTGCCGAGGATCGAGCCGCGACCACCGAAGAGCGAGATACCGCCGATCACCGTCGCGGTGATGGCCTGAAGATTGTAGTCCGTGACCGCCGAAGACGGCGAGATCGAACCGTTGCGGCCGATGGAAACCCAGGCGGCGAAGGCAGCGATGACGCCGGAAACCGTATAGACCGTCATCAGAACGCTTTTCGTCTGGATACCGGAGAGCTTGGCGGCCTCGGAGTCGTCGCCGACCGCGTAGACATGCCGGCCCCAGGCCGTGTGATTGAGAATGTACCAAAGGAGAAGCACGAGCAGCACCATGGCGATGACGCCAAGCGTCAGCACGGCACTTCCGAACCGGAAGCTGATCGCGAAGAAATGCAGCAGGGGCGCCTGCGCGTCGACATCGGTATCGCGGATCGTCTCGTTGGCTGAGTAGATGAAATTCGTCGCCATGACGATGTTCCATGTGCCGAGCGTTACGATGAACGGCGGCAGCCTCATGATTGCCACCAGAAAACCGTTCAGCAATCCGCAGAGGCCGCCGACCACCAGTCCGGCGAGCACGGCGATCGGCGTCGGAATGCCGTAGGTGATCGCACAGTTGCCCATGATCACCGCCGAGATGACCATGATGACACCGATCGACAGATCGATGCCGGCCGTCAGGATGACGAGCGTCTGGGCCGCGCCGAGGATACCGACGATGGCGATCTGCTGAAGAATGAGCGTCAGCGTGTAGGACGAGAAGAAACGTCCGCCGATCGCGACGCCAAAGATGATGATTGACAGCACCAGCACGATCAGCGGCACGGCCGCCGGCGTCGAGTGCAGGAAGTGTTGAGCGCGCTTCACCAATGGTACGCCCTGGTGATCGAATGACGCGACACTCTTGTCGCTGCTCTCAAGCGTCTGTTCGAATTCCTGTGCTCCGGTCATTTTTCCTCCTCCGCTTTCGCGCCAAACCGCGCGCGGAAGCCCTGCTCATGTCGTGTCGGTCTTTGCGCGCCGGTTTCTGAGACAGTGGCTGGTCGGTCGAAACCGGCCGAGGAACGATCCTCGGCCGGCAGCAAGTTCAAATTGCGGGATTTAGCCCCAGCACTTGGCAGTGCCTTCCTTCGTGTCGATCGACTTCACGCCTGACACCGGCTTGTCGGTGACCAGCGAAACGCCGGTGTCGAAGAAGGACTTGCCTTCGGTCGGCTTCGGCTTTTCGCCGCTGTCGGCGAACTTCTTGATCGCTTCGATGCCGAGCGACGCCATCATCAGCGGATACTGCTGCGAGGTGGCGCCGATCACGCCGTCAGCGACGGACTTGACGCCCGGGCAACCGCCGTCAACCGAAACGATCAGGACGTTCTTTTCCATGCCGACAGCCTTCAGCGCCTGATAAGCGCCAACTGCGGCCGGTTCGTTGATCGTGTGGATGACGTTGATGCTCGGATCCTTCTGGAGAAGGTTTTCCATAGCCTTGCGGCCGCCCTCTTCGTTGCCGTTGGTGACGTCGTGGCCGACGATGCGAGCGTCGTCTTCGTCGCCGATCTTGTTCGGATCCTTCGGATCAATGCCGAAGCCCATCATGAAGCCCTGGTCACGCAGAACGTCGACGGTCGGCTGCGACGGCGTCAGGTCGAGGAAGCCAACCTTTGCGTCCTTGGCCTTGTCGCCCATGGTTTCCTTCGCCCACTGGCCGATCAGCTTGCCGGCGAGCAGGTTGTCGGTGGCGAAGGTCGCATCGGCGGAGTCGGCCGGATCGAGCGGAGTGTCGAGAGCGATGACGAGGACACCGGCGTCACGCGCCTTCTTGACCGAGGGAACGATGCCCTTGGTGTCGGAGGCGGTGATCAGGATACCCTTGGCGCCATCGGCGATGCAGCTTTCGATCGCAGCCACCTGGCTTTCGCTGTCACCATCGATCTTGCCGGCATAGGACTTCAGCGTTACGCCGAGTTCCTTGGCCTTTGCCGTCGCGCCTTCCTTCATCTTGACGAAGAAGGGATTGGTGTCGGTCTTGGTGATGAGGCAGGCGGATACATCCGCGGCCATTGCCGGCGCCGAGAATGCGACGCCGAGGGCAAGCGCGCCGAGCGCGGCTGAAAGCACTGATTTCTTCATTTACTCCTCCCAGAGATTTGCCGACCCACCCCCTGGCGGTGCCGGATTTAAACGAGCACGAGAACGCCTGCAGTCTCGCCGACGGCCTCCTCCAGACCGTTCCGTGCCCTTTGACGAGGGCAATTAAGATCGAAAGAAAACGCCTTGTCAATAAATAAATCCAATTGAATTATTAATTCCGTGTGGCATGTTTGGAGAAAATAGCGCATAGGCCGATAAACGGGAGGAGTGGCCAATGTCGTCGATAGGCGGACCGACTCAAGGGGCGGTTCAGCAACCGATTCTCAGTCCAGCGGGTGGCGCGAACCAGATCAGAGTGCGCGCCTATAACGAGCGGCTCGTGCTATCGCTGGTGCGCCTTCACGGTTCCCAGTCGAAGGCGGATATTGCTCGTAAAACCGGGCTTTCGGCACAAACCGTTTCGGTCATCATGCGGCAACTGGAGAAGGAAGGGCTGCTTTCCCGGGGCGAGCCGGTGCGCGGACGTGTCGGCCAGCCTTCCATTCCGATGCGGCTCAATCCGGATGCCGTCTACTCGTTCGGGGTCAAGATGGGCCGGCGCAGCGCCGATCTCGTGCTAATGGATTTCGTCGGCCGGATTCGCATGCAGAAGCGCAAGACCTACGCCTATCCATTGCCCGACGAATTCCTGGATTTCATCACGACGGGCATTACCGAACTGGAGGCCCGCCTCAGCGCAGAAGAGCGCAGCCGCATCGCGGGCGTTGGCATCGCTGCTCCGTTCGAGCTCTGGAACTGGGAGGAGGAAGTCGGGTCTCCCAAGGGCGCGATGGACGTCTGGCGGGATGTGGACCTGCAAACGGAGGTCGCGGCACGCCTTTCGCTGCCCGTGTTCCTGCAGAACGATGCGACCAGCGCCTGCGGCGCGGAACTGGTGTTCGGCAATGGGCCCTCCTACCCCGACTTCGTCTACTTCTTCATCGGCTCCTTTATCGGCGGCGGCATCGTGCTGAATTCGGCGATCTTTTCCGGGCGGACCGGCACGGCCGGCGCCATCGGCCCCCTTCCCGTTCGCGGCAAGAACGGCGAGACGCTGCAGCTTCTCGAAGTCGCATCGATCTTCGTCCTCGAGAACATGCTGCGCGAGCGCGACATCGATCCTCAGCCTCTCTGGTATTCGGCCGACGACTGGATCGATTTCGGCGAACCGCTGGAGAACTGGATACAGGATACAGCAAGAGCATTGGCGCAGGCGATCGTCGCCGCCGCCTCGATCATCGACTTCAGCGCCGCTGTCATCGATGGCGGCTTTCCGGATTGGGTGCGCGAGCGGATCGTCAAAGCGACCATCGCCGAGGCCGACAAGCTCGACCTGCAGGGTGTCGTCATGCCGGATATCATCGAAGGCGCGGTCGGTGCCCAGGCGCGCGCGATCGGCGGCGCAAGCCTGCCGATCTTTGCCCGATACCTGACGGACCAGAACGTACTCTTCAAGGAGGTCGACAATGCTGAAGGGCCTTAATCCGCTTCTCGGACCAGAACTGCTGTCGACGCTGCGCTCCATGGGGCACGGCGACGAGATCGCCATTGTCGACGGTAATTATCCGGGCGTCGAACACGCCCGGCGGCTCATCCGCCTGGATGGCCACGGGATCGTGGCCGTGCTCGATGCCGTGTTGAGCGTGCTGCCGATCGACGATTTCGTCCCTGAAGCCATCTTTCGGTCAACGGTGAAGGCCGATCGCGACCGGCTCGACCCGGTGCACGAAGAGATGATCGACTGCTGCGCGCGGCATGAGCCGCACCAGAAGGTCGTCCCCCTGGTCGGGCAGGATTTCTACGGCCGAGTTCGCGAGGCGCACGCCCTGATCCAGACCAGCGAGCCTCGGCTTTACGCCAATATCATCCTGCGCAAGGGGGTGATCTACCCGGCCAAGCCCGGCGATAGCGCGACTGACAAGGCCGAGGTCGATCCCTTTACCTACTGAGTTCAGATCTCGCCGGCTGACGGGCCCCACACGTCCGTCAGCGCGAAACCGCCCGGATGAGGATCGAACGGATCAAGCGCCACCTGCGAGAGCCCGAAGGTGAAGCCGCGCCCTGATATCGTCGGGATAATGGCCGGGCGCCCGGCAACGGTCGTTTCCGCGAGCAGGCCGACCTCGAACTCCGAATCGATGATCGAACGCGACTTGAAGACGTCGCCGACCTTTGCCTTGCCTCGTGCATGCAAGGTGGCGAGATTGGCGGAGTTGCCGGTGCCGCAAGGCGAGCGATCGGCGCGTCCGGGCCACATCGTGGTGCAGGTGCGCACCGTGCCGTCCGCTTCCAGATCGCGGAACATGACGTAGGCAACGCCCGAGATAGCCGGGATTTCGGGATGAACGACCGAAACGCTGCGGTTGATGATATCCTTGAGAACCATGCCCGCACGCACGAGCTCGGCGGCATTGGCCTTTTCAATGGTGAGACCAACCTGACCGACATCTACGAGGGCGTAGAAAATGCCGCCATAGCAGAGGTCGACGGTGATCCTGCCCCACTCCGGCGTTTCCACCGGGACATCAAGCTCGTGGACGAACGACGGCACCATGGTCAGCGTCACCTTCTCGCAACGACCGTCCCGGCATGTCGCCCGCGCCTTCACAAGGCCGGCCGCCGTTTCCAGCGTCACGATGGTCTCAGGCTCCTGCATCTCGACGATGCCGGCTTCGAGGAGAGCGGTGGTGACGCAGATCGAATTCGACCCCGAACTCGCATGCGCCTGATCCGGCTGAAGAATGATGAAGGCGGCATCCGCTTCCGGATGCTTCGGCGGCAGCAGGAGATTGACCGAGCCGATCGGAGCGCCACGCGGTTCGAGGCAGAGAAAGCGGCGAAGCTCCTGGCCCTTGGGATCGGTGTTCAGCCAGTGTAGTTGCTCGGCAACCGTATTGCCGGGAATCTTCGGCACGCCGCCAATGGCGACCTTGCCGATCTCGCCCTCGGCATGAACATCCAGAAGCTGAATGGTGCGCTTCCATCTCATCGGCGAACTCCAATCTCCAGTGTCTCGACTGACGTAGTCGAGGACGTGATATATCAGAACGCGAGTGTTTGCCTATGCGAATTTTCGCTGGGTGGACAATCCTACGTATGGGCAGGAAAGATCGCGCGGACATGCCGGCAATGCAATGCGCTTGCATCGCCTCAAGGGACGAGGATCGCCCAGAGTGATTTCGATGAGATCGTCCGGAAAAGAAAAGAGCCCGGTGCGGGAGGAGGTGCACCGGGCTCTTGATCCTGACTGACAACTGGGAGGAGGAGTGTTGTCAGTCCGATGAAGGAGCGCTGGGAGGAGGAGTGCGCTGCCTTCGAGAGATTAGATACCCCATTGTTTCGATCAGGAATAGGGAGATTACCGCAACGCAGCAATGCGTTTTTCGCATATCTCAATGGGTATCGGTGCGAACGGCGCCTCGTTTCATGATCTTTTGCTATGTTTTCGGCAACCATATGATGAAAATATAGGCGTACTGCGATTTGCGAGGCGTCGGAGTTCTCCGTTCGGGTCACGACATGGCCAAATCAACGCGTCGCGATCCCTACTTTCCGCGAATCGCCAGCCGAGAGAAATTTGGGGGGGGGGAGATTAAAAAAAGGCGGCCGATTGGGCCGCCTTTTCTGGCACAGCTAGAAGCCGTTGTTGCAGGGCATGCTGCCGTCACCGTTGGTGCCGCCAAAGGTGTCCTGACAATAGCCCTGCCGCTGTTTCGGCATCGCGTCGCGCGCGCCAATCGAGCCCGTTGAGCCGGGATCGATACCAAAGGCGGCAAGCGGATACCAAAGACCGTCAGAGTGACGGCGTGTTCCCGGGAGTTCTGTCCGCGAACCGCGATAGCCATGCCAATAACCCGGCTGCGGCTTGTATTGCGCGAGCTCTACATCCGTGACCGCCGGACGCAAGCCCGGAGCGGCTGGCAACGCGTTTGCAGGAACCACACTCGAGAGAGAAAGCAATGCACCAAGAGGGAGCGCCACTGAAGCGAAGCGGAACATTTTCATGATAAATCCTCCTTTCGGATTTACCTCGGAAGAATGCCGTCACTGCTTGCAAAGTTCCTCGATCACACGCGACCTCCAACACTCGTGAATGCCGGCGATTGGGCGTGATATAAAGAGTGCGCGACGATCAGTAGTCGTAGACGGCGCGGTAGCCCTGGCTGGAGAGGCACGTCACATATTGCCGGCGGGCCGCAGCCCTCGCCTGCGCTTCCTCGTTGTTCGGGTCGATCGGCGTCTGCGTCATCTGCGCCCGAAGCTCGAATTGCTTGCGCGCCTCATTATACATGAAGTTTCCATCCGACGTGCAGATCGTATGAGCGATACCCGGAGGATTGAGCGGCGGATCCGTCTGGGCGGCAACCGGGACCATGATCGGCGCGTTCGCATGATCGACGCAGCCGGCGAGCGTCGCCAGCGCCGCGCCGAGCACCACGGCCCGAAGCATCTTACTCAACATTCATTCCCTCCGGAAACGCGTCACGACACCGCCGCCACGCGGGCAGCGGATCGGAAAGATGCCCGGGGAAGATTGCGCCAAGCTAACGGCGTGGAGCCGCAAAGCCGCCGGGTGCTCAAAGCGCCGAGCGCAGCAAAGCTGCTCTCTAGGAGAGCGAAAACATCAACTTTTCAATGAGAAGGAAATGGCGCACCCGAAGAGATTCGAACTCCTGACCCCCAGATTCGTAGTCTGGTGCTCTATCCAGCTGAGCTACGGGTGCGTCTGCAGCGGTGTGTCCCGCTGGCGTGAGCGGTTCTCTAAAGGGTCATCTGAACGAATGCAATAGGGTTTCAGAAAAAATCGCGACTTTCGTCAAACCATCCATGCAATGTGAAAAAACTGTCACTTTTCCACATGGCTGCGGCTGCGGTAATCGTCCAGCGACACGGGGCGATCGGGAATTTCGATGCGGAACTGGGTTCCGACCGACGGTTTTTCAACCAGCGCTATGGTTCCGCCGTGGGCAAGAACAAGCTCGCGTGCAATCGCCAGACCAAGCCCGGTGCCGCCAGAACGCGCCGATCCACGGAAGGCGGCAAAGAGATTCTGCCGTGCCTTCTGCGGCATGCCCGGACCGGTATCGTCGACGATGATGCTGACGACGCTGCCGACGCGCTGCGCCGAAACCGTGATGCGTTTGACGACCTCCGGCCCAGCCGTCCCGGCGTTCAGAGCCTGCAGCGCGTTGCGGCAGAGATTGTGAATGACACGGAAGAGCTGTTCGCTATCGGCATCGATCTCGAGATCGGCGCCGATCTGATCGAGGAACTCGATCTCGGCCTGAGAATCGATCGCCAGCATGTCCCTGACGTCTTCGATCAGCGTGTGCAGCCGAAGGCGACGCCTGCGCGGAGCCGATTCGGTTGCCTGGCCATAGGACAGAACCTCGGTCGTATAGCCGACGGCGCGGTCGATGGTTCGCAGGAGCTTTGGCGCGAAGCTCTTGACCATGGGATCATCGACATCGACGAGCCGGTCCGACATCAGCTGGGCGGAGGCCAGGATGTTGCGCATGTCGTGGTTGATCTTAGAAACGGCGAGCCCGAGTGCGGCAAGGTTCTTCTGCTGCTTCAGCGTCTTCTGCAGTTCCATCTGCATGGACGTCAGATGCCGGCCGGCAACGGCGAGTTCATCGCGCCCGCCATCGCCGACAAAGATATGTCGTGGATTGTCCGGATCGGCGGAGAATGTCTGCATGCTGCCGGTCAGCTTCCGGATAGGCCGGATGAGGATGCGGTTGATGGCGAAGAACACCAGCGTCGCGGTAAACAGCGAGATCAGGATGGAAAGCAGGAAGACGTTGCGCGAATAGGCCAACATGGCGTTGCGCAGGTTCTTGTCCTTCATCACCACTTCGACGCCGGTGTTGGTGTCCTGCACCGGCCCGTAAACACGGATGATGCGATTGCCGCCGAAAATCAGCGTGTCGAGCGCATCACGGATGGCGGTCAGCGGCGGAACGTCCGTCAGGTCATACTGTTCATCGACGGAGGCCGGCATTTCGGTGGTCGCCAGCAAGCGCGCTGTACCATCCTTGCGGAGTACGATCGCCTTTGTGCCCGTCGCCTCCAGCGTTTCCTTCTGAAGAGAGCGAGGCAGCTCGACCGGCTGCAGGCCGTCGATCACGATCGCGGCGGCTGCAGCGCCGCTCAGCCGTTCGTCGAGCCAGCGCAGCCGCATCGAGGCGACGGACGGAAAGAAGATCAGCACCTCGGCCAGCATGATGCAAATGACTGTCAGCCAGAGCAGCTTTCCCGAGAGCCCACCGAAGAGGCCCGAGGGGCGGCTTCCCACATCGGCTTCTTCAACGGTTATATTGTTCGAAGGTTTTTCACCCTGGTCGGCGGCCGGCATTGCTTCCTGTCCAATCGGCGCTCCGCGCCGTCAACATTAGGCTTCTACAATAGACCATGCCGGCTGTTTTTCAAATCTTCGCGAGCAGCGGCACGGCCCAAAATGGCAACGCCGCCCGAAGGCGGCGTTGGTTGCTTTCAGAAGAGATGCAATTCTCTTAGAATTCTTCCCAGTTCTGCTCGGCCACGGCTGCGTTGCCGTTGAATGCCCGGGCGACGTTGCTCATGGCGCGGCGTGCAGGTGAAGCAACCGGACGGTGCTGATCGTGCCGGGCGACGGCCACGGGGGCGGCTACCGGCTGGTTGGAAACGCGGAAGCGCGAGATCAGTCGTACGAGATTGTCCGCTTCGCCCGAAAGCTTGTGGGTCGCTGCCGAGGTTTCCTCGACCATCGCGGCGTTCTGCTGAGTGACCTGGTCCATCTGGTTGACGGCGGTGTTGACTTCCTTGAGGCCCGTCGACTGCTCCTTCGCGGCGGTCGCGATGGAATGGATGTGGTCGTTGATGGCGTTGACGCGGCGCTCGATCTGCGACAGCGCTTCACCGGTCGCCTGGACCAGCTTCACGCCGACCTGGACTTCATCGCCCGACTTGGTGATCAGGCCCTTGATATCCTTGGCGGCCGTTGCCGAGCGCTGTGCCAGTTCGCGAACTTCCTGGGCGACGACGGCAAAGCCCTTGCCTGCCTCGCCGGCACGCGCGGCTTCGACACCGGCGTTGAGCGCAAGCAGGTTCGTCTGGAAAGCGATCTCGTCGATGACGTTGATGATCTGGCTGATTTCGCGCGAGGCCTGCTCGATACGGCCCATGGCGTCGACGGCATTGCGGACAACCACGCCCGACTTGCCGGCATCGTCCTTGGCTTCCGAAACCATGACGCTGGCTTCCTGGGCGCGCTCGGTCGAGTTGTTGACGACAGCGGTGATCTCGTCGAGAGCCGCGGAGGTCTCCTCAAGGGCCGCAGCCTGCTGTTCCGTACGCTTCGAAAGGTCGTCGCTGGCAGCGCGCAGTTCGTTGGTGTTGCCGTGGAAGCCTTCGGCGGTCTCGCGGACTTCGCGCATTGTCGTCTGCAGGGTCGCAAACGTGCTGTTGACGTTCTGCTGCAGTTCGGCGAAGGCGCCCTGGAAGTTGCCGCGCATCGTCTGTGTCAGGTCACCTTCAGCCAGGCTCGCGATCACGCGGCGGGTTTCGCCGACGCCGCCATCGACGCTCGAGAGCAGGTGGTTGATGTTGCTCGCGAACTGATTGAGGCTTTCGTCGCCATAGTCCTTCTCGATACGGCGGCTGAAATCGCCGGCAGCGGCGGACGCGACAACGACGGACATGCTGGACTGCAGATCGTCGCTCTTGGCGCGCATCGCAGCTTCCTGCGCATTCATACGGCGAACGGCGAGGCCATTCTCCTTGAACACGGCGACAGCGGCGGCCATTTCGCCAATTTCATCCTGGCGCCCGGCGAAGGGAACCTCGGCATCGAAATTGCCGTCGGCGACTTCCTTGATCGCCTGCGTAACCCGCTTGATCGGGCGGCTGAGCTGGACGGTGCCGATATAGAAGCCCATGCCGATGCCAGCCATGATGCCGATGCCGGTTATGGCGAGAACGAGCCAGAGCACGGATGTACGGGAGCTTTCGACCTCGGCGATAACGGCATCCAGCGTGGCCTTGTCGGTCGCGACGACCGCATCGATCTCAGCCTGAAATGCCTTGCGGTTCGCACGGTTGGCATCGTTGTTGCCCTGCTCGTTGGCAGCCGCCGGGCTCACGTCGGTTCCGAGGCGCGCGGTTTCCGAGCGGAAGCTGCGGAATTCCTTGGCCCGATCCGTCAGCTTGGCAAAGGAATCCTTTTGGCTCGCGGGAACCAGCGGCATCCATGCTGCGATGACCTCGTCAACCTTATCGAGGTTGGTCAGCAGGCCCTTGGCGAACGGGCCAGCGTCTTTCGTTGTCGCCGCGCCGTAGATGCCGCGTGCCTCCATGACCGTTGCGGTCACGAAACGGTTCAGGCGTTCTCCGGCATAAGCGCGGTCCGAGGCCTGTTCATAAGCCGACAGATTGTCTTCGTACTGGCGCACAGCCCAGAGCGCAGTCGCGCCGATAAGCAGAGCAACGCCGCACATGGCGGAGACAAGCAGATTGATCTTACCTCGAATTTTCAAAAGAACGCCCCCCAAAAGACTAACAAAGGGCCGGGAAAGCATTCCGGCCGGTAGCTCAAATTGGAGGAAATAAATTAACGTTAGATTTCGGCGGCTTGACGCAAAGACTACAAAAAATTACCTGTAGTTAGTGATCCCGGTCGGCTTTTTTGCTCTCTGACCAAGCAGAGGAGCCGCAAACTGCGCGCATTGGTTGCGGTATCGGAAAAATATTACCTCTGCACAAGTTTTAAGCGTTGTCATAGACATTAACGGAAACGGCTAGTTCTTGTAAAAGCGCCCGGAATCCGGAAAATGCCTACGATAATTGACTTTATGGCCCTTCGTCCGTATAAGCCGCCGCACGTCCGGTCATATAAGGCTCTCGTTGGCCTCGCCCGTTCGAAAAACAACGCTCCTTGCACTATGCAAACTTAAGAAGGGCCGCACTCCGCGGTGTTTAAAATAAATGAAGCGTACCTACCAACCATCTAAGCTTGTTCGCAAGCGCCGCCACGGTTTCCGTGCACGTATGGCCACCAAGGGCGGCCGTAAGGTTATCGTTGCTCGCCGCGCACGCGGTCGCAAGCGTCTTTCGGCCTAAGGCCGGATTGCCCGATTAAGAGATGGCGGGCGAATTGACGACCAGTAATGAAAAAAAGACTGCCGGGCGGCTGAAAAGCCGCCCGCAGTTTCTTGCTGTCCGCAATGGCGAAAAGCGCCGCGGTGGTTTCTTTCTGCTTGAAGTGCTCGACCGGAAAGAACCAGAAGCAGAAGCCCGCGTCGGCTTCACCGTCACCAAAAAACATGGCAACTCGGTCGAACGAAACCGCATGCGGCGGCGCCTGAAAGAGGCGGTGCGACTTCATGCAGGGTTTGCAATGCAGCCCGGACACGACTATGTGGTTGTCGCGCGAAGGGACGTGCTCCAAGCATCCTTCAAAGAATTAGCCGCAGAGCTCAACGCTCGCGTCCAGACCAAGCCGAAACACAAACGGCCCGGTGAGGGTCGTCCCAGGAACGTATGATGCAAAAAAACCGCAACTACTTCATTGCGATCGCTCTCTCTGTGCTGATCGTTCTCGGCTGGCAGTTCTTCTACATGAACCCGCGCATCGAAGCGCAGCGCAAGGCCGAGCTCGCCCAGAAGGCGCAGCAGCATACGGAACAGACGCAGACGCCTGCCGCAGGCGGCGCGACAACGGCACAGCCGAATGGCGCAGCTCCTTCCGGCCAGGCTCCGGCGACAACAACGCTTGCCGAAGCGCTCGCCAAGACGCCGCGCGTCACGATCGACACGACGGCTCTGTCGGGCTCGATCAATCTGGCAGGCGCACGCCTCGATGATCTGAAGCTCAAGGGCTACCACGAGACCGTGGACGACTCGAGCCCGACGATCACGCTGTTCAGCCCTGCCGACACCAAGGACGGCTACTTCACCGAACTCGGCTATATCGGCAACGACGCCACGGGCGCTGTCCCTGGTCCCTCGACCGTCTGGACGGCTCCTGAAGGCGCGAAGCTGACCGACAAGACGCCGGTTACGCTGACCTACACCAACGACAAGGGCATCACCTTCGCCCGTACGATCTCTGTCGATGACCACTACATGTTCACGGTCGCGGACAAGATCACCAACGCCGGCCAGGCTCCGGCAGCTCTGTCTTCCTACGGTCGCGTCACGCGCTACAACAAACCGGCGGTCGCTTCGACCTATGTTCTGCATGAAGGTTTCATCGGCGTTATCGGCGAAGACGGCCTGGTCGAGAGCAAGTATGCATCGGTCGAGAAGGAAGCCGTGGTTCCGGCCAAGGCGACCGGCGGCTGGCTCGGCATCACCGACAAGTACTGGGCCGCGACGATCGTTCCGCCGCAGCAGACGGCCTATGATGCCCGCTTCACGCACTTTACCGATGGTCAGCCACGCTTCCAGGCGGACTACAAGCAGGATGCGGTCACGGTCGCGCCCGGCCAGTCGCTCGAGCTGAAGAACCTCGTTTTCGCCGGCGCCAAGGAAGTTCCTGTCATCGACGGCTACGAAGCTTCGTACCAGATCCCGCGCTTCGACCGCCTGATCGACTGGGGTTGGTTCTACTTCATCACGAAGCCGATGTTCAAACTGATGGACTTCTTCTTCCGTTACTTCGGCAACTTCGGCGTCGCGATCCTGATGACCACGATCGTCGTCAAGGCGCTGTTCTTCCCGCTCGCCAGCAAGCAGTACGCTTCGATGGCGAACATGAAGCGCGTGCAGCCGAAGATGGAGGAGCTGAAGGCGAAGTTCGGCGACGACCGGATGGGCCTGCAGCAGGCGACGATGGCGCTTTACAAGGAAGAGAAGATCAACCCGATCGCCGGTTGCTGGCCGATCGCGTTGCAGATTCCGATCTTCTTCTCGCTCTACAAGGTGATCTATATCACCATCGAGATGCGCCATGCGCCGTTCTTCGGCTGGATCCAGGACCTTTCGGCGCCCGATCCGACCTCGTTCATCAACCTGTTCGGCCTGTTGCCGTTCGCCGCTCCGGCCTTCCTGCATCTCGGCGTCTGGCCGCTGATCATGGGCGTCACGATGTTCCTGCAGATGCGCATGAACCCGACCCCGCCGGACCCGACGCAGGCGATGATCTTCAACTGGATGCCGCTGGTCTTCACCTTCATGCTGGCAAGCTTCCCGGCCGGTCTGGTGATCTACTGGGCATGGAACAATACGCTTTCGGTCATCCAACAGTCGATGATCATGAAGCGCCACGGCGTGAAGATCGAACTCTTCAGCAATCTGAAGGGTCTCTTCAAACGAAAGCCGGCGCCCACAGAGAAGTGACAAAAGCCCCGCTTCGGCGGGGCTTTTCTTTTATAGGGTCAAGCAGCGCCGCCGTCGCATGGCCGGCCAGCGGTTGACAAAATGACACGAAACCTGAATGCCATAGGCTAACAGTACCTCGACGCTTCCGGAAAAGGCCGAATGACCGACAACAAGAACGACAAGCCGCTCTTCGGACGCCCGTGGATCTTCATCCGTGGCGTGCCGTCGTTGAAATTCCTGCCACCGGAAGGGCCGGCGGAAGTGGCCTTCGCCGGCCGCTCGAATGTCGGCAAGTCATCGCTGATCAACGCCCTCGTTGGCCATAAGGGGCTGGCGCGAACGTCCAACACGCCGGGCCGTACGCAGGAGCTCAACTATTTCGTTCCGGAGGGCTATTCCGGCGAAAGTGGCGACCTTCCGCCGATGGCGCTCGTCGATATGCCGGGCTACGGCTATGCGCAGGCGCCGAAGGAACACGTGGACGCCTGGACCAAGCTGGTGTTCGACTATCTGCGCGGCCGCGCCACGCTGAAGCGTGTCTACGTGCTGATCGACAGCCGGCATGGGGTGAAGAAGAACGACGACGAGGTTCTCGACCTGCTCGACAAGGCCGCCGTCTCCTATCAGATCGTCCTGACCAAGACGGACAAGATCAAGCCCCCGGCTGTGGTGAAGCTGCTCGCCGAGACAGCCGAAAAGATCAAGAAGCGCCCTGCTGCCTTTCCGGAAATCATCGCAACGTCGTCGGAAAAGAGCGAAGGGCTGGATGATCTGCGCGCTGCCATCGCCCAGACGGTCGGGGTCGCCAACTGGAAGTGAAAGAGGCGCCCCGGGGTGGAACGGAGCGCCTCTAGGGGCTGCCTGAACTTGCTTACATCTTCGGCAGCAGAACCTTGTCGATGACGTGAATGACGCCGTTCGACTGCTTGACGTCGGCGATGGTCACATCCGCAGTGCCACCGTTTTCATCGGTGAGCGTGATCTTGCCCATGCTTTCCTTTGCCTTGAGCACACAGCCGCCGACGGTCTTGATGTCGTGCTCGCCGCCGTCATCCTTGATCATCTTGGCGACAGTCTTCGACATCGCATCCGCCGCGACCACATGGCAGGTCAGGATCTTCGTCAGCTTCGCCTTGTTTTCAGGCTTCAGCAGTGTTTCGACGGTGCCCGCCGGCAGCGCGGCAAAGGCTTCGTTGGTCGGAGCAAAGACGGTGAACGGGCCCTTGCCTTCGAGTGTCGATACAAGCCCCGCTGCCTTGACGGCGGCGACCAGCGTCGTGTGATCCTTCGATTTCATCGCGTTCTCGACAATGTTCTTCGTCGGATACATGGCGGCACCGCCGACCATCGGGTTCTTGGCCTCCGCAGCCAAGGCAAACGCGGAAACGGCGGCGGCAAGGGTGACGGCGCGCAATGCGGACTTGAGCATGATTGTTCTCCTCTAGCGTCCGCAGCACCCGCAGGCCGAATGCCTGCGTTTGCGGACATGAGGATCTACGAAAGCTCTGCCAAAAGAGTTTCAGAAGAAATTTATGGCCTGTGGGCCGGGCCACTTGCGACCACCGGGCCGGTCGGCGCGCCCGACGGTGAGCCGCCGAACGGCTCGAGACTGACGGCAAGCGTCGTACCGGCGACGATGTTCGCACGCATGTCGGCCGGGATTACCAGTTCCCCGTCCTGTCCTGGCGCGAAGATACCGAGCGACTTCGGCGCGCCCGCGCCGGGTACAAGCCAGAGCTCCAGCGATTTCTGTTCGGGCTTGCCGGCAGCAACGGGAATGATCCTCAGCCGGCCACTATTGGACTCGTAGGATGCGAGGAGGTCCATCTGGCTGCCTGGAGCTGTCAGTTCGGCGACCAGCGGCGCGATCGATTTCGACGGGTAGACCGCGGCAAGGGCCAGAACCAGCGAGGCGGCAGCAACGACCACGGAGGCCGCCGTCAACGAGCGCCAGAAAACGACCGAATTCCAGAGGCCACCACCGCTCGCAGCCGCAGGTTTCTCGGAAACACCGAAAAGACGCGCCTCGATTTCCTTGAAGGTTTCCGGGTTTGGACTGACAGCGTCATAGTCGTCGTTGAAGGTGGAAAGGTTTGCCTCCCAGCGGCTGACGATCGCGGCAAACTGGCGATCGCGGCGCATGCGCTCCTCGACGACCCGCCGATCCTTGAAAGAGAGAACACCAAGCACATACTCGCCTGCGAGCACTTCGTCGCGAGAGCGGCCTCCCTTGCTTTGATCCGACGATGTCATCGTTCCATGCACTCTCTCAGCTTCAACAGGCTGCGTCGCAACCATGTGCGCATCGTGTTCAAAGGGACGCCGAACCGATCGGCCAACTCCTGATAGCTCGATCCTTCGACATAGGCCTCCCGTACCGCTGTCGCCTTGTCAGCTTCCAACTCTTCCATGCAGGTGTCAATCCGCCTTCCTTCATCCCTTGTTACTGTCTGCTGTTCGGGACTGGGTTCGTCGTCCGCAAGGTCATAGGCGCTGTCCAGCTCGTCGGCCACCGGCTTACGGCTTCGCAGCGTATCGATCGACTGGTTCCGGGCGATTGCGGCCAACCATGGCGACGGCGGCCCCGCGGCAGCGGCAAACCGCGACGCGCGCTGCCAGACCTTGATGTAGACTTCCTGCAGGACCTCCTCGGCTTCGATCCGGTCCTTCAATATACGAAGGCAGATCGAAAAGAGTTTCGGACTGGTGCGGCGATAGAGCCCGACAAAAGCCTCCCTGTCGCCGAGGGCAACACGGCCTATCAATTCTGCGATATCCTCGCCGTTCATGCCGCGCCTCGTATCCGCTTGTCTGTTCGGCAGGGGTGCCGGGCTTTCCCGACAGCCGCTCGAATGTCAGCAGATACGGTGAACTAATACAATCTGGATTATTCCATCTGTCAAAAACTTGGGATAAAAGGCCGCGAACAATTCCGCGGGGTATCCCATGAACCAGTCCGAAAGCGAAACTCAGGCACGTCTGCTGGCGCAGGCTCTGCCTTTCATGCAGCGTTATGAAAACAAGACGATCGTCGTGAAATACGGCGGCCACGCGATGGGCAACCCCGAGCTCGGCAAGGCCTTCGCGAGCGACATCGCGCTTCTCAAGCAATCTGGCGTCAATCCGATTGTCGTTCACGGCGGCGGCCCCCAGATCGGCGCCATGCTGACGAAGATGGGCATCGAATCGAAGTTCGAAGGCGGCCTGCGCGTCACCGACGCCAAGACCGTCGAGATCGTCGAAATGGTGCTCGCCGGCTCGATCAACAAGGAGATCGTGGCGCTCATCAACCAGACGGGAGAATGGGCGATCGGCCTTTGCGGCAAGGACGGCAACATGGTCTTCGCCGAAAAGGCGCAGAAGAAGATCAAGGACCCCGATTCCAACATCGAGCGCGTGCTCGATCTCGGCTTCGTCGGCGAAGTGGTTGAAGTCGACCGCACGCTGCTGGATCTGCTGGCGCGTTCAGAGATGATCCCGGTCATCGCCCCGGTTGCTCCCGGCCGCGACGGCGCGACCTACAACATCAACGCCGACACCTTCGCCGGCGCGATCGCCGGTGCGCTGAACGCCACCCGCCTGCTCTTCCTGACGGATGTTCCCGGTGTTCTCGACAAGCAGGGCAACCTGATCAAGGAACTCTCCGTCGCGCAGGCACACGCGCTGATCGCCGACGGCACGATCTCCGGCGGCATGATCCCGAAGGTCGAGACCTGCATCGATGCGATCAAGGCCGGCGTCCAGGGCGTCGTCATCCTGAACGGCAAGACCGCCCATTCGGTCCTGCTCGAGATCTTTACCGAGCACGGCGCGGGAACGCTGATCGTTCCCTGAGCCTTTGCCTGACCTCTCTTAGCCCGCGGCGGAATAGACCGCCGCGGCTGCCTCCTTCAGCTTCTCCATCATCGCCCGATATGGTCCCGGTCCGTAGCTGACGCGGGCAACGCCGAGCTTTGCCAACGTTTTCACGTCGGGCGCGCCCGGTCGCATCATGATGTTGACTGGCAGCGGCGACGCGGCGCAGACCTTCTCGATCAGCCCCTCATCGATCAGCCAGGGGACGAAGAAGCCGTTGGCGCCGGCGGCAGCGTAGGCCTTGCCGCGCTCGATCGCTTCTTCAACCAGGCCGGCGTGCTTCGAAAGATCGCCTTCGCGCAGGAACAGGTCGGTGCGGGCATTGATGAAGAATGCGATGCCGCGGCGGTCGGCCATCTCGCGGATGGCGCGGATGCGGGCGACCTGTTTCTCGATCGGATGCAGGCCTTCGCCGCCAACCACCTGATCTTCGAAATTGATACCGATCGCGCCGGCATCAACAAGCTTTTCGACATTGGTGGCGGCGCCCGCCGGATCGGTGGAATAGGCGCCTTCGAAATCGACGGAGAGCGGCAGATCGTTGACGGCGGTGATCTGGCGGGTCGTGGCGACCAACGCCTCCATCGGGATCTTCTCGCCGTCGCCATAGCCCTGCGCCGCGGCGACCGACCAGCTTCCCGTCGCCAGAGCCTTGGCGCTGGCCTCGGTCACGGCCTTTGCCGTTCCGGCGTCCCAGACATTGTAAAGGACGACAGGATTGCCCTTCTGGTGCAGCGCGCCGAACGCCTTTGCCTTCTCAGCCTGATTCATTGGATCTCCTCCATAAACAAAGTCCTGGTCTTCATCTCATCTTCGTGCCGCAAAAGCCATTGCTTGCGCCAGAGGCCGCCGCCGTAGCCGGTCAAAGACCCGTCGGCGCCGATCAGCCGGTGACAGGGGATGATGATCGCCATCTGGTTTGCGCCATTGGCGCGGCCGACGGCGCGCACCATCTGCGGGTTGTTCATGCCGCGCGCAATATCGCCATAGGCTCGCGTCTCGCCAACTGGTATGTCAATCAGCTTCGACCAGACCTCGCGTTCGAACGACGTGCCGAAACCGAGCGCGAGCGGTGTGCTAAACGTTGCCGAGCGGCCCTCGAAGTAGGCCTTGAGCTGGACTTCGATCTGATCGATCGCCTGCGTGCGTCCGGCTGCCACCGAGGAACGCGTCTTGCGCTGCAGCTTCTCCAGTTCGGCCGGCAACGCCTTGCGGTCGTGGAATTCGAGGAGATGCAGATGCGTCTGGTCGGCCACGGCGACCATCGGGCCCAGCGGTGTTTCGAACCAGTCGGCAAACAGCAGATCGCGGTTCTGGGACATGACAGGCGCCTTGCCGATCAGCCGCTGGAAGGCGGCGCGGAAGCCACTGCCCGATTCGTAACCCGCCTCGATCTGCGCGTCGATCACACGCGCGCCGTTCGCCAGTTGCTTGGCCGCCTCACCGAGACGCCGGTAGCGGGCGATATCGAGAAAGGTCATGCCGAGGGATCGCTTGAAAGCCCGTCGCACGGTCGAGGGATCGTAGCCATGCGCGATGAGATCGTCTTCCGTCCATCGGGCCGCGGGATCGCGATCGAGTGCTGAGAGAAGCTGGTCGACGATCGGCTCCCTGCCTGCCTCTTCCAGGGGCCGGCAGCGCTGGCAGGGCCGAAATCCCGACTGCATGCAGGTGGCGATGGTGTCGTAAAACAGCGTGTTCTCGCGCTTCGGCTTGCGAGCCGGGCAGGTCAGCCGGCAGAAGATACCGGTTGTCTTGACGCAAACGTAGGTGAGGCCCTCATAGGCCGCACTGCGGGCAATCAGCGCATTATAGAGCGCGTCGTCATTGGGCAGATCGAAGAGCATGAAACTTTCTAGCATCCCTTCCCGATGGCGTCCGCCGCAAATCGGGCGCCTATTTTTTCTTGCCGATTTCCTTGCTCGGCAAGCCGTGGCATAACGACCCCATGACCAAGATAGATCGCACGCCGTCCAAGGCCGACTTCTCGCATGTGACCGAGTGGGTTTTCGACCTCGACAACACGCTCTACCCGCATCACGTCAATCTTTTCGCGCAGATCGACAAGAACATGACGGCCTACGTCGCGACGTTGCTGCAGATGGAGCGAGACGAGGCGCGCAAGCTGCAGAAGCAGTATTACCTCGATCACGGCACGACATTGCAGGGTCTGATGATCCATCACGGCGTCGATCCGAACGACTTTCTCGAGAAGGCGCACGCGATCGACTATTCGAGCCTGACGGCTCAGCCGGAACTTGGCGCGGCGATCAAGGCGCTTCCGGGCCGCAAGTTCATCTTCACCAACGGCAGCGTCAAGCATGCGGAGATGGCGGCCGGCGCGCTCGGCATTCTCGAGCATTTCGACGACATCTTCGACATCGTGGCAGCGGACTTCGTACCGAAGCCGGCGCAGGCGACCTACGACAAGTTCGCGGCCCTGCAGCAGATCGAAACCGGCAAGGCGGCGATGTTCGAGGATCTTCCGCGCAACCTCCAGGTTCCGAAGGCACTCGGAATGCAGACTGTTCTGCTGGTGCCGAACAATCTTGAGGACACGGTTGTCGAGTGGTGGGAAAAGACCAGTGGCGAAGACGATCACATCGACTTCGTGACCGACGATCTTACTGATTTTCTTGCGAAGATTACCGGCTAGGTTACAAAAGTTTCATCCAGCTTACAGATGTTTAATTGGGCGAATTGACGCATCTGCCCTACCTTTTTTGTTGCGATCCCAAACGCGATTGCACAATGAAAGGAATTGAGATGTCTCGGAACAAGCTGATACTGGCCGCACTCTCCTCGGTGCTGATCCTCGGCGGCGCAGCCGGCACCAGCCTTGCAGCTCCTCACGACAAGAAGCATCATCAGCCTCGCCCGCAGCATGCCATGCGCCACGCAGGCATGATGGGTGGCCCGCAGATGGCCATGCGTGAGGTGATCTTCGTTCGGATGCTCAAGCAGTTCGATACGAACAAGGATGGTCAGATTTCCAAGGACGAAGCCAAGAAGGGCATGGAGGAAATCTTTGCGGCGATCGACATCGACAAGGACGGTTCGCTGACCCCTGGTGAGATTCGCAAGTATCACGAAGCGCAGATGGCCAAGGCGAAGGCGCCGGATGACGAGGCAGGCGCGGATGAAGCCGCTCCACCCAGCCCGCCGCCTGCTGATGCCGACACCGCCCATCCCGCTCCACCTCCACCTCCGGGCGGCCCCGACCACGGTGGCATGCGACATGGCGGAATGATGATGCGAAGCATGATGATGATGCAGCGGATCGATACCGACGAAAACGGCCAGATTTCCAAGCAGGAAGCCGAAGCTGCGTTCGACAAGCTGTTCACGTGGATGGATCGCAACAAGGACGGCGTCATCACGATCGACGACATGCCCGATCGTCCGTTCCCGTAAACACCCTTGCCGAAATCCGACCCGCCGCTCCTCGCGGCGGGTTTTTTCTATTCGTGATGTTCGTAGAAGTCCTGGATGATCTT
Organism: Rhizobium sp. Root708; assembly: GCF_001429725.1. GTDB lineage: Bacteria > Pseudomonadota > Alphaproteobacteria > Rhizobiales > Rhizobiaceae > Rhizobium. The sequence continues at coordinate 257,222 of NZ_LMHV01000012.1, read as the reverse complement.
CCAGGCAGCGTCGGCGGTATCGACGAAGCTGATCAGATCGACATCGTCAGGCGCGATCGTGCCGAACTCGGCAAGCGCGTCGAAATTGACGATGCTGCGCCAGAATTTCTCTCCGAAGAGAATGAGCGGCATCTTCTCCATGCGGCCTGTCTGGATCAGCGTCAGGCACTCGAAGAACTCGTCGAGCGTGCCGAAGCCACCGGGAAAGACGGCAATCGCCTTGGCGCGCACCATGAAGTGCATCTTGCGGATCGCAAAATAGTGGAAATTGAAGCTGAGTTCCGGCGTCACATAGACGTTCGGCGCCTGCTCGTGCGGCAGCACGATGTTGAGGCCGATCGAGGGCGCGCCCTCGTCGGCGGCACCACGGTTGCCCGCTTCCATCACGCCTGGCCCGCCACCGGTGACGACGACATACTCATGGAAATCAAAGCCGGCCGAGTATTTAGAGCACAGCCGGGCGAACTTGCGCGCTTCATCGTAATAGACGGACGCGGCTTCCAGATTGGCGCGCTGTGTCTCGTTTCGCGCGGCCCAGGCACTTTGGCCGGGCGCCGGGATACGAGCGCCACCGAACATGACGACCGTCGACTTGATGCCGCGTTCCGTCAGCAGCATTTCCGGTTTCATCAATTCAAGCTGCAGACGGATCGGGCGCAGCTCTTCTCGGCAAAGGAAATCCTCGTCGGCATAGGCAAGGCGATAGGCCGGCGACAGCGTCTGCGGCGTCTTCGGCACCGCCTCGGCGCGCTGCCTGTCGGTCTCGCTTGTCTTCAACGGGTCCCAGACGCCATCCTTGCGCCTCAGCCTGCCGTTTCTTCCCTTTGCCATGTCGAAATGCCTTTCAGTACCGCCGGCAGCCTTTGCCGGTATGTCGTTTGATGTCGTTGATCGGGAGAGTAATCCTGTCCCGAAAAATCATTCCATTTTACCCGTGCATGCGATAGAGCAGATCGCACCCCGCCTATCACAATTCCCGGAGGCTTCGGTCTCCACGATAAAGATCGAAGTTTAAGGAATTCCCATGAGCGCCACCGACCTTTCCTCCCTCGAAAAGACCCTCGAAGCCGCCTTCGACAACCGCGACAACGTGAACACGTCCACCAAAGGCGAAGTTCGCGATGCCGTTGAAGCAGCGCTCGAACTTCTCGATGGCGGCAAAGCGCGCGTTGCCGAACGCGGCAGCGACGGCGCATGGAAGGTCAATCAGTGGCTGAAGAAAGCCGTTCTCCTGTCCTTCCGGCTGAACGACATGGAAGTCGTCAAGGGTGGTTCGGGCAACTCGACCTGGTGGGACAAGGTACCGTCGAAGTTCGAGAACTGGGGCGAGAGCGAGTATCGCGCCGCCGGCTTCCGCGCCGTGCCGAACTGCATCGTCCGCCGTTCCGCCTACATTGCAAAGAACGTCGTGCTGATGCCGTCCTTCGTCAACCTCGGCGCCTTCGTCGACGAGGGCACGATGGTCGACACCTGGGCGACTGTTGGTTCCTGCGCACAGATCGGCAAGCACGTGCATCTCTCGGGCGGCGTCGGCATCGGCGGCGTGCTTGAGCCGATGCAGGCAGGCCCGACCATCATCGAAGACAACTGCTTCATCGGCGCCCGCTCGGAAGTCGTCGAAGGCTGCATCATCCGCGAGGGCTCGGTTCTCGGCATGGGCGTCTACATCGGCAAGTCGACGAAGATCGTCAACCGCGCCACCGGCGAGGTGTTCTACGGCGAAGTACCGCCTTACTCGGTCGTCGTCGCCGGCTCCATGCCGTCGGGCAACGCCACCATGCCGAACGGGCTTGCCGCGCCGCACCTCTACTGCGCCGTGATCGTCAAGACGGTCGACGAGAAGACCCGCTCGAAGACCGGCATCAACGAACTGCTGCGCGATTAATTCCTTCTCCGCTGCGCCACGCTTCATGGCGGGCGCGGCGGTGATGACAGCCGGGGATCGATCCGGTAGAAAACGGCATCCCTTCGGTTCGGCGAACTGCATCGCCTTGCCATTTCTTTGCCATTCCCGCTGGATAATTCCACGACCATGACCGCTATCGATCCCGTTGCAAATCTGCAGACCCTTATCCGCTGCCCTTCCGTAACCCCTGCCGAAGGCGGTGCGCTCTCGGTGCTCGACGCCATGCTTGCTCCGCTTGGTTTCAAGGTGGACAAGGTCAAGGCAACGGAAGCGGGCACGCCCGATATCGAAAATCTCTACGCCCGGCTCGGCGGCGACGGTCCGCATCTGATGTTTGCGGGCCATACGGACGTGGTCCCGGTTGGTGACGAGGGTGCGTGGACGCACCCTCCCTTTGGCGCCGAGATCGCGAATGGCGAACTGTTCGGTCGCGGCGCTGTCGACATGAAAGGCGGGATCGCCTGCTTCGTCGCAGCCGTCGCCCGCCATGTCGAGAAGCACGGCGCTCCGAAGGGCTCGATCTCCTTCCTGATTACCGGTGACGAAGAAGGTCCGGCGATCAACGGCACGATCAAGCTGCTGCAATGGGCCGCCGAAAAGGGCGAACGCTGGGATGCCTGCCTCGTCGGCGAACCGACGAACCCGGACAGGCTCGGCGACATGATCAAGATCGGCCGCCGAGGTTCTCTTTCCGGCAAGATCACGGTCCACGGCGTTCAGGGCCACGCCGCCTATCCGCATCTGGCAGACAACGCCGTGCGCGGTATCCTGCAGCTGACGCAGGCGCTGATGCATCCGCCATTCGACGCCGGTACCGAGAATTTTCAGCCGTCGAACCTCGAGGTCACGACTGTCGATGTCGGCAATCCGGCGACGAACGTTGTCCCCGCCAAGGCGACGGCGAGCTTCAATATCCGCTTCAACGACAGCTGGACGGCCGATAGCCTGCAGCAGGAGATACTGCGCCGTCTCGACGCGGCCGCAGCTGAAGGTATGCTGCGCCCCGGTCGCGCGCCGCTGAAGTACGATATCGTCTGGGCCGAGCGCCCGAGCCATGTCTTCCTGACACGCAACAATGCGCTGATCGCCTCGCTGTCCTCCGCCGTCGAGAGCGTCACCGGCCAGTCGCCGAAGCTTTCGACCACGGGCGGCACGTCCGATGCCCGCTTCATCAAGGACTATTGCCCGGTCGTGGAGTTCGGCCTTGTCGGCCAGACGATGCACATGGTCGACGAGCGGGTCGCGGTCGCCGATCTCGAGCAGCTGACCGCGATTTACGAGACCTTCATCGAGCGCTGGTTCGCGAATGCCTAGCTTTCGGGAGGTTCAATACTATCTGGCGGGGCTATGGCTGCTGATCCGGATGGATCCACGCGGCTTTCGCTTTCTCGATGTGTCCGAGCGTGGCGTCAATCGATCGTTCTGGGCGATCTTCTGGTGCCTGCCGCCGATGGGCATCTCGTGGCTCTGGTGGCGCCAGGCTTTTTTGCAGACGATGCCGCCGCATACCGACGTCGGGATGATCTTCTATTTCCGTCTCGGGTTGGTCGAAGTCGCGAACTGGTTCGTGCCGCTGGTGCTGGCCGGGCTTCTGCTTCTTGCCTTCCACAAGGGCGAGCGTTTCGCGCCTTTGGTCGTGAGCGTCAACTGGCTCGGCGTGCCGCTCTCCTACATCAACGGCCTGCTGCTGGCCGTGGTGTTTTTCGCACCCGGGCTTGTCGGCCTGGTATCGCTGCTGCTGCTCGCCTTCATGCTCGCGCAAATCTTCGCGATCGCTCGCATCCTGCGCATGATCTTCTACGGCAATGGCCTGCTTGTCGGCGCGATGACGCTGGTGCTCCTGGTGCCGACGCTGCTTCTTTCCGAGTATCTCCAGCGCTTCCTCGGCGTCTACCCCGTCTGACCTCTATCTGATGTAAACGACCTCGCCGTCTTCCTTGGCGAAGCTGCCGATGGACCCATTCGGCAGAATTTCTAGCACGGTTTCCGAAGGCCGGCACAAGCGCGCGCCCTTCTCCGTCACGACGATCGGCCTGTTGATGAGAATCGGGTGCGCCAGCATCGCATCAAGCAACTGATCGTCGCTAAGCGTGAGATCGTCGAGCCCGAGTTCGGCGTAGGGTGTCCCCTTCTCGCGCAGCAGCGCCCGAACCGAACCGCCCATGGCAGCCACGATCTCCATCAGGGTTTCACGGCTGGGCGGCGTCTTCAGATATTCGATGACCTCCGGCTCCTCACCCGACTGACGGATCATCGCCAGGGTGTTGCGGGAGGTGCCGCAAGCCGGGTTATGATAGATCGTCGTCGTCATTGCCAGACTCCCTGGGCTTTCGCCGGTCCACGATGATCGGCGGATAATCGACCTGCATGAAATAGAGACCGTCCGGCGGCGCGACCGGGCCACAGGCCTTGCGGTCGCGGGCATCCAGTGCTGCGCGAACATCATCGGGGGTCCACTTCCCCTCACCTGCAAGCTTCAGCGTCCCCGCAAAGGAGCGGATCTGATTGTGCAGGAAACTCTGGGCGGTCGCGCGAATCTCGATGAGCTCGCCGCTGCGCGTCACATCGAGCCGGTCAAGCGTGCGTATCGGACTGTTCGCCTGGCAGTGCGCGGAGCGGAAAGTGGTAAAGTCATGCTTGCCGACGAGCGTCTGGGCCGCCGCATGCATCACCTCGTGATCGAGCACCTTGGTAGTCCACCACGCCTTGCCGGCCTCGATCGCCAGCGGCGCGCGGCGCGTGATGATGCGATAGAGATAATGACGACGCTCCGCCGAGAAGCGTGCATCGAAGAATTCGTCCGCGGCGAGCACCTCAAGGATCGCGACACGTTCCCCGGCGAGCCTCAGATGAGCGTTGAGAGCGTTCTGCAGCTTGAACGGCGCCCATTCCCGGGCGAGGTCGGCATGGATCACCTGCCCCATGGCATGAACACCGGAATCGGTGCGGCCGGCGCCGCGGATCGAGACCGTTTCACCGCTTGCCGACAAGATCGCCTGTTCGATCGCGCCCTGGACGGAGGCGCCATTGTCCTGCCGTTGCCAGCCCACATAGGGGGCACCATCGTACTCGACGGTCATTCGGTAGCGATGCATCAGCCAAGCCTCGTGCCGGCTGCGAGCGGCGTACCGCGTAGAAAGTCAGCTGCTGCAAGCGGCTTTCCGCCGGCCTTCTGCAGTTTCGTCAGCCGCACCGCACCGGAGGCGCAGGCGACGAGGAGATCGTTCGTAATCAGCTCCCCAGCTGGTCCCGAGCCTTCCGCCAGTTCGGAACCGAGCACCTTGACGCGTTCCGGCTTGCCGCCGATCTCGACCTCGAACCATGCGCCCGGGAACGGCGCCAGGCCGCGAATGTGATTATGGACGTCTGTCGCGTTCTTCGAAAAGTCGATCCGCGTCTCGCCCTTGTCGAGCTTGGCGGCGTAGAGCACGCCCTCGGCAGCCTGCGGCGTCAGCGGCAGATCGCCCATCTCGAGCTTCACCATTGCTTCGGCCATCGCCTTTGCACCTGCATGCATCAACTTGTCGTGCAGCTCGCCGCCGGTCATGTTCGGTCCGATCTCGACTTCGCTGGTGAGGGCGACCGGGCCGGTATCGAGGCCCTTGTCCATCTTCATCACCATCATGCCGGTCTTTTCGTCGCCGGCCATGATCGCGCGCTGGATCGGCGCAGCACCCCGCCAACGGGGCAGAAGCGATGCGTGGCCGTTGTAGCAGCCATATCGCGTGCCATTCAGGATGGCCTCAGGCAGCAGCAACCCATACGCGACCACGACGGCAACATGGGCCTGCAGCGCGATGAAGTGCTCGCGCTCCGCCTGCTCCTTGAAGTTAACAGGGGTGAAGACGGGGATGCCGAGCAGTTCGGCCGCCTGATGCACCGGCGACTTCTGCAGGTCCAGGCCGCGGCGCCCGCCGGGCCGTGGCGGCTGGGTGTAGACGGCGGCGATGGTATGGCCGGCATCGACCAGGCTGCGCAATGTCGGGACCGAAAATTCCGGCGTCCCCATGAAAACGATACGTAGAGACATTCTTTCCCGCCTGTCCTTAGGATCCGCCGTTACTCAATGGGCTTGCGAGCTGGAGAGCAATCCGCTTTGGGGCACACCGCGAGGCTGCTGACCGTGGCAATGATAGCGTCAGATGACGTGATGTCACCCGGCGCCGAGATCATGGCTCAGATCGCCTTGGCTTTAGCAGCCTTGGTGAACTTCTTGATCACCATCTCGCGCTTCAGCCGAGAAATATGATCAATGAAGAGGACGCCGTTCAAGTGGTCGATCTCGTGCTGCAGGCAGGTCGCCAACAATCCGTCGGCATCGATCAGCTGCTCTTTGCCATCACGGTCGAGATACTTGACGCCGATCGTCGCCGGACGTTCGACTTCCGCGTAATAATCGGGGATCGAAAGGCAGCCTTCCTCATAGAGGGAACGCTCGTCGGAGGATTTGACGACCTCGGGATTGATGAAGACGAGCGGTTGCTTCTCTTCACCCTCACGCGAGACGTCGATCACCAGCATGCGGCGCGGAACGCCGACCTGAATGGCGGCAAGGCCGATGCCGGGTGCATCGTACATCGTTTCGAGCATATCGTCGACGAGACGCTGAAGGTCGCTGTCGACACGTTCGATAGGTTTGGAAACCTGGCGCAGCAGCGGATCGGGAAGAATGATAAGTGGCTTGATGGTCATGGCCGTTCCCATAACGCATCTTTCCGCTCGATGGAATTATCCGAAAGCCGACGGCCACGCTTTTTTGCGCGGCCGTCGGGAATTTCATTGGCTTTACGTTACGCGGCGCGGCGGGAAGCCGTCGGCATGACGCGTTCCGGGGCACCGGTGCGGAACCGCTGCAGGAGGCCCACAAGGCTGTCGACCTCGTTGCGCAGGCGGCGGGTCTCCTCGGATGTCCGCTCCACCATGCCGGAATTCTGCTGGGTGATCGTATCCATGTTGCGGATGGCGACGCTGACTTCATTGACGCCGGTTGCCTGATCGCGCGCGGCGGCTGCGATATCGGCGACGAAGCGGTTGATGATATCGATGCGGTTGATCATGTCGCTCAGCGCCTCGCCGGTGCTGCTGACGATATCGACGCCTTCATTGACCTGCGACGAGCTCTGCGAAATCAGGTTCTTGATTTCCTTTGCGGCGTCAGCAGTGCGCTGCGCGAGCTGACGAACTTCCTGCGCAACAACGGCGAAGCCTTTGCCCGCATCGCCGGCACGGGCTGCCTCGACGCCGGCGTTCAATGCCAGCAGGTTGGTCTGGAAGGCGATTTCATCGATGACGCCGATGATCTTGGAAATCTCGGTCGAGGACTTTTCGATCTCGGCCATCGCCGATACGGCGCTGGTGACGAGCTCGCCGGAGTTCTTGGCCTTCTGCTGTGTTTCACGCACGGCTGCCGAAGCTTTCTCGGCATTGGCGGCGGTCTGGCCGACGCTGACCGAGAGCTGCTGCAGGGCAGCCGAGCTTTCCTCGACGCCTGCTGCCTGCTGCGCTGTGCGCAGTGCCAGGTCATCAGAGCCCTTGGCGATGACGTCGGTCCCCTGGAGAATTTCGCCGGATGTTGCGCGAACCGATGCGAAGGACGTGCGCAAGGCAGCCACGGCACGGTTGTAGTCGTCCGCCATCTCCTTGAAGCTGCCCGGCAGATCGGGCGGCAGGGTTGCCTCGAGGTCGCCGTTCGAGAGCGCCTCCAATCCGCGGCGAAGATGGCTGAGCGCCAGCGCCTGGTCAGCCTCGGCCTTCGCGCGCTCATCCTCGAGCTGCTTGCGCTTCTCGTCGAGCGTATCGAGGTAGACGGAGATAGAATAATCCATGTCGAGCATTGCCGCCTTTACGACGGCAGCGAGTTTTTCGGCGAGCACCTTGCCCTGCGGGCGGGCAAAACGTGACGGCCACTGCTTGTCCATCAGACCCTTGATGAGGTCACTCATCAGCAACGCGTAACCACCGATATACCAGCGTGGCTCCAAGCCGATCCGTGCGTGCGTCCGGCCGACGGCGGTGACGCCGTTGACATAGGATTCATCGAAATTGCCGCCCGCCAGATTGGCCCAATGGGCTTCCTGGCGTTTCTTGGCGTGGTTCATGTGGTTCTTGTCGGAGAAGAACTTCGCAACCGCCGGCGTCTTGCCGAGCTTACCGTAGAATTTGTCCAGAGCAGCGCCAAGGAGCTCCGAAATGGCAGGACGCATTTCGCGCAGTGCCATCCGCGCATCATCGTCCAGCTCGATGAAGTCAAGGCGTTGCTTGAGCGCATTGTCGGACGGCTGAGTGGTCATGATGTCTCTGCTTTGTAATTGATGCCGAAGGAAAAAATTGAAGCCGAGCTTTTGCCGAATATAGTTGAGCAATGGTTAAATCGAGAGCCTATTTGTCTGCTAGTGGCTCAAATATGCGCCACGCGGCCGACAACATCGCCCTGTGAGTTGTTCACGTTTTGATCTAGAAAATGCTTGCGAGTTTGCTATGGTGCTTTCATGAACCCAAGCGTCGACTCACTTTCTTTCGCCTTTTCCAAGCTCAATCCAGCTATCCTCGCCCTCGGTGGCGGAGCGATCGCAGCGCTGATCGTCTTGATGATCGTGCTTCTCGTGCGCAGCGGCCAGTTGCGGCGGGAACAGGCGGACGACGCCGCGATGAGGGCAACGGAAGCCGACGGCCGAATGGCCGAGCTCCTCAAGATTCAGGCCGAAATGCATGGGCGCATGTCGACGATGGCCGAGGTCTTCGGCTCGCGGCAGGCCGAGCTCAACCAGGTGATCAACCAGCGTCTCGACGGCATGACGCAGCGCGTCAGCACGACCATTTCCGAACAAACGAAGTCGACGCACGAAAACCTTCAGCGGCTGCAGGAACGCCTGGCCGTCATCGATGCGGCTCAAAACAACATCCAGACGCTTGCCAAGGACGTCGTCGGTCTGCAGGCGATCCTCTCCAACAAGCAGACGCGCGGCGCCTTCGGGCAATCGCGCATGGAGACAATCGTTGCCGACGGCCTGCCGATGGGCGCCTATACCTTCCAGCATACCCTCTCCAACGGCTCGCGACCGGACTGCACGATCCGCATGCCGAACGGCGCGCCGCCGCTGGTGATCGACGCGAAGTTTCCGCTGGAAGCATGGAATGCCATCCGCGACGCGGGCGGGCCTGATGGCGCGAAGGTCGCCTCGCAGCAGTTCCGCCGCGACATGGAGACGCATATCCGGGACATCTCGGAGAAGTATCTGATCCAGGGCGAGACCCAGGACACGGCATTCATGTTCGTGCCATCGGAATCGATCTTCGCCGAGATCCACGAGAATTTCGAACCGATCGTGCAGAAGGCGCATCGGGCGCGGGTCGTCATCGTCTCGCCCTCCCTGCTGATGCTGTCGATCCAGGTCATTCAGGCAGTGCTCAAGGATCAGCGGATGCGCGCCCAGGCGCACGTCATCCAGGGCGAAGTCGTCAGCCTCATGGATGACCTCGGGCGGCTTGATGATCGCGTCCGGAAACTACAGAGCCATTTTTCCATGGCGCAGAAGGATGTCGACATGATCCTGACCTCCGCGGACAAGCTGAACAAGCGCGGAGCGAAGATAGAAGCGCTGGAATTCGAAGGCGACGCTCCGGCGCAACGGGCAAAGGAAAGCGACGCCTCACAGAAGTCGGTCGACAGCCGGACAGGCTTGCTGAAGCTCAGAGTGGTTGACGACGAGTGAGCCATTCAGGCAGTGTCGCGCCCGAAGAAGATATCGGACGGGCACATTCATGATCACAGTTTTCGGCTCCATCAACATGGACCTCATCGCCACCACCGACCGGCTGCCGAAGCCCGGCGAAACCGTCGCCGGCAGTGGCTTTTCCACGGCGGCTGGCGGCAAGGGCGCGAACCAGGCGCTGGCGGCACGGCGCGCGGGCCGCGTCGTGCATATGGCCGGCGCTGTTGGCCAGGACAACTTCGCGGAACCGGCGCTGGAACTCCTGAAGGACGCTGGAGCGACGCTCGACAGTGTGAAGCATGTGGACGAGCCAACCGGCACTGCCCTCATTCTCGTCGGCGGCGATGGCGAGAACATGATTGCCGTCGTGCCGGGCGCGAACGGTACGGTCACGGCCACGGATGCCGATGCGGCAATCGATGCGATGCAGACGAACGATATCCTCATGCTTCAGCTGGAAGTCCCCGTTCCAGCCGTCGAGCAGGCACTGGCCCGCGCGAAAGCGAAAGGCATTACGACGGTCCTCAACCTCGCACCCTTGATCGCCGACGCACCGCGCCTCGGGCGCCTTGCCGACATCGTCATCGCCAACGAGACGGAGTTCGAACGACTGGCCGGGCAGGAAGTCATGGACGCCGGCGAACGCGAGGCGGCGCTGAAACAACTCAACAGCGAGACCGGCCAGACACTGATCGTCACGCTCGGCGCCGACGGCGTGGTCGCCATCCGCGACGGCCATCTTTTCAGGGCCAAGGGGCTGAAGATCGAGCCCGTGGATACCGTTGGCGCGGGCGATACCTTCTGCGGCTATTTCGCCGCCAGCCTGGACGAGGGCCTGGATTTCGAGACCGCGCTGCGGCGCGCGGCCGTTGCCGGTTCGCTCGCCTGCCTGAAGCAGGGCGCACAGCCTTCCATCCCCCTGAGCGCCGACGTCGCAAAGGAACTATAGCGTCGTCGCCGCGACGACATTTCGCGGCGCGGACGATCTCCACCCGTGAAATTTGATGGCATTTCATTCAAATTTAATAGATTTCTGGCGATGTTTCGGGTGATCGCCAGACCTTCCTCCAAGGATCGGGCATTTCTTTACGGCTGCTCCATGAAGGGGCGGGCTTCCGTCTCTGCGTCGGTGAATGCACCGGCCGACGCATCCTTCCCCCGAGGAAACCATGTTCATTTTTCGCATGAAGTCGCTTGCGGCTAAGCTTATCCTCATTACTGGCATCTCGATTGCACTTGTCCTTCTCGTTTCCAACTTCTTCCTGATCGGCGAGACGCGCAGCCGCGTCCAGACGCTGACGATGGACCAGGCAAACCTTGAGGCGAAGTCGATCGCCAACGAAGTCGCCTCTTCCGTCGGCGAACTCGCCGGCGCGGCGCGCTCGATGGCCGGCACGATCAGCCGTGGTCATGAAGGCAAGTATCTCGACCGCAAGTCGGTCGTCGACATGCTGAAGGCCAACGTTGAACGCAACCAGTTCGCATTCGGCAGCTGGTTTGCCGAGGAGCCGAACGCCTTCGACGGCCAGTCGCCGACGATGGCCGGCAAGGTCGATTTCGGCTCCGCCAAGGATGGCACATTCAACCCCTATTGGACGAAGAAGAAGGATGGTGGCTTCACCTTCTCGACCTTCGATTCCGACTACAAGGCCGAATGGTACTCCCTCGCCGCGCAGAGCAAGAAGGGCGCGCTTTCGCCGCCTTACGCCGAGACGACGACCGGCGAGAACACCGCGATGACCTCGATCGCATATCCCGTCATGTCCGGCGGCAAGCTGGTCGGTGTCAGCGGCGTCGATATTTCGCTGAAGTCGCTGCGCGACAAGCTCTCGACACTGCACCCGTTCGGCACCGGCCGCGTCACCCTGCTGTCTCAGACGGGCAAGTGGATCGTCGCGCCGAAGGCCGATCTCTCCATGAAGGACTACGACGGCGAAGGCCTCGCTTCGGTCAAGAACGCGCTGACCTCGCTCCAGCCTGCCGTCGTCAAGGATCTTACTTTCGATGGGTTTGAGCCCTTCGATCGCGTCGTTTATCCTTTCGCACTGCCTGACGTGAACGCCAGCTGGGTGATTCTCGTCGATGTGCCGCACAGCGCCATCAACGCTCCGGTTCAGGACCAGACCTTCATGATGGTCGTGGCCGGCATCCTCGTTCTCGCTGCCGTCATGGTCGCTCTCTATCTCGCGGTCCGTTCTCTGGTTCAGCTGCCGCTCGGCGGCCTTGTCTCCAGCGTGCGTGCTCTGAGCGAGGGACGCTACGAGCAGCCGGTGAAGGGCCAGGATCGCGCCGATGAAATCGGCTCAGTGGCGAAGGCCCTGGAAGGTTTCCGTTTCGCGCTTGCCAATACACAGCGCCTCGAGGTCGAAGCCAACAACCAGCGCGACGCAGCTGAAGCCGAACGCGGCCGCTCGGAATCCGAACGTCTACAGTCGGTAAACCTGCAGCGCCACATCGTTTCGATCGTCGGTTCTGGCTTGTCCGAGCTGTCGCAAGGCAATCTCAGCCACCGCATCAGCGAGGACTTCCCCGGTGAGTATGCTAAGCTGAAGCAGGACTTCAACGCGGCTCTCGCAAGCCTCGAGGAAACGATCAACACGATGAACATGAGCGTCGTGAACATCGGATCCGGCACCAGCGAAATCAGCGGCAGCGCCTCCGATCTCGCCAAGCGCACCGAGCAGCAGGCAGCCAGCCTGGAAGAGACCGCAGCGGCCCTCAACGAGCTGACCGCGCAGGTCAACTCCAGCGCCGAGAACGCTCGGACCGCGGCCGACAACGTCAACCATGCCTGCGAGGATGCCGAGAAGTCCGGCGAAGTGGTTCGCAAGGCTATCGCCTCCATGCGTGGCATCGAGCAGTCCTCGACCGAGGTCTCGCGCATCATCGGCGTCATCGACGATATCGCGTTCCAGACCAACCTGCTGGCGCTCAACGCCGGCGTCGAGGCTGCGCGCGCAGGCGAAGCAGGCAAGGGCTTTGCAGTCGTCGCGCAGGAAGTTCGCGAGCTTGCACAGCGTTCCGCAAATGCCGCCAAGGAGATCAAGACGCTAATCAACACCTCCGCCTCCCAGGTGAAGGATGGTGTGGATCTCGTCGGACGTGCGGGCGATACGCTGCACAAGATCTCCGAGCAGGTCATGGGCATCAACAGCCTGATCCGCGAGATTTCCGCCTCCGCCAGCGAACAGGCGATCGGCCTCAAGGAAATCAACCAGGCCATGAACCAGATGGACCAGGTGACGCAGCAGAACGCGGCGATGGTCGAAGAAACCACCGCAGCCAGCGTGACCCTGAACGACGAAGCCCAAACGTTGAAGCAACTGGTCATGCGGTTCCGCATCGCCGGCTCCGGCAACGGTGCGGCTCTGCGCTCCACAGCTCAGCAGATGCGGGCACCAACAGCCTCGGCGCCGAGCTACCAGCGGGCAGCTGCACCGGCACCCCGCCGTCCGGCCGTCGCCCAGACGCATGGCAACGCGGCGCTTGCACAGGACAACTGGGAAGAGTTCTGATCCGGTCGCTACTGAATAAAAAAGAGGCGCCCGATCGCTCGGGCGCCTCTTTTCTATTAAACTTGCCTGTTATCAGGCGGCGTTCGACGTCTGCTCTTCGTTGAGGAAGGCATAGATCGCTGATGCGGAATCGGTCGCGCGCAGCTTGGCGACGAGATCGTGGTCACGCAGCACGCGCGCTATGCGTGACAGCGCCTTCAGATGGTCTGCACCAGCACCTTCCGGCGCCAGAAGCAAAAACACTAGATCGACGGGCTGGTCATCCAGTGCCTCGAAATCGACCGGCTGATCGAGTCGCGCAAAAATCCCGACGATGGAATGGATGCTTGCCAGTTTGCCGTGGGGGATCGCAATGCCGTTGCCCACACCGGTCGAGCCAAGCCGCTCGCGCTGCAGGACAACGTCGAAAATCTCGCGCTCGGAAAGCCCGGTCACCTTGGATGCCTTGGCCGCCAATTCCTGGAGAAGTTGCTTCTTGGAATTTACTTTGAGTGCGGGAATGATCGCATTTTGCTGCAGCAGATCTGCCAATGCCATTTCTTCTTCCTTTTGCGCCGAGAACCGGGGGAGCGGCAGGCTGTCTGCCGCCCCTCGCCTCAATCTCAGCCTTTGATGTTGGCTGCGTCTATCCAGCCAATGTTGCCGTCGTGCCGACGGTAAACGATGTTAAGTTGGTCGTTGCCGGGGCTGCGGAACAGCAGCAGCGGCTCATCCGTCATATCGAGCGCCATCACGGCGGTCGCAACGGACATGGTCTTCAATTGCTTCGTGCTTTCCGCCACGATGGCTGGCGCAAAGTCATCGGGAACCTCATCCTCGTGATCCGGCACGGCGTCCATGACGGTGTAGGCAACCTCTGCAAAACCATTCGAATGGTTGCCCGCATGATGATCCTTGAGTTTCCTCTTGTACCGGCGAAGCCGCTTCTCGATTCTCGAGAAGGCAGCGTCAAACGCCGGCTGCGGATCCATTGCTTCTCCGGCGGCATGCAGAACGACACCGCTATCGAGGTGAAGCTTGCAATCTGCGGAAAAGCGGACGTTAGATTTCTCGACGATTACCTGGCCAGAATACCCTCCGTCGAAGTATTTCGTGACGGCTACATCTATTTGGTCCTCGATCCGCTGACGGAAGGAGTCACCAATTTCCATATGTTTACCGGCTACACGCACACTCATGGAGTTTCCCTTCTTATGGTGTTTGCGAGTACCAGTTTACGCCAAGGCTCATCCTCATCCAAGCACTTCACGCGATCCCGAGCAAGATCGGCCGAAGTTCTCGGCTGCGCCCGCCCTGAGGATGATGGGGATAACCTCTAACGCTGCCGACAGCGTCGATCGCGGCGGCTTCTATCCAGAAGTTACCAAAAAGTCAACAAGAGCTCATTTTACGCAGGAATACGCGTACAAAACGCGGTGCCGGACCCTCAGAAACCGGCGACCTTCGCCAAGGCCCGCTTCTCCCGCCGACGTTGGACGGATGAAGCAATATTCATGGCTTCACGATATTTCGCTACCGTACGGCGAGCAAGCTCGATGCCACTCTTCTTCAGGATATCCACGATATCGTCGTCCGAGAGGACGGCATCCGGGCTCTCCTGCATGATCAGGATCCGGATCTTGTGGCGGACCGCCTCGGCGGAATGACTGTCGCCGCCTTCCACGGCACCGATGGAAACCGTGAAGAAGTATTTGAGTTCGAACAGACCGCGCGGCGTCAGCATGTATTTGTTGGAGGTTACCCGGCTGACGGTGGACTCATGCATCTTGATCGCGTCGGCGATCGTCTTCAAATTCAGCGGACGGAGATGATCGACGCCGTGAAGCAGGAAGGCATCCTGCTGCCGGACGATCTCGCTCGCCACCTTTATGATCGTCTTCGCACGCTGGTCTAGGCTGCGCGTCAGCCAGTTGGCGCTCTGCAGACATTCTGAGAGGAAGGCATAATCCTGGCCGTTCTTGGTTACATTGGCGAAATAGGACTGATTGACGAGAACGCGGGGCAAGGTATCCGGATTGAGCTCCACCAGCCAGCCGCCGATCGAATCCGCCCTGACGACGACATCAGGCATGATCGCCTCGGATACACCCGCCTCGAAGCCGCTGCCGGGCTTCGGGTTGAGCTGGCGGATTTCTGTCAGCATATCGAGGAGATCCTCCTCGTCGACGCCGCAGAGCCGCTTCAGCGCCGCGAAATCCCGCCGCGCAAGCAGCTCGAGGTTGCCGACAAACGCCTGCATCGCGGGGTCGTAACGATCCTTCTGGCGCAACTGTATCGCAAGGCACTCCGCGAGGTTGCGGGCAAAGACGCCCGGCGGATCGAGCGTCTGAAGGGCGGCAAGCACGCGCTCCGTGTCCGCGGCATCGCATCCGAGGCGCTCGGCTGCTTCCTTCAGGTCTCCCTGAAGATAGCCCGCCTCATCGAGTTGATCGACGAGATGCTGCGCAATCAGGCGGTCATTCATCTCTGGCAAAACGAAAGGCAACTGCTGGCCGAGATAGTCTCGAAGGGACACCTGGCCGGCGACGAAATCATCGAGGTCGTAGGATTCGGCGGCATCGCCAGCTCCCGGCATCGACTTCCACTGGCTGATGAGTTCTGGCGCATCGGCCCGTTGCGGCGCCGCGTCGTCCTGGAAGACATTGCTGTAGTTTGCATCGAGCTCGTCGCTCATTCGACCGGCGCCGGCGCCATCCGACCTATCTGACCAGTCATCTGAAAGAACTTCGGCCCGGCGATCATAGTCTTCATCGCCGCCCGGCTCTTCGATGCCGCGGGCGAAGGCATCGTCCTCGATCCGATCGCTGCCCGTTTCCGCGTCATTTGACGGAAACTCGAGCAACGGGTTCTTCTCAACTTCCTGCGCGATGAACTGGTTCAGCTCGAAATGGGTCATCTGCAACAGCTGGATCGACTGCATCAGCTGCGGCGTCATGACCAGAGACTGGCTTTGGCGCAGGAAAAGGTTGGCCGAAAGTGCCATAGCGGACGCGAAACTCCCGTTCATTTCCTCCGGGAAATCGTGCCCAAAAATTTGGGAGCGGGCCACGAAAACCAAGTTGGCCCAAAAATTGCTTTTTTATCTTATTTGGTCAAGCGGTAGTGTGACGGTAAGGTGAATTTCCGTCACAACCGGGCGTTCCTAGAGGCTGAAGTTATCGCCCAGGTAAAGCCGGCGAACCTCCGGGTTATTGACGATGTCGTTGGCACGACCATGCGTCAATACTTCGCCTGCATGGATGATGTAGGCGCGGTCGATCAAGCCCAACGTCTCGCGAACGTTGTGATCGGTGATCAAAACGCCAATGCCGCGCGCGGTCAGGTGGTGAACGAGGTTCTGAATATCGGCAACGGAAATCGGATCGACGCCGGCGAAGGGCTCGTCGAGGAGCATGAACGTCGGATCGGTTGCCAGGGCGCGCGCGATTTCGAGGCGCCGACGCTCGCCGCCCGACAACGACACGGCCGCGCTCTTGCGGAGCTTGCGGATATGGAATTCGTCCAGCAGTTCGTCGAGCTTCTTTTCCCGCGCCGCCTTGTCCTTGATATGCACTTCGAGGACGGCGCGAATGTTTTCTTCCACCGTCAGACCACGGAAGATCGACGCTTCCTGCGGCAGATAGCCGACGCCAAGGCGCGACCGACGATACATCGGCATCGTCGTAACATCGTTGCCGTCAATCTCGATGGTGCCCTCATCAACCGGAACAAGGCCGGTGATCATGTAGAAGCACGTCGTCTTGCCGGCACCGTTCGGCCCGAGCAACCCGACAGCTTCGCCGCGACGAACGACGAGTGAGACACCATTGACGACGCGTCGCGTGCTGTAGGTCTTGGTCAGACCGCGCGCGATCAGCGTGCCCTGATAACGGCTCTTGTCCGTGGTTGCGGCATCAGCCGCAGCCTGCGAACCAGTCTTGCCGAACTTGGTCGATAGCGAGAATAATTTCACGTGGTAATGCCGGGGTCAGTTCTTTTTCTGTGATTTCGGATCAAGCTGAATTTGGACGCGCCCCCCGCAGCTGTCCAATTGCGCCTGTCCGGTCGCCATATGCACCGTCAACTGACAACCGGTGAAGACATTCGGTCCGTCTGACAGCACGACCTTCTCACCCTTCAGGATGAAAAGCTGCTTCGCCATGTCGAAGGATCCGTTGTCGGCCGTCGCGGTCTGCGTTCCGGAGCTCAGGAACACCTTGTCGGTGACGATGATGTGGTCGATGTCGGCACTGCCCGATGCGATGGAGGTCGATGCCTGCTTGTCGTCGGCGGCCGACGCCTTGGATGCGCCATTCGCGTCGGCGTTCGCGGCATCGCCCTTCGCCTTGTAATACACCGTCATGTGACCGGCCTGCAGGGTCGTCGCCCCCTGGACAACCTTGACGTTGCCGGTGAAGTCGGCCGTGTGTTCCTGATCGTGGATTTCCAGCTTGTCGCTTTCGATCTGGATCGGTTCATCCCGGTTGAGTTTCAGACCGTTCATCTGGCTGGTCGTTGCCTGAGCCAGCGCACCGCCCGCCAAAAGCATCAGTGCGAGCGCACCGTTAAAGAATACTGCGCCCGACTTGCGGGTGGAAATGCGACAATAGTTTGCCATTAGGAACCCGGCTGGTTAAGTGCCCTGTTTGTGAATAGCGGACGGATCAACATTCATTCGAACATTCCCCTCGAATGTGATCGTCCGCCCCTTATCTGTCATCTTGAGCGAGCGCGCAACAACTGATGCGCCGTCTTTTTGGATCTCGACGGCATCATTGGTCGTAAGCTTGCCACCTTTGATATCGACCTGAGCGGTTTGG
The DNA here is from genome assembly GCF_001429725.1 of Rhizobium sp. Root708. GTDB lineage: Bacteria > Pseudomonadota > Alphaproteobacteria > Rhizobiales > Rhizobiaceae > Rhizobium. Next base: position 239,290 of record NZ_LMHV01000012.1, on the reverse strand, counting down.
AACTTCGCGGAAAGGCCATTGCTCAAAAGAATGGTGAATGGCGACTTGACGTTGAGGTTGTCAGTCGCGCGGTCGTAATCGGCCGTCGTTGCCTCGACTCGAGCGATGAGATCATCGCGAATAGGAACGGCAGCCTTGATGGTTTCGAGCGTTATGAGATTGGGATTCTTGATATCCTGCAGCGCGCGCTCGGCCAGCATGGAATAGTTGATGCCATCGGAGTTGCGGCCCGAGATCGCCGGCTTCTCCATCACGACCTTGCCGTCCTTGATCTTGGCACCCTCGATCTTGATGTTCTCGGGCAGATAGGTGCGGATGATTGAAACGCCGATGAAGGCGAGCGACACGATCACGGCGGCCACAGGCAGCAGCACCTTCAGCCGGCGAACTCTGGCCGAGTGAAACCGCGCGTCGCCATAGGCGCTCCTTGCGGGCTTCGCATAGGCAGCCTGTCCGCCGTTGTTCAGTGTATTGAGCATAAGTAGGGTCCGTTGCAGTGATCGGCAGGCTTATATAGGGAGCGCGTCTGCAGATCACAGTTCGTTTCGCATTATTACACCGACTTGCCAATATGGATTTTTTTCTGCAACAAGCAAGAAAAGCATGAAATTAGCCACAAAAGCATTTCCGCGCGCCTGGTGAACTCTAGATTGACGGGGTTGCCTGAGGCTTGCCGATTCGGAGGAATGAATGGACAGTTCGATGATCGCAGACCGCCGGCGACTGCGGCGCAAGGTTGGGTTCTGGCGCGTGATCGCGGTTCTGCTGCTCCTGGCGCTCGGTTTCGTCGCATATCGGTTCTTTGCCGAAGACGTCGGCTTGGAACGCCCGCACATCGCCCATGTGACGATCTCCGGCCTGATCACCGACGACAACGAGTTGCTGGAGCGGCTCGGCAAGATCGAGAAGAACGATGCGGTGAAGGCGGTCGTGGTCTCGATTTCGTCTCCGGGTGGAACGACCTATGGCGGCGAACGGATCTTCAAGGCGATCCGCGCCATCGCGGCCAAGAAGCCCGTCGTCTCGGACGTACGCACGCTCGCGGCATCGGCCGGCTACATGATCGCCACGGCCGGCGACATGATCATCGCCGGCGACAGTTCGATCACGGGCTCGATCGGGGTGATATTCCAGTATCCGCAGGTCAAGCCGCTGCTCGACAAGATCGGCGTCTCGCTCGAGGAGATCAAGTCCTCGCCGCTGAAGGCCGAGCCGTCGCCGTTCCATCCCGCCAGCGAAGAGGCCAAGGCGATGATCAATTCGATGATCGTCGACAGCTACGGCTGGTTCGTCGATCTCGTGGCCGACCGACGCAAGCTTCCGCGCGAGGAAGTGCTGAAACTCGCGGACGGCACGATCTTCACGGGCCGGCAAGCACTGAAAGTAAAGCTGATCGACAAGATCGGCGGCGACGACGAAATCCGTGCCTATCTGGCAACGCGGAATGTCAAGAAAGACCTGCCCGAAGTCGACTGGGACAAGAAGAGCACGACGCCGTTCCTGCTCGCCGGCGCCGCATCCCAAATCCTCACACTCCTGGGTTACGGCGATCTTGCCCGTAGCCAGGACCTCACCGGAATTCTGCCGCAGAAGTTGCTCCTTGACGGGCTCCTTTCAGTTTGGCAGGTTGGCAATGATAGATAAGAAATCAATAATTTAAGGGGGCAACTGTGATCAAGTCCGAACTGGTGCAGATAGTTGCGGCACGCAACCCGCATCTTTATCACCGCGACGTCGAAAATATCGTCAACGCGGTCCTCGACGAGATCACAGATGCACTCGCGGCAGGCAACCGCGTGGAGCTGCGCGGCTTCGGCGCGTTCTCCGTCAAGAACCGTCCGTCGCGATCCGGCCGCAACCCGCGTACCGGCGATACCGTCTTCGTCGAGGAGAAGTGGGTGCCGTTCTTCAAGACCGGCAAGGAACTGCGCGAACGTCTGAACCCAGGACAGGCGGATCAGGACGACTGATCGGGTTTCTCCACCAAAGCGACATCGCACTTGAACTTCCGCCGGCTCCGCTTATCCTGATATGCACCATCGCACGCCGCGGTGAATGACAGCATACGGAGACAGCACAATGACGAAGAAAATCATCAACCTTCTGATTTTGCTGCCTCTTGGCATCATTCTGGTCATCTTCTGCGTCGCCAACCGGCAGAGCGTGTCGCTGGCCTTCAACCCCTTCCGGCCGGAAGATCAGGTGCTCTCGCTTTCCGCACCACTCTTCGTTTTCCTGTTCATCGCGCTGATCATCGGCATGTTCGTCGGCGCCGCCGCCACATGGCTCGGGCAGGGAAAGCATCGCAAGCGCGCCCGCAACGAGGCGAAGGAAGCCGTCCGCTGGCAGACGGAAGCCGGACACCACAAATCGCGCGCCGAGGAAATCGCCGGGCAGCTGCCGTCGCGGTAGCGCGCCGCAACCTGTGCCGAAAACGCCTGTTTCTCCAGAAGGACCATCTCCGAACTGACCTGATGTCGCCTGAATTAGGCTAAAGGCCACTTGCAGCCATAGACCTGCCTTCATAGCTATACGCGATACAGTTAGTGCGTGCGCATTTGCCGGGCCGACATTCTGCCTTGCGAGGATGAAACCATGGATATCGACGACATTCTGCGGTCTGTTGTGGCCGTTCGCTCCTCAATCCCCGAAGACGCCTTTACGGCGGACACGCTCGGCACGCGCCGGGAAGGAAGCGGCGTGGTCATCCGCTCATCGGGCCTCGTGCTGACGATCGGGTACCTGATCACCGAGGCCGACGAAGTCTGGCTGACAACGCTCGATGGCCGCGTGATCGCCGCCCATCCCCTCGCCTACGACCAGGAGACCGGGTTTGGCCTGCTGCAGGCTCTCGGCGATCTTGCTCTGCCGGCGCTCGAGTTCGGTGACGGCATCGGCGCGAACCTCGGAGACCCGGTGGTGCTGGCCGATGGCATCGGCCAGTTCGTCGAGGCCCGGATCGTCGCGAAGCAGGAGTTTGCCGGGTATTGGGAATACCTGCTGGACGAGGCGATTTTCACGACACCTGCGCATCCGTCGTGGGGAGGTGCTGCCCTCGTCGATGCCGATGGGAAGCTGTTGGGCATCGGCTCCCTGCGCCTGCAGATGAGCCAGAACGACGAAGTTGCCGACATCAACATGATCGTGCCGATCAACCTTCTGCCGCCCATCCTCGACGATCTCCTGACCCGCGGGCAGGTCAACAAGCCCGCTCGCCCCTGGCTCGGTGCCTTCTCCGCCGAGAGCAACGGCGACGTCATCGTCATGAGCGTCGCCGATGGCAGCCCGGCCGATGACGCTGGCCTTCGCAGAGGCGACATCATCTCCGAAATAAGAGATGGCGAAGTGGACGGGCTTGCCGACTTCTACCGCAAGATCTGGAGCAGCGGATCCGCCGGCGCTGAAATTCCAATAAGAGTCTTGCGTGACGGACGCGAGGCCTGGCTGCGGATCAGATCGGCCGATCGCAACAGCTACCTGAAGAAGCCGCAGTTGCAGTAGGCCTGCTAGCCGGCGGGAAAGAAGCTCATCTCGTCATACATGCCTTCGGCGGACTTGCCGTTTCCTGTAACGACGAACCCGTTGGCCAGATAGAATGCCTTTGCCCGCCTGTTCTGGACCAGGCATTTCAATCGGTACTTCTGGTGCGGCCAATCGGGAAGCGCTCGCAGAAGAGCGCCACCCGCTCCACGCGACTGCCAGGGACCGGCCACGTAGAGCATGTGGATGAAATCATCCGGCGGCCAAAGCGAGATGAACCCGGCGACTTCGCCTGCGGGCGTCTCGGCCACCCAGATGATTTCTCCCTGAGTCTGCGTGAAGAAATCGCCATGCCGGAACGCCAGCGGATCGACCCACGAAAATGCCTGTCGTCGAACAGCGAGATAGAGATCGGCCAACGGTTCCCGATCGGATGCATTGGCAGGCCTAACTATCCACTGCATGACCTGCCTGACCGAGCAATCTGCTCGCGCTATTCCGCCGCCGCAACGCTGACAGCGGCATTGAAATCCGAAAAGAACTGCTGTGCGAGCTTCGTCGACGTCGAGTCGATCAATCGCGCGCCGAGCTGAGCGATCTTGCCGCCGACCTGGGCTTTCGCCTCATACTGCAGAATGGTCTCGCCGCCGTCCTCCTTGAGAACGACATCGGCGCCGCCCTTGGCAAAGCCCGCGATACCACCCTTGCCTTCACCTGAAATGGTGTAGCTTTCCGGGGCGTTGATGTTGGATAGCGTCACCTCGCCGTTGAAGGTCGCCGAGACCGGGCCGATCTTGATCTTCACGACAGCGGCAAGCTCGGTCGGTGATTTCATCTCCAGGCTTTGACAGCCCGGGATACATTTCTTCAAAATCTCGGGATCGTTCAACGCGGCCCATACGACATCCCGAGGCGCCATAATCCGTTCTTCGCCGGTCAAGTCCATCCGAAATCCTCCCATTTCGACCTGGCTCGATTTATCACAGCCGGAAAGCGCTTTGCCAAGGTGAAACGGAATGCTATTTGCACGAGTTCCATCGAATTGAAGCACGCGGAAAATCACGTTGAGACAAAAAGAACGCCGGCCAGGCCAGAAATCCGCCGCCGGCCCCTCTGGCGGGCGCCGCGCCGACGATCGTGGCCAGCAGCCGACAAGACCCGCCGCCAAGCCTGCGCCGGCTCGTGAGAAGATGCGCGAACCGGCATCGGTACCGACGGCGATCGATCGACCGCTGATGGAGCGCACCGGCGAGCGCCCGGCAGAACGCGTACCCGTCATCCTCGAATCCCTTGGCGCAGGCGACTTTCATCTGATCGACAGCGGCAATGGCGAGAAGCTGGAGCAATACGGCCCCTACCGGATCGTGCGCCCCGAGGGCCAGGCGCTGTGGCAGCCTTCCCTGCCGAAACAGGTCTGGGAAAAAGTCGATTCTGTCTTCACCGGTGATACCGACGAGGAAGGAACCGGGCGCTGGCGCTTTCCCAAGGAAGCGCTTGGCGAGACTTGGCCGCTGAACCTGCTCGGCGTCGATTTCTTTGGCCGTTTCACCTCCTTCCGCCACGTCGGCGTGTTTCCCGAGCAGATCGTCCACTGGACATGGATGAAGCAGCAGGTCGAGACTGCAGGGCGACCGCTGAAGGTGCTGAACCTCTTCGGCTACACCGGTGTCGCCTCCCTCGTCGCAGCAGCGGCGGGAGCCGAAGTCACCCATGTCGACGCCTCGAAGAAGGCGATCGGTTGGGCGCGTGAGAACCAGGCGCTGAGCCGGCTGGAGAAAGCGCCGATCCGCTGGATCTGCGAAGACGCGATGAAGTTCATCCAGCGCGAGGAACGCCGCGGCAACAAGTACGACATCATCCTCACCGATCCGCCGAAATTCGGCCGCGGACCCAATGGCGAGGTCTGGCACCTTTTCGAACATCTGCCTGTCATGCTCGACATCTGCCGCGAGATCCTGTCGCCGAAGGCGGTCGGACTTGTGCTGACCGCCTATTCGATCCGCGCCAGCTTCTATTCGATCCATGAACTGATGCGCGAGACGATGCGCGGGGCCGGCGGTGTCGTCGAGTCGGGCGAGCTCGTCATCCGCGAGGCCGGGCTGGACGGCAAGGCGCCGGGCCGGGCGCTCTCCACATCACTCTTCTCCCGCTGGGTGCCGAAATGAGCCATGAACACAAGGGCCATGGCCCGCATAAGGTCGGGCATGTGAAAGAGGTCACCTCGCTCGCCAATCCTATTATCAAGGATATCAAGGCGCTCAGCGACAAGAAGACGCGCGAGCAGAGCGGCACCTTCATGGCCGAAGGCCTGAAGCTCGTCATCGATGCGATCGAGCTCGGCTGGACGATCCGCACGCTTGTCTATGCCAAGGCTGCCAAGGGCAAGCCGCTGGTCGAGCAGATGGCGGCGCGAACCGTCGCATCGGGCGGGCTGGTCCTCGAGGTCAGCGAGAAAGTGCTTTCCGCGATCACCCGCCGCGACAATCCGCAGATGGTCGTCGGCATCTTCGAGAGCCGCTGGAAGCCACTGCGCGAAATCCACCCGAAGCAGGGCGAGACATGGATTGCCCTTGATCGGGTGCGCGACCCCGGCAATCTCGGCACGATCATCCGCACCGCCGATGCAGCCGGCGCCTCCGGCGTCATTCTCGTCGGCGAAACAACCGATCCCTTCTCGCTGGAAACGGTGCGCGCCACTATGGGCTCAGTGTTTGCCGTTCCCGTTGCCCGTGCCACGGCGGATGAATTCGTTGCCTGGAAGAAGCACGCCGGCGTTTCGGTCGTCGCCACACATCTAGCGGGTTCCGTCGACTACCGGACGATCGACTACAAGAAGAAGCCGGTGGTGATCCTGATGGGCAACGAGCAATCAGGGCTGCCGGAGCATCTTGCCAAGGAAGCCGACGCGCTTGCCCGCATTCCGCAGCAGGGCCGCGCCGACTCGCTCAATCTTGCCGTCGCCAGCGCCGTCATGCTGTTCGAGGCACGCCGCCATCTCCTCTCACTCGACGAGGCCAAATGACCGATCAGACGCTAGAACGACCGACCCTGTTTGCCCGGCCGCTGCCAATCCTGATCTTCATCGTCATTGCTGTCGTGCTCGACCAGATCGTCAAGATCGTCGTCGACCACACCTTGCCACTGCAGGAGCCGGTGCATCTTATCCCGATGCTGGCGCTCTACCGGACCTACAATCTCGGCGTCGCCTTCTCGATGCTTTCGGGCATGGACGGCTGGTTCATCGTCGGAATGCGCCTCATCATCGTCGCCTTCGTCATCTGGCTTTGGCATCGGACCGGCAAGCAGCGCACCTTCGCCCATCTTGGCTATGCGCTGATCATATCAGGTGCGCTCGGCAACCTGATCGACCGGTTCCTCTATGGGCACGTCATCGACTACATCCTGTTTCATACCGAGACATGGTCGTTCGCCGTCTTCAACCTGGCCGACAGTTTCATCACAATCGGCGCGGGATGCGTGATTCTTGACGAGCTAATACAACCTAAAAAAGCGGATACCTAAAGTTTTAGCAGTTTGCTGAAGCTATTTGGAACGGCCGGCGTGCTAATCCGATCCACATGGTCGGTCTGGGTCACTTGCAGCAAAAGCTGGCGAACGCCTTTGGCGCATATGCGGCACGTCATAGCGACGCTGCGGCGGAACGGTCGCTTGCGCCCTTCGGTTCAGCCGACATCACCTTCTCCAGTTCAACGCCCACGGGGCGGAAGCTGCTGACGCATTGGCTCGGCGGCGCAGGCTTGGTGGCTTCGGTCGTTCTCCTTGCCCTTGCCTATGCAGGCGGCGTCCTGCTCTTTCTGATCGGCGTTGGCACGATCATCGTGGCGTCCATTCTTGCGGCCGTCGTCTTCTCGACCCGGCGACGCGTCGCCCGCGGCACCTCAGGCCGCCGAAACCTGACGGCCGGCGGCGGGACAGAGCTCTTTGCGAACGTCCATGACGCGCTTGGCGACATTACCGTAACGAGGACGATGGATCGCCGGATCATCGCAGCGAACGAGACCTTTCGCCAGCTTACCGGGCGATCGGCGCCCGAAGGGCAGACCTGCGAGGAAATAGGCGTCGCCTTTCGACCGGGAACCGAGCCCCACTGCTACGACGTCGAAATCTCCACGCCGCAAGGTCAGCGTATCTTCCTGTGGCGTGACGTGGTCGTTCGCGACGCCGATGGCGGGCGCCTGCTCCTCCACAGCATCGCGCGGGATGTCACCGACGAACGGCTTGCCGCCCAGGCTCGCGAACATGCTCGCCAGAAAGCCGAGTACAACAGCGCCGCCAAATCGCGGCTGCTGGCAACCGTCAGCCATGAACTGCGCACGCCTCTCTCAGGCATTCTCGGGATGACGCACCTCTTGAGCGAGACGCGGCAATCCCTCGAGCAGCAGAGCTACCTCAACGGCATCCGCCAATCCGGCGATGCATTGACGCAGCTCGTCGAGGACCTCCTGGATTTCTCGACGATCGAAGTCGGCCGCTTCCAGCTTCGCCCCCGTGCCGAGTCGCTGCGCAAGCTTCTGGAAAGCGTCGTCGAGATGCTCGCCTATCGTGCCCACGAGAAAGGGATCGAGATCGGCGCGACGGTCTCGTCCGATGTGCCTGACCTGATGAACTTCGACCCCGCGCGCCTGCGGCAGGTGCTCTTCAACGTCATCGGCAATGCCGTGAAATTCACGCAGGCCGGCGGCGTCTTCATCCGTGCCTCAAAGCAAGCCGACGAATTGCTGATCACCGTGACCGACACAGGTCCCGGAATGACCGAAGAGGAACAATCGCGGATCTTCGGCGAGTTCGAACAGGGAGGCACGATGGCGGACAGAAGCACTGGCACCGGGCTTGGTCTCGCGATCTCCTCGCGTATCATGCGCGAATTCGGCGGCGCACTCAGCGTCGCCAGCGAACAGGGTCTCGGCAGCGAGTTCAGCATCCGCTTCACCGTCGCGCCTGATGACGCCAAGCAGCCGCGGCGCGATGCGATGCTTGCCGGCAACATGGTTCTGCTGCTTGCGCCGGCAGGCGCGGCAAGAATGGCCATCTCTGAAACCATCACCACGCTCGGGGGCATCTGCCATTTCGCGGAAGACGGCAGCACGGCTCGTCAGACACTGCTCGAGATGGCCGGCATTGGTCGCAGACCTACCGACATCATCGTCGATCACCGCATGTCCGGTGAGTTTGCCGCCCACCTTGCGGACCGTGCGGATATCGCGGGGCTGGGTCTCAGAAAGATCCTTCTGGTGAACCCGGAGGAGCGCAACGCGCATTCCCTCGATCTCTTCGATGCCTGGTTGATCCGTCCGCTGCGCGAACAGTCGCTGATCGACGTCCTGCGCGGCCGCATGCGCGGTATGGAAAAGCGCGACGCCCTCAACGACAACCAGCCGGGCTTCAGCGCCATCGTTCCGGATACCGGCGATCATGGCGGCCTGAAGATCCTTCTGGCCGAAGACGACCCGATCAACGCGATGCTGATTCGCGCCATGCTCGACAAGGCCGGTCACAGCGTCCAGCACGTGACGCATTTCGAAGCCTTGCTTGATGGTGCACTTGCCGAAGGGGCACGCCCCGACATCATCATCAGCGATCTTTCCATGCCCGGCGGTGACGGCATCGAAATGATTGGCCGGCTACGCGGACATGAGCGCCGTCTCGATCTGCCATCCGTGCCTATTATCGTTCTGACCGCCGACAAACGCGATGATTCACGGCGCCAAGTCTTGCTGAACGGCGCAAACCGCGTCATGTTGAAGCCCGTAGATCCGATAAGACTTCTGACGGAAGTCCAAGCAGTAGCTGCCCTTTCCGCACGACGTGCGGAGGCGAAATAGTCGTCAACAACCCTTGCATTTGCTGCGTAGCAGGGGGTTTAAAATGTCACTTTCCTGTCGCATATAAGTGTTTTATGGCGTGTCAAAAGCCGGCAATGAAAGAGTCGCCATGTCAGTAGACATCATCAACCGTGACGCAGTCGCCGAGGCTTCGCACGCTTCCCGGGCACCCGCGCCAAAGGAAAGCGACGTTTTCGGACGCATCGGAAATCTCGAAACGCGTCTCGCCCGCACCCCGAGCGAAATCGACGCTGCACAGGCTGTCCGCTACCGAGTTTTCGTCGAAGAAATGCAGGCGCAACTGCCGGCGGAAGCCATGCGCCGCAAGCGAGACGTCGATGCCTACGACGCTTTCTGCGACCACCTTTTGGTGCTCGACCGCTCGATCGAGGGCGACAGCGAGGACCAGATCGTCGGAACCTATCGGTTGCTGCGGCAGGACGTCGCCATGGCGAACGGTGGCTTTTACTCGGCTTCGGAATTCGTGATCGACGAGCTGCTTGCCCGCCACCCGGATAAGCGCTTCATGGAACTTGGCCGCTCCTGCGTTCTGCCCGACTACCGCACCAAGCGGATCGTCGAACTGCTCTGGCAGGGCAACTGGGCCTATGCGCTGAAGCACGGCATGAGCGCCATGTTCGGATGCGCATCCTTCCCGGGCGTCCATCCGGAAAGCCATGCGCTGGCTCTTTCCTTCCTGCATCACAACGTTGTCGCCAAGGACGAATGGGCAGTCAACGCTCTTCCGCACCTGGCGCGCGACATGGACCTGATGCCTGCTGAAGCAGTCAATCCGAAGCGGGCGCTGATGGCGCTGCCGCCGCTGATCAAGGGTTATCTCCGCCTCGGCGCCATGGTCGGCTCGACCGCCGTGGTCGACAAGGCCTTCAACACGACGGACGTCCTGATCGTTCTGCCGATCTCCAGCATTTCCGATCGTTACCTGAACTATTACGGCGCCGACGCCGGACGGTTCGCGAGCTGATTTTTCATTGATGTAACTGAGACGGAGCGGGAGGCAGCCTCCCGCTCCTTTTCTATGTCACGATCCAGCCGTGTAGGCCGCGATGGCGGCCATGTTGACAATGTCGGAATCCTTCGCGCCCATCGAGGTGATCTGGACGGCCTTGTCGACACCCACGAGGATGGGGCCGATGACGGTGGAGCCGCCGAGTTCCTGCAGCATCTTGGTCGATATCGAAGCCGAGTGGAACGCCGGCATGACCAGCACGTTGGCCGGTCCCGACAGGCGGCAGAACGGATATTGCTCCATCACCTTGCGGTTCAGCGCCACATCAGCGGCCATCTCCCCGTCGTACTCGAAATCGAGGCGGCGCTTGTCGAGGATCTTTACGGCCTCACGCACGCGCTCGGAACGCTCGCCCGACGGATGGCCGAAGGTCGAATAGGCAAGCATCGCAACGCGCGGCTGGTAGCCCATACGGCGCGCGAAGCCGGCTGCCTCGACGGCGATATCGGCCAGTTCCTCGGCATTCGGCATATCGTGAACCGCCGTGTCGGCAACGAACACCGTGCGGCCGCGGCAGAGCGCAATGGATACGCCGATGACCCTGTGACCCGGCTTCATGTCGATACAACGGCGCACGTCTTCGAGTGCCGTCGAATAGTTGCGGGTGATGCCGGTGACCATGCCATCGGCATCGCCGAGCGCCACCATGCAGGCCGCAAAGTGATTGCGGTCATTGTGGATCAGGCGTTGGGCATCGCGGTGCAAGTAGCCTTTGCGCTGCAGCCGCGCATAGAGATAGTCGGTATAGGCTTCCACCCGCGTCGAGATGCGCGCGTTGACGATCTCGAGCCCCGGCCGATTGAGATCGATGCCGGCGCGCTCGGCGGTCTGGCGGATCAGGTCTTCGCGCCCAAGCAGGATCGCCGTGCCGAGCTCCTGGTTTGCGTAGGACATTGCCGCACGCATGACCTGCTCTTCCTCAGCTTCAGCAAAGACCACCCGCTTCGGGCGGCGCCGAACGCGTTCGTAGAGGCTTGCCAGCGTCGAGGCGATCGGATCGCGACGGGCGGAAAGCTCGCGGGCATAGGCTGCCATGTCGGATATCGGCTTGCGGGCGACGCCGCTGTCGATCGCTGCCTGTGCCACGGCAACCGGGATCGCCGAGATCAGGCGCGGATCGAACGGCACCGGAATGATGTATTGCGCGCCGAAGCGCGGACGATTGCCCTGATAGGCGGCAACCACATCATCCGGCACATCCTCGCGTGCGAGGTTTGCCAGCGCCTGCACGGCGGCGATCTTCATTGCATCGTTGATCGTGGTGGCACGAACGTCCAGCGCGCCACGGAAGATGTAGGGGAAACCGAGGACGTTGTTGACCTGGTTCGGATAGTCTGAGCGACCGGTTGCCATGATGGCGTCGTCGCGGATGCGGGCAACCTCTTCCGGGGTGATCTCCGGATCGGGATTGGCCATCGCGAAGATGATCGGGCGGTCAGCCATCGAGCGGATCATCTTCTCGGCAAAGGCGCCCTTCTGCGAAAGACCGAAGACAACGTCGGCGCCCTTCATGGCCTCCTCGAGTGTGCGCGCCTTGGTCTTGACCGCATGCGCCGACTTCCACTGGTTCATGCCTTCGGTGCGGCCCTGGTAGATCACACCCTTGGTGTCGCAAAGGACGATATTCTCGGGCGCGAAGCCCATCGCCTTGATGAGTTCGACGCAAGCGATGGCAGCGGCACCGGCGCCGTTGCAGACGAGCTTCGTCGTCTTCAGGTCGCGACCGGTCAGTTCCAGTGCGTTGATGAGACCGGCGGCCGCGATGATCGCCGTACCGTGCTGGTCGTCGTGGAAAACCGGAATGTCCATCAGCTCGCGCAGGCGCTGCTCGATGATGAAACAGTCGGGCGCCTTGATGTCCTCGAGGTTGATGCCGCCGAAGGACGGGCCGAGGAAACGGACGCAGTTGATGAATTCGTCGACATTCTCGGTATCGACCTCGAGATCGATGGAGTCGACGTCGGCAAAGCGCTTGAAGAGCACCGACTTGCCTTCCATCACCGGCTTCGAGGCCAGTGCGCCGAGATTGCCGAGACCGAGGATCGCCGTACCGTTGGAGATGACCGCGACCATGTTGCCGCGGGTCGTGTAATCATAGGCGGTGGCAGGATCGGCGGCGATTGCCTTCACCGGAACGGCAACGCCCGGCGAATAGGCGAGCGACAGGTCGCGCTGCGTCGCCATCGGCTTGGTGGCGTTGATCTCCAGCTTTCCGGGCCGCCCCATGGCGTGGAACTCAAGAGCCTCGTTGTCCGTCACTGATGTAACCGGCCGCTGCTTCTTCTCGGTATCGGGCATTTTTCCTCCAACGTCTTGTGGGTGACGCCTTGCTCTTCCTCAATCGCAGTTGTCATCTATAGCGACGGGCGGCTAGGGTTGGCACCTCTTTTTTGGAAAAAATGCATCTCCGTGAACGAACGAATAGACACTGGAATGGAAGCCTTTTCGGCCGCAGAGCTGGCCACGGAAGAAAGCCGTGCCTCGGCAACGCCGATGATGGAGCAATTCATCGAGATCAAGGCCAACAACCCTGACTCGCTGCTGTTCTATCGTATGGGCGATTTCTACGAGCTGTTCTTCGAGGACGCGCTCGACGCTTCGCGCGCGCTCGGCATCACGCTGACCAAGCGTGGCCAGCACATGGGGCAGGATATTCCGATGTGCGGCGTGCCGGTTCATGCGGCCGACGATTATCTTCAGAGGCTGATCTCGCTCGGTTTCCGGGTTGCTGTCTGCGAGCAGGTCGAGGATCCCGCCGAAGCCAAGAAGCGTGGCTCGAAGTCGGTGGTGAAGCGCGACGTCGTCCGCCTCGTGACCCCAGGCACGATCACCGAGGAAAAGCTGCTTTCGCCATCGGAATCAAACTATCTGATGGCGCTTACCCGGATTCGCGCCGGCGCCGAGCCTGTGCTGGCGCTTGCCTGGATCGACATTTCGACCGGGATTTTCCGGCTGGCCGAGACCGAAAACTCGCGGCTGCTTGCCGATATCCTGCGCATCGACCCGCGTGAACTGATCGTGCCGGATACGATCTTTCACGATCCCGAGCTGAAGCCCGTCTTCGACGTTCTGGGTCGCACCGCCGTTCCACAACCATCCGTCCTTTTCGACAGCGCCACCGCCGAGGGCCGGGTCGCTCGCTATTTCAATGTCTCGACGCTTGATGGCTTCGGTACCTTCTCGCGCGCCGAGCTTGCGGCGGCGGCTGCCGCCGTCGCCTATGTCGAGAAAACGCAGATCGCCGAGCGGCCGCCACTCGGACGACCGGAGCGCGAGAGCGGCGCGTCGACGCTGTTCATCGATCCTGCCACCCGCGCCAACCTCGAACTTGCCCGCACGCTGTCAGGCGATCGCAACGGCTCGCTGCTGAGGGCGATCGACCGCACGGTCACGGGCGGCGGTGCACGATTGCTGGCCGAACGGCTGATGTCGCCGCAGACCGATCCCGTCCGCATCAACGAGCGGCTGGATTCGATCGGCTTCCTGATGGAGGAGCCTGCGCTGTCAGGCGACCTGCGCCACCATCTCAAGCATGTTCCGGATATGCCGCGCGCGCTTTCGCGCCTGGCGCTCGATCGTGGCGGGCCGCGCGACCTCGCCGCCATCCGCCATGGTCTGAACGCTGCGGGCGATGTCGCCCGGCTGTTGTCCGAAGCGCTGCTGCCGGAAGAGCTGCAGCTTGCGCTTGCGAGTCTTCAGGCACTTCCCTCCAATCTCGTAGCGCTGCTTTTCGAGACACTCGGCGACGAGTTGCCCCTGCTGAAACGCGACGGCGGCTTCCTTCGCGACGGCGCCAATGCCGAACTCGATGAGGTCAGGGCGCTTCGCGACCAGTCGCGCCGCGTGATTGCCGGCCTGCAGCTGCAATATGCCGAGGAAACCGGCATCAAATCGCTGAAGATCAAGCACAACAACGTCCTCGGCTACTTCATCGAGGTCACTGCCGGCAATGCCGGACCGATGACCGATACGCCGGAGGCGAAGGGCCGCTTCATCCACCGCCAGACGATGGCGAACGCGATGCGGTTCACCACCACCGAGCTTGCCGATCTGGAAAGCCGGATCGCCAACGCCGCCGACAAGGCGCTCGCGATCGAACTGGCGGCCTTCGACCGCATGACCTCAGCCGTCGTCGCCGAGGCCGAGGCAATCAAGGCCGGCGCGCGCGCGCTCGCCGTCATCGACGTTGCCGCCGGCCTTGCGCTGCTTGCAGACGAGCAGGCCTATTGCCGGCCGCTGGTCGACGGCTCGAAGATGTTTGCGATCGAAGGCGGACGTCACCCGGTTGTCGAGCAGGCGCTGCGCCGGCAATCATCCGGTCCGTTCGTCGCCAACAACTGCGATCTGTCGCCTGTTGCCGACGGCAAGGATGGCGCGATCTGGCTGCTGACCGGCCCGAACATGGGCGGTAAGTCGACCTTCCTGCGACAGAACGCGCTGATTGCGATCCTCGCCCAGATGGGTTCGTTCGTGCCGGCCACATCAGCCCATATCGGCATCGTCGATCGGCTGTTCTCGCGTGTCGGCGCCTCCGACGATCTCGCGCGCGGCCGCTCGACCTTCATGGTCGAGATGGTCGAAACGGCGGCGATCCTCAACCAGGCGACCGATCGCTCACTGGTCATCCTCGACGAGATCGGCCGCGGTACCGCGACCTTCGATGGCCTCTCCATCGCCTGGGCCTCCGTCGAGCATCTGCACGAAGCCAATCGATGCCGCGGCCTCTTCGCCACCCATTTCCACGAACTGACGGTGCTTTCGGAGAAGCTTGCGCGGCTATCGAACGCGACGATGCGGGTGAAGGAATGGGACGGCGACGTGATCTTCCTGCACGAAGTCGGCCCCGGTGCTGCCGACCGCTCCTACGGCATCCAGGTCGCCCGGCTTGCCGGCCTCCCGGCCTCGGTGGTGGCGCGCGCCCGCGACGTGCTGACCCGTCTCGAGGACGCCGACCGGAAGAACCCGGCGAGCCAGCTCATCGACGATCTGCCGCTTTTCCAGGTGGCGGTCCGCCGCGAGGATACCAATCGCGGCGCCTCGAAGGTGGAAGAGACTTTGAAGGGCATGAGCCTCGACGACATGACGCCGCGCGAAGCGATGGATGCGCTCTACGACCTCAAGAAAAAGCTGAAGCAGGGCTGATCGATGTTCATGGACCGGCTGTTCAACGAGACCCAGAGGCTAGCGGCCATCTTCAGCGCGCTTGAAGCGCTGCGACTTGCAGACGAGCACGGTACGCCGCGCGGCTGGGCGTCGCCGTTCGGCCTGCTGCACATTATCCGTTGCTGCGCCAGAATTCTGGAGCTTGCGACGTCCGTCGCCAAGGCGGGCTACCGCGAGTGCGACCAAGAGACGCTGGAGGCAATCACCAGCGAGACACGTCAGGTGCTCTATTCCGTGCAGGCCCAGATCGCTGCCTGATTGGCCGATGTCGCCGCTTTCACGCGCCACATCACCTTTTCGCCAAAATTAAAGGTTCTGCAGTATGAAAGCCCGTGTCATCGGCGGGCAAAGAGGCTATAGCGCATGCAGACGAAACGAGAGGCGCAGCACGAAGCGGCTGCGCCGCGCGAAGAGGAAGCCGCCCCGCGCATGGCGACGACGAACGACATCGATTTCTCCAATATCCTCGACACCGACTATCTTCTGAAGATGTGCGACGCGGTCGCCGAGGCGAACAAGACGCGGCCCGACGTCATGCGGTCCGATCTGCTGGCGACCCTCAAGAAGGCCAGCAGCGAAGGTCGACAGAAAGCGCGCGAGCTGCTTTCGGTCGATGGCAGCGGCATCAATTGCGCCCGCCGGATCTCCTGGCTGCAAGACCAGATCATCACCATTCTCTACCAGTTCGCGTGCACGCACGTCTTTCCGAAGCAGAAAGACAAGTTCGCCGTCACCGCCGTCGGCGGCTATGGCCGCGATACACTGGCGCCGGGCTCCGACATCGACCTCCTGTTCCTCTTCCAGCCGAAGCCGGCGGAGGAGACCCATAAGGCGGTCGAATTCATGCTCTACGTCCTGTGGGACATGGGCTTCAAGGTCGGCCATGCGACGCGCACGGTGGAAGAGTGCATCGCGCTTTCGAAGTCGGACATGACGATCCGCACCGCGATCCTTGAGATGCGCTACATCTGCGGTCTGCTGTCGCTGGAAACCCAGCTCGAGACGCGCTTCGATAAGGAAATCGTCACCGGGACTGGTCCCGAATTCATCGCCGCCAAGCTCGCCGAGCGCGACGAGCGCCACCGCAAGGCCGGCGACACCCGCTATCTGGTCGAGCCCAACGTCAAGGAAGGCAAGGGCGGCCTGCGTGACCTGCACACACTCTACTGGATCTCGAAATACTATTATCACGTCCGCGACACGGCTGAGCTCGTACCGCTCGGCGTTCTCTCGAAGCACGAGTATCACCTTTTCCAGAAGGCCGACGATTTCCTCTGGGCGGTCCGTTGCCACATGCATTTCCTGACCGGAAAGGCGGAGGAGCGACTGTCCTTCGACATCCAGCGCGAGATCGCCGAGGCGTTTGGCTATCATTCGCGCCCCGGCCTCTCGGCCGTCGAGCGCTTCATGAAGCACTACTTCCTTGTCGCCAAGGACGTCGGCGATCTGACGCGCATCCTCTGCGCGGCGCTCGAGGACCAACAGGCGAAGTCGACGCCGGGACTATCAGGTGTCCTCAGCCGCTTCACACACCGCAGCCGCAAGATTGCCGGCAGCACCGAGTTCGTCGAAGACCGCGGTCGTATTGCGCTTGCAAGCCCTGATGTCTTCAAGCTCGATCCGATCAGCATCATCCGGCTCTTCCATGTCGCCGATATCAACGGGCTGGAATTCCATCCGGATGCTTTGAAGCGCGTGACCCGCTCGCTCAGCCTGATCGACAACAATCTGCGCGAGAACGACGAGGCAAACCGCCTCTTCATGTCGATCCTGACGTCGAAGCGCGATCCCGCGCTGATCCTGCGCCGCATGAACGAGGCCGGCGTGCTCGGCCGCTTCATCCCGGAGTTCGGCAAGATCGTCGCGATGATGCAGTTCAACATGTACCACCACTATACGGTGGACGAGCATCTGATCCGCACGGTCGAGGTGCTGTCGGAGATCGACAAGGGCAAGGCCGACGACCTGCACCCGCTTGCCAACAAGTTGATGCCCAGCCTCGAGGATCGCGAAGCGCTTTACGTCGCGGTGCTGCTGCACGATGTTGCCAAGGGCCGCCAGGAAGACCACTCGATTGCCGGCGCCCGCGTCGCCCGCAAGCTCTGCGCCCGCTTCGGCCTGTCGCAGAAGCAGACGGAGATGGTCGTCTGGCTGATCCAGGAGCATCTGGTCATGTCGATGGTCGCGCAGACGCGCGATCTGACCGACCGCAAGACGATCACCGACTTTGCCGATGTCGTACAGTCGCTCGACCGGCTGAAGATGCTGCTGATCCTGACGATCTGCGATATCCGTGCGGTCGGTCCGGGCGTTTGGAACGGCTGGAAGGGGCAGCTGCTGCGCACGCTTTACTACGAGACCGAACTGTTGCTTGCCGGCGGGTTCTCGGAAGTGTCACGCAAGGAGCGCGCCAACTTCGCGGCCGAGGCGCTCTACAATGCGCTCTCCGAGTGGAGCCAGAAGGACCGCAAGATCTACAGCAAGCTGCACTACCAGCCGTATCTGCTCTCGGTTCCGCTGGAAGATCAGGTGCGGCACGCCGGCTTCATCCGCCAGGCGGACAAGGCAGGCCAGGCGCTGGCGACGATGGTGCGCACCGACAGCTTCCATGCGATCACCGAGATCACCGTGCTCTCGCCGGACCATCCGCGGCTTCTCGCCGTCATCGCCGGCGCGTGCGCGGCAGCGGGCGCCAACATCGTCGATGCGCAGATCTTCACCACCTCGGATGGCCGCGCGCTTGATACGATCCATGTCAGCCGCGAGTTCAAGGACGATGCCGACGAGTTGCGGCGTGCCGGCACGATTGGTCGGATGATCGAGGACGTGCTTTCCGGCCAAAAGCGGCTGCCCGAAGTGATTGCGACGCGGACCAAGAACCGCAAGAAGAGCAAGGCCTTCGTCATTCCGCCGTCCGTCAACATTTCCAACAGTCTTTCGAACAAGTTCACCGTCATCGAGGTCGAATGCCTCGACCGGACGGGCCTGCTCTCGGAAATCACGGCGGTTCTCTCGGATCTGTCGCTCGACATCCAGTCGGCGCGGATCACCACCTTCGGCGAGAAGGTCATCGACAGCTTCTACGTGACCGACCTCGTCGGCCAGAAGATCTCGGGCGACAGCAAGCGCTCGAACATCACCGCGCGCCTCAAGGCCGTCATGGCCGAGGAGCAGGACGAGCTGCGCGAACGCATGCCCTCCGGCATCATCGCGCAACCGACTCCGGTTCGGGCCGCGCCACAGACAGACAAGAAGGCGGATTCGCCCGCATGAGCCAGAACGCATGAGCCTCGTCAGAAAATTCGCCACCGTCGGCGGCGCCACCCTCGGCAGCCGCATCTTCGGCTTTGCCCGTGAAACGCTGATGGCGGCGGCGCTCGGCACCGGCCCGATGGCCGACGTCTTCTACGCCGCCTTTCGCTTTCCGAACCTTTTCCGCCGGCTCTTTGCCGAAGGCGCGTTCAACGCCGCCTTCGTGCCGCTGTTCGCCAAGGAGATCGAAGCGAACGGCACTGACGGAGCCAAGCGCTTCTCCGAGGAAGTCTTCGGCGTGCTGTTTTCGGTGCTGCTGCTCATCACCATCGTGATGGAGCTCTGCATGCCTTTGCTGGTGCGCTTCGTCATCGCGCCGGGCTTTGCGGATGATGCTGAGAAGTTTTCGATCACCATCCGCATGGCGGCGGTGATGTTCCCCTATCTCATGTGCATGTCTTTGACTGCGATGATGAGCGGGATGCTGAACTCGCTGCATCATTTCTTCGCAGCGGCCATCGCCCCCGTCTTCCTCAACGTGGTGATGATCGGGGCGCTGTTTTACGCGCTCTATACCGGCGCTGAACCACTTCAGACCGCCTGGTATCTCTCCTGGGGCGTGCTCGTCGCGGGCGTCCTGCAGCTCGTAGTGGTCTATATCGGCGTCCTGCATGCCGGCATGAGCATCGGCTTTCGCTTTCCCCGCTTTACGCCGAACGTCAAACGACTGCTGATCCTCGCAGTGCCCGCCGCCGTGACCGGCGGCATCACCCAGATCAACCAGATGATCGGCCAGGCGATCGCCTCCAGCAAGGAAGGCGCGATCGCAGCACTTCAATATGCCGATCGCATCTACCAGCTGCCGCTCGGCGTCGTAGGCGTCGCCGTCGGCGTGGTGCTTTTGCCGGAACTGGCGCGTGCGCTGAAGGGCGGCAACTTGCGCGAAGCCGGAAACCTGCAGAACCGATCGATCGAGTTCGTGCTGTTCCTGACGATCCCCGCCGCCTTTGCGCTCTGGATTCTTTCCAATGAGATCATTCGCGTGCTCTATGAACGCGGCGCCTTCCATCAGGAAAACACCGCTGTCGTCGCTTCCATTCTCGCCATCTATGGCATCGGCCTGCCCGCCTTCGTGCTGATCAAGGCGCTGCAGCCCGGGTTCTATGCGCGCGAAGACACCAAGACCCCGATGCGCTTTTCGGCCGTGGCCGTCGGCGTCAACTGCGCGACGGCGTTGACGCTTTTCCCGTTCCTCGGCGCTCCAGGGATCGCGGTCGCGGAAGCGACCGCAGGCTGGATCAGCACGGTGCTGCTGTTCACGACACTGCTCCGCCGTGGCCACCTCGCATGGGAATGGGCCCTGGCGCGTCGTGCAGCACTGCTCGTCGTGTCCGCCGCCGTCATGGGCGGCGTGATCATGTACCTGCAGCACCGCTGGGCGCCGTGGCTTGCCTCGGGCGCGCACCTGACGACAAAGGTCGGCACACTCGGTCTGCTGATCATCATCGCCATGGCGGTCTATTTCGCGACCGCCTTTCTGATCGGCGGCGCCAATCTCGGCATGATCCGGCGGAACCTGAACCGCAAGCCGGCGAAGGTCGACGGCTAGAGCGCCGTGCGTCCCTAAGGACGCACAGAGGACGCTCTATCTTATTGAATCTACGCATCAGGCTTTCCGAAAATCGATTCCGATTTTCGGGCCGATGCTGTAGCGGTTCGCGCGATCAGCAGTAGGTCCACCGCCGCTTCGGACCGACGTCCACATGGACGATGCCGTTGCAGTAGCGACCGATGCCGCCGATCCCAGGCGCCGACGCCGCGATCGCGATGATCGTGCGCTCCGACACGCCGGGAATCCGGATGTCAGCCGCCGCGCAATGGCGGTGCTGGGAATGCGATCGGCCATGTGATCGGAAGCCGGAGGTCACTATCGGACGCCGACCGGTCTTGTCGGCAATGTAGGACAGAATTCCGCGTAGCTGTGGCGGGAAGCAGTTCGCCTGAACGCTGACGGTCTGCAGAGTATAGGTGAGCGTTTCCCTGTGCTTGAGCGGCGGTATCGCCACTCTCTTGATATTCTGAGCGTCGGCACTGTCGAAACACGACAGACAGAACAGGCCGGCGAGTGCGATGGAAAATGCGGATTGCATTGGTTCCCCTCCCCTCGAAATGCGCCGGACGAACCCGGCGTGACTTTCTGGCGACGGAAAAGCTCTCCCCAAAAATGGCCTTTTTGTGAAATTGTTTACCCTGCGGTATGTGTGAATGCCACAATCTACCGCTAAAATATGATTTAGATATACCTAAAAAGCAGTATATTTTTTCCTTTCACGTAAATGTGCGAAGCATATTCACAACAATGTTCCGGTTCGTTCGAGAGCGCGCATTCACCGTCTTCCGGGGATGCCGAAGTCGCATTTCCGACCGCCGGAGGGGTCGGCGTGCTTGACCAGGGACCGGCTCTTCGCGACAAGTGAAAGCCTGCAGCGGAGCGATCATGCCTCAATCCCTTTTTCTCGTGACTCTCATCGTCGACGACTACGATCGCGCCAAGGATTTCTATTGTGGCGCGCTCGGTTTCGATTGCATCCATGACGATACGCAGTCCCCCGGCAATCGCTGGCTGGTGGTCAGACCTGATGGCGGCGACGGCGCGGCTTTTCTGCTCGCAAAGGCAGATAGCGAGGATCAGAGAGTAGCGATCGGCAACCAGACCGGCGGCCGCGTCGGCTTCTTCCTCAAGACCGACGATTTCGCCCGCGACCATGCTTCGATGCTGGCGAAGGGCGTGCGCTTTCTGGAAGCGCCTCGGCATGAAATCTACGGAACCGTGGCCGTGTTTTCGGATCCTTATGGCAACACCTTCGACCTGATCCAACACGCCGCGGCCTGAACCCCTTGATTGCGGTTTCGCGCGCGTGCATAAGCGCGCCCGTTAGCAACATGGGTTACAAACCCTGGGGCCCTCCACCAGCCTAATCGAGGACATTATGAGCGAATTCAAGAAAGTGGTTTTCTCCGGCGTTCAGCCGACCGGCAACCTCCATCTCGGCAACTATCTGGGCGCGATCCGCAAGTTCGTGGCGCTGCAGGACGGCAACGACTGCATCTACTGCGTCGTCGACATGCACGCACTGACCGCGCAACTCGTCCACGAGGACATGCCGAACCAGATCCGTTCGATCGCCGCCGCCTTCATCGCGTCCGGCATCGACCCGGAAAAGCATATCGTTTTCAACCAGTCGGCCGTGCCGCAGCATGCCGAGCTCGCCTGGATCTTCAATTGCGTCGCGCGCATCGGCTGGATGAACCGCATGACGCAATTCAAGGACAAGGCCGGCAAGGACCGCGAGCAGGCCTCGCTTGGTCTCTACGCCTACCCGAGCCTGATGGCCGCCGACATTCTCGTCTACCGTGGTACGCATGTGCCTGTCGGCGACGATCAGAAGCAGCATCTTGAACTTGCCCGCGACATCGCGATGAAGTTCAACCTCGATTATGCGGAGCATATCCGCAAGACGAGTTACGGCATCGACATCACCGTCGGCAATGAGCCGGTGCATGCCTATTTCCCGATGGTCGAGCCTCTGATCGACGGCCCGGCACCGCGCGTCATGTCGCTGCGCGACGGCACCAAGAAGATGTCGAAGTCGGATCCATCGGATCTGTCGCGCATCAACCTGATGGACGACGAGGATGCGATCTCGAAGAAGATCCGCAAGGCGAAGACCGATCCGGAAGGCTTGCCGAGCGAACTCGACGGCCTCAAGGGGCGCCCGGAAGCCGACAACCTCGTCGGTATCTATGCGGCCCTTGCCGACAGGTCGAAGGCTGACGTGCTTGCGGAATTCGGCGGCCAGCAATTCTCGGTCTTCAAGCCGGCGCTGGTCGATATCGCGGTCAACGTGCTCTCGCCGATTACCGCCGAGATGCGCCGCCTGATGTCCGACACCAGCCATATCGATGCGATCCTGCGCAACGGCGGCGAACGCGCCCGCGCCCGCGCCGAGGTGACGATGAAGGAAGTCCGCGACATCGTCGGCTTTCTCTACTGAGATAAAGTCCGGGCTCTACTGAGGTACAGTCCGGGCGGCGGTTCCGTCGCCCGGACTTGTCGAACCGAAAACGACAGCGTACTCTCCTCAGACCCATGAGGATGGCCCGATGCGCGATCGTAACCTCATTCAGATCGGCACTATGGATGTCCGCATTCTGATCGATGAAGATCAGAGTTCGGAAAGCCTTGTGATGTTCGAGTTCACGGTGCCGCCGCAGGCAAGGGTTCCGGCTGCGCATTTTCATCGCGACGTGGACGAGGTGGTCTACGGCCTGTCGGGAACGATGACGACCACCCTCGACGGAAAGAAGCACGAGATAAGGGCCGGCGAGACGCTTTTCATCCCCCGCGGCTACGTGCACACCCACGAGAACCTCCACAACGAGACCGCGAAAGCGCTGATCACCATGACGCCCGGGCTCATAGGGCGCCGCTACTTCGAGGAAATGGCTTCCGCCATCAACGTCCACGGGAAACCTGACATCGAGCACGTCAAGGAAATCATGCGCCTATACGGGCTGATGCCGGCGTAACCGCGGGCGCGCGAAAACCGCCGCTCGGGGCAAAAACCAGCACTTGCAAAATTTCGGGATCGGGTGTCAGAGTCCCGCCATGGTATCAAAGCGACTCTCACGGCTCGAAGGTCACCGGCGCAAATTCATGGCGGTCATCGATGATACGCCAGAATGCTCCCGTGCGGTTCATTACGCCGGTCGGCGTGCGAAAAATTCCAACGGCGGGCTGGTTCTCGTCTACATCATTCCGGATGGCGACTTTCAGCAATGGCTCGGCGTGGAGGAAATCATGCGCGCCGAGGCCCGTGAGGAAGCCGAGGCCGTGGTCGCGAAATCGGCCCAGCTGGTGCGCGAAACGATCGGCATCGAGCCCGAGATCGTCATTCGCGAGGGAAGCGCCGCCGAGCAGATCAATGCAGTGATCGAGGAAGATCGGGACATCGCGATCCTCGTGCTTGCCGCAAGTTCGGCCAAGGAAGGCCCTGGGCCGCTGGTTTCTTCGGTCGCAGGACGTGGCGCGGCCTTTCCGATCCCGGTGACCGTCCTTCCCGATACGCTGACGGACGAAGAACTCGACGCCTTGGCCTGATATGCTTTCTTGAGTATGAGTCTCTTGAATAGCTCAGCCAATCGGCTTATTTTCTCTTTTGAAGAATTCTAAAGACGGCCCGGGGCTGCTGCCCGCCGCACGGAGAGCGACATGTTTATTCAGACCGAAGCGACGCCCAATCCCGCCACGCAGAAGTTCCTGCCAGGCCGGGTGGTGATGGAAACGGGCACGGCCGAATTCCTTAACGCCGACGAAGCGCAGGCTTCGCCGCTGGCCGCGCGCCTCTTCGAGATTCCTGGCGTTACCGGCGTCTACTTCGGCTACGATTTCATCTCGGTTTCCAAGGACAATGCCGAGTGGCAGCATCTGAAGCCGGCGATCCTCGGCTCGATCATGGAACACTTCATGTCCGGCAAGCCTGTCATGGGCGACGCTTCCGTTCTTTCCGAAGATCTCGATGCGGGCGGTGAGTTCTTTGACGCAGCCGACGAGTCGATCGTGCTCACGATCAAGGAACTGCTGGATACGCGCGTGCGTCCGGCTGTCGCCCAGGATGGTGGGGACATCACCTTCCGTGGCTTCAAGGATGGCAAGGTCTATCTCAACATGAAGGGCTCTTGCGCCGGCTGCCCGTCGTCGACGGCAACGCTGAAGCATGGTGTGCAGAACCTGCTTCGCCACTTCGTTCCGGAAGTCGAGGAAGTCGTCGCCGCCTGACGACGACACTCAAAGTTTCCGTCATTCGTCCTGGCGCAGCATTTGCAAGCGCGGCAGGGTGAATGTATGGAGGCTCAGGAACGTTTTATTCGGAAATTGATGCCATGATCATACTGGCGCTCGACACCGCAGGTGTGGATTGCGCTGCCGCTCTCTATGACAGCGGCAGGAAGGCGATGCTTGGGGAGGCATCGGACATGATCGGCAAGGGGCATGCAGAGCATTTGATGGGGATTATCGACCGCGTGCTGGATCAGGCAGGCGTTGCGCTATCAGCCGTCGATCGCATTGCCGTTACCGTTGGTCCAGGTTCATTTACCGGCATCCGCGTCGGTGTTGCCGCCGCTCGCGGCTTCGCGCTGTCGCTCGGCGTCCCCGCTGTCGGCATAACAACGCTTGCGGTCATGGCCGAGGCGCAGCGGCTGAAAACGCCGGGCCGCGCGGCTCTCGCCGCCATGGATGCGAAGCGCAACGAGATTTATCTGCAGGCATTCGACGCCGAAGGCAACGCGCTTGACGAGGCCCGCGCCCTCTCGATCGAAGAGGCGCTGGAATTCGCTGCCGGATTCGACGGTGAGATCACCGGATCGGCGACCCCGCTGCTGAAACCCGACGCATCCGGCGATCACGCCAACCACTTCCCGATCTCCATCGTGGCGCGCCTAGGTGCTGCCGCCGATCCTTCTTCCGGAAAGCCGAAGCCTCTTTATCTGCGCGGACCCGACGCCAAGCCACAGGCCGGCTTCGCAATCGAACGAGTATGACCATGTTGGAATCCTATCTGACGCTGAAGCCGGAATTCGAAATCATCGCCATGGACAGCGACGATTGCCGCGCCGTCGCCACGCTGCATGGCGAACGCTTCGCCCAGCCCTGGGGCGATGGAGAATTCTACAGCCTGCTCAGCCAGAACAACGTTTTCGGTTTTGTCGCACGCCAGACCAACGCCTTCCTGAAAAAGCCGCTGCCGGGTTTTGTGCTGGCAAGGCAGGCCGCCGGCGAAGCCGAGATCCTGACGATCGCCGTGCAGGCGAAGCTGGCGCGGGCCGGTCTCGGCTGGCGCCTGATGCAGGCGGCCATCCGCGAGGCCCAGGCTCGCGGTGGCGAGAGCATGTTCCTCGAGGTCGACAACGGCAACGCGGCCGCATTGGGGCTCTATCGCAAGCTAAGCTTCGACCAGGTCGGCGAACGCCGTGGATACTACAAGGATGCCAATGGTGCGACCTCCACGGCGCTTGTCATGAAGCGTGTTCTTCGCTAGTTCCCTAACGGCAGTTTGACTATCGGAAGGCGGCTCATGACGGAAGTGGCCAAGACCCTGGAGGAGCTTTGCGCTGAGCGCGGCATGCGAATGACCGAGCAGCGCCGCGTCATTGCGCGCATTCTCGAGGAATCCGCTGACCATCCCGACGTCGAGGAACTCTATCGCCGTTCGGTCAAGGTCGACGCCAAGATCTCGATCTCCACGGTTTATCGCACGGTCAAGCTCTTCGAGGATGCGGGCATCATCGCGCGCCACGACTTCCGCGACGGCCGCTCGCGCTACGAGACCGTTCCGGAAGAACACCACGATCATCTGATCGACCTGAAGTCGGGCATGGTCATCGAATTCCGCTCGCCGGAAATCGAGGCACTGCAGGAACGCATCGCGCGTGAACATGGCTTCCAACTCGTCGATCATCGGCTGGAACTCTACGGCATTCCGCTGAAGAAGGACGAGCACTGAGGTCATGAGCTGCGCAGCCCGGGAGTCTTCTCTTTGATCGCCTGGCTGCGTGTCGCCTTCGCGGGCATCGTCATTCTCCTCGCAAGCATTCTGCTGATGCCGTGGCAATTGCTGGCACTGCGCTACGACTGGAAGATGCGACGTTGGCTGCCCCGCATGTGGCACCGCACGGTCTGCTTCTGTCTCGGCATCCGCATCCACATTCGCGGCAATATGGAGACGCGGCGGCCGCTGATGCTCTGCGCCAATCATTCCTCGTGGATGGACATCATGGTCCTCTCGGCGGTCGCGGACGTCGCATTCATCGCCAAGACCGAGGTGCGGGACTGGCCGATCTTCGGGACGCTGGCGAAGCTGCAAAAAAGCGTCTTCGTTGTGCGCGAAGAGAAGCACAAGACGGGCAACCAGGCGAACGAGATTGCCGGCCGCATGGCCGACGGCGAGATCGTCGTGCTCTTTCCCGAGGGCACGACCTCGGACGGCAACCGCCTGCTCGAGGTGAAGTCCTCCCTGTTTGGCGCAGCCGCCATGGCTGTGCCGGCATCGCCGAGCGGTACGGTCTACGTCCAGCCGGTGGCGGTCGCCTACACGAAGGCGCAGGGCCTGCCGATGGGGCGCTACCACCGTCCGCTTGCCTCTTGGCCTGGCGATGTCGAGATGCTGCCGCACCTGAAGGACATGCTGAGATGCGGTGCCTTCGATGTCGAAGTGCATTTCGGAGAAGCCATTCCCTACCGAGGGGACAGCAAGCGCAAGGAAGTCAGCGCAACCATCGCCCACCGCATCCGCGCGATGCTCGGGGCAGCGCTGCGCGGTCGCGAGGCTGCCTGAGAGAAGATTTCCTTTTCTCGCGCATGAAAAACCACTAAATAGCCGGCCATGACTCAGGACAGCGCCCTTCTTCCGGCCCCGGAGACCGATCTCCGCGATGGCAGCAACAGCCGCAAGGTATTCATCAAGACCTATGGCTGTCAGATGAATGTCTATGACTCGACGCGCATGAGCGATGCGCTCGCGCGTGACGGCTATGAGCAGACAGAGGACATGGCCGAGGCTGACCTCGTCCTGCTGAACACCTGTCATATCCGCGAGAAGGCCGCCGAAAAGGTCTATTCGGCTCTCGGTCGCCTGCGCGACATGAAGAAAGAGCGCAACAAGCAGGGCCGCGAATTCATGATCGGCGTTGCCGGCTGCGTTGCGCAGGCCGAGGGCGAAGAAATTCTACGCCGCGCGCCTGCCGTCGATGTCGTCATCGGGCCGCAGACCTATCACCGCCTGCCGGAAGCGCTGCGCAAGGCGAAGGAAGGGCAGCGGATCGTCGATACCGAATACGCGCTCGAAGACAAGTTCGAGCATCTGCCGATCGCCGAGGCCAAGCAGATCCGCTCGCGCGGCGTGACGTCCTTCCTGACCGTCCAGGAAGGCTGCGACAAATTCTGCACCTTTTGTGTCGTGCCCTATACCCGCGGTTCGGAAGTGTCGCGGCCGGTCAGCCAGATCGTCGAGGAAGCGCAGAAGCTCGTCGAGGGCGGCGTCCGCGAGGTGACCCTGCTCGGCCAGAACGTCAATGCCTGGCACGGCCTCGGCCCGAACGGCGAGGAATGGACGCTTGGCGACCTGCTTTACCGGCTGGCCGAGATTCCCGGACTTGCGCGTCTGCGCTACACGACCAGCCACCCGCGCGACATGGACGACCGCCTGATCGAGGCGCACAGAGACTTGCGCGCGCTGATGCCCTATCTGCACCTGCCGGTTCAGGCCGGTTCCGACCGCATCCTGAAAGCGATGAACCGGCGCCATACGGCAGCCGAATATCTGACCCTGATCGAACGCATTCGTGCCGCCCGCCCCGACATCGCCCTCTCCGGCGATTTCATCGTCGGCTTTCCGGGGGAGACAGACCAGGATTTTGAAGATACACTGCGTCTGGTGGAGAAGGTGCGCTATGCGCAGGCCTTCTCTTTCAAGTACTCGACACGGCCGGGCACGCCCGGTGCGGAGCTGAAGGACCAGGTGCCGGAAGAGATCAAGGCAGAACGGCTCGAACGCCTGCAGGCGCTTCTCTTGAAGCAGCAGCTGGAATTTGCCGAATCCTGTGTCGGAAAGACGATCGAACTGTTGCTTGAAAAGCCCGGTCGCATGCCAGGACAGCTTATAGGCCGTTCTCCGTGGCTTCAATCAGTGAATGTTGATGCAAAAGCATCGCGAATCGGTGACATTATTAATGTGCGAATCACCGGAACCGGAACCAACAGCCTGTTTGCCGAGATTGCAGAGGCCGAGGTCTAACCCAGGGAGCCTGACCGCTTGAACGGACAAGAATTGGTTTCTTCTTCACCGCGCCACCCACGCATAGCGAGCGACGCCAATCACTTTGTCCTGACGTTCGAGAACAATCGGTTCGCCAGTGAGCTTTTCGGTCAATTCGACCAGAATTTGAAGCTGCTCGAAGAGCGTCTCAACATCGACGCCCGAGCGCGTGGCAATTCCGTTGTGATTACGGGTGACATCGTCACCACCAATCAGGCTCGGCGGACGCTGGATTATCTTTACGAGAAGCTTCAGAAAGGTGGCAGCGTGGAAAGATCGGATGTCGAAGGCGCGATCCGCATGGCGGTTGCAGCGGACGATCAGCTGAGCCTGCCAACCTTGGAGCGTAAGGCCAAGCTGACCATGGCGCAGGTTTCCACACGCAAGAAAACCATCATTGCCCGCACGCCGACCCAGGATGCCTATATGCGCGCGCTGGAACGCGCGGAGCTGGTTTTCGGTGTCGGTCCCGCCGGCACCGGCAAGACCTACCTCGCGGTCGCGCACGCGGCCCAGCTGCTGGAACGCGGCGCCGTCGAAAAGATCATCCTTTCGCGACCGGCCGTCGAAGCCGGCGAACGCCTCGGCTTCCTTCCCGGCGACATGAAGGAAAAGGTCGATCCATATCTTCGGCCTCTTTATGACGCGCTCTATGACATGATGCCCGGCGACAAGGTCGAGCGAGCAATCACGGCCGGCGTCATCGAAATCGCCCCGCTCGCCTTCATGCGCGGACGGACGCTCGCAAACGCAGCCGTTATCCTCGACGAAGCGCAGAACTCGACATCGATGCAGATGAAGATGTTCCTGACGCGTCTCGGCGAGAACTCGCGCATGATCGTCACCGGCGATCCGAGCCAGATCGACTTGCCGCGCGGCGTAAAATCCGGACTGGTAGAGGCTCTTCGGCTGCTGAACGACGTGGAGGGCGTCTCGATCGTTCGCTTCCGCGATACGGATGTTGTGCGCCACCCGCTTGTCGGCCGCATCGTAAAGGCTTACGACTCGACCTACATCGCGGAAGCAGAGGACGCCAGCCGGCAGGATTGATGGCCGAACTCGACATACAGATCAGCATCGAGGAAGGCGACTGGCCTTCCGAAGATGCGTTGCATGCATTGGCGGATCGGGTGCTGGAGACGGCGGCCATCTACCTTCGCGAGACGGTCAAGCAGCCCTTTCCAAAAATGGTGCCCGAGGTGTCGCTGGTTTTCACCAATGATGCCTCGATCCAGGACATCAACGCCGAATGGCGCGGCAAGGACAAGCCGACCAACGTGCTGTCCTTTCCTGCCTTCCCGGTGAAGCCGGGCAAGGTGCCGGGGCCCATGTTTGGCGATATCATCATCGCAAAAGAGACCGTGGAGCGGGAGGCGGTCGAGCTCGAGAAGAGCTTCGACGACCACCTCACTCACTTAATGGTGCACGGTTTCTTGCATCTCTTCGGCTACGATCATAATAATGATGCTGAAGCCGAGATAATGGAGGGGCTGGAGACTCGCATTTTGGCGGAACTCGGCCTATCTGACCCATACGAGGGTCAAGACCTTAAAATGGAACCATGAGCGACTTTACGACTAGACCGGCCGCAGAGGCCAAGGACACCGACCAATCCTCCTCCTCATCCGACGAGGGTGGCAGTAGTAGTAGGCAGTCCGGACGATCCCAATCCTTTTGGTCGCGGGCTGCGCGCATCCTGAGACCGCAGCAGGTTTCCCGCCTTCGTGAGGACATCACCGATGCGTTGCTGACCGACGCGGCAGATGGCGATGTGTTTTCGCCCGACGAGCGGGCGATGTTGCACAACATCCTTCGCTTCCGCGAAGTGCGTGTCGCCGATGTCATGGTGCCGCGCGCCGACATCGAAGCGGTCGATCAAAACATCACCATCGGCGAGTTGATGATCCTGTTCGAGGAATCCGGCCGGTCGCGCATGCCTGTTTACGCCGATACGCTCGACGACCCGCGCGGGATGGTTCATATCCGCGACCTGCTGTCCCACATTGCCAAGCAGGCGCGCAACAAGCGCCGCGGCAGCACGAAGGCTGCGAAGCCTGCCGAACCGCTTGTCGACGTTTCTCCCGAACATCTGCAGAAGGCACCCCGCGTCGCCAGACCGAACTTCGATCTTTCGCGCGTGGACCTGCAGAAGACGCTGACCGAGGCCGGTATCATCCGGAAGATCTTGTTCGTTCCGCCTTCCATGCTCGCCGCCGATCTGCTGCGGCGCATGCAGGTGAACCGCACCCAGATGGCGCTTGTCATCGATGAGTACGGCGGTACCGATGGACTGGCGTCGCACGAAGACATCGTCGAGATGGTCGTTGGCGATATCGATGATGAACACGATGACGAAGAAGTGATGTTCAAGCGCATCACCGAAGACGTGTTCGTCGCCGATGCGCGCGTCGAACTCGAGGAGATCGCGGAAGCGATCGGTCCCGACTTCGACATCGCCGAACAGGTTGACGAAGTCGACACGCTGGGCGGCCTCATCTTCTCCGAACTCGGCCGCATTCCCGTGCGCGGCGAGCTTGTCCAGGCCATGCCCGGTTTCGAGTTCCACATTCTCGATGCCGATCCCCGGCGCATCAAGCGCGTGCGGATTACCCGCAAGCGCCAGGCTCTCCGTCGCCGTGTAAAGTCGGATGGCGACGGCATGTCGGGTCCGGAGCATGGCGATGACCGCCAGACCGAGGTTCCGACGGCAAACTGATCGCCGCAAGCCACGACAAACTGTGCCTTTTTTGAAAGACTGCGGTCCTGATTGATTCGCGGCTTGGCGGGGTGTGCATGGAGCGACTTGCGGACAAGGTTATCCTGGTCTGGGGTTTCAGGAGAATGTTGTTGGCCGTGTTTGCCGGCGCATTCGGGGTCCTGGCACTCCCGCCGATCGGCTTCTTTGCCGCCATGTTCGTCTCGTTCACGCTGCTGGTGTGGTTGATCGACGGCTCCGCGGCTGCGCCGAACAGCAATCCCGTCGGGCGGCTATGGCCGTCCTTCGTGATAGGATGGCTGTTCGGTTTCGGTTACTTCGTCGCCGGCCTCTGGTGGCTTGGCCATGCCCTGATGATCGACGCGGAAGAGTTCGCCTGGGCGCTGCCGCTGGCCATCTTTGGCCTCCCTGCCCTGCTTGCCATCTTCTACGGCCTGGCGACCGCGCTGGCGCGGGTCTTCTGGTCCGACGGCATCGGCCGAATTGCAGCACTCGCGGCAAGCTTCGGATTGCTGGAGTGGACAAGAAGCGTGGTCTTCACCGGCTTCCCCTGGAACGCGATCGGCTACGCAATGACACCGGTTCCGCTGATGATGCAGTCGGCACATGTGATCGGCATCATGGGGATCACCGCGCTTGCCGTTTTCGTCTTCAGCGCGCCTGCCCTTCTCGGGACCCGACAGGGAGCGAAATTGGGCCTGCCGCTCGCAGCCCTGATCTTCGCGGCCCATCTCGGCTACGGCGCCTATACGCTCTATGGCCCCTCCGCCGTCACGCCGAAAGCCGATGGCAAGAGCCCGGTCGTTCGTCTCGTCCAGCCGATGATCGAGCAGACAGCGAAAATGGATAGCGACGGGGATCGCGCGGCGATCTTCGAAAAACATCTGAAGCTTTCGGCCGAGCCGCCCAAGGATGGAAGCAAGAAGCCTGACATCATCGTCTGGCCGGAAACAGCAATCCCCTTCATCCTGACCGACAATCAGGACGCGCTCACGCGGATCGCCGATACGCTTGACGACAACCAGATCCTGATGGCCGGCGCCGTGCGTGTCGAAGACATGGGACCCGGCAACCCGCCGCGCTACTATAATTCGATCTATGTGATCGACGGACGCGGACAGATCATCGGCGCCGCCGACAAGGTTCACCTCGTGCCCTTCGGCGAATACATGCCGTTCGAAAGCATTCTGAACGAGTTTGGCATACAGAATATCGTGGAGATGCCGGGCGGTTTTTCGGCCGCAGCCAATCGTCAGCTGTTGACGTTGCCAGGTGGGCTCAAGCTCTACCCGCTCGTCTGTTACGAAATCATATTCCCCGACGAGATGACCGGCGACATCGGCTCGGCGGCTGCAATTCTCAATGTGACGAACGACGCCTGGTTTGGCGCGACGCCCGGGCCTTATCAGCACTTTCAACAGGCGCGTGTGCGCGCGGTGGAGACGGGTCTGCCATTGATTCGCGACGGCAACAGCGGCATTTCGGCCCTGGTGGATGCCAAAGGGCGCGTCGTGGCTGGCCTCGCCCTCAATGAAACTGGCTTTGTCGACGCAACCCTTGATAGAAGTGCATTTAGTAGCGGTTCGACATATGCGCGACAAAGGTACTTCTGGTTGATCGAAATACTTCTGTTTGCAATTGCAGCCGGTTCGCGCTTTGGTTTTGTTTTCAAGCAGAATTGACCGAAAACCCCTAAAATTGCATAGTGGTTGCGATCGGCGTTCTTAACGTATGTTTCAAGGTGATTAATCAAAGCTTTGCAACGTGGCGTTTTGGGGATGGGTTTGGGCATGCCGGTTTGAACAAGGTTGAAAATTATTGTTAGGGCAGGACCATGATTGAAAATAAGAAGAAGCCAAACCCCATCGACATCCACGTTGGCAGTCGCATTCGCCTTCGCCGCACAATGCTTGGAATGAGCCAGGAAAAACTAGGGGAAAGCCTCGGCATTACATTCCAGCAGATCCAGAAATACGAAAAAGGCACCAACCGTGTTGGTGCAAGCCGCCTCCAGAATATTTCCAGCATCCTGAACGTGCCGGTTTCATTCTTCTTCGAGGACGCACCCGGCGAACAGTCCGGCATGCTGACCGGGATGGCAGAGGCCTCCAGCTCAAACTACGTGGTTGACTTCCTCTCCTCTTCGGAGGGCCTGCAACTCAACCGGGCCTTCGTCAAGATTACCGACCCCAAGGTCCGCCGCAAGGTGGTCGAACTGGTCAAGGCGCTCGCGGCCGAAGCCGACAGCGAATAATCGCCCACAAAAATACAGAGTTTTGGGAAAGCGGTCGAAATGGCCGCTTTTTCTGCGTTTTAGGGCATAATTTGCCACTTTGCCGCAGACATAAAGATATATTTATGTCCTTCTACGCTTGTTTTTCGCCCCTGAACTGGGTACCTACTACCCAGCTTTTGTTCTTTGAGGGAAATCCCGAAATGCGCGCCAATTATCTCTTCACCAGCGAGTCAGTTGCAGAAGGTCATCCGGACAAGGTGTGTGACCGCATCTCCGACGAGATCGTGGATCTGGTCTATCGCGAAGCCACCAAGACCGGCGTCAATCCATGGGGCGTGCGCATCGCCTGCGAGACGCTGGCGACCACCAACCGCGTCATCATCGCCGGCGAGGTTCGCTTGCCCCCGAGCCTGATGAAGAAGGACAAGAACGGTAACGACGTCATCAACCCGTCGAAGTTCAAGGCCGCGGCCCGCCGCGCCATCAAGGACATCGGCTACGAGCAGGACGGCTTCCACTGGAAGACGGCGAAGATCGACGTGCTGCTGCACTCGCAGTCCGCCGATATCGCCCAGGGCGTCGACAACGCTGCCGATCAGCAGGGTGACGAAGGTGCAGGCGACCAGGGGATCATGTTCGGCTACGCCTGCAAGGAAACGCCTGACCTCATGCCGGCGCCGATCTACTACTCGCACAAGATCCTGCAGCTGCTCGCAACCGCCCGCAAGAAGGGCGACGGCGATGTCGCCAAGCTCGGCCCCGATGCCAAGAGCCAGGTGACTGTCCGCTACGTCGACGGCAAGCCTTCCGAAGTGACCTCGATCGTTCTTTCCACCCAGCATCTCGACGACAGCTGGGATTCCAAGAAGGTTCGTGCCGTTGTCGAACCCTACATCCGCGAAGCGCTTGGCGACCTGCCGATCGCCAGCGATTGCAAGTGGTACATCAACCCGACCGGCAAGTTCGTCATCGGCGGTCCCGATGGTGACGCCGGCCTCACCGGCCGCAAGATCATCGTCGACACCTACGGCGGTGCGGCTCCGCATGGCGGCGGCGCATTCTCCGGCAAGGACACGACCAAGGTCGACCGTTCGGCTGCCTATGCTGCGCGCTACCTCGCAAAGAACGTCGTTGCCGCCGGCCTTTCCGACCGCTGCACGATCCAGCTCTCCTACGCCATCGGCGTCGCGCAGCCGCTGTCGATCTATGTCGACCTGCACGGCACCGGCAAGGGCGTGACGGAAGACCAGGTCGAAGCCGCGATCCGCAAGAACATGGACCTGTCGCCGACCGGCATCCGTCGTCACCTCGACCTCAACAAGCCGATCTACGCCAAGACTTCCGCCTATGGCCACTTCGGCCGCAAGGCCGGCCGCGACGGCTCGTTCTCCTGGGAGCGTACGGATCTCGTGAAGGCGCTCAAGGACGCCGTCAAGGTCAAGGAAGCAGCATGACCGACATGGAACGCCGCGGACGGGCGACCGAAGCCTTCTTCGGTCGTCGCAAGGGAAAAGCTCTGCGCGAACATCAGGCGGAGCGACTGGACACCCTGCTTCCGGCGTTCATCATCGATCTCTCAGCGGCTCCGCCCGAGCCGCTGAAGGACCTTTTTCCGGTACCGACCGACAGGCTGCGCCTCGAAATCGGTTTCGGCGGCGGTGAGCATCTCATTCATCGCGCGCTGGAAACGCCCTCCACCGGTTTCATCGGTGTCGAGCCGTTCATAAATTCCATGCAGAAGCTGTTGTCGAGCGTCGACGGCGCCGGAGCCCGAAACGTCCGCGTCTACAACGACGATGCGACACAGCTGCTGGACTGGCTGCCTGATGGCTCCATCGACCAGATCGATCTGCTTTACCCGGATCCATGGCCAAAGCGGAGGCACTGGAAGCGCCGTTTCGTCTCAAAGACGAACCTCGATCGTTTCCACCGCGTATTGAAGCCTGGCGGGCTGTTTTGCTTTGCCTCTGATATCGATACTTACGTCAACTGGACGCTCTTGAAGTGCCGCGACCACGGCGGCTTCGATTGGCTGGCGCAAAACGCCGCCGACTGGCTGACGCCCTACGAGGGCTGGCCGAGCACGCGCTACGAGGCGAAAGCACGTCGCGAAGGCAGATCGTCCGCCTATCTCACATTCAAGCGAGTCTGAGCCTGCCTTAGTGCAGGCTCACCGTTTTCAGTTCATCCTCTGCAGCCTTGAAGAAGGTGCTGGAGCGATTGTCCGTCAGCAGAATCGGCGTGCCGTCTGCGCCGAACAGTGCCCAGAGGTCGACGCTCGGATCGATATCCGGCGCTTCGGGAAAGCATCTGGATACGTCTTCAGACCGTATTTTGCGGATATAGGCGACCTCACCGTTGCCGATGCCGGCAAGTTCGGTTTTGGTCAGGTGCGAATTGGCTTCTTTCATCAACATTCCTGTACCTCCATGAGAAGGGACCAACGGCTCAAACAGTGCCGTTGTTCTACTGTGAGACTGAAATGTTAATTTTCTTCACCATACGGGCCGGTTCCGGCCGAATGAGATCCACGGAAAGAAGACCGTTCTTAAGACTTGCGCCGAGAACCTGCATACCGTCGGCCAATACGAAGGTGCGTTGAAACTGGCGCGCGGCGATGCCGCGATAGAGATAATCCCGCTCGCCCTGATCGACCTGGCGGCCACGGATCGACAGTTGATTTTCCTCGACCGACACGTCGAGTTCTTCTTCGCTGAAGCCGGCCACCGCAAGCGTGATCCGCAAGCGTTCCGGATCGTCTGCCGCGCGATCCGCGGCAATGCGTTCGATATTGTACGGCGGGTATCCATCGCTGGCCTTGGACAGACGCTCAAGCGTTTTTTCCATGGCGTCAAAGCCCAGGAGCAAAGGGCTGGCGAAGGGCGTAATACGGCTCATAGTCATCAAGTCCTTGATTCAAGCGACCTTGCCGGACCTGACGCTCAGCATCCGGATACCTCTAATATGGGAACGGCGACGCTCTGACGCAAGGCAAAGCTCGGCGCGGCATATGGTTTGCCCGGTTGCATGCGCTTGACAAAGCTGACTGGGCCTCGCATCAAAACGTGCCCCGCAGCGGCTGCGCCGATTTGGAGCGGGCAATGGACCAATGGTGCAAACCAAGAAGACAAGCACCTAGGAGGATGGAACAACTGGAATGGCAGACCCGAGAAAGATAATTATCGACACCGACCCAGGTCAGGACGATGCAGCCGCGATCATGCTGGCCTTCGGCAGCCCGGAAGAACTCCAGGTGCTGGGCATCACTACGGTCGCCGGTAACGTGCCGCTCTCCTACACCAGCCGCAATGCACGCATTGTCTGCGAGCTCTGTGACCGCACCGATACGAAGGTGTTCGCCGGCGCCGACCAGCCGATCGCCCGCAAGCTGGTGACTGCCGAGCACGTGCACGGGAAGACAGGCCTCGACGGCCCAGTTCTCGACGAGCCCACAATGCCGCTGCAGGCGCAGCATTCGGTCGATTTCATCATCGAAACGCTGCGCAACGAGCCTGAAGGCACCGTCACGCTCTGCACGCTCGGACCGCTGACCAACATCGGCCTGGCGTTCCAGAAGGCGCCCGACATCGTTCCGCGGGTTTGCGAACTGGTCATGATGGGCGGCGGCTTCTTCGAAGGCGGCAACATCACCCCGGCGGCCGAGTTCAATATCTACGTGGATCCCGAGGCTGCGGATATCGTGTTCCGCTCCGGCGTCCCGGTCGTGATGATGCCGCTTGACGTCACGCACAAGCTGCTGACCCGCAAGGACCGCGTCAAGCGCATGGCCGATCTCGGCACGCGCCCGGCCATCGCCATGGTCGAGATGCTGGAATTCTTCGAGCGCTTCGATATCGAGAAGTACGGTTCGGACGGCGGCCCGCTGCACGATCCGACCGTGATCGCCTATCTGCTGAAGCCGGAACTCTTCAAGGGCCGGACCTGCAACGTGGAGATCGAGGTAAAATCGGAGCTGACGGTCGGCATGACCGTCGTCGACTGGTGGCACGTCACCGACCGCAAGCGCAACGCGCAGGTCATGCGTGACGTCGATGCGGACGGTTTCTTCGATCTCTTGATCGAGCGCTTCGCCCGCATCTGATGATTACAAAAGGCGCCTGAGAGATCAGGCCCGCGTAGCGGGCCCGATCGGATCAGGCGTCCTTCTGGTCGAAGATCGAATTGGTATCGGGTTCGACAAGCTTCGGGCCGCCCTTGGCGACACCCACCATGGCAGGACGCAGAACGCGCTCGCCAATCGAATAGCCGTCCTGAACGACCTGAACCACCGTGTTGTTAGGCACTTCAGGATTCGGCACTTCGAACATCGCCTGGTGGAAGTTCGGATCGAACTTCTGGCCAACCGGCTCCAGCTTGCGGACGCCGTGGCGTTCTAGCGTCGACAGCATCGAGCGCTCGGTCATCTCGACGCCTTCGATCAGCGTGTTGAGGCCGGCATCGCCAGCCGCCTTGGCTTCTTCAGGAACGGCGTCGATGGCGCGACGCAAATTGTCCGAAACCGCGAGCATGTCGCGTGCGAAACCTGCTGCTGAGTAGGTCTTGGCGTCCTTGACCTCACGCTCCGTGCGGCGACGCAGGTTGTCCATTTCGGCAGCGAGACGCAGATAGCGATCGCGCAGCTCGGCATTTTCAGCCTTCAGGAGGGCCAATGGATCGGGCTGCGCCGTGTCTTCGGCGGCCTCGTTTTCGACGTTTGCGGCCGCGTCGGCTGCAGCTTCGGCCGCGGCGGCGTCAGGTCCGTTCTTCGTCGTTTCGTCAGTCATGACGTTCTCCGGTAATTGGTGTCTTTTAGGATGTGCCCGATATCGAGCTTTGGCGGGCAAAAATCAAGTCTGCGTGACCGAAAAGCGTGCGATGCGGGTCAAGCTGGATCGTCTTCGCCGCCATCCACCACCTTGACTCGCCCTCTCTAAAGTTCTTTTATTTTAGCGCTACCTAAACATCCCCGTGCTTCGGCCTTTTTCCGGTCAGGGAGCTGCCACATGAGCGATCAGAAGAGTTATTCGGGGCGCTGCTTTTGCGGTGCCGTGGAGATTGTTGCTACCGGCGAGCCGGTGGCCATGGGTTATTGTCATTGCGCCTCCTGCCGCCATTGGTCGGCGGGGCCGGTCAACGCCTTCACGCTATGGCAGCCGCAGGCTGTCCGCGTCACCAAAGGCGGAGAACATGTGGAGGGCTACCAGAAGTCCGACACAAGCGTGCGAAAGTTCTGCGAGCTCTGCGGAGGACATCTCTACACGGAGCATCCGACCTGGGGCATTACCGATGTCTACGCGGCGCTCCTGCCCGATTTCAACTATGTCCCGGCACTGCACGTCAACTATCAGGAAAGCGTCCTGCGGATCCGCGACGGGCTGCCGAAGTACAAGGACATGCCGGCGGAGATGGGCGGCTCAGGCGACCTGCTGCCGGAGTAGCCCTATTTCGCGCCGCGTGACAGGCGCGTCATCAGTTGCGCGGTATAGTCGACCATCGGCACGATGCGCGAATAATTTAGCCGCGTCGGTCCGATGACGCCGACGGCGCCGACAATGCGGTCGTCGTCGTCGCGATAAGGCGCAACGATCAGCGACGAGCCGGAGAGCGAGAACAGCTTGTTCTCCGAGCCGATGAAAATCCGCACACCCGGACCGCTTTCGGCGAGATTGAGAAGCTCGAGCAGGCTGTCCTTCTTCTCAAGGTCGTCGAACAGCATGCGCAGCCGGTCGAGATCATCAGCACCGGCCAGGTCCGCAAGCAGATTGGCACGTCCGCGAATGATAAGCTGCGCCGGCTTGCCTTCGTCGGCGCTGCCGGACCACACGGCAATACCACGCTCCACCAGCGCCTGCGACAATGTATCGAGCTCGCTGCGCACCTCGTCCTTCAGCCGGCTCAGCTGATTGCTCAGTTCCGGCAGCGTCTGGCCGGTCATATGCGCGTTGAGAAAATTCGCGGCTTCGGTCAGCTGTGACGAGGTCACGCCGGCCGGAAGCTCGATGATGCGGTTTTCCACCTGGTCGTGATCACCGACGAGCACGGCGAGCGCCTTGGTTGGCTCAAGCCGGATGAATTCGACATGCTTGAGGACCGGATCGCTCTTCGAGGTAATGACGAGGCCGGCACCGCGCGAAATGCCAGAAAGCATTCGGCTTGCCTCGTTCATCATCAGTTCCATCGGATTGTCGCGGCTCTCGGCGCGCACCTGCCGGTCGATGTTGGCACGGTCCTCCGCGGAGAGGTCTCCCACCTGCATGAAGGCATCGACGAAAAAACGCAGGCCGATCTGCGTCGGCAGGCGACCGGCGCTGACGTGCGGCGAATAGATGAGGCCGAGCTCTTCCAGGTCGCTCATGACGTTGCGCACGGAGGCCGGCGACAGCGACATCGGCAGAATGCGCGACAGGTTACGGGAGCCGAGCGGTTCGCCCGTTTCCAGATAGCCCTCTACGATGCGGCGAAAGATTTCCTTGGAGCGTTCATCCAGCGCAGCCACGACATCTGAAACCGACGTTGATCTGAACTCCATGAAACTTTGTATACCCGTGCTGATGATGGTGACAAAATATAGCCAATCTCCCGGCAGCGGCAAAAGGGAAATTGCAAATGGACGCTGCCAATCGTAGAAGCTCTCAACAACATAAGCACGCATGACTTGTCCAGGATGGTTCATCGTCCCGGCATCATGCTTCAGGAGAATTCTATGCGGCCCTCAGGCAGAAAAACCGACCAGATGCGCAAGGTCTCTTTCGAGCGCAACTTTTCAAAGCACGCGGAGGGCTCCTGTCTGGTGAAGTTCGGCGATACGCATGTGCTGTGCACGGCAAGCGTCGAGGAAAAGCCGCCCGCATGGCTGCGCAACACTGGCAAGGGCTGGGTCACGGCTGAGTACGGCATGCTGCCGCGCGCGACCGGCGACCGCATGAAGCGCGAAGCTGCGACCGGCAAGCAGGGTGGCCGCACCCAGGAGATTCAGCGCCTGATCGGCCGTTCGCTGCGCGCGGTCGTCGATCTCAAGGAACTCGGCGAGCGCCAGATCACCCTTGACTGCGACGTTATCCAGGCGGATGGCGGCACGCGCACGGCATCGATCACCGGCGCCTGGATTGCGCTGCATGACTGCCTGAAGTGGATGGAAAGCCGCAACATGCTCAAGGTCGAGCGTGTGCTGAAGGACCATGTCGCGGCAATTTCCTGC
Organism: Rhizobium sp. Root708; assembly: GCF_001429725.1. Classification (GTDB taxonomy): domain Bacteria; phylum Pseudomonadota; class Alphaproteobacteria; order Rhizobiales; family Rhizobiaceae; genus Rhizobium. The sequence continues at coordinate 198,497 of NZ_LMHV01000012.1, read as the reverse complement.
GGCATCTTCGCCAACCAGTCCGTGCTCGATCTCGACTATCTCGAGGATTCCTCGGCCGAGACCGACGCGAACTTCGTGATGACGGGCACCGGCGGGATCGTTGAAATCCAGGGCACGGCTGAAGGTGCACCCTTCACCGACGAGGAGTTCGCATCGCTGATGGCACTCGCCAAGGGCGGTATCGCCGAACTCGTCACGATGCAGAAGCAGGCCATCGCCGGATGAACGACATGCTGGAAGGCATGCTGGAGACGGCGCTTTATGCTGGCGATCTCGACAAGGCCGAAGCCTTCTACGAAGGTATTCTCGGTCTTTCGAAGATCTCGCGGAGCGGTGACCGGCATGTCTTCTTTCGCTGCGGCCCGGGCGTGCTGCTGATCTTCAATCCTGACGAAACGATCAAGCCTCCCTCACCCGGCTCCCTGCTGGTGCCACCGCACGGAACGACCGGCGCAGGACATGCCTGTTTCCGTGTGTCCGGGGAAAATCTCGATGCGATGGCCGACCGGCTTAAATCGGCGGGCGTTGCCATAGAATCCGAAGTCACCTGGCCGCAGGGCGGTCGATCGATCTATTTCCGCGACCCTGATGGCAACAGCCTCGAATGCGCTGAAGCACGGATCTGGGGCATCGAATAGGACAACCATGCGCAAGCTCGAAACCAAGACCATCGTCGTTGCCAGCCACAATGCCGGCAAGATCCGGGAAATCCAGGACCTGATCGGCCCGCTCGGCTTCACGGCGAAGTCGGCCGCCGAATTGAACTTCGTCGAGCCAGATGAAACCGGGACGACCTTCGAGGAAAACGCAAGGATCAAGGCACTCGCTTCGGCTGAGGCTTCCGGCCTGCCCGCGCTTTCCGACGATTCCGGCCTTGTCATCGATGCGCTCGGTGGCGATCCTGGCGTTTACACCGCCAACTGGGCCGAGAAGCCCGACGGCACGCGCGACTTCGTGATGGCAATGGAGAAGGTTGAGGCGGCTCTGGATAAAGCCGGCGCGTCGAAGCTGGAGCAGCGCACGGCGCGGTTCGTCAGCGTTCTCTGCCTTGCCTGGCCTGATGGTCACACGGAGCTTTTCCGGGGTGAGGTCGAAGGCGCCGTAGTCTGGCCGCCGCGCGGCAGCCAGGGCTTCGGTTACGATCCGGTCTTTCAACCCGAAGGCTATGAGACTACCTTTGGTGAGATGAGCGCGGAAGAAAAGCACGGCTGGAAGCCGGGCGACGCAAAAGCCCTGTCGCACCGCGCCCGCGCCTTCAAGATTTTCGTTGAAACCTGCCTGGAAGCATAAGGGCAAACGTGGACATTTTGGAACAGCCTAACCTGACACGCTATGCCGCACTTCTGCCCGACACCGGCGAACCCGGCTTCGGCGTCTACGTGCATTGGCCGTTCTGTGCCGCCAAATGCCCCTATTGCGACTTCAACAGCCATGTCCGCCATCAGCCGGTGGATCAGGAGCGCTTCACCGCGGCCTTCCTGAAGGAAATGGCGACGGTGCGCCAAATGAGCGGACCGAAGACGGTCACCAGCGTCTTCCTCGGCGGCGGCACGCCCTCGCTGATGAACCCCTCGACGGTTGCTGCCATTCTCGACGGCATCGGCAAGCACTGGCATATGCCCGATGGTATCGAGATCACCATGGAGGCGAACCCCTCCAGCGTCGAAGCGGAGCGTTTCCGCGGCTATCGCGCCGCCGGCGTCAACCGCGTCTCGCTCGGTGTCCAGGCGCTGAATGACCGCGATCTGAAGTTTCTCGGGCGGCTGCACGACGTTGCCGATGCGCTGAAGGCCATCAAGCTCGCGCGCGACATCTTCCCGCGCATGTCCTTCGATCTGATCTATGCCCGCCCGAACCAGACGGTCGACGAGTGGGAGCGCGAATTGAAAGAGGCGATTTCCTATGCGGTCGATCACCTCTCGCTCTATCAGTTGACGATCGAAGAAGGCACGCCCTTCTTCGGACTCCACAAGGCCGGCAAGCTTATCGTTCCGGATGGCGAACAATCGGCGCTGCTCTACGAGGCGACCCAGGAGATCACCGCCCGCGAAGGGATGCCTGCCTACGAGGTGTCCAACCATGCCCGCCCGGGTGCGGAGAGCCGTCACAACCTCACCTATTGGCGTTATGGCGACTACGCCGGCATCGGACCCGGCGCCCATGGACGGCTGACACGCGGCAGCATGAAGATCGCGACCGCGACCGAGCGCAGGCCGGAAAGCTGGCTCGATTTCGTCGAGCGCGACGGGCACGGCATGATCGAGCAGGAACAGCTCGGCTATGATGAGCAGGCGGACGAACTGCTGCTGATGGGGCTGCGCCTGACGGAAGGTGTCGATCTCGCCCGCTGGCAGCAGCTTTCGGGCCGCGATCCCGACCCGAAGCGGGAAGAGTTCCTGCTGGAGCACGGCTTCATCGAGCGGATCGGCAATTCTCGGCTTCGCTGCACGCCATCAGGCATGCTGATCCTCGATTCCGTCGTCGCCGATCTCGCCTGCTAGGCAGGCCGCTTTCTGCCGAGAGAGAACAGCCGTCCGTCGATCGCCGCAAGGCCGATCGCGATCATCGCCATGCCGATCAGGTGCTTGACCTGCAGCTGTTCGCCGAGAATGGCGGCGCCGAGCAGGATGGCGCTGACCGGAATGAGGAAGGTGACGAGCATCAGGTTCGTCGCGCCTGCGGTCGCCAGAATGCGGAAGAACAGCACATAGGCGATCGCGGTCGATAGCAGCGCAAGCCCCAACAACGCCATCCACGTCTCCGTCGAGGGCGCGGCCAATGTCCACGGCTGATCGACGACAAGCGCGATCGGCAGCATCAACACGGTCGAGGCGGTAACCTGCCCTGCGGCGGGGATCAGCGGCGCCATGCCCATCTGGCGGAAGCGGCGACCGAAGATGCCGGCAAAGGAGTAGGACAGCGCGGCACCCAGCACGGCAAGCTGCGCCAGCACATTCGAGCCGAGGTCCCGCAGCACGTCGAAGCCGATCATGTAGGCGACGCCGGCAAAGCCGACGAGAACGCCAAGCAGGCGATTGCCGGTCATTTTCTCATCGGCCGTCAGGAAGTGCGCGACGACGACCCCGAAGAGCGGCGTCGTGGCGTTCAGGATCGAGGCAAGACCGCTTGCGATATGCGTCTGCCCCCAGACGATGAGGCAGAACGGGATCATGTTGTTCAGGATACCCATGCCGAAGAAGGCCGCCCAGGATTTGCCGTCGCGCGGCATGGCATGGCCCGTCACCTTCACGATAACATTCAGCGCAAGTGCGGCGATCAGAACCCGGCCGGTGACGATGGTGAACGGCGGCAGCGTCTTCACGAGAATGCCGTTGAAGAGGAAGGAACCACCCCACAGCAAGGAGAGCACCAGCAACATTCCCCATTCGGCAAGGCCCATCTGCTTCTGCTGCATCACTCTCTCCCTGTGTCAGCCTGTCTATGGCCTACATGCCATCACAGCCTGCCGCCACCCGATTGTTGCGTGGCGAAGATATCGCCATATCCGATTTAATCTCGTCCGTCAGACAGCCTGAAGCGGCTTCAATGATAGCTTTCATGCTGATATTATTGCTATGCCGCCTGTGCGACAAACGAGTCTTTCTCGATCCATGATATAGCTGAGCTAAACCATGAGCGATTATCTCCCTTCCCTTTCGGCGCTCCGCGCCTTCGAAGCCGCCGCCCGGCATCTCAGCATGACACTGGCCGCGAAGGAGCTCAACGTCACGCCGGGCGCCGTCAGCCTGCAGATCCGCGATCTGGAAACGTCGCTCGGCGTCAAGCTTTTCGAGCGAAAGACCCGCGCGCTGGCTTTGACTGCGGAGGGTGCGGATTATTTCGCGACGCTGCGGGCCGCTTTCCGTCTCGTCAGGGAAGCAACGGCGGCGATTACATCGCGCGGGCGCGGCGCCATCCTCAGTGTCACCTGCACAGCCGGTTTCGCGACCTATTGGCTGGTGCCGAGGCTCAGCCGGTTCGAGACCCTGCATCCGGAGATCGATGTGCGCATCAGCGCATCGCACCGCGTTCTCGACTTCCGGCGCGATGGTATCGATCTGGCCATCCGGCATGGGCTTGGCGGCTATGAAGGCCTTGTCAGCGAACGCCTCGTGGACGATGAACTCGTGCCTGTCTGCACGCCGGCGCTTGCCGCCGGGCTCGGTGAGAAGCCTGCCCCGAACGCGCTGGCCGGCTTCCAGCTGATCCATGATGTCTACCGTCATGATTGGCAGCTCTGGCTGGAAGCTGCCGAGGCAGCCGTCGTCGATCCGTCTCGCGGACCGATCTTCATGCACGGCAATGGTGCCTATGACGCGATGAAGGCCGGGCACGGATTTGCTCTGATGCGACGATCCTTCGTGGAAGCGGAGCTTCGCGAGGGCGCGCTCGTCGCTCCCTTCCCGATCGGTGTTGCAAGCCGGCTTGCATTTCACCTTGTCTATCCTGGGCCTGCGCTTGAGCGGCCGGCCGTGGCCGCGTTCCGCCGGTGGCTCCTGACGGAAGCAAAAGGCTGACGTTCTGGAACGATTGCCCGCAGCGCAAAAAGTGGAATAGAAAAGTCATCATTTCCTATTCCAATGCCCGCATTTCTTGAGTATTTAACTCTTGATATTTGAGACGTACGGCATATCGACCGATGAAAAATCAGACACGTTATGAGCAGTCGAGGCAACTGCGCTCAGCCGAGGAGCGCGCGTTCGCCAGATCCAGCGTGGCTGCGACGCACTGATGGCGAATGCTGCCCGGCATATCGCACCCATGGAGAGCGAACCTGTCGGGCTGTCGCCGGCATTCGTCGGTGACCATGCCTGGTGCCAGGAACGCATGATGCTCTCGGCGGAACTGCCTGACGGAATTCCGTTGCCCGCTTTCTTCGCGGCCGGCGGCGACTTCGAACGCGCCATAGAGCGGTACATGGCCAAGACCGGCGGCACCGATCGGCGCGCGGTCGTCTCGATGTGGTCCCTTTATTATTTTTCCGGCCTTACCATTCCCTATCTTCTGGCGCGTCGGCTCGCCAAGCAGTCCCTGCCGGTCGATTTCAGCAGAATGACGATCGCGCTGCATGAGGATGGATTGCCACGGGCTTTCGGCGTCCCGCACGCGGGAACGACGCGCGCGGCGACAGACGACAGCTTCGAGAGCGTTTCCGATCTGATGGAGACGCATCTGAACGAGACGGTCGCGAGACTGAAAGGCTGCGGGCTTTCGGCCAAGCTCTGCTGGAACAATGCCGCGGTCTATATCGACTATGTGATGCGACTGACTTCGGCTGACAAGTCGATGGAGAACGACCTGCCGCTTTTCATCCGCGGCTGCCTGCCTGACGGGGGCGTCAATCCGTTCTGTGGTTGCGTGCGCTACGTCGAGGACGAAGGAGAGCATGTCGCCAGACGCAAGATCTGCTGCATGCGTTATCTGCTGCCGGGAGTCCCAAGCTGCGGCAAGCGCTGCGCCTTGCCTAGCCAGAGAAAGCCGTCCTAGCCTCGAAACAGCGACGGCGGAAACGCCGGCCCCGTAAGGGCCGACGTCCGGTGCAGCAATCGACTAGCGCTGCTTGTGGGCGCCACCCTTGAACAGGCTGCCGGTCGGCGTCTGCAGGAACATCTCCAGCGGAATATGCTCCTGATGCAGAAATCCGCTGTCCGGCAGCAGGCCGTCCCGGACCATCTCGATCACGGCAACAACAGAGGCAGAAGTCGTCCAGGCGATGGCGGTACGCCGCGCACCCGCGATCTCGATCGGATAGTAGGCGCGGACGAACTCCTTGCGGCGGAGACTGCCCGCCTGCGTGCCTTCCGCGGCGACGTGGACATAGACCACATCGTCATCGACAGGCGGTTTCGCATTCGTGAGGATTTCGCCCGCGAGACCGCGCTTGTCGCGCATCAGCAGTTCATGGAAGAAGAAGTTCATCAGATCCATGTGGCCCGGATAGCGCATGGTCTTGTAGTCGAGATTGTCGACCTTGCCGAGCAGCGTGTCGCACATCGTGCCGAGACCGCCCGACGTCGTGAAGGCCTCGAGCTTGACGCCCTCGACATAGATCGTTTCCAGCCATTCCATCGGGGAGACGAGCTTGCGCACGCCGCCTTCTATGACCTCGCAGTCGTTGAGATACTCGTTGACGACACCCTCGGGCGACCAATTGAAGGCATAGCCCAGAAGCCCGGTCGGATTTTGCGGCAGGGCGCCGACACGCATGCGGATGGAGCGGCAACGGTCGAACTCGTCGGCAAGGCTGGCGCCGACGATGCCGACGAAGCCGGGGGCGAGACCGCATTGCGGCGCCATCAGGCCGCGTGCCGATTTCGAGAGCTGGATGATGAAGTTCGTCGTCGGGACGTCTTCGGTCAGGTCGAAATAGTGGATGCCGGCCGTGTGGGCCGCGCGTGCCAACTCCATGTTGAGATGATAGGGCAGGCACGACAGTACCGCCTCGACCTCGGACAGCAATTTTCCAATCACCACCGGGTCGGAAATATCGCCGCTCCGGAATGCGAAAGGCGTTTCGCCGGCGGGTGGCTGTGCATCGACGCCGATGACCTCGAAGCCTCCCTCGTGCAAAAGCGTTGCCGCCAGCCGTCCGACCTTGCCCAGGCCGATGACGGCAATTTTCGTGAAAGTCATTCTTTTCCTCCTAAGCGCCGCACTCCTCCTGCGGCGTACTCAGGCGGTATAGAATAAAACCCTTATAAAAGAAAATGGCCGGAATCGCTCCCGACCATCGAAGATTGTGAACAAGCGCAGCTTATTCGTTAATCAGGCGCTTCAGCAGCTCGACCTCGTGCGACAGCTTGGTGTCGCCCGAAATCAGTTCCTCGATCTTGCGCACGGCATGAAGAACCGTGGTGTGGTCACGCCCGCCAAAACGGCGGCCGATTTCCGGGAACGAGCGGGGAGTGAGCGTCTTCGCCAGATACATGGCGATCTGCCGTGGCTTGACGATAACGCGCGTGCGGCGGTTCGAAACCAGCTCCTGGCGCGAGACGTTGTAGTGCCGTGCAACGATGCGCTGGATGTCTTCGATGCGAACCCGGCGCGGCTCACCGGAGCCGACAAGGTGAGCGAGGAGCTCATCGACACGCTCGATCGTCAGGTTCGGCTCGAACGAGCGCCGGAAGAGCAGCTGGTTGAAGGCGCCTTCCAGTTCGCGGCCGCTTGCCGTGATGCTGCGTGCAACGTGGTTCAGCAGTTCCGGCGACATATCCAGCGACGGATCTTCCGTGCGTGCGACCGCCAGACGGCGCTTGAGGATTTCAAGACGCATTTCATAGTCGGGAGCGTCGAGTTCGATCGCAACGCCACCCTGCAGTCGCGAGCGAACGCGCGGATCGAGCGATTCCAGTTCCCACGGAGCGCGGTCGCCGGCAACGACGACCTGCTTGGCGCTGTCGAGCAGCATGTTCAGGAGATGGCAGAACTCGTGCTGGATCATCTTGCCCTGCAGGAACTGCATGTCGTCGATGATCAGAAGGTCGATGTTGCGCAGCGAGTCCTTCAGGGTCAGCGCGTCGTTGTCACGGATAGCCGTGGCAAACCGCCACATGAAGTATTCCGCGGTCAGATAAACGACACGGAGCGCGCGCGGGTTCTGAACGGCCGCGTTGGCGATCGCCTGCAGCAGATGCGTCTTGCCGAGACCCACGGTGGAGTGCACGAACAGCGGATTGAAACGCACGGCGCCCTGGCCGGCCTCCGCGATAGTCTTTGCGGCTGCAAGGGCAACGCGGTTGGAGCTGCCTTCAACGAAGGTGTCGAAGGTGAAGCGCGCATCCAGCGGCGAACCGAACAGCGGCTGGCCGGAGGTTGCGGGCCGCGATGCTGCGGCCGCGGACACGGCCTGCTGCACGATGTGACCAGCAGGCTGGGCGATCGTCGTACGCCGAACCGGAGAACCGGATACGGGCTCCTGCGCAGCGGCTTCTTCGGCCGGCTTGCTTACGCCGCGAGCGGCGGTCCGGACCAGAATCTCGACCTTGAGAATTTCCGCGTCCTCAGCCTGGAAAATGCTGGTGATGAGATCAAGATAACGGTTGTTGATCCAAGACTTCAAAAAAGTCGTCGGCACCGTCAGCCGGACGACACTCTTGGAAACCGAATGCAGCTTCAGCCGGGCAAACCAGCTTGCGTAAACGTCGGGACCGACCTGCGCCTTTAGGCGAGCACTGACACGATCAAAAAGTATGCCATTCTTCATATCTCCCTTTTCCCCCGCCGCTTCTGGGCAAATAGAGCCGAATGCCTGCGATGCTTTGTCCGTCTCGTCCAGAGCATTCGCCGCCGATGAATTCATGTGCATATTGCCGCCTTCCAATTCCACCGGGCGGCCTATTCCGTCGCCCGATCATTTCCCCGCTATGGCCTGCCGTGGCACCCTCATGCCCCACCGCTGGCCGGTTCACTCAAACGCCTGCCCCGCAACAGGGGGCGACTATGCCGGGGATGAAGAAGCTAGCCTCATGCATGCTTGCCCCACCCGCATTGCCGGCTTCCGCTCCTCGTCCAAGCGGTTACCTGCCTACCTGCGCAAAGGTCTCCTCTCCCAAGACCTCACGCAAAGCGTGTACTCATGAACGCACAAACGATCTCGTTCCGCGACAGCCAAAGTCGCGGTCCAATCTGCGCCGGTGCGTGAAAATCCGAGGGTAATTCCCTCGCCACAAAAGACACAAAGCAATCAGCCTGCCGACGTGGCAGTTTCAAGACCAAGCCTTAAACAGGTGATGTCCGAGCCCCTTGTTGAGCGGCATTTAGGCAGGATCGATTGCAGAGATCAACGATGAATTTTACGCAAAATTAAGATGGCCCAGTTGACTCCGGCGCCAGCTTTAGGGCGTCACGCCGGTGTCAAAAAAGAATCGCTTTTGAATCAAGGAGATTCCCATTTCTGGCAATTTTGACACGCATAAAAAGAAAAAAAGAAAAAAGCTTCTTGACTCGTTTTGTACCCCGCTACGGAAGGTCCGAGTCGTCTGACTTGACAGCATCCTGACGCAAGCCATTGTTTTTAAACATTTTTTTGTGTCATCCGCCCGACATGAAATCGTCGCTGAATTAACCAAAACTTTGGCCATTGGCGGAATCGAAAAAGCCCGACAAAGTTGCCGGGCTAATCATAACAAAGCGTTTGTTAACGAAAGATTATGCGGTTGCGGAAACCGACAGAGCCTTCACACGAGCTGCCAGGCGCGAGACCTTGCGGGATGCCGTGTTGGCGTGAACAACGCCCTTGCTTGCAGCGCGAGCCAGTTCCGGCTGCGCGGCGAGGAAAGCTTCCTTTGCCTTGGCAGCATCACCAGATGCGAGTGCCTCTTCGACCTTGCGAACGAAAGTACGAACGCGCGAGCGACGAGCCTTATTGACGTCGGTACGGCGGGCGATCTTGCGGGTCGCTTTTTTCGCCGAAGTTGTATTGGCCATGGATGCCTCTCTAAGAATTCGAACAAACTCCGCCATCACCGCGGGCCCTGCGGCCACTTCATACAGCAATGCGGGAGCATAATCGGAAAACCGGAGTGGCTTCCCGAACCGTGGGCGGGCATATAACCCTAAAGCCGACCCACGTCAACGCGCATTTTCAAGGAAACGCCGCCTTTCTCGAAGGTTCAGCGGTTCTTGAAGGCAGGCTTACGCTTTTCGATGAAGGCCGTCATCCCCTCTTTCTGGTCTTCGGTCGAGAACAGAGAATGGAAAAGGCGACGTTCGAAACGCAGGCCCTCGTCCAACGTCGTCTCCAGCGCGCGGTTTACCGCCTCCTTCGCCATCAGTACGGACGGACGCGACAGGGAGGCAATCTTGGCGGCCGCCTCCAGCGCCTCGTCCAGCAGACGCTCAGGCGCCACTACACGCGAAACGAGTCCCGCGCGCTCGGCTTCGGCGGCATCCATCATCCGACCGGTGAGGATCAGGTCCATCGCCTTATATCTGCCGACGGCACGCGTCAGCCGCTGTGAGCCGCCCATGCCAGGGATGACGCCAAGGGTGATCTCGGGCTGGCCGAACTTGGCGGTTTCCGAGGCGATGATGATGTCGCACATCATGGCAAGCTCGCAGCCGCCGCCGAGCGCAAAACCGCTGACGGCAGCAATGACGGGCTTGCGCACCTTGGCGACATCGTCCCAGCCGCTCATCAGGTCGCGGCTGTAGACGTCGACGTAGCTGAGCGGCTGCATTTCCTTGATGTCGGCGCCGGCCGCGAATGCGCGCTCGGAACCGGTCAGCACCATGGCGCCGACGGCGTCATCGGCCTGGAAGGCTTGGTAGGCCTGCAGGAGTTCCTTCAGCACCGTCGAGTTCAGCGCATTCAGCGCCTGTGGGCGGTTCAGGGTGATCAACCCGACGGCACCGCGGGTTTCGACGATGAGCGTTTCATAGGGCATGGACAGTCCTCCCGTTATTTCTGGCAGGTCGGGCAATAGAAGGTCGAACGTCCCGCCTGAACGATGCGTGCGACCGTACCGCCGCAATCAGGCGTGCGGCAAGGCAGACTTTCGCGGTCATAGACCGAGAAGGAATGCTGGAAGTAGCCGAGCGAACCGTCCGTCTGGATATGGTCCCGCAGCGACGAGCCGCCCGCCTTGATGGCGTCGGCAATGACATCGCGGATCGAGGTGACCAGAAGATCCATCTGCTTGGTCGGCTTGCCGGTCTTCGTCACAACAGTCGACGCGGCGCGGGTCGGGCTCAGGTGCGCGCGCCACAGCGCCTCGCAGACGTAGATATTGCCGAGCCCTGCGATATTCTTCTGATCGAGCAGCGCGCTCTTCAGCGGCTGCGCCTTGCCGATGAACCGTTCCGCCAGATAGGCGGCGCTGAGTGCGTTGCCTGTTGGCTCTGGCCCGAGGCCGAAGAGGAAGGGATTGAGCTCAAGCTCGGAGCGCCGCGCCATATCCATGAAGCCGAAGCGGCGCGGGTCATTATAGATGACGCGGCTGATGCCTGTCGGTCCCTCGAGATGGAAGATGGCGTGGTCGTGCTTTTCATCCTTCGAACGCGGATGATGAAAGTCGCCAGGCTGATCGGACACCGGCCCGGTCTCGATGCGGAAGGAGCCGGACATGCCAAGATGCGAGATGATCGTCGTGCCGTCGTCGAGGTCGATCAGCAGATATTTGGCGCGGCGGCCGAGTGAGATGATTTCGCGACCGGTTGCCCGGGCCTCCAGGCCATCGGGAAAGGGAAAGCGCAGGTCCTTGCGGCGCAGTTCCAGGCGGGCGATGCGCGCGCCTTCCATCGTGGGGGCAAGCCCGCGTCGGACGGTTTCGACTTCTGGCAATTCCGGCATCTTAACCCATCTATATCTAACATGTTTCAACCACGGGCGTTGTGCGCTATAGCGCCAAGGTGCCGCGGCCTTGACCGTGGCCCACAGATAGCGCCGCGCGCGTCCGTTCGCTATGGTCGCCGCGCCGATTTCAGATTGATGGAGTATTTCGATGTCAGAAAGCCGTACCTCCGCCGAAGGCGGCATGGAAACATCCTACGGCTTCCGCGAAGTGGCGGACGGTGAAAAGCAGGGTCTCGTCAACGAGGTCTTCCACAAGGTCGCCAAGCGCTACGACATCATGAACGACGTCATGTCGGTCGGCATGCATCGCGTCTGGAAGGACGCCATGATCTCCGCGCTCAACCCGCGCAAGGAGCCCGGCTACAAGGTTCTCGACGTTGCCGGCGGCACCGGCGACATCGCGTTTCGCATCATCGAGGCCTCCAACCGGCAGGCGCATGCGACCGTGCTCGACATCAACGGCTCGATGCTCGGTGTCGGCGCCGAGCGCGCCGCCAAGAAGAAGCTTTCCGACAACCTGACCTTCGTCGAGGCCAATGCCGAGGATTTGCCGTTTGAAGCCAACAGCTTCGACGCCTACACGATCGCTTTCGGCATTCGCAACGTGCCGCGCATCGACGTGGCGCTCAGCGAAGCCTACCGCGTGCTGAAGCGCGGCGGCCGTCTGCTCGTCCTCGAGTTCTCCGAAGTCGACATGCCGCTGCTCGACCGCGTCTATGACACCTGGTCCTTCAACGCCATTCCGAAATTCGGCAAGGCGATCACTGGCGAGGCCGAGCCCTATCAGTACCTGGTCGAATCCATCCGCAAGTTCCCCAACCAGGAGCACTTCGCCGAGATGATCCGCGACGCCGGTTTCTCGCGAGTGAGCTTCACCAACTATACCGGCGGCATCGCGGCCCTTCATTCCGGCTGGAAGCTCTGACGCATGGTTTCGCAGGCATCGTTCACCGCCCCGCGTCCGCAGGCAGGCGATCTGGCATGAGCACATTGGGAGCATATTTCCGGCTCTGGCGCGTCGGCTGGATTCTCGTGCGCGAAGGCGTGATTTCCGCGTTGCCGTCGGAGGATCTTCCGCCGGCTGTCGGTATCGCCAAGTCCTTGGCGGGCGTTTTCGCACGCAACCGCTCGAAGGCGAAGAAGCGCAGCGACAGGCTGGCTCAAGCCGTCGAACGGCTCGGCCCTTCCTACGTCAAGATCGGCCAGTTCCTCGCAACCCGGCCGGACGTCGTCGGCGTGGAGTTTGCCGACGATCTGTCGCAGTTGCAGGACCGCATGGCATTCTTCCCGTCGGAAGCGGCGAAGGCAAGCATTGCCAGTTCGCTCGGCCGGCCGATCGAGGACCTTTACGCGAGCTTCGGCGACCCGATAGCCGCGGCATCGATCGCGCAGGTTCATCCAGCCGAGGTCGATACGCCTGCCGGACGCAAGAAGGTGGCCGTGAAGGTGGTGCGCCCCGGCGTGCGACAGCGCTTCACCCACGACATCGAGGCGATGTACCTCGTCGCCCATATGCAGGAACGCTTCATGCCTTCCAGCCGGCGCCTGAGGCCGGTGGAGGTGACGAAGACCCTTGAGCAGACCACCAAGGTCGAGATGGACCTTCGCCTGGAGGCTGCGGCACTCTCGGAGATCGCCGAGAATACGGCAAAAGATCCCGGGTTTCGGGTGCCGACCGTCGATTGGGAACGGACCGGCCGCGATGTCATCACCATGGAATGGATCGATGGCGTCAAGATGTCCGACGTCGAGGGGCTGCGCGCTGCCGGCCATGATCTCAACGCGCTTGCGGATACGCTGATCCAGTCGTTTCTGCGCCATACGCTGCGCGACGGCTTCTTCCATGCCGATATGCATCCCGGCAATCTCTTCGTCGATGCACAGGGCGACATCGTTGCCGTCGACATGGGGATCGTCGGTCGCCTCGGCAGAAAGGAACGCCGCTTCCTGGCGGAAATCCTTTACGGCTTCATCACCCGCGACTACCTCCGCGTGGCGGAAGTGCATTTCGAGGCCGGCTATGTGCCCGGCCACCACAACGTCGAAAGCTTCGCCCAGGCGATCCGCGCGATCGGTGAGCCGATCCACGGCCAGCCTGCGGAAACGATTTCGATGGCCAAGCTGCTGACGTTGCTCTTCGAAGTGACGGAACTGTTCGACATGGCGACACGCCCGGAACTTGTGATGCTGCAAAAGACGATGGTGGTCGTCGAAGGGGTGTCGCGCATTCTCAATCCGCGTTTCAACATGTGGAAGGCGTCCGAGCCCGTTGTCGGCGACTGGATCCGCAACAATCTCGGCCCGAAGCGCATCGTCGCGGACCTCAAGGATGGGCTGAAAGCCGCGGTGAAACTGGCGGAAGCTGTCCCCGAGATCGCGGCCAAGACCGAGAAGTTCCATCACGAGCTTCTGCATATGAGCGAGCACGGATTGCGGTTCGATGCCGGCACGGCGGAGGCGATCGGCAAGTCCGAAGCGCGTCATAGCCGCTCCGGACGTTTTGCTCTGTGGGTCATCGCCCTGACGCTGATCTACATCGCCTGGACGTTGAGATGAGGCGCGCCGACTGGCGCGGCTTCAGGACACCGAATTTGAGATCTCGATGAGATTGCCGTCCGGATCCCTGAAATAAACCGACACGATCGGTCCGGTGGCGCCGGTGCGCGCGACCGGACCTTCGAGGATTTCCACCGCTTCGGCGCGCAAATGCGCGACGACATCCGCAAGCGGCGTTTCGGCGATGAAGCACAAATCCGCAGAGCCCGGCGTCGGCCGCGCGGCCTTGGGTTCGAACTCCCACTTCACCTGATGCAGGTTGATCTTCTGCCGTCCGAACTTGAGAGCCTTGCGCTCCTCGCTGAAGGTTTCGACGGACATTCCGAGCACGCGCGCATAGAAGGCGCAGCTTGCGTCGATGTCGGCAACCGTTAGAACGAGGTGGTCGAGGTTGTTGACGCTGATCATGCGGCAGGCTACCGCCGTGACAGGCGGGCGGCAACCAGTGCGGCGATCATGCCGACTGCCAGCAATGCCAGCGTGAACAGGACGACAGCGCTCCAGCCATCGGCGCTCCAGAAGTAGCCGCCCGCGGATCCGGCAACACTCGAGCCGACGTAGTATGACAGCAGATAAAGCGACGACGCGTGCCCCTTGGTGCCGCGCGCGAGCCGCCCCACCAGAGCGCTCGCGACCGAATGGGCGACGAAGAAGCCCGATGTCAGCAAAACTATGCCGAGGATGATCAACGGTAGAGACGAGCTCAGTGTTGCGGCCACGCCAGCTGCGGCCATGGCGATGCCTGCCGGCAGCACCACGAAGTGGCCGATGCGATCGCCGAGCGTTCCCGCAATCCAGGAGGCGGCGATGCCGAAGAGGTAGACCGTAAAGATCAAGCCCAATTCGGTCTGGTTGAGACTATAGGGCGGCTGCACCAGGCGAAAGCCGATGTAGTTATAGACCGTGACGAAGGTTCCCATCGCCAGGAAGCCGATGGCGAACAGGAACGGCAGCGCCGGATTGCGGAGGTGACCGATCCAGGCGATCGCATGGAAGCGCGCATTGAAACCGCGGCGGGGTGTGAAGTTCCGAGAGGCGGGCAGCAGCAGGAAGAAGCCGATGGCGGCGGCAAGACCGAGCAAGCCGAGCGTTCCCAACGCGACGCGCCATGAGAAGAATTCCGCCAGCGTGCCAGTCACGACGCGTCCGGCCATGCCGCCGAAGGCATTGCCTGCGATATAGAGCCCCATGGATGCGCCAAGCCCCCGCGGATCGATCTCCTCCGACAGGTAGGCCATTGCAACGGCCGGCACGCCGCCAAGCAGAAGCCCTTCGAGCGCGCGGATCACCAGCAGAGCGTGCCAGCTCGGCACCAGCGAGCAGGCTATGGTGCAGAGCGCGGCGCCAAGCAGCGAAGCGAACATCAGACTGCGGCGCCCGAAGCTCTCCGACACGGCCGCTGCGCAGAAGATCGCAAAGGCAAGAAAACCGGTCGACAAGGACAGGGAGAGGGAGCTGGCCGCAGGACTGATGTGAAAATCCGCGGCGAAGATCGGCATGAGAGGCTGGACACAATAGAGCAGCGAGAACGTTGCGAAGCCCGAAAGAAAGAGCGCGATGCTGGCGCGGCGGTAGGGAGCGGTCCCGCGAAAGAGAAACTGCTTTTCCCTTGGCTCGGGCTGAGCCTGGACCAGCTGCAAATTGGGGCGGGAGGGAGTGTCGAGGACGTCTAGCTGCTTGTCTGCGGCGCGGGGCATGGGCACCAACCTTTCACGCCTTCTCATCTAGCCAAGCGGCTATCATTTGTCCAATATATGGAACTGCCATTCTCGATATGTTTTGGAGATACCTATGGAGTTGCGCCACATCCGATATTTCCTTGCCGTGGCGGAACAGGAGAATTTCACCCGGGCGGCGGCGAAGCTTGGTATTGGTCAGCCACCGCTGAGCCAGCAGATCCGCGATCTTGAGCGGGAAGTCGGCGCGATGCTGTTTCATCGGGTGCCGCATGGCGCAGAACTGACGGAGGCCGGCCGCGCCTTTCTTCCGGAAGCGATGGCTGCGGTCGCGGCGGCGGAAAAGGCAAAGCTTGCCGCTCAAAGAGCCACGCGTGGAGAGACTGGACGACTTGCCCTCGGCTTCACCGCTTCCTCGGCCTTCAACACAGCCGTCAGCGGCACCATCCGCCGTTTTCGCGGTCACTGGCCCGATGTGTCGCTGTCGCTGACGGAGATGAACAGCAACTGGCTGATGGAAAAGCTGATGCGCCAGGAGATCGATGCGGCATTCATCCGGCCGGGGCTGGAGGATCCGAAAGATGTGCTTTTGAAGCGGCTGGCCGACGAACCGATGCTGATCGCCCTGCCCGCCCACCATGAACTGGCGAAGCGGCGCGCTGTGCCGCTGGCGGCACTTGCAGGGGAGCCCTTCATCCTCTTTCCGCGCACGGTCGGCCTCAGCCTCTACGACGACATCGTGCGCGGCTGCCGCGACGCCGGGTTCGAGCTCGTCGTAACGCAGGAGGCGCCGCAAATTCCCTCGGTCGTCAATCTCGTCGCTGCCGATCTCGGTGTCTCGATCGTTCCGGCGTCGATCGCTCACCTTGCTCTTGACGGGGTGGCCTACCGCCCGATCGAGGGACCGCCGCTGGTCGCCCGGCTGGGGCTTGCCATGCTCAAGGCACAGCGCTCGCGCGTGGTCGCCAACCTGATGAGCCTTGTCTGATCAGCCCGCCGGATCCCAATAGGGCGGGTCCTTGAAGGTTCTACGCAGATGATCGGCCACCGCCCGCAGCTTGGCTGATGGATTGCGGCCTTCGGGGTGCGCCATGTAGATGAACTCGGGTTCGGGCCGATAGCCGACATCGATCTCCTCCAGCAACCCTTCGCGGACGGCCGGCCCGGCAATGAACGCAGGCAGCAGCGCGACGCCGAGGCCGGCCACGGCAGCATCCCGGATCATGTCGCCGTTGTTCATTCCGACCGAGAATTTGGCGCGCACGACAAGCGCGCCCTCGGGCGTCTGAAACCGCCAGTCAGCATTGCCGCGATTGGTATAGAAGATGCCCTTGTGGTGATCGAGATCGGCAAGCGTGGCTGGACGACCGGCACGGTTGAGATAATCGGGTGTTGCGACCAGCAGACGTCGGCTACGGCTGAGTTTCCAGACCACGAGGCGCGAGTCGACGATCGGACCGTGCCGGATCACCGCGTCATATCCCTCAGACGACACATCGACGCGGCGGTCGTCGATGTCGAGCGTCAGTTCGATCTCCGGATGCGCGGCCAGGAAGGGATAGAGCGCCGGCCCGAGATGCATTCGCCCGAAGGTGACCGGGGCCGCGATCCTCAGCGGACCGGCGAGACTTCCCCGCCGCACCGCCATGTCGGCAGCCGCCTCATCGATCTCGCGAACAATCCGCGCAGCCCGCTCGAGGAAGGCGGTGCCGTCCTCCGTCAGCGTGAGTTTCCGGGTGGTTCGGTGTAGCAACACACCGCCCAGCGATCGCTCCAGTTCGGAGAGGCGTTCGCTGACCACAGATTTCGACAGCCGCAAGCGCCGCGCGGCCTCGCTGACTGAGCCGGCCTCCACCACGGCGACGAAAGCGACAATTCCCTCAATCCTGATCATCGTTCGGTAATTCCGAATTCGAGTTCCGCAATTTGCACACTAATCCGAACGAAAAGAAAATGCCATCTTCCACTCATCGAAGGGCGGCCGCAGCCGCCTCCAACCCAAAAACGGAGATGGAACAATGGACAGATTGATTGGAAAGGTCGCTATCGTCACCGGCGCAAGCTCTGGCATCGGTCGCGACACAGCTAAGCTTTTCGCTGCCGAAGGCGCCAAGGTCATCGTCGGCGCACGCCGCAAGCCGGAGCTCGACAGCCTCGTCGAAGAAATCAAGGCAGCAGGCGGTGAAGCCGTCGCCGTTGCTGGCGACGTCCGCTCGGAAGACTACCACAAGGAACTGGTCTCGACCGCCGTCAATCGCTACGGCAAGCTCGATGTCGCCTTCAACAACGCCGGCACGCTTGGCGAGGCCGGCCCGAGCACCGGGGTTTCGGAGAGTGGCTTCGCCGACACGCTGGCGATCAACCTGACGGCGTCCTTCCTTGCCGCCAAGCACCAGATCGCACAGATGGAGCAGAACGGTGGCGGCTCGATCATCTTTACCTCGACCTTCGTCGGCTACAGCTTCGCCTTCCCGGGCGTTGCCGCCTATGCCGCCAGCAAGTCCGGCCTCATCGGCCTGACGCAGGCGCTTGCCGCCGAGTTCGGACCCAAGAATGTGCGCGTCAACGCCGTGCTGCCCGGTGCCGTCGATACCGACATGTACAGGGAGATGAACGACACCTCAGACAAGCAGAGCTTCATCACCAACCTGCATGCCCTGAAGCGTGTCGCTGCCCCACTGGAGCTGGCTCGTTCGGTTCTCTACCTTGCATCCGACGATGCAAGCTTCGTGACCGGTACCGCATCGCTCGTCGACGGCGGCGCATCGATCACCCGCACATAACGATCCGACGACTGCTCCGGTCGGCAAACCCGCCGGAGCAGTTGGCCTCGACGAAAAGCATTCCCTCAGATGGGCCACTGGCCCACGGCTCACAAGGACACAGACAATGGCACGCTTACAAGAGAAGACGGCGCTCATCACGGGCGGCACCAGCGGCATCGGCCTCGAAACGGCCCGCCAATTCATTGCTGAAGGCGCACGTGTCGCCATCACCGGCAGCAGCGCCCGCAGCGTCGAGGCCGCTCGCGCCGAATTCGGCGACAAGGCCCTGGTCATCCAGGCGGATGCCGGTGACGTCGCCGGTCAGAAGATCGTTGCTGGCGCGATCAGCGACGCCTTCGGACACCTCGACATCCTCTTCATCAATGCAGGGGTTGCCGAGTTCGGTCCCCTCGAACAGTGGGGCGAGGACGCCTTCGACAAGTCGGTCGCGATCAATGTCAAAGGTCCGTTCTTCCTGATCCAGGCCCTGTTGCCGCTGTTCTCGAAGCAGGCCTCGATCGTGCTCAACACCTCAATCAACGCGCATATCGGAATGCCGAACTCCAGCGTCTACTCCCTGACCAAGGGCGCGCTGCTGACACTCGCAAAGACCTTGTCGGGCGAACTGATCGGTCGCGGCATTCGCGTCAACGCCGTCAGCCCCGGCCCGATCGCGACACCGCTCTACGACAAGCTCGGCTCTTCCGCCGCCGACGCCGCTGCGATGGCCGCGCACATCCAGTCGCAGATTCCGGTCGGTCGCTTTGGCGATCCAATCGAGGTCGCCAAGACGATCGTCTTCCTTGCCTCCGACGAGGCGCGCTACATCGTCGGCAGCGAACTTGTCATCGACGGTGGCATGAGCAATCTCTGACACGTCCAGTCCGATGTTTTTCAAGGCCGCGGCGGCATTCGCCGCGGCTTTTTCGCGATGTCAGGGCAGCAGCGCATTTGCCTCGGAAAGCGGACGTAGCCAACCGCGTGTCGCACTCTGACGCTTGCGCAAATCCGATCTGGGGCATAGTGCCTCGGAGATCGGTGATCCGATTCCTTCCTCTTTCATTGGATTGGGGCTGACCTGCCCCGGAGATATCCATGCTGATCGGTATTCTGTGCGGCATCGCGACATGTGCGTTGTGGGGGCTGACCTTCGTCGTTCCGCGCGCCATCGCTCCTTTCACGACCCTCGACCTGACAGTTACCCGCTATGGCCTGTTCGCGCTCGCAAGCGTGGTGCTGATGGTCTATCCGCGCTTTCGCCCGCGGGGGATGCCGCCGCGCATGGTCATCACCGCCCTGCTTCTCGGCGGCGTGGGCTATGTCGGTTACTTCGTCAGCGTTTCATACGCCGTAAGGTTTGCGGGTGCCGCCATTCCACCGCTCGTCATCGGCACGATGCCTGTCCTCCTCGCGCTGATCGCGAATTTCCGTGATCGCTCGGTTTCCTGGCGGCTTCTCGCAGTGCCCTTGCTGCTGATCGCGCTCGGTATCGCCTGGGTGAACGTTTCGGTTTTCGCGTCGGCCCCCGAGGGTGACCACTCGATGATCGTTCTCGGTATCGGCTCGGCGGGCATCGGCCTCGTGCTCTGGGTCATCTACGGCCTGGCGAGCACCGCCGCGATGCAATCCACCAATGCGCCCGACATCC
Source organism: Rhizobium sp. Root708 (assembly GCF_001429725.1). Lineage (GTDB taxonomy): Bacteria > Pseudomonadota > Alphaproteobacteria > Rhizobiales > Rhizobiaceae > Rhizobium. Next base: position 178,559 of record NZ_LMHV01000012.1, on the reverse strand, counting down.
TGCAATGGACCGGCCTTCAGGGGATCGGCGCAGGTCTCGGTAGTCTCGTGCTGATCCCGCTGACGTCGCTCAACCATTCGATCAGCTATACCGAGATCGACCTTGTCAGGTTCATTCTCTGGTCACTTCTGATGGGCATTGCCGGCGCCTGGCTTGCCACGCTGCTATGGATGATAGCGTCCCGGCGGCTACCGCTTGCGCTCGCGGCGCAACTGATCGTGGCGGAGACCCTGTTCGGCCTCGTCTTCGGTTTCGTCTTCGAGCAGCGTTGGCCGACGGTTGCGGAAGCCGGCGGATCGCTACTGCAGCTCGCCGGTGTCTTCGCGGCGATCGCCATCTTCAGCAAAGCCGCCCGACGGCAACCAGCCTGAGGCCGATTGCTTATTATACGCCAAGGGCTTAGGGTTCATCCACAGTGACATGTGAGACGGACAGGAGCCATGGTTCTCAACGGCAAGCGCATCCTCCTCATCATTTCGGGCGGCATCGCAGCCTATAAGAGTCTCGACCTCATTCGCCGGCTGCGGGAACGCGGCGCCTCGGTTCGCCCGTTGATGACAAAGGGTGCGCAGGAGTTCATCACGCCTCTTGCCGTCGGAGCCCTTGCCGCGGATCACGTTTTCACGGACCTGTTTTCGAGGCAGGACGAACAGGATGTCGGGCATATCCGGCTGGCGCGTGATTGCGACCTGGTGCTCATCGCGCCCGCGACCGCCGATCTTCTGGCGAAGATGTCGGCCGGGATCGCCGATGACCTCGCCTCCACCGTTCTGCTCGCGACCGACAAGCCGGTGCTCGCAGCACCGGCGATGAACCCGCATATGTGGGCGCATCCGGCCACCAAGCGCAACATCCAAACGTTGCGCACTGACGGGATCCGCTTCGTCGGCCCGATGGCTGGAGAGATGGCCGAGAGCCGGGAGGCCGGTGTCGGCCGCATGGCCGAGCCGCTCGACATCGTCGCTGCGGCGGAAGCACTACTCGACAAAGGTCCGAGGCCGCTCGCCGGTCGAAAGGCCGTCGTCACGTCGGGCCCCACGCACGAACCGATCGATCCCGTCCGCTACATCGCCAATCGCTCGTCCGGCCGGCAAGGTCACGCCATTGCTTCGGCGCTCGCCAAACTCGGCGCCGAGGTCACGCTGGTTTCCGGTCCGGTCGCAATACAGGATCCGCCTGGCGTCACGGTGATCCACGTCGAACGGGCGGAAGAAATGCGGGACGCGGTGCTTTCCGCGCTGCCGGCGGACATCGCCGTGATGGTGGCAGCCGTCGCGGACTGGCGCGTGGCGTCGGCATCGAATCAGAAGATCAAGAAGCACCCGGGCGAATCCATCCCGACGCTGGCATTGACCGAAAACCCCGACATCCTGAAGACGATCGGCCATCATACGATGCGGCCGAAGCTGGTCGTCGGTTTCGCCGCAGAGACGCAAGACATCGAGAACAACGCCAAGACGAAGCTGGAGCGCAAGGGCGCCGACTTCATCGTCGCGAACGACGTTTCGCCGGCGACCGGCATCATGGGCGGGGTGAGAAACAGGGTGAAGATCGTCGGCCGCGACGGCATCGAGCAGTGGCCGGATCTGACCAAGGAAGACGTCGCGGCAAAGCTCGCCGCCCTGATCGCCGAGCGCCTCAGGCAGGCATAGCGACAACGAGCCGAGGCGAAGCTTCCGATGGCTTCTCGCCGCCGAACGGGGTGATATCGATCCCGTCTTCCCCAAGCACGACGGCACTTCCATCCGGAATTTCGGCCCATGCATCGACGTCGTCGTTGAGCGGCTCGGAAACGAGGCAAAAGCCGCCGCCGAGGGTCGATGCGTACAACGTTGGAGCCTTGCTGTCCGTCGCGTAGCGAATGGCGTAGAGCGATTTGCCATCGGAGAACGCCGCCGTGTAGCGAACGAGCGCCGATCCGAGAATGTTGAGGGCGAGGCCCTCCACGAAGCCGATCATCTCCGCCATGGCGGCGACCGGCCTCTGGCGCAGGCCGAACTGCAGCGCCAGCAGGAACATCAACTCCGAATCCGTCGTGCCGCCGCGGGCGTTGAACAGCTCATCATCAAGCATCGCTTCCATCGGCCGGCGCAAACGCTCGAAGCCGGAAATCTGCCCGTTGTGCATGAACGACCAGTTTTCGAAGACGAAGGGATGACAGTTGTCGCGACGCGTGCCGCCGCCGGTTGCCGCGCGCACATGCGCCAGAAACAGCGGCGAACGGATTTGCCGTGCCAGGCTCCGCAGATTGCAGTCGGACCACGCCGGCAAGGTATCGCGGTAGCGGCCAGGCTCCGGACGATCGCCATACCAGGCAATACCGAAGCCATCGCCGTTCGTGGGCGTCTTGGCGCGGGTGGCGCAGTGCGACTGCTCGATCAGGGAATGCGCGGGCGAGGATACCAGCTCCTCGAGATAGAGCGGGTCTCCGCGATAGGCTGCCCAGCGACACATGCTTTTTCACTCCTGAACCCACTCTCCGCAGGAGCAGGCGAATGCTGAAACGCGACGATGATTGTCGAATCCGATGGTTAATAAGAACTAAACAGATCCGTGGCTTGCAAGCGGAAGATGACGAAATTCGGACGATCGACGTGATCAAATCGCGCGATGCAACATCTTCTTTTGTGAACAGTGCGTTCCCGTGGGTGCCGATTTCGCAGGATGAGCCCAAGCCGCTATAGTCGCGTCAAGTTCACCCCCCAGCGAGGATGCCATGTCGATCCGTCCCGTAAAGCATATGAGCACTGCAACCCCGACCATGGAAGGCGCCGGCGTGAAGCTGCACCGTGTCTTCGGCTTCGGGGATCCGTCGATGACCGATCCGTTCCTGATGATGGACGATTTCCGCAACGACAATCCGGCGGAGTACATCCGCGGCTTTCCGTGGCACCCGCATCGCGGCATCGAGACGATCACCTACGTACTCGCCGGCACGGTGGAGCATGGCGACAGCCTCGGCAATCGCGGCCTGCTTGGTGCGGGCGACATTCAATGGATGACGGCCGGCAGCGGCATCATGCACCAGGAAATGCCGAAGGGTGATTTCGCCGGGCGCATGCACGGCTTCCAGCTATGGGCCAACCTCCCCTCGTCGATGAAGATGACGGCGCCGCGCTATCAGGACGTCAAGTCGGCGGACATTCCCGTTGTCGTCGATGACGACGGCACGGCGGTTCGGGTCATCTGTGGCGACTTTTGGGGCAAGGCCGGCCCGGTCGACGGGATCGCGGCGGAGCCGATCTATCTCGACGTGTCGGTCCCCCCTGGTAAGAAGAAGCGGCTGCCTGTCGATACCTATCGCAATGCCTTCGCCTACATCTTCGCCGGCTCGGGCACCTTCCGCGACGCTTCGAAGCCTTTCGGCGTGCGTGTCGAGAAGGAGGTCAACGGAGAGGAGCTCAACATCCGCGACATGTCGGGCAACCGCACGCTTGTGGTGTTCGACAGCGGCGATGAAGTGACGGTGCAAGCCGGAGACGAAGGCATTCGCTTCCTGCTCGTTTCCGGCAAGCCGATCGAGGAACCGGTCGCCTGGCACGGCCCGATCGTGATGAACTCGCGCGAAGAGATCAACCAGGCGATGCGCGAATTGCAGAACGGCACCTTCATAAAGGCCGCGCATTGAACACAGGTGATCCACAGGCCGCACGCCCGAATTCGGGAGGCGCCTTCGGATCGCACCTGATTGTAAATATTCAAAAATCCGGTCGCGCCTAGTCGCAAGCCGCGTTTCGCCGAAAGAAACGCCGAAGCAGGCTTTCCGGTTTTTTCTTGCATCTATGACGAATCGTCCTACCTTCTATCCATCGACAACAGAACGAAAGGAAGGTGATCCAATGTCTAATGAGATTTCAGACCTCGTAATGGGCATGGAAGTGGTGATGAAGGCGAGGCAGCCCTCGCTCTAAACCCACCTTCCTAGGATCGCTTTGACGGTCCGGCCGGTTACAGGCCAGAACTCATGGAAAGGGTCGCTTCGCGCGGCCCTTTTCCAATTTCAGCAGATCGATTGACGCGACAGACGGCATGGATTATTCATAAAGTCATCTGATGATTTAATGAGATACCCATGCAACCTCTGACCAAGACCAACCTGGCAGACACCGCGATTGCGGCCATACGCAGCGAGATTGTCTCGAAGCGCTGGGATATCGGCGAGAAACTGCCGAACGAAACGACGCTCTCAGCTATGCTTTCCGTCAGCCGTGGGACCATCCGCGAGGCTGTCCGCGTGCTGGCATCACAAGGTTTTCTGGAGACGAGGCAGGGGTCGGGCACCTATGTCCTGTCGACCACGGACGCCAGTACGCCGCTCAGCATGGCGCGGCGCGCGAGCCTGCGCGACCAGTTCGAAGCCCGCTGCGCCCTCGATGTCGAGGCAGCGCGCCTGGCGGCGCTGCGGCAGACACCCGACATCATCGTCGAGCTTCGGCGCCTTCTGGAACGGCGCGGCAATTTCGAAGGTGGCGACAAGGCGGCCTTCGTCGAACGTGACCTCGCCTTCCACAAGGCCGTCATCGCAGCCTCGGGCAACCGGGCGATGGTCGACATATACGATTTCTTCGCCGCCTCCATCGCCGAGACGATCGAGGCCACGCTGGGGGCGGAAATCCCCGAGCCCGACATGCAGGCGCATGCCGATATCATCGACGCCATCGCCACCGGCGAGCCGGCCAGTGCCGACGCCGCCGTGCGCCGCTTCATGGCCCCTATTCTCGGTGCCCTAGACCGAAAGATCCTTTCATGACCAGCCCATTGCAAGATTCCGCGCGCAGCTACGATCTGGCGGACGAGCAATTGATCGATGCCGAAGCCGATAGCGTGCCGCAGCCGGAAGCGCCGACCGGACTGAGCAGCATGCGCCGCTTCGTGCTCGGCGCCAGCCTTGTCCTCATTGCCTTCAATCTTCGCCCGGTTTTCTCCAGCGCATCCGCACTCCTGCCGGAGATCCGCAGCGAGCTTGGTCTTTCAGCACTTGGTGCAAGCCTTTTGACGACCTTGCCGGTCGTTTGCCTTGGTGCCTTTTCGCCGCTGGCGCCGCGCCTGTCGCAGCGGATCGGCTCCGAACGCACGCTGCTTTTCGTCCTCTTCCTGCTTGCAATCGGCACAGCCTTACGCGGCGCCTCGTCGGTGCCGCTGCTGTTCATCGGGACAGCGCTTGCCGGCGCCTGCATCGCCGTCGGCAACGTGCTGCTGCCGGGTCTCGTGAAGCGTGATTTCGCCGATCGCGCGGCATTGATGACCGGGTGCTACACGATGGCGCTGTGCGCCGGTGCTGCCAGCGCTGCCGGGCTTACGTTGCCGCTGGAGCGCGCCCTTGGCGGCTCCATGGCCGGCGCATTGGCGGGATGGGCGCTGCCGGCGCTCGTCGTCGGCGCGATCTGGCTGCCCCAAGTCCTGACGACCAAGAACGCAGCGCGGCGAAGCGGCTTTGCAGTCGAAGGGCTGTGGCGCGACCGGCTCGCATGGCAGGTAACGCTGTTCATGGGTCTGCAGTCGGCTCTCGCCTACTGTGTCTTCGGCTGGCTCGTTCCGATCCTGCGCGAGCGCGGGCTGGATGGCGTTACCGCCGGCGCGATCGTTTCCGCTTCCGTGATGGTCCAGGCTGCGGCTTGCCTGGTCGCCCCGCAGATCGCCGTCAGGGGCAAGGATCAGCGGCTGATCAACGCTTCGCTCTGCGTCGTTGCGGTCGTTGCCCTGCTCGGCCTGCTGTTTGCACCGCTGTCCACCGTCTGGCTGTGGGCGGTGCTACAAGGGATTGGCCAGGGCGGGCTGATCGCCGTTGCGATGACGACGATCGTGCTGCGCTCCCGCGACCAGCACGTTGCCGCTCATCTTTCCGGCATGGCGCAATGTGTCGGATACCTGCTTGCGGCGATCGGCCCGCTGATCGTCGGGTTACTGCGTGGCTGGACGGGCAGTTTCGCATGGTGCGCCGTGCTGTTCGTTGCTCTCGGCACCGGCGCCGCGATCAATGGCTGGAATGCCGGAAGGGCGTCCTATGTCGGCGCGCGAACCGTCGAGAAGCAGTAACGCGGCATCACCTAGTGTTGATCCCGCCCCCTGCCCGGCAATGCTAGGCTCAGGCCTGTCAATGCCATTGCCGGAGGGACAATCGTGCGGCTTCGATACATGTTTCTCGTCGCGACGCTGCTTGCTGCTCTGCCGCCGGGGCTGGGCGCCGCCGAAGAAGGCGGCACGGCGCGCGAAGGCGTCCTGCGGCTGTTGCCTGGCGATTCCGTCACGCAGCACGAGATCACGATCGGTACGCAGAGGCTGAGCTACGCGGCGACGGCTGGCACCCTCGATCTCTTTGGCCAGGACGGGACGCAGAGTGCTGCGATCTTCTACACGGCCTATGTCAAGAAGGACGGCGATCCGGATCGGCCGCTGACCTTCGCCTTCAACGGCGGGCCGGGTGCCGCCTCCGCCTTTCTTCACCTCGGCCTGGTCGGACCGAAGATCGTCGATTTCGGCCCCAAGGGCGACGATGGTGCCCACGCAAAGCTCACGGACAATCCGCAGACCTGGCTCGACTTTACCGACCTCGTGCTGATCGACCCGATCGGCACCGGCTGGAGCCGGACGGCGAAGGCCGACGACGCTTCCAAATACTACAACGTCAACGCGGACGCCGACACCATAGCCAAGGCGATCGCCCTCTACGTCGCGCATAACAATCGCTCCGCTTCCCCGAAGTATCTGCTCGGAGAAAGCTATGGCGGTTTCCGCGCCGCGAAGGTCGCGGATGCATTGAAGGACAATCAGGGCATCATCGTTTCCGGCGCCGTCATGCTTTCGCCTCTCATCGAGGGACAGCTGATGTTCGGTGCAGATCAGTTCGCGCTCGGCGCCGCACTGGAACTTCCGTCTCTCGCCGCGGCCGAAATGGATCGGCGCAACAGCTTCGATCCTGCGCGCCAGCGGGATGCCGAGCATTTCGCGCTGACCGACTACTTGACGACGCTCGCCGGCGCTCCTCCGACAGGGGACGCGGGCAAGGCGTTCTACAAGAAGGTTGCCGACCTGACCGGGATCGAGGCCGGCGTGGTCGAGAAAAGCCGTGGCTTCCTCGGCGGCTCGTTCGCAAAGCAGGCCGGCAAGGGGCTTGTCGCCAGCCCCTACGATGCGGCCTTCACATCTTTGGATCCCTATCCTGAAACAGACGAGAGCCGTGGCGACGATCCCATTCTCGACGGCTTCACCCGCGCCTATGGCGGCATCTTTGCGAACTATGCCCGCAACGAGCTCGGCTTCCATACCGATATGACCTATTCGCTGCTCGACAGCGACATCAACCGGCGCTGGGAATGGGGCAGCCGGGGCGGCGGATCTCGCTTGCAGGCGAGCATCACCGACGACATCCGGGAACTGCTTGCGTCCAACCCGTCATTCCGCCTGCTTGTCGCCCACGGCTATAGCGACCTCGTCACGCCGTATGGTGTGAGCCGCTATGTCATCGACCACTTGCCGACGGCGCTGACAGCAGGGCGCGTGGCGCTGAACGTCTATCCTGGCGGCCACATGTTCTATACGCGGACCGAGCAACGCGCCGCCTTCACGGCGGATGCGAAGGCCTTCTACGCGGCACGGCACCAATCCTCGCCGGCGGACTGAACGACGGCGTCCGGCTGTACTCATGACGCGTTGGGGTTGTTTCCTGGGATCGCCGACCTAGTTAGTCCACATGCCCGATGCAACGACACCTGCCCCCGCCCCGACCTCGCCTGAGGTTTCCGGAGCCGAAGACCTATGGCAGATCATTTTCCTGTCACCTGACGATTACGCGCTGTTTCTCGATATCGACGGCACATTGCTCGATCTCGCGGCCACCCCCGATGACATCATCGTGCCTGCTGCCCTGCCCGCGCAGCTTCACGCCTGGTCGAGCCGCCTGGAAGGCGCGTTAGCCCTCGTTACCGGCCGCGCGCTCCACTATGCGGATAAGCTGTTTACCCCGTATCGCTTTCCGATCGCGGGGCTTCACGGCACCGAACTGCGGAACGCGGACGGCGCCGTCAGCAGAAGCGAGACGACGCCTGCCTTCGATCGGTTCAAACAGGAGCTGCAGCAGGCGACGACACCGCTCGACGGCGTTCTCATCGAGGACAAGGGTGCTGCCGTTGCCGCGCATTATCGGCTGGCGCCCGATAGGCAGGCCGAGGTCGAACGTCTGATGGAGCGGGCTGCGGAGGAGGTCGGGCCGGGCTGGATTCTCCAGCGCGGCAAGATGGTGATCGAGCTCCGACCCGCCAGTGCCGACAAGGGCATGGCCGTCGAGACTTTCCTGTCAGAACCGCCGTTTGCCGGTCGCCGCCCGGTTGCGATCGGCGATGATGTGACCGATGAGGCGATGTTTGCCACCGTCAATCGGCTCGGTGGCCATGCGATCCGCATCGGCAAACCGTCGACCACAACCGCCGCATCGCTGTCGCTGCCCTCGGCAGCCGCGCTGCGGGAACTGATCGCCCGCATCTCCGTTTGATGCACAGCCGCGCCATTGTCGCCATTTCCGCCGAAAGGAAGTCTTTGTGAGTCGTCTCGTTGTCGTTTCCAACCGTGTTCCTGTTCCCGAGAAGGGCGGTGCAGCAGCCTCCGCCGGAGGGCTTGCCGTGGCGTTGCTGGCGGCGCTGCAGGAGCGAGGCGGGATCTGGATGGGCTGGTCGGGAAAATCCAGCGGCGACAATGAGCCCGGACCGCTTTCCGTGGAAGAACAGGGAAAGATCACCTTCGCTCTCACCGACCTCACGGAAAAGGACGTCGATGAGTATTATTTTGGTTTCGCCAACCGGGTGCTTTGGCCGATCTGCCATTACCGGCTCGATCTGGCGGAGTATGGCCGCAAGGAAATGGCGGGCTATTTTCGCGTGAACCGCTTCTTCGCGCATCGCCTGGCGCCGCTGCTGAAACCGGACGACACGATCTGGATTCACGACTACCACCTGATCCCGCTTGCCGCGGAGCTCCGTCAGATGGGCGTCAAGAACCGCATCGGCTTCTTCTATCACATACCCTGGCCGCCGGCTGACGTGCTGTTTGCCATGCCGGTTCACGAAGAGATCATGCGCGGGCTTGCCGCCTACGATCTCGTCGGTTTCCAGACCGACCACGATCTCGAAAACTTCGCCGGCTGCCTCCGGCGCGAGGAGATGGGCGATGCGATCGGCGAAGGCCGGTTCATGGCTGGCGATAAAATCTTCAAGGGCGGGATTTACGGGATCGGCATCGAGACTGCGGCCTTCGCCCGTTTCGCCGAGAAGGCCGGCCACCATTCGCTGGTCACCAAGGCCAAGGAGAGCATCGAGGATCGCGATCTGATCATCGGTGTCGACCGGCTGGACTACTCGAAGGGGCTGACACAGCGCATCGACGCCTTCGAGCGTTTCGCGCTTGCCAACCCCGCTCATCAGCGCAAGGTCACCTATCTGCAGGTCACCCCGAAATCGCGCTCGGAGGTGCCTGAGTACGAGCAGATGCAGCGTACCGTTGCCGAGCAGGCCGGACGCGTGAACGGCGCTCTCGGGACGGTCGACTGGGTGCCGATCCGCTACATCAACCGCTCGGTGAGCCGGCCGGTTCTCGCGGGTCTCTATCGAATGGCGAAGGTCGGCCTTGTCACCCCCTTGCGCGACGGGATGAACCTGGTCGCCAAGGAGTATGTGGCGGCGCAGGATCCGCGCGACCCCGGCGTGCTGGTGCTTTCACGCTTCGCCGGCGCCGCACGGGAATTGCGAGGATCGCTGCTGGTCAATCCCTACGACATCGAAGGCACGGCGAACGCGATCGCGCGGGCGCTCAACATGCCGCTCGATGAGCGCCAAGATCGCTGGCAGCGAATGATGGACTACCTGCTCGAGCATGATGTGTCGCGCTGGTGCGACGATTTCCTCAAGGACCTCGCGGCCTAGATTTCTCAGGCTTGGCCGTCGACGCCTGATATCCCCGCCTCGGTCATCAGCCACGCCCCGAGCCTTTCGCTCTGGGGGCTGCCCTTTTTCGGCCGCAGCAGCCAGTAGCCACGGTCCGGTGCCTCGAGCTCCGGGCCGGCGATGGCGAGAATGCCGGATTCCAGAAGCGAATCGACGAGCCCCATCCAGCCGAGCGCCAGCCCCTGCTCGCCAAGCGCTGCCTGCACGACCAGCGAATAGGTGTTGAAGCTGAGATCCCCCTGCACGGCATAGGCCTCGCGATTGATCCGCAGCTGCGCGAAATAGCTCTGCCAGTCGAACCACGGCGAAGGGGTCGCGGTATCGAGATGGATGAGACGACTGCGGGCAAGGTCGCCGACATCCGCGAAAGGCCCGTTCCGATCGAGAAAGCCGCGGCTGCAGACCGGCGCCACGCGCTCCGGCAGGAGAAGCACTGCGTCCTGCCTGAGTTCCGCCCGCGACCCGAAGGCGACGGCCAGATCTCCATCGTCCACACTATCGCGCTCGATTCTCTGCGTCGCGACGATCTGGATATCCATATCGGGATAGATCAGCCGAAAGCCATGCATGCGCGGGATGAGCCATAGCGAGGAGAAAGCGTAGTCGGTGTGCAGCCTCACCGCCGGCCTCGTGGTTCCCTTGCGGAAATGGCGGGCAAGCTGGTCGATCTCATCAACGTTTCTTGCAGCGATATCGAAGAGCCTCTTGCCCTCCTGCGTCAGCACGACGCCGCGATGCTGCCGCTTGAACAAGGCCACGCCGAGATGTTCCTCGATCCTGCGAATCTGATAGCTGACAGCGGGCTGTGTCAGGCCGAGGACTGATGCTGCCGCAGACAGGCTACCGGCTTTTCCAATCTCGACGAAGATGCGCATCCACCCCAGGTCGATCGGGCGCTCAGCCATAAAAAATCCTTTTGGCAACGATCGAAAAAAGCCAACTTCACAAGACAGACGATAGCGACTTCAATAAAACTATCAAATGACAAAAGGGGAAATGCGATGACAGGAATTTCGATGATCCGCCGTCTTGCCACCGGCGTTGTCTTCTCGGCTCTGGCGATGGGTTCGGCTGCCGCCGCGGACGATGCATCCTGCAAGGTGATCCGCATGTCCGACCCGGGCTGGACCGATATCACCGCCACCAATGGCGTCACGTCAGTCATCCTGACGGCGCTGGGCTATGAGCCCGACGTGAAGACCCTGTCGGTGCCAATCGGCTACCAGTCGATGAAGAACGGCGAGATCGACGTGTTTCTCGGCAACTGGATGCCGGCGCAGAAGGCATTCATCGACGACCTGACCGCCGCCAAGGCGATCGAAGTCATGAACAAGAACCTCGAAGGCGCGAAATTCACGCTGGCGGTCCCGACCTATGTTGCAGACAAGGGCGTGAAGGACTTCTCCGACCTGCAGAAGCACGCGGACGAGTTCGACCACAAGATTTACGGGATCGAGCCGGGTGCTCCCGCCAATTCGAACATTCAGAAGATGATCGACGCCAACGACTTCGGCCTCAAGGACTGGAAGCTGGTGGAATCCGGCGAGCAGGCGATGCTGGCGCAGGTCGATCGCGCCTCGAAGGACAAGGGTGCGGTGGTGTTCCTGGCCTGGGCGCCGCATCCAATGAACGAGAAGTTCTCGATCGAGTATCTCTCGGGCGGCGACGCCTATTTCGGACCGAACTTCGGCGGCGCTGTGGTCTACACGCTGGCGCGCACCGGATGGTCGGAAAAATGCCCGAACGCGGCCGCGCTGATGAAGAACCTTAAGTTCGAGATCAGCATGGAGAACGCGTTGATGGGCTCGATCCTCGGCGGCGAGGATCCGAAAGCGGCGGCAACGGCGTGGCTGAAGGCCAATCCCAAGGCGATCAACCCGTGGCTGTCAGGCGTCACCGCGCTTGACGGAAAGCCTGCTGCCGACGCAGTAAAAGGCTCTCTCGGCCTCTAGTACCTCAAGGACCTGACTGACATGGCGCGCCCGAATTTTCTCATCCTGATGGTCGACCAATACAACGGGACGCTGTTTCCCGATGGGCCGGCCGAGTTTCTTCACGCGCCGCATCTCAAGGCCCTGGCGAAGCGCTCCGTGCGCTTTGCCAACACCTATACGGCAAGCCCGCTCTGCGCGCCGGCGCGGGCTTCCTTCATGTCCGGCCAGCTTCCAAGCCGCACCCGCGTCTACGACAACGCCGCCGAATTCGCCTCCGATATCCCGACCTTCGCCCATCATCTCAGAGCAGCCGGCTATCACACCGCTCTCTCGGGCAAGATGCACTTCGTCGGTCCCGACCAGCTGCACGGCTTCGAGGAGCGGCTGACGACCGATATCTATCCGGCCGATTTCGGCTGGACGCCTGACTATACCAAGCCCGGTGAGCGCATCGACTGGTGGTACCACAATCTCGGCTCGGTGACGGGCGCGGGCGTGGCCGAAATCACCAACCAGATGGAATATGACGACGAGGTCGCCTACAACGCGACCCGCAAGCTCTACGACCTCTCGCGCCGGCAGGACGATCGTCCCTGGTGCCTGACGGTCAGCTTCACGCATCCGCACGACCCCTATGTTGCGCGCCGCAAGTTCTGGGATCTCTATGAGGATTGCCCTCATCTTGACCCGGAGGTCGGCACGATCCCCTTCGACGAGCAGGACCAGCATTCGCAGCGGCTGTTGAAGGCCTGCGACTACGACGCCTTCGAGATCACCCGCGAGCAGGTGCGCAACGCCCGGCGCGGCTATTTCGCCAATATCTCCTACATCGACGAGAAGGTCGGCGAGCTGCTTGACGTTCTCGAGCGCGGGCGGATGGCCGAGGATACCGTTATCCTCTTCGTCTCAGACCATGGCGACATGCTAGGCGAGCGCGGGCTGTGGTTCAAGATGTGCTTCTTCGACGGCTCCTCGCGCGTGCCGCTTTCGATATCGGCGCCCGGCTGGGAGCCCAAGCTGATCAGTCAGCCGGTTTCGACGCTGGACGTGACGCCAACGCTGGCGGCGCTCGCCGGCATCGATATCACCAAGCTGAAACCCTGGACCGATGGCGAGGATCTGACGCCGCTCGCGACAGGTACGGGCGGACGCGGGCCGGTGCCGATGGAATATGCGGCGGAAGGTTCGATCGCGCCGCTGGTGGCCTTGCGCGACGGCAGGTTCAAGCTGACGCTCTGCGACGCGGACGCGCCGATGCTGTTCGACCTCGACGCCGATCCGAAGGAATTAAAGAACCTCGCCGCCGACCCTGCCTATGCCGAGACACTGGCGCATCTGACCGCGCAGGCGAAACAGCGGTGGAACCTTGCGGGCTTCGATGCCGCCGTGCGCGAAAGCCAGGCGCGGCGCTGGGTGGTGTACGAGGCGCTGCGCAACGGCGCCTATTATCCCTGGGATTACCAGCCGCTGCAGCGCGCCTCGGAACGCTACATGCGCAACCACATGGATTTGAACGTGCTGGAAGAAAACCAGCGCTATCCGCGCGGCGAGTGAGATTGCCGTTTCGCTGGCGAGACACTAAGTTCCGCCATCGAAACAGGGAGAAAACTCATGAAAATCAGCGCACGCAACCGCCTCAAGGGCAAGGTCGTCGAGATCACGCTCGGCGCCACGACAGCGCATGTGCGCATCGACATCGGCGGCGGCTCGATCGTGACGTCGTCGATCACCAACGAGGCGGTCAAGGAACTCGGGCTGACCGTCGGCTCCGACGCATACGCCGTGGTCAAGGCGTCCGACGTGATGGTCGCCGTCGACTGATTAGGCCTTCTGGCAATAATGCGCCGTGCCGTCGTCGCCCGTCTGGAAATCACCGGGCTGCGGCGGCGCGATCGGCTTGAAGAGCGTGCGATCCGGCTTCAGGTCGAGCAGCGGCGTGCCGTCGAGGCAATCCATGCCGCGCACCAAAAGCATCGATCCTTCCATCGCCTCCAGCTTGACGATGGACGTACCAATCGGATTGGGGCGGACGGGGGAGCGCAGCGAGAAGGTGCCGTGCACCTTGCCCGAATTGGCCGGGCTCTGCAGCACGAGATCGCGGCGCGAGCGATCCAGCCAATAAAGGATTTCCAGCCGCTCGAAGGCCTCGACGCCCTGCAGCGCCTGCGTCCAGGGCTTGAAAATCTCGATCCGGCAGATCGGCCCGTCATGGCGGCCCTGACGCGGCGTTTCCATGCGCGAGGTCCAGGGTGTCAGGATGCGGCCGATGAAAACCAGGCCGGCATCGGCGGGCGGCGGAGCATCGACCGCCACTTCGTTTTTCCGGATTTCGTTTTCGCGCACCATCAGTTTCTCCCGCATCCGTGGCGTCGCGAACAGCCGGGCGCACTACCGCCCGCTAAAACGCCCCTGACAACATCGACATCATAAAGCTGCTTGGTCTACCGCGCGTCAACACCGTTTGCGGCGGCCCGAGGCGATTTGGCATTCAGTCCCACCGTCGACTGACGACGCGAGCAAATGCCGAAATATGCAACTTTAAGAGATTAATTCGACACTGATAGACGCATGCCTGTTATTCAGGTCTCTGAAAACAACGAAAGGCGCAGATTTTGCGGCGGTGGATCAGTGCTCGAGACTACGCAGTTGGCGCAGCAATGCGCTTCGGCATCTTTGTCGCGATAACGTTGGGCTTCCCGTTTTTCGTCTATGGTGTGATTGAAATAACAGGCGCTCGAGGAACTGGCGGTGCCGCCGGCGCGTTGGCTCTGGTTATCGGCCTCTACCTAAAACCCCTGATCTACCTGCTGTTTGCCTTTTCGCTGCTCCGCATCTCGATGAGGCGATCCAGAGCTCTCGATATCTCGCCGCTGATCGGGATCAGTGTCACCTTGCTTGTGCTGGCGGACTTTGCATTCGGGATAAGTTTCGGATCGTTCTGGGCCGTCGGCTTCTCCCTCGGCATTCTCGCCATTCCTCTCCCAGTCTCGCTGCTTATGGCGGCGATCACCGTCGTCACACTCAGCCTTCTCAAGGATTTCGACGAGCCGCCCGCAAGCGGCAGGCCCGAGACGCGATATCGGCTCTGGTGTACCGCGTTGTTCGTGTCGGTCGCGATCTGCCTGCTTCGTATCTTGCCCTATGTCTCGATAGCGCTGCTCGGCAGTACGAGCATCGCGATAGCGACCGGGCAAGCCATCACGTTCCTGAACCATATTCTGATTTATCCGTTTGGGCAGCCGCTGATCTTCGCGGCCCTGTCCGCCGCGTTGATCGTCGCTTGGAGGCGCCCGCCTCAGGCGGGAGGCCCCTCAGTAAACGACCCATCGTCCGAGCGCTCGACGCCGATGTTCGGACAACGATCCGGATAAAATATCACGCCGCCTTGGCGATGTGATATTCCTTGATCGCAACCATCTTGATTGCGGGGAAGCGCTCCGCCTCATACCGCAGCGAGAAGCTGTCCTGCGCCAGGAAGACCGGGTCGCCGTCCAGATCGCGGGCGATATCGCCACGCTTGACGTTCAGGAATTTGTCGAGCTCGGCCGGCTGATCCGAGGAGATCCAGCGGCAGACGGAGAAGCGCGACATTTCGAACGAGACCGGCAGCGTGTATTCAGCCGACAGGCGCTCCTTCAGAACATCGAGCTGCAGGGCGCCGACGACGCCAACGATAGCCGGCGAACCATCTTCCGGCGAGAAGAGCTGAACGACGCCTTCCTCGGCCATCTGCTGCAGCGCTTCCTTGAGCTTCTTCGCCTTCATCGCGTCTTCGAGGCGCACGCGGCGCAGGATTTCGGGCGAGAAGTTCGGCACGCCCTGGAACACCAGCGCCTCGCCTTCGGTCAGCGTATCGCCGATGCGGAGCGTCCCGTGGTTCGGGATGCCGACGACGTCGCCGGCAAAGGCGGTATCGGCCAGCTGGCGCTGCGAGGCGAAGAAGAACTGCGGTGCGGTGAGGCCGAGCTGCTTGCCGGTGCGAGCGAGCCGCGCCTTCATGCCGCGCTCCAGCTTGCCGGAGCAGATGCGGGCAAAGGCGATGCGGTCGCGGTGGTTGGGGTCCATGTTGGCCTGGATCTTGAAGACGAAGGCCGTCATCTTGTCCTCAGCGGCATGCACCGTCCTGATGTCGGCGACCTGATCCCGCGGCGGCGGCGCGAAGGCGCCAAGCGCGTTGATGAGATCGCGGACGCCGAAGTTGCGGAGCGCAGAACCGAAGAAGACCGGGGTCATGTGGCCCTCGAGGAAGGCCTGGCGGTCGAACGGACGGCAGGCCTCCATCGCCAATTCGGTTTCCTCGATAAAGGCGGAGCGCTCGTTCTCCGGCAGACGGTCTGCAACGGCCTGCGGGCCATTGACCTTGGTGGGCGTTACTTCCGTATCGGAACCGCGCACCGTGTTGTCGGCCAGGTGATAGGAGCCGCAGAAGCTCTTGGCGCGGCCGATCGGCCAAGTGATCGGAGCGGTGTCGAGCGCCAGCTTTTCCTCGACCTCATCCAGGATCTCGAAGGGATCGCGGCTTTCGCGGTCCATCTTGTTGATGAAGGTGATGATCGGGATGTCGCGCATGCGGCAGACTTCGAACAGCTTCAGCGTTCTGGGCTCGATGCCCTTGGCGGCGTCGATGACCATGACGGCCGCATCCACCGCCGTCAGCGTGCGGTAGGTGTCGTCGGCGAAGTCTTCATGGCCGGGCGTGTCGAGAATGTTGAAGACATTGCCTTCATATTCGAAGGTCATCACCGAGGTGACGACGGAGATGCCGCGCTCGCGCTCGATCTTCATCCAGTCCGACCGGGTCTGGATGCGATCCTTCTTCGCCTTGACTTCGCCGGCGAGCTGGATGGCGCCGCCGAAAAGCAGCAGCTTTTCGGTCAGCGTCGTCTTACCCGCGTCCGGGTGCGCAATAATAGCGAATGTGCGGCGACGGGAGACCGCCTCGGCGAGACTTTCGGCCATAATGTAAATCCTGTGGAATTGCGGGCTATCTAGCGATTAAAGGCCGCGATTGCAATTGACCTTGGCCGCATGGGCGAAAACTAATGCCAGTATGACCATTCACACCGAGAACCACCCCACACTCAATCTCGTCCGTTTGCCTGATGGCGTCGGGCTGGAGCTGCCGTCGTACGAAAGCAAGGGCGCAGCGGGCATGGACCTGCGCGCAGCCGTCGACGCCGGCAACCCGATGATCCTGGAACCCGGCAAGCGTGCGCTCGTGCCGACGGGTTTTATTTTCGAGATTCCTGAGGGGTTCGAGGGCCAGGTGCGACCGCGCTCCGGCCTTGCGCTGAAGCATGGCATCACCTGCCTGAACACGCCGGGCACGATCGACAGCGATTACCGCGGCGAGGTGAAGGTCCTGCTGATCAATCTCGGCGAAGTGCCGTTCGAGATCACCCGTGGCATGCGCATCGCGCAGATGGTGATCGCCCCGGCGATCCAGGCTGCCGTCCACGAAATCACCGAAAGCAGCGTGACGACACGCGGCGGCGGCGGCTTCGGCTCGACCGGCGTCTGATGACGACCGATCCGCGCTATCCTTCACTGACCTTCCGGCAGGACTATTTCGACGATCCCGCCGCCTGGGCGGCTCTGGTGAGCCTGCTCCAGGATACATTCGGCATCGATCTCGATCCGCTGCGGCGGCTTGGCGGAGCGGACCCGACAAGCATGCCGTTCGGCTGGTTCGACGACCAAGGCACGCTGGTTGCCAATCTTTCGGCCTTTGCGATGCCGATCGTGATCAACGGCAGAGTTGTCAGAGCCGGAGCGTTTCAATCTGGCGCCGTGCGGCCCGAATGGCGCGGGCGGGGGCTCTATGGCGACGTGACCCGGAAAGCGCTGGAATGGTGCGCGGCGCAGCAATTCGAGGCGATCGTACTCTACACCGACAAGCCGGCTCTCTACGAACCCTACGGTTTTCGTGCCCTGCCCTTCCACGCCTACTCAGGTCCGGCGCCGGAAGCGCCAACGTCCACCGCCGCTGCACGAAGTCTCGATCCGACGGTTGCCGAGGATCTCGATCTTCTGCGCCGAACACTGCGGACGCGAACGCCCGTCTCGGATGTGATTGCCGTGCGCGAGAGTGCGGCGATGTTTCTCATCAACACCCAGTTCGATCGCGATGTGAGACTAAGCTGGCTCGCGAACGAGAGGGCGGTCATCGCCTGGAAATCCGAGGCTGAAGACCGCTTCGTGCTCGTGGATGTGGTCGCGGAGGTCATTCCGCCGCTGTCGGCGATCCTCGGCGGCCTCGGCATCGAGGCAACCTCCATCGAGGTGCTGTTCTCGCCGGACAAGCTCGGCTGCGAACTCCTCGCCCAGCCGCTGCAGAGCTACACGCATTTCATGATCCGCTGCGAGACGCCGTTTGTGCTGGACGTACCGGCAATGCTGTCGCCGATGGCGGATTTCTAGATCTCAGGATAGCGGCGGCAGCCGGCGCTTCACGGGCGACGCCTTGATCATCGACGTATTGGTTTCGGCCCTCTCCGCAATCTTGTCGAGGATCGTATCCAGTTGCCCCATAGAGCGCACGACCAACCGCGCGATGAAACAATCGTCGCCCGTCACCTTGTCGCACTCGATGATTTCAGGCGTCTCCTGGATGATCCGCTCGACCAGATGCAGCTGCCCCGGCAACGGCCGCACGCGCACGATCGCCTGCAGGGGATAGCCGAGGGCAGCGGGATCGATGTCCACGGTGAATGCGGAGATCACGCCACGTTCCTCAAGGCGGCGCACCCGCTCTGCCGCGCTTGGCGAGGACAATCCGACCTGTTGCGCCAGCTCTTTCAGGGACATGCGGGCATCGCCGGCAAGCGCCGCGAGAATCCGCTGGTCAACGTCATCCAGAACGTGATTAGGCAACGCCATTCTATTTCCTGACAATATTAGGTCAAAAACCTCATAATCCTTACAAAATATATATCGTTCTCTATCCCTCCACAATATCATAAGGCGAATATTGAGGAGACAGCCTATGCAAAGCGATATCCGCGTCGGAACCATCCAGATGACGGCGGCGATGTTGATCTCGGGAACGATCGGCTGGTTCGTGGTGATCTCGGGCCAACCGGTCAGCGCCGTGGTGTTCTGGCGATGCCTGTTCGGCGCGGTCAGCCTGCTTGCCGTTTGCGCCGCGATGGGCCTGCTGCGTCCCGGGATGCTCAGCTGGCGATCCTTCGCAATAGCGGTTTTCGGCGGCGTCGCGATCGTCCTCAACTGGCTGTTGCTGTTCGCATCCTACGCCCATGCATCGATATCGGTGGCAACGACTGTCTACAACACGCAGCCATTCATGCTGCTGGCACTCGGAGTGCTCTTTCTGGGCGACAAGATCACCGTCACGAAGCTCTTCTGGCTGACCCTCGCCTTTGCGGGCATGGCTGTTATCATCGAAGCCAGACCGGCAGGAGAGACGGGCGACGGCCATTACGGTCTCGGGATTGCAATGGCGCTCGGCGCGGCCTTCTTTTACGCGCTGGCCGCGCTCGCCGCCAAATGGCTGCGCGGGACACCACCGCATCTGATCGCGCTGATCCAGGTGACAACCGGCGCGCTGATGCTGCTGCCCCTGACCGATTTATCGAACCTGCCGTCCGACGCCGGCACATGGTCTGTTCTGTCGACCATGGGCATCGTCCATACGGGCGTGATGTACGTGCTCTTATACGGTGCGATCCAGAAGCTGCCGATCCATCTGACCGGCGCCCTGTCCTTCATCTATCCGATTGCCGCGATCGTCGTCGACAGGTTCGCCTTTGGCCATGCGCTGCAGCCATTGCAGATAGCCGGCGCGGCGATCATTCTTGTTGCTGCTGCGGGGATGAATCTCGGCTGGATGCCGACGCGAATGCTGAAGCTTCGCGCCGGCTGATCGGCCGCTATTTCGGCTGGCGTGTCATCTCGAACAGGAACCAGGCCCGGCGCTCGGCTTCGTCGATCCAGTTTTCGAGCAGGCTCGTGGTGGCGACGTCGTTGTGTTCCGAGCAGACATCATGCGTTTCACGCAGGATCGAAACCAGCTGCTGGTTGTCGTCGCGCAGCTCGGCGAGCATGTCTTCCGGCGTGACATAGTCCGCGTCATTGTCGTTGATGCGCTGCAGGCGAGCGATGTGGCCGATCGAACGCAAGGTGGTGCCGCCGATCTTGCGGGCCCGCTCGGCGATCGCATCCGTGGCGTTGAACAGCTGCTCGCCGTGTTCATCGAGCAAGAGATGATAGTCGCGGAAATGCGGTCCCGACATGTGCCAATGGAAATTCTTGGTCTTCAGGTAAAGCGCGAATACGTCGGCAAGCAGCGCCGCAAGGGCGCCCGAGATATCCTGAATGGCATTGCTCTTGAGATCGGTGGGCGTTGCAAGGGGGGCGACCTTGCGTTTTTCGACTGCGGTTGGGCTCATCAGGTTTCTCCTTCGCCGAGGCAGAGCGGTTGGACTGGGATTCAACGATCCGGCGCCTTGAGCGTAGTAGTCGATTTTGACGCGATCATCTCATCCACCACTACACATCGCCAGTGAACTAGAACGGCCCCGTGCGGCGTCAATAGAGGCTGTTTGCGCGCCTTGTGATTGGCCAGTTGAAAGCGTTTCGTCACAGGCGTAGAAGATGGCCACCCAGGGAGGCCGCAATGTCATTCACCGCACTATTCGCCTACGCGGCGGCACTGTTCATCGCGGCCGCCATTCCCGGCCCCGGCATTACCGCGATCGTCGCGCGGGCGCTGGGCTCGAATTTCCGCGAGACATTCTTCATGGGGCTGGGCCTCGTCCTCGGCGACATGACCTATCTGACCGCCGTCATCCTCGGCCTTGCCTTCGTCGCGCAGACCTTCACCGAGGTGTTTGTCGTCATCAAGATCGCCGGAGCGCTCTATCTCGGCTACATCGCCTACAAGCTCTGGACCGCCGGGCTACTGCCGCAGAACATAGCCGCCAAGAAATCCAGCAGCATGTCGATGAGCTTTCTTTCCGGCCTGCTCGTGACGCTCGGCAACCCGAAGACCATGCTGTTCTATGTGGCGCTGGTTCCGACGCTGATCGACATCAGCGCCATCGGCCTGCGCGAATACGGCATTCTGCTCGTCACGACCTTCGTGGTGCTGCTCAGCGTTCTGATCCCCTACATGGCACTCGCCTCGCGCGCCCGGATACTGCTGAAGCAGCCACGGGCGCTGCAGGCGCTGAACCGCGTGGCGGCGAGCATCCTGGCTGGGACAGCCGCCTTCATCGCCGCGCGCGCGGCCTGAAAAAATCATCCGGCAAAGATCGTTGCGGCGGGATTTTTTCTCATTCGCCGGAACCGCGCCGTGGTGATCGATCTGGTCTCCGTGCCGCTTCGACCCTATTGTAACGACGTGTTTCACAACGGGAGATCGCCATGTCGAAGAAACCGGGCCGCGGCCGCATCTATTCCTCCATAACCGAAACCATCGGCGACACCCCGATCGTACGGCTCGACAAGCTCGCCAAGGAAAATGGCGTCAAAGCCAACCTCTTGGCAAAGCTCGAGTTTTTCAACCCGATCGCATCCGTCAAGGACCGGATCGGCGTAGCGATGATCGAGTCGCTCGAGGCACAGGGCCGGATCTCGCCCGGAAAGACGACGCTGATCGAGCCGACATCAGGCAATACCGGTATCGCCCTTGCCTTCGCTGCGGCGGCAAAGGGTTACAAGCTGATCCTGACGATGCCCGAGACCATGTCGGTCGAGCGCCGCAAGATGCTGGCCCTGCTCGGCGCCGAACTGGTTCTGACGGAAGGCGCAAAGGGCATGCGCGGCGCGATCGCCAAGGCCGAAGAGCTTGCCGCGACGCTGCCGGATGCCATCATTCCGCAGCAGTTCGAGAACCCGGCGAACCCCGAAATCCATCGCCGCACCACGGCAGAGGAAATCTGGAACGATACGGAAGGCAGCGTCGACATTTTCGTCTCGGGCATCGGTACCGGCGGCACGATTACCGGTGCTGGCCAGGTTCTGAAATCGAAGAAGCCGGGCATCAAGGTTATTGCCGTCGAGCCGGCTGAATCGCCGGTGCTGTCAGGCGGCCAGCCGGGGCCGCACAAGATCCAGGGGATCGGCGCCGGCTTTGCGCCCGCCATCCTCGACACGCACATCTATGACGAGGTCGTCACCGTCAACAGCACGGAAGCACTCGATATGGCGCGTCACGTCGCCAGGCTCGAGGGTGTGCCGGTCGGCATTTCATCGGGCGCGGCGCTCGCCGCCGCCATCAAGGTCGGCAGCCGCGAGGAGAACGCCGGCAAGACGATCGTCGTGATCATTCCGTCGTTCGCGGAACGCTATCTCTCGACGGCGCTATTCGAAGGCCTCGGCGGTTGAGCCGACCGAGCTGATGATCCTGAAGGGGCGCGCTTGCGCCCCTTTTTTCTTCAGACCGCCGCGCTCAGGCGTTCGCCTGCCATCCGGTAGGAAATCGCTTCCGCCAGGTGAATGCGGCCGACGGTCTCGGAGCCGTCGAGATCGGCAAGCGTGCGGGCGACCTTCAACACCCGGTGATAGCCGCGCGCGGAGAATTTCAGCTTCTCGGCCGCATCCCGCAGCAATTGCAGACCGGCGGCATCCGGGGCGGCGTGGGTCTCGATCATCGCCGTCGAGCAACGCGCATTGGTACCTGTTCCGGCCGCGCCATGCGCCGCGAACCGCGCGCGCTGCATGTCGCGCGCCTTTGCCACCCGCCGCGCGATATCGGCACTCCGCTCGGCGGGCATCGGGCGGATCAGATCGACCGCCGACACCGCCGGGACATCGATGCGAATATCGATGCGATCCATCAGCGGGCCGGAAATGCGAGCCTGGTAGTCGCTGACGCAGCGCGGCCCGCGCGCGCAGCTGTGCCCCGGTTCTCCCGCCATGCCGCAGCGGCAGGGGTTCATGGCGGCCACCAGCTGGATCTCGGCCGGATAGGTGACGCGATGATTTGCCCGCGCGATGATGCACTCGGCCGTCTCCAACGGCTGGCGGAGCGCATCGAGGGCCTGCGGCGAGAACTCCGGAAACTCATCGAGAAAAAGAACGCCGTGATGGGCGAGCGAGGCTTCGCCGGGCCTTGCCCTGAAGCCGCCGCCGACAAGCGCCGCCATGGTCGCGGAATGATGCGGCGTGCGGAAGGGACGACGGTCGGACAGCTTGCCGCCCGGCAGTTGCCCGGCGATCGAATGGATCATCGAAACTTCCAGCAATTCCGCAGCCGAGAGCGGCGGCAGGATCGACGGCAGGCGGGCTGCCAGCATCGATTTGCCCGATCCCGGTGGGCCGATCATCAGGAGATTGTGGCCACCGGCCGCCGCGACTTCCAGCGCGCGCTTGGCGCTTTCCTGGCCCTTGATATCGGCTAGATCCGGAAGGTTCGCGCCGATCGCTCGAATCGACGGTTCCGGCCGCGACAGGACCTGCGTGCCGCGAAAATGATTGGCGAGCGCGATCAGGCTGCGGGGAGCGAGAATATCGAGATCGTTGCTCGCCCAGGCGGCTTCGGGGCCGCTGTCGGCGGGGCAAATCAGCCCCTTGCCGAGAGCATTGGCACCGATTGCGGCTGGCAGCGCGCCGGCCACTGGCGCGATTGTTCCATCGAGATTGAGTTCACCGATGACGACATAGCCCGATAATGCGTCCGCCGGTATCGCCCCAAGTGCCGCCATCAGCCCCAAGGCAATGGGCAGATCGAAATGCGAGCCCTCTTTCGGAAGGTCGGCCGGCGCCAGATTGACGGTCACGCGCTTGGCCGGCAGCGCAAGCCCGGAGGCATGCAAGGCGGCATGGACCCGCTCGCGGCTTTCGGCAACCGCCTTGTCCGGCAGGCCGACAATCTGCGTCACGACCTTGCCCGGCGCGACCATGACCTGGACCTCGACCGGCAGACCTTCGATGCCCTGAAATGCAACCGTACTGACGCGTGCGACCATGCGCGATCCCCTCCAGCGCAACCTTTTACACCGCATTCTGCGACCCCTCATCGCCGCGGATTGCAATCTGGCATAGAAATCGGAATAAAACAAGAACAGGAGATGAACAATTGCGCGCCATCGCTGTGTTGAGGTTGCGATGGGTTGTGGCGATGGAACAAAGCTGGCGAAGGACGGGATTTTCGGCAGCGGGAACGTAGTGGTGCGTCGAGCACGCCGATACTCGCCAAGGCCGAGCATGACGCCGAGGGTTGGGCGACCATTGCCAAGCGATTGAAAAGACAAAGCTTCCTAATACGCGACGTCATCCTCGGGCTCGTCCCGAGGATCTAAGCACACCTCCACGGATGCAAGGGTGCGGAACGGCCACATTTACAGCCACCGTCAAGCGAGCCGATCACGTCTAGCAAGCAGGATGCTCGGCACGAGGCCGAGCATGACGGTGGAGGTGGCGCGGCTTAGCCGCGTTTGCGCTCGATGGCGTCCCAGAGCAGGCTTGCGATATCGGCGCCGCCGAACTTGCGGACTTCACGGATTCCCGTGGGCGAAGTGACGTTGATCTCGGTCATGTAGTCACCGATGACGTCGATACCGACGAGCAGGAAGCCGCGTTCGCGAAGGGCAGGCCCGATGCGCTTGCAGATTTCTCGTTCCCGCGCGGTCAACTCGGTCGCCTCGGCCCTGCCACCCACATGCATGTTGGACCGGCTGTCGTGCTCGGCGGGAACCCGATTGATCGCACCGACAGGCTCGCCGTCGACGAGAATGATACGCTTGTCGCCCTTGCGGACGTCAGGCAGGTACTGCTGGGCAATAAAGGGCTCGCGGAAAAGCTGGCCGAACATCTCGAGCAGCGACGACAGGTTGCGATCGTCCCTCGTCGAGTGGAATACGCCGGCGCCACCATTGCCGTAGAGCGGCTTCAGGATGATGTCGCCCATCTCATCGCGGAAGCGGCGGATCTCGCCGGCATCCTTGGTGATCAGGGTCTTCGGCATCAGATCGGCGAACTCGGTGACGAAGATCTTCTCCGGCGAGTTGCGGACCCAGGCCGGATCATTGACGACCAGCGTCTTCGGATGGATGCGCTCCAGCAGATGCGTGGAGGTGATGTAGGACATGTCGAAGGGCGGATCCTGGCGCAGCAGCACCACGTCCATGGTCGACAGATCGACGCGCTCGGGCGCGCCCAGTTCGAAATGATCGCCCTTGATGTCGCGCAACGTCATCGGCTCCACAGACGCATAGAGCGTGCCATCGCGGAAGCTCAGGCGGTCGGGCGTGTAATGAAAAAGCTTGTAGCCGCGGGTCTGCGCCTCGAGGCTCATGGCAAAGGTGGAATCGCCGGCAATATTGATGGAGGCGACATGGTCCATCTGGACCGCTACATTCTTGATCTTAGCCATTTCCGTCCCTTAGCTGATGCCGGACAGATGTAGGCTGCAGTGGGTACGAACGCAACGCCCAATGCATGGCCGCTGCGTCCCGTTTCAGCGAATTATCAGGCGGCAATGCCCTGCTGCGTGCCTGAATTCCTGAGCATATTGCGAAGGCGATAGACGAACGCAACCGGCTTCGGAAACGGCTTGCGCAGGAAGGCGACCTTGCGAACGTAGGTATCGACGCGCCAGCTCGCCCAAGTGCCGCCGGCAAAGAAAGCCACGTCGCCGGTGCGCAGGACGCGCTCCACGCCATCCTCGGTGGTAATGTGGACATCACCCTCGAGGATCATCACCGTTTCGTCCCAACCGAAGAACCAGCGGAACTCGCCAGCGGTGCAATCCCAGATCGCGGTCAAGGCCGCGTCGTCGTGGCCGCGCGAATGCTCGGCGGTGCGGGCCTGCGGGTCGCCCGCGACGATCCAATCCGGGTTGATCGGCGTCGAGCGCATCGGAAGGTGATCGCTCGAATGCGCGATGAAGGTTTTGCCGCGCGGCGGCATGACCGTATAAGGCACGGCACGGACGGCAATCGCCAGCGCACTCGCAAACATCAACTTCAGAGCCATAAAAACCCCTCTCTGCTACCCCTAGGAGAGCGGAATAGCAAAGAGACGTAACGGACAGGTTCAAAGGATCGTTAAGAGTTTAGCGAACGTCCTCGATCTCGGTGACAAGGCTCGGACGAGCCGCCGCCGACTGGCTCGCGCTGATGCGCTTGCCTGTCTCCAGCGAAAAGAAATGCAGCTTGTCGGCCGCGATCGCGAGACGCAGCTGCGGCGAGAGTTCCGTTTCCGGCGGCAGCGTTGCCGTCAGAGGCTGATCTCCAAGCAGGCCGTGCACGAGACGCTGCGAGCCGAGTTCCTCGACGTATTCGACAGCGATGGTCACAGCCTGCTCGTTCGAGGCTGCGAGACGCAGATCCTCGGCGCGGATACCGACGGTGACGGGGCCGGATGTCGGCGCGTGACCCGCGAGATCGATCAGGTTCGGACCGAGCGCCAGCTTGTCGCCGTGCAGTTCGTCCTTGAGCAGGTTCATCGCCGGCGAGCCGATGAAGCTGGCGACGAAGGTGGAGGCCGGACGGTGGTAGACTTCGAGCGGTGTGCCGATCTGTTCGATCTCGCCATGGCTCAGGACCACGAGGCGGTCGGCGAGTGTCATGGCTTCCAGCTGATCGTGGGTGACGTAGAGCGAGGTGGTGCCAAGGCGGCGCTGCAGGCGCTTGATCTCGCCGCGCATGGAGACGCGCAGTTTGGCATCGAGATTCGACAGCGGCTCGTCGAAGAGGAAGGCCGCCGGCTTGCGAACGATGGCGCGGCCCATGGCGACGCGCTGGCGCTGACCACCAGAGAGCGCGCGCGGGCGGCGGTCGAGATAGGGCTCGAGCTGCAGCATGCGGGCGGCCTCGGTGACGCGCGCGTCGATCTCCGACTTCGGCGTCTTGCGGTTCTTCAGTCCGTAAGCGAGGTTGTCGTAGACGGTCATGTGCGGGTAGAGCGCATAGTTCTGGAAGACCATGGCGATGTCGCGATCGGCAGGGTCGACCTGGTTGACCACGCGGTCGCCGATGCTGACGGTGCCGTCGGAGATCTCCTCCAAGCCCGCCACCATGCGCAGCAGCGTGGACTTGCCGCAGCCCGACGGGCCGACGAGGACGATGAACTCGCCATCCGCAATCGAGATGTCGACGCCGTTCACGGCGCGGACGCCGCCATGATAATCCTTGCAGACCTTCGAGATTTCGATCCGTGCCATGTTTCTCTTCCTTACTTATCGCTCTCGGTGAGGCCCTTGATGAACCATCTCTGGAAAATCACGACGATCAGCACCGGCGGCAGCATGGCCAGCACGGCGAGTGCAAAGGCTTCGTTGTAATCGGGAATTTGCGAACCGACCCAGACCTGCAGGATCGACTTGATGCCACGCATGAGCGTGAAGAAGCTCTCGTCGGTGGTCATCAGCATGGGCCAGAGATACTGGTTCCAGCCATAGACGAACATGATGATGAAGATCGCCGCCATCATGGTGCGCGACAGCGGGATCAGGATATCGACGAAGAACTTGAACGGCCCGGCGCCATCGATGCGGGCGGCCTCCAGCAGTTCCTCGGGAACGGACTTGAAGAACTGGCGGAAATAGAAGGTGCCGGTCGCGGAAGCCAGCAGCGGCACGATCAGGCCGGTATAGGAATTCAGCAGCCCGAGTTTGCTCATCACCTCGTAGGACGGCATGATGCGGACTTCGAGCGGCAGGAGCAGCGTCGTGAAGATGATCCAGAAGGCGAGCGTCGCGAAGCGGAAGCGGAAATAGACGATGGCATAGGCCGCCATCATCGAAAGCACGATCTTGCCGACGGCAAAGCCGACACCAAGGATCAGCGAGTTCAGCACCATGTTGAGGCCGGTGATCTCGCCGGTGAAGCCGCCCTTCTGCGTCAGGACCTTCTCGTAGGTGCCGACGAAGTTGTTGCCGGGCGTGATCATCAGGCCCTTGCTGTGGATCTCGGCCGCCTCGTGCGTTGACGTCATGAAGGCGACGATCACGGGCAGGATCAGGAACAGCGCGCCGAGGATCAGGATCAGGTGATCGAGAGGTTTTGTCTTGTACATTGGTCTTCCCCGATCACGTGTAGTGGATGCGCTTCTCGATGAAGCGGAACTGGATGATGGTGAGGACGAAGACGACGATCATCAGGATGACCGACTGGGCGGACGAGCTGCCGATATCGTTGCCGCGGAACCCGTCCATGTAGACCTTGTAGACAAGGGTGATCGGATTGTTGGCAGGCTTGTCCTTCACCATCACGTCGATCACGCCGAAAGTGTCGAACAGCGCGTAGGTAATGTTGATGATCAGCAAGAAGAAGGCGGTCGGCGCCAGCAGCGGCAGGGTCACTGTCCAGAACCGGCGGAAACCGGAGCGGCAGTCGATGGTGGCCGCTTCGCGCACCGAGACCGGAACGCCCTGCAGCCCCGACAGGAAGAAGATGAAATTGTAGGGGATCTGCTTCCAGACCGCGACGACGACCAGCGCAAAGGCGGTGTCGTAGTAATCGAGACCGACCTGCATGTCCCAACCGAACCAGGCCGCCAGCTTGACGAAGGGGCCGATATGCAGGTCGAAGAACATCATGCCGATGAGGCCGGCGACCGGCGGGGCGATGGCGTAGACCGAGATCAGCAGCGTCTTGTAGGCGGAGCTGCCGCGAATGACGGCATCAGCCTTGACCGCCAGCAGCAGACCGAGCGCCAGCGAGAAGAAGGTCACCAGTGCCGTGAAGACCACGGTGAACTTGGCGATGCTCAGATATTCCGGACTGAAGATCGCGTCCGTATAGTTGGCGAAGCCGACGAAGGTGGCGCCGAAACCGAAGGGGTCCTCGATATAGAAGGACGACTGCACCGCCTGTACCGACGGCCAGTAGAAGAAAATGACGATCACCGCGAGCTGCGGCGCCAGAAACAGATAGGGAATGAACGATGGCGAGAACTGCACGCGCTTGGCGCCCGCCGGCTCGGCAGCGGCTGCCGGTTTTCTGGCGCCTGCCGCGAGGCCCGGAATGAACCGGCCGAAGCGGGGTTGGGATGGAGTGTAGGCCACGCGCGGTCCTCTATCGATAATGGGACCTCCCTTCCTGAGAAAGGAGGCCCCTGTTGACTGTCAGTCGAGGTGGCTGAGATCAGCCGGCCGTCTTTGCGAAACGGGCGAGAAGTTCGTTACCTTCCTTCTCGATGGTGTCGAAAGCGTCCTTGACGGTGGTCTCACCCGCGAAGATGCGGTTGTATTCGCGCTCCATGATCGAGCGGATCTGCGGGTAGAAGCCGAGGCGATAGCCCTTGGACCATTCACCGCTTTCGAGCTTCAGCTGCTTGATACCGACTTCGGCGACAGGCTCCTTCTCGTAGTAGCCTTCCTTCTTGGCGAGCTCGTAGGCTGCTTCGGTGATGGCGACGTAGCCGGTTGCCTGGTGGTAGAACTTCTGGATCTCAGGCGAGGTCAGGAACTGGAAGAAGTCGGCAACGCACTTGTTCTCGGCTTCCGGCTTGCCGGCCATCGCGAAAAGAGCCGCACCACCGATGAAGGTGTTCTTGCCGGCGCCGTTGATGGAACCCCAGTAAGGCAGGAAGGTTGCCGAGAAGGGCATGGTTGCCGTCTTCTTCAGGCCGCCGAACGAGCCCGAGGAGCCGATCCACAGAGCGACCTTGCCTTCTTCGAAGGGCTTCTGGTTGTCGTTCCAGCCGGCGCCGTAGTAAGCGAAGTAGCCTTCATCCTTCCAGGCCTTCAGCTTTTCGAACATCATGATGAGGTTCGGGTCGGTGACCTTCAGCTTGGTGTCGACAATGCTGTCGTAGCCGTTGTTGTTGGTTGCGAACTGGATGTTGTTGCGCGAGAAGAAGTTTTCGGTGAACTCCCAGGTCAGCTGCGTCTGGACGAGCGGGATGTAACCGGCTTCCTTGAGCTTCGGCGCGATCGCCTCGAACTCTTCCCAGGTCTTCGGGGCTTCGACGCCGGCCTTCTTCAGCGCTTCCGGATTGGTGTACATGATCGGAGCGGAAGAGTTGAACGGCATGCCGACGAACTTGCCGTCAGCCGCAGCGTAGAGATAGCGAACGCCCGGAATGAAGGCGTTGCGGTCGAACTTGTAGCCAGCGTTGTTGATCAGGTCTTCAGCCGGGATAACAGCACCCTTGGCGTTGATGATCGTGGCTGCACCCGCATCGAAAACCTGCAGGATGTTCGGCTGTTCGCCCGAACGGAAAGCGGCGATGCCGGCTGCCAGCGCTTCTTCGTAGGACCCCTTGGAAACCGGCGTGATCGCGCAGCTCGTCTGGGAGGCGTTGAACTTCTGCGATACTTCGTTGATGACTTCGCCGTTGCGGCCGCCCATGCCGTGCCACCAAGTGATATTGGTCGCGGCAAAAGACGACGAGGCCGAGAAGCTAACGGCCACGGCCGCCATCGTAAATTTCTTGAACATGGCAATCCCTCTCCACCCGTTATTGGGCGCGAGGAGTGCAATAGAGGCGTTGCGTGACGCCACCTTAACAGTTTCATGACAGTAATGTTACAGCGCCAACTTTTTGCACGCGCTTGCAATGTCGTTCAAAAAGCATCCGCGAAATGCCGCGGCAGACGCCCCGGGAGCACGGCGATGATGTCGTAACGCTGGGAAAGAACAGCATAATCCGCCTGGCGTGACAACCACATGTCGCTGGCGGCTTTGATGCGCCTCTGCGCGGTTTGCGACACGGCATCGATGGCGCCCATCGCGTCACGCCGAGCCTTGACCTCGACGAAAACAGCGAGATTGCGCTTGCGTGCAATGATGTCGACCTCGCCGAGCTTCGTCCGGTAGCGGAACGCCACGATGCGATAGCCCTTCAGCATGAGGTAAAGAGCAGCCAGATACTCGGAGACATGCCCCCGGCGCAGCGCCCTTCGGCGATCGCTGATCGCCCTATCGCCCATCCGCGCCCTTCATGTCGAGAAGCCGCTGATAAAGTTCTTTCTTGGAAACTCCCGTCAGTCGAGAGGCTTCGGCGGCGGCCTTGGACGTCGGCATTGTCTTCGACAGATCGGCCAGGATCGCATCGACATCGGCCGCCTCGACGGCGCGCTCCGGCGGCGGCCCGATCACCAGTACGATTTCGCCCTTGACGTTGTCGACATCGGCATAATGTGCCGCAAGCTCGGTGAGAGAGCCACGGCGAAACTCCTCATAGGTCTTGGTCAGCTCGCGACAGACGGACGCCACGCGATCGCCGCCCAGCACATCGGCGGCAGCGACAAGCGTTGCGGCGATGCGGTGCGGCGATTCAAAGAACATCAGCGTCGCCTGGACAGCCTCGAACACGGCGAGCCGGTCGCGGCGCGCCTTGTCCTTGGTCGGCAGGAAGCCGGCAAAGAGAAAGGCATCGTTGGGAAGGCCGGAACCGACGAGTGCGGCGAGCGGCGCGGACGCGCCGGGAATGGGGACCACACGGTACCCGACCTCGATCGCGCTCTGCGCCAGGCGATAGCCGGGGTCGGAGACCAGGGGCGTACCGGCATCCGAAACCAAGGCGACCGACTTGCCCGCCTCCAGCGCCTGCAGCAATCGCGGGCCGGCCTCATCGGCATTGTACTCATGATAGGCATAGGGACGGTTCTGAATGCCGTAGCGATCAAGCAGGACGCGGGTGACGCGCGTATCCTCGCAGGCCAGCACGTCGGCGCCGGCAAGGGTTTCCAATGCACGAAGCGTGATGTCGCCGAGATTGCCGATCGGCGTCGCGACGAGATAAAGCGCCGGCTCCAGCGGCCGCGCCGGAACCGTCATGTTGTGCAGGCGAAAGCTGCGCTGCCTGCCGCCATCGGCCATCACTTCGTCATTGTTCAAGGTAATTCCACTTCCTTTGGCTTCGCCGTCTTTATGGGCGAGGCCTCGCAGTTCGGCAAGGCCGTCGCGATTTCTGTGAGCATCGCACCGGAAAACAGCAATTGCATTGACGCTTCCATTTGCGCCTCTTGCAATCAGCCTAAGAGTTCTGCCATTTTGCCTGTCCACTCCGGTCCTTTTGGGCAAAGGCATTCCTTGTGGCGCGCTATCGTGTGCGCCCGAGCAGTAACGGTCGAAAGCGGTAGCATCCCATGCGTATTACTATTGAGCGGTCCAACCTTTTGAAGTCGCTGAACCACGTGCATCGCGTGGTCGAACGCCGGAACACGATCCCGATCCTGTCCAACATTCTGCTGCGCGCCGAAGGACAGAATCTGGACATGAAGGCAACCGACCTCGACCTCGAAATCACCGAGGCGACGCCGGCGAACGTCGAGCAGGCGGGCTCCACGACCGTTCCCGCGCATCTTCTCTA
Organism: Rhizobium sp. Root708; assembly: GCF_001429725.1. GTDB lineage: Bacteria > Pseudomonadota > Alphaproteobacteria > Rhizobiales > Rhizobiaceae > Rhizobium. The sequence continues at coordinate 146,467 of NZ_LMHV01000012.1, read as the reverse complement.
CGACATCGTGCGCAAGCTTTCCGACGGATCCGAGGTGCTTCTGGCGACCAGCACCGACGGCGGCTCGATGACGGTCCAGTCCGGCCGCTCCAAATTCTCGCTGCAGTGCCTGCCGGAGTCCGACTTCCCGGATCTGACCGCCGGCACCTTCAGCCACACCTTCAAGCTGAAGGCGACAGACCTCAAAATGCTGATCGATCGCACCCAGTTCGCGATCTCGACCGAGGAAACCCGTTATTACCTGAACGGCATCTTCTTCCACACGATCGAAAGCGAAGGCGACCTGAAGCTGCGCGCCGTCGCCACCGATGGTCACCGCCTCGCCCGCGCCGACGTCAAGGCGCCATCGGGTTCGGAAGGCATGCCCGGCATCATCATCCCGCGCAAGACGGTGGGCGAGCTTCAGAAGCTCGTCGACGTGCCTGATGCAACGGTCACTGTCGAGGTTTCCGACGCCAAGATCCGTATCAGCATCGGCTCGATCGTGATCACGTCGAAGCTGATCGACGGCACCTTCCCCGACTACCAGCGCGTGATCCCGACCGGCAACGACAAGGAAATGCGTGTCGATTGCACGACGTTCGCGCAGGCCGTCGACCGCGTATCGACGATTTCCTCTGAGCGCGGCCGTGCAGTCAAGCTTGCCCTTTCCGACGGGCAACTGCTGCTCACCGTCAACAACCCGGATTCGGGCAGCGCCACCGAAGAAGTCGCCGTGGGTTACGACATGGACGCGATGGAAATCGGCTTCAACGCGAAATACCTGCTCGATATCACCGCACAGCTTTCGGGTGATGCAGCGATCTTCCTGCTGGCCGACGCCGGTTCGCCGACGCTCATTCGCGACACGGCAGGCGACGACGCCCTCTATGTGCTGATGCCGATGCGCGTTTAGTCGCGCGTCGCATTTCTTGCTCAAACTTTGCCGATTGCGACGTCGGGCCTTGTTTTTCGGCCCGACTAACTGCAATTAGAAACCGGGCTGCTTATTGCATATCTAGGAGGACGGGCATGGCGTTGCGCCTGAAGGAACGGCTTGGCAGGAAATTCGACGAAGAGATTCGTTTCTTCAAAGGAATGATGCAGGGGCCAAAGACGGTCGGCTCGATCGTCCCCACTTCCTCCATAACGGCCCGCAAGATGGCCAGCGTCATCAACACCCATTCCGGCCTGCCTGTCCTCGAACTCGGTCCCGGCACCGGAGCGATCACCAAGGCGATCCTCGGGCGCGGCGTGAAGCCGGAAAATCTGGTCGCCATCGAATACTCGACCGATTTCTACGAACACCTGCTGCGGCTTTATCCGGGCGTGAACTTCATCAATGGCGACGCGTTCAATCTCGACAAGACGCTTGCCGACCTGAAGGGTCAGACGTTCGATTCCGTCATATCAGCCGTGCCGCTCCTGAACTTCCCGATGCAGGCCCGCATCGCCCTTCTCGAAAGCCTGCTTGACCGCCTGCCGGCCGGCCGGCCTGTCGTGCAGATCTCCTATGGTCCGGTTTCGCCGATCATCGCGCGCCCGGATCGCTACCACATCCAGCATTTCGACTTCATCGTCCGGAACATTCCGCCAGCGCAGCTCTGGATCTACCGGCGCGGCTGAACCGGTGTTCGGCCTCTACATCACGCATCCGCAGGTGAAGATCGACCCCGATGTCCCCGTGCCGAAATGGGGACTATCGGAGATCGGTGCCGCGCGCGCCGTCAGGGCGGCCGAAAGCGGCTGGGCAAGGCAGCTGCGGCGCATCATTTCCAGCGACGAGACGAAGGCGATAGAGACCGCCGAGATCCTTGCGGCCGCAGCCGGACTGACGGTCGAAGTCGTCCACGGCATGCATGAGAACGACCGTTCGGCCACCGGCTTCCTGCCGCCACCGGAGTTCGAAAAGGCCGCCGACTGGTTCTTCGCGCATCCCGAGGAGAGCTTCCGCGGTTGGGAGCGCGCGATCGATGCGCAGCGACGTATCGTTTCGGCGGTCACCGATGTCCTCGCATCGCATGATCCGGCCCTGCCCATCGCCTTCGTCGGGCACGGAGGCGTCGGCACGCTGTTGAAGTGTCACCTCCAGGGCCGGACGATCCGGCGCAATGGCGACCAGCCGGGTGGCGGCGGCAATCTCTATTGTTTCAGCCTTGCAGATCAACGCCTATCATGCGACTGGACGCCTATCGAAGAGTGGCATGGATGGATGTGACATGGATGCACGCGAGCGCCTGATCGTCGGGCTGGATGTTCCAACGCTTGGCGAAGCCGAACGGATCGTCGATACGCTCGGCGACGACGTGGTTTTTTACAAGATCGGCTACCAGCTGGCCTTTGCCGGCGGCCTGGAATTTGCGCGTGACCTCGCCAAGAGCGGCAAGAAGATCTTCCTCGACATGAAGCTGCTCGACATCGACAACACGGTCGCCTCGGGTGTCGAGAACATCGTCAAGATGGGCATGTCGATGCTGACGCTGCACGCCTATCCGAAAGCGATGAAGGCTGCGGTCGAGGCCGCCAAGGGCTCCGATCTCTGTCTCCTCGGCGTCACCGTGCTGACATCGATGGACGAACAGGACCTGATCGCCGCCGGCTACGAATATGATCCGCATACGCTCGTGCTGCGCCGCGCCGAACAGGCCCATCTCGCCGGCATGGGCGGCATCGTCTGCTCGGCGGAGGAATCCGCTGCCGTGCGCAAGATCATCGGCCCCGATATGGCGCTCGTCACGCCGGGCATCCGCCCTGCCGGCGCCGACAAGGGCGACCAGAAGCGCGTGATGACACCGGCTGACGCCTTGAAAGCCGGCTCCAGCCATCTGGTCGTTGCCCGTCCGATCGTGAAGGCCGCTGACCCCCGCGAGGCGGCGCGAGCGATCCTCGCCGAAATGTCGGCCGCCCTACAATAACCAGACACACCAGGGAGCACTCCAGATGGCAAAAGCATATTGGATCGCACGCGTCGATGTTCGCGACCTCGAGCGCTACAAGGATTACGTCGCGGCAGGAAAACTGGCTTTCGACAAGTACGGCGCCAACTTCCTTGCCCGCGGCGGCCCTATCACTGAACTCGAGGGGCAATCCCGCGCACGCAACGTCGTCATCGAGTTTCCCTCGATGCAGCATGCCGTCGATTGCTACAACTCGCCTGAGTACCAGATCGCCGCGAAAATCCGCCAGGAAATCGCCGATGCCGAGATGGTCGTCGTCGAAGGCATCTGAGACGAGTTCTGAGCGGTGAGAACTGCGGCGCGATTACCCTTTTCGTCGCGCCGCGATTGGTCTAAGACGAAACCATATCGACCACACAACTGAGCCTTTCGAGGAGCCTGTCATGACCCTTGCCAACCTGCCGCCACTCGTCACCGTGTTCGGAGGGTCCGGCTTCATCGGCAGGCATATCGTCCGCGCGCTGGCAAAGCGCGGCTATCGCATCCGCGTTGCCGTTCGCCGCCCTGACCTCGCCGGCTTCCTACAGCCGCTCGGCAATGTCGGCCAGATTTCCTTCGTTCAGGCAAACCTGCGCTACCGCAGCTCGATCGACCGCGCGGTCGACGGCGCCGACTTTGTCGTCAATTGCGTCGGCATCCTGCACGAAGCAGGCCGCAACTCCTTCGAGGCGGTTCAGGAATTCGGCGCGCGCGCCGTTGCCGAGGCAGCCCACGGCGTCGGCGCCAAGCTGGTCCATATCTCGGCCCTCGGCGCAAACGCGCATTCCGACTCGGCCTATGCCCGCACCAAGGGCCGCGCCGAAGCCGTCATTCATTCGGTCAAGCCGGACGCCATCATCTATCGCCCGTCCATCGTTTTCGGACCTGAGGATAATTTCTTCAACAAGTTCGCCGACATGGCTCGTATCGCTCCTGTCCTGCCCTTGATCGGCGGCGGCAAGACGAAGTTCCAGCCGGTCTACGTCGTCGACGTCGCCGAGGCCGTTGCCAAGGCGATCGAGGGCAAGGTCGAGGCGGGCAAGACCTACGAACTCGGCGGACCTGAGGTACTCAGCTTCCGTGACTGTCTCCAGGCCGTGCTGAAAGCAACCAGCCGCAAGAACCCGCTCGTTTCCATTCCCTTTGGCATCGCCTCGCTGATCGGCAGCGTTGCCTCGCTTGTGCCGTTCGTCGCGCCTCCGATCACCGCCGACCAGGTTCGGCTGCTGAAGAAGGACAACGTCGTTTCCAAGGAAGCCGTTGCCGAAGGCCGCACGTTGAAGGATATCGGCGTCACGCCGACGATGGTAACCTCCGTCATCGGATCCTATCTCGTTCACTACCGCCCGCATGGCCAGTACACGGGCTCCGGCAAGGCCGCCTGAGCCCCGTATCCTTCGCCTTGATCAAACGCCGCCGGCAACACCTGCAGGCGGCGTTTTTGTTTGTCCGAAGCCTTGGAAACAGTCCGTCGGCGGGGGTGTTTTCCACACTTTGGACCGACCGAACGTTGCATAAAAGTCGCATGGGAAAATTAGCGGAATTAACACCAAATTTAGCAGGAACGTTTATTGCTATTTGTCATTCCTCTGACTACACACCCCGCGCGTTGTGGATGGACTCGGCGCCTCGCCACGGCGTGCTCAAATGACTTGAAAGGCTTTTCTCGATGGGTAGGTCAATCGCGCTTCTGTTCGCGTGCGCGGCGCTGGTTATTCTGGCAGGTTCGTTCATTGCGCCCGGCTCGGTCGCGGCCGTGAAGGGCGAATGCTCGCCGGCTTATGGCGTGGATCCCTGCGAGACCGGCTCCATCAGCCGATAACAAAATGCCGGCTTCCTGAGCCGGCCTTAGGCATCCCTCGATGCCGGGCAGTCGAGACTGCCATATATGATTTCCCAAACAGCGGGGTTATGCGCCGGCAATAGCTTTGCATTCGCGCCCTGAGGCGCGAATGCGTGAGCCCGATGGACTCAGGCGATGATGCCTGCCGCCGCCATGCCGAGCAGCGCAACGCCGAGAATGATGCGGTAGATCGCAAAGAGCGTGAAGCGGTTGCTCCTGATATAGGACAGCAGCCATTTCACCGCGACGAAGGCAACGATCGTCGAGACGACGAAAGCGATCCCCAGTCCCGTCCAGTCTTCGTTCGCAGCGCCGCCATCCTTGAAGGTCTTCAGCAGTTCATAGGCGCTTGCCGCGTACATTGTCGGAATGCCGACGAGAAACGCGAATTCCGTGGCGGCGGCGCGATTGCCGGTTCCCGCCAGCATGGCAACGAAAATCGTGGCGCCAGAGCGCGAGGTTCCCGGGAAGACACCGGCAACGACCTGGGCGATACCGACAAGGATGGCAACCAGCCAGGTGATCTCCTTGTGCGGCGGGCGGCGGGCGGCGGCCCACTCCGCGAAGATCATCCAGAAACCGCCGATGATGAGCGCCCAGGCGATCGGGGCTGCTGTCTCGGGAAGCTCGAAGCCGAGCTTCTTGACGATCAGGCCGAGAACAGCAGTGATCAGGAAGGCGAGGATCAGCTTGCCGGCATAGGCACGGTTCTTCGGATCCCTCCAGCCGAGCAGCAGGTCAACAAGGCGGCGCCAGTAGATGATGGTGACGGCAAGGATCGCGCCGGCCTGGATCACGATATTGAACATGTCCGAGCGGTGACCGAGCCATTGTTCGGCAATGATCAGGTGGCCGGTGCTCGAGATCGGCAGAAACTCGGTAATGCCCTCGATAACACCCAGAAGTATTGAGTTTATGTATTCCATAAATGTCTCCGGTTAGCGGTTCGCTCTGACTTATGCCGGTGGGGAGGCGCGATCTTCTTCATGCGACAAAGGCGTGGCGACGGCCAGGATCGGCCACAGGGGGATTTTCAGCCACGTCTGCTTCCTTTGCCAAGCGTTGAGCAGCCCGACTCGCTTGTATTGGAGGGGCCAAACTCCTATAGCTTCAACGAATGAGTCATGACTAGGGCGCTATAATCATCGCGCTCCTGCAACGTGCTACACCCCTCAAAAAATTCGAGTCTCGATGCCCACGCTCTACCATCACCCCATGTCATCCGCGTCACGCTTCGTTCGGCTGATCCTGACCGAATACGGGTATCAGGCAGATCTCATCGAGGAACAGACCTGGGAAAAGCGCCGCGACTTCCTGGCGCTCAACCCGGCCGGGACGCTTCCCGTCTATGTCGACGACAGCATGCGCGCGCTCTGTGGCGCGACCGTCATCTCGGAATATCTCGACGAGACCCACGGCGTGCTCAAGCGCGACCGGCGCCTGCTGGCGGAAGACCCCTTCCAGCGCGCCGAAATCCGCCGCCTGGCCGAATGGTTCATGCAGAAGATGGAAACCGATGTCACGAGACCGCTTGCGCGCGAACGCGTCTACAAGCTGCAAATGACGGCGGACCAGGGCGGTGGCGCTCCGGATTCGAAGATCCTGCGCACGGCGCGCGCTAACATCCGCCAGCATATGAAGTATCTGACCTGGCTTGCAGGCTCGCGCCAGTGGCTCGCCGGCGACCGGATGAGCTACGCCGATCTCGCCGCCGCCTCGTCGGTCTCGATCCTCGATTACCTTGGAGAGATCGACTGGTCGGAAGCCCCGATGGTCAAGGAGTGGTATCAGCGCATGAAGTCGCGCCCCTCCTTCCGGCCGCTGCTGACGGAGCGCGTGCGCGGACTTACGCCGGTCCCGCACTACGCAGATCTGGACTTCTGACGGAGGGCAACCGTGCCCGAACGAACTGCAGAGGCGAAGGAACAGAAACGTCTCGCCACGCTGACCGCATTCGTGCGGGGCGAGGCCGAAGCTCAGGGTTTCGACCTCTGCAGGATCACGCGCCCGGATTCCATTCCCGAGGCCAGGGACCGTCTCGGCACGTTTCTCGATGAAGGCCGCCACGGCACAATGGAGTGGATGGCCGAGACCCGCGACCGGCGCGGCGATCCCCGCACGCTCTGGAGCGACGTCAAATCCGTCGTCGTCTTCGGTCTCAACTATGCACCGGACGAGGATCCTCGCGGTATTCTGGAAAAGCCGGACAAGGCAGCGATATCAGTCTATGCCCGCAATCGCGACTATCACGACGTCATCAAGGGCCGGCTGAAGGAGATCGCGACGCGCTTTGCCGCGCGCGCGGGCGCCGACGTCAAGGTCTTCGTCGATACCGCGCCTGTCATGGAAAAGCCCCTGGCGGCCGCGGCGGGGCTCGGCTGGCAAGGCAAGCACACCAATCTCGTCAGCCGCGAACATGGCTCCTGGCTCTTCCTCGGATCGATGTTCACGACCGCGGAGCTTGCGATCGACGCGCCGGAGAAGGATCACTGCGGTTCCTGCCGCGCCTGTCTCGACGCCTGTCCGACCGACGCCTTTCCGGCTCCTTATCAGATCGACGCGCGCCGCTGCATTTCCTATCTGACGATCGAACACAAAGGACCGATAGACCCGGCACTCCGGCCGCTGATCGGAAACCGCATCTACGGCTGCGACGACTGTCTTGCCGCCTGCCCGTGGAACAAGTTTGCCCGCGAGGCATCCGAGATGAAGCTCAGGGCACGCGAAGACCTCAAGGAACCATCGATCGCCCATCTTCTTACGCTGGACGATCCGGCCTTTCGTGCGCTCTTCAGCGGTTCCCCCGTCAAACGCATCGGGCGGGATCGCTTCGTCAGAAACGTGCTGATTGCGGCCGGCAACTCCGGCGATGCGCAGCTGATCCCGCCCTGTCGCCTGCTCGCATCCGATGCCTCGCCCGTCGTGCGGGCAATGGCGGTCTGGGCCTTGTCGCGATTGATGACGGCTGGCGAATTCGCGATCTTTGCGGCACAACGTTCCGCGAGCGAGTCGGACAGCGACGTGCTCAGGGAATGGGACATGGCGGGAGCGGCGTGATGCAGGTTGTTATTTTTGGCTGCGGATATTCCGGCACGGCGATCGCGCAGGCCTTTCAGGCCGACGGTTTTCGCGTTCTCGGGACAACCCGCTCCAGCGAGAAGGTCGATGCCTTGCGCGCCAAGGGTATCGATGCGCTGCTCTTCGATGGCGAGACGCTGAGCGGCGAACTGCTGGCGGCGATGGAATCGGCCACGCATGTCGTGCAGTCGATCGCGCCGCGCGAGGCCGGCGATCCGGTCATCCGTCTCACCGCCGACCGAGTAAGAACGCTGATCCCGCAACTTGAGTGGATCGGTTACCTCTCCACCGTCGGCGTCTACGGCGATCACAAGGGCAACTGGGTCAACGAGGACACGCCGTGCATTCCGGTGTCCGGCCGCTCTAGGGAACGGTTGGAGGCGGAACAGGCATGGCTGGCGCTCGGAGAAGATCTCGGCATTCCCGCCGCCGTGCTGCGGCTCTCGGGCATCTATGGGCCCGGACGCAACGCCTTCTGCAATCTCGCACGGGGAACGGCACGGCGCCTGATCAAGAAGGATCAGGTCTTCAACCGCATCCGCGTCGAGGACATCGGAGCGTCGACGCGGTTCCTCGCCGACGGCAAACTTGGCGGCATCTATAATGTGACCGACGATCTGCCCGGTCCGCCGCAGGACGTGATCGTCGAGGCTGCCCGGCTGATGGGCGTTGAGCCGCCACCGGAGCAGCCCTTCGAGACGGCGGAGCTGACCCCCATGGCGCGGTCGTTCTACGGCGAGAACAAGCGAGTCTCGAACGAGAAGCTGAAGGCCGCCGGATTCAACTTCGCTTTCCCCAACTATCCTGCTTCACTCGCGCAGTTGTTGCATGGAGACCTGTGGCGCGGCGCGTGAAAATCGCGCCAAGGTTACGCCTTTGGTAGAGATTGAAAAGGGTAGGAAATTCCTACTTAACCTAGCTGTACAGCCAAGATTAGCTCCGATTTATGGTTAACGGCCTTTGAATTTGCGCAAATGAGGCAAAGATTATGGCGCTCACGCAAAATTATTTTCCGTGATTTTGTGATCGCCAGTTGCAAGGAGTCATCCTTGCAAAAAAAGTTCTAATTTTACTTGATTTCATTATCCTTTTTCCACGAACAGCCCTTTGCGGCCGTCGCGAATCATTTGTCGAGTAATCACAAATGTTACGCAATGTAACATTGCGTGATCACATATGGCCTTTTTTCGCCATTTTTCCGGGGATTTAAGCGCCGCCGCCCGCAAAGGCGTAAGTTCAACAGTAGAGGGACAATCCGTTTTGAAGAAAATCTGCCGCTCCGTTATCGCCGCAGCAACTCTTGCAGCCTGTTCTACAATCCTTCCGATGGAAGGTTTTGCTGCAAATGGTTGTGGTGGCGCGTCATGGTACGCACTTCACTCCAAAACAGCTTCCGGGGAACGCATGAACCCCTCCATCAATACTGCTGCCCATCGCTCGCTCGCATTCGGCACCAAGCTCAAGGTCACCAACCGCAACAACGGCCGCAGCGTCGTCGTTCGCGTCAACGACCGTGGTCCCTTCATTCGCGGCCGGGTTCTCGATCTCTCGCGGGCTGCCGCGAAGAACATCGGCATGGTTTCCAGCGGTACGGCAAAAGTCTGCTACGAAGTGATCGGCTAAGGTACCACCGCGTTCATCGCTTGCTCTTGCCCGCAATCGCGGATACCACGCGATTGAGACTTGTGAGCTATCCGCTGCGTCTGTCGCGCTTCCTGCGGATTGTTCACAAGCCCGATGTTTCGACTTAACGGCAAGGAGCGGTGCAAAGTGCGATTGGGCGGACGGCTGGAAGGCGCAATTTCTGTTCTTGCGGACATCGAAACCCGCAGGCGCCCCGTGGCCGATGCCCTGAAGGATTGGGGCCTGGCCCATCGCTTCGCCGGCTCGGGAGACCGGGCCGCTATCGGAAACATCGTCTACGACGCTCTCCGCATGCGGCTCTCCCACGCCTGGCTCATGGACGACGACAGCCCTGCCGCGATCGCCTATGCCGTCCTCTTCCGCCAGTGGGGCTTCACTCCTGACAGCCTCGCGGCGGAACTTACCGACGACAAGTTCGCGCCACCGCCTCTGTCCGACGATGCGATCGCATCCTTCCGCACCCGAAATCTCATCGACGCTCCTTCCTACATACAGGGCGACATACCCGAATGGGTCCAGCCATCCCTGGAACTCGGTTTTGCCGAGAACTGGCTGGCCGAAGCCCAGGCGCTGGCAGAACGCCCGACGCTCGACCTTCGTGCCAACATTCTAAAGGCCAGCCGCGACAAGGCTCTCAAGGCACTTGAGCGCTCCGGCGCACAGGAAGCAAAAATCGCGCGTTATGGCATCCGGATACCTGCCGGCGAAGGCGCTTCCCGTCTCCCCAACGTGACGGCGGAGCTTTCGTTCCAAAAAGGCTGGTTCGAAGTACAGGACGAAGGGTCGCAGATCGTGGCCGACCTAGTGCTGCCGCAAGAGGGCGAGCAGGTGCTAGACTATTGCGCCGGCGGCGGCGGCAAGACGCTGGCGATGTCGGCGTCCATGCACAACAAGGGTCAGGTCCATGCCTTCGACGCCGATCGCAAGCGCCTGGCGCCGATCATCGAACGGCTGAAGCGCGCCGGGACCCGGAACGTGCAGGTGCACGACAATGCAAAGGCTCTTCAAAGCCTCAGCGAACGCTGCGACAAGGTGCTCGTCGATGCGCCCTGCACCGGCACCGGAACCTGGCGACGTCGCCCGGATACGAAATGGCGGCTGACGGCCAAGAACCTCGACGAGCGCACGGCCCAGCAACAGGACGCCTTGAAGCAGGCGAGCGCCTTCGTCCGTCCCGGCGGCGAGTTGATCTATGTGACATGCTCTGTCCTGCCGCAGGAAAACGACGATCAGGTGCGTGCCTTCGTGTCCGCCAATCCCGAGTTCGAGATCGCCAGCGCATTGCCCGCCTGGGACGGCCTGTTTGGCAAGAACAGCCCGCGTCCGCGCTCTGCCGACGGCAAGACGATCACGCTGACGCCGGCATCGACAGACACGGACGGCTTCTTCTTCTGCCGGATGCAGCGCAAAGCCTGATTTCGACGCTTCAAGCATTTTCCGCATTGCTTTCGCACGCGGTCGGACAACCGGTTCGCCTCAAGGGCGGAAGCCCGGCCGCTTGCCGGGCAAATGAATTTCAAACTTGCCGGTTTTCGGCGCGATTTCGTTCTTAAAACAATTCCAAACTAGAGTGTTTGACACCAGTTTGCTTTTGCGCGAAGAGATTTTTGACGGAGTTCGGACGGAACATCCGTCACAGGAGAGGACCATGAAACTCAACAGGAATTTTTGCGCAGCACTGGCGCTTGCGGTAGCCCCGACCGCGTTGTCCGCCATCCCAGCCTACGCGGCTACCGATGCTGCTGCAGTCGTCAAGCACTATGTCGAAGTCGGACATGCGAAGTACGAAGACTCGCTCACCACTGCCAAGGCATTGGACGCAGCCATCGACGCGCTTCTGAAGGATCCGACGGATACCACCCTGAAGGCTGCTCGTGCCGCCTGGATCAAGGCCCGCGTGCCGTATCAGCAGACCGAAGTTTACCGCTTTGGCAACCCGATCGTCGATGATTGGGAAGGCAAGGTGAACGCCTGGCCGCTCGATGAAGGCCTGATCGACTACGTCGACGCCTCCTATGGCACCGAAAGCGACGAAAACTCGCTCTACGTCGCGAACGTCATCGCCAACAAGACGATCAAGATCAACGGCAAGGATGTCGACGCATCGAAGCTGACGCCTGAATTCCTGTCTGGCACGCTGGCGGAAGCCGGCGGCGTGGAAGCCAACGTCGCGACCGGCTATCATGCCATCGAATTCCTGCTCTGGGGCCAGGACCTGAACGGCACCGGACCTGGCGCCGGCAACCGCCCGGCAACCGACTACGACCTCAAGAATTGCACGCACGGCAATTGCGATCGCCGCGCCGAGTACCTGAAGTCCGCATCGACCCTGCTGGTTTCCGACCTGCAGGAGATGACCGACAACTGGGCACCGGAAGGTGAAGCCGCCAAGCACGTCGAAGCCGATCCCAAGGCTGGCCTCGTCGCCATCCTGACCGGCATGGGCTCGCTCTCCTACGGCGAACTGGCAGGCGAGCGCATGAAGCTCGGTCTCATCCTCCACGATCCGGAAGAAGAGCACGATTGCTTCTCGGACAACACCTACAACTCGCATCTCAACGATGCAGTCGGCATCGCGGCCGCCTATACGGGCAACTACACCCGCGTCGACGGCACGAAGATGAAGGGTCCGTCGCTGCACGATCTCGTCGCTGCCAAGGACAAGAAGCTCGACAAGGAAACGCAGGGCAAGCTCGACGCGACGCTCAAGGCGATGGCGATCATGGCCAAGCGCGGCCAGAACGTCGAGAAGTACGATCAGATGATCGCCGAGGGCAACAAGAAGGGCAACGCCGTCGTTCAGGCTGCCATCGATGGCCTCGTCGACCAGACGAAGTCGATCCAGCGCGTTATTGCCGCACTCGATCTCGGCACGGTCAAGCTTGAAGGTTCGGACAGCTTGGATAATCCTAGCGCCGTCTTCAAATAAGAAAAAAGGAGGGCCGCTTCGCAACGGAGCGGCCCGAACTCTGAAATGTCGCCCATTCCGGCTCGCCGCATCGTCGCAGGCGCTGCACTCTACGCTGCCATCGCCGGCCTATCCGTTGCCTTCGCCGGGGAACGCGAATTTCCGAAGGTGCGCACCGACCTCTCAGGTGAAGACCTGAAGCGGGTTGTCGACGTTACCCGCCCCGCCACCGATTTCAGCCACGCGGAGCAGTACGAGGCGATGTCCGGCGGCGGCGCGACGTCGATCGATCCCGTTTCGAAGAAGTCTTTCTCCCACATCTCGGGAAATATCCCTTTCGACGAGGAACAGCGCTTCAGGCTCGGCAACGCGCTCTTCAAGAAGCTCTGGGTCTCCGCGCCCTCCTCCACCCAGGCATCCGACGGCCTCGGGCCGTTGTTCAACGCCCGTTCCTGCATGAGCTGCCACGTCAACGACGGACGCGGAAAGCCTCCGGAAGGTGATCAGGGCTCGATGTCGATGCTCCTTCGCCTCGCCCGCCCGGCCACGGAGCCTGCCGAGCAAGAGGCAATCGCGAAGTCCGACGTGCTCAATCTTCCCGATCCGACCTACGGGCATCAGCTGCAGGATCTCGCCGTTCCCGGCCTGCCGGCCGAGGGCAAGATGGCCATCGGCTACCGCGAACAGCCGGTGACGCTTAACGGCGGCGAGGTCGTTTCGCTGCGGCACCCAAGCTATTCCGTGACCGATCTCGGCTATGGACCGCTTGCCCAGGAAACGACGCTCTCGCCGCGCGTGGCACCAGGCATGATCGGCCTCGGACTGATCGAGGCAATCCCCGAAGCCGACATTCTCGCGCACGCCGATCCTGAAGACGCCAATGGCGACGGAATTTCGGGAAGGGCAGCAGTCGTGCGTGACCACCGGACCGGCGAGATCGCACTCGGGCGCTTCGGCTGGAAGGCGCAGAATGCCACCGTGCGGGATCAGAGCGCCGACGCTTTCTCGAACGACATCGGGATCTCGACGCCGGACCGACCGGATGCCTACGGGGACTGCACGGAAGCCGAGGCAAGATGCCGCCAGATGCCGAACGGCGTGCAGAAACGGCTGGGAAACGAGGAAGCGCCCGATCCGATCCTCGATCTCGTGACCTTTTACTCGGCAAACCTCGCCGTGCCCGCGCGCCGCAAGGCGAGCTTTCCCGAGACGCTGAAGGGCAAGCAGGTCTTCTATCAGGCCGGCTGCATCTCCTGCCACGTTCCGAAGTTCGTGACGCGGCGAGACAGCGCCGACAAGGCGCAATCGTTCCAGCTTATCTGGCCCTATTCCGACTTCCTGCTGCACGATATGGGAGACGATCTCGCCGATGGCCAGCAGGTCGGAATCGCAAGTCGACGTGAATGGCGCACGCCACCGCTTTGGGGTATAGGTCTGACCAAGACTGTCAGCGGGCACAGCTTTTTCCTTCATGACGGCCGTGCCAGAAATCTTACCGAAGCCATTCTCTGGCATGGCGGCGAAGCACAGAAAGCGCGTGACGCATTCGCATCCTCGTCGAAGGATGATAGGCAGGCGTTGATTACATTCCTGGAGTCCCTTTAATGCGCCTTTGGCATCCCCTTCTTCTTTCGCTTGCCTTCGCCTCCTCCGCACTTGCCCAGAACGCACCGCAGGCCGGACTGAATGAAGAGGCCGTACCCGCCGTCATGCAGCGGGCCGTGGACGAAGTGATCCGTCCTGGCTACCGCAACGCCCAGCAGTCGGCGGCTCGGCTGACGACGGCGATGAAGGATTTGTGCGACAACGGCACCCAGCAGACGCTCGACAAGGCGAAATCGGCTTTCGACGATACGATCCGCTATTGGTCGATCATCGAGATCGTGCAGACCGGCCCTGTTATCCAGGACAATCTCTTCGAGCACATCCTGTTCTATCCCGACCGCAAGGGCGTCGGCCTGAAACAGGTACAGGCATTGATCGCCAAGGCCGATCCGAAGGACACCACCGTCGATGCGATCGCCGGCAAGAGTGTCGCCCTGCAAGGCCTGACGGCGCTGGAATACGTGCTCTACGGCACCGGGTCCGAAGACCTGACGAAGCAGAAGAACGGCTTCCGATGCCAGTATGGCGCGGCGGTGGCCGGCAATATCCAGCGTGAAGCCGGCGAAGTCGTCGCCGCGTGGGAGAAGCCAGATGGCGTGCAGGCCAGCTGGAAGCACCCCGGCCCGCAGAGCCAAGACTTCATGGACAACAAGGAAGCGGTGACCGCGCTCCTCGGCATCCTCGTGCACGGCGCCGAGACGGTCCGCGACCAGCGGCTCGAGCAGTTCTACAAGGGCAAGGACAGCACGCCGCGCCCCCGCATGGCGATCTACTGGCGCTCGAAGAACACCTGGAAGTCGATGACCGCCAATCTCGAAGGGCTGCGCACGCTCTGGCAGAAGGCCGGCATGGCCGAACTCCTGCCGCCTGACAGCAAGCCGGTTGCCGACGCCATCGACGCGAGCTTCAAGTCTCTGCTGGAAACGGTTCCCAAGCTCAACCCGGATATCGAAGTCGCGACCGGTGACGCCGAGAAGGCGAAGCTGGACGCGCTTCTCGTGAGCAGCCGCGAGCTGATCACCAAGATCAGCGACGACTATGGTTCTGCTGTCGGCCTCTCCGCCGGCTTCTCGTTCTCCGACGGCGATTGATCCCATGTGGAACAGCGCGGCGATCGATCGACGCAGCTTCATGAAGGCTGCGGGCCTGAGCTTTCTCGCAGGGCTCGCGCCGCGTGGCGCGATGGCGCTGCAGAGGGCCGACGCCGTCTACGCCTCGGGCCTTCGTACCGCAAAGGGCGGATTTGCCGTCGCCACGGTGACGGAGCGAGGCGAGATCGTCGATCAGGTTGCCCTGCCGGCGCGTGCGCATGGCATGGCGCACAGCATGGCGACGGGCAAGGCCGTGGCCTTTGCGCGGCGCCCCGGCACCTACGCGATGATCTTCGATCCAAGCGGCCGCAGCGAGCCGATCGTCATAACCTCTGCCGAAGGGCGGCATTTCTACGGGCACGGCGTCTTTTCTCCGGATGGCCGCGTCCTTTACGCCAGCGAGAATGACTTCGAGGGCGACCGGGGCATGATCGGGCTCTACGACGCCACCAACCGCTTTGCCCGGCTCGGCGAGTTCGAGACCTATGGCGTCGGGCCTCACGACATGACGGTTTCCGACGATGGCCGGATGCTGATCGTCGCAAACGGGGGTATCGAAACCCATCCGGATTTCGGGCGCACGAAACTCAATCTCGACAGCATGCGGCCGTCGCTGACGCTGGTCGACGCGAAGACGGGCGCTCTCTTGGAAAAGCACGCGCTTCCCTCCCAGTGGGCGCAGGTTTCGACGCGGCACGTCGACATCGATGAGAGCGGCAGGATCTGGTTTGCCTGCCAGTACGAGGGTCACCGCAACGATCTGCCGCCGCTGGTCGGCCACTTCTCGAAGGGGGAAGACCTGACATTCGTCGACCTGCCGGAAGAAACGACGCGGCGACTGGCGAATTATGTCGGCGCGATCGCGGTCAATCGCGCGGCCGGGCTCGTCGGCGTCAGTTCGCCGAAGGGCGGCATCGCCGTGACGATCGATGCGAAAAGCGGCAAGGTGCTGTCGGAAGCAAGTGTTGCCGATGCTGCGGGAATTGCCGCCTCCAGAGACGGGTTTGCCGTCTCTTCCTACGATGGCGACTTCCTCGCCACGCACAGCGATGTGGCATGGGATCAGCATATCGCACGCATCGCCCCGCTGAAGGGCGCGTGAGCGGCCGCACGTCAACGCGTAGAGCAATCACCACTTTAGCTGTGGCGCGCTAACCCAAGAGGCATCTGGCGTGGATTTTGGACTGCCCTATCTTCGGGGCATGAGCAGAGCCCTCACCTATATCGTCTTCATCGCCATCGTTCTTGGTGGTGGCCTGGTCATCGGCATCAACAACCTGCCGGGCGAATGGTATCAATCCCTTGCCAAGCCCGCTTTCAATCCGCCGAATTCGGTGTTCGGTCCCGTCTGGTCGGTGCTCTACGTGCTGATCGGCATTGCCGGCGCCAAGACATGGCTGCGGGGTCACCTGTCGGTCGGCATGCTGATCTGGGCCGGCCAGATGGTTCTGAATTTTCTCTGGTCGCCATTTTTCTTCGGCCTGCGGATGCCGGCGGTGGCTCTGACGATCATCATCGCGCTCCTTGCGCTGGTGATCGCCTTCATCCGCAACCGCTGGAACGCCAACAGGGTCTCCGCCCTGCTCTTCGTCCCCTACGCCGCCTGGGTGGCATTCGCCACCGCGCTCAACGCCTCGATCGTCTACCTGAACTGAACGTCCGCTCAGGTCCTCGACGACAGCCAGTCGTGCCAGTCGTCCTCGTTACCGTGGAAGACGTTGAGGTCGATACGGTTGTCTACGCCGTGCGAGATGCCGGAGCCCGAATATTGCCAGAACACCCACTTGCGGCCCGGATAGACCTTCGACGGGTGCGCGGCGACCGAGCGCAGCCAGAACGGATAGTCCATGAAGGCGCCCTTCAGATTGTCGCGATAGAAGTCGGGCGCGGTATAGATGATCGGACGCTGGCCATAGTGCCGCTCGAGCTTGTCCATGAAGACCTGCATCTTCTCGCGGACCTTTTCGGGCGAGACACGCCTCTTGCAGCTGGATTCACCATTCCACTCGACATCGATGACCGGCGGCAGCGCGTTCGCTTCCCTCGGCACGTTGCGGATGAACCAATCCGCCTGCTCGCCGGCTGTCCGGCACCAGTAGAAGAAATGATAGGCGCCGCGCTTGAGACCGGCGGCATGGGCATTGCGCCAGTTCTTGCGGAACATCGGATCGAGATGGTCACCACCATCGGTCGCCTTGATGTAAACGAAATTGGCGCCCTGCGATTGAAGCTTCGGCCAATCGATATCGCCCTGCCAGCGCGAAACATCGACGCCGTGTACGGCGAGCTTTCGCGGCGAGGCGGAACCGAAGTTGATCGGCTTCGCGTCGCGAAAGCGGTGGCTGAAGATGCGGCTGCGCGAGCGGCGCGGCGGTGCATCCATATCGGTGTCGTCAGGCTCGGACAATGCGAGCGGCCGGTCGGATGGAACGGGCATGGCTGCCGGCACTGCGTTTTGCTGCTGCAGGAAGGCGGGCGACTGGGGAACTGCCCCTGCCCAGGCCAATTCGTGCGGCAGCGGTTGCGGCGGCGCCTTAGGCTGTACCGGCTCGGCGTCCGTGACCTGAGCCACTTCCGCTGCCGGCACCGGCGCGGTCGGGCGGACCACGGAGCTCGTCGTCTCCGGCGATGGGCCAACATTCAACAGCGGTTCCGGGCCCAAACTGGATGAGCAGCCCGACAAAGTCAGGCAGGTAAGGACGATCGCTGGCACAGCCGATAAACGCATAACAACTCACACGCAAAACAAGGACGAGGGCACGCCTTTCGAAAAAGACTGATCCCCCAGGACACATGGCTAACAGAGATTTACCAAGAAAGACTGAATCCAATCTTTACGTATCGCGACGCTGCGACACTCGTGAAAAGCTCGAGCGTTTCAGCGCTTGTCGAATGCGGCGCGCCATGCCAATTTCACGCCCGCAAGAGGGCACATCTGATGACAGAAAAGCAGCACGGCGATTTCCGCGAGCGAATCCGCCAGAATTTCGCACGCCAGGCGGCATTGCAGACGATTGGTGCCGAATTGACGCGCATCGAGCACGCGATGGTGGAAATCGAGCTGCCGTTCGATGTGAAGCTCACGCAGCAGCACGGCATTCTCCATGCCGGGGTCATTTCGGCGGCGCTCGATTCCGCCTGCGGGTTCGCCGCCTATACGGTGATTGACGCGGAAGCATCGATCCTGACCATCGAATTCAAGGTCAACCTGATGTCGCCGGGACGGGGCGACCGCTTTCTTTTTCGCGGCGAGATCACCAAGCCCGGCAGCAACATCATCGTTGCCGACGGCCGCGGCTACGCGGTCGGCGACGGAGCGGCAAAGCTGATCGCCTCGATGACGAGCACCATGATGATCATCCGCGGCAGAGAGGGAATTACGGGATGAAGTTCGAGTTGAAGTCGGTCGCTGGCAAGTCCATCCTTTTCGTGATGGCGGCGGAGGCCGAGTACGGTCCCTTCCTGCGCTCGCGCTTCGAACCGTTGATGACCGGCGTCGGCCCGGTGGAGGCTGCGGTTGTCCTGACACGCGCGCTATCCGAACTCGACCACCAGGGCGACATGCCGCAGCTCGTCGTATCGCTCGGCTCCGCGGGTTCGGCCAAGCTCGAGCAGACCGAGGTCTATCAGGTCAGCTCCGTTTCCTATCGCGACATGGATGCTTCTCCGCTCGGCTTTGAAAAGGGATGCACCCCCTTTCTCGATCTGCCGGCGACCATCGATCTGCCGCTCCGCATCCCCGGCATTCCCGAGGCGAGCCTGTCGACCGGCGGCAACGTCGTATCCGGACCGGCCTATGCCGGCATTGCCGCCGAAATGGTCGACATGGAAACCTTCGCCGTCCTGCGGGCCTGCCAGGCCTACAAGCTTCCGCTGATCGGATTGCGCGGCATTTCGGACGGCGTGGAAGAGCTGCAGCACATTTCCGGCTGGACCGAATACCTGCATGTCATCGATCGCAAACTTTCCTATGCCGTCGACAACCTGTTTACCGCGCTGGAAGACGGCGTATTCTGGTTCTAGGCCCTGAGAAGCCGGACAATCGGCACAATAAAATCCCGCGGCGGCGGATTTCCCGCATTGCAAGACCGGGTGCTTTTCATTAAAGGCTCGCCATGACCCAGACAGCACATCCCGACAGCGTTCTCATCGTCGATTTCGGCAGCCAGGTAACCCAGCTGATCGCGCGCCGCGTGCGCGAAGCGGGCGTCTACTGCGAGATCGTTCCCTTCCAGTCCGCCGAAGAAGGCTTCAAGAGCCTGAAGCCGAAAGCCGTGATCCTGTCCGGCAGCCCGGCCTCGACGGTCGATGAAGGTTCGCCCCGCGCGCCTCAGATCATCTTCGACAGCGGCCTTCCCGTCTTCGGCATCTGCTATGGCCAGCAGACGATGTGCATGCAGCTCGGCGGCAAGGTCGAGAGCGGCCATCACCGCGAATTCGGCCGCGCCTTCCTCGAAGTCGACGAAGACAGCGAACTGTTCGAAGGCCTCTGGTCTAGGGGTTCGCGCCACCAGGTCTGGATGAGCCATGGCGACCGCGTCACGGCATTGCCTGAAGGCTTCAAGGTCGTTGCGACCTCGCCGAACGCGCCCTACGCCTTCATCGCCGACGAGAAGCGCAAGTATTACGGCGTGCAGTTCCACCCTGAGGTGGTCCACACGCCCGATGGCGCCAAGCTGATCGGCAACTTCATTCACAACATCGCCGGCATCAAGGGCGACTGGTCGATGTCTGCCTACCGCCAGAAGGCGGTCGAAGATATCCGCAAGCAGGTCGGCGACAAGCGCGTGCTTTGCGCTCTTTCCGGCGGCGTCGACAGCTCGGTCGCGGCACTCCTGATCCACGAGGCGATCGGCGACAAGCTCACCTGCGTACTCGTCGACCACGGCCTGATGCGCAAGGACGAGGCGGCCAATGTCGTCGCCATGTTCCGCGAACACTACAATCTGCACCTGATCCACGTCGATGCAGCCGACAAGTTCATCGGCGAGCTCGAGGGCGTTTCCGACCCCGAGACCAAGCGCAAGATCATCGGCCGTTTGTTCATCGAGACTTTTGAGGAAGAAGCCAAGAAGCTCGGCGGCGCCGATTTCCTCGGCCAGGGCACGCTCTATCCCGACGTGATCGAAAGCGTTTCCTTCACCGGCGGCCCGTCGGTGACGATCAAGTCGCACCACAATGTCGGCGGCCTGCCCGAGCGCATGAACATGCAGCTCGTCGAGCCGCTGCGCGAACTCTTCAAGGACGAAGTGCGCGTGCTCGGCAAGGAGCTCGGCCTGCCTGACTCGTTCATCGGCCGCCACCCCTTCCCCGGCCCCGGCCTCGCGATCCGCTGCCCCGGCGGCATCACCCGCGAAAAGCTGGAGATTCTGCGCGAAGCCGACGCCATCTATCTCGACGAAATCCGCAAGGCCGGTCTCTACGACGCGATCTGGCAGGCTTTCGCCGTGCTACTCCCGGTCCAGACCGTCGGCGTCATGGGCGATGGCCGCACCTACGAATTCGTCTGCGCACTGCGCGCCGTGACCTCCGTCGACGGCATGACGGCGGATTTCTACCACTACGACATGGAGTTCCTCGGCCGCGCCGCGACCCGCATCATCAACGAAGTGCGCGGGATCAACCGCGTGGTGTATGATGTGACCAGCAAGCCACCGGGCACGATCGAGTGGGAGTGAGGCTCGGGGTTGAAGACAGGGGCAAGGCGGATTATCTTACATCCGTCTTACCTCTGGAATTCAAGCGATGGCGCAGAGCGAAATCCTGATCACGACCGTCTCGACCAAAGGGCAGGTCATTCTACCCAAGGCAATCCGCCGGCGGCGGGACTGGGAAGCCGGTACGCGTCTGATCGTTGAGGAAACGCCAGACGGCGTTCTGCTCAAGCAGGCTCCGGCGTTTGCGCCCACGCCGCAGGGCTCGGCGTTCGGAATCTTGGCATACAAGGGCGAGCCGAAGACGCTTGAAGAGATGGACGCCGGTGTCGCGGCCGAGGCAAAGGCTCGCTATGCGCGCAGTCGCGATTCGGAAACATGATCGCTATCGATACGAACCTTATCGTGCGGTACATAGCAGGCGACCATCCTGAGCAGTCGCTTCGGGCTCGTGAAATTATCGACACTGAGAGCGTTTTCGTTGCCGCCACGGTCGTGATGGAGGTGGCCTCGGTTCTCAGGACGACCTTCGGCTTTTCTCGGACGGATATCGTGAACTCGCTGCGCATCTTCGCGGGCATGCCGAGTGTGACGATCGAAGATGCCGACTTGGTGGCTGCCGCATTCGATCTCGTTGAAAAAGGCATGGACTTTGCGGATGCGCTGCATCTGCTTCGCGTCCAGCATTGCGACGCCTTGGTCACGTTCGATCGCAAGTTCATCAAGGCAGCGCATGCCGCGGGCCACCCGTTCGTCCGCGAACCCTGAACTCAAAACAACGACTGCTGCACCGGCTTCGGGGGCGCCATCTTCACACCCTCCAGCTCCAGCATGCGCGCCTTCGACACCGAGCCGCCGGGGGCCGAGAAGCCGCCGATCTTGTTGCCGGCGGCGAGAACGCGGTGGCAGGGGATGATGAGCGCGATAGGGTTCCTGGCCATGGCCTGACCGACGTCGCGGGCGGCTTCGGGGCCGTGGCCGAGCTCTTTGGCGAGAGCGCCGTAGGTGGTCGTTTCGCCCCAGCGCAGGCGGCGGGCGGCGGCGTAGATGTCGCGGAAAAAATCGTCCTGGCCGGCGAGATCGAGCGCGAGGTCGGAGAAGTCGATCGACTCCCCGGCGAAATAGCGCTTCACGGCGGCGATGGCCTGCGCGATGTCAGGCGTCGAGGCTGACGGCTCGGCATCGGGGACGCGGCGCAGCAGCAGGCGTTCGGTGGCATCAGCGCTTGATGTCGGCAGCTGGAAACGGGTGATGCCGATGGCGTTCCATGCGATGCCGCAGAAGCCGCCCGCGGTTTCGAAGATGGCGTAATGCTGCGCTTGATGAGCCATGGGTCTCGCCTCCCGATACTGGAGCTTCGGCCATAGGATCGGCCTCACCCCAAAATCGTACCTGCTGGCTAAGAATTCAACCCGTTTCTTGCGCGTGCGAAC
Organism: Rhizobium sp. Root708; assembly: GCF_001429725.1. Lineage (GTDB taxonomy): Bacteria > Pseudomonadota > Alphaproteobacteria > Rhizobiales > Rhizobiaceae > Rhizobium. Next base: position 124,296 of record NZ_LMHV01000012.1, on the reverse strand, counting down.
TGGCGATCAGCCGCGTGCCTGCCGGGGCTCGGCTTCCTCTTGGGCTGGCTTTGCCAAATCCGGGCGCAGCTTGGCGAAAACGGCGTCGAAGCCGGCGGCGATCTTTTGCGGCTCGTAGCGGCGCGCGGCCTCAAGGGCTGCGCGCGACAACGCCGGAATGGCCTCGGGCTTCGCCGCCATGGAGGCGATCTCGGCGGCCAGCGCCTTGTCGTCGCCGGGGTCGAAGAGATAGCCGTCCTTGCCGGGATCGATCGATTCCGGAATGCCGCCGGAACGGGCGCCGATGACGGGGACGCCTTGCGCGAAGGCCTCGATCACCACGCGGCCGAAGGGCTCGCGAAAGAGCGAGGGCACGACCAGCACGTCGATCTGCGGGAAGAAATCCTCGGGCTTGGTCCAGCCGAGGAATTTGGTGTTTTCGCCCGGAAATTTCTGCGGCAACGACTTCGAATAATCGCTCTTGGCGCTGCCGGCGATGACGAAGCGGACGTTCTGGTCGTTGACCAGCCGATGGGCGGCGCGGGCGAGCGTATCGAGGCCCTTCACCGGATCATGCACGCCGATGAAGCCGAAGCGCATCGGCCCCTCCGGCTGTTTGCGCGGTTCGCTGTGGGCGATCGGCGGGACGGCGCCGGGCACGCGGTGGGTGCTGGCATTGGGGAAATAATCATGCTCGGTGTGGCGGCCGATGATGAAATCGGTTTCGCCGATCACGGCATCGACATAGCGCGAGAAGAATTTCTTGCCGTAGGACGAAACCTGGCAGGAGGAACAGGCGCGCACGCAATTGTCGTCGCCGCGCCGCATGCTGGCCTTCCAGCAGAGCAGAAAGGCGCTGCGCAGGATATGGCAGACCGGCACGCCTGAGCGCTTGGCTGCCGCCCAGGTGGCGACGTTGATGTTTTCGATGCTGTCGGTCAGCACGATATCCGGCTTGAAGCGGCGGATTTCGCGGCGCATGACGAGATAGGCGCGCGGATTGAAATTCTCCAGCGCGTGCCAGATCAGCTTCTTCCAGCCCGGCCGAGGTAGACGGTAATTCCAGTCGATGTTCAGCGTCTTCAGGCGGTGCACCGGCACGCCGTCATAGACCTCGTGCTTGTCCTCACCCGAGACGTTCACGACTTCGAGGTCGTGACCAGCCGCGATCAAGAGCTTGGCGACCATCATCGCCGAAATCGGGCCGCCGCCATCGATGAAGGGCGGAAAGGCCGCGCAGGCCATCAGGATACGCATGACAAGACTCCCGGCATCGATGCTGAATGTTCTTCTTTTGTTCTTGATTTCCTCAGTTCACCTGCTACCATCCTCGCGTTCCCTGGATAGACAGAGGCGGGGCCGATGCTCCGGTGGTTGGTCATGCACGAACAGAACACGCAATCGTCCTTCGATTTCACAAGCCGCAGGATGCACCCGAAATCGTCAAGATTTGGCAAAGAAACCCTGTTTTTCGCGATCCTGCCGGATTGCGAAGCCAGACAGCACTGCCTGGAGATCCAGCAAAAACTGCAGCGAGACCACGACGCTCTCCTCTCGCCCTTGCTGCCGGAGCGGCTACATGTTTCGCTCTACGGCGTTGGCAGCGCCGAGCGCATCAAGGACGAGATGATCTTCGCTGCCTGCCGGGCGGCATCGGCGATCGACGCCTGTTGTTTCGATCTAAGCTTCGACCATGTCGCGACGTTCAAGACCGCGCCGCGCAACGCGATCGTGTTGTCAGGCAATGGTGGTCGCGAGCTTCTGCGTCAGCTGCATGTCCGGATCGGCATCGAGATGCATGCCATTGGCTGCGACCCTCACGTGAAGATCGATTTCCAGCCGCACGCGACGCTGTTCTACGCCGATGACGTCATTGCCAGAACCGAGCTCGAGGTGCCGGTCGTCCTCCCTGTGCGGGAGTTCGTGCTGCTGCACAAGCGGCCGGGTGAGCAAGCCTACCAGCCGATCGCGCGCTGGCCGCTACAGAACCGTGGCTGACGGCTTGCCTCTACAGCAGGAACACGCTTAAAGCTCCTGCAGCAATGGCAGCAGCGGAGACAGCAATGGATACGTCCGAGATCATCATTTCAGGCGATACGGCAGGTATCGAGTGGCGGCTTCCGGTGCTGCGCTTCAAGGGCAGCGACCCTGACGCGCCGAAGATTCACATCCAGGCCGCCCTGCATGCCAACGAACTGCCGGGCACGGCGCTTGTCCATTTTCTCTGCGAGATGCTGCGCAAGGCCGAGAGTGCCGGCCAGATCCGCAACGATATCACCATCATCCCGCATGCCAATCCTGTTGGCGCGGCACAGTCGCATTTCGGCGAACTTCAGGGCCGCTTCGACCTGGGCACCCGGACCAATTTCAACCGCGAATTCCCGCTGATCTCAGTCAAGGAGCGCGATGGGCTCGTGGCCAATCTCAGCCGCTACGATGCGGTCGACCGGCTGAAGCGACAGCTGATGCACATGGCGCTCGGCTGCGATCTGGTGATCGACCTGCATTGCGACGATGAATCGCTGCAGTATGCCTATATCGACGACGCCTTCTGGCCTGAAGCGTCCGACCTTGCATCGGCGCTCGACATGGAGGCCGTATTGCTCTCGGACGGCGAGAGTTCGGCCTTCGAAGAGGCGGTCGGCCATGCCTGGAAACACGAAACGGCGGGCGAGAAGAAAACGCAGTTGCCGGGCAAGCTCTCGGTCACGGTAGAGCTTCGCGGCGGACGCGACGTCTATCCTGATCTGGCGAAGAAGGATGCGGAAGGACTGTTCAAGTTCCTCGCCAAGCGTGGCGCGATCGATGTGCCCGTGACGCTTTCGCCATTTGCCGGGCCTGCCGTTCCGCTCGACAATGTCGAGATGATCCGGGCGCCCGAAGCGGGCACCTTGCTCTTCCATCGCAACCTCGGCGATCAGGTCAGCGAAGGCGATTTGCTGGCGACGATCATCACCCGGCCCGGCATGCCCGACGGCACGGTCGAGGTGCGCGCGCCGCAGGCCGGCCTGATCCTGACGCGATGCTCGGCACGTCTGGTTCGCCGCCGCGCCGACCTGATGAAAATTGCCTGCAAGGCCGCCAGCAAGGCTGTGCGCAAGGCCGGAACGCTGGAGAACTGAATGACTGTCACCGTCTATGGCATCAAGAACTGCGACACGATGAAGAAGGCCCGCAGCTGGCTGGAAGAGCACGACGTCGCTTACGACTTCCACGACTATAAGACCTCCGGCATCGACCGGGCGCATCTGGCGAAATGGACGCAGGAGGCCGGCTGGGAAACGGTTCTCAACCGCGCCGGCACGACCTTCCGCAAGCTGCCCGACAACGCCCGTGAAAATCTCGACCGAGAGAAGGCGATCGAACTGATGCTTGAGCAGCCGTCGATGATCAAGCGACCGGTCGTCGAAGCCGACGGCAAGCTGCTGGTTGGCTTCAAACCCGATATCTACGGCGCCTTCTTCAAGGACTGATCCATGTCGAAGACGACGCGCGCCACGCAGGTTTTGGCCAAAGCAGGCGTGACCTTTACCGTTCACACCTATGATTACGACCCGAATGCAGAGCGCGTGGGTCTGCAGGCGGCTGAAGCGCTTGGCGAAGAGCCGCATCGGGTGCTCAAGACGCTGATGGCCGAAGTCGACGGGAAAGCTGTCTGCGTCGTCGTCCCCTCCGACCGCGAGGTGAGCATGAAGAAGCTCGCCGCCGCCTTCGGCGGCAAATCCGCGAACATGATGAAGCCCGCCGACGCTGAACGTCTGACAGGATACCACGTCGGCGGCATCAGTCCGTTCGGCCAGAGGAAGGCCGTGCCGACGGCGATCGAGGAAGTGGCGATGAACGAGGCCCTCGTCTACATCAACGGCGGCCAACGCGGCTTGCAGGTCCGGCTTGCGCCGCAGGACGCACTCAAGGCGCTGAAGGCAAGCGCGGCGCCGCTCATTGCTTAGAGCCGTGCTTCATTTTCGCCGCAAAGCGATCTAACTCTCTCTCACTCTGTCCGTTTTTCAAGAAGGTGATCGATTATGAACGTCATGCCGCAAAGCCAGAACGCCATAGACCCCATCAAGCTCGACAAGCTCGCCGAAGTCGCCGTCAAGGTGGGGTTGCAGCTACAGAGCGGCCAGGATCTCGTCGTCACCGCCCCTGTGGTAGCGCTGCCGCTGGTGCGGCTGATCACCAAGCATGCCTACCAAGCCGGAGCCGGGCTCGTGACGGCGTTCTATTCCGACGAGGAATCGACGCTGGCGCGCTATCAGTATGGCAACGAGGCGAGCTTCGATCGCGCCTCGAACTGGCTCTACGAAGGCATGGCGAAGGCCTATGAGGGTGGTGCCGCGCGGCTTGCGGTCGCCGGCGACAACCCGATGCTTCTTTCCGAGCAGGATCCGTCAAAGGTCGGACGGGCCAATCGCGCGAACTCGACCGCCTACAAGCCGGCGCTCGAGAAGATCTCCAATTTCGACATCAACTGGAACATCGTCTCCTACCCCAACCCCTCCTGGGCAAAGCTGGTGTTCCCTAACGATCCGGAGCCGATCGCGGTCGCCAAGCTTGCGAAGGCGATCTTTGCCGCTTCCCGTGTCGATCGCGAGGATCCGATCGCCGCATGGGCGGAGCATAACGCCAATCTTGCAAAGCGCTCCGCCTGGCTGAACGGTCAGCGCTTCGCATCGCTGCATTTCAAGGGACCAGGCACGGATCTGACCGTCGGGCTTGCCGACGGGCACGAATGGCATGGCGGCGCATCCACGGCGAAGAACGGCGTCACCTGCAACCCGAACATCCCGACCGAGGAAGTCTTCACGACGCCGCATGCGCTGCGCGTGGAAGGTTACGTCTCGAGCACCAAGCCGCTGTCGCACCAGGGCACGCTGATCGACAACATCCGGGTGAAATTCGAAGGCGGCCGGATTGTCGAGGCCAAGGCGTCGCGCGGCGAGGAAGTGTTGAACAAGGTTCTCGATACCGACGAAGGCGCACGCCGCCTCGGCGAAGTGGCGCTGGTGCCGCATTCCTCGCCGATCTCGGCGAGCGGCATCCTGTTCTACAACACGCTGTTCGATGAAAACGCGTCGTGCCACATCGCTCTCGGCCAGTGCTACTCGAAGTGCTTCATCAACGGTGCGCAATTGAGCCAGGAGCAGATCAAGGCACAGGGCGGCAATTCGAGCCTGATCCATATTGACTGGATGATCGGATCGAACAAGGTCGATATCGACGGCATCAAGCCCGACGGCTCGCGTGTTCCGGTCATGCGCCAGGGCGAGTGGGCCTGAGCTTCGGCAGACAAATAGCCGACTAACAAGACCTGAGGCGCCCGCATAAAACGTGCGGGCGTCAGCGTTTTGCGACAGGCGAATGTGCGGCTAGATCGCGCTCAGGCTTTTCTTGACGCGCGCCAGATGAGCCTCGCGTTTCGCGGGCGTGGCGCGATCCATGTCGTGCAGCGTGAGCATCCGGAAATTCAGGGATTTCGAGCAGAAATTGGCGATGCCGCGCTTCAGCAGGCGGCGAACCGGGTTGCCCATGTAGAGATGCACGAGCCACCAAGGCGATCCGGTGCTGGTCAGCGCCCAGAGCGTATTGATATTGGTGAGCTCGGGTACGATGCGGCCACCGGCCTGATCATGGGTGAACGCGACGCCGGGCGCCAGAATGCGGTCGAAGAACCCTTTCAGGATCGCCGGGAAATTAAACCACCATTGCGGAAAGACCAGCACCAAACCGTCAGCGGCGCGTAACCGCGTCACGATGCCGGCCACGCCCGAAAGGTCGTAGGGACTATCGAAATATCCGACGCGCTCCGCCGATGACAGGCGCGGGTCGAAATCCTCCCGGTAAAGATCAAGCAGATCGACGCTGTGACCGTTGGCCTCCAGTGTTTCGCGAGCAGCCGCCGCGACCGAAGCCGCGAAGCTCGTTTCGAGCGGATGCGCCAGGACAATCAGAAAATGGCGCCGGTCGCTCATCTAGAAGAGGCTACCCTGCTTCGGCGGAGCCACGGGATCGCCGGTGTCGGCGGGCTTTGCCGGCCGCTTTCTCGCAGGCGCCGGCACGTCGTCGCCATCGCGTGTGACGGCGTCGATGCGACCATCCGCGAACTCGATCGAGATGTTCATGTCAGGCGCCAGCATCGCGGCCTGCGACAAGGGATGGTTATCCTCGTCCCGGATGACGGCATAGCCGCGCTTCAGAACATTCTTGTAGGACAGAGACTGCAGCACGCGATCATGCCCGACAAGTTCGGCGCGGGCGCGCGTCAGCTTGTGGCGGACGGCCGTATCGCCATGCCGCGCCAGATTGCCCAGCCGATCGCGCATGCGGGCCGTCTGGGTCATCAGCCGTGCCGGCAGCGACGCAAAGATCGCATCGGCGCGATCGATGCGGGCCTTCGAACGATCAACCAGCCGTTCCACCATTCGCTCGGCGCGCGCCATGCGATCGGTGAGCAGCTGTCGCCGTTCGCCGATCCGGTTCGACAGAACATCGGGCCTGAGATGCGCCGCTGCCCTTTCGAAACTCCGGCGCTTGTTGATGGTGTTGAGCTCCATCCCCCTGCCGAGGGCGGTCGCCGCTTCATCGAACCGGCGACGCGGAAGCGCCAGCAACTGGTCCAGCGAGGGCAAGGCACGCATCAGCGCGCGCACCGATTGACGACGATGATCCATCTGCCGGTTGATGCAGCCGCGATGGCGCGCCGCCAGAGCGGTCACCTGCGCTTCCAGCTCCGCCCTGACCGGAACCGCCATCTCGGCAGCCCCCGTCGGCGTCGGGGCACGCACGTCGGCGGCGTAGTCGATCAGGGTCCAGTCGGTCTCGTGGCCGACTGCCGAAATCAGCGGAATATCGCTTTCCGCCGTGGCGCGCACGACGATCTCGTCGTTGAAGCTCCAGAGGTCCTCAAGGCTGCCGCCTCCGCGCGCGACGATCAACACATCGGGCCGTGGCAGATCGGCGCCGGGCGCCAGGCTGTTGAAGCCACGGATGGCATTGGCGACCTCCTCGCCCGATCCTTCACCCTGCACCTTGACCGGCCAAACGAGGACATGGACAGGAAAGCGGTCGGAGATGCGGTGGAGGATGTCCCGGATAACCGCGCCGGTCGGCGAGGTCACGACGCCGATCACCCGCGGCATGAACGGCAGGCGGCGCTTGCTCGCGGGATCGAACAGGCCTTCGGCACCGAGCTTTCGTTTCCGCTCCTCGATCAGCGCCATCAGGGCGCCGGCACCGGCGGGCTCCAGCGTTTCGATGACGATCTGGTACTTGGACGAGCCGGGAAAAGTGGTGACCTTGCCGGTGGCGATGACTTCCATCCCCTCCTCGGGGCGGAATTTCAGCTTCGAGAAGGTGCCCTTCCAGATAACGGCGTCGATGCGGGCGCGGTCGTCCTTCATCGAGAAATAGGCATGGCCGGACGAATGCGGTCCGCGATAGCCGGAGATTTCGCCGCGCACGCGCACCTGGTCGAATGCCGTTTCGACCGTACGCTTGATCGAGCCCGACAGTTCGGACACCGAATAGGCGCTGAGATTGGTCGGCGAATCGCTCTCGAAGATGCTGCTCATGCCATTGTTCTAGCCGAAGCGTCGGGAAAGAGCAGCCCCAGGCGGGGACGTTTCTCGCGCCGTTAACGCCTCATTCCAGACGGAAAATCATCGATTTCAGATCGTTAGCAAGATCGCGGACCTTCGCGCCGGCGAGCTGTTTCCCCGCATTCCGATGCGCACCGCATGATGGGTCTTCTCAACACAAGGAGCCCCTCAGATGTCCGATCGCTTCGCCTCGCATGCGCCCTCGCTTAGCGGTCCCGCCAGCTCCGGCTTTGCCGTCACCCCCAACGACGACACAGATCTTGCCGAGACGACCCGCGCGCTTTTCGTCGGCACGGGCGGAATGCTGACCGTGACCATGGCTTCCGGAGGCGTCCTGACCTTCGACGCGGTGGCCGATAGCGCCTTGCTGCCTCTGCGAGTATCGCGCATCCATCAAACCGGGACAACAGCCGGAAATATCATAGGCTTAGTCTAACGGAGAACAAAATAGTGCCGCTACGCATTACAACCGTAACGGCACTGTCTATCCAGTAATATGGGGATAGCCCGGTACATTAATTGTTCCTAAAAGGTGCAGGCCATATACTGACCGCGACTCAGGAGATGTCGAATGATCGCTCTTACAGCCATTGCCCTTGGACTTGCCACAGCACCGATGCGCTCCGTGGTCTCGATGGTCGTTGTCGGTTTTCTGGTCTGTGTAGTCTATGTCGCGGCGGTCTTCACGTCACCGGCGGCAGCGTCGTTCCTGTCCTTCGCGCTGGCGCTCGTTTCCTACAATTTCAGCCTGCTCGCCGGCCTCTTCGGCATCCACGTCCTCGAACGCGCCCGGGCTCGCGCGCGTTTCGTCTGAGCCTCAGTTGCTTCCGACGTAACGGAAGAACTGCACCGGTGATCCATCCGGTCTCGGCAACGCCTGCAGGTAATCAGGCACATTGCCCTTTTCCAACTGCGCATAGAGCCCATCCGGCTTGATCTTGGCGATTTCGGCGGTCTGAGGGTTCTCGGAGCAGAAGGCGAGCACGGTGACGCCCGTGCCGCGCAGGAAGGCTTCGGCCTCCTTCGGCGGAGCAAGGCCGATGTGCATCTCCGTCAGCATGCCACCCTGATTGCGGTGATAGGGCGCCGAGAGGATGCGATTGCCGGTAAATCGAAGGATCGAAACACCCATGTCCGACGGGCCAACCACCAGGCCGGCGGGGAGATCCACCAATGGCGCGATTGTTGTCCGCGACGAGCAGGAGCGCTTGTCGATATCGTCGGTCGGATCGGTGTAACCGGTGCTCAACCGGCTTCCAATCAAGCCGCCGGCAAAGCCCCAGACCGTCGCGACGCTCAGAAGAACGGTTGCGATATAGAAGAATGCCGCAACGACGTTTTCGCGGTCTCCGTTCGATACGCGACGCATATCGATAATCAGCAAAGTGAGCGGGAAAATCGCCACGAGATTCGAGAATGGCGAACCGCGAACCTGCACTGCCGCAATGCCCCAGCTGACGAAAAGTAGGCAAAGCAGGACAAGGTGGATGCGAACCCGATCGCCATACGCCAGGCGGAAGATGCAGACGGCGAGCGCGAACAGGCCGGTGGCGTAGAAATACCCGAGTGTATAGGTATCCTGCCGGTTGGCACCGAAGATCGATTGCGCCTCCTGCACATTGTTGAGCCAGAGATCCACCAGCATCGGATCAAGGTCCGCGAGCGGATTGTGCAGGCACTGCGGAGCGATGGAGATCGCCGACCCCAGGACGGCAATGCCGACGCCGCCGAGAACCAAGAAACGAACAGAGCGGCGATAGCGGCTGGCCAGGGTGGCGCTGGCAAGCAGCAGCCCGCCTCCGATCGCGGCAAGGCTGTAATAGCCGAGCGAGAGGTTGTCGCAGGTCACCGCCGAGTAAAGCCGTGGCGGCACCGTTCCGAAGAAGAGAACGCTGATCGACAGCGCAAGCGTCAGGCCGAAAGACTTCGCGGCCGTCGCATAAGCCTCCCCTTCCCATGCCCAGGCAATGGCAACAATCAGGCAGACCGCCGCGACAAAGGGGGTCGTCTCGGCGCCGATGGCGATCGCAACAGCCGCTGCCAGACCCGCAGCGGCATAGCTCCACGCACCGTGTTTTTCGTCGAGAAGCATCGCCGTCATGATCGCGACGAGCGCGAACTGCGCATTGTGGTGATCGATCGATCCGGGGAGAAAACGGTTACTGGTGATCAACAGAAACACGGAGAAGGTCAGCGCTATGTGCATTCCGAGCAGGCCGCCGACGCGCCTTCCGGCAACAGCCATAGCCCACAGGCTCGGTATGATCAGCGAGAGCGGCCAGACCAGCAGAGCTGCCGCTTCCGCGCGCTCCGGCGCAAGAAACAGGCCGAAGAACTTGATCAGGCCGGCGATCGGCAGATCGATCAGCCGCGACCAATGCATGAGCGTGCCGGAGCCCAACCCCATGCGATACTGCATCAGATCGAACCAGCCCTGGCCGTTCAGGAAATCGCGAACTTCGACGAGCCGCATTCCGTCGTCATTGTCGGCGCCGACGTAATCCTTCGCATTCGGAATCTTCAGAGCCAGGATGACGACCATAGTGACAAGGCTGTAGAACAGCACCGACGGCCAAAGCCTCTTGAATGCCTGCCTTATCCGGCTACCAAGCGACACGGGTGGTGAACCAATCATCGGAGCAAATGTCGCCATCAGCGGTCTCATCATTGAGTTTGGACGACCTTAGGGGCCGCATATCAAGAAACCGTAAAAGACCGCCAAAAGCAGCGCGATATAGCTACTTGTTAACGGCCGACGTCTAGACTTCGTCGAATTTCTCGCGACGGGTAGGACCAATGATTGGATCGCGTAACGACACGATGAGCGTTGCAGTGCTGTTACCCTGCTACAACGAGGCGGCGACGATAACCGATGTCGTGCGCGGCTTCCGTGCCGCTCTGCCGGATGCGCGCATCTACGTTTACGACAACAACTCGATTGACGGGACGGCGCTGCATGCGATGCTCGCCGGCGCCCACGTCGTTCGCGAGCGACGCCAGGGCAAGGGCCATGTCGTCCGCCGCATGTTCGCCGATATCGATGCCGACATCTACCTGATGGCCGACGGCGACGGCACCTATTCGCCTGACGATGCGGAAGAACTGATCCGCACGATGCTGACCGAGCGATCCGACATGGTCGTGGGGACGCGCCGCGGCGTCCATGCCGACGCGGGGCGCCAGGGCCATGCGTTCGGAAACCGCATCTTCAACGTTCTCTACCGCGCGATTTTCGGGCCTGATTTTACCGACATCTTCTCGGGCTACCGCGTGTTCTCGCGCCGTTTCGTGAAGAGCTTTCCGGCCGTTTCCGGCGGGTTCGAGATCGAGACCGAGATGTCGGTGCATGCCTCGCGGCTGAAGCTGCCGGTAACCGAACTGGAGCTGGACTACGGCCGCCGGCCCGAGGGATCGCACTCGAAGCTTTCGACCTTCAAGGATGGCGCCAAGATCCTCTGGATGTTTGCGATGCTGATGAAGGAAACGCGACCCTTCGCCTTCTTCAGCATCATCAGCGGCGTCTTCATGGCCGGCAGCCTTGTCTTCATGACACCGGTGCTCGCCGAATACTTCCAGACCGGCCTCGTCAGCCGTATGCCGACATGGGTGCTATCGATGGCGCTGATGATGGTATCCTTCATGATGTTCACGGCTGGCGTCATTCTCGACTCCGTTTCCCGCGCCCGCGCCGAGCAGCTTCGGATCCACTACATGGGTCTTTCGAAACAGCTTATCGCCGAGCAGGTCGTGACGACATCCGATGACGCGGCGATCCACATTCCCCGCGCCCGGAAGACGGACGCGGCATGAGAAAGCTCTTGCGCTTTGGCATGGCCGGCGGCCTCGGCTTCGTGGTCGATGCCGGCCTGCTCAGCCTGTTGCTGCATCTGACGACGCTCGGGCCATTCATCTCCAGGCTGATTGCGATCGCCGCAGCGATGGCGACGACGTGGGTTTTCAACCGCACATTCACCTTCGAGCCGTCCCGTCATTCGCTGGCGGTCGAAGGATTTCGCTACGGCTCCGTCGGGGTGACGGCGGCGCTGGTGAACTATGGGCTCTATTCGGCGCTGCTGCTGCGGCTGCCCGACCTGCAGCCGCTGGCGGCGATGGTTCTTTCCACCGCCGCATCCACGCTTTTCAGCTTCTTCGGCTATTCCCGCTTCGTCTTCCGAGGCGACTGATCAGACCGGCTCCCAGCCGTCCTTCTCGCTGGCGCGATAGATCGAATCGATGAACTTCTGGCTGAGCTTCGAGCTCTCCAGCGACACGATCTCTTCATTCTCACCCTTGGCAGCCCGCGCAAAGGCTTCCGCTTCGCGCTTGTACTGACGGCTGTCCGGGAAGCGGAAGATCGTCGATTCATTGTGGCTGCGGTTGGTCAGCTCGATTTCCTCGGCGCCCCAGCGATCGGCGTTGAAGGGAGACTTCACCTCGATGAAGCCATCGGTGCCGTGGAAGACCATGACCTGGCGGTTCGCCATCTGCGTGGCGACATAGAAGGTCAGTTCGAAGTCGCCGAAGTCGGCCTTGACGCTGGAATAGATGTCGGTGCCGAACTCCGGATCGCGACGGGTGACGGCCTGGACGCGGAGCGGCTCCTTGCCGGTCGTGAAGCGCGTTGCGATCGTCGGGTAGACGCCGATATCGGGAAGCGCACCACCGCCGAGCTCGGGGATATTGCGCATATTGCCGGGATCGCGGTTAAAATAGGTGAACGCACCCTGGACATGCAAGAGCGTGCCGATCGCGCCCTCCGCAATCAGCGAGCGGACCTTCCGCCAGACCGGCGTATAGGTGACCATGTAGGCCTCGGTGACGAGAACCTTGTTGCGGTCGCGGGCAGCAATCAGGCTGTCGATCTCATCGGCCTTCAGCGCGATCGGCTTTTCGCAGAGGACATGCTTGCCGGCATCGGCGGCCTTGATGGTCCACTCGACGTGCTGCGAGGTCGGCAGCGGGATGTAGACCGCGTCGATCTTGTCGGAGGCCAGCATCTCCTCATAGGAGCCGAAGGCGTGCGGAACGGAAAAACGATCCGCCATCTCCCGGGCTCGACCGAGATCGCGGCTGGCAACCGCCGTCACGACGCAGTTTTCCGCGTCCTGGATGGCGGGAACAACGAGTTCACGGCCGATCTTCGCGGTCGAAAGAATACCAAAACGCAGCATAGCCTCACTCCTCTCCTGTTTCGATTTTTGCGCACCTTAGTAAGGCGACAGCGGCGGCGCAATGTCGCGATCACAATTCAAGGAGCAGGTTTCCATCGCACGACGGCCGCGCTAGGTTACCTCCCGGCGGCGTTCTGTCGCGTCATCGATTTCAATCAATTCAGCACTTTAGGAGAGCGCCATGGATATGCGCCGTCTTGGAAAAACTGACCTTTCGATCGCCCCGATCGTCTTCGGCGGCAACGTCTTCGGCTGGACCGCCGACGAGAAGATGTCCTTCGATATTCTCGACGCCTTCTTCGACGCCGGGTTCAACACGATCGACACGGCCGACGTCTATTCGGCCTGGGTTCCGGGCAACAAGGGGGGCGATTCCGAGGAGATCATCGGCAAGTGGCTGAAGCGCGGCAAGGTCTCGCGCGACAAGGCTGTGATCATCACCAAGGTCGGCTCCGACATGGGCCAGGGCAAGTCGCTGAAGGAAACCTATATCCTGAAGGCGGTCGAGGATTCGCTGCGCCGGCTGCAGAGGGACCATATTGATCTCTACCTCTCGCATTGGCCGGATGAGAACACACCCTATGAAGAAACACTCGGCGCCTTTGCCAAGCTGAAGCAGCAGGGCAAGGTCCGCGCGATCGGTTGCTCCAATCTGGATGCCACGCAGCTTCAGGCGTCCTTCGATGCCGCCGAGAAGGCCGGCGTGCCGCGCTACGACGTCATCCAACCGGAATACAATCTCTACGACCGCGCCCCGTTCGAAGGCCCTCTGGCGGACCTCTGCGTCAAGGAAGACATCGGCGTCATCACCTATTTCAGTCTTGCCGCCGGCTTCCTCTCCGGCAAGTACCGCAGCAAGGCCGATACCGAAGGCAAGGCACGCGGCGGCAAGGCAGCCGGCTATCTCGACGACAAGGGGCTGAAGATCCTCGCAGCCCTCGACAAGGTCGCGGCGGAAACCGGCGCCAAGCCGGCCGAGATCGCGCTTGCATGGCTGCTGAGAAAGAAGGGCGTGACCGCCCCGATCGCCAGCGCCACCAGCCTGTCGCAGCTTGACAGCCTGACCAAGTCGGCAACACTTTCATTCTCCGACGACGCGATGGCGCTGCTCGACAAGGCGGGCGCCTGACGGGAGCCATGCGATGACCGTGACGATCCGCGATGCGAAGCCCGAAGACGAAGCGCGTTGGCGCGAGCTTTGGGCCGCCTATCTCGCCTTCTACGAGGTCACGGTCGATCCTGACATAACCGATGCGACATGGCGCCGGGTCTTCGATCCGGCGTCAGCGATCTTCATGCGCGTCGCCGAAGTGGACGGCAAGGTGATGGGCTTCACGCTCAGCCTGACGCATGAAGGGACATGGATCCATGGCAAGGACTGCTATCTGGAAGACCTCTTCGTCGATCCGGCCGCGCGCGGCAAGGGCGTCGGTCGCGCCTTGATGGACGACCTCGTTTCGCTCTGCGGGAAGAACGGCTGGTCGCGGCTCTACTGGCACACCAGCGAGCAGAACAAGACGGCGCGGGCGCTCTACGACAGCTACGTCGAAAACGACGGGCACATTCGCTACCGCATCAGCTTCTGAGCGGCGGGAAGCCCTCGTAGAACCCGGAGTGGCTGCCATCCCAGTTTTCCATCCCCCGCTTCGTCAAGATGCCGCGCGGCCTGACATAGCTCTGGATGATACGGCGTGGCCGCTCGTGCCACTGGATGTTGAAGGCCCAGAGTTTCGGGAAAAAGCAGAGTGCGGCATAGGGCAGATGGTCGTGGATCCACCAGGCAAGCCGCTGCCAGTCCTCCTCGTTGCTGTAATTATCGATCATCCACGGGACGACGACGCAGGCCGTTGCCCCCATGCAGCCATCGAAATCGCGAAGGTCCCAGATGTGATCGGCGGCCGTTGCGGCATTTGACGAGCAATTGAGATTGTTGCGGTTGCCGAACTGGTTGACCTCGGGCGAACGATAGCCGGAACGGATGTGCAGCCGTCCGAAGGTTGCCTGCAACGGTTCCAGCAGTTCCTCGCAGAGCCGCCTCCCCGCCTCGATCGCCAGATCGGGATTTTCGGGAATATTGGGAATGCGATAGAAATCGGCGATCTCGGAGTGCAGGAAATCGCGGAGGAAGAAATTCTTCGAAAGACGCGCACGCCCGAGTTCTTCCAGGCCCTTCATCGATCCAGGTTTCTTCACACAAGGCTCCCATTGCTTGAACGGTGCAGTCTGCGCTCCCTGACGATCGGCGCAACCCGAAAAACTGCCGGAACAATTAGCGTCCTCTTATCTTACCCTTTCGTCCGCGCTTCACGGTTCTCCACACAACAAGGGAAGAGACAATGGCCAAAGAAAAGACGCTCGACGATCTGTTCTACGATACGCTGAAAGACATCTATTTTGCCGAACGGCAGATCCTGCGTGCCCTGCCGAAGATGGCGCGGGCGGCGCAATCGCAAGAGCTGAAAGCCGGCTTCGAAAAGCATCGCGAGCAGACGGAAGGCCACGTCGAACGTCTGCAGCAAGTCTTCGAACTTGTCGGCAAGCGGGCCCAGGGCAAGACCTGCGAGGCGATCCAGGGCATCATTGCCGAGGGCGAGGAGATCATCGAGGAGTTCAAGGGCTCGCCGGCGATAGATGCCGGTCTGATCTCCGCGGCGCAGGCGGTCGAACATTACGAGATTGCCCGCTACGGCACGCTGAAGACCTGGGCGCAAACGCTCGGCAAGAAGGACGCCGTTGCCCTGCTCGACAAGACGCTGCAGGAAGAAACGGCGACGGACAAGACGCTGACGCAGCTCGCCACGACGGCTGCGAACCAGAAGGCAGCGGCCTGATCGCCTGTTCTGTCGGAGTGGATGCCGCCAGGCATCCCTCCGCCTCAGGGGACATGGCGAAAGAAGTCGATGAAAGCACGCAGGGCCGGCCGCATCTGGCGGCGGCTCGGATAATAAATGAACGGGCCCGGATAGGGCGAACACCAATCCTCCAGAACACGAACGAGCTTGCCGCTTGTCAGCTCATTCTCGACACGGAGATCGAAGAGATAGGCGAGGCCGACGCCGTTCAGCGCCGCAATCAGCGCCAGCCTGTCCTCGCTGACGATAAGCGGACCGTCGACCGAGACCACCAGTTCCTGGCCATCCTTCTCGAACTCCCAGCGGTAGATCGTGCCGTTGGTAAAGCGGCGCTTGATGCATCGATGGTGGACGAGATCGGAGGGATGCAGAGGTTTCGGGTGCCGCTCGAAATACTCCCGAGATCCGGCGATGACGGTGGTCAAGTTCGGTGAGGCCCGCACGGCGATCATATCAGCCTCCAGGCTCTCCTCCAGGCGAATGCCGGCATCGAAGCCCTCGCGCACGATGTCGATGAAGCCATCCTCGTTGGCGATTTCCAGCGTGATGTCGGGATAGCGGTTCAGGAACTCGCCGAGGCGCGGCGCGAGCAGGATATCCGAGGCGAAACGCGGCGCCGTGACGCGGAGATTGCCGGCCGGTCGTCCGCCCGCTTCGGTTACGGCTTCCAGGGCGATCCCGATCTCATCCAGCGCCGGCTTCAGCCGCTGCAGCAAAAGCCGCCCCTCCTCCGTCGGCGCCACGCTGCGGGTCGTGCGCGCAAGCAACCGGACGCCAAGGCTTTCCTCCAAGCTCGAGACCGCGTGGCTGACGGCCGACGGTGCGATCTGCAATTCCTTGGCGGCAGCGCGAAAGCTCCGCCGTTCGGAAACGGCGGCGAGGACGGCGAGTTGAGCGAGTTGGGTACGGTTCATTGATCTATCTGTTAGAACAGCCTGTTACGTATTGCACGTATTTTTTGATGGCTGCCGAAGCGCTAGGTTTCTCTCATACCGCAGCACGGCGGTTCGATCTTCGCTCGACAAAGGAGCCCGCATATGAAAACCCGCAAACTCGGAAACGACCTTGAAGTCTCCGCCGTCGGCCTTGGCTGCATGGGCATGAGCTTTGCCTATGGCGCCAGCGACGAGAACGAGTCGATCAGGACGCTGAACCGCGCCGTCGACCTCGGCATCACCTTCTTCGACACGGCTGAAATGTACGGCCCCTACACCAACGAAGAGCTTCTCGGGCGGGCGCTGAAACCGGTGCGCGACCGCGTCGTCATTGCCACCAAGTTCGGCTTCACGTTCGACCCGACAAAATCGGGCGCCGCGGCCCTAACAGGCGTCGACAGCCGTCCTGAGAATGTGAAGCGGGTTGCCGAGGCATCGCTGAAGCGGCTCGGCACCGACGTCATCGACCTCTTCTACCAGCATCGCGTCGACCCCAACGTCCCGATTGAGGAGACCGTCGGCGCCATGGCCGAGCTGGTTCGGGAGGGCAAAGTGCGGGCTCTCGGCCTGTCGGAAGCCGGCAGCGCTACCATCCGCCGCGCCCATGCGGTCCACCCGATCGCGGCGCTGCAGAGCGAATATTCCCTCTGGTCCCGCGACCCCGAGCATGACGTCCTCGATACCTGCCGCGAGCTGGGCATCGGCTTCGTACCCTATAGCCCGCTTGGCCGCGGCTTCCTGACCGGTGCGATCCAGAAGCGGGAGGATCTCGGCGCGGACGATTTCCGCAGCCAGCTGCCGCGCTTCCAGGCCGAGAACTTCGACGCCAATGCCGCGCTGGTGGCAAAGCTCGAGGCGCTTGCGAAGCAGAAGGGCGTGACGACGGCACAACTGGCGCTCGCCTGGGTTCTACACCAGGGCGACGACATCGTGCCGATCCCCGGCGCGCGCAAGGTCAACCATCTGGAGCAGAATGCGGCTGCCGCCGACATCGTGCTCAGCAAGGGCGAACTGACCGAGTTGACGGAGACGATCTCGCTCGATCAGATTGCCGGCAAGCGCTACTCGGAGGCATCGCTGGCGATGACCAACCTCTAAAGGTTGACGCTTCGAATGCTTGCCGTGTTCCTCTTCGGCCTTGCCGCGCGCAGTCCCTGCACTATGCTAAGAACATGTTCTGGCGAGGTGAGACATGTCGGACCAGCAAGCAATCGAAGCAGTCGTTCATCTCTACGTCGAAGGCATGACCTTCGCGAACGAAGCAGCATTGCGGAAGGCCTTTCATCCGCGATGCGCCATCATCGGACACTATGAAAACGCCGTCGAATGGCTGAGCCGGGACGAGTTCATCGCCGCGATCGTCGCCGAAGGCTCGGCGCCGCCCACGACACAGCCGCATATGGACATCCAGATGCTCGACATCGCCGGCGATGCGGCAAGCGTGAAGGTCAGCGACGATTTCGCCGGCATGCGCTTCACCGACTATCTCTCGATGCTGAAGATCGACGGCCGCTGGACGATCGTCAACAAGCTCTACTATCTCCACACCTAGAAAAGCCGGCGAGACGATCGCCGGCCCAGCTTGTTGAGAAAGTGTTTTGCGGAGCGATCCCTTTCTCCGTCATGCCGGCCTTGAGCCGGCATCCAGCGGCACCGCGTCTGCGGTGCCAAAGAGCCTATTGCGCGCAAGGACTTGCGCGCGCTGGACCCCGGCTCGTCGGCCGGGGTGACGATGGATGGGTATCCACCCTATTATGCCATAAGACTTCGTGAGCAGTCTGAGCCGGCGAAATGATCGCCGGCCTTGTGCTTCAAAAGATCATGCGCCTCAGGCTCTGAGGACGCCGCCGGTGACCTTGGTGACGCTGGCGACAATTTTCTGCGTCAGCGCCTCGAAATCCTCGTCGGTCAGCGTACGGTCGACCGGCTGGATCTGGACTTCGATCGCCACCGACTTCTTGCCTTCACCGAGCGACGGACCTTCGAAGACGTCGAAGACGTTGACTGATGTGACCAGCTTGCGATCGACGCCGGAGGCGGCCTTGATGATCGCGCCGGCTTCCACCGACTTGTCGACGACGAAAGCGAAGTCGCGCTTTACGGCCTGGAACGGCGAAAGCTCCAGCGCCGGCTTGGTGCGGGTCGCCTTCTTCTTCGGCTCGGCCATGGCATCGATATAGACTTCGAAGCCCGAGAGCGCACCGGAGACATCGAGCGCTTCCAGCGTCGAGGGGTGGAACTCGCCGAAATAGCCGAGAATGATCTTCGGGCCCATCTTGATCGTGCCTGAACGGCCCGGGTGGTACCAAGCAGGACCGCCCTGCTCGATCTGGATGTTGCCCATCGGCAGGCCGCAAGCCTCGATCACGGCAAGCGCATCGGCCTTGGCGTCGAAGACGTCGACCGGCTTGCCGCCGCCCTTGGCTGCGTTCAGCCACATGCGGCCGGCGCCGGCGAACGAGGCGGTGCCACGGCGCACACCACCGGCAACGCGGCGCTGGCCCTCGGGGCGATCGTTCTCATAGGTGCCGGAAACTTCGAAGATCGCGACGTCGCCATAGCCCTTGGCGGCATTGCGCTGGGCAGCGCTCAGCAGGCCCGGCAGCAGCGACGGACGCATGTCCGACATATCGGCAGCGATCGGGTTGGCAAGCTTCAGCGCAGGCGAGCCGCCGCCGAAAAGCTTTGCCTGATCTTCCGAGATGAACGACCAGGTCACGGCCTCCAGCATGCCGCGCGAGGCGAGCGCGCGCTTGGCGGTGCGGGTGCGGATCTGCAGCGTCGTCAGGATCTTGCCGTTTACGGCCGCATGGCTTTCCAGCGGCGCCGGCTTGATGTTGTCGACGCCGTGGATACGCATGACTTCCTCGACGAGGTCGGCCTTGCCGTCGACATCGGGACGCCAGGACGGAACGGCAACGGAGACACGCTCGCCGGTGCCGGACACCTTGAAGCCGAGGCGGGTCAGGATGGCGACACTCTCTTCGGTCGAGACCTCAAGGCCCGTCAGGCGCTTGACCTCGGAGAAGGGGAAATCGACGACCTTGGGCTCATAGCCCTTGTAGCCGACGACATCGGCCTTGGCCGCCGTACCGCCGCAGAGCTCGAGGACCAGTTCGGTGGTGCGCTCGATACCCGGAACCATGTATTCGGGATCGACGCCGCGCTCGAAGCGGTAGCGGGCATCGGTGATGATGCCGAGGCCGCGGCCCGACTTGGCGATGTTCATCGGATCCCAGAGAGCACTCTCGATCAGGACATCCGTCGTGTTCTCGTCGCAGCCGGAATGCTCGCCGCCCATGATGCCGCCGATCGACTCGATGCCATCGGCGTCGGCGATCACGACATTGTTCGGTCCAAGCTTGTACTCGCGCTGATCGAGCGCCAGCACCGTCTCGCCGCCCTTGGCGCGGCGGACGGTCAGGTCGCCCTTGACCTTCGCTGCGTCGAAGACGTGCATCGGCCGACCCTGATCGAAGGTCATGTAGTTGGTGATGTCGACGAGCGCGTTGATGGGGCGCAGGCCGATCGCCAGCAGGCGCTGCTGCATCCACTTCGGGCTCGGGCCGTTCTTGACGCCGCGCACGAGGCGGAGCGCGAAACCCGGGCAGAGCTTGTCGTCGTCGAGATCGAGCGTCACCTTGACGGGCGTCTCGCCGTCGACGGCGAAGGACGGCGCGGGCCGTGTCTTCAGCGTGCCAAGGCCTGATGCCGCCAGATCGCGGGCGATACCGTAGATCGAGGTGCAGTCCGGACGGTTCGGCGTCAGGTTGATCTCAATGACCGGATCGTCGAGATGGGCGTAGGCGGCAAAAGAGGTGCCGACGGGCGCATCAGCAGGCAAGTCGATGATGCCGTCGTGGCTGTCGGACATGTTCAGCTCCTTTTCGGAGCACATCATGCCGTGGCTTTCGACGCCACGAATCTTGCCGACGCCAAGCGTCACGTCGATACCCGGCACATAATCGCCCGGCTGCGCCAGCGCGCCGACCAGACCGGCGCGGGCGTTCGGCGCACCGCAGACGATCTGCAACGGCTTGCCGCCGTTGACGTCAGGGCCGGCATCGACCGACAAGACCTTCAGACGATCGGCTTCAGGATGTCTTTCAGCCGACAGAACCTTGGCGATGACGAAGGGCTTGAACGCCGCCTTGTCGTCGACATCCTCGACCTCGAGGCCGATTTCCGTCAGGCGCTTGCAGATTTCATCGAGGGTGGCGTCGGTCTCAAGATGATCCTTGAGCCAGGAAAGCGTGAATTTCATTGTGTTGTTCTCGTCTCAAAAATCATCAATTGTTCGATCAGGCAGCCTTTTCCGGAGCCTTGGCACCGGGGGCCTTTATGCCCAGGAACATGCTTTTCACCGAAATACCCTCGTCGATGGCAGTCCACCAGATACCCTCATACATCAGCTCGATGTCGTTCAGTTCGGTATCGGCAAGTTCCGACAGGAAGGGATACCACCAGATCGGCGTCGCAATGACGCGGCCGTCCGCGAGCGCCACGTGGACCTCGCCATCGGCACACCACGCCCGAACTGGTCGCATGTCATCGGTTTCAAAGGCCAAAGAAGTCATTCCAAGCGCCTATCCATTCCTCGCGATGCTCGGAGGCCACCTGAAGCAGCCTTCCGATTTCCTGGTCACTATACCCTTTGTTCTGCGCGACTTCCAAACTCTTCAACCAGACCTTCAGGGACTTCCCGTCCTTGACGATATGGACATGTGGCGGTTCGCCGACATCCAAGGCGTAGAACCTGAATTTGTAACCGTGCCAGATCAGCAAGGTCGGCATTGTGTTACGCGCTCAGACCGCCGAACAGCGTCGGCATGTCGAGCGGGCGGAAGCCGTAATGGGTCATCCAGCGGACATCGGCGTTGAAGAAGTCGCGCAGGTCGGGCATGCCGTATTTCAGCATGGCGATGCGGTCGAGGCCCATGCCCCAGGCAAAGCCCTGGTACTCATCGGGATCGAGACCGCCGGCGCGTAGCACGTTCGGGTGCACCATGCCGCAGCCCAAGATTTCCATCCAGTCGGTGCCTTCGCCGAACTTGACGATCGGGCCGGAGCGGTCGCACTGGATGTCGACCTCGAACGACGGTTCGGTGAACGGGAAGAAGGACGGACGGAAGCGCATCGTCACGCTGTCGACCTCGAAGAAGGTCTTGCAGAACTCTTCCAGCACCCAGCGGATATTGGCGACATTGGCCTTCTTGTCGACGACGAGGCCCTCGACCTGATGGAACATCG
This sequence comes from Rhizobium sp. Root708, assembly GCF_001429725.1. Classification (GTDB taxonomy): domain Bacteria; phylum Pseudomonadota; class Alphaproteobacteria; order Rhizobiales; family Rhizobiaceae; genus Rhizobium. The sequence continues at coordinate 102,511 of NZ_LMHV01000012.1, read as the reverse complement.
GCGAGTGCGTCGCGTCGCTATCCTGTCGATAGGTCTTGCCGGGGATAATGATGCGGATCGGCGGCTTCTGCGCTTCCATGGTGCGGATCTGCACCGGCGAGGTGTGGGTGCGCAGCACCTTGCGCTCGCCGTTCTCATCCGGATTGAAGAAGAAGGTGTCATGCATCTCGCGGGCCGGATGGCCCTCGGGGAAGTTCAGCGCCGTGAAATTGTAGTAATCGGTCTCGACATCCGGACCCTCGGCGATCGAGAAGCCCATGTCGCCGAAGATCGCGGTGATCTCATCGACGATCTGGCTGATCGGATGGATGCGGCCGCGTTCGACCGGCGAAGAGCGGACCGGCAGGCTGACGTCGACCGTCTCGGCCTTCAGGCGCGCATCGATCGCGACCTTCTTCAATTCCGCCTTGCGTTCCGTGATCGCGTCGCTGACAGCGTTCTTCAGCGCGTTGATCGCCGCGCCGCGCGTCTGGCGCTCTTCCGGCGTCATCGACCCGAGCGTCTTCAGGAGTTCGGAGACCGAACCCTTCTTGCCGAGTGCCCCGACACGCACGGCTTCGATCGCCGGCTCGTCGGCAGCGGCCGCCACGTCAGACAGAAGTTGCTTTTCCAGAGTTTCGAGTTCGGTCATCTTTTCCTGCCTCACAGGGCGTCAGTCTTGTCGATAATTCACGAAAACATGCTTCAGATAGCTGGTCGCCACGATGAAACGTCGCAGATCACTACCCATGTGCACGCGGCCAATCAACCGGGCAGCGGATAAAAAGCCGCCCAGGAATCCGGTAAGCTTGCGCAGTTCGGCAATCGCTTCGGGCGGAGCGGCGTCCGCCCAGGCCTCGTAGGCCCTGTCATGCGTCTGCCGCCCAAGCTGCGCGCGGGTGGCAACCTGAAGAAACAGCAGCCAGATGTCACGCGCCTGGGCGACTTCCAACGGCATGACGGTATCGGGCTCCTCCTCGAAATCCATGAAGCCGATGCGGCCATCCGCAAGAAACATGTCTCTCGGATAAGGGCGGCCGTGGCAAAGCCGTTTCGCGTGCAGCTCTCCGAGCTCGGCGGCGCAGCGCACCAGCAGCGCGTCGTGAGCAGCGGCATCGGGCTTCGCAGCGTTGAGGTACTGGTCGACGGTCTTGCCGACATCGCTGAACACGATGGCCGCGCCGGAAGAATAGAGGACGCGCGCCGTCGGAACGCCTTGCGCGGAAAACTGCGCGACACGGCGCATCTCGCGCGCCGCCATGCCCTCATCGCCAAGAAGCGGTGACGGACGGAGAAATGGCGCCTTGATCAGATTGGCCAGCATGCGCTGCAGGCTGACCCAGCGCGATGCGCGCTCGGTGCCATAGCGCTTGATCCAGACGGCACCGTTCGACAGCGCCACGCGCTCGACGCGCCGCGAGCTGTTCAGCAGGGCGGCAAGCAGGACCGGCACGTCCGCTTCCTTCAGCCCGGCTTTCGCCGTCAGATTTTCGAGGTCGTTCGCCACGCCTTCTCGATGCCTTCTCCTGACTAAAACGAAAGAACCCGCGCAAGCCTTGCCAGCGCGGGTTCAAAATCATCGAAGCAAAAGCTTTGATAGCGCCGGCTTAGTTGACGGCTGCTTCAAACTCGTTCTTCGTACCAGCGTCCTTCAGGTACTCGAGAGCCTTCTTGGAGGCTGCAACGAGTGCACCGAATGCTTCCGGCTCATGGATTGCCATGTCGGATAGAACCTTACGGTCAACTTCGATGCCAGCCTTGTTCAGGCCATCGATGAAGCGGCCGTAGGTCAGACCGAATTCGCGGACAGCAGCGTTGATACGCTGGATCCAGAGAGCGCGGAAGTTGCGCTTGTTGACCTTGCGGTCGCGGTAGGCGTACTGCTTCGAACGATCAACAGCGGCCTTAGCGGCGCGGATGGTGTTCTTGCGACGACCGTAGAAGCCCTTAGCGGCCTTCAAAACCTTCTTATGCTTGGCGTGAGACGTTACGCCTCTTTTTACACGTGCCATTTCATGATCTCCTTAATCTATACGTTCGCGGAATAGTCTTAGAGACCGTTCGGCAGGTAGTTCTTCACGACCTTGCGGCCATCCGGTTCAGCGAGAACCATGGTGCCACGTGCATCGCGAATGAACTTGTTGGAACGCTTGATCATGCCATGGCGCTTGCCAGCAGCTGCAGCCTTGACCTTGCCGGTCGCGGTGATCTTGAACCGCTTCTTGGCAGCAGACTTCGTCTTCATCTTGGGCATTTTGCTACTCCGTTTCTGATCCCCCCACTTGCCTTTAAAGAGGCGTGCCTCAAAGAAGCCTTCTCGCGATGCCCGGTTTCCCTGGAGTCGCAACAAGTGCGGGAGCGTTTGTTGTTGATCTGCGGCTCCGGTGACGAACCGTTCCGCAAGCATTCGAAACTGCCACGGCATGCCCTGCCGGTCAGTTCGGACGCGCGCTTATAACCGCGACGTCATAAAAGTGCAACGGGGCGAGGCGAGGAATCTTCCGTGCCCCGAAATCAGGAGGCACCCTCGCTGGCGGGCAAGGTCATTTTCACCATCAACCCACCCAGTTTCGATGCCAGGAGATCGAGCTTGCCGCCGTAGGCTTCGACGATATCGGCCGAGATTGCAAGCCCGAGCCCGGAGCCCGAGGTCTCGTCGTCGATGGTGCCACCGCGCTTCAGCATCCGGTCGTAGCTCTCGGAGCCCGCGCCGGGTCCATCGTCGGAGACTATCACCACGACATGACGTTCGTCGTGACGGGCGCTGAGTTCTATTCGTGAGCGGGCAAAGCGTACGGCATTGTCGAGCACATTGCCCAGCGCCTCCGCGATATCAGCGGGATCAGCCTGGATGGTCAGCGCCGGATCGATGTCGACATACCAATCGATGCCCTTTCCCGAGGTGAAAGCCTGCAGGACATTGACCAGTTTTCCCGATATGCCGAGCAGCGACGTCGTCGCCATCTGTTCGACGCCCATGCGGGCGGCCTGTAACTGGCGATCGGAGCGCTGGCGCACGAGTTCTATCTGCTGCAAGGCGGTATCGCGCTTTTCCGCCGGCAGGCTCTCGGCGAGATGCGACAGAACCGTCAGCGGTGTCTTCAGCCCATGCGCCAAATCGCTTGCCCGCGCCCGCGCCCGCTCCACCGCTGTTTCCCGCTCGGTCAGCAAGAGGTTGATCTCGCGCACCAGCGGCGTCACCTCGCTTGGTCCGCTCCAGCCGATATTGGCGAGGCGGCCAGCGCGGATATCGGCAACGCTGTCACGGAGCCGCGCGAGCGGGCGAAGGCCAATCCACCCCTGCAGAAAGGCAGCCAGAAGCAAGATCCCGCCGATCGATAGCAGCATCAACCGCAGCGGCCGGTGATAGCTTTCAAGCACGGTCTCCATCTCGGCCTTGGAGAAACCCGTATAGACCGTGAAGTCCTTGCGGGCAGCGCCCTCCCCGAGGCTCATCCGCCTTTCGGAAACAAGAACCGGCAGGCCGTCGGGGCCATCCGTCTGGCGGAAGCCGCAATAGAGATCGGCAGACAGATCGCCGGCGGCAATCTCCTCATCCCACAGCGAGCGCGAGCGCAAGGGGCTGCCGCCGTCGCTCGGAGAGATCTGCCAGTAGCGACCGCCGGTCGGCAGGTCGAAGCGGGTGTCGGTCAGTTCACCCGTCAGCGCGAGCCGACCATCTTCGACCGTGAGGCGTGCGGCGAGAGAATCCATGACGCCCGTCATCTCATAGGAATACTGGTCGGCGAGATAATCGGTGAACAGATGACTGAGCACGAACCAGACGATCGTCAATGCAACGCCAATGGCGACCAGCGCACCGACGGCAAGGCGAAATCGCAGCGACCCCATCATGCGCCGCGCCGCTCCGGCAGCAACTAGCCGAAGCCGCGACGCGTCTCGATCGCGTCGCTGTCGGTCTTCTTTCTCAGCCGCGCCACCATGGCCTCGACGGCATTCTTGGCGGCGTCGTCGTCCCGGCCCTGAACCTGGCTCGCAAGTTCAGCCGCGGTGAGCACCGCGCCCGGTCTTGCGATGAAAAGCGCCAGCATCCGATATTCCAGCGGGCTGAGGTCCAACTCCCTGCCGTCGAATGTCACCCGGCGGGCGTTTTCATCCAGTGTGAAGCGATCGGCGGATTTGACGCGTGAGTGGCCGACACCCGAGCGCCGCAACAAGGCGCGCAGACGCGCGATCAATTCCTCGGTGCGAAACGGCTTCGGCAGATAGTCGTCGGCGCCGGCATCGAAGCCATCGACGCGCTCCATCCATGAGCCGCGAGCCGTCAGCACCAGGACAGGTGTATTGATGCCGGCCATGCGCCATCGCTTCAGGATCGACAGTCCGTCCATGCCTGGCAAGCCGAGATCGAGGATGATCGCGGCGAAGTCACCGGTCTCGCCCTCTTCCCAGACCTGCGGCCCGGTCGCGAGAACGTCGATGCGGTAGCCCTCGCGCTCGAGTGCCTCGACCACATGACTGGAAATGTTGGCGTCGTCCTCCCCCAGCAAGATCCGCATCGATCAGGATCCTCCAAGCAACGTGCCGTTACGGGCGTTGATGCGCAGGGTTCTGATGGTTCCGGCGCCGTCCCTGACTTTCAACTGATAGGTATCGCTGACCATCGACCGCTGCAGCCGAACGTCGATGACGCGGCCATAGCGTCGCATGCCGATGTTTTTCAGGATCGCCTTCAGGGGCAGCACCTTGCCGTCTCGGACTGCATCCCTGGCGCGATCGTAATCCGAACCATGCCCCTGATTGCCGCTGCCGCTGTCGTCGTCGCCATCATCACCGTCGTCACCGCCGTGACCACCTCCGTGATCATCGCCGCCGCCATGGCCGCTGTTATCGCTTCCGGAGCCGGAACTTCCGGAATTCGATCCGGACGAACCGGAACCAGAGGCGCCGCTGCCCGAGCTGCCGGACCCGCTGTTGCTGCCTCCGTCCTTGGCGGATGCATCACGCACCGCGAGGGTGCCGGCCGCCGCCAGCCAGCAGGTCAATAACAAAAGAGATAGAAGCGAGCGGCGTTTGGGGTGCATGGTCGTTCCGGCGATGAAGGGCCAGCAGCTAGATTGTACGCTTCACTGCGGCGAGGCAAGGTCGCCAGACCAAGAGACCCCGTCGCATGGCGACGGAGCCTCTTTCTTCCGAGGCGGTCGGAAGATCTGTCGCACGTTTTACTGCGCGGCAGCGGGGACGATCTGGACACTGGTGATTGCTCCAGGATTGCGGCGAGCATCCGACCGGTGGACCTGGGCCTTGATAAGGCGTGCTCCATGTTCGCGCTCGACCTCGACTTCCAGCAGACGGCCGAGCTGATCGCGAGCCACCAGCGATCCGTTCAGCAGACCGCGCAGGCTGGCGTCGGAAACCGTCAGGACAGTCCGCGGTCGGTCGGACCGACCACGGTCTCCTCGCCCGCTATGGTTTCCGGGATTGTCGTCGCCGACGTCGTGAGAAGCGCCATCGTCAGAGGAGCGATCGCCGCGCCGACCGCCGTGGTCATCATTGCCGTCGTCGTCATGACCGCCACTGCGACCACCATGGTCGTCGCTGCCATGATCATTGCCGCCGCTTCGACCAGAGCTACCGCCGCCGCTGCTGCTTGAAGAACCACCATCGTCGTGGCCGCCCCGGGCCAGAGCAGCCGTCGTCATCGAAAGCGGGCCGAACGATTGAACGACCGGCATCGCCGCGGTTAGCGCCAATGCGGCAACCGATGCGAACGCCATATTGCGAATCTTGATTGTCATGACTTGCCTCCTCTGTCGTTTCGATGCGGAGAGAATGGCAAAGGCCGACTGACAAGGCCTTGAGCGCCGATGTCAGCATCCTGTCAGATTGACGGGACAACCCAGAAATACAAAAGCCGCCCTTTCGGACGGCTTTGATACGAACGGCGGCGATGCGCCCTGTTACGACATCTTATTTCGGTGCGAGGACCATCATCATCTGGCGGCCTTCGAGCTTGGGCTCGGCTTCGACCTTGGCATATTCCAGGGTGTCGGCCTTGACCTGCTGCAAAAGCTTCATGCCGAGTTCCTGGTGGGCCATTTCGCGGCCGCGGAACTTCAGCGTCACCTTGACCTTGTCGCCTTCTTCGAAGAAACGACCCATCGCCTTCATCTTCACCTCATAGTCATGGGTGTCGATATTCGGGCGCATCTTGATTTCTTTGACTTCGACAATCTTCTGCTTCTTGCGCGCCTCGGCGGCCTTCTTCTGGTTGGCGTATTTCAGCTTGCCCAGATCGAGGATCTTGCACACAGGCGGTTCGGCGTTGGGGGAAATCTCCACCAGGTCGAGGCCGGCTTCCTCAGCCATCTTCAGCGCCTGGTCCGTCGCAACGACGCCTAGGTTCTGTCCTTCAGCATCGATGAGCTGAATTTTGGGAATGCGAATTTCCCTGTTCGAGCGCGGCCCTTCCTTTACGGGCGCGTCGTTCTTGAAAGGTCTGCGAATGGTCGTACTCTCCTCGCGTTGTTTCGGATTGCTGCAGCGGATCGCCTCTATATAAGGAAGACGACCGAGTTTCGCCATCGCTGCAACCAAGTCATTAGCACGCTTTAGCGGAAAAATCACCCGCTGTCAGCCTGTCAAGAATCTGTTTTATAGGCCGAAACGAAGGAGTTTTCGCATGTCCGACGCCATTTCCGCCTCCGAACCGCAATTTCTGGCCGTTGGCGAAGGCGCCGCTGCCCGCGATATCGCCTATGTGGTGCGTCCGGCGCAGGAAGGCAATAACGGCCCGGCTCTCGTCTGGCTGTCCGGATATCGCTCCGACATGGAAGGCACGAAGGCGATCGAACTCGACCGACTCGCCGCCGAGAGCGGACTGTCGTGCATCCGTTTCGACTATTCCGGACACGGCGTGTCGAAAGGCGCATTCACCGACGGCACCATTTCGCGCTGGCTGGAAGAGGCGCTCGGCGTCGTCGCGCACACCAAGCCTGAGCGCGTCATTCTGGTCGGTTCGTCCATGGGCGGCTGGATCGCGCTGCGGCTCGCCCAGGAATTCGCCAAGCGCGCCGATGCGCCGAAGCTTCAGGGCATGGTGCTGATCGCGCCCGCCCCGGACTTCACCTCCGATCTCATCGAGCCGAACCTCACGAAGAAGGAAAAGGCCTCGCTTGCCGAGCGCGGCTTCTTCGAAGAGCGCTCCGAATACAGCCCGGAGCCCAATATCTACACCCGGGCGCTGATCGAAGACGGGCGCGAAAACCAGGTACTGACAGGCATTATCGAGGTCGGATGCCCGGTTCACATCCTGCAGGGAATGAAGGATCCGGATGTCCCCTTTCAACATGCGATGAAGCTCGTCGAGCATCTGCCCGCCGACGACGTCGTGCTGACCTTCATCCGTGATGGGGATCACCGCCTGTCCCGTCCACAGGACATAGAACGCATGCTATTTGCCGTTAAGGAAATGGCGGGCTGATCGCCGCAGGCCCGGCTCCGAGCCTCGACTTCGCAATATCTTTAGTAATATTAGATACTTGAATGAATATTGCCGCAGCGGCCAGCTGCGGCAGGCCGGTGGCGATGTGTCAAATCCTAACGTATTTTAACCATATCCAGCGCTTTCACCCCCTCCCCAGAAGTAGCGATTGACTCTCCGCACGTCCCTCAATTAACTTTTTGTTAAGAATTCAGGGGCGATGCAAGGAATATCGGGCGTGCGGATCAAGGGTTTCCTGGTGGCCATGATGGCCATGTGTGCGATGTCGACGGCCGCGATACCGGCCCCCACAAGCAATTTCTCCATGGTGACGGGTGCCCCCACGTCCCAGCCGATCGGCCATTACGAATTCTGTCAGACGCATCGCGAAGAGTGCGGCCCTAACCGTAACTCGGCAGTCGCCGATATGACTGATGACAAGTGGGCGATCGTCCGCGCCGTCAACACCAAGGTCAACACCACCATCATCCCGATGACCGACAAGGAAATCTACGGCAAGGACGAAGTCTGGGCCTACCCGACCACCGCCGGCGATTGCGAGGATTTCGCGCTACTGAAGCGCCGTATCCTGATCCAGCGCGGCTTCTCGGCTGCCAACCTTCTGATGACCGTCGTCCGCAAGCCGGATGGCGAAGGCCACGCGATCCTGACGCTGCGCACCACCAAGGGCGACTTCGTGCTCGACAACCTGGCCTCCACGGTCAAGCCGTGGTTCGACACGCCCTACTCGTTCATCAAGCGCCAGTCGAGCGCCAATGCCGGTCGCTGGGTGACCATCGAGAACGGCCGCGACGTCCTGGTCGGCGCCCTGAAGTAAGCTACGGCACATTGCGAATTCAAAAAGGCCGGCTCGAAGCCGGCCTTTTTTATTGGTCAGCTGTTGCCGATCAGAATACCGGCGCCGAGAACCAGTCCACCGCCGACCACGACCTGCAGCGCCGCCCGGAGAAAAGGCGTCTCCATGAAGCGGTTCTGGATGAACGCGATCGCCCACAGTTCGAAGATCGCGATGATCACGGCTGTCGTCGTCGCCGTCCAGAAATTCGGGATGAGATAGGGCAGCGTGTGTCCAAGACCGCCGAGCGCGGTCATGATACCGCACGACAGGCCACGCTTGATCGGCGACCCGCGCCCGGAGATCTTGCCGTCATCATGCGCGGCTTCGGTGAAGCCCATTGAGATGCCGGCGCCGACCGACGCGGACATGCCGACCAGAAACGTCTGCCAGGTGTCCTGCGTGGCGAATGCCGCGGCAAAGATCGGGGCCAGCGTCGACACCGATCCGTCCATCAGTCCGGCAAGACCGGGCTGCACATAGGTCAGCACGAACTGCCGCCGAACGGCCACGTCCTCCTCACCTCTGACATCGGCGGGCACGTGCTTTTCGCTGAGCATGCGGGTGATATCTTCGTGCCCCTGCTCGGCAAGCGCGAGATCGCCGAGCAACTGGCGCGTCTTGGCATCGGAAACGCGCTTGGTGGCCTCCACATAGAAGCGATAGGCCTGCTGCTCCATCGCCTCCGCCTCGTTGCGGATCTTCTCCAGCGAGAGATTGCGCCGCAGCCAATCGGGCTTGCGCTCGTAGAAGCCCCTCACATGTTCGCGACGGATGAGCGTAATGCGCTCGCCAAATCGTTCGCGGTAGATCGCGATCAGGGATTTGCGATGGGTATCCTCGACCTCCGCCATATCCTCGAACACTTTGGCGGAGGCGGGAGACTGGGGACGGAGCATTTCGGCATAGGAAAGATAGATGCGGGCGTCGTCCTCTTCGGAGCTGATCGCCAAAGCCAGGATTTCCTGCTCCGACAAGCTATCGAAGGACCGTTTCGACGACCGGAAAATGCGACTCAACATGGGAACCTCTTTTAGAATTATTCTAAAATAGGCGCCGTGCGAGAGGCGGTCAAGCCCGCCTTTCCCGCCCTCTTCGGAAGGATCGCATATTGGTGGAGAAGACGATGGCAAATCCGAGTAAAACCGCCGCATCTTCGAGATGGTAGTATGTAAAGTTTTTGCATCTTAAAGTCTATAAGCGTATATCGACGCGCCATTGCTGTCGCTGAAGAGGGAAAACCTGGTTGAAATTTTCAACTTCCGGATTGCGATATTTCAAAACGTCGCCATAGTACAAGGCGCGATTTACTCGCTAATAAGGGAACACTCACGTGCCAGATCCGGTCGATATTATTGTCGGACAAAATGTTAGAGCGCTTCGGGCGCAGCGAAAGATTTCACAGCTGGAATTGGGCGAAGCGCTGGGTCTGACCTTCCAGCAAATCCAGAAATACGAGAAGGGCACGAACCGGGTATCGGCAAGCAAGCTGCACCAGATCGCGGTGTTTCTCGATGTCGATATTTCTGCTCTTTTCGAGGGCGTCGAGACCAAGTCGCGCCCGGGGCTCAGTGCAGAAGCCTACGAACTTGCGGTCCACTACGACCGCATGCAATCCACTGCCGGCAAGCAGGCGGTCAAGACGATCCTGACCTTGATCAACGGCGACAGCTACGCCTGAACCGCCGGAGACCCCGGCGGCAAGAACCGTTTCCCAAGGGGTTAGTGCCAGAAACTAGTGAAGGTCGCGTTCGTGGAGCGCGACGAGAAGCGCATCCTGCGTGTGATGGCCGGCATGGTAGAGATCGATCGCTATGCTTGCGATCGACAGGCCCTGCTGGCTGCGAAGCTTGATGTTGCGTTCCGCGCACCAGGAATAGAGTGCACCTGCGAGTACGTCGGTATCATCCGACTGCATGGATAAGGCGGCGGCTACCGTCATGGAGTTGCCCTTTGTTTGAAATTCCCCTGCGAGCATAGTGGCAACAAGACGCGCGGCTGAAAAGCGCGTTCAGAGACCTGCGTTAACATAAGACACAACGCCGTCTCGCCCAGTTTCATTTTGGAACAGATCGCTACTCCGAGGCCACTCGGTAGCCCTCCTGCGGGAAGGAGCAGGCCTCGATCGCGTCGAGCATCGCCTGGAAACGCGGATGGTCGCGCACCGAATCGAGGTCCGAATCGTGCTTGAACCAGAGGATCTGGTAGCATGAGGACTGCGGCAACAGTGCCTCGAGCAGGTCGAGGGCCGTCTCGCGCTCGTCGAGAAGCGCGTAGACGCAGGCGATGTTGTACTGCGCGACGATGTCATCCGGATCGATCGCCTGGGCGCGCTTCAGCCATTCCTTGGCGCGTTCGCTTTCGCCCATATGCGCAAGCGCCAGCGCGCCGCGGTGGGCCGGCCCGGCGTTCTCCGGATGATCCTCCAGAGCGCGCTCGGCGCGCTCTATGCCGATGCTCGCCCAACGTTCCCGCTCCGCCTGCAGCCCGAGTGAGCGGCAGGCGCTCATCAGGTGGATCGGCGACAGGTAATCGTCGGGGCGAATTTCGGAGGCGCGGGTGAAGAAGGTGATCGCCTTCTCGAACTTGCCCTGCATGAAGAGGAAGCGCGCGTAGTGAAAGTTCACCTCGTAAAGATCGGGCTCGAGCTTCAGAGCCTTTTCGAACTCCGCCAGCGCCTCCACGTCGCGACCGTCCTGATGCAGCGCCAGACCACGCGATGCGTGCGCTTCGGCGAGGTTCGGATCCAGCGCCAGCGCCTTTGCGGTCAGGCTGAGGATGCCTTCCAGCGTGTATTCGCCCGCATGCCAGTCCCTGAGAGCGGATTCACAGTCCGCTATGCCGGCATAGGCGCGCGCGTAATCCGGATCAAGTGCAACCGCCGTCGAGAACATCCGTCGCGCCATCAGCAGGTAATGACGGGTCCATGTGTGCGAGAACTGCCGTCCCCTGAGATAGTAGGTGTAGGCCTCGACATTGTTGGTCGGATCGTTGGCAATCGCCCGCTTTTCTTCCGGCAGCAGCTTGATCTTCAGCTGGTCGACGATTGCGTGGGTGATCTCGTCCTGGATGGCGAAGATGTCGGTCAGATCGCGGTCGAAGCGGTCGGCCCACAGATGCGCGCCATTGCGCGCGTCGATCAGCTGCCCGGTGATGCGCACGCGCTGACCGGCCTTGCGCACGCTGCCCTGCAACACGAAATTGACGCCGAGCTCGGAGGCCACCTGCTTCACCTGGACGGATTTTCCCTTGTAGGTGAAGGCGGTGTTGCGGGCAACGACGTAGAGGTTCGATATCTTGGAGAGATCGGTGATGATGTCTTCCGTGATGCCGTCGGAAAAATACTCCTGCTCCGGATCGCCGCTCATGTTCGTGAAGGGCAGGACGGCGACCAGTTGCTTGTGCTTTTCCCTGGCGGCAGCCAAGGCCGCCTCATTGACCTTCAGCGGCAGTCCGCGGCGTGGCGAGATGGCGTAGACCTTGACGGGGCGCTCGATGTTTTTCAGCCGGTGTTCGCCGCGGTCCTCGAAAGACAGGTTCAGCCTGGTGCCGACGTGATCCCTCGCCGTCGCGGACAAGGCGATCCCGCCGGGTTCTGCAATCGCTTCCAGCCGGGCCGCGACATTCACCCCGTCGCCGAAGATATCGCCGTCCTCGACCAGCACGTCGCCGAGATGGATGCCAATGCGAAAATCGATCCGTTGATCAGATTGGACCGCACGGTTGCGCTCGGCCATGGCCTCCTGGATCTCGCTGGCGCAGGCCACGGCATTGACGATGCTTGAGAATTCGATGAGCATGCCGTCGCCGGTCAACTTGACGATGCGGCCCCTGCAGCGCGTGATGACAGGGTCGACAAGCTGCGCGCGGCAAAGCTTGACCGCATTCAGCGTCCCCTGTTCGTCTGAACCCATCAACCGGCTGTAGCCGACGATATCTGCTGCGAGAATAGCTGCGAGACGACGTTCCAATGGGACCTCGGCGCTGGCTGACCAATCAGGGATACAAGTCTAGCCTCCTATAAGAGGCTATCGCGACATTTACTGTTCGGTAGTAAAGAAGCTAAAAATACAAAAGTCGAGTGCAATCGACAATCAAACTCGCGTTTATCAAATAATTTGACAAATAGAAAAGCCCGGCTGAAACAACCGGGCCTTGATAAACGCATGAAGGCTTGATCAGCCTTCGAAGAATTCCTTCATCCGGGCGAAGAAGCCGGTGGATTCCGGATTGTTTTCCTTGGACGAGAGAGATTCGAACTCCTGCAGCAGTTCGCGCTGGCGCTTGGTGAGCTTCTGCGGTGTCTCGATCTGGATCTGGATATAGAGATCCCCCGTCTGCGAGGAGCGCAGCACCGGCATGCCCTTGCTCTTCAGGCGGAACTGCTTGCCGGCCTGCGTGCCCTCGGGCACCGTCACCCGCGACTTGGTGCCGTCGAGCGTCGCCACATCGAAGGTGCCGCCGAGCGCCGCCGTCGTCATCGAGATCGGGATGGTGCAGTAGAGGTCCGCCCCGTCGCGCTGATAGAACTCATGCGGCTTGACCGACAGGAAGATGTAGAGATCGCCTGATGGGCCGCCGCGCGTACCGGCCTCGCCCTCGCCCTGAAGACGAATGCGCGTGCCGTCCTCGATACCCGAGGGAATGTTCACCGAGAGCGAACGCTCTTCGGTGACGCGGCCCTGGCCGTGGCACTTGGTGCAGGGATCGGGAATGATCTGGCCGCGGCCGTGGCAGGTCGGGCAGGTACGCTCGATCGAGAAGAAGCCTTGCGCGGCGCGAACACGACCGGAACCCTGACAGGTTCCGCAAGTCTTCGGCTGCGTGCCGGGCTTGGCGCCCGAACCGGAACAGACGTCGCAGGTGATCGAGGTCGGGACGCGGATCTGCGCGGTCTTGCCGGAGAAGGATTCCTCCAGCGAAATTTCCATGTTGTAGCGAAGGTCGGCGCCGCGTTCGCGACCACCGGACGAGCGCTGCCGCTGGCGGCCGCCGCCCATCATCTCGCCGAAGATGTCCTCGAAAATATCGGAGAAACCGCCGCCGGCAAAACCACCGCCGCCGCCCATGCCGCCATGCTCGAAGGCCGCGTGACCGTAGCGGTCATAGGCCGCGCGCTTCTGCGGGTCCTTCAGCGTCTCGTAGGCTTCGTTGATTTCCTTGAACTTGTGCTCGGCGTTGTGATCATCGGGATTCTTATCCGGATGGTACTTCATGGCCAGTTTGCGGAAAGCGCTCTTCAGCTCTTTTTCGTCCGCCGTCTTGGCGACACCCAGCGTTTCGTAAAAATCGGCTTTTGCCATTAAGGATCAGACCCCGGAAATGGATTTCCGGCTGCCACGAAGACAGCCGGAATGTCAGTTTCAAACGTGACCGTTCAGCCCAGCTTACGCGGACTTCTTGTGGTCGTCGTCCTTGACTTCTTCATAGTCGGCATCAACGACATTTTCGTCGCCGCCGGCAGCGGAGGCATCAGCCGAACCGGCTTCTGCCTGCTGGGCTTCATAGATCGCCTGACCAAGCTTCATGGAGACTTCCATGAGGGTCTGGGTCTTCGCCTTGATGTCCTCGGCGTCCGGTTCGGTCGCCTCCACAGAGGTCTTCAGGGCGGCGATGGCGTCGGAGATCGCGGTGCGATCGGCCTCGGTCACCTTGTCACCGTAATCCTTCAGCGACTTCTCGCTGGAGTGGATCAGGCTTTCGGCCTGGTTCTTGGCTTCCACGCCTTCGCGACGCTTCTTGTCGGCTTCGGCATTGGCTTCAGCGTCCTTGACCATTTTCTCGATGTCGGCGTCGGAGAGACCACCAGAGGCCTGGATGCGGATCTGCTGTTCCTTGCCGGTACCCTTGTCCTTGGCCGAAACCTGGACGATGCCGTTGGCGTCGATATCGAAGGTGACTTCGATCTGCGGAACGCCACGCGGCGACGGCGGCAGGCCGACGAGGTCGAACTGGCCGAGCAGCTTGTTGTCCTGGGCCATTTCGCGCTCGCCCTGCGAAACGCGGATGGTGACGGCCTGCTGGTTGTCATCGGCGGTCGAGAAGGTCTGCGACTTCTTCGTCGGGATCGTGGTGTTACGCTCGATCAGACGGGTGAAGACGCCACCCAGGGTCTCGATGCCGAGAGACAGCGGGGTTACGTCGAGAAGCAGAACGTCCTTGACGTCGCCCTGCAGAACGCCGGCCTGGATGGCCGCGCCGAGAGCAACGACTTCATCCGGGTTGACGCCCTTGTGAGGCTCCTTGCCAAACAGCTGCTTGACGACTTCCTGTACCTTCGGCATGCGGCTCATGCCACCGACCAGAACGACTTCGTCGATCTCGGCTGGCGTGACGCCGGCATCCTTGAGGGCTGCCTTGCATGGCGCGATGGTGCGCTGGACGAGATCGTCGACGAGGCTTTCCAGCTTGGCGCGGGTCAGCTTCAGCGTCAGGTGCTTCGGACCGGTTGCATCGGCCGTGATGAATGGCAGGTTGATTTCGGTCTGCTGGGCCGACGACAGTTCGATCTTCGCCTTTTCGGCAGCTTCCTTGAGGCGCTGCAGAGCAAGCTTGTCGCCCTTGAGGTCGATGCCGTTGTCCTTCTTGAACTCGCCGACGAGGTATTCGACGAGACGCATGTCGAAGTCTTCACCGCCGAGGAAGGTATCGCCGTTGGTGGACTTCACTTCGAAGACGCCGTCGCCGATTTCGAGGATCGAGATATCGAAGGTACCGCCACCCAAGTCGTAAACGGCGATGGTCTTGCCGTCCTTCTTGTCGAGACCGTAAGCCAGCGCAGCCGCCGTCGGCTCGTTGATGATGCGCAGAACTTCGAGACCAGCGATACGGCCGGCATCCTTGGTTGCCTGGCGTTGTGCGTCGTTGAAGTATGCGGGAACGGTGATGACGGCCTTCTCGACCTTTTCACCGAGGTAGGATTCAGCGGTTTCCTTCATCTTCTGAAGGATCATCGCGGAGATCTGGGCAGGCGAATAGCCGGTGCCGCGGGCCTTGACCCATGCGTCGCCGTTGTCGCCCTTGGCGATCTCGAAAGGCACGAGAGCCTTGTCCTTTTCAACCGTCGGATCGTCGTAGCGGCGGCCGATGAGGCGCTTCACTGCGAACAGCGTATCCGTGGGGTTGGTGACTGCCTGGCGCTTGGCCGGCTGACCGACGAGGCGTTCGCCATCTTCGGAAAATGCAACGATCGAAGGCGTCGTGCGCGCACCTTCGGCGTTCTCAATGACCTTTGCGTCCTTGCCGTCCATGACAGCGACGCAGGAATTCGTCGTTCCAAGGTCGATACCAATTACTTTTGCCATGTCATTCTCTCCTTGAAGCAAGCTGTCTGAACCCCTGGAAGGCATTTCTATGACAGCCCCTTACGGGATGGGTCCTTAAGATTAACGCAATCGTGATTGCGGTGATGCGGCGTATATAAGGAGCGGTTTTCGGGACTGCAAGGCGAGAAATGGCCTGAAAACCAGCAAAACGAGCCTGCGGCGATTAATTTTTATGACAGCCCGAATAGTGCGTTTTACCGCGCCTGTCGGGCCTGCTATTGCCCCATGATCAGATCGAGAAGCGTCGTTCTGCGCGGTCGTCCCGACGGCGCTTCCTCGACTTGTCCGATATCGCCCGGCGGGACGGCATCGTCATAGCCGTAGCGGCCGTCCGCGACGTTTGCGGGAGGCACCGGTCCGCCGCCCATCGGCGCAGGTGAACGGCGGTTGTCGGAACGCACCGGCGCCTGCGGATAGCGCTCTTCCTCGCTCGATCCTCCGAAGACATTGGAGATGATGTTTCCGATCGTTGTCGGCTGTTCGGCAGGCTGTGGCGGCATCGCCGGATCGGCGGAGGCCATCGGCTGGCCTCCGTTATCGAGGACAGCAGGATCGTTGACAAACCGGCCACTGCCGAAGAGCGGCGCCGGGGACAGGCCCTTGTGAGCGGCGATCATGTATTCCTGCCATGCCTTGGCCGGCAACCCGCCACCCGTGACCTTCTTCATCGGCTTGCCGTCGTCGTTGCCGAACCAGACGCCGGTGGTCAGGTTGCTGGTGAAGCCGACGAAGAGGGCGTCACGCGAATTCTGCGTCGTGCCGGTCTTGCCCGCCGCCTGCCATCCGGAAAGCTTGGCGCTCTTGCCGGTGCCCTGGTCGATGACACCCATCATCATCGCGTTCATGTTTGCGGCCACGGTTTCCGACAAGACACGCGGCGGGCTGTCGTAGGTGTTTTCGTAAAGCACCTTGCTGCCGTCGGCGGTCGTGACGCGGCGGATGACATGCGGCGTCGCCTTGTATCCGCCATTCATGAATGCGGCATAGGCGCCCGTCAGTTCCATCAGGGTCACTTCCGAAGTCCCGAGCGCGATCGAGGCGTTCGGCTGCAGTTCCGACTCGATGCCGAGACGATGTGCGAGCTTGATCACCTGATCTGGGCCGTCATACATCACCAGCTGCGCGGCCACCGTGTTCAACGATTTCGAGAGCGCGGTCGCCAGCGTCACTTCGCCGTTGTACTTCTTCTCGTAGTTCTCAGGCGTCCAGTCGCCGATGCGAACAGGCGCATCGTTGAAGACCGAAAACGGCGTCAGCCCCTTTTCCAGCGCGGCGGCGTAAACGAAGGGCTTGAAGGACGAGCCCGGCTGGCGCTTTGCCTTCACCGCCCGGTTGAACTGGCTGTCGGCATAGTCGCGGCCGCCGACCAGCGCACGGATCGCACCCGTCCCATCGAGCGAGACGAGGGCCGCCTGCGACGCATCGAGCTTGGCGCCGTCCTTGGCGAGAACGTCGTCCAGCGATTGCTCGGCCCGTTTCTCGAGCGTCTTGTCGATCGTCGTGTCGACGACAATGTCTTCCTTCACGTCACCGATCAAAGCGGGAAGCTGGTCCATGATCATATCGGCGACATAGTGGCCGGCACCCGACCAGTAGCGCTTCGCCTTTGCCGGTGTCTGCGACATCGCGCTCTTCACTTCATCGTCGGTGATGTAACCCTGCTCACGCATGGTCTGCAGGACCACCTGCGCCCGGGCGTTGGCCGCTTCCGGGTCGCGCGCCGGCGACAGGCGCGACGGCGCCTTCACAAGACCCGCGAGCAACGCGGCTTCGCCGAGATTGACGTCACGCGCCGACTTGTTGAAGTAGCGACGCGACGCGGCCTCGACGCCATAGGCGTTGGAGCCGAAGAACACCCGGTTCAGATACATCGCGAGGATCTGATCCTTGGTGTATTTCTGCTCGAGCCAGAGTGCGAGGAGAACTTCCTGCACCTTGCGCTCCAGTGTCCTGTCCGGGGACAGGAACATGTTCTTGGCCAGCTGCTGGGTCAGCGTCGAGCCGCCCTGAACCATGTGGCCGGTCGTCAGGTTGACGACGAAGGCGCGGGCGAGACCGAGCGGATCCACGCCGAAATGCGAGTAGAAGCGCCGGTCCTCGATCGCCACGATCGCTTCCGGGATGTACGGCGACATGTCCTCAAGCGCCAGCGCCTCGCCGCCCGTCGTCCCGCGGTTCGCCATGACGCTGCCGTCGACGGCTGTGATCTTGACGTTCGGCGGACGTTCGGGAATGGCCCAGGTGGATGCGCTCGGCATGCGGGAGCCGTAATAGACAACAAGGCCGGTTATGCCGATGCCGGCCCAGATGCCGAGAACGATGCACCAATAGAGCATGCGGCGAATGAGGCCGAAGAAGCCGAGGCTTTCGCGCTGCGGCGGCCGGCGCTTGCCGCTACTGGTGCTGCGACGACGCCTCGGTTCGCGCGAGCGCGGCGGCTCGTCGTCCTCATAGCGATCATCATAATCGTCGCGATCATAGTCGGGCTCGCGGCGCAAGGGTTTGGCGGATGTCCGCTTGTCGGCGGAGCGGGCCGGGCCGCGCCCGCCGGCAACCCGGTCGCCGGCACTGAGCGTGAAATCGTCCTCGTCACGCCTGCTGTCGCGGCCGCTGAAGGACGGTTCGATTCTATCGCCTGATCTGCCTCTGCCCGCCATCTACGCCTGATAAACCCCTGTTCCTGCCGCAAGGCCGAAGCCTGCGCGCCCCTCTGGCCGCGACGACCGCATAGCGCCTGTCGCATGTCTACCCGGTTGAACTTTAAATGCGGCGATTTAAGGGGTGGTTAAGAACTCGTTAGGCACGCGCGATTGCTTTAGAATCAAGCGTTTCCGGCGCACAACAGCGACGGTTTTCCTGCCGCAATAATGCCTCGTTTGGTTCAGCCCCCGTTCACCTCGCCGGCCCTCTAATCGAGAGGCAAGGGACTGCAGAACAGAGGTGCAGAAATGCGCATAACTACGATCGCACTGGCGATTGCGATGAGCGGCTTCGGTGTTTCGATCGCCGAAGCAATGCCGGTGCCCGCCGTTGACAACGGCGCGGCAGGAAATGTCGTCAAGGTCGATTACGCCTGCGGGCGCGGCTATCATCTTTCCCGCTGGGGCAATTGCCGACCGAACTGGCGGCCGCCACCACCACGCTATTATGGCGGCGGATACGGCTATGGCCGGCCTCGCTGGGACCGTCCGCCACCGCGCTACGGCTGGGGCTACGAACGCTCCGAGGGCTATCGCGGCCCGCCGCCCTGGGCTCGTGACCGATACCGCTACTGACGGCACCAAAAATGCCTCCAAGCCCGGCCTCCAAGGTCGGGCTTCGTGTTTCCGGCCGAGCCTCGATATTTTCGCATGGCTGCCATTCGTTGCTACCGTCACAAATCTGACATATATCGCGCCGACTTGCGCCTAAGATTAGCGCAGTGCGCGCATTATGTAGGCATTCATGACCATCGACCTTTCCAAATCCGAAGAATTCAAGCTGCGCGAAGTCTGGAGCGTTCAAGAATTTGCGCGCCGCTATCGCTTGAGCAAGATGGAGGAGAGCCGGCTGAAGATGCTGCACGGCCCATTCGCCGAAATGCGCGAACTGCTCGCCGGACGAGAAAGCTCGATTACCGTCTGGTGACCGGAACCTTTAGCACGCGCACGGGTTATTGATGCAGCGAGGCACCCAAGCTTCGCGATTGGTCGGTCGTCTCCCTCAAACGTTCCGACCGAAATTAGGCCCGGTGTCTCCCTGCGGAGCGCCGGGCTTTTCATTGCCGAAACCGTTTCGCCCCCACCCCTTGAAACGAGAACACGGCATCCCGATATAGGGTTCACAAGCTGCAGCGTTCGACCGTGAGCGCGTTTCGCGCCGTCGGTATCGACATTGTGGTCCGAAGTTCCGTTAACTCTTCGTTAACCTTTCGAGATCACTTTAGCTGCAGTGTTCGCTTCCTCCTTGACCACGGATGTACTGGCATCGACGCGAAGCGAATGACGAAAGGCCGGATTGATCCGGCCTTTTTGTTTTTTCAGCGCAATGATCAAGCAGCTCAGGCGGCAAGCGCGCTCAAGATGCGGATCCACGAGCGAATACCCTTGTGGTAGGACGTGAGCTCGTATTTTTCGTTCGGCGAGTGGATGCGATCGTCGCTGAGGCCGAAGCCGACAAGCAGCGATTCCATTCCGAGCATCTTCTGGAAGTCGCCGACGATCGGGATCGACCCGCCCATGCCGATGACGACGGCGGGCTTCGGCCATTCGTCCGACAGCGCCGTCTTCGCCTTGGTGAGAACAGGCGAATCGTAGGCCAGATGAATTGCCGGGGAGCCGCCGTGCGGATGGAATTCGACGGAGCAATCCGCCGGCACCTTCGAGCGAACGAAATTGCGGAAGCTCTGCCGGATGGTGTCCGGATCCTGGGTGCCGACGAGACGGAAGGAAACCTTGGCGGACGCCTTGGCGGCGATCACGGTCTTGAAGCCCTCGCCGGTGTAGCCGCCCCAGATGCCGTTGACCTCAGCCGTCGGACGCGCCCAGGTGAGTTCCAGCACCGACCGGCCCTTTTCGCCCGCGGGAACCGATAGGCCGACTTCGCCGAGGAAACTCTCAGCTGTCTTTCCGAGCGAGTCCCAGGACGCCTTGATGTTCTCTGGCGTTTCCTCGACACCGTCATAGAAGCCTTCAAGCGTGATCCGGCCCGTTTCATCATGCAGGCCTGCCAGCACCGATGTCAGGATGTGGATCGGATTGGCGGCGGCGCCACCGAAGAGACCGGAATGCAGATCGCGATCCGCAGCGGTCACGACGATCTCCTCACCGACGAGGCCGCGCAGGGCCCCGGCGATGGCCGGCGTCTCGCGGTCCCACATGCTGGTGTCGCAGACGAGCGCATAATCCGCTTTCAGCTCATCGGCATTTGCCTGCAGGAACGGCTTCAGGGACGGCGAACCGGATTCTTCCTCGCCTTCGAAGAGAATGGTGATGCGGCAGGGGAGCGCGCCCTCTATTTCCTTGTAGGCGCGGCAGGCCTCGACGAAGGTCATCAACTGGCCCTTGTCGTCGGCCGTGCCACGGCCGGTGAGGATCTTCCTACCATCGCCGACATCCTTGATCGACGGCTCGAACGGATCATTTTCCCACAGCTCGATCGGATCGACGGGCTGGACGTCGTAATGGCCGTAGAAAAGCAAATGCGGCGCATCCGACGTCGCGCCATCGTGATGGGCAACGACCATCGGATGTCCGGGCGTGTCGCGTACCGACGCGTCAAATCCGATCGACTTGAGGTAGGCCACCAGCCATTCGGCGCCCTTCCGGCATTCGGCCTTGTAGGCGGGATCGGTCGAGATGGACTTGATCCGCAGCAGCTCAAACAGCTTATCCAGACTCGAGGTGAGGTTCTGATCCGCACGCGCAAGTACCGGTACTATATCGGTCATTTTCGACTCCTTTGAAAATCTGGCGGGACGATAGACCAAAGAGACGCTGCTTTCGAGGCGAAAAACCGTGGGAACCGGCACGACATAAACACGCACGCCATAAAGGGGTGCGGCAATCAAAATACAATTTACAGTTATTTAGCAACTGCTTGATAATCTCGATCCAGTCGTCGATCGAGGTGAACATGTTTTCAGTCATCACCTGTATTCGTGACAACCATGACTGGCGCCTCATCGTCGCCGCGGTTGTCGTCTGCCTCATCGGCAATCTGACAGCCATGCTGCTGCTCTTCAGGGCCCAGCAGTATGATCGGGTCCAACAGCGTCTGTGGATCATGGCTTCGGCATTTGCCTGCGGCGTCGGCATCTGGGCGACGCATTTCATCGCCATGCTCGCCTATGACGGCGGCTTTCCGATTACCTACGGCCTCGGCCTGACCGCCCTCTCGGTCATCATCGCGATCGGCATGTCGCTGCTGGCAATCCTCGTTGCCTCCGAAGGAACGAGCCGGTATGCGTTCGCGTCCGGCGGCGTGCTGATGGCGCTTGGCATCGGTGCCATGCATCTGACCGGCATGCAGGCGATCGAAGCCCCTGTTGACATCGTCTACGATCTCTATGCGACGCTCGTGGCGCTGGTGATCGGCGCGACGTTGACGAGCGCTGCGTTTCTCGCCTTCAGCAAGCTCAAGGGCGCACAAAGGTTGATCGTCTCGGCCCTCGCGATGGTGCTGGCGATATCGCTGATGCACTTCATCTCGATGAGCAGCATCACGCTGGTGCCGGTCGCCGGTCGTAGCGCCACTGCGATGCTTGAGCCGAAGTCCGTGGCGGCAATCGTCATGGGTGTCTCGACCTCGCTCATTCTCCTCGCACTCGGCGCGGTTTTCCTTGCGAGCCATCTGACGGACCTACGCGGTCTCGCGAACGCCACCATGGAAGGCCTGCTCGTTCTGCACGAGGGCACCATCGTCGATGCCAACGAACGCATTCAGCAGCTCTCCGGCTGGCCGCTTGCCGATCTCATCGGACGAGGCCCGGACGGAATACTGATGACGACGGGCAGCGCCACGACGGGCAACATCGAAACGCTGCTGACGACGCGCGAAGAGCGCGAGATTCCGGTCGAAACCATGACGCGGCGGATGGTCTATCGAGGCCGCACCTGCGAGGTTCTGGCGATACGCGATCTCACGGAGCGCAAGCGCGCCGAACAGATGATCGAGCATCTGGCGCAGCACGACGTCCTGACCGGCCTGCCGAACCGCTCGCTTTTCGACACGCGCATGCGCCAGGCGATCCAGGTCGCCAGCCGAAAACGGGCGCAGGTCGCCGTGTTCTATCTCGATCTCGATCGATTCAAGGCAGTCAACGACATCTTCGGGCACGCCGAGGGGGACCGGATCCTGTGCAAGGTCGCGGCCATCCTGCGCCGTGTCGTCGATGAGAGCGCAACCATCGCCCGCCTGGGCGGCGACGAGTTCGCGATCATACAGACCGGGCAGAGACAGCCGGACGGCGGGCGGCGTCTCGCCGACCAGATACTGGACGGCGTTGCCGCCGAAATGGACATCGCCCGCGATCCGACAGCGGTCGGCGTCAGCGTCGGCATTGCCGTCTATCCCGCCGACGGCGAGACCGTCGAACAGCTGTGCGGCAATGCCGATACGGCCCTTTACCGCGCAAAGCATGCGGGTCGCGGCAAAGCCTGCTTCTTCGACGCGGAAATGGATGCCTCGATCAAGGCACGCCGCGAGATTGAGAACGAGCTGCGGCATGCGATCACCCGCAATCAGCTTTATGTCCACTACCAGCCGATCCTCGACAGCGTAAGCTCGGCTGTCAGCGGCTACGAGGCGCTGATGCGATGGAACCGGCCCGGGCACGGCACGAGCGAGCCCAGCATCTTCATCACGATCGCCGAAGAGAGCGGCACCATCATCCAGCTCGGCGAATGGGTGCTGAGAGAGGCGTGCATCGAGGCCTCACGGTGGCCGCAGCCGCTTTCGATCGCGGTCAACGTCTCACCGGTGCAATTCATGCTGCCGAACCTCTACGACCGCATCGCCAGCATCCTGCAGGAAACCGGCCTGGCGCCGGAGCGACTGGAACTGGAAATCACCGAAGCCGCCTTCGTGCGCGACAGGAAGGCCACGATCTCGACATTGATGCGCCTGCACGATCTCGGCATCCGCATCGTCATGGACGATTTCGGCACCGGCTTCTCCTCGCTGTCCAACCTGCGTGCCCTGCCCTTCGACAAGATCAAGGTCGACAGGAGCTTCACGGGCATACTGGAACACGACCCCGCCGCCCGCTCCATCGTCCGCGCCATCATCGGCCTCGGACACAGCCTCGGCATCCAAGTGGTGACCGAGGGCGTCGAGACGGAGATGCAGCGTCAGATCGTGACGAACGAAGGCTGCCAGCAGATCCAGGGCCTGCTGCTCGGGAAACCGGATATCGAGCCAAGCGTGAAGATGGCGGCGCGCGAGAGCTATCTTGCCGCCAGAGCCGAGCCGCGCCACCTGAGGCCGACCGCGGCGATCAAGTAGGATTGGTCAGAGCTTCTTGGCGTTTTCCAGAAGCCGCCTGATATATTCGAGGGTGAGTTCCCGCTCGAAGGTCTTGAAGCCGTCGAAAAGCGCGAGATCGGCCAGCTGCGCCGCTTCCACGGCATCCTTTTCCATCCGCCGTGACTTTTCGGTCAGGAAGATCAGCTGGGCTCTCTTGTCCGACGGATGGGGACGTCGCTCGATGAGGCCGTCGCGCTCCATTCTCGACAGGGTGTTGGCCATGGTCGCCTGTTCGATATCGACGCGCGCCAGCAACTGCTTCTGCGTCAGGCCGTCTTCGGCCCACAGTTCGAGAAGAATTGGAAACTGACCGGGAGAGAAACCAAGCCTTGCCGCACGCTGCTGGAGCGAGCGGGCAAAGCCTTTGGCCAATTGGCTGGCGAGATAGGCTCCCGAGTCCATTCGATCAAATCCCATTTTCTCACTTAGGCCCAAAAACCGACCCTGAGCAATGCAACAAATCGTATGCGATGCATCAAAAAATGTTCATTCCGCTTCATACAGCTTGAGATAGAGCAGAAAAACAAAGCCGCCATAGCCTGGAGGTTGGCTATGGCGGCTTAAAAATGGGGACAAAGGCCCGGAGAGGGGATGAGGCCTTTGTCCAAGTCCGACGCGGCGGGGGACAAGCCGGCTATCAGACCCGCGACGCGATCAATGATCTGCCGTCGGTAATGCTGATTTGTGATTCCGAATGTGGCTTTTCAAGGGAGAATTATCATTTGACTATTACATTTTGGTAACAGTTTGGTGAGTCAGAATCTTTTTGGCCGCCCAAGTTTATATGGACCTTGCAAAGGCGGCACGCTATCCATGCTGCCATGAAAAAAGGCGATCATCTTTTCCTTGTCGACGGTTCCGGCTTCATATTTCGGGCCTTTCACGCACTTCCGCCACTGACGCGCAAATCCGACGGCCTGCCCGTCGGGGCCGTCTCCGGTTTCTGCAACATGCTGTGGAAATTGCTGACGGATGCACGCGACACTTCCGTCGGCGTGACGCCGACGCACTTGGCCGTGATCTTCGACTATTCGTCGAAAACCTTTCGCAAGGACCTGTACGACGCCTACAAGGCCAACCGCTCGGCACCGCCGGAAGAGCTAGTTCCGCAGTTCGGACTGATCCGGCAGGCGACGCGGGCCTTCAACCTGCCCTGCATTGAGGTCGAGGGCTTCGAGGCCGACGACATCATCGCCACCTATGCAAGGCAGGCGGAGGCGGTCGGCGCCGACGTCACGATCGTTTCGTCCGACAAGGATTTGATGCAGCTCGTTACGCAAAACGTCCACATGTACGACAGCATGAAGGACAAGCAGATCGGCGTCCCTGATGTCGTCGAGAAGTGGGGCGTGCCGCCGGAGAAGATGATCGATCTCCAGGCAATGACCGGCGACTCGGTCGACAACGTGCCTGGCATTCCGGGCATCGGCCCGAAAACGGCCGCCCAGCTTCTGGCGGAGTACGGCGACCTCGATACGCTGCTCGACCGGGCAACCGAGATCAAGCAGGAGAAGCGCCGGCAGACCATCATCGAGAACGCCGACAAGGCAAGACTGTCGCGCGAGCTCGTTCGCCTGCGAACCGACGTACCGCTCGATCTGACGATCCAGGATCTGGTGCTCGAAAAGCAGGACGGGCCGAAGCTGATCGGCTTCCTGAAGGCCATGCAGTTCACCTCGCTGACGCGACGCGTCGCGGACGCCTGCGAATGCGACGCCGGCGCGATCGATGCGGTGGACGTTCAGGTCGAATGGGGTGCCGCGGCTCACGGGCCGGATCTCGACGCCGCCGCGCCCGCTCCGGTTGCCGGCGGTGTTCCCGATGTCGTTGGCGACAGCGTGCCGGTTCCAGCCAAGGCGAAGGAAGCTGGTGGAGAAGGCGTGTTCCAGCCGGCGTCGCTGGCACAGAGCCGCGCCGAGGCGTTCGCGTCGCTGCCGTTCGACCATTCCCGCTACGTGACGATCCGCGACCTCGCCATCCTCGACCAATGGATCGCCGATGCGCGGCAGACGGGGCTGGTTGCCTTCGACACGGAAACCACCTCGCTCGACGCGATGCAGGCCGAACTCGTCGGCTTCTCGATGGCGATCGCCGACAATGCCAAGAATTCGACCGGCACCACTATCCGCGCGGCCTACGTGCCGCTTACGCACAAGACCGGCTACGGCGATCTTCTCGGCGGCGGCCTTGCGGACAATCAGATTCCGATGCGCGATGCGCTGCCGCGCCTAAAGGCATTGCTCGAGGACGCGTCCGTGCTGAAGGTCGCGCAGAACCTGAAATACGACTACCTGCTGCTGAAGCGCTATGGCGTCGAGACCAAGAACTTCGACGACACCATGCTGATCTCTTATGTGCTCGACGCCGGAACCGGCGCCCACGGGATGGATCCGCTGTCGGAAAAGTTCCTCGGACACAAGCCGATCGCCTACAAGGACGTTGCCGGCAGCGGCAAGTCGAACGTGACCTTCGATCTCGTCGACATCGACCGGGCGACGCACTATGCGGCCGAGGATGCCGACATCACGCTTCGCCTGTGGATGGTACTGAAGCCGCGGCTTGCCGCCGACAAGCTGACGAGCGTGTACGAACGGCTCGAGCGCCCGCTGCTGCCCGTGCTCGCACATATGGAGGAGCGTGGCATAACGGTGGATCGGCAGATCCTGTCGCGTCTCTCCGGCGAACTCGCACAAGGGGCTGCCGCGCTCGAGGACGAGATCTTCAAGCTTGCCGGCGGGCGCTTTACCATCGGCTCGCCGAAGCAGCTTGGCGACATCCTGTTCGGCAAGATGGGGCTCGAGGGCGGCACCAAGACGAAAACGGGTCAATGGTCCACCTCGGCCAGCGTTCTCGAGGATCTGGCGGCGGCCGGGTTCGAACTGCCGCGCAAGATCGTCGACTGGCGCCAGCTTACCAAGCTGAAGTCGACCTATACCGACGCCCTGCCGGGATACATCCATCCGCAGACGAAGCGGGTTCACACATCCTATTCGCTGGCATCAACCACGACAGGCCGCCTCTCCTCGTCGGAACCAAACCTGCAGAACATCCCGGTTCGCACCGCGGAGGGTCGCAAGATCCGCACGGCCTTCATCGCCGCGCCGGGACACAAGCTCATTTCCGCCGACTACAGCCAGATCGAATTGCGCGTTCTGGCGCATGTCGCGCACATTCCGCAGCTGACGCAGGCCTTTGCCGACGGTATCGACATTCATGCGATGACGGCCTCGGAAATGTTCAGCGTGCCGGTCGAAGGCATGCCCTCGGACGTGCGCCGCCGCGCCAAGGCGATCAACTTCGGCATCATCTACGGCATTTCGGCCTTCGGCCTTGCCAACCAGCTGTCGATCGAACGCTCGGAAGCAAGCGATTACATCAAGCGGTACTTCGAGCGCTTCCCCGGCATTCGCGACTACATGGACAGCCGCAAGCAGATGGCGCGCGACAAGGGCTATGTCGAGACGATCTTCGGGCGGCGAATCAACTATCCGGAGATTCGCTCCTCCAACCCGTCGGTACGCGCCTTCAACGAGCGTGCGGCCATCAACGCGCCGATCCAGGGGTCGGCGGCCGATATCATCCGCCGCGCGATGATCAAGATGGAACCGGCACTCAGTGAAGCCGGGCTTGGCGAGCGCGTGCGCATGCTGTTGCAAGTGCACGACGAATTGATTTTCGAAGTCGAGGACGCGGATGTCGAGAAGGCCACGCCGATCATCGTCTCCGTCATGGAAAATGCCGCCATGCCGGCTTTGGAAATGCGCGTGCCGCTGAAGGTCGACGCGCGCGCCGCCAGCAACTGGGACGAGGCGCACTGAGCGCTTCGTCGAAAATACCTTAAAATTTTATACTTCACTCAAGCAATTGATATTTCGTCATTATCGACGATTTCAGGGTTCGCGGACGACTGCCTCGGAAGGAACTTATTAACCTTCATTTCCTAATCCGGAAGTGGGTAATAGTTGCTAATCATGAGTGAGTAGCGGTCGCATGCGCTTTCCTAGAAACAATCAGACGGACGCCGGGGACATTCAGACGGAAGTCGCCGGCGAACAGCGACACGACGAGGTTGCCGGCGAGAAGCCGACGCCCCCGATCTGGCAGAACAATTTCTCGCTGGCTCCGAACGTGCGCTTCACGCGTACGCCCGAGAGCCAGATCAATCCTCGCCGGGTACAGGCGGAGGCTGTTCAGAAGCCTCAGGCCGACATTGCGGTGCCACCGACACCCTGCGTAGCGGCTGAAACCGCGCAGGTGCAACCGCGCGTGCAGATACAGCCGCCAGCCACCGTCTACGCCCAGCCGCAGGCGCCTGTCGTGGTCGATGTGCCGTTCGACATCTATGTGCCCGAAGCGGCTCCGGCCCTGGGGGCCATTGTCGTCAGACGGCTGCCGGTCGAAATCCCGATGGTCGAAGCTGCCGCAAGCACCCTGCACGCGTCACCGCGTCTCGCATCCATCTCGGATTTCGCGTTCTGGGAAGCCATGTCGTTCGACGAAGTCGCGGCAGCGCCCGCCCCTCTTCCCGTTCCGGTTCCGCCCGTCGTGATCCAGAGGGCTGAGGTCAGTGCCGAATCGATCATCAGCCGTTTCCGCATCATGGAATGGCGTCCCGGCAAGCAGCCGGTCGTGGCACCCGTCGCCATCGTGCCGGAACCTCCGGTCGCGGTCGTAGCGCCGGCGCTAGTGCCGATCGTAACCGTCGAGCCGGAGCCCGCCCCGGCTCCGATCGTTCAGGTAACGGCTCCGCAAGCCAGGTCGCAGCCGATCGCGCCGTTGCCGGTTCGCACGCTGGCGCCGCAGCCGCTTGCGCCGCTGCCCCGCTTTGCCGTGCCTAAGGTCGTTCCTCCGAGGGTCGACGCTTCAGGCTACGAATTCCCGTCGCATTCGCTGCTGCAGGAGCCGCCCGAGCGCGTTGGCGAAATCATGTCCCAGGAGGCCCTGGAGCAAAACGCCGGCCTGCTCGAAAGCGTGCTTGAGGATTTCGGCATCAAGGGCGAGATCATCCATGTCCGCCCCGGCCCCGTCGTCACGCTTTACGAGTTCGAGCCGGCACCGGGCGTCAAGTCCTCCCGCGTCATCGGCCTGGCCGACGACATCGCCCGCTCGATGTCGGCGCTGTCGGCGCGTGTCGCCGTCGTGCCCGGCCGCAACGTCATCGGCATCGAACTGCCGAACGCGCTGCGCGAAACCGTCTATTTCCGCGAGATGATCGAAAGCCAGGATTTCGAGAAGAGCGGCTACAAGCTGGCGCTCGGTCTCGGCAAGACGATCGGCGGCGAGCCCGTCATCGCCGAGCTTGCGAAGATGCCGCATCTGCTCGTCGCCGGCACCACCGGCTCGGGCAAGTCCGTCGCCATCAACACGATGATCCTGTCGCTGCTCTACCGGCTGTCGCCGGAACAGTGCCGCCTGATCATGGTCGATCCGAAGATGCTGGAACTCTCCGTCTATGACGGCATCCCGCATCTTCTGACGCCTGTCGTTACCGACCCCAAGAAGGCCGTGATGGCGCTGAAGTGGGCGGTGCGCGAGATGGAGGATCGCTATCGCAAGATGTCGCGCCTCGGCGTGCGCAATATCGACGGCTACAATAGCCGCGTGGCGCAGGCGCGCGACAAGGGCGAAACCATCCACGTCATGGTCCAGACCGGCTTCGACAGAAGCACCGGCGCTCCGATCGAGGAGAGCCAAGAGATGGACCTGACGCCGATGCCTTACATCGTCGTCATCGTCGACGAGATGGCCGACCTGATGATGGTTGCCGGCAAGGAAATCGAAGGCGCGATCCAGCGTCTGGCGCAGATGGCGCGTGCGGCGGGCATCCACCTGATCATGGCAACACAGCGCCCCTCGGTCGACGTCATCACCGGCACGATCAAGGCGAACTTCCCGACCCGCATCTCCTTCCAGGTGACCTCGAAGATCGACAGCCGCACCATCCTTGGCGAACAGGGCGCCGAACAGCTGCTCGGCCAGGGCGACATGCTGCACATGCAAGGCGGCGGGCGGATTTCGCGCGTCCACGGCCCGTTCGTTTCGGATGCCGAAGTCGAGAAGGTCGTGGCACATCTGAAGACGCAGGGTCGCCCTGAATATCTCGATACCGTTACGGCTGACGAGGATGAGGACGGCGGCGAGGAAGAGGACAGCGCGGTCTTCGACAAGAGCGCCATGGGCTCCGAGGACGGCGACGAACTCTACCAGCAGGCGGTCAAGGTCGTCCTGCGCGACAAGAAGTGCTCGACCTCCTACATCCAGCGCCGCCTCGGCATCGGCTACAACCGTGCGGCTTCGCTCGTCGAACGCATGGAAAAAGAAGGTCTCGTCGGCCCGGCAAACCATGTCGGCAAGCGCGAGATCGTGGCTGGACGCAGCGAAGGGGAGTGACTTCCCGGAGCATGAACGGCTGGCGGGCGCCATAGGTGACCGCCAGTCCCCGACAATGCCAGGACTTGGCTTCTTACGAAGATAAGCCACGGGTGCAACTACCGAGGAAGCCGGCGATTGCGACACGACACGTCGGTAGCTATAGATACGCCTGTAGGCACCGCCCTTCATGTTGAAACATTGGAGCGCGCGCATGGTCTTCCGCACCGCCGGATCCATTCGCGACGTCTCAGAAGGAGATTGAGCGATGAAAGAGATCGCTGATCACGGTGTCCGCTTCGGACGCATCGCCGCGATGCTTCCCGTAAAAGATATCCGTCGGGCAATGGACTTTTACAGCGGCGTCCTGGGCTTAACCAAGGTGTTCGAAAACGGCAACCCGGTCGGTTTCGTTATCCTGAAGCGCGATGCCGCCGAACTGCATCTGACGTTGCAGCCGAACCACGAAACGCCCAACTTCAACGTCGCCCATCTCATGGTCGACGATGCGGATGCTCTCTATACGCTGTGCAAGGCGCATGGCGCGCGGATCATCAAGCGGTTGCAGGACAAGGACTATGGCCTGCGCGCCTTCGTGTTCGAGGATCCGGATGGCAACCGTATCGATGTCGGACAGGCAATCTAGGCCGACGCTTTGACCCGGGCGCATCGCGCGTTCGGGTCTCTGGAGCAGGCGCGACTTGGGTTTCGCCTGCTCGAACCGGAGGATACCGGCAGCTCGATGCGCAGCTATCGGGAAACCGCAAATCTGTCGAACAAGGTTGTCCATCGTATTCTCCCACCGGACACCACCAAGCCCCGCGCCGAAATGATCCGGGGCGGCGTGGTCTGGCTGGGAACAGGCAGGCGGCAGTAGTGTTGGATTGGGATTGTCAGGCGGTGCAGCCTGCCCGGTCGCATCGAGATTTCCGCACTTCCGGGCCGACAGGAGCGTCTCTCGGCCTTTCCGATGCGGTGGATCGCCGGCCCTGACGACTTGCGATCCCTCTTCTGCAACCATCATCGAACGCCGGACTTTCGACCAGTTTTGTGAGATCCGGTTCGCGACCCGGCTCCCTGTCCAATGACGTGATCAGTATGGGTTGGGCAATTGCGATGGGGATAGATGGAGAAGAGTCGAATCAACAAACAGCTGAAATTGCTGCGGTATCTTTTCGCGGCGTAAGATTGCTATCCTCGCGGTCCGGCCAGCATTATCGCTAACCATCCATCTGTGGGCGAAGCTTGCCGCGTTGCCGCGCATCGGCGCGCCACAACTTGCGCCGTGCATCCACCGTTTCGAGGTGACGATACTTCCCTCCCGAGAACTTGGGCCAATCCAACGCCAGGCCCATGCGGACGAGTTCGGCTGAGAGATCGCGACCATCCGGCAGGAAACAATCCGCGACTACGCGATCATAAGACAGTTCAGGCCTCATCCGAGCCGCTACGGTCTGCCCCTTGCAGAGCTGAACCAAGGCCCATTTCGATTGCTTTCCCCAAGGATGATCGAGTTCCGGCGCGTCAATCCCTGCTAAGCGAATGCGAACACTATCGATGATGATGGTGTCCCCATCGACGACCCAGCACCGGCCACTGAGAACGGTTTCGACTTTAGGCGGCGGGATCGGGGTGGTTACAACGACAATCGGTTCATAGCGTCGCTCCTGAACTCTCCCCTTGCTGGAAAACAACCGAACCAAGACCCGAAACAGGCGCATGCCCCCTCCGCGATACACTTCTCCTAGCGCGCCGCGCTGGTGTATTGCTTCGAAGCTTTGCGCAATTCAGCGTTGAGCGCAAGCATAGAGCTCTTTTCAACTATATCGAGCGCGCTGCAACGTCTCCCCCACGAAGTCCGTCTTGCCGCCGGTGTAATAGGACCAGTCGTCGTTCGCCTCACCCATAAGGCGAAGCTTGAGCGCGGCATAGGCCTGGGCCCGCTCAGGATGTGCCCTCAGATAGTCGCGGAAAATGATGCGGTCGCGAAGCACTGTGTTGTCGGAGGTGCAGAGATAGAGCCGGGCGCCGTAGGAGCCCTTGCCGCTGGTGAAGGTCCAGCTCTGGTCGTTGTACTTGTCGCCGTGAAAGGTGTAGGCGGGCAGGCCCTTGATGCGCTCGATGGCGACCAGCAAGCTTTCCTGATCGCTGAACGCGGCATGCAGATCGATCTTCGGCTTGGCGGCAAGACCCGGAACGGAGGTGCTGCCGACATGATGGAAGACCGGCGCCAGGTCGGAGAGCACCGGCTGCAGTTCCGCTTTGACGACCTCGTCGAAAAGGCTCGGCCACTTGGGATCGTAGGGAACGACAACGATGGTCATCGTCCCTCCCCGATCTAGGCGACTTCCGCGAGGAAGCCGTTCAGCGCATCCACGATCCTGCGCTCGCCGTCTTCCAGCGAGTCGCTGTTGTCGAGGTCGATCACGTCGTAATCGCCGCGCACGGTCAGCGGACCACGGGCGAGACGCGCCATGATGTCCTCATGCGTTTCGCGGCCGCGAGCCTCGAGACGGGTTGCCAGCACCTCGGCACGCGCCGTCACATTGATGACCTTGAGGCGCGGGAAGACCGCCTTGAAGTGATGAAGCGCCGAACGCGAGCCGTTGGCGATCACCAGGTTACCCTGCGCCAGCGCCACCGACACCTCGGCCGGAATGCCGTACTTCAAGCCGTGCGCTTCCCACCAGACGGCGAAGTTTCCGGCCTGCTCCATCGACGCAAAGCCCTGGTTCGACACCGCGAGATGATGTTCGCCGCCCGCCTCGCTGTCACGGGTGATGACGCGGCGGACGAAATGCACATCCGGGCGGCCGTGGAAATGCTTGGCGGCAAGCGCCATCAGCGTGTCCTTGCCGGCGCCGCTTGGCCCGACGACAACGACCATGATGCCGCGTTCGGTACCGGGAACAACGTGGGGTTCGTGTGACGGGTTCATGCGACACGGCGCCCTTCGCGCCAGACAGAGCGGCAGACCGGAACGCCATGATCGCGGTGAACACGGACGAGGTCGGCACGCAGGCCCTGAGCGATCCGACCGCGGTCATCAAGGCTGACCGTGCGGGCGGGCGTCGAGGTGACCATGGCGATCGCCTTGGGCAGGGTCATCCCTTCGACCTCGTCAGCGAGGATGAAGGGCGCGTAGAGCAAACTGAGCGGCACATAGTCGGAGGAAAGAACGTCAAGCACGCCGCGTTCGGCGAGATCGCGGGCGGCGATATTGCCCGAGTGCGACTTGCCCCGCACCACGTTCGGCGCACCCATCAATACGCTCATGCCATGGCCATGCGATGCCTTGGCGGCGTCGAAGCTCGTCGGGAATTCCGCGAGGCGCACGCCGTTCTCGATCGCTTCGTCGACGTGAGAGAGCGTTGCGTCATCGTGGCTGGCGACGGTGATGCCGCGCTCCGCGCAGACCTTGGCAATGGCGATGCGGTGCGGCGTGGAGTTGCGCTCCGATTCGCTGACGCGCTTTTCGACGAAGCGCGCGAACTCGGCGTCGGAGAGGCCGCGCTTCTTCTGGTAGTAGAAGGTGTACTGGTCCATCGTCTGGAACTGGCGCTGGCCGGGGGCATGGTCCATCAGCGAGACGAGGCGCACATAGCGATCGTTTTCGAAATCGGCAAAGTGCTCGAGCACGTTGTCGGCGGAGACCTCGCAACGCAGGTGGATCAGGTGCTCGGCGCGCAAGCGGCCTTCCTGTTCCGCCTGCTGGATCGCATCGGCCATCTCGCGCATTTCGCCGTGCTCGAAGCCGCCGTCTTCGTCAGCGCCCATGCGCAGGCAATCGAAAACCGTGGTGATACCCGAGGTGACGATCTGGGCGTCATGCGCCTGGATCGCGGCCGTCTTGTGCCAGCGCAGACCGGGGCGCGGCGAATAATGACCTTCGAGATGATCGGTGTGCAGTTCGACCAGACCGGGGATCAGATAGTCACCCTCGAAGTCTTCGCCGACATGCGAGCTGCCCGTCGAGATATCGGCAATCTTGCCGTCGCGGACGAGGACCGATCCGTTGACGATCTCGTCCTCGAGGACGATACGCGCATTGGAAAAGGCGGTTTCTTTGCTCATGGATCAGGTCTTTCAGCTTTCGGCGCCGGCAAGCGGCCACCAGGAATGAACTTTGAACGGGGCGCCGCGCGCCTCTTCGACGAATACGGCCAGGCCGGAAATTGCCAGCGGCCGGCCCGTAAAGGCCGAAAATCGCTCGGCCAGAATCTCCTTCATCACGCCGGATCGCTCGGGCGGAACCTTGCCGGTCAGGGTCATGTGGAAACCAAAGTCATCCATTACGTAGGGATAGCCCCAGCGCAGCAGATTGGCCCTCTGGCTTTCCGTCAATTCCTCCGGCTTGCGACGCGCGACATCGGCATCCGACAGCGCGGCGCGGAACGGTTCGAAGGACTTTACCACCTTCGCAGCGAAATCCTGAAGCGGCGGATGCAGGAAACCGGGGACCAACGCAAAAAAGCGGCCGAGCTGCCCGAGCACCAGTTCCGGGATCTCGAAAGCGGGCGTGCGGGCGGCAAAATCCTCGACCACCGGGATCAGGTCCTTCTCGGTCACCGAGGCCGCCAGGCTGAACGGCGCCTTGATGGTCGCATGAAAGCCGTAACGCCGCGGATCGGCGGTCAGCTCGAACTGTTCGCTGCCCGGCATGTCCTGATATTCGGGAGCCGGATAAGTTTCGCCGGTGAAGGCATCACGGCCAAGCCAGAGCGAGGCCGTGCCGTTCAAAGGATGGTCCTCCGGCGGCGTGAAATAGAGTCCGTAACGCAAGGCTCGTATCCTGGGAAATCGTTCTGAAAGCGGGCCGCAGTCTGCCGCGATTTGCGCGGCAACTTCAAGACCGGTTTCCGGCTAAAAGATTTCCGTGACAGAATGATGATGGCCGGAGCCGATCTTCATCTTTTAATGTGTCTTCGTTCCCATCAGCCGGTGACGCAGGGCGTTCGAGGCCATGTCGAACAGGAACACCACCATCAGGATCAGCAGAACCATGTATGCGACGTTTTCCCAGTTGGCGTTGGTGCGCATCGATTCCCAGAGCTTGAGGCCGATACCGCCGGCGCCGACGGCGCCGATGATCGTCGCGCCGCGGACGTTCGATTCCCACTGGTAGAGCGTCTGGCTGACGAAAACCGGAACGATCTGCGGAATGATGCCGTAGCGGTGTGTGAGCATCGTCGAGGCGCCGGTGGACTTGATGCCTTCGCGCGGCTTGTTGTCGATGTTTTCAAGGCCTTCGGAATAGAGCTTGCCGAGCGTGCCGGTTTCCGTGAGGAAGATCGCGCCGGAGCCGGCGAGCGGTCCGGGGCCGAACGCGCGGGTCAGGAAGAGCGCCCAGATCAGCATGTCGACGGAGCGCAGGAAGTCGAAGAAGCGCTTCAGGACCTGATTGAGCAGCCTGTTCGGCGTGATGTTGCGCGCCGCCAGGAACGCCAGCGGGAAGGCTACCAGCGCACCGAGCAAGGTGCCGAGGAAGGCCATGACGATGGTCTGGAAGAGCTTGGTCCAGACATCGCCATGCTGCCAGGCGCTGTTGTACCAGATGTTGTCGAAGGCGAGCGACAGATTGGATTGGCCGGGCTTCAGTTCCGGGCCCGAAACGATCAGGCTCAAAACCTCGCCTGCCGGCTTGTCGAAGAAGGGCGATTGGGTGTCGAATACGAAATTCGCCCAGCCGAGGAAGCGCTTGCGGATCTTCACGCGGTCGGCGGAGATGCTGACATCGCCGGCAAAACCGAGATCGGCAAGAACGTTGTCGTCATAGACGGTCATCCAGCTCGGAACGGGGCCGACGACCTTTGGCGCACCGCTCGACAGTTCGACCGGAACGGTGATGCCGTGGGCGGTGACGACAGCCTCGGTCTTCGAAACCGTTACCATGCGTCCCTTGCCGCTTACCGAAACCGAGATGGTACCGTCCGGATTGTTGACCACCCAATCGGGATGCGGGTTGTCGCCAAGCGGCGAGAAGCGCGGATACTTGACGGTGATGCCGGTATCGCCGATGCGAAACTCCGGCTGGACGTCATAGCTCACCCACTGGCTGAGATAGAGGCCGACGCGCTCCCAATGCGCCTCGGCAAGCAACTTCGGCAGGTCGAAGAACCAGCTGGCATAGATGCCGTAAAGCAGCGTGGCGACGACCATCATCAGGCCACCGAACCGCTGACGGAAGGAACGTTTGAAGTAGTCCGGATAGCGGAGTTCGATTTCATGCATCCGGTTGGCGTCGATCACCGTCATGGCGGACCTCAATGCTGCAGAAGGAAGGCATGCTCGCCGACGAGGCGGCGGCGCAGCCATGCGGAGAACTGGTCGACCGCGACGATGGTGATGAAGAGCAACAGAACCAGTGCCACGGTCTTGGCACCGAAACCGCGCGAGATGGAAAGCTTCAACTCCTCGCCGATACCGCCGCCGCCGACGGCGCCGATGATCGTGGACGCACGGACGTTCACCTCGAGCCGAAGCAGGGCATAGGACATGAAGTTCGGCATGACCTGCGGCAGGGCTGCGAAGCGGACGCGCTCGGCCCAGCTGGCGCCGACGGCTTTCATGCCTTCATCCGGCTTCATGTCGATGTTTTCGACGACTTCGTAGAAGAGCTTTCCGAGCGCGCCGACCGTATGGAGGCTGACGGCGATGATGGCGGCGACGGGCCCGATCGACAGGATCGCGGCAAAGAGACCGGCAATGACGATCTCGGGAAAAGCGCGCAGGAATTCCATGAAGCGCTTGACGACGATACGCAGCGGAGAGGACGGCGACAGATTGCGGGCCGCGAGGAAGCTCAGCGGCATGGCGAAGACCACACCGACGATGGTCGAGACCAGCGCGATGTTGATCGTCACGATCATCAGCTCGAAGTATTCGGGAATGTAGAAGCTGCCCCATACGGGCACGCGACCGAGCGCGAAATTATACTCTTCGCCCGTCTGGTGGCTCGGGCTTTCGATATCGAACAGCGCCCGCCAGACGTCGGTCCAGTCCTTGGGAACTAGCCAGCTCACGAAATCGAAGAGATGCGGCAGGCGTTCGATGAAATGGCCGGCATTGCTTTCGTCCGCGAACTTCACGGAGCTGACGAAAGCGACCAGCAGGATCACCAAGCCGAGACCGGTGTAGAGGCGGCGGCGGGCCACCATCTTGCTCCACGCCTCGCCGATTTCATGGGCGCTCTGCTGCGGTTGCTGCGCGCGGTGCGTCTGAGAATGAGGATCGGCAAAGGTCATGGTGGATGTCCGCTTTCTTGGCAGGAAAAAGGGCGGCCACAAGGACCGCCCCTCTCGATCTGGAGATCGATCAGCCGCCGATGGCAGCCTTACGAGCGTCGATGATCGCGTTGTAGAAGTCAGGCGTGACCTTGGAGTAGCCCTTGAAATCGCCGCCTTCGATGGCTGCGAAGCACTTGGCGTCCTTTTCCGGAAGCTTCATGAAGAAGTCCGTCAGCTTGGCCTGCCACTCGGTGCCGAGTTCGTTGCGAACGACGAGCGGGCCGTTCGGGATCAGCGGCGAGCGCCAGACTTCGACCAGCTTGTTCGGATCAACGGTGCCCTTGTCGACAGCCTTGCGGAAGGTGCCGGAGGTGTAGCCGTCCTTGAAATCGCCGATGCCCGAAGAGTCGTCAACAGCGACGTCGACCTTGCCGTCATAGGCAGCAAGAAGGTTGTTCTCGTGACCGCCGTTGAACTGCGTCGAAGCGAAGTACTTGTCGTTCGGAACGCCGGTGTCCTTCGGGATCTGCGTCAGCGGGATCAGGTAGCCAGACGTGGAGTCCGGATCCGCGTAGCCGAGCTTCTTGCCCTTGGCGTCCTTGATGTCCTTGATGCCGGAGGACTTCAGAGCGAGACCGATCGAGTAGTAGCCGGTCGAGCCGTCTTCCTGCTGCGTCGTCAGGATCGGGGTCACAGCCTTCGGATCCTTGATGTTGACGGCTGCGTAGCCGGAAGCGCCGAGTTCCGCGAAGTCTAGCGTGCCGCCGAGGAGACCCTGGATAACGCCGTCATAGTCGGCAGCCGGGAAGAGCGAAACCTTCTCGAAGCCGAATTCCTTCTTCAGGTGGTCGGCAAGGCAAGCGTAGTTGCGAAGACGGTCGGCCTCGTTTTCACCGCCGAGGATACCGACGCGGAATTCCTTGAGGTCCGCAGCATGCGAAACGCCAGCGAGCGCAAACAGCGCCGTGGCGGCAAAAAGTGCTTTCTTCAACATGGTTCTCTCCTGATTGACCGGGGTCCCCCGGCAATTCTGTTTAAGAAGTGTGCCCATAACGCAGGCTTACGATCGAGGCCGCCCCTCTCAGAGACCGGCCAGCGCCAGCGGTTGCAAGCCGGCGGATTGGTGCGCGGCTGCGGCCGCGGGAATGTTGATTGCGGTCGACGTCAACGTTTCGTCGATGCCGGCGCCGTCCTTGTCGGTGCCGTAGATCTGCTTGACGGCTTCCGCCGTCAGTTCGGACGGCTTGCCGTCGAACACGACGCGGCCGGCCGACATGCCGACGATGCGCTCGCAGTAATTGCGCGCGGTGTCGAGCGTATGCAGGTTGGTGACGACGGTGATGCCTTCGCGCTCGTTGATGTCGCGCAGCGCGTCCATGACGATCTTGGCGTTCAGCGGATCGAGCGAGGCGATCGGCTCATCGGCGAGAAGCATCTTCGGGTTCTGCATCAGGGCGCGAGCGATGGCGACGCGCTGCTGCTGACCACCCGACAAGGTACCCGCCATCTGCAGCGCCGTCTGCTCGATGCCGAGGCGCTCGAGCGCGGCGATGGCGTGGATGCGCTCTTCGCGGCTGAAAACGCCGAGCAGGCTCATTGTCGTCGAGCGATGATTGAGACGGCCAAGCATGACGTTGGTCAGCACGTCGAGGCGCGGCACGAGATTGAACTGCTGAAAGATCATCGCGCAGTCGCGCTGCCAGTTGCGCAGCGCATGGCCACGCAGACGCGAGACTTCGACGCCGGCGAAATGGATCGAACCCGATGTCGGCTCCTGCAGGCGGTTGATCATGCGCAGAAGCGTGGACTTGCCGGCGCCGGAACGGCCGATGATGCCGACCATCTGGCCCTGAGGAATGTCGAGCGTCACGGAATCGACGGCAGTCTTGTTTCCGAAACGGCGGGTGACATTCTTCAGTTCGAACATCATGCTCTTCCTCATAGTCCAGGTGCGATATGGGGGAGTGCATTAGTCCCGGTTCATGAAGCTCCAATGTCAGTTTTATGTAAGGACTGTCATAATCGAAGCTTTGGCGGGCGCTGGAAGCCGGCCGGGCTCTTGATAGCCGAAAAGCCGCAAATTGCCGCCTGTTCGGGTATTTCAAGCCGAGCCTGTTGCCGTTGGCGGTTGACCCGAGCGGCGGTCGATGGCAGGCAATTTCGAGACCGCGACGATACTGGAGTAAAGCGATGGACCAGACACTCTTCAAAAACCTGTGCAACGCCGGGAAGTTCAAAGAGGCACTCGGTCTCGCCATCCGCGGACACGAGGATGAGAAGTTCACGCCCAGCCGTTTCTCCATGGACAAGAAGACCGGACTGCCGATCTTCTATCGCGGCAACAAGCGCGTCGAACCGGACGAGACCGGAGAATGGCAGCTCGCGAAGAACCCGTGGGCGTAAGGGCCGAAGCCGAGAGTTGATCGCGGCACGGTTACGTGGCGGCGCCTATCGGCAACCGGCGCAGCTGCCCGCGGGCATGGTTGGGGCAAGCGTTCAGCGGGTAGCTTTACCACCCAACGACAGGCGGCCGTGCTCCGCGAGTTCATCGGCGCGCTCGTTGCCGGCAAGGCCCGAATGGCCCTTGCACCAAGCAATGGTCAGCAGGCGATTGCGGGACAGCTGATCGTCGATCGCCTTCCAGAGCTCCGGATTTGCGATGGTTCGGCTTCGGACGTTCGCATTGGCGCTTATCTTCTTCCAGCCGTTGTTCTTCCAGATGTGGCGCCACTGATTGCAGCCTCTGACCGCGTACGCCGAATCGGACCAGACGACCGCTGTTTCCACCGTAACGTTGCCGTTGACCCAGGTCACGGCTTCGAGAAGCGCGATCAGTTCCGTCGTGTTGTTGGCGGCTTGCTTGACGCCACCAAAGCCGGAAGCGACTTCCGCATCGTCGCGATAGACCACGAACGCCCATCCGCCCTCTCCTGAATTAGGTTCGTAGCAACCATCGGCGAAGACGTGGAGACTCCTGGCGGCAATATTTTCGGGGAGGAGGATCGTGTCGGTGTGATCGGTCATCTGGCCTTGTGGACATCCATCCGCGAGGGGCGGATCGCGGGACGCTCGGCTCTATACCGAACCACCGGAACGCCAGACCTATTCGGCAGCAGCCAGAAACACCGTATTCTCCGCCGGCGACGCAAGGGCGCGAACCTTGGCTTCCGTCTTGGCGATCAACTGATAAAACTCGTCCTGTGCTTCGACATCGAGCTGGATCACGGCATTTACGTCGTCCGCGGTATCGCAGACGCAGGCGACCGCCGATATCGGACAGATGCCACCTGGATAGCGCTTGCCGGTTCCCGTGTAGGCGCGGCGGCCCCACCGTTCCGAATAGACTGTTTCCTCGCGGTCAAGCTCCAGGATCGTGCCCTTGCAAGCCGTCACGATCGCAGCCTTGCCGTAAGCGAACCAATGATAGTTCAGCTTCCGCAGAATATACTTGCCAGTGATATCTTCGCCGGCCAATTCTGCCGGATCTTCAATCATTCTGATCATGACGACTTCCTCAAGATCAGTCTAATATCCATGAAGTACGTTTGCGAGACAAGCCGGAAAATTGTAGCTTTTGTAACGACTTAGTCACAATGTGTTTCCAATTCTTACAGGAACTGGCATTCGCGCAAGCTCATCCATGGCCAAGACGCATGATTATCCCTGCGACAAACAGAGGTCGCCTCCTGTTCTTTCCTAGCAGGGACAGACGCTACTATTGTGACAATGGGGCTCCCCGATGCTTCGTCGGCTGCAGGTTTTTAAACGCCCAGGCGAGCGACAATATCGACGGCTTTGGGCCGGCCAAACTCCGGGCGGCATGAGCGCCCCTGTCCGGGGCGCCCGATCATGCTTCGTAGCGGGCGAGGAAATCTTCAGCGCTCAGCGCACGGAAATCGGCCAGGGCAACGCGCAGACGGTCGTGCTCCCAATCCCACCAGGCGAGCTTGTCCATGCGTTCGCCGACGCCCTTCGGGAAGCGTTCGCGGATCAGTTTGGCAGGGACGCCGCCGACGATGGTGTAGGGAGCGACATCTTTCGAGACGACGGCACCAGCGCCAATGACGGCTCCATTGCCGACCGTGACACCGGGCAGGATGGTGACGCCGTGGCCGATCCAGACATCATGGCCGATGACGACGCGATTGGAGCGGCGCCATTCGAAAAAGTCGGTCTCCATATCGGCATCCGGCCAATAATCGGCGGCGCGATAGGTGAAGTGATGCAACGTTGCGCGCCAGGTCGGGTGATTGGTGGCATTGATGCGCACCGAGGCGGCGATGTTAACGAACTTGCCGACCGTCGCGCACCAGATGGCGCCGTCCTGCATGACGTAGGAATAGTCGCCGAACTCGACTTCCTCGATGCGGCAACGCTCGGAAACCTCCGTGAAGCGCCCGAAGGTGGCGTTCTTCACGGATGCGGTTTCGTGGAAATAGGGCTCGAGGCCAATCTTGCGGCTCATGCGGCGATTGCCTTTCGCGGCGAGAACTTCTGGACGTCGAGAATGCGGTCGGCGACGGCCTCGCGCACCTCTTCATCGTGGAAGATCCCGAGGAGGGCGACACCCGCCTTTTTCTTCTCCTCGATCATGCCGACGACGACGGCGCGGTTCCTGGCATCTAGCGAGGCGGTCGGCTCGTCGAGCAACAGGACGGTGTGGTCGGTGATGAAACCGCGGGCGATGTTGACGCGCTGCTGCTCGCCGCCGGAGAAGGTCGCGGGCGGAAGCTGCCAGAGCGCTTCCGGCAGGTTCAGCTTCGAGAGAAGGTTTGCGGCCTTCTCGCGCGCTGTTTCCGCAGTTAGGCCACGGGCGACCAGCGGTTCTGCCACCACGTCGATGGCCGCAACACGCGGGACGGTGCGCAGGAACTGGCTGACATAGCCGAGCGTATCGCGGCGCACGGCGATGACAGTACGCGGGTCCGCAGTTGCCAGATCGACGATCTTGTCGTGATGCTTGATGAGGATCTGGCCGCTATCGACGGCGTAGTTACCGTAGATCATCTTCAGCAGCGAACTCTTGCCGA
This sequence comes from Rhizobium sp. Root708, assembly GCF_001429725.1. Taxonomy (GTDB): domain Bacteria; phylum Pseudomonadota; class Alphaproteobacteria; order Rhizobiales; family Rhizobiaceae; genus Rhizobium. The sequence goes on along the minus strand of NZ_LMHV01000012.1, from coordinate 60,278 downwards.
TGCCCGACGGGCCGCCGAGGACGACGCATTCCCCTGATGCCACGGAAAAGGATACATCCGAGACAACCGGCAGCTTGATGCCGTCGCGCAGGTGCATGGTGAAGCTCTTGACGACTTCAGAAACAACGAGTGGCGTTGCCATGATTTCTTTCCTTAGTTTCGCTTGCCACGGACACCGGTAGCCGGAGTCAGAACGGCATTCGCGATCAGACCTGCAGGATGGAGGAAACGAGGAGCTGCGTGTACGGCTCACGCGGATCGTCAAGGACGCGATCGGTCAGCCCGTGCTCGATGACATGGCCGTCCTTCATCACCATCATGCGGTGCGACAGCAGGCGCGCGACGGCGAGGTCGTGGGTGACGATGATGGCGGCAAGGCCAAGATCGTTGACTAGGCCGCGCACGAGATCCAGCAGGCGAGCCTGCACCGACACGTCCAGGCCGCCGGTCGGCTCGTCCATGAACACCAGGCGCGGGCCGGTCACCAGGTTGCGGGCAATCTGCAGGCGCTGGCGCATGCCGCCGGAGAAGGCGCGCGGCTGGTCGTCGATGCGGCCTTCGTCGATTTCGACGCGCTGCAGCCAGTCAATGGCGGTTGAGCGGATGTTGCCGTAGTGACGGTCGCCGATCGCCATCAGGCGTTCGCCGACATTGGCACCGGCCGAGACCGTCATGCGCAGGCCGTCAGCCGGATTCTGATGCACGAAACCCCAGTCGGTACGCATCAGGAAGCGGCGCTCGGCCTCGTTCATGCGGTAGAGGTCGCGATAGGCGCCATCGCGCATCTGGTATTCGACGCTGCCCGTCGTCGGCATCAGGCGGGTCGAGATGCAGTTGAGCAGCGTCGTCTTGCCCGAGCCGGATTCACCGACGATGGCGAGCACTTCGCCAGGCCAGAGCTCGAAGGAGACATTCCGGCAGCCGATGCGGTTGCCATAGAACTTCGAGACGTCGTTGACTTTGAGAAGCGGGGTGTCGCTCATTCGGCGGCCTCCTGATTGGGTGCCAACATCTCGCCGGCATGCCCGTGGGCGCGGCGGTCTTCGCAATGGTCGGTGTCGGAGCAGACGAACATGCGCCCGCCCTTGTCGTCGAGGATGACTTCGTCGAGGTAGACCTCTTCGGCGCCGCAGAGCGCACAGGGCTTGCCGAAGCGCTGGATCTCGAAGGGGTAGTCGTCGAAATCGAGGCTGACGACTTCGGTATAGGGCGGAACGGCATAGATGCGCTTCTCGCGCCCTGCCCCGAAGAGCTGCAACGCATCCGACATGTGCATTTTCGGATTGTCGAACTTCGGCGTCGGCGACGGATCCATGACGTAGCGGCCAGCGACCTTGACCGGATAGGCGTAGGTCTTGGAAATGCGGCCGTTGTGGGCGATGTCCTCGTAGAGCTTCACATGCATGAGGCCGTATTCCTCAAGCGCGTGCATCTTGCGGGTTTCGGTCTCGCGTGGCTCGAGGAAGCGCAGCGGCTCGGGGATCGGCACCTGGTAGACCAGCACCTGGTTGGTGCCGAGCTTTTCTTCAGGGATGCGGTGGCGTGTCTGAATGATCGTCGCGTCCTTGGTGTGTGTCGTCACCGCGACATTCGCGACCTTCTGGAAGAAGGCGCGGATGGAGACTGCGTTGGTCGTATCGTCGGCGCCCTGGTCGATGACCTTCAGCACATCATCCGGCCCGATGATCGAGGCCGTGACCTGCACGCCGCCGGTGCCCCAGCCGTAGGGCATCGGCATTTCGCGCGACGCGAAGGGAACCTGATAGCCAGGGATGGCGATCGCCTTCAGGATCGCGCGGCGGATCATGCGCTTCGTCTGCTCGTCGAGATAGGCGAAATTGTACGTGGCCAGATCGGTCATTCCGCAGCCTCCTTGATGGTATCGTCGCCGCCGATGCGGTTGGCTTCGAATTCGTTGCGCATGCGGCGGACCAGATCGAGTTCAGCCTGGAAGTCGACGTAATGCGGCAGCTTCAGGTGCTCGACGAAGCCGGTCGACTGCACGTTGTCGGCATGGGAGATGACGAATTCCTCGTCCTGCGCCGGGGCGGTGATGTCCTCGCCGAGTTCTTCGGCGCGCAGCGCACGGTCGACGAGCGACATGGACATTGCCTTGCGCTCGCTCTGGCCGAAGACGAGGCCATAGCCGCGGGTGAACTGCGGCGGCGCTTTGGACGAACCCTTGAACTGGTTGACCATCTGGCATTCGGTGACCTGGATGGTCCCGAGCGAAACGGCGAAGCCGAGTTCGGGAACATCGAATTCGACCTCGACCTCACCGATGCGGATTTCGCCGGTGAAGGGATGGTTGCGGCCGTAACCGCGCTGGGTCGAATAGCCGAGCGCCAGGAGGAAGCCTTCGTCGCCACGGGCCAGCGCCTGCAGGCGCAGATCGCGGGTCATCGGGAACTCCATCGGCTCGCGCGTGAGGTCACCGATCTCGTGATCCTCGGGCATTTCGCCATCGCCCTCGATCAGACCTTCCTGCGCGAGGATTTCCGAAACGCGCATGACACGGCCGGTTTCCGCATCGCGAAGCGTCGGTTCCTCGACGGCTTCGTCAGTCAGGAGCGACGGGTCGAGGAGGCGATGCGTATAGTCGAAGGTCGGACCGAGCAACTGGCCGCCCGGAAGATCCTTGTAGGTGGCGGAGACGCGGCGCTCGATCTTCATGCGGGCGGTATCGACAGGCTTGCTATAGCCGAAGCGCGGCAGCGTCGTGCGGTAGGCGCGGAGCAGGAAGATCGCTTCGATCATGTCGCCGCGCGACTGGCGGACGGCGAGAGCGGCAAGCGTGCGATCGTAGAGCGAGGCTTCGGCCATGACGCGGTCGACGGCCAGCGCCAGCTGCGCCACGATCTGATCGATACCGATAGCCGGCAACGAACGGTCACCGCGACGGCGATCCGCCAGCAGGCGATGGGCGTTGGCAATGGCGGCTTCGCCACCCTTAACAGCAACATACATGGGTCACATCTCCGTTGCGGTGATCTTGGTGGTGCGCGGCAGGCAGAGGAACCGGCTGCCCGAGGTCAGCACGATATCGATGCCGCGCGGGAAGAGGGCGCGGTTCTCCGTCCAGAGGCGCAGGAAGCTGTCGGGCAGGCCGAGCGGCGCGATATCGGTCACGGTCTTGATGCCGGGACCCATCAGCGCCAGCTTGCGGCCGCCCTCGATATCCGCCAGCTCGATGACAACAGTCGTCGAACGGTCCGGATATTCCTGGGTGCCGGCGGCAAAGAGACCGAAGGACGACAGAGGCGTTCCGGCTTCGACGAACGCGAAGCGCGCTTCGGCCTTCTCCGGCGTGACCGGCGCACCGGTGTGAAAGCCGAGCCATTGCGGCACGGCGGATTTTGCCAGCCCTGATGACAGCCAGACCGGGGTGTCGTGATCGCAGAGCGTCAGCGCGATGGCACCGGCCGCAACGCCGAGGGGTGCCGGCGGCAAGGCGTCGGGGGCGACCGTCTGGATCGTGCCCGGACGCGCCATCGCATCCATCATCAGCTTGAAGACGCTCTGGGCGTGGAAGACTGGTTCGGCAAAGCCGCCGGCCAACGCATCATTCTTGGGGGCTTCCGTCTTGAGGCTCATCAGTCGTCTCCGCGAACCATGGTGAAGAAATCGACGCGGGTTGCCGCCGTCTCATCGGCCTTGCGGCGATCGGCATCGGCCACGCGTGCAGCGATCGGCTGCAGAAGCGCCTGCTCGACGAAGGATTGCGTCGCCTGCTCCTGCCAGAGCGCGTCGAAGATGGCGGAAAGCCGGGCCTTCTCGCGATCCGTGCCAAGCGACTGAGCGTGACCGACGGTGCCAGATGCCAGGCGCACGGTGGCGCGGGTGACCGTCACCTCACCGAGGTTGAACGGCGCACCGCCGCCGCCCATGCGGCCACGGACCATGACGAGGCCTGTTTCCGGTCCGCGCACCGGCTGGGCCGCAGGCTTTTCCGCCAGCTTGTCCCACGCCTCGACCAGCTCCTGCCGCTCCGCGCGCGCAAGCAGGTCGACGACGCGCTTGCGCCCCGCTGCTTCCGGCTCATTCTTTTCCGCTAAGGTCATCGCCACATCCTTTAAATGTCTATTGATATAGACAACTATACAAGATATGATTAGGCTTAAATCGGCGAGATGACAAGCGTGTGACATCAAGGGGCAAAATGGCTGGGCAGGTACAGAGACAGACGGGCGTGGCGCTGTGGCGACAGATCGCCGACCGTATTCGCCAGGCGATCAGCGCCGGCGCCTATGACGAGACAGGCATGGTGCCGCCCGAGACGGTGCTGGCGCTGCAGTTCGGCGTCAACCGCCACACGGTCAGAAGCGCGATCGCGGCCCTTGCCCAGGAAGGGATCGTGCGCGCCGTGCAGGGACGCGGCACGCTGATCGAGCGCAAGGAGCGACTGAACTTTCCGATCACCAAGCGCACCCGCTTTACCGCAGGCATCGGGGAGCAGGCGCGCGAGATGCGCGGCCTGCTGCTTTCCTATTCGGAGGAGAAGGCCGATGCGGAAGTTGCGCGCGGCCTGAAGATCCGGCCAGGCGAGCCTGTGATCCGCATGGAAACGGTTCGCAAGGCGGACGGCAGCCCGGTCTCCTGCGCAACGGCGTGGTTTCCCGCCGGGCGCTTCGGCGGCATGCCGGATGCCTACAAGCGGACCGAATCCATCACCAAGGCCTTTGCCGAGCTTGGACTACCCGACTACGTGCGCGCGACCACCGAGATCACCGCCGTCCATGCCGACGAGGCGGATACGGCAGCGCTCGAACTGTCGCCCGGCGCGATCCTGCTGATCACCAAGGCCGTCAACACTGACCTTGAGGGCGTTCCGGTCCAATACGCGATCAGCCGGTTTGCCGCCGACCGTGTGCAGTTCACGATCGAGAATTGATGGCTATCTTAGCAGCATGGCTTGGACGCAGTGTGGGCGTGGGTGGCCCCTGCATCCCTCATCCCGGACTTGGTCTTTCAACCCAAGGACTTGGGTTGACTGGATCCCGGCACAAGGCCGGGATGAGGGCAGAGCGTGTTGGCGCGACCAGATGAGCGCTTAGTGCGCGCCGGACATGTCGCCGAGCACTTCCTTGGAAGCGACCGTGGAGTCGGCATTGAGCTTGTAGACCATGGGAACGCCGGTGGCGAGGTTGACGCCGAGAATCTGTTCCTTGGTCAGCTTGTCGAGGACCATGACGAGCGAGCGCAGCGAATTGCCGTGGGCGGCGACCAGTACCTTTTCGCCACGCAGGACGCGCGGCAGAATTTCCGTCAGATAGTAGGGCCACACGCGGGCGCCGGTGTCGCGCAGGCTTTCGCCGCCCGGAGGGGGAACGTCGTAGGAGCGGCGCCAGATGTGGACCTGCTCTTCGCCCCACTTGGCGCGGGCGTCGTCCTTGTTGAGGCCGGAGAGATCGCCGTAGTCACGCTCGTTGAGCGCCTGGTCCTTGATCGTCTGAAGGCCCTGCTGGCCGACATTGTCGAGGATGATCTTCAGCGTGTCCTGCGCGCGCTTCAGATCAGACGTGAAGGCGATGTCGAACTTGATGCCGTAGTCGGCAAGCGCCTTGCCACCGGTGTTGGCTTCCTGAACGCCGAGCTCGGTGAGCTCCGGATCCTTCCAGCCGGTGAAAAGGTTCTTGAGGTTCCAGTCGCTCTGGCCGTGGCGAACGAGGACGAGGGTACCACTCATGAAAATGCCTCCAAAAAGATCAGCGTTGGGAAAGCCCGAGCACGTCGAGCATGGAATAGAGACCGGGTTTCTTGTCGCGCGCCCAAAGGGCGGCCTTGACGGCGCCGCGCGCAAAGATTGAACGATCGCCGGCGCTGTGCGACATGGTGACCAACTCGCCTTCGCCGGCGAAAACGACCGAATGTTCGCCGATGACCGAGCCGCCGCGCAACGTGGCAAAACCGATCGTGCCTGCTTCGCGCGGGCCGGTGTGGCCGTCGCGGACGCGGACGGAATGGGTCGCGAGATCGACGCCGCGCCCCTTGGCGGCAGCCGCGCCGAGCAAGAGGGCGGTGCCCGAGGGGGCGTCGACCTTGCGCTTGTGGTGCATTTCGAGAACTTCGATATCCCAATCGGCGGGATCGAGCGCGCGGGCGGCCTGTTCGACCAGGACGCTCAAGAGATTGACGCCGAGGCCCATGTTGCCCGACTTGACAACGCGGGCGTGGCGGGCGGCGGCTGCGAACTTCGCCTCGTCCTCGGTCGAGCAGCCTGTCGTGCCGATGATATGGACGATGCGGGCCTGAGCTGCGAGTGCTGCAAATTCGTTGGTCGTCGCGGGCGTGGTGAAATCCAGAACGCCGTCGGCATGCAGGAAAGCCGCCAGCGGATCGTCGCCGATGATGACGCCGTTCGGCCCAAGGCCTGCGATCTCGCCGGCATCCTTGCCGACGAAGGCCGAGCCCGGGCGGGCGACGGCGGCATGCAAGGTCACGCCATCGATCTCGTGGACCAACCGAATGAGCGCCTGCCCCATGCGACCTGCTGCACCAACTACCACCAGCTTCATCGCAGCATCACTCATGTCACCACACTACCTTGTCTCAGAATAATTCCGAGGCTGCCGGCCTCTGAAGGTTGTTGAGGCGAGCGTAGAGACCGTCCTCACGCTTCGCAAGCGCCTCGTGCGTGCCCTCCTCGACGACCCTGCCCTGCTGCATGACGACAATCTTGTCGGCGCGGACGACGGTCGAAAGGCGGTGAGCGATGACGACGACGGTGCGGCCGGTCATGGCCTCTTCGAGCGCCTTCTGGACGGCAGCTTCCGATTCCGTATCGAGGGCGGAAGTCGCTTCGTCGAGCAGCAGGATCGGTGCATTGCGCACAAGCGCACGCGCGATCGACAGGCGCTGACGCTGGCCGCCTGACAGCGTTACGCCGTTTTCGCCGACCGGCGTATCGTAACCCTGCGGCTGGGCGAGGATGAACTCGTGCGCGTAGGCAAGACGGGCGGCTTCCTCGATTTCCGCATCGGTGGCCTCCGGCCGACCGTAGCGAATGTTGTCGCGGATCGAACCTTCGAAGAGATAGGGCTGCTGCGACACGTAGGCGAGCTGCTGGCGCAGCGACTGCTTCGTGACATGCGCGATGTCCTGACCGTCGATCAGGATCGATCCCGACTTCGGATCATAGAAACGCGGAATGAGATTGATGATCGTCGACTTGCCGGCCCCCGACGGTCCGACCAGCGCCGTGGTGCGGCCGCCTTCGGCAACGAAGTTCAGGCCATTCAGAACGTTTTCATCGCCATAGCCGAAGGCAACGTCGCGAAACTCGATGAGCGCCGCAGTGACAACCAGCGGCTTCGCGTCAGGCAGATCGCGCTGCCTCGGCTCCATGTCGAGGAGCTCGTAGATCATGCGCGCATTGACGGCCGCGCGCTCCATCTGCACCTGCAGTTTGGCCAGCCGACGCGCTGGGTCGTAGGCAAGCAGGAGCGCGGTGACGAACGAAAAGAATGCGCCCGGAGGAGCATTGAAATAGATCGACCGGTAGGCGGCATACGCGAGAACGCTTGCGACAGCAAGGCCGGCGAAGCTTTCCGTCATCGGTGCGTTGCGTTCCGAAAGGCGGGCGATCTTGTTGGCTCGGCTTTCCGCAGCCGTGATGATCTTGTTGACCTTGCCTTCGAGCTCGGCTTCCATCGTGAAAGCCTTCACGATGGAAATACCCTGGATGGTTTCCTGCATCGCGCCGAGCACGTGGCTGTTGAGGTCGATTGCCTCCTTGGTCGCCTGTCGCAGACGCCGGGACAGATAGCGGAGCGCGATCAGCAGCGGCGGCGCGAGAACCAAGACCGCCAGACTGAGCAGGGGATCCTGATAGACCATGACGCCGATGAGCGAAACGAAGGTCAGAAGATCGCGCGCGGTCGAGGTGACCGTCAGGTTCAGGACATCACCGATGCCGCTGACATTCTGGCTGACCTGGGCGGCGATGCGCGCCGAACGGGCCTCGTTGAAGAAGCCGACCGATAGCGACATCAAATGCGAGTAGAGGCGGCGCTGATAGCGCGCCACGATGTTGTTGCTGACTTTCGACAAGGCCACGGCCTGGCCGTAGCTTGCAAAACCGCGCAGCACGAAGGCAATGAAAATCGAAAGACAGATGATCCAGACCATATCGGCGCGGCGATTGGCGAAGGCCTCATCGATGACGGACCGCATGATCCAGGCGGTAAAGGCTGTCGAGAGCGCGACAATCACCAGACATGTGATCGCAACCGCATAGCCCCAGATATGCTCGCGTCCATTTTCGGCAATAATACGCTTCAGGACGGCGGTAACCGTGCTGCTGTCAACGGGTCGCTGCGAAGTATCGGGTGACGGCAAAAATCGGGTTTCCTGTCTCGGACCTGTGCGCCGCAGCTGCAGCGCACGCTCGGGCGGCTCTATAAAGAGTTGCCGCCCATTTGGCTAGAGCCGCCTAGCGCCGCCAGCGACGGCCATCGGTCGAAACGCCGAAGCTCTCCGGCCTGCGGGCAAAGGACGACAGTCCTGCCAGAGCCGCGAGCGGATGGGTAACGACATAGGTGGGGATCTTCGCGAGCAACCGGGAATGCGGCGCCTTGTCCTCGAAGGCGGCACGAAATTCCGGACGGCGCAGGGCCGGCAATATCTTCTGCGAGATGCCGCCCGACAGGAAGACGCCGCCGCGTGCCATGAAGACGAGAGCCATGTCGCCGGCAACGCGGCCAAGATAGGTCGAGAACAGGGAAACCGTCTCGACGGCGATCTTGTCGGTGTCCGCCAGCGCATGCGAGGTGATATCGGCTGGATCACTGTAAGCCGGCTCGATGCCATCGGCAGCGCAGATCGCCCGGTAGAGATGGACGATGCCGCGGCCGCAGAGAATCTGTTCGGCGGATACGCGCCCCTCGATCGCCTCGACGTGCGGGAAGATTTCGTAGTCACGCTTGCTGCGCGGTCCGAGATCGATGTGCCCGCCCTCGCCCGGGACAGGAATCCAGGTGTTCTGCGCATGCAGCAGGCCGCCGACGCCAAGACCGGTGCCCGGACCGAGCACCACGCGAGAGGCGACAACGTCTCCGGACGCCTCGCCCAGGCGCTCGCGATGCTCGTCGGAGAGATGAGCGATTGCCAGGGCCTGCGCTTCGAAGTCGTTGACGACAAGCACGTGCTCAAGCCCGAGACCCTCGATCATCGTGCGCGGGCGTACCACCCAATCGCAGTTGGTCAGCGGAATTTCGTCCTCGCGGATCGGGCCGGCGACGGCCAGGATCGTGGAGCGCGGCTTGATGGCGCTCTTTTCCATGATCGCCGCGCGAATGGCATCGTCGATCGTCTCGAAGTCCGCTGTCCGGACGTTCGGAAAATTGATCTGCTCCGCATCGGCATCGGCGATGATCGCGAAGCGGGCGTTGGTGCCGCCGATGTCGCCGATAAGGATCGGATAGGGCATTCTGGCTTCGTTGGTGTCGGACTGTAGCATCTCAGGTTCCGTAAGTGCGCGCATCTTGCCGATTAAAGGTGAAGGTCTGCTATCAGCCTGTCGGCCGTCGCCTCGTTGAGGGCCATCGGAATATCATAGACGATCGCAAGGCGCATCAAAGCCTTGACGTCGACATCATGCGGCATCGGCGTCAGCGGATCGACAAAGAAGATGATCGCATCCGCTTCGCCGGTCGCAATCAGCGCGCCGATCTGCTGATCGCCACCAAGAGGACCACTCTTCAGCCTGGTGACGTCGAGTTCCGGCGCCGCCTCGAGGACACGGCCGCCGGTGGTACCGGTGGCAACGATGCGCCAGTTCTTCAGCGCTTCCTTGTGACGGCGGGCAAACTCCGCCATGTCATCCTTCTTCTGGTCATGCGCAATCAATGCGAGGCATTTGCCGCCGGCCATGAAAAGAGACCTCCGCCCTAGAATTAAATCGATTTGGCGCTTCTATACGAAGAGTTTGCGATTTGAAAGACGACCCGGTACCGGCTCACTGATCCGCAGGCTTGTCATCCGGAACCGGACCGAGTGCCGGCAGCGCTTCGTCTGACGTTGCGGCCGGTTCCGCCGCCGGTGCAACGGTGAGCGATTCCGCCGCGGACGCACCGCCGTAGGTCGCCGCACGGACGGATGCCACCGATGGCGCAGCGAGAACCGCCGCGCAAGCCTTCGGCAGATCAGACACCATCACTTCGCGCGGCTTGACCGGCTTGGCGCCGGGTTTCGGCGGCTTCGGCGCGGCCCACGGCTCCTTGGTGAACCACCAGGCCAGCGACTTGTCGCATCCGTCACCGGCAACGACCGGCGCCTGTGGCTTGCAGCTCGCATCGCCCGGAGGGCATTTGATGCGGATATGGAAATGCGAATCGTGCCCATATTCCGGCCTCAGCTTGCCGAGATTGGTGCGATCTCCCGTCCAGGTATCGCACATCTTCTTCTTGATCGCCGGATTGACGAAAATGCGCTCGACCTGCGGATAGCTTGCGGCGCGCATCAGCAGACGGGCGCGAGACTCGCTCCAGACGTTTGGATTGATCGTCAGAAAGGCGCCCTTCTGCAGCATCGTCGTGAACGGCAGCGCCTCCCGTTGCTCCGCCGTCAAATGACGAGACGGCATCGGCGTCAGCCACACATCAGCATCGAGGCCGATCTGATGCGACGCGTGGCCGTTGAACATCGGGCCGCCGCGCGGCTGCGCGATGTCGCCGACGAGAAGACCCGGCCAACCGTCGTATTTCGCGGCATCACGGGAGAGTCGCTCGAGGAGGGCGATCATCGCCGGATTGCCCCAGCGCCGGTTGCGGGAAAGGCGCATCGCCTGCCAGGTCGGCCCATCGGTCGGCAGGGCGACCGCGCCGGTCATGCAGCCCTTGGCATAGAAACCATAGGGTTCTGCAGGGCCTTGGGACGGCAACTCGACCGAACCGAAAATCGCCTTGGCGCTGCCCGGACTGGGCTGCTTCTGCTGCGCGGCGACATCACCGGCAACGAGACCCGCACCAATCGCCCCCGCCAAGGTCAATTGAACGAAAGAGCGAAATACCTGCGCTATACGAAGAGCCATGCCATTTCCCGAACATCTGCTGATTTCAAATCGAGTGATTTGCGCTGAATCTAACGTGAAATCGAATTTTGGTGAATCGATGTTTCACAAAATCCGTTCCGCTTCCGTCCGGACAAAAACTGTTGGCTCACCTGTTTTTCGCCTGCTTTTCGCCTATTGTCGGCGGAAGCAGAAAACAATCGGGGTTGGCGAATGGCGCTTACGTGGTCGAAACTTGGTGTGGTCTTTTCTCTTTTCGGCACATTGGCGCTGCCGCTCGCCGCGACGGCTCAGGACCTGGATTTCAAGATCGGTACGTCAGTCATCAGCGAGCTGAAATACAAGCCTGGCTTCAAGCATTTCGACTACGTGAACCCGGATGCGCCGAAGGGCGGCAATCTCAGGCTTTCGGCATCCGGCACCTACGACACGTTCAATCCGTTGCTCTCCAAGGGTCAAGCCGCCGTTGGCCTGACGCTGCCCTTCGAGACGCTGATGAAATCGGCGGACGACGAGTTGCTTGCGTCCTACGGCCTGCTGGCGGAGGGGCTTTCCTTTCCCGACGACGTCTCGAACGCGACGTTCCGGCTGCGCGCCGAGGCGAAGTGGGCGGATGGCAAGCCTGTCACGCCAGAGGACGTGATCTTCAGCTTCGACAAGGTAAAGGAACTCAACCCGCTCGCCTCCAACTACTACAAGCATGTGGTGAAGGCCGAGAAATCGGGCGAGCGCGACGTGACCTTCACCTTTGATGAGAAGAACAACAAGGAGCTGCCCAATATCCTCGGGCAGTTGGTCGTGGTGCCGAAGCACTGGTGGGAGGGCACCGGGCCTGACGGCAAGCCGCGCGATATCGCCAAGACCACGCTGGAACCGGTGATGGGCTCCGGCCCCTACAAGATCGCGGCGTTCTCGGCGGGAGCGACGATCCGCTACGAGTTGCGCGACGACTATTGGGGCAAGGACCTCAACGTGAATGTCGGGCAGAACAATTTCGGCTCGATCAACTACACCTATTACGCCGACCGCGACGTGGAGTTCGAGGCTTTCCGCGCCGGCAACAGTGACTTCTGGCAGGAGACGCTCGCGGCGCGCTGGGCGACAGGCTATGACTTCCCGGCCGTCAAGGAAGGCCGCGTGAAGAAAGAGGACGTGCCGAATGCGCTGCGCGCCACCGGCATCATGCAGGCAATGGTGCTAAACACTCGTCGTGACACGTTCAAGGACGAGAAGGTGCGCGAGGCGCTGAACTACGGCTTCGACTTCGAGGAACTGAACCGCACCGTCGCCTTCAACAGCTACAAGCGCATCGACAGCTATTTCTGGAACACCGAGCTCGCCTCTTCCGGGCTGCCTCAGGGGCGCGAGCTGGAGATCCTCAACGGCCTCAAGGACAAGCTTTCGCCTTCGGTCTTCACTACCGCCTATTCGAACCCTGTTGGCGGCGACGCGCAGAAAAGTCGCGACAACCTGCGCACAGCGATCAAGCTGCTCAAGGAGGCCGGCTGGGAGATCAAGGGCAACCGTATGGTCAATACTGAGACCGGCAAGCCGATGAGCTTCGAGATCCTGCTCTCGAGCCCGATCTTCGAGCGCTGGGCCGTGCCCTACGCCAACAACCTCAAGAAGATCGGCATCGATGTGCGGGTGCGCACCGTGGATGCCTCGCAGTATACCAATAGGGTGCGCAGCTTCGACTACGATATGATCTGGAACGTGTGGGCCGAAACGATGAACCCCGGCAACGAACAGGCGGACTACTGGGGTTCCGGCTCAGTCAACCAGCAGGGCTCGCGCAACTATGCCGGCATTTCCGACCCGGCGATCGACGCGCTGATCCGCATGGTGATCTTCGCGCCTAGTCGGGACGAGCAGGTGGCGGCGATCAAGGCGCTCGACCGCGTGCTGATGGCGGGCCACTATGTCGTGCCGCTGTTCTACCGCGACACGCAGTCGATCACCTACTGGAACACGATCACCCGGCCGGCCGACTATCCAACCTATTCAACCGGTTTCCCTGATGTCTGGTGGTCGTCTTCCGCCAAGAAATGAGCGGACTTGCATTGACCTGACGGCTGGGCTCCAAATGGACCAACCGAATCACTTCGGACCATGATCAGCGCCGGGACGGATCGGCAGAGGAAGGCTTGAGGATTGAGCGGCGTTAGACTGGACAGCCTACGACAGAACTCCCCGGAGGCCGCTCGCTGATGGGAGCCTATATTCTTCGCCGCCTGCTTCTGATGATCCCGACAATCGTCGGCATCATGGCCATCTCGTTCACCGTCATCCAGTTCGCACCCGGCGGTCCGGTCGAGCAGGTGATCGCGCAGCTGACCGGCGATGCGCAAGGCGCCGACTCGCGCCTTTCCGGCGGTGGCGGCGACCTTCTCGGCGGCGGCGGCCTTGACGAAGGCAGCTCGAAATATCGGGGCGCCCAGGGGCTTGATCCGGAACTGATCGCCAAGCTCGAAAAGCAGTTCGGCTTCGACAAGCCGCCGCTGACGCGCTTCGGCGAGATGATGTGGAACTATATCCGCTTCGATTTCGGCGAGAGCTTCTTCCGCAACACGACGGTTCTCGAGCTGATCAAGGAGAAGTTGCCGGTGTCCGCCTCGCTCGGCATCTGGATCATGATCTTCTCCTACGGCATTTCCATCCCCCTCGGCATCCGCAAGGCGGTCAAGGATGGCTCGACCTTCGACGTCTGGACTTCGGGTATCATCATCATCGGCTATGCGGTGCCGAGCTTCCTGTTCGGTATCCTGCTGATCGTGCTCTTTGCCGGCGGATCCTTCTACGACTGGTTCCCGCTGCGCGGCCTCGTTTCCGACAATTTCGACCAGCTGGCCTGGTGGCAGAAACCGCTCGACTACTTCTGGCACCTGGCACTGCCGCTGATCTCGTTGTCGCTGGCCGCCTTCGCGACGACGACGCTGCTGACGAAGAACTCCTTCATCGAGGAGATCAAGAAGCAGTATGTAGTGACGGCCCGCGCGAAGGGCTTGAACGAACGACAGGTGCTCTATGGCCACGTGTTCCGCAACGCCATGCTGATCATTATCGCCGGCTTTCCCGGCGCCTTCATCTCCGCCTTCTTCACCGGCTCGCTGCTGATCGAGAACATCTTCTCGCTCGATGGTCTCGGGCGTCTCGGTTATCTCTCTGTCGTCAATCGCGATTACCCGATCGTGTTTGCGACGCTCTACATCTTCTCGCTGCTCGGCCTGTTCGTCAGCCTGATCTCCGACCTGATCTACACATGGATCGATCCGCGCATCGACTTCGAGCGGAGGGACGTCTGATGGACACCGCCGCCAATCCGACGACCGCAACCCCGGTCAAGCCGCCGCGCAAGGGCCTGCTGTCGCCGACCAACATCAGACGCTGGAAGAACTTCAAGGCCAACCGGCGCGGCTACTGGTCCTTGTGGCTGTTCCTCGTGCTGTTCGTGCTCAGCCTGTTTGCCGAGTTCATCGCCAACGACCGGCCGATCGTCGCCTCCTACAAGGGCGAAATCCTGTTTCCTGTGCTGGTCAACTATCCGGAAGAGAAGTTCGGCGGCTTCCTTGCCGAGACCGACTACCGCTCCGACGTGATCTCCGACGAGATCAAGGCCAATGGCTGGATGATCTGGCCGCCGATCCACTACTCCTATCGTTCGGTCAACTCGAATATCCCGCATTCTGCGCCGACCGCGCCCTTCTGGCTGATGAGCAAGGAGGAGCGCTGCTCCGGATATCCGCAGGGAGCGGCCGATCCCGGCTGCAACTTCGGCAATCTCAACTGGCTCGGGACCGACGATCAGGCGCGTGACGTGCTTGCCCGCGTCATCTACGGCTTCCGCATCTCCGTGCTGTTCGGCTTGGTGTTGACGATTTTCTCTGCCGTCATCGGCGTCACTGCTGGCGCGATCCAGGGCTATTTTGGTGGCTGGACCGACCTGTTGCTGCAGCGCTTCATCGAAATCTGGTCGTCGATGCCGGTGCTCTACATCCTGCTGATCATCGCGGCGATCCTGCCGCCCGGCTTCTTCGTGCTGCTCGGGATCATGCTGCTGTTCTCCTGGGTCGGTTTCGTCGGCATCGTGCGGGCGGAATTCCTGCGCGCGCGCAATTTCGAATATGTCAGGGCTGCGCGGGCGCTGGGCGTCGGCAATCGGACGATCATGTGGCGGCATCTGCTACCGAACGCGATGGTGGCGACGCTGACCTTCCTGCCGTTCATCCTGTCGGGCTCGATCACCACGCTGACCTCACTCGACTTCCTCGGCTTCGGCATGCCGCCGGGCTCGCCTTCGCTCGGCGAGATGATCGCGCAGGGCAAGGCCAACCTGCAGGCGCCGTGGCTTGGGCTGACCGCGTTCTTCGCCATGTCTATCATGCTGTCGCTGTTGATCTTCATCGGCGAGGCGGTTCGTGATGCATTCGATCCGAGGAAGACGTTTCAATGAGTGACGCTGCCGAAACACTGTTGTCCGTTCGCGATCTCTCGGTGGCATTTCATCAGAGCGGCGAAACATCGCTGGCTGTCGATCGCGTCTCCTTCGATATCCGCAAGGGCGAGGTGGTGGCGCTGGTCGGTGAGTCCGGTTCGGGCAAATCGGTCTCCGCCAACTCGATCCTGCGTTTGCTGCCCTACCCCTCCGCGAGCCATCCCTCCGGCGAAATCCTGTTCAAGGGCAAGGACCTCCTGAAGGCATCCGACAAGGCGTTGCGCGAGGTGCGCGGCAACGACGTCACGATGATCTTCCAGGAGCCGATGACCTCGCTCAACCCCCTGCACTCGATCGAGAAGCAGATTGCCGAGATTCTCGAACTCCACCAGGGCCTCACGGGAAAGGCGGCGCGCAAGCGGATACTCGAATTGCTGAATCAGGTCGGCATTCGTGAGCCGGAAAAGCGGTTGAAAGCCTATCCGCACGAACTCTCGGGTGGGCAGCGGCAACGCGTGATGATTGCCATGGCGCTCGCCAACCGGCCGGAGCTTCTGATTGCCGACGAGCCGACGACCGCGCTCGACGTCACCGTGCAGGCGCAAATCCTCGAACTTCTGCGGCAGTTGAAGGGGCAGCATGGCATGTCCATGCTGTTCATCACCCACGACCTCGGGATCGTGCGCAAGTTCGCGGATCGGGTCTGCGTGATGACCAAGGGCAAGATCGTCGAGACCGGTACCGTGGAAGAGGTCTTCCGCAATCCGCAGCACGAGTACACAAGGCATCTGCTCGCCTCCGAACCGCGCGGCGAACCGCCGGTTGCGGACGCCTCGAAGCCGATCGTAATGCAGGGATCGGATATCCGCGTCTGGTTCCCGATCAAATCAGGGCTGATGCGCAAGGTTGTCGATCACGTGAAGGCCGTGGATGGCATCGACCTGCAACTGCGTGCCGGACAGACGCTCGGCGTCGTCGGCGAATCCGGTTCGGGCAAGACGACGCTTGGCCTTGCGCTGACACGGCTGATCTCCTCGCAGGGCCGGATCAGCTTCGTCGGCAAGGACATAGCCGACTATTCATTTACGGAGATGCGGCCGCTTCGCAACCAGTTGCAGGTGGTGTTTCAGGATCCCTACGGCTCGCTCAGCCCGCGCATGTCGGTCGGCGATATCATCGCCGAGGGGTTGAAGGTGCATGAGCGCTCGCTCTCCTACGAAGAGCGCGACCAGCGCGTCTGCTGGGCGCTCGAGGAAGTCGGGCTCGATCCGCTAACCCGGTGGCGGTATCCGCACGAGTTCTCCGGTGGACAGCGCCAGCGCATCGCCATTGCCCGCGCCATGGTGCTGAAACCCCGCTTCGTGATGCTGGACGAACCGACCTCGGCGCTCGACATGAGCGTCCAGGCGCAGGTTGTCGATCTGCTGCGCGATCTGCAGACGAAGCACGATCTTGCCTATCTCTTCATCAGCCACGACCTGAAGGTGGTGAAGGCGCTGGCAAACGATGTCATCGTCATGCGCTTCGGCAAGGTCGTCGAACAGGGATCATCCGCCGATATCTTCGGCGCGCCGAAGGACGACTATACCAAGGCGCTGATGGCTGCCGCCTTCAACATAGAGGCGGTCCCGACGCCCGCCGTGCAACAGTAAAGACGATCATGTCCGCAAAGCCACCCATTCTCGTCGACCTGAAGTTCGACCCTGACACCGTTGCCCGCATCCTGAAAACCGCCTTTCCGGATCGCGGCAGCATCAGTCTCGCGGATCCTGTGAACAAGGATCGCGACCTGACCCGTATCGACTATGCGCTTCTCTGGAAGCCAGGTGCGGACCTCTTCACCCGTGCACCCAATCTGAAGGTCATCTTCTCGGGTGGCGCCGGCGTCGACAGCTTCATGAACCTGCCGGGCTTGCCCGACGTCCCGATCGTTCGCTTCTCCGACCGTAGCCTGACGACACGAATGAGCGAATGGGTGGTGATGCAGTGCCTGATGCATCTTCGCCAGCAGCATCAGCATGACAAGGATCAGCGGTCGCGCATCTGGGGAAAGCTAGTTCCGCCCGAGGCGTCAGAGATTACCGTCGGCATCATGGGCCTCGGCGTGCTCGGGCAGGATGCGGCATACAAGCTGAAGGTCATGGGCTTCAACGTCATCGGATGGTCGCGCAGCCGCAAGGATATCGACGGCGTCGAGACGTTCGATGCCGGGCAGCTCGATGAATTCCTCGCAAAGACCGATTTCCTCGTCGGCCTGCTGCCGCTGACGCCGGAGACAACAGGCTTCTACAACGCGGCGCTGTTTTCGAAGCTGCGGCAGGGCGGTGCGCTCGGCAAACCTGTGTTCATCAATGCCGGTCGTGGCAAGAGCCAGGTGCAATCGGACATCGTCGTCGCCATTGAGGGCGGCGTGCTCGGCGGCGCGTCGATCGACGTCTTCGCGGTGGAACCGCTTGCCTCCGACGATCCGCTCTGGGGGTTGGAGAACGTGTTCATCACGCCGCACGATGCGGCCGTGTCCGACGAAACCGCCCTCTTCCGGCACGTCGAGCGCCAGATCGCCCGCCACGAGGGTGGCGAGCCGCTGCAGTTCGTCGTTGACCGGCAGCGCGGCTACTGACGGCAGGAACCATGCTGCTTGCCGTTCGTTTTCCTTCGAGATGAGTTGCCGGGCCGATGATGGCTCGCGCGACATCGGAAGGAGAAAAGCATGGCTCACCAGACGGAAACGCGCTGGGAAGAAGCAGACAAAAAGCTTCACGCCGAGGAGACGATTTCACCTGTGAACGCGAAGCAGGGCCGTTCAGGCACGCGCATTCTCGTGGTCCTGCTCGCAGCTCTGGTGCTTGCCTTCATCGTTTGGATCCCTGTGGAGATCTGGGGCAAGAAGGAAGCAGCGGACGTTGCTCCGCAGCAGCCCGGACAGCAGATGCAGTCGGAGCAGCCGGCGCCGCCGCCATCGCCGGCAGTGCAGAACGGCAACGCTGTTCCGACCGAAACGCAGTCTCAGCCTGCGGCTACGAATACCGCGCCGGCACCGCCGAAGACGCCTGCACAATAAGAACGGGGCGGATCAAGGCGGTCACCACCAGACACCCTGTCGGACAGCCGGCAGGGTGTTCTTCTGTTTGCGCTGGACTTTACCGGCTGATTTTTCGATAAGAAGCGCACGAGCCGGTCTTCGTGCGTGGGCTTATGACGCATATGCCTGGTTCGGGAATGGGCGGAGTTCATGGCCAAGACCGATATCGCAAGGCGCGTTTATAACCACACCTGGAAGCTCGATCCGATTGTTCGCAGCCTGATCGACACGGACTTCTACAAGCTGCTCATGCTGCAGATGATCTGGAAGCTCTATCCGGATGCCAACGCAACCTTCACGCTGATCAACCGGACCAAGCGCGTACGGCTGGCAGAAGAGATCGATGAGGGCGAACTGCGCGAGCAGCTCGACCACGCGCGTTCGCTGCGGCTCTCCAAGAAAGAGACGATCTGGCTGGCTGGTAACAGCTTTTACGGACGCGCGCAGATCTTCGAGCCCGAATTTCTCGCCTGGCTTTCGCATTTCCAGCTGCCTGAATACGAGCTGTCGAAGCGCGACGGCCAATATGTGCTCGACTTCCACGGTTCGTGGAAGGACACGACCATGTGGGAAATCCCGGCGCTTGCCATCATCAATGAGTTGCGCTCGCGCACCGCCATGAAGGCGCTTGGACCGTTTACGCTCGATGTGCTCTACGCCCGCGCCAAGGCGCGGATGTGGGAGAAGGTCGAGCGGCTGCGCGAACTGCCGGGCCTGCGCATCTCCGACTTCGGTACGCGCCGCCGCCACAGCTTCCTGTGGCAGCGCTGGTGCGTCGAGGCGCTGAAGGAAGGCATCGGTCCGGCCTTTACCGGCACCAGCAACGTCCTGCTCGCAATGGACTCCGATCTCGAAGCCGTGGGCACGAACGCCCACGAGCTGCCGATGGTTGCCGCAGCCCTTGCCCAGACCGACGAAGAGCTGCGCAATTCACCCTACAAGGTGTTGCGGGACTGGAACAAGCTCTATGGCGGAAATCTGCTGATCGTCCTTCCGGATGCATTCGGCACGACCGCCTTCCTGCGCGACGCGCCCGAATGGGTCGCCGATTGGACCGGCTTCCGGCCGGACAGCGCGCCGCCGATCGAAGGTGGCGAGAAGATCGTCGCCTGGTGGAAGAAGATGGGTCGTGATCCGCGCCAGAAGCTGCTGATCTTCTCCGACGGGCTGGATGTCGATGCCATCATCGACACCTACAAGCATTTCGAGGGCAAGGTGCGGATGAGCTTCGGCTGGGGCACCAACCTCACCAACGACTTTGCCGGCTGCGCACCGACCGAGATCTCCGGGCTGAACCCGATCTCCATCGTCTGCAAGGTCAGCGACGCCAACGGGAGGCCTGCGGTCAAGCTCTCGGACAATCCGCAAAAGGCGACCGGCGACCCGGCCGAGGTCCAGCGTTACCTGAAGTTCTTCGGAACGGAAGATCGCGTCGATCAGGAAGTGCTCGTCTAGGCCAAAAGTCCTATCAGCAGCAGGTTTTTCATATTGCCCCAATCTCGTCGGAGAGTGGTGGCAAAGCGTCGCGGTGCGTAAGAGCCACCGTCGGGCGGCTTATATCGTTCATGAACCGTTAAGCGCAGCGGTGTGACCTACCAACGGGTTGGGCCCTGGCTTAATCTCAACTGGAGACATGATGAAGAAGATACTGTTGTCCACGATTGCGGCTGCACTGGCTGCCAGCAGCCTCGTCGCAACGGCTGCGCCGGCCGCGGCCCAAGAGTGGCGTCGTCCGCCCTATGGCGACTATCCGCCCCCGCCGCCCCAGCGCAGGCATCACCACGACAATACGGGCGCAGCCATCGCCGGTGGCCTGGCTGCCGGCGTCATCGGCGGGCTGATCGCCGGTTCGATCGCCAACGACCGTGGTCCGCGCTACATCGACCCGCCGCCCCCACCGCCGCCGCCGCGCTGCTGGTTCGAGGATCGTCAGGTACCGAACGCCTATGACGGCGGCTGGCACATGGAAAGCATGCGCGTCTGCCGCTAACCGGCACCTGGAGCGCGTTCTGAGATAATTCGATTTGAACCCGCCGTGCGCGACAGCATGCGGCGGGTTTTTCAATGGAAGCCTGTCGAGGCGCGATTTGCCGGCGCTTCGCACTGGGCGAAGCCCGAAAACGATTAGCATTATTCTGGTTTGGAAAATGGCGGACAAGGTGGGATTCGAACCCACGGTACGCTTTCACGTACACACGCGTTCCAGGCGTGCGCCTTAAACCACTCGGCCACCTGTCCTGCTGCTTGATCTGCGTCGCGAAACGCAAATCGTTGGAACGGCGCGATATATACCGATGAATTTTCCGCGATCAACCTAAATCTAACAGTTTTTTGACTTCTTCCAGCAAAAGTGCGTGGAAGCCGCCGTTTGCAGTTTCGCTTGCAGGCCTCTACGTCCTGTGCAAGCTGGAAAATCCTCGCTGAAGCAGGCGGCGTCGCGATGTTGAATGGCCGGAGTGATCGATGCGTTTCCTATTGCGTTTGGCAAGTCTTGTTGCCCTGGCCGTTGCCGTGATCGCCGGAACGATCGATTCCATCCAGTCCGTCGCCGCTTCGTCCGTGGTGATAACGTCGATGGGAGAGGCGTGGGAAGATCTCAACGCAACGTCGTTGCAGGATCTGCAGTCATCGATTTCCTACTATGTTCATCCGCGTTTCTATACGCTCGCCTTCCAATGGCTGATGCTCCAACCGGCTTTCGCGGTGTTCCTGGTCCT
Source organism: Rhizobium sp. Root708 (assembly GCF_001429725.1). Lineage (GTDB taxonomy): Bacteria > Pseudomonadota > Alphaproteobacteria > Rhizobiales > Rhizobiaceae > Rhizobium. Next base: position 39,036 of record NZ_LMHV01000012.1, on the reverse strand, counting down.
GTCGCTGCTATTGTGGATGGTCGGCTACAAGAAGCTGCCACTCGCGGGCCGTTTCGCCGCCTGAAGAAGCCCAGTTGCATGAAATCCCGCCGCGTCGCTGCTTTGGCTAATATGTATAGAAAAACCGCAACCAGTGGGCGATTCTGAACAAAAATAAGCTCGTGTGAGACGATTTTCGGCATTCTCGGCAAATTTTTACCAGCCGAAAAATTTCTCGTGAATTTTTTTTTGAGCCATGCAAGGATGCGGCAAGCCAGGCCTCGGGGGAGGTCGGTGGTTCCGCAGACATGCCTGAAAACGGGCTTGCGGGAGGACCCAAACAAATAGAAACAACAGGGCTGCAACTCATGAAAAAATCCCTTCTGACTCTCCTCGCCGTGGCTGCCATGTCCACGACGGCGCTGGCCGCCGACGTCAAGCCAGCTCTCGTCTATGGCACCGGCGGGAAGTTCGATAAGTCTTTCAACGAAGCCGCCTACAACGGCGCGGAAAAGTTCAAGAAGGAAACCGGTATCGCTTATCGCGATTTCGAGCCCACCGGTGATACGCAGGGTGAGCAGGCAATTCGCAACTTCGCAAGCCGCGGCTTCAACCCGGTTGTCGCCGTCTCGTTCGCCTGGACCTCGGCAATCGAAAAGGTTGCGGCCGAATTCCCCGACACCAAGTTCATCATCGTTGACGCCGTCGTCGACAAGCCGAATGTTCGCTCGGTGGTCTACAAGGAAGAAGAAGGTTCCTACCTCGTCGGCGTTCTCGCCGGCATGGCGTCGAAGACCGGCAAGGTCGGCTTCGTCGGCGGCATGGACATTCCGCTGATCCGCAAGTTCGAGTGCGGCTACGAGCAGGGCGCGCGCGCCGCCAATGCCAAGATGGAAGTGTTCCAGAACATGACCGGCACGACCGGTGCCGCCTGGAACGACCCGGTGCGCGGTGGCGAACTCACCAAGAACCAGATCGACCAGGGCGCTGACGTGATCTACGCGGCAGCCGGCGCAACGGGTCTCGGCGTTCTGCAGACCGCAGCCGACAACAAGAAATTCTCGATCGGCGTCGATTCGAACCAGAATTACCTGCATCCGGGCTCGGTCCTGACCTCGATGGTCAAGCGCGTCGACCTCGCTGTCTACAATGCTTACGCCGACACCAAGGCTGACAAGTTCACCGGTGGCGTACAGTCGCTCGGCGTCAAGGAAGACGGCGTCTCGGCTGCTATCGACGAGCACAACAAGGCCCTCATCACGCCTGAAATGCTGGCAGCCGTCGAAAAGGCCAAGGCCGACATCATCGCAGGAACCGTCAAGGTTCACGATTACACATCGGACAACGCCTGCCCGAAGTGATCCGCGCCTGAAATTGGGCGTATGGCGAATTTGATTTCGCCGTACGCCCTTTTCGTATCTGGAGCCTGCTGTGACTGACACGCCTGCTATCGAACTTGTGGGCATCGACAAGAAATTCGGTGCCGTCCACGCCAACAAAGACATCAACCTCACCGTCGCCAAAGGCACGATCCACGGCATCATCGGAGAGAACGGAGCCGGAAAATCGACGTTGATGTCGATCATCTACGGTTTCTACCACGCTGACCAGGGCGAGATCCGGGTCAACGGCCAGGCCGTGACGATCAAGGACAGCCAAGCGGCGATCGCCACAGGTATCGGCATGGTGCATCAGCACTTCATGCTTGTTGATAATTTCACGGTGCTCGAGAACATCATGCTCGGTGCCGAGGGCGGAGCCTTGCTCGCCAAGGGCGTGGCATCGACCCGCGCCGAACTGAAGCGGCTCGAGAAGGAATACGGCCTCGAGGTCAACCCGGATGCGCTGATCGAGCAGCTCCCGGTCGGCCTGCAGCAGCGCGTCGAAATCCTGAAGGCGATGTATCGCGGCGCCGAAATCCTCATCCTCGACGAGCCGACCGGCGTTCTGACGCCAGCCGAAGCCGACCATCTATTCAAGATTCTCGGCGTGCTGCGCGATCAGGGCAAGACCGTCATTCTCATCACTCACAAGCTGCGCGAGATCATGGCGATCACCGATACGGTGTCGGTGATGCGGCGCGGCGAAATGGTCGCGACCCGCAAGACGGCTGAAACGACCGTGGAAGAGCTTGCTGAACTGATGGTCGGACGGCGCGTATTGCTGCGCGTGCAGAAGGGCGAGTCCAGTCCGGGCAAGGTCATCCTCTCCGTTCGCAATCTGACGGTGAAGGACGACCGTGGCGTCGTCATGGTCGACAATGTCTCGTTCGACGTCAGGGCCGGCGAGATCGTCGGGGTTGCCGGGGTTGCCGGCAACGGCCAGTCGGAGCTCCTGGAAGCCATCGCCGGTATCCGCAAGCCGCATTCCGGCGAGATTTTCCTCGACGGCCAGCCGATCGACAAGGCCGACCCCGCGCGCCTGCGCGAACTCGGCCTTGCGCATATCCCCGAGGACCGCCACCACATGGGCCTCGTGCTGAAGTTTGAAGAGTATGAGAACTCGGTGCTCGGCTACCATCGCAATTCGGCCTACAGCAAGGGACCGCTGCTCGATCTCGAGGCGATCCGCAAGGACGCGATGGAGAAGATCGAAAAATACGACATCCGCCCGCCGAACCCGCGCCTGAAGACGGCGAATTTCTCCGGCGGCAATCAGCAGAAGATCGTCGTCGCCCGCGAGATCGAACGCGATCCGACGGCGCTGATTATCGGTCAGCCGACGCGCGGAGTCGATATCGGCGCCATCGAGTTCATCCATCGCCGCATCATCGAGATGCGCGATGCGGGCAAGGCAATCCTGCTCGTGTCCGTCGAACTCGACGAAATTCGCGCCCTTTCCGACCGTATCCTTGTCATGTTTGCCGGCCACGTGGTCGGCGAGAAGACGCCCGATGCCGGTGAACAGACCCTCGGCCTGATGATGGCCGGCATTGCCGCGTGAGGACTTTATGAGCACTGCTTCCGTCCCGCTTCCCAATTGGATCAATTACGGCCTCATTCCGCTTTTGAACCTTGTCGTTGCCTTCCTGATCTCCGGCTTCGTCGTCTGGCTGATCGGCGAAAGCCCGCTCGGCGCCCTGTCGCTCCTGATCGAAGGAGCCCTCGGCAGCGGCGAAGGCATCGGCTTCACGCTCTACTATGCAACGAGCTTCATTTTCACCGGTCTCTCGGTTGCCGTCGCGATCCATGCCGGGCTGTTCAACATCGGCTCCGAAGGCCAGGCCTATCTCGGCGGCCTCGGCTGCGCGCTGGTGGCGCTGGCTCTTGACCATTACGTACCGTGGTACGTGACGATGCCGCTGGCGGTCATCGGCGCAGGGCTCTTCGGCGCGGCCTGGGCCTTCGTTCCAGCATTTCTGCAGGCCAAACGCGGCAGCCACATCGTCATCACGACGATCATGTTCAACTACATCGGCGCGGCGCTGATGGTGTATCTGCTGGTGCATGTCCTGATCGTTCCGGGCAAGATGGCGCCTGAGACCCGCACCTTCCTCGAAGGCGGCCAGCTGCCGAAACTCGGCTGGCTGATGAACATGTTCGGCGCAAAGCTGGGCGCGGCGCCGTTCAACGTGTCGTTCATCATCGCGCTGGTGGCCTCCTATTTCGTCTGGCTGCTGATCTGGCGGACGAAGCTCGGCTTCGAGATGCGCACGCTCGGCGTCAGCCCAAGTGCTGCCTCGTATGCCGGCATTCCCTATGCACGGACGGTCATGATCGCGATGCTGCTGTCGGGCGCGCTCGCCGGCATGATGGCGCTCAACCCGGTCATGGGCTCGTCGGCGCGCCTGCAGGTCGAGTTCGTCGGCGGCGCGGGCTTTGTCGGCATCGCCGTGTCGCTGATGGGACGCAACCACCCTGTCGGCATCGTCTTTTCCGCGATCCTTTTCGGCATTCTCTATCAGGGCGGCGACTGGATCTCCTTCGAGATGCCCACCATCACGCGCGAGATGATCCTGGTCATCCAGGGTCTGGTGATCCTGTTTGCCGGCGCGCTGGAATACATGTTCCGCCCGGCGCTCGTGCGCGTCTACCAGCAGTTCAAGGCCACGTAAGGAGCGCGCGATGGACTATTATGACATCTTCATCAGCGTTCTGAGCTCGACGATCCGCCTGTCGATTCCGCTGATATTCACGGCCCTTGCCGGGCTCTTCTCCGAACGAGCAGGCGTTTTCGACATCGGCCTCGAAGGCAAGATGCTGGGATCGGCCTTCGCGGCCGCCTGTATCGCCTATCTGACGGGTTCGCCGTGGCTCGGCCTCGGCGCCGGCATCATCTGCTCGGTGGCTCTCAGCCTCGTGCACGGCTTTGCGTCGATTACCAATCGCGGCAACCAGATCATCTCAGGCGTGGCGATCAACTTCTTCATCGCCGGTATCACCATCGTTCTCGGTGGCGCCTGGTTCGGCCAGGGGGGACGAACCCCGCAACTCCTTCCCGAGGCGCGGTTTTCGCCGATCGTACTTCCCGGCGCTGACGCAATGCGCGAGGTCCCGATCATCGGGCCGCTCTATGCGAACGTCATCTCGGGCAACAATATCCTGACCTATCTGGCGTTTCTTGCCGTGCCACTCTCCTGGTGGATCCTTTACCGGACCCGTTTCGGCCTTCGCCTGCGCGCGGTCGGCGAAAATCCGGGCGCGGTCGACACCGCCGGCATTTCCGTCAGCTGGCTGCGCTATCGATCGGTCATGTGCGCGGGAATTCTCTGCGGCTTCTCCGGCACCTACCTCGCCATCGCCCAATCCGCAGCCTTCATCAAGGACATGTCGGCGGGTAAAGGTTACATCGCGCTTGCCGCGCTGGTCTTCGCCAAGTGGAAGCCGGTTCCGGTCATGTTTGCCTGCCTGCTGTTCGGCTTCCTCGACGCACTCGGCAATTTCATGCAGGGCAAGCCTATCCCCGGCATCGGCGAGGTGCCGGTGCAGATCTTCCAGGCCCTGCCCTATATCCTCACCTGCGTCCTGCTGGCCGGTTTCATCGGCAAAGCCATCCCGCCGAAGGCCGGTGGCGTCCCCTACACGAAGGAACGTTGAGAACATGTCGCACGATCTTTTCGAAGCCGCACGCGGCGCCATGGCCTTTGCCCACGCGCCCTACTCCAAATTCCCCGTCGGCGCGGCGATCCGCGCCGAGGACGGCAAGGTCTATACCGGCGCCAACATCGAAAATCTGTCGTTCCCGCAAGGCTGGTGCGCCGAACCCACCGCGATCAGCGCGATGATCATGGGCGGCGCCAAGAAGATCGTCGAGATGGCCGTCATTGCCGAAAAGCTGCCGCTCTGCCCGCCCTGCGGCGGCTGCCGGCAGAAAATCTCGGAGTTCGCGTCGAAGGAAACCCGCATCTATCTCTGCGACGAGGCCGGCGTGAAGAAGACCATGACGATGGATGAGCTCCTGCCCTTCAGCTTCGAAACGGAACTCGGATGAAGGCGGCGCTTGACCTGCTGACCGGCAGACTGGGCAGCCATTCCCCGCGCTATGGCATCGTGCTCGGCTCCGGTCTCGGCTCGCTTGTCGACCAGCTGGAGGATACCGTGCGCATACCCTACGGCGATCTCCCAAGCTTCCCGGTCAGCGCCGTTTCCGGCCATGCTGGCGAAGTGGTTGTCGGCTCGCTCGGCGGCGTTTCCGTGATCATGCTTTCTGGCCGGGTGCATTTCTATGAGAAGGGTGATGCAGCCGCCATGCGCGCGCCGCTCGAGGTGCTGAAGGCGCTCGGCGTCGAATCCCTCATCCTGACCAATTCGGCCGGCTCGCTGCGTGAGGAGATGCCGCCCGGGTCGGTGATGCAGATCTCCGATCATATCAACCATTCCGGCATGAACCCGTTGATCGGCGAGGAAAGCGACAGGCGTTTCGTCGGCATGACCAACGCCTATGACGCCGGGCTCACGGAAGCGATGCAACGCGCTGCGAAACGGGCCAACATCCCGCTCGCCAAAGGCGTCTACATGTGGTTCTCGGGTCCGAGCTTCGAGACGCCGGCGGAAATACGCATGGCGCGTATCCTCGGCGCAGATGCCGTCGGCATGTCGACGGTTCCCGAAGTCATCATCGCTCGCATGCTTGGCATGAGGGTTGCGGCGGCCTCCGTTATCACCAACTATGGCGCAGGCATGACCGGCTCCGAACTCAGCCACGACGAAACCAAGGACATGGCGCCTGTTGGAGGCGCCCGTCTCGCTGCCATCCTCAAGGACATGATCGCAGCTGGAGGAAACGAACAATGAGCAACCATTCCCTCAAGGAAACGGCCGCGGTCGCCCTCTCCCTTCTCGACTTGACGAACCTCAAGGACGATTGCACGGAAGCCCAGATCGACGCGCTCTGCGCGCGGGCACAGACGCCGTACGGCAATACGGCCGCCATCTGCATCTGGCCGCGTTTCGTCGCGCACGCCCGCGCCATTCTCGGCAGCGGGCATTCCGTGAAGATCGCGACTGTCGTCAACTTTCCGTCCGGCGAGATGGAAGTGGCCGATGTCGCGGCCGAGACGCGCGAAGCGATTGCCGACGGTGCCGACGAGATCGACCTTGTCATCCCCTATCGCGCGTTCATGTCGGGCAGCGGCAAAGCCGTGACCGACATGGTCGCAGCGGTGCGCGCTGAATGCGTTGAACCGGTGCTGCTGAAGGTCATCCTGGAGACGGGCGAGATCAAGGATCCGGCGCTGATCCGCCGCGCATCCGAACTGGCGATCGAGGCCGGTGCCGATTTCATCAAGACGTCGACGGGCAAGGTCTCGGTCAACGCGACGCTTGAAGCGGCCGACATCATGCTGCGGGCGATCCGCCACAGCGGCCGCAAGGTCGGCTTCAAGCCGGCCGGAGGCATCGGATCGGTCGCTGATGCGGCCCTCTATCTCAGCCTCGCGGAGACGATCATGGCACCGGACTGGCCGATGCCTTCGACCTTCCGCTTCGGTGCATCGAGCCTGCTGGACGATATCCTTGCCGTTCTCGGCGGAACGCAATCGACACAATCGGCGGCATCGAGCTACTAGGATGATCCCGCAGGAAATCATCAGGCGGAAGCGGGACGGCGGCACGCTATCAGCAGAGGATATTCGCGCGTTCATCTCCGCACTGGCGGCGGGCGATCTCTCCGAGGGCCAGATCGGCGCTTTCGCGATGGCCGTCTGGTTCAAGGGCATGTCCCGCGACGAGGTCATCGCCCTGACGCAGGCGATGGCGGCCTCCGGCGACACCCTGAACTGGAGCGATATCGACCGACCGATTGCCGACAAGCATTCGACCGGCGGCGTCGGCGACAATGTTTCGCTGATGCTTGCGCCGATTGCGGCAGCCTGCGGGCTCGCGGTACCGATGATTTCCGGGCGCGGACTTGGCCACACCGGCGGCACGCTGGACAAGCTGGAGTCCATTCCGGGCTATAATATCACGCCCGATGCATCCCTCTTCCGCAAGACGGTCAGAGAGGTCGGCTGCGCGATCATCGGCCAGACCAGCGCGCTCGCGCCTGCGGATGGCAAGCTCTATGCCATCAGGGACGTGACCGCGACGGTGGATTCGATACCGCTGATCACGGCCTCCATTCTCTCCAAGAAGCTGGCGGCGGGCCTGCAGACACTGGTGCTCGACGTCAAGGTCGGCAATGGCGCCTTCATGATGGAGCCCGAGGACGCGCAGGTGCTGGCGCGGTCGCTGGTCGAGGTGTCGAACGGCGCGGGCGTGAGGACGTCCGCACTCATCACCGACATGAACCAACCGCTCGCCGATGCCGCAGGCAATGCCGTTGAGATCCGGAATTGCCTCGATTTTCTTGGCGGACGTAAGAAAGGCACGCGGCTGGAAGCGGTCGTGCTTGCCTTCGCCGGCGAGATGCTGACGGCGTCCGGCCTTGCTGCGACAGCCGAGAGCGCGACTGCCAAGGCGCTGGACGCGCTTTCCTCGGGCAAAGCGGCGGAGATCTTTGGCCGGATGGTGCACGCGCTCGGCGGACCCTTGGATCTGCTGGAGAAGCCCGATGCCTATCTTCAGACCGCGCCCTGCATCCTTCCTGTTACGGCTGAGCAATCGGGTTGGCTGCATTCGTGCGACGCCCGCCAGATCGGCATGACGGTGATCGATCTCGGCGGCGGACGACGACATCCCAACGACAAGATCGATAGCCGCGTCGGCTTCTCCGAGCTCCCGCCCATCGGCACCTATGTCGAGAAAGGCGCTCCGATCGGGTTCGTTCACGCAGCAACGAGAGACGCGGCATCTGCCGCGGCGGCCGCGCTGAAGAGCACCTACAGGATCGCCGACAGCGAGCCTGTGCTCGCCGCCGTCATCTCGCAACGTCTCTGATGCTATTGCTTTAGGCTGAGCGATCCGTCGGCGACGGAATAGGATCCGAGCTTCTTGAGGAAGCTCATGCCGACAAGCGTCGAAGACAGCGCCTCGTCTCGCAGGACGAAGGCTTCGACGTCGCGAACGCGGATGCCGCCGATCTCGACGCGATCCAGTGTGACGTGCGCGGCTTTCGTCTGGCCGTTGGCGGTGCTGACGGCGTAGCGGAAGTCCAACTGATTGGCGGTATAGCCGAGACGGCGCGCGAGGCTTTCGTTCAAGGCGACATAGGTGGCGCCGGTATCGATGAGGCCCTGCACCTGACGACCGTTTATCCTGAAATCGCCGGTATAATGGCCCTGGGCATCAGCCTGCAGGCGCATCGTGCCGAGGGACGTGGAAGCCTGAGACGGCTGGACCGTATCGACGGCGCCGGAAACATAATTCGCAGAGACCGCAGGATCTGGACGGGAAACACCGCCGGTAGCCCCGATCAACGACGGAACCTGGCTGGCAAGCACTGCGGCAATGCTTGCGAATATGATCGTACGCACGAGCATGGAGACAGAAATCCTTCCTGTATAAACCGCGCATCATGCGAGGCCATGTCTCTAGGTGCTACGCCACAATTGCTGACAAGTTACTAATGCCTCAATGAAAATGCCCCGGAAGGTCCTTCCGGGGCATCAACCACCAACATCTGGTAAATGGCGCGTTAGTTACTTCGTGCCGTACATCCGGTCGCCGGCATCGCCCAATCCCGGCACGATGTAGCCCTGTTCATTCAGGTGGCTGTCGATCGACGCCGTGAAGACGGGCACGTCGGGATGCGCCTCGCGGAAATTCTTGATGCCCTCCGGCGCCGCCAGCAGGCAGAGGAAACGGATGTTGTGGGCGCCGCGCTCCTTGAGCTTCTCGATCGCCGCGATGGACGAGTTGCCGGTGGCAAGCATCGGATCGACGACGATGATCAAACGCTCGGAAATGTCTTCGGGCGCCTTGAAGTAGTACTCGACGGGCTGCAGCGTGTCGTGGTCGCGGTAGACGCCGATATGCGACACGCGGGCCGACGGAACGAGATCGAGCATGCCCTCCAGGAGACCGTTTCCGGCGCGAAGGATCGACGCGAAAACGAGCTTCTTGCCTTCGAGGATCGGCGACTCCATGGCCTGCATGGGGGTCTCGATTGTTTCCATCGTCAGCTCGAGGTCGCGGGTGACCTCGTAGCACAGCAGCGTCGATATCTCGCGCAACAGGCGACGGAAACTTCCGGTCGATGTTTCCTTGCGCCGCATGATGGTGAGTTTGTGCTGCACAAGCGGATGATCGATGACCGTAACGCCGTCCATGGCCGAGCCCTTTCTTTAGCTATTCTTATAGGATGTTTCTTTCATGGAAATCGCGTCCGCTGCAAGAGCGGACGACGATTTGCATTACTGATCCCCAATCAGGGACGCTCAGAGGCGTGCCAGAAGCGTCCTGCGCGTCTCTTCGTCCACAAAGGCTGATTCAAGGCCTGTGCGCGTCAGTTCGTCGATCTCGCTATCGCTAAAGCCGAAGGCGCTCGCCGCGAGATCATACTCGCGCGCAAGCGACGTATGGAAGAACGGCGGATCGTCGGAACTGATGGTCACCCGCACGCCTGCCTCCTTGAGGCGTCGCAGCGGGTGGGCGGCAAAATCCGGAAAGACCTGCAATGCGATGTTCGAGCCGGGGCAGACTTCGAGAACCGTGCCCTGCTCCGCCAGGCGGCGCACCAGGGCTTCATCCTCGATCGCCCGCACGCCATGACCGATGCGGGACGGACGCACGACATTAAGCGCATCGGCGACACTGAACGGTCCGCAGACTTCACCCGCGTGGATCGTCAGCCCAAGACCGGCATCGCGCGCGATGTCGAACGCCCGGGCGTAGTCCGCGACGCGGCCCATGCGTTCCTCGCCGGCAAGATTGAAGCCTGTGATCAGCGGGTTGCGTGCTTTCGCGGCATATTCGGCGGCGCCGACAACGCTGTCGGGACCGAAGTGCCTCTCACCTGTGACGATCAGCCGGGCCACGATTCCGTTTGCAGCCTCCGCCCGGCGGATGCCTTCGCAGACGCCGGCAATGTAAGCGTCGGCGCCAAGGCCGATGCGCTTTCCGTGATCGGGCGAGACGATCAGCTCGCTGTAAATCGTGCCGACCGAGGCGAGCTCGCCGAGATAGGTTTCCGTCAGCAGGGCATAGTCTTCCTCGGTCTTGTAGACTTCGGAAATCTTGTCGTAGCACTGCAGGAAACTTGCAAAGTCGTGCCAGACGTAGGCTCCGTCCTTCAGGTGTTCGGCGATGTCGATGTTGTATTTGCGGGCCTGCCCCAATGTCAGGGAGGGAGGAGCCGCCCCTTCCAGATGACAGTGCAGTTCGACCTTCTTCAAATGGCCGGTCATAGAAAGCTTCTCCCATGCTGGCCGGTCGGTATGCGCAGATGCCGGGCGATCGTCTCGCCGATGTCGGCGTAGGTCGAGCGAATACCGATATCGCGGGGGCGGAGCCCCGGGCCATAGGCAATGATGGGCACCCGTTCGCGGGTATGATCCGTGCCGCGCCAGGTTGGATCGCAGCCGTGATCGGCGGTCAGAATAACAAGGTCGCCGGGCTTCAGCTTGCCGCCGACTTCGGGCAGGCGGGCATCGAACGCCTCAAGGGCTGCCGCATAGCCCGGAACATCGCGACGGTGGCCATAGACCATGTCGAAATCGACGAAATTGGTGAAAACCAGGTCGCCATCCTCGGCGGTATCCATCGCGTCGAGCGTCGCGTCCATCAGCGCCTGGTTGCCGTTGGCCTTGATCACCCGCGAGACGCCCTGATGGGCAAAGATGTCGCCGATCTTGCCGACGGCATGGACGTTACGCCCTTCCTTTACCAGACGGTCCAGCAGCGTCGGCTCCGGTGGCGGAACCGAGAAGTCGCGACGATTTCCGGTTCGCTCAAAGCTTGCCGCCCGCTCGCCGACGAATGGGCGAGCGATGACCCGCCCGATGTTCATCGGGTCGAGCAGCGCACGCGCGATCGCGCAGAAGGTCATCAGCCGGTCGAGACCGAAATGCGTCTCATGCGCGGCAACCTGAAAGACCGAGTCCGTCGAGGTGTAGCAGATGGGCTTGCCGGTCCGGATGTGTTCTTCGCCGAAGCGCGCGATGATATCGGTCCCCGATGCGTGGCAATTGCCGAGAATACCGGGCACATCGGCGGCGCGGCACAGCGAATCCAGAAAGTCGGGCGAAAACGCATCACCCTCAGTGGGAAAATAGCCCCAGTCGAAAGTCACCGGCGTTCCGGCGATCTCCCAGTGGCCTGACGGCGTATCCTTGCCGCGGGAGACCTCGTTGGCGGAGCCGTAGGTCGCGTAAATCTTCTCGGGCACCGGCATTCCTGCCGGGAAGCGACCGGAAGCGGCCTTCGCGAGATGCAGCAACCCCAACGCCGACATGTTCGGAAGCTGCAGCGGGCCAGCGCGCAGCCCTTCGCGGTCCCCTGCCCCGGCGGCGCAGAATTCCGCTATATGGCCGAGCGTATTGGCGCCCTCGTCACCATAGGTCGTTGCATCAGGCGCACCGCCGACTCCGAAGGAATCCAGAACGAACAGAAAAGCACGCGGCATGGTTCACCCGATAGCAAAGCGCGCCTGACGTCTGCAGGCTGCGAAAGGCCAAGCCTTATATCGGTCGTGGTGACTTGGCAAATATCGCGGGGAACGGAGCCGTCAGCAATCGCTGCAGGCGACGTCGTCACCCTGACGCTGGCGATAGTAGTAGGTCCGGCTGATCGTCAGAGTGCTTTGCTTCGACACGAGGTTCGGCGCGAACGCGAAGAGGAACAGCTGGTACGGCACTGTGATCTCGGCACGAACAAGGAAGCTGCTTGCTTTCTTCAGATCCGTCGGCACCGTGACCGCCGAGTTTGCGGCATAGGGCGCGGAGTTGTCCTGGGCCCAGGACCACTTGACCTTCGGATTGGCGGACGAGTCGATCGTGATGCCGGTAATCTTCAGCGTCATTCCCGTTGTCGGGTACGGAGCAAAGATCGCACTTGCGACCGAGGGCATATCGGCCAGCCAGGACTTCGTGACGCTCTGCTGCTGGGTTACGACGTCGGCAACCGACGCCGCCGATCGCGCGGCGCGCTTGCTGAGGCTCAATCCGATGGTAATCTCGAACGCACCGACATAGAGCACGACGAGGATCGGAAACAGGATGGCGAACTCGATTGCACCGACCCCCTCGCGATCCCTCGCGAAACGAGCGCCGAGTCTTCTCAATTTCAGAAGAGCGTTACGAAAGGCCATCACGGATACTGCTCGTTCTGGAAAGCCGCGGTCGCGACGATGAGGAAATAGGCCGACGAGCCATCGGCGGGCCGTACGCTGGAGATGTAGGGACGGATAAGGTCTGTTATGACCTGCCAGCGATAGTAGGCCCTGACCATGTTGATGGTCCCGGCACCGCCCGGCGCGTATTGGAAGGCTGAAGTGTTGATATCCGCGTAATTCGCCGTCGACACCTTCGGAATGGTTGTCGGGATGGCCGCGAACGTCGAGAACTTCTGCACGTCGACATAAAGCTTGTTGGGCGTGGCGGCCTCTGTCGTCGAGCATTTGATCAGGACGGAGATCTCGTTGCAGAGCGCAGTGCGAAATGCCGTGCGGTCGGTGTTCGCAAGCGTGATCTGACCCGTCCGTATCTTGCGGCTCAGCGTATCGACAGCGCTGGAAACGAGTTGTTCGCCCGCGAAGGCGACGAAGGTCTCGATGATCGCGAAGACAATCATGAAATAGGGAATCGCGAGCAGGGCAAACTCGATCGCCGCCGATCCATCGCGAGAGCGCGCGAAAGCGGCAATTGACCGTCGACGTGTCCATCCCCGCCGTCTGGCCCCTTCCGCTGTCTGATCCAATTCCGTCATGGTTTTTGTCCGAACAGCTTTGATCGCGCAGTCTTACGCGACGAGCGTTGATTTTTCGTTTCAGAGCGGCTCAGAAGTTTAACGAGCTTAGTTGGCTGCTGCGGCCGAGGTTTCGTTCGAGGGCGCGCTGTGCTGCTCGCAATTCGGCGTGCAGGACAGGACCGTCCGTTCCGTCTGGCGGAAAACACGCACGGTGTTCGCTTCGTCGATCGAGACGAGGATGCTCTCGTCAAGAATTGCGTTGCCGTCCGAATCGAGAAGGACAAGATTGGTGCTGCCGAAGCTTCTGCCGGTCAACACGATCGTCTTGGGGTCGGCGACCGTCGCGTCGGCGACCTTGGCATTGCCGATGATGACCTTGCTGACAGGACGGTCAAGCTTCAACACGCGCGCCTGATCCATATAGACGCGGAGCATTTCGGATTGCTGCGCTACGGCCGCGTGTGAGAGACCCGCGACGGCAAAAGCGCTGGCGAGAAATATCCTTTTGCCGCTCGGTGACATCCACTTTTCTTTCGCGATCTTAATGGAACCTAGCGCCAGCATGGGAAAAAATGGTGAACGAAGATTTAACCGATAATGATTCATCTTGTAGGGCGCGAGATAGGCTCGATTTGGAGCATGTGGCACGGAGCGTTCCAGCACAGGCGGCGACACGAGCGAACGGCGAAAACCGTGGTTTCCAGGAACTCCTATAGTATCAAGAAGACGTTAGGCGATAATACTTCGAATTTTAAGCTTCGCTCGAAGGCAACACTTACCATATTCAAAGCGCTAATCCTGTTTACGTATCGGTAACTCAATTCTTTAAGTTGATGGAAAGCGCCACTCGCTAGGGTAGGCCAATCCGATCAACGGCAAACAGTTGGCGGACGTGCTGAACATCAACTGGAGTTAGGAGTTATCATGACCAAGCTTGTAAGCCGTTTTCTCAAGGACGAATCCGGCGCGACCGCAATTGAATACGGCCTGATCGCAGCGCTCATTTCCGTAGCGCTCATCACCGGTGCATCCGCTCTCGGCAGCAAACTGAACATCATGTTCAACAACCTGTCGAACACGATCAGCAGCAAGACGCCGACCTGATTAGCACTGCGTGCGAATTTTGTTCTCAGAGGCTCACGGGCAGATGACCGTGAGCCTCTAGTGCTTGGGGAGCGAATATGACTGAAGCGGCAATTTTTCTGATTTTCCCGCTGTGCCTGGCGATCGCCGCAGTGTCCGATATCCTCACGATGACGATCCCGAACAGGGTATCGATCATCCTCGCCGCAGCATTTGTTCCGATCGCCTTCATGGCGGGTCTGCCGCCAGCCGCCATCGGCATGCACCTCCTAGCCGCTGCCGCCGTGTTTGCCGCCTGCTTCGCGCTCTTCGCGCTGAACGTCATGGGCGGCGGAGATGCGAAGCTCCTGACAGCCGCTGCACTTTGGTTCGGATACGATCCCTCGCTTGCCGCTTTCGTCGTCTATGTCGGCATCATCGGCGGCGCCGTTACCCTCGTTATTCTTGGGATCCGGATGTATTCGGATGTCATACTGGCGACCGGCCTGCCGGTTCCCCATTCCATCCTTACGGCCAAGAAGGTTCCTTACGGTATAGCGATCGCGATCGGAGGCTTTCTTGCCTTCCCCCAAAGCCCGCTGTTTCTCGCCGCGCTGGAAGCCGTGAAATCCTAGGAATTAAGGTAGAATTAACCTAAATCCGAAGGCTTTCGTTAACCATAATTACACCAATTGGGGTCCATTCTCCGGGACGAATATCTCGAATCTCCGGGGAATGACCAATGAAACCCGCCCGAATTCTAATACTTGGAGTGGCCGTCGTGGCTGCCGGCCTCGCCGGCATACTCGCGATGAGCCTTGCCGGGCGCGGGTCGGTCATTACCCAGGTACAATCCGTCGTCGAGAAAGAGCCGACCGTAAACGTGCTCGTTTCGAGTGCCAACCTGCCGGTTGGTGCGCGCCTCGACGACAAGGCCGTACACTGGATGCCGTGGCCGCAGGGCGGCGTTGTCCAGGGCTTCATCACCGAATCGGAAAAGCCTGAAGCCATCAAGGATATGCAGGGCGCCGTCGTGCGCCTGCCGATCTTTGAAGGCGAACCGGTTCGCGCGGAGAAGATCGCCGACTCCAGCAGCAAGATCATGTCGTCGCTGCTGCCATCCGGCAAGCGTGCGGTGGCGACCGAAATCTCAGTTGCGACAGGTGCGGGCGGCTTCATCCTACCGAACGACCGCGTCGACGTCATCATGGTGCGCAAGGCCAAGAGCGGTGACAAGTATCTCACCGAAACCGTGCTGAGCAACGTGCGTATTCTCGCCATCGACCAGCAGATCCAGGAGAAAGAAGACGGCTCCAAGTCCGTCGTCGGCACGACGGCGACGCTGGAGCTCACTCCCGACCAGACGAAAGTCCTGGCCGTTGCACAGCAGATGGCGGACCGGCTTTCACTGGCGCTTCGTTCCGTTGCCGATGCGCGCGAGCAGGATACGACCGCAGCCGACTACCTGCTGAGCGGCGACAACGGCAGCTCGATCGTCCAGGTCATCAAATCCGGAGCGATCGTCACCGACAGCACCGGCGCGGCAAAGGCCGAGTAGAGGAAACGCTAATGGGCAATTCAACGCGGTACATAAAGCCTTTGCTGGCGGGCTGCCTATCCTTGGCGATCGGTGTAACCGGCATGGCGCCGGGCTTCCTGCCCGGCGATTTCGGCGTGCGCGCGGCACTTGCCGAGTCCGATGGCATGGTCACCATCACGCAGGCCGGCCCAGGCGCGCACCGCAGCCTGAAGCTCGGGTTGAAGAAGGCGATCGTGGTCGATCTGCCTGTCGATGCGCATGATATCCTCGTTTCCGACCCGTCGATGGCGGATGCCGTCACCCGTTCTTCGCGCCGCATCTACCTTTTCGGCAAGACCGTGGGACAGACCAACATCTTCATTTTCGGCGCCGACGGACAGCAGATCGTCAGCCTCGACATCGCCATCGAACGCGATGTCGCCGGGCTCGAAAGCAATCTGCGCCGCTTCATTCCCGATTCCAACATCAACGTCGAGATCGTCTCCGACAACATCGTATTGACAGGCACGGTGCGCACGCCGCAGGACGCGGCGCAGGCCGCGGATCTCGCCCAGGTCTTCCTGAAGGGCGGCGAAGCGACCACCCGAACGGAAACCGCGAGCGGCCAGGGCGGCGACAGCTCCGTCGCGCTCTTTGCCGAAGGCCGACAAACCTCGCAGGTCATCAATCTCCTGAAGATCGAAGGCGAAGACCAGGTAACGCTGAAGGTGACGATCGCCGAAGTGCGTCGCGAAATCCTCAAGCAGCTCGGCTTCGACAACCTGGTTTCCAACTCGAAGGGCCTATCGGTCGCGCAGCTCGGATCTCCAAACGTCGACAGCGCCACGGCAACCATCGGCGGCGGCCTGGCAGCACTGTTCAAGAGCTCGATCGGCAAATACGACATCTCGACCTATCTCAGCGCGCTGGAACAGGCGAAGGTCGTCAAGACGCTGGCCGAACCGACGCTGACCGCGATCTCAGGCCAGGCCGCGACGTTCAACTCCGGTGGTCAGGTCCTCTATTCGACGACCGACAACGACGGCAACGTCACGATCGTTCCTTACAACTACGGCATCAACCTCGCCTTCAAACCGGTCGTGCTCTCCTCGGGGCGCATCAGCCTGCAGATCAAGACCAATGTGTCGGAACCGGCGCCGTCGGTCTCCGGCTCGACGCCGACCTATCAGCGGCGTTCGGCCGAAACCTCCGTCGAGCTTCCCTCGGGCGGCTCGATCGCGCTCGCCGGCTTGATCCGCGACAACGTTGCCCAGACCTCGAACGGCACGCCAGGCGTCAACAAGATTCCGTTGCTCGGCACGCTGTTTCGCCAGCGCACCGTCGAACGTGACGAAACCGAGCTCGTGATCATCGCGACGCCGTATCTGGTACGCCCGGTCGCACGCAACCAGCTCAATCGCCCGGACGACAACTTCAGCCCGGAAAACGATGGCGCGGCATTCTTCCTCAACCGCGTGAACAAGGTCTACGGGCACCAGACGCCTGTTGCCGACGCGCAGTTCCACGGCTCGATCGGGTTCATCTACAAATGAGCGGAGCGGTAGCAATGACAAGAGATAGAGATCATTCGATGACTCGGAACAGCACGACCCGCATCGCAAAATCCAGGTGCGTGGTCGCCGTTGCGGCGATGGCCGCTGCTCTCCTTTCGGGCTGCGCATCGCATGACGACCTGACCACCGGCGGCATTCCTGACGACTATCGCCAGCGCCACCCCATCGTCGTTACCGAAGCGGAGCAATCCGTGGACATCCCGGTTGCCTCGACGGACAGACGCCTCAACACGGCGCAGCGTGACATGATCCGTGGCTTCGCCCAGAATTACGGCTCCAGAGCGACAGGCCCAGTCTACCTGATGACGCCTGAAGGCTCGCCGAACGCCGCGGCCGCACGCCAGCTGCGCGGGCAGGTTCGCGCCGAACTTTCAGCGCGCGGCATCTCAAGCTCGAAGATCGTCAACAGCTCCTATGGTGCCGGCGCCACCGGCGATTCCGCGCCGATCCGGCTGACCTTCGTCGGCACAACGGCCATGACCTCGCAGTGCGGCCAGTGGCCGAAGGACATGATCAACGACTTCAGCAACCAGAACTATTACAACTTCGGCTGCGCCACGCAGAACAACCTCGCCGCACAGATCGCGAACCCGGAAGACCTGGTCGCGCCGCGTGGCATGACCCCGATCGATGCGACGCGCCGCAACGCCGCCATCAAGGAATATCGCGAAACGACCACGACGATCGATGATGTTGCTGCCTCCGGCTCAAGCACCTTTTGATCGGTAAGGATTGACGATGAGCACGGTCGAATACGAGATCAAGAATACCGCGGAACTCCGGCACGCAGAGGACGCGATGCGCATGGCGGAGCTCGAAGGCATGCGACCGCTGCCGCGCATCTCCATTCACGCCTTCTGCGAAAGCGAGGAACTGCAACGCACGATGGAGCGCTGCAGCAACGATCGCCGCATGTCGAAGGTCAGCATGCGCGTGACGAGCGGCGGCATCGCCGCGGCGGCAAACATGTTTGCCGGTGCGCCGACGCCAAACCTGATCATTCTCGAAACGCGTGCGACGAGCAGCAGCCTGCTCAGCGAACTGGCACCGCTCGCTTCGGTCTGCGATCCTTCGACGAAGGTCATCGTCGTCGGCTATCACAATGATATCTCGCTCTATCGCGAGCTCATCCGCAACGGCATTTCCGAATACATGGTTCAGCCGGTCGGCATGGCCGACCTGATGTCGGCGCTGGCGGCAATCTTCGTCGATCCAGATGCGGAGCCGCTTGGCAGAAGCATCGCCTTCATCGGCGCCAAGGGCGGGGTCGGTTCATCGACGATCGCCCACAACTGCGCTTTCGGCATCTCGCGCCTGTTTTCGACCGAAACCATCCTCGCCGATCTCGACCTGCCCTATGGTACGGCAAACATCGACTTCGACCAGGATCCGACGCAGGGCATCGCCGAAGCCGTCTACGCGCCCGAGCGTCTCGACGAAGTCTTTCTCGACCGTCTGCTGACGAAGTGCTCGGAGCATCTTTCGCTGCTCGCGGCGCCTTCCATCCTCGACCGCTCCTATGATTTCGAGGGACAGGCATTCCAACCGGTTCTGGACGTCTTGCAGCGCAGTGCGCCCGTTACCGTTCTCGATGTCCCGCATGCGTGGTCGGAATGGACGCGTTCGGTTCTTGGCAGTGTCGACGAAGTCGTCATCTGCGCGTCCCCGGATCTCGCAAACCTGCGCAACACCAAGAACATGATGGATGCGCTGCGCAAGATGCGGCCGAACGACAAGGCGCCTCACCTCATCCTCAACCAGGTGGGCATGCCTAAGCGCCCGGAGATTACGCCCTCCGACTTCTGCGAGCCGCTGGAGACGGATCCGATCGCGATCATCCCGTTCGACAGCAACCTCTTCGGCACGGCTGCCAACAGCGGCCGGATGATATCGGAAATGGATGCAAAGTCGCCGACGGCGGAAACCTTCTCACAACTGGCGCACATCGTGACCGGCCGTATCGCTGTCAAGAAGGCAAAGAAGGGCGGTCTTCTTGGTCTGCTGAAGCGCAAATGAGATCAGCCGAGAGCGGATTGGAATAGTTCATGTTCGGAAAACGCGGAAACGAGGGTTTTGGCAAGGCAGGGGGCACAGTCGCGCCCCCCGCGCCTGTTGCGACACCATCGTCCTCGGGGCCGGCAATCCTTGCCGAACCTCAGCGTGAGGCCACACGCCAGCAGGTCGCGCCTCCGCCGATGCAGACGCCGCAGCGCAAGCGCCCTGCCCGCACCGACGAATATTACGATACGAAGGCGCAGGTCTTCTCGGCGCTGATCGATACGATCGATCTTTCCCAGCTCGCCAAGCTCGACGGAGAAAGCGCGCGCGAGGAAATTCGTGATATCGTCAACGATATCATCACAATCAAGAACTTCGCGATGTCGATCTCCGAGCAGGAAGAACTGCTTGAGGACATCTGCAACGACGTTCTCGGCTACGGGCCGCTGGAGCCGCTGCTTGCGCGCGACGACATCGCCGACATCATGGTCAACGGCGCCGGCCAGACCTTCATCGAAGTCGGCGGCAAGACCATCGAGTCCGAGATCCGGTTCCGCGACAATTCGCAGCTGCTCTCGATCTGCCAGCGGATCGTCAGCCAGGTCGGCCGACGCGTCGATGAATCGAGCCCGATCTGCGACGCGCGCCTGCCCGACGGCTCGCGAGTCAACGTCATCGCGCCGCCACTTGCGATCGATGGCCCGGCTCTCACCATCCGTAAGTTCAAGAAGGACAAGCTGACGCTCGAGCAGCTCGTACGCTTCGGTGCAATCACCACGGAAGGCGCGACGCTGCTGCAGATCATCGGCCGCGTCCGCTGCAATGTCGTCATTTCAGGCGGTACGGGTTCCGGCAAGACGACGCTTCTCAACTGCCTGACCAGATACATCGATACCGACGAGCGCGTCATCACCTGCGAAGACACGGCCGAACTGCAGCTGCAGCAGCCGCATGTCGTCCGGCTCGAAACCCGCCCGCCGAACATCGAAGGCGAAGGCGAGATCACGATGCGCGATCTCGTCAAGAACTGCCTGCGTATGCGTCCGGAACGGATCATCGTCGGCGAAGTGCGCGGACCCGAGGTTTTCGACCTGTTGCAGGCGATGAACACCGGCCACGACGGTTCGATGGGAACGATCCACTCGAACTCGCCGCGCGAATGCCTTAGCCGTATCGAATCGATGATCGCGATGGGCGGTTTCACCCTGCCCGCCAAGACGGTGCGCGAGATCATCTCGGGATCGGTCGACGTGATCATTCAGGCCGCCCGTCTTCGCGACGGCTCGCGCCGTATCACGCAGATCACCGAGGTGATCGGCATGGAAGGCGATGTGATCATCACGCAGGATCTCATGCGCTACGAGATCGAAGGCGAAGATGCCGGCGGACGCCTGGTCGGCCGGCACAAGTCGACCGGTATCGGCAAGCCGCATTTCTGGGATCGCGCCCGCTATTTCAACGAGGAGAAGCGCCTCGCGGCCGCGCTCGACGAAATGGAAGAAAAGTCGAAGGATTAGTGAAATGTTCGGTCTCGATCCGACAGTGCTTGCGATCATCCTGCTTGCCGCCGTTTCGGCGGGGGGTGTCTGCTATGCCTTCCTGTTTTCGAGAATGGAGACCGAAAAGAAGGCTGCCAACCGGGTCAGCCGCGTAGCGTCCGCAGACGCCGACCGCGCCAACATCAAGGCGGCCCGCGACCGCGTGCAGGAATTGTCGAAGCGGCGCAAGTCGGTTCAGGACAACCTGAAGGAGCTCGAGAAGCGCCAGCAGGAAAACGCCAAGAAGAAACTGACACTGAAATCCAGGCTAACCCAGGCCGGCCTTACGCTCACGCCCGGCCGTTTCTACATGTTCAGCGCGATCTTCGGCCTCGTCCTGATGTTCGTCGCCTTTCTCGCCGACGCCCCCGTCATGGTCGTGCTCGGCATTCCTGTGGTTGCCGGCCTCGGCCTGCCGCGCTGGATACTCGGCTTCCTCGTCAAGCGTCGCCAGAACAAGTTTCTCGACGAGTTTCCAAACGCGCTCGACGTCATCGTGCGCTCCATCAAGTCGGGCCTCCCGCTCAACGACGCCATCCGCCTGGTTGCCGGCGAAGGCAAGGAGCCTGTGCGAGGCGAATTTCGGCGTGTCGTGGAATCGCAGCAGGTCGGGCTCAGCGTGCCCGATGCCTGCGGCCGCATGGCCAATCACATGCCGCTTCAGGAAGTCAGCTTCTTCGCCATCGTCATCGCCATCCAGTCGCAGGCGGGCGGCAACCTTTCCGAAGCGATCGGAAACCTTGCGAAGGTTCTGCGTGAACGCAAGAAGATGAAGGCGAAAGTCAAGGCACTGTCGATGGAGGCGAAGGCCTCTGCGGTGATCATCGGCGCACTGCCGTTCATCGTGGCGCTGCTCGTTTACATGACGTCGCCAGCATACATGATGATCCTTTTCACGGATCCACGTGGACACCTGATCATGGGCCTTTCGGGCGTGTGGATGTCGATCGGCATCTTCGTCATGCGCAACATGGTCAATTTCGATATCTAGCCGAGGAAGTGCGATGTCATCGGATCTCGCCAGCAGTTTGACCAATCCCTCCATGCTGATCGCCGTGCTTGTCGCGGTCGCAGTGTTCGCAAGCCTCTACACGCTTGCCATTCCCTTCTTCGAGCGTGGCGACCTCGCCAAGCGCATGAAGGAGGTCTCGACCGAGCGCGAACAGATCCGCGCCCGCGAACGCGCCCGCATGAACGCCGAGGCAGGCGGCAAGGCATCGCTACGTACCCAGAACAACCGATCGGTTCGCCAGATCGTCGAACGCTTCAACCTGCGTGAAGCCCTGGTCGACGAAAACACCATGAACAAGCTCCGCGCAGCCGGGTATCGCTCGGAGAATGCGCTGAACACCTTCCTGGTCGCGCGCTTCCTGCTGCCTTTCCTGTTTTTCGGGGTTGCGGTCTTCTGGGTCTTCGGTCTCGATCATCTCGCCGACAAGCCGACACCCGTCCGCTTCCTCGCGACGCTCTGCTTCGCCTATCTCGGCTTCTATGCCCCGAATATCTTCATCTCCAACAAGATGAAAAAGCGACAGCACTCGATCAAGCGCGCATGGCCCGATGCGCTTGATCTCATGCTGATCTGCGTCGAATCCGGTATCTCGATCGAGGCCTCCATGCGGCGCGTCTCGGAAGAACTCGGCGAGGCATCCCCGCCGCTCGCCGAGGAAATGGTGCTGACCACCGCCGAGCTGTCGTTCCTGCCGGACCGCCGCCAGGCGCTCGAAAACCTCGCCATCCGCACGCAGATCCCGATCGTGCAATCGGTTGTGCAGGCGCTGATCCAGGCCGACCGTTACGGTACGCCGGTCTCGCAGGCTCTGCGCGTGCTGGCGCAGGAAGGCCGCGACGAACGGATGAACGAGGCCGAGAAGAAGGCCGCTGCCCTGCCGCCGAAGCTTACGGTGCCGATGATCCTGTTCTTCCTGCCTGTTCTCGTCGCGGTTATTCTCGGACCGGCCGGTATCCAGGTCTCGGACAAGTTCTAGTCGAACGACGCACACGGGTGGCCCGCGCGGACAGACATCGACAAGGGGCGTGAAGTGTGAGACGCACTGACGCTGTCTCGTCGCACTGTCCCGGAGCTGCCGATGTCTTCCGCAAGCATTTTTCTGAGCATCATTGCCGCGTTGTCGATCGGCGCGATGAGCCCTGGTCCGAGCTTCGTCATGGTATCGCGGATCGCCGTGTCCCGCTCGCGCGTGGACGGCCTTGCCGCCGCCTTGGGGATGGGGATCGGTGGCGCTCTCTTCAGTATTCTTGCCCTGGCGGGCCTGACGGCGCTGCTCTCGCAGTTCGAATGGCTCTATATCGGGCTCAAGATCGCCGGCGGAACCTATCTTGCGTGGATCGCACTGAATATCTGGCGCGGCGCGAGCAAGCCGCTCGACATCGGTGAAACGGCGACCCTGAAACCTGCTCCCGGCCGAAGCTTGATGACCGCGCTGCTGACGCAGATCAGCAACCCGAAGACCGTCGTGGTCTACGCCGGCATTTTTGCCGCCCTGCTTCCGAAGACCGTGCCTCTTGGACTGATGCTGGCGCTTCCCGTCGGCGTGTTCGCCGTCGAGGCCGGATGGTATTCGATCGTGGCGCTGGCCTTCTCCGCACACCACCCACGACAGGTCTACCTCGCCACCAAGGCGTGGATCGACCGCACGGCGGGTGCGGTCATGGCAGGGCTGGGATTGGAACTCGTCGTTTCAGGCGTGAGCGGCCGTTGACGCGTCAGTTGGTGCCGGTGCTTTCGCCGGCATCCTTCGACGCGAGCTTCTGCCAGGAATTCCGCTGCGAAAGCATGCCCCTGAGGTAGGCGACGTTCGCCTCGGCCTGCTGCTGCGTGAGTTCGCGCCGTGCGATCTGCTCTGCTTCCGGGAAGCGTCCCTGCAAACCGACGGCAAGCGCCAGATTCTGGCGAACACGACTGTCTGCCGATGGCTGCGCCGCAGCCTGGCGGAGATAGGTTTCGGCCGTGCGCAGGTCGCCTGTCAGGACGTAGGACATGCCGAGATTGGAGAGAATGGACGGTTCGTTCGGCTGGATATTCAGTGCATCGCGATAACGCTGACGCGCTTCGGCCGAACGGCCGAGCTGGTCGAGGATGGCGCCTTCGGCAGATATCAGCCTCCAATCCGGGCGGTCAGGGGTCTGCGCCCGGCCGATCGTGTCGAGCGCCTGCTGCAGCTGGCCGGCGGCCGCCTGGGCCTTGCCGTAAGCCGCCAGAACATTGCGGTCCGCGGGATTGGCGATGGCAACCTGCTGCATGACCGCCAGCGCCTGGGCATCCCTGCCCTGCATACGCAAGAGATTGGCATAATTGACGCCGTTGACCGGATCACGCGGGTTTTTCTCGTAGGCCTGGCCGATCCGATCCGTCGCGGAGCGAACCTCCTGGTCGTTCATCGTCTCGACGGGTTTGCTAAGCTGCGGCACCGAACCGGTCGTCATCCGATCCTTGGTGGTGTTGCAGCCGCTCAGGGCGAGTACGACGAGCACCGCGGCAGTGCCCTGGAAAATGCGGTATTTGAAATGGGTGTAGGCCAAGGCAGGCATCGCGTTTTCCTGAAATCGGATATCGGCGCCGGACCTCAAAGCGAAACAGGGAAAGGCTTTGACGCAATCTTCACTCCAGCAATAATCTGTTAACCCTAACAGACCGTTAAAAAGCGATTCCCGGACGCCCCGAAGGATAATCATGGCCCCCTATCAGTTCATCGAAAGACCGACCCCTTTCAACACCAAAGGTGGCTCGACCTTGCCGATCTTCGCGGTCACGCCTGCCCATATCGAGACGGCAACGATCGATCCGATTGCGCTCGATTGGGCAAAGAAGGCCGGCTACAAGGCGGATAGCGGCTCGCTGCTGCTGATCCCCACGGCCGAAGGTCACCTCGGCGGCGCGCTCTTCGGTCTTGGCACCAATCCGTCGGAGCAACCTTACATCACCGGCACGCTGGCGCGCGCGCTACCCGCCGGAGACTGGCACATCGAAACCGCTCCCCTGACAGCAAACCGCCTGTCTCTCGGTTTCGGCCTCGGCAGCTATCGGTTCGATCGCTATAAATCCGAGAAATCTCCTGCCGCCACGCTGATGATCCCGCGCGACGCCGATGGCGCGGATATCAACCGGCAGCTTGCCGGCGTGTTCCTCGCGCGCGACCTGATCAACATCCCAACCAACGACATGGGCCCGAACGAACTCGAAGCCGCTTTCCGTGGTCTCGCCGCGCACTACAAGGCCGAGATCAACGTGGTCAGCGGCGACGACCTGCGGCAGAATTTCCCGCTCGTCCACACGGTCGGCCGCGCCAGCGCCGATGCGCCGCGACTGCTCGAACTTCGCTGGGGCAAGAAGGGACATCGCAAGATCACCCTCGTCGGCAAGGGCGTCTGCTTCGACACGGGCGGCCTCGATATCAAGCCTGCCGCCTCCATGGCGCTGATGAAGAAGGACATGGGCGGCGCGGCGAACGTCATGGGCCTCGCGCTGATGATCATGGACGCAAAGCTGAAGGTCGATCTGCGGGTGATCGTTCCTGTTGTCGAGAACTCGATCTCGTCGAACGCCTTCCGCCCCGGCGACATCTACCGCAGCCGCAAGGGTCTCACGGTGCAGATCGACAACACCGATGCCGAGGGCCGGTTGATCCTCGCCGATGCACTGTCCTACGCCGACGAAGAATCGCCCGATCTCCTGATCGACATGGCAACCTTGACCGGAGCAGCGCGCGTGGCTCTCGGGCCGGACCTGCCGCCCTTCTTCACCGACGATGCCGATCTCGCCCAGGACCTGATGGAAGCAAGCTTCGAAACGGACGATCCGCTCTGGCGGCTGCCGCTCTATGCGGGCTACGAGAAGGATATCCGCAGCAAGTTCGCTGATATAACGAACGCACCGGCTGGCGGCATGGCGGGCGCGATCACAGCCGCCCTGTTCCTGAAGCGCTTCGTCAGCAACACCAAGAGCTGGGCGCACTTCGACATCTACGGATGGGCCCCT
The DNA here is from genome assembly GCF_001429725.1 of Rhizobium sp. Root708. Lineage (GTDB taxonomy): Bacteria > Pseudomonadota > Alphaproteobacteria > Rhizobiales > Rhizobiaceae > Rhizobium. Next base: position 13,144 of record NZ_LMHV01000012.1, on the reverse strand, counting down.
TCCGAGCGGCCGCACTCGCCCGGCGGCGGCGAAGCGCAGGCGATCCGGGCGCTCTACCACCACATTCGCCAGAGCGTGCGATAAGCGGTTCGTTAAAATTTTATTCACCTTGCGGAGCGGCGATGACGCCGCTCCCATTGCACTTGCGCCCCCTCTCTCCGAAAATGGAACGCATGCGTAACGTTTTTCGGGGGGATCGTGCCGATCGAACTCACAGCTTCCCAGGCACTCGGACTTTGGTACGGCGTATCACTCAATCAGGTGCGGATGGATGAGCGCGATTTGACATTGCGCCAGATGGCAATCCTGCTGCATATCTATCTGGTGCCGCCGCCGCACACCGTGCGCGGCCTGGCGGCTGAGCTCAACGTTACCAAACCCGTCATCACCAGAGCGCTTGATACGATGGGGGAACTCGGGCTGGTGGACCGCATCCGCGACGAGCGGGATCGCCGGAATGTCGTGATCAAACGAACGGTCGGCGGCGCGCTCTATCTCGAGAAGCTCGGCGACCGGGTGCGTGAACAGGGTCGGCGCCTTTCGCCGTAAGAGGAATGACATGACTATTCTTGATCGCCGCCTGCATGCCTATCGCCCCGATCTCGCGGAGAGCGGTCTTCGCGGCCAGGTGGACGCCCCGCGTTTCGTGGACGGAACGCCGGCACGCATCGCGGTCCCTGTGGTCGGATTGCGGCCGCGCCCCGACGACGCTATCGGCATCGACACGGAGCTGCTGATGGGCGAGGACGTGACCGTCTTCGACCGCGCCGACGGCTGGTGCTGGATCAAGGCATCGTCGGATGGCTATGTCGGCTATGTGCCCGAAGGCGCGCTTTCCGAACAGGGAGACGCCGCCACGCACATCGTAACCGTGCAGCGGACTTTTCTTTACCGCGAGCCCGAACTGCGAAAGCCTTACAGCTCGATTCTATCGATGGGTAGCCGTGTCCGCATCGTCGGCGAGGCGGAAGCACGCGGCAATCATTACGCAATGCTTGAAGACGGCACGGCGATCTTTGCAAAGCATGTCGCACCTGTCGGCACCGGGCACGGGGACGACTACGTCGATATCGCCACCCGTTTCCTCGAAACGCCCTATCTCTGGGGCGGGCGCTCCGGCCTCGGCATCGACTGTTCGGGCCTCGTTCAGCTGTCGATGCTGATGACGGGACGCGCGGCACCGCGCGACACCGACATGCAGGCAGCAGCGCTCGGCGAACCAATCGACCGGGCCGAGCTGCGACGCGGCGATCTCGTCTTCTGGAAAGGGCATGTCGCCGCCATGGAAGATTCAGAGACCATCATCCACGCCAATGGCCACACCATGACCGTTGCCCGCGAAAACTTCGAAGCGGCCATCAAACGCATCGGCTGGCTCTACGAACAGCCGACCGGATACCGCCGTCCGATCATCTGATCGGCGGCTGCGGCCAGGAGGCAACGCCACCCGTCCACTCTTCGAAGGCCTTCGACAGGCCGAGAACGCGCAGGTCGTCGAAACGCGGCCCGATAATCTGCAGCCCGATCGGCATGCCCGATTTCGAAAAGCCGCAATTGATGGAAGCGGCTGGCTGCTCGGACATGTTCCAGGGCACCGTGAAGCAGATATGCTCGAAAGGCTTGGCCGGATCGTTCGTCGGCGAAGCCCAGTCGGCCGGATAGGAGACGATCGGATTGGTCGGCGAGAGCACGGCATCCACTTCCGAAAACAACCGTCCGCACGATTTGCGCATCTCGATCGTCTGGTTGAAGCCCCTGACCGCCTCGACGCCGCTGATCCCGGCTGCTCCAACAGCCCAGCTATAGATGTAGGGAAGGATACTTTTCCTGCGGCTCTCGTCGAGGGTTTCGATGTCGCCCCAGAAGCGAGCCCGCCAGAACTTATCTAATCCATCGAGCATCGACCGGCTGAGAACCGGCCCAACAGGAACGATCTTCGCCCCCGCCTCTTCGAAGCGGCGCGCGGCCTTTTCGACGGCGACCAGAATTTCATCGTCGACCGGCAGGCCGCAACCGGCGTCCAGCATGAGGCCGATCGTCAGGCCTTCGACATCATCAGGCAACGCTCTCCAATTTAGATCGTTCGGCGGCAGGCTGGTGCCGTCGCGCCAGTCCGGGCGCGAAAGCGTGGCCATCGCCAGCGCCGCATCCTCGACCGTGCGCGTCATCGGCCCGGCGCAGCGGCCGACATAGTAGGGGTCCACCGGTACGCGCCCGTGGCTCGGCTTAAAGCCGAAAATTCCGGTCCATCCTGCGGGAAGACGAACGGAGCCGCCAATATCGGTCCCTATGTGGAGCGGACCGTAACCAGCGGCAGCTGCTGCCGACGCGCCCGCACTCGATCCGCCGGGATTCTGGGTGATGTCCCACGGATTGCGGCTGAGATGATGAAAGCTCGACAGGCCTGAAGACAGCATGCCGTAGTCAGGGCATGTGGTCTTGGCGAAGATGATGGCGCCGTCCTCGCGAAGACGGGCTGCAACCGGGGCATCCTCCATCGCCGCCTTCAATTCGGTCGCCTTCGTCCCAAGCGGGATGGGCTGCCCTTTCGTCGCGATAAGCTCCTTCAAGGTCACCGGTATGCCGTCGAGCACGCCGAGCGTCGCACCGCGCCACCAGCGATCAGTCGAAGCCTCTGCCTGACGGCGTGCGGCGTCGCGATCGAAAGCATAGAGCGCACAGATGGTGGGTTCCCAGCGGTCGATATGCTTTTCCAGCGCAAGCCAGTATTCGAGGGGAGACAGGCTCTTCTCGGCGAAACGGCGTCGCAGTTCGTTGATCGTCAGATCCGTCTCGCTCATCCCGCTCCCCTTCTGTGGTCGCCCGGTGTCATCGGCTTGCTTCCCTCGGATCGAGCAGATCCCGCAAGCCGTCGCCGAGCAGGTTGAAGCCGAGGACGGTCAAGGCAATCGCCAGGCCCGGCAGGATTGCCAGCCAGGGCGCCAGGGCGAGATAGGTCTGCGCATCGGCGAGCATGCGTCCCCAGGTCGGTGCCGGGGGAGCAAGGCCCAGGCCAAGGAAACTGAGCCCGGCCTCGGTCAGGACCGCGAGCCCCAGCTGGATGGTTGCCTGGACGATGATCTGACCGGCAATGTTCGGCAGCACATGGCGAACGGAAATCGCCAGGCGGGTATTGCCGATGGCGCGGGCTGCAAGCACGTAGTCCTGGCTCCAGGCCTGCAACGCACTTGCCAGCGTGACGCGCGCGAAGACCGGAATCAGGAAGGTGGCGATGGCGGCGATGGCGGTAAGGCGTCCCGGCCCAAGAAAGGCACCGAGTATCATCGCCGACAGGATCGGCGGCAGCGCGAAAATGACGTCGCATATCCGCATCAGGATGCTCTCGAACGGGCCACGAAAAGCCGCCGCAGAAATGCCGGCGATCGAGCCGATCGTGCCGCCGATACCAACCGCCAGAACGGCAATCGACAGGGAATTCCAGCAACCGACCATCAGCATCGAAAGAACATCGCGACCGAACTGATCGGTGCCAAGCAATCCGAACGACAGTGGCGGCTGGAGCTTGTGAATGATCTGCATCTTGGCAGGCGGCAGCGGCGTCCACAGTAACGAGACGACGGCGACCAGCACAAGGCACGCAACGATCGCTGCACCTGCCATAAGGTTGGTTCGCCGGCTCAATCTCCTGCGGCGGCTGGTGAACGCTTCGGCCCAGGCAATCGGCGCCATCTCAGAGCCCCTTTCGCAGCCGCGGATCGATCGCCAGATAGGACAGATCAACGAGGAAGTTCATGATGATGACCAGTGCCGCAAAAAACAGGACGACATCCTGCATGACGACGATGTCGCGCTGCGACAGCGCCTGATAGGCGAGACGGCCGAGGCCGGGAAGGTTGAAGACATTCTCGACCAGCACCGCGCCGGCGACGAGAAAGGTGAACTGCAGCCCAAGGATCGTGAAGATCGGCACCAGCGCATTCGGCACGGAATGCCGCCACAGGACCTTGCGAGCAGACAGCCCCTTTGCCAACGCGGTGCGTGTGAAATCCTCGTGGAGGGTCTCCAGCACAGCGGAGCGCGTCACCCGCGTCAGCACGGCCGCCTGCGGCAATGCGAGCGCCATCGCCGGCATCAACAGCGCACGCAACGCCGGCCAGACACCGCTGCTCCATCCCGGAAAACCGCCAGCGGGCATGAGGCCGAGCGTTGTCGAAAACAGGATGATGAGGAGAAGAGCCATCCAGAAGGCCGGAACCGCGATGCCAAGCTGCGAGAAGACCGAAGCGATCACGTCGGCAACACCGCCGCGCCGGGATGCAGCGGCAACGCCGAGCGGAATGGCGATCAGCATCGACAGGACGATTGCCAGCAGCGCAAGCGGCAGCGTGACCGCAAGCCGCTCGACGAGCAATCCCGCAACCGGCACGCCGTAAGTGTAGGACTGCCCGAGGTTGCCCATGAAGACCCCCGCCAGCCAGCGGCCGTATCGCAGGATCAACGGCTGATCCAGGCCGAGGTCGTGGCGAAGCGCCGCCAGTGTTTCCGGCGATGCCGACGTGCCGAGCATGATCGACGCGGGATCACCCGGCAGAAGATCCATCACCGCGAAAATCAGCAGCGAGACGACGAGGAGCGTCACGAGAAGGCCCGCGAGACGGCGCGACACCAGCGCTAACATGCAAGGCTCCCTGCCGCTTCCCGCCTCATCCTAACTCCACGATCACTCTTCCCAGGAAACGCCGCTCAGCACGTTCGACGGGATCGGCTCGTTTTCCCACAAGCCTTTCAGCTTCCGGTCCCAGACGCCGAGCTTGGGCATGACGAAAAGATAGAGCGCTGGAACATCCTCCGCCAGGATGGTCTGGGCCTCGCCGTAGAGCTTTGCCTGCACCGCCGGATCGGTTGTTTCCTGAACCTTCTTCATCAGGCCGCTAAAAGCTGGATTCTTGTAGTTGAAGTAGTAGGGATCGCGCGCATAGATGTCGATGTCCATCGGCTCGGCATGGGCGACGATGGTCATCTCGTAGTTGCGGTCCTTCATCACATCCTGGACCCACTTGGCAGGAAACTCCGTGGGCTCGATGTTCATAGTCACGCCGATCTCGGCCAGCATCGCCTGCATGACCTGGGCGCTACGGGGCGCATAGGCCATTTGCGGAGACTTGATCGTGAAGGTAAAGCCATCTGGATAGCCGGCTTCCGCCAACAGGGCCTTGGCCTTTTCCGGATCATAGGGCAGCTTGCCGGTGAGGTCGATATAGCCAGGGTCATTGGGCGTGTAGTGGCTACCGATCGGTGTCCCAAGGCCGGACCAAGCACCATCGACGATCGTCTTGCGGTCGATCGCCATCATCAGCGCCTGGCGCACACGCTTGTCGCTGAAGGGCTTGGCTGCATTGTTCATGCCAGCAACGACCTTCAGCTCGGTGTTGCCGATCTTCGTGACGAGCTTGGCGTCGTCGCTGAAGGAGTTCATCAGTTCCGGCGCACCGAATTCGGGGATCGCGTCCACGTCACCGGATCTCAATGCCGCGGCCTGCGCCTGGGGATCGGCGATGAAGCGGAACGTCACCTTGTCGAGCTTCGGCGATACCGCCTTGTTCCAATAGGTCGGGTTCTTCTCGAGTTCGACCTTGTCGCCCTTGGCCCAGTTGACGAACTTGAACGGCCCGGTGCCAACAGGTTTCGTCTTGTCCTCGGCTGCCGAATTCGGCGCGACCATTACCGATGCCGGCCAGCCAAGCCAGTAGAGAAGGCTGCCCGTCGGCTCGGAGAGATGCAGGATCAATGTTTCCGCATCGGGCGTATCGATCGATGCGATGGATGCGAAGAAGCGCTTCTGCGGATTGACCGAGTCGGCACCACGCGCGCGTTCGAGGGCGAATTTCGCCGCAGCCGAATCGAAGGCTTCACCGTCGTGAAACGACACGCCGGTCTGAAGCTTGAACGTGTAGGTCAGGCCATCCGGCGAGATCTCCCAGCTCGTGGCGAGCTGCGGCTGAACCTTGCCGCTTTCGTCGATGCTCACCAAACCCTCGAAGACGTTCTGCCAGGTTACCTGACCGATCGCCACCGGCGCCGCGATCGTCGGATCAAGGCCTGTCGGCTCGATCGTCATGCCAAGGCTCAGCGTCGTCTTTGCGGCTTCGGCGGGGGTCAGGCCGAGGAAGCCTGTTGCCAAGCCGAAGGCAGTCGCCAAAGAGATGTGCCGAACAAGACGCGCAGAAAGCGCGCATGAAACCTTGACCATCATGTTCCCCTGTCTCGCGCTGCTCGGCAGCCGGACTTTGCGGTAAGAGTGACATCGACACCGTGCACACACAACGTCGTTATTGTGTGCTCAGTGTTGCGGAAACAGCTACACCGGAATTTAGTCTTTCACGCAAGGCATAAGATCAGCTCTTGCGTTCACCACCTTGGCGTTCCCGCATGAAGCGCTCGATGAAGTCGAGGAGCTTCGTCGCCGCGAAAGACAGCTGACGGTCAGGGGCGACGCATAGATCGACATGCGTTCGAATGGCGCTTCTTGCGGCAAGCGGTACCGCCACCAACTGCCCGGCTTCGATCTCGCGCCGCACGGTCAGCGCCGGCAGCAGGGTTACGGCCGCACCGCTGAGGACGAGTTCCTTCAGCATCTCCAGGGAACTGGTGACGAAGACCGGCTCGGGAGACAGGCCCGCCTTTTCCAGCAATGCATCGAGCGCCTGCCGAAATCCGAAAGACTGATCCGGCAGCGCCAATGCATAGTCGGCTATATCCTTGAGTTGCACTTCTTCCCTGTCGGCCGCAGCGTGCCGGGGAGAGACGATGAGGTCATAATGGATTTCGGAGCGGAGCCGGACCTTGGTGCCGGAGACCGGCGGCGCGAACAGGATCATCGCGATATCGGCCTCGGCCGCATTGACCGCCTCCACCGCTTGCCGGGCACTTGCTATCGTCACCTCGAACCGAAGCTTCGGGTATTTCAGGCTGAACTCCGCCAGCGCCGGCGCCAGCAGGTTTGCGACGGTCGCGCCGTTCGCGTAGATGCTGACGCGCCCCCGCTGCAGGCCCTTCAGATCCTCGATCAGCTGCCCGACATGATCGAGCTCCCGCAAGGTGCGACCGGCGCGAGCGGCGAGCAGCTCGCCTGCCGCGGTCAGCTTGACGCCGCGCGCGCTGCGCTCGACCAGCGGTGCGCCGAAGTGATACTCGAGATTCTCGATCTGCCGGCTGATCGCCGTCGGTGCCACATTCAGATTCTCGGCCGCCTGGCGCATGGAATTCGTGCGCACCAGCTCGTCGAAATACATCAGGGCCCGAATCTGCATCTCACTGTCTCCGCCAGCAGGCAATTCCGCCTTACTTAGGCGATCCCTGACGATTGCGATAGCGTCTGCTCCAGGCTTCCTGTGCGCCCGTGACCGGAAGAGGCGTTGCCTCATACACGCCGCGCGCTATTGCCCGAGCCATGACCAGGGTGGCGAGATGGCAGAGCTCGAGGAAGTCAGCCATACCCTGACACGGCCGAGCGCCCGTCGATGCGGCGAAGACCGTGTCTCCATCGAGCGGAAGATGCGCCGGCAACAGGGCACGCGCGAGCCCGTCATGCGCCATGATCGCTAGTCGATGCGCCTCGGCCTTGGTGATGGCCGCATCAGTGACGATCGCGCCAATTGTCGTCGCGGTCGTGTTCATGCCCTTGAGACGCATCGCGACATCGCCCTCTTCGATCGAAGAGGGATAACCCAAGCCGCCGAACTCGCCGTTTCGCTCGAATGGAGCCGCCCAGAAATGCGGGCCGTTGCCGACAGTGGCGGAACCGAGCGCATTGACGGCGACGATCGCAGCGACGCGAAGCCCGCTGCTCGTTTCGGCACTCGCCGAGCCAAGACCGCCCTTGAAGGTCGCCGTCGTCGCTCCCGTCCCGGCACCCATCGTTCCGAGCGCGAAAGCTCCCGGTGTGGCAGCGCGAAACGCGTCGTAGCCCATCTCCCTATATGGCGAATGCGTGCCCCAGTCCTTGTCGCCGCCATTCAGCAAATCCATCAGAATTGCCTGCGGCACGATCGGCACGCGCACGTTGCCGACCGGAAATCCCCTGCCCGCCTCGCGCAAGCCCGCCTGCACGCCGCCGGCGGCATCTAGGCCGAATGCGGAGCCCCCTGACAGCACGAAGGCATCGACCTCGCCGACGGTCATGGAGGGATCAAGGAGCGCGGTATCTCGGCCGCCCGGTGCGCCACCAAGCACCACGCCAGAGGCCACCGCAGGCTTGTCGAAGACGATTGCGGTTACGCCCGAACCGAGGCGCAGATCGGTCGCGTGGCCGACGGAAACACCCTCGATATCTGTCAGAAGATTGGGCACGCGCAGCATCCTTCATATGGCCGGAGCGCGCGATAGGAGCCCAAGGGGCCTGAAAACACAAGACCGGCCCTGCATCTGCGGGACCGGTCTTTAAATCTCGAAACTCTTAAGAGTAGTGCAGGCCTGGTTCTCAGGCATGCAGCGGTTTTGGATGGCGGCGCGTCATCAGATCGTGGATGGCAAGCTTCACCTCGGCAGGCGAGCTGAAATGCTGTTCGTCCAGATCGTGCACGTGAAACTTCACGGCGATAAACTTGAGCCGGTTCTCATCCGGGATGACGATGCCGACGGGAACGCCCGCATACTCGATAACTTCTTTTTTCATGCATAGAACTCCTGCCGCGCTGAATGCGTCGGCGATGGCGAATTGACTGTCTTGAACCGTTGAGGGGGACTTAGGTCACATTCGACAGTTCGGGCGGGAGAGGGCGCCCGGACGGTCATTTCCAAGCACGCAACGCCCCGGAAGCGCGGCAAGAATATCGATTTCCATCATGTCTCGTTCCTTTCGTTTGGCGTTGTGCTTGCGGTTGGCCCCAGCGTGCCGGGACCGGCGATGACTGTCTTCTTTAATCTACATTATTAGTAGACAATACCGGACAGTCTGTCGGAAACATATTCCGAAACGTGTCAAAATGTCGGCGATTGGGAAAAAATCATTCCGCCACACCTGAACTGACTAGAAGACGTGTACCATGTCTTTATGCAATTCGTGTGACGACAGACACTTCCGTCGCTCGCAGCCAGACATAAGAACAGCGTCCGATTCCGGCAATGGGGTATTTGATTAAAAATCGGAAAGACTCAGAATGACCTAAATGGTTAACGCAGCGCGGCAAGCATCAGAACCCCTCCGACAGAGCGGTTTCCAGCGTGTCCACGAAGAAATCGGCGCTTTCCATCGACAGGCAAAGCGGCGGCTTGATCTTCAACACATTCAGGTGATCGCCGGTCGGCTGCATGATGACGCCAAGATCGAGCAGGCGAGCGCATATCGCCGCCGTCTCGCGGGTGGCCGGTTCGAGAGTTTCGCGGTCGCGAACGAATTCGACGCCGAGATAAAGTCCCATGCCGTGAACCGCGCCGATCAGGTGATGGCGGTCGATCAAGGCCGCCAAGCGGCTCTTCAGATGGTCGCCCACCTCGCGCGCGTTCCGCTGCAATTCCTCGTCAGCCATGATGTCGAGGACCGTCATGCCAACCACGGAGCTCACAGGGCTGCCGCCCGTCGACGAGAAGAAATAACCTTCCTTCTCGAGCGAATCGGCAATGGCGCGCGTCGTGATCACCGCGCCCAGCGGATGGCCGCTTCCCATGCCCTTAGCGATGGTAATGATGTCGGGCACGACGCCCTGCTGCTCGAAGCCCCAGAAGTGGTGGCCCAACCGGCCGTAGCCAACCTGGACCTCGTCGGCGATGCACACCCCTCCCCGCGCCCTTATCTGCGCGTAGACCGCTGCGAGATAGCCATCCGGGAGCGCGATGCCGCCGGCATTGCCGTAAACCGGCTCGGCGATGAAGCCGGCCAGTCCCTCGCCCCTCGACTCGATGTCTCCCAGGGTGTCCAGGACGTCCAGAAGGTAGTCGCCGGTCGTATCGGGACCGCGAAACGCGCCGCGATAGGTGTTTGGCGAAGCTATCGGGTGGACCCAGGCGGGCCTCGTCGTCAGCGCCTGCGGGTTGTCGGCGATCGACGTCGAGACGGCGTCGCTCGCCACCGACCAGCCGTGATAGGCCTCGAGAAGGCACAGCATATTGCGGGCGCCGGTATGTGCCCATGCGAGCCGAAGCGCCAGATCGTTGGCCTCCGAACCGCTGTTGACGAGAAAGACTGTATCCAAACCCTCCGGTGCCAGCGATGCCAGTCGTTCGGAAAAATCCGCGACGGCAGCGTAGTGGAAGCGTGAATTGGTGTTCAACCTCAGCCACTGATCACCGACTGCCTCCGCGAGCCGAGGATGCCCGTGGCCGAGGATGCTGACGTTGTTGACCATATCGAGATAGGCGCGGCCTTCGACATCGAACATGTGCTCGCGCCAGCCGCGCTCCATCTCGGGCGGCGTCGCATAATAGTGCTTCTGCGTGCTTGCGAAATGCGCCTGGCGCTTGGCGAGAAGACTTGAGGCGGCCGGTTTCGGCGCTTCGGCACCTTCACCCAGCAGCGCAGCCGGAGAAGGGCAAAGCGCGGCCCAGGCAAATGCCTCGGACGGCGTACAGAACAGCGGTACGTCGGTTCCCTGAAGGGTCGAGAGCTGAACCCGGAGCCCTCCGAGCGAGGAGGCCTCACCGGAGACGGCGCCAATCACATCGCCGGCCTCGACCGTGCTTCCAGCCTCGACCGCGAGCTCCAGGCCATCGAGGTGCAGGGAGATCCCCTCGCCGGCCAGGATCAGGTGGTGATTCTGCCAGTCGATATTGCCGGCAAACGGCGCGGCGACTGCCACGCCGGCAGGAAGGCAGATATCCGAGTGCAATGCATAGGTGGCGGGTGATTTCTCCGCGAGGAGACCGGAGCGCGAAAGCCGGTATTCACCGTAACGCGTTGCAGCAGCGCCGGCATTCGCCGCGGCGCGGGCCAGGATGCGCCAGTCCATATCCGTTTGCATCCAGTTGCCCGCGGCAAAGTGGGGGCTCTGGACACCGAGGTCAACATACTCGATCTGAGCAATATCGAGATCAGGCAGGAGCGGCCGCCAATCGGCGGTGGAGACTGTGGTCGGCTCCGTGCCCGCCGCCTTCAAAACGGCGGCTTCCATGAGATCGAACGGCCGTGATGTCGCCGTATCCAGTATGCGCCGCTCCAGTTCGAGGTTGGTGCGGACGTAATCATTGTCGGGATCGATCGAAATCTGCTGTTCGCTGCTGGCGACCAGGATGACGGCGCGCGCCACCACCAGCGGCCAAAGGGCCCTCAATTCCTCGATCTTGAGCGGATAGACTTCCTGATATGCGCTGACCGCAGGCAACACATTCAGGGGATTTCCGTTGGCCTGATGGAGCAACGACGCGCAGGTGACTGCAAGGTCGCCGACCAGCCAACCGCGAATGATGTCGCCGAAATCGATCACGCCATCCGGGATCGGCCGCCCCTGTTCGTCGCGATGGCAGACGACGTTATCGCCGGTCACGTCGTGATGCACGGCCTGCAGGCGAAGCGCCGGGGCAAAGGGCTGTATGCGGCGTACGGCCGAAACCATCGTCTTGGCGATCCGGTCCCGTGCGGCGCCGTCCGTTATCGCGGACAAAAGCTGGACCGCGACCGGGCCGGCCCGGCGCAGATCCCATTGCAGATTGCGATCAAGGCCGGGATGGTTGAAGTCCGCGAGCGATCTTGCAAGCCGTGCGCAGACCGCGCCGAGCGCGGCGATCGATGTTTCCGGCAGATGGTTGTGACCGGTCAGGCCTTCGCCATCCAGATACTCGAGCAGCCGAACCTGGAACGTCTGCTCGCGCACGGTAACGGCAACGATATCCTGGCCGTCGGCCGAAGGCACGACCTGGGGAACGCGCGGTGCGCCCGCCTGGTCTGCGATGTGCCGGATCGCTGCGTTCTGCGCCTCGAGCTCCAGTGTCTCGTAGGCCATATGGCAAATCTTGAGGACATAACGGCGGTCATCGGTCTCGACCCGATAATTCCGATCCTGCTGGCTTCCAAGTTCGGTGATGACGCCCGAAATTCCGTACCGCGACAGGAGAATATCCGACGCGTCCGCGGCCGATACATCAGGACGCGGAAGCTCAAGACGCCGAGCAAGCGTTTCATCAGTCATGCAATCCCCCGCGCGATTCGATTCGCAACGATAAGCAGATAATCAAATGCTTACCATCGGCAAGATCGAATGCCCGCGGGAGAGGTGCCTGTCCGGCTTAGCCCATCCGCTCGGATGCATAGCTTCCCGGGCTTGCCGGGAAGACGACGGTGCGGTTGCCGTTCAGGAAGGCGCGGCGGTGGATATGGGCRTGGATGGCGCGCGCCARCACCTGGCTTTCGACATCGCGGCCGATCGAGACRTAGTCGTCGGCGCTCTGCGCATGCGTGATGCGGGCCGTGTCCTGCTCGATGATCGGACCTTCGTCGAGGTCGGCGGTGACATAGTGTGCCGTCGCGCCGNTAGTCGTCGGCGCTCTGCGCATGCGTGATGCGGGCCGTGTCCTGCTCGATGATCGGACCTTCGTCGAGGTCGGCGGTGACATAGTGTGCCGTCGCGCCGATCAGCTTCACGCCGCGCTCGTAGGCCTGCTTGTAGGGGTTGGCACCCTTGAAGCTCGGCAGGAACGAGTGATGGATGTTGATGATCCGGCCGGACATCTTGCGGCACATCGCATCCGACAGCACCTGCATGTAGCGGGCCAGAACCACCAGCTCCGTTCCGGTCTGGTCGACGAGATCGAGCAGCTGCGCTTCCGCCTGCGGCTTGTTCTCCTTCGTCACCTTGATGTGGTAAAAGGGAATGTCGTGATTGACGACCACCTTCTGGTAATCGAAATGGTTGGAGACGACGCCGACGATCTCGATCGGCAGTGCGCCGATCTTCCAGCGGTAGAGCAGGTCGTTGAGGCAGTGGCCGAAGCGCGAGACCATCAGCAGCACCTTCATGCGCTGATCGCCGTCGTAGATTTCGGCATCCATGCCGAACTTCTCCGCCACAGGCGCRAAGCCTTCCTTCAGCGCCGGCAGCGCCACGCCTTCTTCGGAGATGAAGCTGACGCGGGTGAAGAACCTGCCGGTGCTCAGATCGTCGAACTGCGAGGAATCGGTGATGTTGCAGCCCTGGTCGGCCAGATAGTTCGAAATCGCCGCAACAATCCCGCGCGTCGATGGGCAGGTTACCGT
>NZ_LMHV01000011.1:73382-94253 GCF_001429725.1 Rhizobium sp. Root708 | reverse complement strand
TTGTGTTTCGGCGTGCAAATTTAACCCCCTTGGCGGGGTAATCGGCGTCCAATTTTGACCCCCCTCAGATTTCATCTGACCATCCGGCTTTTGGCGGCGGATGGAGTGGGAGTTGAAGCGAGTGGATACGATTGCGCGTGTTCGACGGGCCTTCCATGTGCAGGGCTGGTCGGTGAAGAAGATCGTCCGGGAACTGCATGTGTCGCGCAACACGGTTCGCAAGATTCTGCGTTCCGACGAGACCGATTTTACCTATGAACGAGAGCGACAACCGCTGCCGAGGATCGGAGCGTGGAAGGCCGAGATCGAGCGGTTTCTGACGACCAACGAAGGCAAGCCATCGCGCGAACGGCTGACGCTGATCCGGATTTACGAGGAGGTTCGGGCCCTCGGCTACGACGGCAGTTATGACGCGATCCGGCGATACGCCAAGGCCTGGGCGAAGAACCGGGGAGCCATAACGGCGGAAGCCTACGTACCGCTCTATTACGCGCCGGGTGAGGCCTACCAGTTCGACTGGAGCCACGAGATCATTCTGATCAACGGTGTGACGACGACCGTCAAGGTCGCTCACGTCCGGCTCTGCCATAGCCGGATGATGTTCGCCAGGGCCTATATGCGCGAAAGCCAGGAGATGGTGTTCGATGCGCACGACAAAGCCTTCGCCTTCTTCCGTGGCACCTGCACGCGTGGCATCTACGACAATATGAAGACGGCGGTCGAGGCCGTATTCGCCGGCAAGGAGCGGCAATACAATCGCCGTTTCCTGCAGATGTGCAGCCATTATCTCGTTCATCCCGTTGCCTGCACGCCCGCATCAGGCTGGGAGAAGGGACAGGTCGAGAACCAGGTTGGCCTCGTGCGCGAACGCTTCTTCACCCCACGCGTTCGCGTCAAAAGCCTGGAAGAGCTGAACGTGTGGCTGCTCGATAAGTGCATCGCCTACGCCAAGGCGCACCGCCATCCCGAGCAGACCGAGCGGATGATCTGGCAAATGTTCGAGGAGGAGCGCGGCAGCCTCGTCCATTACGTCGGGCCGTTCGACGGATTCCACTGCGTTCCGGCCTCGGTGTCGAAGACCTGCACCGTCCGCTTCGACAACAACAAATACTCCGTCCTCTCAACTGCGGTCGGCCGGCCGGTCGAGGTTCACGCTTATGCCGAGAAGATCGTCATCAGGCAGGACGGTGTGACCGTCGGTGACCATCCTCGTTGCTTTGGCCGTGGCGAGACGATCTACGATCCCTGGCATTATGTCCCTGTTCTGGCACGCAAACCCGGTGCTTTACGCAATGGTGCGCCGTTCCGTGAATGGGTCTTACCCACAGCGATGGAGAAAGTGCGCCGACGGCTGAAGAGCGTCCATGATGGTGATCGGCAGATGGTCACTATCCTTGGCTGTGTTCCCACCGACGGTCTGGCGGCCGTCGATGCTGCCTGCCAAGAGGCTTTGGATCACGGCGTTTGCTCGGCCTCGGTGATCATCAACATTCTCGCCCGCAGCCGTGATCCGGCTCCGGCCGCAACCCTGCAAACCCCGGATGCGTTGCGGCTTACCCATGAACCGGTCGCCGACTGCGCACGCTATGACAGCCTTAGGAGGGCAAGCTGATGGAACGCACACAGGTTCTCGAACTCATGAGCACGCTGAAGCTCTATGGAATGCGCAGCGCCTACGACGAGGTCATGGGCAACGGCATCAAACGGCAGCACGAACCGCCGCGCATCGTTGGCGATCTGTTGCAGTCGGAGATCGCCGAGAAACAGGCCCGCTCCATTCGCTACCAGCTCAGCATCGCCAAGCTGCCGCTCGCAAAGGACATCGATGACTTCGACTTCGCCGATACGCCCGTCAATGAACCCCTGGTGCGGGAGTTGGCTACCGGTACCTTCGTCGCCGACCAGCGCAATGTCGTTCTCGTCGGCGGCACGGGAACGGGAAAGAGTCACCTTGCCATCGCGATTGCCCGCGCGCTGATCCGCAACGGAACACGCGGGCGCTTCTTCAACGTCGTCGATCTGGTCAATCGGCTAGAGACGGAAACGCGCAGCGGCAAGCAAGGGCGGACGGCCGACTATCTCAACCGTCTCGACTTCATCATCCTCGACGAACTCGGCTATTTGCCATTTGCCCAGGCAGGCGGTCAGCTCCTGTTCCATCTGATCAGCAGGCTCTACGAGCGCACGTCGATCATTGTCACCACGAATCTGGCGTTCGGAGAATGGCCGACGGTGTTCGGCGACGCCAAGATGACGACGGCGCTCCTCGACCGTCTGACCCATCACTGCGAGATCGTCGAAACCGGAAACGAGTCCTGGCGCTTCAAGAACCGCTCTCAAAGCTAAAGCCGAAGAACCACATCACCCGCACTTGGCCTACCCTCTGCAACCCCGGCCAGCGCCGGGCAGGCCAAGCGCTGATCTACATCATCAGAGGGGTCAAAATTGCACGCCGATATGGGGTGAATTTTGGACGCCGATTGACAGAACCCCGGCCAGCGCCGGGCAGGCCAAGCGCTGATCTACATCATCAGAGGGGTCAAAATTGCACGCCGATATGGGGTGAATTTTGGACGCCGATTGACAATCGCCGCCTTGGAGGCGGCCTTGTTGGTTGAACTCTTCGAGCGCGGCACGAGGCGGGCGGAGCTCACTCCGGCCGGCCGAAGCCTTCTTCCCGACGCAAGGGCGGTAATCGCGCGCACGGAGGAGATGAAGACCCGTGCCCGCTCGATTTCCACGTCAGGCGCTGAACAGCTCTCGATCGCCGTGGACGTCTATTATCCGCGCAGGCACCTCATCGCCTGCCTGCAGCGGCTCGGCCTAGATGCGCCGACAGCCGTCGTGAATTTGCGCATGACGACGATGCAGGGTGGAGAGGCACTGGTTCTGGATGGGGAGTGCGTGTTCTCAATCACCGCTGCCGACGTACCCGAACTGAAGCCGAGCGCGCTTGAGAGGCATTGGCTGTGCGACACGCGGATGGTCACCGTCTGTGCTCCTTCACATCCGCTCGCCAACCTCGGGCGGGCGGCTGCGCGCGATGAGTTCAGCCGACATATCCAGATCGTCGTCACCGACAACCAGCCCCATGCGGAGAAGTCGACCGTGGCGGTTGCAGGGGAGCGTCGGTGGTTTGTGAACGAACTCGGCGCGAAGCACGACTTGCTCAAAGCAGGACTGGGCTGGGGACATATGCCTGAAGACCTCGTCTCCGGTGATCTCGCCAACGGAGTCCTCGTGGAACTCACGCGGCATGCATGGCACCTTCGTCCGCTGACATTTATGATCTCGCGGCGTAGAGGTCTTGACCCATTAGAGTGCGAAGCTCACCTGATCGCGATGCTCGCTAGCGGGCATCTGCCAAAAAGTTCTGCCATCGCAGATAAGTCGGCAATGTGAGGGGAATTGCCGAGCCCCGTTCAAATCACTCATCCCGGACTGCCGTAGGGGTTGAGACCAAGGCTTGCGCAAGAAGCTGATGCCCACTATGGGCCTCCTTGCGGCCGTGGGCATCGCTCGTATCGCCAGCAAACGGCAGTCGATCGCTCCTTGAGAATTAACCATTTAGAACTCTTCCGATCGACTTTTCCAGGAAGTTCAGGTAACGACTTAGATCATGTTCAGGATGGTACGCATACAGCTCTGATCTCCCCGCGGCCATTTTCGGCCGCCGATCCGCTGTGCCTGCCGTCGACTTCTGGAGCCTGAACATGACCCTCAACGCCATCGCTACCGCTGTCCATCGCCCGCACGCTGCGGTGTTAGCCGTCAGTGCCTTGGGCGGGGGCTTGGAAATACGCCCGGCCTTCCTCCGGATCGCGGAGGGGTTGAGCCATGGCGAACCCCGACGACACGCCCAAGGGCCAGCATTTCCTGCTCTCGCCAGAGTGCCGAACGCTGACGGTGCTCGATCTCGCCAAGATGCGGGACACGACTGCCTACAACTGGTTTAAGCGCCTGCGCTGGCACGAAACGGAGGGCGAGCCTTACTGCCCCAAGTGCGGAACGTTGCGCTGCCACAAGATGAGCCGCAACCGCTTCAAATGCACCGAGAAGACCTGCAAGGCAGTGTTCAGCGTCACCTCTGGCACAGTGTTCCATGCACGCAAGCTGAGCTTCAAAAAGATGCTCATCGCCATCTGGTTCTCGGCGAACTCGGTGAAAGGCAAAGCCGCGCTCCAGCTCTCGCGCGAGATCGGCGTCCAATACAAGACCGCCTGGGTCCTCCTTATGAAGCTGCGCGAGGCGATCGCTTGGCGCAGGGAGGAGATGGTGCTGGATGGCGAGGTGGAGATTGACGGCAAGTACGCTGGCGGCCACATCCGTCCTGAAAACAAGGCCGAGGATCGCATCGACCGCCGCCTCAGGAAATACCAGAACATGAAACGTCTGTGCGCTCTTGCGATCCGCCAGCGCGGACTGGGAGGCCAGACGTTCACCCGGATCATCCGAGACGAAGACAGCAACGCAGCCTGGGCGGCCGTTCGAGATCACGTGTCGCGGGAGGGGACGGTCTTCGCTGACGAGCATGGCAGCTATAACGACCTGGCTGGCTTGAACAAGCTGCAATGCGTCAACCACTCAAAGGCATATCAGACCGACGATGGCACGAACACCAATCAGGTCGAGAGTTTCTTCTCGCGGGTCCAACGGGCCTATGTCGGCATCCACCATCGGTTTTCGTTGAAATACTTCGACTGGTACGTGGCCGAGCTCGCGTGGCGCGAGGACTGCCGACAGGTGAGCAATCGCAGTCATACGTTCCAGGTTCTGGGCAAGGCACTGTCTCGCGCCACGTCACGCTATCTGTGTGGGTACTGGCAGGGCAACAAACCGCCGGACCTGATCTGGGAAGGCTAAGCGGCGACCTCCCATAGAATCTTGCGACCGTCGAACTGGCCGGACTGCCGAACGCGTCCTGCAGTCGTCAGTTGGGTAAGGACCGCCGACAGGCGGTGTGTGATGTCTGAGAGATTGGCTGGCTCGCTCGGGATGCCGATCTTGGCTGCAAACTTCGCTGCGCAGTCGGTCACCGAAATCGGTTCTCCTGCCTCGCGCAGGACTTCCAAGACCGCTTGGCGCTTGTTTACGACGTTCATGGCCGCTTTCACCTCGGACGACGACGGCTTGTCCTTTCGAGAGCGGTTACCCTGTTCAGGTCTCGTCAGCGCCGATGCCTGGTAGTCGGGCTCGTAGCTTAGGATGACACGGTCGAGTGCGCCGATCAGTTCCTGGATGTCGACCCGCTCTCTTTCAAGCTGCTGCAACCTTTCGGTCAGGGCGGCCCGCTTCTGCTTCAACTCATACGCTACACTCATTCGAGGCCCCGTTTTCCAATGGAACGAGGGTAGTCTGGTAGCCGTTTCAGGTCTGGTGGTTTTTGCTACCTAATGCCGTTCTTTCGGATGACCTGCGCAAATGCCGTCTCGTGCTAGATGCCATTTGCAGTGAGTTCGGGATCAAACAGGAATCCGAGGAAGCGAGCCGGATTGCCGCGATAACTATCGAACTCTATCAGCAAGGTGTCCGAAACGTCGAGCAACTCAAACACATCGTAGATGCAGCCCGCGGTCTTGATTTGCAGGAACACACGCCCCCGGAGACTGTGACCAAATCCGGTTCCGGTTGTTAACGTAGCCGCGTCGATAGGAAGGAACTATCACGGAGACTCAAGGTATCTACTCCGCATTTGGCGACATCTGAAATCGAGCAAGCCCAAACGTTCTGTCGGCCTCAGCCGCAGCGCCTTTCCGGAGGCCAATTTTCTAGCCACGTCAATGGCCTCAACGGTTCGATGTCCGGTTTGGGGGATAGCCCGGCACCTTCTCCAACCGATCTTTTCGCCTCGCAAAGGTATACGTCTGATTGGCGTTACGCTCTCGTCACTTGAGACGAGCTCGAACCCCAGCCGAAACAGCTGCAATTTATCATCTAATTCCCAGCCATTCTAAGGGTTTACTCTGTGACAGCAACACCGCAGTCTGGATGGGTGAAAGCGGACGGGACCAACGTGTCTAACAATGAAATTTCGAAACTGATCGAAGCGTTACGCGCCGCTCGCGATGTCGCCGACAACGAGAACGGAGCCGAAATGCTTTGCTTTCTTATCGAGCAGGCCCTCGAGGAAGCGGTTTCGGAAGCAAAGCGCCGAGGGGAGCCGGTGCCGCTTTCCGTCGACTCGGGAATTCAATAGGCAGGCCATCTGCAAGAGTTGGGTGAAGCGGGCAAACCTTCAGTCAGCATGACGAGAGACCAGCTTAGTTCGATCAGGTCGGTAACCATCGGCTGATCGGCCTAGCCGCAGTCAATGTTATCCAAGCCTAGCGATCTCCGCCTCGAATTCTCGGATTTCGTTGTATCCAAGCTGAGCGGGCACCCGACCCGATCCGATCAATCTCTCGGTGCACACTTTGAATAACTTGAGATATCCCCTTCCCTTATCGTTGAGGATTCCTCGACAGCTATGCAATTGTCCACTCAGGATTTCGGCCGACACGTGTTCCGCAATCATCATCGCTGCTGCGTCGGCTACGGACCAGCCGCTCTTCACCACCAGATTAGTTGCAAACGTACCCTCGTTGTTGAGTTGTCGGGAAATCTCGCGCGATACGGCGTCGACGCCTTTTCATTGGACGTGCCCTGACCACGATACCGAATACGAAATTTCTCCACTTCCATCCAAAGCAACTGCGCTTCGGGTGAGAACAGGGAATGTTTCCGTCGCCTGAGAAAATCGAACAATCCGCCTCACATGCTTCAGAAAGACAGTCATCGCCATTAGCGAATGCTAATCTGATTCACGAGGCTTAGTCCATCGTGCACGTTGCTCGGGGAATTCACTTCCGGCCGTCGGGCTGCCTGCCCACTGCTAACTCCAATGAACCAGCGCCGTTAGGAGCGGCCGCTCAGTCGCTGTCCGGGCCTCCGCGGGATAGCGCCTGCCCGGCAGTTTCCTTTTGAGACTTCGGTATGAATCGGATTTCCCAAGACCCGCCTGTCCCACCAATATTTTGAGGTACTCCAGCTTGTGCCTCATCTAGGAGTTCGCTGATGCGATGTTCCGCCTCGGTCCTACTCCATTGCCGCAGGTTCCTGATCAAAAGACATCCTCATTCGCGTCTGGGCGGAGGCCGTTCGCCATTCAAACGAAGACCCCGTGGACATATTACTGTTTCGTTCCCTACCTTTAGGTAGGTTCGAGTCCTCCAAAACGAATATCATGTTTGGAGGTCAAAACAAAGACGCTGCTATCCCGGACGAGGTTGGACCAAGTGTGGTGTTTGGTGATGGTCGCAACAACATGCCGATCGATGTCGCCGACGTCTAAACCTTTGCGATACCTACGCGATATTATGCAACTGCCATATTGACTTCCTATACGGAAATGAAATCCTTCTTCATCGGCGTGGGAACGCCTGGTTGGGAAAGAAAGATGAGAAAGATAATGGCAGCCATGACGGCTGTGGCATTCGCGCTGTCCGCATGTGGAGGCACCGTGATCGAGTCATCGAGTGAGCGACGGGCTTCGGAAGACTTCACCAAAGCTGCCTTGGGTTACTACCTCCCGAAAGCCGTCATCCCGATTGCAGTTGAAGTCAAAGGGAACGCCGTAGCGGTAGCTTACGACACTGTGCCGAAGCTAGTCCCCGACACAAGATTCGGCCCCTACTATCTTTACTATAGCCATCAAGGACTGAGCACGGAAACCGTTGCGATGTCCGTAGGCCGCAATGGTCTTTTACAGAAGGTATCGTCAACGTCGGTTGGCCAGACTGCCGAGGCTATCAAGGGGGTCAATGAGATAATAACCCAGGCGGCCGCGCTCCGTGCAGCAACTCATGGGCTCCTTCCACCGCCGGCGGAAGCCGGCAAGCCCGCCGCGCCGCAACCATGCAACGGGGTGAGCACTGTCTTCACGCTTGAGATCGGCCCGAGCGAGACCATCATCGATCCAAAGAAACACAAGGTGAAACAGGACGACTGCACGATCCGTATAGAACCGACGCTACATGCCGCTGGGCGAGCGCCGCTGCTTGCGAGCGCCAGGAGCGCCAACGCTAACGTCGACGATCAATGTAAGGGGATGGTTTGCTTCCGGGTGCAGAAAGCCTACACCTTCGCCGCGACCGTGACCGTGACGGGACCAGGATACCGCGGCGAAACGACGATCAATGAATTCGCGCTAATGGCTCCGGACCCCGCGCTCGTAGGTTTCATCAGGTTCGACAGAGGCGTTTTCGCCTCTCGGTCCGCGACCGCGGAGTTTTCCGATGGTGTGCTCACGAGTTTCAGCGCGAGCAATGCCAGCGAGCTAGTCGGTTTCCTTGCAGTGCCTGCCGCCGCACTGACGACAGCTACCCTGATCCGGAAGTGGGATTGACCGAGGGTTAGACGCGACCGGTCGCATTGCGTCTCATAGCGCCCGTCCGTGATCCGACACACAGTGTTGTTTGGCACGGCGACCGCGTCCCGGTCCCACGTCGTCGACAGGTCGATCTCGTCTTGTTGATTCATCTCTATCGACGGTCGCTTGTCGCCATTTTGTCCCTTGCTGCAGTTTGACCCAGGCTACTCCGTGACGAAACGGAGAGCGAAATGTATCGATTTGAAGTCGCGCGCTGGGCCCTAGACCACGGCTTTACCCGACTTACCTCATATGCGTTGGGCACAGAATACGAAGGCCTGTCGGTCCGTATGCTTATCGGAATGCGCTACTTAACGACTTCCTTAGTGCACGAGACTAGCGAAGATACCCTGGCCCACATTCCGCATTCCGAGATATTCTGCGACAAGAATGGAATGATCCACGGCGCTGGACTTAATTCCGAGTTCATCGACAGAATGATCCGCGGCCAGCCTGCACCGCAATGGTGGCCGGCGGCGCACCTCAAAGCCGTGGAGTCAGAGCTTTCGCGACCCCAAGTGATTGATGCCGTTAGGCAATCGTATGGCGCTCGGCCCGGTTAACGCTAGCTTAATAAGGGTAAAGGTGCGTTAACCATATTCATAAAAGGTTCCCGAATCCGGGCACATCCGCTCCGGATTCGACCGGAATCGAGCGAATCCGTCTCAATCCGGGATTGCGCTGGGCAAAATGAGCATATAAGTCACCGGAAGTCGAAACGGAGCCAACCATGTCTACGAGGTTGATACACATAGGAATGCGGGAAACCCGCTAACCCCTGGATCGGTATCATCCTACCGTTACCAGAAGGTTACGGTAGTCCCAGAAGCAATGATTTTTTCAATGTTGTTCTAACTGGAGACTGACATGGTTACGACGAACTGCAAAAATCAAGCTATCTTCTCGGGCGGTGTTGGTCCCGCTCTCCTCTGCGACCGCGGCGTCATCGGCCGCGCCGAGGGCTACGGCACCGCTATGTTGCGCCGCCTTCCGGCCGCCTCTCTTCTTCTCTCGTCGTTCAAGACCATACGCGCTAGCGCGTAATCCCACGGCTTCACCGCCGATCCCTGGGATTTAACTCCGTGGCCAATTCCGGCTGCGGGGCTTGGTCAACACGTGTCGTGAAAGGACATGACATGAACGCGAAGGCAGTCCTGCGCTACATGCGCGAGAAGAAGTCGGGCTTTAGCCGCGAGCACCTGGGTGAGGAGCATACCCTTTTGTGCCCGGATGGCCCAGTGTCGGGTCGAGACTCGGAAATCTCGCTCGTCACGGAAGACGGTGAGGTTATCCAGGCCAAAATCTGGGTTCCGGTGCAGCGCTCGACAGGTACCCGAAAGCCGGCCGAACGCACCAAAGGCCACGTCCGCGGCTATCTCGTGAATCATCAGCACAACCGCGCCATCGGCTTTGAGAGCACGCACGAGAAGGCGCTGGCTGACATGGCCCTCGCCTGCCCGGACGTCGAATATCTGGAGGACCAGCCCCCGTCGATGCACTTCACGGCCGCCGACGGAAAGCGCACGAAGCACACTCCCGACTATCTGATCAAGATGAAGGGGAAAGCGTACTTCGCGGCGGTGAAGCCCACGCACCAGGTCGAGAAGACTGGAATTGAGGACGTGATCGAACGTCTCAAGCCCGAGCTTCGTGGCCGGGCCGACGGGATGGTTCTCGTCACCCAAAAGCATGCGACGCGTATTCGCGCCGCAAATGCGCAAGTCGTCCGCAACGCCGTCCGCAGCCGCAATGCGAGCGACTGCGAAGCGATGCGCGAACTGATCAAAGGCATCTATGGCCAGGTCAGCCTGTACGCTCTCGCCGACCGCTCCCCGCATTACGCTCGTGGCCTGAACGCCGCGATCTGCCTGATCCACGCACGCGAGTTGGTTCACACTGAACCTGACCGCCTTCTGCTCGAGCGCCCGTTTGTCCGCGTAGCGCGCTAACCCCTCAAACCGCGCCAGGAGAACACGATGACGCACTTGGCCCAAGTGCGCAGGGAGCCCCTGTGTCCTGCGTTCAGCGCCCGACTTGCCGTGCCGGAGTCGGAGCGCGTCGAAGACGAGCCTGTACCCCCGTCAGGGGAACAGGCCGAGGCACTTCTTTCCAAGCGGTTTCCGCGTGACAGCACCGGATTT
The DNA here is from genome assembly GCF_001429725.1 of Rhizobium sp. Root708. Lineage (GTDB taxonomy): Bacteria > Pseudomonadota > Alphaproteobacteria > Rhizobiales > Rhizobiaceae > Rhizobium. The sequence continues at coordinate 83,705 of NZ_LMHV01000011.1, read as the reverse complement.
GCCCGACGTTGAGCGGGCGTCCATGGGACCATTTTGGGCCCCCGTGAAGTGCAGTGCCGACCCATCAATCGAACAAGGAAGAGACACGTCATGGAACGTCCAAACATCGTCGCCGCAGGCCCCATCACCCCGATCTACGACTTCAAGCCGCTCTCCGCGCTGAATCACCGAGGAACCTTCTACCGCCCAGTCGAGCGCGACCTCACCGGACACGTGTTTCAACGCGTCCATGATGGGCTCCACGAGTCCTTCACTCACGAGGAAATCCAAGCGATGTTCGACGACAAAGAGTCGCCGATGGAATATCGCCCCGGATACTATTCGTTGAAGGGCGCTCGCGCTGCTGCCCGTCCTCAGGCTTACTTGGGTTCGCTTGCCGATGACGAGCAGGATCGCGCAGTTTTTCAAACTGCCGTCTGTGAAATCTTCCTTACTCACGAGACCAAAGACAAGGACTTCACTCGCTCGGACGCGAAGATGAAAGTCAATCTCTACAAGGTGTGGGACGAGTACTACAATCCCGAGGGCAAGCGCGCCAACCACCTGACCCAAGGCAAAAACAGCAAGAAGCGCAAAAGTAAGAGCGATGGTGGACGCTACGCTATCCCGCACCCCCGCACTTTCCGCAACTGGCTCCGCAAATACGAGAGCGACGCCAACGCGCTGAACCAGGTGCGCAATTGGGGCCGCAATCAGAAGAACACATACTACACGGCGGAGGAGACCGCCATGTTGCAGAAGTACATCATGGAGTATCTGGCGAACCCGGATGCCAACCAGGTCGATATCCACGGGCTGATGAAGGATGAGATTGACGATCGTAACGAGGAAATCGCCCGAAAAAACGAGGAGAACCGCGAGAGCGGGAATGCAGTAGAAGAGGTTCCCGAACTCCGTACGCCTTCGCTGAGGACGTTCAGTCAACGCATCAAAGAGCTGCCGCCCGCGTTCGTTACTCTGGCGCGCCACGGGAAGGCGGCTGCTGAGCGTGAGTATGCGGCTGCTCGTGATGGCCTGCAGGTAATCCGTCCGCTGCAGCGCGGCGAGATGGACGAATGGCGTGTCGACCTCCAGGTTCTGCTCGTGCTTGCGGGCGTGTGGCAGCAGATGTCGGCCAAGGAGCGCGCGAAGGTTAAGCGCATGCGCCTTTGGATGACCGCTGTCATCGACACGGCTACACGATGCCTTCTTGGGTTTCGGGTTCACAAGCAGGCACCGTCTGTGATGACCTCGATCGCCACGCTCGAGATGACGACGATCGACAAAACATCGATCGCCAAGCTCTACAGTTGCACTTCGAACTGGGCGTTCTATGGAAGTCTGGACGAGCTCGCCACTGACTCTGCGTCTTGGTATTCCAGCCAACCGTTCCGCGTGACGGTCAATGATCTCGGAGCGACGCTTCTTCTGCCCCCCGCAGGTGCGGCTTCCGCACGTGGTACGATCGAGCGGTTCTTCCGGACGACTGCGGAGCACGCGTTTACGTACTTTTCCGGCCTGACCAAAGGGTCGGTTGAGGCAAAGGGGGATCGCGATCCGGAGGCCGAAGCGAGCGTCACGTTCGAAGAGGTTGCGGCGATCCTCACTCGCTACTTCATCGACGTGTATCACAACACGCCCCACGATGGATTGGGCGGTGAGACCCCGAACAACGCATGGAAGCGCCTGTCGAAGCATGGCATCACACCGCCGCCCTCCCCGGCGCAGAGACGCCATATCTTCGGCATCAACGTCCAGCGTTTGGTTGGCAAGCACGGCATCCGCTTCCTCGGCGTCTACTTCCAGTCGCCCGAGCTTCAGGCTCTGCGTCGTCGTTGGAAAAGTGGTCACCTCGCGCTTGCTCGTATCGACCGCCAAAATCTCGGTTCGATCTCGGTTTGGACCGGCGAAGGCTGGTTGAGTGTGCCGGCGGTTAGCGACGAATTCGAAGGCATGAGTGTCTGGGCATGGACTGCCGTCTGCGCTGAACTCAAGGCCATCAATCAGAAGGAGGCCAAACTGTCCCGACAGACCGTGCGCAAGGCGAAGGACGAAGCTCGCAAGCGAGCCGAGATTCTCCGTATGGAGGGCGATCTGGACAACCCCGTCCAGACCGAAGCGGCGTACCTGGAGTGGGAGAAAAAGATGGACCTGAAAATCCGGATCACCGCCCGCGAGGACAGCGTACCCGAAGATTTCATGACCTCCGGCAAACTTGCTGCGGACTTCTATGAAACCATCGGCATCGAAGTTACGGCGTCGAAGACCGACTGGCGCGATGCAACCGAGCATACGGGTGAGCCCGACAAGGTCGATGAAGCTGAGACAGCGGTCGACGCCTCGACTCCGGCTTCGAGCCTGCGCGACGACACCTTTGACCGCTAACGAGGCCACTTAGCTTCGCCGCCTGCCCTTACGCCTCCGTGAATTTTCCCATGTTCGCGGAGGCCAACCTCCCATCGCAGAACGAGCAATCCCCTCTTGGGCTCAATTGGAGACGACCTATGCAACAAGATTCGAAAAACGCGACATTGCGCATGAGACGCCGAACCTACCTCCATTCAACTGCATTGCCTGAAGGCGGAATCCGTGGTCCGCCTTCGGCCAGGCGCGTTCCCCGGTTTGGGACCTAGCCCGTCTAACTAGACAGAAATCACCAACGGTGCCCGGTCGGCGCGCATTGGCGCGCCGGAAGGAGAAACTCGTCCAACGAAGCCCCCTACCGCGTCGCAAAGCGACCCGGGTCTAACATAGGAGACCACCCATGGATTGGAACCAAAACCAAGCCGCAGCAATCGCCCGCATCCGTGCAACGCTTTCTCAGGAGGAGCTTGCGCTGGCCGAAAAGGTAAAGCGAGTTAACGACCGCTACCTTGGTCTCGAGCGGGACAAAACCACCAATCTCGCCTTCAAGAACCTCGTGCAAAGTGTCGCGTGGCACGACCCCGAGGACGAGAACCGGCCTGGAAAGAAACGGATTCTGGCTCTTTGCGGGGAATCCGGAGCCGGGAAAACTAGGGCTCTTATGGAGCGGATGTCGTCGATCCCGGCGATGCAAAAGTACATCGACGAAGATGGCGCTGAGGTCAACCCAGTACTGAAGTTCGACGCGCCATCTCCGTGCACGCCCAGGCTGCTGGCGGTCGAGGGGCTGCGCAACCTTGGTATGCCCGTGCGTGAATCTATCAGGGAGAACGAGGCCTGGGCCAAGTTCCGCACAGCGCTGAAAGCTCACAAGATCGTCTTCGTTGTCATCGATGAGGCGCAACACGCCGTTGTTACCGCCAACTCGGTTGAAGCACAGAAGATCGCGGACGCTTTCAAGGGCATGGTCCAGATGCCGGACTGGCCCGTCCGTCTCATCCTCGCTGGCGTGCCGCCCCTCGCGGAGTTCCTCTCTGAGCACGTGCAACTCTACACCCGCCGGACCGCGATCCGCTTCGAGAAACTGCAAGGCGATAAGGGCTTGGCGACGATCGGCGAAATCCTGTCGAAGATCGCTGACCATGGTGAGGTTGTGATCTCTGTTGAGGACGAGAAAGAGCTCCGCGGGCGATTGTGCCACGCGGGTGCCGGTAACTTCGGCTCCATCGTGCAAATGATCCGCGGAGCGGTCGAGCTCGCACTGCTCGAATGCAGTTCGGAAGTGAATGATACGCACTTCAAGAACATGTACGCCTCCTACTCCGGATGCCTGGAGGAAGAAAATGTGTTCGAACACCCGAACTGGCACGAACTCGAACCGCTCAAGGCATTCATGCGCGTCAATGATGACGTTCCCCGGAAGCGCCCTGCGCGTGGTCAGAAAAAGGTCAAGTTCGGAGATCGTCCATGAGCGTCTTGGCCCTTCAATCGCATCTCAACGACGGTGAAACGATCGCAAGCTTCTGCTCCCGCACTGCGGCGCTGCACGGTGCGGTTAGCGCCGGCGACTTCTGGTCAATGTTCGGGATTAATTTCCTGGAGCTCTCCCAGGGAGCGGTAAACACCCAGGAGGCGCTTCAGCGCCTCCTGGGACCCAGAGTGCTTGTTGAAGAGCGCTGGACTCGTCAATTCGATGGTAGCTTGACGTTTGGCGGTCATTGCCTCGCGGGGCGCTTTGTTACACTTGGGCACGACCGAGTTTGCGCAATGTGCCTTGCGGACGATGAGCGTGACCGGTCAGGAAGGCCAGGCAATCGCGCCTTTGCACGCCTTACTTGGATTCCCAAATTCGTCCGAGCCTGCCAGATTCATCAAGTCGAGCTCGTGGAGTTACCGAAAATTGAATGGAGGTACGGGCCGGATTTCGCAAAAAGGTTGCGGCTAGAGCCTGGCGGGATCGCCGGCTTGTGCGATAGAACGGCGGTTCGTCAGGTGACTTCTTTCGAGCGGTACGCGCTCGATCGCTTGGACGCGCGTTCGCCCGGCCAAGCCAGCTGGCTGGACGACCTCCCTTTGCAGGCCTCCATCCATCTTTGCGAATTGGTTGGGACTGAAACTTGTGGCCCGGATCGGGACTGGTCGGAAGCGTCGGACGACGAACTCAGCCTTGCTGTTCAGTCGGGTTATGAGCAGCTTATCGGCGGGGCGGCAAGATTCACGGAAGTTCTCGAGGCAAGGGCCTCCAAAAACTTCTCCAGCAGACGCAAACACTGCCCGACAACGATCTTCGGCAGATTGGCGTCCGAAGCTCTGGAGTTCGCAAAGTATCCTGGATACACGAGTATCCTCGCCACAATGCAGGATGTTGGCATGCGGTGCCTTGCGCTGGGAACGGACGACGACTTCCTTGGACCGATTATTAAACGCCAATACCACTCGGTGAACTCCGCATCACAGGAGTACGGTCTCCCCGCCAGTTCGCTTCAGCTGGTGCTCGAGCGGCTAGGCAAGATGTCGCCGGCGACATCCCTGGCTAAAACCAACCTCGCTTGCGAGCAAGAGGTGTTCGAACTTCGTCTCATGGAACATGTCGCGGAAATCGTACGGGATCGTCGAATAGGCGAAAAGGACGAAGATGAATATGTGGCGTCGGTCGAGCGTTTCCGCGCTGGCAGCCCAAAGCGGCCCAGTGGACGCGTGCCTTCACCCGCCGCTGCCGCCAAGATTCAGGTGAGCGAAGAGACCGTCCTAGCCTTGGCCCATGAAGGCTTTCTGAAGGAAGTGTTTCCTGGGAAACGCAACATTGTCGCCCAGTACGCGAAAGGTGACTTGGACCGGTTTTTGGCGAACTACGTTTCGGACCGCGGTCTTCTCGGGTTGGCAAAGAAGATGAAAGTATCGATTAGTGAGGAGGCTCTAACCCACGGCTTCAACGTTCGAATACCGAAGCGCAAGGTCGGAAGAAATTTCTACCTCCGACACGAAGTAATAGCAGTTATCTCCTCCTTAAAACCATAATCGGGCGCTGCCCGATTTTTTTGGCCTTGCGGATTGGGAAAATCCGGGGTTCCTTTTGGGAAATGCTGGGTTCAGGCCCGAAAATGGGCTTCAACGAAATCAATCAGTTACAAAGCCGTTGAGGCAATTTAGACTTCACGTTACACAATAAGCCGTCGGTCGCACGCACCACCAATTGAATATGCACCCGCAAGGGCCTAACTGCCTGATGGAGTTACACCAACAGCGCAAATTCGCTACGATTTGGAAGACATATGAGCTCGATCTGCACACCCGAGGAAGTCTACGCCTTCTGGTTCGAAAAATGCGACCGCCGAGACTGGTTCGAAGGCGCTACCGAACTCGACAACGAGATTAAAGGTCGGTTTCGCGACACACACCTCGCACTCGCGGCGGGACCGAGCAACGCTTGGCGCGAAACCCCACAGAACCGTCTGGCATTGATCGTCGTGCTCGATCAGTTTCCGCGCAACATCTATCGAGGAACGGCATTGGCGTTCGCGACTGATGGGTTGTCCTTGGCAGAAGCCGAATTGGCCCTTCAGTCAGCCGACGACAAGCGTGTTCCCGAGGAGTTCCGCGTCTTCTTCTATCTGCCTTTCGAACATGCCGAGGACATCGCCAAGCAGGATCGTTCGGTAGCCCTGTTCGCCGAACTTGGAGATCCAGAGTTTCTCGATTACGCGCGACGCCACCGCGACGTGATTGCATCCTACAGCCGCTTTCCTCATCGAAATCAGGTATTGGGCCGGCAATCGACTGCGGCCGAACTCCGCTATCTCGCGCAGCCGGGAGCGGGTTTCTGAACCGCGGCGCCCGCCCCCGAACGAGAAGGTGACGCCAGCCGACTTCGCACGCTCCGCGACTTTAGACGGTGTGCTCACGCTCATGCCCCAGGTCTTCGCGTGCTCGTCAACTCAGGGTGCCCGCAAGCTTTGATCCGCTGCGGTGCCTAACCGCCGGCAACCCCATGCTGATTGCGACATCGAACCCGAGTTCTTCAATACGCGAGGCGAGCCACCTCACATCGACCTGTGCTGAAACTCGCCTCCGACCGCCCGATCAACGCGCCGGAACTTCGCTTCAGCCAAATCTTTGCTAAGATGCCGTATGAGCCGATTTGAAGAAACTGAAACCGCCCTTATCGAAAAACTTCGGTCGATGAAGGTGAAGCCCGACGTCACGATCAACCTCCTGGACATAAGAGAACCCCTGAATGCAGCGGGGTTTACGCAGGAGGAAATCATGGTGGTCCTCCATGCACTTGAGCAGGACCGGATTGTGGTATTCACACCAGGAAACAAACTTAAACTATTGAAGCCACTGCCTTAGCCCCCTTCTCCGGTTCGGATTCGCAGGCGACCAGGAGCAGGTCGGCACGCCGCGCCTGAACTCCGGTAACGATCGTTGCACCGGACGATGGCGCTTATGGCGAACGAAACTCCGAGCCGGCCTAGACAGCTGGAGCGCCGGGGCCGCTCGATCCGTGGCGACTATGAATCCTCAGGCCGCGAGGTGCTCGCGGCCTGAGTCCGTAAGCTAGAGAGAGACGCTACGGCCGGTCCGGACGCTCTCGTCCGCCGCGATGCAGATGCGCAGCGAGGTCACGGCGTCATCCATGTGACGGGTGAGATCCAGGTCTTCGACCACGGATCGATAGACGAAATCCTGTTCCCGATCGCACAGCGCCTGATGGCCTGGCTCGTCATGCATATCAAGCCAATCATCCGCCTTCGCGGGAGAACCATCGGCGTTCAACTCTGCATGATGGACGCGCAATCTGGACGTCCGGGTATGCGCGTCGAGATCGGCGGAACTTGCGCCCTCGTCCATGACGATGGACACCGAGCCATTCGGCGAAATGACATCCTTCACGAAGAAGGCGGTCTCCGACATCATCGGACCCCAGCCGGCCTCGTACCAGCCGACGCTTCCATCCTCGAACAGCACCTGGAAATGGCCGTAATTATACATGCCATCAGGCAGGCCCCCTGCCATTTTCACGCCCATGCCGCGCACTTCCACCGGCTTAGAATCGGTGATCTGGCACATGACGTCGACATAGTGCACGCCGCAATCGACGATCGGCGATGTTGTCTGCATGATCGACTTGTGGATCGCCCAGGCGCTGCCGCTCGACTGCTGGTTCAGGTTCATGCGGAAGACATAGGGACCGCCGAGGCCGCGTGCCTCGTCGATCAGCCGCATCCAGGATGGATGATGGCGCAAGATATAGCCGATGACGAGTTTCCGGTCATTGGCCTTGGCGGCCGCCACGACGCGTTCCGCATCGGCGACATTGGCTGCAAGCGGCTTTTCGACGAAGACATGCGCCCCGTTCTCCAGCGCCGCGACGGCCATATCCGCATGGGTGTTCGTATGTGTCGCGATGCAGACGACATCGGGCTTGAACTCTTCAAGCGCCTGCAAATAGTCGTTGCGCAAGGGATAGGTGCGCAGCTCTTCGGGCAGGTCGGGAACCGAGCGGTTGACGAGACCAACGATCTCGAAACCGGGGTGATTGTGATGGGCCAGGGCGTGGCTCTTGCCCATCTGACCGAGGCCGACCACCAGAACCTTGAGTTTTTGTTGAGTCATTCAGGTAGTTCTCCAAGTCAAACAGTGCGGCGAGCGTCAGCGATCTGGGTGGCGCCGATGCTGGCGAGAGCGACGCTGAATAGCGTCGGGTTGGTCGCGGTCGCCGTCGGGATCACGCCATTGCCGGCGACATAGAGATTGTCGAAGCCCCAGACCTTGGAGTTCCTGTCGCAGACGCTGGTACCATCGTCGCCCTCGCCCATCCGGATCGTGCCCTGATAATGTAGCGACGAACCGACCGGCTGCACGAAGGTGGCAAAGCCCGGCGCCGGGCGACCGATGATGGCCGAAATGCGCTGCGCATGGCCCTTGGCCTCTTCGAGGCGCGCCTTGTCGCCTTCCGACTGCCGCCAGTGAATGGAAATGGCTGGAAGGCCGAGCCAGTCACGGCGGTTGTCATCGAAGGTGACGCGGTTGTCGGCACTGATATCGGAGGCCACGAAAAAGCCCATGCCGATCGGCTGGCCGCTCATTTCGCTGGCCTTCGGCATCGTATGCAGGCTGGTCGCGGCAATGGTGACCGAATAGGGAAACTCCGTGGTGGACGGAATCCAGCTCATCGACGCCATCGGCACATCGGTCTGCATTTCGCTGATCTGCGAGACGATATAGTGGTCGTTGATATAGCGACCGAGTGCTTCCGGGCGGATGCCCGACGCGTAGAGCAGTTGGGGCGAATGCAGCGAATCACAGGCAACAACGACCGTTGCGGCCTTGACCACGAAGGCTTCTTCCGAACGGACGCGGACAAGTTCGACACCGGTGACATGGCCATTCTCATGGATCACGCGGCGGCAAGCCGTTTCGGAAAGAATCTCAAAGCGTTCCTTCGGCTCGTCGACGAGATCGCCGAGAACGACATCGGTGCCATGATAGCGCAGACCCTCCGGGCCAGGCGTCGCTGCAAGCGGCATGGGCTGAACAAAGCGATCGGGCGTGCGACCAGGATTGAAGACTTCGCCCAGTCGCTCGCGCATGGCGATGGCTGCGGTATCGCCTGCGCGTGGGTCCTTGTTGGTGCCAAGCAATTGCGCCGACACAGCCAGAGCCTTGTGCATCTCGTCGGTCGGGATGAAAGGCACCAGTTCGATCTCGGAGGGGACCGGCGTGCCGGTTGACCATTTGGTTCCCATGCCGCCAACATTGGCCGCCGAAAAGCCGGCGAAGAGGTTCTCGTCCTGCGGATCGCCATCATTGGCGACGAAGAGGCCTGAGCGGCGCAACATCGATCCGTCGAAACCACCGGCGCGGCGCGCTTCCCATTCCTCCTTGTTGATCGGCATGCGCGGGCTGCGATCGCCGCCCTGGGCCTGCATTTCGAAGGCCGCGCGCTCATCGAGATCGACGATATTGTCGAGATGCGCGCCCTTTTGCGCAAGAATCTGCGGGCCGGCCTCGACCATCAGAATACGCGCTTCCGGCCATTTGTTCCTGATCACCCGCGCATAGGCCGAGCCGGTCGGGCCACTCCCGATGATGACGACGTCGGCGGATTGCTCAGACATTATGCTATTCCCCATTCTTCGGTATCAATTTGATATCTAACAAAGATGTATCCTAGCGGATGTCAACCGGGATCGTTAGTCTGCGAACAAAGTTTGATAACAGCGATCGAGGAGATGCCGCGATGAAGATAGGTCTGAGTTCATATAGCTTCCGTCCGTTGATGCAGAGCGGGGCCATGCAGATCGAGGATGTGTTTGCCTGGGTCGGCAAGCATGGCGGCGATCATGTCGAGCTGGCAACGCTTTCCGTCGCCCCTGAAGGGCAGGACCTGCAATATGAACTCATTGATGACGCCGAGATGCTGGAGCGGCTGACGGGAGCGTCGCAGAAAAGCGGTGTGCCACTTGCCGGCCTTTGCACGTCAGGCAATTTCATCGACGGCAGTGAGCGGGTTTTCCAGCTCAACAGGTTGAAGCGCTATGTCGAGCTGTGCGACAAGCTTGATGTGCGCTTCCTGCGCCATGACGTCGTGCCGTGGTCGTTGCGCGCAACGGCGCCTGGCCAGTTCGAAGCGGCATTCCCTGCTATCGCCGAAGCGACCCACGAGCTTGCCGCGCATGCCGGGCGCTATGGCGTGACGACCAGCGTCGAGGACCATGGCTTCTTCATGAATTCAAGCGAGCGGATCAAGCGGCTGCTGCATGCGGTCAATCTGCCGAGCTTCAAGCTCACCGTCGATATCGGCAATTTCCTCTGCGTCGATGAGAATCCGCTGACGGGAACGCGGGCCTGCCTCCCCGATGCAAGCTTCGTCCACATCAAGGACTTTTATGTGCGCCAGACCGCTCCTGGAACCGATTGGCTGCAGACGGTGGGTGGCCAGGCAATTCGCGGTTCGGTCTTCGGCTATGGCGATCT
>NZ_LMHV01000011.1:0-73278 GCF_001429725.1 Rhizobium sp. Root708 | reverse complement strand
ATCGACACGCTTCTTGAGATCGGCGAGGCGATTTCTGTCGCCTCCCGGCACCTCGATGGAGGCCCAGCCGGAATAGCCGACATCCGACAGGGCCTTGTTGACGGCAGCCCAATCGCAGTCGCCCTCGCCCAACTCGACATCGAAACCCTTCCACGGGCCTTCCCTATTCATCTTCTCGACGCTGTATTCCTTGATGTCGATCTTCAGGATGCGCGGGCCGAGCGCCTCGATCCAATGCGTCGGCCGGCCGTAGCGCAAAACATTGCCGACATCGAAATACCAGCCGAGCTTCGGATGATTGAAGCGATCGACGAAAACCGCCGCCTCCAAGGGGCTCAGCAGGAAGTCGTTCCAGACATTCTCAAGCGCGACCGACACGCCGGTTTCTTCCGCGGCGSGCAGAATTTTGGCGATCTCCGCCGCGGCTCTCGCGTAAGCGGTCTTGTARCTGGTATCCGCGTTGACGASGCCGGGAACGAGCAGCACCGTCGTCGCGCCGTAGAGCGTGGCATCGTGGAGCGCCTTGACCATCGAATCGACACAGGCCTGACGCGCCGCTGGATCAGGATCCGTCAGCGGGTGCTTCCAGTGCACGGCATTGACGAGGCCTGGAATTTCGAGGCCGGTCTTATCGCGGGCATTCAGCACCTCGTCGAGCGCCAGATCATTGGGCGAGTCGAGCTCAACCCCGTCATAACCGAGATCGCGCAGGAGCTGGAACCTCTCCAGGATGGAGAGCGTGGGTTCCTCGACCATGCTCCATTTCAGGCTGATCTTCGCCAGCGGGCGAGCAGAGACGGACGTGGAGGATTGATTAGGTGATGCGGTCATTGATGGGATCTTTGCTTGGTGGGAGCGGATGCGCGGCSGGACTATGTCAGCCAATGCAAAGCCGATCAATTGGTYCATTGAAAGGCAWCAARCAGTCGTTARCCTCAGCCACAGGRKTCCAAATTTATTYCAATARGRCGCACTTTCTTCAAATAACGGTCGGACTTAATGGGCGGCGCAATAGTAGCGGTTTGAGAGGTTGAGGACCCCACCATTGGGATAGAACCCGCCGGCCGGTGGGTAGAGATTGGCGTGAGACTGTTGCTCAAGATAGACGAGCGTGCTGCCGTTGGTGGGCTGGTCGGCCGACCACGCAACGCTGAAGGAGGCGGTGGCTGCGATCAGTCCCAGGCTGAGACTGAGGATTTTTCGATAGGAAGACATCAGCGTGTCCGTTGTTGAGGATACCTGATCCTAGCAACTAACCAATACTGGATTTTATATTCTAGTTTTCCGACGGCTCGGGAACGTTTCTTTGGCCAAGGCGGTCAAAAGCCGAAACGGTATTGGGAAGCCCCTGAAAAGGGTTCCGCAAAGAAACGCACGCCAAGTCGTCCGTGGCGCGCCAACTGTCTTCGCTTGTCGCACCAAGAGTGATGCGAAGGTGCCTATTGCAAGGAGATCGGCTGGCTGACCGTAGGCAGGGTCGGCGCAGCCGCAAGCAGGCGCTTGGTGTATTCGTGCTGCGGCCTGTTGTGAATTGCCTCGCTGGCACCCTGCTCGACGATCCGGCCGCGATGCATGACGGCCACTCGATCGCAGAGGTGCCGCACGACTGAAAGGTCATGACTGATGAATATCAGGGACAGGTCGAGTTCTGCACGCAACCGGATCAGGAGGTTGATGACTTGCGCCTGGATCGAAACGTCAAGCGATGCAACAGGCTCGTCGCAAACGACCACATCCGGCTGCATGGCAAGCGCGCGCGCGATTGCGACACGCTGCCGCTGCCCCCCGGAAAATTGGTGAGGAAAACGGTCTGCGGCGGACGGATCCAGACCGACCGCCGATAGTCACTGTGTGACATAGTCGCGGGCTTCGCCGCGACGTACAAGGCCATACGCCAGGGGGCCTTCCGCCAGGATCGCCCCGATCCGCATTCGCCCGTTCAGAGAAGAAAACGGATCCTGGAACACCGTCTGGATACGTGTCGTGATCTTGCGGGGGTTTCCCCCTTCGCTCATCACCGGATTTCCGGCCAGCAGGACACTACCATGTGTGGGCGCCATGATGCCGGCAGCCATGCGCCCCAGTGTCGACTTTCCTGAACCGGACTCCCCGACAAGGCCCAATACTTCGCCTCGTTTCAGAGCAAGGCTCACGCCGTCGACGGCATGTACCGAAGGCGATTGTTTGATCCTGCCAAATCTCCTGGCGACAGCCGACAGCACGCCGGCTTTCTCCTCGAAGGTTTTCGTTGCCTTCTCAATCACGAGAAGAGGATGTCCACTGGGCGGAAGGCCCACGGCGATTGCCTTGCGTGCCGGTGGCTGCGCGCTTTCAAGTTCTGCGGATCGCACCAGCAGTTGCCCGGGGCGCGAGCGTGAGGGCACGGCGTCGAGAAGAGCCCTCGTATAGGCGTGCTGCGGCTTCGTTAAGACGTCACCGGCGGGGCCTATTTCAACGATGCGCCCGGTTCGCATCACGGCAATCCGATCTGCGATCGATGCGATCGGTCGCAAGATCGTGACTGATCCATATGAGCGTCGTTCCCAATTCGGCAACGAGCGCCTTCATTTCCTTCAGGATCTCTGACTGAACCGAGACATCAAGGGCTGTCGTCGGCTCATCGCAGATGATGAGCTTGGGGCGATGCAAGAGCGCGATTGCGATGGCAACGCGCTGCCGCATGCCGCCTGAAAACTGGTGCGGATAGAAATCCACCTTTTGCTCTGGCTCATCGATACGCACGCGCGCCAGGGCCTCGATTGCTCTTTCTCGCGCTTGCGCGGTTGAAACCTTTTCGTGTGCCTCGAGCGCCAACCGGATCTGGGTTTTGATGTCCAACACCGGATTGAGGGCCATCATTGGGTCCTGGAAGACCATGGAGATCGTCTTCCCGCGTATCTTCCGCAGTTCCTCGTCCGGCAATCCGATCAATTCCCGCCCTTCGAACTTGATCGACCCTCCGGCAATATGCTCGGGCTCATCCACGAGACCGATGATCGAGAAGCCGGTGATGGATTTGCCCGATCCGGATTCGCCAACGAGGCCGTGCACCTCGCCCGCAATCAACGACAACGACACTCCGTCAACGGCCTTGATCTCGCCCCGGGCGCCGGGAAAGACCGTCCTCAGATCGTCGATCTCCAGAAGCGGAGATCATCGGCGAAGCCTGGGGTTAAGCTGATCACGTACCTGGTCGCCGACCAGGTTGAGGGAGACGATAAAGAGGATCAGGGCAATACCTGGATAGATGGAGATCCAATAGCGACCCGACAGCAGATATTGGAAGCCGTTGGCGATCAGCATGCCGAGTGAAGGCTCGGTCGGAGGCAAGCCAACGCCGAGAAACGAAAGCGTGGCCTCAAGCGAGATCGCACTCGCCATCTGAACCGTTGCCACGACGATTAAGGGCGGAAGTGCGTTTGGCAGGATATGGCGCAAGACGACGAGCCAAGGCGGCAGCGGAATGGAAAGCGCCGCCTCGACATAATCCTTCCGCCTTTCGGCGAAGGCGGCTCCGTGAGCAGTACGGGCGAATATGCATACTGCGCGGCGATCAGCGCAAGGATGAGCTGATAGCGCCCCTGGCCAAGCAGTGCGGCAATCACGAAAGCCAGCAAAATCACAGGAAATGAGAGCTGCAGGTCGACGACGCGCATTGCAAGAACTTCAGTGCGACCACCCACGAAAGCTGCCGTACAGCCGACCAGCGCGCCAATCGCGAAGGCGATCCCACTGGCCACCAGGCCCATCTGGAGTGAAATGCGCAATCCGTAGGCGATTGCCGACAGAAGATCGCGGCCCTGGGCGTCGGTTCCGAGCCAATGCCGATATCCTCCGGAGCCTATGAGCCCCGGCGCCCGGCGTGCATCGCGCAACACGAGATGGGCAAGGTCATAAGGATTCTGGGGGGTCAACAGAGGGGCCGCAACCGCCAGAATATGGCTGCGAGAACCACTGCGGCTGCAGCCGCAACCCTGTTTTGAAGGAAGTCGGCTAGAAAGAGCGAAGATGGGGTATGGCTCATCCGATGCGGGCCTTTCGCAAGCGAGGATCGAGCAAGCCGTAGACAAGATCGACGAGGAGATTGATGACGATGAAGAGCAGCGCGACGAGCATGAGGTAGGCGGCCATAACCGGCCGATCCAGCGACGTAATGCTGTCGATGATCAATTTGCCGAGGCCGGGCCAAGAGAAAATTGTTTCGGTGACGACGGCAAAGGCAAGGGTCGAGCCAAGTTCCAGGCCGAAGACGGTCACAAGCGGTATGGAGATCAACTTCAACACATGCCTGCGCAGGATGGTGGATTCGCGAATGCCTGCCGCTCGAGCGAATTTCACAATGTCGCTCCCGTGCCTAACACGAGAACCTTGAAGGTAACGAAGACTACAGGAACCGCTACTCCCGGCGGCGCACCTCCGCCCCACGGTCTGTCATCGCGGGCCAGCGCCCAGAAGTATCCGGTCTTGGTTTTGCGCGAGCCGGGATGTGCGCTGGAGCGGCTGCTGCCTATATTATATTTCGACGTCTACGGGTTAGGACCTATCCAGTTTCGCAGTAAGTAGTCTCCGAACAATGGCACGGTGAAATCTATGTCACCATATGAAGGGCTGTAGATCATCCCCTTTTTTATGATACTGGCCCGCATAGGCCCGAGCTTGTTAGGCGGCTCTTTCATCATCTCTGCAACGTCGCCGGATTTGTAGGGCCCCTCGCCTAACTTAGCCATAGCGAAGACGTATTCACGTTCGCGCGGCGTCAGGCGGTCAAAGCGTACCCTGAAAAACCCATCGTCAAGTCTTTGAAGTGCCCTCTGGGAGGACTGATCCACATCAGCGGCATCTATCGGCGACTGATTGGCGGTATTCCAAGCTTGATAACCCCATTCCTGGAGAAAATATGGATAACCTCGGGTCTTCGCGACGATAGCTTGCAGTGCATCAACTTTTATCTGCTCACCTTCCTCCTCGATCGGGTTCTTGATAGCTAGCTCCGCCGAATTTTGATCAAGTGCACCCACTGAAGGATAGGTAAACAGACGCTCCGCATAAGACTTCGCATCGCCAGAAAGAGCAGCCACCTGAGGCAAGCCAGCGCCGAAAAACAGCACCGGTAGGCCTTTCTGATTTATCCGATGAATCGCAACGATTAGTGCAGCGTAGTCCTTTTCGTTGATGTATTGGATCTCGTCGATCAGGAGCGTCCAGCTGCGTTCTGCAGCCTTCGCCGCCTCCCCGACCCTCACAAAAAGCTCCGCAAGATCGTATTCTATGTTTCCGCTATCGGCCGTTCCTGTCTCGGGATCCACTGACAACGCGAAATCGCCCATCTCCACTTTGAATATTGACGCGAAACTACGAAGCGCTCGCATTGCGCTGAAGGCACTTGCTTTCGCTTGCTCGATTACACTTAGTTTGCGAAGGATTTGATGGATGCGCGGATAAAGAAGCGTTGGAAGAGGAACTCCCTCTGGTGCTTCCACCATAGAAGTCAGGTGCCCACACTCTTCGGCAATCTTTTCAATTTGGTTCAACAAAACTGTCTTGCCGACACCGCGGAGCCCAAGCAGTATTTGAGATTGGGTGGGCCTGCCTCGAACAGCTCGTTGGACAGCTATGCGTGCATCTTCTAAAATTTTGTCACGGCCCGCGAGTTCCGGCGGTTGTGATCCGGCACCAGGTGCAAACGGGTTGCGAACTTCATCCATCACTTATATCCACTTTAGACGGTTATAAGGTAAGTGTATTATAACTGCCTATAAGTCAATATAACTCTGCCGGCATGGGCGATTGGCTTACAACTGCGCGTCACCATACGGGCGCCCAAAAGTGATCGAACCGGGCCGTCCGCCTTAAAGGGATCCGAACCAGCGACCCTGTTACCGCAAACTTCCCCGGTGGAAGCTTCGCTCGGCGAACCAACAATTTGGCTCGGCTGGAAAGACTGGGAATACCGTTTCAGACCCCGAACTCAGAGGGAATCGCGTTTCGACTGCAGTGCCAGAAACCGCTCGATCATGGCGTTGACCTGGCCGGGGACCTCCAGTTGGCAAAAATGACCGGGTTCAACGGCTTGACCGTAGGCGAGACCGGTCACCAGTTCCCGCAGACGCTCGAGATCCGACCTCGGCTGCGGCTCGCTTGCTGCGATATAGAGGGCAGCACAAGCCAGCCTCAAACCCTCGGAGGCGGGGTCGTGGCACTGACGTCATACCCTCCAGGATATGGACAAGTCTCCCCCTGTCGTCCGTCGGGATCGCAAGCGCATGCGACACGTAGGACGTGAGGGCCTCACGATAGCCGGAACCTTCGAGTTCGTGCAGGAACGACCGCGGGGCTCGGACCGGGTTGGACGCTGCTGATTAAGTTGCCCTCACGCCTGGAGCGAACTCTGGATCATGTCCGGTCCAGAATGCTGAAAAGCGGGGCTGTCGTGATCGCGAACACCTTATGCTCGTCACAGGGCTCGAAAGGCCACTTGTCCAGCGTATAGACCCGATTGAGAACACCACTCCTCCAGCGTTAATTTAAGCTATTGCGATGTCGTCACCTCGAACCTGGAATGCGAGAGCGTTTCGAGCGTCCACAAACAGCTCATCGAGCCCACTCCTCCACTGCGGGGATGTAGCCCCCAGGCAAGGTTTCTAGCCATTCAAGGTTGTCGTCCCATTTTCATCATCGCTCAGCTAGCCACCCCTTATCGACCCACGCCAGACGAGGTCGGCATGGAGCTGGATCCGCCTTTCTTCATGAAGGGAACGATCCTCAAGCCACCTAACGGCTTCGGTTGCGATTGCCTCAACGGGCTGCGCAAACGTCGTCAAATCGTAGGATGTCCAAGCCGCCTGTTCGATATCATCGAATCCTGCCACACAAAGCTGGTCCGGGATCGAAAGTGAGAACTGTCGACGTGCGGTATCCATGAAACCACAGGCGAGGAGATCGGTGGCGCAGAACACAGCGTCCGGCCGGTCCTGATGCGTGAGCAAGCGCTGCGCAAGAACCTGCCCTGCCTCATAACCCGTCCACCCGTATCGCTCGACGACGACGTCAAGCCCCAGCCGTCTGGCCGCATGAACGAAACCGTGCTCGCGGGCCATAAGGCTCGGCGTTCCGGCTTGCGAATTCGCAAAGGCAAGCCTGCGACAGCCCGCGCGCACAAATGCGGTGACAACGCGGGACGCGGCTTCATGGTCGTCAAGGTTGATACGCAGGGGGCCCGGCTGATCGTCATCTCGGTTGATCAGCACAAGACGCTGGCCGTTCTTCAGGCAAAGCTGAGTGATCGACTTGTCCGGAAGCCCCGACATGATGATCGAGGCATCCGCACGGTATCGAATGGCCTGCTTCAATGCCCGGTCAACACTGCCGTCGGAACGATCGGTGTTGACGAGCATGGCCACTTTACCGGCGTTCTGAAGCTTCTGTGTGAGTATGCTCAAGAGAGCTGACCGGTAAGGCGTCGCCACCTCGGAGACGATAAGACAGACGATCCCGCTCTCATTGCGCATAAGGCCCCGAGCCAGATGATTGACCTGATATCCAAGTGCGTCCGCTGCTTCCATGACGCGCCGCCTGGTTTCGGGGGAGACACTGGCTCCAGGCGTGAACGTCCGCGATACGGCGGAGCGTGAGACCCCTGCCCTCTCGGCAACTTCCTGCGCGCTGACATAAAGCCTTGCGGTCACGACACCCTCCAAGGCTATCACATTGCACAGAATTGCAACTAATTACAACGATGAACAGGCGTAGAGCAATGCTGGAATTAACGAATCCTTGTTGACAGTCCAGAAACGTTGATGCAGCATTTGCACACGCTTGCAAAAGCGTTCAGCGTGGAGGCGCTGCTAAACAAGGAGGATGTCAATGCGTTTTGGAACAGTTGCCGCGGCTGCGCTCGCGGCTGGCGTTTCGTTTGTTGCCTATTCGGCTCATGCGGCCGGCGATCTCAACATGATTTGTTCGGCGGACCCGCAGGTATGCGATCTGATGAAGGGGCTGTTTGAGAAGCAGTCCGACATCAAGGTCAATATGGTGCGCCTGTCTGCTGGCGAAACCTACGCAAAGATCAGAGCCGAGGCCCGCAACCCGAAAACTGACATCTGGTGGGCGGGAACCGGCGATCCGCATCTGCAGGCGGCCGCCGAGAACCTCACGCAGGAATACAAGTCTCCGCTGTTCGACCAGTTGCAGGACTGGGCGAAGAAGCAGGCCGAGAGTTCCGGATACAAAACTGTCGGCGTCTACGCCGGTGCACTTGGCTGGGGCTACAACACCGATCTCTTGAAGAGCAAGGGCCTGAAGGAGCCGAAGTGCTGGGCTGACCTCCTCGACACTTCCTACAAGGGTGAGATCCAGATCGCCAATCCGAACTCGTCGGGCACGTCCTATAACACGCTTGCAACGCTCGTGCAGATCATGGGAGAAGACAAGGCGTTCGACTATCTTGGCAAGCTCAACGGCAATATCTCCCAGTACACAAAGTCCGGCTCGGCGCCGGTCAAGGCGGCCGCGCGCGGCGAGGCAACGATTGGTGTCGTCTTCATGCACGATGCCGTCGCCCAGACGGTCGAGGGGTTCCCGATCAAGGCTGTCGCGCCTTGCGAGGGCACGGGCTACGAGATCGGTTCGATGTCGATCATCAAGGGCGCCAAGAATCTCGACAATGCCAAGAAGTGGTATGACTGGGCACTCAGCGCCGATGCGCAATCGCATATGAAGGACGCCAAATCGTTCCAACTGCCATCCAACAAGTCGGCAGCAGTTCCCAAGGAAGCGCCGAAGTTCGAGGACATCAAGCTGATCGACTATGACTTCAAGAAGTTCGGCGACCCTGCCGTGCGCAAGTCGCTGCTCAGCCGCTGGGACAAGGAGATCGGCGCCAAGGCGAACTGACGCAAGGCTCGCGCTTTCATGCAGTCGGCCTCACACCTGGCCGACTGCGCGTCCCCACGCAGATATAACGGATGCTGATCGTCATGCCCAATCGCAACCGCCGACTGGACTTTGCCCTATTGGGGGGTCTGTTCTCTCTGTTCGTCCTGCCCTGGTACCGGATTGATGGCGGCTTTTATGGCTTTGGCTGGCTGTCAGGCTTTCCATCCGATGCGGCAAGCGCTCCCGCCATTTTGGAAGTCGTGCAGCATGGCAGGTGGTGGCTGTCACTGAGTTTCGTCTTCGTGGTCATCGCCATTGTCGCACGCTTCATCTCACGACCGATGGCACGCGGCGGCCTGCTCGCCTTTGCCGGCGCGGCCGGCTTCCTGTTTCTGAGCCTTCAGGGACTGGCGATCACCTTCAGCGGCTGGAGCTGGACGATCAGCGAGACCATGTTCGGCTTGCTTCCGGACGGCCAGCCGTCGATGGGCGCTGGCGCCATCCTGCTCGGCATCGTCTTCGTGCTGATGTTTGCCTTCGGGCTGGCCGAGCGCGGGGCGATGAAGGGCGACGCATTTGTGGTGGCGTCAATCACCTTGCTTGTCGTCCTGGTCTCGATCTTCGTCTTCTATCCCGTCGCCAGCATGTTTGTCGGTGCTTTTCAGAGTTTCGATGGTTCGTTCAGCCCGGATGGCTTCCTTACCAACATCCAGGATCCATCCGTCTGGGGCCTGAGCTGCCTCGGAGGCGGTGATCGTTGTGGCGTCGCCTGGCGCACCCTGTTTCTGGCGATTGTGACGGCGGGTGGCTCGACGTTGCTCGGACTATGCTTTGCGCTTGTTGCAACCAGAACCCGTTTCCCGTTCAAGAAGGGCCTGCGCCTTCTGACCATCCTGCCGATCATTACCCCTCCCTTTGTCGTCGGATTGGCGCTGACACTCTTGTTCGGCCGCGCCGGCGTGGTCACCCAGGGATTGTCGTCGCTGTTCGGCATCGAGCCCGGGCGCTGGCTCTACGGCCTGACCGGCATCTGGATCGCGCAGGTGCTTTCGTTCACGCCAATCTCCTTTCTCGTGCTGATCGGCGTTGTCGAAGGTGTCAGCCCATCGATGGAGGAAGCTTCGCAGACATTGCGCGCCAATCGCTGGCGGACATTCTGGCGCGTATCGTTGCCGCTGATGAAACCTGGCCTCGCGAATGCTTTTCTTATCGGCTTCATCGAGAGCATGGCGGATTTCGGCAATCCGATGGTGCTGGGGGGCAGCCACGGGGTGCTCTCGACCGAGATCTTCTTTGCCGTGGTCGGCTCGCAGAACGACCCGTCGCGCGCAGCAACGCTTGCGATGATCTTGCTGGTCTTCACGCTCTCGGCCTTCGTCGCCCAGCGCTTCTGGCTCTCTGGCAAGAGCTTCGCGACGGTGACAGGAAAGGGCGATTCCGGCGCTCATATCGCCCTGCCACACGGCTTGTCGATCGCCGTCCACGCACTTGTCATTCCGTGGATGGTCTTCACGATCGTTGTCTACGCAATGATCCTGTTCGGCGGCTTCGTGCGGACCTGGGGTCTCGACAACACATTGACATTCGAACACTACATCAGCGCGTTCTCGGTGGGCTGGCGTGACGATGGAGGCATCGCCTGGACGGGCGTCGCCTGGAATTCCTTCTGGACGACGATGGAAATCGCGCTGATCTCCGCCCCTCTCACCGCGGCCGTTGGGCTTCTGACCGCCTATCTCATCGTCCGCCAGCGTTTTGCCGGGCGCAACCTGTTTGAATTCGCGCTGATGATGAGCTTCGCTATCCCAGGCACGGTCATCGGCATCAGCTACATCATGGCCTTCAATCTGCCACCGCTGGAAATGACCGGCACGGCCCTTATTCTGGTTGCCTGCTTCGTCTTCCGTAACATGCCGGTCGGCGTCCGAGGCGGCGTGGCGGCGATGAGCCAATTGGACAAGAGCCTCGATGAAGCCTCGTTGACGCTACGGGCCGACAGTTTCCGCACGCTGCGCAAGGTGATCCTGCCCCTGCTGCGGCCGGCGATAACCGCAGCGTTGGTCTATTCCTTCGTGCGCGCCATCACCTCGATCAGCGCCGTGATCTTTCTCGTCAGCGCCCAGTACAACATGTCGACGGCCTATATCGTCGGCCTTGTCGAAAACGGCGAATACGGCGTTGCCATCGCCTACTCCTCTGTCCTCATCGTGGTGATGATCGCGGTCATTGCCGGCTTCCAGTTGCTGGTCGGCGAACGCCGCCTGCGTCGTGAAAACCGGGTCGCCATCTCCACCACAGCCACGCTCAACGCAGCGCCGATTGTCCAGGAGAAAACCGCATGAGCAACAAGCTTTCCGGCTCTGTCGTCTTTGAAAGTGTCACCAAGACATTCGGCGCCTTTACGGCAATACCCAACCTATCCCTGAAGATTGAACCGGGCACATTGGTGACCCTGCTTGGACCATCCGGGTGCGGCAAGACCACGACGCTGCGCATGCTGGCGGGCCTGGAGCATCCGACTTCCGGACGCATCCTGATCGGCGGCAAGGACGTGACCATGCTGCCGGCCAACGAGCGTGACGTTTCGATGGTATTTCAGTCCTATGCGCTGTTTCCTCACATGACGGCGCTCGACAATGTTGCCTATGGCCTGGAATCGTCGGGGCTCAAAAAGAAGGAAGCACGCGAGCGGGCCGAGGAAGGGCTGTCACTTGTCGGGCTGTCCGGTATGGGAAAGCGTTTGCCGGCTGAAATGTCGGGCGGCCAGCAGCAACGCGTTGCCGTGGCTCGCGCTTTGGTACTCGAGCCGCAGGTATTGTTGCTTGACGAGCCGCTGTCCAATCTCGATGCGCGGCTTCGTCGCCGTGTGCGCACCGAAATCCGCGAATTGCAGCAGCGGCTGGGCTTCACCGCCGTTTACGTAACCCACGACCAGGACGAGGCGCTCGCCGTTTCGGACCGCATCATCGTGATGAAGGATGGGGAGATCGCGCAGGCGGGCGCCCCGCGAGATCTCTATGATTTGCCAGCGTCTGCCTTCATCGCTGACTTCATGGGCGAGGCCAATGTCATCGATTGCCATGTGACAGAAGTCGGCGACGGTACCGCCGTCGTGAATGTGCATGGACTGGTGCATCAGGTCAAAGGGCTCGATCTGCGGACTGGTTCGGCCCAGCTGGCGGTGCGGCCGAACGCCATCACCCTGCACCCGCTGGGTCACAGTAGCGCGTTTACAGGCCAGATCATCCACTCGGCCTATCTGGGCGATCATGTCGAATACGAAGTCAAGACAAGCCAGGGAACGCTGTTCGTGATCGATCCGTCGGTGGACCATGCGCTGGCGCCGGCAACCGAAGTTGGCATCGGCTTCAAGGAACGTGGCGTCGCCATCATTCGCAACTGACCGGTGCCACCCAGCAACGATAATCGAAGGACATAGTTTATGGAATTGCAGCTGCGCTCCAGCATTGGGTTACGCCATAAGGTCGCCGAGGAGGTCGCCAGGCAGGCTGGCGCACTTGCCCTCGACTTCTACAACAAGCGCGGATCCCTTGTCATCGAAACCAAGCGAGACGCGCAGGATGTCGTCTCGATTGCCGACCGCGAGGTCGAGCAACTAATCCGGGGACGCATCCATGCGTCCTTCCCGGAGGACGGTGTTCTCGGCGAGGAATATGGTTTCGAACCGGGAACGTCGGGCTTCACCTGGGTTGTCGATCCGATCGACGGGACCAGCCCGTTTGTCAACGGAATGCCCAACTGGTGCGTGTCAATCGGCCTGCTGTTCGACGGCCAACCCGTCGTCGGCGTAATCGCGGCTCCATGCCACGACGAACTCTATTCGGCGGCATCCGGTTGCGGCGCAACATTGAACGGCACTCCACTGAACATCGACCCCACGCGAACGATCCGCGACGCGGTAACGGGTATCGGCGCCAACAACTATGTGACGCCAGCCTTTGTCGGGAAAATGGTCGAAGAGTTGTTGCAGGCCGGGGGAAACTTCATCCGCAACGGATCCGGCGCCCTGATGTTGGCTTATGTCGCTGGGGGCCGCCTCGTAGGTTACTACGAGCCCTACATGCATGCCTGGGATTGCATTGCCGGGTACTGCCTCGTCAAGGAATCCGGTGGATGGCACCACCCGTTCCCGACTGAGGGCGAGCGTTTGACGAAAGGATCGCCGGTGCTGGCCGCAGCACCGGGCGCGATTGACGATCTGAGAAAAATCGCCGGTGTATAGCCGGCATACAAACAATGCCTACCTGGCCTCGACAGTCAGGGCGATGACGCTATCTTGGATTGAACGCGCTTGCAGGCGCGCGACCTTTGTGCGCGTTCGCTCATGTCTTTCGAAAAACCCGTTTGCAATCGAGGAGGATTGCTATCGGGAAATTCAAGCCGGATCATCCGGTATACAACCGCTCAGGGAGGAGCAATTTATGTCCGTTCGCAGTCTATCTGTATCCGCACTCGCGGCTGTCGCCTCGTTCGCCATGACTTCGCACGCGCTTGCAGCCATGGAACTTCAGTGGTGGCATGCCATGGCCGGCGCCAACAACGAGGTAGTCAACCAGCTTGCCAAGGAGTTCAACGAAAGCCAGAGCGATTATACTATCATTCCGGTTTTCAAGGGCACTTACCCCGAAGCGCTGAACGCTGGCATTGCGGCCTTCCGCGCAAAGCAGCCACCGGCCATCCTTCAGGTGTTCGATGCCGGGAGCGGCGTAATGATGGGTGCCGAGGGCGCGATCATGCCGGCAGCCGAAGTCCTCAAGAAGGGCGGCTTCACCTTCGACAAGTCGGAATATCTGGCCGGTATCGCCGCCTACTATTCCAAGCCCGACGGCACCATGCTGTCGTTCCCGTATAACTCCTCTTCACCGATCCTCTACTACAACAAGGACATCTTCAAGAAGGCTGGCCTGGATGCCGACAATCCGCCGAAGACCTGGCCAGAAGTGTTCGATGCTGCCAAGAAGATCAAAGCCAGCGGCGCCGCATCCTGCGGGCTCACATCCACCTGGCTGACCTGGATCCAGACCGAGAACCTGGCAGCATGGAACAACGTGTCGTACGGTTCCAACGAGAACGGGCTTGGCGGCACCGATGTGACGCTCGCCTTCAACTCACCGCTGTTTGTCCAGCATTTCCAATCAATCGCCGATCTCGCCAAGGACGGAACGTTCCGCTATGGCGGCCGCACATCGGAAGCCAAGCAACTCTTCACCTCTGGCGAATGCGCGATCATGACGGAGTCCTCTGGTGGCCTCGGCGATATCGTCAAATCGGGCATGAACTACGGCATCGGCCAGCTGCCCTATTACGAAGGGCATGGGCCTCAAAACACCATTCCGGGCGGCGCAAGCCTCTGGGTCTTCGCCGGCAAGAGCGATGCGGAATACAGGGGCATCGCCCAGTTCTTCCACTTCCTGTCGCAAACCAAGATCCAGTCGCGGCTGCATCAGGTCTCCGGCTACATGCCGGTGACGATGGCGGCCTACGAAGACACCAAGAAATCAGGCTTCTACGACAAGAACCCCGGTCGCGAGACGCCAATCTTGCAAATGATGGGTAAGGCACCGACCGAGAATTCCAAAGGCGTTCGTCTGGTGAACCTGCCGCAGGTTCGCGATATCATGAACGAGGAGTTCGAAGCCATGCTTGCTGGAAAGCAGGATGCAAAGGCAGCGCTCGACAAGGCTGTGGAGCGTGGCAACGCGGCGATCAAGCAGGCCCTCCAGTAAGGCACTGATGCAGTTTCGCCCGCGGCCCGATGGTCGCGGGTGCTATCCCCTCGTGCAAGGACCCTGCCGTGCAACAAGCAGCCTTTCCGAACAAGATTCTTCCCTATTGCCTCGTCGCTCCGCAACTAATCCTCACTGTGGTGTTCTTCTTCTGGCCGGCGAGCCAGGCGCTTTATCAGTCGACGCAACGTCAGGACCCGTTCGGCCTGAAGAGCGGGTTTGTCGGTCTAGCCAATTTCAAGCAGGTTCTGTCGGACCCGAACTATCTGAACTCGCTGCAGGTCACAGTAATCTTCAGCGTCCTGACGGCTCTGCTTTCGATGGTCGTAGCGCTGGCGCTAGCGACAGCCGCCGACAAGGTGGTGCGCGGCCAGACGTTTTACCGCACGTTGCTGATATGGCCCTACGCGGTGGCACCGGCCGTGGCCGGCATGCTGTGGCTGTTCATGTTCAATCCGGCCATGGGCACATTCGCCTACATCCTGCGCCGAAACGGCTTTTTGTGGGATCCGTTGCTGAACGGCGACCAGGCGATGGGCCTCGTCATCGTCGCGGCCGCATGGAAGCAGATCAGCTACAATTTCCTGTTTTTCGTGGCCGGCCTGCAGGCAATCCCTAAATCGCTGATCGAGGCCGCAGCGATCGACGGCGCGCGAGGCAGTCGCCGCTTCTGGACCATCGTCTTCCCGCTTCTTGCGCCAACGACATTCTTCCTGCTGGTGGTCAACACCGTCTACGCCTTCTTCGACACCTTCGGCATCATCCATTCCGTTACAGGCGGAGGCCCTGCCAAGGCGACGGAGACGCTGGTCTACAAGGTTTACAACGACGGCTTCGTCAATCTAGATCTCGGCTCGTCTGCCGCGCAATCAGTGATCCTGATGATCATCGTCATCGCGCTCACGGCTTTTCAATTCCGCTTCGTCGAGAAGCGGGTCCATTACGGGTGAGCGCGCATGATTGAAAAAAGACCCGTCGCCAGCCTCATCGGTCATCTGATGCTCATCATCGGCATCATCATCGTCGCGTTTCCGATCTACTACACCTTCGTCGCCTCGACGATGACCTCGGCTGCGATTATCCGGCCGCCGATCTCGCTCTTACCGGGCGGACATTTCACTGAGAACTATGGCGACGCGCTTTCCGGCGGCGTCGAGCAAGTGGTTGGCGTCAGTCTCGAGCGCATGCTGTTCAACACCTTGGTGGTTGCCGTTGCTATCGCTGTTGGCAAAATCGTCATCTCGTTCCTCTCTGCCTTCGCGATCGTCTTCTTCCGCTTTCCGTTTCGCATGGTCTTCTTCTGGATGATTTTTGTGACGCTCATGCTGCCAGTCGAAGTGCGCATCCTGCCGACCTACAAGGTGATCGTCGACCTTGGTTTGATTGATACCTACGCAGGGTTAACGCTGCCTCTGATGGCGTCGGCTACCGCAACGTTCCTGTTCCGGCAATTCTTTCTGACCATCCCCGGCGAGTTGCTGGAGGCTGCTCGCATCGACAATGCCGGACCCTTCCGCTTCATGCGCGACATCCTGCTTCCACTATCGCGTACCAATATCGCGGCGCTCTTCGTGATCCTCTTCATTTACGGCTGGACGCAGTATCTGTGGCCGCTTCTCGTTACCAACGACGCCAAGATGAACACCATCATCATAGGGTTGCGCAAGATGGTCGATTTCGCCGACGCGGCAACACCGTGGAATTTCGTCATGGTGACGGCGATCCTCGCCATCATCCCGCCCATCATCGTCGTGGTCCTGATGCAGCGCTGGTTTGTCAAAGGTCTCGTGGAGACGGAGAAGTAATGGCCAGGATCAATCTCAAAGATGTTCGCAAGACCTATGCCGGTGGTCTTGAGGTCATCAAGGGCGTGTCGCTCGACATCGGTGATGGGGAACTCGTCGTGCTCGTCGGGCCATCCGGCTGCGGCAAGTCCACACTTTTGCGGATGATCGCAGGGCTGGAAAGTATTTCTTCCGGGCAGATTTCCATTGCCGAGCGTGTGGTCAATGATCTGGAGCCATCCGAACGCGACATCGCCATGGTGTTCCAGAACTATGCGCTCTACCCGCACATGACCGTCCGACAAAACCTCGCCTACGGCCTGAAGAACCGCAACACGCCGTCCGACGAGATTGAGCGGCGGATTCAGAAAGCTGCAAAGGCGCTCGAAATCGAACCGTTTCTCCAGCGAAAGCCACGGCAGCTCTCGGGTGGACAGCGCCAGCGCGTTGCGATGGGTCGCGCCATCGTCCGCGAGCCGGCAGCTTTTCTGTTCGATGAACCGCTTTCGAACCTCGACGCCAAGCTGCGCGTCCAGATGCGTGTCGAGATCAAGCGGTTGCAGCGTTCGTTGAAGACAACGAGCGTCTATGTCACGCACGATCAGATGGAGGCGATGACCTTGGCCGACCGGCTGGTGGTTCTGAATGGTGGCCATATCGAACAGATCGGCACACCAATCGAGCTCTACGAGAAGCCTGCGACAACTTTCGTAGCAACGTTCATCGGGTCGCCTTCGATGAACCTGTTTTCCTTCGAGAAGGGGCATGCCCTCGTCGGAGGCGGCGGCGCAGTACCGCCCGGCACGAAAACGATTGGCATCAGGCCCGAAGATCTCCACATCGCCGTCGGAGCCGACGAAGCTGCCGTTCGAATGGAAGTCAGGGTTGGTGCGGTCGAGCTCGTTGGAGCCGAGAGCTATGTCCACGGTCTTCTTGCCGATGGGACACCGATGATCTTCCGCGTGCCAGGCAGATCAAGGATAGGAATTGACGAACTGCTGGTCGTCGCGGCGCTACCGCAATCGGTACACTACTTCAATGATGGGAACCAACGCATCGTGGAATGATGCGTAGGAAGCAAGCGTCCTGATTTAATCTGGAAGGTGACTACGATCTGGGTTTCCACGTATTGAACCCGCTGAAGGAAAAACGACGGCCACGGGGTTTGATAGGGTTCGCGCTTCAGATATCTCCACGCAAGAACTGGTCCCGTGGTCGGGCCTGCCGTGTCAGTTCGCTTCACCAATCTGATGGCCAAGTATGAGCAGAAAGCAAAAACCACCGACGTCCCAACCGTCGCGACAGCCAAGCCTTCTACAGCAGCTTGCTGCCAATCCTGAAAAGCTGTTCACGGGGTCGTTCCGGCAACAATATGCAGCAGTGTGCTTTCGGTTTCACGCAGAGCGGCGGCATGTCGAAATTCTCGTGATGACCTCTCGTGACAGCGGACGCTGGGTGATCCCGAAAGGATGGCCTATCAAAAGAAAAAAGCCTCACGAGGCGGCCGAGATTGAGGCTTGGGAAGAGGCTGGCGTCAAGGGACACGTGCGCGAAGAACCGATCGGCCGATACACCTATCTGAAGATGATGGATGACGGCGATGTCGCTCCCACCATAGTGGATGTCTTCCGAGTCAAGGTGACGAAGCAGACTGAGAATTTCAAAGAAAAAGGACAGCGTATTCTCGCATGGGTTTCGCCTGAGGAGGCCGCACGTAGGGTACGAGAAATTGAGCTGAAATCACTGCTCGTAGATTTTCGACCCGAGAATTGAAACTGCTTGACGCTTGAGGTGGTGCTGAACCTCAACGTCTTTAAAGCCAGGAGTGTGGTCCTGAAGTCTGTCTAATCGACACTCTGCCAATTCCATTTCATGAGTTATAGGCAGCCACTCTAAAACTCACATCTTTGGCAATGAGCTATAGCAAGCCACTCTATTGCTCAGCGCCACGATCTGCAGCTTCCGATCGAGAAGGGCAATTGATAGGCAAGAGGCCACCGTCCGGAATTCCACAGGGTCGTGCTCCAAGGTCGAATATTATCTCGACAACACGCCACAGACTTCTTGGCGTTTGATACTCGTCGTTCCGACCTAGCGGATCGCCCAGTTGGCGTAAATCGCCGCAGCGGCCGCATACTTGTCAACGACGGTTCCATACGTCAGCAACCTGTTGTTGGCGTTGGTGCGGACAAGGAACGCATCGACCGTCCCGTGCTGACCGCTCCCGGCCTGCGCTGACAGACAGCTTCGCAGGCGGCGTGTTCACCACGACGCGTTGCTCGGTACCCCTGAAACCAAATATGGGCGTCACTATACCGAGCGCATTTCTTGATTGGAGCCTGCACGGCGACGAGAATAGCCGCTTCGTCTGCTAAAGAGAAAGACTTCGCGCGGACGATGAAACAGCGTAGATTAGCTTCGGGAAACCCACCATCTCGACCGGAATGGCAGCCATGGTAGCAGGAAACAAATCATCGCAGGC
Source organism: Rhizobium sp. Root708 (assembly GCF_001429725.1). Lineage (GTDB taxonomy): Bacteria > Pseudomonadota > Alphaproteobacteria > Rhizobiales > Rhizobiaceae > Rhizobium. Next base: position 54,391 of record NZ_LMHV01000011.1, on the reverse strand, counting down.
TAGTGAGCCGCAAAACCGTCGCCACAAATTCAATCCTAAGCGAGACCCCACGCCACGGGTACTCGCCGAGGCCAATCGCACGGTTTTATGGATAGCCTCACTGGTATTGGTCGCTTTTCTCGCAGTCATCGCGATCCAGCAAGTGTGGTAGCCGCTACCACTCCCCGACTGACCTTACCGTTCGGTCAAGTTAGAGTTTGGATTCACGCCGGTTAACGTGGACTGGCGCTTCCTAGCCAAGGTCAAGGGACGCCCCTAAAGCGAGATTGCAAGTGGTCATCCATGAATGGGATGACAGGCTGCGCTTCCCGTGTGTCATCCCAGCATCATTCTCCGCAAAGTAGAAAAGATCCGGTTGGCAAGACCGGATTTGTCCGGTACAAAATCTCCACCGCTGCAGATCAATCAAGGGAGGCGTTGCATGACATTAGCATTCATCGAAACCCTCTCGTCCGGAATGATCCGACACTAGGTCATTCCAATTCGCGGCCCGCCCAAGGGCACGCGGCAAGCGGTTTTAACGTCTTTCACAGCGCCACCGATCTGCCGGTCTTACTTTGTCTCCCGTTCCGGCTGTGTCTATAAACTCTCGATTTTGGGACCGGCTGCCTCGATATGGCGCCGGCTGGTTAAAATGACTCGCAAGAAGCTCGATTTCCGTGCCGATGCCTATCGCAACGTGCTCGGCTTTGTTTTTCGTCAATGGACGCATCGCCCTACCCTCGTCGGCAGCATCATCCTGCTGGTTATCGCCAGCACGCTCGCCGAGGTCTTGGTCCCGGTCTTCTCCGGCCAGATCGTCGATGCGATTGCCGGCGGCAATGCGGCCGATGGCGCAATCCGCGCCTTCGTGGTCGTTGCGGCGCTCGGCCTCACCAGCGTCGTGCTGCGCTGGTTCATCTTCAACGGCATCATACGGCTGACGCTGCGCATCATGGCCGATGTCGCCAATAGTGGCTTCCACAAGGTCCAGCGCTTCTCCACCGACTGGCATGCCAACAGCTTTGCCGGCTCTACTGTGCGCAAGATCACCCGTGGCATGTGGGCGCTAGATGCCCTGAACGACCTGCTGCTGGTCGCGCTCTTGCCGTCGGTCGTCATGCTCGCCGGCGCCAGCATTGTGCTCGGCAGCTACTGGCCGGTCATGGGCCTGATCGTGGCGGCAGGATCGCTGATCTATATCGGCGTCACGGTCGTGCTTTCGATGGGCTATGTGTCGCCCGCGGCAAAGCTCGCCAATGCCTGGGATACCAAGCTTGGCGGCGCGCTTGCCGATGCGATCAGCTGCAACTCCGTAGTCAAGGCCTTCGGCGCCGAAGACCGCGAGGAAGAGCGCCTCAGCCATGTTCTCGCTAAATGGGACACCCGCACGCGGCGGACCTGGCGGCGCGGCACGCTGAATGGCACGATCCAGGGCTTCATGATGGTCTCGATGCAGGCAGGCATCCTCGGCACCGGCCTCGTCATGTGGCAGAAGGGTCTGGCGACGCCCGGCGATATCACCTTCGTGCTGGCGATGTTCTTCGTGCTGCAGGGGTATCTCCGCTCGGTCGGACAGGATATCCGCAACCTGCAGCGCGCGGTCAACGACATGGAAGAGCTGGTGCTGCTCGACAAGACACCGCTCTGCATCGAGGACAGGCCCGGCGCCAAGGCGATTGCCATCGGCAAGGGCGAGATCATTTTCGATCGCGTCACCTTCCAGTATGGCGCCCATCCTACGCCGCTCTATGACAACTTCTCCGTCGCGATCACGCCGGGAGAGCGCGTCGGTCTGGTCGGTCATTCGGGCTCGGGCAAGACGACCTTCGTCAAGCTCATCCAGCGCCTCTATGACGTCAATTCGGGTTCGATCCGGATCGACGGGCAGGATATCGCCAAGGTGACGCAATCGAGCCTGCGCGGCCAGATCGCCATCGTCCAGCAGGAACCAATCCTGTTCCACCGGACGCTTGCCGAAAACATCGCCTATGGCCGGCCGGAGGCATCGAGACGCGAGATCGAGGACGCCGCGAGACAAGCAAGCGCCCATCACTTCATCATGAGCCTTCCCAAGGGCTATGAGACGATGGTGGGCGAGCGCGGTGTGAAGCTTTCTGGTGGCGAGCGCCAGCGTGTCGCCATCGCCCGGGCGTTCCTCGCGGATGCACCCGTGTTGATTCTCGACGAGGCAACGTCCAGCCTCGACAGCGAGAGCGAAGTGCAGATACAGCAGGCGATGGAACGCCTGATGGAAGGCCGCACGACACTGGTGATCGCCCACCGCCTGTCGACCGTCAGGGCACTCGACCGCCTGCTGGTTTTCGACAAGGGAAACATCGTCGAGGAAGGCGACCACCAGTCGCTGGTCCGCCTCACCGACGGCGTCTACCGCCGGCTGTTCGAGCGGCAGGCGCTGGAGCTCACCAAGGGCTTGGTTGCATGAACCCGAAGCACCGGAGCAAAGACCTCCGGTGCTTCGCCCCTCCGCCATAAGTCTGCAATCCGGAAATGTGCCCCATGCTCCGTTCCGAACCTCCTGAGCGGATTCGAACCGTAGACCCTGCAAATGCTGCGCGCCTCTCTTGTCGGTAGAACTGAGGCTACTGAGTTCCTTATCTGAGGCGGGAGAGTTCGGCAAATCGCGCCGGCTCTTACGCACAGATCGCTTTCAGAAGGAATTGTCGTCGCTTGTGCGGTTCTCGAAATCTCCGGAACCGCCACGACACGTAATCGCGTGCGAGAGCCGCGCTGTGGCGGCGACTTCCCATATGATTGTGAGCTCGTCAAATGCCGGAATGCTCTAACTCTGGCGTTAAGGAAAGAACGCCAAGGCGCGCCGCCTTCATGACTAAATCGGGCAACGAATTGGCATCCATTTTCCGCATAACTTGGCCGCGGTGCGCCTTGACGGTGATCTCGCTTATTCCCAACTAATATGCGACGACCTTATTCATTAGGCCCCCAGCAACCAAGGACATGACTTGGCGTTCGCGCAAAGTGAGTGAATGATAGCGGTCTAACATCATATCATATTGGGAGCGCCGATCGAGCTCAGCGCTACTGAGCATGATGCAACGTCCGATCGCATCAAGCAGCTCGTCGGGAGCGAGCGGTTTGAGTAGGTACTCACAGGCGCCAGCTTTCATGGCCTGCACTGCACAAGGCACGTCCGCATCACCAGTAATAAAGATGATTGGCGTGTCTTGATGCTCTTCACGAACACGGCTCTGCACTTGCAGCCCGCTGAGATCCGGTAAATTTAGGTCCAGGATCAGGCAACTCCGAACCTCTGGTCTGACCGAGGACAAAAACGACTCCGCGCATGCATAAGCTTCCGCCCTCCATCCACCGGAGCAAACGAGGCCCTCCAGCGACTCCCGAACAGAAACATCGTCATCGACGATGTAAACCACCGGCGTTGAGGAACAGACGTCCGAGCCCGGCAGTTCCGGGGCTCTGTCTAAAATCCTGATCATATCGAGCCTCCTACAGTAGAAAACGCTCTGATCATTGTGGCCCAACTCGATAGTTTTGGCCCGTTTGATGATGCTTGAAATCGTTTGACTTTGATGGGTTGAAACCTGGCTAAGTCAGACGGCCTCATACGAAAGGCATATGGCCCCGTTCCATGATGGAATTGATAGCCTATTGGAGTAAAGTGCTCGATGCGCCCAGGGAAAGGTCCATGACTAACGCGTTTTCCACTCAGCACGCTGGCGAGATATGCTTCGATCGATTTCGGTTGAAGCCAAGCGAACGGCTTCTGACGCGCGACGGGGATCCGGTAGACCTTGGTGGACGAGCACTGGACATCCTCATCGAGCTGGTTTGCAATCCGGATAGCGTGATTGCCAAATCGGACCTGATGGCCCGTGTTTGGCCGGACCTTACGGTAGAGGAAAGTACCCTTCGCTTCCATGTTTCAACGTTGCGAAAGGCTCTGGGTGACGGCGAGAGCGGCGCGAGATACATCGCGACGATCGCCGGTCGCGGCTATCGCTTCGTGGCGCCCATCGATGCCAGCGGTGGAACCGCTGCAACGGAACCTTCACTTGATGACGTCGGCGTCCGCCACTTACTTCCGCCGCGGGTGGTCGGCATGATTGGCCGTGGCGAAGGTGTGCATGACTTGTCCGCCAGGCTGATATCTTCCCGTTTCGTAACGATCACTGGCCCTGGCGGCGTTGGAAAGACAACTCTCGCCCTGGCGATTGCCCATGACATGCTTGAACCATTCGTTGGAGGCGTTCTGTTCGTCGATTTCGGCATGTTGAGCGACCCTAACATGGTGACGACGTCGCTTGCGTCGACATTGGGGATAGCCGTCAGGTCCCGCGATCCGACGCCGAGCCTAGTGACCTTCCTGCGGAACAAACGCATTTTGCTCGTGCTTGACAATTGCGAGCATGTCGTTGATTCCGTTGCCGCCATTGCTTCACAGATTTATCGCGGGACACCGCAGGTCCACCTTCTGACGACCAGTCGAGAAGCGTTGCGAGCAGCGGGTGAGTTCGTCTACAAACTGGACCCGCTGGAGGTTCCTCCGGATGATACATCGATCACGGCCACAGACGCGCTTCGCTTTCCCGCCGCACAATTGTTTATCGACAGTGCGACCGCGAGCGGCGCCCGGCTTACTCTGAATGATGCAGATGCCGCGCTTGTCACTGCCATTTGCAGGAAGCTTGATGGCGTTGCGCTGGCGATAGAGCTAGCTGCCGGTCGCGTTGAAGCTCTTGGTCTGCAGCAGACCGCAACGTTGCTGGATCAGCATCTTACGCTGCTTTGGCAAGGTAGCCGGTCGGCGCCGGAGCGACAGAAGACGTTGCAGGCTACGCTTAACTGGAGTTACGAACTCCTCTCCCCAGAGGAGCGATGGGTACTTCGCTGCCTCTCTGTATTCCCCGGGCATTTTACGCTCGACGGGGCGATCAATGTGACCCATGGCGAGGGCAAAGATCCGACCATGGTTATCGACACCATCGAAAGCCTCGTCGGAAAATCGATGCTGGCTGCGCGCCAGAGCGATGGCATCACAAGCTACCGATTGCTGGCAACCACCCGGGCATACATCCTTGGCTTGGCGGCTGACACCCGGGAGAGAACCGCGCTCGCAGGCAGGTACGCCTCATACTGCCTGAAATGGCTGGAGAACAATGCGGCCACGCTTCACGACACGGTCGCTCGCTCTCCCTATCTCGCCGGTATCAACGATGTGAGAGTAGCACTGGAATGGACTTTTGGTCCTGGCGGCGATCGTCATCTTGGCATTGCGCTTGCTGCCAGTGCATCGCCGATTTTTCTTACGCTCTCGTTGCTGGATGACTGCCGTCATTGGTCGGAAACTGCGATCGCTGCCCTCGACGAGCCCGACATCGGCGACGCGTACGAAATGCATCTCCAGGCAGCATTTGGTTTGTCGATGATGTTCACGCGCGGCAGCAGCAGCGCCGCCCATGTCGCTCTGAGCCGTAGCCTGGCCATTGCAATCGGCAGCAATGATCCGCGCAGCGAACTACAGCTTATGGCGCCACTTACGATGTATTATCTGCGGATCGGACACTTCAAGGCCGCGATCGAACTGGGCAGACGCGCATTGAAACTGTCGATCCGTGAGAGCGACCCGGCGGTGAAAGCTCTGGCGCATGCGATTACCGGCATTTCGTTGACACATACCGGGGACCTCGTCAGGGCCCGGGCCGAATTGGAGGCCGCTCACGAACGGCAGGCTCCGCTGGTGGACTCGAAAACCATCTATCTTGGCTTCGATGGCCATGACCTTGCGGGGATATTCCTGGCGAAAACACTGTGGCTTCAAGGTTTAGCCGATCAGGCTGTGGCACACGCCCACCGGACCATCGCGGATGCAATCGAGAAGGATCATCCAGTAACACTGTCGATTGCGCTCATCTGGGCAATCTCCCTTTACATATCCATGGATGAAATTGAAACGGCCGAAGAGTTGCTCGAGCGGTTCACGCAACGCGCAAGACTTCACCAGCTTGAGCCGTATCTTGCAGCAGGACGGGCTTACGAGGGATTGCTTGCCATTCGCCGTGGCGAGGTAGCACCGGGTGTGCCCATGCTGGAATCCGCCATCGTGGATTTGCAAGTCGCGCGCTACGAACTCCTAACGACGACCTTCAGCGTCGCCCTCGCCACCGGTTTGGCAGCGTCGGGTCGCGCCACGGACGCCTTGGAGTTGGTCGATCGAGCAATCCGAGAGGTCGAAAACAGCGGGGATGTCTCCCATATGCCGGAGTTGCTTCGAACAAAGGCTTCCGTTCTGGGGCGGATGCCGAATACTCCCTCCGAACAAATTGAGAGCTGTCTGGAAAGCGCGTTGGATTGGAGCCGGATGCAAGGCGCACTTACGTCGGAACTGGCCGCGACAATCGATCTGGCGACTTTTCGCCAGGACAGTGGACAATCCGGTGCTCGTCACCTCCTTCAGCCCGTCTATCTTCGGATTACAGAAGGTTTCGAAACACCATTGGTGCGACGTGCCGAACGTCTTCTTGCCAGATTGCCCTAGGGCTCTCCATTGCCCAGTATCTCGACCAGGGATTTGCCGTAGGGAAAGAACCTGTCCTTGTTCCCCTCTTGCCAGGCGGTCCGCAGCTCTTGCTCAGAGATGTCCCAGTCCGGGAAGGATTTCTTGCAGACCGCGCGCAGATCCTGCCGCAGTTCCTCCACCGTCGGCCGGCCGAAGAACCAATAGCCGTTATAGACCTTGTAAATGGTAAGTTTCGGCTCGAGGACGATGACGTGGGGGATCATCGGGTTGTGCGCAGCGTCGGTGTACTCGGCGATACCGAGGTCCTTCTGGATGGTCCTCCTCGGATCCGCGAGAAACGGCCAGTGCGCACCAACTCCGCTGCGGAATTCATGTGTTTCCGCGATTGTGTCGGTACTGATCGTTACCATCCTGCAGTATCCCACCTCCATCTCTCGATGAAGTTGAAGCAAACCCTCATGCTGGCGCCGATCCTTGGGACAGAAACTGCCGCGGCTCAGAACCAGAACCATGGGATAGATGGACTGAAGATCGGAGAGCTTGCGGCGCTTGCCGGTGTGATCGCTCAGCTCGTAGCCTGGAAGAGCCGCACCCGGCACGATGTCTGGTCTCATTTCAGAATCCTCTTTGCGCGTTGACTTCGGAATTGCGCTGCTAAAGGTCGATGACGATATCGCCGCGAGGCTGCGAACAGCAAAGCAGCACATTGCCATCCGTGGCATCATCGATCGGACTAGGCTGGCAGGTAACCGATCCCGATATTATTCCCGTTTCGCAGGTGTGGCAGACGCCGGTCCGGCAGGACCATCGTGTGGGTACCTCGCAGCTCTCTGCGAGCTCCAGAAGATTGTGGAGGTCGGGGTTCCATCGCAGAGCCAAGCCGCTTCGAGCGAAAGAGACGAGTGCGCCGGTTCCACGCCATCCTTCTGGCACCTGCGGTGGTCGTCCCGGCGACGGCGCGATCCCAGGATTGATGGCCGAGGTCGAACCGAACATTTCCGTGTGGATGCGACGGCGCGCGACGCCGAGGTCTTCAAGTCCGTCGGTGAGGTCACGCATGAAACTCGAGGGCCCGCAGATGTAGAAGTCACCTTTGATCGGCAGGCCAAGTTCGCGGAGTACTCCCTCGTCGAGGCGTCCCTTTGACTCATAGTTCACACCTTGCTGGTCGCCCTGGATCGGCGAGCTGTAGCAGACGTGGCTGCGAACGTTCGGAAGCGATCGCAGGTGTTCGCTCACTTCACTCGCAAGTGGGTGTTCCAGGCTGCTGCGTGCGCCGTACAGCCACCATATCTCCCTCGAAGACTTCTCGGCCGCCAGAGCATGTAGAATGCTCAGGACCGGCGTGATCCCTATACCAGCACTTAAGAGAACTACGGGACCATCACCGGGGATTAGTGTAAACTCGCCGCGTGGCGCGCTCGCCTGGACGACATCACCTTCCTTCAGTTCCTCGCTTACATACTTTCCGGCGGCGCCCCCGGGCTCTCGCTTGATTGTCACCCTGAAACGCTTGCCGTCCTGATCGCCTGACAAAGAATAGCTGCGAAGGATCAGGGGTGCGGCGGATGGCTCCAGCCGGAGAACAATGAACTGGCCCGGGAGGTATCTGTCTAACGGGATCCCATCCAGGGGCGCCAGTTGAAGCGATGTGACGCCGTCGGTCTCCTCCAATTTGCGAACCACGCGGAATGGACGAAAGCCGCGCCATGCCGGGGCAGCCTGCGCCGGTCCGGTCAGGCCAACGTTTCCTGTCTCGCCTACAGCTTCCTTCGATTGTCTCAGCAACGCTTCGAATGAGCGATGCCATCCTGCGCTGAGCGCCGGGATGTGTAGCGCGCGTTCCAGTCGATCAACGGGATGACCTGGCTTGTAGAGCAGCGCATTGATTTCCGAGATCGTCATTCCGCCGTCACCGGAAACCGTCTTTAAGATCTCGTCACCCGCCTGAACCTCGCCTTCTTCAATAACACGCAGGTAGAATCCCGGCCGCCCATGCGACACGACCAGCGCGGCCATCTCGGGCACTTGCATCCGAATTCCGAGGCGATAGCAGGTAACGCGCGGTTGCGTTACCTCGAACAGGGCGCCACCGATCAGGTATCGGTCGCCTATACAAACTTCGTCGTCGGCGAGGCCTTCAACGGTGAAATTCTCACCGAATTGACCGTAGACGAAATCGCTGCGCCCTAGATGTCGTTCCCAATATCGGTAGGAGTCGATCTGGTAGACGAATACTGCGCGCTGTTCCCCACCGTGTCCGTTGCGATCCGCCTGTCCGTCCCCATCGATGTTCAATCGTAGGACCATGCGCGGACCGTCAACCGGGGATTTCCAGATTGCCGTCTTGACGATCCGGTTCTGCCACTCAACGTTGCGCGGCAGGCCGACGTTCACTGAAAGAAGGCAAGCCATAAGGGATACTCCCCGAGCACGGGCCCGTCTTTAAGGACAAGAGGCTTTTCTAATACGGCACTGCGCCGCTCGTCCAACGACAGAACAGAACATCCGAAACGGCCTTCGGCGCCATTGTACGAAGGTGTTGCCCATATCTCGGTGTTGAATGGTGACCTGTGGCCACGCCTGCTTTCATCCTTGGTCGGCGAGCCCCTCAGCCAAAGCCGAATAGCTGGGCAAGTGAAATTTCACGGCTCGCATTATTGATTGAACGATACGTATCGTTTATATGAGGTTGCACAAGCAGCGGAGAAGTTGGCTTGGAGCGGTCAAGGGGATTTTCCCCAAGGTCATTACAAGCGAATTTGGCTCGGTTGCCGGCCTTCCTGTCGAAGGATGCGGAGGTGGGCTGGAGCTTCGTATGTCCAATCTACGAAGCGATGAACGGCGAGCCGCATTCCCGCGTGAACCTGAAAGCCCACACGGTTCGACCTCGTCGCTTTTTTCAAGACGCCGGTTGGGCGTGTACCAAATGGACGAAGAAAATGGCCTGGTTGCGAAACAAGAACCAAGTATCCGAACAGTCGGGAAACAACGTCACGGCGTTGCCGGGAGCGCATGAGAGCCACCAGCAGGCGGCTCCGTCACCCAAAAGGGTATCGCCGTCCTCATTTATCGTGCCGGCCGCGGCAATCACGGTTGCGCTCTCTGCCGTTGTCGGCGCCGGAGCGAATTGGGATTGGTGGGTTGCGAGCCGACCCGTGCAGACCACGGATGACGCGGCAGTTTATGCCGACGTCTCTTCGATTAGCGCTCGCGTCGGGGGCACGGTCGATGGAATCTCTGTTCGCGACTATGACCATGTCAAAGCTGGCGATCTCTTATTCAAGATCGACCGGAAGCCATTCGAAGTTGCTCTTCGTGCCGCAAAGGCGAGACTTGAAGCTGCCAGAGCGCAACTCGAGGACAACGACACCCAACGAACTTTCCAGCTTACCCAAATCGATGTCGCCGCTGCCCAGCAACAGGCATCGGCCGCCGATGAAATCCAGTCGAACAAGGAGCTTGAGCGGCAGACGCGGCTTGGTCTCGACGGCAGAGCGAGCTCGCTTCAGACGCTCGAGAAGGCCACCGCGGCTCACGAACGGGCGTTGGCAAACTCGAAGATGACGGATGCGAGCGTGGTCGCCCAGCGGGTCAAGCTCGACGTGATCGCAAAACAGCGTGACGTGCTGAAGGCGAACGTCGACACGGCCGCCGCCGACGTCGCGGCACGCGAACTGGATCTGGGATACGCCGACGTTCGCGCCCCCGTCGATGGCATTGTCGCGAAGCGGAACGTGCAGTTGGGGAACTACGTCGCCACGGGTGCGAGTCTCATCTCCATCGTGCCGCTTCCAAAAGTGTACGTCCTGGCGAACTACAAGGAAAACCAGCTGGCGTTGGTCCGCGAAGGGCAGCCTGTCGACATATCCGTCGATCTTCTGCCCGGAGAAACCTTGCATGGCGTCGTTTCGAAAATTTCGCCGGCAAGTGGCTCAACATTTGCGCTTCTGCCTCCCGACAATGCCAGCGGCAACTTCACCAAGGTGGCCCAGCGCCTGACCGTACGTATCGAGCTCGATCCGGCGCAGCCGAATTTCGACCGCCTGCGTCCCGGCATGTCGGTCATAACGCGAATAGCAACAAAGGAAGACGATCATGTCTAGGAATGGTCATGCAAGCGACCTTCCGCGTCAGGGTTATGTAGCGGTGGCCATGGTCATGGCGGCTATACTGACCGCATTCGACGTCCGGACGGCGAGTATCGGCCTCGCCGACCTGCGAGGCGCTTTCGGTTTGAGTTTCGACGAGGGCGCGTGGCTGAGCACCTTTGCAACCGCGCCGCAAATCCTCATTGCACCGAGCATCGGCTGGTTGATCGCCGTCTTTGGCGTCAAGAGGGTCATGATCGGGCCGTCAATTCTCTATTCGCTGATCTCAATCGCGATTCCCTTTGTGCACAGCTTCGAAGTTCTCGTCACCTTGCATGCGATAAGGGCAGTCGTGCTTGGCATCTTTGTCGGAGCCACGCTTCTGGTGGCCTTTCGCAATCTTGACCGAAAGTACTGGATCCTCGCTCTTTCCTTCTACGTCTTGAGAATACCGTTCGCGCAAAACCTCGGTCTCTATACGGCGGGCAGCTATACGCAGACAATCGGATGGCAATGGCTTTATTGGCAGGGAGCACTCGTTGCTCCGGTCATCGGCATTCTGTTCTGGTATGGCGGGAAACCGTCGAAGGTGGATCGCCAGCTTCTGGACCGTGCCGATTGGGGCGGGATGGCACTCTTTGGCGTCGCCTTGACAACGCTCTACTTCGCGTTGGACCAGGGTAACCGCCTAGACTGGTTCCGCTCCGGCTATGTCGTATCGCTGCTTCTTGCCACCGGCTTTCTCTTCGCTGTCTTTCTGTGGCACGAGACACGGGTTGGGGAGCCATGGGCTCATATTTCAATCCTCTACAATCGAAACATCGCGCTCGGATTCGTCGCCATCGCGTGTTTCATGATTGCCAGCCTTGGAAGCTCGCTTCTGGAGCCGAACTTTCTGGTCAGCGTCTCTCGCCTGCGTCCGGAGCAGATCGGCGACTTTACCGCTCCTTATGCGGTTCTGCTTCTTGCCGCAGCGACCGTGACGGCCGTAACCCTGGTCAGAACGGTAAAGCAACGTGCGACGCTGCTGGTCGGCTTCACGTGTTTCGCAATATCGGCATGGCTTGGTACGCAATTGACCAGCCTGTGGTCCTTGCCCGAATTTCGGTTGATTGTGATCCTGCAGACTTTCGGAGAAGAGATTGTCTTTCTTGCCGCGGTGGCAACGTTGTTCAGCAATGTGAACCCGGCACGAGCCGTCTCCCTCGTAGCCTACGTTCAGGTGATGCGACTGATCTGTTCGGAGACCTTCGCGACGTCGATGACGACTTGGGTGCGCCAGCGCGAGCAATTGCACTCGTACCTGATCGGTCTTCACGTCACCGGCGCGACGCCGGGGTGGAACTCGGCGATCGCTCAACTTGGCTCCGGCTCCGGACCGGTCAGTTCACAGGCTGAGGCCCTGAAGCGCGGGGTCGGAGTGCTGGCGACGATTGTCCAAAGGGAAGCGAACGTACTGGCCTATATTGATGGATTCTGGATCACGTTCATCGCAGCAATCGTTGGCCTGATCGTCGTTTCGTTGATGAAGCCCTCGCCCGCGCACCCGCTAACGTCGCGTTGACGCGAAGCGATCGGCCGTTGCGCCTTCGCCGAGCCGTTCAAAATCTGGAGTAGCTACCGTGGACTACGAGCACGTCAAGCAGATCACTGACTGGCTTATGCAGTCGGGACTGAGGGGATTGCCCGAGGAAGATCTCCTCGCCGGGTTCTGCGAGCGTTGCAACGCCGGTGGGCTCCAGATCGATCGGGCCAGCGCGTTGATGGACACGCTGCATCCGGTGTACGAACGCCGCGCCTATCGCTGGGACCGCTCTCGATGGATGCAACGTGTCTTCGAATTCGGGTTCGCCAAACAGGGCGGCGCCCAGAACGACTGGCAGCGCTCCGCCTTCCATCATCTCAAGAGCACAGGCGGAAACGAGATACGGCGACGGCTCCTGGATGGCGATCCCGCGGAGTTCTTCCTGGTCGACACGATGAAGCGCGACGGCTTTAGCGATTTTATCGCCATGGCTCACCGCTTTGACGATCCGGATGCCATAGGCGGCATAGACTGCTTTTTCTCTCAGTTCGGGACTCGCGCGCCGGCCGGCTTCTCGCAGGCCGACGTGCAGGCGCTGCGCGACCTGCTGCCGTGCCTGGCATTGGCGGTCAAATGTGTGGTTGTCAGTGGGGTCGCCTCCACGATCGCGAAGGTCTACCTCGGCGAGGATGCAGCAAGTCAGGTCTTGCACGGAAGGATCACGCGCGGGAGAAGCGAGCGTATCTCTGCGGCGTTATGGTTTTCGGACCTGGCTAACTTCACCCGGATCTCGGATACAATCGATCCCGAAGAGATCATCCCCTTGCTTAACGACTACTCCGACGCCGTGATCTCGTCGATCAGGCAGGCGGGCGGCGAAGTCCTCAAGCTTATGGGCGATGGGACACTCGCAATGTTCAGGGGCGAGATTGCCAGCCGAACCTGCGCAGCAGTATTGTTTGCTCGCGAACTGCTCGACAAGCGGCTGATCGACCTTAACGCGCGACGCGGTGCGCAGGGCCGTCCCGTCACCGATGTCTATCTCGGGCTCCATGTCGGAGACGTGTTCTACGGGAACATCGGCAGCGAGGACCGGCTCGACTTCACCGTGATCCAACGAGGTCAGTCGAATTGCTTCGCTCTGTCGGCCCCTTCAGCACAAATTCCTCATGTCGGCGCCGTTTACCGCGCTTGTTTCGGCTCCAGAGGCCTACGGGCTGATATCGATCGGATCCCACGTCTTAAGGGGCGTCAGCCGCGCTCAGGAACTCTTCACAATGACCGTCGACGGCGCTCCCCGCGAAACCGGCATGATGCCCGCAGGGGATCGCGCCGCATGAGCGGAAGCGTGCTGACACCAAGGTACAATAGGCCGGGGAACATCGCCGTTTTACAAGGGAACTCGCGTGATCTGATCGCGGTTGGTCTTGCTTAGGCGAAACGGGAATGCTCGTGCCCAAACGAAGGATTGGCAAATGACAACCACAGATATGCTCCGCTTCAAGAAGATTCCCCTTTCTCATGGCACTGGTGCAATTCCGGTCGCCGGGTTCGGAACGCTCATTCCCGACGCGGTCGCGACGAACGAGGCGGTCAAATTGGCCCTTTCGGCAGGTTTCCGTCATTTCGACTGCGCCGAACGATATCTGAACGAGGAAGCGGTTGGCGCGGCATTCAGCGAAGCCATTGCGGCGGGTACCCTGCGCCGTGAGGAGCTTTTTGTCACCACGAAGCTCTGGAACACAAATCATCGGCCGGAACGAGTACGACCGGCGTTTGACGCCAGTTGCCGCCGCCTGAACGTCGATTACGTCGATGCCTATCTCATACATACGCCTTTCGCGTTTCTCCCAGGTGAGGAGAAAGACCCGCGAGACGAGTATGGACACGTCATTTATGATCCGGGGGTCAAGCTGATCGATACCTGGCGCGCGCTGGAGGAGCTCGTGGATAGCGGGCGGTGTCGGTCGATAGGTCTTTCCGACATATCGCTCGAAAAGCTCAAGGAGATCGTCGAAGCGGCGCGGATCAAGCCTGCCACCGTGCAGGTGGAAGCGCATCCATATCTGCCCGAGTGGGAGTTGCTGGAATACTGCCAGGAGCATGGCATTGTTCTTCTGGCTTTTGCGGCTCTCGGCCATGGGATGGTTCCGAACCTGCTCGCGGACCCAGTCGTGACCACGATCGCCGACCGCACGGGTCAGACGCCGGCTCAAGTCGCACTGGCCTGGGCCGCCCAGCGGGGGACGGCATTCCTTACGACGTCGGTGAACCCAAAGCGGATCGGCGAGAACTTCGGTTTCTCCACTTTGCCGGAGGACGCGATGCATCAGATGCGCGACCACATAACAACGAACATCCGCTTCAATGGCGTGGTCGACACGGGTGTTCCAGGCTTCATTCCCCGAGCTTCTGGCGTATAAGCGGCAGATGAGATCTGAAGAACTTTGCGGAGGCAACGTCGATGATCGAGGACCGGGAACTAAGGCTCGCGCTCGAACGACACTGGGCGGCTTCGGACGCCGGGAATTTCGAGCTCGAGCATGAAATCTACCAGGAGAATGCTGTGCTCGAGTATCCTCAGTCTGGAGAGCGCATAAGCGGGCGCAGAAAGATCCAGGAAAGCCGCTTCGTTCAGCCGAACAGGAAGCGCTTCTCCGTCCAGCGCATCCTGGGCAACGGGAACCTGTGGGTGACGGAGTTCGTCCTGTCCTACGACGACGTACCTTCTTACGCAGTAAGCATAATGGAGTTCGCGAACGGCTTCGTGGCGAGGGAAACGCAGTACTTCGCAGGTCCTTTCGAGCCGTCAGCGTCGCGGGCTCATCTGGTCGACCGGTCCTAGCGTATTCGTTGTTGATCGGAGCTACGAAGTTGCGCTACGCCTTCCCAATGATCACGAAGCCGACACCCGTCCCCGCCAAGAAGCGAACGTCCATCGGATCGCGTCGCAATCCGGAAACCGAAACTGCGGTTCTCGCCGCTGCCAGGGATCTGATATCGGAGAGAGGCTACGCGGGGTTTTCCGTCGATGAGGTCGCCCGTCGGGCAGGTGCCGGAAAAACCACCATCTATCGCTGGTATCCGACCAAAGCGGACCTTTTCATCGCGATCTACACCACCGAGCGCTCGACCTTCGTCCCTGTTCCAGAGAACGGGAACTTGATTGATGAGCTTGAGCAATACACCACCAGCCTGTGGCGTTTCTGGGCGTCTCACCCCGCCGGGGCGGCACTTCGCGGTCTTATCGCCGAGGCACAGGGCACACCGGAAGCGCTGAGTGCGTTGCGGGACAGGTTTCTTCCCGATCGTACCGCCGACGTACGACGGATGTTGAACAGCGCGGCGGTCCGCGGGGAGCTGCAAGCCGACGAGGTGGCTGCCAAGGTCGCGCTCTGGGTTGGATTTAGCTGGTACAAGCTGCTGGTCGGCGAGCTACATGACGAAGGTGTCATACGGTCGGTGATGATGCAGATTGCAGAGGTTCGGCGCAGCAGCTAGCGCTGAACTGGTGGTGTCGGCGAGATCATCGATACTAGTCGGAACCGATGGCCGTAAACGACGTCGGATTGTCCGTTTTTGCTACGGAATCGAGATTCCGGACAGGTGCCGCGTACCTATATTGGTTCGGTAAAACCTAGAGCCTTGGCACTAAGACTGGACCCTATCATGACGATCAATATCAATTCAAAGACGACCGCAGCTCAGCACTTCGACGAGATGACCGGCGCAGCGATGGTGGTCCGGGCGTTGGCTGATCAAGGCGCGGAAGTGCTTTTCGGGTACCCCGGTGGCGCGGTGCTTCCGATATACGATGCCCTCCTGGACGAGCCCCGGCTTCGCCACATCCTTGTACGGCATGAACAAGGTGCCGCCCACGCCGCAGAGGGATATGCACGCTCGAGCGGCAAACCGGGCATCGTCCTCGTAACGAGCGGTCCGGGTGCGATCAACACCGTCGTCGGGATTGCCGATGCCCTGATGGATTCGATACCTCTGATCGTCATCACCGGGCAGGTCCCGACCCACCTGATTGGTACCGACGCATTCCAGGAAGCCGATACAATTGGCATCACTCGGTCGTGCACGAAGCACAATTACCTCGTCAGGAGCATTGAGGAGCTCCCTCATGTCATGCACGAGGCGTATCGAATTGCGACGACTGGGAGGCCTGGTCCTGTTCTGATCGACATTCCCAAGGACATCCAGGTCGCTCGCGGACGCTATTTTGCTCCCGACGAAGCCATCCCATTGCATCGATACGCTCCCCAGACAAAGGGGAATCCGGTCTTGATCATGGAGGCGCTACGACTTCTCTCCGAGGCGAAACGACCGATCCTCTACACCGGCGGCGGCGTCATCAATTCTGGACCAAGGGCTAGCCAACGGCTGCGGGAATTTGCTGCCCTGGTTGGAGCCCCGGTCACGTCCACCTTGATGGGACTGGGTGCGTTTCCCGCCTCCGACGATCTATGGCTCGGGATGCCTGGTATGCACGGTGCATACGAGGCCAATCATGCGATGCATGACTGCGACGTCATGCTCTGCCTCGGCGCCCGGTTCGATGATCGCGTGACGGGGCGCCTCGACGCCTTCTCTCCGGGATCACGAAAGATACACGTCGATATCGACCCTTCGTCCATAGGAAAGATTGTTCCCGTCGACGTTGGTATAGTCGGCGACGCTCTTTCCGTTCTGGAAGACCTGATCGCCGCGTGGCCAGGCCAGCGTCAGGAAGATCGCAGGGATCGGCTTGCCCCCTGGTGGAAGCAGATCAACGTTTGGCGCGACCGCAAAGCTTTCGGCTATCGCAATTCCTCGGAGGTTATCAAGCCGCAATATGCGCTTGAGCGCCTGCGCGCGCTGACACTCGATCGCGACGTCTACGTCACGACCGAAGTCGGGCAGCACCAAATGTGGGCGGCGCAGTTCTTCCATCTGAGCGAACCGAACCGGTGGATGACATCGGGCGGGCTCGGTACGATGGGCTATGGCCTGCCGGCAGCGATCGGCGTCCAGCTCGCCCATCCCGACAGCACCGTCATAGATATCGCCGGCGAGGCCTCGATCCTGATGAACATGCAGGAGATGTCCACTGCCGCTCAGTACCGGCTCCCGATCAAGATATTCATTCTCAACAACGAATATATGGGAATGATCCGGCAATGGCAGGAGCTGCTGCACGACGAGCGCTATAGCCATTCCTATTCGGAGAGCCTTCCGGATTTCGTGAAGCTGGCCGAGGCGTACGGCGCAGTAGGCATTCGGGCGGAAAAACCAAAGGAGCTGGACGGCAAGATCATTGAAATGCTGAATACTCCCGGTCCCGTAATCTTCGATTGCCGGGTCGAGAAAACCGAGAACTGCTTACCGATGATCCCGTCGGGAAGGCCTCACAACGAAATGATCCTGTCGGACGAAGTCGTGGACATGGGCTCGGTGATCTCCGCCGAGGGTCGTGCGCTGGTGTGATCGTATGAGGGTTGATCTCGATACCGGTGCGGCCTTCCCTCGGAACGGGGGGCGGTCCGACGTTCTGGCGATCGGTCTGCAGGTTGTCTTCTGCGGACTCAATCCGGCGACCACCGCCGAGCGGGATGGCCATAACTTCTCGTCACCGACGAATCGCTTTTGGCGAGTACTGCATCTGGCCGGGTTCACCCCTCGGCTATTGAAGGCTGAAGAGGAGCAGGAACTGCTTCTCTATGGCTGCGGAATAACTGCGGCCGTTGAGAGAGCAACGAGGAGCGCAGCCGAATTGATCGCCGATGATTATGTGAAAGCGGTGCCCGAACTGGAGGCAAAGATAAGGAATTTCTCGCCGAGCAATCTCGCGTTCTTGGGAAAGGCGGCGTTTGCGGCAATCAGCGGCCGCGGTGATTGCGATTGGGGGCCGCAGAGTGAAGTTTTCGCGGGAGCGAGGACATGGATACTTCCGAATCCAAGCGGCCTCAACAGGGCGTTTGATTTGGATCGCTTGACCCGTCAATACCGCGACCTAAGATCGAAACTTTAGCCGCTGAGACGGCCTTGAGCCTGCCAGCGGCCATAGGCAGGGGGCAAACCATGCGCATTGCGATACTCACGATCCCCGGCGTTCAAATGCTCGACGTGGCGGGGCCGATGGATGTGTTCTCGGAGGCTACGAGGCTTCTGAAGGAGCGCTCCGGATATCGCGTGGACATCGTGGCGCTGACGATGGATCCCGTGACCGCCCTTAACGGCACTCGATTTCTGCCGGACATGTCGATCGAGGGCACGTTGGAAGGCTTCGACACGCTGCTGATTGCCGGCAGCCCCGGCGTGCGCCAGTACGAGGACCATCGAGAGTTGTTGCAGTGGATAATCCGTGAGTCACGTCATGTCCGCCGTCTTGCCTCGATATGCACTGGCGCCTTCCTCCTCGGGAAGGCGGGGCTGTTGGACGGGCGCCGCGCCACGACACATTGGAACTCGACGGCACGGCTTGCCAGCACGTTTCCGACCGTCAGGCTCGAGCCCAACACGATCTTCGTGAAGGACGGGCCGATCTATACAAGCGCCGGCGTTACGGCCAGCATGGATCTGGCGCTCGCGCTTGTGGAAGAAGATTTCGGTCGCAGTATCGCCTTGCGGGTCGCCAAGGAACTGATCCTTTTCCTCCAGCGTCCAGGGGGCCAGTCGCAGTTCAGCGTGCAGCTCGAGGCACAGGCGGCCGAAATCGGTCCGATCCGCGACATCACTCAATGGATTGTAGACAACATAGCGGGCGACCTCGCCGTCGAGACACTGGCGGCGCGCATCGGGATGAGCGCCCGCAACTTCGCAAGGACGTTCAAACGAGAAACCCAGATGACCCCCGGCGACTATGTCGAGGCCGCCCGCGTGGAGGCAGCTCGACGAATCCTCGAGGAAAGCGACACGCCGTTGAAGAGAGTGGCAAGCCTGTGCGGCTTCGCGGATCAGACTGGTTTGCGGCGCGCGTTCATGCGGCGGATAAATGTGACCCCAGTCGAATACCGGCACAGATTCCGGCCGTCCGCGACGACGGCAGCGAAAGATCCTCCGGCTCGGACACTCGCCACGGCGTGACGTTCGTCAGTCTGCACGCATACATATGACACAACGGAGGTTTAACAGGCTGGTCTTCCCGCATATCTTGCTACGCGTCGCGCTGATCAGGGTAGATTCTGTTGTCGCACCGATCGAGCAACGGCTTGCAGCCTGGAGGCCGTTTGAACGCGAGCTCGATAAATCGAAACTGCGAATGATGACGACTTTGGAACCCATATCGAGGTTACCGCAGCTCGCTGAGGGCATCGTCATGGGTAGCGCAGTTATCGACATTGCGTCGGTCGGAAGGGTTTTGCTCGGCGGCCTAAAGGTCGAATGTCAGTTGTTTCAAGAATGCTACGATGGCCTCCTCGTTGCGCTTGTAGAAGATCCATTGGCCAACCCGCCTGCTGCTCAGGAGGCCGGCAGCGGTGAGTGCCGCAAGATGAGCCGAGACGGTTGACTGGGCCAAGCCGCTTCGCTGAAACTGGTTTGCCGAGACGCCCATAGCGACGGGATATTCCTGAAGTCCGAAGTGCGTCTCCGGATCCTTCAACCAGCCGAGGATTTCCATTCGAGCCGGGTGCGCCAACGCCTTCATCACTTTCATCGTTTCCATGTATTTTCCTCGGCTGTCGCCGCGCTTTACGTTGTTGCTCCGCCGGGAGGCCTCGAGGATGGCGGCGGCCTCGACCGGCCGAGCGTCGACAGGCTCCCAACCCGTCGATCGGACAAACTTGAATATCTACATGAGGCGACTCCGCGACCGCCGCGAGTTCGACTCGATCGGGCTTGGGCGTAGAGCCTGCGAATTGCACGGCATGCCGACGACACTCTCGAACGACGCCTCATTTCCCGAAACGCCGGGCGCTTCGACGTGCGATTGCTTCAAGGCTATGCTGCAAACGCCGCATTCATGAACATTGCCACCTCCGCGACATGTCGCGACATCTGGCCCGTCGCGGTCGAGGCGGAGGCAGGTCGGCCGATGTAGCTCGCACGCCCGACCGTCCCGCGAGCCTGGGTCGCGGCCCATTCGAGGTAGGGTTCGACGAACGACCAGGCGCCCATATTCTTTGGCTCCTCCTGGCACCACGAAATACTTGCCGCCGGGAAGCGACCGAGTTCCGTTGCAAGCGCCTTGACAGGAAACGGATAAAGCTGCTCGACACGGAGCAAATAGACGTCGTCGATACCGCGCCGTTCTCGTTCCTCGACAAGATCGTAGTAGACCTTGCCGGAACATAGCAGCACACGCCGGATGCTGCGGTCGTCAACGAGCTTCGCCTTGCTGCTGTCGCCTTTCTCGCCATCGTCGCGGAGAATGCGCTGAAACCGCGTAGCGCCGGCAAGCTCGGCAAGATCCGATCTGCATCGCTTGTGCCGCAGCAGACTTTTGGGCGTCATCAGTATCAGAGGCTTGCGGAAATTGCGGGCCAACTGCCTTCTCAGAATGTGAAAGTAGTTTGCAGGAGTCGAGCAGTTCGCAACCTGCCAATTGCCTTCAGCCGAACTCTGCAGATATCGCTCCAGCCGCGCCGAGGAGTGTTCGGGGCCCTGTCCGTCGTATCCGTGGGGAAGCAGGCAGACTAATCCCGACATCCGCAACCATTTGCGCTGCGCGGAGGACAGGAACTGGTCGAACAGAACCTGGGCGCCATTGGCAAAGTCACCGAACTGTGCCTCCCAGAGGACCAACGTGCTCGGCTCGGCCAGCGAGTATCCGTATTCGAAGCCAAGAACGCCCTGTTCTGACAGCATCGAGTTGAATGTCTCGCACGGTGCCTGATCCGGACTGATGGAGCCGAGAGGCGAGTGGCGCGTACCGGTTTCTTGATCGATGATCACCGAATGACGTTGCGAGAACGTCCCGCGTTCGCTGTCCTGGCCGGAAAGGCGGACCGGATGACCCTCGGTAGCGAGGGATCCGAAAGCCAGTGCCTCCGACGTCGCCCAGTCGATGCCGGTACCGGCATCGACTGCACTCCGCCGTGCGTCGAGGAAACGAACGACCGTGGAATGCGCACGGAAACCATCTGGAAGGGTCGTTATGCTGCGGCCGATGGCTCGCAGCTTCTCGAGATCAACGCCCGTAGCGCCGTCATTTTCATCCTCGGGGTCGGCATTGCCGGCCCCGAGACCTGCCCATTTTCCATCAAGCCAATCGCCCTTGCTCGGCTTGTATGACTTCGACGCCTCAAACTCTATATCGAGATGCTCGGCCCACCTCTTGCCGGCGTCCTCTGCTTCCCGTCCGTCCACGACGCCGTTCGACACCAGTTGCTCGGTATAAATGTCCAGCGTCGACTTATGCTTGCGGATTTCCTTGTACATCTCCGGCTGCGTGAACGACGGCTCGTCACCCTCGTTGTGGCCAAAAAGGCGGGAGCAGATCAGGTCGATCACGACCGGCTTATGAAATGTCTGCCGATACTCGATCGCAAGTCTGGCAACGCGTGCGACCGCCTCTGGATCGTCGCCATTTACATGAAAGATCGGCGCCTCCACCATTTTCGCGACATCGGATGGATAGGGTGAGGATCTCGAATAGCTCGGATCGGTGGTAAAGCCGACTTGGTTGTTGATTATCAAATGGACCGAGCCACCTGTCCGGTATCCCTTGAGACCGGAGAGACCAAGACTTTCTGCGACGAACCCCTGTCCGGCGAATGCGGCGTCGCCGTGGATCAGAAGTGGCAGGACGGTAGAGCGGTTGACCGTGTCACGCCGCTGTTCCTGTTTGGCTCTTACCTTTCCCAATACGACGGGATCGATGATCTCGAGGTGCGATGGATTTGCGATCAGGGACAAGTGGACCTTCCTGCCGCCTATCTCCCGGTCCGATGACGTTCCAAGATGATATTTCACATCACCTGAACCCTCGACTTCGTCCGGAAAAGACGATCCTCCCTTGAATTCGCTGAAGATCGCCCGGTGAGGTTTCCGGATGACCTGACCAAGAACATTCAAGCGTCCGCGATGCGCCATACCAAGGACAACCTCGGACACGCCGAGTTCGGCTCCTCGCTCAAGCATTTCCTCGAGGGCGACGATCGTCGTTTCGCCGCCGTCTATGCCGAAACGCGTCGTACCGACAAACTTCTTGTTGAGATAACGCTCAAAACCCGTCGCCTCGACCAGTCGCTGCAAGATCCGCCGCTGATGATCGGGTGTTGTCGTGGACACGCCGGTTGCTTCGACGCGCTCTTGAATCCAAATCCTCTGGGCACGGTCAGAAATATGCATGTATTCGTATCCGACAGTCCCGCAATAGCTACCGCGCAGCCGACCGATCATCTCACGCATTGTGGCAAACTCGACCCCGAACGCGCCATCCACGAAAATCGTCCGATCGAGATCGGCTTCACCGAAACCGTAGGAGGAGGGCATTAGTTCCTCGCGCCCCTCCGAGACAGCGAGACCCAAGGGGTCCAGATTTGCTTCCCTGTGTCCCCGCATTCGATAGGCGCGAATGAGCGCCAATGCCCGCGCCGTATCCCGGTCAGTTGCAAATTGATCGCGACCGTCGACGGGCTGCGTTACGTCCGCTGTTTTCCGGTCGGGCTCTCTGGCCCAATTGCCATCAAGCGCAGAGATGAGATCGCCATTGAGAGGAATTGGCCAGCTGGCCGACTTCCACGAAGCACCACTGACGGTCCTTCTTATGTCGGCTGCCTCGTCTCCCAACGAGCCAAAGAAATCTTGCCATTCCGGCGCGACCGAGTTCGGGTCTTCCAGATACCGTGATTGCAAATTTTCGACATAGGCCGCGTTCCCGATATCAAGGAACGACATCTGCGCAAACATACCGGCAGGCAATTGCGGATCGCGCGCGCTATTCATCTTGGCACCCCTTCCCACTAATCGGAATTTGCTCATCTGCGTTTCCGGTGCACCCACCCGCTGCCATGCACGTCGCTGACACTGGCAGCTTCCCGCGCCCATGTTTCGACCACCGACACAACAATATAGTCTCGGCCGGGGCGTCCGATATTTGCAACAACATGCAAAAACGGACAAACTGGATCCATTTACTGCCGAGTTGTGTGCAGCCTGCAGAAGTCAGGTCGTCTGCAGGCATCGCTGCGCGTCGGCAAAGGATCGCGAAATCCCGGCAAAATGGCTATTGCACCTAGGTGTCGCCCCCACAAAGCCGCGCGTTGCTGGGCAGGTTGGCTACAAGTCCCCCCGCCTCCGAAGTCGGATTAGTGATATCCCGTGTGGTTTCGGCAGGCTCGAGGACTGGCGCTGCTAACCCCCGAAGTGCGGCATCATCCGGAGAAGTTCGCTCGGCAGGTTGTCGCCTTCGCCGACGTCGATCAGCCACCTGTCCGCATTCCGTTCCCAAGCGACACGGTTGCCGCGATCGAGGCGAAGCACGCGTCAGACGCAGCCATCATCAATTTGTGGCGGAACGTGTCGGTCTCTGCCGACTTCTGAGATATGTCAGTGTTCCACTGAGGGCCGATAGCGACATCGACAATCGACTGCTTTGCGCCACAAGCGGCCTTTCGTTCGGTTGCATGAAATTAACCTAAAAGGGGTATTTTTGACCTGTCATCCGTGGGGGGGTGAATAGGCTATGACCGGCGAAGAACACAGTTTAGTTGTCCAAATTGCCTTACGCATATTGATGGCAATCATTTCGCTCGGCGTGTTGAGCGGGATCATCACCATTGCGGTCGTCCTCTGGCGTACGGAGTCGTTAGTTGTGCTTCCCGGCGAGGAAAGTCTCTCTCGGTGGGAGCGAAAGGCGCGGCAGTCCAATCGGTTCAATGCCTTTTTTCTTGAAACTCGATTTAGACGGCTTCGATTGGCGATGTTTGGGACTGTGGCACTTTGTGTAGCATCGCTTGCGCTTCTGATCCTGATTAACGGCGTGTCGAGGTGAGAAGCGCTGGGAACTCATTGTGACCGCTGATGGTGTAAAGGTCCGCATCTGGCTACGGCAGGATTGCGCCAAGAACGGACATTCGAACGGCCCGTCATCGCGCCGT
Organism: Rhizobium sp. Root708; assembly: GCF_001429725.1. GTDB lineage: Bacteria > Pseudomonadota > Alphaproteobacteria > Rhizobiales > Rhizobiaceae > Rhizobium. Next base: position 30,247 of record NZ_LMHV01000011.1, on the reverse strand, counting down.
GCTGATCCTGTATTTTTACGACGTTGAGACTCGCCCAGACGCTCTCGCGCGGTCGTTGCAACCAAAGCTTCTATTCTATGAGTTAATTGGCCGTGTCGTCAAGCGTATGCTAATATGAACAGAGGCAGAGGATGTTCCTCCGGCCCGTATTGGTTGTTGCTAAGTCTGTTTGACCTTCGTGTAGTTAGTTGGGTTTAGGCTCCAAACTCTTCTGATGTACTCGTTCAACTCGAGTTCCCCTCAATGCTGATGTGACCGTTTCAATCTGATGGTAGCGACCGGGAGGGTACCATGCGAATGAAATTGGGATTTTTGACGCAGGTCGCTGCGGCAACCCTGACGTGTTCAGCCTGGACTGTGAGCACCCAGGAAATCACCGGGGCACCGGGTGTGCACCGGACGCGACGACGACCCTTGACGGGCGATACCTTCCCAATCCGCCGACGCCGTTCGGCGGTGAAATCGGGTTGAGCGCCAAGGACTCAAAACCGTATTGGCCGCCGCAGGTCGTACCACCCAAGGGCGCCCCCAATATCCTTTTGATCATGACAGACGATGCCGGTTATGGGGTGGCCGGCACATTCGGAGGCGTTATCCCGACTCCGGCGCTCGATCGGGTGGCGCAGACGGGCCTCCGCTACACGCAGTTCCACTCGACGGCGCTCTGTTCGCCTACGCGGGCGGCGCTAATCACGGGGCGCAACCATCATTCGACCGGTTTTGGCGTGATTTCCGAGCAGGCGACCGGCTATCCCGGATACGATTCCGTTCTGGGCGTAGACAACGCAACGATCGGCAACATTCTGAAGCAGAACGGCTATTCCACATCATGGTTCGGCAAGAACCACAACACGCCATCGTTCCAGTACAGCAGCGCCGGTCCCTTCGACCAATGGCCGTCGGGCATGGGCTTTGACTACTTTTATGGCTTCATGGGCGGCGACAGCAACCAGTGGCAGCCCTACCTCTTTCAGGATCACACGCAGATTTTTCCTTGGGTCGGAAAGCCCGGATACAATCTGATTACCGACGAGGCCGACAACGCCATCAACTACATCAAGCAGTTGAACGCGGCTGCGCCTGACAAGCCCTTCTTCGTCTACTATGTACCCGGCGCCACACATGCGCCGCACCATCCGACGCCAGAGTGGATCGAGAAGTTCAAGGGCAAGTTCGACATGGGCTGGAATGCCATGCGCGACCAGATCTTCGCGAACCAGAAGCGCCTAGGGGTCGTTCCGCAAAATACGCAACTCACCCCCTGGCCCGATATTTGCCGAAATGGGACGCGCTCGACGCTGACAGCAAGAAGCTGTTTGCCCGCCAGGCCGAAGTGTTCGCAGCTTACGTCGCCTATTCCGACAATGAGATCGGACGCGTGGTTCAGGCAGTAGATGACATCGGCAAGCTGGACAACACGCTCGTCATCTATATCGAGGGTGACAATGGCACGAGCGCGGAAGGGAGCACGCTAGGCACTCCGAGCGAGGTGATCACCATCGAAGGCCTGCAGATCCCCGTCGCCGATCAGTTGAAATTCTACGATGCCTGGGGTACCGACCAGACTTACCCGCACATGTCGGTAGCATGGTCATGGGCCTTTGACACGCCGTTCAAATGGACCAAGCAGGTGGCCTCGCATTTCGGCGGCACGCGGCAAGGCATGGCGATGGCGTGGCCCGCCCGCATCAAGGACGCAGGCGGAATTCGCAGCCAGTTCCAGCACATCATCGACATCCTGCCGACGATCCTCGATGCGACCGGGATCCCGGCACCAGCCATGGTCAACGGTGTGGCGCAAAAGCCGATCGAAGGCGTCAGCATGGCCTACACGTGGGAAAAGGCCAACGCCGACGCGCCTTCGACACGCCGCACGCAGTACTTCGAAATGTTCGGAAACCAGGGCATCTACAACGACGGCTGGTACGCCTGTACCACGCCGCCGGCAGCGCCCTGGCTGATGGGCACTGCGCCGATGCCGGAAGTGGTCAATGGCTACGAATGGGAACTCTATAATCTCAACGAGGACTATTCGCAGGCCAACGACCTCGCGCAGAGCAATCCTGACAAGCTGCATCAGCTGCAGGAATTGTTTCTGCTCGAGGCCGCGAAATACAACGTGTTCCCGCTCGACAACTCGATCCTGGAGCGGCTCATGACCCCGCGACCGAGCGCGACCGCCGGACGGAAGCTGTTCACCTATTCAGGCGTCGTCTCAGGCGTGCCTGGCGGAAACGCCCCGAACATCCTGAACAGGTCCTACACGATCACCGCTGAGATCGAGATTCCGGCGGCCGGCGCCGACGGCATGCTGGCGACGACGGGCGGTCGCTTTGGCGGCTTCGGCCTATACGTCCTGAAGCAAAAGCCGGTGTTTCTCTATAACTTCGTGGACATCGAACGCTTCCGGTGGGAAGGCTCCGACACGCTGCCGCCCGGCAAGCATACCATCGAGTTCGACTTCGCATCGGACAGCCACAACATGGGCAGCGGCGGTACGGGCATCCTCAAGGTGGATGGCAAGGAAGTCACCAACCAGAAAATTCCGCACACTGTCCCAGCTCTTATGCCATGGTACGAGACCTTCGACGTCGGTGTTGATACTCGCACCGGTGTCGATGACAAGGACTACCAGGTGCCGTTTGCCTTCACCGGGACGATCAACAGGCTGACGGTCCAGTTGAACTGAGACTGTGCTGGGCTAGTTCCAGTGGCAGCTAAGGGCCGGAAGCAGACAAGGTTGCGGACGTTCTTTTCAGCGACGCCAGCCTACCTTGAGGGGATCCTAACAACGGATGAATTGCCTAATCGAACATCGACTGCAATTTCAGATGGAAGAATACCCTCTGTCGCGAGATTGAATCGCAGCGAGAGGAAAATCGTCGGCGCGACGAGAAGAAGAAGGCCTGACACTTCACCCCCCTGCCCAAACAAGTGGTACGCCTTCTCAAACCGAGCTTATTTTCAACGTTCGAGAATGCCGACCATCCGGTTGACGCCGTCCCAATATTCTTTGGGCATGGTTTCGGCGGCCTCTGAAATCGCCAGCTTCCAGGCAGGTCCGCGATCCCACGCCTCCTCCAGTGTATCGGTCAGTGAAGGCCCATGGCCGGTGACCAGCAGAGCGTCGAATAGAATTCCTGCCTGTCTCAGGTCCTTGTCCCGTTTGGCCTGGCCGCCAGCGTCATTTTGGCGGCGACCGGCTATGATCAGCTTATGCACTGCATACCTGCAGGGATCGGGGATAACCACCGAGATACCCGCGCCATGTAGGAGGATCGAACGAACGGGATCACGGATCAGGAAATCCATGAACCTCAGCGGTTCGACCGAGGCGCCACCGAGAGCAGGCATGTGGGCGGGTTTGTCCGAATATTCTTCTGCTCCCCTGTTCGTCGTCATGAATTCGACCCGGTAGCCGATTTGATTTCGGAAGGCATGAGATCGAAGGCTACCGCTAATGTGAGGCACGGCCCGGAACGAGGGATCAAGTCCTTTCAGGAGATCAAGGATCGGCGGCAATGAGTCAGCGACTTCCGCGGAAATCGCGAAATCCTGGGCCAGGTCTGCGTCACCCGTCAAGATCGCCGCCGAGGGCAGACGGATGCCGAGTAGCATTGAAAAGCGACAGTGCCGATAAAAACACCACGCAGCCGGAACAGACCGGCCCTTGCAAGCGCTTGTACGACATCGCCGGTAAAGCGATCAGCAGCGATCAAACCGGCTTCGCGCGTCAGCGTGGAAACGAACTTGCGGCGGGCCTTATAGTCCGACTTCTCGCCCTTGAACGTTTCGACCCGTTCCGAAATTAAGGGGTCATCCGCGGGCCCGACATACCGGCGCTTCTGCCCGCCCCCACCGTTAGGCTGGTCGAAATACCAATAGCGCCGGCCATCGACAGCGACCGGCACGAATCTACCTGACGGAGGAAAGTCCTCTGCCCAATCGTCATCAAATGACCGTTGCTGAAGTTCCGCGACCATCGTCCGGAACATGAGATCGATCTGCTTGATCACGGCGGCCACTATATTGTTTTCGCAACTCTAGTATAGGTCGTGTCTATAAACCAGCTTTGGCCGTTCCTGGCCGTTAGCCACTGCCCACCATGTGTTACGAGATGGCTATCCGCAGTTCGGCTGAAGCAGCGATATGCTCGGTTCCAACCCCTATCCGACGCCTTTATATTATTTTCGCAAGTATAGTATATCGTGATCGATTGAAACGGCCTCCTCTGAGGGCGTGCCAGTATCGCTTTGTGCAGCACCCCAACTATGTCATCGTGGTCGGCGAAATCGCAGTCCTTCCGTTATGCCTTGGCCAACCGCCTTACGCTGGTATTCTCCATAGCCAACGCGATCGTTCTCGTCGTCCGTATCAGGACCCAGAATGCAGCGCTTTCAGGATTACGATATGCTGCCCGCCGCTGATCTTTTGCCAGGTGTCCGCACTCCTTTTTCGGTGTGGGTCGGGTTCGTGGCTATGTGCGCCGGTATGTTTATGGCCATCCTCGACGTCCAAGTCGTGGCGACGTCGCTTCCGACAATACAATCCGCGCTTGAAATCGATCCAGACCGAATGAGCTGGATCCAGACCGCCTACCTGATTGCCGAGGTCGTCGCCATACCGCTCACTGGCTTCCTCACCCGCTTTTTGACCATGCGCTGGTTGTTTGTGGCTTCCCTGATTGTCTTCGTGATCGCCTCGGCTGGTTGCGCTGCAAGCGGCAATTTCAGCGAGCTCGTCTCCTGGCGTGTCCTTCAGGGCTTCTCCGGCGGGACTTTGATCCCTTCTGTTTTTTCTGCGGTGTTCATCCTGTTTCCCAGCCACCGACAGGCACTAGCGACGACGATTGCCGGCGTCCTCGCGGTCCTTGCGCCGACGGTTGGGCCGATAGCCGGTGGCTGGCTCACCGAAACCTATTCGTGGCATTGGCTCTTTCTCATCAACCTGGCACCGGGAGTCCTCGCGGCTGCGGTGGCATCACGAACCCTACACGCCAAGGCATCGACGGAACAGCGCTTCAGGGGTTCGACTGGATCTCGCTATATGTGGTTGGCTGCTTGAGCTGCTCTTTTCTCGCCGGGTCGCTTTTTACGTGGCGTTCCACGATGCGATCACCACCGCTCGTCGNTTTTCTGCGGTGTTCATCCTGTTTCCCAGCCACCGACAGGCACTAGCGACGACGATTGCCGGCGTCCTCGCGGTCCTTGCGCCGACGGTTGGGCCGATAGCCGGTGGCTGGCTCACCGAAACCTATTCGTGGCATTGGCTCTTTCTCATCAACCTGGCACCGGGAGTGCTCGCGGCTGCGGTGGCATCACGAACCCTACCACGCCAAGGCATCGACGGAACAGCACTTCAGGGGTTCGACTGGGTATCCCTGCTGTTGATAGCCGGAGCTCTTGCCACTCTAGAAATCGGGCTCAAGGAAGCGCCGACGAGTGGGTGGATCTCGCTATATGTGGTTGGCTGCTTGAGCTGCTCTTTTCTCGCCGGGTCGCTTTTTACGTGGCGTTCCACGATGCGATCACCACCGCTCGTCGAACTAGGTAACTTCCGTGACCGTAACTTTCTAGTCGGCTCGGTCTTGAGCTTCATTCTTGGCATCGGCCTGTTTGGTTCCGTATATCTGATGCCAGTCTTTCTGGCATTTGTCCGAGGACACGACGCTTTCGAAATCGGCATGACGATGCTGGTCACGGGAGTTGCTCAACTCATCACGGCGCCGATTGCCGTTGTATTGGAAAAGAAAACTGACCCACGCCTGCTGTCGGCGTGTGGATTTTCCTTGTTTTCCGTAGGCATTGCCATGAGCGCGTTTCAGGACCCGCAATCCGATTATGATGCGATGTTCTGGCCGCAAGTCGTTCGCGGTGTGGCTATCATGTTTTGCCTTCTGCCTCCCACCCGCCTTGCCCTAGGTACGCTGCCGGCTCACCGCGTTCCCGACGCCAGCGGCCTCTTCAACCTCATGCGAAACCTCGGTGGTGCTATCGGGATCGCCTTGATCGACACCATCATCTACACCCGTACGGATGTCTTGGGTCAAAAGCTTTGGAAGGGTCTCGAGAGCGGCGACATGAAGATTGCCGCATTCGTAGGGGCTCCAACTGGCATAGTCAGTGCTCATCAGTCCGGCGCGTTTGACGCTGACAAAACAGCGGTGCTCGACCCGCTCGTCCAGACCGCGAGTTCTGTCCAGGCGATCAACGAAGCATGGCTTCTCGTCGCTATCCTCACGGCGTGCGCGATCACCGCTCTTCCTTTTGCAACGCGTGTATCGCCCGGCGAAGACGGAGCCTAGCTCTTCTTGCTGTTACGACGCAGCCAACTCAGTCGGATCGCGCCGCCATCGAAGTTCCTGATACGAAGCACGCCGAGCGGGCTAAACTGACCTCAAGCGCGGCTGGGGTCATGGTCTTCGAATACAATTACGATATCGTCGAGCGGTCGTGATATATCGAGCCRGACGAAAACATTACGGGCCGTTTCAGCGCAGCGTTCACGATTGAGATCGCGGCTTCGTTCGGTGAGGCTTCCAGAAAGTGGGGTCGCTTGATCAGCCAAACGGAGTGATCCACGCGACACTACGCCTGCGAGGAGATGCGCACAGTGTCGCCTTATGTCATTCGATCCAGCTGACTTCATGAAAACGAAGAAGAGTATCGGAGCTTTCAGCATAGCTGCACGTATACGCGCGGAGCGGGAATTCGCGTATACGAGGGTGTGAGGAAGGGCTCCCGCGAGAGCGTCAGCATAGCGGTCCGAAGAAGTCGCGGGACCGACTGGCCCACGCCAGCCTGCTCCAGTTTCTTGCCGCCGCACCGTTCGCCTGGTAGTCACCGCACCTTTCTCGTCAACGCCACAACGCTGCAGCTATTCTTTCCGATATCGATACCCAAAATTGAAATCGTCATGGACCGGCTCCTCTTCCTTGAACGATGGATCATCATACTCGATGTCCTCGGAAGGGCGGGCCATCCCATAATCAACAGTGAGGCATCTTCTTCCGATGATGACCGTTTTCTAGGTGGCTTCGTTGAATTCCCGATACAGCTCGATTGTGGGCAGATGTGCATCGATAGCCTCGCGCACCTTCGCTGCCATCGGCAGATTGTTTTTCTCGTTTTTCCACACATCCATAAACCGTTCGACCGTCTCGCGTGCTGTGTCGAGGACAAGCTTTTCGGACAGCGCCGACTTGGCGGCCAGATGTGCAAGCTCATCCTTCGATAGCTCTGCCATTCTTTTCGTGCGTGAAAAGTTAAGCGCCGCCGTATCCTCTGCCTCGATATAGGGGATGGTCGATAGCAAATCGTAAGCCGGCGCGAGCGCAGGAGTGCGGCGATCGGGGTAGATCAGAGACCAATTTTTGAGATGCATGTCGCCATTGCCGATCAGTGTGCTGAAGACCAACCGGCGGATGAACTCGGCCACGTCGGCCGTGCTCGTCTCGATGCCGAGGACGCGGGCGATCATCCGGTAATTGCCCTTGCTGTACTTGTCATCCGGCTTCACGCCGAACACTTGCGCAAAATCCTCGATGTGCACCGGACCCTTCGGCGTACGGTCGAAACGTCTAATAGCGAGCACTTGCCCATGCAGTTCGCCCACGCCCGGTGGCAAGCCGCTCACGGCATCCAGCTCGACCAATTGGATCTCCGGGACGTCCATGCCCATCATGCCGGCGATGGTCATCATTGAGAATTCGTTTTCTGGCACGCCGCTATACTGCTGGGAGGGCAGCTTTACGATCCATGATCCACCCGTACCCTCGGCCGGAATAGTCAGGCCGCCTCCCTTCGTGGTGTTTTTGAAGGCTGAGAATTTCAGCTGCACCCCGGCCAACGAAAAGCGCAACGCATTCGGTCGCGCTTTAACAGAAGCCTGCTCATCATCGGGCGGCAGGTCATCGCCGTCGGAGGGGTGTACGGTTACCGCACCAGGCAGGTCGCGGCCGAGCATCCAGAGCAGGAAAAACTCCCGCGTCTGTCTTATGCCGGCGCGCTCGGCGAGATATTTGCGCAAAGGACCTTCCGGCAACAGGTTCGAAAAGAACGGCGGGACCACCATGTTATACGGACGGAACTTCGTAACCAGTGCGCCGAACGGATCCTTGAATGACAGGCTGAGTGTAGGCCGCTTTTCGTCTTCGATATAAGCCTCGTTGAATGCGAAGATCGAGCGGCCGTCCTGCAGGTTCGTCAGGGTCGCGACCGGTTCGCCGTTTAGCTTGATATCGAGCACCGTGACTTTAGGCATCGTCGTCCTCCTCATCCAGTGCGTATGCCGAGCGCGGGACCGAGTCATCGCGGTCGCGATGCACTGCGGCGTTGCGCAGCTGTCTTATCTCGCGCGCGATCGCCCCCATTTCTTGCCACGGCATCTTATCGGCCCGGGAAGTCTCCAGGCGGTCGGCTGCCCGCTTGAGCATGTCCAGCTCGTCAGGGGTCAAAGGSAAATGCCGCAGGAGGGCCAGGCTATCCTTGAATATGTCCGCGTCGACCCTTGATCCAGCCCCATAGCCGAACTGCGCCAACCATCGCTCGAGCCGAGCCACAAGTTTGCGCTGGTCAGATGTAAGGACGTCATTTGACGTCGATCTGCTAACGAGGATATTGCGGATCGCCGGCATCAGCTTCTTGGGCGCAAGTACGATCTCGAGGTCGAGTGCACGCGCCACATCCACCAGGCTGCCAAGTCCGGGCTCCATCGTGCCCCGTTCGATCTGGGAAATATGGCTTTGCGTCAGGCCCGATCGTGCACTCAGCTCACGCTGGCTTAGCTTCTGMCCTTGCCTGGCAGCGCGCAATTGCTGCGTTATATGATCTGTCTTGTATGTCACGATCATTATCCTGTATCATACGCTATCGTATATACAGGATAATATATAGACAGCTCGGCAGAAARGTGCAATKTTGATATATAAAACCGTATCACAAAGGTGAATTATATATAACCGTATATCATATCAACAATGCAGGCTCATAATTCGAGTCTAGATCACGTAACATCCATCAGGATGCGCATTAGATCGACCTGTACCGACCCTACCGGCATCGTATCCCCCGTGAAAGGGACAGCAATATAGGCCTGCCCGTACGGTTGCGGCCGTCGATCCCGCTGCCTTCACAAAACAAAGAAGCGTATTGGAGCTTCAGCATAGCGGCGCGCGTCTACGCGCGGAAAGCGGGAATTCGCGTCACACGAGGGGGTGAGGAAGGACAGCCGCAGGAGCGTCAGCATAGCGGTCCGAAGGAGACGCGGGACCGACTGCCCCACGCCAGCGTGTTCCGCTTTCTGGCCGCATCGCCAACAGCGGCTGTTTGAGAAATCGACCCGTCCCCTCTACTCCGTTGTGTAGGATTCACACACATCTGTTGATTGTATGTGTATATAGAATCCCGTAAAACGTTTCGATGTGCAATCGAGACGGAACCGCTAGGATGGATGCGATTCACACCGAAGGCTTCGACGCTGCTTTGACCTTGACCGATCACATTGAACACCTGCCGGACAGGAAGCGGCGCGAACTCGCGCACATCATTGAGATTCTGTTTGCAGGGGTCGAGAAGTTTCAGGCAACGAAGCTGTCCGAGAAGCGCAGTGCCGGCAAAATACTCAAGGTCATCCTCTACGGTTCTTACGCCCGCGGCGACTGGGTCGAGGATCGTGTCAGCGGGTACCGATCCGATTACGACCTATTGATCGTCGTCAACAACAAGGCCTTCGCGGAAGAGCACGAGCTCTGGGAAGACATCGAGCACGAGTTGCTGGACCAGCAGCTCAGTCGCCGTATCGAGACACCGGTGGTTCCCATCGTTCATGACCTCAACGACGTGAACGCGCAGCTTTCCCGTGGTCGCCCCTTCTTCATCGACGTCGCGAAAGACGGCATCGTTCTTTACGAGAAGCAGGGGCATCCGCTCGCTCAACCGAAGGCACTTACGGCGGCAGAACAGCACACCGAAGCACAGGCATACTTCGACCAGTGGTACCAATTATCCAAAGAGGCTTTGGCTGGTGCTCAGCTGCTCCTTGAGAAGGATTTCTGGCGCGACGGTGCGTTCATGCTGCATCAGGCTACTGAACGCGCATATCACTGTGCGCTGCTCACGCTGACGCTTTACAGCCCAAAGTCTCACCGAATTAGAGTTCTGCGCTCTAGAGCGGAGGAAGTGGATAGTCAGTTGATAGCAGCATGGCCACGCGACACTCGCCTTTCGCGTCGATGCTTTGAACTGCTGTCGCGGGCTTATGTCGAAGCGCGTTATTCCGCCAAGTACAACATCAGCGTCGAGGAGCTTGGATGGCTAGTTGAGCATGTCAGACTGCTTCAAGGGGTGGTGGAAACCGTCTGCCACAAACGCCTTTCACAGACGCCCCAGGCTTGAACCAAGCGGTTCGACCGCGGTGGTGCTCTTGATGAAGATCGAACCTTTGGCCCAGTTATTTGTCATGAACTGAGAGGCAAGGGATCGGTACCTTCGCTTAGAATTGCCAGGTATCGTCGATAGCTGAACACGCGTCCACGCTTGCGGCCGGTCACCTCATCGACGATGCCCAATCGCTCTAGATCTGCGAGTGCGGCGTTGACCGTTGGTGCGGACAGACCTGTGATCTGAACGATCTGGTTTGCCGTGTGAAAAGGGTTCTGCTGGAAAAGCTGACCTGCCACTGCGAATTTCCTCCCGAATTGATTAGAGTCCGGCCCATCAAAGGACGGACGAATGAAGAAGCAGAGATTTACGGAAGAGCAGATTATTGCGGTGCTGAAGGAACAGGAGGCTGGCGCGAAGGTGGCCGACCTGTGCCGAAGGCACGGAATTTCAGAAGCGACGTTCTACAACTGGAAGGCCAAATACGGCGGCATGGAGGTTTCCGAGGCCAAACGGCTGAAGGCGCTTGAGGACGAGAATGCCAAGCTGAAGAAGTTATTGGCCGAGCAGATGCTGGATGTTGCCGCACTTCGTGAGCTCCTGGCAAAAAAATGGTAGGGCCTGCCGCTAAGCGTGACGCCGTCGCGCACCTGAAGACCGAGATGGGGCTTTCGGAACGGCGGGCCTGCCAGATCATATCTGCCGACCGCAAGATGGTTCGCTATCAATCCTGCCGACCGCCAGAAACGGCGCTGCGGGCAAAGCTGCGCGATCTGGCCAATGACCGTCGCCGCTTTGGATATCGACGGCTGTTTATCCTGCTTCGGCGGGAGGGAGAGCCGTCTGGCGTCAATCGCATCTACAGACTGTATCGAGAGGGAGGTCTTTGCGTGCGCAAGCGCAGAGCCAGGCGGCGTGCTGTCGGCACGCGTGCGCCGATCCTGGTCGAAGCAAAGGCAAATGCTCGCTGGTCGCTGGATTTCGTCCACGATCAGTTCGCCTGCGGCAGGGGCTTCCGTGTGCTCAACGTTGTCGACGACGTTACGCGCGAATGCCTGGCAGCGATCCCGGACACGTCGATCTCCGGCCGTCGTGTTGCTCGCGAACTGACGACGCTGGTCGAACGACGCGGCAAGCCCGGCATGATCGTCTCCGACAATGGGACCGAACTGACCTCGAATGCCATCCTTGCCTGGGCGAAGGAACATAAGGTCGAGTGGCACTACATCGCGCCGGGAAGACCGATGCAGAATGGCTACGTCGAGAGTTTCAATGGTCGCATGCGCGACGAGTTGCTTAACGAAAGCCTGTTCTTCGGCCTCGATCATGCCCGCAGTGCCATTGCCGAACGGGCTGACGATTACAACAATTTCCGGCCGCACTTATCGCTTGGATACCAGACCCCAGCAGCCTATGCCGGGACCATCGCCGCAACCGGCTCCAACGCTACGCAATATGGAGGCTTCGCGTCTCCGCCGGTTGCTCACACCGCGCCATTTGGCGTATCAAAAACCGCCGAGGCTCTAATCGCAGCCGGATGAAACTTCAGTGGCAGGTCATCGCTAGGAGTAGATTGCATCTTTGCCGGCTTAACGCTCCGGCTTTTGCGAAAAAAGAAGCCCGGGACCCCCGCCCGAGCTTCTTGGCACCGACGAGCCGTCGATGCCGGGAAGNCGCATCTTTGCCGGCTTAACGCTCCGGCTTTTGCGAAAAAAGAAGCCCGGGACCCCCGCCCGAGCTTCTTGGCACCGACGAGCCGTCGATGCCGGGAAGGATCGGAAGTCTGCACTTTCCGATCCGCCGTCCGACAGTCTTGTTTCCATGAGTTCCAGTTCGAAAGAAATAAGGGTCGAGCGTCTTAGGTTAGGCAAAGCAGTCTCTCGACAGAAGGAACCCGCTGACGGGTGCAAAGCGGGCTCCAACAGCCAGAGGTCGGTCCCAGGAACCGATCCGCACCGGGCAATTACCACTAGCTCACATGTACTGAGCATTAGCGAGTCAATTCGACTGACACCCGTTATCCGGCGAACGATCACTTAGGAATGTACCGTCCGAAAGCCCCGCGTGTTGGCCGCGAGGCCCCACCGATGACGGGGGTGAAAAACGCTCGACATGAGCGNCCGGCGAACGATCACTTAGGAATGTACCGTCCGAAAGCCCCGCGTGTTGGCCGCGAGGCCCCACCGATGACGGGGGTGAAAAACGCTCGACATGAGCGTACGATTCCCACATCCACTTTCCGCCTTTCCTTCGCGAGGATTTGTCAAAATGAATGCGCGCGAAAGTCTCCTCACGATCCCATGCCGTGAAGTCATCCTTCCCCTCTCCTGGGCTTGTTTCGACCCAGCGAAGACGCGGCTGGTACCTCTGCTTATCCGCTTCAAGGAGTGCGACATGAGCCCTAACAAGCTCGTCTGTTGGGTGAAGAATTGCTGCCGCGTCATCGCTCAAAGCGAACGCGGGCAAGGATGAACCGGGATTATCGCGCACGATACCGAAGGCAACACGGTAATCTTCAGCGTGAATGTGGTCAGGAAATCCGGGGGAAGCGTGCCCATCCTCGAACACAACGCGGTAAACTCGGGCCTCATGGTCGATCCACGAATGTCCTTCAGGAGCGGGGATGGGTTGGATCCCTTCAGCAGCCGATTTCGCATAAACCTCCTGGCCAAGCTCAGTGATCAACAGTTTGCTCGACATTCGGTCTTGCGTTGCCCACCCGCTGTCGACTAGCGCTTGGAAGGTTACCCGGCCAACGCCAAAAAACGCCGCCAGAGGCACGGCCTTTCCTGTGGAGAGGCGTGCGAGCGCGGTCACTTGTCGGCGATCTATTTTATTCATGCAGCAGGTCCCAGTCAGAAATGCGAGTCGGGTAATGGATACGACGCTTAGCAAGAAATGCACAAAATGCGGAGGGTCGCGCTTCAACTCCTGGAATGCCTGCATGGATTGTCGGAATGCGCGCGGACGTGTTCGCAACGAGAGGCTCAAGGCAAATGGCGGGAAACATACTGCAGCAGAATGGAGGGCTTTACTTACGGCCAGCCCCGTATGTGCCGAATGCAAGCGGCCGTGGCATGCAATCCCCATGCGACCAGATCCTCGTTACAAGAACACCTGGACCAAAGGGCATAAACTGCCGGTCTATCACGGCGGGACAGACGATATCTCGAACATTCAAGCCGAATGCTATGAGTGCAATTTCGAAAAGAACGCTGGTGCGTTAAAGCGACAGATTTAAATGCCCGCAATGCTACTTGATTGCAGGCGGCCGTTAAGTGCTTCCAGTCGTCCTTCATCCAAACGACATTCTTGAAACCTTCGCCATGATCTTCTTCCACGGCGACCGACCCACGCCGCTTAATCACCTGACCGCTTACGCCTCCTCGCTGTGTTGCGGCAGGTGGCGATGCTCTTTGGTCTCCCAGGTATCGATCAAAAACAAGGCGATCGAGCTTGCGGAATTGAGGGCTAGTCGGGCGATGCGCGGATCGATACGACGAAAGCCTTTCTCACGCCCATGGGCGTCGCCAGCATGCGTACGAAGCGCGCCGATACCTTTGGTGACAGACGTGAGGCCGCCTAAGACCTGTCGGACATCTTGTTCGATCTCGGAAGGCAGATCGGTGCGGCCTGGTGAAAGGTTCAGTGATTCCTGCACCGCTTTGAGCAAGCCGTCGATGTCGCGCTTTGGCGGCAGCGGCAATCCGAGTTCTATCAGGATCGAGCGACATACTGCCTCGACAAGCGAGCATGCTGCTGTGACCGCGTCCTCCGGGTCGGTGCTGATGCTCGGCAGCGCTCGAGCGATTTCGATTTGGACGGTGTCGAAGTCCAGTTTCTCGACCTTGGTGATGAAAGGCTGGACAATGAGGCCGGCGGCGGTGCGCTCCACCAAGTGTGCAGTCCCATTGACAATCGTCACAGCGAGACCATCGGCCTCCAGTGCGGCGTTGACGTGTTCTCTCACCGCAACGGCCTTTTCGGGAGAAGAGAGATACTCCCGCGGGTCGCAGACACGGAGGATGACCCGCTTCAAGGACTCGTCATCGTCCCAGCGGTTCGCGAGATCCCGTAGATATTGGATCGTCGCAGGGACGCGGGAACTGCTCCCGATACGCATGTCGAGACCGCAGTCGAGAAATAGTGCCTCTATCTTTGAACCACTCCGATATATTCCAATCGGTTCCGTAAGATCCGGACCCTGCCCGGCGCCGCCGGTTATGACGTCTGCGAGCGCCTTTATCACAAAGGGAGAGAAGCGTCCGCTCATGCTGCAGCCACTACTCGTCTATCAAGATCGAGTCCGCCAATCCATCCGGCCCAGGGTTTGACGAAATGCAGGAACGCTTCTTCGGTGGTGATCACCACCCTGTAGGTTTCAGCCTTATCACGCTGTTCTTGATTTTCCTCGTAACGCGACAGAAAAGCCATGTACACCATCTGGTTTCCCGGGATCTCTCTCCCCTCCTTGTCGAGATAGATGATGTTCCCGTGCGCTAGTGCATTGCGGAGAACCCGCAGCACCTCGTCGGCTTTACGTGTCTGAATCGTATTCGCCTCTGCCGAACGGGGATCCCTGCCATCCTGATCAACCCACTTATGGACCTTGTCGACATTGTTCATAATACGGGACTGTCGCCATTGGGCGCCGTCCGGTGGCTCCTCCCAAAAAGGCGCCGCGAGAAACTTGGCCTTCTCGAGCGCCTTCAGGTTCTTCACCAAGTCCTTATCGCGCCCTTGGTCGTGCAGGAAGTGGCTGGCGCGCATCCGTTCGAACGGGATCGTCAGAACTGCAGACGCTGCCAATAGGCCAAATGACCCTAGTAGGCTTTTCTCGCGCGCAGATGCCTCAAGCATTCCGATGAGCTCCAGCGCTCGGCGCGGATATTCAATGGCAAATCGATCTGGCACCCCCATGGCATCCCTCCTTTGGATTACAAGCCGACCGCATATTTCGCAACGATAGGTGGCTTAGCAACGGATATCCTGCCGACGGCCTGACGCCCATAGGAAGAAAAATCCAGGCCTAGGTAGAAGTTGCACCAATGACCGGAATCGGCCCCGGTCGCTGGATGAAGTATCCCTATCCCGGCGCCCGTTACACAGCTTCGCGCCGAAGACGGACGACATCCTTCGAGGGTGGGAGCCCGAACTGTCTTGCGTATTCCCGGCTAAACTGGTTTGGGCTTTCATAGCCGACACCAAACGCGACCGAAGTCGCAGTTCCTTCGCCGGCCATCAGAAGTGTCCGCGCATGCAGCAACCGGACCTGCTTCTGATACTGAATCGGGCTCAGTGCTGTGACCGCCTTGAAATGACGATGGAAGGCCGAGACACTAAGGGCCGCCATTTCGGCGAGGGCCTCGACCCTGAGCGGTTTGGCGAAGTTCTCCCGGATCCACTGGATCGCGGCCCCGATCCTCGACAGCGCCGCATCGGGCGCGGCGATGTCGCGCAGCATCCAGCCGAGCGGTCCCTGCAGCACCCGGAAAAGGATCTCCCGCTCGTAGGCAGGTGCCAGCACGGCGATCTCGTCCGGACGATCCATCAACCTGAGCATCCGTACCCAGGCGTCGAGGAATTCGTCGTTGACCGGAGCGACTGAGAATCCGGAGCCGAACAGCTTGCTGCAGACCTGCACCGGCAGGTCGCTGATGAGTGCTGCGACCGTTGGCGGGTGGAGCGTCAGGCTGACCGCGAGATAGGGTTCTCCCGCCACAGAGGGATGCACCGATCCCACTGCTGGAAGGTCGACCGACATGACGAAATACGTCGCCGGGTCGTAGGCGAACGTCCGCTCTCCGACGGTCATCGTCTTCGACCCGGTCAGGATCAGGTTGATCATCGGTTCGTAGACCGCCGAAAGCAGATGCTCCGGGATCTCGCCCTGGACCATCGCAACACGGGGAATGCCCGTTTCTGTTCGGCGGTTTTCCGCTGTCGACGCTAGATCGCGCAGCTCCTGAAGTTGCTTTTCCATGGAGGTGACCGTGACAGGTCAGGATCGCCTCCGCAACAGGGAAGCAGAAATAGGCAAGCTTCGGAGAGGAATAGGTGAGCGGGCGAGATGGCGCAGGCCTAGCTTCAGGTCACATCAAACGGACAGGGAAACAGCCATGAAGATCGTAATCGTCACCGGGGGAAGCCGAGGTCTCGGAGCCAGCACAGCCATCGAATGCGCCCGCAAGGGAATGGGCGTCGTCGTGACCTACAACAGCAACCCTGCAAAAGCGGACGATGTCGTGAATACGATCATGGAGATCGGCGGTAAGGCCGTTGCCCTGAAGCTCGATGTCGGCGACGTCGGCTCGTTTCCGGCGTTCCGGGATTCGATTGCATCGAAACTGCGTTCCGTCTTCAGCCGGGGCGACTTCGATTATCTCGTCAACAATGCCGGATATGGCCTCTTCAATCCGATAGCCACGGTGACGGAAGATCAGTTCGATGGGCTGTTCAACGTCCATCTCAAAGGGCCGTTCTTCCTGACCCAGATCCTGCTGCCGCTGGTGGCGAACGGCGGCCAGATTATCAACATCACCAGCGCTACCTCGCGCGTGGCGACCGCAGGCGTCGCGCCCTATGCCGCATTCAAGGGTGGACTCGAAGTCCTGACCCGCTACATGGCCAAGGAGTTCGGCGAGCGCGGCATCCGCGCGAACTCGATCGCTCCCGGCGCAATCCGCACAGAACTCGGCGGCGGTCTGAACGACGCGTTCGAGGCCATGCTGGCAGGCCAGACTGCGCTCGGTCGCGTCGGCAAGCCTGAAGAGATCGGTGGCGTCGTCGCCAGTCTCCTGTCGTCCGAGAACGGCTGGATCAACGCCCAGAACATCGAAGTCGCGGGCGGCTACATCATCTGATCAGAGGAGAGCAATATGCTCGACCATGTCTTCATTTCCGTCAGCGACATCGATCGCTCGATCGCCTTCTACGAGGCGGCGCTGGCCCCACTCGGTATTGTCCATGCGCACGACTACGAGGGAAAGGACGGCCCTCCCGGACATCCCGATCTGAAGGGGTTCGGGGCGAACGGCAGAGTGTTTTTCTGGCTCCGCGAAGGCGTGGTCGAAGGCCGCGCAGCCCATGTTGGCTTCGTCGCTGATGGCACCTCCCAGGTCGACGCCGCCTTCGCCGCCGCCATGATGGCGGGCGCCTCGGAAATCCATCCGCCGGGAGCACAGCTCCACTACGACCCCCGCTACTACGCCGCCCAGGTTCGAGATCCTGACGGCTACAGCCTCGAATTCGTCTACAAGGAATGGCAGCACTGATATGACAAAACTGATGATCTATGGCGCGACGGGCTATACCGGCCGCATGGCGGCGGAACATGCGAAGGCGGCCCGCACGCCTCTCGTTCTCGCCGGCCGCAACGAAGCGGCCCTCTCCAAACTCTCTGCAGAACTCGGCATCGAATACCGCGTCTTCGGCCTCGACGATGCAGCGGCGATCGATGCCGGTCTGGCCGGCGTCTCCGTCCTGCTGAACTGCGCAGGACCATTCATGCGCACCGCCGATGCGCTGATGAAGGCATCGATCCGCAATGGCATCCACTATCTCGACACAGCGGCCGAACTCGACAGCTACCGTCTGGCCGGCTCGCTCGACGACGAGGCGAAGGCGGCAGGCGTGATGCTCATGCCGGGCGGCGGCGGAAGCGTCGCCATGCTCGGCAGCCTTGCCGGACATGCGGCCTCGCGCGTGAACGACCCTCTCAAGATCAGGATCGCGCTGCATGTCGCAGGTGGACTTTCACGCGGATCGGCGATCAGTGCCATGGAGAACGTCACCGTCGAAACCCTGGCGCGGGTGGACGGCGAGCTTGTCGCTATCGCCGCCGACGGCATCCGGAAGTTCGATTTCGGCAATGGTGCGGTTGACTGCTTTCCGGTGACGCTCCCGGATCTCATCACCATCTGGCGGGCGACGGGCATTCCCGACATCGAGACTTTCGTACATGTCACCGGCGATGGGTTCCCGCAGGGTGATCTGTCTCTCCTCCCAGGCGGCCCGAGTGAAGAGGATCGGCTTGCCAGCCGCTACCAGGCGGTGGTCGAAGTCACCGATGCCGACGGCGTGGCCAGCCGTTCCATCCTCGACACGGTCAATGGCTACACGTTCACGGCGATGGCGGCGGCCGAGGCTGGCCGGCGTGTCCTGGGCGGCGAATTCCGTCCCGGCTTCCAGACGCCTGCTGCCGTGTTCGGAAGCGGCTTCGCACAGACCATCGCCGATACCTCGATCAACGATGTGTGAGGAACCCGGCAAAATGCAGAAGCTCGTCGAATCCTTTATCGCGACTGCCAATGCCTTCGACGTCGAAGGGGCTCTGTCTCTGTTCGCAGCCGACGCCGTCATCGACGATGTTTCGGTTGGCGACCCCTTCGTCGGTCGCGACGGTGTCCGCCAATATCTTGAGCGGTTCTTCGTCGGTTACAACGAGCAAACTGCTGTCCATCGAAGAACTGGACAGCGTCCATTCAGATGTCCGGCTCGATTTCACAGGCGATTTCGGACACGAGATCGGGATCTTGAAGGTCGCGATCAACCCCGACGGTCTGATCGAGCGCATCGACGCCGATCTCGAATAACTCACCAGCCAGCAGTCCTATCAAACCATAACCATCGGCGCACAGCGCCGATGCCGGGAAAGGCGTGCATTCCGCAGGCCTCCGGCGCAACAAGGAGCACGTTCATGACCATTTCGCCATCGTTCGCACAGGACGTCGCAGACCGGCTCGCGGTCGTCGAGGCCCTTTACCGCTTCGCCGCTGGGATCGATCTTCGCGACAGCAACCTCCTCGCCTCATCGCTGGCGGAAGATGCCGTCTCCGACTTCCGACCGGCTGCTGCCAAGGCCGGCTTCGAATATCCCGTCATCGAGGGCCGGGATGTCATCGTCTCGGCGCTGACGACATCGCTCGCCACCCTGGATACGACACATTCCGTCAGCAATCCGCGGGTGACGATCGACGGTGACACGGCACGCATGGGCGTTCTCGTCGAAGCCCAGCACGTTCCCCGCAGCGATCCCTCGCGTCACTACCTGATGAAGAACCGCTACGACATCGAACTCAAGAGGAGCGGCGATCTTTGGGTCATTACCCGCAACACGGTCGACAACGTCTGGAGGTCAGGTGACATCGGAGTTCTTTCCGGTATCTAGCCTCTACTATGTGTGCTGAAGGAGGACGGCGGCGAGACATTGTCTTCGCCGCCGTCCTCCCGCGCCACGTCTGCTTTCGGCGCAAAGCCGCCGCCTAGTCATGTTGATGCCCGCAACGAACTCCAAAGAAATCTTAACCGAGCCCCATTGACGATCGAACAAAAAGGGAACATAAGCGTCCCGCAGTAATATCTGTGAGAGCGGCACATGACGGCGCCGCGCCTTCGCCTCTGCGGCTTCCATGAAGGGAACGTGGCCATGCATTCGATGCGAATACGAATAGCAATCCTTCCGCGAGCTTGACGCCGCGCTTTCGCACGCCACGCAAAGACTCCTGAACAGCAGACATCCCAGACCGATGCTCTTGGCACGCCTGCGCGCGCCATCGGTAGTTCCGCCGCTTTACATGCGGTGCCATTCCGAAGCCTCGTTTGAGCTTGGATGTACTTCCGACCGTGCCTCTTTCGGGCGACGGCAAAGGACTCGCGCCTGGAGAGAAATACTTCGCGGGCGCAGGTTCAAGGTTTCGAGCTTTAATCCATTGATTACAATTAGTTAGGCGAATCATGGGTTGCCGATGGTCTCCGATTATGGACCTTTGCGCCCGTGTCCGGCGGTGTCCACCTCGCTTGACCGATTTCAACAGACAGTTTGTCGACGTCGCTTCCGAACAGCGGGAGCGCGAACGGAGAGGTGTTGCCGATGATCAGCCATGCCAAAAGTTTTCGCGTCCGGAACATGAAGCTGAGATCTCAGGATCTCGAATCCTGCGGGATCACGAAAGGCCTATTGGAGCACCTGCGGCCGTTGATCCTTCCGTCGCCCCGATCACGGGTGAACAACGTCGCGCTGTCTTTCTTCCACGTCAAAAGGAGCGTTCAAGATAAGCGGCGTTCGGGCCGGAAACCGTCCCAGATCACCAAGCCACTACCCTCCGACGATAAGAAGCGTTCGACAGAGAATGATTATCAGGTTCTCCTTCAGTGCCTTCCGCACGCGAACGTCTGGTATCGGGAGCACCTGCGGCGGACCTTCGATCACATCTTCTCAGAGCATCATGAGCCCCGCATTGTTTTCCCGCCGCGCGTCAGGGAGCACGGCCGGTTTAGGTTCACAACATCAAAGTACGAGACTGGCAACTCGATCGTGACCCGGAACAAGTGGATGGCCCATGGCTTAGCGCTCATGGATGGCGATCCCGACATTGTCGCGCTCTCTCCATATCCCATCACTATCCGGTACCTCGGCCGCAATGCGAGCAACGGCGTCCAGTGGAAGGATCATGTTCCGGACCTCGCGGTCCTCCGCCGCAACGGGGACGTTGCCTTCATGGATTTCTTTCACGACCTTGACACCCGTCGCGACGACGACCGCACCCATGCCATTCAAATCTCGCTGAAGGAGGATTGCAGCGCGTCCTACGAGGTCATGATGGCGACGCAGATCTTGAAGCAGCCGCGTTTCTTCAATCGCAATCTCCTGCATGCGAACAGACCACGCAGCGGCGAGGTCGACCTTACCATGGTAGAGCGAAGCATCCTCGAACAGCCATTCCCGATGACAATTGACGAACTGACCGATGCACTGCCGCGGAATGTTCTCGTTGAGAGATGGGAGGACGAGGCCCGTTCTGCAGCGAAACCGACTGCAGGTGTCAAAGTCGTCTTCAGCGCATGCCTGAGGCTCTGCTACCTCGGCAAGGTCGACCTCGACATGTCAAAACCACTGTCGACTTCCTCGATCGTCTCGCGGAGGGTGTGACAGTGTCTTTCGCTAGCAAGCATTTCGAATTCATGCAGCCTGTGCTGACAGCACATGACCTTGGCCTTCCCAAGGTGGAACCCGGCGAGATCGACGGCCAACTTTTCGGCTTCACGTCCGGGGACAGAGTTCTGATCTTCAATGAAGATCGGACGGGGTACACCGAGGCGCGCTTCAAGGAATGGCTTCAGCTAACTCTGGAGTCGCGCAAGCTGGCTGTATTCAGCCGCGTCGAAAGCAACGAGCAGATCACACTCAGCAATGCGGGGATGAGGTGGCTGGAGAAATTCGGCCGGATCGTCCCGGTTGGAACGAGCGGAAAGAAGATCCTGCCGGGATCCTCTCATCGCCTATCCGACGCGGATCGCCAGGATGCCGAGAAGGCGATGGCCATCGTTGATCGGTACTATGCTTTTCTGGAGTCCATCGGCTTCGAAACGTACGGCCTCAAGAAGAGAACCAAAGCGTTCCTGGTAGGCGTCGCAGCCGAGCGCAGCGAAGCTCCGATGAGCTACGAGTGGCTGCGAAAAATGGTTCGCAACGACGAGGCAGGAACACACTTCGACCGTCTGATGAACTTCGCCCGTGCTCCTAGGCGAGGTAACGGGTCACCGCGTCTCCCCGGTCTGATCTATGAAGTGCTTGAGCTGGCTGCTCATTTCGCGTGGTCGCAGCCAAAGGGCGACTACAAGACCATGATGGACCACTTCATTTATCTGTTGCTGGAGGAAGATCGATTCGCGCCTGTCCGGCACGTCGGTCTGACAAAGGAAGGCGCAATCAAGCTCCACAAGAGCACGTTCGACTTTCATCTTGCCGCCGTCGACAAGTACACGAGATCGCTGCTGCGCCACGGCGCTGACATCGCCGCGGCGAGGAACCGCCAGTACATCCGCGTCCACCGCCCGCAGAGCCTGCTCGACATTGTCGATGTCGACCATCTGAATCCTGATATCATCGCGTATCTCGACGAGAATCCTCTCGCCTTCGGGTGACTGGAGCTCGTGATCTTCCGGGAGCGGTTGTCAGGATCCATCATCGCGTATGCAGCCGGCTTCGGAGATCCTTCCTACGCCACCTTTCTGCGAGGACTTGAAGCCGCGATCTTCGGGATGGAGCGGCTCGCGGAGAGCGTGACTTGGCCCTGGTTCGGCTTGTTCAACAAGCTGGCAGTGGACAATGCACTCCACCTGATCGGCGAATCCATCGACGCTGCCGCCCACGCGATTGGGTTCGACATCATCGAGCACCGTCCGGCAGCCCCGGGTGACAAGGGCGCGTTGGAACGTGCGCTGGGTACCCTGGCACGAGACGTGTTCCAGAACCTGCCCGGCACCACGATGGAGTCGCCTGAGATCAGGAAGCTGTTCGGCGAGGATCGCGACATGGCCGTGCCTGTTCTTGCGCTGTCTGAAGTGGAGGCGGTCATCCAGCACTGGATCGCGAACGTCCACCATCAGCCCCCCCGCCAAGGTCTCGGGGGTGATCTTCTCACCGAGGCGGGCGTTCCCGCCGAACTGTGGAAGAAGCACGAGGCATCAATCCCGCGCCGCCCTCTCCTCGACCGATCGATCTTCGCCCGACTGGCCGGTGAAACGCGGTGGGTCACTGTCCAAAGCGATGGCGTGCGCTCGGATGGGATTCATTGGAACTCCCCAGGCCTCCTTGCCCTATCTCTTCATCCAAAGACGAAACGAGCAAAGTCCGGACGTGACTCAACCAAGTTTCGCATGACGATCAATTTCAATGGCATCGGCCAAGCGTGGGTTCACGACCCCTACCGCGAAGAAATCATCGAGGTGCGCGCTGTCGGGCCTGATGCGGAGTACTGCTCTGGAATGACCATGGAAATCCACAAGATGATCCAGGATTTCCGTCGCAAGGAGGAGAAGGCCGGTCGGGTCAAACCACATCTGCTTCAGGCGCGCCGGGAGCTCCACTCGAAGCTCATGGACCTGATCGACCAGAACCGCAAGAGATATGCTCCTCGAAAGAAACTCGCCAAGTTCGTCCAGGGACACTTCGTGGCCGACCGCCGCCGGAAGGTTCTGGAGGTGGCGAGAATGGAGGACGACGGCACCATCGATCTGAGCAATGGCGTCGAAGTCACAACGGCGCTTCGCACGGTCCCAGCTCCCGCAACGGACGTTCCGAAGACCCCTGTGCCAGCGCCTGCGGTTGAACAAAAAAGTGAGCCCCGGTCTGCCGAAACCCGACGGAAGTCGGCTCCCAAGAAAACTTCTCCCGCAGGGGACGATGACGACGACATCGCCAGCCTGCTCGCTCGCAACCCTGATTGGAAGAAGAAGCCATGATCACGAATTCCACACCGCCACATTTGATACGCCAGAGCAGCGAGAGGCTGTGAGCCTGCTACCCAACATCGAGCGCCAGCACATGATCGAGCGGCTGCTGGTTACCTATCCGCTGTTCGACCAGCTCGTCGAATTCATTGGGAATTACCACTTTCCAGTGATCGGAGGGACTCACGGGCGTGGCTCCGTGGGCGGCCTATTCGGAAAGACGCGTGCCGGGAAGACCGACATCATCAAGTTCTACTGCAACAAGTGGCCGGCACACGTTGTGGAGGACGGCATTGTAATCCCAGTCGTTTACATCCCGGTGCCCCCGGACATTGTACCGCAGCGATTTGCTGAGATCGTCTATGACGTGACGGGATCCGGATCCGCTCCCAAAATCAAGATTCCATCCCTTATGGGGCGGTCAGTCGATAGGATCGTAGGGGTGCGAGCGCAACTGGTCATTATCGATGACTCTCAGTTCTTGTTTGGAGCACACAAGAACCACGTGAGAGAGTTTTATGGCTTCCTGAAGCAACTGGTCGACAGGCACACCTGCAACATCCTGTTCGTTGGCGAAGAAGGCGTGATCCCACAGGTGCTTGCGTTCGGTCCGCTTGCTGCGAGGGGAGGGTTCCCCAAAAAAGTCCTGACTCCGTTCGGCGAAGGTGCGATGGACCAGTTCCGACTGCTGCTGCTGCACGAAATCGATCTTCGCCTTCCATTTCGCCAGCTATCCGGGCTTGCGAACAAGTACCTCGCTCAGGAGCTACATGACTTCACAGGCGGTGCCACGGGCCAGGTGATGTTCAACTTGGTGCGTCCTGCTGCCTTCCGAGCACTCAACGAGGATTCACCGCGTATCCTTCGTCACCATCTCTATGAGGAAGCCGCCCTCCGACAGAAGCCCGGCGACGCCCGGGAATACTTCGCCAGGGAGGCAGCGTGATGGAGACGTTCCGCCTCCCCTTTACGAGCTGGCGATCGAAGCCCGGCCGGAGATCTGATCAAGTGGTGGTTTCCGTCCTTCGAGCTCGACCCTGATGGCGAGCCGCTCGGGCGTCCGGCTCCGCTCCTCCTGGAGCCGGATGATTTTGAATGGTACGTCCTCTCCCGGTTTGGATGTGTTGAGAGCTATGCTCGCCCACTCCTGGATAGCGCGCCGCTGCACGAGGTGATCGATCTATGCGGGGCCATGGGGCGTCTGCTCTCGAATCCATGGATGAAGACTGCGCCGCCAAGCGGGCGCGAGGATTGCCGAACAGGGTACCTGGCTCTCTCTGGGAGTTTGCCTGATGTCGAGAACACCTTCGTGGCTTGGCTGGAGGCTAATGTGGCCCAGCAGGATCGCAACCGCGGAATCTACAATGGCTATGGTTGGTTCATGCCCCGCGGAGAACGAAACTTCCTGGGAGCAGCTCGCTGGCCAGATATCAATGCTCCATGCGGCGTGCCTTTGCGAAAACAGGTCGCATCGGCCGTCAGAGCAATGGTGTAGACCAACTGCCGCACAAGGAAGTCACAATAAAGGAGGCTGCGGCAGCTATCGGAGTCGACGTTCGCGGCCTCCGCAGCATCAGCCAGCAGGCGGGAATCACGGTCAGGAGTTCCGATCCTGCGATGCGTGCATTTCTCACCGACGACCAAGTAGTCCGCCTCCACACCATGGCAAAGGATATGATCATCAACGTGAAGGAGGCCGCAACCCGGCTCGGCTGCAGTCAGGCGTGCGTTCGCGACTTCGTCTCGATGGGCGTGATCAAAGGATTTAGCCGCACCCGGATCTTCGGTTACGAGGGGCACGGACTGGCAAACCTCGGATCCGAGGTCGACGCGCTTCGCCAGCGTATCCTTACGGTGCCCATCGTTGGCAGTCGGGGGCAGCACCACGGTATCAACTATCTATCGAAGGCAACGGGCAAAAGCGTGGCTGACATCGTCCAGTCTGTTCTTGAAGGCAAGATGGTCGTCGCGCGCCTCGACCGCCGCCGGAGGGGTATTGCCTCCTGGCGTTTCGAGGCGATCGCCTACAAGAAGGCGTATCGTCAGCGAGTTCGCGAGAAGGAGGTCCGCGCAGTCGAGGCCGCTGCCGTCATGCAGATGCAATTGGACGCCATCCAGGTGTTCGTTCGCGCTCGTGTCATCAAAAGCCGCGTCGGGAGAGATGGCCAGACGTATCTCGACCGCGCCTCGTTCGAGGTCTTCAGCTCCACCTACGTCAACGCCAAGGTCTACCAGGATCGTCTCGGGTGCACGGATCTTGAACTCGCGACCAGGCTGGAAGAGCTCGGGATCCGGCGCATTCATGGAAAG
Source organism: Rhizobium sp. Root708 (assembly GCF_001429725.1). Classification (GTDB taxonomy): domain Bacteria; phylum Pseudomonadota; class Alphaproteobacteria; order Rhizobiales; family Rhizobiaceae; genus Rhizobium. Next base: position 4,325 of record NZ_LMHV01000011.1, on the reverse strand, counting down.
CTCCGTGCCCGCAACAGGATCTATCTGGTGGAGCGGAAGTCCCTGGAAAAGGCGATTGGGGAGCTCGATGATCGCGGGAATGACCCACCGCTCTGGGAGGCGTTCCGCGCGGTGATGGCGAGCGTGTGCGCGTCGTTCGTCATCCCGCCATCGTCTGGTGGAAAGGTCGTGAAGGCGTACACAGCCACGCGGTCGACCTATGTGGAGCTTCATGTCGAGGGTACGGAACTGCTGATCCGGAAGACATTTCGAAGCCACCCTGCCCCGCGCGAATGGAAAGTGTTCATCGCCAATCAGCGACAGATTCGGCAGGAATGGAAGGCCTTCAGTTGGTCGAAACTGAATGCAAGAGGTGACGTGACAGCGGAATTCAGGATCCGCTCGGTCGAGGATATCACTGTTGCCGCGGAGGCGCTGCGGAGCCTCTATCTCCACTTTAAGAACCCGCGGAAGCTGCCGCAGTCAAGGGATGGCGATTGATCCCTCAAGTCATTGGTTGTGGTCGCATSAATGCACCGAGTCAGACGACAGGGCATTCACCATCGACGCTGCCCTTCAGGAAAGTTGTCTACGGCGTCCCGACACTCTTCGCCTTCTTCGGTACCGCAGCCCTCGCAGCACTAAAATCTGCTGTCGCGTGGACTTTTCCCGTCTTCCTAGCAAATCCGCGCGGCACCGATATTTACGTGCGTGTTTACAGTTGCGTACTTTCATTCGAATTCGCCTGGGGCTACCGTCGCGCCGACGGTATCCGCCGTCGGTGTCAAGGAGACAAAAATGGCAGACGAGAAGGGAAAGACGGCCACCGGAGAAACGCGGGAGGGCCTTAGCCGCCGCGATCTCCTCGTTGCCAGCACGGCATTGGCCGCGAGTGTTGTGACGTTGTCCAGTGCCCCGACTGCCGTGGCTCAGTCCACCACCACGACGGCGATTCCGGGCAAGAAGCCGAACATCCTTATGATAATGGCCGACGATATAGGCTGGTTCAACGCCAGCATCTACAATCACGGCATGATGGGTTACCGCACGCCGAACATTGACCGTATCGGAACAGAAGGTGGAATGTTCACCGACTGGTATGGGGAGCAAAGCTGCACCGCCGGTCGTGCCGCATTCATCACCGGCCAGTCTCCAATCCGGACGGGTCTGACGAAGGTCGGACTCCCTGGCGCAGATATCGGGCTGCGGGCCGAAGACCCGAGCGTCGCCGAGTTCCTCAAGCCACTGGGATATGCGACCGGTCAATTCGGCAAGAACCATCTCGGCGACAAGGACGAGTTTCTTCCGACGAACCATGGCTTCGACGAGTTTTTCGGGAACCTCTATCACCTGAATGCCGAAGAAGAGCCAGAGAACCCGGACTATCCCAAGAATCCCGATTTCGCCAAGCGCTTCGGGCCACGTGGCGTCATCAAGGCATCGGCCGACGGACGGATCGAGGATACGGGACCGCTGACCGTCAAGAGAATGGAGACGGTCGATCAGGAATTCCTCGGCGCCGCAATGGACTTCATCGACAGGCAGCAGAAGGCCGACAAGCCATGGTTCTGCTATTTCAACCCGACCCGGATGCACGTCTGGACACACCTCAAGCCGGAATCCAAGGGCAAGACGGGCCTGGGGCCTTATCCGGATGGCATGGTCGAACTCGACGGCTATGTCGGGCAGTTGCTTCAGAAGCTGGAGGGCCTCGGGGTGCTAGACAACACCATTGTTGTCTTCACGACCGACAATGGCGCGGAAGTGATGTCGTGGCCGGATGGCGGCAATACGCCCTTCCGGGGCGAGAAGGCGACGAATTGGGAGGGCGGYTACCGCGTCCCGATGCTGATCCGCTGGCCCGGAACCATAAAGCCCGGGACCGTCTTCAATCAAACCTTCGCTCACTATGACTTGGTACCGACATTTGCAGCGGCAGGCGGCGATCCCGACGTGGTGGCCAAATGCCTGAAAGGCGGTCAGTTCGGCGCCAAGGCCTTCAAGGTTCATCTCGACGGCAATAATCTCATTCCCTTCTTCAAGGGCGAGGTGAAGGACGCGCCCAGAAGGGAGTTCGTCTACTGGAACGATGACGGCCAGCTTGTCGCCATTCGCTACGACGACTGGAAGGCAGTCTTTCTGGAGCAGAATCACGAGGGGATCGGCGTCTGGAYGCGCGGCTTTGAAGAGCTGCGGATTCCGAAGCTCTTCAACCTTCGCTCCGACCCATTCGAACGGGGTGATCAGTCGATACTCTACGACAAGTGGCTGGCGGATCACGCCTTTGTTCAGGTTCCCTTGCAGACACTCGCCGCGAACTGGCTGAGTACCTTTAAGGAGTTTCCCCCCAGACAGAAGCCTGCGAGCTTCAACCTCGACAAGGTCGTCGAGCAGTTGTCGTCGCCTCAAAACTAAAAGGTTTAATTTGTCAGAGACGGCTACAGRACGCTGATGGCTATCAACGTCTTGTAGCCGTCGAACACACGCAGTTAGGAGGTGTCCCGTCAGTGGAAGTTGCGCGCCTTGACCTTGAGGCTATCGATATGCAGATCGGGAATGAAGATGTCCCGAGGCTGAATGGCAGGCTTCGGGTTGTCCTTTCTGGCCCGCCACCGTGGGCGAACTCGTCGCCCCTGCCTGTCGGTAGCTTGAAATCCATGTCGCGGTCAGCCAGCCCTGACAGCTCTCAGGAGAGATCGCAGAGCTGCTGAGTAACGAGATGGACGAAGTCGCCTTCTCTCTGGATCTTCCCGTTGACCGCCATCATCGACGATCCAAGCACCAACCGGCGGCGCTTCTCGAACAACGATGGCCACACCACCAGGTTCGCCGAACCGGAACGACATTGGCCATGCTGAAGGATTCGTGGATCACGCCACCAGCAGCCGTGAGTTTCTCTGCGTGGCCGCGACCCGGAGCGCAGCGGGTCGGACGGCTTATTCAACGCACTGGCTCGGTTTTGCGAGTTCTCGCGACCCCAAATGTGAACCTTCGGCGCGGCCGCGCGGAACCAAAGCTTAGCGACTGGGTTGATTTTCTCCGGGAGGAAAAACCAATGTCCAAGCTCGAGACCGCCGACGTCCAGGTCCATTTCACCGAGCACGGTAGCGCACACGGCCAGCCTATTCTCCTTCTGCATGGATGGCCCGACGACGCATCGACGTGGGACGATTTGATCGCACGGCTTTCGGGCAATCGGTATCGCCTGATAGTCCCCACGATCAGAGGGTTCGGGGAAAGCGTGTTCAAACATGACGGCGCACCCCGCACCGCTAACAGCGGTATCCTGGCATTGGATGCGATCGCCCTGATGGACGGCCTCGGCATCGAGCGTTTTTCTGCGGTGGGGCACGACTGGGGTTCGAACATCGCGGAAGCACTGGCGATCGGATGGGCGGATCGCGTCGAAAGGATCGCACTGCTATCGAGCATGCCACGGATGGGAGGACTGCCGACCCCTCCATTCTGGCATTCCCAGCTCGACTGGTACCACTGGTTCATGGCGACCAAGCGTGGCGCGAAAGCCATCGCGGAAGACCGTAGGGCTTTCACCCATCTGCACTGGGAGAACTGGGGCCCGGATGGCTGGTTCGACGAACAGACGTTCGACCGCGTGGCGCAGTCTTTCGACAATCCCGACTGGCTCGCGGTAACCCTTCATAGCTATCGGTCGCGATGGGACGAGGCCGAGCCTGATCCTCGAAGCTTGTGGCTCGAACAGAAGATCAAGGAAACCAGAACGGTGTCCCTCCCCGCCGTCTACTTTCAAGGACAAGAAGACGGTGTGAACCCGCCACAGGTGTCGGAGAATGTCTACAAGAAGTTTACGGGATCGTTCGAGCGCATCCTGTTGCAGAACGTCGGACACTTTCCACAGAGGGAAGACCCAGAGGCCGTCGCCAGGGAGTTGACCGTTTTCCTGGGTGGCGCCCCTTGAACAMATATGTCGTGACGCTCTTCATCTTCGGCGCGGTCGTCCTTTTGACAGCCTGGCTGCCGATGGCGTTGCGCCGCCTTCCCGTGTCCCTCCCAATCTGCTGCGTCGCCATCGGCATGTTGCTGGCATGGTCTCCATTCACGCCGCTTCCCCATATGAACCCGTTGGAAAACGGCAAGATCGCTGAACATCTGACTGAGTTCGTCGTGATCGTCGCACTTATGGGTGCCGGACTGAAGATCGACCGCCCCATTGGACTGCATCGATGGGCGACGACATGGCGGCTCTTGGGAATTGCCATGCCCCTTTCCATCGCAGCCATCGCCTTTCTCGGATGGAGCGTGCTTGGCCTCGGGGCCGCATCGGCGTTGCTTCTTGGAGCCGCCCTTGCGCCGACAGATCCCGTTCT
>NZ_LMHV01000010.1 GCF_001429725.1 Rhizobium sp. Root708 | reverse complement strand
TCGTCGAACTGCGAGGAATCGGTGATGTTGCAGCCCTGGTCGGCCAGATAGTTCGAAATCGCCGCAACAATCCCGCGCGTCGATGGGCAGGTTACCGTCAATACATAGTTCGTCATGCTTTCCATTCCTCTTTCGGCCAGCGCCGATCACGCCTGCTTAAATCAAAGCAAAGCAGCCTATCAAGCGGGGACGTTCGCGCATCTATAGCAAATTCAGCCGAGCATCGGTTGCTCCACCGCGCTGCCCACCATCAACTTACGGCAGATCGGGAGAAAGTCCGTCCCGCTTGCGTCGCGGAAACGCGAATCCCCGCCGTCGAACCCTCATTGAACTTGAGGAAGCCGACAAGCAGCCAGACGAGGCCGGCAGTCTTCATCGAAAAAATGGCCGTCGAGCCGATCATCAGGTTGAGAAACATGAAAATCGACAATGCGTGGCAGAGCCGTTTCTGGTTCGGCGTCCGGCCTGCAGGATAGAAAGAAACGAACAGCCAGAAGAGAATGAGCCCAAAGATCGTGGCGCCGTAGGTGATGTAAACGTAGCCGCTGTCGACAAAGGTCGTCGCCTTGTCCAATTCCAGCCCGAGCGTCGCTGCGAGATCCATATCCAGGATATTTCTGACGGTTCCGCTGATACGGCCGACAAAATCATCCTCATGCGCATCCGGCTTGAACGAATGGATGACGAAACCGATGACGACAATCACCGGCATCATCAGAAAATCGCAGATCTTCGGGATCCACGGGTAGACGACATAGCCGACAGCGCTGACGACGCTGAATATCAGCATGGTCCGGGTGTCGTTTGTGACGAGGATGAGGACGATCGTCGACACGAAGATGAGGCGATCGAAAAGGCTGAGCCGATCGGCGAAACTGACGAGGTAGATGACGATGACGCCGCAGAAATTCGCCAGCGAGACCTGCTCGAGAAAGATCGACGACGAGCGGTGATCGATGAGACCGAAGGAAAACCGCCCCTCAAAGCCGAGCGCACCGCGGAACAGGCCGCTGTCGCTATAGGTCGCCGGCGGCACGCCGCGGGTGTTCTGGAAATACTCGGCGGGATGGAAGAGAGCCACGTAGGCCTGGGTCGACAGGATTTCGCAGATCAGCACCAGCAACACGGAGAGGCAGCAGATCTTGAAGGCGAGCTTCAGCGTTCGCTCGTTCACCCAGCGCCCCATGACGACGAAGGCAAAGATAATGAGGACGTTGCGCAGATGATCTATATAGCCGGCCTTGTTGATGACCATCACATAGACGGTCAGCACGATCGTCAGGACGAGATAGCCAAGCGGCACGAGATCCGCCTCGAAGATTCCCTTTCTCAGGATGAACGCGAAGCTGAACGCGAGGATGAGAATTTCGCTCAGGACGACAACGCTCGGCGTCATCGGCATGATGTTGTGATTGATGAAGGCCAGGATGGCATTGTAGGTGACGCCGAGAACGCTGACGGCGAGGATGCCGTAGTCTATCGGTTCGCGGTCGATGCTCTTTTCCATGGCGATCAATCCGCCGGCATGAGGGCACAGGCGCCCGCAGCCGGCTTCGTCGCCTTGAAGGCGGCTTTCAGCGCTTTCATCTGGGCCCGGTCCTTGCCGTCATGGGGCTGCACGTTCAGCGTTTCGCTCTCCGGCCACCAGTCTCCGGCCACCCAGTAGGTCCAGCCGAGCCAGGTGCCTCCATCCGCCTGCATCGCATGCAGAACGCGGGTGAGTTCGGCGACGCAGGCCTTGTCCTGCGAGACGCCGAATTCGCCGAGGAACAGTTTCTTGCCGTTGTCCTTTGCCCACTTGGTCATGCCGTCGATCGCGTCCAGCGCCTTCTGCCCGCCGGTACATTCGGCGTGGGTTCCGGACGAATCATCGTCGAAATACTGGTGCACCTCGTAGGCGTAGTTGTTGCGAGGATCGGTCACGCCGAGCATGACGATTCCGTTGGCGCCGCCCGGGCCATCGGCCATCCAGGAATGCGCGCCCGTCCATCTGGTGCCGGGAACGAGGATGAGGTTGTGGGAGCCGGTAGCCCGGATCGTCCGGATAGCGGCGTTCGCCGCCTTCAGCCAGACATCGGTGTCGATGTCGTTCGGCTCGTTCATCAGACCGAAGACGACATCGTCCTGATTGGAAAATTCGACCGCGAGCCGGGCCCAGAATTCCGCGAATGCCGCATTGCTGACCTCGCGGCTGCCGATCTTCACCTTGTTGTAGGAGGCATAGTTATGCGGATCGAGGACGATCCTCTGGTGGTGCTTGCGCAGCAGCTCGACCGTGTCCTTAAGGCGCGTCAGTTCTGCTTCGTCGAGCGGCTTGCCGAGCTCCGGCTGCAATCGCTCCCACTGGAAAGGAAGGCGCACCGTATTCGCGCCGGCCTTTTCGAAGTATGCGATCGTGTCTTCAGAAGGGTAGGCGTAGGCCTTGAAATATTCGCCGCCGGCTTCTCCGAACTCGGCGCCGGACAGATTGACGCCACGCATGCAGGGGCCGGCTTCGGCCGCCATGGATGCCGGCGCGACAAGGATGATCATGCTCGCGGCCAGAAGACGCCGCCAGGCTGATAGAGATGTCATTGCCATGCTCCCTGCTTGACGAATTGCCTTCGCGCTTTCTGGCACCGCGATCTTAACGCTCCGTTAGCTAAGAATTTCTAAAGTCTCTGTAACTCCGCCAGAGCCTCCCCAAGAGCGGACAACGAGCGCGCGTATGACTCAGTTTGACAGGAACAGGGCGAGCCGGCTGCCGCAGTGGCGCAGCTATGAAACAGCCCCGCCGCTGCCGGAGCGAGCCGCCGCACGCAGCCCGGCGCTGCGCCCGTCCGACTTCCTGCCGAAGAAGCCCACGCCCGCCTCGATCATTCCCGACAGCCCCGCTGACGAACCAACGCCGCAGCCACAGGCCGAGGTCATCGCCCCGGTAGAGGAAGCGCCTGCGCGGATTGAAGCGCTGGAACCGGCGCCCGTGTACATTCCGGGAGAGCCGCTGCTCGATCTGCGCAGCGCCGTCGATGCCATCTGGCGCCGGCGTCTCGTGGTGCTTGCCGCCTCGGTCGCGGGCGCGATGCTTGGCGCAGTCGTGCTGCCGATGAGCCCGGAAAAATTCACCGCCAACACCAAGCTGTTTTTCGATCCCCGGCCAGCCGGGCTTGGCGATCCCAGCGCGCAATCTTCCGGCCCGTCGCCGGAGATGGTTTCCGGCATCATCGACAGCCAGATGCAAATCCTCCTCTCCGGGAACGTGCTGCGTCACGTGGCCGACGCGATGAATCTCGACGCGGATCCGGAATTCAATGCCGGCCGGGCCGATGGCGCAGCGGTGATCGGCACGCTGGCGAAAGCGCTCGTCATCGATCGCCCCGCCGGCAGCTATGTCGTTTCGCTGACGGCGACGACCAAGGGAGCCGAGAAATCGGCCAAACTCGCCAACCAAGTCATTGCCTCGTTCCTGCAGGAAGAGAGCACCGCCAACAACGGCGCCTACGAAAACACCTCCGCGACGCTCGATACCCGCCTGAACGAGCTTCGAAAGCAGGTGCAGGAAGCCGAGCAGGCCGTCGAGACATACCGCGCCGACAACGACATGGCCGCGACCCAGAACGGACTAATCTCCGATCAGCGGCTTGCCTCGCTCAATAACCTTTTGGTGACCGCGCAGGACAAGACGATCCAGGCGAAGGCGAAAGCCGATGCCGCAGCCGGCCTTCGCTTCGAGGATGTCGTCAGCGAGAACCAGCAGGCAAATGCGGTCTCGACCGCGCTTGCGAGCCTTCGCCAGCAATATTCGACGCAAGCCGCGATCGTCGGTAGTCTCCAAAGCCAGATGGGCAGCCGCCATCCACGATTGCAGGCAGCCCGCTCGTCGCTGCAGAGCATCGCGGACGAAATCCGCGGCGAGCTGCAGCGGCTGGCAAGCAGCGCCCGTGCGGAATACGAACAGGCGAAGAAGGCCGAGGACGCAATCTCCAAGGAGCTTACCGTTCAAAAGGCGCTGCAGGTCAACACGTCGGACAAGCAAGTCGAACTGAACGAGCTGCAGCGTAAGGCGGCCGCAGCGCGCGATATCTATGAGATCGTCCAGAAACGGTCGAGCCAGACAAGCGAAGATCGAAATCTTTCGCAGACCAATCTCCGCGTCATCTCCCCGGCCGAAATTCCGCTGAAGGCGAATGGCCCCGGCAAGAAGGTCCTGCTGATCGCGGGCGTCATCGGCGGCCTGCTCGCAGGCTTCCTCGCGGGCGCGGGCTTTGCGATCGTCGCTTCGCTCGTTTCGCATCCGGTCATCCGCAGCTACCTGCGCCCGCGCCAGCGCGCCCGAACGGGCGCCGACGCTTGATGCTTCCCCATCGGATGCCTACATCCGATGGGTAGATGTGACAGTCCGAGGCGACGATGAGATTTGGTCGGAACACTATCGCTTGCGTGGCGGTCGGCATGACCATTCTGTCGGCGACGACAAGCGACGCCACGGACTGGAAGCGCGCCGGGCAAGTACAGGTTCAGCCGCCCTATCCCTACAAGGACCTGCCCGGCGTCAAATCGCAGCCCGACAAGACCGAGGAAGAGCAATTCAGCTGCCGGACCGAGACAAGACTCATTCGCCGCCGCTATGACGATATCTTCCGATCGGGCGGGATGCCGACGCTGGTTTACGTCTGCGATCGTGACGGCCTATCGACGACCGGAACGCAGGTTCCTCGCCGGGGCCATTATCAGCCTGTCCGGTAGGACAAGGCGGACCGGCTGGAAACCGCCGCCGTCTAAAGGCCACTTGTAGGGACGGAAGTGGTCCCAGCCGACATCTCGGTAAGCCTCTAAATCCTCCCGGCGAGTGTTCCCCGTGAACGCTTAAATCACCTTGATATTGGATGCTGTGGACTGCCGCTGGCATAGGCCGAAGATACCGCCAACTCCGGGCTTTCGCGGGCCCAGCGTATCTCAAGACAAGTCCCGTCGGGGACCCTCCGGTGGACCGGAGAGCGTACTGATAGGATCATCTACGTCTTGAAATAATTGAGAAATCTACGTTTCTCAAAATGGAATGGTGCCCAGAAGAGGACTCGAACCTCCACACCCTTTCGGGTACCAGCACCTGAAGCTGGCGCGTCTACCAATTCCGCCATCTGGGCGACGGAGAGCCATGTACGGGGGTGGCCTCTCGGTGTCAACAGCCTTTTTGAAGTTTTCGCGACAGCTCGCAAAAAATCGACCGGCGAGTGAAGAATGGTCGTAGCGGATCCCCGGGAATATGGTCGTTTTCGGCGCGGTCCTATATGATACCGTAAAAAAGAGGATCGACCCGATGACCGCTTTTCACGTTTCTTTCCTGGTGATTGTCCTGTCGGTGATATCCGCGGGGCAGGTCTCCGCGATGCCGCGCGAGCGATTCGCGCCTGTCATGTCTGACGATCGGATCATAAAGGTGGATTCGACGATGTGCGATCCGCGCGGCTGCTTCACCTTCGGGCAGCGCCAGTCTTTCCGGCCGGCCTATATCCAGCCGAACTACAGGCCACCAACGGCCGCGGGGCAACAGCCCTACTATTACCGGCCGGGCGCGCAAGGGCGAGCACCGCTCTACTACGCGCCGCCGCCGGCGGCGAAGGTTCTGCCTCCGCCGACGGAAACCAAACGCTTCCATGTGGAGTGGTGCCGCAACCAGTACCGCACCTACAACCCGAGAACCGATCGCTTCGTGACCTACGAAGGCATCTACAAGACGTGCAATTCGCCTTACGATTGACGATCAGCTTTCCAGCGACGCGCGATCGACATGGCCGAGATCCCGATCCGGGTCGATGATATCGCGCACCCGCTGCTTCAATTCCTTCGGGCCGGGGAAGCCGCCGTCCCGCTTGCGTTCCCAGATGAGATCGCCGTCGACACGGATCTCGAAATTGCCGCCGGTGCCGGGGATCAGCGCCACTTCGCCGAGGCTATCGGAGAAGGTCTGCAGCAGTTCCTGCGCCATCCAGCCTGCGCGCAGCAACCAGTTGCATTGGGTGCAATAGAGAATTGTCACTCGGGGCTTCGTTTCGCTCATGGCTACCCTCGGTTCTCCTGTTCCGGTTGCGAACTGCGATAATCCCGCGCGCGGCATATTGCAATCGATCGACGCATGGTGTTCGTGTCACGAGCAAGGAAGCAGGAGAAACCGATGCGCGTCGCCGTCATTGAGAACATGAAGAGCACCCCGCTTGGTCCCCTCGGAATTGCCCTTGCTGAAGCAAATGCCGAGGTAGAGCGTTTCCGGCCCTGGATCGATGGCCAATTGCCTTCAGGCAGCGATAATCACGACGCACTTATCGTGCTCGGCGGCGAGCAGAATGCGCTCGACGACGAGCAACACCCCTATCTGCCGGCACTGGCCCTGCTGATGCGCAATTTTGCCGAGGCCGACAAGGCTGTGCTCGGCATATGCCTCGGCGCGCAGATTCTGGCGCGCGCCTATGAAGCGGAAAACCGCCTCGACGACGGCGTGGAATTCGGCTGGCAGGATGTGAGCAAATCGGCAAGCGGCAAGAGCGATCCCTTTCTTGCCGGGCTTGGCGACCGCTTCACCACCTTCCAGTGGCACAGCGACACCTTCACCCTGCCGCCGGCCGCCACTCATCTTGCAGCCAGCGGGATAACGCAGAACCAGGCGTTTCGGATTGGGCGTGCGGCCTATGGGACGCAGTTTCACTTCGAAGCGAGCTCCGACATCGTCGACGGCTGGAAGTCCGAGTTCCGGACGACGATCGAGCGAATGGATGCAAGCTGGCTCGGCCGGTACGATGCACTCGTGAAGGCCCATGCGGCCGATGCCGACGCCACCGGTGCAGCGATTGCACGCAACTGGGTCGGGATGATCGTGGCGGATACGGAAAGGCTGGCGGCGGTTGGATGACACCGCCAGACTTTCGCGACGAACCTTCGCGAGAGGGGTGACCGCGAAGGTGTCGGCTGATGGCGACTAGCCCTTGATGGTTTCCTTGCCCTCTTCCAGCAGACGAGCCGCGGCCTCCGCAGGCGTCGTCCGCTCAAAAGCGAGTTCATCGGCAATCGGACGGAAGACACGCTGGTCGAACTGCGTCGAGCCGAGCGGGGCTGGAGCCGGATACTCGCCGACCTGATCCTTGAGCAGGTTGATGTACTTCACCGTGTCCTGCTCGGTCGGATTGAGGTGCGGGAGGATCGCTTCGCGCACGACAGGCGACATCGGCACGCCGCGCTCAACGCCGAGGATCTTGCCGGCCTCGACGTCGTTGACGAAGAAGTCGATGAACTTCGCCGCAGCCTCGCCGTTCTTGGTGTTACCGCCGACGCTCCAGATCAATGCCGGCCGGTAGTAATGGCCGGATGGACCGCCCTTCTTTTCGCGCGGCAGCAGCGTGATCGCGAGCTTGTTCTTGGAGATCAGCTGATAGCCCACGAGCTGGTTGGAATAGGCCATGCCCATTGCCGCTTTGCCGAGCGCCAGCGCGTTGGTGTCGATGGTGTTCTGGTCGAGCGTCTGGACGTCGGCCGCGACCGTGCCGCCCTTCTTGCGCAGGTCTTCCCAGAAGGTGTACCAGGCTGTCGCGTCATCGACGCTGAAGCCGAGCTTGCCATCGCTGTAGAGGCTCTTGCCGCGTTGCCGCAACCAGGCATCGAAGACGTAGGTGTAGCGCGCGCCATAGGGACCACCCCAGTAGTTGTCCTTGCCGCCGGCCTTCGTCAGCTCGACCGCGAGCTTGGCGTATTCCTCCCAGGTGAGATCGGCCGTCGGAACCGGGATGCCGGCTTTGTCGAAGGCGGCCTGGTCGAAGAACAGCGCGAAGGAGTTGAGGCCGAGACCGATGCCGTAGAGCTTGCTGTCGACCGTCGTCAGCTTCAGCATGTCCTTGCCGAAGGAATCGACCTTCAATGTCGAGGGTACGAATTCGTCCAGCGCGAGGCAGGCGCCGCGCTTGGAATAGTCCGAGATCGTTCCTGGCTCCAGCTGGAACACGTCCGCGACGGCGCGGCCGGCCATCTGGGTGGCGAGCTTGGTCCAGTAGCCGTCGCCGCTCAGCGACTCGCCGACGATCGAAACGCCGGCATTCTTGCTTTCATAAAGCTTCGCGACATCAAGTGTGCGCTTGGCGCGATCGTTCGAGCCCCACCACATGGCGCGCAGCCTGGCGTCCTCCGCAAAGGCTGGAACTGCGCTTCCGGCGCCAAAGGTCAGCCCGGCGGCGATACCGGCCGAGCCCATCAGAAATGAACGGCGATTGACCTGCATTTTTCATCCTCCTCTTCGTCGCCCGGCCGTCCTCCAACGGATTGATGGGCTTGGTGCGGGGTAGATTACGCAAAAAAACCGCCAATGCAACAAATTATCTTTCTCTTGCAAATTTGCATAATTTGCATAATCTGCCCTCATGAACGAGATCAAAACCAAGAAACTGAGACAGGCCGACATCGCGACGATGGCAGGGGTATCCGTATCCACGGTGTCGCGCGTACTCGCCAACGAGCCGGGCATCAGCGAGAGCGTGCGGCAGCACATTCTCAAGGTGGCGGCGGAGAACGGTTACTCAGCCCGTACGGCCGGCGGCGCGCAACGCGGTGCCCTGGCGCTGATTGCAAGCGACGGCGTGACCGGCGGGCTTAGCGTCTTTTACGAAGGGATCGTTGAGGGCCTGCGCGCGGGTGCGCTCGATGCCGGTATGCCCTTCGAGGTGCGGTTGATCCGCGAAAACCGGGCGACCGCCAATGTGGTGCATGACTACATGCAGACAGCGGGTGCGAGTGGACTGTTCCTGGTCGGGATCGATCCCAGCGCCGAGCTTCGCGCATGGATCGAGGATGCGGCGATCCCGACGGTGCTGGTCAACGGCACCGATCCGCAGATGAAGATCGACGGCACGGCGCCCTCCAATTTCTTCGGTGCCTACGAAGCGACGACCCGGCTACTGAACGCCGGTCATCGGCGGATCCTGCATCTGACGGGATCGCATCGAAACACGATTCGCGAACGCGTCAGGGGCTTCAAGGCGGCGATTTCAGAGGTGGATGGCGCCGAAGGACGTCTTGTGTCGATGAGCTTTCAAGGCAGTGCAACGCAGGAAGCGCATGAACTGACGACTGGGGTGCTCGCCGAAAAAGCCGGATTCACTGCCGCCTTCTGCATGAACGATTTCATCGCCGTCGGCGTTCTCGAAGCGGTGACCGAAGCAGGTCTGCGGGTGCCAGAGGATTTCGCCATTCTCGGCTTCGACGATCTTCCCTGCGCGCTGATGACCAACCCGCCGCTGTCGACGATGCGCGTCGATCGCGTGGCACTGGGCCGCGAGGCGGCCGGTCTCATGGTGGCGCGTTTCAGGGATCGCACCGCCCCTGCCCGCCAGATTTGCCATGCCGTCGTCCCGATTGCCGGCGGCACCGTTTCGAACCCCTGACATGAGCCCCTGAAACGAGCAATGCCGATGACCTATGATCCTGCCAGTGCAAATCCGCTTGCCAACAATCCGCTGAAGACACGCGAGGACTTATCGCGGGCGCTTCGTGACCTGTTCGATCCGCTGCTCCCCTATTTCTCCGCAGGCAATGCCCGCGTCCGGCTCGACGGCGCGGCTGCGCATTTCGACCGCGCGGCAGCGGATCTCGAGGGCTTTGCGCGGCCGCTCTGGGGGTTGGCGCCGCTTGGCGCGGGCGGCGGCGACTTCGCGGAATGGCATCGGTTTGCGGAGGGCATCGCCAACGGCACCGATCCCAAACACCCGGAATATTGGGGCACGGTGAACGGGCGTGACCAGCGGATGGTGGAGCTTGCCGCGCTCGGTTTTGCCTTGGCGCTGGTGCCGGAGAAGATCTGGGAGCCGCTTGGCGGTCGGGCGCGCGACAACGTCGTCGCCTATCTCAAGCATGCCCGGCAGTTTGACTATGCCGACAACAACTGGAAATTCTTTCGCATCTTCGTCGACATCGCGCTCGATCGCGTCGGCGCCAGTTTCGACCGCAGCCTGACCAAGCAGTATCTCGAGGAGCTTGAGGGCTTCTATATTGGTGACGGCTGGTACCGCGACGGCAATGTGCGCCGCGTCGACCACTACATTCCCTTCGCCATGCACTTCTACGGGCTGATCTATTCCAAGCTTGTCGATGACGACTACGCGAAGCGCTACCGCGAACGCGCGCTGCTGTTCGCGAACGACTTCAAGCAGTGGTTCGGCGCGGATGGCGCGACCATTCCCTTCGGCCGCAGCCTCACCTACCGCTTTGCGTGCGCCGGTTTCTGGTCGGCCCTTGCCTTTGCCGACCTCGAGGCCTTGCCCTGGGGCGAGGTCAAGAGCCTTTGCCTGCAGCACTTACGCTGGTGGAAGGACAAGCCGATGACCAACCGGGATGGGATTCTGTCGATCGGGTTCGGCTATCCCAACCTGCTGATGTCGGAGAACTATAATTCGGCTGGTTCGCCCTATTGGGCCTTCAAGGCGTTTCTGCCGCTGGCGCTGGCCGAGGACCATCCTTTCTGGACGGCCGAGGAAACGCCACCGGCCGAAACGGTGAGTGTGCTGCCACAGCGTCATCCCGGCATGGTGCTGATGCGTGATCGCGGCGATGTCGTTGCGCTTTCTTCCGGCCAGGAAAACCTGCAGATGCGGTTCGGCACGGAGAAATACGCGAAGTTCGCTTATTCCAGCCGCTACGGTTTCAGCGTCGAATCCGACGAGCGCAACTTCGCCGGCGCGGCCTTCGATTCCGCCCTCGCCTTCGGCGATGACGGCCTGCATTACCGGGTTCGCGAGACCAACAAGGAGGCCAAGCTTGCGGGCGAGGTTCTTTATTCCAGGTGGTCGCCATTTCAGGACGTGGATGTCGAAACGTGGCTGGTGCCGGCGGCGCCGTGGCATATCCGCGTCCACCGCATCAACACGCCCCGGCCGCTACAGACGGCAGAGGGTGGCTTTGCGATCGCGCGCCGGGATTTCGAGCTCGATACGCTGGTCGCCGACGGTGCGAGCGCCTACGCCATCGGCGAGGCCGACTTCAGCGGGATCGTCGATATCGGCTCGGCTCGGCGCGTCGGCCTGACGCAGAAGGCGCCGCCGAACACCAACATGATCGTTGCGAAGACTCTGGTGCCGCAGTTGCGTGGCGAAATTGCAGCGGGCCAGACGATCCTGATGACGGCGGTACTTGCCGCCAACGATACGGACACGGTAACCGGCGCCTGGACCACACCGCCTCGTGCCCCTGACCTTCAGGAGCTGGAAGCATTGGTGGCGAATTCGGGCATCCGGGTCAGCGCCATCGAAGCGCCGGGACAAATGTCATGACGCGTCCCTCCATTGCGCTTTCAATGCAGCCGTCCCGGACCGAACACGTCCTGAGCGCCGAGGCACTGGACCGGCTCGCAGGCATCGGCGATGTTCTCGATCCTCAACCGCTGCAGAATTTCAGCGACGATCGCGCGATCCGCATTCTCGCCAAGACAGATATTCTCATCACCGGCTGGGGGGCTCCGCCTGTTGGGCATGAAGTGCTTGCGGCGGCCCCCCAGCTGCGGCTGATCGCCCATGCGGCCGGCACCGTGAAGGGCATCATCGGTGAGCAGATCTTTGATGCCGGGATCGCCGTGACGCATGCCGCCGAGGCCAATTCGGTGCCGGTTGCGGAATTTACGCTTGCGGCGATCATCTTTGCCGGCAAGCAGGTGTTTCGCTTCCGCGACCACTACGTATCCGATCGCGACCGCGACCGGACGCATGCGATGCAGCGGCTGGCGATCGGCAATTATCGCCGCACGGTTGGCATCATCGGCGCCTCGCGCATCGGGCGACGGGTCATCGAACTGTTGCGGTCATTCGAATACCAGGTACTTCTCTTCGATCCGACCATTGACGCCACCGAGGCAGGAAGCCTCGGAACCGAGAAGGTCGATCTGGCGACGCTGATGAGACGATCGGACATAGTCTCGCTGCACGCCCCTTCCCTTCCATCGACGCATCACATGATCGGCACTGCCGAGCTTTCTCTGATGAAGGACGGCGCCACGCTGATCAATACGGCGCGCGGCGCGCTGATCGATGAGGCAGCGCTGCTCGAGACACTTGCGACCGGAAGGATCGACGCCATCATCGACGTCACGGATCCTGAAATACCCGAGAAGGGGTCGGCTTTTTACGTTCTGCCGAATGTCTTCCTGACGCCGCACATCGCCGGCGCCGTGGGGCTGGAACGCGGACGGCTCGGGGATATGGCGATCGACGAAATAGAGCGGTTCACCAAGGGCGAACCGCTCCTCTATCAGATCCAGCGCCGCGACCTGGCAATGATCGCTTAGCCGGCCTTCAAACCCGCCGGTGCGCCGCCAGCCACGATCTCCGGCATCAAGTCGGAGATCTTCACGACCTTGCCCGTGCGTGAGCTTGTCAAAGCGGCAATGCCGCAGAGCACTGACATGGCGCCGGCGCGTGTGCCGGCGCGCTGACCGAGCTTGTCTTCCATGCCCTGCTTGAAGATCATGTTGCGCATCCGGTTGTCGCCGCCGTAGTGGCCACCGGCCGAATGCGGGACGACGATGCGTTCGAGGGCAGGCTTGTCTTTCGGGAAATTGCGGACGAGCAGGATGGTGTCTTCGTCAGGCGTTTCCCACGGCTGCTTCTCGTATTGCCTGAGCTCGATGCGCCCATGCGTGCCGTTGAAGGCGATGTGGTGGCCCTCGATCGGTTGGAACGTGTTCAGCGAATAGGAAACATGGACATTGTTCTTGTAGCGGAGGCTGACGACCATCGTGTCGGGGATATCGATATCCTCGCGATAGACGCAGCCGTCGCGGAAGTAGCCGTCGATCTTCGACGGATCCTCGTAGAGCGAGTCGAGGAACGGATCGGCTTCAAGGTCGAGGTAGTAGTCACACTCGCCGGCGTGCGGACAGAGCTTGCAGCGCGGGCCGCGGAACGGCCCCTTGCGGCCGTAGTTCTGCAAGTCGGCAAAGGAGGTGACCGCATCCGGGTCGCTGTCCAGGTACCAGTTCAGGAGATCGAAGTGGTGCGTTGCCTTGTGCACGAAAAGGCTGCCGGAGTTTTCAGCATAGGCGTGCCAGCGACGGAAATAATCGGCACCGTGCTTGGTATCGAGATACCAGTGGAAGTCGACCGAGGTGACGCGTCCAATCTCGCCGGCGTTCAGCAGTTCCTTGATCTTGGCGGCCGTCGGCGCGTAGCGGTAGTTGAATGAAACGTCGACGCGCTTGCCGGTTCGTTTTTCCGCATCGAGGATGCGACGGATTTTGTCGACCGCCGTCGTCATCGGCTTTTCGGTGATGACGTCGATGCCGGCTTCCAGGGCGCGAACGACGATGTCGTCATGCGTATAGTCAGGCGTGCAGACGATGACGAGGTCGACCTGCTGCTCGGCGAGCATGGCGTCGATATTCTCATAGATCGGCGCATTGCTGCCGATCATCGTGCGGGCCCGCTCGGCACGCAGCGAGTTGGTGTCGACGATCGCGACGAGATCCACATGCTCGCGCCAGCCGGCGAGCAGTTCCTTGCCCCACATGGTGGTGCCGCGGTTTCCCGTTCCGATCAGGGCAAAGCGACGTTTCTCCATCGAATGATCCTCCTCATGCGTATGAAACGAACAGATTTCTAGGCCAGGCAACAACTGTGATAGCGTTCGACGCAGGTTGCGATGACTTCCTCCGGTGGCCGCTTCCACCAGTTCTCGGCGGAGAAAATCTCGACTTCCTGCGCGCCGAAAAAGCCGGCGGCTTCGACCATCCTTCGTATGCCTTTGAGATCGATCACGCCATCGCCCATCATGCCGCGGTCTGTCAGCATGTCCCTGGTCGGAACGAGCCAGTCGCAGATATGGTGCGCGAGGATCCGCTTCAGACGCCCGGCACGCGCAACCTGATTGGCAAGATCGGGATCCCACCAGACATGATAGACGTCGATCGCGACACCGACGCCATCACCCAGCTGCTCGCACATGTCGAGCGCCTGACCGAGTGTATTCACGCAGGAGCGATCTCCGGCATACATCGGATGCAAGGGTTCGATGGCGAGCGGGACACCGGCGGCTCGCGCATGCGGAAGCGTTGCCGCGATGCCGTCGGCCACCATCTGCCGCGCGGCCTGGATATCCTTGGAGGCGCCCGGCAATCCGCCGACGACGAGAACGAGGCAGTCGGCCCCGAGAGTTGCGGCTTCGTCGACGGCGCGCTTGTTATCGTCGATCGCCTGCTGGCGGCCAGCAGCGTCGGCGGCCGGGAAGAAACCGCCGCGGCAAAGGCCGGTGAGCTTCAGGCCATTAGCCTTGACGATGCGTGCGGCCTCCTTCAGGCCAATTGCCGCTATCTGGTCTCGCCAGGGAGCGATCGAGGTGATCCCGTGCGTCAGGCAGGTATCGACCGCGCGGGCAAAACCGCACTGTTCCCGGATCGTCGCGAGATTGATGGACAGACCCTCGACATGCATGCTGTTCTCCTTCCCTTAACCGGCGACACCGTGAACCGCGAGCACATCGCGCATGCGGCGCACAGCCAGATCCGGGTCCGCAAGCACGCGTGCCTTGTCGGCGAGCCGAAACAGTTCGGCCAGATGCGAGAGAGAACGTGCCGATTGCTGGCCGCCGACCATCGTAAAATGATCCTGCAGCCCGTTGAGATAAGCGAGGAACACGACGCCCGTCTTGTAGAAGCGGGTCGGTGCCTTGAAGATATGCCGTGACAGCGGCACGGTCGGCTCCAGAAGCTGGAAAAACTCGCTGTTGCGATCCTGCCCCAGCGCCTCGAGTGCTGCAGAGGCTGCAGGCGCAATGGCGTCGAATATACCGAGCAGTGCATCCGAATGACCGGATTCATCGCCGGCTATCAATTCGGCATAGTTGAAGTCGTCGCCCGTGTACATGCGCACGCCTTTCGGCAATTGCCGGCGCATGGCGATTTCCTTTTCCTTGGACAGGAGGGAAATCTTGATGCCGTCGACCTTAAATGCATTGGCGCCGATGACCTGCAGGCAGACGGACATCGCCTTCAGGTGATCCCCATCACCCCAGTAGCCTTCCAGCGCCGGATCGAACATTTCGCCCAGCCAGTGGATGATGACCGGTTGTTTCACCTGGCGCAGAATGCGATCGTAGACCCTGACATAGTCGTCGGGGCTTCGGGCCGCGGCGGAAAGCGCGCGGCTCGCCATCAGGATGATACGTCCGCCGGCCGCCTCGATCGTCTCGATCTGTTCTTCGTAGGCTCGTATGATCGTATCGATCGTAACGTCCGGACCGGGCACAAGGTGATCGGTACCGGCACCGCAGGCGATAAGCGCATCGCCGCGGCTTGCGCTTTCGGCAAGCGCCCGCCGGATCAGCTCGCGTGCTTCCGGCCAGCCAAGGCCCATTCCACGCTGAGCCGTGTCCATCGCCTCGGCAACCCCGAGCCCGAGATCCCACAGCCGATGGCGAAACGCCAGGGTTCGATCCCAGTCGATCGCCGGCGCAAGCCAGGGATCGTTATCCGCCAGAGGATCGGCAACGACGTGCGCCGCCGCGAAGGCGATACGCGGAAACTCTTCGGCTCGACGCTTCTTTAGCTCGATCGGCGAGCCGGTCAGCGTATAGGGGACGATCTTGCCGTCCAGCGGGAGATTGATGCTGGTCACGATCTCAGAACTCCAGCTTCGGCACGTCGAGCCACCGGCGCTCGGCCCAGGATTTCAGGCCCAGTTCCGCCAGCTGGACGCCCTTGGCTCCGGCCTCCAGTCCGTAAGGCCAGGGGCTATCCTCAGCCACATGCCGGAGGAACATTTCCCACTGCACCCTGAAGCCGTTGTCGAATGCTTGCGTGTCCGGCACTTCGTCCCAGGTCTTGTAGAAATCGATCGTCTGCGGCTGATCCGGGTTCCACACGGGCTTCGGCGTGTTGACGCGATGCTGCGTCCAGCACTTGGTCAGGCCCGCGACCGCCGAGCCATGTGTGCCGTCCACCTGGAACGTCACGAGGTCGTCACGGCGAACGCGAACGGCCCAGGACGAATTGATGTGGGCGATGGCGCCGCCTTCCAGTTCGAACGTCGCATAGGCGGCATCGTCGGTATCGCAGTGATAGGGCTTGCCGGCTTCATCGACGCGCGTGCCGATGTGGGTTGCGCCGAGGCACGACACGGCTTTGACCTCACCGAAGAGATTGTCGAGCACATATCGCCAATGGCAAAGCATATCGAGAATGATGCCGCCGCCGTCGGCCTTGCGGTAATTCCACGACGGGCGCTGGGCCGGAACACCCCAATCACCCTCGAACACCCAGTAGCCGAACTCGCCGCGCACCGAGAGGATCTTTCCGAAGAAGCCGGAGTCTCTCAGCAGCGCCAGCTTGCGAAGGCCGGGCAGGAACAGCTTGTCCTGAACAACGCCATGCTTGAGACCCGATGCCCGGGCCTTTTTCGCGAGGTCGATCGCCACCTGCAAATCGTCGGAGATCGGCTTTTCGCAATAGACGTGCTTGCCGGCATCCAGCGCACGCGAGAGCAGATCGGCACGCATCAGCGTGGTGCCGGCGTCGAAGAAGATCTGATCGTCAGGATTGGCAAGCGCGCCGTCGATATCCGACGACCAGCGCTTGATGCCATGCTTTCTGGCAAGCTCTTCCATCTTGGCCGCGTTCCGGCCAACGATGATCGGGTCGATCTCCAGTTTCTCTCCGGATTTCAAGGTCAGGCCACCCTGATCGCGGATTGCCAAAATCGAGCGGACGAGATGCTGGTTGTAACCCATACGACCGGTAACGCCGTGCAAAATGATCCCTAGACGAGCCACGTTTCTCTCCCTGCAAAAAATCTTGCGAGGCCGGCTGCACGCGACGGTGCAACTCCTCCCGGCCAGTAACTAAACAGTTACTTTGATGACAGACGTGAAGCACCGGTGTCAATACACAAAACTAAATTTCGGAATTCAGGCCTTGATCGAGGCCAGCGTCACATGGACGATCTGCTGTTCCCAGGCATCGATATTGTCAGGCTCCGACAGCTCGCGTCCGAAGATCGTGGACAGCGTGTACTGGTTGGAAAGATAGAAATATCCGAGCGATGCAATCGTCAGATAGACATTCAAGGGATCGGCGCTCGCGATGAAGACGCCCGCCTTCTTTCCTCGTTCCAGCACCTGTTCGAGCTCGCCCAACAGGTGTGAATGAAGCTCCTTCAGACGCACGGACTGACGCAGCCAGCGGGCCCGGTGCAGGTTTTCCGTGCCGAGAAGGCTCAGGAACTCCGGATGCTTGAGGAAATAGCGCCAAGTGAAGAGTGCGAGATCGCTGATCCCCTCCTCCGGGCTCCGGTCGCCGATGTGCAGGGCGCGCTCGGCGGTTCGGATGCCGACATAGGCTTCCTCGAGAACATGCAGGTAGAGCTGCTCCTTGTCGCCGAAATAGTGGTAGAGCATGCGCTTGTTGGTACCGGCGCGCTCGGCGATGGCATCGACGCGGGCGCCGCCCATGCCGTTCTCGGCGAATTCCTGGGTTGCGGCTTCCAGAATGGCGGCACGCGTTCGCTCCGGATCGCGTTGCAGAACGCGCTGGCGCGGACGTCGCTTTGCGGTGGTCTTCCCCCCTCTTCCGGCGCCTTCCATCAGCTTCCCCTTTTCAATGACTTCCCAGCGCTCATAGTGCCTTATGAGCAAATTGTAAAAAGCAAATAGAGCCGAGCTGTTCGTCATGGCGCTTGACAGACCCGGCGCTTCTCCATAGCTTGTAACCAATTAGTTATTTGTTGCAAGAGAAACCAGCAAGGAGCGTGTGGAGGCGCTCCCCAAGGGAGGAGGAAAAACAGATGACATTCAGCATCAACAGACGTGGTTTCATGGCGGGTGGGGCCTCGCTTCTCACGCTTTCCGCAATGGGCGCACCGGCATTTGCCGCCGATAGCCGCCTTCGTCTGATCTGGTGGGGCTCGCAGCCCCGCGCGGACAGAACCAACAAGGTTTCCGAACTTTACAAGGCCAAGAATTCGGGCGTTTCGATCACCGGCGAGTTTCTCGGCTGGGGCGATTACTGGCCGCGCCTGGCAACGCAGGTCGCCGGCAAGAACGCGCCTGACGTGATCCAGATGGATTATCGCTATATCGTCGAATATGCCGGGCGCGGTGCGCTTGCCCCGCTCGAATCCTACATGCCTTCGAAGCTGAACCTCGGCGATTTCGACCAGGCCCAGGTTGAAGGCGGCAGTGTCAACGGCCACCTTTACGGTGTCAGCCTCGGCGCGAATTCGGCTGCGACGGTCATCAATACGACTGCCTTCCAGGAAGCGGGCATCGACCTGCCGACGCAGGCAACGACATGGGAAGAATTCGGCAAGATGGCAGCCGAACTGACCAAGGCCGGCAAGCGCAAGGGCATGTTCGGCATGGCAGACGGCAGCGGCAACGAGCCGCTCTTCGAAAACTACCTGCGCCAGCGCGGCAAAGCACTCTACACCGCCGACGGCAAGATCGCTTTCGGCGCGGAGGAAGCCTCGGAATGGTTCGACATGTGGAACAAGTTCCGCGATGCCGGCGCCTGTGTTCCAGCCGACGTACAGGCCCTGGACAAGAACGATGTCGACACCAACACCGTGACGCTCGGCAAATCCGCTTCCGGCTACGCGCACTCGAACCAGTTCGTCGCCTATCAGCAGATGAACAAGGACAAGCTCGCGCTCAGCAACTACATGCGCGTCGCCAAGGACTCGAAGGGCGGTCACTATCGCAAGCCGTCGATGTTCTTCTCGGTGTCGGCGCAATCGAAAGCCATCGAACAGGCCGTCGATTACGTCAATTTCTTCGTGACGAACCCCGAAGCCGCCGCACTGCTCGATGTCGAGCGTGGTATTCCGGAATCGAAGGCAATGCGGGATATCGTGGCGACGAAGCTCGACGCGGTCGGCAAGATCCCGCTCGAATATGTTAGCGGCCTCGGCGACCTCGCCGGCAAGCTGCCGCCACCGCCGCCATCCGGCGCCGGCGAAGGCGAACTGGCCTTGCGGAACATTTCCGAGCAGGTCGGCTTCGCGCAGATGACACCCGCCGATGGCGGAAAACAGCTTGTTGATGAGATCACGCGTATTCTCGCGCGAGGTTGAAGCACATGAACAATGCGATGCGTGCGACGGCCAACGCGGCCGTGACGGTGGAACATCACCAGGGGGTGGTCGCCGATAGTCGGTGGCGGCGGATTTGGAACGCCAACGCCCCCGGCTACCTCTTCCTTCTGCCCTGGCTGATCGGCTTCTTCGGACTGACGCTCGGGCCGGCCGTGATTTCGCTCTACCTCTCGTTCACCGATTTCGACATGATCCGGTCGGCCGAGTGGGTGGGTTCTGCGAACTACGTGCGCATCGCAACCGCCGACCCGAAGTTTGCCGCTGCGATGAAGGTCACGTTGACCTATGTCGTTCTGTCGGTGCCCTTCAAGCTCGCTTTCGCGCTGCTGGTGGCGATGGCGCTCAACAAGGGTGTGCGCGGTCTGCCCGTCTATCGCGCCATCTTCTACCTGCCGTCTCTGCTCGGCGGCAGTGTGGCGATCGCAGTGCTCTGGCGGCAGCTCTTTGCCGGCGACGGCCTGGTCAATGCAGCGCTCGCCAATTTCGGGATCGCCGGACCAAGCTGGATCTCACACCCCAGTTACTCGATCTACACGCTGGTCGCGCTCAGCGTCTGGCAGTTCGGCTCGCCGATGATCATCTTCCTCGCCGGTCTGCGCCAGATTCCGACCGACATGTACGAGGCCGCCAGCCTCGACGGAGCATCCAAGTTCCGGCAGTTTTACAAGATCACCCTGCCGCTTCTGACGCCTGTCATCTTCTTCAACGCGGTGGTGCAGACGATCGATGCCTTCAAGGCATTCACGCCCGCCTTCATCATCTCGGGCGGCACCGGCGGGCCGATCAATTCGACGCTGTTCTACACGCTCTATCTCTATCAGGAGGCTTTCGGAAATTTCCGTATGGGCTACGCCTCGGCGCTCGCCTGGATCCTCGTGCTGATCATCGCGATCTTCACGGCCTTCTCCTTCCTGACCTCGCGTTACTGGGTGCACTACGATGACTAATGGGATCACATCAGCCGTTGCGGCACCGCCGTCCGACATCACCAAGCGCAGCAGGCCGGCATCGGTCGTCATCCACACGCTGCTGATCCTCGGTTCGCTGCTGATGCTCTATCCGCTGCTGTGGATGGTGTCGGCCTCCGTGCGCCCGGAGAACGAGATCTTCTCCTCGACATCGCTCATTCCGTCGTCGATCGACTTCGGCTCCTATGTGCGCGGTTGGACCGGGCTCGACATCAGCTTCGGGCGGTTCTTCTGGAACTCTCTGGTCATCTCGGTGCTGACCGTCATCGGCAATGTCGTTGCCTGTTCGCTCGCAGCCTATTCCTTCGCGCGGTTGCGTTTCGCCGGCCGGAACTTCTGGTTCGCAATCATGCTCGGCACGCTGATGATCCCGTATCACGTGACGCTGATCCCGCAGTATGTGCTGTTCCTCAACCTCGGCTGGGTGAACACCATCCTGCCGCTGGTCGTCCCGAAGTTTCTGGCAAGCGATGCCTTCTTCATCTTCCTGATGGTGCAGTTCTTCCGCGGCATCCCGCGCGAACTCGACGAAGCGGCAATGATGGACGGCTGCAGTGCCTGGCGCATCTACTGGAAGATCATGCTGCCGCTGTCGCTGCCGGTGCTGGCGACGGCCGCGATCTTCTCCTTCATCTGGACCTGGGACGACTTCTTCGGGCCGCTGATCTACCTCAACGACATGAACACCTACACGATCCAGCTCGGCCTGCGCACCTTCGTCGACTCGACCAGCGCATCGGACTGGGGCGGCCTGTTCGCGATGTCGACGCTGACGCTGGTGCCCGTGTTCTTCTTCTTCCTGTTCTTCCAGCGGCTGCTGATCGAAGGCATCGCCACGACAGGCATGAAGCGCTGATGCAGTTACGGATATAGATCAATGAGTATCAAGAATGTTGCGATCGTTGGCTGCGGCATCGGCCGTTCCCACATCGTCGAAGGCTACCTGCCGCATCCCGACAAATTCAAGGTCGTGGCGATCTGCGACCTGAACGAAGAGCGGCTGCGCGAGATCGGCGACGAGTTCGACATCGCCAAGCGCACGACCTCGTTTGCCGATGTGCTTGCCGATGATAGCGTCGATATCGTCGACATCTGCACGCCGCCCGGCATCCATCTGGAGCAGGTGGTCGCCGCGCTGGCAGCAGGCAAGCATGTCATCTGCGAGAAGCCGCTGACCGGCTCTCTCTCAGGCGTCGACACGATCATGGCAGCGGAGAGGGCGGCCAAGGGCACGCTGATGCCGATCTTCCAGTATCGCTACGGCGACGGCATCGAGAAGGCGAAGCGGATCATCGAGGCCGGCATTGCCGGCAAGCCCTACATGGGCTCGGTGGAAACCTTCTGGCTGCGGACGCCTGAATATTACGCCGTGCCGTGGCGCGGCAAATGGGCGACCGAGCTCGGCGGCGTGCTGGTGACGCATGCGCTGCACCTGCACGACATGCTGCTGCACCTGATGGGGCCGGTTTCGAAGGTCTTCGGCCGCGTCGCCACCCGCGTGAACGACATCGAGGTCGAGGACTGCGCCTCGGCAAGCCTTTTGATGCAGAACGGCGCCTTCGTGTCGCTCTCCTGTACGCTCGGTTCGCAGGAGCAGATCAGCCGCCTGCGGCTGCATTTCGAGAACGTGACCTTCGAGAGCAACCATGAGCCCTATTCGCCGGGCAAGGATCCTTGGAAGATCATCGCCGCCAACGACGAGGTCCAGGCGCGCATCGACGTCGTCATCGGAAACTGGCAGCCAGTGGCGCCGCGCTTCACGACGCAGATGGAGCATTTTCATGCCTATCTCAGCGGCAACGGGCCGCTGCCGGTAACGACAAAGGACGCGCGTCGCGCGCTGGAACTCGTCACCGCGATCTATCAATCGTCCGATACCGGCAGCGAAGTCACCCTGCCGATCGGATCGGACAGCCCGAAGTACGCCGATTGGCGTGCTCGCACGAAGTAACGGACCAGGGAGGATCCTGAGATCATGGCAACAAGCGTCGTTCTCCAGAAGGTCGAAAAGCGCTACGGCGCCCTTGATGTTATCCACGGCATCGACCTCAAGATCGATCCCGGCGAATTCGCGGTATTTGTCGGCCCCTCGGGCTGCGGCAAGTCCACGCTGCTGCGGATGATCGCGGGTCTCGAAGAGATCACCGGCGGTGCTCTTCTGCTCGACAACGAGCGGATGAACGAGGTGGCGCCGGCCAAGCGCGGTATCGCCATGGTGTTCCAGTCCTATGCGCTCTACCCGCATATGTCTGTCTATAAGAACCTTGCCTTCGGACTTGAGACCGCCGGCTACAAGAAGACCGAGATCCAGCCGAAAGTGAAGCGCGCCGCCGAAATCCTGCAGATCGAGAAGCTGCTGGAGCGCAAGCCGAAGGCGCTCTCCGGCGGCCAGCGCCAGCGCGTGGCGATCGGTCGCGCGATCGTGCGCGAGCCGCGCATCTTCCTGTTCGACGAACCGCTTTCCAACCTCGACGCGGAACTGCGCGTGCAGATGCGCGTCGAAATCTCCCGGCTGCATCGCAGCCTTGGCAACACGATGATCTACGTCACCCACGACCAGGTGGAAGCCATGACCATGGCCGACAAGATCGTGGTGCTAAACTCCGGTCGCATCGAGCAGGTCGGCGCGCCACTGGACCTCTACAACAACCCGGCCAACCGCTTCGTGGCGGGCTTTATCGGCAGCCCGAAGATGAACTTCCTGCAGGCGCGGGTCGAGCAGGTGGGTGAAGCCGAGACGACCATCAACGTGTGTGGCAACTCCGTTCGTCTGCCTCGGCGACTGAAGACCGAACCCGGCCAGGCCGTGACGTTCGGCATCCGTCCGGAACACCTGTCGGTGCTCGAAAACGCCGGCATCACGCTTGCTACCGTCAATGTCGATCTCGTCGAAAACCTCGGTGGCGCGACCATGCTCTACGCGAAGACGCCGGATGTACAGCAACTGACGATCGCGCTCGATGGACAGCAGAAGGTGGAGCGCGGAGCGAACGTGAAGGCCTCCTTCGAGCCCGCGCGGTGTCACGTCTTCGACGCATCAGGAGCCACGATCTAGCCGCGCTTGACAGTCGATCCCGCTCTGGCCATGATTTCAATAGGATAGGCCGCGAGGGGACAAGCGTGACGCCTGAAGATCGGATTCATGCGCTCGGCATCTGGCAGGGTCCGATCGATATCGTGCCGATGACCGGCGGCATCACCAACCGGAACTACCTGGTGCGGGATCGCGCGGCTCGACGGGTTGTCCGGCTCGGAGAAGACATCCCGGTCCACCACATCAGCCGGCAGAACGAGCTTGCCGCCAGCCAGGCCGCGCATGCCGCGGGGCTTTCGCCCGAAGTCATCCATCATGTGCCGGGCGTGCTCGTCCTCGACTACATCGAGTCGAAGGCGCTCATGCCTGAGGACATTCGGCATCCTGAGATGCTGGAGCGGGTCATCCCGCTGGTGCGGGCCTGCCACCACGACATCGCCCGCGAATTTCGCGGCGCGGCGGCGATTTTCTGGGTGTTTCACGTCATTCGCGACTACATCGCCAATCTGGAGGCCGCCAACAGTCGCCATCGCCAGCTCTTCCCGGACCTGCTCGCCAAGGCCGAAACGCTGGAGGCGGCGGGTGGCCCGTTCGAGATCGCCTTCGGCCACAACGACATGCTGGCCGCCAACTTCCTCGATGACGGCAAGCGGCTGTGGCTGATCGACTGGGACTATGCGGGGTTCAACACGCCGCTTTTCGATCTGGGCGGCCTTGCCTCCAACAGCGAGTTTTCCGAGGCGACCGAGCGATCGATGCTCGAGAGCTACTACCGGATACAGGTGAGGGCTGATCTCTGGCGGCGCTACCAAGCCATGAAATGCGCGTCGCTGCTGCGCGAAACGCTGTGGAGCATGGTCTCGGAAATCCACTCCACCATCGACTTCGACTATGCCGGCTATACGGCCGAGAATTTAGCGCGTTTCGAACGCGCCTATGACGCTTTTGAACAGGATCGGTAATATGACGAAGGAATTGCCCAAGACTGCAAAGGCTGTTGTCATCGGCGGCGGGATTATCGGCTGCTCGACGGCCTACCATCTCGGCAAGCTCGGCTGGACGGACACAGTGTTGCTGGAGCGCAAGAAGCTGACCTCGGGCACGACCTTCCATGCAGCCGGCCTTGTCGGCCAGCTGCGCACCAGCGCCAACATCACTCAGCTGCTCGGCTATTCCGTCGATCTCTACAAGAACCTCGAAGCTGAGACGGGGCTTGGCACCGGCTGGAAGATGAATGGCGGCCTGCGCCTCGCCTGCAACGAGGAGCGCTGGACCGAAGTCAAGCGGCAGGCAACGACCGCGCAGTCCTTCGGGCTCGACATGCAGTTGCTGACGCCGCAGGAGGCGTTCGATCTCTGGCCGCTGATGACAATAGACGACCTCGTCGGCGCAGCCTACCTGCCGACCGATGGCCAGGCCAACCCGTCCGACATCACGCAGGCGCTTGCCAGAGGCGCCCGCATGTCCGGCGTTTCGATCTTCGAGGATACCGAGGTGATCGACCTCGAGATCGACAAGGGCCGGATCCGCGCCGTCATTACCGAGCATGGGCGGATCGAGTGCGAACGCGTCGTGGTCTGCGCCGGTCAATGGACGCGGGCCTTTGCCGCCCGCTTCGGCGTCAATGTGCCGCTCGTCTCCGTCGAGCACCAGTACATTATCACCGAGTCCTTCGGCGTTCCCTCGAACCTGCCGACGCTGCGCGATCCGGACCGGCTGACCTATTACAAGGAAGAGGTCGGCGGCATCGTCATGGGCGGCTACGAGCCGAACCCGATCGCATGGGCCAAGGGTGGGATTCCCGAGGGCTTCCACTACACACTGCTCGACAGCAATTTCGATCATTTCGAACAGATCATGGAACAGGCGCTCGGCCGCGTTCCGGCTCTCGAAACCGTCGGTGTCAAACAGCTGCTGAACGGGCCGGAGAGCTTTACGCCCGACGGCAATTTCATTCTCGGCGAAGCCCCGGAGCTGAAGAACTTCTTCGTCGGCGCCGGCTTCAACGCCTTCGGCATCGCGTCCGGCGGCGGCGCCGGCATGGCGTTGGCCGAATGGGTTGCCAAGGGCGAACCACCTTATGATCTCTGGCCTGTCGATATTCGCCGCTTCGGGCGTCCGCACTTCGATACGGACTGGGTGCGCACCCGCACACTGGAAGCCTACGGCAAGCACTACACATTGGCTTTCCCCTTCGAGGAGTATTCCAGCGGTCGGCCGTGCCGCAAGTCGCCGCTTTACGATCGGCTGAAGGCGCAGGGCGCCTGCTTCGGCGAAAAGCTCGGTTGGGAGCGGCCGAACTGGTTTGCCGATCTCTTCGCCAACGAGGAGCCGAGGGATATCTACACCTACGGCCGCCAGAACTGGTTCGAGACCGTCGGTCGGGAACACAAGGCCGTGCGCGAGGCCGCCGTGATCTTCGATCAGACGTCTTTCGCCAAGTTCGTGCTGAAGGGGCGCGATGCCGAGGCGGCGCTGTCGTGGATTGCCTCCAACGACGTGGCTAAGCCGGTCGGCTCGCTCGTCTACACGCAGATGCTGAACGACAAGGGCGGGATCGAATGCGATCTCACCTGCGCTCGCGTGGCCGACGACGAGTATTACATCGTGACCGGCACCGGCTTCGCGACTCATGACTTCGATTGGATCGCACGCAATATTCCTGACGGGATGCACGCGGAGCTCGTCGACGTCACCTCCGCCTATTCCGTCCTTTCGTTGATGGGGCCGAACGCGCGCGCCGTGCTTGAGAAGGTGACGAACAGCGACGTTTCCAACGCGGCATTCCCGTTCGGTCGCATCAAGACGATCGGTATCGCCGGCTGCCCCGTCCGGGCGCTACGCATTACCTATGTCGGAGAGCTCGGCTACGAGCTGCATGTGCCGGTCGAATACGCAACGACCGTGTATGACGCGTTGATGGCGGCGGGCGCTCCGCTGCAGCTCAGCAATGCCGGCTATCGCGCCATCGAAAGCTGCCGCCTTGAAAAGGGCTATCGCGCCTGGGGTTCGGATATCGGCCCAGATCATACACCGATCGAAGCCGGGCTCGGCTGGGCCGTGAAGACCAGGAAGAATACGCCGTTTCGCGGACGCGAGGCGCTCGAACGGCAACTCGCCTCCGGCGTCAAGAAGATGCTGGCCTGCTTCGTGCCCGATGATCCTGATGTCGTGCTGCTTGGCCGCGAGACGATCTACCGTGACGGCAAGCGCGTCGGCTGGCTCTCCAGCGGCGGCTTTGGCTACACGGTCGGCAAGCCGATTGGTTACGGCTATGTTCGCAATACCGAGGGTGTGAGCGAGGACTTCGTGCTGTCGGGCAGCTACGAACTCGACGTTGCCCGCGAGCGCGTGCCTTGCAGCGTCTCGCTGCAACCGTTGTACGATCCGGAGATGGTGCGCGTGAAGGGGTAAATGGGGACCGTCATTCCTGCGCTTGTCACAGGAATCCAGCTACCACGCGTCGGTGCGGTGAGCGACCATAACCCGTGGAAAGAGTCTCCTGCGCCCAAGGATTTGGGCGCGCGGGATCCCTGCGACAAGCACATGTACAGGTTGGGGGTGGCAGTTCGCTAAAAGCTAGCCTCTATTGGGAATGAGAGGCACCAATCGCTTGCCTGGAAAACGCATTGCGACGGCGACGGCCCCACCCATCGCAGCCTCTCGCTCAGATCAGTGGCAGCTTGTTGTCCTGGATGAGGATTTCCAGCTTGTTCGCGACATCTTCGGTCCAGCCTATATTGCCGGTCAGCGCCGCCGGAAAGAGGCCGGGCAGACTGAACAGAGCTTTCGACACGGCACCGCCGTTGCGCGGCACGTCGGCGAGCAGAGCGGCAATTTCCGCCGCGCGAGGATCGCGCAGCTCGTAGCGCTCGCCCTTCCTGTCGACACCAAGGGCATAGCGCATCCAGGCCGCCACCGCGATCGCGTAGGTCTCCGCCTTACCGCCGTTCGCCAAAGCCTCGGACGCGGGCTCCAGAAGACGCTGCGGCAGTTTCTGCGTGCCGTCCATGGCGATCTGATAGGTGCGGTGGGCAATCGCCTTGTTTGCAAAGCGTGCGATCAATTCGTCGGCATAGGTCTCGAGATCGATGCCGGGAACGGGGTCGAGCGTGGCGGCGGCCGCATTCATGTGACGGCGCGCCAAAGCTGCCAGGCCAGCATCGTCCATGACGTCGCGGATGAATTCATATCCGCCTATGTATCCAAGATAGGCGAGCAAAGAATGCGCGCCGTTGAGCATCCGCAGCTTCATCTTTTCGTAAGCCGAGACTTCCTCGACCATCAGCGCGCCGGTAACCTTTTCCCATTCCGGGCGGCCATTGGCGAAGTGATCCTCAATGACCCATTGCGTGAAAGGTTCGGTTTCGATCGCCGCCAGATCCTGCCTGCCTGTCAGGCTTTCGGCGTCGCGATAGGTGGCATCCGTGCTTGCCGGTGTGATGCGGTCTACCATGGTCGATGGGAACGGCACATTCGCCTCGATCCACTGCTGGAGGTCCGGATCGATGCGACCGGCAAATTCGAGTACGAGCCGTTTCAATACAGCGCCATTGTTCGGCAGGTTATCGCAGCTGAGCGGTGTGAACGGCGCGATACCCTTGGCGCGGCGGCGCGCAAGACCTTCAACGAGATAGCCGATGGCGCCGCGCGGTGCATGGCGGTTGGCGAGGTCGGCGGCAATGTCGGGGTGTTTCAGGTCGAGGCCGCCTGTGGCGGAATCGAAGCCGTAAGCCTTCTCCGTTACCGTCAGGCTGACGATGCGGATAGCCGGATCTTCAAGCCTTCCAAGCAAATCGCCGGGATTGCGGGTCGCGACATGGGCGCGCAGGATCGGGCCGATGACATGCGCGGTCGTGCCAGAGGTATCGCGAACGAGCATCGTATAGAGCCCACTCTGCTCGTTCAGGTGATCGGCGACATCGGCCGTACGCAGGCTCGCAACCTCGATGCCCCAATCGCCACCGGCAACCGCAATCGCGGCATCGGTGAACGGCGCGAAGTGGGCGCGAAAGAACGCGCCCGGGCCGAGATGCAGGATGCCAGGCTTCAGTGCCTTGCGATCATAGGCCGGAAGCTTGGCGGTCGGCGCCAGGCCGGAAAGGCTGGTCAGACGTTCGGTCACAGCTTGTATGCCTTCTTCGCGTTTCCGTAGGAGAGTTCGCCGGCGACGATCTCGGCTTCCTTGCGTGTCATGCGGTGTTCGGTCACGAACTGCGCCAGGAAGCGGCAGACCTCGCGGCGCCAGACATCATGGCGGGCCGGGATCGACAGAAGCGCGCGGGTATCGTCGTTGAAGCCCGCCAGATTGGCGAAGCCTGCCGTCTCCACCACCTGATCGAGATAGCGACGAATGCCGTTCGGGCTGTCGTGGAACCACCAGGGCGGTCCGATCATCAGGCACGGCCAATGGCCGGCCATCGGCGCCAGCTCGCGGGCATAGGTCGTCTCGTCGAGGGTGAACAGGAGCACGCGCAATCCCGGCGCATGGCCGTACTTTGACAGCATGGCCGAGAGACCGCCGACCCAATCGGTCGGCGTCGGAATATCGGCGCCCATGTTGGGACCGCGAGTCTGGAACAGTTCGCGATCGGTGTTGCGGCGCGAGCCGGCGTGAATCTGCATCGTCATGCCGTCTTCGGCGGATAGGCCGGCCATTTCGGTCAGCATCTGGCCGCGGAAGAGCTCGGCCTCCTCGGCACTCAGCGTGCCCTTGTGCGCCTTGTCGAGCAGGCGCTGCTTGTCTGCCAGCGGCAGGTCCGCCGTGAAGGCCGTCGGCACGCCATGGTCGGTGGCGGTCGCGCCGTATTGGCGGAAATAAGCGCGGCGTTTGCGGTGGGCATCGATCAGCCCTTCCCACTTGGTCACGTCGCAATCGGTGAGTTCGCCGAACCGGGCAAGGTTTTCGCGGAAGCCGACGGCATCCGGGTCGGTGACGCTATCCGGGCGATAGGTGGTGCGGACGCGGCCGATCCAGCCGTCTTTCGCCATCGTCTGGTGATGCACCAGCGGATCGAGTGCGCCTTCGGTCGTGGCGATCGTCTCGATGCCGAAACGCTTGTGCAGGGCACGCGGCCTGAATTCCGGCAGCGCCAGCTGCGCATTGATATGATCGTAGAGCGCATCCGCATTCTCAGGCGTCAGCGGCTCTTCGCAACCGAGCACGGCTGACATCGCATGGTCGACCCAGAGGCTCGACGGCGTGCCGCGGAAGAGATGGTACTGCGCGGCGAAAGCGCGCCAGATGTCGCGGCCGTTGGCGACCAGCTTGCCGTCCAGGCGTGGAACGCCGAGATCATCGAGCTTGACGCCGACGCTGTGCAACATGCGGAAGAGATAATGGTCCGGAATGACGAGCAGCGACGACGCATCCTCGAACGGCTTGTCATCGGCAAACCACGAGGGCTCCGTATGCCCGTGCGGGCTTACGATCGGCAGTGCGCGAACCGTCTCGTACAGGTCGCGCGCAACCGTTCGGGTTGCCGGATCGGCTGGAAAGAGCCGGTCCGGATGAAGAAAGCCGTTTCCAACATCCATAAGAATTCCTCCCTGAGGGCTACCGGCCTATCCCACAAGTCGGAACGCGGCAAGGGCTTTTAGTAACCAAACGGTTCAGTTTTGCAAATCGCCCTGCCCGCCCCTCGAAATGATTGACCGCGCGGACTATTTCCGCTTTTCAGGTGCCAACGAAATTGGCCGCTTGCGGCAAGGAGGTTCCAATGTCCGACGAGACAAGCCGCGTAACGAAACTCGAGGAAACCGTTGCCCACCAGGCGAAGACGATCGAAGAGCTGTCCGACCAGCTGGCCGAACAGTGGAAGGTCATGGAGCAGACGCGCGCCAAGCTCGACAGGCTGACGGAGCGGTTCCTGTCGCTCGAGGAGCAGTCTCTGGACGCCCCCGCCATCACGCGGCCGCCGCACTACTGAGCTGCCGGCGGCCCTTGTTTTTGACTGCCGGAATACCTATTAAAAGGGCGTGAGGACGACCTCCCCCTCTATGGGCATCAACTCGGGACGACCTGAACATTCCCAATGGGGTTCATCATGCGGAAAACCGCAGACCGTATCCGTCACGCCATCAGCTTCGAACTCATCGGATTAGCACTCGTGACCCCTCTCGGGGCGCTGGCCTTCGGCATGCCCATCGCCGACATCGGCGTGATCGGCGTTGCCGGCGCGACGCTGGCGACGCTATGGAACTACATCTACAATCTCGGCTTCGACCACTTGATGCAGCGCCTGACCGGAGGAACGCGGAAGAGTGTCGCGATCCGCGTTCTGCATGCCGTCATGTTCGAGATGGGCCTGCTTCTGGCGCTATTGCCGATGATCGCCTGGTACCTCGGTATCAGTGTCGTTCAGGCGCTGATGATGGATGTATCCTTCGCGCTTTTCTACATGGTCTACGCCTTCGTCTTCAACTGGGCTTATGACCGTGTCTTTCCGCTGCCGGGTTGGCAGCCGGTCGCCCAGGAAGCATAAAGCCAGCTCTACCGATCAAAATGGAACGGGACCGCCGTTGCCGGCGATCCCGTTGGTTTTTGGGGCGTGAGCTATCCAGCGATCAGACATTGCCCATGCAGAGATATTTCATCTCCAGATAGTCATCGGCGCCGTGGCGCGAGCCCTCGCGGCCAAGGCCGGATTGCTTGATGCCGCCGAAGGGCGCGGTTTCCGTCGACATCAGGCCGGTATTGATGCCGACCATGCCGTATTCCAGCGCTTCGGCAACGCGCCAGACCTTCTTGAGATCGCCGGCGAAGAAATAGGCGGCGAGACCGAATTCGGTGTCGTTGGCTTGTGCGATCACATCCTCGACAGTGTCGAAGCGGAATAGCGGGGCGACAGGACCGAAGGTTTCTTCGCGCGCGACCTTCATTTCGCGGGTAACACCTGTCAGCACGGTCGGCGTGAAGAAGGTGCCGGCACCCTCGACACGCTTGCCGCCCGTGACGATCCTGGCGCCCTTCGACACCGCATCCGCAACGTGACTTTCGACCTTTGCCAGTCCCTGCTCATCGATCAGCGGGCCGATCGTGACGCCCGGCTTGAAGCCGTCACCGACGGACATTTCCTCTACCTTCGCGGCGAGCTTGGCGGCGAAGGCATCGTAGACGCCCGACTGCACGTAAAGACGATTGGCGCAGACACAAGTCTGACCGGCATTGCGGTACTTAGACGCCAGAGCGCCTTCGACTGCCGCGTCGAGATCCGCGTCGTCGAAGACGATAAACGGAGCGTTGCCGCCGAGCTCGAGGCTGACCTTCTTGATCTGGTCGGCGCACTGACGCATCAGGATACGACCAACCTCGGTCGAACCGGTGAAGCTGATCTTGCGCACCTTGCCGTTGCCGCAGAGTTCCTTCCCGATCGCGGGGCCGTCTTCGCCGACGATGACGTTGAAGACGCCGGCCGGAATGCCTGCCTGCTCGGCAAGGACAGCGAGAGCCAGAGCCGACAGCGGCGTCTGTTCAGCCGGCTTGGAAACGACGGTGCAGCCAACGGCGAGCGCCGGAGCGATCTTGCGGGTGATCATCGCGGCCGGGAAATTCCAGGGCGTGATGGTGCCGACGACGCCGACGGGCTGCTTGATGACGATCATCCGCTTGTCGTTCGACGGCGCCGGGATCGTTTCGCCGTAGATGCGCTTGGCTTCCTCGGCATACCATTCGACATAGGCGGCGGCATAAAGGATTTCGCCGCGGGCTTCCGCGAAGGGCTTGCCCATTTCAGCCGTCAGGATCGCCGCCAGTTCATCGGCATGCGCGACCATCAGGTCGAACCACTTGCGCAGGATCGCGGCGCGGTCCCTGGCGGGACGTGCGGCCCAGGCCGGCTGCGCTACATGGGCAGCATCGATCGCGGCGCGTGTTTCGGCAGCGCCCATATCAGGCAACGACGCGAGAACCTCGCCCGTTGCCGGATTGAGGACGTCGAAGGTCTTCGTCGCACCACCCGCTGTCCAGACGCCGTTGATGTAACCAGCGTCGCGCAGGAAAGGCGAGGAAAAGGAGACGTGTTTTGTCAGTGCAGTCGTGAATGCCATGTCATGTAACTCCAGGCAAAAAAGCTAACGCCTCACTTGCCGCTTGCTTCGAGGATCGAGGCTTCCAGAATATCGAGCGCTTCGCCGAAGACATTGTCCTGAATGGTGATCGGCGCGAGAAAGCGGATGACGTTTCCGTGGACGCCGCAGGTCAGAAGGATCAGGCCCTTTTCCAGTGCGATCAGGCGCACCTTGTTGGCGAATTCGGCGCTCGGAAGCTTCGTCGTCTTGTCGTGGAACTCGACGGCGTTCATGAAGCCCGGGCCACGGATGTCGACGATTTCGGGCGCCTTCTCGCGGAGCGATTCGAGGCGCTGCTTGAGCCGGCTGCCAAGCTGGTTGGCGCGGTCGCAGAGATCTTCGTCCTTGATGACATCAAGAACAGCGTGGGCGGCCGCGATGCCAAGCGGGTTGCCACCGTAAGTACCGCCAAGACCGCCTGGTCCCGGCGCATCCATGATTTCCGCGCGGCCGGTGACGGCTGCGAGCGGGAAGCCGCCAGCAAGGCTCTTGGCCATCGTCATCAGGTCGGGAGCGACCTCATGGTGATCCATCGCGAACAGCTTGCCTGTGCGGGCAAAACCGGTCTGGACTTCATCGGCGATGAGCAGGATGCCGTGCTGGTCGCAGAGCTCGCGCAGCGCCTTCATGAACGAGACCGGCACCGAGTAGAAACCGCCCTCGCCCTGGACCGGCTCGATGATGATGGCGGCGACGCGCTGCGGATCGACATCGGCGGCGAACAGCTTCTTCAGCGCGGCCAGCGACTGATCCGGCGTGACGCCATGAAGCTCCACCGGGAACGGCACGTGGAAGACATCGCCCGGCATCGCGCCGAAGCCGACCTTGTAGGGCACCACCTTGCCTGTCAGCGCCATGCCCATGAAGGTGCGGCCGTGGAAGCCGCCGCCGAAAGCGATGACGGCCGAGCGACCAGTCGCGGCACGAGCGATTTTCACGGCGTTCTCAACCGCCTCGGCACCCGTCGTGACGAAGATCGTCTTCTTCTCGAAATTGCCGGGCGTCAGCTCATTCAGGCGCTCGGCGAGGTGCACGTAGTTTTCGTAGGGGACGACCTGATGGCAGGTGTGGGTGAAGCGATCCAGCTGTTCCTTGACGGCAGCGATGACGCGCGGGTGGCGATGGCCGGTGTTGAGAACAGCGATGCCTGCCGCGAAGTCGATATAGCGGCGACCTTCCTTGTCCCAGATCTCGGCATTCTCTGCGCGATCGGCATAGATCTGCGTGGTCATGCCAACGCCACGGGAAATGGCGGCGTTCTTCCGGTCTGTGAGGGTGGTCGCGGTCATCGGTGCGTTCCTGCGCTCTGGATTGATTGAAACTATCTTGCATAAATCCTGCAAGATACGTACAAAAATCCTACATTTTTCCTGCAAGAAAGCAAGCGGCATTTTCCGCTTCAATCGGCCGTCGTTTTCAGCGATGGTCGGCTTGCGTAAAGAAGGTCGGGAACGACCCGTGATGACGAACGAACCAGGAATTTTTGGCTTATGAACAATGGGACGCCCGTGCGCTATAAGGTGGCGGAGGCGGCAAAATCGGCGGGCGTTTCCGCATCAACGCTCCGCCTTTGGGAGAGCCAGGGGCTCGTCGTTCCCGATCGATCGGAAACGGGACACCGGCAATACAGCGCGGACGATGTTGCCCGCATAAAGAAAATAGCCTGGTATCGAACCGAGCGCGGGCTCAATCCCGCCGCCATTCGCGAGGCGCTGGAAAGTGAAGAGCCGTCGGAAAATTCGGATCCAGCCGATACCTCGGATCTCGGCCGGCGTCTGCGCAGCCTGCGTCATGGGGCTGGAAAAACGCTCGATCAGGTTGCCGGTGATGTCGGCATTGCTACCTCGACCCTGTCGACGCTCGAACGAACTTCGCAGGGCGTGAGTTTCAAGACGCTGCACGACCTCGCCGAATATTACGACACCACCGTTTCCCGCCTCTCCGGGGAGGAGCGTGACGACGTGGCCGAAGTCGTTCGCGCCGGTGCCTGGCGGACATGGCCGGAAACGACGCCCGGCGTCACTGTCCAGCTTCTGGCCGAGGGGCGCACGATGATGGATTGCCACCGTTTCGTGCTCGCGCCGGGTGCTGCAAGCGAAGGCGCCTATCGACATGAAGGCGAGGAGTTCATGCACGTTCTCTCCGGTCGGCTCGAACTGGTGCTCGATTCGGACCAGTTCTTCGACCTTGGACCGGGCGACTCGCTTTACTTCGAAAGCCGCCGTTACCATTCCTGGCGCAACCGTCACGACGGCGAAACCATCCTCATCTGGATCAATACGCCGCCGACATTCTGAGCCTTGGCGGTATCGTCCGCGCCGCCTTTACGATATAGCGCCAGACGTCGCAGTTTGAGTGAGAGACGAAATCGATGGCAGCCACCATACGTTACCATGAAGGTGATATCTCCGCGGCGGATGCCGCGCGCTACACCGGAGCCATCGCCATCGACACCGAAACGCTCGGCCTGGTGCCGCGCCGCGACAGGCTTTGCGTCGTGCAACTCTCCTGTGGCGACGGTTCGGCGGATGTCATCCGCATTGCCGCCGGCCAGAAGGACGCGCCCAATCTCGTCGCCATGCTCGCCGATCCCGCGCGCCAGAAGATCTTCCACTACGGCCGCTTCGATATTGCGGTTCTGTTTCACACGTTCGGCGTCACGGCACAGCCCGTCTTCTGCACCAAGATCGCCTCGCGCCTCTGCCGGACCTACACCGACCGGCATGGCCTGAAGGACAATCTCAAGGAAATGCTTGAGGTCGACATTTCCAAGGCGCAGCAGTCGTCCGACTGGGCAGCAGCGACGCTGTCACAGGCGCAGCTGGAATATGCCGCCTCCGACGTGCTGCATCTGCATGCCCTGCGCGGCAAGCTGACAGAGCGCCTGCTGCGCGACGGTCGCATGGACCACGCCACTGCCTGCTTCGAGTTTCTCCCGACACGCGCCAAGCTCGATCTGCTCGGCTGGGAAGAAACCGACATCTTCGCACATAGCTAAGAAACCGCGATGCCGCTGCAGCCAAGCCGGCCACGGTTGCCCGTGTGTCGGCCATTAATGTTTTCTTAACGTCGTTTCGCTAGGATGCTTATTAATTTTTATGCATCCGTTGGCGCGATGCAGGCGTCAGGCAGGCAGGAGGAGCTGCCATTGAATGCAGAGAGCCGGATGAGCGCGGCTGTCCTGTAACCTGCTTTCATCGCACTTTACGAAAGAGGAGCATGCCATGTTGACTCCGGTTCGTGCAGCGTCAAATGCAAGCTTTTCATCCCAGAGCCAGCCCGTGGCCATCGCCGCCAATGGCACGATCCGCGTCGTGGATGCCGTTCCCCCGGTCCATCAGGTACAGAGCTCCGACCTGAACTCGGCCATCGCAGGCAAGCTCAACATATTGCTGCTGGCCGTGCGCGCCCGGATGGTGGAAGCGCTTCTCGATGTTCTCAAGGCCGCAGGCGACGCGCTCTCGCAGCCGCGCGGTGAAGATGAAACAGATCTCGCCTTCGCCTCCCGTCTTGCCTCCGCAATTCAAAAGCTGCCGCCGGCAAAGATCGAACAGTTGGAGCGCCAGCTGGCGGCGCAAGGCCATGCCGTGCCTCTTCGGCTGCTGGCGGAAGCGCTCAAAAATCCGGCCGGACCGGAAGCCGCACGTATAACCGCCTATCTGGAGAGCATGCGATACAAGGATCGCGACCTCGCCACCGGTGCTGTCGTCCGTTCGTATCGACAGAACGATGCATCGCCCCTGCGGCAAGAGCAGAAACCCGAAATCAATCTTCAGCGGGAGACGCTCTCCAACGTCTCTCCGAACGAGGCAGAGCCATCGGCCCCGACGGCCGCAGCCGTGACGGCCCTACCGCCATCCGAGGCGGAGCAGCCCCACCAGGCCACACCCCCTCCGCAACAATCGACCGTTATCGTGGAAGCGGAGGACGTCGCCGTCGTTCAACAGGAAACGATTGTCGATCTCTCCGACGATGAACAGGCTCCGACTGCAGCCCCCACCGAAGCGGAAACGAGCATACCGGGCAGCACCGTTGAGGACGTTGTTATCGCGGCACCGGATATCGATGCCAGCCGTACAGGCATCAAGGCCGACCCAGTCGTTCCCAAAATATGGCCCGGCATTCCCGCATCGATCACCGAGGAAACCACCGACCTGATCGTCGCGATAATACGTGATCAGGAAACCGAGACGCTGCTTGATGCTGCGGATGGCTCGCCGGTTGAGATCGATGTGTTCGCAGGCGATGCTCTTGCCGCGGATCTACCCGATAATCCGATGGAGCTGCCGGTTCAAACGCTGGCACAGGGTGCCGCTCGCCAGTCGACGCTGGTCAATCCGCAACAGGCTGCGGCCATGACGGACGCCGCTGCTCGCCAGGCGCAGGAGCAAGTTGAGCAGCATGACGTTCCGGATGCCGTCGAGGCAGCCTATGCGCCAATTCTGATGAGAATTGTCGAGGGCATTCCATATGCGCCTCGCGCCTACGATTTCGCCAAGGACGAGATCGAAGACGGCGGTTCCCACTCGATGAATCGCGAAGATCACGACGGCGGCATGCCTTCCGAGGACGAAGAGGAAGCGCCTGATGATGAAGACCGTTCCGAGCCGGAGGCCGTAGTGATGGCGGAAAGTTCGCAACAGGCGGGCGTGGACGAAAAGGCTGCTTCCAGCAGTGTGCCGCTCCTTGCAGCGCCGGGGCTCGCCATGCCGCAGCAGACCGAGGAAGCCTATGCGCTCTATCGGCGAATGGCGGGTTGGGAATAGTCGCCTCTCGCATCTGTCCAAAACAAAAGAAACCCGCCGGATCGCTCCGGCGGGTTTCTTCATTCTTCAAGCCTGAGGCTGACGATTATTCGCCGCGGTTCTTCAGAGCCGCGCCGAGGATGTCGCCGAGCGAAGCGCCAGAGTCGGACGACCCGAACTGAGCAACAGCTTCCTTCTCTTCTGCGATTTCCAGAGCCTTGATGGACAGCATGATCTTACGGTCCTTCTTGGAGAAGTTGGTAACGCGAGCGTCAACAACCTGGCCAACCGAGAAACGCTCAGGACGCTGATCGTCGCGGTCGCGTGCGAGGTCAGCACGGCGGATGAACGAGGTGATGTCTTCGTGTTCGACGAGCTTCACTTCGATGCCGCCATCGTTGACTGCGGTGATTTCGCAGGAAACGACTGCATTCTTGCGCAGGTCGCCAGAGGCAGCGGCGTCGCCGACTGCATCCTTGCCGAGCTGCTTGATGCCGAGCGAGATGCGTTCCTTTTCGACGTCAACATCGAGAACGACAGCCTTGACGACGTCGCCCTTGTTGAACTCTTCGATGACCTGTTCGCCCGGACGGTTCCAGTCGAGATCCGACAGGTGAACCATGCC
Organism: Rhizobium sp. Root708; assembly: GCF_001429725.1. GTDB lineage: Bacteria > Pseudomonadota > Alphaproteobacteria > Rhizobiales > Rhizobiaceae > Rhizobium. Next base: position 51,026 of record NZ_LMHV01000010.1, on the reverse strand, counting down.
GTCGACATCGCCGTCGAGGCCGATGAACAGGCCGAACTCGGTCTTGTTCTTGACTTCGCCTTCGACTTCAGTGCCGGCCGGATGGTTGCGAGCGAATGCCGCCCACGGATTTTCCAGCGTCTGCTTGAGGCCGAGCGAAATACGACGCTTGGACGGATCGACTTCGAGAACGACGACTTCGACTTCCTGCGTTGTGGACAGGATCTTGCCGGGGTGTACGTTCTTCTTGGTCCAGGACATTTCCGAAATGTGGATCAGGCCTTCGATGCCCGGCTCCAGCTCGACGAACGCACCGTAGTCGGTGATGTTCGTGACGGTACCGGAAATCTTCTTGCCTTCCGGATACTTGGCCTGGATGCCATCCCAAGGATCAGACTCGAGCTGCTTCATGCCGAGCGAGATACGGTGGGTTTCCTGGTTGATGCGGATGATCTGAACCTTGACCTGCTGGCCGATGTTCAGGATTTCCGACGGATGGTTCACACGGCGCCATGCCATGTCGGTGACGTGCAGCAGGCCGTCGATGCCGCCGAGGTCAACGAACGCACCGTAATCGGTGATGTTCTTGACGACGCCGTCAACAACCTGGCCTTCTTCGAGGTTCTGAACGATTTCAGAACGCTGCTCGGCACGGGATTCTTCCAGAACCGTACGACGCGATACGACGATGTTGCCGCGACGCTTGTCCATCTTGAGGATTTCGAAGGGCTGCGGGTTGTGCATCAGCGGAGTGACGTCGCGGATCGGACGGATGTCGACCTGCGAACGCGGCAGGAAGGCGATGGCACCGTCGAGGTCAACCGTGAAGCCGCCCTTGACCTGGTTGAAGATAACGCCTTCAACGCGCTCACCAGCTTCGAACTTGGCTTCGAGCTTGACCCAGCTCTCTTCGCGGCGAGCCTTTTCGCGCGACAGAACAGCTTCGCCGAGCGCGTTTTCGATGCGCTCAACGTAAACTTCGACTTCGTCGCCGACCTTGAGCGTGCCGTCCTTGGCCTTGGCGCCGAATTCCTTCAGCAGAATGCGACCTTCGACCTTGAGGCCGACGTCGACAACGGCGGAGTCCTTCTCGATTGCCGTTACGATGCCCTTGGTGACGTAGCCTTCGGCCAGGTCGTGCTTGGCAAAGGACTCTTCCAGAAGGGCCGCGAAATCTTCGCGAGAGGGAGTAGCTACTGACATGAAATCTCCTGCATATCCGAATCCGGATATGTATGCGCCGGTTGGTTCGTGTTGAACGGGCCTGAACCCAGTCCGCTTCCTCATCGGGAAGCAATCCGGCGCTTGGACGGAATTTCAGGCTTAGTCTTCAAAAGCGACCCAGGCATGGCCCGGGCAAATCGCTCGAATTCAGTTATTTCGGCTCAAAGCCGCATCGATGATCGATTTCGCAGCTTGAAACGCGGCCTCTATACTCATTTCCGACGTATCAAGCAAGTGCGCGTCTTCCGCTGGTTTCAAAGGGCTATCGGCCCGTCCCATGTCGCGTTCGTCGCGCCGCTTCACATCTTCAAAAATTGCGTCGAAATCGGCCGGTGCGCTCTTGCTGATAATTTCGTCGTAACGGCGCTTCGCCCTGACTTCGGGACTGGCTGTTACGTAAAGCTTCACCGGCGCCTGCGGGCAGACGACGGTGCCGATGTCGCGGCCGTCGAGAACGGTTCCCGGCGTCTTTTCCGAAAACCGGCGCTGCGCCTCGACCAGTGCGCGGCGCACGGAAGGCATCACGGCGATCTTCGAGGCAGCCTCGCCGATCTCATGTTGCGAGAGTATGTCGCGATCGAGCCCGGCCAATTCAACCTCGCGGGCCATCTTTTCCGCCACGATCTCGTCATCGAGCGTCTTGCCGGCATCGAGCAGGGCCTTTGCCGTCGCGCGGTATGTAAGGCCCGTATCGAGGTGATGGAAGCCGTAGGTCTCGGCTATCAGGCGTGAAAGCGTTCCCTTGCCTGCCGCAGCCGGCCCGTCGATGGCAATCGTGAAGTGTCTGGAATTCATCTAGCTGTTCATTTCTCCGTCAGTCCGCCATAGCGGCGGACAAGATCGATCATATCGGCCTGGCCTGCTTCGTGATCGAGGCCCGTTGCAACGCCCTGCCGATCGGCGACCGGTCGGTTCTGGCTTACCTTCCATTTCCCCTCGATCGCCGCAATGTCGATCTCGACGCCGATGATGCCCTTTATCTGCGCACGAATGAAATCGTCGGGAGCGTCACCGACGGCCCAAGGCCTGTCGCGCGGCTCCTCCTGCTGCGTCGTGAGTGCATCGATCTGCTGCAGAAGCCAGGCCGGATCGTCGATGACACGGCCCTTTCCGCGCGCCTGAACGATCGCGTAGTTCCAGGTCGGCACGACCTTCCCGGTCTCCTGCTTCGTCTGATACCAGGATGGGGTGATATAGGCATCGGCTCCCTGGAACACCGCAAGCACCTCAACGCCGGCCTCGATGTCGCGCCATTGCGGATTGGCCTTGGCGAGATGGAGGCGCAAAGTTCCCTTTTCGGATGCCGCGGGATCGAGATGAACGGGAACAGCGTTGGCCATCAGGCCCGAGGCGCCCGCCGTGATCAACAGGCTCAGCGGATGAGCGCGGATCAGGGCATGCTGGACATCAAGGTCTTCTTCGCGAAAATGCGGTGGCTGATACATCGTCCCGTACCCATTCCGGCAGCCGGCACCCCGCCGACCCGCCCTGCAAATGAACAATCGGCGGGTCACTATCACAAATGGCCGCGCCGCGCATCAGCGATACATAAAGTTTGGCTTTGACATGCCGGGCTGCAACGATTATGGGGACCGGCTTATAAATTCCGAATAGAACGCCGGTTTTCACGGCATTTGCCGAATCTTGATTCGGCCATTCTCATGAGGCTTACAGTGGCGAAAGCTGAACTTGGAACGAAGCGTACCGATCCGGAAACCGGCAAGAAGTTCTACGACCTGAACCGGGATCCGATCGTTTCCCCTTACAGCGGCAAGTCCTATCCCTTGTCCTTCTTCGAAGAAACTTCGGCTGCAGCCGCAGCGGAAGCCGCTCAGGACGAAGAAGAAGTGACGGAAGTCGATACCGAAAACACGGAAGTCGAAATGGTTTCGCTCGAGGATGCCGATGAAGGCGCATCCGGCGACGACATCCCTGACATGGGCGATGACGACGTAGAGATCGAAGGCGATGACGACGACGACACCTTCCTCGAAGCCGACGAAGATGACGATGACGATGACATGAGCGACATCATCGGCGTAACCGGCGACGAAGACGAAGCCTGATCGAATTAAGTGTCGGCCCGGACGATAAAAATTCGCCGGGCCGATCTTTTTGGCTTGCTATCTCCAAAAACCGGAAGTAATAAGCCGCCACTCCGCGAGGCAAGCGCTTCGCGAAGCATCCCAGGACCGGCCTAGCCGGACCGCCTTGATGGGGCTATAGCTCAGCTGGGAGAGCGCTTGCATGGCATGCAAGAGGTCAGCGGTTCGATCCCGCTTAGCTCCACCAAATTTTTTTCCACAACAGTCACAAAAATCGTACGTCTCTAGCGGCAGTTCGTCACCGCGAGCGCTCCGTTCCTTCGAACGCTTTGCCAATTCCTTAGCAAGGCAGGGTATGCCGGTAACAGGCCGGGCTGCTCGGTGGATCGGGTTCTCGTCGATGACACGACAGAAACGACATCATTCAGACGCGCAGAACCGCAGCGGGGCTCGTGCTCGCCGCTGCCATCTCATTTCTGGCGGGTATGACGGATGCCACGGGGCTTACGTGACGGGAGCGCTTTCGCGCTTTGGAAGAGGCATCGGGCGCGGCTCGACGCCTTGCGCCAATTGGCTATCACAATAAAGCCCTATCGAATCAGATAGAGGGCATCGCGCAATCGTGGAAAGGACGTGTTCTTGTTTCTCTTCTCAAAACTCGTCTGGGTGTTCGGGCAGCCCCTGTCGCTCGCTTTTCTTTTCGTCGCGCTTGCCCTGATCACCGGCCTTTTCCGCTGGCGCGCAACCAGCCTCGCCTCCTCGGCCGTTGCCGCCCTGATCTTGTTCGTGACGCTCTACACGACCGTCGGCAACTATCTTCTGCAGAACCTAGAGGATCGCTTCCCGAAGCCGCAGGACCCGGACAGTCTGCAATGCATGATCGTGCTCGGCGGCGCATTCGAGAACGAGGTGAACACGGCCCGCCACGGGATCGAACTCAATGCCGGCGGCGATCGTTTCGTCGAGGCGCTTCGACTGGCGCAGAAATACCCGCAGGCGCAAATCCTGATTTCCGGTGGTGACGGCTCCATGTCGGGCATCTACGAGGGGGATGCGGTCATTTCAGCGCGCTTCTTCCCTCTCTTCGGCGTGCCGAAGGAACGATTGCTGGAAGAAAAGACATCGCGCACGACGTTCGAGAACGCCGTGAACACCAAGGACCTTCTCGCAAGCCACGGCCTGTCGAACTGCCTGCTGATCACCTCGGGCTATCACATGCCGCGTTCGGTCGGCATCTTCCGAAAGCAGGGGATCGATGTCGTCCCCTGGCCGACAGACTACCGCACCGACGGGCATGAGGGCCTCGGCATCGACTTCACGCAGCCGAGCCGCAACGCCCAGAACCTTGCAACCGCCATTCGCGAATGGTTCGGCCTCGTCGGCTATTATTTCGCCGGCCGAACGTCCGAGCTTTATCCCGGCTGAACCCGCTATTTCTTGGAGATCGTCACGAACTTGGTGCCCCGCACGCGCGTCGTGACGATGCAGGGCTCCTTTTCCTTGTCGGCATCGGGACGATCGCAGAAGCGCGGGTTCATCTTCATTGCGAGCACCATGTTTCCGAAGCGCTTCTGGAAATCGTAGCCATATATTTGCGCGGTCGCGATCATGAAGTAGCCGCCTTCGGCGACCTGAAGGTAGAAATTGTAGGTGCAGCCGTCCTCATTGCACTGCGGGCCTTTTTCACCGTCGCAGGTGAGTTCGCCCTCGTTAACGACGGCATCGATCAGTCCGTCATTGTTGATGTCCTGGCGCGTGACGAAGCTGTCTGAAAACTCCGCCTTGGTGCACTGCTCCTCGAAATGCTTCTTCTCGTACATCTCCGGATCGGAGATCAGATCCTGCTGGGCGAAGGCCGCAACCGGGACGCAGAGCAACGCGGCAATGTTCAGGGCAATCAGGAGCGTTTTCACGGGGCTTCTCTTTTGGTCGGATAAGGACGCTGTTGGCCGCGCAGTTTGCATGATCCGCCTTGCGCCGCCCTTGCCGCCGTGATTCATTTTGAAAATCTAAGCGTCGGCTCTGGAGCACCGCATGCCGCTGTTCGTCTACCTGGATTATGCCGGCGTCGCGCTTTTTGCGGCCACAGGCGGGCTTGCGGCCTCGCGCAAACAACTCGACCTGATCGGATTCCTGTTCTTTGCCTTCGTCACCGGCACGGGCGGTGGCACGGTGCGCGACATTATCCTCGGCCGTGTGCCAGTGTTCTGGGTTTTGAACCCTGTTTATGTCCTCATCTGCTGCATTGTCGGCATCGTCGTGTTTTTTACCGCGCATCTTGTCGAGTCGCGCTATCGCTGGCTGATCTGGCTGGATGCAGTCGGGCTCTCCGCCTATTGCGTGATGGGTGCAGCAAAGGGCCTTGCCGCCACCGGTTCGCCCATAATCGCCATCGTTACCGGCACGCTGACGGCCACCTTCGGCGGTATCCTGCGCGATCTCATCGCAAACGAGCCTTCCGTGCTCTTACGGCCGGAAATCTATGTCAGCGCGGCGCTCGTTGGTGGCGGCCTGTTCACGGCCGCGAATGCGCTTGATCTGCCGCTCTACGCCGCTTCGGCGATTGGCGTTATGGCAGCATTCTCGGTGCGTGGCGGCGCTCTGTATTTCGGCTGGACCTTTCCAACCTACAAGGCAAAGCCCGGCCGGCATCCTGATGATGTGATGTAAATCAGCGTCGCTTCGCACGCAGGCGGATCACCACGTCGACATGGGCGATTTCCATGCCTTCCGGGGGCTCCGGCAGATTGCCGATCGTGAGGTTGCTCACCGGAATATCGAGCACGTCGTTCTGGCCTTCGACGAAGAAGTGATGGTGATCGGAGACGTTGGTGTCGAAATAGGTCCTGGCGCTTTCGACAGCGAGAACGCGGATCATCCCGGCTTCGGTGAACTGATGCAGCGTATTGTAGACGGTCGCCAGCGATACCGGTACGCCTGCGTGCACGGCCTCCTCATGGAGTTCTTCGACCGTCAAGTGTCGATCGCCTTTGGCGAAAAGGAGGTCGCCAAGCGCGACGCGCTGGCGCGTCGGACGAAGGCCGGCGTGTCTCAGCCGTGCCTCAATGGTAAGCGGGGCTTCTGCCACCATCCAACGAACTCCGGGTTAATCTAGCGTCAAGCAATCAGGTTTCATTAGCCATATAACTTTTGCGCAAAAGCGTTTCAATAGTTTCAATGGGGACAAAGAGAGTGAAAGCGCCGCAAAATCGGGCTTTTGGCGCAATTAGTGCTGGCCGGGGGCTTGGCCTTCCTGTATGCGACCACCAAATAAGGCGCGCAGCCGGTCCTCCGAAGGTGGGTGAAGCTCAGTCATGCTTATGCTTCATTTTCCGCTGAACTTGGACTAGACGTTCACATCCATCGGCAAAGTTGCGGGGGGAATTAGAGTTTTCATGGCGACGAAACAATCCAGCTTCAACTATGAGGAAATTCTGGCCTGCGGCCGCGGAGAACTGTTCGGCCCGGGTAACGCACAGCTTCCCCTCCCGCCGATGTTGATGGTTCATCGCATTACCGACATTTCTGAAACCGGCGGTGCTTTCGACAAGGGCTACATCCGCGCCGAATACGACGTGAAGCCCGATGACTGGTATTTCCCCTGCCACTTCCAGGGCAATCCGATCATGCCGGGCTGCCTCGGCCTCGACGGCATGTGGCAGCTGACCGGCTTCTTCCTCGGCTGGTTGGGCGAGCCCGGCCGCGGCATGGCACTCTCGACCGGCGAAGTGAAGTTCAAGGGCATGATCCGCCCGACCACGAAGCTCATCGAATACGGCATCGACTTCAAGCGCGTCATGCGCGGCCGCCTGGTGCTCGGCACCGCCGACGGCTGGCTGAAAGCCGATGGCGAAACTATCTACCAGGCAAGCGACCTGCGCGTCGGCCTGTCCAAGGACAAAGACGCCTGATTGCACCGGGCTTAGCTGCCCGGTTTCCAAGTTAGAAAAAACGAAAAGGTCGAAACACATGAGACGGGTAGTTGTTACGGGTCTGGGTGTTGTCTCCTCGATCGGCAATGATGCCACCGAGGTCACTGCGTCGCTGCGCGATGCCAAGTCCGGCATTTCCTTCTCCAACGATTTTGCCGAACACGGGTTCAAGTGCCAGGTGTGGGGTCGCCCATCGCTCGATCCGACCGATCTGGTCGATCGCCGCGCCATGCGCTTCCTGTCGCAGGGTGGCGCCTGGAACCATGTCGCCATGAAGCAGGCGATCGCCGATTCCGGCCTCGAAGAAAGCGACATCAGCAACAACGAGCGCACCGGCATCATCATGGGCTCGGGCGGTCCTTCGACGCGCACGCTGATCGAAGCAGCCGAGATCACCATCAAGAACAACAGCCCGAAGCGCATCGGCCCGTTCGCCGTGCCGAAGGCAATGTCCTCGACGGCATCCGCCACGCTCGCCACCTGGTTCAAGATCCACGGCGTCAACTACTCGATCTCCTCGGCCTGCTCGACGTCCGCGCATTGCATCGGCAATGCCGCCGAAATGATCCAGTGGGGCAAGCAGGACATCATGTTCGCCGGTGGCCACGAAGACCTCGACTGGACGATGTCGAACCTGTTCGACGCCATGGGCGCCATGTCCTCCAAGTACAACGACACGCCTGAGACCGCTTCGCGCGCCTATGACGCCACCCGCGACGGCTTCGTGATTGCCGGCGGTGCTGGCGTTCTGGTTCTCGAAGAGCTGGAGCACGCTAAGGCCCGCGGCGCCAAGATTTACGCCGAAATCGTCGGCTACGGTGCGACTTCCGACGGCTACGACATGGTCGCTCCGTCGGGCGAAGGTGCGATCCGCTGCATGCGCCAGGCGCTCTCGACGGTGAAGGGCGATGTCGACTACGTCAACACGCACGGCACCTCGACGCCTGTCGGCGACAGCAAGGAAATCGGCGCGATCCGCGAAGTGTTCGGCAACAAGATCCCGCACATCCAGTCGACCAAGTCGCTGACCGGCCACTCGCTCGGCGCTGCCGGCGTGCAGGAATCGATCTACTCGCTGCTGATGATGCAGGCCGGTTTCATCGGCGAAAGCGCTCATATCACCGAGCTCGACCCGGAATTCGACGGCGTGCCGATCGTGCGCAAGCGTATCGACGACGCCAAGATCGACATCGCGCTTTCCAACTCCTTCGGCTTCGGCGGCACCAACGCCACGCTCGTCTTCCAGCGCTACAACGGATAACAATATGACGGGAATCATGCAGGGTAAGCGCGGGCTTATCATGGGCGTTGCGAACAACCATTCCATCGCCTGGGGAATTTCGAAGGCGCTGGCAGCACAGGGTGCGGAACTTGCCTTCACCTATCAGGGCGACGCGCTCGGCAAGCGCGTCAAGCCGCTCGCAGCTGAAGTCGGGTCGGAATTCGTTCTGCCGTGCGACGTCGAGGACATTGCTTCCGTCGACGCAACAGTCGAGGCGATTAAGGAACGCTGGGGCACGCTCGACTTCGTCGTGCACGCCATCGGCTTCTCCGACAAGAACGAGCTCAAGGGCCTTTACGCCGACACCACGCGCGAAAACTTCAGCCGCACGATGGTGATCTCGTGCTTCTCGTTCACCGAGATCGCCAAGCGCCTGGCGCCGCTGATGACCGAAGGCGGCTCTATGCTGACGCTGACCTATAACGGCTCGACGCGCGTCATCCCCAACTACAATGTCATGGGCGTCGCCAAGGCGGCTCTCGAGGCCTCCGTGCGCTATCTGGCCGCCGATTACGGCCCGCGCGGCATTCGCGTCAACGCGATCTCCGCTGGCCCGATCCGCACGCTCGCCGGCGCCGGTATCTCGGATGCCCGCGCCATCCTGTCGTGGAACCAGCAGAACTCGCCACTGCGCAAGACGGTGACCATCGATCACGTCGGCAATTCGGCCCTCTACCTGCTCTCCGACATGGCGGCAGGCGTCACCGGGGAAATCCACTTCGTCGATGCCGGGTTCAACATCACCTCGATGCCGGCGCTTGATGCGTTACGCAAGGCAGACATGGAGTAAGACAAAAGGCGGCCATTGGCCGCTTTTTTACCTCTGAGAGTCGACAATGTGGGCAGCGTCGTGACCGCTGAAAAAACTCGGCACCTCCGAAGCGATCATTCCTGCTCCAGACACTGTCAGTAGTCCGAGAACGATCTTTCTAAAGGTCGCCTCGCTAATCCGCAGATAAAACCGAGCTCCAAGGATTGTTGGAAGCAACAACGCCGCTGCCACGATGGCAAACATCGGCAGCATTTTTGCTGTCACCATTCCCATGCCCACATAAGTGGCCATGGTGAAAGCAAGGGCCGCCAGATTGAAGTTCTGGATAATGGCCCGCTGCTCGTCCTTCTCCATTTGCCGCAGAGTGCACCAAAGCGTTGGTATAGGGCCTGAGAACCCGCCGATCCCGGCCATGATGCCGCCGATCACGCCAACGGCGCCATCGGCGATTTTGACTCCGATACGGACCGGCGGAATCTGACGCGCAAACAGCATAACCGGGCACCACATAATCAGCAGCAAACCAAGGATGGTCTTGAAAAGATGCGTGTCGAGCGACGGTAGAGCCGCGACTCCTATGGGTATGCCTGCGATACCGCCCAGAAGAAACGGCAAGAAGACCTTCAGGTTGAAGCAGCGCCGAACTGATATCATACCGGTGATTTGACCGGTAAGCGCACCAAAGACCACCAGCACTGCTGCCAATTGGGGCTCAATAGTCCATGCCCAAAAGGACATGGCTACGAGACCGAAAGCGAAGCCCGAGAGCCCTTGAACAAAACCTGCAACAACGGCTCCCAGCACGATCACTGCCATAGATTCTGACAACGGCCCCGGAGCCTACTTCTTCGCCCAGAGGACCTTGAAACGGGCATTGCGGCAGGTCTCGCCGCTCTCCTTGAAGTTCGCGGCCAGCACCGGCTCGTAAGGCAAGCCGCGATTGGCGACCAGCAGCAGGCGACCGCCGCCACGCAGCGCCGACGCGGCCGTCTTGATCATCGCCTGGCCGAGCGAGGGTTCTGCCGCATGGCCTTCGTGGAAGGGCGGATTCATGATCACGATATCGTACTTGTCCCTGACCGGTTCGCCTGCCAGATCATGCCAGAAGAAGCGCGCAGGCACGTCGGGGCAGTTCTCCTCCAGATTGGCCTTCGCTGCTTCCAGAGCGGCGTAGTTGGCTTCATAGAGATCAAGGCGGCTGACCCCGGGAGACCGCTGCGCCAGCGCGATGGAGAGATACCCCCATCCGGCGCCGAAATCCGCGACGTCGCCGGTGAAATCGGCAGGCAGGCGCGAGGCAAGCAGCTCCGAACCGTCATCGATGCGATCATGCGAGAACATGCCGGCTGAGGCCAGGAAGCGGCCGTCGACGCGCACGGGCGGCTTGGCAAACTTCCCGACGATCTCGCTGATATCGGCCGGGCGGCCAAACCATAGCGCGACACCGTGATACTTCGGCATGTACTCGATCTCGAGACCAAAGCCTTCCATGCGCTTGCGCAGAGACTGGATGCCATCCTCCTTGCCGCCAGCGATGACGATCAGGCCACCCATCTTCACGCGCTGAAGCGCGGCGGCGATGTTGGCCTCGTTCTCGCCCTTGTGCTTGCTGCAGAGGATGAGTGCCGCATCATAGTCCTCGCCTTCGATCTCAGGCGTGGTTTCGATGCGCTGGGAGAGCAGTTGCCGGTACAGCGATCGGAAGCCCTGTACGGCGTTCAGCGAGGCGGTAAAGCCCTCCGGCAGGGCGAAGCCTGCCTGAGCGCCGAGGAAAAGCACGCGCTCGCCCTCGCCGGGCGCCTCGACGGTGCCGCTTACAAAGGGGTGGAACAGTGTTTTCAGCGTCTCGCTGCTCATGGTTCTATCTCGTTCTTGAATACAAAAAGGGCGCGGAAACTACCCCGCGCCCATGAAGTCTCGGGAAGGCGCAGCTTACTCGGCCGCAGCTTCTTCCTTCTTCTTGTCGGCAGGGATTTCCTGGCCGGTTGTCTGGTCGACAACCTTCATCGACAGGCGGACCTTACCGCGCTCGTCGAAGCCGAGGAGCTTGACCCAAACCTTCTGGCCTTCCTTGACGACGTCCTGGGTCTTGGCAACGCGCTCGGAAGCGAGCTGCGAGATGTGGACGAGGCCGTCGCGGGCGCCGAAGAAGTTGACGAAAGCGCCGAAGTCGGCGGTCTTGACGACCGTGCCTTCGTAGATCTGGCCGATTTCCGGCTCGGCAACGATCGAGTGGATCCACTTGCGGGCCGCTTCGATTTCCTTGCCCGACGAAGAAGCGATCTTCACGGTGCCGTCGTCTTCGATGTTGATCTTGGCGCCGGTCTTTTCGACGATTTCGCGGATGACCTTGCCGCCGGAGCCGATGACTTCACGGATCTTGTCGACCGGGATGTTCATGACTTCGATGCGCGGAGCGAATTCGCCGAGCTGCGAGCGGCCTTCGGAGATCGCCTTCGACATTTCGCCAAGGATGTGCGTACGACCGCCCTGTGCCTGGCCGAGAGCGACCTTCATGATCTCTTCGGTGATGCCGGCGATCTTGATGTCCATCTGCAGCGAGGTGATGCCGTCGGCAGTACCTGCAACCTTGAAGTCCATGTCGCCAAGGTGGTCTTCGTCGCCGAGGATGTCGGAGAGAACCGCGAAACGGTCACCTTCGAGGATCAGGCCCATGGCAATACCGGCAACCGGCTTAGCCAAAGGAACGCCAGCGTCCATCAGAGCGAGCGAGGTGCCGCAGACGGTCGCCATCGAGGACGAGCCGTTCGACTCGGTGATCTCGGAGACGATACGCAGCGTGTAGGGGAACTGTTCAGCGGATGGCAGCATCGGGCGGATAGCGCGCCATGCGAGCTTGCCGTGGCCGATTTCGCGACGGCCCGGGGAGCCCATACGGCCCGTTTCGCCAACCGAGTAGGGAGGGAAGTTGTAATGGAGCAGGAAGCGCTCCTTGTACATGCCCGTCAGGCTGTCGACATACTGTTCGTCTTCGCCGGTGCCGAGCGTGGCAACAACGATCGCCTGCGTTTCGCCGCGGGTGAAGAGTGCCGAACCGTGGGTGCGCGGCAGGATGCCGACTTCTGAGACGATCGCACGAACGGTCGACAGGTCACGGCCGTCGATGCGGCTCTTGGTGTCGAGGATGTTCCAGCGAACGATCTTCGCCTGCAGGTGCTTGAAGGTCGCGCCGATGACTTCGGCGGTGTACTTCGGCTCAACGCCTTCAGGGAAGAAGTGTGCCTTGACCTTAGCCTTAACGGCGTCGACGGCAGCGTAGCGCTCAGCCTTCTGGGTGTTCTTGTAGGCGGTGCGCAGTTCAGCTTCGAACAGCTTCAGCATTTCGGCTTCGAGCTCGGAATGATCTTCCGGCTGGAAATCGCGAGGCTCCTTGGCGGCAACTTCAGCGAGCTTGATGATCGCGTCGAGAACCGGCTGGAAGCCGCGATGACCGAACATCACAGCACCGAGCATGACTTCTTCGTTGAGTTCCTTGGCTTCGGATTCAACCATCAGAACGGCGTCGTGGGTACCGGCGACAACCAGGTCCAGAACCGATTCTTCCATCTCGTCGAGATGCGGGTTGAGAACGTATTCGCCGTTGATGTAGCCGACACGTGCGCCGCCGACCGGGCCCATGAAAGGAACGCCGGAGAGGGTGAGCGCTGCGGAAGCGGCAACCATCGACAGTACGTCGGGGTCGTTCTCGAGGTCGTGCTGGACGACGGTGACGACAACCTGGGTGTCGTTCTTGTAGCCTTCCGGGAACAGCGGGCGGATCGGACGGTCGATCAGACGCGAAACCAGCGTTTCCTTTTCGGACGGACGACCTTCGCGCTTGAAGTAGCCGCCGGGGATCTTGCCGGCTGCGTAGGTCTTTTCCTGGTAGTTAACGGTCAGCGGAAAGAAGTCCTGGCCTGGCTTCGGCGACTTGGCCGAAACGACGGTGGCGAGAACCACGGTCTCGCCGTAGGTCGCGAGAACGGCACCGTCAGCCTGACGGGCGATCTTACCGGTTTCGAGCTTCAGCGGGCGGCCTGCCCACTCGATTTCCACACTATGGGTATCGAACATATGTCTTGTCCTTCAATGCGGGAGCATGCGCCTCGCCTCCAGGGCACGACGCACGGTCAACCGCAATCGGTGTGACGCATCATGGGCAAGACAACGGGAGGCTTTGCATTACCAGTCTCTCAGGGAGACCGGGCCAAAGCCTGTGAGGCTCTGGCCGAAAGCATCCGGCAATCCTGCCCCATGACAGGTCAACGGTTGGTTTAGCAGAACCGGCCCATCCGGGTCCGCCGGGTAATCCGCCACGCGTGGCGGGTGGGGAAATCTCCCCGGAAAAAATCCGGCGGGCGTCCCAAGGGGAGCGCCCGCCGAAAAATCATTAGCGGCGAATACCCAGGCTGGTGATCAGCTTGGTGTAACGGCCTTCGTTCTTCTTCTTGAGGTAATCAAGAAGCGAGCGGCGGCTGGAAACCATCGTCAGCAGACCACGGCGGGAATGGTTATCCTTCTTGTGGTCCTTGAAGTGGCCGGTCAGGTTGTTGATACGCTCGGTCAGGATTGCGACCTGAACTTCCGGAGAACCGGTGTCGCCTTCGAACGTTGCGTATTCCTTGATGAGAGCCGTCTTACGCTCAGCAGTAATCGACATCGGATGTTCCTTTCCATGAGAGGAGAATAGGTCGCCAAAAGCCGGGATGTCGTCCAGCTTTGGCCGCGAATGCATTCAAGCCATGCCTGATGCTGGCGCTGCGTATAAACCAAATGCGTTGCGATGGAAAGAGGCATGGCCGCACATGGCCGATTCGTCAGTTTCCAGCCATGGCATCGCGGATCATGGCATTGTACCCGTCTGGGTCCTGCAGCATGGCGAAATGGCTCGCATCCTTGAGGATCACCAGCTTGGCACCCGGAATCTGCTTGGCCATCATCTCGGTATGGTCGAGCTTGACGGCCTCGTCGTGATCGCCGATCGCCACAGTGACGGGCACCTTGATCTTGCCAAGGTCGTCGGCCGTCCAGGCGGGCTGGCTTGCCCACATGCCGGAAATTTGGGTGACGAAGGCATCATACTCGCTCGGCGTCGGCGACAGCTTCTTGTAGGTTTCGCCAGCGGCGTTGATATAGTCGCTGAAGGTCTTGTTGTTCATGACGTCGGCTTTGACGCCGTCGGTCGTCACGTTCGCCGCCTGCGCGATCACGCGAGCCAGCTTCTCGGGGTTCTTCATGGCCATGTCGATGCCGATGATGCCACCATCGGACCAACCGACCAGCGTCACCTTGTCGAGCTTCAGATAGTCCAGCAAAGCGACGTAGTCAGAGGTCATAAGATCATAGCCGAACGGCTGCTGGCTGCGCGTAGAGCGGCCATGTCCCCGGCTGTCGGCGACGATCACCCGATGATCTCTAGCGAACTCGGTCACCTGGTAGCCCCATACGTCGGCGCTGCCGAGCCCGCCGTGGATGAACAGGATCGGCTCACCCTCACCATACTCGGCGTAGTACATCTTGATGTCGTTGACGGGCGCCATGCCGCTCGTCTTAGGGGCCGGCATCGGCGGGAAGGCTGGTAACGTCGCCCAGCGCTCTCCCGAGGAGGCGCTTGCGTTCATCAAGACCGCCGAGAAGAACATGAGGATGCCGGCTGCAAGTCTGCGCATGACTATCTCCCTGATCCAAAGAGCTCCAAGGCCCGGATCAGGGAAACATATCTCAATGGCAAGGGCTGACAACTGCCATCTATGGTTTGCGCGGCCCTCGATCGAGCCGAAACCAGGGGTTTATCGAAGATCAGCCGAAGACGCGCTTCGGGCGGAATTCACCCTGGCCGATCTCGCCGATGGCGACCAGCTTGCCGCGGGCCGTCGCGTAGGCTTCGCTTTCCTCGACGGGCGCATCGCGGCCGCGCACGAGGATCGGGTTGCCCATCTTCAGGCGGTGGGCCTGGTCGTCGTTGACCACAAGATGCGGCAGCGAAGAGAGCGCTTCGCTGGTCTCGATCAGCATGGCATCCAGAGCTGCGAGCCGTTCGTCCGCATCTTCGACCGCCTCGAGCGCGATGAGATCGGCAAGCGGTATCATGGTCTCTTCGGCAAACGGAGCGACAAAGCTGCGACGCAGGCCGGAAATATGGCCATAGCAGCCGAGTTCGCGGCCGAAATCGCGTGCGAGCGCCCGTACATAGGTGCCCTTGCCGCACTCGACTTCGAAGTGCGCCGTATCGGCGTCCTGGCAGGACAAGAGCGTCAGACGGAAAATCTCGACCTCGCGGGACGGAATCTCGACCGCTTCACCTTCGCGCGCCAGATCGTAGGCGCGCTCGCCAGCGATCTTGATCGCGGAGAACTGCGGCGGAACCTGGCTGATGACGCCGGTGTACTTCGGCAGGAGATCACGGATCTGCTGTTCGCTTGGACGCGTGTCGGAGCTCTGCGTCACATCGCCTTCGAGATCGTCGGTCGCTCGCTCTTCACCCCACGTCACGGTGAATTCGTAGATCTTGCGGCCATCCATCACGTAGGGAACGGTCTTAGTCGCATCGCCAAGCGCGATCGGCAGCATGCCCGAAGCCAAAGGATCAAGCGTGCCCGCATGACCGCACTTCTGCGCCTTGAACAGCCACTTGATCTTCGAAACAGCTTCGGTGGAGCCGAAATCGACCGGCTTATCAAGGATCAGCCATCCCGAAATCGGGCGGCCCTTCGGTTTACGTGGTTTGGACATCAGTCTCTTCTACTATTTTTCTTCGGTATCGCCGTGGTCGAGATCGCGCTGGACCTCGGGCGAGCGCAGCAACTCGTCGATCTTCTTGTAGTTGTCGAAGCTCGTATCGTCGCGGAAACGGACTTCCGGCATGTACTTCATCTGCCGGAGTTGCGGGCCAAGACGGCCGCGGATGTATTTGGCGTGACGGTTCAGCGCCGCGATCACCGCATCGTGGTCAGCGACGCCGAGCGGCGTGACGAAGGCCGTCGCGACCTTCAGATCGGTCGACATGCGGACTTCGGAGATCGAAATCACGGTCTTCTCGATCACGTCGTCGCGCACTTCGCCGCGCTGCAGAACCTGCGTGATGGCGGCGCGAACCTGCTCGCCGACGCGCAGCATGCGCTGCGAAGGTGCGGAGGTTGTTGGTCTTGTTGCCATTGTTCTTTGCCTCAAAAGGTTCGGGCGCCGGCCTCATGTGATCCGGCGCCCGTCCAAAATTCTAGTCTCGCACGATCAGAGCGTACGGGTGATATGCTCGACGCGGAAGCATTCGATCGTATCGCCGGCACGGATGTCTTCGTAGTTTTCGAAGGCCATACCGCATTCCTGACCGACCGGGACTTCCGATACTTCGTCCTTGAAGCGCTTGAGCGTCTTGAGCTTGCCTTCGTGGATGACGACGTTGTCGCGCAGCAGGCGAACGCCCGCACCACGCTCGACCTTGCCTTCGACGACGCGGCAACCCGCGACCTTGCCGGTCTTCGTGATGTTGAACACCTCGAGGATTTCGGCATTGCCGAGGAAGGTTTCGCGGCGCTCCGGCGAGAGCAGGCCCGACATCGCTGCCTTCACGTCATCCACCAGATCGTAGATGATGTTGTAGTAGCGGATTTCGGTGCCGGCACGTTCAGCGGCGAGACGTGCCTGTGCGTTTGCACGGACGTTGAAGCCGATGATCGCGGCGTCTGAGGATTCGGCAAGCGCCAGATCCGACTCGGTGATGGCGCCGGCGCCCGAATGGACGATACGGGCCCGCACTTCGTCGGTGCCGAGCTTGTCGAGAGCACCGATGATCGCTTCGATGGAACCCTGCACGTCGCCCTTGATGAGCAGCGGGAATTCCTTGTAGCCGGTGTTCTGCAGCTTGCTCATCATCTGTTCGAGCGAACCGCGCTGGCCGGTCTGGCGGGCAACCGCCTTGTCGCGGGCCAGACGCTGGCGATATTCGGAAATCTCGCGAGCACGGCTCTCGTTTTCGACGACGGCGAACTTGTCGCCGGCAGCAGGCGTGCCGGACAGGCCAAGCACCTCGACCGGGGTCGCCGGACCGGCTTCCTTGACATGGTCGCCCTTGTCGGTGACGAGCGCGCGAACGCGGCCCCACTGATCGCCGGCAACGATGATCTGGCCAGGCTTCAGCGTGCCCTTCTGGACGAGAACGGTCGCAACCGCACCACGACCACGGTCGAGCTGGGCTTCGATCACGATACCTTCCGCGGTACGCGTCGGGTCGGCCTTGAGGTCGAGGATTTCGGCCTGCAGCAGGACGGCTTCGAGCAACTTGTCGAGGTTCGTCTTGTTCTTCGCCGAAACTTCGACGTCGAGAACTTCGCCGCCGAGCGATTCAACGAAGACTTCGTGCTGCAGAAGCTGCTGGCGGACCTTGTCCGGCTTGGCTTCATGCTTGTCGATCTTGTTGATCGCCACGATGATCGGAACACCGGCCGCCTTGGCGTGGCTGATGGATTCGATCGTCTGCGGCATCACGCTGTCGTCGGCCGCGACCACGAGGATCGCGATGTCAGTCGCCTGTGCACCACGGGCACGCATGGCCGTGAAGGCGGCGTGGCCGGGGGTGTCGATGAAGGTGATCTTCTGACCGTTCTGTTCGACCTGATAGGCACCGATGTGCTGGGTGATGCCACCGGCTTCACCAGAGACGACGTTTGCCTGACGGATGGCGTCGAGCAGCGAGGTCTTGCCGTGGTCGACGTGACCCATGATCGTGACGACTGGCGGACGCGAAACCATTTCGCCGGCATCGTCGGCCTTGTCGAAGATGCCTTCTTCAACGTCGGATTCCGAAACGCGCTTGACGGTGTGGCCGAATTCGCCGGCGATGATTTCGGCGAGGTCGGCGTCGATGACGTCGCCCGGCTTCATCATCTGGCCTTCCTTCATCAGGTACTTGATAACGTCGACGGCGCGTTCAGACATACGCTGCGACAGTTCCTGAATGGTGATGGTCTCCGGCAGGATGACTTCGCGGATAACCTTCTCGCGGGTTTCCTGCATCTGGCTGCGGCGGAACTTTTCCTGGCGACGGCGCATAGCGGCCATCGAACGGCCACGTGCGTTGCCGTCGTCATCCGTGCTTGCAGCGGTGATCGTCAGCTTTCCCTGGCGGCGACCATCGTCGCCCTTCGGACGCGCGGTAACAGGCTTTGCCGGTTCCGGACGCACGACGCGGCCACGCGCCGGAGCACCGGAGCGCGGTGCGCCACGATCATCTTCATCATTCTCACGGCGACCACGACCGGCAGGTCCAGGTGCAGCAGCACCCGGCGCAGGACGCGCCTGAGCCGGCGACGGGGCGCCATCGGGACGCCGTGCGGCGGGAGCCGAGGGCTGAACGCGTGGAGCTTCGGCGCGAGGCGCGGCGGCAGGCGCTGCAACTTCAGCCGGAGCCGCAGCAGCGGCAGCAGCCTCCGCCACACGGGCGGCAGCTTCTTCGACAGAGCGGCGCTTGGCTTCTTCAGCCTCGGCAGCCTGGCGCACGACTTCTTCAGCGGCACGACGCTTTTCTTCTTCGGCGCGGCGAACCGCATCTTCGGCATCGCGAACCTGCGCCATGGCAAGCGCGCGGCGGCGTGCATCCATTTCCTCAGGCGACAGATGGTTCAGAACCACCGGACGGGGGCGATCCTGCTGACGCGGAGGCTGAGAGGATGGCTGCTGCGGACGCGACTGCTGACCGCCGGCCGGCTGGATACGCGGCTGCGGCGCCTGCGGGGCGCGCGGCTGGTGCGCGCTCGGAGCGGCTTCGGTGCGTACCGGGGCGGGGGCGGAGCTTACGGGGGTGATCGGGCGCTCGTCTTCCGGACGCATCGGACGCCGCTTGCGGGTCTCGACAACGACCGCCTTGGTGCGGCCGCGGCCCATATCCTGGCGCACGGTGCCCTGGCTCATTCCCGACGGCTTCAGGCTCAGAGTCTTCTTGCCCGGTCCGTTCAGTGTCTTGTCGTCATTGCTATCGGTCATTCGTTCCCGTTCCTTCGGACAGGGAGCGATGACGTCATCAAGCCCTGTCGTTCAAATACTGTCGATCAATGATGTAGCAGCCGGACGATGCCGGTGACCGTATCATTGTTTTTGCCGGCCAGCGCCGCCCGGTGCCCGGGACTGACCGCCATTACGGTACTGTTCGAGCATCTTTGCGCGCTTCACTACACCCTCACCCGCCTGCCCTGCAAGCACTGCAGCATGGATAAAAGTGTTCTGGCCCATCACCCCTTCCATTTCGTCCTCCGAGAAGAGACGTAAGGAAGGTATTTCGTTCTCGGTTTCCATTCCGAGATGCCAGGCCTTGCGAGCCTGGTCTATTTTTCTCACGCCATCTTCGGCGGCATTCGTGGCGTGGAAGACCGCAATTGCGGCTCCACTTCTAACCGCGGCATCCACTTTCGCGGAGCCGGTAACGAACTGGCCTGCCTTGCGGGCCATGTTCATCATCTGCATCAGCTGCTGCGAAAGCAGCTTCTCAACAACCTCGCCAAGATCGGCGGACACCTTGACGTCCGCCTTCAGGGCACGGGCGAAGAGCTTCTTCGCCACAGCCTTCTCGACCAACAAGCGGTCGATCTTGACCCAGCAGCCGCGCCCCGGAAGCTGTCGCTTCAAGTCGGCCACCACAGTCCCATCGGGAGCAGCGACGAAGCGGATCAGCTCATCCGGCGATCCGCTTTCGCGCGTCACGATGCACATGCGACCGTTCGCGTCATATCCTGCAAGATCATCGTCTTCAGGCGAAACGGCCGGCTCATGCGCGGACATCACACTTCTTGCTCGACCTCGGAAGCTTCTTCAGCTTCCGTGTCCTTTGCGAGGTCCTCTTCGGTGATCCAACCGGCAGCAAGGCGAGCCTGAACGATCATCTGCTCAGCCTCGACGCGCGATACGTCGAACTTGGAAAACAGACCTTCGAACTTCTTCGTCTCACCGTTCTTGCGTTCGCTCCAGCCAACGAGATCGTCAGCTGCGCAGCCTGCAAAGTCCTCGATCGTCTTGATGCTGTCCTCGCCGAGCGCGACCATCATCTGGGCAGTCATGCCGTCGATGGTGCGCAGCTCGTCGGCAACGCCAAGCGACTTGCGCTTCTCGTCCATCTCGGCTTCGAGCTTTTCGAGAAACTCGCGGGCGCGGGTCTGAATTTCCTGCGCCGTGTCTTCGTCGAAACCATCGATCGAGGCGATTTCGTCGAGATCGACGTAAGCCAGTTCTTCAACGGCTGCGAAGCCTTCCGAGGCCAGAACCTGGCCGACCATTTCGTCAACGTCGAGCGAGTCCATGAACAGGTTGGTGCGCTCGTTGAATTCCTTCTGACGGCGCTCCGACTCTTCGGCTTCCGTCATGATGTCGATGTCCCAGCCGGTCAGCTGCGATGCCAGGCGAACGTTCTGACCGCGGCGGCCGATGGCCAGCGACAGCTGCTCGTCCGGAACCACGACTTCGATGCGCTCGGCATCTTCATCGAGAACGACCTTGGCGACTTCAGCCGGCTGCAGGGCGTTGACGACGAAGGTCGCCGGATCCTGCGACCACGGAATGATGTCGATCTTTTCGCCCTGGAGCTCGCCGACAACGGCCTGAACGCGCGAACCACGCATACCGACGCAGGCGCCGACCGGATCGATCGAACTGTCGTTCGAGATCACGGCGATCTTGGCGCGCGAACCCGGATCGCGGGCGACCGACTTCACCTGGATGATGCCGTCATAGATTTCCGGCACTTCCATGGTGAAGAGCTTGACCATGAACTGCGGATGCGTGCGCGACAGGAAAATCTGCGGGCCGCGCTGTTCACGACGAACATCATATACGTATGCACGGACGCGATCGCCATAGCGGACGTTTTCGCGCGGGATCATTTCGTCGCGGCGGATGATGCCTTCGCCACGGCCGAGGTCGACGATGACGTTACCGTATTCGACGCGCTTGACGGTGCCGTTGACGATTTCGCCGACGCGATCCTTGAACTCGTCGAACTGGCGATCACGCTCGGCTTCGCGAACCTTCTGGACGATGACCTGCTTGGCGGACTGAGCGGCGATACGGCCGAAATCCATCGGCGGCAGCGGATCGGCGATGAAATCGCCAAGGGCTGCGTCCGGGTTGCGGTCGCGGGCCAGCTCAAGCGGAATCTGGGTCGAATAGTCTTCGGCCTTTTCGACAACTTCGAGCAGACGCTGAAGACGGATTTCGCCGGTCTTCGGGTTGATGTCGGCGCGGATGTTGGACTCGGTACCGTAGCGGGAGCGCGCTGCCTTCTGGATCGCGTCTGCCATTGCGGCAAGCACGATCTCGCGGTCGATGACCTTTTCGCGCGCCACTGCATCTGCGATCTGCAGAAGTTCGAGCCGGTTCGCACTGACTGCCATTGTCTTTTCTCTCCGTCTAGGCGTCCCGGGTTCCCGTCCCTGGCGCCACAAGTTGATCGGTTATTCTTGGTCTTCAGCGTCGTTCTGGTTCGCGGCCTCTGCCTTCGCCAGCTTATCGGCGCGCAGGGCATCACGGATCAGATCGTCGGTCAAAATGAGCTTCGCATCGGCAAGCGCCGTGAACGGAATGACGATATTCTGTTCCTCACCCTCGGAAACCTGATCACGCTCAAGCGTGAAACCGTTTTCGTCGGTGGCGACGATCTTGCCACGGAAGCGCTTGCGATTGCCGACCATGATCGACGTTTCGCACTTCAGCAAATGTCCAGTCCAGCGCACGAAATCGGACTTGCGCACCATCGGCCGGTCAATACCCGGCGAGGACACTTCCAGATGATACTCTTTATCGATCGGATCTTCCACATCGAGAACTGGAGAAACGGCCACCGAAACCTCTTCGCAGCCCTCGACGTCCATGGTTCCATCGTTGCGCTCGGCCATGATCTGCATAGTGGCGCCGTTCTGGTTGAGCATGCGCACACGGACCAGACGGTAGCCGATGTCAACAAGCACGGGCTCGATAATGTCGGCAAGACGCTGATCGAGACCGGTCTCGATGATCAGCCGTGGCTCAAGTTCATTGTTGGCGTTCGTCGGATCCGACAAGCGATGCGCTCCTAGCAATTTCATGCATGGTGGGTGATCGCGGTAATAAAAAAGAGCGGGTCCTTGCGGCCCACTCCTCATCAAACGATCAAGATTTGAGAGCCATATAGTCCCGTTTTTCCCAAAATGCAAGCTCCGTCGGCAAGCTCGGGATCCACCCCGGCGCTAGCCAGAGACAGCTTTCGGAATATATTGGCTTCGAGGGACCGCTGAGGGAGGGATCGTGCCTTACACATCGTCGACACTGGCGCCGTTGCGGCACGAGACGTACCGGACGATCTGGTTCGCAAGCATCGCCTCGAACTTCGGGGGGCTTATTCAGGCCGTCGGTGCGGCCTGGATGATGACGACCATCACCTCGTCGGAGAATATGGTCGCGCTCGTGCAGACATCGACAGCGCTGCCAATCATGCTTTTCTCGCTGGTTTCAGGGGCACTCGCCGACAGTTTCGACCGGCGCCGGGTGATGTTGGCGGCACAATACTTCATGCTCGGCGTCTCCGCGCTGCTTAGTGTTTCGGCCTATTTCGGCTGGCTTTCGCCGTGGCTGCTGCTTTTCTTCACCTTTCTGATCGGCTGCGGCACCGCACTGAACAATCCCTCATGGCAGGCTTCCGTCGGCGATATGGTGCCGCGCGCGGACCTGCCCGCGGCCGTCACGCTGAACAGCGTCGGCTTCAACATCACCCGCAGCGTCGGCCCGGCGATCGGTGGCGTGATTGTTGCGGCAGCGGGCGCGGCGGCGGCCTTTGCCGTCAATGCGCTCAGCTACTTCGCGCTGATCTACGCGTTGGTGCGCTGGAAACCGAACCTGCCGGTCTCCACCCTGCCGCGGGAGACGCTCGGCAGCGCGGTGTTTGCGGGCCTCCGCTACGTGTCGATGTCGCCCAACCTTCAGAAGGTGCTGCTGCGTGGCCTCATCTTCGGGATCAGCGCCAGCTCCATCCTGGCGCTGCTGCCGATCGTGGCAATCGACCTCGTTGTCGGCGGTCCACTCACCTACGGCCTGATGCTCGGCTCCTTCGGGATCGGGGCGATCGGCGGTGCGATGCTGAACGATCGGCTGCGCGAACGCTTCTCGAGCGAGACGATCGTGCGCATGTCCTTCACCGGCTTCGCGCTGAGCGCCACGATCGCCGCTTTCAGCCCGATTGCCGCGCTGACCTGCGCCGGACTGGTGATATCGGGCGCCTGCTGGGTCCTGGCCTTATCGCTGTTCAATACGATCGTGCAACTCTCGACGCCGCGCTGGGTCGTCGGTCGCGCCCTGTCGCTCTATCAGACGGTGACCTTCGGCGGCATTGCCGGCGGGAGCTGGATCTGGGGCGTTGCCGCCGACCAATACGGCGTTTCCAACGCCCTGCTGATCTCCGCCCTTGTCATGCTGTTCGGCATCGTGATCGGCCTGCGCTTTTCGATGCCGGCCTTCGCCTCGCTCAACCTCGATCCTCTAAACCGCTTCACCGAGCCGGCGCTCGGCCTTGATATCACACCGCGCAGTGGCCCCATCGTCGTCCAGATCGACTACGAAATCGCGGATGCCGACGTGCCGGAGTTTCTGTCGCTGATGGGCGAGCGGCGGCGTATCCGCATTCGCGATGGCGCCCGCAACTGGGCGTTGATGCGCGACCTCGGGAAGCCGGGACGGTGGACGGAGACCTACCACACGCCGACCTGGGTCGAATATATCAGGCACAATCAACGCCGCACGCAGGCCGATGCCGAGAACATCGAGCGGCTGCGCGAGCTGCACCGTGGCGAAGACCTGCCGCAGGTGCACCGACTGATCGAGCGCCAGGCGATCCCGCCGAATGACGACGTCTTCTACAAGGCGCCGATCGACCTCCACCATTGAGACAAGCCATGCATTCCTTCCGCCCTGCCCGCTCTTCCGATCTGGCTGATATCATCGACCTGCTTGCCGACGACGCTCTTGGAGCTGTGCGGGAAGTCGTCACGAATCCACCCGATGCCAGATATATCGACGCATTCGCGGCGATCGCGGCCGATGCCAACCAGTTGCTGGCCGTTGCCGTGGATCAGGGTGATCGTGTCGTCGGTTGTCTGCAGCTGACGTTCATTCCCGGCCTTTCGCGGACCGGCATGTGGCGCGGGCAGATCGAAAGCGTGCGCATCGCCAAGGACGAGCGCGGATCCGGTCTCGGTTCTGACTTCATCGAATGGGCGGTGGCGCGCTGCATCGAGCGCGGCTGCGGTCTGGTGCAACTGACCTCCGACAAATCGAGGGCGGACTCGATCCGCTTTTACGAGAGGCTGGGGTTTGTCGCGAGCCACGAAGGTCTGAAGCGCAGCCTCTAGACCTACTTCAGCTTGCCGATCATCGACGCCTCGGGGTAGCAGGTCGGCTTCATTCCATTCTTTTCCTGCCACTGGCCGATGGACCTGCGCGTCTTGTAGCCTGGCAACCCGTCGGAACCGCCGACATCGTAGCCCTTCTTTTCAAGCGCCTTCTGCATCGTCGCGACGTCGGATCTGAGCATCTTGCCGACATCGCCCCACGGCCCCTGGAAGGCCCCGGAGCCATAGGCGATCCGATCGGCGAGGTTGCCAATGTAAAGCGCATAGAGATCGGAGTTATTGTACTCCTTGATCACGTAGAAATTCGGCGTAACGACGAATTCCGGCCCATCGCGACCGGCCGGGACGAGCATCATCCCGGATGCCTTGCCTTCATCGGAAGGGAAAGCCTTGCCCGATATTCTGACAATGCCGAGCGATGCCCAATGCGATACAGGCTTGGCGAGATCCGGCCCCTCCTGCGCGCAGGACACCTGCGCCGGAATCGTCACCTCGTAGCCCCATCCTCGGCCGCGCTGCCAACCCTTCTGCACCAGGAAATTGGCAATCGAGGCAAGGGTGTCGGGCACCGACGTCCAGATATTAGGATGGCCGTCGCCGTCGAAATCGACCGCATATTTCAGATAGCTGGTCGGCATGAATTGCGGCTGGCCGAGCGCCCCGGCGGATGACCCCTTGAACTCGGCCGGCGTTGCGTCGCCGCGATCGATGATGTGCAGGGCCGCGAGAAGTTCCGTGCGGAACATCTCCTTGCGCGTCGACATGAAAGCCTTGGTGGCCAGCACCTCAATTGCCGAGTTCGGGATCTTGGCGGCACCGAACCCGGTTTCGCGACCCCAGACAGCCAGGACGATCGATCCCGGAACCCCGTAAGTCTTCTCGATCCTCTTCAAGGCGGAGGCATATTGCGAGGCAAAGCCGCGGCCGGTGGCAGCCAGCCGCTTCAAGCGGTCATCATTGAAATAGGGTGCCGGAGAGGAGAATTCGGCCTGCGTCTGCTTCTGCTCCCTCGGCGGCGGAAAGCCGGGAGGCGCGAGATCCGTCAGGCTCCAATTAAGTTCGACACCGGCGAACGACGCACGAAACGCCCGTTCCGAAATGCCGTTCTTCCGTGCTTCCGGCCAGAGATCGTTCTGCACCCATTTCTCGAACCGCGCTTCGACATCGGCCTTCGACGCGGAAAGTGCCGGCGTGCACGACAGCGCCAAGAGCGCTGCCGTCGCGGTCAAAAGGCGGCCGAAAATGCGCTTGCTCATGTTTCCCCCTAGATTGCCGTGCGTGCCCTGAGCGCCGCCTGGAGCGTTCCCTCATCGAGATAGTCGAGCTCGCCGCCGACCGGGACGCCGTGGGCAAGTCGAGTGATCTTGACGTCCAGCCCGGTCAGCTGGTCTGTTATATAGTGTGCTGTCGTTTGTCCCTCGACCGTCGCATTGACGGCGATGATGAGCTCGCGGATGCCGCCCGCAGTGACGCGCTCGATCAGGCCGCGAATGTTGAGGTCATCGGGCCCGACCCCATCCAGTGGCGACAGGGTGCCGCCGAGAACATGGTAGGCCGCGTTCAGCGCAGCGGCACGTTCCAGCGCCCACAGATCGGACACATCTTCGACGACGATGATGACGGACTGGTCGCGTCGGTCGTCCGTGCAGACGGTGCAGGGATCGACCGTATCGACGTTGCCGCAGCGTGAGCAGATCTTCACCTTGTCGTAGGCCTCGCCCATCGCATTCGACAAGGGGCCAAGCAACTGGTCCTTCCTCTTGATGAGATGCAGCGCGGCGCGGCGCGCTGAGCGCGGGCCAAGGCCGGGCACCTTTGCCAGAAGCTGGATCAGTTTTTCGATTTCGGGGCCGGTGACTCGCTTTGCCATGAGCGGTTATTAGCCCATATGCTGGAGAAACGGAAACAGGTTGGGAGAGCCGATCGAATGAAAATCCTCGCCGTCTGCATCGGCAGTGCCGAGCGACTGCCCGGCAAGAGTTACAAGACGGGCATCTACAAGCATCCCATCAACGGCAGCGTGCCGGTTGATGCCGAAGGGCTGGTCGGCGATGCTATCTGTAACCGCAAGCACCATGGCGGCGTCGACCAGGCGGTCTATCTCGAGGGGTCGCTGACGCTCGACTGGTGGTCGGCGGAACTGGCACAACGGGTCCAGCCGGGCACATTCGGGGAGAACCTGGTAATCGACGGCCTCGAAAACCGCATCGTTTGCGTCGGAGATCAATTCATAGTCGACGATCTTGTTCTAGAGGTCACCAGTGCGCGTATTCCATGCGCGACCTTCGCCGCGCGAATGGGCGACCCTGGCTTCGTCAAGCGCTACACCAAAGCCGCCCGGCCGGGCATCTACTGCCGTGTGATCAAAGGTGGGGCGATTGCCGCCGGGATGGCCGTCGAGCATCTCCCCTACAGCGGTGAAAAGGTGACCATGCCGGAAATGATCGCCACCTTCGGCAAGGTGCTCGGGCCGCAGGATCGTGACCGCTATCTCTCAGCTCCTGTTCATTACAAGCTTCGCGATATACTGAACGCCCAAGCCGGCTAGGCGAGTGTCGCCTCGAACGCGGCGACCATCTCCCTGCCTTCGGCCCAATCGCCAAGTCCGCTCTTGCCGTTCAGATGGCCGCGCGCGCCTACCTCGGTAAACACACTACCCCAACCGGCCGCCAAAGCACGAGCATGCGCGATTGAACCATAGACATCATTGGTGCTCGCGATGACGAGCGACGGAAAGGACAAAGCGCGCCGTTGCGGGAATGCAAAACCGGACGCCTCAGCGGGGAAGACGGTTTCCGCGGGATCCGGTGGTGCAACAAACACGGCACCCGCCACGCGACGAGTTGTTCCGGCCGCCCAATGGGTCACGAGAAGGCAACCCAAGCTGTGCGCAACAAGCAGCGGTGGGGTATCCGATCGCTCGACCTCACTCTCCAGCGCCGCGACCCAATCGTCCAATTCCGGCCGCTCCCAGCTCGACGGCTCAAAGCGCCGTATCCTTCGATCCGCCGCCTGCCATCGCGATTGCCAGTGCATACCGTCCGAGCCACCGATTCCCGGCACCATAACTATGTCTCTCATCCGACTTTCCTTCTCGCTGCCAATCGCCAGACTGGCACGCGAATGCGCTGCTTGACATATGAATGTATCGGGAAAGACTTATCGCATCCGATGAATGATAGGTGACGACCCCATGAATGAGCCGATAGACCGACAACTGGACCCGACGGACTTTTCGATCATCGAGATCATGCAGGAAGATGGCCGGATCTCCGTTTCCGAACTTGGCCGGAAAATCGGCCTGTCGCAGCCCGCGACATCGGAGCGGCTGAAGCGACTGGAGGAGCGCGGCATCATCGGAGGTTACGGCGCCCGTATCAACGCAGCAGCCGTTGGGCTCGGAATGATGGCAGTCATGCGATTGCGTACAACGCACGAGCACATCGGTCCCTGTCTCAAGCTATTTTCCGAGATGCCGCAGGTGATCGAAGTGCTACGACTGACGGGAGAGGATTGTTTCATCCTGAAGGTGCTGGTTCCGACGCCATCCGATCTGGAGGCGATCGTTGATACCGTTGCGCGGCACGGTTCGGTGACGACGTCACTGGTTCTCAGAAGCGAACCGGCAAAGCCGATCGGTCGTGATCTCATCCGGCAAACGAGGAATGGACGATAGCTTGCCCTTGCTGTGACGGGCTATCCGCCTAAATCCCTTCGAACGGAATGCCAATCGAAGGAGGCTCGCATGTCCGTTTTCAAAATCACCGTTGCCATATTTGGCGTTGTCATCGGGGCGGGCGTGTCCGCGACGCCAGCGGCGGCGGCCACGCGCGTCCAGGCCGGCTCTCTGACCTGCGATATTTCGGAAGGTTTCGGTATGATCCTCGGATCGAAACGAGACATCAATTGCATGTTCACGCCATCGCAGCCCGGTCCGGTGGAACACTACAAGGGAACGATCACCAAGATCGGCGTCGATATCGGCGTGCTGAAGGGCGGCTCGCTGATCTGGTATGTCTATGCCCCGACAAACCACACGGATGGCGTTCTGCAAGGCAGCTATTCCGGTGTCGCGGCCAATGCCACGCTCGGGCTTGGGCTCGGAACGAACGTCCTTGCCGGCGGTCTCGACGGTTCGGTTGCCCTACAGCCGCTATCGGTCGAGGGGACGTCGGGCCTCAATGTCGCGGCAGGTATCGCCAACATGAAATTGACCTACGAGCCGCCGCCGAAAGCGAAGCCCGCGAAACACCACACTCAAAAACACACCAAATAGTCAGCGCATCGCGATTGCAACAGCGGCGCCGGCCATCGTGCCGGCGCTCGCGCGGTTTGCCATGCGAACTGCGCGGCGGCTTTTCAGAAAACCGCGCGCCTTGGCAGCAAGCAGCGTCCAGCCGATATCGATGACGATCAGCACCAGGAACATCGTCGCGACAAGCTCGGCCCAACCGACAACAGTTACAGCGCGAACATCGATGATGGATGGCAGGAGCGCCATGTAGAACATCATGATCTTCGGGTTGCCGAGCGTCACCGTCATTCCGGCGAAGAAAAGCTTTAGAGGCGATTGCGCGTTCGGTAGCGCCTCGCCTTCCCCGTCTGGCGAGGCGAACCACATCTTCAGTGCGAGATAGAGCAGATAGCAGACACCGAGCCATTTGATGACTACGAAGGCGTAGTGGAAGGTTTCCGCAATCGCGGCCAAGCCGGCGACAGCACAGGTCAGCCAGATGGCTTCACCGACCCACATGGCGGCCAGAAAGGGAAGAACGTCGCGCGCGCCCTTGGAAATGACACGCGCAACAAGTGCCGCGACACTCGGCCCCGGAGAGCCTGCTGCCACGAATAGCGCGCAGGCAAAAACCAACAGGCTGGTCAAACTCATATTCAACCTCCTACGGCGCGGCGAACCGCTTCGCCGGCCAGCATCGCCCAGTCTTCCGGCGACAGATCAGAACGGCATCTTGAAGCCGGGGGGGATCGGAAGGCCTGCGGTCAGCGCCTTTGTCTTCTCCGCAGCCGCGGCCTCTGCCTTGTCCTTGGCATCCTTGTGAGCGGCGACGATCAGATCCTCAAGAATCTCGACATCATCTTCCTTGAACAGCGACGGGTCGATCTTCAGGCTCTGCATCTCGCCCTTGCCGTTGAGGATCACGGTCACGAGGCCACCACCCGACTTGCCTTCGGCATGGAGCTCGGCGATCTCCGCCTGCATCTTCTCCATCTTGGCCTGCATTTCCTTGACTTTGCCCATCATTCCCATGATGTCGCGCATCGTCTCGCTCCTTCTCGATACTTTAGAAAATTATATCGTCGCCCGGCAGAATATCACCTTCTTCGGATTCGGCAGCGGCAGGCGCGGTGGCCTCCTCTTCCTCCTCCGGTTCGGGCGCCCGCACGCGCACGTCAATGATCTTGGCGCCGGGAAACTGGGCCAGAATTGCCGCGACGTCGGGATCCTGGCGCGCGTCGCTGACCTGTTGCGCCTTGGTGTTGGCCTCCGCCTCGACCATCGTCGGCTGGCCCGGCTCGCGGCTTAGGCTGACGATCCAATGGATGCCAGTCCACTCCTTGAGCTTCACCGCCAGCTCATTCAGCAGCGTACCCGGAGCGCCTTCGGTCAGATTGACATCGAGGCGGCCGGGTTCGATCCGAACAGGTCGCACGAAATTGCGCACCAGCGCCTTGAGCTTCACATCGCGCTTGTCGCCGGCGAGGTTCGCAATGTCGGCGATCGAATTGACGACCACCAGAGGCTTCGGCGCCTCGGCCGGCTTCGTTTCGGCGCGGCCAACCGGTATGTTCCGCGGATCGGGGTTCGGCACCGCGCGCAACATGGCGGTCGGGCCTGCGGGCTGTGGGCGCGGAATAGTTTCCGTCGATCGTGCCGCCAGGTTGCCCTGATAGTTTACCGTTGCACCGCCACCGCCATTGCCGGATGGCGTCGACGGGCGACCGCCGCCACTCGTCTCGGAGAATTCCGCAAGACGACGGGCAGCATCCTCGGGTGCAGGCAGATGCGCCGCATGTGCCAATCGGATCAAGACCATTTCGGCCGCACCGGCCGGGCGCGAGGAGCCTTCCGCTTCGGGAATGCCCTTCAGCAGCATCTGCCAGATGCGCGACAACGCCGTGACGGCAACGCCCTGGGCGAATTCCGCGGCCTTGGTCCGTTCGATCTCACTGAGCGAAGGGTCGTTGGCGGCGTCAGGCACGTATTTCAGGCGCGTGACGAGATGCGTGAAATCGGCAAGGTCGGTGAGCACGGCAACAGGATTGGCGCCTGCCTCATACTGGCTCTCGAATTCGCGGAGTGCCGCGGCGACATCGCCCTTGATGATGTGATGAAAGAGATCGACTATGCGGGCGCGGTCGGCAAGGCCGAGCATGCCGCGAACAGCTTCGGTCAAGACGGCGCCGCCGCCATGGGCGATTGCCTGATCGAGCAGCGACAGACCGTCGCGCGCCGAGCCTTCGGCGGCACGGGCGATCATCGCCAGCGCGTCGGGCTCTGCCTCGATGCCTTCCTTCGATGCAATCGTGGTGAACAGACCAACGAGATCCGAGGCGCTGATGCGGCGCAGGTCGAAGCGCTGGCAGCGCGACAGGACCGTAATCGGCACCTTGCGGATTTCGGTCGTCGCGAAGATGAACTTCACATGCTCCGGCGGCTCTTCGAGCGTCTTCAGCAGGCCGTTGAAGGCCTGCGTCGAGAGCATGTGCACTTCGTCGATGATGTAAACCTTGTAGCGCGCAGACACCGGGCGGTAACGCACCTGCTCGATGATCTCGCGGATATCGTCGATACCGGTATGCGAGGCGGCGTCCATCTCGATAACATCGACATGGCGGCCTTCCATGATCGCCTGGCAATGTTCACCGGGGATTCGCAGATCGATCGTCGGCTTGTCGATGTCAGATGTCTTGTAGTTCAGCGCGCGCGCCAGGATACGGGCAGTCGTCGTCTTGCCGACTCCGCGAACGCCGGTCAGCATGTAGGCTTGCGCGATGCGGCCGGTCTCGAAGGCGTTGGTCAGGGTCTGGACCATCGGCTCCTGGCCGACCATCAGATCCGTAAAATCCTTGGGGCGGTATTTGCGTGCCAGCACCCGGTATCCGGTGCCCGTCGAGGCGGCATCTTGTGATTGTCGCTCGGTGTCGCTCATCGCCCTGCTTAGCGCCCGGACTGCCCGGGCAAGAATGGAGAGAAGGGTGGGAGGCTGGCACGATGACCCGTGCCTGGCTCGTTAGGGCTGCTTCCTTCCGGACCTGACCCGGTTGGCGAGTGGCTCGTCCACCACCAACCTCCCGAAGGCACATATCGGCAATATCGCGATCAAAAGCAAGCCAAGGCCGAAAAAAACTGCTAGCCTGAGGAAAACTCTGGAGGAATGCCTGTTGGACGAATTCAAGCTCGACCGCCGGTTGGAAAGCGACAGCGACCCCGTCATGCGCACGGGGCTGTGTGAGCTTCGGTTGTCGAAGGATGCCCGCTGGCCTTGGCTGATACTCGTGCCGCGACGCGTCGATATCACCGAGGTCTTCGAACTGACGCCACTCGATCAGGTGATGCTGACATTCGAGACCGATATGGTCGCGTCGGCGTTGAAGAAGACGACGGGCGCGACAAAAATCAATATCGGGGCTCTTGGCAATATCGTCCGCCAGCTTCATGTTCACGTCATTGCCCGCTTCGACGGCGATGCCAACTGGCCGAACCCGGTTTGGGGATTCGGCAAGGCGGAGCCCTATGTCGCGGATAAAAGAGATGCATTCATAGAGACGTTGCGGGAAGCCCTTTCATCATGAGCCGTTCGCTTTTCGATTCGGATGTTCCGCATCCGGAACCCAGTAGCCTGACTGCCTTCGCCGCCAACGACCTCACGCGCGATTCCGAACATCGCGACGAGACATCCGTCGACAAGGCGCTTGCAAAGGAAGGGACGCACATCTTCGCCTTCGCCGGAGACAAGCTGGTCCTGAAGCATGACGGACAAGTGCTGGATCCGCTGTTTGCGCGATATGAGCTGAAGGACCTGCGTCCGAATTGGGACGAGACGGTACTGCTCGGCTACCGCAAGACGGGCGAGCCGCGGCTTGCTGTTCCGGTCGGCATACCCGAAGAAGAGCTTACCAGCCAGTATAAGCCGGCGGACGGGCGTTCGCTGTTTCGCGAAATGCTGATCGACGACGTCTTGCTCGGCGAGTTCGCGCAAGGGGCCAGCCTGATTCGCTGGAACCGCGACAACCGGTTTTGCGGCCGCTGCGGTTCAGCGATGGAAACCCACATCGGCGGCTACAAACGTGTCTGTACGGCCTGCGGACATGAAATCTTTCCACGCACCGATCCCGTCGTCATCATGCTTGTTGTCGATGAGGAGCGCGATCTCTGCCTGCTCGGCCGCAGCCCGCATTTCGCGCCGGGCATGTATTCCTGTCTCGCTGGTTTCGTCGAGCCTGGCGAAACGATCGAAAACGCAGTCAGACGCGAGACGCTGGAAGAGTCCGGAATCCACACCGGGCGGATCCGCTACCATGCCTCGCAGCCCTGGCCTATGCCGCATTCGCTGATGATCGGCTGCTATGCCCAAGCAAAATCGCAGACCATCAAGTTCGACGGGCAGGAGCTAGAGGACTGCCGCTGGTTTACCCGAGAAGAGACACTGGAGATGCTCGAGCGTCCCGGCTCGACCGGCAAGGCGCCGCCGCCCAAGGGCGCGATCGCCCATCGGCTGATGCGCGACTGGATCGAGTGGAAGAAGCCCTAAGCGCCAGCAGAGGCACGTGACATGGCACGTTCCGAACGCCTTCTGACCTTGCTGCAAACGCTCCGGCGCTACCGTCGGCCCGTCAGCGGTGCCGTGTTGGCAACCGAGACGGGCGTCAGCATCCGCACGCTCTATCGCGACATTGCCAGCCTGCAGGCGCAGGGCGCCCTCATCGAAGGAGAGCCGGGGCTCGGTTACGTGCTGAAACCGGGCTTCATGCTGCCGCCGATGATGTTTTCCCAAGACGAGATCGAGGCATTGGTTCTCGGATCGCGATGGGTTGCCCGTATCGCCGATCCGCGCCTGGCCGCCGCGGGTGCCGATGCGCTCGCGAAGATCGCGGAGGTTCTGCCCCGCGAAATGCGCGATGATCTGGAGACGTCGACCCTTCTGGTGCACATGCGCCCCCCGGTCGCCGACAAGGCCGATCTCGACGCCATTCGCAAAGCAATCCGCAGCGAACGGATCCTCAAGCTCACCTATTCCGACGAAAGCGGAGCGGTCTCTGTCCGCAGTGTCTGGCCGTTCGCGCTCAGCTATTTCGAACACGTGCGCGTCATCGTCGCCTGGTGCGAATTGCGTCAGGATTACAGGCACTTCCGTACCGACCGTATCGTCGAAATGAGCCCGCAGGACGGGCGCTATCCGCGCCGCCGCGCCGTGCTTCTGAAGGAATGGCGGGACCAGCAAGACATCGCTCCATGAGGACGCTTGATACTGCCATAAACTGACAGTGGCCAGCGCTATTATCGGTGCCAATCCAAACAGGAGCACCGATGATGACGAACCTGCACTTCACCCAAGCGACACACGAAAATCGCGCTGACGAGCATGAAGCAGCCGGCTATCCGCATTCGCCGCTTCTGCGGATGATGCTGAACGCATCGCGCCGGATGGCACAAAACAGATATCCACGCCTTGATCCGGAAGCCATGTCCGAGTCGATGAAACGGGATCTCGGTTTCGTCGACTGGGGCCGTCGCCCCTGCCAAGAAGGCTAGCGGCAACCGATAACCACACATCTCCCGGGACAACGACCCAGCGCGCCGCGGCAAACGCAGCGGCGCTTCGCTCGAAACCGTTACATCAATGCGAGGGACATCCGATGAACAGCCCCAACCTTATCATCCTCTACGTCAAGAACCCGGCCGAGAGCGCCGCCTTCTACCGATCTCTCCTCGGTCGCGATCCCGTTGCCGAAGCACCCAACTTCGTGGCATTCGCGCTTGACGGCGGCTTCACTCTCGGTCTCTGGCGGCTGAGCAAGGTTGCACCCCAGCCATCCGCCACCGGCAGCCGGGCGGAGATCGCCTTCATGGTTCCAGGCGAGAACGGCGTATCGACGCTCTACCAGGATTGGCAGAAGCGACAGCTGCCGATCGCCCAGGAACTGACGGATCTGGATTTCGGCCCGACTTTCGTCGTGCTCGATCCCGACGGCCATCGCTTGCGGGTCTGTGAGCCGGATAAATAAACTATAAACAAGAAGGGCGCCCGAAGGCGCCCTTGCTCATTTCTGTAGCTGCAACTGGCCGCGCATCGGGTGCCCCTTGTAGACACCGAGAATGCGTACCTTCTCCGAGAAGAAGCGCAGTTCCTCGAGCGCACGGCGCACGTTGGCGTCGTTCGGATGCCCTTCGATATCAGCATAGAACTGTGTCGCGACGAATTTTCCGCCAAGCTGATAGCTTTCAAGCTTCGTCATGTTGATGTTGTTCGTGGCAAAGCCGCCGAGCGCCTTGTAGAGGGCTGCGGGGATGTTGCGAACGTTAAACACGAACGTCGTCACGAGCTTTTCTTCCGCCGAGCTGCGGTGCGCCCACTCCTCATCCCTGGAAAGAATGACGAAGCGGGTGACGTTGTCCTCGGTGTCCTCGACGTTTTCAGCAACGATATCGAGGCCATAGAGGTCAGCGGCCAGACGCGGCGCAAGTGCCGCCATTGAACGATCACCGGTTTCCTGGACGAGCTTTGCCGCGCCGGCCGTGTCTCCGGCGATGACAGGTTTCCAGCCATGCGACCGGACGATCTTGCGGCACTGACCAAGCGCATGGATGTGGCTGTGAACCGTGCGGATCTCGTCCTTCGTGACGCCGGGCAGCACCATCAACTGGAAGCGAATCGGCATGAAATACTCGCCGATGATATGCAGCCGCGATTCCGGCAGCAGATGATGAATATCGGCGACGCGGCCGGCGATCGTGTTCTCGATCGGAATCATGCCGATATCGGCATCACCGTTTTCGATGGCCACGAACGCGTCTTCAAACGTCTGGCACGGCAACGGTTCCATGGTCGGAAACATGTCGCGGCACGCCATGTCGGAGTTCGCGCCGAACTCGCCCTGGAAGGCGATCCTGTTGGTCTTGATATTCATGGAAGATCCGTCACTTCGTTCTAGTGGCAAGAATGCGCCGCGCCTTTTCTAGGTCGGCGGGAGTATCGACACCGAGCGGAACCGTGTCAACGATCTCGACATCGATGCGCATGCCGGCTTCGAGCGCGCGAAGCTGCTCGAGCGACTCGCGCTTTTCCAATACCGAAGGCGTGAGCGTCACGAAACGCTCCAGAGCCGAACGGCGGTAGGCATAGAGCCCGATGTGATGATAGAGCGGTCCGTCGCCGTAGGGTGCGGTGGCGCGCGTAAAATAGAGCGCCTTCAGGCGGCTCGCGGAAAGAGGCGAGCCGACGATCTTGACGATATGGGGCGCGGTCTTATCCGCCTCATCCTCAATCTCGATCGTCAGCGTGCCGATATCGACTGCCGGATCCTCCAACGGCCGCAAGGCGGCACGAACGGTTTCAGGCTCGATCGTCGGCAAATCGCCCTGCACGTTGACGATGAATTTCGCACGTCCCTCGGGATCGACCTTCATTAGCGCTTCGTAGATGCGGTCCGAACCCGACTGGTGATCCTGCCTCGTCATGATGACTTCGAAGCCGGCAGCGGCGACCACATCGAACACCTCCTGCTCGTCGACGGCGACGACGACGCGTCCGATCTCGGCTTCCTTTGCCCGCAATGCCACCTGCACGATCATCGGTAGACCGCAAATATCGGCCAGCGGTTTGCCGGGAAGGCGGGTCGATGCCATGCGCGCAGGTATCAGAACGAGCACGTCATCTAAATTTGGACTTGTCATTGTTCGGGCCTTCTAATCCGGGCGGAAAAGTGTCAAAAAGTCTCACGCAGCAGCCGATTAACACTGTTGCAACAGATAGCCAAAAGACATAGGTTCCGCGCGATTTCAAGATGGTCCGGTGTTATGTCTGCCGGCTGCGAGGGGAGCATTGCAGATGAATTCTTACGTGAATACCGCGGTGGGGGCGCTGCTTGGGACGGTGTTCGTCCTGATGTCGGTCTCCATCGCATCGGAGGGGATCTTTCACTCGGAGACACCGGAGAAGGAAGGCTTTGCAATCGTAGCCGAAGAGGCGTCCGCCTCGGGTGGTGGCGAAGCAGCGCCGGCAGCAGCCGTTCCGATCGCGCAATTGCTTGCCAAGGCCGATGCGAAAGCCGGCGAAGCTGTTTTCAAGAAGTGTCAGGCCTGTCATGACGCGACCAAGGGGGGGCCGAACAAAGTCGGGCCGAACCTCTATGGTCTCGTCGATCGTCCAATCGCGACGCATGAAGGCTTTGCCTATTCGTCGGCTATGAAGGACTTCTCCAAGGGCGGCAGCGAAAAGTGGACATTCGACCACCTGAGCCACTTCCTGACAGCACCGAAGAAGTACGTCGCGGGCACGGCCATGGGCTTTGCCGGTCTTCCGAAAGATGCGGATCGCGCCAACGTCATTCTCTATCTTCACACGCTGGCTGACTCGCCGGTTGCGCTTCCCGATCCGAACGCACCCGATAGCGCCACGCAGTAAGCGTCATTCTGCTTCGCAGAAGAACATCAAAGCCCGGCTCATGCCGGGCTTTTTGCTATGCGCCCAGAAGATAAGCCCAGAACGATACCGAGATTGCACCAAGGGCGGTGGTCAGCGTGATGGTCGATGCAGCCAGGCTGTGGCCGACACCGAAACGGTTGGCGATCAGCCAGGCATTGACGCCGGTCGGCACTGCGGAGATCAGCACCAGGGCGGCCGTCCAGTCGCTTTCCAGTCCGAGCAGGTTGCTTGCTGTCCAGACACAAGCCGGCAGCAGCAAAAGCTTGAAGGCCGAGGTGACGCTGGCGATACCGGCATTGCCGGAGATTCCGTATTTTTCGAGAGCCATGCCGAGCGAGATGAGCGCGACCGGGCCTGCGACACCGGCAATCTGATCGACGATCAGCTTTACCGGACCAGGAATTTGAAGCCCAAGGAGATGCATGGCGGCACCGGCCGCCAAGCCGATGACCAACGGATTTCTCACGAGGTTTTGCGCGATCTGCCCGACGACCTTGGCGATGCTGCGCTCCTGCTTGCCGCCCATCTTGTGCTCGGCACGCTCCATCATGATCGTTCCGATAATCATCATGACCGGCAGATGCACCGCGATCAGGATCGACAGGGGCACCAACCCCTTGTCGCCGACCGTTCGCTGGACGAGCGGCAGACCGATGAAGATGGTGTTGGCGAAAGCGGAGGAGACGCCGGCGAGGACCCCTATGCGGTCATCGCGTCCAAAAAACCTCGTCGCTGCGATATGCGCGGCGACCCACGTCACCGCCACGCCGGAAAAATAGGCGATCCAGAGACGAAAGGGCGATGCCCCGTGGAAGTCCGCAGCGGCGATTGTCCGGAACAGCAGAAGCGGCACTGCAATCTTGAAGACGAACTCGCTGAGGGCATCGCCGATCTCGGCCTTCATCAGCTTCGCCTTGACCGTTAGCCAGCCGATCAGGATCATGATGAAGATGGGGAGGACATCGAAGATTATGGCTGACATTCAGAACGGCTGCCTTGCGAGAGATCGCTATGCGTAACAGCAAACCGCCTTTGATGACAAACCGGCATCCGACAAAACAAAAAAAGCGGGGCTCGCCCGCTTTTCCGCATCCGGTCTACCGGATAGTCCGGTCCGCAAGGCTGCCAGTTCATCCGTGGTCAGCATCGCTTCCGGTATCGTCGAAGGGCTTCATTCCCCTCTCGACTGGCGACGACCGTCAAGCCGTCCATGCCAATCTCGTTGACAGCAGGTATAGAGGCCTCTGATGACATCGAGATGACGCGGAGGCGGCATTTTTGCGACGATACCGGGAGTTGCCAAAAGCGCCCGGATATCGGAAGCTCGGTTGTGCGCGCCGCACGCCATGTCGATCGAAATGGATTTGAGCCGCATGACGACAGTCTCCTCTACTGCAACAGGCAGCCAGCGAACCACGTCGATTTGCCGCGGCTGCTGGGACCAGATGCACGTGCCGATCCCGATCCGAGGCCCTCTGGCTCTTCCCTTCCGTGCGTTCGGCATCACCCGCAGCAAGATGAACCCCAACATCTGCACGATCTGCGAACGCTCGTTTCGCTATGTGAAGAAGCAACGTCACGTCACCGTGCAGGCAACGATCCTTTTTGCCGACATCAGGGGCTACACGGCCCTCTCCGAACGGATCGAACCGGTCAGGCTGAGCGAGATCGTCAGCCTGTTTCAGGACCGCTGCGCGCAGGCAATCTGGGCCCATGACGGTATCGTCAATAAGCAGATGGGCGATGGGTTGATGGCGATCTTCAATTTCCCGATCGCTCGGAAAGATCACGCCAGCGCAGCCGTCATGGCAGCGATGGATATACAGCGATATTGCACCACCGCGCTGAGTGGCCTTGCCGCCGATGCCGGTGTCCGAGACCGCAAGATTGGCGTCGGCGTCGGGATTCACGGCGGTGATGTCGAGATCGGCGAGTTCTCGAGCTTTCGCAGCGATTTCACCGCGATTGGCGGCGCCGTCAATCTGGCGGCGCGGCTGGAGTCTCAGGCGGACGCCGGCGAGATATTGGTATCGACCGACACGGCCGCTCGCGCCGAGACACTTCTTTCGGGCGCAGAAACGCGCCTGCTCACTCTCAAGGGGATAGAGCAACCGGTGCAGGCGCGCGTGCTTGCGGAACGATGATTGGCAATTGCAGCCCGCGAAGAGCCATTTCCGGTCATGATTGGTGCTGTCAGCACAGCGAAGACGTTATTTAGCCGTTGCTGCGGCGTGTCGACGCCATTTCCGCTTCCCATGCGGCGAAATTCCGCTAAGACCAGACACCGGCTATCACCAAAACCGGGACCCTCCCTTTCATGACCAAATTCGATGTTCTGACCGTCGGCAACGCCATCGTCGATATCATCGCGCGTTGCGACGACCAGTTCCTCATTGACAACAAGATCACCAAGGCGGCGATGAACCTCATCGATGCCGAACGCGCCGAGCTTCTCTACGCGAGTATGGGACCGGCGATTGAAGCCTCCGGCGGCAGCGCCGGTAATACCGCGGCAGGTGTTGCGAGCTTCGGCGGCAAGGCCGCCTACTTCGGCAAGGTGGCGGACGACCAGTTGGGCGAGATCTTTGCGCATGACATCCGCGCACAGGGCGTTCACTACCAGACGCAGCCGAAGGGCAAGTTCCCGCCGACCGCGCGCTCGATGATCTTCGTCACCGATGACGGCGAGCGCTCGATGAATACCTATCTCGGCGCCTGCGTCGAGCTTGGACCCGAGGATGTCGAAG
Source organism: Rhizobium sp. Root708 (assembly GCF_001429725.1). Classification (GTDB taxonomy): domain Bacteria; phylum Pseudomonadota; class Alphaproteobacteria; order Rhizobiales; family Rhizobiaceae; genus Rhizobium. Next base: position 11,021 of record NZ_LMHV01000010.1, on the reverse strand, counting down.
CCGACGTGGTCGCGCAGTCCAAGGTCACCTATTTCGAAGGCTACCTCTGGGATCCGCCGCGCGCCAAGGAAGCGATCCGCGAATGCGCGCGCATCGCCCACGAGAACGGCCGTGAAATGTCGATGACGCTCTCTGACAGTTTCTGCGTCGACCGCTATCGCGGCGAATTCCTCGACCTGATGCGCTCCGGCACCGTCGACATCGTCTTCGCCAACCGCCAGGAGGCACTGGCGCTTTACGAGACCGACGACTTCGAAGTTGCGCTGAACAACATCGCCAAGGATTGCAAGATTGCAGCCGTGACGATGAGCGAGAACGGTGCGGTGATCCTCAAGGGCACCGAGCGTTTCTATGTGGATGCGATCACGATCAAGGAGCTCGTCGATACGACGGGTGCGGGCGATCTTTTCGCCGCCGGCTTCCTCTACGGCTATACACAGGGCCGGACGCTCGAAGACTGCGGCAAGCTCGGTTGCCTCGCAGCCGGCATCGTGATCCAGCAGATCGGTCCGCGGCCGATGAAGTCGCTTGCCGACGCCGGCAAGCAGGCGAAGCTTACTTAAAGGCTTCGCCCGGGTAAGCACCCCAGATTTCCGACTGCGCCACCCAACCCTCGGCGCCGTCGCTCTTGGCGAAGCACCAATCGCCATTGCATTCGCCGATGTTCATCATGGCGCCGGGCTCCAGCTTGGCAACCACGGTTGCCGATGGCAGGGCATCACGGCGCATGTTGACATAGACGGACTTGCCTTTGCCCTTCATCCATGGGGCAGCAATGGCCGCGCGCGAGCCCGACAGCAACGATTGGTTGACCCAGCCCTCGGTGCCATCGGCATCGCGGATCTGGCGCCAGTTGTCGTATTCCTGAATGATTTCGACCGGCAGGCCTGCTTTGAGATACATCCACGAGGCAGCGTAGTCCGTGCCCGGACCGATGCGCAGATTGACGCGCTTGGACTTCAGCGTCACGAAACGCGGCAATGGCAGGCCGCTCGGTCCCTTGGCCGCCTGCGCGGCGGCCATCTCAGCCGTTCCCGCAGAAAGCACGAAACCGATCGCAAGGGCGAGGCAAGATTTCAGGACTTTGCTATGCATGGGACTTCCGTTTGCTCAGTGGAGTGAAGGGCAGGACTGCTGCCTGGCGCCGGGAACTCGACATTCCTGCGCACGCTGAACGAGTTTTGTTTGTCTTCGCGTGCGGGTCTGGTAGAAATTGCCCGGAACGGGAAAATTATCCCGCGTCTTGGTTAAGGACCTCTTTACAAGTTAGCGCCGGCGCACATGACGACGAAGAAAAAACCGAAGGTCTACATCACGCGGAAGCTGCCCGATGCGGTCGAGACACGCATGCGTGAACTCTTCGATGCGGAACTCAATATCGATGATACGCCACGCTCCAAGGCGGAGTTGATTGCCGCCGTAAAGAGTGCCGATGTTCTGGTGCCGACCGTCACCGACAGGATCGACGCTGCCATCATCGAGGAAGCAGGCCCGCAGCTGAAGCTGATCGCCAGCTTCTCGAACGGCACCGACCACATCGATGTGGAGGCGGCGGCCCGCAAGGGCATCACGGTTACGAACACGCCGAACGTGCTAACCGAAGACACGGCCGACATGACCATGGCGCTCATTCTCGCTGTGCCACGCCGCCTGGGCGAAGGTGCGCGAGTATTGACGGACCAACCCGGTGAATGGGCCGGATGGTCGCCGACCTGGATGCTTGGACGACGCATTCACGGCAAGCGCATCGGGATCGTCGGGATGGGCCGGATCGGCACCGCCGTTGCCCGCCGCGCCAAAGCATTTGGCCTCTCGATCCACTATCACAACCGCAAGCGCGTGAACCCGGCGACCGAGGACGAGCTCGAGGCGACCTATTGGGAAAGCCTCGATCAGATGCTTGCACGCGTCGATATCGTTTCGGTAAACTGCCCTTCGACGCCGGCAACGTTCCACCTGCTTTCAGCGCGCCGCCTGGCCCTGCTGCAGCCGACGGCCTACCTCGTCAATACCGCGCGCGGCGACGTGATCGATGAAGCGGCGCTGATCAAGAGTCTGCGCGAGGGCAAGCTGGCGGGCGCGGGTCTGGATGTCTTCGAGAACGAACCGACGGTCAACCCGAAGCTGATCAAGCTTGCCAACGAAAGCAAGGTCGTGCTGCTGCCACACATGAGTTCGGCGACGATCGAAGGCCGCATCGACATGGGCGACAAGGTGATCATCAACATCCGCGCTTTCATCGACGGCCATCGCCCGCCAAATCGGGTGCTGCCCGGCCGCTAAGCCGAAACCGGCTTGCGCATCTCGATCGACGTCGTCATGGTGAAGCCGGGATGCGCGTTTTCGGCGGTCTTCTCGAATCCCCACCGCGCGAAGACGTCATGATTTTCGACGAGCTCTATGCGGGCTTCGAGCCGCAGGGATAACAGGGCTTGGTCTCGCGCCAGCTGTTCGGCAACGGTCAACAGCCGACGGCCTATGCCTCGGCCTTGCGCATTTGGCGTGACGGCCAGCTTGCCGACATATAGGCAACCTTCTTCCGGGCGCAGGAAGATGCAGCCGCAGAGGATATCCCCGTCCATCGCCACATAAGCGATTTCGGTGCGGGCCTTTTCCGCCAGCATCGCTGGGGTGAGCTTCAAGGCGGATGACGGCGGATCAATGCGATCGTTCATATAGGCGAACGACGACAGGATCAGCGCCAGCAGCTCGTCCCAGCGCTGAAAATCCTCGTCGATGCGGACGATGTTCATGATGCCTGGCTTTGCCTTGAGCGGCGGCGCTTGTAGCGGATTGTCTCGAAGCGGGCGGCGACCGCATCATAGAGCAAAAGCCGGCCAACCAACGGCTCCCCAGCGCCGGTTATCAGCTTTATCGCTTCCATTGCCATTAGCGTGCCGATTACCCCCGTCAACGCGCCGATAATGCCGGTTTCGGCGCAGGCGGGGATCAGTCCTGCCGGCGGCTTCTCGGGAAAAAGGTCGCGATAGGACGGGTTTGGCGTCCCGTCTTCGGCCGTCTCATAAGGCTTGAGAACGGTGACGGAGCCATCGAAGCGACCGACAGCGCCTGTGACCAAAGGGATTTTCGCCGCCTCGGCAGCGTCGGCCGCCGTATAGCGAGTATCGAAATTATCCGACCCGTCTATCAGCAGATGGAAGCCCGAGAGATGACGGCGCGCCGTATCCGGCGAGAAGCGTTCTTCAAAGCGGATCACGTTGACGTGCGGGTTCAGACGAGCGATCGCGAAGGCGGCGCTTTCCGTCTTCAACTCGCCGATCGTTCCGGAATCATAGATCACCTGCCGCTGCAGGTTAGAGAGCGAAACCCGATCATCATCGGCAATACCCAGCGTGCCGATGCCTGCCGCCGCCAGATACTGCAGGACCGGCGCACCCAGGCCGCCGGCACCAATGACGAGCACCCGAGCGGCTTTCAGTTTCTGCTGGCCTGCGCCGCCGATCTCGGGAAGCAGGATATGGCGCTGATATCGCGCGATTTCTTCCGGGCTGAGGGGTTCCATAGGCGGGATGCTAGCACGGCCTTTGGTTGAGGGGGAAGCAGCATCGGTCATTCGAAAACCTTTCCATCGGCAACGGTAAAGAACTGCGCGCGCTCGCCAAGTGCGGAGAACATGGCAGGATCGGTACCCGTCATGAAGGCCTGACCGCCGAGTGCGTCGATGAGGTCGAAGAGCGCGGCACGTCTGCTCTCGTCGAGATGCGCGGCGATCTCATCAAGCAGGAGGACCGGCGCGTAGCCTGTGAGATTGGCGACCAGGCGAGCATGAGCAAGGATCAATCCGACCAGGAGGGCTTTCTGTTCGCCGGTGGAACAGCGGGCGGCGTCCATCTGCTTTTGCCGGTGGCGGACAAGCAGGTCGCCTCGATGGGGACCGTCAAGCGTGCGACCGGCCGCAGCGTCGCGGTAGCGGCTCTCCGCAAGCATGGCTGCATACTCGTCCTCAAGGTCGACGGCCGGGCGCGAGAACTGACCCTCCATGAAACCGGCAAGCTCAAGCGCCGCGGCCGGAAAAGGCGAGGTTTCATGCGTCTCATCGATCAGACGGGCGAGCAGGCCGAGCATCTCCTGCCGCGCCATTGCCATCGCGATACCGAGGCTCGCCATCTGCTGTTCGATACCGGAAAGCCAGGCAGGATCGAAACGACGTTCGTCCAGCAGCTTGTTACGGCTGCGCATGGCGCGTTCGAAATCGCTGGCACGGCGGCCATGGGCCGGATCGAGCGACAACACAAGCCGATCAAGGAACCGTCTGCGTTCGGACGAGCCTCCGGTGAAAAGGCCATCCATGGATGGCGTCAACCAGAGGAGACGTAGATGGTCGGTCAGTTCGTCGGCCGATTTTGCGGGCGTGCCGTTGATACGCAGGCGACGGGAGGCGCTGTCGTCGGTGGTATCGACGCCGGTGCCGATCTCTACCTCGCCCTCCATTCCATCGAGTTCCGCGAAGATCGAAAAGCCTGCTGTCGCGCCGACGCGGGTGACGTCGCCATAGGTGGCACGACGCATCCCCCGCCCGGGCGACAGGAACGAGACGGCTTCCATCAGATTGGTCTTGCCGGCGCCGTTGTCTCCCGTCAACACCACATGCCTGTCGTCGAGCGGCAGCGAGACAGACGCATAGTTGCGAAAGTCGGTCAGCTTGAGACGGGAAAGAGAGACCTTTTGCGGCATTCGATATCCGGATTCGTGGTGCCCGAGAGCTAAGCGCTGCGAGCCCCGATGGCAAGGGGACTGAGGCAGTAACACCGTCAATCGCAGGCGGGACAGGCAACGGTAGGCCACGTCGCAGCGACCAAAGTGGATATTGGCGCTCTTCACCCTGACACCGTAGAATACATCGAGATCAGGGTGACACGCGATGGGACGTTTGCCGAAAATGCGGACAACAGTTGGCGGCGCGGCGATGCTGCTGCTTGCGTATCTGCTTGCTGCCTATTTCCTGATCCCGGAGGTATGGATCCATCACGACGCCGGCCGCATCGCAGAATTTGGGCCGATGGTCACAACCACCGAGCAGGATATCCCCGGCGACCCCATCAATGTCGGGCTCGTCGGCTCCAAGGAGGAGGTGCTGCATGCCTTCGCATCAGCTGGATGGGATCCCGCCGACAAGATCACACTTCGGACTTCGGCTGAGATCGGTTTAAGCGTCGTGCTTGACCGGCCTGATCTCGACGCGCCCGTCAGTCCCCTGCTGTTCGAGGGTCGGAAACAGGATCTGGCGTTTGAGAAGGCGGTCGGCAAGAGCGCCGACGAGCGCCACCACGTCCGCTTCTGGGAAACCAGGAGCACCGGCGCGGATAAGCGTCCTCTGTGGCTCGGCTCGGCGAGCTTCGACCGCGGTGTCGGCTTCAGCCACGATACCGGCCAGATCACCCATCATATCGCCCCCGATGTCGATGCCGAGCGAGATCTTGTTATTGGCGACCTTCAGACTGCCGGGCAATTGTCCTCCACCTACGAAATCCCGGGGATCGGTGCCACAAAGACCGGTCGCAACGGGGGTGGCGATCCGTATTTCACCGACGGGAAAGCACTGATCGGCGTGCTGCATGGCCCCGCTACACCGTAACCGCTTCCATGCCGTTTCAAATCGGCTGAAGATGAGCACCGAATCACAAAAAGGTGCGCCTTGAGAATCGCCGCAGCACAGACCCTGGTTTCTTCCGATATCGCGGCGAACGGCAGCGCAATCCGAAGCATGATCACCGCCGCGGCCGTCAATGGCGTGCGCGTCATCAATTTCTGCGAAGGTGCGCTTTCAGGGTACTCCAAGTTCCAGGTCAAGCATCCCGACGACTGGAGGAGCTTCGATTGGCAAAAGCAGGAGGCGGAGCTTCGGGCGATCGCCGATCTCTGCGGAGACCTTGGTATCTTTGCTGTTGTCGGTGGTGCGCATCGGCTGACAGAGAGCTGTCCGCCACACAACAGTCTCTACATCTTCTCCGACGAAGGCGCGCTTCTTACCCGCTATGACAAAAGGTTCCTGTCGAACAGCGAGCTCGGCGGCTGGTATTCGCCCGGCACTGCACCCGTCACGTTCGATGTCGACGGTTATCGATTCGGCTGTGCCATCTGCATCGAATCTCAGTTTCCGGAGGTGTTTCAGGAATACGAGATGCTTGGCGTCGATGCTGTGCTTTTTTCCTCTTACGGCATTGCCGAATATTTCCAGATTGCGCTTCGCGCTCATGCGGGGCTGAACTGCATCTGGATCGGCGCGGCTACACCGGTGCAGAAAGCCGCCAAAGGCCCGGCCGGTATCATCGGGCCGGATGGACAATGGGTGACGCAGTGCGCCGCAACGCGCGAACCGAAGCTCGTAACCGCCGTGCTCGATCGGGACGACCCTCTCTACGATATTCCACTGCAGAAGGCCCGACCCTGGCGGCGGAAGGCGCGGCAGGGCAAGATCTATCGCGAGAAGTTGGTCGATAACCCGAGAACCGAAGACAGAAGCGGCTATTGAAGCGCAATGCTGCCTTGCGCCGCGGCACCTTCATCTCTCGGTGTGAACTGCCTATATGAGGGAGGTCGCGGGTTGCGACATGCCGGAGTTCATGATGGATACCGAAATACAGGGTCGTGCTGCGCATGTGGCCGCCATTCGCGAGCGCGCGGAAGCCGACATGAAGGCGATGGGCATCGATGAAGCATTCATTGATCGGCTGGTCGATACGTTTTACGAGCGCGTGCTGCAGCATCCGGCGCTCGGGCCGGTCTTCGACGCCAGGCTTTCCGGCCGCTGGCCCGAACATATGCAGAAGATGAAAAGCTTCTGGTCATCGGTCGCTTTCCGCAGCGGCGCCTATGGCGGCAAGCCAGTGCAGGCGCATACCGGTGTCGCGAACATGTCGCCCGATCTCTTCCCGCAGTGGCTGGTGCTGTTTTCCGAGACGCTTGACGATATCGCTCCGAACCCGGAGGCCAAAGCCTGGTTCATGGCGACCGCCGAACGGATCGCCCGGAGCCTGACGCTATCGCTGTTCTACAATCCGGCACTCGACGATCCGCACCGGAAGCCTGCCTAAGCCATGTCAGGCAACCCGCTTGTAGAAAAGCGTCGTGGCACAGAGGCCGCCCTCAGGCCATAGCGCATAATCCGGGATCACGCCGACCCGCTCCCAACCGAGTCGTGGGTAGATCGCCTCCGCATCGCTTCCGGTTGCCGTGTCGAGCACCAGCAGCGTCATGCCGCGCGCCGCTGCTTCCCGTTCGGCGGCATTCATCAGCACGCGCGCCAGCCCCTTGCCACGTGCGGCACGATGCACGAGCAACTTCTTCAGATCGCCGCGATGTGGCTGGTTCGGCATCTGTGCCGCGCCGACCTGCACGGTGCCGACGATCCGGCCTTCGATTTCGGCAGCAACGAGCAGCGTCGCGCCTGATGCGACGGCGTCCGCAACACCCCGCCAATAGGGCTCGGCATCGACATTGGTGTATGGCTGCATGAAGCCGACCGAGGCGCCGCCGTTGACGCAGTCGCTCAACACCTCACAGAGGCCTGATATCGCCGCGCGGGCTTCTGCCGCGCCGAGAAGGCGGATCGTTGCTGTCATTACTTTTCTCCTGAAATGAACTAGCGCCCGCGCCGGTCAAGCACGACGCAATAGCGGGCGGGAATATTACCGGGGTTATGAAAGACATGGCCTTCACCGACCGGCATGAAGAGACAGTCGCCAGGCAGCAGGCGATGCAGCTGGTCGCCAGTCGTCATTTCCATCTCGCCATCGAACAGCCAGACGTGCTGGGTCATGCCGCTACTTGCCGCATGCGGCGGGAAACTGACCCGACCGCCAGGCGGGAACTCGACGTCGACGATGTCGACATCGGACAAAGTGCCCGGTGGCGAAACCGAGCGCCTGAGATAGCCCGTCTCCGGATCACGCCAGACCTGCTGATCCTGCCGGCGCGACAATGGCGAGACTTCGCCCTCTTCAGCGAAGAATGCTGAGAGCGACAGCCCGAGCGCCGCGCACACCCGCGCCAGCAAGGACGCAGTCGGGCTCGCTTCGCCACGCTCGATCCGCGAGATCATTGCACGGCTGACACCCGACGCATTGGCGAGGTCATCCAGCGTCAAATTTCTTTGCATCCGGAGTTTGCGAATGCGACTGGCAATCGCCTTTTCCAGTTCCTGTTCCGTCATTAGATCTCAATTTCCATTATCGTAGAGGTACATAGTCCAATGATGGAATCAAGACCTATCTTTCAATCTGAGAAACCGCCTCTTATCGTAAACGAACTCCTGCTTTTCTGCTTTGCGGCAAGGGGCAGCACTGCTATATGGCGCGCATGAGCACCAATCCGACCACTCCGCTTTCCCATATCCGCAACTTCTCGATCGTGGCCCACATCGACCACGGCAAATCGACGCTGGCAGACCGCCTGATCCAATCGACGGGCGGCCTGGCCGAACGCGAGATGTCCGAACAGGTGCTGGACAACATGGATATCGAGCGCGAGCGCGGTATCACCATCAAGGCTCAGACGGTGCGCCTGCACTACAAGGCAAAGGATGGTGACACCTATATCCTGAACCTGATCGACACGCCCGGCCACGTCGACTTCGCCTACGAAGTCTCGCGTTCGCTGTCGGCCTGCGAAGGTTCGTTGCTCGTCGTCGACGCCTCGCAGGGCGTGGAAGCGCAGACGCTTGCCAACGTCTACCAGGCGATCGACAACAATCACGAACTCGTCACCGTTCTCAACAAGATCGACTTGCCGGCGGCCGAGCCCGACCGTATCAAGGAACAGATCGAGGAAGTGATCGGCATCGATGCCTCGGAAGCGGTGCTGATCTCGGCTAAGACCGGCCTCGGTATCCCCGACGTCCTCGAGGCCATCGTCCAGAAGCTGCCGGCGCCTAAGAGCCCAGGTGGCGAAAAGGCGCCGCTGAAAGCGCTGCTCGTCGACAGCTGGTACGATACCTATCTCGGCGTCATGGTTCTCGTCCGCGTCATCGACGGCGTGCTGACCAAGGGGCAGACGATCCGGATGATGGGTACCGACGCCAAGTATCAGGTCGAACGCGTCGGCGTGTTGACGCCGAAGATGGTCAATGCCGATAGTCTCGGCCCAGGTGAGATCGGTTTCATCACCGCTTCGATCAAGGAAGTCGCGGACACCCGCGTCGGCGACACCATCACCGAAGACAAGCGCCCGACGGCGCAAGCCTTGCCGGGCTTCAAGCCGGCGCAGCCCGTGGTCTTCTGCGGCCTGTTCCCTGTCGATGCGGCGGATTTCGAAGATCTGCGCGCGGCAATGGGCAAGCTTCGCCTCAACGACGCGTCTTTCTCCTTCGAGATGGAATCATCCGCCGCACTCGGCTTCGGCTTCCGCTGCGGCTTCCTTGGCCTGCTGCACCTCGAAATCATCCAGGAACGCCTGGAACGTGAATTCAATCTCGATCTGATCGCCACGGCACCGTCGGTCGTCTATCAGCTGACGATGACCGATGGCAGCGAACGCGAACTGCACAATCCGGCCGACATGCCCGATGTCGTCAAGATCGATGAGATCCGCGAGCCCTGGATCAAGGCAACGATCATGACGCCCGATGATTATCTCGGCGGCATCCTCAAGCTCTGCCAGGACCGTCGCGGTATCCAGACGGAACTCACCTATGTCGGCACCCGCGCGATGGTGACCTACGAACTGCCGCTGAACGAAGTCGTCTTCGACTTCTACGACCGGCTGAAGTCGATCTCCAAAGGCTATGCCTCGTTCGACTATCACCTCGAAGGTTACCGTGAGGGCAACCTCGTCAAGCTATCGATCCTCGTCAACGGCGAGCCGGTTGATGCGCTGTCCATGCTCGTCCATCGTGCGTCTGCCGAAAAACGCGGTCGCGACATGTGCGAGCGGCTGAAGGAGCTGATCCCGAAGCACATGTTCAAGATTCCGATCCAGGCCGCCATCGGCGGCAATGTCATTGCCCGCGAGACGATCTCGGCGTTGCGCAAGGACGTGACGGCGAAGTGCTATGGCGGCGACGCCACCCGCAAGCGCAAACTTCTGGACAAGCAGAAGGAAGGCAAAAAGCGCATGCGCCAGTTCGGCAAGGTGGAGATTCCGCAGGAAGCCTTCATCGCCGCGCTCAAGATGGGTGACGAGTAAAGAGCCATTTCAGCCCGGCCGGAGCGCAACGCGTGGCCGGGCTACTTATAGGCCTCAGCTGCAGGCCATGTATTCCTTCACCAATCCTTCGTAGGCGTCCATCTCGGGTAGCGCCTCATAGCTCCTGACAGCGCCTGTTTCGGCGAAGGGCAGCTTTTCGCGTGTCCAGGTCTCGATAAACGGCTTGAACCAGCGCGGGTCGTCCAGCATCGTCGGGCGGATGTTGACGAACCATTCCATCCCTTCCGATCGCGTGAACATCCAGGTCATGCAGTGGCCGCAAAAATAGTGGTGCGCGTCGTCCCCGTGCAGGCCACCAATAACAGGCTCGCCCTCGGTGATTTCGAAGCCCTCAGCCGGAATGGCGGCGCTCAGCGAATAGGCGCTCGACGACATCTTCTGGCAGCCCGTGCAATGGCATGCCATGGTCAAGAGCGGCTTGGCGCTGATCGTCAACCGAACGCGGGCGCATCGGCACCCACCTGTCCAAGAAGGTTGATCATTCATCCGCTTGCTCCTTGTTAGATTGCTCCAATCTAGCGGGGACTGCGGGGCTGTCAAATTGCGGTCCGGCCTTTCAGCGCTGGCTCAACGACGGCGACCACGATTTCCGTCCACGCAAGGCTGTCTCGGGCTACACGCTGGCGGCTCACCTGCAGGGCTTGTCGTCTCGGGTTTCCGCATGGATTAGCGGCTTGCCCAGCTGGCCTGCCCCACTAGGCCTCGCTTTCGTTCTGTCTTAGCGTGTTGCGGAACGCAAGATAGCCCCATTCGGGGCTCTTGATGTTGTGTGTTTGTGCTGTGTGTTTTTGGAAGATTGGTTGCGGGGGCAGGATTTGAACCTGCGGCCTTCAGGTTATGAGCCTGACGAGCTACCG
>NZ_LMHV01000009.1:7000-173286 GCF_001429725.1 Rhizobium sp. Root708 | reverse complement strand
CGTCAGCCGCATGCGAAACGCTCGCCCCAAGCAAAAGCAATCCCGCAAGCGCCGTCGAACTCATCAACTTGACCATGCCATTCCTCCCATCGTGCAAGTTTAGGTGATGCGGGATCATTCCCGCACCGATCACCCGCCCTCCTCGGGCGCAGTCTCCTACCGGCTATGCCGGCGTCTCCCTCTTCGGCATCCACCAACTCGTGCGGGCACCGATATGCATGTTCAGTGTTTTGGTTTCGGTGTAATCCTCGACCGCATGGCGACCGAGCTCCCGACCGAGACCCGACTGCTTGTAGCCGCCAAACGGCAACTCCGAAGCGCCATCCATGAAGGTGTTCATCCAGACCGTGCCTGCCCTGACCTTGCGACCAATCGTCATGCAGGTATCGAAGTCGCGGCTCCAGACGCCTGCTGACAGGCCATAATCGATCTGGTTGGCGATGCTGATCGCTTCCCCGGTCGTCTCGAAGGTCAGCACTGACAGAACCGGACCGAAGACCTCCTCCCGCGCGACAGCCATGTCGGGCGTGACTGCGTCCAGGATCGTCGGCGCCATGAACTGGCCCATCCCGAAATCGAGCACCTCGCCGCCCTGCGCGACCGTCGCCCCACTCTCCCTGGCGCCGGCGAGATACCCCGAAATCTTTTGCAGGTGCTGCGGCGTGATGATGGCGCCGACCTGCGTGCTCGGGTCGAGGGGATCGCCGACCTTGACGTCCCTGGCGAGTTCAGCGACGCGCTTGACGACGTCGGATGCGATGCTCTTGTGCAGGATCAGCCGCGAACCGGCATTGCAGCACTCTCCGGCGTTGAAATAGGCACCGAACACCGCTGCGTCGATGAAGGCATCAAGATCGGCATCGGGGAATACGATCTGCGGATTCTTGCCGCCGAGCTCGAGCGAGACCTTCTTCAGGGTCTGGGCGGCGTTGGTCATGGTCAGCCTGCCGACACCGGTCGAGCCGGTGAATGAGACCATGTCGACCTCGGAATGGGACGTCATGACCGCGCCAACTTCAGGCCCGGTGCCAGTGACGATATTGACCACACCGGCTGGAACACCGGCTTCCTGAAGGATTTCACCGAGAACGAGCGTCGATCCCGACGTCAGCTCCGACGGCTTGACCACAGCAGTGCAGCCCGCAGCCAGCGCGAAGGGAAGCTTCTGGCCGACGATCAGGAACGGGAAGTTCCACGGCGTGATGATCGAGACGACGCCGATCGCTTCACGCAACACGACGCCAAGCGTGCCGTCACCAAGTGTGTTGTAGCTTTCGCCATGCAGATCACGCGCAAGTGCCGCAGCATATCGCCAGATGTCGACGGAACCGGCGATCTCGCCTCTCACCTGCGAGATCGGCTTGCCCGCTTCGATCGCATCGAGATAAGCCAACTCTTCGGCGCGGGCCGAAATCAGATCCGCGGCTTTCAGGAGGACAGCCGAACGTTCGGACGCCGTCATCCGTGGCCAAGGCCCGTTGTCGAAGGCATTGCGGGCTGCGGCGATCGCCCGTTCCGCATCAGCTTTTGTTCCAGCCGGATAGCGGCTCACGACCACGCCGTGGCTCGGCGCAACCCGCTCGATCGGCTGGACGGTTCCCGCCTCCCAGCGACCGTCGATCAGCATCTTGAAGTCGCGAGCGCGGTGGTCGACAAGCGCCTTCGGCGCGACCAGAACCGTCATTACCATTCTCCTTTGAACTGTGCCGGACGCTTCTCGCTGAAAGACGCCACGCCTTCCTTGAGGTCGCCGGTCTTTGCAGCCAGGATCGACCCGAGGGCTTCCACCGCTGATCCATTGTCTTCACCACTTGCCGAGGCAATCATGAGCTTTACGATCTCAAGGGCCGCCGGCCCCCTCGCGGCGATGCGCCCGGCGTATTCCCTGGCCGCTTCGACGGCGTTTCCGGTCGTCGTGACAAGATCGACGATACCGAGTTCACGTGCCTGCTCCGCCGTGAAGATCTCGCCTCCGAGCGCCATCCGCCGGATGGCCTGAGCTCCAAACCGCTTGACGAGACGCTGCGTTCCCGACCAGCCCGGCACCATGCCAAGCCCGGTCTCGGGAAGGCCGATCTTGATCTGCTCTTCGGCGATGCGGATATCGGCAAGACCGGCGAGTTCAAGGCCGCCGCCCAACGCATGTCCGTTCAATGCGGCAATCAGCGGCACCCGTAGCGTTGCCAGTCTTTCGAATATGCGGTGGCCATGTCGCACCCAGGCGTGGCCGAACTCTTCCGGACGCATGCCGCCCCAGGCCTTAATATCGCCGCCCGCCGAGAAGCCCTTGCCCTCGCCGGTCAGGATCGCCACACGCGCATTGGTGTTCGCCTCGACCTCGTCTGCCGCGACAGCGAGTGCCTTCAGCATGTCGAGATCGAGGGCATTCAGCTTCTCCGGCCGCGACACGGTCATGATCGCGACGTGTCCCTCGAAGGCGACTTTCACGGTACCGCTAGTCATTGAACACCCCATCCAGCACGCGCGCCTCTTTTGTGGGAAGCGCGAGGCCGATGGTATCAATGCCGAAGAGCTTGGCATTCATGACCTTCAGATCATCCGCCACGATCAGCGGGAACTCCGACTGATCGAGGATATGTTCTTTGACGTCGACGCCGGGCGCAATCTCCGTAAGAACAATGCCTGCTGGCGTCAGCTTCATGACGCAGCGCTCGGTGACATAGGTAATGTCCTGCCCCTGCTCGATCGCCCGCGTGCCGGAGAAGGTGACATGTTCCACCTCGTTGACGAGCTTCCTGAGCTTGCCTTCCTTCTCGATCACAAGCTTGCCATTTTCGATGCCGAGCTTTGCGCCGGCATTGAACATGCCTGAAAATACGATCTTCTTCGCACGCGCCGTGATGTCGACGAAACCTCCGGCACCGGCGGTGACATGCGGCCGGAAGGACAGTTTCGAGACATTGACCGAGCCATCCTTGCCGATCTCGAGAAACGACAGCAGCGACGCGTCGAAACCGGCACCCTGGAAATAGGTGAACTGGTACGGCGACGGCATATAGGCGTCGGCATTGGACGCACAGCCGAAGGCGAAGTCGAGCAACGGGACGCCGCCAACCGCCCCCTGCTCGATCACCCAGGTGACTTTTCCGTGCAACCCTTCCTCAAGAAGAATGCGTGGCACGTTGGCCGAAATGCCGAAGCCGAGATTGACGCAACTGCCGGCTTCGAGCTCCTGCGCTACGCGGCGCGCGATCACCTTCTGGATATTGAATTCCGGCACGCGGAAACTTTCCAGCGGGCGGAAAATCTCCCCGGAGATTGCCGGATCGTAAAGCGTCTGAGTGGTCTGTTTCTGGTCTGGATCGACGATCACGTAATCGACGAGCATGCCGGGCACGCGCACGTCATGCGGCTTCAGCGATCCCTCCTTGGTGATCCGCTTGACCTGGGCAATGATGATGCCGCCATTATTGCGGGCGGCAAGCGCCTGATCGAGCCCACCAAGGTAAGCGCCCTCGTGCTCGTAGGTCAGGTTGCCGCGCTCGTCGGCAGTCGTTGCACGAATGATTGCTACCTGCGGCACGATCGCGGGGAAAAAGAGGTATTCATCTCCCTCGAACGGCACGCGTTTGACCACGGCCTCGCGCGAACCGAGTTCGTTCATCGCGCAGCCCTGCCGCTTGGGATCGACGAAGGTATCGAGACCGACCTTGGTTAGCACACCCGGCCGCTTGGCGGCGGCCTCGCGGTGAATGTCGAAGAGAATGCCGGACGGAATATTATAGGCTGGAATCTCGTTGTTGGTGATCATCTGCCAGATCAACGGAGGCTCGGCGCTGGACGGGCCGGATGGATACGAGCCGCCAATGATCCGCTTCAGCAAGCCCTTCTTCGCGACGTAGTCCACGCCCTTGATGCCGCTCATGTCACCGGCGGCGATCGGGTGAAGCGTCGTGATGTCGCGCGGATGGCCGGTCGCATCGAAGCGCTCGCCGATTGCCTTCAGCATCAGGTCGGGGCATCCAAGGCCGCTCGACGACGAAACGGAAACCACGGCCCCGTCGGGTATGAGTGCTGCGGCCTCTGCCGGGCTGATGTGCTTGCTCATCATGCTGCTCAAAGTCCTGTTTGAATTTTGACGGCTTTGCCGGTCGCGGCGGATTCGACGACAGCCAATCCCGTTGCCAGAGACCAGATACCGTCTCGTGCCGTTGCCGCCGGCTGTCCCTTGCCTGCGACGGCGCGATGAAACGCCTCGAGGACGGTCTGGTAGAGGTTCTTGTCGGTGGTCGGGAGTGCGCGCTCACCACTGGCGCTCTTGAGGATGACGGTGCCGACAGGCCGCTGCGTCATCACATTTCGCGCAATCAACGAACCCTCGGTTCCGTGGATCTCAAGGCCGGTTTCGGCATACTTTGCGGTGAAGGCATCGTGAAACTGGGCGATCACACCATTCTCGAAGCGCATGACACCCATGACGCCGTCTTCGATACCAGCCTTGCCCATCCCGCCCTCCTGGGCGAATGCGGTCACCTCCACCGGATCGCTCGCCAAAATAAAGCGCAAGGTGTCCGTGTCATGGACGGTAATATCGAGGATCACGCCGCCACCGGCGTCAGGCCGATCCAGTCGCCAGCCCTGCAGATGCGGCGGCAGATAGACAGCATGAAACACCCTGGCGGCAAGCGGCTGCCCGATCTGTCCTGACGCGATGGCTTCCCTCATGGCCGCGTGGGTCGAAGCGTTTCTCAAGTGATGGTTGGTCGCGAGCACGACGCCCGCCCGGTCCGCAGCGGCCATCATCGCCTTCGCGTCCTCGACGGTCATTGCCAGCGGCTTTTCGCAAAGGACGTGCTTGCCGGCGTTGGCCGCCGCGATCGCCTGGTCGCGATGCAATTCGTTGGTCGTCGATATGTAGACGGCGTCCACGTCACTGTCGGACAGCAGGGTTGCCAGATTGTCGGTGGACCTGCCGATGCCGTTCTCTCTTGCAAAGGCGGCACCGCGCTCGGCATTCGAACTCATGACGGCCACCACGTCTCCACCGGCGGCGCGGATAGCATCGATCACCCATTCACGCGCAATCGTGCTGGCGCCAACCAAACCCCATCTGACCGTCATGCTTCCTTCCTCCCAATCGTATCGTGTACCGGCCGCCCGCAGCTCTCGCGAACGACAAGCCGCACCGATGAGACGATGGCCTCCGGCTCCGCCTTGCCGGCATTGATCTGCTTGAGGAGCAACTGAGCGGCGCGACGGCCCATTCCCTGAGGATCGACCGAAATTGTCGTCAGTGCCGGGACTGCTGTCTTGGCCTCGATCACGTCGTCGAATCCGACGACGGCAAAGTCACGGGCAGGCTCCAGCCCGCGAGCGCGCAGGCCATCGCAGACGCCGAAGGCAACCGCATCGTTGAAGCAGACGGCGGCCGTTGGCGCGCCGGCAATCGACAGGACACGCGGGACCGCCTCGGCTCCCCCTGCCCTCGACGGTGGCCCGGACACGATCAGCTCTTGATCCAGCGCAAGGCCGCACGCCTCGACTGCATCCTGATAGCCGGCAAGCCTTTCATCAAAGACTGCCGTGTCACTGAAACCGCCGACAAAGGCGATGCGGCGATGACCAAGTGAGGCCAGATGCTTCACGCCCGCAGAGATTCCCTCACGATTGTCCGATACAACGGACGACGCCTTGGCTCCCGAGACATTTCGAACCGCAACCACCACCGGGATTCCGGCGCCGACGAGCGGCTTCAGGTCCGCGGCCTCCGTTCCACGAGCCGGCGACATGATGAGACCGGATATTCCGTGCTCGCGCATCGAAGCGATAACCTCGCGCTGCCGATCAAGGCTCTCGCTGGTATTTGACAGGAACTGAACGAACCCGGCCGACTGCACGACCATATCGACCCCGACAGCAAGCTCGGCAAAGAAGCCATTGGTCAGATCGTTGACCACAACGCCGATGATCTTAGACTTTGAGGCCGACTGCCGGAGATTGGCAGCACCGCGATTATAGACATAGCCGAGCTCGCGCATGACGGCGCTGACCTTTGCGCGAGTGCCGTCGTTGACGAGAGAAGATCCCTGCAGAACGAGCGAAACGGTCGACTTGGACACGCCAGCCGCTCGCGCGATATCGATGACGGTAACCCGCCTCTTTGACATGAGATCCTCCGATGGCGAGCCCGCCATTTCGAGTGGACAATAATTGGAACGTTCCAATTAAGTCAAGAGCAGAACATCGGAAACCGGCATGCAGGACGAAATCGCATGCTAATACATTGCCTTTAAACGTTTTTATTTACACTATCTGACAACAAAAGATGAGAGAAACGCTCATCAAATTTGGAACGTTCTAATAATTTGCGAGCACTCCGGCGCCCTGAATGTCTGCACGAAGACGCCCACGCATCACGCGGGCGTCCCAACCGCTAATGGCCAGTCTGCATTAGAACTTCACACCAACGCCGACCTGCACGACATTCTGCTTGAAGTCGACATTGGTTCCCAGGAGATCGCCGCGGCCGAAATCGTTGTAGCGGTACTCGACGCGCCCGAAAATCTTGTCAGTAAACGCATGATCGACACCAGCGCCGATCGTCCAACCGTTCAACGTGTCGCTGTCGTTACCAACCGGCGTCTTGAGCTTCGCGTTGGTTGCCGTCCAGCCACCCGCGGCGTAGATCAAGGTGTGGTCGATTGCATAGCCTGCCCGAGCTCGGGCCGAGCCCGAGAAGCCGCTTTTCAGCTTTGCGCCTCCGCCGTAGTCCTTGTCCGACCAATCGTAGTTGAGATCGCCTTCCACACCAGCAACGAAGCCGTTCGAGAACTGCCAGTTGTAGCCTGTAAAGCCGCCAAGACGCCAACCGTCGAAGCTGTCGGAACCCAGACCAACAACCTTTCCGGTGCCCCATCCGTAACCAGTGATCCCGCCAAGATAGAAGCCATCCCAGGTAAACGAGTTGGCGTCAGTGGCGACTGGCGGGGCCGGGATCTGATCGACAGCGTCAGCCGCAAAGGCGGATGTTGAGATGCTAAGCGCGGTCAGGGAAGCCGCGACGATGAGAAGACCCTTCATAATATTCTCCATTGAACTTTCCAGTACAGTCCCGAGACGACCGCGAAAGCCTCGAAGTCCCGGAACGTACGGCTCATAAAACGACAATGACGATGGATGGGCTTGTCGATTCCTTTTGTTTTTATGCTTGTGAGGCGGGGGAGTTGGAGAGCATGTTTAGAGCCACTTTGCTGAAGGCTCGACCTTCAAGACAGCAACCCTGACATAGCAGTTACCGTCGGCTCGCTTTATTGTGAACGATTGGTAACTTGCCAAATGCGCGCTTCCGAGGTTTATCCGACGGATGTTTTCGAAGCACTTGATCACGGCGATGAGCATTGCGGTTCTAACGGCATGCTCGCATGCGGAGCCCCTCGAGACGCCCCTCGCTCAGGCCAACATCCCCGCCGCGCCACCTTTGACAGATCAGGCGGTGATCGCCGATACGGTCGGTCGCGGAGAGGTCGGCCCGACCGCGCTTGCTTGGGCTAACCCGTCGACCGGAAGCGTCGGCGTCATTGAACATATCGACGCCAGCCAGGATAAGGCCGACGGATGTCGTGGCTTCACTACCAGCCGTCAATCACTAGACGGCATCACCCGTTTCAACGGTGTGGCCTGCCCTGCAGGAGACAGTTGGAAGGTCGGAGGCGACACCAAGGCTATCCGCTAGCTGCCGTGTGGGCGTCGCCTGAGCGGCGGCAGGTGCTGGAAGGCGGCAGAAGGTAGCCCCGATAGTCACGCGGCATGGATACGCCATTGGCGGGCCGATCCGTTCAAGCGCTCACAATCTGAACGGCCGCGCCGTAAAATCCTCGCCACCGCGACCTAGGGCAACGGATGAAAGCAGCGCCGATTGTGATCGCTTGCTCACCGCGAAATGCTGCCCACTGGTTCCAAATCAGCGCCCGCTTTAGTCAAACCCTTCTCAAGCATCGAGACCAAGTCCGGCTGAAGGCCAACAGCATCGACCGTTTTTTTGAACGCAGCAGGACTAATGTTTCCATCGTCCAGGCTGGCCTTCGCCTGTTCAGAACCCAACTCCCCTAGCGCAGCTAAGCGTATTACCTTGGTCAAGGGGCTGCTGCCGTTCACCTGTTCCGTCAATACGAGTGCTTCCGAGTATCGCGCGTCACGAAATGCGTCCAATGCCAGGACAACCAATGCGCAACGGGGGACGACGTCATCGCCATAGACAATCCGGCTGCCCTGTAACCCGCTGAGTAGAGCACGCCACCAAGCGCCGCCGCGGCATCGGAGCTGTTGGGATTGAGAGCGATCGCTTTATTCCCCGCCTCGATTGCGGCTTCCGTACTGCCTTTCGCGGCCCGCGCTGTCATCAAGGCAAGTTGCGCACGTCCGGAGAGCGGCGCTCTCGCGACGGCTTCGCGCGCCAAGTCGAGGGCGTGGTCGGTCACATCCTGCGGCGTTGTTCGTCCCTCCGATGCGAGAAGAGCGCGAGAGAGAGCCGCCTTCGCATCATAATTCTCCGGCATGAGTTGAACTGTGCGTTGCAGGCAGTCGACCGCGGCACCGAGGTCGCCACGCATTTCGATGGCGTATTCCGCTCGTATCACGCAGCCGTTGCCGAGTGAATCCGGATCGGACTGCAGCTCGATGGAATTGATCACCCCACGATTGGAAGCGATGCGCTTGGCTAGCACCGCGACGACCTCATCGCGAACGGCTGCGGTGTTCTTCCCTGTCGTTTCCACCTTTTCCAGTCCGGACATGAGAAGCTTGCCGGAGGCGTTTTCGATCACCTGCCACCAGACGCTTCGATCGTCCATGTCTCCATAGTATTTGAGCTGGATCGAATATTTGGCATCGGTCCCACGGTTCCGGACGGACGCATACCCCGGTTGTGTCACAATGATCGTCTGAAACTGCGTCAGCGCTGTCATCAAGCCGTCACGCATCTGGCTCGCTTCACCTGCCTGTTTCGGATTAGCGGCCTCTACAGACACATAAACGATGGGTTTTTCCGAAAACGTGGTCCGGTTAGAATAGGCGTATGCGCCCAAAACGCCGATTGCCGCGCAAGCGGCTGCCCATAGCGCCACACGCTTGACTCCACCGCCTTGACGCTGGGCCGTATCGGCCGGTGTCGTCTGCTGTGGCGGTTCCTCGCCCACCTCCTCATCATCGTCTCGATCAACGCGCAAGCGGGCGATCCTACGCGTAAAGCAGGCGACGTATTTTCCTTTTCTAATACTGATCCAGATGTCGTGATCATCGCCGAATGCCGCGTAAAAGGATTCCAATACGGACCTCAGACGGCTGATTTCGATGCGAACGATTGGATCGATCGCGGAGTCAAAATTACTCGGGCGTCCCAAGACATCGACGGCGATGACATACGCCTTGACCTCTTCATCATCGAAACGCCGTTCAACGAGGTAGGAAAGGATCGCCTTCTGGCGGTCGGCGGTCTTGAATCTTCTATCTGCGAGAAGCCGCTCGAGCGTATCCTTTGCCTCGGCGCAATCCACGTCCCGCATGAGTCCGTCGTCAATCTCAGCACTCATGGTCGTCCCCTGTACAGTGGTCGAAGCTGAAATATGCGCCAGAACTTTAGCAATTCAATAACATAAAGTTGCAAATCAACATACTAATATAACCTGTGATCAGGGAACGGCGACCTATAGCGGCGATGTGCTATTGAGAATGATCGAAAGCACATCACTTTCGATATCGGAACAGAGAGTTTCGTACTCTTTGATCAGCGGGCCGTCGTTTTGACCCCGCTCTTTTTGAAACCTTTGCAAAGCGACATAGGCGTCCTCATAGGCTTCAAACATGCCGTTGAGATGTGTTGATTGGGCTGCGATGATTTGCAGTCGCCCACGTATGGCAGGCAGCTTCAGCATGAGGCGCCAGAGGCCCCGCTGGGCTTTCTGAGAACTGCTATTGGCTGTTTCTTCTCTATCGCCCATCGGATCATCGCTCGCGGTTCCGACCAAACGCTCGAACAAGGATGCTCCCGCCAGCGAACTTGAGAAGTACGTTACGGTAAACTGCGCTGATGGCCGAAAGCTGTAACATTTGTAATGTCGGACTTTACCGTAACGTACTTCTAATATTCCTCCACAGCCGTACCGTCCGGCCTGCGAATGTTGAGACATGCAAAAGCACGGAGAACGAAATGACCTCCTCAGGCGGCAATGGCATCAGCAGAGCGGATTTCCTCAGGGGCGTGGCGTCTGCCGGTCTCGCGGTCACACTGGTCGGAAAGTCCGCCCAGGCAAATGCACAGGATGCCCCTCCCATCCCGAAAAGCGGTATTGCGGCGAAGCCCGCGACCAAGGCGACCCTTGAATACAACGCGCTCTATCGCAACGGCCTTCCGTTCGATGACGTCGAGGATTTCAAGGACGCGCATCGGGGCCTGCTGGCAGCACTTCCCGATCCGGCGATCATCAAGAATGCCGAAGGGACGCCCGTCTGGGACCTCAGCGTCTATAACTTCCTCGGCAAGTCCGAGGCAGACGACGCACCCGATACGGTGAATCCCAGCCTCTGGCGCATGGCCAAGCTGAACATGGTCCACGGCCTATTCGAAGTCGTTGACGGCATCTATCAGGCTCGCGGCTACGACCTGTCTGTGATGAGCATTATCAAGACCGATACGGGCTACATTGTCATCGATCCGCTGGTCAGCTCTGAAACCGCCCGGGCCGTCTGGAAGGAACTCGTCATCCCGAAGCTCGGCGACAAGCCGATCGTTGCCGTCATCTACACCCACAGCCACGTCGATCACTACGGTGGCGTTCGCGGCCTCGTCAATCAGGCGGACATCGATGCCGGCAAGGTCAAAATCCTTGCGCCTGAGGAATTCACCAAGGCTGCGGTCGGCGAAAACATCATCGCCGGAAACGCGATGAGCCGCCGCGCCAGCTACATGTATGGCAACCTTCTGCCTCGCGGACCGCAAGGTCAGGTCGATGGCGGTCTTGGCAAGACGACCTCCACGGGTGAAATCGGCCTGGCGCTGCCGACCGATTGGGCGACAGAGACCGGCCAAAAGATTATCATCGACGGCGTCGAACTTCAGGTGCTTATGGCACCGGAATCGGAAGCGCCTTCCGAGTTCATGTTCTACATTCCCAAATACAAGGCATTCTGCGCCGCCGAAGACGCCTGCCACACGCTGCACAATCTCTATACGCTGCGTGGCGCCAAGGTTCGCGACGGTCTGCTCTGGTCGAAATACCTGCAGCAGTCGATCGACATGTTCGGGGACGAGACCGAAGTCCTGTTCACCTCCCACCATTGGCCGACATGGGGCAACGATAAAGTTATCGCTCACCTCAAAAGCCAGCGCGACATGTTCCGCTTCATCCATGACCAGGTCATGCGCATGGCGAACGGTGGCATGACGCCAAAGGAGATCGGCGAAGTCATCCGGCTGCCGCAGGCTCTGGCGACGACATGGGCGTGCCGAAGCTACTACGGGACCGTCTATCACGATGCAGTGGCGCAATATAACCTTCGCCTCGGCTTCTTCGACGGTGTGCCGGCCACGCTGCATCAGCTTCCGCCGACCGAGGCGGGAAAACGCTACGTGGACTTCATGGGCGGCGCCGAAAATCTCTTGCGGCAGGCCCAGGTTTCGTTCGACCAGGGTGATTATCGCTGGGTTGCCGAAGTTGTGAACCACGTCGTTTTCGCCGATGGCAATAACGTGGCGGCCAAACAGCTTCTGGCCGACACCTACGAGCAATTGGGGTATCAGGCAGAATCGGGGCCGTGGCGTAACTTCTACCTCACGGGCGCGAGCGAACTTCGTCAGGGCGTGACCGAACTACCGGTTCCGAACACCGCTAGCCCGGACACGATCAAGGCGATGCCGATCGATATGTTCTTCGACTTCCTCGGCGTGCGCCTGAACGGTGACCGAGCCGCCGGCAAGTCGATCGAGATCAACATGGAGCTGACCGACACCAAGGAGAAGTACGTCGTCGGCGTCGAGAACTCGGCCATTCATTACTCGAAGGACAAGACAGCGCCCAGCGCCGACGTGTCGATCTCGACAACCAGAGAGGCGTTGAACGACGTCATGCTCGGAACATCGACGATGGAAAAGCAGGTCGTCGAGGGCAAGGCCAAGCTGACGGGGGATCCCAAGAAGCTGTCGGAGTTCGTCGGGTTGCTCGACAACTTCGAGTTCTGGTTCCCGATCGTCACGGCTTGATCTGGCAGGAGGCCTTTCAATGTGTACCATTTGCTCCTTGACGATCGAGTTTGCCGTCGAGCATCCGCAATCATTGGCGGTTGCGGTGGCGACGCGGCAGGCGATTGACATCGGCCTCCTTCCCGAACCGGATCCGACGGTGGAAATCGACATGGCACGATCGCGTCACGACGCGGTCGTGCAGCTCACCACCATGCAACAGCGCCTCGAACAGGTCCTATCGACCTCGCGCCTAATGGCGTTGCCCAACTTCTATGTCCTGATGATCGAAAGCCGCACATGGGGTTACTTTAGTCCGACCCGTGGCGGGTTCGACGTCAACGCGAATCCCTCACCTCCGAGGATCGAGGCGGACGAAGACGGTATCCGCGACAGCGTTATCGTGATCTCGCAGGCAGTTGCCGCGGAGATCAGCACGGGCCGCCTTCCTTTCACGACGGCGATGTCCGACGGATTGGCAATCATCGATGCACCAGGATTGTCGGAATCCGTCATTCGTGCCGCGTTCACGACATCCTACCCGGTAGATGAGTTCAGCGCTTTCGTTTGCACGGAAGTTGCATGAGGCGATGCACGGTGAAGAAAGTCGTTCGATTGTCAGTCATGTCGGGCAAGCTATGCTGAGGCGCCAATGAGCGTTGTAATTGCATTCGCCAAGGTCAGCATCCTTGCGGTGGGACTTCTCCTGGTCTTCATCCAATTGGCCGCTCACGAAATCGGCTACCGCGTCGGCAACAGCACGCGAATGCGTGGCAAGGCCCAGCCGGAGAACGTCGGCGTCGTCGTCGGAGGAATGTTGGGACTTCTGGCGTTTGTCCTGGCACTCACGCTCTCATATTCCAGTACGCGCTTCAGCGAACGCCGCCAGGACACACTGGCCGAGGCGAACGCGATAGGTACCGCGTGGCTGCGGGCGCAGGCCATTGGGTCCAGAGACGGATTGGAGATCGCTGGACTCCTTGAACGTTACCTCGATGCCCGCGAGAGCTTTGTTCGTGCTGGACGTAACGACGAAGCGATTGCGCGGGCAAACGAGGAGACATCAAGGCTTCAGCAGGAAATCTGGACGCATGTGACGGCCATTACGCGTCAACGACCGGACCCGATCGCCGCCGCTCTAATGGCCGCGGTCAACGAAACCTTTGATGCGAGCACCTCCGAGCGTTTTGCGTTGGAGACGCTTTTGCCGTCGCAGATATTCTGGCTGCTCATGGGCGTCATGATTCTGGCCATGTCATCACTCGGTTATCAATTCGGCCTCAAAGGTCCTCCGGTCCGTTTTCTTGTGCTCCTGCTGACTTTGGTCTGGACCGCGATCGTGATCGATATCCTTGATCTTGCCACCGCCAGACTTGGATCCTTCCGAACTGACGTCCGGGTTTACGAGTGGACACGGCAGGGTCTTTCGGGGACGAACCAAGCTGTAGCGCCGCTTCAATGATCCCCCTAAAGCGTATCCAGTAGCGTGTGTGCAACACCGAGGTGTAATCTGGCGCGATCCTGCATCCTACGGCGTGTGATTGCTTTCATTCGCGCCCGAACGAGGTGACACTCCGGTTGACTACAAGTCCATTCATACCGCGGCCTTCGGGGGAAGCTGATGTTTAGTAAGATTGGGTACGCAGCCGGCATTGTCACAGCACTTGCCATTTCTTCTTCCGCGTTTGCAGCCGACCTCCTTCCGGCCTCCACTCCACAGCCTGTACCGCAAAGCGCCAACGGCTGGTCCTTTTCGTTTTCGCCGTACTTCTGGGCGGCTGGTCTCGATGGCAAATCGGAAGTGTTCGGGTTGCCGACCGTCGATGTCAGCGAAAGCTTCGGCGACATTTTATCCGACCTCGACTTCGCCTTCATGGCGGCCGGCGACGCCCGCTATGACAAGTACAGCATTTTCACCGACATCAGTTATGTGAAGGTGACGACAGACTCTGCAACTCCTCGCGGCGTCGTCGCCGACGAGGTGAGCCTCAAGTCCGTGACCTTCACGGCCATGGTCGGCGGTGCCTACACCCTTTACGAAGACCAGCAGACGAGGTTCGACGTGCTGGCCGGCGCGCGTTTCTGGCACGCCGAGACGCGAATCGGCCTGAGCGGCGGCCTGGTCGGTGACATCTCGCGCTCTGACGACGCCAACTGGGTGGATGGTTTGGTCGGCTTCAAGGGAAGTCATTCGTTCACCGACAAAATCTTTGTCACAGGCTGGGCGATGATCGGTGGCGGCGGGGCCGATCTCGACTGGGATGTGCTCGGTGCGGTCGGCTACCAGTTCAACGAGACCGTTTCGGCTGTTGCCGGCTATCGTGCGCAGGGTGTCGACTACAGCAATGACGGCTTCACCTATGACATGATCCAGCACGGACCGATCCTCGGTGTACATGTTCGATTCTGAGATACCGGGCCGGAGCGCGCGAAAATGACAAGATTGCTACTGACCATAGCTGCGAGCTTTCTCGTGGCGGCATCCGCCGCATCGGCCCAAGACGCCGATCTCGCGAAGAAGTTGTCCAACCCAATCGCATCGCTGATCAGCGTGCCCTTCCAGTTCAACTACGACAGCGGCTATGGTCCGGCAGACGGGCACAAGGCGGTTCTCAACATCCAACCCGTGATCCCGTTCGATCTCAACGAGGACTGGGGGGTGATTTCGCGAACGATCGTTCCGGTCACATGGCAAGACGATATCGCCGGGGACAGTGGAACCCAGTTCGGTCTCGGCGACACTCTTCAAAGCTTCTTCTTTTCGCCCAAACAGCCCGCACCCGGGGGCATCATCTGGGGCGTCGGTCCCGCCATCCTGATTCCAACGGCAACAGAGCCTTTGCTCGGTGGCGAGAAGCTGGGGCTCGGCCCGACAGGCGTCGTCCTCAAGCAGGATGGCCCATGGACCTACGGCGCTCTGGCCAACCACATCTGGTCCGTGGCGGGTGACGGAGGGCGGTCGGACATCAGCTCGACGTTCCTCCAGCCGTTCATTTCTTATACCACCCACGACGCCTGGACCTTCGCGCTGAACACCGAAAGCTCATACGATTGGGAAAGCAATCAGTGGAGCGTTCCGATCAATTTCTCGGTTTCCAAGCTCGTCACCTTCGACAAGCAGCCCGTCAGCTTTCAGGTCGGTGCCCGCTATTGGGCTGAGTCACCGGACGGTGGTCCAAGCGGCTGGGGCGTTCGCGCCGGAATTACGTTCCTGTTCCCCAAGTGAGCTCAGAGCCCCGGGTTTGACGGTTATTCTGCCGCGCTTCGCTGGTAACAAATGACACTGTAACATTGCGCTTTACGGTAACGTACTTACAGCGCGACGACTTTTCTGCTCCCCTGTCCCTTCGATCCAATTGCCTAGCCGGTCGCTTGGCGGTTGCGGCTTCATGTTCGAAGGAGACCTATTGATGGCGTTGTGCTCCCTTAGCGCCCCTGGACGTTGGGCGATCGTAGTGCTCGCATCGGCGTTTCTCGCTGCCGGTGGAGGCGCTCTTCACGCCCAGGAGCAACCCGCTCCGGCCCCGTCGACCGTCCCAACTCCGGCATCCGCCCCAGCTGCCGATGCCCTTAGCGATGACGAGATGCAGGTGCTCGTCGCCCGTATCGCGCTCTATCCAGATGAACTCGTCGCCCTCATAACATCGGCCTCGCTCTATCCGTTGCAGATTGTCGAGGCTTCCCGCTTTCTGGGTCAGGTCAAAAGCAACTCCGCGCTCAAGCCCAAGGAAGACTGGGACGGAAGCGTCGTTTCGCTTCTCAACTACCCCGACGTCGTCAAGATGATGAGCGACGATCTCGATTGGACGCAGCAGCTCGGCGATGCCGTCGCGGATCAGCAGAAGGACCTCTTGATCGCCGTCCAGACGCTCCGCGACAAGGCTGTCGCCGACGGCATTATCAAGACAGACGACAAGGTCAAGGTCGTCCAGCAGAACGACAACGTGGTCATACAGGCCGCCAATCCGGAAAAAATCTACGTGCCGCAGTATGAGCCGCAGATGCTCTACGACGAAGGCTATGATCCCGTACCCATAGGCTACTACCCGGATCCGTATCCAAACTACTACTACCCCACAGCCCCCTACTTCGCGGGGTTCGTGACCGGTGCCATTTTCGGAGCCGTGGTCGATTGGGACAGATGGGGCGTCTGGGGCGGTCGGTTTGACGGTAACGATATCGACATCGATTGCGACCACTGCTTCAACCGGTTCGATCGCAACGGCAAGGTCAATTTCAACGACGTCGACTGGAAGAACGTCGATCGCAGCAAGATCAAGTTCGATCACAACCAGTTCGCCAACATCGACAAGAGCAACATTCGTAATCGATTGGAAGCCGGCGGCAACAACGATATCCGCACGAAGGCCAAGTCCGCCAAGGCGAGAGCCGCCAACGCCAACCATGCCCGAGTGACCCCGTCGGCCATCAAGGACATCAGAACCAACAAGATAGCTGGCGGCGGTGGCGACCTTCGAGATCGCGTTGCCAATCGCCCATCGGGCGACCGCCGCGGCGAGATCGGTGAACGCGGAAACCGCGACATCGGACATCACGCCATGGCCGGCAAGCGCGATGCACGTCCGAATCGGCCATCTGGGCTTGGCGAGGTTCGCTCAAGAAGCGCAGCCAATCTCCACTCCCAGCG
Organism: Rhizobium sp. Root708; assembly: GCF_001429725.1. Lineage (GTDB taxonomy): Bacteria > Pseudomonadota > Alphaproteobacteria > Rhizobiales > Rhizobiaceae > Rhizobium. Next base: position 156,445 of record NZ_LMHV01000009.1, on the reverse strand, counting down.
TGGTGGCCGCGCAATGGGTGGTGGACACCATGCCAGTCGTCCGGAGTTCGCCGGCCATCGTGGCCGAGGCGGCGGAACCCACTTCAGTGGCGGTGGCGGCGGCAGAGGCGGCGGAGCCCACTTCAGCGGCGGTGGTGGTCGTGGTGGCGGCGGTCACGCTCGCGTTCCCCACGGTGGACGTAGACGCTAATCGAACCGAACGGAGTTACTGCCATGAGTGCCCATCACCCTCGCATTGGATTTCGTTTGATCGCCGTGGCGACGTTGTCGGTTCTGCTGTCGACCGCTGGCACGTTTGCCGCCGAGAAAGACCTCGTCGATCTTGTCTCGAAACAGTTGCCGACGGAGTACGATAGCGCCGACGCCGCACTCGCCGCATTCAAGGAGGCCGTCAACACCTCGGACCTGGATAAACTGGCGTCCATTCTCGGCGTCGATGCAGCGCGCCTCAAATCGACCGATGGCGTGACGGAAACTCTGGCCGCGATCAAGGATGGAATTGGCAAGCGCATCGCACTGGAAGAGAGGAACGGCCAGAGCATCGTCGATGTCGGCGAGGTCATGTGGCCCTTCCCGTTCCCGATCGTAAAGGCCGAGAACGGCAAGTTCGCCTTCGATCCGGTCGTCGGCATCGAGGAGATCATCAATCGCCGTATCGGCGAGAACGAGATCCAGACGATCGAGACCGTGCGCGGCTATGTCGATGCGCAGCAGCAATATGCGACCGCAGATCATGACGGCGACGGCGTGCTTGAATACGCACAGAAACTGGTCAGTAGTCCCGGCAGGGCGGATGGTCTCTACTGGCCGGAGAGTGACGGACTCGGCGAAAGCCCGGCTGCTCCCTATCTTGACTACGTTCAATTCGACAAAGCGAAGAACGACGGATACTTCGGCTACCGATACAAGGTCCTGACGCGACAGGGCGGCAACATCGCCGGCGGACCCTATGACTACGTGATAAACGGCAACATGATCGCTGGTTTCGCCCTGGTCGCTTGGCCAGTGAAATACGGCGAGACAGGGGTAAACACCTTCGTCGTCAACCGCAATGGCATCGTCTACCAGGCCGATCTTGGCGCGGATACCGACAAGATCGCGCGGGCGATGAAACAGTTCAATCCGGGTGACCGTTGGTCGGTGACCGAGGACTGAGCATGGTGGATGCGAAGCTTGGGGCGGCACAACCAGCGGAAAGCGCGGGCATGCAAGAGGATCGGCTGGAATTTCTTGCGTCGCACGGCGGTCCGTTCTTCGAACTACAGCGACGGCTCAATCTGGTTCACGAACGAAGCCTTCACACGGGCCGCCGTATCCTCCTTTTTGTCGCGGCCGCATGGGCCGTTCCACTTCTACTTACACTGCCGACATTGGCCTCGGAGACGCCAACGCTACGGGCCTACCTCACGGATCCTGGTCCGTGGGCACGTTTCCTCGTCGGCATCGCGGCGTTTCTGGCAGCGGAACAGTCCGTCGAGGCGGGTTTGCGGCGCAAGCTCGGCCAATTTCTCCGCGCGCCGTTGATTCCGCCTGCGTCGCAAGAATCGGCGATCTCCGCACTGGACAAGGCGTTGGCACGCCGCAACTCGATCCCTGCGGAGGTCGTATGCCTAGCGCTTGCTGTTTTCTCCGCAGTTCTCGCCTTCGCGACCTTCAAGCAAGCTCCATTGACGAACTGGGCAGCCACCGTCACGGGAGACGTTCATCATCTCACCCTTGCGGGCTGGTGGTGCGTCTTCATCAGCATTCCGCTGTTCATCTTCCTTTTTTGTCGGGGCGTGTGGCGGCATCTGGTATGGGCTAAGCTGCTACGGAGCATCGCGCATCTCGACTTGAGGCTGGTGTCGACCCATCCCGATGGCAAAGGCGGGCTTGCCTTCGTGGGAGACTATCCGAACGCCTACGTTCTCTTCGTTTTCGGTGTCAGTTGCGGCATGGCCGCCGCGGTCGCCAAACATCAGATGCAGGCCGATCTATCAGCGGCGACGCTCACCACCATTATGGCCGCGTGGCTGCTGATCGTCCTCGCCTTCTTTGCCTATCCCCTGTCCGCTTTTTCGAAGCCGCTTACGCAGATGAAGGATCGAACGCTGCTGACGCTGTCGGCACGGGCAACGATCCAGCAGCGCGGCGCCGAACGAAAGGCAATAGGCGAGAATGTCGTCGCACCGGATGCGAAAGAAGCCGAGCAATCGATCGATCCGGTTGATCTCACGAAACAGTACGAGCAGACGCGGAAGCTATCGTCGATGCTCGTCAACCGCAAAACCCTACTGCCCGTCGCCGCCGCAGCACTGATCCCATTCGCAATCGCTGGCGCATCTAAACTGCCGTACAAGGAGGTGTTTTCTGTACTGAAGAAGCTTCTGCTGATCTGAGCATCCAAGGACCCTCCCAGGGCGCGGGAAGCGGGCTGGCTTCCCGCATGTTCTGGCCGTTGCGTGCGAAGACGATGTGCTCAATCCTTGACGCACGTTTTGGAATGTTGGAAATGGCGCCGCGGCTTTCCTTTGGCTTTGAGCAGCCCTATCGCGACTCCGTACGCATCCCCTTAGACAAACCCATCTCAACCAGGCTTTTTTTTACACTCTTGGCGCGGTAGTTTGGATCGCGGACCAAGAATTTGGATTCAGTGAAGAAAACTCGGTGTTTGGGTGGTTCATGACATCATGTTCGTGGGCGCGGCTCAGTTGATTGAGGGGCGCCGGCCGGCGGCGCGCCTGGGATAAGGCAATAGGCTTTGAAGCATCGTCCACTGGCGGGGACCTCTCTCGCACTCTCTGAACTTGGCTATGGTTGCGCCGGCCTCGGCGGTGCCTATCGACCGATCACTCGAGAGGAAGCGCTGGAAACATTGTCCGCCGCCTGGGAGGCGGGGGTACGCTACTTCGACGTCGCTCCCGCTTACGGCGCCGGCGCTGCGGAACGCGTTCTTGGCGATTTCCTGAGGGATAAGCCGCCCGGCGAGTACGTGATATCGACGAAGGTCGGGAAGCTCCTGCGGCCGTCCTTGTCGATCTCGCCTCCGCGCATGCCCTTCGAGATCGACCTCGACTACAGCTACGACGGCATCATGCGATCCGTCGAGTTTAGCCGCAGCCGTCTTGGGCTTGCCAAGATCGACATGCTCTTCGTCGACGACCTCGAGCCATCGACGCTCGGTTTCTCAAATTATCGCCGCCACCTTCCGGCGTTTCTCGATACCGGCGTCAAGGCGCTCGAGCGGCTACGCTCCTCGGGAGAGATCGCCGCCTTCGGCTTGGGGGTAAATGACGTCGGCGCCTGCATCGACGTCATGCATCGGGTGAAGCTCGATTGCCTTCTCTTGAACGGTCGATACACCCTTCTCGATCGCACAGCAGGAACACGCGTGATTGGAATGTGCGAACGGTCAGGCACGCCGATGATCGTCGGCAGCCTCTTCAACAGTGGCGCGCTTGTCGGGCGCGAGACGGTTTCGGGAACGATCAGCGAGGACGTCGCCGCCCGCGCTCAAGCCGCCCGCCAGATTGCCGATGACGCGAATATCAGCATCGATACGGCCGCGGTCCAGTTCCCCTTAAGAAACACGCTTGTTGCATCGGCACTGCTCGGAACAACGCGACACGAAAGAATCCGCAGCGCCGCCTCGGGTCTCGCGCAAGTCATACCTGAAACCGTCTGGGGCCGGTTTACCTCTCTCGCCTTCAACTGAGAGGTCGCGCGACGGCGGCTGCACACGTCAGGCAGTCTTTACCTACGTGCTGGCCTTCGACTTGAGGAGGATGATGAGCAGCAGACCGGCGACAATGAGCGCCGCCCCCTCAAGGTGGTAGAACTGTAGCTGTTCACCGAGAATGAGGTAGGCGAGTATCGCGATAAAGATCGTCTGAATGTAGAGGAGGACGCCAGCCCGGCTCGCCCCCAAGGTCTCGATGCTCCGATTGAAGAGATAATACATCAGCGCTCCGCCCGGAATTGCCACATAGGCAAGCGCCACAAAGCCGCTGCCGGTCAGCGTCGTGCGGTCGTCGGATGCAATCTCGATCAGGTATAGGGGCAGCGCTGTCAGAACCGCTGCGCCGAGAAGCAAAACCAGGAGAGCGAGGCGATCGATATCGAACTTCGCGCGGCGGAGAAGGACGGTGTAGAGGCTGAAGCAGAAGGCTCCAGCGATGATCCAAAGCTCTCCGGGGTTGAATTCCAATCGCATGAGGGCGGCGGGGTTGCCCTTCACGATAATGACAAGAATCCCGAGGAACGCGAGGACGGACCCGACGACCTGCCAGCGTCCCATCGGCTCGGCCAGAACGAAGCGGGCGAGGATCATCGTAATGATCGGAATCAGCGCGATGATGATCCCGGCGGTCGTGGCGTCGGCATGCTCAAGCCCGACGAAAATCATTCCCTGACAGATCGCAAGTCCGATGCCGCCAACAACGATGATTTCCAGCGCGCGCTTTTTCAGAAGCGCGACCATGTCGCCAAAGTGCCTGCGGACCATCGGCATCAGGATCGCCCAGGCTATCAGGACGCGCCAAAAGCAGAGCGCCCAGGGCGGCATTTCCGGCGATACCCATTTGGCGGCGATATAGACGCCTGCCGACAGCAGCCAGCACAGGACGCCGACGGAATAGGCGATCGAAAGCGAGTTGCTCGTCGTCTGTTCCGCTCTGACCCCGTCGCGATGGACTGCCAGCAGATGCATAGCCATGGCCACATGTTATGCCACAGTTTCCCGACGCCGCCCATGGGCTCACACGGCCCTCGTCAAGCATTAGCAAAGCAGATGCAGCTCCCGACCGCTTCCCGCGACCGAGGGAGCATGCACCAAACGGATGTCTCGCGGCTGGTATCGACATTAAGTAGCATCACGTGGGTTGCATTAACGGTTGCAAGGCGGGGACACGAGTGCTGCATTACCGAAATTACCTATACATGCTGCGAAGGAAGATGCGCTTGGCGCCGGGCCTGGACGAGATAGCGAGCCGGACCCTTGTCGTGTCACCGGCTGAACGGGGCAGCCGACAAGCGGCGATCTATCTCCCGGGCCAGTTGGAACGTGTCCGCGATGTGCAATTCGAAACTACTCGGGAATACGAAATGGCGCGCATTTCGGCCGGGTCGGTCCATCATGCCGCCACACTTGCCTACCTGGTCGAGCATGCTCATTACGTTGATGGGGATCTTTACGCGAGAGGCATGCGCCACCGACAGGTAATCAGGCCCGAGTCGAGGGCGATCTGGAAACGCGCCGTACACATCGATGAATGCGCTTTGCCATCGATGCCCCTCGGAGACAAGTATTTCGCCCATCAGGTGATCGACGTTGCCGCCACCGCGATGCTTGCGGAAACAGTCGCGCCGACGTATCTCGCGCGAGGAAGCTTTTCCGACGATTGGCCTCATTCGAAAGCCTATTACGCGCTGCTTGGCGTTGACTTCCCCGTCCTGGATGCGGCGCTCATTCGTAAGGCCTGGGTCTTTCAGGACTACGGAATGACCGCGAACAGGCGTTCCCGCATTGCCGCCCTGCGCGACCGCGCCATGTCCCGTAGGGCCGCCCAGGACGGGCGTCGCGTCTTTATCAGCCGAAAGGCGACGGGCGAGCGGCGTCTGCTGGAAAACGAAGCCGAATTGACGGAGCGGCTCATCAAAGAAGGATTTGATGTCGTGGACCCGGCAACAATGACCGTTGCGGAAATCGTCGAGCGAATATCGGGGGCCTCGTTGGTCTGCTCAGTGGAAGGCAGCAATCTTGCCCATGGGATCCTCACTATAGCGAATAAGGGAGCGATACTCACTCTTCAGCCGCCATACCGCTTTAACAATTTATGGAAGGACTATGCTGACGCCCTTGATATGACTTACGGCTTTGTCGTCGGCGAAGGAGGTAAAACCTCCTTCAGCATTTGTGCCGATGACGTGGTGAAGACTGCGGATATGCTGTCGGGGCGCAGTTAGTTGCATCAGTCGAGCATTCGAAAGATGTGGAACTAGCCTACCTCTTCGCCGGAGACATTCCCTCTTCCTTCGCTTCGAGCCCCGACTGCGGAACCGCTGCGCGCCGGACGCATTTCTCTGGAAACGCAGGAGGAACCAAATGATCCGCAAATTGAAATCCGGTGAATATCGCCTCTACTCTCGCAAGGTCGACCCGAATACCCACAAGCGCCGCAACCTTGGCACGTTCAAAACACGTGAACAGGCTGAAAAGCACGAACGCGAGGTGCAGTTCTTCAAGCGGCACGGCTGACCGAAATACCAAGCAAAAGGCATGCGGCGATCACGCCGGCGAAAGCACTGACCCCAGAGCCATCTGAAAACAAAAGCGGGCAGCAACGATCGCTGCCCGCAATAGGTTTACAGGAACTCTCGAACTCAGACTGCCCAGCAGGAGCAGCCCAGTGCACCGAAGAAACCCTTCAGGTCCGCTATCGGCAGCTTCGAGGTCCAGGAGCCGGCGTGGTCGTGGCCGTGGACACCGCAATCATTGGCGCAGCCACACGTGGCAATAGCTGTTCGCCTTAGAGACCGTTGGCCGGCGCCATCCGGTTCACCCCAGCCTGCGTAGCCACCGAATTTCCGGACGGGCGACCAGTCCGGCATTGCCGGGGGCACATCGTTTTCATCCAGCGCCTGGAAACCGCTGGCTGCGTAGACGATTTTGCCGCCCACCATCGTGAGTTCCGAGGTCAGGAAAGAAATCTCGTCTTCGGCGCAGGAGAAAAAGTCCTTGTCCGGCACGATCAGGTCGGCGAACTGGCCTTTTTCGATCCGTCCCTTCTTCCCCTCCTCGTTGGAGAACCAGGTAACCTTTTCCGTCCACATCCGCAGTGCCGTTTCGCGGTCGAGGCAGTTGGCGCGCGGATAGAGCTGCATGCCTCCGACCGTCTTGCCGGTGACCATCCATGCGAGCGAGACCCAAGGGTTATAGGATGCGACGCGCGTGGCGTCGGTCCCGGCTGAAACCTTCACGCCTTTCTCGAGCATTCGCGCAATTGGGGGCGTCGCCTCCGCCGCGCCATGGCCATAGCGCTCGACAAAGTATTCGCCCTGGTAGGCCATCCGGTGCTGAACGGCGATACCACCGCCAAGCGCTGCGATGCGATCGATCGACCGATCCGAGATCGTCTCCGCGTGATCGAAGAACCAGTTCAGCCCCTCAAGCGGCACATCCTGGTTGACCTTTTCGAAGACATCCAGTGCACGGGAGATCGTCTCGTCATAGGTCGCATGCAGACGCCAGGGCCAGCGGTTCTCGGCGAGAACGCGCACGACGCCCTCGAGCTCACCTTCCATCTCAGGTGCCATATCCGGCCGCGGTTGCCGGAAATCTTCGAAGTCGGCGGCGGAAAAGACCAGCATTTCGCCGGCGCCGTTGTGACGGAAATAGTCCGTTCCCTGTTTGTATTTCACCGAGGACGTCCAGTTGAGGAAGTCTTCCTTTTCCGCCTTCGGCTTCTGGGTAAAGAGGTTGTAAGCGAGGCGAACCGTGAGCTGGTTTTCATCGGAAAGTGTCTGGATGACAGCATAATCATCCGGGTAGTTCTGGAAGCCACCGCCGGCATCAATGACGCCTGTGACGCCAAGGCGGTTCAGTTCACGCATGAAGTGCCGGGTCGAATTGACCTGATAGTCGAACGGCAATTTCGGTCCCTTGGCGAGTGTCGAATAGAGGACCCCCGCATTCGGCTTTGCGAGAAGCAGGCCTGTCGGATTGCCGTTTGCATCGCGGGTGATCTCGCCACCGGGAGGATTGGGGGTGTCGCGGGTATAGCCGACGGCCCGGAGCGCGGCCGCGTTTAACAGGGCGCGGTCATAAAGATGCAGCAGGAAGACTGGCGTATCAGGCGCAACCGCATTGATCTCGTCGATTGTCGGGAGCCGTTTTTCCGCGAACTGGTGTTCGGTAAAGCCGCCGACAACGCGCACCCATTGCGGCGGCGGAGTATTCGCCACCTGCCGCTTCAGCATGTCCATTGCATCGGCGAGCGAGCGAACGCCATCCCAGCGCAGCTCCATATTGAAGTTCAGGCCGCCGCGAACGACGTGCGTGTGGTTGTCGATCAGCCCGGGCAAGACGCGCTTGCCTTTGAGGTCCACGATCTTCGTATCTGGCCCGGCAAGCTCCATGATTTCCTTGTCATGGCCGACGGCGAGGAATTTGCCGTCCTTGATGGCAACGGCGCTCGCCGTTGGATTGCTGCGGTCAAGGGTGGTGACTAGTCCATGGTGAAGGATGAGGTCGGCGTGCATGGTCAACTCCAGGCTCCCTGTTCGACAATGAGTTCGATTAAGTCAGTGCGGGAGGAAACCGGACCGGTCGGCCCTGTTCCCTCCTGATTGTCTCAGCTATCCGACTTGGCAGCGGCACTCGGCGCAGCCGCCAGATCCTTGCTTCCGCTACCCTTCGGCAAATGCCCGAACATGTGCGGCTTGATCTGGTTGATCCACGAAACAGCCGCGGGCTCCTTGCTCCAAATCGTCTTGGCAAAGGGGATGAGTTGCTCGCCGACGAGGATGCCAAGGAGACCGACCAGGGCCACGACAGGCGGAGCGGGCGATCTCACGTTCAGCAAGCTGTAGACAATGCCGACCAAGAGACCGGCGCCGAGGGACAGAAGATAAAGTTTCATGGGATGAACCTCAGTTGTCGAAGCCGCTCCGACACCAGCGGGTGATGTCGAAGCGGCAGTGAAAGCTTACTTGGCGGGATTCGGGCCGATCCGCTTTCCATGGCTGACGCGCTCTGCGCCGCCGTGGACGTGGGTCACGGCGTAGTCGATACCCATGCCGTAGGCTCCGGAATGTTCCTTCACCAGCGAGGTCACGGCGTCGTAAGTCTCCTTGCGCGCCCAGTCACGCTGCCACTCCAGGAGGACCTGCTGCCAGGTCACAGGGATGACGCCGGCCTGAACCATGCGGTCCATTGCGTATTTGTGGGCATCGAGCGAGGTGCCACCGGAGGCGTCGGCCACCATGTAGATTTCGTAGTCGGTGTCGTTCAGGCAGGACAGCGCGAACGTCGTGTTGCAGACTTCGGTCCAGAGACCGGAGACAACGACCTTCTTCCGCCCGTTTGCCGCATTTCGGGCCAAGGCGTCGCGAACATTCTGGTCATCCCACGAATTCATCGAGGTGCGTTCCAGGATGTCGTTCTCCGGGAACACGGAAAGCAGTTCCGGGAATGTGTTGCCGGAGAAGGATGAGGTTTCAACCGTGGTAATAGTGGTCGGAATGTCGAAGATCTTGCCGGCCTTGGCGAGGCCAACCACGTTGTTCTTCAGGGTCTGGCGGTCAATCGACTGAACGCCGAAAGCCATCTGCGGCTGCTGGTCGATGAAGATCAGCTGGCTGTTCTGCGGGGTGAGAACTTGGAGTTTGTTGGACATATCGTGTCTCCCTTTGGGTCGGTTGGCAGCCGCACATGCGGCAAAATAGGTTTGAAATCTTGAACGATCAGAAAGTGATTTGCTCGTTATCGCCGCCGAGCAACGCTTAGGCGGCGAGCGGCTCCAGGTTCGCTTCGATCTCTTCGCGGAAAGCCTCGTAGCGTCCCGGCAGCTTCAATGCTTCCCCAAGATGCGCCGTATCCTCATCGCGGTCGAAGCCCGGCTCGTTGGTCGCAACCTCGAACAGAATACCACCGGGCGTGCGGAAGTAGATTGCCCAGAAGTAATCTCGATCGATGACAGGCGTAACCTGGTAGCCGGTATCCATGAGTGCCTTGCGCACCTCGAGCTGCTTGGCGCGGTTGTCTACCGCGAACGCGATATGATGGACCGAGCCCGCTCCCTGGCGTGCAAATGGCGTCTTAGGAAGAGCGACAAGATCGATCGTATCGGCGCCGTTGCCTTCGGGGATCACGAAGCGCGTGACGCCCTTGTCGGCATCGGCACGCTGGTAGCCCATGAAGCCAAGCAATTCCTCGGTCGCCGCCGTATCGTGGAGATGGAAGCGAGCGCCGGCAAATCCCCGGATCGCGACATCGTCACCAATGCCTTGGCTTGTCCATGGCATGCGGCTGTCGCCGTCGACCTCGACCAACGCAAACCCGTCGCCGTCAGGGCCGTTGAAGCGAATGCGGTTTGCACCAAAGGCAGTGTCCGTGTCGATGGCTTTCACACCCTGAGAAAGAAGACGTTCCCTCCAGAACCCGACGGCCCCCTTCGGAACAGCGAACTGCGTCTCACCCACTTCGCCGACGCCGGGGCGGCCCTGCATCATGTGCTGAAAGGGGAAATACGTCATGACGGTGCCGGGGGTGCCCTTCTCGTCGCCGTAGTACAGATGGTAGACGCTCGGTTCGTCGAAGTTGACGGTCTTCTTGACGCGGCGCAGTCCCAGGGTGTCGGTGAAGAAGCTGTTGTTCTGGCGCGCATCCGATGCCATCGATGTAACGTGATGCAGTCCCTTGATGTCCTTGATCATGGCCCGAACCTTTCTGTCTTGCCGGTGTCCGTTTCGATGAAGACAGGTGTAGCCCGGTTGATTGATCTCCGGAATTGCAATATTAATTGCGAATGAATTGCGATTTTTGAAATAATGAAATGAACGACTATAAAGCCCTCAAAACCTTTCTCCTCGCCGCTGAAAAGCGAAACTTCGCGCAGGTTGCTCGCGAACTGGACATGACGCCAGCAGGTGTCACGCGCGCGATTGCCGCGCTGGAAGAGGACCTCGGTGTTCAGCTGTTCGTGCGAACGACCCGGCAGGTCTCACTAACGACGGATGGCGCCGTCTTCGCGGCCCAGATCCAGCCCGCTGTGGAAGCGCTCGAAAGCGCGAGGCGTGACGTCAAGAACGCCCACAAGGCAGACCAGGGCCGATTGCGGATCAGCGCGCCGACATGGCTCGGCAAGACGGTCCTGCCACCGATCCTGTCCGGCTTTCGTGAGCTTTACCCTAAGATGTGTTTCGAGATCTCTCTGTCCGATGGCCTCGTGAACATCGTCGATGACGACTACGATCTCGCGATCCGCATCTCGTCCGCACCATCAGACAAATTCACGATTTGGCGAAAGATCCGGGTCGTGCCGCGGATCCTTGTCGCCGCGCCAGGAAGCCGCTTTGCGGAGATGGAGCATCCCAACCAGCTGACACCGGACGATTGCCTCGCCTACAGCGGCGAAAGCCGCCGCGAGACCTGGCAATTGTCGGACGGCGGTTCAAGCATGACGATATCGGCGGGCCGAGCATTCAGCGCGAACAATGGCGAGGTTCTGGCGGACATGGCCGCCGACGGTACCGGGGTCGCGCTGCTGCCAGGTTTCCATATCGCGGAGCACCTGCGCACAGGCCGGCTCGTTCACATTCTCAAGGGGTGGTCGCCGCCGGACCTCTGGCTGACGCTCTACTATCCCCCCTACCAGGCATTGCCGCCCCGTATCGCCACGTTCTCGAAATTCTTCGAAGAGCAGATACCATCCTTCATGGTCATGCTCGACTAAAAGATCAGACGACCGTTTCGCCGCCGTCGACGACCAGAATCTGCCCGGTCATATAAGACGACCGGTCGGACACCAGGAAGAGGATGGGTTCGGCGATCTCGGACACATTCGCCCAGCGGCCAAGCGGCACCTTGCTGCTGATGTAGGATTCGATGGATTCCCGCCCTCCCATCTGCGCGATAAAGGGTTCGTTGAATGGGGTGTCCACCCAGCCCGGGCAGAGCGCGTTCACGCGGACGCCAAACCTGGCGAAGTCGCCCGCCATCTGCCGCGTCATGGCGATCACGGCATGCTTGGTCGTGGTGTAGGCGATCATCTCGCGGTCGTAGAGCACGCCCGATGACGAGGAGGTGTTGAGAATGACACCCTTGCCGGCCGTCTTCATGAAGGGCATCACGAAGCGCGAGGCCATGAAATGGGCTCTGACATTCAGGCCCCATGATTTGTCGAAACCGGAAACTGCCACCTGCTCCAGATCGCCGGCGACCTGTGCTCCGGCATGATTGTGCAGGATGTCGATGCGGCCATGGCGCGACGCGACCGTCTCGATCCCGGCCTGCAGAGCCTGATCGTCCGTTACGTCGATGACGAGACTTTCGGCGCTTCCACCCGCCTTTGTGACCTCATCCACAGTTTCACCAGCGTTCGCTCCGTCGATGTCGGCAACGATCACATGGGCGCCTTCCCGTGCCATGATGAGCGCACCGGCCCGACCGATGCCCGAGCCCGCCCCGGTGATGATGGCAACGCGATCCTTGAGTATCATGGCATGTTTCCCCGGTCAGTTTTTCGTTGTCTTTTCACGCATCAAGAAGCGCGCGATGAGAATGAGGGCGAGTGATGCGAGGAGCACCATCGTCGCGATTGCGTTGATCTCGGGCGTTACGCCGCGCCGGATCGACGCGAACACATAGATCGGCAGCGTCGTGTTCGAACCGGCGACGAAGAAGGCAATGATGAAATCATCGAAGGAGAAGGTGAAGGCGAGCAGAAATCCGGCGAGGATCGACGGCATGATCTGCGGCAGCACGATCTGCCTGAAGGTCGTGAGAGGCGTCGCATAAAGATCACTGGACGCCTCGACGATGTCACGCCCGAGGCCTGCGATACGCGCCTTCACGATCATCGTGACCAAAGCCATCGTGAAGAGACCATGCGCGGCGATGATCGAGCCGTAACCAAGCGCCAGCCGCGGCGGTTCATCGCCCGGCCAGAGAGCTGCGATCACGGGATTGACGAAGCCGAAGACCTCGACCAGCGCCACCAGGGTAGCGATGCCGATGACCACACCAGGCACGACGATCGCGGCGGCAAACAACCCGTCGAAGACGGCGCGCGCCCGCGATCCGAGGCGTTCCATTCCGATCGCCGCCATCGTGCCGAAGATCGCGGCGAGAGCAGCGCTGGTGAAGGCGATGATCAGGCTGTTACGCAGCGCTTCCATCAGGAAGGTGTTGGAAAGCGCCCGGCCATACCACTGCGTCGAAAAGCCGACGAACTCGCTGGCGTTGCGGCCGGCATTGAAGGAGAACAACACGACGAGAGCGATAGGCGTGTACAGGAACAGATAGACGAACGTAACGAGCGCGCGCATCAGACGAGATCCACCTGGCGGGTTCCGGCGACACGCCAGGCAATGCGCATGGCAACGAGAAGAACGACGACGACAACGGCCACAAGCGTAACGGCGATCGCCGAACCGAAAGGCCAATTGCGCGATTGCAGGAACAGATCCACCAGCGCGTTGCCGATGAAGAAAACCTTGCCGCCGCCGAGCAACTGCGGGATTAGATACTCGCCAAGCAGAAGGATCGTGACGAGTGCGACGCCAGTCATTACGCCGGGTAGTGAAAGCGGCAGCGTGATGCCGAAGAAGGTAGACGCCGGCCTCGCCCCAAGGTCGGCCGAGGCCTCGAGAAGGCGACGATCGAGCTTCTCAAGACTGACGTAGATCGGCATGATCATTAGCGGAAGATAGCCATAGACGATCCCGAGAAGAACGGCGCCGGGCGTATTGATCAGACGGACGTTCTCGATACCGACGAATTCGAGCAGATGCGGAATGCCGCGGGCGCCAAGGAGATACATCCAGGCATATGTGCGAACGAGGAGGCTCGTCCAGAACGGTACGACGACCAGCGACACAAGCAGCAGCCGATGCCGCGGGCTCGCCTTGACGGCGAGATAGTAGGCCACCGGATAGGCGACGAGCAGGCAGGCCGCCGCCCCGATCGGCGCCAGGATGAGGGTATTGACGAACGCTGCGGATCGGGAGCCCAGATTGGCGAATTGCGCAAAGGTGAACGCTGCCTGATAGCCGCCCTCGGGCGCGCGCTCGCCAAAGGCAAAGACGATGATGGCGATGAAGGGCAGTACCAGGAAGACGAACAACCAGATGCTCGCCGGCCCGACAAGGGCGGCGGTCACCAGGCGCCGTTTGGTGGCAACAGTGAGTGGCATTGCGTCTTTGTGTCCGACGATTGCGTGAAGCTGTCCGGTCCCCGACAACCGGGGACCGGTGGCTCTTGTTTAAGCCGACTTGAAGCGAGCCATCAGCTCGGCGCGGCCCGGGTCGGTCAATGTGACGGCGGCGCCGAACTCCAGCGGCGTCAGCGCAGCTTCGTCCGGATAGACGATCTTGTTGGAAGTAATCTCCTTCGGCAGAAGCGCGATCACGCGGCCATCCGTAGTCGGGGCACCGTTCGCAATGTGCTCTTTCACGGCGTTCTGCGGATCCATGAGGTAATTCAGAAGCGCGTAGCCAGCGGCCTTGTTCGGCGCGTCCTTCGGGATCGCGTAGTAGTCCGTCCAGATCTCGCCGCCATCTATGCCGAGCACATAGGCAAGCTCAGGCATGTCCCGATTAAGCTGAGCACCGTCATTCGTCCAGCACATCGTCAGCCATGCATCTGTGGAGCGCATGGAAGGCTGATAGTCGGAGTTGATCGCGAACAGGTGCGGCTTGACCTTGACCAGCAATTCTTCCGCCTTGGCAAGCTCTTCCGGCTTGATCGAATTGAAGTCGTAGCCGAGCGAAACCAGCGCACTGCCGATTGTGGTCAGCTGATAGTCGTGCACCATGGCGCGGCCATCGGCTTCTGTCTGAGCAATCTCGAAAAAGTCCTTCCAGGTCGAAAGCTTGGTCTTGATCTTTGATGTGTTGACCGAAAACCCTGTGGTGCCCCAGTTCTTCGGAACAGCGTAGGTCTTGCCGTCGATCTGGCCTTCCTTGGTAAAGCGCGGGCTCTCGTCCTTCTGGCTGAAGTTGGCAATTTTTGAAACGTCGAGTTCTTCGATGAGGCCGAGCTTGTGGTAGGTCGAGATGGTGTAGTTGGTCGGCACGAACAGCGACCAACCGGAAGCGCCGGCCTGGAGCTTGGCAAGCATTTCTTCGTTCGAACCGAAGACGTTTACTGCCACGGCAACGCCCGTCGCCGCCTTGAAGTTCTCGAAGGTCTGGGGATCGTGATAGTTCGGCCAGGTGGCAATCGACATCTGGGTGCCAAGACCTTCCGCCGCCTGGGCGGGCGATGAAAGCGCGCCGGGGAAGCGCGACAGGACTGCTGTCGCCAGACCGAGACCGGTGACGCCGAGGAAATGCCGGCGGCTGACCGAACCACGCTTCAGGCGCATGAACTCGTCCATGAAGCCTTCGGCGGAAATGGGAAGATTGTCCTTGTAATCCTTGCTCATGATGCTGTTCCCTTTTTTTGGTTTATGCATTCGATGCTGGAAAAACATGTATCGCTGCGGGGTCAAACCCCATGAAGACCTCCTCGCCCGGCTCGACGAGATCGCTCTCATTCGCGCCCCGCCGGTCGGCGGTTATCAGGAAATCGCCGAGCCCAGGCACAGTCACGGCGTACTCGGCTGACGAACCGAGGAAGATGCGATGTGTCACGGTGCCTCTGAAGGAAACTCCGGAGGAAACCTTGTCGCGCGAAAGGTGAATAGCCTCGGGCCGAACGGCGGCGATCGCGTCGCCCGGCGCGAGGCCTTTGCTGGAGGCGACGGCGGAGCCGTCAGCCAGCCGAAGCGTCGTTCCGTCAGCTTCCATCCGCGCGTGGATGCGGTTCGTCTTGCCGACAAAATCGGCGACGAAAAGATCGGCGGGGCGGTCGTAGACTTCCTGCGGCGTACCGAGCTGCCGGATCTGCCCGGCGCTCATCACGCAGACGATATCGGCCATGGACAGTGCCTCTTCCTGGTCGTGCGTGACGAGGACGAAGGTGATGCCAAGTTCACGCTGCAGCGTCTGCAACTCGATCTGCATGGCAGAGCGGAGTTTCTTGTCGAGTGCTGCGAGCGGCTCGTCGAGAAGTAGCACGGAAGGACGGTTGACGATGGCGCGCGCCAGCGCGACGCGCTGCTGCTGGCCACCGGACATCTCGTGAATGCGCCGCTTCGCGAAGCCACCGAGACGAACCATCTCCAGCGCCTCGCCGACGCGACGATCGATTTCCGCAGCCTCGATCCTCGGACGCATCTGCTTCAGGCCGTAGGCAACGTTCTGCTCGACGTTGAAATGCGGAAACAGGGCGTAGTGCTGGAACACCATGTTGACAGGGCGCCGATAGGCCGGGACGCCGTTCATCTCGCGCCCGTCAATGAGCACCTTGCCCTCGCTCGGCTGCTCGAAGCCGCCGATCATGCGCAGGCATGTCGTCTTGCCACAACCAGACGGCCCAAGCAGCGCTAGGAACGCTCCCTTGGGCACATTGAGGTTGATGTCCGTCACAGCGGTCACAGCGCCATAGTTCTTTGTGACCGAACAAAATTCGATATCGTTCGTCGAAGCGGATGCCACGTCTGTTCCCTGCGGTTGGTTTGTGATTGGCAGTCTACGCCGCCTTAATGCCACCGTCGTTAAGGAAAGAGTAAGCCTCGGCTTCTGCCAAGGTATATACCCCGAGAGAGGTATTTTCGCGCATATCGCTTCGTGGAAGGTGTATAAGAACCGAGCCTCGTTCGGCGCGGCGCAAGAGGAATTGTCGATGAGCACCGACCTTGAAGCATTGTTCAGCGCCTTCGATGAAACGGTCGGACAGGCATCGATGTCGGATGCCGAGTTCGGCGAAACCTTCCGCCGGATGATGGCCGCGCTGGTGCGCTTCGATTATGTCGTGGTGTTCGCCTATCGCGGAAAAGAACGTCCGATCGATCTCTTCAGCACTTTCGATGTCGAGGAGCACGTGGTCTTCGTTACCCTCTATCAGGCCGGCCCATACCTCCTCGATCCGTTTTATCATACGGCGCGAGAACGTCGCGAAGGTGTCATGCGCATGCGTGAACTGGCGCCGGATCGCTTCTTCTCGAGCGAGTACTATCGCACCTACTACGTCCAGACGGGGCTCGCCGAGGAAATTGGCTTCTTCGTCAATGCAGAAGACGACATCACCATCGTCCTCTCCCTGATGCGCCGCGAAGGGACCGGACCGTTTCCCGCCGCGGAGCTCGCGATATTGCGGAAAGTCGAGCCACTCGTCGCGAACATGGTCCGCCACTACTGGGCGGGGCTGGCGTCCCGCTTCGACGCACAACTGGCGACCCATGGAAAGCGGCGTCAGAGGCGGGAGCAGGACGGAAGCCTGGCGGCTTCAGACGCAGTCTGGCGCGATCTCAACCTTACGAGCCGGGAAGCCGCGATCGTCGAACTGGTTCTGCAGGGCCACTCCTCGGAATCGATCGGCCTGAAGCTCAGCATCTCGACCGGGACGGTGAAGGTTCATCGGCGTAACGTCTATCGGAAGCTCGGAATCTCCTCGCAGACGCAGTTGCTTTCCCTCTACCTCAAGCACTTTCAGTAGGCCTGCGAGCGAAACGTCAATCACCGATGCTAAATCATTGATCTTGCTAGCGCGCCCCGACTAGTGAACGACGGCTATAACGGGAATGCTCGCTTCGCCGGCGGCCCTGATGAGCGCCGACCGGGCGTCTTCCGCCGAAAGGCTTCCCTCGATCGCTTCCAGGCAGACCTTCACCGCCTCCATGTACTCCTCGCCGTCATCACACGGCCAGGCGCCGATAAGTGTTTCCGCGACATCGAGGAGCGAGCCGATGTATTTATCTCCGCTGCCCATCACCAGCATCATGGGTGCAAAGTCGCTGCCGCCGTTCCAATTCATTACAACAGATCCCTTGAAGGTTCATATATTAGAAACCCTGCAAGGGACGTGCCGACAACGATGTTTGACCACCGCTGAGCTACGCCATCAGGAATGAAGAGCTCACAGGACAGTGAGCAGCAACGGGCAATATTCCAAGATATCGGTATGTTATATCTTGTTCGCGCCATTTCGATTCAGGCCGTGGTATCACTTATGGAGTGCCCAACTCCTGTTCGACCAGCGACAGCCAATATCTGACACCATGAGCGATCGCCTTGTCGTTGAAGTCATAGGCCGGGTGATGAAGATAGGCACTGTCGCCGTTCCCGATCAGGATGATCGCGCCGGGCCGCTTTTCCAACAGGTAGGCAAAATCCTCCGCTCCCATCGAGGCAGCATAGCTGGTATCGACACGCTCCTCGCCCGCAACCTTGGCCGCGGCCGCGGCGGCGACCCTGGTTTTCTCGGTGTCGTTTACGGTGACCGGATAACCGGGAATCCAGGCGATATCGGCCTCCGTCTCGAAAAGCTTCGCAGTCATGGCCACGATATCGCGGAATCGCTGCTCCACCGCCGCTCGCGTCTCCGGCTGCATCGTTCGGATCGTGCCACCAATCTTCGCGGAAGCGGGAATGACATTCAGCGCCTGATCGTTGCCGCCGGCCATGAAGGTGACCGAGACGACCACCGGATCAAAAGGATCGGTAAAGCGCGAGGCAATCGACTGCAGTGCGGTGATCATATGGGCACTCACCAGAACCGGATCGCGTGTGAGGTTCGGGGATGCTGCGTGGCCACCCCTGCCGTTGATCGCCACGACAAACCGGTCGGCGCCGGCCATGAACGGGCCGCTGCGGATCGCAAAGGCGCCAACGTCGAGGCCCGGCTCGTTGTGCATGCCGTAGACTTCGTCGATCCCAAATCGCTCCAGAAGGCCTTCCTCGATCATGACGCGCGCTCCGCCACCACCCTCTTCGGCGGGCTGAAAGATCAGCACCACCTTCCCGGCAAAATCGCGCGTCGCGGCAAGGCATTTTGCCGTGGCAAGCAACATCGCGGTATGGCCGTCATGACCGCAGGCGTGCATCCTGTTTGCCACCTTGGAGGCATATGGCAGGTTCGTCTGCTCGGACATCGGCAACGCGTCCATGTCGCAGCGCAGGCCGATCGTCTTTCCAGGACCTTTCTGCCCCTCAATGACCGCAACGACGCCCGATTTCGCAATACCCGTCACGACGTCGTCGCAACCGAATTCCCGCAGCTTTTGCGCTACGAACGCCGCCGTCTCGGGCAGATCGAACAGGAGTTCGGGGTTCTGATGAATGTGGCGCCGCCATTCCTTGGCTTCATCAGCAACGCTGTCGACAGATTGGTGGATGGTCATGGTCATTCTCGTCATCGGAGGGAAAGCGGCGGATCCCGCAGGTTGGGAAAGGTCATAGGATGACCGTCGTCTCCCGGCAATGTCTTTGTCATTCGGGCGCCAACCTGGCCAGCGGCTTGAGAAAGCCCGCTTAACGCCACGAGATATTTACGAAAAATTAGCCATGACGTAACCGCGCCGGAACATGCGCTCGATACCGTCGTTTTGTGAGACGACAAATGGCGAGTTGATCATGAGTGATTGGTTTAACCAGAGATACGTAGCGCGCGACGAGCACCAGCAGATCGTGGCGTTCTATCGAAAGGTGATCGCGCACCTGTCCTGCACCATTCGTGACCTTCGGGCCGAAAGCCGAAGCGGCGGAGACGCCAGTGCCATCCCTGATGACCCTCAGCCCTTAGAGGAGCATACCCCGGACGATCACGCGGAAACCGATAACGTGGTGTGGCTTGACTTCAGGCGGCGACGGTAGTGCTGGGACGCAAAGACCAACTGACCCTCGACTGACCTTGCAAAGCTGACACCAAGGCTCGTAGATCAGACGGTGCGCTTCAGCGCTTCGCGAAATTGCTTCTCTCGGGCATCCCAATGAATTTCTTGTTAAATAGCCCGCCTCCTCAAGAATGCTGGCAGGCCTGGCGTCCCGAACAGTTGATGGAGCGGCTGACGGGGCTCGACCTGAACTGGTACGTGGTTGGCGGATGGGCGCTCGATTTGTGGTTGGGACGCCAGACGCGGGAGCACGAAGATCTGGAGTTCGCGATCCGGCCAGAAGACTTCAGCGCGTTTCGCCAACACCTGCAAGATCTGAGCTTTTTCAGCGTCCATGCCGGCGAAATCGACCCTATCGCACAGCATGCCGCCCCTCCTGCTCACGTTTCCCAGTTTTGGGGAGTCGACGCTCTGAGCTCCTGCTGGCGCGTCGACATGATGCTGGAGCGCGGCACAGCTTCAGATTGGATCTACAAGCGCGACACGGCAATCAGCGGCCCTCGCGCGACGATGGTTCGACGCAACCCGGCTGGTATCCCATACCTCGCGCCTTCCGCCGTGCTGCTCTTCAAGGCCAAGTATTGCAGGGCGAAGGATGAGCATGATTTCGAAACCGCGCTTCCGAACCTTTCCTCGCAAGACAGATCCAATTTGCGATCTTGGTTAAATCACGCCCACCCAGGCCACGCCTGGCTCGCGCTTCTCTAGAGAATTTGGCATGATGGTTGGCGAGCAGGACTTTGAAAATGGAACGGAGACCGGTGCAATGCCGTTTTCTTTGACCGAAATATGAGGGCTTTCATGATGGACCAAGCCAACCAGAACACGCCCCGGGTCCTTGTCGTCGATGTCGGCGGCTCTAACATCAAGATTTACGCTCCCGGGGTGGACGAGCGAAAAATGAAATCCGGCCCCGATTTCTCCGCCCACGACGCGGTCAAAGCTGTGCAAGAACTGGCGTCGGGCATCGAATTCGACGTTGTTTCGATCGGCTACCCCGGACCGGTTCGCGACAATCGTCCTCTGGGCGAGCCTGCCAATTTGGGCGGCGGATGGGATCGCTTCGATTTCACCGCAGCGCTTGGAAAACCTGCGAAAATCGTCAACGACGCGCTGATGCAGGCGATCGGGAGCTACGAAGGCGGACGGCTTCTCTTCCTGGGGCTCGGGACAGGTCTTGGTTCGGCAATGATCATCGCCAACGTGGCCCAACCGCTTGAACTCGCGCACCTGCCCTACAAGAAGGAAGGGACATTCGAGGACCACGTCGGCAAGCGCGGCTTCAAGGCCAATGGTCCGAAGAAATGGAAGAAGGACGTGTTCGACGTCGTTGCCCGTCTGAAAGCCGCGTTGCAGCCGGACTATATCGTTATCGGCGGCGGTCAGGTCGATAAGCTGGACGAACTTCCCGATGGATGCCGTCGCGGAGACAACCGCCTTGCCTTCCAAGGTGGCTTGCGGCTTTGGCAGAACGAACAACTTGTCTTGTAGGCGATCAGTCACGCTTGATCGCCTATTAAAGGCGGGCCTAGATTTTCTGGACCTAGCTACGTGACCTGTACCGGCACAACTGTATCGACCGAAATCTCGCCGCTGATGACACCGCGCTCCAGATCACTTCGTCCGCGCTCAATTTCGATGACGGTGTAGAGCTTGTCGTCGCGAAATGCGCTGGCGTTGGATGTCGTCACGTCTTCGGCGGGTGCAGCATCGATCTCCATGAAGTCGAGTTCACGACTTGCCGCAACAATCCGGGCATCTCCCGCCGTTCTTGCAGCGACGGTTACCACGCCGTGGTTGGTGGCATTGCCCCATCGCGGATCATCAGGGGCCGCGATCGGCTCGAGACGGTAGACATTGATAGGTCCGTCGGAAGCCGACGTTCCGAGCGCCTGCGCATCGCTTACCTGCGCCTGGCTTTCGACCGATCGCCCGAACGTGCTTTTGCTGGTTGCGTTGTTGTATCCGCTCGTGCCTGTCTTGACGACATTTGACATGGTTCTTCTCTCCTTTTCTGTTTCCGGCTAGTCCTGATCGTTGTCGTGGACGCCGGTGCTTTTCCGGTCGGCCTTCGAGGGCGCGAACTGGCCCTCAACGTCGGCTTCAGCTTTCGGTCTCATTGCATTTCCTTCACGCTATGACTGGCGAACAGCTGACATCCGACTTTGTTCCGAGGTCCACCAAAACTGGTCGCCCGAACGAAGTTGTCGGGCACGCGTTGCTGTCTGGAAGACGATATCCGCTCGGCAGGTCCGCGGCCTATTGGCGAGAAGGCCGCATGCCTACGCATCCAGGGAGAGACTTAATTCCAACTGATGCTTGTCTTGTTACGGGTGCCGGATCGGGTATCGGACGCGGAACCGCGATTGCGCTTGCCCGGAATGGAACCGGCATCGCGGCTTTCGATCTCGACCGTGCTCAGGCGAACCAAACAGCCGCCATGATTGCCGAACAGGGTGGCCGCTCGATCGCCATTGAAGCCGACGCCTCATCCGAGGAACCGATGGACGAGGCCATACGCCAGACCATGGGGTATTTCGGAGGCCTGGACGGTGTTGTCGTCAACGCCGGCATCAACGGCACATGGGCACCGATCGACGATCTGCATGCGGATGAATGGGACCGGACCATCCGAGTGAATCTCAGAAGTACCTACATGACATTGAACAAGACGGTTCCCTGCCTGAAGGCGAACGGCGGCGGATCGGTCGTCATCGTATCCTCGATCAACGGCACGCGTACGTTCACAAATCCCGGCGCCACCGCCTACAGCGCTACCAAAGCGGCGCAAGTTGCAATAGCGCAGCAGTTGGCATTGGAGCTCGCCCGCTTCGCGATCCGGATCAATATGGTTTGTCCCGGCGCCATCGATACAAATATTTCATGCAGCACAGAAGTACGCCATCCCGAGCGAGCCGAGGTTCCCGTGATCTGGCCACAGGGAAGCGTGCCAATCAGCTCCGGAGAGCCCGGCCGCCCAGAGGATGTCGCAGACCTTATTTCGTTTCTGCTCAGCGACCGCGCCCGACATATAACGGGCACGCCGATCTTCATCGATGGCGGAGAAGGCGTGCTGCGCTGACAACTCGTCGATCGGCCGTGGCAGCCGATCGACGAATAGTTGCTCAGCCGCGGAAGGTGTAGCGCTCGATCGACTCCGGCTTCATCTCGATCGAGAATCCCGGCATGACCGGTGGCATGTAAGCGGCGTTCTCGATCCGGCAGGGATCAAGGAAGTGCTCATGCAGGTGATCGACATATTCGATCACACGCCCATCCTTTGTGCCTGAGACTGCAAGATAGTCGATCATGGAGAGGTGCTGGACGTATTCGCACAGGCCCACCCCGCCGGCATGTGGCCAGACCGCCAGCTGATATTTCGCCGCCATCAGCAGCACCGCCAGCACCTCGTTCAGACCGCCCATTCGGCAGGAATCGATCTGCACGATGTCAATCGCGCCGCCGGCGATCATCTGCTTGAAGATGATCCGGTTCTGGCACATTTCGCCGGTCGCGACCTTGACCGGATGAACGGCCTCGCGGATCGCCTTGTGACCGGCGATATCGTCCGGGCTGGTCGGCTCCTCGATGAAATAAGGTTTGTAAGGCTGCAGTTCCTTGACCCAGTCGATGGCCTGACCGACATCCCAAACCTGGTTGGCGTCGATCATTAGGAAGCGGTCGTTGCCGATTTCCTCGCGTGCGATGCGCAAGCGGCGCTTGTCATCTTCAAGATCGCGACCGACCTTCATTTTGATATGGGTGAATCCGGCGTCGACGGCCTCCCGGCAAAGGCGGCGCAGCTTCTCGTCATCATAACCGAGCCAACCGGCAGACGTCGTGTAGCAGGTATACCCCTCTTTCTCGAGAGTGGCGATGCGTTCGGCCTTGCCAACTTCCGCCTTCTTGAGGATGGCGAGGGCTTCGTCCGGCGTCAGAGCATCCGTCAAATAGCGAAAATCGACGATAGAAAGGATTTCCTCGGCGCTCATGTCCGCCACCAGACGCCAGACCGGCTTGCCGGCCTGCTTTGCCATAATATCCCACACAGCGTTGACCACCGCACCGGTTGCGAGATGCATCGCTCCCTTGTCGGGCCCGATCCAGCGCAACTGGCTGTCGCTGGTGACATGCCGCCAGAAACGGCCGGGATTATCGCGGATCCATTCCAGATCGAGCCCCACCACGAGGTGCTTCATCGCGTCGATGGCGGCGCAGCAGATCTCGTTTCCGCGGCCGATCGTGAAGGTAAGACCATGCCCCTCCAGTCCCGGCTGATCCGTCTCCAGGACGACGTAGGCAGCGGAATAGTCGGGATCAGGATTCATCGCGTCGGAACCATCAAGGCTCTGCGACGTGGGAAAGCGCAGGTCGATCGAACGTAGGCTGGTGATCGTGGTCATGAGGATGCTCTTTTGTGGTTGGGGTCAGGCGTCGGCGCGGAAAGTCTGCTTCTGCGATCCGAGGCCTTCGATGCCGAGTTCAACGACATCACCGGCCTTAAGGTAGCGCGGTGGCTTCATGCCCATGCCGACACCAGGCGGGGTTCCGGTGGAAATGATGTCGCCAGGGTGCAACGACATGAACTGCGAGAGATACGAGACGAGAAACGCGACGCCGTAAACCATGGTTGACGAGTTGCCGTCCTGCATCTTCTGTCCGTTGACCGTCAGCCACATGGAAAGCGTCTGGGGATCGGGTACCTCGTCTTTCGTGACGAGCCAGGGACCGATTGGTCCAAAGGTGTCGCAGGACTTTCCCTTCGTCCATTGGCCGGCGCGCTCCGTCTGGAAGGCTCGCTCCGAGACGTCGTGAGAGACGCAGTAACCCGCGACATAATCAAGCGCTTCCGCTTCGCTCACATATTTGGCCGTCTTGCCGATAACGACGCCGAGCTCGACCTCCCAATCGGTCTTTTCGGAGCCGCGCGGGATCAAAACGTCATCGTTCGGGCCGCAAAGTGCCGACGTGGCCTTCATGAAGATCACCGGCTCCGGCGGAACGGCCATGCCGCTCTCTGCCGCGTGATCGGAGTAGTTGAGGCCGATGCAGATGAACTTGCCGGTACCGGCAACGCAGGCGCCTATCCGGTCAGCGGCAAGTTCGGGGAGAGAGGCCGGATCGATGGAAGCGAGCTTGGCCAAGCCTTCCTGCGAAATCGCAGAGCCGCCGACATCAGTGACATGGGCTGAAAGATCGCGGATTTTGCCATCCCTATCGAGAATACCAGGCTTCTCCTGGCCGATCGGGCCGACGCGCATCAGTTTCATAATTGGTCCTTTCGTCGTCAGATGGTCCAGCCGCCATCGATGGCATAGGCTTGGCCGGTCGTGTAAGAGGCGGTGGCGAGGTAGACCGCCAGGTCGGCGATTTCCTCGGGCGTACCAATGCGGCCGATCGGCTGACGCGCGACAAACGCGCTGCGCGCGGCCTCGTAATCTCCCTGTGCGCGCAGCCGATCCTGCAAGGAAGGGCTTTCCACCGTGCCGGGGCAAATGGCGTTGCAGCGAATACCCTGCCCCACGTAATCGGCGGCGACGGACTTAGTGAGACCAACGACCGCAGCCTTCGTGATCGTGTAAGCGGCCCGGTTCGGCACGCCTTTCACGCTCGAGGCAACCGATGCCATGTTGATGATGGCGCCATCCTTTCGCTCCAGCATGCCCGGCAGGACGGCGCGGATCGTCCGGACCATGGCGCGCACATTGAGGTCGAAAGCAAAATTTAGGTCGGTATCCGGCATTTCAAGAACCGTCCCACCGTGGACGACGCCGGCGCAGTTGAAGAGAACATCAAACGGGCCGGTTTCATTGACGACCGCGCTGACGGCCTCATCGTTCAGCACATCCAGACGGCGCACCGAGATGACGGCCTCACCTTCCAGGGTCGCCAGGGCTTCGGCGTTGATATCGGTCGCGACGACCATGGCGCCGGCGCGGGCAAAGGCCAGTGCGCTGGCTCGACCGATGCCCTGACCGGCGGCGGTGACGAGGACTCGTTTGTTTTCTAGGGAATGGGACATTGGTCGCCTCCTTTTCTGCTTGCTTCAGGCGGCCTGGGGCCGGCGCTCGACGACGTAGATGTGGTCGGCGGCAAGCACGACCTCGTCCTTCTGGTTTATGACCTCGGTGCGCTCGACCACACGACCGTGGCCGGCCCGCTTCGGGTCGTCCTCCTTCGCGGTGATCGTCACGCGCGTGCGAATGGTGTCGCCGATAAAAACCGGCCTCACAAAGCGCATACGGTCGTATCCGTAGGAGAATGCCACCGGATTGATGACGCTTGCCGTCAAACCAACCCCGATCGAAAACACCATCGTCCCGTGGGCGATACGCTGGCCAAACCGCTGGGTCTTCATGAACTCGGCATCCATATGGTGCGGAAAGAAATCCCCCGTATGACCGGCATGGACCACGAAGTCCGTCTCAGTGATCGTCCGGCCATTGGTCACCCTGCTGGCACCGATCTCGTACTCTTCGAAATATTTCGTCTGTTCCATCGTTCGTAATCCTCAGAACGCGGGGCGCGTCGCGAGCGGCGTCGCCGACTGGGCGCTCGACTCGTAGGCCGCCTCGACAAGAGCCATCGTCATCCATGCATCCTCGACCGAGGATACGAGTTCATCATCCTCGCCGGATACAAACCTCTGCAGGTTCGCCATGCGTCCAACAAAGGCATCGGGAAACCACGTGCCCTTCAGCGGCACGGCCACCCACTCGGAGCCGCCCTTCGGCTTGATCTCCAGGATGTCAGGCTCGCCATTCGGGTAGTCGAGATTGACACCGAGCTGAACGTAGGCCGCTCCCTCCGTCCCGCAGATCCGGAAGTCGCACGCCTGGTGCCTGCGACCGAAGGCGTGATCGTGATTGATGGAGACGGCACACCTGACCCTGTCGCCATAATCGAGAATGGCCGTGGTGCGCGTCTGCGCCATCTTGTGGTTCGGGTGGCCGATCGATTTGGCATGGACGCCCTTCGGATCTCCGAGAATCTGACGGATGGCGTCGAGATAGTGGATCGAATGCATCGCGATCTCGATGCGGGGAAGTCCTTCCAGAAAGGACCAAAGGCCCCAGGGCGTATCGAGCGCGAGGTGCACTTCGAAATCGACGACGTCACCCAGCATCCCCTTGGCAATGGCATCTTTCAGCGCCAGCAACATCGGCGCGAAGCGCAGCTGGAAATTGACCGCCGCCGTCAGGTTCTTTGCACGGCAGATTTTCAGTATCTCGCTTGCCGCCGCGAGGTCCGAGCCCATCGGCTTCTGAATGAGGGCCGCGGCTCCATCAGGCAGGGCTGCGAGAACGGCGGCGTGCGCATTCGGCGGTGTTGCGAGATCGAAGATCGCATTCTCGACCGCAGTCGCTTCCGTAATCGTCCGGAATGCCGTCACATCCCATTTGTCCGCCAGCGCCCTCGCCTTCTCGTAATCGGGGTCGTAGAGACCGGCGATCGGCAGACCACCTTTGCGATAGGCGGGAAAGTGCGCATCGCCAACAATAGAGCCCGCGCCGAATGTGACGATTGGGCGTGGTTTCGAAGGTAAGGGCCAGGACTGAGCCAGACTATCGGGATTAAACTCAGCCATGGAAAAACACTTCCTCCATGCCAGCCCACCATTCGCCGGCTTTGCGGGTCGTGAGCGGTTCCTGGCAAGGCATGCAGACGGCCCACCACTCCTGCGTCTTCGGGTCGGCGGCCATCTTGGCCATGTCGGCTTCGTAATTGTCGCCGGCGTAATCGAAGACTGAGAACAGCAGGTTCTCGGGTTCCTTCAGGAAGATCGAGTAGTTCCGGATATTGCATGCGGAGATCATCGCCAGCACGTCGGGCCAAACGGCTGCATGCAGGCGCTTGTATTCGTCGATCTTTTCGGGCTTCAGCCCGATGACCATACCCATGCGCGTCATCGCTTAACCTCCCTGCCTGATCTCGCGTTCGAACTCGCCGATCGAGCGGGAAGAAATCGCATCCCAATCCCAATCGATGCCAAGGCCCGGCGTCGAAGGCGCAAGCGCCATCCCCTGCTCGATCTTCAGCCTCGAGCTTGTGATATCGTCCAGCTGAGGAATGTACTCGACATATTTGCCGTTCGGCACGGCGCAGGTCAGGCTTACGTGCAGTTCCATCAGGAAGTGCGGGCAAACGGGCATATCGAAGGCTTCGGCGGCATGCGCGACCTTCAGCCAAGGCGTGATCCCGCCGATACGGCCGGCGTCGACCTGCACGATCGAGCAGGCACCCTTCTGCATGTACTCGCGAAAATGCCGTATCGAATAGAGAGACTCGCCGACGGCAACAGGTGTCGAGCTGGCACGGTTGAGCCGGACGTGCCCATCAATGTCGTCGGCAGGCAGCGGTTCTTCCAGCCAGCCGAGGTCCAGTTCCCGCAAGCGTTCAGCCCGGCGGATCGCCTCGTCGACGGTAAATCCCTGGTTGGCATCCGTCATGATCTCGTAGCCATCACCGACGGCCTTGCGGACCGCTGACAGGCGCGCGAAATCCTCGGAGCCATGCGACTTGCCGATCTTCACCTTGGACCCGGTAAAGCCCTTGGATTTCGCATCCAGAGCGTCCTCGACCAAGGCCTCTGTCGAGATATGAAGCCAGCCGCCCTCGGTCGTGTAGAGTGGGCAGCGGTCCTTCGCGCCGCCCGCAAGCTTCCACAACGGCAGACCTTGTTTCCGAGCGCGCAGGTCCCAAAGCGCTGTGTCGATAGCGGCGAGCGCGATCGAGGTAATGGCGCCGATGGTCGTTGCGTGGGTCGCAAACTCCAGTTCGTGCCAGATCGCCTCGATCTGGTCGGCGTCGCGACCAAGCAAGCGCGGCGCGAGGTGATCGGCGAGAAGCCGCATGACGGAGGAACCGCCGGTGCCGATCGTGTAACTGTAACCGGTACCGCGGGCACCATCACTGTCTGTGATGGTAACGAGCGGCGTTTCCTGGCTGACAAAGCTCTGGATGGCGTCGGTACGCTCGACCTTCGGGCGAAGGTCGACCATCCTCAGTTCGATGCGCTCGATCTTGGCCATTATCGTCAGACCCTCAACGTGCGGCCGCTATCGCGGTCGAAGAGGTGTGCTTGTGCAAGATCGAAGCAGAAGTTCACCCGTTCGCCGGGTCGCAGAGGGCGCGGATTCAACATACGGCCGACCCACTCGGCATTTCCGAAATCGGAAAACACCAGGGTTTCGTTTCCGAGCGGCTCGGTCAGCGTCACCGGCAGATCCTGCGAATGCACATCGGCTTCGTGGCCGGAGTGGAGACCGTGTCCGGTCGGATAAAGATCGTCGGGGCGAAGGCCGAAGGTAATCTTCTGGCCAACGCTCACGCGGTCGCGGAAGCGCGCGGGGATCGGGAGACGATCACCGTTTTCGAAGACCACCTGCCTGTCCGCGATCTCGGCATCCTTGAGGTTCATCGGCGGCGATCCGATGAAGCCTGCGACGAACTTCGACTGCGGCCGCTGGAACACGTCCTCCGGTGTTCCCACCTGTTCGATGCGGCCGTCGCGCATGATGACGATGCGGTCTGCGAGCGTCATGGCTTCAACCTGATCGTGGGTAACGTAGATCACGGTCGATTTGACCTTGGCATGAAGCTTCTTGATCTCGACGCGCATCTGCGTCCTGAGCTTCGCGTCGAGGTTCGACAGCGGCTCGTCGAAGAGAAAGACATCAGGATTACGCACGATGGCGCGACCCATAGCAACGCGCTGACGCTGACCACCGGACAATTGCGAAGGACGGCGGTCCAGAAGATGCGTAAGGTCGAGCGTCCGGGCCGCTTCATCTACGCGCGGGACGATCTCTTCCGGCTTCATTCCTGATATCTTCAGCGAGAAGCCCATGTTCTCGCGTACCGTCATATGCGGGTAAAGCGCGTAGGACTGGAAGACCATGGCGAGATTGCGTGAACGCGGCGGCAGATCGTTGACGACGCGGCCATCGATCTTCAGGTTGCCACCGGAGATCGGCTCGAGACCGGCGATCATTCGCAGCGTCGTGGACTTGCCGCAGCCCGAGGGGCCGACGAGTGCAATGAACTCGCGATCGGCGACTTCCAGGTCGATACCGTGGACAACGTCAAGGGAACCGTAGCGCTTGACCAGTTTTTCGAGGGAGACGGTTGCCATGGTTTATCCTTTGACTGCGCCGGAGGTGAGGCCGGAAACCAGATGCTTCTGGACGATGAAGGTCAGAACGAGGGCGGGAACGATCATGACCACGGCCAGCGCGCACATGCCGCGCCAATCGATGGTGAATTCGGCGGTGTAATCCAGCAATCCGACCGGGAGGGTCTTGGAATTGACAGAGCGCGTAAGCTGCGAGGCGAGCGCAAACTCGTTCCAGGAGGTGAGGAAAGCGAAAATGCCAGCCGACGCGATGCCCGGCCCGGCAAGCGGAAACTCGACCTGCCAGAAAGCCTGCCAGCGCGTGCAGCCATCGATCTGAGCTGCCTCTGCCAGATCCTTCGGCACCTGCCGAAAGAATCCGTCGATCAGCCAGATGGTGAACGGCACATTCAGTGCGACATAGGCGATGATCAGCCCGAAGTGCGTGTCGATGATGCCAAGCTTCGAATAGACGAAGAACAGCGGCAAGGACAGCGCGATGCCGGGGACCGTGCGCGTCAGCATCAGGCTGAGGAAGATCGACGACTTTGCGCGGAAGCGGAAGCGGGCAAAGGCGTAACCGCCTGCCATACCGATCGCGAGTGCAATTGCCGTGGAGGTCACGGAAATGATGAGCGAGTTGGTGAAGTAGCTGACGATCGGAATGCCGCCTTGGCCAAGCCCGGAGAACATTGCGACGTACGCGTCGGCGGACAAGGATTCAGGCACCCAGACCGGCGGCTTCGACATGATCTCGACCGTAGGACGGAAAGAAGAAAGGACGATCCACAGGCCAGGCATGCAGATGACTGCCATGGCGAGGAACAGACCGATCTTGTGAGCGACCGACAGGACGAAGCCGGTGTAGCGCGCTTTTGAGTTTTCGTTCATCTCACCACTCCGCGGCGATCTGGGTCCGCGCCGCCGAAAGCTTGCGGAAGAAATAGACGGTGAAGACTATGGACAGCAGGATCGCCGCGTAAGCCATGGCATTCGCCAAGCCCATCCGGGCGTCGGCATAGGCCGTGCGAGATACCAGCGTCCAAAGCAGTTCGGTACGCTTCGCCGGGCCGCCATCCGTCATGATCTTGACGATGTCATAGGCTCTCGCGACATCGAGGGAACGGATGGTCATCGCGATATAGGCAAACGGCATGACGAACGGCCAGGTGACATAGCGGAAAGTCTGCCCTGGTGTGCAGCCATCGACGCGAGCGGCCTCGATCGGCTCTTTCGGCATGGCGAGCAGTCCGGCAAGGATCAGGATCGCGAACACGGACGTGGAGGACCAGACCTCGGCAACCAGGATGGCCACGAAGGCGAGTTGCCCGTCGATCAGCCAGGGGATCGCCCGATCGGTCAGTCCAAGCGACTGCAGCGCGTTGTTGATGAGCCCGATATTGTCGTTGAACATGAACTTGAACTGGAAGCCGACGAGGATCGGCGAGAACATCATGGGAAACATCATGATGGTACGCAGCGCCCGCTGGCCCGACGTAGCCTTTTCAACCAGCATCGCAAGCCCAAGCCCCAGCAGCATTTCCACGTTGAGCGCGACCGTCAGCAGGAGCACAGTCCGGCCAAATGCGGTCCAGAACTCGATGTCCGTCAGAATGCGCGTGTAGTTGCGGAAACCAACGAATGTGTAAAGCGATGCCGGTTGCGTCAGCCGGAACGCGGTGAAGCTCGAATAGAGTGAAAGAACGAGCGGAATGATGACGACGGCCGCGAGCACCACGATGGCGGGCAGCAGAAGCAGAAACGGCGCCGGGGGTCTCCAGCCTTTCATGCCTAGGCTTCTCCTGTCTTGTCTAATCAAAGGGAGGACCATGCCTGCCGGCAACCGGCAGCGCTCAGCCCTCGTCAAATTTACGGGAATGATGAATGTGGCGCCGGCGTACCGGCGCCACGATCAGGCGATTAAAGCTCGCCCGAATCCTCAAGGATCTGCGTCGCCTTCTTGGCGGCGGTATCCAGCGCTTCCTTGGAGCTCTTGTCGCCAAGGATGGCAGCCTGGAGCTCCGGATAGACGGCGTTCGAAATTTCGATCCACGACGGCGTCTGCGGAACGGCGAAAGCGTGCTTTGCAGCTTCCTGGAATGCCGTCAGGACTTCCTTCTTGTAAGGATCGTTCTCGGCCTGCTTGATATCCCAGTCCCACACGGCTGTGCGGGTCGGCAGCGGACCGCCGGCGGATTCAAGCTTCTGACTATCTTCGTTGGTCAGGAACCAGACGAGCGAGGCGGCAGCGTCCTTGTTGGCGCAGCTTTCCGTAACCGAGAAGCCGTGATGACCGGACCAGCCCGTGCGCTTGCCGGACGAGCCGGCCGGCTGCACCTTCACGCCGACATTGCCGGCAACCTTGGACGACTTCGGATCGTTGAAGAAGCTTGCCCAGCCAGGCCAATCGAGGTTGATCGCGATGGTGCCGGACGCAAAGCCCTGGCCGAGGTCGTCCCAGAGATAGTTCGTCGTACCAGCCGGAACAGCCTTCGCCTTGTAGAGATCGACGAACCAGTCGAGCGCGCGAACGCCGGCTTCCGAGTTGAAGGCAGGCTTGCCGTCGGCATCGAGATATTCGCCGCCTTCGGCGACCAGCATTTCATAGAAGCGGCCGTTGATCGCCTCTTCCTTGCCTGCAAACTGGGTGCCGTAGAACTCAGGCGGCTTCGCGAAGAACGCAGCCTGATCCGCGACCTGCTGCCAGGTGTCCGGCGGCGTCAGCTCGTAGCCGTACTTTTCCTTGAACGCTGCCTTCTTGGCGTCGTCCTGGTAAAGGCTCTTCTGATAGTAGAGAGCGGACACGTCGAACTGGGCGCGCGGCAGCATCACGAGCTTGCCACCCAACGTGGAAGACTTGATGTTCGCCGGCACGAAGGCGTCGATCTCTTCCTTCGGAAGGAGCTTCGACAGGTCCGTGTAGATATCCGGATACTGCGGCGCAAAGGACGAGTGGTTGGAACCAACGCACCACGTTATATTGCCCGTCGCGATATCGGACTTGATTTCCTTGTCGAGCTCGAAGTGGTTCTTCTTCGACAGGATATTCACCTTTGCTCCGGTGGCCTTCTCCCATTCAGCAATACGGGCATAAAGGCCTTCGTACTGCTGACCACCAATGAGCTTTGCGTCAATCGTGACGCCCTCGTATTTGCCCGGCAGCTCCACTGCGAACGCGCCTCCCGCCAGGGCGCACATAACTGCGCCGGCTGCGACGCCGGCTAGAAATCTCGACATCTGCTCCTCCCGATGTGAGCCCTCACCAGTGAGAGCTTCATTCATATACAAACCATTTATTCGCCCATCGTCAAGCCCTTTGGCAAGAAACAACGCCCTTTCTCACAAGTCGGGGATTGTCAGGTCACGATTATGTGCATATGAATTTGATTATTCACTGGAGAGCACCCGTGTCGGAAGACGAAAGCGATCGTTACAGGGCACCCGCACTGGACAAGGGGTTGGATATCCTGGAGCTGCTGGCCGGCGTTGACGGCGGGCTCACGCAAGCAGAGATCGCCAAGCGGCTCGATCGCAGCCCCAATGAGTTCTACCGCATGCTCGACCGCCTCGTTCGACGCGGCTACGTGACACGCATCGACGGCGACCGCTTCTCGTTGACACTGAAGCTGTTCGGGCTCGCTCAACGGCATGCGCCGGTCCGCCGCCTTGTCTCTTTCGCCGTGCCGCTCATGCGCGAGCTTGCTGAAGCATCGCGGCAGGCGAACCAGCTCGTCGTCTTCGACCGCGGCAACCCTGTCGTCATCGCCCAGCAGGAAGCGCCTGGTTATTGGGGGATTTCAATCCGTGTCGGGTCGCGAATCAGCCTCTTCGACACAGGCTCCGGACATGTTCTGCTGGCCTTCCGCTCGCCGGTCGAGCGCGAGCGCATGATTGCCGAGAACAGCGCCGACGGTAAGGATGCAGGGCTCGCGCCGGACTTCCTGGCTCGCCTCGATCTTATTCGCTCGCGCGGCTACGAGATGATGCCGAGCGCGCAAACGGCAGGCGTCATCAATCTGTCCGCGCCGGTGCTGAGCGCCGACGGCACGGCGATCGCCGCGTTGACGGTTCCCTATATCACGCTGATCAACACACCGGATGCTCCGGACATATCGACGACATTGCATCTGATCAGCCAGACCACGCGAAACCTTTCGGAACTGGCCGGCGCCGGACTGAGCGACGATGAAGTCTAGATTTTCCTGTGAATGATTGATTCGTATGCGCGTCGCCTGTGATGGCGTCGCGCATTGAATCTATTTGCCCAAGCGAGGCAGTCGTTTTCGCCGGAAAATCAGCGGAAGCTCTTCTCAAACAGCTGATTGAGATCATCGATCGCAACGACTGCTCGTTCGGTGCCCGTGACCGCCTGATTGATGCGCTGCGAGGCAGCCTCCTGGAAGGGCATGTAGCCATCGTGCCGGGGCCGCAACCAGGCGCCTTCGAGCGTCTTTCTTGTATTGCGGTAAAAGGACAGCGTGGCCTCGTTGGCTCCATCATCTTCCCAGCCGGCGGCATGGCCAGGCTGGCCACCGCTTTGCCAGTATCGACCAGCTTGCACGTTGCCGCTGGCGATCCAATAGGCGAAATCGATCGCCGCCTGCCTGTTGGCGCTGAAGGCCGAAACCGCAATTCCCGTGCCGCCGAGTGCGGAGCCGAGCGGAGCGCTGGCGCCGGCAAGCGGAATGTCGGCAAAGGCAATGCGATGGGACAGGAAACCATCAAGCGTATAATTTACGTAGCCATAGACCAACGGCGCGAGGCTGTAGCGCGAGCCGCTCTCCGCCATGCGGTCCAGGACGGCAATGGGATCCATGGTGACGCAAAGGGGATCGATGAGACCGACCAGCTCGCGGATCATCTCGATCGCCAGCGTTCCGATCTCGCGATCGACGAATGGCTTTTCCCGATCGACAGAGCACGGTCTCCCAAGCTGGCCCGCCAGCGTGAACAGGCACATCAGCGAATGGGGCGGACGCAATGGAAGCAGCACTTCACCCGCTTTCGCGAGCGCAACGACGTCCTGCCATTGCTCCGGCGCCGCGGCCATCCGATCCGGGCGCCAGGCCTGGACCTGGGTCGCTGCATCGATCGGAAACGCCCATTGCCTTCCCTGCCAATTATAGCTCGGGAACGAGGCGCCAACGGTACCTTTGGCAAGGGCTGCGAAAGGCGCCTCACGTCCCTCTTCATCCAGGGGCGCAAGGCAGTTTTCCGCGGTAATCTGACCGACGTGGGGATGGTCGATGACGATCAGGTCATAGTTGCGGGCGAGTTCTTCGACCGGATAGCTCTCGAAATCCTGAAGCGACCGCTTGTCCCAGGTGACGGAAACACCGGTCTTCTCCAACCAGTCCTGTGAACAGGCAACCATCGGGTCATAGCCGCGAGGATGGCTCCAGGTCATTCCCTTCAGGGTAATCATGCTTCGAACTCCCTGCGGATATCAGCGCTGTGTTCTCCAATCCGCGGCGCGGCACGGTCGGACGTCGGGCGTTTGCCGTTGACGCGGATCGGGGAGCGGGTGGTGCCGATGGAGACATCATCTTCTCGCGTAACCGTCTGCAGCATATCGAGAATGCGGAAGCCCTCGCTCTGCAGCAGTTCGGACCATTGCAACACCTTCGCGCACCAGATGTCGGCGGGTTCAAGGATGGAAAGCCAATGATCGACCGTGTGCGTGGCGATGCGACTTGCGATGACCTGCTTGATCTCGTCCCGTTTCGTGAACCAAGCCTTGCTGTCGTCGCGGTAGGGCTGCAGCTCAACCAGTTCCAGCAGATCCTGGAGTTTGCCGATCGGCATCATCGCGATCGCCAGATAGCCGTCACTCGCCGGATAGACGCCGTAGGGAGCGGACAGATAGGCGTGGGCGCTGCGGAAATCCGAGCGCTTCGGCGCGCGGCCGCCATCGTTGAGATGCGTGGTCAGCACCTCGAACTGGAAGTCGACGAGGCTCTCCAGAAGGCTTGTCTGAATATGCGCTCCCTTGCCGGAGATCCCGCGCCTGACGAGCGCGGCGAGAATGCCTTGGCACGTGTTGGCACCAGCCAGCATATCAGCGACCGCCAGTCCAAACGGAACGGGGCCCTGCTGCTCATCGCCGTTCAGCCACATGACACCTGATCGCGCCTGCGCTAGTAGATCCTGGCCGGGACGCATAACCCAGGGGCCTTCCTCGCCATAGCCGCTGATCGACGCATAGACGATCGACGGATTGATCGCTTTCACAGCCTCGTAGTCGAGCCCGAGACGCTCAACGACACCCGGCCGGAAATTCTGGATCACCACGTCGGCCTTGGCGAGAAGCGTGCGCAGGAATGCGAGGTCTTTTTCGTTCTTTAGATCGATCGAGAGACTTTCCTTGCCACGATTGATGGCGTGGAAGAGCGTGGAATCGCCGCCGACTTCCGTGTCGCTCAGATACAGCCGGCGGGAAAGATCGCCGCCATCAGGCCTCTCGATCTTGATGACGCGAGCGCCAAGATCAAGCAGTCGCAGCGAGCAGTATGGCCCGGACAAAAACTGGCTCAGGTCGACCACAGTGAGGCCGGCGAGCAGCCCGGTATCGTCTTGCATTCCTATCCTCCCCGGCATTACGCAGCAGATAATTCTTATCTGAATGGATCGTTCATATATGAGCTAGCGATTTTTGGTTGTCAACATCGCGCCCGGCATGGAGGTCATGATCGCCGAGGATAGCGAGATAGAGATGAGATCGAGAAAATCGGGAGATGGACGAGCGACGGAGACCTTTGGCGCCAAGCGTCAAACAGAAAGCCAGCCGAGATTGTATCGCACTGTAGCATCGGGTCCGCCGGTACAAACGGTTACAGGAAGCAGCTTCGTCAGACATACTGGCGATACGCGAGATCGGTTTAAGCAGGCTGTCTTTTTTGAAACCGAGAGGAACCCCAATGTCTTTCCGCAATACTTTATTTGGTACCGCCGCCGCAGCCGCCCTGCTCCTGTCAGGACAAGCCTTCTCCGCGGACAAACCCACAATCGTTCTCGTTCACGGCGCCTTCGCGGAATCGGACAGCTGGAACGGGGTCATTAAAGATCTTCAGGCGGATGGCTATAGCGTCATCGCGGCAGCAAACCCGCTGCGCGGCGTGAATAGCGACGCGAAAGCGGTTTCAGCGCTCCTGACGAGTGTAAAGGGTCCGGTTGTTCTGGTCGGCCACTCCTACGGCGGCAGCGTCATATCGGACGCGGCAACCGGGCATGACAACGTCAAGGGTCTGGTCTTTGTTGCCGCCTTTGCGCCGGAGGCCGGCGAGAGCGCGGTTGCACTTAGCGGGAAGTTCCCAGGAAGCACGCTGGCGCCGACCCTCGCACCGCCGGTAGCCCTGCCTGATGGCGGCCACGATCTCTACATTGATCAGGCGAAGTTTCCCGAGCAGTTCGCCGCGGATGTTCCGAAGCAAGAGGCCAAGCTGATGGCGGCGACACAGCGGCCGATCGCTGAAGCGGCGCTTGGCGAACCGGCTGGCAAGCCAGCGTGGAAGACCATCCCGTCCTGGTTCGTCTACGGCGACGCCGACAAGAACATCCCGCCGGCCGCGCAAGAATGGATGGCGAAGCGCGCGGGATCGAAGGAAACCGTCGTCGTTAAGGGCGGATCCCATGTCGTCATGGTTTCACATCCCGAAACCGTTGCACGGCTGATCGAGAAGGCAGCATCGGCTCATTGACAAGCCGACAACGAACGCGACCGGTCGTGAAACAACGGCCGGTCTCCGGTCAAAATGCTGGAATAGGGATAGGCACACGCCAGCCCACAGGAGCCACCGCACGGTACCAGACTGCGCATTGTGTATTTCGGTGACGGGAACCGGCTAAATCTGCCGGCTCATACCGGATCCGACGAGTAACGACTTATGTCTCGCGGAAATAGCCTCGCACGGAGTGAGGCGCGATCGCGCACGGCAGTAAAACTCGCCGCACGCGCAATCCACGGCAGGGGCATCCCCTCGCCGGCGGCAACTAAGCTTAGCGACCGAATACTGCGCGCTTGATTTCGCCGCGGGACAGACCGATGTCCTTCAATGCTGCGTCATCGAGCTGCGAGAGCTGACGGTATGCCTTGCGAAGCTGGATAAATTCGCTGATCTTGCTGCCTATTTTCATATCACACCTTTAATCGTTGTTGGCGAATTCTATAGCACCTTGCCTTCAAGATGAGCATTTCAGATTTCGCATGGGTGTAATGCTGCAATGCAAT
Organism: Rhizobium sp. Root708; assembly: GCF_001429725.1. Taxonomy (GTDB): domain Bacteria; phylum Pseudomonadota; class Alphaproteobacteria; order Rhizobiales; family Rhizobiaceae; genus Rhizobium. The sequence goes on along the minus strand of NZ_LMHV01000009.1, from coordinate 118,689 downwards.
ATCTCGCGGCAGGCGCCGATTTCCGTCGCAAGTCTCTTATGACCGCAGCCCATTGACGAGCGGTCATTTTGCAGTGTGCTCATTTGCCTGTATCTAAAAATGATGAGAGTCGAGACAGCCGACACCGAAGATGCCTCAAGAGGCGCTAAGCCCATCTCGCGGCGCGTCATCGGCTATGCGCGTATTTCGCCCGACGCGCATCAGACCGATACACAGGTGGCAGAATTGCGCGCCGCCGGCTGCGATCAAATTCGTCAGGATCATGCCTCCGGGGCGTCCGACAATCGGCCTGTGCTTGAGAAGGTCTTGAGTGAACTTACTGAGGGCGAAACGCTTGTTGTTACGGACCTCGACCGGATGGGCCGATCGGCGGCGAACCTTCTGCAGCTGATAGAGCATCTATTGGCTCGGGGCATTCATTTTCGATCGCTGCACGATCCTATCGATACCATCACATCGCAAGGTATGTTTGCGTTGCAGGTCCTTGGCGCCGTTGTCAGGCTCGACCGGTCCGTCACGGCGGAGCGAACCAAAGCCGGCATGAAGGCCGCGAAAGCGAAAGGCAAGCTCGCCGGCAATCCGGGCCTGCGCGATGGGCTGCCGGAAGCAAGGGCAGCAATTTCAAGAGCGCGCGAAAAGGCCTATCTCGACGAACTGCGATCGTCGTCGGAGAGTTGGCTGCCGGTTGTCCAGCAACTGCGTCCGCAGCACGGCTGGGAAAACATTACGCTCATCCTCAATCGGCGCGGGCAGGACTGGACGGTCGAGCGACTGCGGCGTGCCGTCCATAGAATGGTTCGCGAGAATCTCGCCGATCCGGAACTGCTTGCGCGCTCCAGCCGTCGCATCCCCGAGGATCGGTTGATGAAGCTCGTGGCTGCGGTGGCGATTGCCGATCCGACACTTTCACTGCGTGGCATCGCCGCGCAATTGGACGCTATGGGCGAGCGTCCGGCGCGCGGCGGACGGAAATGGCAGCCCTCCTCCGTCAGACACTTTCTGGACGAGGCCCACCGCTTTGGACTGCTCCCTCGTTGAAGGCAGTGGCTGGCTGGAAGCTGCCAGGCCGGGAGCGCACGGGCATGGTATTTACAGCGGCCTACCGGCCGTTCGCGCTCTCAAAGCGCGGATGGTCTCCCTTATATCGATCAAGACCAGGCTAGTGGGTGCGCGCTGGGAAGCTTCTGTAACAGCGGGTTAAAACATAGTGTCGCGGCGGCGGTCTACCTCCGCGATAAATGATCGCGTACAGCGTCAGTCTTGCCGGGAAACTTTGCAACTAGGTCGTCACATCCAAACGCCATCGAACGCGTGAATACACGCGCCCAACCGCCAGGCTACGAGGCAGTCTTCGGGGAGAACCTACCGCCTTCTGTAACCTCGTTACGTTGGCATTTACCGTTACGTACTTACGCGCGGGCGAAAGGCGTTCAAATTTCCTCTAGTCGAAAGCGAAAACCCGCTCCGGCAACGGCCACGCGTGCCGACCACAAGGAGAGCAGAATGCTGAACGACCGGATCTCAAGGAGAACGCCATGACCCGGAGAATCTCCAGAAGACTTCTCAGCGCTACCGCCGCACTGGCGATGGCCCTGACGTCATCGACATTCATGACGCCATCGATGGCCCAACAGGCCACGCCAACCACACCGCCGGCCACGGACACCGCTCCGTCGCAAGACGCCTCCAAGCCGAACATCCTCGTGATCTTCGGCGACGATATCGGCCAGACCAACATCAGCGCCTATTCGTTCGGCTTGGTAGGTTATAAGACGCCGAACATCGACCGGATCGCCAAGGAAGGCATGATGTTCACGGACTATTATGCCGAGAACAGCTGCACGGCCGGGCGCTCCACCTTCATCACCGGACAGGTTTGCCTGCGCACCGGGCTTTGCAAAGTCGGCATTCCCGGCGCGACCGTCGGACTGCAGCCTCGCGACATCACCATCGCCCAGGCCCTGAAGCCGCTCGGCTATTCAACCGGCCAGTTCGGCAAGAACCATCTCGGCGACCGGGACGAATTCCTGCCCACCAAGCATGGCTTCGATGAGTTCTTCGGGAACCTCTATCATCTCAACGCCGAGGAAGAGCCCGAGCGTCCCTACTATCCCAAGGACGACAAGGAGTTCGTCCGGACGAACTCACCGCGCGGCGTGCTGAAAGCCTCGGCGGACGGAAAGATCGAGGATACCGGAGCCCTGAATACCAAGCGCATGGAGACGATCGACGACGAGACGACCGCCGCCGCGATCGACTTCATCGGTCGGCAATCCAAGGCGGGCAAGCCGTTCTTCACATGGATGAACACGACGCGCATGCACGCCTTCACGCATGTGCGCGCTTCCATGCAGGGGCAGAGCGGCATGCCCGGCAACGACTACGCCGACGGCATGCTCGAGCACGACGGCGACGTCGGTAAGCTGCTCAAGGCGCTGGACGACTTCGGGATCGCGGACAACACAATCGTCGTCTACACGACGGACAACGGTCCGAACCAGTGGTCATGGCCGGACGCCGCCACGACCTCGTTCCGCAGCGAGAAGGATACCAACTGGGAAGGCGCCTTCCGCGTTCCGGCCATGGTTCGCTGGCCAGGCCACATCAAGGCCGGAGAAGTGTCGAACCAGATGATGTCCGGCCTCGACTGGTTCCCCACGCTCGTCGCCGCGGCTGGCGACGCCGATATCAAGGACAAGCTGCTCAAGGGGACGTCGATAGACGGAAACCAGTTCAAGGTTCACCTCGACGGCTACAACCAGCTTCCATATCTAACGGGGCAGCACCCGAAGTCCGCCCGAAACGAGTTTTTCTACTTCAATGACGACGGCCTTCTCGTTGCATATCGCTGGGACGACTGGAAGCTCGTCTTCTCCGAACAGCGCCAGCCGGGTGGCTTCCAGGTCTGGGCCAACCCGTTCACGAGCCTTCGCGTGCCGAAGGTCTTCAACCTTCGCATGGATCCCTTCGAACGGGCCGATACAGTTTCCGACCAGTATTACGACTGGATGACCAAGAATGCCTATCTCGCCCAGTACGGTGTCTGGAGGGTTGCACCGTTCCTTCAGACATTTAGGGACTATCCGCCGAGCCAGCGGCCCGCAAGCTTCAGCGTCGACCAGATGATCGACGCGTTGATGAGCTCCCTGGATCAAAGCCCGGCGAGCGCAAAATAGGCTGCCTCAAGACGTAAAGCGGGCGCGTCCGAAATGGACGCGCCCGTCACGTAAAGGAATGCTGCAATTCGCTTCGATCTATTGAGCGGCGACGGTCGTTGGCTTTGTGATCGAGAGCGGCATCGAGATCGTCAGGAACACAGAGTCTCCCTCGGCACGATTCTCCACCGCGAACTCATGAAAATACTTGATGCGGGCGGAAACCGGCAGCTCTCCGGCCATGAAGGTGTAGCCGATCGTTGCGCCAATCGCTGCTACGCGGCCCTTGAAGGCGCCACGGGCGCCGGCGCCGCTATCCCCCGTCACCTGATCATAATAATAGCCAACGAGGCCGGCGTCGAACTGCTGATTGAAGTGCTGAACAGCAGCCCATTCAAAATGGAACTCGTTGCCGGTCCGATAGTCGGTCGCGGGGTTTTCGGCGTTGAAGGTCATGCCGACGACGCCGGAGAGGTCCAAGCCGATGTTCGGATCGAGCCAGGTTCCGGCGGCGTAAACATCAGCTCCCCAGTGATGGAAGGCAATGTTGGAAATCTCGCCCTTTTGGTAGTCGCCGATCGGGATATTGACCAACGTTCCGACCTGCCAATGAAAATTGCCCGCCTCCCAGCCGATAAAGGCACCGGCAAGGGGGTCGCCAACCGTAAAGACCGTATCCGTGACGCCGCCCGTGGCCGTTCCGCCCAAAGGTCCAGCCAGGGTCACGTCGGCATCGGTCTCCTTCCAGCCGACGGGAAGCGATCCACTCAGTCCAATGTGACCGCCAGCGACCTCTTCCGGCAGTATCCAGATGACCGTGGGTATCTCGATCGCTGCCTTTCCTTCCACGCCGACAGCAAGGCGCCCGCCGGTCGGAAGCTGCCGTCCGCCGCCGAGGTCTCCCGAGTAATAGTAGAAGTCGTTCTGAAAATAGACGCCAGCCGGCGGCGTGATAGCTGCGGCCGGACCTTTTGACCCGAGAAGATAGAACCCGGCGCCACCCTCGGCAGCCTGCGCTAACCCTGGCGCGACGACGGCCGTTACCGCGGCGAGAAAAATCTTCCTGTTCAATCCGCTACGCATCATGTCGACCTCGCTTCCAAACACGTTTTCGAAAAAACAGCCCATGCATAAGCTGCAGCTTCTTCGCACAAGCTTTTTCCAGACTGACCACGAAGGCCGCCGAAGATGAATTTGCTGAATCAGGGGTGACAAAACGTGCGGAACACGCAAGTACGCAACGGTAACAGTAACCGTTGTTCGTTTGCGTTCACTTGTCTTCGGAGCTTGCCAGCTGGTTTGAAGAGAAACGGGCGCCCGCTTTGACGAGCCCCGCCTTCAACTCGTCCGGCAGAGGTAGCAGCGCAAATCGCTCTTCTCCCGAGCGCTCAAAGGCGGGATCCAGCGAGCGAAGCTCCTCCAGTCGCTCGACCGCCTCCGGCGATTGGAGTTCGCCGAGCGCTGCGGTTCGCAGAACCTGCACGGAAAAGTCTCTGCCGTTGATTTGCTCGGCAAGCAGCGAGGCCTCGGAGTACTGCTTGCGCGCATACGCGTCGAACGCCAGTACCATCAGTGCGTCCCGAGGAGCCGCGTCCGACATTCCCGTTGCCTCACGTGCCATGGACACCCCGGCGGCGCCAAAGCCCGATCGGTAAAGCACCAAGGCAAACGCTGCCGTCGCATCCGGGCTGTTCGGATTAAGCGATATCGCGCGGTTTCCCGTTTCGATCGCTGCGACCTTCTTGCCGGTCGCGAACTGGGCGACCATCAATGCGGTTTGTGCACGCTCCGACAGCGGAGCTTCGGCCGTTGCCTTGCGCGCAAGTTCAACTCCCGCAACCACGTCGGCGGTCGCGGTGCTGTCGGAAAGCAGGATGCGCGAAAGCACTGCCGTGGCATCTGATATTCTCGGGTTACGCGAAAGCGTCGTATCCAGGCAACGTCGGCTGGCAGCGATCTGGTCGGGACCGCCGGTCTCCAGCGCGTATTCAGCCCGCAGGACGCAGGCGTTTCCAATCGCATCCTCCGGGCTTTCTCGCAGTTCCGCGTCGTTGATAACGCTCCTCGTCGGTGCAAACCGCCGTGCTAGGGCATCGGCGACCTCCTGAATCACCAGCGATTGACCGCGCCCCGTCGCCCCGATGTTCTCAAGGCCAGACTTCAAAACGTCACCGGAACTGCTTTGGACGACTTGCCACCATGCTCTCCTGTTACCGCTGTCGCCGTAATATCGAATGTCGATCTCGTAGGTGCGCCCCACCCGGTTCGCCGCTCTGGCGGCCGCGTAACGAGGTTCTGCAATAGTCAGCGTTTGGAACCTGCTTAGCGCGGAAACCAGGGACTCGCGAACAAGGCTAGCCTCTTGCATCAGCTCTGAATCGGCAGCTTCGAGCTTCACATATACGATTGGCTTTTCGGTCCAGTCTGGGTCCCCGAGAAGCCGCCACACTGCGAACAAGGCAGCAGCGCAAACGCTGGCAACAGCAGCAGTTGCATAGAGAGCCGCAGGCGGAGGCAGGCGACGGCGCTGGTCAACGGTACTCGACACCTCCTGCTCAGTGGAAGCGCTCTCGGCCACCCCGACAACCGTGTCTGCCGGAGTTTCTTCTTGGCCTGCTCTGTAGAAGCGTGTGAGGTAGCTGCCTCGGGGGATTTGCACTCGAATGCCGCCGGTCGCCCCGTAGGCCTCGTAATAACTGTCGAGCGCCGAACGCAGTCGGCTCATCTCAATACGAACGATAGGATCGATTCCCGCCTCGAAAGCGCTGGTACGGCCGAGCACATCGATTGCAATGCAGTAGGCTTTCACGCCTTCCTTGTTGCCTGAGAACCGTCGCTCCGCGAGATAGCGTAGCAACTCCCTTTGCCGCTCTGAAAGATGAAGTCGCCCATCGCCGAGAAGTCGCTCGATCTCGGCACGCGCCTCGTCCATTGACACTTCCGCGATATTCTCGCTCTGAACTTCACCACGCATGGCATCCCTCGAAACAATCGACCAGGCACAGGCAGAAGAAGTCAATTTATGACGGATATTACATCTAGTTGCAATCGGTGAACGTAATATAACCGAAAGGTGATTATTTCGCGGGCGTGTCACCCGCCGGGCTCTTCTCCAGCATGTACCTGATCACATCGTCTTCGATATCGACGCAGAGCTGCTCGTATTCGACGATCAACGGACATTCCGAACGGTCTCGCTCCTTGAGCATGTTTTCAAGAGCAACCGAGGCCTCCTCATAGGCCTCGAAGAGATCGTGAAGCGAGGGCATCGTGGCCGCGAGAATTTGCAGCCGGCCTCTTGATGAAGGCAGCTTCAGCATCAGCCTCCACAGTCCTCGCTGGGCGGCTTTTCTTCCATTTCCCACCGCCTCGTTGCGCTCGTTCATTGCACAACCCCGTCTCCCGGATGACAGAAGCTCAAATTAGGCGACGCTGAGCCAGCGGGGAAGTACGTAACGGTAAACGCGAGCCGCATCGTCGGGCCAACGTTGCTGTTACCGTTACAGACTGGCGTCCATGGGGGAGACATGGCTTGATGCTATTCCAGCAATAGGAGTAGCCATGAAGCTCTGGATGATACTTGCGTTCGCTGCCTTGTCCTCCGGTACCGCAGTCGCTCAAGAGCACTCAGACGTCAACGCCGGTGTGAAATTCCAGTTCCCGATAAGAAAGCTCGCAGAATGAAATGGCTGGCGTCGCTTCTGTTTGCACTCCTCGTCGCCTTTTCGGCCCACGCCCAAGCGCCATCGGCCGAGCAGAAAGTCGATGAACTCCTCAAACTTCTCAAAGATCCTGAGGTGCAATCTCTGCTTGCCGAGCGCAAGGGCGCAGCAACCACGGCACCGTCAGTTGCTGCCGACAAGCCAGCACTTGCGGGGTGGGAGACCGGTGTCAGAACCCGCATCGATGCGATCGTCTCTGCCGTTCCCCGCATTCCTGCGGAGATCGGAGCAGCAGCCACCCGTACCAGGCAAGATGCCATCTCACATGGCTATGCACCCGTATTCATCATCTTTGCCGCACTGGTCGCGGTAGGCCTTGCAGCCGAATGGCTTTTCCGAAGATACAGACCCCGTTCCGATGGCGTATTGGGCAGGCTTGCGCCGGTCGCGATTTTCGCTGCAACGATGGCGATTGTCTTCTTCGCCGTCGACTGGCCACCGCTCGCACGCGTGACCCTGCTCGCCTACCTGTCCGCATTCGTGCTGTATCGGCTGGGTTCGGTTCTCATCGTACTTGCGCTTGGGCACCAACGCCCGCTTCGTCTAAGGGCGCGCATCCTTCTCGCCGTGGTGATTTTTGCTGCCGCCAACGCGGTCCTAGGGGCGCCGCTTGGCGTTGATCCCGCTGTATCGGCTGCCCTTTCCTACTGCTTTTCGATTGTCATTCTTGTGCTTGCAATCGAGGCGTCTTGGTCCACGTCGCTCAAGCCGCGCGCTTCGAGGGCGGCGCTGACGGTGTTTCTCGTCGCCGTCTGGCTGTTGTGGTGCCTCGATCTCCAGGGCTTGTTCTGGCTCGGTATTTACGCGCTCGTTCTTCCCGGTATTCTCCGCGGCGTCGGGCAGGCTGCCGAGGAATTCTCTTCAGGCGCCGCAGGCTCGCTCCGCAGCGTTATCGTCGCGAGAGGCGCGCGAGCGATCGTCATCACGTTCGCCGTCGCATGGCTTGCCTTCGTCTGGGAGATGAATTCCGACGGTTTCGCCCACAACGATCCGCTGGTCAGGGCTCTGTTCTATGCCCTGCTGAAAAGTGTTCTGGTGCTGCTGGTGGCCGACCTCCTCTGGCAACTCGCGAAAAGCTGGATCGACAGAGCCCTCGCGACATCAACGGATGCCACCGCTCTTCCACCTGCCGATGCCGCCCGCCGGGCACGGTTTCGGACACTGCTGCCGATCTTTCGCAACGCCTTGGCGGTGATCGTCGCCGTGATGGCCGGCTTGATCGTGCTGTCCGAGCTCGGCGTGCAGATTGGTCCGCTGATCGCGGGTGCCGGCATTTTCGGCGTCGCGATCGGCTTTGGTTCACAAACGCTGGTCAAGGATGTCATCAGCGGCGTCTTCTATATGCTCGACGATGCATTCCGTGTCGGGGAATACATTCAAGCGAAGAGCTACAAGGGAACAGTTGAGGGATTCAGCCTGCGTTCCGTACGCCTGCGCCATCATCGCGGCCCGGTATTCACGGTGCCCTTCGGCGAACTCGGGGCGGTCGAGAACATGAGCCGAGACTGGGTCATCGACAAATTCCGCATCAATGTCGCCTATGACACGGATATCGAGAAGGCACGAAAGATAGCAAAGCGCATCGGTGCTGAACTCGCCGAGGATGCGGAGCTTGGGCCCCTGTTCATCCAACCCTTGAAGATGAAGGGCGTCGAGGAATTTGGCGACTACGGCATCGTCCTCAGCTTCGCCATGACAACCGTGCCGGGTATGCAGACCTATATCAGGCGCAAGGCCTACGCCAAGATCAGAGAAGCATTCCAGGCCAGCGGCATCGAGTTTGCACAACCCACAGTTCAAGTTGGCGGCGACGACAAGGGCGGTGGCGCGGCCGCGGCGAGCGCCGTCCGCGTCCTGCAGGAAAAGTCGGCGGCCGTGGAGTGACGTTGCCCCCTCGACACCCGATCGATCGTGAGTTGCAGCCTGCAATCACTCACGTACTTTTATCCGAGTAGATCGTGGGGGCGATTCGATGACGAAGAACTGGACGGCGGCACTGTGTGTCGGAATATCCTGCCTTCTTGCACCGGAGGCGAGAGCAGATGAGTCCGGTGTCAGCTTCTGGCTCCCAGGCCTATACGGAAGCTTTGCCGCCGTACCCGCCCAGCCAGGATGGTCGTTCGCGACCGTTTATATCCACCCATCAGTCAGCGCTGGCGCGAACCAGGCCTTTCCGCGTGGGGGTGGTGGCCAGGTGGACCTCGGCATCAAGGGCCGTGGCAATCTGCTCGCCTTCGGTCCGACCTATACATTCGAGCAACCTTTGTGGAACGGGCAGTTTGCCGTGAGCCTCCTCGGCGTTGCCGGCCGCAGTCACGCCTGCGTCGACGCGACATTGACCGGCCCGCTTGGCGGCTCGGTGTCCGGAGAGCGATGCGATAGCCGGACGGCATTTGGCGACCTGCTGCCGCAAGCCACTCTGAAATGGAACGACGGCGTCGATAATTATCTTGCCTATATCACCGGCGACATACTGGTCGGGGCCTATGATTCCGACCGCCTGGCCAATCTCGGGATCGGTCACGGCGCCATCGATGGCGGCGTTGGCTACACCTACCTCGATGTCTCCACCGGTCGCGAATTCTCCATTGTCGGCGGCCTGACCTACAATTTCGAGAACCCGGACACCGACTATCAAAACGGCGTCGACGCCCATATCGATTGGGGTGCGTCGCAATTCCTGAATGAGCATCTCTATGTCGGCGTCGCCGGATATGCCTACCAGCAGATCACCGGAGACAGTGGGGCGGGTGCAAGCCTTGGCGATTTCAAGTCGCGTGTCTTCGGTGTCGGACCGCAGATCGGCTACAACTTCGATGTCAACGACAAGACATCCGGTTTTCTGAACCTCAAGGGCTACTATGAGTTCTGCGCCAAGAACCGACCGGAGGGTTGGAATGTATGGCTGTCGCTGGCTTTTGCGCCCCGCGCCCCGAAGAAGGTTGAGTAGGCCCTGCCGCTGACGCTGGGCGAGATCCTTCCCTAGAGCGTGGAAACACGTTGGTGGGGCATCACCAAATTCCTGAGCAGACGAGCCGCTGTCCGCGGCCTCGGTCGTTGACGCCTTCATTCGGCGCCTTACGAGGCACTGTGATCGTCGGAATATTCATTTCATTTTTGCCGCCATCCACCTGCACCCGGCGCCATCACGGGCGGCGTAAACCGGTGCTCTCCCTGCCTTATCCACTTATTGCCGGAGCGTTCAGATAAACGCCTTGACCGACGTCACAAGATATGGAACAAATATTCCATTCGCTGTGACTTGCGGTTTGTTTGTTTCATTTTCGCAGAAGTCAGCGAGTGGTCGGCGGAGGGCCGACATCCGGAGTGAGGAGGGTGCGCCGGACACCGCTTGAGGAGGAAATGATGAAAAAATTCATGCTTGGCGCAGCTGCCGCGCTTCTGATGTCGACTGCAGCCCATGCAGAAACGGTCGGCGTCTCGATGGCCAAATTCGACGATAACTTCCTGACCGTTCTCCGGAACGGCATGCAGGATTATGCCAAGACCCTGAGCGGTGTCACGCTTCAGGTGGAAGACGCCGGCAACGACGTTGCAAAGCAGCAGAGCCAGATTCAGAACTTCATCGCATCCAAGGTCGACGCCATCGTCGTCAACCCGGTTGATACGGACGCGACGGCTGCCATGTCCAAGCTCGCCGCCGACGCCGGTATTGCGCTCGTCTACGTCAACCGCGAGCCTGTAAACGTTGACACCCTGCCCGAAAAGCAGGCCTTCGTCGCTTCCAACGAAAAGGAATCCGGCACGCTGGAAACCAAGGAAGTCTGCCGCTTGCTGGGTGGCAAGGGCAAGGTCGTCGTTATGATGGGCGAACTGTCGAACCAGGCCGCCCGCATGCGTACTCAGGACGTGGAAGACGTTCTGAAGACGGATGAATGCAAGGGCCTTCAGATCGTCGAAAAGCAGACTGCCAACTGGGAGCGCACGCAGGGCTCCGACTTGATGACCAACTGGCTCTCCAGCGGTCTCGAGTTCGACGCTGTCATCTCCAACAACGACGAAATGGCGATCGGCGCCATCCAGGCGCTGAAGGCAGCCGGCAAGGACATGAAGTCGGTCGTGATCGGCGGCGTGGACGCAACGCAGGACGCTCTTGCAGCAATGCAGGCCGGTGATCTCGACGTCACCGTCTTCCAGGATGCTGCCGGCCAGGGCAAGGGCGCGCTCGACGCCGCTCTGAAGCTCGCAAAGGGCGAAAAGATCGACAAGAAGGTGTACATTCCCTTCCAGCTCGTCACGCCTGAGAACGTCAAGGACTTCGTCGCAAAGAACTAAGCAGGGCATCTGGATGCGGGCTCCGGCCCGCATCCATTTCCAAAGACTGTCGGTATCGGGAGGTATGAGATGGCTTTAAGCCCGTCGACGATGGCAGCCGTGCGCGCGAGCGGCATTGTTCCTAACGCGGAATATCTTCTTGCTGCCGAAGGCATCCGTAAAGAATTTCCGGGCGTTCTCGCGCTGGATGACGTGCAGTTCAAGCTCAAGCGCGGCTCGGTCCATGCGCTGATGGGAGAGAACGGCGCAGGCAAATCCACGCTTATGAAGATTCTGGCCGGCATCTACACGCCTGATGAAGGCGAGGTCCGGATGAAGGGCATTGAGATCCGCCTGAAATCCCCGTTGGATGCGCTCGAAAACGGCATTGCCATGATCCATCAGGAACTCAACCTGATGCCTTTCATGACTGTCGCGGAAAACATCTGGATCCGCCGCGAGCCGAAGAACAAATTTGGCTTCATCGATCACGGTGAGATGTTCCGGCTGACGGAGGAACTCTTTCAGCGGCTGAATATCGACATCGACCCTGAAATCCAGGTCCGTTATCTGTCCGTCGCCAGCCGCCAGATGGTGGAGATCGCCAAGGCCGTCTCCTACAATTCAGACGTCCTGATCATGGACGAGCCGACATCGGCGCTGACGGAGCGAGAGGTCGAGCACCTGTTTCGCATTATCCGGGACCTGCGTGCACGCGGTATCGGCATTGTCTACATCACCCACAAAATGAACGAACTCTTCGAAATCGCCGACGAGTTCTCTGTCTTCCGTGATGGCAAATATATCGGCACCCACGCCTCAACCGACGTCACCCGCGACGACATCATTCGCATGATGGTCGGCCGCGAGATCACCCAGATGTTCCCCAAGGAGGATGTCCCGATCGGGGACGTCGTTCTGAAGGTATCGAATCTCACGCTCAACAACGTCTTTCGCGATATCTCGTTCGATGTTCGTGCAGGTGAAATCCTCGGCATTGCAGGCCTGGTCGGCTCCGGTCGCTCAAATGTCGCCGAGACCCTGTTCGGGGTGACCCCGGCATCGGCGGGAAGCATCGAACTTTTCGGAAAGACGGTCGACATTCGGACGCCGACCACGGCGATCCGTCACGGCATGGCTTTCCTGACCGAAGACCGCAAGGATACGGGCTGTCTTCTCATCCTCAACGTCCTCGAGAACATGCAGATCGCCGTACTGCACGACCGTTACGTCAAAGGCGGCTTTGTCCAGGAAACAGCGCTCGAAGAGACCTGCGCTGACATGGCAAAGAAGCTGCGTGTGAAGACGCCGCATCTTTTCGAGCGCGTCGAGAATCTGTCGGGCGGCAATCAGCAGAAGGTTCTGATCGGCCGCTGGATGCTGACCAATCCGAAGATCCTGATCCTCGACGAACCGACGCGCGGCATCGATGTCGGCGCCAAGGCGGAAATTCACCGCCTGATCACCGAGATGGCCAAGACCGGCGTCGCGGTCATCATGATCTCATCGGAAATGCCTGAAGTTCTGGGCATGAGCGACCGCATCATGGTCATGCACGAGGGGCGCGTAACGGGCTTCCTGGACCGCAGTGAAGCAACTCAAGTCAAGGTGATGGAGCTCGCGGCACAATAAGCGCCGTAACCCGTCCTGTCGCCAAGGGAGGAAGACATGAATACGAACACCGCCGAAGCGGCCGCAGCCATTCCCGCGAGATCCCGGCGCCATCGCGTTCCGCCGGAACTGAGCATTTTTCTCGTGCTCGTCGGTATTGCGCTCATCTACGAAATCCTGGGTTGGATCTTCGTGGGGCAGAGCTTCCTGATGAATTCCCAGCGCCTCACCATCATGGTCCTTCAGGTTTCGGTCATCGGCATCATCGCCGTCGGCGTGACGCAGGTGATCATCACGGGTGGGATCGATCTGTCCTCGGGCTCCGTCGTCGGCATGACGGCGATGATCGCGGCAAGTTTTGCCCAAGCGTCGACCTGGCCTCGAGCGCTCTATCCGGGGCTAACTGACCTGCCCTTCTTCATTCCGATCGGCGTCGGCCTGCTCATTGGCCTGGCCGCGGGATATGTCAACGGCCAGCTCATCGCGAAGACGAAGATTCCGCCGTTCATCGCAACACTCGGCATGATGGTGTCGGCGCGCGGTATTTCGAAGTGGTACACGAAGGGGCAGCCGGTCTCGGGCCTGACGGAGCAGTTCAACTTCATCGGAACAGGCATCTGGCCGGTTATCGTTTTCCTTGTCGTCGCTTTCATCTTCCACATCATCCTGCGCTACACCCGATACGGCAAGTTCACCTACGCGATCGGCGCCAACCCGCAGGCTGCGCGTGTTTCGGGTATCAATATCGAGGCCCACCTGATCAAGGTGTATGCAATCGCCGGTCTTCTGGCTGGCCTCGCCGGCATCGTGACGGCCGCCCGCGCTCAGACAGCTCAGGCCGGCATGGGCGTGATGTACGAACTGGATGCGATCGCGGCGACCGTTATCGGTGGAACGTCTCTGACCGGCGGCGTCGGTCGGATCACTGGCACGGTTATCGGAACGGTCATTCTCGGCGTCATGACGTCGGGCTTCACCTTCCTGCGGGTCGACGCCTACTATCAGGAGATCGTCAAGGGCCTCATCATCGTCGCCGCAGTGGTTATCGACGTGCATCGTCAGAAACGTCGTGCAAAACACTGACGCGCAGAGCAACGCTAAAAAAATACGGCCCGCGACATCGTCGCGGGCCGTATTTTTTTGAACAGTGGCGGAGCGTCTTGTGTTGCTCTTGGCGCACAACCTATCGTCCGCGCCTCGACGGGCGCGGCACCGTCGCGCTGATCAGAACACGGGCGGCGTCTGCCCGGCCGACCGATGGGCGGCGATCACGGTGTTGGCCATCAGCATGGCGATCGTCATCGGACCGACACCACCGGGAACCGGCGTGATCACCGCGGCAACATCAGCCGCCTCGGCNGTCATCGGACCGACACCACCGGGAACCGGCGTGATCACCGCGGCAACATCAGCCGCCTCGGCAAATGCGACATCGCCGACAAGCCGCGTCTTGCCCTCGCCCTTCTCGGGTGCGGCAATCCTGTTGATGCCGACGTCGATGACGGTTGCGCCCGGCTTCACCCAATCCGCCTTGACCATTTCCGGACGGCCGACGGCCGCTACCAGGATGTCGGCGTTGCGGCAGACCGATGGCAGATCCCTGGTGCGCGAATGCGCGATCGTCACCGTGGCGTTGGCATTCAGCAACAACTGCGCCATCGGCTTGCCGAACAGGTTGGATCGGCCGACGACGACGGCGTTCAGGCCCGACAGATCCTCGCCGTGAGTGCGGCGCACGAACACCATGGCGCCAGCCGGCGTGCAGGAGACGAGACCGGTCTCGAGATCACCGGTCGCAAGCTTTCCGGCATTGACCACGTGCAGGCCGTCGACGTCCTTTTCCGGACGGATCGACTGGATGATCGGATCGGATTTCAGATGCTTCGGCAGCGGCAGCTGAACGAGAATGCCGTGGATCGAGGGATCCTCGTTCAGCGAGGCGACAAGGGCCGCGAGCTCTTCCTGGCTGGTTTCCACCGGCAGCGTATGCTGCACGGACTTGAAACCGCACTCCTTGGCCATCTTGCCCTTCGAATTGACATAGGCGTGGCTTGCCGGATCGTCACCGACGATGACCACCGCCAGCCCCGTCGTCACACCGCTCTGCTTTTGCAAGGCCGATGTCGCGGCCTTCACCGTCTCGATTACAGAAGCTGCAACCTGTTTGCCGTCGATCACTGTCGTCATGTCCTACCCAACAAAGGCATTGTGTCGTTGCTCGCATGTCACGCTGATCGGCGCATGCAAAGCGGCTACCGGACACTAGGTTGGCACGCAGGCAACCTCAATGTGGTGCTGACACATTTTATCAAAACCATCATTTGCAGCGGAGCACGCTGATATAATCCATCAGGAGAGGATTTCGGCTGCCGCGCGAAGGCCGACTTACTTCTCGACGAGATCGCGACCGCTTCCCTTTGCAGGAACGATCGGATCGCCTTCGGCTCGATCGCGGTGAAGGGCGGCGCGCGCGAGCAGCATGAACGTCACCGGTGTCGTGACGGTGACGAAAGCCCCGATCAGGAGCTCGTGGATCACCAGCCGCTCAGAAGCGACCGAAAAGAAAACCATCGATGCCAGCATGATCGCGCCGACACCCCAGCTGGTGCCAAGCGTCGGCGCATGAATCCGCTCGTAGAAGGTTGGCAACCGCAGAAAACCGATCGCGCCGATCAGGGCGAGCGATGCGCCGATCAGCAACAGTCCCGCGACGGTCGTAGCCGCCCAAAGCGGCAAATCGGTGCTGTCATGGATCATTCGATAACCTCCCCGCGCATCAAGAATTTCGCAAGCGCCACAGTCGCCACGAAGCCGAGCATGCCGATCACCAAAGCCGCCTCGAAATAGACGACACGACCGGTGCCGACACCGAAGGTGACCAACAGCAGCATCGCGTTGACGTAAAAAGTGTCGAGACCGATGATACGGTCCTGTGCCCGCGGCCCGATGAACATTCGGATCGACGCGATCGCCATGGCTGCCACCAGCATGAGCTGCGCGACCGAAACGGCCGTGAAGAGAATGATGGCGCTCATGCGAATATCTCCAGCAGCAGCTTCTCGTAGCGGTTCTTGATCGTGTCGCGCCAAGCCGCCTCGTTCTGGATGTCGAGGACGTGAAGGAGAACTGTATTGTCGTTGGAATCGTACTCAAGCCAGGCCGATCCAGGCGTGCTCGTCAGGATGACGGCGAGCAGCGCCAGAGCGAACTGGTTTCGGATCTCAAGGTGGATTGTCAGGAAGCCCGGGCTATGTCGCCGGCGTCCACTTCGAAGAATGACCCATGCAACCGCGAGGTTCGACACGACGATATCGTAGACTACCTGGCAAAAGAGCTTCGGCAACAGGTACCATTTGGCGAGGTTCGGCCTTTCCGGGCGCAACGTAGCCATGGCCCATGAGGCAACGACCGCAACGAGAGCGCCCAGCACGAATTGGCCAAGCGTAAACCCGTTGAGCAGCAGCCACATCAATATCAGGCAAGCGGTCAGGATCGGATACGGAAACATCTAGTGGTTCCCCGCTTCGTTGCCGGCGCCACTCGCCTTGTAATCGGGAATCCGCACCGCCTTGCGGACCGCATCGATATAGACACTCGGTTTGCTCAGCGTTCGGATGGTCGAATCCATATATTGCATCGCCGGGCCGGCCTGCACTGTCAGGCCAAGTGTCAGCAACAGCAGGAACATCACAGGCACGATTTCGATGACCAGAACCCGCGGCACGGTTCCCTCGATCGAGCTCCAGAAGGTTCGGATGCCGGCTCGCGTCATGGAAATCAGCGCGGCCACCCCCGAGAGGATGACGAGCGTGATGAGTGTCCAGATCGCGGCGGTTGGCGGCACGCCGATCGCGCCCGTGCCCATCATCGCCGAAAGCATGGCAAACTTCGCGACAAACCCGGAAAGCGGCGGCAAGCCGGAAAGCAGGATTGCGCAGGCTGCAAAGCATACACCGAGGATGGCCATCGTGCCGGGCATTGCAACGCCGTCAGCCTCTTTCGGCTCGTCCTCTTCCGCATCGCCATAGGCTTCCATCGTAACCGCGAGAACGTTCGCCCCCGCATCCTGGCCGCGTTCCACGAGTTCGATCAGCATGAAGAACGCACTGATCGAAAGCGTCGAACTGACGAGGTAGAGCAAGGCGCCGGAGGAGATCGCTCCATCATTGATGCCAAGCACCATCAGCAGCGTGCCCGAAGACACCAGAACCGAGAACCCGGCGAGGCGACCGAGCGCCTGAGAGGCAAGCACGCCGATCGTGCCGAAGATGATGGTGGCCATCCCGCCATAGAGAAGAACGATATTGCCGAACCCCGAGGACGGCCCCTCCCCAAAGAGCAACATTGTCAATCTCAAGATCGCATAGATGCCGAGCTTGCTCATGATCGCGAAAATGCCGGCGACCGGCGCGGAGGCGGCGCTGTAGGCGGGTGGAAGCCAGAAGCAGAGCGGCCACATCCCGGCCTTGATCAGAAACACAATCCCGAGAATGCCAGCGCCTGCTTCCATCAGCATGCGGCGATCGGGTTCGATATCGGGAATTCGGGCGGCCAGATCGGCCATGTTCAACGTTCCGGCGGTGCCATAGATCAAACTGACGCCGATCAGAAACAGAAGCGCGGCCACGAGATTGACTGCGATGTAATGCATGCCCGCCTTCACGCGCAACGGACCGGAACCGTGTAGCAAGAGACCGTAGGATGCCGCGAGCATCACTTCGAAGAAGACGAAGAGGTTGAACAGGTCACCCGTCAGGAAGGCGCCGTTTACGCCCATCAACAGGAGCTGAAACATGCTGTGAAAATGCGCGCCGACGGCATGCCAACGTGCCATCGAGAAGACCAGCGCGGGAACCGCGAGGAGCGCCGTCAAAAGCAGCATCAGTGCGGAGAGACCGTCGAGAACAAGAACGATCCCGAACGGTGCGGCCCAGTTCCCGGGGAGATAGACCCCGTCGAAATCATTCGGGCCACTCTCGATACGAAAAAGCAGGAAGGCAACGAATGCAAGAATGACCGTGGAGACAAGGCTGATCATTGCCTTGGCGGTGCGGCGGCGCTCATCGACGAGAAGCAGGATCGCGCTCGTCACGAGCGGAATCAGGATCGGCGCAATGACGAGATGGTGGGTCCAGCTGTTCATCGCGGTTCGTTCCTGCCGTCGACATGGTCATTGCCGGTCAATCCGCGCGATGCGAGCAGAACCACGAGGAACAGCGCGGTCGTCGCAAAGCCGATGACAATTGCTGTCAGTACGAGCGCCTGCGGCACCGGATCGGCGAGCGCCGTCACAGGAAGCCCGTCGCCGAGGATTGGCGGCACGTTGGCCTTCACACCGCCAACGCCGAAAATGAAGAGATTGACGGCGTAAGACAGCAACGAGAGCCCAACGATAACCTGATAGGTTCGCGGGCGCAGGATCAGCCAGATCCCGCAACTCGTCATTACCCCGATCGCGATCGACAAGATGAGTTCCATTACGCTTCCT
This sequence comes from Rhizobium sp. Root708, assembly GCF_001429725.1. GTDB lineage: Bacteria > Pseudomonadota > Alphaproteobacteria > Rhizobiales > Rhizobiaceae > Rhizobium. Next base: position 100,438 of record NZ_LMHV01000009.1, on the reverse strand, counting down.
CCGACTTGGCGGTCTCTATCGCGCGAAGGCGGTTGATGCGGATCGACTGGTGCGCAAGCGCTACAAGGATGAGCACCGTCGATCCAACCACCAGGCTGAAGACGCCAAGATCGAACAGAAGAGCTGTCGCGGCCGGCATTTTTCCAATTAGCGGCAGTTCGATGTAGCGGGAGTGGGTCGTCAGGAACGGATAGCCGAACAGCCATGCGCCGGCACCCGTCAGAAACGCCGTAAGCAGCCCTGCCCCCATCCATCGCAGCGGAAGGATACGAATGCGATCTTCCGCCCATCGCGTTCCGCCGGCGAGATACTGGAGCAGGAAAGCGATCGACAGGGTCAATCCGGCCGAGAAGCCGCCGCCCGGCAAGTCGTGCCCGCGCATGAAGATGTACACCGCGAAGGTGATGACGACAGGAAACAGCCACTGCATGATCACGGAAGGCACGAGCATGTAATCGCGGACGGTATCCCCTGCCGAACGTTCCGGCCGCTCTTCATCGAAGCGGTTCTGGATCTGCTGCTGCTCCGGCATGCCCATGCTGTCGTCCGCGGGGCGGAAGCGGCGAAGCAGCGCATAGACCGTCAGGGCAACGACGCCGAGAACGGCGATTTCCCCAAGGGTGTCGAAGCCTCGGAAGTCGACGAGAATAACGTTGACGACATTGCGGCCGCCACCCAGTGAGTAGGCGTTCTCCAGGAAGTAGTTCGAGATTGCGTCCGGCACCGGCATCGTCATAACCGCGTAGGCCATCAACGACATCGACACACCACACACGACGGCAAGCGCGAAATCGCGGAAGCGGCGGAACCTGGAACGCAACGTCATCGTCTCGCCGAAATCCTCGCTCCGCTTCGGCAGCCACCGGAGTCCAAGGAGGATCAGAACGGTCGTGACGATTTCGACCAGCAACTGCGTAATGGCGAGATCAGGCGCCGAAAGCCAGATGAAGGTCGTGCAGACGATCAATCCGACGCCGCCAAGCATGATCAGCGCTGCAAGTCGATGATACTTTGCGAGGTAAGCCGTACCGATAGCAAGGCATATGCCGATCGCCCACAACGTCGCGAACACCGGATCTATTCCGGAATTGGTAAAGGGACGGCTCTGAAAACCCCGGAGGTAAAGCGGCAGCAGACCGGCGGCAAAGCCCATCACAACGACCCAGCGTAGCTGTTGTTGGAGCCTGCGTGTTCCGAGCCGCTGTTCGGCGATACGAGCCCAACGCCAGGACACTTCGACCAGGATACGCTCGAAGATGCGTTGTCCCTTCAGCTTGCGGAATATGGGCGGACCATCGTCGCAACGCGCGAAATAGTCTTTCAGCAGCACATATATCGCCACGCCTCCGGCAAGCGCGATCGCGCTCATGATCAACGGAAGATTGACGCCGTGCCAAATGGCGAGGCTGTATTCCGGCGTATCCTCGCGAAGAACGCTGACAACAGCCGTATGCAGGAAGGGACCGATCGACAACGCCGGAACAATTCCGACGACTAGGCAAAGGACGACGAGAAGCTCGATCGGGAAGCGCATCCAGCGCGGCGGCTCGTGCGGTTTAGCGATCGGCAGGTCAGTCGGCGGCGGGCCGAAGAAGACGGTGTGAATGAAACGCAGCGAATAGGCGACGCTGAAGGCGCCGGCGAGCGTCGCGACATAGGGCAGGATTCGATCAAGGATCGAGTCTGCATGGGTCTCCACCGCCTCGGCGAAGAACATCTCTTTCGACAGGAAGCCGTTGAGAAGCGGAACGCCGGCCATCGCCGCGCTGGCGACAATGGCAAGAGTGGCCGTGAACGGCATGAACCGGAACAATCCGCTAAGCCTTCGCATATCGCGTGTGCCGGTCTCATGATCGATGATCCCGGCGGCCATGAACAGCGAAGCCTTGAAGGTGGCGTGATTGAGCATGTGGAAAATCGCGGCGACCGTCGCCAGCGAACTACCCAGGCTGAGCAACGTCGTGATCAGCCCCAGGTGACTGATGGTGGAATAGGCCAACAGCCCCTTCAGATCCCGCTGGAACATGGCGAAGTAGGCGCCGAGCAGGAGCGTGATGATCCCTGCCGCGCCGACGATCCAGAACCATTCCCAAGTGCCTGAAAGCGCGGGCCAGAAGCGGGCAAGCAGGAAGACGCCAGCCTTGACCATTGTTGCCGAGTGCAGAAAGGCCGACACCGGCGTCGGCGCGGCCATCGCATTCGGCAGCCAGAAATGGAACGGGAACTGCGCGCTCTTCGTCAGCGCGCCGAGCAGAATGAAGATAAGTGCCGGCAGATAGAGCGAATGAGCACGAATGATGTCGCCTGACGCGAGGATCTTGTCGAGGTCGTAGCTGCCTACAATGTTTCCGAGCAGAATGAGGCCAATCAACAGGCAAAAGCCGCCGATCCCGGTGACCGTCAATGCCATACGGGCGCCATCGCGTGCCGCGGCGCTGTTGTGCCAATAGCTGATCAGCAGGAACGAGAAAATGCTTGTCAGCTCCCAGAAGACCGCGAGCAGGATCACATTGCCCGAAATCACGATCCCGAGCATCGCTCCCATGAAAGCAAGCAGGAACGAGAAGAAGCGCGGAACAGGATCCTCTTCCGACATGTAGTAGCGTGCGTAGAGGACGACGAGCAAACCGATCGCGGTCACAAGCATGGAGAAGATCCATGCGAAGCCGTCCATCCGCAACGTGAAATCAAGGCCAAGCTGCGGGAGCCATTGCAGCTTGTAGTAAACCACGCCCCCGCCTGAGACCGAGGGATAGTTAATCGCGGTAAGAAGCAGCGACGCCAGCGTCACCACACCGGCCAGCCCCGCCGGCAGGCGGCGCGACGACGTGTTCAACAGGAACACGGAAAGAAAGCTTCCGAGAAAGGGAAGGACAAGGAGCGCAAGAAGAGAAATCGATCCGCCTGTTATCCCAACACCTTATTCCTTCGCTTTTGTCTTCGCCAAAATCACCAACAGCTGCAGAATCAACCGCTGGCAATTCGACGAAAATTACCATATATGAGAGATAGTAACCAATATGGGCAGGTTTGCGCAATGGGTCTTGCGAACAATTCGAAGATTCTGACACCGGCACTTTGTCGCGCAGCGCGAGGCCTCCTCGATTGGACCCAAACGGACCTCGCCGAACGATCGGGCGTGTCGCGCAGCACGATCAAGGACTATGAGGGCAGCCGCCGCCACGAGGTGCACCGTGCCACGGAAGCGCAGCTGCGGTTGGCCTTCGAGAATGGCGGCGCCGCTTTCGTCTGCCTTGAGGATGAAACGGTGGCACTTTGCACCAAGCGTGTGACAACCGCCTGAAGCTTTGCTGCGGCTAATCTGGCGCGTTGCGCCGGATCGTCAAAGCAACATGGAAGCGCCCCGGTCGAGATAGGTATCCAGAAACTGCTCGAGACGCGGATGACGCGGCTTCTTGAAGACCTCCTGCGGCGGGCCGGTAAAGAGGATCTTGCCGTGGTCGAGAAAAGCGATCTGCTGTCCGACCGTGGCCGCGAAGCCGATCTCGTGTGACACGACCACCATGGTCATACCTTCCTTCGCGAGGTCGCGCATGACGTTGAGCACTTCGCCCGTCAGTTCCGGATCGAGCGAGGATGTCGGCTCGTCGAAGAGCATGATCTTCGGTTTCAAGGCGAGCGCTCGAGCAATCGCCACGCGCTGCTGCTGCCCACCGGAAAGTTGGGACGGGTAGTGCCCCGCGCGCGTTTCTAGGCCGACCTTGACGAGTTGCGCCATGGCGCGCTCCTCCGCCTCTTTGCGGCTCATCTTGTGAACGGTTTTCAAAGCTTCGCTAACATTGCCGAGCGCCGTCATGTGTGGCCACAGATTGAACTGCTGAAACACCATGCCGATCTGCGCGCGGATCGCGCGATTGGCAGCGGGCGAAATACGCTCACGCACGCCGTTTGCATTCTCAGTGAAACCAAGAACTTCGCCGTTGACCGTGATGGTGCCTGACGTCGCTTCTTCGAGAAAAGCCATACAGCGCAAAAGCGTGCTCTTGCCCGAGCCGGACGGGCCGATCAGGCATGATACCTGGCCCTGCGGAATATCGAGACCGACGTCTTGCAGGACGGTGGTTTCTCCGAACCTCTTGACGAGATTTTTGACTGCGATCGCTGGAAGGCTCATGCGTTGAAAAACCTGAATCTGGTAAGTTTCGTTTCGACGAGGTGGCCGAGACGGCCGGTGATCTCGACAAGGATCCAATAGAAGAGCGCCAGGACGGTAAGCGCCTCGACGAAGGCGTATTGCTGCGCGCCGATGGCACTTAGCGTTGCCGTCAGCTCCGGCACCGTGATGATCGAAAGAACCGCGGTTTCCTTCATCAGCAAGACGGCCATGTTCAACGATGGCGGCAGCACCAGCATCGTCATTTCAGGCAACAGGATGCGCCTGATAATTTGGCCCTGGGTGAGCCCGACGCATTCTCCAGCCTCGATATGCCCTCTTGGCACCGCCCGAAAGCCCGAGCGGAAAATTTCGCTGTAGTAGGCCGCTCCATAGATGGAGATTCCGATGAGACCGGCCGGCAACGGGTCCAGATTCAACCCGATGAACGGGCCGCCATAATAGACCAGAAAAATCTGGATCAGGAACGGCGTGCCGCGCAGCACAGCCACGATGAAGCCGAGGGCTTTGTCCGGCAAGAACCCACCGAACCGACGGCCTACGGCGACAAAAAAGCCGATGATGGCGGCAGCGATCGTACCGACGACCCAGATGAGAACAGTGACGCCGGCACCGCTTGCAATCGCCGGCAACTGGTCGCGAATGACGTTGATATCGAAGGTCATCGCGGCACTCCCGGCAAGGAGCGCTCGATGAAATCACCGGCAAGCGCAACAATCCAATTGATGACGAGATAGATAAGACCGGCGGCAGCGAATATCTGTATCGGCAGGAACGTGCTGCCGGCAAGGTCCTGCGCCATCCGCGTCAGCTCGATGACGCCGACGACGGACACCAGCGACGACGCCTTGAGAATGAGAATAGCCTCGTTAACGAGGGCCGGGAATGTCAGGCGCAACGCAATCGGCGCCTTGATGCGTCGGAAGATTTGGCCAGGCGTCAGGCCAACCATTTCCGCAGACTCGATGAGACCGACCGGCACGCTGGCAAAGCCACCGCGCATGTTCTCAGCCTGGTAGGCCGCCGTGCAAAGCGAAAGCCCGACGATTGCCGCAACGATGCTCGGTACATTCAATCCGATCGCCGGCAGCATATTGTAGATCAGCAGCAACTGCACGAGCAGAGGCACGCCGCGGAAGAAGCTGATGAATATCTGTGCAGGGGTAACGAACGACCGCTTCTTGGAGAGAAGCATGCCCGATAGCAGGATCGCGATTGCGAACCCGATCAAGATGGAAACGACGCTGATCGCTACGGTGTAGATCGACGCGTAGAGAAGCAGTTCAAAGAGTTTGATGGACATGTCCGGCTTTCGTCCGCCTGGCTGTCATAATGGCGTCAGTGATTGCGCCCGGTGGGGCGCAATCGACAATCGTCCTGCTATCAGAACGCAGGGTCTTTGACGGCATCAGGCGTATCGAAGCTGGCGCCGAACCACTTCTTCTGCAACTCGGCCATGCGACCATCAGCCTTGATCTTCAGCAGCGCTGCATCGATAGCGTCCATGAGCGGCGCATGGTCAGCATCCTTCAGGCCGATGAAGCCGAAATAGGACTTCTTGCCGAAAGGCGGCAGGACGACTTCGAAGGTACCCTCGCGCTGCTTGGCGACGAAAGCGATGTTCGGCAGCGAGTTGGCGACACCGGCGATACGGCCGGCAGCAAGGTCAGCGTAGGATTCTGTGAAGGCGGGATACTCGCGAACATCAACCTTGGACGGCAGGGTTGCTGCGAATTCCTTCAGCTGGTCGAGCTGCGACGTCGCCTTGCCGACACCGATCGTCTTACCGGCAATATCTGCCGGCTTGGAGATCGTCGCGTCGCCTGCTTTCTTCAGAATGGCGATCGTGGCTTCAGCGATCGGCGGAGTGAAACGGTAGCGTTCCATGCGCTTCTTGGTGATCGTCGCGGGGCCGGCAACGACGTCGAATTTACCCGCTTCCAGTGCCGGGAATACGCCGTCCCAAGGAAGTGCTACCCACTCGATCTTGACGCCGAGCTCCTTGCCGATTTCCGCAAAAAGATCAACGTTCAGGCCGGCATGCTCGCCGGCATCGATAAAATCAAACGGCGCGAAGGCGGTTTCGGTACCGACTTTCAGCGTGCCGGCGGCCTTGACGGCGGCGAGCGTGTCGGCCGCATGCGCCGACAGCGTCGCGCCGATCAAAAATGCGGCGCCGACTAGGCCCTTGAGCAGTGAACGTGCGATCATGATTGTCATCTCTCCAGTTTTCGCATCCGGCAGGATGCGTTCGAGTTCCCGATTTCAGTCCCGTATTGCAGGCTTCTTTGACCCGCTTTTGACTATACAAATAGATATAGGCTGGCCTAAGGTGTCAACGTCAAAGTCGACGAACGCAATTTTTGTGCCGAACAGCTACTTTCGGGCGTAGGCTTGGTATTTGCATCGTATTACGTGCAGCGGTAACGGGTGTCGCGTCTTGGAACCAATCTATATCAGGATATTCAAAGACATCGAAGCGAAGATCCTGAGCGGAGACTGGCGCCCAGGAGATCGCATCCCGAGGGAGCACGATCTCGTCGGCGACTATGGCTGCTCGCGCATGACCGTAAGCAAGGCGCTGACAGCGCTCGTCGAGCGGGGGCTGGTGGTCCGCAAGCGCAAGACGGGATCTTTCGTCGCGGCACCGCAGATCAACCGGACGGTCATGGACATTCAGGACATCGGTACGGCCGCCACGCTGGCAGGTTACGAGCATCGCCACGAGATATTGACGCGGAAGATTGAAAGCTTGGGGCCGGTCGAAGCGGCCCAGTTGAACAGCACACCAGGCGCCGAGATTCTCAGAATCCACTGCCTGCATATCGTCGACGGAAAGCCAACGGCGGTGGAGCGGCGGATCATTCTTCTCGATACCGTGCCGCTCGCCAGAACCGAGAGCTTCATTGGTGCGCCGCCGGCGAAATGGCTATTGTCGCAGGTCCCATGGTCCAAGGCGAAACATGTGATACGCGCGGTCTCCGCCGACGCTGTTACAGCACGCATTCTCAAAATAGATCGCGGCGATCCATGCCTCAACCTCATTCGCCAGACGTGGCAGAACGATCGCATGGTGACCTATGTCGAGATCACCCATCCCGGGGATCGCTTTCAGTTTGCAGGAATCTTTCATCCGACCGAAAGTGCGTTGCGTCAGCAGCCGTAGTGGGGAAACGTGTCGAGCGACGAACAGGTATTTCGTGGAATTCCGCTCAAGGGCCTGCAGGCATTCGAGGCCGTCGGCCGCTGCGGAAGCGTGATGGCCGCGGCTGCCGAGCTCAACGTTTCCTCGGGCGCCATCAGCCAGCAGATCCGCAAGATCGAGAGTTTCCTCGGCATTACCCTTGTCGAACGCAGCGGCAGAACGGTCGAGCTGACGCAATGGGGGCGGCTTTACCACCGGGAGATCTCGAAGGGTTTCGAGCAGTTCGCCCTCGCCCAACAAGTGCTGGAACGGGCGCGCAATGAGAACGCGCTTGTGCTCAGCGCCTTGTCGTCGGTCGTGAACAAATGGATCGGCAGACGCATTTTTGACTGGCAGGCCTTGCATCCCGATGCGCATGTGCGAGTGACCGGCCGCGACAGGGAACCACAAATGGGTTTCGACGAAGTCGATTTCCGCGTCAGCTACGGATCCGACGTGCTGCAGCATGACCACTATGCCGAACTCTTTCGAGACTGGGTCGTCCCGACTTGCTCCCCTGCCCTTGTCGGCAACGGAGAACTGGCTGCCGCGGATTTGTTGTCCTATCCACTGCTGCACGTCGAGTGGGAGCGCCATTTTACGCCCTACCCCAGTTGGGCGGAGTTCGCGGCGAAGATCGGAGCCGGGCTGAAAGGCCAGCCTTCCGGCTTGTCGTTCACTCTATCGAGCAGCGCCATCGACGCTGCCGTCAACAAGCGCGGCATCGTGCTTGCACAGATGTCGATGATCGCCGACGAACTGGAAGCCCAGACTTTGGTCATCCCGGTCGACATCAGGATGCCGCTCCGCGAGAGCTACTTCCTCGCCTGGGATCGCTCGGCGCTGCAAAAGCCTTACGGCCCGGAATTCCGCGACTGGGTTATCGCGATCTCGAGGCGGCAGGCACAGATTTCCGCGCCGGCGGCTTCCTAGACGAGGCGAAAAGAGGTTGATGGAAGCCGCAGGTTGCGATTTCTTTCGGTCTACGCTGAGGAACGCGTTGTTCATGGGGGATGGTTCGGCAATGTGCAGCCTTGGAATCTCGAAAAGATCTCGGATGAGCAAACTCGCTCTGGCGCTGGCACCGACCGTGTTTTTGTCGGTCGCGTTCTCTGACCAATCGTTCGCGGAGACCCGCCCCCTCTCCGAGATCAACCAGAAGACCGAGGCTCGCATTCAGCACGAGATTTCGAACCGGGATCGTCGATGCTACAAGTATATCCTCCGGGACTTCCGATCGAGGAGAATCAAGCTGTCGGACATTCTCGTCACCTTCGACGATCCCGAGGTTGATGGCATCGGTGTCGGGATATCGGAGACGGACGAGAACTACAGCTGCGAACACGGCGAGATGCGAGCCTGGGAAGGCGGAAAGTACGAGGTCGTCAAGACCTTTCCCTAGGTAGCGCCGTCGCCCGCCCTCAGTATCGAGCGTCCTCGAGGCCGCAGAAGGGATCGACCGGATTTGTCCCGAGAAACGGCTTGCGCCCAACCATGCAATCCACCACGGCTTCCTGCACGCTGTCCATCGTCGAGTAGGCGTTGATGTAAGCCGGGACGCGCGGCGCATCGTAAAGATGATATGGGTGCCCGAAGGAGATGATGACGGAAGGAATGTTCGTCCACGGGCGATACATGGCCTTGAACAGGCCACCGCCGCCCATCTTGTGCCAGTCGAGGAATATCCGGCCTCGCACGAGAAGCGACTCGTCGCCCAACGCGTAGATCACCAGATCGAAATCCTCGGGACTTGGGACAATGTCCGGTCGATCGATCGTGACCTCGAACCCCTCTTTCGCCAGAAGCTCCGGCAGCGAGAATTTCAGCGGCTGCGGCATGAGCGGATGAATGATCCCTCCATCCACCAACAACACGCGTTTCGTCCTGGCGGGATCGAGCGGAAAGATGCCGTCGACATCCTTCACCAGGGTCGGCGATCTGGCGATAAACTCCTTGGACGCTGCGACGCTCTCGGGCTGCGCGAGAACATTGCGCGCTTCCGCGGCATCCGGCAGAACGTCGGACGGTCGAAAGAGCTTCAGGTGCGCCTTGAGAGCCAGCACGCGAAGGACCGCTTCCTCCAGTCGCTCCGCCGTTATTCGTCCATCCTCGACAGCGGATTTGACCGCTGCCATATCCTCTTCGGGCGCGTCGCTAAAAAGGATCATGTCGCAGCCGTTGGCAATGATCTCGGGCATCGTCTGCGTATGATGTCCCCAAGCCGATAGACCGCCCATCGGCGTGGCGTCTGAAACAATGATGCCATTGAACCGGAGTTGATTGCGCAACAGGTCGACGTTCAGCAGCCGCGAAACAGACGCCGGTCGGAAAGCTTCAAGTCCCGCGTCCGGATACTTGGACCTGATATAGGCGGGCAGCGCGATGTGCCCGCTCATGACGGACAGAACGCCCTCTCCGATCAGCCTCCTGTAGAGCCGACCGAAGGTTTCCTCCCATTGCGCCATCGAGAGTGGGTTGATGGTCGTAAGGAGATGCTGATCGCGGTCGTCAAATCCTTCGCCTGGCCAATGCTTTGCGGTGGCGGCTATTCCGTTTTTCTGGAGGCCGTGGACATGGGCGACAGAGTGGCGTTCGATCTTGTCGATATCCGAGCCATAGGAGCGCGTTCCGACGATCGGCGACCGGAAAGCGGCATTGACGTCGATGACTGGCGTGAACGACCATCGGACACCCATCGCACGTCCTTCGCGCGCCAGTATCTCCGAACTCTTCTCCGTCGCCTCGACGTCATCCACGGCGGCGAGCCCAAGCTGGCCGAGCACCGGAGTACCAAATGCGAAGGAATGACGGCTTCCTTCCAGGTCAGCGCTGATGATGGGCGGAACCTTGCTTCTCTCGACCAGATCCGAGATCACGCGTCGTTCGAAGTCGAGATCAGGGGTGAAAAACCTGGTCACGCCGCCCGGCCGCAAGGCGCCAAGGCGCTTGAACTCCTCTTCATCCGTCCCGATCATGATCAGGGTAAAGAGCTGGCCGACCTTTTCATCGAGGCTCAGCGACGCATAGACGTCACGCACCCAGGCGATCGCGGTCTCGTCAAGGCTGAACGGCGGTTCGCGCAGCTGATCGTAGATCGTCATGAGTTCCTCCCTCGCCCGTAACGATCGCTAGGTGCTCACGATACGCGATCGCTGACAAGGAGCCTTGGACGAATATCCGAAGCGTGATTGCTGACACTGGGCAAGCCGCGCGTACGCAGCGGCAGCAACGTCAACCACGCGCCTCGGCTGCGGGCCGGCTAATGTCAGATGGAGTGCACCTGCCAGTGCTTGCCTTCGATCAGATCCGTGAGCTCGGACGGATCCTTTACGCCGAACTCGAACCATTGGACGAGTTCGCGCGCTTTCGCCTGGCTTACTTCGCCATCGAAATCACACTGATGTCTCGTGCACCACTGTCTTAATATCCCGGAGAGAACGTTGATGTCCTTCCCATCCAGATGCGCCTTAGGCCAATGCGTCGTACTCATCACTTTCCCCAGCAGTGCGTCTTCGACGAACGGACCATAAAGCAAATAGCTCGGCAAGTTAGACCTTGGTCCGTGGTAGGATCGCGTCTATCCCTCGGAGCACGCAACAAACGAGTTTAACCTGATGACATTCCCGGTGAAGTTCGTTCAAGGCTTTCCTGTTCAGTTGACAACGGTCGCGTTGTCGCTCGCCGTGTTTGCGAACCAGGCTTGCGCAGCGGATCTGGAGCGCGGAGCGCGGATCTATCGATCGTGTGCAGGTTGCCACACGATCGATAGCGATCGGAGTTCGTTCGGACCTTCACTCAAAGGAGTGGTCGGCAGAACCGCCGGTGTTCTCAACGACTATGAGTATTCGACAGACCTGAAGGCAGCCGGAGAACACGGACTTGTCTGGACCGATGAAAACCTCGCAACGTTTCTATCCAAGCCCACCAAAATGGTGGCGGGCACAAAAATGCGTTTCGCGGGCCTGTGGGGATTCGAGATCAATGATCTGATCGGCTTTCTGAAGGCGAACCCGTGAACGCCGCACGCAGGCCTGAACGGTAGCAGTAGCAGAAACCGCCGCCACCATACCTCCCGCCGCGACTCTTTAGAAAAACTAAAACGGAAGTCAGCCCCGCGATATTGATGAAAAAAGTCGTGCGGCGTTACCTTAGACAATCATTCAAAGCTCGCGGGAGAATGGCATGGCGCGTACCGACAAGATGAAACTGGGCACCTTCGTCTATACGTTCGGCTTTCATCCGGCCTCCTGGCTGCATCCGGCAAGCGACGTTCACGGCGCGAACGATTTCAGTCACCTGCTTGATGTCGCCAAACGGTCGGAAGCGGCGAAGCTCGATTTCATGTTCATGGCCGACTCTCCGGCGGCGGCTGTCGGTGACCCCGATGCTCTCGCCCGCATTCCGACGAAGATGAACCGCTTCGAACCCTTGTCGCTGCTGTCGGCTCTGTCGGTGACGACAGAAAAGCTTGGCCTCGTCGCTACAGTCTCGACCAGCTACTACGAGCCCTACAATGTCGCGCGCCTGTTTGCCTCGATCGATCATCTGAGCCATGGCCGGGTTTGCTGGAATGTCGTCACGTCGGATCACGACGAAACGGGTTACAATTTCAACCGCGAGGGCCTGGATCCGCATGCTCTGCGCTACGAGCGCGGCAACGAGTTCGTGGATGTTGTCTTTGGTCTCTGGGACAGCTTCGAAGATGGCGCCTTGCTGCTCGATCGCGAGAATGGCGTCTACTATGACAAGACCAAGCACCACACACTCAATCACAAGGGCAAGCACTTCCAGGTGCGAGGACCGCTGAACATCGCGCGATCGCCGCAAGGTCGTCCGATCATCGCGCAGGCCGGCGGCTCGGAACCCGGCATGGACATGGCGGCGCGCACGGCCGAGATCGTCTTCAGCCTCGCCTCGAACATCGATCGAAACCGCGCATTCTACGAAAACGTCAAGGGACGCATGCCGGCCTATGGGCGCGATCCCGATGACCTGAAGATCATGCCTGGCGTCGTGCTGAACGTCGGTGAAACCGAGGCCGAGGCTCAAGCCAAGGTCAAATACCTCATCGACAAGATGCACCCTGATGTCGGTCGCTTGATGCTCTCCGAATTTCTCGAAGCGGACTTGCGCGGCGTCCCGCTGGACAAGCCGTTTCCGATGGACCGGTTGCCGAAGGAGCCCAAGGGATCGCGGGCGCTGTTTGAAGAGCTTACCGATTTCGTCAAGAGCGGAAGAACGGTCGGCGAGCTGGTCCGTCACTATGCCGAGAAGCACACCGGCAACGGTATCACCGGCACGCCGAAGCAGATTGCCGATTTCATGGAAGAGTGGTTCGAGACCCGGGCGGCGGATGGCTTCATCCTGATGTTTCCGACACTGCCGTCGAGCCTCGATGATTTCGTGAAGCTCGTTCTGCCGGAACTGCGCCGTCGCGGGCTTTTCCGGGAGGAATACGAAGGCAAGACGCTGCGCGAGAACCTTGGCCTTTCGATGCCGACCAATCGCTTCGCGACCGCGCTAGCCGCCAGCTAACCAGGGAGAGAGCCGATGCTTGAGGTGGCAACCAGGCCCGTCGTTGATCAATCTGCGTTCAAGCTGTCGATGCGTCACTTGGCCGGCGCCGTCAGCGTCATTACCGTCGGCGAACGTGAAGACCGGACAGGCTTTACCGCGACATCGGTGTCGTCCCTATCCGCGGATCAGCCCTCGGTGATCGTCAGCCTCAATCGTGGATCCTCGTCTTGGCCCGTGGTTGAGCGCTACCGTCGCTTCTGCGTGAACGTGCTCGCCGCCAACCAGCAGCACGTCGCGCAAGCCTTCGCTGGCTTCGACGGACGACGCGGAAACGAACGCTATCGGGACGCACAGTGGTACAGTCTTTCAACCGGGACGTCGGCGCTGAAAGACGCACTGACGGTTCTCGACTGCGAACTTGAAACGGTCCTCAACCACCATTCACACGCAATCCTCATCGGTCGCGTCTGTGCGATCGAGACGCGCGAGGATGTGGAACCATTGCTCTACTGGCGTGGCAGCTACCGGCGATTGTCGGGCGAGGCCGCCATTCGCCCCTGATGCATGACGACCGGTCAGGCGCCGGCGGCGTTGCGCCGATCCCCGACCTGCCTGGCAATCACACAGAGAAGCTCGAACATCATCGTGGCACCGGCAAGTGCTGTCATGCCGGCGAGGTCGAATGGCGGCGAGACCTCCACGACGTCGGCCCCAACAAAATCTACTCCGGCAAGCAAGCGGATCATTTGTTGCGCCTCTCGGGTCGTGAAACCGCCGGCCTCCGGCGTTCCCGTGCCCGGCGCCATCGACGGATCAATGCTGTCGATATCGAAGGTAACGTAGGTCGGTAGGCCGGCCGCGATGTCGCGGGCTTCGCGCATGACGTCCTCAGCGCCACGGCTGACAAACTCTTCCATATAGATGATCCGGATGCCCTGCTCTCTCGCCCAATCGTGTTCGTCGGGATCGTAGATCGATCCGCGAATTCCGATCTGGACGATCCGCTTCGGATCCAGCAATCCCTCCTCGATCGCACGACGGAACGGCGTGCCGTGCGTGTAAGGATTATCGCCAAAATAGCGGTCGTTGGTATCGGAATGCGCATCGAAGTGAATCAATCCGACTGGACGGTTTCTTGCGACTGCTCGCAAAACCGGAAGCGTCGTCAGATGATCGCCGCCCACCGACAAGGGAATAGCGCCGGCCGCGACAATCTCGCTCATGCCGCTCTCGATGCGCTTGAGGCCGTCGATGAGATCGATGGGATTGACCGAGAGGTCGCCGACGTCGGCAACATTCGCGATGCTGAATGGCTCGGTTCCCGAGACATGATGGACGCGCCGCATCAGGCTCGACTGATTGCGAACTTCTCGCGGCCCGTGGCGCGCGCCCGCCCGATTGGTTGTTCCACCGTCCCAGGGAATACCGACGAGCGCGATATCGAGCCCGGCAGCGGTCTGCACCGTTGGCAGCCGCATGAAGGTCGAATGACCGGCGAAGCGAGGAACCTCGGCGGCATCAACCGGTTGATGGAAAGCTCCACTCATCGTTATTCCCTGTGATTGCGAGACCTGGCGCGCAATGTGCGATGCTGGCGCTGCGCGCACAAGCCCATGTTTTCACATTGCGATCAGGCCGCGTCGGGGCGATGAAGCGTCTTCACTTCAAGGAAATCCTCAAGGCCGAACATGCCGCCTTCCCGTCCGTTGCCCGATTGCTTGTAGCCGCCGAACGGGCTGCCATAGCGATGCGGCCCACCGTTGATATGAACCATCCCGGCCCGCAGCCGTGTCGCCACTCTCTCGGCGCGGGCAGGATCGCCGGTCTGGACATAGGCGGCCAGTCCGTAGCTGGTGTCGTTGGCAATCGCGATCGCTTCGTCTTCGGTGTCGAACGGCATGATCGCCAGTACCGGCCCGAATACTTCCTCGCGGGCGATCCGCATCTCATTGTTGACGTCGGCGAAGATGGTCGGTTTGACGAAATAGCCGGTTTCGAAGCCTTCCGGCTTGCCTGCCCCGCCAACGAGGACGCGCGCACCTTCGGCAATACCCGCATCGATCAATGCCTGTACGCGACCGAACTGAACATCGCTGACAAGCGGGCCGATGTGACCGCCTTCCTCTGTTGGATTGCCGACCTTGGCGTCGCGGCCGACACGCTCGGCGATCTCCACGGCCTTGTCGTAGACGGACCTCTGCACGAGAAGCCGGGTCGGCGCATCGCAAGACTGGCCCGAATTGTTGAAACACTCAAGAACGCTGCCGGTGATGCGGCCTTCGAGGTCAGCATCCTCGAAGACGAGGTTCGGCGATTTCCCGCCGAGTTCGAGCGTCACCCGCTTGACCGTGTCCGCCGCATCCTTGCTGACCGCGATGCCGGCGCGGGTCGAGCCGGTGAACGACATCATATCGACATCCCTGTGCCGAGACAGCGCCGCTCCGACATTGACGCCGTCGCCGTTCACGAGGTTGAACGTGCCGGCAGGAAAGCCGGCCTCGTGCACCATTTCCGCGTAAAGCATGGCGTTGAGCGGTGTGAACTCGGAGGGCTTGAGCACGCAAGTCGAGCCCGTCGCCAGGGCTGGAACAACTTTCAGTGCGATCTGGTTGATCGGCCAGTTCCAGGGGGTAATTAGGCCGCAAACGCCGATCGGCTCGCGCAGCAAAACGTCACCATTCGGCAGCGCATCGCGCATCTTCAGCTTCTTCAGGGCATCGATGAACCCCTGCAGGTGGCCTACACCGACATCCGCCTGCTGTTCGCGGCTCATGGTGATCGGAGCGCCTAGCTCGAGCGTGATCGTTTGCGCCATTTCTTCGTAGCGGCGCTTGTAGATCTCCAGCAACTTTTCGAGCAGCGCCAGACGCTCCTCGACAGTCGTGCGGCCGTAGGTCACAAAGGCCTTCTTCGCGGCCGCGACGGCGCGATCGATATCGGCAGGCGTCCCCATCGAGATGAGGGCAACGGGCTTTTCGGTTGCAGGGTTGATGACCTCGAGGTCCACCGCTGCCAGCGGCGCTACCCATTCGCCGTTGATGTAGAATTTGCGCTTGTCGAGCATTTCGTCACTCCCGTCAGATTTTCTTCTGTTTTTCGTTCAGCCAGTTCGTGATCAGGTCGCGATATCGTTCGCCGCTGAAACTTGGAAAGTGCCCGCCATGCACGACGCGGGCCGGAATGGTCAGAAGCCGCTCCATCGAGGCGAGGTAATCGTCCGCGTTGGAATGGTAGGTATTTTCGATCAACGGCCCGTCATAAAGAATGTCGCCGGAAATGAGGGTCTGCGTCCTCGCTTCCCAAAGCGCGATGCCTCCCGGCGAATGTCCTGGCGTGTGGATGACCTCGAAGGTCCGGTCGCCGAGATCGATAATATCGCCGTCTTCGAGGATGCGTGTCGCCGGAGCTTTCTTCACGGCGTAGCATTTCGAACAATAAGGCTCGGGCGGCAGCGCATCGAAGATATCGTCGGTCACGTAAGGGTCGGCGAGCGTATTTGCACGCGTCGGATTGGCCAGCAGATCGGCTTCCGCTGAATGAACCGCCCGGCATTCGAACTCGTGATGGCAGCCGATATGGTCGAAATGGGTGTGGCTCGCGACGGCGATCAGATCACGCTCGGCGACGAGCGGCACCCATTCGCGAAGTGATACGACCCCCATGCCACTATCGACCAACATGTCGCGATCACGCCCGCGCACATGCCAAACGTTGCATCGGTAAAATTCCTGAATGAACGGCTCGGAAATGAGGGTGATATCGTCCCCCAGCCGCTTCACCTGGTACCACTTGTCCGGCGCAACACGTTCCATCGTTTCAGCCTATGCCTGTTTCGAGGGCAAGGCTACGATGTCGCCGACGTTGACGGCAAGCGTAACCGCCTGCCCCTCCGTCACCGCCGCTGATTGCGGCATGTGCGCAACGACGCTCATGCCAGGCGCCGCGGCGGGTGCAAGGTGGCAGCGGTAATGCGTGCCGAAGAAGGCGCTGCCCGATACTGAGGCCTGCCCCATGACGGTGACCGGAGCATCGCCCTCACCGGCCCGGCGGAAATGTTCCGGCCTGATGCAGAGTGTAATCGCATCCCCAGCCGATGGCATGCCGGCCATGAAGCAGGTGGTCGGCAACACGACATTGCCGAGCCGGGTTTCCACGACCGTCTGGCCGCCACCGGCTTCCCTGACCTTGCCCGGAATGAAGTTCACTTCGCCCATGAAGCCCGCCGAGAAAAGCGACCGGGGACGCATGTAGATTTCGCAAGGCGGTCCGAAATCCTCGATCTTTCCCTGGTTCATCACCACGATCCGATCGGCAATCGCCATCGCCTCTTCCTGGTCATGGGTGACGTGGACGAAGGTCGTGCCGACGCGCTTCTGGATCGCCTTCAACTCGTCCTGCATCTGCCGGCGAAGCTTGAGGTCAAGCGCACCAAGCGGCTCGTCGAGCAGCAGAACGTCGGGATCGACGGCCAGGGCGCGAGCAAGCGCGACGCGCTGTCGCTGTCCCCCCGAAAGCTCGTGGGGCTTCTTGTCGGCGGAAGTCTTGAGGCCGACGAGATCGAGAAAGCTCTTCGCCCGCTCCTCACGCTCGGCCTTTCCGACACCGCGCATTCGCAGGCCGAAACCTACATTGTCCTTCAGCTTCATGTGCGGGAAGAGGGCGTAGTCCTGGAACATCGTGGTCGTTGGTCGCTTTGCCGGCGGCACGTTGGTCATCTCCTTGCCGCCGATCGCGATCCGCCCCGTGGTCGGCGACAGGAAGCCTCCGAGGATGGAAAGGAGTGTAGTCTTGCCGCAGCCCGAAGGCCCGAGCAGAACGATGAACTCGCCTGCATTGATGTCGAGAGAAACGTTGTCGAGCGCCGTGAAACTGCCGAAGGTCTTTGTCGCGTTCTCGATTGAAACCGGTGCGGTCATGATTTCTTTGTCCTTCCGAACAGGAACAGTTCCAGCACAACAAGCAAGGTGACCGAAACGAGGAATACCAGTGAGCCGATGGCGTTGGTCTTTGGGTTGAGACCGGACCGAAGCAGGCTCCAGATCTCGACCGGGAGGGTCACGTCGAAGCGCGACAGCAGGAAGGCAATGATGAATTCATCCCAGCTGAACGTCATCGACAGGAAGAAGGAGGCAAGCAGCGACGGCAGCAACATCGGCGCCGTCACGAGCGCCATGACCTTCAAGTCGCTGGCGCCGAGATCGCGCGCCGCGCGCTCGATGTTGATGTGGTGGTCGCCCATGGACGAATAGATGATCGCGAAGCAGAGCGGCAGATTGATCACTACGTGACCGATGCCGACAGTCCAGAGCGAAAGGCCGATGCTCAGCACGTTGAGGACCGTAAGCAGCCCAAGCGCGATAATCAGATAGCTGACCGTCATCGGCGCGATCAGCAGACCGCGTTGCCAGGCGGACCCCGGCAGCTTGAAGCGCGCCAGCGCATAGGCCGCCAAAAATCCGAGAAGGCAGGCAACAAGGGATGACAGCGTTGCCACCAGGAAGGAATGCAGCAGCGCGGACATCAGCTTGCGATCGGCAAAGACGGCCTCATACCATTGAAGCGAGAAACCGTTGAACGGCGGCACCGGCAGGCGCCCGTCCTGAAACGAAAAGAGTACAAGCACGATCACCGGCAGAAAGATGAAGCCGAAGATCAGAACGGCATAGACGCTGCAGACAATGTTGGTGGCTCTGTCGCGCGTCATCACGTCCTCTCGATCTTCAGCCAGCGGGCGCAGGCGACGTATGCGGCGGTAACGACCAGCATCAGGATGATGGAAAGAGCGGCGGCCATCGGGAAGTCGGCACGGCGGCCAAGCTGCAACATGATGATCTGCGGGAGGACAAGCTCATTGTTGCCGCCGAGAATTTGCGGCGTGACGTAGTCGCCGATGCAGAGAACGAAGGTCAGGAACGCACCGGTCATGATGCCGGGCATGGTGAGCGGCAGGATGACATGCCAGAAAGTCTGGAATGCATTCGCTCCGAGGTCGGCTGCGGCACGGCGATAATTCGGCGAAAGCTGGACCAGATTGGCGTAGATCGTCAGCGTGAGAAGCATGACGAAGAAGTGGACGAAGCCGATGACCGTTGCCGTGCGGTTGCTGGCAAGCTCCAGCGGTTCGCTGATGACGCCGATGTTGATCAATGTCTGATTGATCACGCCGTTGCGCGACAGTACCAGCAACCAGGAATAGGACCGGACGACATAGGAGGTCCAGAATGGCAGGATCGCCAGGATCAGTGCCGTTCGCTGATATTTCTGCGGCACCCGCTCGGCAATGATCCAGGCCAGAGGATAGGCAAGCAGGATCGAAAGGACAGTGACGATAGCGGTAATCTCCAGCGAGTTCGTCAGTCCGCGGAAGAGCGCGCCCTTCTCGAAGAAGGCGATATAGTTTCCGAAATTCCAGACGCGGACGATCGAACCGCCCTGCTGCGCCCAGAGGCTCATGGCGACCATAAAGAGAAATGGAGCGACGAAGAAGACAAACGTCCAGATAAGCCCTGGAGCCACAAAGCCCCAAGCCTTGCGGCGTTCGTTATCTTCAAGGGAAGCAGCAGCCACGAACAGGTCTCCGACTTCCCTCCCCCAACAAGGGAGAGGGTATGGTGATGGATGGCACTACGACGGAACCGAAGCTGTCAGTGCTGCAGCATCTCGGTCCATGCGTCCTGCATCTTGGCGTCCAATTCCGCGCTTGGGATTGGATAAAGCTGCGTGCGCTTGAGATAATCGGCCTGCTCGTCCCAACGCAAAGCGGTCTTCTGTTCGGCAGTCAGATGGTCGCCTGCCTTCGCATTCGCCGGCATTGCCCAATAGCAGGATGACGTCGCAAGCCGTGCCTGCCCTTCGGGGCTGACGATATACTGCACGAACTTCAGGGCGAGGTGCTTTTTCGTCGAGTCCTTCATCACGCCGATCGACTGCGCCCAGCGCACGGCACCCTGTTCAGGAATGGTCCAGTCGAGATTGGGTTTGTCCTTGACCAGTCCCGCCGTCAGCCATTCGCCGCCGCCGAACACGATGTCGACCTCACCTGTGGCAAGCGCCGTTTGCGACGAAACGACGTCGCTGACCTGCTTTGCATTGGCCTTGAGGGCGAACAGCTTGTCCTTGATCGCTGGCATGTCGGCATCCGACAGGCTTGCCGTCGTCTTGCCGAGGTCGATCCCGGTCAAACCGATCATCGGCAGGTAGTAGTCGTAAACCGCAATGCGTCCCTTGTACTTGTCGGACCAGAGCTTCGACATGTCCTTCATGTCGGCGGGATCAACCTTGGTCTTGTCATAGGAAACGGTATTGTAGCCAAACTTCTCGGTAACGGCGTAGATCTTGCCGTCGCGGCTATTGTTGGCCTCCATGCGCACTTCAGGGAAGATATCCGCATTCGGCAGCGCATCGGCAGGCATCTCAGCAAGGATGTCCTTGTCGACAGCGCGCTGCACGTCGACACCGTCGATAACCAGCACGTCCCAGTCTCCCGGCCGCGACTGATCGATGATGGAAAGCCCGGCGCCGGTGCCTTCGTATTCCTTCAGATTGACCTTGACGTCGTTCGCCTTCTCGAACGGTTCGATCAAAGCCGGATCGGTGTGATCGCACCAGACAAGTGCATTCAGCTCGTCCTGCGCCAGAACCGGCGCCGAAGTGAGTGCCGCAGATGCCGCAGCAAGAGCCAATGTCGCGGCGGAAGTCAGAAATCTGCGCGCAGATATGCCTGCAATAAGATCAGTCATGATGTTGCCCTCTGGTCGGTAGCGCTCGTTTCGGCGCCTTCATGAAAAAGATTGAATGAGTTCATTTTTTAAGTCAATATGATTTTTGAGGACATTCATTATTTGAAAGATCAGACATGACGGGACTGCGCGCCAGGCAGAAAGCCGATCGCAATCGTCGCATATTACAGGCCGCAGCGAGCCTGTTTCGCGAGGTTGGCTATGACAGCGCGCGCATCGAGGACATCGCCGAGCGCGCGGAGGTCTCGGTCGGTACGTTCTATAACTACTATGAGAACAAGGGAGACATCCTCGTCGCCACCGTTTCGATGGAAGTCGAGGAGGTCCTGGAATCGGGCAAGGCCATTGTCGAAAACCCACCGGCCACGACGCTCGACGCGCTCCAGGCTCTGATCGACCAGTATTTCGATCACTCGCTTGTCTATCTGAGCAAGGAAATGTGGCGCATCGCCATGGCGACATCCATTCAACAGCCGGAAAGCCCCTTCAGCAGGCGTTACACGGAGCTGGATGGGCGTCTGTGTGATCAGGTTTCGATGCTGGTGCAGAAACTGCAGCTGCGCGGTGCCGTCATGCCGGGTATCGACGCGGTCGCCGTCGGGCAGATGGTCTTCAACAATCTCAACATGATGTTCATCGAGTTCGTCAGAGAGGACGCGCTGACGCTTGAAGCGCTCAAGGAGCGCGTCGCAAGACAGAACAGGCCGTTGGCACTTTTGATCAGCAGCCCAAGAATTCAATAACAGGGAACCAAAGGGATGGAACACCAGCACGATGCCGTGCTTGCGGCGGCGGACAGCCTCGTCGATGCATTCGGCAGGCACGATCGCGACAGCTATTTCGCGGCTTTCGCACCAGAAGCCACCTTCATATTTCACAATCTCGACCGGCGGCTCGGCACGCGCGCCGAATATGAAGCCGAATGGGCGCTCTGGGAGAGCCGCGACGGCTTTCGCGTGCGCGCTTGTCGTTCGAGCGATCGAGACGTCCGCATTACGGGGCCTATTGCCATTTTCACCCACTCCGTCGAGACGGACCTCGCCTTCAACGGCGAGCCGGTCACCAGTGCCGAGCGGGAGACAATCGTTTTCGCGAAGCAGGCGACCGGTGAGTGGCTAGCGATCCACGAACATCTGTCGCCGCGGCCTTGAAGCGAGCCGTCCGGTGCGGCCACGCTTGAGCGAGCGGCCATTATCAGAAATGCTATTAGAGACTGCGGAAGAAGGAACAAGAAATGGTCGACTTGAAGAAGCACCTTGAAGATCTGCGCAAGAAGTTTGGCGACAACGCCGAGTTCTTCGATCCGCGCTTCAAGCGCGTGGCCGAAAAAATCTTCAAAGGAGGCACACGAGCGGCACCCTATTCCGGCATTTCGACCTTTGCCGGCCTTCCGTACAAGGAAGTGAATTTTTCCGCTCCTGATTTCGGCGACCTTCAGGTTGCCGCGGTGGGGATCCCGATGGATCTGGGCGTCAGCAATCGACCGGGCTCGCGTTTTGGGCCGAGAGCGGTCCGCAGCATCGAGCGTATCGGCCCTTATAACCATGTGCTGGACTGCGCACCGGCCTACGACCTGCGCGTAGCCGATATCGGCGATATCCCGTTCGGCAGCCGCTACCGGCTCGAGCAGTGCCATCAAAATATCGAGGCAGCGATCGGCAAGATTGTCGAGGCGGGCGTTATTCCGCTCTCCGTCGGCGGCGACCACTCCATCACGCATCCGATTCTGAAAGCTGTCGGCGCCAAGGCGCCCGTCGGGCTCATCCATATCGACGCCCACTGCGATACCGGCGGTCCGTTCGACCAGACGAAGTTCCATCATGGCGGTCCGATGCGCAACGCCGTTCTCGACGGCGTCCTCGATCCGACGCGTACGATCCAAATCGGGATCAGAGGGCCTTCCGAATACCTCTGGGAGTTCTCCTACGAATCCGGAATGACGGTCATCCACGCGGAGGAAATCAACGGGATGGGCATCCCGGCGATTATAGAGAAAGCGCGGCAGATCGTCGGCGATGGCCCCACCTACCTGTCATTCGACGTGGACAGCCTCGATCCCGCCTTCGCGCCGGGTACCGGCACGCCTGAAATCGGTGGCCTGACCAGCCGTGAGGCTCTGGAACTCCTGCGCGGCCTGAAGGGGCTCAACTTCGTTGGGGGCGATGTCGTCGAGGTGGCGCCGCAGTACGACAGCACGACCAACACCGCGCAGGCCGGTGCTCAGGTGCTGTTTGAAATCTTGAGCCTATTGGTATTCAGCCCTGCCGTGACCAAAGGTTGATTGCATCTTGCTGATGGGTGGCGTGCTATTCTCGCCACCCGCTCGACCAGGCAAAAAGGAGAAGCCCGCTACCGTACGCTTCACCTGCCCGCAGACACAATGGCCAAAGTTAAGCGAGCACAGTCTCCAGCCACATGTTGGAGAATTTCCGCTGAGGATCCAATCGATCCCTCAGCGCCGAAAATTCGGCAAACTTCGGATAGAGCCGGCCAATCGGGCGTAGCGAGAACACCTTGCCCCAATGCGGTAGCGCCTGGAACGCTGAAAGCACCTCCTCGATATGAGAAACGGCCTCCTCGACGGCTGCCTGTTCTCGAACCCACGTGAAATGGATGGAAAGCGTATCGCGCTGGTACTGTGGGCTAAGCCAGAGATCGTCAGCGGCCACGGTGCGAAATTCACTCGCCTGGATCAAATGGGCAAATCGTTCGCGAATACCGAGAAGTGCTTCTATGGCAGCGCCTGCGTACCGTCGGGGCACATGGTACTCCGACTGGATTTCTTCACCATTGCTCGGTGTAAACCCCATCTTGAAATGCGGCAGGCGATCGGACCATCGCCCGTATTGCTGCAATTGATCGGTCGAGTTCTGCGGGTCGAGCCCGATGATGGGATGGCGTTTAACGGTGGATCGCACCGCGCCGAACATATCCTCGGCCCAGCTATCCGCGCCGGCATTGCGTTTCAACCAGATCGCACCCGCCTGCTCGCCCCACTGCGTGAAAACGCTGACGCTGTAGCCCGCTCCCATGATCGCATCGAAATTCGCGAGCAAAGCAGGCCATGACAATCCTTCATAGACGCCTTGCGCCACCTCGAACTCCGGCATGACATCAAGCGTCACCCGGGTAATGACGCCAAGCGCTCCCAAATGCACGACCGCGCCCGCGAAATCGGGATCGCCTCGTTTAAGGTGGGAAAGGGCGCCGTCAGCATTAACGAACTCGATTGCGCTAACAGCCGTCGCGAGATTTCCATTGCCGTCGCCCGAACCGTGCGTGGCCGTCGCTATGGCGCCGGCAATCGAAATATGCGGAAGCGAGGCGAGATTATGGATTGCGAGCTTCCGTTCATTCAGAAAGCTGGCGAGTTCTCCGTAGGTCGCATGCCCTCCGACCGAAACACTTGCGCCGTCCGCCGCCACAACCGGATCAACTGGCATCTCCGACAAGATAATGGCCAGATCGCCATCGGCGATCGCATTGAATGAATGCCGAGAGCCGAGAACCTTCAGATTTTTCGATCGTGCAACGGTCTCGCAAAGCGCGTCAACCGATGTGGGGTAAACGCAGTCGCGAAAGCCGTAGCGAAAGCTCTCTGCCCAGTTTGCGCTTGGTGGGGTTTTCATGAAGAACCTCTGAAGGGCTGTACGAATGGAAGGACCGCTGTCGAAGAATCACTCGAATGCGGCGCAAGGATGAGCATAAGAGCCCACACTTGGGAATCGCGAAAGGCACAGGACGGTGTTCCGGCGCCGAACGCGGACTTGTCGCAAGCGTCCGCGGCTCCGAAAACGCCGGTAACATTTCTTCGACTGGCGTTCGGCGCGTAGTTTGCATATCCTTATGAAACTGCAAAAAACATAAGGTTTGATTTTGCTTCTCGAAATTTCGATTGTCATTATTCTTACGGTCTTGAATGGCGTTCTGGCCATGTCCGAGCTTGCTGTCGTCTCCTCACGTCCGGCCCGACTGAAGGTTCTCTCCGATCAGGGAAGCCGAGGCGCTTCGATCGCCATCAAGCTCTCCGAGAACCCCGGCCGCTTCCTATCGACGGTGCAGATCGGCATCACCCTTGTCGGCGTCCTTTCCGGTGCGTTTTCGGGCGCGACGCTCGGCGCTCGTCTGTCCGGCTGGCTATCCGCGCAGGGCTTGTCCCCGGCGATGGCCGACGGTTTTGGCGTCGGGTCGGTCGTCGTCGCGATTACCTATCTCTCGCTCATCGTCGGCGAACTGGTGCCGAAGCAGATCGCTTTGCGAGCGCCTGAAGCCGTCGCGAGCAAGGTGGCCCCGGCAATGTTTTGGATGTCGCGCTTTGGATCTCCGCTCGTCTGGCTGCTGGATTTCTCGGGCAGGCTCGTCCTTCGCATACTTGGCCAATCCGGAAAAACTGCCGATGGCGTCACCGACGAAGAAATCAAGACCGTCCTGGCGGAAGCACATAGCGCCGGCGTGATCGAAACCGAGGAATCGGCAATGATCTCAGGCGTGATGCGGTTGGCCGACAGAACCGCGCGCGCGTTGATGACACCGCGTCGCGAAGTCGAGGTGGTCGACATCGAGGATAGCTTCGAAGAGATCCGAAGCCAACTTCAGCGTTCCGAGAAAGCGCGGCTGCCTGTGCGCAAGAACAGTTCCGACGAGATCATCGGTATCTTGCTCGCGAAAGATTTCTACGACGCGCTGGCATCGTCGCAGAAGGTGGATATCGCCGCCATGGTGCAGGAAGTACCGGTGGTTTCGGACCTCTCGGGCGCGCTTGATGTCATTCAGGCCATCCGTCGCTCCCCGTGCCACCTGGTTCTCGTTTACGACGAGTACGGCCATTTCGAAGGTATCGTGACATCTGGCGACATCCTGGAAGGCATTCTCGGCGCGGTGCAGGAAGATACCATCGGCGAACAGGCGATCGTTCGCCGCCATGACGGGAGTTACCTCGTCTCGGGTTGGACGCCGATCGACGAGTTTTCCGACTTCATGGGCTTTGCTGCCGACGGCGACCGCGACTATCAGACGGTTGCCGGCCTCGTTCTCGAAGAACTGAAGCACCTGCCGGATCTCGGCGAGAGCTTCGTCAAGAACGGCTGGCGATTTGAAGTGATCGATCTCGATGGGCGCCGCATCGACAAGCTGCTGCTGACAGCCGAAACATCGACGCCTGCGGTGGACAGCGGACAGTCTCTGCATTGAGCAGAATGGAGTGCGGCGGATGCACGCACTCTATCGCCTCTCGCCGGTAGCGGGGTCTGACAGCATCACGACTGTGGAAAACTTTTGATTTCCTTCACTGCTTTTGACTGATACCAGCGCCCTCAAACGTGGATACGGTGAGCGATAGCGATACCGACTGTGTTTCAGGCGGCTTGCACCTAACATGAAGACGCACTAATGCAGTACGCACCTTATGGGCGAGTGCTTGCCGATCATCGAAATGTCATTTTCTGGCTGTTCTGATCGCAAAGGTTTGGAAGAGCGGTGATGCAGGATCGGCAGTCGGCGCAGGATACGCAACTGGGTGAATCGACAGAGCTGACCGCAACGGCTTGCGGGCAGCCGCTTTCCGATTCCATTGCTGCCTACGTCATCAATCTCGATCGGTCTTTCGACAGATGGCAACACATCCAGGGCGAGGCAGAGAAGCTTGGGATGGCTGTTGAGCGGGTTGCTGGCGTCGACGCAAGCAAGGTTTCACTCGCAGAGGCCGCATTCTATCGGCATCGCGCCTTTGTTCGCGCAAACGGGCGCCCCATGCTGCCGGCAGAGTATGGCTGCTATCTGGCGCACATGAGCGCCCTCCGCACATTCCTCTCCAGCAGCGCCGATGCCGCGATTATCATGGAAGACGACGTCTCCCTGCAGGCAGACCTCGTTGAACGCGCAGCCGCTATCCTTGCTGCTACACCGGCCGCCGATGTCGTAAAGCTTTTGAACCACAGAACAGTCCTTCATCGCAGCATCGCCAGAACAAGCCGCGGCGACGACGTCGGCCGTTGTCTATTCGGCCCCCAAGGGTCTGCTGCCTGCTATCTCGTGACGCGGAAAGGCGCCTTGAAGGTGCTCGAAAAGCTGGAGCAGATCGAATTACCCTATGATATTGCGCTGGAACGCGGCTGGGCGACCGGCCTCAGCGTCTACAGCGTCAAGGACAATGTCCTGCATCTGTCGGAACGGTCGCACGAGAGCCAGATCGCCGATCGAGCCAAGTATCGCTCGATCAAGCTCCGAGGCCTTCGGAAAATCCCGACTCATATCTTTCGCATCATCGAGTTAACCCGACGGATAAAGTACGCACTCGGATGAACAAAACGCTCGTTTACAACCGTATCACTGCCGCGCTTCCCGTCGTCCTGTGGCTGGCATTCATGTCCGCGGTGGTCGTCGAGAGCGACGTTTACCGCTACGCTGCCATCACCTTAACGATCATCGCCGCCGTCACCTGCCAGGCGGATTGCCGCCGCGTCATGCGAGACTGGCTGGCGGTGCTGTGCGTGGCATGGGCCGCCTACGCGCTGATCCGGTTCCTCTTCGAATACATTGCCTTCGGGGAACACGGCGCTTCCGAATGGCTCTACGTGTTTCCGGCGTTTTTCCCGATCCTCGGCGTCGCTCTGACGGCGACGTGGAAGTCCGTCGAACGGGCGCTGTTTGCTCTCTTTGCGATCGCCGCCCTGCTTTTCGTTGTCCTCACGCCTTATGGGTCGATCGCCGCCGGCGACCAGATTTCCCCTCTCCTTCACCACAATTCGATACACGGCGCCGTCGGCTGCGGTTTTCTGTTCCTGGGCGTCTTTCACTTCATGGCCCACCAGATAGAAGTCGGTGCCGCTCGACGTGCGAGAAACGTGGCAATCGCCCTGGCGCTGGTGATCATGGCGTTTGCCCTCGTCAACATCTACGGCGCCAAATCCAAGGGCGTGTGGCTGGCTCTGCTCCCCGCTCTGGCAACCATGGTGATCTGCGCTTTCGTCTACATCCGCCAGGCCCATGTCAGAACCGCAATGGTCGCCCTGACAGGCATCGTGGTCGTCGGCTCGTATCTCGTCCGCGCGAATCTCGAGAAAGTCGCACTGGCGACTTTCAATTCGGTCGCCGGTATCGGCACGCGCCTCTACGACGGCGACTCCCTTATTGCGGTCATGAAGGACGCGATCGCATCGAACGGAACGCCAACGTCGCTGGATGAACGTCTTCAGCTGTGGACCAACGCGCTCGAGGTGCTGAAGGTGAACCCCATCTTCGGCAGCGGCAACGGCTGGCTGACGATCTGGCATACGACCGATTACGCTGGCGTGCCCTATACGCTGATCCACAACGGTTATCTCGAGATCCTTGTGCGTTATGGCTTCGTCGGTCTCGGTATCTTCGTGCTCATTCTTGCGGCCACCATCCACCGGCTACACCGGGCCGCGCTTGCCGGCGTCATCAGCAAGAGCGCGTTTTCATGCTACCTGACATTCGTGATCTACTTCTGCTTCACGATTCTCAGCAACTCCAACAACCGGCTTGCTATCGGCGAGAGCTTCGTCCTCCTCTGCGGAGCCTTGACTTTTGCATGCGCTCTTCGCATGCGTGATCGCGCAAGAGACGTCAAACTCACGACGGCTACGGGACTCGAGGGCGGAATGATCGGCCAGGGCGGATCGCATCGTGGATAGCTACACTCAGAGAATTCTCGCTATCCCGCGGCCAGCCAAGCGGCTGGTGGCCCTCATTTTCGATGCGGGCCTCTGTGTCCTGACAGTCTGGCTGGCGTTCTGCTTTCGCTTCAACGATTGGTACGCGCTCTCCGGCGTCCAGTACATCACGATTCCGGTATCGCTGCTGATTGCGTTGCCGCTTTTTGTCACCTCTGGCCTCTACAGAGCGATCTTTCGTTTCATCGGCTGGGCCGCTTTCGTCACCGTGATCAAATGCGTGGCGATCTACGGCTTGATTTATATGGCGATTTTCACCGTCATCAGCATCCCGACGATACCGCGAACGGTCGGCATATTGCAGCCGATGCTTCTGCTCCTGGCCGTCGGCCTTTCGCGTTTCGTGGCGCGCTATTTCCTTTACGATGCCTACAACCGCATCCTGAGGCAGAGCACTGAAGTCAGAACCCTTGTTTATGGCACAGGACCACAAGGGCGGCAGCTCGTGAGTGCGCTCGGCCACGGAGGCGAATTCAAGGTCGTCGGCTTTCTCGACGACGACCCCGGTCTGCAGGGAAACCTGATTAACGGCGTGAAGGTCTTCAATCCAGAAACCATTCTCAAGACCTGTGCCGAGCTGAGAGTACGGACTGTCCTGCTTGCCCTCCCGCAGATCGACAGGGCACGCCGCAACGAAATCCTCGAGACGCTGAGAAGCGCCAAAGTGGCGGTGCGCACCGTTCCCGATATCGGAGCACTTGCGGTTGGGCGCGCGCAATTGACGGACCTGCAAGATCTCGACATCGAAGATCTGCTTGGCCGCAGCGCCGTACCACCCAATCCATCGCTTCTTGAACAGAACGTGAAGGGGCGCGTCGTCCTCGTTACCGGCGCCGCAGGCTCGATCGGAAGCCAGCTTTGCCGTGAGATCGCGAAGATGCAGCCCACTGCACTTCTGCTTCTTGATCAGAACGAATACGGCATTTATGCCTTGCAGAACGAGCTATCGGGCGACGTGACGGAGGATATGTTTCAGATCGTGCCGCTGCTTGCGAGCGTTTGCGACGAAGCCCGCATCAAGAGCATATTCGATACCTGGAAACCGGCTACGGTCTATCACGCAGCCGCCTACAAGCATGTTCCCCTCGTCGAGCAAAACCCCGCCGAGGGCGTCAAGACCAACGTTTTCGGAACGCTCACCGTTTCACGGGCGGCTGTTGCCGCCGGCGTGGACCGGCTGATCCTGGTCAGCACCGACAAGGCTGTCAGACCGACCAACATCATGGGCGCGACGAAGAGGCTTGCGGAAATGGTCCTGCAGGCGCAGGCGGCGCAGAGCTCGACAACGACGTTCTCCATGGTCCGCTTCGGGAACGTTCTTGGCTCCTCGGGCTCCGTCGTTCCCTTGTTCCGCCAGCAGATCGGTCGCGGCGGTCCGATCACCCTGACGCATGCGGATATCACCCGGTTCTTCATGACCGTGCCGGAGGCCGCGCAGCTCGTGATCCAGGCTGGCGCCATGGCCAGAGGCGGCGACGTCTACCTGCTCGACATGGGCGAGCCGGTCAAGATCATCGATCTGGCGCGGCGAATGGTAGAGTTATCAGGACTGACGGTGCGCGACGACCAAAATCCCGCTGGGGATATCGAGATTGTCACGACGGGCCTTCGTCCCGGCGAGAAGCTCTATGAAGAACTGCTGATCAGCGACAATCCCGAATTTACCGAGCACCCGAAGATTCGGGCGGCAAGGGAGCAATTCATGCCGTGGTCCGAGCTGTCAACCAAGCTCGAGGAACTGCGTGACTTCGCGCTCGCTGGCGATGCAGGCGCCCTTCGCCTTTGCCTGAGTGAACTCGTCTCCGGCTATCGCCCGTTCGAGAAAGTCGTTGATCTTGTGTCGCTCAGGCAGGAACTCGCGCCGTAGAGGCGGTTGAGGTCCTCCCACCTGATGGAGATTGAATGTTTCTGATTACCGGCGCTTCCGGCTTCATCGGCAAGGGGCTGCAAGAAACCCTGAAACAACGTGGCCTCCCGTACCGCGCCGTGAGCCGCCGTACGCTGCCGGGCTATGTTCCGATTGGCGATGTTGGGACCGATACCGATTGGTCCGAGGCCTTGAGGGGCGTCGATACGATCGTCCACCTCGCCGCCGCAAACCAGAATGTTACCGAGGGAAAGACGGCCGACAGCGCCTATCGGGCCGTCAACGTCGACGGGACCGCGCGACTTGCGAAGCAGGCCGCGGCCGCTGGTGTCAGGCGCTTCATTTTCCTGAGTTCGATCAAGGCGAATGGGGAAATGACCGAGCCCGGTCGTCCATTCACCCCAGCGTCCATTCCCTCCCCTGACAGCGCCTACGGCCGCTCCAAGCTCGAAGCGGAGCAGCGTCTCGCCGAGATCGGCAAGAGAACCGGACTGGTGACGATATCGATCCGCCCGCCACTCGTTTACGGCCAAGGCGGACGCGGCAGCTTCGAGGCCCTTGTCGGGCTCGTCAGAAAACGCCTGCCACTACCGTTGGGGTCGGTCGAGAACCGCCGCTCGATGATCTATCTCGAGAACCTGACAGACATCATCGTGGCGGCAGCACTTCATCCGACGGTGACAAGCACAGTTTTGCTCCCGAGCGATGGCGACGCTGTTTCGACACCGCAGCTGCTCAGGATGGTCGCCTCGGCTGCCGGCACATCCGCAATCCTGTTGCCCTTCCCCGTCACCCTGCTTGAAACCGCAGCACGTATGCTTGGAAAGGCCGAACTCGTTCAGCGATTGACACAGTCGCTTGAGGTCGACAGCTCGCAGACCTGTGGATCGCTTGGCTGGACACCTCCCTTCACGATGCGAGAAGGGTTAGACAGAGTGTTGTCGCCGCGCCTGCGTGAAAAGGAATGACAATGCTGCAGACTCTCGATCGCGGGCTGAAACGTGTGCTCGATTTTTCTGCCTCGCTTTTCGGCCTGATCGTGCTGTCGCCGGTTCTTCTGGTCATCGCGTATCTCGTCCGCCGCAGTTCCCCCGGCGGGGCACTATTCCTGCAGGAGCGGGTCGGCTACAACGAAAAGCCCTTCACCTGCATCAAATTCCGAACCATGGCCGCCGGTACGCCCAACGTGGGATCTCATGATGCTGCCGAGGCTTGGATCACCCCGATCGGCCGTACACTGCGCGCTTACAAGCTTGATGAGCTCCCGCAGCTCATCAATGTCTTGCGTGGAGACATGAGCCTTGTGGGCCCTCGCCCGTGCCTGCCGACACAGTCGGGCGTCATCGCCGCGCGGCGAGCCAAGAATGTCTTTTCGATCCGTCCCGGCATTACCGGCTTGGCACAACTCTCGGGGATC
This sequence comes from Rhizobium sp. Root708, assembly GCF_001429725.1. Taxonomy (GTDB): domain Bacteria; phylum Pseudomonadota; class Alphaproteobacteria; order Rhizobiales; family Rhizobiaceae; genus Rhizobium. The sequence continues at coordinate 68,885 of NZ_LMHV01000009.1, read as the reverse complement.
GACATGTCCACCCCCGAGGCTCTTGCGAAGGCGGATGCCGAATACATCAGGACGGCTGGGCTGTGGCGCGATCTTAAGCTGATCCTTGGCTCGATCGCGGGAAAAGGCAGCGGCGACGCCGCCACTCGGTGAACTCTATCGGGACCATCGGCGAAGCGGTGTCAGCCGCCCCGGATCGAACTGCGCCAGATCAGCTCAGCGGTCAAAGTGATCGGCTCAGGTCCGACGCCGTCTTCGCCGCTGTCATCCGTCCCCAACCAGTCAATCGCATACTTCGCGATCCTGTCGACCGGCTGGGCAAATGTCGTCAATTCATAGGATAACCACGACGCCTGCTCGATATTGTCAAAGCCGGCGACACAGAGCTGGCTTGGCACGGCGAGCCCGAATTGCCGGCGCGCGGCATCCATGAAGCCGCAGGCCAGAAGGTCGGTTGCGCAGAAGACGGCGTCCGGGCGCTCGCTACGTGTCAGCAATCGCTGCGCCAACACCTGCCCCGCCTCGTAACCGGTCGCGCCATAGCGCTCGACAACCACCTCCAGCCCTAGAGCGGCGGCTGCAGCCACGAAGCCCTTCTCGCGACGCACCAAACTTGGGGTACCGGCAAGCGAATTTGCGAACGCCAGCCTGCGGCAGCCGGCACGGGCAAACGCCGTCGCAACCCTGGAGCCAGCATCGGCATCATCGACATTAATCCTCAACGGACCGGGCTGATCGTCATCGCGATTGATCAAGACGAGGCGCTGTCCGCTGCGCAGGCACAGCTGAACGATCGATTTGTCGGGCAGACCGGACAGGATGACCGATGCGTCGGCGCGGTAGCGGATCGCCTGATGCAGAGCGCGATCCACGCTGCCGTCCGAGCGGTCGGTATTGATGAGCATGGCGACCTTGCCTGCATTCTGAAGCTGCAGGGTAAGTTCGCGGAGAACCGCAGCACGATAGGGCGTCGCAACGTCCGACACGATCAGGCAGACGATACCGCTTTCATTGCGCATCAGGCCGCGCGCAAGGTGGTTGACGTGATAGCCAAGCTCTTCAGCGGCTTTGAGAACGCGTTGACGCGTTTCGGCCGATACACTGGCACCAGGCGTAAATGTCCGCGAAACCGCCGACCGAGACACTCCCGCCCTGTGCGCGACCTCCTGGGCACTGACAAACAACTTCGAAGCCACCCGACTCTCCCCGCTTTGTCGCTATTGTGCACAAGTGCGCATAAGCGTGCAATCGCGAAGACTTTCATTTCAAGCGTTTGCGCAGGACGTCCTTATTGACAGCTCGCTATTTCGGAGCGAATTTTGCACGCGATTGCAAGAAGCTGGAATCGTTTACCGGCACTCGGCTGACTGCCGGTAAACGTTGCCCGAAATCAGGCCGTTTTTAAAGGACGTGTGAAATGCCAAGCCTAGCCCCCGATTTGCCTGCGCGCCTTGCCCTCGCGCAGGCAATTGCCCGAGAAGCCGGCGCTGTCGCACTCGACTACTTCAATCGGAGAGACACCCTCGTCATCGAAACGAAGCGTGACCTGCAGGATGTCGTCTCCGTTGCCGATCGCGAGGTGGAAGAGTTGATCCGCGCTAGGATCCTGGCCACTTACGGCGACGATGGCATTCTTGGCGAAGAGTACGGCCTGCAGGTGGGTAGCTCCGGCTTTACCTGGGTTGTCGATCCGATCGATGGAACGAGCCCCTTCGTCAACGGCATGCCGAACTGGTGCATATCGATCGGCTTGCTGTATTCCGGCGTGCCGGTGGTCGGCGTCATTTTCGCGCCGTGCCACGATGAAATGTATGCGGGCGCACTCGACATGGGCGCCACGCTCAACGGCAAGAAGCTCACACTTGATCCGTCGCGCAACATTCGAAATGCCGTCACCGGGATCGGCGCGAACAGCCATGTGACACCCGCGATCGTCGCCAAGATCGTCGAGGATCTGCTCACCGCCGGCGGAAACTTTATTCGGAATGGCTCGGGCGCCCTGATGCTCGCCTATGTCGCAGCTGGACGCCTGGTCGGCTACTACGAACCTTACATGCACGCTTGGGACTGCCTCGCAGGCTACTGCCTCGTAAAGGAAGCAGGCGGCTGGTATCATTCATTTCCGACCGAGGGCGAAAAACTCACCAAGGGCGCACCGGTGATTGCCGCAGCACCCGGCGCCATCGACGACCTGAAGACAATCGCCGGCGTATAGCCTTATACGAATTGCGCACTTCCGGGCCATTCGTCCTGGCGGGCCAACGCGCGATGGGGTTCGAAGCGGCTGCCTGCAACATGGCTGATATTGGTCCGGCCCGTCGACGGCAGCGACGATCACGGGCGCGTCATCCATCCCCGAAGTTAACCGATCGTTAACCATATCCGTCGTTTACCATACCTAGCGACCCTCTAGGTCGTTGATTCGAAAGGCCTGCGCGAAATCTGTGTGGGTTGCTAGGAAGAACGATTGCGGTGGTCCAAACGATGCATCTGCTGAGATGGATAGCCCTTGCCGGGTTGGCCGGTTTTACAGCCGGCTGCACCTCGACAGGGAGCATTCGGCAGCCGAACATGCCGGAGACAATTACCAGCGAGAAAGCGCTAGCGCTGCCTCCGCCTGGCGGTCCTTCTATTGTCAATGTAGTTCAGCACACCCGCGGCAACGGTATTGAACAGACGATTTCATTGTTCACATCCTCCTCGGTGCCGGGCCAGAACTTCCTGAAGGTGCAGTTCCTTGGTGCAAGCGGCGAGAACCCGGGGACAGGAAGCGCGCCGTATCGGATGGTCAGCGAGAGCGGCCTTGCGCGCGAGATGGCAAGCTCGGTTCCGGGCGTGCGACTGGCGACATCGGCAACCTTCCTGCAGAACAGCTACGGGCCGTTCGGCTATGCGTCCGGAAAGAGCAGAACCGGGGATACATGCCTCTACGCCTGGCAGCAGGTTCGATCCAGCCGCTCGGCCCAGACGCAGGCCCGCAATTTCGGCATGATCCAGATCAGACTTCGGTTGTGCGATGCGCGCGCTTCCGAACGGCAGCTCCTCGGCATCGTCTATGGCTACACGATCGTCGGGACATTCAACGGTGAGATCTGGAATCCCTACGGCCTGACGCAAGGTTCGGATCCCACTATCGGCCGACCGGGGAGCCCGATTTATCCGGACGACGGCGGGTATCGCAACATGCCCATGTCGATCGGCTACGAACCGGCACCGGTGACGATAAGCAGAGGCCCGGTCAGACGCACCGCCGCCAATACCCCCAATGCAGCACCGGTGCTTCCGCAAGCCGTCGGTCCGCTTGTGCCGGGGCCTGACATGCCGCAAGCCGGTGCGATTGCCCCGGCACCGGTTCAACAACAAGCCATGACGGCAAGCGGAGTTACCGTGCCGTCGCCTGACTGCGTGGGTGATGCGGCAATGAGTGCCGCTTGCCGGAGATAGACGAGACTAAGCCGGCGACACAGGCGCCGGCTCCATGCTTTCGAAGGGACACCGATGCATAAAGCCCGAAGCATCTTGATATGGGCACTGGTTTCGCTCTGCGTGATCGTATTGATCACGCTGCCGGTGAACCTGCAAACGCAGCTGATCGCAAGCATAAGCGTGGTGGCCTGCATGGCCGTCATCAAGGGCCTCAACGGCGGCGGCACCTGGCGCCTGGTCGCGCTGGCCTTTGGCACGGCAATCGTCCTGCGATACGTCTACTGGCGCACCACCAACACTCTGCCCCCGATCAATCAGCTTGAGAACTTCATTCCCGGCCTTCTGCTCTACCTGGCGGAAATGTACAGCGTCGCGATGCTGGCGCTCAGCCTCTTCATCGTCGCGACACCCTTGCCTTCACGTCCTTCGCGCGCCGCAAAGCTTGAACGCTTTCCTCACGTCGACGTGTTCGTGCCGTCCTACAACGAAGATGCTCACCTCCTTGCCAACACGCTGTCTGCAGCCAAGGCAATGGATTATCCGGCTGATAAACTGCACGTATGGCTGCTCGACGATGGCGGGACGCTACAGAAGCGCAATTCCAACAAGCTGTTGGAGGCCCAGGCCGCGGTCGCCCGTCACAATGAATTGCGCCAGCTCTGCGAAGACATCGGCGTCAACTATCTGACTAGAGAGCGGAACGAGCACGCCAAGGCCGGGAATCTGAACAACGGGATGAAGCATTCATCCGGTGAACTCATTGCCGTATTCGATGCCGACCATGCGCCGGCACGTGATTTTCTGCTCGAGACGGTCGGCTACTTTGACGACGATCCGAAGCTTTTTCTGGTCCAGACGCCGCACTTCTTCATCAATCCCGACCCGCTCGAACGCAACCTGCGCACATTCGAGAAGATGCCGAGCGAGAACGAGATGTTCTACGGGATCATCCAGCGCGGCCTCGACAAATGGAACGCAGCGTTCTTCTGCGGGTCCGCGGCGGTCCTCAGCCGCAAGGCACTCGAATCGCAAAACGGCTTCAGCGGCATCAGCATCACCGAGGATTGCGAGACGGCTCTTGCCCTGCACGGCAGCGGCTGGAACAGCATCTACGTAGACAAGCCGCTGATTGCCGGGCTGCAGCCGGCGACGTTCGCAAGCTTTATCGGCCAGCGCAGCCGCTGGGCGCAGGGAATGATGCAGATCCTGCGTTTCCGTTTCCCGCTTCTGAAGCGCGGCCTGACGATCCCGCAGCGCCTTTGCTACATGTCGTCGACGCTTTTCTGGCTCTTCCCGTTCCCGCGCACGGTGTTTCTGTTCGCGCCGCTCTTCTACCTGTTCTTCGACCTGGAGATTTTCACCGCATCGGGCGGCGAATTCCTCGCCTACACGCTCGCCTACATGCTCGTGAACCTGATGATGCAGAACTACCTGTACGGTTCGTTCCGCTGGCCCTGGATTTCCGAGCTTTACGAATACGTCCAAACGGTTCACCTGCTGCCCGCTGTCATCTCGGTCATGCTCAATCCGCGCAAACCGACGTTCAAGGTGACCGCGAAGGACGAGTCGATCGCGGTCAGCCGCCTTTCCGAAATCAGCCGGCCATTCTTCGTGATCTTTGCCGTGCAGGTCATCGCTCTGGCAGTGACGATCTTCCGCATCTACACCGAGCCCTACAAGGCCGACGTTACGCTCGTCGTTGGTGGTTGGAACGTGATCAATCTGATCATGGCCGGTTGCGCGCTCGGCGTCGTGTCTGAACGCGGCGAACGCGCATCCTCCCGTCGTGTCCGGGTCAACCGGCGCTGCGAATTCGGGATCAACGGCAAATGGCATGCCGCTTCGATCGAGGACGTATCCGTGCACGGAGCTCGACTGCACGTCTTCGACAAGGAGCTCGATCAATCGATGGTCGGCATCGAAGGCGAAATCCGTTTCCAGCCCTACAGCGGCGCGGAAATGGAAACGCTGCCATTGGTGGTTCGCAACATCCAATCGTCAGATGGACTTCTGGCCGTCGGATGTCAGTACCTGCCGAAAAGCGCTCTTGACCACCGACTGATTGCCGATCTTATCTTCGCGAACTCGGCGCAGTGGACCCAGTTCCAGCAAGCCCGCCGCTACAATCCGGGCCTCATTCGCGGAACGATATGGTTCCTCGGTCTGTCGCTTTATCAGACCAGCCGCGGCCTTCTGTACTTCTTCCGCAGTCTGCGCCCGGAACGCGAGGAACAGCGCGAACTTGCAAAGGCGCAAGGCTGATGAAGCAACTCGCCTCCGCCGTCCTGCTTCTGGTTACGACCTGCACCGCCGTCGCCCTTGCTCAAACCACACCGTTCGATATGTCGGGTGAGCGCACGACGGCGCCGGCAGCGCCGCGTCTTACGCTGCCCGTTGTTCCGCCGACACCACAAGCGCCCGCCGTTGCGCCGGTTCCAGCAACACCAGCCCCAAGCGCTCCAGCACAGGTAGAGGCGCCCAAACCAAGCATTGTTCCCCCCTTCTCGGCGGCTCCTGCTCCAGCGACCGATACCCCCCCGGCGATCATACCCGTAACACCGGTCGTTCCCAGCCAGCCGGCTCCGATGCAGCCCGCGCAAGCTCCGCAAGGCGCGCCGTCGGCACCTGCTACGACCACAGCCGCCGCTCAACCGGGTCAGCCCCCACAGGGCGGGGTGTTGCGCTACCTCATTCCCTCGGCCAAGCTAGGCTTTGACGGCGAATATGATCGGAAGTCCTGGTCCATCTATCTCACGCCCGAACAGGCCGCCGCTCCGGCGAAGTTCAACTTCGCCTACCAGAACGCGATCGTGGTTGCGCCTGAGGCATCCGAATTCACAGTCCTCCTCAACAACCGCGTGATCGGCCAACAGCAGGTCGGTTCGCCGGATGGCCAGTCGAATGTGACGTTCGATGTCCCGCCACGGCTGCTGCAACCCGGCGCCAATCTCCTGACGTTCGAGGCGACGCATCGCCACCGCACGGATTGCACCGTGCAGTCGACTTACGAGCTCTGGTCCGACATCGACCCCTCGAAGACCTACCTGAGCTTTGCGGGTGAGGAAGCCGCAAGGCTCTCCAGCACCGACGCCATCCGAGCGATCGGCGTCGATGGCACCGGAAAGACCGAGTTCAATTTCGTCGTACCGGCACTGGAGCAACCGGGAACAACCAAGCCACTGCTGCGGCTCGTGCAGGGCATTGCCGTCTTGAGCGGCATGCCCAATGAGACATTCTCGTTCAGCACCGGAACGCTGCCGCAATCCGGCCCGGGCAAGATGACCGTTCTGGTCGGCACTCCGGCGGAATTGCAGCCTGTCTTCGCCGTGCCAGTGGCAGCCCAGGCGGCTCCCATGGCGACGTTTGCCACCGACCCACGCACCGGAGCACCGGTGCTTCTGGTCACCGGACCTTCGTGGCCATCGATCTCCTCCGCCATCGAAACGATCGTTGCAACGACGGACCGCGCACCGAGCGTCCGGCGCGACGTGGTGGCAACCCAGCGCTGGACCGCACCCGACGCACCGCTCGTCTTCTCCGACAAGACGATCGCCCTTTCGCAATTGGGCGTGAAGTCGAGTGAATTTTCCGGCAGGCGTTTCCGGACCAGCTTCAATGTCGCTGTCCCCGCGGATTTTTACGCCAATGCCTATGGCGAGGCGACAGTTCTGCTCGATGCCGCCTATACGCAGACCGTGCAGCCCGGCAGCCATGTGGATATCTACGTAAACGGCAATATCGCCTCGACGCTGCCGATCACCGCGTCGGGCGGCGGCATCTTCCGGCATCTGCCGATCCGGGTCACGATGCGGCACTTCAAGCCAGGACTGAACACCCTGTCATTGGAAGCCATTTTGCTCACCAAGGAAGACGACATTTGCGTACCCGGCACGACAGCCGGTAGCGGGCCGCGATTTGCGCTGTTCGATACAAGCGAACTTCATATTCCTGACTTCGCGCGCGTTGGGCAGCGCCCCAATCTTGCAGCCTTTGCAGGCACCGGCTACCCCTACGGTCGCGCCACGCAGGCGATCCCGCTGTTCATCGATCGCGTCGATCCCGACACACTGTCTGCAACAGCAACCATTCTTGCGCAGATGGCGATCGTCGCCGGCCGCCCGATTGAAGTCGAGCCCGCGGCGTCTCCCGGTGCCATCGGCGAACGTGACGCCATTTTCGTCGGTTCGATCTCGCAAATGCCGCCAGCGGTGCTCACGCAGATGAACATCGCAACGACCAGCCAGGCAGGCTGGCGCCCGCTTGCCGCCACCCAGACGACGCAGACGGAAACCACCGTCATGTTCGACGAATGGCGCTCCAAGGTCAGCGGCGGTGTCTGGCGCGGCCAGATCACCTCGTTCCAGGAGTGGCTGCGACGCAATTTCGATATGTCCCTCAGCTCCCTGCAGTTCGTGCCCGGCGCCGAGGACCAGTTCTCACCTTCGAACAGCAACAGCTTCATGGTTGCCCAGGGACGCAGCGCCACCGGCGACGCGACCTGGACCGTTGTAACGGCACCATCGGCAAAGGACCTCCGCGACGGCGCCAACGCGATCACGGCTCAGGCGCGCTGGCCACAGATCGCAGGTCACATCACCACCTACTCGGCGAGCACCGGCAAAATCGACAGCGTGCCCGTCAGCCGCTTCGACTTTGTCACCTCGGACCAATGGAGCCTCGCGAACTATCGCTTGATCGCAGCCAACTGGCTTTCAACCAACATTCTCTCCTACGTATTCCTGCTGGTTGCCCTGGCCCTGCTGATCGGGGTCACCACGGCAAGCATGCTGGGGCGGCTGGGCAGAAAGCAATGAGGGTGCTGCAAAGCTTCATCCTTGCGCTCTGCATGGGGCTGTTCTGCGTTTGCGCGCCGGCCTCGGCGCAGAGCCCGACCATCCCTGCGCAGGCATGGGAGGCTTACAAGGCCAAGTTCCTCGATGCCAGCGGCCGGATCATCGATAATGCCAATGGCGGTATCAGCCACAGCGAGGGACAGGGCTATGGGCTCCTTCTTGCCTACCTTGCCAACAACCCCTCCGACTTCGAGCAGATCTGGTACTTCACGCGGACGGAACTGCTTCTGCGAGATGACGGACTTGCGGTGTGGAAATGGGATCCGACCGTAACGCCGCACGTCACAGACACCAACAACGCGTCCGACGGCGACATCCTGATTGCCTATGCACTGGCGATGGCGGGTTCATCCTGGCGCAAACAGAACTACCTGACAGCCGCAACCAAGATCGCAGAAGCGCTCCTGTCCAACGTCGTCGTAAAGTCTGGCGGGCGCACAATTCTATTGCCCGGTGCCGAGGGGTTCATGGCTCCCGGCCGCAAGGATGGGCCGGTCGTCAACCCATCTTACCTCATCTTCGAGGCCATTCCCGTCATGGCCGTTCTCGCTCCTTCGGACGCTTGGCAGACATTGACGGACGACGGCATGGCGCTCTTGCGTGACATGCAATTCGGGCCGCGGAAGCTCCCGGCCGACTGGGTTAGCCTGAACCGCCATCCGCAGCCCGCAGAAGGCTTCGATCCAGAGTTTGGCTACAACGCCATTCGCATTCCGCTTTATCTGGCCCGTGCCGGTGTGACCGACAAGGCGCTGCTCAATCGCCTTACAACCGGAATGACGGCAGGCGACGGAGCACCGGCGACATTCGACCTGCCGAGCGGTCGCCCGAAGCAATCGCTGCCGGACCCCGGTTATCGAATTGTTAACGATGTTGTGGCCTGTGTAACCCGTGGGACAAAGATTCCTGCGTCGTCCCGGCAGTTTGCGCCGTCGCTGTATTATCCATCCACGCTTCAGCTCCTCGGGCTGGCTTTCGTCGGGGAGAAACATCCGGAGTGTCTGTGAGATCCTCTTTCATAGCAGTTGGTGTTGCTGTCGTTGTGGCCGGTCTGGTCACCGCGCTGAAGGATCGCGTTGCGATCCAGGAAGCGCTTGGCCTGGCGACGCCAGGACGGTCGGCACCGCAGCTGATGTTGATGGGGCGCATCACCGGTCCCGAGACACCTTCGCAGAATTCTCCCCGCGATCTCGACCTCGTTGCCGATCAGATCCAGGCGGCGGCTGGCACCGCTCCTCCATCCACGCCTGCTGCGCCGCCGGCTGCTCCGGAACCGATGAACGACGTCGCCCAGGCGGCGCCCTCGACTCCGGCACCGGCAGCGACGCCAGCGCCCACTCAGGCAGCGCCGCCAACCCAGGCCGCCAATCAGCCGAAGGTCGACGAAAGCGCGCTTCGCTATTTCGCCAGCCGTGGCGACAAGGCTCGTCTTCAAGCAGAAATCTCGCGCCTCCAGGCTCTCTACCCGAACTGGGTGCCGCCTGCCGACCCGTTGGCGGTTCCGCAAAGCGGCGACAAACAGCTTGAGACCATGTGGAGCCTCTACTCGGAGGGCCGCTATGCCGAACTGAGAAAAGCAATCACCGACCGACAGACGGTGGAGGCTGGCTGGCAACCGCCCGCGGATCTTCTTGACAGATTGGATGTCGCTGAAGCCCGCGCTCGGCTCGTCAACGCCTCTGATCTCAAGCAATATGCCACGGTTGTCGATATCGGTGCGAACACCCCAAGCCTTCTCACCTGCAGCGACATCGACATCCTCTGGCGCGTTGCCGAGGCTTTCGTGCGCACGAACCGTGCCCACCGCGGACAGGATGCCTACGGCTATATTCTGAAGAGCTGCACCAATCCGCAAGAGCGGTTGGCGACCGTACAAAAGGCATCTGCTCTCTTGCCTTATGGCGCCATTCAGCCCCTCCTCGCGCTTGAGCGGCCCGACGGAAACGGCGGTCGCGAGTTCGACAGCATCCGCAACGACCTGGCGCGAACCTTCGTTGCAGCCGGAAACGCGGATGCCAATCTCGCGGTTGCTCCCGAATACATTTCAGTGGTCGAGAAGCTTGCGGCGGCGCAGGGGCTGGTGTCCGACAACCTCCTGCTTGGCTGGTATCAGGTGCGGCGTGAAAACTACGCGGACGCGGAAAAATGGTTCCGCGCGGCACGCAGCAAGGAAGACTCGGCAAGTGCCTCACAGGGCCTTGCCTTGGCGTTGATAGCCGAGAAAAAGCCACAGGAAGCCGAGGATGTCATGTTCAAGTGGCACGACGATTCCGACGATGCGAAGGCAACCTATCTCGCCGCGACGGCCAACTTGATGGCGCTTCAACCGCCCGCAAATCTGAGCGAGACCGTCCTCGGTCGTATCGCGACGGTCGTGATAGCTGAGAAATACGTTCCAACCGCCCAGCAGTTCGGCTGGTACGCGCGTACCCTCAATCAACCGCAGACGGCTGCGCGCTGGTTCGACACTGCCCTGCGCTGGAAGGCCGACGACGAACCCTCCGCCTACGGATTGGCGATCACCCTCGAGCAACTGAACGACCGGAAGGGCGTGCAGGACGTGCAGCGCCTTTGGGCGGGACGATCGGAACGGATTGCCCACCTCGGCGATACGTCTTCGCTGACCCCACCGGCCCAGATCGCAGCGCCGGTTCCGGCAGGCGTACAGCCGGTATCACAGTCGCCGGCGTCTCCGCTCGCAGCCCAACCACGGACAACGACGGCGCCGGCTTCGACCGTTGATGTCGCGCAGGCACCGACCATGGCGAGACCCGCCATGCGAACAGTGGCCGTCCAACGAGGCGGCAGGACAGCGCGTGGCTGCTCGACGACCGTCGACGCTCGTCTGCTCGATCCTGGCAGCGCGTTGACGCGTGGATGGTGCCTCATGGACCTCAACCGCCCGATGGAAGCCGTCGAAGCTTTCGAGGCGGCCCTTGCGAGCCCGACGCGGAAGGCGCGGGAAGACGCGGCCTACGGCCAGAGCCTTGCCTATCTGAGAGCGGGGCTGTCCAACAACGCCGCAGTCGCCGCGACCAAGGCTCCCCAGAGCCGCCAGCGCGCCGCTGAGCTTCAGGTCGCTATTCTCTCCGACCGGGCATTGTCCGCATACGGCGCAAAGCGCTATCGCGAGACCCTCGTCTATCTGGACCAGCGCGCGCAATTGCAGCAGGAGCGGATCGACCTGATGGTGCTGCGCGGGTACTGCTATCTCAATCTGCAAATGTATGGCGATGCCGAGCGCATCTTCAACGCGGCTGCCGCGACAGGCAACAAGGATGGCTATCGCGGCTTGGCCGATCTGAAGGCCGCCACGCATCCCGATACGGTTGATTGACGAGCGAACAGAATTTCCGCCACAGTTTGACACGTCGCACAATCCGCCCAACTAATGGACTGGATGGCACGGCCAGACATAATCGGGATGGAAATCATGCATCTGAAAGACACAAGCCTTTTTCGGGAAGCAGCTCTTGTCGGCGGCGAGTGGATCGAAGCCGATCCGAAGAACGCCATCGGGGTCAACAATCCGGCGACGGGCGAAATCATCGGCCGCGTCCCGAAGCTTGGCACCGCCGAGACAAAGGCGGCCATCGATGCCGCAAGCGTCGCGCAAAAGGCTTGGGCCGCACGGACCGCCAAGGAGCGTTCGGCCATTCTCCGCAAGTGGTTCGAATTGATGGTCGAGAACAAGGATGATCTCGGCCGCATCCTGACCCTTGAGCAAGGCAAGCCACTCGCCGAAGCGGCCGGTGAAATTGTCTACGGTGCAAGTTTCATCGAATGGTTCGCCGAGGAGGGACGGCGCATCTATGGCGACCTGATCCCCGGGCATCAGCCGGACAAGCGCATCATGGTGATGAAACAGCCGATCGGCGTTGTGGCGGCAATCACGCCCTGGAATTTCCCCAACGCGATGATCACGCGAAAAGCCGGTCCGGCGTTTGCAGCCGGTTGCGCGATGGTCCTGAAGCCAGCCAGCCAGACGCCGTTCTCGGCAATCGCAATTGCCGTTCTGGCCGAGCGCGCCGGACTGCCGAAGGGACTGTTCTCAGTCGTGACCGGCTCCGCGCGCGAGATCGGCGCGGAGATGACGGCCAATCCGACCGTCCGCAAACTGACGTTTACCGGGTCGACGGAAGTGGGTGCGGAACTCTATAAGCAGAGTGCACCGACCATCAAGAAGCTCGGCCTCGAGCTCGGCGGCAACGCCCCCTTTATCGTCTTTGATGATGCCGACCTCGATGCCGCCGTCGAGGGCGCTCTTATCGCGAAATACCGCAACAACGGCCAGACCTGCGTTTGCGCCAATCGCCTCTACGTCCAGGACGGCGTCTACGAGGCATTTGCCGAGAAGCTTGCGGCGGCCGTTGGGAAACTGAAGACGGGCAACGGCTTCGACGACGGTGTTGTTCTCGGACCGTTGATCGACAAGCCGGCGCTCGAAAAGGTCGAAGAGCATGTCTTCGATGCCGTCGCCAAGGGTGCCAAGGTCGTCGTCGGCGGCAAGCGCCATCCGCTTGGTGGCACTTTCTACGAGGCGACCGTGCTTGCAGGCGTAACCAAGGATATGGCCGTTGCCCGCGAAGAGACTTTCGGTCCGGTGGCACCGCTCTTCCGGTTCAAGGACGAGGCTGATGTCATCGCACAGGCCAACGACACCGAGTTTGGTCTGGCGTCCTATTTCTATGCAAAGGATCTCGCCCGCGTGTTCCGCGTCGCCGAGGCGCTTGAATATGGAATGGTCGGCGTCAACACGGGGCTGATTTCGACCGCCGAAGCGCCGTTCGGCGGCGTCAAGCTGTCAGGCCTCGGACGCGAAGGCTCCAGGTACGGCATCGAGGAATTCACCGAGATAAAGTACGTCTGCCTTGGCGGCATTGCCTAACCGAACAAACGGAAATGCCCGCCGCGAGACCAGCGGCGGGCATCGGCTCCTAGGCTCGGGAGAGAGTTGAGCCTCAGATGTTGGCGAGCAGATCGTTGATACGCTGCTCCATGTCGGTAAGCGCGGCGTCGACCTCTTTCTGGCCGGTGATCGCAGCACTCATTTCCTGGCCGATGATGTCCTGAATTGCGAACTGGCGCTGGACGGTGGACGGCAGTGGCGTTCCAAGCGTTGCGATCGCCGAGATCGTGTCACGATGCGGCAGAGCCTTGAACTGTTCGGAATCCAGCACCGCCTTGACAGCCGGAAGGTGGCCGGTCCGCGACCAGTCGAAGTCGTTGTCATGGAAGAACTTCAGGAACTTGCCGATTGCGGCGGTCTGTTCTTCGTTCCGGTCCTTCTGCGACACTGCCCAGCTATGACCGTCGGCATACTGCGACTTCTTGCCCGGGAAGAGCTGCGGATAGGGATAGACGGCGTAACCGCCGGCGTTGAGAGCCGTACCTGCCTTCTCGGAGGATGCCGTGTAGTCGCCGATCACCCAGGTACCGTTCAGATGAACGCCGCCTTCGCCTGCGAGGAAGGCGTTGATGCCAGCCGCGTAGTCGAGATCCTTGGTCGTGTAGCCGTTGTCGTAGATCGCCTTATACATCTCGACGACCTTCTTGGCCTCGGGCGTGTTGATCTTGACCTGCTTCGGATCGGCAAAGAAGTTCGAGTCCTGCTGGAACAGGTAGGTATAGAGATTACGGGTGTAGAGAGCGACTTCGTTGGCGAGGTTCTGAACGAAGTACGGCTTGCCGGTCTTCTCCTTGAACTGCTTGGCCTGCGCCAGGAGTTCGTCGACGCTGGTCGGGAGCTTCGGCGTGCCGTCGGCATTGAGCAGATCGGCCTTTTTGAAGAGGTCCAGGTTGATGTGATACAACATGGTCCAGTTGTCGATCGGAAGGCCGTAGACCTTGCCGTCCTTGGTCACGCCGTTCAGGCTGGCATCCGTGAAGTCGGAAGACGCAACACCAACGGACTTCAGGACGTCATCCAGCGGCATTATCAGGCCCTTGGACTGGTAGTCGGCAAGGACGGACTGGTGGATGGTGACGATATCTGGCGGGTCGCCGGCAGCAAACTGAGCCGTCAACTGGTCGTATCCCGGCCATTCGACGGTCGTCACGGTCACATGAACATCCGGATTGTCGGCGTTGAACTTGTTGATCAGCGACGTGATGATGCCGCACTCGCCGACCGCCTTGGTGACATCGGTGTTGGTGCCCCAGTCTGCATCGCAGGCGCCGAAGAAGCGCTGCACGGTCAGCTCGGTGGCGGCAAAAGCCGGGCTTGCACCCGCAAGCGCGATGACCGAAGCCGCCACCAGCATGTATTTTCTGAAATTAAGCGTCATTTCCATCTCCTCCACAATGGGTCTTCGACCCTTGGCTTCAAGCCCCCTCCCCGGGAGCAGGTTGATCGCGGGACAGGCGTCAGCGCACGGCGGCGCCCGATACTGCCGTCACGATGTATTTCTGGAAAAACAGGTAGAGTATGAGGATCGGCGCACCGGCGAAAACCGCTTGCGACATCAGGAAGCCGAGGCCCTCCGATTGCGCGAAGTTTGTCTGTGTCGAGGCTATGCCGATCGTCAGTGTGTACATTTCCTTCTTGGTGCCCGAGATCAACGGCCAGAAGTAGTCGTTCCAGGCACCAAGGAAGGTGAAGATCCCGAGCGTTGCCTGCGCGGGCACCGTCAACGGCAGCAGGACCTTCCAGAAGATCTTGAAGCGGCTGGCATTGTCCAGCAGCGCCGCCTCGTCGAGCTCCTTCGGAATGGCGCGGAAGTATTGCGTCATCAGAAACACGCCGAACGGTGCCGACAACCCCGGCAGGATCAGACCGTGATAGGTGTTGTGAAACTTCAGCCAGCTGAAGATCTGATGGCGGGCGATGAGCACCGCCTGTTCCGGAATGGCAAGCCCGAGCAACACGATAATGAACAGCGTGTTGCGGAACGGAAAGTTCAGGCGAGCAAAGCCGTAGCCTGCAAGCGATGCCAGGATCAGCGTGAAGAGCGTCAATCCGCCGGCGACAACAATGCTGTTCAAGATCCAACGGAACACCGACGATGTGGCCAGGATATTGACGTAGTTGGTGATCGTGTAGGGCGCGTGGAAGACGGAGTTCATATCCGCCATCAGTTCCTTGTTGTCCTTGAGGGACAGCCCAATCACCCAGAGCACCGGCGCCATCATGATCACTGCGCAGACAACGGCCAGGATAAGGATCACGCGATCGCCGGTCGAACGACCGACCATATTTCCACCGGATACTGCGCTCATCCTTCTTCTCCTTTGCGGCGCGAGATGAAGTACTGCGCCATCGCAGCAATCAGGATCAGTATGAAGAGCACTTCGGATGCAGCAGCACCGAGACCGAGGTCCCACTTGGTGAAGGCGGCTTCGTAGATGTAGAGCACGATCGGTTTCGAGACGTTGTTCGGTCCGCCGAGCGTCATCAGTTTCGCCTGCCCGAAGAGCTGGAACTGAAGCACCACCTGAATGATCAGGACGAGAAAAAAGGTGCGTCTGATCGAAGGCAGCGTAATGGACCAGAGGGTGCGCCAGCGGCTGGCATTGTCGAGCGCGGCGGCCTCATAGATCTCGGCAGGAACCTGCTGAAGCGCCGACAGAAACAGCATCATCGGCAAACCGATGCACCACCAGACAGTCGCAATCGCGATCCCGATCATCGCAAGGTTCGGATTGGAGAGAAAGGCAGGTGCCGGCACGCCAAACCATCCGTAAATCGTTGCCAGCAGGCCGAAATTGCCGATGAAAACGATGCGCCAGATGAGCGTTACGATGGTGACCGACAGCACCGACGACGAGAAGTAAACCGCTCTCAGCGCCGCCGCCATCTTTGTCTTGCGATTGAGCGCAAGAGCCAGCAACAGGCCGATTATGGCAAGTGTGGGAACCGTCAGCAGCACGAAATAGAACGTGTTGCCGACCGCCTGGATAAAGATCTTGTCCTTGAACAGCCTGACGTAGTTGTCGAGACCGACAAACCGCCCGGCACCGAAGGCATCGGCCTTGTGGAGGCTGAGCCACATGCCCCATAACAGGGGCACGATCAGAAGCGTGACGAAAAAGAAGAGATAGGGAGCAACGAACAGGGCATTGCGCCAGAGCGGTGCATTGATGTCCTGAACCTTTTGCCGGGCGGCCACCGTGGCCGCAGAGGGAGCCGACGAGAGAGTGGCCTCAGCCATGACCGCCCTCCTCGTTATGCCAGGCGTTGCCAGCCGTATCGAAAAGATGCGTGCGCGAACCATCGAGCGTCAGTGCGACCTCGTCACCGATAGCAACCCGGCTGTTGCCGATGTCTTCGGCGACGACGACGGTTCCATCCTTGAGGCTGGTATAGAGAAGCGTACGGTCTCCGAGCCGTTCGAGCACGTCAACCTTGCCTGTCGTCGTGGCAGGCACGCCGTTGGCAAGCTTGACCGCCTCGGCGCGGATGCCGAGCGCGAATTCGCCCGCCTTTGGACCGCTCGACCGGATCGCCGTCTGCAACTCGGTTCCATCCGGCAGCTTGGCGCGCAGGAAGCCGTTTTCTTCCGTGAGGCCGACATTCAGGAAATTCATCGTCGGCGAGCCGACGAAAGTCGCGACAAAGCGGCTTGCCGGTCGCGAATAGATCTCCATCGGCGTACCGATCTGCTCGATCTTTCGATTGTTCATGACGACGATACGATCGGCCAGTGTCATCGCTTCGATCTGGTCGTGGGTGACGAAAATCATCGTCGATCGTACTCGGTTGCGCAGCTGCGCAAGTTCGACGCGGGTGCGGACACGCAGCGCCGCATCCAGGTTCGAGAGCGGCTCGTCGAACAGGAAGGCTTTCGGCTCCTTCACAATCGCCCGGCCGATGGCAACGCGCTGGCGCTGCCCCCCGGAAAGCTGACCGGGTTTGCGCTCCAGCAAATGCCCGATCTCGAGCATACGGGCCGCCTCCGCGACGCGTGAAGAAATCACGTCCGGGGAAACGCTGATGTTGCGCAGTCCGAAGGCCATGTTGTCGGCCACCGTCATGTGCGGATAAAGCGCATAGGACTGGAAGACCATGGCGATATCGCGCTGACCGGGAGGGAGCGTGTCGATCCGCTCCCCGTTGATCGAAATCGTGCCTTCATCGACACTTTCCAATCCGGCGATCATGCGCAAAAGCGTGGACTTGCCGCAGCCCGAAGGCCCAAGGAAGACCATGAACTCGTTTGCCTTGATCGACAGCGACAGTCCATCAAGGACAGTCATCGAGCCGTAACGCTTGGTAACATTCTGGATTTCGATATTCGCGGTCATTCGACTGCTCCTCGATTGCAGTCAGAACCCGAAATGCCGATACAGACTAGCAGCTGGCATGCTTCCGCCGGGGAAGCGCTCGCCTTTGAAAGCGAGCCCTCCACGGTCGGTGATAGTGCCAAAACAGAAGCTATTGCTTCCATCCGTTCCTCCCAGTGGCACGTCAAAACCTGTGCGCTGACGTTAAATCATACAATTAACTTGTCAACATATCTTTCGATATGTATCTAATTTTCTGATTTACTTAAGCTTGCAGTCGGATCATCCGATAAGAGAGCGGAGCGATCTTGGCGTTGAGCTTGCCGTCGACGAAGCTGGTGCCGAGAACGGCCTTGGGTACAACGTTGTCAGGCTTTTCGGCCGTATTGGTGATGTTGAGATCGCTGTGAGCGACAACCTGGTCGTCGATGACGCGCAGAGCGCCAAACTCGAGAAGGCTTGCATCGAGATCGAGCGCTTCGGTACCGTGGCGGTTAACGATGAAGAACGTCACCGTCTTCTTCTCCGCATCATGCACAGCGGAGACGTCGAGGTACGGAACATCACCCAGCTCTTCCACCTTGTAGGTCGGACTATCGACCATTAGCTTCAGCGCGGTGCCGCGGCCGTAAACCGATGCGAAGTAGTAGGGGTAGAAGATCGTCTGACGCCATGCGGGACCACCCGGAACCGTCATGATCGGCGCGATGACGTTGATGAGCTGCGCCAGGCAGGCAATTTTCACGACATCGGCGCGATTGATGAAGGTGTTGAGAATGCAACCGACCTGCAGCACATCCTCGAAATTGTAGTCGTCCTCCAGCAGAGCCGGGGCATGCGGCCAGCCGTTGGCACCGGCAAGCGTCGCCTTGTCACGTTCCTTGGAGTGATACCAGACGTTCCACTCGTCAAACGAGATATAGACATCCTTCGAGGACCGCTTCTTCGCCTTGACGTAGTCGATGACGCCAGCAACCGTGCCGATGTAGTTGTCGAGCTCGACGCTACGAGCGAGATAGTTGGCCGTGTCCTTGGCGCGGTTCTCGAAATACATATGCAGCGAGATGTAGTCGACCTCGTTGTAGGTGTGATCAAGAACGGTGGCCTCCCACTCCGGGTAGGTCGGCATATGCGCGTTCGACGAACCACAGACCACGAGCTCGAGCGAGCTGTCGAAAGCGCGCATCGCCTTCGCCGTCTCGTGCGCAAGACGGCCATATTCGTCCGCGGTCTTGTGGCCGATCTGCCAGGGGCCATCCATTTCGTTGCCGAGGCACCAGAGCTTGACGTCCCAAGGCTCCTTGCGGCCGTTGGCAATGCGCTTGTCGCTCCACTCGCTGCCGCCGGAATGATTGACGTATTCGAGGAAGTTGCGCGCCTCGTCGAGGCCGCGCGAGCCGAGGTTGACGGCCAGCATCATCTCGGTGTTGGCCGATACGCACCAGTCGGCGAATTCATGAATACCGACCTGGTTGCTCTCCGACGTATGCCAGGCGAGATCGAGCCGCGTCGGACGGCTTTCCTTCGGGCCGATACCGTCTTCCCAATTGTAGGCTGACACAAAGTTGCCGCCGGGATAGCGCACCATAGGAACATTGAGTTCCTTGACCAACTCGATGACATCCTTGCGCATGCCGTTTTCATCTGCGGTCGCGTGGTCGGGTTCGTAGATCCCGGTATAAACAGCACGACCAAGATGCTCGATGAACGAGCCGTAAAGGCGCGGATCGATGTCCGAGATGGTGTATTTGCTGTGCGCCGTGACCGCAGCCTTCATGGTATCCTCCCACTGTATCGTCTTTTGTGATCTATATCACAAATTAAGATGAATAAAGCGGAAGCCTGCCACCCGGTCAAGCATAAAATTCAGAAAACTGGATAGACTCACCGAGTCTTCAAGCGCAGCAGGATGTCCTGGTCGTAGTTGCCAAATCCGCGGCCGAAAATGTTGATACCGCCCGGATGTTTTGCGTCATCACGCACACCGATACGAAGGCGAATCGAGTGATGCACATCGAGCTTCAGGTCGGCAAGCGAGACGTCGGAGATGCGCAAGCCGTCGACAAAGGCGCCATCGTCATTGATGCGGAAATTCTTCAGTTTTCCGTACTGGGAGCCCTTCAGCTTCCACCAATCGGGGGTAAAGACCCCGCGTTTGTCGCCAAAATCGCCTGGCGAGGTCCAGGTCCCGATGTCAGCACCATTGACTGTCAGCGTGATATCCGAGGGCCAGTCCGCGCTGGTGCCGGGGACCTCCGAGCTCAACTCCATCACGAATTCGATCTCGCGGATGCTGGTGTTCGTCAGTCTCGCATTATTCGGAAACTGGTACTCCACATAGCCCCTGGTAAACCAGATGAGCCCGGCCTTCATGCGGTCCGGATCGAGGAATGTATTCGGGACATCGAGCAGCCCGATAATGCCGTCGGCGGAACAGAGGCCGCAGGGCGCCGTCACCTCAAAGCCGGTATAGAGACCGAGAGGCATGGAGACCTCAATGGCATCCGGTTCCGTTTCCTTGATTTCATTCTTGAAAACGACGAGGATTTCGTCATAGACGCTGTGGCAGACCTTCTGGTTGCCCTTGCGCGCCTTTTGGCTTTCCGTGCGGATCAGGCCGGCATCCTCGAGCATCTGCACGTTGGTCGACACGCTGGATTGAGGAAGCCCCAGAATCTCAGCGATTTCGTTGACATTCAGCGCCCCCTTCTCGTGCAAAAGCTTCAAAACAGCGACACGCGCCGGTGATGCAAGTCCCTTCAGAATGGGCATGCCTTCTTCGGGATCAACGACGAGAAAGTTACGGCTCATGGGGCTCCGGCGGGCGAGATAGAAATGCGTATATCTGTTCTATATCAGATATATTGATCTAATCAATTGCATCAGGCGCGCTTCTGTTGATGAATGGCCCCCAGCGTCTGGCTCAGAATATCGAAGATGCGCGGCTCAAGTGTCTGGGAGACATTGAAGCGGATGTAGTTCGTGGCGGTCTGCGACAGACTGAAGGCGTTGCCCGGCGCCAACACGACCCCCTTCTTCAAGGCGAGCCGCGCAACCTCGGCAGCATCAATGCCATCGGGCAGCCTGCACCACAGGAACAACCCTGCCTGCGGCTCCAGCCAGGGATTGATCCCGATCGCCTTCAGGCGGGAAGACACGTCGAGCATGACGTGGGCGAGCTTTGAGCGCAGCGCCTCGACATGCTTACGGTAGCTGCCGTCGCTGAGGACATTGAACACGAATTCCGCCGAGAGCCGGCCGCCACCGAACGAGGTTGCGATCTTCAGGTCCGTCAGCCCTTCGATCCATTCCGGTTTCGCGGCGATGAAGCCGCAGCGCGCTGCGGCGGACAGGGTCTTCGAGAAACTTCCGATATGAATGACCCGATCGAGGCCATCGAATGCCGCCAGGCGCGGCGCCGGCGTGAATTCGAAATCCGCGAAAATATCATCTTCGATGATGGTCACACCGAATTGCTCGGCAATCTTCAGCACCCGGTGTGCCGTGACTGGCGAGAGAGTTGCGCCCGTCGGATTGTGGATCGCTGAGTTTGTGATGTAGAGGCGTGGCCGCTCTTTCGCGACCACCTGCGCAAATATCTCCAGGTCCGGCCCGATCGGCGTATAGGGCACGCTGACGATCTTGGCGCGATGAGCGCGCAACAGGGCATGAAAATTGAAGTAACACGGATCGTCGACCAGTACCGTGTCGCCAGGCTCAAGCAGAAACCGGCACAGCAGATCGATTGCCTGCGTTCCCGACTCCGTCAGCATGATCTGATCCGGTGACGCCTCCAATGCTCGGTCGGCCAGACGCCGGGCAATCAGTTGTCGAAGCGGTGACAATCCAAGCGGCGAGCCGTAATCAGCCAACGACGTGCCCTGAGCCCGCGAAAGCGTCCTGAGCGCGCGCCGCATTCCCTCCTCAGGAAGCCAACTGGCAGGAAGCCATCCGCAGCCCGGCTTCAATCCATCGCTCGCTGTTTCCAGCGACTGCCGGGAGACCCAGAACGGATCCACATCGCGGTCGAGCTTCGGGCCGCTTTCCGCCACGGAAAACGGCGCCACCTGATTTGCGACATAGAACCCCGATCCGGGCCGCGCATGGATGACGCCTTCGGCGACCAGACGCTGGTAGGCATCGACTACTGTGGAGGTGGACACCTTCAGGCCAGTCGCCAGGCCTCTGACGGAGGGGAGCTTGGCGCCCGCCGCCAGGCTGCGGCTTGCGATCCGCTGGCGAATTGTCGCCATGACCATTGCCACCCGGGTGGTGTTCCCAGATTCTGCATCCATAACCATCTGTATTGCTTTCGGGACCATAACAGTTTTACGAAAGCGTACCACTTCGTCGCTGGCGACACCATCGGCTTTGTTCGATAACACCGCTGCAATAATGGAGTGAAAAATGGACCGGACACTGTCGGGATGGCTCAACGGATTTGTGGGCGTGGTAATTTTCAGCGGATCGCTGCCGGCGACGCGGGTGGCGGTGATGCAGTTTGATCCCGTGTTTCTGACGGCAGCGCGGGCGGCGATCGCCGGGATGCTTGGGCTTGCGCTGCTTGCTCTGTTTCGCGAAAGCCGTCCGAGCCGACGTGACATTGTTCCGCTAATCGTCGTTTCACTCGGCGTTGTTGTCGGCTTCCCCCTGCTGACCGCACTCGCCCTGCAGCACGTCACCTCCGCGCATTCCATTGTCTTCATCGGTCTGCTGCCGCTTTCGACCGCAATATTTGGGGTCATCCGTGGCGGCGAGCGCCCGAAGCCACTTTTCTGGCTGTTCTCCGGCCTTGGTAGCGCCCTGGTCGTCGGCTTCGCGCTATGGCAAGGCATTGCCGCGTCCTTTGTCGGCGACGCCTTGATGTTGGCCGCCATTGTTGTCTGCGGGCTCGGCTATGCCGAAGGCGCACGCCTCTCGCGGGAGCTCGGCGGCTGGCAGGTCATTTGCTGGGCGCTTGTTCTGGCGCTGCCATTGATGCTCGTGATCGCGGCCGCAATGATGCCGCCAAGCTTCTCCGGCATCGGTCCCTCCGCCTTTGCCGGCCTTGCCTACGTCTCTTTGTTCAGCATGCTGATCGGTTTTGTTTTCTGGTACCGCGGGCTTGCGCAGGGAGGAATTGCGGCTGTCGGGCAATTGCAGCTCCTGCAACCGTTTCTCGGCCTGGCGCTCGCCGCGACACTTCTGCACGAGACTGTAAGCGTCTCGATGTTCGCGGTAACCGTCGCCGTCATCGTCTGCGTCGCAGGCGCTCGAAAGTTTGCCCGCTAGCCTCTCGCCCTTTTATAAAAAAAGCCCCGCGGCTGAGCCGCGGGACTTCTTGAGGCCGTGACCGGGAGAGAGTTGGTCAGGCGGCCTGAACCTTGCGCGCAGTGCGCGCCCATGCCGGCAGCCACTCGCCGTGCGCGGCCAAAAGTTCGTCCGTCATCGTCCAGATCTGGTCGAGGTCGAGTTCGGCGGCTGTATGCGGGTCCATCATCGCGGCATGGTAGATGTGCTCGCGGTTCTCGGTCATCAGAGCCTGAACGGTGAGTTCCTGCACGTTGATGTTGGTGCGCATCAGCGCGGTGAGTTGCGGCGGCAGGTCGCCGATGAAGGTCGGCTGGATGCCGGATGCATCGACCAAGCACGGGACTTCGGCGGCGCAATTGGCGGGCAGCGAGGTGATGCAGCCATTGTTGCGGACGTTGCCGTAAATCACCGAGGGTTCGCCGGTCCAGACCGAGTTGATGATCGAGGAGGCATATTCCTTCGACTGCTTGACCTCGATCTTCTCGGCCGAGCGATAGGCTTCCGCCTGACCCTTCCAGCGCTCGATCTGCTCGATGCAGCGCTTCGGGTATTCGTCGAGCGGGATGCCGAACTTCTCGATCAGGTCCTCGCGGCCTTCCTTGATGAAGTAGGGCGTGTACTCGGCGAAATGCTCGGAGCTTTCGGTGACGAAATAGCCGAGGCGGGTCAGCATCTCGTAGCGCACCTTGTTCGGGCAACGCGGGTTCCAGCCCGGCTTCGGCGCGCGGCCTTCACGATAGGCGCGCACAAGATCCGGATAGAGGTCCTTGTAGGAACCATCGGGCTGGCGATGCTCGAACTTCAGGTAGAAGGCCATGTGGTTGATGCCGGCCGAGCGGTAGCGGATATCCTCGTAGGGGATGTCCAGATCGTGGGCGAGCTCCATCGCCGTGCCCTGCACCGAGTGGCAGAGGCCGACCTGCTTGATCGTGGGATACTTCTCGGCGATTGCCCAGGTGTTGATCGCCATCGGGTTGACGTATTGCAGCATGATCGCTTCCGGGCAGACCACGAGCATGTCCTCGCAGATCTTCCACAGATGCGGCACAGTGCGCAGGCCGCGCATGATGCCCCCTACGCCAAGCGTATCGGCGATCGTCTGGCGCAGGCCGAACTTCTTCGGGATATCGAAGTCGGTTACCGTGCAGGGCTCATAGCCGCCGATCTGGAAGGCGACGACCACGAAATCGGCGCCTGTGAGCGCCTTGCGCTGGTCCGAATAGGTCTCGGCCTTGGCCTTGACGCCCAGCGTCGAGATCAGCTTGTTGACGACGATGGCGCTTTCTTCCAGGCGCTGCGGATTGATGTCCATCAGGGCGATGGTCGCGCCCGACAGCGCGGGCCGCTGCAGCACGTCGCCGATGATGTTCTTCATGAAGACGGTGGAACCAGCTCCGATGAAGGTGATCTTGGGGTTTCTTGCCATAATATCCTCCGGCATTGGCAATCACGCTACCTCGAAAGCGGCTTTCACGAGCCGTTCGGTGTAGGCGGTCTTGGGATTGGTGAGAACTTCGTTGACGGGTCCCTCTTCCATGATCTTGCCATGCTGCATGACAATCACCCGGTGGCAGAGGGCACGCACGACCTTGAGATCGTGCGAAATGAAGAGATAGCTGAGGCCTCGCTCGTCCTGCAGCTTGCGCAATAGCTCGATGATCTGCGCCTGGACCGAAAGGTCGAGCGCCGACGTCGGCTCGTCGAGGAGGATGAATTCCGGCTCGAGCGCGATGGCCCGGGCAATGGCAATACGCTGGCGCTGGCCGCCCGAGAATTCGTGCGGAAAGCGCGACAGGATATTGCCCGGCATGCCTGCCGCGATCAGCGCTTCGCGCACCCGGTCCAGCCGCTCGGCCTTGGTCGCGCCGAGCTTGTTGACCACAAGCCCTTCCTCGATGATCTGGCCGATCGTCATGCGCGGGTTGAGCGATGAGAACGGGTCCTGGAACACGACCTGCATGCGCGAGCGCAGCGGCCGCATCTCGGCGCGTGACTTGCCGTGTATCGGCTCGCGGTCGAAATAGATCTCGCCATTGTCGGCATCGTTCAACCGCAACAGCGCCTGCCCGAAGGTCGTCTTGCCGGAGCCGGATTCACCGACGAGGCCAAGTGTCTCATGCTTGCGCAGCGTCAGCCCCAGGCTGTCGACGGCCACGAGTTCCTTCAGCTCCGGCTTGAAGAAGCTACCGTGGCGCATCATGAAGGACACGCGCACGCCCTTGGCGTCGAGGATGACCTCGGACCCCTCGGGCAGCGGGTTCGCCTGGCCGCGCGGCTCCGAGCTCAGAAGATGCTTGGTGTAGCTATGCTGCGGATTGGCGAAGAGCTTTTCCGTCGTGTTGTGCTCGCGCATCTCACCGTGCTGCATCACGTAGACGTAGTCGGAGAACTGCCGGACGACGGTGAGGTCGTGGGTGATCAGGATCACCGCCATCCGCATTTCCTTCTGCAGGTTGCGGATGAGGTTGAGGATCTGCGCCTGCACCGTCACGTCGAGCGCGGTGGTCGGCTCGTCGGCGATCAGGACATCGGGCTCGTTGGAGAGCGCCATGGCGATCATCACGCGCTGGCGCTGGCCACCGGACAGCTGGTGCGGATACTGCTTCAGGCGCGCTTCCGGATCGGGGATCTGCACGTGCTTCAACAGTTCCAGCGCGCGAGCATATGCCTGTTTCTTGCTCATCTTCCGATGCACGCGGATCGCTTCAACGATCTGGCTGCCGATCGTGTAGATCGGGTTCAGCGAGCTCATCGGCTCCTGGAAGATCATCGAGATCCGGTCGCCGCGCAGCTTGCGGCGCTCACGCTCCGGATATTTCAGAATATTGGCGCCGTCATATTCAACGGTCGATTTCGGCGCGACGACGGCGCGCTTCGACAAGAGCCCCATGACGGTGCGGGCTGTTACGGACTTGCCGGAGCCGGATTCGCCGACGATGGCAATGGTCTCGCCGCGGTAGAGCTGGAAGGAGATGTCCTTCACCGCTTCCACGGTGCCATGCTCGACCTTGAAGTTGACGCCGATATTGCGGGCGTCGATGACGGGGCTTTCCTTGTGCGCATCGTGATCGAAACGGACGGGCGGGGCAAACGAGTTGACGAGTGCGAGAGCCATGTTCTTCACCTCAATCAATAGGGATCGACCGCGTCGCGCAGACCGTCGCCGAGCGCGTTGAACGCGAAGACGGTGACGAGCACGAAGCCGACGGGGGCGAGGATCCAGGGGTAGGTGCCGATCACCGAATAGTTGGCGGTGTCCTGCAGCATCAGCCCCCAGGAGATCAGCGGCGGCTTCACGGCAAAGCCGAGAAAGCCGAGGAAGGATTCGAGCAGCACGACGCTCGGGATATGCAGCGTGACGGCAACGATGACGTGGCTCATCACATTCGGGAAGATGTGCTGGAAGATGATGCGCCGGTCGGTGGCACCGACGGCCATCGCCGCACGGACATAGTCGATGCGGGCGAGCGCCAGCGTCTTCCCGCGCACCTCGCGCGACATCTGCGCCCAGCCGAGCGCCGACATGACGACGATCACGAAGGCGAGGAAGACGTTGGTGGGCGCGGTCACCGGGATCAGGGAGGTCAGCGCCAGATAGAGCGGTAGCTGCGGAAAGGCCAGAACCACTTCCACGAAACGCTGCACCCATGTGTCGAACGAGCCGCCGAAATAGCCGGAAACCATGCCAACCGTCGTGCCGATGACCGTGACGATGAAAACGACCGTTAGCGCGATGGTCAAGGATATCCGAGAGCCGATAATAGCGCGGGACAGCACGTCACGACCGAACTTGTCTGTACCGAGGAAATGAACCGGCTGCCCGTCCACCGAGCCGAAGAAGTGGCGATCGGCTGGAATGAGACCGAGCAGCTTGTATTCGGCGCCCTTCACAAAGAAGCCGAGGTTGCGCGGATTGTCGTAATCAGGGCCGACGATCGGCTGGAAGGTGACGGGGTCAAGTTCCTCGGATTCACCAAGCGCATAGACGCGCGGCGGATAGGTCAGGTTCCCGTCCTTGTCGTGGAAGCTCACCATCTGCGGCGGCGCGAAGCCGGTATCGGTGGCCTTGGGGTCCATCGGCGCGAAGAAATCGGCGAACACGGCCATGAAGAGCAGCAAGCCGACGAGGACGAGGCCCATCAAGCCGGTCCAGGAACGGCGGAGCCGACGCCAGACCAGCGACAGGTAGCTTTCATTGCCGTTCGGCAGGCCCTTGACGGTCTCTTCGTGCGGCGGTGGGGGAGCGGAATCGAAGGCGAGCATATCAGGCTCCTCCGTACTGGCGGACGCGCGGGTCCAGCATGGCAAGCAGCATGTCGGCGATGATGTTGCCGACGATCAGCGTTGCCGAAAGAACCATCATGAAGGTGGCGGTGACATAGACGTCGCCGATCGCCATGGAGCCGACGATCGCGGGGCCGACTGTCGGCAGCGAGAAGATGATCGCCGTCTCGATTTCTCCTGTCAGCATGTAGGGGAGCACAACGCCCTGGTACATGACGAGCGGGTGTAGCGCGTTCGGCACGGCATGGCGCATAACCACAGCACTGCCCGACAATCCCTTGGCTTTCGCGGTCTCCACATACTGGGCATTCAGCGTGTCGAGCAGATTGCCGCGCATGACGCGCATGTTGTAGGCGAGCCCACCGAAGGTGGCGATGGCGACAACAGGCCAGACATGGCTGACGAGGTCGACGAATTTCGCCCAAGACCACGGCGCTCCGCCATATTGCGGCGAGAAGAAACTGCCGATCTCCGAGACGTTGAACTGGAAGACGAGGAGGTAGACGATGATCAGCGCCATCAGGAAGCGCGGCACCGTCATGCCGAGAAAGGAGACGCCCGAAAGCAGGCTGTCGATCCAGCTGTACTGGCGGGTGGCCGCCCAGATGCCGAAGCCGATGCCAAGAACCGACGCTAAGATGTGACAGACGAGGGCGAGCAGCAGCGTGCGCGGCAGGCGCTCGGCCACGACGTCAGCGACCGGCTTGTTGTAGAACATGCTGTAGCCGAAATTGCCCTCGGTGATGATGCCCTTGATCCAGGCGAAATACTGGATGACCATCGGCTGATCGAGGCCATGGGCGACGCGGTAGGCTTGGGCCTGTGCGTCGGCGGCTTCGAAGGACGCGCCGCTCTGGTTGATCAGCTGCGATCTGATGTAGTCGGCATAGTCGCCCGGCGGAGCCTGGATGATCGCGAAGGTGACGATGCTCAGGATAATCAGGACGGGGATGGCGGACGCTATGCGCACGAGCAGGAAGCGTAACATCGGGCTCGTTTCTCCTTGCGGCCAGTCGCGCCTTTCGGTGCGGCCGGCTTGTTGATCTTGCCCGGCCGCGCGTCACGCGCGGCCGGTCCGTTTCTTCGGGAGGAGAACTTAGTTGATCGGGCCCTTTTCGCCGGGCTTGCCGGGCAGCTGCTCGGGGAACAGCTCGTACTTGCCCTGCTTGTCGGCGGCCACCCACAGGCGTTCGCGGATGACGGAGTCTTCAGCCCAGTTGAACATGAAGATCGGTGTTCCGGCCGGCACGTTCGAGAAGCGCTTGTTGATGATCAGCGCACCCGGATATTCCGTGAGACCGACGGTATCGACGTTTTCGGTCGCAACCTTCTGGTACTGCTTCATCAGTTCGACGCGCTCGTTGTTATCCTGGCTCGTCTGGAACTTGGTGACGATGTCCACGAGCTTTTCTTCGTATGGCATCAGATCGACCTTGCCGTCCTTGCCGGCGCGGTGCTGCCAGCTGGTGCGCGGACCGACAGGTGCGAGCTGTTCGGTGTTCTGCACGACGGAAGCGAGCTCCGGTGAACTGCGCTGGATCAACCAGTCGAAACGACCCGCATAGTGGGCATCGTCACGCTTGGGGCCGTCCAGGGCATTGAGGATGACCTTGATGCCGAGCTTTTCCATCTGCCCGATCACGCCTTCAGCAAGGCTCTTGTCGGTCGCATAGGCGTTGTTGACGAGAAGAACGATTTCGACATTCTTGCCGCCTTCAGTGCCGGCCGGGAAGTTCACGAAGCCGTCGCCGTCGCTATCCTTGAGGCCTGCCTTGGCAAGCAATGCCTTGGCGCCCTTCAGGTCAAACGGGTAGTAGACCACGGAGTTGCGGTCGTAGAAGCTCGTGCCGGAGGACAGGCCGCCCGGATAGATCGCGGTGAACGGACCCTTGACGAGCGAGTCGCCGATCGCCTTGCGGTCGAGGCCCATGGTGATCGCCTTGCGGAAGTCCTCGTTGCGGTTCAGTTCGCGAACAGCCTGGCCACGTGCGTCAGGATCGCCCCAGCCATTGGCAGAGAGGTTCATGCGCATGTTGTAGCCGATGAGACGGGGGCCGAAGGCGAGACGGGCGGGTGCCGTCTTTTCGGCGGCGCGCTTCAGCGACGCCACGAAGTTTTCCGGCTGCTCCAGGTTGGAAATGTCGCCGGAACCGGCAACGGCCTGCACGTCGCGGTCAGCCCAGGTGGAGAGCTTGTAGTGCAGTTCGTTGAGGTAAGGCAGCTGGTTGCCCTTCTCGTCGACCTTCCAGTAGTAGGGATTGCGGCGCATCACGATGATATCGTCGGGGCGATATTCGACCGGCACCCAGCCACCCATGACCGGCAGGTTCATGTACTCAGGCGGGAAGGCATTCTTGAACTGGTCGTAAGTGTTCTTCGAATACTTCGGATGCTGCGGCTTCAGGATGTGCGACGGACCCGGGCAGAAGCTCGGATAGGACATCGTGTAGAGATACTGCTTCGGGAAGGCTTCCTTGAAGGTCCATTCGACCGTGTAGTCGTCGATCTTCTTCAGTGTCGTTCCCACGCCGAAGGCTTCCGGCGATGCGCCGCCACCGAGCGGCGAAACGTTAGGGTCGATGACCTCGTCGTCCCAGTAGAACATGATGTCGTCAGCGTTGAAGGCGACCCCATCCGACCACTTGGCGCCTTCGACGAGGTGCATGGTCAGCTTGTGGCCGTCGGCGGACCAGTCCCAGCTCTTGGCGAGGTTCGGAAGCGGTTCGGTGTCCTTGGCCTCGACCTGGAAGAGCGGTGCGGTGCGCGTCAGGCACTCGGAGAGGCCAATGTCGATGCCGCCCCAGCCTTGAGTCTGGCCGGCGCCATAGTTCCAGCCCTCGGGCCGGCCACCGATGACGTGGCGCAGCGTGTCGCCATAAACGCCGACGCCGTCGACCATGTTCTCGGTCTTGAAGACCAGCGGCTCCTTCGGCAGACGATCCTTGACCGGCGGAAGCTTGCCGGTATCGACGAAGTTCTTCTTCACCCAATCCGGTTCGTTATACGAAGGAAGCGCCTTGAACTCCTCGATGGAGTCTCTCGATACGTATTTGATCTTGCCTTCCGCCGGAAACTGCGGCGGAACGGGCGGTGCGGTCGGCTCCGAGGCGTAGGCGCTCAGAGCCGAAACGGAGACGCTGAGCGCCAGTCCGGCCATAATGCCAATATTGCGGAAATTTCTCATCGTTTCTCCCTCTTGCTTCAGGGTGCCTTCGGCAGCCCCGCTTCTCCTCAACGATCCGATGACGGGCTTGTGGCGATGGGGCCCTCCCGAGCCCCATCGCCACCCGTCGTCAGCGAAATTCAGACCGCCTGCTTGAGCGCGGCCTTCTCGGCACGCAGTTCGTCGATCGAGCGAACATTGCGGCGTGCAGCACCTGCCCATTCGCGGGTTTTGACAGTCGACTTGGCCAGGCGTTCCTTCGCAGCCGGAACTGCGTCCGCATATTGCGGCAACCAGCGGGCCTGGGCGACGACCATTTCATCGACCATCTGCCAGACTTCCTCGGGCGTCGCCACGGCGCCGACCAGCGGGTCGTGCAGGACGGCGAGCTTCAGGAGATCGATATCGCCGCTGATAGCGGCATGAACCGACATGCGCTGGACGTTGATCGAGGCCATGCAGGTCGCGGCGCAGGCTTCCGGGATGGTGATGCCTGACACCATGTTGATGCCGAAGCGGTCGACGAAGCCGGGCGATTCGATGATCGCATCCGATGGCAGGTTGGTGATCACGCCGTTGTTCTTGACGTTGAAGTGGCCCCGGTACACGCGCCCGGTTTCCAACGCCTCGAGAATGTGGCTCGCATGCTCATTCGAACGCTTGGACCGATCGATCGGCTTCGCTGCCGACTCCAGGAACTGCGGGAATTCGGTTTCGAACCAGTTGCGGGTCTCGGTGGAGTGACGGAGATAACCACCGGTTTCGCCATGGATCCAATCGGACATGTCGATCCACTTGGTAATTTCATCTGGCCGCTTGCGGTACCAGGGAAGGTACTCGGACAGGTGGCCGTTGCTTTCCGTCGAGTAAACCCCGAAGCGCTTCAGCACGTCGATGCGGAGCTTTTCCTGCTGCGAGAACACGGGATGCGCCTCGAAGGCGGCAACCAACTCGTCCTTGCCGATCTTGCGACCGTTAAGCTTGAGATCGACGAACCAGGTCTGGTGGTTGATGCCCGAGCAGATGTAGTCGAGTTCGGAAGGCGATTTCGCGCCGAGCACTTCCGCGATCTGTTCGGCGCCATGCTGGACGCCATGGCAGAGACCGACCGTGTCGACCTTGCCGTATTCGATCGCAGCCCAGGTGTTCATCGCCATCGGGTTTGCGTAGTTCAGGAACTTCGCGCCCGGTTCGGCGACTTCGCGAATGTCTTTGCAGAAATCCAGAATGACAGGAATATTGCGCTGGCCATAGAGAATGCCGCCGGCGCAGATCGTGTCACCGACGCACTGATCGATGCCGTACTTCAGCGGAATGCGGATATCGTCGGCATAGGCTTCGAGACCGCCGACGCGCACGCAGCTGATGATGTAGCGCGCGCCGGTCAGCGCCTCGCGGCGGTTCGTCGTCGCCGTCACCTTGGTCGGCAATTTGTTCGATGCAACAATCGTGTCGAGGATCTGCTTGATCATCTGGAGATTGTGTTCGCTCATGTCCGTAAGCGCGAACTCAACGTCCTGGAATTCCTGCACACAGAGGATATCGGTGAACAGTTTTTTTGTGAAGCCGACGCTGCCTGCGCCGATGATAGCGATTTTGAAACTCATGATCCTTGCCTCAATGCGATCAAATGTGCCGGCGCTGAATGATGAGAAGAAGAATGGGACGCGGGCTTGCGCTCTACGCCAAAAAAGGCCAGAAATCCGGCTTATTCTCCTCCCCGCCACTCCTCGATGCTGGCGGTGTTCTCTCTCTTGAGGGCGGATTATGCGCATATTCGGCGGGGCCGCCAGAGAAGGATTATGCTTTCATGGGTAATTCTGTGCTGCAGAAATTGATTAACAATGGGCCAGTCATGCGGACGGTGTCGCTGCCGCGCGGCCGCCAGAGCCTGCACACAATGCCGACCAGCACGGGCTACGAAATTCGCGAGAATGCGACCTATGACTGGGACGGCAGAAAGCGCGGACAGACGCCTTTTACCGTCCTGCAGCATACGATCAAAGGCGCGGGCAACTTGCGCTACGAGAATCGCGAGTTTCGCGTCAAGGAAGGGGAGACGCTGCTTGTCCTCGTCCCGCACAATCATCGCTATTGGCTCGAAGAAGGGGACCGTTGGGAGTTTTTCTGGATTTCCATGAACGGTGAGGAGGCACTGCGCATCCACCGCTCGATCCTCGCTGTGACCGGCCCGGTTCTGAAACTGCAGCCGCAAACGATCGAGCATCTGGCGGATTGCAGTCTCCGGCTGATCAATGGCGGGGAAACGCCGGGGCTGGCCTCGGCAATCGCCTATGAGGCCGCCATGGCGCTTTATGACGACGTCTTTGGCTCGCATCCGGTCTTCAGCGAGGAATACCGGACGATGCAGCATGTCATCGACTACATCATGGCAAACCTCGAGCGCCCGCTACCCGTGGAGGATCTTGCGCGGGTCGCCGGCCTCAGCCGGGCGCACTTTTCGCGGATGTTCGCAGCCAACGAGGGCCTGCCGCCGGCCGAATTCGTCCTGCAGAAACGGCTGAAGCGGGCCGTCAAATTGCTGACGAAGACCGCAAACATGCCGGTCAAGGAAGTGGCGATCCGCTCAGGCTTCGAGGACGCCAACTACTTCTCGAAGGTATTCCGCCGGGTCTATGGCACAAATCCAACCGAGTTCCGTACAACAGGCATGTATGCGAGCGTCGGCAAGGGGCGCTGACGCTCGCGGCGAGCGCGGAACTAGCCCGCGCTATCGTAGCTGAGCTTTGGATACCAGCTTGGCGGTCGGCCTTCAGGGGTTGTGTCAAGCACGTTCCAGAGCGGCATGAAGTCCGGTGCACCCCGCGGGTCCTGGCCGGGATCAGCCGTTACCGGCCCCATTTCCGGGTTCCAGAAGTGACGGATCGCACCGTCCTTGATCGTGAAGACGTTGTAGGCAGGATCATCACCGCCTTCCGGGCCAATGGCGTGGTAGTCGCGACTGAACTCTTCTGTCGTGTCCGAGTAGAGCGGCAGATGGTGCCAGCCTCGCTCCTTCTTGAATGCCAGCAATCGCTCGATCGGCGAGCGCGCGACAACCGCAAAGGCAGCCTGTTGAGAAATATCGGGCACTTCGCCATCGAGCGCCGATAGCATGGAGGTGCACATCGGGCATGGCCGCTCACTCTGCGGGCCGTACATATAGCTGTAGATCACGAGCGTTGGCTTGTCCGCGAAGAGGGCTTTCAGGCTAACCTCACCGTCCGGACCCTGAAAGCGGTAATCCTTGGTCACTTTCCCGCCGGGCGGCAAGGCACGGCGCTGCTCCGCGACGCGTTCGATATGCCGGCGTAGTTCGATTTCTTCGGCGAGCAATTCGTCACGAGCGCGCCGATACTCCGGGCTTTCATTCGGAAAACTGAGGCCGTTCCGTCTGGCCAGCTCTCTTGCGGAAACAAGATTATTCGCATCCATCATGTCAACCTCCTCCGGTTCTTGACGGGCGGATCTTTCCACCTCAAGACAAGAAACGTTTGGCGAGTGGGAAATTCGACATCAGTTCGAAAAGAAATTCGTGAAACCGCAGGTGACGCGCGGAGATATCTGGATTTACTCGGTGGCCTTCGCCGTCACGGTCAGCCTGGTTCCGTACGCGTCCCGCAGCTCGGTGTCCCCAGCGCTGCGGTCTGTGGCCTTGTGCAATAGCGTCGAGGTGAAGCCCGCCTTGTAAGAGCCGTCCACCAAAGTCACGTCGGAATTTCCGGGATTGTCCGAGCGCTCGAACCAATCGACCGGATGGCGGAGGAGGGTCATCTCTATCGCCCTGTTGGTGACGCCGTGGCCAACGACGATCACGTCGACACCATCATCTCCCTCGTGCGCGATGTTCTGCAGGAATAGCCGTACGCGCTGAGCGACGTCCGCGCGGCTCTCCCCATCTGGCGGACGCGCGTAGAATTTTCCGCTGTTGTTGCGCAGGCGCGCCCACTTCTCGAATTCGTCTGGAAACTTCTGTTTGCGCTCGGCGTGATCGTAGATCTCGGTAAACAGTCCAAAATCCTGCTCGCGCAGCAAATAGTCTTCACGGACGTCACCGACGACATCGGACGGCAGCGTTTCCAGAACGGCGTCCTTGCTCTGCCGCGTCCTGAGATACGGCGAGTACCAGATGTCAAGCTTGTGCGCTTCACCAGGCGGGTGGTCGCGGAGGTAGGCCGCGATCGCTTGCCCGGCGGTCAGAGCCTGACGATAACCCCATTGAGACAGCGGAACCGCGTGATCCCCGAACTGCCGGTAGGCTCGTTCGTCCAGATTGCCAAGCGACTCACCATGTCGAAGAAGAATAAACCGCATCAGCTATCCGCATTTCCCGCTGTCGAATAGTGACATCATGGAGCGTGACGGCTCCGACTGCAACGCAGGGACTTCGCGTGTCGTGCCAGTTTCGCGTTCACTGCGAGGCGGGCGCGAACCGCGCAACCAGAGCATGCCGGTCGCCGGGATAGGTGAAACGAACATGCGTGACCGGTCCGACATTGCTCCAGGTCCGTCGTTCAACGACCAGACATGCGGTGTGCCGCGCGATATCGAGAGCCGCCGCCTCATCGGGTCCGGCCGAGACTGCATGAATGCGATGTTCAGCGCTACTCCACGGGATCTGATTGATGAGCCATGCGCCGGGCGCGGTTTCCAAAAAATCGGCGCTCGCCGCTTCCGGTACAGTTGCGAGGCTGATCAGCCTCTGCTCCAGGCAGAACGGCCGTCCACCCGCGAAGTGAACGCAGACGACATCAACGACGGACGATCCCGGCGCAACATCGAGGCGCCTGATATCGTCGGCCTTCGCCTTGCGTTGCTCACGCTTGGTCACCGTAAAGGCATAGGAAAGATTCAGGGACTGAACTTCAGCCCGGATGTCGTGAATCTCGAGCACCGCCGATTGCGCCTGCGGCTGCGTGACGAAACTGCCCGATTTCTTCCGGCGCTCGATCAGCCCAGCCTTGGCAAGCTGGGTCAGCGCCTTGTTCACGGTCATGCGCGAACAGTCGTATTCCTTGGTAAGATCGATCTCAAACGGAATGCGGTGGCCCGGCGGCCACTCGCCCGAAACGATGCGGCCTTCGATATCGCTCACGATCCGCTGGTGCAAGGTTGTGTCCTTGCTATGGTTCATCGTCACGCTCCGTTTAATGCCTCCCGCTCTAATGCGTATATTGCTGCCTGGAAAGCCCTACGCTGCGAGAAGCTCACCCATCGCCTGCAGGAAACGTCGGTTGATTGCCTCGCGCTGCACATGGCGCCCACCGGCGACCTGCTTGCGACCGAGCGTCCAAACGCTGTCGACTGCCACGCCTCCGGCGAAAACCCAGTGATCGAGCAACTGATCCTCGGATAGATAGGGCACCGCTGACTTGTCCAGCGAAATGAAATCGGCATGATTACCGACCGCGATTCCGCCCGGCGCCTTCAGTGCTGCCCCCCCGCCGATGATGGCGTGATCGAAGAGGCTGCGAGCCGTCGAGCCACCCGGCACCGCGACCACATTGCGGGCCCTCAGCGCCAGACGCTCGGAGTATTCGAGCTGCCGCAGTTCACCCGAAAGCGAGATCAGCACGTTGGAATCCGAACCGATGCCGAGACGACCACCTTCTTCGATGAAAAGCGGCGCCTGGAAGGTGCCATCACCGAGGTTGGCTTCGGTGATCGGGCAAAGGCCGGCGATCGCCCCGCTTCGCGCCATGCCGCGGGTTTCCTCGTCGGTCATATGTGTCGCATGGATCAGGCACCAGCGGCCATCGACCGGCGCATTTGCCAGAAGCCATTCAACCGGCCGCGCCCCCGACCAGGCGATGCAATCTTCGACTTCCTTCATCTGTTCGGCGATGTGGATATGGACCGGTCCTTCGCCCGCCAGCGGCACGACCTTGGTGAGCTCCTCCGGCGTTGCAGCCCGGAGACTGTGGGGCGCCAGGCCCAGTTCCGCGCCGGGAAGCGCTGATGTCATCTTGCGGCAGCCATCCATCAATGCGGCAAAGCTGTCGAGCGAGTTGATGAAGCGCCGCTGACCGTCGATCGGCGCCGCGCCGCCAAAGCCGGAATGGGCATAAAACACCGGAAGCAGCGTCAGGCCGATTCCGCTCATATTTGCGGCCGCCCCGATCCGTTCGGCGAGCTCGGCAATGTTCGCGTAGGGCGTGCCGTCCTTGTCGTGATGCAGGTAGTGAAACTCGCCGACGCGAGAGAAGCCGGCCTCCAGCATCTCCATGTAGAGCTGGCTAGCCACGGCCTCGACATGCTCGGGCGCCATCGAAAGCGCGAACTTGTACATCACTGTGCGCCAGCTCCAGAAGCTGTCGTTCGCCGGTCCCCTCACTTCCGCAAACCCGGCCATCGCGCGCTGGAAGGCATGGCTATGGAGATTGCTCATTGCGGGGACGAGGGTGTCGTAATGCTCGTCGCCGGGCTCAGCCGCAACGCCCGTTTCAATGCTGGCGACACGGCCGTCCGCGATCGTCAGACGCACGTCCGTTTCCCATCCCGACGGAAGAAGTGCTGCGCTCGAATGAAGTCTGGTCGTTACCGTCTGAGCCATAACGCTTTTTCTCCTCTTTAGCGCCGCGCATCTTTCTTTTCGATGGAGCCGCACAAAATTTCACTTGTCACCCGATTATTATGTATATACATGTTTCCACATAAAGGAAGGCGCAAAGCTGATGAATGGGAACAAATTTTCAAGCGATAAGGCGTCCGGAGACCGCCGTCAGCATCTGTGGCGGAACGCGCGACTGGCAACACTCGACCCGCAAAAACAGGGCCTCGGCGTCATCGAGAAGGGCGCGATCGTTACACAGGGCGGCCGCATAAGTTTCGTCGGTCCGGAAGCGGAATTGCCAGTGTCGGCGATCGAGCGCGCCGAGATCACCGACCTCGAAGGCCGCTGGGTCACCCCCGGCCTCGTCGACTGCCACACCCATATTGTCTATGGCGGCAATCGCGCCCGAGAATTCGAAATGCGACTGGAAGGCGCGACCTATGAGGAGGTTGCCCGTGCCGGCGGCGGTATCGTCTCTTCCGTCAAGGCCACGAACGCGCTCAGCGTGGACGGGCTCATCGAAGCTGCGCTGCCGCGCCTGGATACGCTGATCTCCGAAGGTCTGACGACGATCGAAGTCAAGTCGGGCTACGGCCTGAACATCGACGGCGAACTGAAGATGCTGCGGGCCGCCCGGCAGCTGGAGCGTATCCGCCCGGTTCGCGTCTTCACTTCCTATCTCGGCGCACATGCCACACCGGTCGAATACAAGGGTCGCAACGGCGACTACATCACGGATGTCGTCATTCCAGCCCTCGAGCGCGCTCGCGCCGAAGGTTTGGTCGATGCTGTCGATGGCTTTTGCGAGGGGATCGCGTTCTCGACTGCCGAGATCGCGCGGGTCTTCGACACGGCCAAGGCGCTCGGCGTGCCGGTCAAGCTGCATGCGGAGCAATTGTCGAACCTCGGCGGCGCGAAACTCGCGGCATCCTACGGCGCCCTCTCCGCCGACCATCTCGAATATCTCGACGCAGAGGGATCTGCCGCGATGGCTGCGGCCGGCACCGTTGCCGTCCTGCTGCCGGGCGCCTTTTATGCGATCAACGAAAAGCAACTCCCGCCTGTCCAGGCGTTGCGCGATGCCGGCACTCATATTGCCATCGCGACCGATTGCAATCCCGGCACCTCGCCGCTGACGTCGCTGCTGCTGACGATGAACATGTCCGCGACGCTCTTCAAGCTCACGGTCGAGGAATGCATCGCCGGTGCGACCCGCGAAGGCGCACGCGCCCTCGGCCTCCTGGACGAGACCGGAACGCTTGAGACCGGCAAATCGGCCGACTTCGCCATCTGGGACGTCGAGAGCCTCGCCGAGCTCGTTTACCGCATCGGCTTCAACCCGCTTCATGCACATGTCTTCAAGGGCGAAAGGATCGACCGTTGACCATTACCCTTCATCCAGGCTCCGTTTCGCTCAAGGATCTGGAAACGATCTACTGGACCGGCGAGCCGGCAAAGCTCGATGCATCCTTCGATGCCGGCATCGCAAAGGCGGCCGCACGGATCGCCGAGATCGCCGCCGGCAATGCGCCCGTCTATGGCATCAACACCGGTTTCGGTAAGCTCGCCTCGATCAAGATCGACAGCGCCGATGTGGCGACGCTCCAGCGCAACCTCATCCTCTCCCATTGCTGTGGCGTCGGGGCACCGCTTCCTGAGAATGTCATTCGTCTGATCATGGCCCTGAAGCTTGTTTCGCTTGGTCGCGGCGCGTCCGGCGTGCGGCTTGAGCTGGTGCGGCTGATCGAGAATATGCTGGAAAAGGGCGTCATACCCCTCATTCCGGAAAAGGGCTCCGTTGGCGCCTCAGGCGATCTTGCACCGCTCGCGCACATGGCGGCGGTCATGATGGGTGAAGCCGAAGCCTTCTATGCCGGTGAACGTCTTTCCGGCAGCGCCGCGCTCGAAAAGGCTGGCCTGAAGCCCGTCGTGCTTGCCGCCAAGGAAGGCCTCGCGCTGATCAACGGAACCCAGACCTCGACCGCACTGGCACTTGCCGGTCTTTTCCGGGCGCACCGGGCAGCACAGGCGGCGCTCATCACCGGCGCCATGTCCACCGACGCAGCCATGGGCTCCTCGGCTCCGTTCCACCCGGATATCCACACGCTGCGCGGCCACCGAGGCCAGATCGACACAGCCTCGGCGCTTCGGGCACTCCTTGCGAATTCGGTTATCCGTGAAAGCCACATCGAAGGCGACGAGCGGGTACAGGATCCCTATTGCATCCGCTGCCAGCCGCAGGTCGACGGCGCCTGCCTGGATCTGCTGCGGTCCGTGGCGCAAACACTTGAGATCGAAGCAAACGCCGTCACCGACAACCCGCTGGTGCTCTCGGATAACTCCGTAGTTTCAGGCGGCAACTTCCATGCCGAGCCGGTGGCCTTTGCCGCCGACCAGATCGCGCTTGCCGTCTGCGAGATCGGTGCAATCGCGCAGCGACGCATCGCGTTGCTGGTCGATCCTGCCCTCTCCTACGGACTGCCGGCCTTCCTCGCGAAGAAGCCGGGCCTAAACTCTGGCCTGATGATCGCGGAAGTGACGTCGGCCGCCCTGATGTCTGAAAATAAGCAGATGTCGCATCCGGCCTCGGTCGACTCCACGCCGACCTCCGCCAACCAGGAAGACCACGTATCTATGGCCTGCCACGGCGCTCGCCGCTTGCTGCCAATGACCGAAAACCTCTTCAATATTATCGGCATCGAAGCGCTGACGGCAGCCCAGGGCGTCGAGTTTCGCGCTCCCTTGACGACGAGCCCCGAGCTGCAGAAGGCGATTTTGACCATCCGCAGCGTTGTGCCGACGCTGGAACTCGACCGCTACATGGCAAACGATCTGCAGGCGGCTGGCGATCTGATCGCGACCGGCGCGCTCAACGCCTCCGTCTCGTCCGGCATCCTGCCGGTCCTGGAGAGCTGAGATGGCTGTATTCGAAGTCAAACAGGGCTCATCGCCCGTTATCCTCGGATTTCCCCATACCGGCACCGAGGTACCGGCTGGCATCTGGGAGCGCCTGAACGATAACGGCAGGATTCTTGCCGACACCGACTGGCACATTCACCATCTCTACGACGGCCTGTTGTCCGACGTGACCACGGTCAGGGCGACATTCCATCGCTACGTGATCGATGCTAACCGCGATCCGGCTGGCGTGAGCCTCTATCCGGGCCAGAACACGACGGGCCTCGTTCCCGAGACGGATTTCGACGGCAAGGCCATCTGGAAGGATGGACAGGCGCCGACCGAGGCCGACATCGCCTCGCGATTGCGGGACTTCCATGCTCCCTATCATGCGGCTCTCGCAGCCGAGATCGAACGCGTCCGTGCAATCCACGGCGTGGCGATCCTTTATGACTGCCATTCGATCCGCTCTCACATCCCGTTCCTCTTCGAAGGAAAGCTGCCGGATTTCAACATCGGCACGGATATCGGCAAGACCTGCGACAGCGCCATCGAACAGGCGACGCTGACGGCCGTCAGAGCTGCCGAAGGTTACGACAGCGTCCTCAATGGCCGCTTCAAGGGCGGATGGACCACGCGACACTATGGGCAGCCGGACGCCGGCGTCCATGCCATCCAGATGGAGCTCGCGCAGTCGACGCACCTCGAGACCGAGGTGCCGCCATTTGCATACGACACCGCGAAGGCCGAGCGCCTACGCGTCCATCTCAAAGACATTCTGGTGCGTATCGAACAGATCGCGCTGGGCCTGAAACGATAACGATCACTCGACAGGGGAACCCGCATGACCTCGAATCCACGCCACAACATTCGCGAAATCCGCGCGCCGCGCGGCAACGAGCTCAGCGCCAAGAGCTGGATGACCGAAGCGCCTTTGCGCATGCTGATGAACAACCTCGACCCTGACGTGGCCGAAAACCCGCACGAGCTGGTGGTCTATGGCGGCATCGGCCGCGCTGCACGTACCTGGGCCGATTTCGACCAGATCGTCGCGACGCTCAAAACGCTGACGGAAGAAGAGACACTGCTAGTCCAATCCGGCAAGCCCGTCGGCGTCTTCCGCACCCACAAGGACGCGCCGCGCGTCCTGATCGCCAATTCCAACTTGGTTCCCCATTGGGCGACCTGGGACCACTTCAACGAGCTCGATAAGAAGGGTCTCGCCATGTACGGCCAGATGACCGCCGGCTCGTGGATCTATATCGGCACGCAGGGCATCGTGCAGGGCACCTACGAGACCTTCGTCGAAGCCGGCCGCCAGCACTACAATGGCAGCCTCAAGGGCAAGTGGATCCTCACCGGCGGTCTCGGCGGCATGGGTGGCGCGCAGCCGCTGGCAGCTGTCATGGCCGGCGCCTGCTGCCTTGCCGTCGAGAGCGACGAGACCCGTATCGATTTCCGCCTGCGCACCCGCTACGTCGACGAGAAGGCGAAGACGCTCGATGAAGCGCTCGCCCTGATCGACAAGTGGACCAAGGCCGGTGAAGCGAAGTCCGTCGGTCTGCTCGGCAACGCCGCCGAGGTCTTCCCGGAACTCGTTCGCCGCATGAAGGTAGGCGGTCCGCGCCCCGCTATCGTCACCGACCAGACCTCAGCCCACGATCCGCTCAACGGCTATCTGCCGATCGGCTGGACCGTCGCTGAACACCGGGCCAAGCGCGAAAGCGACCCGAAGGCCGTCGAGGCCGCCGCTCGTGCCTCGATGAAGCAGCATGTCGAGGCCATGGTCGCCTTCTGGGATGCCGGCGTGCCGACGCTCGACTATGGCAACAACATCCGCCAGGTGGCCAAGGAGGAAGGTTTCGAGAACGCCTTCGCATTCCCGGGCTTCGTGCCTGCCTATATCCGTCCACTGTTCTGCCGCGGCATCGGTCCGTTCCGCTGGGCGGCACTCTCAGGTGATCCGGAGGATATCTATAAGACCGACGCCAAGGTGAAGGAGCTGCTGCCAGACAACAAGCACCTGCACAACTGGCTCGACATGGCCCGCGAGCGCATCGCCTTCCAAGGCCTGCCGGCGCGCATTTGCTGGGTCGGCCTCGGCGATCGTCACCGCCTGGCGCTTGCCTTTAACGAAATGGTCAAGAGCGGCGAGCTGTCTGCACCCGTGGTCATCGGCCGCGACCATCTCGACTCGGGCTCGGTCGCTTCGCCTAACCGCGAGACCGAAGCGATGAAGGACGGCTCGGATGCCGTGTCCGACTGGCCGCTCCTCAACGCGCTGCTCAACACCGCATCGGGCGCCACCTGGGTTTCCCTGCACCACGGCGGCGGCGTCGGCATGGGCTTCAGCCAGCACTCCGGTGTCGTCATCTGCGCTGATGGCTCCGATGATGCCGCCAAGCGTCTCGAGCGGGTGCTGTGGAACGACCCGGCCACCGGCGTCATGCGTCACGCCGACGCTGGCTATGACATCGCGCTGGATTGCGCCAAGGAAAAGGGCCTGCGCCTGCCGGGTATCCTCGGCAACTAAGGCGTTGTACCGGGCTTCAGAACGTCATGAGGCCCGGATACTGCAGGACAGCCTGATCGACGGTCACCAGAGGCACGCCTTCGATGATAGCCTGCGCAATGAGAATCCTGTCGAAAGGATCCTTGTGGATCTGCGGAAGGCCCGCGATCGCAATGGCATGCTCACTGTTGATCGGCAGCTCGGTATAGCCGTTCGAGAGCAGGCGATATCTGAGAACATAGGGATCGGCGCGAAAGTCCGATCGTGCCTGCGCGTGCTTGATCGCCGTCTCCCATATGCTGGCAGGACTGAAGAGGAGCTCGTTCTGTTCGTCTTCAATCAGGTTTCTGATGGGAGTGGTGAGCCTAGAGATATCGCCGGCGGCCCAGATCAGGATGTGAGTATCGAGGAGAAACCTCATTCCGGAAGCAGTTCGCCACCATAGAACATCTCTTCGATCTCGTCGGCCATCATGGTGTCGAAATCATCCGGAACGGAGATTTCGCCCTTCATGAAACCGATCCGACGCTTCTTCGGCATATCGGCCTCGTCGATCGGCACGACTTTGACCATCGGCTTGCCGGCTTTGGCGATGATAAACGCCTCCCCTTTTGCGGCCTTATCGATCAGCCGCGACAAATGCGTTTTCGCTTCGTGTATGTTTACGGTCTGCATGACGGCCTCGGTCTAGACTTAGTTCACTGAACTTAGTTCACTCGGCCTTCTTTTACAATGTTGGAGACACCATGCCTCACGCCCGCGTCCTCAAAGCCAGTTCCTATCGCCGGATGCCGTGGAAGAATGGCGGTGGCGAGACCGTCGAGATTGCCGTGTCGCCTCCCGATGCTGCGCTTTCGGATTTCGACTGGCGCGTCAGCATGGCGACGGTTGCGACCGATGGGCCGTTTTCGATCTTCGTTGGGATCGATCGGACGCTGTCGATCCTTGAGGGAGCCGGCATGGCGCTCGCGATCGATGGCGCGGAGCCGCGGGTATTGACGACTACGAGCGAGCCCCTCTCCTTCCCCGCTGACGTTGCCGTGTCAGCCACCCTTCCCGGCGGCCCGATCACGGACCTGAACGTCATGACGCGTCGTGCGCGTTTGCGCCATCGAGTCGAACGCATCGAAGTCGATGGTCGGTGCAGCGTTCATGTTGCCACCGGGACTTGGCTTGTTTTGTGTCAGCACGGCACGTTGTCGCTAGGATTGGCTGGCGAGCCAATGGTTCTCGATGCCGGCGACACGTTTCTCGCCGAAGGTGCTGCCGATACCGTCTTGTCGCTCACGGGCCAGGCACTCTCTTACCTCATCTCCATAGACGCCGCCTGACCAGTGATCAGGCGAGACATATCGGTCGTCTAGGTCGCAACCGCCAGCGTAGAAATAAGTCAGAAAACAATATTGTCTCTATAGTATATAAAATAGATAGTTTTATCTGTGTGCAGGCTAATCGCCGCCCTAGTGTTTCCATGTCGAAACAAGTTCAAGCGCTGAAGCCAATGCTCAGCCGCAAGGGGGCGAAACATGACTATCAGAACACTATTGGCGGCGATTACTCTCGGCTCCGCCAGCCTGCTGGCACCTTTTGTTGCCCAAGCCGCCGACAAGAAGGTTGTCGTTGCCTATCAGACCGACGCGCTGCCGTCTTCGGTCGCAATCGCCAATGGCGAATTCGCCAAGGCGACAGGCTACGAGATCGACTTCCGCAAGTTCAATTCAGGCGCTGAAATCTTCGCGGCGATCGCCTCGGGTGACGTTCAGGTCGGTTACGTCGGCTCGAGCCCGTTTGCGGCCGCCACCTCCCGCGGCCTTGAGGTCAAGGCCTTCTATCTCTCCTCGATCTCGGGCATCGACGAGGCACTCGTCGTTCGCGATGGATCGGGCATCTCGTCTCTCTCCGATCTGAAGGGCAAGAAGCTTGCCGCTGCACCTGTCTCCACGGACCACTATCAGCTGCTTGCTTTGATCAAGTCGCTGGGACTGACGGAAAAGGATGTGCAGGTCTTTGCAATTCCGCAACCGGAAATCGTCGCCAGCTACAATAGGGGTGACATCGATGGCGGCTTCGTTTGGGATCCGGCACTGACCGAGCTGAAAAAGAACGGCAAGGTGCTCGTGACCTCGAAGGACGTCGCGGATAAAGGCGCTCCGACGTTCTCCGCCTGGGTCGCCGCCTCGAAATTTGCCGATGAGAACCCTGCCTTCCTGAAGGGCTTCGCCGGCGTCATCAACAAGTACTACGCCTCCTTCGCGGCGGATAAGAAGGCTTGGGATGCCGACAGCGAAAATACCAAGCTGCTCG
This sequence comes from Rhizobium sp. Root708, assembly GCF_001429725.1. GTDB lineage: Bacteria > Pseudomonadota > Alphaproteobacteria > Rhizobiales > Rhizobiaceae > Rhizobium. Next base: position 24,399 of record NZ_LMHV01000009.1, on the reverse strand, counting down.
CCAAGGCGCTTGGCGGAACGGCTGAACAGCAGGCTGCGGCGCTCAAGAACCTGACCCTTTTGACGCCCGAGGCGCAAGCTTCCGAAGCCTGGCTCGGCGGCGGTGAAAAGTCCGGCGCCGCCAAGATCCTCAAGGATACGGCCGCGTTCCTGAAGGACCAGGGCAAGGTGACGGAAATTCTGCCGAGCTACGCGGCTTTCGTGACACCGGATGCGCTCGTCAACGCAAGCAACTGAAAAAGCCAATAGTCCTCCCATCCCGGCACGCTGGCGCGGTATCGCGCCAGCGTCACATCATGAAGAGACGGCACATGCTCAAAGTTGATCACGCAAGCGTCTATTTCCGAACGCGGGAAGGCCGCGCGGTGCATGCCCTGGACCGCGTTTCCATCGATATTGCGGACAACAGCTTCGTGGTGGCGCTCGGCGCTTCCGGTTGCGGCAAGTCCACATTGCTGAACGCGATCGCGGGCTTCCTCCCGCTCTCCTCAGGCACGATTACCCTCGACGGGCGACCGGTCACACGTCCCGGCGCGGACAGGGGTGTGGTGTTCCAGAAGGACACGCTCCTGCCGTGGAAGTCGGTCGTCGACAACGTCGCGCTTGGCCTACAGTTTGCGGGCGTTCAGAAGGCAGCGCGACGCGCCCGAGCTGAAGAGCTTCTTTCCCTGGTCGGACTTCAGGATTTCGCGAATTCATTTCCCTACGAACTCTCCGGCGGCATGCGCCAGCGCGTCGGCATTGCCCGCGCATTGGCGGCCGATCCCGAAATCCTGCTAATGGACGAACCGTTTGGGGCACTCGACAGCCTGACACGCGAGCAGATGCAGGAACTGCTTGTCTCGATCTGGACGGCGACTGGCAAACGCATCTTCTTCATCACTCACTCGATCGAGGAAGCCCTGTTCCTTGGCACGCAGGTTATCGTGATGTCGCCGCGTCCCGGACGCATCGTCGCGCGTTTCGATCTCGATTTCGTTCGGGAATTTGCTCGAACCGGCGATGCGCGGTCGGTCAAGACCACGCCGGAGTTTGCAAGCTTGCGAGAAGAAATCCGGACCATTCTCCATGGCGCCGACCACATCAGGAGTGCAGCGGAATGAGCGACGTTATCGAAACACGGGGCGTGGTCATCCGTACAGAAACTGATCAGCCCAAATTCGTCCACATGAAGGGTTTCGGCGTCGGCGAAGGCAGCACGGTCCTCATCAGCCTGACAACCGCCGTCGTTCTGATCCTTGCCTGGTGGCTCGTTGCAAAGCTGGGATTGGTGCCACGCCTGTTCCTGCCGACGCCGCAGGAGGTCGTCACGCAGATCGGCGCGATCTATCGCGACGGTTATGCCGGAGCTTCACTAGGGGAACATGTCTCCGCCAGCCTGTTCCGGATCGCCACGGCAGCTGCGATCGCCATCCTCGCCGGCATCCCGATCGGTCTGCTGATGGGGCTCAATCGCTGGGCAAAGGGCATCTTCGATACGCCGATCGAATTCTACTGGCCATTGCCGCCGCTCGCCTACCTGCCTCTGATGATCATCTGGCTGGGCATTGGCGAGACCTCGAAAGTCACGCTTCTCGTGCTCGCGATGTTTGCCCCGATCTGCCTCTCGGCCCAGGCTGGCGTTCGATCGCTGCCGATAGAGCGCGTCAACGCGGCGCGGTCGCTCGGTGCGCGGCCGTGGCAGCTTCTCCTCAATATCGTCCTGCCATCGGCACTACCGGAAATCCTCACGGGAATCCGCATCGCGCTTGGCATCGGCTGGGGCACACTCGTAGCGGCCGAACTGATCGCCTCCAACCGCGGCATCGGCTACATGATCATGTCGGCGTCCCAGTTTCTGGCCACCGATGTCGTCTTCGTCGGCATCGGCATCATCGCCGCCTGTGCATTTGCCTTCAGCGCAGCCATCAGGCTCTTGGAAGCCACCCTCATTCCGTGGAAAGGTAAGAGCTAGCGAGAAGACAGCTGTCTTCTCAAAGCCCGCCACCGGCAAGCCCGCCGGCACAGGAAACTAAACATGAAGCAGATGCAGATCTACGCATTCGACATGAACTGCGTCAGCCATATCAATCACGGCATGTGGACGCACCCACGCGATACGTCCTTGCTGTACACCGACCTCGACTACTGGGTGGATTTTGCGCGAACCGCCGAGCGGGGAAAGCTCGACGGCATTTTCCTGGCTGACATCGTCGGCGTCTACGACATCTTCGAGGGCAGCCCGGCAGCGGTCATAAGGGCTGGCGCGCAGATTCCGGTCAATGATCCGCTGATGCCGATCTCGGCCATGGCCTACGCCACCAAACATCTGGGCTTCGGTGTCACGGTCAATACTACCTATGAGCCGCCGTACCTGTTGGCACGGCGGCTGTCGACGCTCGATCACCTGACCAAAGGGCGCATCGGCTGGAACATCGTCACCGGCTATCTTGACAGCGCCGCGCGGGCCATGGGCTTCGACACGCTGCCTGAGCATGACGCACGCTACGACGCCGCCGAGGAATACCTCGAAATCCTCTACAAGCTTTGGGAGGGCAGCTGGGACGACGACGCGGTGCGCGCCGATCGGACACAGGCTATCTTCGCCGACCCATCCAAGGTCCGGGCCGTGAAACATGACGGTCGCTACTACAAGATGGAAGGCGTTCATCTCTCGCAGCCATCTCTCCAGCGCACGCCGCTGCTCTTCCAAGCCGGCGCCTCGGCGCGCGGACAGGATTTCGCGGCTCGCCATGCCGAATGCGTCTTCATTGCGACGCCGACACCGCAAGCGGCAAAACCGACCGTGGAAGCCTTGAAACGCACGGCGGAAGCAATTGGTCGCGGAGCCGATGCCCTGCGCGTCCTCGGCCTGGTCACTGTCGTTGTCGGTCGCACCGAGAGGGAAGCGCAGGACAAGCTTGAGGACTACCGGAGGCACGCGAGCGTGGAAGCCTCACTCGCGCACTATTCGGCGTCGACGGGCGTCGATTTCTCGAAATACGGCCTGGACGACCCGATCGAACAGAAATCCACCAATGCCAACCAGTCCGCGCTCGCCGCAATCACCAAGGAAGCACCAAAACCGGTGACTTTGCGTGAGATCATCGACCAGATGGTCCTCGGCAGCCGCATGAAGCCGATTGTCGGATCGGCCGAGCAGGTGGCGGATCGGCTGGCGGCGTGGATTTCCGACGGCGGCCTGGATGGGTTCAACCTCGCGCGCACCGTTGCACCCGAGAGCCTGCGCGACTTCGTCGATCTCGTCGTGCCGGTCCTGCAGGAGCGAGGACTGTTCAAGGCCGATTACGCCGAGGGGCCGTTAAGACAGAAGTTGTTCGGCGGCAGCGGCAGGTTGCCTTTTTCGCATCCCGCCGCTGCGTTTCGTCACTGATTACTTGTGGTCGAGCCTGGTGACCAGTCGATCGCCCAGCCATTGAATACCGCAGACGAGTACGATCAAAACTGCGACTACCGCGACCATGATTGTCGTCTCGAAGCGTTGGTAGCCATAGCGAATGGCAAGATCGCCAAGACCACCGGCACCGATTGCGCCCGCCATTGCCGAGGCGCCGATCAGCGTCACCAGCGTGACAGTGAACCCCGCGACGATGCCGGGCAGCGCTTCCGGAACCAGCACTTCGCGAACGATCGTCCAGCGATTACCACCCATGGCGCGCACGGCATCGATCAGGCCACGATCAACCTCGCGCAGCGATACCTCGGCGATACGCGCGTAGTAGGGTGTTGCCGCGATGGCGAGCGGCACGATGGCTGCCCAGGTGCCGAGCGCCGTGCCGACGATCAGGCGGGTGACGGGGATCAGCGCGACCAGCAGGATGATGAACGGCACCGAACGGAAACCGTTGATGATGGCGCCAAGGGTGCCGTTTATCCAAGCGTTCTCGGCAATTCCGCCCTTGTTCGTGAGAACCAGCGCAAGACCGAGCGGCAAGCCGAAGACCAGCGAGATCAGCCCGGATGCACCCGTCATCAGGATCGTTTCCCAGAGGGAACGAAGCAGAAGATTAAACATGATCGGTGTCATAGCCGAGAACCTCCACCCGCGCGGAGCGGGCCTTCAAGAACTGCAGAACCTTATCCTTCAAGGCTGGGTCGCGCGTCGGCACGGCAATGAAGAACCGCGCCACCGGCTGGTTCTGGATATGATCGATACCGCCGTGTACCAGCCGGAAGGACCCTGGCAGTGAGGAGGAAAGATCGGCAAAGACCGCCCCCTGCGCCGCCGGCCCCGCCATGTCGATGCTGAGGATCGCCTCGTCTCCCGATGTCAGCGACAGGCGTGCAGCAATGTGTTCCGGCAGCTGCGGACGGCTGCCGGAAAGCAAGCTCTGGGTGATGGGTGCCTTGGGGTCTGCGAAAACCGACCAGACCTGCCCTTCCTCCACGATGCGACCGGCGTCGATAACGGCGACGCGATCGGCTATACTGCGTACGACTTCCATCTCATGGGTGATGAGGATTATCGTGAGACCAAGCTGCTGGTTGATATCCTTGAGCAGGGCAAGGATCGAGCGCGTCGTCTCCGGGTCGAGTGCCGAGGTCGCCTCGTCGGACAGAAGCAACGCCGGTCTTGCCGCAAGTGCACGCGCGATGCCGACACGCTGCTTCTGGCCGCCAGATAGCGAGGACGGGTAGGCCTTTGCCTTATCCGCGAGGCCAACGAGATCCAGCAGTTCGTGGGCCCGCTTGAGGCGTTCGGCCTTTCCGACTCCCGCGATCTTCAACGGCAAGGCTACATTCTCTTCCACTGTCTTCGACGACAGCAGATTGAAGTGCTGGAAGATCATGCCGACACGCCGGCGCAGTGGCTGCAGATCTTTTTCGTCGAGACCGACAATGCTGCGGCCCTCGATTTCGATCTCACCGCTGTCAGGACGCTCAAGGCCGTTGAGGCAGCGGATCAGCGTGGATTTTCCAGCACCGCTTCGCCCGATGATGCCAAGGATTTCGCCTTTGTGGACGGTAAGCGATATGCCGTCGAGCGCAGCGGTCGCACCAAAGTGCCGTTGCACATCCTTGAGGCGGACCACCTCTTCCGATGTCGCCTCCGTCTTTGCCCCGACTGCTGAGGCCGATATAATTGAGTTCATCTTCTTTCCCTTCGGAAACGCCCAAGGCGGCCCGGGCAAGGAACGCCCGGACCGCCTTGTTCAACGCGCCTAACCCCTCGGCGCGAATATAGATCAGTAGGCGCTGACGCCAGTTCCCTTGTACACCTTGTCGAACTCCGCCTTAACCGCATCGTTCTGGTAAGACGAAACGAGGGTCTTCACCCATGCTTCGTTCTCGCTGCCCTGCTTGACGGCGATGAAGTTACGGTACGGATTGTCGGCAACCGGCTCCTGCGCAATGCGGTCGGACGCAGACAGTCCGGCCTTCAAGGCCCAGTCCGTGTTCACCACGGCAGCATCCAGATCTTCGATGGCACGACCGACAACGCCGGCATCAAGCTCCTTGATCTCGACGTTTTTCGGGTTTTCGGTGATGTCGGTGACGGTTGCGAGAATGCCCGTACCGTCCTTCAGCTTGATGAGGCCTTCGTTCTGCAGCACGCGCAGCGCACGGCCTTCGTTCGACGGATCGTTCGGCACGCCGATCGTCGCGCCGTCAGCGATCTCGGAGACCGCCTTGTGCTTCTTGGAGTAGAGGCCGATCGGCCAGACCGCGGTGTAGCCAACGGATACGATATGATAGCCGTGCTGCTGGACCTGGTTGTCGAGATATGGCTTGTGCTGGAAGGCATTGGCGTCGATTTCGCCGCGCTCGAGCGCTTCGTTCGGCTGGGTATAGTCGTTGAAAACAACCGTCTCGACCGTCAGGCCCTTCTTGGCGGCTTCCGCGGTAACGACGCGCCAGACGTCTTCGTCTTCGCCGCTCATGATGCCGACCTTGATCGACTTGTCCTCGGCGAACGAAGCAACCGGTGCTGCGAACGCGACAATGGCAACTGCCGAGGCAGCGATTGCGGCGAAGCTAGCGCGGCGCGTCAAATTCGATGTGGCGGACGTCTTCTTATTCATTGTGGTGTTTCCCGTCTTGATGGATGAGGCAAGCCCCGAACGGCCAGATAATTTCAAAACCGCGTGAGATAAACCAAGCAAGGCGATCTCTATTGCGCTGCAGCACAGAAAAACTCTTCGGCGCTTGAGTGGAATAGCGGGATAAAAATTCTACTGATTTTGTAGAATATTGTCGTTGCCGGCTTGTCTACCGCACTCTAAGTTAAACCAACCTGGCGCGAAGGACAAATATTCGCTCCAACCTATATGAAGACCTGGACCGCCGCGGTGAAGCAAGACAGCGTGATACTTCCTGGAAAAGCTAACAAGGACGGCAAACGCCGCCCAGTCGTGGCGATCATCGGTGGAGGCGTTTCCGGCGCTGGAGTGGCCTACCATCTTGCCCATCTGGCGGCGCACGAAACGCCGGTAATCATCGTGTTCGAGCCGCGAGCGGAACTGGGCAAGGGCCTCGCCTATGATACCCCGGATCCCACGCACCGCATCAATGTACCCGCAGCCCGAATGAGTTTGCTGCCAGACCATCCCGAGGATTTCGTCGAGTGGATTGCGCGATACAACGCCGTGGCGGACGACGGTGACGCCTTGCGGACAGATGGCGCCCTTTTTCCGAGACGCAACGTCTTCGGCGCCTACGTCGCCTCGGCCCTTTCGCCTCTCGTTCAAGCGGGTAGCATCGAGCATCGGCGTACGGTCGTCGATGCTGTACGCCGCGAGGGCGGTGCCTGGCAGGTCTTCGACAACCAGGGTGGACAGACATCCGCAGATTATCTGGTGATCGCCACCAGCCACCCTGCGCCATCCGCGCCCCGCGCCCTCTCCGGCCTGATCGGGCACCCGCGTTTTGTGGCTGATTCCACGGGCTCCACGGCACTGGACGTGGTTCGCCCGGACGATCGCGTTCTGATTGTCGGCAACGGATTGACGGCGGCCGACGTGGTGGCCTCGCTGACCCGAAAAGGCCATCGCGGGCCGATCACGTCGGTTTCCCGGCGCGGTCTGCGCTCGAGAGGACACGCACCGGTTCCACAGGAGCCGTTCGGAAATTTTGAAGCCGCCCCGGCGCACAGCGCGACTGTCCTTTTGCGCCACGTCAGGCAGGCGATTGCCGAAGCGAAAGCCGCAGGCGTGACCTGGCACGCGGTCATCGATCAGGTACGGGGTCATGGTCATGAGATATGGCAAAATCTCCCGATCGCCGAACGGTGCCGGATCGTCCGTCACGTGAGACCGTTCTGGGACGTGCACAGGTTTCGGATCGCGCCGCAGGTGGAAGAAGCGATCGATCAGGCGATCGCATCCGGCCGGATGGAGGTCCTTGCCGCCTCTCTCGGCGAACTGCATCGCAACGGCGATGTCATTGAGGCGAACCTGAAGCTGCGCCACGGTCCGTCGGTAAAGCGCAGCTTCGACGCTGTCGTCGTCACGACCGGGCCCTCTCATGGCGGTATTCTCGAAAGCCAGGCGTGGCTTGCGGATCTGCGCGACAAATCACACCTGCAACTCGACCCGACCGGCCTGGGTGTCAGCTGCTCTGAGCGATCCGAGGCAATCGGCGCGGATGGCAAAGCGGATCCGTCTCTGCTGATATCCGGCCCGCTGGCCCGTGGGACGTTTGGAGAGCTGATGGGCCTGCCGCAAATCACCGAGCATGCCGTCTTTGTCGCCCGCGAGCTTGCGGAGAAGACGAAGACCGCCGTTCGTTAGGCGACTTCCCACCCACCTTCCGCCAAAGCAGCGCGATCGAGCTCGCGCTCTATGCGCCCGGCAAGCATCGTGACCGCATCGTCGCACATATGCGCGACAACACCCGGATCATGGCTGACCAGCACGAACGTCATGCCGTGAGACCGCTTGAGATCATTGAGAAGATTAAGAATTTCGGCTTGCACCGAAACATCGAGGGCCGATGTCGGCTCATCGAGCAACAGCAGCTTCGGCTTCAGAAGCAAGGCACGCGCAATCGCGACGCGCTGGCGCTGGCCGCCGGAAAGCTGGTGGGGGTAGCGATCGGCCATCGCAGCTGTCAGGCCGACCTGAGCAAGCGCTGTCTGGATATGTCCATCCACGTCGGCCACCCCCCTGATCGCGAGCGGCTCCCCCAGTATCCGCCGGATATGATGACGCGGGTGCAGCGATGCATACGGATCCTGGAACACCATCTGGATGTCGTTGCGCAAGGGACCCGTTATTTTTCGCTCGGGTTGCAGAGACTGTCCGAAAACTTCGATCTCGCCGTTCCAGCCGGTATTGAGGCCAGCGATCGCACGCAAAACTGTGGTCTTGCCGCAGCCTGAGGGGCCGATCAGACCGAAGGTACGGCCTGCCTCGACATCGAAGCTCACGTCATGGACCGCAGTGAAGCCCTTGCTCGCACCATGGAACGTTACCGACAGATTCTCGACGCGGACTGCCCTCATCATTCACCTTCAAAGACCGGCAGACGCGTGCCGTAGGTCGCGGCGGAAGGGCGGGCTGCCCAAAGCGCACGAGTATAAGGGGAGCTTGCATTGGCGAGATTAGCCGAAGCCAATTCCTCGACCAGGGCGCCCTGGCGCATGACAAGCACCCGATCAGCATAGCGGTGAACCTGCTGCAGATCATGGCTGATGAGCAGCAACCCCATGCCGAGATCTGCTGTCAGCGACCGAAGCAAGGCCAGGATCTGGTCCTGCAGGCCACGGTCGAGCGCCGAGGTCGGCTCGTCCGCGATGAGCAAGCGTGGATTGTTGATGAGCATCGCCGCGATCATCACGCGCTGTCCCATCCCGCCCGAAAGAGCGGCTGGGTAGCTTTGATAGACGCGCTCCGGATCGGCAAGCCCGACCTTGGAAAGCATTTCGAGCGCACGCTGACGGCGTTCCTTTGCCGACAGCCTGGTATGCAGAAGAAGCGTCTCTTCGACCTGGCGCCCAACCTTGTGGGCGGGATTGAGCGAATATTTGGGATCCTGAAGGACCAGGCTGATCCCTAGTCCTCTCAGCGCATTCCACTGTGTTCCCGAAAGTCGGGTGAGATCCCGGCCTTCGAAGGTGAACTGCTTTGCCTCGATGCTTGCCGCCGACGGCAGTAACCCCATGGCAGCGCGGCCGGTCATGGATTTTCCCGATCCGGATTCCCCGACCAGGGCGACGACCTCGCGGCCGACCTCGAGCGAAACGCCGTTGACGACACTCACCGGCCCGTTTGGCGACGGAAACGAGATGCGGAGATCATTGATTGTCAGCAGAGGCTCAACCATGACGCGGATCCAATATATCGCGCAAGCCATCGGCCAGAAGATTGAAGCCCAGCGAGGTCACGAGGATCGCGACGCCCGGCGTCGCGGCAACCCACCACTGGTCGAAAATCACCTGCGTTCCGTCGGCGACCATGGAGCCCCATTCCGGCGTCGGCGGGCGCACGCCAAGCCCGAGAAACCCAAGGCCCGCGGCGGCGAGGATGATGCCCGAGAGGTCGAGCGCCAAACGGATGATTGCCGATGGAAGGATGAGCGGCAGGATGTGCCCCCACAAGAGCCTGAGCCTCGTAATCCCGACCATTTCGGCGGCCGCGAGGTAGTCGCTGCGGCGCAGAGCGGCGGTTTCGACGCGCGCCTGGCGGGCATAGGCTGGCCAACTGGTCAAGGCGAGCGCCAACGCGCCATTGATCAATCCCGGGCCCATGATCGCAACGAAGGCAAAGGCGAGCAGCAGGCGTGGAAACGACATGACGATGTCGGTCAGGCGCATCAGCGCACGTTCCGCGAAGCCGCCCCAAAATCCGGCAAGTATGCCGACTGCAATGCCGAGCGGCGCCATGACGAGAACAACGACAAGCACCAGCAGCAAGGTGGGCCTGGCCCCGTAGATCAACCGCGACAGGATATCCCGGCCAAACGCATCGGTTCCGAGCCAATGCGCGGCACTTGCCGGCATGAGGCGACTGGACGTCTCCTGCAGCGTCGGATCATAGGGAGCAATCAGCGGGGCGAAAAGCGCTGCCAACAGAATGACGGCAACAACTGCCAGGCCGGCTGTGGCCGAAGGCGAGCGCAGAAGCTGCCTGAGGAAAGTTGGGCCGGTCTGCACCGGCTTTGAAATCGCGCTCATCGTCTCCTCCCCGCCTCCAGGTTCGTGACCAAGAGGTCAGTCAAGGCATTGAGCAGAACGAACGACGCTCCAACAACAAGCGTTGCGCCCAAAATGGCCGGCATATCGCCTGCGAACATGGCCGTCGTCAGATAGCGACCGATCCCGGGCCATGCGAAGACCGTTTCCGTCAGGACCGCGCCCTCCAGAAGGCTCGCGTAGGCAAGCGCTATGACTGTCAGAAGCGTTCCCGAAACATTCGGCAGAATATGCACGAAGACGACACGACGCGGACCGGCGCCCTTGGCGCGCGCAGTCGTGACATACTCCTGGCCGAGCTCGGTCAGGATAGCCGCGCGCGTCAATCGCGAGATCGAGGCAAGCGCGTGAAAGGCAAGGACGGTGGCCGGCAGCGCCAAATGCGCGATCGCATCCCGGAATGCGCCCGCCTTGCCAGACATCCATGTGTCGATCAACGCGAAGCCGGTAATGGGTTTGACGGTATATTGGAACACCACGTCGGCCCTGCCCGGCCCAGGCGCCCAGTGCAGGCGCGCATAGAAGAGCAGGAGCATCAGGAGACCGAGCCAGAAAATCGGCACCGAGTATCCGAAGAGGGACACTATTCGTGCGATGGTGTCGACCCAGGTCTTCTGGTGCAGCGCGGCGGCGATGCCAAGGGCGAGACCCAGTATTGCACCGATGATGATTGCGGCGGTCGCCAGCTCGATGGTTGCCGGGAACGTACGCGCAATATCTCGCGCGACCGGCTGCCCGGTCGAAACGGATTGGCCGAGATTACCGGAGAGCGCCGTTTCGATATAGCGGAGAAACTGTATAGGAAGCGGCTGGTCGAGGCCCAGCTGGACGCGGGCCGCGTCGTAGGTCGACTGGCTCGCATGATCCCCCACGAGTTGCAGAGCCGGATCGATCGGTGAAAGCCTTGTCATCGCGAAGGTCACGAGCGCCAAGCCGAACAATGTCAGCGCGAATGACCAAAGCCACTTCAGAAGCGGCCATGCGAAAGACAACTCCCGCCAGCGTTTCTGCTGGCGGGAGTTGTCCTGAAGGCGAGTTGACGAGTTTGCCGCTTGCGGCACTTATTTTTCCACCTTGTCGTAGTAGACCTGATCCGCGTTCAGGCCCTGAGCATAGTTCTTCACCTTGTCGCTTAGCACGACCTGATCGTTGCCTTGAAGCATAAAGACGAACGGCGAGCTGGTCTGGATCTTCTTCTGCAGGTCCCGATAAAGCGCGACGCGCTTTGCAGCATCCTGTTCCTTGACGGCAGCGAGCGTCTCATCCGTCAACTCGGGAATGACCCAGCCGGCATACTTCGCAGCCGTGTTGGTGGCGTTGTCACGATTGATGGCAAACGCGCTGGCGTTGGAGTGCGGGTCGAAGTAGTCCGGGATCCAATAACGCAAGGTCATCTCGAACTTGCCCGAGCGGCCACGAGCGTAGATGTCGCTCGCGACGCCTGGCTGGATGTCGAGCTCGATGCCGGCCTTTGCGAAGGTCGACTGGAGCGACTGAGCAATCGACAGGAAAGGTTGATCGTTGAAGACGATGAACTCTACCTTGAACGGCGTCTTGATGCCGGCGTCCGCCAGGACCTTCTTTGCCTTTTCGACGTCAAGCTTGAAAGGCGTATCGGTCAGGGCACCGGGGAAGCCGACCGGCAGGAAGGCCTGGTGAACATTGCTCTGGCCACGTAGCAGGTCCTTCGCAATGCCATTGTAGTCGACCAGGTAGCGTGCCGCTTCCCAGAATGCCGGCTTGCCGAGCGTCTCATTGGCCTTGGTGTTGAGAAGGATGTAATCGGTGCGAGCGGAAGGAACCGACAGAACCTTGACGCCGCTCTTGTCCTTCAGTGCGTCGATCTGGTCTGCGGCCAGGCCGCGCGCGATATCCGCATCGCCCTGCTCGACGAGCAGGCGACGGGAGCTGACATCCGGAACGTTGCGAATGATAACGCTCTCGAGCTTCGGCTTGTCGCTGGAATTAGCGTTTGCCTCAAGCACCAGCGCCTCATGAGGCGTGTAGGCCGAAATCGCGAATGCGCCGCTGCCGGCGGAATTCGTCTTCAGCCAGCCGTTGCCGAAATCGTTGTCCTTGGCCTGGGCTGCGACGGTCTGCTCATCGACGATCGAGGCGATAGGCGCGGTCAGAAGCGACAGGGCGAAGCCTGCACCGACATCGGCGCTCCATGTCAGCTTGACGTGCTTATCGTCAACCTTGGTGACCGCGGCATCGACGTTGCCGGCTGTCCAGCCGAGTTCGTTCAGGATGAAGGCCGGCGATTTGTTGAGCTTGACTGCCCGCGTCAGCGAGAACACGACGTCTTCAGGACGAACGGGATTGCCCGACGCGAACTTGGCGTCCGCCAGCGCAAAGGTCAGGCTCTTGCCGTCGCTGCCGGATTCCCAAGAGGCGGCCAGTGCCGGCTCAATCTTGGTGCCGTCCTCACGGTTGGATTGGACGAGGCGCTGATAGATGTTGTTGAACGACTGTACCGTCGTCAGTTCGAAGCCTTCGGCCGGGTCGAAGCTCACGGCATCGTCGATCGACTGGGCAACGACGAGCACGTTGTTCGGCGTATCGGCGTGAACGGCGGTCGCGCCCAGCGCAAGCGCCAGACCGAATACGCTGCCGAGAAGGCGGCGCGAATAGCGGGTCGAGGTAGACATTTTGAACTCCCTTAAGTGATGTTTTGCTGTATCGGCAATCAGTTTGAAGTCTCTGCGAAGGCTTCCAATTCAGAATCGAAATCGACCTCGACAACGTTGTTGAAGATGGACGTCGCGATCATGATGCCGGCGAAGGCAACGAGATCCACCAGCGTCTTCGCATCATATCGCTGCTTCAGCTTCGCCCATATTTCGGCAGGAACGGCGTTTGAGTCGGTAACGATTGCCTCGCCGAAAACGGCCAGCAACGCTTCTTCCTCGGAAAGTTCGAGCGCATCGGGGTTGAAGCCCGCATTGATCAGGGCGCGACGGAAAAAGGTTATCGCGATCTTCGATTTCGAAGCTTTGGAGATCGCATGCGAGAAAATCCAGATCGGCCGGTCGGGGATGGCAGAAAGCTCGCTGCGCAGGGTGAACCATTCGGCATAGATGCGATGCGCGGCAGGCGAATGCAGGAGCGTGCGCTTCATATTGGTCATGCGACCACGCACGCGGACTTCTTCGTCGTGAGCGGAGCGAATTTCCTCGGAAGCGGTGGCGTAATCGATCTGGGAAATCTTGCTCATTGGAATGCTCTGTTGGTTGAATGCAAACTATCCGGCAGCCCTTAGAAAAGGCAGCCCGGCTTTGTCTAGTGTTTTAGTGTTCTTTCGAAATTTTTTGCGCTTGATTTGAGAAATAGCGATCAGATTTGCGCGCCAGATATATCAGTAAGTTCGCGGCGTGCCAAACGCACGCGACCGAGGCCTCGCCAAGCGCTGCGCGTGCATGAACGGAAAATACCGACGTCAGCCGGATTTGGCGCGAGGCAACCGCTGTGGCTCTACCGGAGCATCAGCGCTCCGCATCAGTCGGCCCATCGCCTTGAGGCGCTCGATGAGGTCGCTGCCGTCGGTCGATGCCTTGGTCAGCTCCAGCAGACGGTATTCCTCCGCTGCCTGCTGCCAATGCTCGGCACTTCGTCCATCCGGTCGCCCCTCTTCCTCCCAAAGCGCATAAGCCCGTTGATTGATCCAAACGTCCTTATCACGCTGCATGAAAGACCCCGACAAAACGCTAAAATAAAATGCCTGCGGAGAGGCTGGCAAATCGAGCTTAGAAAGTCGTTACTTTACCGGCATGTTTTTCATCTGATGTTGTTTACAGCGAGCTCCGCGCGGCCTAGCCGGGCAGCCAGGAATGGTAGAGCGGATGATCGGAGAGAATGGGCAACGCGGTCGGCTGGCCTGCGCGCTGCGAATAATAGGCTGCCGTCACGAGCTCCAGCGAGTTGCGCGCATCCGCCAAGGTGACGGGCGGCTCCTCGCCCCGCACCAGCGCCTCATGGAACAGCTCAAACTGGCGGGTATAACCATCCTCCTTGTGCTCGTAGGCGGCCAGAGCCTCGTCAACGCGGCGTTGATGCGCGTCCTCACCGGCGACGAATGTCCATGGATCGCGACCCATGGTATAGGGCTCGAGGATGCTTTCGACCACGAGGTCGGCGAAGCAAAACCGCAGGCGTGAGATCTCCTTGCGCGAGCCGAGGGTCATCGACAACGACGCCAACGAGCCGTTTTGCATCTTGACGGACAGGGCAGCGGTGTCTTCGACCTCGATCGAGTTCACCAGGGTCGTCCCGTAGGAAAAGATTTCGGCACACGAACCGTGCACATAATTCAGCATGTCGTGCGCGTGGATCGCGTGGCCGAGCAGCCCGCCGCCGAGTTCGGTCGCCCACTTGCCGCGCCATGGAACCGCGTAATAGTCAGGCCCGCGCCACCAGTGCGTTTCGATGGTGGTGAGGAAGGGGGCACCCGTCAGGCCGAGATCGATCAGCATCTTCAGCTTCTGCAGGCCGGAACCATAGCGATACTGAAAGATCGGCATGAGCCGCGGACCTTCGGCACGCGCCACGATGCGGGCCATTTCGTCGATCTCGGCGATCGAGCCGAACAGCGGCTTTTCACAGATCACATGTTTGCCCGCCTCGATCGCCTTGCGGCAAAGTTCGAAATGCGAACTCGGCGGGGTGCAGATATCGATGATGTCGAGATCGGGACGCGCGATCATCGCCTCGGCGTCCTGGGTGTATTCGGGAATGGCGTATTCAGCGCAAAGCGCTTTGCCACGATCCTCGTCCAGGGAACACAACACCTGAACGTCGAACAATTCCTTGTTCCAGGCAAATCCTGCAAGGTGGCGCGAGGCAATGCCTGCGCCGATCACACCAACACGAAATTTCTTCGACATGGCCGCCTCCTCAGCGATGCCCGAGACGGGCAGCGTTCGATTGCGCTTCGATCGACAGGCGGCAGACTTCATAGACATGCGCTTGCGGCATCGCCGTCTCGGTCCGGTTCGTCACATCGGCAACGAAAGCATCGAAATAGTCCAGGCGCTCGTCGCTGCAATCGATGTGGGACATCTCCTTGCCGTTGACGAGGAACAGGTGATCCTTGCCCGGTCGACCGGCAATATCGATGTACTTGCGCAACTCGATATAGCCCTCGGTGCCGAGGATGGTCAGGCGACCGTCACCCCATGTCGGCAACGCCTCCGGCGTGAACCAGTCGACACGGACGTAGCCGGAGGCCTTGTCCGAGCGCAGCAGGACTTCCCCGAAATCCTGGAACGCGGGCTCCTCGGGCATCCCGAAATTGCCGATCGTGCTGGCGACAACTTCGCCCGTTGTCGAACCCGTATAGAAAAGGAACTGGTCGATCTGGTGCGAAGCGATATCGACGATAATGCCGCCGAACTGCTCGGGATCGAAGAACCATTTTGGCCGTGTTGGAAGCTGCAGACGGTGCGGACCCATGCCCAGCGTCTGGATGACAGTGCCGATCGCGCCTTGCTTGACGAGTTTGCCGGCCTTGACTGCCGAGCGCACGCAATGGCGCTCCGAAAAGCAGATCGAAAATATGCGGCCAGTCTCAGCCACCGCGCGCTTGACGTCCTCCAACTGCGCAGCGGTCGTTACGCCCGGCTTGTCGGTCATCACATCCTTGCCGGCCCGCATGGCGCGAACCGCAAGACCCGCGCGGTCACGCGGGATAGCGGCGATGCAGATCACGTCGATCGATGGATCGGCAAAGATCGCCTCCCGGTCGATCTGCCGCGCCTCTGGATATGTTTTCTTGAAGGTCTCCAGGAGTGCCGGCACGGAGGTCTGCGGGCAGTAGCCAACGAACTCGGCATCTGCGGCAAGCAACCCCTTCACATGGTCGAATGTGTGCCCATGATCGATTCCGACAACGGCAAATCTCAGCATAACGATAGGTCCTCCTGGAAGCTCCTCATGCCCGACGCGGAGCCGCGTCGATCCCGGCGAAGAACAGACAGCGAAAGTGCAACCCTGTCAAGGTTGAAATCCACAAATTTGAGCGGCAATTTCTATATAACAGTTTGTTTTATATTGCTAATTTTTGTATCTAAACAGTTATTTACTAATGACTTTCCATGACGCCGGGAGACGGCACCCTGGGTCGATTGGTCGGTCCAGATAAAGTCTGCCGCCAAGTTCGTTCCATTGCGTCGAATGCACCAACTGATTTCTCCATGTCAGCCATTTTGGTCAGGATGGGCTGCATTTTCGCAGTTGTGTTTTCGGTCAGGCCAACGCTTTAAGCGCACGTGGCGACGCCCTCCTGAATCTACTCGACCGCCCTCAGGTCCCGCCGCTAGATCAGGTGAAGCGCCATGCCTAATCCGGCGAGTTTCGGTGCTTGGACCGAGTGGTCGACAAGTGTGGGAATGAATGTCCCGCCGGCAACGCAGCCAGTAGATCGCGAGGGCTCACCCCCTGCTCCAGCGCACAAGAGAACGCCCTTTCCAGACGATCGAGCGAAAATTTCAGGTATTAAAGGATCTTTGCCCCCTGGATTGCAGCCAGCTTCCAATTCGCGACTGGCGGCGGGTGTAGGCGTCGAGCGAAGTGAGATGCCCAATCAGCGAATGCCATGAGCCGTTTCAAAATCCGAGAAATCGCGTGACCACTAGCTGAGGTAGCCGATCATTCTCAGTTCGTGCAACTCTACTAGAAATACACTGTTAACCAGTTCATGGCGATGATCGTCTCCCGTGTTCGGACCCTGGCCCTATCGAACCACGATTTCAGGAGACCCACCTTGTCGTCTGGCTCTCGCCTTTTTGCTCTTGTCGGAGTGTCTTTCGCCACCGCCTTCGGTGCGGCGGCTGCCGAGGCCGCCACGATTTCCACTTGGCTTATTAGCCACGTCGGCGAAGGTGGTTATCAAATCTCCCGGGTTGTGCCGGAGCGTGCACGAGCGCTCTGCCTAAACAAAGTCAGCGACGGCAAGGTGAAGAACGCTTGTTACCTCGCCATGGATGCGAACCGGCCGAACGATTTGTCTGGAGAGAAATCAGGCGGTCGCTTCTACGCGTTCTACGAGGCAGAGCAGATTTTTCTGTCGTCTCATCAGGTCATGGGAGCGGGCATGAACTCACTGGCGTCGTGAATTCTTCGAACGGAAGCCAATGCGCTACAAATTTCGGCAACGCGCAGGATTCAAATCTTGAATAGCCCCGAGTTTCGTAGACACCCTCGCGTTATGTTTTCTGCAAGCGCTCGAACTCGACGGGTGACAGCATTCCGTTTCTGACGTGCTTGCGTTT
>NZ_LMHV01000009.1:0-6922 GCF_001429725.1 Rhizobium sp. Root708 | reverse complement strand
CATGGCAGTTGCCGCGTCGGCTCATCGAGTGAACCAGATTGTGGTGCTTGAGGAACGATGCCCAGTCCATGCTGGTGAACTGCGAGCCTTGATCCGAGAATCTGTTTTAGGAAAGCGGCGCCAAAGGCCCGAGCCCGATCTGGATACGTGCGAGTGGCGCTGTGAACTTCCAGACGACCAGTCCGCCATCAAAACTCCATTTCGCCTGACCTGAAAGAGCGGTTGGTACCAGCTTTGAGAGGACGAGAGCCCCGTAGCCTTCGTCCTGCGCCAGTAAATCGGCATAAGCCACGGCTTGCTCAGACCAAATGAGCTCGAATATGTCGACGCCCTCTTCACTGGCTAGTCGCCACGTAATGGATATTTCGCCAACATCCGTGACGCCGAAGCGCATCGAATTCATGATCAGTTCGTGGAAGGCCATGCCAAGATTGAGAACGGCGTTGGCGTCAAGCACGATCGTCGGACCGGAAACCTGGACCGGCTGGAAAGCTTCAAACGGCTTGAGCTGATGAGCCACGAGATCCGTAAGGCTGACGCCGGCCCAATCGACCTGCGAGAGAAGATCATGTGAATGAGACAGCGCCATGATCCGTCCGCGGACCCGCTTCTCGAAATCTTCGATTGAGCGGGAGCGTGTCGCCGTCTGCCGGATAACGGCAAGGACGATGGCATATTGATTTTTGACGCGATGATTGATTTCTCGCATCAAGAGGCGGAGCCGGCGATCGCTTTCGCGTGTCTCCGAGATATCCCGGGCGACGCTCGATGCACCGACGAGTTTCCCGGCCCGACTTTCTATTGGAGAAATAGTGATCGAGATCGGGACGATCCGGCCGTCACGGTGGCGGCGCGTCGTCTGGAACGGTTCGATCCGCTCCCCCAGTTTCAGCCGGCGCAGGATGTCCGCCTCCTCATCCCGTTTGTCGTCCGGTATAATCAGATAGATCGGCTCTCCGATCATCTCGGTTGCCGCATAGCCGAACATGCGTTCGGCCGCCTTATTCCAGCTGACGATCGTCCCCGAAAAATCCTTACTGATGATCGCGTCGGAGGAGGACTCGACGATGGCTGCAAGGCATTCTGCGCTATGTTCATCCATGCCCAACCGCTTGGCTTACTGCTGCTTACTTCGGTGTGATTTAGGCAGGAGCCTGACAGATCGACCTCGCGAACCATAAGAAAGTTCAGGCACGGTCGTAGGTAAATGAGGTCAGCAACGTCGTCACGAAATTGCTAGCTCTTTCCTTGACCAGCACCTCCGTCCACTCGTCAGTGCCGCGAAGCCTCAAATCCGTGTAGATACTGTCGACTGCAGCTTCTTCGATCCGCTTTATATGCGTGTTAAATGACGCCTCGCCACCGGCATGATACATGTCTCTGATGACCATGCGCAGGATTTCCTGAATCGCAATTTGCCAGGAGGTGTTGATCGCCTGTAGTTCGTTCGGGTCCGTTGCCATGGTTGGCTCCTCGAGACTGAATAAATTCGGGCATGACGGCGTCACGCCCTGATCTATTCCACGGACCCATCCAATAGAAGGTGGGTCCCTGGATACTAGGCCTGCCGGGCCTTGCGGGCGGCATAACGTCTGTCGCGTTCAGCCTTGCGAGCGGCCTCATCTTGAATAACCCGTGATATCCGAGCATTCTCGGCCGACTGTCGCGCCTCGATCTCGGCCGCAGCTGCTGCCTCGATGGCCGCCTGTTCTTGAGCCGCAAGGGTCTCGACCCGGGTACGCTCCTCATGCTTCAGTCGATCCCGTTCCGCACGGCGCGCCTCGCGCGCTTCAACGAGCGAGATGCGCTCGACCTGTCTGGCGGCTTGTGACGGCTCGGCCGCCGTCTTTGCAGCTCGGTAGGCCGTGAGAAGAGCTGTCTTGGCGTCCGCAGCAGCGGAGCGTCGGTCGGTAATTTCGTTGTTTCTGGCGTTTCTCAAATTTTTATCCTGATATTCGTAGTTGGGATGATCAGCCGGCCTTGGATCGTTTGGCAAGCAGCGCAGATGTTGCAGACATCCGGTCGGCTTGCTCCTTAGCGAGGCGCGCTTCGCGCAGCCTGAACGTCTTGGCATCGCGCGCCTGGGCCACGGATTCGAGCTCTTCCGCCGCATTGTTCTTGGCGAAGAACTCCGTCTGGAGATTGCCGAAGGCGGTCTCGGCCTGCTGGCGAGATTTACTGTATGTCTCTGTCATTGAATGTCCTCGATGTTGGCTATGACGCCAAAACGAAAAAGGCCAGGCGAATTGCCTGGCCTCAAACTGATAATTGCTTCCGGCGATGCCAGTACATCCGTGGTCAAAGGGAAGCAGATATCTATTAAGCGTTCTGCAGATTACAGGCCGACATCTTGCCCGACTTGTTGTCGCGCTCGAGTTCGAAGCCGATCTTCTGGCCTTCGACCAGCTCGCGCATTCCGGCGCGCTCGACAGCGGAAATATGAACGAAGGCGTCAGCGCCGCCGTTGTCAGGCTGGATAAAGCCGAAGCCCTTGGTGGAATTGAACCATTTTACTGTGCCAGTGGTCATGATGAACCCTTTCAAAGCATAGAGTGAGGAACCGCGAAGCTCGTGCCACGCAGACGAAAACCGAATATTTTTGAAAGGGAAGTTCGCTTAAGCGCGGTGCCAATCGCACGGTAGACAAAGCTCGGCAAGCAAAAGATCGATTACGCAACTATAGGGTAACGGAGCAACGGCGTCAACGCTTAGTTTTCCCGATGCCCTAATTTCTATTAATGGTTGTCATGACTGTCTGAGTTGCGCGAGCAGCCGCCGCTAGCGGCGGCGCCATTCGAATGTCCCTGACCAACAAAAGCTTGCCGCCGATGCAGGCAAATCAGCGGTTGGAGTGGGAGTGTTTCCTCTGAACCGGTACCTGTAGGCGTTTCGAAAGAGCGTTGCGCCACCGGCAATTACCGTCTCACCATCGGGAGGGAATGAATTGAATTTACGACCGAGGGCGGAGATTGGCCGGCAGTACAGAGTCTCCTTTTGGGAGGGCATTTGCATAAGCAGCAGCTTCTCCAGAGTACGGAAAATCGTCACCCAGCTGTAATGTGCCATTGTAGACCTTGAAGATCGGCCCATCGACTTCAACGATCTTATAGCCGTTCACGACCTCGAATTTTGGTGTCTTCCAGCCCATGCGGAGCTCTCCTGGTTGGGGCACTTTGGGAATCTCTGCAATAATACCCGCTAAGGTTTTTTGGCTGAGGTGACGGAAATAAAGGACAGGGTGGTGTCGGCGCCAAGTCGTTCGCTGCGGATTTTGTAAGCGGCGTTCAGATGCGAGAGATCAAAGATGCGCTCTGCACCGTTGTACTGTAGAAGGCTGATGGTCAGCATCTTCGATGCAGAAGAAGATCGCCGAGGCTTCGGCGCTTCAAGTGCTTAGAGGTCGAGCAGCTGATGAATATGGGCGAGCGTAATCTCGTCCCGTGCTGGCCGATCTCTTTAGACGCATTGAGAAGCGGTTCGATAGATCACCAAGCCTCATCGTTCTGGACGAGGCATGGCAGATGCTCAGCCATCCGGTAGTCGCCGCACCCCTTGTGTGGTGCCTTGCCTGGAGAAAAGTTTGCCTTTCAGGACGTCGTCAGTCAGACCGGCAGGCAAAGGCCAGGACAGCCCTGCCGTCGCAGCTCGCCCAATCCCGTCCTGCACCGTGCTGCGGGCAAGCCCGAGCAGATCGGCAATATCGCGAACGCTCACGCCGTCTGATCGCAGTCGACGCAATGTCGTCGTTATCTCATGGTCAGCCTTCGTTTCTTCGACATGCCATCTCACGTTCAAAAGGAGATGCATGCCATGGTTGCTGGCCCAGCGGCACTGCTTACGTTGAAAAACTGTCCGGCATCGAATTGGAATTGCGTCCGGTAAATCATCGGAAACTACACCATGATTTCTCAGATTGACCTCGTAATCCTAGGACGCGTCGACGCGGTCCTTAGCAGAGTGCCGGTTCTGGCTCATCATGGTGACGGGCGCTTGAACGGCGGCCAGCATGGAGAGGATAAGGTTCAGGAATATGACCGGATAGGGATCGAAGGCGTGCGAGGCTGCGATCAGATTGACCGCTACCCAGACGGCGAGCGCAACGGCGAAGATTACAATGAATGTCCAAGAACCGCCGAATTTCGCTACCTTGTCTGCCAATCGTTGAGCCGAGGAGAGCTTCTCGTCGAATGACTGATTTTGAATCGCGGGTAATTTCCCTTCGTGAAATCAGTCGCCGGAATACCGCTTGCTTTCGCTGCGTCAGCGGCTAGAAGGGCTTTCCCAGGTAACGATTGGCACCAACCGAAATTTCCTGCGCAGATATCTCGCGCCCTGTCTCTGCAGACATGATCTCCTCCAGATGTACAAACTTGCCGCGACTTCAGGGCGTTAGTGCCGTTCAATACGCAACCAATTCCCTGCCAGATATCTGAGCAATCGAGATACTGAAGAAGATCGGAGTTTCCTTACCTTCCGAGTCGGTGCCAGGCTTGGAGGAGCCGGGCTCCCACCACAATGGCCGCTTTTGCAAGAGGGACCAGGCGTGAAGACGTTCGTCGTGCCGTTCCGAAGTGTCCGGCAGTTCCTCGTAGGTGCCTTGAACGAGGACGCTCCTCCAACGGTGATGTTCCCCGCTTTCCTCCACCTGAAGGCAAGCGTTCGGATTGCTCCGCATCCAATTTACCTTTTGCCCTGCCAGGGAAAAGACATAGAGCTTTTCCCCATCGAACGCGTAGTGGACAGGCACGACGTAAGGTCGGTTATCGTGGACACAGGCAAGATGCCCGACATTTTGGTGGGCAACGACCTCCCGACTTTCGCGCTCAGTCATTTCTCGAACGCCCAATTTATGATCCTCCTAGCTCTGAAACGCGGGTATGGAACGGCGCGAGCCTCGGCGTTTGCTCGAAGGTGCAGCTTTTTTCGTTGCTTCCCGGCCCATGTTTTCGAAAGTTGCCTCGAAAAGCTCCTGCGCATATGCAATCGCAGAATCGGCATCCAAGGATGACAGCTTGATGTCTTCGCATTTCAACCGCATCGCACGGCGAATGGCTGACAGCGCCTGTTGGGCTGCATGTTTGTCACCATCTTTGATGAGGAGGCTCAACGAGGTCATTGCGACAACCTCCAGTACCGTCATACGGCCTTCGATCTCGCCCATGGACTGAATGGCAAGGTTTGCGCCCTTCCCGTAACCATCGCGCTTGGCATTGTACATTTCGGGCATCCCTTTGTTAAGTTCGGCCTATCCTACCGGTTCATCTCCTCCGCGTGAAAGGCTTACGCCCTCCTGCGGACGTTTTTGCTTCGAGGACGCGAACGGACCCTCCCTCATTTTCCCAAGCTGAAACGGCAGCAGAGTCCGCGTTCAATCTTTGCCGTTTGGAGGCCGGATAATTGACGGTCGGGATGGTTGCGGCCTCAATCCGACGGATGACAACGACCTCCTCCAAGTGCCGATTACCTTCGGCCGCTTGCATCTCAGACGTAGCGTAGTCGGCCCGCTTGAGGACGCGTCTAATTGTTTTTCGTTCCTCGGGCGTGGGACACATCGATTCGATCCTTTAGCTGAGGCGGCGCAAGTATTGAGTGCTCAGGAGACGTTTCTCTCCATCTCGACCCGCATGAATTTTCCGACACGACACGCACAGCACGTGCCTTCTTCATGAAGGGTCCCCGGCCGGCTTAAGCGGCCTTCTCCCGGCATTGAGCAGAAGCTGGCGTTCTGTCGCAGTCGGCCCCAACAGCTTCAGCAGTCGTTTCTCTTCAAGGCGGTCAAGCCGGAAGCGCTTGGCAAAATCACTTATTGTCCAGATCCTTGCCAATCTGGACGAACGAGATTGTTGAGCCTTCGTGGCAGTCATTTGCGGCTCTCCTCAGTTGCGGCCGTCACTCGAACGTCGTGGTGGCCGTCAGCTGTCCTCTCGCGCGAGGTCACATGGCCTGCGCCATTGGTTTCTCCATGAGCATCGTACGGGCTGCTCAAGCCATAAAGGACCGCGAGAGCGAGCCCAATTGCCAAGGCGGCCACCATTATCCGTCGACCAGCCGGAGAAACCATAACGGGACAATCCTTTGTAAATCAGATATGGGCCAATCACCGGGCCGCTTGCTATCATTTGCCCTCGGCATCCTTCTTGATTGCCGACTCCAAGTCGCTCGGGTGAACCTGCAACAATTGCCTTGTCCCGATAATGACGCCCACGGCTGGTATTTCGATATGCGTTGCAGTTCTTCGGTAAGCGGGAAATGACAGTCCTTCTATCAATTCTTCATCTACTATCACTCGGTAGGTGCCCGCATCGAGCGGGACGACCAGAGCGCTTAGGGCAAAAGGACGAGAAAAGGTAATCTCAGATTCTGTTGTGCGTTCTGACATAGGAACCTCAATTGGTCGATTGGACCAACGCTCACCGCAAACGATGCTATTTCGGTAACTGCAATCCGGACGCTACCAGAACGTGCCTTGCAGTATGACGTAGAGAATGAATGCGACAGCCATGACCGGGATCGATTTCATGACGAAATCCCCGTATCTCAAGCCGCTGAGGAATCGCATTGCGCGTTCGTGTCTGGAAGTTCTTGCTATGGAAGACATCGCGTCCTCCCGCTTGGGGCTAGAGCTTTTGCGGCTCTAAAAAGCAGCGCCCGTTCCGTGGCTGCTACTATATCTCAGATGGGGAGGCTGGACGCAATTGCAAGGCGAAAAACGACTCCTTGCAGAAGAATGGATAGCGGCATTTTTCATTGTCGCGAAGTAAGCGGGTCTGCCACGCTGGCGTTTGGCTTCCATCGCGGATCGACGCCGACAGCTTTCGACATTTGGTCTGCCCCCTGAAAAGTGATCCTTCTTGAAGTATGGCTTATGAGCCGAAGAAGGACATTGGAATGGCAGCGAAAAGACACAAGGCAGAAGAGATCG
>NZ_LMHV01000008.1 GCF_001429725.1 Rhizobium sp. Root708 | reverse complement strand
GCCCGCATCCGAGCCGGTGAAACCGCACGCCTCGCATTCAATCTCGACAAGGCCGTCTTCTTCGATCCCGAAAGCCAGGTGCGGATAGCTTGAGGCTGGATTTGCCACACATGCGTTGACCTCGGCCATCCGCGATGCCTGAAACAGGCGTCGCGGAAGCTCTAGTGTGCCCAATTGCCCTAGTCTGTTGAGCCTGCCAGCTGGTCTGCTGCGTTCCTGCCTGACATGAATGCCTGGTTCGACCAGAGATAATCCCATTCCCCGAAGCGGCCGGCCAGGGCAATTCCCTGAGACCGCACCCAATCCCGGACGCGGTTCCGGCGCGCTTCCATGCCGATATCGAAGACGACGTTGCCGAATGGAAGCCGCTTGTGATGGGTGAGCACGATGTCGTCGCGCGATGCGAGCTGCATCTTCTCAAGGGCTGAGATGCAGTCCTCGATGAGTTGATCCGGCGAAAGGTCAAGCGTCCTGGCGCGCGATGAATAGATCTCGAACTGCAGGGACGAATATCCCTCGGGGGCGTTGTGTGGCGACTTGATGCTCGGCGAGTAGACGCGTGATGCGAGAATGTCCTCGTCATAGATGTAGAACCAGAGGCTCGGCGAGACGGTCGGCTTTCGAAAGCCGATCGAGATTATATCGATCGACGTTGCGAAGAGCGTTTCGGCGGCTGTGCTGATCTCATCCGGAACATCGCTCATCAGCTCGATCAGAACCGGTAGAGGAATGGTCGAGATCAACTGGCTGTAGGAACGGGTCTCGCCGTTGCTGAAGGTGACCTCCCGGCGCCGGTTGTCGATCGCGGTTGCCCGGAAACCACAACGCGTTTCGACGCTCTCCAGCAGTGGCGTCAGGAAGCTGCGGTAGCCGCCGCGCTCGGGATAGCGCATCGTCGAGACGTAGTAGGTATTGGGTGGGTTTTCGCTGACCGCGCCGAACACGACCTCGCGCAGATCGGCCCTGCGCATGCGATTGCCGATCCAGTCCGTTCCGAGCTCCGCTGCGTCGAGTGTCCAGTATTTGCGCGTATAGCGAAGCGGCCATCGTTCGGCGATCTTTTCCCCGTACTGATGCAGCAGCCATTCTCTATAGTTCGCCGGTTTGAAATCGGCAGAAGTCTGGGCGAGATGGTCGGCCAGATCGACGATCAGATCGGCCTTCTCGTCAGCCGCGAGCGGGAACATGTTGTTCTGAACCGGGTGCGGTAGCCAGTAGCGCCCGTCGCGGTTCAGCGAACGCGCCTCGTGGTTGAGATATGGCGTGCGGTCGAAGACGGAACGCACTTCCGGTTCGCTTGCGAACGAGAGATGGACCGCGTTGTCGAAGGTCCAGCTCCCCTCGCTGGTGTCGATCGAGAAGCTATCGAGCAAGCCTCCGGGACGCTCGCCGGCCTCGTAGACAGGCGCATGGATGCCGTGCTCGCGCAATCGGGACGCGGCTGAAAGTCCTGCAATGCCGCCACCGAGTATCATCAAGTCGTCATTCGACATTGGGTTGGTGTCCCTCATCCGCAAGCAGGGATGCGACATAGGCCGAGACGCCTTCATCCCAGGCGGGCATTCTGTTGAGACCAAGCAGGTTGAGCTTGTCATTGATCGCGGCTTCGTTTTCCGAAACCGGCGCCAAGCGCTGAAAACGTGTCGGAACAAGGCGCGGGAAGAGGCCCGCGCTTTTGAGAATATGCCTGACGTAATCGAAGCGGGAAACGGCGCCTGTCGCAACGCAGTTGAAGGTTCCGAGAATCCGGGCCTCCAGAAGCGCCAAGGTCTGCACGACGACGTCATCAACGTTTGTCGGTGAGCCTGTCTGGTAGGGGTCGGATGCCAGCTCCGTTTTCTGCCGTGCTTCGGCAATCCGGGCGCTAACGAAGTTCTTCCGCTGCGCTGCGCTACCGCCATAGAGCCAGCCGAGGCGCAGGATAAGATGCCGGCATGCCGTCTCACGAATGGCCGTCTCGCCGGCTGCCTTGCTCTTGTGATGGACGGTCGTCGGCGCAAGGGGGGCGAAATCGGAATGGGGCGCCGCGTTTTCGTCGGCGCCGCGGCCGTAGCATCCCGTCGATGAGAGGTGCACCAGCATTGCGCCGCTCTCGGCTGCCGCTTGTGCGAGCAGGCCCGGCAGGATCGCGTTCACGGAGAAGGCAGGTGCCGGGCTTGCTTCGGCGCCCTCTACGTCGGTGTCGGCGGCGCAGTTGATGATCACGGACGCAGACATCCGAGCGACGGTATCCACAAGCTCGCGTGGTCGGGTGACCTCAAGCTGCTCGCGCGGAAGCATCACGAGGTCTCGGTCAGCGAGAGCCAGCGCGAAACGGCTGCCGAGCATGCCGCCGGCGCCTAACAGCAAGATCCGGCCGTCCATCATTCCTCCCACCCGAAGAACTCGACGGGTCGCGTTTCCGCCTCCTCGGGATCATGCGGGATCGAGGCGATATTCAGGAGCGTGGATGCCCCGGGCGCGCAGCCCTGGAACGCTACGAAATAGCCTGGTGGGACGGTCAGGCGGTTATAGAGATCGGAGGCATCGGGGGACAGTTGCGTATCGAACACGCATCGACCGGACTCGTCCCGCACGACGACGCGTATGCGGCCCGACGAGCATACGAAGTTTAGCGTCATGCGGAAGTGGCGCTTCCATCCCTTCATCTCGCCTTCGTTGACCAGCGAGAAATAGGCTTCGCCAAAACCCGCATAGCCGGGATCGGAGGCTTTCATGCCGTGCATGACGTCGCCTTTCGGCGTCGCGATACGCTTGAGAGGCGTGAGGAATGGTTCGGTCATCTCACTGTTCCAGTGACCATGCTCTGCGACGATCGCGAGCAGCCGCGCTGAATTCGGCGATCTGCTCCAATGTCACGGTAAGGGCGTCCGCCGCGTCCTTGACCACGCGGCGATACCAAGAGCCGGTCATGTTGACACACTCGCCATATTGCAGATTGGCCTCCCAGCTCAAATCCAGCAAGGCCTTGTCGCAGTTGAGTTTCAGGAGGCTGGCTTCGTGGAAGGGTATATTTCCAGTGGTCGTGTAGGCTTCCGCCTGGGAGCGCAGACCCCAGATTTGGCCGAGGTCGCCGATGAGGTCCACGACCGTCCGGTTCTGCTCGGCGCGCGGACCGAAATTGTAGGCCTCTCCGTCGTGCTTGTCCGATGTGGCCAGGGCGGCCGCGAGCGTCAGATAGCCGCTGAGGGGCTCCAGCACGTGCTGCCAGGGCCTTGTCGCCGCAGGAGATCTAATCTCCACGGTGCGTCCGTCCTGCCAGGCTCTGATGCAGTCGGCGACGATGCGATCCGCGGCCCAGTCTCCACCGCCGATGACATTGCCGGCGCGCGCCATTGCCAGGCGAACGGGGTGTTCCTTACCCTTGAAGAACGAATGATAGTAGGACTTTGCGATTAGCTCGGCCGCACCCTTCGAGCCCGAATAGATGTCCTTGCCGCCAAGGGCATCGGTCTCGCGATATCCCCATACCCACTCGACATTGTCGTAGCACTTGTCGGAGGTGATAATGATGGCGGTGCAAGGCCAGTCGATCGCGCGAAGGACTTCGAGTACGTGGGCCGTGCCGGTCACATTGCTCGTGATCGTGTCGACCGGGTTCTGATAGGATGTCGAGACGATTGCCTGCGCGGCCAGGTGGAAGACGAAATCCGGGCGGAAGGCTTTCACCGTTTCGCGGAGGTGCTCAAGGTCCCGGATATCCCCGATGTGGTGCTCGATCTGACCTGCAAGGCCGGCGAGCTCGAACAGGGAGGGCTTTGTCGGTATTTCCCGCGAATAGCCGCAGATCGTCGCTCCAAGGCTCATCAGCCAGGTGGTCAGCCATGCACCCTTGAAACCGGTGTGGCCGGTAATGAGCACGCGCGCGCCGGAGAAAATATTGTTGAAGCTCACGATCGTCTCTGCAGTTTCGGAACGACGTCGTTCCGTGGTTTCTATGTTTTGCGGATCTGAAAAGCGGTTCGAGCGCGCCCAGGGCGCGCTCCTTTGACTACCAAATCTTCCACGGGGCCTGCCCGCTGTCCCAATGCTTCTCGAGCTGCGTCTTGTCCCGCAGGCTGTCCATCGGCTGCCAGAAATTCGAGTGGCGGTAGAGCGACAGCTGGCCTTCCTGCGCGAGCATTTCGAGCGGCTCCTGCTCCCACGTCGTTTCGTCGCCGGCGATCAGGGACGCAACATCCGGAGTGAGGACGAAGAACCCGCCGTTGATCCAGTTGCCGTCGCCGACCGGTTTTTCCATGAACGAGACGACACGGTCTTCATCGAGCTTCAGGGCACCGAAACGTCCGGGCGGCTGCGTCCCGGTCACGGTCGCGCGCAGACCCTGCTCCTTGTGGAACTCGATGAGGCGGGTGATGTCGATATCGCCGACACCGTCGCCGTAGGTCATGCAAAAATAGGGGTCGTTCTGGACGTAAGGTATGACCCGCTTCAATCGACCGCCCGTCATCGTCAGCTCGCCGGTGTCGACGAGCGTGATGCGCCAAGGCTCGGCTTTTGCGGAGTGTGTCTCGATACGGTTATTTGCCAGATCGATGGTGATGTCCGACATATGGACGAAGTAGTTCGAGAAATACTCCTTGATCACATGCCCCTTGTATCCGAGGCAGATGATGAAGTCGTTGATGCCGTGAGCACTATAGATCTTCATGATGTGCCAGAGGATCGGGCGCCCGCCAATCTCGACCATGGGCTTGGGCTTCGTTGCCGTCTCTTCGGCCAGTCTGGTGCCCAGGCCCCCGGCGAGAATGACAGCCTTTGGCTTGAAGTGCATTTTCTTGTTCTCTCCGGTGTGAGGCTCAGCCGAACGCGTAGGGGCGCTGTATGCCGCCGAACGTTTCGTAGGATTTCGATGAATTGTAGAGACCCGAAATGGCGTTCTCTTCCATTATCGCGGCAATGACGTTGTAGTTCTTGTTCGCCGGCCTCGTGTGAGCGACGGCGATATCGTCGATGATCGCGATCCGGCCCGGCACACGCCCGCCGATCGATGACCAGAGGTGATCCAGTCCGAAGCCGCTGATCGATGCCTCGAAGGTGGGAAGGCAGAGCTGCAGGAAGTCCCGCGTGAATACCGGGCACATGAGTTCGACGAAGCTCGTGTAGCGCAGGAAGAAGTCCGGGTTCTGCGCGGTAATCGGATGCGTGACGTAGGAGGTCGGCACCAGCGACGGCTGAGCAAGATCGAAGTTGCCCATACGGAAGATGTTGAACAGCTTGTTGATGTCGCCCCATGAGGTCATGAGGTCATCGTCCGGCATATAGATGCTCTCGTAGTCCAGCAGCGGGCTGCCTTCGAGGAAAAGCTTGTAGATGGCCGAAAACTTCCGATCGTTCGGCTGATGGGTGAAGTATTCGCAGCCGCTGATATCTGCCGGTACTTCCTTGCCATACCAGCTGACGCACAGATCCCAGTTGCGATCGGCATCGGTAATGTTGGCAGGCCACTGCGAATGCAGCGACTGTTCGTTGGCGCGAAGAACGACCAGATTGCGTCGGCGTTTCGCACCGAGCTCCCGCGGCATCGTGAATTCCGCGACGTCGGCCGAGGCTGACTGACCAAAATCACGGGCAGACGGCATCCGGCTGCGCTCGAGCACATGCACGACGCTCGGATCGACCCGTGATCTTCCCTTCAGAAGGTAGGGGCCGTCGCTGTCGGCGAGGCATTCGTCGAACTCCGTCGTCGTCTGACCGTAGATGTTCTTGAATCGTAGCGTGTTGTCTTCGAGGCTCCAGACGCGCTCGAAACTATGGATGTATCCACCGACGATCCCACCGGGCAGGAACTTTAGCACCGGCGCGATAAGCTGACCGTTCTCCCTGGAAAACTTCCAGGTGCCGGAAAGCAGGTCGCTTTCTTCAATCTTCATTTCGATGGTTTCGTATTTCCGTGCCGCGGAGGTCAAAATTGTGTCCGATCGATTGAGGGGTCGCAGCGGTCGCGGACGGCTTGCACCATCGCGGCGTCGGTAGTCATGCGAGGGGTGCTATTGGCCGGCTGAACTCGGCGCCGAAGAAATGAAGCCACATGCGCTCGAGAATGTAGCCATAGGCGGCAACTCCACCCATCGCGAACTGATAGAGCAGATCGAGGGAGTCACGGGACACGGAGGCAACGCGATCGTTTCGGACGCCGAAAATCGCGCCGTAGGAGAACGAGCCGACCATGTGCTTCTCGGCCTTGTCAGCGACGTGGTCGAGTTTGCACTGGCGCAACAGGTGGGCGGCGATGTTGGTTCCATCCGGCAGATTGCCCTGAACGATGCGGTAGACCAGCCCCATGTTGGACGCGCCGTTATCGGTAAATTCGAGTGGTCCCCAGTTCGTCAGCGAGAACAGCTCGGGACGAACCTTGAGGCGGCCGGGAAGGCCGAGCTCATAGTTTTCAAGAAGCGGGAGCGGCGGAATGTTGCGATCCGCGCGCCACTGCCAGGACAGCGGCTGGACGTCGTCCCAATTGCGCCAATTCTTGAGAAGTTGAATGAAATCAGGGCTATGCGTCATGGGATCACCTTGCGCGTAGACGGTGAAGCCCTGATTGAAACGCACGCTCTTCATGTGATGAAGATAGGTTTCCGATTCACGACCGACGTTCGGCCGTTCGATGATGCTGGTTGCCCGAGCGACAACATCGGGATCCGTGATCGGCTCCCCCTTGTTGTAGATGATGACGTCAAAATCATCAGGAATTTTGACGATCCAGTCGAGGGTTTCACTATATCGCGCGAGCACAACGCTATGCATTGCAGAATCCACATCTAGGAATTTATGTCCGGACTTCCGCCGCCGGCACCTCCGCAAACACAGCTGGCCGTCGATGAAGACGTGGTGAAACTGAATACTTAACCTTGTGCCAGTCTGGACTTATTTAGCGTCAGCTGATCGCGCTTCCGGGCCAGTCGAGCGCGCTCATATTGCATCCGCCAAACTCCACGATATTCCCGAGACTTAAGCTGCGACATGCCGCCGATGGGACTATTTCGAGGATGACCTGTCGGCATCCCGGCTCACCGTCCAGTGGTGGGAATGGGCGGCGGCGAATCGCTCTGCGACATCAGGGGCCTCCGTCCATCGTCCTCGCGTGCAGACGTTATTTTTGGTAGCGCTTGACGGATAGCTAAAATGAGAACAAAATAGGAACATTCGAACGGAGGTTCTCATGACGCATGCAGAGCAAGTAATCGAACGGGCACTGGCTGTCGTTGCGGCAAGTCGCGCTGAACGCGAGCGCGATGCCGAGCGCCGCAAACGCGTGTTCGGCAAGATCGAGGTTGGACGACCGCTTCCGAAGTTGCGCGGGCAACAGCTGAGTCTTGATCTGCATTGATGCGGTGACGACTGCGGTTCTGGCTTATCTTTTCATGGTTACATAACGGCTTGCTTGTATGTTCGCCCCGCGTTGCAGCGAGGACCATGATGAAATACGCAGAAGACGGCATCGGCGAGCAGTACGAAAACATTATGGATCCGATCCAGACCTGCCAAACGCTGCAGGAAATCGTCCAAAGACTGCAGACTGAACAGTCATCATTGGTCGAGCGTTACGAATGGCTGGAAGCCATGATCAATCACGTTCCCGATTTCATCTACGCGAAGGATCGAGAGGGTCGTTTCCTGTTCGCGAACAGGGCGATCGTATTGAACAACGGCTTCCGGACTGTCGAAGACCTGATCGGTTTGACGGATTTCGACATTCATCCGAGCGAAGCGGCGCGCGATATCGCCGCGGTCGAGCGCCGCGTGATGGAAGAAGGCAGACCCGACCTCGGAATAGAGGAGAAGCGCCTTACCGGTGAAGGTTGGCTGATGATGTCGAGGGTACCGCTGCGGGATCGCTCCGGCAAGGTCATCGGAATTGTCGGAGCATCAAGAGACATTTCGGCGCGCAAACGCGACGAGCGGCTGATGAAGGCGCAGGCGACTCTGCTGCAGTCCGTTGCGCGCGGCATTGAGCTTCCGGATTTGCTGGTGCAACTTAAATCTCTCTTGGAAGCACTCCTGCCAACACGGCGAGCCAATGTTTGGCTTGATGCGGGGCTGTCCCTTGCAGCCAGAGAAAGCGAGCACGAATTCGCTATTCCGGCACGTGACGGAACGCTGCACGGTTTGCTGGTCGTCGGCGCTGACACGACCGATGATGCGGCACTTCTGGAATTCCTGACCGGTGTGGCGCAGACCATAGGGATCGCAATCGACCGCCATCGCGACGCGGAGCGCATCGCGTTTCTGGCGGAGCACGACGCGTTGACCGGCTTGCCCAATCGCGCCTCGCTCGACCGCCAGCTGCAAGCACTTTTGGGCGCAACGTCGCACCTTCCGTGCGGCGTCGCCGTCGCATTTGTCGATCTCGATCATTTCAAACTGGTGAACGACAGTCTCGGGCATGCAGCGGGCGACGAACTGTTGAAGATCGTCGCCCAGCGAATTACCGACGAACTCGGGCCGGCAGGACTGGTGTCGCGTGTGGGCGGTGACGAGTTCATCGTCGTGCTGACGCCCACACCGATCGAATTCGACCGACGGCTGGACGAGATCCGCGCTGCAATCGCCGTACCGCTGCAATTGTGCGGTATGGAACTGCGAGTGACTTCCAGTATCGGCTTTGCATGTTCCATTGAGCATGGGTTGACCGCAGCCGAACTCTTTGCCAACGCAGACATGGCGCTTTATCGGGTGAAGGCGAACGGCCGCAATGGCGTCCAGCTCTTCTCGCCGGCGCTGGCCGAGGAAGGGCGCCACAAGCTCGCCCGCATAGAAGAGCTTCGTCGCGCAATCGAGCGTGACGAGTTTGTGCTCCATTACCAGCCGCAACGGCAGATGCTGACGGGAAAGGTTATCGGTGTCGAGGCGCTTGTCCGTTGGCAACACCCGGCGAAGGGACTGGTCGCGCCCGGCGACTTCATACCGCTTGCGGAAGAGACCGGGTTGATCCTCGCGATCGGTGAGATGGTGCTGCGCAAAGCCTGCTCGCAAGCCAGAACGTGGCAGGACGCTGGCCTTAGCCCGATCAGGATCGCGGTGAACATGTCCGCCAGACAGTTTCACGAGCCTGCATTGGCCGGACAGGTTGCCGCGGCGCTCGCGGCAGCGCGTCTCGATCCTCAGTGGCTTGAGATTGAGGTGACCGAAAGCCTGATCATGCAGGATGTCGAGGGTGCCATCGAACGGATGCGGGAGCTGAAGGAACTCGGGATAACCCTGTCGATTGACGATTTCGGGACCGGCTATTCGAGCCTGAGCATGTTGAAGCGGTTCCCGCTGTCACGATTGAAGATCGATCGATCCTTTATCGCCGATATTCCCGCCGATCCCGGTGATATGGCGATTACCAGTGCTATCCTTGCCCTTGCGAAGCTCCTTGGTCTGGAAGTCGTGGCGGAGGGGGTTGAAACCGCCGATCAGGCTGACTTTCTCAAGCAGGCAGGGTGCGACTTTCTTCAGGGCTATCTGTTCTCCAGACCGCTTCCGGCGCAGGAAATGGATATGTTTTTACTTGGTCGGTGAACCATGGGGACAATAGCGCGGCACGCCTAGCGGCGGGCCTCGTCGCGAACGCCATGTTCTACGACGCAGTACCAAGCCGTCGCGGCCGGTACAGGAATAAGTCGTGAAACTCCGGGGCAACAGAAATCAAGGCTCGACCTTGACAGTGCGTACCCAATTTGGCGCATCGGACAGCGGATATGCTTCAGTGTTGCCGCCGCTTGCCTCTCTGAACGGTAACGACTTCATTGTTGAGAAGAATGAGAAAGTGACTTTCATCGAGGCGGCTGACAATCTCGCCTTGTTCGGTCATGTAGTCCGTCTTCGCTTCAACGGTTTGACGGCTGGCGATCCGCATCTGCTCGATAATCACGTATGATTTTCCCGCGTTGCTCTCGCAATAAAAACGGCGCTTGTCTTTATAATGTGACATTGCCTCATCCTCCGTGCCGGCGCCTATCATTTGCGTTGTGGTCGCAAATGCAAGCTCGTTAGATTAGGTACTTCCGTTAGCCCTTCGTGTGACTTGCATTACCGCGATCGCCATAGCCGGTCCGGCTTTTCGATTGTAAATCCCAGTTGGGCATCGGTTCAGATGTTGCAGCGAAGGCGGAAGTCAACGTGGATGGCGCGAATCCGCTGCATCAGATCTATCCTGTTGCGCCTTCAGCCCATCCATCAGAAGGCCGATGAGGCGATCGGATCGTTCCCGCCACTCGGGCGAGGAGGGCAGCGAATAGATGCTCGACAGAGCATGCAGCAGGTCCGTCGTGTCGATATCTTTTCGAATGAACCCTTGATCGGCGGCCGCCGTTAACAGGCTGTCGGCGGCGGTCCGTAGAACACCGCTGCCCTCGGCAAAAAGGGACGCGTTGGACGCCATCAGGATCTTGAGGCTGTTTGCCATGCCGCGCTTTGCGGCGATGTAATCGACAAACCGGCGCATCCACTCTTCGAGCGCGACGTCTGGCCTCCTGTCCGCGGCCAACTCCTGTGCTGCGGCCGCGAGGCTCTCCAGCTCGCGGCGATAGACAACCTCGACCAGGTGTTCGCGTGTTGGAAAATGCCGATAGAGCGTGCCGATGCCGACCCCCGCCCGCCGGGCGATGTCCTCGAGAGAAGCTTCCACACCACTGTTCGCGAAAGCAGCTGCCGCAGTCTCGACGAGCTTTTCGCGGTTGCGCCGCGCATCCGCGCGCAAAGGTGCTGCTCCTCCTGCTTCCGGCCGGGCTGACGGCAAAACAAGCTCCAAACGCATTCGGCCCTTGACGCAAGGCGACAAGTGACTAGATTAAACGGAGGCGCCTCCGTTTGTGCGGCGCCTTACATTTCTTAATCCAGGTGGGGAAAAATGTCATGTCGAAACGCGGCCCGACACCGCACCCGTTGCGTCAGATAGCGCAGCTGGTTCCGATGACCACCTTTCAACACTCCCAGTATCCATTCTCGTGACGACGGCAGGAGCTCAAATCATGACACAACCCGTCCATCTCTCTCTCGATATCAACGCGCAGCGGCATGAACTCGACGTCGAGCCGCGCGTCACCCTGCTCGACGCGCTACGTGAAGAACTCGGCCTGACCGGCACCAAAAAGGGCTGTGACCACGGACAATGCGGGGCCTGCACCGTTCACATCGACGGCAAGCGCGTACTCGCCTGTCTGACGCTGGCCGCCCAAGCGGAGGGCAAAGCGATTACGACGATCGAGGGTCTTTCAACGAGCGGCGGCGAACTCCATCCGGTGCAGCAGGCCTTCCTCGACCATGATGCCTTTCAATGCGGCTACTGCACGCCGGGCCAGATCATGTCGGCCGTTGCATGCATCCGCGAAGGGCGCACGGGCTCGGACGAGGAGATCCGCGAATACATGGCCGGCAATCTCTGTCGGTGCGGAGCCTACAACCATATCGTCGCGGCGGTGCGCGACGCTGCGGAGGCGCCGCGATGAAGCATTTCGATTATATCCGGGCCGCGTCGCTCGACGATGCTCGCCAGCGCGCCATGCAGTCCGGCGCGATGTTGCTCGCCGGCGGAACGACGCTTCTTGATCTCGCCAAGTGCGGTGTCGCAGAGCCGGAGGTCGTGGTTGACATCAGCCACATTTCGGGGCTGTCGCAGATCTCCGCCGATGAAAACGGCGTCACGATCGGCGCGCTCGCGCGGATGGAGGAGGTTGCCGGCAGCCCAGGCATCAAGACTGATTATCCGGCGGTTTCGCAGTCTCTCTCCCTGGCGGCATCGCCGCAGTTGCGCAACATGGCGACGATCGGCGGCAATCTCCTGCAGAGGACCCGCTGTCCCTATTTTCGGGATCCCGGAACCTTCGACGCCTGCAACAAGCGAAACCCGGGCTCCGGCTGCTCGGCGATCGGGGGGGTGACGCGCAATCATGCCGTGCTCGGAACAAGTCCAGCCTGCATCGCATCCTACCCGGGAGATCTTGCCGTCGCTCTGGTCGCGCTCGACGCGACCGTCTGCCTCGGTGAACGCAGGGTAAGCGCTGACGACTTCTTCCTGCTCCCCGGCGATACCCCCGAACGAGAAACGGTGTTGGAGCGGGGCGAGATGGTGACGGCCATCCTTATCCCGTCGTCACCGGTCGCCAAGAACTCGACCTATCTCAAGATCCGTGACCGGCAATCCTACGAGTTCGCCGCGGCAAGCGCTGCCGTAGGATTGGAACTGGAGGCGGATCGCAGGACGATCAAGGACATTCGCGTTGCCCTCGGTGGTGTTGCCACCAGGCCCTGGCGTGCGCGGTCGGTCGAAGAGGCGCTGATCGGGAAGACAATCGACGTTGCCACAGTCGAGACGGCGAGCCGCCTTGCGGTGGAAGGCGCGGTCTCTTCCGGGGGCAACCAGTACAAGATCGAACTGGCACCGCGCGTCGTGACGCGTGCCATTCTGACGATGGGAGGTCTCCTATGACCATCATAGAACCACGGGGCAAGCGTGGCGACGCTTCCGACGGCACGATCGGCGGTCGACTGTCGCGCTTTGACGGAAAGCTGAAGATCACCGGTGGGGCAACCTACGCATTGGAACAGCCGGTTGAAGGGCTGGCCTATGCCGTGTTGGTGCAAAGCCGCATCGCTGCGGGACGCGTTGCCGGGATCGACATCGGCAAGGCGCAGGCGGCACCCGGCGTGCTGATGGTCATGACGCCAGATGTCGACCTCGGCTTGATGGTCGCGTCCGACTGGTACGGAAACAGGCCCGACAATCAACCGTTCCGGCCTCTGTCGCGTGAAATCA
Organism: Rhizobium sp. Root708; assembly: GCF_001429725.1. Lineage (GTDB taxonomy): Bacteria > Pseudomonadota > Alphaproteobacteria > Rhizobiales > Rhizobiaceae > Rhizobium. The sequence goes on along the minus strand of NZ_LMHV01000008.1, from coordinate 112,861 downwards.
GCTTCAACGGTCAGGCTGTCGCGGCTGTCGTGGCGGAAACTCTCGAGCAGGCGACGGAGGCGGCACGGCTCGTCGAGATCAGCTATGAGGCCGGCATAGCGATCGTCGATCTCGATGACCCCAATGTCGGTGAAGCGAAGCCGCTTGACGCACTTGCTGTAAGCTGGGGCGATGCCGAGGCGGCGCTTGCGGAGTCAGCAGTACGTGTGGAAGGGCAATATCGAACGCCGCGCGAATATCACGTGGCGATCGAGCCGCATGGCCTGACCGCTCAATGGGATGGCGACCAGCTCACCGTTTGGGAGCCGAGCCAGTGGACCCACGGAATGGCCCGGACCTATGCCGAATGGTATGGATTGCCCGTCGAGAATGTGCGGATCGTCTCTCCATTCATCGGCGGCGGCTTCGGCTCCAAGGCGACAGCCTATGCCTACGGGGCTGTCGCAACGGCGGCGGCCCGCATGCTCGGGAGGCCGGTCAAGCTTGCCGTGGCGCGCTCGCAAAGCTTTACAGCATTCGGCGGCCGCGCCGCGACGCGCCAGACGATCGCTCTTGGCGCCGATGCCGATGGCAAGCTGCAATCGATCGTGCAATCCGGGGTGAGCGAGACTGCGACCTACGCGGATTTCCCGGAGCAGACGAATGCGGCCACGCCGCTGATGTATGCCGTCAAGAACTTCAGCGCGAAGCATGGGTTGGTTGCGGTCAACACCGTCGTCCCGGGCGCTCTTCGTGCGCCTGGCAAAAATCCAAGCACTTTCGGACTTGAATGCGCGATGGATGAGCTCGCTTATGCGACCGGCATCGATCCCGTCGAGCTTCGGCTTCGCAATTACGCAGAGCGCGATCCGCAATCCGGCAAGCCTTGGTCGACGCGTCGGCTGAGGGAGGCGCTCGCCGAGGGAGGCGAGGCTTTCGGATGGCCGCGGCGCAGCCTCGCGCCACGTTCGATGCGCGATGGCCGACGCCTGATCGGTTGGGGCGTGGCTTGCGGCACTTTCCCGGTTCTGCGTGCTTCCAGCGAGGCGCTGATCCGGATACTCGCGGACGGCACGGTCGATGTCGTCAGCGGTGCCATCGATATGGGCCAAGGCACTTATACCATCCTTGCCCAGACGGCAGCCGAGGTGCTCGGCGTGCCCGTGGAGCAGGTGAACGTGCATCTTGGTGACTCGTCTCTGCCGGGGGCGACCGTTGCCGGCGGTTCGATGCTGGCCGGTGCCATCACCGGCGCGGTTCACAAAGCGGCATCGGCGGCGCGTGACGAGCTTATCCAGCTTGCCCTGAACGATGGCGCATCGCCGTTTCGCGATACGGGTGCCAATACGCTTGTCGTTGCGGAGGGGCGTCTCTCCATACCGCGCGATGGCGGCTTGTCTCTCTCAATCGCTGAACTCATGACGGCGCTCGGTCGCGACAATCTCGAAGTACGGCGCAATACGCTACCGGAGGGAGAACAGGGTCCCGACAGCCATCGCAAGGCATGGACCACCATGGGCAGCATAAAAGGGCCAACGGCGGGCGAGTATTCCATGCACAGTTGGTGCGCGCATTTCGTTGAAGTGCAGGTGGACGAGGACTTCGGAACGGTCCGCGTCGCCCGCGTCGTGTCGGCCTTCGATTGCGGGAGGATCTACAATCCGAAGCTTGCCGAAAGCCAATGGCGCGGCGGCATCATCATGGGGATCGGGCAGGCGCTGCTCGAAGAAGGGATTGTCGACCGCCGCAATGGCCGCGTGATGAACAACAATCTCGGTGACTACCTCGTCGCAACAAACGCCGATATTCCGCCAATCGAGGTTATTTCGGTTGGTGTTCCCGACGCCAACGCCTCCGTGCTCGGCGGAAAGGGTGTCGGCGAGGTCGGCATCGTGGGTGTCGCGCCAGCCATCGCCAACGCCGTTTTTCACGCGACCGGCAAGCGGGTGCGCGATCTGCCGATCACCCTGGAGAAGCTGCTCTGATGCACTGGGCGCCCGTGACCCTCGCGGGCGTCCTATTCATCAAGGTTTGAATATGACAGGGCGGGCGTTCTGGAACGTCGGACGGCCGCGCCGGCATCCCCAGAGTGGACGTGCGTTCTCCCTGATGGCGTCCTCGGGCGTACGGCAGTCGAGAAGGATAATGTCGGCGCTCTGACCCTGCCGGATACCATGTGGCTTGCCCATCAGCTGGGCGGCTGACGACCCGATCATATCGAAAACGAGCCGCAGGTCGGCTGCGCGTGAGATCTGCAAAACATTGGCGTAAAGATTAGCCATTCGGACCAACGATGCGTCGCCATAAGGCGTGAAGGGGTTCAGAATGTTGTTGCTGGCGATCGAGGTGACGACGCCGTGATGGGCAAGGACGTGCGCCGGTGCCACGCCGCGCGGGACCAGCCGGTCATGATCTCTGCCGTTCAGAAAAAGGTCCGTCGACGGCAGGACCGTGACCGCGATGCCGGCTTCCGCCAGCCGCTCAGCCAGCGCAACCACGCCGTCGGGAGCAAGCGCGGATATGCTCGTCATATGCCCAAGCGAGACACGCCCCTGCCAACCACGAGCTATCGTTTCCTCCACGACGGCCGAGAGATTGCTTCTCTCGGGATAAAGGTCGAAGTCGAGATGAAAGTCCGCGGCGACGTCGTGCTTCTCCGCGAGATCGAAGATCATCGCGATGTGCCCACGCGGATCGCGATCGATGTATGGCGCCCCTCCAACGAGGTCGGCGCCATTGGATAGAGCATGATCGATCATCGACAGCGTCTCCGGCTCGTTCGTCAGGCCGTCCTGAGCAAAAGCGCAAATCTCGATATCGATCGCAAAGGCATAGTCCCGGCGGATGCGCTTGATGGCCTCAAAGGACCGCAGCTCGGCACGCGGGTCGATTTCAACGAATGTCCGCATTCGCATCGTGCCGTTGGTGATCGCCTTCTTGACGACTTCAGCGGCGCGATCATAGACATCCCGCTCCGAAAAGGCCGCCTTCGCCCGGGCCGTTTCCTGCACGGCTTCCGCCAGCGTGCCGTGACAGATCGTGCAGCGACCGAGAATGCCGGCCTTATCAAGGTGAATGTGGCTTTCGACCAGCCCGCCGCAGGCGAGTGCTCCCTGCGCGTCCACGGTCTCGACAGTGTCACAGCGAAGGTTCGTCTCGACGGCGGCAATCGTGCCTTCACGGATCGCAATGTCGAAAAGCCGATCGCTGCCGTCGAGACGGGCGTTGCGGATCAGCAGGTCAATGCCGTGCTCGTTCATTCAGATGCCGATTGCTCCACCGTCGCTTCGTGGGTCATGCGCGCCATCGATCATGCCATCGGCGCGGATGCGGATGACGCCGGCTTGGCCAGCCAGTTGACTGAGCACATCAATCATCGCCACTTCATGACCGAGCGAGGTAAGGGCAGCAGCAACGTCCTCTCCCACGTTCTTCTCGATCTTCAGGCTGTCCCGACTGTCGGAGAACGTTCGTCCGAGCAGGAAACGCGGATGCGACAATGCTTCGAGCGGGCCGAAATCGTGGTCTAGCAGCAGGCTCAGCAGCAATGCCAACGTTTGCGGTTGGCCATCGGCGCCCTGTGTGCCGTAGAGGAGATGCGGACGCCCGTCCTTGAGCGCGATGCCGGGGTTCAGCGTATAAAACGGCCGCTTGCCGGCTTGCAGGCAATTCGGGCTCATCGGGTCAAGGCTGAAGGCGGCACCCCGGTTCTGCCAAAGGATGCCGGTGTCACCGACAACGACGCCACTACCCCAGTCATAGTAGATGCTCTGCAACATCGCCACGCTGCGGCCCTCGCGGTCCGTTGCCGCCAGGAAGGCGGTGTCGGCGCGCGAGAGCGGTTGCGGCCAGGCCAGTGCACGTCGGGGGTCGATGGCGCCTGCCTTCTCGCCGAGACGAGCGGCCGAAAGCAATGCTGCAACATCGATCTGCATCGAAGCGGGGTCTGCAATGGCTGGCCGGTCCATGAAAGCTTGTTTTACCGCTTCGACCACGTGGTGATAAAAATCGGCACTGCGTGGATCGAATTTATTTATCCCGACGCGTGCAAGGATGCCCATGATGGAGAGGGTGGTAACGCCCTGCGTCGGTGGCGGTGGCGCGAATAGCGTCACGTCTCGATAATCGAGGGCGACGGGCTGCTCGACCTGCGTGGCGGTGTCCGCCAGATCTTCAAGCGTCAGCGGGGATCCAACGGCTGCGAACCCGGCGGCAAGACGTCGTGCGAGATCTCCGTCGTAAAATGTACGTGCACCCTGATCGGCTATGTCACGGAGCGTGCGGGCGAGATTTGGTTGACGTTGTATCCCTTGGCCGACGAAAGCCTCCGCAAAACCGGGCCAACTGTCGCGTTCTCCGTTGCGGAACCGATGCCAGAACGCCTGCGAAGGACTGACCGGGAACCCTTCATCAGCGAGAATGATCGCGTCTTCCAACAGCGCTGCGAGGCTTCCCTGACCTTGCCAGTTCTGTGCCGAGTAGTTCAGCACCTGTTGCCAACTGTCGACGAGGCATGCCGTCGTCAGCGTCGATTGCGGGCCGCGTGTCGGGATCGACGCTACGTCGCCGGTGGCAGCTCGCGCCGCCTGCCCGATTCCAAGGAAGGCCTTCGTGTTGCCGGAGCGATCAGCAACCAGCCAGACAGCGTCCCCGCCGAGGCCGCAAAAGTGCGGATAGACGACGCTCAACGCAGCGCCGGCCGCGACGATTGCTTCAATAGCGTTACCGCCGGCCTCAAGCACCTTGGCGCCGGCGCGCGCCGAGAGCCAATGTGGGGAGGTAACCATGCCCGCCCCCGCGATTGCCGCGGAGGACGGGGTTTGCGTGCTAGCGTCCATCATTGTCTGATAACGGCTGCGTTCTCAGCGACCAGCCGCCCCCCCTTGAACACCTTGCGAGGCTTCGGAACGGCAACAACGGCTTCCGGAACATGCACGGCCTGGAGCGTGACGAAATCCGCCTTAGCCCCAACGGCTATGCCATATCCTTCCAGCCGAAGCGCGCGGGCACCCGAATAGGTCACAGTATCGAAAGCGGCTTCCAGTTCGTCATCGGTGTAGAAGCCCGAGCGATATCCGATCATCATCGCACGCCCGAGCATGTCGCCATCTCCATATGGCCACCAGGAATCGCGAATGTTGTCGCTTCCGCTGAAGACGGTAACGCCGGCGTTGCGCAGCAGCGCGACCGGCGGAAAATTGTGGTTTCCGGGTGCATTGGTCATGATTGCGACGCCACTTTTGGCAATCAGTTCCGCGGCCTTGCGTGCCTGGTCCGGCGCCAGGTCGCCGAGACCGTAGGCGTGGCTGATCGCAACGTGCCCGGCCATCCCAAGCGCCTTTGTTCGACGGCAGATCTCCTCGATCGTGAAAAGACCGAGCGTGCCGGCGTCATGCAGATGGATGTCGATATCGACCCCATGTTTTTCGGCCACGCCGAAGACCACATCGAGGTGTGCGGAAGCGTCGCGATCGAAACTCGCCGGATCAAGTCCGCCGACAAGATCAGCCCCGAGCTTGATCGCTTCGTCCAACAGTTCCGGTGTGCCCGGACTTTTCAGGATGCCGCTTTGCGGAAAGGCAACGAGCTGAATGTCGATCAGATCGCGGTACTCCTCGCGAACCGCAAGAATCGTCTCAAGCGATTTCAGTCCAACGGAGCCATCCACCATCACGTGGCTGCGCATCTGCGTCGAACCGTTTGCAATGCATAGATCGAGTTGATTGCGCGCACGCACGGCCATTGGCGCGGACCGGGCCATGTTCTCGGCCTGAAATGCCGCGCGCTCATGCACGTCAAAGCCATTGGTACAGGGCTTGTGCGGTATCCAGGCGTCACCATAGAAGCTGGTGTCGAGGTGGATGTGCCCCTCGACGAAACCCGGCACGATGAGCGCCTTGTCGAGATCGACCGCCTGGCCTAATGCGGTGGCGGAGCCGGCCGGGACGATCGCGGTAAAACTTCCTTCCGTGACAACCAGATCGACGTGCGATCCGTCGGCGAGTCTTGCGTTGGTGAAAATTGTCTCGCGGGTCATCTCTTTTCCTTCATTGCGTCGCACTGCTGGGAACGACGACGCATACCGCTGCCATATGCAAGCTCGATTGCGGTTGACGCATCGTTGCGCACGGCAAGCGGTTCTGGTTTCAGCATTGCAAGATGGATGCCAAACGCCGCTGTCGCCGAGATTGCGCGATCGGATGGCCGTAAACGGCCCTTTTGCGCGAACAAGGCACGCTTGGACGCTCATCGTTGCAAGACGAGGAGATAGATCATGTCTACAAGATAGGCAATATTATGTATACAAGATGCAAAAAGCGGCAGTTAGTTGCTGCCGCCACCATATCGGGAGAGGACCGTCGCTAGATCAGGCGCGTCCTTGCCCTTGTCGTCCAGCAACGCCCTCGCTTCAACCGAGGCCAAGTGCTCGTCCATCAATCCTTCGGCGCGCGTGATATCTCCATCTCGCAATGCGAAAACAAGATTGGAGTGCTCGCTGATGGCACAGGCGCTGGAATGCGGCCTGCCGTAGAGTGAGAGGATCAGGGAGCAGCGGGACACTAGTTCCAGCAAATAGCGTTCCAGCAAACTATTGCCGGCGAGCGCTGCCAATTTGAGATGGAACTCACCCGCGAGCCGCATCGATAGCCTGATGTCGCCGGTTGCCTGCGCGCGTTCTTCCTCCTGGATATGGCTGCGCAAGGCGTTCTCAATGCTGGGAGACCATCTGGAGGTTACGGTCTTGATGACCTCACGCTCGAGGGCGCGTCGGACCGCGAACACCTCGCGGGCTTCGTCCAGGCTCGGCTGTGCCACGGTTGCCGTGCGCTTGTGAAATGTATCTACCAAACCCTGCGCCTGAAGTTTAGCGAGAACGGCTCGCACAAGGGTGCGGCTCATGGCAAAGTGCCGCCCGATCTCGTCTTCCGGGAGCTTTGTGCCAGCCTTCAGCGCCTGTTCGATGATGGCACGTCGAAGTGCGAGATAGGCGGCTTCGACGCGGTCGGAATTTGAGGACATGTCATTGCCTGCTTCGGGTATACGTCAGTTTGTGTTTCTGCATACCATGAAGCGGCATGGCGGCCCAGATGTCGCGCCTGGTCTGAACCCGGCAGTTATCTCTGTTCGAGCTTGCTCAGGCTGGACGATGCCACGGCGAGAACGATGATCGTGCCGACGAGAATTTCACGCACGTAGGAATCGACGCTCATCTGGGTGAGGCCGTTATCGAGCACACCGAGAATGAGTACCCCGAAAAACGTCGCAAGCACGCGCGGCTCACCCTCTTCACTCATCGTCATGCCCAGGAACACGGCGGCAATTGCCGAGAGCATCAGGCCGCTGCCCTGTGTCGGATTGGCTGACGCGACACGGCTGGCATACATCAGGCCGGCTGCCGCCGCCCCGAGCCCGGTCAGCCCAAAAGCCGAGAAGCGGAGGAAGCGGACTCTCACTCCCGCCAACCGGGCAGCTTCGGTGTTGCCGCCGATCGCGTACAGCCGGCGACCGTAGACCGTGTGCTCGAGGAGAAGCCACACGACGAGCAAAACGATCAGCGCGAGAAATGTCAGATAGGGCAGAGAAACCCATTGCTCACCGGCGGGAAACAGCGGAATCCCGCTGCGGGCAAAGCCGCTGAAACTTGACGGAATATCGGTGCCGAAGATGGTTTTGCCGCCGCTGATCAGGAATGCGAAGCCGGAGAATATCGTAAGCGTTCCCAAGGTCGCGACAAAGGGGAGAATGCCGACGTAGCTGACAAGCGCACCATTGATCAGGCCACCGAGCACGCCGACGCCGAGGGCCAGGATGATAGCGGCCGGCACCGGTACGCCGGCCTTGAAGGCAAGCGCCGCGACGATCCCGGAAAGACTGGCCATCGAGCCGACAGACAGATCGAAGTCACCCATCGCCATCACGATCGTCATGGTGAAGGCGGTAACGGCAAGCATGGAAACCTGCTGCGATATGTTCAGCCAGTTGCGCGCCGTCATGAACGTATCGGGGATGTTTATCCAGAAGAACAGGATGACGGCGATGATGCCGATCAGGGTTCCATATCTGCGAATAGTGCGGATCACTTTAATGTCCTCGGGAAAATCAGGCGGGTTCGCCGAACGAGAGCGCCAGCAATCTCGTCTGGGTGAGGCCATCGGTTGGCACGATGGCGACTTGGCGTCCTTCGCGCATGACAAGAATGCGATCGGTCATCCCGATCAGTTCCGACAAGTCGGAGGAAGCGAGCAGAATGCCAACGCCGCTCGCAGCGAGTTCTCTGACGAGCGTGTGAATATCGAATTTTGCCGCGACGTCGACGCCGCGTGTCGGTTCGTCCAACAGGAGGACACGCGGGGCGCCGAGAATGGCGCGCGCCAGCACGACCTTTTGCTGGTTGCCACCGGAAAGCTGGAAGACGGGCTGCTTGGCGCCAGTGGACTTGAGTTTCACGCGTGAGGCAATATCGGCGGATTTCTTGAGTTCGGCGCGGCGGTTGCGCAGGATGCCTGCCCGGCTAAGCGTTCTGAGATGGGCAAGAACCGTATTGTCGGCTACTGAGCCTCGCGGCAGCAGACCTTCACGCCGCCGTTCACGCGGGACATAGGCAATTCCATCTGCCCAGCGCGTGGCTGGCGTGCCGCCCGCAAGAGGCCGGCCGTCAAGTTCGATGCCGCCGCCGGTGCGCTTGTCCGCTCCGATCACAAGGCGCAGGATGTCGCTCTGGCCGGCGCCCGACAGACCGGTGATGCCGAGAATCTCGCCGGCATGCAGGTCAAACGAGATATCGTGAGCAGACGACGAACTCGCGGCAGCAAGGCGTAACGCGGTACCCGATGTCGCGGTGGCTTGGCGCGGGGGATAGGCGTCGGCGATCTGGCGGCCCGTCATCATCTCGATCATCTCGGCCTTGGAGATGCCGGAGATGGCACGGGTGGCCACGGTTTCTCCATCGCGCAACACGCTCACCCTGTCGGCGATTCGCATCACTTCGTCCATCCTGTGGGAGACATAGACGATGCTGCGTCCTCTTGCCGTCAGTCCGGCAATGACTTTGAACAGTCGTTCAGACTCCTCGCTAGTGAGCGCTGCGGTCGGCTCGTCCATGACGTAAACTCGCGCGGCTTCACCATCCTCGTCCAGGAAGGCCGCAGCGATCTTGACCAGTATCTGGTCGCCGAGCGAGAGACGCGCCATCTTTCGATTGGGAACGATGTGGCCGATATCCAATGCGTCGAGGGCCTTGGATGCTTGCCTGTTGAGTTCTCGCCAGTCGGCAAAAATGCCGAACCTGCGGGGATACGGCCTGCCCAGGAAAAGGTTCTCGGCGACCGACAGCTCGGGAATGACGCTCAATTCTTGATGGATGAAGCGAAGCCCGAGACGGCGTGATTGGGAGGGATGCTCGATCGAGACCTCTGCGCCATCCACAAAAATCGCGCCGCCGTCGGGCCTTGTCGCGCCGGCTAGGATGCGGATCAGTGTGGATTTGCCCGCGCCGTTCTCACCCATCAACGCATGGACCTCGCCACGGGCAATGGCGAGGGATCCGTCCTTCAAAGCAGGGACACCCGCATAGCTCTTGGAAAGCTTGCGGGTCTCGAGAACTGGAGCGTTCATTCCTTGGCGTTTGCCGAGGTAACGAGCTTCGTCGGTACGTAGATCACGCTCTGCTTGATCTTTTCGCCGGCCAAGTGGCGCTTCACCGCGTCTGCGGTGGCGCGGCCGATGCCCTTGAAATCCTGAGCCATCGAGGCTTCGAAATTGCTTCCCTTGGCGATCGCGTCGCGGGCCTGCGGGTTTGCGTCGATACCGGTGATCACGATGCCTTCATCCTGGCGACCGGCTGCTTCGATTGCCTGCAATGCACCGAGAGCAGGCTGGTCCCAAGCGGCCCATACCGCCGAGATCGATCCCTTTTCGGGATGGGCTGTCAGGATGGCTTCCATCTTGGCGCGCGAGTCGGCGATGCCGCCGTCCGAGACGTCAGGCGTCACGCGCTCGACGACCTTGATGTCAGGATTGTTCTTGAAGATCGTGTCCGCGATCACGCCGCGCGCCTGAACCGGCGGAAAGGCGTCGAAAACGAACATCACGACGTTGCCCTTGCCATTGATACGGTTCGCCGTGTAGGCGGCGGTATCGGCGGCCATCGCGTAACCGTTCGAGGTAACGTTCGTCACCAAAAGCGGGCTGGCTCCAGCGTCCATCCCGAAGACCGGTATTCCATCAGACTTGGCGGTTTCAAGGCCGGCGGCAACCTGCGCCGGATCGACGTTGATGACGATCGCGTCAACCTTCTGCGTGCTCACATCCTCGATGCGGCTGATCGCTGCGGCGACATCGCCTTTCGTGTCGATGACGTTCACGTCCCAACCGTTGGCCTTCGCTTCTTCCTGGAACGCCTCGACGTAAAACTGCGTGCCCGGTTGAGAGAGATAAGGCGTGATCACGGCGATCTTGCCAGCCGCGTTGGCTGCGTCAGCCATGAAGAGTGCAGCAAGAGCTCCCGCCACAGCACCGATTTTCGAAATGGAAGTCATCCAGGTCCCCGCCCATATCTTTTGATTTCTCTAATAGGTGCGGGACGTTAGCCGAGCTCGATGTTCATTTCAATAGAGTGACACAGTCGGCTTGTCGCAGATTGTCATCGACATCTTGCGCAGCTAAGGATGGGCCATTTCAGACGGTGCGGACGGAGACAGTTGTGAGCGGGCCAATGCTGATCGGTATCGACGTGGGAACGACGGCCGTAAAGGCTGCGCGCTTCGACATGCGTGGCAATGTCGAACGCAGCTACGCCAGGCATTACCCAACAAGGCGCCAGGCGCCCCACGCCGTCGAACAGGACCCCGACGACTGGATGGTGCACGTCCAGGCAGCGTTGCAGGAATTGAGCGACGGGCTTGCGCCCGGACAATTGCAGGCGATCGGTCTGTGTTCCCACGTCAATAGCCACGTGTTCGTCGCCGCTGACGGCGAGGTGCTGATGCCTGCAATCATCTGGCAGGATGGTCGTTGTGCCGAGGTGGCAGCTGAACTCGATGCGCAGGTCACCGAGCAGGACAAGATCAAGTGGTGGGGAGCACCGCTGCCTGTTGACGCCAGCCATGTCCTTTCGCGGATGGAATGGGTGAAACGCTACCGCCCCGACGTTTGGCAAAAAACCCGCTGGGTGATGTCGCCAAAGGATTACTGCATCCTGCAGCTGACCGGAAAAGCTGTCGCCGACCCGATGACGTCTTTCGGCGTCGTTGATCGGGATCTGCGATACATCGATAGCCTGATTGGCCTCGTTGACGGAGCAGCCGAACGTCTGGCGCCGATCTCCGCGTTCACATCGATCGCTGGACGCATCAAGCCGGGGATGCCGGCCTCGGGTACCCCGATGGCCGTTGCGACCATGGATGCGTGGTCCGGATTGTTTGGATGCGGCGCGATCCGGGAGGGGGACGGCTTCTATCTCAGCGGGACCAGCGAGGTCCTCGGCATCATTTCAGGGGAAAGGAACCCGGAGCCGGGTGTCATTGCCTTTCCTCGCTGCGAAGCGATAACGCTCCATGCCGCGCCGACCCAGGCCGGTGGCGCATCCATGGCATGGCTTTCAACCTTGCTCGGACGATCGCCAACCGAACTCTCGGCTTTGGCGGCGCAGGTGGACAGGCACCAGATGATGCCGGTGTTTCTTCCGCACTTGCAGGGCGAACGGGCGCCCGTATGGAATATCCACGCGCGCGCGTCCTTCTCCGGTATAGATTCGGCCATGGGACCGGCGGAGTTCACTGTTTCCATGATGGAGGGGGTAGCATTTTCGGTGCGAATGGCGCTCGACAGTCTGCAGCGATCGGCGGGTGTCGTGCCTCAGATTCTGAGTTCTGCGGGCGGTGGCATGGGATCGGATGTCTGGTGCCAGATCCGGGCGGATGTTCTCGGGAAACCCCTGCATCGACGCAAGAATCTGGATGCCGGTGTCCTAGGCGCCGCGGTCCTTGCCGGCGCCGCTGCCTCGGTGTTTCCGTCGTTGGCCGATGCAGCCGCTCAACTTGTCGTGACCGAACGCACATTCGAGCCGAACCCGTCGCTCGCTGAGCGCTATGCCTACGGCTACGAAAAGTATCGCGAACTTTACCGCCAGCTTGAAGCGTTCAACCGCGATCTGGTCTTGCGATCGCAGTAGCAAGGGCCGATCGCCATCAGCTAGTTTGTGCGTGCGAAGGTTCGCGACGCTTTAGGAGCGCTGCACGGATCAAGTCCGCCTTGCTTGGCGCGGCGATGACCACGGAGGCCCCGGCCGACTCCGGCGCTTCCTTGCCCTCCCGCTTCAGGAGCGTCAGGAAACTCTCCTGCGCGGCGAGGCGATCCTGGTCCGAAATTTCCCCGACGGGCCGTCCATCGACGTCGTGGCGCATCGCATCGGGCTGGGCGCTGGCAAGATAATAGCGCTTGGAATGCAGGTAGCTGCCCATCGCTTTCCGCAGGATTGTGGTGCCCATGCCCGGCTTCAGCAACGGCCGTATCTCGTGCCAGATTCCGACAGCAAGTGGACGAACCGGGTCGCCCGGTGCCTTGGGCAGGATCTCAAGCGGACTGACGAGCAGCGCATTGATCGCATCTGCGCGTCGGACATCGATGTCGCCGGCCGCGATCGGCCCACGGCTGTTTGTCCAGAGTTTTGCCATTACAATCTCCTTGGGAGGGATTTGTTTATCGTCGTTTTATGAAGCGATTTTGACGACATCGTGTGCTGTTCCAATGGCTGCGAGAGCAGAGTGCTATAAGGCGAAGATCAAAACATGGGGATGACAGGCAGGCGTTGCCACAATCAATCTGCCGATCATGTATGCTGTGGTCATCGCAGACCAGCAAGAGACTCGCATGGCAGGCATGAGTTCGGCGCCGCAGCTCGATATGTTCGAAGCCGCGAATGAGGTATCCCTGAAGGTCAATCGGGCCGCTCGAGGTCGTCAGGAGCGGGCCGGTAGCTTGAGCGAGGACGAGATGGTTCGTCACCTCGAGAAGACGGGCCAGTTTCGCATTCTCAGAAAGCTTGTACCGCGCACCATCGCGCCGGTCAGAAGGCCGGAGTTCCCACGGGTTGGCGTGATCGTCGATACGGAGACGACCGGCCTTAGTCATCGGCAGGATCAGGTCATCGAGATCGGTGCTGTCAGCTTCACTTATGACGACGCCGGCCGCATCGGCGATGTCATCGGCCTTTACGGTGGGCTGCAGCAGCCGGACAGTTCTATTCCTCCTGAGATAACCCGCCTGACCGGAATTTCCGATACGATGGTCGAGGGGCAGGCGATCGACCTCGATCTTCTCGATCAGCTGATTGAACCGGCCGATCTCGTCATCGCGCACAATGCACGCTTTGATCGTCCGTTCTGCGAAGCGCTTTCACCCATCTTCAAAGACAAGCCTTGGGCATGCTCTGTATCGGAGATCGACTGGAGCGGACGAAGCTTCGAAGGCACGAAGCTTGGCTATCTGATTGGGCAGGCGGGCTATTTCCATGACGGGCATCGTGCGGTTGACGACTGTTTTGCCTTGCTCGCCGTTCTCGATACACAGGACGGCGAAGAGGAACTTCCCTTTGCGGAACTTTACCAGACCAGTCAGCGATCGCGCGCCCGAGTCTTTGCCGAACACAGCCCCTTCGAGATGAAGGATAACCTCAAGGCGAGAGGTTATCGCTGGTCGGACGGCAGCGATGGTCGCCCGAAGTCGTGGTGGATCGAGGTAGACGAGGAAAGCCTCGCCGACGAGCTCGACTATCTGAGGTCCGAGATCTATCGATGGCACGAGGCTGATCCGCCGGTGAAGCGCCTCACCGCCTTCGACCGCTTCCGGGCGTAAAGCGGTTCACCTGCTACTTCGTGAGCCTGATTTTACGGCCATCAGCGATCGCGCGGATATTCAGATAGTTCTCCACCTGAGGCTTGCTGGCCGTCAGGGGAATATGCCTCGTTTCGGTTATGGCGAGAACGGCGCATCCCGCGGCTTCTCCGGCCGAGATCCCGACATCGGCGTCCTCGAATACCAGGCAACGCGCCGGGCTCACGGACAGCAACTTCGTTGCCGCGAGATAGCAGTCCGGTGCGGGCTTCCCGACTGAAATGTCTTCCGCTGAAATCATCAGGTGCGGGTTCGGCAGGCCTGCTGCTGCAATCCGTCGAAGCGCCAGCGCTTTGGGAGCGGAGGTCACGACCGCCCAGCGCTCCGGAGGAAGCTGCGAAAGAAACTCCCGCGCGCCCGGAATGGGAACGACGCCGTCCACGTCGACGATCTCCATCGCCGTTATCTCTGCCCCTTCCGCGTCCGGATCAATACCCGGCAGGTTTAGGTCCCGGACCGTGTCGTTTGCTCTGCGGCCGTGATAATTCGGCGTCGGGATACCGTGCTTTTGGGCCCAGTTGCCCCAGACGCGCTCCGAAGGAGCGGCGGAATTCAGGATGGTGCCGTCCATGTCGAACAGAAACGCTTCGAACGACGTCGCAAAAAGCCCGTCCATTTGTCCTCGCATGATTTGGTTTGAGCTTCGTTTGGCATTGTCCCGCGGCTTATGCAACCGCGCTGCCTGAAGCGCTGGAAGCGTCAGCCGCCCCCAGTGGAATTACATGGATCACCCTCACGCGCTCACGAACAGAGGCGCAATCTGGATGACCGTGTTTGCCGAGCTACCGGTGTCGATGATCTCGAAGACTGCATCGAGCATGCCTTGCACATCCTGCCGCACCATCTCGATGTCGCCGCCGAGCAGCGCCGCGAAGGGGTCCCAGTCGAAGCAGCCGATGACGGGCGTGCGGTTGTCGTAGTGATGCGACGTCTTGATCCAGCGCATGACGCCTTCCAGCGAGATGGTGGAGTTGACGAACATGCCTCGCGGCAGCTCTCTTTCCGAGGCGGCGAGGGCGGCGAGCGAACTCTCGGCTTTCTCCGGGGCATAACCGCAGGCGAGGATGTGACGCTCGTCGACCGCGATTCCGAGATCTTCGTGAGCCGCACGAAATCCACGTACACGCTCCAGCGTATTGTGATCGCTCCCGCGTCCACCGACGAAAAGCAGCGGCGAGGTTGAACCAAACTTGCGCTGGTAGCTCAACAGCACGCGCCGCGTCAGTTCGCGGGAGCCACCAAAATTATCGGATATGACGGAGACGGCTTTAGCGCCCGGCAGGTCGAGATTGAGGCTGTGTGCTCCGGCCGCGTTGCAGATGTCGGTGATACGATCGGGGTCGGTGGCACCGGTCGAGATTAGCCATTCCACCTGATAGGAGAGCATGGTTCTCGCAGCCTCGACTTCCAGTTCCGGATCGCGGCGTGTGCAGGTAATGATTGGAAACAGGCCGCGCGAACGTGCCATGTTCTCGAAGGTCTCGACGATCGAGCCAAAATAGCGGTTATCGTACTTCGGCACGATCATCCCGATGATCTTCGATCTGTCGCGCCGCAGCAGGCTGGCCTGCATGTTCAGCGCATAGCCCTGTTCTTCCGCAATTTTCGTGATCTTGTCAGCCAACTGGACGCTGATACGGCGCTTTTTCCAGTTGCCGTTCAGAACCGCGCTGACGGCGCTGGCGGATGTGCCGGCCAACTCCGCCAGATCGTAGATCGTCGTCTTTTTTGTCTGCCTGTCCTGATTCACGAATTTCTCCTTATTGCACCAGCTTGACATCAATCGAGAGAAGTGACAATTGTTGCTTCATCGATTGAGCAATGTTGCGCAATCGATGAAGTTGGTTGACCGTGGAGGGTCGACCGGGGAGGCATCCAGGTGCAGGCCACGAATCGACCATGCTGCTTACCCGGCATCGGAAGAGGTCTGTGTGCGCATCGCCGACGAAAGGCGGGCGCGGACTTGGGCATAAACCGGAGAGCATCTCTCAGCACGGGTTTGCGCTCACTAAGGAGGAGACAATGAGAATTCATTCCATGCTTTTGCTGTCGGCTGCCGCGGCGGCCATGTTTGCGGGATCGGCCCTTGCCGACGACGCTGCGACGGTCGCGTTCCTGATGCCCGACCAGGCCTCGACGCGCTATGAGCAGCACGATTATCCGGGCTTCAAGGCGGAGATGGCGAAGCTGTGCGCCGGCTGCACCGTGATTTACCAGAACGCCAATGCCGACGCGGCTCTACAGCAGCAACAGTTCAACTCGGTCATCGCACAGGGCG
Source organism: Rhizobium sp. Root708 (assembly GCF_001429725.1). Classification (GTDB taxonomy): domain Bacteria; phylum Pseudomonadota; class Alphaproteobacteria; order Rhizobiales; family Rhizobiaceae; genus Rhizobium. Next base: position 96,711 of record NZ_LMHV01000008.1, on the reverse strand, counting down.
CCAAGGTGATCGTGCTCGATCCAGTCGACTCCGCAGCTGCCGCTGGTCTGGTGGAGATCGCCCATTCGCAGGACGTGAAGGTCGTCGCTTACGACCGCCCGATCCCCGACAAGGCCGCCGACTACTACGTTTCCTTCGATAACGAAGGTATCGGCTACGCCATTGCCAAGTCTCTCGTCGATCATCTGAAGGCTGGCGGCGTTGCCGAAGGGGCCGGCGTCCTCGAGGTCAACGGTTCTCCAACCGATGCCGCAGCGGGTCTGATCCGCGACGGGATCCATCGTGGGTTGAAGGATTCCGGCTACAAGACGCTTGCCGAATTCGACACTCCTGAATGGGCACCGCCGAAAGCACAGGAATGGGCTGCCGGGCAGATCACGCGATTTGGCGCCGATATCAAGGGCGTCGTTGCGGCGAACGACGGTACGGGTGGCGGCGTTATCGCGGCGTTCAAGGCTGCCGGCGTGAAGCCGGTGCCGCCGGTGACCGGCAACGACGCGACGATCGCAGCACTTCAGCTGGTCATCTCCGGGGACCAGTACAACACGATTTCGAAGCCTTCGGAAATCGTGGCTGCGGCAGCCGCCAAGGTTGCGGTCCAGCTGGCCAAGGGCGAAACGCCAGCACCGAAGACCACGCTCTACAATACGCCCTCGGAACTGTTCGTCCCGGCCGTCGTGACGGCCGAGAACATCAAGGCTGAAATCTTCGACAAGAAGATCCAGACGCCGGAGGAAATCTGCACCGGCGAATACGCCGACGGTTGCAAGAAACTCGGCATTACCAAGTAATACCTCCCAAGGTACTGGGCCGGAACCATCCCGGCCCGGTACACCCTCACTGCTCAGAAGAGTGCAAAGCCATGGTAAGAGAACAAAGTTCACTTCCGGAGAAAGGTAGCCCGATCCTCCGGCTGCGGCATGTTTCGAAAAATTTCGGCGCTGTCTCGGCGCTCACCGATATCGAGCTAGACGTTCACGCTGGTGAAGTCGTGGCTCTCGTGGGCGACAACGGAGCTGGGAAATCCACGCTCGTGAAGGTTCTTGCTGGCGTCCATCAGCCAAGCTCCGGATCCATCGAATTCTGCGGGCAAGAAGTTTCACTCGACAATCCAAGCCGTGCGCTCGAACTCGGAATCGCGACGGTGTTTCAGGACCTGGCGCTTTGCGAGAACCTCGACGTCGTCGCCAATCTGTTTCTTGGTCATGAGATGTCGCCATGGAACCTCGACGAGGTCGCCATGGAGGTGCGGGCATGGACACTGCTGAGGGAGCTTGCGGCGCGCATTCCTTCCGTGCGCGAGCCTATCGCTTCCCTTTCGGGCGGCCAGCGGCAGACCGTCGCGATCGCCCGGTCGCTTCTGCTTGACCCGAAGATCATCATGCTCGACGAGCCAACGGCAGCCCTTGGCGTCGCCCAGACGGCTGAGGTCCTCAACCTTATCGAGCGCGTTCGAGAGCGAGGCCTGGGCGTCATCATCATCAGTCACAACATGGAGGACGTGCGCGCCGTTGCCGACCGCGTCGTCGTCCTGCGGCTGGGGCGCAACAATGGCGTCTTCAGTCCTGATGCATCGAACCAGGAACTTGTGGCCGCGATCACCGGCGCGACGGAGAACTCGGTTTCCCGTCGTCTTGATCGCAAATCGAACCAGAACAACGAGATAGGCGGGAGACCCGCATGAGCCAGAAAATGCCCAAGGATTTGCCGAGCCAGGCGAAGGCTGGCCAGACGCTCGACCGAAGCGATGAGCGCGTCAAGCACAATGACAGTATCGGCGGCGTGGTCAGCGCCTTCGCGGATCGCGTTCGTGCCGGTGACCTCGGCATGCTGCCGGTTGCCGTCGGACTGGTCGTTATTTCGACGGTCTTCAGCGTTCTAAATCCGATCTTTCTTGCCCCGAACAATCTCGTCAACCTGCTCTTCGATTGCGCCACTGTCGGCATCATATCGCTGGGGATCGTGTGTGTTCTGCTTCTGGGCGAGATCGATCTTTCGGTAGGCTCGATGAGCGGTCTGGCATCGGCCATGGTCGGGGTGCTGTGGGTGAACTCCGGTTTGCCGATTGCCGTTGCTATTGTTGCCGCTCTGGCAACCGGTGCGGTCGTTGGCGCGCTCTACGCGGCCCTTTACAATCGTCTCGGCATGCCGAGCTTCGTTGCAACGCTGGCCGGCCTCCTGGCTTTGCTCGGTCTGCAGCTTTACATCCTCGGCCCGACCGGCAGCATCAACCTCCCCTATGCGTCGCCGCTCGTGCGCTTCGGCCAGATCATGGTCATGCCCGATTGGCTTTCCTATGTGTTCGCGCTGCTGCCCGGTCTGCTGATGATCACCGTCGGTGCCGTCGTTGCGCGCCGGCGCAAGGCAGTCAACCTGTCCTCGCAGCCGCTCGGCCTTCTCACCGCGAAAGCCGCAGTCCTCACCCTCGCGCTTGAGTTTGCGGCCTACTACCTCAATCTCGGCCGCGGCGTGCCGTGGATGTTCGGTCTCTTTGTCGCGCTCGCCGTTGTTCTCAACTACGCGCTGACCCGGACAAAGTGGGGCCGCTCCATGTTCGCAGTCGGCGGAAACCGCGAGGCGGCTCGCCGTTCCGGCATCAATGTCCGTCGGATCTACATGAGCGCTTTCGTTCTCTGCTCTACGCTGGCAACGCTCGGTGGCATTCTCTCAGCCTCACGGCTTGCCTCGTCCAGCCAGCAGGCAGGCACGGGAGACGTGAACCTCAACGCCATCGCAGCAGCCGTCATCGGCGGAACCAGCCTTTTCGGTGGCCGGGGAAGTGCATACTCCGCACTGCTCGGCATCATCGTCATCCAGGCTATTTCCAACGGCCTGACGCTCTTAAATCTCAGCTCGTCCCTGCGCTACATGATCACCGGTGCTGTTCTTGCGATCGCGGTTATCGTCGACTCGCTGGCCCGCCGCTCTCGCGTCAGCCACGGCCGCGCCTGAAAAACGAACTGGAGAATTACTCATGGCAGACATCATGAAGGGCAAGGTTGCCGCGATAACCGGCGCCGCATCGGGCATCGGTCTGGAGTGCGCCCGCACTCTGATCGCCGAGGGCGCGACGGTGGTTCTGATCGATCGTGCGAAGGACAGGCTCGAGGCGCTCTGCAACGAACTTGGCGAACGCGCCAAACCGCTGGTCGTTGATCTGCTCAACGGTGCGGAAGTCTCCGGCATGCTGCCGTCGATACTGGAGCTGGCGGGTCGCCTGGACATCTTCCACGCGAACGCAGGCGCCTACATCGGCGGCGCTGTAGCGGAAGGCGATCCCGACGCGTGGGATCGGATGCTGAACCTCAACATCAATGCCGCGTTCCGCTCCGTTCATGCGGTTCTCCCGCATATGATCGCGCATAAGACCGGTGACATCCTCTTCACGAGTTCGATCGCCGGTGTTGTTCCAGTGGTGTGGGAGCCGATCTATACGGCCTCGAAGTTTGCGGTGCAGGCATTCGTGCATTCTACCCGCCGCCAGGTCGCCCAGCACGGCGTGCGCGTCGGCGCGGTTCTTCCCGGACCGGTCGTAACGGCGCTGCTCGACGATTGGCCGAAAGCGAAGATGGAAGAAGCACTTGCCAATGGCAGCCTGATGCAGCCAAAGGAAGTCGCGGAAGCGGTTCTGTTCATGTTGTCACGTCCGCGAAACGTGACGATTCGCGATCTGGTGATCCTTCCAAACAGCGTCGATCTCTGATCGGCGCTCTGGCTTAAAGTACCTCTGAAGACCGGAATCTATAAGGCCACGATCATGACCAACGCTCAGAACACGGCGGCGGCTGCCGCGCCACGCTATGTCATCGGTGTCGATGTCGGAACCGGCAGCGCGCGGGCCGGTTTGTTTGATCTGGACGGCCGTATGCTTGCAGCGGCCAAGCAGGACATCGATTTGTTCCGCGAGGCTGGTGCCATGGTCGAGCAATCGAGCGCGCAGATCTGGGATGCCGTCTGCACGACCGTACGAAGCGTTGTCGAGACGGCAGCAGTCGATCCCGCAAACGTGGTTGGATTGGGGTTCGATGCGACGTGTTCGCTTGTTGTCCTCGGAGATGGGGGGCGTCCGCTGCCGGTCGGGCCGTCCGATGATCCCAGCCGCGACATCATCGTCTGGATGGATCATCGCGCCGTCCCTCAGGCGGAGCGAATAAACGAACTCGGTCATGACGTGCTCCGCTATGTCGGCGGGCGGATCTCACCTGAGATGGAGACGCCAAAGCTGCTCTGGCTCAAGGAGAACAGGCCCTACGTCTTCGATGCCGCGTGGCAGTTCTTCGACCTTGCCGATTTCCTGACCTGGCGGGCAACGGGTGACCTCAGCCGCTCTACGTGCACGGTCACCTGCAAGTGGACCTATGTTGCCCACGAGCGGCGATGGGATCCGAGCTACTTCGCCAAGATCGGTCTCGGCGAACTGGCCGATGAAGGGTTCAGCCGGATTGGTACCAATATCGCCGATCCAGGGACGCCCTTGGGCAACGGATTGACCGAGGCGGCAGCGCAAGCGATGGGCCTGACAGCCGGAACTGCGGTGGCGGCCGGAATGATAGACGCCCACGCCGGCGGTGTCGGTACCGTTGGGATCGGCGGCAAGCCGCAGGATAATCTTGCCTATGTTTTCGGAACGTCGTCCTGCACGATGACCTCCACGGACGAACCTGTCTTCGTGCCGGGCGTATGGGGACCGTACTACTCCGCGATGGTGCCGGGCATGTGGCTGAACGAAGGAGGCCAGAGCGCAGCAGGGGCCGCGATCGACCAGTTGCTCTCCTTCCATCCCGCGGCGGCGGACGCGGCAGCCAAGGCAAGCCAACTGAAGATTCCTTTGCCGGTTCTGATTGCCGATGCCGCCATGTCGGGATCGGATGGCGCGTCAGCTGTCGTGCGGCTCGCCACCGGCCTCCATGTCGTCCCGGAATTTCTAGGCAATCGGTCGCCGTTTGCGGATCCGAACGCACGCGCGGTCATCGCCGGGCTCGATATGGAGCGCGATTTCGACAGCCTGGTTGCACTCTACATCGCCGGACTTTGCGGCATCGGCTACGGCCTGCGCCAGATCATCGATACACAGGCGGCCAATGGCGCTGACATCCAGCAGGTCGTCATCAGTGGCGGTGCGGGCCAACATCATCTGGTGCGCCAGATTCTGGCTGATGCGTGCGGCAAGCCCGTTGTTGGAACAGCAAGTGAGGAACCGGTGCTTCTTGGATCGGCTATTCTTGGAGCCGTCGCAGCTGGTGCGTTTCAGCATATCCCTGCTGCAATGCAAAGTCTGAGTGCGGAGGCACAGAGATATGAGCCTGCCCCGGAAACCGCGGCACTGCATGCCGACCGCTATCAGGCCTTCAAGGATCTGCAACTAGTGGCTCGTCGCATACGCGACATCTGACGGTTGCTGTTCTTCGCAGGACCTACGAGCGACTGCAATTATACTTCAGTTTTGGCTTGAAGCCTCTCCCTTGGCGTGTATCTTGGTGCCAAGGGGACATCTATGCTCGTAAACATCGAAAGACTTGATCGAGCTCTCGATACCGTGCTGGAAGCGGCAGTCGACACAAGCTTGTGGCCTAAGATCATCGAGGATGTAAGGCAGGCAACGTCGGCTTTCGGCGTCAACATTCTTCCGATGACCGGAATATTTCCGGGCGGAATGATTTCAACCGAGAGCCTCGGCCCAGCGCTTGAGGGCTATTTTGACGGTGGTTGGAACCATAACGAGTGGCGGGTGCGCGGGTTGCCGAGGCTTCGTCGAAGCGGATCCGTTCTCGAGCAGACATACTCGTCGCGCGAGGATTTTGCGAACCGGGACTATTATCGTGCTCAGTCAAAATACGGCATCGGTCGAACCTGCATCGTGGATTTTGGCGTTGATGACAACATCCTGTGCTTCACCCTGCACCGCCGTCTCGACGAGGAACCGTTTGGTGAGGCCGAGGAGAAAGTCTTTCAGGCTATGCGCGAGCGTCTGACGGCTGCCAACCGCATAATGCAGGCGTTGGAATGCTCACGGATCGACGGCATGGCCGACGCGTTTGAGATCGGCAGGATGCCCGCCATCTTCTTTGACCGGAAGGGAAAGGTCACCCGGGTGAACAGCGTTGCCCAAGCTTTGCTCGGCCCTGATCTCCAGATCAGCAATGGGCGCCTTGTGTGCCGATCGCCTGTTGAAACCGCTCGCCTTCAGCGGCGGATGGAGGCTGTGACGTCTGCACTATGGCTGTCGCGGCCGTCGGATCCGGTCGCGGTGACCCGGCAGGACAAACATCCGTTCGGGATCCGCGTGCAGCGCCTCGGCACCGGACTGGGCGACGTCTTCGCGGATACAGTTGGCGTTTGCCTGATCGAAGACTTCAATCAGGCGGGTGACCTCGATCAGCTTGCGCTGATGAGCAATTTCAAACTGACGAGCAGGCAGGCCGAAATCGCCCTGCTTTTGACCCATGGTCGCTCGTTGCAGTCCATTGCTGAGGAGAAAGGCATCTCGTACGAGACCGCCAAGACGCATCTTCGTGCGATTTTTGACCGAACGGGAACCCGGCGGCAGAGCGAGCTTGTGGCGCTGCTGTCCCGTCGCCGCTTCTGAAAGATGCGATCGGAGGAGATGGGTCAGTCGTCATCGCCCGCCGGAACGACGATTCCGGAATATAGGACGGGAATACCGCTGCGATCGCTGAAGCTGCGCCCGAAGCATACCACCGCAGCATAGATGCCGTTCTTCTGCTGGGCGCGATAGGATTCCTGTAGCGGCAACTGCGACAGGATCGTGTCACGAATAACCTTCGCAAGCCGAGGCCGATCATCCGGGTGAACGCGTTCCAGATAATCTTCTACCGGTAGCCCATGGGCTGTTTCCTTGGCGCTCAGCCCAAAGAGCGTTGCCAGGGCGGAATCGCCGTAAACGAGGTTCTTGCTGAGATCCCAAGCGAATATCCCAGCCTCAACCGGAGAGATGGAAAGTATTTCCGCCATGAAGTTTGAGCGATCCGCAATGAAATCACTCCTCCCAATAGAAAAATTCTTCCGTTAATTTAGTAGTGCTTGTTTTAGAGACTTCAAGAGTATTATTTCGGTACTCGTTCGCTTCGGTGTTATTCACTGTCTGATTTCCCCAGATTGAGGATGCGCGGCCGAGTACCGGCAGTCATGTCAATGCATTGGCTACCGATGCGGATGCCGAAACGAAACCAATCGTTCAGAAAATATCGGAAACGCGCCTTAGCTTGTCGAGCACTCGTAGAGAAGGCTGTCCGACTCTCGGTCGACACCCGCGAGGCTCACTTCGTAGCCCCAGAGATGGCGGATGTGCCTGAGCGTCTCGTCGCGGCTTGCCTCGTCCAGCAGGATTCCGTCGGACACGGTGTGCTTCAGCCGCAATTGGCGATCGCCGAGCAAGTCGACGTCAACGACCTGGATATCTGGTTGGCGGCCGCCGACATCATAGCTGCGGGCGAGTGCCTTGCGCACGGCGGCATAGCCTCTCTCGTCGTGGATGGAAGAGACCTCGCAATACTTGTCCGTTGCGACATCCGACAGCAGGAACAGCCGGAACTTGCGAATGAGGTTGGGGCTCAAATACTGCAGCACGAAAGACTCGTCGCGATGGTTGGCCCAGGCGTCGAGGAGGGTTTCGCGCCAGTCACCGTTGCCGGCGAAGGAGGGGAACCATTCCTTGTCCTCCGACGTCGGGTTCATGCAAATCCGTTCGATGTCCTGCATCATCGCAAAACCGAGTGCGTAAGGATTGATACCGGGAAAGCGCGGATCGTCGAAATCGGGTTGGAAGACAACGTTCGAGTGGCTCTTGAGCAGTTCCAGCATGTTGCCTTCGCTCAGTCTGCCTTGGTCGAACAACCTGTTGATGATGGTGTAGTGCACGAAGGTAGCGCAGCCCTCGTTCATCACCTTGGTCTGCCGCTGGGGATAGAAATATTGCGCAATGACGCGCACGATGCGCAGAATTTCGCGCTGCCATGGCTCGAGGATCAGGCTATGCTTCTCGATGAAATAGAGGAGGTTCTCTTCCGGAAGGTTCAGCACTTTCTTGCGCTCGGAAGCGTTGCGCTCGTCCTCTTCCGCATCCCTGCTTTCGGAGGAAAGCGGCAGTGTTCTCCAGAGATCGCTGTAAGTCTGCTCTTCGTATTCCAGGCGCTCTCGGGCCCTTTCCCGGACCTTCTCCGACGATAATCTCGGTGGACGTCGGTACCGGAAAACTCCGTGATCCATCAGGGCATGGGCAGAATCAAGTATGGCTTCGACCGCTTCGGTGCCGTGCCGCTCCTCGCACTTGGCAATGTACTTCTTGGCGAAGTCCATATAGCCGAGGATCGCGCCGGCATCGGTCCATTGGCGGAACAGATAATTGTTTTTGAAGAAGTGGTTATGGCCGAAGGAGGCATGGGCGGTGACCAGCGCCTGCATCGCCATCGTATTCTCTTCCATCAGGTAGGTGATGCAGGGATTGGAATTGATAACCAGCTCATAGGCCAGCCCGCGTTGACCTCTCCGATAGAGGTTGTCCTCGAATATGAACCTCTTTCCGAAGGACCAGTGCTGGTACATCAGCGGCATGCCGACGGAGGAATAGGCGTCGAGCATCTGTTCGGATGAGATGATTTCCAGCTGGTTCGGATAGACGTCGAGCCCCATTTCGTCGAGAGCAACCGTTTCGATCGCGTCATAGGCTCGCGAAAGCGTGCTGAAATTCCAGTCCGATCCGGTGAACAGCAGGGATGAGGTCGCGCGTTTCGCCATATGCCGTTCCCTAGCTCCGAGCCCGTACGGCTGCTTGCCGGGTGAAAAGCTTGCGAAACACCGGATAGATATTCGCAGGTCTGGCAATGCGCGCCATCTGGAAGTTCGGAATTTCCCCGTCGACGGTGCGATATGCGCGCCAGAGCGAAGTTCCGTTGTCCGTCGATCCGAATATTTCCGTTTCGCGTTCGTCGATGATTTCGACATAGGCGTAATACTGGCAGAGCCGCATCACCTCCTGGCGGAGGAGGGCCGCGCAACGGTCGGAATCACCGCTCGTGTTGTCCCCGTCCGAGGCCTGGGCCGCGTAGATGTTCCATAGGTCAGCAGGGTAGCGTTCGTCGATGATCCGCAGCATCTCCTCGAGTGCCGTCGAAACGACCGTGCCGCCGCTCTGCTTGCTGTAGAAAAACGTCTCTTCGTCGACCTCCCGCGCTTCGTCGGTGTGGCGAATAAAGATGATGTCTATCCGTTTGTAGCGCCGCTTGAGAAAGAGGTGGAGCAGGACGAAGAACCGCTTGGCAAGGTCCTTTTCCCGTTCGCCCATCGATGCGGAAACGTCCATCAGGCAAAACATCACGGCGTTGGCATTGGGCACGGGTTGCCGCTCGAAGCGGTTGAACCTGACATCCACAGGATCGACATAGGAAATGCGCTTGCGACGCTTTTCAAGCAATGTCAGCTCTTCGCGCAGAGCCCTCAGTCGTATGTTGCTCTGGGCCGATATCGGCCGTTCGAGCTCGAGTATTGCTATCTCGTCCGCAACGGTGCGAATCTGCTTTTCACTCGGCCGTTGCAACGCGATGCGCCGGCCGAAGCTATTGCGCATTGTTCGCGCGATATTGATGTTTGTCGGCGTTCCGGCGGTCGTGAAGCCAACGCGGTGGGGCTTGAAGGTGACGGTTTCCTTCAGGTTCAGCTTCACCATGTCAGGAAGCTCGAGATCCTCGAAAAACAAGTCGAGAACTTCTTCCCTGGACAGAATGAAGTGGAACTCGTCTTCGCTCTCTCCCCGACCGGCTCCCTGTCCGGTTCCGCCGGCTCCGCCTTCCGGTTTTGTCAGGCGATCGCCAGCGGAATAATCACGGTTGCCCGGCAATACGTGCTGGCGCTTTCCGCTTCCAAACGACGGGCGAAAAGTCGGTTCGCCGGCGCCGCGCGTCGGCATGGGAACGCCGTGCGCCGCATCGACGTCCACTATCTTGTCCGACTTTACCTGGTCCTTGATCGCACGCTTCAGTTCCTCACGCGCACGCTTTAGAAAACGCTGCCGGTTCCCGAGGCTCTTGTCCTTCGGATTGAGCCGGCGATCGATGAAATTTGGCATGTGCCAACCCCTCGCTTCGTCATCGTCAACCGGCCTTGTTTACTCGCATGTACCAGTCAACGAGGCGGCGTACCTGGCGTACGGTGTAACCGCGCTCCGTCATACGCTGGACGAATTCGGCATGCTGCTTCTCAGTCGTGGTGTCCTTCTTCGAGCCGAAGCTGATGACAGGAAGCAGATCTTCGACCTGCCCGAACATACGTTTCTCTATGACTTCGCGAAGCTTTTCGTAGCTCGTCCACGAGGGGTTGCGTCCGTTGTTTCGGGCGCGTGCGCGCAGGGTGAATTTGACCACCTCGTTGCGGAAGTCCTTGGGATTGGCGATACCCGCCGGCTTTTCGATCTGGGAAAGTTCGCTGTCGAGGATTTCGCGGTTGAGAATCTGCCCGGTGTCGGGGTCCTTGAAATCCTGATCCTCCAGCCAGGCATCCGCGTAGGCGATATAGCGATCGAACAGGTTCTGACCGTACTCGCTGTAGGATTCCAGGTAGGCTTTCTGAATTTCATGGCCGATGAATTCCGCATAGCGGGCGGCGATCTCGGTCTTGATGAAGTCGAGGTACGAAGCTTCCGTTTCCTTCGGGAACTGCTCTCGCTTGATCGCCTGCTCGAGAATGTACATCAAGTGCACGGGGTCGGCCGCAACCTCCTTCGTATCGTAGTTGAAGGTCTCCGACAGCACCTTGAAAGCAAAGCGGGTGCTGATACCCGTCATACCCTCATCAACGCCGGCGGCGTCGCGATACTCCTGCACCGACTTTGCCTTGGGATCGGTATCCTTGAGGTTCTCGCCGTCATAGACCCGCATCTTCGTATGGAGCGGCGAGTTTTCGTGCCGTGCCAGCCGGGTCGAAACAGTGAAGCGGCTGAGGTTTTCAAGAACCTCCGGCGCGCACGCGCTCTTGGAAAGCTCGCTTTCACGCAACAGCTTCTCATAGATGAGGCGTTCTTCCGTCACCCGAAGGCAGTAGGGGACTTTCACGACCAGGATGCGGTCAAGAAAGGCCTCGTTGTTACGGTTGTTCTTGAACTGTTGCCACTCAGATTCGTTGGAGTGAGCGACGACGATGCCTTGATAAGGGAAGGCGCCGAAATTCTCGGTGCCGTTGTAGCTGCCCTCCTGCGTGGCGGTCAGCAACGGGTGAAGCACCTTGATCGGCGCCTTGAACATTTCAACGAATTCCAGCAGGCCCTGCGTCGTCCGGTTCAGGCCACCGCTGTAGGAATAAGCGTCGGGGTCGGCCTGGCTGTAATTTTCGAGCTGACGGATATCCACCTTGCCGACGAGGGCGGATATGTCCTGATTGTTTTCGTCGCCCGGTTCCGTCTTGGCGATGGCGATCTGCCGCAGTCGCGAGGGCATAAGCTTGACGACGCTGAAACGGGAGATGTCGCCACCCAACTCATCGAGCCGTTTTGTCGCCCAGGGGGAGATCAGGCCTGTCAGTCGCCGCCGCGCGATGCCGTATTTGTCCTCGAGCAGATCCGCCATGCGATCGGGTTGGAAGAGACCGAGAGGCGACTCGAAGATCGGGCTGACTTGCCCGTCGATTGCGAGGGTATAGATCGGGGAGTGCTCCATCAGCCTCTTCAGCCGTTCCGCTAGCGACGACTTGCCGCCGCCGACCGGTCCAAGGAGATAGAGGATCTGTTTGCGCTCTTCGAGGCCCTGTGCCGCATAGCGGAAATAGCCGACGATGCGCTCGATCGTGTCCTCCATGCCGTAGAAATCGGCAAATGAGGGATAAATCTTCACTGTCCTATTGGAGAAAATGCGCCCTAAGCGCTCGTCGGCGCTGGTATCGACCAGTCTGGGCTCACCAATGGCCTCGACCATACGTTCCTGAGCCGTGGCGTACATTCGCTTGTCGTCACGGCAAGCAAGGAGATATTCCTGAAGGCTGAATTGTTCCTGAGCGGCGCTCGTATAAATCTCGGCGAAAAGATCGAACACGTCGCTTTCGCTTTTTTGCATAATAGGCTCTCCCGCGGCCGGTTGGGTTAAACGGGATCGCTGCATGTCGGCTCGCGTATTATGAACGCGTCAGACCCTCTATTGTTCCAAATGCTTACACGAAATCCGGGACAGTCTGATGCCGATAGTCGCGATCTTCGTCAGGTGCCCATTATGCAGTGCGTCGCGGAGATCGCCAAGGGCGCAAAAGGAATTCCACGCATTTAATTGGCCGTTAACTAATTTAGGTATGAAAAATTCACAGGGTTAATTCCATATACAACTAAGCCTAATCGTCGGAGGGCTTCCCGCTTCGGGTCTCCAGGCGATATCGGCTTGCCGGATAAATGAGCCGGGCGGTCGAGACGACGTGTTGACCCGACCATGTTCTGCGTCTGATCGACAGGCAGGGCTCGCTCCGGAGAATCGTCAGCAGTTTGCACTCCCACGCCTGCGGCATAACGGCTTCCACCACGTGCTCCGAGCCGCTGAGCGGCGCGGCTGACGTCAGATAAGCATTTGGCGTCAAGGAAGAGAAGTCTTGGATAAGATAGTCGGGAGCGGCGGCCGGATTGACGAAGCGGTCCTCGATCTGCACCGGAACGCCGTTCTCGCTGTGTACGACGAGGGAATGGAAAACCGGCGCGGCGATCTCGAGATCAAGCGCATCGGCCACCTCAGGGGAGGCCATTTCCGACGCTAATACGATCACGGATGCATCGTGGAGGTGGCCGCGCTCGGCAATCTCGTCGGCTATGTTGCGGACCTCGAAGAGCGCGGAATAGCCTTTGCGCTCCGCCACGAATGATCCAACCCCTTGGATTCTGACCAGTTCGCCTTCGTTCGCGAGTTCGCGAAGTGCGCGATTGGCGGTCATCTTGCTGACGCCGAGCTCGCTAACCAGTTCATTTTCCGAAGGAACTCGAAATTTCGGCGGCCATTCGCCACTGTGGATTCGATCAAGAATCATTTGCTTGACGCCAGCGTAAAGCGGTGCGGTATCGTGCTGCACCAGCTCTTGCTTCATCTTGCCTGGGTGCTTCATCGCCTGTTCCTTTTGCAGTCGAAGAATCTGCCCGACCGCGACTTTCCTCTTGCATATCATAAAATATTTCATATGGTACCATATACAACCTCGAGATCAATGCATTTCACTTTGGATCGAGCAAGCCGACAGAAGATCGGCCGTAAGAACAATAACGTGTGCCCCCAGGCCAGTTTTACCTCAGAGGAGAGGCTTCGATGAAATCCCATATGCTGTTTGTTTATGCTGCTTTGGCGCTCTCGACCGCCGCGGCGCCCGTCGCCGCCAAGGATTGGAAGAGCGCGACCATCACGCTTGAAGGCGCCTATGCGCCTTGGAACATGACCAATGCCGACGGAACGCTCGGCGGATTCGAACCGGAACTTGCCAAGGTTTTGTGCGAGCGCGCCAAGATCGAGTGCAAGCTCGTCGCGTCCGACTGGGATGGTATGATCCCGGCGCTGAACGCCGGTAAATTTGACGTGATCATGGATGCTCTGTCGATTACCGAAGATCGCAAGAAGGTGATCGGCTTCACGATCCCCTATGCTGCGACACCGGCCGCTTTCGCGACTGCCAAGGACAGCCCGCTTGCCAACGCGGCAGGCACCGGCGCAACGATCAAGATGACGGCCGGCCAGACCGGCGTTAAGGAAGTCGATGCGCTGAAGGAAGCTTTCAAGGGCAAGACGATCGGCATTCAGGCGGCAACCGTCTACGCCAAGTTCGTCTACGACAATTTTGGCGATATCGCCGAGATTCGTGAATACAAGACCGGTGCGGATCGCGATCTCGACCTGCAGAACGGCCGTATCGATCTTGGCTTCGACGACGCCGTGTATTTTGCCAATGCATTCCAGTCGGCCAACGACACGCTGGCCTTTACCGGCCCTGAAATCGTCGGTCCGATCTGGGGCGAGGGCGAAGGACTTGGTGTCCGTCAGGCCGATACCGACCTTCGCGACAAGTTCAACGAAGCGATCAAGTCCGCACTCGCTGACGGCACCGTGAAGACCTTGTCGATGAAGTGGTTCAAGGTCGACGTCAGCCCGCAGAACTGATTTCCGGCGGAGGCCGGACGTCCCGGTCTCCGGCTCAGGTGCCGGGGACCGCATGCTATTCTGACACTGCCGGGACAGCGGCAGGCGCGGGGAACGTGACATGGCAACACTGGAACTGATTGGATTCGGCTCGACCGGATGGGGCGCGCTGCTTCTGCTCGCCGCACTGATGACACTTTGCGTGACCGCGAGCGCGCTTGCGATCGGCGCCGTTCTTGGCGCGATGATTTCCGCCGCCAAGCTGTCGGGCAGGACATGGCTCGTCGCGCTCGGCAACGTCTACACAACCGTCTTTCGCGGCGTGCCGGAACTGCTGATTATCTACCTCATCTATTTTGGAGGATCGTCTGCCATCACCTCGATGGGCAAGGCGATGGGCTACGAAGGTTTCCTCGGGATGCCCTCGTTTCTCGCCGGTGCGCTGGCCGTCGGGATCATCTCCGGCGCCTACCAGGCGGAAGTCTTTCGCGGAGCGTACCTAGCCATTTCCAAAGGTGAGCTCGAGGCGGCATCGGCGATCGGCATGCCCAGCGGTCTTCGGTTTCGCCGCATCATCATCCCGCAGGTGCTGCGTTTCGCGATCCCCGGTCTCGGCAACGTCTGGCAGCTCAGTCTGAAGGACTCTGCGCTGATATCGGTAACGGGCCTGGCGGAACTGATGCGCACCAGTCAGGTGGCGGCCGGCTCCACCCGGCAGTATTTCCTGTTCTTCATCGTCGGCGGCATCCTCTATCTGATCCTGACCAGCCTTTCCGACCGGGTCTTCAACGGCGCCGAACGGCGCGCCAATCGGAGCATGCCGACAGCGGCCATGGGAAAGGCGTGAGGTAGGACGATGGATTTCGCTTTTCTCGCTCAAACATTGGGTACCCTGCTGAAGGCCGTTCCGACGACCTTGGCGCTGTTCTCGCTATCGATCTTCTTCGGCGGCCTGCTGGCGCTGCTGATTGTCTGGATGCGCGTCGGCGGGAACCCCGTCCTGTCGGCTATCGCCAAGGGCTACATCTTCATCTTCCGCGGCTCGCCGCTGCTGATCCAGATGTTCCTTGTCTTCTACGGCCTCGGCCAGTTCGGCTTCATCCGTTACTCGTTCCTATGGCCCTTCCTGCGCGAGCCGTTCGTTTGCGCGGTATTGTCGCTCGCGCTTTGCACCGCCGGTTACTCGGCGGAGCTCTTCCGTGGTGGCATTCGCGCCGTCTCCCCGCGCGAGATCGAGGCCGCCCGCTCGATCGGCATGTCCGGCGCGCTCCTCGTCCGTCGTATTCTGGCGCCGATCGCTTTCAGGCACGCGCTGCCCGCCTATTCCACCGAGATCGTCCTGATGATGAAGTCAACGGCGCTCGCAAGCCTGGTGACCGTGTGGGAAGTGACCGGTGTGGCGCAGCGATTGATCTCGCAGACCTACCGCACCATGGAAGTGTTTCTCTGCGCGGCCATCATCTACCTTGTTCTCAACTTCATCATCCTGCAGGCAATGTCCCTGCTCGAATACTCGCTCTCACGGCACCGCCGCGCGATTCCGCCGGCGCTGAAGGCCTGAGAACCGAACAGACACGATTGGAGCTTTCATGCCAGGCGTTACACGACTTTCCGTCCGCAACATCCGCAAGAGCTTCGGCACGCATGAGGTGCTTCGCGGCATCTCGCTCGATGCGCAGGATGGCGACGTCATTTCCCTGCTCGGCGCTTCGGGCTCGGGGAAGTCCACCTTCCTGCGGTGCATCAACCTGCTCGAGACTGCGACCGATGGCGAGATCTGGGTGGACGGAGAGCAGATCCGGATGATCCACAAGGGCGGCACGAGCCGTCCGGCGAGCCAGAAGCAGGTCGACCACATCCGCTCGGAACTCGGCATGGTCTTCCAGTCCTTCAATCTCTGGTCCCACATGACGATCCTGCAGAATGTCATCGAGGGGCCGGTCCATGTCCTGAAGCGTCCGCGTGCCGAGTGCATCGCCGAGGCAGAGGCGCTTCTGGAAAAGGTCGGCATCGCTGCCAAGCGGCACGCCTATCCCGCACATTTGTCCGGCGGCCAACAGCAGCGCGCCGCGATCGCCCGGGCGCTCGCCATGAAACCGAAGGTCATGCTTTTCGACGAACCGACCTCCGCGCTCGACCCGGAACTGGTCGGCGAGGTGTTGCGCGTCATGCGCGCACTGGCGGAAGAGGGGATGACCATGCTGGTGGTCACCCACGAGATGAGCTTTGCGCGCAACGTCTCCAACCGGGTGGTCTTCATGAAGGAAGGCCTGGTCGAAAGCAGCGGCTCGCCCGACGAGATGTTCGGCGGCGGCGCATCGCCTGCCTTCCGTCAGTTTATAGGCCACTTCGGAAGCGGACAATGACGGTCACGATCGATGCGCGGATCGGCTGGCGCGAGGTGGCGCGGGTGGCCGCTGGCGAGGTGCTTGTGCTCTCGGAGGGGGCATGGGCACGCGTCGATAATGCAAGCCGGATCGTCGACCGGATCGTTGAAACCGGCGTGCGCGCCTATGGCATCAATACCGGCGTCGGCGCGCTTTCGGATACGGTGGTCGATCGCCCCTCGCAGAGCCGGCTGTCGCGCAGCATCATCCTCAGCCATGCCTGCGGCGTCGGTGAACTGTTGGCGGCGCGCGAGGTTCGCGCCATCATCGCCGCCCAGATCGCAAATTTCGCACATGGTCATTCCGGCGTCCGCGCGGATATCATCCGCCATCTGGCGATGTTTCTGGAACGCGACTGCGTCCCGGATCTCCCATCAAAGGGTTCTGCCGGCTATCTGACCCATAACGCCCATACGGCGCTCGTCTTGATCGGCGAGGGAAGCGCATCGGTGGCGGGCAAACGTATGCCTGGCCGCGAGGCTCTGGATGCGATCGGTCTGTCCCCGCTCGTTCTCGGCGCGAAGGAGGGATTGAGCCTTGTCAATGGCACCGCCTGCGCCACAGGCTTGGCAAGTGTCGCACTGGCGCGCGCCAGTCGCTTGTTGGACTGGGCAGACGCGATCGCGGCCCTGACGCTGGAGGCCGCAGGTTGTCAAATGGCAGCCTTCGACGAAAACGTCCTGGCGCTTCGCCCATCGCGGGGCATCGCCTATGTCGGTGCTTCCCTGAGGCGTCGCCTCGACGGCAGCGGCTTGATCGCGGCGGCAGTCGGAAAACGCACACAGGATGCGCTGAGCCTGCGTTCCGTTCCGCATGCTCACGGCGCTGCGCGTGATGTCTTTGACAACGCATCCGAGGTCGTCGATCGTGAGCTCGCCTCGGTAACCGACAATCCAGCCGTTTCGGGCACCCCCGAAAATCCTGTGGTGTCATCCGAGGCGCACGCGGTGGCGCCGGCTCTTGCGCTGGCCTCGGATAGCCTGGCGATCGCGCTTGCGCAGATTTCGGCCATGAGCGAACGCCGCATGGACAGGCTCGTCAATCCGCTGGTGAGTGGCCTGCCGCCGTTCCTGGCGAGCGATGCCGGCAGCAATTCGGGTTTCATGATCGCACAATACACTGCCGCGGCACTCAGCAACGAGAACCGCCGTCTGGCAGCGCCGGCTTCCACGGATGGCGGTCTAACCTCGGGCCTGCAGGAGGATTTCCTTGCCCATCCGACCGCCGCTGCAAACAAGCTACTGTCAGTGATCGATAACGCCGAGTATATCCTCGCGATCGAGTTGATGGCGGCGGCCCAGGCGCATGATTTCCTGGCGTCAACGGCTGCGCGCGCCCCGGGCACGGATGCCATCCATCGTGCCGTGCGTCAGGCTGTTGCGCACTACGCCGACGATCGGCCGCTTGCCGGCGACATGGAAGCGCTTCGTTCTCTGATCAGAGACGAGGCACCGCCCGCTTTAGACTGAGGAGTTGGAATGACTGAGTTCGACGTTGCCGTGATCGGCCTCGGCGCCATGGGAAGTGCGGCACTCTCCTACCTTTCGGCGCGTGGCGCAAAGACGATCGGGATCGACGCCTATTTCCCGGCCCATACGCTGGGTTCGTCGCATGGAGACAGCCGTCTCATCCGGCTCGGCTACTTCGAGGATCCATCCTACGTGCCGCTCTTGAAGCGGGCCTATCGCAACTGGCGGGAGTTGGAGGCTCGGCTTCGCTCGGATATCCTGACGATCACCGGCGTTCTCCAGATCGGCGCCGAGAATAGCAAGATCGTTGCCGGAACGCGTGCGTCCTGCGTGATGCACGGATTGGCGCACGAGGTGCTCGACAAAAGCGAGATGGCGCTTCGGTTTCCCGCCTTTCAGTTGGACGATGGCGAAATCGCCATCCTTGATCCCCAGGGCGGCTATCTGAAACCCGAGGCTGCCGTGATGGGTTATCTCAAGCTGGCGGCCCAAGACGGCGCAGTCCTGCACTTTGGCGAACGGGTTACCGCCATCGAGCCGAGCGACAGCGGCGTAACGATCCGTTCGACCGTTGGTCAATACCGCGCCAAAAAGGTTGTGGTCGCCACGGGCTCCTGGATCGCCGAACTTGTTCCGCAATTGAAGGAGCATGCTGTTCCGATCCGACAGGTCGTCGCCTGGTATCAGCCACGCGACGGCTTTGCGACCGAACCGAGACGCATGCCGTGCTTCCTCCGCGACGAGGGAGCAGAAGGCTCCTATTTCGGCTTTCCGGCAATTGGCGTCGATGGCGTCAAGATCGGAAGGCATGCTCACTTCCGCGAGCCGATCGATCCTAACCAGCCCAATCCGCCCGTCAATGAAGCGGACACCGCGTTGCTCGACGGTTTCATCGCAAAGCGTGTGCCTGCCGCTGCCGGCCTGCGGGTCAATGCCATCACCTGCCGCTACACCATGCTGCCAAGCGAGGACTTCCTGCTCGATTTTGCGCCCGGCAATCCGAACGTGGTCGTCGCTTCGCCGTGCTCGGGGCACGGCTTTAAGTTCACAAGCGTGGTCGGTGAGATTCTTGCCGATCTCGCGCTCCAGGGCGGAACGAGCTTGCCGATCGGAGCCTTCTCGTTCGATGCCATGACACGCTTTTTGGCTCAACGCCAACAGCCGTAACAGGGCTGGAAAGGGGCAGAGATCAGCCCCTCTCGCCACCAGTCATACAGGTCTTCGAAATCCGCAAGCTTTTGACCTCGAAGGGTATCAATCCTTCGGCGGGTATATCCATCGCTTCCTCAAGGAGGCTGACAGGACCGTCGCTGCGCCAGCCGCGCACCATCGGATGCTCTCCGGCTACCTTGTTCCGTCGGCCTTGAACCCAACGAACGAGGACCCCATCGCGGGAAGCTGGGCAGGCGCCACGGAAAAGGTTGGATATCGATTGCGGGCGGTTCTGCCGCCAATGCGCGTCGTCGGCCATGCCTGCACTAACGTCGCGATCGCCGACGATGACGCTGCCGCCTTACTCAGTTCGAATGAATTGTCAGCGAGGATCATCTGTAATTTAGTATGTATTAATATATTGCAGGAGGGCGCCATGCGAATACTTCTCGCTATTGTACTGTGCTGTGTTGCATTCGATGTCTCTGCGTCGAGCCGTTACATTCGCGTTCCCGGTTTTGCCTTCAAGACCGATCCTAACTGTCATCGAACCAAGCCGGCCGATCGCTTTGATCCGGTTTGCGATGAACCGGTGCTTGGCTATAGGGATTTCTCGCCGTTCTTCCTTGTTGGCAGTGCGAGCTAAGTGCGTGAGTCCGAGGTCACAGGGTGGATAGATCCACGCTCGACCAGCGGGCACTCTATCTTCACGCGCTGTGCACTTCGGTGTGCGGAGATCCCGTCGTTCTGATCCAGCAAGGTGCCGACGGCCCAGCGAGCCATCTCGTCATGGGGAAGGAGAACCGTCGATAGCGGCGGAACCATGTAGGATGCCAGGTCTTCGTCGTCGAAACCGACGACGGAGATATCTTCGGGGACCCTCAGTCCTCGGCTCTTGATGGCGTCGTAGGCGCCGACCGCCATGCGGTCGTTGAAGCAGAAGATCGCGGTCGGTGGCTCCGCTGAATCCAGAAGTCGCGTCGTCAACTCGCGGCCGCCGTCGACGGTCCATCCGCCGGTAAGGATCAGGCCTTCGTCGATCGGCACGTCCCAGGTGGTCAGGGCCTGGCGGTATCCCTTTTCCCTATCCCGCGCCGCTTCGATCCATTCCTCACCTTTCAGATGGGCGATCCGCCGATGGCCGGCGCGGAGTAGCGCATCGGTTGCGGCGTGTCCGCCCGCGACGTCACCGGGGACGACTGACGGATGGCGGCGCTGCTTTTCATAGCAGTTCATGAGCACGGTCGGCATGTCGCTGAGACGATCGGGGGCGACGACCTGCCGGGTCGTCAGCGTCGTGTAAAGGATGCCGATCACGTTCAGCTCGAACAGCAGATCGAGGGCGGCATTTTCGAGCTTCGGATCCGAGCGGGTGCAGAAGGTTGCAACAACAACGTCCTGCAGTGCGGCCTCGTCGCGCGCGCCCTCGATGAAGGGCATGGCAAACGGTGTCGACATGACTTCGTCGATCAGCAAGCCGATCACCGGCCTGCGGTGCTCGGGAACGTTATGCCGCGGTCCTTTTCGATAACCGAGTTCCTCGGCGGCTTCCATGACGCGCGCGCGGGTGGCCTGCGACACCCGGGGATTGCTGACGCCATTCATCACCAGCGAAACCGTTGCCTGGGAGACGCCGGCCCGCTGCGCAACGTCGATCATCGTGGCACGCTTCGTCACTGTTTAACCCCGCTCCCTCATTCGGTCCGCCAACTGGAACTGATTGCAAACTATAAGGAATTGGGGTTCCCCACAACGTCCCTGCGGCTTGCTGTCCACGGCGTAAAAAACCGGCTTGCCTTTTAGTTATAAGGCCGATAATGCTTACTAATAATATAACTAATAATTTTACATGCAAGGAGGGATCATGCCAACTCAGAATGAGCCTGCGGCGGCCACGGGTCGGGAAACGATAACGCTTGATGGCGTCTGGGATTTCCAGTTTGGCGACAGCGATGCGTGGCGCAAGAGCGCCGTCCCCGCGGTCTGGCAGGCAGAGTTTGCGGATCTGCGAACAGCATTCGGCCGGGCGCGCTATAAGCGGACATTTGCCCTATCGCAGGAGTGGGCAGGCAAAAGGGTGATGCTGCGTTTCGGCGCGGTGAACTACTTCGCCGAGGTGCTGGTCAATGGACGGGTTGTCGGAACGCACGAAGGTGGCTATCTCCCGCTTTCCTTCATCATCCCGCACGATCTCCTTCGACCGGAAAATGAGCTGGAAGTCGTCGTTACGCTTCCAAGCGCCGATGCCAACCAGTATCCGCAGTTCCCCTTCTCGGAAATACCGCACGGCAAGCAGAGCTGGTACGGGCCATTGGGTGGCATCTGGCAGTCGGTCATTCTCGAGCAGTGCGGCGAGTGCCATATCGAGCACGTGAAGGTCGACGCCGATCTGGCCTCGGGTGTGGTCGCTTTTGATCTGGAACTGTCCGGCGACGGCGGCGGATATGAAGCGACCGTCGCGATCGTCGATCCCGATGGCGTCGAGGTGGCGCGGGTCTCGTCTTCGGGAACGTCACTGCGCGCCACGATCGCTGACATCAAGGCCTGGTCGCCAGATACGCCGGCGCTCTATCGCGCCGATCTCACCCTTTCCGCCGGTGGTGCGTCTGTCGATAGAACCTCCGTCACCTTCGGCTTTCGCACGTTCGAGGCGCGTGACGGCAGGCTCTACCTGAACGGTGCGCCGTTCTACATGCGTGCGGCGCTTGATCAGGATTACTATCCGGCCGACATCTGCACGCCGCCTTCGCTCGAATTCCTGGAAGATCAGGCGCGCAAGGCAAAGGCACTCGGCCTGAATACCTTGCGTATTCACATCAAGATTCCCGATCCCCGCTACTACGAGGTTGCGGACAGGCTCGGACTGGTGATCTGGACGGAAATTCCGAACGTCCAAATGTTCACGGAGGCTTCGGCTCGGCGCATGCGGGAGACGATGGCCGGGATTCTGCGCCGCGATGGTCACCATCCGTCGATTGTCGCGTGGACGATCATCAACGAGGACTGGGGCACACGCCTCGTCGAGAACGAGGATCATCGGCGCTGGCTGGCCGATACCTATGATTGGCTGAAGAAGCTCGATCCGACGCGCCTGGTATCCGACAATTCCGCATGTTTCCCGAACTTCCATGTGAAGTCGGATCTGAACGACTATCACTACTACCGTTCGGTGCCGGAGCGTCTGGGCGAGTGGGACGAACTCACCAAACAATTCGCCGGCAACGCGTCCTGGACCTACTCCAGCCTTGGGGATGCGCAATGGCGCGGCGATGAACCGCTCATCGTTTCCGAGTTCGGCGTGTGGGGCTTGCCGGATCCCTCCAAGCTGTTGCTCGATGACGGTAGCGAGCCGTTTTGGATGGAGACGGGCGCTACCTGGGGAGATGGCGTCGCTTATCCGCACGGCATCCAGACCCGGTTCAGCACCCTGCATCTCGATGGTGTCTTCAGCGATTTTGGTGCCTTCATCGAAGCGGTGCAGTGGTACCAGTTCGACAATCTCAAGTACCAGATCGAGGTCATGCGATCCTACCCCTCGATCGTGGGCTACGTCATCACGGAATTCACCGATGTTCATTGGGAGGCCAATGGTCTCCTCGACATGAACCGCAATCCGCGCGTGTTTCATGACACGTTTCCGCAGGTCAACGCCGATCTGGTTATCATCGCAAGGCCTGCAGCGTGGGCGGTCTATGCGGGCGATGTGCTTGACGTCGATGTCAGCGTAGCCACCGGCGGCAGCGAGATTCCGGATGGGGCAATCCTGAAATGGAGCTATGCCGAGCGTGGCGAACGTCCGTTGCCGGCTACCGGTCCAAATGGTCTGGCGAAAGCAGGTACCCTGAAGCTGCCGATACCGGATGCTGCAACGAACGAGCGGTTGCGGATTGTCTTTGAAGTGGTCTCGAACGGAGTTTCCATTTCGACGAACTTCCTCGACGTCTCGGTTTACGCAAAGCGGCACGCGACACGGCTGCCGAGCGTGACATCCAGGGACCCCGAACTGCTCGCCTTTGCGCAGGCAATCGGCTACCCGGTCGCGCAGGGCGAGGCGGCGGATATTCATCTCGCTCATGCTCTCGACAGCGATGACATCGAGAAAATGCGCGAAGGCGCGCGTTATCTGGTTATCGCCGATGGCTCCGTTGCAACCCATCGCAACCTTCGCGTCGACGTTCCCGAAGGCGAGCGCCCATATCGAGAAATGATTGTCGATGAGCGCAACATGCCTGTTGGTATCGACCAGCAATTGCCGGGCATTGGTCTGATTGCGCGCGACGGAACCATGTGGCGGGGCGACTGGATTGCGAACTTCAGCTGGATCAGGCGCAAGGGTGCGTTCGCATCCATCCCTGGTGGACCGCTCCTCGATCTTTCGTTCGAGAAAGTGGTTCCGCATCATGTGATGACCGGCTTCAGGACGTTCGAGTTCGCCGGACCCGTTCATGGCGGTGTCGTCATCGGTTGGCTTCACAAGCCCGCGGTCACTATCGCCGAACGGAGTGTCGGGCGCGGAGCGTTGCTCGCAACCACCTTCCGTTTGACGAGCAGCGCCCCGGGTTCGGACCCGGTGGCCGTTGCTCTGTTCGACGCAATGATCGCGACCATCGCTCAGCGTCGTTGAGGTGAAGCGTGGGGCGCGGAGGAGCGCCCCATCTCGGCCGGGCGTTGGAAATATCGGAGGAAAAGTGTGGCGCTTATTGAACTCAAGAACATCACGAAAAGCTACGGCGCGGTAAAGGTCATCGATGACCTGACACTGACGATCGACTCCAATGAATTCATGGTGTTTCTCGGACCGTCCGGTTGCGGGAAATCCACTTTGCTGCGGATGATTGCCGGTCTCGAGGGGATCGATCGCGGAGAAATCCTCATCGACGGACGGCGTATCGACCCTCTGCCTCCCGGTGAACGCGGGATCGCCATGGTCTTCCAGCACTACGCGCTCTACCCGCATATGAGCGTGCGTGACAACATGGCTTTCGGCCTGCGAAACATCGGCGTTCCCGAAGCCGACATCACGGAACGGGTGACGCGCGTAGCGCAGATACTGGTCCTCGACAATCTCCTGGATCGCAAGCCAAGCCAGTTGTCCGGCGGTCAGCGCCAGCGCGTCGCCATCGGCCGGGCGATCGTCAAGGAGCCAAAGGCATTTCTTTTCGACGAACCGCTTTCCAATCTCGATGCCGCCCTTCGCGTTCGCACGCGGGTCGAGTTGGCGCAGCTTCACAATCGCATGCGGTCGACCATGGTCTTCGTGACGCATGACCAGATCGAAGCGATGACGCTGGCGCATCGGATCGTGGTCATGAACAACCGGCGGATCGAGCAGGTCGGCACGCCGATGGAAATATACTCCAAGCCGGCAACGCGCTTTGTCGCGGAGTTCGTTGGCTCGCCCGCGATGAATTTCCTTCCTGTGACGATCGATGGTGATCGGCTACGGCTTGCGGACGGCACGGTTGTCGGTTCGAGCCCACGTATTGGAACTGCTTGCGGCGGAGCCGCGCTCACACTTGGCATTCGGGCGGAAGCCGTGGCGCTTGGGGCTCCCGGCGTCGGCGGTTTGGATGCCGCAGTCGAGGTTGTCGAGCGCCTTGGAGACCGGACGCTGGTCTATTCGAGGCTGAAGACCGGCGCACTCATCGTCGCGGAGGCAAAGGGCGACAGCGCTCTGACCGCCGGCAAGACGGTGTCGCTCGGCTTCGACAGAGCGGGAATGCACTTCTTCGACTCTGACGGCAAAGCCTGCCGGGAGATGTCGGATGCGTAGCGCGACCGCACATCAATCCGAGCTGAAGAACGGCATTTTCGTCGCACCGTTTCTACTGGTGTTCTCCTTCCTGCTTGTCATTCCCCTGCTATGGGGCGCCTGGCTCAGCTTGACCAAGGCCGATCTGTTCGGTCCAGGCAAATTCGTTGGGTTGGCCAACTACACCAGATTGTTTGCCGACAAAGTCTTCCTTGGATCGATCGTCAACACGCTCTATTTCGTGGTGCTGACGGTACCGGCCTTCGCCGTTTGCGGGCTCGCCCTGGCACTGGCGCTGAACCGCCAGACGCGATTTGCGACCGTCATGCGCGCCATTTTCTTCGCCTCGTCGGTGCTGTCGGTTACGGTCGTGACTCTGATCTGGCGCATCGTTTTCATCCCCGACATCGGCTTGCTGTCCAATATTTTCGGCTGGCTCGGATTGCCGCAGGTTGCCTTCCTGAGCAGCCCGAAACTGGCTATGCCGGCCATCGCCATCGCAACGCTCTGGTGGGGCATCGGGCTGCCGATGATGCTGTTTCTGGCGGCGCTGCAGCAGATACCCGGCGAGATCTACGAGGCTGCGGCTCTCGACAATGCGAAACGCTGGAAAACGCTCTGGCACATAACGCTGCCGGCCATTCGTCGGACGTTCGTGCTTGTCCTCATCGTTCAATGCGTGCTGCAATTCCAGCTGTTCGGCCAGGCTCAGCTGATGACGCAGGGCGGCCCGAACAACGCCTCCCGGCCTGTGGTTCTCTATGTCTACGAGGTCGCGTTCCGCCGCTTTGACGTCGGCATGGGTGCCGCAACATCGCAGGTCCTCTTCGCACTCATTCTGATGGCGGCTCTCGTCCAGTACGTCGTCGCACGCCGCAAGGAGGAGAGCCGATGACCGGCGGGAACATTGGAATGGTCAGACCGCGGATCGGCGATGTCCTGATAGTGCTGCTTGTCGTGCTTGCCGCCTTGATCATGATCCTGCCGATTGCCTGGGTGATCGCGTTGTCCTTCAAGCTCAATCAGGAGCTCAAGCTTGACACCAACGCCGTCTTCCACGCGCCTTACACGCTGAAGAACTATCTCGACGTTCTCGGCGGCTCGAACGTTTTCCGGTGGTTCCTGAACAGCGTGATCGTGTCTCTTGGAATGACGGTCGGGGTTCTGATCCTCTCGTCGCTCGCCGGATACGGATTTGCGCGGCTTCGCTTCCCGGGCCGGGATATCCTGTTCGTTCTCGTCCTGTTTGGCCTCGCCGTTCCCGAGCAGGCCGTGATTGTCGCACGTCACCAGATCTTCAGCATCTTGAAGCTGCACAACACCTATCCGGGTCTCATTCTGCCGGGCCTTGCGGCGCCATTCGGGGTGTTTCTGATGACGCAGTACTTTCGGGAGATACCGAAGGAGCTGGATGAGGCGGCACTTCTCGACAATGCCTCGCGCTTCTCGATCTTCTGGAAGGTCCTGTTGCCGCAGACCATTCCCGCGCAGGCAACACTCGGTGTCTTCACCTTTCTCGGAGCCTGGAACGATTACCTGTGGCCGCTGATCTCGGCGACGAAGAAGGAGATGTACACGATCACCACCGGGATCGCGTCGATGCAAACCAACTTCGCGCAAACCGAGGGACTTGGATTTCTCATGGCGCAGGCAGTGTTTGCCGGCCTGCCGACGCTTCTTGTCTACCTGTTCTTCCAGAAATACATCGTCGCTGCCGTCTCCGGCCGAGCAGCACGTTGAGGTAACCCGCAATTTGTTTTCGCACAGCAATAGGAGGAGATTGCAATGAAAACTGGCATGCGAAATATACTCTTGGCAGCGTCGCTTGCGCTGGCGACAGGACCGGCCCTGGCGGCCGATCCGGTCGAGATCACCGTCCAGCGGTTTTTCGGCACATGTGATGCCGACTGGGGCACGAACACCGATATCAGCAAGGCCATTGGCGAATGCGGTATCATCACGTCCCAGATCAACAAGTTCGCCGCCGACAATCCCGATATCAAGGTGAACGTGAACACGGTCGAATGGCCGGGCTATGATCAGCTGACCGCACAGTTGGCTTCAGGCGAGCCGCCGGATCTCGTTACCATCCACGAGTCCGTCCTGTCCGACTACCAGTCGAAAGGGCTGCTGCAGCCGCTCGATGAGGTTCTCAAGAGTGCCGGTGTCGATCCTGCCGGCTTCACGGCGGCCGGTCGCGAGGGTGTCACGAAGGATGGCCAGATCTTCGGTCTTCCGATCGACTCGCACACGATGCTCTGGCACATCAACATGAACTATTTCCGCAAGGCCGGCTTGGTCAACGCGGACGGCACGCCGATCCTGCCGAAGACCGCCGATGAGCTCCTGGCCCAGGCCAAGCAGTTCAAGGAGAAGGTGGGCAAGCCTTACCTCGTCCAGAGCATGGCCAACGAGAAGGGCGCCTTCTACCGCGCCATGTATATCTACCTGACGCAGATGAAGTCGGATTTCTTCGCGGATCCGACCCACCTGAAACTGAACACGCCTGAAGCAAAAAAGATCGTCCAGCTGTTCAAGGACATCTACGATCAGGATCTGACGACGAAGGATCAGGACTACGCAGCATCGCTTTCCGGTTTCACCAAGGGTGACGGCGGCGTTCTCCTGAACGGAACATGGGTGGTCGGCGACTTCGACGCGCTGTCCAAGGCACAGGGCAACGCCTTGTCGGACGGCTACACCGTCTATCCTTACCCGCCCGTCTTCGGCGGCACCCCGGCTTACTGGTCGGATGGCCATTCATGGGCCTTGACGAAGAAGGATCGCTCGCCTGAGCAAGCGGCAGCCATCCAGAAGTTCCTGAAGTTCATGGCGGACACCAACTTCGAGTGGGCGCGCACCGGCCATCTGCCGGCTCAGCAGGCGGTGATCGACTCCGCCCAGTTCAAGGCGCTGCCGCATGTCACGACGATCCTTGATATCGCCGCGACCGCCAAGCCACTCCCTGCGCAGGTCCGCCACCAGTTCGCCGTCAACGACATTATCGGCGAAGAGGTCGCGGCCGCGATCATGGGACAGAAGGACATCGATGCTGCCTTGGCTGATGCCGAGACACGAGTGAACGATCTGCTCGCCAACTAAGACAAGAGGCTCGGCGCCGCGGCGCCGAGCCTCTTCAATCACAGCAGGGGCGATCTCTAACGCTAGATGGCCTGTATACTTCCCAGCCGTAGGACTTTCGTTGCGAACGGCTCAAGCACGAACCCGATTCGATCTTCCGATGATGCCAAATCCAAGCCGGACGGTTCCACGCGCTGCTCTAGAGGCGTCAGATTGACGACATGCAGGGTGGATGCCGATTGTTCGTCGACGATGAAGGCCAGAACCGCGGACGGCACCGATGACGCGCATTCCGTCCAGGTCGCTCCACTCAACCTCGCCAGCTTTTGCACCGTATCGAAGAGCGGACGACGTTCGCCCTGGCGCGCGCGTTCGCCCGCTTCGGCGAATAGCCCGAAAGGTCCGGTCAATGCCGATAGGGTCAGGCATTCCAGATCCGCATCCAGCACGCGAATGGCATAGCCCAGCGCGAAAGCCTCAGCAAAACGTCCGTTATGTCTCGGGTCGCGGTTTGCCATCGGGATGCGCTCGCCACGCGGATTTTCCATCGTTCGGCTGCCATAGGGGTTCTGACGCATCGGAATGGTCGCTGGGCCGATCCTGTATGGCTTCGCGCCGTATATCGCGCGCACCGAGCGGGTTATGAACGGCAAGGCTTCAAGCGTCTGCATGACGCTGAGATCATCGGCTGCATGGACGATGGGATTGGTGCAATGGCTGACGAATGCGAGCCCTTCGCCAGGTACGCGCTTGCGATTGAGCTCGGTGAAATAGCTCAGCATTCCACCGCCGATGCGGATATCGCCAAAGGCGGCGTGGGCCGCCGCATAGACATCCTCGAGCGGCGGGCATTCCGGCCATTTGCTGCCGGGAGGGGTGGATTGGCGGTCGACCGACGGCGAGATCATGATTGCATCCGGCCTGAAACCGGCTTCCCGCATCTGCCGCGCGATCTCGTGGGTCTCCTCAGCTGGTGACTGTTTGCACGGCAAGGCGATCTCGAGCGTCGAGCGCCCGCCATGAACCGCGAGCAGAGCGGCAAAATCGCGGAGCGCACCGACACCGTGCCCGGCGGAGGGGTCGAAGTGGAAAAGTAGTTCCTGTGCGCCGGTCTCGGACAGGATCGCTCCAGCTTTGAGCGTGTTTGCAGCTTCCTCGGGCGTAATGACAAGACCGATCATCGGCATCTTACCGGCTCGCGAGCCAGGCTGAAGCCTGATCACTCCGCTGGTTTCTGAGGTCTGCGACGAAGTGGCAACGCGGCGATCCGTAACGCTGAGCGTGATCCTTTGTCGTACGGGTTCACCGGCGTCAATCTGGTACGGCCACGGCAACGCCAGAGGGCGAACGTAGGTCTTATAGGAGGCATCGGACCAATTGCGCTGATCCTCCATTTCGAAGGTGTCGCCCTCCATGCGGCATTCGGCCGTTACCTGGGGCACGACCGTGTGGGTAATGGCGCGCATATCCTTGAACGGTTGCCAAGGATCGATGAGCTCGGGAAACGTGGTCGTCTCGACCGCGCCATCGACGTGCTCCACAACCGCTGCCTCACCCGCAACGCCAACGATGGGGTGCAGGATGCAGAAACCGCAGCGGTTGGTCTCGAAACCGGTCGCTGTGTGGGCATCCGCCTCAAACGCGAGCCGATCTGCGGTGCCGACGATACGGACGCCGATCGTGAGCTCGGTTGCCTTCGGCCCGGCAAGGCCTGCCCGATAGGAGATCTCGAAGCGACCATCGCTCTCATTGATCGTCAGGTCGCTTATCTCAGGACTGTAGGTGCCCCAGTCGCGGTCACGAACGAGATAGGATATCGTCCGCAGCACCTCGGTGCCGTCGTAGCGGATATTGCGCAGATTGCCGCCGGCAAGATCTGCCTCGAGTTTGCCGGCGCGCAATCGAACCGGCGCTGGTTCAGCTTCATGAGTGCCGTAAAGCTGAAACGCATCTGATGTCATTTCAGCATAGCCCCGATGTCCACCGCCTCGCGTTTGGCGGCGCTGTCATAGGCAGCCTCCACGAGAGCAAATGTCTTCAGGTTGTCGGCTCCCGATGTCGAATGCTCGCGGCCCTGCTTCAATTGATCGATCCAGTGCTGCTGGATCGCGTAGACGCTTTCCTGAATATTGTGCCAAGGCCGCGACGCCCACGATAGCAGCTTGGGCGAGACGTCAAGCGAGCGCGTGCCTTGCGCATTCGTGATTTCGAGCTGATAGCCCTGCGTCAGCCGAATGGTTCCTTCCGTGCCATCGAGCTCGATCAACGTCTCAGGGAAGGGCTCCTTCGAAAGCCTGGTCGCATAGCTGACATCGACTACCGATGTTACGCCGCTCTCGTGATCGAGCAGGATGGTCGCGACGTCCTCGCCCTTGATCTTTGGATTGACCCGCTTCGTCCGGGCTGTGACGCTGAGAACATCTCCGAGGATGTAGCGCGCGATATCGAGCGTGTGTATGCCGAGGTCTTCGATGATGAACCTGTCCTGCTCGGCGAGGTAAGGCTGGCCGGAAAAGACGTCATAACCTGAGCGAAAGGTGAAGCGGCCCCAAAACGGTGTCCCGATCGCGTTCTCGTCGAGAGTCTTGCGAACTGCCTGGATAGGAGTCTGCCAACGGAAGTTCTCGTGGATCATCAACGGAACGCCGGCATCACGGCAAGCCGCAACCATTGCCTTGGCATCGGCAAGCGTCTTGGCAAAAGGTTTCTGGCAGATGGCCGCAATCTTGTGGCGTGCCGCCATCTCCACGAGCGGGCGGTGGCTCTGGACGGTCGTCGCGATGTCGACGAAATCGAAGCCGCCGTCCGCGAAGAGCGCTTCGGCATCACTGTACCGCCGTTCAATGCCGAACTGATCGCCGATGATCCTCAGGCGCTCGGGATCGCGATCGCAGATCGCGACGATCTCGGCACCTTCGACATCGTGCCAGGCATGCATCTGGTTGACCGCGAAGAAGCCGCAACCGATCAATGCACCTTTCAAGTCCGTCATCTTAGCCTGCCTTTGCCATCTGCATCAAAGTAACGCGCTGCTGAAGACGGCGCTGCGCCTGGTCGACAACAACAGCGATGATAATAACCAGCCCCTTGATGACCATCTGCCAGAAGGATGAGACACCCATCATCACCAGCCCGTCCGACAGGATGCCGATCACGAAGGCGCCGATGATCGTGCCGCCGATCGTTCCGCGACCGCCCGACATCGAGGTGCCACCGAGGACGGCTGCTGCGATCGCGTTGAGTTCGAAGCTCTCGCCGGTCGCCGGGTGCGCGGCCATCAGCTCCGACGAGATGATGACGCCGACGATCGCGGCGCAGAGGCCGGAAAACATGTAGACGAAGATCTTCACGATATCGACACGGATACCGGACATGCGGGCCGCGCGTTCGTTGCCGCCGACGGCAAAGATGTGACGTCCGATTGGCGTCGACCGCGCGACATAGGCTGCCACCAGTGCCAATGCGATCAGGATCCAGATCGAAACCGGCAATCCGAGGATGCGTCCCGCACCGAAGAAGTCGAAGCCGGTTGTCGCATATTCCCGGCGTCCTACGAGGTTCGGAAAGGTCTGCCCATCCGATGAAAGCAGTGCCAGGCCACGCGCGACATAGAGCGTGCCAAGCGTGGCGATGAAGGGCGCCACGTTGAGCTTGGTGATCAAAAGACCGTTGATCAGGCCGATGAACAGGCCGATTGCCAGCGTGATGAGCACGATCTCGAAAAGGTTGAAGTAGATCGTGTAGCCGACCGGCAGTTCGATCCCGTAGAGGATCAGGCCACCGGCCACCATGCCGCAAAGCCCGACGATCGAGCCGACCGAGAGATCGATGCCCCCGGTGATGATGACGAAAGTCATGCCCATCGCCAGGAAGGCATTGAGCGCGACGTGCTTCGACATCAGGATCATATTCGCCGTCGATGTGAAGTTCGGAGCGAAGATCGCGAAGAAGATGATAACGGCGAACAGCGCGATAAAGGTTCTGAGCTTCATCAGCGTCAGGAGAACAGAGCCGTTCGTGTTCGTCGGCGAAGAAGTGGTTGAGGTTGCCGCCGTCATGACGCGAGTTTCCCTTGATGTCCGTGTCCCTTGGCCGAAGCCGCGATAATAGCTTCTTCCGTCGCCTCGTCCCGGTTGAAAACAGCGACCAGCTGGCCGTTGCTCAAAACCGCGATGCGATCGGAAAGCGCCATGACCTCTTCGAGGTCTGACGTCGAAAACAGAATGGCGAGGCCGTTTGCAGCCAGCCGCCGCATGGTGCGGAAAACGTCGGCCTTGGCGCCGACGTCGATCCCGCGGCTCGGCTCGTCCATCAAAAGAACCTTCGGGTTGGTCATCAGCGCCTTGCCGATCACCACCTTCTGCTGATTGCCGCCCGACATCGAGGTCACCTCGAAATCGGGATTGGGCGCCTTGATCGCGAGATCCTTGATGGCGTCGCGAATGGCGGTCTTCTCCGCAGCCGCGTTGATATGGAAGAACCGGGCGAAGCGGTTGAGGCTTGCCA
The DNA here is from genome assembly GCF_001429725.1 of Rhizobium sp. Root708. Taxonomy (GTDB): domain Bacteria; phylum Pseudomonadota; class Alphaproteobacteria; order Rhizobiales; family Rhizobiaceae; genus Rhizobium. The sequence continues at coordinate 64,265 of NZ_LMHV01000008.1, read as the reverse complement.
GCGACAGGTTGCTGGCGATCGAAAGAACCTGGACCAGTCCTTCGCGTTGCCTGTCTTCAGGGATCAGCGCCAGCCCCCGGCGGATGCGGCGAGTCACGTCACGCGCAGCGACCTCCTTGCCGTCGATGAAGATCTTGCCGGTGGAGTGCGCGTGGCGCCCCATCACGCATTCGAAGAATTCGCTGCGCCCGGCGCCCATCAGGCCGTAGATGCCGAGGATCTCGCCCGACTTGACCGACAGGGAGACGCGATCGACCGCAAGGCCGCCGGTCGAACGGGGAAGACTGATGTCTTCCGCACGAAACATTTCCTTGCCGACCGCATGGTCCACCGACTTAGCGAAGTCCTTGGCGTCGGAGCCGATCATCGAGCGCACGATCCAGCGCGTGTCGATGTCGCGGACCAACGCCTGGCCGGTGATCTGGCCGTCGCGCAGCACGGTGATGTAATCGCCGATCCGCATCAGCTCTTCCAGGCGATGCGAGATATAAACGATGGCGACGCCTTGCGCCTTCAGCTCAGCGATCACCTTGAACAGGATCTCGACTTCGGCCGCCGACAGCGCCGACGTCGGTTCATCCATGATCAGGATGCGTGCGTTCAGCGACATCGCCTTGGCGATCTCGACGAGCTGCTGCTGGCCGATAGGAAGGTCTTCCACCATCGTCCCGGCGTCGATGCCGGCATCCAGTCGCTTCAGGAATGCATTGGCCTTTTCGACCTGCGCCTTGTGGTCGATGCCGCGCAAACCGCGGGTGATCTCGCGCGTGGCGAAGATGTTTTCGGCCACCGACATGTTGGAGAAAAGATTGAGTTCCTGGAAAATCATGCCGATGCCGTGTGCCTGCGCATCAGCCGGGCTGTCGAAGGAAACCTGCTCGCCGTCGAGAATGATTTTGCCGAGTGTTGGCCGTTCGACGCCGGCGATGATCTTCATCAGGGTCGATTTACCGGCTCCGTTTTCACCGACAAGCACGTTGACCGCGCCGCGCCGCAATTCGAGATTGGCGCGCTTGACCGCGACGATACCCGAATAAACCTTCGAAACATCGTCGAGGCGAAGGATGATGTTGTTGTTGGGGGCTTCGCTCATGGCTATTGCCCCACCGTCAGTTCCGATGGCGTGACCAGCGGCAGCTGGCCGCCGCTTGGCACCGGGAAGGCGCCGAAGACCGTCACCGTCTTGCCCACAAGTCCATCGCGCGGCACGGCCGAAAGAAAGGCTTTGTTTGCCTTCTCATTGAAGGCCTTGCCGAACTGAGCCCATTCGATCTGGTTCTTGAATTCGTTGAAGTTGACGAAATCCAGCGTGTCGCGCAGCGCCGTGCCGCGAAGCGCGGGGCCGATCTGCACCTTGGCATCGGCCTTGCCGTCCCCATCGGCGTCGACATCGAGCGTTGCGGCGCGCGATTGCGTATCGGCTGCAATTACCTTGCCGGAGAATTTTACGGCATAGGTCCAAGGCGAGCTAGCCTGCTTCCTTGGATTTCCGTATTTTTCGCCAGCCTGATCCGGGCTCGACGCGGCCAGTGCCGCCACGTCCTTGAGCTCGCCGGCGCGCTTTTCGAAATAGGGAACAGCCTGCGATTGCCAGATCGCCTCGACCTTTGCATTCGGATCGAATGCGTCCTTTGCAGCCGCCTGTGCCTTTTCCTCGGCAGTCGGCGTCTTGATGATCTTGCAGCCAGGCAAAGCCGCCGCCACGAGAGCGGCGATCAGGGCGCCCCTGATCCTCAACATGCGATGAACCTCGAAGTTATGTGAAATAGACCACAGAGGGCCCGGTTTCCCGAACCCTCTGTGGCTGTTTTACGTCAATTACTTCGCCAGCGCGAAGGTCTCGAGCTTGGAAGCGTTGTCAGCGTTGATGAGGACGCAATCCATCAGCTGCTTTTCTTCCTTCGGCGAGGTCTTGTTCTTGATGTAGGCGTCAGCCTGTTCAACGGCCATCTGTGCCTGCGCGTAAGCCGGCTGCAGAACGGTTGCCTTGATGCCGCCTGCCTTGATGGAGTCGCGAACATCGTTGGAGCCGTCGAAGCCAACGACGATCACGTCCTTGCGGCCGGCGGCCTGCAGGGCGGCAATGGCGCCCATGGCCATCGTGTCGTTACCGGAAATTACGCCCTTGATGTCGGGGTTGGCCTGCAGGATGGTTTCCATCTTTGCGTAGGCTTCGGTCTGGCTCCAGTTGGCCGACTGCTTGGCAACGCTCTTCAGATCCGGATAGTCGTCGATGACATCATGATAGCCTTGCGAGCGGATGCCGGCATTGGTGTCGGATTCCTTGCCGACCAGCTCGACATAGTTGCCCTTCTCGCCCATCAGCTTGACGAACTCCTGAGCGCCGAGCTGCGCGCCCTGGTAATTGTTCGAGACGATCTGCGCGACAGCGACGCCCGTGGCGTTGATTTCGCGGTCGATGAGGAACGACGGAATGCCTGCGTCCTTGGCCTTCTTGACGGCTGCGACCGATGCATCGGCGCCGGCGTTGTCGAGAATGATCGCCTTGGCGCCGCGACCGATCGCGGTGTCGATCATTTCGGACTGCTTGTTGGCGTCGTCGTCATGCGTCATGACGAGGGCTTCGTAGCCGAGTTCCTTGGCCTTGGCTTCGGCACCAACGGCTTCAGCCTTGAAGAAAGGGTTGTCATGGGCCGGCGTGATGATGGCGATGAGGTCCGCCGAGAAGGCCGGAATGGCCGTGCTGAGTGCCAGCGCGCCGGCAAAAGCCGCCAGGGTGAGTTTACGTGTCAGTGTCATGTTTTCCTCCCGAGTGTGAATAAGCCCCGTCTCCCTTGGGGCGGTGATGGGCGAGGCTTTCGCCTCGCCGAGCAGATCAGGTAATGCGCCGGATGCTTTCGGCGATTTCCTGGGGTTCGAATACCTTTTTCCAGTCGTCGCGCATCAGGGCAGGGATGCCGAACTCGATGGCCTTGTTGCAGGCATCGGAGAATACGCCGTCGACTTCCTTGAAGATAACCGCGCCGAGCACGTTCATGTGGCCGAGCAGGAAGTCGCGGGCGGCCTCCGCGGGCACGCCGCGTGCCACGCATTCGTCCATGGCCTGACGCATGACGACGAGCAGCGAGGCGCAGACGGTTTCCGAAAGGCCGGGCTCGAGCATTGCCATCTGCTCCACGGTAACGCGGTGCGAGCGCATGACGGGAGCCCAGATGACCTTGGCGATTTCCTCGCCGAGCGCATAGGCGGCTTCCGGCCCCTGCATCAGGGCGGAGACGATGTGCTGCTTGGCAAAGAGACCACCGAAATGATCCTTCTTGGCCTGCATGTCCGTCTCGTCGTTGAAGATCGGCGGGTGGCAGGGGTGGGTGACGAAATAGGTGAGATTGTCTCGCTTTGGCAGGTGATCCGCGAAGGGGGCGGCCGCGTCGAGAGCGATGACCATGGTGCCTGGCGTCAGCTTGTCGACGATGCCAGCCGCAACCTTGCTGATCGCAGTATCGGGAACTGCGAGGATTACGACCTCGGCGCCATCGAGACCAGCGTCCGCGCTGACGCAGTCGATGCCGAGATCATTCTTCAGGCGTGCCTTGCCCGCGTCACTTAGTTCGACATGACGCACGTCGAAACGCGAACCTTTGAGATTCTTGGCAAGACGATAGCCCATTTTGCCACCGGCGCCGAAGAGGGCAATTTTAGTCATGTTTCCTCACCTTTTCTGTAGTCTGGATAGGAGCATAAACTGGTATGATGAGTCAATCACCATATCACTAGTGAAGCACGCATTCTTGGGGATTTCGCGATCCATCTCAGCTTCGCGCCCCATCGCGTATCTGTGAAAAATAACCGTCTGTACCGACTTGCCCGCCCTTCAGCGCGATCTGCAGCCCATTCGTGGGCTCATGGCTACTGTGGGCAAGGCAGAGCGGCGATCCCGGCGTCTGGGGGAGCGGCAGAAGGGTGGTCAACGCATCCACTCTCAGTTCCTGCAGGGCATGGCTCGACGTGTCGCCGCCTGCAATGACGGCCCGCTTCAGTCCCTCGCGCTCGATGAGGCTGCGCAATATGCGCCCGAGAGACTGGCCAAGGCGGTGGCGTGCGCCGGGGATCTTGTCGATATCGACACCGCGATCCGCGCTCGGACCGAGCGCCGTGTGCAGAATGACGCTGCGGCCGTCTGTCAGCGCGGACGCCCCTGCGGCAATTGCCGCTCGCGTCGCCCGCTCGCCATTTTCCGAAACCAGCGCGACCGGATCGAGGGCGATCCCGGCGAAGCCGTTGTCGAGAGCGGTACGGATCTGCCGCTCTGTCGTGGGCGACACGCTGCCGGAAACAACGGCCAGGCGATCGACGGCGCCGACCTCCGCAAAAGCAGTGCTTTCATTTGCGAGACCCTGCCGGCGCCAGGCCGCAAGAAGTGCGTATTCGACGCCGGAGGAACCGGCAACAAAGGCTCCGGCCTGCTGCGTGACACGCAGCATCTGGCGACCGGCGGCTTCCTGATTTTCGAGCGAACTGACGTCGATCAGAAGGATGCCCTGCTTCGCAGCCAGCTGGTCGATACGATCATCCGCATTAGGCGCAGTGGTCGCAACGAGGTCAGCGACAGCGACCGGGATGTTCGTCTGTGCTCCAAGGTGGAGCGCCAGATCCGCCTCGTGCATCGGCGTAACAGGATGGCGGCTCATGACGGGATGGCGGTCGATGCGAAAGATCTGGCCCTGATAGGCGGCAAACAGGTTCCCGAAGGCAGTGTAGCGCTTCAACTGCGGCGCGCCGACAATCACGGGCACGGTCGTCTGACCGAAAGTTTTACGACCGATCTCGATCGCCTTCCCGATGTTGCCGACTTTGGGGCTCGAGTCGAACGTCGAGCAAACCTTGTAGTGGCAGATGCTGGCTTCGAGCGACTTCAGCCACTCGAATGCGGGCGTCAGGTGCGCCTGCATCCATTCCGGCGTCTCGCTTCGACTTGTTCCGGCAATGCCAATGGCGCGGCAATCCTCGAAACGCCCGAGCATTTCGGGCGTCGGGATGTCGAGGAAGAGCACGGTTGGAATGCCGTTCGACGCCAAGGCTTCCATGACGTCGGTAGAGCCGGTGAAGTCGTCGCCATAATAGCTGAGAAGCGGATTGCCCATTGCCGTCACGCGCCCTTGCCGTCGCTGAACTTGGCAATCGATGCGGCAAGTTCAGGGTGCTCCTTGGCATAGGTTTCCAAGGGAATGTCGGCCACGGCAGCCTGCCAGGCCTGCTGTACCGCCCGAACGCCGGCCGCCGGGCCGCCGGGGTGGCTGACGATGCCGCCGCCGCAAAGATAAAGGAGATCGGTGGTGCGACCGGTCCGCTGATAGGTTTCCGGCGCCTGCCCGCCCCACTGACCGGAGCCGGCAACCGGCAGCGGGCAGTCGGTAGCGTCGAACAGCGGCGTAGTGACAGCCTTGAAGGACGACACGAAACTTTCGTCAGGCTCCCAATACTTGACCCTGATACCGTTGATCTGAAACTGGTCGACGCCGAGCAATCGCCAGAATTGCTGGTAGACCTTGAAGTCGAGGCCCGCACCCGGATCGCGCGTCAGGACGTCCCAACCGTTGCGATGGGCATGCAACACCAGGCTGGAGCGCTTGCGCAAAAAGCTCATCCCGCCGAAGCCGATCGAATTGATGTTGACGACGGCGCAGTTGCCGCCCGCTTTGGCGACCATGTCATGGTTGCGCATCATCTCGTCGGGGTCGGCGTGCGAGATGCCGAAGGCGTACATCACCTTCTTGCCGGTCTTCTGCTCGTGATCGAGAATCCTCGGCATGATTGCCGCAATCCGGTCCTTCAGCGGCGAATACACCGGGCTCATCAGCTTCTCGTCGTCCTTGATGAAGTCGACGCCGGATTCGATCAGTTCGCCGACAAGCTCCGCGGTCTCATGCGGACGCAGTCCGAGGGCCGGCTTTACGATCGTCCCGATGATCGGTCGCCCCACGACGCCGGTGAGGTGCCGGCTACCGGGAATGCCGAACTGCGGGCCGGGATGCGCGTGCCTGAAGGCATCGGGAAGTTTCATGTCCACGATGCGGATGCCGGTCATGCCCTTGATGGAGAACACGCCGCCGATGGCGATGGTCATGAGGGCGGAGAGGTCGGTTCCGATCGCATCCAGCGGAAAAGCGATGTCGACGTCAGCGCGGTTCAGGCGCGTGCCGGGCGCGACCTCGGGCCATGTCGGATGGTTGGCGTCTTCAAGCGGGCGAATAGCCAATACCCTTGCGGCCACGCGTGCCTTCAGCTCCTCGGTCTCACCGGGAACCGGCACGAAGGTCCCGGTCGACTGATCGCTTGCGATCTTGTTCGCCATGGCTTCGACGCTGCCTGGCGTCTCGATGCGGTAGGTCAGGGTAATCATCATGAAATGCCGGTTGCTCCTCTCGCCAGATCAAATTGTCATGGCGTCAACTCATTAACTGGTATAATGAGTATTCCAATTCATGGGAAGCAAAATTTTGGTGCGGATGAATTTTCGCTCCGTTGCTTTGTGAAGCAACGGAGACGATGGTAGGGAGGTGATATTTGAGCCAGCGAGACCTTATGACCCAACCCATCGAACAAATCGTCCGTCGGAAATTGTCCGACGAGGTGTTTGATCGACTAGAACGGATGATCACCTCAGGCGAATTGCAGCCGGGTGACGAGATGCCTTCGGAACGCGTTCTGATGGAGCGGTTTGGCGTTGGACGGCCGGCCATCCGGGAGGCGATGCAGTCGTTGGCGAACAAGGGGCTCGTCAACATTTCCCACGGAGAACGCGCGAAGGTTCTGAAGCTAACGGCACGGTCGATATTTCAGCAGGTCGATCTCACCGCGAAGATCATGCTGGCACAGTCGTCCGACTCGCTGGAGCATCTGAAAACCGCGCGTATCTTCTTCGAGCGCGGCATGACGCGAGAGGCAGCGCAAAGGGCAACCAAAGCCGACATCAGCGACCTCAGGGAGATCATCGAACGTCAGCGCGACTCTCTGGGGCAGGCCGAGGAGTTCATCGCCGCGGACATGCACTTCCACACCCGCATCGCGCAGATTTCGGGCAATCCCATCTATGTCGCCGTCAGCGAAGCGATGCTTGCCTGGTTGAAGCAATATCACACGGAAATGCTGATCTGGACGGGCAAGGAAAAGTTCACGCTCGTTGAGCACGAGGAGATCGTCGATCGCCTGGAAGCAAGGGACGTCGAAGGCTCCGAATCTGCCATTCTGAAACATCTCGAACGCTCGAGAGCGCTCTACTCCAAGTGATGCAGTTGCCGGGATGAGAACGGCGGCCAGAAAATGACCGCCGTACGATGGCTTTTTACTCGACGCTGGCGAGCAGCTTTGCTCTCGCGCTGAGGATTGCCGCGCAGGCGTTCGCGGCGTCCTTGCCCTTCGCCACGAAGTGCTGCTTGAAGAAGTCGATGTGAGCCTCGGATTCCTGGAAATGGTGTGGCGTGAGAACGACCGAAAGGACAGGCGTGCCGGTGTCGAGCTGAACGCGCATCAGTCCGTCAAGAACAGTTCCCGCGACGAAGTCATGGCGATAAATGCCGCCGTCGACGACGAATGCACAGCCGATGACGGCATCGTATTTTCCGGTGTTGATCAGCGTCTGAGCGTGGAGAGGAATTTCCAAGGCGCCGGGAACGTCAATGATCTCGACATCGGAAGGAGACCGACCAAGATTGCCCCATTCGGCCACGAATGCGTTGACGGCGTTGTCGACGATGTCGGCGTGCCAGCGCGCCCGGATGACCGCGATCCGCTTTTGGGTGGTGACTGCAGTTTGAAGCATCGAAATGCCTTTCAAGGGTTTTGCCGGCGAGGCCGGCTGTGACGACAAAGCCCCGGAGGGCCTGATCCCTTGAGCGAACAGACAGGACGCGCCTCCGCTCTCAACGAAAGGTGCGCCTGCCATGTCCTCTTCCATCCGGACTATACCGTCGGCTCCGGCATCTCACCGGATCTGCTGACCTTCCGACACCGCCGGAAGCGCTCGCGGGCTCCAGGCTTTCGCCTGATACCGCCGGTGGGGAATTTCACCCCGCCCTGAGAACGTTGCCACAATAGTTCGGAGGTCGAGGGGATTGCAAGCTCCTGCACGCCGCCCGCTGTCGCAGGCTGGTCATTTCGTAGCCTCGATCCCCCGAGGGGTGGCATAGGCCACTTTCACATCCGTCAACCGTCCATGGAACGGGAAATTGCTTCGATCAAAACCACGGCCGATGCTGCTCCCGGATCCATGTGGCCGATGACGCGATCCCCAAGTCGCGACGAACGGCCTTTGGTCGCAACCATTTGCTTTGTTGCCTCGGCGCCGCTCGTTGCGGCCTCCAATGCGACCTTCAGGCAAACGCCAAGCGGTTTGCCCTCAAGCTGTGCGGATCTTGCCGCTGCCGCTGCGGGTGCCCAGGCGTCGACCATCGTCTTTTCACCCGGCTCCGCCTTGCCGCGCTCCTGAATGCCCTTCGCCATTGCCTCGAAGGCGTCGACCATGTCGTCATCGGTAAGTAAAAGATTACCCTTTACCGCAGCGCCTGCGCGCATGAACGCCGTCGCATAAAGAGGACCGGACGAGGCGCCAACGGCTGATAGAAATGACTTGGCCGCGGTGTTGAAAACTGCGGTCGGGTCACTTGAGGCAGGATCAAGTGCGGCGACAGCCTTTGACGCCGCGGAAAAACCAAGCTCCATTGCGATCCCATGGTCGGCGTCTCCGATCACGCCATCGAGCTCGCAGAGCCGTTCCTTCTCGCGCGCCATGGCTTGCGCGATCGCGCTGAACATCTCCTGCAGTCGGACGACCTCAATCTGCATCGTTTTGCCCTCTTCCTAACCGGCCCTGAACATCGCGCAGTCGCAAGGATGAGCGATCAGACGCTGCAGTTCGTCATCGAGATGCATCAAGGTGATCGAAGCGCCCGCCATCTCCAGCGACGTGCAGTAGTTGCCGACGAGAGAGGTGTGAATGACGAGACCCGCCTGATCGAGGCGCTGCTTCACGCGCCGCATCATGATGTATAGCTCCATCAGCGGCGTCGATCCCAGCGAGTTGACGAGGACGGCGACGCGATCGCCTGCCGAGGCCTTCATCTCGTCGAGGATCTTGTCGAGCAGCGTGTCGGTGACTTCGTCCGCCGTTGCCAGTTCGCCACGCGCCACGCCGGGTTCGCCATGGATGCCCATGCCGATTTCCATCTCGCTCTCGCCAATGGCAAAATTGGGCTTCAGGGTCTGCGGCAGCGAGCAGGGGGAAAGCGCAACACCCATCGTATAGGTTCGCGCGTTTGCCCGGCGGGCGACACGCTCGACCTCATCAAAGGAATACATCAGGTCGCAGGCCGCACCTGCTGCCTTGAAGATGAACACGTTGCCGGCAACGCCGCGGCGCTTCTCGCGCTTCTCGCGCTGATCGGCCGGAGCGGAGGCGACATCGTCGGTTGACAGGACCGTCCTGACTTCGAGGTCCTCCATGGCAAGCATTTCGGCTGCCATGTCGAAGTTCATCACGTCGCCGGCATAGTTGCCGTACAAGAACAGAACGCCGGCTCCGCCGTTGACCGCGGTCGCGCAGGCGATGATCGGATCAGGCGGAGGAGATGCGAAGACGTTGCCGACGGCAGCCGCGTCGGCAAGTCCCTTGCCGACGAAACCCAGAAAGCTTGGCTCGTGTCCGGAGCCGCCACCGATGACGAGCCCGACCTTACCTTGTCGCGGTCCATGACGGGCGACGATGGCCCGTGGCATGCCGTCAACGGCATAAAGATGATCCGGATGAGCGGAAAGAATGCCCTCCAGCATCTCGTCGACGGCTTTTTCGCCGGCATTGATAAGCTTCTTCGTCTTCACGCCAATCCTCCCATTGTCGTGCGATCGGAAGCGGCTTCCGATTTGCCCGGCGCCTATGGCGCCGGTTAGGCCAAATTGAAGTTCGCCTTCCGATGGCAGTCGCGCGGAGCACGACTGCTGAAATGACTACCGGCTGTGATACTTGGTATCAAGCTCGTTGATGGCGTTGACGTTGCCGGCAGAACGACCCTGCTCGTCGAACGTCTGCGTCAGATAAGCGTCAGCGATCGACTTGGCGAGTTCGCTTCCGATGACGCGAGCGCCCATGGTGATGATCTGCGCGTTGTTCGACAGGGCTGCACGTTCAGCCGAATAGGTGTCATGGGTCAGTGCGGCGCGAATGCCCGGCACCTTGTTTGCCGAAATGCAGACGCCGATTCCGGTGCCGCAGACCAGGATCGCGCGATCATAGGTACCGTCTAGGACGCCGGAGGCGACGCGGTCGGATAGGTTGGCATAGAAAGGATCCTGCCCTTCTGACGTGCGCGATACTTCGTGAACGTCAAAACGGTCCTTCAGATGATCGGCGAGAACCTTGGCGAGGCCTTCGCCTGCGCTGTCTCCTGCGATTGCTAGCTTCATGGTCTTTCTCCTCAGAGTTTGGCGGCGCATTTGGCGAGGATGTCGAGATAGCCTTCGACATTCCAGGCAGAACGGCCGATGAAAAGCCCGTCGATATGCGGGCAGGAAATGAGTTCCTCGCAGTTTTGCGGATTGACGGAACCGCCATAGAGGCACGGGATCTTGCGCCCGAGGACATCTTCGGCGACGGCGATGATCTCCGCCTGGCGGGCATCCGCATAGTCGGCGCTTGCCGGAATTCCCTTCTCACCGATTGCCCAGACTGGTTCGTAGGCAAGGAGGATTTCCGCAGACTTTTGCGACGCGGATAGCTTGCCCAACGCGCCACGAACCTGCGTCGCGAGGATTTTCGCAGCCTGGCCGCTTTCGCGGTCGGAAAGCGTCTCGCCGATGCAAATCAAGGGAGTGAGACCGTGGCGGACGGCGGCTTCGGTCTTCAGACCGACCGTTTCGTCGGTCTCGCCGAAAAACTCGCGTCGCTCGGAATGGCCGAGCTCGACGATGTCGAGATTGCAGTCCTTCAGCATCAGGGGCGAGACTTCCCCGGTCCAGGCGCCCTGATCGGCCCAATGCATGTTCTGTGCGCCCACCTTGACGGAGGTGTCGGCAAGCATTGCCTTCACTTCACGCACGGCGGTGAATGGCGGAATGACAAAGCGTTGAATGCGCGCGTCGCGGGAAGCGTCCGCCGTCTGCAGGCCACTTGCGAAGTGCCTGGCCTCCGCAAGAGTCTTGTTCATTTTCCAACTGGTTCCGATCCAGAACTTCGGCGTGTCGGTCATGTGCTATTCCTGCGTTGCTGCGATCGTCAGGCGAATGCCTTGCCGATCGAACTCCTCCTGAACGGCAGCGTCGGGGGCGCTGTCGGTGATAATGGCATCGAAATCGGCCAGTTCGGCCATGGCATGCAGCGCCGTGTGACCGAAGCGCAGGTGGTTCACGAGCAGGCATTTGCGCGTCGCCGACGACATCATCGCCCGCTTTGCCCGCACGACGTTGTCGTCCATGTGATAGGCCAGCCTGCCGCTGACAGCAGGCGTCGAAATGAAGGCGATGTCGGCTCTCAACCGAAACAGCGCTTCCTCGGTCACGACGCCCAGAAAGGCGTTGAACTTCGGCGAATAGATGCCGCCAAGCGCAATCAGCGTGATGCCTGTTTCGCCTTTCAGCCTCTCCATGATCGCCGCGTTGTTGGTAATCAGCGTCAAGGGCCGCTTCTGCAGGAGCATCTCGCCGAGGACCGCAGCCATCGAGCCATCGTTGACCATGACGGTCATGCCCGGTTCGACAAGCGAGAGTGCCGTACGTGCCATGGCGATCTTCGCCTCGTTGCCCTGGCGCTCGCGAAGGCGGAAATCGCTTTCGAACTGGGTGCCGGCATCGATCGTTGCGCCGCCGCGAACCTTGCGCAGGACGCCCGCTTGCTCAAGCTCGTCGAGGTCGCGGTGGATCGTCATTTTCGAGACAGTGAAGCGGTCGGCGAGATCATCGAGATCGACGGTCTTGCTTTCGACGAGCAGGTTGACGATCGACTGCTGCCGCTCCTCGCGCTTCATCGGATGCTCCATGATGGTGTGTGAAATATAACACGGATATCACATTATACAACATAAATCATGTTACATTGGAATGCTTTCCTGTTATTAACTGAGTAGCGCCTTGGCGGTGCGTTCATCGGTAATCAGCCCGAAAAGGCGGTGGCTGTTGAGGATGGCGCGGATCGCTTCGACCTTTGATTGTCCGCCTGCAAGTGCGACCAGCCGCTCGGTCCGCTTTTGTGGAAAAGAAGCCGAGAGGGTCCGAGCCGTGAGGGCGGTATCGAGGACCTCTCCGTTTGCATCGAAGAAGTGCCCCAAGATTTCTCCGACACCGCCCGCGGCAGCAATGTCCTGAATCTCGGCTGGCTCGACCATGCCGGAAAGCACAAGCTGAGCTTCGGCATCGACGGTTCCAAGGCCGACAAGTTTCAGATCCGCCTTGTTGGCAAGGTCGAAGACCTCTTTCACGCCGCGCTGGGCACGCAGGACTTCCCGATCCTCGCCGGTGTTGGCAAAGAAGGGGACCGGCATCACGAAGGCATGCGTGCCGGTTTTCTCGGCAATGCGGTGCATCACATCGTAGGGATTGGCGCCGTAGTTCCTCGTCAGCCCGCCAAGCAGGGATACGAAGCGCACGTCCTTGGCCGCGACACGCGGCATGTACTGTACGGCAGCCGCAAGTGTACGGCCGTGGCCGAGGCCGATGACGCTGTTATCGCCTCGCTCGATTTCCCGTTTGAGGAAGGTCGCGCCGGCGTGACCGAGAGCTCTGAGCGGAAGACCATCCTCCCCAAGATCGGGAGCCACTTCGCAATACCTCAGCCCGAACCGCTCCAAGAGCTTGTTCTCCAGCGCAACGCACTCAACGATATCGCCGTCGATCGTCACCTTGACGACGCCTTCGGCGACAGCTTTCGCGATCAGCCGGTGCGCTTTAACCGATGGAACGCCAAGCCGCTTGGCGACATCGGATTGAGTGAGTCCGCCGGCGTAATGCAGCCAGGCGGCACGCACGGCAAGCGTGTCATCAGTGTCCGCCATGAGCAGTTCCCTTCTTGTCTTGTGGCCGGATCTTCTGCCGCGCCTTAGCAGGACGACTTTGTAAATCTCCCGATCAAATGTTCAAGTCGGCAACGCCGGTGTCGATGTGAGGCGCCCAGAATGCGACGCTCTCGGCAATTTGCGGAATGACCTCGCGGTCGTTCGGCTCCCGCTCCTTGAATGAGAGTTCGAGGCAGATTTCGTTGTCGACGGCGCCGCCTTCGGCAAATGCCTGAAGCAGCGGGGCGGGCTGAATGCGGCCCTTGGCGTTGAAGGCTGCGGTAAAGGGACGGTGACCGCCCTTGTCCATGAGGCTTTGTTTGATGTGGATGATCGGCGATACTTTCGGAACGGCGCGCGCCCATGCATAGGGATCATAGTCGTCTGGGTTGTCAGACGTGACGTCGCCATGATCGATGTCGGCCATCATCCACATCGGAATTGCGAGGTTTGAAGCCGTCAGGCGCTCCTGCAGAGCCAGGCAGGCGGATATCGTCTCGCCGAACTCGCGTCCGACACTCATCGGCTCCCAGAAGACATAGGACAGGCCCGCTGCCCGGGCGTGCTCGGCGACCTCTCCCCAGCAGTCGATGGCGATGCTGATCAGCTCTTCGCGGCGCGCCGGATCATCGAAATCCTTGTAGGTGAAGATCGCGAACTGTGTCCCGACGGACTGCCCGCCGAGGTCGCCAATGATGTCGGCAAATGTCTTGAACCAGTCGATATAGTAGCGTCGGACCTCCCTGTCCGGATGGCCAAAGTGGTTGAGACGACCATAGGGACCGGTCATGCCGGAGGTCACGCGGACGCCGGTGCGCTGGAGTGCCGCATCCATGGCGCGCGTCATGCGGCGAATGATCGGCGCCTGCCAGCTCGGATTGATGAATTCGTGGGTCAGTTGCAGGTCGCGCAGCCGCAGGTCGCGGGCCACCGTCTCGATCAGGTCATCCGGATGGGCAAAGCGGTTCACCAGCGGATTGGTATTGAGCGAAAGCGTCAAAGGCATGGATGTATCCTTCAGGCGGCAACAAGACGGGCCGAGGCAAACCATTCGGTGAAAGCCGCGCGTTCGGCTTCGGTCAAATGAAGGTAGTGCTTCGTGCGCCGATAGAGGATGTCTTCGGCCGTCTCTGCCCATTCCGTTGCGACCAGATAGCGGGCCTCGGCCTCATAAAGCTGACCGCCGAAGTGTCGACCTAGGCCTTCGGCACTGTTTGCTCCGGCGATCACGTCTTTCGCGCGGGCTCCGTACAGCCGACCATAGTGGTGCACCAGCTTGCGTCCCATCCAGGGATAGGCATCGCGCAGGCTGTTGGCGAAGGTCTCATAATCCGCGTTCGGGATTTCGCCACCCGGCAGCGGAACGCCTTGCGTCCAGTCGCCACCCATGTTCGGGAAGATGTGTTTGAGGCGCTGCAATCCGCGTTCGGCAAGTTCGCGGAACGTGGTGATCTTGCCTCCGAAGACGTTGAGAAGGGGCGCTCCGCCCGTCTCATCGAGGTCGAAGACGTAGTCGCGGGTCACGGCGGAAGGGTTGCCCTTGCCATCGTCGAACAGCGGGCGCACGCCGGAGAAGCTATGCAACACATCCTGCCTGCGGAGCTTTTCCTTGAAGTAGCGATTGACCGCTTTCAGGAGATAATCGATCTCGCTCTCGTCGGCTGCGACATCCTCGGCCCGGCCCTCATAGGCGATATCGGTCGTTCCGATCAGCGCCTTGTCGCCTTCATAGGGATTGATGAAAATCACGCGCTTGTCGTGGTTCTGGACGAGATAGGCATTTGAGCCGGCCCAGAACTTGGGCACGATGATGTGACTTCCCTTGACGAGGCGAACGTTGCGGCTCGAATTCGATCCGGCAACCCGATTGATGATGTCCGACACCCAAGGACCGGCGCAGTTGACAAGGCATTTGGCCCGGAACGTCCGCGTTTCACCTGTAAGGCTGTTCTTCGTCGTGACCACCCAGCTGCCGTTTTCGCGACGTGCCGAAATCGCTGGAGAGCGGGTCAGCACAACCGCGCCTTTCTCCGCCGCGCCGACGGCGTTCAATGTCACGAGGCGTGCATCATCGACCCAACAGTCGGAATATTCGAAACCCCGGGTGTATTGGTCGAGGATCGGCGTGCCTTCCGGATCCCGCAGGAGATTGAGCGTGCGCGTGCCGGGCAGCTTCTTGCGGCCCCCGAGGTGGTCGTAGAGAAAGAGACCAAGCCTCACGAGCCAGGCGGGGCGGTCCGCGGGGCTATGCGGCAGCACGAAACGCATGGGCCAGATGATGTGCGGCGCTGCATTCAGCAGCACTTCACGTTCGATGAGCGCTTCACGCACGAGGCGGAATTCGTAATATTCAAGATAGCGCAGACCGCCATGCACCAGTTTCCCCGATCGCGAGGACGTGCCTTGTGCCAGATCGTCCTTTTCGCACAATACGACCTTCAACCCGCGCCCCGCGGCATCGCGCGCGATACCGGCGCCGTTGATGCCGCCACCGATGACGAAGAGATCCACTGCTAAATCAGTCATGCCATGCTCCTTCGATGCTCCCGCATCAAGATTTGGGTTAGTCGCTGGAAGGCGATGTCACTGTGGACGACGCGAGTCTGTCCCAAACCGGTGGCATCGCGCGGCGGATATCGGTGTAGGCGCCATAAAGCTCGTCGAAGCGAAGGGCCTCCTGGGCATCAGGAACCTCGACATCGCCGAGCAGCGGCGTAACCCAGCTTGAGATGCACTCGTCCATGCTCGAATAGGCACCGATTGCAACGGCGGCCATCATCGCGGCGCCGGCAGCTCCGGTTTCCTCACGGCGCGACAGACGGATAGGCGCATTCATAGCAGCAGAAAGAGAGCGTCGAAGAGCTACCGAGCGGGTCGCCCCGCCGGTGATACGGAGTTCGTCGGGTGTATCGCCCATCGCGGCGTAGCAATCGCGCGTCGCAAGCCCCAGGCCCTCGATCACGCTACGTATGAGGTCGGGAAAGCCGTGGCGAACCGAGAGGCCGCTGAAGCCGGCGCGCGCGTTGGCGTTGACGAACGGGCCACGTTCTCCGGCTTCCGAAATGTAAGGGTGGTAGACGACGCCTCCGGGCTGGCTCTGCGCAAACCAGCCATCGATTTTTGATACGAGGTCGGCATGAGAGACGGGCTTGCCTGCTTCCGCCATCAGCGAGCCGGCGATCTCCAGCAGCCAGTCGATGTTTATCGTCGCCCCCATATTGGTCTGCACCTGGGTAACGATTCCGGGGATCGGCAGCGCGATGACATAACCGGTACCCTCGGTATTCAGGTGCACGTCGCCGACGGCCTTGGCACGCAGATGCACGCCCGTCGATCCGATCGTCGAGCATGCAGCGTTCCGTCCGCCGTCACGCACGCCCGCACCGAGTGCCGTCATCACCATGTCGACGTAGCCGAGGCAGACCGGCGTGCCGGCGAGAAGGCCACAGGCATCCGCCGCTTCCCGCGTCAGCGCGTGGCTGACTTCCGTGCCCTCGATGATTTCGGGCAGAAGGCCGCGTCTGCGGGTGAGACCGAGCGCATCGATCACGACGGGATCATAGCTGCGTGTGCGAAAATTCCCGAAGGTGAAGCTTGCCTCGGATGGATCCGTCGCCCGTATGCCGGTGAGATTGAGGTAGAGCCAGTCCTTACAGTGGAGAGCCACTTCCGCGCGATTGACCAGTTCGGGAAAGTAACGGTCCATGTGAGCGAGCTGGGCGCCCTGCTGGCAGGTATTCAGGCCGGTCCCGGTGGCTTCGAAACGGGCACGATTTTGCGGTTGGTCGGCGAGCGCTGTAACAGTCGCGGCTGCGCGAGCGTCAAGCCATAGCCAGGCGTCGGAAATCGGCTCGTTGCCGGCGCCGACGAGCCAGGTTCCGTCACCCTGACCGGTGACGGAAATCGCGGCTGTGCGCGATGCGAGGCTGTGGACTTTTTCGCTGAGGCCGCGCAGCGCGCTCACGCAATCCCGCCACGTCTGGCTCAGCGACTGCGTTGCCGATCCGTCGTTTCCGGTTGCATAGGCGTTGCGGACCGAAGAGATGGCGATCTGCCCCCCGGACAGATCAAAGGCGACCGCCTTGATGACCGAGGTTCCGGCATCGATTCCAATGATGATCTGATCGTTTTCAGCCATTGCGTGATTATCTCACCACCATCCGAAGCGCGACAGTGCGCAAGCCGCTTGTCGTGGCCATCGAAGCCTCCCTTGCGACCGCCGCCGCATCTTCCTCTTTGGCTGAGAGCCTTTTGGCGAATGGCGCCCGGACATCCCAGTCAACTCGCCGAGAAATATAACACAAAGATACCATTTCACCAGTAAGTTTTTTCTACCAATGAAAAAATATTCAGGTAAGATTGAATGGTGGGGTTTTCAAAATCTGGGCGCTCTTCAGGTCGGCGGAGATGGCCTCGCCTATAGATGCGAGGGACGAAGAATCGAAAAATGTGTAATTTTATCATATAAATAATCGTGATATCGAGATTTGTGAAAATGCTGCACGGCGTATAAGTGAGTGCTCATTTTATTGCGTTGCAATGACTCCAAGCGTCTATCAAGTTCCGGTTATCCGCCTAATTTTGTGAAAAGCCTGCGTTGACAGCGTGTGAAAATTATAACATCGTATTTGCAGTTAATACCACAATGCTATCACGAGCCTTGAGGCTGAATGGCGTAGTGGAGCCTGGGTATCGCGACCGGAGGAGATGGTCGCCTGCCTTGCCGAGGAGAGTTTCGTGGACACATTCATACGTATGTCGAGCCTAGGCGAGCCGTCTGATCGGTCCCCGTTGCGGGGCGGTGATGTGTGCGCGCCCGGCCATAGTTGCGCGCGGCTTTCGATGAGTCTCGCGGCGACTTGCTCACACCCCTCGAAGACATCCGACAAGTAAGTTTAAAGGCGCCTGGAAATGAGCACCCAAACCGAAACTTCTGCCACTCGCTCGACGCGCAGCAATCTCAAGCCGATCCTCGGCGCCGCGCTCGCAATCATTGTCGTCGGCGCGATCGCGATTGATACCACGGTGGTTCGGATCGGCTCCGGGGACGATGTGCGGCAGCAGGCGTTTTCGCCCGAATCCTATGGAGCCGAGCAGTTTCCGAAGATACAGGCCGCCGTGCAGCAGAAGGCGGTCGCGGCGACCGAACTCGCAAACGCGATTGCTGCCGACAAGAAGGCGGCGGGTGAGAAATATGGCGTGGCGACGACTACCGGGCCCGTCCTTCCTGTCACACTCAACGGCGTGTTCGGCGAACGGAAATCCAATTACAATGAACTGAAGGTCGACGGATTGCCGGCGGATGTCACCGTCCGCGTTCAGACGGGCCCGGCCGTAAATGGTACGGACCTGCGTGATGCGACCGGGACGATCGAGTTCGGGCAATTCACCAACCAGATCCAGTTCCAGGACGCCGGCTCTGCCATCAACAACGAGATGAAGAAATCCGTTCTGGCCAATCTCGATCCGGCGACACTGACAGGCAAGACCGCCTCGGTCGTCGGCGTTTTCAAGCTCGTGAATCCCAAGAACTGGCTCGTGACGCCGGTGAAGGTTGAAGTGAAATGAGCCACCCGTCACAAATACCTCAGGCGCAGGGGGAAGTCGTCCTTGCTGCTCGCAACATTGCGAAGTCCTACGGCAGCGTCCACGCTCTGAAGGGTGTCAATTTCGACATTCACAGAGGCCAGGTGACGACCTTGTTCGGCGAAAACGGTGCCGGCAAGTCGACGCTGATGAAAATCCTCTCGGGCGTCGTTCAGCCGAGCTCGGGGGAAATCATTCTCGACGGCCAGCCGATCAGCTTTGCGTCGTCAACGCATGCCCGCGAGAATGGAATCTCGATCATTCACCAGGAGCTTAGCCTCGCGCCCAACCTGAGCGTCCGCGACAACATCTTCATGGGTCGTGAGATCATCAGCGGCGGGGTCGTCGACTTCGCGGAAGAAGAGCGCCAGACGCGCGCCTTGATGGAAGAGCTCGAAGAAGACATCGATCCGTTGACGCCGGTCGAAGATCTTCGCCTCGGTCAGCAGCAGATCGTCGAGATCGCGCGCGCGCTTTCGGTGAACTCGCGCATTCTCATCATGGACGAGCCGACGTCGGCATTGAGTGCCGCCGAAGTGGAGGTTCTCTTCAAGGTCATCCACGATCTGAAGAGCCGCGGCGTCTCGATCGTCTATATCTCGCACCACCTCGAGGAAGCCCTTCAGATCACCAATCATGCCGTCGTCCTGCGCGACGGCAACATGACCGCATATGCGGAACGCAAGGACATCGATCTGGAGTGGATCGTCCGCAACATGGTCGGCGACAATTTCGATCTCGGCAATCCGCCGCAGGGATACGAGTTGGGCAACGTCGCTCTCTCGATCGACAGTCTGACCGTCCCCGGACCGTCGGGCGCAGCCTACAACGCGGTCGACCGGCTCTCGCTGAACGTGCGGGCAGGCGAGGTGGTGTGCATCTACGGCCTCATGGGGGCCGGGCGCACCGAACTGCTCGAATGCGTTGCCGGACGGCTGCACGCCCGCGGCGGCCAAATTCTCCTCGATGGCCAGGATGTCAGGCATCTGAGCATCGCGGACCGGATCGCCAGTGGCCTCGTGCTTGTGCCCGAAGATCGTCAGCGCGACGGCTTGGTCCAGACGATGACGGTCGGCTCCAATCTGTCCCTTGCCAGCATTCGAACGTTCACCAAGGGCCTCTTCACCTCCAGCCGGCGTGAGCGGGAGCTTGTCGGAGCCTCGATCCGCAGTGTGCATGTGAAGACGGATGGCGGCGATGCCGCGATCGGTTCTCTCTCGGGCGGCAACCAACAGAAGGTCGTCATCGGCAAGATGCTTGCGACCGAGCCCAAGGTCATTCTGCTGGATGAGCCCAGCCGCGGCATCGACA
The DNA here is from genome assembly GCF_001429725.1 of Rhizobium sp. Root708. Classification (GTDB taxonomy): domain Bacteria; phylum Pseudomonadota; class Alphaproteobacteria; order Rhizobiales; family Rhizobiaceae; genus Rhizobium. The sequence continues at coordinate 44,373 of NZ_LMHV01000008.1, read as the reverse complement.
TCGGCGCCAAGGCTGAAGTGTTCAAGCTTTTGGCCGAGCGCGCCAAGCAGGGGCTCGCCGTCATCTACTCGACCTCTGAAGTCAACGAATGCCTGAGCATCGCGCATCGCATCATCGTCATGCGCCGCGGCAAGATCTCGGCCGAATTCGGTTCTGATGTCACCAAGGAAAAGATTATGGCCGCTTCGGGCGAAGCCGTGGTCGCGCACTAGCCGGAAACTATGGAGTACTGATTATGTCAGTCACGAACGTCACAGAGAAAAAATCAGTATCCAACGGCCAGAAGCGCAACAACAACATCGTGCGCCTGATCCTGGAAGGACGAGCCTTCTTCGCGCTGATCGTCATCATCGCGGTGTTCTCCTTCCTGTCGCCGTATTACTTCTCGCTCAGCAACTTCCTGATCATGGCGTCGCATGTCGCCATCTTCGGCATTCTCGCGATCGGCATGCTGCTGGTCATTCTCAATGGCGGCATTGACCTTTCCGTTGGATCGACGCTCGGTCTTGCCGGCTGCATCGCCGGCTTCCTGATGCAGGGCGTCACGCTTAATGCCTTCGGCGTCATCCTCTATCCGCCGGTCTGGGCCGTCGTCGTCATCACCTGTGCGCTTGGCGCGGTCGTCGGTGCCGTGAACGGTGTGCTGATTGCATATCTCAAGGTACCGGCTTTCGTCGCATCGCTCGGCGTGCTCTATGTCGCGCGCGGCATTGCCCTCCTGATGACCAACGGCCTGACCTACAACAATCTCGGTGGGCGTCCCGAGTTGGGCAACACGGGTTTCGACTGGCTCGGCTTCAATCGACTGGCGGGCGTTCCAATCGGCGTCATCGTACTTGCCGTACTTGCCATCGTCTGCGGCATCGTCCTGAGCAAGACCGCGTTCGGTCGCTGGCTCTATGCCTCGGGCGGCAATGAGCGAGCCGCTGATCTCTCCGGTGTTCCCGTCAAGCGCGTCAAGATCACTGTCTATGTCCTGTCGGGCGTCTGCGCCGCAATCGCCGGCCTGGTCCTGTCGTCGCAGCTGACCTCCGCTGGTCCGACGGCTGGTACGACCTACGAACTGACGGCCATCGCAGCCGTCGTCATCGGCGGCGCAGCGCTGACAGGCGGTCGCGGCACGGTTCGCGGGACAATGCTCGGCGCCTTCGTCATCGGCTTCCTTTCCGATGGTCTCGTGATCATCGGCGTCTCGGCCTACTGGCAGACGGTATTTACAGGCGCGGTCATCGTTCTCGCCGTCCTGATGAACAGCATTCAATACGGCCGCCGCGTCAAGACGTCCTGACGGCCCTGATCGAAACTTGTCCACGACGTCAGGCTGCACAACGCAAAGCCGGTTGGGGAAAGCATGGCCGGTTGACCGGCAATAACTGAGCTCACTAATGGGAGAGAGACTATGTTTAAGAGAGGCATGCGCATTCTTTTGGCCGCCGCTGCAGTGGCACCGATCCTCGTCAGCACCGCTTGGGCAGCGGGTCAGATGACGATCATCGTCAACGATCCGTCCAACCCCTACTGGTTGACGGAAGGCAATGTTGCCAAGGCGACCGCGGAAAAGCTGGGCTACACCGCATCGGTCAGCGCGCACAAGGGTGATACCAACACCGAAAGCAACCTGATCGACACGGCAATCACCAACAAGTCGGTTGCGATCATTCTCGATCCGGCCAACGCTGACGGTTCTGTCGGCGCGGTGAAGAAGGCAGTCGCTGCAGGCATCCCGGTCATTCTCGTCAACGCTGAAATCAACCAGGAAGGCCTGGCCAAGGCACAGCTCGTTTCCAACAATGCGCAGGGTGCCGCGATCGGCGCGCAGCAGTGGGTCGAAGCAGTCGGTGACAAGGGCAAGTATGCCGAGCTGTTCGGCGCACCGTCCGACAACAATGCCGCCACGCGCTCCAACGGCTACGAGACTGTTCTGACGCAGTATCCGGACCTGCAGAAGGCTGCAAAGGAAGTGGCCAACTGGGACCGTACCCAGGGCCACAACAAGATGCAGTCGATGCTGCAGGCAAATCCTGACATCATCGGCGTGATCTCCGGCAATGACGAAATGGCGCTCGGTGCGATCGCGGCCCTTAAGGAAGCCGGCAAGCTTGCCAACATCAAGGTCGGCGGCTTCGACGGTTCGCCGGATGCTGTTGCTGCGATCAAGGCAGGCGAACTGCAGTACACGGTCCTGCAGCCGGTCGCCATCTTCTCCGAAGAGGCGGTAAAGCAGGCCGACAACGTCATCAAGAACGGCAGCACCGGCGCCAAGAGCGAAAAGCAGCTGTTCGATTGCCTGCTGATCACTAAGGACAATGTCGACAAGTACACCGGTCCCTTTGTTCTTTCGCAGTAAGCCGTAAAGACGGTTCTCCCAAGCTGGAAGCGGGCAGGAAACTGCCCGTTTCTGATCGATTTTGCCTCGAATCCGCAATGGCTGTAGGAAGCTGACATCTAAACATTTCAGCGACAGGGGTAACCCGTGACACAGAAGACAAGCCAAGGCGAAAACCTGTTGGACGAACTGACGAGCGACAGTCGCCAGACGCGCCAGATCGCGCGCCGCCGGATGATCGCGGAAGCGGTCATGAGTGAAGGTTCCATGCGGATCGAAGATCTGACGGACCGGTTCGGCATCAGCCTGATGACGGCGCATCGCGACGTGGATGAGCTGGTCAGCCGCGGCATTTTCAGGAAAACCCGCGGCATTGTCACCGCCGCCGCAACCAATCTCATAGAATCTAGCGATGTCTATCGCGCGAACCGCCAGGCCGTGGAGAAGAAGCTGATCGCCGAGGCTGCCATGCAGTTCGTGGAGCCGGGCCAGGCGATCTTTTTCGATGACTCCACCACGGTTCTGCAGATGGTGCCGCATCTGCCGGCCAAGGTGCCGATTACCGCAATCACCAATTCCCTGACGCTGATGAACGCCTTGACCGGCATGCACGACGTGACGCTGATCGGTCTCGGAGGCCAATACTACAACTGGTGCAACGCATTCATGGGCCGCATGACGATCAACGAGATCAAGGCGCTCAGGGCCGATATCGCGTTGATCTCGATGTCGGCGATCAGCGACGGCACGGTGCTGCATCAGTCACCTGAAACCATCGACACGAAGCGAGCGATGTTCGACTGCTCGGTCAAGCGGATCCTGCTTGCCGATCACACCAAATTCGAGCGGCGAGCGCTTCACAGTTTCGCCGCGCTGGAGGACTTCGACGTCGTCATCGTCGATGACAAGACATCTCCAGTTCACATCGACCGAATGCGGTCGAGAGACATCAATGTTGTCATTGCTAGGCCGAGTGGCGCGCGTTCATGACGAGAGGCGCGCTGTCGGTTCCGGCGGAAGTGAGAATTTATGCCAAGTCTGCTTGGGATCGATAGTGGCCTGACGGTCACCAAGGCCGTCATCTTCGACATCGACGGAACGCCGATTGCAGTCGCGCGCCGCAAGGTCACGCAATTCATGCCGAAGGCGCGTCATGTCGAGCGCGACATGTTCGAACTCTGGAGCGCTACGGCCGACGCTATCAAGGAAGCGATTGCCCTTAGCGGCAGGCCGGCATCCGATATTCAGGCGGTCGGTGCAACGGCGCATGGCGACGGCATCTACCTTTTGGACAGCAAGCAGCAGCCGCTCGGACGGGGCATCCTGTCTTTGGACAGCCGCGCTGGAACGGTTGTCGAGGCATGGAACGAGAGCGACGTCTCCGAGCGGTCGATAGAGCTTACCGGCCAGGTTCCACACGTGTCGGCACCGTCGGCGCTTCTTGCATGGATCAAGAAGACAGAGCCGGAGCGGTATGGGCGCATCGGCCAACTCATGAGCTGCAAGGACTGGCTGCGTTTCTGCCTGACAGGAGCTCCGGGCACGGACCGAACCGAGGCGAGCACCTCATTCACGGATGTCCGCACGCAGGAATATACCGGGGACGCGCTGCGCTTGTTTGCGCTCTCCGATCTCGATCATGCCTTGCCGGCGGCGGCCCGCTCCGACGAAGTCATCGGCGGCGTCACGAAAGATGCGGCCGCGTTGACGGGGCTTGTCGAGGGTACGCCTGTTGTTGCCGGGCTGCATGACGTGACTGCGTCGGCACTCGGAGCAGGCGGTTATGCGGAAGGCGTCGTCGCCGTCATCGCCGGCACCTATTCGATCAACGAAACCTTGTCCTCTGAGCCGCGCGTCGATCGCCGATGGTTCTGCCGCAATGGCATCACGCCCGGCACCTGGAACAACATGTCGATCTCTCCGGCATCGAGCGCAAACTACGAGTGGTTCCTGGATCGCCTCTGCGCTGCCGAACAGGTGTCGGTTCCATCGATCCACGCGCTGCTCGGGCCGGAAATAGACGCGGCGTTGGCCCGTCCCTCGACAGCGCTTTTCCACCCCTATCTGTTCGGATCGCCTTACGGTTCGTCCGCGAGCGCCGGCTTCTTCGGGCTTGGCGGCTGGCACGATCGCGGCGATCTGCTGCGCGCCGTGCTGGAGGGTATCGCGTTCAATCATCGCATTCATGTGGACGCACTCAAGGACGGTTTCAGTTTCTCGCAGGTGCGGCTGGCTGGCGGTGTTTCGCGTAACCCGTCCGTCGTGCAAATCTTCGCGGATGTCTTGGGAATGCCGGTAACGACGTCGCAGACAGATGAGGCCGCCGCCTGGGGCGCGGCGCTTTGCGCCGGTCGAGGTGTTGGCATCTTTGCCGACCTCCAAAACGATCGGGGCGCTGCGGCGGCGACACAGGTTTACAACCCCGATCCAGCGCGCAGAGCGCAGTATGAGAAGCGCTTTGACGTTTTCCGCGAGATTGCCGAGGCGATGATGCCTTTGTGGCCGAAAATCGCCGATCTCGCATCCTCGCCCGAACATTGACTGTGAAGACCCGCACCGCATCGCGGGCATAGGAAGACATGACGATGACTGCCGACATGAAGCAACGCCTTTTGACAATCGAAGATGGTGAGACTGACGTCCTCATCATAGGAGCAGGTATCAACGGCGCCGGGCTGTTTCGGGATTTGTCGGCGCAGGGCATCAATTGCGTCATCGTCGACAAGGCCGATTTCGGCTCCGGTACCAGCGCCGCACCCTCCCGTCTTATTCATGGCGGTTTGAAATATCTGGAGACCGGAGAGTTCGGTCTTGTGTCGCAGTCGACGCTGGAGCGGAATCTCCTGCTCAAGAACGCGCCCCATTGTGTCGAAGCCTTGCCGACGTTCATTCCGGTGTTTTCGTGGACGCGTGGCATCTGGGCGGCGTTGCGCACGCTGTTCGGCTCGAAGACTGCGCCGAGAAGCCGTGGTGCCGTGCTCATCAAGATCGGGCTCGCGCTTTATGATTTCTTCGGTTCGCGCGATCGAACGATGCCGCGTCATCGGTTCATTCTGAAGGGGCGTGCCCGGCGGGAGATGCCGCACGTGACATCAGCGATCGTTGCCGGCGGGATCTACTACGACGCCAAGATCAGCCGCCCCGAGCGTCTTGTCTACGAACTCGTCAATGATGGGCTGCAAGTCAACCATGGCAGCTTCGCCGCCAATTCCTCAACTTTGATTTCCGCAGAGGGCGGGAGGGTGACGTTCCGGCAGGCGGATGGTTCCGAGTTCTCGGTGTCCCCGAAAATCGTGGTCAACGCAGCAGGGCCATGGATCGATAATGTGAACGAGGCGCTTGGCACTCCGTCTCGTTTGATCGGAGGCACCAAGGGATCGCATATCCTGCTGGATCATCCCGAGCTCGTGCGTAGCCTCAATGGCCACATGATCTATTTCGAGGCCGACGACGGGCGCATCTGCCTCGTCTACAGCTATCTCGGCCTCGCGCTGGTGGGATCGACCGACATTCCATCGAGCGATCCCGACAGCGTACGATGCGAGGAGCCCGAGCTGCAGTATTTCCTTGATAGCCTGCGCTCGCTCCTGCCGACCCTTCGCTTCGATCGCGATCAGATCGTCTATAGCTATAGCGGCATCCGGCCTCTTCCGGCCTCCGATTCAACTGCACCGGGCCTGATCAGCCGCGATCATTCTGCTCCGGCCAATGAGCCTGCTGGCGACCGGCCGTTCCCGATCATCTCGCTGGTGGGCGGCAAATGGACGACGTTCCGCGGCTTCGCCGAGGAGATTGCCGATACGGTTCTCTCGCGTCTCGGACGGTCGCGTGCGGTATCCACCCGCTATCTCGCGATCGGTGGCGGACGCGAGTTTCCGGTCGATTCCAAGCAGCGTCAGGGCTGGGTCGACAAGACAGCAGGGGCAACAGGGACCGATCCAGCGCGGGTCGACGAACTTCTAAGTCGTTACGGGACGACTGCTACAGCGATCCTGAATTTTGAATCTCGCTATAGCGACGCGGAGCGTCTGGATGGAGCGCCAGATTACAGTCGCAGAGAGATCGACTGGATTGCGAGGCAGGAGCTTGTCGTGCACCTTTCCGATATTGTCTTGCGACGTACCACGCTTGCGATCGAGGGGCGCCTTACCATGAAAGCCCTGCATGCGATCGCAGAAATTGCGCGGCAGGCGTTGGGCTGGGACGAGGCCCGGAGCTCAGCGGAGATCGCCGACGTTGTTTCGGTTTTGCGCGATTTCCATGGCCAGTCACTCACCGACGATGCCCCGGCCAAAGTGGGTTCTGCTTCTTATCCAGCGGCCGGTTAAGCGACGCTGACCCCGTCAGCGGCTGGCCGATGGAAGCGATCGGCTAGTGGAGCTAGCACCTTGCCTTCGATGTCGGCCAAACGCGCATTTGCAAGTAGCGTATCGATCATGCCTTACCACGCATTCGCTTGCGCCGTTGTGGGGATGGGACACTGCGTTGAACGTCTCCAATCGCCATACTCCAGGGGCATCGCAGCTTTTCGACACTTGTCAGGTGCCCCCGCAATCATCTGTCGACAACAGATATATTATTTGAAGTCGAAAGCCCATTCCGCTACCAATTCGGGTCACCGATAACGACAAAACGACTTGAAACGAAAGGGATCGCGGGCGTGGACGAGAGAGACAAGCAACTGACGCACAAGCGGGGGTTCGGCGTTTCGACCGTCTATGAAACGCTGCGGAACGAGATCATCGAACTCAAGCTGGCGCCAGGCAGCGCCATCGATGAACAGCAGCTGTCGGATCGTTTTGCCCTCTCTCGCACACCCATTCGCGAAGCGCTCGTTCGCCTTGCGGCCGAAGGGTTGATCATGACCCTGACCAACCGCGCGACGATCGTCTCCAATATCGATTTTCTCCGGCTGTCGGAGTTTTTCGATGCACTGACCTTGATGTACCGGGTGACCACAAGGCTGGCCGCTGCCAATCATACGCCTGATGACATCGAAAAGATCCGCTCGCTGCAGAAGGCCTTCGAAGAGGCGGTTGATCGGCGCGATGTTCTGGGGATGATCTCCACCAACCGCGACTTCCACGTTGCGATCGCCCAAGCCGGGCGGAACCGATATTACGTAGAGCTCTTCACCCGCTTGCTCGACGAAGGGCGCCGCATTCTTCGCCTCTATTACTCGTCGTTCAACGACGTGCTGCCCAGGCAGTATGTCGGTGAACACGAGGATATGATCCAGGCAATCATCAATCGCGACCTGCTGCAGGCCGATGCCCTGGCGTCCACGCACGCCGACCAGATCGTCAGTCAGATCAGATCCTATATCAGCGCGGATTCGCGTCAGAGCGGCGATCTCAGCCTGTAAAATAAGGGACCTGAAAAGCACGGCGATCGCGCTGTTCATTGCGGATTGGTGCGGCTGCGCCCAATTAACCGCTGACGCGGGGCGTCCGCCGGACGATGGAGGAGCGTTTAGGTGACGGCTTTTTGGTCGGACCGCCGCCGGTGCAGGGCTGCGAGCACGGATCGTTCGGATTGGACGAGATAGTGATCGAGCAATGATAAGGCTTCCGCGGTCCGGCCCTCCAGAAGCAATTTGTAGAGCGACGCGTTGAGCTCCACATAGGGCTCGTGCAGGTGGCCCGTATCGATTAATTGGCCGAAAACAAGCCGAAGCTCGGCCATCACAAGATCGAAACAGGCACTCAGCCGCGAGCTGTCGCAGAGCTCCACCATTGCTCGGTGAAAATCCATGTTGAGCGTACCGACGGCTTGCCAGTTGCCGCCGTCCCGCATGTTCCCGGCGTCGGCGACAAGCGCCTGCATTCGAGCAAGCGCCGGGTGGCCGAGCGCAGCGGCATGCACGGCGCCTCTCTGGATGACGCGACGGGTGCGATAGATATCGATCACCGCGGCCTCGTCGGGTGCCGCGACGAAGGCACCACGATTGGGAACGTGGATAAGCAGGCCCTGGCTGGCGAGGATTCGAAACACCTCCCGCAACGTGTTTCGCGAAATGCCAAGTTGGCTTGCGACCTGTACTTCTGAAAGCTTCTCTCCCGGTCCGAAGTGACCTTCGATCAGCATGTTGCGGATCTCAGTCGCCGCCTTTGAGGCGAGGGAGCCTTGTTCAATGTCGGCAAGCATGTATCGGGGCACTCCTCAGAGAAATATATTGTTCAACAATCTATATTGAGTTATTGAACAATTCAATGGTGATCCGGCAAGGAGACGCTGATATGCCAAGCATCGATCTCAACAGTGATCTAGGAGAAAGCTTCGGCCCGTGGCCCATGGGAAACGATGCCGCCATGCTCGAGCTTGTCACGAGCGCCAACATTGCCTGCGGTTTCCATGCCGGCGATCCGGCCGGCATCCTGAATGTGCTGAAAATCGCGGCGAGCCGGAATGTCGTGATCGGTGCCCATGTCGGCTACCGCGATCTGGTCGGTTTCGGTCGGCGCAATATGGATCCATCCAGCGCCGAGCTGGTTGCGGACACGATCTATCAGATCGGCGCCCTGCAGGCGCTTGCCACTGCCGCCGGTACCCGCGTCCGGTACGTCAAGCCGCATGGAGCACTCTACAACACGATCGCCAATGATGCCCGGCAAGCCGCCGATGTCATTGCCGCGATCAAGGCCATCGATCCTTCTCTCACGCTGATGGCGCTCGCCGGTGCGCCGATCGTGGCGCGCGCCCGGGACGCGGGGCTGACGGTGGTCTGCGAAGCATTTGCGGACCGTGCCTACAATGCCGATGGCAGCCTCGTTGATCGTCGTCTGGCCGGGGCCGTCATTCACGATCCTGAACAGATTGCCAAGCGAATGTTGCGAATGGTCCGCGAGCGGCTGATCAAGACGATCGACGGAGCCGAAATCGAGCTGGATGCACAGTCCATCTGCATTCATGGCGATACGCCGACGGCGGTTGCTATCGCACAAGGTTTGCGTCGCGCGCTCGACGCGGAAGGCGTGAAGCTGCAAGCTTTCGTCGGCGCGTTTCATGGTTGATCGTGCGAGGATTCTGCCGGCCGGTAGCGATGCTTTCCTCATCGAGCTCGAAAATCTGGACGCCACCCTTTCGCTGATGGATTCGCTGCTCGCACGTCAGTCCGCGGGCGTGGTGGAACTGGTCCCTGGCGCGCGAACGGTCATGGTGCGTTTCGATCCGCTCAGTACCTCCCGCTCGGAGCTGGTCGATGTTATCCGCGGTCTCGACCTGTCGCGGGGCAGCGCTCGCGCCGGGAAGTCCATCGACATCCCCGTCGTCTATGATGGCGAAGATCTGCAGGATGTGGCGGATCTGCTTGGCTGGTCGATCGACGAACTCATCCGTCGTCACACCGAGGCAACCTACACCGTCGCCTTTACCGGCTTCGCTCCGGGCTTTGCCTACATGACCTGCGACGATCCGGAAATCGAGGTGCCTCGCCGCAAGAGCCCGCGCGTGAAAATACCGGCGGGATCGGTCGCCGTCGCCGGAAAGTTCGGCGGGATCTATCCATCGGACAGCCCGGGCGGCTGGCAATTGCTGGGCAAAACGCCGCTCGCAATGTGGGACACGACGCGCAATCCGGCTGCGCTACTTTCGCCGGGCGACACGGTGCGATTCCGGCGCGCTGAAGCTGGCGCCCACATCACTAAGGTCGCAAAGCCAGCACCGCACGCGCCCACAATTTCTGCACCTGCCATGACCGTGCTTCGCTCAGACCGGCCAGCCTCCTATCAGGATCTCGGGCGGCCGAGCATGGCCAGCCAGGGCGTGGCACGATCAGGTGCGCTTGATCGCGACGCGCTTCTTGCGGCCAATCGCTGCGTCGGCAACGCCCGCGATGCTGCAGCAATCGAGATCGCCTTCGGCGGATTCAGTGTCCGGGCAGATGTGCCGGTCACGGTGGCGGTCACGGGTGCGCGTTGCCCGCTGAACATCCGTACACCAGACGGCCGCGAGATTCCGGCGCCGTTCGGTCTTCCGTTCGCTCTCGACGCGGGCGATGAATTGACACTCGGAATCCCGACAGATGGCATGGTGAGCTATCTGGCCTTGCGGGGCCACTATGCCGTGGCCCCTGTGCTTGGGTCGGCGTCGACGGATATTCTAGCAAAGATCGGACCAGCCCCGATCGAAGCGGGGTCCGTGCTGGGTACGGCTGGCCCGGCCTCGTCTGCGGTCGATCCGTGGGAAGGAGCGCTGCGGCGCCTGCCGACCTCGAAGGAGATCGTCACCCTGGACGTCATCCTTGGCCCTCGTTTCGATTGGTTTACGTCGAAAGGTGTCGAGGCCTTCTGCAATCAGGAATGGCGGGTTACCCCGCAATCCAGCCGGGTCGGAATAAGGCTGTCGGGGCAGGACGCGATCGAACGGTCCATCTCCGCCGAGCTGCCCTCGGAAGGGACATTGCAGGGGGCGATCCAGGTGCCGGCTGACGGGCAGCCGGTGCTCTTCCTTGCGGATCATCCTGTCACAGGCGGCTATCCGGTGATTGCGTCCGTGGCCGATCACCACCTCGATCTCGCTGGACAGATTCCGATCGGCGCACGCATCCGCTTCCGGCCGATCACGCCATTTGACGTGGAAGCAATCGAACTTAACGCACGCGGTGCGGCATTCGGAGAAGGAAGACCGGTCCGATGAAAAAACTCCTGATCGCAAACCGTGGCGAGATCGCCATACGCATCATTCGCGCTGCGCGTGACTATGGCGTGTCGACCGTTGCCATCTATGCGGATCCGGACGCATCGTCGCTTCATGTCGCAATGGCGGACGAAGCTTTTGGCCTCGGCCCTGGTCGGCCGAGCGAAACCTATCTCGACATCGAAAAGATCATCGACATCGCGCGTCGCGCGGGAGCTGACGCTGTTCATCCCGGCTATGGGTTCCTGTCCGAACGGGCGGAATTCGCGGAAGCTGTCATCAAGGCGGGATTGACGTGGGTAGGGCCACGCCCGGAGGTGATCCGGATGCTTGGCGACAAGGTCGAGGCGAGGCGGATCGCCCGGAAAGTTGGGGCGCCCTTGGTCAAGGGATCCGACGGCCCGCTCGGATCGGCGGCCGAAGCGGTTGCCTTCGCGCGTACTGCCGGCCTTCCGATCGCGATCAAGGCCGCCTTCGGTGGCGGCGGACGCGGCATGAAGGTTGCTTATCGGCTCGACGAAGTCGGCGAGCTTTTCTCTTCCGCGGTGCGAGAGGCAACCGAAGCTTTCGGGCGCGGCGAGTGTTATGCCGAGCAATTTCTGAGCAGACCGCGCCATATCGAGGCGCAGGTCATGGCTGACACCCACGGTAGCACCGTTGTGCTGGGCACGCGGGATTGCACGCTTCAGCGCAGAAACCAGAAGCTTGTGGAGGAGGCGCCGGCGCCGTTCCTCACGCAAGAACAATCCGACGCCATTCACACCGCGGCGCGAGCGATATGCCAGGAAGCCGGCTATACGGGCGCCGCCACAGTGGAATTTCTGATGGCGGACGATGGCCTCATCTCGTTCCTTGAGGTCAACACCCGCCTCCAAGTGGAACATCCGGTGACGGAAGAGACAACCGGTGTCGACATCGTCATCGAGCAGTTTCGTGTTGCCGATGGTCTTCCGCTCTCCGTCAGCGAGACGCCGGTGGCGCGAGGTCACGCGTTCGAGTTCCGCATCAACGCTGAAGATCCCGGACGTGGCTTTCTGCCGTCGCCCGGGAAGATCTCAAGCTTTCGTCCGCCTTCGGGCCCCGGTGTGCGCATCGATAGCGGTGTGGAGTCCGGATCCGTCGTGCCTGGTCTCTACGATTCCATCATGGCGAAGCTGATCGTGACGGGCGCAACCCGCCAGCAGGCCTTGGCGCGCGCGCGCCGCGCTCTTGCGGAATTCAACATCGATGGCGTCGCCTCGGTGCTGCCCTTCCACCGCGCAGTCGTCGACGAGCCGGCTTTCGCATCCGAAGATCGGCTGGGTGTCTACACCACCTGGATCGAGCAGGCGTTCGCAGGCATCCCTCCGGCTGCACGGACCGAGCCCGCCGGTGCGGAGTATGTTCGAGGCTTTATCGAGATCGACGGCAAACGGCATACGCTGGCCATTCCGGCAAGCTTTCTGCAGCTGGCGCCAGCTTCGTCTGCCAGACCGACCGGCGTTCCGGCGGTCGAAAGCAACGCGTTGAGGGCGCCGATTGCCGGCATTCTCCGTCAGTGGCTGGTGGACGATGGTGCCGAAGTCGCCAAGGGTGACTCGGTGGCTGTTATCGAAGCCATGAAAATGGAGACGCGGATCATCGCGGAGCGCTCGGGGCGGATCAGCCTGCTGGCGGAGGTCGGAGCCTTCGTCGAACCGGACGCGGATTTGGCGATGATCCAATGAGCGGTCCTCGAATCCAAATACGATTGGAGAAACAGATTTGAAGCCCCAGGCCATCACCCCGACGCCGATCGACGCGGATGCCCGCAAGTCAATCGCACCGGTTATCTGCTACCCGGTCGAGACGCTGCCGCGTCCTGACCTCTCCGCCTATCAGGCTGTTCGCGACGATCTCGAGCTTGTCGACCGAGTTACGGTTCCCGCTCGCGATGCCGCGACCTGGCTCGTTCCGGCAGGCCATTTCTGCCGGCTTCGGTGCGAGGAGGGGCCGCAGGTCGGCGATCTCAATCTGTTCAACGCGAACGACATCAACGAGCGCCTCTACACCGGCAAAACGCGCGCTTTGAACGGTACCCATGTCGGGCTAGGCGACCAGCTTTTCTCGAATTTCCCCTATCTGCGGCCGATCGCGACGATCACCCACGATACTCTGGATTGGTACGGCTTCGACGAATTCGGCGGTTCCGTCCATGACGTGATCGGTACGCGCTGCGACCCCTATACGCACAATCTGCTCAGCCATGGTGGCCAGTATCACCATTGTTGCCACTCAAATCTCACGCGTGCAGTTGCGCGGCACTTGGATATTCCGCTGACGCAGGCGGAACAGCATGTCCACGACGTCGTGAACGTGTTCATGTGCACCGGCTTCACGCGCGATACCGGGCAATATTTCATGAAGGCGAGCCCTGTTCGCTCCGGCGACTACCTGGAGTTCTTTGCCGAGATCGACCTGTTGGGTTGCATGTCCGCGTGCCCCGGCGGCGACTGCTCCGCGCAGCATTCCTCCGATGTGGCAAAATGCTACCCGCTGGAAGTCGAAGTGTTGCGGCCGCGCCGCTTGCCCGAAGGTTGGGTTCCGCGGGCGGTGAACGGCTACGACAGGACCCACGGCGTTTAACGCCGGTGATTTTCCTATGGTTCGAGGCTGGCCAGGGAAAGAGGATGAATCACACTTAGGTATAGGTGCGATTGCTCCATCGAGCGGATATGGTCTCGCCAAAATAGACTGGGGGAACAATGTCTATAACGGCAACCATATTTCGCTCACGCGATATCGACGGTGGAGCCCACCATCGCGCATTCGGCCTAGTGGCCATTGTGCTCGCGGTGGCGGTTTTCTACGTCGATACCTATACGGACATCGAAGGCGCGATTGCCGTTCTATATGTCATCACGATGCTTCTTGCCGCACAGGCCGCAACCCGCATCGGCTTGATCGGGCTCGCTTCCGTATGCGCGGCGCTGACCCTCGTCTCGTATGGTATGACGCACAGTGACGACGCGGACCTTCAGTCCACGGTTCGCCTCATCGTCGCCTTGGCGGCTCTGGGCGTCACGACCGTGCTTCTGTTGAAGACGGAGGCAGCGCGGCTGACGCTCCTGTCGGCAAACTCTGCCCTTAAGGAGAGCGAGGCGAGATATCGATCGATCTTCGACCGCACGCGCGTGGCTCTTTGGGAACGCGACTACTCGAAACTGCGAAGCTATCTCATGGATGTGCGGGCGCAGGGCGTCACAGACATCAAGGCGTACGGTCGAGCCAATCCCGCAATTGTCGATTACTGCGTAGGGCTGATACGCGTGGTCGCTGCCAACGAAGCGGCTCGCGAGATGCTGGGGCGTGGATCCGCAGGCGTCGGGGCTTTGAGCCGCTCGATCATACCCGGGCAGGAACGATTCCTGGAAGTCCTGCAGGCGATTATGGACGGAGACGGGGTTTTTGAAGACAAGGTAGAGATTCGGGCCGACAACGGTGAAGAGAAGCTCGTGCTTCTCAGCATCAGCTTTCCCGAAGATCCCGCAGCCTTCAACCGCGTCGTCGTCAGCATGGTCGATGTGACCCAACGTGAAATGGAGCTGAAGGCACTGGCCGAAGCGCAGGCGGAGTTGACCAAGGCCTCGAAGGCGGCAACCGTCGGCGCCATGTCCGCATCGCTCGCGCATGAACTCAACCAGCCGCTCGGTGCGATCGTCGTCAATTCACAAACGCTGCTGAGATGGCTCGACCGCGACCCTCCGGACCTTGCGGCCGTCCGGCGTTCGGCTGAGCGCATGATCCGCGATAGTCAGCGCGCGAGCGAGATCATCCAGAACACGCGAAACCTGCTTTCGCCTTCCAACAACAAGGTGGAGGATGTCAGTGTCGAAGGGCTCATCGATGAGACCACGGCACTGATGGAACACGAACTCCAGCGGAGCGGTACGACGCTGCTGATGGAGACGTCATCGCATTTGCCGTCAGTCTCTGCCGTGAAGATCGAGCTGCAACAGGTCCTTATCAATCTGATCACCAACGCCATTCAGGCGATGGACGAAGCGGCAAGTCCGGAGCGCACCATCACCGTCGCCGCTGAGCATTCTGATATCGAGCATGTCTGTGTGGTGGTGCGTGACACAGGCCCCGGGATCACCGATGATGCCAAGGAAAAGCTGTTCGCGCCATTCTTCACGACCAAGGAAACTGGAATGGGCATGGGTCTGTCCATTTGCCGTACGACCCTGGAAGCCCGTGGCGGAACGCTTGATGGAACCAATCATCCCGAGGGTGGTGCAGTCTTCGAAATGCGCCTGCTGATCAAGCCGGAGGTGGAATATGCCTGAAATACGCAAGCCGAGTAAGGAGCCGCCGGGACCTGTCGTCTTCATCGTCGATGACGATCTGTCCATGCGCGAGGCGCTCACGGATCTTTTCCGTTCCATGCGGTTTGACGCCGAAGCATTCGAGAGCGCGACGGCCTTCATGGAGACGGCAAACTTCAACCGTCCGGGCTGCATCCTCCTCGACGTCCGGTTGCCGGGCGTCAGCGGTCTGGATTTCCAGGTTCAACTGGAGCGGATCGGCAGCAGAATGCCGATCATCTTCATGACCGGCTTCGGCGACATCCCGATGAGTGTCCGAGCGATGAAGGCAGGCGCGGTCGATTTTCTCACCAAGCCGTTCAAGGACCAGGATATTCTCGATGCCGTGTCGACGGCAATGGAGCGCGACAGTGCGCGTCGGCAGCAGACGGCTCAAAGCGAGGCGGTCGCCTCCCTTGCCGATAGCCTCACGCCGCGCGAGCGCGAAGTGATGGGCGCCGTGGTCAGAGGGCTGATGAACAAGCAGATCGCCTTTGAACTCGGCATCAGTGAAGTTACCGTGAAGCTTCATCGCGGCAACGTCATGCGCAAGATGGAGGTCCGCTCCGTCGCGGAACTCGTCAGGAAAGCCGAGATGCTCGGCGACGGGGTGCGGCTACCTGTCTCTTAGTATGGTATCTTTGACTTGGGCACAGGCGCATAAGAACGTTATAAAACAAGCAGAAAAGGTCATCGCATTGCCCCCCGTTCCCACCATAGCCGTCGTCGACGACGACCAGGCCATCCGTGAAGCCATGGACGACCTTGTCAAATCGTGTGGCTACGAATGCCGCCTGTTTGCGTCAGCGGAAGAATTCCTGGCATTCGAGCCGCGATCGGCGATCGATTGCATGCTGGTCGATGTGAAAATGCCGGGCCTCAGCGGTATCGAGCTGCAGGCCGAACTGAACAAGCGCTCCGACCGTCCACCAATGATCTTTGTCACATCATACCGGGACGATCGCACACGCAACAACGCCATGAACGGCGGCGCCCTTGCCTTCCTGGGGAAGCCTGTTGATATCGAGAAGCTGATCGGCTGTCTGGAATCCGCACTCGATCGTTAGTGTCGCCCTGTCTCGGCGTGCGAGGCGTTTGACGGTGGCTCAGTCGCCGTTGGGCAATACGTCTGTTTCGAACCGCCGCCAGGGGAACGGCGGCCGGGCTACATAAGCTTGATCTACGCCGTCTTCTTTCGTCGCGGCTCTTCGCTGATCTCGATTTCGCCGTATGGTGCCGGGCGGCCGAGCAGGAAGCCTTGGAGTTCGTCGCAGCCCTCGGCTGTCAGTACCCGCATTTGCTCTTCCGTTTCGACGCCTTCCGCCAGAACCGATACCTCAAGGCTCTTGCCGAGGGCCACGATCGCCCGCACGAAGGCCTTCGACTGTCGGCTGTTCTCCAGATCGGTCGTAAAGCTACGGTCGAGCTTGATCTTGTCGAACGGGAAGGAGCGAAGCGTCTCGAGCGACGAATAGCCGGTTCCGAAATCATCGATCGCGACCGTGACGCCAAGTGCCTTGATCTGTCGCAGGATGTGCAGGGCGCGCGCCTTGTCGCCAATGATGGCGCTCTCCGTCACTTCCAGTTCCAGCCGTGACGCAGGCAAGCCGGTCTTGAAAAGAACCGTGCGTACCTTGTCGACCAGCGCGGTGTTGCCGAGCTGGAGCGGGGACAGGTTGACGGCGATCTTGTCCTTGCTAGGCCAGAGGGCGGCTTCCGCGCATGCCTGCTCCAATACCCAATCGCCGATCGCGGAAATCGCGCCGCATTCCTCGGCGACAGGGATGAAGGTGGCGGGGGGGACTAGCCCGCGTTCGGGATGTTGCCAACGCAGGAGAACTTCGTATCCCGTGATCGCGCCCGAGCGCGCGTCCTTCTGGACCTGATAAGCCAGGAAGAACTGTTCTTCGCTCAGTGCGGTCCAGACATCGCGCGCAAGGGATCGCCGCTCGCGAGCCGCTTCGTCCATTCCAGCCTCGTAGAAGCTGATCCTCTCGTCGGGGCTTTCCTTCGAGCGATACATTGCCATGTCGGCATTGCTGAGCAACTTTTCCCTGTCGGTCGCATCGGCCGGATAGACGGCGATGCCAAGGCTTGCACCCGGCAAGATATCGAATGAACCGATCTCTGCCTTGGTGGTAAGCGCGCCCATCAGGCGGTCGGCGAAGTCGCCAAGCTCGGCATCTTCGTTGAACGACTTGAAGCCGACAAACTCATCGCCGCCGAAACGTGCAACGAATTCACCGTCGTTGGTCGCGGCGGACATCCGAGTGGAAAGCACCTTCAGCAGTTCGTCGCCGACGGCGTGGCCAAAACTGTCGTTGACGTCCTTGAAGCGATCGAGATCGATGCAGATCGCCGCCACGCGGGTCTGTGTGGTTTCCGCGCGAGCGAGAACGGAATCCAGGCGCTCCTCGAAATGGGCCCGGTTTGGCAGGCCGGTCAGGGAATCGTGGCTCGCCAGATGGTTGATCTTCGATTCCGATTGGACCCGCTCGGTGATGTCTTCGATTGTCGAAACCCAGGATCCGTCGCCGATCGGCCGGTGGATCGTGCGAACGGTGGTGCCGTTCTTCAGTTGTCTGGTGAGTTCGCCGCCATCCCTGTTGGTAAATAGCGCGCGATTTTGCGCATAGAAGCTTTCGACTTCCGCGATGGTCTCAAGGCCATGGCGTGCGCGGTACTCGCAAAGTTCGCGAAACGACTTTCCGACCAGCGGCGTGCCTTCCGGAATGTCGAAGATCTCGAGGAGACGCTTGTTGTGGAGAACCAGCCGTTCTTCGGTGTCATAGAGGCAGATGCCATTCGCCATGTTGGCGAGCGCGAGCGCCAGGTTGTCCGATGCCGCCTTGAGACGTGCGGCCGCTTCCATCTGCTCGGTGCGGTCACGGGTTATCTTGGCAAAGCCGATATGGCCTTTCTGCTCGTCGTAGATCGCGTCGATGACGACATGCGCCCAGAAGCGGCTCCCGTCCTTTCGAAGACGCCACCCTTCCGATTCAAACTTCCCGTCCCGTAGCGCGGTTTCGAGACCGCGCTCGGGCAGACCGGCCACGCGGTCTTCATGAGGATAGAACTCGGAGACGTGCTTTCCGACGATTTCGGACGCCAAGTAGCCTTTGGCACGCTGAGCGCCGGCATTCCAGTTGGCTACCCGGCCCTCACGGTCGAGCATGTAGATCGCATAGTCGGTCACGCCCTGAACAAGCAGCCTGAAACTTTTCTCTCCGGCAGCGACAGCCCTTTCCGATCGGATTGCAAAAAGCGCTGCGGTAAGGCCGGCGGCGAGCAGCGAGAGGGAGACGGTGGCAATCGTGACGATCATGATGGTCGGCGACAGGGCGGACGCCGGGAATGCCTCCGCAGGTCCGGGCACGACGGTCACCGCGCCCATTGCCGTGAAGTGCATAAGGACGATGCCGAGTGTCAGCACGACGCTTGGGATGATGAGCCCCGTCTGTCTCCGCCCCCGCCCGCAGGCAAGATGAAAAGCCGGGATCGCAAGGGCGACGGCTATGACGATGGCGCAGATCACCAGCGTTCGGTCGAAAGCAATCTCGCCCGGAAATTCGATCGCGGCCATCCCGGTGAAGTGCATGCTCGAAATGCCGAGACCGAAAAGCAGACCTGCAGCGAGATAGGCGCGCTGACCAAGGAATGTTGCACATGCAGTCGCCGCAGTCGTAGCCGCCATGGCGAGCGCCAGCGAAGACAGTGTCCGGACCAGCTCGTATTGGAAGACCGTACCGGCATCATAGGCCAGCATCGCCACGAAATGCGTTGCCCATATGCCGAAACCTCCGGCCGCGCCACCCGTCGCCAGCCAAGTCCATTGCGCCGCGCCTGTAGACTGTAGCGCGCGCCGCAACAGCATGACGGCCACGAAGCACGACAGCATGCATAGCGTACCCGCGAGAACGACGAGGCGCAGGTCGTGGCTGAGAAACAGGCAGGAGATGACTTTGGACATGGATTTCTACTGGCTGGAGGGAGCCGCAACCTATGTCCACGACTATTGATCGTCGCTTAATGAAAAACGGCATCGTTATACGTGGTTAACGCAAGACTCCCTGGTGGCTGAACAAGGTTATCCGGCCCGAGACTCTGCAGTTCGAGCTGTGCAACTCCAGGTCTATCAAAATGGGCGGCATCGTTTTGATGGAGCGTCGAAGCCCGTCTCATTAAACGGCAGTCGAAAGATACCGAATGCCATGTCAAAAGAACCCGATCCACTCAGCGAATACATGCGCGTCGTCCGCATGCTTACGATCTGCAAATCCCGGCTGCTGTTGCTCGAGACCAAGATTGAGAGCTCCATCGGCGCCCGGCGCGCACTGGCCACCAATCGTGCCCGGGCCACCGAGGCAGAAATCGAGTTCCTGCTCGATGAGGGAGATCGGCATCTTGAAGATTTGCGCGAACGCTGGCAGAGGCTTAGAACGCTCGAGTGATCATTCCCCTTCGATCTGCAATCGAAGCGAGGCCAGCGCGCGCTGGGTCTCCTCGATCTCCTTGAGGACGACGGCTTCGTTGCGATGGTCAAACCCTCCACCCGCGATCGAGGCGTCGACGATCTCGAGTACGTCGGCAGCGCCCACGACCACCCGCGTCGCGCCTCTTTGTATAGACGTGGCCGCTTCCTGAGGTTCGGGACGCTCCGCTGCGATGAAGCGAGTGCCGTCAAGAAGATAGGAAACGAGGCGTGGATCGGGAACAGCCCTGACGAGGTCGCGAATTTCGTCGGCCGAGAAGCTTGTCCTGCCGATCAGCCGCGAATGCAGCGTAGAGTAGTTCATCCCGAGAAGTCGCGCGACTGCCTTCACGCCCGGACGCCTGTCGACGACAAGCACGGTGTAGGCGATGCTTGCGAACTCCTTGCCTCTGTCTCCCATGCATTCCTCCTAGGATAGCGGCCTTCGACGCAGTCGCGGCGCCTAATCGCAAGTCTCAGCGCATCCTGACACGGTCGGCTGCCGATCGAAACTCTTGAAGCTATCTGGCCGCAATTCTGAAGGCGTCCAATATTTCGTCCACCGCAGCGTTCAAAATCTGCAATTCATGCTCAGCGACATCATCTGTGCCAGGTCGACGTGGCCGCGGGGAACGCCAGGCATTGATTGCTGTGTTCCTGCGGCATTTGTCTCCGGAGGTCGGATCACGCCGCCGCTGACGCTGCAGTCATATGCGACATCCGCAGTCGAGATTTCACTCGATATCGGCAAGGCAACTCGAGAACTGGGCTACGCTCCGGTAATCTCAAAGGAAGAGGGACTGGGAAGAACTGCGGACGGGTCGGCGCTGGTAGCCGTCTAAAACGGCGCGCCGCGCGACTCGCTTTGATACCGCGCTCTAGGCTGTTTTCGACGGCATCATCGCTTCCGTGTTCTTGGCCGTCCTGGCAAAGCCATAGCGGCTTATTGCGAGCCCGGTGGCCTCGATCTCCGTCCGGCGGCCACTGACGAGGTCGGCGATCACGCGGGCCGACCCACTGCTCATCGTCCAACCAAGTGTGCCATGGCCAGTGTTGAGATAGAGGCCCGCGATCTTCGTCGGGCCGATCACCGGGGTGCCATCCGGAGTCATGGGCCGGAGCCCGGACCAGAAGGTCGCCTTCGAAACGTCGCCACCGGGGAAAAGGTCGGTTACGGAGTGTTCGAGCGTGCGCCTGCGAGCCTGGCCGAGGTCGTTGGTATAGCCGGAGATTTCCGCCATCCCGCCGACCCGAATACGATCGCCAAGACGGGTAATGGCGATCTTATAAGTCTCGTCCATGACTGTCGATTCCGGCGCACGAGACGCATCGGTGATCGGAATGGTCAGCGAGTACCCCTTGACCGGATAGACGGGCAGCTTGATGCCGAATGGCTTGACCAAGAGCGGCGAATAGCTGCCCATGGCGACGACCACGGCGTCGACAGCGACATTTCCGGCGTCCGTCAGAACGCCGCGAATCCGTCCAGCCTCCACGTCCAGACCGCGAATGTCAGTGCCGTAGGAAAAGCGGACGCCGAGTTCCTCGGCCTTCTTGGCAAGGGCGTTCGTGAACTTGAAGCAGTCTCCTGTTTCGTCCTTGGGCGTCAGCAAGCCGCCGACGATCTTGTCGCGAACGTGCGCCAAGGCCGGTTCGTAGCGAATGCAGCCGTCGCGATCGAGCACCTCGTGCGGAATGCCATCCGCCGCAAGCGCCTTCACATCCTTTGCCGATGCATCGAGCTGAGCCTGCGTGCGGAAGAGCTGCAGCGTGCCCTGCATGCGCTCGTCATATGCAATCCCCGTCTCGCTCCGCAGGTCTGCCAGCGCATGCCGGCTGTAGTCGGCCAGACGCAGCATCCGGCTCTTGTTGAGCGCGTAGCGTTCGGATGTGCAGTTTGCCAGCATCCGCGTCATCCATGAGAGCATGGCCGCATCGAACTTCGGGCGAAGGATCAGCGGCGCGTGCTCCATGAAGATCCACTTCAGCGCCTTCTGAGGGATGCCGGGAGCAGCCCATGGAGAGCAGTAGCCAAAGGAAACTTCGCCCGCATTGGCAAAGCTCGTTTCCAGCGCAGGGCCGGGCTGGCGATCGATGACCACAACGTCATGCCCGGCCTTCGCCAATTGGTACGCGGAGGTAACGCCGATGATGCCTGCGCCTAGAACTGCGACTTTCATGATGCCCTCATTGGACGTGGCGCTTTCGGCCACTAGCAATACTACGATATTGACGATGATAGCGATGACCGAGTGCGGTCAAGATTTCATATGAGATCGTCCCCGCTTCCCGGGCGACGTCGTCAAGCGTTCGGTTGGGACCAAGGACCTCGACGAGAGAGCCCAGGCCGATCGCGCCTTCGGGGAGCGCGCTGATGTCGATCGTGATGCTGTCCATGGAGACGCGACCGACGATCGGCAGGCGGGTGCCCTCGAAATAGACCGCGCCTCGATCGCTGAGAGACCGGGGCAGGCCATCCGCATAGCCCGCGGCAATAGTAGCGAGCCGGGTTTCCTTGGATGTGACATGGATGCCGCCGTAGCCGACCTTTGTTCCGGCCGGAACGGTTCTCGTTTGAATCACGGCTACGTCGAGGCGCACCACCGCTTCCATCGGGCTTGGCTGCCCCGACGGAGCGGCGCCGTAAAGTGCGATACCGGGGCGGGCGAGGCCCCCTTGCTGATCGCGCGGAGTTCTTCGAGTTGCTCCCAGTTCTGCGCGCTTTCCCCGTCGTCGGCGGAAGCGAGATGGCTCATCAGGAACAGGATTTCGACGTCGCGCTGCCCGGTGATCTCCTGGGAAAGCAGGGGCCGTTCCTCCGGCGAAAGTCCGAGACGCGACATTCCGGTATCGAACTGCACGACAGCCGGCAGTCGGCGTCCGAGCTTACGCGCCGTTCTTGCCCAGTTCCGCCATTGCGGAATGGAATTGATGACCGGGACGATGTTTTCGTAGGCGCAGATATCCTCGTTACCCGGCTGCAATCCGTTGAGGACGAAGATTTGCGCATCCTGGGGCAGGGTGGGGCGCAGTTTGGTCGCCTCGGCGAATTGCGCGACGAAGAAGTGTCGGCAGCCGCGCTGATAGACGGTCGTCGCTACACGTTCGGCTCCCAGGCCGTATGCGTCGGCCTTGACGACGGCTGCGGCACCTGCGGCCCCGGCCTTAGCTGCAAGAACCTCATAGTTGCGCCCGAGCGCCTCCAGATCGATGGTGAAATAGCCGGAGGCGCCCTCGACGCCCCCCACTTCGTCTACACGCAGCTCACCCAATCTCACGGTTTGCAAGTGTTGGTCCTCCACGCTCGGGAACATGGTGGAATGATATTGAAACGATCGTCGAATTTCTCATCAAAGAGTATTCGATTATTCGAAAAATATATAAGAAGAAGTGGAATCAAAGAAGTTTTAGAGGAATTAGCGATGTCGTCTTTGGATGCTATCGACCGTAATATCATCCGGCTTCTCCGCCTTAACGCTCGCACCCCGAATGCGAAGCTTGCCGACGAAGTCGGGCTGTCGGCTTCAGCTTGCATGCGCAGGATACGGATCATGGAAGAGTCTGGCGTGATCCGCGGCTACACGGCGCTGGTGGACACCTCCAACGTCGAGTCGTCGATCGCGGTTATCATCAACATCACGCTCGAACGCCAGACCGAGGAAGACTTGGATCGCTTCGAGGCCGCCGCCAAGAGATACCCCGAGATTCGCGAGTGTTTTCTGATGACGGGAGGCTACGATTACCTCCTGCGTGTCGAGGTCGCGAACGCGGGCGACTTCGAACGGATTCACAAGGAAATCCTCTCGACGCTGCCGGGCGTGCTGCGGATACACTCGAGCTTCTCGATCCGGAACGTCCTGGCGACGAAGCCAAAACGCAGCTAGCACTCCCCTACGCCGCCATTGTTGGCTGTCGTGCTCTATTGGGCGGCCTTCAGCGGCCCAAGAGCAACATCGGCCGTGTAGTTCTCTCGCATGAAACTGATGAAATTGTCCTGGAACTGGCGCGTATGCGCATGCGCCAGTTCATCGGCGAGATCGACGTTCCCTTCGCGGATCGCGTCAAGCATCTGGCTGTGCTCGTCGGTCAGCAGATAGCCTTCCCGCATAGACGATCGCCATGTGGAATTCTTTGTCGGCTTCGGACATTGCCAAATGATTGCCGGTCTTGACCGCGGCGGCGAAGGCTTTGTAACGCTTGGCGATCACCTTGAGGTCCGCATCGGTGCGCAAGGCCGCTGCCAGCCGCATGTTCATCCGCTCCATCGCTTCGCCAGGCGGCGATACACAGGAACCGTGAGAGGCTTCCATTGCCTGCGGGCATGCCTGATCAGCATTTTGCGTCGAGACCAAGGGCGTCGGAGCGCCTGGATGCGGCGCATTGACTGCCGGCGGATATCCTCAGTAGTGGCGGGGCGGCACTAAGCCGGCCCGCTACGGTTAGACCTGGGCCTGACCGCCATCCGCGAACAGTTCCGCACCATTGACGAAGCTGGAGTCGTCGGACGCGAGGAAGAGGGCGGCCTTTGCGATTTCCTCCGGCTCGCCAACGCGACCGAGCGGGATACGCGAAGCGAGGTAATCGAGGAGACCCTGCTGCTGTGCCTTGTCGTCACCGGCGAGCTCGACCAAGCCAGGCGTGCGTGTCGCGCCGGGCGAGATTACGTTGACGCGTACACCGGTGTCCTTGAGGTCAAGCGCCCATGAACGGGCAACGTTGCGAACGGCCGCCTTGGAAGCGGAGTAGACGCTGAAGGCGGCAGTGCCTTCGGTACCGGCCGTCGAACCGGTCAGTACGACCGAAGCCCCCTTGCCGAGGAGCGGCAACGCCTTTTGGACAGTGAAGATCACTGCCTTCACGTTGCGACCGAAGGTGTCGTCGACCTGCTCCTCGGTGATCTGACCGAGGGGAAGCATTGTGCCGCCGCCGGCATTGACGAAAAGCACATCCAATCGGCCTTGCTCTGCTTTGACCTGCGCGAAAAGTTTGTCGAGGTCTTGGTTGTTGCTGGAGTCTGCCTGAACGCCGATGGCGGCGTGGCCGATCTCCGCGACAGCCTTATCGAGGGCATCCTTGCGCCGACCGGTGATATAGACGCGGGCGCCTTCAGCAGCGAAAAGCTTGGCGGTTGCGAGCCCGATGCCGCTGGTTGCACCGGTGACGACGGCGATCTTGTTTTCAAGGCGGTTGGTCATGTTGGTCTCCTGTTATCGGACATGTTTAAGGGTTCGTCCGAGCACGCTCGGACGGTTGGGGTTCTCAAAGCTGTTCAGTAAGGGCGGTGGCTAAGCTCTTTGCGGTTTCGTCGCCGTCCGTTGACTAGGAAATACGCCGTCAGGGCGGGGGTGAAAAGTCGCCTGCCATGGAGAGATTATCCATGGGTATGGATGATCCTGCTAACGTCCCTCGCTAGGCGCGAGTCATAACCCTCGAAGACGCCAGCGGCCCAGTCGGAAAAGGCTCTCAGCTTCGGGTTTGGAAATCTGTCGGCGGGGTAGACAAGATGCAGCACATGGTTCGCGGGCTTCCATTCCGGCAAGAGCTCGATAAGCGTCCCGTCCTTGAAGTGCGGCCGGGCAAGAAAACCGAAGGTCTGCCCGATCCCAAGTCCTGCAAGAAGCGCGCTGAGATGCGCCGTGCTTTCGTTCACCGCAACCCACGCCGTTGCCAGCAGCTCGTTGCTCTCTTCCGAATTCTGAAAGCGAAGCGGAAAGCGTTTCCCGTTCGATGCGGAAAAATAGCTGACGACCCTGTGTTCGTCGATGTCGCGGGGGTGTGATGGCCGCCGTCTCGACTCGAGATAGGCCGGTGGGGCGCATAACACGTAGTCGAGTTCGCAAAGCCGTTTTGCCTTGAGGGACGAGTCGGCCATGTCGCCACCTCGGATAACGCAATCTATGCCTTCTCCGATCAAATCCGCGGATCGATCGCGTACCCCAAGGAAACCTTGCCTGGAACTGGTTGAGCGCCGGTATAAGGATGTGGTTTGCAAGAACCGATCCGATATCGACACGAAGACGTCCCTTTGGTGTGCTGTGCGATCCCACTGTCGCCCCGTCCATGTCGTCGAGGTCCGCCAGGAGGCGAAGTGCCCGTTCATGATAGGCGATGCCTTCCTGCGTCATCGTCACTGCGCGTGCGTGTGACGAGCTTCGTCCCGAGGTGCGCCTCCAAGTCCTGCAGCAACTTGCTTACCGAGGACCGAGGGAGGTTCATCGTGTCGGCCGCTTTCGCAAACGATCCCGCTTCGGCAATGCGAACGAACGCACGTATGGCAAGTAGCTGATCCAACTAAAAATCCTATGCGTCGGCGACCGAGGTTGAAGGAGCGGCAGCGCCAAAAATCCCAAGCTAACCTCTCTCAGACAGGCTTCCCATGCAAGTTCTTGCGCAGGATTGCACACTCTTACTGTAAACGCGTGCGAGGTGGATGCCGGAACCCGCTGCGGAGGCATTGCACAGCAAGCATCGTCGTGTCGTTTGGTATGCCTCTTCCCAAACGTCTTACGCGAGCGTCTCGCGCCCTCTCGGTCGTCGCGATCGACCGCGACCGCGTGTCAGGAGGCAGGTCGCAGCGGCCGGCCGCATCGTGAAGATCCACCGGCTCCCGGTGCGTCATGGGGTGATCTCAGGGAACTCCACCGGTCGACGTGGGACCTTCAGCCCGATAGTGCCGACGAGCTGAATATTCGTGGCGACGGATGGGCATCGAACCTAGTGAGCACCGGCTCCTCCGCCTGCCTTCGACTTCTGGGTGAAGAGCAAGGCGATGGCCGCCAAGGCAAGCACGATACCGATCACCGCGAAGGTGTCGCTGAAGGCGATGATCAGGGCCTGGCGCTTGACGATCTTGCCGAGCGCTACGGCCGCCTGGGCGGCGGCCTTGGTTTGGTCGGAAAGGCCATGCGACAGGAAGTATCCCGTGAGCTGATCGAGACGCGCCTTCACCTCTTCCCGACCGGCCGATACCGATTGGCCGATGATGTTCGAGTGAAACTGCTCGCGCTTCGTCAGGACTGTGCCGAGCGTTGCTGTGCCCACCGCGCCACCAAGGTTTCGCAGCATGTTCGTGAGACCTGAGGCGGCTGCGGCGTCGGCAGGCGCGATGCTGGCGGTGGTGATGGCAGTGATCGGCGTCAGCACAAGGGCCTGACCGATGGCGCGCACAATGTTCGGGATCCAGAACTGGTCGCCGGCGCTATCTGCGGAGAGCATCACGTTCATGAAGCAGCTGACTGCAAAGATGCTGATGCCGACGAAGCCGATATAACGGGCGTCAAACCGTTTCATCATGATCGGCACCAGCGGGATCAACAGAAGCTGCGGGAGGCCCGTCCAGGCAAGAACGTTGCCTATCTGCTCTGCATTGTAGCGTTGCACCTGGCCGAGATATTGCGGCAGGATATAGACGGTGCCAAAGAGCGCCACGCCCACCAGCACGTTGACCAGCACGCCGATGCCGAAGTTGCGCTGCTTCAGCAGTCGCAGCTTGACGAGCGGCTTCTCGACCGTCAGCTCGATCCAGATGAAAGCAGCCAGGAATACAAAGGCGATAATGCTGAGCTTGAGGATGAAGGGAGACGAGAACCAGTCGTCCTTGTTGCCCTCCTCCAGCACCGTCTGCAGCGCCGACAGGCCGATCGCCATCGTCACGATGCCCGCCCAGTCACCTTCGCGCAGCAGCTTCAGTTGCGTCGGCTGCTTCTCGAGCGTGGCAGCGAGTGCGATCGCCATGATCGCGCTCGGGATCGTGTTGATGAAGAAGATGGTTTGCCAACCGTAATTCTCGGTCAGGTAGCCACCAATCGTCGGGCCGATTGCCGGCGCGAAGGTGACGGACAGAGCAAAGATCGCAAGACCCGTCGGCTGCTGAGCCTTCGGCAGCTTGGTCAGGACCATGGTGAAGGCCATGGGGATTAGCACACCGCCGGCGAAGCCCTGCAGCCCACGCAGCACGATCATCGAGTTCAGGTCGTGTGCAAAGGCACAGGCCATCGAAAACAGCGGAAACAGGATGGTGTTCACAAGCATGTAGCGGCGGAACGAAAAGACCGCGCTGAAATAGGCCGTCAACGGAATGACGATGATTTCGCCGATCAGGTAAGAGGTCGAAATCCAAGCGCCGTTGTCGACGCCGGTGCCGATTCCGCCCTCGATATCGAGAAGCGAGGCGTTGGTGATCTGGATGTTGAGGATCGCCATGAAGGCGCCGATCATGCCGGCGAGTACGGCGATCCATTCTCTGGTCCCGGCCTTTGGCGAGACGGCGGTCGGCCTTGCGGTCGCTTGAATTGTGGCAACGGTGGACATGACACGGCCCTCCTGGCCTTTCGCGATCATCGATCGCGGTTGTCTTTTGCCTATTTTGTGTCGATGCTCGGCTGAACGGACATGCCCGGCCTCAGGTGACCGGAAGCAGTGCTGTCGGCATCGAGCACGATCCGAACTGGGATTCGCTGGACGACCTTGGTGAAGTTTCCGGTCGCGTTGTCAGGCGGCAGCAGAGCAAATTCCTGACCGCTTGCCGGAGCAATACTGTCCACGCGACCGTGATAGATGCGACCGGGGTACATATCGACGTCGATATCAACAGGCTGACCGGGGCGAACGTCCGTCAACTGGGTTTCCTTGTAGTTCGCGACGACGTAGGCCGCGCTGGTCGGGACAACCGTCATCAGTTGAGTGCCGGCCTGGACATACTGGCCCACTCGCAGAGTGCGGTTGCCGACAATACCGTCAATCGGCGCAACGATGCGCGTATAGGAAAGGTTGAGCTCAGCCTGCCGGGCGGCCGCTTCTACACGGGTGACCATGGCCTTTGCCTGCGCCAGTTCGGCGGTGAGCAGATCGATCTGCTTCGTCGCACCATCAAGGGAGGCGGTATCGCGAGCAGTGGTCGCACGGATCGCGGCGATCTGCGAAGCGGCCTGCTCGGCGGCTTGAACGGCGGCGTAGCCGTTGACCGCAAGCCGTGAATAGCGCTTGTCGTTCTGCTCTGCGAAAGCCTCGTTGGCTGCGTCGATATCGATGGAAGCCTTGGCTGCGGCAATCACCGATTTCTGCGTTTCGAGTGCAGCAGCCTTTGCCTGTACTGTAGCTTTGGCTGCATCGACGTCGGCGCGAGCCTGATCGACTGCCGCCTGATAGTCCCTGTCATCGATTGTTGCCAGAACCTGGCCGCTCTTTACCGCCTGGTTGTCGCCGATCGCGATGTTGGAGAGGTATCCGGAAACCTTGGGGGCGATCGCGCTGCTGTCGGCCTTGATGTAGGCGTCGTCGGTCGACACATGGAAACGCCCGACGGTCCAGTAATCGTGACCGTAATAGGCCCCGGCGGCGATACCACCGATGGCAACGGCGCCGAGAAGCGCCGTCTTGAAGCCAGATCGGCGTTTTTCGCCAATTGCCGGCGCAGAAAGCGCTTCGGTGGTCGCCGGCTGCCTTGCTTCGAGGCTCTCTGGCAGCTTCTCGGCGACAGGCGCCGTGCGCTCTGTCTTGGTCGTGAGGGTAACGACGTTCTCGTCCATTCTCGTGTGCTCCGGTGTCCGTGGCGATCAATCGTAACGATTAGGAAGATTGTTGTTTTCCAAAATACGCCGAGTTTTGGAGGCGTCAATACATTTTGGAAAACAATCGTCTTCCTATTTGAGCGAATCCGTGAATACAGCATTCGAAATTTTGGAAACTTGATATTTTCCGAATATGCCGTACGCTCTGCCGACCGAAAGTTTATGTGAGAAACGATGCAGGACGCAGGTGCAGAAAGACGCCCGAGAGGCAGGCCGCAGGTCAGATGCGACGACGATACCCGGCGCGTCATCATCGAGGCTGCCAATGACCAGTTCAGAAAGGCCGGCTATGCTTCGGCAAGTATCAGCGCCATCGCGCAGGTTGCCGGCGTCTCCACGAAAACGCTCTATCGCCTCTTTCCGGCAAAGGCTGATCTGTTTTCGGCGCTTATTTCAAGCCGGATCGATGGATACTTCCTGGGCCTGGATCACGACACGCTTTCCGGCCTGGGGCTTGAGGAGGGACTGGAGCGCTTGATCCTTGCCTATGGCCGCCTGACCCTCTCCGCAGACACCATCACGATAACGCGCCTGGTGCTCGGTGAATCCGACCGCTTCCCGGAACTAGCCAAGGTGTTCTACGAGAAGGCGATGATGCGCACGAGCCATGTCATGGAGGCTTGGCTTGCGCTGCAGGTCGAGCGCAATCTGATCCGCCTGGACGATCCAGCAGCAGCCACCGGCATGCTGCGCGGCATGATGACCATGGAGCCGCAGCGCGCCGCGATGATCGGCATGATCGACGTCATATCGGATGAACAGATCGTCCACAGGGCACGCGACTGTGCCACGCTTTTCCTAAAAGGGTGTGCGGTCAAGCGCCAGATGGTGAACGGGTAATGCCTTATGGGCCAAAAGAGGTCGTCGATTCGACCTTTTGAAATTTGCAAATACCTACAGAACCGCTCAAGCTGAACGGTTTCGCAGGAGCCATAACAGGTATGGCATAAAGGACGACATTTGCCCGAGATACAGGTTGTTGGGCTACGCCTTTCACATCTTTCAAACGCGTTGCGAAGTTCAAGATGCTAAGAGCGAGCAGCCGGAGCGACTTCGCCCCGGCGCTTTTATCGTCAATCTTTGTTAGGCAGGACGTACGTTCTCGGCCTTGGACTTTCCAGTCTTGCGATCCTGACCCAGGTCGTAGCTGACATTCTGGCCGTCGCGCAGCGATCCGCCTTCGACTGCCGAGATATGCACGAAGACGTCTGGACCGCCATTGTCCGGCGTAATGAAGCCGAAGCCCTTGTCCTGATTAAAAAACTTTACAGTGCCGTTCGCCAAGAACTGCTCCCATGGTTTGGTTTTTGGAGGCGCAGTCATAGACCGAAGGATGATTGGAGGCAAGCCACGCTGCCGTCTTCATCCTCGATTCCGACGATGAAGCGCGCGATATCGTACGCCCAGGTGGGCTACTACCGGGAAAAATCCCGGACACGGACAACACGCACGCCGATTCGATGCTCGCGATCTTGCGCTCGCCACGTCATTTCAGGTGGCAACGTCCTAGCTCATCCACCTGCGATGTTCCGCAAAACGATCGGCCAGCAGATCGATGAACAGACGGACCTTCGTCGGCAAATGACTTCTGTTCGGATAGACGGCGTTGATCGTGAACTCCACGCCCCGGTAATCCGGGATCAGGGGAACGAGACGGCCTTCGGCAAGATCGTCGGATACCAGGAAGCTCGGTGCGAGAGCCATGGCGCGGCCGCTGATCGCAAGGTGGCGCAGGGTTTCGGCGCTGTTGGTCACCACTGATCCGCTTACTTTCACCCGGCTTCGCTCGCCCGCCTCGTTCTCGAACGTCCAGTCGTCGCCGTACGGATAGTAGGTGTAGCGGGTGCAGTCGTGCCCGGAGAGATCGGCAAGCTCTGTGGGTGCCTTGTGCTTCTCGAGGTAGCCGGGCGAGCAGACGAGGATGTGCCGCCACGGCGTGAGCTTGCGGGCGATGAGACTGTTGTCGGCGAGTGGAACGGTCCGGATGGCAAGGTCATAGCCGTCCTCGACCATGTCGACCATCCGCTCGCTGATGCCAAGGTCCAGCGTTACAGATGGATAGAGCAGCAGGAACTCGTCCAAAACCGGAAGCAGAAATCTGACGATCGCTGCCGTCGAATTGAGCTTGAGGATACCCCGTGGCGTCGTCGTCAGCGCACCGGCCGCCCGGTCTGCTTCCTCGAGATCGGTAAGAATCTGAGCAGAGCGGTCGTAGTAGAACTTGCCC
This sequence comes from Rhizobium sp. Root708, assembly GCF_001429725.1. Lineage (GTDB taxonomy): Bacteria > Pseudomonadota > Alphaproteobacteria > Rhizobiales > Rhizobiaceae > Rhizobium. The sequence continues at coordinate 12,818 of NZ_LMHV01000008.1, read as the reverse complement.
GTCTCGGTCAGGCTTACCTTGCGGGTCGTTCGGTTGAGGAGCCGAACGCCCAGGCGTTCTTCCAGCGACTGGACATGTGTGGCGACCATGGTCACCGACATGTTCAGGCGCCGGGCCGCCGCGGTGAAACCGCCGCATTCAACCACTTTGCCGAAAACCGAAAGACTTGTGAGCCGGTCCATACTCGCCCCCTGATTATCCGCTCTGAGCGTATGATGCTTACCGATATAAGTGGATTATCAATCGATGAACAGCGGGGCATCTTTACTCCATCGGAACAGACTCGCGCCCCAAGCGCAAAACCCCAGGAGAATTCGAAATGGGCGAACTGCCCCGCAAGGAAGTGTTCGAAGCGTCTGCCGAAGCAGATCGCAAGGTCAGGGACGTTCCAGCGGCTCCCGCTGAAACGCCCGCACAGGTCACTCCCGCTGCCCCCGGAAAATCCCGCAAGGCGGGCTTCAAGAAGGGCGTGCTCGCTGTTGTTCTCTTGGCGGGCGCTGCCTACGGCGTGCACTTCTGTCACGATTACTGGACAGTGGGCCGCTTCATCGAAGCCACCGACGACGCCTACGTGAAGGCCGACTACACGACTATTGCGCCGAAGGTCGGAGGCTACATCAAGCAGGTCCTCGTTAACGACAACGACGCGGTCAAAGCAGGGCAGGTTCTCGCCCGTATCGATGACCGGGACTTCCGAGCCGCCCTCGACCAGGCACGTGCCGACGTCGTGGCTGCCGAAGCTGCCATTACCAACATCGACGCCCAGATCGAGCTGCAGCAGTCCGTGATCGATCAATCAAAGGCCGCGGTAAATGCGTCGAATGCCTCGCTCGTATTCGCGAAGTCGGAAGCCGCCAGAAACGCCCGGCTGATCATCAGCGGCGCGGGGAGTCAGTCCAAGGCGGAGCAAACGCAATCCTTGATGGACCAGGCCTCCGCTGCCGTAGAACGCGACCAAGCCGCGCTCGTCACCGCAAAAAACAAGGTGCCGGTCCTCAAGACCCAGCGTGATCAGGCCGTCGCGCAACGTGACCGCGCTGCTGCGGTTGCAAGCCAGGCGGAGTTGAACCTCTCCTACACGAATATCGTCGCCGCGGTCGATGGTACGGTTGGCGCCCGCTCTATCCGTGTTGGCCAGTACGTCACTTCAGGGACGCAGTTGATGGCCGTCGTTCCCCTGCATTCCGTCTACGTAGTTGCCAACTTCAAGGAAACCCAGCTGACCTACATAAAGCCCGGCCAGTTGGTCGAGGTGAAGGTGGATAGCTTCCCTGATCTTGATGTGAAGGGGCACGTTGACAGCATCTCGCCCGCAAGCGGCCTCGAATTTTCGTTACTGCCGCCTGATAATGCGACTGGCAACTTCACCAAGATCGTCCAGCGCATCCCGGTGAAGATCGTCATCGACAACGACGAAATTGCCGGTCGCCTGCGGTCGGGCATGTCCGTCGAACCAGAGATCGACACCAAGGACGCACAGCAGCCGGCAAAGTGAAGATTATCCGCTCCTAGTGGACAGTCCTTCCTATCCTTTTCCGATTATCGGCAATGCACCGTCATGAGAGATTCCGGTCAACCCGGAAGGAGATAAGTCATGGCTACTCTTCAGCTAGCAGTGAATAACGACAAGCCTGAGCGGACGCCGGCTCCACAGGCCCCCGCGAAATCCGAGATGAGCGCGTTGCGCATGTGGTGCGCGGTTGTTGGCTCCACGCTCGGGGCCTTCATGGCCGTTCTCAACATCCAGATCGTCAATGCCTCGCTGGCCGATATCCAGGGTGCAATTGGCGCGGGAAAGGATGACGGCGGCTGGATTTCCACATCGTATCTCATAGCGGAAATCGTGGTGATCCCTCTCAGCGGCTGGCTTGCACGGGTGTTTTCGGTCCGCAGGTACCTGCTCGTCAACGCGATCATGTTCGGTTCATCCTCAATTTCTGTGATTCAGCGGCAGCATTCTCGCTCTCATTAGTTCAGGGCCGGCGCGACCGTACATTGCTCGTTTAAGCATCTTAAGACGGTTGATCTGCCCTTCGGCTTGACCGTTGCTCCAAGGGAGTTCGATTGCATTTTTTACGGCATCAATATCACGGCGCAGAACGCTGGCGAAACGCATGATTGCTGTTAACTCGGTGTCGATGGCATTGTCGATCCATTCATCCAGTGCCAGCGAGCTCGTGCTGCGCAAGATGCCGTTGAAGCGCATAGCCAAGCCACGCATAATGGCGAACGCTCGAGAGCCATCCTTTAAGGCATTGACCTTTCTGGCCTGATGATCTGTCAGCAGGCCGCGCGGTTTTACGCACAAAGCTGCAGCCACCACGGACGAGATCATATGGCCCGTATCGGGATCGCGGACGGGTTCTGAAACATCTATATTCGGAGGCGGCTCGTCAGCTTGGATGTTTTCGACTGCACGCCACACCTTCAGCAAGCGCTCCAGATTGGATCGGCTGCCCGTGTAGCCGCGGCTCTTGATATCGTAAAACAGATGACGCCCGAGCCGGTTTCCATTTTTCCAGCATTCAGCCAGGAAAGCTTCGAAATACAGTGGCGATGTCGGATTCAATGCTGCCCGGTTTCTGTCTCGAGGTGCATTGGAAGTAAGCCAATTCGCGATGCTGCGGCGCTCGTACCCGGTCCGCCTTGCAATCTCGCTGTAGGTGAGGCCCTGCTGCCGCAACGCTTGAAGCATGTCGAATATTTCCTTACGAGATTGCCTGTGGGCCAAGCGGGCACGGCGCTGTTTTGACCTGGCGCTGGCTATAGCATCTTCGGAAAGAATGGGTCTGACGTTGGCGTGACCGTAAACGCTCATCTGCTCCTTGATTGCCTCCCTCAGATTTTGAACCAGATGAAAACGGTCAGCCACCTGGCGGGCCTGAGGCGCGCCCTCTCGGACTGCCTGAGCATAAAGACCACAGCGATCTCGGCTCACGACCTCGATTGTCGGACGCTGTTGCAACCAAGATTTTGCGCTCTCGACGCTGCGGTCCTCCAGAACATCGACGACCGAATGACGCTCAAGATCGACGATGATCGTCCCGTACCGCGAGGAATGCCGCCAGCTCCAATCGTCAATGCCCACAACCCGAATAGTGTCTTGTTGTATGGACGCCGGATTACCGCGCTTCAATTGCCGCAAGATAGTATCGTCGCTGACCGGCATGCCGAGCCGATGCATCAAGTTCTCTCCCGGGCGACCGCCCATCCTGTGACCAACCAAGCCCACAATCTCAGCCATCCGGGCAGCCTGTCGGTGAAGGTTCGTCGCCCGCATTTCCGGTGTCTACACTGCCACCGGTTCAGTGCCAGTTTGATTTCCACAGCTTGACCTTGAACGGGCAAGTCCTGGAGACGGCGGTTGTGCCAGCCGTGCCGATGCTGACTCCGCGTTCCACAATCCGGGCAGATGCCGACCGGTTTCGCAGCAGCGGAAACAACCCAGTATCCTTCATTTTGAAGGGTGATACCCAGAACTTTGACCCTTGGGCCGGGTGACCATTTCAATTGCGCTCGCATCCTCGCAGATAGCAGTCGAGGCGCTAACATCCTGTTAACCACAGAAATAGAGGAAGAACCTTCAAAGCCGTCATTTCGCCTTTGCGTGATCCCTGCCACTGACTACTCGGAAGCTCTCCCGATAGCCTAACGGCGTAACTCCCAGTTTGCGCTGGAAGGCGCTTCGCATTTGGTCGGCGCTTGCGAATCCGCATGCGAACGAGACCGCCTTCTGCGCCAGGTCCGTTGCTTCTAGCAAATTGCGTGCATGGTCGATACGGATGCCTTCGACGAAGTCGTGAGGCGTTACGCTCAGTTCTCGCACGAACATTCGCGCGATGCTGCGTGAACTCACGCCGGCGATTTCAGCAAGGCGTCCGACGGGAAATGCTTCATCGATATGCTCCGTCACGTAGGCCTGGACTTTGGCGAGTGGCGTAAGCGGATCGATGTGCGGCAAGAGAAGCGGACTGAACTGCGACTGGCCACCCTGCCGTTGCGCGATCACAACGAGAGACTTGGCGCAGGCAAGCGAGATCGCGGAACCATGGTCCTCGCGGACGAGCGCGAGAGTGAGGTCGATCCCGGCCGTAACGCCCGCCGAGGTTACCAAACGGTCATCGCGCGCGTAGATGCGATCGTGCTCAACGTGGGCGGCGGGAAACCTGATGGCCAGTTCCGCAGAGCAGAGCCAGTGGGTAGTTACGGACCGCCCGTCAAGCAGTCCTGCGTGCCCGAGCGCAAACGCGCCGTTGCAGATGGAGCCGTATCGATTGGCTTCGGCGCCCCGCCGCCGAAGCCAGTCCGACATCGCATTGTCTGCGGCGCGCGAGGGAAGGTCTGGCCCACCCGCCACCAGAACGGTATCGAACGGATGGCCGGCCTCTTCAAAACTGAAGTCAGGTTTCATCCACATCCCGTTCGAACAGCGAAGCGGATCGCTTTGCCGTGCGACCAGTACGCATCGGTAGTGCTCACGATCCGGTAGGAAGCTGTTGGCTGCCGCGAACACGTCGAGGGGGCCGGCGACGTCGAGTGCTTGGACGCCGTCGTGAATGACGAGAGCAATATCCTTTTTCGCCATAGGCGCCCTATCGTCCATTGCCGCAAGAAGCAGCCAGGAAGTCACATGGCAGCTTATCACACACGGTTGGCAGATTCTCAATGTCTGTCGTCATTGCTGCCACGCGCTGTACCTGCGATTAAGAGGTGGCGGAAGCAAGTGAGCTTTAAACCTTGCCTCAGCACTCATCCAATGATCGTTCGTGAACCTCATCATCTTGATCCTGGGGCTGCGGACATGCGTCTGGCACAGGAGAAAAGAATGGCAAACGGCAAGAAATCAAAGGTCGCTGATGCAATCTTTGCAGGAGGCGGCATCGGGGGCGTTTCGATACCGGACAGTGCACTCTGCGGCGCGATTACCGAATTCGTCAGAGACACAGCGACCGAGTTGCTTTTCAATCATTCAAGCCGGGTCTACTTCTTCGGAGCCTTAGCCGGTCAAAAGCGTGGTCTCACGGTCAACCGCGAGTTACTGTACGCGGCGACTATGTTCCACGATGTCGGGCTGATGCCCTCGCACAGCAGCGCTGATCTCCGCTTCGAGGTTGACGGCGCGAACGCGGCTCGCGATTTTCTGAGGGGACACAACGTCGACCCTTCTGACATCGAGAAGGTTTGGGCAGGCATCGCACTGCACACGACGCCGGGCGTGCCTGAGTTCATGCACCCGGTGATCGCGTTGACCACGGCGGGCGTCGAGATGGATGTTCTGGGCCTGACCTACGATCAGTACGCCGACGACATCCGCGAGGCTGTGGTATCTGCGTTTCCGCGCACTACGAAGTTCAAGGAAGATATCATCCAGGCCTTCTACGAAGGGATCAAGCACAAGCCTGGCACGACTTTCGGCAACGTCAAGGCGGACGTGATCGCCGACAAGGAACCGCACTTCCACCGCGGCAATTTCTGCTCTGTCATCCGATGCTCCGGCTGGAATGGCTGACCGGATCACGGGGTCGGCCTTGGACTGTCATGCGACGGGCTCAATAGGTCGATATTTCGATCAGATTATGGTCTGGGTCACGAAGGTAGATTGACTGGATGGACCCGGTCGCGCCGGTCCGGGCGACGGGTCCTTCCACAATCTCGATATTCATCGCCAGGATCTTTTCTGCGACGTTTTCCAGTTTGTTCGACGTGATGAAGCAAAGATCGGCCGAGCCGGGCGTGGGTGCAAAAGCCTTAGGCTCGAACTTTTGGCCCTTCTGGTGAAGGTTGATCTTCTGGTTGCCGAAAATCAGGGCTTTCCTGCCGTTTCCGAATTCGATGACCTCCATTTCCAGGACTGTGGTATAGAAGTCACGGTTCTGTCGATGGACACAACTGTCAGGACAAGGTGATCAAGTCGATCGATGACCATTGCCATTCTCCTTTGTACGGTTTCGTGCACTTCCGATGTGCGATCGAGGTCGCGTGTCACATCCCTTGAGTAACGCGGCGCACTCCAAGATGCGAGCAACCCGGTTGCCAGTTTGTCGGATACCGTGTTCCAGATAACTTGAAAAGAAAGGCACATGTTAATGTCGCCTGATGCACCCTTGCCTAAGTCTTATCAACAGCACCAAATCTCGAAATCGCGACGCCACCAGTAAGGAAACGAAAATGAAGAAGATGGTGATACTGGATGACTATCAGGACGTCGCGCTGTCATTGGCGGACTGGCGGGCGCTCCATGGCCAGATCGAGGTCAGAAGTTTGAATGTTCACCTGGCCTCTGAAGATGCCCTGGTTGAGCAGATCTCCGCTGCTCATGTGCTTTTCATGATGCGGGAGAGGACGCCGTTGACGGCGAGCATCATTGACAGGCTGCCCAACCTGCAGCTCATCGTCACTTCAGGCATGCGCAATGCCTCCCTGGATTCTGCCGCAGCCAGGAGGAAGGGGATATTGATTTGTGGAACTGAAAGCATGTCCCGACCGCCGGTGGAATTGACCTGGGCGCTCTTGATGGCTTTGAGCAGGTCTATTCATCGCGAATACAAGAACCTAACGAGCAATGGTCCATGGCAGAGTACCATTGGCACGGACTTGTACGGTAAGTACCTCGGGGTCATCGGTCTTGGAAAAATCGGGAAGGAAGTGGCAAGGCTCGGTCAGGCTTTCGGGATGAAGGTGCATGCCTGGAGCCCCAATCTCACGCCGCAGCGCGCGCAGGAGTGCGGGGTCGCTTATGCCAGCAAGGAGGAACTGTTCAAGGCCAGCGATTTCCTGACCATTCACATGGTTTTGTCGCCCGATACGCGGCACGTGGTCGGAAGTGCGGAATTGGCGCTCATGAAGAAGACATCGTATCTGATCAACACTTCGCGGGCCGCACTCGTTGATGAAACGGCTTTGATTGCTACCCTTCGAGACGGCGCGATCGCAGGAGCGGCGCTTGACGTATTCGAGCAGGAGCCGTTGCCGGTCGACCATCCCTATCGCTCGTTGGCCAATGTGCTAGCGACGCCGCATCTTGGATATGTGACTCTCGACAACTACAAGACCTACTTTCGCCAGGCATTGGAGAACGTTGACGCCTGGCTGGCCGGACGGCCCATCCGTGTCCTCGAATGACGAGCCAGATCACCCGGCATTCGACTTGTAGTGTTCGATTTTTGTGTCGATGAATTTCTCGATTTTCCTCAGGTCGGATATTCTCTGTCGGATGATGCGCTTGCGGTCTTCGAGAAATGCGACCGTTTCCGCGTCGGAGAGGGCTTTGTCACCGTAAACCTTGAGCAGAGGGGCGATCTCTTTCAGGCTCATCCCGAGCTGCTGGGCCTGTCTGACCTGCTCTATCGTTTTCAGGACGGAGGTATCGTAGTCCCGGTAGATGCGGCTTCCGGCCTGAACCGGCGTCGAGGTGATCAGGCCCAATTCTTCATAGTGTCTGATGCCATCCTTCGACATCTCGGCAATGCTCGCCACTTCACTGATAAACACTGAATGTCCTCTCTTGACTGTGGGGTTTGCCCACAGATTAAGCTGGCGTCGTATTTTGTCAAACCAAGGCTTTCAGACATGAAAATCAAAGATCCGCGGCCCGTCGCGCTCGTCACCGGAGCATCATCTGGAATGGGGAGGGAGTTCGCATTGAGGCTGATTGCGGAAGGTTACATCGTCTATGGCGCCGCCCGTCGTGTGGGCCGGATGTTTGAGCTTGAGAAAGATGGGGTCCGAGTGATGGAGATGGACCTTACGGTCGACGGGTCACTGGTCTCGGCCATCCAGCGTGTGCTGAACGAAGAAGGTAGGTTGGATCTTCTCGTCAACAATGCGGGATACGGGCAGTACGGCACCCTCGAGGAGGTGCCGATGCCTGATGCCCGGCGTCAGTTCGAAACCAATCTGTTTGGATTGGCGCGTCTCGTGCAACTCGTCGTGCCCCATATGCGGGCGAGGAGGAGCGGAAAAATCGTCAACATTTCGTCAATCGGCGGGAAGCTAGCCATGCCCGTCGGCGGCTGGTATCACGCGTCAAAATTTGCGCTGGAAGGCTACTCTGATACGCTGCGCAATGAACTCGCGCCTTTCGGCATTGACGTGATTGTCATCGAACCCGGTGGCGTCGAGACCGAGTGGGGTGGCATTGCTGTTGAGGAAGCTCGCCGCCATTCGGCCTCGGGAGCCTATTCCTCGTTGATCGAACGTTTCGCAAAGTTGCAATCCGGCAATCAAAGACTTGCGCAGCCGAAGGTCATCGGCCATCTCCTCGTCAAAGCGATAAGGGCGCGCCGCCCGGCGACACGTTATCACGGCGGGACGATGGCGGGCCCCATGCTCTTTCTGAAGGAATGGCTGCCGGATCGCGTTCTCGACAGGATGATTTGCATGATCTTCGCAACCCGCCGTAAATCGCGATGAGCGGCGGCCGCCTCGAACCAAGTCGCCGCGGTGAGGGGCATACCGAGACCGTTGCCACGCTGCGTACTTCACCACTAGCATCCGAAGAGTCTTGACGGATGAAACGCCGCAGCGCTGCCCACCGAGCAAAATGATCGCTCAGCTCAGGTTAAATCCTATCAAGGCTTTGGGCTTCGAAATAACTGGGTCGTCGGTTCCGTTCCCATCAAGCGCAATGGGATTGAGTTTGGAGGCTGTACGAAGTTTGACCGTGCGATTTACCGCGCGATCGGCCTTCAACGTCAGCGCTACCTAAGCTGCTGAGAACATTTTCCCAAAACCCGACACCCGGGCTTGGTCATATCCGACCGCAGACATGGCGCCGTAGATCGCCGTCGCCACGCTGTCGTGAATCGCGATACCATAGGTCTTTTCGAGTTGATCGACGAGCGGAGCGCCGGCAAGGTTGGTACAGAACACAGCAATCGAGTCCGGCTGCGAGGGTGCAAGCTCGGCGATCATCTCTGCGATGGTCTCGGGTGAGACCTGGCTGAAGCTGAAATTATCCCTGATGCCCTGATGTCTCTCGCAGATAATCTCGATTCCCTCATTCGCGAATGATTTGATGATGGCGGCCTGCACATCGGACGTATAGGGCGAGGCGAGGCCGATCCGGCTCTCCTCCCTCAGGCGCATGACATCGAACAGGGCAAGCACCGACGTCGATGCCTTTATGCCGGTCACTTCGGTAATTCGCTCACAAAGCCGACGATCGCTGTCCAGGCCCAGCCAGCCGGCACTCGTGCCATTCCATACGATGACATCGACCTTGGCATCAGCAAGCAATTCAGCGGCGGCCAGCATCGGGCGGTCGTCGAACTGGTTCAACAGCGCGGCGTCAAGGCCGATTGCGGTCACCCGGAACCTCGAAAAATGCGCCGTTACGTCAGGCAGGTCCTTGAGCATCTGCGTGGTGACCGGTTCGAGGACCGTGTTGGATGAAGGGGTGAGCATTCCGATGCGAAGCGGGGTCACTGAAGTTTCCTGAGGGTAAGGTTGATCAAGCATGGATCGGGGGCCGGCCGAGCTTTGGAAGGGCGGCCTCGAAGGCTGCGGCTGCGGACAGCACCCTGGCGTCACCGAGATGCTGTCCGACGATCTGCAATCCGATGGGCAGGCCATCGACCAGACCACATGGCACGCTGGCCGCGGGTTGGCCCGTCAGATTGAAGGGCGAGGTGAACGGGCACCACTCATAGGGGGCAATCGGCTTGCCATCGATCGTCGGCGGGCCATCCTCATCCTTGGCGAAGGCGGTGACCGATAGTGTCGGGGTCAGGATGAAGTCATAGCCGCTCATGATCCTGGCGATCTCATCGACAAAGGCTTTCCGCGCAGTGATCGCATCGGTCGCATCTTCGAACGGGCGCGATTCCGAAAGCAGTGCCGTGACCGCCTTGGATACCGGCAGCGGCTTTTCCGCAAGCAGCTTGCGCATGCCGGTAAGATCGGTTTCCAGGGCCACCATCGCCCGGAATGTCGCATGAACATCGATTTCCGGCGGAGCGCCGACCACCAGCTCAAACCCGCAGGCTTCTGCCAAAAGAGCGACCGCCTTGTTGGTGGCATCTTTCAAGCCCTGTCCGATGGCCTGGTCATGCCATGTCGGCCAGTACAGGACCTTTGCTCTGCGCGGCAGCGGGGCAATGTCGGTCCAGGAAAGGTCGGCGCAGGGAATAGACCAGCGGTCGCGCGGATCGGGACCGGCAATGACGGAGAGCATGAGGGCGGCATCGGCGACATCGCGGGCGAGGGGACCGATATGCTCGATCGATTCCCAGCCGGAGGCGCCTGGAATCGATATGTCGCGGCAGCCGGGCCATACCGGCACGCGGCCCATCGCGGCCTTGATGCCGACCAGGCCCGAGAGGGCGGCGGGAAGACGGACGGAGCCGCCGCCGTCACTGCCGATCGCGATGGGGCAAACCCCGGCCGCGACGGCTGCGGCCGAACCGGCACTCGATCCGCCCGGCGAGCGGTCGGAATTCCACGGATTGCCGGTGGCTGGAAACAGCATGTTGTTGCCATGTGCGCCAAAGCCGAATTCGGAGACGTTGGTCTTGCCGAGGATTATGGCATCGGCAGCTTTCAACCGTTCGACCACGATATCGTCGGCATCGGGTATGTATTCGGCGTAGAGATTGGAGCCGAACGTCGTTCTCAGGCCTTTCGTCAGGACGAGATCCTTGATGGCGACGGGTACGCCGCAAAGGGGGCCGACCGGTTCGCCGCGCGCAATGCGCTGATCCAGCGCATCCGCAGTTGCAAAGGCCTCCTCGCGTGCCAGCGTCGCGAATGCGTGGATGACTGGTTCGACCTTGTCGAGCGCGCTGAAGGCAGCCTCGACGATTGCCCGCGCGGAAATCGCACCGGACGATACCTGCTGGGCGATCAAGCGCGCCGACATGGTCGGATATTCATCGATAAGCATGGAAGCCTCCTGTTATGGCAGTGTTTCTGGTCATGATCGTGCCTCGGCTGGCCTGGCCATCAGTAGCCGTTCAAGTGCCGGGGACAGGCCATGAGAGCTTTTGGGATCGGGCCGTCGAAAGGTGCCGGCAGATGCCATTTTGGGATTGAGCGCGGCAAGCAGTTCCGCCTGTTTGACCGCCGCGACGACGGACTCGACGACCGGTACCGGAATGCGCTCGCGAACGCGGGCGGCAAGGCCGGCGAGCGGGGCGCCGGCAAGAATGATGACATCGGCGCCATCTTCTTCGACGGCACTGAGCGCAAGCTGGACGAGCAGCTCTTCCTTTTCGTCCTGCACACTGGCCAGTGAAGCGAACTTCGCGTCGAGCAGCCGGATGCTTGCTAATCTATTGAGGAGGCCATGCATGACCACGCACTCGCGAAACCATGGGCCGAGAGCGCGCGCGAAGGAAACGATGGAAAAGCGTTGGCCAAGCATACAGGCGCTCAGCATCGCGGCTTCCGCCAGGCCGATCACGGGCACCGACATCAGTTCACGCGCGCCGCCAAGGCCGGGGTCGCCAAATGCAGCCACGATGGCGACATCGAAGCTGCCTTCCCTCTCCGCGAGAACGTCCAGCACGATACCGGACGCGATGGCCGCCTCTGCCCGCGTGGCGATATACGGTACGCCGCGCGGGGCGGTGACCGGTAGAAGCTCGGAGGTCGGTGAAAGTGATGGCCCTGCGACGCGAACGAGAAGGTCGGTTACGTCCGACGAGGTATTTGGATTGAACAACAGGATGCGCGTCATGGAAGGCTATGCCTCATCTCGGTAGACAGTTGATCTGCCAGCTCTCCTGCGCGATGGCAGGCGACGAGCCGGTCCTGGTCGCGAGCGAGCAGTGGTGGCATGACCTGGCTGCAAATGGGAATTTCTACCGGACAGCGTCCTGAAAAGCGGCAGGCATTCTGGTTCGGGTCGATGGGCTGGATGCAGAACCCTCGAGTTTGGTACGGACGGTGTTCTTGCGATCCGGATCGGGAATAGCGTCTATAAGCGCCCGCGTATAAGGGTGCAGCGGAGCACGGAAAACGGAATTCGAAGGTCCGAATTCAACGATGCGTCCGAGATACATCACGGCGATCTTGTCGCAGAGCAGGCGCACGACATTGAGATCGTGGGATACGAAGAGGTAGCTCATGTCGCGCTGCTTTTGCAGCTCGGCAAGCAGGTGCAGGATAAGGGACTGCACCGACACGTCGAGGGCCGAGGTTGGTTCGTCCAGGACAAGCAGCTTCGGCCGGACCGCGATAGCCCGGGCAATCCCGACGCGCGCTTTCTGTCCGCCCGATAGCTGATGGGGATAGCGGCTGCCATATTCCCGGGGAAGTCCGACATCGTCCATGGCGGCAACTACCACGTCGGTGATTTCGCGGCGTGAGCCGCCCAATAGTCTCTTCAGCGGATCGGCTATCGCCTGGAACACCGTGAAGCCGGGATTGAGGCTTTCAGTCGGATCCTGAAACACGACCTGGATATCGCGCCTGAGGGGAGATCCGCCGAATGACCTGGCTGGGATCGCGCCGATTTCAACGCCTGAAAGGGTGATCTCGCCTTCGGTTGGATCGACCAGGCGGGCCAATACGCGGGCAAGAGTCGACTTTCCGCATCCGGATTCACCGACAAGACCGATGCATTCGCCGGCGCCGATCGTCAGGTCGACCTCGTCGACGGCGTGCAACATCTTGCGCCGCAAGGTGCCGACGGGATAGCGCTTCGAAAGGCCTCGGACCTCTATCAGTGGAGTGGTGGAAACTGTCATAGCGGGTGCCTGCAGCGAACGGATTGATCATTGAATAGCCCCTAGATTTGTAGACGCCTTCTCCCCTAAACTTGAGGCAGGAGGCCTATATGGGCAAAGGCAATTTCACAGAAGAGTTCAAACGTGACG
>NZ_LMHV01000007.1 GCF_001429725.1 Rhizobium sp. Root708 | reverse complement strand
GGCCCAATATGGGCATCGGCGGCATAACACCCGCACAGAAACTGAAAATGGCCGCGTGAATTCTACTGCGGAGCCCCGTTAAAAACGGGGGGATTACCGTCTGAATTTCCTGGTGGCGCGGGGTATCTCGTTTTGCCATCGTTGTGTGGACGCAGACAATCCCATGCGTCCAGTGGTCGATCTACGGGAGTTTCCCCAAGAGCGTGCCCAGTTTGAAGACGAAGAAGCGCTGCGGTTTGCGACCGACCTCGTCAACCCGGAAACGTCACTTGCCGATCTCGCTAAGTGGAACATCAATCCGGCGCTGCGCGACACTGATCCCGGCCACCTCTTCGAGTTCATGGCACAAGTAGCAAGAGCTATCGACTTTCGTGATGGTCGTTGCGGCGTCCTTGAATCTAATTTTTCTTCCGTCGGAGAGGTGAGTGCGCAAGCTCTCAGCCGATCCGCACGCGCGATACTCGGGTGGCCGGACGCGTTCGTGGAGCTTGCGGAAAGCCTGAAAGACACTTGGTTTTTCCCAAGAACCAAGGACTTCTACAGCCATCCTCTACGCGTCCGTCTCGCGTCTCCATTTTACGGCAAAGGTTTCCGAAAGCATCTAACTGGCGCTCTCAAGCTGTCCGAGAAGTCGACGCCGATCCTCAAGGGACCGAAGGAGAACAGCGGCGCGGCTATCGCGCAGGACGCCCAGCCAACGTGGGATGATAATTTCCGGTTTGCGCGAGCCTCGAAACCGGTGAGGCGACAGGTCGAGCAGACCGGCCTACCGATCAACACGCTCCTTCTTTGCTATTCTCAGAAGCGCTTTGAGTGCCCGGACACCATAATGCGGCGCTTATTTGAACCGGCACTTCACGCGTTTGCGACGATCAACCCCACGAGGCGCACGCGCGGCAGATATGTGCTCTCACTACGCGATATCGTCGCCGCGCTCTATTCTGGAGCCGGAAATCCTTGGCCATCTGTAGTGGAAGCTATCGCGCAGGATCGGCTTCCTGTGGTCAAGCTGAGCCAGCAACCATGCTTCATCGATTCCGTGGGCGTGGTCGATTTCAAACCATGGAAGAAATTCTTTCGCGAGAACTCGGTCGGGTGCGATCAGGACGGACCGCCTATAATCGGCGGCGAGGCAGGCTTCCATCTGAACTGCAGCATTGTGCAAATATCGAACCTTGTCGCCGCTCGTCTGCTACCGGCTGGTAAGATGCCGATATTAGAAGTTTGGGCCTTCCGGCGGAGTTACGTAAGCCCCAAGGAGATAGCCTGCAGGCTCTTGATGAACGGTGAGTTTGCGCGGCCAAATATCGTCGGGGCTGAGCTTAATGAGGCGGGCATCAAGCCGATTGTCGACAGTGTTTACGTCAGGTCGCGTGTCATCGTAGAAGAGTTTTACGGTGAGCGATTAAGGCAGTTTTGAATCGATAAACCTTTGACGGTAGTTGAGAAGCCAATAGGTTGGCTGAATCGCGTTTGATTGGTTTCTACAGTTCAATCCGGCGACGGGAGAGGCGGAGCGTATCGATTTACGCTCCGCCGTTCGTTCAGGATTTTGCCTTGTTGGCCGCCCGGCGTGCCTTCACGCCCGATGCCAGCGTGTCGAGGGTCAGGACGGTCGTCGGCCAGTCGATGCAGCCGTCGGTGACGCTCTGGCCGTAGACGAGCTGCTTTCCGGGGATCAGGTCCTGCCGACCGCCGACAATGTTGCTCTCGACCATTGCGCCGATGATCGCATCGTTGCCGTCGGCGAGCTGCTGCGCGACATCCTGCAGGACGGCGGGCTGGTTTTCCGGATTCTTGCGGCTGTTGGCGTGGCTGGCGTCGATCATGATGCGCGGGTCGAGCTTTGCTTCGCGGGAGGCCGCCATTGCTGCCGCGACGCTTTCGCGATCATAGTTCGGCTCTCTGCCGCCGCGCAGGATGATGTGGCCATCCTCGTTGCCGCTCGTCGATGCGATCGCTGCGCGCCCGTCCTTCGTGACAGCCGGAAAATGATGCGGCTGCGAGGCGGCCATGATGGCATCGAGGGCGATACGCACATCGCCGGTGGTGCCGTTCTTGAAGCCGATCGCCGAGGAGAGGCCGGAGGCGAGTTCCCTATGAACCTGGCTTTCGGTCGTGCGGGCACCGATGGCACCCCAGCTGACGAGGTCAGCGATGTATTGCGGCGTGATCGTGTCGAGGAATTCGCAGCCTGCCGGCAGCTCGAGTTCGTTCACATCGAGCAAAAGCTTGCGGGCGATGCGCAGGCCATCCTCGATCCGGAAGCTGCCGTCGAGGCCGGGATCGTTGATCAGGCCCTTCCAACCGACGGTCGTGCGCGGCTTTTCGAAGTAGACGCGCATGACGATCTCGAGGTCGCCCTGCAGCCGATCGCGCTGTTCCTTGAGTCGCTTGGCGTAGTCGATCGCAGCAACCGGATCATGGATGGAGCACGGGCCGACAACGACGAGAAGCCTGTCGTCCTTTTTGGTCAGGATATCGTGGATGGCGCTGCGAGCGCCGAGCACCGTCTTGCTGACAGTCTCGTCACGCGGCAACTCATCGATGATGCGTGCAGGCGAGGAGAGTTCGACGATATTGGTTATGCGCAGATCGTCAGTCGGGTTCGTCACGGTATTGGTCTCCAGGAGGTCATACCGGGCGCATAAAAAAACCGCCAGGTAGACTAGCGGTTGGTCGGATGAAATTGCGTCTTTCTTAGTTACGCACTTTCCCGCTTCCGCACCGAGGCACGGAAATAATAAAATCGGGAAACATATGCGCAAGCGATCGACATGACCGCTTGCTACAGGAATGCGGACGAGTTGTCACTACCCATCTTCAAACTCGTCCGCAATCAAGCCGCCTTCACTGAGCGACCGCACGAAGGTCGAGATCATCGGGAATGTGGCCGGGGAGGCGTGCCACCTGTTTCATCGCGCGCTTGCGGGCAAGGCGAACGCGCTGGCGCGCCAGCAGGTCGAAGAGGCTGTCCCAAAGCGTGTTCAACGTCATTGTCCTACCTCCTGATAGTGGACGTTTTGCTCTACACGTCTGACGGTAGGCCTCGGTTGACTTTCAGACAAACAAAATGATATGGTGCTTCAGATCAAAAAAATTGAAAGATGAGACGATGACGTTCCCCATTCGCCGTCCCATTCCCTTGCTTGATAACGATGTGCTGCGAACGTTTGTGGCCATCGCTGAAACGGGCAATTTTTCGACCGCTGCGGAGGCCGTGTTCCGCACGCCGTCCGCTGTATCCATGCAGATCAAAAAGCTCGAGGAGCAGCTTGGCGCCACGCTTTTCCTGCGCGATGCCCGGTCGGTTTCGCTGACGCAGCACGGCGAACTGCTTCTCTCTTATGCCCGCAACATTCTGGCGCTCTCGAACGAGGCGGTATCGCGCTTTGTGATGCCGGAGCTCAGCGGTGTCGTTCGTCTCGGTGCACCGGAAGATATTGGCGAGCGGCTGCTGCCGAGCATCCTTCGAAGCTTTGCCGAGACTTTTCCGGGCATCATGGTCGATGTCACGATCGATATGAGCCTGGGTTTGCGAAAGCGCCTGGAAGAGCAGAGGCTGGACCTCGCGCTTATCAACTGCGCAACGCGACCGCTGCCAACGGACGGCGAAATCGTTTTCCGGGAGCGTCTTGTCTGGGCCGGCGCGAAATGCGGAACCGCGCACCGGCGCGATCCATTGCCGATCTCCATTTGGGAGGAAGGCTGCATCTGGCGATCCGAAGCGATTTCGCAGCTTGAAAGAATGAAGCGCAGCTATCGTGTCGCGTTTCTGAGCGGCCATACGATGGCGCAGCGCGCGGCCGTCATTTCCGATCTGGCGATCGCGCCGTTGCCGCGGTCTTATATCAGCGACGACATGGCGATCCTCGGAGCGCAGGAGGGCCTGCCGGAACTCGCATCGTTCGACATCCGCCTGTTGACAGCGTCCCAGTTGACGGCGCCGATGCAGGCCGTTGCCGACAGCATTCGCTTTTCCTTCTCCGAGAAGGCCAAGGTGCTGGCCGCCTGACCGTAGGTGGCGATGAAACCTTTTTTCGATCAGCGCGTTAAGGGTGCGGCAGCGGCGTCGCTGTTGCCTCGAGGGATCGATTTCATCAAAAAAGGATTGCCAGAATGACGACCACGGCCAAAATCGCTGCTGCCTGCATGGTTCTACTTGCCCTGTCCTCCTGCGCCAACACGATCCGCGGTGTCGGCAGAGACACCGCCAATGCCGTCAATGCGACGCAGGACGCCGGCAAGTCCGTGGATCGTGCCGCCAAGAGGTAACGTCTGTCAGACCTTTGCCGGCGGATAGGCTCTGCTTAGTCCGCCGGACGAGGTCAGGCCGTTGCGGAATGCGGCGTAGGCCGGGTGCTGGCTCGACTTCGCCAGTTCCATGAGACGGATCTGGAGACGCGCCGGGGCAGCCTCGCCGATCCATTTTCCGAGGTTGTCGAGTTTGAGCGAGTTCAGGAACGAAGCGCGAGACGCGTCGTTCAAATACTGCTCCAGCCCTTCGATCAGGCTGTCGTCCTGTGCCTGGTTTTCCAGCAGCAGCGCAATATAGGCCCTGTCCTGTTCGGCAAGCGCCGCAAAGCGGCTGGCGATCGTTTCGCGATCGGGAAAGGGTGCGGAGGTCATGACGCTTCTCCATGTATTCGACTCGTTTCGGGCCAGCTTATAAGCGAAGGCGGCCCGTTCCGAAAACCTCCAAGCCGTCGTCGCGGCGAGCCTGATCAGTTTCACGAAAGCTACTGCTGATACTCCGATCATACTTCGGACGGGGACTCTGAGCGCCTGACAGGCGTATCGGGTCGCAGGGCGAAGCTTTCGTATCGCTATTCTTCCAGGGTGAAGCCATGAACGAGCAGATTGTCCCGAACGTTGCAGGAACGCTGACGGACCTTTCCGCCCGGCTCCAGACGATGGAGGAGCAACTCTCCGCGATTACACAGAAGCTGCAGATTTCCGAGGAAATCCAGGTCGAGACCGTGCAGTTCTTCGTCAATCTGCACCAGGAGCAGCGACAGGGCTTTGCGAGTCTGCAGGAACAGGTGCGCGCCACCGCCGATCAGTTCGGCGAGGTGACGGTCAACACGATGACCGAGCTCAACCAGTCGCTGCAGACCGTTCTTCGCGACTTCGGCACCCTGCTTGCCCGTACCGGCAACGGCCTTCATTCGCAGATCCATCACGTGAAGCAGACGGCCAATCTGGTTCTCAGGAACATTCCCTCGCGGCAGGAGCGCATCCGCTGCCTGTTCCTGGTGCAGTCGGTCACCATGTGGGATGCCTTCGCCGACGTTTATGCGCGGATGGTCGAGGAGCCTCTCTTCGATCCGATCGTCTGCTCGCTCAATGTCAGCCAGCTGGGCTCGGCCAATTTTACCGGTGAGGCGGATGTCAGCGAATTCCTGAAATCACAGGGAATCCCGCATCTGCGGTTCGGCATGGACGATTCCTTCGAGGCGCTCGACATCATGAAGAGCCTTCAGCCCGATGTCATCTTCCGCCAGCAGTTCTGGGAGGGTGGCGTTCAGCCGGGCTTCCAGACCGGCGAGATCACTTTCGCACGCCTCTGCCTTATTCCCTACGCAGCGTTGATCATCCAGACACATGACGACGGACCGCAGGGCTCGGACCTCTATTCGCCGGCCTGGTACGATCAGTTTTTCCACCGTATGACGTGGCGCATATTCTGCGAGAATACCGAAATGCGCGAGACATTCCTGAAGCCGCGTCGCCACGACGCCAGCAAGATCGTCGTATCGGGATACCCGAAATTCGAGCGGTTGCTGAAGGCGAAGGGGCAGGGCCAGTGGCCTATTCCAGAGCGCGGCGAGCGGGCTTATCGCGTCGTCTGGGCGCCGCATCATTCGGTGCGCGGCGGCCTTGGCTTCGGTGTGTTCGACCGGATGGCGATGGACATGCTTGCCTGGGCTCGTTCCCAGCCGGATATCGAATTCGTATTGAAGCCGCACCCGGCGCTGACCGAAGGGCTGGTGCGGGCGAAGGTGATGACCGAGGAACAGGCGCGCGACTATTTCAAGGCCTGGTCGGCGCTGCCGAACTGCACGATCTGCGACGGTCTATATGGCGAATTGTTCGATGCCTCGGATCTGATGATCACCGACGGCATCTCCTTCCTCACGGAATATCCACTGTTCGACAAGCCGCTGGTCTACTTCGAGTCCGGATGCCACGTCCCGTTCAACGCGCTTGGTCACAAGGCAAATGCCGCATCGCATGTCGTGCGCGATTTTGCTTCGCTGAAGTCTGCCGTTCTTTCCTACAAGGGCGGGGCTCCATGGAAGTTCGAGACGGAACGCGCGGCCCTCAAGGAAGCCTTGTTGCCGGGCGGTCGTTCTTCCGTGGACGTTATCATCGAAAATATTGCCGAAGGCATCCACAGCGAGCGACAGGCCATTCGTTCGGCGGGTTGAGGAAGCGGTGCTGCGAACTGCTGTCCTTTGGTCAGCTGCGACTTTCATTCTGAGGGGCAACTTATGAAACGAATTATAACCTTTGGTACGTTCGACGTTCTGCATGTGGGGCACATCCGTATCCTGCAGCGTGCCAAGGCGCTTGGGGATCACCTGACGGTCGGTGTCTCGACCGACGCGCTGAACTTCTCCAAGAAAAGCAAGATGACGGTCTACCCGGAAGACCAGCGTCTCGAGATCATCCGGAGCATCTGCTGGGTGGACGATGTGTTCCTCGAACACTCGCTCGACTTGAAGGGCGAATACATCAAGCAGTTCGATGCGGATGTCCTCGTCATGGGCGACGACTGGGTCGGTCGGTTCGACGAGTTCAAGACGCTGTGCGACGTCGTCTACCTGCCGCGCACCGAAGGCATCTCGACGACGATGACGCTCGAAGAGATTCGTCAGTCGGCCTGAGCCGCCTCGATATCGATTGCCCCCGCAGGTCGGTTCAGCCGGCCCGCAACAACTATCGCGTCCGCAGCGCGCGGGTGCACACCAAGGATTGAATTATGAGCTTCGACCCATCTTCCGCGCAGGCAAATCTGGCGGCGCTGAACGACCAGACGATGGCGATCGAATTTGCGTCGATATCCCAGCGTGTGCGGAAGCGCCGGCTGGTGCTCTATTTCGGCCGGGAGACCTTTTCCGACAACACCAAGTACCTCTATCTCAGCGACATTGCGCGCAAGCGCAATTACGAGGTGATGTGGTGCAGCTTCTCTTCGCAGCTCGTCAGTTCTCTCACTGCCCGCGGGCTGCCGTGCATTGATCTGTCGCAGAATGTCGACAGGTCGATCGATCTGCTCCTGCATGCCGCCGTTGCCGTCTTCTCGGTCAATCCTAACGAGAGCCTGCGCGGCGCCTATGCATTGAATGCCTGCCTGGCGGGGGCGAAGAAGATCCAGCTCTGGCACGGTATTTCGGTCAAGCATCTGGTGCTCGAACTCATCCCGCATCTGACGCTGCGAAACAGCGAGATACGCCGGCCATTCTACATGGCGTCGCAGACCGACTATGTGCTCAGCACCTCGTCGTTCTTCGATCGCTACTGGAGCGGTGTCTTCGGCTGCCGGAATATCCTGCGAGCGGGCTTCCCGCGCAACGAAGTGCTGCTGCGCCCGATCAAGCCGTTCGACACGATCGGCTGCGAATACGACATGGACCTCGACATGTCGCTCAGCGCGCGCCGCAAGAATGTCCTGGTCCTGCCAACTTGGCAGCGCGGACAGGAAACCTACCTGATGACGCCGCGCTTCCTGCAGACGCTCACTGCGATCGCGCAGCGCGAGAACATCAATTTCGTTCTCAAGATGCACCCGATGTACAAGCTTGTGGGCGCCGATACGATACGGGAGGGCGAAGGCTTCACCTTCATCGATGCCGGCGTCGACGTCTATCCGCTGCTGCAGCGGTTCGATGCCCTCGTCACCGACTATTCCTCGATCATGTTCGACTTCCTCCTGACCGGGAAGCCGGTGCTGACGCTCGATTTTTCAGACAAGCCGCATCAGAATTTCGAGCCCGACTTCTCCCTGGTGCCCGACCTGCCGTACCGCCACGTGTTTACGCCGGATACCTTCATCGAGCAGCTTGGGAAGGCGCTATACCGGGACGAACTTCGGTCCGAGAGAGCGATCATGGCGTCCACGATCTTCGAGACCGATCCAACCCAGGCCAGCAACCAAATCCTTGAGTTCATCGATCAACTGGTGGACGAACGCGAAGCCTCCGACGGTGAATTCGTGGTGCACGGTCGCGGCTAGGCGGCACCATCCGCCAGCTTTGGTTCAAAGCGACGACTTTACCTTGTCAGCGACGTCAGCAGGCACCCAGGTCGTCCAGAGGTCCGCATAATTGTGCAGGAAGTAGACCGCTGCGGCTCGATTTTTTTCGTGATGGTCGTCCTGCCAGGCAAGCACGTCGTTGATGGTGCTGTTGTCCCAGGCGCGTTTCTTCAGATAGTCCCAGGCAGGTCCTGCCCGGCCCGCAAAGGACTTCGAGACAACCGTGAAGGCGCGGGAAACCGGATAGGAATTCGGCTCCGGTCGGTGGCAGCCGGGGACCGAGGTGCAACTGTCCCACGCCGCCTTGTCGTGTTTGACGCCGAAACTCAGCCGCGTCATGTCGTATTTGCCAAGGATCGCCGTCGGCGCCCAGTAATATCCGAGCCAGCCGACTTTCTTCTCGAACGCGGCTGCGATCGAGTCGTCCAGCCCCTGCGGCGAACTCGCGTCGACGAGATGGAAGCCGTTCTTGTCGGCGTTCAGAGCGCGGAAAAGATTGGCCGTCGATATCTGGCAATTCCAGCCCGGCGGGCAGTTGTAGACTGTGCCCGGCGCGCCGTCCGGTCCCGGAAAGAGATCCGGACGTTTCAATGCATCCTCGACGCTTCGAATGTCGGGATTGGCGTCGGCAATGAACTTCGGGATCCACCAGCCTTCGACCGCGCCCTCGGAGAGGATTTCCGCTCCCTGAAGAAGGCGACCTTGCTTCACCGCGTCATCGAACTCGATGCGAACTGCGTTGATCCACAGTTCGGAAGCCACGTCCGGCTGACCCGTCTCGTTCATCGCGGTAAAGGTGGGCATGGTGTCGCCCGGAACGATCTCGACCTTGCAGCCGTAGCCGGCTTCCAGGATGATCTTGTCGATATTTGCCGCGATCCCGGCGGATCCCCACTTCATTTCCGCTATGGAAACATTGCCGCAATCTTCGGCGAACGCGGTTGCTGCAGCAAACAATCCGACAGCAAGCGCGATGGACGCGCCAAGAATTCTCATCGCTCGTTCCCGTTCCTGCGCGATTGCTCCGCTAAGGGCTGTCGGCGCTTTTTCTCTGGTGCTTGAAAATGGCGGCTATACTGACGCCTTGATATCGAGCCTACGCGCTGACGAACGGAAATCAATCGCTTTCTCGCTATCCGTGCGGAAATACTAAGCGACTGATTTAAAATAGTTAATGACACGGCCCTTGCGCCATTTTGGGTGCTATGCCGGTCGCTTCGGCCGCATGCGGAAAAAATTCAGAAAATACGGAATTTCGTTGCGGTGGCATGCCGCACTAACTCTCCGGTAAGAATGTGGCGCTATAAATCGCGGCGTGGCGGGGGACATCCGCTGCTTCTCCGGATCAGGTATTGCGTCCCGGAGAACGTGAGTATCGCCGTGTTTGGGTGATGCGCCAGCGTATTCGGCAAGCCGCGCGATCTGTTTGATCGGCGCGGCTTTCGCATTTTTACGGCAATCCGTTGACCATTGTCCGATCCGCGGTGTAGGCCCGGAGTCAATCCGGAGATTGACCATGACCAAGGCCATCATGCTGCAGGGGACCGGCTCGGACGTCGGCAAGACCATGCTTGTTGCTGGCCTTTGCCGTCTTGCCGCCAACCGCGGGCTTGCCGTTCGCCCGTTCAAGCCGCAGAACATGTCGAACAACGCAGCCGTCTCGGATGATGGCGGCGAAATCGGCCGGGCTCAATGGCTGCAGGCGATGGCAGCGCGCATCCCGTCATCGGTTCACATGAACCCCGTCCTGCTGAAGCCACAGTCGGAAAACGGCAGCCAGATTGTCGTCCAGGGCAAGGTCTGGGGGCAGGCCAAGGGCCGGGATTATCAGAGGCTCAAGCCGCAGCTGCTGGGCCATGTTCTGGAGAGCTTCGCGACCGTGTCCGAAGGCGCCGACCTGGTTATCGTCGAAGGCGCAGGTTCGCCCTCGGAGATCAACCTGCGTGCCGGGGACATCGCGAACATGGGCTTCGCCACGCGAGCTGGCGTGCCTGTCGTTCTCGTGGGTGATATAGATCGGGGTGGCGTCATTGCGTCTTTGGTGGGGACGCATGCGATCCTGCCTCCCGACGACCGTGCCATGATCACTGGCTACATCATTAATAAATTCCGCGGCGACATTTCGCTTTTCGACGATGGCATCGACGCCGTCGGGCGGTTCACCGGGTGGCCGTGCTTCGGCGTCGTGCCCTGGCTCAAGGCGGCATCGCGGCTACCGGCGGAAGATTCCGTTGCCCTGGAACGGCTCGTTCGCGGTGAAGCCAAGGCGCTGAAGATCGCCGTGCCCGTCCTGTCGCGGATTGCCAATTTCGACGATCTTGACCCCCTGAAGGCAGAGCCCGACGTGGAATTGCAGTTCGTGCGTGCCGGGGAGCGGTTGCCTGCCGACGCGCAGCTGATCGTGCTGCCGGGATCGAAGTCGACGATCGCGGACCTTGCCGATCTGCGCGCCGAAGGTTGGGATGACGATATTGCTGCACATGTGCGTCGCGGTGGACGCGTCATCGGGATCTGTGGCGGCTACCAGATGCTGGGGCGGACTGTCCAAGACCCGCATGGGATCGAAGGAAGTGCCTCGGAGACGCCGGGACTGGGGCTGCTCGATGTCGAGACAGTCATGCAGGCGGAAAAGACCGTTCGCAACAGTTCCGCCATGTCGGTCGAATATGGCGAAAGCCTTTCCGGCTATCAGATCCATCTCGGCACGACACAGGGCAGGGATTGCAGCCGGCCCTTCGCCATCGTGGATGGCAGCCCGGATGGTGCCACCTCGGCCGACGGTCGCGTGACCGGCACCTATCTGCACGGCGCCTTTGGCAGCGACGCGTTCAGAGCGCGCCTGCTTTCGAGCTTCGGCCTTTCCGGGGAGCGGCGCAACTATCGCGCAGGCGTGGAGCAAGCGCTCGACGACGTCGCGGGCGAACTCGAATCCCGCCTCGACAAGGAGTGGCTTTCAAGGCTGCTAGGCTGAGGCCCTAAATCTCGCCGGAGATTTCGCGCCGCCGGCGGTCCAGCTCTTCGCTGTAGCGGCGCAACGTGTGGGCTTCGCTCAGCTGCCCGACGACCTTACGCTCCACCAGGTTGTTGACGACGGCGAGCGCTTCGCTTTCCGTCTTGTCGAAAATCGAGGCCGCCTGCTTCGCGTTCATCTGTGGCTGCAGGAAGTCATTCCGGTAGCGCAGGAAGTCGTCGAGCGACTTGCTGGCGTCATCCGTGTCGGTAAGGCTTGCGTAGATATCGGGGACGAGGACGAGGCCGATATACTTGCCGTTGTCGTCGACAAGAATGACACGCTGGGCGGAACCGATCGGAAACTTCTCCTTGAATGCCTCCAGGGTGGTTCCGGATTTCGCCGTCTTGACGTCGGCACGCATGAGCTTGTCCACCGTCAGATTGCGGATCCACCCGACATCATGGGCGCTGCGGATGCTCTCGCCGCGCAGATGGAAGCGCCATGTGGCGAAGGAGTAGCCGAAGGTGCTGCGAACGACCAGCGACGAGGTGATCACGGCTGCCAGAACCAGGGCTGTGATCGGGAAGTCGCCAGTGATTTCAAGCGCGAGAAACGTCATGGTCAGCGGGCCGCCGATGACGGCGACGGCAAGCGAACTCATGCCGACGACAGCATAGATAACCGGTGTCAGCGTCGCATGGGCGAAGTAAGGTGCGGAATAGGCAAACAGTTTGCCGAGCAACGCGCCCATGAACAACGATGCGAAGAACAGGCCGCCTCTGAAGCCGGAGCCGATCGAGATTGCCGAGGCGACGGCCTTCAGAATGAACAGGCCGACCAGAATGGGAATGGCGACGTCGCGGCCGAGATTGAGATGCAGCGCGCCGTGACCCGCCGACAGGACCTGCGGTGTAATCAGCGCGAAAATGCCGACGACGATACCGCCCAGTGCCGGCCGGAGCGGCGGCGCGATCGAGCTTCTGCGCGCCAGTTCCTCGACGAAGGCGACGCCCTGCATGATCAGGATGCCGATACCGGCGCAGCAGGCGCCGAGGAGGACGGCGGGGACGTAATCGGCGGGCATGACGGTTCCGAAGTCACCGACGTCGATAACGAAATCGCTGCCGGCGAGAAACCTCGCGACAAGGGTCGAGACGAGCGCGGAGACGACGACCGGTGTCAGAGAAATGATCGTGTAGGAGCCGATGATGAGCTCGAACGCATAGAAGGCTCCCGTCAACGGAGCGTTGAACGCGGCGGCGATCGCGCCCGCGGCGCCACATCCGACAAGCACGCGAAGGTCCGAACGGCGAAGTTGCAGCTTGAACCCGAGCTTCGACGCCAGTCCGGCCGCGAGCTGGGTGTAGCCGGCCTCCAGTCCTACCGATGCGCCGAAGCCGTTGGAAATGAGGTTCTGGACGGCAACGAGGATACTGTCGGTCAGTGACAGCCGCCCGCCGTGCAGCGCGTTCGCCTCGATCGGGTCGACCATCGGCTTCTTGCGCGTCTTCGCGAGGATAAAGAGCAGCAGGCCCAGAATCGCACCGCCGCAGACGGGCGCGGTCAGCAGCAAAAGCTTGTTATCGATTTGCGACGAACTCAGTCTGTCCACGTCGCTGATGCCGAAAATCAGGCTGTGCATCTCCCGCGAGATGAGGCTCATGCCTGTTACCGCGAGGCCGGAAATGACGCCGACGATGGCGCCGGCAATGACCATTCCCATCTCGCTGCGGCGCAAAAGAGCGCGCATTCGCCCGATATCGAAAAGGGTGTGAAGCAGGCCGAAACGGCGGAAATTGATTTTCAGAAGCATATCAGAAGAACTAGGCGGACGTGGAGCCGATCAAGAGCGATGGGAGGGGGAAGTCAACGGCGCGATCCGCTTGCAACGCAATTGCGGCAAAAGACCGGCATTTGCAACAATAATTTATGACGTAAGTGGCTGATAAAAGACGATAAATTTGGTAGACAAGGTCGTGTTGAGAGCCGATCCGGCGGCGTGTAGCCCCGCTTGCGATTGACTTCACCAAGGGCCTTGCCTAACGATGAATTCATAAACGGATGGTTCCGGACCGGTTGAATCGGTGCGGATGAAAAGGGAATGTGAAGCGGTGGACCCAATTCGGGCACCGTCATCATAGCCGACCCCGCGACTGTAGAGCGGTCAGGGTTTTCCGTCCGGCGTTGTTTTCGAGTGGCTGACAGCCTGCAATGGTGCAGGCGGGCGGCGCGAAAGTGGCGACGGAAAAGTCACTGGCAGTGCATCATGATCAACCAGGGCAGGACGCCTCTTACGTCTACGAATCGTCCGCCTTTTCATGAAATGCAGCCGGGAAGGCGAGGAAGATCCGCTGGCACGATCTGGGGTGACCGGTTTTCGGTCTGCCCCGATCGCGGCCAACACCCGCGAGCCAGGAGACCTGCCAACCGTGCCGGGCGAAAAGCCCATCCCTGGGCTATGCCCGCTGCCAGCACGGAGGTTGTCATGGCTGAACAGAAGAGTTTTCGGCTGCCTGCAGCAGCCATTCCGGTTCCTAGCGGCAGCGTCCTGCAGATCGGACAGCATTTTCCATGAGCCCGATATCATCTGGCGCGACTTTCGTGTTGGGCGGTGTGCGCTCAGGAAAATCACGTTTCGCCGAGCAACTGGTCGTCTTGAGCGGTCTGGAGCGCCATTACGTGGCGACGGGTCGCGCCTGGGACGACGAGATGCGTGCCCGGATCGACAAGCACAAGGCTGACCGCGGCGATCTCTGGCATACCCACGAAGAGCCTCTCGATCTGGTCGGCTGCCTGCGGGCTGTTGACGGCGAGGGGCGGGCGATCCTTGTCGATTGCCTGACGCTTTGGGTTACCAACCTGATGATGGAGGAGCGCGACATGGAGGCCGAGTTCGGCTCACTTGCCGCGTATCTGCCGATGGCGCGTGCGCGCCTTGTCATCGTTTCCAATGAAGTTGGCCTTGGCATCGTTCCCGAGAACCGCATGGCGCGGGAGTTCCGGGATCATGCCGGTCGCTTGCATCAAATGATCGCGGCAGAGGCCGCGGAAGTGTATTTTATCGCGGCAGGTCTGCCGCTGAAGATGAAGGGTTGAAGTTCATGAACCAGCAGAAAATCCCGGCGACCGTGATCACCGGCTTCCTCGGCGCCGGCAAGACAACGATGATCCGCAACCTGCTTTCCAACACCAACGGCAAGAAGATCGCGCTCATCATCAACGAGTTTGGCGATCTCGGTGTCGACGGCGAGGTGCTGAAGGGCTGCGGCGCGGAGAATTGCACCGAGGACGATATCATCGAGCTTACCAACGGCTGCATCTGCTGCACGGTCGCCGACGACTTCATTCCGACAATGACGAAGCTTCTGGAGCGCGAACAGCGCCCAGACCATATCGTCATCGAAACCTCCGGCCTTGCGCTGCCGCAGCCGCTGGTCGCTGCCTTCAACTGGCCTGATATCCGCACGCAGGTCACCGTCGATGGCGTGATTACGGTCGTCGACAGCGCCGCCGTCGCCGCCGGTCGCTTTGCCGACGATCACGATGCCGTCGAGGCTCGCCGCGTCGAAGACGAGTCGCTCGACCACGAGAGCCCGATCGAGGAGCTTTTCGAGGACCAGCTGACCTGCGCCGACCTGATTGTGCTCAACAAGACCGACCTGCTCGACGCCGCCGGCCTTGGCCGCGTGCGCGACGAGGTGGCTTCCCGCATTGCCCGCAAGCCCGTGATGATCGAGGCGCGCAACGGCGAGGTTCCGGCGAGCGTGCTGCTCGGGCTCGGTGTCGGTACTGAAGACGACGTGGTCAACCGCAAGTCCCACCACGAGCTCGAGCACGAGGACGGCGTTCCGCACGATCATGACGAGTTCGACAGCTTCGTGGTCGAACTCGGCCAGGTTGCCGATCCCTCGGCCTTCGTGGATGCGCTGAAGGGCATCATCGGCGAGCATGATGTGCTACGGCTCAAGGGCTTCGTCGAAGTTCCCGGCAAGCCGATGCGTCTGCAGCTGCAGGCGGTCGGAAGCCGCATCGACCACTATTTCGATCGCGCCTGGGCGCCTGGAGAAGCGCGCGGCACCCGCCTTGTCGTCATCGGCCTGCACGAGATGGACGAAGCGGCGGTGCGCAAGGCGATCGAAGCGCTGGCATAAGGTAGCCCCATGCATCTGCTTCTGGCACAGCAGGGAACGATCAGCGACGGCGAGGAGGCGATCGATCTCGGTCAGTCTCGCGGCGACGTCCTGTTCCTGTCGGCTGCCGATACCGAACTCGCAGCGATAGCCGCCGCTTATGATGAAGCGGCGTGCGGATTCTCGCTCCGGCTCGCAAGCCTCATGAGCCTCAAGCATCCGATGTCGGTCGATGCCTATATCGAGCGGACGGCACGGCATGCGAAGCTGATCGTTGTCAGGGCGCTGGGTGGCGCCAGCTACTTCCACTATGCGCTGGAGGCGCTACACGCTGCTGCGGCGCGATCGGGCGCGTTGATCGTTGTGTTGCCGGGAGATTCGAAGCCGGATGCGGGTTTGACGCCGTTTTCGAATGTTCCGCTTGAGGATCTGAACGCGCTTTGGGCGTATCTCATCGAGGGTGGCGACGGCAATTCGCGGGCGTTTCTCGCCTATGTCGGTGCCATGCTCTCAGGCTCGGAAAAACCTGAAACGGCATCGCCGCTGATGAAGGCCGGCATATGGTGGCCGGGCAAGGGCGTTCTCGGCGTCGACGAGTGGAAGGCGGCTTGCGACGAGCGGCTTGGCGCTCCTTGCGAAAACACGCGTGCCCCGACGGTCGCTATCAGTTTCTATCGTGCGCTCGTGCAGAGCGGTGAGGCAAAGCCGGTCGAGGCCCTCGTCGACACGCTGCTGTCGGAAGGCATCCGGCCGCTGCCGGTATTCGCCTACAGTCTCAAGGATTCGGTGTCGAAGGGCATTCTGGAAAGCGTTTTTAATGTCATCAAGCCCGAGGTGGTGATCAACACGACAGGCTTCGCCGTATCGGCGCCGGGCGCGGACCGCGAGCCGACCGTGCTTGAGGCCAATGATGCCGTCGTGCTGCAGGCGATCTTTTCGGCATCGTCGCGTCAGGCGTGGGCCTCGTCCTCGCAGGGGCTCTCGGCGCGCGATCTCGGCATGAACGTCGCACTGCCCGAAGTGGATGGTCGGGTGCTGTCGCGTGCGGTCTCCTTCAAATCGGCGGCCCGCTACGATGCTAGGGTTGAGGCCAACATCGTCGGCAGCGAACCCGACATCGAACGGATGCGTTATACTGCGAGGCTCGCGGCCAATTGGGCGAAGCTGCGCATAACGGGCGCCAATGAGAGACGCGTTGCGCTTGTGCTGGCGAACTATCCGAACCGCGATGGCAGACTGGGGAACGGCGTCGGGCTGGATACGCCCGCAGGCACTGTCGAGGTGCTCAAAGCCATGCGTGCCGCCGGCTATGCGGTTGCGGACGTGCCTGACGATGGCGATCAGCTGATCCGGCGTCTGATGGAGGGGCCGACAAACTCCGGCAGTGACGGCAAGCTTGTCCGTGAATCGCTTTCCTTGAGTCGTTACAAAGCCTTCTTCGAGAAACTTCCGAAAAAGATTCAGGATGAAATCGGCGCGCGCTGGGGTGCGCCGGAAGCCGATCCCTATGTCGTGGAGGGCGCCTTTGCG
This sequence comes from Rhizobium sp. Root708, assembly GCF_001429725.1. Lineage (GTDB taxonomy): Bacteria > Pseudomonadota > Alphaproteobacteria > Rhizobiales > Rhizobiaceae > Rhizobium. The sequence continues at coordinate 234,966 of NZ_LMHV01000007.1, read as the reverse complement.
CTGCCTTTCATGCGGCTTGGCGAGGTGCTGGTCGGCATCCAGCCGGCGCGCGGATACAGTATCGATCCGAAGGAAAGCTACCATTCGCCGGACCTCGTGCCGCCGCATGGCTATCTCGCCTTCTATGCCTTCCTTCGCCATGAGTTCGGCGCTCACGCCGTCATTCACATGGGCAAGCATGGCAATCTTGAATGGCTGCCCGGCAAGGCGCTGGCGCTGTCGGAGGAGTGCTATCCGGAAGCCATCCTCGGTCCCATGCCGCATCTCTATCCCTTCATCGTCAACGATCCCGGCGAGGGAACGCAGGCAAAACGCCGTACAGCCGCAGTCATCATCGATCACCTGACGCCGCCGCTGACGCGTGCCGAGAGCTACGGGCCGCTGAAGGATCTGGAGGCGCTGGTCGACGAATACTACGAGGCATCGGGCGGCGATCCGCGCCGCATCCGGCTTCTCAGCAAGCAGATCCTTGATCTCGTCGCTGACATCGGTCTCGATCGCGATGCCGGCATCGACAAGGGCGAGACCGAGACGGAGGCTTTGAAGAAGCTCGATGCCTATCTCTGCGATCTCAAGGAGATGCAGATCCGCGATGGCCTGCATGTTTTCGGCGTCTCGCCGCAGGGCCGGCTGCTGACGGATCTGACGGTGGCGCTGGCGCGGGTTCCGCGCGGGCTCGGCCAGGGCGGTGACCGCAGCCTTCAGCGCGCGATTTCAGCGGATCTCGGATTGGGGTTCGACCCGCTCGATTGCAACATGGGCGAAGTTTGGACCGGGCCGCTTCCTGATATTCTTGCAGGCGTCACCGACGCCATATGGCGCACGAACGGCGATACCGTCGAGCGGATCGAACTGCTTGCGGCACGGCTGGTTGCCGACGAGCTTGGTTGTCCGGACGGTTGGGAGGCCACCCGCGCTGTTCTCGCGGAGATCGAAACGCGGCTCAGGCCTGCCATTCTCGCCTGCGGGACGGCTGAAATTGAAGGACTGCTCCGAGGGCTCGACGGTCGTTTCGTGGCGCCGGGACCATCTGGTGCTCCGACGCGCGGCCGACCGGACGTGCTGCCGACCGGGCGAAACTTCTACTCGGTCGACAGCCGGGCCGTGCCGACGCCTGCGGCCTACGAGCTTGGGAAGAAGTCCGCGGAGCTTTTGATCCGCCGTTATGTGCAGGATCACGGCGATTGGCCGGTCTCCTTCGGCCTGACCGCCTGGGGCACCTCGAACATGCGCACCGGCGGTGACGATATCGCCCAGGCGCTTGCCCTGATCGGCGTGAAGCCGGTGTGGGACATGACCTCGCGGCGCGTCACCGGCTATGAAATCATTCCGCCGGCGCTGCTGCGTCGTCCGCGTGTGGATGTGACGCTGCGTATATCCGGTTTCTTCCGCGACGCTTTTCCTGAACAGATCGCACTGTTCGACAAGGCGATCCGCGCTGTCGGGGCGCTGGAAGAAGATGCCGCGGACAATCCGATTGCCGAGCGCATGCGCGGGGAGGCTGCCCGCCTTGAAGCGGCTGGACTGGATGCAGCGCAGGCTGGCCGCCGCGCCGGCTATCGCATTTTCGGCTCGAAGCCCGGGGCTTACGGTGCCGGTCTGCAGGCGCTGATCGACGAGAAGGGGTGGGAGCGTCGCGCCGATCTAGCCGAGGCCTATCTTATCTGGGGAAGCTATGCCTACGGCGCCGGCGAAGAGGGCCGGGCCGAGCGTGGCGTCTTCGAGGAGCGTCTGCGTTCGATCCAGGCGGTCGTGCAGAACCAGGACAATCGCGAACACGATCTTCTCGACAGCGACGATTACTACCAGTTCGAAGGCGGGATGGCGGCGGCGGCCGAGATGCTGGCGGGCGATCGGCCATCGATCTATCACAACGACCATTCGAGGCCCGAAAAGCCTGTGATTCGGTCGCTGGAGGAAGAGATTGGCCGCGTCGTGCGTGGCCGCGTCGTCAATCCGAAGTGGATCGATGGCGTCATGCGCCATGGCTACAAGGGCGCCTTCGAGATCGCCGCGACCGTCGATTATCTCTTTGCCTTTGCGGCGACCACGGGCGCCGTTGGCAACCATCATTTCGAAGCCGTCTATCAGGCTTTCGTGGTGGATCCCGAGGTCCGCGATTTCATGATCGAAAAAAATCCGGCCGCCTTCGCCGACATGAAGGAGCGGTTGCTGGAGGCGATCGATCGCCAACTCTGGACGCCGCGCAGCAATTCGGCGCGGTTCGATCTTTCAGACACATTCGGCTTGCATCAAGGCAAGCTTGCATCCGGGGAATATTGAGATGACCGACGAAACCACCGAAGCCGCTGGCCACGACGACGCCCGCCACGCCGAGAAGATGGCGAAGAAGAAGGCTGCCCGCGACAAGATCATGGCGTCAAAGACCGATGAGAAGGGCCTTGTCATCGTCCATACCGGCAAGGGCAAGGGTAAGTCGTCGTCCGCTTTCGGAATGATCTTCCGGCATATCGCGCACGGCAAGCCTTCGGCAGTCGTGCAGTTCATCAAGGGCGCGATGTGGACCGGCGAGCGCGACCTGATCGAAAAGCACTTCTCCGACATCTGCCAGTTCCACACCATGGGCGAGGGCTTCACCTGGGAGACGCAGGATCGCGCTCGCGATGTGGCCGCCGCCGGTGCTGCCTGGGAGAAGGCGAAAGAGTTGATCCGTGACGAGCGCAACTCCATGGTGCTGCTCGACGAGATCAACATCGCGCTTCGATATGATTACCTCGATATCAACGAGGTGGTGGAGTTCCTGAAGAACGAGAAGCCGTATATGACTCATGTCGTCCTCACCGGGCGCAACGCCAAGGACGAACTGATCGAGATCGCCGATCTCGTCACCGAGATGGAGCTGATCAAGCATCCGTTCCGCTCGGGCATCAAGGGGCAGCCGGGCGTGGAGTTCTGATGACACAGAGCTGGATTTTCTGGGCGGTGCTCTCGGCGGCTTTCGCCGCGTTGACGGCGATCTTTGCGAAGATCGGCGTTGCCGGCATCAATTCCGATCTCGCCACCCTGATCCGCACCGTCGTTATCGTCGTCATCATCAGCGCCATTGTCGCGGCAACCGGGCAATGGCAGCCGTTCGCCAGCATTTCAGGCAAGACGTGGCTGTTTCTCTGCCTTTCGGGAGCCGCGACCGGCGCTTCCTGGCTTGCCTATTTCCGCGCGCTCAAGATCGGCGATGCCGCCCGCGTCGCGCCGATCGACAAGCTTTCGATCGTTCTTGTCGCGGTTTTCGGCGTCGTTTTCCTGGGTGAGAAACTCAATCTTTTGAACTGGCTCGGCGTGGGCCTGATCGCCAGCGGGGCGCTATTGATCGCTCTGTTCTAGGCAATACTACCGCCAGGCGCTGCTCAGATCCCCAGCCAAACGCGGATCGGATTGGTGGGGTCGGCCAGTAGCTTGATGGTGAAGGCGATGCACACGATCACGAGCAGCGGCTTGATCAGGCGCGCGCCGGTGCGCATGGCGAGGCGCGAGCCGAGTTGCGCGCCCAGGAACTGGCAGACGCCCATCATCAGGCCGATCTTCCACAGCGTCGCTCCAAAGGAAATGAAGACGACGAGCGCTCCGATGTTCGAGCCGAGATTCAGCATCTTGGTGTGAGCGGTCGCCTTCAGCATGCCGAAGCCGGCAAGCGAGACGAAGGCAAGCATCAGGAACGAGCCGGTGCCCGGCCCGAAGACGCCGTCGTAAAAGCCGATGGCCGGAACGAGGGTGAGGCCGAAGACGAAGGGCGTCATGCGCCGGTGCTTGTCGACGTCATCCAGGTTCGGCTTGAAGGCGAAATAGAGCGCAATCGCGATCAGCAGGACCGGCATGATGCCTCGGAGCACGCTGCCGGGTACGATCGTTGCCAGGGCCGCACCCAGCGCGCCGCCCACTACGGCCATCAGCGCCATCGGCAGCTGTTGCTGAAGATTGACATGGCCCTTTCTGGCGTAGGCGATAGTCGCCGAGGCGGCGCCGAATACCGACTGAACCTTGTTGGTGCCGAGCGTCTGAAGAGGTGGAATACCTGCGATCAGCATGGCGGGAACAGTAATCAGACCGCCGCCGCCGGCGATGGCATCGACAAAACCGGCAAAAAATCCCGCTGCTGCCAGCAGGACCAGAAGATGGGGGGCAATATCGGACAAGACGAATGACTCTGGAAGGCGAATGGACGGTGCATGTTGCATTTCCCTTTCCGGGCTGCAATGGCTTGCGGGTCACAGGAAGTCATCATTCGTATCCACATGAACAAGGTAGAATTCGACGATAGGCGCAGGTTCGTGCTGGGCCTCGGTTGCGAACGGGGGGCTTCGCCGGAGGAGGTGCTGGCGCTCGCCAGATCTGCCCTGGAGAAGGCCGGAATCGCGGCTGACGAGGTCGCCGCTGTGGCTTCGATAGCGGCGCGCGCCGAGGAACCGGCAATTCTGAACTTGGCGCGGAGCCTTGCGGTATCGGCATTCTTCTTCGAAGCTGATGTGCTGGAGCGTGAAACGCCGCGCCTTGCCAACCCCTCCGAGGTCGTCTTCAAACTCGTCGGCTGCCACGGTGTTGCCGAGTCCGCGGCGCTTGCTGCAGCAGGCGTTGCGGGGGGCCTCGTCCTGCCGAAAATCAAATCGTCGCACGCTACGGCTGCCATTGCAAAGACGGTGTTGCAGAAAGAGTAACCGGCGTTATGTTGGCCGGCCTTGTGGCACTGCAACGCGGTCCGCAACAATGAAAGCGATAAGGAACATCCATGCAAAAGGTCATCTATGATACGGATCCGGGCGTCGACGATGCGATGGCGCTGCTGTTTCTGCATCGTCATCCCGACATCGACTTGATCGGAATCACGACGGTTTTCGGCAATGCATCGATCGAGACGACCACGCGCAATGCGCTGTTCCTCAAGCGTGAATGGAATATTGCGGCGCCCGTTGCGAAGGGTGCAAGCGTCACCATCGATCCTTCCCGCAAGGAAGGCATGTGGCCGACCTTCGTGCATGGCGATAACGGCCTCGGCAATATCGACGTGCCGGCGACGATCGATCTGCCGCTCGATCCGCGTCCTGCCTACCGCTTCATCATCGAAACCGTCCGCGCCAATCCGGGCGAGGTGACCCTTGTCGCGGTCGGTCGAATGACCAATCTCGCGCTTGCGCTGAAGGAAGACCCTGAGATTGCCGGCCTCGTCAAGCAGGTCGTCATCATGGGTGGAAACTTCTATGTGCCGGGCAACGTCACGCCCGTGGCGGAAGCCAACATTCACGGCGACCCCGAGGCTGCCGACATCGTCATGACCGCCCCGTGGAAGGTCGTCGTCATCGGTCTCGACGTGACCGCGATCACCACCATGAGCCGTGGCTTCCTCGGTGACATCGCCAAGAACGGCGACGATGCGGTGAAGCTGCTCAACGACCTCTCGCAGTTCTATATCGATTTCTACAAGCATGCCGTCGAGGATGGCATGATGGTGCATGACAGCTGCGCCTGCGTTTACGTCGTGGCACCGGAACTCTTCACGTCCGTCACCGGTGCGGTTCGTGTCGTTTGCGGCGGCATTGCCGATGGGCAGACGATCGTGAAGCCCGACGCACGGCGGTTCCCGCCGGGCGACTGGGATGGCTTGCCGAGCCAGATCGTCTGCACGGGAATCCAGTCCGACAAGGTGCTCGATCTCATCCGCACGACGCTGCTGAACGCCTGAGCAGGATACTCTTCGCGACAAGGCATTGACCGAGTCAGGCCAATGCCTTGTCCGCCGATCCTCATGTTCTGAATCCGGTCCTTCACGCCTGGATATCGTTTTGCCGAAGAGGCTGATTTCGTGAAGTCCGTTGGCGTTGACCTCGGGACGAGGTGGGCATAGATCATCGAAATGATCGAAGCTGCGCTTTCCAACCTTCCCGCAATCGAACCCGGCAGCGTCTGGCTGGTCGGTGCCGGCCCGGGCGATCCCGGTTTGTTGACGCTGCTGGCGGTGAAGGCGCTCCGCGATGCCGATGTCGTGGTTCATGATGCGCTGGTGGACGAAAACTGCCTGAAGCTGGCACGTCCGGACGTGCTGCTCGAATACGCCGGAAAACGAGGCGGCAAGCCCTCCGCCAAACAGCGCGATATTTCTCTTCGCCTCGTCGAACTGGCGCGGATGGGAAAACGTGTGCTGCGTCTGAAAGGCGGCGATCCGTTCGTCTTCGGAAGAGGCGGGGAAGAAGCGCTGACGCTGGTCGAGCATAATGTGCCGTTCCGCATCGTCCCCGGCATCAGCGCCGGCATTGGTGGGTTGGCCTATGCGGGCATTCCCGTCACACATCGCGACATCAATCATGCGGTGACGTTCCTGACCGGACATAATTCTTCCGGTCTGGTCCCGGATGCCATAAACTGGAACGCAATCGGCAAAGGATCGCCGGTTATCGTCATGTACATGGCCATGAAGCATATCGCGGAAATCAGTGCGAACCTGATCACTGCCGGACGTTCCCCGTTGGAGCCGGTGGCTTTCGTTTGCAGCGCGGCGACCGAAAACCAGCGGGTGTTGGAGACGACGCTTGGCGAGGCTCCCGCTGCCGTAAAGGCATCCGGCCTTGAGCCGCCCGCCATCGTGGTCGTCGGCGAGGTCGTTCGCCTCAGGGGATCGCTCGATTGGCTTGGTGCAATGGCGGGACGTAAGCTGCAACCTGATCCGTTTCGGCAATCGGACAGCAAGGAGACGGCATGAGTGGTCTATTGATTGCGGCCCCGTCCTCCGGGTCGGGAAAGACGACTGTCACGCTCGGGCTGTTGCGCGCCTTGCGGAAGCGCGGGGTGGCGATCGCACCGGGGAAGGCGGGTCCTGACTATATCGATCCGGCTTTTCACGCGGCTGCCAGTGGCGTCGCCTGTCTGAACTTCGATCCATGGGCAATGAGACCGGAGCTTATCGCGGCGAATGCGACGCTGCATCGTTCGGGCGACCGGCTGCTGGTCATCGAGGCAATGATGGGACTGTTCGACGGCGCGGCCGACGGCCGGGGCACCGCCGCTGATCTTGCTGCGATGCTCGGGCTTTCCGTGGTTCTCGTGGTGGACGCATCGCATATGTCGCAATCCGTTGCGGCGCTGGTCGCGGGGTTTGCCGGATTCCGGGCGGATGTCAGGGTGGCGGGCGTCATTCTCAACAAGGTCGGCGGCGAGCGGCACGAAATGATGCTCCGCCGCGCGCTCGAAGCCATTCGCATGCCGATCATCGCAGTGGTTCGTCGCGACAACGCGGTTGCCCTGCCGGAACGCCACCTTGGTCTCGTCCAGGCGGGCGAGCACCAGGCGCTCGAAAACTTCATCGAACATGCCGCCGAAGCCGTATCGGAGGCCTGCAATTTCGAGTTTCTGCTTCGCGTGGCGCGACAGGGGCTCAACAAGCCCTCGACCGCCAATATCGCGCGCCTGCCGCCGCTCGGCAGCAGGATCGCGGTTGCGCGCGACATCGCATTTGCATTCTCTTACGAGCATATGCTTCTCGGCTGGCGCCGTAGAGGAGCTGAGATCACGTTCTTTTCGCCGCTGGCCGACGAAGCGCCGGAACGGACCGCAGACGCCATCTACCTGCCGGGCGGCTATCCCGAGCTGCATGCCGGTCGCATTGCCGCTGCGTCGACGTTTCGAGCCGGGGTGTTGCGGGCAGCCGAAAGCGGCGTGCGGATATACGGCGAGTGCGGCGGGTATATGGTGCTCGGCGACGGGCTGATCGATGCCGGCGGTGAACGGCACGAGATGCTCGGTCTTCTGCCCTTGGTCACCACCTACCAGGATCGCAAGCGTCACCTCGGCTACCGCCGGGTTTCGCCGCTGAACGGCTCATTCTTCGAGCAGCCGATGACCGCGCACGAGTTCCACTATTCCGCCGTGGCGGCTGAGGGCGAGGCCGATCGACTTTTCCAGGTGCGGGACGCCCTCGACAATGACCTCGGCAGCGCCGGGCTTCAGCGCGGGCAGGTGGCCGGTTCCTACATGCACCTGATCGATCTTGCGGGCGAAGCGGCATGAATGCGCCGATCGTCCATGGCGGCGGGATCACGGCCGCCGCACTGCTCTATGGAGGGCAGCCGGAAGACTGGCTGGACCTGTCGACCGGCATCAACCCGCACCCGGTTGCGGTGCCTGACATCTCGGTCAGGGCGTGGCATCGCCTTCCGGATGCACATCTCGCCGCCGCCGCCCGCGAGGCAGCCCGGGATTACTACGGCAGCGGCCCGATCCTGCCGCTGCCGGTACCCGGGACGCAGTCGGTGATCCAGTTGCTGCCGCGCCTTGTCCAGGCGGGCGAACGCGTCGCCATCCTCGGGCCGACCTACGGCGAATATCAACGTGCATTCGCATCCTCGGGCCACGCGATCGATATGGTCGCCAACCTCGAAGAGATTGACCAGCGGCACGCGCTGGCCGTTGTCGTCAATCCCAACAATCCTGATGGCAGAACGTTCGAGGTAGCTCGGCTTGCCGCTCTCGCTCAGCGCTTGGCCAGATGGAGTGGCGTTCTTGTCGTCGATGAAGCGTTCGGGGATGCTGAGCCTCACGGCAGCATTGTTCCAGAGCTCGCCGGATCCGCAAACGTCGTGGTGTTTCGCTCTTTCGGCAAATTCTTCGGCCTTGCCGGTCTGAGGCTGGGCTTCGTCGTTGCGTCACCAGAGGTTCTCGACAGGTTCGAGGGCTGGCTCGGGCCCTGGGCGGTGTCCGGCCCGGCTCTTTCCGTCGCCGCGTCGCTTCTGCGTTCTGATACGACTGCCATCAGGCAGGCGATCGCGGAGCGCAGCCTGGCTTTGCACGGGACGCTGCAGGCGAGCGGTCTCCGGATCGTCGGCGGAACGAGCCTGTTTGCGCTTGTCGAGCACAATGCTGCCGACCGTTTGCACGCACATCTTTGCCGATCCCGGATCCTTGTCCGGAAGTTCGACTATGCACCCAACTGGCTTCGCTTCGGGCTTGCAGCGGATGCTGCGGGCGATGCGAGGCTTCTGGAGGCTCTTCAGAGTTACAACGCATGACGTTTGAACTGAATCTTCTCGTCCTGGTCCTCGCACTGCTCCTCGACCGGATCGTCGGCGATCCGCCCGCCCTATGGGCTCAGGTGCCGCATCCGATCGTGTTGTTCGGCCGTGTCATCGGGTGGTTCGAGGGATGGTTGAACCGGAGCACCCTGACCAAGAGGCAGAAGCGGCGCAACGGTATCCTGTGCATTGTCCTGCTGCTTCTGGCGAGCGCGCTTGTCGGTCTCGCCCTCCATTGGTTCTTCGCGCTGTTCGGGCTCGCTGGAATATTGCTCGAGGTGGTATGTGCAACCGTGTTTTTCGCGCAGAAGAGCCTCGGCGACCATGTCGATGCCGTGGCGGCGGGGCTGAAGGAGGACGGATTGCAAGGCGGGCGGCATGCCGTATCGATGATCGTCGGACGCGACCCCGAAACGTTGGACGAGCCTGCCGTTTGTCGCGCAGCGATCGAAAGCCTGGCGGAGAATTTCTCGGATGGCGTCGTCGCGCCGGCGTTCTGGTATGCGGTTCTCGGCCTGCCGGGGCTTTTCGCCTACAAGATGCTGAATACGGCGGACTCGATGATCGGTCACAAGACCGAGCGCTACATCGATTTCGGCTGGGCTTCGGCCCGGCTCGATGATCTGGCCAATTGGCCGGCCGCGCGCCTGTCCATCGCCTTGATTGCCGCAGGTGCCTGGTTGCGGCGTGGCAGCGATGCCTGCCGGGAGGCGTTCCGTATCGCCATGCGCGACGGCGGCCTACACCGGTCGCCGAACTCCGGTCGCCCGGAAGCGGCGATGGCCGGGGCGCTGAACGTCCAGCTTGCCGGCCCAAGGGTCTATTCCGGAGTTGTGGTGATGGAGCCGATGATCAATGGGGCAGGACGGGATACGGCAACGGTCGGTGATATCGAGGATGGCCTGTCGGTCTTCTACGCCAGTTGCTCGGTGCTCGCCTTCATCATCCTGGCTCTCTTCGTCTTTCTTCTGTAATTGATGTTATTCTCTTGCTTACCATGATCTTTAAGCTCCTGTAATTTTTCAGGAAATACGTTCCTTTCTGTTGGGTCGTCGAATGAGACGGAGAGGGACAATGAAGACTATACTTGTGGGAGCGGCGGCAATTCTTCTGCTGCAGCTGTCTGCCGCCGATGCAAGCGCTTCGACGCTGGTCGCCCAGATCAGCATCGGGGACCAGACGATGACCGTCAGCGAGAACGGCTTCGTGAAATACCGCTGGAAGGTCTCGACGGCTCGTCGCGGTTACGTCACCCCGGTCGGTTCCTGGAGCGCCAAGTGGCTTTCCCGCGATCACCGTTCCAAGAAGTACGACGATGCACCGATGCCCTACGCGGTGTTTTTCAACGGCGGATACGCCGTGCATGCCACATTCGATCTGAAGCGGCTCGGCCGGCCGGCGTCGCATGGCTGTGTTCGCCTTCATCCCGAGAATGCCGCGCAATTTTTCACCATGACCCGCCAGGCGGGGCTTGCGAATACCCGCGTCGTCATCACCAACTGATTGGTGACCCAGCTAATGGCACTCGCTCGCGCACAGCGGGCCTCCATGCTGTTTGAGCAACAGTGGAGTTGCAAATTGCGCCTTGCAACAAGCGAAGGCATTGGCTTTTGAAATGGATTTGCCTATGAGGGGGTAAATTCTCATCTCAAGAGGTACAGGCGTGACCGCTACATTCGATAAAGTTGCCGACATCATTGCAGAGACGAGCGAGATCGATCGCGACACGATCACGCCGGAAAGCCATACGATCGACGACCTCGGTATCGACAGCCTCGACTTCCTCGATATCGTTTTTGCGATCGACAAGGAATTCGGCATCAAGATCCCGCTCGAAAAGTGGACGCAGGAAGTCAACGAAGGCAAGGTTTCCACGGAAGAATACTTCGTGCTGAAGAACCTCTGTGCCAAGATCGACGAGCTGCGCTCCGCCAAGGCCTGATCGGCACAACCAACTTTTTTATCCGCCCTGCCGCCCTTCATCATGGCGGCCGGGCGGTTTTGTTATTAAGTAGGCCTAGCCGCCGGGTTTGGTGCTCGTGTGGCCGGAGGATCCGATGCTGCTGGAATACTTCCAGATGATTGACCGTATCGAGGCGGTCGACCTTCAGAAAGCAACGCTCAGGGCGCGTTCCGTCGTGCCCGCGAAGAGCCCTGTGTTCGAAGGTCATTTTCCCGGCATGCCGCTTGTACCAGGCGTGCTTCTTATCGAGACCATGGCGCAGGCGTCCGGCATGCTTGTGCTTGCCGTGACCAATTTTGCCGCGATGCCGTTTCTGATGACGGTCGACGGCGCCAAGATGCGCACGTTTGTCGAGCCCGAAGCGGTGCTGGATATCGAGGCCGTGCTGGAGCACGACGGATCCGGATTCGCCGTTACCAAGGCGAAGATCACGAGCGCCGGCAAGAAGGTTTGCGATGCGCAGCTCAAGCTTCGCACCATGCCCTTCAGCGAAGTGCCGCTCGGAGATATCGTCAAGAAACGAGCCGGCGAGGTCGGGCTTTTGGATGCGATCGCTGCGCAAGGAGTGAACGGATGAGCAAGGCTCATAATGATGTCGTTATCACGGGCGTCGGCATTGTCACATGCCAGGGCGTCGGCAAGGATGCGCATGTCGCGTTGCTGACGGCCGGCGAGGCGCCGAAGCCTGTCGTCGAGACCGAAAAGTTTAAGCCCTACCCGATCCATCCGTTGCCGGAAGTCGATTGGTCGCAGCAGATCGCCAAGCGCGGCGACCAGCGACAGATGGAAAACTGGCAGCGCATCGGCGTGTTCGCCGCCGGCCTCGCGCTCGACGATGCGGGTTTCAAGGATAATGCCGAAGCCTGCGGCAGCATGGACATGATCGTTGCTGCCGGCGGCGGCGAGCGTGACATCAACGTCGATACGATCATCGTCGACGAAGGCCTGAAGCGCAACGATCGCGAAGTGCTGCTGAACGAGAAGCTGACGACCGAACTGCGTCCGACGCTTTTCCTCGCGCAGCTCTCGAACCTGCTAGCCGGCAATATCTCGATCGTGCACAAGGTGACCGGATCCTCGCGAACCTTCATGGGAGAGGAAGCCGCCGGTATTTCAGCCGTTGAAACCGCGTTCTACCGGATCAAGTCCGGAGAGTCGTCGCATGCGCTTGTCGGCGGTGCGTTTTCGGCCGAGCGGCTCGATATGGTGCTTCTCTTCGAAGCGATCGGCTCGCATTCGCGCGACGAATGGAAGCCGCTCTGGTCGCGTGAAGACGGCGGGATCATTTCTGGATCGGTTGGTGCGTTTCTGGTGCTTGAATCCCGCGCCCATGCTGAAGAGCGGGGCGCGCATATCTATGGGACGATCTCGTCCATCGAAGGCGATCGCGGCAATCGCAATGCCGGCAATTTCGAGCACCGCCTTGAGCGCCTGCTTGAGCCGACGGATGGGTTGGCAGCCGAAAGCACGGCAATCTTTTCCGGCTCCACTGGCATGCCGGAACTCGCGCAGCGCGAGAAGGCCGTTCTCGAGCGCCAATTGCCGGGTGCCGCGATCCGCGGCTTCGGCGGGGTGACCGGGCACGGCATGGAGGCGCACTTCACGCTCGGGCTCGCTCTCGCGGCGCTCGCTGTCGACAGCAAGGCCGTCATCCCCCAGTTCGACCCGGCCCATGAGAAACCGATGACCGCGCCTACAAAGGCTGCGATCGTCACTACGGTCGGTCACCAGCGCGGCGAAGGCGTCGCGGTTCTGTCCGCGGAAGCGTGAGGAGAGAGCAATGAAAGATTCTGCTTACAAGGATCATCTCGGGCGCCCGATCGTCGCCGTTACAGGCGTTGGCATCATCACCTCGCTCGGCCAGGGATTGAAGGACAACTGGGCGTCGTTGACGTCGGGCAAGTCCGGGATCCACGACATCAACCGGTTCCCGACCGACGGACTTTCGACGCGTATTGCCGGCACCGTGGATTTCATCGACGTTCCGGCCGACAATGCTGTCGAGCGCTCCTATGCGTTCGCGCGGGAAACGACGATCGAGGCGCTTGCCGACGCCGATATCTCCGGCGATTTCAACGGTCCGCTGTTTCTTGCCGCGCCGCCGATCGAGCCCGAATGGAACGCGCGTTTCGAACTTGCGGACCGCTCGCCGCCGGCCGCTCATCCGGGCGATGCCTATGAGCGTTTCCTGGCGGCCATGCGCCAGCGCACTGATCCGGCCTTCCATGAGGCGGCCCTGTTCGGCGCCATCTCGGAGCGGCTTGCGGACAGGTTCGGTACACGCGGTCTGCCGGTGACGCTGTCGACGGCGTGCGCTTCGGGTGCAACGGCGATCCAGCTCGGCATCGAGGCGATCCGTCAGGGCCGCACTAACCGTGCTCTGGCCGTCGCCACCGACGGATCGGTCAGCGCGGAGGCGTTGATCCGCTTTTCGCTGCTTTCGGCCCTGTCGACGCAGAACGATCCGCCGACCAAGGCCTCGAAGCCGTTCAGCAAGGATCGCGACGGCTTTGTCATCGCCGAAGGTGCTGCAACACTGGTTCTGGAATCGCTGGAATCGGCCATCGCACGTGGGGCCAAGATCCTGGGTATCATGAAGGGCGCCGGTGAAAAGGCGGATTCGTTCCACCGCACGCGTTCCTCGCCAGATGGCGGCCCGGCGATCGCAACGATCCGCGCAGCCCTCGCGGATGCCGGCATGAACGAAGACAGCATTGGCTACATCAACGCTCACGGCACCTCGACACCGGAGAACGACAAGATGGAATATGCTTCCATGCTGGCGGTTTTCGGCGAGCGTCTTGCCTCGATCCCGCTGTCGTCGAACAAGTCGATGATCGGCCATACGTTGACCGCCGCAGGCGCCGTGGAGGCAGTCTTCTCGCTGCAGACGATGCTGACCGGCACGCTGCCGCCGACGATCAACTACAACACGCCTGACCCGACGATCGTGCTCGACGTCGTACCGAACAAGAAGCGTGACGGACAGGCGAACGCGGTGCTGTCGAATTCCTTCGGATTCGGCGGACAGAACGCCAGCCTTGTCATGGCGCTGGAACCGGCTTAATCGGTTTTCGATCGTAGCTTGAGAAACAACTGGTGCTGTGTCCGCCGCCCTCGCGGTTGCGACGCGGGTGCAGCGCCCATTCATAAACTGCGCGTCGGCGTCGGCCGATGCGCTTGCCCAAGGACTTCGCCATGCGCGCTTTGCAACTGATCGACGACCGCAAACTTGAGATCACCGATCTGCCCGAGCCCGATGCTCCGGCTGCCGGTGAGGTGACGCTGCGCGTCAAGGCCGTCGCCCTGAACCACATCGACGTCTGGGGCTGGCGCGGCATGGCCTTCGCCAAGCGCAAGATGCCGCTGGTGATCGGTGCCGAAGCGTCCGGCGTGGTCGAAGCGATCGGCCCGGGCGTCGCGAACGTCCTGCCGGGACAGCTGGTGTCGATCTACGGCGCGCGCACCTGCGGCCTCTGCCGTCCGTGCCGCGAAGGCCGCGACAATCTTTGCGAACATGTCTCCGGCGTTCATGGCTTCCATCTCGATGGCTTCGCGCAGGAAAAGGTCAATCTACCCGCGCGTCTTCTCGTGCCGGCTCCTCCCGGTGTCGATGCGATCGGGGCCGCGCTGGCTCCCGTGACCTTCGGAACTGTCGAGCACATGCTGTTCGATAACGCCAAGCTCGAGCCCGGCGAAACCATCCTCGTGCATGCCGGCGGTTCCGGTATCGGCACGGCTGCCATCCAGCTTGCCAAGAAGATCGGCTGCACCGTCATCACGACGGTCGGCTCCGACGACAAGATCGAGAAGGCGAAGGCACTCGGCGCCGATCACGTCATCAACTACCGCACAGACCGTTTCGAGGGCGTTGTCCGCAAGCTCACCAAGAAGAAGGGCGTCGATGTTGTTTTCGAACACGTCGGCAAGGACACCTGGGCCGGCTCGATGCTGTGCATGAAGCGTGGTGGCCGCCTGGTTACCTGTGGTTCGACGTCGGGTGTCTCGACCGAGATGAACCTGATGATGCTGTTCCAGCAGCAGCTGAAGCTCTTCGGTTCGTTCGGTTGCCGCATGGAGAACATGGCGGACGCCATGCAGAAGATGGGGCGCGGCCTGGTGCATCCTGTTATCGATACAGAGGTCAGCTTCGACGACATCGATCGCGCGCTCGAGCGCATGGAAACGCGCCAGATCTTCGGCAAGATCATCCTGAAGATGGACTGAGCCCTTGAAGCTCTTCATCACCCGCATCGTGCTCAAACTGCTGCATTTCCGCCAGTGGCTGATTGCGCAGGTGATGTTCGGATTCCTGAATTTCCTGAAGATCTTTCCGGCGGACGGGGCAATCAACTTCATCGATTGGCTCATGCGCAGGATCGGACCGAAGCTTAAACGGCACAAGCTGATGCTGGCGAACCTCCGCAATGCCTTTCCGGAGAAGAGCGAGGCTGAAATCAACGAGATCGCGCTCGGAAGCTGGGCCAACATGGGGCGCCTGGCTGCCGAGTATGTATTCCTCGACCGGCTGTTCGATTTCGATCCGGAGCAGTCGGAGCCGGGCAGGGTGGAAGTGTCGGGGGTACCGATCTTCATCGACCTCCTGGAAAATCCGCGGCCCTTCATTGTGTTTACGGGGCACACGGGCAATTTCGAGCTGCTGCCGGTGGCCGGCGCGGCATTCGGTCTCTACGTGACGGTTCTCTTCCGTCCTCCAAACAACCCTTACGTGGCAAAGAAGGTCTTCGACTTCCGGAGTGCCCGCATGGGCAAGCTGGTTCCGTCGCATGCCGGCTCGTCGTTTGCGCTTGCCCGACAGCTCGAGGCGGGGCAGGGCGTCGGCGTGCTCGTCGACCAGAAGTTCCAGAAGGGGCTAAAGACCGAGTTCTTCGGGCTGCCCGTGCAGACCAACCCGCTGCTTGGAAAGCTGGTTCGGCAATTCGGTTGCGAGGTCTATCCGGCGCGATGCATTCGGCTGCCGGGAAACCGCTATCGTCTCGAGATCGAACCGCGCATGGAAATGCCGCGCGATGCCAATGGCAATCTCGATCTCACGGCAACCGCACAGCTTTTGAACGATAAAGTTGAAAGCTGGGTACGCGAATATCCCGAGCAATGGCTTTGGTATCATGATCGCTGGCAGATCAAGCACAGCGTATTCAAGTAAATCCTACATCTTGTCATTGAAAAATACCTGCTGTTCTTCATTGAATATGAACAGGTGTCATGTTACCGCCTCTACTAAGGCGAGCGCTTTGTGGTTTCGGCTTTGATTTGTCGCAATCCGAGGTTCAGCTGATCTCTGAATGTTCGTCACACGGTCTGCATCGGGGGCGTTTTGCTGGGGCTTTTTCAAGCGTTTTCGCTGCGCTGCGCGCAGATCAACGAGGCGATACGGCTCGGCGATGACGCGCGGGTGAGTAGTCTGGATCGCCATGTCGACGGACTCGTCGAGGCGATCATCGGCTACCGTGCCGAAAATCTCCTCTACATCCACATGCAACTGCAGTTCGTCGGTTGCCTGATCGATCAGTATGCCGACGACAGCGAGTATGTGCGCGAGCATGTGAAGCTGCTTTCGCACCTGATGGAGCAGTATTTCGGTACGCCTTTGCCGGGCTGGCGGATGACCGCGCCGGTGCCGGAGCCGATTTCTGTTCCCGGCGCCTATGTTCCGAACACCGACAACGGAAATTTCCTCAACGCGGCCATCCTCGAGACATTGCCTGATCGCGTGGCGGTTCTGACCCGAGACTACCGCTATCTCTATTCGAACTCCGCCAATTCCGACTATCTCGGCAAGAAGCCGATAGAGATGATCGGGCGCCACATCATGGAGTTCATCGGCGAGAAGCGCTTCAACGAGTGCGTGAAGGCCAAGCTCGACGCCTGCTTTGCCGGCGAGGGCTCGGAACATTCCTACGAGCGCAAAAGCAGCGGGCTTGTCGAGGATATGCGCTGCCGCATGTCGCCGCTAAGGGACGCGTCCAGCAGCGTTATCGGCGCGCTGATCATTCTCGAAAAGCGCGGCGCGAAGGCGGTCACGCTGGCCGCCTGATCAGGCGCGTGTCCACACCGCGAGCTCATAGCCATCGGGATCGCCGAAGTGAAAGCGGCGGCCGCCGGGAAAGTCGGTAATCGGTCGGATGATCTTGCCGCCGGCGCTTTCGACGCTGGCAAGCGTTGCCTCAAGGTCATCGGCATAGAGGATCACCAGCGGTCCGCCTGGGCGCGGCTTCTCCAGATTCGTGAATCCGCCTGTCAGCCGGCCGTCGCTGAACTCGCAATAGTTCGGGCCGTAGTCCTTGAATTGCCAACCAAAGGCACGGCCGTAAAAAGCCTTGGTCGCTTCGATGTCGGTCACGTTGAATTCGACGTAGTCGATGCGTTTGATGTCGCTGGTGGTGTCCATCATGTGTCTCCGTTTTCCGTCAGCGCCCTCAGGCTCTCAAGGTCCCGTGCGATATGCGCCGCATCCGCTTCGAACTACTCGTCGGTCATTTCAGGAAGGCGTAGCAGCGTGAACATGACGACACAACCATCGCCGTTCGGGACAACGCGGAGCGCGTTGTAGACCCGCAGCCCGCTTTCGATGATGACAGTGTGGTCGATCACGCCGAAGGCATTCTTCGGTACGAAGCTGACCCGCGCCGTGCCGAGAACGCCTTCAGCGATCCAGTCGTCGCCATCGGGTTTCAGGCCGGATGCGAGGCCCGACGCCCAAAGCGGCATGTTCACGGGCTCGATTGCGTAGGCGTAAACGTCCTGCCAGTTGCGGTCGATGGATTGGTGGATAATTCTGACGGGCATCGTGGTCATAGTCGCTCTCTCATGGATTGACGGATCGTAACGCTGCTTGCTGGTCCCCGTATTGAAGAAAACGGTCACGGCACCTGCGCGCTCGAAAGTGCCGCCTGGCGTTGCAGCTCTAGCGGCGTCAGGCTGGATAATTCCAAGGCGTCGCGGTTCATGTGCGCCTGGTCGCTGTAGCCGACGGCAACGGCAATCTCGGCGAGGGATGCCGATGGTGACGACCGCAACAGCTTGAGCAGCCGCTGGAACCGCCTGATGCGTGACAGGGTCTTCGCGCCGTATCCGAAATAGTGATGGCAGCGACGCCGGAGCTGCCTTTCTCCAATACTGATATCCGCCAGGAGCCGATCCGTCAGATCGGCTGTGGAATGGACGGTCGCGATATCGAAGGCATGGCGGATGTCATCCGGCGGCGGAGTATGTCTCTCGGTCTCCTTCTCCAGCACCGCCGGCAGCAGTCGGAGCCGCTCGTGATTATCAGCACAATCCGAGAGCTGCTGACCGAGTGTATGCGCCTTCGTTCCCCAGAAATCCTCGAGCGGAACGGATTGCCCGACGATCTCGGACATCGGCAATCCCAACCATTCGGCGGCAGAGCCTGGCGAAAAGCGCGCCCCAACGACATCAGCACCGATCGCCATATAAGGGAACGCGCTTGTTCGGTCGGGGCCGGCGATGACGACGCGACCGCCGATCCAGACAAGGTCGCAATAGCCGTCTGGCACGATCGCAATCCTGGCGCTCGAGGTAATGCTATGCGTCCAGAGGCAATGGAAATGGCCGGCTAGCCCATGCTTCGGGCGCTGCTCGCGGTAGCTGCCGGCGCGCATTGCAAGCGTTGCCGGCGCCTGTTGTTTCTGGCTTGCCATCACACACTCCCATTGGGCTTTTGCAGGATATGGGTCAGTTTGCATTGCTCGCAATACGACGCCAATTCGAAGCCGAATCGAACTTGCCGTTTGAGCCAGACAGTGCCACAACACCGGTCCAAAATGACTCATCGGAGGTGTATCGTGGAAAAGGCAGAAATCGGGCTGATCGGCCTTGCCGTCATGGGTTCCAACCTGGCGCTCAACATCGCGGAAAAAGGCAACAAGATTGCGGTCTTCAACCGTACTCCCGAAAAGACGGATGAGTTCTACGAAAGCGCCGGTGATCTGAAGAAGCAGATCATTCCCTGCAAGACGATCGAGGAGTTCGTCGAGGCAATCCGCCCGCCGCGCCCGATCATCATCATGATCAAGGCCGGTGAAGCCGTCGATCAGCAGATGGAAGCGCTTCGCCCGCACCTGACCAAGGGCGACATCATGATCGACGCCGGCAACGCCAATTTCCGCGACACGATCGCCCGCTTCGACCGCCTGAAGAACACCGACCTGACCTTCATCGGCATGGGTGTGTCCGGTGGTGAAGAAGGTGCGCGTCATGGCCCTTCGATCATGGTCGGCGGCACCGAAGACAGCTACAAGCGCGTCGAAAAGGTGCTGACCTCGATTGCCGCCAAGTACAAGGGCGACCCTTGTGTGGCCTGGCTCGGTAACGACGGCGCCGGTCACTTCGTCAAGACGATCCACAATGGCATCGAATATGCCGACATGCAGATGATCGCCGAAATCTACGGCATCCTGCGTGACGGTCTCGGTAAGAGCGCCAAGGACATCTCCGGCATCTTCGGCGAATGGAACAAGGGCCGCCTGAACTCGTACCTGATCGAGATCTCCGAGAAGGTTCTGGCGGCCAGCGATCCGGTTTCCGGCGGTCCGATGGTCGACATGATCCTCGACAAGGCCGGCCAGAAGGGCACCGGCAAGTGGTCGGCTATCGAAGCACAGAACATGGGCATTCCGGCAACGGCGATCGAGGCGGCTGTTGCCGCCCGCAGCCTGTCGTCGATGAAGACCGAGCGCGAAGCTGCCGAAAAGATCTTCGGCAAGCCGGAGTACAAGTTCCCGATCGCCTACGGACCTGATCTGAACAAGGACCTGGAACTGGCGCTGTTCGCGGCGAAGATCGGCGCTTACGCGCAGGGTTTTGCGGTGATGGCGGAAGCCTCGCGTGAGTTCAACTGGTCGCTGCCGATGCCTGTCATCGCCAAGATCTGGCGCGACGGCTGCATCATCCGTTCGCAGTTCCTGGACGAGATCACCTCGGCCTTCACCAAGGCTCCGGATGCTGCCAACCTGATCGTGACGCCTGCCTTCTCCGACATGGTAAAGGAATCGCTGCCGGCACTGCGTCGTGTCGTTGCGGCCGCGCTGCAGGCAGGTCTGCCGGTTCCGGCGCTGACGTCGGCGCTGACCTATTTCGACGCCTATCGCCAGGGTCGCGGCACTGCCAACCTGATCCAGGCGCAGCGCGACTTCTTCGGCGCGCATGGCTTCGACCGCCTCGACGGCAAGGACTTCCACCACGGCCCATGGGGCAGCGGCGCGGCGACGTTCTAAATCTCCTGAAATAAGCCAGCCGGGTCCGCCCGGCTGGCCTCCTGCTCGCGACAGTCGCGTCAGAACTGAATATCCGCCATCGGCCGGACCAGGATGCGGGCGCTGCCGGCATCGAAATCGTCAAGCGTTTCATTGTGATGCGCGATGATGTCGGCGAAATGAAGCGTTCCTGAATCGGCCGTCGTATGGCCGTCAGCAACCAAGGTCACATCATATCCCAGCGACACTGCACGCCTGACGGTCGTGTCGACGCAAAACTGCGTCATACAGCCGCCGACGATCAGATGCGTCACGTTCCGCTCCGCCAACTTCTCGGCAAGGTCGGTCTCGAAAAACGAATCCGAGCTCTTCTTATGCACGGTGGTATCATCCTCGGCAGGCGATAGTTCGGGCCGGATAGCCCAACCATCAGTGCCAACAGCCAGCCGATGACCGGGTGCGCCGTCATGCTGAACAAGCACCACAGGGGCTCCGGCGCGGTGTGCCTCGGCGCGAAGCGATTGCAGCCGCGACACGGTTTCATCCAGCGCGGCATCGAGAATGGGCTGGCGCTCCGGCGTGCCCTTCCCGGCGAGAATGGCATTCTGAACGTCGATAATCAGCAAGGCCTTTGTCATGCTCTGCGTCTCCGCCTTCATTCAAAATCGCCGACTGGTGAGCGTGGTTGGGCTATTTGCCTTTCCGCGACCAGACGGGCTGGCTGACGCTCTGCAGCAGCTCCGGCTCGATCCCGTCGATGCGGGCGATGACGGCCTTTGCCATTTCGCGACCGGCGTGCCGGACATCCTCATAGGCCGTGATGATTTCGGGACGGATCCAGTTCAGAATCGGCGCCGATTCCTTGGAGACCATGTCGACATCGCGCCCCAGTTCCTTGCCGGCTGCCTCGATGCCGGCATTCACGGCGATGGCGGCGCTGCCGGCGGAACAGACGATGCCGTCAGGTGCATTCGGTGCGCGCATCATCGCCTCGACGGCGTTGCGGATCTCTTCGAGCGTATTGTCGATCGTGACACGCAGCGGAACCTCCTCGGCGCCGTGGTCATGCAGTCCCGTCTGAAAGCCGATGCGCATATGCGTGTAATAGGTCAGCTTGCTTGGAGGCTGGAGGAGGGCGATGCGCTTGCGCCCGCGCCCGACCAGCTTCTCGACGGCCTGATGGGCAAAAGCCTCGTTGTCGAAGTCGTGGAAGGGGTGGGTGAGGCCGGCATCGGTGCGCCCGTGCGTGGCAAAGGGCATGTTGTGTTCACTCAGCAGGCGGACACGCGGGTCGTCCGGCTCGATGCGCGAGATGATGACCCCGTCGGCCGATCCCGTTTCCAGGATGTAGCGGACCGGCAGCATCGGATCCTTGCTGTGGGAATGCGGTGTCACGACGATATGATAAGGCGTGCCGGTCAGCACTTCCGAGATGCCGAACACCATCTGGCTGCTGAAGCCCATGATTTCTTCGTCGATGCTGAGGACGAGGGCGATGACATTCGTCTTGCCGGTGCGCAGGCGCACGCCGGCACGGTTCGGCTGGTAGCCGAGCTGGCGGGCGACCATCCGTACGCGCTCTTTGGTTTCCGCACCGATATCGGGGGCATCCTTCAAGGCGCGGGAAACCGTCGTCACACCGAGCCCGGTCATGAAGGCAATCGTTTTCAGTGTCGGCCGTTCACGAGTTACCTCGGAGGCCGTTCCTCCAAAATTTGCTTTGTTTTCCATGCCTCTAGGCCGTCCTGCGCGATTAGGTCCCGCTTATAGTGTCTTTTGGAAGCGCTGTAAGCCCAAAGAACGCAAAAGCGGCTCCTCCCTCAGGATGCAAAATCTGTAACGATACAGTAGAAATGTCGAGCGCTTTTTTATCGCTGCCGAAATGAATGCTCTCAATGGTTGAAATCGTCGTTTTTGCGCGGATTTTTTGCGCTTGCGAACGGGATTTCCCGAGAGGTCCCGAGGAGAGGCGAAAAATAGTATGCAAAATCATGATATTATATCGCTTGTGCGTTTGCTCTGTCCACTGGTCACACTTGAGGCCACTTGTCTAAAATGACGGCTTTTCGACAGGCATTGGTAGCAAATCACGGTCATTGAGAAAATTTTCGAGAGGGGCTGTTGCGCCCAAATATCGATTGAACTAAGTTTTTCCGGCAACGTTTCAGTGAGGGAGGAGAACTCATGAATTTTCGTTTGATTGCGGCTGCGCTCGCCGCTTCCGTCGTGCTGCCGCTCGGTGCGGCGAACGCGACCGATCTTGAAGTCACGCATTGGTGGACGTCTGGCGGCGAAGCTGCTGCCGTGGCTGAACTCGCCAAGGCATTCGATGCGACCGGCAATAAGTGGGTCGACGGCGCTATCGCCGGTTCCGGCGGCACCGCGCGTCCGATCATGGTCAGCCGCATCACCGGGGGCGATCCGATGGGCGCCACCCAGTTCAACCACGGCCGTCAGGCCGAGGAACTGGTTCAGTCCGGCCTGATGCGCGATCTTACTGATGTCGCGACCGCCGAGCACTGGAAGGACATCATTCGTCCGGCGAGCCTGCTCGACAGCTGCACGATCGACGGCAAGATCTATTGCGCTCCGGTCAACATCCACTCCTGGCAGTGGCTGTGGCTTTCGAATGCGGCCTTCAAGAAGGCTGGCGTCGAAGTGCCGAAGAACTGGGATGAGTTCGTTGCTGCCGCGCCGGCGCTCGAAAAGGCCGGCATCGTGCCGCTCGCCGTCGGTGGCCAGCCATGGCAGGCAACAGGCGCGTTCGACGTGCTGTTGGTCGCAATCGCCGGCAAGGATACTTTCTACAAGGTGTTCAAGGACAAGGACGCTGATGTCGCTGCTGGTCCTGAGATCGCCAAGGTCTTCAAGGCTGCGGACGACGCCCGCAAGATGTCGAAGGGCAGCAATGTGCAGGATTGGAACCAGGCAACCAATCTGGTCATCACCGGCAAGGCCGGCGGCCAGATCATGGGTGACTGGGCACAGGGCGAATTCGCGCTGGCTGGCCAGAAGGCTGGCACCGACTACACCTGCCTTCCGGGCCTCGGGGTGAACGAAATCATCTCCACCGGTGGTGATGCGTTCTATTTCCCGAAGCTGAAGGATGAAGCGAAGTCGAAGGCTCAGGACGTTCTTGCCAAGACGCTGCTCGACCCCAAGACCCAGGTTGCCTTCAACCTGAAGAAGGGCTCGCTGCCGGTTCGCGGTGACGTTGACCTAGCAGCCGCCAACGACTGCATGAAGAAGGGCCTCGAGATCCTGAAGAAGGGCAACGTGATCGAAGGCACCGACCAGCTGCTTTCGGCCGACAGCCAGAAGCAGAAGGAAGATCTCTTCTCGGAGTTCTTCGCCAATCCGTCGATGACGCCGGAAGCCGCCCAGAAGCGCTTCGCTGAAATCATCGGCTCTGCCGACTGATCGTCGCATTCCGATGCTGTTGCGATCCGGCTCCGTTTCGACGGAGCCGGATTTGCCCGGAACTCCCAGTGTGATCCGGCTGCGGCAGTGATCGAGGCTGAAACGTGCCGATGAAGGACATTCAGTCTCCAGACGGAAGTGAAAAGAGGAGCTGACCGGCGACGGTCCGCGCTCTGGATCACATAGGACTTGCGATTCAGGAGGAGTCACAATGACGGGTCAAGCGAAAGCAGGCCGGCCAAACCAGTTACTGCGCAATCTGAACTCGAAGATTGCGTCCATCCCGATGATCCTGACCGCCGTGGTCATCTTTCTCGGCGGCACGGTCTGGACAGTATTCTACTCATTCACCAACTCGAAGCTCCTTCCACGGTTGAGCTTCGTCGGTTTCGACCAGTACAAGCGCCTCTGGGCTGCACCGCGCTGGATCGTCTCCATCGAGAATCTTGCCGTCTACGGCGTTCTCTCGCTGATCTTCAGCCTCGTCATCGGCTTCACGCTGGCGGCCCTGATGGATCAGAAGATCCGGTTCGAGAACGCGTTCCGGACGATCTTCCTCTATCCCTTCGCGCTGTCCTTCATCGTTACCGGGCTTGTCTGGCAGTGGGTGCTCAATCCGGAGTTCGGCGTGCAGTCGGTGGTACGTTCGCTCGGCTGGACGAGCTTCACCTTCGATCCACTCTATACGCCGAGCATCGTCATCTACGGCGTCCTGATCGCAGCACTCTGGCAGGGAACGGGCCTCGTCATGTGCCTGATGCTCGCCGGCCTGCGCGGGATCGACGAGGACATCTGGAAGGCCTCGCGCGTCGACGGCATCCCGATGTGGAAGACCTATCTGTTCATCGTCATTCCGATGATGCGTCCCGTCTTCATCACCACGCTCGTCATCATCGCCTCCGGCATCGTCAAGGTCTACGACCTGGTCGTGGCGCAGACGTCGGGCGGCCCCGGCATCTCGTCGGAAGTCCCCGCCAAGTATGTCTACGACTACATGTTCCAGGCGCAGAACCTGGGGCAGGGCTTCGCCGCCTCGACCATGATGCTGATCACGGTCGCGATCATCATCATTCCGTGGGCTTATCTGGAATTCGGAGGGCGTAAGCGTGCCTGATACCATCGCTCTCAACACCACCACCGCTACCGCGAAGTCCTTCGACGGACCGAACGGCGCCAAGCCGAAGCGGGTGCTTTCACCGCGCAACATCATGCTCTACGGCACGCTGTTCGTCGCCGCCGCCTACTACCTGCTGCCGCTTTACGTGATGATCGTCACGTCGCTGAAGGGGATGCCCGAGATCCGCATGGGCAACATCTTCTCGCCGCCGATGGAAATCACCTTCGAACCTTGGGTCAAGGCCTGGGCCACGGCCTGCACCGGATTGAATTGCGACGGTCTTTCGCGCGGCTTCTGGAATTCGGTGCGCATCACCGTGCCGTCGGTGATCGTCTCGATCGCCATTGCCTCGGTCAACGGCTATGCGCTGGCCAACTGGCGCTTCAAGGGCTCGGAACTGTTCTTCTCGATCCTGGTCGTCGGGGCGTTCATTCCCTACCAGGTGATGATCTATCCGATTGTCATCGTGCTGCGCGAACTCGGCATCTACGGGACGCTGACCGGGCTGATCATCGTGCACTCGATCTTCGGCATGCCGATCCTGACGCTGCTCTTCCGCAACTACTTCGCATCGCTGCCGCAGGAGCTGTTCAAGGCCGCGCGTATCGACGGGGCAGGGTTCTGGCAGATCTTCCTGAAGATCATGGTGCCGATGTCGCTGCCGATCTTCGTCGTCGCCATGATCCTGCAGGTCACCGGCATCTGGAACGACTTCCTGTTCGGCGTCGTCTTCACCCGACCGGAATACTATCCGATGACCGTGCAGCTCAACAACATCGTCAATTCCGTCCAGGGCGTGAAGGAATACAACGTCAACATGGCCGCAACCATCCTCACGGGTCTGGTGCCGCTCGTTGTCTACTTCGTGTCGGGGCGTCTGTTCGTCCGTGGCATCGCCGCCGGCGCAGTGAAAGGCTGATCCATGAATTCGAGCGTATCAATCAAAGACCTTTCGCTGAACTTCGGTGCCGTCAGCGTCCTCAAGGATCTCAATCTCGAGATCAATGACGGGGAATTCCTCGTGCTGCTCGGTTCGTCCGGCTGCGGCAAGTCGACCCTGCTCAACTGCATCGCCGGCCTGCTCGATATCAGCGAAGGTCAGATTCACATCAAGGGCAAGAACGTCACCTGGGAAGAGCCCAAGGATCGCGGCATCGGCATGGTGTTCCAGTCATACGCGCTCTACCCGCAGATGACGGTCGAGAAGAACCTGTCCTTCGGCCTGCAGGTCGCCAAGGTATCGCAACAGGAGATCGACAAGCGCGTGGCCCGTGCCTCCGAGATCCTGCAGATCCAACCGCTTTTGAAGCGCAAGCCGGCCGAGCTTTCGGGCGGTCAGCGGCAGCGCGTGGCAATCGGCCGTGCGCTGGTGCGCGATGTCGACGTGTTCCTGTTCGACGAGCCGCTCTCCAACCTCGACGCCAAGCTGCGTTCGGAACTGCGCGTCGAGATCAAGCGCCTGCACCAGTCGCTGAAGAACACGATGATCTACGTCACGCACGACCAGATCGAGGCGCTGACGCTTGCCGACCGCATCGCGATCATGAAGAACGGCGTCATCCAGCAGCTCGCCGATCCGACGACGATCTACAACAAGCCGCGCAGCCTGTTCGTCGCCGGCTTCATCGGCTCTCCGTCGATGAACTTCCTGCGCGGCGAGATCGCCAAGCGGGGCGACGCCACCGTGTTCACCGCCAACGGTGTCGATTTCAACGTCGATGCCTATGAGGCAAGCGCGCCGCTGCAGGCTGGCCGCAAGGTGACGCTCGGCGTGCGGCCGGAGCATATCAAGGTCAACGAGGGCCTCGGCGCCGAGACCCACGACGCGACCGTCGACATCGAGGAGCCGATGGGCGCCGACAACTTGCTGTGGCTGAAGCATGCCGGCCACACAATGTCGGTGCGCATCAACGGTTCACGCCGCTTCAACCCGGGCTCACAGGTGAAGCTCGGCTTCGACATGTCACTGGCGTCGATCTTCGACGCGGAGACGGAACTGCGCCTTTAAACATCGCGTTGCGGGCGGGGCCGCAAAAGCTCCGCCCGTTCTTCCAATCGGCCTTATCGGCCAACCACATTCGGTCGCAGCCCGGTGACGGGTTCTCCCAAGAGCGGCCTGATCGGACAGTGCTATGACATCCTTGCCCACCAACGGGTTCAACCTCGACCTCTCAGGCTCGTGGAAGCTCACCTCCACGGATGGTGAAATCACCGCGCCGATCACGCTACCCGGCGACGTGCACTCGGCGCTCCATGCCGCCAAGCTTATCCCCGATCCCTATTTCGGCCGCAACGAAGAGGTCGTGCAGTGGGTGGCGCATCGCGACTGGTCGATCGAGCGCAGCTTCACGGTGTCGGAGCCCGATGGCGACTGGTATCTCGATATCGATTATCTCGACACGGTGGCCGCCGTCTTCATCAATGGCTCGCCGGCGCTGCTTGCCGACAACAGCTTCCGCCGCTATCGGCCGGATGTCAGCAGCCATCTGAAATCCGGCGAGAACGTCATCCGCATCGTGCTGCATTCGAGCATTGCGGCGGGTGCGGACCGGCAGGGCAAGCAGCCCTTCTACATTCCCTATTCGACCGGCAATTCGCCGATCCCCAACGGCAACATGCTGCGCAAGCCGCAATGCCATTTCGGCTGGGACTGGAACATCGCAATCGCGCCGCTCGGGCTATACGGCACGATCGCGTTGCGCCGTCTCGACACCGCCCGCATCGAGCATGTGACGACGCAGCAAGTGCACAATCTCGACGGTTCCGTCGATCTCAAGGTCTCAACGACGCTGTTCTCTAAGAACCCAGGCATCGTTCCCGTGCATTTCTCGCTCGACGGCGAGCGGGTGCGCCTCGATGTCGGCGTCAGCGCTGGCGAGACTGTCGTCAATCACGTCTTCGAGATCGACAAGCCGCGCCTCTGGTGGCCGGCGGGTAGCGGCGAGCAGCCGCTCTATGCGCTCACCGTCGATCTGCCTGCAGATGCTGTCACCAAGCAGATCGGTCTTCGCGCCGTCGAGCTCATCACCACGCCTGACGCCGCTGGTGCCCGCTTCGCACTGAAGGTCAATGGCCGCGAGATCTTCTGCCGTGGCGCCAACTGGATTCCGGCCGACGCGCTATTTTCGCTGTCGTCGCCGGAGAAGACCGAGGACCTGCTGCAATCGGCCAAGTCCGCCAACATGAACATGATCCGCGTCTGGGGCGGCGGGTTCTACGAGCACGAGCATTTCTACGATCTCTGCGACCGGCTCGGCCTGATGGTCTGGCAGGACTTCATGTTCGCCTGCAACCTCTATCCCTCGACCGAGGACTTCCTCGACAACGTGGCGCTCGAAGTCGATTACCAGGTGCGCCGCCTGAACTCGCATCCGTCGATCGCGCTCTGGTGCGGCGACAACGAGCTTGTCGGGGCGCTGACCTGGTTCGAGGAATCGCGCAAGGACCGCGACCGCTATCTCGTCTCCTACGACCGCCTCAACCGCGTGATCGAGCAGGCGATGAAGAAGGCCGCACCCGATGCGATCTGGTGGCCGTCGAGCCCGGCGTCGGGCTATCTCGACTTCGGCGATGCCTGGCATGCCGACGGTTCCGGCGATATGCACTACTGGTCAGTCTGGCACGAGAACAAATCGTTCGACAATTACCGTTCGGTGCGCCCGCGCTTCTGCTCGGAGTTCGGCTTCCAGTCCTACACCTCGCTACCTGTCATCAAGACCTATGCCGATGCCAAGGACATGAACGTGGCGTCGCCGGTCATGGAACTGCACCAGAAGAATGCCGGCGGCAACGAGCGCATCGCCGGGACGATGTTCCGCTATTTCCGCTTCCCCAAGGATTTCCCGAATTTCGTCTATCTCTCCCAGATCCAGCAGGGGCTGGCGATCAAGACGGCGGTGGAATACTGGCGGTCGCTGAAGCCGCATTGCATGGGCACGATCTACTGGCAGCTCAACGACACCTGGCCTGTGGCCTCGTGGTCGAGCCTCGATTACGGCGGCCGCTGGAAGGCGATGCATTATCTCGTCAAACGCTTCTTCCAGCCCGTCGCGGTTGCGGCGATCCCATCCGATGATGGGAAGCAGATCCGCTTCTCGCTGGTCAACGACACGCTTGCTGACGTCAGCGTCGACCTGTCGGTCTCGCTGATCGACATGAAGGGCGAGCGCAAGCACCTGAAGGATGTGCAGGCGGTCTGCTCACCTGACGCGGCCGTGACCGCGACCAGCATCGACGTCTCCGAGATCCCCTCGGGCACGCTGCTTGCCTGGCGCTTCACGGCGTCGAACGGCATGGGCGGCGAGGGGCATTATGTTCATGGCACCTACAAGGCACTGGAGCTAGAGCCGGCGGGCCTGATGGTCACGCACGAATATGTCGAGGAGGACGGCTCCGTCTGCCTCAACGTCACCGCGAAGGGACTTGCGCTCTTTGTGATGATCGAAACCGAGACCGACGGCAAATATTCCGACAATGCCTTCGATCTGGCGGCGGGCGAGACGCGCCGCATCACCTTCACCCCGGCCACGCCGCTTGCTGATGGCGCCCTGCCGGACTTCCGTTTCTACGACCTGCAATCCTGTCAGTCCGTGGATTGATCCTGATTGAAATGAACGGGCACGAGGCCCGAGGAGGATATTATGACGAAACTGAGTTTCCAGCTTTATAGCGCCCGCAACTTCCAGCCCTATTCGGCGATCTTCGAAAAGCTCGGCAAGGCCGGCTATCAGGAAGTCGAAGGCTTCGGCGGAATCTATGCCGATCTCGACGACGCCGGCCTGAACAGCCTGCGCGCCGAACTCGACAGGAACGGTCTCACGATGGCGAGCGGCCACTTCAGCCCCGACTTCCTCGATGGCGAAGTGCAGAAGTCTTTGAACATCGCCAAGATCCTCGGCATGGATTCCATCTATGCGCCGCATCTGGCTGCCGATGAGCGGCCGACCGATGGTGCCGGCTGGCTGGCCTTCGGCAAGCGCCTGCAGGAAATGAGCAAGCCCTACAAGGATGCGGGTTACGAGTTCGGCTGGCACAATCACGACTTCGAATTCGTCAAGCTCGCCGACGGCTCGCTGCCGATCGAGCGCATCTTTGAAGGCGCGCCTGACATCTCCTGGGAAGCGGATATCGCCTGGGTCGTTCGCGGCGGCGCCGATCCCTTCGCATGGATCGAGAAGCTCGGTTCGCGCATCACCTCGGCGCACGTCAAGGACATTGCGCCGGCTGGCGAAAACAAGAACGAAGACGGCTGGGCCGATGTCGGCCACGGCACGCTTGATTGGGCGAAGCTCGTCACGGCGCTGAAGGGCACCAAGACCAAGCATTACGTCGTCGAGCATGACAATCCGGCCGATGTCGATCGCCTGATCACCCGCTCGATCGCATCCTTCAAGACCTACTGAGGACCATCATGACCAAGGAACTTGGCGTCGGCATCATCGGATGCGGCAACATCTCCACCACCTACTTTTCGCTGGCCCCGCTATTCAAGGGCCTCAACGTCGTGGCCTGCGCCGACCTCAACATGCAGGCCGCCCAGGCCCGCGCAGAGGAATATGGCGTCAAGGCGCAGACGATCGACGAGCTTCTCGCCAATGACGAGGTCGACGTCGTCGTCAACCTCACCATCCCGGATGCGCATTTCCCGGTTTCGAAGTCGATCCTCGAAGCTGGCAAGCACGTCTATTCGGAAAAGCCGCTGGTTCTCACCCTCGAGCAGGGTGAGGAACTGCGCCGTATCGCCAAGGAGAAGAACCTCTCCGTCGGTTGTGCGCCGGACACCTTCCTCGGCGGCGCGCATCAGCTCGCCCGCAAATATATCGACGAGGGCGGCATCGGCCGCGTCACCTCGGGCGCGTGCTATGTCATGAGCCCGGGCATGGAGATGTGGCATCCGAACCCTGATTTCTTCTTCCTGCCCGGCGGCGGTCCGATCCTCGATCTCGGCCCTTACTACATCGCCAACCTGATCAACCTGATCGGACCGGTGAAGCGCGTCGGCGCGATGACCTCGATGGCGTCCGAGACCCGCACGATCACGAGCGAGCCGCGCAACGGCGAAACGATCCCGGTTAAGACGCCCACGACGATCCAGGCGATCCTCGAATTCGTCAGCGGCGCGACCGTGACGCTGACCGCGAGCTGGGACGTCTGGTCTCACCGCCATGCCAACATGGAGCTTTACGGCACCGAGGGCTCCATCTACGTGCCGGATCCGAACTTCTTCGGCGGCGTCGTCGAGGCAAGCGGCAAGGACAAGGACATCAAGCCGCTGGACGGCTGGGAGCATCCGTTCGGCATCTTCAACCAGGAGAGCCCGCAGGGACCGCGCGCCAACTACCGCACGGCGGGTCTGGCCGACATGGCGATCGCGATCATCGAGGGGCGCGATGCGCGTTGCTCGCTCGATCGCACGCTGCATGGCGTCGACGTCATGACCTCGATCCTGAAGTCCGGCGAGGAAGGCCGCTTCATCGAGCTGACGACAACCTGCACGCAGCCGGCCGCACTCGGCATCGAAGAGGCGCAGGCTCTCTTGAAGTGAGCCGCTAAACGACTATGGTCCGGCGCGGGCGACGAGCCCGCGCCTTTTTACTTAAAGGATCAGAATTATGAGCTGGCAACCGGCTTCCGACCGCTATTCGAAAATGAAATATAACCGCACGGGCCGTTCCGGCCTGAAGCTGCCGGCCGTCTCCCTCGGCCTCTGGCACAATTTTGGCGGCGACACGCCGCATGACCGCAAGATCGACATGTGCCGCACGGCATTCGATCTCGGCATCACCCACTTCGATCTCGCCAACAATTACGGGCCGCCTCCCGGCAGCGCCGAGACCGCTTTCGGCGAGATCATGCGCACCGAATTCTCAGGTCTGCGCGATGAACTGATCATTTCGTCCAAGGCCGGCTACGACATGTGGCCGGGTCCTTACGGCGAGTGGGGCAGCCGCAAGTATCTGATCGCCTCGTGCGACCAGAGCCTGAAGCGCATGGGTCTCGACTATGTCGATATCTTCTATTCGCACCGCTTCGATCCGGACACGCCGCTGGAAGAGACCTGCGGCGCGCTCGACCACATCGTTCGCTCCGGCCGCGCGCTCTATGTCGGCATCTCGTCCTACAACGCGCAGCGCACCCGCGAAGCCGCCGCCATCCTCAAGGAACTCGGCACGCCGTGCCTGATCCACCAGCCGAGCTATTCCATGCTCAACCGCTGGGTCGAGGACGACAAGCTGCTCGATACGCTCGACGAGGTCGGCATGGGGTCGATCGTGTTCTCGCCGCTGGCGCAGGGCATGCTGACGACGAAGTATCTCGGCGGCATCCCTGAGGACAGCCGTGCGGCGCAGAACCACTTCCTCAAGAAGGACTTCATCCGCCCGCAGATCATCGACAATATCCGCAAGCTCAACGAGATCGCGGAACGCCGTGGCCAGACGCTGGCGCAGATGGCGATCGCCTGGGTGCTGCGCGGCGACCGCGTGACGTCGGCGCTGATCGGCGCCAGCCGCTCGTCGCAGATCGTCGATTGCGTCAAGGCGCTCGACAATCTCGACTTCACCGCCGAGGAACTCAAGGAGATCGATGGCTACGCCCGCGAGGCGGACATCAATCTCTGGGCGAAGTCCGCGGAACGCGAATAAACCGAAGCGCCCGGAACGATCTTCCGGGCGCTTTTTTGCTGAGTTTTGATGTACGTGCCGCAAGCCGTACTTCAGGGAGGAGATTTCACCGATGATCCGCAACCCGATCCTGCCGGGCTTCAACCCGGATCCATCCATCTGCCGAGTTGGCGACGATTACTATATCGCCACCTCGACCTTCGAATGGTATCCCGGCGTCCAGATCCATCATTCGCGCGATCTCGTGAACTGGACGATGGTGCGGCGTCCGCTGGAGCGCCAGTCTCAGCTCGACATGCGCGGCAATCCCGATAGCTGCGGCGTCTGGGCGCCCTGTCTCTCCTATGCCGACGGGCTATTCTGGCTTGTCTATACCGACGTCAAGCGCTTCGACGGCAACTTCAAGGACGCGCATAACTACGTCGTGACCTCGCCTGATATCGAGGGCGAATGGTCCGAGCCCGTCTACGTGAATTCTTCGGGCTTCGACCCGTCGCTGTTCCATGACGAGGACGGCCGTAAGTGGTTCCTCAACATGCAGTGGAACCACCGCACCGAGAGCTTCGGCGGCGCGCCGAAGTCACCGGCCTTCGACGGCATCCTCATGCAGGAGTGGGACGCGGAAACGCGCTCGCTGAAGGGCCCGATCAAGAACATCTTCGCCGGCAGCCCGCTTGGCCTCGTTGAAGGGCCGCATCTCTTCAAGCGCAACGACTACTACTATCTGACGACCGCCGAGGGCGGCACCGGTTACGACCATGCGGTGACGATGGCGCGGTCGCGCGACATCGACGGTCCCTATGAAATGCATCCGAACAAGCACCTCATCACGTCGAAGGATCACCCTGAGGCCGTCCTGCAGCGGGCAGGGCACGGACAGTATGTCGAAACGCCGGATGGCCAAGTCTATCACACGCATCTCTGCGGTCGACCGATGCCGCCGAAGCGCCGCTGCACGCTTGGCCGCGAAACCAGCCTGCAGAAGTGCGTCTGGAAGGATGACGGCTGGCTCTATCTCGAGAATGGCACGACCGTTCCCGATGTCACCGTGCCGGGAATTGATGGTGCCGTGCCTGTCGAGACACCGATGCGTAGCGAGTACAGTTTCGAGGGTGGCAGTCTGCCTGCCGACTTCCAGTGGCTTCGCACGCCGAAGCCGGAGCGCATCTTCAACCTCACCGACCGGCCGGGGCATCTCAGGCTGATTGCGCGCGAAAGCATCGGTTCGTGGTTCGAACAGTCTCTCGTCGCGCGTCGCCAGGAGCACCACAGCTTCCGGGCGGAAACGGTGGTCGAATTCGATCCCGATACCTACCAGCAGGTCGCCGGCCTGACCCACTACTACAACAGGCACAAGTTCCATGCGATCGGCGTGACCCTGCACGAAAAGCTGGGACGCTGCGTCACGATCTTCTCCTGTGATGGCGACTACCCGAACAGCCGCCTCAGTTTCCCGGCAGGCAGTGGTGTGGCGCTTCCAGCGGAGGGCCGCGTACAGCTTTCCATGGAGATCCGGGACAACGACCTGCAGTTCTTCTGGCAGACGGAAGGCAAGGGGGCGTGGCAGCCGATCGGTCCGGTCCTTGATGCCGGCGTCGTCTCAGATGAAGGCGGGCGCGGCGAGCACGGCTCGTTTACCGGTGCCTTCGCGGGCGTCTTCGCCTTCGATACGTCGGGGCGCGCAAGGACGGCAGATTTCGACTGGTTTAATTACGACGAACTCTGATCGAGAGGTCGGATATCGCCCGGAAACCCGGGCGATATCGCATCTTTTAAATTAGTATATGCTTTTAAGTATGTGTTATGATTACAGAAGTTTAATCTAAGTTTCAGTTTCGGTTCATCTTTTTGAGCCTAGGTTCGGGGCGTTTTCAACACGAGGAACCTCCCAGTGAAAAAGCTCACCACCCTCCTTCTTGCCGCTACCGTAATCGCCGCTCCGCTGCTGGCAACGACCGAAGCGAGCGCCCAGGATCATCGTCGGCCGGTTGTTGTGGAGCGCGATGTTCACGTCAAGAAGTACAAGTGGTCGCGCGGCCATCGCATGTCGCAGGCCGAGCGCCGCAATATGCGCGACGTACGCGACTATCATCGCTACCGCCTGTCGGCTCCGCCGCGCGGCTATCGTTGGGTGCAGGTCAACAACGACTTCCTGCTCATCGGCTCGGTCAACGGCGTGATCGCGAACATCGTCATTCGCTAAGCACAACGCTTGATATCTGGAAGGGCGGCTTGAATGCCGCCCTTCTGATTCAATCGGGCGCCTGTTTGCGCAGGAGCCGTCGGATGGCAGCGGCTAGCCCGGCAATGGCGCCTGTTTCGACGTCCGCTTGTCGCGGTGCAGCCAATTCCTCGATCGGCGGCAAAGGGTCACATTCCTCGCAGTGATAGCGATAGGGTTTTGGAGCTTGCGTTGTCACGCCACGCGCTCTTCCCAACTCGCGAAGGAATCCGGCAATCCGCGCCATTTCTCCGGTGCAAAGGTCTGCTCCGGCACAAGGCACGCGTCGAGTTGCTGGCGTATCCAACCTTCGTCCATCGGATCGCTGCCAATGAAGACGATCTCCTGTCGGCGGTCGCCCCAGATCGGGTCGAGATAGGGCGATAGCGCTGTCAGGAAGCGTTCGTCCTCAGGCCATCGCTCGCGCGGCACGGACGACCACCAGAGCCCCATCTTGCTTGTCCGCAGCAAAGCCCCGGCCTGGCTGACTTCGCCGACGTGATGCGGACGGGTCGCCAGCCAGAAGAAGCCCTTCGCTCTCACGACCCCGGGCCAGGCGGTATCGAAGAAGCGTTGCAGTTTGGCAGGTTCGAAGGGCCGCTTTTCCCGATAGACGAAGGAGCGGATGCCGTATTCCTCGGTCTCAGGCACATGGTCGGAAAAGCCGTGCAGTTCCTTGTACCAGAGCGGATGCGTTTCGGCGCGCTCGATGTCGAAGCGCCCCGTTCCCAGCACGTCGCCAAGGTCGACCTGGCAGAAGTCGGTTTCAACAAGCTTGGCGTCCGGGTTGAGCCCCACGATGATCTGCCGTGCTGCCTGGCGCTCGGCCGGTGTCGCTGTGCCGATCTTGTTGAGGACGATCACATCGGCGAATTCGATCTGTTCGACCAGGAGGTCGATGATGGTGCGGCTGTCGCCGTCGCCTGCTGTTTCGCCGCGATCGGCCAGAAAGTCCGAGGATGCGTAGTCGGAGAGCAGGTTGGCTGCGTCGACCACCGTGACCATGGTATCGAGCCTGGCGATGTCGGAGAGGCTTGCGCCATCCTCGTCGCGGAACTCGAAGGTCGTCGCCACCGGCAGAGGTTCGGCAATTCCTGTCGACTCGATCAGGAGATAGTCGAAGCGCCCCTGTTTCGCCAGGTGGCGGACTTCTTTCAAGAGGTCGTCCCGCAGTGTGCAGCAGATGCAGCCGTTCGTCATCTCCACCAGCTCTTCGTCGGTCCGTGACAGGTTGGCGCCACCGTCGCGCACGAGGGCGGCATCGATGTTCACCTCGCTCATGTCATTGACGATCACGGCGACACGCAGACCCTGTCGGTTTCCAAGGATGTGGTTGAGCAGCGTGGTCTTGCCCGCGCCCAGAAAGCCCGACAACACCGTTACGGGAAGCTTCGTATTCATTCATCCATCCGATATGTTATATAGTTACATGCAGTGGGCTGAAAAAGGCGGACTGCGAGGTCCGCCTTTGGTGTCTTTCAGCTGTCTCGCGAAAGGCAGTCTTTCATGCTGTTGGCTATCCCGTGCATGAGGTTGAAATAGAGGTCCGGCCCGGCGTCGAGCGTGGCGGCCTCGGGATCGAGGACGCCGGCTTTCGCTTTCGTCCCCTCGATCACGACATCGACCAGTCGCGGCTGGAACTGCGGTTCGGCGAAGACGCAGGTGGCGCCGAGTTCGCCGACCTTCTTGTGGATCTCGGCAATGCGTTCCGCGCCGGGGATCGTTTCCGGGCTGACGGTGATCGAACCGGCGACCCGCACGTGATAGCGGTTCTCGAAATACTGGTAGGCATCGTGGAAGACGATGAAAGGCTTGTCCTTGACCGGTGACACGATGCCCGTGATTTCCTCGTCCAGCGCGTCGAGCCTGTCGTCCAGCGTCTTGGCATTGGCCTGGTAGGTGAGGGCATTGGCAGGGTCGGCGGCGACGAGGGTGGTGGTGATCTCGGTGGCCATCGCCTTGGCATTTTGCGGATCGAGCCAGAGATGGGTGTCGAATGCCCCATGATCATGGTCGTGATCTGCGTCGGCATGGGCATGATCGTGCCCATCGCCCGCATGGTGATCGTCACCGTCGTGGTCGCCGTCATCGTGCGGCTCGAAGGCGCCGCCTTCACGGAACTTGCGCTTGGTCAGGCCGGGCGCCTTGTCGAGCTCGGCGACCACGGCATCGGATCCGATCGCCTCCAGCGGCTTCTGCAGAAACGCTTCGAGCCCGGGGCCGACCCAGAATACCACCTTGGCGTTCTGCAACGCGCGGGCGTTCGACGGCTTCATATTGTAGGTGTGGGGCGAGGCGGCGCCATCGACGATCAGTTCCGGCGTGCCCACGCCCTGCATGATCGCCGATACGAGCGAGTGAATCGGCTTGATCGAGGTCACCACGACAGGCGCATCCGCCGTTCTGCCCGCCTCGGCAAAGAAGATGGCGGGGACTGCGAGAGTAAGGGCCATCGCGAATTTCATCGGTGTACTCCGCTTGAATTGCAATTGTAATGTTATTACATCAATTGCGTTATGCTATAACGTGTGCGATAGCAAGTCGCAACAGCACATTCGGAAAAATGATGTCCTCTCCTGCAAATTCCGAAGCGAAGCCATTGGTCTCGCTTTCCAACGTCGGCGTTCGCAGAAACGGCCGCTGGCTGGTCCGCGGCGTGGATTTCTCCGTCTCGCGCGGCGAGATCGTCACGCTGATCGGACCCAACGGCTCGGGCAAATCGACCACCGTCAAGACAGCGATCGGCGTATTGAAGCCCGACGAAGGAAGGGTGGAGCGTGCCTCCGGCCTCAAGGTCGGCTATGTGCCGCAGAAGCTGGCGATCGACTGGACGCTGCCGCTCACCGTGCGCCGGCTGATGACGCTGACCGGACCTCTCTCCGACGCCGATATGGCGGCGTCTCTCGAGGCCGTCGGATTGTCGCACATGCTCGACGCCGAAGTGCAGCATCTGTCCGGTGGTGAGTTCCAGCGAGCCTTGATCGCGCGCGCCATCGCCCGCAAGCCTGACCTGCTGGTGCTGGACGAGCCGGTGCAGGGCGTCGATTTCTCGGGCGAGATCGCGATCTACGATTTGATCCAGTCGATCCGCAACACGACGGGCTGCGGCATCCTGCTGATCTCGCACGACCTGCATGTCGTCATGGCGGCGACGGATACGGTGATCTGCCTCAACGGTCATGTCTGCTGCCGCGGCACCCCGCAGGCGGTCACCCAGAGCGCGGAATATGTCCGCCTGTTCGGCAGCCGTGCGGCGCAGGCGCTTGCGGTCTACAGCCACGACCACGATCATACGCATCTGCCGGATGGCCGGGTGCTGCATTCCGACGGCTCCGTCACCGATCACTGCCACCCCGACGATGGCCACCACCATGGCCAAGACGGGCACGACCACGCCCATCATGACCATGCGGGGCATGACCACGCCGGCCATAGCCACGATCACAGCCATGCTGGCGGCGATCACGATCACAGGCACCCGGCAGGAGAGCGCCATGTTTGACGATTTCTTCGTCCGCGCGATCCTCGCAGGGGTTGGCCTGGCGCTGACAACGGGTCCGCTCGGCTGCTTCATCATCTGGCGGCGCATGGCCTATTTCGGCGATACGATCGCCCATTCGGCACTGCTCGGCGTCGCGCTGTCGCTGCTGCTGCAGTTCAACCTGACGCTCGCCGTGTTCCTGGTGGCGGCAGCGGTGTCGATCCTCCTGCTGTTCCTGCAGAAACGCCAGGCGCTGTCGGCGGATGCGCTGCTTGGTATCCTCTCGCATGCGACGCTGGCGATTGGCCTCGTGATGGTCGCCTTCATGAGCTGGGTGCGCATCGATCTCATCGCCTTCCTGTTCGGTGATATCCTCGCGGTCTCGAAGACCGACATCGTGATGATCTGGGGCGGCGGCATACTGGTGTTGGCGGCAATCGCCTGGCTCTGGCGACCGCTTCTCGCCTCCACCGTCAATCCCGAACTTGCCGAGGCCGAGGGGCTGCAACCGGAGCGGGCGCGGCTCTTCTTCATGCTGCTGATGGCCGTCGTCATCGCCATCGCCATGAAAATCGTCGGCATCATGCTGATCACCTCGCTGCTGATCATCCCGGCGGCGGCGGCCCGGCGTTTCGCCGCGACGCCCGAGGTGATGGCCATCTTCGCCTCGCTGATCGGTGCCGTCGCCGTGGTCGGCGGGTTGTTCGGCTCGCTGACCTACGACACGCCCTCCGGCCCGTCGATCGTCGTCGCGGCCCTGATCCTCTTCATTCTGAGCCTGCTGCCGAAGCGCGGGCGCGGGCAGGCCCCGGAAGGACAACGTTCATGAATGCACCTGCTTTGACCAAGAACCAGGCTCTCGTTTTCGAGGTTCTCGAAAAGGCCGACGGACCGCTCAGCGCCTATACGATCCTCGATAGGCTGCGCGATCACGGTTTTCGCGCGCCGCTGCAGGTCTACCGTGCGCTCGAGAAGCTGCTCGAATATGGCGTCGTGCACCGGCTCGAAAGCATCAACGCCTTTGTTGCTTGCGCGCATCCCGACCAGAACTGCCACAGCCACGGCATCGTCGCTTTCGCTATCTGCGAGAGCTGCGGCCACGTGATGGAATTCCACGATCACGAGGTCGATCATCGCCTCATGGACTGGACGCGCGGCAAGAAGTTCAAGGCGGAGAAGACGACGATCGAGATCCGTGGCCTGTGTGAGGCGTGTGCGGCTTGACCATCAACTAGGCTTGCAACCGAACAATCGTAATGATTGCATTTATGTTTATATGTAACTATTGATTGTGCATGCGACTGAATTATGATGTGCGGCAGGGACCGGGGACCGCACATATGCCGAAACATCATCTACTCTCGTTTATCGTGACGATTCCGCTCGGTGGATGTTCCATCTTTGCGCCCGCTTACAACGAGGCCATCTACACCAAGCTCGATGGCGCGCATTCCAGCCTCACGAAGATCGAAACCGCGCTGGAGACGAAAGCGCCGCAGCACGCACGCTACCGCGACGTCGAGCCTTACTACATCGAGGCTTTGGCGATGGTGAAGGATGCCGGCGATATCGCTGAGCGGCGTCCTGTCTACCTGAAAGGCAAGCCCTCCGCGCATGCTGCCAAGCTGTTGGCCGGCAATATCGAAATCTGCCGGAAAGCGATCGAGACGTCGCGAGCGAGCTTCGAGGCGGGCGGCCAGCAGCCCAACGAAGCAGACAACATTTCGATCGTTCGGAACACCTGCGGCATTGCCAAGACGATGGAAGGCTCATTGAAGTAGGGAAAGATCCATGCCTGTTGACGCGACTTTCGCACCCACATCCGCCGAGGAATTGCTTCAGGGCCTACTGTCGGTCGCAGCCGGCACGGCCAGGAAACAATGGACCGCCATCCGTGACGAGATGACCTATCAGCTCGGCTTCATCGCGCAGAAGACGGCCAAGGTGATGGCGCAGCTGGCGGCGAAGACGATCACCGTCAAGGCCGCCGACCTGACGCTGCATCTGCTCGAACTCAATCTGAACAGCGCACTGTCGGAGTTCGAATTCCTCCTTTACGCGGCCGCGCAGAAAATCCTGAATGCCGTCTTCGATCTCGTGAAGACGGCGGTCAAGAACGTGACCGGCGTCGGCCTGTTGTTCTGACGGTCAGAGGGGACGCAGGTCGCGGGCAAAACGCTGCCAGTTGCCGACATATTTCTCGGCCGAGCGGCGCAGCCCCTCGATCGCCGCCTCGTCGAGCGTGCGGATAACCCGCGCGGGCGAGCCGACGATCAGGGAATTGTCGGGAAACTCCTTGCCCTCGGTGATCAGCGCATTGGCACCCACCAGGCAATTGTTGCCGATCCTGGCGCCGTTCAGCACAGTCGCGCCCATGCCGATCAACGAATTGTCGCCGATCGTGCAGCCGTGGACGATGGCGTGGTGGCCGATGGTGCAGCCTTCGCCGATCGTGACCGGATGCCCGGGATCGGTGTGCAGCATCGCACCTTCCTGGATGTTCGTGGCCGCGCCGACCACGACAGGTTCGTTGTCGCCGCGCAGCACCGCGCCAAACCAGATGCCGACATCGACGCCGAGCGACACCTGGCCGATGACATGGGCATCCGGCGCGATCCAGTAGGTGCCGGGCGCCGGCAGATCCGGCGTCAGTCCGCCGAGCGCGTAGACAGGCATGGACGTCTCCTCAGGCTACCTTCACCGACAGCGCGGCGATACCGTCGATACCGCAATCGACGCGGTCGCCCTTCTTCACTGCGCCGACACCGGCCGGCGTGCCGGTCATGATGACGTCGCCCGGCGCCAGGATGAAAAGCTTCGAAAGCTCGGCGATGATTTCAGGCACCTTCCAGATCATCTGGTTGAGGTCGCCATCCTGGACGCGCTTGCCGTTCAGCTCCAGCCAGATCCGACCAGCCGAGGGATGCCCGAGCTTGGCCGCCGGGACGATCGGCGACACGGGTGCGGAAAACTCGAACGCCTTGGCGACTTCCCAGGGACGGCCGAGCTTCTTGGCCTCCGCCTGCAGGTCGCGACGGGTGAAGTCAATGCCGACGGCATAGCCGTAGATACAATCAAGCGCCTTGTCGGCGGCGATATCCTGGCCGCCGGCCTTCAGCGCCAGAACGCACTCGACCTCGAAATGCACGTCGCTCGAGAGCGGCGGGTAGGGGAAATCACTGCCTGCGGGCAGCAGGTTCTCGGCGTTCTTCTGGAAGAAGAAGGGCGGCTCGCGGCTCGGGTCATGG
Source organism: Rhizobium sp. Root708 (assembly GCF_001429725.1). Classification (GTDB taxonomy): domain Bacteria; phylum Pseudomonadota; class Alphaproteobacteria; order Rhizobiales; family Rhizobiaceae; genus Rhizobium. The sequence goes on along the minus strand of NZ_LMHV01000007.1, from coordinate 193,647 downwards.
CCCATCTCGATCGCGTGGTCGGCATAGTTGCGCCCGACGCAGTAGACGCGACGGACGGGAAAGGTCTCGGCGGTGCCTTCGACAGGAAGCAGGACGGGTTGCGGAAGGGGGATGACAGTCGCGGAAAGGGACATTGCAGGCTCTTGCTGTTCATGACGTCAGGCATCTTAGACGCAAACCCGGCGAGGGGGGAAGCATGGTTCGTCATGGCATGGGTAATTTGGACATGGGCGATTTGGCTGCGCATCGCCGCATTGCTGCCCTGCGCCCTGCAAACTGGCATTTCGCCCGTCTTTGCGCTATGAGCGCGGCATGACCACATCCAATTTCTACGCCGAGGCCCTGAAATCAGGCCAGCCGATCTTCGCCGTTGCGCCGATGATCGACTGGACCGATCGCCATTGCCGCTATTTCCACCGGCAGATCAGCCGCAATGCGCTGCTCTACACGGAAATGGTCGTCGCCGATGCGATCATCCATGGGCCTCGCGAACGGCTGCTGTCCTTCGATGCGGCGGAGCATCCTGTCGCGCTGCAGCTCGGCGGATCGGATCCGGCAAAGCTTGCCGAGGCGGTCAGGATCGCCGCGCCCTACGGCTATGACGAGATCAACCTCAATGTCGGCTGTCCCTCGGACCGGGTACAGTCGGGCACCTTCGGCGCCTGCCTGATGCTGACGCCCGAGACCGTGGCGGCCTGCGTGGCGGCGATGAAGGCGGTGGCCGACGTGCCTGTGACGGTGAAGTGCCGGATCGGCGTCGACGAGCAGGATCCGGAAGCGGCGCTGCCCGGCCTTCTCGATCGGGTGCTCGATGCCGGTGCCGACGCGATCTGGATCCATGCGCGCAAGGCCTGGCTGAAGGGCCTGTCGCCGAAGGAGAACCGCGAGATCCCGCCTCTCGATTACGAGATCGTCTACCGCACGAAGCAGGCGCGGCCGGATGTCTTCATCGGCATCAATGGCGGCATCCAGACGCTCGACGAGGCGGCCGGGCATCTCGACCACATCGACGGCATCATGCTCGGGCGCGCGGCCTATCAGAATGCCTCGGTTCTCGCCGATGTCGACCGCCGCTTCTATGGCGCGGCGGCGGAGGCGGCCGACTGGGGCGCGATCCGCGACCGGATGATGGCCTATGCCGAGCGCCACATCGCCGCTGGCGGGCGGCTGCAGCAGGTGGCGCGGCATATGGTCGGGCTGTTCACGGGGCTACCAGGCGCGCGCCGCTATCGGCAGATCCTGTCGACCGACGCCGTCAAGGCGGGCGCCGGACCCGAGGTGATTGCCGCAGCCTTTGCCGCGGTCGATTTCGACGGCACTAGGGAAGCGGTCGGCGCATAGCGGCCGCACGACGGAGCGAGGTGGCTGGGCGTCTGCAAGGCGTTGTGTCCAGCGCTCCAGCTGGCGTGCGGGTGAAGCGTCTGCCTTTGGCGGTTCAACGAAACCCGTCCTTACCGAAAAGCCTCCAAACCTCCCCATGCCTTGCCCGCTTCATCGTGCTTTAAAGCGGATGCATTGCTGACGCAGCGGACGTCCTAACCTTGCGAGGAGTGTTGCACGGTTTCCGGTAGAGGGGACGTTGCTATGTGGGCAATCTTGGGTGAGCCAAGCCTGAGACCGCCGCGACCGTGTCGCCAAACCTCGGATAGGCCGATCCGCTCTCGATCCGCATCGCCGCCTTCGCAATTCGCGGGGCCATTGCACCATCCCCAAACGAAAAACGGCGCCCCTTGCAGAGCGCCGTTCTCTTTCCTGCCGAAGCAGAAAATGAATTAGTTAGCCGAGATGTTGACGGCCTTCGGGCCCTTGCCCATGCGATCCGGCTCGGTGTCGAAGGTAACCTGCTGGCCTTCGCGCAGCGACTGGATGCCGGAAGCCTGGAGCGCGGAGATGTGGACGAAAACGTCCTTCGCGCCGCCTTCTGGCGTGATGAAACCAAAACCCTTGTCCTGGTTGAAGAATTTTACGGTGCCTTTGGTGGCCATGGGGGATAGGTCCTTTTCCCTGTAGTCTGTTTGGTATCCGCGCCCCTCGAGAGGAAACGGACGGCTTTCACTTTCGCGCTCCTCCATCGAAATTCAGCGCGCGAAAGCTCAGTCGAGTAGTTCACGAACGGGGAAAGAACGTCTCAGTCACGCGGGGTCCCCCACGCTGCCTTCCTGCCGGAAAGCTTTACCACATCAGTCCAGTCACCGGCATGCAAATGCCCGAGAGCCGCATTTGGTGACAGCATTCGAAGCAAAAGGCAAGCGGCAATATTGTGGCATGCGATTCTACAAAACGGGAATCCCCAAAGATTCAGATACTTGACGAATGGTAAGCATTCACGGCGGCTACTGTCCCATTGCCGGAAACTGTCCCTAAATGGTACCAACCAGCCGTTGCGCGGCGATCCTGCGGATCGCGTCGAGGCCGTCATGTCCGGAATGGCCGGGCGGCAGGGCATGGCGGACGATCTCTATCACCGAGCGGTGATATTCCGGCGGGTTCTGAAAAAGCAGGCGATAGAGGTTGCCGAAGTGGCCGGAGTGGGCCGCTTCGTAGACGCGGGCGGCGAAATCGAGGAGTTCGTCATGCGCCTTGCGCTCCTCCTCGGTCAGCATCGTGGAACAGACCGCAAGCTTCGTGTCGATGAATGCGAACAGGCAGGATCTCGTGCGGCGGCAGTTGCGCACGCCGCAGACCCTTGCCGGCAGGCCGAGCATCTCGGCGGTGCGCTGGCGCAGCCTCAGCGTGCCGTAGTCGCCGATGCGGCGTTCCCAATCGCTCATGCCCGCCTTGGGCGCCTTCGCTTCGGATGTGGTCATGCCTGCTCCTCCATCTTCGCATCGCCGCGCTGCCGGCGGCGCGCGGCTTTGCCTTCACGCGGCTGGTTTCACCCGTGGTTTGATCCTGGCATCGGTTTGCCGGCCCTTGCGGGCGACAGGGTTCGGACGGGGCGCTCGAAAGAGCCTCATCTGAAAAGTCTAAAATGGCGCTGTCGAGCGCCCCGTTCGGCGGTTTATGCCCGCAACTCCGGTCCCTCTGCCGCCTTGCCCGAGGAAGCGTTCGCTTCCCTGGGGGCCATGTGTGCCACACAAGCACGTCCGGGGCTCAACTCGACGCCGCATTCACGCGAACGCCGCCGTCCCCGGAGGGAGACCATTTTCTGCGGACCCGGTGTGTCAGGTTTTGCGTCCTACCCTCCCACCCCGCGCCGGTCCCGCCTCGCCGCAACGCCTTGCGGTGTATCCGTGACGGGACGAGGGGATGATGGCATGGGTTGGGAGAGGTGGGGATGAAGCGAGGCGTATGTCTCTGTTTTTACGGGGATCCGGTTTTCTCTGTTCAACGGGCGCTGCGTGAGCGCCGCCCGGAACAGGTTGTCTACCGCGAGGGCCTAGCCCTTAAGTCGCGCCCTGCCGATAGTGTCTTCAAGAGTCAGACGTCAGACTCAGACGCGCTAGCGGCACCGTCCGAGACGTTAACCACCAGGTTAGAGTATATGATAGGCATTCCCGAACGCTAAGGAGACCGCCTCGATCGTGTCTTTTTCTGGCGATTCGTTTGCGATCAGAAGGTCTCGCCCCAGCCGAACAGCAATAGCATGCTTGTAGAGCTTCTTGGTGGTTTTGCTATCAAACTGGTTCACTACAGCTAAATGAGACAAAGAGCCAATATAATCAAAATCTTCGATCTCAACTTCATGTATGGTTACCCCGAAATGATTCAGTTTCTCAAATGCATCTGGATCAAATCGTTGAATGTCGTCGGCTTCTGCTCTGGCGAGCCCTAGCGGAGAGAACGATGTGCAACCATGGGCGCAAAGTCCTGTATTATCCATTGCGTCAGCTGCTTCCGTGGCAACTGTAAATTCGAGTATTGAAGCCATCCTAATCGAACTGCCCTAGTAGGTTTTTTTCTGAAGCAACTTGGAGAAGCCCATCAATTCTCTTCTTGGAGAGGCCGGTATTCTCGAATATTTCGTATTTTGTAGTTAAACCACGCTGTAAAGCTGCAACTAAGACCGCTGTGGCTCGTGTGCCAAAATATGCAAGATCAATAACGCCTGGCTTAGGACCATCCTTCGGGCCGAATGCTGGTGGTTTGTCAGTATCGAGGAAATTGGCTTTTCCAAAGCCAGCCAGAAAGGCTTTTGTATACTCGTGCTTCGAGTATCCAAGCCTCTCCAGTCTAACCAACATCGCGCTGACGCTGCATCTGAAAATGTCAGAAAGCTTATCGGCCGACTGCCTTGCCATTTCGTAGGAGTTGAAGAAATACTTCTTTGAATTCAGTTCGTCGATCAAAGCCTCGCGAGGAATCAGGAGGCACCCGGCAAAATCGTTCGCGTAGGCTTCAATCTCATTATCATATTCGTAATTGTTTGATATAGCCGAGCGCTTTCCAAGAATATGCGACAGTTCGTGTGCAAGAGTGAAGCTCTTCGCTCCGGGATTTCGCTTCAGCGTATTCACGAATATCAAATTGGACGTGAAGTTTGCGTGATAAAGAGCAAATCCATCGACGTTCGTGGAAATGTTGTGGTCTTGTATGACGAACACACCAAGCGTTTCTATCGCTTTTCTAAAAAGTCTGTAGAAGTCCGATTTAGAATTCGACTCCGCTCTTATCGCTTGAAGGTCGAGCAGGTTCTCCACTGACTTTGCAAATTGTTCAGGGTTTCCTTCGGGCTCAGATGAGAAAAGGATCTCGGGTGCATCGAGATCTAAACGGTTATATAGTCTCGCAAGAAAGTCTCTAAGCGTAAAAATGTACTCGAACCGGCTAGCATCCTTTCCGTATTTGAGAGATTCCGGTTTGGAAGCCCGAAAGTCCAGGATGGGTGACGCCGGTACAATGTATTGGTCAGCGAAGAAAGCATATGGCGGCACTGCCATCTTGGCAGCTAAATTAACTATCTGATTCTTTGTTGGGATATTGTCACCGTCGAGGGTTGCATGAACCCTTTTGACGGACATGCCTGCAGCCTTCGATACCTCATCGATCGTAAGGCCGCGCGCGCCAATTATGTTTTTCACCGTTGAGGGATTGAATGTCATTAGAGGTAGCCTGCGAAGGAGTACTGCTTACGTCACTTCAGAACGTATTCTCAACGGGCGTTGGGGTTGCATTTGCTTATCCGATTCTATCTCAGATTATCGATATAAAAAATGAAAAAATACTAGCCGAGTGTGCTCGCGTTCTGAAATTCACTGAACGAATTCATGGCAAAGCCGGCCTTAGCGATCTCGGGAACGAGAAGCTACAATTTCAGTTCGAGCTAAATAGAATCGGGATTATGAACGGCCGGCTGACGTTTGCCTCTGCCATAATAGGATTTGTTGCTTTCTTGCTTCTGGTTATTTCGTCAATTGTGCCAACGATCTGTATAGCTCGGTCCACGTCGGTTTGGAGTTGCTTGATCTTCACTTCGCCTTTCTTGTTGGGGATCGTGCAGCTAATTCGGTGGTATGATGGCTATGCTAGGCTCTCGTCGGCAATTTCCTACTACAGGGAAAACTTCAAGGCGAAGGCAAGACACTGAGGTTTCCGGCGGTGCATTGCCTTAATGTTATCGCGAGCCATTGAAGCTTTACTGCCCTGGCCGCCCCGTCTTGCCCTTGGTCCGCCCCTTGCGCTTCACGTCACCCGCATCCTCATAACTCCCGACGCCGGTCTTGCCGCGGACCAGCGGCCTGACGTCGTCGCGCTCCGGCTGGCCTTCCAGCAGCGGTGAGAAGCGCTTCGTGCTCTTGGCGGCGTCTGGCTTATCCGGCAGGTGGCCTGCGACCGGTTTTTCAGTGCGGCCGACCGTCATTTCGTCGAGCGTGTTGCGGCGGAAGAGGGGTTTGCCGGCGGGGTCGGCGACGTCGCGGCCCATATCGTCGAGATCGGGCTTGCGGAAGAGCGGCGTCGTGGTGTCGGTGCCCGGGCCCATGTTGTCGAGGCCGGGCTTGGCGAAGAGGGACTTGGGCTCGGCGCCTGCGGCCGGCTTGCCGCTCTTCCTGCCGCTGCCTTCCTGCGCGCGGGCTTCCTCGCGCGCCATCGGGTCGTCCATGACGGCGAGTTCGGCGGCCTTGAGGCGCTTGATCTCGTCGCGGAGGCGGGCGGCCTTCTCGAAGTCGAGGTCGGCGGCGGCGTCGCGCATCTGCTTTTCGAGCGCGTTGAGATGCGTCTGCAGGTTGCCGCCGACGAGGTTGCCGCCGTCTGCGAAACCCTTGCCCGAGGCGCCGGAGATGTCGGCGCGGACGTGGTCGCGTTCGTAGACGCTATCGAGGATGTCGGAAATCTTCGCCTTGACGCTCTCCGGCGTAATCCCGTGTTGCTCGTTGTAGGCGACCTGCTTTTCGCGGCGGCGGGCGGTTTCGTCCATCGCCCGCTGCATCGAGCCGGTGATCTTGTCGGCATAGAGGATGACCTTGCCGTCGACGTTACGCGCGGCGCGGCCGATGGTCTGGACCAGCGAGGTCTCGGAGCGCAGGAAGCCTTCCTTGTCGGCATCGAGGATGGCGACGAAACCGCATTCGGGAATGTCGAGGCCTTCGCGCAGGAGGTTGATGCCAACGAGCACGTCGAAGGCGCCGAGGCGGAGATCGCGGATGATCTCGATGCGCTCGAGCGTGTCGATGTCGGAGTGCATGTAGCGGACGCGCACGCCCTGTTCGTGCAGATATTCGGTCAGGTCCTCGGCCATGCGCTTGGTCAGCACGGTGCACAGCGTGCGGTAGCCCTTCGCGGCGGTCTCGCGGATCTCGCCGAGCACGTCGTCGACCTGGCTGCGGGCGGAGCGGACCTCGACCGGCGGATCGATCAGGCCGGTCGGACGGATCACCTGTTCGGCGAAGACGCCGCCCGACTGTTCCATCTCCCAGCCGCCCGGTGTGGCCGAGACGGCGACGGTGTCGGGGCGCATGGCGTCCCATTCCTCGAAGCGCAGCGGCCGGTTGTCCATGCACGACGGCAGGCGGAAGCCGTATTCGGCCAGCGTCGCTTTTCTTCGAAAGTCGCCCCGGTACATGCCGCCGATCTGCGGAATGGTGACGTGGCTCTCGTCGATGAAGACGATGGCGTTGTCGGGGACGTATTCAAACAGCGTCGGCGGCGGGTCGCCGGGGTCGCGGCCGGTCAGGTAGCGCGAATAGTTCTCGATGCCCTGGCAGGAGCCGGTCGCTTCGAGCATCTCGATATCGTAGCGGGTGCGCTGTTCCAGGCGCTGGGCTTCCAAGAGGCGGCCGGCCTTTTCCAGTTCGACGAGGCGGCCCTTCAGCTCCTCCTTGATCGACTTGATGGCGGCGTTCAGCGTCGGGCGCGGGGTGACGTAGTGCGAGTTGGCGTAGATCTTCACCGATTTCAGGTCGCCGGTCTTGGCGCCGGTCAGCGGGTCGAACTCGGTGATGGCGTCGATCTCGTCGCCGAACATGCTTATGCGCCAGGCCGCGTCTTCCAAGTGGGCCGGGAAGATTTCGATGGTGTCGCCGCGGACGCGGAAGGAGCCGCGCTGGAAATCCATGTCGCGGCGCTTGTATTGCTGGGCGACGAGGTCGGCGAGCAGCTGGCGCTGGTCGAGGCGGTCGCCGACATTCATCTGGAAGGTCATGGCGGTATAGGTCTCGACCGAGCCGATACCGTAGATGCAGGAAACGGAGGCGACGATGATGCAGTCGTCACGCTCGAGCAGCGAGCGCGTCGCCGAGTGGCGCATGCGGTCGATCTGCTCGTTGATCGAAGATTCCTTCTCGATATAGGTGTCGGAGCGCGGGACGTAGGCTTCCGGCTGGTAGTAATCGTAGTAGGAGACGAAGTACTCGACGGCGTTGTCGGGGAAGAAGTTCTTGAACTCGGAATAGAGCTGGGCGGCCAGTGTCTTGTTCGGCGCCAGGATCAGGGCCGGGCGCTGGGTTTCCTCGATCACCTTGGCCATGGTGAAGGTCTTGCCGGAGCCGGTGACGCCGAGCAGCACCTGGCTGCGATCGCCATTTTCAAGGCCCTCGACAAGGTCCTTGATGGCGGTCGGCTGGTCGCCGGCGGGCTGGTATTCCGAGTCCATGCGGATCGAGATTCCGCCTTCGGACTTGTCGGGCCGGGCAGGGCGGTGCGGCGTCCAGATCTTGCCGTTCTTGTGCAGCGGGTTGCCGCTCTCGATCAGCGCCGACAGGGCCTCGACTGTGGCGGTGACGGCGGTGCCGGCCTGCAGCGAGGCGGCCTCCTCCAGCGTCGTGTCCATGCCAGCGACCGGGTTGAGGCCGGCGGCGGCGCGGGTCTTCGGGTCGGTCGAGCCGCCCATGGAGGTTCCCCTCGCGGATTTGGAAGCGGCGATCTCCACCTTCTTGCGGTGCTTGCCGGCCTTCGAGGCGATCTGGCGCTGCGTCTCGACACCTGACGCCTCGGCATCGGCCTCCAGCTGCTTCACCCAGTCGGACACGGAGCCGGACAGGGGAGCGCCTTCAAAGGACGACTGTGGGGTTTCCTCGAAGCCATTCGGGGCGGTGGATTTCTTCGGAGTTTTGGCCATCGGCGGAATATGGCGAGAGTCACCGCGAAAGTGAAGGGGCCAAGAGTACAAAAGGGAAACAAAAGAATCGTTCGGATTTGGCAAACAGTGGCGGCGAATTTTGTCTGATGCGAGTGTCGGTGTGGGCGGCGGGCGAACGTCCTTGGGGTCAGATAACCAAACGGAGATTAGAATGGCGCTGAAGCGGATGGACAATGTCGGGATCGTCGTCGAAGACCTGGGAGCGACGATCGATTTCTTTCTCGCGCTCGGCCTTGAGCTCGAGGGGCGGGCGATGATCGAAGGAGAATGGGCCGGTCGCGTTACCGGACTGGGCGATCAGTGCGTCGAGATCGCGATGATGCGCACACCTGACGGCCATAGCCGGCTCGAGCTTTCGCGGTTTCTCAGGCCGGATGTGGTCGCGGATCACCGGAACGCTGAAGTCAACGCCCTCGGCTATCTCCGCGTCATGTTCGCCGTTGATGACGTCGACGAGACACTTGAGAGGCTTCGCACGCATGGTGCGCGTCTCGTCGGTGATGTCGTCCAGTACAAGGAGGCGTATCGGCTTTGCTATATCCGCGGGCCTGAGGGGATTCTCATTGGACTCGCGCAAGAACTCAATCCAGCGCAACAGATGGACGATTGGCGAGAGTGACTGACGTTGGCGAGCGCGCCCGCGAAGCCGCCGTCAACAGCCCGAGGGATCACGGAGGAGAACAGGCATGAGAAAGATCATTACAGGAGCATTCGTCAGCCTCGACGGCATCATGCAGGCGCCGGGCGGTCCGGATGAGGATCCGATCGGTGGCTTCCGTTACGGAGGCTGGGCCGCGCCCTATTTCGACGAGGCGATGGGAGAGTCGGTCGGTGAGATGTTCGCCAATCGCTTCGATCTGCTGCTCGGCCGCAAGACCTATGACATCTTCGCTGCGCACTGGCCTTATGTCGCCCCCGACGATCCGATCGGCCCGCTGTTCGACAAGATCACCAAATATGTCGCGACCCGCAATCCGGACTTCAAGCCCGACTGGCAGAACAGCCAGGTGCTCGGCGCCGACGTCATCGGTGCGCTCAAGGCGTTGAAGGCGGGCGATGGACCTGACCTGCTGACGCAAGGTTCCACGGACTTCCTGCAGACCCTGTTCCGGAACGATCTCGTCGACGAGCTGTATGTCTCGTTCTTTCCCGTCGTGCTCGGCAAGGGCAAACGGCTGTTTGGCGACGGAGCATCTCCGGGCAAGCTGAAGCTCGTCAGTTCGCGGGTTTCGAGCACTGGTGTGACGGTGAACAAGTATGTTCGCGACGGCGATATCGTCACCGGCTCGTTCGAATTCGAACAGCCGACGGCCGCCGAGCTGGAGCGCCGCCGGAACCTCACCTGAGCGCGGCTTTCGATCTGAGGAGGATGGATATGGAAGACGTTCCCGTCATCAGGATGCGGCCGAAGGGCAGGGCACGGGAGCAGCGCATGCTGATCCCGAGCGAAAGCATGGTCGTCGATGCGTTGCGAAGCGCGCCGGCGGGCCAGCTGTCGGATCTGGCGGAAATCCGGCGAGCGCTCGCGGCGAAACATGGGGCGGATGCCTGCTGCCCTGTCACTGTGCAGCGGCATCTGGCGCACATCAGCGAGGAGGGCAGCGCGCCTTTCTGGCGAGTCGTCGATCCCGAGCGGCCCTTTGCCCGGCGCATGACCGGCGGGCCGGATCGCATTCGCGCGAAGCTTGCCGGCGAAGGCTGAGCGGCGGTCAAACTGTCGCAGCCGGGAACAAGGACAGCAGTGCTGACGTTGAACGAGGCTGCCTGTCACAGCTTCGACCTCGCCCATCCCCGGGCGATCCCTCTCTTCGACGGCATCCGGACATTGCCCGCCTCGCCGCCGCTTTCGGACGGAGGACCATGATGTCCGCATTGCAGAGCCTGCGCGCGCTCACCCCGCAGCAGCGCAACACCGTTATTGCCAGCTATCTCGGCTGGACGCTCGACGCCTTCGATTTCTTCATTCTGGTTTTCGTCCTCAAACACATTGCCGAGGAGTTCCATACCGACGTCGCCGCCGTGTCGGTGGCGATCTTCCTGACGCTTGCCATGCGGCCGCTCGGCGCGCTGCTCTTCGGGCTGGCGTCGGACAAATATGGTCGCCGCATCACGCTGATGGTCAATGTGGCGCTCTATTCGCTGTTCGAGTTTCTGACCGGTTTCTCGACCGGGCTGACCATGTTCATCATGCTCAGAGCGCTCTATGGTATCGCCATGGGCGGCGAGTGGGGCGTTGGCGCTTCGCTTGTCATGGAAACCGTGCCTGAAGATAGCCGTGGCATCGTCTCCGGCATTCTGCAGGCCGGTTATCCGTCCGGCTATCTGATTGCCTCGATCGTGTTTTTCCTGCTGTTTCCGGTTATCGGCTGGCGCGGCATGTTCTTCGTCGGGGCGCTGCCAGCGTTGCTGGTGCTCTATATCAGGCGCAACGTCGAGGAGAGCCCGGCTTTCATCAAGCGCCAGAAACAGGGGCGCCGGCCGTTCCTCGCCGTGCTGCGTGAAAACGTGCCGCTGTTCCTGTGGTCGGTGCTGCTGATGACGGCGTTCAATTTCCTCAGCCATGGCACGCAGGATCTCTATCCGACCTTCCTGGAGACCCAGCGCAACTACGACAGCTACACGACCGGCGCGATCGCCATCGTCTACAATATAGGGGCTATCTGCGGCGGCCTGTTCTTCGGTGCGTTATCGCAGAGGATCGGACGCAAGAAGGCGATCGTCATCGCCTCGCTGATCGCCGTGCCGGTGGCGCCGCTTTGGGTCTATGCGCCGGGACCGGTGCTGCTCGCGATCGGGGCGTTCCTGATGCAGTTTTTCGTGCAGGGCGCCTGGGGTATTGTGCCGGTGCACCTCAATGAACTGTCGCCGGACGAGGTGCGCGGCACCTTCCCGGGGTTCGCCTACCAGCTCGGCAATCTGCTCGCGTCGGGCAACGCGACGCTGCAGGCGGGACTGGCCGAGCATTGGGGTGGCGACTATGCCTACGCGCTGCTGATGGTCGCGGCTGTCGTTGCCATCGTCGTCGCGCTGCTCGCCGGCTTCGGCTACGAGAAGAAGGATGTGCGGTTCGGAACGGAGGAGGCCGAGGAGCCGCACGGCGTGCGCGCCTGATCGGCCAGCCGAACCGCTCTGCGCGGGCGCGGTATGGCCGCGCCCGCGTTGCCTTGTGATGTCGCTCAGACGATGACGGGCATCAGGAAACGGACGAACTCGGATTCCTTGGTGTTTCCGTTCTTTTCGAGCCGCGGGAAGGTCTTCTCGCAGACGGTGTTGCTCTGGTTTCCTCCAAGCAGCGTTACCGTCGTGCTGGTCCATGAAACCACGAAGCCGACATGGCCGTTACCGGTTGCCCAGTCGGGATCGGAGAAGGGCGCATAGCGACGAACCGCTATCGCTCCTGGTTTCGGCTCCTTTAGGACGAGGAATTGCTTCTTCTTGTTCCAGAAGAACGATCGTGCGCCGGGATGATCGGTGCCCATGTGGCCGCTGCTGACAAGGCAGTAATTGACGAAGGCCGCGCACCAATCGACCTCGTCGCCGCCCGCCACCTCGAACCACGGGGCGCTGACCCTGAAGTAATTGAGGATGCGCGGGTTCTCGCCGGGGTCCGGCCACTGGCTGCGTTCGCGCACGGGCAGGGCCGCTTCGCGGCGGGCAATCATCATCCAGTCCTGCGTGGCCGAAGCCGCGGAAGACGCCACGCCGATCGCGGTGCTCATCAGCGGTGCGGGCGGTGCGTTCGATCTGATGATGCCCGGCTTCCAGCCCTCGACGATCTGGATGAACCTCGCGATCTTGCGGAAGTCATCCATCTTCAGGCTGGAGAGAACGGCATTCAGTGCGATACCGGTCTTGCTGTGGATGAATTGGGCGTAGGCTTCAGAATTGTTCTCGCTGGGCGGCGCGTAACGGAAAATCGCCTCCTTGAGGGTCAGCTTGATGTAGGTTGCCGTTCGCAGCAGGGCGATGATTGCTGCCTTGCCGGTTTCCTCGTCGGGAAAGATCGCGAAGCTGCCGTCATCGCCAATGGCGCCGCAGTTGATCGAGAAATCGCCCTTGCGAATATTTCCGGCATTGCAGTTGCGCCAGGAGCGAGATCCGCCTTCGCGGATTTCGTCGCGTCCTTCCGCGTCGGTATAGAGGATCGTTTTCGGCGCAATCGCCCGAGCGTGGACGAATGCGCCAGGTGCGCCGGCCACGGGCGGCGACGGGCTGTCCATGTTGGCGACCGGCGGTGCGGTCGGCAAGGTGCTGCTGAGGCTGGCGCCATCCGAGGACGATGGCGACGGCTCGTAAGTCACCGAGTAGGTACCATCGGCATCTGCGATGGAACCGACTTTCATTTTCGCCTGCGCCAAGGCGGAAAGCACTTCGGCCAGACTGGTTTTGGCAATGTCTGTGATCGTATCCATGGGGCGTCCCCTCCGACAGACGTTCAACAAGGCCATCCGGACGGATGATGCGCGACAATCGGGCGGCAATTCTGCCGTTGCGGCGCATCGAATTATCCATGTGCGGACGCCTGCCGCATTAGGCGCACAGCTTTGGGGTAATTCACACAAATCAACATCAATCACTGATTGTGTTTTCGGGATGTTTGGAGAGTGGTTCGCCGGCTCCGCGATGCGCAGTCACGGCAACGGGGTTCGGCCCCTTGCAGAGAGGAAAATTGGCGATACATGCTGGCGCCAGTTTCAACGTCAGGAATCACCCATGCCCTTTGCCATCAGCCCAGCCGCCGTCTGGCCGGTTGTCATGCTCTTTGCGTCCAACATCTTCATGACCTTTGCCTGGTACGGGCATCTCAAGCATAAGGGCACGGCGATTTTCGTCGCTATCGTCGTCAGCTGGGCGATCGCCTTCTTCGAATACTGCCTCGCGGTGCCGGCCAACCGCATCGGTTCGGCCGTCTATTCGACGGCGCAGCTGAAGACCATGCAGGAAGTCATCACGCTTCTCGTCTTCTCGGGCTTTTCGGTATTCTGGCTGGGCGAAAGCCTGACGTGGAATCACGTCATCGGCTTTGCCCTGATCGCGATCGGCGCATCGTTCATTTTCCGGGGCTAACGGTCTGGAATCGCCGGAGAATTACAAATCGTCCATGTTCGGAAATTGCCGTAATTTCCGACACATTTATTGAGAGCCTGTCACCATCCAGCGATATGGAGGTGACGGCTCATGAGCCTTTCGGTTCCAACCATGGCGGCGATCCGCTTCGGCTACGGTCTGCGTCCGGGCGAAGCTTCGGTGCAGAACAAGGACGCGCTGCTTGCCCAGTTGCCGGCCGCCCTGCAGTCGCCGGTCGCTTTTCCCGTCGGCGGCCTCGACGAGAGGCGAGCCGCAATCTCCGATCTTCAGCAGCAGCTTCGCGACCTCAGGCAAAGCGAGGATGACGACCAGGAGCGCCGGGAGCACCGCAAGTTGCTGCAGCGACAGGCGCAGGCAAGGTTTCAACAGGACGCAAACGCGCGGCTCTTGCAGGCGGTTCTTTCTCCATACGGATTCCATGAGCGCTTGGCGACGTTCTGGACCAATCACTTTTCCACCAGCGCCAACAAGAGCCTGCCCATGCGCCTGCTCGTGCCGGCATATGAGGCGGAGGCGATCCGCCCGCATATTGCCGGGCACTTTTCCGACCTTTTGCGCAGCGCGACCGAGCATCCGGCGATGCTGATCTATCTCGACCAGGCGCAATCACTGGGGCCGGACTCGCGCGGCGGCATGCAGCAAAAGAAGGGGCTCAACGAAAACCTCGGGCGCGAGCTGCTTGAGCTGCATACGCTTGGGGCGGGTAGCGGATACACGCAGGCCGACGTTCGCGCCGCCGCCATGGTTCTGACCGGTCTGACGATCGATCGCCGCGATATGGACGCGATGTTCCGGCCGGGTATCTCCGAGCCCGGGCCGCACAAGGTTCTCGGTATCAGCTACGGCGGCCCGAAGAGAACCGAGCGGGACTATCTCTCGCTGCTCGACGAGCTGGCCGCGAACCCGAAGACGGCCCTGCACATCTGTCGCAAACTCGTGGTCCACTTCATCTCCGACGATCCACCGGATGGCATGATTTCCGTCATGACCGATGCGTGGAGGAAGACCGACGGCAATTTGACCGCCGTCTATACGGCGATGCTCGCGCATCCCGCCGCGTGGGACAATCCCGGGAGCAAGGCGCGCCAGCCTTTCGACTATGTGGTGGCCGGGTTGCGGGCGCTGAACGCCGGTCCTGATGACGGTAACGTCGGGCGTTTTCTCAAGGCCAATCAGGGCAGTCGCGAAGACCTTGGCATGGCGGCCAAGAACGGCGACGCCAGTTCCCCGAACGTTGGTGGCGATGCGACGATGATGGGCGAGGCTGGCAAGGCGCTCAGGGATCGCAAGGCCATCCAGACCGCCCGGGCGCTGGGGCAGGGCGCGTTGCGACGGATGGGGCAGCCCACCTGGCTCCCGCCCAGCCCGGCAGGCTTCGAAGAGTCCTTCGGCGCCTGGATCACCGCGAGCCAACTTGCCGAGCGATTGCGCTGGGCGCGGCGCGCGACCGCGCAGTTCGGACAAGGTTTCGATCCTCGCGAATTCCTGAAGGCGACGCTCGCCGATGCCGCGCGGGACGACACGATCCGTATCGTCGGGCAGGCACCCAACAAGATCAGCGGCCTGATGCTGACGCTGGCATCGCCCGAATTCAATCGCCGATAGGAGCATGCTCATGAATGACATGGTGCTTTCACGCCGGGGTTTTCTTGCTTCCGCCTGTTGCCTTGCCGCGGCGCCGATCTTCACGCCGGTTACCTTCGCCGCCATGCCGGGCGACAACCGTTTCGTGACGATCGTGCTGCGTGGCGCGATGGACGGTCTGGCTCTGGTGCAGCCCTATGGGGAGGCGGGGTTTTCGGCATTGCGTCCGACGCTTGCCCTGACGCCCGATAGCGGTCTGCTCGATCTCGACGGACATTTCGGGCTGCATCCCGCCGCGGCCGATCTGCTGCCGCTGTGGAAGAGCCGGGAACTCGCTTTCGTGCAGGCGGTCTCGACGCCATACCGCGACCAGCGCAGCCATTTCGACGGACAGGACATGCTGGAATCGGGTGGTGAGCACGTGCAGGAGGAAAAGACCGGCTGGCTCAACCGTGCGCTGGCGGTCATTCCCCGCTCGGATCCGAGAAAGGCGATCGACATCAATACCTCGACCGAGCTCATCCTCTCCGGACCGAGCAATGTCGACGTCTGGGCATCCGACTCCGATCTCGGTTCGGCCAAGGACGAGATGCAGTTTCTGAAGCGGCTCTATGCGGACGATCCTGCCTTCGCCAAGGCCATGGAAGAGGCGACACGCGCCAATGCCGCCTCTATGATGACCGAGCCCGACGGGCCGAGAGGCGAGAAGATCGCCGATATCGCGGCCCTCGCCGGCAAGATGTTGAAGGGCGACTACAGGATTGCGAGCTTCTCTATCACCGGCTGGGATACGCATGTTGCGCAGGTCGGCCAGTTCAAACGACCGGCGCAGGATCTGGCAGAGGCGATCACGACGCTGAAGGCGACGCTCGGCCCGGACGTATGGGCAAAGACGGTCGTGCTGGCGATGACGGAATTCGGGCGAACCGTGCGTGAGAACGGCTCGGGCGGTACCGACCACGGTACGGGCGGCTGCGCGGTCCTGGCCGGCGGCGGCATCAATGGCGGTCGCATTCTCGGACGATGGCCGGGGCTTGCCGAACAGCAGCTCCTCGATGGGCGCGATCTTGCGCCGACAGCCGACGTCCGCGAGCTTGCCGCGGCTATGCTTTACCGGCAGTTCGACGTCAGCGCCGATGACCTTACGTCAAGGATCTTTCCCGGGGTGAGCTTCGACAAGGGATCACAGTTCCTGCGGGCGTGATCTACCGTTCGACGAAGGCACGCAGGCGCTCCAGCGCATCGTCCCATTGCCGCGACACACTGTCGAGATAGGCACGCATTTCGCCGATCCTGTCGGGCTGGAAGGCGTAGTGGCTTTCGCGCCCGACCTTGGTGGAGCGAACGAGGCCTGCCTGCTCCAGCACATGCAGATGTTTCGTCACGGCCTGCCGGGTCAGGACAGTGCCGATCGAAAGGCCTGCGATCGAACGTTCGCGCCCGTCGCTGAGGGTCGTCAGCAGCGACAGGCGCGTCGGGTCTCCCAAGGCGGCAAACAGGGTCGCCGCGTTTTCGCGATGAAGCTCGACGTTATCGATCGACGTATTCCTTGACGTTTTTCATCTGTGCGGCCCAACCACCGTCGTTCATTCGGAAAGCCTCTTCGCGACGATGCGGGGGCACCTTGTCGAAGCCGGACTCCGTGACGGTGAGGCGCGAGCCCGAGGGCGTCGGCTCCAGTCGGAACTCGACGAGGGTCGGCGGCTCGCCGGAATAATCGACGTCGGGGTCGATGGCGTAGGGATGCCAGGTGAAGGAAAACAGCTCCGGCTTCTCCATGCGCTTGACGGTCGCCTGCCAGCGGATGTGTTCGTAGCCTGGATGGGTGATGTGGCCGGTGGAGTTCTCGCCCGGGACGAAGGGGCCGTCCAGCTGGACGCGGAACCATTCGCCGAATTCACGATGATCGGTAATGGCCTTCCAGACGCGGTCGACCGGTGCGTTCAGTTCGATAACCTTCTCGATGCGATCAGACATATCAGCAACCTCCTGGTTGCTCTTTTTATCTCACGCTGAAGGGTGAATGGCAACCAGAAAGTTGCGCATTGTCATCCGAGGACGTCGTAGATCCGGAAGATGAAGCTGATCTGATAGAGCAGATTGAGGCACACGAAGGCCATGTGGAAACGGCGGTTGGCGGTCCAGGCGGCGACGACGCAGAGGATCACGTAGATGATGTTGCGCGCCGGATATTCCCAGCCGAGCGACTGGATGTGATCCCCGCCCTTGATCGCGGTGTCGATGATATCGACGGCGTAGGTGATGGCGAGCGTGCCGAAGAACCAGCGGCGACGCGAATAGAAATACTCTTCATAGCCGCCATACTCATCGAGCGAGGCCGGAAAGAGCAGGGCGCAGAGCATGAAGAACAGGCAGCAGAAGGAGACCAGAAACAGGTAGATGCCGAAATGCAGGATCGGCACTGCCTGCAGCCGGTACTCCCACCACCAGATGTGGATGATGAAGAGAAACATGGAGGCGGCCCAGCCGAGATGAACGGCATAAGGCTTCGCCTTTCCCGGGTGCTGGATGATGCCGGCGATGCCCGTCAGCAACCGCGCCAGGCTCAGCGAGATGACCATCCCCATGACCACCTTGATGTGGAGGAAGACCTCGGGTGAGGTGACGGTTTCCATGCATCACTCCGCCGGAACGGGCGTCGGTTGGCCGTTTTCGTCGAGCGCGACCATGATGAAGGTCGCTGCCGTCACTCTTTCCATGTTGTTGTAGCGGGCGCGCGTTGCCCAAGCCTCGACGGAGAGCGTGATCGAGGTGCGGCCGACGCGTTCGATCGTCGTATACACAGAGAGCGTATCGCCGATCTTCACGGGCAGGGCGAAGGCCATTTCCTTCACGGCGGCGGTCACCACACGGCCCTTCGCACGCTCGGAGGCCATGATCCCCGATGCAAGGTCCATCTGCGCCATCACCCAGCCGCCGAAAATATCGCCCGCCGGATTGGCGTCGGCCGGCATCGCCACCGTACGGAGGGTCAGGGCGCCATTCGGCTTGGTGTCGGTCATGCGGGTCTCCTATCTGGATGCGTATTCGATTCCGCGGGAGCCTAACTTATCGGTCGGCAATTCCAAATCGAATTGCGGTTTTCCCGCGTAAGGACGATGCCGCGAGGCACGCCCGACCGGCAGGATGCCGGCCTTAATCGGAAATGGAAGGCCGGGGTGAGTTGCACAACCATTTGTTTTGTTTTGTGCGGACAGCTTGAATTTGCGCCTTACGATAGTAAGCTGCTGTAACCATAGGGGAACGGAGTTTCTGCATGCCGGTTTCGAAGCGTGTCCTGCATCCCGTTCTTCCGCTGGTTCTGTTCCTCTCCATGGTGGTCCCGTTCGGTGCATATTCGGCTGATTTCGATGCCGAGCGGATGGCGCCCGAGCGCGAATGGGCGGTTATCGTCAGTCCTTATGCCTGGGCTGCGTCCCTCATAGGGAATGGTTCGCTTGCAGGCCTCGACACTGATGTCGACGTGCCTTTCTCCGATATTTTCCACCATCTCGACTTCGTGGCGATGGGCAATATCGAAGTGACGAACGGCCAATGGGGCGTCTATTTCGACGGGCAGTACGTCAAGACAAGCCAGAGCGAGGATGTCTTCGCTCATGAAATCGGGCTCGATATCACCACGACGACGCTGGCTGCGGGTGCCTTCTACAAGGCCTACGAACAGTCACTTGGTGGAGACACGGTCTTCGGGAAGCCGCGCACGATCTCAATCGAGCCGACAGCCGGTGTTCGCTGGACCGAACTGAAGGCCGATGTGCAGGCGCTTGGCCTTCGTACCAAGAAAAGCGCGGACTGGACCGATCCATTCATCGGGTTGCGCATGAATGCCGACCTGACGGAGCGCTGGAACCTGTTTGCCGAGGCCGATGTCGGCGGCTTCGGCCTCGGCTCCAAGGTCAGCGTCAACGCGCAGGCCTATCTCGGCTATCGCATGACGATGTTCGGCCACCCGACAATTCTCCGCGCGGGCTATCGGTTGCTCTATCAGGACTACGAGAACGACGACTTCACCGGCGTCAACAAGTTCCGCTGGGATGTGAGCCAGCATGGGCCGGTCATCGGGCTTTCGATGCGCTTCTAAAGGTCAACCGGACAGATTGGAGTTGCCCATGTTCTTGGTCAGGAATTCCTCGATGCGTTCTCTGCTTTCCGCCTCGCTGGGGCTCATGCTGGCGCTAGGGCCGATGGCTGCCGAAGCGTGCACGCGCCTGGTCTATCTCGGGCCCGACGACAACATCATCACTGCCCGCTCGATGGACTGGAAGAGCGACGTGGCGACCAATCTCTACGTCCTGCCGCGCGGGATCGAGCGGAGTGGTGAGGCGGGACCGAATTCCATCAAGTGGACCGCCAAGTATGGCAGCGTGGTTGCCACGGGCTACGACGTCTCGACGACCGACGGGGTCAACGAGGCCGGTCTCAGCGCCAACCTTCTCTGGCTGGTTGAATCCGAGTACCCGTCTTTCGGCAAGGACAGCAAGCCGGGGCTGACGATCGCGGCCTGGGCGCAATACGTGCTCGACAATTTCGCGACCGTCGACGAGGCGGTGAGGGTGCTTGAAAAGGAGCCTTTCACCATCGTCACGGACAATGTTCCCGGAGAAAACCGACTGACGACGCTGCACCTTTCCATGTCTGATGCGACAGGCGACAGTGCGATCGTGGAGTATGTCAAAGGCAAGCAGGTCATCCATCACGACCGCAAGTATCAGGTGATGACCAACTCACCGATCTTCGAGCAGCAACTGGCCCTCAACGCCTATTGGAAGCAGATCGGCGGCACGGTGATGCTTCCCGGCACGAACCGCGCCTCGGATCGCTTTGCGCGGGCGTCGTTCTACGTGAACGCGATCCCGAAGGACGAGGATCCGCACCGTGCGCTTGCCAGCGTCTTCAGCGTGATCCGCAATGTTTCCGTGCCCTACGGTCTGAATACGCCGGAGGAGCCGAACATCTCCTCGACGCGCTGGCGGACCGTCTTCGACCACAAGCGCAAGCTCTACTTTTTCGAGTCGGCGCTGACGCCGAACACTTTCTGGGTCGATCTGAAGGCGATTGATTTCTCCAGGGAGACTGGCAAGGTCAAGCGCCTCGACCTCGGCGAGAATCAGGATCACACCTATTCCGGCGATGCCACCAAGGACTTCAAAGAGGCGAAGCCGTTCATCTTCCTCGGGCTGCACTAGGCTGTGGCCGGAGTGACCGAAGCCTGAGGGGACTTGCATGAAACGCCTTCTCGGACGTTTTATCGGCTCGCTGTCGGTAGCAGGGATCGTTGCCGGGTTCGCGTTTTTCGCGGCATCGCTGACGCCGAGCCTGATGCCGCGATCCTTCATCGTCCAGGGAGCCTTGTCGGGCATAAGTGCTGCGGTCGGCTACCTCTTCGGGGTCGTGCTGACCTGGCTCTGGCAGTATCTCGAGCTGCCGACGGCAAGGACGAGATTGCTGCCGCTGAAATACGTCGTTTTCGCTGGCGGCCTGCTGGTGTCCGTCGCGTTCCTGTGGCGGGCAGCCGGCTGGCAGAATTCGATCCGCGAACTCTGGCATATGCCGCCGCTTGATACCGCCGAGCCGACGAAGTTGGCAGCCGTTGCGGCTCTGGTTTTCCTGGTTGCAATTCTCGTGGCGCGGCTGTTTGAATTGACGGTTTCATGGATATCGAAGCGGCTCAACCGCTTCGTTCCGCGCCGCGTTTCGAACGTCGTCGGCGGCCTCCTTGCGGCATTTCTCTTCTGGTCGGTTGTGGAGGGCGTGTTGCTGCGAGGGGCGCTTCACCTTGCCGACTCGTCGTTCCGCAAGGTCGATGCACTCATCGAGGACGACGTTCCGATGCCTGCGAACCCCATGCATACGGGCAGCGCCGCTTCGCTTGTTTCTTGGGAGGGGCTTGGCCGCCAGGGACGGCACTTCATTGCATCCGGACCGACGGCCGCGGATATCGGAGCGTTCTGGAAATCTCCGGCCAAGGAGCCGGTGCGGGTCTATGTCGGCCTGAACAATGCCGAGACGATCGAGGCCCGGGCGAATCTGGCGCTGGAGGAGATGAAAAGAGAAGGAGCCTTCGACCGCTCGCTGCTTGTCATCGTTGCGCCGACGGGAACCGGGTGGATCGATCCGGCTGCGCTGGATACGCTTGAATACCTGCATCACGGCGATGTCGCCAGTGTCGGGCTGCAATACTCGTATCTGACAAGCTGGCTTTCGCTGCTGGTGGAGCCCGAATATGGCGCCGACTCTGCCCGTGCGCTGTTTCGTGAGGTCTATCGCTATTGGACCAGCCTGCCGCGTGACAAGCGGCCTAAGCTCTATCTGCACGGCCTCAGCCTTGGCGCGCTCAACTCGCAGATCTCGGCTGACATCTTCGACATTGTCGCTGATCCGTTTCAAGGCGCGCTCTGGAGCGGACCGCCGTTTGAAAGCGCAACATGGCGCGCCGTCACGGCAGGCCGCGATCCGCAATCGCCTGCGTGGCTGCCGCGTTTCCGGGACGGCTCGATCGTCCGCTTCACCAACCAGAACAATGCTCTCGATATCGCCGGCGCTATCTGGGGGCCGATACGGATCGTCTATCTGCAATATGCCAGCGACCCCATCACGTTCTTCGATGCGCATTCGTTCTACGCGAGCCGGCCTGGATGAAGGCGCCGCGCGGGCCCGATGTGACGCCGAGCCTGACTTGGCTGCCGGCCCTGACAATGCTGCAACTGGTTTTCGACATGGCGATCGCGACCACGTCGCCAATCGGCTACGGCCATGTCTACGCGCCGCAGCATTACATCGACGCCTGGGTCGCGGTGACCGATCCCGGGATTCCCTCCGGACAGGTGCAGGAACTCAAGCGCTTTTTCGAGGCTAAGGAAGAGGCGAATGCTGCTCACGACTGACCGCGACCGGCAATCTCATGTTCCGAATGTGGATATTGGTGTGGGTTAACCACGTTCCTTAGGCTTTCATTTAGGCTCGCGTATCAGTTTGCGCCGCAGTGGCTGGGAAACCACATTTTCGAGGTTTGAACATGACCTATAGCGGCTTGCTCCTTTCTGCCATTGTGGCCGGCCTGATCACGATTCTAGCGATCGGCGCCCGCCCTGCGAATGAAACTGCGTCCAATTGGCCGCAGATGGATCTTTCCAAGACTGACAGGATCGTCACCGGCAGCGTGCCGCCGCGATGAGCGGAGTGTTAAGCATGTGGGCCACCTCACTGGCGGCGCCGGTAGACCATGCAAGATTTCGCCCCTATGAAATGACGGGTCTGCGCAAGCTCGCGTTAACAGGCGCGTGCTATTTGTCGGGCATAGTCAAGGCATCGAGTTTATGAGTAATTTTAGCCCGCGTTACGATACCATCTGCGATCCGCTCGATATGTGGATGGTTTGGGACAATCAGATTGAAGAGCCGGCGTCCTTCGGCGGCCAGATCATGCATGGCCTGACGGAGGGCTATGCCACCGAAGTCGCCAAGATCATGAACGAGATCTATAGTCGCGACAACAATCGCACCCGCGAGATCAAGGTGTCGCGTCCGACATCGGTACGCTTCGCCGGCTGAGCCGCCGAAGCACCGCGCAATTTCCGCTGTACCTCCCTTTGATGTTTGGCATGGGCCGGGCGTTGCCGCTATCGTTTGCTGATCCAGATATCCGACATCAGATTGGGCGGGTTCGCTCCCGTCCGGGAGGCAGATGCGGTGGACAACAGAGAACTCTTTTCGAAGGCCGCCGATCACGCTGCAAGCTTTCGTGACCGCGTCGCGGAAGGGCCGCAGCGTGCCCGCAAGGATTATGCGGCCGCGCTTGCCGATTTTTCCGAGGATCTTCCCGAGGGATCGGCGCCGATGGCGAGCGTGCTGGACGATCTCGTCGCGAAGGCGGAGCCTGCACTTCACGCCATGACAGGGCCGCGCTTCTTCGGCTGGGTCATCGGTGGCTCGCATCCGATGGGGGTGGCGGCCGATTTTCTGACGAGCGCCTGGGGGCAGAATTCCGGCAATCATACCGTTGCGCCCGCTGCCTCGGCGGTGGAGGCAGTTACCAGCCGTTGGCTGTTGACGCTGCTTGGGCTGCCGCCTTCCTGTTCCATTGGCTTCGTCACCGGCGCAACGGTCGCGAACTTTACCTGTCTTGCGGCTGCCAGGGGCGAGGTGTTGGCGCGGGCGGGCTGGGATGCCGATGCGCTTGGTCTCTTCGGGGCACCGCCGATCAGCGTCCTGATCGGTGACGATGCGCATACGACGGTCTTCTCTGCCCTGCAGTTCCTCGGCCTCGGCCACGATCGTGTCATCAGGATCGCGACCGACGATCAGGGGCGGATAGAGCCCGAGGCGTTCGCTGAGGCAATTACAGAGGTTGAGGGTCCCTGTATCGCAGTCTTGCAGGCCGGGCAGATCAACACCGGCCATTGTGATGATTTCGCGCGGCTCATTCCAATGGCAAAGTCCAAGGGAGCCTGGGTTCACGTCGATGGTGCATTCGGGTTATGGGCGCAGACGTCGGCGCGGCGGCGCCATCTCACCGGTGGGGTCGAGTTCGCGGACAGCTGGGCGACGGACGGCCACAAATGGCTGCAGACGCCTTACGACTGCGGCTATGCGATCGTCCGCAATGAGCTCGCGCACCGTCGTGCCATGACGATTGCCGCCAGTTACCTTCCGCTTGCGCGCGAGGGCGAGCGTGATCCGTCCCACTACGTTCCCGAACTCTCGCGGCGGGCGCGCGGATTTTCGACCTGGGCCATGATCCGGCACCTGGGTCGGTCGGGCATCGAAGCCTTGGTCGACCGCTGTTGTGATTCTGCCGAGACGATCGCGACGGCGCTGGCGTCGGAGCCCGGAATTGCGATCGGCAACAGCGTTGTCCTGAATCAGGCCATCGTCCGGTTCGGCACCGACCTGCCCGCGGAGCCGGCGGACGCGTTGACCACAGCAACGATTGCCGAGCTGCAGCGGGTCGGCCGTGTCTTCGCAGGCGGGGCGACCTGGCGCGGACGGCAGGTGATGCGCCTGTCTGTGTGCAATTATCAGACCGACATGGCGGAAGCGGAGAGGGCGGCCGAGGCGATCATCAGTGCCTATCGCGCGGTGCGGCGAGGGTGAAAAAGACCGACGTTGGGGCGTCCGCGTAGCGTGCATTCAATACCACGAATTGTTGGGGAGATGTCGTCGGTTTCGGCAGGTAAGTTTTCGTTCACCGTTTTTCACTAAATTTCGGGTGAAGTCTTTTGGTCACTGCCGATACCCGGAAGCGATGAGAGTATGGCGTTTGTTTCCCTTCTGCGGCGTTCCTTGCTGCCGGTGCTGCTTTCGACAGCCTTGACGACCTGTTCAACGGACGGGCTCGTTCCCCCCGGCGATGTCGACAGCGGCATGAAGGTCAGTTCCATTACTCCGCCGAAGCATTATCAGGCGCCGGTGCAGATGCCGAGCGCCGATGTTCAGCCGGCATACCCCGTTTCCACGCAGCCTGTGCGCGATACCTCGCAGTCCGTCGACTATCTCGATACGCCCAATCTGGCGGGAACCGGTCATTCGGCGCGGATGGCGCAGCCAATGCCGGCGTCACAAGGGCTGCCGCGCAGCGGCAGTGACGAAGCCTCCGCCGGTGCACGCGGGATGGCGGGCCAGCTTTCAGGGCAGCCGCAGACCTGGGGTGGCACGCAGCAGCTCGCCGTTCCCGCAGGCGGCGTCAACATGGACGACGAACTTGGCGCCGAACCGGTGACCGGGCTTGCCGCCGAGGAAGAGCAGCAGATCGCCGAAGGTCAATCCGATCAGCCTGTTGTCGATGGCATAGGCACGGATAGTCCGACGCAGATCAACAGGGCCCGGGCGCCTAGGCCGGCCAGCGAAGCGGCGATGAGCGCGGCGCCCGCCTGGGGTGACGGACGCGCGGTCGTTGCTCCCGCGAGAGTGCCTGAGGAAAACGAGACGCAGGTGGCGATGCTGCGCCCCAACAATCCGATGATGAGCGCGCCGGCGCCGGTCGATCCGGGCGTCATGCCGAGTTCCGAGCTTTCATGCCGCCGCGAGTTGAAGCGCATGGGCGTCGTCTTCACCGACAAGCCGGCGATCTCCCAGGGCCCGGCCTGCCAGGTTCCCTACCCGATTTCGCTGCAGGGCCTGTCAGGGAACATCGGGGTCAAGCCGGCGGTCACGCTCAATTGCCAGGTTACGCTCGCCTTCGCGAAGTGGGTCAAGAACGAGCTCGCTCCATCAGCGCGCTTCCGCTACTGGTCCGGCATCAAGACGATCCAACCTCTCGGTGGATACAGCTGCCGCCGCATGAACAACAGCCGCCAGAAATACAATCCGATGTCCGAACATGCGCGCGGAAACGCGATCGATGTCGGCAAGTTCGTGCTGAAGAGCGGCCACGAGATCGATGTGCGCAAGAAGGGGCTGTTCTCCTTACGCGAGGGGCGCTTGCTCAAGGCGGTTCGCAGCGACAGCTGCAAGTACTTCAACACCGTCCTCGGTCCGGGCAGCAATCCGGAGCACTGGAACCACTTCCATTTCGATCTGCGGGCACGCCAGAGCGGCAAGGCTTACTGCGACTAGCCGCGTCCTTGTCAAAAGGCCGAACTGATTGAACTAAGGGAAAGTAGATTCTTTCGTTCTTTCAGCATTTCGTGAATACGAATGCTCTGTTCGCGCGTTACAGGATGTCAAACGTGCTCGCGGCGGCTATATAGCGCGAGTAATTCCGCGCTAACCTAGAAAAAAGCCCTATGGCCCCAATCATTTCCATCCGCGATCTCACCAAGACATATGCAAATGGCTTCCAGGCACTGAAGGGCGTCGACCTCGACGTCGAGCGTGGGGAAATTCTCGCGCTCCTCGGCCCGAATGGTGCCGGCAAGACGACGCTGATCTCGATCGTCTGCGGCATCGCCAACCCGAGCAGCGGTCACGTCCTCGTCGATGGCAAGGATGTCGTGAAGGACTTCCGGCTGACACGATCGATGATCGGCCTCGTTCCGCAGGAATTGACCACCGACCAGTTCGAGACCGTCTGGAACACGGTCAGCTTTTCACGCGGATTGCACGGCAAGAAGGCCAATCCCGCCCATATCGAGAAGGTGCTGCGCGACCTCTCGCTCTGGGACAAGAAGGACAACACGCTTCGGCAGCTGTCAGGCGGCATGAAGCGGCGCGTGCTGATCGCCAAGGCGTTGTCGCACGAGCCGATGGTGCTTTTCCTCGATGAACCGACCGCCGGTGTCGATGTCGCGCTGCGTAAGGACATGTGGGAGGTCGTCGCGACGCTGCGCCGGGCAGGCGTCACGATCATCCTGACGACGCACTATATCGAAGAGGCGGAAGAGATCGCCGATCGCGTCGGCGTCATCAATGGCGGCAAGCTCCTGCTGGTGGAGGAGAAGAGCACGCTGATGAGGAAGCTCGGCGGCAAGCAGCTGATCCTGGAGCTCAGCGAGCCTCTTTCCGTTCTGCCGCCGGAATTTGCCGGAAACGGTCTGTCGCTCTCCGATGACGGAGGCCGGCTCGTCTATGATTTCGACACACAGAACGAGCAGGAAAGCATTGCCGCGCTGCTGACGCGGCTTGGCCAGCACAATATTCATTTCAAGGACCTGTCCACGCAGCAGACCTCGCTTGAGGACATTTTCGTGGCTCTCGTGGGAGGAGCAAAATGAACTTCGAGGCCATCAAGTCCATCTACTTCTTCGAAATGGCGCGGACCCGCCGCACGCTGCTTCAAAGCGTGGTCTCGCCCGTCATCTCGACGTCGCTCTATTTCATCGTCTTCGGGGCGGCGGTCGGCTCAAGGATCCAGGAGGTCGAAGGGGTGTCCTACGGCGCCTTCATCACGCCGGGTCTCATCATGCTGACGCTGCTCGGTCAGTGCATCAGCAACGGCTCGTTCGGTATCTATTTTCCGAAGTTCACCGGAACCATCTACGAGGTCCTGTCGGCCCCGGTCGCCATGGCCGAGATATTGCTGGGCTATGTCGGCGCAGCCGCCACGAAGGGGCTGATGATCGGCGTGATCATCCTTCTGACGGCCAATATCTTCGTCGATGTCCGGATCGAGCACCCGTTCATGATGGTGCTGTTCTTCCTGCTGACGGCGATCACCTTCAGCCTGTTCGGCTTCATGATCGGCATCTGGGCCAGCAACTTCGAGCAGCTCAACCTCATTCCGATGCTGGTCGTTCCGCCGCTGACCTTCCTCGGTGGCAGCTTCTACTCGATCAACATGCTGCCGCCATTCTGGCAGGCGGTCAGCCATTTCAATCCGGTGCTCTATCTCGTCAGCGGTTTCCGTTGGAGCTTTTACGGAATTGCCGATGTCAACCCGCTGGTCAGCCTCGGGATGATCTCGATCTTCCTGGCTTTGTGCCTCGGAACGCTCGGATGGATGTTCAAGACTGGATATCGCCTGCGCAACTGAGGACGCCGCTCAAGCAGCGGCGCCTGAGCGTGCCGATATCACGGCAGTGAGGAGCGCACGGCCAGACGGAAGTTTCCGTCGGTCGTGGAGTGGATATCGAGCAGGTTCGACCGCTCCATCCATTCCGTCGCCCAGGCCGGCGGCTCGCCACCTTTGTCCGCCTGCCAGACGACTAGAGCCGGTTCGGCGCCAACGGCGCTGGCCGTATCCGGCGTCAGAACCAGGGCATTCGGAAGCCATATCTTCAGGTTTCCGGCCAGCGGCACGTTCTCCACAAGAATGACGGTGGCATCGCTCAAAACGGCGGCACGGGCCTGGGAGGCGAGGGCAGCGTAGGGCGCGGAGTTGTCGTCATCCTTGCCTCGCAGCGGCTCCGTCAGCTCGCCGATGAGGATCACCGCGAGGAAGGACATGACCAGGCCCGCCGATACCAGGGTGAATTGCCGTGTGGCCTTTTCCGATCGGACATCGGCTGCGGCGACCTTGCAGGCGAGATAGACGGGCAAGAGCAGGAAATAGATCGCCAGCCATTTCGGACGCACGGTCGTTGCATCGACCGCGATAAGCACCACGAAAACCAGCAGCAGCGATATGAGCAGCATACGTCCGGTCAGGCGCGTCCACCGGCTTTCGGCCCTGATGATGTCGGCAAGCCGGCTTCTGTAGGCCAGTGCGAAGAGCGCCATGGTGATGGCCGAGCACTTCACGACGGAAAGGAGGAGGGCCGCGGCAGCCGTCAACCATTTGGGAAGCGAACCGCTTGCGGCTTCCTGCATCTCCTCGACGGTTGCACCTGTCGCCATGCCGAAATTGCCATGCACCCAGCTCAGATGCGGGCCGACGACCATCAGCCCGACGACGACGGTGATCGCCACTCGCCAATCGAGTGCACGGGCACGCCAGTCCTTGTCCAGCAATAGCGCAATGCCGGCTGCGATCGGCAGGACGGCAAAATTATACTTGGCAAGAAAGCCGATCCCGGCCGCAAGCCCGACACAGGCGTAGTTCAGCGCAGTCGGACGCTTGAGGGCGGAAAATAGAGAGAGAAGAAAAAGGGCGACGGCCAGAAAGGCGCCGACGGTATGCGTCAAGTCGCGCTGGGAGAGCAGAAAGACGGCTGGCAGCGTCACGGCGCCTATGGCGGCAAGCTCTGCGCATTCCTTGCGTTGCGTGGCAACCCGCGTTGCCACGCCAAGACAGAGACAGCTTGAAAAAAGCAGCAAATCCTTCAGCAGCGATAACGACGCTATCGAGGTGCCGAAAGCATGGGTCGAAATCCAGGCGAGCCAGTTGTAGAACGGCGGCTGGTTGCCGTAGCCCAGCCACATGAACTGAGAGAGGAACGCCAACTGGTTCTCGTCGGCTGAAAGGTCGTTGCCGCGCAACAGGCGTGCGATCAAGGCCATTGCAAAGTAGGTTGCAAGCACGGCCATTGGAAGCGAGATCGTCACGTCCAGGCGGCTGCGCCACGGACGTTCCGCTTGGCTGCTAATATCAGTCAAATTGCTTTCCCAGGCATCCTGATCGCAAACGGATCAACCAATCTGAGTTGCAACATTGCTTATGGAGGCAGGGGGAGCAAGCGACGGAGGGCGTCAGAAAGATGATTTGTGGCCACTGATGCCGGAAAACCTCACCAGATCTTGCGTCGCTCGTTCATCTTGGGTGATCGTTCCCGGACTAGTCGCGCATCCGTAATTCGTCGGTCTGCATCTGCAGCGAACCCAGGGTTTCCAGGAAGCTCATGCCAAGCAGGCTCTGGTCCAGCTTGCCGTCTTCGGCGACGCTGGCAACGACATTGTTGCGGACGATCGGGCCGATGGAGACTTCGGCAAGGGTGACCGGAGCGGCACTGGCGCGACCATTGGCGGTCATGACGGACATGGAATAGGTGAGGTTCTCGGGGATAATGCCGACGCGCTCGGCGTCTTCACGCGACAGGGCGATCATGCTCGCGCCGGTATCCACCAGCATCGATATCGACTGGCCGTTGACCATGACGTCGGCCTCGAAATGGCCGTTCAGCAGCTTATGGAGAATAACCTCCTTGCCGCCTTCGCTCGTCGTCACCACGACGGCGCGGCCGGGAACGAGGCCGGCGAGGAGGCGGTTGCCTACGCCTGAGGCTTCCTGCCTATAGAGATACGCCGTCGCAAGGCCGAGTATCAGCACCAGCCAGATCATGATGTTGCGGAGTGTTTCGCCGGCGTTGATCCGTCGTGACCAGATGCCGGCCGCCAGCATCAAGGCGATCGGCAGCAGATAGATCATGCGTCCGAAATCGTCGGTCCGCATTCCCATGATGCGGGAATTGTCGTGATTGAAGATCAGGACGGCAAGACCGATGCCGAGCACAGCAAGAAGGACAACCATACGGCTCATGCACGATGCTCCAAGGTTGCCGCAGCACTCTGGCGGAGCCGGTCGGGCAGCAATGCCATCACAGTGTTGCGCTGCTCCTCGCTAAGCGACATCCAGCCGGCGATCTCGCCAAGCGTGCGGCCGCAGCCAACACAGAAACCGTTGGCGGGATCGATAGAGCATACGTTGATGCAGGGCGTGCGCATGACGAGCTTTATCGTTGTTTCACAAAGCCATGGCAAGGGCGCACAGGGAAGCGATCTCGGAAATTTGTGCTGTCGCGCCAAGGGTGTCGCCGGTGTGGCCGAGCAGGCGCATTCGCGTGTATCTCGTGAAGGCGACGGTGCTCAATCCCGCCGCCAGAAGCGTGCAAACGAGGGGCAGCAGGCCGAGGCTCGGCCAGACCAGCAGGCCCGCCAGGAGGCAGCCCGATACCAACGCGATCTGCATGGCGCTTTCGTTCGGTTTGCCAGAAGCTGCGGCAACGCCGTCGGGCTTTGCCGGCGGCAGGCGGTACCAATGCCAGACGAGCGCGCTGCGGCTGATGCAGGCGGCGGCTGGAAGGGCGAGGGCTGCGGCTAACGGTGCCTCCGCGCGGGCGATCGCCGCCAGCGCCGCCGCACGAAGCGCAAACGACAGGACGAGGGAAATCGCGCCGTAGGTGCCGATGCGGCTGTCCTTCATGATCGACAGGCTGTGCTCGCGGTCGCGGCCACCACCCATGCCATCGGCGCAATCGGCCAGTCCGTCTTCGTGCAGCGCGCCAGTCAGGACACACAGAACGGACAAGGCCACCAGCGCCGACATGAGCCGGTCACCGTGCAGGGACAGCATCACGAAAAGGATCAAAGCCGGCAGAAGCGTAATGATCACGCTCGCGGCGGGAAAGGCACGCGCGACACGACCGAGCTTGCCGTCATAGCCGGAAAACGCGGCCTGCGGCATCGGAATTCGGCTGAGGAAACCGATGGCCCGGGCAATATCCGCCCCGTAGGTTCCGATGTTCATGCAGGGCTTGCTCCGCGACGATATTGCAGCGCTTTTGCAGTTGTTCGCCTGAGCTGCTGCCTTTAAGAGAGTGGCCACGAAAGAAGCTGATTTGCAGCGAAAATACAAGTTAGAGACAAGGAAGCCGCATTCATGAGCGTTTCAGGCCTGCCGTTCGACGATTTCCGGACATTGCTGCGCGATCTGCCGGGACCGGATGCCGCGGCATTGGTCGCCGCACGCGAACGCGATGCGCAACTGACGAAGCCGCCGGGTGCGCTGGGCCGTCTTGAAGAAATCGCCTTCTGGCTTGCCGCCTGGACCGGCCGCGCACCTGCCGTGAACCGGCCGCTCGTGGCGATATTCGCCGGCAATCATGGTGTGGCGAAGCAGGGGATCACGCCTTTCCCGCCGTCCGTCACCCAGCAGATGGTGGAGAACTTCGCAGCCGGCGGTGCGGCGATCAACCAGATCTGCGTCGCTTACGACCTCGGCCTGAAGGTCTTCGATCTCGCGCTCGACTATCCGACCGGCGACATCACCGAGGAAGCCGCGCTTTCCGAACGCGACTGTGCCGCGACGATGGCGTTCGGCATGGAGGCGATCGCCGGCGGTACGGATCTGCTTTGCATCGGCGAGATGGGCATCGGCAATACGACGATCGCCGCGGCGATCAACTATGCGCTCTACGGCGGCTCCGCCCGTGACTGGGTCGGACCGGGCACCGGCTCCGAAGGCGAGATGCTGGAGCGGAAGGTCGCGGCCGTCGAGAAGGCCGTTGCGTTGCATCGCGACCACCTGCACGATCCGCTGGAGATCATGCGCCGCCTTGGCGGCAGGGAGATCGCGGCCATGGCCGGCGCTATCCTTGCCGCGCGCGTCGAGCGGATTCCGGTGCTGATCGACGGTTACGTCGCGACGGCCGCCGGTGCCATTCTCAAGGCCGCCAATCCATCGGCGCTCGACCATTGCCTCATCGGTCACGTTTCCGGTGAGCCCGGACACCTGCGCGCTATCGAGATGCTCGGAAAAACGCCGCTGCTCGCCCTCGGTATGCGCCTCGGCGAAGGTACCGGTGCTGCGCTGGCGGCGGGTATCGTCAAGGCCGCTGCCGCATGCCATTCCGGCATGGCGACCTTTGCCCAGGCAGGGGTGACGAACAAGCACTGAGCATTGGCGTCCGTGACAGTTTTGTGACGGAGCCTTGCGGTACGGGTCTGTTAACGGTATTCGCATCTTCTGAAACATGGCGGCCGAAGGGGCCGCCATCGACTTGACGAATGAGGCCGCTCCATGAAACCCGCCGTAACGAAGCTGACCGGCTTCAGCCACTTTTTTGCCGCCGCCGGCTATTCGCTCGGCGGCTTTCGTCGGCTGATCAAGGAAGCGGCGTTTCGCCAGGAGCTATTGTTCTTCGCGGTTTCCATCATTCTGCTGCTTTCCGTCGGGGCGACGCTTTCCGAATTGATGATCGCGGTGGTGCTGTTTCTGGCGCTGTTTGCGGTCGAGGCACTGAATACGGCGATCGAAGAGGTGATCGACCGGATATCGCCTGAGATTTCCATGGTCGGCAAGCACGCGAAGGATCTCGGATCGTTCGCGGTCTTGTGCATGCTCGCGGCTTGCGGCCTGTTTCTCATGTTCACGATCGGCAAGCATCTGCTGCTTGGATAGCGGTGATACAACCGAATGCTCTTTTGAGTTGCTTAATCAAATTGTACACCTTGAAGGTGTGTCTGCTTTATGATTACCTGCCGTCATTCTTAACGGTGGGGGCTGATCATGGTGGGCATGTCGTCTCATTTCAGGTGGTGGCAATGGCGGCAGGAAGAGAAGAAGCGTAGCCGACCGGCTATGGTGCTTGTGGTCGTCGGCGGGATATCCGTTGCGTTCATTCTGTTTCTGCTGGTTTTGTCTCAGTTCAGCGGTTGGGTTGCTGCGAGCGGCGTCGGCGGGTTGGTCGTTTTTGCGGGGATGTCGGCAGGCGGCTTCCTCGGATTTCTGTTTTCCGTGCCCAGGATAATGACCAAGGATAACCAGGTTGCGGTCGTTGCGGCGCCGGCGGACGCCGACCCGCTGGCGAGACTTGCCGGCAAAGGCGAACGTCTGCTCAGTTCCAATACGAATCTCGAGCGTGTTTCCGAATGGCTGACGACGATGCTGGTCGGCGTGGGGCTGACGCAGATCGGCTCGCTTGACGATCGTTTCGTGGATTTCAGTGCTTTCCTGAAAGACAATATGCCTGGCTCCCAGGCAACGACCCTGCCTGCGGTAAGTCCCTTCCTTCTGGTCTCCGGGCTCGTGGCCGGTTTCATCTTTTTCTATCTGTATACCCGCATCTACCTCTCACCTCTCTTCCAGTACGCGGAGAAGGTGCTGCGCGATCCGGGCGAGGCGCTGCTTCAAGTTGGTGTGCCGAAAGTCCGTGAAGCCGCGGCAAGGCTGGCGGACATAGCCGGAGGGCCATCGCTCGCCTACACTTCAACAGCATCGGAGATATCGATCGACGATAGCCTCGAGGTCATATTCAGCCTGCTGTACCGCGAGGGCGGATATGCCGAGGCAATCGATATCGGCAATACGCTCGCCGAAACGCCGGCAGCCAACCTTGCACGCTACTGGTATCTGATGGCGGCGGCCTACGGACAAAAACATCACGAACTGCTCATTGCAGGCGCGACCACGCGAGAGTTGCGGCAGGCGCGGAACGCGGTGCTAAGCGCGGCTCGCCGAGCCGTCCAACTGAATCATAACTACAAGTTCCGGCTTCTGGAGCTGACGGATCCGGAAAACGACGACAACGACCTGCAGGATTTTGCCTCCGACAAGGAATTTCAGCAGATCGTGAAGTAGGTCGGGATCAGGCGAAGCTCTTCCGCCGGCGGGAGACGACGGGCGCTTCCTCGACGGCGGGAACTGTCTGGAGCACGCGCTTTGCCGGCAGGATCGCGATGACCTCGGTGCCTTCGCGCAGCTTCGACTTCAGGATGAACTGACCGTCGTGCTTGGAAAGGATCGCCTGAACGATCGGCAGGCCAAGGCCGGTGCCTTGCTCCGCACTCTTGATGGCGATCGAGCCCTGGCCGAAGGCGGAGAGAACGACCGGTATTTCCTCTTCCGGAATTCCGGGGCCGTTGTCCTTGATCGAGATGTACTGACCGCCGCCTGCGGTCCAGCCGACCTTGACGTGAACCTCGCCGCCCTGCGGCGTGAACTTCACGGCATTCGACAGCAGATTGAGGATCACCTGCCGCATTGATTTCTCGTCGGCCCAAACGGTCGGGAGCTCGGGTTCGAACTGTTGGCTGATCGAGATGTTCTTGCCGCGCGCGCGCAGCTGGACCATGCCGATGCAATCCTCGGAGATGTCCAGGAGGGAGATCGCTTCCTCGTTCAGTTCGTACTTGCCGGCCTCGATACGAGAAAGGTCGAGGATCTCGTTGATCAGGTTGAGGAGGTGCTGGCCCGACCGGTGGATGTCGTCGGCGTATTCCTTGTAGGTCGGATTGTTCAGCGGTCCCATCACTTCCGCGGACATCACTTCCGAGAAGCCGAGAATGGCATTCAACGGCGTTCGCAGTTCGTGTGACATGGACGCGAGGAACCGCGACTTGGCCAGGTTGGCCTCCTCGGCCCGCCGACGGGCCTCGTCGGACATGGATTTCGCGACCTCGAGCTCGGCGATCAGGTCGTCCTTCTCGGATTGATAGGCGAGGATCTGCAGGTTCGACTGGAACAGCCTGTCGCTGATGAAATTGAAGAAGACGACCGTCGTGGTGAAGGTCGCGGTCAGGCTGATTTCGAGGATCTCGCGCGAAAACGCCGCCTTGGTCGCAAGCCCGATCACGACAGGCGCGAAGGTAACGAGCACCGCCGGCGTCAGCATGAAGTTCCACATGGCCGTCACGGACAAGGCAATCAGCAGCGTCGCGCCCTTGTAGAGAACGAAGCTGGCCGGATCGCAGGTGGAGCAATCCTGCATCGCAAAGACGGTCCAGCAGCAGCCGATCATCACCTGGCCGAGCAGCAGCGCGCGGCGCCAGCTCCGTGCACTGACCGCTGTTATCTCCTGCTTGCGGGCTCGTCGCGCGAGGAAAACATTCGCGGCATGTGCTGTCAGCGTCAGCAGCGCCCAGAGGAAAATCTGGGTGTTCTCGGTGATATACGTCCCGAGTGCTGCGGCTATGACGACGAAGAGAGGTGTGATAGAGGCGCCTTGAAGGACGGCGCCGACATATCGCGCAAGCACGTCGCGATCGAATGCACCGCTTGGAGCATGGCTGGATTGCAGGCGTTCGCGAGTCTGCCGCACAGCCCGGGACACAGGCTTGTTGCGGTGGCTTCGAGATTTGTCGACGATATTTTTGTCCGTCGATGTGCTGACGCCGTTACTCATTTTGCACGTTGGAATTTGAACCCTGCGTGCCTACACCCTAGTGCGCAATTCTTAAGAAGTTGTTTGCCAATTTCGCCAAGGATTTGTTTTTCAAGGAGGCGAAAGCGTGGCGCGCAATTTCCAGGTGATGCGGGACGGCGTTGTCGCCCTGGCGCTGCTTGCTTTCCTTTGGCTGATCGCCGCCAAATTGAACGGTGAGGCGCAGACCGCCTACACCGGCAGGTTTCATGCCGCTGACGGCGATAGCCTCGCGATCGGAGACGAGCGGATGCGCCTCAAGAACATCGACGCACCCGAGCTTGGCCAGACGTGCGAACGCGACGGTCGGCAATGGGCTTGTGGTCGTCAGGCCAAGGAGACGCTGCAGGCGCTCGTCGATACGCGGGATACAAAGTGCGAGGGGCATGAGCGCGACCGGTTCCAGCGGCGGCTGGTGGTGTGCAAGGCTGGTGGAACCGATATCAATGGGACGATGGTCCGCCAGGGATTTGCGGTCGCCTATGGCGGCTATGGCGCCGAGGAGGCGCAGGCGAGGGCGGAGAAGGCCGGTATGTGGGCCGGCCATTTCGAAATGCCGCGGGATGTGCGTGACCGGGAGCATGGCGCCCGGCCTGAGACGCGAAAGCTGTTCGGATGGTAGGCGACCATGAGCCCGAACTCGAGGCGCTGCGCATTGCCATCGCCGGCTGTCGTATCTGTCGCGATGCGCCGCTAAAAGGCCCGGCTGATCAGTTGCCGCACGAGCCGAGACCCGTTGCAACTCTCTCGTCGCGTGCCCGCATCCTCATTGCCGGGCAGGCACCGGGCTTGCGAGTGCATGAGAGCGGCATTCCGTTCAACGATGCCTCCGGCGACCGATTACGCGACTGGCTCGATGTCGACCGGGAGACGTTCTACGATCCCGATCGATTTGCGATCCTGCCGATGGGCTTCTGTTTTCCGGGCTACGACGCGAAGGGCGGTGATCTTCCGCCCAGGCGCGAATGCGCGCCGATCTGGCGCGAGCGCGCCATGCGGCTCATGCCGCAGATCGAATTGGTGCTCACCGTCGGGCAGTACGCTCAGGCCTGGCATATGCGCGAGGAGCGCCGCGAGAGCCTGACGGAAACGGTGCGGGCGTGGCGGCAGGTATTGTTTGCCAATCGGTCGCCTGCAATCCTGCCGCTGCCGCATCCGAGCTGGCGCAACAGCGGCTGGATCAAGCGAAACCCCTGGTTCACCGAGGAATTGCTGCCGGTGCTGCGCGCACGCATCAAATTGCTCGTGAACTGAAACAAATTTCTTTTATCCTTTCGGAATCGCGCTATACAGAGAAAATAATTCGACGGGGGTTTGATTTATGGATCGTCTTGACCGCAAAATTCTGCGTCTTCTGCAGGAAGACTCGACGTTGGCCGTGGCCGACCTCGCCAAGAAGGTCGGGCTTTCCACGACGCCTTGCTGGCGCCGTATCCAGAAGATGGAAGAAGACTGCGTTATCAAGCGCCGCGTCGCCATCCTCGACCCGGAGAAGGTCAACACCAAGGTTACGGTTTTCGTGTCCATCCGGACGGCCACCCATTCGATCGAATGGCTGCGCCGCTTTTCCGAGGTTGTTGCGGAATTTCCCGAGGTCGTCGAGTTCTATCGCATGAGCGGTGATGTCGACTATCTGCTGCGCGTGGTCGTTCCTGACATCGCGGCCTATGATGCGTTCTACAAGCGGATGATCGCAAAGATCGAAATCCGGGATGTTTCCTCGGCATTTGCCATGGAGCAGATCAAGTATTCGACGCAGCTGCCGCTCGACTACATGCTTCTCGACAACGCCAAATCCAACGAGGATTGAGCGGGGTCGCGGCACTCAACCTTTCAGACGAGCGATGATCTTTTCGCTCGTCAGTTCCCGCACCGCATCCTTTCCGATCCAGCGTGCCGTCCGGTCAGCGCTCTCGCAAAGCGTTTCCGCAAGCACAAGCGCCTGCGCATGGCAGGAGCGGTTTCGCTTGCCGATATTGCGAAGCGCCCAATTCACCCCTTTCTTCACGAAATTTCGTGGATCGGTCGCATGGGACTCGATCAGCGGCAGATAGGCCAATATCGTTGCATCCGGCTCTTTCTTCATATGTACGGCGGCGGATGCGATCATCGCGAAGGCGGTGCGACGAATAGACTCACGCTCGTCGGATGCGAATTCCCGGATGAGTGGCAGAAGACGGGCCTCGACGAAGAGATCGGCGGCGCTGTCGACGATCTCCCACGAATTGAAATCGGCGCACCAGAGGCGCGCTTCATCGAGCGAGAGCTGTTTCGGATCGGCCGTGTAGACGGCGAGGAGGCGAGCTTCGCGCACCTGGCTTTGCCAAAGCGTCAGCGCCCGCCGGTGGTCTTTCTTCACGCGACGCGCGATTGCCTGCAAGTCGGGATTCGATATGCCGAGCGCCGTTTCGGTCTCGATTCCGAACCGTTTCATGCCGGCGATGTTTGTCTCGGAGCGCAGCGATCTCAGGTGGGCGACGAGATCCGCCGCGCTCGAAGACGGATCGATCATTTTTCGAGACGTGCCAGCAGCGAAGATGTATCCCACCTGTTGCCGCCCATCGCCTGAACGTCGCCATAGAACTGATCGACAAGTGCTGTCAGCGGCAGCTTGGCGCCGTTCTGCCTTGCTTCGGTGAGGACGATCCCAAGATCCTTGCGCATCCAGTCGATGGCGAAGCCGAAATCGTACTTGCCCTCGTTCATCGTCTTGTGGCGGTTTTCCATCTGCCAGGAACCGGCAGCGCCCTTGGAGATCACCTCGACAACCTTCTCGATGTCGAGCCCGGCACGCTTGCCGAAGTGGATGCCCTCGGCGAGACCCTGAACGACACCGGCGATGCAGATCTGGTTGATCATCTTGGTCAGCTGCCCGGCGCCGGCGGGACCCATCAGGCCGACCATGCGGGCGTAGCCGTCGATAACAGGCTTAGCCGTGGAAAAGGTCGCCTCGTCGCCGCCGCACATCACTGTCAGCACGCCGTTTTCGGCGCCGGCCTGGCCGCCGGATACGGGAGCGTCGATGAAGGAGCAGCCTTTTGCTTTTGCCGCCGCATCGAGTTCGCGGGCAACCTCGGCGCTGGCCGTCGTATTGTCGATGAGGATCGCACCCGGTTTCATCGACTGGAACACGCCATCCGGCCCGGTTGTCACCGCGCGGAGATCATCGTCATTGCCGACACAGGTGAAGACGAAGTCAGCATTCTCGGCTGCCTGCGCGGGGGTAGGGGCACTGCTGCCGCCGAACTTCTCCACCCAGGATGCCGCCTTGGCTGCCGTGCGGTTATACACCGTGACGTCGTGGCCGCCCTTGGTCTTGAGATGACCCGCCATGGGAAAACCCATGACACCGAGACCGATGAACGCGACTTTTGACATGTACTCATCCCTTCAAAAACATCGGAACGAGAAGTAGCCGAAAGCATGACGGTCGAAAAGCCGTCCAGCCGCGCGCCGCCGCTGCTTGGAATATTATTTCCGAAAACCCGCCAAGCGAAGGTCAGGAAAATTGAAACGGGCCTCAAGATTGTAATTCCAATTGTCGATAGAGTTAGTAGATTTAAGCAGGATCAGATCATCAAGATAATTGCCGTCTGCCGATGAGGCCGAGCGGCCAAGAAAAGGGGAATCAGATGATCTCTCGTCGACAGACTCTCGGGCTTTTCGGTGCGGCTGCCGCAACCGCACTTCTGCCCGCGACCAGACAGGCGCGCGCTGCCGCGACGGAATTCCGTATCGGCTGGCAGAAGAACGGTGTTCTCGCTCTCGCAAAGCGTCGGGGTGCCTTGGAAGAGCGGCTGTTAGCCAAGGGCATTGCCGTCAGCTGGTCCGAGTTCACCTCCGGCCCGCCGTTGCTCGAGGCGCTCGGCGCCGGTGCGCTCGATTTTGGCGCCACCGGCGACGTTCCGCCGCTCTTTGCCCAGGCCGCCGGCGGCCACCTCTATTATGTCGGTACCTATCGCGGCAGCCCGGCCGGCTCGGCCATCGTCGTGCGCAAGGATTCCGGCATCGAGAAGGTGGAAGATCTCAAGGGCAAGAAGGTCGCCTTCAAGCGCGGATCGAGCGCGCACAACGTCACGGTAAAAATCCTGCGCAAGTCGGGCCTCAAGATCGATGATGTCGAGGCGATTGACCTGTCACCGCCTGATGCGGCGGCGGCGTTCAAGAACGGCAGCATCGATGCCTGGTCGATCTGGGATCCGTATCTGGCGATCGTCGAGGCCGATCCGCAGACGCGTGTGCTCTCCACCGCCGAAGGCATCGTCGATTCCTATAGCTACTTCCTCGCCAACGCGGAGTTCACCGACGCCAACGGTCAGGTCATCGTGGATGTTATCGATGAACTGGCAAAGGTCGGCAAATCGGCACAGGGAAAGCTCGACGAGACCGTCGCAGCCCTTTCCGAGATCACCGGCGTACCTCCAGAGGTGACCCGTACGACGCTCTCCCGGCCGGGTGCTGACCTCGGGAGCGTTTCCACCATCACCGACGATGCTGCGGCCTATCAGCAGGCTCTCGCGGACGAATTCTTCAGCCTCGGTATCGTGCCCAGGCAGTTGAAGACTGGCGACATCGTCTGGCGGCCGAAGGCCAGCTGATTGCGATTTTCGAAAAGGACCCCTCCCATGACTGCCAAACACGACCCGATCAATTTTCTCTGGTTCATCCCGACTTCCGGCGATGGCGCCTATCTCGGCTCCAACGAACTCAACCGCGCGCCGGAGATCGGCTATCTCACGCAGATCGCGCAGGCGGTCGACCGCCTCGGCTATTCCGGCGTGCTTCTGCCGACCGGTGTTGCCTGCGAGGAGTCCTTCGTGACCGCGGCAGCCCTTGCCGCCAAGACCGAGAAGCTGCAGTTCCTCGTCGCCATCAGGCCGGGAACAGCGTCGCCGGCGTATTACGCCCGCCTGACGACCACGCTTGATCGCATCTCCAATGGCCGGTTGCTGCTCAACATCGTCGTCGGCGGAAGCCCGGCGGAGCTTGCCGGTGATGGCATCCATCTCGCTCACGACGAGCGCTATGCGCATGCCGACGAATTCTTCACGGTCTTCGAGGAGCTGCTGGAGAAGGGCATTGCGAGCTACGACGGCAAATACATCAAGGCGACCAATGCGCGGCTCGGCTTCCCGTCGGTGCAGAACCCGCGCCCGCCACTTTATTTCGGCGGATCATCGGATGCCGGTATCGACTTCTCCGTTGGCCGCGTCGACAAGTACCTGACCTGGGGCGAGCCGCCGGCACAGGTTGCCGAGAAGGTCGAGAAGGTGCGTGCAGCGGCGGCGCAGAAGGGCCGCGAGGTCAGCTTCGGGATCCGACTGCATTTCATCGTCCGCGAGACGGACGAGGAAGCCTGGGCAGCCGCGGACAAGCTGATCTCCAAGCTCGACGACGACACGATTCGCGAGGCGCAGGAGCGCTTCGTCCAGGAGTCTGATTCCGTTGGCCAGAAGAGAATGGCGGCGCTGCATGGCGGTCGCCGTGACAATCTCGAGGTTTCGCCAAACCTCTGGGCTGGTGTCGGCCTGGTGCGCGCCGGTGCGGGCACCGCGCTTGTCGGTTCGCCGAAGACCGTCGCCGCCAGATTGCGCGAATATCAGGACATCGGCGTCGATACGGTCATCGGCTCCGGCTACCCGCATCTCGAAGAGGCTTACCGCGTGGCAGAGTTGCTCTTCCCGGAGCTCGGCCTCGTTCGCGAGGAACAGCGTCATGGCTTCCAGAGCGATTTCGGAAAGAAGCAAGTCTTCGGCGGCGGCAGCCACGGCGGAAACCTGAAGGTCGTTTCCGGCTCCTGAGACACCGCTGGACGCCGCTCGCTCAGGGCGGCGTTCGCTGTTTGAAGATGCCATCGCAATAAGCGAGGAGAGACTTGATGTCCGCATTCGATACGTCGATCGACCGGAGCCTGGCGAAAGGCAGCGCGGGGAGGGCGCCATTGCGCATCTCGTTTCCCTGCAGGGAAAAGCTGTTGCCCTATGCCGTGCCGGTCGCGATTATCGCCATCTGGCAGATCGCTTCCTCGGCAGGATGGATTTCTTCCCGGATCATGCCGTCGCCCGCCGATGTTGCCGTTGCCTTCTGGTCGACGACGTCGAGTGGCCAGCTTCCGCACGATATCCTCGTCAGCGCCGCGCGTGCCTTCGCGGGGTTGCTTGTCGGCGGTTCGATCGGGTTCCTGTTCGGGGTCATCAACGGCGTTTCGCGGCTGTCGGAGCAACTGACCGACACGACGTTGCAAATGCTGCGGACAATTCCGCATCTGGCAATGATCCCGCTCGTCATTCTGTGGTTCGGGATCGGTGAAGAATCGAAGCTGTTCCTGACGTCCCTCGGTGTGCTCTTTCCCGTCTATCTCAACACCTATCACGGCGTGCGCAGCGTCGATCGGGATCTGATCGAGATGGCGCGCGTCTACGGGATGAGTGGATGGACGCTGTTTCGGAAAGTGATCTTCCCAGGCGCTCTGCCATCGATCTTCGTCGGCCTGCGCTATGCGCTTGGCATCATGTGGCTGACACTGATCGTATCGGAATCGATCGCCGCATCGTCAGGTATCGGCCATATGGCCAACAACGCCCGCGAGTTCATGATGACCGACGTCGTTGTGCTGGCGCTGGTGATCTACGCAATGCTCGGCAAGCTTGCCGATGTGATCGCGCGCTGGCTGGAACGCCGTGCGCTGAAATGGAACCCGGTCTACGCTCAATAAGGGAGAACTCCGATGGCTTTCGTCATGCAGGAACGTTTTCAGGAAACGGCGGACGAGTACGGTACCCAGCCGACGGCCGCTCCCCAGACCGGTGCCGCGTCGATCACGCTCAAGGGATTGGAAAAGAGCTTCGGCGGCAATCGCGTCCTTCGCGGCATCAGCCTGCATATACCGGCCGGCCAGTTCGTCGCTGTGATCGGCAAGAGCGGTTGCGGCAAGAGCACGTTGCTGCGGATCCTGATGGGCCTCGACAGACCGACCGCGGGCGAGCTTGTCTTCGACAACCAGGCAAGTGGTTCGCGTGAGAGCGCCCGTATCGTCTTCCAGGAGCCGAGATTGCTTCCGTGGCTCACCGTCGCGGACAATGTGGCCGTCGGCTTGGGCGTGGGCGTGGATAAGCGGGAGGGTCGCTCCAGAGCGCTTGCTGCCCTCCAAGAGGTTCAGCTTGCGGAGAAGGCAGATGAATGGCCGGCGCGGCTTTCGGGCGGGCAGCGGCAGCGCGTTGCCCTGGCGCGCGCGCTGGTCAGCAAGCCGGGCGTTCTCGCGCTCGACGAACCGCTCGGATCGCTTGATGCGTTGACGCGTATCAGCATGCAGCAGCTGTTGAGCCGCGTCTGGCGGGAGCTTGGGTTTACCGCCGTACTCGTCACGCACGACGTCAGCGAGGCCGTGCATCTCGCCGATCGGGTCATCGTGCTGGACGAAGGGCGTGTTGCGCTCGACCTTGCCATTCCGCAAGCGCATCCGCGCCATCACGGAAGTCCTGAACTGGCCGAGCTGGAAGGACGGCTTCTGCACGCACTTCTCGGAACCTGAGAGCTGCCGGCGAATAGGACTAGTGCACCATCTCGCTTTCGCGTTCGATGAACGCCTGAACGTTGTCGATCAGGATCTCGGTCCCCTGACGACGCGATCCGTCGTCGGTGTAACCGTCGAGAAAGACGACCTGCTCGGTGAACGTCATTGTCGTTCCCTGTGGCGTTGGCCGGAAGGTGACTGTCGTCAGCGACGCGGAGATCCTGTTATCGCCGAGCTTCATGTCGTAGGCGTAGATGATGCGCGCGTCGGGGACGATGTCGAGATATCGCGCGTCGTAGGCATGGACGATCCCCTCCGCATCCGCGACGCGGTTGACCTCAGCGCCGCCAACTCGAAAATCCAGGCCGTATTCGAGAGAGACCCAATTGTCGTGGCAGGCAAACCACTGTTGCTTGGCCCGTGGGTCGGCCCAGGCAGCAAAGGCTCGTCCGACGGGTGCGCGCAGGTCGCGTTCGATCACGAAGGTCGCATGGTCGGCAGAATTCGTCTTCATTCCAGATCACTCCGTTTCATCTCGGGAAAGGAACTCTTCCAGCCTGTCGAAGGTTCGGTTCCATCCTTCCTTGTGGGCGCTAAGCCAGTGTTCGAGATTCCCGAGTGCTTCCTTGCGCAGGTGATAGGTCCTGATACGCCCCACCTTGCGCGAGGCGACCAGCCCGCTTTCTTCCAGCACAGACAGATGCTTCATCGCCGCCGGAAGCGCCATGGCTTGCGGGGCGGCGAGCTCCGATACGGATGCCGGCCCTCGTCCCAGTCGGTCGACCATGCCGCGCCGGCTGCGATCGGACAAGGCATGAAAGAGGCGATCCAGGCCGGTGTCGCCCGCCGTCATCAGGCTGCGCCATCCGGCCGGAACCGAAGGGGCAGGTTGTCGCGGTGGGGATAGAAGCGGAAGTAGGGCATTGCCTCTTCCAAAACCCGCGCAAAGGACGGCCGCGCGAGCAGGCGTTCGTAGTAGGCCTTCAGTAGCGGACGGGCTTCGCCAAACGGCACCAGCGTCTCCGCGTAGAATAGGGCCGGAGCGGCGGCGCAATCGGCCATGGTGAAGTTGTCGCCGCAGACCCAGGCCTGGGCGCCGAGCTGGGCTTCGATCATGTCGTAAGCCGTCTCCAGCGTCGTGCGTGCCTCAGCAACGCCATGCGGGTCCTTCGCCCCATCGGGGCGCAACGTGTCACCGACGATCTTCTGCATCGGCGTCTGCACGTAAAGATCGAAGAAGCGATCCCAAAGCCTGACCTGCAGGGCATCACCGTCCTCCAGCGGCAGAAGCCGCTGTGCGCCCGGATAATGCAGCTCGAGGTATTCGATAATGATCGTCGTTTCCGGAACCGTGCGGTTGCGGGCCTCGTCGCGCAGCATCGGCATCTTGCCGACCGGCCAGAGCGAGAGAAAATCGGCGCGCGAATCCTCGTTGGCGAGATCGACGAGCCGGTCTTCGAAGGCGGTGCCGCTTTCGTAAAGC
The DNA here is from genome assembly GCF_001429725.1 of Rhizobium sp. Root708. Classification (GTDB taxonomy): domain Bacteria; phylum Pseudomonadota; class Alphaproteobacteria; order Rhizobiales; family Rhizobiaceae; genus Rhizobium. Next base: position 149,273 of record NZ_LMHV01000007.1, on the reverse strand, counting down.
GCAATCAGCACCTTGTGGCAGAAGGAGGCGAGGGGGTGGCCGTACAGAACGAGAGGCATGTGCAGAAGCCTTTGCTTTGATACTTATCCAAATAGGAAACTATCAAACCCAAAGGCACTCTGCAACAAATAGTTCTCCAAATGGAAAACTATTGGGCGAGCCGTGCGACGACGAGATGGCCGGGAGTCGGCTGCCCCTCTTCCATGCGCACGTTGATGTCGGTGATCTCGACGAGCTCGAAGCCGGTCGCGGTCAGTCGTTCGCGTACATAGGCTTCCGCGTGCGCAAAACGCTGGTGCGGGCCGACGATATAGGCTCGGCCGTTCAGAACCGCCTCGGGCAGGGTTTCGGACGAAAATACGAAAAGGCCACCTGGTGTCAGGTTTTCGGCCGCGCCGAAGAACAACGGCTCCAGCGCGCCGAGGTAGGGCAGAACGTCGGTCGCGGTGATGATGTCGAAGGGATCCTCGTCGTTATCATCGAGGAAGTCTTCCACCTCGGCCACGAACAAGGTCTCGTAAAGGTCCTTCTCGTGGGCAATCTCGACCATGTTCTCGGAGAGATCGATGCCGGTCATGTCGGCGCACATGTCGCGAAGCGCGCTGCCGGTCAGGCCGGTTCCGCATCCGAGATCGAGCAAGCGCTGGAACGGCCCGAGCCCAAGCGTCTGCAAACGCTGCCGGACCATCATCGGCACATGGTAGCCCAACTGCTCGACAAGCACGTCCTCGAAGACTTCCGCATGCTGATCGAAAAGCGTCTCGACGTAGGCATCCGGCGCCTTGGCCGGGGTCTCGCCGCGCCCAAGCGCCGCAATTCTAACTGCGGCGCCGCCGTGATCCTCAGGATCGATGACAAGCACCTCTTCATAGGCTTTTACGGCGGCGTCCACGTCACCGGCCTTTTCCAGCGTCAGCGCCCGGTTGTAGGCTTCCGCCAGCACGTCTTCGTCGATCTTGTTTGCCATGGCGTTCACACCTTCCATCATCCGTTGCGGTGGCTGTACGGCCCCCGCGCCGTTTTTGCAATGGTGCGCCTGCGGCCGACCCGGACGTCAGTTCAGAATGAACTCGCCGCGCAGAGCGCGCCATTCCGTGGCCGATATCAGCTTGCGATGGATATAACGGACCGAATGAAGAGGCCCGTCCAGCTTCTCCTGCCAGAATTTCAGGAAGCCGCGCATTTCCGGGAAGTCCGGCGCCAGGTCGTAGTCCTGCCAGATATAGGTCTGCAGGATCGCGCGGTGATCCGGCATGCGGTAGATGATCTGCGCGGTCGTCAAGCCGTAGCCCTGCAGCTGCTTTTCCATGTCCTTATGCATTGCCTGCCTCGCTTCTGTTCCCACACGGCGCTTATTAGCACCATGTGAAATGGAACCATGTGATGGTTAACCGAAGCTTGCGGGAATGCTAGAAGAATCGATGATTGTTCTTTTATTTCAGGTGCTTGGCAGCCGCACGAACGGACTGCTGCCAAGCATTGTCAGCGCTTGAGATGGCGCGTCAGCCGGCGTTCGATCCAGCCCCAGAGATGGCGCAGCGCTTCCACCATGGTGAGATAGAAAATCGCTGCCCAGAGGTAGGTCTGATAATCGAAGGTGCGCGAGAAGGCGTAACGCGTCTCGCCCATCAGATCGAGAACGGTGATGATGGCGACGACGGCGGAACCCTTGATCAGCAGGATGATCTCGTTGCCGTAAGGACGCAGCGCCACGATCAGCGCCTGCGGCAGCACGACCTTGCGAAAAGCGACGATCTTGTGAATGCCGAGCGATGCGGCTGCTTCGTGCTGGCCGCGTGGCACACTTTCGATCGCGCCGCGAAGAATCTCGGCCTGATAGGCAGCGGTGTTGATCGTCATGGAAAAGAGGCCGCAGAACCAGGCGTCGCGGAAGAACCACCAGAGCCCGACGGCTTCGAGCTCTTTGCGAAAGCCGCCAAGACCGTAGTAGATCAGGAAGAGCTGGGCGAGCAGCGGCGTGCCGCGGAACACGTAGACATAGGCGTAGGCGATGCCGTTGATGTAGCGGTTGGGCGACATCCGCGCGAAGGCCAGCGGCAACGACAGGATGGCGCCGAAGAAAACCGAGATCGCGACCAACTCGATCGTCGTGACGAGGCCGTGAAGGTAGCGTGGTCCGTAGCGCGTGAACTTCTCCGGGTCCCAGCCGCCGATGACGGTGGTGATCAGGACGATTGCAAGAAGAATCCAAAGGGCCACGACCGCATAGCCGGTGACGCGGGCGAGCGTAATAGGCTTTCGCGCCGCCTTTGGCGCCGGCTGCGGTGGAATCAGGGCTTCCGCGTAGCTCATCGACGGACCTCCGAGCGCTTCGCCCAGCGTTCGATGTAGCTCAGGCCGTAGGACGAGATGATGGCGAGGCCGAGGTAGATGCAGCAGGCAACGAAGTAGAACAGGAAGGCCTGCTTGGTGACCTTCACCGCGACGCCGGTCTGGCGCAGGACATCGGCGAGGCCGATGATCGAGACGTAGGACGTGTCCTTGAGCAGGATCATCCAGAGATTGACGAGGCCGGGTAGGGCGATCCGGACCAGTTGCGGCAGGATGATCAGCATCATCGTGCGGCCGCGATGGAAACCAAGCGCATCGCCGGCTTCGTATTGCCCCTTCGGCACCGCGCGGAACGCCGACAGCAGAACCTCGGAACAGTAAGACGAGAAGACGACGGAGAGCGCGATAACGCCGGCCAGGAATGCATTGATCTCGATTCGTCCGTCATATCCGAGCGACGACAGGACCGACTGAATGAGGATCTGCATGCCGTAGTAGATGATGAAGAGCGTCAGGAGCTCAGGCAGGCCGCGAAAAATCGTGGTGTAGATGCCGGCGGCGAGACGAACGGACTTTTCTTCCGACTGCTGGCCGAGCGCCACCAGAAAGCCGATGACGAGGCCGATCGGCAAGGTGACGATGGCGACCGCCACGGTGACCTTCAGGCCTGCCGCGATTTCATCGCCCCAGCCGGTATCACCGCAGGCCAAAATCGTGGAAGAACCGAACCAAGTGAAAAGCCCTGCCGGTCCGCACAGCGGATCGAAAATATATCCTATCCAGGCCCACAACGAGCCCAGCGCGGAAAATAATCCGCCCATACCAATTTTCCCCTCGCGGCTTTTGCCGCTTTGCTCTTTCCGTCTATGTCAAACAAAAATGGCGGAAGGGCAAGCCTTCCGCCATCACCTTTATTAGCGGCCTACAGAAATTATCAGTCGCCGTAAACGTTGAAGTCGAAGTACTTGTCCTGGATCTTCTTGTACTCGCCGCTTTCGCGGATCGCGACGATTGCCTTGTTGAGCTTTTCGCGAAGCTCGTTGTCGCCCTGGCGGACGGCGATGCCTGCGCCTACGCCGTTGATTTCCTTGTCGACAGGCAGCGTCGTCAGGATCTTGCAGCATGCGCCGGCGTCGGACTTGACCCACTGCGAGAGAACGACAACGTCGTCGATGACGGCGTCGACGCGACCGTTGGAGATGTCGAGCTTGTACTCGTCCGCGGTCGGATAGAGCTTAAGTTCGGTGTCCGACAGGTGCTTTTCGGCATAGTTCGCGTGCGTCGTGGACGTCTGGGCGCCGATCGTCTTGCCCTTCAGGCCTGCAACGTCGGTGACCGTCGAGTCCTTGGGGACGGCGATCGCCGGTGGGGTGTTGTAGTACTTGTTGGTGAAGTCGACGAGCTTCGAACGCTCCGGCGTGATCGACATGGACGAAATGATCATGTCGAACTTCTTTGCCTGCAGGGCGGGAATGATGCCATCCCAATCGCTGCTGACGATCGTGCATTCGGCTTTCATCTGCGTGCAGAGCGCGCGGGCGATGTCCATGTCGAATCCGAGGAACTGGCCGCTGGCGTCGACATATTCGAAGGGGGGATATGTCGAGTCGGTGCCGATAACATACTTCTCGCCATCAGCCATTGCGGAGCCGGCGAAAAGAGACATCGCGGCAACGGAGGCGGCGGCGAGAATACGGGTGGAGATACGCATAAGAGTCCTCTCTGTTGGTGGCCGCCAGCCGTGTTTTTGGTTTTGCGTCGGCGGCCAGTATGCGGCGCCGCGGTGCAGCGCCTTGGCGCGATACTCAATCTTTTTTCTCTAAAATTGCAACTGGAATCGAAGCGCTTTGAGCGCGCTAAACGGTGACAAACATGAACAATTGCAGTCTGCCTTATTCATAACGGGTTAATGGGGCAGTTCCTAAGAATGCATGGAACAAAACCGGACGCACTTCAGTTGCGACCGTCACGTTGTTGTGTGCTCGCAATACGACTGTGCTGAAATAAGAAGAACGTACGAGGAGCCCCTATGGGAATGAAATCCAGATTGTTTGCCAGTGCCGCCTTTCCGCTTCTGTCGCTGTCCATGGCCTTGCAGCCCATACATGCCATGGCTGCAGCTTCATCGGTCGAACAGGTGCGCACGGCGCCGGCTGCAGCCGGGATCGAAGTGGCGCAAGAGGCAGCCCCCGGCGGAGAGTCGGAAGAGGAACTGCTGAAGAAGCGTCACAAGCAGCAGCAAGAAGGCGGCGAACAACAGCAGGCTCCGGCCGAACAGCCCCAGGCTCCGCAGGCGCCCGCCGCAGAGCAGCCGGCCCAGCAGGAAGCGCCTGCCGAGAAGCCGCGCCGCCAGCGCGAGCCGGCAGCCGAGGAAGCCGCTCCGCAGCAGCAACAGGAAGCTCCGGCAGAAAAGCCGCGCCGTCAGCGCCAGCAGCCCGCCGAGGAGGCTGCTCCGCAGCAAGAGGCCCCAGCCGAGAAGCCGCGCAAGAAGCGTCAGCAGGTAGAGGAAGCCGCGCCGCAGGCCGAGCAGGCCGCCCCGCAGCAGGAAGCCCCGGCCGAAAAGCCGCGCAAGAAGCGCCAGCCCGCCGAAGAGGCAGCGCCTCAGGCGGAACCAGCCGCTCCGCAGCAGGAGCAGGCAGCCCCGCAGGAGCAGCCCGCCGAGCCGCAGCAGAAGCCGCGTGGAAACAAGCGTGACAAGCAACAGCAGCAGGAAGCCAAGCCGCAGGCCGAGCAGCCGGCTCCGCAGGCAGCGGAGCCGCAGGGCGAAGCCCAGCCTGGAGCCAAGGCGCCCGTCGCCGCTGAGGGCGAGCAGCCGGTAAAGCCGCGCAAGAAGCCGACTGCCGCCGAGGCACCGCAGGCTCAGCCCGAAGGCGAGAAGCCGGCCGAACAGGCTGCGCCTGGCGGCGAGAAGCCGCCGCTGCCTGAAGAAAAGCCCGCTGCCGAGCAGGCTCCGGCCAATCCCGAACAGCCCGCTGGCAACATGCAGCAGGGACAGCAGGTGCCGGCAGCACAGCCGAATGGCGATGCCACCGCACAGCCACCGGCGGTAGCCGGCCAGACCGAGCAGGCAATCCCGGCTCCTGAAAAGATAACGCCGAAGGAACTCGAGCGTCGCAAGGAGATCGCCGCCGATCCGAGCAAGAGCACGGAAACGGTCGTTCTACCTGTTGAAAACGGTGCCGCCGTTCTCGACAGCGACAAGGACGCGGATCGTTCCGGTGGCGTGCAGTCGCGCCGCGACCGCGACAGGCAGCGCGGGCAGGAACAGAACTTTCGCGTTCCGAAGTCCGATGCCGACGCACAGGTTGCTCCGGGCGGCGAAAGACGTCCGCCGATCAAGATCGAGGCAGTTACCAGCGAACAGGGCGAGCGCCTTGATCGTCGCCCGCAGTTCGAGCGGCCCGACGGTGCTCAGTTCGGCCAGCGCGGCAACGACAATCGTGTGATCATCCAGTTCAACAACCAGACCTATGTGCGCGGCGACGACGACCGCCGCTTCCTCAGGGATGGCGAACGGCCGATCTACGAGCAGCTGCCGCGTGACCGTTATCGCGAGACGATCGACCGCGACGGCTACCAGATCGTGACGGTTCGTAACCGCTACGGCGACATCATCCAGCGCTCGCGTGTCGACAACCGGGGCAGGGAGTCGGTGCTCTACTACTCGCCGGGACTTTATGACGATCCGGATCGCAGCTACTTCGAAGATCCGGGTGCGGACCTGCCGCCGATGCGCCTGCGCATTCCGCTGCGCGACTACATCATGGACACGAGCAGTGACGACGATCGCGACTACTACGACTTCCTGCGCGAGCCGCCGGTCGAGCCTGTCGAACGCGTCTATTCGCTCGACGAGGTGAAGTATTCGGCCCGTATCCGCGACAAGGTGCGCCGTATCGACCTCGATACGATCACCTTTGCAACGGGTAGTTCGGAGATCCCGATGAGCCAGGCGCGCAGCCTGCGCAAGGTGGCAGACGCCATCAACGAGGTGCTGCGCAAGGATCCGTCGGAAACCTTCCTGATCGAAGGTCATACGGATGCGGTTGGCTCCGACCAGAGCAATCTCGTTCTGTCGGACCAGCGCGCGGAATCGGTCGCCAACGTCATGACCGACGTTTACGGCATCCCGCCTGAAAACCTTGCGACGCAGGGCTATGGCGAGCGCTATCTGAAGGTCAACACGCAGGGGCCGAACCAGGAGAACCGCCGCGTCACCATCCGCCGCGTCACGGCGCTGGTCCGTCCGGTCGCTTCGCGCAACTGAGTTATTGCAAGCACGCATCAAAAGCCGCCGGGAGACCGGCGGCTTTTTTCGTTCCGGCTGCTACTTGGCGGCCAATTCCACGATCGCGGCAATGAAATCGGCGATCGCCGATGTGTCGTTGATATCGAAGACCGGAAGGAAGGCTTCGGCGACGGGGTGGTCCGCGGCGATTGCGGAGATGAACGGATCGGTCGGCGCCAGCGGCTCGCGGTTTGCCGCCTCCAGGCGCCGGGCCTCGATCTTCGGGATCTGCTCGCGCTTGTAGCCTTCGATCAGGACAAGGTCGCAGGGCGCCAGACGGGAGAGGATTTCCTCGAAGGTCGGCTCCGGTGCGCCGCGCAGTTCATGCATGATGGCGTAGCGCGTGCCGGAAACGATGGTGACCTCATGCGCGCCGGCCTGACGATGCCGGTAGCTGTCGGCGCCGACCTTGTCGATGTCGAAGTCGTGGTGGGCATGCTTGATCGTCGAGATGCTGTAGCCGCGGCGGGTAAACTCCTCGACGAGACGAACGGCGAGGCCGGTCTTGCCCGAGTTTTTCCAGCCGGCGATGCCAAAGACCTTCGGCTTGTTCATCATACGAGTACCTTCAGCCAGCGTTCCGCCTCGGCGAGATCGTCTGGCGTGTTGACGTTGAAAAACGGATCGAGAAGGCTGGCGCGGGTCGGGCGTAGCGGGAAGGCAACTTCCGTAACGTCATGACGCAGGAGGAAGTCCCGCACGCGCCGCTTTTCGTCGGTGGCGATCCAGGATCTGAGATCATCAGCCAGCACCACGGGCCAAAGTCCGAACACCGGATGGCTGCGGCCCTCGGAGGTGGCAATGGCGATCTTTTCCGGCGTATCGATTGCGGCGGCGAGCCAGTCGACGAGGTCGTGTGGAAAGAACGGACTGTCGACGGAAACCGTGATCACGTGCGTGGCGTCCCCAAGGGTCGCGCCGTAGGCCATCGCCGCATGAATGCCGGCCATCGGTCCAGCCTTGCCGGGGATTATATCGGGAATGAACCGCTGGCTGCAATTTTCCGGTATCGCGTCGGCGTTCACCGCGATCGAGGAGACCTGCGGCGTCAGCTGATCGAGCACGCGGCTCAGCAACGAATGCCCGCCAAGCGTCACCGAGGCCTTGTCGCGCCCCATGCGGGACGAGCGCCCACCTGCCAGTACGACACCCGGAATGTTGGATCTGTCCAATGTAAAATCGTTCATGTTTGCCTCAGACGGGTGTTCTCGGTTCGGACTCCTGGGCGACCGGCTGCACATGACGTTTTGCCTCACGATAGAACGTGTAGAGGCCGGACGCTATGACGACAGCGGCACCGATCAGGGTCCAGAGGTCGGGAACCTCCGCAAAGAAGATGAAGCCCAGCAGGGCCGAGAAGATCAGGCTGGTGTAACGCAGAGGGGCAACGAAGGAAATCTCCCCCGTCCGCATTGCCATGATGACGGATTGATAGCCGACGAGGACGAGAACGGCGGCGAGCAGCAGGTGAGACAGCGCCGTGGCGCTGACCGGCTGCCATCCGCCGAGAACAGGTGTCAGCAAGGCGCCGATGATCGTGACCGAGAGCGCCGTCACGACGGTGATCATCAGCGAGGGAATTTCCGGGCCGATGCCGCGGGTGGCGAGGTCGCGGCCTGCGGTCACGAGCACGCTCGCGACGCAGAGCAGGGCCGCCGTCGTGAAGCCCTCCGCGCCGGGGCGGATGATGATCAGCACGCCGACCAATCCGCCGACAATCGCCAGCCAGCGGCGCCAGCCGACCGGCTCGGAAAAGAACAGCGCGGCACCGAAGGTGACGACGAGCGGCAGCGACTGAAGGATGGCGGAGGCATTGGCGATCGGCATCATTCCAAGCGCCGTAATGTAAGTCACGGCGGCCAGAACCTCGCAGACGACACGGACCAGGACCATGGGCTTCAGCATGACGCGCCATGAGCGCAGCGCACCCATGTAGCGGGCGATCGCATAGACGAGCACGCTGGTGAAGAGGCCACGCAGGCACATGATCTGGCCGGCGTTCATATAGACGATGACTGATTTGGAGAGTGCGTCGCTGCAGGAAAATCCGGCCATGGCCGAACTCATGTAGATGGCGCCCTGGGTATTGCGGGACCGCGGCATGTCGATATTCCGATTCTCGTACAACTCCTTTTAGAAGCTGGCGGTTGCGATGGGAATCGATCGAAAGCCACAATCGCCATAATTCGATTGCGCAGTGCACAATGATGCCGGTGTTCGTGCGCCGACGACAGGAAACGGGTGGCTGCGGCGGCGGATGTCTGAGATTTGGAGGACCGCCAACAACAAGTGGAGGTTCCGACATGAAATATCTGGATGGCAAGGTTGCGATCATAACGGGAGCGAGCTCCGGCATTGGCCGGGCGGCGGCCAAACTCTTTGCAGCGGAGGGCGCACGGCTGGTGGTCGCGGCGCGACGCGAAGCGGAACTCGGCATGCTGGTCGAGGAGATCGCCGATGCCGGCGGCGAGGCGGTGGCCGTTGCCGGCGACGTGCGCGACGAGGCGTTGAACAGGCGGCTGGTCGAGGTGGCTGTCGAGCGCTTCGGCGGCCTCGACGTCGCGTTCAACAATGCCGGGGGGACGGGCGAGTCTGCGCCGGTCGCCGATCTTTCCCTCGAAGGCTGGAACGAGATGCTGGCGGTCAACCTGACCAGCGCATTTCTGGCGGCGAAATATCAGGTGCCGGCGATGATTGCCCGCGGCGGCGGATCGATCGTCTTCACCTCGACCTTCGTCGGCCACACGGCGGGAATGCCGGGTATGGGCGCCTATGCCGCGAGCAAGGCTGGCCTGACCGGCCTGGTGCAGGTCCTTGCCGCCGAACTCGGGCCGAAGAACATCCGCGTCAACGCGCTGCTGCCTGGCGGTACGGATACCGCGCTGAACCCGGCGAATTTCGAAAACCCGGACATGCAGCTGGTCGCCTTCATCCATGGCCTGCACGCGCTGAAGCGCCTGGCGCAGCCGGAGGAAATCGCCAAGGCAGCACTCTTCCTGGGATCGGATATGGCGAGCTTCGTGACCGGCACGTCGATGCTGGCGGACGGTGGGGTCTCGATCAACCGGACCTGATCCGCTTGACTCCAGTGGGCGTCACCCGCCGGTGACGCTCATATGGCGGGCGACCGCCGGGCGGTTATGGGTGCGGTCGATGATGAAGTCGTGGCCCTTCGGCTTGCGCGAGATCGCCTCGTCGATCGCCGCATAGAGCAGCCCATCATCAGGGGTAGCGCGGACGGCAGCGCGAAGATCGGCTGCATCGTTCTGGCCAAGACACATGTAGAGCGTACCGGTGCAGGTCAGCCGCACGCGGTTGCAGCTCTCGCAGAAATTATGGGTCATCGGCGTGATGAAACCGAGCCGTCCGCCTGTCTCCTTGACCTCGACATAGCGGGCCGGACCACCGGTGCGGTAGCCGATATCGGAGAAGGTGAACTGCTGTTCGAGATCGGCCCTCAGCTTCGACAGCGGCAGGTATCGGTCGGTCCGGTCTTCCTCGATCTCGCCCATCGGCATCGTTTCGATGACCGTCAGGTCCATGCCGCGGCCATGCGCGAAGCGGATCATTTCCGGCATCTCGCTATCGTTGAAATCCTTCAGCGCCACCGCATTCAGCTTGATCTTCAGGCCTGCCTTCTGGGCGGCGTCGATCCCTTCCATCACTTTGTTGAAGTCGCCCCAGCGGGTGATCTGGCGAAACTTGTCGGGATCGAGCGTATCCAGCGAGACGTTGATGCGGCGGACACCTGCGGCGTAGAGCTCGTCGGCGAAGCGGGAAAGCTGCGAGCCGTTGGTGGTCAGCGTCAGCTCGTCGAGGCCGGAGCCGATCTGCTTGCCGAGTTCGCGCACCAGATACATGATGTTCTTGCGCACCAGCGGCTCGCCGCCGGTCAGCCGCAGCTTGCGGACGCCCTTGGCGATGAAGGCGGAACAGAGCCGGTGCAATTCCTCGAGCGTCAGCAGCTCCTGCTTCGGCAGGAAGGTCATGTGCTCGGCCATGCAGTAGGTGCAGCGGAAGTCGCAGCGGTCGGTGACGGAGACGCGCAGATAGGTTACGGCCCGCTTGAACGGGTCGATCATCGGTTTCGCCTCTGCAACCAGCGGCGATGCGTTGCCTGTCGTTCCGACGTTGCTGTTCACGAATGCCTCCGCAATGCTACTAATGTGCGTATAGGTCATTGCGGCGTCAAGGGAAACGCCTTCGCAAGCGGCAAATTGCGCTTGCCTCACTCTGCGTCATTGCCTACTCGTGATTTTGAAGGGGAATGGGATCATGAGCGATATCTGGCCAACCGAACTCAGAGTTTCGAAAGACCGGCAGCATCTGGTCGTGACATTCAACGACGAGACGCGTTTCGATCTTCCGGCGGAGATGCTGCGCGTACTTTCTCCTTCGGCGGAAGTGCAGGGGCACGGGCCGGGGCAGAAAGTGACGGTGCCGGGAAAGCGCAATGTCGCGATCATCTCGCTCACGCCGACCGGCAACTACGCCGTCCGGATCGGCTTCGACGACATGCACGATACCGGGATCTTTACCTGGACCTATCTGCGCGAACTCGGCGAGCGTGGCGAAGAGCTGTTTGCCACCTACGAAGCGGAGCTGCGCGAAAAGGGCATGAGCCGCGACACCTCGGAAAAGCCGCGCTGAATATCAACTGCTCAAGGGGACATCATGGCAGGAACGGGAAAACGGAACTGGCTGCGCAGCAAGGGCAGCCCGGGAGGCAGCAGAGTCACTTTCCTCGAGTTGTTTTTCGACCTCGTCTTCGTTTTCTCGATTTCCCAGCTGTCGCATGCGCTCGCTGCTCACTACACGCCACTCGGCGCGCTTGAAGCGGGGCTGATGACCTTTGCGGTCTGGTGGGTGTGGATCTTCACGGCCTGGGTCACCAACTGGCTCGATCCGGAAAAGACGGCTGTTCGCGGCATGCTCGTGGTGCTGATGCTGCTTGGCCTCGTTCTCTCCGCATCCATTCCGGAAGCCTTCGGTGAGAAGGGGCTGCTTTTCGCGGGCGCCTACGTACTGATGCAGGTCGGCCGGTCGCTTTTCACGGTCTATGCCGTCAAGGAAGCCAGTCCTTCCAACTACCGCAATTTCCTGCGCATCAGTACGTGGCTGATCGTTTCCGCCGTCTTCTGGATTGCTGGCGGTCTGCTTGAGCATGAGGCGCGGCTGACTGCCTGGCTGATCGCGTTGGCGATCGAATATGCCGGGCCGGCAAGCGGCTTTTTCGTGCCGGGGCTCGGCAAGTCCAGCGCGTCGGATTGGGATGTGTCGGGCGCGCATATGGCGGAGCGCTGCGCGCTGTTCGTCATCATCTGCCTCGGCGAAGCGATCCTTGTTTCGGGTCGCACCTTCTCGGAACTGCCGTTTTCGGGGCTGACGGCGGTGGTCTTCGCCACCGGCTTCGTCGCGACTGTTACCATGTGGTGGCTCTATTTCCGTTTCGGACACGAACGGGCGGCACATCGCATCGAGCATGACGAGGCACCGGGGAGCCTTGCGCGCCAGGCCTTCACCTATGCGCATATTCCGATCCTGGCGGGCATCATCGTCCATGCCGTCGCGGTCGAGTTCATGTTTTCCCACCCGCATGAGACCGGCAATATCGGCGTGATGGCCTCGGTCTTCGGCGGATCCGGGCTCTTCCTTGCCGGCAACCTGTGGTTCAAGGGTGCCACGAGCGGACGCCTGCCGCTCTCGCATCTCGGTGGCCTCGTGCTGCTGATCCTGCTCGCCTTTGTCGCGCCGTTCATCGAGCTTTATCTTGCGGGAATGCTGGCGACGGCCGTGCTGATCATCGTGGCCGCGTGGGAGTACAAATCTCTCGCTGGACAGACCACCGCTCACACGGTTCACTAGGACGCGTCTTCGTCGTCGACTAGATCTTTTTGCAGCACGCGGATAATCCGTTCCATGGAATCCGCCATTGCCATGCATTGTTCGATCGGTTCCGGCGACAATACGCGCTCGATCAGGTCTGTCTGCATGACCATGGCCTTTTCGGTGATTTCCCGGCCTTCAGTGGTCAGGAAGAGGCGCAGCACGCGCTTGTCTTTTTCATCGCCACGTCGCTCGATCAGCCCGCGTTTCTCCATCTGCGGCAGCAGCATGCTCATGTTCGAGCGCCCGACCAGGAGCTTGCGGGCAAGCTCCTGCTGGGAAATGCCCTCGAACCGGTAGAGGTTGATCATGATATCGAGGTGCGGGGTCTTGATATCGAGTTCGGCGAGCGAGCGACCGAGCGATTGCTGCATGAGCTGGCAGGCGCGGGCGACGGCGATCCAGCTGCGAAAACGTGGATGATCCCAGGGTAGGGATTGATTTTTGTTCATCGTTGTACTTTATTGTTCAGTGTTGAACATTATTGGATTCCCACTATGGCAAACTTTACGCTGAAGGTCACCCGCCTCGGATTTTCGCTGTTGCAGTCGGTTTCGCCGCGCATGGCAGGAAAAGCGGCCTTCCGTCTGTTCTGCATGACGCCGTCCTCGGCGCCGAAGGGAGAGAAGGCAAAAGCGGCACATGCCGCGGGCACCGCGAAGCTTGCGGGCGCCGAGCGCTTCACCCTGGCGCTTCAAGGCGGCGGGCAGGCGCATGCCTACCGGATGAACGGTGGCGCCATCGGGCGACGAGCGCGCTATCTCGTGACGCATGGGTGGGGATCGAGCAGCGTCTACATGGCTGACATCATCGAAACGCTGGCGGCAACCGGCGCGGAGGTGATTGCCGTGGACTTCCCCGGGCACGGAGGCGCCAAAGGGCGAGCGCTTCATATGGGTATGGCCGTGAAGGCGATCGCCGCAGCCGAACGTCGGTTCGGCGCATTCGACGCCGCCATCGGCCATTCCTTCGGCGGCGCCGCCTTGATGGTAGCCGCTTCAGGTATGTTGCCGGCGGTGCCGGCCGTCCTGCCGGAGAAGCTCGTGTTGATAGGCTCTCCCAGCGAAATGCACTGGCTGTTCAAGGATTTCGGCAAGATGATCGGGCTTCGGCGACCGGCGCAGCAGGCGCTGGAGAGCGAGGTCCATCGCATCACCGGCCGGAGACTTGAGGAGTTCGATGCGAGCGCGGTGGCTGGCATCATCGGGCGACCGGTCATGATCGTGCATGCGGAAGACGACAAGGAGGTCAGCGCCGATCACGCCCGGCGTTACGCGGCGGCCGGCGATGCCGTCAGGCTTCATTGGGCGAACGGCTTCGGCCATCGCCGCATCGTCGCGGCGCTGCCTGTTCTCGAGACGATCACCGAGTTTCTGACCGGTGACGATTCCGTCCGCGAGGCCGAGATCGTGCCGCTATTCGATCTTTCCGCGCGGCGCATGTCATTGTAGCGTCACCTTAGGCGGCTAAGGGCCACCTGAACAACGCGGCGGGACGATCATGAAAATCATTGAGACGGTGGAAGAACTTGCGGCGATCTATGCGGGCGGGCTCTCGCAGGCATCGGTGGCCAAGGTGACGGACTATCTCACGCCCCTCTATCGCGAGATGATCGAGGCTTCGCCCTTTGTGGCACTGGCAACGGTTGGTCCCGAGGGGCTCGACTGTTCGCCGCGCGGCGATATCGGCGGCGTGGTGCGCATTGTCGATGAGCGAACGCTGCACATGCCTGATTGGCGTGGCAACAACCGTGTCGACTCGCTCTCCAATATCGTGCGAGACCCGCGCCTAGCGCTGATGTTCCTCATTCCCGGCTCGAACACGACGATGCGCATCAACGGGCGCGGCGTCGTGACGAACGACGAGGCGGTCCTTTCCAGCTTCGAGATGGACGGCAAACAGCCGCGCACGGTGATCGTCATCGCGATCGACGAGGTCTACTTCCAGTGCGCGCGGGCGCTGATCCGCTCGGAGCTTTGGAATCCCGAAACCTTCATCGATCCGAAAAGCCTGCCGACCCCCGGCTTGATGCTGAAGGCGGCGACGGGCGATTTTGACTATCAGACCTATGATCGCGAGTGGCCGGAGCGCGCGGCCAAGACGATGTGGTAGCCACAACAGCTGAACCTGCCGGAGAGCCTGCAGGTGCGACAAACCGCTGAAATGTCGGGCTATCAGCCCTTGTAGATCAGCCAACTCTTCGTGAAGTCTTTCTGCATGCCGTCTTCGAAGAGGACGCTGCAGTTGCGGCCGGAGTTCTTTGCGCCGTAAAGGGCGACGTCGGTCTTGTGATAAAGCTCTCCGGCATCGGCCGCATTGGATGCCATGCAGACGCCAACGGATACGGTGACCGGACCGTAATTGATCCTGGTGCGGGAATTGGTGAAGGGTGTCGTTTCCAGCGTCCGGCGAATCCGTTCCGCCATACCCATCACTTCCTCGGCCGTGTTGCCTTCGATGATGAGAGCAAATTCCTCGCCGCCGGTGCGGGCGACGAAGATGTCCCGGCGGACGTTGGCGCGAATGACGGAGGCGACCGTCGCAAGGATCTTGTCACCGACCGGGTGGCCGTAGGTGTCGTTGATCTTCTTGAAGTTGTCGATGTCAGCAAGAACGAGAGCGCTTACCGGGCGCATCATCGGATTGTTGAAGACGGCTGCAAGGCGGTCGTCGAAGGCGCGGCGATTTGCGAGACGTGTCAGCGAGTCCGTATTGGCGATACGCTTGTATTCGTCGAGCTCCTTGCGGACCTGATCCATTTCCTGCGAGCGCTGAACGACGTTCTCGACGGTCTTCTCGCCGTGCGCCATCGTATCGCCCGTGGCTTCGGTCAGAAGCGTCAGCGCATTCTGAATGATTTCGGCGCTTGTCGTGTTCTTCGAGTTGATGCGGTTGTAGGTCTCGCCGAGCAGCTTGTTGTAGCTTTCGAGCGACGTCTGCTCCTGTCGGAGGACCTTCAACAGAGTCTCCAGTTCGGCGACGATGCGGGTGTGTGCGTCGTCGAAGACGCGGGCCGGGCTGTGCGTGAAATACTGCGCACCGAGTTCGTCGAGTTCTTCCTGCGTGGCATGGTTTCCGAGGGCAGCAAGATCGCGCGTCAGTGCCGGGTTGGACCCGATATAGGCTTCGTAAAAGAGCTCGTAGTTCCGCGGAATAGGCGCGACGCCCATGGAGCGCATGGCAAAGGTAATTTGGCTCGCCACGTCGGGAACCTGGGTCTTTGGCGCCACAGCCGTCGTCATCCGGCTACTCCTCTTGGAAACTCTTAAAAGCAGTCTTTAATTTCTTACTCTTCATTTGTTGGGAAATGATTAAGGGAGGATATACCAGAGATTACATGTAAGTTTTTTCATGAAACGATGACGTCTTCTTATCTCACTGATTTTTATCTTGGAATTTCGAGATCGCGAAAATCGGATCGCGCCTTAGGCGAGTATAGGAAGAAAAAATATGAGAAAGCCGCACTTCTTGCGGATTGTTTCGGCCACGTTGGCTGCCGATACCGCGTTGCAGGAACGCCGGTAGAAGGTCGCCGCGGTCGCCCATCAGGCAACCGCGGCGAGTGAGTGAAGCGGGTCAGCCCAGGTTGAATTCCTGGAAGAAGTCGTTGCCCTTGTCGTCGGTGACGATGAAGGCCGGGAAGTCTTCGACCTCGATCTTCCAGACGGCTTCCATGCCGAGTTCCTGGTATTCCAGAACCTCGACCTTCTTGATGCAATCCTGGGCGAGGCGCGCGGCCGGTCCGCCGATCGAGCCGAGATAGAAGCCGCCATGCTTGTTGCAAGCTTCGCGCACCGCGCGGGAGCGGTTACCCTTGGCCAGCATGACCATGGATCCGCCGAAAGACTGGAACTGGTCGACGTAGCTGTCCATGCGGCCGGCCGTGGTCGGGCCGAAGGAGCCAGAGGCGTAGCCTGCCGGTGTCTTGGCCGGGCCGGCGTAGTACACCGGGTGGTTCTTCATATACTCCGGCATGCCTTCGCCCTTTTCCAGCCGCTCACGGATCTTGGCGTGGGCGAGGTCGCGGGCGACGATGATGGTGCCCGTCAGCGACAGGCGGGTCTTGACCGGATGCCTGCTGAGTTCGGCGAGGATTGCCGTCATCGGCTGGTTCAGGTCGATGCGGACCATGGAGTCCGAGAGCTTCGACTCGTCGATCTCAGGCATGTACTTCGAGGGATCCGTCTCAAGCTGCTCGACGAAGATGCCGTCGCGGGTGATCTTGCCCTTGGCCTGTCGGTCGGCGGAACAGGAGACGCCAAGGCCGATCGGCAGCGACGCGCCGTGGCGGGGCAGGCGGACGACACGCACGTCATGACAGAAATACTTGCCGCCGAACTGCGCGCCGACGCCCATCTGCTGCGTCAGCTTATGGATTTCCTTTTCCATCTCGATGTCACGGAAGGCGTGCCCGCTTTCGGAGCCTTCGGTCGGCAGTTCGTCGAGATAGCGCGTCGAGGCGAGCTTGACGGTCTTCAGGTTCATCTCGGCCGAAGTGCCGCCGATGACGATCGCCAGATGGTAAGGGGGACAGGCTGCCGTACCTAAGGTCAGGATCTTCTCCTTGAGGAAGTCGATCATGCGGTCGTGGGTCAGAAGCGACGGGGTGCCCTGATAGAGGAAGGTCTTGTTGGCCGAGCCGCCGCCCTTGGCGACGAAGAGGAAGTCGTAGCTGTCCGTGCCTTCCTCGTAGATGTCGATCTGGGCTGGCAGGTTGTTCTTGGTGTTCTTTTCCTCGAACATCTTGATCGGCGCGAGCTGCGAATAGCGCAGGTTCTTCTTCTCGTAGGCGTCCATGACGCCCTTGGCAAGAGCCGAGTAATCCTCACCTTCGGTCCAGACGCGGCGGCCCTTCTTGCCCATGATGATCGCCGTGCCAGTGTCCTGGCACATCGGCAGGATGCCGCCGGCGGCGATGTTGGCGTTCTTCAGGAGGTCGTAGGCGACGAAACGGTCGTTGTCGGTCGCTTCCGGATCTTCGAGGATCGAGGCGAGCTGCTTCAGGTGGCCGGGCCGCAGGAGATGGTTGATGTCTGCAAAGGCTGTTTCGGCAAGCAGGCGGATACCTTCCGGCTCGACGGTCAGGATGTCCTGCCCCTTGAAGCTGTCGACAGAGACGTAGTCGCTGCTGATCTTGCGGTATTGGGTGGAGTCTTTGCTGAGGGGGAAAAGATCGTCAGCCATCGAAGGACCTTTCATGCGGACCGAAATCGCAGATGGTCTATTCGCGCGTCTTCGCAATTGCAATAATTCTAAAACTAGTCTGTTTTAGTCATGAAAACTCGCGAAAACACCGCCGCAGAGCCGGCGGTGTCGACTGTTGAGCGAGGTCGCAGGGCGGATTTACTTCGGGCCGATCATCGTTTCGGGGCGAACATACTGGTCGAACTCCTCGTTCGTCAGGTAGCCGCCGCCAACGGCTTCCTCGCGAAGCGTCGTGCCGTTCTTGTGGGCGGTCTTGGCGATCTTGGCGCAGATATCGTAGCCGAGCCTGCCGTTCAGCGCCGTCACCAGCATCAGCGAGTTTTCGACGCCCTTCTTGATGTTGTCCTCACGCGCCTCGATGCCGACGACGCAATTGTCGGTGAAGGAGACTGCCGCATCAGCGAGCAACTGGACCGACTGCAGGAAATTGTAGGCCATCATCGGATTGTAGACGTTGAGCTCGAAGTGGCCCTGGCTGTCGGCGAAGGTGAGCGCGGCGTTGTTGCCGAAGATATGGACGCAAACCTGGGTCAGGGCTTCGCACTGCGTCGGATTGACCTTGCCCGGCATGATCGAGGAGCCCGGTTCGTTTTCCGGCAGGGCCAGTTCACCAAGGCCGGCGCGCGGGCCGGATCCGAGCAGGCGGATGTCGTTGGCGATCTTGAACAGCGCGGCGGCGGCGGCGTTGATGGCGCCGTGGCTGAAGACCATCGAGTCGTGGGCAGCCAGCGCCTCGAACTTGTTCGGCGCCGTCACGAAGGGCAGGCCGGTGATCGCGGCAATCTCTTCCGCGACCTTTTCGGCAAAGCCCACAGGCGCGTTGAGGCCTGTGCCGACGGCGGTGCCGCCCTGCGCCAGTTCGCAAAGGCCCGGCAATGTCAGTTCGATGCGCTTGATGGCGGAGCCGACCTGCGCCGCATAGCCCGAAAACTCCTGGCCGAGCGTCAGCGGCGTCGCGTCCTGCGTGTGGGTGCGGCCGATCTTGATGATGTGGCTGAACTCAGTGACCTTCATGTCGAGCGCGGCGTGAAGGTGCTTGAGGCTCGGGAGCAGGTGGCGAACGATCTGTTCGGCGCAAGCGATGTGCATCGCCGTCGGATAGGTATCGTTCGACGACTGGCTCATGTTGACGTGATCGTTCGGATGCACCGGCTTCTTCGAACCCATGACGCCGCCGAGCATTTCGATCGCGCGGTTGGAGATCACCTCATTGGCATTCATGTTCGACTGGGTGCCGGATCCGGTCTGCCAGACGACGAGCGGGAAGTGCTCGTTGAGCTTGCCGTCGACGACTTCCTGGGCGGCCGCGACAATGGGGTTGCCGATTTCGGGCGAAAGCTGGCCAAGCGCCATGTTCGTCCGGGCAGCTGCCTGCTTGACGATGCCAAGGGCGCGCACGATCGATGCCGGCTGCTTTTCCCAGCCAATCTTGAAGTTTCCGAGCGAGCGCTGGGCCTGCGCTCCCCAATACTTGTCGTTTTCAACTTCGATCGGGCCGAATGTATCGGTTTCGGTGCGGGTGGAGGTCATGGCCGAGCCTTTCTGACGCGTCTGCAATGCGAGATGCGGTCTTATAGGTCTGAAACGGCGCCAAGAAAACTGGGGAAGCGGAAATATGAATGATGAAGTCATGTTATGGCGCGAAATCGGCAGTGGCATTTGCGCCACGGCGGACTTTTTATAGTTCAGCGGCTTTTTGGCAACTGTGTCCGGATACGAAAACAGAGTAAAAAATTAACCAATAATTTCATAATTTTGTGTGAATTGAGTTCTGGCGGCGGCTGTGCTGCGTTACCGAAGATTGAATTCTTCGAGGCTGGCGATGCTGGCTGCTTTCTGCCATGTGACCGGCTGGCGCCGGGATAAGACGAGTTCTGAACTGGGCTCTTGCCCATGATTTAAGACAAGCATGACACTGGGACTGGAAAAAGCATGAAATTCTTCTTCAAAGGTGCGGTTTCCGCACTCGCATTGTCCTGCGGCGCCGCGGCCTTCGGAGTGACGCCCGCGCATGCCTATACGCTGATGGACATGATCCGCGGCGATCGCGCCCGTACCCAGAGCACGATCATCAATCCGGCGCCGACAATGGCGCCGATGGCCGAGCAGCCTTCCGCGCCGTTGCCGAAGGTTTCGTCACCGCAATACTATACCTACAAGCCGGACGCGATGCGTTTCGTCGATACCGGGAAATTCACCGATCCCGTCGTGACCGGCGCCGTCGTGGCTGCCACCGGCGACGCCCAGCCTGCTCCCGCCGTGCAGCGCCGATACCTGATCGAAGCCAAGGTGCGTGCGCCCGTCGATGTCGCAAAGGCTCTCGAAACCTATTACAGCGACGCGAAGAACCCTCTCGTCTGGGTGAGCGGTACTGAAATCAACGATCGCGCCAAGGCTGCCATGGCCTTCCTGGCTGATGTCGGCTCGGTTGGCCTCGATCCCGCCGATTACGCAGTAAGCGCCCCTGCGGTCGATCCGGCCAATCCGGATCCGGCCGTGCGCGATCGCGCCCTGATGCAGTTCGAACTCGAGCTGTCCGCCAAGGTTCTCGCATATGTGCAGGACACCGGTCGTGGGCGCGTCGATCCGAACAAGCTGTCTGGCTATCACGATTTCGCCCGCAAGACGGTCAAGCTCGATCCGGTGCTGAAGCTGGCGCGGATGAGCCCCGATGTCGGCGCCTATCTTGGTAGCCGCACCCCTGATGGCCCGCAGTTTGCCGCGTTGAAGGCTGAACTGGCAAAGCTTCGGGGCGAAGGTCACATCGAGCAGCCGATCAAGATCGAGCTTAGCGGCCTGCTGCGTCCGGGCGATACGTCCGACGCGATCCCGAATATCGTCAAGGCCATCGACAAGCATGGTTCGGCTGCGCTGAAGAGCGAGAACGCCGCCACGCTTTCCTCCTATGCCGGCGGCACCGAATACTCGCCTGAGATCGTCTCGCTGGTCGAAGCCTTCCAGAAGGAGCGCGGTCTGAAGCCTGATGGCGTCATCGGGCAGGCGACCGTTCGTGTCATGACCGGCGGCGACAGCAATGGCGCCAAGGTCGAAAAGCTTGTCGTTGCCATGGAACAGGCGCGCTGGCTGCCGAATGACCTTGGCTCGCGCTACGTCTTCATCAATCAGCCGGCCTACATGGTCTACTATCACAACGACAACAAGGAACAGTTGTCGATGCGGGTGGTGGTCGGCCAGCCGTCGCATCAGACCTTCTTCTTCCAGGATCAGGTCCAGACGGTCGAGTTCAATCCGTTCTGGGGCGTTCCGCAGTCGATCATCATCAACGAGATGCTGCCGAAGCTGCGTTCCGACCCGAACTATCTCGATCGCATGGGTTACGAAGTTGCCGTCGGCGGCAAGGCCGTTCCGTCGTCGAGCGTCGACTGGTACGGCTCGACCTCGAACGTTTCCGTGCGTCAGCCACCGAGTGGTGACAATGCGCTCGGCGAGTTGAAGATCCTGTTCCCGAACGCGCATGCCATCTACATGCACGACACGCCGTCGAAGAGCTTCTTCAAGCGCGACATGCGGGCTCTCAGCCACGGTTGCGTACGCCTTGCCGATCCGCGCGCCATGGCGGCGGCGGTGCTCGGCACGACCGTCGAGAAGATCGGCCAGGAAATCGCCACCGGCAAGAACCACGCCGTCCAAGTGCCGCAGAAGTTCCCGATCTACATCGCCTACTTCACGGCATGGCCGAACAAGGACGGCGTCGTCCAGTACTTCGACGATGTCTATGGACGCGATGCCTATGTCGAGAAAGCTTTCGATGTCACGACGAAGGCTCGTGGCGCCCAGATCTAAGGATCGTACCCGCTGCGCGGCAGATGTCGCGCAGCGGTTTTCTGATGCCGCAATCGTGGTTTCAGCCGTCAGCCGGCATGCAGGAAGCGGATCGCTTCGTCGCGGCGGAACAGGTAAAGCAATGTGCGGACGGCTTGGCCGCGCTCGCTGGAGAGATCGGGATCGCGCTCGATCAGATAGGCCGCATCCCGGCGCGCAATTTCCAGAAGATCGGCATGTGCCTCAAGGCTCGCGATGCGAAAGCCCGGCGTTCCGGATTGGCGCGTACCCAGGAGCTCGCCTTCGCCGCGCAGTTTCAGATCTTCCTCGGCGATGCGGAAGCCGTCCTCGGTCTCGCGCATGATCGACAGGCGCGCGTGGCCGGTCTCTCCGAGCGGTCCCTTGTAAAGCAGGATGCAGGTGGAGGCCTCGTCGCCGCGTCCGACGCGACCGCGAAGCTGATGCAGCTGCGCCAGGCCGAAACGTTCGGCATGCTCGATCACCATGATCGTCGCATCGGGAACATCGACGCCGACTTCCACCACGGTTGTCGCAACCAGCAGGCGGGTTTCGCCTGATTTGAACGCCATCATCACGGCATCCTTCTCCGGGCCGCTCATGCGGCCGTGGATCAGGCCGATGCCGGGGCCAAGCGACGACACCAGTGTCGCATGACGCTCCTCGACCGACATCAGGTCGCTTTCCTCGGACTCTTCGACGAGCGGGCAGATCCAGTAGGCCTTCTTGCCCTCGGCCAGCGCGCTTTGCAGGCGGCCGACGATGTCGCCGGTGCGTTCCGTCGGAACGGTGATCGTCTGTATCGGCTTCCGACCGGCTGGCTTCTCCGTCAGCTTCGAGACGTCCATGTCGCCGAAGGCCGCGAGCACCAGGGTTCGCGGGATCGGCGTCGCCGTCATGACGAGCATATGTGGCGTGATACCCTTGGCCGTCAGTCTGAGGCGCTGATGGACGCCGAAGCGATGCTGCTCGTCGACCACGGCCAACATGAGGTTGCGATAGTTGACGCTGTCCTGGAACAGCGCGTGGGTGCCGATGATGATCTGTGCCTCGCCAGATGCGATCCTTTCGAGGATGTCTTCACGCTCACGTCCCTTGGTGCGGCCGGTGAGCACTTCGATGCCGAGGCCGGCGGAGGCGGCAAACTTGGAGATCGTTGCGTAATGCTGGCGAGCCAGGATTTCGGTCGGTGCCATCAGCACTGCTTGGCCGCCGCTTTCGATGACAGCGGCTATCGACATCAGGGCAACCAGGGTCTTGCCGGAGCCGACGTCGCCCTGCAGGAGCCGCAACATGCGATCCTCTCCTGCCATGTCCTTCAGGATGTCGGCAACCGCGGCGTTCTGGCTTGATGTCGGTGAGAACGGCAAAGCCCCGAGGATCTGGGCGCTGATAAGGCCTGTCGGATGAACTGGCTGACCGGCCACCTTGCGTAGCCGCTGGCGCACCAGGCTCAGCGAAAGCTGACCGGCCAGGAACTCGTCATAGGCGAGGCGGCGGCGGGGAGGCGCCTGCGGGTCGATATCCGAGGGGTCATGAGGTTCATGCAGCCCGTGGAACGCGTCCGCGATCGACGGCAGGCCCTGCTTCTGCGCAAGCGCGAGGTCGATCCATTCCGGCAGCTCCGGCGCGCGCGGCAGCGCTGCCTCGATGATCTTTCGCAATGTCTTCGGAGAAAGACCGGCAGTAAGCGGATAGATCGGCTCGACAAGAGGCAGGTTCTCGGCTTCGCTTGCCTTCACGATGTAGTCGGGATGAACCATGGAGGCGCGACCGTTGAACCAGTCGATCTTGCCGCTGACGGTTACCTCCTCATCGAGCGGGAGCTGCTTTTCGAGCCACGCCGCCTGACCGCGAAAGAAGACGAGTGTCAGCTCGCCGGTCTCGTCGTGCAGGCTGACGCGGTAGGGGATGTTGCTCTTTCCGCGTGGCGGCGCCTGATGGCGGTCGACGCGTCCGGTGACCGTGACGATGGCACCCTGCGGGGCAAGAGCGATGCCCGGCTGATTGCGGCGGTCGATCAGCGAATGAGGCGCGTGGAACAGCAGATCCACGACGCGGGTGTCATCGGGCGTCTCCCGCCCAAGCAACTTCACCAGCAGCTCGGCGATCTTTGGACCGACGCCGGGCAGGGCGGAAACAGGTGAAAACAGCGGATCGAGTATGGCGGGGCGCATGGCGGCAAAATGCGATGAACAATGCGGTCTTGGCAAGGCTGACAAGCCGCTTTCGAGGGTCTATAGAGGCGCATCAACAGGAAGGTAATGCCATGACGGGTGTGTCACTCTCAAGCGCCGATCTTGATCCGCGCCGCCGCCGAATTCTCTTTCGCTGCTGGCATCGCGGCATCCGTGAGATGGATCTGGTCTTCGGACAGTTCGCCGAGAAGGAGATTGCCACACTTTCGGAAGCCGAGCTGGACGAGTTCGAGACCATCATGGCCGAAGAGGATAACGATCTCGTGCGCTGGATCATGGGAACCTGGCCTGTGCCGGAGCGTTTCCTGACGCCGATGTTCGAGCGCCTTTGCGCCTACAAGCCCGATTTCGAGTATCCAGCCGAAGCCCTGCCCAGGAACGCCTAATGATCCCAGGTTTTGACGCAAAGAAGCTGTCAGCGGTCGCCGAACCACTGACGATCGGCAACGTGCCCGCCGGCATGGAAGCGCTGCTCCTGGCGGAGCTGGCGCGCAATGGCGAGCCTGTTGCCTACGTGCTTTCAGATGGCCAGCGGATGGCAGATCTGGAACAGATGCTGGGCTTCGTTGCGCCAGAGATACCGGTCCTGACCTTGCCTGCATGGGACTGTCTTCCGTATGACCGCGTGTCGCCAAGCGCCGACACTTCCGCGCGGCGGCTTGCTGCCCTCAGCGGGCTGATCGCGCATCGGAAGAAGCCGCATGCGGCGATCGTGCTCGTCACCGTCAATGCGATGCTTCAGAAGGTTGCTCCTCAGGAGATCATCGAGAGCCTGGCCTTCTCCGCGCGCCCCGGCAACACGGTGCGAATGGACGACATTGCCGGCCGCCTGGAGCGGAACGGTTTCGAGCGCGTCGCGACGGTGCGCGAGGTCGGCGAATATGCGGTGCGCGGCGGTATTCTCGATGTTTTCGTGCCCGGTTCCGAGGAACCGGTTCGCCTCGACTTCTTCGGTGACACGCTCGAAAGCATTCGCAGCTTCGACCCGGCGAGCCAGCGCACGACCGGACAGGTGCGGTCTCTCGATCTCAACCCGATGAGCGAAGTCACGCTGACCCCCGATACGATCAGCCGTTTCCGCAAGAACTATCTCTCCGCTTTCGGGGCCGCGACGCGCGACGATGCCCTCTACCTCGCCATATCCGAGGGACGGCGCTATCCCGGCATGGAACATTGGTTGCCGCTCTTCTACGAAAAGCTGGAAACCGTTTTCGATTATCTCCGCGGCTTCCGTCTGGTGACGGACCACACGGTTCGCGAAGCGGCAGAAGAACGCTCAAAGCTCGTCTTCGATTATTACGACGCCCGCCTGAATTCCGGCCAAGCCGTCAAGGGGCAGATGGCGCAGGGAACGCCCTACAAGCCCGTAACGCCCGGCCAGCTCTACATGGACGGCAAGACGTTCGCGGCAACGCTCGACGCCTTCAATGCGATGCGGATTTCGCCCTTCAACGAGCATGAGGGTGAGGCGCGGCGCGTCATCAACCTCGATGCGCGCCAGGGGGAGCGTTGGGCTCGTTCCAACACCGAAGGCGGCGGCAATGCCGAGCGCGTCAATGTTTTCGATATTGTCGTCAAGCATATCGCCGACAGACGCGCGTCCGGCGCCAAGGTGCTGATAACGGCGTGGACGGAAGGCTCGCTCGAGCGTCTGCTGCAGGTGCTGAACGAACACGGTCTCGAGCGCGTGAAGCCAATTGGCGCGTTCAAGGAGATCGATGGCCTCGCCAAGGGCGAAGCGGCGGCTGCCGTGTTCAGCCTCGAATCCGGCTTCGAAGCCGGCAATCTTGTCGTCATCGGCGAGCAGGACATTCTCGGCGACCGCATGGTGCGTCGCTCGAAGCGCCGCAAGCGGGCTGCCGATTTCATTTCCGAAGTCGCTGGTCTCGATGAAGGTTCGATCGTCGTCCACGCCGAGCACGGCATCGGCCGGTTTATCGGCCTGCGCACGATCGAGGCGGCAGGTGCGCAGCACGCCTGCCTCGAGCTGCAGTATGCCGATGATGCCAAACTGTTTCTACCGGTCGAGAACATCGACCTGCTTTCGCGCTACGGCGGCGAGGGGACCGAGGCGCAGCTCGACAAGCTTGGCGGCGGCGCATGGCAGATGCGCAAGGCCAAGCTCAAGAAGCGGCTGCTCGACATGGCGGATGCGCTTATCCGTATCGCCGCGGAGCGCCTGACGCGCCATGCGCCGGTTCTGACGACGCCGGAAGGGCTCTATGACGAGTTCGCGGCTCGCTTCCCCTACGACGAGACGGAAGACCAGGACAGCGCCATCGAGGCTGTTCGCAGCGATCTTGGCGCCGGGCGCCCGATGGATCGTCTGATTTGCGGCGACGTTGGTTTCGGCAAGACCGAAGTTGCGCTGCGCGCGGCCTTCGTCGCGGCGATGAACGGCATTCAGGTGGCCGTCGTCGTGCCGACGACGCTGCTGTCGCGCCAGCATTTCAAGACCTTTTCCGAGCGTTTCCGCGGGCTGCCGATTCGTGTGGCGCAGGCATCGCGGCTGGTCGGCTCCAAGGAACTGGCGCTGACCAAGAAGGAGGTCGCCGATGGCAAGACCGATATCGTCGTCGGCACCCATGCGCTGCTCGGCGCCGGTATCCAGTTCGCCAATCTCGGGCTGCTGATCATCGATGAAGAGCAGCATTTCGGCGTGAAGCACAAGGAGCGGTTGAAGGAACTCAAGAGTGACGTTCACGTCCTGACGCTCTCGGCAACGCCGATCCCGCGCACGCTGCAGCTGGCGATGACCGGTGTTCGCGAATTGTCGCTGATCACGACGCCACCGGTCGACCGCATGGCGGTACGAACGTTCATTTCGCCCTTCGACAGCCTCGTTATCCGCGAGACGCTGATGCGCGAGCACTATCGCGGCGGCCAGAGCTTCTATGTCTGCCCGCGTCTTGCCGATCTCGAAGACGTGCAGGCCTTCCTGCGGTCCGATCTGCCGGAACTGAAGGTGGCGGTCGCGCATGGTCAGATGCCCGCAGGAGAGCTCGAGGACATCATGAATGCCTTCTATGAAGGGCGTTACGACGTGCTGCTGTCGACGACCATCGTGGAATCCGGCCTCGACGTTCCGACCGCCAACACGCTGATCGTGCATCGCGCCGATATGTTCGGCCTTGCACAGCTCTACCAGCTGCGCGGGCGTGTCGGCCGCTCCAAGGTGCGCGCCTTCGCGCTGTTTACCCTGCCGGTCAACAAGGTGCTGACGGCGACGGCCGAACGCCGCCTGAAGGTGTTGCAGTCGCTCGATACGCTGGGTGCCGGCTTCCAGCTGGCGAGCCACGACCTCGATATCCGCGGCGCCGGCAACCTGCTCGGCGAAGAACAGTCCGGCCATATCAAGGAAGTCGGCTTCGAGCTCTACCAGCAGATGCTGGAAGAAGCGGTTGCCGAGGTGAAGGGCGTCGACGAGATCCAGGATACCGGCTGGTCGCCGCAAATCTCCGTCGGAACGTCGGTGATGATCCCGGATGGCTACGTTCCGGACCTGCACCTGCGCATGGCGCTATACCGTCGCCTCGGCGAAATCACGGAACTGAAGGAGATCGATGCTTTCGGCGCGGAGATGATCGACCGCTTCGGCCCGATGCCGATCGAGGTGCAGCATCTCCTGAAGATCGTCTACGTGAAGTCGCTCTGCCGTATCGCCAACGTCGAGAAGCTGGATGCCGGTCCGAAGGGCATCGTGGTTCAGTTCCGCAACAAGGAATTTCCGAACCCGGCAAACCTGGTCGGCTACATCGCCAAGCAGGGCGCCATGGCGAAGATCCGCCCGGATCACAGCGTGTTCCTGACTCGCGATCTGCCCACGCCGGAAAAACGGCTGCAGGGAGCAGCCGTTATCATGACCCAGCTTGCGGAGATGGCGAAGTAGGACGGTTCAGGGGACTTCGGCAGCTGAGTGAGTTGCGCGGCCCCCCTCTTCCTCTCCTCATCCCGGCCTTGTGCCGGGATCCAGCAGGCCCAAGTCCTTGGGCCGGAAGAGTCTTTTCGTCACGCGGACGCGCGTCGGCTGGATCCCGGCTCAAGGCCGGGATGAGGGAGCATCTTCTGGCTGCTCCGATAATATGCAGACGCGCCCTCAGTTCATGCCGGCGCGCGCTTCGGCCTTCGCCTTGGCGATGTCACGAAGCGCGCCGGCCAGCACGTCGGGCGTCTGCGCGCCGCTGACGGCATATTGCTGGTCGAAGATGAAGAACGGCACGCCGTTCACGCCCATCTTCTGCGCTGCTTCGATCTCGGCGACGACGAGATCCTTGTCGGCGTCGGAGGCGAGCAGGGATGCTGTGACGGCGCGGTCGAGGCCGCCGGCTTCGGCGATGTCGAGCAGCACGGCATGATCGCCGACATTGCGGCCTTCCTCGAAATTCGCCTTGAACAGCGCATTGACCACCCGGTCCGCCTTGTCGCGATCCTCGATCATCGCCCAGTGAATGAGACGGTGCGCGTCGAGCGTGTTCGGACCGATCTCGATGGCGTCGAAATCGAACTTGATGCCGACTTCGCGGCCAAGCTCGCTCAGCATCTTGTGGCCCTGAGCGACGCGTTCGGCACCGCCGAGCTTCTGCTCGAGCGCTGTCTTCTGATCGACGCCCTCAGGCGGATAGTCGGGGTTGAGACGGTAAGGGCGCCAGTTGATGTCGACGCCGACTTCGTCCTGGACTTCGGCGATCGCAAGCTCGAGCCGCGCCTTTCCGAGATAGCACCACGGGCAGACGACGTCGGAAACAACGTCGATGGCAATACGTTCCATGGGCTTTTCCCTTTTCCTGAAAATCGAAATCTTTCCGCCATCTAGGACCTGCGGCGGAAGAGTTCAACCAGGCAGTAAAAGGGAACCTGCCTATTGTACGCTCTGATCCCACCAGGTCGACAGCTGATAGCCATAGAGGGGCACTGTATCAGGATGAGCGATGCGCTTGCTGCGCGCCACCCACTGCTGATCCACGTGATAGAGCGGCAGAACGTAGTGGCCCGACAGCAGCATGCGATCGTGCGAACGCACGGCAGCGGTAAAGTCCTCGGCCGAACGCGCCGTGAGGATGTGCTGGATCAGCGTATCGACATCGGGGTCGGCGACGCCGGCGAAATTGTCCGTGCCCTGGCGACCCTTCGCGGCCGAGGACCAGCGTCCCAATTGTTCGATCCCAGGCGACAGCGAAGAGGTGTAGGATTTGACGATGACGTCGTAGTCGAAGCTGTTGGTGCGGCTCTGATACTGCGAATCGTCGACGGTTCGGATCGTCACGCCAATGCCGAGAAGCTGCAGCGACCGCTGATAAGAAACAGCCAGTTTTTCCTGATCGGTATTCTGCGTCATGATCTCGAAGCCAAGCGGACGGCCGTTGGCGTCGCTCATCTTGCCGTTCTTGATTGTGTAACCCGCTTCCTTGAGGAGGGCTGCGGCCTGCTTCAGGACATTGCGGTCGCGGCCGGATCCGTCGGTCACCGGCAGCTTGTAGGTGCCGTTGAGGATCGCCGGATCGATGCGATCCTTGATCGGGCCGAGCAAGTTCAACTCGCGTTCGTCGGCCGGTACCTGGAAGCTCGACAGATCGGAGTTCTGCCAGAAGCTCTGGGTGCGGATATAGGCGTTTGAAAACAGGTTCTTGTTCGCCCACTCGAAGTCGAAGATGAGCGACAGTCCCTCGCGAAGCTTCACACTGTCGAAGACCGGGCGCCGGGTGTTGAAGACGAAGCCGAACATGCCGCTCGGCAGCTTGGGGTCGAACGTGTCCTTGACGACGCTGCCGGACGTCACCGCAGGGAAATTGTAGGCATTCGCCCAATGGCCTGGGCTGCCGTCGGGATAGATATCGACGTCGCCCTTCTTGAAGGATTCAAACAGGGTTGTGTCCTGGAGGAAATACTGGACGCTGATCTGGTCGTAATTGTCGAGACCGATCTTTGCCGGGATGGCCTTGCCCCAATAGTTCGGGTCGCGTTCGAAGGTAATGCTTTCGCCCGGTTTCAGCGACTTGATCTTGTAGGGTCCCGAACCGACAGGAGGCGTCAGCGACGATCGGTCGAAGCTGTCAGGGTCGATGGCATGCTTCGGCAGGATCGGGGTCGAACCAGCCAGAATCATTGGAAACTCGCGGTCGGCCTTATCGTTGAAGGTAAACCGGACACCGTGGTCACTGACCTTCTCCATCTTCTCGACCGCGTTCAGCCGCGTGCTGAACGGGACGCGGCCTTTTTCCTTGAGCAGATTGAAGGTGAAGATGACGTCGTCAGGCGTCACCGGCTGCCCGTCGGACCACTTGGCGGCCGGATTGAGGTTGAACTGGATATAGGTGCGATCCTCGTCCCATTCGGCCGATTCCGCGAGCAGGCCATAGAGCGTGAAGGGCTCGTCTCGCGAGCGCAGCATCAGCGTTTCGAAGACGAGATTTCCGTACTCCGGATCCCACATGCCGCGCGCTGTCGTGCGCATGCTTTTCAGGATGAAGGGATTGAGGCTGTCGAAGGTTCCGACGACCCCATAGTTGATCTTGCCGCCCTTTTTCACATCGGGATTGACGTAGGGGAGATGCTTGAAATCGCTGGGCAAAGCGGGCTCGCCGTGCATGGCTATACCGTGCACCGGGTCGGCCAGCGCGGCGCTGCCAACAAGCGTAAAAATGACGGGAAGAACGATCCGGAGCATCGTTGAGGTCCTTTCCGGGAACGGCACGATTCGGCGCCAGACTATCACGCAGCCACCGCAATTCACCATCCGCGCCGAATTCTTTCGAACGACCCCGAAAAGGCCAAAGAAATACTGGATATCTAGCGCGACGCGATGTAACAGGAGAACCCGAAGTCGGGGGGTCATGCATTTGCCTCATTGTTTTAAGAGGTGGAGTGCGAACAACCCTGTTGGTGAGGATGACGCGTCGTCGTCCCTAAGGGATTTCAGGAGACGGAATTCGTTATGATGTTCAAGGCTGAAAAGAAAACGCGGGCAGCGCTGTCCGTTCTGGCAGTGATGCTTGGAGCCGCAGCGGCTCCGGTGTCTTCCTACGCACAGGACGCTTCGACCGACGCTCCGGCCCAGGCTGCCGGCGCACCGCGCCTCGGCTGGTACAAGACCTGCAGCAAGCAGGAAGACAACGACGTTTGCGTTGTTCAGAACGTTGTCCTGGCAGGCGGCGGCCAGCTGGTTACCGGCGTTGGCCTGATCACGGTTTCCGGCAAGATCAACAACAAGAGCCTGCAGGTTTCCGTTCCCCCTGCACGTCTGATCCCGCCAGGCGTGGGTATGCAGATCGACGGCGGCAAGCCGCAGAAGATCGACTACCTGATGTGCATGCCTGATCGTTGCGTCGCGCAGATCCCGCTGACGGATGCCATGGTTGCGAGCCTGAAGAAGGGCACCGACCTGGTTCTGACCTCGATCAACTTCCGCCGTGCGCCGAACCCGATCAAGATTTCTCTGGAAGGCTTCACGGGCGCATTCGACGGCGAAGCCGTTTCTGCCTCGAAGCTTGCCGAAAGCCAGAAGAGCCTGCAGGACAGCATGCAGAAGAAGGCTGACGAAGCTCGCAAGAAGCTCGAAGACGCTCAGAAGGCTGCCAAGGCTCAGTAAGCCGGCACCGCTTTCACAATATCGAAAACCCGGCCTAGCGCCGGGTTTTTTGTTGCCTGCCGGCAAGGAAAAACCCCGCCGGAGCGGGGTTCGAAGTCATTCCGAATTTGGTGGGCCGACAATTTAGTGGGCGAAGCTCATCTTGGGCTTGAACTCGCCCGTCGGTGCCATGTCGAAGATCTGGTAGACCTGCTCGTTGCGAAGCGGAACGCCGCTTTCGTCGTTCATCAGGTTCTGCTCGGATACATAGGCGACGTATTCGTTTTCATCGTTTTCGGCGAGCAAGTGGTAAAAAGGCTGATCCTTGCTCGGACGCGCTTCGGCGGGGATGGAGTTCCACCATTCTTCCGTGTTCGCGAATTCCGGGTCTACGTCAAAGATGACGCCGCGAAACGGAAAAACCTTGTGCCGAACCACTTCGCCGATACTGAACTTTGCTACTCTTTCTTTCATGGTACGACTTCCTTTCATCACCCAATTTGGTGATTGGCC
The DNA here is from genome assembly GCF_001429725.1 of Rhizobium sp. Root708. GTDB lineage: Bacteria > Pseudomonadota > Alphaproteobacteria > Rhizobiales > Rhizobiaceae > Rhizobium. Next base: position 117,526 of record NZ_LMHV01000007.1, on the reverse strand, counting down.
TCGCTCAAATCAAGATTTGTGCGGGATTGCGTCACATGAGCGTCATATCGCCTCTGGCGATCCGTGACGACGGAGTGGAAGCCCGGCGGGCCGGGCTCCCATTGATCAGGCTATTACGCCGAATAGTACATGTCGTATTCGACCGGGTGCGGGGTCATGTCGTAGCGCATGACTTCCACCATCTTCAGCTCGATGAAGCTGTCGATCTGGTCGTCGTCGAAGACGCCGCCGGCGGTCAGGAACTTGCGGTCCTTGTCGAGGCTCTCGAGAGCTTCGCGCAGCGAGCCGCAAACCGTCGGGATCTTCTTCAGTTCCTTCGGCGGCAGATCGTAGAGATCCTTGTCCATGGCCTTGCCGGGATGGATCTTGTTCTTGATGCCGTCGAGGCCCGCCATGAGCATCGCTGCGAAGGCGAGGTAGGGGTTTGCCATCGGATCCGGGAAGCGGACTTCGACGCGCTTTGCCTTCGGGTTGCTGCCGAACGGAATACGGCACGAAGCCGAGCGGTTGCGCGCCGAATAGGCGAGCAGAACCGGTGCTTCATAGCCCGGGACGAGACGCTTGTAGGAGTTCGTCGACGGGTTGGTGAAAGCGTTCAGCGCCTTGGCATGCTTGATGACGCCGCCGATGAAGTACAGGCAGCTCTCGGACAGGCCCGCATACTCGTCGCCGGCGAAGCTTGGCTTGCCGCCCTTCCAGATCGACATGTGGACGTGCATGCCCGAACCGTTGTCGCCGAAGATCGGCTTCGGCATGAAGGTTGCCGTCTTGCCGTAGGCATTGGCGACCTGATGCACGACGTACTTGTAGATCTGCATCTTGTCGGCGTTGCGAACGAGCGTGTCGAACTTGATGCCGAGTTCGTGCTGGGCAGCGGCCACTTCGTGGTGGTGCTTTTCAACGGTGACGCCCATTTCCGACAGAACCGTCAGCATTTCGGAACGCATGTCCTGGCAGCTGTCGATCGGGGGAACCGGGAAGTAGCCGCCCTTGACGCGCGGACGGTGGCCGAGGTTGCCTGTCTCATATTCGGTGTCGTCGTTGGACGGCAGTTCGGTGGAGTCGAGCTTGAAGCCGGTATTGTAAGGATCGGCCTTGTAGCGAACGTCATCAAAAATGAAGAATTCAGCTTCCGGGCCAACGAAGATCGTGTCGCCGATACCGGATGCCTTGAGGTAGGCTTCAGCCTTCTTGGCGGTGCCGCGCGGGTCGCGGTTGTAGGCTTCGCCCGAGACCGGATCGAGAATATCGCAGAGGATAACCATGGTGGACTGCGCGAAGAACGGGTCCATGTGAACCGTTTCCGGGTCCGGCATCAACACCATGTCGGATTCGTTGATGGCCTTCCAGCCGCCGATCGAGGAGCCGTCGAACATGACGCCATCGGCGAACATGTCTTCGTCGACGCAGACGACGTCCATCGTTACGTGCTGCAGCTTGCCCTTAGGATCGGTGAAGCGCAGGTCGACGAACTTTACGTCGTTTTCCTTGATTTGCTTGAGAATTTCGCTTGCGGTCGCCATTAAATAGTTCCTTTATTTGAGATGACGATACGGTTTTTCGCCGCTAGGCGATAAAGGCTAGATAGCATCGATACCGGTTTCGCCGGTACGGATGCGGATAACCTCTTCAATGTTGGACACAAAAATCTTGCCGTCCCCAATGCGGCCGGTCTGTGCGGCCTTGCGGATGGCGTCGATGACGGCTTCCGCGTTTTCGTCCGCCAGCACGACTTCCACCTTCACCTTGGGCAGGAAGTCCACGACATATTCAGCGCCACGGTAAAGTTCCGTATGGCCTTTCTGACGACCGAAGCCCTTCGCTTCCGTGACAGTGATGCCCTGCAAACCAACTTCCTGAAGGGCCTCCTTCACTTCGTCGAGCTTGAAGGGCTTAATGATCGCTTCGATCTTTTTCATGAGAAAATGACTCTCCGCTTCTCCCGTTAATGCAGGTCCAAACCCGCTGAGCGACATGATGCAGTTATCGTGCCAGTTGGAAAGCGGAATTTTCTGGAAAATAGAGCGAGCGCGCTGAAATGCGTCTGTTTTGGGCGTAACTCGAAATGTTTTTCATGAAAAATCGACGAAAAAATCAGCTTCGACGCGCTTTTTTGTCTGAAAACATGAATATTCACATACCCTAAATAATGATCGTGATGGTAGGGTCGTGATTAAAAAGTATGCAAATGAATAAAAATGAGTCACGAGAATATCTGCGGAACTGATTGTTATTTGGGCTGTTTCTGGTTGAATGGCCCTATGACCGAACGCCTTTCCGATCTTCTTCTCACACCTTCTGAAATGACCGCGGCCGACGTGGCCGCCGCCGAGTCCGGACTAGACAGTTTCGCCTTGATGACGCGTGCCGGCGCCGCTGTCGCCGCATCCTTTCTACGCTTCTATCCCGGTGCCGTCCGCGCCGTCATTCTCTGTGGTCCGGGTAATAATGGCGGAGACGGATACGTTGCGGCGCGCTGCCTGGAGGAGACGGGCATAGATGTTGCTGTCTTTCATTTCGGCGATCCCAAAGGACTGAAGGGCGATGCGGCTCGAGCTCGGGAGGAATGGGCTGGGAGCAGCCGGCCGCTTGCTGACTACGAGCCGCGGCAAGGCGACGTCGTCATCGATGCCATCTTCGGGGCAGGGCTTTCTCGCGATGTCGGGCAGGTTGTCGCCGACGCGATACGGAAGGTGGCCGAGGCATCGCTTCCCGTGCTTGCGATCGATCTTCCCTCAGGGATCGATGGGCGCACTGGCGCGATACTTGGAGCAGCCTTCAAGGCGGATCGAACGGTCACGTTCATGACGCGCAAGCCGGGTCATCTGCTTCTTCCGGGCCGCGAGTACTGTGGAAGCGTCGAGGTCTACGACATCGGCATTCCCGCGCGGATCATACGTTCGAAGGCTGTCGAGCGGCTTGCTGAAAACCGGCCCGAGCAGTGGATGGGCGCGTTGCTTCGGCCAGAACAGGAAACGCACAAATACAAGCGCGGACATCTTGCGGTGTTCTCCGGCGAAGTCGGGAAAACGGGGGCCGCGCGCATGTCGGCGATGGCCGGACTGAAGGCGGGCGCAGGATTGTTGACGATTGCTTCGCCAACCGATGCGCTCGCGGAAAATGCCGGGCACCTGACGGCCATAATGCTGCATGAGGTCAACGACGCGGCAGGGCTCGATCTATGGCTCGAGGACAACCGACTGCATACCTTCGTGCTCGGTCCGGGCTTTGGCGCAGGCGACAAGGCCCGCCGCTTCGTTGCGGCACTGCGCGATCGCCATCTGGTGCTTGATGCAGACGGCATCTCCTCTTTTCGCGACAACCCGGACGAATTGTTCGCGCTGTTTGCCGACGGAGCGCCACGCCTTGTCCTGACCCCGCATGAAGGGGAATTCGGGCGGCTCTTTCCCGATATCGCCGAAGACGCGACGAAGGGGAAGGTCGATAAGGCGCGGGCGGCCGCCAAGCGCGCCAACGCCGCCATCATCTACAAGGGCGCGGATACGGTGATCGCTTCGCCCGACGGGCGGGCGCTGATCAACACCAATGCTCCGATCTGGCTTGCGACCGCCGGCTCAGGCGACGTGCTTGCCGGGATCGTCGGCGCGATGATGGCGCAAGGCGCGCCTGCATTCGAGGCTGCGGCCGCCGGGGTCTACCTGCACGGCGAAGCGGGAATGCGCGCGGGCAAAGGGCTGACGGCGGAAGATCTGGTGTCCGCGGTGCTTCCGCCGTGACGAGATCAGGCCGAGACCTTTTCCTGCAGGGCAATGGCACCGAAGGGCGCGTTGACCTTCCCCTCATGAATGATGAAGGCGAAGACGTCGCGGGATTTCTCCTCGACCTTCCGGGTGCTATCGACCAATGGCAGATCCTTCGGAACCTTGCCGGCTGCCCATAGCTCGAGGCGCTCCGCCCAGGCCTTCAGGTCGGCCTCGGCGTAGCAGGTGCGGATATCATCCGATCCCTTCTGCAGCCGGGTATAGACGAAGTCCGCAGTCACATCGGCAATCATCGGATAGTCGAAATGCTCCGCGACGACGGGGGCGACGGCATATTTTTCCAGAAGTGCCACGAACTCCGGAACCTTGAAGGAGTCGTGCCGGACCTCGACGACGTGGCGTAGCGGAAGCCCGTCCTGCTTTGCCGGCAGCAGTTTCAGGAAGGCTTCGAAATCGTCCGGGTCGAATTTCTTCGTGGGCGCGAACTGCCATAGGATCGGGCCGAGGCGGTCCCTAAGCTCCGTCAGGCCCTGCGTCAGGAACCGCTCCATCGACTCGCCGGCTTCCGCAAGCACCCGGCGATTGGTGACGAAGCGGCTGGCCTTCAGCGAGAAAATAAAACCATCCGGGACGTCGGCTGCCCATTTCGCGAAGGTCGCGGGCTTCTGTGAGCTGTAATAGGTGCCATTGACTTCGATGACCTTCAACTGCCGGCTGGCATAATTCAGCTCATCCTTCTGCTTCAGATCGGATGGGAAGAAATGGTTTCGCCACGGCTCGAATGTCCAGCCGCCGATGCCGACGCGTATGCTGCCTGTCTTGCTCATTGCCGTCCTCCCTGCGCCCGTTCAGGCGATCTTCTTTGTCATGTCGACGGTGACCCATCCTGGTCTGCGCGAATTGGGGCGTCGACCCGTTTCCTGAAAACCGAAGGCCCTATAGATCGCGATGCTCCGTTCCATGCGCGCGTTTGTATAAAGGTGCAGTTCCGGAAGGCCCCATTCGTGTGTCTTGTCTTCGACCCAGCGCAGGATGGTGCGGCCGATGCCACGGCCGTGGTGCATAGGAGGAACGGCGATACTGAAAAGCATCGCGTGGTCGGTGTGCCGCTCCAGCACGGCAAGCCCCACCGCTGCTCCCTCGACATCGAGGAGCCAGGCCTCCCGTCTGCGATCCGCGGCCCATAGTCTTCGCTCATCGGCAGCGGTTCGCCGCCGAAGGCCGCGACATAGGGCTTGTAGGCATCCATCGTAGGACGGCGAACGACCTCGATATCGGAAGCGTTCGCCTGTCTCAGCATGTCACTCGGCCGCCACCACGGTCTTCTTGGCCGGGCGCCGTTCCAGAAGATCCTTGAGGAACTGGCCGGTATAGGACCGCTTTTCCTTGACGATCGCTTCCGGCGTGCCCGACGCTACGATCTCGCCGCCGCCGTCGCCACCCTCAGGACCGAAATCAAGGACCCAGTCGGCCGTCTTGATGACTTCGAGATTGTGTTCGATCACCACGACGGAGTTGCCCTGGTTGACGAGCTCATGCAGCATCTCAAGCAGCTTGGCGACGTCGTGGAAGTGAAGGCCCGTCGTCGGTTCGTCGAGAATATAAAGCGTGCGTCCGGTCGAGCGCTTCGACAGCTCCTTGGCGAGTTTGACGCGCTGGGCTTCGCCGCCCGACAGCGTATTCGCCTGCTGGCCGACCTTGATGTAGCCGAGGCCGACGTCCTTCAGGGCCTGCAGCTTGTCGCGTACTGCCGGTACCGCCGCGAAGAATTCGACGCCCTCCTCGACGGTCATGTCGAGCACGTCGGCAATCGACTTGGTCTTGAAGGTCACGTCGAGCGTTTCGCGGTTGTAGCGCTTGCCGTGGCAGACGTCGCAGGTGACGTAGACGTCCGGGAGGAAATGCATCTCGATCTTGATGACGCCGTCGCCCTGGCAGGCCTCGCAGCGGCCACCCTTGACGTTGAAGGAGAACCGGCCGGGCTGATAGCCGCGAGCCTTTGCCTCCGGCAGACCCGCGAACCAGTCGCGGATCGGCGTGAAGGCGCCGGTGTAGGTCGCCGGGTTCGATCGCGGCGTGCGCCCGATCGGTGACTGGTCGATATCGATCACCTTGTCGATATGCTCGAAGCCGTCGATGCGGTCGTGATCGGCGGGGATTTCGCGCGCGCCCATGACGCGGCGGGCCGCCGACTTGTAGAGCGTCTCGATCAGGAAGGTGGATTTGCCGCCGCCCGAAACGCCTGAAACCGCCGTGAAGACGCCGAGCGGGATGGAGGCCGTGACGTTCTTGAGGTTGTTGCCGCGTGCGCCAACGACCTTGATCTCCTTGCCCTTCTTTGGCTTGCGCCGCTCGTCGGGCAGGGGAACGCCGAGTTCGCCAGACAGGTACTTGCCCGTCAGCGATTTCGGATTGGCCATGATGTCCTGAGGCGTGCCGTGGGCGATGACTTGCCCGCCGTGGATGCCTGCAGCCGGGCCGATGTCGACGACATCGTCGGCCTGCAGGATGGCATCCTCGTCATGCTCGACGACGATGACAGTATTGCCGATGTCGCGCAGATGCTTCAGCGTTTCCAGAAGACGGGCGTTGTCGCGCTGGTGCAAGCCGATCGACGGCTCGTCGAGCACGTAAAGCACGCCGGTCAGGCCGGAGCCGATCTGCGAGGCAAGACGAATACGCTGGCTCTCGCCGCCCGAAAGCGTGCCGGAGTTTCTCGAGAGGCTGAGATATTCAAGACCCACGTCGTTGAGGAACCGCAGGCGATCGCGAATCTCCTTGAGAATCCGGACGGCGATCTCGTTCTGCTTGGCGTTGAAGCTCGCAGGCAACGTTTCGAACCAGTCGCGTGCCACACGGATCGACATTTCGGTGACTTGGCCTATGTGCAGCTTGTTGATCTTGACCGCCAGCGCTTCCGGCTTCAGGCGATAGCCGGCGCAGGCCGGGCAGGGCGCCGCCGACATGTAGCGTTCGATCTCCTCGCGCGCCCAGGCGGAATCGGTTTCCTTCCAGCGGCGCTCGAGATTGGGAATGATGCCTTCGAAATTCTTGTGCGTCGTGTAGGACCGGGCGCCGTCGGCGTAATGGAACTCGACCTTTTCCTCGGTGCCGTTGAGAATGACATCCTTGGCCTTATCAGACAGGTCGCTAAAACGGCTGCCGAGCTTGAAGCCGAAATGCTTTCCGAGGGCTTCGAGCGTCTGGTTGTAGTAGGGAGACGACGATTTTGCCCAAGGCGCGAGAGCGCCGTCACGCAGCGTGCGCTCGGGTTCGGGTACGATCAGATCGGCATCGATCTTCTGCTGCGAGCCAAGCCCGTCGCAGGTCGGACACGCGCCCGACGGATTGTTGAACGAGAACAACCGGGGCTCGATCTCCGGAATGGTGAAACCGGAAATCGGGCAGGCAAACTTTTCCGAGAAAAGCACGCGCTCGTGCGTCTCGTTCAGCGACTTGTTGGCGGAACCGCCGGCTGCTGTTTCCTCTATAGGCAACGGCTTATCGGCGAACTCGGCGACCGCGAGCCCGTCGGCGAGCTTCAGAGAGGTCTCGAAGCTGTCGGCCAGGCGCGACGCCATATCCGGACGGACGACGATACGATCGACGACGACGTCGATGTCGTGCTTGTACTTCTTGTCGAGCGTCGGCGCTTCCGCGATCTCGTAGAACTGGCCGTCAACCTTGACGCGCTGGAAGCCCTTCTTCATCAGCTCGGCCAGCTCTTTCTTATACTCGCCCTTGCGGCCGCGTACGAGCGGAGCAAGGATGTAGAGCCGCGTTCCTTCCGGGAACTCCAGGACGCGATCGACCATCTGGCTGATTGTCTGGCTCTCGATCGGGAGGCCGGTCGCCGGCGAATACGGGACGCCGACGCGCGCAAAAAGCAAGCGCATATAATCGTAGATTTCGGTAACGGTGCCGACCGTCGAGCGCGGGTTGCGCGAAGTCGTCTTCTGCTCGATCGAGATCGCCGGGGAGAGGCCGTCGATCTGGTCGACGTCGGGCTTCTGCATCATCTCCAGAAACTGGCGGGCATAGGCCGACAGGCTCTCGACGTACCGGCGCTGACCTTCGGCGTAAATAGTGTCGAAGGCGAGCGAGGATTTTCCGGATCCCGACAGGCCGGTCATGACGATCAGCTTGTTGCGCGGCAGGTCGAGATCAATGCCCTTGAGGTTATGCTCGCGCGCGCCGCGGATGGAGATCGTCTTCAGTTCGCTCATCGTCTTCTGCTTCTGTGCTGGAACAAGCCCCTTATTTAGTGATGCCGGCTGGCGAGTCGAGGCTGAATGTCCATCTGCTGAAAGGTTTTCGATTCGATTGACAGGATCATAGGGATAAAATAGAACAAATAAAGAACAAATTTCTTTGTGGATGAACCTGTGATGGACGCCCCGGGCGGGAGCTCTATGGTTTAAGGTAGGCCCATCGGTTCAAAAAGAGCCGCCAGGACGGCGGCAGGCAGGGTGAGAAGTATGGCTGGCAGCGTGAACAAGGTAATTCTGATCGGAAACGTGGGTGCCGACCCCGAAATCCGTCGGACGCAGGACGGCCGGCCGATCGCCAACCTCCGGATCGCGACGTCGGAAACCTGGCGCGACCGCAACTCCGGCGAACGCCGCGAAAAGACGGAATGGCATACGGTCGTCGTCTTCAACGAAGGCCTGTGCAAGGTCGTCGAACAGTATGTGAAGAAGGGCGCCAAGCTCTACATCGAAGGTGCGCTGCAGACCCGCAAGTGGCAGGACCAGCAGGGCCAGGACCGCTATTCAACGGAAGTCGTCCTGCAGGGCTTCGGCTCGACGTTGACGATGCTTGATGGTCGCGGCGAAGGCGGGGGTGCAGGCGCTGGCGGCGGCTTCGGTGGTGGTCGCGGCGGCAATGCCGGTGGCGACGACTTCGGTGGTGGCGGCGGTGGCTATGGCGACGATTACGGCGCTCCGGCGAAGTCGTCGGGTCGTGGCGGCTCGGGCGGCGGTGCCGGTGGCGGCGGCAACTTCTCGCGTGATCTCGATGACGACATCCCGTTTTGATGTCAGGCTAGATCGAGTTTTCAAACGGCGCGCCATCGGGTGCGCCTTTTTTTCATTCCGGCCCTAGCCAGCCGGGACGAGGTTCATGGCCGACTTGATGCCATCGACGACGAACTGGGTGGCGAGCGCTGCCAGGATGACGCCAAGCAGGCGGGTGAGGATTGCCCGGCCGGTGACGCCGAGGAAGCGATCCACACGCTCGGCGATCAGCAGCGCCAGGAACAGCAGCAGCAGGCTGGCGCCGATAACGATGATCAGCTGTGCCCGCTCGAACGAGGTCTGCATCGATCCGGCAATCAGGATGGTTGCAGAGATGGCGCCGGGGCCGGAGATCAGCGGGATGGCGAGCGGGAAGACGGCGATATTGTGGATATGATCGACCGTTATCGCGGCGGTGCTGGTCTTTTCCTTGCGGTCGTGCCGCTTCTCGAACACCATTTCAAAGGCGATCCAGAAGAGCAGCAGGCCGCCTGCGATACGGAAGGCGCCGATGGAGATGCCGAGCACGCCGAGCACGCTGGAGCCGAACAGCGCAAAGACGGCGAGGATGATGAAGGCGATGATCGAGCCGCGCAGCGCCACCTGCTTACGCTGGCCGCGGCTCATGCCCACTGTCAGCCCGAGAAAGATCGGCGCAAGACCTGGTGGGTCGATTGTGACGAGCAGGGTGGTGAAGGCGTTGATCAGTTGGTCGGCGCTTGCCATCGTGTCTCCAGACGCCCATATACAGGCCTGATTTCAGGCGATTGTGGTATGGGGAAACCGATTTGGCAAATGGCGCTACTCGCATCGCGAGCGTGGGGGCGCAAAAGCCCGGTATTGCCGCGAATAGACCGCAAAAGCCTGTTCAAAACCCCCGGCAAAATTGGCTTAAGAACAGCCTTTCCGCTATAAATCTTCAAGTGATTCTAGAAGAGATCGTGATCCGTTTTGACTGAGCAAACACCCCCCGGCGGCGGGAAGCTCCCGCCAGGCATCGAGCCCATCTCCATCATGGAGGAAATGCAGCGGTCGTATCTCGATTACGCGATGAGCGTCATCGTCAGCCGAGCGCTGCCGGACGTGCGTGATGGCCTGAAGCCCGTGCACCGGCGAATCCTCTACGGCATGTCCGAGCTCGGTATCGACTGGAACAAGAAATACGTCAAATGCGCCCGCGTAACCGGGGACGTGATGGGTAAATACCATCCGCACGGCAACTCGGCGATTTACGATGCGCTGGCGCGTATGGCGCAGGACTGGTCTCTTCGCCTGCCGCTGATCGATGGCCAAGGCAATTTCGGCTCCGTCGATGGCGATCCGCCTGCGGCCGAACGCTACACCGAATGCCGTCTGGAAAAGGCCGCGCATTCGCTGCTCGACGATCTCGACAAGGAAACCGTCGATTTCCGCGATAACTATGACGGCACGCTTTCCGAGCCGGTCGTTGTTCCCGCCAAGTTCCCGAACCTTTTGGTCAACGGGGCAGGCGGCATCGCCGTCGGCATGGCGACGAACATTCCGCCGCATAACCTCTCAGAAGTTATAAACGGCTGCGTCGCGCTGATCGACAATCCGGCGATCGAACTGCCGGAGATCATGGAAATCATCCCGGGCCCCGACTTCCCGACGGGTGCCAAGATCCTCGGTCGTTCCGGCATTCGCTCGGCCTACGAAACCGGCCGCGGCTCAGTCATCATGCGCGGCGTTGCGGCGATCGAGCCAATGCGCGGCGATCGCGAACAGATCATCATCACCGAGATCCCGTATCAGGTGAACAAGTCGACGATGATCGAGAAGATGGCCGAACTGGTGCGCGACAAGCGCATCGAGGGCATCTCCGACCTTCGCGACGAATCCGACCGCCAGGGCTACCGCGTCGTCGTCGAGCTGAAGCGCGACGCCAATGCCGACGTGATCCTGAACCAGCTTTACCGCTATACCCCCCTGCAGACCTCCTTCGGCTGCAACATGGTTGCGCTGAACGGTGGCAAGCCGGAGCAGCTGACGCTGCTCGACATGCTTCGCGCCTTCGTTTCCTTCCGCGAGGAAGTTGTTAGCCGGAGAACGAAATTTCTTCTGCGCAAGGCGCGTGAACGAGCGCACGTCTTGGTCGGTCTCGCGATTGCGGTCGCCAATATCGACGAGATCATCCGCACGATCCGGCAGGCGCCGGATCCGCAGACCGCACGCGAACAGTTGATGACGCGCCGCTGGCCGGCAGCCGATGTCGAGAGCCTGATCCGCCTGATCGACGACCCACGTCACCGCATCAACGACGACCTGACCTACAACCTTTCGGAAGAGCAGGCACGCGCGATCCTCGAACTGCGTCTGGCTCGCCTGACGGCTCTCGGTCGCGACGAAATCGGCGATGAACTCAACAAGATAGGCGAAGAGATCCGCGAATATCTCGAGATTCTGTCGTCGCGCCTGCGGATCCAGTCGATCGTCAAGGATGAGCTCACCGCCGTTCGCGACGAGTTCGGCACACCGCGCCGGAGCGAGATCATCGACGGTGGTCTCGAGATGGACGACGAGGACCTGATCGCCCGCGAGGACATGGTCGTTACCGTTTCACATCTCGGCTACATCAAGCGCGTTCCGCTTGCGACCTACCGTGCCCAGCGCCGCGGTGGCAAGGGCCGCTCGGGCATGACCACACGCGACGAAGATTTTGTTAGCCAGCTATTCGTGTTGAACACGCATACGCCGGTTCTGTTCTTCTCGTCGCGCGGTATCGTCTACAAGGAAAAGGTCTATCGCCTGCCGATCGGAACGCCGACGTCGCGTGGCAAGGCACTGATCAACATGTTGCCGCTGGAATCCGGCGAGCGCATCACCACCATCCTGCCGCTTCCCGAGGACGAGGACAGCTGGGACAAGCTCGACGTCATGTTCTCGACGACGCGCGGTACTGTCCGCAGAAACAAGCTGTCGGACTTCGTCCAGGTCAATCGAAACGGCAAGATTGCCATGAAGCTCGAGGAAGAGGGTGACGAAATCCTCTCGGTCGAGACCTGCACGGAGCATGACGACGTTCTGCTGACCACGGCGCTCGGCCAGTGCATTCGCTTCTCGGTAGACGATGTGCGTGTCTTTGCCGGTCGTAACTCGATCGGCGTGCGCGGCATCAACCTTGCCGATGGCGACCGGATCATCTCGATGACGATCGTTGGACACGTCGATGCAGAACCATGGGAGCGTGCGGCCTATCTGAAGCGTTCCGCTGCCGAACGGCGTGCGACCGGTATCGACGAAGAGGACATCGCGCTTGTCGGTGAAGAAGTCACCGAAGAGGGACAGTTGCCGGACGATCGATACGAAGAGCTGAAGGCGCGCGAACAGTTCGTTCTGACCGTCTCGGAAAAGGGCTTCGGAAAGCGTTCGTCCTCGTACGACTTCCGCATTTCCGGCCGCGGCGGCAAGGGTATCCGTGCAACGGATACATCGAAGACCACCGAGATCGGCGAACTGGTTGCTGCATTCCCGGTTGCGGAAGGCGATCAGATCATGCTCGTCTCGGATCGCGGACAGCTCATTCGCGTACCGGTCGGCGGCATTCGTATCGCGAGCCGCGCGACCAAGGGCGTCACGATCTTCGCGACGGCCAAGGACGAGAAGGTTGTCTCGGTCGAGCGTATCAGCGAGCCGGATGAGGAAAGCGGCGACGTAGAGAACGGCGACGAAAATGCCGCTTCGGTTGGCGAAGATACGCCTGATACCGAAGCTTGAGCTGACGGGGCGGCCAGTCCGCCGTCAGTGAGCAAATGAAGGCCCGGAACGATTGTCGTTCCGGGCCTCTTTTTTTGACGCTGCCAGGGATTTTCGCTTGAACGTCAGCCCCACCAGCTTGCCTCCTCGGCACTCGCTCGAGCGAGATTTGCCGGAGCTTATTGACCGGGAAGTCCATCCAGCGTTGGGATCTCCTCGAGAAGTGGATCCCAGTCTGCGCGGCTGGCAAAGCAGATGTGCGCTGTCGGGCGAACGGGTACGGGCGCGTCCAGGCTTCCCGCAGGCACGACGATTAAGCTGCCATCCCCCTGCATGCTCGGCAGAGCCGAACCGCATTCAATACAGAAGCTTCTTTCGTGCCGGGTTTCGGGAAGGCGGTAGGTCTTGACGCGGTCGGCTCCCGATAGCCAGGTCAACCGGCCGTTCGACGAAAAGAGATTGGCCGCGTGCGATGAGCCAGTGTCCTTGCGACACCGTGCGCAGTGGCAGAAAAAGAAGCTCCCGAACTCTCCGGCAACTTGAAACCGAACCGCGCCGCACAGGCAGCTGCCGGGATGTACTTCATCCATGATGTGTTCTCCGACCCAATGCTGGCGAAGATCAAGCCATCATGCGCGATTGTAAAGTGCCTCTCGAATACCAGCGGGCTGCACCCTCTGCGAGGGCGGCATCATCCGGAATCAAAAAGGCCGCATCAGTTAGATGCGGCCTCTAAGAGGTTTCGGACGTTCGATGCCCTGATCAGCTCAGGCGACCCGCCGCGTGGGCGAGCATCGTGTAGACCTTGCCGGTGTCCGACGTGAGGTAGGACTGGGTAATGGTCTTGTCGCGATCGGTGCGAGCGACGTCAGCGAGCAGCTTCTCGAAGTCGGCGATGTACCGGTTTACGGCCGTCCGGAATTCCGGCTCGCGGTCGTACTTGTGCTTGATCTCGTCGAAAGTCTGCTGGCCCTTGAGCGTATAGAGCCTGCGGGTGAAGACATCGCGCTCGCCGCGCTGGTAGCGACGCCACAGATCGACGGACGCCTCATGATCGATTGCCCGGGCGATATCGACTGAAAGCGAGTTCAGCGATTCGACGACGTGACGCGGATTGCGGCTGTCGGCGGTGCGCGGTGCTGCGGCAGCAGGTGCTTCGGGCTTCGGTGCTGCCGGCTGGCGCGCTGCGTTGTCTTCCGCCGCGTCCTCGCGCGAGGCGCCGCGCAGCAGATCGCTGATCCAGCCGCCGGAAGCGGGCGGTGCGGAAACCGGCGGGCGAGGTGTCTGCTGTGCCGGTACCGGTGCCGAGGTTGTCGGCGTCAGCGTGCCGCGAAGGCCGAAGCTTTCGATGGCGCCGGGGGCAACGGCGGCAGGAGCCGGAGCAACCGGGGCAGCCTGTTGCGGCTGTGGCTGTGGTTGCTGTATCGGCGCCTGCTGGCTGATGGCCGGTTGCGTTGGGCGCGGTGCGGCTGCCTGGGGGGCCGGTGCGGCTGCGCGCGGCGCAGGTTCCGAGATTTCCATCTGTTGCGTGGAGCGACCGACAATATGCGAAATGTCCTGCAGTGCCTTGATCTGCTCGGCAACGGCACGGCGCATGGCGGCAGCGCTTTCCTTGGCTTCCTCTGGAAGATCGAAGGCGCCGCGCTTCAGTTCGCCGCGCGTCATATCGAGTTCCTTGCGGATGTCGCCGGCAGAGCGGCGAATTTCCTCGGTTGCGCCGGCAAAGCGCGAGACGGCTTCATCGACGGCTTCGCGCATCGATTCGCGGAGATGCTGGGCAGCGTTGTCGGACGTGCGACCAGCTTCGCCGAACATGCGCTCGACGTCCGAGAGCGAGGCCGTCAGGCCGCCGCGCAGACGGTTGGCGAGTTCGCCGGAGCGACGTTCGGCATTGCCGAAAGCGCTGTCGATCGAGCTGTTGGCGTCTTCGCTGGCCTGGGTAACGGCGTTGCGCATTGTTTCGGCTGCTTCCGCGGCGCGCTTTTCGGCGTCGCTGAGCACAGTGCCGATATCGGCGAAGGAAGACTGCACGCTCTGGCGCAGGTTGCCGCTCAACTGGCCTGAACGCTGCTCGGCGCGTTCGAACGCCGATTCCACCATGCTGCCGAGGGCGCGCATCGTCTTTTCGATGTCTTCCGACCGCTGCACGAGGCCGACCGAGAGGTTCTGCAGCGCGGACTCGCGATCCTCGAGCGTCGAAACCAGGTTCGATTGTGCCGCTGCGAGGAGGCCGGAAGCCTGGGTGAGAACCTTCGAATGTTCGTCGAAGCGGCCAATGATGCTTCCGACCTGCGACAGGGTCTGGCCCGAAATGTCGGAGAGCCGGTCGACCTTGCCTTCGAGAAGACGCGTGGAGGCGGAGACCATCTCGGCCGCCTTCGACGCGGAGTCCGTGAAGCGCGACGTCGTATCGCCGAGGCGGGTATCGACGGCCGTCAGGTCCTCGGCGGCGCGGCTCATCATCTGGCCCATCGCAGCGCTGTTGTCGCTCAGGCGCTCGATCAGGCGGTTCACGTTGCTAAGCAGGCTGTTTTCGACCGCGTCCACGGCGGATGCCGCGCGTTCGGTGCGTGCCGTCAGCGCATCCATCAGAGCTGTGTTCTCGGCGCGAAGGCGATCCGTGCTCTGCTGCGCAGCCGAAGTGATCTGAGCGGCGGCTTCCTTGCCGGTTTCGGCGTAGCGGTCGATCAGCGGACGTGCCGTCTCTTCGATGATGCGGGAAAGCTCGGTGGAGCGGCCTGAAAGCATCGAGTTGAGCTCTCTCGTCCGTTCGTCGAGCGCAGACCGGATAGAGCTGCCGCGTGCTTCCAGCGCCTTATCGACATCGGCAAGCGTCGTGCCGATTTCACGGCTGCGCTCTTCCATGGCGCTGCGGATTGCTTCGCCGCGTGCTTCGAGCGCGCGGTCGACGTCCGCCATGGTCGTGGCGATTTCGTTGCTGGCCGTCGAGATGGTCGAGCGGATATCGCTACCATGACTTTCGAAGGTCGACTGGGCATCGCTGAGCGCTCGCGAGATGGCGCCCACCTGGCCACTAACCAGCGTTTCCGCTTCGGCCACCTTGTTGATGATCGCGTTGCCGGCCTCGGAGAAGGTCTGTGCGACGGCTGCGGCCTGGCCCGCCAGGCGGTTCTGCGCCTCGGACACACGATGAACGATCTGCTCGGAGCGGGTGTCCATTGCGTGGGCGAATTCGTTGCTCTTTGCGGCGAGGCCTTCGGCAAAATCCTGGCCGGTCTGGCTGAGAGCCGAGGCCGAGCGGGATGCTTCCTCGTTCATGCCGAGCGTCGCGTCGGCAACGGCGCTGCGCAGCGACGATGCAAGCCCGGCGGCCTTGCCTTCGATCGTCCTGTTGACGGCATCGAGGCCGATGGTGAGCGCCCGGTCCATGGTGGACAGGCGTTCCTCGATATGCGCGCCGCCACGTTCCATGGCGTCGCCGATGGTCGTTGTGCGGGTGTCGATACCGGCGACCAGATTGGAAGCGCGGTTGTCGATTGTGGCCGCCAGATTGGCAGTGCGTTCGTCGACGGCGCCGGTGAGCCTGGAAACGCTGTTATCCAACGTCGCGGCGATGCGGCTGTTGGCGTCGTCGCCAAGCGTGCCGAGGCGGGAGATGCCGCCTGACAGCGTCTCGGAGAGCTTCTCTCCGGCTGCGTCAACCTGCAGCGTGATACCGCCAACGCCATCGCGAATGCGGTTCTCGAGCGAGTTCAGGCTTGTTTCGACACGGGAGCCGGTTTCCGCAAAGCGATCGGTCATTCCACCGATCGAGCGGTCGAGATCGGCTGCGAAATCCTGGGTCGAGCGCGAGATCGCACCGGCTGCGTCCTGGAAGCGTCCGGCGAGCTCGCCGCTGCTATCCCGCAGGCGGGTTTCGAGGGTCTGCGCGCTGGTGTCGATCGTCTGGCGGAGCGATGCCTCGCGATCTTCGAGCGACATTTCCAGCATGCTGACGCTGGTGGCGATGGAGGCGCCAATCGTCGTCGCCTGATCGCTGAGCGTGTCGTTCAGCTGTGCCTGTGCCTCGTTCAGCGTGACGTTGATCGCCTGGGTGCGGTCGTCGAGCGTCGTGCGGATGCGGTCGTGAGCGGAATGCAGCCCCTCTTCGATACGGGTCGTTGCGTTGCCGGTCAAAGCTTCGAAGCGATCGACGGCCGCCGTGAGGCCGCCTTCCAGGCGGTTGGTGTTGCTCGAGAGCGTGCCGGTGAGGTGGGACGCGTGGTCTGCCAGCGAACGCTCGAGGCGCTCCTGGTTTTCGGTGTAGGCGCTGCGAATTTCGTCGACCCTGTCGGCAAAGGCGCCCGCAACGCGCGCTTCAGCGCCGGCGACGGAGCCGAGCAGCGCATTGGTGCGGGTTTCCAGCGCGTCGTCGAAGCGGCTCTGGCTGTCCTCGAAGGAAATCGCGAGCGACATCGCCTTTTCAGCCAGCGTATCGGCGAGCTTGTCATGCACATCGGCGATCGCGTTGGTGATCGAGCTGCCGCGGTGGGTAAGCGTTTCCTCGATCCGGTCGTGGCTCTCGTCCAGGGATGCAGCCAGTGCCGAGGCGCGGTCGCCAAGCGTCCGCTCGATGCGGTCGTGACCGCTGGAGAGCGAGCTTGCGATGCTGTCGGCATGATGGCCGAGCGTTTCTTCAACGCGTGTCTGGCTCTCGTTGAGGGAGATGGCGAGTGCCATCGCCCGCTCGTCGAGCGCATCGGCGAGCTTGCTTTGGCCAGCAGCCAGCGATCCGGAGATGCTGTCGGCCTGATGTGCCAGGGTTTCTTCGAGACGGCTGTGACCTTCGTTGAGGGAGATTGCCAGCGCCATCGTCTTGTCGTCGAGCGTGTCGTTCAGCTTTTCCTGGCCGGCAGCCAGGGACTGGGCAAGTGCCTGCGCATGCGTGGCCAGCGTCTCATCGATCTGGCCGCGGCTGTCACGGAGCGAGCTTGCGAAGGCTGCGGTCTTCTCGTCCAGATTTTCCGTAAGGCGGGCGTGGCTCTTGTCGATGCTGTTAGCGATCGCATCGGCACGGGAACCGATGGTCTGTTCGAAGCGGCTCTGGCTTTCGTTCAGGGAGATGGCAAGCGCCATCGCCTTGTCATCCATCGTCTCGGCAAGGCGCTCATGGCTGCCCGCGATCGAATTGACGATCGCGTCGGCACGTGAGCCGAAGGTATCCTCGAAGCGGTTCTGGCTCTCGTTGATGGAGATGGCAAACGCCATCGCCTTGTCGTCCAAGGTTTCCGCAAGGCGGTCGTGACCGGTGGCGATCGAGTTTGCGATCGCATCGGCACGGGAACCAAGCGTTTCCTCGAAGCGGTTCTGGCTTTCGTCGAGCGAGATGGCAAATGCCATCGCCTTGTCGTCCAAGGTCTCGGCGAGGCGGTCGTGGCCGACGGAGATCGAGTTTGCGATCGCATCGGCGCGCGAGCCAAGCGTTTCCTCGAGGCGGCTCTGGGTCTCGTTCAGCGAGATGGCAAGTGCCATCGCCTTGTCGTCAAGCGTGTCCGCAAGACGATCATGGCCGCCGGTGACCGCGTTGATGAGCGCTTCCGAGCGTTGCGCCAGCGTGCTTTCGAAACGCTCGTGGCTGTCGGAGAGTGCGCCGACGAGGGCGTCACCGCGCGTGGACATCACGCCGTCGATGCGCTCATGCGCGGAATCCAGCGCATGGGTGATGTCACCGGCGCGCTTGGAAATCATCGTGTTCAGTTCGTCGGCGCGACCGAAGGCAGAGGTGATCTGCTCGGTGCCGGCTGATACGGCCGAGCTTAGGTCCGAGGTGGTCGACAGCAGAGTATCGCGGAACTCGGAGGCACGGGCCGCGAGGTTGTTGTGCAGCTCGGAGGTTCCCGATGCCAGCGCCAGAGAGATCTCGGAGGAGGCGTGGGAGAGGGCCGAGGTCATCTCTGCCGTACGCGTGCCGATCGCGGTCGCGACTTCGTCGACCTTGCCGGTGAGCGAGCTTTCGAGAACTTCCTGGCCGGTCGCAAGCGCCGTCGTCAGCGCAAAGGATTGATCGGTCAGCGATGCGCTGATTTTCTCGATGCTGGAGCTCAGGATGTCGTTCAGCGAATCCGAATTGCCGCTCAACGTATCGTTGATGCGGTTCAGGCTCTCCATCAGCTTGGTGTCGAGCGTTCCGGCGCGCTTGTCGAAAGCGTTCGCGAATTCGGAGACGCGATCATCGAACGAGGTCGACAGCTGAGCCACCGTCGCCTGCAGGCGCTCGTCGAAGAAGCCCGAGCGCAGGTCGAGGTCCATGATCGTGTCATCGACGCTGGACTGAAGGCTCTGGCGGAAGGTCGTGCCGCGCTCGTCGAGTGCATTGTTCAGCTTGGCGAGGACATCGTCGAGCGAGCTGGTGATCGTACGCTCGCCGCCGGTCAGGCTGTCGTTGATTTCACGGGTCCGTGCGATCAGGATCTCGTTCAGCTGGCGCGCACGGTCGTTGAGGGCGGCGTTTAGCTTCTCGGCGTTGTTGTCCATGGTGGACGCACGCGTTTCGAACTGGCTGAGAAGCTGGTCGCCGCGGTCGCTGAGGCTCGATGTCAGCGATTCCAGGCGTGTGTCGAATTCGTTGGCGAGCGCAAAGCCCGAGGATGTCAGGGTCTGAAGCAGCGAGTCGGTCTTGGCGGCCAAAAGCGTGCCGAGAGACTGGATCGCGCTCTCCGACTTCTCGGTGATCGCGGCAGCACGCGTGTCGATCATCGACGCGAAGGCTTCGCCTGATGTTGCCAGGCGGACGGCGATTTCTTCCGTCGCGAGCGACAGGTCTTCGCGCAGCTGGTCGTGGACGCCGACGATCGAGGTGCGGATGCGCTCGGCGTGGTTGACGATCGCCTCGCGCTCGGAGCCGAGTTCATGAACCAGGCCGCGCACACGCAGTTCGTTGTCGGCGTAGCTGCGCTCCAGCGCGTTGACCTCGGAATGGACCAGAGTTTCCAGCTCGGAAGCGCGCGCGATGGTGCGCTCGATGCCTTCGTTCATCGCCGAGACTTCGCGGCGGACGGCCTGGCCGACAGTCATGATGCGCTCTGAGGCGATCGTTTCCGGCTCGGAGAGACGCAGGGCCACCTCCGCCATGGATCGCGCCGCGTTGCGCATGTCCTGCGCGCGGGACATCATGATCGCGAAGGCGTAGAACAGCAGGACCGGAACGATAATGCCGATCATGCCGGCGATGACACCCGGAAGGGCGAGGAGATCGGCGAGAGAGCGAATCTGCCAGATCTGCGGCGAATAGAGCAGTCCCATCAGCCCGAGGCCGGCAATCACCCACAGAAGCGAGACGATCGTGGCGTTGCGAAGGGCAGGGCGCGTGGAACCGTTGTCGAGAGATTTCAGCAGCGAGGCGGGGCTGATGCGATTGCCGTCATTGGCCGCGAAGGACGGAGCCCGCGATCCCTGTTCGGCGGGACGGGCGGCAGCCGCACCGTTGCGCTGGCGTTTCGGCTCTTCCTTGCTCTGCGAACTACGAGGGCTGGACTTCTCAGACACGTTTGCCTCCGGGGCGTCGGGCTTTTTGTTTCTAAGAGACGGCGTATTGTCTTCTTCGAAGTCGATCTGGAGAGCTTCGTCCAAAGCCTTGAACGCCTTGTCCTCGATCGATTCGTTGTACTTGTTATTCGCCATTCCGTTACGCCTCGTTACATCTCAGCCGGTTTATAACTCACCCGGGTTTCCGCCACCCCGAGCCAAACCTTTGCCTCTGAGCTTGGCCGCCCCTCGAGAAGGGCGGATAAGCATATCATTTCAGAGTGGATAGCTGCTTTTCCAAACAGACGGTATCAAAACATTACCATT
This sequence comes from Rhizobium sp. Root708, assembly GCF_001429725.1. Lineage (GTDB taxonomy): Bacteria > Pseudomonadota > Alphaproteobacteria > Rhizobiales > Rhizobiaceae > Rhizobium. The sequence continues at coordinate 97,284 of NZ_LMHV01000007.1, read as the reverse complement.
ATCCACTTGGCGAGCAAAGGTATCACCATGGAGCTCGCCCAGCCGTACCGTAGTGACACATCCGCTGCCCGTAGACAATTAACGCATCCGGTTGAATCCCTCGATATTAAGTGTTCATTAAGGATGATCTCGCCCATCCAAGCGCCAAAAACCAAGGCTTTGGGAATGTTTAACGTGCATTAACCATAACAAGAGAAATCGGCGCCCGAAGCCGCCGTTTTTAACGTGATCGCCAGCTTCAGCCGACAATAATCCGTGTCAGAGCCCGGGACTACGACGGAGATATCGGCACATGGCAGCAGTTGGAATTGCATTCGCGGCGCCCGACAATTGCAAGGGGCCGGCGCCCTCGCAGCAACGGCCAGTGGATCTCGTTCATCTGGCCAACCAGACGATGGGCGACAAGTCGCTGGAACTGGAAGTGCTGCAGATGTTCGCACGGCAGGCGCGGGCCTGCCTGCATGAGATGTCCAGCGGCGATGCAAACGCCGTGGTCAGTGCAGCGCATCGGTTGAAGGGCGCTGCCGGAGCCGTCGGCGCATTTCGTGTCCAGCTGGCCGCCGAGACGCTCGAAGGTAACTGCGGCGATGCCGCCAGCATGGCAGCCGTTGGGGTGGCCGTGATCGAGGCAGAAAATTTCATTTTGAAACTCAGCCGCTGAGTGCTGAGAGTAAACGACATGGCCCGCTGTTCCATTCCAGGACAGCGGGTCTTTTTATGGTCTGTGCGGTGGCGCATTTTGACAAGCGTGTCGCTTCCAAATCTGGGATGACAGCCGTGGGCCCGTCGATGTTGACTGCCTCTCTGAATTGTTGGAAGTAAATTCATACCCTCCCATAGACAAATACCGGAAACCACCATGCCCAAACTGACCATTGTCGCTTTCGACGGCACGCGCTTTGACCTCGATGTCGATCAGGGATCGACCGTTATGGAAAATGCAGTTCGAAACTCGGTGCCGGGCATCGAAGCCGAATGCGGCGGCGCCTGTGCCTGCGCAACCTGTCATGTCTATGTCGACGCGGAGTGGACCGAACGCGTCGGCCCGCCCGAGGCGATGGAAGAAGACATGCTCGATTTCGCCTTCGACGTACGCCCCACGTCGCGCCTCTCCTGTCAGATCAGAATGAAGGCTGCGCTGGACGGTCTGACCGTCCACGTTCCCGAACGCCAGGCCTGACGCCGGACAAAAAAAGCCTCGCTTGCCGAGAGACGAGCGAGGCGAGGTAGGCGCATTACCTACGGACGAGGGAGGATCATCCGCGGCTTCGCAACGCGCCAGGAGAACCCAGGAACCGAAAGTTCGGACTAACGGAGTTGAACTTTCGAATGTTTGAATATTAGCGCGTTATGTTGGATTTAGCTAGGGTGAGAAATCACCAGTAAATGGCTGGGGCCACGGGGTTTCTTCACAGTTTTTGTTGTGCGGCTAATGTTCTCCGGTCGTTTTTGTCCGGAGAATCGGTTATTTTGCGCCGCCCGATGCCTTGATCCGATTGTTGAGAAGTCGGAGCATCCGCTTCTGAAAATTGACGGCCTCAACCTGATCGAATCGGGCCTGCAGGCGATCATGTTCCTCGATTCCCCGAGTCGAAGCCTCGGTGACGAGCTCCTGCATCCGCCCGCAGCTCGGTTGAGACGGCAGGGCGAGGATTCGCTTTTCCATGACACGCGCTTGTGCACGGGCAATTTCCGCGTGGCGTTCCTCGTGCCGCTTGATATCGCTCGACAGCGTGTCCCAGATCATCGACAGCTGCTTGCTTGCGCCGCGGCGATTGCTCCAGCGTGGCAGAATGATCTTGGTATGGACGGTCACGCGTGCGCTGCTGACGCGGCAACGCCCACGATCCTGCATATAGGTGGCATCGCCGCCGAAGCGGATCTTGGTTGCGCCGGGGTGGCGTGCGGAGGAGCCGCTTGCCGTAGGCCCGCGTATGCTCAGCTGTTCATCGAGCTCGTCGGCTGTTTTGCCTTTGATGTCGAAATAGGAATAGCTCTTTGTTGCCACAACGGCTGCCATTGCAGGGGCTGTCGTGAAAACCGATATGGAAACGGCAACAAGGAAAGGCATATAACGCGGTACGGAAAGCATTCTGCAAATACTCATGTTGAAGTTTGCCGGAGCTTGGGGCATAGCCACGGCCAGCGCAATATGAGGCGCCGTTTTTTCGATCGATAGGATGAATGCCGGTGACTGGGTACGCGAGCAAGCTTTGGCGCGTCGGACATGGTCGTACGATCGAGCTCGGCCCAAGGGCCGTCATCATGGCCATCGTCAACGTCACACCAGATTCGTTTTCCGATGGCGGCCGTCACGCTACTGTCGAGGCGGCGCTTGCCCGTGCTCTTGAGGCCGTGAACGAAGGCGCTGCTATTGTCGATATCGGCGGGGAATCGACACGCCCTGATGCGGCGCCCGTCAGCGCCGCCGAGGAGCAGGCGCGAGTCATCCCTGTCATCGAGGCGCTGCGCGGCAGAAGCGACGTGCTGATCTCCATCGATACCTACAGGGCCGACACCGCCCGGCTGGCCATGGCGGCGGGGGCGCATATCATCAACGACGTGTTCGGTTTGCAAAAGGAGCCCGAGATCGCCGCTGTCGCTGCGAAGACCGGTGCGGGCCTCTGTCTTATGCACACCGGACGCGAGCGGCAGAAGCTTGCCGATGTGATCGCGGACCAGTTCCTGTTTCTCGAGCAATCGTTGGAGATTGCCTTCAAGGCCGGCGTCGAGCGGGAGACGATCGTTCTCGATCCCGGATTCGGCTTCGCCAAGGACACACGGGAAAACATCGAACTGATGACGCGCTTTAGCGAGCTTCACAAATTGGGGTTTCCGGTGCTGGCCGGCACCTCGAGAAAGCGCTTCATCGGCGCGATCACTGGGCGCGATGCTGCTGACCGCGATGCCGGCACGGCCGCGACGAGCGCGCTGCTCCGCCTTCGGGGAGCGTCCATTTTTCGCGTCCATGATGTCGCAATCAACAAGGACGCGCTGGCGGTAGCCGATGCTATGCTGGATGCAGGCAGCGGCTTCGAGCGGAAAGGCACAGCATGAGCATCTCCTACACTATCACCCTTCAGAACTGCGCCTTCTTCGCCCGGCACGGCGTGCACGACGAGGAAGAGTTCCTGGGCCAACGCTTCTTCGTCGACGCCGAACTCGATGTCGTGGCGGGCGGTGCGCTCGAGAAGGATTCGATCGACGATACCGTGAACTACGGCATCGCGTTCACCGTCATCGAGGAGATCGTGACCGGCAAGCGCCGGTATCTGATCGAGGCCTTAGCGCTCGATATCGCGAAAGGTCTTTGCGAGAAGTTTCCGCAGATCAAGCGCGCCAAGATCACCGTGCGCAAACCAAATGCCCCGGTGCCAGGCGTGCTCGACTTCGTCCAAGTGAGTATCGAGCATTTTGTCTGATCACGGCTTTCAAATCGCTACCCTGGGTCTCGGCGGCAACATCGGCGACCCTGTTCATTCCATGTCCGTCGCATTGCAGGAACTGGACAAGCGGCCGGATTGCCGGGTGCTTGCGGTGTCCAGGCTTTATCGCACGCCTCCGTGGGGCAAGACCGACCAGTCGTATTTCTTCAACGCCTGCGCGTTCATTGAAACCACGCTTTCGCCGGAAGCGCTTCTCGACGTTTGCCTGGACATGGAGCGCTTGATGAAGCGTGAACGTGTCGAGCGCTGGGGGCCGCGCACGCTCGATATCGACGTGCTGACGTTCGCCGATGTCAAACAGGATGCTCCAAGGCTGGAGTTGCCGCATCCGCGCATGACCGGCCGCGGCTTCGTGCTGATGCCTCTTGCCGACGTGGCGCCTGATCTCGTCGTCGACGGTGCGACGGTCAGCGACTGGCTGAAGCAGGCCGACATTGAAGGGATTGAGATCGCGGACGCCAACCGGAACTGGTGGTCAGCCAGCTGACAACAAAAAAGCGGCGGAAACCGCCGCTTTTTCAAACCATCTGCGCTTCGGATTACTCGACGGATCCGACCGTCATCTCATCCACCTGGCGGGTCAAGGTCAGGCCGATGACAGGGATCATCTGGCTTTCAACCTTCACGGAAACGGTAACGTTCATGGTCTTGTCGTCGCGTATGCGAGCGATCATGGCTCCATTGAGCTTTGAGCGGTTGAGGCCGACGACGACTGTATCGTCGGTGACGGCGCCCGAGACGACGTCCAGACCCTTGCCGGCTGCGCCGTCCAGGAACTTGCCCTTGTAGCTGCTGCCAGCCTGCGAGATCAGCGCCGTCATCGGCTGCTTGAACACGCCGACGCGGCAGCTTCCGTCGAGCTTGATGCCCGCGCCGCCGTCATTGACAGGCTCGCCGACGAGGTTGCAGGTGAACTTCGTGCCCTTGTATTTGCCGGCGACGATCTCGCCGGGACCTTTCCACGTGCCGGCGACGGAGTCGAAGAAGGCCTTGTCGCGGGTGGCGGCCGTTGCGGCCGTGTCAGCCAATGGCGAGAGGGCTATCGCCGCCAGGCCGAACAGAGAGAGAAACTTGCGCGAGTACATGGATTTTCCTTGGCGAACCGCATCGCTTAACTGTCTCGAAGTTTTGCCTAATAATGGTTAATGCTTGGTTTCCAACGTCCTGAAATGACCGCGTCAGCAGGGCTTTCAGGCAAGCGCGTGTGGCTCCCGCATGGCGGGTAACATTTTGAATCTGTTCGAAATCGAGGAGATTGTAGGGCGTTGATGGCTCGTGGGCTGTTTTCAGCTCTTGCTGCCGCGATCGCCTGATGTCGGAGATAGGTCGCCGATGAAATCACCGATTCCCGGGCGCTTTACTGCCCGAAATGCGAGTGGCCGGCACAGATCCATGGCAGCGATTCCAATGCGGGCGGTCATCAGGCCATTGATGACGCCTTCGCCGAGCCGGGCGGAGAGCTTCGAGGCCAGGCCGTGACCGAGAACCTGCTGGATGAGGCTGTCGCCGACCGCGATCGATCCCGTGACGGCGAGGTGTGCGAGCACATCCCGCATCAGCCGGATCATGCCGAAGGTTCCTGGGCGGCCGCCGTAGAGATCCGCCATCGCTCGAATGAGCCTGGCCGCTTCGTAAAGGACGTAGAGCAGATCCACGATCGCGCGCGGGCTGACGGCCGTTACGACCGAGACACGCTTCGACGCGTTGACGATTAGGCTGCGCGCCTGCCGGTCGAGTGGCGCCAGCAATTCCCGCTCGGCAAGGGCAATCAGGTGCGGCGCATCGATGATATCGTTTTCGGCGGCTTTCAGGGTGGCACGCCCCTTGGCCGTTTCGGGCTTGGCGTGCAACAGGGCTTCGAGCTTCCTCACGAGGGCTCGCGCCTTGGCCGGCTTTGTGTCGCGAATCGCCTCGTCAGCCTCGGCCTTGATCGTCTGAACGGCGGCGAGCCGCATCATGCCTGCGGTTTCCCTGAGAACCATGGCGATGACGGCGAGGACACCGACGCCGAGGGCGGCGAGAGCCGTATATCCAAGCCAGTCCGCGCGCGAAAACAGGCTGCGAATAAGGCTATCCGTCCACAGGCCGAAGGCCAGCGAAAACAGGACGCCGAATGCGCCGAACGCAATCTTGCCGAAGGCCGTGCCGCGTTTGCGAGGGACCGCCACCGGCAGGGAGGGCAGGTCTTTTTCGGGATTGAGGAAGGGATCGTCCTCATCCGCCGTCAGGACGATCGCTTCGGTGAAGCTTTCCGGCTTGCGGTGCGGTCGGTCGGCCACCGTTGGCGCGGGCTCGTCAAAAGAAAAGGCGCCAGGTGTTCTCTGCTGTGGAGGCTTGATCATGCCAGTCTATCCCCGAAGAGGAACTGCATTGCCCGGTCGAGGCGGATATGCGGCACCGAGAGCTTGATGCCGCCACTTGTTTCCTCGAGCTGCGGCGGCCTGAACCTCACGACGTTCACATCGGGCAGGACAACCGGGCCGCCGGCTTCGATCTCCGCGAAAAGTGTTTCCGGGTTCTCAGGCAGGTCGCCCGGAAAAATCGCTGTTTTCTTCTCGCCGTCGAATCGTTCGCCGGCGATCGTCTCGCCCGCGATCGGCGTGCCGACGATAACAGGCAGGTCCTGTCCGTCGCGCTGGACGGTCGCCTCGCGCGTCGCGCGGACCGAGGCGAGCGCCATGACGTCGATGCCGGCGCCGGCCATGCCGATGCGCTGTATGGCGCGGTCGACGAGGCGTCGCGTCAAAGCGTCCAGCCTGTGGTGGCTCTCGTGATGCAGATGGTCGGCCTTTGTCGCCGCCACCAATACCCGATCGATCCTGCGGCCGAGGAGGGCCGAGAGAAGGGAATTCGAGCCAGGCCGGAAGCAGGCCAGCACATCCGTCAGCGCCCGCTCGAGATCCTGCACCGCTTCCGGTCCCCGGTTGATGGCTTGCAGCGCATCGACAAGGACGATCTGGCGATCTAGCCGGGCGAAGTGGTCGCGAAAGAAGGGTTTGACGACGACAGACTTGTAGGCCTCGTAGCGCCGCTCCATCATCGCCCACAGCGATCCCTTTTGCGGCTTACCGTCGGGCGGCAAAACGAGTGGTGCGAAGGTCAGGGCAGGGGATCCTTCCAGATCGCCGGGGAGCAGAAAACGTCCGGGCGGTAGCGTCGAAAGTGATCGTTCGTCGGCCTTGCAGGCTTTCAGATAGTCCGCGAAAGCGGTGGCGAGATCACGCGCCTGCATCTCGTCGGCGGCGATGTTGGCGATGGCGTCACTCGTCAGCGACAGCCACGCGCGCGACAGCTCGGCGCGGATGCCGGTGCGGGCCAACGCGATCGTTTCTTCACTGAATGTGCGGTAGTCCTTGCCGAGCAGTGGCAGATCGAGCAGCCATTCACCGGGATAGTCGACGATATCGATCGACAGGCGCCCGGCGGAGAAAAACCGGTTCCAACCGCTGGCGCTCTGGTAATCGATCGTCAGGCGCAGTTCCGAAATCGCCCGGGTGGAATCGGGCCAGATGCGGTCTTTCGCCAAAGCGCGAATGTGGTCCTCGTACTGGAACCGCGGAACGGCGTCGTCGGGCTGCTGTTCCAGGCGCACCGAGGACACCCGACCGGATTGCACAGGCTCGAATAGCGGCAGCCTGCCACCGTGCAACAGATTATGGACAAGGGACGAAATGAACACCGTCTTGCCGGAGCGCGACAGCCCGGTCACGCCGAGGCGTACGGTTGGGTGCACCAACCCGGCCGCGCGGTCGGAAAGGTTGTCGAAGGCGATACGGGCGTCGTCGGCAAACGATGTCAGGCTGGGCGGCAATTTGGAATTCCGATTGGTTCGTTAGAGCCCATATAGGAACCGATATGCGGCGGGGAAAGGCCGCGACCAAGAGCGTCAATCGAACAGGAAATCGACAAGCCGCCAGCCGGTTGCGCTGTTGTCGCTGTCAAGGACGGCGAGACCCGCCGGCGGAAAACCGGTTGGCAGGGTTTGCGAGAGGGCCTGATGACCGATCAGGGCTTCCAGCGTCTGCTCCATCGTCGGGTTATGGCCGACGATCATCACCGATTCGACCGATTGCGCCGCAATGATCGCGATGTAGATGTCAGGCGTTGCCTCATAGAGTTCGTCGACGAACCGGAGATCCACGGATTCTCCCGCCGCGCGGTGTACGGCATCGGCTGTCTCCTTGCAGCGAGTCGCGGTCGAACTCAGCACGAGATCGGGCTTGTAGCCCATATCGGACGCCCTGTCGGCGACGACTTCCGCGTCGGCATATCCCTTCTCGCTGAGCGGACGGTCGAAATCCTTCTGACCCGGCAGGGCCCATGCAGCTTCTGCGTGCCGCAAAAGGTAGATTCTGGTCGGCGGAGGAAGGATTGCGGGCATAGAACGATCCATGATGACGCTGGCTTCTTCAGTAGCTGCAGGGTCGCCCTTGCGTCAACTATCACGACGATCGCAGTGGACGAGTTCGGACCGGCTGACACTCGATGCTTAGGGGATGAATGAAATAATGACGCAAAAATAGTCTGTTAGCTCAAAAATATGACAGATTTAAAAATCTGTTTACCTAGCGTATTGGACTTGAATCAACCGTAGCGCTCGGGATATACAGCCGCCAGAGATGAGATGTTCTTCAGGAGAATCGCGTTGAGTGAGAAGATCGATCTTAGCAATTACGCACCCTCGGAAGAGGAAGAGTTCATGAATGGCAACCAGCGGGCCTATTTCAGGACCAAGCTGGTGGCCTGGAGGAACGATATCCTTCGCGAGGCGCGTGAAACTCTCGACCATCTGGCCGAGGAAAGCGCGAACCATCCGGACCTCGCAGATCGAGCGTCGTCCGAAACCGACCGAGCCATCGAACTGCGTGCTCGTGATCGTCAGAGAAAGCTGATCTCCAAGATCGATGCAGCATTGCAGCGGATTGAGGACGGCACCTACGGCTACTGTGAGGAGACAGGAGAGCCGATCGGTCTCAGACGGCTTGACGCGCGACCGATCGCCACGCTGTCCATCGAGGCGCAAGAGCGTCACGAGCGTCGCGAGAAGGTCTACCGGGACGAATAAGCTCTATCATTCCAGAAAAAAGGCGCTGCGATTGCAGCGCCTTTTTTTGTTTGAGCTTGCTGGAGCAGGCAACTTATTTGTCGCGGTTGACGCTCATCTCGCCGAAAATACGGGCGACCTCGTTCTGAAGCGCGGCGTCGGCTCCCGTGATCGGAGCCATATCGGGATCGCGGCGCGGGCCGCTGCCGGCAGGTGGTGCGCGATTGGCGACCGGCTGCTGTTGCGGCAGGAGACGCTCGGCAGTCAGGTTGGAGGTCATCTCTTCTTCGAGGACGCGCTGGAAATCGCTTGGCTGGGCTGTCGGAACAACGGGCGGCGGCACAATGGTTGCGTCGCGCGGGGCCGGGGTCGGGGCGACAGGCGCGGGTGTGATCGGCGGTGCGACGATTGACGGCTCAAGACGCTGGTTCGGCAAAACGCGCTGACGGGCGGAATCAAGGATCTCAGCTGCCGCTGCCGGCTCGATCGGCGCGGGCTCCGGGCGGGAGAAGGGCTGGGGGTGAGGGCGAGCCTCCAGGATTGGCGCCGGACGCGGCGCGCGCTCGATCTCGACCTGGGGCGTCGGTCTCGGGGGCGTTGGCATGGCGCGAACGTGCGACGACGCGTCATCCGATGGCAACTCTTCGGCGATTGCGACGCTTTCCCGGACTGGAACCGGCGGATTGAGCGCGCGCGGTGCGACGGGCTCCTGCTGTGCGACCGCAGCCTTTGCCCTTGCCGCGATCGGCGTCGGCTCGATCTCGGTTTCGCCACCCGGAAGAATGCGGCTTTCGATGACGATGTCGGTCGGTCCGCCGATCATCACCAGATGCTCGACATTGTCGCGGCGCACCAGAACCAGACGGCGGCGAGCATCAACGGCTGCTGCATCGAGAACCTGAAGTCTCGGCTGGCGGTTGCGTCCGCCGCGAACGAATGGAGACGGCGCGCGATGGCGCATGATCCAGAGAACGACGACAAGGAGAAGCAGGCCGATGCCAACACCGCCGGCCGCCAACAGAAAACGGCTGCCGTAATCGCTCATGAGGCTATCGAACATCTTCAGGTACTCCCTTCGCGGTCTTCAACCACATGACGACTTTTCAGCTTCGTAGACAAGTTGCGTGTACCTTGTCCAGTCGGCAACGGTTGGAACCGAACTATGCGGGTGTTGCCGCAAGGCGTTCAAGGGACAAAAGTGGCGCTGTTCCTTGTGAATTCAATCACTCTTCGCCGTCTGCGGTGTTTTTGGTGAAGCAGCAAATTGCTAATAAGAAGAAAGGTGCCCTGATTCTTGCTTCGTCTCTCTGGTGCGAGTGAAGGCCGGCGGGCAATGCGAGGAACTAGATGACGAAATCGCGTCAGGCCGATAATTTTAGGGAACCGCTCCTGGACCGTGGAGGCCGGGCGGGGACCGCTTTGCGCATTGTTCTGCTTGCTCTTGTGCTGATCGCCGCCGCTGCCGCCTTCGTGGTCTTCAAGCGGTCGCTCGACAACGAGATGGTGCTGGGCGTGCTCGGCGTGCTGGCGATGGTCGGCATATTCTTCCTCGTGTCGTCGATCATCGGTTTCATCGAAGTGATGCCGCAACGGCAGTCGGACAGTCTCGCCCGCGCCTTTCTCAACAGTCATCCCGATGGTTCTCTGATCACCGACGACAAGGGGCGTATCGTCTACGCCAACGCCGCCTACGGACAGCTGACGGGGGCACGGAAATCCACCGAGGTTCAGACGCTTGAAGCGCTGTTGTCGCGCCATCGGGAGTCGAACGAGGCTCTTTACCGTCTTTCCAATGGTTTGAGAGAAGGCAAGGAAGGCCGCGAGGAATTTCGCCTTCTGCGCGCGCTCGGTCCTTCCAACAACGGCTCCGGCGCGCATTGGTACCGGCTGAAGGCGCGAATTCTCGAGGGCCAGGAGGGCGGCGGTAAGCCGCTACGCATCTGGCAGATCAGCGACATCACGTCGGACCGCGACGATCAGGAGCGCTTCTTCAAGGAACTTCAGAACGCGATCGATTATCTCGATCACGCACCGGCCGGCTTCTTTTCGGCAGGGCGAAAGGGCGAGATCTTCTATCTGAATGCGACCCTGGCCGAATGGCTGGGTATCGATCTTACGAAATTCGTGCCCGGTTCGATGACGATCGGCGATCTCGTGGCGGGCGAGGGGCTGGCGCTCATTCAGTCGGTTCAGGCCGAACCCGGTCTCAAGAAGACCGTCACGCTCGATCTTGATCTGAAGAAGTCCAACGGCCAGAGCGTTCCGGTGGAGATCGTTCACAGCGTCACCTCGATGCGGGACGGCGCCCCCGGCGAAAGCCGGACCATCGTGCTGACGCGTCGGTCGAACGGCGAAAGCGATCAATCCGCCTCGGCGGCGGTCATGCGCTTTACCCGTTTCTTCAACAACACGCCGATGGCAATTGCTTCGGTCGACGGCAACGGTCGCATCCTGCGTACCAATGCGCCATTCCTGAAGCTTTTTTCCGGCATCGTCTCGCGCGACGACGTCGAGAACGGCGCGCTCTTCGAGACGATCGTGCAGGACGTCGACAAACCGCGGCTGCAGCAGGCACTGGCTGCGGCCAAGGATCGTCAAGGCGATATCGCCCCCCTGGATTCCAAGACGGCGGCCGATGATTCCCGGCATTTCCGTTTCTACGTCAATGCGGTGATCGATCAGAGCGACGAAGCCCCGGAAGAGGCGGCGATCGTCTATGCCGTTGAAGTGACAGAGCAAAAGGCTCTCGAAGCACAGATGGCGCAGACTCAGAAAATGAATGCGGTCGGCACGCTTGCGGGCGGCATCGCGCACGACTTCAACAACGTTTTGACCGCGATCCTGTTGTCTTCCGATCACCTGCTGCTGCAGGCCCGGCCGGCTGATCCAGGATTTGCCGATCTCATGGAGATCAAGCGAAACGCTAACCGTGCTGCCGTTCTCGTGCGGCAGTTGCTGGCGTTCTCGCGCAAGCAGACGATGCGCCCGAGCGTTCTCAATTTGACCGATGTCGTCGGCGATCTCCGTATGCTGGTGGACCGACTGCTCTCGGGCACCAACGTCAAGCTCGACGTGGAGTACGGACGCGACCTCTGGCCGGTGAAGACGGATCTGTCGCAGTTCGAGCAGGTTCTGATCAACCTCTGCGTCAACGCGCGCGATGCGATGCCGCAGGGCGGAAAACTGACGGTTCGGACGAAGAATGTCACCGCGGCGGAAGTCGCGGCCTACAATTACTCCTATATGCCGAACGAAGACATGGTCCTGATCGAGGTTTCCGACAACGGAACCGGCATCGCGCCGGAGATCATGGACAAGATTTTCGAGCCCTTCTTCACCACCAAGGAAGTGGGCAAGGGAACAGGCCTCGGCCTTGCGATGGTCTATGGCATCGTCAAGCAGTCCGGCGGCTATATCCAGCCGGAGTCCGAGGTCGGCAAGGGCACGACCTTCCGCGTCTTCCTGCCGCGCCACATCGTCGAACCCGCGATTGTCGCCGAGGCGGAGGCCGTAACGCCTTCAGCGCAGGCTGCATCGGCGGCGCTGGCTGCTGCCGAGACGCCGGAGGACCTGACGGGTTCCGCTGTCATTCTGCTCGTCGAGGATGAGGAAGCGGTTCGTCGCGGCGGAAAGCGAATGCTGGAAACGCGCGGCTATACGGTTCACGAGGCGGGGTCCGGTGTCGAGGCGCTCGACATCATGGAAGAGCTGGACGGCAAGGTCGATATCGTCGTCTCCGACGTCGTGATGCCCGAAATGGACGGACCGTCGCTTCTGCGCGAGCTGCGCAAAAAATATCCGGACCTGAAGTTCATCTTCGTTTCCGGCTATGCGGAAGACGCCTTTGCCCGCAATCTGCCGCCGGAGTCCAAGTTCGGGTTCCTGCCGAAGCCGTTCTCGCTGAAACAGCTCGCGGTGGTCGTCAAGGAGACGTTGGACAGCTAGTTCGATACTTAGATTTTTAGGCGTTATCTGATTCCGACATTAGCGATTGCGTGTTACGAAATTGCAACCGGGAGGCGATAATGCGCTGGAAAATCTTTGCTGTGTTAATGGCTCTGTCTTATGTTTGGGCCACCTGTGCCGATTTGAACGGCGTGCCGCGATCGCAGATGATGATGATCGGCAGCATATGTCTGGGCTTTTTTTCCACCATTGGCGTTTTGCTCTACGCGTTTGAGCGCGAGTTGTTCAGTGGGTGGTTCTGGACATGGTTTTCACGCGTCTATCTGGCGTGGATTTGCACATTCGGGGCTGTGTTCCTTGTACGGGTAGCGATGTTATCGTACAGCGCAGAGCCGAAGGTACTCATTGTGCTGCTTTGCGTCGTTGCGCTCACCGTCGCCGCGTACTTCTTTCAGTGGCTGGCGCTATCTCGCCATACGCGCGGCGAAGTCCTTCGCTGATCTCGACTTGGTCCATCGCTTGGGAGGCGCCTAACGCCTCCCAGAACTCGTAATCAGCCGCCGAGGGCGACTGCGATCTCGGCTGCGAGGCGGGCGTTATTCTCGACCAAGGCAATGTTGGTCTTCAGGCTCTGACCGTCAGTGAGGTCGAAGATTGTGCTTAGCAGGTAGGGCGTGACCGATTTGCCGCTGATCTCGTCGCGTTCGGCACTATCGAGCGCGCGCTCGATGTAGATTTCCATTTCCTCGCGCGGAATCTCGTCCGCTTCCGGAACGGGATTAGCAATCAGCATGCCGCCATCGATGCCGAGCTGCTCGCGAACGTTCTGGAAGTTGGCGATCGCAGCGGGGCTGTTGAGCGTCAGCGGGCTGCGCAGGCCGGAGGCGCGAGACCAGAATGCGGGGAATTCCTCGCTCTCGTAGGTGACAACCGGCACACCTGAGGTTTCCAGCACTTCGAGCGTCTTCGGGATGTCGAGGATCGCCTTGGCGCCGGCGCAGACGACGATCACGCCGGTGCGGCCCAGTTCCTGGAGGTCGGCCGAGATATCGAAGCTTTCCTCAGCACCCCGGTGCACGCCGCCGATGCCGCCCGTGGCAAAGACCTTGATGCCCGCCAGCTCGGCGGCGATCATCGTCGCAGCAACGGTGGTAGCGCCATGCCGGCGCTCGGCGATCGCAAAGGCGAAGTCGGCGCGCGACACTTTCAGGACATCCTTTGCCTGCGCCAGCTGCTCGAGTTGGTCGGGCTCCAGGCCGACATGCAATGTACCGTGGATCACGGCGATCGTTGCCGGCACGGCGCCCTGTTCGCGGATGATCGATTCGACGCTGCGCGCCATCTCGATGTTTCCTGGATAAGGCATGCCGTGGGTGATGATCGTCGATTCCAGAGCCACGATCGGCGCGCCGCGCTGCTTGGCACTTGCGACTTCCTTCGAATAGACAATCGGAAGGAGGGGGGAGACCTGTTTCGTCATTGTAGCTTCCATTTCATCGTATTGCGCTTCAATGCAGAATTCTCGCCTGCGGGACAAGTGCAAGCGTTTCCTTCAGCAGATCGGCGGAGAGGTTTTCATTGACTGCATGGGGCGACTGCACGGTGAGGGCGGCGGCGGCGGCACCCTCGCGAACCGCATCGGAAATCGGCTTATCGTTCAGCAGGGCGGCGATCACGCCCGCGGCCATGGAGTCGCCGGCGCCGGTGACATCGGCAACATTCTCGACGGTTGCCGGCTGAAGCGCCACGACGCGAGCCCCTTCAAAAGCAATGAGTTCTCGCTGCCCCCGGGTGACAACCGCACCCTTCAGGCCGATGTCCCTGAGAAGTGACGCCCAGTGGGCAGGGTCATTCGGTCGCTCTCCGGTCAGCGCGGCCGCTTCCGCTTCGTTGAGGAACAGATAGTCGAGACCATCGAGGCAAGCCTGCAGCTTAACCGCCTTGGCGGGCGAGATCGCGATCGCGCCGGTGCGTTTGCCGAGCGCGCGTGCCCGCGTGACGATCGCTTGCAGCGTCTCGGCAGGCAGGTTGGCGTCGAAGAGGATGAAGTCGGTTTCGGCAAAGGCATCGCGGATGGCCCTGATCGACAGGCGCCGTGGCACGAACATCTGGTAGAGGTTCATGTCGGCAAGGGCGATCACCAGATTGCCGTCCCGTTCGATGATTGCCGTGTAGCTCGGCGTCTTCCGGTCGAGAAAGACAAAGGGGCGGTCGATGACACCGGCGAAATCCGCTGCCTCGCTCACCATCTCGCCGGTCGGATCGCCACCGCGAGGTGATATCAACGTCACTTCGAAGCCGAGCCGCGCCAGATTGCGCGCCGCATTGAAGCCGCCGCCACCCGGTTCCTCAAACCATGTTCCGGGGTTGCTCGCGCCTTCCGCCGTCGTTCCCGAGATACGGCCGCGTCGGTCGATATGAGCGCCGCCCAGGACGAGAATCTTCTTCTGCATTGCCTGCCCTTCAACCCGCCTCAGTTCGAATCGTCGTGGACTTCAGGGCCCGTAGCGCCTGTAGCACGGCCGCTAAGCCATTGCTTTGCCTTATTAAAACAAATGAAGAACACGACGTATTTTACCTTTTTATTTCAATAGTTTGAATGGCGCTTGCCTGATGAGAACAAATCCGGTACAAAATCGACATCGGCGGCGACATTGCTTGAGCGGCTTCAATAACCTAAAGGTGGATCGAATGTCACAGAATTCATTGCGGCTCGTAGAGGACAAATCGGTGGACAAAAGCAAGGCACTTGAAGCGGCACTCTCACAGATCGAGCGGTCGTTCGGCAAGGGCTCAATCATGAAGCTGGGCTCGAACGAGAGCGTGGTCGAGATCGAGACGGTATCGACCGGCTCTCTCGGCCTCGATATCGCGCTTGGCATTGGCGGCCTGCCGAAGGGCCGCATTATCGAGATTTACGGGCCGGAAAGCTCGGGCAAGACGACGCTGGCGCTGCAGACCATTGCGGAAGCGCAGAAGAAGGGCGGCATCTGCGCCTTCGTCGACGCCGAACACGCGCTCGATCCTGTCTACGCCCGCAAGCTGGGCGTCGATCTGCACAATCTCCTGATCTCGCAGCCGGATACCGGCGAGCAGGCGCTCGAAATCACCGATACGCTGGTACGCTCCGGTGCCGTCGACGTGCTGGTCGTGGACTCAGTCGCGGCACTGACGCCGCGCGCCGAAATCGAAGGTGAAATGGGCGACAGCCTGCCGGGCTTGCAGGCCCGACTGATGAGCCAGGCGCTGCGTAAGCTGACGGCTTCGATCTCGAAGTCGAAGACCATGGTCATCTTCATCAACCAGATCCGCATGAAGATCGGCGTCATGTTCGGTTCGCCGGAAACGACGACCGGCGGTAACGCGCTGAAATTCTACGCTTCCGTCCGCCTCGACATCCGCCGTATCGGCCAGGTCAAGGAACGCGAAGAGGTGATCGGCAACCAGACGCGCGTCAAGGTCGTCAAGAACAAGATGGCGCCTCCCTTCAAGCAGGTCGAATTCGACATCATGTATGGCGAAGGCGTCTCCAAGACCGGCGAGTTGGTCGATCTGGGCGTCAAGGCCGGCATCGTGGAAAAATCGGGTGCGTGGTTCTCCTACAGCAGCCAGCGCCTTGGCCAGGGCCGCGAGAACGCCAAGATCTTCCTGCGGGATAATCCCGAGGTGATGCGCGAAATCGAGACGTCGATCCGTCAAAATGCGGGCCTGATCGCCGATAAGCTGCAGAATGGCGGTCCCGACGCCAATGACAGCGATGATAACTCGTAAGCCTTCGCCAACTTAATCGTTTGAAACCGGCCGCATTCCTTGATCAGAATGCGGCCGGTTTTGTTTGTCTGCTGGACAGTGGTTAACGTGGACGATAAAAGCCACTGAATTTGAGTTTAGACCTGCCTTTACGGCAGCATTGAAGGGCATAGCATGAGCGGTGTGAATGATATCCGGTCGACCTTCCTCGACTACTTCAAGAAGAACGGCCACGAAATCGTTCCGTCGAGCCCGTTGGTGCCTCGCAACGATCCGACGTTGATGTTCACGAACGCCGGTATGGTGCAGTTCAAGAATGTCTTCACCGGTCTCGAGCCGCGTCCCTACAAGACAGCATCGACCGCGCAGAAGTGCGTGCGCGCCGGCGGCAAGCATAACGACCTCGATAACGTCGGCTATACCGCGCGCCACCATACCTTCTTCGAGATGCTCGGAAACTTCTCCTTCGGCGATTACTTCAAGGAGCAGGCAATCGAACATGCCTGGACCCTGATCACCAAAGAATTCGGGCTTGACGCCAAGCGGCTGCTTGTCACCGTCTATCACACCGACGACGAGGCCTTTAATCTCTGGAAGAAGATTGCCGGACTGTCCGACGACAAGATCATCCGCATCGCGACCAGCGATAACTTCTGGGCGATGGGCGATACCGGTCCATGCGGTCCCTGTTCTGAGATTTTCTACGATCACGGCGATCACATCTGGGGCGGCCCTCCCGGCTCTCCGGAAGAGGACGGCGATCGGTTCATCGAGATCTGGAATCTCGTTTTCATGCAGTACGAGCAGCTCACCAAGGAAGAGCGCGTCGACCTGCCGCGTCCGTCGATCGATACCGGAATGGGTCTCGAGCGCGTAGCGGCTGTCCTGCAGGGCAAGCACGACAACTACGATATCGACCTGTTCCGTGCCTTGATCGAGGCTTCGGAAGAGGCAACCGGCGTTAAGGCCGAAGGCGAGCAGCGCGCCAGCCATCGCGTCATCGCCGACCATTTGCGCTCGTCGGCATTCCTGATCGCCGACGGCGTGCTGCCGTCCGCTGAAGGCCGCGGTTATGTCCTGCGCCGTATCATGCGCCGCGCCATGCGCCATGCCGAACTGCTCGGCGCCCGCGAACCGCTGATGTGGAAGCTCCTGCCGGCGCTGATCCAGCAGATGGGCCGCGCCTATCCGGAACTCGTACGCGCCGAAGCGCTGATCACCGAGACGCTGAAGCTTGAGGAAACCAAGTTCCGCACGACGCTGAAGCGCGGCCTGTCGCTGTTGTCGGACGCGACGACGACGCTCGGCAAGGGCGACATGCTCGACGGCGAGACCGCTTTCAAGCTCTACGACACCTATGGCTTCCCGCTCGACTTGACGCAGGACGCGCTGCGCGCCCGCGAAATCAGCGTCGACCTCGCCGGCTTTACCGATGCGATGGATCGCCAGAAGGCGGAAGCACGCTCGCACTGGGCCGGTTCCGGCGACAAGGCCACGGAAACCATCTGGTTCGAGCTGCGCGACAAGCATGGCGCAACCGAGTTCCTCGGCTATGACACCGAGACGGCCGAAGGCGTCGTGCAGGCGATCGTCAAGGACGGTGTTGCCGTCGAGGCGGCCGCCAAGGGCGACAAGGTGCAGATCGTCGTCAACCAGACGCCGTTCTACGGCGAGTCCGGCGGACAGACGGGCGATACCGGGATCATCGCCTCCGATACCGCGAAGATCGAAATCTCCGATACGCAGAAGCGCGGCGAGGGACTGTTCGTCCACACCGGTACCGTCGTCGAGGGCAATGTGAAGGCTGGCGACGCGGTTGCCATGACCGTCGATCACGCCCGCCGTTCGCGCATCCGCGCCAACCACTCGGCGACCCACCTGCTGCATGAAGCGCTGCGTGAGGTTCTCGGCACACACGTCGCGCAGAAGGGCTCGCTGGTCGCGCCCGAGCGCCTGCGCTTCGACGTTTCGCATCCGAAGCCGATGACGGCCGAAGAGCTGAAGCAGGTCGAAGATATGGCCAACGAGATCATCCTGCAGAATTCGCCGGTGACGACACGTCTGATGAGCGTCGATGACGCGATCGAAGAGGGCGCGATGGCGCTATTCGGCGAGAAGTACGGCGAGGAAGTGCGCGTGGTCTCGATGGGCCGCGGCCTGCATGGCGCCAAAACGGGCAAGGCCTACTCGGTCGAGCTCTGCGGTGGTACGCATGTGTCGGCGACCGGTGACATCGGTCTCGTGCGCATTCTCGGCGATAGCGCGGTCAGCTCCGGCGTGCGCCGCCTCGAAGCGGTGACCGGCGAGCCGGCCCGTGCCTATCTGGCCGAGCAGGACGAGCGCGTGAAGGCGCTTGCCGGCGCGCTCAAGGTGCAGCCGGGCGAGGTGCTGTCGCGCGTCGAGGCGTTGATGGACGAGCGCCGGAAGCTCGAAAAGGAACTGGCCGATGCCAAGCGCAAGCTCGCCATGGGCGGCGGGCAGGGTGGCTCCGACGATGCCGTGCGCGAGGTCGGTGGCGTCAAATTCCTCGGCAAGGCGATCTCGGGCGTGGATCCGAAGGATCTCAAGGGTCTCGCCGATGATGGCAAGGCTACCCTCGGCTCCGGCGTGGTTGCTCTGATCGGTGTATCCGACGATGGCAAGGCGAGCGCCGTTGTCGCCGTCACGCCTGACCTGACCGGCCGTTTCAGCGCTGTGGATCTCGTCCGCGTCGCGTCAGCGGCATTGGGCGGAAAGGGCGGCGGCGGTCGCCCGGACATGGCCCAAGCCGGCGGACCTGACGGTGCGAAAGCCGATGAGGCGATCGAGGCCGTGGCGCTCGCGCTGGCAAGCTGAGCGCACTGAGCTTTATCGAGTTTTGGAAAGGCGGGGCAATCCCGCCTTTTTCTTTGCGCCTCGGCCAAGTCAGCAGGATTTGTCAAATCACGCTATGGTTCTGTGTGGCCGATCGGTTTGCAAGAGGTTCCGACATGAATGGCGCAACGGCTTGGACGCTTTATGAAACCCGGCTTCGGCGGGTATCCGCCCATATCCACAATCATCTCGACGAGGAGCTGGATATGGACAAGCTTGCGGAGATCGCCTGCATCTCGAGCTATCACTGGCATCGGGTCTACCGTGCCATTCATGGCGAGACGCTTGCCGCGACCGTAAAGCGATTGCGGCTGCATCGTGCCGCAGGCGATATCGTAGGTACGCATCTTTCAGTTGGGGAAATTGCAAAGCGATCAGGCTATCCCAACCTCCAGTCATTCAACCGCATTTTCAAGTCCGTCTACGGCATGCCGCCGGCGCAATACCGGAAGAAGGGTAGTCACACAGCGTTTGAACCTTCACCTAACGGAAAGATCGCAACGATGTTTGATGTTACCTTACGCAAGATTGAACCAATTCAATTGATTGGCGTGCCGCACCTCGGTTCGTACATGCAGATCGGCCAAGCGTTCGAGACGTTGTTCGGCACCCTGCATGTCCGAGGGCTGGCCAGGCCGACGATGCGGATGATCGGTGTTTATTTCGATGATCCCGATATCGTACCCGCCGATAAGCTGCGCTCTATCGCATGCGTGAACACTGATGGCGGTGCTGCCATCGCACCGCCACTGCAGGCACAGATGCTGGATGGCGGCGAGTATGCTGTGCTGCGTCACAAGGGGCCATACGCCAATATGCACAAGGCCTACCAGTGGCTCTACGCGGAATGGCTGCCTGCTTCCGGCCGGCAGTTGCGAGACAATCTCATGTTCGAGGAGTACCTGAACAACCCTCGCGAGGTGCCGCCGACCGAGCTTCTGACCGACATCTACATGCCGCTTGGCTAGCCTATTCGGCCGCCTTCATGGAGGCATCGTCTATCTCCGACGCCCGTTTGTAGCCGGGACGTTCCATCAGGCGGCCGAAGTAAGCGACGAAAGCCTGGCGCTTCTCGATCGTGCCGAAGCTCATGCCCCAGCCGATATGCGAGCCAACATAGACGTCGGCCGCTGTGAAGCGATTGCCGGCGATATAGGGCGAGGCGCCGACTGCCTTCTCCAGCGTGTTCATGACGTCGGAAAAGCTGCCGTAACCCGCCATGCGGCTCTTGTCGGGAGGCGTATCGAAGCCCAGCGCCTTGTTGGTGGCTGCGGCTTCGAGCGGCCCGGCTGCAAAGAACATCCAGCGATAGTAGTTGCCGCGTTCATCCGGCTTCGGGGCGAGGTTCGCCTCCGGGAAGGTGTCGGCGAGGTAGGCGCATATCGCGGCGCATTCGGTGACAACAGTCTTGCCGTGACGGATCGCCGGCACTTTTCCCATCGGGTTCACGGCGAGATATTCCGGCGACTTCATCCCGCCCTCGAAGCCAATGATCTCCGTATCATAGGGAACGCCGGTCTCCTCCAGCATCCAGCGGGCGATGCGGCCGCGTGACATGGGGTTTGTGTAGAGCGTCAGTTCCTCTGCCATTCATTCCTCCTCCTGTTGGGTTTTGGTGATACCCCGACCGTCAGCCGGGAAATAGGACAGCGCTGGTTGAAGCAAAGTCCGCCGGTTCGATCAAAGCGCCTTGCGATACTGGATGAAGCCGGAGCGCGCGGCGATCCGGTCGTACAGCTTTCGCGCTGTTGCGTTGGTTTCGTGCGTCATCCAGTAGAGCCGTCCCGCACCGTTTGCCCGGGCAAGGTCGGCGACTGCATCGATCAGGAGCGCACCGGTGCCAAGGCCGCGCTGATTGCTTTCCACGTAGAGATCCTGGAGATAGCACGTCCATTTCGGCAACCAGGTCGAGCGGTGGAAGATGGCGTGGACGATGCCGACCAGGTTTCCCTCGGCATCGAATGAGCCGAGCGCGTGCATTTCCTCCGCGGGGTCGTGGAAGCGGTTCCAGGTCAGATCGGTCGTCTCGTCGGGAATGACGACTTCATAGAAGCGCTGGTAGGCAAGCCACAGCGGTTCCCATGCCGTGCGCTCGGAAGGCTGAAGTGGGCGAATGGTGGCGGTCATTCCTGCTGTTCCCTGATTGTCTTGTCCTGAAACGAAAACGGCGGGGAAAATCCCCGCCGTCCATTCTGATATTTGCGTCTGGCTTATGCCATGGCCTTCTGCAGGTTCTCGTCGATCTTGTCGAGGAAGGCGGTGGTCGAGAGCCACGGCTGATCCGGGCCGATGAGCAGCGCCAAGTCCTTGGTCATGAAGCCGGCTTCGACGGTGTCGACGCAGACCTTTTCGAGCGTCGCTGCGAACTTCGCGAGTTCAGCATTGTCGTCGAGCTTGGCGCGGTGCGCGAGGCCACGGGTCCAGGCGAAGATCGACGCGATCGAGTTCGTCGAGGTTTCCTGGCCTTTCTGGTGCTGGCGGTAGTGCCGCGTAACGGTACCGTGGGCCGCTTCGGCTTCGACGGTCTTGCCATCCGGAGACAGCAGAACCGAGGTCATCAGGCCGAGCGAGCCGAAGCCCTGGGCAACCGTATCCGACTGAACGTCGCCGTCGTAGTTCTTGCAGGCCCAGACATAGCCACCGGACCACTTCAGTGCCGAAGCGACCATGTCGTCGATCAGGCGGTGTTCGTAGGTGATGCCGACTTCGGCAAACTTTTCCTTGAACTCGGTCTGGTAGATCTCTTCGAAGATATCCTTGAAGCGACCGTCATAGGCCTTGAGGATGGTGTTTTTGGTCGACAGGTAGACCGGCCACTTGCGCATCAGGCCGTACATCATCGAGGCGCGGGCGAATTCGCGGATCGACTCGTCGAGGTTGTACATGGCCATCGCCACGCCGGCGCCAGGAGCGTCGAAGACGTCCTTCTCGATGACCTGACCGTCTTCGCCGACGAACTTGATCGAGAGCTTACCCTTGCCCGGGAATTTGAAATCGGTTGCCTTGTACTGGTCGCCGAAAGCGTGACGACCGACGACGATCGGCTTGGTCCAGCCGGGAACGAGGCGCGGAACGTTCTGGCAGATGATCGGTTCGCGGAAGATAACGCCGCCGAGAATGTTGCGGATCGTGCCGTTCGGGCTCTTCCACATCTGCTTGAGGTTGAATTCCTTGACGCGATCTTCATCGGGCGTGATCGTCGCGCACTTGATGCCGACGCCATGCTTCTTGATGGCGTTGGCGGCGTCGATCGTCACCTGGTCGTTGGTGGCGTCGCGGTTTTCGACGGAAAGGTCGAAATAGTCGATGTCGAGGTCGAGATACGGATGGATCAGCTTATCCTTGATGAGCTGCCAAATGATGCGAGTCATTTCATCGCCGTCGAGATCGGCGACGGGATTGGCGACCTTGATCTTCTTCATGTATCTGCCTCGTTAAGCTTGGAGGGACGGGCGTCCCGGGTGGGTGATATGAAATCCCGAGCGCTATAGCATTGTGAGCCGACAGTGCAAAGCCGCAAGCGGCGGCGCGAGGTGCGTTTTTGCGGCATTGCCAAGCAGAGGAAAATGGCTAGTCTCCGCGCCGAGTCCATTGCCCCGGATATCTCGCCATGAAGAAGTTTGCCCTCACTTTCGCTCTGCTCCTCAGTGTTTCAGCGCCGGCTCTTGCGGGAGATGCGACCGCTCCGGTCAAGGAGATCATGGACGCGACGATCAAGAACTGGTCCGGCACCGACAGCGATTGGGTCGATATCTTCGACGACAGCCGCCTGACGCGCCTCTACAGCCAGGATTTCGTCACGAAGTACAGGGCGGCGATCCAGAACCCGGCGGCGGATGAAGACGGCATTTCACCCTTTGACTACGATGTCATCGTCAACGGACAGGACGCCTGCCCATTGCAGGATCTCGCCTATGCTCCGAAGGCCGGTGCGAACGGGACGACCGAGGTCGTGGTCACCTTCAAGAAGGCGACTTGCATGGACGACGGATCCGACAAGCAGGCCGTCACGACTGTTCGGTTCGAGGTGATCGACGAGGGAAGCAATTCCGTCATCGACGACGTGATCACGGAAGGCGATGCCGGCCAGCCGCCGAATTCGCTGAAGAACACGATGGTCCTGATCGCCAAGGGCGAGTGAGCCTCAGGATTGAAATTGATTTTATGCCGACCGAGGCTAATTGACCGGTAGGGTAACGATGCGATTCCGCCGTTCCAGGGGCCTGCTGCGTGTTTTCCGGGTTTGATTTTCGAGATTGGCTGCTCGCCAACGATCCGGCGCTGTCGCGCCTCAGGATCGCTTCGCGGGTAACGTTGACGATCGCGCTGTCGTTCGCGGCGCTGCTTGTGATCGACTACCTGATCGTTCCGCTACCCCTGGCGTCATTTGGCTTGGGGATTGTGCTGTCGATCGAGGGCGGCGTCGCCGTGCGTGACAAGGGTGGCGCCAGGCAGCTTGTCACGCGGTTGCTCGGCTGTGCGGCAAGTATTCTCGTCGTCGGCCTCTCAGCCAGCCTCGAGGGACACCGCTATGTTTCGGATGGTGTCTTCCTCCTCGTCATCTTTCTAGCCGTCTCGGCGCGCATATTCGGACCACGCGGGCATGCCATCGGCATGTTCTCGTTTACCTCCTATTTCATGGGGGCCTATTTTCATCCTCCGATCGCGGACCTGCCGCTTATCGCGGTCGGGCCCGTGGTCGCGGCACTCATCGGGCACGCAGTCCGTTCGCTGGTGCTGCCTGACGACTGGCGGCGCGATCTCCTGCGGTCGCTGGAGAGCGTTCGGGGTCGCATCAATCAGATCCTTTTCAAAATCGCGGCGCTTGCGGCCGAGGGACATGTCACCGAAGCCGACCGGCAGGAAATGAACGGGCTGGAGGAGCGGCTGAAGGAAGTGGTGCTGATGGCCGAGAGCTTCGTCCCGCGTCCGCCGAGCGGTGTCCTCGACGCGGCGACGGAGCCTGCCGGAGAACTCGCGATCCGACTGTTCGACGCGCACCTCGCTGCCGAAAGCGCGATCGTTCTCAGTTCGCAGAAGCTGCCGGCGTTTAGTCTCGTGCATGCAGTGATCGAGGGTGGCGCGACACCTGCAATTCCTGATGTCGCCGGCGATCCCGCTTCTGAAACGTCGCACGCCCTGGTGAGGCTCGGGGAGGCGCGGGCGCAACTCGATAAGACGATCGAACGGGGTCATCTGACCGGTTTTGCAGAGATAGCGGCGGTCGAGGACACACCGACGCCGGCCGAGAAGCTCGATTTCTCGCTCGCCAATCCTCTCGTTCGCGCCGCCTTGCAGACGACGCTTGCATCGGCGATCGCGATGGCGCTCGGCTTGGCGCTTTCCCGCGATCGATGGTTCTGGGCCGTGCTGGCTTCGTTCCTTGTCTTCACCAACACGAATTCTCGCGGCGATACGGCCATGAAGGCGCTGCAGCGCTCGATCGGGACGCTCTTCGGGATCGCGATCGGCCTCGTGCTCGCCACCATGTTGAACGGGTATGCGCCCGCGGCATTCGTCGTGACCGGCATTTCGATCTTCCTGGCCTTCTATTTCCTGCAGAGTTCGTATGCGACGATGACCTTTTTCGTCTCGATCGCACTCTGTCTCGTTTACGGAATGATCGGCTCGCTGACGCTCGACCTGCTCGTGCTCCGCATCGAGGAAACGGCGCTCGGTGCTGCAGCCGGGACGCTCATCGCCTTTGTGGTCTTTCCGGCGCGCACGCGGGGAGCGCTCGAGGAGGTGCTCGCGAAATGGTTTGCGGCGCTCTCGGAGCTGCTGAAGGCTGCCAAGGACGGTCAATCCACGCCCATTCTGATATCCTTGTCGCAGAAGCTGGATGCGGCTTATCGCGATGTCGCAACGGCTGCGCGTCCGCTCGGATCATCGTGGTCCATTGTCACCAAGCCGGGACATATCCGGCAGACGCTGGCGATCTTTCTCGCTGCTACCTATTGGGCAAGAGTTATGGCAAAGAGCGAGCCAGGATCCCTCGAGCCCGAGGACAGGCGCCGGCTGATAGAGGCGGCTATCGCTCGGCTTGCATCTGTTTCGGAGCGGCGGGCGGACTGCTTTTTCCTCGATCGTAAGAGCACCGGTGGGACGACGCGGCATCTTCCGCTGTCGAGCGCCAGTTCGCGGCTTGGAGTGGAAATGCTGGGTTCAACGCTTGATCGGCTATACCCGAACGCTTGAACCCTTGCCGTTTCGGCCCGGCTTGGCTATTCCGCCCGTAACACAAGGATCCAGCGTCATGGCAGGCACGAACAGCGAGCGGCAACTTCTCACGGAAGGTCCGGTTATCATTCTCGTCGAACCCCAGATGGGGGAGAATATCGGAATGGTCGCCCGCGCCATGGCGAATTTCGGTCTGGCGGAATTGCGATTGGTCAATCCCCGCGACGGCTGGCCGAACGAGAAGGCGCAGGCGGCGGCCTCAAGGGCGGATCATGTCATCGAGGGCACGAAGGTTTTCGAAACCCTGGAGGAGGCCATCGCCGACCTGAATTTCGTCTACGCGACGACGGCGCGCGAACGTGACGGCTTCAAGCCGGTGCGCTCGCCTGTGGTGGCGGCGGAGACGCTTCGGGCGAAGTTTCGCGCGGGCGAGGGCACCGGTATCCTTTTTGGCCGCGAGCGTTGGGGTCTCTCCAATGAAGAGGTTGCGCTGGCCGACGAGATCGTCACCTTCCCGGTCAACCCGGCCTTTGCCTCGCTCAATATCGCGCAGGCGGTGCTGTTGATGTCCTACGAGTGGATGAAGTCGGGCATGGAGGATGTCGGGACCGTTCCGTTCCAGGCGATGGAGCAGACGCAATCGACGAAGGAACAATTGCACGGCCTCTACGATCAGTTGGAAGAAGCGCTCGATGCGCGCAATTATTTCCATCCGCCCGCGAAAAAGCCGAAAATGATAGACAACCTGCGAGCAGTCCTTTCCCGTCGCGCTTTCACGGAACAGGAAATCAGCGTGTTGCGCGGCGTGATCTCCTCCCTGGACCGCTTCTCGCGGAAATATCCGCGCGGCAGCCGGTCGCCCGTCGATATCAAGGAACAATCGGAAGATGACAGCAGCGCCGAATGAGCTGAAGCCGGTTCTGGTCTTCGATTCCGGAATCGGGGGGCTGACTGTGCTCCGCGAAGCGCGCGTGCTGATGCCGGAGCGCGGCTTCATCTACATTGCCGACGATGCCGGCTTTCCCTATGGCGGCTGGGAAGAACAGGCGCTGAAGGAACGGGTCATCGGCCTTTTCGCCAAGTTGCTTGTCGATCACGATCCCGAGGTCTGCATCATTGCCTGCAACACCGCGTTCACGCTCGTCGGTGCTGATCTGCGCGCGGCCTTTCCGCAGATGACGTTCGTCGGGACGGTGCCGGCGATCAAGCCGGCGGCCGAACGGACGCGCTCCGGGCTCGTTTCTGTTCTGGCGACCCCGGGCACGGTCAAGCGCGCCTATACGCGCGACCTGATCCAGTCCTTCGGGCAGCAGTGTCACGTTCGCCTGGTCGGCTCCGAAAACTTGGCTAGGATGGCGGAGGCTTACATTCGCGGCGACGCGATCTCCGATGAGGCCGTGCTTTCCGAGATTGATCAGTGCTTCGTGGAGAAGGATGGTTCGAAGACCGATATCGTCGTTCTCGCCTGTACGCATTATCCCTTCATGGCGAACGTCTTCCGGCGGCTCGCACCCTGGCCGGTCGATTGGCTGGATCCGGCCGAAGCAATCGCGCGGCGTGCCCGCAGCCTCGTGCCGCAGGTAGCCGATGCCGTGCACCCGGATAATTTCGACTTCGCGGTCTTCACGTCAGGCAATCCCGATTTCGCCACGCGGCGGCTGATGCAGGGATTTGGGCTCAAGGCTTGAGGTTCAGTAGACAGTCGCGGGCGCCTTAAATGGATTGATCGCGGATGCGATGGGGGCTATCGCAAAGGCTGATGACTGCGCAGACTGAGGGTTGTGATTCGCATCCGTCCCGCCAGGCTTTCGCATGTCCTTCCAAAAACTCGTCATGGCTATCTTTTTCCTGCAGCCGATCGCGTTCGGCAGCTGGTTGCCGCGCATTCCGGAAATCCAGGCTCGCCTTGAGCTCGGGCCGGCCGATCTTGCCCTGGCGCTGCTTGGGATGCCTGTTGGCATTCTCACGACCCTGCCTTTCGCGGGACGTGTGGTTGCCCGCATCGGGGGGAAGACCACTGTTATCGCGGGATTTTTCGTCTTCTCGGTGATCGTCTGCCTTCCGGCATTCTCGCGGACGCCGCTCGAATTGTTCATTGCGCTGGCGCTGCTTGGTGTCGCGATGTCGACGTTGGAGCTCGGGCTGAATGTCGAAGCTGACCGCGCTGAAAAGGATACCGGTTCTGTCATCATGAACCGTTGCCATGGCTTCTGGAGCCTTGGCATCATGGCGGGCAGCCTGCTTGGTTCGGGCATGGTGGCGATTGCAGCACCGGCCGAATGGGCCATCATGGCGGCAGCCTTCGTCGTTCTGCCGTTTGCCGTTGTTGTCAGTCTTCGCCTGCCAGCCGACCGCGAGGCCGGCGCGGCCCCGCCACATATGCCGTTCAAACTGCCGAGCAGCGCATTGCTCGGCATCTGCGCCTTCGTCTTCGGGATTACCATGACAGAAGGCGCCATCGCCGACTGGTCCGCTGTTTATCTCAAGGATGTCTTCCAGACCGACGGCATGATGACCGGTATCGGCTACACGATCTTCGCCATGATGGTGGCGACCGGACGGTTCAGCGGAGACCATCTGAAGCAACGTTTCGGAGCGATCCGTCTTGCGCGTGGTTGCGGGGCGGCGGCTCTGGCCGGCATGCTCATTGTCGTCTTTGCCTGGCACAGCATAGTGACGCTGGCCGGCTTTGCCTTGCTCGGGATCGGGGTGTCGGTGGGGTTTCCGCTGGCTGTGACAGCAGCGGCAAGTCTCCGTGATCGGCCGGCGGCGGCCAATGTCGCCATCCTATCCTTCATGGCCCTCACGGGGTTCTTGATCGGGCCGCCTCTGATCGGCTTCATCGCGGAGGTCTTGGGCCTGCGCGTCGGTTTGGCGGTGTTGCTGGTGCCGCTCGTGATCAGCCTGGGCTTCACGCGGATGCTGAAGGCCAGTGTGTGATGTTTTCTCCTGTGGGTTTGTTCAGCCGTGTTGCCAAAGACACGGTCAAACCTGCTAGGACGCTTGTTCTAACGAAAAGAGGAATGTGACATTGCAGGTTGGTATCGATATGGGATCGGCGTCGGGAGGCAATCCGGCCACGCTCGATATCGAGGAGCTTCTGGCTACCCGTCTTCTGGTGCAGGGCAATTCCGGCTCCGGCAAGTCGCATCTGCTCCGCCGTCTGCTGGAGCAATCCGCGCAATGGGTGCAGCAGGTCATCATCGATCCCGAGGGTGATTTCGTCACGTTGTCGGACAAGTTCGGCCACGTCGTCGTCGATGGTGAGCGCACCGAGGCGGAACTCGCCGGCATTGCCAATCGTATCCGCCAGCACCGCGTTTCCTGCGTTCTCACGCTCGAAGGGCTTGAAGTCGAGCAGCAGATGCGCGCCGCCGCAGCCTTCCTCAACGGCATGTTCGATGCCGATCGCGAGTTCTGGTATCCGGTTCTGGTGGTGGTCGACGAAGCGCAGATGTTCGCGCCGTCGGTCGCCGGCGAAGTGTCCGACGACGCGAGAAAGATGTCGCTCGGTGCCATGACGAACCTGATGTGCCGCGGTCGTAAGCGTGGCCTTGCCGGGGTGATCGCGACGCAGCGGCTGGCAAAGCTTGCCAAGAACGTGGCCGCTGAAGCCTCGAACTTCCTGATGGGGCGCACCTTCCTCGATATCGACATGGCGCGTGCTGCCGATCTGCTCGGCATGGACCGCCGCCAGGCGGAAATGTTCCGGGACCTGAAACGCGGCAATTTCGTGGCTCTCGGGCCGGCTCTTTCGCGTCGCCCGCTGCCGATCCAGATCGGCAATGTCGAGACGTCGGCGCGTTCGTCCAGCCCCAAGCTCATGCCGTTGCCGGATGCCCCGCAGGACGTCGAAGACCTGATCTTCACGCCGGATCCAGAGGAATTTCAAAGGCCGATCGTGCGCCGTGCTCCGCCCGCGCCACGGCCGACCACCGATATCCTCGCCGAATTGTCGCGCTCCGCGCCTGCTGCCTCGGCTCCCGTTTCGGAGGGGCGTTCCTCCCAGCCGGAATTGTCCCCAGAGGAGCGGGAGGAAAGGCTGACGGCGGTGCTGCACGAGATACTCGACGATCCTGGCTCCGGATTCCGAACGGATTCCGTGCTTTATCAGGAGTTCCTTGTGCGCCTTCGCATGCGCCGGGTTCCCGGCGCTCCGATGTCCCTGCCGGAGTTTCGGCGCCGCGTCGCGATTTCTCGCTCCGGCGTGGACGCGGCAACGGCGGAAACCGAGGCCTGGGGAACGGCGCTGTCGCTCGCTTCGGGTGTCACCGACGATCTGCAGGGTGTTTTCCTGATGCTGGCAAAGGCTGCCGTCTGCGGCGAGCCATGCCCGTCCGATGCACGGATTGCCCGGGCTTACGGCACTCATTCCGCGCGGCGGGCGCGGCGTCTGCTCGGCTATTTCGAGGAGCAGGGGACGGTGGTGGTCCACACGGATTTCGCCGGCAAGCGCATCGTCGCTTTCCCCGACATGAATTGCCAGACAGCTCCCGGCGATGCCAACGCGCCCGATGCGGATGAGATGCGCTCCGCGGCCGAATGAGACTGGATCGAGCGCGGACAATCGGCTCGGTCTATAGTCGATCTCTAATGTCACACGAAGAAGTTGCTTTTGTCACAAGAGCTTCATTCGGGTGGTGGATAAGGCGCGCGACCCAAGCGGTCGATGCGGATTATCAAAAGGAGATCTCGGTCATGAGAAACAATGTTCGTCACCAGTTGCTGCGCCTTGTCGTTGGCGGCCTGCTTTCAACCGTCGCCATTCAGCCTGGCTATGCCGACGATGCAGCGAACAAGCTTCTAGAGCGTGCAGCGAGCGCGGATCTCAGCGTTCCCGGTGGCGCGCGCCGCCTCTCCGGCGATATCACCGAGGCCTATCGCGCCGCGCTCAGCGATACTCGCCCGAAGAACGTTATCCTGCTGATCGGCGATGGCATGGGCGATTCCGAAATCACCATCGCACGCAACTATGCGGTTGGCGCAGGTCAGTATTTCAAGGGCATCGATGCACTGCCGGTCACCGGCCAGTACACGCATTATTCGCTCGACAAGAAAACCGGCAAGCCGACCTACGTGACCGACTCCGCTGCCTCCGGTACCGCCTGGGCGACCGGCGTGAAGTCCTATAACGGTGCGATCGGCGTCGACATTCACGAGAAGGCCCACGAAACCCTGCTCGAGAAGGCAAAGGCTGCCGGCATCGGCACAGGCAACGTATCGACGGCCGAACTGCAGGACGCAACGCCTGCCGTCCAGATCGCGCATGTGACGCAGCGCAAGTGCTACAGCCCTGCATCCACGACCGAGAAGTGCCCGACCAACGCGCTTGAAAACGGCGGCAAGGGTTCGATCAGCGAGCAGCTGCTGAATGCGCGGGCAGACGTGACGCTCGGTGGTGGCGCGAAGAGCTTCGCCGAAACCGCGAAGGCAGGCGACTGGAAGGACAAGACGCTTCGCCAGCAGGCCGAGGAGCGTGGCTACAAGATCGTCTCCAACCTCGATGAGCTTCAGGCGGTCAAGCAGGCAAATGACAGTGCGCCGGTGCTCGGCCTGTTTGCCGAAGGCAACATGCCGGTTCGCTGGGAAGGCCCAAAGGCCAGCCACTACGGTAACATCGAGAAGGAGCCTGTCGTCTGCAAGCCGAACGAGAAGCGCACGGCGGCAACCCCGACGCTGGCACAGATGACCTCGAAGGCGATAGAACTGCTTCGGACGAACGAGAAGGGTTTCTTCCTCCAGGTTGAGGGTGCCTCGATCGACAAGCAGGATCATGCCGCCAATCCGTGCGGCCAGATCGGCGAAACGGTCGATCTCGATGAAGCGGTTCAGGCAGCGCTGAAGTTTGCACAGGAAGCCGGCGACACGCTCGTCATCGTCACCGCCGACCACGCGCATGCTAGCCAGATCGTCGACGCTGACACCAAGGCTCCGGGCCTGACCGAAGCGCTGATGACGAAAGACGGCGCCGTCATGGCCGTGAGCTACGGCAACTCCGACGACGCTGACGATCAGGGTCACACCGGCTCGCAGCTGCGAATCGCTGCCTACGGCCCGCGTGCCGCCAATGTCACCGGCCTGACGGACCAGACGGATCTGTTCTATACGATCAGCGACGCTCTTGGCCTGAAGACTGAAACGGCGAGCGCAAAGTAAGCCGCGAAGGCCGGCACACCAGGCAGTATTGCGGGGCGAAGACGTGGAATTGTGATTGACATTCCAGCGACTTCACCCTAAAGACCGCGCCAGCACCGGGCAGAAATGTCCGGTGTTTCATTTGACATGTCCCGTGGATTTGTCCTGTTCGCGTAATAGGATGATCCTGTCGGATCCTCGAAAGAAGATCAAAGGAGGGCGTGTTTCCTTCACGCGGTTTGGCAACAAACCGTTCTAACTTTCTGAAAGGAAATACGATGAGCAAGCGCGAATCGTCTAAGTACAAAATTGACCGCCGTATGGGCGAAAACATCTGGGGCCGTCCGAAGTCCCCGGTGAACCGCCGCGAATACGGCCCGGGCCAGCATGGTCAGCGCCGCAAGGGCAAGCTTTCTGACTTCGGTGTGCAGCTGCGCGCCAAGCAGAAGCTGAAGGGTTACTACGGTGACCTGCGCGAAAAGCAGTTCCGTGCAATCTTCGCTGAAGCCGCACGCCGCAAGGGTGACACCTCCGAAAACCTGATCGGTCTTCTGGAGTCCCGTCTGGACGCAGTCGTTTATCGCGCCAAGTTCGTTCCGACCGTTTTCGCTGCCCGTCAGTTCGTGAACCACGGCCACGTGACCGTGAACGGCGTCCGCGTCAACATCGGTTCCTACCGTTGCAAGGCTGGCGACGTCATCGAAGTTCGTCAGAAGTCGAAGCAGCTGGTTACGGTTCTCGAAGCCGTCAGCCTGGCTGAACGCGACGTTCCTGACTACATCGAAGCCGACCATAACAAGATGGTTGCTACCTTCGCACGCGTTCCGGCGCTCGGCGACGTACCGTATCCGGTCGTCATGGAGCCGCATCTGGTGGTCGAATTCTATTCGCGTTAATCGCGAGGCGTTTTCGCATACGGAAAAGCCGCCTCTTGGGGCGGCTTTTTTGTTATCTGGGGAGATACGATGACAAACTTGCAGGCAGTTCTCGACAGCATCCACAAGGAGCTGGCGCCCCGCATCGGCGAGGGCAAGGTTGCGGACTATATTCCGGAGCTTGCCAAGATCGATGCGAACCAGTTCGGTCTGAGCGTGGTGACGGTAGACGGCAAGGTCTACA
This sequence comes from Rhizobium sp. Root708, assembly GCF_001429725.1. Classification (GTDB taxonomy): domain Bacteria; phylum Pseudomonadota; class Alphaproteobacteria; order Rhizobiales; family Rhizobiaceae; genus Rhizobium. Next base: position 64,851 of record NZ_LMHV01000007.1, on the reverse strand, counting down.
ACGTCGGCCATGCCGATGTGCCGTTCTCCATCCAGAGTATCTCCAAGGTTTTCATGCTGACGCTCGCTCTCGGCAAGGTCGGCGAGGGGCTGTGGAAGCGAGTCGGTCGCGAACCGTCAGGCTCCGCCTTCAACTCGATCGTCCAGCTCGAGCAGGAGCAGGGCATTCCTCGCAATCCCTTCATCAATGCGGGCGCAATCGCCGTGAGCGATGTCGTCATGGCTGGCCATGCGCCGCGTGAGGCGATCGGTGAGCTGCTGCGCTTCGTCCGCTATCTCGCGGACGACGAGTCGGTCACCATCGACGATCGCGTTGCGAAGTCTGAGACGCAGACGGGCTACCGCAACTTTGCGCTCGCCAATTTCATGCGCTCCTATCGCAACCTCGACCATCCGGTCGAGCATGTGCTCGGCGTCTATTTCCACCAGTGCGCGCTGTCGATGACCTGCGAGCAACTGGCCAAGGCCGGACTGTTTTTGGCGGCACGCGGCAGCAATCCGACGACGGGGCATTCGGTCGTCTCGCCGAAGCGGGCGCGGCGCATCAATGCGCTGATGCTGACCTGCGGCCATTATGATGGATCCGGCGACTTTGCCTATCACGTCGGCCTTCCCGGCAAGAGTGGAGTCGGCGGCGGCATCTTTGCGGTGGCACCGGGCATCGCCTCGATTGCCGTCTGGTCGCCGGGCCTCAACAAGGTCGGCAACTCACAGCTCGGCGCCGTCGCACTCGAAATGCTGGCGGCCCGCACCGGCTGGTCGGTTTTCGGCGATTGATACTGGGTTGTCGTGACGCTTTCTGCTAAGGCGGAAGCAGTGACCGATTGGACGAGAGAATGAACATCGCAGCCAACATTGCCGATGAGCTGGAAACGCCGAACGCGGATGGCGCGATCTCGCACGCGCTCTTTTCCGAGGCTCCGAGTTCTGTGTCGTTCAACAAGTTGCGCAAGCGGCTGTTGCGCAACATCAGGCAAGCATTCGACGATTTTGCGATGCTGAAGGGGCAGAAGCGTTGGCTGATCGGTGTCTCCGGCGGCAAGGACTCGTATGGGCTGCTCGCCCTTCTCCTCGACCTGCAGTGGCGCGGTCTTCTGCCGGTGGAACTGATCGCCTGCAACCTCGACCAGGGCCAGCCGAACTTCCCCAAGCATATCCTGCCGGAATATCTCACCAAGGTCGGCGTCAAGCACCGCATCGAGTATCGCGATACCTATTCGATCGTGAAAGAGAAGGTTCCGGAGGGGGCGACCTATTGCTCGCTCTGTTCGCGCCTGCGCCGCGGCAATCTGTATCGGATCGCCAAGGAGGAGGGCTGTGACGCACTGGTGCTCGGTCACCACCGCGAGGACATTCTCGAGACCTTCTTCATGAATTTCTTCCATGGCGGGCGGCTGGCCTCGATGCCGGCCAAGCTGCTCAATGACGAGGGCAACCTCATGGTGCTGCGCCCGCTCGCCTATTGCGCGGAAGACGACATGGCGAAATTCGCGGCTGCGATGCAGTTTCCGATCATTCCCTGCGATCTCTGCGGCTCCCAGGACGGACTGCAGCGCAATGCGATGAAGGACATGCTTGCCGACATCGAGCGGCGCATGCCGGGCCGCAAGGATACGATGCTGAGGGCTCTCGCGCATGTGAACCCGTCGCACCTGCTCGATCCGAAGCTTTTCGATTTCGCTGGCCTGATGGCCGGAGAGACTGCGTCGAAGAGTGAATAGCCGGCGCTCACGCCAAAGAAGGAAAGTCCATGAGTTCCACGATAGATGTAGCGACGCTTGCCGATCTCCTGAGGCGGGCGGCGAAGGCAGAGATATTGCCGCGTTTCCGTCGCCTTGGAAGCGATGACGTGCGCGCCAAGAGTGAGGCGACCGACCTAGTGACGGAAGCCGACCTGCAGGCAGAGCGGATGATCAAGGCGGAAGCCGCGGCCCTTTGGCCAGATGCGGTGTTCATCGGTGAGGAATCGGTCGCGGCTGATCCCGATCTGCTCGGCAAGCTCGAGGGAGCAGACCTTGCCATCGTCGTCGACCCCGTGGATGGCACCTTCAATTTTGCATCGGGCATCCCAGCCTTCGGCGTCATGGCCTCGGTGATATCCAAGGGCGAAACCGTTGCCGGCATCATCTACGACCCGATGGGTGACGATTGGGTGATGGGCGAAAAGGGCGGCGGCGCTTGGCTTCGGCGCCCTGATGGCGACGCGGAGCGGCTTTCGGTTGCAGCGCCCGTGGCGCTGGAGGACATGGTCGGCATGGCATCGACAGGCTTCCTACCGAAGCCGAAGCGCAGCGAGATCCTCTCCAATCTCGCCAAGGTTCGGTTCCTCGCCAACTACCGCTGCGCGGCACATGAATATCGCGCTTTCGTCGGCGGTCATGTGCATTACCTGATGTACAACAAGCTGATGCCCTGGGATCACCTTGCCGGCACCCTGCTCAGCATCGAGGCCGGTGCTCATGCCACGCGTTTCGACGGCTCGCCCTATCTGCCGCACCATACGAACGGCGGCCTGCTGATCGCGCCCGACAAGGAGAGCTGGGACATTCTGCGGCGTGAAGTCTTCACCATCTGAAACCATAGCCCCGGGCGTGCAGATCTTGCGCACCCAGGAAAGTCCATGCGCACAGACGTACAATACGAGCAGCCACGCCAGTCGTAGATGTTCTCCCGTTTCGAAATGACGAGGAGAGTATGATGGATACAGCGCAGACAATGGCGTTTTTGCTGTTTGCGTTTATCGCGGCGGTTACACCTGGACCCAGTAACACACTGGTCCTATCGACAGGCGCGGCCGTCGGCACGTTAAGAGGAATCGGCTGTCCGCTCGGCGCATCGCTTGGCATGGGCGTGATGATCATTCTAAGCGCCTTCGGTGTCGGGGAAATTGTCGCCGCCGCGCCGGCTATTGTAATAGCGATGAAGTTGGCGGGATCCCTGTTTCTGCTGTGGCTTGCCTGGAAGATCGCCAATGCGGGTACCGTTGAAGCGGACGGCCAGAGGCGGGTGGTTGGATTTCGCCAGGCTTTTCTATTCCAATGGCTGAACCCGAAAGGTTGGCTGGTCGCGCTGAGCGCGGGCAGCACGTTCCTTGTATCGTCGCAGCACGCTGGGGCCAGCGGCGCCTTGTGGATGGGCGCGCTGTTCGCAGCCGCCGCGTTTCCTGCCGGGTTCCTTTGGCTCGTCCTGGGCACCCTCGTGGCCAAGTTTTTACGCACCCCGCGTTCGGCGCGGTTCTTCAATATCGCGATGGCGTTGGCGCTGGCTCTCTCGGTCGCACTTGTGTGGCGCTAGCTGTTGAAAAAGTTTCGCCCGCAACGATGCGTTGCGGGCGAGAAGGAATGCGATAAGCGGCTCAATCAGAAATGGCCGGCACCGGGATCGAGCTGCGGGTCGTCGCCCGGATGGGTGAAGAGCTTGCCGCCTTCCGCCCAGAGCGTTGCTGCGATGCTGATTGTCCCGAACACCGCGAAGCCGCCGAAGAGCGGCTGCACCGTGCCGTTGAACAGCTGGCCGACCGCGCCGCCGAGGATGGCGCCGAAGGTGGTCGAGACGAAGCCGGTGATCGAGGTCGCTGTGCCCGCGAGATTGCCCATCGGCTCCAGGCTGATTGCCGTGAAGTTGGTGGCGATCACGGCGAACATCATCAACAGGATCGTGAAGAGCGCATAGGCGAAGGCGAAGCTCGGTGTGCCGCCGAGCGCCTTGAAGAAGCCAATCGCCGAGATGATGGTGAACAATATCATCGCCACGTGCGAGATGCGGCGCATGCCGAACTTGCGCACGAAGAAGCCGTTGGCGAAGTTGGCGACCGCGATGCCGCCGGCAGTGGCTGCAAAGGCGATCGGAAGCCAGTCGCCGAGGCCGTAGACCTCGCCGAAGACCTGCTGAACGGAGATCACATAGGCGCTGATGACGGCGGTGAACATGGTCAGGCCGATCATGTAGCCGCAGGTGATCTTGTTGGTCAGAACCGTCTTGAAGCCGTCGACCACGTTGCCGAAGGAGAGGGGGATGCGCTCTTCGCGCGGCAGCGATTCCTTCAGACGAAGGGATGCCCAGATGAATAGGATGGCGCCGACGATGCCGAGCAGGATGAAGATCCAGTGCCAGTTGGCATAGGTGATGATCAGCTGCCCGACCGAGGGGGCGACGATCGGCACGATCATGAAGACGATCATGACGTAGGACATGACACGCGCCATTTCGCGGCCGCCAAAACAGTCGCGGACGACGGCCATGGTGGTAATGCGGACGGCCGCGCCGCCGAGACCCTGGATGAAGCGCATGACGAGCAGCATCTCGAAGCTGCCGGTGGCAGCTGCGCCGAACATGGCGAGCACATAGACCGCGAGGCCGCCGAGCATGATGTTGCGGCGGCCGAACGTGTCCGACAGGCTGCCGAAGATGATCTGCGACACGCCGAAGCCGAGGAAGAAGACGCCGATGACGAGCTGCGCGTCGTTGGCGTTGGCGACATTCAGCGCATGGCCCATGGCGGGCAGGGCGGGCAGCATGCTGTCGATCGCCATGGCGACACTTGCCGTCATGATGGCGATGGTGATGACGAATTCGAGGAAGCCCATGCCGATGCGGCTGGATCCCTGGTTTTCGGTGTGCGGCTTATGGGGCGGCGTCATATGATTGTCCTGAAATATAGATTTGTCTCAACCGTCGTTTGCTTGCTCAAACAGCCGGATTGTGCGGCTGGAAGAGCTTTCCCTTCTCGGCGATCAGCACGAAGACGAGACCGATAATCGAGACCGTGAAATAACCGGCGACCATGGGAAGCGCGGTGCCGTTGAAGGCCTGGCCGATGCCGGCGCCGATCAGCGCGCCGCCAACGGTACTCATGAAACCGAGGACCGACGAGGCGGTGCCTGCGACGTGGCCGAGCGGCTCCATGGCCAGCGAGTTGAAGTTCGAGCCGATCCAGCCGAACTGGAACATCGCCAGGCCGAAAAAGCTGATGAACAGGAAGAACGGCATCGGGTGCGGCCCCAACACCAGGGCCAGCAGCCAGATGGTGTTGATGGTGATGAAGCCGAGCAGCGCGACATGCGACAGACGGCGCATGCCGAACTTGCCAACGAGGCGCGAGTTCAGGAACGACGACATCGACATGAAAATCGCGACGCCGGCAAAGGCGAAGGGGAAATAGACGCCGAGGCCATAGATCCCCACATAGATCTGCTGGGCCGAGTTGATGAAGCCGAACAGCGAACCGAAGATGAAGGTGCTGGCGATCGTGTAGCAGAGCGCGATGCGGTTCGTCAGAACCAGCCTGAAGCCGCCAAGCACCGATCTGACGGTGAAGGGCCGAACGTTTTCCGGACGCAGCGTTTCGGGCAGCCGGAGATAGGCCCAGCCGGCGATGATGGCTGCCATGACGGCGATGAACAGGAAGATCAGGTGCCAGCTGCCGAACAGCATGATGATCTGGCCGCTGCCCGGCGCGATGACGGGAACGATCATGAAGACCATCATGATCAGCGACATCACTTCGGCCATCTGCCGCCCGCCGTAGATATCGCGAACGATGGAGATGGTGATGACGCGGGTGGCGGCGGAGCCGAGACCCTGGACGAACCTGAGGATCAGCAAGCCCTCGAAGGTTGGAACCAGCGCGCTGCCAAGCGAGGAACAGATATAGATGCCGATGCCGGCAAGCAGCGGCAGGCGGCGGCCGAAGCGATCGGACAGCGGGCCGTAGACAAGCTGCGCGAAGCCAAAGCCGAGAAGGTAGCTTGAAACAACGAACTGGCGGTGGTTTTCGCTCTCGACGTTCAGGCTCGCGCCGATCTGCTGCAGCGCCGGTAACATGATGTCGATCGCCAGCGAGTTAATCGCCATCAGGAAGGCAGCAAGCGCGATGAACTCACCCTTGCGCATGGGGATGCGGCCCACGTGCGCGGCTTGTGATGAATCTGTCACAATGTAATTCCCATAAACAGGCCAAGGCGCTGTTCAGCACAGCGCCTCGGACTCAAAATACAGATTTGGAAACCGGGCAGAACGCCCGGTGACCGGTCAGGTCAGGCGGCGCCGCGAACGGTTACGCCGTTTTCCTGGAAGTGCTGCTGCAATTCGCCAGCCTGGAACATTTCCTTGACGATGTCGCAGCCGCCGATGAATTCACCCTTGACGTAAAGCTGGGGAATGGTCGGCCAGTTGGAGTAATCCTTGATGCCCTGGCGGATTTCCGAATCGGCGAGCACGTTGACGCTCTTGTAGTCGACGCCGATGTAATCGAGAATCTGCACGACCTGGCCGGAGAAACCACACTGGGGAAACTGCGGCGTGCCCTTCATGAAGAGGACGACGTCGTTGGTCTTGATTTCGTTGTCGATGAATTCGTTGATGCCGCTCATAGGGACCTAATCCTTTCCACAGGCGAGTTAAAGGCCCGCCGTTTCAATCGTTAAGCTTAGATAGCATGTGATCGGCGGAATTCCAGCATGCGGGGCCAAAAAAAGAGCACCCTACCGGTTTGCAGGCAATGGTGTTGCCCGTGCGTTACGCCTCATCGCGGGAGGGCGTGATATGGGATCGCCCGAGCGAGCGCGTCACCTGACCATACCCGGATTTCGCCACAATTGTCGCCGATTGCCGCGCAGCACTTATCTGCCGCCGCGCTGCGGCCAAGAAAGAGAATAATGACCTTCATCTCCAAAAGGGTCGTGCTGCATTTTCCCGGTTTCGAGCCGTTGGATGGATCTGCGCACCGAGCCCGTTATGAGCGATCCGCACGCCAAAGCGCTGCTGTTTGGAAACTCGGCATCTCCGCGGCGGATACTCAGGGAAAACAGCGCGAGACGGCATTCGACGTGACGACCGATACGGACGGTTGGAAGACACGCTCTCGGGTTCACGTGTTCGACCATAATGCGCTCGTCTCACGGCTGAGATCAGGCAGCGTCGCGTCTCAGATCGTTGCCGGCTTTCTGAGTGCTGCGGCCATCATAGGCGATGGAGGGATGTCGGGCTATTTCCGGCATGCTTGGCGGTTCGGCCTGTTCTTCATCTTCCCGTTCCTGCTGATGATGCTTGGCGTTTCACTGAGCGCAACCATTCTGGTGATGCCGCTCGGCCTAGAGCTTTCAGCGTTCCATCTGCTCTGGAGCGCGGGTTTGTCGGTCGCATTCTTCGCGCTCGCCTTCCTGCCTTTCGCCGAGCGTTTCTACACCCTGCATCTTTTTGCGGACTGGCGAATGGCGGTTGCCCTCGGGCGGATGGACAAGAACGACGTCAACGCGTGGCTCGAGGATTGCGCGGTTGCGGCGCGCGCGGCGCTGACGGAGGATGCCGAGGAGTACGTGATTTCATCGCACAGCATGGGATCCAGTGTCGCCGCGCATGTGATCGGCATCCTGCTCGAGCGCGAGCCCAATCTCTTCGAGGGCAAGCAGGTGGTCTTTGCGACGCTGGGCTCAGCGATCCTGCAATGTTCGCTGCTTCGGCCGGCGCATCTGTTGCGCTCGCGCGTAGGCCTTATCGCAGGCTGTCAGTCCGTGAAGTGGATCGATATCCAGTGTCTGACCGACGCCATCCATTTCTATAAGGTGCCTGTCGTGGCCGTGTGCGGCTATCACAGTCTGCCGCAGGCGCAGATGATCTTCATTCGCGTGAAGCAGATGCTCACGGCGGAGCACTACAAGAAGATCAAGCGGGATTTTCTGCGGGTCCACCGGCAGTACGTCTTGGGGCCCGATACCAGGGCGCCGTTCGACTTCACCTTGCTGACCGCAGGGCCGTTGCCAGCGATCGAATTCGCGGCCGACGGATATAAAGCAATGCCCGGCTTTTGACCGGGCATTAGCGAAACTGTCTCAATCGGGTGCCGACGTCTGCAGCGCCAAGGCGTGCAGTATTCCACCCATATTCCCCTTCAGCGCCTCGTAGACCATCTGATGCTGCTGAACGCGGCTCTTGCCGCGGAACGCTTCCGCGACGACTTCAGCTGCGTAGTGGTCGCCATCGCCGGCTAGGTCACGAATCGTGACTTTGGCTCCAGGGATACCGGCTTTGATCATGTCTTCGATGTCACCGGGCTTCATAGGCATGATCGTTACTCCTTGCGCATCATTCCGCGGCAGCGAGCGTGCCGCGACCTTCCATGTAATCAGGGAACCATGATTCATGGGCGTCACGCAATTGCTGAATTGGCAGCGACAGAAGATCGTCGACCACCAGGCTTTCGCCGGAAACTGTGCCGATGCGACGGAACGGTACACCAGCGCCTTCCGCGTTTGCACAGACGAAGTCCGCGACATCATCAGGAACCGTCAGGACGTAGCGAGCCTGATCTTCACCAAACAACAGCGCATGCGGGGCGCCGCGGCATTCAGCGAGCTCGATCTTCAGACCCTTGCGCGAGGACATCGCCATTTCGGCCAGAGCCAGGACGAGACCGCCCGAAGAGATGTCGTGGCAGGCGGTCGCCTGGCCATTGCGGATCACCGACCGGACAAAGTCGCCGTTGCGGCGTTCGGCAAAGAGATCGACTTCCGGCGCCGGGCCGTCAGAGCTGCCGAGGACGTCGCGCAGGTAGATGGACGAGCCGAGGTGACTTCCGTCGGTGCCGATCATGATGACCTTGTCACCATGAGATGCGGAGCCGATGCGCGCCATCTTCTTCCAGTCGCCGAGCAGGCCGACGCCTGCTATCGTCGGTGTCGGCAGAATGGCAACGCCGTTGGTCTCGTTGTAGAGAGAGACGTTGCCCGAGACGATCGGGAAATCAAGCGCACGGCAGGCTTCGCCGATGCCTTTCACGGCATGGACGAACTGGCCCATGATCTCCGGCTTTTCCGGGTTGCCGAAATTGAGGTTGTCGGTGGCTGCGAGCGGTTCCGCGCCAGTCGCCGTGATGTTGCGCCAGCATTCGGCAACAGCCTGCTTGCCGCCCTCGAAGGGGTCCGCCTCGACGTAACGCGGGGTCACGTCGGAGGAGAAAGCCAAGGCCTTGGTCGGATGACCCTCGACGCGGACGACGCCGGCATCACCGCCGGGGAGCTGCAGCGAATTGCCCTGGATCAGAGTGTCGTACTGCTCGTAGACCCAGCGGCGGCTGGACTGGTTCGGGGATCCGACCAGCTGAAGCACAGCCTTGGCGTAATCGGCCGGTTCGGCAACGAGATTGGCGGGCAGGGCGGCGCGCTTGCCCGGCTCGCGCCAGGGGCGGTCATATTCGGGAGCCTGGTCCCCGAGATCCTTGATCGGAAGATCAGCAACCTCCACGCCCTGATGCATGATGCGGAAGCGCAGATCGTCCGTGGTCTTGCCGACGATCGCGAAATCAAGACCCCACTTTACGAAGATCGCCTTTGCAACGGCTTCCTTCTCGGGCTCCAGAACCATGAGCATGCGCTCCTGGCTCTCCGAAAGCATCATTTCATAGGCGGTCATGCGCTCTTCGCGGACCGGAACGCTGTCCAGATCGAGAAGGATGCCGAGGTCGCCCTTGGCGCCCATTTCAACGGCGGAGCAGGTAAGGCCGGCTGCACCCATGTCCTGGATGGCGATGACGGCGCCCGTCTGCATCAGCTCGAGGCAGGCTTCGAGCAGGCACTTTTCGGTGAAGGGGTCGCCGACCTGGACGGTCGGGCGCTTCTCTTCGATGGATTCGTCGAATTCGGCCGAGGCCATGGTGGCGCCGCCGACGCCGTCGCGGCCGGTCTTTGCGCCAAGATAGACCACCGGCAGGCCAACGCCCTTTGCCTCGGAAAGGAAGATTGCGTTCGACTTCGCAAGGCCGGCCGCGAATGCGTTGACGAGGATGTTGCCGTTATAGCGGGCATCGAACTCGACCTCGCCGCCAACGGTCGGAACGCCGAAGGAATTGCCATAGCCGCCAACGCCCGAGACGACGCCGGAGACGAGGTGGCGCGTCTTCGGATGATCCGGCTCACCGAATCGAAGCGCGTTCATCGCAGCGACCGGGCGCGCGCCCATGGTGAAGACGTCCCGCAGGATGCCGCCGACGCCGGTTGCCGCGCCCTGGTAAGGCTCGATGTAGGACGGGTGGTTGTGGCTTTCCATCTTGAAGACGACGCAATCGCCGTCATCGATGTCGACCACGCCGGCATTCTCGCCAGGACCCTGAATGACGCGCGGACCCTTGGTCGGCAGCGTGCGCAGCCACTTCTTGGAGGACTTGTAGGAGCAGTGCTCGTTCCACATCGCCGAAAAGATGCCGAGCTCGGTGAAGGTCGGCTCGCGACCGATCAGATCCAGTATCCGCTGGTATTCGTCCGGCTTGAGGCCGTGGGCGGCGATGAGTTCTGGAGTGATCGGGCGGGTATTGGAAATGGTCATGAGCTCTCGGAAGTCCCTGCCGTTGCGCGATTTCCGCTGTCTTTAGCCTAAGTGAATGAAACGTGCGACAGGAAAATGCCCGCTGTTAACAGACAGCGGGCATGGATAGCGCCTAATCGGCAGGCTTAGAACTTGTAGCCGACCTGGAGACCCGCGCGGGTCATGCCATTGTTCGGGCCGTCACAGAGATTGGCATGCGACGAGTGGGCGACCTGAGCGATGACGTTCCAATGCGCGTCGAAGCGATAGCCGGCGCCAAGGTACTCGTGAAACAGCCAGTGACAGCCGAGATCCGGGCCATCGGTGTTATTATTGAGTGCGCCATTGTGCCAGACGCCGCCGAAGCCAGCCTCAGCAAAAATCTTCTCGTTGAAATTCACGGTCCAGGCAAAGCCGCCGAACACCTGCGTTGCCTGACCGGATGTTCCGATCGAGGTTCCCAAGTTAATGCGCGGTCTCGCGAGCTGCTGCTGCCAGTTGGTCGCGGCATCCTGATCGAAGGGATCGAAAAAGACCGTCACCTCGGGAAACACGCCGTCTTCGCGCTCATGACCGTTCTGGATCGATGCCGATGCGCCGAAACGCAGTTCATCGAAGATCTGGCCGTCAGCATGCGCTGCAACGGAAAATAGCGACATATTGGCAACAAACGCAGCCAGCACTGTCTTCCGAGACAGTGGTACCAATTCACAAATATTCACTGCCATGCGCCGCCTCGTGCTCGTCGCAAATCACCAAAGTCTTATGCAGTGGTAGCATTCATCGTGAGTCGGTAAAGCAACTTATCTGCCGGAAGGCCGGTTTCCAGGAAGTGCGGCTGATCTGCAACGTTTTCAGATCTCACCGGCGTAAGAGGCGCCGCCACTTTCAAGCAGGCGTCGCAATGTCATAAAACCTGCAACCATTTCTTCTCGGTTTGCGGGAGACGAGAAGCTTATGCGCACGCGATGGTAGACTTTGTCCACGCGAGCCGCCTTGAATTCATCTTCGTCGTCGATAAGCACGCCATCCCGGAACGCTGCGTTCTTGAACGTCCCTGACAGCCATGGATCGGGAAGCTTCAGCCAGAGGAACGGCACATGCGGATGCGAGACGAAGTCAAAGCCATCAAGGCTTTCCCGTGCAAGACGCTCGCGAGCGCTCAGTTCGGCGACGCATGCCTGGCGGATTTCGTGTGCCTTGCCGCTCTCGATGAGGCGCGCGCCCACTTCCGCCAGGATAAACGGCAAACCGCCGGTGATCATCTTGTGCGTGACCTTGATGCGCTGGGCGAAATGCGGTGGGCATGCGACCCAGCCTCCGCGTATTCCGGCTGCGACGGATTTCGAGAGGCCGCTGATCAGGAACGTCCTGTCCGGCGCAAGCGCTGCCAGCAGCGGGTTCTGGTCGCCGGTCATTCCACCATAGAGATCGTCTTCGATCAGCCAGACGCCGTGCCGGCGTGCGATCTCGGCGATGCTTGCGCGCCTGTCCGCAGGCATCGTGGCGAGCGTCGGGTTGTGGGCGGTCGGCATCAGGAACGCCAGCTTCGGATGCTGCTGCTGGCAGACCCGCTCGAAATCGTCAGGGAGGACGCCGTTTTCATCTGAATCGACGGTGATCGTGCGTCGTCCCAAGATGCGGGCACTGCGGCTGACCTGAGTGTAACTCAGGTTCTCGAAGACGATCTTGTCTCCGGGTGATGACACGGCCGCGATGACGGCGATGGCAGCGGCATGGGCGCCGAGCGTCGGTACTATGTTTTCGGCGTCCGGTGTCCAGTCGTTGCGCGCAAGCCAGCGCCGTCCGGCCTCGTACCAGTTTGCTGGGAAGACGCGGGAATATGAGGATATCTCGGTCAAGTGTTCTTCCCCGACATCGGCGAGGATTCGGCCGATCACCTTTCCCTGGCCGAGGTCGGGGGCGGCTGTCGTATCGAAGCGGATTTTGTCCGCGGGCGCTTCGATTGTCCTCGTTCCACCGAGTGCAATGGTCAACGGGTCCGGTTGATTGCCTGGCGCCGTTTCCGCGCGATCCAGCACATATGTCCCGCGGCCGACTTCCCCGGCAACTAGACCTCTTTCGTGGACCAACGCGTAAGCCCTGCCGATTGTGCCGATTGTCACTCCGATGTCATAGGCAAGGTTGCGCTGCGGCGGCAACTTGCTGCCGGCAGGCAGCGCGCCGCTGGCGATCGCGGACTCGATGTTGTCTGCCAAACGGAGATAGACAGGGCCGGAGCCGCGGGAGAGGTCTGGAAGCCAAGTTGTCATGATGACAATTTACTAGATTGTCACCCTTCACTTGTCAAGGCTATCACCGCGACAGGTGCAATGCGTCTCGGAGACGAACATGTCGCTATTTTCGATGAATGACAGGCTGGCACGCACGGGTATAATGCGTCGGCCAGTTGAGGAAAGCCCGATTGCGCGGGTCTTGCGTGCGATGCGCTCTTGGCACGCCAAGCGGGAAAGTCGCCGGACCTTGCAGTTCCTGACAGACGATGAGCTGCGCGATATCGGAATTACGCGCTCGCAAGCGCGCAAGGAAGTCGGCAAGTCATTCTTCTGGGATCAATGATCAGCTGCAGGACTTGTTGCCGGACCCCCAGCGCGTGACATCGTGAACGATGCGCGGAGAGGCCGGCGACTGCATCATCGGGCCGAACGCATCCATCTTGGACGGATTGCCTTCCGCCTGCACGACAAGCAGCGGGCGGCTCTCGGGGCTGCCCTTATGCACGACGAGGATGCGCGGACGTCCTGAGAAGGAATTCAGTTCAGGCGCCAGGCGGTAGGCGGCAAATGCGGGATCCCCGGATTTGAACCAGCAGGTATTCGCAGCGACGGCGACGCGCTCCATCGTCGAAAGCGCGCTGCGATCAGGACCGCTTGGCGGTACCTTCGACTGGCAGGCAGCCAGAAGCAACGCGGCGGCCGCAATGGAGAATACAGATTTAACCGCGAGGCGAGGGCGCATCGATCTTGCTCCAATGGACCGGATAGACGGCCTCTTAAAGGCTGAAGGTTAAGCGGCGATTACGCTGAGCGCAGATGCGAACAATGCACGTCCGTCAGAGCCGCCGTGCGCCGCTTCGATCAGGTTTTCGGGATGCGGCATCATGCCGAGGACGTTGCCACCCGTGTTCATCACCGCTGCGATGTCGTTGACGGAGCCGTTCGGATTGGTGCCTTCGGCATAACGGAACACGACCTGACCGTTGCCTTCGATCGTCGCTAGGGTCTCCGGATCTGCGAAGTAGTTGCCATCGTGATGGGCCACAGGGCAGCGGATGATCTGGCCGTTTTCGTAGGCGCGGGTGAAGTCGGTCTCGGCGTTGGCGACTTCGAGCTTGATTTCGCGGCACACAAACTTCAGCGAAGCGTTGCGCATCAAGGCGCCCGGCAGAAGGCCCGCTTCGACCAGAATCTGGAAGCCGTTGCAGACGCCGAGAACCTTGACGCCCTTGTTGGCCTTTTCGATGATGGCCTGCATGACCGGCATGCGAGCGGCGATGGCGCCGCAACGCAGGTAGTCTCCGTAGGAAAAGCCACCCGGGATGACGATCAGGTCAACGTCCGGTATGTCGGTCTCCGTCTGCCAGATCGTCACCGGTGCGTGACCGGAGATCTTGGTGAGAGCGGCGATCATGTCGCGATCGCGATTGAGACCCGGGAGTTGAACGACGGCTGATTTCATCGGTATGCTCAAACCTTGCTTGTTCTCGGAGACGAGACTGGTTGCGCTATGTTCGGAAGGCGCGGGATGTGCATTAGCATGACTATGCTGTCGCTTCCATCTTCGCCCGCCCAGGGCGTCCGGCACAACCGCTCGGATGTGCCGGCCTAGTGCATCAATCGAGGGAGATCGTGTAGTTTTCGATCACGGTGTTGGCGAGAAGCTTGTCGCACATCGCCTTGAGATCGCTTTCCGCCTTCGACTTGTCGGCGCCTTCGATCTCGACGTCGAAGACCTTGCCCTGACGGACGTGGCCGACGCCGTCGAAGCCGAGCGCACCGAGCGCGCCTTCGATCGCCTTGCCCTGCGGATCGAGAACGCCGTTCTTGAGGGTGACGGTTACACGAGCCTTGATCACTTTTGTCTTTCCTGTCTGCTTGAGCGAATGTTTACTTCACGAGAACCGGGCCGGTACCGCGCACGGGCTCGTTTTCGTTGATGATGCCGAGGCGACGGGCAACTTCCGAATAAGCCTCGAGCAAACCACCCATGTCACGGCGGAAGCGATCCTTGTCCATCTTCTCATGGGTCTCGATGTCCCAGAGGCGGCAGGAGTCGGGAGAGATTTCGTCGGCCAGGATGATCCGCATCATGTCGCCTTCATAGAGGCGACCGCACTCGATCTTGAAATCGACCAGCTGAATGCCGACGCCAAGGAAAAGGCCGGTCATGAAGTCATTGACGCGGATGGCCAATGCCATGATGTCGTCGAGTTCGGCGGGATTTGCCCAGCCGAACGCCGTGATGTGCTCTTCGGAGACCATCGGGTCATCGAGCGAGTCCGACTTGTAGTAGAACTCGATGATGGAGCGCGGCAACACCACGCCTTCTTCGATCCCGAGGCGCTTAGCGAGCGAGCCGGCGGCAACGTTGCGGACGACGATCTCAAGCGGGATCATCTCCACTTCCTTGATCAGCTGCTCTCGCATGTTGAGGCGGCGGATGAAGTGCGTGGGAATGCCGATCTTGTTCAGATGGCTGAAGATGTATTCCGAAATACGGTTATTCAGAACGCCTTTGCCATCGATAACTTCGTGCTTTTTCTTGTTGAAGGCAGTGGCATCGTCTTTGAAGAACTGGATCAGCGTGCCCGGTTCCGGGCCCTCATACAGGATCTTGGCCTTGCCCTCGTAAATACGGCGGCGACGGTTCATTTCGATTGTTCTCTATCGTTGGCGCTCTTGGGATAGCGCGAGTGGATCGATCTCGTGGCGTCCCCTTAAAGGAAAAGCGAGGGTTTCACAATCCGCCTGTCACTCCTTCCCCGGATTCCGGCTTGTTCAGCGTAATGCTGAGAATCGAAGGGCTTGCGAGCTGAAGTTTACAGCGTTTTCAGCCACAACGAAATGACGGCTTCATGGCGGGTCGGTTTTACCGGGTTTTATTTCCCGCTCTTCGCGGCGATGGAGCCTTGAAGGGTCGACTGCAGCGCGCGAGCGCCAGAGTCGACGTTTCGCCAGCTTGAAGAGCGGATGAAGGCCGGGATCTGCTGCGCGGGCATGGGTCTCGCCAGCGCATATCCCTGCAGCACGTCGCAGCCGAGCTCACCAAGAATGCGTACATGGTCGCTAGTTTCGACGCCTTCGGCGGTGACGAGGATGTTGAGGGAGCGGCCGATGTCGATAATCGACCGGACGAGCTTGCGCTGTTCGGAGGAGCTTGGCAGCATCTTGATCAGCTGGCGATCGATCTTCAGCGTCCGCGGGCTGAGCTTCAGCAGGCTGACAATCGAAGCGTGGCCGGTGCCGAAATCGTCGATCTCGATGTCGATGCCGAGCTTTCGAAGCTGCCGGAGGTTTGCCGTCACCGCCGCATCGCAATCGTCCAGAGAGATGGATTCCAGCAGTTCGAAAGCGACCGTGCCGGGCTCGATCTTCAGCGCGCGCAGCTTCTTGCCAAGATTTGGGTCGTCGAGGCGCTTCGAGGACACGTTGACGGCGATCTTCGGCACGGTGACGCCTTGGGCCGCCCATTCCCGGCGGTCAGCGAGGGCCTGCTCGAGAATAAGCCCGTCAATCGCAGCGACGACGTTGATGTCTTCGGCGATCGCCAGGAACTTGTCGGGCGCGAGCAGTCCGAATTCCGGATGCTGCCAGCGCGCGAGCGTTTCGGTTCCAGCGATGTTCAGCGTGCGGGCGTGGAACTGCGGCTGGTAGAAGGGAATGAATTCGCCGCGCTCGAGCCCGCGCAGAATGTCGTCTGCCAAGCGCTTGCTGGCGATGATGCGGCGGCGGGCATCGGTCGAGAAGAATTCATGCCTGTTTCGGCCGCCGCTCTTGGCGCGATAGAGGGCGATGTCGGCGTTGAGCAGCAGTTGCTTGGCGTCGAGAGCCTCGCCACTGCCGGTGGCGATCCCGATACTCGCCCCGAAGCGGCAATCGTGGTTTTCGTAACGAATGGGGCGGCAGAGTTCTTGAATGATCCTCTGCGCCAGATTTCCAATCTTCCTTGGCGTTACGTCCATCGTGCAGAGGACGACGAACTCGTCGCCACCGATGCGGGCCACGAAGTCGTCGGCGCGCACATTCGCCTTGAGCACCTTGGCGGCGTGCATGAGCATGGCGTCGCCGGCGCGGTGCCCCAGCGTGTCGTTGATCTGCTTGAAACGATCGAGGTCGATGTGCAGGACGGCGAGCGTCAGATCCATGCTGACGCATTTTGCCGCGTACTGGTCGAGCATCCGGTCCAGATAGCGGCGGTTTGGCAATCCCGTGAGATAGTCGTGAAGCGCCAGATGCTCGATGCTCTCCTTGGCGGCTTCGAGTTCTTGATTGCGCGCTTCGGCGAGCGTCTTGGCGCGTTGCAGTTCACTGTTCAGCAGGACTTCGTCGGTGACATCCCAGTTTGCGCCGATCAGCTTACGGCGTCCGGTGCCGTCGACGAAGAAACCGCCTTTTGCGCGAATGACCCGCTCGGCACCATCGCCCCGGATGATCCGGAACTCGTGCTGGAAGCTTCGGTTCTGCGCGACGCTGTCGTTGATCGTGGCAACGACCCGCTCCCTGTCGTCGGGGTGCAATGCCTCGGTCCACACATCGTTTGCCACCTTGGGCGAGCCGATGTGTATCCCGTAGATCGCCATCAGGCGCGAATCCCATTCCACGGTGCCGGCCTCGATATCGGCTTCAAACACGCCGATGCTGGAAATGTCGAGGGCGAGGTCGAGACGGCGCGACATATGCGCGAGGTGCTCTTCGGCTTCCTTGCGGGCGGTAATGTCGTAGTCGGTGCCAACCAGTCTGGCGGGGCTTCCGTCCTCGTTCCATTCCACGCAGGCGCCGCGGCATTCGATCCAGATCCAGCCACCGTCCCGATGCCGTTCGCGATACTCGAACACCTGATAGTCGGGGTCGCCGGCGTTCTGGTGGTCGATCGCCTTTACGACAAAATCGCGGTCGTCGGGATGGATGAGCGAGAGCCAGGATTCATAGTCGCCATCGGCCTCTTCATCCGGGGCCATGCCGCGCATAGTTTTCCAGGTTTCGGAATAATAGCGCGTTCCATGTTTGAGATTGTGATCCCAGACACCGAGCCCGGAACCCACAAGCGCGTAGTTCCATCGACTTTCACGCTCGCCCAGGTTCGCTTCGATTCTACTGCCTTCAGTGGATGGCGAAGCATCTGGGACGTTATCTGAGAGACCGACCGCCGGGTCCGGTTTATTCTGCGTCAATGGCTATACTCGCTCAGCTGGCGAGTGGATTTTGGTTTGCCTAAATTAAATAGCTCTTAAAATTAGCTGAATCCGCGAAGCTTTCTGCCGTTAGGGCGCGCTGTGGCGCTTGGCGGGGCATCTTTTTTGGTGCCGGATCGGCAGAAGGGGGCAAAATCTATCGGCGGCGCCCTACATCCCTGTCGAAGGAGGACCGCACCATGGCTCAGGATTGGCCCATGTACATCATGCAATGCATCGTTCTTATCGGACTTGCCAGCGTGGTCCTCATCCGCGGCGAGGGCGACTAGCGCGATGTAGTCGATCCGTGCCGCCATAGCGGCACGGCGCATCGGGCGCCTATTTCAAGCGGCTGAGGAACTGTCCGAAGACCATCGTGCCTTCCGGCCACGGACCGTGGCCGGAATCGGTGTTGATGTGTCCTGACTCGCCCGCGTCGACAAGCAAAGATCCCCAGCTCGCGGCGATATCGTCCGCGTGTTCGTAGCTTCCGAACGGATCGTTGCGACTGGCGACTGTCATCGTTGGGAACGGAAGCGGGTCACGCGGGTAGGGTCCAAACGTCATCAGATGCTTGGGCCGGATACCTGGATTGGCGACATCCGGCGGGGCGACGAAGAACGCACCCGCAACCTTCTGGGTGAAATGCGGAATGGCATGAATGACCGACGGAATGCCTAGAGAATGCGCCACGAGAACAACCGGGCGCGTCGACTGGTTGACCTCCTCGGCGATTCTCTTGACCCAATCCTCGCGGACAGGCTTTGACCACTCCGCCTGTTCCACACGGCGGGCGGTGCTGAGTTTTGCCTCCCAGCGGCTTTGCCAGTGTTCGGGGCCGGAATTGGTGTAACCGGGGATGATGAGGATATCGGCGTCTGAAGCTTTCATAGTGCGCCGATGTGAGAAGACGGCACGGCAATGTCAAGGGAAAGCGGGACAACCGGGCCGAATTTTGTTATCTTTGGCACGCCGGTTGTATCTGTCTTATCGGCTTCCGCCGATCTGCGAGCTTGCCGGCCAAGCTTGGCTGAGGAGGAAAAAGCCATGACGGCATTTCATGTCATGTCCGGCGCAACCGATAGCTATACGCGTCCGGTGGTCAATAAAATCAGCGTAGCAGATGTTTTCGACGCACTTCGGCAGGGCCTCGACGACTTTCGCGAAAAGCCCTCGCATTACGTGTTCCTATGTCTGATGTATCCGATTGCGGGTGTCTTTCTCGCGCTCGCGACATCGAGTGCCAATCTTCTGCCCATGATCTTTCCGCTCATATCAGGTCTTGCCCTGATCGGCCCGATCGCAGCCATCGGTCTTTATGAGATCAGCCGGCGGCGGGAGGCAGGCATGGATACATCCTGGCGCCGGGCGCTCGACGTGACGCATTCGCCGGCATTTCCATCGATCATCGCTGGCGGCCTGATGCTGTTTGCCTTCTTCATCGTCTGGCTGGTGGCTGCGCAGACGCTTTATGCAAACGTATTTGGTGACGTCTTCCCCCGTTCCATCTCGACGTTCATGTCAGAAGTCTTCGGTACGCCGGAGGGTATGCAGTTGATCCTCTGGGGCAACCTGCTCGGTTTCGGCTTTGCCGTCATCGTGCTGGCAACGACCGTGGTCACCTTCCCGATGCTGCTGGATCGTGACGTCGGTCTGGTTGCTGCCATGGAAGCGTCTCTGCGTGCAACGCTTGCGAACCCGATCCCTGTCTTCTGCTGGGGGCTGATCGTGGCGGCTTTGCTGGTCGTCGGGACGATACCCGTGTTCATCGGCCTTGCCCTGGTGATCCCGATCCTCGGTCATTCGACCTGGCATCTTTACCGCAAGCTGATCGCACCGCCGATCGTCTGAATACTCAGCCGGTGGCATGGAACTGACAGCCTCTTTCGGAGTTTGCTTCCAGCAGGCTTCGAGGGAGGTATTTCATGGCTGGCAAGCATATCTTCGCTCGCTTCGCGACCGCCGCATCCGCGTGGACCGGCAAGCCTCTGACCTTCGTGTTAGCCGTCGTTCTGGTGGTGGCGTGGGCTCTTACCGGGCCGCTGTTCGATTTCTCGGAAACGTGGCAGCTCGTCATCAATACCGGAACGACGATCGTGACGTTCCTGATGGTCTTCGTTCTTCAGAACGCGCAGAGCCGCGACACCCGGGCCATACAGGCAAAGCTCGACGAGCTCATTCTGACCAGCCATGCGGAAAATCGCTTCATCGGCATCGAACATCTCGACGAGGAGGATTTGAAGCACCTGGACCGGCTTGTCGCCAAGGCAGCCAAAGGGCGCAGGGCCGATATCGCGGAGAACACGGAGCAGCAGCAGACGTCGCCACCGCAGATAAAGCGGAAAAGAAGGACGGCGCCCGAGAAGGCGCCGTCCTGATCGTTTCGTTAGGCGTTGCCGAACACCCGACGGAAAATCGTGTCGACGTGTTTCGTGTGGTAGCCGAGGTCGAATTTTTCGCGAATTTCCTCTTCGGGCAGCGCCGCACGGACTTCCGCGTCGGCTAGCAATTCCTCAAGGAAATCCTTGCCCTGTTCCCAAACCTTCATGGCGTTGCGCTGAACCAGCCGGTAGCTGTCCTCGCGCGATACGCCGGCCTGCGTGAGCGCCAGAAGGACGCGCTGGCTCATGATGAGGCCGCGAAACTTGTTCATGTTGGCGAGCATGTTTTCGGGATAGATCACCAGCTTCTCGATGACGCCGGCCAGACGGTTCAGCGCGAAGTCGAGCGTGATCGTGGTGTCGGGGCAGATAGCGCGCTCGACTGAGGAGTGCGAGATATCGCGCTCGTGCCACAAGGCGACGTTTTCCATCGCCGGCGTGACCGACATCCGCACGAGGCGGGCGAGGCCGGTCAGGTTTTCCGTCAGAACCGGGTTGCGCTTGTGCGGCATGGCCGACGAACCCTTCTGGCCGGGCGAGAAGAATTCCTCGGCTTCCAGGACTTCGGTGCGCTGCATGTGGCGGATTTCGATCGCGACATTCTCGATCGACGAGGCGATGACGCCGAGCGTCGCGAAGAACATCGCGTGACGGTCGCGCGGGATGACCTGAGTGGAAACGGGCTCAGGGATGAGGCCGAGCTTGGCGCAGACGTGTTCCTCGACCGACGGGTCGATGTTGGCGAAGGTGCCGACGGCACCCGAGATAGCGCCGGTCGCGATCTCGGCGCGGGCGTTGACGAGGCGGGTGCGGTTGCGTTCCATCTCGGCGTAGAAACGAGCGAAGGTCAGGCCCATCGTCGTCGGTTCGGCATGGATGCCATGGCTGCGGCCGATGCGCACCGTGTCCTTGTGTTCAAACGCGCGCTTCTTCAGCGCCGCGAGCACGCGGTCGAGATCGGCGAGGAGAAGATCGGCGGCGCGCACGAGCTGGATGTTCAGCGTCGTGTCGAGAACGTCCGATGACGTCATGCCCTGGTGGATGAAGCGGCTGTCGGGGCCGACGAACTCGGCCAGATGAGTCAGGAAGGCGATGACGTCATGCTTGGTAACGGCTTCGATCTCGTCGATCCGGGCAACGTCGAACTGGGCAGCGCCGCCCTTTTCCCAGATGGTCGCGGCAGCGGATTTCGGGATGACACCGATGTCAGCCAGCGCATCGCAGGCATAGGCCTCGATCTCGAACCAAATGCGAAACTTGGTTTCGGGCGACCAGATGGCGACCATTTCTGGTCTGGAATAGCGCGGGATCATGGGCTTCCTGCTTTCGTTCTGATGGAATGCTGGCGCCCCTGTAGCAAAGACGGGCGGCAATCTCAACGCATGCGTTTGGCAAGGATGAAACTCGTGCCGAACAGGCACAGCAAACCAAGGGGCATGAACAGCCGCAGGCCCAGTACAGAGAACTGATAGACCGCGCTGGCGCCGGTGAATACGAACTGGAAAACCCAGGTCACGCTGCCGAACGGCGCATGCCATTGAGAATAGAACACCCGATAGTCCATCGCGAACAGAAACGCGGTCATCAGGATCGTGAAGGCAGCAAGCGACAGGAAGAAAGCTGCGAAGCGCGTCTCGACGCGCCGCCGATAGGCAATGAACCGGGCGCAGGGAAGCGCAAGCGGCCAAGCCAGGAGTGCTCCGAAAAAATAGAGCGCCGCCAGCTCGACGCTGTGGCTCGTTTCAAGCCTGTTGCGGATATAGAGCGCCAGTCCGGCCGAGAGCAACATCTGGCACGCCCAGAGAATGGCGCCGAGCAGCAGGTCGGAATAGGGCGGCAGGGCGGCCCTCAGTCGTCCCGGCAGAGGTTTGGCATCCTCGCTCAGGCCTGTAGTCCCGACGCGGCGTCTCGAAGGGCGGCGATCGTCGCCTTGTAGGCTTCAACCGAGCCTCCCTTGAAGATCGCCGAGCCGGCAACGAGAACGTCCGCGCCTGCCTTGCCGATCATCGCGGCGGTCTCGATCGTCACGCCACCATCCACCTCGAGATCGATCGGCCTGTCACCGATCAGAGCCTTTGCCGCCGCGATCTTGTCCGTCATTGCCGGAATGAACTTCTGGCCGCCGAAGCCGGGGTTTACCGACATGATGAGAATGAGGTCGATATCGTCGAGGACGTTCTCTATCACCGACAACGGCGTTGCCGGGTTGAGCGTCACGCCGACCTTCTTGCCGAGGTTACGGATCGTCTGCAGCGATCGATGGAGATGCGGACCGGCCTCTGCATGTACGGTGATCCGATCGCAACCGGCCTTGGCGAAGGCTTCGAGATAGGGATCGACCGGTGCGATCATCAAATGGCAATCGAATGTGGCATCGGTATAGGAGCGCAACGACTTGATGACATCCGGTCCGAAAGAAATATTCGGAACGAAGTGTCCATCCATGACATCAAGATGGATCCAGTCGGCGCCGGCGGCGGTCACATCGCGGACTTCCTGGCCGAGTTTTGCGAAATCCGCCGCAAGTACGGAAGGAGCAATTCGGATGGGCTTGGTCATGTCGTCTCTCCATTGGTGCCCTGTCGCGGGCAGCGTCATTCAGCCGGTGGAGCCGCAGGCACAAACATGCCGCTGCGCCATTGCTGAAGCTGATAGGGATTGTCGGTCAACTCGTGTCCGGCGTCGAACGAAACAGGTCCGACGACGGTATCGAATGGCATGCCGCCGAGATGCTGGGCGATCGGGCGCTCGTCACCGCCGGCATCCTGTGCCGCCTTGATGGCAACCTCGGTTGCCGCGTAAGCGGGCAGGGTGTAGCCCTCCGGTTCGGCGCCGGCCGCGCGCAGCGTCGCGACCACGGCGGCGGCTTCGGGGCGCGCTGCGTATTCCGGCAACGCAACGGCTAGAACACCATCGGCAAGCGGCAAGGGCTGGTCGGCGGCCCGCATGGCGTCGCCACCCATCAGCGTCAACGGGATCTTTTCGGCTGCGGCATCGCGGGCGAGTATGGTGATATCGGCGCGATCGCCACCGACGAAAACCTTGGTGGCGCCGGCTCTTTTCAGGCGGCGAACGAGCCCGATCTGCTGCTCCTGGCCGGGACGATAGGTGTCGGTGAAGACCGGCTTGAGGCCCTTTTCCTCCAGGGCGTTGCGAACCGCTTCGGTAAGCTCGCGGCCGTGGATCGTGCCGTCTTCGACCAGGGCGATGGGCTCCGCGGACCAGTCGCGCAGGATGACCTCGATAATCTTGGCGGCCTCGGCGCGGTCGCTCGGTGCAAGGCGATAGAACGGCCAACCATTCTTCAGCGCGTCTTCCATGAGAATGCGGGACCGTACCGAGACTGATATCGCCGGTATGTTTGCATCCTTCAGCTTAGGAAGAGCACCCTCAAGGGTCTCTGAGCAGAGAAAGCCGACAGCGATCTGGACTTTTGCTGCGATCAGCGCATCGGCGACCGAGCCGCCGCTGTTCTCTTCGCAATTTTCCGGGACGCGAACGATGGTGTCGCCGTTCTGCCGGATCTTGCCTTCTGCGCCGGCGAAAATCTGGGCGCCAAGATTGGCGAAATTGCCTTCTTGCGGTGCGACAACGCCGATCGTGAGACCCGCCGCATGGCTTTCCCCGGCCGCGATAAGCAGCAGCGGGAGAAATCCTAAGCCACGCAAGATATTCATAAAACTTACACGCCCCTGACCTTTTTCATGTTCTTTTATCCGTCCGTGCCCAATCGTCAAAGAAAAACGCACGAATTGTCAGGTTTTCGCTTGATGTTTGTAGAAAAGGTAACGGATCGTCGTCATAGTAGCAGGGACATATATAGGCCGGCGCTGCCGGATGGAGAATGCACTTGTTGAACAAGCAACCGATCGATCCCCGCCTTTACCGAGACGCAATGAGCCGTTTTGGCGGACATGTGCAGCTTGTTACCACCGCCTCCGGTGACCAAAGACGAGGCGTCACGATCACGGCAGCTTGCTCCGTTTCGGACAATCCAGCGACCGTTCTGGTCTGCCTGAACAACAGCAATCCTAAGAACGAGATTTTCTTCAGCAGCGGAATCTTCGCTTTGAACACGCTGGGCGCGCATCATCAGGCGCTTGCGGATGCCTTTTCTGGCCGTACACAATTCACCAACGAGGAACGGTTCGCCACCGGCAAGTTCGACACGCTGGTGACAGGCGCCCCCATATTGAGCGACGCGCTGGCGGCGTTCGATTGCCGGGTGACGGAGATCAAGGAGATGACGACCCATCACATCATCTTCGGTGAAGTGCTGGCTGTCAGGTTCGATGAACAAAAGCCGGCCTTGCTCTATATGAACCGGGACTATCACGCGCTATAACTTCCCTAAAAGGGAGTGCGCATGCCGGATCCGCTACTGCCGTCGTCCATTGACGATACGATCAGGTTGCTGGGCGATCAGAATTATCTCGCCGGGCGACCGCTCGCGACCGTTATCTTCCTCGCGCTCAAGATGAAGCGTCCGCTCTTCCTGGAGGGAGAGGCGGGTGTCGGCAAGACCGAGATCGCCAAGGTCCTCGCGAGTGCGCTGGACCGACCGCTCATCCGGCTGCAATGCTACGAGGGCCTCGACATTGCGTCCGCGGTCTATGAATGGAACTATCCGGCACAGATGCTGGAAATCCGCCTTGCCGAGGCCTCGGGGACAACCGATCGAAGCCGTATTGAATCCGATATCTTTTCAGAGCGCTATCTGATCAGGCGACCGGTCCTGCAGGCGTTGTCGTCGGTTGCTGGAAAGGCGCCGGTCTTCCTCATCGACGAGCTCGACCGGACGGACGAGGCCTTCGAAGCCTTTCTGTTGGAAGTGCTCTCCGATTTTCAGGTCACCATCCCGGAACTCGGAACGATCAAAGCGACCGAGCCCCCGATCGTCATCATCACGACCAACCGCACGCGTGAGGTTCATGACGCGCTGAAGCGTCGATGCCTCTATCATTGGGTCGACTATCCCGCAGCCGCACAGGAACTCGAGATCATCAGGCGGAAGGTTCCGGGGTGCGACGCAGCTCTATCGGAACAGATCGTCGCCTATGTTCAGAAGTTGCGGACACTCGATCTCTTCAAGAATCCCGGCGTCGCGGAGACCATCGATTGGGCAACGGCCTTGACCGAACTGGACCGGCTGGCGCTTGATCCGGAGACGATTTCGGACACGCTCGGCGCACTCCTCAAATATCAGGACGATATCGCCAGGATCACAGGCGGCGAAGGGACGAAGGTGCTCGACGAGGTAAGGCGCGAGCTGCAGGCAGCAGGATAGCAATGCAAGGATTTGAACAGCGGGACGCTATTGTGCAGACTTCGCCGCCAGTGGCTGGTGGGCGCTTCGCTGATAACATCGTTCTTTTCGGTCGGACGTTGCGCAAGGCGGGGTTGAAGATAGGTCCGGGTGCCATCGCGGATGCGATCGAGGCGGTCGATGCAATCGGTATCGGCTCGCGAGAGGAGTTCCATTCGGCGCTCTTTGCCGTCTTCGTGAAGCGGCATGAGGACAAAGCCGTCTTCGACGAGGCTTTCCGGCTGTTCTGGCGATCCCGCGACCTCGTCGAGAAGATGATCGCGATGATGTCGCCACGGGCTATGCCGCAGCAGAAGGAAAAGGCGCGGCCGGGCGAGAGCCGCGCCAGCGATGCCTTGCTTGGGGATCGGCCTGATAAGCGACTTCCGCGCGAAGATCCCGCGATAGAGATCGATGCCCGGTTCACGATGTCGGGCAGCGAAGTCTTCAGGAGAATGGACTTTGCGCAGATGTCGGTGACCGAGATCGCCGCAGCGAAGAAGGCGCTCGCCAGCCTGACCTTGCCTGACGATCGTGTCCGGACACGACGGTTCTGGCCGTCGCACATACATGCGCATGTCGACCCTCGCGGCACCATGCGCGCGAGCCTGCGCAGCGGCGGTGCGCTCATTTTGCCGCGATACCGGGAGATCAGGGAGATCCAGCCGCCACTGGTGGTGCTGGCGGATATCTCCGGCTCGATGAGCCAGTACACCCGGATTTTTTTGCACTTCATGCACGTGCTGAGCGAGAAGCGGCGGCGGGTGCATACGTTCCTGTTCGGGACGCGATTGACGAATGTCACGCGCCAGATGCGTCACAAGGATTCTGACGAGGCGATGGACGAATGCGCGGCGGCCGTCAGGGACTGGTCTGGCGGGACGCGCATCGGCGAGACGCTCAAGGAATTCAACAGGCTCTGGGCGCGACGCGTGCTTGGCCAGGGCGCGGTCGTCTTGCTGATCACCGATGGCCTAGAGCGGGAGGGGACCGAGCTCCTCGCGGCGGAGATGGACCGGCTGCATCGATCCTGTCGACGGCTGATCTGGCTCAACCCACTGCTTCGTTTCGATGGCTTCGAACCGCGAGCCCGGGGCGTGAGAGCGATGTTGCCCCATGTCGATGAATTCCGGCCGGTTCACAATCTCTCGTCGCTTGCCGATCTCGCGGCGGCCCTTGGCGAGAGCCGCTCGGCTGCTTACGATCCGCGGCGATTTCTCGTTCGAATGAAGGGCCAGCCATGAGCGAAGGTCTGTTGCACCCATTGGCAATCGCGGAGGCGTGGAAGAAGGCCGGCCGCGAGGTTGCGATCGCAACGGTCATAGAAACTTGGGGATCTGCCCCGCGGCCGGTCGGCAGCCATCTTGTGATCGACGGCGCGGGAAATTTCGAGGGGTCGGTATCGGGAGGCTGTGTCGAAGGCGCCGTTATCGCCGAGGCCCTGGATGTGATCGCTGACGGGGCGGCAAAGACCCTGGAGTTCGGGGTTGCCGATGAAACTGCGTGGCGCGTTGGGCTTTCTTGCGGAGGGCGCATTCGGGTTCATGTCGAGAGCTTGAATTTCGATATCGAGCGGCTGAACGACTGTCGCAAACGGCGCGAGGCCGTGGCCCTGATAACGTCGCTCGACGACGGCAGGGCCTACATCGCGGCAGAAGGACAAGAGGTGGCGCCAGCGCTTGGCGCAGTTCTGGACGGAGCATTTCGATCCGGGAAATCAGCCTTGGTCGAACACAACGGCAAGACATTCTTTCTCAATGTCTATTTGCCGCCTCCCGAGATTGTCGCCATTGGCGCGGTTCATATCAGCCAGGTGCTTGCGCCGATGGCAAAGTTCGCGGGCTTCGATGTCAGGATCATCGATCCGCGAACGGCGTTTGCCACGCCGGATCGCTTCTCGGACGTCGAACTCGCCGCCGACTGGCCGATCGATGTGCTGAAGGAGCGGCCTCTTGATCGCTACACCGCGCTGGTTGCGGTGACGCACGATCCCAAGATCGATGACTTCGCGATTGCCGAGGCTTTGAGAACGGGTTGTTTTTATGTCGGGGCGCTCGGAAGCCGCAAGACGCATTCCTCGCGGCTCGAGCGGCTTCGGGCCGAGGGTTTCGACGACGCCGTGCTTGCAGGGATCCATGCGCCGATCGGGCTCAATATCGGCGCATCCAACCCGGCGGAGATCGCCGTGGCGATCCTGGCGGAGGTCGTTCAGTCGCTGAGGTCGCGCGCGATCGTGGCCGGGGAAAGCGTTCGGCTATGAAGTTCGGCGAGTTCCCGACCGCAGACGCCGAAGGCGTAGTGCTCGCGCATTCCGTCAGATTTGCTGGCCAAAGCTTCCCGAAGGGCCGTCGGTTGACGGGCGAGGATATAGAGAAGCTTCAGGCGGCGAAAGTTGGATCGGTGATCGCCGCGCGGCTTGAAGACGGTGACCTCGGTGAGGATATTGCTGCAAAAAAGCTCGCCGAAGCGATAGAGCCGGATCATCTTACCTTTTCGGAAGCGGCCACCGGACGAGTGAACGTCTATTCCGCCTTAGAAGGGCTTTTCGTGGTCGGCCGAGATGTCGTCGATCGCGTCAACAGAGTTGATCCGGGCATTACGCTTGCTTGCTTGAACGACCATGTGCCGGTGCGAGCCGGCGACATGGTGGCGACGTTCAAGATCATTCCTCTTGCTGTTGCCGGTGAGAAGATCAATGAAGCCTGCGCCGTCCTGCGGGCGGCGACTGCCTTTGAGGTCAAGCCGTTCGAGGCGCATGCCGTATGGCTGGTTGCAACGGAGCTTCCGTCGCTGAAGCATGCTGTCATGGACAAGACGGCTCGTATACTCGCACAGCGCCTTGCGCCGTCGGGTAGCCGCTTGATTGGCGAGGACCGGGTGGCACACCGGGCGGATGCGGTCGCGGGTGCGATCCGGAATGCCGCATCGCGAGCCGGTGCCGGTCCCAGGATGATCGTGGTCTTCGGCGCCTCTGCCGTTATCGACGCGCACGACGTTATCCCCGAGGCGATACGTCTTGCAGGCGGTGAGGTGATCCAGGTGGGCATGCCGGTCGATCCCGGCAATCTGCTTGTGCTGGGCCGTGTCGGGAATATTCCAGTCGTGGGCGCGCCGGGTTGCGCGCGGAGTCCCAAGGAGAATGGTTTCGATTGGGTACTCAATCGCATTCTTGCCGGCGAGCCGATCACCGCGCTGGACATTAGCGGCATGGGTGTCGGAGGTCTGTTGATGGAGATTCGTTCGCGGCCGCAGTTGCGCGAGCCGCAGGTCGCCGATGTCAAGGAAACCACGGTCGCTGCCGTTGTTCTGGCCGCAGGCCGTGCGCGACGGATGGGCGAGGGCGGACCACACAAGCTGCTTGCTGAATTCGCGGGGATACCCCTCGTGCGGCGTTGCGCGCTCGCCGCGCTTGAAAGCGGTGCCGCTTCCGTCAGTGTTGTGACTGGTCATCGACAGCATGAAATAGAGGCGAAACTAGACGGGCTCGATGTGGCTCTCGTTCACAATCCGGATTTTGCGTCCGGGATGGCCTCCTCGCTCGGAGCCGGATTTGCTTCATCGGAGGCGGCGCGAGCTGATGGCGTTCTGGTCCTGCTTGCGGACATGCCCGACGTATCCTCAAGCGACATGGATCTGCTCATCACTGCTTTCCGCCGCTGTGGGGGACATGCGATCGTCAGAGCGGTAAGCCGTGGCAAGCGTGGCAATCCGGTTGTCCTGCCACGCGCGCTTCGGGATGCGGTCCTGCACCTCGAAGGCGATATTGGCGCGCGGCATATCATTGAAAGCTCCGGGCTTCCCGTCATCGACGTTGAAATCGGAGATGGCGCGCATCTCGACGTCGATACGCCCGAAGCGGTGGTCGCTGCGGGCGGCACTCTGAAGGAATAGGCAATGGACGCAGCAGCGATCGAAGAGATGTTTCAAGGGCTTGGGCCGGTCACCATCAAACGGATGTTCGGTGGCAAGGGCATCTATCATCTGGGGCGCATCATCGCCATTGAACTCAGGGGCGAGATGCTGCTCAAGGCGGATGAGGTAAGCAGCGCGGAGTTTGCCGAAGCAGGCGCCTCGCAATGGGTCTACGAAGGAAAGAAGGGCACGCCGGTCATGATGCCGTATTGGTCCATACCCGAGGACGCTTTCGATGATCCGGATCTGATGGCGCGTTGGGTGCGGCTCGCTTACGAGGCTGCATTGAGAGCCGGCTAATTAAACGGCGTTATTCGAAAATGCTCATGTCGAGGTGCGCGATCGCCGCTTCGGCAAAAGCGGACAGAGGCTGAGGAAGATCGGCCCGCGAGAACCAACCGAAGGCGGAAAGCTTGTCCGGCTCCGTCAGCTGCGGTTCGCCCTCGAACTCCGACGCGATGTAGAGAAGTGAAATCCAGTGATGACCGTCTGCCTCGGTCAGGACTTCGGCCGGGCCCAGCAGGTCGACGCGGCCGATAGATAGCCCCGTCTCCTCCTCGGCTTCACGCCGGGCGGCCTGTGAGGCCGGCTCCATATGATCGACCTTGCCGCCGACAATGCTCCAATGCCCTGCCTCGGGCGCACGCATCCGACGATAAAGCAGGATCTTCCGGTCACGCAAAATGACCAGGCCTACGCCGAGGCCCGGAAAATCGATGCCAGGCAGACCCATGGTCAATTACGCCTTGGCGCTGGCCGTGATCAGCATGAACGCAGGAATTTCATCGCCGAAGCCGATCGGTGTCGGACCATCGTCGTGATCGCGATAACGGCGGCGCTCGCGATTGTCGTCGTTGGCAGGATAGGGCCGGCTGTTGCGCGAATGGTTGTGCGTCTTGTTGTTCTCTGCTTTGCGCTCTTGCTTCACGCTTTCGACCCTTGCTGGTGCGGCTTGTACCGGTGCGGCTGTTGTTTCGATCGTCTCGACGCCATTATCGTCGGCGGCGATATCAGATTTATGACCCGAACGATTTCGGCCGCGGCCACGGTCCTTGTCCCGCTCGCGACCGCCTTTGCGGCGCGAACGATCGTCGTCACGGCTCGGCTCGGCCGGCGGCAACGTGGAGAGATTGCCATTGTGCCATTCGATCTTCTCACCGATCAGCTTTTCGATTGCGTCGGTGAACTTCTGGTCGCGGCTGGTGACGATGGTAAAAGCAGCGCCTGCACGGCCTGCGCGGCCGGTACGGCCGATGCGGTGTACGTAATCCTCAGCGTGGATGGGTACATCGAAATTGAAGACGTGGCTGACATCGGGGATGTCGAGGCCACGGGCAGCGACGTCGGAGGCAACCAGAAGCTGGAGTTGACCGTCGCGGAAGTTCTGCAGCATGGTCGTGCGCGAGCGCTGGTCCATGTCGCCATGCAGCGCGCCGACGGAGAAGCCGTGGCGTTCCAACGAGCGGAACAGATCGGCGACGTCCTTCTTGCGGTTGCAGAAAATGATGGCGTTCTTCAGTTCTTCCTGGGCGCGGATGAGGTCGCGCAGCGTCGAACGCTTTTCGTAATCCTTGCCATGCGCCGCGACCAGGCGCTGCGTGATGGTCTTGGATGCCGAGGCGGGCTTGGCGACTTCGACGCGTTCCGGGTTCTGAAGGAAGCGGTCGGCCAGCTTCTGGATCTCCGGCGGCATGGTGGCCGAGAAGAACAGCGTTTGGCGGGTGAACGGGATCATCTTGGCGATGCGTTCGATATCGGGAATGAAGCCCATGTCGAGCATGCGGTCGGCTTCATCGATGACGAGAATTTCGACGCCGCTCATCAGCAGCTTGCCGCGCTCGAAATGGTCGAGCAGACGACCGGGCGTGCAGATCAGCACATCGGCACCGCGTTCCAGCTTGCGATCCTGATCTTCGAAGGAGACGCCACCAATCAGCAACGCAACGTTGAGACGGTGGTTCTTGCCGTACTTCTCGAAGTTCTCAGCCACCTGGGCAGCAAGTTCGCGGGTAGGCTCCAGGATCAGCGTCCGCGGCATGCGTGCGCGTGCGCGTCCCTTTTCCAACAGCGACAGCATGGGAAGAACGAACGAGGCAGTCTTTCCCGTTCCGGTCTGTGCAATGCCGCAAATATCGCGGCGCTGAAGGGCAAACGGGATCGCGCCAGCCTGGATAGGGGTTGGCGTCGTGTAGCCCGCATCTGTAACAGCGGAAAGCACTTTTTGGCTCAAGCCAAGATCAGCAAATGTCGTCAAAGGGAAAACTGTTTCCGTTCCGGTTCGGCCGGACTCGGGTTGAGCCGGCGTGATTGCGTGCCGCAATGCAGCGCGGAATAGTCTGAAACAGCCGAGAAGTCAAGGAATACGCGGTTTGCAACCGCTGCAGAGGTAAAGGCGCGGTTAGTAAAAGACGCTATTTCATGTAGGAGGCGAGTTTCGTGCCTGCATTCATGAAGTAGATCGGATCGATAGCGCGGCCATCCTGACGTACTTCGTAGTGAAGATGCGTGCCCGTCGAGCGTCCCGTACTTCCCGCCAATCCGATGACATCGCGGCGTCCGACGGTATCCCCGACCTTTACCAGTATCTCGGACATATGGCCATAGCGCGTGGAGATACCGTTCCCGTGGTCGACTTCGACCATGTTGCCATAACCGCCTGTCCAGCCGGCGGCGATTACCTTGCCTGGGGCGGTGGGTCGAATGCGTTCGCCGGGCGCGAAGCGAAAGTCTATCCCCGAATGCAGCGCAAGCTGGCCGAGAAACGGATCGCGGCGATTTCCGAACGGGCTGGTGATTTCCTTGCCGATTGCCGGGCTTTGAAAGGGAAGGGCTTCAGCCGTGCCCCGCACCGTCTCCAGCCGCGTCAGGGCGCTATCGAGCTGTGTCAGCGAATTGTCGAAATCGTCAGCACTTTCGGGTGCGACATAGGGACCGCCGACCGCGCTCTGGTCCTGCGGCTTGGGCGAGGCGCTCTCGGCTGGAACTGCTATGCGAAACCGGGTGAGGACGCGCGATATCGCGTCGGCGCTATCGCCGGCATCCGCGGTCAACTGCTCGACACGATCACGCTGATGCTGTTCGATGCCCTTGAGAGCTAGGGTGACCTTCGAGAAAACCCGGTCGGCGCGGTCGCCTGTCGTTTCACGGGCGGGAACATAGGCTAGAGTGGTGTTCTCGGGGGTGGCATCGGTCGGTTCGGCACTGCCCACCAGCTGGTTTTCGATTGCCTGCATGCCGCCGGTCAGCGCTGCACGCTTGTCCTTCGCATCAGGTGCAACGGTCTGCGCCTTCTCATCCAGGCCGGAGTTTGCTGCGCGATCGAGGAGTTCGCCGAGCTTGCCGTGGCGCGATGTCAACGCCATCTGCTGCTCCATCAGCTTGTCGACCTTGTTCTCGACGACCTGCTGGTCGAGAAGCTGGCGTGACGTGACCCGATCGACCTGTGCGCGAAGCGCGGCAATTCTGTCTTCGTAATCGTGCTGCATGCGGGCCTGCCGCGCCATCGTCGCGCCAATCAGGTCGTCGCGGAGCACCAGATATGACGTCGCGATGAGATAGCCGATCGAAAACAAGCCGACGAAGCAGATGGCGAGCGCTGCCATCCAGGGGCGAACCGTCAGGTGACGCACTCGATCACCACTGGCCAAGATCAGGATATGTTCCTGTTTTCTCTTGCCGAATACGTGGCTTTGCTGTGCGTGCGTCACGGAGAATCTCCCAATTGAAGACCTTGCCTCAATTGCCGTGATTACACACTGTTAAGGTTAACAAAGTGCTTATTGAGTGCCGAAGAGAGCGGTTCGTCAGCCGCGACTTGTCGATGTCAGCGAACGATAAAAGGGCGGTGTCAAGCCGGCCTCGGCGCGAGCTAGATCGTTGAAGGGGCGGCTTTAGGTGGACCGTCCAGTGGCGACCGAAGCGAGAGCTTGAGGTCGTGCCAGCGACGGCAGCTTCCTAGGCCAGACCGGTCTTTTCATCGAGATCGACGGCGCGAATAGCCGGGATGGCGCCGCCACGAAGCGACGCTACATGCGAGAGCGTCATTGGTGCAGGTTTTGTGCGGCAACTAGCACCGCTTCGGCGTGACCGGCCACCTTTACCTTCTGCCATATCGTCGCGATCGTTCCGTCCGGACGGATCAGAAGAGTCGTGCGTTCGACGCCCATGTAGCTACGGCCATACATGCTCTTCTGCTTCCACACACCGTAGGCTTCCAGGGTCGTTCGTTCCTCGTCGGAAGCCAGGATCACCATGAGGCTGTGCTTCTTGATAAAACGATCATGGCACTTCACCGAGTCTGGCGACATGCCGAGGACGGCAATGCCGGCCTTCGCGAACTCCGGCGCGAGCGCCGTGAAAGCCAGTGATTCGGTTGTGCAGCCCGTGGTGTCGTCTTTCGGATAGAAGAAGAGCACCAAGGGCTTGCCGCTGAAATCGCCGAGTTTGACACGGCCACCACCGTCTCTGGGAAGATCGAAGTCGGGCGCAGTGGAGCCGATGCCAATATCCGCCATTGGGAAAACCTTTCTTTTGCCGGGTTTATGTGATGACAGGTGGTTTGCCAGATATATATTGGACGAACATGCGTCCAGCCAGTCTGGTCCATCACATGTTTTATGGAGTCAGGCGAGGCGCATGTCGGCGATCCGCGGCGAAAAGATTACATTCCGCAAAAAAGATATCATCGCCTTGCACGAGCTTCCTTCCGCCAAGGCTGAAGACCCTCTGATTGTGCATTGCCCGCCTGAACGTTCGCACATGCGGCGGACCGCTGGGATGGCCGGTGGTTGTATCGGATTGGTGCTTTTCATTCTGATGGCGATCGTCATTACCGTCGAGAGCGGCGTTTTCGATCAGCCGCTGTCCCGGCAGGCGCAGTCGGCCTTGAACAGCGCGATCGGGCCACGCTACCGCGCCGAAGTCGGATCCACAGTCATTCGCTTTACATCGGACATGCGGCTTGCGCTCGAGGCACGCGACGTCAACATGATCGATGAGAAGACGGGCCAGCATCTGTCGACCACGGGTGCGATGCGAATGGCGCTCGATCCGCTGCAGCTTTTCCGCGGCAAAATCGCGATTGCGCAAATCGAGGCCGAGGAAATTGCCCTCGATACCGCCTTGTTGCCATCGGGCAAGCCGCTCAAGCTCGACGACCTTCGTGTCGACGAGATTCCGGCGGCAATGGAGACCGTATTCCAGCAACTCGATACGATCGACAGTTTCGTCGACCGAGGCGGCACCCGCTCCATCAAACTCGAAGGCATAAACATCAAGCTTGCAGACACGTCCAACGGGCCGTTGGCGATCGTCATCGATAGTCTCGTGTTCTCGCGCACCCCGGAAGGCGGGCTGCAGCTCGACGGCGAAATCGGGATCAACGGCCAGAAGGCGCAGTTGAGCCTGTTGGCAAGCAAGACCGGCGATCAGACATCGAAGTTGACCGGCCAGCTACGGAACGCCGATCTGGGACCGTTCGTTCTGAAGCGCAATGCTCTCGGCCAGATCCGGCAGGGCATCGATGGCTTTGCCGACCTGATGGTTTCGGCCGTTCGCTCGGCTGACGATGCGCAACCGGCACTTGCGGCCACGGTCGATTTCAAGCCCGGCCAGCTCTACATGGATGGCGACGAGCAGGATCTGAGCGGCGGTCGCTTGAACCTCGGCTATGACTTTGCCAAGCAGACGCTGGAGATAGTCCAGTCGCAGATGCAGTTTGCCGGAACCAAGGTCCCGTTCAACGGCGCCGTTATCGATCTCGACAAGATCGACCCACAGGCTGGCAAGGGATTTGGCATCGATCTGCTTGTCAACGGAGGTGTCGCGGCCCCCGCAGGCTCCGGCGAGCAGCCGCTGCCCTTCGATATACAGGCGACCGGCCGTTATTTCGTGGCTTCTCGCGAGCTGCAATTCCAGAACATGACAGTCTCCAGCCCGGCTGGATCGTTCTACGGATCGCTTCACCTTCGCCTGAGCGACGTTTCGCCCGAAATCAGCTTCGTCGGTCAATCGCAGCAGCTTCAGACCACCGCAGTCAAGCAGCTTTGGCCATTCTGGATGGCGCCGAAGGCGAGAGAATGGGTGGAGCGCAATCTGTTCGGAGGCACGGTTACCGACGCCTCGCTCTCGGTCTTCATTCCCTTCGGCCGGCTCGACGAGGCGGTTGGCAAGGGCCTCCGGCTGGATGAGAACCAGATCAAGATCGCATTCGACATCGACGACACCCGAATGAATATCACGGGGGACATACCACCGATCCGCGATACCAGTGCGCATTTCGATCTGACCGGACCGAAGGCGACGATTTCGATCAAGAGCGGCAAATCCTTCTTTGCTTCCGGGCGCTCTGTTGACGTCGGGCAAGGGACGTTCGTCCTTCCGTCCACCTACGACAAGCCGCTGATGGCGGACCTCAACCTGCCAATCTCCGGCGCGGCGGATGCAATCGGCGAGCTGTTGACGTTCAAGCCGATCCAGGTGCTGCAACGCGCGGGTTTCGTGCCGGAGGATCTGAAGGGCAAGATCACCGCCAATGTCCAGGCGCGAATTGGATTGATATCGTCTCAAAATCCACCGCCACCGGATTGGAAGGCAACGCTGCAGTTGCAGGGTGTTGACGTCGCCAAACCGATCTCCGGCCGTAAGATCACCAGTCTCAATGGGACTTTGACGGCCGACCCGAAGCAGGTCAGCCTTGACGGCAAAGGCAATATCGACGGCGTGCCCGCTGAAATCACTCTGGTGGAGCCGACAGACAAATCCTCGGACGTCCAACCGCAGCAGTCGATCAGCGCGCTGCTGAGCAACGACCAACGCGAGAAGATACTGCCCGGCCTCTCCGATATCGTCGATGGTAACATCAGTGTCGAGCTTAACCGCATCGACAAGGACCGGCAGTCCGTATCTATCGACTTCGGCAAGGCGCGGCTCGACTTGCCATGGATCGGGTGGTCGAAGGGCAGCGGGATCGGAGCAAATGCGACCTTTGAGATTTCTGGTCCGGATGACAATCTGCAGATCAAGAACTTCAACCTGAAGGGCGACGGGTTCGGCGCGAGCGGTGCGCTGATGCTCAACAAGGGCAATTTGACCAAGGCCGATTTCGACAGCGTAAAGCTGTCGTCGCTCGACGATTTCGCGGTTTCACTGCGCCGCGACAAGAATGGCATGGATGTTTCCGTGTCAGGGACGAGCGCCGACGCCAGGCCGATTATCGCCAACCTCAAGTCGGACAACGGCAAGGGCGACGGAGACGGCAACAAGGGCGGAAGCAGCATTTCCGTGCGCGCCAAGCTCGACCGGGTCATCGGCTTCAACGATGAGAAACTGCGCAACGTCTCCGGTACTTATGTTGCTCAAGGTAGTCGCATTCAGGCACTGAATCTTTCAGGCGTTAGCGATAGCGGCGAAGCGGTCGTCGCGCAGACGAGGGATTCCGGCGTCATCAACATCACGAGCGGCGACGCCGGATCAGTGTCCCGCTTCGCCGACCTTTATCAACACATGAGCGGCGGTTTGCTCAACCTCGCCATTCGCCTTGGGCCGGGCGGCAACTGGAACGGCTCGATCGATGTTCGGCGCTTCTCGCTGGTCAACGAACAGCGCCTGCATTCGATTGTGTCGACCCCGGTGGGACAGGAGCAACGAAGCCTGAATTCCGCGGTCAAGCGGAGCATCGACACGTCGGCCCAGCGGTTCCAGCGCGGCTTTGCTCGCATCGTATCGCAGGATGGCGTCGTCAGCATCGAGAATGGCGTAGCGCGCGGCGACCAGGTCGGCGCGGTGTTTCAGGGCATGTTGCGTGACAAACGGGGCAACATGGACATGACGGGAACCTTCATGCCGGCTTACGGCCTGAACAGATTGTTTGCCGAACTGCCGCTCATCGGCATTATCCTCGGCAACGGAACGGATCGCGGCCTCATCGGAATCACCTTCAAGCTGACCGGCAAGCTGGAAGCTCCGAACCTGACGATCAATCCGTTGTCGATCATCGCGCCTGGCGTGTTCCGCAACATCTTCGAATTCCAGTAGGCACAAAAAAAGCCGGCGCGAGGCCGGCTCTTCATCTGATGTCTTTGCCGCGCTTATGCCGCGCGGCGGATCAGGATGTGCTTCTTCTTGCCGAGCGAGAGCTTGATCACGCCGTCGGCGGTGATCTCACCCGAGCCGATCACCTTGCGCTCGTCGGAAATCGCCGCATCGTTGATGCGCACCGCGCCGCCCTGGACGTGACGGCGAGCTTCGCCGTTGGAGGCGGCGAGACCAGCCTTGACGATCAGCGCCAGCAGGCCGATGCCGGCATCGAGTTCGGCTGCCGGAACATCGATCGAGGGCAGGTTGTCGGCAAGCGCGCCTTCCTCGAAGGTTTTGCGCGCCGTTTCGGCGGCCTGCTCGGCGTTTTCACGGCCGTGCAGCATCGCCGTCACCTCGGTCGCGAGGATCTTCTTGACCTCGTTGAGCTCCGAGCCGGCGAGTGCCGAAAGCCGAGCGATCTCGTCCATCGGCAGAGTGGTGTAGAGCTTCAGGAAGCGCGAGACGTCCGCGTCCTCGGTGTTGCGCCAGTATTGCCAGAAGTCGTATGCCGACAGCATGTCCGGGTTCAGCCAGACGGCACCGTTCAGCGACTTGCCCATCTTGGCGCCGGAGGCGGTGGTGAGCAGCGGCGAGGTCAGCGCGTAGAGCTGCGGCGTCCCCATGCGGTGACCGAGATCGATGCCGTTGACGATGTTGCCCCACTGGTCGGAACCGCCCATCTGCAGGCGGCAATCGTAGCGCTTGTTGAGCTCCACGAAATCGTAGGCCTGCAGGATCATGTAGTTGAATTCGAGGAAGGACAGCGACTGTTCGCGATCGAGACGCGTCTTGACGCTGTCGAAGGACAGCATGCGGTTGACCGAGAAATGACGGCCGACGTCGCGCAGGAACTCGAGGTAATTGATCTCCCGCAGCCAGTCGCCGTTGTTGATCATCATCGCGTCCTTCGGCCCCTCACCGTAAGAGAGGTAGTTGGCGAAGACGCGCTTGATCGAAGCGATGTTGCTTTCGATCGTATCGATGGTCATCAGCTGGCGGGCGTCATCCTTGAAGGACGGATCGCCAACCATGCCGGTGCCGCCGCCCATGAGCGAGATCGGCCGGTGGCCGGTCTTCTGCATCCAGTGGAGCATCATGATCTGGATCAGGCCGCCCGCATGCAGCGAAGGGGCGGTCGGGTCGAAGCCGATATATGCCGTCACGGTTTCCTTGGCGAAGAGGTCGTCGAGGCCGGATTCATCGGATATCTGATGAATGAAGCCACGCTCTTTCAGCGTGCGGAGGAAATCGGATTTGAACTCGGTCATGACCTTTTGCTTTCGGATCAGGATTTTCGGATTGGCTATTGTTGATGTGGAGCGGCGCGTTTAGCACTGTTTTCGCGCACAGTCACCACTTGGTTGATTGAGTCACCGCCTTGTTGGATGCGGGGGAAGCATGGGAAAGATACGCACGGCGATCGGCCTGATGAGCGGTACCTCGATGGATGGCATCGATGTGGCGCTGCTGCACACCGACGGCCGCGACCTAGTCGAGCGGGGGCCGTCGGTTGGCGTTGCCTACGATCCCGCCTTCCGCGACCGGCTGAAGCTGGCGCTGGAGCAGGCAAAGAGCATCACGCAGCGTGAGCAGCGGCCGGGTGATCTGGTGTCGATCGAGCGAGAGCTTACGTTACGTCATGCAGCTGCCGTTAAGGAATTTCTGATCGCGAACGCGCTGGATGCATCCTCGATCGACGTCATCGGCTTTCATGGACAGACGGTTCTGCACCGTCCGGACGAGGCGCTGACGGTCCAGATCGGCGATGGGGCTCGTCTCGCCCGCGAGACGGGGATACCGGTCGCCTACGACCTCCGCGCCAACGACATGGTCCACGGCGGCCAGGGTGCACCCCTGGTCCCGGTCTACCACGCGGCGCTTGCCGCCAATGTGGCGGATGCGACCTTGCCGGTCTGCTTCGTCAATATCGGCGGGATTTCCAACCTGACCTACATCGGCGCTGACGGCGTCATCGTCGGCTACGACAGCGGGCCGGGCAATACGCTGATCGATCAATGGGTCGAGACGCATGCGGGGGTGCCGTTCGACCAAGGCGGCATGATCGCCTCGGAGGGACGGGTCATCGGAGATCTCGCAGATCGCTATTTGAGCAGCCCGTTCTTTACGGCCGAGAAGCGCCGCTCGCTTGATCGCAACGACTTTCCGCCACCATCGGGGGGAGACGCAGAGCTCGCCGACGGTGCACGCACGCTCGCCTATGTCGCTGCCGCCTCGATCTTCAAGTCCGCGGGTCACCTTCCGATGACGCCGACGCTCTATGTCATCTGCGGCGGTGGTCGCCTCAATCGCGTCCTGATGCAGGACCTGAAGCACCTCGCGCAAAGCACGGGCGCCAAAGTGATCGCAGCGGAAGAGGCTGGGTTCAACGGCGATTCCATGGAGGCGGAAGCCTGGGCCTATCTGGCTGTTCGATCGTTGGACGACCTGCCTCTGACATTTCCGGGAACGACCGGGGTCCGCGTGCCTGTCAGCGGCGGCGTGCTGGTGAAGCCGTGACGCAGGTCATTCTGGAGACGACGCGGCTCGTCGCTGTCATGTGGGAACCCGACGATGCGGGTCTCATTCAGGAGCTTCACTCGACGATCGAGACGACGCGATATCTTTCCGGCGCCGCCCCATGGTCGCGGGAGAGGGCCGAAGAACGGTTGCGCACCTGGTTCAGCGAGCAGGCGCGAGATGGAACGACGAAATACAAGATCCTCAGCCGTGAGGATGGCCGCTTCATCGGTCGGGCGGGTTTTTCGCTGTTCGGCGGCGACAGGCAGGATTTTGAGCTCGGCTACTCATTCCGCCAGCAGGAGTGGGGCAAGGGCTATGCGACGGAGATTGCAAGCGGCCTGATGGACTGGTTTTTCCGGCGGAACTTTGCGGAAAAGTTCATCGCATTCACCCATCCGGACAACAGCGTGTCCCAGCATGTCCTGACAAAAATAGGCATGCGAAGCCGCATGCCTATGATCATTGACGGATTGTCCTGCCCGACGTTCGAAATGACCGCCGGGATGCGGTCGGCCTAGCGGATGCGCTTGGCGGCCGGTTCGGGGACCAGTTCGCCGTTGAGGCGGCGGTCGAGGTAGTCCTCGCATTCGCCCATTAGCGTTTCCACCTGGCCGTTGAAGAAATGGTTGGCGCCCGGCACCGTGCGGTGCGTGATCAGGATGCCCTTCTGCGTCTTCAGCTTTTCGACCAGACCGTTGACGTCTTTCTCCGGCGCAACCTTGTCGGCGTCGCCATTGATGATCAGGCCGGACGACGGGCAGGGTGCCAGGAAGGAGAAGTCGTAGGTGTTCGGCTGCGGCGCGATCGACATGAAGCCTTCGATCTCAGGACGACGCATCAGCAACTGCATGCCGATCCACGAGCCGAAGGAATAGCCGGCAACCCAGCAGGTCTTCGAATCGGGATGCAGGCTCTGCACCCAGTCGAGCGCGGAAGCCGCGTCCGATAGCTCGCCGGCGCCGTGGTCGAACTCGCCCTGGCTGCGACCGATTCCACGGAAGTTGAAGCGCAAAGTCGTGAACCCGCGCTTCTGGAACATGTAGAAGAGTTGGTAGACGATCTGGTTGTTCATCGTGCCGCCGAACTGTGGGTGCGGGTGCAGAATGAGGGCAATCGGCGCGCTTTTCTCCTTGGAGGGCTGGTAGCGGCCTTCAAGGCGGCCTGCGGGGCCGTTGAAAATGACTTCGGGCATCGGTACTCCGGCGTTTATTTCTTCGCGTTCATGCTGCGCAGACTTGACGGACGTTGTCAGCTTTTCTAAAACGCAGTTTAGAACAATTCGAAACTTGCATGGCGATCCACGCATTGTGGGATGTGTCATAAGGCAAGCCCGGCCGAAATTTCAAGGAAAATGAGCCGAGGCGTCGTGCAAGCTTAAAGCGCAGGACGAAAGATCATGGCGCCGCCACGCCTTTATCTCGATTGGAACGCGACTTCGCCGCTGCATCCCAACGCACGCGACGCGGTTCTGCGTGCCATGGATTTGTTCGGTAATCCGAACTCGGTGCATGGTGAAGGCCGCAGCGTCCGGGCTGCGATCGAACAGGCACGCCGGCAGGTCGCTGGCCTCACGAGTGCCGATCCCGCGCATGTGATTTTTACCAGCGGCGCTACCGAAGCAGCCAACATGGTGCTGACGCCTGATTTCAAGATGGGGCGGACGCCGCTCGCGATCGGCCGGCTCTACT
This sequence comes from Rhizobium sp. Root708, assembly GCF_001429725.1. Classification (GTDB taxonomy): domain Bacteria; phylum Pseudomonadota; class Alphaproteobacteria; order Rhizobiales; family Rhizobiaceae; genus Rhizobium. The sequence continues at coordinate 23,263 of NZ_LMHV01000007.1, read as the reverse complement.
ATTCGGCGGTCGAGCATCCTGCCGTGCGCGAGGGTGGGCGGTTTCCAAAGGAAAAGACGACGGAAATCCCGGTGACGGCTCACGGCCTTGTCGATCTTGACGGTCTTGGCGCGTTGCTTGCTGCTCATAACAAGTCGGCAGGGTTGCCGATGGTCGCGGTCATGCTCGTCAACAACGAGACCGGCATCGTTCAGCCGATTGCCGATATCGCGCAGATCGTGCAGGCGCAGGGCGGGTTGCTTGTTGTCGATGCCGTGCAGGCTGCAGGGCGCCTGAAGCTCGATATCAACGCGCTCGGCGCCGACTTCCTGATCGTGTCGTCGCACAAGATCGGCGGCCCAAAGGGCGCCGGCGCCCTCGTTACACGCGGTGAAGTGTTGATGCCAAGGCCATTGATCCATGGCGGAGGCCAGGAGAAAGGCCACCGCTCGGGCACGGAGAATTCGCTTGCGGTGATCGGCTTTGGCGCTGCCGCGGAAGCCGCTGTCGCGGAGTTCGAGGCCCGCAACGCAGCAATTTCGGTGCTGCGTGACCGGCTGGAGAGCGGCATGCGCGGCGCGGCGCCCGATGTTGTCATCTACGGTGCCGAGGGTGAGCGCGTCTCGAACACGACCTTCTTCACCCTGCCGGGACTAAAAGCCGAAACGGGGCAGATCGCGTTCGATCTCGAAGGTGTGGCGCTTTCCGCGGGATCCGCATGCTCGTCCGGCAAGGTCGGCGAAAGCCATGTTCTGGTTGCCATGGGACATGACCCCAAGCTCGGCGCTCTTCGCATTTCGCTGGGCTTCGCCACCACCGAGGAGGAGATCGACAGAGCGATTTCCATATTCGCGAAAATTGCCGCCCGGCGCAGGCCGGCCGGAGAGGCGGCGTGACTGCTTCATAAATTTGCGGAAACGCAAATTTCCGCTTGCCATTCGGGCTGAAAAGTCCCTTTTGGCCACCTACATACGGGGCAAACAATACTGCCCGCACGACAAGCTGCCGGACCTTTTCTCCGGCGAGATTGGAGAATAACATGCCCGCCGTCCAGGAAACGGTTGATCGCGTTCGCGAGATTGACGTCGATCAGTACAAATACGGTTTCGAGACCATCATCGAAACGGACAAGGCACCCAAGGGCCTGTCCGAAGACATCATTCGTTTCATCTCCGCCAAGAAGCAGGAGCCGGAATGGATGCTGGAATGGCGTCTGGAAGCCTACAAGCGCTGGCTGACGTTGGAAGAGCCCACTTGGGCACGCGTCGATTATCCGAAGATCGATTTCAACGACCTCTACTATTACGCGGCGCCGAAAAGCACGCCGGGGCCGAAGTCGCTTGATGAGGTCGATCCGGAAATCCTCAAGGTTTACGAGAAGCTCGGTATTCCGCTCAAGGAGCAGGAAATCCTGGCCGGTGTCGAAAGGCCGAAGATCGCCGTCGATGCCGTTTTCGACTCCGTGTCCGTCGTCACGACTTTCAAGGAAGAGCTGAAGAAGGCCGGCGTGATCTTCATGTCGATCTCGGAAGCGATCCGCGAGCATCCGGAACTGGTGCAGAAGTATCTCGGCTCCGTCGTCCCGACCTCCGATAACTACTATGCGACGCTGAACTCGGCTGTTTTCACCGACGGATCGTTCGTGTTCGTTCCGAAGGGCGTTCGTTGCCCGATGGAGCTGTCCACCTACTTCCGCATCAACGAGAAGAACACCGGCCAGTTCGAGCGCACGCTGATCATCGCCGAAGAAGGCGCCTACGTCTCCTATCTCGAAGGCTGCACCGCGCCACAGCGCGACGAAAACCAGCTGCATGCTGCCGTCGTCGAGCTCGTTGCGCTCGATGATGCCGAAATCAAATATTCGACTGTCCAGAACTGGTATCCCGGTGATGCGCAGGGCAAGGGCGGTATCTACAACTTCGTCACCAAGCGCGGCGATTGCCGTGGTGATCGGTCGAAAATCTCCTGGACGCAGGTCGAAACCGGATCCGCCATTACCTGGAAGTATCCGTCCTGCATCCTGCGCGGCGACGACTCCAGAGGCGAGTTCTACTCGATCGCCGTGTCGAACGGCCATCAGCAGATCGATTCGGGCACCAAGATGATCCATCTCGGCAAGAACACGTCGAGCCGCATCGTCTCCAAGGGCATCGCCGCCGGCGTGTCGCAGAACACCTATCGCGGCCAGGTCTCGGCCCACCGCAAGGCGTCGAACGCGCGCAACTTCACGCAGTGCGACTCGCTGCTGATCGGCGACAAGTGCGGCGCGCATACGGTGCCCTACATCGAGGCGAAGAATTCAACGGCGCAGTTCGAGCACGAAGCAACGACCTCGAAAATCTCCGAGGATCAGCTGTTCTACTGCCTGCAGCGCGGCATCCCGACGGAAGCGGCGATCGCCCTGATCGTCAACGGCTTCGTCAAGGAAGTCCTGCAGGAACTGCCGATGGAATTTGCTGTCGAGGCGCAGAAGCTCATCAGCATCTCGCTCGAAGGCAGCGTCGGCTGACGCAATAAGACATTGAATGCGCGAGGGCGCGTTGATCGCGCCTTTCTCCGATTGCTTTTTATGGGACATGACCATGCTTGAGATTAAGAACCTGCACGCCCGCATCGCCGAAGACGGCACCGAGATCATCCGCGGCCTGAACCTCACCGTGAAGGCAGGCGAAGTCGCCGCCATCATGGGCCCGAACGGCTCCGGCAAGTCGACGCTGTCCTACATTCTCTCCGGCCGCAGCGACTATGAAGTGACCGAGGGTGACATCCTTTACAATGGCGAGAGCATCCTGGAGCTCGACGCTGCCGAGCGTGCCGCCAAGGGCATCTTCCTGGCCTTCCAGTATCCCGTCGAAATTCCGGGCGTTGCCACGATGCAGTTCCTCAAGGTGGCGATGAACGAGCAGCGCAAGGCTCGCGGCGAAGAGGAGTTGAAGACGCCTGACTTCATGCGCCTGGTAAAGGACGCTGCCGCCAAGCTGCAGATCAACACCGAGATGCTGAAGCGTCCGCTGAACGTCGGCTTCTCCGGTGGCGAGAAGAAGCGCGCCGAAATCCTGCAGATGGCGCTGCTGCAGCCGCAGCTTTGCGTTCTCGACGAAACCGATAGCGGTCTCGACATCGACGCACTGAAGATCGTCGCCGATGGCGTCAACGCGCTTCGTTCGCCGGATCGCGCCGTCATCGTCATCACCCACTACCAGCGCCTGCTCGACTATATCGTTCCGGATACGGTTCACGTTCTCTACAAGGGCCAGGTGATCAAGTCGGGTGACAAGACACTGGCGCATGAGCTGGAAGCCAATGGTTACGCCGACATCATCGGTGCGGCAGCCTGATTAGGGCGGAAAGGACGAGTCTCATGAACATGCAGACGACGAGCCGCCAGACCGCTGCGGAAGCGGCGCTCATCGAGGCTTTCAACAATCAGATCGGCGAACTGCCGGGCGACGGTTCTGTTATCGCCATCCGTGACCGCCTGCTTGACGATCTGAAGAAGGCCGGCCTGCCGACGCGCCGCGTCGAGGCCTGGCACTATACCGACCTCAAGACCCTGCTGCGCGCCATTCCTGATCAAGCTGGCGACGCCGGCTCCGAAGCCCGCGATCCGCTAGTCGAAGAGTCCTCGGTTCTCTCCGTCATTCAGGGTGTACCCGATCTCAAGCGTTCGATCGACGGCCTTGCCGTATCCGGCTACGCGGCTCAGCTCTCCAGCGGTGCTGCTGCTACCAGCCTCGGTGCGCTCAGCAGCGACGACGCGATCGGTCGTATCAACGGCAGCTTCGTTCGCGATGGCTACGTCATTGACGTTGCTGCCGGCACGTCGCTTGAAGAGCCGCTGGAGATCCAGTTCGTTCACGCCGGCGGCCAAGCGCATACGCGCCTGCCGGTCAACTTCGGCGCCAACGTCAAAGGGACTATCATCGAGCGTCACCTGGCGGTGACACCGGATGCGGCCTTCGTGTCGCATGTCAGCGACATCACGGTCGGTGAAGGCGCCGAGCTTACCTGGATCATCATCCAGCAGCAGGGTGCCGACGATACGCACCTCGGCCAGATCCGCGTCGACCTCGGCGCCGATGCCAAGCTGAAGCTGTTCGTCATCAATGCCGGTGGCAAGCTGGTTCGTCAGGAACTGCATATCAAGGTGACGGGCGAGGGCGCCGATCTGACGCTACGCGGCATCAATCTGCTGGGCGCCGAAACCCATACCGACGTGACCATGGTTCTCGGCCACAACGTTCCGCATACGGGTTCCACCGAAGTCATCCGCAACGTCGTCTTCGACCGCGCCAAGGGTGTCTTCCAGGGGATGATTCGCGTTGCGCCTGATGCGCAGAAGACCGATGCCAAGATGGCGTGCAACACGCTGCTGATGTCCGACGACGCCGAATTCTCGGTGAAGCCGGAGCTCGAGATCTTCGCTGACGACGTTCAATGCGGTCATGGCGCCACGGTCGCCGATATCGACCACAACCATCTCTACTATCTGATGGCCCGCGGCATTCCGGAGAACAAGGCGCGCGCAATGCTCGTCAATGCGTTCGTTGCCGAGATCGTCGAGGAACTTGAAGACGAAGCCCTGGTCGAGTCGCTGGAAGGCGTCATCTCGGCTTGGCTCGAAAAGCACGCGTGATCGGATAGCGTCATGGACAAGATAGTTCCGGCCACCGCATACGACGTCGAAGCCATTCGCAAGGATTTTCCGATCCTTGCGAAGGAAGTCTATGGCAAGCCGCTGGTCTATCTCGACAACGGCGCCTCCGCACAGAAGCCGCAGGTCGTCATCGATGCGATCTCGAACGCCTATTCGAACGAGTATGCGAACGTTCATCGCGGCCTGCATTTTCTCTCGAACGCGGCAACGGACGCTTATGAGGGGGCACGCGAGAAGGTCAGGCGCTTTCTCAATGCGCCCGATGTCAACGACATCATCTTCACGAAGTCTTCGACGGAAGCGATCAACACCGTCGCCTATGGCTGGGGAATGCCCAACATCGGCGAGGGCGACGAGATTGTCATCTCGATCATGGAGCATCACTCCAATATCGTGCCTTGGCATTTTATCCGCGAGCGGCAGGGCGCCAAGCTGGTGTGGGTGCCCGTCGACGACGAGGGCGCGTTCCATATCGAGGATTTCGAAAAGAGCCTGACGGAACGGACGAAGCTCGTTGCGATCACGCATATGTCGAATGCGCTCGGCACCGTGGTTCCGGTCAAGGAAATTTGCCGTATCGCCCATGAACGCGGCATTCCGGTGCTGGTCGACGGCTCGCAGGGCGCCGTCCATATGCCTGTCGACGTGCAGGACATCGATTGCGACTGGTACGTGATGACCGGCCACAAGCTCTACGGGCCGTCGGGCATCGGCGTGCTCTATGGCAAGAAGGATCGGCTGCGCGAGATGCGGCCCTTCCAGGGCGGCGGCGAGATGATCTTCGAGGTGACGGAGGATGCCGTGACCTACAACGATCCGCCGCACCGCTTCGAAGCCGGAACGCCGCCGATCGTGCAGGCGATCGGGCTTGGCTATGCGCTTGATTACATGGAGAAGGTCGGCCGCGAGGCGATTGCAAAGCACGAGGCGGGTCTAGCTGCCTACGCCGCGGAGCGACTACAGGCGGTCAATTCGTTGCGGGTGTTCGGAACTGCGCCAGGCAAGGGCGGAATTTTCTCCTTTGAACTCGCCGGACTGCATGCGCATGACGTGTCGATGGTGATCGACCGGCAGGGTGTTGCAGTTCGCGCAGGGACCCATTGCGCCATGCCGCTCTTGAAACGCTTCGGCGTGACCTCCACATGCCGTGCATCCTTCGGCATGTACAATACCCGCGCCGAGGTGGATGCCTTGGCCGACGCGCTTGAGTATGCGCGCAAGTTCTTTGCATAAGGAGTAGGCCGTATGAGCCTCGATGACAGCGAACAGAAGATCGACGTGCGCGAAGGAATCGTGCATTCCAGCATTCCGGCCGATGAACTGGCGCGCCTCAGCGACGACGTCATCATGGCGCTGAAGACCGTCTATGACCCGGAAATTCCCGCCGACATTTTCGAACTCGGGCTGATCTACAAGATCGACATCGAAGACGACCGCATGGTCAAGATCATGATGACGCTGACGGCGCCTGGTTGCCCCGTTGCCGGCGAGATGCCGGGCTGGGTGGAGAACGCCGTTGGCGCTGTCGAAGGCGTATCCGGCGTCGAGGTCGGGATGACCTTCGATCCGCCGTGGACACCCGATCGCATGTCGGAAGAGGCGCAGGTCGCGGTCGGCTGGTACTGATCCGATCTTGCCGCGCGCCTGGTATTGATCGGTTAAGCTGCTGGCACTACATTTGAATCGTGAAACGCCGGACCTTTAATCCGTGCGCGGAAGGAGAAGAGGCCCATGGGCTTTGCAATAATGAGCATGACGGAGGCCGCCGCGAACCGCGTGAAGGCTATCGTCGAAAATTCCGGACCGGAAGCCAAGGGCCTTCGCGTCGGGATCAAGAAGGGCGGCTGCGCAGGGATGGAATATACCATCGACCTCGTGACCGAACCGAATGCGAAGGACGACCTGATCGAGCGGGATGGCGCCAGGGTCTGGGTCGAACCTTCGGCCGTGCTCTACCTGCTCGGGACCGAAATGGGCTTCGAAAGCACGACATTGCGTTCGGGCTTCACCTTCACCAATCCGAATCAGACCTCAGCCTGCGGCTGCGGCGAATCTGTCGAGTTGAAGCCGGCCGATCTCGCAGCGCTTGCCGCCGAGGGCAACGCCGTCGTTCCGGCGCACTGATTGCCACTATCGACCGAATTATCGACAAGGCCGCCGTCTCGGTGGCCTTTTTCATTTTACCTCGCCGCAGCCGGGCTTTAAGGGCCTTGGCTGTACGCCGTGCCATCACCGCCGCGGAAGAGGAATAGACCGACGAAATGCTTTTGTTGTTCCTGAAGGGCGCTCTTCTGGGTGTCATCATCACCGCGCCGCTAGGACCGATCGGAATGCTCTGCATCAACCGCACGCTCGAGCGCGGCTTTGCCGCAGGCTTTTCGTGTGGTTTCGGAACTGCGGTTGGCGACGCAAGCTATGCGCTTGTGGCCGTGACCGGTATTGCGGTGTTTCAGCAGACCATGTCGGCGGCAACGTTGCCATTGGCAATCGGCGGCGGCCTACTCCTGTTGTGGCTCGGATATCGCGGACTCAACCATGATCCCATCCAGGCTGCCGATATCAAGGCAGGCGGGCTGCTCGGAACGACATTGGCGACGTTCCTGCTCACAGTCTCCAATCCTGCAACGATCCTGTCTTTTGGAGCACTCTTCGCCGGCTTTGGCCTGACGGAGGAAACGCGGCGTTTCAGCTCCGCCGTCATTGTCGGCGGTGTCTTCAGCGGCTCTCTTGCCTGGTGGTTTTTCCTGAGTGGTGCGGTGAGCCTCGCCAGAAGACGGTTGCCGCAGGATTTTACCGGCAAAGTCCTGCGCGCCACGAGCTATCTGCTGATCGCATTCGGAATTCTGGCGCTCGGCTCAGCCGCCTATTCTTACCTCTAGGGCTGCCTGACAACCGGCCGCTTTAGAGGATGCCAATATCAGCGGCCGCCATCAGCGATCGGTGGAAGGCACCGGCGAACATTATCGTGCCCATACCAAGCAGGCCCGGCAGGCTGGTGATGCCGCTCACGGTGCCGGTATCCTCGCTCAAGCGCTCGATATTCTGCTCGATTGCAGCGATGCTCTCGAAGGTCGCCTTCTTGAGGAGTTCATCGGGAAACTCGACGTCGAAAACCTCTTCGAGGCGCATCATCAGCTGAACGCAGGCAAACGAGGTGAGCCCGACGTCAAACAGATTCTGGGTGTTGGAAATTTCGCCGGCATCGACCGCAAGCTTCGCGTGGCTGGCAAGGGCTCTACGGATTTTACTTTCCATCGGTCGCATCTCCGCATAACTATTTCGATTAGCACGCTACACAAGGATAGCGTCAACTCCAACTTACCAAAAAGTTGGTAGAGTATTCTTGGTGAATTTAAGTATAAAATTGTCGTGACCGGGTCTGCTATATTTATGGAACTGCACAGTTCCAAATATCCGTTTCGATTTGTTTTTTATTTCTCTGTAGTATTTCTTTTCACAAATTTGTTTGGACCCTCCTGAATTCGCAAGAATCGCGTGACCACGCTGCGAAGCTATGTGCGATAGCCGGGAACGGCGGCCCCTTCTGTCCGCTCAGGGATCCTGTTCATGACCAGCCAGATGTTTCACTCGAAATCGACCGAGGAGGTCATCAAGATCCCTGCGATCGGGCTGGAACTCAGCGTCCGGGTCGACCCTTCGACGACGGGTGGGCAGTTCTGCTTCATCGACACGATCAACGCGCCGGGCTTCGGGCCGCCACGCCATCGGCATCGCGAGACGGAAGTTTTCCGGGTGATGGAGGGGCGGTATCTGTTCGAGGTGGATGGCCGCCAGTTTTACGCCGAGGAGGGCGACGTCGTCACCGTGCCGGGTGGGGCGGCGCATGCCTTCGTCAACGTCACTGACCGGCCGGCGCGGCAGTATATCCTGATCGCGCCCGGGCTTGATGCAAAAGCCTTCTTCCTCGGGCTTGCCGGCGTCATGCGCGACGGGCGACCGGATACAGTAGCGCTCAACGTCTTCGCCAGAACCTGGGACGTCGAGTTTCTAGGACCGCCGCTGACCGTGCCGCGTGAGGGTTAGCCTCCCGCTCAGTCGTTCTTGATATCGATGCCAGCCTCGATGGCGGCGGCGATGAAGGCCTTGCGAGCGTCTTCGTTGCTGCGCTTGCCCTTGATGACGTCGGCGCAGATGAGCAGGGCCTTGTCGAGGGCGGGGCCGTCTTCCGTCGGCCAGTCCTCGATCATCGCCCAGGAAGCTGCCTGGGTCGTAGCGATGGTGACGTACTCGCCGGGCTCTTCCAGCGCCAGCATGACGGGGTGCGGCCAGGGCTGCTGGGTGATATCGCCGTCGGATTTTGCCATGGGACTGGTCACCTGTTGTCTGTTGTCGAGTGGCGGCTTGCTTAGAGCGGCGGGCGTGCGGCGGCAAGCGGAAAGACGCTGATATCAACCATTGACCGATGATGGCGGGTTCGTCGCCGTGGTGAGCTTGTGTGTCGGCGGCGGCGGTTGCGCGGTAGAGAAGCCTTGAAGTTCGGGCGTTGGGGTGTTGGATGCCCCGAAGATACCAAAACGCCCGGGCAAAGCCGGGCGTTTCGATCTCGTATCCTTACTCGGCCGCTTCGGCGTAATCCTCCAGAGGCGGGCAGGTGCAGATCAGGTTGCGGTCGCCGAAGACGTTGTCGACGCGGTTGACCGGGGACCAGTACTTGTCCACGCGGAAGGCGCCGGGGGGGAAGCAGGCCTGTTCGCGCGAATAGGGGCGGTCCCATTCGCCGACGAGGTCTTCGACCGTGTGCGGGGCGTTCTTCAGCGGGTTGTTGGTCTTGTCCGAGCGGCCTTCCTCGATGTCGCGGGCTTCCTGGCGGATCGCCAGCATGGCCTCGCAGAAGCGGTCGAGTTCGGCCTTGGTTTCCGATTCAGTTGGCTCGATCATCAGCGTGCCTGCTACCGGCCAGCTCATGGTCGGCGCGTGGAAGCCGCAGTCGATCAGGCGTTTGGCGACGTCGTCGACGGTCACGCCTGAACTGTCGACCAGCGGACGCGTGTCGATGATGCACTCGTGCGCCACGCGGCCGGCCTCGGACTTGTAGAGCACGTCGTAGGCGCCCTTGAGCCGGGCGGCGATGTAGTTGGCGTTGAGGATCGCCACCTTGGTCGCCTGTGTCAGGCCTTCGCCGCCCATCATCAGGCAGTAGCTCCAGGAAATCGGCAGGATGGATGCCGAGCCGAAGGCTGCTGCCGATACCGCGCCCGAACGACCGTCGGTTTCCGGATGGCCGGGCAGATGCGGGGCGAGGTGCGACTTGACGCCGATCGGGCCCATGCCGGGACCGCCGCCGCCATGCGGGATGCAGAAGGTCTTGTGCAGATTGAGGTGGCTGACGTCGGAGCCGATGTCACCGGGGCGGGACAGGCCGACCATGGCGTTCATGTTGGCGCCGTCGAGATAGACCTGGCCGCCGTGCTTGTGCACGAGATCGCAGATCTCCTTCACCGTTTCCTCGAACACGCCATGCGTCGAGGGGTAGGTGATCATGCAGCAGGAGAGGTTGTCCGAATACTGCTCGGCCTTGGCGCGGAAGTCGTCGAGGTCGATGTCGCCGTTTTCGCGAACCTTGACGACCACGACCTTCATGCCGACCATCTGGGCGGATGCCGGGTTGGTGCCGTGCGCAGAAGTCGGGATCAGGCAGACGTCGCGATGGCCGTTGCCGTTGGCGATGTGGTAGTTGCGGATCGTCAAGAGGCCCGCATACTCGCCCTGCGCGCCGGAGTTCGGCTGCATGGAGAAGGCGTCGTAGCCGGTGACGGCGCAGAGCTTTTCGGTGAGATCATCGATCATCTCGCGATAACCGAGCGCTTGATCAGCCGGCACGAAGGGATGGATATCCGAAAACTCCGGCCATGTGATCGGCAGCATTTCCGCCGTGGCGTTGAGTTTCATCGTGCAGGAGCCGAGCGGGATCATCGACCGGTCGAGCGCGAGATCGCGGTCCGACAGACGACGGATGTAACGCGTCATCTCGCTTTCGGCGCGGTTCATGTGGAAGATCGGATGCGTCAGGTACTCGCTGGTGCGGGCGAGGCCCTTTGGCAGGCGATAGCTCGGCTCGAAATCGGCGACGGCGAAGTTGCCGCCGAAGGCGCGCCAGACGGCTTCCAGCGTCGCCGGGCGGGTACGCTCGTCGAGGCTCATGCCGACCTTGGTGGCGCCGACCTTGCGCAGGTTGACGCCTTCGGCGACCGCCGCGCGCAGGATGACGCCCTGCATGTGGCCGACATCGACGGTGATGGTGTCGAAGAAGGTCTCGGGCTCGATGGTGTAACCGAGCTTTTCCAGGCCCTTGGCCATCAGAACGGCCTTCTGGTGGACCTGCTGGGCGATCGCCTTGATGCCCTTGGGGCCGTGGAAGACGGCGTACATCGAGGCCATGACGGCGAGCAGAACCTGCGCGGTGCAGATGTTCGACGTCGCCTTTTCGCGGCGGATGTGCTGTTCGCGGGTCTGCAGCGACAGGCGATAGGCGCGGTTGCCGCGGGCATCGACCGAGACGCCGACCAGACGGCCGGGCATAGAGCGCTTATGGGCGTCCTTGACCGACATGTAGGCCGCGTGCGGGCCGCCGTAGCCGACGGGAACACCGAAGCGCTGCGACGAGCCGATGGCGATGTCGGCGCCCATTTCGCCGGGCGACTTCAGCAGCGTCAGCGCCAGGATGTCGGCGGCGACGATGGCGATGGCGCCGGTCTGGTGCAGGCGCGAGATCAGGCCGGTGAAATCATGCACATGACCGTGCGTGCCCGGATACTGGAAGATGGCGCCGAAGACGTCGACCGGGTCGAGATCGGTGAAGGGGTTGCCGATGACGACGCTCCAGCCGAGCGGCTCGGCGCGGGTCTTGATCAGCTCGATCGTCTGCGGATGGCAGGCGGCGTCGACGAAGAAGGCCTTGGCCTTCGACTTGGAGACGCGTTCGGCCATGGCCATGCCTTCGGCGGCAGCGGTCGCTTCATCGAGCAGCGAGGCGTTGGCGACGTCGAGGCCGGTGAGGTCGCAGATCATCGTCTGGTAGTTCAGGAGCGCCTCGAGGCGGCCCTGGGAGATTTCCGGCTGGTAAGGCGTGTAGGCCGTGTACCAGGCCGGGTTTTCCAGGATGTTGCGCTGGATGACCGGCGGCGTGATCGTGCCGTAATAGCCCTGGCCGATCAGCGAGGTCAGGACCTTGTTCTTGTTTGCGGTTTCGCGCAGCTTGTCGAGCGCCTCGCGCTCCGTCATCGGCGCGCCCCAGAGGAGCGGCGCCTTCTGGCGGATGGAGGGCGGGACGGTCGCGTCGATCAGCCCGTCGAGGCTGTTATAGCCGATAACCTTCAGCATATCGGTCATTTCGGCCGGCGAGGGGCCGATGTGACGACGATTGGCGAAGTCGTAGGGCTGGTAGTCGGTAAACTGGAATTCCGTCGGCGTCGTCATTACGCGGTGAGCTCCTTGTAGGCCGCTTCGTCGAGCAGGCCGTCGGCATCGGCGGCGTTGGCGAGCTTCAGCTTGAAAAACCAGCCGGCGCCCTGCGGGTCGGAATTGACCAGCGACGGATCGGCGACGATGGCGGGGTTCACTTCAGTGATTTCGCCAGCGAGCGGGCAGTAGACATCCGAGGCGGCCTTGACGGATTCGACGGTGGCGGCGTTGTCGTTCTTGCCGAAGGTGGCGCCGACTTCAGGCAGTTCCACGAACACCAGATCGCCGAGTTGTTCAACGGCATAGGTGGTGATGCCGACGGTGGCGACACCGGCTTCGATCTGCAGCCATTCGTGTTCTTCGGTGAATTTCAGCATGGGATGGTCCTCTCTGGGGAATGGGGTGTGATATTGAAATGAGATAGTGCGGTGGAGACCGGGAAAGACCCTCCCAACCCTCCTCACAAGGGGGAGGGCTTAACCCGGCGGCTGTGCCACGGGTCTTGTCCCCCCTTGTGGGGGAGATGGCCGGCAGGCCAGAGGGGGTATAACCCGGCGCAGACATCCGTTATTCCTAGCGCTTGTAAGTCGGCGTGACGAAGGGCAGGGCCGCGACTGTCACCGGCAGGTACTTGCCGCGAACCTCGGCGTAGACGACCGTTCCGACGTCGGCAGACGCGACCGGCACGTAGCCCATAGCGACCGGGCCTTCGACGCTCGGGCCGAAGCCGCCTGAGGTCACTTCGCCGATTTCGGTCGTGCCTTCCTGGTCGGCGTAGAGCTTGGCGTGGCCGCGCACCGGCGCCTTGCCATCGGGTTTCAGGCCGACGCGGCGGCGGATGGCGCCGTGGTCGAGGTCGGAGAGGATGCGCTCAGCGCCCGGGAAGCCGCTGGCGCGGGCGCCGCCGGTCTTGCGGGCCTTCTGGATGGCCCAGACGAGGGCTGCCTCGACGGGGGTCGTGGTGGTGTCGATGTCGTTGCCGTAGAGGCAGAGGCCGGCTTCGAGTCGCAGGCTGTCGCGGGCGCCGAGGCCGACCGGCTCGACGTCGGGGTGCTCGAGCAACCGCTTGGTGACATCAACGGCCATGTCCGAAGGGATCGAGATCTCGTAGCCATCCTCGCCGCTGTAGCCGGAGCGCGAGACGAGACAGGAGACGTCGTGCAGGCGGCAGTGGCGCACGTCCATGAACTTCATGGCGGCGACATCGGCCCAGAGTTCGGCCAGGGCCTCGACGGCGCGCGGACCCTGCAGCGCGATCAGCGCGCGGTCGAGCACCGTGATGTCGCAGGTGTCGGAAAGGTGCTTCTTCAGATGCGCGACGTCGGCATCCTTGCAGGCGGCGTTGACGACGACGAAGAGGTGGTCGTCGAGATGGGTGATCATCAGGTCGTCGAGAATGCCGCCGTTTTCATCGGTGAAGAAACCGTAGCGCTGGCGTCCCTCGGCAAGCCCGAGGATGTCGACGGGAACGAGGCTTTCGAGCGCAAGCGCGACGTCCTCATACTTGCCTGACTTCGCCTTGATGACGACCTGGCCCATGTGGGACACATCGAAGAGACCGGCGGCTGCGCGGGTCTGCAGATGTTCCTTCATGACGCCGGCTGGATATTGCACCGGCATGTCATAGCCCGCGAAGGGAACCATGCGGGCGCCGAGCGACAGATGCAGGTCATGCAGCGGGGTTTTCTTCAGGGCAGCAGTATCGTCCAAGGACGCCTCCGGTGTTTGCGCGTGGGTTCCATGCGCGGGCTCAAATATTCGGGCGCGGTTGCGCCTTGTTTCGAGCCCCCTCTGTCTGTTTGCCTGAGATTGTTATCCCTTCGGCGCGCGTTTCAAGAACGCATCTCTCCAGAGTTCCGTCTGCCCCTTGCTGGTCCTTTTGCCTGAGAGTTTCCGGGGCGGTTGCTCCTTCGGCACCGACTGCGACGAGCCGGCTTCTCCCAACAAGGTTGAGCGCAATTATCTGGCGATGGCTGCACTTGGCAAGGGGGGAATGTCGCCGCCGAGCAAATTTTTGTCGCGAGTCTCGGGAGGACGCCGGCGAACGATCAGTCTTCTTCGTAGAGTTTGAGAGCCTGGTTGAGACTTGCCTGCGGCTGGCGCTGGCCCATCGTCATCAAGTCAAGCGCCACTTCCGTCGACTGGATGATTGCGGCAGTGTCATCGATATCCGCGCCGGCATCGAGCTTTTCGCGCCGCTCGGCAACGCGTCGCGCTTCCTTCGCGGCGATACTGGCGGGAACGCGCTTCGGGATTCTCAGGCTTTCCAGCGCCACAACGGCGGTGTCGGCGGATATGGAGATAAGCGAGACTGACATCGCATAAGAATAGCGGACCGCTCTTGGCATCCGGCTAATAAAAAGGCTGGCATTTTAAGTGATTGTGAAACCTGTCTCTTCGGACAATTGGCTTGGAGCGCAAAGTTGCGCTAGACCCATCGGATGACACAAGCTCTTCTCGTTGCACTTGGTGGTGCGCTTGGTTCCGTTGTGAGGTATTATGTCGGGCAGTGGGCGCTGCGGCTGGCCGGCCCGGCATTTCCCTGGGGCACCTTGACCGTGAATGTCGTCGGCTGCTTCGTCATCGGGGTACTTTCGGAGCTGATCGGGCGCAGGTTCGGCGGCTCGCCTGAGTTGCGGATGCTGCTCATGACCGGTTTCCTCGGCGGCCTCACGACGTTCTCGACCTTTTCACTCGACTCGATCGCGCTCTTTGAACGCGGCGCGATAGTCGAGGGAACGATATATATGATCGCCAGCGTTGGTCTTTCGATAGGCGCCGTCTTTGCCGGACTTGCAATCATGCGCGCGCTGCTTTGAGATTCCGGTTTCCGTTTTTGGCGAAAATGCTCTAAAGCCACGGGCAAAGGCCGCGCCTCATGCGCGCAACTCTTTCCGAAAGATCATCATGGCAGGTATCGAACACATCAAGGTGGAGCCGGACGAGGCGGGCATGCGGCTCGACCGATGGTTCAAGATCCATTACCCCGGGCTTGGCTTCGGGCCGCTGCAGAAGCTTCTGCGGTCCGGCCAGGTGCGTGTGGACGGCGGTCGCGTCAAGACCGACGCGCGCGTTCAGCCCGGCCAGATGGTGCGCGTGCCGCCGCTGGATGTCGACGCGAAGAAGACCGGGCCCATCGCCAGCCACGACCTGAAGCACGGCGGCGACTACGAGCTCCTGCAGCGCATGGTGCTCCACGAGGACGACAAGGTGATCGTGCTGAACAAGCCGGCCGGCCTTGCCGTCCAAGGCGGCTCCGGCGTGACGCGCAACATCGACAAGATGCTGGAGGCATGGACGAGCCCGAAGGGCGAGAAGCCGCGCCTGGTGCATCGCCTCGACCGCGATACCTCTGGCGTGCTCGTCATCGCCCGTACGCGCGGGGCCGCACAGAAGCTGACGGCGGCGTTTCGCGAGCGCGACACCAAGAAGACCTACTGGTCGCTGGTCAAGGGCGTGCCGCGCAAGCACGAGGATAAGATCTCGACCTGGCTCGTCAAGGAACAGACGCCGGACGGCGACCGGATGCGGGTGTGCAAGCATGGCGAGGAGGGCGCCGACCACGCGATCTCCTATTACCGTGTGCGCGAGACCGCGGCGCAGAACCTCGCCTGGCTGGAGATGGAGCCGTATACCGGCCGCACGCACCAGCTGCGCGTCCACGCGCTCCATATCGGCCATCCGATTATCGGCGACCCCAAGTACTTCGACGACGATCTCAACTGGCCGTTCCCGGGCGGCGTGCAGAAGAAGCTGCACCTGCATGCGCGCAAGATCGATATCCCGCATCCCAACGGTGGCCGGCTGCGCGTTACCGCGCCGCTGCCGCCGCACATGGTCCAGACCTGGAATCTGCTCGGCCTCGATCTCGCATCCGCAGACAGGGAAGACTACGAATGAAACTGGCGTTGTTCGATTGCGATGGCACGCTCGTCGACAGCGCCGGGCTGATCCATGAGGTCATGGCTCGGACATTCGTGCATTTCGGCTATGACTGCCCCCCCATTGCGCTGACCAAATCTATCATCGGTCTGACGCTTGATATCGCCATCGCTCGCATGCTGGGCAAACCGCATGTCGATGACGAGGCTGTTGCGATGACGGCGCATTACAAGGCGATCTACGCAGATGTTCGCGACGAGCCGGGTATGGATGTACGTCTGTTCGACGGCATCAACCTGCTCGTCAACACATTGGCCGCACAGGATGAAATCCTGATTGGCGCGGTAACCGGCAAATCCAGGCGTGGCCTTGTGCATGTGCTTGAAACCCACGGATTTGCGCCGCATTTCATCGTCTCGCGGACCGCCGACGATTGCCCGTCGAAGCCTCATCCGGCCATGGTCAGCGAATGCTGCGATGAAACGGGAATGAATCCAGCGGATACCATTGTCATCGGCGATGCTGTTTACGATATGCAAATGGCAAAGGCAGCCGGTGCGACCGCCGTGGGCGTCTCGTGGGGCTATGCCAGTGTCAGCGATCTCGTCGCTGCTGGCGCCGATAGCATCGCCGATCACCCGGACGACATTCTGAAACACTTTCCGCGAGGGTAACCATGCGCGATCTTCTGAACGACTTGTCCGAGGGCCTGAGCCATCCCGATCCGATCCGGCGGGCACAGGTTCAGATGAAGAAGCCGCTGCCGAAGCGCTTCTACAAGAATGTCGAAATCACACCGCGCGACGAGGATTTCGCCCTTGCGCTCGACGGCAAGGCCGTCCTCACCCCCGCGCGTCACGTGCTTGCCGTTCCGACAAGATCGTTGGCCGAACTGGTTGCGCGGGAGTGGGAAGCACAGGCTGATGTGATCGATCCCGCGACGATGCCGGTCACCAGGCTCGTGAACACTGCGATCGACGGGGTCGCCACCGACACGCAGGCGGTTTTTGAAGATATCCTGCGCTTTTCGACAAGCGATCTGCTCTGCTACCGCGCGGACGGACCGAAAGAGCTTGTGGATCGCCAGAGAGATCGCTGGGATCCCGTTCTCGACTGGGCGGCGGAAGCCTTCGGTGCGCGCTTCATCCTGATCGAGGGCATTATCCACCGTGCTCAGCCCGGCGAAGCCATCTCGGCCTTTTCAGCGGCTCTGCGCCGGCACTCGAGCGCTGTTGAGCTGGCTGCACTTCATACGTTGACGACGCTGACGGGGTCGGCGCTGCTGGCGCTGGCATTCGCCGAGGCGTTTCTTCCGCCTGACGATATCTGGTCGCTTGCTCATCTCGATGAGGACTGGACGATCGAGCATTGGGGGCAGGACGAAGAGGCGGAACAGAGGCGCGCTCAGCGCTTCGAAGATTTCAAGGCTGCCACGGACGTTTTTTTGGCCTTGAAGGGCTGAAACCAGTTGCCTTGATGCCGGTTATAGCGAAAATCTGCGACTCTATCGGGGGCGGATGCGGATTTTTGAATGAACTGGTTCAAGTCGTGCTTTTTTCGGGTCGCACTTGTCTGCATGGCTTTGGCGTCTTGTGCTTCCCTGTTTGGAAAGCAGGATCCCGGCCCGGTTTATGATGTCCGTAACGCGATCATTCTCTCCGGGCCGAACATGCCTCCGGCTCTGCTTTCCGGCATAGGCGATCGCGTCAACAAGGCGATCAACACCACCGTGCGCACCGAGGTTTATCCTCGGGTCGTGCTCACGATCCGCATCGTGTCGATCAGGCGGCAGCAGGGCTACGAGAAGAACCAGACTGTGGCCGACATCACCATCGATGCTGCCTCTGTCGAAGACGGTTCGGTCATTGCCGTCAGCAAGTTCTCCGTAACCAGCGTATCCAACAATTCCAGCTCGGCCGACGAAATCCTGGCCGAGGATATTTCGGCGCGGATTCGCTCGATCTTCACGCTCAAGGCCGGCCCCGCGTAATCAGCAGCCGCCTTGGCGGCGAGGAGTGTCCATGAAGGAAATTCTCGAAGAACTCGAGCGCCGCCGTGGTGTCGCCAAGTTGGGCGGCGGGCAGCAGCGGATCGATGCACAGCACCAGCGCGGAAAGCTTACCGCGCGCGAACGCATCGACCTGTTTCTCGACGAGGGGTCCTTCGAGGAGTTCGACATGTTTGTCGAGCATCGCTCCAGCGACTTCGGGATGGAAAAGAACCGGATTGCCGGCGATGGCGTAGTCACCGGCTGGGGCACGGTCAACGGACGCACGGTATTCGTCTTCGCGAAGGATTTCACGGTTTTCGGCGGCTCGCTTTCCGAGGCGCACGCAGAGAAAATCATGAAGGTGCAGGACATGGCGCTCAAGAATCGAGCGCCGATCATCGGCATCTACGACGCGGGCGGGGCGCGCATCCAGGAAGGCGTGGCAGCGCTCGGGGGCTACGCCGAGGTATTCCAGCGCAATGTTCTGGCCTCGGGTGTCATTCCGCAGATTTCGGTGATCATGGGGCCGTGCGCCGGTGGCGACGTCTATTCGCCTGCCATGACCGATTTCATCTTCATGGTGCGCGATACGTCCTACATGTTCGTGACCGGACCGGATGTAGTCAAGACGGTGACGAACGAGACGGTCACGGCCGAGGAACTCGGCGGGGCATCGGTCCACACGACGCGCTCGTCCATCGCAGACGGTGCCTACGACAACGACGTCGAAGCGCTGTTGCAGGTGCGACGTCTGATCGACCTTCTGCCGCAATCGAACACATCTTCCTTGCCGGAGGTCGAATGTTACCAGTCGGTGACCGATATCGATTCGTCTCTGGACACGCTGGTTCCGGCGAACGCCAACAAGCCGTACGACATCAAAGAACTGATCCTGAAGACGGTGGACGAGGGCGATTTCTTCGAGATCCAGGCGAGCTTTGCGAAAAACATCGTCTGCGGCTTCGGCCGTGTCGAGGGATCGACGGTCGGCTTCGTCGCGAATCAGCCGATGGTTCTGGCCGGCGTGCTCGACAGTGATGCGTCACGCAAGGCCGCGCGCTTCGTGCGTTTTTGCGACTGCTTCAATATTCCGATCGTCACCTTCGTCGACGTGCCGGGGTTCCTACCGGGTACCGCGCAGGAATACGGCGGGCTGATCAAGCATGGCGCGAAGCTTTTGTTTGCCTATGCCGAGGCGACGGTGCCGAAGCTGACTGTCATCACGCGCAAGGCATTCGGCGGCGCCTACGACGTGATGGCATCGAAGCATCTGCGCGGCGATCTCAACTACGCTTGGCCGACGGCACAGATTGCTGTCATGGGCGCGAAGGGCGCAGTGGAGATCATTTTCCGCAAGGATATTGCCGATCCGGAGAAGATCGCGGCCCACACGAAGATGTACGAAGACCGCTTCCTTTCGCCGTTCGTCGCGGCGGAGCGTGGCTACGTCGATGAGGTCATCATGCCTCACTCGACCCGCAGACGGCTTGCGCGTGGACTGAAGATGTTGCGGAATAAGGATTTGGCAAATCCGTGGAAGAAGCACGACAATATTCCACTTTGAAGTGAAGTATTGTCAAAAGCCGAGTAAAATCAAAAGGAAGTGATTGCACGTCAGTAATCCGTGTATTCATTTCATTTGACGGACCGGCTAACGCTCGCTTGTCTTTACTTAATAGGAGAGTTTTCATGTCCAGTTTAGAACGTCTGAGCGCGTATCAGCCCTACGCGCTCGCCGCTCTTCGCATCATCACCGCATTGCTGTTCATCGAACACGGCACGATGAAGCTTTTTGCGTTTCCTGCCGCTCAGATGGAGGGCTCGTTGCCTCCGCTGATGCTGGTTGCCGCCCTGCTTGAGGTCGTCGGCGGCGTACTCGTGCTCGTCGGCTTCCTGACGCGGCCGATTGCTTTCATTCTTTCCGGTGAAATGGCGTTTGCCTATTTCATGGCGCACTATCCGAAGAGCTTCTACCCGGCGCTGAACGGTGGCGACGGCGCCATTCTCTTCTGCTTCGTATTCCTGTTCTTGTTCTTCGCAGGTGCAGGCGCGTTGTCGGTCGATAAGCGCAAAGCTGCCTGATTATCACTGCGGCGGCCGGAAGGGCGGCCGCAACAGTTTTGGGGAATTTAAACTACCCGCGAGGGCGCCTCAGGCGAGGCGCTCCGCATGCCACTGAAGATGGTCATCCATGAAGGTGGAGATGAAGTAGTAGGAATGGTCGTAGCGCTCATGCATGCGCAGGGTCAGCTTGATGTCCGTGTCCTTTACCGCTTCCTCGAACAGCCACGGTCGCAGACCATTCTCCAGGAAGCCATCGGCGTTGCCCTGGTCGATCAGGAACTCGGGAAAGCGTGCGCCGTCGCTGACCAATGAGCAGGCGTCATACTGACGCCAGGCGGCGCGATCGGAGCCGAGATATTTTTCGAAGGCCGGTACGGACCAGTCCGCGGTCGACGGTTCGACGATCGGCGCGAAGGCAGAGCAACTCTTGAAACGGTCGGGATTTTTCAAGGCGATCGTCATTGCGCCGTGACCGCCCATCGAGTGACCGAAGATGCCCTGACGGCTCATGTCCGTCCGGAAGTGCTGGCTGACGAAGGCGGGCAGCTCTTCGGTGATGTAGCTGTACATCTGGTAGTTTTCAGCCCACGGCTTCTCGGTCGCATCTAAATAGAAGCCTGCGCCTTTGCCCATTTGCCAGTTTGTCAGCTCGTCGGGCACATCGTTGCCGCGCGGGCTCGTGTCTGGGCAGATGATGATCAAGCCGAGTTCTGCGGCCATCCGTCGGTATTCACCCTTTTCCATGACGTTGGCGTGCGTGCAGGTCAAACCCGACAGATACCAGAGGACGGGGCAGGGCTCCTTGATCGCTTGCGGGGGCACGAAGGCCGCAAAGGTCATGTCGCACTTGCAGGCCTCCGAGGTGTGGCTAAAGACGCCCTGCATGCCGCCGAAGGCGGTCGCCTGGGATAGGATGTTCATTCTATTCTCCTGATGGTGGCGTGACGGCTTTGGCGCGGCGGCACAGCCGGTCGAATGTCTCGAGAAACTGAGAGCGATCCCGTGGGCTGAATGCGGCGTTGTAGCCCTTGCTTTCGCCGGTCTCGCGCAGATGCGCGCCGAGATCACGCATGGCGCTCGCCATGCCGATATTGGTGTCGTCGAAGACGCGGCCGGTGGGACCGGTGACGAAGGCGCCGGCCGTGACGCAGCGCACCGCGAGCGGCACGTCGGCGGTCACGACTACGTCGCCCGGGCCGGCATGCTCGGCGATCCAGTTGTCGGCGGCGTCGAAGGCGTTGGAGACAATGACGTTATGCACCATAGGATCGCGCGAGGGGCGCAGGCCGGAATTGGCGACGAAGGTGACCTCGATCGACAGGCGCTCCGCAACCTTGAGGACCTCTGGTTTGACCGGGCAGGCGTCTGCGTCAACGTAGATGTGGTGCATGGGTGTTCGTCGGTGTCCTGTCGATGCGCTCGTGCGATAGTCTGGTGCGATGGCTCCGGTCCGCTGCGCAGCGAGAACGAAGGAGCGCGGGGGGGTGGTACCAAATATTTCAACTCTTTGCGAGGAAAACCAGCGTCGTCACCACATGGCGACGTGTCTGGCAGACCGGTTTGCGCACAGGTTTGCGACGCGTCGTTTTGTCCGGCCGAAAGCTACGCGCCGGGCGGCGCGCAGCGGCTCTGCTGATAACTCGCTGGATCGTCACGCCTCCTTCAGCGTGCCGGCCTTCCTCGCGGCGAAGGTCGCTAGCGCGTCCATCAAGGTTGGGTTCAGGCAGTCGTAGGGCGGAAGTCCGAGGTCGCCCAGGCGGCTGCGTACGTCGGCCATGGCCGAGGGCGGCGTGCCGCTCTCGATGATCGAAGAGACGAAGGCGGCAAAGGTCGGCTCGGGCCATCCTGCCTCCTCAAAGCGTTCGGGATGCAAGAAGGACAGTCCCTTGAAGGCGTGGTCGCGCTCGACGGGGCCGTACATGTGGACGCCGCACTCCCTGCAGGCGTGGCGCTGGATCAATGCGTCCTTGTCGACGACCGCAAGCTTGTCGCCATTTTCGAGAACGGTGATGTTGTCGGTCGAGGCGACCGCGACCACCGAGAAGACGGCGCCCTTCGGCTTCCAGCACTTGGTGCAGCCGCAGGCATGGTTGTGGGCGACCGTGCCCTTCACCGCGAGTTTGACCGGGCGGCTGGCGCAGGCGCAGACGAGTGTGCCGCCACCGAAATTCGCTTGGCCTTTCTTGACCCCGCCATCGAGCGCGGGGTGGATAGATACCTGGGATGCCATGCTCAGCTTCTCCTCCTCAGCTGCCGATGGCTCCCAAATCAGGACTGATTTGTGAAAAAGCCGCCGGCCATTTCAAAGTCGTGCCGCATTGCGTGGTGGGTGGCGTGGGCGCTCCCAGAGCCCTGTTGGGCAGGGTCGGACGTCGAATGCAAATCTAACAAACCGGCCTGATGAAAACCAGCGAATCCGCATGGTGGAATTCGCTGGTGTCAGGCTTCACGTCAGCATACCGCCCTGACCATGTCGACGTGCGGGATGCCGTCTTCGAGATATTCCTCTGAGCTCGTCTCGAAGCCGAAGCTGCCGTAGAAGCGCGAGAGGTGGCTTTGGGCGGAGAGGTAGATCGGCGCTTGCGGGAACAGCTTCTCGCAAGCCGAAATGGCCTCGCGCATGACGGCGTCGCCGAGGCGCTTGCCACGATGAGCCGGGGAGACGACGACGCGGCCGATCTTAGCGGGTGCGTCCTTGTCCGCCGGGGCGAAGATGCGGGCGGCGGCGATCAGGTCGCCGTTTTGCAGGAGGCGCAGATGCAGGGCGTCCGCATCCTTGCCGTCGAGTTCCGGATAGGGGCAGTTCTGCTCGACGACGAAGACGTCGACGCGCATCTTCAGCAGAGCGTACAGCTCGACGGCGGAGAGCCCATCGAGCCTCCGCGCGTCGACCGTGTAGTTGGGTGAGGTGGTCAATAGACCACTACGCCGCGGATGCTCTCGCCCTTGTGCATGAGGTCGAAGCCCTTGTTGATGTCTTCGAGCGGCATGGTGTGGGTGATCATCGGGTCGATCTGGATCTTGCCTTCCATGTACCAGTCGACGATCTTCGGCACATCGGTGCGGCCGCGCGCGCCACCGAAGGCGGTGCCCATCCAGTTGCGGCCGGTGACCAGCTGGAACGGACGCGTCGAGATTTCCTGGCCGGCGCCCGCAACGCCGATGATGACCGACTTGCCCCAACCGCGATGCGACGATTCCAGCGCCTGGCGCATCACCTTGGTGTTGCCGGTGCAGTCGAAGGTGTAGTCGGCGCCGCCGATCAGGTC
>NZ_LMHV01000006.1 GCF_001429725.1 Rhizobium sp. Root708 | reverse complement strand
ATCGTCGAACTGCGAGGAATCGGTGATGTTGCAGCCCTGGTCGGCCAGATAGTTCGAAATCGCCGCAACAATCCCGCGCGTCGATGGGCAGGTTACCGTTAGAACGTATTTATTCATGGTGTGGGGCTCCCTCCCCTGACGTCTCAAGCTAGGCATTTCGCTTGTTGTCCAGACCATCGAGGAATTTTGCAAGTTCCTGTTCGTCGATCGCGACGGTATGGCGTGCCTCCGGATAGGCGCCGGTCCTGACGTCGTCTGCAAATTCCGCGAACGCGGCCGTCCGCTCGCGCTGGATGCGGTCGAACTCGGCGGCGAGATCGCGATAGACCTTCGCGTGTCGCGGATAATGACCGCGATTCATGCCAAGCACGTCATCGGCAAAAAGATACTGCGCATCGCAACCGGCGCCGGCACCCATCGAAAGCAACAGCATGGAGGTTCGCGCCGAGATTGCGGTTGCCACCTCTGCCGGAACCACTTCGATTTCGGCGCTGAACGCCCCCGCCGCCTCAAGATCCTTGACCTGTCGCAGGACATAGTCAGCCGTCTCCGCGGTCTTCCCGACGGCCTTGAAGCCGCCGGTCCAAGTCGCATGGGATGGAATGAGCCCGGTGTGTCCGCAGACTGGAATATACTCCTCGCGCAAGCGCCTGATCGTCGGCAGGCCAGCGGCGCAGTAGATTGCGTCTGCGGACGCCGCGCGCAGCTTCACGGCCGAGCGCAAGATTTCGTCGGTCGTCGCACCGATCTGTCCATACTCGCCGCCAGGGATGGTGAAGCGGCCGGGTGCGGCGTCGCGAAACCGAGGGTCGTAGATCAGCTCAAACGGGACCGAGATGAGATCGATCCCGGCGGCCTCCGCGGCTTCGGCTTCTTCAAGGGTCGTAACGCGTAGCATGCTGAGCTGACGTTTCCCCTTCATGGCAAGGAGATCGGCCACGGTGGGCCGGTTCGGCTTCTTCATATTCGAATCCTCAGAATGCTAGGCAGCTACGCTGCCAGGAGAGACTTGAGCTTGACATCAGGCGCAACCAGCGCAGCAGGATCCGGGCAGGCCCGGGCGGCGATCAGCATTTCCGCAAGCCGGATATCGCGAGCGACGGAATTGCCGGGGCCGACACCGCTCGCCGCAAGCAATCTGCCGTCTGCGTCGAGATGAAAGACGATGAACGACCCCTCGCCGATCTCCCGGCGCAGATGCGTTACCGCGCCTTCGGCAAGGCCGGCGATCTGAAGCGTCAGATCGTATTGATCCGACCAGAACCACGGCACGGACGAGATCGGCCGGCCGATGCCCATCATGCTTGCTGCCGCGAGAGTGCCTTGCTCCTGCGCGTTGCGCCAGGATTCCAAGCGAATCCTCCGGCCGCCGTAAAGCCCCAGAGGAAACGAGCAGCAGTCCCCCGCCGCATAGACATCGGCCGCCGATGTCTGCAGATATTGGTCGACGGCAATGCCATTTTCGATGGCGAGGCCCGAGCGTTCCGCGAGTTCGGTGTTGGGCGAAGCACCGATGCCAACCAAGACTAGGTCCGCGTATAAGGTCTCCCCGGTCGCGAGTTCGACCGTGACGCCCGTATCGCTCTCCTCGACCCTGGCGATTGCGACGCCGCATCTGAGGGCAACACCTTCCAACGTGTGCCGCGCAGAAATGACCTCCGCGATCTCCTGCGGCACGCCCCGCTTCAGCACCCGCTCCAGACCCTCGACAAGCGTCGCCTGAGCCCCGAGCGATCTGGCTGTTGCCGCGACCTCCAGGCCGATAAACCCACCGCCGATAATCAGGACCTGCTTGCCCGGCTCGAGATAGCGGCGGATCGCGACTGCGTCGTGGTGCGTCCGGAGAGACATGATATGACGGCTTTGAACAGGCAACCCGGGCAAGCGGCGGGCGCTGGCACCCGTCGCGATCAGCAGCTTGTCATATGCAATCTCCTGTCCGCTCGACAAGGAGACCGACTTCCTTTCAAGATCGATGGCGAGCGCATCCACGCCGGTCAGCAGTTCGATGCCTGACTGCTCGTATTTTTCCTTCGGAGCAACGAATTTCGGTTCCTGCATTTCCGATAGGCTGGACTTCGAGAGCGGCGGGCGTTCGTATGGCGCGAACGGTTCCGTGCCAACAAGCGTCACCTTGCCCTGGAAGCCTTTTTCCCGAAGCGCGAATGCGGCGCGGGCGCCGCATTCGCCGGCTCCGATAATGACGAAGTGAGACATGGCGCCCTCCTACACCGCGATAAAAACGGCGCCGCCTTCGACTTTGACAGGATAGGTTTTCAGGTCGACGCAGACGGGTGCACCCTTGGCCTCACCGGTCTTGTAGCTGAAGCGCCCGTTGTGCTTCGGACATTCGATGATGTCGTCCATCACAAGGCCGTCGGCCAGATGGATGCGCTCATGCGTGCACAGACCATCGGTCGCGAAGAATTGGTCATCCGGGCTGCGATAGACCGCAAAGGTCTTGCCATCGTGATCAAACCGAATGACGTCCTCTTCGTCGATATCATCGGTTGCACAGACTTCGATCCAGTTTCCGCTCATGTTTTCCTCCCGAGCTAGATCTGATTATTGTGCTGCAGGCGCCAGTTCGGCGTGAAGCTCTTCGCGATAGGGTCTCGCCGTTGCCGGCAGTTCGCGCTTGAGAAAGTGGTCCTCGTAACGAAGCTGGCGCAGGAAGGCCGGTATCATTTCCCTGTATCCCGACCACATCGAAGGATTGGGCGCCGGCAGATCATGCTTGATCATTGCGTGCAGCCTCGGCAGAGCGTGATACGGCACCATCGGGAACATGTGATGTTCGACATGATAGTTCATGTTCCAATAGATGAAGCGGCTGACCGGGTTCATGTAGACCGTGCGGCTGTTCAGCCGGTGATCGATCACGTTGTCAGCCAGTCCGCCATGCTGCAGCAGCCCGGTGAGAACATGATGCCAGGCACCATAGATTCTGGGCAGTCCAATCAGCATGAACGGCAAGAAAGAGCCGAGAACATAGGCGAGGATGGCCGTTGCGACGTAGATGGCAAGCCATATGCGGGCGACGACAATGACCTTCCCTTGCTCCATTTCAGGCACGAATGTCTTTTCAGCAGCGCTGAGCACACCGAACGCGTTCCGGAACATATCGATCAGGGCGTGATAGACATCGAGAAAGCCGAAGAAATTCAGGACCAGGCGTAGCAGGTCCGGCGGACGCATGACCGCGATCTCCGGGTCACGGCCGACAATGACGGTATCCGTGTGGTGGCGCGTGTGGCTCCAGCGCCAGGTAACCGGATTGCGCATGATCATGAAGCAAGCGATCTGGTAGACCGCATCGTTCATCCAGCGAGTCTTGAAGGCCGTCCCATGGCCGCACTCATGCCAACGGCTGTCCGAGGCTGAGCCGTAGAGGACGCCATATGCGAGGAAGAAGGGCACACAGATCCACGAGCCCCAGAAATAGGCACCCAGGCCGCCGAAAAGTACCATGCTGCCCAGCCAGATGATTGTGTCCTTGATCGCAGGCGCATCCGAGCGCTGCATCAATGCCTTCATCTCCTTGCGCGACACATCGGTGTGATACCAATCCGCAGCCGCAAGACCCGTCTCCACCGCTCTGCGACCACTCTCGCCAAGCAGGCTGTAGTCACGCTTTGCTGTGCTAGCCACCACCATTGTCTCCTCCCCGACCTAACTGGTCATGCGAGGAGATTAAGTTGACTTTGCCGGAGCCACAATGCAGCCTTGATGGATTGTATCAAATCCTATCATTCGGCACGTGTCGAAATGATGTAATTCTTGCAAAGGCGACCATGGCACGGCGACCAACAATTCGCGATCTGGCGGACGTTTCGGGAGTGAGCTTGGCAACCGTCGATCGCGTGCTGAATGGCCGCCATGCAGTTAGGGAGGAGACGGCCCGGCGTGTTTACGAGGCCGCGGAATCGCTTGGATATCATGCGGTTTCATTGCTCAAGCAGCGGGTGTTTCAGGATCGCCCAAGCTGCCGCCTTGGGTTTCTGCTGCAGCGCCCCAACCAATCCTTTTATCAGTCACTCTCCAAGGAGATCGAGGCGGCCTCGGCAGGAAACGCCGAGGCGAAAATCATCCCACAGATAGAATTTGCGACATCTGCGACCCCCGCCGCGATTGTGGAGAAATTGTACACTCTCGCAAATCGCAACCAGGCGATCGCGATGGTCGGCCCCGATTACCCAGTTGTCGCTACTGCCGTGGAAGAACTTCGCGAGCGAGGAATTCCGGTATTTTCAATACTGTCGGACCTCGCCGGAGGCGTGCGGCGTGGTTACATCGGCCTGAACAACAGCAAGGTCGGCCGAACGGCGGCCTGGTTCATCTCGCGAACCGCCAACCGCCGCGGCGGCAAGGTCGCCTGCTTCGTCGGTAGCCACCGATACCACGGCCACGAGCTTCGCGAGATCGGCTTTCGATCCTTTTTTCGCGAGAATGCGCCGCAATTCGAGCTCGTCGAAACCGTTATCAATCTGGAGACGGTCGAGATCACCCATGAGGCAACGATCAATCTGCTGAAGGAACACCCCGATCTGGTTGGTTTTTACGTCTCCGGTGGCGGCATGGAAGGAGCCATCACAGCCCTTCGCGAAGAGGGCACGGCTGGAAAGCTGGCGATCGTTGTCAACGAACTCACGCCGGAGTCCCGCGCAGCCCTGACCGACGATATCGTGACCATGGTCGTCGGGACGCCGATCGGACCGCTCTGCACCGAACTGGTCGAGCTCATGGTCACTTCGGTTCGCGAGCCTACGGAGCAGATTTCCAGCCAGACATTCCTGCCGTTCAACATCCATGTCTCGGAGAGCGTCTAAGATCGTCTGGGGGCGGAAAGCCTCTCCCATCCCGAGCGGCAACAATAATCACGCCAAACCGTACCAGAACGACGATTTCTGGTCTGTTCGCGACACTGCAGCTGACGTAAAAGGCACGCACCCCATCACATTTCCCCGGTGGGGCCAAACTCGAGCCTCGGATTTGCCGAGGCTTTTTTCTTTTCAGGGCCCGGAAAACGATCATTGAGGTAGACGCTGCTATGTCGGCGGGAAGCCGAAAGCGATATGCGCCGATAGCATAGCTGGGATCATGTCTTGGCGCTACAAACTCCCGAGGTCTCAGCTTATATCAGCGTCATCGAAAGGAACGAAGCGCCAAGGACTGGCAGCTGACTTTCGAAAACCCGAGGAAAGGGGATTATCATGAACGTAGCACGCTCTTTCAACAATTGGCGCAAGTACCGTCAGACGGTCTCTGAGCTTGGCCGCATGAGCAACCGCGAACTCAACGACCTCGGTATTGCCCGTGGCGATATCGAATACATCGCAAGAGCCACAGCTCGCTAATCTTGCTGCCTTAATCAGGATTTTCAGCGCTCGTCATCCCTGGCGGGCGTTTGTTTTTGTGCCTAGCTCGGCATCCGCTGCCGGCGAGAGCGGCGAAACGCGCGATTGCCACGCTAAATTCAATCATAGCGGATCATTTCGGCACAGAATTACTGAAAATAATTAACCTATACGCGTATTCTGCGGGAACATTAGATCTTGCCGATGTGTTCCTTGTGCAGTTGGTCGGCGGTCGACAAATCGACTCTCGGTAACGCCTGGCGATCAAAGGAGTGCGCGCCCTCCGTCGTTACATCGGAACATTGGGTTCCGGCGACAAGCTATGGAGGATCAAATGAGATACGAAACGGCAGCCGCTGCGGTAGCGCTTGGTTGCATGGCACTGATATTGCCTGCACCGGCAAATGCGCTCGATATCGGCGGACAGAATGGCATCAGCGTCGGAAGCAACAGTAGCGGTGGCCTCGGTGTGTCTGTTGGCGGAGCAAGCGGCGTAAACGCCAACGTCGGCGGAACGTCAAACGGCGGGCTCGGCGTCAATGCTTCGGTCGGCGGCTCCAGCGGCATCAACAGCAACACGACAGTCGGCGGCAGCAGCAACTCCGGCGGTCTGAATGTAAACACCACGGCAAGCATCGGCGGCTCCAGCGGTGTGAACGCCGACGTGGATGCGAATGTCGGAGGAAGCAGCCTCGCAACAGCAAACGCGAACGCAACCATAGGCGGATCGAACGGCGTGAACGCTGACGTCGACGCCGATGTCGGCGGCTCGCGATTGGCAACGGCGGGGGTCAATGTCGGAACCGGTGGAAACACCCTCCTGAATCTGATGCTCGGAATCCCCGCCACCACGGCCGCGACCGGTACCGGACCGGGCTCGGGCAGTTCCGGCGGATCGGACAATGGTGCCACGATCGGCAACCCGAGAACAATCGCCGCGATCAACGACATGACCGACGAGGACCGCGCGAAGGCCAAGGTGAAATGCAAGGACGTCTTGCGCTCGGGCGGCTATGAAGCAAGCTTGACCAAGCTCTGCAAGATGGTCGTCGCCTCGCGCTGAAAGCAACGATGACGGATGCATAGGGCTGGTCATTGCTGCCCTATGCCGCCCTCCCCTCTTGGTGCGGTCTTAGCTGTAAGCTGACCGAACACTATGCAAGAATTTCCCATTTCCATCGACATTTCAGTTGCCATCGTCAAGCGATGCGCAGCTTTTGAGGGCTTTTTCAGATCGCCCAACTCCCCAAAAGCGCCAGCGTCCGAGCGTTAGCTAGAACCGTTGCGAAAGCTACGCTGGACATCCTGTTGCAAGCCGGTGAAAAAATACGCTGCCTGACCCAAGGATTTCGAAGCGAGGAACGTCTCACCAAGGAAGCGGCTAAAAGCGGGTAGGGAATTGGACGCGCAACTGATCGAGCAGGCCAGAGCCGGAGACAGGAATGCCTTCGCGCGGCTCGTCGAGGCCAACTATGATTTCATCCACGCCGTCGCCTGGCGTTGGTGCGGGAATGCGGCGGATGCGGCGGATGCGGAGGATATTTCCCAGGATGTCTGCATCAAGCTCGGAGCCGCGATCCTTGGCTTTCACGGAGCGAGCCGGTTTCGAACCTGGCTTTACACGCTGACGCTCAACGCAGCGCGGGACCATCGCCGCAAGGTATCCAGGGAAGTAAGCCGGATGACCGCCTTTGCATCCGAACCGACGACAGCCGGCGTATCGGACGATGATCTCTCCGCTGAAGTCTGGGTCGCCGTTCGTGCCCTGCCCGATAAGCAATGCGACGCGGTGCTGCTCATCTACGGCGAGGGCCTCAGCCATTCGCAAGCGGCCGACATCATGGGGTGTTCGGAATCCACCGTCTCATGGCACGTCCACGAGGCCCGCAAGCGGTTGCGAACAGTTTTCGGCAGGCAGGAGGTATAAAAATGGACAAGCAACTCGCAGCCCTCTCGCGCCTGAAGGCGCCGGCGCCGACCGAAGAAGCGCGTGCTCGCGCTCTTAGCGCAGCATTGCAGTCGTTTGACGCCACGGAAAAAACGGCCACGCTCGCCCAAGGAATAGAAGAAAGCCCGCGTCCAAGCTCCATCCTCAACCGTGTTTGGAGCACTGCCATGAACAGGAAATTTCTCGCCAGCTCAGCTATTGCCACCCTGCTGCTGGTGCCGGCCGCCGGCTTCGTCGCGATCGAGCTGAGCCGTAACAATCCTTCTGGTGGCGGTATTGCCGAGACACCCGCAGGCGCTGTGCAGGATCTCGCCGTGAAACCGCTGCCGAAGCCAACTTCACCCGCGAACGTGGAGACTGAGACTCCTGCTCAATATGCCGAGCCTGCGGCGTCGCCGGCTCCACAAAGCAGGACCTCCGATTTCAATACCGATCAGATTTCCGGACTGCTCAGCAAGGATGCCCCGGCAGCGCTGGGCGCGAAACGGAGCGTCGCGCAAGCGGTTCCCACACCTCCCAGTCTAAAGGACATGGATCGCCAACGCATCGCGGATACCGAAAGTGACGAGCGATTTCCCGAGAGCCAGGTGAGCGGCGTGAAATCGGTCGCTGCGGAACCGGTTTCCACCTTCTCGGCAGACGTCGATACCGCTTCCTATTCCTTCGTTCGCCGCGCGCTGATGGCTGGCGAACTACCCTCGCCGGCATCTGTGCGGACCGAAGAGATGATCAACTACTTCCCGTATGACTGGGCGGCGGCTGACACTGCCGATCAGCCTTTCAAGGCCACGGTGACCGTGATGCCGACGCCCTGGAATGCGGGAACCGAGCTGTTGCATGTTGCTATCAAGGGATACGACCTTGCTCCCGCGCAAGCGCCGCCGGCCAATCTTGTTTTCCTCATCGACGTTTCCGGATCGATGGATGAGACAGACAAGCTGCCGCTCCTGAAGAGCGCTTTCCGGCTGCTCGTTGATAAGCTGCGACCAGAAGACAAGGTATCGATCGTTACCTATGCCGGCAACGCCGGAACCGTGCTCGAGCCAACCAGCGCTTCGGACAAGCGCAAGATCCTGGCGGCGATCGACGGCCTGCAGCCTGGCGGATCGACAGCGGGCGCGGCTGGCATTCAGGCAGCGTACGACCTAGCGAAATCGGCCTTCGTCAAAGAGGGCGTCAATCGCGTGATGCTCGCAACGGACGGCGACTTTAACGTCGGCCCGTCGAGCGACGACGATCTGAAGGCCCTGATCGAAAACGAGCGCAAGACCGGTATTTCCCTGTCGGTGCTGGGTTTCGGCCGCGGCAATCTCAACGACGGCCTGATGCAGGCCCTCGCACAGAACGGCAATGGCACGGCGGCCTATATCGATACGCTTGCCGAAGCGGAAAAGACGCTGGTGCAAGAGGCAAGCGCAGCCCTCTTTCCGATCGCCAAAGACGTAAAGTTCCAGATGGAATTCAATCCGGCTCGAGTCGCCGAATATCGCCTTGTCGGCTACGAAACGCGGGCGCTGAAACGAGAGGATTTCAACAACGATCGGGTTGATGCCGGCGATATCGGCTCCGGCCACAGCGTCACCGCGATTTACGAGATTACGCCGAAAGGCAGTCCCGCGGTGCTTACCGACGATCTCCGCTACGGGAGCGAGGAGAGCGTACCGGCCGCACAGGCGCCGAAGACTGGTGATGAACTGGCATTCCTCAAGATTCGTTACAAGAAGCCGGATGAGAACAAGAGCGCGCTGATCAGCCTGCCGATAACCGATGCCAACGACGTAGCATCGATCGACAAGGCACCGGTCGATGTCCGCTTCTCGACCGCGGTTGCTGCGTTCGGCCAGAAATTGCGGGGCGACCCGGCGCTCACCGACTTTTCGTACGAAGCCGTAACAGCTCTCGCCGAAAACGCACGCGGCACCGACGCGTTCGGCTATCGTGGCGAGTTCCTGCGCCTCGTGAGACTGGCGAGTGGATTGTCGCCACACTGAGCGATCAACCGAAACATCGGCGCAAGCAAACAAACGCCGTCGCCCATCACAACGGGCGGCGGCGTGCGCAATCTCAACGAATACTGTCCAAGCCTATTTCCTCAGAAAGGCTGGACGCACCGCGAAGCCGCATTTTGGGATAGCCGGGTTTAGGCTTCCTTCACCATTCTTTGGCATGACACCCCGGCGCGGATTAATATTGCGTTCCGTGCTCAGGGGGCATCTATGAGAGTGTCTTTGGTCCGACTCTGGTCCGCCGCGTTCGTTCTGGCGGTGCTGGTCGCAATCAATCCATTCGGCAATCACGCAGCCGAGCCGATGGCGACCGGATCGATCCCGACGAAGAATTAATAAGGCGATCGCCCGGCACCGTGGACCGCTGCCGGGAGACGCAGGGCGACAGGACCATCGCAATCGACAGTGCCGACCGGCAGGAACCTGTCCCGTGGCATTGATATCTATGCCGCCAGGCTATCGTAATTCATTGCGTCGAGATCTGCGATCAGGCCCGGTCCCGAGGGGTTCCATCCGAGGACCCGACGCGTGATGGCGCTGGAGGCCGGAAAATCCAACCCCATGAACATCGCCATCCAGCCAAAATGATCCGCAGCTTTTTCCGGTGCGATCGAGACCACCGGCAATTTGAGCCCTCGACCGAGCGCCTCGGCGATAACACGGGATGAAATCCCCTCCTCTCCGACCGCGTTATAGCGAGCGCCGGGTTCCGCCCTTTCAATCGCCAGCCGATAGAGGAGCGCCACATCGCTCAGATGGCCTGCCGGGAAGCGGTTATGTCCTTCGCCCACATAGGCAGACGCGCCCTTGTCTCGGGCAATGGCAATCAAGGGCGAGATCAGACCCTGCTTTATCGTGTTGTGGACCTGCGGAAGTCGGACCACCCCGACATTCACGCCGGCCTCGAGGAGCGCATTGCCCGCCAGTTCGGATGCGACACGCGGATTGGGATGCTCGAAATTGCAGACGTCCTCTCTTGCCGGTCCTCCCAGAACCGCATTGCCAAGGCCCGTGCCTGAAGTGATGAGCAACGGGCGGCTTGATCCCTTCAATACCTCGCCAAGTGCCGCGATCGCCCGGACGTCTTTCTGGCAGTTCTCGACGAAGCGGGAGAAATCATGGTCGAAAGCGGTGTGGATCACGGCATCGGCCTTCTCGGCGCCGCGGCTGAGGCTTTCCGGTTCCTCCAGCGTGCCGCGATGCGCTTCGACGCCGGCAGCTTCAAGTGCTTTCGCTCCGCTGTCCGAGCGGGTCATACCGATGACGTGATGACCGGCCTTCAGCAACTCAGGCACGATGGCTGATCCGATAAAGCCGGTCGCTCCAGTCAGGAAGATGCGCATAAGGATGTCTCCTTGTTGATAAGGACCTGACTATTGCGCTATCGTTTATGGTGTTAAAGTAGTTAGATTATCCTATTATAATGGCCAACAGGTAAGACCATGACGACCGACCGCAATCCCCTTGGCATGTTCCTTCGAGACCGGCGCACACGGTTGGATCCGGCGACCTTCGGATTGTCAGGGCGCCGCCGTACCCCGGGGCTCCGACGGGAGGAAGTCGCGCAACGCGCCAATATCAGCCCCACCTGGTACACCTGGCTGGAACAGGGCCGAGGCGGTGCGCCTTCCGCCGACGTCCTGAACCGGATCGCAAACGGCCTGATGCTGACAGAACCCGAGCGCGAGCACCTTTTCATGCTCGGCCTCGGTCGCCCCCCGGAGGTTCGCTATCGTTCCGTCGAGGGTATCAGTCCGCGCCTGCAACGGTTGATCGACACACTCGATGCAAGCCCGGCTCTGGTACGAACCGCTGCCTGGGATATCGTCGCCTGGAACAAGGCTGCGACCGTTGTCATGACCGACTACAGCCAGCTCGCGCCGGGCGATCGCAACATTCTGCGCCTCTTGTTCTGCAATCCGACCATACGCAACGTTCAACATGATTGGGAGGCCATGGCCCGGTTCGTCGTCGGCTCGTTTCGTGCCGACGCGGCCCGTGCCGGCGCCACTTCCGAAATCGCGGAGCTGGTCGAGGATCTCTGCCGCGCCAGCCCGGAGTTCGCCGCTCTCTGGCGGGAGAACGAAATAGTGTCCCATGGAGAAGGGACCAAGCGCCTCAAGCACCCGATCCTGGGCGACATCGAGCTCGAATACTCAGGATTCGCGGTCGATGGCAGGCCGGATCTCAATTTGGTCGTCTACAACCCTGTTGATCCTGTCGTGACTGGGCGTATTCGCACCTTGGTCGCAGAAAGCGCTCGCGACGGCCGCCGGTAAGCTTCGGTGGTTTAATCACGGTTGGCCGGCAGTAATTGTCGATGGCACCCAAGGAAATCGAACGCGCTCGCGGTGCCTGTTGCGAAGCATCTGTGATTCCCGGCGCTTTCGACCGCTGGCAACGTTGGAGCGCATTTAGGAGCGAGCCATTCCATGATCACTCCCGACCAGTTATAAAACTGGACCTCGCCGCGCTATGGGATGGACCATGTCCTCGGAAATTCTTGGAAACCCCATCTTTCAGTTCGTCTCGCTAGTTGTTCTGAGCGCAGTGGCGAGATTGATTTTCGGCAAAAATCCGACCCTGCGACTGGTCGCGAACATGGCGTTCTTCGGCCTTTTGACCATCGTTCTTCTCTCGCATGGGATTGAGCCATACGCTCCAGACACAACCGCGGAAGAGCTTTCCTGGCGCATCTTTGTCGGTCTTGCCAAATCCGTCTGGTGGATTGGCGGCGCCATGGTGCTCGTCAGTTCAGTGCGGCTTTTTCTTATTCTCGAAAGAAAGCCACGCGAAGGCCGCCTGATTCAGGATCTTGTTGTCGGCGTCATCTATCTTGGAGCCGGACTTTCCGTCATCGCCTACGTTTTCAGCGTGCCTGTCGGCACACTGATCGCCACCTCCGGCGTCTTCGCGATCGTCCTCGGCCTTGCTCTTCAGAGTACGCTGAACGACGTTTTCTCAGGCGTCGCATTAAATCTCGGCAGACCGTACACCGTGGGCGACTGGATCGTTCTCGATGACGGCGTGCAGGGCCGGGTCGTCGAGACCAACTGGCGCTCTACCCATCTTCTGAACAATGCGAACGACGTCATAATCGTTCCGAACAGCACCCTCGCCAAGCGACGTCTTACAAATCTCACCAGCCCGGACAAGGCTCACGGCGTTGAGATCAGGGTACGCGTCCTGCCCACGAGGCCGCCGTCGGCGATCGAGGAGACGATGCGAGAAGTGCTGCTGAGCAGCAACCTGATCCTCAAGGAGCCGGCCCCTTCCGTGACCATCGTTGCCTTGGATGGCAATGGCATCGAGGCCGAGCTGTCGTTTCGAGTGAGCGACATCGGTCGAATATCCCGGGTGAAGAACGAGATTTACGATCTCGTGTTCAGGCACCTGAAAGCGAGCGGTCTTCAGCTGTCACCACCAGCTGGCGATACGCCAATCGATCTCAACGCCGGTCAGGATGGACTGCTTTTGAAGCATCCGGGTTCTGCATGGCGGCTGGTCAACACCGTTCCGCTGTTTGCGACACTAACGGAAGAGGAGAAGGAGACATTGGCCGCGAGTATGAAGCGGCAGACCTTCCGAAAGGGGACCGTGATCGCCGCGCAAGACACGTCATTGTTATCGCTTATGGTCGTTCGCAGCGGCGTTGCAGTCGTGGAGCGGGAAGCGCATGGCGAGCATATCGAGCTGACAAGGCTCGCTCCGGGCGACCTCTTCGGAGAGCGTGGGGTCCTCATGGGCGCGCTCGAGCCTGGAAATATCAAAGCGCTCACCTTCGTCGTGGCCTATGAGATCGCAAAGGAACAATTGGCAGCAGTCATGCGCCAGCGGCCTTCGCTCGCGGACGAGTTGGGCGTACTGCTCTCCCGGCGAATTGACTCGGAGAAACATCTGTTTGGCGAAGAGATGCTGTCGGAAAACAGCCATCCCTCGACACTCACCGCGAAGATCAGGCATCTCTTTGAAATCCAGCACGTGATACGACATCGCCCGGAAGCGACGATGCAGGATCGCGTCTCCTAGGCGGGATCTCCTCTGCTCGATGTGAAGTCTGGCAGCCAAAAAAAATGGCGGTCTGGTTATGCGCCTGAAACGCGACCGAGAAATGCTGTCAGGTCCTCCCAACCGTCGCGATGCGTAGTCAAGGCCACATAGCCATCTGGCCTTACGAGACACATTCCGTCCAGAGCGGATGGGCTGCGAATATCCCCATCGATCAGGTGCATGTAGTCTTTCAGACGAACGGCCACGTCTGCCGGATCTGCGGCAATGAGCGAGAAGCGGGCGCCGTTGCTTCCGAAGGTACCGAAACCCGCCATCCGGTGACCGGGACTTGGGAAGCCGAGGCCTTTCATCTCCGGCCCGTTCAGAGGACTCTGGTCATAAGCAACGGCCAGCTCTGATAGACGATCCGCGGCTCTGTGGTTGACGAAGGAGAGGCCAAACAGCTTTCGGATCAGAAAATCCCTCATCGCTTGACCCGCGACATTCTGCATCATGCCGACGCGCAGCATTCGCCCGGAATCCTTTAAAACCTGCGTTGCGTTCGCACTGCGCTCTATGCTGTAACTGTCGAGAAGAAGCTCGGGATCGGCTCTATCCTTGATAACCATGGCTAGTTTCCAGGCAAGATTGACCGCGTCCTGGATGCCCGTGTTCATGCCCTGTCCGCCTGCCGGACTTTGGATGTGAGCAGCGTCGCCGGCGAGGAACACCCTGCCCGCCCGGAAGTCCCTCACCTTCCGCTCGTTGATTGTGAATGGCGCAAGCCAGACGCAATCGCTTACGACCAGACCACCCGGTCCGCGTTGATCGACGATCGCCTGGACATCTTCGAGTGTCAGGCCGCGCTGCGGTTCCGCGCCCATGTCGGCGATCACACGGTAGCGACCGGTTGCGATGGGAAAGAAGGCGACGATGCCGCTCTTGTGCCAGAAGATCGGAAACTCGTCTTCCTGCATGTCGAAGCCGGACACATGGACATCGGCCAGCAGGAAGGTTCCCGGAACCGTGTCGCCTTCGAACGGCATGCCCAGCTGATGGCGGATAGGCGAGTGCGCTCCGTCGCATCCGGCCAGCCAATCTGAAACGATCAGTTCCTTGCGACCATCCGGGTGAACAACGGTGCTCGTCACCGTCTTGCCGTCATCGACGAGATCGACAAACTCAACGTTGCCTCCGAGAGCTTCGAGCTTTTCCTCAAGCACGCGCTCCGTCTCAGATTGCGGAATCATCAAAACGAATGGGAATGGCGAAGCGAGTCCATCAAAGCTCACCCGCACTATGGTCTTCCTGCCGGACATGATCTTGACGGCGTGCATCTTGCGCCCGGCTTCGATCAGGGCGGACGCGGCCCCAGATCTGTCCAGCAATTCGAGGCTCCGGCTCCAAACCGCCAGGGCCTTTGACTTGTCGGTGCGTGAGGCAGACTTGTCGATAGTTCTACGGGGCACACCGAAACGGCTAAGTTCGAGCGCCAACGTCAGACCAACCGGACCTGCGCCGGAAATGAGGACCGAAGTCGGCATGTGATTGCTCCTTGTCTCCTGCTGGCCAGCAATCTGCCGACGGTATTTAAATTCACGATCAGCCCTACTTGATCAAGGCGAACGGGGCGGAATTTCCTCCGCCCCATCATCCGATGTTACTGCCATTGACCGTCGGGAAGACGACCGTGGTATGGCGTATCCCGGCAATGCCCCCATGGTCCGAGCCAGTAGCCAGGAGGGCAAGGGTTGGAAGCCACCGGCGGATAGTATGGTGGCGGATAATAGGGGGCGGCATAGCGGGGGCCCGCAAACTCCGCGCCAAGAGCAGCACCAGAGGCCGCACCGAGCGCATACCAGCCGGCATTGTTCCAGCCGCGCCAGTGATCGATGAACAAGGCGGCCGGCCCGTTGGCGTCCGTAAGGCTCCCTTCCAGCACCGTCACGTCGAACGTCAGCGTCGTGCCGTCGAGCTTCGGTGACTTGAGCGTCACAACCGCGTCGCGAACATCCGAACCGCCTAGGACCGAAACGGTTGCGTTCGGAGGATCCTTGTCGAAACTATCCAGACCTTCCGCCCACTGCTTGACGATCTCCGCAGTCGTGACATGACCGGCAGCGCGAACGGGTCGATCGGCGAAGACGATTGCATTGGTCGAAACACCACTTAGGACAAGCTTGTCCCCTTCGAGCTTGGCGCCATCGGCATTGACGACGAGGAGCGAAGCAACCGGCGCCTGCTGACTAACCTGACCGACCGTCTTTTGGAGTGGCACGTGCGGCGAGGCCTTGGCCGTATCCTGCGCAAAGGCCGCTCCCGCAAGAATCGCCACCGAACCGGCAACGAGGAAGCCGAGCGTATTCATGCTTGTCATTGTCGAAATCCTTACAGATGGGGTTGGTTTGAAGGCGATTAGCCGCCGCCGTGAGTGGCGGCATAGTCGATACCGGCCTGCACTTCGGCCATCGCCTGTTCCACGAGCTCGGCTGCGCGCTCCTTGTGGCCGCCCTTGTTCGGCGTCGCGCGATGCAGGGCGTTGAGTGCGTTTTGAAGCTGCCGCAAAGCGGCTTCCATGTTGCCTTGCTCGGCCAAGGCAGGCGAGGACGCCATGGCGGCAACCGACCCTGCTGCAAGCGCGACGCCCGCAGTTGCGAGGACATTTCGACGAGAAACTATGAACTCGGACATTTCATCTTTCCTTTTCAACATAAGGGATGGTGGTCGAGGGCGGAGACTGGGGGCTTATTTCCAGCTGCCGTTCGGCAGGCGGCCATGGTAGGGCGTGTCGCGGCAATGGCCCCAAGGGCCGCGCCAATAGCCGGTCGGGCAGCCGTTGCTGGCGACAGCGCGTTCCTGATAGTAGCCGTTGGGCAAACGACCGAAATAGGGCGTGCTTCGGCAACCGCCCCACGGGCCGCGCCATGCGTAGGGCCCGCATCCGCCAGCAACTAGGGTGATAGTGGTAGGCTCGTGGATTTCCGGCACGAAGGGCGCCGATGCGGCAAGCGACGGAACAGCAAGGGCAGCCATTCCGACGATAAATACTACTTTCGTTTTCATCTTCATTCCTTGTGGTTTTCATCAAGCAGTGAGCGATACTCCGGACCTTGGCGTCGGGATCGATTAGAGGTCACCGGACTGCCGAGATCATCTGATGCGGTTCTGGTCGACGAGCGTGCGGCGCCGCCATAGGCCTATCGCCTACAGGAGTGAGCCAGGCCAACCGCGGCCCCGTTTCCTCTGCGATCGATGGCGTGGGGATACCCGATGTCGATCGAGCTACGCATCACCACTTCTGGGTATGCCGGCGAGACAACAGCGGATTATTTCGTTTCTCCCGACGGAACGACGTCTGATCATTGGAGGATGAAGAATGAAATGCATCGCCACTGCGATTTCCCTGACCCTCTCGTCGCTGATGGCCCTGCCGGCCCTCGCCGAGAACGGCACGGTTCCGCTTCAAAGCAAAGACAAGATCGAGCGTAAGCGGGTCAGTTACGACTGCGGCGCAGCCGGTCGTCTGGCCGTCGTCTACGTCAATGCCGACCCGAACTTCCTTGCGATCGTTCCCTTGCCGAGCCAGCCGCAGCCGACCATCTTCGTCTCGGTGCTCTCAGGTTCAGGCGCACGCTATGCTGCGGGAAAATATGTCTGGTGGACCAAAGGTCCCTCGGCAAACCTGTATGACACTACGGCAGGCGATAGCGCAGCGCCCACATTGACCTGCACGGAGGTCAAATGAATCTGACTGCCATCCCGAAAAGACAAGGCGCGATCGTCAAAGCACTTTGGCGACTGATCGCACCATTGTTGCAACACCAAGCGCGATGACGAGTGCCGGCAATATCAGGCCGGTGTTCATCCGCAGCGACATAAGAATCCCGATGAGCGCGAAGACCGCTCCGGCGATCAGGCGGGAAAGCGTCTGGACGTTTTGCCATCCCAAGATCCTGGCCAGCCGAGCGCTGTCCAAGATCGCGCTTGATGCCGGAACGAGAAGGATCATAAAGAAACCGCGGCAAGGCAGGGTGTAGCCGAGTTGATCGAGCGCCAATGCAATGCCCACAGCAGAACCGCAAGCGCGATCGTCAGGACGAGCAACAGCCCGAAATTGTCTGCGGCATAGTCGGCAGCTCGAAATGCCTGAACCAAGTGGCCGATGGTGACACCGCTATAGAATATGATGGCGTAGATCGCGACCGCGCTTTGAAAGGCGAGGCTACGTCGGAAGGCGAGTACGGCTGTCAGACCAAGTGCAAGGTCGGCTATACCGACTTCAAACTCGAAAGGGCTCTGTTGTCAGCCGATCTGCGCGGATGCGATCGACGGGAAAAACACGTGGAAAATTCCCGCCCACAACCCGTCGATTCCCACAGCCAGCAACAGGACGAAAGATAGGTATCGACGGGCCCAGGGCTGATCGCCCTGCAGGAAAATCGGACACACGATGGCGGCGATACAAAGAAAGGCCGGAAGGTTGGTGAGGATAATCCTGACAAGCTGGGCAATCATGAACGCCTCCGTAGAACGACCGTTGCAGTCGAGGATCCAGCGAACTTTGCCGGATCGATGATGTCGGACGTTTTCGTAAGGCGACCTGCTTGAGGGCGCATCCTCAGAACTGGTGATGGCGGGTAGGGATCGTGACCTAGTGAGCGAAGGCTCCCAAAAGAGCGCCAATGCGTTCGAAATCACGGAGGTTGGCGGCATCGGTCTTGCGCAGCACCGTACGGATCTGCGTGCGC
Source organism: Rhizobium sp. Root708 (assembly GCF_001429725.1). Classification (GTDB taxonomy): domain Bacteria; phylum Pseudomonadota; class Alphaproteobacteria; order Rhizobiales; family Rhizobiaceae; genus Rhizobium. The sequence continues at coordinate 134,737 of NZ_LMHV01000006.1, read as the reverse complement.
ACGGTGTCCAGCGAGACGTCGCGATCCCGGGCAACCACCTCAGCCGTCTGTCCGCCGAGCAGAGCGGCGGCGACGGCGCCTTCCGCGGCACTCAAGCCGAACAGTTCGCTGAAGACACACGGAGGCGCCGAACGCGGTTGCGAGAGGTCGTTGATCAGAATGAGAACGGGTGTGCCGACAGGCGATTCTTGTGCCGGAAGCGGCGATGCGAAGACCGCCAGCTGCCCGATGCGATCGCGTTCCGGTGCGTCGAACTCAATCCTCATGGCGCCGCCGCTTCCGCCTTGCGCGGCGTTCTGAACGATCTGCCGAAAGCGCGATCCCTCGCCTCTTTCGACGACCAGACGCGTGCCAACCCCAGATGACATTCGTGACATTGATATCGGCAGGCCGCGGCATGCGAGGAACTTCATGGCCGAGGCGTTTGCGAACAGCACGTTGCAGTTCCCGTCGACCACAAGCGCATTTCCGGGCAACGCTTCAAAGGCCGCGTAAGTCAGGCGGGATTGAAGCTCGGATCGATACATCTTGCGGCGCAGCTGCAATCCACGTCTCACATGCGGCAGAAGATGCGCGAGCGCCCTGCGCTCGTTCGTTCCGAAAGCTCTTCCTTCCCGAAAGAAACTCATGATCGTGTGATCGCTGTCGCCGATCAGCCCGATCAGCATATGCTCCCGACCATTCAGCCGAGCGAAATCCTGGTAGAACTCGGAGCGACGATAGAGATTGGCATCGACCACCTCATCGACGAATACAACGGTTTCTGCGCCAGCGACAGCCGGCTCCAACTTCGATATTGCCGACCGGATTGGATCGATCTGCAGATAATAATTGCTGTACGGATCTTCGCCCAGCTCGGACGTCTGAAAGACGTTCGTCGATCGGCCATCGGCATCCCGAAAACGAAATGTGCCGGCTTCAGCATCCAAATATTCGAATAGGGTCTTGCGCAACGAAACCCAGTCGAGTTCGTTTGTCGACGCCTCGTAGATTTGACTGATGATGGAATGCGAGTCCATATGCATCACGCCCCAGACGCTTGAAGCAACGACAGCCAATACTTCTGAATATTAGCAACTCATGATTATAAAATCCAGTTCGGCCGGAGAGTTGCTTCAGTCCATCCCCTGAGCGACAAGGACTTGCTTCCACCCTGCTCAGGGTTATTTCATAAGACACCTCGCATATACTCCTCGTCAGGTTGCATCAGCGTTCTCTGTCGCGACATCTGAGCGTCGCAAACGAGACATGCTAGGTCGGTCCACTCTGGAGCCGGTTGGAAATCGGAACTCCAGATGTTGGGGCGTTACCAAGTGGGCTTGCGACCAGTTCCGACGCGGGAATATGCTTGCTACCGCGTTCTCGAGTCCCCAGAGAATGAAGGAGTGAAGGATGACGGGCAGGGAGTACGGCGAAACCGACGGTTTGATCGACTGGCTGATCGCCGAGGGACTATCCGTCAATGGCATCGACGCTATCCTTGAAAGGCTTGTCGAGAAGCTTCTCGCGCTGGGCTATCCCCTGGTGCGCGTGTCGATCGCCATGCCGTCGATCGATCCGATGCAGCGGGGCTTCGCGGTCGTATGGTTGCGGGACACCGCCCTGTCGACCGAAGTACAGGGGCATGGCGAAGCGGGACAAGACATGTTCGAGCGATCACCGATATTCTATCTCCTGTCCAACAGCTTGCTGCATGGTCGCTGGCGGCTGCCGGAATCCACCGGCACGCCATCCTTTCCACTGTTCGATGAACTGGCGAGCCTAGGTGCAACCGATTACCTCATGAAGCTCGTCCCCTTTCCGGGTGAGACTGCACTTCAGGGTGTCGGCATTTCATTTGCCGTCGATGGCGCGGATGGCTTTACGACCGAGCAGCTTGTGGCGATCGACAGGATCACGCCCGCGTTAGGGCTCGTCTGCAGTCGGATCGCCGCCATGCGTGTCGCCATCGACACGCTCGCCGTCTACACTGGCACACGGACAAGCGGACGCATCTTGAGCGGCGAGACACGACGCGGCGGCGGCGATGCGATCTACTCGGCCATCCTGTTTGCGGATTTGAAGAGCTTCACCTCGCTCAATGAGGCATGGCCGCCCGGAACGATCGTTTCATGGCTGAACGAGAGCCTCGAGGCCATCGTCAATCCAGTGGAAGCGCATGGCGGAGAGGTTTTGAAGTTCATGGGCGATAGCGTCCTTGCGATCTTCCCAGTCGATACCGCTGACGTAGCGGACGCCTGCGGGCGAGCATTGGCTGCCGCAAAGAGTGGGATGCGGGCGACCGAAGAACTCAACCAAAACCGTATCGAACGCGGAGACCCTGCGATAGAGATCGACATCGCCCTGCATGTGGGCGAGGTCTTCTACGGCAATGTCGGCGCCTCCCGTCGCCTCGACTTTACGGCGATCGGCAGTGCCGTCAACGAAGCGGCCCGGATCGAGACCCTTGCCGATACCGTCGGGCATAGCCTTCTGGCCTCCGCCGTCTTCGCCGCCCAGGCATCAGATGGCTTCCGGCCCGTGGGCACGTTCTCGCTCAAGGGCGTCGGAAGACCGACCGACGTCTTCGCCTGGATTGGTTGATCGCGGGTACAACCATCAGCGCACCTACTCGGATCGCGGATGCTCAAACTCTGAGTTGCGGAGAAGAAATCGCAGCGGCCCGATCAGTAGTAGGCGTCATCCGCCAATCAAATCGGCCGTTTAACTCACCGTTTATCGTCTTTCTTGTTTTGAAACATCGGGACGCTGGTTTTAACAACCTGGAAAACGCTCGTGTGTTTTCTGGACAGTGTCGGATTTTCGATAGGAGATGAGCATGATGCTCGATAATATTTCGCCGCTGTTCTGGATTGCTGTGAGCGCGTTTGTGTTCTTTCGCTGGGTGGTAAGTGACATGAACCGTCACGGCTAGGCGAAAGCGGCGTCTTCGGCCAAGGTTGGCACAACCTCCCGGGCAGACGGCTCGTTCGAAAGTGTTCCGCAGCTTCGATCCCTTACCGATCCGTATTGCCACCATCAGCCAATGGAACGAAAAGCCCGAGCTTCACATCTCGCAGCACCACGTTGGTGTGCATCCGTCGAATTTGAGGGTTCTCCGCCATGATCATCGCGGCGATATCGTCATAGTGCTCGACATCCCGCGCGGTTACGATCGCGATAAGATCGACGGCGCCGGTGACATAGTAGACCTGCTGGATGTGCTCCTGCTTTTCCGCCCAGGCACGAAATTTGGCGAGCGCGTCGTAATTGTCGCGCTCGATCTCCATGCCAACGATGAACACCATCGGTGTCCCCGTTGACTTCCGGTCCACGACGGCAATTTCCGCCTTTATGACACCGTCTTCGCGCAGGCGTTTCAGACGCCGCTGAACAGCTGACGTCGACAGCCCCACCTCTTCGGCGATCGCTTCGGCCGTGAGCTGGCAATTGCGCTGCACGATGTCGAGAATATCGCGATCAAAACGATCCAGGCTTTCCATTCCCATCCTCTTGGTAACGACCGGCATAAGCCGACGACATCTTCGTTCTCACACAAAACATGCATGCAGAACACATTTTTGCATTTTATACGCAAATTGGCCGAAAAATGCGCGCAAAATCAGCGTAGGCACGCGATATTCTCCGCGAATTCTATTTAACGGAACTATGTATGACAGAGCTGTCTTCCCAAGCGCTTCACGTGGAAGAACTCCACAAGAGCTTTGGGTCACACCAAGTCCTCAAGGGCGTTTCAACCACAGCCAACCAAGGCGACGTGATTTCCATCATCGGCTCGTCTGGCTCGGGCAAAAGCACGTTCTTGCGATGCATAAACCTGCTTGAAATGCCCGATCGCGGCCGCGTCATCGTGAATGGCGAGGAAGTTGCCCTGAGGCGATCGCGCCAGGGACAGATGCAGCCCAAGAGCTGGCGGCAGGTTGAGCGGATTCGAAGCGGGCTGGGCATGGTCTTCCAGAGCTTCAATCTATGGGCCCATATGACCGTTCTCGAAAACGTCATCGAAGCGCCGGTGCATGTTCTGGGCATCTCCCGCCGCGAGGCGACCGAGAAAGCGGATGCGCTGCTCAGCAAGGTCGGCCTTTACGACAAGCGCGATGCTTATCCGGCTTTTCTTTCCGGTGGCCAACAGCAGAGAACAGCAATTGCCCGCGCTCTATGCATCGACCCGGCGGTCATGCTCTTCGACGAGCCGACGTCGGCCCTTGATCCCGAGCTCGTTGGTGAGGTGCTCAAGGTTATCCGCGACCTCGCCGATGAGGGCAGGACCATGCTGCTGGTCACGCACGAAATGCGCTTTGCTCGCGATGTCTCAAACCATGTCCTCTTCCTACATGAAGGGCGTATCGAGGAGGAAGGCCCTCCGCAACAGATCTTTGACGCGCCGCTGAGCTCCCGCTGCCGGGAATTCACGCGAACGGTTCATTCCTGACCATCATCCATTCACACACAACTTTGCCAGGAGAATTCTTTCTATGAGATTGTTTTCGATTTTGCTTGCCGGGTTTGGACTGACCCTCTCTTCCCTGACGGCACAGGCCGAGGTTCGTTTCGGCATCATGAACGAGTCCTACCCGCCATTCTTCGCGAAGGATGCTTCCGGCAAATGGCAGGGCTGGGAAATCGACATGATGAACGCCGTTTGCGAGCAGATGAAAGAAGAATGCTCGGTCGTCGAACTCTCCTGGGATGGCCTTATTCCGGCACTTCAGAGCAAGAAATTCGATGTGATCTGGTCTTCGATGGCCAACACCTCGGAGCGCTCGAAGGTCATCGATTTCACCGACAAGTACTACAACACTCCAAGCACGCTGATCGGCCCCAAGGACCAGAAGCAAGGCGCCACGGCTGACGACGTGAAGGGCAAGACGATCGGCATCCAGGTATCGACCGTTCAATCGGAATACTACAAGAAGTACTTCGCCAACATCGCCGACGAAAAGACCTATCAGACACTCGACGAGGCGTTCCAGGATCTCCTGGCTGGTCGCGTCGACTACGTCTTTGGAGATTCGCTGGCGCTCGACGCTTTCCTGAAGAGCGAAGCCGGTATGGATTGCTGCGCGAAGATGGGTGATGTCGTCGACGACAAGGACGTTCTCGGAGCCGGCGTTGCCGGCGGTCTGCGCAAGGAAGACACCGACCTCAAGACGAAGCTCAACGCCGCAATTGCAGCCGTTCGCGCCAACGGCAAATACGACGAAATCACCAAGAAGTACTTCGATTTCGACATCTACGGCGCCAACTAAGCGATCGGATCGATGGCGGCTTCCCCACAAGGCATTCTCGACCTGCTCTCCCCCTATCCGCCTGGATGGGGCGGGGTGCTGTTGAGCGGAGCCGCCTCGACGCTCGCCATCTCAGGTGGCGCCTTCCTGATCGGACTTGCCCTCGGCACCGGCGGAGCGCTTGGGAAGCTGTCCGGCATCAAGCCGCTCCGTCTCTTGCTGGAGCTTTATACTACAACCATCCGTGCGGTTCCGGAATTGATCCTGATCGTCGGGCTTTACTACGCCGGAATGGACGGTCTCAACCGCGTCTTCGCGATGCTCAACCTGCCGGCTTTCGAGCTGAACGGCTTTGCCGTTGCTATCGCCGTTCTAGGCTTCGTTCAAGGCGCCTACATGACGGAGGTTTTGCGCGGGGCAATCCTCGCCATTCCCGTTGGCCAGATCGAGGCTGCGAAAGCGTTCGGAATGGGTCCGCGTTTGCGCTTCCGCCGCATTATCCTTCCGGCCCTGCTACCGAACGCGTTGCCGGGCCTAGCCAATCTATGGATGTCGATCACCAAGGACAGCGCCCTGGTGGCCGTCGTCGGCTATCAGGAGCTAGCTCTCGCGACGAGGCTCGCTGGCGCCAGCACCAAGCACTACTTCGTTTTTTTCCTCGCATCCGCCATGCTCTATCTCGCGATCACGCTCGTTTCGAACGCCATCTTCAAGGCGATCGAGCATCGCGTGCGCCGCGGCCAACCGAAGCTTGCCTGAGGAGATGATATGACCTTCTCGTGGATAAGCGCATATTGGCCGCTCCTGCTGACTGGCGCCTGGCAGACACTGGCTTTGCTGGTGATATCCGTCACCTTCGGCTTCGTTATCGCAATCGGCCTTGCCTTCGCCCAGATCAGCGGCGGGCCTGTCTCGCGATCCCTCGCCCGCGGCTACTGCACCTTCTTTCGCGGCACGCCGCTGCTGATACAACTATGGTTGCTCTACTACGGCGTCGGTTCGCTTCTGCCGATGATCCCCGGCATCCGGCAGAGCCTGCTGTGGCCGATCCTGCGGGAAGGCTTTTTCTTCGCGGCCCTCAGCTTCACCCTGAACTACGCGGCTTACGAGGCGGAAGTGCTGCGTGGCGCCTTGCTCGCCGTCCCGAAGGGCGAACTGGAGGCAGGACGCGCGTTCGGCATGCGGCCGCTTACCCTGACGCGGCGAATTTGGTTGCCGCGTGCCATTCGTATCGCGTTGCCGACGATCGGCGGCGAAATCGTCATGCAGCTGAAGGCAACGCCCCTGGCCTTCACCGTCACGGTCATGGACCTCTACGCTGTCGCTACCAAGGTTCGCCAGGATACGCTGCTCGTCTACGAGCCGCTGATCGTCGTGACCGCATTTTATCTCATCATCACCGCCATTATCGCGCGCGCCTTTCGCTTCCTGGAGGCGCAGGTGCCGCTGCGTCGCTGATCCCGCGTCAAGGAGAGGCAGCAACGCTCCGATGACCGAACTATTCTGGAGATCCCTTACATGAGCAAACTCTATATTCTCGACGGCGGAATGAGCCGCGAACTTCTTCGTCTCGGAGCAGAGCTGAAGCAGCCGGAATGGTCGGCCTTGGCGCTCATCAACTCGCCCGGGATCGTGCGCCAGGTCCATGACGAGTTCATCGCCGCCGGTTCCGACGTCATCACCACCAACAGCTATGCTCTCGTGCCATTTCATATTGGCGAGGAGCGGTTCCGCACCGAAGGCGCCGAGCTGATTGCGCGTTCCGGCCAACTTGCTCGCGAGGCGGCCGACGCATGCAAGGACCGCAAGATACTGGTCGCCGGTTCGTTGCCGCCGATCTTCGGCTCCTATGAACCGCAGAATTTCGACCCACAGCGGGTCCAGGACTATCTCAAGATCCTCGTGGAGAACCTCGATCCCTATGTCGATGTCTGGCTCGGCGAGACGCTCAGCCTCATCGAAGAGGGCCAGGCTGTTCGTACGGCAGTCGCCGGGACGGGCAAGCCTTTCTGGATCTCCTTCACGCTTGCCGATGATGCCGCGCAAACCGATGGTGCGTCTCCGAAGCTTCGGTCCGGCGAGCCGGTCGAGGATGCCGCCCGGTGGGCGGTGTCATCAGGCGCGGAAGCGCTCCTGTTCAATTGCAGCAGGCCCGAAGTCATGCGCGCCGCGGTGGACATGTCGGTTCAACTTGCCAGGCGCGATAAGGCGGACCTCCGCATTGGCGTTTATGCCAACGCCTTCGAGGGAGAGCAGGGAGGCGCCGCGGCAAACGAGAGCCTTCATACGACACGCAAGGATCTGAACGACGACGTCTATTCGCGTTTCGCCTGCTCCTGGGTCGATGCGGGCGCAACGATGGTGGGCGGATGCTGCGGGATTGGGGCAGCACACATTCACCGCCTGAGGCAGGCTCTTCTTCATCGCGAGGACGTCTAGGCCAGCCTCGGCTAAAGACGATCGGCATGGCAGCGACCGCCCGGTCACTGCCAATTCCTTTTTGATCAGTGGCGTTACCACCACGCTTTGGACCTCGGCGACAGGCGCACTCTCTACCCCGAGTAAAGCGATGCCAGTGCGAAGTAACGGCCCGGAGGATCTTTCCTCTCCTATCCTGCCCACCGTTTTGCTCACTCGGTGCGAATAAGAATTACCTGTTGTGCGCGATAAAAAATCTGATTTACTGGCGCCGTGTTGCTTTCTTGGCTTAGGGGGATATGGCCGATGGTATGGACACGCAGGAACTTTTTGCATGGCGGGCTGGCGGCGCTTGGCGCCGCTGCGATAACAAAGCCCGATCTAGCCGGGGCTGCATCCTATTTTAATGGCACATCCGTCGACAACGGCGTGACTTTTCGAAGGACGAACTTCGCCGTCATCGACAAGAAATGGCACCGCCAGGTCGTCAAGTATTTCAGTACCGAGCCAATCGGAACGGTGGTCGTCGATACAAGGCATCATTTCCTTTATCTGATCATGGAGAACAAGACGGCGATCCGCTACGGCGTGGGGGTCGGTCGCGAGGGCTTCCAATGGTTCGGTCGCGCCACGATCGACCGCAAATCGCTGTGGCCACGATGGACACCGCCACCGGAGATGCGAAAGCGCCATCCAGAGCTTCCCGAGTCCGTCGATGGTGGCTCACCCAAGAACCCTCTCGGCCCGCGCGCCATGTACCTGCATCGTGATGGCGTCGACACCGGCTATCGCTTCCACGGCACGCTGGAACCGCAGAGCATCGGCAAGGATGCCTCGAGCGGCTGTATCCGCATGTTCAACGAAGATGCGATCGACCTTTATCAACGCTGCCCCATCGGCACGGCAGTTCAGGTTCTGCCGCATATCGCAGGCAGGCAGACAAAACCACTCAGGTTAGCGAAGGAACTCCGGTCGAATGAGCAACACACCGCAGATGCCCATCCGGACCCCTTTCGCTAAATTACTGTTATCGTTGGCCGTGGTCGGTGCGCTTTCCGCCTGCACCACGAAGGAGATCGCCTCGGTCGAAGAGCCGGTGGCGACGCCGATGAGCGGACAGACCAACGATCCGGCGCCTGGTTTCGAGAAGGTCGCGGCCGGCAGCGAAGAGGACTTCATCCTCAACGTCGGACGACGGGTTTATTTCGCGCAGGACTCCGCTACGCTGGATTCCGTCGCAATGGCAACGCTGGACAGCCAGGCCGCCTGGCTCACCAGGAACCCGACCTGGCTGATCAAGCTGCAGGGATTTTCCGACGATTCCGGCTCCACCACCAAGATGGAAACTCTATCCCAGAAGCGCGCCGACGCCGTCATGGCTTACCTTGCCACCAAGGGCGTCGATACCAGCCGCATGTGGGCCAAGGGATATGGCAAGGACCGCGACGTGCGGGACTGCGCCGAACGTTCATGCAAGGTGCAGAACCGGCGCGTTGTCGCCAACCTCCGTACAGAGCGCGACGCGACCTGACGTTGCTTTTTTGACATGCCTCGGGCTCGAAGCCGAGAGTTGCCAAGTCGGCTAACTCTCGGCGCTATTGTCGTTCAACAAACGCCGAACTGCCGGCGACACTCCAACGATCGCAATGGGAACATGGCTTGAGGGCTGGACAAAGCGACCAAAGGTCGCCCTTCGATCGGTATTAATTCGATGGCGACGACGGAGCACCGTTGCTATGTGGGCTAACTCGATATCAGCAGAATCGTGGAAGATCGAATGTCCCAGGACTTCAATGCAGAGCTACATGCCCGGCCGTCCATCTATTTCGCCGGACCGGCATTCGTCGAACATCTCGCATTCATGTCCAGGGACCAGTATGATCCCATCATCGGCAGATTGAAGACCGACGCCGACGCTCCATACGTCCGTACACAGATCGAACGACATACCGAGTTCGTTACGGTCACGCGGGTCGTCCAGCTTGACGCTGACGCACGCGAATGGCCCGTGGCAGCAACATCATCTCTCGGCATTGGCGAAGTCTCCGAGGCTGATCTCATCTGCCGAATTGGGCTATTGGTAAACGGGACCGTCTCTGCGGAACTCGGTCCCAGCCTCAGAGAACTGGGTTTTCAGGAGACGGCTGCGTCATCGATCGGTGGCGGAGCGGCGCTGGTTTGCTCGGATTTTCGCGTTCGGCGGGGAGAAGGAAGCAGGATCGCTCTCTTCAACAGCGATCTCAATGCCTACCGGCTCGGACGAATGGTGCGCCGAATTCTGGAGATCGAAACCTATCGCTCCATTGCTCTGATGGGGCTGCCGGAGGCACGCCGGCTGGCGCCGCTTCTCAGCGAGTTTGACGCCAGACTGATCGAACTTAGCGATCGCAACCTGACGATTCCGACCTCGGAGCATAAACCCCTTCTCGACGAAATATCGGCGCTCTCGGCCCGTGTGATCTCCGCCACTGCCGAGACGCGCAATCGGTTTGGCGCGACTGCCGCCTATGCGCAAATCGTCGAAGAGCGGATAGCCGAACTGCGGGAAACACACGTACCGGGATTTCAACGTTTCGGCGTTTTCGTTGCGCGCCGCTTCAAGCCCGCGGTTCGTACCTGTGCGGCGACCGTGTTGCGGCTGGACCAGCTATCACGCGCGGCAACTCATCTGGTCGATCTCCTTCAGACCCGTATCCAGATGGAAATCGAGCTTCAGAACACGATCCAGATCCAGGCCATGGCCGATCGCGCGGCTACACAGGTAAAGATCCAGCGGGCCGTCGAAGGATTTTCGGTCATCGCGATCAGCTATTATCTGTTGAGCCTGCTGAAGGTAGTGTTCGAGACCGTGGACCACGCCGGTTACCACATAAGTCCGCTGGTGATGCTGGTTTCCATTCCGATTGTGATCGCAACGGTTGGCCTGACGGTTTTGCGGGTCAAGCATGCGCTTGAGCACGACTAGGGCCGGACACAAGCCAACGCCTAGTTTGAGATAAGGGCTTAGACCCCGGCCGATCGATAAGTGACCCATCACTAGGTCGATGGGCACGTTAGACTGCGCCCGCATATTGCAGGCCACAGTTGCAATCCCAGAAGCCTGGTGACTCGGCTTACAGTTGGCGCTCACGTCGCTCGTCAGCCCTACCCGGCTACGCCGTGTAATTGCCATAGGCAACTTGGGCCGCTCCTACGTCCCTGCCATCGCGTGGCGATCGGCTACTTTTCTCCCCTTGCGATTTTATCAACGATATGCATTTTTATCTATAATTTTGAATTCGTCGCTTCTTTATTGGTAGGCGACCAACGAAGAGGCCGATATTTTGCTCAGTATCCCAAGCTCGACGCCACGGTTAACGCCGTCAGAAGCACAAATTATCTATAATCTTCCATTCAATGATCTCCTCTTCCGTGCGCACAGCATTCACCGCCAGCATTTTGACCCGAATGCGGTGCAGATGAGCCGATTGCTGTCGATCAAGACCGGTGGATGCGCTGAGGATTGCGGCTACTGCAGCCAGTCATCGCATTATCCGACCGGGCTAAGAGCCTCGAAACTGTTGGAGGTCTCGGCTGTTATCGAGGAGGCGCAGAAGGCAAAGGATGCCGGCGCCACCCGATATTGCATGGGCGCGGCCTGGCGGAGCCCGAAGGACCGCGACATGGATGCCCTCGTCGCGATGGTCGAAGGCGTCAAGGCACTCGGCATGGAAAGCTGCATGACCCTCGGCATGCTGAGCGAGATCCAGGCCAGCAAGCTCGCGCAGGCCGGGTTGGACTACTACAATCACAATATCGACAGTTCCAAACGCTTCTACCCAGAAATCATCACGACGCGCAGCTTCGAAGATCGGCTCGACACGATCGAAACGGTGCGGGCGGCCGGCATCAAGGTCTGCGCTGGCGGAATTCTTGGCATGGGCGAAACCGTTGAGGATCGCATTTCCATGCTCCTGACACTGGCAAATTTGCCGGTGCCGCCGGAGAGCGTGCCGATCAACCAGCTCATCGCCATACCGGGTTCCAAACTCGCCAATGCTGCGCCCGTCGATCCGATCGATTTCGTAAGGACCATCGCGCTCGCCCGCGTCCTGATGCCGACGTCGCACCTGCGGCTTTCAGCCGGACGCACAGAGATGAGCGATGAAATGCAGGCGCTCTGTTTCTTCGCCGGCGCGAACTCCATTTTCGTCGGCGATACCTTGCTGACCGCCGATAATCCGGGAGACGACCACGACGTCTCTCTTTTCCACCGCCTGGGCCTTTCGCCGATGCCGCTGGGGCAAGCCTGATGGGGTCGCCCGTTCTATCCAGCTACGCGGCTACGCTCGGCCGATTGCAACACAAGATGCGCTTGCGCTCCCTCTCCCCGCGGCAGGGCGTGGACTTCACCTCCAACGACTTCCTTGCTCTCGCCAATGGACCCCGCCTGAAGGATGCGGTTCAGTCCGCGATGGAGCGAGGAGTGCCGGTGGGGGCTGCCGGATCGCGCCTTTTGCGCGGCAATCACCCGGAGCATGAAACCTTGGAGGCAGAAGCCGCCGAATTCTTCGGTGTCGAACGGGCGCTCTATTTCGGCAGCGGCTATGCCGCCAATTCCGCCCTGTTTTCGACGTTGCCGCAGCGGGACGACCTTATTGTTCACGACGCGCTGATCCACGCCAGCGTTCACGAGGGCATCGCCGGAAGCAAGGCGACCGCGGTCGGCGCCGCGCACAACGACGCCGATGCATTCGCTGATGCAATTCAGCGCTGGAGGAAGAAGGGTGGCAGAGGTCGCCCTTGGATTGCCGTCGAAAGTGTCTATTCCATGGATGGAGACAGGGCACCGTTGTCGGCGCTTGCCGACATCGCGGATCGCCATGACGGCTTCCTCGTGATTGATGAAGCGCATTCAACCGGCGTCTTCGGCAGCGACGGCAAAGGACTTGCCGCAGATCTCGAAGGCCGAGAGAACGTCATCGCGCTGCACACCTGCGGCAAGGCACTCGGCGTTTCCGGTGCTCTGCTTGCAGCGCCCGGCGTGCTTGTGGATTATTTGGTCAACCGCGCTCGTGCCTTCATTTATTCCACTGCGCCCTCCCCCCTCATGGCGGCGGGCGTGCGAGAAGCGCTGCGCATCGTCAGAGACGAACCGGAGCGGCGGACAGCACTGCAGCACCTCGTCGTCCATCTCGGAGAGCGATTGGAGAACCAGTTCGGCATCGCCCCAAGCCGCTCGCAAATTCAACCGATCCTGATTGGCGACAACACTCGCGCCGTTCGAATAGCCCAGGCGCTTCAGGCTGACGGTTTCGACATCCGGGCGATCCGGCCGCCAACAGTTCCCGAAGGTACCGCGCGTTTGCGACTGTCGGTGACGCTGAATGTCGGCTCGTCGGAAATCACGACGATGCTGGATTGCCTCGCAGTCGCCATGAAGGAGCACGGCAAATGACCCCCCGTTTCGTGGTGTCCGGAACCGACACCGGCATAGGCAAGACCATTTTCGCTGCCGGCTTGGCCGGCGCGCTCGGTGCCAGGTATTGGAAGCCTGTCCAATCCGGCCTTGAAGAGGAGACCGACAGCGAGGTGGTTGCCAGGCTGAGCGGACTACCTGGCGACCATATTTTGCCGGAGCGCTATCGCCTCAACACGCCGGCCTCACCGCATCTTGCAGCGCGGATAGACGGTGTCGAGATCGATACCGTCCTGCTCACGCCACCGAAAGGCGCTGGCCCACTTGTGATCGAGGGTGCCGGGGGATTGCTGGTTCCTTTGACAGCGAGGAACGTTTTCGCTGACGTCTTCGCCCGGTGGAAAATCCCCGTCATCCTTTGTGCACGAACGTCGCTTGGAACCATCAATCATACCCTCCTCTCCGTCGAAGCCCTTCGCAGCCGTGCGATCCCGGTAGCCGGTGTCGCCTTCATCGGCGCGGAGAACGAAGAAAGCCAGGCGGTCATCGCGGCAATCGCACAGGTGAAAATCCTGGGGCGGTTGCCGATTGTTGAGACTTTGACGCGGGAGACTCTGCGCCGCGCATTCTCCGAGAACTTTGATGTTGCCGCCCTTATGGAGATGAGCTCGTGATCCCCTCGCCCGTCTGGCATCCCTTCACCCAGCATGCCCTTGCGGCTCCAATGCAGCGGATCGTCGCGACGGAAGGCGCCTATCTGTTCGATGAGGGCGGTAATCGTTTCTTCGATGCCATCTCGTCGTGGTGGGTGATCACCCACGGTCATCGCCACCCAAGGATCATGGCGGCGATCCGGGAGGCAAGTGAATCCTACGATCAGATCATCTTCGCGGAATTTACGCATGAGCCGGCCGAAACGCTCGCAGCCCGGCTACTCGATATTGCACCTTCGGGATTGCAGCATGTCTTCTACTCGGACAGCGGTTCAACCGCCGTCGAGGTTGCCATCAAGATGGCGCTTGGCACCTTCCACAACACTGGAATCGCGCGTGACCGCATCGTGGTGATGGAGCACGGCTATCATGGCGATACGATCGGCACCATGTCCGCCGGAGAACGCGGTGTCTTCAACGCACCCTTCGAGCCGCTGCTGTTTGCCGTCAACCGCCTCCCCTACCCCGAGGCTGGCCGTGAACAAGAAACCCTCGATGCATTCGAGGCCATCTGTCGTCAGGGAAAGGCCGCAGCTATCCTCATCGAACCTCTTGTTCTCGGGGCGGGCGGCATGAAGTTCTATAGCCATGCCACACTGAAGTCACTTCGGGAGATAGCGAGCCGCTACGAGTGCCTGTTCATCGCCGACGAAGTGATGACCGGCTGGGGTCGCACCGGAACCCGATTTGCGTGTGAACAGGCCGACATCAGCCCGGATATTCTCTGTACGTCGAAAGGGCTGACCGGAGGATCGCTGCCGCTTGCGGCCACGCTCTGCTCAAGTGACGTCTTCGCGGCGCATTTCTCCACCGATCGGCGAAAGATGTTCTTCCACTCAAGCTCCTACACCGCGAACCCGATCGCCTGCGCCGCAGCGGTCGCCAATCTCGAAGTCTGGCGCCACGAGCCGGTAGATGCCCGGATATCCGATCTTGCAACGCAACACGAGCAGCATTTGGCGCGCTTCGCAGCGGATCCGCGGTTTAGCTCGGTCAGGCAATGCGGCACGATAGCTGCACTCGATCTTGCCGTGCCGACGGGTGGTTATCTTGCGGAGGTTGGACCGCGCCTGCGCGCACTCTTTCGCGAGCGCGGATTGCTGATCCGCCCGCTTGGCAATGTGATCTACCTGATGCCGCCCTACTGCACGAGCGCCGAGCAGCTCGCCGCCGCATATGACGCGATCGATGAAGTCGCTTCGCTCGTGCTCAGGGAGCAGCGATCGTGACGCCACTTTCCTCGCGCCTTGCCGGTTTCGGCCACGCCGTCCCATCGCGCGTCGTCCGCAACCGTGAGATCGAAGATCGCCTTGGGCTCGGGGAGGGCTGGATCGAGAGGCGCACCGGTATCCGATCCCGCCACTGGGCGATTGAAGGCGATACGCTAACCGGTCTTGCTGCCCAGGCAGGCGACGTGGCACTTGAGGATGCCGGGATTGCGCGAAGCGAGATCGCGCTGACATTGCTCGCCACCTCGACGCCCGACCATCTGCTTCCCCCGTCCGCCCCCCTATTGGCACACAAGCTGCGATTGGAGAATTCCGGAGCGATAGATCTTGCCGGCGCATGCTCCGGCTTTCTCTACGCGCTGACGCTTGGCGACAGTTTTGTGCGCTCCCATGGTCGGCCGGTCCTGGTCGTCGCTGCCAACATTTTAAGCCGTCGCATCAACATTGCCGAGCGGGCAAGCTCGGTCCTGTTCGCCGACGGGGCGGGAGCTGTCGTGCTGGCGCCGTGCCGCACCGGGCGAAGTGGCTTAAGGGCGGCTGCACTTGCCGCGGACGGGAGCGGCTATGATCTGATCACGATCCCGGCCGGCGGCAGCAGCTTGCCATTTTCGCCGGACACGCCCGCCGATCAGGTACTGATGTCTATGTGTGATGGGCGCGAGGTCTTCATTCGGGCAGTCGACCTCATGAGCCGCACCTCGCGGCAGGTCATGACCGAGGCGGCGATGTCTGCCTCCGACATCGATTGCTTCGTTCCGCACCAGGCAAATGCTCGCCTCTGCGACGCGGTCCGTCACGAACTCGGGGTCGATGAGGACAGAATGCTCAGTACCATTGCCGACTTCGGCAACTCTTCTGCCGCAACGATCCCCCTTTCGTTGTCGGTTGCCCATCGGCAAACGCCACTGACCTCCGGACAGTTGATTCTGATGACCGCTGCCGGTGCCGGACTTAGCGGAGGAGCTGTGGCGTTCGCCGTCTGATTAGCCGTGCCGATGACGGGTTCGGGTCCTCGCTTGTTGAGGCCAGTGATTAGCGTGGCAGCCCAATAGGGCTACCTTGGCTCACCCGAAAAGCCGCACAGAGGCTCTCTGGAAAGAATCTCGCGGCGCGATGCAATGAGACAACCCCTCTCCAGCGTCGCGCTTCTCCTGCACGCCTATTCGCACTGATTATTTGTCGCGATAAACATGCCTTTTCTTACGTACATTTAACTGTACACTCATGAAACCCGGATCGATCTCCCTGAGCGATCGAGTTGCGGCGATTGAACCTGTGCCAGGGCACCAAAGTCGTTCAGCTGACGCGCGCGGTTACGACTATTCCGCACGCAGAATCGATCTATGCTTGGAGCGCATAGGATCGACATGGCCCGCGGCATTTGCGTTGGCCCACTGCTCACATTCGCACCGACCTTCTGCTGCAGTGCATATGGCTTCGCTCCGACGCGAACCACAGTCAACGAGAGGTCAGCGCTCCCGTGTCAGGAAAGTAGTCTCAATCAATGCCCGTAGCGCGTCTCGATCTCCGCAACTGAAAACCGGTTGGTCTAGGAAGCGCGATCAGCACGGACCAGATCGCCTCGGCAAATACCAACTTCCACTCAAGCTGAGCGTGTTGAGATCGACTTGATATAAGTTCTGCCGCTGGACGGAGATCCACTTCCGCGCAGATCATCCGATTCGACTGGAAGCCGTCCGGACCCGAGCATGGTAGTGCCGCGATTTCCCAAAAGGTAGAACGAAGCGAACACCCTTGTGCCTCCGCGATTGCACATCTCTCCGAGCGAAGCGACATCGTGCACCACAGCACTTGACGCTCGGGAATGGCAATGGCTGCCGCTCTCCGGCAAAGCCGTTTTACCGATCGGCAGGACGTGCGGCTTGACGCTCGCCCCACCGATCTACATCGATCAAAGACCCACTCGCGAAGTCAGCCGTTGTCGCCCGGCGGCCCGATCTCCGCGCCCCTGCGGCTGCACGACGGGGCACGAGAAGTAATCCTAGCCGAACGCGAGAACCATCCGCCGACTATAAGCTGACAGGCGCCCATCCGGCTGCGCAACGCCGTGTTGGGATGGAAACTCCACCTCCGCCGTCGCGCCAAATTCTTGCGGACGGCTCCGCAGAGAGAAACTTACTCGTTGCCGCCCGGACCTGGTCGCCTGCTAAACAACCTCCGCCGAATTGCAAAAACGCTTACGGTGAGTACTGCCGCGATCCCGGCCAATGCGATTATCAGATGGGTATGAAGGAGAAGGCGGCCCAACATCGCCTCAACCACATTTCCGAAAAGATAGCCGATCGCCGTGATGCCCACGCCCCACACGACGGCCGCAACCGCATTTAGGATGACGAACTTTCTTGCCGACACTTTGGACAGTCCGATCGCGACGGGACTGACGGTTCGAACACCATAGATAAAACGAAACGCCAGAATAAAGCCGGTCGGATACGCCTCGAGAAGTTGTGTGGCACGCTCCAGAAAGGGCGAACGAATGAGCCGCTGTACGAGAGACCATTGAGACGCGAAACGGCCGGCGAAGAAATAGAACTGGTCGGCGGCGAACGATCCCACGCTCGCAGCGACCGCAACCTGCCAGTAGGGGAGTAGATGCCGATGCGCGAGGACTCCTCCGAGGAAGGCCGCCGTCTCTCCCTCAATGCCGGCGCCGACAAAGACGGCAGCCACCCCGTAGCGGGCGATATAGTCCTCCAGCAAACTTTCCGATCTCCTCGCCCGCAGCTACACGTTCGCCCCTGCTCGTGACTGTCGGCACAAGCGTTAAGGCTAGACGGGGCGGGATTTACCCTCGTCCGGCCCGCTCCAACTTAGGATGAAATATGGATCCGCGCCAAGTTGCCAAATGCGGAATCCGCTGCCGGCAAATTGTCACGTGCCGGATAGCTCCTGCGCAAGGAGAGCAATGAACGAATCGTTGACTCTGCATTCGACCAGAGTCCGATTCGGCTAAGACCTTGTATTTTCCGGATAAGTGCAATTCTTGACGGCACCGACCGCTGGATAAGCCTAGCCGTGGCGGCATAGTGCTCAGCCACGCATGCTCTTCCTGCTCGGAGGCTAAATGCCGGACTTTATTGCCGAATTTGGCTTTGTTGACGGCCGTCAACAGAAGTGTGGAAAGACCGCGGCGGGCGTTTCATCCGCTAGCAGAATCGGCGACTTATGGGCCTGTTAGTTAGATACCGCCCGCCATTCCTCCAACACCCTTGTCAGCCGGAGAGAATCGGCAATAATGACGGCATTTAGCCAATTTCGGCTGTTCTATCGCCATTATGGTCCCGGAGACAATGAACGCGTTTAATCCTCTTCCGTCATTCGAGTTCGATGACAAGATCCTCGCCCAAGGCGCCGAGATCTCGCGCAAGCTCGATCAGCTGCGTCTGGAGAACTATCCTCCAAACGCAAAGAAGACCTTGCGTCAATTTTCCGTTGCTGAAGTGGCCCATTATCTGGGGATCACGCCGAGCAACCTCAAGCGCCTTTACCTCGACGGTAAGGGCCCCACCCCGACGACAATGTCCGGCAATCGAAAGTACTACACGGCCGAGCAGATGCTGGAACTTCGCTTCTTCCTCGATAGGACGGGCAAAAGCGAAGCGAAGAAATATGTGCCGCACCGGAAGCCCGGCGACAAACTGCAGGTCATTGCCGTCGTCAACTTCAAGGGCGGCTCCGGAAAGACGACGACCGCCGCGCACCTTGCGCAGCATCTCGCACTCACCGGCCATCGCGTCCTTGGCGTCGACCTCGATCCACAGGCATCCTTTTCGGCGCTTCATGGCTTCCAGCCGGAACTCGACAAGAACCAGTCTCTCTACGATGCGATCCGTTACGACAATGATCGCGTGCCCTTGGAGAAGGTCATCCTGCCGACCAATTTTCCGGGGTTGGATATCGTCCCGGCAAATCTTGAGCTGCAGGAATACGAGTATGACACGCCGCTCGCGATGCAGGCCGGCAACGAAGGCCGACGCTTTTACACGCGGTTCGGCAAGGCTCTAGAGGATGTCGACAATCGCTATGATGTCGTGATCGTCGACTGCCCCCCGCAACTCGGCTACCTGACACTCACAGCGATGACGGCCGCGACTTCGGTTCTGATCACCGTGCATCCGCAGATGCTCGATCTGATGTCGATGTCGCAGTTTCTGCTGATGCTTGGCAATATCACCAAGACGATCAAGAAGGCCGGCGCCAACGTGCGCATGGACTGGCTGCGTTATCTCATCACCCGCTTCGAGCCGTCCGACGTGCCGCAGGTCCAGATGCTCGGTTTCATGCAGTCGATGCTGGCGGAAGAGATACTCAAAAGTTCGATGGTCAAGACAACGGCCATTTCCGATGCCGGCCTCACAAAGCGGACTCTCTACGAATTGGACCGCTCGAATTTTACCCGTGAGACCTATGATCGAGCGATCGATTGCATGGATGCCGTCAATTTCGAGATTCAGGGCCTGATTCACAAGGCATGGGGAAGGTCATGATGTTGTTGACTGCCGTCAACACGCCCGAAAAGCGATGGTTGTTCAGTAAGATAGAGATATCGGGAGGCTTGATTCATGGCTCGTAAGAACCCGTTTGAAAACGTCATGAGCGAGGGACCGGCTGAAACCACCAGAAACGTCCTCGATTACGCAATGAGAGGCGCATCGAAATCGATTCTGAGCTCGATAGGCGAGATGGCTGATCGGGCAGATCGTCTGTTGGAAGGTGAGACGGTTGTTGACCTCGATCCGGAACTGATCGAAGTCTCGTTTATCCGAGACCGCCTGGAAGACGACAACGCTGAGTTTGATGAACTCCTGAACGCGATCCGTGATCGTGGCCAGGACAGCCCGATCCTGGTCCGGCCACACCCGAAGACCTCCGGACGCTACATGGTCGTTTTCGGTCATCGCCGTCTCAGGGTCGCCAAGGCGCTAGGCCGCAAGATCCGGGCTGTCGTCAAAGAGGTCAGCGACGTCGATCACGTCGTCGCGCAAGGCCAGGAGAATTCCGCGCGCTCGAACCTCTCCTTCCTGGAGAAGGCGATGTTCGCGAACGAGATCGCCCGCCGTCACTTCGACAACGACTACGCCGTGGTCATGTCAGCGCTTTCGCTGGATAAGGCGACTTTGTCCAAGATGCTTTCCGTCGCCAGCCTTCCGCCCGCGATCATCAATGCCATGGGAGCAGCCAAGGGAATTGGCCGCGATCGCTGGTATGAGCTGAAGACGCTTCTGGAGAAGCCGGCAAAGCTCGATGCTGCGGTCGAATTCGTTCAATCGCAGGCGTTCTCGCAGCTTGCCACCGGTGAGCGATTCAATGTGCTCGTCGGTAATATCAAGGCTGCTGGACGTCCCGAAAAGCAGAGGTCGCTTCACACCAGCAAATGGTCGTCCGACGACAAGCAAGTCGTTGCCGATGCCAAGAGCGACGGCCGCACCTTTACCCTGGCGCTAAAGGCGAAAGATGCCATCGGATTCGGGGAGTTTCTTTCCGAGAGTTTGGCTGATCTCTACAGCGCGTACAGAAACCGAAAGGTCGATCACGGAGAATAACCCGCAAAAGAAAAAGGCCCCCTTAACGTTGCCGTCGCGGAAGCCTTCCTCAGATTTCTAGCAAGATCGAGAATCGCATTTCCACGAATCACAGTCAAGCGTCTTTGGCACCGTTTCGGTGAGCAATTTTCTTTTGCCTCTATGTAGGTGAAGAAAAATGGATAGCGCATACGTAACGACGCCTTTCGGGCGGCGACCGATGACGCTTGGCATGTTGGCAAATCAACATCAGGCCGAGACAAGCGTAGCCGGTGTGACCCGTAATAAATGGAAACTCTTCCGCTCTGTGTGCGAAGCTCGAACGACGCTTGGCGTGACAGATCGCGCCCTGACGGTTCTCGACGCCTTGCTTTCCTTCTATCCCAAGGATGAGCTGTCATCCGGGGCAGGCCTTGTCGTGTTTCCATCAAACAACCAGCTTTCGCTCCGGGCGAGGGGGATGACACCATCCACCCTACGACGCCATCTGGCCATGCTGATCGAGGCCGGTCTGATCCTGCGAAAGGACAGCCCGAACGGAAAGCGCTACGCCCGCCGCGACCGCGAAGGCGAGATCGATCAAGCCTACGGTTTCAGCCTAGCGCCACTGCTTGCAAAAGCCCAGCAGATCGAGGCCACGGCTGCGCATGTTGCACACGAGCGCTACATGTTGCGCGCAAGCAAGGAGAGGCTCACGGTTTGCCGCCGTGACGTCGCGAAGCTGATTACGACGGCTCTCAATGAGAAGCTTCCGGGCGACTGGGAGACTCTGCAAACCCGGTTTGACGCCATTGTCGGCCAAATCCCACGTGTCGCCACGGCCAACCGTCTGGACGCCATTCTCGTCGCGATGACCGATCTGCGGAATGCTGTGGTCAACCAATTGGAAACGCACGTAAATGCACAAGATATGCGCGCCAATGAGTCTCAAAATGAGCGCCACATACAGGATTCATATCCTGAATCCCATTTTGAAATTGAACGTAGCTTAGAGAACATCCGCGAGGTTGAAAGCCACGGTCCGTCCAGCGGATCATCGCCCCAAACGTCTGATCTAACCTCGTTCACTCGATCCCCTGCGAAGACAGCAACGGTAGAACCGCCGCTTTCTGTCAAATCACTTGCCCTGAGCCAGGTTCTGCAGGCTTGCCCACAGATCGCGTCATACGGGCCAGGGGGCATGATCAGGAACTGGAAAGACCTCGTGTCCGCAACCAGCGTTGTTCGTACGATGCTTGGTATCAGTCCTTCTGCCGGGAACGATGCCTGTAACGCCATGGGGCCACAGAACGTTGCCATTGTCGTCGCCTGCCTCCTTGAGAAAGCAGAGACCATAAATTCGCCTGGAGGATATCTCCGTGATCTGACGAAGCGCGCGCAGCTGGGAAAATTCTCGGTTGGGCCGATGCTGATGGCTCTCCTGCGGACAGGCTCGCTGGCCACACACGAGGAGAGGGCAGACCTGTCCCAGCGTGTCTCATGAGAGAGGGTGGATGCGCCCGCTATTAGCAAGGAAACAGACCACGAGCATGAAAAGCGATATGCTACGCCAAGGTATCCTGTTTTCGCCAGTCGTGAGCAATGCCATCGGAGTTCGGGTAACCCGTCGACCTCATCCGAGGTTGAGGAAGTAATATGGAGCTTAGTTTCCGTATGGGAAATTCACCGTTAATTTTCAGTGAATTGGAGATCGGCTATTTTGGGCCGTCGAAGCTGCGAATCAAAGTATGTCAAGGAGTGCAGCTGACTGATTCTTAGCATTTCGGCCGGATTTTCGCCAGATCACGCGATGCAGCTATCCGCATACGGCAGCGTCGATAGCGAAGGAGAGCAGGTTCACCTCGTCGCTGAAGATATCAAGCATCCGAAGCATGTCGCGCCGTGCGTCCTCGATCATGTTGGCATTGCGCGGATGACGACCGAAGCTGCCGAGCGCGCGCAGGAGATTGTTCATTGCGACGCAGAGACCCGGAAGGCACTCGACGACATAAACACATGGCAGAAGTGGATCCAGCGTCTCGGTGACCAGGCCGTACATCGTCCGTGGCAGCGTGCCCGCCGTTTTCACGTCACATGTTTTGATTTGTCCACGAAGATCGGACAGCTTGTGAAGCACAGCGTTCATGGTCGTACTTTCTTAGATGGATGGGGAGGGACGATTGCCCGGCATCGTTGACGGCAACGCCGGGCAATCACCGTTTCCGCGAGGGGGCACGGAAACGGCAGCCACCTTCAGCCACGAAGGACTGGTGGTGAGATAGAGGCGTGTAGTGCGGGCAGCTCGAGCGCATCCACGAACAGTCCTCTGGACGCCGAGCGGTTCTTATCCGGCGAGGCAAGGTTCTGTGCCAACCCGGGCGTAGTCGCGAGGCTGAATGACATCGACACCGCCATCGCCAGCATTCTCGTTCCAAGCATCGAAGCTCCCTTCCGGATGGATGGAATCGGTCTAGGCACGAAGCGTGATCATCCCGTGGCCGCTGTGTTTCAAAAGATTTCTGTCTCGCAAGAAATTGTAATCGTGGCTCCAGGGTCGGGAATTCTCAGTCGCGCGCCAATGCCGCGACCGGATCAAGCCTCGAGGCGTTGCGAGCGGGCAGAAAGCCGAATGTCAGACCGATGAGGCATGAGCAGAGCACAGCGAGAGCAATAGTTGTCGTCGAGTAGACGAGCGAAAAGCCAGAAGCTAAATTGTTGAAGACTACTCCGAAGCCCAGCGCCGTCAGCACACCCGCAATCCCGCCCAGCAGACAAACGAGAACCGCTTCGATCAGGAACTGGCGCAGAATGTCTTGCCTCCTTGCGCCGACCGCCATGCGAACGCCAATCTCCGAGATCCGCTCGGACACCGAGACGAGCATGATGTTCATGACCCCGATCCCTCCGACAACCAATGAAATCACGGCGATCGCCGAAACCAGCAGCGTCAGCGTTCCCGCCGTACTCGTGATCGTCTTGCGGATGTCATCGGTGTTGAGGATAAGGAAGTCCTTCTTGCCGTGGCGCTGCTGGAGGAAATCGGACACGGCCGTTTCGGCGAGCGCGCTCTCAGTGCTGTCGGCAACTCGAACCGTAATGCTGCGCAACGACAGGTCGCCGAGGAAGCGTGTCTGCACGCTAGTGTAGGGCAAAAAGAACGACAGATTGTCGCTTCCGCCGAACCCACCCTGTTGAGCACTGATCACACCTATGATGCGGACAGGAACCGCGTTGACCAGAACCACCTTTCCGACCGCCAGCATGGGGTCATCGAAAAGCGCGTTTGCCGCGTTCGTGTCGATGACCGCATCCTGGGTCATGTTACGCACACTGGCCTCATCGAAGAAACGGCCGGAAATCAGCTTCGAGCCCTTGGCCGAGAAATACTGTGCG
Source organism: Rhizobium sp. Root708 (assembly GCF_001429725.1). Lineage (GTDB taxonomy): Bacteria > Pseudomonadota > Alphaproteobacteria > Rhizobiales > Rhizobiaceae > Rhizobium. The sequence goes on along the minus strand of NZ_LMHV01000006.1, from coordinate 110,836 downwards.
CCCACGCCATTGATCAGTGCATTGGCCTCGGTCGCCGCAAACCGGGCCGTGCCTGAGGTCGATACGGTAGGGGTAACGGCAGCGACGTAGGACAATTGGGAAAGCGCTTGGGCATCTGCCACCCGAAGTTTTGACGCGGCCGGATCTCGTGTCGCCGAAACCGCTGCCCGGAAACACCTCAAGCGTGTTGGTCCCCAAGCTGCTGATGTTCTCGAGCACGCGACGTTGTGATCCTTCTCCGAGGGCGACAACGCAGATCACCGAGGCGATGCCGATGATGATGCCGAGCATCGTCAGGAAGGTCCGCAATTGATGGGCGGCCAGCGAGCGAAGTGCCATCGTTGTCGCCTCGAGAAACTGATCGACGACGACGCGTAGCCCGGCCGCATTCGCCAGTTTCTTCGCCGGGGCCTTTTGTGCCTCATGGTCTCGCGTCCGTCGATCGGCAACGATCCGACCGTCGGCAATCTCGATTATCCTGTCGGCGTGGGATGCGACGGACATATCGTGGGTGACGATCACGACCGTACGTCCCTCATCGTGGAGCTCCGCGAGTATGCGCAGCACCTCTTCGCCGCTGTCGCGATCGAGCGCGCCCGTCGGTTCGTCCGCGAGAATGATATCGCCGCCATTGATCAGAGCGCGGGCGATAGAGACGCGCTGCTGCTGGCCGCCGGATAGCTGTCCTGGACGATGGCTAAGGCGCGCGCCCATGCCGAGCCGCTGCAGCAGAGACGCCGCTCGATCACGGCGCGCAGCCGGCGAATGGCCGGCGTAGATCGCCGGCATCTCGACGTTGGCAAGCGCACTGAGATCACCGAGGATTTGGTAGCGCTGGAAGATGAAGCCGAGATGTTCGCGCCGCAGTCTTGACCGTGCGTCGTTGTCGAGAAACGAAACGACTTCGCCGTCAATTGCGTAGCTGCCCGTTGTCGGTCGGTCGAGGAGGCCGAGGATGTTCATCAGCGTCGACTTACCCGAACCCGAAGGGCCGACGATCGCAACCATCTCGCCACGTTCGATCGTCAGGTCGATATCTTTGAGAACGGTGAGGCTTTCGTCTCCGGAGAGATAAATCCGGGTGACGCCACGAAGTTCGATCAATGGCGTCATTTCTTAAAGCCCCATCGGCGGTGGCGGCCCACCGGCACTGCTCGATGCCTTCTCGCCACTGCTCGCCTGGCCGATGACGACGGTACTGCCTTCCGTGAGGCCGGAGACAACCTCCACATTGACGTTATCGCCGAGCCCGACCTCGATTTCGCTTGTCGAGACCTTACCGTCGGACGTGACGGTTTCCACGCTGTGCCCGCCCTTGGAATCTGTCTTGATAGCCGCTGCCGGAATGGTGACGACATCGCGCCTTGAGGCCAGGACGATGTGAACCTCCGCGGACATGTATGTCCGGAAGTGACCATCTGCGTTGGGAACGTCGAAGATTCCGTTGTAGTAGATCGCGGACGAACTCGACGACGATGAAGAAGAACTGCTCGAGCTGCTCGTTGACGAGGTCACGCTGCTGTCGCTGGTGATGCTTTCAGGCGCGGGTTCGATCGCACGCAGCGTTGCGCACACCCGGCTCGCCCATGATCGAGAAATAGACCTGCTGCCCCGGCGCCACCTTCACGATATCGGCTTCTGAGATCTCCGCTCGCACCGTCATCGTGGAAAGCTGGCCGAGAACGATGATGGTCGGTGCCGTCTGCGTCGCGTTTACCGTCTGCCCTTGCTGATTGACGATTGCGAGAACCGTCCCATCAATCGGTGCGGTAATACGGGTGTAGCCGAGATTTGCCTTGGCAGTCTCGACGGCGACCTCGGCTTCGACGATCTGTGCATCGAACGCGGCGATCTGCGCACGCGCCTTGTTGACTGACGTCTCGGCACTATCGAGGTCGGCTTTTGCACCTGCCTGGTTGGCGTAGATGTTCTTTTGTCGAGCCAGCGTTATTTCCGCGTTGGCTAGTTCCGCTTCCGTTTCCTGCCGCTGGGCTTTCACGTTGGCAAGAGACGCTTCGGCAGTCTTCAGCTCGTTCTTCTGCGTCGTCGAATCGATTTCCGCGACCAGCGATCCCTGCGTGATCTCTTCACCAAGCCGGACGGCGAGGTGGGTAATGCGACCGGAAACCTGCGCGCCGACCGCCACAAGCTTGGAAGGCTTGAATGTTCCAGTGGCAAGCACCGTTTGCTCGATGTCTCCACGAGTGGCCACCGCGGTCAGCAGCCCCTGTGTTTGCGCAGGAGCGCGTTGCCACGCGAAGGTTGCTATTGCCAGAGCGGCGCAGGTTGTGAGGACGGCGCCCAACCTCTTTATCTTCAGTTTCATGGTTCTGTCTCTCAGGCACCGTTCGGCTTCGTCGTGTCAAGATGTGGTCCTTCGCGGCGATCGGTTACCGCCGGCGTATCGACATCGACAGCTGCATCCCAACCGCCACCCAACGCCTTGTTCAAGGCGATGTAGTAGGTGGCGACGTCAGATTTGCTCTCGATGAAGTTTTCTTCCGCCGAGTAAAGCGAACGCTCGGAGTCGAGCACGTTGAGGAAGTTCGTGGCGCCGGTCTCGTTCAGGGACCTCGACAGTCTCGCAGCCGTTCGATAGCCCTCGACGGAAACCGAGAGCTTTGTCTTCTTCAGTCGCGATTGGTTGAGGGCGACGATTGCATTCTCGATATCTTCCATCGCCGAGAGGACGGCGGACTGGTAGGCGACGAAATACTGGTCGCGTTCCGCCTTTGCCGCATCCACCGCAGCTTTGAGCTGGCCACCCTGGAATAGGGGAATGTTGACGGTCGGGCCGAATGACCACCCGATCGTCGAGGCCTTTGCCAGGCTCGATAGACTCGTTGCCGAGCTGGAAATGCTGCCCGTCAGACTGATGGAGGGATACCGATTGGCTTCGCTCTGGCCAATCTTGGCGGTGTACTGGGCAAGCCGGCGCTCAGCCAGACGAACATCCGGCCGGTTGATGAGAATGTCGGCCGGTATCCCGACCGCTGCCGGTCCGCGCGGAGAGGGGATCGCGGCTTTCTTGGAAAGACGGGCTTCGACGGCATCCGGCGACTTGCCGAGAAGCACGCCAAGCCGGTGCACCATCTGCGCATACGAGATCCTGTATGCCGGTACATCGGCTTCGGTCGATGCGGCCTGTGCATCGGCCTTTGCTGCATCCATGCCTGTTGCCTCTCCAGCCTCGAACTGTCGACGGGTCAAGGCCGCTGTCTGGCGTTGGGATTTGGCCGAGCGCTCGGCAAGATCAATCAGCGCCTGATACTCTCTCGCCTGAACGTAGTACGACGAGACATCGCCGATCAGCGTGACGAGCGTGTCGCGCAGGTCCTCTCTTGCTGCGTCCTCGCTGTAGCGAGCCGCTTCAAGCGCGCGCCGGTTGCCGCCGAACAAGTCAAGTTCCCAACTCGCGTCGAAACCGGCCGCGTACTGCCAGGACGTTGTCGCGACGTCATTGGATGTTGAGCGACTGCGGGTCGTCGAGGTCGAACCGGACGCTGTCGGCAGAAACGCACCCGCCTGCTCTCTGGTTTCCGCGCGGGCCTGACGCAGCTTTGCCTTTGCTGTTGCAACGTCGAGATTGCTTGCGACAGCTTCCGCAACGAGATCATCCAGCAAGGGATCGTTGAGATTCTTCCACCAGCTGATCAGTTCCGGCGGCCGTTTCTGATCGGCTTTCTTCGTCTTGCTGAAGGAGGAGGGAACGACGAGTTGCGGTCCCTGGTAATCCGGTCCGACCACGCATCCGGTCAGGGCCGACGTCAACACGAGTGCGCCGCAGAGCTGGAGCGTCCGAGACCGAGTGGCACCGCGCAAAGGATCGTTTCGAAACCTGTTCATTATTCATTCCATATTATCGGTAAGCCGGAGAGCCGCGATGCCGTGCATTGCGCAAGATGCTCGGGAGGCGTAGCAGCCGAGGTGGGCGTGTTCATGAGAACCGCTCTAGCCGGGGAGTTTGTCCGGGCTTGCGCCTGAATGTTTCCAAAGGCGTCTGGCGAACGGAAATTTGTAAACGAATGTTGCTGTCGGCCCGACGGCAATGAAATGTTACAAAACTGTTTGGCACGACGTCGACAGGAGCGTTATTCGCAAGGTCGAAGAGGCTAGGACGATGAATACGGCGGAACACATACTGATCGTTGATGATGACCGCGAGATCCGCACCCTGCTGTCCCGTTACCTGGAGGGGCAGGGGTTGCGCGTCTCCGTTGCCGCCGATCGGCGCGAATGCGAGGCGGTGCTGGCAAGCACGAAGCCCGATCTCATCGTGCTCGATGTCATGCTTCCGGATGGATCGGGTCTCGATATCTGCCGCGACCTCCGCGACAGAAGACCGCCGGTCGCCGTCATTCTTCTCACCGCCTTGAAGGAAGATGTCGACCGCATCATAGGGCTGGAGCTTGGCGCTGACGACTATCTCAGCAAGCCATTCAACCCGCGTGAATTGCTGGCGCGCATCAAGGCCGTGTTGAGACGGATGGGATCGCCGGAGCCGCTTAGCCCGCAAGCGAAGATTTACAATTTTGCGGAATTTGAAGTGGACACTGATCTTCGCCGCGTTCTTCGGGACGATGGGCAAGAGGTGGAGTTGACGGGGGCGGAGTTCGATCTGCTGAAAGTGTTTCTCGAGCGCCCCGGACGCCTTCTGTCTCGTGATCAGCTTCTGGACGTAACGCAGGGGCGGAGTAGGGATCCTCTCGACCGGTCGATCGATGTGCTGGTCAGCCGGCTTCGGCGGAAATTGGGCGACAGCATGTCAGGCCCACTATTCAAGACCGTTCGAAATGGCGGATACCAGCTGTCTGTCCCCGTAAGATTGACGACGTCAGATCGATGAAATCACTTCGAAACCGAATTGTTGGTCTCCTCATCCTGGCGATCGTCACCGTTGTGGCTCTTGCGACCTTCGTTGCAAGTCGCGTCCTTCAGCCGCCCAGCGCCGAAATGACGGTCGCCGCGACCGTCGCCCAACTCCGCATTTCTAGAGAACTCGTCAGTTATAGCCGCGACGATGCGGTGCGTGCGGGCGTCGTGTTGAAGAACATTCCCCCGACCGGGATGCGAGACGATCGCTTGTCCGATGCACTAGATCGCGCCCTCGAGAAGGACGGGATCGATGCGGAAGGGCTCGTCACCATGCCGTCAGGAAATGAAGACGGATCGATGGCGGCGATCAAGCTGGCTGATGGCGAATGGTTGTTTGCGGTCCTGCCAAACCACGGCCCGCCGCCGGATGGCTGGTTCGTTCTCGCCGGCTGGATGATCCTCATCGTGCTCGGAAGTACGGCCGTCTCGATCTTTGCGGCCTCGAAGATTATCGGTCCGCTGGAATTGTTGCAAAGTGCGGCCGGCCGAATAGGAACGGACGGCGTCCTGCCACACATACCCGAGACCGGAGCCGGCGAGGTTCGAGCAACGGCGCAAGCACTCAACCGCCTGTCAGCGCGGCTGCGATCTGCGATGGAAAGCCGGATGCGCCTCGTCGCCGCTGCCGGCCACGACCTGAGGACGCCGATGACACGGATGCGGCTTCGTGCGGAATTTGTCGCTGACGATGACGAGCGCGAGAAGTGGCTCTCGGACCTCGAGGAACTGGATGCAATCGCCGACAGCGCGATCCGTCTCGTCCGCGAGGAGGTGGCTTCTCCGGGGGTGACCGAGACAGTTCACTTGCATGAACTGGTCGCGGATATTGTCACGGAGTTGCAGCAACTGGGCTTCAAGGCGAAGCCGACAGGGCTTGAAGAGACGGTTGCACGGGGGGCGCCTCTCGCGCTCAAGAGAGCCGTCCGAAATCTCGTCATCAACGCGGCGACGCACGGCGGTGGGGCTAGCGTCAGCGTTCGGCAAAACGACGGCAAGGCGGTGATCGTCATCTCGGACAACGGTCCGGGAATTCCGCCCGATCGTCTGGGCCAGATTTTTGAGCCATTCTTCCGGGTCGACAGTGCCAGACGGAAGACGCTGCCGGGAGCCGGCCTCGGGTTGGCTATCGCCAAGGAGATCGTCGAACGCTTTGGCGGCACGATCGAGGTCGCAAACCGGAATCCATCGGGTCTTGTTCAGACGGTCAAGCTCGACCTTCACTAAGGATCGCTGCCGCAGAAGGCACGGTTATTTAACGTACTGTTAACCATGGTATTGTCTATTTCAGCCTCGCAATATGATGTTGCGGGGTGATTTGACTTATGAATTCCGTTCGATGCGCGGCTCTGCGCCTTGCGCGCTTTCGCAGGCAATGTCACTCGACGTGAGCTACACCGGCGCTCTCGGCGGATCGGACAGCAGTCAAATGGTCAGAGGAGTGTTGAAAGCGCGCTTCTGAGGTTCGGATCCTGCGGGGATAGCCGGAGGCTTATTCGTCTTCCCCAGGCATCAGGCCATCGAAGACCTCAAGCATAGCCTCGGCAATTGCAACGCCAAGCGCATTTCCCGCCTCGGCGATTGCGCTCTCGTCCATGTCACGGGCGGCGATTGCCAGATTGCCGCCCTGCTCGGCGACGATTGCCTGCGCTCGTTCGATCGCCCACTGGGCGAAGTCGTTGCGGTTCTCAATGGTGACGGTTTCCGTGTCCATATAACTATTCCTTGTTCACGAATTCTTCAGGAGTCGGCGGCAGTATCATTTTCGCGCGGTAAGTTGTGCGTACGCGCTACCTCTCCTACCAAAAGTAGTTAACCTGCAGAGCAGGATCCGACAGGGCACACGCGCTCCGGCAGCGCCGCGAGCGGACCGGTCTCGAATTTCACAAACATAGTCGCTTCGCAAGCATCAAGTGGAAATGTCGCCACCATTTGAATGTGGAGGCTTGCGATGCGGAGAGCGCGTTTGGGCGCTTAGGGTAACTGTCGACCACCTATTTCTTGGTGCTTGTCAGCAAGCTTGCGTGGGTTCTATATGCTGGCATTGCAGCAATGCTGCATTTACCAGCGTAGGGAGGGCGTTGGTTAGATCTCAATCCCCCAGGGTGCCGAGATACGTCGGACCTTCAGCCGACGCGGCGCTCATTCGACCGAATGAAGAGGACCCGCGCCGTGCACATCGCATTGATCTCCAGCGTGTTCAAATTTTCCAGCTGTCTCGGTCAGAAACCAGAACGGAGTTGGAAGCATCCATGACCAATCCAAATCAACCCCTGTCATTTCTTTCGAAGGCCTGGCTAAGCCTCCTCGGCGCAATCCTCATCCTCGCTGGTCTTTTCCTCGCCATCGGCGGCGCCAAGCTCGTCACGCTGGGCGGCAGCCTGTACTTCCTGTTGAGCGGAACCGCGATCGTTGTTTCGGGACTACTGATTGTGATGCGCAGGCCCGCAGGCGCGCTTCTCTTTGGGCTTGTGATCCTGCTGACGGCCGCATGGGCGATATGGGACGCGGGCCTTGAGTTCTGGCCGCTGATCTCGCGGCTGCTTGCGTTCGGTGTCGGTGGCGTGGTCATCGCTATCTCGAACCCGCTTCTTCGCAAGGCGCGCGGTCTTGCCCCGGCTTACCTGTCCTCGTTTGCCATCGCCGCGGTTCTGGCAATTGTCTCCGGCGTCGCCTTCGTCGGCATGTTCATGCCGCATCCAACGGTCGCCCTTTCGAATACGCCGTCACCACTGGTGCCAGTCGACGCGGCAAAGGAGCAGAAGAACTGGGAAGCCTATGGCAACACGCCGGGCGGCAGTCGGTTCGTCGCTCTCGACGAGATAACCCGCGACAATATCAGTGGCCTGAAGGTCGCCTGGACATACCAAACCGGCGATACGCCGCTTAGCCCTGATGGCAACGGCGCGGAAGATCAGGATACACCGCTGCAGGTTGGTGATCGGGTCTTCCTTTGCACCCCGCACAACAATGTCATCGCGATCGATGCCGACACCGGCAAGGAAATCTGGAAGAACGAGATCAACGCGAAGTCTTCCGTATGGATGCGTTGCCGCGGTCTCGCTTATTTCGATGCAACCCGTGCGCTCGAACAGCCGACCCTTCCGGACTCGACACCTGTCACATCCGTGGCCGTGGCACACGGCGCACTGTGCCAGCGCCGCATTCTGATGAACACGATCACCGCAGAGCTGATCGCACTCGACGCGGACACGGGGGCATTTTGCCCTGACTTCGGCAACAATGGCCGCGTCAGCCTCAAGATCGGTCTCGGAGATGCGCTGGACCCGCAATATGTACTGACCTCGGCGCCGACGCTTGCCGGCACGACGGTGGTGGTTGGCGGTCGCATTGCCGACAACGTCCAGGTCGACATGCCTGGTGGCGTCATGCGCGGTTTCGATGTCGTCACCGGCGAGCTGCGCTGGGCTTTCGACCCAGGCAATCCGGACATCACGAAGTTGCCGCCGGAAGGTAAGACCTATACCCGGTCGACTCCGAATGTGTGGGCCTCGATGTCCTATGATGCAGCCTCGAACACAGTCTTTATGCCCGTCGGCAGCCCGTCCGTCGACCTTTACGGTGTGACGCGCACGGCGCTCGACCACAAGTATGGTGCCTCCATGCTTGCTCTCGATGCGACGACCGGCCGGGAGAAGTGGGTCTATCAGACCGTCCACAATGATCTTTGGGACTTCGATGTCCCGATGCAGCCGAGCCTCATCGATTTCTCGAATGAAGATGGGACGACGACGCCCGCTCTGGTTTTTGGCACAAAGGCCGGACAGCTCTACGTTCTCGACCGCGCCACGGGCAAGCCGCTGACAAAGGTCGAAGATGTCGCCGTCAGGCCGGGCAAGGTTGCAAACGAGCCTTATGCACCGACGCAACCGAAATCCGTCGGCATGCCGCAGATCGGTGCGGAAACGCTGACCGAATCCGACATGTGGGGCGCAACGCCCTTCGATCAGCTGCTGTGCCGTATCGCTTTCAAGGGAATGCGCTATGACGGGCTCTATACGGTGCCGGACACCGATTTGTCCCTGAGCTTCCCCGGCTCGCTCGGTGGAATGAACTGGGGTGGCTTGTCCACGGATCCGACGACCGGAACGATCTTCGCCAACGATATGCGGCTCGGTCTGTGGATCCAGATGGTCGAAGCTGCACCGACCGATGCGGTCAGCAGCGGCGGCGAAGCCGTCAACACCGGCATGGGCGTCGTGCCGATGAAGGGCACGCCGTATGCGGTCAACAAGAACCGCTTCCTGTCAGCTCTTGGAATCCCCTGCCAGAAGCCGCCGTTCGGCAGCCTCACGGCAATCGATATGAAGACGCGCCAGATCAAGTGGCAGGTTCCTGTCGGCACGGTGCAGGACACCGGGCCCTTCGGTATCAAGATGGGACTGCCGATCCCGATCGGCATGCCGACGCTCGGCGGTACGCTGGCAACGCAGGGCGGTCTAGTCTTCATCGCCGGCACGCAGGACTATTATCTGCGCGCGTTTGACAGCTCGACCGGCAAGGAGGTCTGGAAAGCAAGGCTCCCGGTCGGCAGCCAGGGCGGCCCGATCTCGTACAAGTCGCCCAAGAAAGGCAAGCAGTATGTCGTGATATCCGCCGGTGGAGCGCGTCAGTCGCCCGACCGCGGCGATTATGTCATCGCCTATGCGCTGCCCTGAATCAAAAGACCGGTCCCATAACGGGGCCGGTCTGCCGCTTTACTGAGCGGGATGAGGCTGACCGACAAGGTAGAAGTAAGCCCACGCCGCAATGAAAAAGGCGATAATTGCCAGCGCCACCAGCAGCTTCGTTGGACGCGGCTTGCGAGGGGGTTTCTGCTTTCGAAATGGAATAATGTTTTCGTTCATGGCGCCTGCTGTGCCCTCGTCACCAGATGATTCTGATTTGAAGATGTTGCACAGACGAAAAAGGCGCTCAACCCTTTCGGGGAGCGCCTTTTCTTTCCCGGACAGCAAACGCCGCAACCTTGAGGGTTACACTGCAGGCCGTCGATACGGGTGGTGAGCGCTAAATGGCACCGTCATCCGTGAAAATCAAGAGCGGCAAGCAAAAAAGCGGTGGGGAGGGATTTGCCTTTCGCTGCCAAGCTCTTCCGGCCTAGTGAGGGCGGTTGTGTCCCCAGTTGCAGATGTCCTCTTCGGTGATCCAGATATCGCCATCGAAGGCGAGCTCACCCCGTTCGAACTTCAGGCTTGCAACCTTCTCGAAAACCGTCATCTGTGCGGCCGGAAATGTTGCCGAGCGCGTGTCCACGCCGTCCATTGCGTCTTCGGTTATATGAACAGCCTTATGAGCGTTGCCAGCGTCCATGACGATAATGGCTTGCCGCCCGATCACTTTGATTTTTCCAGGTATGGCCACGAGTGGCATCTTCGTCTCCTCGGAAACGTCTGCCAGTTCATCATCGCGCGACGTGCTGGCAACCTTCTGATTCTACAACGCCGGCGCGGAATTTCGCAGCGGCGTCTCCTTGGGAAAAAGCGTTATCGAGGCTAGGCCGTCATAGTTAACGGGAAGTTAACACCCCTATCCGAAAGGGTAATTCCTCGACCGACAGGTGTAGGAAATGAAGAGCTGCAAGCTCTCCGCAAAAAGGCCGGTCAATTTGAATGACCGGCCCAAGTAGAGCTGTGGCGGCTGGTGAAGTCTGTGCTCTCAGGCGGCCTTTGCGTTGCCTTTCAGAGGAATTTCGACGTCGATCTCAAGGATCGACATATGTTCGTCGCGATCGATCTTGACGTGAACCCGGTCGTTATCGAGCTCGACGTGCTTTGCGATGACGGCGAGAATTTCCTCGCGCAGTATGGAGACCAGATCGGAGCTGGCCGAGATACGCTCGTGAGCCAGCAGGACTTGCAGGCGCTCTCGCGCTGCCGGCGCCGTTCGCTGTTTGTTGAAAAGCTTGAAGATGCTCATGCTGCTGCCCTCCGACCAAAGATCTTGCCGAAGATGCCGCGCTTTTCGCCCGGTATCGTAACGGGCAGATCTTCGCCTTTGAGCCTGCGAGCAGCCTCGAAATAGGCGAGTGCCGGAGCGCTGCGGGCGTCGGCGAGTGTTACGGGCGCGCCGATGTTGGAAGCGCGCAAGACGTCGGTGCTCTCGGGCACGATGCCGAGCAGCGGAATCGACAGGATCTCGAGGACATCATCCACCTTGAGCATGTCGCCGCGCTCCGCGCGCGTCGTGTCGTATCGCGTGAGAAGCAGGTGCTTCTCCATCCGCTCTCCGCGTTCCGCCTTGACCGTCTTGGAATCGAGCAGACCGATAATGCGGTCGGAATCGCGAACAGAGGAGACTTCAGGATTGGTAACGACCACGGCGACGTCGGCATGGCGCATGGCGAGCGTGGCGCCGCGTTCGATGCCGGCCGGGCTGTCGCAGATGATCCAGTCGAAATGGCGCTTCAGATCGCTGATGACCCGCTCGACACCCTCAGGCGTCAGGTTGTCCTTGTCGCGCGTCTGGGAGGCGGGCAGAAGGAACAGCGTTTCCAATCGCTTGTCGCGGATCAGCGCCTGCGACAGCTTGGCGTCGCCCTGGATCACGTTGACCAGGTCGTAGACCACGCGGCGCTCGGCTCCCATGACGAGGTCGAGGTTCCGGAGGCCGACGTCGAAATCCACGACAACGACCTTCTGGTTCTGCTGAGCCAGAGCTGCCCCGAGCGCGGCGGTGGAGGTTGTCTTGCCCACTCCGCCTTTACCCGAGGTGACGACGATGACTTTCCCCATCTTACTCTCCTGTTTTCCGGCCGGGCCTCGGCTCAGATAAGTTTCTCTGCTCTGATCGCATCGCCCTCGAGCCAAAGCTGAACAGATTGTCCGTGCAGCTCGGGAGCCATGTCTTCGGCTGTTTTGTAGATTCCGTCGATGGCCACCAGCTCGGCCTCGAGTTTGCGGCAAAAGATACGCGCCGATGCATTTCCAAGCGAACCGGCCATGACGCGGCCACGCAGCGTTCCATAGATATGAACCGAACCACCGGCGACGATCTCGGAGCCGGATGCGACCGATCCGATGATCGTCACATCCCCTTCCGGGAAGATGACCGATTGGCCGGATCGTACCGGCTCGCGGATGACGATCGACTGCAAGGTTGGCCGGCTCTCGGCTTGAACGGAGGCGGCTTCGGGTGCTGCCGCGGCCTCTTGCTTCGGCAGATCGAAGTCGGAAACCGGTTTGCCGCCCTTGAGCGCCGGTGGCATGCCAGGGCCGAGGACCGACGGCCTCCCACCCTCGATTCCCATGATCGAGACGTTGCGGGCCGCCAGCTCGGAAATCAGTTCCTTCAACTGTTTCCGATCGATCGGCAGGTCCGTCACATCGAGAACGACGGGTCTTCCGAGGAAGAAGCCGGCGGATCGGGCGGCCAGATCGTCCAGGCGAACCAACCAATCATCGAAGGGAAGGTCGGGCGACAGCATGACCGCCAGGAAAGAGCGGCCCTTGATACGGATCGAGCGAGCGTCTGTTAGCACTTTGGTCATCTAGGTTAAGAAATCGTTGATCCGATTTAGTGCCGATTTGGTTAACAAAAGGTAAACGCCGGTCGCGCGCAGCCTCAAATTTGCAAGATTGTTAACCATTCAGATCGAGCGGGGAGATCGGGGAACAATGCGCAATGCCATGGGTTTTCTCAACGTTACCAAAGCAAAATGAGGAGAAAACGCTATGCGTCGTTACATCCTGTTGGCATCCGCGCTAACCCTTGGTCTTGCCGGTTCGGCCTATGCTCAGTCCAACATGGACGCAGGCCCGACAAACAGCGGCTCAGTGAGCCCCAGCTTTTCGTCAGATTACACGAGCGGCGATAACGGCACACATCCGATCGTTGTTTCGCCGGGTGTGGATCCGACGACCACCCAAAGTATTGTAACCGAGCCTAAGACACTCAATTGTCCGGGCATGCCGCAGCAGGGCATGGGCGTTGATACGCGCGGTGGCGAAAGCGGCGCATCCATTAGCGACGCCTGCAGAGAATACGACAACTGATCTGATTCCATTGACTGGCGCTGCGCCGGTGGCGCCAGTCCTCTAACCGGTCTGTTTCCCGAACATTATAAGCTTAGCTGCTCTGCCTCTGCAGAAGGGTAAACCTCGTATCGATGACCGAGGAAGCTGCCCTGCCGGATTCGTGTATCCGATCGAGAATAAGGCGTGCTGCCTCTGTGCCGATAAGGTCGCCGGGTGGCCTTATCGTCGTCAGGGCGGGATTGCATGCGGCACTGAAGCTGAGGTCGCCGAAACCTATCACCGACAAGCGCTCTGGAATCTGCACGCCGATCCGCTGGCATTCAAAGATGACGCCGAGCGCGATGTGGTCATTCGAGCAGGCGACCGCATCTATGTCAGGATACTTTCTGATCGCCTCCGCGAGCAGCATGGCACCGATCGCGGCATTGGCGGGAGCCGGGTGCTGGACGATCTCGGCGCTGACGCCTTCCGTCTCCCGAGCTGTCTTCAGGAAACCATCGGCGCGCAATGTCGCCCTTCTGTCCTCCTGCAGTCGCGCTCCGAGGAAAAGCAGACGCTTTCTGCCTCGCTGGACAAGATGTGTTGCGGCAGTGCTACCGACCTGTTCATGGTAAAAGCCGACCGCCATATCGATCGGCTCGCGTCCCAGCTCCCATAATTCGAGCACCGGCACATTGCCGTCCTTCAAGAGCCTGCGCGTCGTTGCGCTATGCGATAGGCCGGTCAAGACGACAGCCGCGGGTTTCCATGACAGCGCCATTTTGACGAGGTTCTCCTCCTCGCGCTCGCTATATTCCGAATGTCCCAGCATGACCTGCAGGCGCTCCTTGCCGAGCTCGGCCTGCATGGTCGCGACCGTTTCCGCGAAAAACGCATTGCGAACGGACGGGACGATAACGCTGACAGCGCGAGAGGATGCAGCGGCCAGTCCCCCGGCCATGAGGTTGGGGACATATCTGAGCGCGTCGATCGCCTCCGCGATGGCGCGGCTTGCCGTGGCCGAAACGGCGTCGGGCTTGCGCAGATAGAGCGAAACCGTTGACGGCGATACCTGCGCGCGCTCGGCCACATCCATCATCGTCACGCTCTGCATCTTGCGGCGGTGCCGCTTTGTCGCTTCCATGGCTTGCCTCAATTTCGCAGCGCTGCAAAGTTCGATGATGATAGGCGGTGAACAGCGAAAATGCAAGGCGGGTATTCTCGTCAATTCAACTAAACTATTGAAAATAAGCAATTTGATCCGCTTTCAGGATCGATAAGCGTTCTGCCGATTGCTTCTGAAACAAGCGCAAAACATCGGGTCTTGATCTTCTTAAATCGTAGCGCTATGATAAGCCCACCTTGATACAGCGATGAGCGACAGACTGCATCGCGCTTTGGGAGGAAATCGTGGCCTCGGTAAGTTTGAGAAAGCTCGACAAGAGCTATGGCGCACTGCGCATTGTTAAGGGCATCGATCTGGAGATCCACGACGGCGAGTTCGTCGTGTTCGTCGGTCCGTCCGGCTGTGGAAAGTCCACGACCCTTCGAATGGTCGCAGGATTGGAATCCATCACGGACGGTGAAGTCCGGATCGGCGACCGGGTCGTTAACAAGCTGGCACCGCGCGAACGCGACATCGCGATGGTGTTTCAGGACTACGCGCTCTATCCGCACAAGACCGTCCGCGAGAACATGGGCTTCAGCCTCAAGGTTCGCGGCATGAGCAAGGCCGAAACCGACAAGCGTATCGGCCAGGCGGCGGATATGCTCGGAATTGCCCATCTGCTTGACCGCCGTCCAGGCCAGTTGTCTGGTGGTCAGCGTCAGCGTGTCGCCATGGGGCGCGCGATCGTCCGCCGCCCGCAGGTGTTCCTCTTCGATGAGCCGCTTTCGAACCTCGATGCAAAGCTGCGCGGCCAGGTGCGCACAGAGATCAAGCGGCTGCACCAGACCATTGGCACGACGATCATCTACGTGACCCACGATCAGGTCGAGGCCATGACGCTTGCCGATCGTATCGTCATTCTCAAGGGCGGCGATATCGAGCAGGTTGGCACGCCGGATGAGGTCTACAACCGTCCGGCCAGCGTTTTCGTCGGCGGCTTCGTCGGCTCGCCGGCGATGAATTTCACCAAGGCGAAGGCGCAGGGCTCCAACCTGCATCTGCCGAATGGCGATCTGCTTCCGCTTTCGGCAATAGCGGGCAATGGCCTGTCTGCCGTCGATGGCCGTGAATTCATCGTTGGTATCCGGCCGGAGCATTTCGTTCCGACACAGTCTGGCGGTGCAAGCCTCAACTGTCGTGTGCAGGTCGTTGAGCCGCTGGGCTCCGATACTCTCGTTCACTTTGCCATGGGCGACGCCACCTTGACAGCGCGCATGCCGCCCGAGGTTCGCCCGACGGTTGGCGAGACTCTCACGGTCGGCATCGATCCATCGAAGATTCATCTCTTCGACGCCGCCAGCGAGCGCGCCATCCACTAACGTCCAGGCGCTTGCGCGCCCGACCCTTATGAACTTTCAATGGGAGGAAAGCATGAACCGCAACATTAGAGCCGCCGCGCTCGCCTGTGCCACCATCTTCAGTTTCGCCGCACCGGCGCTCGCCGATACCGAGCTCAAGATCTACATCTCGAGCCAGCACCAGCCGAACGTATGGCGCAAGGCGCTCGATCAGTACGAAGCCAAGACGCCGGGCGTCAAGGTAACGATCGAGACGGGCGGCAACACGTCCGAAGCGCAGGCGCAGTACCTGAACACCGTGATGTCGGCCAAGGATCCGTCCTTGGACGTGCTGATCCTTGATGTCATCCGTCCTGCTCAGTTTGCTGCTGCCGGCTGGACCAGCGATGTCGAAGGCAAGGATCTTTCTTCCTACCTGCCGGCATACGCTGAAGCCAACACCGTGGGTGGCAAGACCGTTGCGCTGCCGGCTTTCGCTGATGCGCAGTTCCTCTACTACCGCAAGGATCTGCTCGACAAGTATGGCATCCAGCCGCCGAAGAGCTGGGACGAGCTGAAGACCGCCGCAAAGACCATCACCGACGGCGAGAAGAATCCCAATCTTCAGGGCTTGTCGTTCCAGGGCAAGGCAATCGAAGGCGCTGTCTGCACCTTCCTGCTGCCGTACTGGAGCCAGGGCAAGGCTCTGACGAACAACGGTCGTCTGTCCTTCGATCATGATGCGGCCG
Organism: Rhizobium sp. Root708; assembly: GCF_001429725.1. Lineage (GTDB taxonomy): Bacteria > Pseudomonadota > Alphaproteobacteria > Rhizobiales > Rhizobiaceae > Rhizobium. The sequence goes on along the minus strand of NZ_LMHV01000006.1, from coordinate 94,797 downwards.
TCAAGTCGCTCGCGCTGTGGAAGAGCTTTGCCGATGACGGCACGGCCAAGAAGAATATTGCCGAAGTGGCAACCGATGACACCCGCAAGGAATTCCAGGCCGGCAACGTCGTCTTCGCAGTGAACTGGTCCTATGCATGGGCACAGTCGCAGGGAGCGGAATCGGCTGTTGCGGGCAAGGTTGGCGTTGCTCGCCTGCCGGCAATGGCGGGCGGTGAATCCGCCACGTGCCTCGGCGGTTGGGAATGGGGCGTTTCGGCCTTCTCCGCTCATCAGGATGAAGCCAAGAAGCTTGTTTCCTACCTATCGAGCTCCGAGGTTTCGAAGTTCATGGCGATCAACGCATCGCTGCTGCCGACCTATGCCGATCTCTACAAGGATGGCGACGTGACGAAGTCCGCTCCCTGGTTTGCCGATGCGCTGCAGGTTGTCGAGACCGCCAAGCCACGCCCGGTTACCCCTCGCTATAACGAGGTGAGCGAAACGATCCGCACCACCGTGAACGCGGTTCTTGCCGGCGTCTCGACGCCGGAAGAGGGCGCAACCCAGATCGAGTCTCGGCTGAAGCGCATCCTTCGCTGATCAATCGTAGAGGGCGGCCTCCGGTCGCCCTTCTAAACCACCCGATGGACCGGAACACTTGCCATGGCGACCACAACCTCCCTCAAGATCAGCGCCGATGACGAGCCGCGCCAGGCTGCATGGGTGCGGTGGCTGGACCTCAGTGATAGATCGCTGGCCATCCTCCTGCTTGCTCCGGCGGCCCTCCTGCTTGCCTTGATCATCGTCTACCCTGTCTGTCGGCTCGCCTATACGAGCTTCTTCAGCCTGTCGCTAACGTCGGGCCTGCCGGCCGAGTTCGTCGGCTTCGAAAACTACCAGCTGATGATCGACGATCCGGTCTTCTGGGAAACCACCTGGAACACCGTGCTCATCACCCTGATTACCGTTCCGGGCGCACTCATTGTCGGGCTTGGGCTAGCGCTGATGGCAAACCTGCCGTTTCGCACCCAGTGGCCTGTTCGCCTGTCGCTTCTGATCCCCTGGGCTCTTCCGCTTTCCTTTGCCGGCCTGATCTTCGCGTGGTTCTTCCATTCCGAGTACGGCGTCGTCAACGATGTCCTGAACCGCCTCGGTCTGCCCGGCGTCATCTGGTTCAATTCGCCGAACTGGGCATTTGCCGCAATCTGCCTGACGATCATCTGGAAGACCTCGTCCTTCATGGCGCTGATCATCCTGGCCGGTCTGCAGACCATCCCGCGTTCGCTCTATGAAGCAGCCGATGTCGACGGTGCCGGTCGTTTCCGCCAGTTCTTCGAGATCACGCTGCCGCTGTTGAAGCCTTCGATCGTCGTTGCCCTGATCTTCCGTACGATCACGTCGCTGCAGACCTTCGATATCCCTTACATGATGACGGGTGGTGGTCCCGGTACGTCCACGGCGACACTTGCCATGTACATCCACCAGAACACCGTCTCCTTCCTCGATCTCGGTTACGGCTCCGCGCTTGCCGTCGTGATGTTCGCGCTCTCCATGTGCGTCACCGCCGTCTACCTGCGCATGATCCGCACCAAGGAGTAACGCAATGACCACCACCACTGCATCGGGGTCTGGCAGCCTTCTTTCCGGCAAGCCGCTTCGCGCGATCGCCGCCATCATCCTGCTCGTCAACGGTATGTTTCCAGCGATGTGGATCCTGTTCACCTCGCTGAAAACGGAAGGCGAGCTGACAGCCAAGCCGATCACCTGGTTTCCGCACGCGCCGACGCTGCAGAATTACATGCAGGCCTTTTCGGACCAGCCGCTTCACCTGTTTCTGTTCAACAGTCTCATGGTGGCGCTCCTCTCGACCGTGCTGACGCTGCTTATCTCGGTGCTCGCAGCCTACGCTCTCGCACGCCTGAACCTGAAGCGTCGCGGGCTCATTCTTGCAGCCATCATCGCTGTCTCGACGTTCCCGCTGGTAACGTTGCTCGTCCCGCTCTTCGAAATCATGCGGACGCTGAACCTCCTCAACAGCTGGACGGCACTGGTCTTGCCATACACTGTGCTCAGCCTGCCGGTATGCACGCTGATGCTGGTGTCGTTCTTCGAGGGAATTCCGCGCGATCTCGAGAACGCCGCGATGATCGATGGCTGCACGCGGCTTGGTGCGCTGTTCAAGGTGGTGGTGCCGCTCTGTGCACCTGGCGTCTTCACCGCCGGCATCCTCGCCTTCGTCAATGCCTGGGACGAATTCCTCCTCGCCCTGTCGTTCAATTCCAATCCGCAGCTTCGCACGCTTCCTGTCGGCATCCAGCTCTATCAAGGCGAGTTTGCCTTCCCGTGGCCGGTGATTTCAGCCGCACTCGTGGTCGGTATCGTGCCGGTCGCCGTCCTGATCGTTATCTTCCAGGAGCGCGTCGTATCCGGTCTGACAGCAGGCGGTATCAAGGGATGACCGGCGTGAAAGCAAAACGTGATCTTGCCGACCTTCGCAGCCAGCGCTGGTTTGCCTCCGACGACATGCGTGGCTTCGCGCATCGCCAGCGTACCCAGCAGATGGGCATGCGCCGCGACGAGTTCGTGGGACGGCCGGTCATCGGCATCATCAACACCTGGAGCGAAATGAGCCCCTGCCACGCCCACCTGCGCGATCGCGCCGAGGCGGTCAAGCGTGGCGTCTGGCAGGCCGGCGGCTACCCGGTCGAGATGCCGGCCCTCTCGGTCGGTGAGGTCATGGTCAAGCCGACCACCATGCTCTATCGCAACTTCCTGGCGATGGAATGCGAGGAACTGCTCAGATCGCATCCGATCGACGGTGCTGTTCTGCTTGGCGGCTGCGACAAATCCACGCCGGCGCTTCTGATGGGCGCGATCTCGATGGACATTCCCGTTATCTTCTGTCCGGCCGGTCCGATGTCGAACGGACAATGGCGCGGTACGAAGACCGGTGCGGGAACCCATACCAAGAAGTACTGGGACGAACTGCGGGCCGGAAATATCACCCAGTCGGATTGGGTTGATCTCGAAAGCCGCATGACCCGCTCGGCCGGCACCTGCAACACCATCGGCACGGCCTCGACAATGACTTCGATCGTCGACGCCATGGGCCTGACGCTGCCGGGCGCCTCCTCGATCCCGGCAGTCGATTCCGGACATCCGCGCATGGCGTCTGCCTGCGGCGTGCGGATCGTCGAGATGGTCTGGGAGGATCTGAAGCCCTCCAACATCCTCAATCGCGCAAGCTTCTTCAATGGACTTGTCGCTTATATGGCGCTTGGTGGCTCGACCAATGCCGCCGTCCACCTCGTCGCCATGGCCAAGCGTGCCGGCGTTTCACTCACGCTCGACGACATGGCGGCGATGGCCGCAAAGGTCCCCGTCGCAGCCAATGTGTTCCCTTCGGGCGAGTTCCTGATGGAGGATTTCTATTTTGCGGGCGGATTGCTGGCACTCCTGAAGAAGTTCTCGCATCGGCTGGAGCTTGACTGCCTGACCGTGAACGGACGCACGCTCGGCGACAACATTTCCGATGCCGAATGCTGGAATGACGACGTCATCCGCGGCGAAGACAATCCCGTAGTGCCGCTGTCGCGCGGCAAGACGCTCGAGGTATTGCGCGGAAACCTCGCTCCGAATGGCGCGGTCATGAAATCGTCGGCCGCCAATCCGAAGTTCCTGAAGCATGTCGGTCCCGCAATTGTCTTCGACAATCCCGCGGTCATGAACAAGACCCTCGATGATCCCGATCTCGACATCACCGAAGATACCGTCATCGTCCTTCGTAATGCCGGTCCCGTCGGGGCGCCCGGAATGCCGGAATGGGGCAATCTGCCGATCCCGAAAAAACTCCTCAAGCAGGGTGTGCGCGACATGGTGCGCATCTGCGACGGACGCATGAGCGGCACGCACTACGGCACCTGCATTCTGCATGTCTCTCCAGAGGCCGCAATCGGCGGCCCGCTTGCTCTGCTAAAGACCGGCGATCTGGTGGAACTCGACGTTGCTGCCGGCTCCATCAACATGAAGGTCGACGAGGCCGAACTCGAACGGCGCCGTCGTGAGTGGAAGCCTACGGCACCCGTCTATCAGCGCTCCTTTGCCGCTCTCTACCAGCAGCATGTCAGCCAGGCGGACCAGGGTTGCGATTTCGATTTCCTGAGCGGAACGGCCGTCGTGCCGGATCCGGTCATTTTCTAAGGACACGAGCATGAGCCTCACCAACAATTTCAAGAGCTGGATTGAAGCTGGCGAACGCACTCCCCTTGGTACGTGGCTGATGGCCGCAGCGCCGTCGACGGCAGAGGCCCTTGGCTACGTAGGTTTCGATTTCCTCGTGGTCGACATGGAGCATGTGCCGATCGAGGTCTCCGACCTCGCCCAGATCCTACGGGCCGTTGGCTGCACGCCGGCTGAACCCGTCGTTCGCCTTGCCTGGAATGATCAGGTGCTGGTCAAGCGCGTCCTCGATGCCGGCGCACGTACAGTCATGCTGCCTTTCGTCCAGACAGCGGAGGAAGCAAAAGCTGCTGCGTCGTATACGCGCTATCCGCCACTCGGTGTTCGCGGTGTCGCTGCCGTTCACCGCGGCTCGAAGTTCGGCACGATCCCCGACTATCTGAAGCGTGCCAATGATCAGATCTGCACGATCGTGCAGCTCGAAACGCCCGAAGCGATCGAGCGACTGCCTGACATCGCCGCTGTCGAGGGTATCGACGGTGTATTCGTCGGCCCGGGTGATCTGTCGGCGGCGATGGGACACATCGGCAATATCGCTCACCCCGAGGTTCAGGCACTGATCGAGAAGGCCGCGAAGGACGCGCGTTCCGCCGGCAAGCCGATCGGCATCGTCGGGCCCAACCCCGAGATGGTTCAGAGGTTTATCGGATACGGCTACAGCTTTGCGGCGATCGCTTCCGACCTTGCGATGATGACCGGCCGCGCCAATGAATGGCTTGGCGTCTTGAATGGCGGCGCGGCCAAGCCGGCATTGCCGGCCGCCGCTTACTGAGGTGGCGACGGTGAGCACCGGCTTCACATCCGTTCTTGAGGCGAACACCCTTCTTGGCGAGTGCCCGCTGTGGTCAGTCACCGAGCAGGTGCTCTATTTCGTCGACATCAAGGCCTGCCGAATCCACCGCTTCGATCCGCTGTCGCAGCAATTGATGGCCCTGAAGCTGCCCGAGGAAGTCGGATGCATCGGGCTTGCAAAGGGTGGTGGGTTCATTGCGGGTCTCCGCTCCGGCCTATGGCTTCTCGACGAAAAAGGCGCGCTCCTGCGCAAGCTTGCCGACAATCCCGAGGACCAGGCGATCAGTCGCTTCAATGACGGCATGGTCGATCCGGCGGGACGCTTTGTCGCGGGTACTGTCGACGAGACGCGGGAACGGGGGATCGCCAGCCTTTACCGGTTCGATCGCGACGGGCTTGCCTCGCTCGCTTCCGGCCTGCTGACCTCGAACGGGGTTGCATTCTCGCCGGATGGAAAGCGGCTTTATCACTCCGATACGCTTCGCTACACGCTCTACACCTTCGATTATGAGCCGACGCGCGGCACGGCCAGCAATCGGCAGGTCTTCGCCAAGTTCGGGAACGATACCGACAAAGGCCGGCCGGACGGCGGCGCAGTCGACGTTGAGGGCTGCTATTGGACGGCGCTTTTCGAAGGCGGACGGGTCCAGCGTTATGATCCGGACGGCAATATGCTGGCGGAATACCAGGTCCCGGCTCTCTGCCCGACCATGGTGACGTTCGGCGGACCAGATATGAAAACGCTCTATTGCACCAGCGCGCGCGTCGGGCGCTCCGACGCCGAGCTTGCCAAATACCCGCTGTCGGGAGCGCTGTTTTCGATGCGCACCGAGGTCGCCGGTCTTCCCAAAACTCTGTTTGATCCCGAAGTGTGAGATCCTCTCATGTCGTCGACTTACGATTCCGTCCGCTACGCCTCGCTCAATGGCCGCAATGTGCTGATCACCGGCGGTGCGTCGGGCATTGGCGAAGAAATGGTGAAAGCCTTTGCCGAGCAAGGCGCAAAGGTGTCGTTCATCGACATTGATGCCGAGGGCGGCGCGCGCACTGCGGCGGCGACGGGGGCCGAATTCCACGCCGGCGACATTACGGATATCGAACGGCTCCGGAGCGCGGTCGGCACCGTCGAAGACAGGCACGGCGCCATCGACGTGCTGATCAATAACGCCGGCAAGGACGATCGCCACGCGATCGGCGACGTCGAGCCGGACTATTGGCGCCGCGCGCTTGCGCTCAATCTCGATCATCAGTTTTTTGTAACCCAGGCAGCCAGCCGCCTCATGGCCGAGCAGGCCCGTGGCTCGGTCATCATGCTCGGGTCGATTTCCTGGATGCGCGGTCGCCCGGGCATGGTCGGCTATACGACGGCGAAGGCCGCTATCAACGGCATGACCAAGACGCTGGCACGCGAGCTTGGGCCATCGGGAATCCGCGTTAACTGCATCGTGCCGGGCGCGATCGTCACAGAGCGCCAGCTGAAGCTCTGGACCTCACCCGAACAAAACCAGCAGTTTATCGATCTGCAGGCACTGAAATTCCGCCTCGACGCAACACACGTCGCTCGCATGGCGCTCTTCCTTGGTTCTGACGAGAGCGCCGGCTGCACGGGCGCGAACTTCGTCGTCGACGCTGGCCTCACACAAAACTGAGCATGACGGACATGAAACTCGAAACAACACCCACCGGCTTTACCATTTCGCTGAACGGCCACGCCGTCCTGCGCCACAGCGCCTCGACGCCTGCATTCTATGTTGGTCACGGCGATGAGCGCATGGACATGTATCGCGGCAACTTCGACATCGAGGACTACGTGATCGAACGCAGCGCGCTGCGTTATGCGGTCGTCGATGGTGACACGGTGACGCTGTGCGAGCGCGAAGGGCAGCCCGCCCGTCTTGTGATCAGGCTTAAGGGCACGGCGTTGGAGTTCGCGGCCGAGGATTCGTCGATCAATCGGTTCTGGATGCGCGTCGTTGCCGATCATGACGAGCATGTCTGGGGCGGTGGCGAGCAGATGTCCTATTTCGACATGCGCGGGCGCCGCTTCCCGCTGTGGACATCCGAACCCGGCGTCGGCCGCGACAAGGCGAGCGAGATAACCTTCAAGTCGAATGTCGAAGGCAAGGCGGGCGGAGACTACTACAACACCAATTACCCGCAGCCGACCTACATCTCGTCCAACCGATATGCCCTGCACGTCGAGACGAGCGCCTATTCGGTGTTCGATTTCAGGCGCATGACATTTCACGAGATCGAGGCTTGGGCGGTGCCCGAGCGTATCGAGCTCTACGGAGCAGCGACGTTCGTCGAACTCGTGGAAATTCTCTCCGCGCGCTTTGGCAGACAGCCGCAGTTGCCTGAGTGGGTCTACAACGGCGCAATCATCGGCCTGAAGGACGGCACGAACTCGTTCACTCGCCTGGAGAAGATGAAGGAGGCCGGGGTCAAGGTTTCCGGCCTCTGGTGTGAGGATTGGGTTGGGCTTCGTCACACATCCTTCGGCGCCCGACTGTTCTGGGACTGGCAGGCGAATGAAGAGCGCTACCCCGGTCTTCGCCAGCGCATTGACAAGCTCCACGAAGAGGGCGTTCGTTTCCTGGGTTACGTCAACCCTTATCTCTGCGTCGACGGGCCGCTGTTCGAGGAAGCCGAGAAGGCCGGCTACTTCGCGAAGGACGAGTTTGGCCGCACCGCCCTCGTGGACTTTGGCGAGTTTGACTGCGGTGTCGTCGACTTCACCAATCCGGCGGCCGCCGATTGGTTTGCCGATTCCGTGATCGGCGGCAAAATGCTCGACTACGGCCTGTCAGGCTGGATGGCGGATTTCGGTGAATATCTGCCGATCGACGTCGAGCTGGCAAATGGCGTCGACGCGAAGATCATGCACAATCAATGGCCGACGCTGTGGGCCGAGGTGAATGCCAAGGCTGTGGCAAGCCGCGGCAAGACTGGCGAGGCATTGTTCTTCATGCGTGCCGGCTTTACTGGCGTGCAGAAGCACTGCCCGCTTCTGTGGGGCGGCGACCAGTCGGTCGATTTCTCTCGCCATGATGGCCTAGTGACTGTCATCTGCGCGGCCCTGTCAGCCGGCCTGCTGGGCAACGCCTATCACCATTCCGATATCGGCGGATATACCAGCCTCTTCGGCAACGTCCGCACCCCCGAGCTTCTGATGCGCTGGGCCGAGATGGCAGCCTTCACGTCCGTCATGCGCAGCCATGAAGGCAATCGGCCCCGCGACAACGTGCAGATCGATCAAGACCCGGAGGTGCTTGCGCACTTTGCCCGGATGACCGGTATCTACGTGCATATGGCGCCGTACCTGAAAACGCTCTCGGCCGAAGCCGCGGCAAAGGGGCTGCCGGTGCAGCGTCCACTGTTCCTGCACTATGAACACGACCGCAACACCTACGGAATCCAGGATAGCTACCTCTATGGCTCCGACGTGCTGGTCGCGCCGATCTGGCAGGCTGCCCAAAGCGAGCGCACCGTGTACCTGCCGGAAGGCTCCAGCTGGACGCACGCCTGGAGCGGCGAGCAATACAGTGGCGGTAAGGAGATAACTGTCGCTTCGCCGCTCGGCGAACCGCCGGTCTTCTATCGCTCGGATTCTCCTTTCGCTGGCCGATTTGCCGAGCTGCGGACGCTCTAGCGATGGATCCGCATGGCCTGGGCATTTTGCTTTTACTTTCAGCGGTCGCTGCGTACCTGCAGACGCTGACAGGATTTGCATTCGGCCTCATCATGATGGGTGGGGTCGGGCTCACCGGCGTTATTGCCGTGCCTGACGCAGCTGTCCTTGTCAGCTGCCTAACGTTCGTCAATGCCGCCCAGGTGCTGGCCAAAGGCTGGCGTGACATTGCCGTGCGCGAGTTCGTGCCGATCATTGTCGCAAGCATTCTCATGCTTTTCGTCGGCTATTGGCTGCTCGGTCTTATGGCGGCCGCTTCGATCGACTGGCTGAAAGTCGTGCTCGGGGCGGTGATCGTCATCTCAAGCATCCAGTTGGCGATGAAGCCGACACCGCTTGCCAGTCTGTCGTCGGCCGGATCCTTCGCATTCTTCGGCGCCGTTGCCGGATTGATGGGAGGGCTCTTCTCCACCGCCGGACCGCCGCTCGTCTATCATCTCTATCGTCAGCCGCTACCGCAGCCGACGATCCGGGAAACGCTTGTCGCGGTGTTTGCGATGAACGCCGTCATTCGCCTTGCCGTGGTGGCATTAGCGGGTGACATGCCGCAAACCGGCTTCTGGTGGGGCTTGCTGGCGATCCCCGTTGTCATTCTCGTAACGTTCGCGGCGAAGCGCTGGCCGCCGCCGATTTCGAACCTGTCGCTGCGCCGCGTGGCCTTTGGCCTTCTTCTCCTGTCGGGCCTGTCGCTCGCCTTACCCGCTCTCTTCAAGATCATCGGAGGTCTGTCATGACTGCATCCACACTTTCGCTCAAAGACCAATCTCTTCTGACCGATAAGGCATTCGTTGCCGGCGAATGGATTTCATCGCCAACCGGCAAGACGTTTGCCGTGACCGACCCTTTCGACGGCTCTGTGATCGCAAACGTACCGGATCTCGATCGCTCCGTTGTCCAGAAGGCAATCGATGCCGCTGAAACTGCACAAAAGCTATGGGCGCGGAAAACGGCGAAGGAACGCGCTCAGGTTCTGAAGCGCTGGTATGACCTCATTGTCGCAAATGCCGACGACCTGGCTCTCATCCTGACGACAGAGCAGGGCAAGCCGCTCGCAGAAGCCAAGGGCGAAGTCGTCTCGAACGCCGCCTATCTCGAATGGTTTGCCGAAGAGGCAAAGCGCATCGATGGCGACATCATTCCGGGTGCCACTCCCGGCCAACGCATCATGGTTCTGAAGCAGCCCGTCGGCGTCTGCGCCGCGATCACGCCATGGAATTTTCCGAACGGCATGATCACCCGCAAAGCTGGGCCTGCACTTGCCGCCGGCTGCAGCATGATCCTGAAGCCGGCGTCACAGACGCCGCTGTCGGCATTGGCGCTTGCCGTGCTGGCAGAGCGCGCAGGCGTGCCAAAGGGCGTCTTCTCGGTTGTCACAGGTGAAGCGAAGCCGATCGGCCTTGAGTTTTGCCACAATCCGAAAGTTGCCAAGATCACGTTTACGGGCTCGACCGGCGTTGGCCGCTGGCTGATGAAGGAAGCCGCCGACGGCATCAAGCGCTTGTCTCTCGAACTCGGCGGCAATGCGCCGTTCATCGTCTTCGATGATGCAGATATCGATGCGGCAGTCGCCGGCGCGATGATTTCCAAGTTCCGCAACGCCGGTCAGACGTGCGTTTGCGCCAACCGCATCTATGTGCAGGAGAGCGTCGTCGAGGCCTTCACGGAAAAGCTGCTCGCAAAGGTTTCCGAGCTGAGGCTTGGCCGCGGCACCGAGGACGGTGTCAGCCAGGGGCCTCTGATCGACGAGCGTGCGGTGGCCAAAATGGAAGAGCATGTTGCCGACGCACTTGCCAATGGCGGCAGGCTTCTTACCGGCGGCAGCAGGAGCGACCTTGGCGGCAACTTCTATCAGCCGACCGTGATCGCAGGCGTGACGCAGGCGATGAAGGTTGCCAAGGAAGAGACGTTTGCGCCACTCGCTCCTATTATCTCCTTCAAGAACGAGGAGGACGTCATCGCGATGGCTAACGACAGCGAGTTCGGGCTTGCATCCTATTTCTACGCCCGCGACATGGCGCGTGTCTGGCGGGTTTCGGAAGCGCTTGAGGCGGGAATGGTCGGCGTCAACACCGGCATGATCGCCAACGAGATGGCGCCGTTCGGCGGGATCAAGCAGTCGGGGATGGGCCGCGAAGGCTCGAAGTACGGCATCGAAGGCTTCCTCGAGCTGAAGTACGTCTGCGTCGCGGGCATCTGATCCGCCATCCACCTTACTCAAGTGACAAAAGGCAGCCGGCAAATGTCGGCTGCCTAGAAGACGATGCTGGTAAGGCGCTGGCCGCCGGGGGCTCAAGCTTTGCGTCGTCTCTTTAACGCCCGAACGGAATTGGAAAATGAAGAACGGCTTTATCCTGGCAGTTGACCAAGGCACGACGTCCACGCGGTCCATCGTGTTCTCCTCCGATTTCAGTGCGAAAGGTATCGATCAACAGGAATTTCCGCAGCAGTTTCCGCGGTCCGGTTGGGTGGAGCACAATCCGGAAGACTTGTGGCGCACAACCGTCGAGACGGCGCGCGGCGCAATTGCCAATGCCGGCCTGACGGCAGCCGAGATTGCCGCACTTGGCATTACCAACCAGCGCGAAACAACGGTTGTATGGGATCGGCGAACAGGCAAGGCGATCCACAATGCCATCGTATGGCAGGACCGTCGAACGGCTGAAGCCTGCGATCGTCTTCGTCGCGAAGGGGCGGCTGAGCTCATTAGCACACGCTCCGGTCTTCTTATCGATGCCTATTTCTCGGCCAGCAAGATCGCATGGATCCTCGACAATGTCGCGGGTGCCCGCGCTGCTGCCGATGCCGGCCACCTCGCTTTCGGAACAGTCGACAGCTGGCTCGTCTATCGCCTGACGGGAGGACGAAAGCATGTCACGGATATCACCAATGCTTGTAGGACGATGCTATGCGACATCGCAACCGGCCAGTGGGACGAGGATCTGTTGCAGTGCTTCAACATCCCTCGGTCCCTTCTGCCTGAGATTCTCGACAACGTTGACACCTTCGGGGTTACCGAGCGCAGCATCCTCGGTGCCGAGATTCCCATCCGGGGTGTTGCCGGCGACCAGCATGCATCGCTGATCGGGCAGGCGTGCTTCGAGCCTGGAATGATGAAGGCAACCTACGGCACGGGTTGCTTTGCGCTGCTGAATACCGGCACCGAGCGGATCACATCCAAGAACCGACTTTTGACGACGATTGGCTACAAGATCGGACCGGAGATCACCTATGCGCTGGAGGGCTCGATCTTCGTCGCCGGTGCGGCCATCCAGTGGCTGCGCGATGGTCTCGGCATTATTTCCGACGCCGGCCAGAGCGCCGATCTAGCTGCAAAGGCAGACGCTCAGCAACAGATCTATCTCGTTCCGGCCTTCACCGGTCTCGGAGCGCCCTGGTGGGATCCGTCGGCACGCGCTTCGCTGTTCGGCATGACACGAAATTCCGGTCCGGCCGAACTGGCGCGCGCGGCCCTCGACTCCATTTGCCTGCAAACCTACGACCTGATGCACGCGATGAAGGGCGACTGGCCGGAGGCGTCCTTGTCCCTATTGCGGGTCGATGGTGGCGTATCGAAGAATGATTGGGCAATGCAGCGGCTTGCCAATATCGTCGGCGTTGGTGTGCAGCGGGCGCAGTCGGCGGAAAGCACCGCACTCGGAGCGGCATGGTTGGCCGGCTATGGGGCGGGTTGCTGGCCCGAACCGAGTCGCTTTGCCGCGGAATGGGTGGCGGGCGAAAGCTTTTCGCCATCCACCGATACGGAATGGAACCGTGCGCTGGTCAAGGGATGGGAAGCTGCCGTGCGTGCGACGATTCAATTTGCCGCGCACGCATAACGATGTCCGGGCGCTGCCCGGACTCGTTCGCAACGATGGCCGGCTTTCGGCTCAGGCGAAAGGTTCGGCCGGGCTCGTCGCCGGCTGGGTGAACCACTTGGCACCTTCGGACGTCATGTGGATATGATCCTCCAGTCGAATGCCAAACAATTCAGGCAGAACGATCATAGGCTCGTTGGAGAAGCACATGCCTTCTTCGAGAGGCGTGGTGTTGCCGCGAACGATGTAGGGCTCCTCGTGGATCTCAAGCCCGAGGCCATGCCCGGCGCGATGAGGCAGACCCGGAAGGCGGTAATCGGGGCCGAGCCCGTGCCGGACGAGAACGGCACGCGCCGCGTCATCAAGAGTGTGGCAGGGGGCACCGATATAGGCGGCGTCGAAAACGGCTTGCTGCGCTTCACGTTCGATCGACCAGATCCGGGCGAACTCCGCGTCGGGTTCGTCGATCATGTAGGTGCGCGTCAGGTCGGAATGATAGCCGTCGATGCGCGTTCCGGTATCCACGAGGATCGCCTGGCCGGACTCCAGAACCTGGTCGCCATCGGCGCCATGCGGCAACGCGCTGGCCGCGCCGAAGGAGACGATGCAGAATGTCGAGCCAATCGTCGCGCCGAGGGCTCGATGCTGCTCGTCGATGTATCGCACTACGTCGGATGCGCGGACGCCGGGCCGCATGATCGAATGCGCGCGCTTGTGAACCTCGAGCGTCAGGTTCATGGCGTATTGGATCAAGGCGATCTCGGAGGCCGACTTCCGCGCGCGTTGATCGCGAATGATGCGTGTGCCATCCACGAGGCGTTCGGCGCCGAGGCTCGCTGCCAGTGCGTGATAGATAAATAGCGGCAGACTATCGTCAAGCGCCACCTTTCCCTTTGAACCGGCCAACGAGGCAACCAGATCGGCCGGACTCTGCTCCTCTTCCCAGGTGGCGAGATCGCCCGGAAGATGCGGCAGCATCTCAACGCGGCTGAGTTCAAAGCCGGGAACGACGTATGTCAGGGCGTTTGACGTGATAAGGGCGCCAAGCAGCCGTTCGCTCTGATGCCAGACAAGACCGGTGAAATAGCGCAGGCTTTCTGATGAGCCCAGCAACACTGCCGATACGCCGGCTGCGCTCATGGTCTCGCGCAGCCGCTGCAGTCGCGCCAGCCGTTCGGTGTAGTCGATAAACGGCGGAAGCGCGGGCAAAGACATGTCGACTCCTTGATAGAAAAACGGGATCACCATTGGGCGATGTCGGTCTTTTTATATTTTACACGTACACAACTTGTCGACAAGAAAACATCTGCGGCGGAAGCACGCTTCCGGAAGATACTCTTTGGCGGCTCTTCCGAACAATGAGGCCCCCCGGTTCGGCTGCAAAAGTCGACAACCGCAGGTGTGTTTGGCGAGTGGTGGGCATGCAACTCCGGACAGGTGACGGTTTAAGGGGCATCGTTGTTGCCTCGGACCACGCCGGAACGGTGTAATTTGCGATGAGCCTCCGGCCAGCCTTCCACGGGACCGGCCGCCCAATTTACGATAAAATGCTGAGCGCAACGATGGTCACCATGTCGTGCGAGGCGACTTGCGTTTGTTGTTTGCCGTTTTCCGGGATGTGCGGGGTGGTATAAAAGGCAGCGATGGTTAGAAGAAGAGATCGTGCGAATTTGCAGGAGTCGTTCCTTGCGTATCCATCCTCTTTTCTTCCTGGCTTTTCTTATGCTGCCGATGAGCAATTCCGCCTTGGCGGCGAACTTCGTGACCGTCGAGCAGTTCCAGGCTCTGTGCAAGAGCGACCAGCAAGGCGCAACAAACTATATGGCCGGCTTGCTGGACAGCCGGGCATATCTCGAACGCAGGTTCTATGAGAGCATCCGTTCGCAGCCGACCCGCGCGGCGTCATGGGAACGCCTGAGAGAACGGCTTCTACCGGAATACTGCATACCGACATCGAGTGCCGCGCAGGTTGCCCAAGAGCTGTGCCATTGGCTCGATACCCACGAGTTGAAGGGCACGACCTCGATGAGTTCGGCCGTCAATCGGGCATTCCCGAAGAAATTTCCCTGCCCTGAAGAATAGGAGGATCGCTCGATCCTTGTCACTAGGAGCTCAGCCAAGCTTTGCGAGCGAACGCAAATGTTCCGCTGTCGTCGTCGGAAAGCCGAAGAATTCGAGATAGGCGGGAATTTGCTCAAACAGCATGTCTGTTCCAACCTGATAATCGCATCCAAGCGCCTTGGCAGCCTGCAGAAGCGGCGTCATCTGCTCCTTCATCACGACCTCGCCGACGAAGGTCGAGGAAGAAAGGCGGGCGACGTCGAAGGGTAGCGGGTCATTCTTCTGCATGCCAAGCGGCGTCGCGTTGACGACAATGTCGAAGCCATCGGGGTTGTTTGAGCCAGTCGTGACGTGAACGTTGGGGTAATGCGTTCGAAGCCGCTCGCCCAAGCTCATCATCGATGCATCCTCAGGATCAAAAAGCGCGATCCTGCCGACACCGGCATTTGCGAGCGAGGCCGCGATCGCGGAGCCGACGCCGCCGGCGCCGGCAATAAGGACGCTGGCCCCAGTGACCTGCCGGCCCTTTCGCAGAAGTCCGCGTACGAAGCCTTCGCCATCGAACATGTCGCCGATCAGTTCTCCCTCCGGTCCGAGGCGAACCGCGTTGCAAGCCCCCGCAACCTTGGCATTGGTAGACGTCCGATCGAGCAGCCGCATCGTCGTGACCTTGTGCGGCATGGTAATCAGCGCACCGTGAATATTGGAAAGGCGGAAAACAAGCTTCAGAAACGAAGGGTAGTCGGCTGGCTTGCATCCCATCGGCACGACGACGGCATCGATACCTGCCTGTTGGAAATAGGGATTGTATATCAGCGGGGCTTTGAACGCCTCCGTGGGGTAGCCAAGGTGCGCGATGAGTTTCGTTGTGCCGGTAATCATGTCATTGAACTCTTGGATGGACCCGATCGTCTGGGCCGGGCCGACGCGGCAATGGGTTCGATCTAGTTGCGCAGGATCTCTCCGAGGAACTTGCGCGTCCGCTCGTGTCTGGGGTTGGTGAAGAATTCGGCTGGTGGCGCCTCCTCCACGACGGCGCCGCTCGCCATGAAGATCACCCTGTCGGCCACCTGGCGAGCAAAGCCCATCTCATGAGTGACGCAGATCATCGTCATGCCCTCATCGGCGAGGCTGATCATGGTGTCGAGCACTTCCTTGACCATCTCCGGATCGAGCGCGGACGTCGGCTCGTCGAACAGCATTATCTTCGGCCGCATGCAGAGGGCTCGAGCTATGGCCACGCGCTGTTGCTGGCCGCCGGAAAGCTGCAACGGATACTTGTTGGCCTGTTCGAGGATTTTGACCCGACCGAGCAGCGAGCGTGCGCGCTCTTCAGCCTCCGCCTTGCCAAGGCCAAGCGCCCGCATCGGCGCCAGCATGCAATTCTGAAGCACAGTCAGGTGCGGGAAGAGATTGAACTGCTGGAAAACCATGCCCACCTCGCGGCGAATGGCGTCGATTGCCTTCGACTGGTTGCCCAACAGAATGCCGCCGACCCGGATTTCCCCCTTCTGGTAGGTTTCGAGATGGTTGATGCAGCGAATGAGCGTGGATTTTCCACTGCCGGAAGGCCCGCACAAAACAATCTTCTCGCCCTTGTGGACGGACATGTTGATGTCGTGGAGCGCATGAAACGCGCCATACCACTTCTCCACGTTGTTCATCGTGATCATCGTATGACCTGTCGAAGCCAGATCGGACGTATTCATCGTTCAAGTCTCCAAAAATCGCCGGGACGGCCGTGATCCGATCAGCGCGCCGAGGCTGCGAATTTGCGTTCCAGTCGCGCGCCGAAGATCGTCAGCGGGCAGCACATCAGGAAGTACAGCGCACCGACGACGCCGAAGACCGTCAGCGGCTGAAAGATCTGGTTGGAAATGATGTTCCCTGCCCGCGTCAGTTCGGTAAAGCCGACGATCGAGGCGAGGGAAGTGCCCTTGATGAGCTGGACGAGAAATCCGATCGTTGCGGGCAGCGAGATGCGCAGCGCCTGCGGCAGTACGATGTCCTTCATGCGCGAGACGTATTTGAGACTGAGAGCCTTGGCGGCCTCCGTCTGTCCTCGCGGAACCGCATCGATCGCGCCTCTCCAGATTTCGCCGAGATACGCGCTTGCATGAAGCGTCAAGCCGATGGCCACGGCGACCCACGCGTCAAGCTTCATGCCGATGAGGGCCAGACCGTAGTAGACGACGAAGAGCTGCATGAGCAGCGGTGTGCCTTGGAAGATCGCGATGTAGCCCGCGGTCACGCGCTCCAACAGCGGGATCTGGCATGTGCGCGCCAGGGCCACGCCCAGCCCCGCAATGCATCCGCAGACAAAGCCGACGGCGGACAACAGCACCGTCCATTTGAGACCGATCAGCAGGAAAACGAACTCTTCGCGACCCATGGCTGTCGCTCCTCTACTTGACCGGATAGGTGAAATAACGCGCCGAGAAGAAGGCAAACAGGCGCATCATGACCCAGGAAATCACGAGGTAGAACAGCGTGACGGTGAAATAGACCTCGAAGCTCCGAAAGCTCTCGGACTCGATCCGTTGTGAAACCGAGGTCAGTTCGTAAGCCGAGATCGCCGAGGCGATGCTTGTCGAAAGGGTCAGCAAAACAAACTGGCTGGTCAACGATGGATAGATCGCGCGCAGCGCCGGTTTGAGAATGATCAGTCGGAACACCTGTGCCTTGTGAAGGCCAAGGGCAAGGCCTGCCTCCATCTGTCCTTTCGGGATCGACTGGACGCCGCCGCGGATAATCTCGATCGCATAGGCTCCGCCGTTGATGCCGAGCGCGATGATGGCCGTTGGCGTCGGATCAAGCCGAATGCCGGCGAGCGGCAGGGCGAAATAGAGAAAGAATATCTGGACCAGGAACGGCGTGTTGCGGATCAGTTCCACGAAGGCGATCACCAGCCAGCGCACCGGTTTCAAGGCGCTGTCGCGCAACGCCACGCCGCCGACGCCGATGACGATTGCCAGGATCATGCCGCAGATGGCGAGGAAGAATGTGCCGAGACAGCCAAGAAGGAGAGTTGGGAGCCCGTCGATGACAGGCGAGAAGTCGAGCGTGTAGTTCATCGCAGTCCCTCAGCCCCGTCGAACCATTCCGGCCATGGCCTGCACGGCCAGCTCATAACCATCCGCTCCGAACCCGATCAGGATCGCCGTCGCGATCCGGGAGATCAGCGATTTGTGGTAAATCTCTTCCCGCGCGTGGACATTGGAAATATGCAGCTCGATCTTCGGTGGTTCGAACGTCTTCAGGGCATCGAGTAGTGCGATTGACGTGAATGTATAGGCCGCGGGGTTGATGATGATGCCGCAGGCTTGGTTGCGTGCCTGATGAACGCTTTCAACGAGTTCGCCTTCAAAATTGGTCTGGCGGAAATCGATCGCGAAACCAAGGGTTTCCGCCTTGCTGATGCATTTCGCCTTGATGTCGTCGAGTGTTGTCGTTCCATAGATCGCAGGCTCGCGCTGGCCGAGCAGGTTCAAATTCGGTCCATTGAGAACGAAAATCGTTCTGGTCATGATCTCGCTCCATGGCGCAAGGCAGTCTGGCGGTGTGAGGTGCAAGCCGGTTGGGCATCAAAGCCAATGCCCAACCGCATCGTTCTCTTGCTGAGGTGCGAAAGCGTCAGTTCGCGGTGAACGGAATGCCTTCGAGCGTCGCCGGGAACTCCGGAACGGGAACCTTCATCCACTTGTCGTAGACGGCCTTCAACTCACCGTTACCCTTGATCTTGTCGATAAAGGTGTTGAGAGCGGCGTTGATTTCCTTCTCGCCGAGGCGTGTGCATGCGCCGTTGTAGAGTTTCTGGAACTCAAGCTTGTTCTCGAACTCGCCGGGGCGAGCCTTCTCGACGCGGTCCATGTAGAAAATGTTGCCACCGAGAGCCTGCACCTGTCCGGACGCAAGTGCCTGAACGCTGGCGGCATCGCCGTCGAAGCGCCGGATCGTCGCGGTTTGCGGCGCGTTTTTCGTGACCTGCGTATCCTGAGCCGCGCCCTTGGCGACGCCGATTGTCAGGCGCGCCATGTCCTCGTTGCTTTTGATCGACATCGACTTCGGTCCGATCAGCACGATTGCGTTGGCGACATAGGGTTTACTGAACTGCACGGCCTTGGCGCGATCAGGCAGCATCGCCATCGTCGCAAACAGCAAGTCGACCCGTCCGGTGGTCAGGGCGGGAATGCGGTTGTTGACCTCAAGCGGAACGAATTCGACCGGAACCCCGAGTTCCTTGCCGAACAGGGTTGCTATGTCAGCATCAAGGCCGTCCTGCTTGCCAGCGCTGGTGACAAAACCCCATGGTGGGTTGTCTCCCTGGATTCCGACGATCAGCTTGCCTCGCGCCTTGATTTCATCCGGCGTGATTGCTGCTGCCGGTCGGGAAAGTCCGACCGCTGTCATGAGAGCTACGGCGCCCAGCATTGCGTTGCGGCGCGTCAGCATCGATTTGAACATTGTTTCCTCCTCCGTTTGACGGTCGCGTGGCTTGGCGGGCCTGCGCTCCTCTGACCGTAGGCTCGTATTGTTGTCAGAGGAGGCGGCCGAAGGCAACATAGTTTTTATAAATCGTATGAGATTTTCTATTTAACCAACTGAATTGAAATCCTCACGATATTCGACATAATGTCTTCAGGCGGTGGCAGCGGATCTCTGCTCTTGGCCGCCCACACAAATTTCCGGCGAGAAAGGCTTGGCTATGAAGACCTCAATTGCGACGGTAACGCTCAGTGGAGAGCTTCCCGAGAAGCTGGAAGCGATCGCCCGAGCCGGCTTTGACGGTGTCGAGATATTCGAGAACGACTTCCTTGCGTTCGACGGCAGTCCCGCCGACGTCGGCAGGATGGTGCGCGATCTCGGAATGCAGATCACGCTGTTCCAGCCCTTCCGCGATTTTGAAGCCATGCCGGAGCCGCTGCGCTCGCGAACCTTCGATCGCGCCGAGCGCAAGTTTGATGTCATGCAAGAGCTTGGGACGGACCTCGTCCTAGTCTGCTCGAATGTCTCGCCAGCAGCACTCGGTGGTATCGAGCGCGCGGCCGCGGACTTCCACGAGTTGGGTGAACGTGCGGCAAAGCGGGGGTTGAGGGTGGGCTACGAAGCCTTGGCGTGGGGACGCTACATCAACGACCACCGCGATGCCTGGGAAATCGTTCGTCGCGCCAACCATCCGAATGTCGGGCTCATTCTCGACAGCTTTCATTCGCTGTCTCGCAAGATCGACGTCGATTCCATCCGCTCCATACCGAAGGACAAGATCTTCATCGTCCAGCTGGCGGATGCACCGCTGATCGACATGGATCTGCTCTACTGGAGCCGCCATTTCCGCAATATGCCCGGCGAGGGCGATCTACCCGTTACCGCCTTCACCGAGGCGGTCGCGTCCACCGGATACGACGGCTACTTCTCTCTCGAGATATTCAACGATCAGTTTCGAGGCGGCTCCACGCGCGCGGTCGCCGCCGACGGCCATCGCTCGCTGATCTATCTCGCCGACCAGGTGCGGGCGAAGACGCATACGCAGATCGGAGCGGCAATGCCCAAACGCGCGGTCGTCACCAGCGTCGGCTTCGTGGAATTCGCGACGGATGAGGATGAAGCAGGTGATCTGATCGCTCTGCTCAAAACGCTCGGCTTCCGGCTTGCCGGCAGACACCGTTCCAAGAAGGTCAGCCTATTCCAGCAAGGAGACATCAAGATCCTCGTCAACGTCGAGCCGACGGGCTTTGCAAATGCCGCCTATGCCGTCCACGGCACATTCGCCTACGCTCTGGCGCTTGTCGTCGAAGATGCAGCCGCCGCCTATCAGCGTGCGCTTGCGCTCGATGCAGAGCCGTTTTCTCAGCCGGTTGCCGAGGGTGAGCTTGAGTTGCCTGCAATCCGCGGCGTGGGCGGCGGCGTGATCTACCTCATCGACGACAAGAGCGCGCTCGGGCGCTTTTCCGAGATCGATTTTGCGCCGGTTACGGATAGCGATAACGCTGGCGAGGCTGGCCTGCTACACGTCGACCACGTAGCCCAGACGGTCGCGTTCGACGAGATGCTGACCTGGCTTTTGTTTTACACTTCTATCTTCGAAGCGGCGAAGACGCCGATGGTCGATATCATCGATCCGGGTGGCGTCGTGCGCAGTCAGGTCGTGGAGAGCGACAGCGGCGCCCTGCGCATCACCATGAACGGTGCCGAAAATCGGCGCACACTTGCGGGCCATTTTATCGCCGAGAAATTCGGTTCCGGGATTCAGCACCTTGCTTTCGCGACGGACGATATTTTCGCGACCGCCCGGTCGCTGCGCGCCCAGGGCTTCAAGTCTCTGCACATATCGCCGAACTACTTCGACGACATCGAGGCGCGGTTTGGCTTGGATCCGGATCTGACGGAACGGCTCAGAGCGGAGAACATTCTCTATGACCGGGATGACGGCGGCGAGTATTTTCAGCTCTACAGCGGAACCTACGGCGAAGGCTTCTTCTTCGAAGTTGTCGAGCGTCGTGGCTACCGCGGCTACGGAGCTCCGAACGCGATTTTCCGTATTGCCGCCTTGAAAAAACAGATGCGTCCGGATGGCGTGCCGAAGGATGCTGGATAGCCAGGAGTTTAGGGCGTGGCAGGGCCCAATGGGCTGGTGCTGCACGAGCCTACGAAAAGCCTCCGGCAGATGAAGTCGAGCGGCTCTTCGCGGCGATACGGCCACTGAAAGAATGAGGCGTGGCGATCTCTTGACATCGCGTGTTATCGATACACGGTCAGGTGAAATAGACTTGTCGAGATATGGAAAGGCGGGAATGTGTCGCTGGAATTATTCGATCTGACCGCTCGACGCGCCCTCATCACGGGATCGTCTCAGGGCATTGGTTTGGCACTCGCGCAGGGACTGGCGCGGGCAGGGGCGAACGTCGTTCTGAATGGGCGAGATAGGGAAAAGCTGGAAGCGGCAGCCGCGACGATCGCCGGTGCATACACATTGCAGTTCGATGTTACGAACCACGCGGCTGCTCGGCAAGCGATCGATGAGTTCGAGGAGAAGAGCGGTCCCATCGACATTCTCGTGAACAATGCAGGCATGCAGCACCGGGCGCCGCTTGAGGACTTTCCCGCTGATGCTTTCGAGCGGTTGCTGCAGACGAATATCTCGTCGGTCTTCAACGTCGGGCAGGCGGTTGCTCGCCACATGATCGCCCGGGGCGCAGGCAAGATCATTAATATCGCGAGCGTGCAGACCGCGCTGGCGCGCCCAGGCATTGCTCCATACACCGCCACGAAGGGCGCCGTCGGAAACCTGACCAAGGGGATGGCGACCGACTGGGCAAAGTACGGGCTGCAATGCAATGCCATCGCACCCGGCTATTTCGATACTCCGCTGAACGCCGCGCTTGTTGCCGACGGGGCCTTCTCTGCCTGGCTTGAGAAACGGACGCCGGCTGGCCGCTGGGGACAGGTCGATGAACTTGTCGGCGCCTGCGTCTTCCTCGCTTCGGCAGCGTCCTCATTCGTGAACGGGCACATTCTCTATGTCGATGGTGGCATCACGGCTTCGCTCTAAACGCGTCTCGCGCATCGTTCTGATGGGTATTTTCGGTGCGGGAGAACGACCGTCGGGGTCGCCCCCGGCGCACGGCTCGGAATGACGTATCTCGATAGAGACGATTTCCATCCGCCTGAAACAATAGTGAAGATGAGCAGTCCCGAACCCCTCGATGACTAGGATCGCTGGCCGTGGCTCGCACGGGTCGGCGATGTTCTCGGCCCCTGCAATGGGAGAGCAATCGTTGGATGCTCGGCGCTGAAGCATGTCTATCGCGAACGGATAAGGCGTGAGGTTGGAGCGCCTGTTACATTCGTCCACCTTGCCGCGTCTCGCGACCTCATCGGCCGGCGGAAACGTCGGGCCGCGAGACGACGCGATAGCGCGCACGGCGTTGTCGCCAAGTGTCGTTTTATCCCCGCCAGACAACCTACCCTGTCGGCATTTTATCGAACGTCGGCAGAGCCGGGTCGATGTGATCCCAGGGATGTCCGGCGGCTGTCCAGGATACCAGCTGCGGCTTGTAGCGCGCGGGGTCGTCAAGGCTTGCCGGCGTGACGATGAATACATCGGGCATCGCCGGAAATGTCAGGTAGACGGACGAGCCGCAGACCGGGCAGAAGGCGCGCTGCTTCACGGTTCCTCCGTCACCCACGGTCTGCCAATGCGTTGCCTCGCCTTCGACCTTGACCTCGGCCGCGACGAATGTCAGGTGGGATTGATGGCCGGTTCCGCTGTCGCGTTGACACTGCCGGCACTGGCAATCAAGCATGATGGCCGGATCGCCTGAGATTTCGTATCGGATCGCGCCACAAGCGCAACCACCAGCATAAGACGTGCTCATGTCGTTCTCCCGTCGTTCAATGCAATGTTGTCGATGACGCCTCTTCGGCGATCACCGTGTCGAGCTTCTTGACGACCTTTTTCCAGCCCTCGCTCATGTTCTGATAGGCGGTGTCGTTCGTCGGACGGTGGAAACCGGAGTGGATAAGACGCAGACGCGTCCCTGCCTCCAGGCTGGAAAGAATGAAGGTGACCACCGTTTCCAGCTTTGAACCGTACCCCTGATTTCCCGCGTGGCCGCCCCTCCATGCGTATGAAAGTCGCTCGTTTTCCACCACCTCGAGCACCTCGCAATGAATTGTGCCGTCCCATTCGCCCGCGGGTCTGGTTTGAAACGTGAATTGGCTGCCAACCACGGGCTTAAAGCCGTTTGGTGCCATCAACCAACGACCGATCAGATCGCCGTTTGTCAGGGCCTTCCAGACGACGGCAGGAGAATGCGGAAAGACCTCATCGACGACAATTGCTTGTGTGTCCTGTCTTGAGGTGTCGTTCATGGATCGATTTCCTTCAGCAGGTTTCTCAGGTCGGCGAAACGATCACGCCAGAAGACCTCATACTGCGACATCCAGTCAGCCAACGGTGCGAGCCCACCTGGTTGAGCGCGATAGTAGACATTGCGACCTTCAGGGCGTTCGCTGACGAGCCCCGCCTTTTTCAGAGACTTCAGGTGCTGCGAAATGGCGCCCTGGGTCACGTTGCTGCCGCGGGTCAATTCAACGACGGTAATTTCGTCGGCATTGGCGATGCGCTCGAATACAGCCCGCCGGGTCGGATCGGCGAGGGCGCGCATGACAGTCGTTAGGTCTTCAGGTCCAATCATGCAGAAACGATAGTCGTCACTAATCAATTAGTCAATGCTATTTGATTTTTGCTGCGCGCGTGTTGAGCCGCGCCGAACTTCGGTGGAGCAAACGCTGCCGTCATTGTGACAATGTGAAGCTCGCGTGATCGGCAATAGGCATCACCTGCGACCTTGCGACGGGGAGGCAATTTCGTTTACTGCCTTAGCACCATCACCGGACAAGCAGCGACGTCGAGGGCCCCATGTCAAAACGGAAGACAACGATTGCCATCAACGGTTTTGGCCGGATTGGCCGATCCATTCTGCGAATCCTGCTGAGCGGTCAACGCGACCTCGACCTGGTGCTGATCAATGACGTCGCGCCGTTGGAGAGCTGCGCCTACCTTTTTCAGTATGACAGCGTGTTCGGCGCTTGGCCGGATGACGTTGTGGCGGACAATGGCGCCTTGCAGGTCGGGTCGCATCGCATTCCATTTCACGGTGCACGCGATATTCGCGATCTGAACCTTGAAGGCGTCGACGTGTTTCTCGAGTGCACCGGTCAGCCGTACACACGCGAATTCGTGTCGCGGGCGATCGAGGCTGGGGCGAAGCGGGTTCTGATCTCCGGACCCGCGGAAGCCGCCGATGTAACGGTCGTATTGGGCGCGAACGAGGGTGTTCTCGATGCGCAGACGATCATCTCGAATGCCTCATGCACGACCAACGCGCTGGCACCAATCCTCAAGGTGATCGATGAAGCCTATGGCGTTGTCGGTGGACAGATGACCACCGTTCACTGTTACACGGGAAGCCAGCCCACCGTCGATCAACCGCGCGATGATTTCGCGAGAAGCCGCGCTGCCGCGCTGTCGATGGTTCCGACCAGTACCAGCGCGCACAAGCTGCTTGGCAAGGTGCTACCCGGCCTTGCCGGCAAGATCGAGGCGCGCGCGATCCGCGTTCCGACGGCGAGCGTATCCGCCATCGACCTGACCGTGTCGCTCGATCGTGCTCCGACACTGAGTGAAGCGCGAGAACACCTGCGCGATGCTGCAAAGCAATCGACAGTGCTCGGATGGATTGAGAAGCCGCTGGTCTCCGTCGACCTGCGTGCTCGGTCCGAATCCCTCGTTATCTCCGGGCCTGAGGTTTCGGTATCTCCCGGCGGGCTTCTGCGCGTATTCGGATGGTACGACAACGAGTGGGGCTTTGCGAACAGGATGCTTGATATGGCTATGCTTTTGGGCGCGAAGATTCCGCCGCGCTAGCCTCCGAGCGCCACCGCGATTGCGACCAACACCAATCCGAGGCAGGTCATCGTGATGCCTGCGTGAAACGGCCGACCGCCAGAGGAGTTCGCCCACGCATAGCCGGTGATGAACAGCAGGATTATCAGAAAGAGGTTGCTGACCCTCAATGCCAGATCCGAATTGCCGATGAAAAGGAAAGGGATCACCGCCGGCACGGCAGTGGCGGTGACCAGACAGAAGATAATCAGCGCGGCCAGCAGATCCGCTTTTGACAGCGGGACGGCCGAAGGGTCGGCTCGCTTCGCCAGCATGAGAAGCGATCGATAGAGCGCATCGGTATCGCCGGCCTTCGGAGACAGCGGCATTTCATCGACTGGAAACTCGTTTGCGATCACGGCTAGAGCCGCGGTTTCGTTTTTCGCGGCCTTGATCTGCCGAAAGAGGCGAACGCGCCGGCTTCTGTAGAAGGTGGTGCCGAGAATGAAGAGTATGGCATCGATGATGCCCCAGGCGAGGTTGCAGCCGATCGTTGCGATGACCAGTTCGTGAACATTCAAGCCTTCCTGTTTAAAAACGAGCCTGGAGCCGACGGTCCAGGTCAGCGCCATGATCAATCCAAAGAGAACCTCGCCAAGCGCGTCTCCGGGATCGATGATTTCGGAAATGCGATCGAGCAACGTTGGTTTCATCTAAAAATCCCAAAGCCGATACCAGGTTCGAAACAACTCGGCTCGATCGTGCGCCAACTCCGCGGATTGGTCATTGATCCTACGCGGGGAGTGCACCCGCCCTGATTGCCAGAACGGTCGGCGGCAGAGCACACAGATTTCTATCCGGAAGGTCCCATGATATAGTTCGGATAATGGCGATGTCCGCCGTTGGGTTATGTGCACAGGGGCTTGTCTGATGAGCGAAGTGGACGTGCTTTTCGCCACCCTGCGCCAGGCGGCAGACCCGCATACGGTTGACTGTATCGAGAGCGTGGTCACGTCCGGCGCGGATCGCGATCTCAACCGCATCAATGCGCTCGCCTTCGCGGATGCGCACCAGCTCGATCAGGAAAAAACCATTGCAGCGCTTCTGCATGCGGCGCGCATAGGGGCCTTCGAGATGACCTGGAACGTTCTATGTCCGGGATGCGGTGGCGTCCTCGACACCGGGACGACCCTCAAGGGCGTTGATCGCGAGACCTACCATTGCGCGCTTTGCGCGGCCGGATACGAGCCCACTCTGGACGAGATGGTCGAGGTCACGTTCACGGTCAGCCCGAGAGTGCGCAGGATCGAGGCTCACGACCCCGATCGCCTTTCCCCGATCGAATACTATCGCCAGATCTTCTTCAGCTCCGGAGTCGATCTGCCGGAAGATTTCGAAGCGAAATTTTCGCGAAGCCTTCTGGAGTTGATCGAACTGGCTCCGGGAGAAAAGGCGTTCCTTTCGCTGCAGCTGCCGGAGCAGTTTGTCATTATCTTCGACGCAGTGACGCACTCGGCGCGGTTCCTCGATGTGAAGGGGGAGGCTACGAGCGAGCGCCAGAACCTTTCGATGGTCATCAGTCAGGGGCATGCACTGAATGAGACGCTTGTGTTGCGTCCAGGCCAGTTACGGCTGACGCTCGAGAACCACACCGACCGCAGGGTAGTGCCAAACGTCTGCGTCGCGGGAGATGACCTGCATGACATACTGGGCTCCAGGAGACCCTTCCTGACAGCCAAACGCCTGCTCACCAATCAGAGCTTCCGCGATATCTATCGTACCGACACGCTCGACGTCGATCAGCGGCTCAAGATCACGAGCCTGACTTTCCTTTTCACCGACCTGAGGGGCTCGACCGCTCTTTATGAGCGCGTGGGAGATCTCGCTGCATTTGATCTCGTACGAGCGCATTTCAGGGTTATTCATGAGATTGTCGCCGCCGAGGCGGGAGCGGTCGTCAAGACTATAGGCGACGCCGTGATGGCGACCTTCCCAACGCCGGATCGCGCGGGGGCGGCCGCGCTCAGAATGCGCGAAGCGATGCTTCGGCTGAATACCGAACACGGCAGCGACGATCTCCTTCTGAAGATCGGCATTCACGAGGGACCCTGCCTCGCGGTCAATCTGAACGATCGACAGGATTATTTCGGGCAGACGGTCAACATCGCTTCCCGCGTGCAAGGCCTTGCCGATCCCAATGTGATCATGACCACGGAGGCGATCGTCGGAGACGCCCACGTTTCAGAGATCCTGCGGGAGAGCGGCATCGCGTCGGTATCCCGCATGGAGGAGCTTCAGGGCATAGCGCGGGAAGTCAGAATCTTCGCCCTGTCGTGAAGCGGCCTGCCGGGGCATCTCTGCAGGCGACCTCTCAGTTCAAAGAGGCATGCCTTTTCGCGCAGATCCAGACGGCGGGATCATTCCTTCACTGACATTTTGGCGTCATCTGCGAAGCGGTATCGGTTCCGGTTGTCGTGGAACTTGACCCTGGCGTTACCGCCGTCGTCGACTGCGTGCTGTTGCTTGTCATGCCGTTGCAATCGGGCGTTCCTCTGCCCATGCCATTGCCGGTACCGGACAGGCCCCGCGTGGCGGGATTGGTGGCCTTGGGGTCGAAGGGAGTGCTCGCCCCGCTATTCGTCCCGTTGGGCGATAGCGTGTTACCAGTGCCGGCATCTGTTCCGGTTCCAACGCCACCGGACGCTCCGGCGCCCATCGTGCCGCCTCCAGAACTACCGGCACCAACGCCGCCGCCGCCCGCTCCGCTGGATGATTGTGCCATTGCAGCCGTGGCGAGGCCGATGGATAGGATAGATGTCGCGATGAGTTTCAAGAGCATGGGAATCTCCATAATGCTTTGTTAGTCATCGAGCACAACCTGAGCATTTCGACCAAGTTCCCCTCATCGCAGATATGTGATCACCGACGCCCTCATTCCCCTGCACTTTCCGCAGCGTTCTGAGCACTCCGGAGCGGCTCAAATCTCAAGGTGCAGGTCGCCGCCGTCAGCGGGCACCGCGCTACAGATCAGCACCTCACCATCTTCCACTGGATAGCTTGGCTCCGAAGGGTAGCTGACGCTTCCTTTGGTAATGGCTACGCGGCAGTCACCGCAATTTCCGGCGCGGCAGCCGTATGATGGTGAAAGTCCGCGTGCCTCTGCAAGCTCCAGCAGCGAGCCACCACCCGGCTTCCAGCTCGCCTCCTTAGCTGACTGGGTAAAGATGACCCGCGTCGGCGCGGACGCCGCAGGCTTTGCTCCGTCACGCGGTGTCGTCGCCACCTGGCCATCTCTTTTGAAGGTCGATGGGCCGAATGCCTCGGCGTGAATGCGCTCCTCCGAGACATCAAGCCCTCTCAGCCCATCATGGATTCCCTGCATGAACAATGATGGTCCGCACAGGTAGAAGTCATAGTCGCCGAAGGGCAAATATTGCTTCAGCAGTTCCACGTCGATGCGCCCGGCGACATCGTAGCTTCCTTCGTCGCCCGCGGCCGGTGCACTAAGCACGCGTATATCGTGCACGGTGCTCTGGCTCCGTTCGACCAGTTCCCCGATCTCGCGGTCGAACGGCCGCTCGGCCGCGCTGCGCGACGACCTGAATAGCCAGATCGGGCGACGATGGCGGGTCCTGTCGCCCTCGTGCACGACATGGCGAAGCATCGACAGCAGCGGTGTTATGCCAATGCCGGCGGCAAGCAGGACGGCGGGCCGCTTCCGCTCCATTGCTTCGATCGTGAAGTTGCCGGCTGGCGCAAGTACTTCGATTTCGTCGCCCGGCCGCAGGCTGTGCAGCAGCTGCGAGCCTCTTCCCTCCCTCTTGATGCTCAGCCGATATTGGTGATCGGCCGGCGCGCTGGAAATGGTGTAACTACGCCTAATGTGGCCTGCGCCATCGACCATCCTGATAGGAAGATGCTGCCCCGCTCGATGCGGAACGAGGGCTTCTCCATCCGTTGGCGCGAGATGAAGAGAACGGACTGTCGCGCTTTCGTCGACGATCCGCTCGACACGAAAACGCCTCCAGGTCTTGGCCGTCGTAATTGCCTTCAGGCGGCGCTGGGCTTCTTCCCAGCTACCGGTCATTAGGCTGCTCGGTGAAAATCCGTTCTCCGCGAACGTCCACCGCAGCGGCAGTGCATCCGGTCTCAGGACAACCCTGTCAGGCATTACCCGCCACAGACGCTCGGCGCCTTCGAAGGCCGCGATCTCGGGGGAATCGAAGATAAGCTCCACCCGACCGGTTAACTGAAGTATGTCCCCCGTTTCATCATCGATGAACAGCAGCCCTGCGCGCGGATTGACCGCGAAGTTGCCAAGCGTGCTGAAGAACAGATTGCCGTTGAAGTCCGGTATGGTCAGCCCGCCGTCGGCGTCGACACGAACGAAGCCCGGCTTGCCGCCACGGTGCGATACATCGACCTGCCGTCCGTCGTCATCGCGGTCTGCATAGGATGCAACAAAGAACGTATCCGACGCCGCGATGATCCGGCGTGCATCATCCGTCAAACGGTCCGTTAGCACGGGTGTCGAGGTCGGCTGTCCTGCCGGATCGCGCACAAAGGCAAAGTGGCGGTTCTGGATGTAGCGCGGGCAGTTGCCGAAGCTCTGGCTGACAACGACGCTGAAGCTATTGTCGCTATCGCGCCTGATTGTGCCATTCAGCCGATTGCGTCGGCGGGTGACAAGGTCGACGCCAACGAGGCCGATCGGATCGCGATCTTCCATCCCCCGATCAGCCGGATCGGCCGGATCGCGGCCAGCTTCGATGACCAATGTCTGGGGATCAGGCGAATGAAGGAAGCCCGGCTGGCCGGCCCGTATCGTTGCCCAGGGTGCACCATCGGGATCAACAGCTCCGATGATGATGAAGGGCAACAGGGGATAGAATTCGCGATGCTGGTCGAGCAGGAAATTGCGCAACACCTTGCGCCCGACAGGATCCATCTGGTCGGCCACGCCAAGTCGCCGCTGCAGCTCCAGTTCACCTTCATGCCACGGTGAAGAGGTGGATTTGACGCCATCAAGCATTAACGCCTCCTGTGGAAAAGCAAGGCGGCCGGAAGCACCGGCCGCATCAACGTCGTTAGGCTGTGAGCCCGGCAGGCGTGCTGGTAAACGCGACGAAGCCGGGCAAAGCTTCGATACGCGCCAGCCAATGGCGCACCTCGGGATAAGGCTTCAGATCCACATTCCCTTCGGGCGCATTGGCGATGTAGCTGTAGAGCGCGACGTCGGCGATGGTCGGCCGGTTGCCAACGATGAAGCCGTGCTCTGTGAGCTCGCTTTCGATCAGTTTGAGAATGCGGTGAGCGCGTGCGATCACCTCGTCTGCGCGAAAATCGGCACCGAAAACGGTAATGAGGCGCGCGGCGCAGGGGCCGTAGGCAATCTCACCGGCGGCGACCGAAAGCCACTTTTGAACCTTTGCGATGCTCGGCAGATCATCGGGCAGCCAGTCCTTGCGATTGAGTTTCGTGGCCACGTAAACCAGGATCGCATTGGAATCATTCACCACCACACCCTCGTCGTCGAGGACCGGAACCTGGCCGAATGGATTGAGTTTCAGGTAGTCGGGCGCCTTGTGACCGCCGTTTGGAATATCGACCTCCACGAGGTCTGCTTTCACGCCAAGCAGCGACAGGAAGAGGACGGCACGGTGCGCGTGGCCCGATAGCGGATAGTGATAGAGTTTCATCGCGGATTCCCTTTTGCGGCGATTGAGACCATCGGCCCGGAGACCTGCTCGCAAAGTAGTGATTTCCAGTTTTCTGTAGTAGACTGCTATTTCGGTAGGCTTCCTCTCAATTTATGGAATGAATACATGGATCGTCTCGACGCTATGAGCGTCTTTCTGGCGGTGGTGGACAACGGCAGCCTGTCTGCCGCCGCGCGGACATTGCGGTCACCGCTTCCGACGGTGAGCCGCAAGATTGCCGAGCTCGAGGCCCACATCGGCGTCCGATTGATAACGCGGACCAGCCGAAGGATTCTGCTGACGGAAGCGGGGGAAGGTTATGTCGGCGCTGCACGCGAGATATTGGGCCGCGTTGAGGAGGCGGAGCGCCGCGCTTCGGGCGAGTATCTGGCGCCGAAGGGCGACCTGACGATGACGGCGCCGATCGTCTTCGGCCGCCTGCACGTCCTGCCGGTGATCACCGAATTCCTGAAGGCCTTTCCTGAGATCAACATGCGGCTCACCATGAGTGACCGGTCAGTCAGCCTTGCAGACGAGCATATCGATGTCGCACTCCGCATCAGCGATCTCTCGGAAAACAACCTGATCGCCACTAGGCTCGGCTCCATTCGGCGTATTGTCTATGCCAGCCCCGATTATCTGAAACGCCATCCGCGACCGCTTCATCCGCATGATCTTGCAAGCCACGACTGCGTGGCTTTCGAGGGCATATTGTCGGCTCAGTACTGGACCTTCAGGGAAGAGAAAAAGGACGTTTCCGTGTCTGTGCGCCCTCGGTTGTCGGTGAATACGGCCGAGGCGGCCGTCGACGCCGCCGTCGCGGGATTGGGCGTTACCAGGGTGATGTCGTATCAAGCCAAGCGCGCGGTGGAAGATGGCCTCCTCGTTCCCCTGCTGGAGGAATTCGAACAGTCCCCGTCGCCAGTCCATCTTGTGCATATTTCGAAAGGAGTTCTGCCGCTGAAACTCAGAGCCTTCCTCGATTTTGCAGCCCCTCGTCTGCGCACTGTTCTACGATAAAAGGTCGACCGGTCACTTCAGATTTCCTCCCTACGACACCATTTGAGCGTCGTTACTAAGGAAGCCGCCCGCTTCCAAGCACGTGCTCGACGCCGCTCTGGACGTGCCTGTGGACGACCGCTCGCGCTCCGTCGATATCGCGCTTGAGCGCAAGTTCGAACAGCAGCTTGTGATCGTCGACGACGGCTTGTCCGCGAAAGCTGCGGGCGAGCATGTGGTAGCGAAGGAAGCGGTCGAAGACCGACGAGAGGGTCGCCATCAAGGTCGCGGAATTGCAGGCTGAGACGATTGCCTGGTGAAATTCCCAGTCGTATCGAACCCAATCCATGGTGCGAGACGCATCACCCGCCAGCAGGTTTCTCTCCGCGGCAGTGAGCTTGTGGTAGGCGGCGACGATCCGGCCCTCCCATTCGAGATTGCCGGCGACGAAGGACAGGCCGATCGCGTGAGACTCAAGGACTGTTCTCAGATCGGCCAGTTCCGCAAGCTCCTGTCGTGACGCCGGACTCACCTCGAAGCCGCGTTGTCCTTCGGCAACGACCAAGTTCTCGGTCGTCAGCCGGCTCAGTATCTCCCGCAATGATGAGATGCCGATCGAATAGCGCTCTTTTGCCTGTTCGAGCTTGATCTTGGCGCCGGGGGCGAGGACCCCTGCGATGATATCCTGCCTGATCTGTCGGAAACCGACATCACTCACAGTCTCGGCAGGTGCGCTCAACGGCTTCAGCATGACATTTCCCGATCCCTGTAAAGGTGAAGCACCATTCTCCTCAGGGGAGCGGTCCCTTGGCCAGTGCGTGCTCCACTCCGCCCTGGATATGCGCGACCAATGTCTTCTTCGCGGTCTCTCCATCGCGCTTTAGCGCCGCGTCGAGCAGATGCTGGTGTTCCTGTGCGGCGACTGCGCCACGATAGGAGAGTGCGACCATCTGGTAGCGCAGGTATTTGTCGAAAACGGCAGCGTGTGCCTCCATCAGCAGCTTTGAGCCGCAGGCCGAAATCAACGCCTGATGAAATTCCCAGTCATACCGCTTCCATTCTTCCGCGTGGCTGATGTCACCCGACGCCATCGCTTGCTCCATGCGTGCCAGCTTGTAGTGCGCGGACACCAGCCGTGCCTCCCACTCCATCTCGCCGCGGCCAAACGACTGCTCGAGCGCATGAATCTCCAGAAGCAGGCGCAGCTCGGCTATCTCCTTCAGATCCGCGACGGACATGGGGGAGACCTCGAAACCGCGCTGGCCTTCGGCGACGACAAGGCCTTCCGATGACAGCCGGTTGAGGATCTCCCGCAGAGTGCTGATACTCGTGTCGTATGCCGTCTTCAGGTTATCGAGTTTCAGTTTCTGGCCTGGCGGCAGGCGGCCAAAAAGGATGTCCGCCCGAATTCTGCGATAGCTGCTTTCCGCGATGGTTTCGGTCGATGTTTCCTGGGGCAACGAGATTCTCTTTGAGATTTGGCTTTTTATCATATGCTGCCATTGATCTTCGCACGCAAGCCTTGATCTATAGTCGGTGGCGCCAGCGGCTTGTTGTCGGCTGTTGGCTGTCGGGAGAAGGCGAGAGATGGACTGGAAAGATAGGCGGGTTCTCGTTACCGGGGCGGGCAAGGGCATTGGCAGGGCAACAGTCCCGCTATTGGCGGAACACGGCGCAACCGTCGTCGCGCTCAGCCGTGATCAGCGGGACCTCGATCTCCTTGCCAGTGAGGTCTGCTGCGAGACAATCTGCACCGATCTTGCCGATCTCGATGTCATCGAGACGTCGGTCGCCGGCGCCCTTCCCATCGATCTGCTGGTCAACTGTGCCGGCACGACCACGCTCCAATCATTCGTTTCGACTGAGATTGCCGAATTCAATCGGGTGATGAACGTCAATGCGGTCGCGCCGATGATCCTCTCCCAAATCGTCGCGCGTGACTGGCTCCGTCGCGGTGTGGCCGGAGCGATTGTCAATGTCTCCAGCGACGCTGCCCGTCGTGGCGTGGAAAACCACACGGCCTATTGCGCCTCGAAGGCCGCTCTCGACGCGATGACCCGCGTGATGGCTGCCGAGCTGGGCCCGGGTGGCATCCGCGTCAACAGCGTCAACCCGACAGTCACGCTCACGCCGATGGGAAAGCTTGCCTGGAGCGATCCCGAAAAGGCCGATCCTGTGAAGGCGCGCATTCCGCTCGGCCGGTTCCTGGAGCCGAAAGAGGTCGCCGAGGCGATCCTGTTTCTGTTGAGCGACGAAGCCGCCATGGTCAACGGCGTCTGCCTGCCTGTCGACGGCGGTTTATCCATTACCTGACTTCCCGGCGCCTGTTGAGGCGCTAGGACGCGGATCGAGCGGTGAGGCGAGCCTGCAAGATCACGACGACAAGCAGGAAGGCGCCGCGGATCACCGACTGCCAGTAGGCAGACAGCGAAATCCATCCAAGCCCGTTCTCGAAATTCAGAACGTTGAAGACCATCCCGAGAAGGAGTGCGCCGGCGAGCGTCGCGCCGACCGAACCCGATCCTCCGGTCAGGAGCGTGCCGCCGACAACCACCGAAGCGATCGCGAACAGTTCCCAACCGATGCCTTCGGTCGGCTGACCTGCACCGAACTGCGCGGCAAGGAGCACACCAGCGAGACCGGCTAGGAGGCCGGACATGGCGTAGACCGCGAGCAGCGTTCGCTCGACCTTCAGGCCCATCAACGAGGCCGTGTGTTCTCCGTCGCCGATTGCCAGCACATGGCGGCCAAAAGGCCGGCGGTCGAGGATGACCCAGCCTGCGACATAGGCGCCAATGGCGATCCATCTCGGGATCGGGAAGCCCAGCCAATCCTCCTGTCCGATCGACACAAAGGCCGTATCGTAGGATACGGACACCGATTGATTGTCCGCCAGCAACAGCGCGCTTCCATAGGCGGCCAGCATGGCAGCCAGGGTGGCAATGAATGGCTGGATGCGTAGCTTGGTGATGACGATCCCGTTGAAGAGGCCGGCAACAAGGCCCGTCAGGATACCCGCCGCAAGCCCCGGCAGCCAGCCATACGGCGATGCCAACGCCGAAACGACACTGGCAAGTGCCGCGACGCCGCCAACCGACAGGTCGATACCGCCGCTCATGATGACAAAGGCCATGCCGAGTGCGATCAAGGCGAACATCGAGTTGTAGCGAAGGAACGTCAGGATGTTGAACGGCGACAGGAAGTTGTCGTAACGCAGGGCGCCGAAGGCGATAAGCGCCAACAAGGCAATCAGAACGCCGAGCCGCGCAAGATCGCCGGAAGATTTCGGTGCAAAGGATTTCATGGTGGTGAGAAACATCTCAGCTCCTGTCGGCGCGCTGCTGGATGAAGACTGCGACAATGATGAGCCCGGCCTTGACGACAAGCGCGGCGGCATCCGGCACGCCATTCGCAAGCAGGGTGTAGCGCACAAGCTGGATGACGAAGGCTCCGAGCAGCGTGCCAAAGATGTTCGCTCTTCCGCCTGTCAGCAATGAACCGCCGACGGCAACCGCTGCGATGGCATCAAGCTCCATCCCCATACCGACGAGGTTCGCGTCGCTGGCCGAGTTGCGGGCGACGACGACAAGCCCGGGGATGCCGGACAACGCTCCGCTGATCACGTAGACCAGCGTCTTTATGCGCCTCACGGGAATGCCGGTTAGTCGTGCCGCTTTCTCGTTTCCGCCGACCGCAATGATCTGCCGGCCGATCGTGGTGAAACGTATCAGGCAGTAGGCCAGTATCGTTATCGCTATCATCAGCACGACCTGAGCCGGTATCCCGGCGATATGCCCCATTGCGATGAACTGAAAGGCGGGATTCTTGAAGACCTGCAGATTGCCGTTGGTCATCACCTGTGCAATGCCGCGTCCGGCAATGAAGAGAACGAGCGTGGCGACGATCGGCTGGATCGCAAAACGCGTCACGAGGATCCCGTTGAACCAGCCGAACAGCATCGCGACGATGACCGGGATCAGAAACGCAAGCCCTACCGCCAGAGCGGTGTTGTCTATCGGAATGATCGTGCCGAGGAAGATCATCGGCGCAATCGCACCGGCGATTGCCATCAGCGAGCCGACGGAAAGATCGATGCCGCCGGTGGCGATCACCAACGTCATGCCGGTCGCGACGATGACGATGGTGGCGACCTGGGTCAGATTGACGTTGAGTGTCTGCCAGGAAAGGAAATTCGGGGTGATCGCGATGTTGACGACGATCAGCAGCAGAAGGGCAACAGCCGTACCGTAGCGGCTCGCAAGCTGCAGAACGGACGTCCTCGGAGGGACGGATGGTTTTGTCGATGTGTCTGTAATCGTCATTTTCAATCGACCTGATGCGCCATGGCGGCAAGCAATGTCTGTTCGGAAAGCTTCTGCCGCGCAACCACGGCGACGGAGGAGCCGTCACTGAGCACCGTCACGTGATCGGCGGCGGCAAGCAGTTCCTCGAGTTCGGAGGAAATCATCAGGACGCTTAATCCCTCATCGGCCAGCTTCCTCAGCAGACGGAGGATCTCGGTCTTTGCGCCGATATCGATGCCGCGTGTCGGCTCGTCGACGATGAGAACCTGGGGCTCGGTGCAGAGCCAGCGCGCCAGCAACACCTTTTGCTGATTGCCGCCGGAGAGCTCCTTGATCGGTTGGTCCGGTGAGGCGCATTTGACGCCGAGCGCCTTGATGAAGCGTTCCACGATCTCGCTCTGGCGCGCGCGATCGACGATCCCTGCCCTGCTGAGCTTTGGAAGCAGCCAGGGTCATGTTCTCCCGGATGCTCATGTCGGGCACGATGCCGTCGACCTTTCGATCTTCGGACACCAGACCGATGCCGTCTGCAATCGCCGCGGCCGGTTCGGAGTAGCTGCGGAGCTTTCCGTCAAAACGCATTGTGCCGCGTTCCAGCCTGTCGAGGCCAAAGATGATGCGGGCGGTTTCCGTTCGGCCGGAACCAAGGAGGCCGGCGAGGCCGGAGATTTCGCCTTCACGAATGGACAGGTCGACGTTGCGCACGCGAAGGCCCGAACCTGCGCCTTCAAGCGCGAGGCGGATCGGTCGCTCGGCATTGGCATCCGTATCTCTGCTCAAGGCCTCGAAGGCAGCGAGTTCGCGCCCAAGCATATGGCGCACCAGCTCCATCTTCGGCGTGTCCCGCATGGCGCCGACCGCGACGGTCTGGCCGTCGCGCATGATCGTCACGCGGTCACAAATGGCGTAGAGCTCGTCGAGGCGATGGCCGATGAAGACGACAGCCACGCCGTTCTGTTTCAACGTTCGGATAGTTTCGAAGAGAACCGCAACTTCGCGCTCGTCGAGAGAAGATGTCGGCTCATCCATGATCAGGAGCCGGGCATTCTGGGTGACCGCGCGGGCGATCGATACCATCTGCCGCGTCGCGGCATTGAAATGCGCGACCGGCAAATCGACGTCGATCTCGAGCTTGAAGGTTTTCAGCACCGCCTTTGCGCCCTCGCGCATGGCTCGCCGGTCTAGGAAACCGTAGCGTCGCGGCTCGCGTGACAGGTAAATGTTCTCCGCAACCGAACGTTGGGGCGCGAGATTGATTTCCTGATAGATCGTGGCGATCCCGACGGCCTGGCTCTCCGAGGGCGAGGCGAAGTCGATGTCACGTCCATCGAAGTGGATCGCTCCTTCATCGCGTTGATAGACCCCGGTCAGGATCTTGATCAGTGTCGATTTCCCGGCGCCATTCTGGCCGACCAGCGCCATGACTTCGCCTGCGGCTATCTCCAGTGAAGCCGTGCGCAGCGCAGGAACGCCGCCGAAGGACTTCGAAATTCCCTGCATGGATAGCAACATGCCGATCCACCCCATCTTGTCTCAATGAATATCCGGCCGGCACGGCAAGCCGCACCGACCGGTTCAGGTCCGCCCAGGAGGTTAGTAGGCGTCAGCGATTTCCGCCTTGGCGTTGGTGCCGTCGTAGAACTTGTCGTTGTTGATGACCCACGGCTCGATCTTCTCGCCCTTGGCGTAGCGCGCCATGGTCTCGAAAGCCTTTGGTCCAAAGCGTGGGTTGCACTCGACGACGGCGCCGATCTTTCCGTCAACGACCGCCCGCACGGCTTCCTTGCGCCTGGAACTTTGCCGGCGGCTTCAATCGCCGAGATTGCGCCTATCGCCATTTCATCGTTGTGCGCATAGATGATGTCGGCGTCCGGATGAGCCTGGAGCAGAGCTTCGGCAACCTGGCGGCCCTTGTCGCGGGCAAAATCGCCCGACTGCGACGCGACGATCTCGAACCCGCCAGCGGCCTTGATTGCGTCATCGAAGCCTTCTTGCGATCATTCGCCGGCGACGAGCCCGTGGTTCCCTCGAGTTCGATGATCTTCTTCTTGCCGTTGGCGTTCTTAGCGAGCCATTCGGCAACGCGCTGGCCTTCCTTGATGAAGTCCGAGCCGATGAACGTCAGATAGTCGGTACCCGCCTTGGCAAGCTTCGGGTCGACGCTGCGATCAAGCAGGATGACCGGAATGCCGGCCTTCTTGGCAGCCATGACGGCCGGGATCAGCGGCTTCTCTTCACGAGGCGCCAGGAAAATGACGTCAACGCCCTGCGCGATCATCGAGTTGACGTCGGCGACCTGCTTTGCAGCGGAGCCGGCTGCGTCGGTGTAGACGAGCTGATATCCGAGTTTGGCGGCTTCGGCCTTCATGCTTTCCGTCTGCGCGATGCGCCACGGGTTGTTGGATTCCGTCTGCGCGAACCCGACCTTGTACTTGTCTTTCTGCTTGAGCGCGGGGACTTCCGCAATTGCGGCAGTGCCGGCAACGGCGATCGCGCCGAGCGCGGTAGCCGCGAACAAGAATGTACGACGTTAGAATGTAGACATCTCAGGTTTCTCCTCCCAGATTTTCCGGTATCCTCTTACCGGCAGTGAGCAATAATCGCTTCACATGCGATGATATTGTCGCTAATAATATTAGCAGTCAAGTGTCATTTTATTAGCATTTGCAATAATCGCTTTGCATCGCAGCATGCCGGCGGAGGAGATTTTAATGGCAAGGAATAATGGTCGCGACGACGAGGTCGGGCGTCGTGGGGGCAGCACGCGGCCAACAATGACGGATATTGCCAGAATTGCCGGTGTTTCGCAATCGAGCGTCTCGCTTGTTCTCAATGAGATGTCCGGCTCGCGCATCTCCGCGGAAACGCAGATGAAGGTGCGGGAGGCTGCTCATAAAATTGGTTATAAATTACCTGGTGTCCGTCATGATCGCCCGGAAGAGGCCGCAGTCGAAAAGGACACGATCGCTTTCATCGTCGATGAAATCTCAACCAGCCCGCATCCGGTCGTCAGCCTTGACGGTGCGCGCGACCATGCCTTCGAACAGGGCTTCCTGGTTTCAGCGCATGCGACACGCTCGAATCCCGATCTCGAGGATGCTGTGCTGCGCTCCGTTCTGCGGGATCCGTCGATCATCGGCGTGATCTACGCAACGATCTTTACGCGAAAGGTGCAGGTTCCCGACGCGCTCCGGGATATCCCGACCGTATTGTTGAACTGCTATGCGGAGCCGCGCCAGCATATGGCCATCGTGCCCGGCGAAGTGGCGGGCGGGTTTGCCGCCACGGCGCATCTGACCTCGCTTGGGCATCGGCGCATCGGGTTCATCAACGGTGAACCCTGGATGGACGCGGCGATCGATCGCCTGAAGGGTTACAAGCAGGCGCTCGCCACGGTGGATGTCGCATTCGATCCGCAGCTTGTGCGGGATGGCGATTGGCTGCCGTTGCGAGGCTATGAAGAAGGCTTGGAACTGTTGTCGATGGCCAATCGGCCGACGGCGATTTTCTGCGGCAACGACCTCATGGCGATCGGTGTCATGGAGGCAGCCGCCGAGAAGGGCCTGCGGGTGCCCGAGGATGTTTCCGTCATGGGATATGACGACCAGGAACTGGCGCGCTATACGCACCCGCCGCTTTCGACGCTCGTGCTTCCCAATTATGAAATGGGACAGAAAGCGGCCGAAGCGCTGATCGACATGGCGGTGCATCGCAAGAAGCTGCGGCCAATGACCATCAAGGTCGACGGGCCGTTGGTCGTGAGGACATCGACATCGGCTCCGTTGAAGAACGGCTAGGCTGTCTCTAGCTGATCGGTTGTTTTCGTGCGCGCTTCTTGCTGACCTCGAAGACAGCATCGACGAAGCTCTTGCTCATTTCAAAATGCAACTTTATCGCCGGAAGACTTTCCCGCTGCGGCAGAGCCTCTTCCGCTGTCGGGTGCTGGAGATCGCCGGACGGCCGTGCGCCACGATCAAGGTCGCCCCAGCTGTGTCGATGTGCGGTCATATGCTCCCCTTCAAGTCTCATCGAAGCGTCGCAGAATCTAAGCGACATTCGAAATAAAGTACCATGCGGTACGATTATTTAGAATACCTTAGATCTAGTAGGGAACTTGTCGGTCAGAGGCAATGAATCCGCCGCGGCTTCGCGATCAACCGCGTGCGGCCCAGGAAAGTCCGCGTTGCAGGATGCGCCGCATGTGGGGGTGCTCGAACTCGGCGGCGACATGCCCGAGTGCCGAGTAGAACACGCGACCGGTGCCAAACTGACGTTTGAACGCGACCGGCATCGTCACGTTGCGGCACGCGGGGTCATGCTCTCCGCTGAAGAGCGTCGTCGCCAGGATGTCGATCGAAGGATCAAAGTGAAGGTAATATTGCTCGGACCGGTAATCGAAATCCGGGATATCAGCCATCACAGGGTCGTGGGGCTTGGTCACGTTGACGCGGAAATCAATGATGTTGCCGGGATGGGAAACCCAAGTGACGCCGCAGAGGTAGCGAAACGGTGCGCTTTCCTTGAAGGACGTGGCGAGTGAGCCGTGGTGGCCACCCAATCCCAGCCCGTTTCGCACGGACTCGACAAGTGCGTCCGCATGGGGCTTTTCAAGCTTCTCCCCCGTGATGATAGGGACGAGAAGATCTGCTTCGCTGACAAACTGCGAGCCAAAGATCGCGAGATCATCCGTCACCTGGACTTCGAAATCCTCCTCGCGCAGCAACGCGGAAACTGCGCGCGCGCATTCCTCGGGCTCATGGCCCTGCCATCCGCCCCAAATGATGATCGCTTTTCGCAAAACTGCCTCCCGCTATTCCTCGGTCATGTCCTATACAATAGGGCAGCAAAGCTCCAGATCGGCATTCCTGCTGCGACGGCTGCACCGGAAATATGGGCGGTCACTCAGATGACCGCCCGATAGTTCGCGCTTCAGGGCCGGGCGTGGATGGGTTCCGCGCGGTGCCAGTTTTCGAGGGTCCGACCATCCGTGTGGCTCTGCTTGGCCCAGCGGATACCGTTCGAGATGACCTTGTGCACGGTTGCGTCGTGGTAGATCGGATAGGTCTCGTGGCCGGGGCTGAAGAAGAAGATGCGACCGCGACCGCGCTGCCATGTGCAGCCGCTGCGAAACACCTCGCCGCCCGAATACCACGAGATGAAAACGAGCTCGTCGGGCTGCGGAATGTCGAAGGGCTCGCCGTACATTTCCGAGGCGTTCACTTCGAAAAATGGTGGCAATCCCTCGGCGATCGGGTGCGCCGGGTTGACCACCCACACGCGCTCAAGATCGCCCTGCGGCGTTTCGCGCCAGGAGAGATTGGCATTCGTGCCCATCAGTCGCCGAAACAGCTTGGAGTGATGCCCGGAATGCAGAACGATAAGGCCCATACCCTTGAGCACGCGCTGCTGTATCCGATCGATAAGCCCGTCGCTTACTTCTTCATGGGCCATGTGCCCCCACCACAGCAGGACATCGGTATCATTGAGCAGGGAGTCGGGAAGCCCCTCGTGCGGATCGTCGAGCGTGCCTCGGCGGACTTCGAAGTCGGGGTTGGCGATACCGGCTGCGATCGCACCGTCTATGCGATCGGGATAGATCTCCTGGACTTCCTTGTGCAGCTGCTCGTGACGGCCTTCGTTCCAGATGGTGACCTTGATTGTCATGGTATCCTCGATGTTATGAAGCTTGAGCCGAGCGGATGACCCGCCCCGCGGAATCGAACAGGTGGCAAGCGGATGTATCCGCCGTCAGCGAAACGCGGTCGCCGGGCCTGATCGCAATGTCGCCTTCGGCACGAACGACGATCGGCTGTTCCTGCGAGCCGACGGTCATGTAGGTCTCGACCCCGAGACGCTCGACGATCATGACCTCTGCCGACAGATCACCCTGGCCTTCCGATGTAATTTTCAGGTGCTCAGGGCGGATGCCGAGCGTGGCCTGGCCCTGCGGAACGATCCCGCCGGCGTCAGGCAGCTCAAGGTTCAAGCCAAGCAGGCTTTGCGCGTGGAGCCTGCCAGCGGCCGGTTTGGTGATCGACACCGGAATGGTGTTCATCTTCGGAGAACCGATGAAGGTGGCGACGAATTCGTTATCCGGCTGATGATAAAGCGCCATCGGCGCCCCCTGCTGTGCAACCACTCCCTTGTTGAGGACGACGATGCGGTCAGCCATGGTCATGGCCTCGACCTGGTCATGCGTGACGTAGACGACCGTTGCCTTCAGTTCGCGGTGCAGGCGCTGCAATTCGGCGCGCATCTGCACGCGAAGGGCGGAATCGAGATTGGAGAGCGGTTCGTCGAAAAGGATGAGCGACGGCTTTTTGATGATCGCGCGACCGATGGCGACGCGCTGCCGCTGCCCGCCT
Organism: Rhizobium sp. Root708; assembly: GCF_001429725.1. GTDB lineage: Bacteria > Pseudomonadota > Alphaproteobacteria > Rhizobiales > Rhizobiaceae > Rhizobium. Next base: position 52,464 of record NZ_LMHV01000006.1, on the reverse strand, counting down.
GATAAGGCGGCGGGGCGACGGTCGAGATAATCGGTCAGTTGCAGGGTCTCGGCAACCGCTTCCACCTGCCGGCGGATTTCCCCTTCGGGTAACTTCTTCAGGCTGAGCGAGAAGCCGATATTCTCAGCGACCGTCATATGCGGATAGAGCGCATAAGATTGGAACACCATGGCGATACCGCGCTTGTCGGGCGGGACGTCGTTGATCCGTTTTCCGTTGAGAATGAGATCGCCGTCGTCGATGCCCTCAAGCCCTGCGATCATCCGCAGCAGCGTGGACTTTCCGCAGCCGGACGGCCCGACAAACACCGCGAACTCGCCGTCTTCCACAGTGATGTCGACGCCCTTGATGACCTCCAATGCACCGTAGAATTTGCGAACGTTCCTGAGATTGATCATCGTGAAACTCTTTCTGGTGTCAGCCTTTGACGCCGCCGGCAAATGTCTGCACGAGGAAGCGACGCGCAAAGCCGAAGGCGACGACTGCCGGCAGGAGATAGATAAAGGCGAGGGCGGCAAGCAGGCCGTAGTCGATCTCGTTGATGCGAAGGAATGCGCGGAACAGGCCAAGCGGCAGGGTCTGCAGTTCCGGCGAGGAGAGGAAGATCAGCGGCAGCAGGAAGTCGCCCCAGGCGGACATGAAGGCGAACAGGCCTGCAGCCGCGAGGCCCGGCAGGGCAAGCGGAATGAGAACGCGACGGATGCGTTGCATCAGCGTTGCGCCATCCATGAGTGCGGCTTCTTCATAGTCGCGCGGCAGTCCATCGAAGAAGGTCTTCATGATCCAAAGCGCCAAAGGCAACTGCATCGTCGCGAGCACGAGGATCAGGCCGAGACAGCCATCGATGAAGCCGGTCCAGCGCATGATCGGCCGGGCATATTCTCCGAAAATCGGCCGCAGGATGGCGCCTTCGGCATTGTTCAACGTCAGTAGAAACTTGTAGAGCGGCACCACCAGCGCTGTCGGCGGCAGGACGCGGATCAAGAGGATCGCGTAAAGGAACGGCAGTTTCCACCAGGCCCGGGTCCGCGATAGTGCATAGCCGCCAAGACCGGCCAGGACCATAACCAGAACAGTAGCGCCACCCACGACGAAGAGCGAGTTGAACAGCCATTTCGCGCCATCTTCCTTTGTAAAGACACGGAGATAGTTGGCGAACGTCCATTGCTCGGGCCAGCGAAGGAACAGTTGTGCGTTTCCATCGAGGGAGGCGAGAAGCACCCAGAAGAAGGGAACCGCGCAAAAGATCGAGATCAGCGACAGCGTTGCATAGGCAAGCAGGTCCGATCGCGCCTTGTTGGCGTTTTCGCTCGGAGAGATCGCCGTCATCTCAGACCTCCACTTTCATGGCGCGGACATAGCCGATCCCGAGCACAAGCGAGATCAACAGCGCGACCACCGCCACCGCGGCGCCGTAGCCAAGCTGGAAAGCGGTAAAGGATTGATTGTAAATGTAGATGCTCACGAGTTCCGTCGCGCCGCCCGGTCCGCCGCGGGTGAGGGCATAGACGAGGCCGAAGACCGCGATGGTCGAGACCGCCGAGATCAGCATGTAGAGCAGGATGGTTGGCATCATCAGCGGCAGGGTGATCCGGCGAAACATCTGCGACGGCGTTGCGCCATCCATACGGGCGGCCTCATAGATTTCGGTGGGAATGGTGCTGAGCCCCGCGGTCAACAGGATCATGGCCGTCGCGATACCCCGCCACGTGTTGACGATGATGATCATCGACAGCGGAAACACCTGCAGCCAGTCGGCGGGTGTCACGCCAAAGAAGCTGACGATCCGGCTGAGCGTCGCCTGCTCTCCCCCGGCCAGCATCGAAATCCACATGAAGCCTGCAACCACCTCGGGTGCGGCGTTGGGAAGAAGGATGATCGAGGAGAAGAGGCGCCGAAAATGAATCCGGCGGCGAAGCGCCATCGCCGAGACGAGGCCGAGCGCAAACTGCCCGATGACAGCCGATCCGACGACAAACAGAAATGTGACGAGCAGAGCGTTCCAGAATTTCGCGTCGTTCAGGAGCCGCACATAGTTGCGAATTCCGACGAAGCGCGGCCGCAACGCGGCAGCCCCCGTCAGCGCCTCGTTGGTGAAGCTCAGATAGACCGAGTAAAGCGCGGGATAGATCACGAAGGCCAGAAGTAGCGCAAGTGAGGGCAACAGGATCAAAAGAAGCTGTCGCTCAACGCGCCTTTCGTGGACGTTTAGGGCCATGGAAAGCTCTGTGACTCTTTCGAACGGGAATTCGGAGACGCGGACAGAGCCGCGTCTCTCTGGCGGTGGGTCGGAGGACGTTTATTTCACGACGTCGTCGCCGAGGGTTTCCTTGACGTAGTCGACAAGGATCTTCTGTGCGCCTGCAGCGTCGGTTTCCTTGCGCAGCAGCGCTTCGGTGGCGCGGGCGACACCTTCAGCAACGGTGCCGAAACCGGACGCCTGCTTGAGGAATGTGCCGTTCCCGGCCGCAGCATGGATCGGAACAAGTTCCGTCAGCTTCTGGAAGTCGGCGTTCTTTGCCGCATCCTTGCTCGCCGGGATATTGCCGATGCGGGCTGCATAGGAAACCTGCGTTTCGACGGAACCGATCTCCATCAAGGCCTTCTTGGCGAGCTCGACGTTGGTCGACTTGGCGTTGACCGCCCACGGGGCTGCAAGGTTGGCAAGAACGTACTGGCCGCCGTCTTGGCCAGGAACGGTCCAGGTGCCGACAACCTTCGTCACTTCAGGAATTGGGTTCTTGCTCTCGCGGCCCCAGTCGAAGATGTAGCACCACGATCCGCAGGTGGTCGCGGCGAGCTTGCCTGAAGGGAACATCTGATACTTCGGCACGACCCATGGCTCCGGCCCGAGCAGCGGCTGTGTCGGCATCAGGTCATTGTCGATCAGTTGCTTGTAGACGTCGAAGACATCCTTCACGCCCTCGCCATTGAGGTCGAGCTTGCCGTCGGCATCGACGAGCTGCGGTGTCTTGGAGCCGACGATCAGGTGCTGGAAGCCTTCGTCGAAAGCGCCGCTACCCCAGGAAACGCCGGCCGGGAAAAGCAGGCCATAGGCGCCGGTCTTCTTCTTGATTTCAGCCGCGCGCTCGAGAAGTTCCTTCCAGCTCTTCGGCTGTTCCGTCGAGATGCCGGCCTTGTCGAGAACATCCTTGCGGTAGTAGATTTCCTGGATGCCGAGCATGAACGGCATCACATAGGTTTCGCCGTCGGGGCTGACCGCCAGCTGCTTGGCGACGTCATAGAAATTGGCATAGCCGTCCCAGGCCTTGATTTCCTTGGTGACAGGCGTGAGGTAGCCGGCCTCGACCATATCGGCGACCGCCGCGGTCGTGGGAATTGAGAAGAGATCCGGCGCATTGCCGGCGCCAAGTTCGGTCAAAAGTTTCGTCAGATAATCTTTGTCCGGCGCGGGATATTCGATGACCTCGACGGTCACGCCGTATTTCTTCTCGATCTGCTCGACTGTCGCCTTCATGGCGTCGATGCCGGCCTGACCGTGATTGGCAATTCGGATTGTTTCAGCATGCGCCAGCGTCGAAACGGCGCTGAGCAGAATGGCGCACAGGCCACCAATGACCGTCTTCTTCAACGGAAGTCCTCCCTTTTGGTTTCCGGCGCCCTCCAGCACCACAACAAAAATGTACACGTATTCTAATTACAGACAAGTCTGTTTTCAAAGTGGATTACGTACGAAGCTAATACATTGATTTTATGAAATTTAATAAATCTTGTCTTCGCCATCAGGTTTGTGTAACCGTTTGCACACTGCATTTCGGGAGGATTCTTTATGGCAGGGAAATTGCGGCTTGGCGTCATCGGCGCGGGCTTGAAGGCGGCTGAGTATGCGGCAAGCTGGGCGCTCATGCCTGAGATCGAATTTGTCGCGCTCGCCGACACGATCCCTTCCTCTCGCCAGCGCCTTATCGATGTGTGCGTGGCGGCCGGAGCGTCGGCACCGCGGAGCTTCGATGATTACCGGGAGATGCTGGCGACCTGCCGTGATGATCTGGACATCGTCTATGTCTCCACCCCGCATGCCTTTCACGGCGAGCAGGCGACTGCGGTGGCGGAAGCTGGCCTCGACCTCTTCCTTGAAAAGCCCATGGTGACGACGGTTGCCGAGGCGGAGCGGCTGATTGAAGCGCAGAAGAAGAGCGGCGTGACTGTCGTAACCGCATTCCAGGGCGGTCTTTCCCCCCTGGTGATCGATACCCGCAAACGTGCACTTGCCGGCGAGTTCGGCGACCTGATCGCGATCTCGGGGATGATCTGGGAAAGCTGGTCCAGTAGTTATGACGGTCACTGGAAGCAGCTGCCGGAGATTTCGGGCGGCGGGTTCATGTTCGACACCGGCGCGCACATGATGAACACCGTCTGCCTGCTCGCAAACTCGGATTTCGAGAGCGTATCCGCCTACATGAACAATCTTGGCAAGAAGGTCGACATCGCGACCGCCGTTTCCGCCCGCCTCAAGAACGGCGCGCTGGCGACGCTGACGGCTGCCGGTGAAGGTCCTCCCGGCTGCGCTTCCTACATCACCTTTTTCTATTCCAGGGCAATCGTCCGCATCGATGCCTGGGGCGGTTGGCGGGAAATCAGCGTCGGCGGCAACGCTGAACCGCGCGAAGAGGCGGAAATTCTCGGAAATCCGATGAAAAACTTCCTCGCCATTCGCGCCGGGGCGATGGAAAACACCGGCTCCGTTGAAATGGGCCTGCGATTCGCTAGGCTCTGGGACGCGATCAAGGAATCGGCTGCGGCAGACGGCGTACCCGTCAGGATAGCCGCGCCATAAGCGTGGAATGCGGGAAATGAACAAGCGACGGATCACCTCGAAGGAACTGGCAAAGCTCGCCGGGGTGTCGTCGGCTACGATCTCGCGGGCTTTCTCGCCCGACTCGAGGATCGGAAGCGCGACGCGGGACCGCATCCTGGCCGTTGCTCGCGAGTATGGCTACCAGCCGAACGCAATCGCGCGCTCGCTGAACAATCAGCGCTCGCGGCTTGTGGCGCTCGTCGTCAACGCAATCGGCAATCCGTGCGAAGCGGAGGAGCAGCAGCTTCTGGTTCACCGGCTGCAGGAAAGGCAGCTTTTGCCGATCATTCTGTGCTGCGCCGATCACGATGATCGGCTGCAGTTGATGCGGCTTGCTTCGACCTACCAGGTCGATCATGTCGTCGTGTTCTCCGACATGGTGTCGATGCAGGACGCCGTCGACATCTTTCATACGACGAAGCCGATCATCGTTTCCTTCGAACCGCTCGACAACGAAAAGGTCTCCAGCATCCGAATAGATGGGTCAGCGGCGGCCGACGAGATCATCGACAAGATCGTCGGCGACGGAAAGAAGCGCTTCGCTTACCTGTCGGGGACCAAGTCGAGCTGGATCGACAAGCTCAGGCGCAAGTGGTTTGTCGATGCTCTCGCAAAGCGCGACCTAGCCCTGCAGGCGGAAGCTTTCGGCGACTACGGCTACGATTCAGGTTTCAAGGAGGCGGTGTTGCTGCTCCATCGCGCGAAGGTGGATGCCATCATCTGCGGCAACGACGTTATGGCGATCGGTGCGCGGGATGCAGCCCGGCGCGTGCTTGGCAAGAATACGCCTGATGATATCGCCATCGTCGGCCAGGATGGGATTGCCATGGCGGCATGGGACTGCAACGACCTGACGACGCTCAGCCTCGACCACGTCGCTTTCATCGATGCGGTCGTGGAACTGATCGAGCGCCATGATGCCGAGCTCGAAGGTCCCCACAACATCACGCTGACCTGCACGGCGCGATGGGGTTCCACGGCGTAGAAGCTCCCTTCCTATTTCCGCAGCGAAGCGAGCCGGGTCGATTCGGGCGCAGGCATTGCGGCGAGATCCGATATCCCGCCGCGGTGGCCGTGCTAGTTCGGTCGCGCGCCAAGTGCGTGAAGGATGCCGCGAAGCTCCGCCAAGCCGCGGAGGCGGCCGATCGCCGGATAGCCCGGCGTGACGGTCTTGCTGAGATCATCGAGCATCCGATGGCCGTGATCGGAGCGGAACACGATGGTCTGGTCCGCCGTACGCCGGCTATCTTCGGCGACGAGTTCCTTCAGAACGGCGACCATATCGACGTCGCCCTCGAGGTGCGCGCTTTCATGGAAACTACGTCCATCACCCTCGCGCTTGGTGGCCCGCAAATGCGCGAAATGAATACGCGATGCGAAGCGGCGGGCGATCGCCGGGAGGTCGTTGTCGGCGCGAACTCCAAGGCTGCCGGTGCAATAGCACATGCCGTTTGCTTCGGAGGGGACGGCCTCGAAGAGTGCCGCATAGTCATCGGCGGTCGATGCGATGCGCGGAAGACCGAAGAGCGAGCGCGGCGGATCGTCCGGATGCAGCGTCAGCTTCACGCCCCGAGCTTCCGCGACAGGTGTCACGGCCTGCAGGAACTCGATGAGATGTTGTCGCAGTTTCGCGGCGTCGATGCCCTCGTAAGCCGCGAGCTTTTCGCGGAACTGCGGGATCGTCAGCGGCTCGGTCGTCGAACCGGGCAGGGCGGAGGTGATGTTTCGGGTGATGTCGGCGATCTCGTCCTCGCCCATCGCCTTGAATACCTCGGCGGCACGCAGCCGGTCTGCCTCGGAGTACTGTTGTTCGGCCCCTGCGCGCTGGAGCACGAAAAGATCGAAGGCGGCGAATTTCTCGTGATCGAAACGCATGGCGGTCGAGCCGGTGTCGATGATGTAGTCGAGCTCCGTGCGCGTCCAGTCGACGACGGGCATGAAGTTGTAGCAGACGATCGGGATCCCGCAGGTGGCAACAGCTTCGAGGCTGGCGATCCAGCTCTCGATTTCCGCCTTCGCGCGTCCGCCATTGCGCTTCACCGCGTCGGGAATGGGGATGCTCTCGACAACCGACCAGGTCAGGCTTGAGCGGCCGGGTGGCGTCGTTTCGATCAGTGCCTGGCGTTCGCGGACTTCGGCCTCCGTCCAGGCTCGCCCGATCGGCACCTGGTGCAGCGACGAAACGATGTTGGTCGCTCCAGTCTGGCGCACCTCGTCAAGCGTGACGGGCGCTTGCGGCCCGAACCATCTCCAACCTTGGCGCATCTGTTCCTCCTTGGTGTCTTGTCGTTGCTGCCGATAGTTCAGCAGAAATAGTCTGGATACTGGGTGCGAAGCTCCGCGACATCCGGGATGACGGCGCTGAGGTGGTGCATCATCGCCTTGCGGGCAGCGTCGGTATTGTGAGCTGCGATCGCGTCGCGAATGAGCCCGTGCTCGTGCACCACATTGTCCATGCGGCCGAGAACCGGCAACGTCAGGCGCCGCGCTCTGTCGATCTGTACCTTTACCGTCCGGAGGATCGTCCAGATGCCAGGATATCCGGCAATGCCCGATATCGCTTCGTGGAAGGCCTCGTCCTCTTCGTGAAATGCCGAGGTGTCGCCCAGGGCGGCAAGCGATCGCTGCCGTGAAATGATCGCATCCAGACGCTCGATGTCGGCTAGTGTGGCAACCGCGGCAGCGCGCTCGACGGTGGTGCCCTCCAGCGACTTGCGAACTACCACAGCCTCCGGGATCGCGGAGACCGGCACGCGCGACACCACCGTTCCTGATTGTGGGTAGATATCGACAAGCCCGCCTTCGGACAGGCGCAGCAGCGCTTCGCGGACGGGCGTGCGGCTGACATTGAACTCTTCGGCGATCCGCTTTTCCTGGAGCGGCATGCCGGGCGGCATCCGCAGCGCCAGGATATCCGCGTAGAGCCGATCGAAAATGGCATCTGCCGTTGTCACGCGGCGCAGCTTCGCCGGCCTTTCGGCTTCGGAAGCCATGGCGACCGGAACGGAAACAACTGCTGCCTGCATAGTGGGCCCTGACGTTGACTTGATCGTGCATACTAGTATATCAATTTATTGCGACTGCCAAGACGCACCGAAGAGGAGCGGTGTTTTTGGCAATCATTTCAGGAGGTTTCACACATTTAAGGCGAGGTTCCGGTCCCGCCATGACCGGCCCGGGAAGCCCGGATTTCTGTATCTGGAGCGTCCGGCAACAAGAGGAGGAGAAACAGAATGAAAGTCACTCGCAGAACATTTGTTGGCACCGCAGCCGGCGCGGCCGTTGCTACCATGCTGCCGCTCAAGGTCTTCGCGCAGGCCAAGAAGCCCGCAAGCCCAGTTACCATCACGATCGCCGATGTCGCCGGCAACCTGGCGCTGACGCAGGGCATGTTCGAAGCCTATGCCGCGGAAAAGGCGGATTGGGTTTCGAGCTTCGCGTTCACGAAGGCGCCGGCACCGGAACTGCCCGGCAAGATCAAGGCGCAGCAGGCGGCCGGCAAGGTCGACATCGATCTCGTTCTGACAGGCACGGATGCTCTTTCCGCTGGTCTCGATCAGGGCTTGTGGATCGATCTGGCTGCACACAAGTCAGAGCTCCCGAACCTCGAGCAGGTGCTGCAGCCGCAGGCCTTCAAGATGCAGGCACTGGCGAAGGACCAAGGCGTTGTCATCACCTATTACCCTTCCGGGCCCCTCATCGAATACATGCCCGACAAGGTGCCGACGCCGCCGAAATCCGCTCAGGAATTGCTGGAATGGGCTAAGGCGAACAAGAACCGCTTCATCTATGCCCGGCCGGCGAATTCCGGCCCTGGCCGCACCTTCCTCATGGGTCTTCCTTACCTCCTCGGAGACAGCGATCCGCGCGATCCTGCCAAGGGCTGGGCAAAGACCTGGGACTACCTCGCGGCGCTTGGCGAACATGTCGAATATTACCCGACCGGCACCGGCCAGGTGATGAAGGAACTCGGCGAAGGCACACGCGATATCGTTGTCTCTACGACGGGCTGGGATATCAACCCGCGTGCTCTCGGCATCGTTCCGGCAGAAGCGAAGGTGCAGAAGCTCGACGGCTTCCATTGGGTGACCGACGCTCATTATGCGGTGATTCCGAAGGGCGTCTCGGATGAGAAGATCGGCGTGCTGATCGACGTTCTGAACTACAGCCTGCAGCCCAAGCAGCAGGCGATCGCCTACGACGCGGGCTATTTCTATCCGGGGCCGGCGGTCAAGGACGTTACCCTCGAGATGGCGCCGCAGGAAAGCCAGGACACGATCAAGGAATTCGGCCGGCCGGAATATGCCGACTGGATCGCCAACAATCCTCTGGAGGTGCCGTTGGAGCCGAAGCAGTTGGTCGAAGCCTTCCGCATCTGGGACGAGAAGATCGGCGCCAAGAAGGGCTGATCGAAAGAAGCAAGCCGTCCCGGGATGTCGTCCCGGGTCGGCCCCCTCATGCTGCAGATGGAGATTGGTTTGACCTCGGTTTCGAATGCCACCGCACCGATGCGCAAGAGCGCGCGCCTCGAACTCGACGGGATGCGTCGCGCGTTCGGCGCGTTCAACGCCCTGAACGGTATCGATCTGGCGATCGAGCCGGGAGAGTTCGTGGCGCTGCTTGGTCCGTCGGGCTGCGGCAAGTCCACCGCGCTGAACTGCATCGCTGGTTTGCTGGGGCTGACGGGTGGCGAAATTCGCCTCGGCGGAACGCGCATCGATCAGCTTGAGCCGGAGCGTCGTGGATTCGGCATGGTCTTCCAGAGCTATGCGCTGTTTCCGCATATGAGCGTTCGCAAGAATGTTGGTTTCGGCCTTGCCATGCAGGGCATCAAGGGTTCGGAGGCCGATCAGCGCATCCGGGACGCCTTGGCGCTGGTGCGTCTGGAAAGCCAGGCGGACAAGCTGCCCGGTCAGCTCTCCGGCGGCCAGCAACAACGCGTGGCGATCGCGCGCGCCATCGTCATCAAGCCTCCGATCGTGTTGATGGACGAACCGCTCTCCAACCTCGACGCCAAATTGCGACTTGAGATGCGCGCCGAAATTCGCGGCATCCACGACCAGATCGGCTCCACCACCATTTACGTCACCCATGACCAGGATGAGGCGCTGTCGCTTGCCGATCGTATCGTGGTGATGAGCCAGGGACACATCGAGCAGATTGGTTCACCGCAGGATCTCTACCAGCGTCCTGTCAACGTCGAGGTCGCCGACTTCATGGGATTCAGAACCCGTGTTAAGGGCCGCATTACGCGTGTTGATAACGACGAGGCTGAAATCGAGGTTGCCGGCGCAAGGCTGGTCGGCACGATGCGGTCGCCCCTGAAGGTTGGCGATGCGGCGGTCTTGTCTGTCCGTCCGGAAGATCTCGTCGCATCGAGCAGCGAGGGCATTGCCGCGACGGTCGGCAGCATGGAATACCGCGGCCGCGCTTTCTTTGGCATGGCACGGGCAGCTGACGGTTCCGAACTCTACTTCCGCGCCGACGAACCGCTGCCTCGCGGTGCATCGACCAGGCTGCAACCGGTCGCCGGCCGCGCGCTGGTCTTTGCGGGAGCCGTGGGATGAGCGGGCCGTCGCTGCAAACACGGCTTGCCGCCCGAGGTCTAGACGGCACCACGCTCCTTCTTTTGCCCGGGCTGATCTTCATGCTCGCGCTGTTCGTCTACCCCTTCCTTTATGGGGTTGCCGACTCCTTGCTGCCGAAAGAGGGGGCGTGGTACGCGAACTATGCAAAGTTCTTCAGCGATCCGTTCCAGTACCGGACCATCGCCGCGACCATGTGGCTCGCCTTGCCGGTGACCATCATCAATCTCGCTTTCGCCGTGCCGGTTGCGCTACGCGTGCGCCTGATGCGCAGGCAGCGATTGCTGACCACGATTCTCGTCCTGCCGATCACCCTCGGCACGGTCTTCGTCGCCGACGGGCTTCTAACGTTCCTCGGGCCGCGCGGCTGGTTCAACCACACGCTGCTGATGCTCGGGATTCTCGATAACCCGGTGAAGCTGACCAATAACTACTGGGGCGTCTTCGCCTCGCTGTTGATCACCGGCTTTCCCTTCGCCTTCCTGCTGACGCTGTCCTACGTAACTGGCATCGATCCCGCGATCGAGCAGGCGGCGGCGACCTTGGGGGCAGGGCCACGCCAGAGGTTCTTCCGCGTTTTCCTGCCACTGCTGGTTCCGGGCCTCGCCGTTACCTTCTGTCTTGCCTTCGTGCAGGCCTTCGCCGTGTTTCCCTCCGCCGTCCTGCTCGGGGCGCCGGCCGGACCGACGCGCGTCATCTCGATTGCGGCCTATCAAGCTGCCTTCGAACAGTATGACCATTCGCTGGGCTCGGCGATCGCGCTGATCATGGGCGGCGTGGAACTCGTCGTCGTGCTGGCGGTCCTCGGCATGCGTTCCCTCTTTTACCGCGGCCCGGCCGGCGGCACGAAAGGCTAGTCATGATCCGCGATCAGGGTCTCACCTCGAAGATCTGGCGCTTCGCGATCTGGGCGCTCGTCATTCTCTTTGTCCTCAATCTGCTGGCAGTCATCGCCGCAGTCATCGTCAACTCGTTCGCAACACGCTGGCTCGGAACCTGGCTGCCGGCCGGCTGGACGACACGCTGGTATTTCAGCGCCTGGAAGGAATTCCAGCTCTCCAGCGTCGTTCTCGTTACCTTCGAGATCGTCTTTACGGTCGTCATCATCTCGGGGATTCTCGGCGTCACGACCGCCTATGCGCTCGCACGACGCGATTTCCCCGGAAAGCGATTGGTTGTCCTGTTGTTCCTGCTGCCTTTGCTCATTCCGCCGCTGACCTATGGCATTCCGCTGGCGACAGTGCTCTACCAGCTGGGGCTCGGCGGGACGTTCTGGGGCGTCGTGTTGATCAACATCGTGCCGTCTTTGCCGTTTGTGGTGCTCGTCATGATCCCCTTCATCGAACAGATCGATCCGCGCATCGAAGCAGCGGCACGGGTGTTCGGCGCGGGAACGACAAGCCTTTTCGTGCGCATCCTGCTGCCGCTGCTCCTGCCCGGCATGCTGGCCGCATTGCTGCTCGTGCTCGTACGCACCATCGCAATGTTCGAGCTGACCTTCCTCATAGCTGGACCGACCACGCAAACGCTGGTCGTGTCGCTCTACTATGCCGTCTTCGCATCAGGGGTCCGTGCAGGCCAGTCGATCGACGCGATGGCCGTGGTCTACATGGTTACGACATTGTTCTGGCTGGTGCTCGCCCTGCAGTTCGTAAATCCGACCCAGATCGTCGCGCGGGCAAAGCAGCAAAGCGCTCATTGAGGAAATCAGGGGCAGTTTCGACACGCTGCCACCAAGTCGATAAATGTGCTATCTGCGCCGTCGATACTTGGAAGGAGAGTCTTCTTGGGCGCGGCAGTGACTGACGCGGATCGCCGAATTGGCGACCTGATCCAGAGAATTACGCTTGAGTCGCCGCTGCGGGCCGCAGGATTTATCGTCACCATTTATGGGGACGTGGTCGAGCCACGGGGCGGCGTTGCCTGGGTGGGCAATCTCATCGAGACCTGCGCGACGGTCGGGATCAGCGAAACCCTGGTGCGAACGGCAGTGTCCCGCTTGGTCGCTGCTGGTCAGCTTGTCGGCGAGCGCGAGGGACGGCGCAGCTATTATGGGCTTTCGCAAGCCGCGCGTACCGAGTTCGCGGTAGCCGCAACCACTCTTTTCGGCGGCACGGATGATCACGGCTGGCAGTTTGCGCACGCCTTGGGAGATGCGCCTGAAGAGACCATGGCGGCTCTGGAACGAATGGGCTACAGCCGCCTCAATGCTCGGCTTGCCTTCGGGCCCATAAGGCACCTCGACAGCAGCCATCGTGTGCTGCTGTTCAAGGTCGGAACAATCTCGAGCGAACCGGGATTGCGGGAGTTTGTTGCTGAGAATTGGGACCTCCTAAGGTACAAGGCTGCCTATCAGGCGTTCCTCGAGCAATTCTCGCCCCTTGCAGATGGTGTTGTCGAAAGTGATCTGACGCCAGCCATGACGCTGACCGCGCGACTTCTGCTCATTCATCGCTTCCGGAGTGTCCTGCTTCACGATCCGCGTCTGCCCGACGACGCGTTGCCGACCGGCTGGCCGGGTCGCGAGGCGCGTGTTCTGTTTGCGCGTCTTTATATCGCCTTGTCTTCCGCAGCCGATCGCTACATCGCGGAGAACTTTATCAGTCCCGCCGGCAGTCTGATGGCCAGAAGCTCGGCGACCGACCAGCGTCTGGCCTCGCTTCAACGAAGCGCTTAGGCGTCTCTGTGCCGTGGCGGGTCAAGCAATGTTGGCTACCATTTCCATCTGGCCCAGATGCGGGACAGGGGCAACCTCCAGAACCGAGACGTTCGCTTCCGCTGCCGCCCTCAGCAGTGCGCTTCGCACGCGCTCGAGCGTGGTCTGGCCGTAAATGGCATCCAGGCAGGCGATAATGGCGTCGGCGAAGTCTTCTCCGTCGTCGACAGGCCAATGCTGAAGCAGCGTCGTCGCCGCCGAATGAACGGAGTTAACGACCCTGTATTCGCCAATGCACGGCATGGCCAACCCGAGGGGACGGAACATCAAGGTGTGCTGTTTCATGACACTGCGCCTCCGATACAGCTTTAACGAAAGTTGCATCGCAATCTTCGTGCCAGAACGCGAGCTCCGATCACATTAACTCTCCCCCGAAAATGGCAGTTGCGCATCTACGCTGTCAGGTGCGATTGTTTCGTCTCGTTTACCGAGGAGGCATCGGATATGGACACGCGGTGGCGGAATGTCGTTTTGATCGCGTGCAAGAGGACCGCCTCGATGCAGGCGATCGCGACTACCCAGCAGGCCTTGCATTGTCTGTTGACCCATTGGCCGATTGCCGAAGGCGCGGCCTACATGCGGGCTTTGCAGATTTGCGAAGGCGTTGAGGCCAAGCGCGCGCTGGCCGATGAGGCAGAGGCTGCATTTCGCGATGCCTGCGACGAGGCGCATATCACATATGATGTCGTCATGCCGTCCGGTGTCGTCGGAGCCTAGCGTTAAGGTTCTCCTGAGCCTGCTTACGCTGCGTTCGGCAGACGAATTTCCGCGCTCAGGCCGCCGGATGGCCGATTGAAGACGACGAGGCTGCCGCCGTGGGCCACGATTATGTTACGGGCGATGGATAAGCCGAGCCCGATGCCGCCTGTTTCGGTGCTTCTGGAGGCTTCGAGCCGCACGAAGGGTTTGAACGCGTCCTCGATCTGATCCTCCGGAATGCCAGGGCCGTCATCTTCAACCGAAAGAAGGATACCATCGCTGGATCGTTCGAGCCGCAGCCGAGCGCTCGATCCATAGCGCGTGGCGTTCTCGACCAGGTTTCGGACCGCACGCTTCAGCGCGACAGGCCGGCAGGGATAACCGGTCGACGGCAGCGGCTCTGCCGATACGTTGCTTCCCGCCATGCGAAATTCGCTGACGATATCGTAGACAAGTTCATCCAGAGCGACGAGCTTGGTTTCTTCACCAACCGCTTCCGCCCGCGTGAAAGCCAGTGTCGCCTCGCAGATCAATGTCAGCTCTTCAATTGTCTTGACGAGATCCTCCCGCACCACGTCGTCCTCAATGAATTCCGCCTTGAGGCGCAACGTGGTGAGGGGCGTACGGAGATCATGGCTGATACTGGCGAGAAGCCGCAGCCGATCGCGAAAGAACTGGCTAAGGCGCTCCTGCATGGTGTTGAAAGCCTGTCTCGTGGCGGCAACCTCGGCAGGTCCATTCACCGCGAGCGGCGGAATGACTTCTCCCCGTCCGAGACGCTCCGATGCAATCGCGAGTTCACTGAGAGAACTTGTCTGTGAGCGGATCACGACGACGACGACTGCAGCGACGGCAAGCGAGGAAAACAGGAACGACAGGATCGCGGCACGATTCCAGAAACCGGGAACGTCGATTGCGGTACGCACGGTGAGCCATCTGCCATCCTTCAGCGGGACATGCATGGCAAGCGCGACGACGCGGAATGGTTTGCCTGAAGACGTGTCGTTTCCGGCAAGTTTGCTTGCCGCAACATCCTGGTCACAGGGATGCGCCGAACGCGCCAGCGGTTCGATGGTGATCTGAAGCTGGCGCGCCTCGACCTGATGCAGACGTTCCGCCAGCAAATGAGCGAGGCGAGATTCCGATGCATTCATCTTGTGGTCTGCCGGAGGTGCTGCGCTGACATAGGCGCATGATTGCCTCGTACCGAATGCGTCGGCCAGGCGCTGGCTTTCCGCTGGGGGGGATGTGTCGACGAGCCGCGCAAGCGTTACTGTCAGGTTCAGCGCCTGGCCATGAACGACGCCGTCGACGACAACGTCCTGCTGCCCACGCAGCGTTATGAAGAGGGCGACCTGGGCAACGGCGAGGGCGACCATCAACGGCACGATCAGGCGCGTGGCGAGGCTGCGGGGCCAAATTCGGCGATTGCCAGTCACGCAAGTTTCTCCACGGCGGTTGCGAAAGTGTATCCGTCTCCCCAGACCGTCTTTATCAGGCTGGGCTGCTGCGGATCGGGTTCGATCCGCCTCCGCAAGCGGCTGACCAGATTGTCGATGCTTCTGTCGAAGACCTGTGCCGAGCGGCCTGCGGTAATATCGAGCAACTGATCGCGGGTCAGGACGACGCCGGGGCGGGTGACAAAAGCCAGAAGAAGGCGGAATTCGGCGCTGCCGAGCGCTATGTCCTGGCCCGTATCGTCGATGAGCGCGCGACGAGAGGCATCGAGGGTCCAGTTCTGGAAACGGTAGCGATGAGCGTCGACGTCGCTCGGCGCCTGCGCGGCGGTAAATGCGCTGCGGCGCAGGAGCGCGCGGATACGCGCCAGCAGTTCGCGTGGGTTGAACGGTTTCGTGACGTAATCGTCGGCGCCGATCTCCAGTCCGATAATCCGGTCGGTCTCGTCCGAAATCGCGGTCAGCAGGACGATCGGGACGGAACTGTTCTGCCGCAGGTATCGGCAAAGCGACAAACCGTCTTCACCGGGCATCATGATGTCGAGCACCACGAGATCGACGCTGGACGTCCGCATATGCTGGCGCATCTCCGCGCCGCCATTCGCGGCCGTTACACGCAACCCGTTCTTTGCGAGGTATCTGGCGAGAAGGTCTCGAATTTCCTGATGGTCGTCCACGACCAGAATATGAGGTGTTCGCTCCATGTGAGCTCCGCTCGTCTGCGCCGTTTCACGGCCGGATCACTCTTGTGTGACGTCGTGTTGCTGGCGCACGCAAGGCCTAAATTGTAACCAAATGTAGCAGTGGCCGGGTGCGGGGAAATCTCGTTACCGTTTTCGTCCGCCGTGACAAACTCTCATGACAAAGCCCGGCCAATGTCCGGCCAACTCAAAGAAGAGCATTGTCGATATATTTTGGAGTTTCAAATGTCCCTGGTGACCATTCGGCCACTGCCTACCCTCGTGAAGTTGCTCGCCGTGTGCTGCTTGCTGTCAGCGTGCAACGAGAAGGGTGGGGCTCAGCAGAGCAATGCCGCCGGCGTGAAACCTGAAGTCAGCGCCGTTACGCTCCATGTCCAGTCGGTCGCGCTGACGGCGGAAGTGCCCGGTAGAACCGCGGCTTCGTTGATTGCGGAGGTGCGCCCCCAGGTTGGCGGCATCATCCGTGCGCGGAACTTCAAGGAAGGCAGTGAGGTCAAGGCTGGCGATATTCTCTATGAGATCGACCCCAGCGCCTATCAGGCTTCCTATGACAGCGCCGCGGCCGCATTGCAGAAGGCGCAGGGCGCCGTCCCCAGCGCGCAGGCGAAGGTCGATCGCTATAAGGGCCTGACGTCGCAGGCCGTCGTCAGCAAGCAGGATCTCGATGACGCCCTCTCGACGTTGACACAGGCGCAGGCAGACGTGGCAGCCGCGAAGGCGGCGCTGGAAACGGCACGGATCAATCTCGACTACACGAAGATCAGGGCTCCGATTTCCGGCCGCATCGATGCCTCCGCGGTTACCGTGGGGGCGCTGGTCACTGCGGAGCAGACGACTGCGCTTGCAACCATCAACCAACTCGATCCGATCAACGTCGATGTTACCCAATCCAATACGAACCTCTTGGCCTTGCGACGCGCTGTTGCCGAAGGCAGGCTAAAGACTGTCGGGTCGAATGTGTCCGTGAAGCTACGCCTCGAGGATGGCACTGCCTATCCGCTGCCGGGCGCGTTCGAATTCTCGGTGGCCTCCGTTTCCGAGACGCTCGGTACCGTCACCGCTCGCGCAAGCTTTCCGAATCCAGATCGCCTGCTCCTTCCCGGCATGTATGTTCGCGCCACGATCGAGGAGGGTATCGCGCCCAACAGTTTCCTCGTTCCGCAACGCGCGGTCACCCGCAACACCAAGGGCGAGCCTATTGCCATGTTCGTCGACGCCGACGGCAAGGTTCATCAGCGCGTGCTGGTGACCCAGCGTAGCATCGGCAACAGCTGGCTTGTCGGCGAGGGCATCAAGGATGGCGAACGCGTGGTCATCGAGGGAATACAGCGCATCCGCGATGGGCAGGACGTTAAAGTCGACGACGTCATGATCGACGACGGCACCGGCGAATTGAAACAATCGGCCTCCGCAGCCGCATCGAAACAGGCCGCTGACGCGGCCGTAGTCGAGTGAGGTGATCGGTGTCTCGTTTCTTCATTGACCGGCCCATTTTTGCATGGGTGATCGCAATCTGCGTCATGCTTGGCGGATTGCTGTCCATAACCACGCTGTCGATCTCGCAGTACCCGCAGATCGCGCCCACCACCGTCAGAATTTCTGCCAACTACCCCGGCGCCGATGCCGAGACCGTCGAAAACTCGGTGACCAAGGTCGTCGAGCAGGGAATGACGGGTATCGACAATCTCGACTACATGACCTCGACGTCGCAATCGACGGGTGCGGCGTCGATCTCGCTCACCTTCACCAACAAGGCCGATCCGGATGTCGCGCAGATGCAGGTGCAGAACAAGCTGCAGCTTGTCGAGGCGCAGTTGCCGCAGAGCGTCCAGAACACCGGCCTGACCGTTACGAAATCGACCTCGAACTTCCTGATGGTCATCGGCTTCGTTTCCACGGACGGAAAACTGAACTCGACCGACCTTGCCGACTACGTCAACAGCACCCTGAACGATACGCTCAAGCGTGTTCCAGGTGTCGGCGATACCCAGCTGTTCGGCTCGGGCTACGCGATGCGTATCTGGGTCGATCCCGACAAGCTCGCCAAGTATTCGCTGATGGTCGGCAATGTGACGGCGGCTATCGAAGCGCAGAATACGCAGGTCGCCGCCGGACAGCTCGGCTCGCTCCCGCAGCGCAAGGGCCAACAGCTCAACGCCACCGTCACGGCCAAGAGCCGGCTACAGACGCCTGAGCAGTTCGAGAATATCATCCTGAAGAGCAACGCCGACGGTTCTCTCGTGCGGTTGAACGACGTCGCAACGGTCGAGCTTGGCGCTGAGAGCTACTCGAGTTCGAGCACATATAACGGCAAGCCCTCGGCGGGCCTGGCCATCATGCTCGCGTCGGGCGCCAACGCCATCGACACGGCGGAATCCGTTCGCTCGACGATCGAGACGCTCAAACAGACTCTCCCTGCCAATGTCGAGGTCGTTTATCCCTACGACACGACGCCGTTCGTGAAGCTGTCGATCGAAGAAGTCGTCAGGACGTTGCTGGAAGCGATCGCGCTCGTCTTCATCGTCATGTTCGTGTTTCTGCAGAACTTCCGGGCGACGCTCATTCCGACGCTTGCCGTCCCCGTCGTGTTGCTCGGAACCTTCGGCATCCTTTCCTTCTTCGGCTACTCGATCAACACGCTGACCATGTTCGGCATGGTGCTGGCGATCGGCCTGCTTGTAGACGACGCAATCGTTGTCGTCGAAAACGTCGAGCGCGTGATGGAAGAAGAGGATCTCTCGCCCACGCAGGCGACGATAAAGTCGATGGGCGAAATCACGGGCGCGCTGATCGGTATTGCGACCGTGCTATCCGCCGTGTTCGTGCCAATGGCTTTCTTCTCGGGATCTGTCGGCGTCATCTATCGCCAGTTCTCCGTCACCATCGTCTCGGCGATGCTGCTGTCGGTCCTGGTCGCGTTGATCCTGACGCCGGCCCTCTGCGCCACGATCCTCAAGCGTCCCAATCATGGAGCCAAGAGGAAGGGTGTCTTCGGCATCTTCAACCGGGCTTTCGAGCGTGGGACCAACGGATACCAGAGCGGCGTCGGCGGCATCCTGAAGCGGCGCGCGCTGTTCCTCGTCGCCTTCGTGCTGATCGCGGTCGGCGTCGGCTTCATGTTCAACCGCCTCGCCAGCTCGTTCCTCCCGGACGAGGACCAGGGTATCCTGATCACCAGCGTGCAGCTGCCCGTTGGAGCAACGGCCGACCGCACGGCCAAGGCGCTGCAGCAGGTCACCGATCACTATCTGAACGACGAGAAGGACTACGTCACGGGCGTGATGGGTGTCGTCGGGTTCGGCTTCGGCGGCCAGGGGCAGAACGTCGGTATTGCCTTCGTGAAGCTCAAGGACTTCGAAGAGCGCAAGACGCCTCAGTCGAAGGCGCAGGCGATTGCCGGCCGAGCGATGAAGGCTTTCCAGGGAATCAAGGACGCGAACGTGTTCGCCTTGTCGCCGCCTGCTATTCCCGGTTTCGGCAACAACAGCGGCTTTGACTTCTATCTGAAGGATACGAACGGCGCTGGTCACCAGAAGCTGATCGAGGCGCGCAACCAGTTGCTGGCTGCGGCTGGAAAGAGCAGCAAGCTCGTCGGCACGCGTCCGAAT
Organism: Rhizobium sp. Root708; assembly: GCF_001429725.1. GTDB lineage: Bacteria > Pseudomonadota > Alphaproteobacteria > Rhizobiales > Rhizobiaceae > Rhizobium. The sequence continues at coordinate 32,879 of NZ_LMHV01000006.1, read as the reverse complement.
GGCCAGGAGGATACGCCGCAATATTCCGTCGACATCGATGAAGAGCGCGCGAGTGCACTCAACCTCGACCTGTCTGACATCGACACGACCTTGTCGACGGCGTGGGGCGGAAACTACGTCAACGATTTCATCGATCGCGGACGTGTGAAGAAGGTCTATGTTCAGGCCGACAAGGATTTCCGCATGCAACCGGAAGACTTTGATCGCTGGTACGTGAAGAATTCCGACGGCAACATGGTTCCGTTCTCGGCTTTCGCAAGCGGCCACTGGAAGTTCGGATCTCCTCGTCTGGAGCGCTATAACGGCTCATCTGCCGTCGAAATCCAGGGTTCCGCTGCAACCGGGGTTTCCTCAGGGGATGCAATGAACGAGATCGATGCGATCGTAAGCCAGCTTCCACAAGGGTTCACGCACGAGTGGACGGGCCTGTCGGCGCAGGAGCGCCTGTCAGGCAGCCAGGCGACGCAACTCTACGCGATCTCGATCCTTGTGGTCTTTCTGGCGTTGGCCGCCCTCTACGAGAGCTGGTCGATCCCGTTCGCTGTCATGCTTTCGGTGCCGATCGGCGTCTTCGGTGCTCTGCTTGCCGCGCTCGTCTTCGGCCAGACCAATGACGTCTATTTCAAGGTTGGTCTGCTCACGACAATCGGCCTGGCGGCGAAGAATGCGATCCTTATCGTCGAATTCGCGATAGAGCAGCAGAAGCAGGGCAAGGATCTCGTTGCGGCGACGCTCGAGGCCTCAAGGCAGCGTCTGCGTCCAATCCTGATGACGTCTCTGGCCTTCATTCTGGGTGTCTTGCCTCTTGCCATCGCGAATGGCGCCGGTTCCGGAAGCCAGAACTCGATCGGTATCGGCGTCATGGGCGGCATGATTGCAGCAACGGTACTCGGGATTTTCCTTATTCCGCTGCTCTTCGTCGCGGTTCGCGGCATCTTCAAGGGCAAATTGCCACAAGAAGAGCACCAGGCCGGTGACGCGCCCGCGCAGGATAGTGGGCACGCTGATCCGGCATAAGGGAAAAGGCAGTCACGCGGGAAGCGGAGAGGTGAGCTCTCGAACAATTGGGGTGGTTTCCCACGTGACCATCGCCACATTATCGCGACTCTTCGGAAAATTGAAGTACCATATGGTACATAATATTGATGAGGCGGCGCGCTAGGCACCGGGGCCGACCGGCCTGTCGTCGTCGGGGTGGTCAGCCCGGCGTTTCTGGTTTAGGCAAAGGCCTACCCGGCAATGAGCTCGCAACTCCAATGGACGTCGACGAAACAGAAACAGCGCCCACTGCGCGCATGCTTCAATGGGCTCGAAACTCGACGATCTATCGTGTGCAACGAAAGATGATGTCGGAGCATGAGCTGAAGCAGGCGATCCTTCGCAAGGCGCGGGAGAAGTTCGAAGGCATTTCGGCCGCGCAATTGCAGTCTCTCGCAGAGGAGGCCGTCGCTTACGCCTATCGTCTCAACGCGCTTGATGACGTCAATTATGCTGAATTGAAGGTTCGCTCGGCGGTTCGAAGCGGCAAATCCAAGAAGGCGATCTCGCAGAAGCTGGCCGTCAAAGGCGTCGATCGCGAGATCGTCGGGAATGCGCTTGAGGAAGCCGACGATTTTCTGGCAGCATTGAATTTCGCTCGCAAGCGTGGTTTCGGTCCATATCGCCGCCTGGATGCTGATGACGCACGGCGAAACAAGGAGCTCTCGGCTTTTGCCAGAGGTGGGTTCAGCCTCTCCATCGGTCGCAGAATATTCGAAATGACCCGCGACGAGGCGGAGGAGCTTCTTCTGCAAAGCCAGTCGCTCTGACTTCCAGTAGAATGAACCCACGGACAATCGGCACTGACCGTAGGCCGGGCTTTCCGCCCAACTGGGCGCATGCTTAGCGCGTGCTGTTTTGGATCGCTGCATCACATGTCACAACTTTTGAAGAAAATCGGATTGTCTTGTGATGTAATGAGTGCTAAATAAGTGACCGATCGGTCGGTTAATCCATCTACGATTTGATCGACCTCGCGGGAGTAGGAGGAATTCGCGCATGTCGGAAGCATTCATCTGTGATGCCGTTCGCACACCCATCGGCCGCTATGGTGGCGCGCTGGCGACGGTTCGCGCCGACGATCTCGCGGCTCTTCCGCTGGCAGCTCTGATGCAGCGCAATTCCCAGGTCGACTGGAGCAAGGCCGACGATCTGATCTACGGCTGCGCCAATCAGGCGGGCGAAGACAATCGCAATGTCGGCCGCATGGCGGTGCTGTTGTCGGGCATGCCGATCACCATCCCCGCAACCACTGTCAACCGCCTGTGCGGCTCCGGCATGGATGCCGTCGGCATGGCGGCAAGAGCGATCCGCGCCGGCGACTGTGACCTCGTGATTGCCGGCGGCGTCGAAAGCATGAGCCGCGCACCCTTCGTCATGCCGAAAGCAGACAGCGCCTTTTCCCGCTCCAACGCCATCTATGACACGACGATCGGTTGGCGCTTCATCAATCCGAAGATGAAGGCCGAATTCGGCGTCGATTCAATGCCGCAGACAGCCGATAATGTGGCCGCCGATTTTGGTGTCAGCCGCGCCGACCAGGATGCTTTCGCAACCCGCAGCCAGGTTCGATGGGCCGCCGCGCAGGAAGCGGGCCTGTTCGCTGACGAGCTCGTCGCCGTGAAGGTCGCGCAGAAGAAGGGCGATCCTGTTGTCGTCGATCGCGACGAGCACCCGCGCCCAGGCACGACAGCCGAGCAGCTTTCGAGATTGAAGGGCGTCAATGGCCCTGATCTCAGCGTTACGGCGGGCAATGCATCGGGTGTGAATGATGGCGCTGCCGCTATGGTCGTCGCAAGCGAAGCGGCCGCACGGGCGCAAGGTCTGACGCCGAAAGCACGCATCGTCGCAATGGCGGCAGCCGGCGTCGAGCCGCGGGTCATGGGTATCGGTCCGGCGCCTGCCGCGCGGCGGGTGCTGGAGCGTGCCGGTCTTTCGATCGGCCAGATGGACGTGATCGAACTCAACGAGGCATTTGCCGCCCAGGCGCTCGCCGTGTTGCGCGATCTGGACGTCCCGGATGATGCGCCCCATGTCAATCCGAATGGCGGCGCCATCGCGATGGGCCACCCGCTCGGCATGAGCGGCGCCCGGCTGGTCACGACGGCAACCTACCAATTGCATCGCCAGGGCGGTCGCTACGCGCTTTGCACAATGTGCATCGGCGTCGGCCAGGGCATCGCAATCATTCTCGAGCGCGTCTGACGCGCGACGGCAAAGGAGACGAACCATGTACGCACAGATGGTCAAGACCGACAGCGCCCGCGTTAAGACGCTCGATGAAATGGATCCGGTCGAACGTGCTTTCCAGGAGCGCATTGACGCCGGCCAGAAGATCGAGCCGAAGGAATGGATGCCGGAAGGCTATCGCAAGACGTTGATGCGCCAGATCAGTCAGCACGCGCATTCCGAAATCGTCGGTCAGCTGCCGGAAGGAAACTGGATCACCCGCGCGCCGACGCTCGAGCGCAAGGCGATCCTCCTGGCCAAGGTTCAGGACGAAGCCGGACACGGGCTCTACCTCTATTGCGCAGCGGAGACGCTCGGCATCAGCCGTGACGAAATGTACGAGCAGCTGCACAGCGGCAAGGCGAAGTACTCCTCGATCTTCAACTATCCGACGTTGAGCTGGGCCGACATCGGCGCCGTCGGCTGGCTGGTGGATGGTGCCGCGATCATGAACCAGGTGCCGCTACAGCGCTGTTCCTACGGGCCCTACGCCCGCGCCATGGTCCGTATCTGCAAGGAAGAGAGCTTCCACCAGCGTCAGGGCTTCGACATCCTGATGAAGATGGTCAAGGGCACGCCGGCCCAGAAGGAAATGGTCCAGGACGCGCTGAACCGCTGGTGGTGGCCATCATTGATGATGTTCGGCCCATCAGATGACGCTTCGGTTCATTCCGCGCAATCCATGTCCTGGAAGATCAAGCAGAATTCCAATGACGAACTGCGCCAGAAGTTCGTCGACCAGACGGTGCCGCAGGCACAATACCTCGGCCTCACGGTTCCCGACCCGGACCTGAAATGGAACGAGGAAAAGGGCGGCTATGATTTCGGCGAACCTGACTGGACCGAGTTCTTCGCGGTCATCGCCGGCAACGGCCCTTGCAATGCCGAACGCCTTGGCGCCCGGCAGAAGGCATGGAACGACGGCGCCTGGTTCCGTGATGGCCTCGTTGCCCACGCCGACAAGATGAAGTCGCGTCGCGCTGCTGCGCGGATCGCAGCCGAGTAAGCCGGATGCCTCGGCGCCCGTTCCAAGCAGTCGCAGTTCAAACAATACGCGATTTCCGGGCAGTGGCCCGTGAGAAGCGCAAGACGGGAGAAATATCCATGTCCAGTGAATGGCCTCTTTGGGAAGTCTTCATCCGCGGTCAGCACGGCCTCAACCACCGGCATGTCGGTAGCCTGCACGCGCCCGATGCCGAAATGGCCGTCAACAACGCCCGCGACGTCTACACCCGCCGGAACGAAGGCGTAAGCATCTGGGTGGTGCGCTCAAGCGACATCACCGCCAGCGCGCCTTCGGAAAAGGGCCCCCTCTTCGACCCTTCGAACTCGAAGGTCTATCGCCATCCGACGTTCTTCGACGTTCCCGACGAAGTGGGGCATATGTGATGAGCGCCCCCTCCAACACGGCCGTCAGCGAGACCGCACTTTTCGAGTTTCTGGCGCGCATGGGCGACAATACGCTCATCCTTGGGCATCGCGTCTCCGAATGGTGCGGGCATTCGCCGGCGCTCGAAGAAGACATCGCGCTCTCCAACACCGCGCTCGATCTGATCGGTCAGACACAGCTCTGGCTTGGCCTCGCCGGCGACGTCGAAGGACGGGGCCGCGGCGCTGACAATCTTGCTTATCTTCGGGATGCCCGCGATTTTCGCAACGTTCTGCTGGTCGAGCGTCCGAACGGCGATTTCGGCAAGACGCTGATGCGTCAATTTCTCTTCGACGCCTGGCATTTCCTGATGTTGAAGGCGCTTTACGGCTCGACCGACAAACGCATTGCCGAAATTGCCGAGAAGGCCGTGAAGGAAGTTGCCTATCACCTCGACCGCAGCCGCGATCTGATCATCCGCCTTGGCGACGGTACTGCCGAAAGCCATCGGCGCATGCAGGAGGCGCTGGACGATCTATGGGCCTATACCGGTGAACTCTTCATCGGCGAAGCATTCGACGCTGAGCTTTCAGTCGCCGGTATTGCACCGGAGCCGGAGAGCCTGAAGGCCGCCTGGGATGACCTGGTTGGCGAGGCGCTTTTAGAGGCAACCCTCAAAAAGCCAGCCGATGGTTTCATGCACAAGGGCGGCAAGCGCGGTCTCCATACTGAACATATGGGCTTCATCCTGGCCGACCTGCAATTCCTCCAGCGCGCCTATCCCGGCGCAACCTGGTAACGGAAGGAGGCGGTTATGATGGCCGTAACTTTACCTTCGACAACCGATGTCTGGCAGTGGCTTGCCGAGGTTCCGGATCCCGAGATTCCGGTCATCTCGCTTGTGGACCTTGGTATCATCCGCGATGTCGCCGTCGATGACGATACGCTGGTTGTGACGGTAACGCCGACCTATTCCGGCTGTCCGGCAACCGCCATCATCAATCTCGATATCGAGCAGGCGTTGCATCAGAAAGGCGTCGAAAAGCTGCGGCTGGAACGCCAGCTGTCGCCAGCCTGGACAACGGACTGGATCAGCTCCGAAGGCCGCGAAAAGCTCAAGGCCTACGGTATTGCCCCGCCTGTCGATGGAACCGCGATAGACGGCCTCCTGCGCCAGCGCGTCGACCGGCTCTCCGGCCGATCCAACCTGACGATCGCCTGTCCGCGCTGCGGATCGACCGACACCGAAAAGATCAGCCAGTTCGGCTCGACGCCCTGCAAGGCGAGCTATCGCTGCACCGACTGTCTGGAACCATTCGACTATTTCAAGTGCATCTGACGTTTTGCCCAGTGAGGTCCGCAATATGGCACGTTTCCACTCTCTTCAGGTTACCGACGTCAAGCGCGAGACGCGCGATGCCGTGGTCGTCACGCTCGCTCCGCTGGACGAGGACCGCAACGCGTTCGATTTCACGCAGGGCCAGTACCTGACGTTCCGCCGCAAGTTCGATGGCGAGGAGCTGCGCCGCTCCTACTCGATCTGCGCCGGGCGTGACGAAGGTGTGTTGAGGGTCGGAATCAAGCGGGTCGACGGCGGCTGCTTCTCGACCTGGGCCAACGAAGAGCTGCGGATTGGCGATACGCTGGAGGCGATGCCGCCGATGGGCGCGTTCTTTACGGCGATCGAACCCGAGATCTCCAAGAGCTACCTCGGGTTTGCGGCCGGCAGCGGCATTACGCCAGTGCTGTCAATCATCAAGACCACGCTTTCGCGTGAGCCCCATTCTCGCTTCACGCTGGTCTATGCAAACCGGCAGATCAGCTCGATCATGTTCCGCGAAGAGCTGGACGATCTGAAGAACACCTATCTCGGCCGCCTTTCCATTCTGCATGTACTGGAAAGCGAAGCCCAGGATATCGATCTTTTCACCGGCCGCATCGACACCGACAAGTGCGCGGCACTGTTCAAGCATTGGATCGACCTGAAATCCGTCGACACCGCCTTCATCTGCGGTCCGGAACCGATGATGCTGGCAACCGCGGCCGCTCTTCGCGATCACGGGATGCGCGAGGAGCAGATCAAGTTCGAGCTTTTCGCCTCGTCGCAGCCGGGCCGGGCCCGCCGGAAGACGGAAGGCGCTGCCTCGGCAGATCGAGGCGCGGCGTGTGAGGCAACGGTCACTCTTGATGGCGCAACCCGCGTCTTCAAGATGCCGAAGCAGGGGCAGACCCTGCTGGAAGCGGCTATCGAGAACAACATGGACGCGCCTTACGCCTGCAAGGCGGGCGTCTGTTCCACATGCCGGGCGAAGGTGATCGAGGGTGAGACCGAGATGGAGGTCAACCATGCCCTCGAGGATTACGAAGTGCGCCAGGGCTACGTGCTGACCTGCCAGTGCTATCCGCTGAGCGACCGCGTCGTGGTGAGCTACGACCAGTAAGGCGCGAAAGCGAGGGAGGAATTGCCGATGTCCGATACGATGCCGATCGAAGAGTATCTGTTGAAGGGTGGCGTGCTGACGTCGCCTGACAACGTGACCCCGCGCTATCGCGGCGAACTCCTGCGCCTGATGGCGAGTTTTGTCGACAGCGAACTTGCGGGTGCGGCTGGCTTTGCCGACGCGATCAATGATGCGCCGGGGATCAAGGAGCGCATCGCGTCTGCCAAGATCGTGCTCGAAAAGACCGACCACGCCGGCCGCGTGCTCGAGATCATGGGCAGCTTCGGCGCCGACACCGGCCGCTATGCCGTCCATCATCCCTGGGACGCCCGGCTGACGCGCGATGCTGATATCGGCGCGGCACGTCAAGGCGGCGATATGCGCCTGTCGGTCTTCCATTATCCCCTGCACGGCTGGGTCGATGCCGTCGTTATGAACGTGCTGATGGGCGCCGCAAGTACCATCCAGCTCCGCGAGCTTACCCACGCCTCCTACCAACCGCTTGCCGAAGTGTTTCGCGCCATTCTACCGCGCGAAGCGCATCATACCGAGCTTGGCATCGAGGGCTTGAGGCGGATTGCCGAGACGGAAGGCGGAGTATCGCAGGCGCGGGAAGCGATCGCCTATTGGCGCCTGCGTGTCGCCGCGAGCTTCGGACACTCCGGTTCGGCCCGCTACGAAACGTTGGCGCGCTTCGGCCTCCGCCATACTCCCAATGAGGCGCTGCTGACCGAATGGCAGGCAGCTGTCGATGCGCAGCTTGCTGCGCTTAATCTGAACTGACCCGGAAGGATAAGACAATGAACGTTCTGGTAAACCCGCCGCGGCGGCTTGAAAGCTACGTCTATGGCCGCTGGGTTCCCGGTACGAAGGATGGTGCGCTGTTGCTCGATGCGTCGACGGGAGCCCCCGTGGCGACAATCGATTCCACCGGCCTCGACTTTGCCGCGTCCCTCGCATATGGCCGCGAGAAGGCAGGCCCGGCCTTGCGCCGCATGTCCTTCCATGAGCGCGCGGCGATGCTGAAAGCTCTCGGCCAGGCACTCATGGATCGCAAGGAAGAGTTCTATGCCCTTTCCTCGGCAACCGGTGCTACGAAAACCGACAGCTGGATCGATATCGATGGCGGCATCGGCACGTTGCTATCCTATGCCTCGAAGGGCAGGCGTGAGCTGCCGAACACGCGCGTACTTGTCGACGGCGACGTGGAACCCCTGTCGCGCGACGGCACTTTCGCTGCCCGGCACATTCTGTCACCGCTGCAAGGTGTCGCAATCCACATCAATGCCTTCAATTTCCCGGTCTGGGGGATGTTGGAAAAGCTTGCGCCGACCCTGCTCGCCGGCATGCCTGCCATCGTCAAGCCGGCCAGCCAGACGGCCTATCTGACCGAACTGGTCGTGCGTCGCATGGTCGAGACGGGTCTGCTTCCCGAGGGCGCCGTGCAACTGATTTGCGGCTCCGTGGGCGATCTGCTGGACCATGTCGACGGACAGGACGCCGTGACCTTCACCGGCTCGGCTTGGACCGGCCGTAAGTTGAAGACTCATCCGGCGGTCATCGAGAATTCGGTGCGCTTCACGATGGAGGCGGACAGCCTCAACGCTTCTGTCCTCGGTCTTGACGCGGCGCCAGGGACCGAGGAGTTCGATCTTTTCGTCAAGGAAGTATCCCGCGAAATGACGGCGAAGGCCGGCCAGAAGTGCACGGCCATCCGCCGCGTCATCGCGCCCCGCGCCCATTGCGACGCTCTGGTAGCCGCGCTCGGTGAGCGCCTTGGCAAGACCGCACTTGGCAATCCCGCAGATGAGAATGTCCGCATGGGTCCGCTTGCAAGCCTTGCCCAGCGCGATGAGGTCCGCTCCCGCATCCGCGATCTTCTAGCCGATGCCGAGATCGTTGCTGGTGATCCGGACAACCCCCGTGTTGTCTCGGGCGACACTGAGGCCGGTGCATTTCTCAATCCGGTTCTCCTTTATTGCGACAAGCCGTGGGAGGCGCGGGCCGTTCACGACGTCGAGGCTTTCGGTCCGGTCAGCACCGTGATGCCCTACGACAGCGCCGAGGAGGCCGTCGATCTTGCACGCCGCGGCAAGGGAAGCCTTGTTTCCTCAGTCTTCACCAACGATCCGGCCTTCGCCGAAGAGGTCGTCCTTGGCTTGGCTCCGTTCCACGGTCGCGTGCTGATCGGCAACCGTGTCAGCGCCAAGACCTCCACCGGCCATGGTTCGCCGCTGCCGGGTCTGGTGCACGGCGGTCCGGGTCGTGCCGGCGGCGGCGAGGAACTCGGTGGGCTTCGCGGCGTCAAGCACTACATGCAGCGAACCGCCGTGCAGGGATCACCAACGCTTCTCTCGGCTGTGACCGGCCGCTGGGTTTCCGATGCTGATGTCCGTAAGGACGGTGAACATCCCTTCCGCAAGTCGCTCGCTGAACTCAGGATCGGCGACCAACTTGTCACCGGCACACGCACCGTCACGCTTGAGGACATCGAGCACTTCGCCAACTTCACCGGCGATACCTTCTATGCCCACATGGACGAGGAGGCAGCCAAGGCCAATCCGTTCTTCGATGGACGTGTTGCCCATGGCTACCTGATCGTCTCCTTTGCCGCCGGTCTTTTCGTCGATCCGTCGCCCGGCCCGGTTCTTGCCAATTACGGCGTCGACAACCTGCGCTTCCTTACTCCCGTCAACCCCGGCGATACGCTGCAGGTGCAATTGACCTGCAAGGAGATCAATCCGCGGATCGGCGCCGAGCATGGTGAGGTGCGTTGGGATTGCCGGGTGACCAACCAGAATGGTGCGACTGTCGCGCAATACGACGTGTTGACGATGGTCGCCAAGACGAGGGATTGATCGAGATGGCGCAGGTCTATTCCTATGACGGCGTCGTGCCCGTCATCCATCCGGCGGCCTTCGTCCATCCCGCCGCGGTGGTGATCGGCGACGTCATCATCGGACCGGCCTGCTATGTCGGCCCCTGCGCCGTGCTGCGAGGCGATTTCGGGCGCATTGTGCTGGAGCGCGGCTCCAACGTTCAGGAGACCTGCGTCGTTCACAGCTTCCCCAACGTCGAAGTCGTGATCGGCGAAGAAGGCCATATCGGCCACGGCGCCGTGCTGCACGGCTGCCGGATTGGCCGGAACGCCATGGTGGGAATGAACGCGGTTGTCATGGACGAGGCGGTGATCGGAGAAAACTCGATCATTGCCGCCATGGCCTTCGTGAAGGCCGGAGCCGAAATCCCACCGAACAGCCTCGCCGTCGGCGCGCCGGCGCGGGTCATTCGCGAACTGAGCGAGAAGGAAATCGCCTGGAAGCGACAGGGCACGGGCGTCTACCAGCGCCTGGCTCTCGAAGCAAAAGACAAGCTGCAGGCTGTCGAACCGCTCACCGAGCAGGAGACAGACCGCCGGCGCATCGTGGCACCGGAATATGATCCGCTGATCCTGGAACGATTGAAGTTTGATGAATGATGCCGTTCAGCGAACGGCCTTGACGCCTTCGAGGATCAACGTCGTCGCGATATCGGCATATTCGTCGCGGCTGATCGGGCCGCCGGGACGGAACCACATGTAGACCCAGTTCATCATGCCGAAGAGCGACATCGTCACCGGCATAAGCAGCGGCTTGTCAGTGTTGAGATCCGGGTTGATCTCTATGATGGTGTTGGAAAAACGCTTGACGATCCGGCGTTCGATGGCGCGAAGTTCGTCGCGCTGTTCGGGAGATAGCGCGTCGGTGCCGTTGAGCTGCACCTTGTGCTCATTGTCGGCGCCACGATAGCTCTCAAGAACCTGCCGAACCAGCAGCCGAAGTCGCTCCTGTGGAGCGAGCTCCGGGTTGTCGGCCGAGGCAACAGCGCCTTCGAGATCTTCCAGATGATTGCGAATGATGTCGAAGATCAGCGCATCCTTGCTCGGATAATAGTGGTAGAGCAGGGCCTTGGAGACGTTGCTGCGTGAAGCGATGTGGGCCATGGAGGCTTTCTCCATTCCCATCTCCGCAAAGACGGCAGCGGCGCTGCTCAACAGGCTGCGTTGTTTCTCTTCAAAGTCGATCGCGCGCGTTCGTGCCATATTATCCCTGTGTTCCTATTTCGTCCGACGCGCCCTCCACGCGATGGGTTCGAAACCCTTGATCAGAGCTTCCCGGAGTGATCGTCATCCCGGGAAGCGCCGCATTCATTCCTTTGGTCGGTTGTCGACCACCCGCTTTGCCTTGCCCTCGGAGCGTGCGACTCCGCCCGGGTCGCGAATCTCGATCTTGGTGGTAACACCAACGACGCTCTTGATGTAGTGGGCGAGGGATTTTGCCGAGGTGGCACGCGCGATTTCGTCGGCCGCGTCAGGCGTGCACTCGACGTGAACAGTCATCTGGTCCATGCGCCCGGCGCGGCTGAGCTCTATCTGGAAATGCGGTGCCAGACCGTGACACTTCAGGATCTGCTCCTCGATCTGCGTCGGGAAGACGTTGACGCCGCGAAGGATCATCATGTCGTCGGAGCGGCCGGTGATCTTTTCGATGCGGCGCATGGAGCGTGCCGTACCGGGCAGCAGCCGCGTCAGGTCTCGGGTGCGATAGCGGATGATCGGCAGGCCTTCCTTGGTCAATGTCGTGAAGACAAGCTCGCCCATTTCGCCATCCGGAAGAACCTCGCCGGTCGCCGGGTCGATAATCTCGGGATAGAAGTGGTCTTCCCATATATGCAGCCCGTCCTTGGTCTCGACGCATTCGCTGGCAACGCCCGGGCCCATGACCTCCGAGAGGCCATAGATGTCGACCGCGTGCATGTCGAACGACTGCTCGATCTCATGGCGCATCGCGTTGGTCCAGGGTTCGGCACCGAAGATGCCGACGGCCAGCGAGCTTTCGCGGGGATCAATACCCTGCCTGCGGAACTCGTCTAGAATCGAGAGCATGTAGGAGGGCGTTACCATGATGATGCGTGGCTTGAAATCCTGCATCAGCGTGACCTGCCGCTCCGTCATGCCACCCGACATCGGAACGACAGTACAGCCGAGGCGTTCGGCGCCATAATGCGCACCAAGACCACCGGTAAACAGCCCGTAGCCGTAGGCAACATGGACCATATCGCCAGGCCGGCCGCCGGCGGCGCGGATGGAGCGGGCCACCATGTCCGCCCAGATATCGATGTCCTTCTGGGTGTAGCCGACGACGGTCGGCTTGCCTGTGGTCCCCGAAGACCCATGGATGCGCACCAGTTTCTCCCGTGGCACGGCAAACATGCCGAAGGGATAGGTGTCGCGAAGATCCTTCTTGGTCGTGAACGGGAACTTCGCCAGATCGGCCAGCGACTTCAGATCGGAGGGATGGACGCCCGCCTCGTCAAATCGTGCACGATAGAAAGGTGAGTTCTCGTAGGCGTGTGCGAGAGACCATTTCATTCGTTCGAGCTGGAGTGCGATAATCTCGTCGCGCGAGGCGGTCTCGAGCGCGTCTAGATCGCTGGGACGGGGTGATAGATCTTCCATATGTGTCTCCTCCGAAAATAAGTGGCCGGCGGCTCTACGCCTCTCCCGGCAAAAGAGTGCCCTTGACGGTGCGCGAGTGGCCGCGGAACTCGGCAACGTGCTCGCCGTTCTGATTGGTCACGTTGATATCGTAGATGCCGCCCCGGCCGCGCCGCGAAACCTCGCGCGCGGAGGCGATCAACCGGTCACCCGTAAATGCCGGCGCGATGTAGGTGACAGAGCAGTGCTGCCCGACGGTGCGCTGGTTGTAGGTATTGCAGGCAAAGGCGAAGGCGGAATCGGCCAGTGCGAAGATGTATCCACCGTGGCAAGTTCCATGGCCATTGGTCATCTCAGGCTTGACGATCATGGAGATCACAGCCGTTCCGGGCGCCACGCGCTCCATTACCATGCCGAGGTGGCGGGTGGCATTGTCCTCACGCCACATCGCATCCGCACAGGCTTCCGCAAGTTCCTGCGCAGTCAGGAGGAGCCTATCCGTCATTGTCCCTTGAACTCCGGCTTCCGCTTTGCCAGGAACGCGGCCACGCCCTCGGCATAGTCTGCACTGCGCCCTGCCTCGCGCTGGAGATCGCGTTCGAGTTCCAGTTGCTCGTCCAGCGAGTTGGTCGCTGCCGCCTGGATGGCGCGCTTGGTCATGCCGAGGCCCTTTGTCGGTCCGGTTGCCAGTTTGGCCGCCAGAGCCTTTGCTTCATCGAGAAGCGCGATGTCATCCACCGCTTTCCAGATAAGGCCCCAATTTGCCGCCGTTTCTGCGTCGAGTGGTTCGGCTGTCAGCGCCAAAGCCTTAGCCCGCGCTTCACCGAGGAGCCGAGGTAGGCTCCAGGTGCCGCCGGAATCGGGCACGAGGCCAATCTTGGCGAAGGCTTGAATGAAGCGCGCGGAGCGCGCCGCCAGCGTGATATCGCAGGCAAGTGCGATATTGGCGCCTGCGCCTGCGGCAACGCCGTTGACCGCGCAGATGACAGGTTTCTCGAGTGTCCTGATCAGGCGGATCAACGGGTTATAGAAAAGCTCGATCGTCCGTCCGAGGTCCGGAGCCGCCCCGCCCTTGCGCGGATCGCGGTCGCCGAGATCCTGTCCGGCGCAGAAGCCACGACCGGCGCCTGTCAGCAACACCGAACGCACGGATGCATCCTGGTGCGCGCGCTCGAAGCCGGCTCGCAGTGCCAGATGCATCTCTTCGTTGAAGGCGTTGAGTTTGTCTGGCCGGTTGAGCGTCAGCGTGAGAACGCCATCGGCAAAGGCCGATAGGACGGTGTCGGATTCGGACATGTTTCCTCCAGTACCGCCAGGATCGGGCGGTTCATGGAAAAAACTCTTGCATAAACCGACCGGCCGGTCAATTATAAATCCACAGCATGAGAGGAACATGTGATGGATGCCGTTTTTGACCGCCACCAGCCGACGCTTGCTGCTGCCTTGAAGGCGGCGCGGGAGCGCGGCTATTGGTCGGCCTATCCTGAAATCCCAAGCGGAAAGATTTATGGCGAAACCGCCAAGGGCGATGGTCTGGCATCTTATAATGCCCGCCTTGGCAAGCCTTTTGCTCTGTCCGGCCATCCGGGGACAGTTGAGGTCGGTGCCGAAGTTTCGCCGTTTGGCGGAGCGCTCGGCATCATCTATCCGGCTGCCGATGTCGATACGTTGATCGCGGCCTCGCAGGCTGCGGCGCCCGCTTGGGCGGGGGCGTCGGTGGAAACGCGCGTCGGCCTCTGCATCGAGGTTCTCACCCGCCTCAATCGCATGAGTTTCGAAATCGCCAATGCTGTCATGCATACGACCGGACAGGCGTTTGCAATGGCATTTCAGGCGGGCGGACCACATACGCAGGACCGTGGCCTTGAGGCCGTCGCCTATGCCTACGCGGAAATGACCCGCACGCCGGGACAGGCTATCTGGACCAAGCCGCAAGGCAAGGGCGATCCTATCGTCCTGGAGAAGCACTGGCGGATCGTGCCGCGCGGTATTTCGCTGGTCATCGGCTGCCAGACTTTCCCGACCTGGAACAGCTATCCCGGCCTGTTCGCCAGCCTGGCGACCGGCAACCCCATTATTGTCAAGCCGCACCCGGGTGCCATCCTGCCGTTGGCGATCACCGTTTCTGTCATTCGCGAAGTGCTCGCCGAACAGGGGTTTGATCCCAATATCGTGCTTCTGGCAGCAGACGCGTCGGGAGCCGAAATCACCCGCGACCTCGTAAAGAATGAGGCGGTATCGATTGTCGACTACACCGGCTCGAACAGTTTCGGCGAGTGGGTGCGCCGGAATGCCGGCGAGGCACAGGTCTATACCGAGGAAGCGGGCGTGAACTCGATTGTCGTCGCGGCGACGGACGACTTCGCCGGCATGTGCGCCAACATCGCTTTTTCGCTTTCGCTCTACAGCGGCCAGATGTGCACCGCGCCGCAGAACATTTTCATTCCGAGGAGCGGCATCGAAACGGATCAGGGCCACAAGAGCTTTGATGAAGTGGCGAGGGGAATTGCCGCAGCAATCGATGAACTCCTTGCAGATCCCGCACGCTCTGTCGGTGTTTGTGGCGCGATCGCCAATCCCGCGACCCTGGCCCGGATCGATGAAGCCCGCAGCCTCGGAAGGATCGTTCGTGACTCTGCTCCGGTCACGACCGGCGATGCGCGCACGGCAACGCCGCTTGTGCTTGCCGTCGATACCGACAAGACGGATGCCCATGAGGAAGAACGCTTTGGTCCGATCGCCTTCATGGTCGCCGTCGCCGATGCAGCGACGGGCATCGAAAAGGCTGCAAGCCTCGCCCGCCGCAAGGGGGCGATCACTGCTGCGCTTTACGACAACGACGAGCGTCGGATCGACGCTGCTATCGCCGCGTTTACCAAAGCCGGCGTCAACCTTTCGATCAATCTGACCGGCGGCATTTTTGTCAACCAGAGTGCTGCGTTCAGCGATTTCCATGTCACGGGTGCCAATCCGGCCGGCAATGCCAGCCTGACCGACGCCGCTTTCGTTTCCAACCGCTTCCGAATTGTCATGTGGCGTCGCCCGAAGGCGGCCTGAACGAGAACCAGCGTTACCTATTCTCTCGGGGGAGATGATGATGAATCTTGCTATCAAAAAAAGCGACGGAATCGCCGTCGTGACCGTCGACAATCCCCCGGTGAATGCGCTGTCGCAAGCACTGCGTCAGGATCTCTTTGCCGCTGTAGAAACGCTCGATCACGACGATGATGTTCAAGCTGTGGTTTTGATTTGCGCCGGGCGGACTTTCATTGCCGGAGCCGATGTCAACGAGTTCGGAAAGCCGCCGGTCCCTCCGCATCTGCCTGACGTGGTTGCGCGGATAGAGGCGTCCAGAAAGCCATGGGTGGCGGCACTTCATGGCAGCGCGCTCGGCGGCGGCCTTGAAGTTGCCCTTGGTTGCCGTTTCCGCGTCGCCGTTGCTTCCGCCACCCTCGGGCTGCCGGAGGTCCGGCTTGGTATCGTGCCGGGAGCGGGCGGCACGGTCCGGCTGCCGCGTCTCGTCGGCCCGGCGCTCGCCGCGGATCTCGTGACGACAGGAAAGGCAATCAGCGCAACCGAAGCCCGTTCGCAAGGTCTGGTGGATGCCCTCATCGAGCATGATCTCGAGGATGGCGCTGTCGCTTTCGCGGGGGCAGCCTTGCCGCACACCTTGCCGCTGCCCCTCCGAAACCGTGCAGTTGCCGCCGTCGATGACGGCTTCTGGGAGACAACGACGAAGGCAGTCGCGGCTCGTGCCAAGCGCGAGGAAGCGCCGCTACGAGCACTCGCCTGCATCAGGAAGGCTGCAGAGACCGACTTCGATGCGGCAATGGCCTTTGAGCGGGAAACGTTTCTTGCCCTGCGCGGTTCTGCCCAGGCTGCTGCGCTGAGGCATGTCTTCTTCGCCGAGCGTGGCGCCGCTCGCCCTCCGGAACTTGTAGGTGTTCGGGCGCGGGACATACGGTCGGCCGCCGTCGTTGGCGGGGGAACGATGGGGGCCGGGATTGCCGCGACACTGCGTGACGCGGGCCTGCCGGTCATACTGGTGGAAAAAGATGAAAGTGCAGTCGCACGCGGCCTGTCCAATCTGAAATCGATCTACGAGGGCGCGGCCAAGAAGGGCCGGATAAGCGCGAGCGCTGCCGCCGAAAAGATCGGTGGCGTGACGGGGACAACCGACTACGGGGCACTCGCCGACACCGATCTTGTGATCGAGGCTGTTTTCGAGGATCTCGACATCAAGCGGCAGGTTTTTGCACTGCTGGCCGAAAATTGCCGCGAGGACGCAATTCTCGCAACCAATACCTCCTATCTCAATCCTCAGGAGATTGCCGCGCAGATCAGCGGCCAGGATCGCTTCCTCGGGCTGCATTTCTTCAGTCCCGCGCATGTCATGAAACTGCTCGAGATCGTGCCGACGCGAGACACGGCGCCGGAGGTTGTGGCGACGGCTTTTTCGCTGGCGCGAGTCCTCGGGAAGATTCCCGTACGGGCTGGGATTTGCGATGGCTTCATCGGCAATCGTATCCTCAAGGTGACACGCGCGCAGGCGGAGAGGCTGCTGCTTTCGGGTGCGACGCCAGCGGCGGTCGATGCTGCGATGCGGGCTTTCGGATTGCCAATGGGGCCGCTCGAAGCGCAGGATCTCGGCGGGCTCGACATTGCCGGTTTTCAACGTCGGGCCGCGCGTGCCCGCGGCGAGACACCGTTTGCGCCGATCGCAGACCGGCTCTGCGAGATGGAAAGGTTTGGCCAGAAGACCGGCGGCGGATGGTACGACTACGCGAAGGGAGATCGAACCCCGCGGCCTTCGCCTGTGGTGGCGTCGGTGATCGCCGAAGCCGCGTTGGGAGTGGCCCAGCGGGAATGGAACGATGAGGCGATCGCGGATTGCATCATATTGCCTGTGGTCAACGAGGCCGCAGCGATACTCGAGGAGGGTATCGCCCTTAGAGCCTCGGACATCGACCTCGTTAAAATCCATGGCTACGGCTTCCCGCGATGGAGAGGTGGGCCGATGCACTATGCCGAATATCTCGGCCTGAACGATGTCGTCGATCGCCTGGAGCAGTTGTCCCGGGACGGCTTGGCGACGCCGCCATGCGAGCTGTTGCGACGCGCTGCGAAAGCGGGCGGGTGGACGAAGATTAATCAGGGGTAAAGTGCTAGATTAGAGCAATCTGCAGAGACCAGGGAGGGGATGATGCAGTCATTGGTCACACCGGTTCATACACCGATGGCGGTGGAGGATCTTGAAGCCAGGATACGCAAGGCCTGCGGCGTGTTCGATTTGGAGCCGATGGCGCCAACCGGCGTCGTGGCGGGCGACGTTTCCACGCGGCGGATAGGGTTTTTCGACACCGTCGTGGTTGCCCTTGATGCGCGCCATGTCGCGCGCGGTGCGCGGGCTATCCGCCAGGATCCGGGAGAACATCTCTTCCTGCTGATCCAGGATGAGGGTCACTGCCGGATCGATCAGGGCGAGCGTTCCACGCGCCTGTCGCCGGGCGACATGTTTCTCGTAGACTCCGTCCAGCCGTCGTCCTTTGTCTACGACGGTGCGCGCTCAAGCCAGCTTTCCATTCATATGCCGCGAGCCGAAATGGTGCACCGCTTCGGCGCCATGTGTACGGGCGGCGTTGGCTTTAGCCAGAGCGACCCACTCTGGCTGGCGATGCGCGCGGTAATAACCAAATTGTTGGAAGAGCCTTTCGCCACGCAGCAGTTGAGCGAGGCACTGCTGAGCCTGATGGGCGCATATCTTCAGGGCATGGAGAAAGGGGAGCAGGCGCGATCCAGCCAAACGCTTCTCTCCCGAGCCCTGGCGATGATCGACCTCAATTGCGCGGATCCGACGTTCGGTGCCAGCGAATTGGCGCGGCGCATGAATGTGTCCGAACGCATGCTGCAGCGGCATTTCGAGGCGCTCGGCGAAACACCGCGCCATCGCCTCCTCGCTCGCCGGCTGGAGCTTGCCAGAACGCGCCTGGCAACCACCAACTCCAAGAACGGCATCGCTGGCATTGCCTATGATTGCGGGTTCAACGACCTTTCCTATTTCTATCGCGAGTTTCGCAAGAAATATGGCCTGACGCCGGGCAGCGCGGTCCGCTGCCATTGACGGAATTGTCCAACGACGCCGACGGTTGCGTCCAAGTCGCTGAACATCTCTTTGCATAGTCTCCCCTGTCGAATGACTGGCTTGCCGCCGGTCTCTGGAGGAGGAAGAACATGACGGTTCATACGGCGACGATCAACGGAAAGCCGATCACCGGCGAGCGCAGCTTCAGTGTGCTGAATCCGGCCACGGGGGCCGAGGTCGCTCGCGCGCCGAACATGGGTGCGGAAGAGCTGAATGCAGCCGTAGCCGCTGCCAAGGCGGCATTTCCGGCATGGTCGGCGAAGAGCGATCAGGAACTGCAGGCCGCATGCGCAGCTGTCACCGCGCGTATCGAGGCCCACGCCGAGGAACTCGCGCGCCTCATTACCCTCGAACAGGGCAAGCCGCTGAACGGTCTCGGCTCGCGCTGGGAGCTGGGAGGAACCGTTGCTTGGGCGGGATACACGACAGCCCTTTCGCTGCCGCCGAAAATCCTGCAGGACAATAGCGAAGGTCATATCGAACTTCACCGCAAGCCGCTTGGCGTCGTCGGCTCGATCACGCCCTGGAACTTCCCGGTGATGATTGCGATCTGGCATGTCATGCCGGCCCTTCGCACCGGCAATACGGTCGTCATCAAGCCTTCGCCGCTGACGCCGCTCGCGACCCTCCGGCTTGTCGAAATCATGAACGAGGTTCTGCCGCCGGGCGTCCTGAATGTCGTGACCGGCGATGACGGCGCCTTCAACATCGGCGCAGCCATGTCCGCCCACCCTGATATCAGCAAGATCGTCTTCACCGGCTCCTGCGCGACAGGCCAGAAAGTCATGCGCTCCGCCGCCGAAACCATGAAGCGCCTGACGCTCGAACTTGGTGGTAACGACGCTGGCATCGTTCTGCCCGATGCCGATCCGCAGGCAATTGCCGAGGGCCTGTTCTGGGGCGCCTTCATCAACAACGGACAAACCTGCGCGGCCATGAAGCGCCTTTATGTCCATGAGTCGATCCACGATGCCGTCTGTGACGCCGTCGTTGCCTATGCACGCAATATTCCGGTCGGCAACGGCTTGGAGGAAGGCAGCGTCCTCGGCCCGGTACAGAACCGCATGCAGTTCGAAAAGCTTTCGCGTCTCGTCCGCGATGCCAAGGAGCGCGGCGCGGTGTTGCTTGGCGGGGAGCCCGGCGAAGGCCTGTTTTTCCCGCCGACCATTATTGCCGGCCTCAAGAATGGCGACCCGCTCGTCGACGAGGAGCAGTTCGGGCCGGCGCTTCCGGTCATCAAATACACGAGTGTCGACGAGGCCGTCGCGTTTGCAAACGACAGCGCCAATGGCCTCGGCGGCTCGGTCTGGTCGTCCGACATTGCAGCGGCAAAGGCGGTTGCCGCGCGCATGCAATGCGGTTCGGTCTGGATCAACAAGCATGGCGCCATTCAGCCGAACGCTCCGTTCGGCGGCGTGAAAGCCTCGGGCTTCGGCGTCGAGTTCGCCGAAGAGGGGCTGCAGGAATACACGAATATCCAGGTGGTATTCGCTTGATCATTGACGGCATACGATAGGGAGGATGCGATGAACATAAGGCGATATCTGGCTTCGGCCGGCTTGCTCGTGGCGCTAGGCGCGCCGGCTGCAATGGCTCATCCGCTGGATGGGCTGACAGCGGAGGAATATCAAAAGATCAACAAGATCCTGCGCGATCAGAAGGTTGTCGACGACAACACGCTCTACCCGCTGATCGAACTCAAGGAGCCGACCAAGGAAAAGGTTCTTTCCTGGAAAGAGGGCGACCAGCTCGACCGGGAGGCGAAGGTCCAGCTGACGAGCCCGCAGGGCTTCAAGGAAGCGGTCGTCAACATCACCAAGGGCACCGTTGAAAGCACGACGGCGATCAAGGGCCAGCCAATGGTACTCTTCACGGAGTTCATGGATGCCCTCCAGGGTGCGCTTGCCAATCCCGATATGATCGCCGGCCTCAAGAAGCGTGGTCTGACGCCCGAACAAGCTTTCTGTTTGCCGCTGACGGCTGGCAACTTCTTCACCGACGAATACGAAAACTCGCGCCTGATGAAGGTGCCCTGCTACCAGGTGCCGGAGGGATCGAACTACTACGCAAAGCCGATCGAGGGACTGTTCGCGGTCTACGACATCGGCAAGAAGAAGGTGCTGCGCGTCATCGATACCGGCGTCATCGAGGGGCCGAAGGACAATTGGGGCTATACCGAAAAGGAAGTCGCCGAGCGCGAGCCGGTGCGGCCGGAAATGAACCCCGCGAAGCTTTCCCAGCCCGGCGGGCCGAACTACAAGATCTCAGGCAGCCATCTCGAATGGGATATCTGGCGCATGAACTTCCGCGTCGACAAGCGCCCCGGTCTTGTCGTCTCCAATCTCGATGTCAAGGACGCCGACAAGTGGCGTTCGGTGATCTACCAGTCGCACCTGTCGGAAGTGTTCGTCCCCTACATGGATCCGACCGAGGGCTGGTACTGGCGAACCTATATGGACAGCGGAGAGTACGGCTTTGGCCTGTTCCTCAGCCCGTTGCGCGCCGGCATCGACTGCCCCGACTATGCAACCTTCATGCCCGCGACGATCGCTGACGACAAGGGCAATCCATTGACCATTCCGAACGCAATCTGCGTCTTCGAGCGCAGCATCGGTGATCCGGCCTGGCGCCACTTCGAAGTCTTCGCGCAAACGCCGGAGAAGCCAATTCCGGCGGAAGGCAGACCGGCGACGGAGCTTGTCGTGCGGACTGCCTCGGAAGTGGGCAACTACGATTACCTGATGGACTACCGCCTGCAGCAGGATGGTCAGATCCGCATCATGATCGGCGCCACCGGCCTGGATGCCGTGAAGGGCGTTGCATCGACGTCGATGAACGATCCGACGGCTACGGAAGACACGGCCCATGGCACGCTGATCGCACCAAACCTGGTGGCTGCGAACCATGACCACTACTTCAACTTCCGCATCGACTTCGATGTCGACCAGCCGGCAAATCATTTCGGAACGATGGACATCGTGCCTGCGAAGGTCGATGCCAAGAACCCGCGGCGATCGATGTGGGCTGTCCAGCACACCATGCCAAAGACGGAAATGGAGGCGCGCTATCAGCTATCGGCAATGAAGCCGCGGTACTTCATGATCTCCGATCCGTCTCGTGAAGGCTACCTCGGGCAGGAACCCGGCTGGATGATCCATCACGGCGATGTTGCCTACGGCCCGTTCGACTTCGCCAAGGATCCGCCGATGAAGCGCAATGCCTACATCGAGTATTCGGTCTGGAACACCGTCTACAACATCGATCAGCAGTATGCGGGCGGCAAGTATGCGATGCAGAGCGACGGTTCCGACACGCTGCCGGAATGGGTAAAGGCCAACAAGCCGCTGATGGGCAAGGATATCGTGACGTGGTTCACGGCCGGCTTCCATCACATTCCGCGCATGGAGGATTGGCCCGTCATGTCGACCGAATGGAAGACGATCCACATCGAGCCCCATAACTTCTTCGCGCACAATCCCGCTCTGACGATCCGCGAACTGAAGCAGTAAGAAAAAGCGCGGCCGCCGATTGCGGCGGCCGCGCTCGTCTAGATGTGCAGTGCGTGCCCGAGCGCTTTCAATGCCGCCTCGTGAAATGCCTCGCTGCGCGTCGGATGCGCGTGAATGGTTCCGGCAATGTCTTCCAGCCTTGCGCCCATCTCGATCGCCAGCGAGAAGGCTGCCGAAAGCTCCGAAACGCCTTGCCCGACAGCGTGCAGGCCAAGGATCAGATTGGTGTCCCTGCGGGCGACGACGCGCACAAACCCCTCCTCCGATTGCATCGTCAGGGCGCGTCCGTTCGCACTGAATGGAAACTGGCCAATTTCGATATCGTAGCCCTGGCTGCGCGCTTCGGCGGGCGTGAGGCCCGCGGAAATGATCTCCGGATCGGTAAAGCAGATCGCCGGAATGCAGCGCTTGTCCCAGGCGCGCTTGCGACCTGCGACAATCTCCGCCACCATTTCCCCCTGTGCCATCGCTTTGTGGGCCAGCATCGGTTCGCCGGTTACGTCGCCGATCGCGTAGACGCCGCGCATCGAGGTCCGGCAGTGATCATCGATGCGGATGAACGGACCGGCACGATCAAGGTCCAGTTCTTCCAAGCCGGCTGCGGTTACCCGCGGCTTTCGACCGACCGCAACGAGAATGCGGTCGGCATCCAGTTGCTCTTCCCGGCCTTCGGCGGTGCTAACGATCAGCGCGCCGTTCGAAACACGCGTAGCCTTTGTCGACGTCATAACGCGAATGCCAAGGTCGGCGAGCCTGCGGGCGATAGGCCGTACGAGTTCAGCGTCGTATTGCGGAAGCAATTGCCTCGTTGCTTCAACGATGCTGACCTCAGAACCGAGTTTGGCAAAGGCGGTCCCCAGCTCCAGGCCGATGTAGCCGCCACCGATGACCACCAGCTTCTGCGGCACCTCGCGCAACGCGAGCGCTTCGCTCGAGGAAATAACGGGACCTCCAAAAGAGATATCGGCAAGCTCCACGGGTTCCGATCCTGTCGCGATCACGATCGTCTCGGCCCGGACCAGCTGCAGGCCGACCTCGGTGTCAATCTCGACAGTCTTGCCGTCACGAAACGTCGCGGTGCCGTGAACGATCTTGACGTTTGATTTCTGGAGAAGCGTCGTGACGCCGGCAGACAGCTTTCCGACAATCCCGTCCTTCCAGCTCACGGCCTTGCCGAAGTCGATCGCTGGTTGCTGGACCGTGATACCGGAGGTGTTGTTGCCGGCGGCCATCCGTTTTGCGTCGAAGAACTGCTCGCTGACGTGGATGAGCGCTTTCGATGGTATGCATCCGACCGTCAGGCAGGTGCCGCCGGGCTTGGCGGCCTCGACGATGACCGTGTCGATGCCGAGCTGGCCGGCCCGGATCGCGCAGACATAGCCGCCGGGGCCGGACCCTATGATCAGAAGTTTGCAGGTGATCTCCTTCATCGATCAGCCTTCCATGAAAATGAGGGCCGGCGTCTCCAGCAACACCCGGATACGCTGGATGAATGTTGCTGCATCCCACCCGTCGACAATACGGTGATCGAAGCTCGAAGAGAGGTTCATCATTTTCCTCGGTATGAATTGCGAGCCATCCCAGATCGGTCTGATGGCGATCTTGTTGATGCCTATGATCGCGACTTCGGGGTGGTTGATGACAGGCGTCGAGGCGATGCCTCCAAGGGCGCCGAGCGAACTGACCGTGATGGTGGAGCCGCTCAACTCGTCGCGGGTGGCGGTGCCACCCCGCGCCGCGTCCGCGAGCCTGCTCATCTCTGCCGCGCAGTCCCATATGCCCCGCGCCTCGACATGCTTGACGACCGCGACAACGAGGCCCGCCGGGGTTTGCGTCGCCATCCCGATGTTGACAGCGCCGTGGCGCGTCAGAACGCCGGCTTCATCGTCGAACGTTGCGTTGAGTGTCGGCTGCTCGGCAACCGCCTTGACGATCGCCCGCATGATGAAGGGCAACACAGTCAGCTTGGGCTGCTCTTCCTTGCGGTCGCGGTTCATCGTTGCCCTCAGCTCTTCGAGAGCCGTCATGTCGACTTCCTCGACATAGGTGATGTGCGGAATTCGCGATGTCGAAAGCGACATCTTCTCTGCGATTCGCCGCCGCAGTCCCGTAAGCTTGATCTCTTCGGTCGCCGTCTTCTGGGCATTGCCTGATGGGACCGAAGGAGACTGTGGCCCGCGAGCAAGCCACCGCTCTACGTCTTCGCGCAACACTCGATTTGCCGGACCGCTCCCCTTCACCTGGCGAAGGTCAACGCCGCGTTCACGGGCGAACAGCCGAACCGCCGGCGATGCGACCGGCCGCTCCGCCGGTTCCTGACTGGGCGTGGAAGGGGTTGTGGCCGCAGGCGTCTCGGCGATCTTTTTCGGCGCCGGTGCGGGAGGTGTCTTCGGTTCAGGGGGAGGTGAGGGCTTGTCGGCTGCTGCGGGCGCGGAAGGTGTCGCACCGGCAGAGGTTTCGATCCGCATGAGAGGCGCTCTGACAGCGATCTTCTCGCCGACCTCGGCGGCCAGCCAGACGACAGTGCCGGCCACGGGCGAGGGGATTTCCACCGTCGCCTTGTCGGTCATCACGGCAGCGATCACCATGTCTTCGCGAACCGGATCTCCGGCCTTTACATGCCATTCGACAAGCTCTGCTTCAGCGACGCCTTCCCCGACATCCGGCATCTTGATCACGAATTCGCTCATGCTCAAGCCTCCATCACTTCGGCCAGTGCACGCCCGACGCGGAGCGGTCCGGGAAAATAATCCCACTCCTGGGCGTGCGGATAGGGCGTGTCCCAGCCAGCGACCCGCACAACAGGTGTTTCAAGGTGGTAGAAGCAATGCTCCTGAACCAGCGCCACGATCTCAGCACCGAAGCCCGATGTAAGTGTCGCCTCGTGGACAACGACGCAGCGTCCGGTCTTCGTCACCGACTGGACGATCGTGTCGAGATCCAGGGGTAGGAGACTTCTCAGATCGATGACCTCGGCGTCGATCCCTGTTTCCTCGACTGCGGCCAATGCCACATGGACCATGGTCCCATAGGCGATCACGCTGACGGCGAATCCGGTGCGGCGGATCTCGGCTTTGCCGATCGGGATCGTGTAGTGGCCTTCGGGGACCTCGCCGAGGTCGTGTTTCGACCAGGGGGTCACCGGTCGCTCATGGTGTCCATCGAACGGCCCGTTATAGAGCCGCTTGGGTTCCAGAAACATGACGGGGTCGGGATCCTCGATGGCCGAGATCAGCAGGCCCTTTGCGTCATAGGGATTGGACGGAACGACAACCTTCAGTCCGCACACATGCGTGAATAGTGCTTCCGGGCTCTGACTGTGTGTCTGCCCCCCGAAGATGCCGCCACCGGTCGGCATACGGATCACGATCGGGCAGGTGAAGTCACCGTTCGACCTGTACCTGATGCGTGCGGCTTCCTGGGTGATCTGGTCGTAAGCCGGATACATGTAATCGGCGAACTGGATTTCCACGCATGGTCTGAGGCCATAGCCTGCCATACCGATTGCTGTCCCGACGATGCCGGATTCGCTGATGGGAGCGTCGAAGCAGCGTGTCCTGCCGTATTTCGCCTGCAGGCCCTGCGTGCAGCGAAACACGCCGCCGAAATAGCCGACGTCCTCCCCGTAAACCACGACATTCTCGTCTCGCTCCATGGATATGTCCATCGCGCTGCGGACTGCCTCGATCATTGTCATCCGGGCCATATCAATATCCCGCCTTCTGGCGCTGCCGACGAATATGCGGCGGCATTTCAGCATAGACACCCTCGAAGATGTCCCTCACCGACGGTCGTCCGCCAGCATGCAGAGTTCCGTGTTCTTCCGCCTCCTTTTGCGCTTCGATCACTTCGTCCATGATCTCGGCTTCAGCCTGGGTATGGCGCTCTTCCGACCAGACGCCCTTTACGATCAGATGGTTCTTCAGCCGCAGCACGGGGTCCCCAAGCGGCCAGGATTCAGACTCGGTCTTCGGTCGGTAGACGCTTGGATCATCCGATGTCGAGTGCGCGCCGACGCGATAGGTCACGTACTCGATCAAGGTCGGGCCGAGATTGCGCCTCGCCCGCTCGATGGCCCAGCGAGCAACGGCATAGACGGCGAGATAGTCGTTGCCGTCGACGCGCAGCGCCGGCAGGCCGAACCCCAGCCCACGGGCTGCGAATGTTCCCGAACCGCCGCGCGCGATGCCCTGAAATGTCGAGATCGCCCACTGATTGTTGACGATGTTCAAGATGACCGGTGCCTTGTAGGTCGACGCGAAGACCAGCGCGGAATGAAAATCGGATTCCGCCGTCGATCCGTCGCCGATCCAGGCTGCAGCGACGCGCGTATCGCCCTTGATCGCCGAAGCCATCGCCCAGCCGACGGCCTGGATGTACTGCGTCGCGAGATTGCCCGAAACGGTGAAAAAGCCGTGCTCCTTGGAGGAGTGCAGGACGGGCATCTGTCGCCCGTGCAGAGGGTCTGCCTCGTTGGAAAAGATCTGGTTCATCATCGTCACGAGCGGATAGTCGTCGGCGATCAGCAATCCGGCCTGTCGGTAGGTCGGAAAGTTCATGTCGCCTTTCTCCAGCGCCTTGCGAAAGGCGCAACTGACGGCCTCTTCACCGAGATGCTGCATGTAGAATGACGTCTTGCCCTGTCGCTGGGCCATCAGCATTCGCGTGTCGAAGGCGCGCAGTTTCATCATGTTGCGCAGGCCGACCAGCAGCTCTTCGTCGGACAATTGTCCTGCCCAGGGACCAACCGCCTGCCCCTCGCGATTGAGAACGCGGATGATCGAGTAGGCGAGGTCGCGAATATCCTCGGGCGCAACATCGATTTCGGGACGCGCCACCGCGCCGGCGCGTGCGATCTTCACGTTCGAAAAATCAGGCTGCCCGCCGGGGCGAACAGCCGGCTCCGGGACATGCAGGCTCAACGGGGCATTGTCCGTCATGAATGTCATTTCCTCCCTTTAGTGACCCGTTATCTCCTCCAGACAACGGCGCGCGTGGTGCGCATCTAGAGATTGCGTGCAATCACCATCCGCTGCACATCGCTTGTTCCTTCGTAAATCTGGCAAATTCGAACATCGCGGTAGATGCGCTCAACCGGATAGTCGACGATGTAACCGTAGCCACCATGAATCTGGATGGCGTCCGAGCACACACGCTCGGCCATTTCGGATGCAAAGAGCTTCGCCATCGAAGCCTCTGACAGGCAGGGCTGTCCCGCCTCCCGCAAGGCGGCGGCGTGATAAACCAGTTGTCGTGCCGCCTCGATCTGGGTGGCCATGTCGGCAAGACGAAACGCCACTGCCTGATGCTGGATGATCGGTTTCCCAAACGCGATGCGCTCGCTGGCATAGCTGCGCGCCGCATCGAAGGCAGCCCGCGCCATGCCGACAGCCTGTGCCGCTATGCCGATCCGGCCGCCCTCCAGATTGGCAAGCGCGATGCGATAACCCTGTCCCTCCTCGCCAAGCCGTAGGCTTGCGGGGATGATCATGCCGTCAAAGGCGATCTGGCAGGTGTCCGACGAATGCAGGCCAAGCTTGTCCTCGACATGGATCACCTGATAGCCGGGCGTATCCGTGGGCACGATGAAGGCAGTTATTCCCTTCTTTCCCACATCCGGATCGGTGACCGCAAAGACGATGATCACCTGTCCGTTTTTGCCTGAGGTGATGAACTGCTTGGAGCCGTCAAGGATATAGTGGTCTTTCTCGCGCCGCGCCCGCGTTTTCAGGTTGGACGCTTCAGAACCGGCCTGTGGCTCCGTCAGGGCAAATCCGCCAATCCATTCTGCCGTCGCAAGCTTCGGCAGGAAGCGTTCCTTTTGCTCTTCGGATCCGAATGTCAGGATCGGAACGCAGGCGACGGAACTATGGACGCTCATGATCGTCGAGCAGGCGCCATCACCGGCGGCGATTTCCTCGAGCGCGGCGGCGTAGGCGAGCGTGCCCGTCTCCGAGCCGCCATAGGCTTCGGGCAACAACATACCAAGCAAGCCGAGTTCGCCCATCTGCTTGAGTTCTTCACGCGGGAAACGATGCTCGCGGTCGCGTGCGGCCGCGCCGGGCGCCAGACGCTCGACGGCGAAGTCATGGGCTAGATCGCGAATCTGTTGCTGGAGTTCGGACAGGATCACCAGGCTCTCCTATGGTCGCTCGATAGCGATCGCCGTGGCCTCGCCGCCGCCGATACAGACGGCAGCCATGCCACGTTTCAGATCGTAGCGCTCAAGCGCTGCGAGAAGCGTCACGATCACCCGTGCGCCGGATGCACCAATCGGATGGCCGAGGGCGCAGGCTCCGCCGTGGACATTGACCTTGTCGGCGGGCAGGTCGAGTTCCCTCATCGCCGCCATCGGCACAACCGCAAAGGCTTCGTTGATCTCGAACAGATCGACGTCCCTGAGGGACCAGCCGATCTTCTCCGACAGTCTCGTCAACGCTCCGACGGGCGCGGTGGCAAACAGGTTGGGCGCCTGGGAGTGCGTGGCGTGTCCGACAATTCTGCCAAGCGGCCGGATGTCGTCTCTTTCCGCCTGCGAGGCGCGCATCATGACGATCGCCGCTGCACCGTCCGAAATGGAGCTCGAATTGGCGGCCGTTACCGTTCCGCCGTCTCGGAATGCGGGCTTCAGTTGCGGTATCTTTTCGAGGTTAGCCTTGCCGGGCTGTTCATCCCGATCGACAGTTCGGGTTTCCTTGCCTGCCTTGGCCGAAACCGGGACGATTTCCGCCTCGAAGCTGCCGTCGGCAATGGCCTTCTGCGCCCTCGCAAGCGAGGCTATTGCATAGGCGTCCTGCATCTCCCGCGTGAACTGGTAGGCTTCGGCGCAATCTTCGGCAAAACTTCCCATCAGCCGACCCTTGTCGTAAGCGTCCTCCAGCCCGTCGAGAAACATGTGGTCGATCACGCGGTCATGGCCGAGCCGGTAGCCGCCGCGCGCCCTATCGAGGAGATAGGGCGCGTTCGTCATGCTTTCCATGCCGCCGGCCACAACCAGCGATGCGCTCTCGGCGGCGATGAGATCATGGGCGATCATGGCCGCCTTCATGCCGGAACCGCACATCTTGTTGATCGTCGTGGCTCCGGTCGCAAATGGCAGATCCGCCTTGATCGCGGCTTGGCGCGCCGGGGCCTGTCCCTGTCCGGCCGAGAGGACGCATCCAAATACCAACTCGTCGATGCTTTCAGGCGGAAGGCCGCTCCGCTCAAGTGCTGCGCGGATAGCGACGGCGCCAAGATCCGGTGCCTTGAGATCGCGGAAATTGCCCTGGAAGCTGCCGATGGGCGTTCGGGCCGAGCCGACGATGACGGTGGGGTCAATTCTCAAAGCTTGTCCTCCTGTCACGCTCAGCGCGGCCCCATTCTCAGCGCGCCGTCCAGGCGGATGGTCTCGCCGTTCAGCATGCTGTTCTCGATGATGTGAGTGACGAGCGCGGCGAATTCCGCGGGCCTGCCGAGACGAGGCGGGAACGGCACGTTCCTGCCAAGTGCCTCCCGGACCTCGGTCGGCATGCCGGCCATCATGGGTGTCTCGAAAATCCCCGGTGCGATGGTCACCACGCGAATGCCGTAGCGAGCGAGTTCTCGCGCCAGCGGAAGCGTCATCGCCGCCACGCCACCTTTGGAGGCGGCATAGGCTGCCTGGCCGACCTGGCCCTCGAATGCGGCGATGGAAGCTGTATTGATGATAATGCCACGTTCGCCACTTGCGTCGGCTGGGCGCTTCTCGATCGCAAAGGCGGCGAGCCGGATCATGTTGAAGGTGCCGATGAGGTTGATCGAGACGGCGCGGCGGAAACTATCCAACGCATGCGGGCCGTCGCGCCCGACGATCTTTTCGGCCGGAGCGATGCCGGCGCAATTGACGAGGCCACGAAGATCGCCAAACCACTCAAGCGCTGCGTCGACCGCGCGCTCAGCGTCCGTCTCGCTCGTCACGTCGGTTTGAAGGTAGCGAATGGCCCCGCCGTCGTCGGCCGTTTCCACAGCCGGTTGAACGTCACAAACAACGACGTTGGCTCCCTGTCGTGCGAGAGACCGCACGCACTCGGCGCCCAGCCCGGAAGCGCCTCCCGTGACGATGAATGTTCCTCCACGTATCTGCACGGCTCACTCCCATTCGCCCTCGCAGTCAGATAGTACGCCGCGCGATTGTTGCAATCGATGACAAAAATGCTTCGATATTCCGGCCAGTTTTGCCATAGGAGCGCCGACTTGAACGATCTAGACCGAAGAATGATCGCGCCGGCTTTTGTCGAGGAGGCACTCGACAGCTTGCGGCGATTGGGCAGGCCGGTCGGGCCCGCTCTGCAGCGGGCGGGATTGCCGTCCGCGGTAACGCAACCTGTTTCCGCCGAGAGCTATGGCGCACTGTGGCTGGCGATTGCAGCCGAGCTTGACGATGAATTCTTTGGCATGGGCGGGCGTCCGATGCGCAGCGGCAGCTTCACCCTGTTGTGCCATTGCGTCCTGCATGCCGAGACACTGGGGCAGGCACTGCGTCGGGCCTTGCGGTTCATGGATGTGGTCCTGGACGATCCGCGCGGCGCGCTGGTCGTGCGCGATGGCCTTGCGTTGATCGAGTTGAGCGATTCCGGCCCGGCGCGGTCGGCATTCGCCTATCGCACCTACTGGATCATTCTTCACGGCATCGCGTGCTGGCTGGTTGGCCGCCGTCTGCCGATCAGGCTCGTCGATTTCCGATGCGCTGAACCCGAGCAGGGAGCGGACTATCGCCTGTTCTTCGGAGCGCCTGTCCGCTTCTCGCAAACCTGCAGCCGCCTGGGGTTTGATCGTGCCCTCCTCGATCTACCGATTTCCCGCAGCGAGGATGCGTTGAAACAGTTCTTGCAGGCGGCGCCGGCGAACATCCTTGTTCGCTATCGCTACGATGCCGGCACAGCAGCTGTCGTCCGCCGCAAGCTGGGGCAAATGCCGCCGACGGTATGGCCGAACTTTGCGACGCTGGCCGGAGACATGCGGAGTTCTCCGTCGACACTGCGCCACCGACTGCACGCCGAAGGACAGAGCTACGCCGCGATCAAGGACGACATCAGGCGGGATCTGGCCATGAGCAAGCTTGCCGATACATCGGCTGCGATCGCCGACATCGCGGCCCAGCTTGGCTACTCCGAGCCGAGCGCGTTCTATCGCGCCTTCAGGAAGTGGACGTCACGGACACCCGATGCCTTCCGCAGGGAGCAGATCGCCATCGCCCCTCATGGCTGATCGGTCATATCCGAGAAATTGAACTGGGGCTTGAGCAAGACCTGCCTGTCGGCGCTGTCATCGCCCGCGATCCGCGCCAGAAGCACCCGCCCCATCTGTTCGCCGGCCTCCCTCAGGTCTTCGTAGATTGTCTCGACCTTTGGCTGGATCTGGCTGAGCAGCTTCGATGTGCGCTTCGCGACGACATCGTATTCCCCGCCAAGCGTCAGCCCGTGATCGCTCATTCCGGTGATGGTGGCGAGTGCCGAAACCTCGCCGCCGCAGGCGAAACCATCGGGCGCATTCGGCTGTCCGGCACGTGCGCTCATGTAGCTTCTGATCTGTTCGACGGGACAATCGAGATCGATTTCCTCGGGAATTTCGTAGGCGACCCCAGCCTCCCGAACGGCGGTCATGAAGCCGTGCAGCAGATGCTGCGAGAATGTCAGGCGCTTCGGCGGCAAGATGATCAGCGGCTTGCGTCGACCGCGCTTGATGAGCCACTTCGTCGCCTCGTAGGCGAAGCTGAAATTGTCATAATCGACGTAGCAATGTTCGGTCGAAAACTCGGTCCGCCCGTGGCAGACGAAGGGGAATTCGCTTTCAAGCAATAGCCGCACTCTTGGGTCGAACGGCTCAGTGCGCGAGAAGATGATGCCGTCGGCCATGCCGTTGCGAACAATGTGGCGCACGGCGTCGACATTACTGTCGTTGACGAAATTCGGCGTGATGATCAGGTGATAGGGCGTGTCTCTCAATGCGGTGGCAAGGCCATGCATGATTGAGATGCCGTAGCCCAGAATTTCCTCATGCGGGTCGAGCAGAACGCTGATCACATTGGTCCGTCCGGTCTTCAAACGCTGCGCCGCGCGGTCGGGTAAGTAGCCGATGTTGGCTGCGACCTCGTGGACTCGCTTGCGGGTTTCGATGGAAATCTGCGGTGCGTTGCTCAAAGCGCGCGATACGGTCGTCACCGCAAAGCCCGTGATCTGCGAGATTGTTCGCAATGTCGGCTTGCCGCGTTTGAGGACGGGTGGCGAGGCGAAATCCTTGGGCGTGTCGGTCACGGGGTTCCTCTCGTGATCTGGAGCAAGTCTATGTAACCCCAGACGAACCTATAGGCAATCCGTCACCGAAAACGTTTATTGCCGCTGATTGCATCGTGATCCATCAAAATCAAAGGGTCGATGATGCAATATTTCCGGCAATAAATCAGCTGGTTAGACGTTGCACGACCGGAAATTTCTGAGCGCTTGACTTGCTGCGACTTATATCGTTTTAAATAGCGAAGCGGCTAGGAGGCCGCATGCCGTCAGCGTACTTCGGACGCGACGGTCTCGATGGCGGAGGAGGGAGCCTCCGTCACGATCACTTGCACGATGGGAGGAATGGCATGGTCAAGTTGATGAGTTCGACGGCGCTTGCGGGATTGCTTTTGCTTGGGGCGAGCGTTTCGCATGCGGCTGAC
>NZ_LMHV01000005.1 GCF_001429725.1 Rhizobium sp. Root708 | reverse complement strand
TGTGGCCGCGTCAGAACGGACCGGCATCAACCCCGGCGGTAGCGGCCAGACCCAGCATGCACTAACATTAAACCCGGATCACCCGATTGGGGCAGGCCAGAATGCGCCCTCGAAGCGGGCCTTCCCGCTGGCGTGATCAATGTCGTATTGGCTGATAATGATGGCAGTGCCCGCCTCGTGGCTTCTCCCGATATCGCCAAGGTCAGCTTTACCGGAAGCGTCGGCACCGGCAGCCAGATCGCCGCGGTGGTATCGGCCAGAATGGGACGACTGACGCTCGAGATGGGCGGAAAGTCCGCAGCGATATTTCTTCCCGATGGCGATGTCGAACAGGCCATGCCGACGCTTGAGCAGTTCACGATGCCCTTTTCCGGACAATTCTGCTTCTCGCAGACCCGCATTCTCGTTCCGAAAGCGCGGGAAGCCGAGATCGCCGAAGCCTATGCGGCAAAGGTCGCGGCGTTCAAGGTTGGGAATCCATGGGAACCCGACACCAGGGTCGGACCGATCCTCAATCGCCGTCAGTTCGACAAGGCGATGAGCTATATTGCCCAAGGCATCGAGGACGGCGCCGAGATCGTGACCGGTGGCCGCGCCGACACCAGCCAACCAACGGGTAACTACATCCTTCCCACGGTCTTTCGCAACGTCAGGCATGACATAACGATCGCCAAGGAGGAAATCTTCGGCCCTGTTGTCACGATCCAAGCCTACGAGGATGAAGACGATGCCGTCGCTATCGCGAACGATACCGACTTCGGCTTGAGCGGCTCCATCTTTGGAAACCCCGAAAGGGCGTTTGCGGTCGCCCGTCGGATTCGGACCGGTCAGGTTCATATCAACGGCATGGAGCTCGCTCCATCCGCCCCGTTCGGCGGCTTTAAGATGTCCGGCATCGGCCGTGAGGGCGGACCGGAAGGGCTAGAGGCCTTCCTGGAAATAAAGGCCATCCTGTTTCCATCCCCGGCGATGTAGGTTTCACCGCGCATGAGGGAATCACGTCTCGATCGGCGAATTCCCGCGAGTAAAAAGCGATTGTGAAGCCGGTGGACGACGTTCCTCCGGCTTCGATATTTCTTTACGTCCGGTTTCGTCGGGACATCTGCTTGGACGCCACAGCGTGGTGCGCCGCGGCGCTTTCCGCAAGCTAACCGACCTCTGCAAATCACTCGGAAAAATAGACGTTCTCCGGCGAAACCTTTCGCATGGGCGCACGTTTACTGCGCGGTCCAGGCCAGTTTGGCACGGGCTATGCATGAGATTTTTGAGATGTTTATTTTGCCAGGTGGGAAAATGACGGCTTTGATGACTGATATTGCGAGTGCCGCCGTGCAGCTGGAAGCTGCCATCCGTGAGGTTACGTTTATCGAGGCCGATGCCCCCGAAGCATCCAAGCCAATGAATTTCAAAGCGAAATACCTGCCAAGACTGTTGGTCGAGCGATACCCCGAACTGAGTTCGATCGAACGCGAGCTGCGCGGTGTGTTCGAAGTTTGCTCGGCGGCGATTGATCGAAAAAACGTCAATCCTGTGGTCGCAAAGGCGGCAATTTCGCTCGCGCGTGAATATCGCGGCGTGATCGACGGACTGAAACACAACAGCTAGCCGCTCTTCGACACGCTGTCATTGCAACCTCTTCCAAATGAGCGAGCGGCAAAAAACCTTCATCGTACATCCCCGCATCCGCACCGTGTCACCGGCAACGCTGAGGACGCCGTCGAAGGTCTTCTTGCTTTCGGGCTCGACGATGCTGCCGACGAAGCTACCGTTGTGTCCCTGGAACGAGCCGATGCGTTGGCCGGCATGGTCGCCGGTTTTCATGGTGATACAGTAGCCTTCAACACACTGGTCGATAACGGCCGTCGTGC
Source organism: Rhizobium sp. Root708 (assembly GCF_001429725.1). GTDB lineage: Bacteria > Pseudomonadota > Alphaproteobacteria > Rhizobiales > Rhizobiaceae > Rhizobium. The sequence continues at coordinate 193,439 of NZ_LMHV01000005.1, read as the reverse complement.
CGACCTGCGTCTTCCAGGTGCCGATGACCGCTTCCTGTGCCGAAACCATAGTGGCAACAAGCGCCGCCGGCGCTGCCGCGAGAGCTAGCCAATGCATGCTTTCCCCTCATCGCACACGAGATAGAGGGCCGCCTTTGGAGGCGGTCTACGGAACATCACTATAAGCTCGGCGGGAGACATGTGCCAGCGCAAACGAGCATCGAATTGAAATCACTCGATAAAATAGTGCAGGCGGCATTGCTGCCGCCTGCCTTTTTTCTCAAATATCGGGCGATCCTACGCTTCCAGCCACTTCACCTGCTCTGGCGTGAGCTTGATGTCGAGCGCCGAGAGGCTGTCTTCGAGCTCCGCGATCGTGCGTGGCCCGATCAGCGGGATAACCGGAAACGGCTGCGCGATCACGTATGCGAGTGCCACGTGGATCGGGCTGCGTCCGAGCTTGTTCGCAAGCTCGATTGCACGGTCGCGGCGCTCGAAATTGCGATCGGAATACCAGCAACGCACGATTTCCTCATCGTCCCGCTTGTCCCGTCCGGCACGGTCGGTGAAGAAGCCGCGGCCCTGGCTCGACCAAGCAAAGTTCGGGATCTGCTTCGCATTCAGCCACTTTTTCCAGTCGTCATCGGAAGCAGCAACGCATCCGGCCCAGATCGGATCGAGCATCTCGGCAAGCGAGAAGTTGTTAGACAGCGCCGCTGGTGCGGCCTTGCCATTCTTCGCCGCATAGGCCGCAGCCTCTTCCATGCGTTCACGCGTCCAGTTCGACCCACCGAAGATGCCGCGAATGCGGCCACGCTTGGCCTCCGCATCCATTGCATCGACGAATTCGCCAACCGGAACGTCGGTATTGTCGCGGTGCATGAAGTAGATGTCGACATAGTCGGTCTTCAACCGCTCAAGCGACTGATCGAGCTGCTTGGCGATGACATCAGGGTAGCAAAGAGGCGAATGCGCGCCTTTGCCGATCAGCACGATCTCTTCGCGCGGCACGTTCCGGCTGGTGTGCCAGTCGCCAAAGATCTTTTCGGTCTTGCCGCCGCCGTAGACGAACGCCGTATCGAAGACATTACCGCCGGCCTCGTAGAAGGCGTCGAGGGTGAGCGAGGCGGCCGCGAAGTTCGGGAAGAACTCGAAACCGAGGGTGACAACCGATGCCGGCTTCGAAATGCCGGGAATCTGGCGCTGCGGAATGCTGTTGCCGCGCTTGACGGTGCCGCCTGCGAGGTTCGCGGTGCGGCGTTCAGCCTTCTCGACCCCGTATTCGAGACCGATCGATGCACGCCATTGATCGAGAACACGAAGGTTTCCAACCGAATCCGACCAGCTCATGCCGGGCGAACGGAACTCGTGCTCGCCGGCACGGATCGCATCGCCAGCCGCATCGACCTCGAACGAGTACAGCCAGCGTTCTTCCTTGACCTCGATCGTCTGCTGCTCGTTCCCCTTGAAGATTTCGATATGGCCGGTTCCGCCCTTGTGGCCTGAGGCAAACCAGAAGTCCTTCACCTCAAGCCGACCCTCTGACCCGATCACACGCAGCGTGTTGTCCTGCTGAGCCATGATCGAGCAGGAGACTTCGGCGATGATGCCGTTCGGGAACTGCAACACCGCAGACGCCCATTCGTCGACACCAGACTGACCGAGGTGACCGACGCCGGAAACCTTCTCGGGCTCGAGGAAGGGCTTGCCCTCCGTCGCGCCTGCGATCAGCCGCGCCATCGACACCGGATAGCCGCCGACATCGAGGATGCCGCCACCAGCGGTATCGTTCGAGAACAGGCGATGCTCGGCCTTGAACGAGCCCATGTTGAAGCCGAAGCTTGTGCGGATAATACGGACCGTTCCGATGATCCCGCTCTTGATCAACTCGACGATCTTGGCTGTCTGCGGATGAACGCGATACATGAAGGCTTCGCCAGCAAAGACGCCGGCCTTCTTAGCCTCGTGGTAGATCGCATCGGCATCGTAGGAGGAGAGCGCGATCGGCTTTTCGACGAGAACATGCTTGCCGGCGCGGATCGCCTTGATCGCCCATTCGGCGTGGCCGGTATGCGGCGTCGAGACATAGACGGCATCGACCTCGCTGTCTCGCAGCAGGGCTTCGTAGCCATCAACGATCCGGGCGCCGGGGAACGCCTCCGCCAGTCCAGGCTTGGAAGGGTTGCGTGTCGCGATCGCCACGAGCTTACCGCTGCGCGAATGAGCGACACCGTCCGCGAACGTGCGTGCAATCGTGCCTGGGCCGATGATACCCCAGCGGATAGGTTGATCTGTAGTCATCAGAATTCCTCTTTCATTCATCTGTCTTGGGAAGTTGCGTCAACGCAAACGCTTGCCTGCGTTGTCAAAAAGGAAAGTGCGCTTGGCGGGCACGCCCACTGTCAGGCTGTCGCGCGTACCGGCAGTGCGGGACTCGGGCCGCTCGATGATCAGCTGCTCGCCGCTGGCAGCACTTGCGTACACATAGCTCGTATTGCCGAGGTGCTCGGCAACATCGATGCCGACGGTAAGGTCGGCGTCGCCCTGGCCCGCATCGACGAAATGCTCCGGGCGGATCCCGAGCGTCACCGGCATGCCGGCCTCAACCCCGCCCTTCACCGGCAGGATCAGGCGGACGCTGCGATCGCTCGGCAGGGTGACGGCCACGCCATCCGCCGTCACCTCGACCACCTCGGCCTGCAGGAAGTTCATCTTCGGAGATCCGACGAAGCCCGCCACGAACTGGTTTGCCGGATCGTCGTAAAGGTCGAGCGGAGCGCCGATCTGCTCGACGTTGCCGGCCCGCAACACCACGATCTTGTCCGCAAGCGTCATCGCCTCGGTCTGATCGTGAGTTACATAGATCATCGTGGTCCCCAGCTGCTTGTGCAGGCGCGAAATCTCCACGCGCATCTGCACACGCAATTCGGCATCGAGGTTCGACAACGGCTCGTCGAACAGAAACACCTGCGGTTCGCGCACGATGGCGCGGCCGATCGCGACGCGCTGGCGCTGGCCGCCCGAAAGCTGTTTCGGCCGGCGATGCATGAGTTCGTTGATGCGCAGGATGTTGGCGGCATGCTTGACGCGCTTGTTGGTATCATCCTTCGGATTGCCGTTCATGCGCAGCCCGAAGCTCAGATTCTCCTCAACGGTCATGTGCGGATAGAGAGCGTAGGACTGGAAGACCATCGCGATCCCGCGATCCGCCGGCTCGACGTCATTGACGATCCTGCCGCCGATGTTGATCTCGCCATCGGAGATATCCTCGAGCCCCGCGATCATACGAAGCAGCGTGGACTTGCCGCAACCGGAAGGGCCGACGAAGACGACAAACTCGCCGTCCTTAACTTCCAGGTTGGCGCCGTGAATGATCTCAAGCGCGCCGAAGCGCTTCACCACGTTGTTGAGCGTTAGTTCGGACATTTGCGCGTTCCCCGATTACTTGACGGCGCCAGCAGAGATGCCGGCAATGAAATGGCGTTGCAGGAACACGAAGACGACGAGGATCGGTGCGGTCAGGAGCATCGCGCCCGCCATGATCCCGCCCCAGGAGACCTTTGTCAGGCCGATCAACGTCCCCAGCGCGACAGGCGCCGTCATGGTTCCGGGCTTGGAACTGATCAGCAGCGGCCAGAGGTAATTGTTCCAGGACTGCAGGAAGAGGATGATGGCGAGCGCCGCCATCGTCGGCCGCGCCAGCGGCAACGCCACCCGAAGGAAGATCTGCCATTCCTTGACACCCTCGACGCGCGCCGCGTCGAAAAGCTCGCCCGGCATCATTGAGAACGCCTGCCGCATGAAGAGAACACCAAGCGAATTGAAGAGTGGCGGCACGATCAGGGCGACCCAGGTGTTGGCGAGCCTGAACTCGCGCGCCACCATGATGAACTGCGGGATCACGACGACCGCGAAAGGCAGGGTGATGGTGCCGAGAATAATGGCGAGAATTGCGGAGCGACCGAAGAACCGGTAGCGCGCCAAAGCCCAGCCCGCCATCGATGTCAGCAACACCGACAGCACGGTATAGATCGTCGCGACACAGACTGATGTGATCATGGCGCCGACGAAATCGGTATCGGCCTGCAAGTTGGCAAAATTCGCCACGAAGTTCGTTGACGGCCACAGTATGATCTCGGGACTGAAAATGCCGAAGTCCGGCATGGTCGAGAACACCATCATCATCCACAACGGGAACAGCCAGATAATGGCGAGCGGCGTCAGCACGAGGTGAAGGGCGATCTTACGCCAGAGGAGAGATTGAGACTTGGATGTCATTTGGGGTCCCTCCCGATCCAGAGGTTGAGCAGCGAGATGGCGACCGCGAGCGCAGCCATGGTGTAGGCAACAGCGGAGGCATAGCCGAAGTTCAACGACAGGAAGCCCTGACGATAGAGCAGCAGCCCAAGCGTCTCGGTTCCTCCGCCCGGGCCACCGCGATTGGTGATCAGGAACGGCTCGGTGAAGAGCTGCATCGTGCCGATGACGGAAAGAATGACGCAAAACAGGATGATCGGCTTCAGAAGCGGCAGCGTGATATGAAAGAACTGCTGCACCTTGCTGACGCGGTCGAGCGTCGCGGCCTCATAAACGTCCTCGGGGATGGATTGCAGCCCGGCGAGGATGATGATTGCGTTATATCCGGCCCAACGCCATGTCACCGCGATAATCACCAGCGCCATGGCTGCATGGGCGTTGTCGAACCATGAGACAGGAGTGAGACCGACGGCGGCGATCAGCTTGTTGATGATGCCGAAATCGTAGCTGAACATCAGGCGGAAGACGGCGGCATAGGCAACCTCGCCGACCACGACCGGGGCGAAGAATGCGAAGCGAAACAGCGACCGCGCCTTCAGCAGCGGCGAATTCAGCAGAACCGCCATGACGGTGGCGAGCGTGATCATCACCGGCACCTGAATGACGAGGATGATCAGCGTGTTGTAGAGCGCATTGTAGAAGGCCGGGTCGCTGAACAGGCGCCCCCAGTTGATCGACAGGCTGTACTTCCAGGGATTGATGCGCGTGTTTTGAAACGAGATCAAAAACGAGCTGATGATTGGCCATACCCAAAAAGCGGCAAAGACCAAAAGATAGGGCGCAAGAAACGTGTAGGCGTTCCTGGTACGGATCGGCATTCCATTCTCCTCACAGACGAAAAGAGCCACCCCTTCGGGATGGAGGCCGGGCGCGACAAGCGCCCGGCATCGTCACTCATTTCGCAAGGGGAAGACCTGTTGCGGTAGCGATCTGGTTCGCTGCGTCGTCGAGGGCCGCCTTCGCATCCGGATAGCCGCCAGCGAAGTACTTCGTCTGCGTGGCCTTGTAGATGGAGTCCGCGTCCGTCTGAAACGCAGTACCGCGGCTCGGAACGATCTTCGGCAGGGTGGACAGAATGTCAGCCCATACCTTCTGGCCGCCCCAATAGGGCTGCGCCTCGTTGACGAACGGATCCTGCACTGCCGAGAGAAGCGACGGGACGAGACCGAACGACTTCAGCATCGCCACCTGGCCTTCGTTGGTGCCAAGCGCATAGTTGACGTAGGTCCAGGCAGCTTCCTTGTTCTGAGAGTTGGCTGCAATCGCAAGCGACGAACCGCCGAGGTTTGCCGCATGCGGACCGTCAGCCGTCAGGCTCGGCATCATGTAGACGCCCCACTTGCCGCTAAGATCGGGCGATCCGGAACGGATGGTGCCTTCATACCAGCCGCCATACATCTGGCTGGCAACCTTGCCTGCGGTATTCGCCTGGATTTTTTCATCCCAGATGGCGGCCGTCAGCGTGCCGGCGTCCTTCATCTGCTTGACTTTCTCAAGCGTCGCGACGCAGGCGGGCTCATTGATGGTGATCGACTGGCCGTCCGCCGCGAAATATCCACATCCCTGCTCGTTGGAGATCATGCGGAACCATTCGCTGTCACCGTTGAAGTCGGCCTGGGCCATGACAACACCGGGATTGGCCGCAGAAATCTTCTTGCCGGCGGCAATGAAGTCATCCCACGACTTGATCGTCGACGGGTCCACGCCAGCCTTCTCGTAGAAATCACGACGATAGAATACGGCAACCGGGCCGGAATCCCATGGCATTGCGTAGGCGACGTCACCGACCTCCAGTTCGGTGCGCTTGAAATCCGGGAATTTCGCCTGGATGTCGGCGTTGTATCCGAGGTCCTTCAGGTTGGCGAAGCAATCCGGGAAGCGGCTCCAGAAGATCTCAGCCTCGAAATTCTCGACGGTGACGATATCCGGCAGTCCCTCGCCGCCAGCCGCGCAAGCTGCCAGCATCTTGTCGAACACCTGCTGGTTTCCGAGATCTTCGACGGTGACCTTGATATCCGGATGCTGCTTGTTGAAACCTTCGAGCGTCGATTTCAGCGCCGACGCGGCAATATTCCAACTCCAGATCGTAAGATTGCCCGACTGCTGCGCGAACGCAGAGCCAGATGCGAGCAGCGCAACGATTGCGGTCGTGGTTATAAGTTTGAAGCGCATTGAAAATCCTCCCTTTTCAATTGCCGTCCCTTAGCGAACGTGACTAGACTATCTGGAAGGGAGCCGCTGTCTCCTAAAAAGGGAATATGGATTTGGCGGAAAGTAAGATCGAAAGACGGGCTGTCTATCAGCCGGGGGCGAGCAGCATCGAAGGCCTGCCGACAGCGCTGCAGATGTTTCACAATCATCCGTCAGTAATGCTCATGCCGCACTGGCATGTGCAGGTCGAAGTCAACTACATCATGCAAGGCTACGTGCATTACCTCATGAATGGTCGTGAGGTGAACATGAAGGCGGGTGACATGTGCCTGTTCTGGGGCGGTCAACCGCATCAGATGGATGAGTGCAGCGACGACGCCATCTATGCCGGCGGCCACCTCCCGCTCGTATATTTCTTTCGCATGCGCCTGCCGATCAGTGTCTCGAGCCGGCTCATGAAGGGTGAGATACTCTTCACGTCGGCGACGGACGCCGCCGATCGAGAGAATTTCCCCCGCTGGGTGCGCTACGCCAAGTCGGGAGACTCCGCGAAGGCCCAGCATGCCGTGGAAGAAATGCTGTTGCGGGTCGAGCGCATCGTACTCGAGCCCTACACGATGCTCGCGGCGGGCGGCCAGGACGAAATCGACGACATCGATCAATCCTACGCGCAGTCTTCCCGAACGGTTGCCCGCATGTGCGACTTCGTGGCGGCAAACTTTCTGCTTGAGATTGATTCGGTCGATATTGCGCGCGCGGCTGACTTGCACCCCAAATATGCGATGAACCTGTTCAAGAAGACGACGGGCATGACGCTCAGCAAATACGTCAACCTGCTCAGACTTTCGCGCGCACAGGCCATGCTGATGAAGGATGAAACGAACGTGCTGCAGGTCGCGATGGACAGCGGCTTCGGATCGATCAGCGCGTTCAACAAGTCTTTCCGGCATATCGCCGGCATGTCACCCTCCGACTTCCGGCGAGATGTACGGATGGTCGCGCAACTGGTGCCGATTGCCTGATCACAGTCAGCCCGCGGTCGATTCGAACAGCTTGTAGAGCAATTCGGCCGAGGCAGAGAGATCGCGGTCCTTCAGCTTGACGAGTCCAAAGTCCGGGACGGAGATATCTCCGGCCACCGAAAGCGTACGCAGAAGCCCGTGGTCTTCCATCAGTCTGGCAACGGGTTCGGCCAGGATCCCGAGCCGCTCGCTCTGCAGCATCAGAAGCATCGTGAGGAGGGCGTCTGAGGTTGACACGACGCTGGCGGGAATGATGCCGTGGCGGCGGATGAAGTCGTCGACGACCTGCCGGAGAAACGACCCGTGCGGTTGCAGAACCCAACTCTGCTGGCGCAACTCCTCCTCATCAAGCACCGCCTTTCCGGCCAAGGGGTGATCCTTGGCGGCGACGATACGCAACGTCTCCTTGCCGAGCGGGATGTGATCGAACCACAACGGGTTCATGCCACTCGGAATGCGGCAAACCGCGAAATCGAGCCGTCGGCTGAGAACATCTTCGAGGAGGACGTCGCTGCTGCCGACGGTGATGCTGACGTCGATCGTCGGGTGCGTCTCGAACAGGCGTTTGAGCGCCGGCGCCACGTAGTCGGACGCGGGCGTCATGATCGTACCGAAAGCGACGCTGCCACCCTGCCCGGCCGCGGCAACGACCATCTCGTACTCGGCGCGCTGCGCTTCGGCCAGAAGCATCTTTGCGTGCCGGACAATCACCTCGCCCTGATTCGTCGCGATCAGTCCGCGATTGTGACGCTCGAAAAGCTGATGCCCCGACATCTGCTCGAGCTCGTTCAATGTTCGCGACAGCGCAGGCTGGGAAATGCCGAACATTTCGGCAACCACGCCCAGTTTTCCATGCTCGCTGAGTGCTACCAGCATCTTCAGATGCCGCAGCTTGAATCCGTCCAGTCCCACCTTGACCTCGCTTGATATAACAAATTTGCATATCAAAATACGAAAGACTGATTATACAATCCAGTATCGATCAGCTAAATGCATGACAACAACAGCGCCAACGCAAGGAAACTTCATCGTGGTTGAAAAAACCCCTTCCCCGCAGGGTCACAACGCCGTTCAGGAAAAGGGCGAGACGCCGCAGCTGCGCTCTCGGGCTTGGTTCGACAATATTTCCAATCCTGATATGACAGCGCTCTACCTCGAACGCTACATGAACTTCGGCCTCAGCCAGGAAGAGCTGCAGTCGGGACGCCCGATCATCGGCATCGCCCAGACAGGATCCGACCTGTCTCCGTGCAACCGCCATCACCTTGAGCTCGCCAAGCGCGTACGTGAAGGTATCCGCGACGCCGGCGGCATCGCGATCGAATTCCCGGTCCATCCGATTCAGGAAACCGGCAAGCGCCCGACCGCTGGCCTTGACCGCAACCTGTCCTACCTCGGCCTCGTTGAAATCCTCTACGGCTATCCGCTCGATGGCGTCGTGCTGACGATCGGTTGCGACAAGACCACGCCGGCCTGTCTTATGGCCGCGGCAACCGTCAACATCCCGGCGATCGCATTGTCGGTCGGCCCGATGCTGAACGGCTGGTTCCGCGGCGAGCGCACCGGCTCGGGCACGATCGTCTGGAAGGCTCGCGAAATGATGGCGCGCGGCGAAATCGACTATCAGGGCTTCGTCAAGCTCGTTGCCTCTTCGGCACCGTCGACCGGCTACTGCAACACGATGGGCACTGCCACGACCATGAACTCGCTTGCCGAGGCACTTGGCATGCAGTTGCCCGGCGCAGCAGCGATCCCGGCTCCCTATCGCGATCGCCAGGAAATCTCCTACGAATCAGGCTTGCGTATCGTCGAGATGGTTCGCGAAGACCTGAAGCCATCAGACATCCTGACGAAGGAAGCCTTCATCAACGCGATCCGCGTCAACTCGGCCATCGGCGGCTCCACCAATGCCCCGATCCACCTGAACGCGCTTGCTCGCCACGTCGGCGTCGACCTGACGGTCGATGACTGGCAAACCTATGGCGAAGAGATTCCGTTGCTGGTCAATCTGCAGCCGGCAGGCGAATACCTCGGCGAAGACTACTACCACGCCGGTGGCGTTCCCGCTGTCATGGGCGAACTGATCAAGCACGACCTCATCAACACGAACGCGATGACGGCAAACGGCAAGACCGTCGGTGAGAACTACACGACGGCCACGATCGAAGACGACAAGGTCATCCGTCCGTTCGAGCGCCCGCTGAAGGAACGCGCCGGCTTCCGCGTCCTGAAGGGCAACCTGTTCAACTCCGCTATCATGAAGACCAGCGTGATCTCGCCGGAATTCCGCCAGCGTTATCTTTCCAACCCGAACGATCCGGAAGCCTTCGTCGGTCGCGCCGTGGTCTTTGACGGTCCGGAAGACTACCATCACCGCATCGACGATCCGTCGTTGGCAATCGATGGCTCGACGGTACTCTTCATGCGCGGCGCCGGCCCGATCGGCTACCCGGGCGCTGCTGAGGTCGTCAACATGCGCGCGCCTGACTACCTTTTGAAGCAGGGCATTTCCTCGCTTCCCTGCATCGGCGACGGTCGCCAGTCGGGCACATCCGGATCGCCTTCGATACTGAACGCTTCGCCGGAAGCCGCTGCAGGCGGCGGCCTTGCTGTCCTCCGGACGGGCGATACCGTTCGCGTCGATCTCAAGAAGGGCACGGCCGACATCCTGATCAGCGACGAAGAGCTCGCGGCTCGTCACGCGGCGCTGACGGAAGCCGGCGGCTACGTCTACCCCGAGAGCCAGACCCCGTGGCAGGAAATTCAGCGCAACTACGTTGGCCAGATGGATACCGGCGCAGTTCTCGAGCCCGCCATCAAGTACCAGCGGATTGCACAGACCAAGGGCATTCCGCGCGACAACCACTAACGCCAGCCCACTTTCGGGCATAAGCGACGAATACGATGGGCCCGTGTCGATGAGACGCGGGCCCATGATTTTATTGAGCAATATAATTCTCTTATTCGGGCTGCGGCCTTGCCCCACCCTTTCGAATGTGGTCGATTTCGTCCGCCGCTGGGTTGGAGGGCGGCGTAATCCCCATCGATAAAAAGAGCGCGTCCATCGCTCGTTTGTGACGGAACATGATGATGTCTGATAGCTTTCTCGACAGCGCCGCATCGGGCGGCTTGTTTATCGGTCGCGCCTGGAACCCAGCAGTTCAAGGCCCGAGTGTGGTGACAATCCGGGACGGAGAACTGATCGACATCACATCGCCTGCCGTGCCGACGGTCAGCGCGCTGCTCGAAAAATCGGATCCCGCCGGCCTCGTTCGCTCGGCGAAAGGCTCCTCGCTGGGAAGGCTCGAAGACGTGACGACCAACAGCAACGGTGCGCCCTCGAGTTCGACGGTACATCTGCTCGCCCCGAGCGACCTGCAGGCAATCAAGGCATGCGGTGTCACCTTTGCCCAATCCATGATCGAGCGCGTCATCGAGGAAAAGGCCGCGGGCAATCCCGACAGGGCTGCGGCAATACGCGAGCGTGTCAGCACATTGATCGGTGGCAGCCTGAACAATCTCAAGGCAGGTTCCTCCGAGGCGGCAACCGTCAAGCAGGCGCTGATCGAAGAAGGCATGTGGTCTCAATATCTGGAGGTCGGTATCGGCCCCGATGCGGAAGTCTTTACCAAGGCCCCAGTTCTGTCGTCGGTGGGATGGGGGAGCGATGTCGGTCTGCATCCGATCTCGACATGGAACAATCCCGAGCCGGAAATCGTCCTGGCCGTCAACAGCCGCGGCGAAATCAAGGGCGCAACTCTCGGCAACGATGTCAATCTGCGCGATGTGGAAGGGCGTTCCGCACTGCTGCTCGGTAAGGCCAAGGACAACAACGCGTCCTGCGCGATCGGCCCGTTCATCCGTCTTTTCGACAGCACCTATGATCTCGACGCCGTACGCAAGGCGGAACTTGACCTCAAGGTGACCGGCCCCGACGGTTTTGTCCTGAACGGCAAGAGCTCGATGTCGAAGATCAGCCGGGATCCGACCGATCTCGTCAAACAGACCTGCGGTGCGCATCACCAATATCCCGATGGCTTCATGCTGTTCCTCGGCACGTTGTTTGCGCCGACTCAGGACCGGGATGCGGTCAACCAGGGCTTTACCCACAAGGTCGGCGATGTCGTCGAAATCTCGTCCGCCGGCCTCGGAACATTGAAGAACACCGTGCGGCTCTCGACCGAGTGCGCGCCGTGGACCTTCGGGATTTCCGCGTTGATGGCCAATCTCGCGCGGCGCGGTCTACTCTAGAGGCACCGGCACTCCCGAATAATTTGCGCAGGGGGCATGTGGTCCCCTGTCGGTCAGGCTTTGGCTTGCATATATGCGAAGCAGACCGCAATCGAATCTGCGAGGGTGCAATGCGAACGAAACTTGGCGCGCTGCTTTGCATTGCGGTGCTGGCGGGATGCACGACGGCGCAGAATTTCTCCGCTCCGGGGCTGGATCCGATACCGGGCAGCATCACCTACGGCGGGCAGCCACGCACGAAATTGACGAAGTCGCCGGTCGGCTCGTCGTTCCCGCACAACTTCATCGATCAGTACGGCCAGCAGGTGGAGGAGACATACATCATCCAGCCGGACAGGTCGTTGAAGATCGCGCACCGGGAAATCCGCCCGATCCGCTTCCACGATTGATCCGCGCGGGCGCCGATTCGCGGGCCAAATTTATCGTCGTGCTCTATCGCAACCAACGCGAATAAAGTGCTAGCCTGTGGCAAAGCGAGAATGCCGGAGGGTCTAGGATGAGCTCAAAAACGCTTGGCGATTGGCAGACACTGGCCGAACGGGAACTCAAGACATCGCCAGACACGCTGGTTTGGGAGACGCCGGAAGGCATCGCTGTCAAACCGCTCTACGCGCAGGCGGATACCGAAAACCTGCCGCACATGGGGTCTCTCCCGGGCCTCGCGCCCTTTACCCGCGGCCCGCGTGCGACGATGTATGCTGGCCGCCCTTGGACGATCCGCCAATATGCGGGGTTTTCAACGGCGGAAGCCTCCAATGCGTTCTACCGCAAGGCGCTTGCGGCCGGTCAGCAGGGCGTATCCGTCGCATTCGATCTTGCAACGCACCGCGGTTACGACAGCGACCATCCGCGCGTGGAAGGTGACGTCGGTAAGGCGGGTGTGGCGATCGACAGCGTCGAGGACATGAAGATCCTGTTCGACGGCATTCCGCTCGAGAAGGTCTCTGTCTCGATGACGATGAACGGAGCGGTTATCCCGATCCTGGCAAGCTTTATCGTCGCAGGCGAGGAACAAGGCGTATCGCTCGAGGCGCTGTCGGGGACCATTCAGAACGACATTCTCAAGGAGTTCATGGTCCGCAACACCTACATCTATCCGCCGGAACCATCGATGCGGATCGTCGCCGATATCATCGAATACACGGCGAGAAAGATGCCGAAGTTCAATTCGATCTCGATCTCCGGCTACCACATGCAGGAAGCGGGCGCGACGCTCGTCCAGGAACTGGCGTTCACGCTGGCCGATGGACGAGAGTATGTACGAGCCGCTCTCGCCAAGGGGCTCAATGTCGACGATTTCGCTGGCCGGCTTTCCTTCTTTTTTGCCATCGGAATGAATTTCTTCATGGAGGCCGCCAAACTGCGGGCGGCACGCCTGCTCTGGACGCGGATCATGGAAGAGTTCAAACCCATGAAAGCCTCGTCGCTGATGTTGCGCACCCATTGCCAAACATCTGGTGTGTCGCTGCAGGAGCAGGATCCCTATAACAACATCGTACGCACGGCATTCGAGGCGATGTCGGCCGTGCTGGGCGGCACGCAGTCGCTTCACACGAATTCGTTCGACGAAGCGATCGCGCTGCCGACGGAATTCTCCGCCCGCATCGCTCGCAACACCCAGTTGATCCTCCAGCACGAAACCGGCGTCACCAAAGTCGTCGATCCGCTTGCCGGCTCCTATTACGTCGAAAGCCTGACATCCGAACTCGCCGAGAAGGCCTGGGCGCTGATTGAAGAGGCGGAAGCGCTGGGCGGAATGACGAAGGCGGTGAATGATGGCCTGCCGAAGAGACTAATAGAGCAAGCCGCGACCCGCCGCCAGGCTGCGGTCGACAAAGGCGACGAGATCATCGTCGGGGTCAACAAGTATCGACTCGAAGACGAGCAAGCGATCGACATTCTCGAAATCGACAACACGGCGGTCAGAACCGCGCAGATCAAGCGCCTTGAAGACACGAAACGCCGACGTGATAATTCACGCGTCGCTCAAGCGCTCGATCGCCTGACGAACATCGCAACAACAGGCGAAGGCAACCTCTTGGAGACCGCCGTAGAGGCTGCCCGCGCCCGCGCCACGGTCGGTGAGATTTCCGATGCCCTGCGCAAGGCGTTCGGCGATCATTCGGCAACCCCTGATGTCATCAAGGATGTCTACGGCGAGGCCTATCGCGACGAACCTGAACTGGAAGCCCTGAAGGCACGTATGGCGAGGGTCAGGACAACGCTCGGGCAGAAGCCAAGGATCATGGTGGCGAAGCTCGGGCAGGACGGCCATGACCGTGGCGCCAAGGTGATTGCGTCTGCCTTCGGAGACCTCGGCTTTGACGTAATCGCGGGGCCGCTCTTCCAAACGCCAGAGGAGGCTGCAACCCTGGCCGTCTCAAGCAAGGTTCATGTCGTCGGCATGTCGTCGCTGGCCGCCGGCCACAAGACCCTTGCTCCACAACTTGTCGACGCACTGAAATCGCAGGGAGCCGATGAGATCGTCGTCGTCGCCGGCGGGGTGATTCCACGGCAGGATTACCAGTTTCTCACCGATCACGGCATCGCTGCGATCTTCGGTCCGGGGACCAACGTATTGGAGGCCGCGAACTCCGTTCTCGACCTTCTGGAAGGGAAGAAACGCAACGCCTGAAAAGGTGATTCTCAGGCAAATGGAGAGGGCCCGCCGAGCGGGCAGTGGCAATCATCTGATGACCGGAAAAGAGGCATTGCCGGCTGTTTCAACATGAAAACGATTACGTTTTGTGAGGTTGCCAACGCTTCCAGCCTCAAACGCTGCAGAATGAAAATTAATTTCATAGTTTCAACTTTTCGCGCGATTCCAGTTGACGAGTTCGAAATTTTGTCCCAACTTGACGAAAATAAATTACGTAATTGGGAACGAGAACAGCATGAAAGTGGGAATTATCGGGCTCGGTTTCCGGCTCGGCTACCTTGGCCACGTCTTCAAGTCGGTTGATGAGAGCTTCGAGATCGTCGGATACGTCGATCCGGATCCGGCTGGCCTTCCGGGGTTGGTTGAGAACGGCGTTTCCGCGGGCAAGGCATACGCGACCCCCGAAGAACTGATTGCCAACGAGTCGCTTGATCTCTTGATGATCGGCTCGCCCAACCACATGCATCTCGACCACATCCGCCTCGGCCTCGAAGCGGGATTGAAGGTCTTCTGCGAGAAGCCGATCGTCACCACGATCGCCGAGAGCATCGAGCTCGCCAAGCTCATGGCCAAGTTCGGTCACGAGCGCCTCATGGTCGGCCTCGTCCTGCGTTATTCGCCGCTCTACAAGGACCTGCGCGCCATCCAGGCGACCGGCAGCCTCGGCCAGATCGTCTCGATTGAAGCCGCGGAGCATATCGAACCTTATCATGGCGCATTCTTCATGCGCGACTGGCGTCGTTACGAGCGCTACTCCGGCAGTTTCATGCTGGAAAAGTGCTGCCACGACCTCGATCTCTATAACGGCGTCGTCGGCGCGCGTCCCGAGCGGGTCGCGAGCTTCGGCGGTCGCAAGAGCTTTACGCCTGTGAACGACCCTGCCCGCGAAGGCATCAACGACCTTGAGCTGTTCCACCGCAAGCCAAGCGGCTGGATGGGCTCGGACAAAGTCTTCGACAGCGACGCCGACATCATCGACTATCAGGTCGCGATCGTTGAATATGCCAATGGCGTTGGCATGAATTTCCATACCAACCTGAACGTTCCCGACCAGTTCCGCCGCTTTGCCATCATGGGCTCGCGCGGCATGGCGGAAGGCGATTTCGTTCGTGGCTACCTTGATGTGCATGAACAGCTGACCGGCAAGAAGGTTGTCGAGAACAAGTACGTCGCTACCGAACTCTCGCAGCACTACGGTGCCGACGAGCAGATGGCCGCCGACCTGCTGGATAGCGTCCGCACTGGTACGGAACTGCCGGTGTCGACCCTCAACGCCCTCGAAGCCGGAATCCTTGCCTTGTCCATGGACGAGGCCCGGATGAAAAAGGCGGTTATCGACCTGCGCCCCGTGTGGGACAGATTCGATGAGGCGCTTCACGCAAGAGCGGCTTGAGGAGGACGGCAGGATGAATGTTCAACGAGGCAACCTCATCTTCGCCTGGATTCTTCTCTTTCCGGCTGTCCTTTATGTCACGGTAATCGTCGCATATCCGCTGGTCGATACCTTCATCCTTTCCTTCACCGATGCGTCGCTGAAGAAGGTGACGAACTGGGTCGGCTGGGTGAACTATCAGAAGATCTTCAACGAGACCTTCGCGGAAGTCATCATCCGGACCTTCATCTGGACGTTCTTCTCGGTCTCCATCAAGATGATCATCGGCGTCTTCGGCGCGACGATGCTGAATTCGGCCGTACCTGGTCGAGCGCTGTTCCGTGTCCTCACCATGCCGCCCTGGATCGTTCCGATGGCGATCGGTATCTTCATGTGGGGCTGGATGTATAACGGCCAGTTCGGGATGATTTCCGGGATGCTGCAGCGCTTTGGCCTCGCAGATGCTCCCGTGGCGTTCCTGGCGCAAGGATCGACTGCGTTCTGGGCGACGATCATCACCGACGTCTGGATCGGCGTTCCCATGGTGACGCTCTATATGCTCGCCGCCATGCAGGCGATCCCGCAGGATCTGTATGAAGCTGCCTGGACCGACGGAGCAGGCCGTTTTTACCGCTTCCGCCGCATCACCATGCCGCTGATCGTCCCCTCGATGATCACCATGTCGATGCTGTCCCTGATCTCCACCTTCAACTCCTTCGACATCATCTGGATTCTGACGCGCGGCGGTCCGAGCGGCGAAACGACGACGATGATTATCGATACCTACAAGACGGCGATCGGATCGAACAAATATGGCGAAGGTGCCGCGCGCGCCGTGCTGATCTGCATCTTCCTGTCGATCTTCTGCGTCTGCTACTTCCGCCTGACCAGCCGCCTTGCCTCAGGAGACAAGCGATGAAACAGCCCCCCATGCTGATCAACCGTTATAAATGGTATGAGATCATCGGCATCTATGTCGGTATCGCGGTGTTCCTGACCTTCGTGCTTGCTCCGTTTGTCGAGGGCTTCCTTGTTTCGCTGAAGCCGCTCAGCCAGTTGTTCTCGTCGCCGTATCGGTTCATTCCCGAGAACGGGTCCTTCGAGGCCTACAGGACGATGTGGGTCAGCGTTCCGGGCTTCGCGCGCTACATCTTCAACTCCTTTTTCATCTCGACCATCGTGACGGCAGCCGTGCTGGTTCTCGTGATCCCCGCCTCGTATGCGTTCGCGCGCTTTGAATTCAAGGGCGCCGGCGTTCTGCTCGGCGCGTTCCTGGCGGTCAACATGTTCTCGGGCGCCGTGCTGCTCATTCCGCTGTTCCGGCTGATGCGCACGCTTGGCCTGCTCAACACCTATTTTGCAATCATGGTTCCCGGTATCGCCTTCCTGATCCCGTCAGCGATCTGGCTGCTCAGGACCTACATGATGCGGATTCCGAGGGAACTCGACGAGGCGGCATTCGTTGACGGCGCCAGCCATTTCTACACGCTGCGCCGCGTCATCCTGCCGATCGCCATGCCCGGCATTACCGTGGTTGCGATCACCACCTTTATCGGCTCCTATGCCCAGCAGTTTATCTTCGCATTGACGTTCAACTCCAAGACCGAATACGCGCCGTTGCCGGTTGGCCTCTTCGCCTATTTCGGCCGACAGGAAGTCGTTTGGAACGAGCTGATGGCCGCAAGCTTCGTCGGCATTGCGCCTGCCATGATCGTGATCTTCTTCCTTCAAAAGTATCTCGTCAGCGGCCTGACTGCTGGCGCGGTGAAACAGTAAGTCGATAAGTCAACCACCAGAGAAAAAACGGGAGCACACAAAGTGACAATTCAAATGAAGACCGGGCTGATTGCCCTCGCCCTGCTCGGCTCCACCGCGCTCGGCACCATGACCGCTCATGCCGCTGACAAGGAGATCAGCTGGATCTATTGCGGCGACAAGATCGATCCCATCCATGAGAAGTACATCAAGGAATGGGAAGGCAAGAACACGGGCTGGAAGATTGCCGTTGAGGTTGTTGGTTGGGAACAGTGCCAGGACAAGGCGACGACGCTCGCTGCTGCCGGCACTCCGGTCGGCATGGCTTATGTCGGCTCGCGCACGCTCAAGGAATTTGCCCAGAACGACCTGATCGTTCCGGTTCCGATGACCGACGAAGAGAAGAAGAGCTACTATCCTAATATCGTCGATACGGTCACCTTCGACGGTAATCAGTGGGGCGTGCCGGTCGCTTTCTCGACCAAGGCCCTCTACTGGAACAAGGACCTCTTCAAGCAGGCTGGTCTCGATCCGGAAACCCCGCCGAAGACCTGGGCTGAAGAAATTGCCGACGCCAAGCAGATCAAGGAAAAGACTGGCATTGCAGGCTACGGTCTTCCGGCGAAGACCTTCGACAACACCATGCACCAGTTCATGCATTGGGTTTACACCAACAACGGCAAGGTTATCGACGGCGACAAGATTGTCATCGACAGCCCTGAAGTGCTGGCTGCCCTGCAGGCCTACAAGGACATCACGCCTTATTCCGTCGAAGGCGCAACCGCCTACGAGCAGAACGAAATCCGCGCCATCTTCCTCGATGGCAAGGTCGGCATGATCCAGGCTGGGTCCGGCGCTGCTGCTCGCCTCAAGGACACCAAAATCAACTGGGGTGTAGCACCGCTGCCGCTCGGTCCTTCGGCCAAGGGTGAAGGCACGCTGCTCATCACGGACAGCCTGGCGGTCTTCAAGGGCACGGGCGTTGAAGAGAAGGCGGCTGAATTCGCCAAGTTCATCACCTCGCCGGGCCCACAGGGCGAATACGAACTCCAGGGCGGCGCCGGTCTGACGCCTCTGCGTCCGTCGGCCAAGGTTGACGAATTCGTCAAGGCCGATCCGTCGTGGAAGCCGTTCATCGACGGTATCGCTTTCGGTGGTCCTGAGCCTCTCTTCACCGACTACAAGGGTTTCCAGAACTCGATCATCGAGATGGTCCAGTCCGTCGTGACGGGCAAGGCTGAACCGGCTGCTGCCCTCAAGAAGGCTGCCGGCGAAATCGAAGCGTTCAAGTAAGCCTTTGTTGGGATCGCGGGCGCAACACCCGCGATCCTTTATCTATTATGTGCAAGCGCCGGATGACGCGGCGACCGGAGACAGGTTTTGGGACAGCTTCTTCTCAACAAGGTTCAGAAGTTCTACGGCGACTTCGAAGTTCTCAAGGGCGTTCAGCTCGAGGTCAAGAACGGCGAGTTCGTTGTTTTCGTCGGCCCCTCCGGCTGTGGTAAATCTACCTTGCTCCGCATGATCGCGGGTCTGGATGCGACTTCGGCCGGCGATATCCTGATCGACGGACTGCGGGTCAACGATCTGCCTCCAGTCAAGCGCGGCATCGCGATGGTGTTCCAGTCCTACGCGCTCTACCCGCACATGAGCGTTTTCGAAAACATCGCGTTTCCCCTTCGGGTCGAGCGCATGGAAGAGGAAAAGCTCAAGGCCAAGGTTGAACACGCAGCACGCATTCTTCACCTCGATCAACGACTGCAGCAAAAGCCCGGCATGTTGTCGGGCGGCCAGCGTCAGCGCGTCGCCATCGGTCGCGCGATCGTCCGTGAACCGAAGATATTCCTGTTCGATGAGCCCCTCTCCAACCTCGATGCGGCGCTGCGCGCCGACATGCGCATCGAGCTTGCCAAGCTTCACCGCCAGCTGAAGGCGACGATGATCTACGTCACGCACGACCAGGTCGAAGCGATGACGATGGCGGACCGCATCGTCGTGCTGAACGCCGGCGAGATCGCCCAGACGGGCGCGCCGCTGGAACTCTATCACAAGCCCGCAAACATGTTCGTCGCCGGCTTCATCGGCAATCCGAAGATGAACTTCCTGAGCGTGAAATGCCTGGCGGTCACCGATGCCGGCATGACCGTCGAGTACAAGGGCCAGGAAATCACCCTTCCGGTGTCGCCGCGCGAAACCGCTGTCGGCAAGACGCTCACACTCGGCGTGCGACCGGAACATATTCAGCTCGGCTCCGGCGACATCTCGATCACCGTCGTGCCGACGGTCATCGAACGCCTCGGTGCGCAGACCGTTGCCTACGCCGCGCTTGACGGCGAAGGTGAGAACTTCTGCGCTATGCTGCCTGGAAGCATCGGAATCCGCCCCGAGCAGCCGTTGACTGCCGGGATCAATGGGGTCGATTGCCACCTCTTTGACGAAAACGGCATCGCCTTCGAGCGCCACGTCGAACTGACTGATATCGACGTCAACTTGCTGAATCCAGCGCCTGCTGCCTGATCCTTAGCGATCAATGAAGTGATCGAAGGGATCGTTGACCGGGTACGAATATGATCCGCGGTCAACGATGCCCTGGCGATACAGGCAGCTCCTGAGAGCCGTGACATAAAGCAGGCTGTTTTGCTGAGACGATCCTTGCCATGCTGCCTGGGGCTCGCAGTGGCGATAGGCGCGATCAAAGCGGGCTTGCGTTTGCGGGTCTGAATCGACGCGCACCCCGCTATAGGTTTGCCATTCCGATGGCGCCTCTGCCGCTGAAATGCAGACAAAGCTCGCCGCTAAAGCAAAAGCGACAGACAATCTCATCGAAAGACCTCCCGGCACCTGCAACATGGGCCTCCGGAAGAAATGCGCTTCGCACGTCAAACGTCAAGACGCGCGAAGTGATGCCCGCAGCGCGCGATAAATCTTGCTAAAGGCGGAGTTACCAGACGAGGCCGCGAGCCGCGACACCCTCGACACGCGTGACGACGCCGTCGCGATGAAACACCATTGTATCGAAGAGATTGGAGACGACGCAGGTGTGGTTCGGAACGATCCTTATCTTCTCACCGATAGCAGGCCGTTCGCCGGAGCATTTCGAGAGATCGATAACGCCGTGCTCTTCCGAAAGCCCGGTAATCACCGCATCAGGATATCCGACGACGCTGCCGAAATCGGAAAACCCGAGCAGGTCCGACGTCAGCGCTTTTGAGCCCGCGTCGATCACGGCGCGATCCGGCGTCGGCCGTGACACGACGGTTGCCAGAACGTGCATGGCGCACTCGTCGAAACTGCAGTGGCCAGCCCGGACCATGGAGCGATCATTGTAGATATAGGTTCCGGCACGATGCTCGGTTGCCGCCGGCACAAGGTGTGCATCAAAAAGGCTAGGAGTTCCGCCATTGCTGACGATCGGGCAGGCAATCCCTTCGTCCTCAAGCAGTTTCAAAGCCGAACTCAGGAAGGACTGCACTTCTTGGGCGGCACCCGCCTTCGGGTAGTTCAAAAGCCCACCAAAAGACAAGCCTGGCGCTGCATCGATGCGTCCGGCAAGCGCGGCGGCTTCCTGCGGCGTCTGGACGCCACAGCGTCCGCCGCCGGTGTCGCATTCGACCAGAACGACAAGCGGCTTGCGCGCGCTAAACCAATCCGAAAGGCCGTCAACGGTCACCGCGCTGTCGGCCACCACCTTCAGGCCACCGATGCGCTCGTTCAGTGCCGCCAAGCGCTCGAGTTTCTGCGGCCCGAGAATGTTGAACGTAATCAGGATGTCATCAAATCCGGCGGCGGCGAAAACTTCCGCCTCGCTGATCTTCTGGCAGTTGATACCCTTGGCACCAGCGGCGATCTGCTCGGCGGCAAGGGCGGGAATTTTATGGGTCTTGATATGAGGACGAAACGCGATGCCATGGCTGTCCAGGTAAGACTGCACCCGCGCGATGTTCGCTGCCAAACGATCTTCGTCGATGATCGGCCGGGGGGTCGACAACTCGCTCAGCTTGTCACCGGCCTTTGCAACAACGGCGAACGGATTGTCACTCATCAAACTGCTCCCTGCTCCAACCCGTGCGGGTCGGCTGTCATCGGCCAAATATCCTTGCGAGCGCGACGGTACGGCGTCTTCGCCGGGTTATTCGGATAGGGCGTTCCCGCCGCGCAGTAAATGATCTCGGCTGCAATCTTGGAGAAAGATGCAAAGAAGTGATTGGTCGACTTGATGACTAGGATCTTCTTGGAGGTCGGCTCGATCCCCATCACCGAAAACAACGTCGGATCGAAACTCTGCGCCCGCGTCGAATTCAGGATGATGTCGATGCCATCAAGCACGATATGCGCGGCATCGCCGAAGGGCGCAAAGCTCTCGCCAAACCGCATCTCAGCGTTCGGAACGATCTTGACCACCTTCACGATGCCATCCATGGGATTGCCCGTGCCCGGCGACGACTTGGCACCGAAGCGAAGCGGAATCTCCGCGCCCTCGCCTGCAGCCATGCAGATCTGCACCGCCATCGGATCCCAGATCGTCCCGATCGCCGTATCCGTTGCGCCACGTGCCAGTAGCTCTTCCAACAGGACGGTCGCATCGCCGGCGGTGCCTCCACCCGGGTTATCCCACATGTCGGCAATGACAACCGGCCAGGACGTCGCGGCAAGCGCCTCGCTGACGGCTTGTTTCTCGTCGATCTGCGGCATCATGAAGGTGCCGCGCTTTGCAAACAGCTCCATGCCCAGTTCGCGGGCGAGCGCGCTCCCCTTGGCGGCATTGTCGTTCGTCACGACGAGGAGCTTCGTACCCATTTCCGGAACATCGCCGGCCATGAAGCCGTGAATGACAGATATCGACAAGATGTCGTCATCCTCGCGTTCGATCTGCATGAGCTTGTCGACGAAGGAGCGCATCGGATCTCGCGACGTCGGGAAGACGTCGATCATCCGGCAGTCGAACACCGACATGACCGGATTGATCCGTCCCTCTAGTGTGTCCACAGCAATCCGCCAGAGGTCCTCCGCCCGATCAACGAAATCCGTATGAGGGAATTCCTTGAAGTAGACGAACACGTCAGCGGCAGCCAGGCGTTTGGCGGTCAGATGGCTGTGCGGATCCAGTTCGGCAAACACGCGTATGTCGGGGCCAACGATTTCACGTACGCGCGAAAGAATATCGCCTTCGGTATCTTCATAGCCCGCGGCAACCATGGCACCGTGAAGGCCGAGGACAACCGCATCGACTGGCATCGCCGCCTTCAGCTGCCCCAGCACCTCGTCGCGCAGACCTTCGTAGGCTGCGCGGTTGAGCAGGCCTGCGGGATCCGCCCAGGCAGCCGTTCCCTCGACAAGTTCCCATCCCTTCTCAGCGCATACGCGCCGGCCGACCGTTATGGGGGCCGAACACAAGGTAGGCGTTTCCGGGTGCTGGCCGGGCGGCGCGTAAAGCGATGCCTCGAAGGCGCGTCGGTCGATGCAGATGGGCGAGAAGGTATTGGTTTCGGTGGCGAGCGCTGCCGTGAATATCCGCAAGGTTTTGGCCTTCAGGTTAGATTAGCCCATTGGGTTCGGCAGATAGCCAGTGAAGCCCGAGATCTTCCAGCGACCATCGTGCAAGCGGCAGTAATAGAGTGTCTGCCATTGCATGACATCGCGCGTGCCGTCCGCCTTGGCGATGCCGCCATTAAACTTCTTGCGCACCAACGCCATGTCGCCAGAGATTTCGATGTCTTCCAGCGTGGTCGTGGTGAAGATCGCCGTGCGGGTGTCTTCGGCAAAGCTCTCCTTGGCGAATTCCTTGGCCTGGCGCAGCCATTCGTCGCGATAGGCCGTGAGCGTCGGAAACGCCAGCCGCCAGTCATCGGGGCTGACCTTCTTGCCGCCATCGATACCGATGAACCCCTCTTCCACGAAATCATGCTCCACCATCGACCAATCGGCCGCCAGGAAGGCGTCGATATCGCGGTGGACAAGCATCTCCCAGATCGAATGACGGGCAACATCGGAAGCCGGGAAAGGATTCTTGAAAGGATCGCGCATGAGGTTCCCTATTGAAATTCTTTTCATGAATGTTGTTTTTCTCTGGTCAAATTCCGCTTTGTATGGTCATTTGTCAACGCATCACGAAAATAATTTGCAAGGATCGGTCTATGTCCATCACTCGCTATGGCACGGTTCAAAAGGGCGCGGGCGGCAAGCCGCTGCCCTTCGCGCGGGCTGTCGAAGCCGACGGCTGGCTTTATGTTTCCGGTCAGGTTGCCATGGAAAATGGCGAGATCATCGACGGCAACATCGTCGCCCAAACTCATAAGACAATTCAGAATGTCCTCTCCATTCTCGAAGAAGCCGGATACGGCGTCGAGCATGTCGTGCGTTGTGGTGTCTGGCTCGATGACCCGCGCGATTTCTGGACGTTCAACACTATTTATCAGGAGTATTTCGGAGAACACCCGCCTGCGCGCGCCTGCGTCCAATCGTCGATGATGGTCGATTGCAAGGTTGAGATCGACTGCGTTGCCTATAAGGCAAAGGACAAGTAGCGCGAACGATCAGGAGGAGCCGGGCATGGATATTTTTTCGACATTGCAGGAAGAAAAGGCCCGGCTTTCGCCATCCGAGAACCGCATCGCGGATATTCTCCTCAATGACTTCGAATTTGCGGTCAACGCATCGATCATCGAGCTCGCCGAGAAGGCAGACGTCTCTCCGCCGACGGTGACCCGCTTCTGTCGCAGGGTCGGTTGCGAGAGCTTTTCGGACTTCAAGGTCCAACTCGCCCGCACGGCCTATGTCGGCATGCGCTACCTTCGCCCGGAACCGAAAAGCAGCAATCCGGCCGATGTCGCCCAGGACATCATCACCAAGGCGCAAAACGCGCTTTTCCTTCTGCATCGGTCGCTTGATCTGGCAGCCGTCGAGGCGGCGGCTGAACGTCTCGCCAAGGCCGAAATGATTTACGCATTCGGATCCGGCGGAAATTCCTCGATGATCGCAAGCGAACTGCAGAACCGGCTGTTTCGTTTCGGCCTTCGGGTAACTGCCAGCTCCGACCATGGCATGCAACTCATGCTGGCCGCCGCTGCAAGGCCCGGCGACGTGATGATTGGTTCTTCGTTTTCCGGCCGCAACGCCGAACTCGTGCGATCGTTTACGCTTGCACGGGAAGGCAAAGTCACGACAATTGCGTTGACCCAGGCCGATAGCCCGGTGGCTAAATCGGCCGACATCGTCGTCCCGATCGACCTTGCCGAGGGCAACAACATCTTTCGCCCGACGTCCACTCGGATTGCCTATCTCGCTGCCGTCGACATTCTCGCCAGCCTGGTGGCCTACAATATACAGCCGCAAGCGGCCGTGACCCTTCGTCGAATTAAACAACAACTCGTCGCTCACCGCGATGGCGACGATCGCCAGCTCCTCGGTGACTGAGCGTCTCATGCCAATGAAAGGATGATGTAGAAATGACAAAAACGGTAGCGATCGTCACCGGCGCTGCGGGCGATATCGGACGGGCTATTGCCAGCCGGCTTGCCGACGACCATGACATCATCCTCCTGGTCGATATCGACATTGCTGCCGCGGAAAAGGCGGCCGCCGCGCTCGGATCATCGGATCGTTTCGTAGCCGTCGCCTGCGACGTAACGAGCGTCGAAGGGACCACGGCAATGGCGAAGCGGGCCGCAGCACTCGGCACGGTCAAGACATTGGTCAACAACGCCGGTGCGGCGCGCGCCGTCAGCCTGCAGGCAACGACGGCGGACGATTGGCGTGCCGACAACGCATTGAACCTCGAGGCGCCGTTCCTTTGCTTCAACGCGGTTGCTGACCTCCTGAAGGCTTCCAAGGGCTCCGTGGTCAATATCGCCTCGGTTAACGGGATGAGCGTTTTCGGACATCCCGCCTATAGCGCCGCCAAGGCAGGCCTGCTCCACCTGACAAAGCTGATAGCCGTGGAATACGGCAAGTTCGGCATTCGCTCGAACGCCGTTGCTCCCGGCACGGTCAGAACACAGGCCTGGGAAGCCCGCGCGGCTGCCAACCCCAACGTGTTCGAAGAAGCACGCCGCTGGTATCCGCTGCAGCGCGTCGTCGACCCCAAGGACGTTGCCAATGCCGTTGGCTTCCTTGCCGGTCCGCAGGCTGCGGCCATCAGCGGCGTTTGTCTGCCGGTCGATTGCGGCCTCACCGCAGGCCAGGCCGAACTCGCCCGGACCTTCTCCCAATCGGCAGACTACTGATACTCCAAAATAAAGAATAAGAGAGGAACGGATATGGGAACGGCTCCCTACCGCCTGGAAAGCACGTGGCAACCTGACGGCGGCCCGAACGGTCGGTTCACCTTCACGCTTTTCAACCTGTCAGATCGGCAGCTTTCGAACTTCAAGCTGGTCTACACCTCGCTGACGCGTGTCATCGATCCGAAGGCTTGCGACAACGCAACATTCCTCCGTCGCAATGCGAACTTCCATGAGTTCGCACCGCCTTCCGGACTATCGCTGGATGCAGGTGACAGCTGGATCTTTACCGTCAGCGGCCTTCACCGACCTGCCCGCCATTGTACCGATGGCGCGAAATCGGCCTATGTCACTCTGGCCGACGGCAGCCATGTCGATGTGGCCGTGTCCGATCTTCTGCTGGAAGGGAGTGTCAACGAGCCGCCGCCCGTGCTCCTGCCGAAAGGCGAACTGGACCTGCCATTTGCGTTGCAGCCCTGGCCTGCGGAAATCGACGCCACGGCGGGCGACGGCTTCCCGGTCGTTCTCTATCCCGCCGACGGCTCATCCGTTGACGATATCCGCGCGGTAGCGACCGTTCTGGCACTTTTTCATCGTCTTTTTGACGGCAGCCACGCGCCGTTCAACCTGGCGCCTTCCCCGCAGGGACGAGCACTGCGCTTCGTCGCCGACAACGGGCTGGCAAAGGAAGCCTACCGGCTGGAGTTCACGACGAGCGCCATTACGATCCGCCATGGCGGCAGCGCTGGTCGGCAATATGCTCTGACTTCGCTCGCGCAGCTCCTGCAAGGCGCACGCGGCACCCCGGAGACGTTCCGCTTTCCGGAAACCGGCACCATCGCCGACCAGCCGCGCTATGGCTGGCGCGGCTGCCATTTGGACGTCTCGAGGCAATTCTATCCAAGCGCTGACATCAAGCGGCTCATCGATATTCTTGCCTGGTTCAAGCTGAATATCTTCCACTGGCATTTGACCGATGACGAGGCATGGCGCCTTGAAATCAAGGCCTATCCCGAACTGACGACCACAGGCGTCCTTCGCGGCCCCGACGAGCCACTGCTTCCGCAACTTGGCAATGGCGCGCAACCGGTCGGCGGCTTCTATTCGCAGGACGACGCCCGCGACATCGTCTCGCATGCGACATCCCTGAGCGTCGAGGTCATTCCGGAGATCGATATTCCGGGCCACAGCTCCGCCACCCTCACCGCCCTTCCGGAATTGAGCGACGGGCAGGAAGCGCCGGACAGCTATCACTCGGTCCAGGGCTATCCGAACAACGCCCTCAACCCCGCTGTTCCCTTCACCTACGAGTTCCTCGAAAAAGTGCTCGACGAAATGGTCGAGCTCTTTCCCTCCTCCTATCTCCATATTGGCGGGGACGAGGTCGCGAACGGCTCATGGCTTGCCTCTCCACTCGCCAAGAAGCTGATGGAGCAGGAAGGAATTTCAGGCACCTTCGCGCTGCAGTCGTTCTTCCTCAAGCGCATCAAGGACATGCTGACGGCTCGTGGCCGCAAGCTGGCCGGCTGGAACGAAGTCGCTCATGGCGGCGGTGTCGCTGCAGAGGGCACACTGTTGATGGCCTGGGAGAACCCGCAAGTCGGGATCGAGCTGGCGCGTCAGGGCTACGAGGTGGTGATGACGCCCGGGCAGGCCTACTATCTGGACATGGTCCAGGCGGAAGCGTTCCAGGAACCTGGCGCCAGCTGGGCCGGAACAGTTCCGCCGGCGCATACCTACGCCTACGAGGCCGAGGGCGACTTCCCTGAGGACCTCAAGGACAGGATGAAGGGCGTGCAGGCATGCATCTGGTCCGAACACTACCTATCGCGGGCCTATTTCAACCGTCTGGTCTTCCCGCGCCTTCCGGCAATCGCCGAGGCGGCCTGGACCCCGAAAGCTAAAAAGAACTGGCAGCGCTTTGCCGCTATCGTTCCCCTGAGCCCCAAACTCTAGGAGAGTTTCCATGCGAATTGCCGTAGGCGGAATTCACACCGAGTGCAGCACCTATTCCCCGGTGCTGATGACGACCGAGGACTTTCGCGTCCTCCGGGGTACCGATCTACTCAACGCCGAGTATTTCAACTTTCTCAACGCCGATGGCGTTGAGCATCTCCCGCTTCTGCACGCCCGGGCCGTGCCCGGTGGTCCCGTCTCGCATGCCGCCTACGAAACGTTCAAGGCGGAATTCCTTGAGCGCCTCGAGGCGTCCCTGCCGATCAACGGCCTTTATCTCGCCATGCACGGCGCGATGAACGTCGATGGCATGGACGACGCCGAGGGCGACTGGATCTCCGCGGCGCGCGCGGTCGTCGGGCCTGACTGCATCGTGGCGGCAAGCTACGATCTCCACGGCAACGTCAGCCAGCAGATCATCGACCAGCTCGATATCTTCGCGGCCTATCGCACCGCGCCGCATATCGATGTCCGTGAGACGATGGTGCGTGCCTGGTCGATGCTGGTCGACGCTTTGAAGAGCGGGCAACGCCCCGGCGTCGCCTGGGCCGCCGTGCCGGTTCTGTTGCCCGGCGAGCGAACCTCCACCGAGGATGAGCCAACACGCGCGCTCTACGACATGCTGCCGCGTTTCGACGAGCATCCAGGCATTCTGGATGCCAATCTCATGATCGGTTACGTCTGGGCGGACGAGCCGCGCGCGACGGCCTGCGGCGTCGTGACGGGCACTGACAAGGCTGCGGCAGCTGCGGTGGCCGAGGAAATCGCTCGTTCTTACTGGGATGCTCGCGAAGGCTGCCAGTTCGGCCCGGTGACCGGGCCGCTCGATGCAATGCTTGATATCGCCGAGGCGTGTGAAACCGCGCCGCTCATTCTCGCGGATTCTGCCGACAACCCGACCGGTGGCGGCGTCGGAGACCGTGCGGACGTCTTGAACGCCCTCCTCGCTCGCAAGTTTGAACATGCACTGGTGGCAGGCATCACCGACCGCCCTGCCGTCGAAGCATGCTTTGCGGCTGGTCTCGGAGAGACGCTGGCGCTGCGTATCGGCGGCAGCCTTGATCCATCGAGCACTCCAGCACTGGTGGAGGCCGAAGTGCTGTTCCTCGACAATCCGGGCGCGTTGCCGGAACGCCAGGCAGTCGTTCGTATCGGCGGCGTCACGGTCGTTCTGGCGGCCCGCCGGCGCCCCTACCACAACATAGCGGACTTCACCCGCCTTTCCCTTGCACCTGAAACGGTCAGGCTCCTTGCGGTCAAGTCTGGCTACCTCTCGCCGGAGCTAGCTCCGATCGCGAACCCGAACCTGATGGCGCTGACCGAGGGCGTGGTGAACCAGGATATCGAGAACCTCGAGAGCAAACGCCGTATGCGACCCGCCTTCCCTTTCGATCGTGAGTTCGATTTTCAACCACGCGCACGTCTCTCAGCGCGCTGGCAGGGCTGAAATTCACTCTGGCAGGTTCGGCTCACGCGAGACCTGCCAGAGTTCGCTTACCCGACAACCGGGTGATTTGACCACCCTTTAGACAGTCCCGATGACCCGCCTCCTCCCTACCGTTTTCCGCGATCCCAGGATTCGGGTGAGCATGCTTTCAATTTTCGCCTTCGGCTTCGCGGGCGCGTCGACAGCGCCTTACCAGTCCATCATCGGAATTCGCGAGCTTGGCCTCAGCAATGGCCTTTACTCGGCACTGATTTTCTGCGCGGCCGGTGTGAACGTCATCGTCAGCATCCTGCTCGGGAACCTGGCGGACAGACTGGGTGAATACCGAACCATGATGTTGACGGTGGCCGTTTTCGGCATCGTCGGCTATGGCGCGGTCTACTTCGTGCCGACACAGGCAACCTTCTTGCTCGCTGCGCTGGTTTTCCTGCCGGTTTTCTGGGCGCTCAACTCCCTGCTTTTCGGCAACGTGCGAGCGGCAACCCGCGACATGGAGCGAAACGACGTCGCCACCGTGAACTCTGGTGTTCGAGCGATGATCTCGCTCGCCTGGGTGCTGGTGCCGGGGCTGACAGCCGCCCTTCTCGCCAATTCCAAAACCATGCTGCCGGCCTACCTTTTTGCAGCGCTCGCCTGCGTCGCCTGCTTTGCATTGATCGCCGGATTTTTGCCCCGGCAACGCGGAACCGACAATGCGGCGACACATCATCTGTCCTACCTCGCGGCATTGGGGGCAGTCGTCTCACCGCCCGCTCTGGTCCGGGTTGTGGCGGTCGCTTTGATCAGCAGCATGTTGCACGTCAACGGTGCCGTCTTTCCATTGATCGTCACCGGCGCGGCCCATGGAACGGTGGCTGATATCGGCGTTCTCATCGGGATCGTGGCACTTCTCGAAGTCATCTTCATCTTCGTGTGGGGGCGTGCGCAGAGAATGATGAACCATGTGACCACCCTTGCGATCGGCACCGTCATCTATGTCGGTTACCTCGTGCTGCTCGGACTGGCATCCGCACCATGGCACGTCTACGCGCTCACAATTCTCAGCGGGATTGGGGCGGCGGCACTGATCAGCATTCCGATCACCTATCTCCAGGATCTCATCGCGGAGCGTCCCGGTCTCGGAAGCGCGCTCATCTCGGTCAACCTCTTTCTCGGTGCAGGGCTGAGCGCTCTGCTTTTCGCGCTGGGAACGGCCACGAGCAGCTATTCGGGTACCGCGCTGATCGCTGCGGCCGCCGGATTGCTCGGTCTCGTCATGCTTCTGTTCTTCGAGGGCAAGAGACGGCTCAGATAAAGGTGGACCTCCTCTTGTCACTCGTCCAGGAGTAACCGATGCTGCCGGCCACGATCGCGGCAAAGGATGCTCTCGCATGTCCAATATTTCAGCCAAATCTCCTATCGGCATGGCGGGCTTGCATGTCCGGATGCCACGTATTCCGGCCGCTTTCTTCGGTATCGTGCTTGGGTTGGCAGGCTTGACGAACAGCTGGCGCGCCGCGGCTCCGATCTGGAATTTGCCGCCGCAGATCGGCGAGGCCATCGGGATCGTGGCAGGTGTCGTGTGGCTGCTGCTCATCCTTCTCTACGCAGGCAAATGGCTGATCGACGCGAAAGCTGTTGCAGCTGAAGCGCAGCATCCGGTGCAATGCTGCTTCATCGGCCTCATCGGCGTCTCCACCATGCTGACCGCGATTGTGCTGCAACCCCACAGCCATGCCGGCGCGGTGGTGCTGTTTGCCGCCGGCGCGGTGTTCACGCTAGTCTTCGCCCTTTGGCGGACAGGTATTCTCTGGCGAGGTGATCGCGATCCGACCGCGACGACGGCGGTGCTTTACCTGCCGGCGGTTGCCGGTTCCTTCGTCATGGCGATAGCTCTATCCGCGTTCAACTCGCCCGACTGGGGCCAGCTTGCCTTCGGCGCCGGATTCTTCTCGTGGCTGGCGATCGAATCCGTGCTTCTGAACCGATTGTACAACGCTCAGACACTGTCTGAGCCGTTGCGTCCGACCCTCGGCATCCAGCTTGCACCACCCGCTGTCGGCTGCGTGGCCTATCTCAGCGTTACGACCGGAACGCCTGACATACTCGCCCATGCCATGCTGGGCTACGCGATCCTGCAGCTTCTGCTGATGCTGCGCCTGCTGCCATGGATCCGGCAGCAGCCCTTCGCGGCATCCTACTGGGCCTTCACCTTCGGTGTGACCGCCCTGTCGACCGCGGCAAGCAAGATGGTGACGCGCAGCGACCCATCAGGCGCACTTCATCTCTTGGCGCCCATTCTGTTTGTCGCCGCAAATGTGGTCGTGGGTCTTATAGCGATCGGGACAGTGCTGCTGCTCGTTCGCGGCAAACTGCTCCCGAAACCTACCCCTGCCACGCCTTGAGCATCAATGGTCACAACGCGATGCACGCGTTGCGACCATAATCTGCGTGCGATCAGCCGATCGACATCAGGCTTGCGTTACCGCCGGCTGCCGCAGTGTTGATCGAGGTCGAAACCTCTTCCAGCAGCCAATTAAGGCAATAGGCATCCGGATCACGTGCAAGTGCGTCAGACGACGCGGACTGTGTGAGCAACAATGCGCCCGGCATCGCCGCGATCTTGTTCAGCATCGTGCTCAGATGGGCGCCCTCGCCCTCGATCAAGGCACCTGCAAAGCTCGCACCCGCCGAGGCGGCATCCTTGAAGACGACCCTGTTCGACACCGTCGCCGGCAGGCCATCGAGGCTCGCGCGCAACCGGTCATCGCATTCGACGACGGCACTGTTGCCGGTCGCAAGGACCGACGATATCTGCCGGCGCAAGCCGACCTCAGAAATCGGAAGGCAATAGATGGTGCCGCGAGGATGCAAGGCATAGAGGTTGCGTTCGCCGACGGGTCCCGGCAATTCGCTTTCCAGCCCAAGCGCCGACTGGCTGCCCAGGTTGCGCGCCATTTCCGCATCGTCCGCCAAGCCCTTCTGATCGAGCGACTTGGCGAAATCCGAGAGGCCCGGATCGCTGTAAACAGAGCTGTGCTGCGGCGGGATCGGAGGATTCTTGACCAGTCGGCCAAGATAAAGCGGACCGCCCGCCTTCGGGCCGGTGCCGGACAATCCACGACCACCGAACGGCTGAACGCCAACGACGGCTCCGATCACGTTACGGTTGACGTAGACATTGCCAACCTTCACCCGCGAGGTGACATGCGCAATCGTCTCGTCGAGGCGAGTGTGCAAGCCAAAGGTCAGACCGTAACCAGTGTCGTTGATATCGTCGATCAACCGGTCGAGATCCTGACGGCGCCAACGGATGACGTGGAGCACAGGCCCAAAGACTTCCCGCTTCAAGTCGGATAACTGGCGAAGCTCGATGATCGTCGGCGCGACGAAGGTCCCGACATCGGTCGCCGCCGGCAACTCGACGCGTTCGACGGGGCAACCGAGGCTATGCATCGCCTTCACATGCGTCTCGATGATGCCCTTGGCTTCCGCCGTAATGACAGGGCCGATATCGGCCGAAAGCCGATTGGTGTTGGCGATGTTCAATTCACGCAACGCGCCCTTCAGCATCGTCAGGGTGCGATCGGCGACATCTTCCTGCAGGCACAGCACGCGAAGAGCCGAGCAGCGTTGACCGGCGCTGTCGAACGCGGACGCGATGACATCGCCGACCACCTGTTCGGCGAGCGCCGAGGAGTCGACGATCATCGCGTTCTGGCCGCCGGTCTCTGCGATCAGCGGAATTGGCTTCCCATCGGCGGAGAGCCGCTTTGCGAGCTCCGCCTGGATGATCCGGGCAACTTCCGTGGAGCCGGTAAACATGACGGCTGCCGTTTCCGACGCAGCGACAAGCATCGCGCCCGCGCGCCCATCACCGGGGATCAGCTGTAGCACATCTGCCGGAACGCCGGCCTCATGCAGGATACGGACAGCCTCGGCAGCGATCAGCGGTGTTTCTTCCGCCGGCTTGGCGAGCACGGGGTTGCCGGCAACCAGGGCAGCGGCAATCTGGCCGCTGAAGATAGCCAGCGGGAAGTTCCACGGGCTGATGCAGACCACTGGACCGAGCGGCGCGTGCGAAGGGCCGAGGGTACGGCGGGCCTGCTCGCTGTAGTAGCGCAGGAAGTCGACCGCTTCACGAACTTCGGCGATTGCGTTTTGAACCGACTTGCCTGCCTCGCGCATGATCAAGCCGAGAAGGACCTCCATCCGCTCTTCCATGAGATCGGCGGCACGCTCGAGCGCGCCGGCGCGTTCTGCGGGCGCGACGGCGGACCATGACCGTGCTGCCTTCAGCGCAAGCGCAGCCGCAGCAGCAACTTCCTCGGCCGTAGCCTCTCGTACGGAACCAACAACATCTCTCTCGTCGGCCGGATTGCGAACCTCACGCGCCGGACCTGCGGCCGTGGCGCCGACCGAAGCAGTCCAGCTCATCGCGGCGCTACGTTCGAGGGAGGCCGTGAGCTCATCCAGCGTCGTCTCGTTCGAGAGATCGAGCCCACTGGAGTTCTTGCGGGCGCCGTAAAGGCCTGCGGAAAGCGCAATCTTGTCGTGCTTCTGACCGACAACCGGCATTTTCGCGACAATCTCGGTCGGATCCGCAACCAACTCGTCCACCGACACATTCGGGTCGGCGATGCGGTTGACGAAGGACGAGTTCGCGCCGTTTTCCAAAAGACGGCGGACGAGATACGCCAACAGCGTCTCGTGCGTCCCGACGGGCGCATAGATGCGGCACGGCCGGTTCAAGTTCTGGCGGCCAACAACCTCGTCGTAAAGCGGCTCGCCCATGCCGTGAAGGCACTGGAACTCGTACTTGCCGACGTAGTAATCCGAGCCCGCCATCTGGTAGATCGTCGCCAGAGTCTGGGCGTTATGGGTAGCGAACTGCGGGAATACAGCGTCGGTCGCGGCAAGCAGCTTCTTGGCGCAGGCGATGTAGGAAACATCGGTATAGATCTTGCGGGTGAAGACCGGAAAGTCAGCCAGACCGTCCACCTGTGCGCGCTTGATCTCCGCGTCCCAGTAGGCGCCCTTGACGAGACGAACCATGATGCGGCGTCCCGCACGACGGGCGAGATCGATGATGTAATCCAGGACGAACGGGCAACGTTTGCCGTATGCCTGCACGACAAAGCCCATGCCGTTCCAGCCCGCCAGATCCTCGTCGAGGCAAAGCGACTCAAGAATATCCAAAGACAACTCGAGGCGATCGGCTTCCTCGGCGTCGATATTGAGGCCGATATCGTAGGACTTGGCGATCAGCGCCAGTGCCTTCACCTTGGGCAACAGTTCGTCCATGACGCGCGCGCCTTGAGCGCGAACGTAACGCGGATGCAGCGCCGACAGCTTGATCGAGATGCCCGGCCCTTCATAGATTCCTCTGCGGTCGGAAGCCTTGCCGATCGCATGGATGGCGGCTTCGTAGTCCTTGTAGTAGCGCTCGGCGTCGGCGGCCGTTGTCGCGGCTTCCCCGAGCATGTCGTAGGAATAGCGAAAGCCGCGCTGCTCGAGCGGCCGGGCCCGCTGGAGCGCTTCATCGATCGTTTCGCCGGTGACGAATTGCTCGCCCATCATGCGCATCGCCATATCGACGCCGCGCCGGATCACAGGCTCGCCGCAGCGCGCGATCAAACGCGTGAGGGCTGCCGAGAGGCTGCGATCGTTGACGGTTGACGTCAGCTTGCCGGTAACGACGAGACCCCAGGTCGCGGCGTTGACGAAGAGAGATCGGCCGCCGCCGATATGCGCCTTCCAGTCACCTTCGGAAATCTTGTCGCGGATCAGCGCGTCGCGCGTCGCCGTATCCGGAATGCGCAGCAGCGCTTCCGCAAGGCACATCAGCGCCACGCCTTCCTGGCTGGAGAGCGAGTATTCGTGGACCAGTCCTTCTACGCCCGTTCCCTTGTGCTTGGCACGCAACGCTTCGATCAGCTTGCGCGCCGTTGCGGCGGCGGCCTGCCTGACCTTGTCAGAAAGAGCGGCAGCTTCGACAAGGCGCGGAACGCATACCGTCTCAGGCGTCCGGTAAGCAGCAGTGATGGCGCGACGCAACTCGCTCTGTTCGCGGATCGTAGGTGCAAATGCGCTGAACGGATTTTCAGCATTATGAGGTTGCTCTGGGGTGGCACCGGGCGCCACTGCGCCGTCGACGGTCGTCATATATTTCTCCTGATCCGCATAGAGCCTGAAGCTAACAGGGTTTAAGAAGTCAATTTCACTTGATTTGAATGCCCATTGAATATAATTCGCCATTGATTGGCGGAATTTGGGGGCAATTCACGTGAATACAACCAGCCACAGTAGAGAAATCGACCAGTTCGATCACAGGATCATCGAAGCTCTGCTATCAGATGGCCGGATGTCCGTTACCGACCTGGCAAAACGCGTCGGTCTTTCCAACACGCCCTGCCAGGTGAGACTACGACGTTTGATCGAAGACGGCTATATCCTCGGCTTCCGCGCGGTGGTGGACGTCAACAAACTCGGCAAGAATCACGTCGCCTTCACCGAGGTCAAGCTCTCGGACACGCGTGAGAACGCGCTGAACGCTTTCAACGTCGCGGTCCGGAAGCTACAGGAGGTCGAGGAATGCCACATGATCGCCGGCGCCTTTGACTACCTGCTGAAAATCCGGACGTCCGACATTGCCAATTACCGTCAGGTCCTTGGGGAGAAGATTTCCAGCCTGCCTTTCGTGGCCAACACGTCGACCTTCGTCGCGATGGAAGCGATCAAGGAGAACGGCCTCTGAGACGTCGTGGCCGTCATTTTTGAGATGACAAGGCCGGTTATCTTTGCGACAAGACAGATGATGAGAGACAGGGGCGCACGCCGAAAGGCGGGCTGAGAAGTACCCTTTGAACCTGAACCAGATAATGCTGGCGGAGGGAGTCGCTCGGGACTTGCCCGCCCTTTGCGTGTCGTCCCTCGCGTCTCGCCCCGCTTGAAAGGGGCAATATGCAAGACCAGACATCACCGGGCAGGCTGCTTGAAGCCTTGCGCGCACAGCCGCCGCTCGTCCACTGCATCACCAATTTCGTCGCGATGAACATTGCCGCCAACGTGCTGCTGGCAACGGGCGCTTCGCCTGCCATGGTTCACGCCGAGGAGGAAGCCGGCGAGTTCGCCGGCATCGCCGGCGCACTGACGATCAATATCGGCACGCTGTCGGCCGGATGGATGCGAGGCATGCGCGCCGCCGCGACCGCCGCAAGGGACAATCGCAAACCCTGGGTGCTCGATCCCGTCGCCCACTACGCCACGGCGTTCCGGCGGGAAGCGGTGGCGTCGCTGCTTGAGCTCCAGCCCGCGGTGATCCGCGGCAATGCCTCCGAGATTATCGCGCTGGCCGGTGGCGCGAGCCGAGGCCAGGGTGTCGACAGCCGCGATCCGGTGGAACAGGCAGAGGCGTCCGCCCGGTCGCTGGCAGAGACGCATGGAGCCGTCGTTGCCGTGACCGGCGCTACCGATTTCGTCACCGACGGCATCAGGGCGGTTCGCATCGACGGCGGCTCGCCGTTGATGCCGCAAGTGACAGCGCTTGGGTGCTCCCTGACCTGCCTTGTCGGCGCCTTTGCCGCGATCCGCCCCGACGCTCCCTTCGAAGCAACGATTGCAGCGCTCGCGACCTTCGCCGTCGCCGGCGAAGCAGCTGCCCGCGATGCCGAGGGACCGGGCTCGTTCGCCGTCCGCTTCCTCGATAGTCTTGCGCGGATCGATGGCGCGTTTCTCGACGGCCACGCAAGGATCCGTCAGGCATGAAACAGTTCGACCTATCGCTCTACCTCGTTCTCGATCCGGATCTTTGCGCCGGTATCGGCATGGTCGAGACGGCCCGTGCGGCGGTTGCAGGCGGTGCGACGATCGTGCAGCTGCGCGACAAGAATGCCGACACAGCGCGGATGATCGAAACCGGCCTTGCCCTGAAAACGGTGCTCTCGGGCACGGGGGCGGCGCTCATTGTCAACGACGACGTGGACGCGGCGATCGCCATCGGCGCCGATGGCCTCCATATCGGCCAGGACGATCTCGGTGCGCGCGCCGCACGTAAGCTCATCGGCCCCGACATGATCCTCGGTCTTTCGGTCGAGACCGAAGCGCTGGCGGCTGCGGTCGACCCTGGCATCGTCGACTACGCCGGAATTGGACCGGTCTTTGCCAGCGCCACCAAGCCCGATCACAAGCAGCCGATCGGCTTTGACGGCCTAGCTAGGCTTGTCGATGTCTGCCCGGTACCAACAGTGGCGATCGGCGGGCTCAAGGCCACGCATGTCGGCGATGTTTTCGCCGCCGGCGCCGGCGGGCTGGCGGTTGTCTCCGCCATCTGCGGCACGAGTGATCCGGAGAGAGCCGCTCGCGATATAGCCAGTGCTATTCGAAAGGCACAGAAATGATCCGCAACGTTCTATCCATCGCCGGCTCGGACCCATCGGGCGGGGCCGGCATTCAAGCCGATCTCAAGGCCTTCGCGGCACGTGGTGTCTATGGCATGGCGGCGCTGACCGCGCTGACCGCGCAAAACACGAAGGGTGTTAGCGGCGTGCATCTCGTGCCGGCCGCCTTCATCGGCGACCAGATAAAGGCCGTCTTCGCCGATGTGAGAGTGGATGCGGTCAAGATCGGCATGATTGCGAATGCCGAGATCGCCGACGCGGTCGCCACCGTGCTGCGGTCCCATCGCGATATTCCGATCGTTCTCGATCCGGTGATGGTCGCAAAGGGCGGCGCCAATCTTCTCGACCCCGAGGCCATCGACGTGCTGACGCGCCGGCTGCTGCCGCTCGCGACACTGCTGACACCCAACCTTCCGGAGGCGGCAGCACTGCTTCAGGTGCAGCCGGCAGAGAGCCGCGCGGAGATGGCCGATCAGGCACAAAAGCTGCGCGCGTTAGGCTCCGCTGCCGTGCTGGTCAAGGGCGGCCACCTAGCCGGACCCGAGAGCCCTGATGTGCTGGCGAGCGCCGATGGGCTGAGCTGGTTCGAAGCGGCCCGCGTACCAACGGCCAACACCCATGGCACCGGCTGCACGCTCTCGAGCGCGCTGGCCGCGGAACTCGCGAAGGGGGCGACATTGGTGCAGGCGATCGCCACCGCCAAGGCCTATCTGGCTGTGGCGGTGGCCAAGGCCGACACGCTGGACGTCGGCACCGGGCACGGGCCGGTACAGCATTTTCATGAACTCTGGCAGACGAAAGAAGGGTATTCGAAATGACACTAGCGCTCAGCGAACAGACGGTCATCGTCACCGGCGGCGCCCGCGGCCTCGGCGCAGCCATTGCTACTGCCTTTGCCCGCGAAGGGGCGAAGGTCGCGATCAACTATCGCAATAGCCGCAGCGAAGCCGAAGCGCTGGCCGCCAGCCTTGGCGACCGCACCAAGGCATTCCAGGCCGATATCCGCGATGCCGCTGCCGTCCGGCGCATGGTGTCTGACGTCACGAACACCTTGGGCGCGCCGACCACGCTGGTGCACAACGCCCTGACAGATTTCAGCTTCAACGGCGACCAACGCCCGAAGCTCGATCAACTCGCATGGGAGGCGATGACGGCACAACTCGATACGGCCGTTAAGGGAGCATTGAACCTGATCCAGTCGGCACGGCCGGCCATGGCCGCGGCCGGCTTCGGGCGCATCGTGACGATCGGCACCAACCTCTTTCAGAACCCGGTCGTTCCCTATCACGACTATACGGCGGCCAAGGCTGCCCTCCTGTCGCTGACCCGCACCGCGGCGGCCGAACTCGGGCCACTCGGCATCACCGTCAACATGGTGTCCGGTGGCCTGTTGCGGACGACCCAGGCAAGCAGCGCGACGCCGGACGCGGTGTTCGAGCTGATCGCCGCCAACACGCCACTTCGCCGGGTGACGACGCCGGAGGAAGCGGCCGACGCGGTTCTCTTCTTCGCAAGCCCGTGGGCACGAGCCGTCACCGGGCAAAACCTCATCGTCGACGGCGGCCTCGTCTTCGGCTAGCCACCGTCACGCCCGTTCGCGTCAGGACTTGACCGCGCCTGCGGTCAAGCCGGCGATGATATGCTTCTGCGCCAGGAAAAAGACGACGATGGTCGGCGCGATAGTGAGCGTGATGAAGGCAAGCACCAGCTGCCAGGCCGTTCCGAATTCGCCGCGATAGACCATGATGCCCAGCGGCCAAGGATACATCTTCTCCGAATTCAGCATAATCAGCGGAAGGATGTAGCTGTTCCAGCTACCAACGAAGGAGATGATGCTGACGGTTGCGATGATCGGGCGCGAGAGCGGCAGGCAGATGTGCCAGAAGAAACGCATGTAGCCGCAGCCATCGACAACGGCCGCCTGGAACAATTCTTCCGGAAGGTTGCGAAAATAGTTTCTGAAGAGAAGAATGCTCATGCCGAGCCCGAAGGCGACCTGCGGCAGCACAACGCCCCAATAGGTGTTGAGTAATCCGAGATCGCGGATACGAATGAAGAGCGGCAGGATCGCGGTCGCAGCCGGAAACATGAGCCCGATCAGGAAGTAATTCAGCAGGAAATCGGCGCCGAAGAAACGCACATGCGCGAAGCTGAAGGCGGCCATCGCAGACACCGATACGGTGAGGAACACCGTCAGTGCAGCGATGATCAGCGAATTGACCATCTGGCGCCAGTATCGGTCGCCGAACAGAATGTCGGTATAATTCTCCGCATGCCACTCGACAGGCAAGCCAAAGGGATTGGTGCGCAGATCGCCCAGATCCTTGAAGCCGCCGAGTGCCGTGGTCACCAGCGGGATCAGCACGATCGCGGAAATGATGACCAGCGAGGTGTAGAGATAGGCTTTGGTACCGGCGCTGAGCCGCTCGGATGTGACGACGTCAGTCATGGCGCATGAATATCCGTTTGTAGCCGAAGGCAAGGGTGACGCAGATCAGGAAGAGAACAACGCCGACAGCACTTCCGAGTCCGACCTGCATGCGGGCGACACCGAAGTTGAACAGGAACGTCACCATCGTCTGCGTCGCATTGAACGGTCCGCCGCCCGTCAGCGGCATGATGAGGTCAAAGAGCTGCAAAGAGCCGACAACGGCGAAGAAAACCGACAGGCGGACCGTCGATCCGAGCAACGGCAGGGTGATGTAGCGGAAACGCTGCCAGCCACTGGCGCCGTCGATCTCGGCTGCCTCGAGAACGCTCTTGTCCAGAGACTGCAATCCAGCGATGAACAGCATCATATGGAAGCCGAAATACTTCCAGACGATCACCCCTAGCACCGCGTAGATTGCCAGGTCCTTGTCGGCCAGCACATAAGGTGTCTCGACGCCGAGCAGATGCGCG
Source organism: Rhizobium sp. Root708 (assembly GCF_001429725.1). Classification (GTDB taxonomy): domain Bacteria; phylum Pseudomonadota; class Alphaproteobacteria; order Rhizobiales; family Rhizobiaceae; genus Rhizobium. The sequence continues at coordinate 153,032 of NZ_LMHV01000005.1, read as the reverse complement.
ATGGAGGCGAACAGGCCGTAGTCACCATCATAGACGAAACGCCAGATCAGGCCGGCTGCGACATCGGCAAGCACGTATGGCAGAAAGAAGATCAGCCGGAACACCACAACACCGGCGATCCGGTGCGCCAGCATCATCGCCAGCCAGATGGCCAGCGGGATCTGGATCGCGATCGAGATAACCATGATCATCGCGTTGTTTTTCAACGCAGTGAGGAAAGCGCCGTTCTTGAACAGAAGCTCGAAGTTGCGCATGCCGACATACTGCGTCGGCAGACCATAGCCGTCCCATTTGTAGAGGCTGTACCATGCGGCTTCCCCCATCGGCAGGATGACGAAAACGGAAAACAACAGCAGCGCCGGCGGCAGGAACAACAGCAGCACCGGCAGGCGACCGGCCACCGCCGGGTGCTTGCGCCGGGCAGACGCGGTGGCGGGAACGCGCAGGGGCCGAATGGCGGTGGCGGCGCTGACATTGGCCATGGGTGACCTTACCTTCCGAATAGAAAATAGCGGCGCGAGTACTTAACCCGCGCCGCGATGGTCCTGATCAGAACTGATCCTGCTCGAAAGCGTCCTGGATCTGCTGGGCGCCGTCCTCCGAGCTCATCTGTCCAGAGACGATCGCAACCGAGACGTCGTTCACGACGCGACCGACGGATGGACCGAGATCCTGGTCAAAGAAGTTCTGGTGCCAGGTCGAGTGCGCCAGCTGTTCGGCGGATTCGTGCAAAAGCGGATTGGTAACGCCGTCTTCGGCTCCGACCGCGACCGGAATGATCATGCCGGCCTTGGCCATAGCCCGCTCGTTTTCGGCGTTGGTGAGATAGGCCAGGAAGTCGAGCGTTTCCGGGGGCGCCTTCTTGGTCACCGCCCAGCCGTTCAGGCCACCGAGCGTATCGGTCACGGCCCCTGCCCCACCGGCGACTGCCGGGAAGGCGAAGCGACCGATATTGTCGCCGGCCAGACCCTTCTTGTCGCCGGAATTGGTGCGCTGGTTGGCCTCGGTGTTCTGGAAGCCGAGGATCATCGCTGCCTTGCCGTCACCGAACACACCAAGTGTTTGCGGCCAGGTGGCCCCGAGATAGCCGGGCTGGAAGGGCTCGAGTTTGCCCAGTTCGGCGAGCTGCTCGCCGGCCTTGATGAACGCCGGATCGTTGAAGCCTTCGCCCTGGCCATTCTTGGCGGCGTCGAAGACCTTCTGGCCGCCGTCGCGCATCACCAGGTAGCTCCAGTAGAAATGGATCGGCCATTTCTCGCCGCCGCCGCCGGCGATCGGCACGATGCCGGCATCCTTGATCTTCTTCACGGCCGCCAGGAAGTCATCCCAGGTCTTGATTGTCGTGGCGTCGACGCCGGCCTTGGCGAACAGCGCCTTGTTGTAGAAGAACGATACCGTGCCGACGCTGTAGGGTACCGCACCGATCTTTCCATCGTAGCTCAAGCCCTTTACGGACGCGGGATTGTAGCTCTTCAGCCAGGCGCCGTCCTTGGCGTTCATGGCTTCCGTCAGATCCATCAGCGCACCGGTCGCAAGCTGCTGCTTCAACACGCCGCCGCCCCAGCTGTAGAACAGGTCGGGCGCGTCGCTCGATTGCAGCAATGTCGGAAGCTTGGCCTTGAACGCCTCGTTTTCCAGGAACTGCATTTCGACCTTCACACCGGGGTGCTCGGCCTCATACTTGCCGACGATCTTCTGCCAGACGGCGAGATAGTTGGGGTCGATTTCGAGATGCATCCACTTGATCGTGGTATCAGCCGCGGCACTGCCGGCGGCAATCAGAAGCGCCAGTCCGGTGGCTGCGGAGCGGGCAATGAAACGGCTGCGAAGCAGGGCTTTCGCCCTCTGATTGTCAAACATGGGTTCTCCTCCTCAAGGGGAAAATCGTCCTCTACAATTTTTTCCCTTATGCGGATTAAATCATCGGGAGGTTTGCCGGAATGTCAACTCCCCACCGTTAATTTGCCAAATTTGGCTTGACAGAGGGCCAAGCACTCACGCTATTTAATTCGCATACCGATGAAAATCACAGCTGGTCACGATGCATGTCGGGACCTGCGCCACAGAAGAGCCACGCTAGATCTCATGAAGACCGCAGATCCGGAATTGATGCGCGCGATCAATCGCTTGAACGTGCTGGATACGGTCCGCCGGCATGGGCCGATCTCCCGCGTCGAGATCAGCGAGCGCACGCAGCTGTCGACGACAACGGTTTCGGCAATCACGGCGTCGTTGCTCGATGACGGCCTCATCCTCACCCGTCATGAAGGCGACATCCGCAACGAAGCGGCGCGTGGCCGGCCGCGTGTCATGCTGGAATTGAACCCGGACGCAGCACGCGTTGTCGGCGCCAAGATCACCGCCAACAGGCTGGTATTCGTGGTGACCAACTTTCGTGGCGATGTCCTGTCGCAACTGACGCTGCCGATACGCGTCGACCGTCAGCCTATCGGCGTGATTGCCGACCTCGTGGAAGATGGCGTTCGCCGATGCGTGGTCGATGCGGGGCTGTCTCTCGAAGACGTCGAAACCGTGTGTCTCGGCTTGCCCGGCGTCATCGAACACCGAACGGGGCACATTCGCAGCAGCCCGATCTTCCGCGATACGAACGTGGATTTCGCAAGCGAGATGACCGCGCGCCTCAACACCCCGACCATTGTCGAAAGCGACGCGCATGCGATCACGCTTGCCCATCACTGGTTCGGCAAGGCGCGCGACCTCGAGGACATGGTGGTTATTTCGCTGGAGCAGACCGTCGGGCTCGGAGTCCTGCATGGCAATCAGCTGTTCCGCGGCGCCGGCGGCCTCAGTCACAATCTCGGCGATCTCGTTCTCGGGATGGGACCGCAGGGGGTGGTTCGGCTATCGAGCCAGGCCGGTGAAAACGAAATCCTCGGAGATCAGCCCGCAGGTGGTCGTTTTGCCGAAGCAATCCGGCTCGGGCGTGGCATGGCTCATGCGCAGGCGCTGATCAAGGCCGAGGACAGCACGCTCATCACCGCGGCAATCCGGGCGGGTGAAGCCGTCGGCGTCGCCATCGCCAATATCGTGACCATCTTCGCTCCGCCCCGCGTCATTCTGGTCGGCTCGAGCCTGGCGCTTGGCGAGCCGTTTCTGCAAAGCCTACGAAACGCTTACGCACTCGCCACGCCGCCCTCGCTGAAGGGCGTGGCAGAACTCGTCTTCGACGATTCAAGCGACGACTTCTGGGCGCAGGGCGCCGCGGCGGTCGCGCTTTACGAACTCTACGAGTCACCCTGGAACACGACCGGGCCGGCTCTCTGACGCTTCCAACAACAGATCATATCCATCGGGAGGAAAACATGGACAAAGTCGGCATAGGCATCATTGGGTGCGGCAACATCTCCGGTGCCTACCTGAAGGCGATGGCCTCGTTCCCCATTCTCGACATTCGCGGCGTCGCCGACCTCAACCAAGCGCTTGCAGAAGCGAAGGCAGCCGAATTCAACGTGCCGGCAAGAAGCATCGATCAGTTGCTAGCCGACCCGGCGATCGAGATCATCGTCAACCTGACCATACCGAAGGCACACGTGGCTGTCGGCCTGCAGGCCCTGGCGGCTGGAAAGCACACCTATTCGGAAAAGCCGCTTGGCATCAACTTCGCCGAGGGCAAGACACTGGCGCAGGCAGCGCAGGCAAAGGGGCTGCGGATTGGCGCGGCGCCCGATACGTTTCTCGGCGGCGGCCACCAGACGGCCCGCGGCCTGATCGATCAGGGCGTCATCGGGCAGCCTGTCGGCGGAACCGCGACCTTCATGTGCCCGGGTCACGAGCGCTGGCATCCGAATCCGGCCTTTTACTATGAAGTCGGCGGCGGGCCGATGCTCGACATGGGCCCCTATTACATCACGGATCTGGTCAATCTCTTTGGCCCGGTCGCTCAGGTCGCCGGCTTCGCGATCACGCCGCGCAAGGAGCGCGTCATTACCAGCGAACCGCGCAACGGCGAGCATATCCCGGTTCACATCCCGACCCACGTGGCCGGAATGATGGCGTTTGCCAACGGTGCCGTCGTGCAGATCGGCATGAGCTTCGACGTCGCTGCGCACAAGCATGTCCCATTGGAGATTTACGGCACGGAAGGCACGCTGATCGTTCCCGATCCGAACCACTTCGGCGGCGATGTCGAGCTTGCCAAAAAGGGCGGCAGCTTCGAGCAGCAGCCTCTCACGGCGCCTTACGCTGACGGCAACTACCGCTCGATCGGTGTTGCCGACCTTGCGCATGCGATCCGCTCAAACCGGCCGCACCGCGCCAACGGCGACCTTGCCCTCCACGTCCTGGAAGTCATGGAGGCTTTCCAAACAGCGTCCGAGACCGGTCGTACCGTCTCGATTGGCACACACACCGAACGCCCGGCGCCGCTCGCGGAATCGCTCGTCGACGGACGATTGGGCCGATAATTATCAGGAGGAAGAAATATGCGTGAAGCACTGATCGTCTGGGGCGGATGGAGCGGGCACGAGCCGCAGGAATGCGCCGCCATCATCAAGGACATATTGGAGGAAGACGGCTTCAAGGTTTATGTCGAGCATACGACGGAAGCTTTTGCCGATCCCTCTGTCCACGATCTTTCTCTCGTCGTCCCGATCGTCACCATGTCAAAGATCGAGAAAGAGGAAATCAAGAATCTGGCCGAGGCAGTGGAAGGCGGCGTCGGGCTCGCTGGGTATCACGGCGGCGCTGGAGACAGCTTCCGCGAATGCGTCGAGTATCAGTTTATCGTCGGTGGTCAGTGGGTCGCCCATCCCGGCAATATCATAGACTACACCGTAAACATCACCCGCCCGGACGATCCGATCATGGAAGGCATCGCCGACTTCCCCTACACGTCCGAGCAATATTACATGCATGTCGATCCCTCGAACGAGGTGCTTGCCACGACCACCTTCACCGGTGATCACGCCTATTGGATCGACGGCGTCGTGATGCCGGTTGCGTGGAAGCGCCGCTATGGCAAGGGTCGCGTTTTTTACTCGTCGCTCGGGCACCAGGCGAAGGAATTTTCGGTCCCACAGATGAAAACGATCTTCCGCCGCGGCGCCAACTGGGCCGCTCGCTGAGCCGTCAAAAAGACGTAGCGCGCGCCGCTGGAATAAGCCACGCGGCGCGCTAGTTTCCTTCTTGGGTTTTCAACTTGAAGGGGATTCGGCATGCGCAGGCTTTTCGTTATATCCTCCGTAATCACACTCGCACTTGCAGGCAGCGCCATGGCGCAAGCGAGCATGGGCATGGATAGCAGCGGTCGCTTCGACGGTTCGCCACCGATTGGAACCTCTTTCGGCACCGATCAATCCGACAGCGGCTTGTCGATCCCACTCGACTCGTTCGAAACCAACAGCACCTCCTATTCCGCACCGGTCTATGTTCCACGCTGCGGCCAGTACCAGCGAAATTCCGCCAACCGGAACGCAAGCCAGGCCTGTGCCACAAACCGGTGAGGCTGACTGAGCAGCAGAAACGGTTTTCGTTTCCCGGACCCGTCGCTTTCGTGATAGTGGGGCCGGGCAACGAAAGGCCCCTTTGCTATGCTCCCTTGGATTGAGCTCGATTCCGCCCCGATACCAGGAGAGCAGGGTAACCTGCGCCTGAAACAGCGCGGCCAGGAATTCTCGATCATGCTCGGCTCGAACGAGCTGATGAACAGTCGGCTGAGCGGATCGGAGGAAGCGCTTGCGACCCGTTCCTTCGAACTCATCAAGGACCGCCAACGACCGACAATGCTCATCGGCGGCTTGGGCATGGGATTCACGCTGCGAGCAGCGCTCGGCGTGCTGCCCGAGAATGCCAGCATCGTCGTCGGGGAACTGATCCCTGCCGTGGTCGCCTGGGCGCGAGGACCGATGGCGTCGGTTTTCAATGGCTGCCTGGACGATCCACGCGTAGCAATCCACGAGGGCGATGTCGCGGAGCTGATCAGCAGCAGCAAGCGAAAGTTCGATGCCATCCTGCTCGACGTAGACAACGGCCCGGACGGACTGACGCGCCGATCCAATGATCAGCTTTACAATTTCAACGGGCTGCGGGCCGCCAGAAACGCGTTGCGTCCGGGCGGCATACTTGGTGTGTGGTCATCCGGCCCCGATGAAAGCTTCACACGCCGACTGCGTGATTGCGGCTTTGCCGTCGATGTCGTGAACACACGCGCCAACGGCAAACGTGGCGGCGCCCGCCACGTTATCTGGTTGGCCAAGACGCCCCATCATCCAGCCTGAACCTTTCGGGCAGCAGAAATGGCGCTTGCGGCGCCGCTGCGAAGTTGATGGGTATCGGCGCCGGCGATAACGAAATCGAAGCCCATCTTGAGAAGCTCCCCTGCACGTTCGCCGTTGCTGCCGAACACGCATGCGAACTTTCCATGCGCGCGGCAGCGGGCGACCAGATGCTTCAGTACAGCGTCCATCTCGGGCGTATCCGGAGCGAGCTTCGCACCATTGGAAAGCGCGATCGACAAATCCGAAGGACCGATGAATATGCCGTCGATCCCCTCCACGCGCAGAATTTCATCTGCCGCATCAAGCGCCGCGCGCGTCTCGATCATGGCGATCGCAACGGTCTTTTCGTTTGCGCCGGCGAGGTAGTCGCTGGCGGGCAGCTTCATGTGGTTCATCGCAAGCGTCGGCCCCCAGCTTCTTTCACCGAGCGGGGGATATTTCGCATATTTCACAAAGGCTTCGGCGTCGGCCACCGAATTGATCATCGGCGCGATGATTCCGGAAGCTCCGGCATCAAGGAGCCGCGACGCCAGCGAGAACTCTCCAACCGGAATGCGGACCAGCACAGGTTTGCCCGCGAGCCGACCCTGAGCGATGCCATTGGCGGCCGGTACGACGTCCCATACGCCGTGTTGCATGTCGAGGACCACCGCATCGAACGCCTCTTGCGCCAGATGGCTGACGAACAGAGGATCGGGGACGCCGATCCACGCCGAAATCATGCCGCCGCCTTCGCCGTTTCTGATGCGCGTGGCGAAGCCATCGATCGTGGTTGAAGCGCTCATGCCATTCTCCTTTTCGCAGCTCACACGTTGCTAAGCTGCTTTTCCTGATGGAACTGTTCGATGAATGCCTTCTGCAGCAGAATGCCATCCCATTCATCTGCAAAAAATGGCGAGTCGTAGATCAGGGTGTAGGGCCCTTCGTATCCCGCAATCCGGCATGCTTCGAGAGATTTGCGATAATCGTCCGCATCGATACCCGATGCATCGTAGTTCGCCTTGGCGTGGCAGATCTCGGCACGGCGCATGATGTCGGCAAGCCCGTCATATTTGGCGGGCGCAGACCAGTTGCCGAGGTCGCCGTTCAGACCAACCTTGCCTTCCAAACGATCGAGCAACCAGTTCATCTGCCGTGGGGCAGGCAGGAGATCGAACCAGTTCTCGGTCACAATGCGTATGCCGAATGCCTCTGCGTGAACCGCCATCTGCCTCAGGTGTTTGGCGGAGCGCTCCAGATTCTCTTCGGTCGGCGCCTGTTTGCCTGCAATCACACGCATGCGCTCGGCGCCAAGATAAGCTGCTGTCTCGGCCCAATCGGCGATCCAGCGGCTATCCCTCTCAGCAGTTTGCGGATCGCTGGGATCGCCGTCCTCGACCAGCAATGTCTGCAGCAGAACACCCGAAGCGGTCAGGGCGTCGCGCAGTTCCTCGCAATAGGTTCGGCTCAGGTTCTCCAGATGGAAAGAGCAGATTTCCAGACGATTGATCCCGCGTGATGCGAGCTGGCGTGGAATATCGAGAAGATTGCCGCTCCCAGGGCCATAGGGCTCGGAGCGCGCCGCACTCTTGTCCGGATCTGGGCTATAGCGATAAACCGGCCCCAGCAATCGGTGCAGGGACCATGTGGACACCGCGAAGCGCCCGTTTTTCAGTTGCCTATTCATCTGTTTCCTCCTCCTCGTCGTCCGCCCTATCTAGGCTTCAACGCGTTGGAATATCAAACAAAATCTCCGCGAATAATCGCCTCGGCCGATAACGCCGCACTCAACAGCGTTTCATCGTGGCGTGGCGGCGCGGACAGAAGGAAGCCCACCGGCATACCGGCCTCGCCTGTCCCGCAGGGAATGGAGACCCCGCACCAGTCCAGGAAATTGCCAAGCATCGTGTTGCGCAACGTCTTGCCGTTCACGGCGACAAAAAGGTCGTCGTCCGCCTCAAGCGGAGCGAGCAGCGGGGCAACATGTGCAACGGATGGAAACACCACGAGGCGATGGCCGAGCAGACTGGTTACCTCCTGCACCAACCGATCGCGCGCCTCCACGATCGCGACGTAGTCCGGCATCGAGATCTTCTCGCCAAGGCGCGTGCGCATGACGACACGGCGATCCATCTCCGCTGCTTCCGGCCCGGCCAACCTTTCCCGATGCAATGCGAAGGCCTCGGCCGTCACCAGCGTCCCGTGTTTCGCCATCAGCGCCAGGATTTCGTCGAATGCGGGGATCGCCATCCGCGTGAAGGAAGCGCCCGCCTGTTTCAGCCGTTCGACTGCTGTTTCGAAGGCATCGATGACACCGGCTTCCGCGCCGTCGAAAACCACATTCGTTGGAATGACGATCTCAAGCGTCGAAACATCGCCCGCCGCGACCTGCGGAATCGAAAGGCCGCGCATGGCGGCATCGATCCAGACGGCATCCTGAACGCTGCGGCAAAGCGGCCCGAGCGAATCGAGGCTCCGTGCCAGCGGAAATACGCCATCCATCGGATAGCGCCCGCGGGTCGCCTTATAGCCGACGATGCCGTTGAACGCCGCCGGGATTCGGACGGATCCGCCGGTGTCGGTTCCCATCGCAACCGGCACCAACCCTGCGGCAACGGCAGCACCGGCGCCTGACGATGAACCACCGGGAATGCGCGGCGCTCCCTTTCCGGCTGGATTGGACGGGGTGCCGTAATGCGGATTTATCCCGAGCCCGGAAAAAGCAAACTCACTCATATTTGTCGAGCCAATGGCGATCATTCCACTTCGCTGCAAGGCCGTGACGACGGCGGCGTCCTTCTCGGCTGGCGCCGCCCCGGCGAGCACTTTAGATCCCGCTCGCGTTGCGCGACCCTCGATATCGAGAAGGTCCTTCCAGGCGATGGGGATACCGTCAAGAATGCCAAGCGAGCGCCCCTGGCGCAGGCGCTCGGATGAAGCGGTCGCTTCGCGGAGAGCGCGATCTGCAAAGACCGCGGTAAAGATTGACTGATCGGGATGCTTTCGGATCGCCTCCAGCACCGCCTCCGTTACCTCGACGGGATCCACGACACGATTTTGAATCAAGGCGGAGAGTTGCGCGATCGACATCGCACCGAACGTATCTGACATTGGTCCATCCATGGATCGAGGATAGCGCGAACTAATCCGACTTTCTTAGCCCCGCCAAGCCCCCAAATGTCGGATTAAACCGATTGGTTCGATTTTGTGAACACTGAGTTTATCCAACAGGGCTTATACTCGGGCAGTTGCGACCACAAATGCCGTTGCGTGCGCAGATTCGTCGAAAGGGCAGACCGCGACTGATATGCGCAGTGTTGGGAGTAACCAAAAATGACTGATAGCAACACTTGGGCAGTGCAGGACGGCATGTCGCATCAACATCTAAATGACGATCACGCAAGCGGCGCCGGCGAACATGACTATGCCGACCATGTGAGCGCACAACGGCTCTCCCTTGGAGAGCGCTTCTTTGTCGTGGGCGTATTGGTAATGCTCGGCATCGCCGGCATGACGGCCCACTTCAGCAGTACGCCAGCAAATCTCGACCCTCAAACGGTCGGATCCATCTCCGAATCGCTTCCTTCCCTGGATTACTGCCGGGAACATAGCCCTTATCCGGACCGCTCCTGCTAAGCCTCGCGGCCTGAGAGCGATGACATTTTCGGCTGGCGGCGGGACTGATATCAACCCGCCGCAGCCGCAAGCATAAGTGCTTAAATCGTCAACAGCTGACTCGTTTCCTGGCTATCGAAATCCGGATACTGGAAGTCACCCTGCGGCGGCTGCATTTGCCGCTTCAACGCTTCGACGAACTGATCCTCCGTCAACGAGCCGCTGCTTTCGGTATCCAGGCTATCGAAGAGGGCGTTCGCCTGATCTTCGCTGACGTCATCGGGGCGCGAAGCCGCGAACTCCGCCTGGCTGACGACGCCGTCACCATCCGTATCGAGAGAACTGAAGATATCCGACAGGGAATCGTCCGAGGACGAGGAAGACGGCGGTGGCGGCGGCGGGCCGGCGCCCATCGGCGGCTGGTTGCGCGACATGGCTTCGTTGAGATCATCAACCGACAGCGAGCCAGAATCTTCGGTATCGAAGCTGCTGAACAAATTGCTCGCCTGGTCCTCGCTGACATCGGACGGTCCCGCCGCCACGAACTCGGCAAGGCTCACCTGGCCGTCGCCATCGCTGTCCATTGAGGTCGCGATATCGGTCTGCGACTGCTCGCTGCCAGATGATGCTCTGTCCGACGACGTCTGGTTCTGCTGCATGCTCATCAGCGTCGACATCAGTTGCGAAAGAAGTTTCTGCGCGCTGTCTACAAGCGCGGTGTCATCCGTGGACGTCGAAGACGTATCGGAAGACGACCCGGAGGACACAATATTAGAGGAAATCGATTGGGCATCGGTGGTGTCCGAAGCCAGTTTCGTATAACGGTAGGATGTAGCTGCGGAAGTAGATGTGATCGTCGTCACAATGCGCTCCTATGCGACGGGTGATGAATGAGGCGACGCATTACAGAACTAAACAGTTCTTTAATTATTTGCCGCGAAGCCCGCAATAACAACCCTGGCGGCAAGAAGTCGTAGTTGACACGCAGCCAGAACATTCTGTTGCCGGTTCGGCAGCCGAAACGCTTTGGAGCGGTGGGCCGACATGGATGGATCAACAAACAATCCGGCAGCCGGCAAGCCCGCGCGACCGCGTGGCCGACCGAAAGTGTCGAGCGACGAGGACAAGAGAGCCCAGATCGTCGATGCCGCTCGCAAGATTTTCGTCGAGCATGGCTACGCAGGCACCACGACCGCCCTGGTCGCGCGCGTCTGCAACGTTTCCAAACAGACCCTCTACAAGCTGTTTACCAGCAAGGAAGATCTCTTCACGGCCGTTGTTGTCGCCCACCGCAAGATGATGCTGGATCTCCCTCGCGCCGAGGAAGAAAACCTGTCGGTCAGCGATGCGCTGCAATCGATATTCATGATCGACATCAACGAAGCCGAGGACGACGAGCGCGCTACCTTCATCCAGCTGGTCATGCGCGAATCCGGCCAGTTTCTGGAACTGCGCGAGGTGCTTCACAACGAGGGCATGATCAAGTCCAGGCAAATGCTCGCGGAGTGGCTGAGCAGCCAACAGGAACGCGGCAAGCTCTCTATCGATGATGCCGACAGTGGTGCACGCATGCTCATGGACATGATCTTCGGCGGCATGGGACCACCGGAAGGACGCTCCCAGGCATGGCCAGACCGCCAAGCGCGACGGCACCATCTTCAGCGCTGCCTGAGCATATTCGCCCGAGGTGTTGGCGCAAAGTGATTCGCGGCGATCGCGGCATCAGCGCCGATCGAAGGTGCGCGCTGCTATATTTTGGAACCGAAAAGTACGCGAAATTGCTTCTCGCTGCATAAACGGGCGGGAAATAAGGGCTTTGGCGGCAAAAAACCTGCAGTTTTAACGATCTGTTTAATGCTCTGGCGGATGGTCTGATTATCCCATCCAACCAGGTGAACATGATGTCCACTCCTTATGACCAGCATGGCCGGCCGCCATTGGGCCCGGTGATTCCGCTGCAGACGCGACGACCTCGGCGCATTGTCTGCCCAGATCCAGAACGAGCCTCGGCCCGAGCGCCGAACGCGCGACTCATCTAGGTCGCAGCACCTCCATTTCAGATCAGACCCGTCTTGCGTTGCCCGGCGCTGGTGCCCGCGCACGCATCACTTTGACTTCTTGAGGACGACCATGAAGTATCGCCCCGCGAATCCCGATATCAAGCTGCTCGCCGACCAACTCTCCGTTCTCGGCAATGCCAACCGTTTGACCATCCTCGAACATCTCACGCATGGCGAAATGCAGGTGAACGTGCTCGCCAAGAAACTCGACCTTGGTCAGTCGGCCTTGTCGCAACATCTGGCAATCATGAGAGCATGCGACTTCGTCACAACCCGGCGCGCTTCGCAGGCGATCTTCTATTCGATACAGAAGGAGCCGATTGCGCTTGCCCTCGCCCGCGCGCACGCGTTGCTGGTCGATCAGCAATATGAGCCGGACATGGCGCGCCACGGGACCGAGGCGGCATCGCGGGGCTGAACTGTTCCCCCTCACAAAACCCTAGCGCCGCCGTGGTGAATCATTTATAGAACCATTGGGTTCTGTAATAACTACAGGTAGGTTGCCTCGGGGAACTGCATCTCCGATCGCTCCTTTGGCCGAATGGTTCGCCACCCTGCATCAGACATGAGGCAAGCAAAGGCTTGAACGTCGCCTTTGCTCTCGGGGGCGGGTCCATGGTTTCCACTTATCTCAGTTATCTTTCGGTCGCGAACAATCTCAACAAGTCGCTGTCGGCGGTCGCCTCCAAGGGCGCGGTCGCCAATGAGACGACATACTACAAGGAAAACATCGGCAAGGTCACAACTGTCGATGAATTCATGGATGACTACCGCCTGTACTCCTATGCGATGAAGGCATACGGGCTGGAGGACATGACCTATGCCAAGGCCTTCATGAAGAAGGTTTTGGAAAGTGACCTCAGCGATTCCACAAGCTTCGCGAACACCCTGAGCGATGACCGATACTCGCAGTTAGCGTCGGCGTTCAAATTCGTCGGCGAGGATGCAACCGCTCAAACCAGCGTGCAGCAGTCCTCACTCTTGGCCGAATATGAGAGTTCGTTCGATGAAGAGACAGACTCTATTACAGAGACGACCGACTACTACGACAGCTCGATCAACGATGTCACCTCGGTGGATGACTTTCTCGGCAGCACCAAACTTCGGAACTATGTTCTCGAGGCTTTCGGTCTCAGCACCGATTATACCTCGACGAGCTTCCTGCGCGACGTCCTGACCAGCGACGTCGACGATCCCGACAGCTACGTCAATCAGCTGGGCGACGACGCCTATGTCAATCTGGCGAAGGCGTTCAACTTCAATACGGACGGAAGCGTCAGCGATCCGCTGCAAAGCGACGACCAGAAGTCATTGGTCGAAAGCATGTACGCCATCTCCTCATCGACCTTCGCTTCCACGTCCGTTGGCGAGTCGTACACCACGTACTTCCAGGAGAGAATTGGCAGCATCACGTCGGTGGACCAACTCATGGCCGACGACAAGCTCGTCACCTATCTGCGCACGGCGTACGGCTTGGCGGACTCGGATCCGGATAACTACATCTCGGCATCGTTGAAGAGTTCGTCGCTGGCAACCGCTATCGGGCTTGGCGATCTTCACGATGCCTTCAACTTCGATTCCGACGGAGCACTGGCGGATGGAACAACCGCCCAGACGAACGATCAGACGACGTCCACCACGACAGCCTTCACGGACAACTACAACGTCAGCGATGTTGACACGTGGATAGATGCTTCCGTCTCCAACTATCAGACACGGCTCGCCAGCGTCACGAGTATCGAGGACTTCCTGACCTCGAACACCGACGATGACGACAGCAGTAACGATGATGACGCCGAGCTCTGGCAAATGGCGGCATGCGCCTTTGGTATCGGGTCATCGGAGATCACGAAGAGCCAATTTCGCAAGATCCTCGAAAGCGACCCCAACGATCCGAACAGCTACGTCAACCAACTCAATGACGACCGGTTTACGGCTTTGCGTGCCGCCTACAATTTCGATTCCGACGGCAAGACCTCCGTTCCTCTGCTGGCAATGTCACAGTCGGTGATCGACGACTTCGTCGCCGATTACAAGCAGAACAAGATCCGCCACCTGTCCGGCACGGACAAGACCGAGGCGTCGACCGCCGCGGACACCGAGATGAGCTATTTCGCGACGCAGATGGCGACATTGAAAACGGCATCGGACGTGCTTGCCGATGACCGGCTGGTGAACCTGATGCTCGAGGCAAAGGGCATCGATCCTGCCGATGTCACCGACACTGAGTTGAAGAAGATGTTTGCTTCCGATCCTGATGATCCCGACAGCTACGTCAACGGCCTCTCCGACAACCGCTTTGCGGAGATCGTCGGCTCCTTCAACTTCGACACGGAGGGCAATCTCTCTTCGGACGAGGAAGGAACCGTCCAGCAGCGCGGTGATGTCATCGAGACTGTCAACAACTACGTCAGGCAGACCTTGGAGAGCGATCAGGGTGACAGCAACACCGGCGTGCGGTTGGCACTTTATTTCGAACGCATGGCACCCTCGGTATCGAGTGCCTACGACATCCTTGGCGATGACGCACTGTTCGAGTTTTTTACGACGTCGTTCGGCCTATCGAGCTACGTGTCCAACATGGACGTCGAGAAGCAGGCCGAGATGGTCACGAACTTTATCGACCTTGATGATCTCAGCGACCCCGACAAGGTCAGCGACCTGATCAAGCGCTTTACAGCGATGTACGACACGAGCAACGGCGCCACGACCTCGAGCGCCTCAACGATTCTCAGCGGCGGCTCCACCTCGATCAGCGCCGATACGCTTCTGGCTGTCGCGCAGCTCAAGAGCGGCTGAGGAGCTCATCCGGGATGTCCATTGATCGTCCATATTTTCCGACAACAGAGGAAGAAGAGCTCGAACAGGCCGTCACAATCGCTTCCGAGCTTATCGACCTTTTGCCGTTTCTCGGGGAAAAGCTGCATCCGCAGCAAAAGCGCGCCTGGCCGCGGGTCGGCGTTTATGAAGCGGGAGGTGACGAAATCCATGGCATTCCACAGGAGATCGAGCTTCTGTGCGAAGCCATCGTCACCTGCCTGCTGGCCGACTGCTATTTCGATATGGAATTGCTGTCGAGCGAGGTCGCGCCGCTCCTCGAGCCTCGGACAAAACCTCAACTGCATTGAGGCCGCGAAGCTCAAATCACCTGGGACAGGGCCTTTGACAAACGTGCCTGAAGGCCCATCAGCTCCGCCAGGAAGTCGACATCATCCTGGCTCAGGCGACCGTCTTTCTTGAGTTGCCACAGCTCGGAAATCTGAACGGCAACGCTGTTGGCTCGCCGAAAGAGCTCCACGATTTCGTCGTGGTTCTCCCAGGTGACGATGACATCGGAAGTGTCCGAACCATCGGCAGGCAGATCACAGGGGTAGGCTGCTTGAATGAACTCGCCTTTTGGTAGGGCGATGACGTTGAGCCGCGGCGCGTCGTTCAAGGGAAGCTCCTTTTCCATCAAGCTAGTACGTATGATCCCCAGCCCGAAACGAAGCAGCATCGGGAGGACTCAAGATAAATGGGAATTTTTCCCATTTGTCAAGCTGATGCTAAATAGAGCGCGCGGCGGCGGGGCATCACCCACTCTGTCTTATTAAGGAGGCGGACCTGGAGGTGGGCCCGGCGGTGGCCCGGGAGGCGCACCCGGAGGACCACCGGGCGGTCCCATATGCCCGCCCCAAGGGCCCGGATCTGGACGATTGAAGCCGCCGAAATGACCGCGCGGCCCGCCTGGTCCCATTCGGTTGAAGCGAAACCGGCCATCGGCGCGACCGAAACCGGGCGGACCGGGATCGAAGTTGCCACCTGCCACTGGCAGGTTCACAAACGCGCGTCCGTCTCTACCGGGCGGTTGTATGCCATTCTCATTCAAGTGGAATCCGAGACCGGCCCGTATGGTCGACCCGTTCCTCTCCACGAACGTCTCGATATTGACGGTTCCGCGCGTCAGCCCGGGGACGATATCGTCCGCTTTCACCTTGCCGGGGCGCCATTGCCCACCGGAGTTGAGGAAGGTTACGACAACCCGCTTGCCAAGGAGGTTCGCGGACGGACGACCGACGACAAAGCCCGCGACCGCTAGGTTTCCGTTCCTACGCTCCGCAATACCGCGCAGAATTGGGGCTGTCGAAGCCGGGCGGCCCTCTATGCGGCTGGCAACGATAGTGCCGTCGGGCTTCCTGATCCCGTAGACAGCAATCACCTGCCCAGCCCTCAAGCGCGGACGCGCAGCCAGGTTCGTGACATCGACGGACTGGGCAAGAACGTCTATCCGCCCCTTCCCGATCCCGGAGATGGGGCCGATCACCTCGCTGGTGACGTGGATCGATTGCGCCTGCGTGCGGCTGAGCAGGACGCGGACCACATGCCCAACGCGCATCTTGTCTGTACCGGCACGCTGGCCATCCAGATAGACGGGCACATCCGTCGGATACGGAATCCGCACGCCGTTGACGATGATGCTGCCGAAACCGGTGATCGTCCCGACGATCCCGGTCCCGCCGATGCCTTGGTCTTCGTTACCGCGCAAAGACGCACCTGTGCCGCCGATGCCATGATCGTGCGGCTTCGGCTTCTCCGCCGCCTTTGCGCCAAAAGCGAATGGCAGGAGAGCAACCGCTTGCATGAAACCGCGGCGTGACGTGGCCAAGCGCTTCATTCGCCGGCCTCCGATGCCAGCTGATCGTCATCAGCCCGCAGGATGTAGACGCCGGCAATCCACCGGTGATCGCCGCCCGGGTCGCTCTCGATGGCTTGGTTGGCCAGACGATTCAGCCGCAGCAGCATCGCCATCGCTTCTTCCCGGCTGGCCGCCTCGAGGCGCTTGGCAAGAGCATCGGAAATGTTGTTGTAGTGAACCGCGCGCTCGAAGGAAGGCGGTGCCTCGGCAAGAATGTTCTCGACCGCCGCCACGGCATGGTCATGAAGGTTCCGCGTAAAATAGTGCTGCCGCGTTTGCATGTCCGCGCTTGAGACGAGTGAATCGACGCGAAGGTGGACATGATCGTTTTCGTCAAGCGCGGCAAGGCCACGATCGAGCCATTCATCCAGAACGGCGCGGGCATGCAGATCTTTCGTCACCTCGCCGACGAGGGTTTCGAACGAGAACCCGCCATCCGTTGACGACCGCGGCAAGGCCTTAAACGCACCGGTCTCATCGCAGCAGCGTGGATCGGCCAGCCACCGCGCAACGATGCGGCTGGTGCGGGAGGCCGGCGCAGGCAGAGAATCAACCGAAAGGCTACTCCCGCGCAGCCGGCTGACGTCTTTGCGGTGAATGCCTGTTAGCAGAGATATACGACTGTCCGTCTGCTGCTTTTCAGGAAGCGCGAAGTCCTTCTCGGCAACATCGATAAACAGCCTGCGCATGAGGGCCGAGAACGCGACGTAGTTCAGGCCGCTTGCCAAACAAAGCCGCACCAGCGGCCTCAAGACACGGAGGAGCGTACGCTGCAACGCGTCTTCTGAAAACGGAGGTTTCGGCCGTTGCTTCATCGTCCCGCTCGCGCTGGACGCCGTAGGCCGCAGCTCCTCGGATGAACATCCACTCGCATCATGCCAACCACACGTAGTACTTATCCGTACCAAAAATCAAGATGCGGAGGCGCCCCGCAGGAAAAACCGGATGCAATTCCCCAGGTGTTCTTTCCTGGAGGTCGCATGATCCCATCCGCCTCGCGGGCTCATCCCAGAAAACATCATATCCATCAGCAACCGCGCACAGCTTTCCGGACTATCGAGACGAAGGCTCCCCTTCGCGACCTCGCCGCGCAGCCACTCGATCAGGCAGCTCCTCGCCTGCTGAATTTCCCGAAGAGCCAGGGCCTCTGCCATTTCTGGAATATCTGCCGCTTCGCCTGTAGCGGTACGGATCAACGCGGCATGAACGGGTGCGCTATCGATGCGGAAGATCCTCGCGATCACCTCCTCCATGGGGACGTCTTCGCCGTCGGGTCGAGGCAGATCGAGCAATGCCTGTGCCGGCATCATCGTCGCCGCGATGAACAAATCTTCCTTGCTTGGGAACAGACGGTAGAGCGTTTGCTTGGAAATTTGGCAACGCGCGGCGACAATATCTGTGGTTGTACCTGCGTAGCCAAATTCCGAGAAAGTTCCGCGCGCCGTCTCGACGATCTGCGCCCGACGCGTCGCTTCGTCGTGGGCCGGCGGACGACCGCGCGATCGCTTCACCTCGGAGACGACTTTCTGGGATTCATGCACGTTCATAACTTCAAACGTTCCCTTGGCGGCATCACGAAAAGCAGCGACAGAATGCAGCGATATTTCCGCCGAACGGCACCCTGACCTGCCGAGACAATCACAGCATCCGCTGATACGTCAACTACTTATCCCTAAATAGGGGCGGTGCGGACGCAACTGTCCACGGCTCTGCTATGTCCAGACGTGATCTGTGAGCACGTCGGAGAGCCCAAGAAGTGACAGGCGATTTCTAGGGTTGCGGAAGTTAGCTTTGTCTTTACGGTACCACTAAGTTCTTTAATGATTCACCGCTGATCGGCCGCTGCTTGGTCGAATACCAGCGGGCGTGCGGATGAACCGCACCGATAAAGCCAATCCTATTCTACGCCAGGCGTCACGATTCGTCACACGTTTTCCGTGCGGCTGTCGCTTGCGTGCGAATACGCGGCATGTACCACCAGTCTTGGCAAGGAAAACGCTATGAGCATCTTCGGCAGCATGAAAACAGCAGTATCTGGGATGGCCGCGCAGGCAAACCGCTTGAGCACGGTCGCCGATAACATCGCCAACTCCAATACAACGGGTTACAAGTCTGTTTCCACTGCGTTTTCTTCTCTCGTACTGCCATCCACGACCGGCAACTACAATTCCGGCGGCGTGCAGACGACGGTACGCCAGGCTGTCGCCGAGCAGGGCGACATCTCCTACACGACATCGGCCTACAACCTCGCGATCTCAGGCGACGGCTTCTTCATCGTGTCGGGTGCCGACGGCACACCGGTCCTGACGCGCGCCGGCGATTTCTCCGTCGATTCCAGCGGCAATCTGGTCAATAGCGCCGGTTTCACGCTGATGGGCTACTCCTATGACTCCGGCGCTCCGGCAGTCGTCGTGAACGGCTTTGACGGCCTCGTTCCCGTTAACGTCACCCAGTCCGGCCTCAGCGCGGTCGCTTCGACGTCGGCCTACTTCAGCGGCAACCTCGATTCCGGCGCAGAAGTCGTTTCGGACACCAGCACGCTGCCAAGCGCCAACGATGCATCTGCAGTCACCGACGACACGAAGAAGATGTCGCTGGTTGCCTACGACAGTCTCGGCAACACCATCCAGTACGACTACTATTTTACCAAGACCGGCGAGACCACGGACGCAAGCGGCGCCATCACGGGCTCGACCTGGGAGGTGGCCGTTTACCGCAATGCCGACGCCACGACCGGCGGCACGATATCCTTCCCCTACTCGTCGAGCGCCGTCAGCGTGGCGACCATGAGCTTCGATGCGAACGGCCAGCTCACGTCGGCGACCGATACCGACATTGTCGATCCGGTCACCGCCAAGACGATCACTATGGACTATTCCGACTTCACGCAGCTCGCGTCCGATTTCTCGGCCACGGGATCGGCCGACGGTCAGGCGGCAAGCACGGTCAGCTCCGTCAGTGTCGGAACCGATGGCGTCGTTTCCGTGTCCTATTCGAATGGCACGACGAAATCGCTTTACCAGATCCCGCTTGCAACGGTCGCCAGCCCCGACAATCTCACCTTGCTGAGCGGCAACGTCTACAGCGCCAACGGCGCCTCCGGCGTCACCGTCACTGGCTTCCCCCAGTCGAACGGTCTCGGCTCCATCCAATCGGGCGCACTCGAGAGTTCCAACGTCGACCTCGCGGGCGAGTTGACCGAGATGATCGAGGCGCAGCGCTCGTACACCGCCAACTCGAAGGTCTTCCAGACCGGTTCGGACATCATGGACGTCCTCGTCAACCTGAAGCGATAAGGACGGCCGCCCATGTCACTGTCCGCCGCGCTCAATACGACGAAAAGCATATTCAGCACGACGAGCTACCAAAGCAGCATCGTTGCCAACAACATCGCCAACTCCAGCAACACCGACTATGTGCGCCGGGAAGCGGCGGTCACGACCTCGCTCGATGGAGCACAGGTCGTCGCCGTCTCCCGCGCCCAGGAAGATGCGCTGCTGACGCAATATCTGCAGTCGAATGCAAGCGATAGCGGGCAACAGACTTTGCTCGATGGGCTGGAACAATTGAAATCGATCCTTGGGGGCAACGACTATGAAACGTCCCCAAGCACATACCTTGCCTCCTTCCAGGAGGCATTGCAGACCTTCGCGACGTCGCCAAGCAGCACGATTGCCGCCCAATCGGCTGTGACGGCGGCGCAGGACCTGGCGAACTCGCTGAATGAAGCCAGCGACGGCGTTCAATCCGTTCGGCAGGACGCCGACGCGGAGATTGCCACCCAGGTCGATACGCTGAACACGCTTCTCTCACAGTTCCAAACGGCGAACGATGCCGTGAAAGTCGCGACAGCGACCGGAGCGGATACGTCGAGTGCGCTTGATGAGCGCGAAAAACTGCTGAAGCAGATTTCGTCGATCATCGGCGTCACCACGGTCACGCGTGACAACAACGACATGGCGCTTTACACGAGCGATGGCACGACGCTGTTCGAGAGCACGGCACGTAGCGTCACGTTCAAGGCAACGTCCACCTATGTTGCCGGCACGGAAGGGAATGCCGTCTATATCGACGGCGTAGCGCTGAAGGCCGGAGAGGGCTCCACGACCTCGGCCGACGGAAGCCTGCAAGCTCTGCTTCAGCTCCGCGACGAAGTCGCGCCGACGTTTCAGGCCCAGCTCGAGGAAATCGCCAAATCTCTGGTCTCGGCCTTTTCGGAAACAGACGGCACGACGACAGTGCCGGGCTTGTTCGTGTGGACGACATCGACCGGCGCCGACGGTGAAACGCCAACGTCGAGCGATGTGATCAACGGTATTGCGGCGACCATCTCGGTGAATTCGAGCGTCGTCACCAGCCAAGGCGGCGATCCGATGAACCTTCGGGACGGATCCGTGAGCGGAATCACGGATCTGAACAGCGATGGCAACAGTGGCTTTTCCGATAACCTGAACACGCTCTATTCCGCGCTGGATACGTCCCGCAGCTTCTCGTCCGATGCCGGTCTTTCATCCAGCGTCAGCATCATGTCCTACGCATCGGCATCGATCGGCTGGCTCGAAGAGTACAGGAGCGGCGCGACATCCGCGGCCGAGAACACATCGGCAGCCTTGTCCCGCAGCGACGAAGCCTACTCCAACGAGACGGGCGTCAATCTGGACGAGGAACTGACGCTGCTTCTCGACATCGAGCAATCCTACAAGGCCGCGACGAAGCTGCTCAACACGATCAACGAAATGCTGCAATCGCTGCTCGACCTGGGGACCTGACCATGAAATTGTCGTTCGTTTCGAGCACGGCGCTCGCCACCAGCCTTCGCCAGACCATCAATCAATCCCAGACGCGTCTGATCACCGCATCGACGGAAGCGACGACCGGCACCTACGCCGACCTTGGCGCGTCGCTGGGATCGGGTGCGACCACAAGCATCAACCTGCGCACCGCGATTGATCAGGCCGCTTCGCTGAAGGCGAACAACTCCGTCGTCAGCGTCCGTCTTGACGCCTCCCAATCGGCACTCTCCAGCCTTCAGGATGTCGCGGACTCGCTCGTCTCGAATTTGACTGCCCTGCAGGGCAGCCAGGATTCGACGAGCCTAGCGGTAGCGCAGCAATCGGCGAGCGACACGATCTCCCAGCTGATCTCCAGCGCCAACACGATGGTGAATGGGGAGTATCTGTTTGCCGGCACCAACGTCGACGTCGCGCCGCTCACGGACCAGAGCGCATCGGTGACATCGGCCATTTCGGATGCGCTTCAAAGCTACGCGAGCGGGCTCGGCAAGTCGGTGAACGAACTGACGGGCGACGAGATGACGACATTCATCTCCGATACCGTCGAGCCGATGTTCTCCGAATCCGTCTGGACAGATTCTTCCAGCGGATGGTCGAGCGCCTCCAGCACCAACATGACCAGCCGGATCAGCACATCCGAAACCGTTACATCCTCAACGAATGCCAATTCGGAAGGCATGCGGTATCTCGCTCTGGCCGCGACCGTCATCTCGGCCATCGGATCGCAGGACATCAGCGCGGATGCCCTGAGCGCCGTGACATCATCGGCAATTAGCTACGCTTCGCAGGCAAGCTCGGCGCTGGTGACCCAACAGAGTGTACTCGGGCTTTCACAGGAGCGTGTCGAAAAGGCTAACGACGCGTTGGATGCTCAGTCTTCACTCCTCACGACACGGCTCAGCGATCTGCAGGGCGTCGATACCTATGAGGCGTCGACATTGGTCAACACGCTTCAAACACAGCTTGAGACCGCCTATACGCTGGTCTCGAAGCTGCAAAGCCTGAGCTTGGTCAACTATCTCTGATGGGATTCCAGCAGCTTGCCCGGCAACAGGAAGACGCGGGCGCCTGCCTGCCTCTCACTTCGGTTGAAACCGGCTGATCTCTATTCCAGCCCCTACAGCCAACAGCACGCTCGTAGTATCGGACTTTGCGCGGACGGTCCCTTCCATAAGTCGACAAGCCGCGTCGCTCGGTCTTGTCGACGCTCACCTTCTGCAGGGCCCGGAATAGCGGAAAACCGCCAAGCCTCAACGAAGAGAGCGATAGGCCGCGTTTATCATCGCCAGCCCCGACGGATTGGACTTTGTGATCGATCACCACAATTAACGTCCCGGAGGTGCACCATGACGATAGACTTCGATTTAGACCGCTTTATCGACGCGCAGAATGAGATCTACGACAAAGCTCTGCGCGAACTCCAGGCGGGGCGAAAACGGTCGCACTGGATGTGGTTCATCTTTCCGCAAATCGCCGGACTGGGATCGTCTTTCATGGCAGAAAAATATGCCATCCGGTCGATCGAGGAAGCTGGCGCGTTTCTGGCAGATCCTATCCTCGGACCCAGACTGCATCGATGCGTCGACGCAGTGCTGGCAACAAAGGAGCAATCGGCTCACGACATCTTCGGCTCGCCGGACGACCTCAAATTGCGCTCATCCATGACCCTGTTTGCCGCCATCAGCGATCATGATTCGGCATTTCACAAGGTCATTGAGAAATTCTACGACGGCGCCTTCGACACCAGGACGATCGAACTGCTGGATGCACGCAGCTAACCTGTCGAGGAGTGCTCCAGCTGCTCGATTTCGTCGTATATTTCACCTAGCCGCTCACGCAGCTCGTCACCGGTACCATCGTTGATGTCGTCGTCTCCGAAGCAGTCGCGCGCATCGTAGAGTTCAAGCTTTGCCTCTAGTTCCGCTCGCTTCGCATAGAGGCGATGGAGATAGGTGTAGTTCATCGTTTCCCGATGTCCCATGATTTCACTTATCGTGAAAACGCATGGCATGGGCTCAGGTTCCGGCGACGTACCTGCTAGGCAAAAGCGGTGATGGCAGCGCTGCAGGCCTTGGAGAAATGATTGCAACATGTGTCGTTGCCCATCGCCTGGCGCGTGACGCGAGCGCCTTCCAGAAGGAGCGTCAATGTATCTGCCAATAGTTTGGGTTCGCGCGCGCCGGCTGCAAGACAGAGCGCTTCCAGTCTGTCGCGTTGCTCGGCCTTGTGGCGTTCGATCACGCCATAGGCCGGGTGCCCCTCACCTTTCAGCTCGATCGCTGCATTCGCAAGGTCGCAACCGACGTGTTCGCCACAAAGACTTTGCGTTCGCGCTTCGACCCATGCCCGGAGCTGTTCCTTGGGGTCATCAGGGTGAGCGGTTTCGAGATCTCGCCAGATCGCCTCGGCTTTTTCCGAGGCACGACGAAGCGTCTCGCAGACCAGCTCATCCTTGGAGCCGAAGTGGCGATAGAGCGTCATCTTGTTGGTCAAAGCGGCATCTGCGATTGCGTCCACGCCGATACCGCGGATGCCATGCTCACGAAAAAGCTCAGCAGCGGTCGAGACGATACGCTCCCTGGGCGGGATTTTCTCGTCGGTATTTGCGGGAGACAGCAGGCTCAAAGTTTCAGATTTTTTTGCGGACAAGGTCCTTGACATCCATGTGACCGATCGGTAACAAATGCATTGTTACTTACCGGTAACACCACCCTTCGTAAAAGTCAATGTCGATGAATATGCGACTGCGGTGGAACACGGGCTACAGCCCACGAAAGGAGGCAAACCATGAGCAAGACCAGAGACGACCTGACCATTACAGAAGCCCTTCGTGATCCCCTGATCGCCATGGTGCTCCGCGCCGACGGCGTGAAACTCGATGACTTCAAGCGTCTCCTCGAGACGGCGGCCAAGAAGCGCGAGCAGAGAACCTCTCCGGTGGGCAAATTTCTGAACGTGATTTCCAACAATCCGGCTGCCATGTGCAGCTTTTGCTGAAGTTTCGGGCGTTTCCCTGCCCCTATGAGAGTCGCCGCTGAGCAAGCGGCGGCTCTTTCCATTTAGGCTCAGCTCTCAGATCAACTCGTACCGCAGCTTTCCGAGATATTCCGGATCAGCCACAGCATCGATGCCCGCGATTTTCTCGCCGTCGAACGTGAGGAGCAGCACGACGTGCAACCGCCCTCCAACCACGACCACAAGCCCGAACTCGCCATCGATAAGTGCCGGCTGCGCGCCTTGAGCCCTGCCCTTGAAGGTATCGGCAACAGCCGCCGCGCCGTAAAGCTCGCTCTCGGCGCCGTAGCGCATCGCAGTCACATCGGGAACGAAGACCACCTGCGGATCGAGGATCGAGAGCAGCGCGCCGATATCGCCCAGCCGCGAGGCTGCGAGGAACGCGTTGACGATCTGTCTCTTGCGGGACGTGTCCGCCTCTGGAGCGTCAGTCCGCCCCTGGACCCGTCGGCGGGCGCGACTTGCGAGCTGGCGCGTCGCCATCGATGAGCGATTGATGATCGGCGCGATATCGTCGAACGGCAGATCGAACATGTCGTGCAGGACAAATGCGATACGTTCGGCCGGCACCAACCTCTCCAAAACGATCAGAAGCGCCAGGCCGACGGAGTCTGCAAGGGCAACTTCCCGTTCCGGGTCCGTCGTTCTCGACGTATCGACAACATGCTCATGCGCCAGTGGATCAAACGGATCTTCTCGCCGCGTCTTTCGTGAGCGCAGCATGTCGAGGCAGATGCGCGCCACAACGGTGGTCAGCCACCCACCGACATTGTCGATCGCTTCCGCGTCCGAGCGACCAAGCCGCAACCACGCCTCCTGAACCGCATCGTCGGCCTCCGTCCGGGAGCCGAGCATACGAAAGGCGACAGCGCCAAGGTGCGCCCGGTTCGCCTCAAATTCGCCCGCCAGCCAATTTTTCTCGTTCATTGTCACATTCCTCCAGCCTGTTCCGTCAACTCCATGACGAACGAAACCCGACCGATGTGACAAAGCACGGCGGGCAGCGTCATTTTGGAAAACACATCAAGGAGAAACATCATGCAAGCAAGAATGGGAAATCCAGCCGTCGTCGTTCCAGAAGCGATGCAGGCGCTACACGCGCTCGGAACGATCCCCGCCAAGTCAGGCCTGTCGCCAATCCTGCTGGAGCTCGTCAATCTGCGTGCAAGCCAGATCAACGGATGCAGCGTCTGCATCGATGGGCATCCCCGAATTGCCAAGAAGGCAGGAGAGACGGACGAGCGGCTGTTTGCCGTCAGCGCGTGGCGGGACACACCCTATTTCACCGATGCGGAACGCGCCGCACTTGCGTTGACGGAAGCCGTTACCCGCGTCAGCGATCGCGCCGACCCGGTGCCCGATGACATCTGGGACGAAGCCGCGCGGAACTTCGACAGCAAGAGCCTGGGAGCGCTCGTGATTGCTATCGCCAACATCAACGTCTGGAACCGGCTGAACATCGCAACCCGGCAGATTGCCGGCCAGTGGAAGCCGTAAACAAAATAGGGCCGCTGTCTCATCGACAGCGGCCCTACGAAAAGCCTTGGGAGGCTGGGATCAGATGATGCCGCCACCGCCGGCCGCGGATGCGGGACGCTCCGCTGCGACCTTCTTGCGGTAGCCGCTGGCGCGGTAGGTTGCGACCGGATCGATCGCGCCGCCGGCACGACGGCGGGCTTCGGCGAGGATCGGCTCGACATCCGTACGGTAGCCACGCTTCAGGGTTTCGGTTGCCATCAGGGCGTCGTTTTCGTCCTGGAAGCCCGTGAGCGCCTGACGGTCGACGATCAGCGCCTGAGCATAGGCGCGGCGGATTTCGTTGGCGCTGTTGATCAGGCTCTCGATCGGATCGGTCACATTATGCGACTGATCGATCATGTGCGCCGGGTTGAAGTCGTTGACGCCGCGCTGCTCGGCCTCGACCAGTTCGTTGAAGACGAGGAACAGGCGGTAAGGATCGATCGCGCCGGCGTCGAGGTCGTCGTCGCCATACTTCGAGTCGTTGAAATGGAAGCCGCCGAGCTTGCCGAACTGGATCAGGCGGGCGACGATCATCTCGATATTGGTGTTCGGCGCATGGTGGCCGAGATCGACCAGGCAGTGCGCCTTGGGGCCGAGCGTCTGGGCGATCAGGTAGTTGGTGCCCCAGTCCTGGACCACGGTCGAGTAGAAGGCCGGCTCGTACATCTTGTGCTCGGAGAACAGCTTCCAGTCCTCGGGCAGCGCCTTGTAGATGTCGGCCATCGAGGCGAGGTAGCGTTCGAAGGCGCGGGTGAAATTGCTCTGGCCGGGGAAATTCGAGCCGTCGCCGACCCAGACCGTCAGTGCCTTGGAGCCGATCGCCTTGCCGATCTCGATGCATTCGATGTTGTGCTCGACCGCCTGCGCACGGGTTGCTGCGTCCGTGTGGCTCAGCGAGCCGTACTTGTAGGAATGGGCCTGGCCTGGCGCGTCGGAGAAGGTGTTGGAGTTCATCGCGTCGAAGCCGAGGCCGAGCTGTTCGCCCTTGGCCTTCAGTTCCTTGACGTCGGTCTTGTCCCACGGAATGTGGAGCGAGACGTTCGGCGTGGCGCGCGTCAGTTCGTTGATGACCGAGCAATCGTCCAGCTTGTCGAAGATCCCGCGTGGTTCGCCGGTGCCGGGGAAACGGGCGAAGCGCGTGCCGCCGGTGCCGACGCCCCAGGAGGGAACGGCGACGAAGAATTCGGAGACGCGACGCGTGATGTTTTCAATGTCGACGCCGCGGCGCGAAAGATTGGCGCCCAGCGCTTCGTAATCGGATTTGAGCGCGGATGCGCGCTTGTCGTTTTCCTGCGCAATCAAATCCTGCGCGATTTTGGACTCGGCCATGAGTTCCTCCCGAGATAAATGATAAGACGCGGCGGGCGAGGCGCCCGCCGCAGCAATTTGACTTAGCGCGGGAAGCTCTGCGCGTTGCCGGCATCAACGTTGATGATGTTGCCGGTGGACTTTGCCGAGAGATCGGACGCCAGGAAGTAGATCGCCTCAGCGATGTCCTCAGGGAACACGTTGAGCTTCAGCATGGAGCGCTTGCGGTAGTGCTCCTCCAGCTCGTTGATCTCGATCTTCGACGATGCCGCACGCTGCTCGCGCCACTCGCCGTTCCAGATCTTCGATCCGCGCAGGACTGCATCGGGGTTTACGGTGTTGACGCGAATGCCGGCTTCCGCGCCTTCGAGCGCCAGGCAACGGGCGAGATGGATCTCGGCAGCCTTGGCCGTGCAGTAGGCAGCGGCGTTCGGCGACGATGCCAGGCCGTTCTTGGAGGCGACGAACACGACGTTGCCGCCGAGGTTTTGCTTGCGGAACAGGCGGAAGGCTTCGCGCGAAACGAGGAAGTAGCCGGTCGCCAGGATGTCGATGTTCTTGTTCCACATCGAAAGCTCGGTGCTTTCGATCGGCGCGGACGAAGCGATACCGGCGTTCGAGACGAGGATGTCGACGCCGCCGAATTCGACGCAGGCTTCCGCGAAGGACGAGATCACGCCGTCTTCCTTGGTCACGTCAAGCTTGACGCCACGAACGGCATCGGCGCCGAACTGCTTGGCGAAATCGGCCTTCGTGCCGTCGAGCGCTTCCTGGTCGATATCGGCCAGAACCACGCAGGCACCCTCGCCGATCAGGCGGGCAGCCGTCGCACGGCCGATGCCGCCGGCACCGCCGGTGACGAAGGCGACCTTGCCGGCCAGGCTCTTCGGCTTCGGCATGCGCTGAAGCTTGGCTTCCTCGAGCAGCCAGTATTCGATATCGAAGGCTTCCTGCTCAGGCAGGCCCTGATATTCGGAAACGGTCGACGCGCCGCGCATGACGTTGATGGCGTTGACGTAGAACTCGCTGGCGATACGGGCCGTTGCCTTGTCGCGGGCAAACGACAGCATGCCGACGCCGGGAACGAGGAAGATGACCGGGTTCGCATCGCGCATGGCGGGCGAATTGTCATGCTTGCAGTCGTTGTAATAGCGCGCGTAGTCGGCGCGGTAGTCTTCGAGCGCCTTGTCGAGACCGGCAACGATCGCATCCACATCCGGCTTCGCCGGGTCGAAATCAACGATCAGCGGGCGGATCTTGGTGCGCAGGAAGTGGTCGGGGCAGCTGGTGCCGAGCGCGCCAAGCGGCTGCAGGTTCTTCGAGTTGACGAATTCGAGAACGGCATCCTGGTCGTCGAAGTGGCCGAGCTTGCGTTCCGCCTTGCCTATGCGGCCGCGAATTTCGGGCATCAGTCGGGCCGCGATGGCGCGACGCTCTTCAACCGGAAGGCTCTCAGTTGCAACGCCACCGAAGATCGTCTTGCCTTCGGTCTTTTCGGCAAACCAGACGATCGCCTTGTTGATGATGTCGAGCGTCAGTTCGTAGCAAGCCTTTGCATCGTTGGCCCAGGTGAAGAGACCATGGCTTTCGAGCACGACGCCCTTCGAATTCGGGTTTGCCTTGACAAAGGCTTCGAGGTCGAGGCCGAGCTGGAAGCCCGGGCGACGCCATGGCAGCCAGCCGATGTCGGCGCCGAAGATCTGCTGGGTCAATTCCTTGGAGTTCTTCGAAGCGGCGATCGCGATGATCGCATCCGGATGCATGTGATCGACATGCGTGAAGGGTACGAAACCATGCAGCGGCGTGTCGATCGAAGCGGCGCGGCTGTTCAGGTTGTAGGTGCAATGCGGGAGGAAACCGACCATGCGGTCTTCGTCTTCAACGCCCTTATAGATGCCCTTCAGCGAGTCCAGCTTGTCCTGGTAAAGGGTCGCAAAGCCGTCAAGCTTGATGGTGCCGACGTCGCCGCCCGAACCCTTGACCCAGAGAACCTTGATCTTCTCGCCGGTCAGCGGATCGGTTTCCATGACCTTGGCCGACGTATTGCCGCCGCCATAGTTGGTGATGCGCTTGTCAGCACCCAGCAGGTTCGAGCGATAAAGCAGCTTTCCAGGCTCATCTAGGCCTGCTGCATATGAATCGTCCCAACGATTATCAAGAAGCCGGACGGTTGCCGCCATGTCATCCTCCCATGTAAAATTTCTTGGACGCACGAACGAACTTCGCGCCCTTTGCGGTGACGGTATCGCTCATCGAAATGGACATTGTCAATCGAAAACGATCAAATTCGATTATTGTGCAGCGCAATATGAAATTTTCTGATCGTTTTTGATTGACAGGTTATCACAACTGCGAAATAAGCAAGCTAGGAGGACCCCATGCACGAACGCGAACGCCATCGCATCATACTCAGCGCCGTTCAGGAAAAGTCTGTCATCACGATTCAGGATATTTCCGAATTGACAGAGGCTTCCGAGGCGACGATCCGGCGTGACATCGCGGCCCTTCATGTGCAGGGAAAGATCCGCCGTGTGCGGGGTGGCGCCGAGGCTGTGCATCCGCCGCAGCTCGGAAATCTCGCCGGGCGCCCTTTCCGGGTTTCAGAATCAGTCAACATCGATAAAAAACGCTCAATCGCGCGGGCAGCCGTCGATTTGTGCGATCCGGGCGATGCGATCATCATCAATGGTGGCACGACCACCTTCCAGATGGTGCATTTCATGGCTGCGCATCGCATGCAGGTCATGACCAACTCTTTTGCGATCGCCGAGCATCTGGTCAAGCACTCGAAGAACACGGTCACCGTGCCCGGCGGCGTGATCTATCGCGAGCAGAGCCTGATCCTGTCGCCCTTCGACAACGATGCGATCCGCAATTTCTACGCCCGTCGCTTCTTCATCGGAGCGCAGGGCGTCGGTCCGCTCGGCATCATGGAAGCTGATGCGCAGATCATTCAGAGCGAACAGAAGCTGATGCACCAGGCCGACGAACTCGTGGTCATGGTCGATTCCAGCAAGTTTAACCGCCGGTCGAGCCTCATTCTGTGCCCGCTCGACCGTGTCTCGACGATCATCACCGATGACGGCATTTCCGAGGAAGCCGGGCGGATGATCGAAGATGCGGGCATCAAGCTCGTCGTTGCGAGCACGATCTCGCAAGCGAAGGAGGATTCCTCGTCGGTCGCGTGAATGGCGCCGGCAGGATGTATTTAAGTCTTAACAACGTGGGAGGATGAAGCATGAAACTCGCAAAAACACTGGCAGTAGGCGTCGCCTTTGCAGTCGCGCTGATGGCAGGTGCTGCAAGCGCCAAGGACATCAAGATCGGCCTGGTCGTGAAGTCTCTCGGTAACGGCTTCTTTGAAGCCGCCAACAAGGGCGCACAGGAAGCAGCCAAGGAACTCGGCGGCGTAGAGGTAATCTACACCGGCCCGACCTCGACGACGGCCGAAGGCCAGATCGAAGTCATCAACTCGCTGATCGCGCAGGGCGTTGACGCCATCGCGATCTCCGCCAACGACCCGGACGCTGTCATTCCGGCCCTCAAGAAGGCCAAGCAGCGTGGCATCAAGGTCATCTCGTGGGATTCCGGCGTCAACAAGGACGGCCGTATCCTGCAGCTGAACCCGTCGTCGAACGAACTGATCGGCAAGATGTGCCTGACGCTCGTCAAGGACCACCTTGAAGGCGGCAAGGGCGATTTCGCGATCCTGTCTGCAACCACCACCTCGACGAACCAGAACATCTGGATCGGCGAGATGAAGAAGCAGCTCAAGGACTTCGCCGGCATGAACCTCGTCACCACCGTTTACGGTGATGACCTCTCCGACAAGTCCTACCGCGAAGCCGAAGGCCTGCTGAAGTCCAACCCGAACGTCAAGGTCATCGTCGCTCCGACGACGGTCGGCGTTCTGGCTGCTTCCAAGGTTGTCGAAGACAAGGGCCTCGTCGGCAAGGTCTACGTAACGGGTCTTGGCCTGCCGTCCGAAATGGCCGGCGCGATCAAGTCAGGTGCGACGAAGGAATTCGCGATCTGGAACCCGATCGACCTCGGTTACTCCGCGACGCAGATCGCTTACCACCTCGTAAAGGGTGACGCGACCGGCAAGCCGGGCACCGAAATCGAAGCCGGCCGCATGGGCAAGATCAAGGTTGATGAAAAGGGCGAAGCCGCAATGGCCGATCCGTTCATCTACAACGCTTCGAACATCGACCAGTTCTCGAAGGTTTTCTAAGACCCCGCGATACAAGCAAAAACCCGGCGGTTCACGCCGCCGGGACGTTCCCATTGAACACTGGTAAAACGCTGATGAACACTGCCCTTCAACAACCTGTCGCGGATATCACGGCCGCTGATGCGCCCGCCATCCTGGAGATGCGCGGCATCTCGCAGATCTTCCCCGGCGTGAAGGCGCTCGACAACGTCAGCATCGCGCTCTACCCCGGCAAGGTCACCGCCCTGATCGGCGAAAACGGCGCCGGCAAATCGACCCTCGTCAAGATCCTGACGGGCATCTACCGGCCGAACGAAGGCGAGATCATCGTCGACGGCAAGCCGACCAGCTTTGCCAACGCACAGGCGGCGATCGACGCGGGCGTGACCGCCATCCACCAGGAAACGGTACTCTTCGACGAGCTGACGGTTGCCGAAAACATTTTCCTCGGCCACGCGCCACGAACGAAATTCCGCACGATCGACTGGAAGCTGATGAACAGCCGCGCCAAGGCGCTGCTCACCTCGCTTGAAAGCAACATCGATCCGACGATCCGCCTGAAAGACCTCTCGATTGCGCAGCGCCATCTCGTGGCGATCTCTCGCGCGCTCTCGATCGAGGCCCGCATCGTCATCATGGACGAGCCGACCGCAGCCCTGTCACGCAAGGAAATCGACGATCTTTTCCGCATCGTCGAAGGCCTGAAGGCGCAGGGCAAGGCGATCCTCTTCATCAGCCACAAGTTCGACGAACTCTACGAGATCGCCGACAACTTCGTCGTGTTCCGCGATGGCAAGGCCGTCGGCCACGGCAAGCTGAAGACCACGCCGCAGGACGACATTGTCCGCCTCATGGTCGGCCGCGACGTCGAGAATGCCTTCCCGAAGATCGATGTCGCCATCGGCGCGCCGGTCCTACAGGTCGAGAAATACTGTCACCAGACGGAATTCCGCGACATCTCACTGACGCTGCGCAAGGGCGAGATTCTGGGCATCTATGGCCTGATCGGCGCCGGTCGCTCCGAGCTTTGCCAGTCCCTGTTCGGCATCACCAAGCCTCTATCCGGCAAGCTCACGCTCGACGGCAAGCAGATCAGCATCAACTCGCCGCTCGACGCGATCAAGGCCGGCATTGTCTACGTGCCGGAAGAGCGCGGCCGCCATGGTCTGGCGCTGCCGATGCCGATCTACCAGAACATGACCCTGCCTTCGCTCGGGCGCACCTCGCGCAAGGGCTTCTTGAAAGCCGCCAACGAGTTCGCGCTTGCCCGCAAATACGCTGAACGTCTCGATCTGCGTGCCGCGGCCCTGTCGGTTCCTGTCGGCACGCTGTCGGGTGGCAACCAGCAGAAGGTCGTCATCGGGAAGTGGCTGGCGACGCTGCCGAAGGTCATCATTCTCGACGAGCCGACCAAGGGCATCGATATCGGCTCGAAGGCTGCCGTGCACGGCTTCATCAGCGAGCTCGCCGCCGAAGGCCTGTCCATCATCATGATCTCGTCCGAACTGCCGGAGATCATCGGAATGTCCGACCGGGTTCTTGTCATGAAGGAGGGCCTGTCTGCCGGCCTCTTCGACCGTAAGGACCTGACGCCGGAAACGCTGGTGCGCGCTGCCACCGGTAACGCTTGAGGGTACCAGTATGTCCAGACTCCTGAAAAAACGCGAAACGCTGCTCTTCATCATCATTGCGGTGATGATCGCCGTCTTCTCGACGCGAGCCCAGGGCTTCGCGACGCCTGCTAACCTCGCCGGTATCTTCAACGATACGTCGATCCTGATCATCCTGGCGCTTGCCCAGATGACGGTCATCCTGACCAAGTCGATCGATCTCTCGGTTGCCGCGAACCTTGCCTTCACCGGCATGGCGATCGCGATGATGAACGCGGCCTATCCCGATCTGCCGCTGATCGTCCTGATCCTCGCAGCCATCCTGATCGGCGCCTTTCTTGGCGCGATCAACGGCTTCCTGGTCTGGGCGCTGGAAATCCCGCCGATCGTCGTCACGCTTGGCACGCTGACCATCTATCGCGGAATGGCGTTCGTGCTGTCCGGCGGTGAATGGGTGAATGCGCACCAGATGACGCCGACGTTCCTCAATGTGCCGCGCACGGTCGTCCTCGGCATGCCGATCCTGAGCTGGGCGGCGATCATTATTGTTGCGCTGATCTACGTGGTGCTGAAATACACCCAGTTCGGCCGCTCGACCTATGCGGCCGGCGGCAACCCGACCGCTGCTGTTTATGCCGGTATCGATGTCGGCTGGACGAAATTCCTCGCCTTCGTTCTGTCCGGCGCGCTCGCTGGTCTTGCCAGCTATCTCTGGGTCTCGCGCTACGCGGTCGCCTATGTCGATATCGCCAACGGCTTCGAGCTCGACAGCGTTGCGGCCTGTGTCATCGGCGGCATTTCCATCGCCGGTGGCGTGGGTTCCGTCATCGGCACCGTACTCGGCGCCCTCTTCCTCGGTGTCATCAAGAACGCACTGCCTGTCATCGGCATCTCGCCGTTCACGCAGATGGCAATCTCCGGCACCGTCATCATCCTCGCCGTCGTCTTCAACGCAAGGCGCGAGCGCAATCGTGGCCGCATCATCCTGCGTGACAAGGCCGCTGCAGAGACTCCAGCAGAGGTGGCAGCATGAGCACCGTCGTTTCCACGCCCGCTGAAAAGCGCGTCATCCCGGACCGTCTCGGAACGCCGTTCAAGCGCATCATGTCGAGCTGGGAAGTCCTGCTCTTCGGTGTTGCCGTCCTGATCTTCATCTTCAATTCGCTGGCATCGCCCTACTTCCTGGATGCCTGGAACCTGTCCGACGCGACCTTCAACTTCACCGAAAAGGCGATGATCGCCTTCGCCATGGCGCTGCTCGTCATCTCGGGCGAGATCGATCTTTCGGTCGCGGCTATCATCGCGCTGGCGTCGACAGCCATGGGTGCTGCCGCTCAGCTGGGTGTCGGCGCGCCGGGTCTTGTCGCCATCGGCGTCGGCGTCGGTTTGCTCTGCGGCATGTTCAATGGATTCCTGGTCTCGGTGCTGAAACTGCCGTCGATCGTCGTGACCATCGGTACGATGAGCCTGTTTCGCGGCATTTCCTACATCGTCCTCGGCGACCAGGCTTATGGTGGTTACCCTGAGGACTTCGCCTTTTTCGGCCAGGGTTACGTCGTCTGGGTCTTTTCCTTCGAGTTCGTGCTGTTCATCGTGCTGGCGATCCTCTTCGCCATCCTCCTGCACGCCACGAATTTCGGCCGTCAGGTCTACACGATCGGCAACAATGATTTTGCCGCTCGCTTCTCCGGCATCCCGGTCGAGCGCGTGAAGTTCATTCTCTTCGTGTTGACAGGCGTGATGAGCGGCATAGCTTCGGTCTGCCTGACCTCGCGTCTCGGCTCGACCCGTCCGTCAATCGCGCAGGGCTGGGAGCTTGAAGTCGTGACCATGGTTGTTCTCGGCGGCGTTTCGATCCTTGGCGGCTCCGGCAAGATCGGCGGCGTCGTCATCGCGGCCTTCGTGATGGGTCTCGTCACCTTCGGCCTCGGCCTCCTCAACGTTCCCGGCATCGTCATGTCGATCTTCATCGGCCTGCTGCTGATCATTACCATCGCGATCCCGATCGTTGCCCGCCGCATCAAAGCCATGAGTTCCAAATGACGCTCGAAAAGCACGCTTTCAAGATGACACTCAATCCGGGCATGGAAGCCGAGTACAAGAAGCGTCACGACGAAATCTGGCCTGAGCTGGTCGATTTGCTGCACCAGTCGGGCGCCAGAGACTATTCAATCCACCTCGACCGCGAGACCAATACGCTCTTCGGCGTTCTGACGCGCACGAGCGACAACACTATGGCAAGCCTGCCGGAGCACCCCGTCATGAAGAAGTGGTGGGCGCATATGGGGGACATCATGGCGACCAACCCGGACAATTCCCCCGTCCAGAGCGATCTCGTCACCGTCTTCCACATGCCATGACAACGCAGACCAATCCGCGCATCGCCGTTCTCGATATCGGCAAGACAAACGCCAAGGTCGTCGTTCTCGACAGCGCCACGGGAACCGAAATTGCCCAGGCGAAGACGCCGAATACGGTCCTGAAGGACGGAATCTATCCGCACTACGATACCGATCGTCTCTGGGCCTTTGCGATCGACGCGCTCCGCTCCTTTGCCACAGAGCCCGGATTCGACGCGATTTCGGTAACGACGCATGGTGCATCGGCAGCCCTGCTCGATGCGTCCGGAAATCTGGCAATGCCCGTTCTCGACTATGAGCACGAGTATCCCGAGGGAATCCGAAACACCTACGGAAAGCTTCGCCCGGCATTCGAAGAGACGTTCTCGCCACACCAGGCGATGGGTCTCAACATCGGCGCACAGTTGCACTACCAGAAAAAGGCGTTTCCCGACCTTTTCGCGAAGGTAGCCACCATCGTAACCTACCCGCAATACTGGACCGCTCGGCTGACCGGCGTCCTGTCGAACGAGGTTACTTCGCTCGGCTGCCACACCGACCTGTGGAACCCGCGTGAAGGCCACTATTCCTCGCTCGTCGACACGCTTGATATTCGCGATCTCATGGCACCGATCCACTCGGCTTTCGACGCTCTGGGGCCACTTCTGCCCGAAATCGCCGAGGCAATTGGCGTTGCCCGTGAAGTCCCCGTCTATTGCGGCATTCACGATTCAAACGCATCGCTTTTGCCGCATCTTGTCGACCGAGCAGCGCCGTTCGCTGTCGTCTCGACAGGTACGTGGGTGATCAACTTCGGCGTCGGAGGCGATCTCGACCATCTCGATCCGAGCAGGGATACGCTCGCCAACGTCGATGCCTACGGCAGAGCCGTGCCCTCCTCCCGCTTCATGGGTGGACGCGAGTTTGAGTCGCTGTCTGCCGAGATCGGGCCTGTTGTCTCCGATGATGTCGATTCCGCCGTTGCCGCAGCAATCGCTAAAGGTATCATGCTGCTTCCGAACGTCGCGTCCGGATCGGGTCCCTTTCCCGGACAGCAAAGCCGCTGGATCGCTGCCGAAGGCGCGTCGGCTGCACAGCGCCATGCAAGTGTGTCCCTGTATCTGGCGTTGATGACCGAGGCCTGCCTCGGTCTGATCGGTGCCGATGGTCCAATTATCGTCGAAGGCCCGTTCTCGCTGAACACGACCTATCTGGAGCTGCTCGCCAGCCTGACAGGTCGCGAAGTAATCGCCATTCCCGGATCAACAGGCACAAGCGCCGGTGCTGCGCTTCTTGCGGGTGTGAAACCCGTGCCTGGCGCCAAGAAGGTCGTTCCGCCACGCGAAATTCCGGGGCTGCGAGCTTATCGGCAGGACTGGTATTCCGCTGTCGCGTAGGCTCTGCCTGCAGAAGCACTTTGCGGGAAAACCGAATGCCGATAAGGTCATGCTTCCATTCTAGGTGAGGAAGCAAACAAAATGACAAGTTCATCGACCGAGGGTTTCGATCCGAGGGCCCTGGCATCGCGACTGTACGATCTGCAGAAGAATGCCCGCAAGGCACGCACCGAAGAGTTCGCTTTGCCGGCGACCCTGCAAGATGCGATGGACGCGCAGAACTTCCTCGCCGCGCAAGAACGTATTTCGTCGAGAGCGTGGAAAGTCGCGATGTCGCCTGATGGCCAACCGGTAACGGCGCCGCTGCATCCCTATTCCGAAGCCAACTCCGGCGCCACGATTGCCTGGGTCGGTGGCATCAAGTTCGAAGCCGAGATCGCTGTTCGCCTCAGCAAGGACCTGCCGGTACGCAAGGAAGGCCGCTATTCGCGCTCCGACGTCCTTGCCGCGATCGGCGACGCCTACCTCGGTGCCGAACTGCTCGCGAGCAGCATCGAGGAAAACGGACAGCTCTCCTTCCTGCTCTACCTCGCCGACCGCATCGGCAACCGTGGCTACGTTTTGGGTCCGTCGTTGCCGAAGGACGTCATCGACACCGTCGGAGAGACGCCGCTTCGTGTTAATCATAACGGTCACGCCATTTACGACGGCATTGCCAAACATCCAAAGGGCGACGTACTGACCTGGCTGCTGGACTATGCCAACGACCGGCTCCGCCCCGGCACCTCGCTGAAAAGCGGCGATCTTATCACGACTGGTACGCTTTGCGGTGCAATCGAACTGACAGCGCCGGGAACAATCGATATTGTGCTTGGCGAAACAGCCCGTCTAAGCCTTTCCATAGCTTAGCGACCATCGAGACCAAGCGGCGACGGATCGCGTCGCCGCGGAGGGAACCAAGGACGATCTGCTGCATTTCTGGCCTTATCAGGGGAGGATCAGATGAAGCATGTTTTGCCAACTGCCATGGCCTGGCTGGTGCTCTGCTGCAGTGCCGGCCTCGGCACCGCCAATGAAGAGCCGTTTCTGAAAACCCTGGCTGGCGACTGGACTGGTCACGGCAGCATGAAACGGACCACTTCGTCCTCCCCCATCAATCTCGACTGTAGTTTCAAGTCCCGCGCAACCGGCCAGGAACTATCGATGAACGGCACCTGCAGGGGACTGATCGTTGTCTCGAAGGTCGTCTCGGCCGAGATCAAGACAACAGGCAGTCGCTATGCCGGGCGCTATATCGGTCCGTCAGGTGGCGTGTCGGCGCTCAGCGGCAGCCGCGCCGGCAATGCGATCAAGCTCGATGTTCGCTGGTCCAAAATCATCAACGGTGATCGCAACGCCAACATGACGATCCAGCGCGTCAGCGACAATTCGATCCGCATCACGACGGTCGACCGCGATCCCCAATCGGGAAAGCAGGTCGTCACGAGCCAGATAGACCTCGATCGGCAATGAACAAGAAACGCTGAGCTAGAATCGAGCTCCGACCACCCGCATGCGCGGCGGTGGCACGACCACCGGTGCCTTACGAATGAGTGCGACCGCAAGCCCGGCCACTGTCCAATAAATGTAGGGGATCACGGTCACGCTGCTCGTCGTCGCGATGGTGAACAGTATCGCCAGGAGCAGTGCTGCAACGCCGAGATGATTGGCCTCCGGCGCTGATGTCCTCAGCGACATGATCGCCAGCTTGGCCGTGACTAGGCCGAAAAACGCGACGAAGAGCGCAAGCGCTATCAGCCCGAACTCGAGGGAAATCTGCAGGTAGGTGTTCACGATA
Organism: Rhizobium sp. Root708; assembly: GCF_001429725.1. Lineage (GTDB taxonomy): Bacteria > Pseudomonadota > Alphaproteobacteria > Rhizobiales > Rhizobiaceae > Rhizobium. The sequence goes on along the minus strand of NZ_LMHV01000005.1, from coordinate 114,494 downwards.
TCGATGATGCCCTGCCCTTGTATCATCGCCTGCAGTTCGTGGGCCTTCATGAAATTGACGGATCCGAACAGAGGATTGCGCTGGATGACCATCAGTGATCGCTCAAACAGTTCGGATCTGTAGGATTCGCTGCCCCTGTCTGCGGAACCAACGAAAGGCAGCAGGTTCACGAAGCGGCCCATGAGGGAAGGCGACGACAGCAGAACAACCATGATCGCGGCGGCTCCGAGAGCCACATATTTGAACGATGCCTTGAGATTCGCCCCGAACAGGATAGCCAGGAAGAGCGCGAAGCCAAGCCAGGGTCCGCGCGACAGGCTTGAGAGCAAGCCGCAGAGCATTATACCGATGGCGACCTTGCGCCAGATATCGGAGCGACCGGTGTTCAGGAGGAACAGGCATGCCGTGCCGGTCATGCAGAGAAAGCCGAAGGCTATGGACTCGATCGCGCTGGTGGATGCGCGCAGCATGCCGTCGCGAAACAGGTAAGCCGTCAGCATCGGAATTTCCCAGCGGTCGAGAATAGTCACGTAGACGCGCCAACCCTTCAGAACCTCGAAAACACCGAGCGTCGCAAGCGGCATGGACGCAACGACGAAAGCAAGGAGCAGCCGATTGACATCCTCCTTCGAACGTATTGCGCGACTGAACACAAAATACGGGATCACCATCGTCAAGACGTTGGAGGCCAACTGACGAAGAAGATCGTTCATGCCGACCAGACGCGTGGCAAGCAAGGCGGTCAGCACGACATAGCCGACGAGCAGGAGATCCATGAGGCTCAGGCGGCGATTGTCCCTATCACCCAGTAGCGAAAGCGCAACTGGCAGCAGCACAAGAATGACGAGAAGCCTCGGCGGGTCCAGATAGACGATGCTGTGCATCAGGCCCGGGATACCGAATAGAACCGAGCAGCACGGCGCGGCGAACATCAGTACGACAAACAGATAGAGCGGCTGTTTTGCGCTGATATTGCCATATATGCAGATCGGGACGAGCAGCAGTGAGAACACCATGAAGCTCGGCGCGAGAAACGCCGCGACCATGGTTGCGACCCAACATACACTCCAGACGCGGAATTCGCGAGCGTCGATCGTCGGGACGGCGACACGCCCTGCGACAAAAAGAGCCGGCAGCGTGACGATCAGCGTGTAGATGAGCGCCCTGAGATAGTCAGGCATTCCGCGGCCCCTTCAACTGCAACAACTCTTTACGACCTTACCCGCGGGAAGCCAGAACTCAGCCGCGACGCGCGCGATCGGTTCTGATCCAGAACCGTGGGTGGCCTGCCCACAGCATACGCGGATACAGCATGAATTTCACCGCCGCGTAGCGCGGAATGGCAAAAAGGTTGCGCGCCGGAAGCACGTCCCTGCCGTGTGCGTACCAGGTGGCAACAAGGGCTGTCAGCAACAGGGCGATATCCACGATCGCTACGAAGAGTGCGAAATACCCAAGCCCGGCCATCGCAAGCGCCGCCCCGGCGATCAGCAATCCGGTGACGATGGTGAAGAGCAAGGTAAGCGGCGGAACGGCGATATCGAGCACGAGCGTCAGGTAGCCACCATTCATCCATGTCGATGGGCGCAGCAGTTCACGCAGCGATTTGCGCAGCATCCGGAGATGGCCGCCTTCCCAACGGCGACGCTGCTGCAGCTCGCCCGAGGCCGTGTAGGGAAACAGGCTGGCGATCAAGGCGTCTTCGCAGAAGGTCGGGCTGTGTCCCACCTTGGCGAGATCCAGCCCAAGCTTGGTGTCCTCGGAAAGGTGACCGGTTGCGAGATCGACCTTTTCAAGCAGCGCCCATGGGAAGGCCATGCCCGAGCCTGTCAGCAGGCAAGGAAGTCCGAGCCGCGTCAGACCGCGAAGGCGGACATGGTTCTTGAGATGAAAAGAAAACTGCGCGACGGCGAGATGAATTCCCGATCCCGCTGGCGCAAACAGCACATAGCGCCCCTGAATCGGCCGCTGCTTTGCAAACGCATCGGCCACGAGGCGATCGAGCGCGCCCTCACCCAGTTTGCAATCCGCGTCGATGATGACCATGACCGGAAGCGGTGACTGGCGCAGGTAGGACACGCCGAAATCCACGGCATATCCCTTGGCGCGCAGTTCATTATCAAAGCGCTCGACAACTTCCGCGCCGATCCCGCGTGCGATTTCGGCGGTATCGTCTGTGCAATTGTCGGCAACAACGACGAGGCGATCGCCTTCGCGCATCTGCGCCTTGATGCTCTTCAGCGCCTCGGCAATTTCAAGGCTCTCGTTGTGGGCCGCCATCAGCACGGCGACGGGAGGGCGTATGGTAATCCCACGGCTTGGCCGCGGCTTTGACGGCAAGCTCCCAACAATACATTCGAAAGCGAAGATTAGAACGGGAATCGAAACAATAACAGCCAATGTTGCCGAAACGTACAGTACTGCCATTCCAATCATAGTATTGCCCCTCTCAACTCACAACGCGCGGAAGCATCTACCGCCTTCATAGCATAGAGTGCACAAATATCCCTGACGCTGTCACGTAATGCTTTGTGATGATATCGGGCGATATACCCAGTCGTGAACACAGCAACCGCCACCTCATTTACTTCCAATTGCTGACGGTCGGTCAATTGCACTGACAGCACAATCCAATAGTCTGGAAACACCAAATAAAACAGAAGTCTGTCATCTCGCCGCGTAGCCGTGCGCGAAAAGGCCGGCGTGCGTTCATTTGCAAGGGATTTTCATGCCAGCAACGCCAATGCCCTCAGGCGGCAAGGATTACTCCGGGCTTCATGCGCGCCACTATTTTCTTGGGGCGCCGTTCGACGGCCTGGCTCAGGATGCTGCTATCGACCTTGTTGAGACCAGCGAGGTTCAAACGAGGTTCCGCTATGTGGTCACCCCGAATGTCGACCATGTTGTACGTCTGAGCGGCGATCGCCTTCTGGCGCAGTGCTACGATGACGCCTGGATTTCCTTGTGCGACAGCCGCCCGATCTCCACGCTCGCGCATGCCGTTTCGCTCAACCTGCCGCTGGTGACGGGATCGGATTTGACGGCCCGGCTTTTCAAGAGCGTGATAAAGGATGGCGATCTCATTACGTTGATCGCGGCCGACACCGCCATCGTAGGGCAATTGGAAGTCGCCTATCCGAATATCCGTTTTCGCGCCCACGTACCGCCGAAAGGCGTCATCAACAATCCGGTGGCACTGCAGGCCTGTGTCGACTTCATCGCGGCGGAACCCGCCCGTTTCATATTTATAGCAATCGGATCGCCACAGTCCGAAAAGATCGCCCACGCGCTTGCCCAGAGGCCAGACGCATCCGGCATCGGCCTGTGCATCGGCGCATCGCTCGAGTTCCTGATCGGCACCAAGAAGCGCGCGCCCCTCTGGATGCGGCACGCCGGACTGGAATGGGTTCATCGGCTTGGATCGGATCCGAAGCGTTTGTGGCGGCGCTATGTTTTCGCGGTACCGCCGTTGGCGCATCTTTTTCTCAGGGAATTGTTGAGCCGGATGCAGCGCCACGCCTGAAGGCGATGGTCACCGCTGAACGACGACGGCTGTCGTAATGTGCTCCGCACCGAGCCTGATGGTGCCGGGCAAGGTGTCTCTTACTCTATAGGGCAGAACGTCGGTCTCGAACCGAGCCTGAAAACGGCCGTGGGCCAGGTCGAACTCTATGGATATAGCCTGGAAATCGACCAGCTTGCCGGTCAAGGCGTACTGGCATTTGTAGGTTGCTTCCTTGGCGCTGAATATGGCCGCCAGCAGCGCTCCACGATCGGCTTCCGGCATTTTCGTCAGCCATTCCCGTTCGCCATCGGTGCAAATCTCTTCAGCAAGTTCAATGTCAAGCGGCCTTGCTGCTTCGATATCGATGCCGATTGCCGCGAACCCCTCAGCGACACGGCCCACAGCTGCGGCGCACCATGAGCCGCAATGGCTGATGCTGCCAACCAGCCCATCGGGCCAGATCGGCGCTCGATCGCTGCCCATCGGAATCGCAAGGGCATGTCTACCGAGCTCCGCCATCGCAACACGAGCGCAATGACGTCCCGCCGCGAACTCGTTTTGGCGAGACGGAACGGCGCCACGCATGGCGACCATCTCTTCCGGCATAAGAACTGAGATCGCGGAGCCGATTGAAGACTCCGCGACTGCTATCCTGGCGTCCAGCAGGCCATCGAAAAGCATTCCGACGCCCTTTAGCTTCGCTGGAACTCGCGACGTCTTTCACCCATCGCGTTACGTCGCATCGCGGCGCGGTCCGCGACCTTCGCCAGATGCTGCTCGCTCTTGCCACGATCGGCAATGAACTCCGCGAGCTGCCCGACGGTCGGGAACCGGAACAGGTCGGTAATCGCCAGATCAGGTGCGATCGATGCCTTAAGATCGCGGTGAACCTGAACGGCAAGAAGCGAGTGGCCACCAAGCGCAAAGAAGTTATCGGCAATGCCGACGCGCTCTACCCCGAGCACACGTTTGAAGGCATCGGCAATCGATGTCTGCAAAGCGTCCGCTGGAGCCACGAAGGCCGCCTCCGAAACGCGTGCGACCTGCGCATTCGGCGCGGGAAGCTTGCCCCGATCGACCTTTGCGTTCGGCGTCAGCGGGAATGCATCCATGTGGACGATATGGCTCGGAACCATATAGTCCGGCAACTTGGTCGTGAGATATGCGGTCAGTTCCTTTTCATCGGCTCCGACAGCAGTCGTGCGGATGTAGGCGACAATCCGGACGTCCCCCGGCTGATCTTCGCGGGCGAGAACAACTGTTTCCTCGACGCCGGCAAATGCGTTCGCGCAGGCCTCTATCTCGCCTAGCTCGATGCGATAACCGCGGACCTTGACCTGGTGATCAACGCGTCCGAGGAACAACAACTCTCGCTGCGCCGTCATGGAAACGACGTCGCCTGTGCGGTAGATCCGCCCTTCGGCAAAGGGATTCGGCAGGAACCGGTCGGCCGTCAGTTCCGGCCTGTTCAGATAGCCCCGGGTTACCCCATCGCCACCGATAAAGAGTTCGCCATCGGCGCCAAGCGGAACCGGATTGAGGTTCGCGTCAAGCACATAGAGTTGGGTGTTCGCGATAGGCTCGCCCAACGGAACGATGCCGTCGGTGGGCTGCGCACGGCAGGTCGCCGACCAGATCGTCGTCTCCGTCGGGCCATACATATTCGTCACCGACGCGGTCGTCTCGCGAGCGATCTCTTCGAGAAGCGAGCCATGCAATGCCTCGCCACCGATAAAGATCTGCGAGAGACCGGCGAATGCCCGGCGATCTTCGTCTGAAATCATGAACATGCGAGCCATGGACGGCGTGCATTGGAAGTGCGTCACCCCATGTCGGCGGACTTCTTCGGCAAAGCCGATCGCCGCAAGCGGCTCGACGACCGGGTGACGGTTTTCCTCGACCAGCTGGGCAAGCGGTTGCAACCGGTCGAGAACGACAACGTCCTCGACGCCGAAGTCGATCAGGCAAGCAATTTCGTCGACGCCGGCGGCTGACGCTTGTGCAAGCCTGACATGGGCGTCCTCGATGGTGCCAAACAGACCGCTGTCCTCGAAGTAGCGCAGGAACGCGAATTCCAAGATCGCATCCAGCTCCTCGGCCGATAGCGATTGCAGGTCGATATCGGCTGGCGTCGCCAGACCTTGGGGCTTCTTGAACGCGGGGAAGGCCCAGGCATATTGCTTGATCAGGGCCGCCGCACTCTTGAGGTAGGCTTTCATCGGTTCGCGTGCGAGGTTGCGCACCTCCTCGCGATTTTCGCCCAGCAGCGTGTGCAGCATGAGGGTGACCTTGTGGTCATCAGGATTGCGGCCGCACTCGACAAGCGTCTCGCGATAAATTCGGATCTTTTCCGCCAGTTCGTCGATCGACTGACCGAGCAGATGCGTCAGCACATTGGCGCCAAGACGCGCAGCCTCCCGGTAGGTGTCGGGATTGCCTGCCGTCGTCAACCAGACGGGCAGCTCTTTCTGGACCGGCCGGGGCTGCGTGAGGACGGCAGCCGAGCCGGATCCGAACGAGTATTCGACACTTTCCCCGCGCCACAGCTTCCGCACGACCTCGATATCGTTGACCATACTCGCCTTGTTGCGCGGCGGCGCGTTCTCCGGCCGGAGAACGAAGTCCTCCGGCATCCAGCCGGAAGCGAAGGCGACAGCGACGCGGCCGCCGCTCAGATTGTCGACGACAGCCCATTCCTCCGCCACGCGCAGCGGATGGTGCAACGGCAGAACGCAGCTACCGGCGCGGATCGACACATTTTCGGTCACGGCCGCAACCGCGGCCCCGGTCACGGCAGGGTTCGGATAAGGCCCACCGAATGCATGGAAATGCCGCTCCGGCGTCCAGACGGCCTGGAAGCCATGCTGGTCCGCGAACTTTGCGCCGCGTAAAAGCAGATCATACTTGCTTGCCTGGGAGCCACTGTCGTTGCCCCAATAAAACAGGCCGAAATCCAATATCTTGGACGATTTCGCGGCACGACCGCTCTTCTTACCGGCACTGACTTCGCTAGCGTGAATGACGACCTTGAAACCTCGCGACAATGTCCAGAAGAGCTCCAGAACGGAGATATCAAACGAGAGGCTGGTCACGGCAAGCCAGACGTTCTGCCGCTCGCTGTCGCAGGATATGCGGTCATCCATGCCAGCAAAGAAGTTGACGACGTTTCCGTGTTCGACCATCACACCCTTCGGGTTTCCGGTCGAGCCCGACGTGTAGATAACGTAGGCGAGGTTCTCCGGTCGAACCTTGCGATCCCGGACAACGTTCGTCGGGGCCGCCGCCGCGATATCATCGATGAAGAGAACGCGGCAATCCTGGAGCAGAGTGTCGTTGACGGCGCCGCGAAGCCCCATCACGAGCTTCACGCCGCTATCGCGAACCATGTAGGCGAGGCGTTCGGCGGGAAAGGCCGGATCGAGCGGAACATAAGCGCCACCTGCCTTGTGAATAGCATAGGCAGCAACGACCAATTCCACAGAACGGGGCATATGGAGACCGATCAGGACATCGGGTCCAACGCCTTCCGCGACAAGAACCGCGGCGACGGCCTCGGCCCAGCGATCCATCTCGGCATAGGTCAGGCTATGCGATTGGAATGCTAGAGCCACAGCATCGGGGGTCAGACGCACCTGTCTTTCGATCAGGTCATGCACACAGGCGTCGCGATCATAGGGACGCGCCGTGTCGTTCCAGCCGAACAGAACCTCGTGACGCTCCTGTTCCGACATGATCGGCAGCTCCGCGAGGCTACGCGCGCCGTCAAATGCTGCGGCGAATACCGCGAAGCGTTCGGCTAGCTGCTGAACCTGGTCGTCACCGATGCGGTTTTGATCGTAGATCAGCCGGGCGTTGCCCCCGCCGATGGCGAAAGTCAGTGCGCATCCATCGATACCCGTCGGCGATGGTTGGCTGGAGAGGTCGATACCGAATGTCAGATACGGTCGCTTCAAACCCGGATAGCGCTGCGTCAGATCGAGCGGATAGGCGCCACGGCGGGCGACCTGATTGACGGCATCTTCAACGCCGTCGATGAACTCCGCCTTGGAAGCGACCGCCGATGCCGAAACGGAAACCGGGACTGCATTTGCGAAATAGCCTGCAAAACTATCGCAGAGGGCGCGAACTCCATCGTCAACGAATGCCAGGCTGAGCGCCTCGCGCTTCGAAAGGCGCCCGATAAACGCAGAGACGATCGCGACAGCGCGGGTGGGCGTCAGCCGCTCCGGCAGCGCGAGATCAAGGCTGGCTGCTGCGGCCGCACGCGTCGGCATGTAACCGCTGATCTGCGGCAGGGTGACATCGGCGGCGGATGCGATCGCTTTGCGGAACCAGTTCTCGTGACGGGCAGCCGCCTCGACGGCGTGCGACAATGTCGACGCAAAGGCAGCGTCCAGCTCTTCGAGCACCATTCCGCTCCAGAGGAGCAGGCGAATATCCAGATCCTCATCGGCAAATTCGATACGCACAGCCCTGTCGGCGGCAGCAATGACCGCGCTTGTTGCGTCGCAGGAAATTACGGTGCCAGGTGCATCCAGAACGGGCGTATCGAGAACCTCGATACGCGCAACCGAAAGCAGGCGTTCACCGGCACGAACCTTTGCGGTCACCAGCGTATTGTCGCGATCCGCACCGAAATCGAGCGCGCGAATAAGTCGATCGAGGTCGGCCGCAGAACGATAGAATGAAAGAGTGCCGGCCGCATGCGGCCGTTTTTCACGGCCATAATATATCCGTGTGGAGAAATCCTGGGGAGCCGGTCTGAGGGCGGCATTCTCGATGTCGTGAACAAGGCCCTGGAACGCCGTCATGCCGGCTTCGAAGCACTTGGCATTGAGCGACAACGCCGTCTCGTCTTCAGCCACATCGAAGAACTGCTGGGCGTAGATCGCGCCTTCGTCGATACCGGCGGTAATTTCGTGCCATGTCACGGCATGGCGCGTTTCGCCGGCCATGATCGCCCACGATGGCGTGTTGAGGCCAGCGTAGGCCGGAAGCGGACCATCGTGGAAATTGGCGGCGCCGGCCTTGGCGCTGCGCCATGCGACTTCAGGGACGATCTTGAGGTTGCTGATACTGAAAAGCCAATCGAAGTGGAGGTCGGCAAGGCGCGCGCCGTAGTCCTTGTCATGATCGATGACAGGCGTGGTCCGGGTGCTTGCCCAGTTGCGAACCGCGGGATTTGCCGTGACGACCGCCAGTATTTCATGGCCGGCATTGGCAAGCATTTCCCCACATTGCGCGAGTAACAATCCATCCCCAATCAAAATACACTTGAAATTGGCCATGGCCCTCTCACTTTTACTATGAACACAAACAAGGCACGGATGCCGCCGGCGGCATAATTCGAGCAACAGTTTGGTGAAGCCGTAAATATTCCGCCGCTGCCGAAAGTATTGCTTCGCACAATTCAGCGATCAATCTACTCTTTCTTTGTACGATCAGACGCGATCAATACCCTAAAGACGTAATTGAGCTGAGATACCTGGGTGGGCACAATAAATCCCGACAGCGTGCGCAGAGCTGCGCGCAAAAACGGCGGAACGGCCGTCGGCCGTGACGAGCATTTCGATTAGTAACAGATTGGTTCGAGATGTTGGATAAATTCGGAGACGTCGGTAGCAACGACATTGCCATCGTGGGCATGGCACTGCGGGTGCCGGGTGCGCGCAATATCAACGATTTCTGGTCGAACCTCCGGCAAGGCGTAGAGTCGATCCGCGATGTTTCCGCGGAAGAACTTGCGCAGGCCGGTGAAAAGCCGGATCGCATTCATCTCAAGAATTACGTTCGGCGCACCGCCGACTTGCCGGACATGGAAATGTTCGATGCGGAGTTCTTCGGCCTCAGCCCGAAGGAAGCGGCGGTCATGGATCCGCAGCACCGCCACTTCCTCGAATGTGCCTGGGAGGCCCTTGAGGACGCCGGCATCAATCCAGACAAAGCCGAAGGCCCGGTCGGCGTGTTCGCCGGTTGCGGCATGGGCAGTTACTTTTATTTCAATGTCTGCAGCAACCGCCAGCTCGTCGACCAGGTCGGCATGTTCCTGTTGCGCCATACCGGCAACGACAAGGACTTCCTCGCCACGCGCACCTCGTTCTCGCTGAACCTGCACGGGCCGAGCATCAATATCCAGACGGCCTGCTCGACCTCGCTAGTCGCCATTCACTACGCTTGCCAGAGCCTGTTGAACGGCGAATGCGATGCGGCGTTGGCGGGTGGTGTGACCATCGAATTCCCGCACCGGCGCGGCTACCTCTATCAGCAGGGCGAAATCCTGTCGCCGGACGGACACTGCCGTCCATTCGATCACCGTGCCGCCGGCACGGTCTTTGGAAGTGGCGCCGGCGTTGTTGCGTTGCGCAGAGCGACGGATGCCATCCGCGACAACGACGTCATCCATGCCATCATCAAGGCAACAGCCGTCAACAATGACGGCGCCAGCAAGGCGAGCTACCTGGCGCCGAGCGTGACCGGCCAAGCGGAAGCCATCATCGAGGCGCAGGGTCTTGCGGGCATTTCCGCGGACTCCGTGCAGTATGTCGAATGCCATGGAACCGGCACGCCGCTTGGTGATCCGATCGAAATCAGGGCGTTGACGGAGGCCTTCCGCCAAAGCTCGACGCGCACGGGCTTCTGCCATATCGGCTCCGTCAAATCGAATATCGGACATCTCGACACGGCCGCAGGCGTTGTCGGGCTTATCAAGGCAACGCTCGCCTTGAAGCACGGCGAGATTCCACCGACCGTCGGCTTCGAACGCCCGAACGAGGCTTTGGAACTTGCGAAGACGCCGTTTGTCGTGGCCGACCGTCTCGTCGCCTGGCCCGAGCAGGAGACGCCACGCCGCGCCGCCATCAATTCACTCGGCGTCGGCGGCACCAATGCTCACGCCATTCTCCAGGAAGCGCCGCGCCGCCTCGGCGGAACAGACAAGCAAGCAGCGGCTGCGCAACCTCTCCTCCTGCTGTTGTCGTCTCGTCAGAAGAAGGGCCTGGGGGCCGCTGCAGAAAAGCTTGCGGCGGCAATTTCGCAGGACCCGACGCTCTCTCTTGCTGACGTCGGGCACACGCTGCTGACAGCGCGCAAGCACTTCGAGCATCGTCTCATTCTGTCGGTATCCGGCAGGGAGGACGCGATTGCCGCCCTGTCCAATATCGAAGGCGGACGGGCGTTCATTCATTTTCCGGTCGGCACCAGCCCTCAGGCGACATTCCTCTTCTCCGGCGGCGGCGTCCAGCACCCCGGGATGGCCGCTGATCTCTATCGCGGCGATGGCCATTTCCGTGCGAGCGTCGATGAGGGGCTCTCCTACCTGCCGAAAGCTGCTGCCGACGACATCCGCGCGGTGTGGTTTGCCGCGGCGGAAGATCATGGCTCAGCGTCCAAGCGTTTCCTGCGGCCATCCTTGCAACTGCCTGCGATCCTGATCGTGGAAGTGGCGATGGCCCGCTTGTGGATACGGCGCGGGGTTCGTCCTGCCGCGATGATCGGCCACTCCATGGGCGAGAACGCGGCGGCTTGCATCGCAGGCGTCTTCAGCTTCTCGGATGCCGTCAAGCTGGTCCGGCTGCGCGGAGAACTGTTCGACAGCGTCGAACCCGGCGGCATGCTCAGCGTATCGCTCGATGCCGTCAGGCTGCGCTCCATGCTCCCGGCCGATCTCGACGTCGCATCGATCAACGCCCCCGAGTTGTGCGTGGTGTCCGGCCGCAACGAAGCACTGGATGCATTTCAAAAGACGCTTTCAGCCCAGGGCATCGATTGCAAGCGTGTTCCGATCGACATTGCCGCGCACTCGCGCATGCTCGATTTCATTCTGCCCCGTTTCAGGGCCTTCCTGCAGTCAATCAAGCTGCGTCCCGCGGGCATCCCGATCGTCTCCAACCGGACGGGTGATTGGCTGAGCGAAATGGAGGCGACCGATCCGGAATATTGGGTCAGCCATCTGCGCTCCACGGTCCTGTTTGCCGAAGGCATCTCGCTGTTGGCTGCGGATCGCGGCCGGGTCTATGTCGATCTCGGGCCGGGCCGGACACTCTCTTCCCTCATCAAGCAGCAGGGCACGATCGAGCCCAATCGCGTGATCAACAGCCTTCCACATGTCGATGATCGCTGGGACGACCGGATGCATGTCACGGCAGCGTTCGGACGCGCGTGGGCAACCGGGCTTCCCGTCGATCTAGAGCAACTGTGGGAAGGCACCTCCCCCCAGCGCGTGACGGTGCCGACCTATGCCTTCCAGCACCAACGCTACTTCGTCGAACGCAACGAAAGCCGCACTGGCCCGGTTGCGGAAGACAATGTTCCGGCGAGGATCCCCGACATCGCCGACTGGGGCTACAAGCCGGCTTGGAAAAAGTCGCTCGCCAACTACATTGCCGGCAGCGAAAGTCGCGCGCGCACCTGGCTTGTGTTCCTTGACGACACGGGTTTGGGCCGCACTCTTTCGACCAAGCTTCGGGCTAGCGGGCACCGGGTTGTCACAGTATCACTCGGGGATGCCTTCCTGCGTCGAAGCGCCGACGAATACGTGCTTTGCCCGGAACTCGGTAAATCCGGCTATCTGGCAATGCTGAGGGGCCTCGCGGCCGACGGCGCGGCGCCGACCGATATTCTTCACATGTGGCTGGTGACAAAGGACGAGACGTTCCGGCCCGGATCAAACTTCTTCCACCGCAACCAGGAATGCGGTTTCTATAGCCTGCTCTATCTGGCCCAGTCCCTCGGCGAGCTCGATGACGCCTTGCGGCCAAACGTGATCGTTCTTACGGACGGAATGCAAAGGGTGGCCGACGAAGCGGTGCCCTACCCCGAAAAGAGCACCGTACTTGGGCCGGCCCTAGTTCTGCCGAAGGAAATGGCCGGAACGAGCGTCAAGGCGATCGACCTGCCGCGTGTGAGTGCGCAGAAAACATCCGCGACTTTCGACTGGCGGCTACGCGACAAAGCTGCAGTCACACCAAACACCGGGCTGATCGATCTGCTGTGGGAAGACCTTCTCGCGGAGCCTGCCAACGAGATCGTTGCCTATCGCAACGGGACGCGCTGGAGCAGGGTCTACAGCAAGCTGCCTCTCACCGACGCGGGAGCCGGCGAGGCAATGCTGCGCCATGGCGGCGTCTATATGCTGACCGGTGGCCTGGGCGAACTTGCGCTCGAGATGGCGGGCGGACTGGCTCTCAACTGGAGCGCCAAGCTGGTATTGGTTGGCCGGACACGTCTGCCGGCACGCGCGGAATGGGATGCCTATGCGCGGCTTCACCCTCACGATCCGGTCAGGCGCGCGATCTCGGCGATCCGGAGCCTTGAGAACCTGGGGGCCGAAGTCCTTTATCTCGCGGCGGATGTCAGCAATCCAAATTCCATGCGCGATGTCGTGGCACAGGCCACGTTGAAATTCGGCGCTCTCAACGGCGTATTCCACACCGCCGGCGTCGTCGACGATGACCTGATGCAGATGAAGACGCAGGAGCGGATCGACACCGTTCTAGCACCGAAAACGCTTGGCACGGCCGTACTGAACGAGGTTCTTGCCGACGTACCGCTCGATTTCTTCGTGATGTTCTCGTCGACCAGCACCGATACAGCGCCGGCGGGCCAGGCGGATTATGTCGCGGCCAACGCCTATCTCAATGCGGTGGCCGAGAGTGCGGCAGGTCGCAAGGATCGCAAGACGATCGCCCTGCATTGGGGCGTCTGGTCCGACATCGGCCTTGCCGCCCGTGCATTGGACGTCGCCCATCAGGATGCCATTGAGCCGATCGCCGGGCCTGCGCGCGGCCCGATCTTCGAGCGCTGGGCGGAAGACGAAAGCGGTGCGCCGTGGCTCGAAACCACCTTCGGCGACGACCACTGGATGTTCGACGAGCACCGGCTTGTCTCCGGCCTGCCGGTACTGCCCGGAACCGGTTTCATCGAAATGATGCTTCAGGTGGTGCGTGAATATGAATTGGCGCCGAGCGCCACCTTCGAAGATATCCAGTTCATTCGACCACTGATCATTCCGGCAGGAACGCGGCGTGTCGTCCGCGCAAGGCTGGAGACGACGGCAGGCGGCCACCGGATACTGGTGACCTCTACGCCGGCAGATCTTGCCTCGCCTGTCTTCGAGCTGCACGCCGAGGGTCAACTGGTACCCGCCGCCGATAGGGACAATCAGGTTCTCGATATCGACGCCATCCGTTCCCGTTGTGGGGAAGCGCGCGTGTCGTTGGACGGCCAGTCGTTGCGAGCCGCGCAAGAGGATCACATCCGTTTCGGAAAGCGGTGGGGCGTGCTCAAGTCGGTTGCCGCAGGCAACGGCGAAGCCTTGGCGGAGCTCGAACTGACCAGCGAAGGGCGCGACGACGTCGCTCGCGGCTTCGTGGCCCACCCGGCTCTCCTCGACATAGCAACCGGCTTTGCTATCGAACTGGCTCAATCCTATGGTTCGAAATCCGTTCTGTGGGCCCCACTCGAATATGGCCTGCTGGATGTTTGCGGGCCGCTTCCCGAGAAGGTCGTGAGTTGGGTGAGGCTGGCCGACAGCTCCGATTTCGGCGACGCTTACGCTGCGTTCGACATCACCATCGTCAATCCCGATGGGCGGGTCCTGATCGATATCGAGCGGTTTCTGATGAAACGCCTTGCCGATGACCTAACCTTCGATGTCGCGGAGGCCGAACATTCGGAGCCGGCGGTTGCGGGACCGACCCGACAGGCTGACACGATGTCACCCGCTCGCGCTCGCTTCGCTGCGCAGGTTCGAAACGGCATTTCGAGGAGCGAAGGGTTCGACCTGCTGATGCGCGCCATGGGAAGCGCGGAAGCGCAGCCGATCGTCACGTCGATGGACCTCGAGGCCTTGCGCAAGTTTGCGACCGAGCGGACGGCCGACACCGAAACCCAGACGGCAGAAGCCTTCGATCGGCCGAACCTCGACACCGACTTCGTCGAACCTCGCAACGCCGTGGAGGTAACCATCGCCGGCTTCTGGCAAGAACTGCTCGGCGTCGCGAAGGTTGGCATTCACGATAATTTCTTCGACCTGGGAGGTCATTCGCTGATCGCCGTGCGCCTCTTCCGGATGATCAAGAAGCGCTACGATGTGGATTTCCCGATTTCGGTCTTGTTCGAAGCGCCGACGATCGCCAAATGCGCCGTCCTCATTCCCGATACCTCGGATGAAAGCCAGGCGACGAGCGAGACTGAGGCCGCAGATACCCAGCCGAAGTTCACGCATCTCGTGATGATGCATGGGGCACAGAAGCAAGCGCGGCCGCTCTTCATATGCGCCGGCATGTTCGGCAACATCCTGAATCTTCGGCATCTTGCCCTCATTCTCGGGCAGGATCGCCCCGTCTACGGTCTTCAGGCACGAGGCCTCTATGGTGGGCAGGAACCCCACGAGACATTCGAGGAGATGGCTCGCGACTACATCGCTGAGATCCGGATGATCCAGCCGGAGGGACCCTATCTGCTCGCCGGCTATTCCGGCGGCGGCCTTACGGCCTACGAGATCGCCCGTCAGCTGAAAAACGAAGGCCAGAAGGTCGATAGCCTGATGATGATCGACACGCCGCTGCCGACACAGCCGGGGCTATCTTTACAGGACCGCCTGACGATGAAGCTGCAGGATCTCAGGCGACACAAAGCGTCCTACTTCATGAGATGGGTCCGCAACCACGTCGAGCATGGGCGGCAAAAGCGTCGCGACCGCGAGGTTGTCACCGAACAGGCATCGACGGATCAGTTGAACAGCGACCGTATCGGTCTCGCCTTTAGGCGCGCGCTGCCCGGCTACAACCTGCATTACTACGAAGGGGACGTGCAGCTCTTCCGGCCGAAGCCGATGGCATATTATCGCCTGAAGGGGGGCCGCATCCTCCTTGAGAACCGCAACATCATCCTGCCCGACAACGGCTGGACGCCATATCTGCCGAACCTGAAGATCATCGAGGTCCCGGGCGACCACGACAATATGGTGCTGCAGCCGAACGCCACCGTTCTTGCGGAGTGGATGCGCCGGTCTCTGGCGGAGCGTGATGGGCAATCCGGCGAAGCGGTCACGAAACCGGAAGAACGCGCAAAGGTACGGTCACGCAGGCGACGGGTAACGGTTCCGGCATGAGGATGGGCCATATCCGTCTCCTGCGGCTTCATGGAGCAATGCCATGACAATTGCGTTCTCGACGCGATCTGGCGGGTCTTCGGAAAGCCGATCCTCAACGTCAGGCGCGACAGCTCCCGCTGAGGTCTCGCCGTCAGGACCAGGCGCGACCGGACCGGTCGCGCCTGCGGCCACTGGAATCCGCAAGCTCGTCCTTACGGCGGCAAGCTGGTCCATGATGGGATACATCGCCGGCCAAATCCTTCGCATTGCCGGCAACCTTGTTCTCACGCGCATCCTCGCGCCCGACCTTTTCGGCATCGCTGCGGTTGCCACCATGACGTCGGTGTTCGTCGCGCTGCTGTCCGACATCGGCCTTCATCCGGCGGTCATTCAGAACCCGCGAGGAGAAGACCAGCGCTTTCTCGACACGGCATGGGTGATCCAGATTGTCCGCGGATGGGTCGGCTGGCTCGCAAGCATCCTGATTGCCCTTGGCATTGGTTCGCTCGCGACGCATGGCTGGGTTCCGGCCCAGTCGGTCTACGCGACACCTGACCTGCCGTACATCATCATAGGCGCGTCCTTCGCCTTCGTGATCGGGGGCTTTCAATCGACCAAATATATCTCCAGCTACCGCAATCTCGGCCTGTCGATGATTGCCAAGATCGATCTGACGAGTCAGGCGCTCGGGCTTGTCGTTGCCATCATACTCAGTTGGCTGACACAGTCCGTTTGGGCGCTCGTCATCTCCAACCTGATATCGTCGTTGATCGCAGCGATCCTCAGCCATCGTTGGATACCCGGGACACCGAACCGCTTCAGGATCAACAAAAACGATGCCTTGGAAATCCTGACGTTCGGTCGCTGGATCATGGTGTCGTCGTTCTTCACCATCTTCTCCGCGAATGGCGACAGGATCCTGCTCGGGAACTGGGCGAGTTCGACGACATTCGGACTTTATGGACTGGCGCTCAATCTCGTCTCCATGATCGATGGCGTCGGAGCGCGTCTCTACGGGTCGGTCGGCACGCCCCTCCTCAGCAAGCTCGCGCGCGAAAACCCGGCCGGCTTGCGGCGCAGTTATTTCAAGCTTCGTCTGCCATTCGATCTTCTCCTGATCGGAAGCGCCGGCTTTCTCTTTGCCTGCGGGCAGACGATCATCGATCTGTTGTACGACCATCGTTACGCGTCCGCCGGCCCCATGCTGCAGACGCTGTCCTTCGCCTTGTTCATGGCGCGCTTCAACATCATGACACCGGTCTATATCGCGATCGGCCAGCCGCGATATTTTGGCATACTCAATATCGCCAGGGCGGCCCTGCTCTTCACCCTGGTTCCTCTCGCCTACCTGATCTTCGGTTTTGACGGAGCACTGTGGGCGATCGCCCTTCATGCTCTCCCCACCGTGCCGCTCATCTACTACTTCAACTCCCGTCATAACCTGAACAGCTGGATCTTCGAGATTTTCGTTCTTGTTGCCTGGCCGCTGGGCTTCAAGCTCGGCTCCATGATCGTGAACGACGCATCGAGCTTCTTGCCGCATTGAGGTTGGCGCGCCGCTTGGATATGAAGGCGGATAGTCCAACCGCCTCCTTTGCATCGCCAGACCGTGACACCTCAACTCGCACTCATCGTTTCCCGGTTTCTTTTCGACAGCGCGGCGCTCGGGCTGTGGGGAGCGTCGTTTTATCTTTCGACGTGCGTGCATTACGACCTGACATCATACATCGAGCCTCGGCTTCACCGCTGGCGTATCGCGGCAGTCGCACTGTTATGCGCCACAACGATCGTCTCCCTGCCGTTACAGGCAGCCGCGATCGGCGACGGGTGGCTCGACGCGGTATCGCCGACGGTTCTCGATGCTGTCCTGTTCAGCACAAATAACGGCACAGCTTGGCTGGCGCAGATCGGGCTCGTTCTTTGTCTTGCCGTTTCCTGGCTGGTGGAACCGCGAAAGCGGCTTTACGTCCATACGCTCTGCGCAGGTTTGCTGCTTGCGACATTGTCGATCACGGGACATGCGGCCATGAACGACGCCGGTCTGCGAACGCTGCACCGGCTCAACGATGTCGCTCATGTGCTGTGCGGCGGCGCATGGCTGGGCGCGCTTGTCCCCGTGATCTTGCTGCTGCGACTGCTTGGCGATGCGCGCTGGCAAGAAAAAGCTCGGAAAGCGCTGATGCGCTTTTCCACCATCGGGCACCTCGCGGTCGCTGCCGTTGTGATTTCGGGTGCCACCAATACGCTGCTGGTGGTCGGAGACCTTCCAACCGATTGGTCGCAGCCCTACCAGCTGCTGCTTGGCGTGAAGATCATCCTTGTAAGCGCCATGATCGTGCTGGCGCTCGTAAATCGCTACGTTCTGGTGCCCCGGTTGGCATCAACCTCGGCCCCCGCGTTACTGAAACGGCTCACATGGTTCGAGATTGCCCTGGGGCTTTCCGTCGTCGGCCTCGTCGCGGTGTTTGGTACCTTGGCCCCGACCGCCTGACAGCCTACGTCAAATGACGGAGGCGGACGATTTTTTCCTTTATGCTGCTGCGCCGGCATGCCATTTTGCTTTGCAGCAATAGATATAAAAAGGGGCACTCATGTCTTTAAGAAATATTACGTTCAATGCTGCTTTCGCGGCACTTCTGTTGGCGCCGACGCTGGCTTTTGCCCATACTGGCGTTGGCGGGACCAGCGGTTTTGCGCATGGATTTTCGCACCCGATGTCGGGGCTGGATCATCTGCTCGCCATGGTGATGGTCGGCGTTCTGGCCTGGCAGCTCGGCGGGCGCGCGACCTGGATTATGCCTTCCACCTTCGTGCTGGTGATGGCGTTCGGCGGCGCACTCGGTGTCGGGGGTATCTCCGTACCATTCGTTGAGGCCGGAATCGCATTGTCCGTTGTCGTGCTAGGTGCGATCGTCGCTTTCGGCATTCAGGCTCCTGTTGCGATTGTCTGCGGTCTGGTGGGCCTTTTCGCGGTCTTTCACGGCCACGCACATGGCAGTGAAATGCCGGCGGCTGCCAGCGCTCTCTCCTATGCCTCAGGCTTCATGATCGCGACGGCACTGTTACACGGCGTCGGGCTGGCGCTCGGCTATCTCGTCGGCAGGCTCGGAGACAGTCGCGGTCCGCTGTTGACGCGCGCGGCAGGCGGTATCGCCACGGTCGCTGGCATCGGACTTCTGACCGGCCTTATCTAAGACGGCCCTTCAGTACATGCTGCGGCGTGCCTCCACAGCACGGCGCAGCGTTTTCTCGACAGCCGAAGGCATCGCGGGTTTGGTGACCACCCCGAGCGCACCCGTCACCCGGCCTTCGACCACTTCCGGATTTCCGGTCATGAAGACGACCGTAACCCCATAGTCCTCGACAAGCCTGCGTCCGATTTCAGGACCTGTCGCCCCGTCCACAAGATTGACATCGACGAATGCGATATCCGCATGAGGTGCCAACCGCATGGCCTGGTCCTTGCTATTGGCCAGCCCGGCAACATCAAAGCCCATCGCCTTGACGGTATCCTCAAGATCCAGCGCGATGAACAGCTCGTCTTCGACGATCAGCACGCGATGGCCAGCAAAGCTCTCATCTTCCGGGTTACGATCTACTAAAGCGCCCACGACGCTCCCCTTTGTTCATTTCGACAAGGAACTTAGACCGGATGAACGGCTGGCGGTGAGATATGTTCCGGGGCGGAGCAGATTTATTTTCGTTTAAGATATTGTTAACGTTAAGAAATAATTACTTTCTCTTCATCTTTGTGAGCTGTGCGCCAGGCCGGGAAACCCTGTCGGCATCGAAAAGGCGTCGACCAAAAAGCGGGTACGCCGCGAGTTGACAAGCTTCGGCGAACGCCGGAAGAGTAAGGTCTACAGGGCGCCAGCACCTCGGGGGGTCTCATGTCTGCACGTCGAATCTTTGCGGCTGGTCTGGTCGCGCTCATGGCTACGCTCGGCAGTGTCCACGCAGCCGACACCAAGCGAGAGATCCAAACGATCAAGGATGCAGACTTCTTCGGCTTCGATCTTCGAACCGAGCAGAACCTGACGCTTGAGCAATGCAAATCCAGCTGCATAGGCGACAAGTCGTGCAAGGCGTTCACCTATAATCCCAAGGTGAAATGGTGCTTCCTCAAGTCCGACTTCAAGACGATGAATGCCTTCCCGGGCGCGATCGCGGGCAAGATCGTCGAGACCGCCGGTCAGCAGGAGCCGGACCTCGGCGCCGCGCCACGCATCACGTTCCTCTCCGGCGACGTCCTTCAACAGGCACGCGACGACAAGACCAATCTTGAGGTCGCCGACGATCTGAAGGACCAAACCGCAGACAGCCTGATCGCCAATGCCCGCATAGACCTTACCGCCGGAAACGTCACAGACGCCCTGAAGTCGTTTCGCAGCGCATTGGCGCTGACACCTGAGAGCGCCGACCTCTGGCTCGAAACGGCAAGAGCCGGCGACAGCTTCGTGAAGACAGACGCCAACAACGGCAGCGACATCTACGGCCAGGCGGTGCTCGCCGCGATCAACGGATACGACCTGACCCGTACAACGACGAACCGCGCCGACGCTCTGGCCGTTCTCGCCGCAGCGCTTGAAAAGAGCGGCAACTATCGCGGCGCGCTCAATGCCTACAAGGCAAGTCTGGCGCTCGTCAGTTCCAAGGAAGTCCAGGCGGCATTCCTGCAGCTGAAAGCCACTCAGGGCTTCCGGGTTACCGACCATACCGTCGACGCCGACAGTGCCGCACCGCGGGTGTGCGTGACGTTCTCGGAAGCGCTCGTCAAGACAGCCGATTATGCTCCGTTCGTAACGCTGGATGGCGCTGCGCCGAAGGCGATGGAAGCCAAGGACCGGCAGATCTGCATCGAGGGCTTGACGCACGGGCAGAACTACAAGATCGGCTTCCGCACGGGCCTGCCGTCCTCGGTCGACGAGGTGCTCGAAGCGCCCGTAAGCCTGAATGTCTACGTGAAGGACAGGAGCGCGAGCCTGCGCTTCACCGGCGACAACTTCGTTCTGCCGTCGACCGCACGGCGCGGCATTCCGCTCGTGTCGGTCAACCTCACCTCGGCCAATCTAAAGCTCTACCGCATCGGCGACCGTGCGATTGCACCATTGCTGACAAGCTCGCAGTTCCTGACCCAGCTCGACGGCTACAGCGCGCAGCGAATCGAGGACGAGAGCGGTGAACTGGTCTGGCAGGGTTCGATCGACATCGCCAACGACCTCAACAAGGACATCGTGACCAGCTTCCCGGTCGACGAGGCACTTCCGGAGCGCAAGGCCGGAGTTTATGTGCTCACTGCGACGCAGCCAAACGCACCGGACCAGGAATGGAATTCGCAGGCAACCCAATGGTTCGTCGTCTCCGATATCGGTGTCACGACCTACGCCGGTAGCGATGGACTGAACGTCTTTGCGCGGTCGCTCGCCTCGGCCAAGCCGCTTGGCGGCGTCGAACTGCAGCTGCTCGCCAAGAACAACGAGGTTCTCGGAACCGCGACGACAGACCAGGATGGCCGCGCTGTATTCACCGCGGGCCTGATCCGTGGCACAGCGGCGCTGACGCCGGCTGTCGTCACGGCGAAGAATGGTTCGTCGGACTATGTCTTCCTGGATATGACCCGGGCCGGCTTCGATCTTTCTGATCGCGGGGTAACGGGCCGTGCATCACCAGGCGCGATCGACATTCTGACGTGGACCGAGCGCGGCATCTACCGGGTCGGAGAGACCGTGCATGCGGCGGCCCTTGCTCGCGACAGCGACGGCAAGGCGATCGAAAACCTGCCACTGACTTTCATTTTCCTACGCCCCGACGGTGTCGAAGACCGGCGTATCGTCAGCCAGACAAGTGCTGCCGGCGGCTACACGATCGACCTGCCCGTCCAGCTAAATGCCATGCGCGGCACCTGGACAATGAACATCCATACCGATCCCAAGGGCAGCCCGATCGCTTCAAAGAGCTTTCTGGTCGATGATTTCGTTCCTGATCGCACCGACATGACGCTTGCCACCGAGGCCAAGGTCATCGGGCCGGAAACGCCTGCGACGATCAACATCAACGGCAAGTATCTCTATGGAGCGCCGGCCGCTGGCCTCACTCTTGAGGGCGATGTCGTGATCAAGCCGACGCGGCAGAGCGACCAGTTTCCTGGCTATCAGTTCGGCCTCGCCGATGAGGAGGCAAGTGAGGACAGCCGCCAGTCGATCGAAGGACTACCCGACCTCGATGAAAAGGGCGAAGGCGTCACCGACCTGACAGTCGGGGATCTGCCGGCAACGACGCAGCTTCTCAGCGCGACGGTCTACATTCGCATGCAGGAAGCCGGCGGCCGGGCGATCGAGCGGTCCCTGACCATACCGGTACAGAACCAGGGGCCGATGATCGGTATCAAGCCCGAATTCTCCGGCGACCTCGCCGAGAACTCGATCGCGAATTTCACGGTCATCGGTCTGGACGCGGAAGGCCAGCGCCAGGAGATGTCCGGGCTTCGCTGGAAGCTTCTGAAGCTCAACCGCGACTATCAGTGGTACCGCGACGGCACCGCCTGGAAATACGAGCCCGTCTACACGGCGGAACAGGTTGCGAATGGCACCATCGATGCCGGAACAGACGGCGGCAAGATATCGTCGGCAGTCGCCTGGGGACGCTATCGCCTCGAAGTCGAAAGCACGCAGGCCGATGGTCCAACTTCAAGCGTCGAGTTCGATGCCGGCTGGTTCGTCCAGGCAACCTCCACCGAGACCCCTGACGGCCTCGAGATCGCCTTGGACAAGGACAGCTACAAGATCGGCGAGACGGCCAAGCTGAAAGTTTCGTCGCGCTACGCCGGCGAACTGATGATCGCTGCCGGGACAGAGAACCTGATTGCCGTGAAGCAAGCATCGATCGGCGAAACCGGCGGCGAGGTCGATATTCCGATAACTGCCGAATGGGGCGCCGGTACCTATATTACTGCAACACTGTTTCGCCCCGGTGATGCCCGCGACAACCATATGCCGATGCGGGCAATCGGTGTGAAATGGCTGAAGGTGGATCCGGCCGAACGGGCTCTGCAGGTCAAGGTGGACGCACCAGAGAAAATGTTGCCGCGCGGCCCGCTCCCGATCGAGCTCGCGGTGGCCGGCGCGGGAGTCGGCGAAGAAGCCTATGTCACGGTCGCAGCCGTCGACGTCGGCATTCTCAACCTGACGCGATATGAAGCGCCGAACCCGGAAGACTGGTATTTCGGTCAGCGCCAACTCGGGCTCGAAATTCGCGATCTTTACGGGCGTCTGATCGACGGCTCGCTGGGCCAGACCGGAAAGCTCCGGACGGGCGGTGATGGCGGTGCGGTCGCCCTTCAGGGCAGCCCGCCCACGCAAAAGCTCGTCGCGTACTTCGCCGGGCCGGTTAAGCTCGATCAGGATGGCAAGGCGCATGTCTCCTTCGATATCCCACAGTTCAACGGCACGGCCCGCGTCATGGTCGCGGCCTGGACGAAATCCGGCGTCGGCCATGCGACGCGCGACGTGATCATCCGCGATCCCGTCGTCGTCACCGCAAGCCTGCCGAAATTCCTGGCGCCTGGCGACCGGTCCGAGCTTCGGCTCGACGTTGCCAACACGGATGCGCCAGCGGGCGATTACCAGCTTTCGCTCACCGGCAACGACGCCGTCTCTGTGGAAACGAAGTCTCAGACGCTGCATCTGGAGGCGGCCGCCAAGTCGTCGCTGACCCTCGCCGTAACCGGGCTCCAACCGGGTGACGGCAGTGTCTCGATCAATCTGTCGGGAGCCAACGGCCTTTCGCTCGATCAGAGCGTGGACGTCCCGGTGCGCCCAGCCGTGTTGCCGGTAACGGAACGACGGGTGATCGCGGTCAACCCGGGTGCCAAGCTCTCGATTGACAAGGCGCTGCTGGCAGACAGCGTCCTGCCCGGCGCCTCGGTAAGTGTGAGCGTAACGCGCTCGGCGGCGTTCGACATTCCCGCATTGCTGATGTCGCTCGACCGCTATCCTTTCGGATGCGCCGAGCAGACGACCAGCCGTGCGCTGCCTCTGCTTTATCTCAGCGAGCTGGCGGAACAGGCTGGCCTCGAGGATGATGCCGACGTCAAGAAGCGTGTGCAGGAAGCTATTTACCGCGTTCTTTCCTATCAGGCATCGGCGGGCAGCTTCGGCTTGTGGGGACCGGACAGTGGCGACCTCTGGCTGGATTCCTACGTGTCCGACTTCCTGACGCGCGCCCGGGAGCAGAAATACGATGTTCCCGAGCGGGCGCTCTCGCAAGCCCTGGAGAACCTCCAGAACGCGCTGAGCTACGATGTCAACGTGAAGGATCAGGGTGATCAGATCGCCTATGCGCTCTATGTCCTGGCACGCAACAAGAAAGCCGCGGTCAGCGATCTGCGCTACTATGCGGACACGATGATCAATGACTTCCCGACGCCGCTGGCCAAGGCACACATAGCCGCTGCCCTGGCATTGTATGGCGATGCGACGCGCTCGAAGAACATCTTCGTCGACGCCCTGCAGATGTCGGAACAGTCGATGATCACCCGCGTGAACCTGTCGCGCACCGACTACGGTTCGAACCTCCGTGATGGCGCAGCCATTCTCGCCCTTGCGGCGGAGAGCCGCCCCGTTCCGCCGATCGTCCCGGAACTGGCGAAAGCGGTAGCCAAGGAATGGGGTCGCAACAAGTACACAAGCACCCAGGAGCAGGCGTGGATGCTGCTGGCGGCGCGCGCGATCCAGGGCGGCGATGACTCGCTGAAGATCGACGTCAACGGCGCGTCCCACAGCGGCGCCTACATGGCGCGGATGTCGGGCGACGCCTTGCTCACCAACTCGCTCGAGCTCACCAACCGCACCAGCGACCCCGTCTCGGCGGTCGTGACAACGGTGGCCGCGCCCAGCGTGCCGCTACCGGCAGGTGGAGACGGCTTCGCCATCGAGCGCACCTACTACACGATGGACGGCGAGCAGGTGAATGTCAGCGAAGCAAAGCAGAACGAACGTTACGTGGCCGTTCTGCATGTCACCGAAAGCAACGCCTGGCCATCGCGGATCGTGATCACCGACCTGCTGCCGGCAGGATTCCAGATCGACAATCCGAACCTCGTGGACAGCGCGCAGCTCTCGAACTTCGATTGGCTGGGCGAGGTCACCGCGGCTCACACCGAGTTCCGCAGCGATCGCTTCGTGGCTGCCTTCAACCGGTCCGCGTCGGATGAGCGGGAAATCAACGTCGCCTATGTCGTACGTGCGGTCAGCCCTGGCGTTTACGATCACCCGGCGGCCGTGGTGGAGGACATGTACCGTCCGCAGTTGTCGGCCCGCACGGCGACCAGCAAAATGGAGGTCGTCGCGGCGCAGCCATGAGTTGGAAGCGCGCATCGGCGATTGCGATCGCGACCGGCCTATTCATTGCCGGCGTCGGAATTCTTGCGTTGAGGGCGGCAGATCGCGCCTTCCCGCCACCGCTGGAAACGGCCGGGGCAGTCTCGGCCGAAGTCCTGGACCGGGACGGCCAGCTTCTGCGTGCCTTTGCGACACCGGAAGGCCGCTGGCGCCTGAAGACGACGGTTGACGATGTCGATCCGCTGCTCCTGCGCATGCTCGTCGCCTATGAAGATCGCCGGTTCTACGAGCATGGCGGCGTGGATATTCGAGCGATCGGTCGTGCCGCGTACCAGTTGGTGACGAGCGGACACATCGTTTCGGGCGCGTCGACCCTTTCAATGCAGGTCGCGCGGCTGATTGAACCCCGGCAAGGCCGCTCCTTCGCTGCCAAGCTGCTACAGGTAGCACGCGCGATCCAGATCGAGCGGCGCCTGTCCAAGGAGCAAATCCTTGATCTCTACCTTACTCACGCCCCCTATGGCGGCAACCTCGAGGGTGTGCGCGCGGCAAGCCTCGCCTATTTCGGCAAGGAACCCAAACGTTTGAGCGTTGCGCAGGCAGCGCTGCTGGTTGCGCTGCCGCAACTTCCCGAGAGACGTCGCCCGGATCGCAATCTCGCTGCGGCGGAGACGGCGCGCAAACGCGTGCTTGAGCGCGCCGCCGTTTCGCACGCCATCGGCGAGGGTGAGGCGGAGCGCGCCCAAGCAGTTCTTCTTCCCGAGCGCAGGCTGCAATTGCCGTCTCTCGCTGCCCATCTCGCGCAAACGGCAGTCCGCCTTGAGCCCAGGGATCGCACCCATGCAACCACATTGCGCAAGCAGGTTCAGGAAGGCCTGGAGGCGACAGCGCGCGACGCGGAGCTGAAACTTGGTCCGAAGCTCTCGCTCGCCATGGTCATGGCCGATGCGCAGACCGGCGAAATTCTGGGCGAGGTTGGCTCGGCGAACTATTTCGATGCAAGCAGATCCGGCTGGATCGACATGACGCGCATCAGCCGGTCGCCGGGATCGACCCTCAAGCCCTTTATTTACGGTCTGGCCTTCGAGGAAGGTTTGGTCAGCCAGGAAACGATCATCGAGGATCGACCGGCAGACTTCTTCGGCTATCGCCCCCGCAATTTCGACATGAGCTACCAGGGTGACGTGACGGTGCGCGAGGCATTGCAGCTCTCGTTGAATGTACCGGCCATCAAGCTGCTGGACGCCGTCAACCCGGCCAAGCTGATGGTACGGTTTCGGCGCGCCGAGGTCCGCCCGGTCCTGCCGCCAAATGAAACGCCCGGCCTCGCCATCGGCCTCGGCGGTGTCGGCGTCACGTTGAAGGATCTTGTTCAGCTCTATACGGCGCTCGCCAACAACGGCAAGGCCGTGCGACTCGGCAACGGAGTGGACCGCCAGCCGGGAACGATCGATGGCGAGGCCCTGCTGGAGCCGGTGGCCGTCTGGAACATCACGGATATTCTCTCCGGCGTCATTCCGCCGGCCGGCGCCCCGCGCCGCGGCATCGCCTACAAGACGGGCACGAGCTATGGATACCGGGATGCCTGGTCCGTCGGCTATGACGGGCGTCATGTGCTTGGCGTCTGGGTAGGACGACCGGACAACGGCGCGGTGCCTGGGCTAACCGGCTACGGCACCGCCGCGCCAATCCTGTTCGATGCCTTTGCCAAATCGGGAATGGCGACGACACCGCTTCCGCGCCCGCCGCTTGGCGCCATCAGAATTGCCCAGGCCGAACTCCCCATCAGTCAGCGTCGCTTCGCAATCGGTTCGAGCGGCTTGCTGGCGACATCAGCCCGCGAGCAAGCGCCGCAGATTGTCTATCCGCCCGAAGGTGCGCATATCGACTTGGGCGCAACGAGCGGCGAGCTGGGGCCTCTCATGTTGAAATTGCAGGGGGGCCGATCCCCCTTCCGCTGGCTCGCAAACGGCAAGCCGCTGCCTGAACTTTCCCGCAGGCGCACCAATCAATGGATGCCTGACGGCGCCGGCTATTCGAAGCTGACGGTCATCGATGCGTTAGGACGGGCCGCAAGCGTCGGCGTCTTCATTGAGTGAACGGATCCGAGATTGCCGTTCAGAAGAACGGGCACATTTTGTTCTTGACCTTACAGTCGCTGGAAGGTTCATAACGAGCTCCAATGCCGGTTCGGCGAAGGAGACTGTCATGGATAGTACGCACTCACATCATCACCACGACCACCATCATGGTGAGGCGACGGGAGACGTGGTGCGCGATCCGGTCTGCGGCATGATTGTCGATCCCGCCGCCGGAAAACCAACCCTCACATACGAGGGTAAGACCTATCACTTTTGTTGCGACGGGTGCCGGACGAAGTTCCAGGCCGCTCCTCAGGATCACCTCGTCGCCAAGGATCCCGTCTGCGGAATGACGGTCGAACGCGCCAGTGCGCGCCATTTCCTGAAACACGGCGGCGAGAAGTTCTACTTCTGCTCCGAGCGTTGCAAGACGCGCTTCGAGGCCACGCCGGCCGATCATATGTCGGGCACGGTCGTGAACAAGCCTGTGCCGAAAGGCACGCTTTATACATGCCCGATGCATCCGGAAGTCGTCAGCGATCACCCTGGCGACTGCCCGAAGTGCGGCATGGCACTTGAGCCGATGGGCGTGCCACCCGCAGATGCGGGTCCAAATCCGGAGTTGGTCGACTTTACTCACCGGCTTTGGATAAGCGGCCTGTTGTGCCTGCCATTGCTGGCTCTGAGTATGGGCCCGATGCTCGGACTACCGATACGCGACTGGGTCGGCGAACAACTGGCTACCTGGCTGGAACTGATCCTGGCAACGCCTGTCGTTTTGTGGGCAGCCCTTCCGTTCTTCCGGCGGGCCTGGGCTTCGCTGGTCAATCGCAGCCCGAACATGTGGACCTTGATCGGCCTCGGAGTTGCGACGGCATATATCTACAGCCTCGTTGCCACGGTGGCTCCCGGTCTGTTCCCGCATACGGTCACCGGCCACGGAGGGAGCGTGCCTGTCTACTTCGAAGCCGCAGCCGTTATCATTGCGCTCGTATTCGTCGGCCAGGTGCTCGAACTGAAAGCCAGAGCGAGAACCGGCTCAGCAATCTCTGCACTGCTGGATCTGGCACCTAAGACGGCACGGCGCATTGATGGCAACGGAGCCGAGATCGATATCCCCGTCGATGACATTGTCATGGGCGACCGGCTGCGCGTGCGGCCGGGAGAACGCGTTGCCATCGACGGCAGCATCGAAGACGGGCAATCGACGATCGATGAGTCGATGATCACAGGCGAGTCTCTGCCCGTCGAGAAAGCCGTTGGCGACGGCGTCACTGCCGGCACGATCAACATGAGCGGCAGCCTGGTCATGAGGGCGGAGAAAGTCGGCGCCGACACCACGCTGTCTCGTATCGTCGAGATGGTGGTAAGCGCCCAACGCTCCCGCGCCCCGATCCAGGGTGTCGTCGACCGCGTCTCGGCCGTTTTCGTTCCAGCCGTCATACTGGCGGCAGTCGTCGCCTTCCTCCTCTGGTTCTTCGTGGGGCCGGAGCCGCGTCTGGCGCATGCGCTCATTTCTGCCGTCGCCGTTCTGATCATCGCCTGCCCGTGCGCGCTCGGTCTTGCAACGCCGATGTCGATCATGATCGCGACCGGTCGTGGTGCTCACGAGGGGGTTCTCGTCAAGGACGCCGAAGCGCTGGAGCGGCTCTCGAAAGTCGACACCCTCATTGTCGACAAGACGGGCACGCTGACCGAGGGCAAGCCGGAGTTGACCGACGTGATCCCGCTCAATGGCATCGACGAGCGGGAGCTACTTTCCCTTGCCGCGGCCCTCGAGCGCGGATCCGAACACCCACTCGCTGAAGCAATTGTGAAGGGCGCGCTTGCGCGTGGCATCACGATCCCGGATCTCTCGGAATTCAAGGCGACCGCAGGAAAAGGCGTTCAAGGACAGGTCGAAGGCCAGTCTATTACCTTGGGAAATGTCGCCATGCTCGCCGACCTCGGCGTGAGCCGCGAGGCAGCCGATGCGCAAGTCGAGCAATTGCGCGATGGCGGCAAGACCGTGATGTTCGTCATGGTCGATGGCACCCTCTCCGGCCTCATCGCCGTCGCCGACCGCGTCAAGCCGACCACGGCCGCCGCGATCGAGGCGCTGCACGCAAGCGGGCTGCGGATCATCATGGCAACGGGTGACAACGAGCGCACCGCGCGCGCGGTCGCCAAGAGCCTGCGCATCGACGAGATCCTCGCCGACGTGCTGCCTGATGGAAAGAAGGCCCTGATCGATGACCTGCGCAGCAAAGGCAAGGTCGTCGCCATGGCCGGCGACGGCGTCAACGATGCGCCGGCCCTGGCCGCGGCCGATGTCGGGATCGCCATGGGTACGGGTGCTGACGTTGCCATGGAAAGTGCCGGAATTACCCTCGTGAAAGGCGATCTTAACGGCATCGTTCGCGCGCGGCGGCTGGCTCTGGCGACAATGACGAATATCCGCCAGAACCTCACCTTCGCCTTCGGCTATAATGCACTCGGTATTCCAGTTGCCGCCGGTCTTCTCTACCCCGCCTTCGGCCTGCTGCTGTCGCCGATGATCGCGGCCGCGGCGATGAGCTTGTCGTCCGTGTCGGTCATCGGCAATGCGCTGCGGCTGCGCCTTGCCAAGCTATAGGAGAGCGACATGAACATCGGTGATGCTTCCGACCAGTCCGGCCTGCCGTCAAAGACCATCCGCTACTACGAGGACATCGGACTGATCCGGCCGGATCGCGCAACCAACGGTTACCGCGATTACGCGGCGGCCGACGTGCACAAGCTACGCTTTCTCCATCGCGCCCGCGGTCTCGGCTTCTCCGTCGAAGAATGTCGCCAGCTTCTGGCGCTTTACGACGACAAGAGCCGCGCAAGTGGCGACGTCCGCGAATTGACCGTGGCCAAGCTGGCGGAGATCGATCGCAAGATCCGGGAGCTCACGCAATTGCGCCAGACGCTCGAACATCTCGTCCATTCGTGCCATGGAACCGAACGGCCGGATTGTCCCATTCTTGAGGAGTTATCGGACGGAGCAGCGCCCTGAGACCGGGCCTTTGCTCGTGGCGGAACCGGTAATTTCGATTTTTTTCATCTAGCCGGGAATAAATCGTCACGCTGCTCCGTATACTCAATCATGGAACGGAAAGAACGCCCCTTTGATGTCATTGGCCAGCTGGCAGCGCTTCGGCGCTACGCCCGTTCGCTGGTGCGCAATTCGGACGAGGCGGAGGATCTGGTCCATGATGCCTTAATCCGGGCATTTGAAAAGAGGCAGAGCTTCCGTCGGGCTGGTAACTTGCGTACGTGGTTGCTCTCGATTCTGCATAACGCTCACATAGACCGCGTCCGGCAGAGCCGGTCCCTGATACGGCGGCACGATGAGGCCGCCGCCCAGGCCGACCAGTCTCTGCCGGCCGGCCAGGAACATGCCGTGCGCCTCAAGCAGGTCCGCGAAGCATTCTTCGAGCTTCCGGAAGAGCAACGCGAAGCACTGCATCTCGTGGCGATCGAGGATCTCTCCTATCAGGAAGCTGCGACGGCTCTTGGTATTCCGATCGGAACTCTGATGTCGCGCATCTCGCGAGCGCGAGCGCAATTGCGGGAGTTCGAAGAAGGGGCACCCCGAAAGAAACACCTGAGATTGATCGAAGGAGGCGGCAATGAAAATAACTGATCCAATCGTCGATGCCGATCTCGATGCGTATGTCGACGGCGAACTCGATGTCGCACGCCGAATTCAGGTTGAATCCTACCTGTCGGAGAACCCGGCTACGGCGGCCAAGGTCATGGCCGATCTCAGCATCAAGGGCGAACTCAGACTGGCCCTTGTGAACGAGAGCGCCTTTGGTCGTCCGGAAACCCGCGACGCCGCACGCAGGCTCGAAAGAGGTTTGGCTTATGGCCGCTTCTTTCACGCCGTTCAGCGCATAGCCGCGGTTGCGGTTATGGTTGCGGCCGGATGGGTCGCCCACACCTCTTTTGGCGCCTTCACGGCGACGGAAGTGGCAGCCTCGGTTCCGGCGCCGGCGTTCGTCGAAGATGCCGTGCGCGCCTACAAGACGGCTCTCGTGCGCCAGTCCGTATCCCAACCGACCACAGTCTACAAACCGGAAGACATTCGTGCGGCAACCGCCGTGGTGATGCCGCAGCTCCCCTCGGATTGGACGATAGCCGATGTGCAGATATTCCCCTCCGAATTCGGACCGAGCGTCGAGGTTTCGCTGGACACGAACGAAGGCAAGCAGCTCTCGCTGTTTGCGGTCCGCCCCGGCGCCTTCGCCGTTCAGTCCGTGAAGCACATGGCGCTGGACAACGCGGAGGTTGCCTACTGGCAGATCGGCGACGTCGCCTATGCGCTCGTCGCCGGCGACCGCACGATTCCATTGGACCGGGCAGCTGAACAGCTTGTCCGAACCTTATACTAGTTCACTCGAGGAGATCAGTATGAACCCGATCAATCCCCGCTATGGCCTCGGCTCGGCCGCCGGCTCTCAGGCGATGTTCGACGAAGGCTTGCGCCAGCACATGCTGCGCGTTTACAACTACATGGGCATCGGCCTCGTCATCACAGGCATGGTGGCCTTCATCGTTGGCAGCACCCCTGCGCTTTACGTGCCGATCTTCCAGTCGCCGTTGAAGTGGGTGGTCATGCTGGCGCCGCTCGCCTTCGTCTTCTTCTTCTCTTTCAAGATCCAGACGATGTCGGCAAGCGCTGCGCAGATGACTTTCTGGGCTTTCTGTGCCGTCATGGGCCTGTCGCTCGCCTCCGTTTTCCTGGTCTTCACTGGAACCAGCATCGCGCGCACCTTCTTCATTGCGGCCACGATGTTCGGCACGACCAGCCTCTATGGCTACGTGACCAAGCGTGACCTGTCCCGCATGGGCTCGTTCCTGATGATGGGCTTGATCGGTGTGGTGATTGCCAGCGTGGTCAACATCTTCCTTGGCTCGAGCGCTCTGCAGTTCGCGATCTCGGTCATCGGCATCGTCGTCTTCGTCGGCCTGACCGCCTACGACACGCAGAACATCAAGGAACAGTTTTCGGAAAACCACGATCAGGAATCGAACCAGAAGCTGGCCGTCTTCGGCGCGCTCTCGCTCTACCTGAACTTCGTCAACATCTTCCAGCTGCTGCTCAACTTCACGGGCGAGCGGGAATAAGAGACAAGCGCTTCTGGGGGCAATGGAAGCGCTCGAGCGCCCGATCCGCACTCTGTGACAGGATGCGCGGATCGGGTGTTCACCCATCGGGGGTCGTGTGAGAAACACGGCCCCTCTTTACTTTTAGAGAATGCCCCAGGCGCGATATCGGCCACGGCCGGTAATCTCTCGCACACCGATATCATTCAGCAGATTGAGCGCACCACGGCTGGTGACCCCCAATTCCTTGGCCACCATTGCCGAGGAAACGATCGGGCGGGACAGAATGAAGTCGGCAAGCTCGGGAAGACTGCTGTTGGAGCGGCGATCCCTGAAACGAAGCTCCATCTGCGTATGCGCGAGCGATAACCGATCCATCTCCTTCATCCCCAGAGCCGCGCCTTCCGCCATCCCCTGCAGAAAAGCCTGCAGCCGCGTGCGACGGTCTTTTGCGCGCCGGAGTTCATGGCGAACCGTCCGTAGACCGGCGTGGAAGGAAAACAGGTGGGACGTGACCTTTCCGCGGGCGCGGAGATAACTCGATACCAGCAAGCCGCCTAGCCAGTGTTGCCGCCGCAAGGGCTCGATTTTTTCCCAACCCTCGAACAGGAGGGCCGCCCCAAGCACGCACGGCATCGTGTCGGCCAGAGGAATGAGACGACACCACTCGTGCAAACGCGAGGCTTCGTCCCACT
This sequence comes from Rhizobium sp. Root708, assembly GCF_001429725.1. Classification (GTDB taxonomy): domain Bacteria; phylum Pseudomonadota; class Alphaproteobacteria; order Rhizobiales; family Rhizobiaceae; genus Rhizobium. Next base: position 81,666 of record NZ_LMHV01000005.1, on the reverse strand, counting down.
CCTCGTCGTCGAACAGTCCCATCGGATCACCGGCGGCCTTCGACGGCGCAGGTCTTGTCGATTGATCCGAAACCGGCTTTCCGAGATGCTCATCGAGAAGCCTGGTGGAGCGCTCGAGCACGGCATCAATCTCGGCGAGTTCGGCGGAAAGCAACGTCTCGGTGTCTTCATCTTCATTGGGTTCTGCCGCGCCGGTTCGCGAAGCCTCTCCCGCGTAGCCAGCGGCGCCCGAAAGCACGGCAAGGCCAGCCCTGGTCAGCGGCCAGTTCGCATCGCTCGTCCAAAGCCGCCGCCTCGCTCGCAAGACGGCGTGGGCGATGGTCAGCTCGTGGCTCGGCGCCCGGCTATCCATATGCGCGTCGTGCAGGACGAGATCTTCGACATGGACCAGTTCTCCCGCCACCCACATCGCGCCGACGGCATCGAAAAAGTGCCCACGTTCGGCAAAGCCCTGCGCGACCGACGAGCGTTGCGCACGCTCATCAAGGCGAGCCAGACCGTCCTCGGCCATAACGATGTCCGGCAGCAGCTGTTTGATCAGCGAAGCATCGATTTCGTATCGCATGCCTGGAGGTTTATCGTTTGCACGAAGAGAAGCAAACAGCCAAATCGCTTCCGAGGTCTATCGATAGCACAGAGCGCAGACAGATGCGCAAGGCAAAGTCCGAGCCGTATTTCCGGTTCTACTCTTGCTCGGCGCCGCGTTTATCGCTCTGCGCAGCCTTCAGCAACCGCTTGATGTCCTGCAGGCGGCTATCGAGCCCGTTGTAACCGGCCTGCATGATATCGATGTCGTGGAGGTAGCCGATTGCGGCCAGCTCTCTCATGAGGTCGCCGATCACGACGTCGACGCTACGCGCCTGGCCTTTGGATTGGCCCTGCAACTTGGCGAGATCGACATTGTCGACAGGCTTGCCCACGACATTGTGCAGTTCCGCGATTCCAGTCAGGAGGTTGCTGAAGCGCTTTGGCAGATCCGCAAGCGCACCTTCCCCTTCGCAAGCGGTGATAAGGCGGACGGCTCTGTTCTGGAATTCGCTCATGGTGTTCCGATGGCACTAATCGAAGGATATCTGTAGGCAAATCTACCTACCCGAGAAATCCTAACAATTACCCTCAAAAGGGTCCGCGACGACGGCAATTCGGCCGATCGAAAGCGTGGAACGGAAGCTAACTCACGCTGCAATATAGGTGCGGAATGGAACACGGTGACCGGGCAGCACGTGCCCGGTCACCGTGAGAACATCGCCTGCTTGGGACCAGGCGGTTCCGTGTCAGAGGAAGTCGCGTGCGATCGTCTGATCCCATTGACGGGTTACGACGACCGTTCCGTTCTCCTTCGCCTCCAGCGTGCCGGAGAGATAGAAGTTCGTGGCGTCGGAGCGCATTTCGGTGCGGCTCGCGATATCGATCCGCCAACCATCGCGACCCATCTCGTAGCGCTGTGTCAGCACATAGCGAGCCGAGAGCGGATCATCATCATGAACCGTGAGTTCCCGTTTGAGGCTGTGACCGAGTTGCGTATCGATGTCGTCGAAACGCAGAACGCCCTCGCCAAAGAGCCCGCCGATCCCTTCCGTCACATAGGTCGTCTGGCCGGTGACGTGGTCCTGCTCCGTCCAGCGGCGCACGCTGCCGGGATCGACTTGCGTGATGGGCGTGAAGGGACCGTGTGCCGGAGCCTCGAATGCGACGGTCTTCTCCTGTTGGCGCTGCGGACGCACGGGAAGCTCAAGAGCGCTCTCACCGGCCGCGATCGAAAGCGTCACGGCTGCCGGTGCCGGCCACACCATCGGCCAGTAACCGGTCGCAATCGACAGACGGACGCGGTGGCCCTTCTCGAAGCGATAGCCGCAATCGTTGAGCTTGATCGCGACATCCATCGGCTTGCCGGGCACAAGCGCTTCCGGCGCTTCGTGACTGACGTGATGGTTGAGGTTGAACACCTGATAGCTGACGCGTGTCACGCGCCCATCAGGCAGAACATCCGACAAACGCAGCGAAATCTGCGCCACAGGCTGGTCGGCCGAAAGCTTCAGCTTGACGACAGGAGCACCCAGAACGTCAAACGCCTGCTCGAGAACGTCGGTGTCGAACACCAATGCGCCGCCGTCGTCGAACCGCTGATCGGTCGGATGCTCACCGATGCAGCCGGTGGCCATCCATTCCCCACCCGCTTTGCCGTGGCTCTGCGGAGACGAGACCGAAAGCATACCCTGCCGTACGGCAGCCGGGCCCATCGCACGATCGGCGCCGAGTACTAGTCGCCGCGTCTCGATCTCTTTCGATGGCCAGTTCTCCTCGCCGACCCAGCGACCGGGGGTAAAATCGCGTGATCCGTTCGGCTCGATCGTGTCGCTGACGTAAGCGCGAAGCATCGGCTCGTCCATGACGCCGGTGTCTTTGCCCTTCAGCCATTGATCCCACCAGCGCACGGCCTCCTGCAGGAACCCGATCGCCGGACCCGGCGCGCCGTCCTGCGGATAGACGTGGCCCCACGGGCCGATGATCCCGCGCCGCGGCACCTGCAGGTTCTCAAGCAAACGCGGGACAGCGTTGGTATAGCTGTCGGCCCACGCTCCGATCGCCAGGACCGGGCACTGGATCGCCGACCAGTCCTCGCAGACGGAACCATGCTTCCAGTATTCGTCGTACCGCTGGTGCTCGAGCCACAGGCCGGGGAAGAACGGGAGCTGTTCCAGGCGCTCGATCCAGCGCGCGCGCCACTCATCGCCGACGATTTCCGGATCCAGCGGCCGGCTCTGATAGGCCAGCATGATCGTGCCCCACCAGAGATTGTCGTTGAGCAGCAGGCCGCCCATGTAGTGGATATCGTCGGTGAAGCGATTGTCGGTGGAATAGGCGGTGATGATCGCCTTGAGGGCCGGCGGGCGACGCGCGGCAACCTGGAGGCTGTTAAACCCGCCCCAGCTCTTGCCCATCATGCCGACGTTGCCGTCGCTCCAGGGCTGAGCCGCGATCCAGGCGATCACCTCGAGCGCGTCGTCCTGCTCCTGCTTCAGGTACTCGTCGGCCATGTGGCCGTCGGATTCGCCGGTGCCACGCATATCAACGCGGATGGCGGCATAGCCCTGTTCCGCGAAATAGCCGTGCATGGGTTCGTCGCGGCCGCGTGTCCCGTCGCGCTTGCGGTAGGGGATATACTCCAGGACGGCAGGTACCGGCGCGTTGTCAACGCCATCAGGCAGCCACAGGCGCGCACCGAGACGCACGCCGTCGCTCATGGTGATCCAAATATGCTCTTCAACCGTGACGGTCATTGTCTTTCCAGCATTCATGAGGGGAAATAGGCTGTCAGGCGGCCGGCTGGCCGCGAGACTTGAGTACGTCATCGAGCCAGTCGCGCCGCAGCTCCGGGACGGAGGCGATCAGCTGCTCGGTGTAGGGTGCATGCGGAGGCCGGAAGATTTCGCTGGTCGCGCCTTCCTCGACGACGCGTCCATGCTGCATCACCATGGTCCGATCCGCCAGGCGCTTCACAACGCCGAGATCATGGGTGATGAAGAGATAGGACACCTTGAGTTCGTCTTGAAGCTTGCGAAGCAGCTTCAGGATTTCTTCGGCGACCAGCGGATCGAGCGCGGAAGTCACCTCGTCGCAAATGATCAGGTCCGGCTTGGCCGCAAGAGCGCGGGCGATGCAGACGCGCTGCTTCTGGCCACCCGACAGGGCGCCCGGCAGCCGCTCTGCGAAATCGGCAGGCAGCCCGATCAGTTCGAGCAGGCGCGCAACTTCAGCGCGGCGAGCCCTGTCTTTCATTCCGAAGTAGAACGACATCGGCCTGCCAATGATCTCACCGACGGTCTGGCGCGGATTGAGCGCGACATCCGGCAATTGGTAGACGAGCTGAATGCGACGCAGTTGCTCCTTCGAACGCTTTCGATAGGCCGCGGCAAGGCGTTGACCTTCAAGGTCGATGGTGCCGGTGCCATGCGGTGGAAGACCGGCGATCACACGCGCAAGCGTCGATTTTCCCGAACCGGATTCGCCGACCACGGCGAGTGTTTCGCCGCGCCGGATCTGGCACGAAACGTCCGTCAGCACCTGCTTCTTGCCGTAAAACGCGACCGCGTCCTTCACCTCGAGCAGAATGTCGCCCGCCCGATGCGACGAGCGATCCCCGACAATGCTTGCTTCGCGTTCGGCGACGAGCCTGCGGGTATAGTCCTGCTTCGGCGCCTCAAGCACCTCCGCCGCCGTTCCCAACTCAACCATCTTACCGTGCCGCAGCACCATGATGCGGTCGGCGATCTGCGCCACGACGGCAAGGTCGTGGGTGATGTAGAGAGCAGCGGTGTTATAGCGCTGGATGAGCCCTCGCAGGAGCGCCAGGACCTCGATCTGCGTCGTGACGTCAAGCGCGGTCGTCGGCTCGTCGAGCACCAGGATGTCGGGACGGCATGCCATCGCCATCGCGACCATCGCGCGCTGCAGCTGACCACCGGAGACCTGATGGGGGTAGCGCTGTGCGAAGGTGCTGGGATCCGGCAACTGCAGAGCAGTCAACAGCTCCAGCATCCAGCTTTCGGTCTCGGCGCGGTTCATGAGACCGTGATAAAGCGGCCCTTCCATGATCTGCTGGCCGATGCGCTTGGCGGGGTTGAACGAGGCCGCAGCACTTTGCGCAACGTAGGCAATCTTCGCCCCGCGCACCCCTTCTCGCGTCGCGCGCGTTCCATCCATCAGCGATGTCGTGCCGACAACGATACGTCCGTCGGTAATGCGGCAGCCACCGCGGCCGTAGCCCATCGCGGCAAGGCCGATCGTCGACTTGCCGGCACCGGATTCGCCGATGAGGCCGAGAACTTCGCCACGGGCGAGGTCCACATCGACGCCGTCGACCAGAGTGGCGCCCGTGGGTGCCTTAACGACAAGGCCACGAATGGAAAGGATCGTTTCGTCGCTCATCGGTCGGCCCCCTGTACCGCAGTTCGGGTGGCTAGCAGCCAATCGACAACCAGATTGACGCCAATGGTGAGGATGGCGATTGCGGCAGCAGGAAAGAGCGGCGCGTAGAGGCCGTAGAGGATCGCCTGCTGATTATCCTTCACCATGCCGCCCCAATCGGCGAACGGCGGCTGAATGCCAAGCCCGAGGAACGACAAGCCGGCCACGAACAGGAAGGTGAAGCAGAAGCGCAAGCCGAATTCCGCGATCAACGGCGGCAGCGTGTTGGGCAGGATTTCCTTGCGGATCAACCATCCGAGCCCCTCGCCCCGAAGGCGCGCGGTTTCGGCATACTCCAGGACATTGACACCCTGGGCGACAATTCGGGCCAGACGGAAGACGCGGGTGGAATCGAGCAGAGCGATGGTGATGATCAGCACCGGCAGCGACGAGCCCAGGGCCTGGAGCACGACCAACGCCGAGATCAGCACCGGAATGCACATGACCGTATCGATGATGCGCGACAGGACGGTGTCGACCCAACCGCCGAAAATCGCGGCGAGGAAACCGAGCGGCACGCCGACAGCAAAGGAAATCAGGGAAGCCGACAGCGATACGCCGATCGACATCTGGGCGCCGTAGAGAAGGCGCGAAACCATGTCACGACCGTTCTGATCAAGGCCGAACCAGAAATCCGCGGAAGGAGGATCAAACGGCCCGCCGACGATCTGCTCCTGTCCATAGGGCGCTATCAGCGGACCAAAGGCAAAAAAGATGAGGTTGACGGCAACGATCGTCAAACCGATCCACGCCGTCAGTGGAATTGTCTTCAGAACTTTCATCGAGGATGCCTCAGGCGCGGATTAAGTGCGATGGCGGCAACGTCGGCCACGATGTTGAGGATCACGTATGCTGCACCGAAAACCAGGGCGGCGGCCTGGACCAATGGCAGATCGCGTTTGGAGACGGCGTCGACCATGAAGCGACCCAAGCCGTTGTAATTGAACACCGCTTCGACCAGCACCACGCCTGTGATCAGGTAGGCAATATTGAAGGCCACGACATTGACGATCGGCGCGGCGGCATTCGGCAAGGCGTGACGGGTGACGACCCGGCGGGTGCGCAGCCCTTTCAGATAGGCCGTCTCCACATAGGCTTGATCCATCACCGACAGCACGGCGGTGCGTGTCATGCGCATCATCTGCGCAACCGTCACGAGGACGAGCGTCAACGCAGGCAGCGCTGTTGCCTGCACCCACTCCATGAAGGTCATGCCGTCATAGGTGTCGGCCAGACTCGGCAGCAGGTTGAAGCGGATGGACAGGAAGAGGATCAGCAGAAGGCCCAGGAAATACTCCGGCAGCGACACGAAGGCCAATGCGAGAATATTGACGATCCGGTCGAAGATCCCGCCGCGATTGACGGCGCTGAGAAGACCGAGAACGATTGCGACCGGGACGCTGATAACCGCTGCGAATGCGGCAAGAGCCATCGTGTTCCAGAAGCGTGGCCACAAGAGTTCGGCGACCGGCTGCTGGTTAGCGAGCGAGTTGCCGAGATCACCGGTGAGGAAACCAGCAAGCCACGTGACATAACGCTGGAGGATCGGCTGGTCGAGGCCGAGCTGACCGCGGAGCACGGCAAGCGATTCCGGCGTTGCGTTCTGGCCGAGGATTGCCGAGGCAACGTCGCCGGGGAGGAGTTGGGTACCGGCGAAGATCAACGCCGATACCAGGAGAAGGGTCAGGATGCCTAGAGCAATCCGCCGGAGGATAAGACGTGCCATTACGATTCTAGCCAGACCTTTTCTGCCAGGCGCGCGCCCATGAAGTTGAACATCGGATGTGTCGTCACACCCTTCAGCTTCTTGGACGTCGCATCCAGATAGTCGCCGAACATCGGGATCATGGCGCCGCCCTCGTTTGAGATCAGCCCCTGCAGTTCAGCGTAGATTTCCTTGCGCTTCTGGTTGTCGAGAAGAGCGCGTGCCTCAAGCAGCTTGGCATCGAACTTCTCGTTTTTCCAGTGCGTGTCGTTCTGCGCCGAGGTGGACGAATAGGCGATCGTGAGCATCTGGTCAGCGGTCGGTCGGCCACCCCAGTAGGACATGCAGAATGGCGCTTTCATCCATACATTATCCCAGTAACCATCGGCCGGCTCGCGCTTGATCGAGACGTCGATACCGCTTGCGGCAGCACCTGTGCGGAAGATGGCAGCAGCATCGACGGCGCCCGAGAAGGCGGCATCCGAGGCCGACAGCGTCAACTTCAGATTATCGAGGCCAGCCTGCTTGAGATAGAACTTCGACTTCTCAGGATCGTAAGGGCGCTGCGGCAGGTCAGCGGCATAGAAGGGATCGGTGCTCGGGATCGGGTGATCGTTGCCGATGCGGCCGTATCCGCGCAAAGCGGTCTTCAGCAGCTGCTCGCGGTCGATGGCATGCTTCACGGCGAGGCGGATGTTGTTGTCGGTGAACGGCGCATGCGTGCAATCCATCAGGAAGGTGAAGTGCTGGCCGCCTGCCGACTGCACGATATTCAGGTTCGGGTTGCGCTTGAGCAGATCGACCGTCTTGAAGTCGAGTTGGTTGATCGCGTGGACCTGGCCGGACATCATGGCGTTGGTACGCGCGGAAATGTCGTTGATGACGATGACTTCGACGGCATCGACCCAGGCCGCATTCGGCTTCCAGTAGCTTTCGTTTCGCTTGAAACGGGCACGTACGCCCGGCTGGTAGGTGTCGTAGACGAACGGGCCGGTGCCGACAGGCTTGTTGAAATCGGTCCAACCATCCGGCACCACAAGGAAGTGGTAGTCGGAGAGGATGTAGGGAAGGTCAGCATTGCCGCTTGTCAGTGTGATCTTGATTTCAGACTCCGAAACCTTGGCGACATCGGCAAACTGCGCGGCGACGGAGCGGGCGCCCGAGCTCGTCTCACCGCGATGAAGGTTCAGGGAGTAAATGATGTCGTCGGCGGTGAGCGACTTGCCGTTATGGAATGTCACGCCCTGGCGCACCTTGAAGGTCCACTCAACCGCGCCGGGCTTGGTTTCCCAGCTTTCGAAGAGTTCGGGAACGGCATTGTTGTTGGCGTCGATTTCGACCAGACCGTTCATGACCATGTAGGCCTGGTTCACGGGAACCCAGTCTTTCAGGATACGTGGGTCGAAATTGTCGGTCGTGCTGCCGCCGCCGATACCGAGCTTGAGGACGCCACCCTTCTTTGGTTTTTCGTCGGCCGCCAGCGCGGGCATGCCGATCAGGCCCGCGGCTGACATCACGCCAAACCCTGCTGTGCCGGCCATGAAGCCGCGGCGCGTGAGTTCAAAGGTGGGTTTGTTGCTCGACATCGTATTGTTCCCTTCGTTCACGGCGTTTTCGCCATGGAAATTTAAGCGGCTGGCCTAGCGCACATCGGCAGGCATGACTAGGCCAGCAAAACCGTCATCCGGTATGACTTTTAGTCATAGGGTCATGCGATTTGTGCGCGTTGGCTTTTGCTGCGACGCAGCTAAAGGAGCAGCCGCACGTCGGACGGAAAATAGCACCTTCCGCTTGATGGAGCGCAATTTATCACCTGCAGCATACGATCCTGGAGGATCAAAATGACTTTGCCGGATATCGTCGGCCTCATCGGCGCTGTCTTCTATCTTACGGCCTATGCATTGCTACAACTCCGCGTTCTTGCGGTTGAAGACAGCAGAACGACGTTGCTGAATGTTCTTGGTGGTATCTGCCTGATCTATTCGCTGTCGTGCAACTTCAATCTCGGCTCGCTGGTCACGCAGATTGCCTGGCTGGTTTTCACGATCATCGGATACGTCCGCTTCCGCATGGCACGCACACGGATGGGCGGTTAACCGCCCGTCGAGCGCTTTCCGCTCGGCTATTGGGTATCGTAGCTGCCGCCATTGCTGGCAATCAGCCCATCAGACACTTCCCTGACGATCTTTCGCTGATGCCGGTCGGCTGGGCGCATCAGATAGAAATAGGCGTTCGAGAGCATCAGATGACTATGGACCGGCACGAGCGTGCCGTTGTCGAGCTGATCGCGGATGAGCCATGTCCAGCCAAGCGCAATGCCTAGACCCTGCGCTGCGGCAGCCGTGCAAAGTCCATAGTCGCCAAGGCGCCACTCGCGCGCCGCGGACGGCCGGCGCAGACCGGAATCCTGCCACCAATCGCTCCAGCCCTGCCATTCGCGCATCGGATCCTCGATCGAAATCAGCAGGGGCTCGTCGATATCCATGAGGTTGCTCGTACCGGGCGCGGAAACCGGCACGATTTCCTCACGCGCCAGCACCGTCAGATTGACGCCGATCGGACGTTCCTTGCGGTAGAACAGGGCAAGGTCGAATTCGTCTAACCTCAGATGCGCGACGTCGTCGGTCACCCGGAGACGGATCTCGATGCCGGGAAAGTCCTGCTTCAATTGCGCGATGCGCGACAGGAACCATTGATCGGCAATGCCGCGCGAGCAGGCGATGGTGATCTGCTTCGGCCCTGACCACGCCCGCAAACCATCTGTAACCGCGCCGAGCTCGCCGAGCAGACGGCTTACATCGGCAGCATAGCTCTCACCGATCGCGGTCAGCTGGACACCTGAAGGCAGCCGCATGAACAGCTTCGAGCCAATAAAGCCCTCCAGCTTTCCAATCTGGCGGCTAACGGCACTTTGCGTCAGGCCCAATTCGTGCCCGGCGCGCGAAAAGTTGCCGAGACGGGCCGCGCTGTCGAAGACGACAAGCGCGTTGAGGGGCGGCATCAACATACGCCCTGGAACCATGATCATTCCTCAAGACTGAATTGGGTGTGCTGCTAGCACGCTCATTGCCGGGATGCCATGCCTGCGTGTGTCGAGAACCCATCATGCGGTGCTGGTCTCAAGGAAAAACACTCGCTTTGACGAACCGGCGCACCTCTTTTCGCGAGACCGATCTCCGCCGGCTTCCAATCCTGTCGCGAACGGTTGCCGCTCAAAACCGTCGCTTGGGAGCAGGTTGCGCTCACGCTTCTGGCTGCCGTGGTCGTCATAGATACGGCATCGCAAGTAGATCAGAAAAAGTTGTCGTCATCGAACCGCTGGCGGTTCATCCGAATTCGAGCGATAGTGCTTGGTGATCCTGTCCGCAGCACGCGCGGGCAGCCTTCGAAAAAACGGGAGGCAGAGATGAACCGATTTCGTGCACCGATGTTAGCAGGCGCGTTGATCAGCATGGCGTTGATCGTCGCAGCCTGCACGACGACGAACTATCACCAGAATCCGTCCGCCGATCTGAACTCGGCTTGCGCGCTCGGCTTCAACAACGACCGCCCCTGCAGCTATTAACTGCAGATCAGTCATGGCGGGCCACTGACTTTGCCGACAGCGATCGCGATCATACAGGCTTTGACCGATGACCGCGCTCTACCGAGATGATGACGGCTCTCAGATCACCGCGCAGACGGTCTTCGTCTCGAGATAGTTCTCAAGACCCTGCGCACCGTTTTCGTAGCCCCAACCCGATTGCTTGTGGCCTCCCTTCGGCAGTTCCGGCGAGAAGTACGAATGGCAGTTGATCCAAACGGTGCCGGACCGGATCCGGGCCGAAAGGCGGTGAGCTGCGCTGAGGTCGGACGTCCAAACGCTGCCTGCAAGACCGTAGGGAGAGTCGTTCGCGTATGTGATCGCCGCATCGACGTCATCGAACGGTGTCACGGCGACCACGGGGCCGAATATCTCTTCCTGCATCATACGCATGGCCTGCGTCACGCCCGTGACGACCGTGGGCTCAAAAAACGTCGCCTCGTCCCCGACTTGCCTGCCCCCGGCCGCGATTTCGGCGCCTTCCCCGACACCGTCGGTAATATAGCCCGCGACTCGATCCGCCTGTTTGCGATTGACCAACGGCCCGAGGTCGGTTTGCGGGTCGAGGCCGTGGCCAAGCGTCAGCTTTTCTGCCTCACGCGTCAGGCCATCGACCAGTTGCTCATAGACCGCTCGATGCGCGTAGACCCGCGAACCCGCGACGCAGACCTGTCCGGCGTTGGCGAATATGCCTCGGGCAATACCGGGAACCGCCAACGTCATGTCGGCATCCGGCATGACGATCGCCGGCGATTTTCCGCCAAGTTCGAGCGTCAGCTTCTTCAGATTGCCGCGCGCCGCACCGACAATCAGCTTGCCGACATCAGTCGATCCGGTGAAAGCCACTTTGTCCACATCGGGATGGGCCGTGAGCGCTGCACCAACGCATTCGCCGAAGCCCGTTACTATATTGACGACGCCGTCAGGCAGGCCTGCCTCGATCATCAGTTCACCGAGGCGCAAGGCAGTCAGCGACGTCTCTTCCGCTGGTTTCAGGACGACGGTGCAGCCTGCCGCGAGCGCCGGCGCGAGCTTCATGGCGGCCATCAGCATCGGCGAATTCCAGGGCGTGATCGCTGCGACGACGCCGATCGGCTCGCGGGTGGTGTAAGCAAAGACACGCTTGCCCGCGGGTTGATAGGCAATCGATGTCGGTATCGTCGTTCCGAGAATTTTCGTGGCAAAGCCGGCGAAATAGCGAAATTGCTCGGCCGACGCGGGAATTTCACCCAGTCGGCCGGTCTTGAAGGATTTTCCTTGATCCAGCGTCTCCAGTTCGGCGAGTTCGTCGGCATGGCTGTCTATAAGGTCGGCAATTCGCCACAGCAGCTTGCCGCGCGCGGATGGCGTGAGCCCGCGCCAGGCGTCGGATTCGAAGGCACGGCGCGCGGCAAGGACTGCGGCATCCACATCCGCGGCACTTGCCTCCGAGAGTTCCGCCAGAAAGCGCCCGTTGGCCGGATCATAGGTGGAAAAGCGCTTTCCCTCTGCCGCATCGACCCATGAGCCATCGATAAGAAGCTGCTTCTGTGGGCGAGCGAGAAAGGCACGCGCACCGGCACTGGTGGGCTCGAAAGCCTTGATGGAAAGGGACATGTCAGTCTTCTCCGGATAGTGCATGTGAGGCACGAATTTGGTTTATGGCAGTGAGGGCGCCGCGAATAATCGAATGGTAACCGGTGCAGCGGCAGATATTGCCTTCGAGCGCCGTCAGCACATCCGCCTCCGTTGCATCAGGCTTTTCACCGAGAAGCGATACGAGAGAGATTGTGAAGCCTGGGGCGCAATAGCCGCACTGGAATGCGTTTTCTTGCACCAAGCCGGCCTTGACCGCGCGCGCAATATCGAGATCGTCAAGGCCCTCCGGACTGATGATCTCCGCATCCTGCATCTGCCAAGCCATGACAAGGCATCCGTTGACCGCCTGTCGGTTCATCAGCACCATGCAGGCTCCGCATCTGCCAATGCCGCAGCCGTTCTTACTTGCCGTAAGACCGAGATCTTCTCTCAGAATGTCTGACAGGCGCTTTTCCTGCTCTACGTCCAGCAATACCGTTTTGCCGTTCAGCCGAAACCGTAGCGGCAGCGAAGTCATCGCGCTCATCGGCCAGCCTCCAGTACATCAAGAACCCGCTTGGGGCTGACAGGAATGGATGTCGGGAAGTGTCCGATTGCGTCCGCGACGGCGTTGGCAATCGCCGGCGTGATCGCACCGATGCCCAGTTCGCCGGCGCCGCGAGGCCCAAGAGTGTCGCCGGGATCGAGGTCTTCGAGTGCAAAGACCGAAATCCGGGCAGCGGTATCGCGCACGCTGGGCAACATGTAGCTGTCGAGGTTCTTCGTTACATACTCACCCGCAGCCATGATGGCGTCTTCGGTGAGCGTGAAGCCAAGCCCCTGGATAGCGCCGCCTTCCATCTGGCCGAGATAGGCAGCGACATCGATGACAGGGCCGGCGGCCGTATGCTGGTGGATGTCCAGAACCCTGACGGCGCCAGTGACGCGGCTGATGGCAACGCGAGCAAGGCAGGCGCCAAAAGCGAAGATGTAGCGGGCGTTGCCGGATTGATAGTCGGTTTTCGGAAAGTCGAATGCGACAGTGACACTTGGCAACGCATCCGGAGCAAGTGATTGGGCAAGCTGTCGGAAGCTCAGAAGAAGCTCGCCGCTGTTGCTTCCGGCCTCCACAAGACCTCCGGCGCCGATCTTCAAGGTTTCCTCCGACCGCGCGAGCAAGGCAGCTGCTGCCACCAGAAGCCTGCGCGAGAACTCAGGCCCTGCCGTCCTTGCCACCTCCCAGACCACGTAGCCCCCTCGCGAGGCCGTCGTCGAGCCGGAATCCGGAGTACAGCGCGTATCACCGACGACAGGAAGGACGTCGTTGCGCGCGCAACCCATCTGAGCCGAGACCGCCGCCTGGATGGATGTCAGCAGCCCCTGCCCCATCTCATCAAGCCCATAGGCTGCCTCGATCATCCCGTCGCTATTCAGTCGCAATGCGCCGCCGGCCGGATCGGGCACCGCGGAGCCCAAGCCGTTCCCCTGGTAGTTGAGCGCCATGCCGACACCTACGATCTCCTCGGCGTCGACATCGGAGTCTGGTCTGCGCCACAACTCACTTGCGGTCGCTGCACTCAGCATCTGGCTGAGCCGCTCGGATGGAGCAACCACCTGACCGAGATAGCCGGGCAGTCCCGGGCTTCTCAGATTCCGGCGTCGGATCTCGGCAGGCGTGATGCCGCATCTTTTTGCCAACTCATCCATCTGGCATTCGATCGCGTAGGTCATCTGGTTGGCGCCAAAGCCGCGAAAAGCTCCGCCGACACCATTGTTGGTGTAAGCGAGGCGTCCCCGTGTGCGGACGTTGTCAACGAGATAGGGGCCGGCCGCATGCTCAAGCGCCGTCTCGAGAACGCCAGACCCAAGCGACGCATAAGCGCCGGCATCCGCGAGGACATCGACCTCCTGCGCGAGCAACCGCCCCTCACCATCGCAGGCCGTGCGCATGCGGATGGTCATGGGATGGCGTTTGACGCCTGCGATCACGGATTCCGCACGCGACAACTGGATGCGCACGGGCCGACGAGACTTCAGCGCCAGAAGCGCCAGTGCCGGCTGCACCGTCAGCTCGTCCTTGCCGCCAAAGGCGCCGCCGGTCGGGCTGGTCACCACCCGAATTTTTCCCTCGTCCATCGCAAGGATGCGCGACAGCTGAAGGCGATCGCGCGCGCCGTGCTGCCCGCCGACGAAGATCGCCAGCGTCCCATCGGCGTCGATCGTCGCATAGCCACCTTCGGTTTCCATGAAGCCGTGCATTTGCCGGGAGGTGGTATAGGTGCGTTCTAGGATGTGGGTCGCAGCGGCAAAACCCTGATCGACATCACCGCGCCCAAACTCGATCACCCGCTGCAGGTTGCCGGCCTGATGAACGACAGTCGCGCCGTCCTCAAGGGCTGCCGCCGGATCATCGACAACCGGCAGAGGCTCAGAGTCAACCTTGATCAAAGCGAGCGCCGCATCGGCGGTTGCGGCATCAACAGCCGCCACAGCCGCGACCACATCACCGACGTAGCGGACCTTGTCGAAGCAGAAGGCCGGTTGATCCTGGACGACGATCCCGAAGGCGTTTTGGCCTGCAATATCGCGGTGGGTCACAACAGCCGCGACACCGTCGAGCGCTTCGGCTGCAGACGTATCGATCGAGCGGATCCGCGCATGCGCAACGCCCGCCCGAAGAATGCGTCCGACCAGCATATCCTCCTCACGCCTGTCCGTGAGATAAGAGAAGGTGCCATCGACCTTGGCCGCGACATCGGGCCTGACATGCCAGCGTGAGGGCTGATCGGCGCGACTTAGCCTGATTTCGCCGGACGAACCTGCCGACTTCGCCGTGTCGGGTGAGGTTTGCCGCTTCGATGCCGTCTGGTCTTGAAGCCCCCAGACGAGCGCGTTCGCCGCCGCCATCTTGCGGTAGCGCGCGCTCCGGAAGGCATCGTCAGGCGCTGATATCTCCTGCGAAAGCTGCGTCTTTAATTCGGTCCAGTCGATCGTGTCGACGGGTTGCGACGCCAGCAACTCTTCTGCGACCCGCAGACGGGCGGGAGCAACGCTCCCGCCGCCGACAGCCAGCCGGGCGCTCACTATTCTGCCGTCCCTTATGTCGAGCGAAGCGGCAACACCGATGACGCTTGGCGTAAAGGCCGCCCGCAGACCAATCTTGCGATGGGTCCAGCGCGATACAGCGGCCATGGCTCCGATGTAGACGGCCTCGATGACCTCGCAGCGTTCAGGCGGCCGCTGCAGCCAGTCCAGCGACCGCTCATGGAACCGACCAGTCGCCCGTTCGCCTTCGATAATGGCGTCGAGAGCCAGGAGAGCCGGCAGAAGGCAACCATTGCGGGCGGCTATGTTTCCGCCGAGAGTTCCGAGATTGCGAACCGAAGGGGCGGCCACCGATCGCGAAGCTGCGGCAAGGAGCGGCAGATGCTCCATAACCAGCGGCTCACGGCAAAGCGCAGCGAGCGTCGTAGCGGAGCCTATCCGCATGCCGCCTCCGCAAAACGAGATGCCCGAGAGACCTGCAATTGCATTGAGGCTGATGAGCACCGGAGGCTTGAGCAAACCTCGCGCCCATTCGAGTTGCAAGGCGGTGCCTCCCGCAACAAGACGCGCCTGCTCGCTTTCCTGCATCATCGCCAGGGATTGAGCAGACGAGGAAGGCTTGAGCACCGTCAGCGGCATGCCCACGATCAGCCGGCCCCCATCGTCGTGCCGAAGCGTATGCCCTTCTCCTTGAGCCAGCGGCGATATGCGACCGATGAGCTGTCCGCCCGTGTCGGGATCTCCTGGCGCGCTTCGAGCGGCAGAAGCACGGGACGCTGATTTTCGACAATGATGCGATCCTGCATGAAGATCACCTGTTCGAAATTGAGCAGCGCGGTGTGGGTCGAACTGCTGTCCACGAGATACATGACGGGCTGTGCCCGGCACAGATCCTCCTCGATCGGGTGGATGAAGAGGGCGATCGCATCCAGTCGTTCAGGCGCTGTTGGACAGACCCGGTAGAGCATGACGACAAACGGTGTGGGAACCCGGTAGGCCAGCTGGACAAAGGCTCCCTCGCTTTCGGTCGCCGCGATACGCGGCTGGAAGAAGGTGCAGTTCGTGGCCCATACCTCGTCGATATCGCGACGAATTTCGCTGAGATAGCCCGGCACTTCAGTATGCGGCTCGGAGCCCAGAATATCCGTGTGGACGAACGGAAAGTGCGCCATATCGAGGAAATTCTCGACGACGCGCAACCCCGATGCGCGCATTTTAACCCAACCGCAGGGAACGAAGCGGCGATCGGTTTCATCGGCCTCCGAGATTTCGAAGATTTCCTTGTTCGGATGACCGAGCGTCGTCCATATGCACCCGTACTTTTCCCGGACAGGCAGAGCAGGACCCGTCGGCCATCCAGCCTCCATCTCGCGAACGACCGGCTGTCCGTCTTCCCGCCTGAACAGCTCGATATCCTGTCCGAGCAGACGGCTGCGGACGGGCTTGGCGGTCAGTTCCGCCGCCGTTTCGATGGCATACCACTCGTTGAGCGCGGCCTTATCCGTCGTCTTTGCCATGCGGTGCCCTCAGCTTGCCTTAGTCCATTGCGCGGTGCCCTCGCGGTTATCCGCCAACCACGCCGCGCGCCTTGCGAAATGCGGCGGTGCGATACGGCCGATCTCACGGATGATGTCGCCCATGTCGGCGGTTTTCAGCTTTCCGTCATCGACAACGATCTGGCCGTCGACCATCGTCATGCAGACGTCTCCACCACGTACCGCGTGCACGAGATTGTGCTGCAGATTGAAGTATGGCCCCTCTCCGAAGATCGGGGTCATGCGTGGCGTATCGGTCCGGACCGCGATCAGATCCGCGCGCTTTCCGACCTCGAGCGAGCCGATCTCATGGTCGAGACCGATCGCCTTGGCGCCGGTTATCGTGGCCATCCGCAGGACATCCCAGCTGTCCATGGCGGCGGCATCAAGATCCTTGAGCTTGCCGAGCAGGGAGGCGACTTTCATCTCCTCGAACATATCGAAGTTGTTGTTTTCCTTTTCGCCGTCCGTGCCGATGCCGACGGGAACGCCGGCCGCAAGCATATCGCCCACTAACGCGATGCCGCTCGCCAGCTTCATATTGCTCACTGGGTTGTGCGCGATCGAGACGCGATGTTGGGCGATGAACTCCACCTCCCCCTTGTCCAGCCAGACACCGTGGGCGATCATCGTGCGCGGCGTATCGAAAAAGCCGAAATCGGCAAGCGCATACATCGGCCGCTTGCCATAGCGCTTCTGGAATTCGGCCAACTCGATTTCAGCTTCGCTGCAGTGGGTATGGAAACCGGTGTGGTGCGCCCTGGCGAGATCGATCGCCCGTCTTTGCCCCGGTTCGTCGGCGTAGAAGAGATGCTCCAGCCCGACCCAGACGTTGATGCGTCCGTCTGCCTTGCGGTGCCAGCGCTCGATCATCTCCTCGTTCATGTCGAGCGTATCGAAATAGTTGTATTCCGGGTGCTCGCCGACATAGGGAACCGCTACCAGGCGATTGCCGATCGCCGATGCGGCCTTCGCGCTGCCGTCCATGAAACGCCACATGTCGACGACGGTGGTCGTGCCGCCGAGAACGGATTCAGCGTAGCAAAGCCACGAGGCAGCTTCCGCTTCATGCGGCAGAAGAACGCGATGCATCGGATTGATGTGCAGCGTCAGCCAATCCCATACGGGCAGGTGTTCCGCCGTGCCCCTAAGAAAGCCGGAATGAGCATGGGCGTTGATAAGGCCGGGCATGAGGACCGCATCGGAAATGACGCGCACGCCAACATCCGGATGGCTTGCCTGCAGTTCAGCAAGCGGCCCGACACTCACGATCCTGGAGCCTTCGACAAGGACCGCACCATCGGTGATGACACGGTTCTGTGCGTCCATCGTCAGGAGGTAATCGCCGGCGATTATCTGCTTTTGAATTGTCATCTCTTCCGTCCGTTTCGAGGATTACTCATGTCACGCGGCACCGAGCAGGAAATCGGCGGCGCGTTCGCCGATCATCGTGACGGGAGCATGGGTATGGCAGGTCGGGATCGTCGGCATTACGGAGGCATCCGCGATGCTCAGCCCTTCAACGCCGCGAACGCGCAGGCGGCTGTCGACAACAGCTGCATCGTCATTTCCCATCGCGCATGTGCCGACGACGTGGAAAAAGGTCGAACAGGCATTTCGGACATAATCGACGAGCTCGGCACGAGACAGCCGCCGGGGTGGCGCCGCATAGGCGCCAAACCAGTCGGCGTAACTTTGCGTCGCTGCAAGCTCCATCATGGTTTCTACCGCGACGATGAGGGCATCCAGATCGGACTGTTCCGCCAGGTAGTTCGGTTGGATTTCAATCGCGCCGTCAGGCGCGCTCGACAGCACGCGCATATATCCTCGGCTTTTCGACCGCATGAGCCCGCAGCCGATGGAAAAGACATCGCCGGACAGGTCATAGAGTTCGCGAATACGCGCTTCGGCGCTGTTGCCCTGCACGGGAAATGCATGGAGATCTGCCTGTGGCAAACTCTGGGATGACTTCCAGTTAATGACGGTCCCGCCGCCATTGTCGCGCACCGCGCCGAGCGGTTTTGTCGCGCGGAACACGCAGGCCTGTATGAGCGGATGATCCTGGAGGTTCTTTCCGACGCCGGGAAGCGCTGCCTTGATATCGATCCCGAGCCGCGCCAGATCGAGCGGATCACCAATCCCTGAAAGGGTCAGCAGCTTCGGCGTGTTGATGGCACCAAGCGCCAGCACGGTACCGGTTGTTGCCCGAACCTCGTGATACTGCCCGCCATGCGTGAACCTCACGGAGGTGCAGCGGCCGTGTTCGATGCCCAGATCGACCGCCAGCGCACCTGTGAGGATTGTCAGCCGTTCGTTGTCGAGGATCGGCCAAAGGTACCCCCTCGCCGAACTCCAGCGCTCATTGCCGCAAATGTTCAGGTTGGCGAGAGCCGCACCTTCATTCGACGGCCCGTTCGGATCGTCGATGACGGGAATGCCAAGCTCGGCACACCCGCCGAGCATGGCGTCCGCAACCGGATGCGGCGCGCGGCTGCGTTCGATGCGAAGCGGGCCGCTGGCGCCGCGCAGCGCGGTTTCGCCCGCTTCCCAATCCTCGCAACGCTTGAAATAGGGCAAGACGTCGTTGAACGCCCAGCCTTCCGCGCCGGATGCCGCCCAGGCGTCGTAGTCCATCGGATGGCCGCGATACCACATCATAGCATTGATGCTGCTCGACCCTCCGAGAACCTTGCCGCGCGGGATGCCGATCGTGCGCCCATTTACCCGCCCGGTCGGCGCGTAGTCGTAGCCCCAATCATACGTCCCGCGCCCGAGGGGAACCCAGCGCGTGGGGTCATCGATCTCCGCAATGCCTATACCTGAAGGTCCGGCTTCGAGCAGCAGGACGCTGGCGTCGCTGTTATCCACCAGACGGCGCGCGACGGCGCAGCCACCCGAACCAGCGCCGACGACGATGTAGTCGTAGGCGGGGGCAATGGATCTCGTCGGTATGATTGGCGCTTCCATCATTTGTCCTAGTTGTGCTCGCTCGGACCCATGATGACGATGCCTTCCGTAGCCTCGACATGACGCACGAAGATATACTTGTCTTCGCGCCCATCGCTGTGCTTGCGCTTGATGTCGGGCTGAACACTGCCCGATACCTTGGCAACGACGACGTAAGGCACCTTCGCCTCAAGCCCGGCCGCGCAATGCCCATCGAACTCTTCGACGGTGCGCGCCGTATAGGCATTTTCAATGCCGCAACCGCGCGCAATGGCGGCAATATCCACACGGCCGAAAGCGGTGTGCGTCGGCGGCCCACCGATCGATTGATAGCTTTCGTTATCCCAGACAACGACAAACAGGTTTTCCGGTTGTTCGTTTCCGAGCGTTGCCAGAATTCCGAGATTGAACATCATCCCGCCGTCCGTATCGAGCGAGACGATGCGGCGGTGTGGCAGGCCGGCGGCAAGCCCAAAGGCCTGTGGTGTTACGCAACCGAGCTGCTGCTGGAACAGGCTCGCCTCGCGCATATGCGGCGCGGCGTTGTACCATTCATCGACGCTGCCGCCGAGTGACAGGATGACCAGTTCGTCCTTCAATCGCGCGGCCAGCGATTTCATGCAGTCAAAGCGCTTCATCGAACAATCTCCCCGCCAAGGGCGATGGCCGAATGGTAGTAGGCGGCGTAGGACCAGTTGTAGGCGTCAGCGATCGACTGCTCGATGGCGTCTTCCTCGCGCACGATACGATAGGGAATGCGTAAGGCATCCAGCACCGGCTCCATGGTGATACCGTGCGGTATTGCCCACCAGTTGTTTTCGCCAAGCTCGCCGCGGTAGCTCATCAGCATGACAACAGGGATGCCGGCGCCAAGGCCCATGCGGGCAAGCGGTTCGACGGATGCGCGTAAGCCGGAATTTTCCATGATCAGCGCGGCCCGCTTTCCGGACAGAAACACACCGCCGCAGATGGCTGCGCCCTCGCCCTCATTCGTCACGCGAATGGTGCGGATATCGGGATCTGCATCGAGTGCCGGATAGAGTTCCTTGAAAAGCGAATCTGGAAGATAACAAACGATGCTGACACCAGCTTTCTTCAAGCCTCTGATGACGGCATCCACTGCGGATTTTTTCATGTTGCGCCCTCGTTTGCGCCAAAAATGTCAAACCGCAGGTGTTTCGAATAGTCGTTCATTTTCGATCCAAGTGGTGCGCACAAGGCAACAGCTAGTCGTCGTGGGGCCGATCGATCGATTGCGCCAGCAGCTTGCCAAGTGCCGCGGCAGCATCAGACATTTCCTTTTCGGAGCGCGACAGCAGCATCAGCTTCCGCGGATTCAGCTTCGGATCACGCAACGGCACGAATTTCAGGCTTTCTTCGGCGATCTCCTGTTCGATCCCGATCCGGGTCTGCAACACGGTGCCGAGGTTTCGTTTGGCGAGATCGACCATCAGCCCGATCGAATTGGTTCTCGTGCGATGGTTCAGGTCGACAAGCTGGCGGCTGAAGGCCTCTTCGATCCAGCTTCCAAGGGTCAGGCTGGCGTCCGACAGAATCACTTGCTCGCCGGCAAGGTCGAAAAGCCTGATTTCCTTCTTCTCGGCGAACCGGCTCCCCGGCAAGGCGAGCACGCCGAGGGGCAACGACACCGTTGCGATCCGGCGAACATTGCGCGGGACCTTCACGTCGAAGACAAGGGCGAGGTCGCACTCCCCCTCCGAAACGGCGTTCGCGGCTTGCTGCGAGCCCATGACCCTGACGTTGACGGAAATTCCCGGATGCCGTTCCCAGAACTCCTG
Organism: Rhizobium sp. Root708; assembly: GCF_001429725.1. GTDB lineage: Bacteria > Pseudomonadota > Alphaproteobacteria > Rhizobiales > Rhizobiaceae > Rhizobium. The sequence continues at coordinate 60,528 of NZ_LMHV01000005.1, read as the reverse complement.
CAACGCACGCGGCATGATCCCACGCGCAACACTTTCGATGACCGCCACCGACACGGTGCCGCGATGGAGACCGTGCAGGTCATTGATTTCGCTGCAGGCACGGTTCAGCTCCGAAAGGCTGAGACGCGCATGATACAGCATCAGTTCGCCCGCGCTTGTCAGCTTCAGGCGCTGACGAACACGCTCGAACAGCGGCGTGCCCAGTTCCTCCTCGAGTTGGCGGAGAATCCGGCTGACCGAGGAGGGAGCAACATTGAGCGTCTGGGCCGCTTGGCGAATGGAGCCAAGTCTGGCGACCAACTGAAAGTAGTGGATGCGGGTCGCGACGAGGCCCAGGCGATATGGATCCATCATATGGTCTCGAACAGTTGTTGCAGCCCCATCTCCGGCACCAGCACCAGTCCCTTGTCGGTAATGCGTATCTCGGGGATGACGGACAGAGGAATGAGGTTGAAGCCCATGTAGGCAATGGTGCAGCCGGCCTTTTCCCACTCGACCTTCAGCGCCTTCACCTCCTCGGCCACCTCGTGCACGCGCTTGTCGGACAACAACCCGGCGATCGGAAGCGGCACCATTGCCGTCACCTTGCCGTCCATGACGACGCAAACGCCCCCCTGCTTTTCCTCGATGGCCTTGAGGGCGATCTGCATGTCGCTCTCGTTCGTGCCTGCGATGATGATGTTGTGGCTGTCATGACCGACAGAGGACGCGACGGCGCCCTTCTTGAGCCCGAAGCTGTTCAACAGACCATGCGCCACATTGCCCGTCGATTTGCCGTGCCTCTCGACCACACTCACGAAGCATAGATTATGCCGGTCGAAATGGGTTTGCCAGTCGTTGGCAGGTTCCAGCGTGACGGTGACATGGCCGAGCGTGATACCGGGCAATTCCGTCTTGATAGTATGGGCAACCACCGTTTCCGTCGGCAGATCGGGTGTCAGCTTCAAGGCCTTCGGAAGCTTGACGGTATGGTAGGCGGCCTCCGGATATCGGTAGGGCTTCGAAAGCGCCTCTTCCAGAATTGGCGTGATTTTGCGTTGCTCGACGACCAGTTCGCCGCCGTACCATGTATTGACCGGCACCAGATCATCGTTGAGTAGAACGAGGTCGGCGCGGCGTCCGCCGCCAAGCCCGCCGATTTCATTTTCCATGCCAAAGCGTGTCGCCCCGTGAAGGGAGCCCATCGCCCAGGCCTGCTCCGGTGTCATGCCGGCCTTGATGGCCTCCCGCGTCACCCAGTCCAGGCCGAACTGAAGGAGGTCATCGGCGTCGCGGTCGTCGGTGCAAACGGCGATGCGCTTGTGCGAGGCGCCAAGCTCGGTGATCGTCTTGATCGCGTGCGGCAGGCTGTGCCACGGCGTCGTTGGCGGACCGCCGCGCAGGAACAGCCATATGCCGGCTTCCAGCAAGTCGTCGGCGATCTCCCGATCGATCGCCTCATGAGTGTCGGTGACGCCGGATGCTGCGTAAGCCGCGACGAACTCACGCCCATAGACGTGACCCGAAACCGGCCGTCCACGGCTGAGGGCCGCGGCGAGAATCGCGTGGCTGCGCTCGTCACCCATGGCGACCTGCACGAAGTCCATCTTCTCGCCGAGCGCTACGGCTTCCGGCCAGTTGTCGAAGAGCGCCGCAATCTTGTCCGGCGTCAGGTCACCGCCTGCAGTTTCCAATGCGGGCGATGTCGCCGGAACCGTGCTCGGGACGGTCAGGAAGATCGACAAGGGCGCATGGCGGGCATCCTCGAGCATCGCCTCGACGCCGGCGACGTCCATGACGTTGCCGATCTCGTGGCTATCGCAGAAAATCGTCGTCGTTCCGTTGAGCAATGCCGCTTCAGCATAGGCGCAGGCAGTGACCATGCTGGACTCGATATGGATGTGAGGATCCACAAGGCCCGGCGCGATAATGCCGCCGCGCGCATCATAAAGCCGCGCAGCGCCGCTCTTGTAGCTGCCCGATGGTTTGACGGCTGCGATGCGCCCGTTTGAAACCCAGATTTCCTTCTCCGCAAGAATACGCTCTGAGTAGGTAGACAGGACCCTTGCACCCTGAATGACAAGATCCGGATCGCGCCGACCGAAGGCGACGTCCGCCAGGGTCCGCGTCAGCGTCGACAGCGGATTTACGGAAAAGCGATTTAAAGTGCTCATGAAAACTCCAGTCTGAAATCAATGATAGTCAGGAATTCCGGGCATCGTCTTGAAGCCTTCGATGGCTCGGAAGCGCCTGATCCAGCGCCGCAATGCCGGGTACTCGTCGTGATCGATGCCGTAGTCTCGGCTCAATGCGAACGAAGGAAATAGCGAGATGTCGGCAAGTGTCGGCGCGTTCCCCACGAACCACTCCTTGCCGTCGAAATGGCGGGCGGTCATGTGATCGTCCATGATGCGGAAGGCCTTGCGCGCCTGCGCCCTTTGCGCAGTCTCGTCTCCAGCCGTGTTGAAGAGTGACTGCAGCCGCGCCTCGATTGCGGGCGCGAGTGCGGCATCGCTGAAGCCCAACCACTTGCAGACCGCACCGAACCCAGCCGCATCGTCCGACAGGAAACGCTTTTCCGTATCGTAGGCCTTGGCCAGGTAGAGAAGGATCGCGCTGGTGCCATAAAGCACGAAATCTCCGTCCTGCAGGATAGGGAGGGCACCTAGCGGATTCAGTGAAAGCAGCGCCCGTTTCTTGTGCTCCTGCCCCGGGAACATATCGACGGCACGGGTTTTCCATGTCAGGCCGAGCATGGAGAGCAGCAGGCGTGCACGGTAGCCGGATTCATCCAGCTCGTAATCGTAAAGCGTAATTTCGGGCATCAGGCGATCTCCACGGCGCGGGCCGTCTGCTCTTCAAGGCGGGTGCGGATGGTTTCGGACCATTGGGCATAGTGCTTCTGCAATGCTCCGCCGTTGACGTCCGGCGATCCGAGCAGAACGATGTGGACGGCGCTCTTGCCTGATGCGGTGGCCTGAAACGCCAGGAGCAGCGTGTCGCTCCCAGCGATCAGGCGCCCGACCTGGTCCGCGACCAGGGTCATGCCATCCGCCATCAACGCGGCCTTCACATCCTCAATCGGTCGATCAACATAGAGGCTTCTGACCGGTGTGATGCCGGCCGTGGCGTCGATTTCGAGCAGCGGGACGTCGGCAGACATCGTTGCCCAGATGATTCCATACTGTTCGCGCGCCCGATAGATCGGCACCTTGATCGTCTCCGGGACATCAAGGGTCGGATGGGCAGGAATGTATCGGCACTGCCCGGCGGTATCGTATTGCCAGCCGTGGTACAGACAGGCGATGTGATCGCCGCGCACGAAACCGAAGCTCAGACGCATGCCGCGATGCGGACAACGGTCTTCCCAGACATGCGCATGGCCGCTGTTGTCGCGCCACACGACGATCTCGCTGCCTTCGACGACAGCACCCGCCGACGTTCCGGCTTCGATCGACGACGATAGCGCAACCGGGACCCACCCCTCGTTCAACTTCATAGTTTGCTCCTATTCACGCGGTTGCCCGCTCAATATCCAGAATGATGCAGTCGTAAGGCCCGAGACTGCAGGCCATCTCGAAGGCGTCGACGAGGTCCTCCTGACCCCTAACCGAAACGCGAGCGCTCATCGGCTCGCAGGCTTCGACCTCGATTTCGAGATCCAGCCTGCCGGCGCGGTGAAGCGCAAATTCTCTGAAGCTTGCCGGCACCATCTGACCCCGGAAGGTAAAACGCGCCGTCTGAACTATCCCGGACATTGTCTGTTCACCGCCTGCAACCGCATCATTCTTCGCCTCAATTTACGCCTGTCTGCATATTTTTTAATCATGCTTTACTTTTGTGCATTTTAGGCATTGTCTGCGTCGGAATTCAAGTGACTTCGCAATGTCTCTTGTTGCCTTTTACGCACCAGGTTGATCCGGAAATTCGCTCTATTCCGAACAATTCCGATTTGTCAGTCTCCTGCTGCCCAGTCCTCGCCTGCTTTTCAAGACCTGCGGGGACGCCAATTGCGACGCCCCTCCAGATCTGGTGGGTCGATCGGCAAGTGGCGTCCGGCAACCCGGAACTGGGTCGCCGGTGGCAGCAAGGCAGTTGGCATAATTGTTGCGTTGGAATTACCAGGGCCGAACGGTCACGATCATAAGCGCGGTCGTCCGCGTCAAAACCAGAAGGGGATCACATGATTGACTTGCGTACGCTTTCCCGCCGCGGATTTCTGAACATGGGTGCTGTCGGTGCAGCGGCCATGATGCTGCCGGCCGGCCTTGCCCGCCAGGCTCTTGCCGCCTCGCCGCTGCCTGCGATCAAGGAAGAAGACGCCGTCATCGGCTTCGGTCACGTCGGCCCGATCTCCGACGAAGGCTGGACATGGGCGCACCATCAGGGCCTGCTGGCCGTGAAGGAAGCCTATCCGAAGCTCAAGAAGATCCTCGAAGTCGAAAACATTCCCTACTCGGCCGACGCGACGCGCACCTATCGCCAGTTCGTCTCCGAAGGCGCGAACATGATCTTCGACACGTCCTCGAACGGCGACTTCCTGCATGAGGTGGTCAAGCGCGCGACCGATGTTGCCTTCATGGAATGCAACGGCCACATCACAATGGACAATCTCGGCTGGTACTACCTCGCGCACTGGTATCCGACCTACGTGCTCGGCGTTGCCGCGGGCCATCTGTCGAAGACCGGCAAGCTCGGCTACATCGCCTCCTTCCCGGTGCCTTCGGTCTACGCTTCAACCAACGCTTTCCTGATGGGCGCGCGCACAGTCAACCCGAATGCAACGGTGCAAACGATCGTCATCAATTCCTGGTTCGACCCGCAGGCGGCAACGCAGGCCGGCACGGCACTGATCGACAACGGCTGCGACTTCCTCTTCGGCATCATGGACGAAGCCGGCTACCTCCAGGTCGCTGAAAAGCGCGGCGTCTGGGCGGCCATGTGGAACACCGACATCCGTCGCTACGGTCCGAACTCCTACGTCTCGTCGATCCTGATCGACTTCACCAAGTTCTACGTCGATCAGGTTGGCAAGCGTCTTGCCGGCACCTGGGCTCCAAGCGAGCAGCTGTTTGCGATGGGCGCCGGCGTTGATCGCGACAAGTGGGGCGAGAAGGTTCCGGCGGACGTTGCCGCCGCTGCCGATGCCGTGCGTGAAAAGATCATGGGCGGCTGGTCGCCGTTCACCGGCGAGCTGAAGGATTCCACCGGCAAGGTGCGTGTCGCTGCTGGGCAGACGATGACCGAACTCGAGCTCTATAACTGGGATTGGTCGGTCGAGGGTGTCACCGGCCTCACCTCCTAAATCTGGCCTCCCAAGCCAAGAGCCCGGCCGTCCAGGATCGGCCGGGCTCCCCCCTTCACGCTCCGGTGCCACTCCATGACTGAAAATGCGACCCGCTATTCGCCCCCTCCGGGCACCCCGCCTCTCGTTCAGCTGAAGGGTATCGCCAAATACTTTCCAGGCGTCATTGCCAACGAGAACGTCGATCTGGACGTGATGCCGGGCGAAATCCATGCCCTGCTCGGCGAAAACGGTGCCGGAAAATCGACGCTGATGAATATCCTGACCGGCATCTACCAGGCGGACGCCGGCGAGATCATCATCGACGGCTACGCCAAGGAATTTGCAACGCCGCTGCAGGCAATTGCTTCAGGCATCGGCATGGTTCACCAGCATTTCAAGCTGGTTCAGGCATTCACGGTCGCCGAGAACATTCATCTGGGCTGGTCTGAGACGCCGCGCCGCGCTTCGGCGCAGGTGCTGGAGCAGCGCACCGGCGCTCTGGCCGAGAAATTCAATCTGAAGACTCATCCGGGCGCCCGCGTCAGCGATCTGTCGACCGGCGAACAGCAACGAGTCGAGATCCTGCGCGTTCTCGCCAGACAGGCACGCGTTCTCATTCTCGACGAACCGACAGCCGTTTTGACGCCGGCCGAAGCGCGCGAACTGTTCAAGGCGTTGCGCGAATTCGTGGCCGCCGGCAATGCCGTCATCTTCATCAGCCACAAGCTCGACGAAGTGCTGGAGATTTCCGACCGCATCAGCATTCTGCGCGGCGGGCGCAAGATCGCCACCGAAAACACTGCCGCTTGCAATCCGCGCATGCTCGCCAAGCTCATGGTTGGCCGCGACATCGTGCTGGCCGACATGCGCCAGCGCCCGCCGGGAGCGGCCCCGATGTCGGTGCGGCCCGTGCTCTCGCTCGAAAATGTCTCGGCGATCGGTGACGGCGGCAACGAAGCGCTGTACGGCATCTCACTCGATGTCCGGGCTGGCGAGATCGTCGGTGTTGCGGGTGTCGCCGGCAACGGCCAGCGCGAACTCAGCCAGGTCCTGACCGGCATTCGCGCGGTGAGCGCCGGCCGGATCCTGATTGCAGGCAAACCGGTCGACAAAAGCAATGCGGCGGCCTTTGCCGAAAGCGGCATCGGTCACATTCCGGAAGATCGCCTGCACAGCGGCCTTGCACCGGCGCTGAGCATCACGGTGAATGCCGTGATGCGCGAATACAAGAAGCCGCCGGTTTCGTCAGGCGGAAGCTACAAGCCGGGCGCGGCAACGGCGCTCGCCAAGGAGATCGCCTCGGCCGCCGAGGTTGCCATTCCCGATTTCGCCATGCCGATCCGCAATCTGTCCGGGGGCAATCAGCAGCGCCTCGTCGCCCGGCGCGAGATGCGCATAGCCGACAAGGTTCTGATCGCCGCCTATCCGAGCCGTGGCCTCGACGTCGGCGCCATCAACACGATGCTGCGCTACATCGTCGAGCTGCGCGATGCCGGCGCCGGCATCATTCTGATTTCCGAAGAACTCGAAGAGCTGCTCAACCTCTCCGACCGCATTGCCGTGCTTTATGAAGGGAAGATCATGGGGATCGTCGACAACGACAAGACTGACATCGACGAAATCGGCCTGCTGATGGGTGGCCGTACCCAGGTCCGTGAGGTCGCATAGCATGGCAGGTTCCTTCCGTTTGCAGCGCCTGCCATCCGCCTCGCCCGGCATCGCGCTGGCTGCCCGCGCCGCCGCCATCGTTCTGGCGCTCGTCTTTGCCGGCATCATTCTGGCGATGACCGGCGCCAATCCGGTTGAACTCGCCTCCGAGGTCGTCGACGCGAGTTTCGGCTCCAGCTTCGGTATGGAGGATCTGGGCGTTCTCGTCATTCCGCTGATCCTGACCGGCCTGTCGGTCGCCGTCGCGCAGCAGATCGGTGCATGGAACATTGGCGCGGAGGGTCAGTTCTATGCCGGTGCCTTTGCCGCTGCGGCCGTTGGCCTCTTCGTGCCCGGACCGCAGGCACTCATTCTTGTGCTGATGTTCGTCGCCGGCCTGGTTGGCGGCGCTGTCTGGATTCTCGTGCCGACGCTTGCGCGCGCCTATGCCAACGTCAACGAACTGATCACCACGCTGCTGTTGAACTTCGTGGCGATCCTGCTCGTCTATTTCGTCTCCACCAACGCCTGGCGGGACAAGATGGCGAATTCGGCGACGCCGCGCCTTTCCGCCGAAATTCCGGAGTTCTGGGGTTCGATCCATTGGGGTCTGCCTATCGCAATTCTTGTGGCCCTGCTTGTCGCCGGTCTGCTTGCCTTCTCCCGCTGGGGCTATGAAGTGAGGCTTGTCGGCTCCAATCCGTCGGCGGCGAAATATGCGGGCATGCCGGTGCGCCGCCACCTCATCACCGTCATGCTGCTTTCGGGCGCGATTGCCGGCCTTGCCGGCATGCTGGAGATCGCCGGCACGGTGCACCGTCTGCAGGGCGGCATCTCCAATAACTACGGTTACCTCGGCATCATGGTGGCTGTTCTCGCCAGAAGCTCCGCCGTCGGCGTCATCTTCTCGGCGGCACTCATGGCCTTCATCCTGAACTCCGGCATCATCCTGCAGACGCAGGGCCTGACGACCTCGACGGTGCTGGCGATCACCGGGCTTATTCTGTTTCTGACGGCAATTGGCGACGAGCTCGCCCATTACCGCATCGCACGCGACAAGGCTTGAGGAGAGCGACATGGATCTTTTGACCGGCCTCTTCACCACGGCCTTCCTGGCGGGCGGCGTCCTGGCGCTCGCGGCTCTCGGCGAGGTTCTTGCTGAACGCGTCGGCGTCGTCAATCTGGGCGTTGAAGGCCTGATGGCGATGGGCGCACTAACGGCAATCGCAACCGTTGCCGCGATACCCTCGCCCACGATCGGCTTTCTTTCCGCTCTCGCGGTCGGCGCACTGTTCGGCGCACTATTTGCGTTCGCGACCGTCATCCTGCGCGCCAATCAGGTGCTTTGCGGCCTGGCGCTGACGCTGATGGGCAGCGGCATCGCCTCCACCATCGGCCGCGCCTATTCCGGCATGCCGGCTCGCGCAACGTTTGCGCCGATCGAGGTGCCGCTCCTGAGCAAGATCCCGGTCATCGGCCCGGCCTTCTTCTCGCAGAATATCCTGCTTTATCTGATCTTCATCATCCTGCCGGTCGGTCTGAGCTACGTCATGTTCCGCACCCGCCATGGTCTCAACCTGCGAGCCGTGGGCGAAAACCCGGCTGCGGCGGATGCCGCGGGCATCCCGGTCAATCTCATCCGCTTCGCTTATGTGACGGCCGGCTCGGCGCTGGCGGCGGGCGCAGGTGCCTACCTGACACTCACCTTCGTGCCATCATGGTCGGATGGTGTCGTCGCAGGGCGTGGCTGGATCGCCGTTGCGCTCGTCATCTTCGCCGGATACCGGCCGATCCCAGCGGTCCTCTCCGGCCTGCTTTTCGGCTTTATCACCGCACTCGGCTTCGTCGGGCAGGCGCGCGGCTGGCCGGTTGCGCCTGCCTTCCTTTCCATGCTGCCCTACCTCGGCACCATGGCCTTCATTATCGTGCCGGTCCTTGCCTGGCAGCGCATGCGTCGGATCATGGCGGCTCCCGCGGCGATCGGCGTGCCCTACTATCGCGATGTCCGCTAAAATACCGGGAATGCCATGACCACGCTGCTCATTAAAAACATCGCCTATCTCGCAACCTTCGATGATGAGGCGCGCGAGATAAAGGACGGCGCGCTGCTGGTGCGTGACAACGTCATCGAGGCTGTCGGCACAATGGCAGAACTCGAGGGTGCCGCGGCCGATCGCGTGCTGGATCTATCCGGGCATATCGTGATGCCGGGCATGGTCAACATTCACCACCACATGTACCAGAACCTCACCCGCGTCATGGTTCAGGACGACGAACTTCTGGTTTGGCTGAAGACGCTCTACCCGATCTGGTCGGCGCTTGATGATCATGCGATCGGCGTATCGGCCCGCGTGGCCATGGCCGAACTGATCGCATCAGGCTGCACGACGAGCTCCGATCACCTCTATATCCTGCCGAACAACTGCACGCTGGATGCGACGATCGACGCGGCGAGCGACCTCGGCCTGCGTTTTCACGCCGCGCGCGGCGCCATGTCGCGCGGCCAGAGCCAGGGCGGACTGCCGCCGGACAATTGCGTCGAGAAGGAAGAGGATATCCTCAAGGACGCGGAGCGGCTGATCCACACCTACCACGACAATACCCGCCATTCGATGAGCCGCATCATCCTTGCCCCTTGCTCGCCGTTTTCCGTGACGCCGGGCCTGATGAAGGATGCAGCAGCACTGGCGCGCAGCCACAAGGGTGTGCATCTGCATTCGCATCTGGCAGAGGACCTCTTCGAGGAAGACTATTGCCACGACGTCTACGGCATGCGCTCGGTAGGCTTTGCGGAATCCGTCGGCTGGCTCGGGCCGGATGTTTGGTTCGCGCACTCGATCTTCATGACGTCGGACGAGATCAGGCTGTTTGCGGATTCGGGCACCGGTGTCGCCCATTGCCCATCGGCCAACATGCGCTGTGGGCAAGGCATCGCCAAGATCCGGGAAATGCTCGATCTCGGCGTCAATGTCGGCCTCGGCGTTGACGGGTCTGCTTCCAACGATACCTCGAACATGTTCATGGAAGCCCGCCTTGCGATGATGCTGCAGCGTGTCGCGCCCAACAGGTATCTCTCGGAGACGCCAGGCGGACGCGGCGGCTTTGGCGGCACGCCGAAGGCACTGTCCGCCCGCGAGGCGCTGACGATGGCGACGCGCGGTGGCGCCAAGATCCTCGGCCGCGACGATATCGGCTATCTCGCTCCCGGGATGAGCGCCGATTTCATCGCCGTGAAATTGAACCAGCTCGGCCTCTCCGGCACGCAGCGCGATCCCCTGGCGGCCCTCGTCATGTGTGGTCCGTTCAAGGTCGACTATTCCTTTATCAACGGCCGCGAAATCATCGCCGACGGCCAGTTTCGTCATTTGGATGTGGACGGATTGTTGGCGAGCCACCAAACTGTGATGGACCGTATCTATGACCAATGAAAGTGAGCGTCCCATGAGCCAATGTTCGGACAAGGCTGCCCTCGACCAGTGGTATCCGCTCGGCACCGAGACGGAGATTGCATACGGTCACTCCACCACGCGCCTGCTGGGCACCGATCTCGACATCGAACGCTCCAAAGACGGATCGATTGTTGTAACCGCGGATGGCCGGGCGGAGCCGCTCGACATCATCAGCCGATTCGGCCTGCTGTGGGCGACGCTTGGCACACCGAAGGGTGGTCTGTTCGCATTGCCGGAAGCAGATGAAGACGACCGTCGCGTCGTCAATTGTGGAGCCGTCAGCGTCCGTGCGTCGGGCTTGCGTATCGTCGAAAACTTCCTCGATATGGCGCATTTCCCGTTCGTCCATACGGATATCCTGGGGGCCGAGCCGCATACGGAGGTCATGCACTACAATGCCGAGATCCGTCGCGACGTCGACGAGGTCTGGGCCACCAACTGCCAGTTCTTTCAGCCGCAGGCAGCCCTTTCGGCAACCGACGGGATCATGACCGACTACATCTACCGGGTCATGACGCCGTTCACGACGCTGCTCTACAAGACCTGCCCGAACTCCGCCAATCGCTCGGATGTGATCTGCCTGTTCGTGCAGCCGCTGGAGCCCGATCGCTGCATCGCTCATCCGGTCATGTTCCTGATCGATGACGTCTCGACAACGACAGAGCTCGTGCATTTCCAACAGCTGATCTTCCTGCAGGACCGTATCATCCTCGAAAACCAGCGTCCGTCGCTGCTGCCGATGGAAGCCCGCGCGGAAATCCCGACCCGCGCCGATGCAAGCTCGATCGCCTATCGCCGTTGGCTGAAAGAGAAGGGCATCACCTACGGCACCACCGCGATGGCAGCCTGAGAGCATGAGCCATCCCGATATCGCCATCGTCAACGCCACCATCCTGCCGATGGGCGGCGCGAAAAAGATCGAGAACGGCAGCCTGACGATCACGGGTGACAGCATCACGGCCGCGGGGCCGGCTGCTTCGGTGGCTACGGACGGCGCACGGAAGCTGATCGACGCCAGGGGCCGCGTCGTCATGCCGGGCTTCGTCAATTGCCACACGCACATTGCCTCCAACATGCTGCTGCGTGGCCTGCTGGAGGACGTGCAGCTCTTCGAATGGCTGCAAACTATGTGGCAGCTCAAGCGCAATTTCGATGAGGAGACACTTTACTGGGCAAGCCTCATGGGTCTCGTCGAAATGGCCAAGGCCGGTATCACGACCTTCAACGAGCATTTCGACGCCTATCGGGTGGCCCCCCAGATTGCCGCGCTCGGCAAGCTGCCATTGCGGGCCACGCTTGGCTACGGCTTTGCCGATCGCGGTCTTTACGCGCCGATCACCGACTGGTCGTGGAAGGCGCTTCACGGCTTTGGTGATATTGTCGCCCAGCACCACCGAAGCGGCAACGACCGCATCCACGTCGCTCTCTCGCCGCATTCGCCGTACTCATGCGGCGCGGAGATGTTCAAGCTTGTCCGCGAGGTCGCTGACGCCCAGAAAGTGGTGATCCATACCCATCTGGCCGAGGGGCCGCAGGAGGTGGCGTATGTGAAGGAGACCTATGGCACAACGCCCATGCAATGGGTACGTTCGCTGGGCTTCCTTGGGCCGGATGTGACGGCTGCCCATTGCACCCAACTCACCGACGACGATATTCGCATCATGGCACAAACGGGCACAAAGATTGCCCATTGCCCGTGCTGCAATGCCAAGCTCAACTCCGGTACGCTACGTCTGCGCGCCGTGCGCGAGGCCGGGCTGACGGTTGGGCTGGCGACGGATGGCCCGGCCAGCCACAACTCCTTGGATATGTTCCAGGAGATGAAATTTGCCGGGATGATCCACAAGGACAAGACCGGCGACGTGGAGTTCCTGAAGACGACCGAACTCCTGGAAATGGCGACAACAGGAGCCGCCGCGGCGATGAACCGCCCGGAAACAGGCAGGCTGGTGCCGGGCATGAAGGCGGATGTCATCATCGTCGATCTTGACCGGCCCCATTGCCTGCCCGTCTATGACGAGGCGGCCGCGCTTGTCTACTCGGCCCGCGCCGACGATGTGGTGACGACCATATGCGACGGGCGGATTGTGATGGAAGACCATGTGCTTCCTGGTATAGACGAGGCGGAAATCCGACATAGATTTCGTGAGGGCGCGCTCGCGCTCAGACAACGAAGCCTGGACTGAATTTAAGGACATAGCTGTGGATTTGCGTAAGAAGACGCTCTGCGCCTCCGGCTTTCACGCCCCGGAACGCGGACATATCGACATATTGGAAGACGTTCTCATCGATATCGGCGCCGATGGCGCGATCAGGGCCATCCACCGGCCCGGCGAGCCGAACTATCGCAGCATTCGCGAAGCACGTGAGGAGACCGGCGAGCTGGTTGTCCTGCCATCCGGCTCTTATCTCCTTCCAGGCTTTGTCGATCTCCACGTCCATGCGCCGCAATACCCCCAACTCGGCGGTGCGCTCGACGTGCCGCTGGAGGTCTGGCTGCAGAAGTACACGTTCCCGCTAGAAGCGCGCTACGAGGATCTGGCCTTTGCGCAGCGGAACTACCGGCTGCTCGTTGATGATCTGCTGGCCAACGGAACAACGACTGCGCTCTATTTTGCCACCATTCATCAGGAGGCGACCCGGGTTCTCGTGGATGTCTGCCTTCAACGCGGGCAGCGCGCGTTGATCGGCAAGGTGGCGATGGACAACGAAGACGAATGCCCACCCTACTATCGTGACAGCTCGGCAAAGGCCGCGATCGACGGGACGCGCGCCATTATCGACTACATCAGATCTCATCCAAACAATGGCGAGGGACGGGTCCATCCTGTCGTGACACCCCGATTCATCCCCTCCTGCACCGATGCGGCGCTGGAGGGACTGGGAGCCCTCGCGCAGGAATGCGGCTGCCATGTTCAAACGCATTGCTCCGAGAGCGATTGGGCTCACGGCTATGCGCTCGCACGCTTCGGCGCCACCGATACGAAGATGCTCGATCGCTTCGGATTGCTCGGTCGCCGCAGCGTCCTCGCACATTCGAATTTCCTGACAGAATCGGACATGGAACTCATTCGGGTCCGCGAGGCCGCCATCGCCCATTGCCCGCTTTCGAACGCCTACTTCGCAAACGCGGTATTTCCTCTTCGGCAGGCCTTGGAGAAGGGCCTGCACGTCGGACTGGGCACGGACATTTCGGGCGGGCCCAGCGCCTCGATGCTGGAAAACAGCCGCGCTGCCGTTCTGGTTTCGCGCATGCTGGCAAGCGGAGTGGACCCGGCTCTTCCCCAAGGCGAGCGCAGCGCCGCCGGCGCGGCACAGATCGATTTCCGTGATGCATTCTACATCGCCACGACCGGTGGAGGCATCGCGCTCGACCTGCCCGTCGGACAATTCCAGCCAGGATATGCTTTCGACGCGATTGTCATCGATACGACAGCGGAGAAGGGCTCGATGCGGCTCTTCGACCAAGTCGAAGTTGATGACCAGCTCCTCCAGAAGATCATCTACACGGCTTCGAAAGCCAATATCGCGATCACCTGGGTCGGCGGCCTGAAGGTTCACTAGTTTGGCGTTCGCGACGTCTTCTCGATAAAGGCAAGCCGCTGAACAGCGGCTCGTCACTCGCAGATCAGCGATCGATGCGCCTCGCGTCGCGCGACAACGACGACAACACCTCCGGCCCATCCGCACGAAGGATGACGATATCCTCGAGACGAATGCCGAAGCGTCCCGGCAGATAGATGCCGGGCTCGATCGAAAAGACCATTCCCTCCTCGAGTATGGTTTCGGATGTCGCGGTGATATAGGGCGGCTCATGACCGTCGATGCCCATGCCGTGACCCGTCCGGTGCACGAAGTACTCGCCGTAGCCGGCATCCGAGATGACCTTGCGCGCAGCGAAATCCACGTCCTTTGCCATGACGCCGGGCTTGGCTGCCTTCAAGGCCGCCTGCACCGCCTTTTCGACGATGGCATGAATTTCGCCATAGCCCTCGGGTGGCAGCCCGATCACGGCCATGCGGGTTATGTCGCTCGGGAAACCGGATTTGCGGCCACCGATGTCGATCACGACGGCATCGCCTTCCTCGATAACGCGGTCACTGGCCTGGTGATGCGGGAAAGCGCCATTCGGACCGGCGCCGACGATCCAGAATGCAGGTGCGGCACCCTGCGCCGAGAACTGCGAACGGATTTCGGCAGCGACCTGATTTTCGGTCATGCCGGCCTTGATGGTTGCGAAGGCCGCTTCCATGGCGCGGTCGGCGATCGCGGCGTTCATCTTGAGCTTGGCGTACTCGCCCGCGTCCTTCTTCATGCGCAGACCGCCAAGCGTCGGGCCGGTGAAGTCATGGACTGTATCCGTCGGCAGGAACTTCAAAAGCAGCAAGGCGAAGTCCGCACGCATCGTCTCATCGAGACCGACACGCACAGGCGCGGTTGCGCCGATCGCCTGCAAGACTTCCTGAAGAGCTCTCTCCGGTCCTTCCGCATCGCACCAGTTGTAGAATGCAATATCCGTGAACTCACGCGTTCCTTCTGCATTGAGAGCCGGCATGAGAAAGGCTTCTTTTTCCGGCGCAATGAGTAGCAGGCACGGACGCTCGTCGGGATGCGGATGAAATCCGAGCACCCAGTCCATATGCGAACCCGGCGCTATCGCGACCAGTCCGGTGCCGGTCTGACGCATCCGCTCACGCAGGAGGTCGAGCTTTCTGGTCGTCTGTTCATTCATGATCAATTCCTTACTCAGCTTCGATGACGATGCGGCTGCCGAAGACCGAAGCCGTATCGTCGAACGCGTGAAAGCGTGTGATTTCGACCTCTGGAGGAGCCTCGCAGGAACCTTTCCGGCTCGGAACCCAGCCGCATTGCCGCTTCAGGACAGCGGCATACTCGGCACGCTTGAGCGCCGCGATCGACGGGTCGATAACGGGCACGCCGAGGGCGTCTTCGATCTCCTTGTAGAAACCGACCTCCATCGTGCAACCGAGGATGAGCGCCTCTGCGCCACCTTCATCGATCGCCTTCCGGCCTGCGGCCATCAGACGCCTGCCCGTCTCGGCGTGATCCCGCTGGAAATCGTCGACGCCGAGGTCGACGTCATAGAAACCGGCCAGCCGATCGCCGTGCCCATAGCCGACCACGGTGGACTGCATCTGGTGAACCCATTTGCGCCGCCCGACGATCACTCCGAACCTGTTGGCGAGGCTCGCGGCGATCTCGCACGATGCGACGCAGGGCGCGGTGACGACCATTCTATCCGAGATCTCGCGCGCATCGTGCAGAGCGGTGTCGTAGAAGCAGCCGATCGCCAAGGCATCGAAGCCTTCCGCCGCCGCCTGCCTCACTGCCCGCATGATGCCACGGGTCACCAGCGCTTCGTAGGTTCGAAATTCGATGTGGGAGAAGCCATAGTGCTCGCTCGGCAAGGCCGTTACATGAACCTCGGTACCGGGCAGTTTGTAGCCGCGCACCATTTCCGCGAAGATCTCGTCCACGACCGCATCCTCGGCGACCGGGTTGAGATACATGACTTTCAAGGGATTGGATGCCATGGCCATCAACTCTTGTAGCCGTGAACGTCGGCCGCTCGCTCGGGCGTGATGAAACCGTTGCGTATGTCTGCGGCGACAAGGGCTTCATCTCGCTCCTTGGGATCGCCAAGTCCGCCGCCTGCCCCGGTGATGATGCGGATGACGTCATCCTTGTCGACGCGAATGCCCGAAGCGAAGGCATAGCGTTCGCTCGACCCATCCTTGCGCATGACCAGCGCATAGTTGGCGGTGCCTTCGTTTGCGTCCTGCAAAGACCAGGGAAGAATGCGGGAGCGCGTGTAGCCAAGCGTCAGGAACGAGTCGTCGCGACGAATGCGGTAGTCGAGGCGAATGCCGCGACCGCCGGACCATTTCCCCTCACCGCCCGGTTCGCAATTGAGCTCCATCCGGTCAACGATGAGGCCGTTACGCGCTTCGGAAATCTCGGCGGGGCAATTGTAGGTTTCGCCGTGCACGCCCGAAAAGATCGCGCTGTTGCCGTCGCGTCCGCTCGACGCTCCCCATCCGCCGATCTGCGGCTCGATGATCGTGTATTGCCGTCCGGTATCGGGATGGATGCCGCCGATGAAGGTTCCGGCAATAGACGAGAAGTGACCGGCAGGCAGTTTCTCCGGCATGTGCGGCGCCAGGCAGCGCCATACCAGATCGTAGCCGCGAATGCCGATCTCGTAGTAGAAGCCGACAGCGGCCGGTTCCTTGGCGTGAAAGCAGGTTCCTTCTTTCGTTAGAACCTTGAGCGGGCGGAACGAGCCTTCGTTGGCCGGCGAAGCCGGCGCGGCCAATGCCTTGAAGATGACCTGCATGCTCACAAGCGTATCGTCATAGCATGCGTTGGAGGGCCCGGCATCCTGATCGGGATTGTCGCGAAGATCGATCAAGAATTCCTTGTCGGAGATGGTGATCTTGACGTTGAAGAAGCGTCCGTCGTCCTGCTCCTCCGTCAGTTCGAACGTGCCGTGCGGCAGTTTTGCCAGTTCAGCCAGCGTGACCTGTTCGCCGAAATCCATGAAGCTCGTCATCGCAGCCTCGAAGGTTGCGATCGTGTATTTCTCGGCAAGTTCGGCGAGACGCTTCGCGCCGATACGCACCGAGGCGATCGCGGCCCAGAGGTCGCCTTCGATAAAGTCGGGCATGCGCGAGTTGACGGTGATGATGTCGAAGATACCCGGAATGGGCTCACCCTTCGAGATCATCTTGATGGCGGGAAGACGCAATCCTTCCTGGAAGATTTCCGTGGCATCGGCCGAGAGCGAGCCCGGCGACTTGCCGCCGACATCGGAATTGTGGGCGATGTTGGCGGTCCATGCGATGAGCCTGTCACCGACAAACACCGGCATGGCGACGACCAGGTCGTTCAGGTGCGTAACGCCGCCATAGTAGGGATCGTTGGTAATGAAGACGTCGCCCGGCTCGATCTGTCCCGGCTTGCCGAACTTCTCGAGCAGCACCTTGACCGATTTGTCGAGAACGCCGATGAAACCGGGGATGCCGGCGCCCGACGACGCTAATTGTCCCTTGGCGTCGGTAATCCCGGTGCCCATGTCGAGAACTTCATAGATGATCGAGCTCATCGCCGTCTTGCGCATCGCGGCGAACATTTCATCTGCTGTCGCCTGCAGCGAATTCTGGATGATTTCGAGCGTAATCGGATCGTGGATCTGTGATGTCATGACCCGGCCTCCTCAAGCCTTGAGATGAATGTGAATGTTGCCGAAGCCATCGACCTCGACCCGATTGCCGGGGTGAATCACGATCGTCGTGCCCGGATCTTCGATGATCGCCGGGCCGACGAAGTTCATGCCGGGCTCCAGCTTCTCGCCGTCGTAGATCGTGGCCTGATGGCGTCCTTCGAGAGCATAGTCGACCATCCGCTCGCTCTTCAGCGCAGCGGTAGTCGGC
This sequence comes from Rhizobium sp. Root708, assembly GCF_001429725.1. Classification (GTDB taxonomy): domain Bacteria; phylum Pseudomonadota; class Alphaproteobacteria; order Rhizobiales; family Rhizobiaceae; genus Rhizobium. Next base: position 42,712 of record NZ_LMHV01000005.1, on the reverse strand, counting down.
CCTTCCGTGAGCGGCTTTTCCTGCATGGTCAACTTGCCGACCTCGGCGGAAGCGACCAGATGGACGCCGACGAGTTCGACCGGTGCATGAAGGCGATAGGTGTACTCACGCTCATAAGCCTCATGGAAGGCCGTTTCGATCCCAGCGAGACGCTCATCGCTGATCGGGCCATCGATCAGGACTTCGGTCGTGTGCTCCTGGTTCTGATAGCGGAACTTGCCGTAGCGCAGGAATTTCACCTTCTCGCGCGCCACGCCCTCTTCACCGAATTGCTTCAGCGCAAGGGCTTCGGTTTCGGCAAACAAGGCTTCGACGGCCGCAGCCGCGCCGGCCTTCAGTTCGGCAAGTTTTGTCACGAAATAATCGCGCCGCAGGTCAGACATCATCATGCCCCATGCCGAGAACACGGAGGCACCGGCGGGGATGACGACCTTCTTGACGCCAAGCTCGGTACCAAGCGCCACCGCATGCATTGCACCGCCGCCGCCAAAGGCGACCAGGGTGAAGTCACGCGGGTCGAAGCCGCGATTGAGCGAAACCAGCTTGAGGGCATTGACCATGTTGTTGTTGGCAATGCGCACGATGCCACGGGCAACTTCGTCCGCGGAAATACCGAGCTTCTGGCCAACGTCGGCGAGCGCCTTTTCGGTCGCAGCCATATCCGCCTCGACCGAGCCGCCGCAGAAGTAATCGCGGTTGATCCGGCCGAGCCACAGGTTGGCGTCCGTCGTCGTGGCATTCGTGCCGCCACGGCCATAGGCCGCAGGCCCCGGGATCGCACCCGCCGACTTCGGACCGACGTGCATCTTGCCGAAATCATCGACCCAGGCGATCGAACCGCCGCCGTTGCCGATCTCCACGAGATCGACGACGGGCACCATGATCGGGTAGCCCGCCGACGTGCGATCGCGCTCGATCCAGTAGTCGGTCATGATCTTGACCTTACCGTCTTCGATCAGCGAGCACTTCGCCGTCGTGCCGCCAATATCGAGCGCCAAGACGTTCGGCTCGCCGATCTGCTTGCCGAGTTCGGCGGCACCCCAGAAGCCCGAGGCAGGGCCGGATTCGACCATGGTGATCGGAATCTTCTTCACCGATTCCAGCGAGTCGACGCCGCAGTTGGACTGCATGATAAAGAGGTTGCCGTCAAAACCCTTGGTCGTCAGACCCTCGTTGAGCCGCGACAGGTAGCGCTCGGCGGTCGGCTGAACATAGGCAGACATGACAGTCGTGTTCGTGCGCTCATACTCGCGCCATTCGCGGGTGATCTGGTGCGAGGCAACGGTGGAGATCTCCGGCCATAGTCTTGCGATCTCGGCAATTGTCGCCTGTTCGTGGCTCGGGTTGGTGTAGGAATGCAGGAAGCAGACCGCAATCGCCTCGACACCATCGGCACGGAAGTCATCGAGGATGCCAGGCAGACCGGAAAGGTCGAGCGGCTTCATTTCCTCGCCGTGATAGCTGAACCGCCCCGGGACTTCCCGACGTAGATAGCGCGGTACGAATGGCTCCGGCTTTTCATAATGCAGGTTGAAGAAGTCCGGGCGATTGCCGCGCGCGATCTCGAGCGAGTCACGGAAACCTTCGGTGGTGACAAGACCGACCTTCACACCCTTGCGCTCGGTGAGAGCGTTGATGACGACGGTGGTTCCGTGGGCGAGGAAATCGATGCTTTTCGGATCAACCTTGCCCTTGTCGAGCACATTCAGAACACCCTTCTCGAAGTTCGGGGGGGTCGTGTCCGACTTGGCGGTGATGATCCGCGACAGACCCGTTGCGTTGTCCGTCTCGAAGCAGACCAGGTCAGTAAAGGTGCCACCGACGTCGGTGGCAACACGAATAGTCTTGGCGTTCATTTCCCGCTCCCGTTCTTCAGCTTGTCATGGAGAAGCATGCAGGCGGCAGCCGGCAGCTTCAGTGCTTCGGCTGCCTCGACACGCTCCTTCGTGTAGAAACCAGCTTCATGCAGGCAGTTGATGGTGCCGACGACCTCGCCTGCGATAACGATCGGCACGTTGATGACCGATTGGCACCCGAGCGAGTCGATCAACTCGTGGTCATCGAAAACGCCGGCAATGTCTTCGATGGTGTTGGCGACGAAAGTCTGGCGCTGCTTGAGCGCGATGTCGGACCAGTAGGTCTCATTGTAAGGCTTCGTTCCCGAGACCGGGTAGGCTTCCGGCATATTGGAATAGATGCGCTCGGACACCTTTTCGGTCGTGTCGCTGGTCATGATCGTAAACAGCTTCACGCCAACGATCTCCTTGGTCAGCGCCTCCAACGCCGCGAAGGCCGACTCCGGTTGGCCGTTCCTGTCCGCAAGGGCGGCGACAAATCCGCTATAATCAGGCATTTCCATTCTCGTGCTCCAAAAGACGATCGCGCAGGGCCGCTTCCTCACGGCTGACGACCGGTACGGCGCCGATCAGCCGGCGCGTATAGGGATGTTCAGGCTTGGTAAAAATCGCATCGGTCCGATCGATCTCGATGAGCTTGCCCTTCTCGAACACGGCAACGCGATCGGCGATGTTGCGCACGACGGAAAGGTCATGCGTGATGAACACGTAGGTCAGGCCGCGCTTGTCCTTGAGCTCCTTCAGGAGCCTCAATACGCGGGCCTGAACGAGGACATCGAGGGCCGATGTCGGCTCGTCGAGAACAACGAGCTCGGATTGGCAGGCAAGGGCACGGGCAATCGCCACGCGCTGCCGCTGGCCACCTGAAAGGGCCGATGGCGACCTGCGGCTGAATTCGCCCGGAAGACCGACCTCTTCCAGCAGCTCGCCGACCCGCTCGCCACGCCCCGGCTTCGGGCCGATGTCGTGGACATCGAGCGCCAATCGCAGGGAGGCACCGACAGAGCGGCGCGGATTTAGCGACGAGAGCGGGTTTTGCTGAACCAACTGAATCGCCTGGCGATGCTCAAGCGTGCGGCGTGCGGGCAGTTTCTTGCCGTCGAACGTCAGCGTGCCCGATGTCGCGCCATAGATGCCGAGAATGATATTGGCGATCGTGCTCTTTCCGGAGCCGGACTCTCCCACGATCGCGAGGCATTCGCCGCGCTTCACATCGAACGACACATCGCTCAGAGCCTGCACCTTTCGGGTGCCTACTGTGAACTCCTTGGAAACCGATGAAACGGATAGAAGCGCGCTCATGCCAGAAGCTCCTTCTCGCTAAAGCCTTCATGGGCAACGAGTGGCGCCAGAAAATCGGCGGCACCGTCATCGACATCTGGGATGCCGCCGCCGGTGATGCGTGGAACGGCCGACAGAAGTGCCTTGGTGTAGGGATGACGGGGATCGTCGAACAGTGCCGCTGTCGGACCCTGCTCAACGATGCTGCCCTTGTAGATCACGTAGACGCGGTCGGCGAACTCGCGGACCACGCCGAGATTATGCGAGATAAACAGCACCGAGGTATGGTGCTTTTCGACGAGCGCGCTCATCAGCTTCAACGTCTGCGCCTGAACCATCACGTCCAACGCTGTTCCCGGTTCATCGGCAAGCAGCAGCGAGGGATTGTTGGCGAGCGCCATGGCGATCATCACGCGCTGATTCATCCCGCCTGAGAGTTGAAAGGCATAGGAGTCGAGAACGCGTTCCGGTTCTCCGATCGCAACATCGGACAGGGCTTCGATCGCCATCTTCCGCATGTCGCTGGCCGACATTCCGGAATGGGCTCGCGACAGCACCTCCCGGAACAGCGCACCGATCGTATAGACCGGATTGAGCGACGACGTCGGATCCTGGAAGATCATCGACATGCTTGTCCCTCGCAGGGCGTGTCGCTCCCGTGCGCTCATCCGCTGCAGGTCGCGCCCTTCGAACTCGATACCGCCGGATATCCGTGCCGTCTTGAGTTGCTGGAGCATGCCGAGAACGATCCGCGCCGTCACAGATTTTCCCGAACCAGATTCGCCAACGAGCGCGACGCGTTCTCCCTTGCGAATATGGAGCGAGATTCCATGCAGCACTTCGATCATGCCAGCGTGCGTCTTGAAGCCTAACTTGAGGCCATCGATCTTGAGGGTTGGCATCATTGGTCGACTCCCAGGATTTCCCGAAGCGCGTCACCGATCAGGTTGAAGCCGAACACGGCGATCAGGATTGCAAGGCCGGGGAAGACTGTCAGCCACCAGCTATCGGGAAGGTATTTTGCGCCTTCCGCCACCATCGAGCCGAGGTCCGGTGTCGGCGGCTGCACGCCAAGCCCCAGGAAGGACAGGGACGAAGCGATCAGGATGACAAAACCGAAATCGAGCGTCATCTTGGTAACGATCGACGGCACGCAGTTCGGCAGGATCTCGCGGAACATCACGTGCATCTTCGAGGCGCCGATCACCTCGGCGGCCAGCACGTAGCCCTCTTCCTTCTCAGCGCGAGCGAGATTGTAGACGAGGCGCGTGTACCATGGCCACCACATCGCGGTGACCGCGATCATGCCGTTCGTCAGGGTCGGCTCCAGCAGCCCCATCATCGACATTGCCAGCACAAGCGGCGGTATCGACAGGAACACATCCGTCAACCGCATCAGCACATACTCGGTCCAGCCGCCTAAATAGCCGGCCACAAGACCGATCGCGACACCGATCGGAACGGCAATCGCCAGCACGACAACGCCCAGTATCAACGAAATCCGGTAGGCGTAGACAATGCGCGAAAAGAGATCGCGCCCGACGAGGTCGGTACCGAAAATGTAAGGCCACTCGGGCGGCTTGTTGAAGTTGACAAAATCAACGACCGCGCCCCGGTGCTCGGGGAAGGGTACGATGAAATCCGCAAAGACTGCGGAAAAGACGACGATCCCAACGAGGATCAGGCCGATCAGCGATAGCGGATTGCGCGCCAGGATAATGAGGGTTTTCTTCATGATGCCCTCTGAGACAGACGAATGCGGGGATTGATGATCGAAACCAGCAGGTCGACCACTAGGTTGACGATCAGGAACATGGCCGAAATGATGAGGACGGTGCCGACGATGGCGTTCAGGTCCTTTCTCAGGATGACGGCGACGCCGTAACGCGACAGGCCGGGCCAAGCATAGACGGCCTCGACCAGGAAGGCGTTGCCGAGCATGGCTGCGAAATCTAGACCGATGATCGTCAGGGATGGGATGAGAGAGGGGCGAAACGCATATCGCCGCGCAATCCGCTTTTCAGCAAAACCATAGGCCTGCGCCATCTCGATGTAGGGCTTCTCGTAGGTCTCGACCATGTTCGAACGAACGAGGCGCGCTGCCTGGCCGATACCGGAAAGCGCCAGCGCAAAGGCAGGCAGGATGATATGCCAGAGGGCATTGCCAAACGCCTTGAGATTTCCCGCGAGCAAGCTGTCGACCAGCAGGAAGCCCGTCGTTGTCGGGACGGTCATGGTGTCCGACAGTCTTCCGGCGATTGGAAACAGCGGCAGGAAATAGGCGAAAGCCAGCATGAGGATGACGGCCCAGACGAACCCCGGCGCGGATACACCAAGCAAGGTGACCATCCGGATCACATGATCGATCAGGCTGCCGCGATGGCGAGCCGAGATGATGCCGAGCGGCAGGCCGATGCCGACCATCATGATGCCGGAAACGATAACAAGCTCGAGCGTCGCGGGCAGAAACTGCGCGATGTCGACCATCACCGGCCGGTTGGTATAAAGCGACACGCCGAGATCGCCGCGCAGAAGATCGCGAAGAAAATAACCGTACTGCGCAATGAACGGATCGTTGAGGTGGAGGCGCTCCCGCAGCGCAGCCACCGCATCCGCGGTCGCATTGGGGCCGAGCGCGATGCGCGCGGGATCCCCCGGAATGATCCGGGCAATGGCGAAGATCAGCAGCGATACCCCTATCAAGACGACAAAAGAGGTACCGAGCCGCTTCGCAAGGAGGCGGACGAGTGGAGGCATACCGATAATTCCGTTTGTGCGAGGAAAGGGCCGCCGCGTCGGGCGGCCCTGTTTACGACCCGACTATTCTTTCATTTCCATCAGGCGGAACGTGAAGCCGAAGCCAGCAAGCGCAAACGCCTTGCTCGGATCGGACAAGGCCGGAACCGAGACACGGTTGCTTGCTGCAAAGACCGCCGTCTGGTCCTGAGCGAAAATGGAAGGCGCAAGGGCAATCAGCCGCTTGTTGAGATCGGTGTAGATCTTCGAGCGCTCTTCGTCGCTGGAGGCCTCGCGGCCCTGCTGCAGCAGCGCATCGACGTCCTTGTCCTTGAGATATTCAGGCGACATCCATGTGCCAGCGGCAGTGGAGTGATACATGCTGTAGAGCAGCGTATCCGGATCTCCGCTCATCGTGTTCACGAAGACCTGGCTGATAGCCGGCGTATTCTCCGGCTTCGAGACCTGCTCCGAGAACAATGCCCAAGGCAGCTTCTTGACCTGCGTCTTGATACCGAGCTCGGTGAAGTTTGCCTGCATCAGCAGCGCGAAGCGCTCTTCCAGCGGAACTTCGCCGATCCAGGAGATATCGATGTTGATTTCGTCGGCCTTGTATTTGCACTTGGCCAGATGCTCCTTGGCCTTCGCCAGGTCGCGCTTGATCGGCTGGTCTTCCGGCAACGATCCGAGCATCCCGACCGGAATGGCACCGGTTGCCGGGCTCCCCTGGGAGACCTTGTCGTTGATGGCAACCATCTTCACGCCGGTGTCGTAGTCAAAGGCATAGGAGACGGCCAGGCGGCATTCGACGTCGTCAAACGGCGCTTTGGTCGTGTTCATCTTCACGTAGAACTCGGTCGTCCCCTTCTCGGTCAGCAACTGCGCGCCACTCGCGGCAAGGGACTTCAAGACCTCCGGCGGCAACCACTGCGAGGAGATGTCGTGCTCGCCCTGGGCGATCAGCGTGCGGACCGTTGCGGCTTCCAGGCCGTAGCGGAAGCGAACCGTATCGGGGGCCTTCGGAGCTGCACCAAGGAAGTAGCCGGCGTTCTTCGCCATGACCGTCTCTTCCTGGGGATTATGAGAGACGACCGTGTAGGCACCGCTGCCGGCGGCATGCGTCGAAAGGTATCCCTGCCCCCAGTCCTTCATCTCGCCATCGCCGGCACCCAGGTTTGCCAACACCAGCTTCTTGTCGACGATCGGCAGGCGCGTCAGCGCGGAGATGAATGGAGCGTAGGGTTCCTTAAGTGTGAACTTGACGGTCGCAGGATCGGTCGCTTCCGCCTTGTCGACGTTTTCGAACAGGTAGGACAGGCCCGCGCCCAGTGCCTTCATGCGCTGCAGCGAGAAGACGACATCATCAGCCGTCATGGGATTGCCGCTCTGGAACTTCACATCCGTGCGAAGCTTGAAGGTGTAGGTCGTGCCTGTGCTTTCCCAGGCCGTCGCCAAGAACGGATCGTAGCCGGGTTGCCCCTGCTTCGGGATGACCAGGGTGTCATAGACGTTGAACATCAGAATGGAGTCGGCATAATCCGACGCCTTTGCCGGGTCGAGTTCGCCGACCGGCGATTCATCGAGCCTCAATACGGTTTCGGCCTTGGCATAAGTGCAGATCGAGGTTGCTGCGAGCAGTGCTGCAGCCACCAGCTTGAGGCTTGTTCTCATTTCTTGTTCCCTTGATTTATCTTGAGGCTTTTTGGTGCGCTGCGCCGGGTCGCGGCGCGCTTGACGACGAGGCTGGTTTCAGGCTCGCCAGACGGTACGTCGTCACCGAAGACGTCCATCGTACAGGTATGAAATATGGTCACCGGCTCGGTGGTGTGGTTCCAGGTCACGTGCGTTCGGGACGATGGGAAATGCGCCGAGTCGCCCGCTTCGAGGATCGTCCGCTCGCCATCGACCTCCAGGGTAAGGGAGCCTTCGACGATGAAGAAAATCTCCTCTCCCTCGTGCGACATCGGTTCGCTTCGGAAGCCCGGCGGCTCATGGATAAGCGTGCTACGCAGAATATTGCCGGGGAAAGACGCGGACAGGCGCTCGTATGTCACGGAATTGCCGGGCGTGCCGCCAAGCGCATAGACGGGTCGGGTCTCCCGGCGCGTCACCGGCGCATCGACACGCGGCGACTTGAAGAACGAGCCTACGTCCACCTTCAGGACACGACAGACGGAAACGAGGGAAGTCAGCGACGGAACAGTAATGCCGCGCTCGATCTGCGAGATGAAGCCGACCGAGAAGCCGGCCTGATCGGCGACTTGCTGGAGCGTCAGTTTGAGCTCGCGGCGACGATCACGCAATCTCTCGCCAAGAGACATCTCCCCAGCTCCGTCAGGACCTGCGTGTGTTTCCAAGATGTTCCGCCTTATTTTTAGTATTACTTCAATGAAGCTTTAGAAGGAGGCATTGTCAATCTGATTTTTAGTGTGACTAAAAAAATCTGTCATAAAGACAGCGGCGGCGGCCCGAACCTGAACTTTCAGCGCCGCCAGCTACACCAACGTATGATTCAACGCACCGCAAAGTAACGCTAGCCTCTATCGCATCAACCAATGAAACGCTCGATTCCATCGAGCCAGTTGCGAGGGCCTCCTCATGTATCAGGACAGCATCAGCGATTTCGCACAATCCGGCGAACACAAGGCGCTCGTCGCTCGCACCCAGTTCTTCGCGTTCCTTGTCGGCGCGGCGATGGCGGGCGCTTATATCGGCTTCGGCGATATCCTGATGTTCACAGCCGGCGCCCACGTCGATGCCGCCTGGGCTCACCTTGTCATGGGCGTGGTATTTTCGTCGGCCTTGACGATCGTGGTCTTCGCCGGCTCCGAGCTCTTTACCGGCACCGCAATGTACATGCCGCTTGCCGTGCTTACACGGCGCGCCCGTCTTTCCGACGTGCTGCTCGTTTGGTGCAGCACGTGGGTCGGCAACCTTATCGGCGCACTTGTGCTCGCCGGACTTTTTCACCTAGCCGGCGGTGGCGTGCTTCTTGGTGACGGCAGCACTTCCTTCTTCTCGGCTGTCGCGGCCAAGATGTCGGCAACGTCGCTCGAGCTTTTCGCGCGAGGCATCCTGTGTAATTGGCTCGTCTGCCTGGCGATCTGGATGGCAGGACGGACCGACAATGCGGCTGCGAAAATCATGCTGATCTTCTGGCCGATCACGATCTTCGTCGCCGCCGGATATGAGCATTCGGTCGCCAACATGTTCACCTTCTCGATGGCCCTGCTCGGCGAACACCCGGCAAATGTCACGATTGCAGGCGCCGTTCACAACCTGATTTGGGTAACGCTCGGCAATCTGGTCGGCGGTTCCGTTTTCATGGCACTCGGCTATTGGGTACAGTTTCACGGTACCGGACACGTCTCGTTCAATCCCACCTCTGTGCCCGTCCGCGTGAAGACCACGACAAGTCCGGCCAGAAAGTGAGGTGGGCGATGGCAGACCCGCTCAACATAACAAGTCTTGCACCCTCGATCACCAAGCCGACGCCCGAGCCGGACATCCCAAGCCCGAACGAACAACCTTCGACGACGGGGGCGACAGTCCGGAGGCTCGCTGCCCCTGTTGTCGCTGTCCTCGTTGTCGGGGCGGCGGTCGCACTCGTTATGTTCGACTGGAACACATGGGTGGCGGATGCCGCCCATCAGTCCACCGATGATGCCGTCATCAGCGCCGACCTCTCGACGCTCAGCGCCCAGGTGAGTGGAACCGTGCGAAGCACGCCGGTCGCTGACTATCAGCACGTGTCCAAGGGCGACTTGCTCGCAGAAATCGATCCTCGAGAATACAACGCCGCCGTCGATGTCGCGAAGGCGAACCTTGCCCAAGCCAACGCATCGCTGGCGAACCTCTCCAATCAGATCACATTGCAAAATGCCGTCGTGCAGGCCGCCGAGGCACAGAATGCATCTGCGGCAGCCCTGAAAACCCAGACAGAACTCGAGTTTCACAGGCAGACGAACCTCGGCGATGCAACGTCGCAGCAGCAACTCCAGCAAGCCCAGTCGGCTTACCTGCAGGCAGAAGCCGCCGTTAAGTCGACGGCGGCCGCGATCGAGCAACAAAAGGCTCAGGGAAAGGTACTCGATGGCCAGGCGCCGCTGTGGCAAGCGCAGGTCGGCGCAGCGCAGGGAAATCTGGAAACAGCCTTGATCCGCCAGGGCTACACCCAAATCCACGCACCATTCGACGGCACCGTCGGTCGCAAGCTCGTCCATGAAGGGGATTTCGTCGCAGCCGGGACCAGCGTGATCTCGGAAGTTCCCCTCCCGAATGTCTATGTGACGGCAAACTTCAAGGAAACGCAGCTCGCGCGCATGCCGCCGGGACGCCCGGCTTCGATCAGCATAGACACGTTTCCAGGACAGACGCTGCATGGCAAGGTTTCGCGGCTTTCGCCAGCCAGCGGCTCGGTCTTCGCGCTGCTGCCGCCCGACAACGCGACGGGCAACTACACCAAGGTCGTCCAGCGCGTTCCCGTGAGGATCGAATTTGACGCAGGACAGCCGCTCGTCGACAGGCTGAAGCCCGGCATGTCGGCAACGGTCCGCGTTGACACATCCGAAGGCACAGCGCCATGACCGCGGCGCCGCACGCCTTCGGCCCTCTGACGCGGGGCACGACGGCGAGCCGCCCCTACCTTATCGTTGCCGCACTTCTCCTGGCCTCCTTTGTCGTCGGCTTCGACACTCGGGTGTTCGCAGTCGGATTGCCGGATCTGCGCGGCGCCTTTTCGTTGGGTGTCGACGAGGCCTCGTGGCTCAGCACGATCGCGAACGCACCGCAGATCTTGATATCATCGGCCGTCGCCTGGCTTGCCACCGTATTCGGCATACGCCGGGTCATGATCCCCGCGTGCCTGGTCTACGCCGGCATCTCGCTGGCGATCCCCATGGTTCACGGCACCGAGATGCTTTTTGCTCTCCACGCCGTCAGGGCATTGCTGCTCGGTGTCTTCATTCCGGCGACAATCATGGTCATCTTCCGGAATCTCGACATGAAATACTGGCTGATCGGCTTCGCCATCTATGCGCTGAGATTGCCTTTGTCGCAGAGCCTGGGGTTTGTGCTCGTCGGCCTCTACGGTGACTACCTCGGCTGGCAATGGCTCTATTGGCAGGACGTGATCATCGCGCCGCTGATCGCGCTGCTGCTGATCGTTGGCGCACCAAAGGAAGAGATCAATTTCAGCCTGCTTGAAAATGCGGATTGGGGCGGCATGCTCCTGCTCGGGTCATCGATGACGATGATCTACGTCGCCCTCGACCAGGGCAACCGGCTGGACTGGTTCCAATCGGGAATCGTGACCTCGCTTCTCGTCGGTGGCCTCATTCTGGCCGTGGGCTTCCTGATCAACGAGAGCCTGGTGGCAAGGCCCTGGGCGCATGCCAGCGTTATCCTGTCGCGCAACATCGGCACCGGATACGCGATCATTATCGCCTTCACGTTCTCCAGTTCGGCCGGGTCTATCGTGATCCCATCGTTCCTTCAGACCGTCGTCGGCCTTCGCCCTGTCTCGATCTCCTCGCTCTACATCGTCGGGGCGGTGATACCGGTCTTCTTCTTCATGGCGGCGGCGATCTACCTGCTGCGCCGGATCGACGCGAGGTTCTGCATTATCGCCGGACTGGCGGCGATGGCCGCCGCCTCGCTCCTCGGCTCACGGCTGACAATCGAATGGTCGCCAACGAACTTCCTGCCCGTAGTGCTCCTCTACACGTTCGGCCAGAGCTTTGTCTTCTTTGCCGCCGTCGTCTACCTGATCGCCAACACCGATCCGAAGCGGGCGACCGCCGCATCCGCGTATATCCAGGTCATCCGGCTCGGCAGCGCCGAGCTCGCCGTCAGTCTGCTGAATACGTGGCTGCGCCAACGCGAACAGTTTCACTCCAATGTGCTGACCGGCCCGATCGCTGCCTCGTCGCATGACCTGAATGGGATTCTCGCCAAGCTCGGCGCTCTCTTCGGAACGGGCGTCAGGGGACATCTCGAAGCACTATCGACAGTCGCTACCGGCGTTCGCGCGCAAGCATATATCTTGTCCTATGCCGACGGCTTCGTTCTCTCGTTCTGGTTCGCCCTAGCGGGTCTGGTCTTCGTGGCGTTCATGGGCGCGATGCCGTTCGGTCCGTTGCATCCCGACTTCCGGAAGACGTCGACCAATGCGGTTGAGAGTCCGGTGCGCTCAGCCTGACGGCGGCCGTCCGGCTATCGCGTCAACGTGAAGCCTGAGCAAGCCTCGAATACCGCTTAGATCAAGCGAAGGCGGCATGCCGTAGCGACAGCCTGCACGCGGTTCACCACATCCAGTTTCTCGATTGCCGAGCGCATGTAGCTGTTCACTGTGTGGCTGCTGAGATCGAGGATGACTGCGATTTCCTCACTGCTCTTGCCGGCTGCAGACCACCGCAGGCAGTCCAGTTCGCGAGCCGACAGGGGAGGCTTCTTGTCCTTGCCCGCAGCAAAATCGTCGAGCGCCTTCATGAGCTCGAATACGAGCGAGGGAAGTGCCTGCTCAGTCAGGGGCAGCCCTGGGCCGGAGAGCAACATCAGGTATTGTCGGCGGTTGGCGTCATGCAGCGATAGGCCAATCGTATTGCCGAACCCATCGTCGTAAAAGACACCCGCCAATCGGCTTTTCACACCCGCATCTCGCGCACGCGCAAACAGCAACGCGTCGGAACAGACCGGCAGAATGCTCTCCTTCAGCTTCGCCACGATCCGGCTTTCCCGAAACATGTCGGTCGCTTCGTATCTGACAAGCAGATCGGCCGGCCAGTTGGAAACGAGGAGGTTTTCGAGAAGCCCGCTGCGATCAGCCTCGGGGAAATGGCCGATCATGAAGAATTGCAGCGCGTATGATGGCATCAGCTTGTGCATCGCGCCGTCGAGCGCCATCAGGCGCCGGTCGACGGCGCTCTCGATGCGATTGGATGGAAAAGATTTCATTGAAGGAAAGTCACGACGGGTCAGTTGCCGGCAACGGAGTTGTCGATTGATCTGCGCAGGGATTGGAGACGTTGATCGAAATTCGTCGAGACGGCGTACGTCGGTACATCGCGCCGCAGCTCGCACCGAAGCGTGTAGGAGGAGCCGGAGCGATCGCTAAGCAGCCGCAAGCTCAGGGACAGCAACCCGTCCTCTTCCGAAAGATGCGTATTCGTGAACGAAATCATTTTCCTATCCTTCGCGATGTCGATTTCAGACGAACCGGACGAAGCCGCGGCGCGCCGCGATCTCTCAAGCTAAATTAGCAAGGACACCTTCCGCTGCACACTATACTGAGGCATAGGATGGCCCGGAATTCGTAAGCGAAAGACAGCAGGCAGACGCGTCGGGAGCGGGCGAAGGTGCCCGTGCTTGCAGAAAAATGTACATAGAAGGATGGGGCTAGACGATGGTTGTGGCCGAGCTAGCCGGAGACCATTCCAAATGGTCCGCCGGGCTCACGATTCCGTCAGCAGCGCGGCCTCGATGCGTTCAACGGACGCTGCCAGTTTGCCGATCAGCAGCGGCCCCCAGGATTGGCGATGGATCTCGCCACGCCTCGCGCGCAACTCGCCGGCGATCTGGTAGAGAAGAGCTTGCAAAGGCTCGTTTCCCTGAAGGGTGGCAACTGCGGCCAAGTCGGACAACCTGCTGCAAAGCCCGGCCAGAACGGCGCGAACCGGACTGTCTCCCGTTTCAAGGGAAAGGCTGGACAGGTTTGGGGCGTTGAAGTCCATGGCGGGTCCTGTGGCGTTGTTGAGACACAGAGGTTCTTAGCGCGATGGCGAACATCCATAAGCTGTACCTTGGTTTAGGTGGCCGACGACACCGGCGCGCAGACCAAGCCCTAAACTTAGGTATGGCCTCTTCTAAACCAGCGGCTGATTTCGGCGCGTCCGCTGGGCTCCTATCCTTCTGGGCATCAACCAGCCACCAACTCCCAACGAAGGACTTTCACCATGAAAAAATCATACCTCCTCTCGCTGCTCGCCGCCGGCATGCTCGCAGCTCCTGCTGTTGCGAACGCCGAACGCGCGGAAGTCGGAAAGCTCGATTGCGACGTCTCCGCCGGCATCGGTGTAATCGTCGGATCGAAGCAGGATGTGGATTGCACCTTCACGCCGACGGCGTCCGGCGCGACACAGCACTACGTCGGAAACATCACGGACTTCGGCCTCGATGTCGGCACGGTCGAGAAGGGACGCATGCTTTGGCTCGTCTACAACGCAACGCGCGAACCGATTGCCGGTCTGCAGGGAACCTATAGCGGCGTAACAGCCGACGCCAGCGTCGGCATTGGCGGCGGAGCCAACGTGCTCGTCGGCGGAAGCGCAAAGACCCTCTCGCTGCAGCCAGTCTCCCTTGAAGGCGACGTGGGACTGAACCTGGCGGTCGGCGTGGCCGCGCTCAAGCTGCGTCTGGCAAACTGACGCTGCCGCGAGTTTGCGCTTGGCGTGACCCTTCAATCTCCTTTTGCATGCTTTGTTTCGATCGTGGGCCTTGGCGCGCGGTCGTGACAAACCATTTCATGCAATGCCGGTGTCCAAGATGACGACGATCCGCATCCTTCGCGCTCCCTCAAACCATCGGCGATACGCCATCGCTGCGATCGTGTTGGGGGTCGGGCTTGCTAGTCTTAGCGCAGCGACATTGTGGATCGCCGACATAGAACCAACCGCAGCGGCTGCAAGTGTAGCCGCCGTACCGGTCGAGGCTCCGGCATATTCAATGCAGTAAGTGCCCGCCCATCTCAGTGGTACCGCGTAGGCGACAACAAGTGACGACTGCCGGCCTGTACATGCTTGAACCGCCAAGAGGGGCGGCTAGGCAGCTCTAATTCATCGAAACTAACGGAGTGATAGCTATGGACTCTCTTTCAAGACGCACAGTGCTTGCCCTTGGAGCAATGGGAGGCACGGCCCTCGCGGCAGGCGCCGCCCATGCTGCCACCTTTGGCAATCCGGATCAGCCGGCCGAAGGCGCCATCAATGCCAATCCCGGCGGCCTCTCGGACCCCGGCCCGAAGAACCCCGCGATCAACGAGCAGTTTCCCTCGTTTCAAAGCCCGCCGGCAACTGACGTGGGTGACATGCAGCTCTTCTGGGGCTCGTTCAACAATGCCGCCAAGCGCATCCAGAATGGCGGCTGGGCACGTCAGGTCACCAAGTCCGATTTTGCCATTTCCGACGCCGTCTCCGGCGTCAACATGCGCCTCGGTCCTGGTGGCGTCCGCGAGATGCACTGGCACCGCGCCGCCGAATGGGCGATCATGACCAACGGACGCTGCCGCGTCACCGTTCTCGATGCTGAAGGGCGAGCCTACGTGCAGGACGTCGAGGCTGGCGACCTCTGGTATTTCCCGGCAGGCTTTCCGCATTCGCTGCAGGGCCTCGGCCCCGATGGCTCCGAATTCGTGATTGTCTTCGACGAGGGCGATCAGTCCGAGTACGGCACGCTGCTTCTGACGGACTGGCTCGCGCATACCTCTCCGGAGCTGCTGGCCAAGAATTTCGGCGTTCCGCAGGAAACCTTCAAGAACATTCCTCTGCAGGACCTCTGGATATTTCAGGGCAAGGAGCCCGGCCCGCTTTCTGAAGATCAGGAAGCCGTCGCCTCCGCCGGACTGCCGCCTTATCCTTTCACCTACAGGCTGACGGCATCGGCGCCCCTGAAGCAGAACGCCTCCGGCACGATCCATCTTGCCGACAGCGGCATCTTCAAGGTGTCCAAGACCATTGCGGCGGCGATCGAGACGATCAAGCCGGGCGCCGTGCGGGAAATGCATTGGCACCCGAATGCAGACGAGTGGCAATACTGGATCAAGGGCGAGGGCCGCATGACGGTGTTCGACGCCGGTCCGCGCAGCCAGACGGCAGACTTCCGTCCCGGCGACATCGGATATGTCAAGAAAAGCCAGGGCCACATCATCGAGAACACCGGCACGACGGATCTGCAGTTCGTCGCCGTGTTCAAGGTGGCCGAGTATCAGGAGATCGGCCTGTCGTCCTGGCTGACCCACACACCGGCGGCGCTGGTCGCGCAGCACCTCAATCTCAGTGTTGGCGACATCGCCAGGTTCCCGGCCGATCAGCCCGCACTGATGCCGCGCTGATCGAGATGGAGGGACACGGCGCTGCTCGGCGCCGTGTCCCTCCGCAGATACATCGAAAAGCGCAGTGGAGAGCGGGTCGCCGGCTAAGCCAGCGCTTCCGTCTCTTCGACCTGCTCTTCCGCGGATGACGCGGACGCAATCATCGAGATCAGCGTCGCACTGACGAACAGCGAAGAATGCGAGTTGATGATCCTGCCAGAGGAAAGCTTGAGCAACGGCCCATCGATATCGATCACAGTATCCGTGAAGTCATTCTCTCCCCAGCCCTCCGAGGTTCCCTCAATCAAGACGAACCGATACGTCGCTCCAATATCGAACATTCTCATCCCCCTTCATGCGACATCAGCCTGACACTTGACGAAGTCATGTCAAGACCTGCCGCGAGCTTTCAGGGCTCGGAGACTATCGGGATCATTTCTTTTTGAGAGCGTTTGCTGAACTGCGAGCGCTCGCAAGCACCCGCGGCGCATCAGCCGAAATGGTGCAGCTGTCCGATCGTTGCAGGAAACGAGATCCTGCTCTCACCGGTGAATATCTCATAATCGTTGCCGCGAACGAGACCGACGAGGGTCATGCCAGCCTCCTCCGCCGTGCGGATTGCCAGCGCAGTCGGCGCGGAGATCGCGATCAGCACTGGGCTCCCGAGAATTGCCGTCTTCTGCACCATCTCGACCGAAATTCGGCTCGTGACCACGACGGCGCCCTTCGCTCCGTTTCCGCCGGCATGCGCGACGGCACCACACAACTTGTCGAGAGCGTTGTGCCGACCGACATCCTCGCGTGTCGCGACGAGCCCCTGACCCGGGATATAGAAGCCTGCACCATGGACTGCGCGTGTTTCGCGATGCAGCGGCTGAGAGCGGTTCAGCAGTGATACCGCGTAAGGCAGGTCTTCCGCAGTCAGGGCGAGACCCGTGTTCGACACGAGGGGTATCTTTCGCACGGCCTGTTCGATGGATTCGATGCCACAGAGGCCGCAGCCGACTGGTCCCGCCATGCTGCGCTTGCGAACGCGCAGCGCCTGCGTGACATCCTCGTTGAGTGATATCTGGATGTCGATACCGATGCCGGTCTCGACGACCTCGATCTCCGCGATTTCATCCTGCGAGGCAATGATGCCTTCCGTGAGACTGAACCCGACGGCGAAATCCTCGAGATCACCGGGCGTTGCCATCATGACTGCATGTGAGGATCCGGCATAGGAGATCGCAACCGGCACCTCCTCCGGCACGATGCGGGGATCTGTGGAGAACCGGCCGTCCCGAAAGGACAGCCGACGGGCGAGAGCCGAAAGCGGGCGCGATGGTTGCATCGTTGCGACCTTCACAGCATCGGGGAGCGTTTGAGCAGGCGCTGTAGTGTTCTGCGGTGCATGGACAGCTGCCGTGCCGCCCGCGCCACGTTGGCGCCGCACGCCATGTAGACGTCCCTGATGTGCTCCTGGCGCACGCTGTTGGGCGCGGGGAAAGACGACAGGAAGCGCGGCTCTACGCTGGCATTATCCAGCAGCAGAGCAACGAGAAAGTCCGTTTCCGTCGGCTTCGGGAGAACGTCGCTTGCGCCAGCCTTGATGGCGGACACCGCATTGGAAAGATTGCAGAACCGGCTGTGAACGAGGGTCCGGCAGCCCGGGCTACTGTTGGCAATAGCGTCCACGATTTCGACGCCATCACCATCATCAAGGACGAGTTCCACGACGGCAAAGGAGATTGGGCGCTCGCGAAGATGTCGCTTCGCCGCATCAGCACTATCGGCAAGGCAGACATGCAGCCCTTCCTCGATAAGGCGCTGAACGAGCGGCGAAGCCGAACCTATTTCCGGATCGACGATCAGCGCAGTCGTTCGCCGGGTCGCGGCCTGATGCGCGCCTGAGTGCATGAGATCTGCATCAATCATCACCATCTCCGTTACTTCGATTTGAAGGAAGTGTAGGAGGATTGCGCGGTCGCAGACACTATACGTAGGGTTAGATCGCGAGATACGTAGGGTTAGATCGCGAGGGATTCTGGTACAGCGCCTCTGGGAAATACGCAGCCATAGTGCCGCGCCGCCCGCTCGAGCGCCGCACATGGTTGCTGAATGAACGCGGATTTCCGTTAAAGTCCGAGTTGCGAAAGGCCGGGGTGGTCTGTTGGCCGGGGTGCGCCGCGATCCCACCGGCACTTGCGATCCTGCTCCTTTATCGGCAAATCGTTGATGCAGGCGTAGCGGCGCTGCATCAGGCCGCTTGGCGCGAATTCCCAGTTCTCGTTTCCGTATGACCGGAACCAGTTGCCGGAATCGTCATGCCACTCATAGGCAAAACGCACGCCGATCCGGCTTTCATGCACCGCCCACAGCTCCTTTATCAGCCGGTATTCGAGCTCCCGTGCCCATTTTCGGCTCAGGAAGGCGACGATGGCGTCGCGGCCGTTGACGAACTCAGCGCGGTTTCTCCATTGGCTGTCGGCCGTGTAGGCGAGCGACACCCTGTGTGGATCGCAACTGTTCCAGGCATCCTCGGCGGCACGGACCTTCTGGGCCGCGGTCTCCATCGTATAGGGAGGGAATGGTGGGCGTTCTTCGGTCATGGCCTTTCCTTTCATTACCCGCCGGTGACGCTCATATGGCGGGCGACGGCCGGGCGGTTGTGGGTGCGGTCGATGATGAAGTCGTGGCCCTTCGGCTTGCGCGAGATCGCCTCGTCGATCGCCGCATAGAGAAGCCCATCATCAGGGGTAGCGCGGACGGCGGCGCGAAGATCGGCTGCATCGTTCTGGCCGAGGCACATGTAGAGCGTGCCGGTGCAGGTCAGCCGCACGCGGTTGCAGCTCTCGCAGAAATTATGGGTCATCGGCGTGATGAAACCGAGCCGGCCGCCGGTCTCCTTGACCTCGACATAGCGGGCCGGACCGCCAGTGCGATAGCCGATGTCCGAGAAGGTGAACTGCTGTTCGAGATCGGCCCTGAGCTTCGACAGCGGCAGGTAGCGGTCGGTCCGGTCTTCCTCGATCTCGCCCATCGGCATCGTTTCGATGACGGTCAGGTCCATGCCGCGGGCATGCGCGAAGCGGATCATTTCCGGCATCTCGCTATCGTTGAAATCCTTCAGCGCCACCGCGTTCAGCTTGATCTTCAGGCCAGCCTTCTGAGCGGCATCGATGCCTTCCATCACTTTGTTGAAGTCGCCCCAGCGGGTGATTTGGCGGAACTTGTCGGGATCGAGCGTATCCAGCGAGACGTTGATGCGGCGGACACCTGCGGCGTAGAGCTCGTCGGCGAAGCGGGAAAGCTGCGAGCCGTTGGTNAACTTGTCGGGATCGAGCGTATCCAGCGAGACGTTGATGCGGCGGACACCTGCGGCGTAGAGCTCGTCGGCGAAGCGGGAAAGCTGCGAGCCGTTGGTGGTCAGCGTCAGCTCGTCGAGGCCGGAGCCGATCTGCTTGCCGAGTTCGCGCACCAGATACATGATGTTCTTGCGCACCAGCGGTTCGCCACCGGTCAGCCGCAGCTTGCGGACGCCCTTGGCGATGAAGGCGGAACAGAGCCGGTGCAGCTCCTCGAGCGTCAGCAGCTCCTGCTTCGGCAGGAAGGTCATGTGCTCGGCCATGCAGTAGGTGCAGCGGAAGTCGCAGCGGTCGGTGACGGAGACGCGCAGATAGGTTACGGCCCGCTTGAACGGGTCGATCANGGTCATGTGCTCGGCCATGCAGTAGGTGCAGCGGAAGTCGCAGCGGTCGGTGACGGAGACGCGCAGATAGGTTACGGCCCGCTTGAACGGGTCGATCAAAGTCTGCTGACCAACCGGCGCTTCAAACGGGATCGACGAGACAACGGCATCGTTCAGCATAAGAGTTCCCCGCATTGTCCGCCAGGATAGGCATTCTGGGATATAAACCAAGCTATCTCAAGGTATCGACGTGACATCTGGTCACCTGCAGGTCCGCTCGTCGTCCTTGGATGCGACAAGCGGTCCTGCCAGTTACGTCGGCTCAAGCATGCTAGGCGCCGGCGGCTTTCAGAATGAGTTGCGAGACCGCGTCCGGCTGTGAAACCAGCGACAAATGGCTCGCCTTGAGCTCGATCGTGGTTGCGTTCATGCGTTTGGCCATGAACCGCTGGAGGTCGGGATTGATCGTCCGGTCTTCTGCCGAGACCGCATAGTAGCTTGGCTTCGAATGCCAGGCGGCATTGGCGGTTACACCTGAAAGAAGCGCTTTGTGGAATGGCTGCTGCACCGCGTAGAGCACTTTCGCCTCAGCTTCCGGCAGATCACCGGCAAAATCGTGCAGGAACGCCTGCTCGGAAAGTCTGCCCTCGTCGTCGTCGAAGACAATGCCTGCGCTGGCCGGAGGCGTCGGATACTCTCTTGCGAGTGCCGTGTAGTCTTCGCCTGCATCGGGGGCGCGCGCCGCGATGTAGACGAGAGACGACACCGCCGGGTGCACACCTACGTCCGAGACGACGACGCCGGAGAAGGAATGGCCAACCAGCACCGTCGGGCCGTCCTGGCGATCAAGGACGCGCCGCGCGGCATCCAGCGTATCAGGAAGGGAGGTGAGCGGATTTTGCACCGAAGTGCAATTCAGCCCCTGCGCCTGGAGGCGACCGATCACCTTCGACCAGCAAGATCCGTCGGCAAACAATCCGTGCACGAAGACGACGTTTCGAACATTGGGAGTGATTGTCTTGGCGATCGCTTCGGATTTGACGAGCAGGGATGCTGCCGCGCCGGCCACAAGGGCGGTGGAAAAGGTTCTTCTGTTCATCAGCATGATCGTCTCCGTCCATGGGAACAAGGTGCCGATCCTTCGGGCGCCGTAGCAAACCGATGTGGCTTTGCCTGTGCCGGGATCGAATATCCTTCTAGGCTTGCCCCTCTCGAAAAACATCTATCCGTGGGTATAGGCGAAACCGCACATTCGGCGTGCGGCAGCTTTCAGTCCTCGGGAAAGACAGCCGTCTAAGCAACGGCTTTACAGAACGCGGTCCCGACGATCCGCCGCGGCATAGACGAGCGAACTATGCCGGAGGTTGGCTCGACCCATACCTAAGTTCAGTTCCGCCGCCCGCCCGATCCGTCTACCTTCTACCCCATCGCCTCACCCCTCGATGAGGCGGGTAGCAGCCTCCCAGCTACCGATCTTCGGCGTCCCTCCCCCTCCGCCGAAGCCGCGGATCCTCCCAAGATCCGCCATGGCCGTCTCCGTCCGCCCCGGAGACGGCCCTTCTTTTTTGAAAGGCACGAGAGGAACGGGCAGATGCATGGAAACGTAACCAACCTTTCGTGGCCGACCACGGCGACGCGAAGCGGTCTTGGAACCGTTGCCATCAGCCTGCTGGCCGACCTCGTCCTTGCTTCGATAAAGTTCGTCGCGGCTTACGCATCGGGCAGCACCGCAATGTCGAGCGAGGGCGTCCATTCGCTGGTCGACGCGGGAACCGAGATCATTCTGCTCTACGGCCTGATTGCATCAGGCAGAAAGGCGAACCCCGAGCACCAATTGGGATACGGCCGCGAAGTCTATTTCTGGAACTTCGTCGTCGCCGTTCTGATTTTTGCGTTCGGGGCCGGCATCGCTCTTCTCGATGGCCTGCATCAGATCGCCCAGCCAAAGCCAATTTCCGGTGAGACGATCAACTACATCGTGCTCGCCTGCTCCGCGATCCTTGACGGAGTGGCGCTGTGGGCGGCGGTGCGTCGCACTGGCGTTGGACGCGGCCACGACAGCCTGCTCCAGTTTCTGCGGCGCCGGCGCGATCCGACAGCTTCCACCATTTTGTTCGGCGGCGTCGCTTCGGTCGCGGGAATATTGGTGACATCAGGCGGGCTCCTTGCCTCATGGTGGACGGGAGACCCACGTTTTGACGGTCTGGCATCGCTGGCGATCGCCGGGATCCTGGCGGTCACCGCCTTCAAGCTGGCGGCACAGAGCAAATCATTGCTCATCGGCGTGCCCGCCGATCCTTCCGTGGTTGCCGAGATCATCGAGGACACGAAGAGAAATCCGACCGTCCAGGCCGTGAACGGCGTTATCAGTGCGCACCTCGCGCCCGAGCAGCTGATCGTTGCGCTCAGCGTCTGGTTTACCGAAGAGTTGTCGAAAGCTGGTGTCGAGCAGGCGATCGCAAACGTAGAGGATGATCTGCGCCGCCGTCACCCGCAAATCCTGGCGCTTTTCATCAAACCCCAATCGCCGGAACGTTACCGCGACCTGCGCGGGCATGGCATGCGTCTCTCTCACGTCCGCGTCCCTGGCGAACGCGCGGCAACACCCTATGCTTCTGTATAATGGGCGCGGCTCGACGCCGTTGCTAATCTCGCTTGACTGATAGGCACATCAATTACCTGCCGCCGTTTTGGCCATGCAGCACGAAGGAGTTCGGACATGAAGGATCAGCGACCCGAAGGTATCGAACAGTATGACCAGCCCGCCGGTGGCTGGGGTGCACTCAAGGCCGTCGCCAAGACGCTGGCGCATCAGCAAGTGGTTGCGCAAGGTACCATGACATTGCTGAAAGCCAACCAGCCCGAGGGCTTCGACTGCCCCGGCTGCGCGTGGCCGGACCCCAAGCATACGTCGTCGTTCGAGTTTTGCGAGAATGGCGCGAAGGCGATCACCTGGGAATCCACGGCCAAGCGATCGGGACCGGAACTCTTCGAAAACAACACCGTCTCCGAACTCTGGACCTGGAGCGACCACCAGTTGGAAGACGCCGGACGGCTGACGATGCCGCTTCACTACAACAAGGATCGGGATCGCTACGAGCCGATCGAATGGGAGGCAGCGTTCAAGCTGATCGGCGAGGAGCTGAACAAGCTCGACGATCCGAACAAGGCCGAGTTCTATACGTCCGGACGCGCCTCCAACGAGGCTGCGTTTCTCTACCAACTTTTCGTCCGCGCCTTCGGCACCAACAACTTTCCCGACTGTTCCAACATGTGCCACGAGGCGACAAGCGTGGGCCTTCCAATGTCGATCGGCGTCGGCAAGGGCACGGTGACACTCGAGGATTTCGATTTCGCCGACGCCATTTTCAGCTTCGGTCATAATCCGGGCACCAATCACCCACGCATGATGACGACGCTCCACAATGCCTCACGCCGCGGCGTCCCGATCGTCGTCTTCAACCCGCTGAAGGAGCGGGCACTGGAGCGCTTCGCAGCGCCGCAGGATCCGATCGAGATGGCGACGTTGTCGTCGACGCCGATCGCCTCGGCCTATCACCAGGTTCGGACAGGCGGCGATCTTGCCGTTCTCAAAGGCATGATGAAAGCGATCTTCGAGCGAGACGCAGTTGATCTGAAACATGGAGGTCCAGGCCTGCTGGACCGCGCCTTTATCGAGGAGCATACCAACGGACTGGAAGCTGTGTGCGCCGACGTTGAGGCCACAAGCTGGGACCAGATCGTCACCGTCGGCGGGCTATCCAGGGAAGCGATCGAGAGTGCTGCCAGCGTCTATCTGACCGCAAAGAACGTGATCATCTGCTACGGCATGGGGATCACGCAGCACGCGAATGGCACCGGCAACGTGCAGCAGATCGCCAATCTGCTGATGCTGCGTGGCAATCTCGGCCGCCAGGGCGCCGGCATCGCCCCAATCCGCGGGCATTCCAATGTGCAGGGCGATCGCACCGTCGGCATAACCGAAATCCCGAACAAGGCTCTTCTCGACGGGATGGAGCGGGCATTCGGCTTTCGGCCCTCGGGCGAGAAGGGCCACAATGCCGTCGAGGCGATCGAGGCGATTATCGCCGGGGAGTCCAAGGCGCTGATCTGCCTCGGCGGCAATCTCGCCGTTGCAATGTCCGATCCGGAAGCGACCTTCCCCGGCATGCGGAAACTTGACCTTGCGGTTCACATCGCCACCAAGCTCAACCGCTCGCATCTCCTGACCGCCCGAACCTCGCTCATTCTGCCGTGTCTCGGACGTACCGACCTGGATACGCAGGTATCAGGTCCGCAATCGGTGACCGTCGAGGATTCCATGTCGATGGTCCACGCCTCCAGAGGTTTCCTGAAGCCGCCGAGCGATGAACTGAAATCGGAGCCCGCGATCGTCGCCAATATCGCGAAAGCAACGCTTGGTGATCGCTACGGCATCGATTGGGATGGCCTCATCGGCAATTACGATCGCGTGCGGGACAAGATCGAAGAGGTGTTTCCCGATTTTCACGAGTTCAACAAGCGCGTCCGCATCCGCGGCGGCTTCCGGCTTGACGTAGCGGCGTCATACCGCCGATGGAACACGCCAAAGGGCAAGGCAAATTTCTTGGTTGCGCCCGGGCTGGATGAGGATCCGCTAATCCGCAATCCCGAGGCACTTGTCCTCACCACGATCCGCAGCCACGACCAGTACAATACGACCGTCTACGGCCTCGACGACCGGTATCGCGGCGTCTTCGGGCGACGGGACGTGATCTTCATGAACAGGGACGACCTTGCCGGCCGCGGCCTCAAGGATGGCGATCTGATCGACATCCGCGGGCTCGTCGGCTCTGACGGCACGTCGCATCGCGTCAGCCGCTTCACGGCGGTCGAGTACAACATCCCACGGGGATCGATTGCCGGCTACTATCCCGAAATGAATGCCGTCGTGTCGCTGCGGCACTACGACCGGCTTTCCGGCACACCTTCGTATAAAGGCGTGCCGGTTACTGTTGCTGCAAGTCAGGGCTAGGCCAACCTTTGCCGTCCGCCGACGTGAAATCGGGCTTAGTCGACCCGATTTCCGGTGTCGTCGAAGACGTGCAGATGTTTGGCAGGAAACACGACGTTGACATGTGGGCCAGCCGCCAGCGCTTCGCGGTTCTGCGTGAAGATCTTGAACGGCAGGCCGTGAAGCGACAGGTGGAGGATGATACCGAAGCCGGTCGGTTCGATCAGCTCGATAGCGGCGGTGATCCCCTGCCCCGCATCCGCGATGACGACATGCTCCGGCCGGATTCCAAGCGTGACCTTGGCGCCGTTTGCCAGCGATAGTGGAGCTGCCAGCGGTACGATCGTGCCATCCTTCAGCTTGATGCCGCCATCCGCATAGATCGCATCGAGGAAGTTCATTCCCGGCGAGCCGATGAAGCCGGCGACGAAGAGATTGGCCGGGCGGTCGTAGAGTTCGAGCGGGCTGCCGACCTGCTGCACGACGCCGCCATGCATGGCAACAATCCGGTCCGCCAGGGTCATCGCCTCGATCTGGTCGTGTGTGACGTAGATCGACGTCGCCTTCAGATCGGAGTGCAGCTTCTTGATTTCCGCCCGCATCTGTTCGCGCAGGCGCGCGTCGAGGTTCGACAGCGGCTCGTCGAACAGGAAGGCCTTCGGCTGACGCACGATGGCGCGGCCCATGGCGACGCGCTGGCGCTGGCCACCCGAAAGCGCCTTCGGCCGACGCTCCAGCAGCGGATCGAGACCGAGCTTGGATGCTGCGGCGCCGACGGCACTGGCGATCTTTTCCTTGGCGGTTTTCCGAAGCTTCAGGCTGTAGCTCATGTTACCGGCGACATTCATGTGCGGGTAGAGCGCGTAGGACTGGAACACCATGGCGATGTCACGGTCCTTCGGATGCAGCTCGTTGACGCGATTGCCGGCGATGCGGATTTCACCGCCGGTGACGTCCTCGAGGCCCGCGATCATGCGCAGCAAGGTCGACTTACCGCAGCCGGACGGGCCGACGAGTACGACGAACTCGCCGTCCTTGATCCGGAGGTCGACGTCGTGCAGCACCTTGACAGGGCCATAGGCCTTCTTGACGTTCTGGATATCGATCGATGCCATTGTGATTAACCCTTGACCGCGCCGGCCGTCAGGCCCTGGACGAGATAACGCTGGATGAGCAGGAAGAAGAGACCGGCTGGGATGAGCGCGAGCACACCCGCCGCCATCATCTGCCCGAAATCCACGGAGAATTTGGAAACGAAGGTCAGAAGCCCGACCGGGAAGGTCGCAGCGTCGTTGCCGTTGATCAGCATGAGGGCGAACAACAGTTCGCTCCACGCTGCGGTAAAGACGAAGCCGAGCGTTGCCGCGATACCAGGCAGCGTCAGCGGCAGGATGATCTGCCGGAAGGCGGTAAACTGCGTTGCGCCATCGATCATTGCCGCCTCTTCGAGGTCCTTCGGAATGCCGTCGAAGAACGACTGCATCAGGAAGGTCGCGAAGGGCACGTTGAAGGCAGTGTAGACGACAACGAGGCCAGCGAGGCTGTTCGTCAGATGCAACGGCGTCAGGATTTTGAAGATCGGCGCGACCAGCATGACGAGCGGAAACATTTGCGTCAAAAGCATCAGCGCGACGATCCAGTATTTCGCCCGGAAATTGAACCGCGACAGCGCATAGCCGGATAGCGAGGCGCAGATCGTCACGACGATCGCGGTCGAGCCCGAGACGATCAGGCTGTTCTTGAAGAACGTCGGGAAGGCGCTGTGCTGGATGACGAAGGTATAGTGTTCCCATGTCGTCCGCGATGGCCACATGCGGACACCCTCGGTATAGAGCAGGTCGTTCGGGGTCACCGAAACCTTGAGAAGCCAGAACAGCGGAAACAGCGCGAAGACGATGTAGCAGAGAATGGCCAGGCGATGCGCGATGGTGGGGAGGAGGGATCGCTTCATGGCATCAATCCTTGTTCAGCAGGGTCTGCCGCAGCAGGATGATCAGCATCGAATAGGCAAGCAGCAGTACCAGCAGCACCAGCGCGATCGCCGAGGCGTAACCGAAGTCCAGGCGCCTGAAAGCCTGTGTGAAGATGTAGCTTGCGACGATCTGGGTCCGGTCAGCCGGCCCGCCGCCGGTCATGACGACGATCAGGTCGGCGAAGTTGGACACCCAGACAGTGCGCAAAAGCACGGTGATCGCAATGGTCGGCGCGAGGAACGGCAAGGTGATTGAGCGGAAGCGCTGGAACCAGCCGGCGCCGTCGATGGAAGCAGCCTCGTAGAGATCGCGCGGGATCGCCTGCAGGGCTGCAAGCAGCGTGATCGCGAAGAAGGGGATGCCCCACCAGACGTTGGCGATGATCGGGCCCCACATCGCATAATGCGGATCGGAAAGGATGTTGTTGGGCTCGCTCATCAGGCCAAGCCCGAACAGCCAGTGCGGGATCGGTCCGATCACGGGATTGAAGAGCCACGCCCAGTTCAGACCGGCAAGAAAGGACGGGACGGCCCAGGGCAGGAAGACGAGAGCCTGCACGATGCCCCTGCCCCAGAACGGCTTGTCAAGCAGAAGGGCCAGGATGAGGCCAAAGACGAACTGGAGCAGGACGGAGGCGCCCGTCCACCAGAGTGTATTCTTCAGCGCGCCGTAGAAGGCTGCGTCCTTCGAAAGTGCGCGAAAATGGTCGAGCCCGATGAAGCCGCCCGAAAACGGATTGAGCAGCTGGATATCGCGAAACGCGTAGGACACCCCGATAACCAGTGGCACCAGCATCACCGCAATGATCAGGATCAGTGAGGGCGCGCTGTAGAGGTATGGTTCGGACGCATCGGCGACGCGCTTTGGCCAAGGGCGTCGATCCTGGCGCCTTTCCAGCGTATCGGCAGTGAGGGTCATCAGGCAAAATCCGTTCTTCGGCGCAATCTGCGCCGTCGCAAGACAGTGAAGGAGGCGGCGGACAAGTCCGCCGCCGGTGGTCCATTACTTTTTGGCGAGGAACTTCTGCTGCGCCTTGGTCAGATAGTCTGCCCACTGGTCAGCCAGTTCCTTCGGCGTGATATCGCCGAGAAGTGCCTGCTGCGTCGTCTTGATGGCCAGCGAATCCTTGAAGAACGCGAATTCCTCAAGGTAGGTCGGCATCACCGTCGGTACGATGTTCTTGTCGGCCAGTTCGTCGAACCAGCCCTTGAACTGTTCGCTGGCGTAGAAGGGGTCCTTCTCGGCCGAGGTATGAACCGGAAGTGCGCCCGTACGCTTGTTCCACTCGATGTTGCCCTCGGGCGATTCAAGCGTCTCGATCAGCTTCCAGGACAGGTCCTTGTTCTGGCTTGTCGTAAACATCGACCAGCCGGCAAAGCCGATCGTGGTGAAGCCCTTGCCGCTCGGGCCGACCGGCATCTTGGTAACGCCGAAATCCTCGGGCTTCATGCGCTGGGCGACAGCGATGAGAGCGTCCGGATCCTGGTCAAGCATGGCGCAGGTGCCGGAATAGAAGCCGGCAACAGTTTCATTGAAGCCCCAGTTGACGCTGTCCTTCGGGGTCAGGCCCTTCTTGTAAAGGTCGACGACCCATTCGAGACCCTTAGCCCAGCCTTCGCTGTTCATGGTCGAAGTGCCGTCTTCATTGAAGAACTTGTTGGAGCCGGCCATCGTCGCGCCGAACATCACCCAGCCGTTCAGGCCACCCGGACCGCCGCGCAGGCAGTAGCCCGACTTGCCAGGCAGCTTGGAAACCTTCTCGGAGGCGGCGACGAAATCGTCGAGCGTCTTCGGCGGTTCGGCAACGCCGGCTTCCTGGAACAGCTTCTTGTTGTAGAACAGGGCGCGCAAGTAGAAGCCGTAGGGCAGCATGTAGGCGGTGTTCTTGACGTCGCGGCCAAGTTCCAGCGCGCGCGGCGTCAGGCCCTTGGTGTATTCCCACTTGGCAAGGTATGGCTCAAGGCTTTCGAGCATGCCGTTGTTGGCATAGAGGGAAAGCCAGGTGTCCGGCATTTCCATCACGTCTGGCGTGTCGCCCGCCGAAACCATGGTGGCGAACTTCTGGAACGCTTCGTTCCAGGGCAGCGAGATGATGTCGACCTTGGTGCCGGGATTTGCAGCCTCGAATTTCGCAACGATCGACTTCAAGGTCTCGGTGCGCTCGGGGCTGGTGATGACCTCGACCAGTTTCAGCGTGGTATCGGCGAGCGCCGTACCAGCCATCATCGTGGCGAGTAGAGTGGCGGTGATCAGTCTTTTCATGCTTGCTCCCCCTTTTCAGGTTTTTCAGGTTGTGAACTTAAGAGGCGACCGCCAACGCCGCCTCGATGTCCTTCCACAAGGCTTCGGTTCCTTCGAGACCGACGTGGAGGCGTACGGACCGCGCATGGATCCCGAAGGTATGCGCGGAATTCGGTTGAGCCTTCTGCTGAAGGACGACCTCGCCTGGTACGATCAGGCTTTCATGCCCACCCCAGCTCACTCCCAATTTGAAGAGCTTGAGGTGATCGGCGAAGGCGCGAATATCGACACTCTCGCGGAATATGAAGGAGAACAGGCCCGATGTGCCGTTCAGACCTGCAGGCAGGCGGTTGGCAAGGCCCGGATGGCAGACGGTCTCGACCACGTCGAGCTCCTGCAGACGCTTGGCGATCGTCATCGCCGCAGCCTCATGCGCCCGCATGCGGATCGGCAATGTGCGCAGGCCGCGGATCAAGAGCCATGCATCAAACGGCGAAAGCTTGCCGCCGAGATAGGGATAGGCCTCCGCCTTGATGCGGGCAATCATCTCCTTCGAACCGGCGACGACACCGGCGACGACGTCGCTATGGCCGCCGAGATATTTCGAGGCAGAATGGATGACGATATCGACGCCGAGCGAGATCGGCTGCTGGAAATACGGGGTCGCCCAGCTGTTGTCGATCATGCTGACGACGCCATGCTTCTTGGCAAGTGCGGCGAGCGCGCCGACGTCGTGGGCTTCCATCACCCAACTGGTCGGGCTTTCCATGTAGAAGACTTTGGCGCCGGGCAGCGCCTTCGCGACAGCCTCCTCATCGCGGCCGTCGACATAGGTCACTTCGACCTTCATGCGCTTGAGGATCGTGCCGAACAGGCGGAACGCATCGGGATAGACATGCTTGACCGCGACAATCCGGTCGCCAGGCTCGACGAAGGATAGAACGGACGAGGAGATCGCCGCCATGCCGCTTGCAAAACCGAGCGCATCTTCTGCACCTTCGAGCTTTGCCAGCATTTCCTCGAACATGCGAACGGTGGGGTTTAGACCGCGCGTATAGATCGGCCGCACCTTCTCGCCACGGTAGGAGGAAATCATATCGTCATAATCGGAGAAGGTGAAAAGCGACGTCTGGAAGATCGGCGGCACGACGGCTTCGGCGAAGTTTCCTTCGTCGTGGGCGGTGATGAGCGAGGCAAGATCGAACGCGTCGGCGCCGTTATTCATTTCGACATTTCCTTGATATCTTCCTCGACAACCTCGAGGATTTTTAGTGTCTCTTCCCGCGCGGCCTCGGTATCCCGGGCGGCGATCGCGTTGAAGAGCGTGCGGTGAAAGGGAAAGGAGCGGCGGGCGAAATCCTCGCGCTCGAACGGATGCTCCCAGAACTGCCAGAAGGTCTCGCGCATCTGCTCGAGAAGCTGACGGAAAAGCGGATTGTGGCTAGCGTCGTAAATTGCCAGATGGAAGGCGAGATCCTCCGGACCCGAGGTGCCCTTCTCTATGTGGACACGCTCCATCTCGTTCAGATTCTGCTCGATCAGGATCAGATCCTTGTCGGTGCGCTTGCGCGCGGCGACCATGCAGGCCTCGCACTCAATCCCGCGACGCACCTCGAGAGTTTGCAGAAGAACGTCGCGCAGATGACCGGTATCGAGCGACAGCGGCATGTGAATCGTTGCCTTCGAAACCGGCTTCAGCAGATACGTGCCGCTGCCCTTGCGCGTTTCGATGACGCCGAGGGCCTGGAAATGACGGATCGCTTCCCGGATCGTCGAACGGCCAACCACCAGCGCCGCCATCAGCTCACGCTCCGCCGGCAGCCGATCGCCTGCCTTCAGCTGCGCGCTCTGCACATACTCGGCCAGCGCATCGGTCACCTGACGTGCCCGATCCATTGCCGGAAGCGGCCGGATGAGCGGCCTGTCGCTGATTGGTGCCTTCATGGTTCCCCAGATTTTTATAGGCAGCCAGACTCTTAAATTGGTCTGACATCTTAGCATTTCTCAAAGATGGAGACGCGTCAAGAGGTCGATGGATGTCGTTGCGATCCTTCTGCGTGGGAATGTGTGCGTGACCACCGCTTGCGCACCGAAGCAACACTGACCCGAGCATCGTAGTCGCGATCAGCCACAAGGCCTTTGGCCAGTTAGTGGCGTCGATCAATGGCTGCCCTGCGATGCCTGGCGGCAGAAAGAGCAATGCGCAGCGGTTGATGTTGGTGCGCCGGGGAGTGGAAGGTCGACAGCTGACAGCTTCCCGCAGGCAACCTCCCGGGGCGGGAAGGATGGCCGCCGCCAAACGGCGGCCATCCAGTTAAGCTGAGCGCAGCGAACGAAACGCCGCACGGACTTCCTTGGTGAACAGATCCGGTGCTTCCCAGGCGGCGAAGTGTCCGCCGTTATCCACTTCGTTGAAGTAGATCAGGTTCCCGAATGCGCGTTCGGTCCAGGATTTGGGCGCCTGGAAGATTTCGCCCGGAAAGACGCTGACGGCTACTGGAACCGAGGGGATGGTGCCGAGAGCGTTGAAATTGTTCGTCTTGTCTTCCCAGTAGATCTGGGCGGCAGATGTCCCTGTCTGGGTGAACCAGTAGAGAGAGATGTCGTCCAGCATCTCGTCCCTGGTCAGGACTTTCTCGGGCTGCTTGTTGGTGTATGTCCAGGTAACGAACTTATCGTACATCCAGGCAGCCATCCCTACCGGCGTGTCGTCCAGCGAGTAGCCGATAGTCTGAGGACGTGTGACCATCATTTGTGCGTAGCCTGCATTGTCCCTGTAGAACTCCGCCAGCTTGTCGAACGCAGCCCTCTCCTTGCCATCGAGGGTCGCAGGCGCCGGATCGCCGACCGCGAGGATGCGGACGATCTCCTTGGGAACCACCGCTGGCATATTGAGGTGAATGCCGAGCAATCCTGGGACGTTCTGGTGTGCCATGCGCTCGGAAATAACCGATCCGCAGTCACCGCCCTGGGAAACATACTTGTCGTATCCAAGCCTCTGCATCAGCGTCGCCCATGCGCGACCGATATGGTCGGATCCCCAGCCACGCACGGCTGGCTTGCCGGAGAAGCCGAATCCCGGGATCGAGGGGACAACCAGATGGAATGCATCTTCCTCGGTGCCGCCATGCGCGGTCGGATTTGTCAGCGGATCGATGACCTTGAGCATTTCGAGAACAGAGCCCGGCCATCCGTGTGTCATAATGAGAGGCAGTGCGTTCTCATGCTTGGACCGAACGTGGATGAAATGGATGTCCAGACCGTCAATCTCGGTAATGAACATCGGCAGTGAGTTCAGTTTGGCCTCGATCTTCCTCCAATCGTAGTCGGTTCCCCAGTAGTCGACGAGGTTCCGCAGCCGTTCAAGCTGAAGACCTTGGGAGTCATCAGGCACATTTTCCTTGGCGGGCCAGCGCGTGTTCGCGATGCGCTGCTTCAGGTCTTGGATAGCGCTGTCCGGCACATTCACCTTGAATGCACGGATTTCGTCTGATGCAGCGGCGGCCGCAAAAGACATCGCGGGCTTGAGCATGGTCGCTGCGCCGGCAATCGCGGCTGCTGTCATGAAATTGCGCCGGTTAATATTAAGAGAGAAGGACGTCATCGGAAAACTCCGTATGGGGTTTGAAAAGGTACCCCCAAGATGTCCGAGATGGATGTATCTCGGATGTGTGCCGAAGTTTGGCGAATTGTATCGGCAGATGTCTTCCAACGAAGATGCTACAGTGAATTACAGAGCAGTTTCAGTGTTGATACCCTGCAGCTCCACCAAACAAATGGACAAACGTCAGGGACCGACCGAGCAATGGCGGCAGGGCGCTCAGCCCGCCGGATAGCGCCAGATGACGACAGACTATTGAAGCAAGTGCGCGGGCAAATTGTCGTCTAGTGTATCTCCACGGCCATCGAAAGCGTTGGATTACAAAACACCGGAAGGCTCAACACATCAACGATACATCAACAGCGTGAATTCTCAGGGAACGAAGCGCTGTTCCAGGGCGCTCCCTAACATCCATCTCGTTGAGGAGAGAAAAATTGCGTACTCTGATGTCATTGGTTCGCCGGGCAGCACCAGTCCGACCGCTTATTTTTGCAGGAGGGCTGCTGGGAGCCTTCTATGCAAACTGGTTTACGCAGGGAACCGCCGCAGCTGAGCAGGCAAAGGTGTTGGCAACGCCGGTCCATGATGTGATTGACCGCGCACCGTTGCAAACTGCTGTCTTCGCCGGCGGCTGCTTTTGGGGAACTCAAGGCATCTTCCAACATGTAACCGGAATCGTCTCGACAAAAGCGGGATATGCAGGCGGCACGGCAGAAACCGCAACCTACGAGCTTACGGAAACCGGCACAACGAAACATGCTGAAGCGGTGCAAATCGTGTACGATTCCCGGAAGATCACCTACGGAAAATTGCTGCAGGTATTTTTCTCGGTTGCTCACAATCCGACGGAACTCAACAAGCAAGGCTCAGACGTCGGAACACAGTATCGATCCGCAATTTTCCCTCAGACCCCCGACCAAGCCAAAGTGGCCAAGAGCTACATAGAGCAGCTGGACGCAGACAATTCGTTTGAGTCGAAAATCGTCACAACGATCGAACCGGGTAAAGCGTTTTTCGCAGCCGAGGCTTTCCACCAAGACTACCTGGTTCACAACCCCACCCAGCCATACATCGCGTTTGTCGAACAGCCAAAAGTGGACGCCCTAAACAAGCTTTTCCCGAAACTTTGGAAGGATCAGCCGCTCCTGACCACCGACAATCGTGGATGAACCCGCACCGGTGGCGGCCGCGCCGTGCTGCGGGGCGGCCGCTTCCGGGTTACTCCTTGTGGCAAAAAAATCGCGCCTTATAAATATGACATTTATAATCAACTTTACTGTTGCGCCATTCCGTTCGCGGATGTTAGCAGCGACGCATGGACACTGCTCATCGCCCCGACATTCTCGATACGTTTCTCCATGTACGCACGCGTCTTTCGGCTGTCATCTACCGGCGGGTTAAATGCTCGGCCACGACAGCGGACTTGTTGCAGGATACGTTCCTTCGATTTTGGGAGCGGCGGTCCTTGCTGCGCGAGGTTGCCGACCTAGCCGGTTATTTTATGACGACGGGTCGCAATCTCGCCCTCGACCATCAGCGACGGAAAAAGATCGCGCCCTTCGTCGACGGCATCGATGGATTGGAGAGGGTATCAGATCCGTCTCCCTCCGCCGAGCAAATCGCAATCGGCGTGCACGAGCTACGGCGCATCTCCGCTGTCATTGACGACATGCCACCGAGGGCCAAGCAAGTCTTCCTGATGTCTCGCATCGATGGCCTCACCTATGCGGAGATTGGGGCTCAACTCGGGATTTCCTCCAAGACGGTTTTCAGCCATATGGTCGTTGCACTTGAACGTCTGCGAAGCGAAATGCTGAAAGACGAATGATCGGCGTGCGCCGGTCGGTCCATCTCTGAACCGTTGGGGAAGCCTGAGAAAATGCGCGATGCTAACGAGAAATCGCGAACGCAGGCTGAGGCCTCAGTAAGCGCTGCCGAATGGTTCGCACGCCTGCTGGATGACAGTGCAACTGCAAATGACCTGGCGAATTTCCGGGCATGGCTGGAAGTCGACGCATCGAATGCCGCAGCCTATGCCGAGATTGAGCGGCTTTGGCTTGGCGCCGGCATGGTCCCGGACAAAGCAGACGCGGCGCGACTGTCGCGCCGCAAGCTTTTGAAAGCAGGCGGCATCGCTGTGGTTGTCGCCTCCTCCGCATTGGCAACGGCGGCCTATATGCGGCCGCTCCCGGCAGACTTCAGGACGGGCACCGGAGAAACCCGAACTGTTGCGTTGCCCGACGGATCGACCGCAGAGCTTTCTGCGGCATCTGCCATCTCTTTGTCCTATACAGCGACGGCGCGCACTATCACTCTGGTCGAAGGGGAAGTGTTCTTCTCGGTCGCCAAAGACAGCTCCCGTCCCTTCGTCGTCAATGCCGGCATCCTCAGCACCGTTGCTCTCGGAACGCAGTTTTCCGTTTCCGACGACGACGATCAGATAGTGGTCGCCGTCTCCGAACATTCGGTAAGAGTGTCCTCGCCATTCGAGGCGCTCGATGTCCATGAGGGACAATCCGTTGTGTTCGCCAACGACAAAATCTCAAAACCTTCCGAGACCGACGTCGAATCCCGGCTTTCCTGGCGCGACGGCAAGCTGGTGTTTATTTCCACACCGCTGGAGGATGCCGTCCGCGCGCTTTCGAAGTGGCGTCGCGGAAAGATGATTGTCATGGACAGCACTCTTGCAAGGCGGCCGATCTCGCTGATCGTCGATATCAGGCGGGCCGGCAGTATCCTTCAAACGCTCGAGAACGGCCTTCCAATCCGTGTGGACACCTATTCCCCCTGGCTGGCGCTGATATACCCGCGATAAAAATATTTCAGAAACTACTCAGGTTTTTTCCAGGCTGGATCGTCACACCTTTGAAGCCCCCCGCGACGCCGGGGTGGTGACTATGTTTTCAAGGGGGCGTTTGTGTCTGTGTTGAACTATTCGGGAAAGACCCATCGAAGCGAGCTGAAAGTTGCGCGCGGGGCCCTTCTCGCGGCTTGCATATCCGTCCTTCCACTTGCCGCAGCGACGACGCTTCATGCCCAGACGGCTGGCAAGAGCTATCAGTTCTCAATTCCAGGGCAATCCCTGTCGGCCGCGCTCGTCCGATACTCGTCGATCACGGGCGTCGACGTCGTGTTCGACGGCGCGTTGCCCGGCAACCTGCGCACGTCGGGGCTCTCGGGTGACATGCCCGCCGAGGCGGGCCTGTCGCGACTTTTGGCCGGAACGGGCCTGTCTTTCCGCTTCTCATCACCGAGCACGGTCGTTCTGGTGAACCCTGCCGCGGGCACAAGTGTTGCGCCCGCGGATGGCTCGACCGTGCTTCAGCCGATCAACGTGATTGGCGAGCAGGCACTTGGTCCCGTCGATGGCATTGTCGCCAAACAGAGCGCAACCGGCACGAAGACCGACACGCCGCTGAAGGAAACGCCGCAGGCTATCAACGTCGTCACCAAGGATCAGATGACGGCACAAGGCTCGGCAACGCTGACGCAGGCACTGCGGTACACGCCGGGCGTTATCAGCCAATACGGCGACGACTCCCGCTACGACTGGTTCACCATTCGCGGCTTTCGACCGGGGCGTTATCTCGATGGCCTTCGCTTGCCGTTCGGTTCCCATGGCTATGCGCAGCCGCGCGTCGAACCGTATAGCCTTGAGCGAGCGGAAGTTCTCAAAGGCCCGTCATCCGTCCTCTATGGACAAGGCGAGCCGGGTGGCTTGATCAACATGGTGTCGAAGCGACCGAGCGCAACAGCCAGCAACGAGGTCGAGTTGCAGCTTGGAACGGACAAGCGTATCCAGACCGCTTTCGATCTTGGTGGCCCGATCAACGGTGACGATGCCTTCCTTTACCGCATCGTGGGCGTTGGCCGCGCGACAGACACGCAGTATGATTTCGTCGAGGAACGGAAAGCTTATATCGCGCCGTCGTTCACCATCAAGCCGGATGAAGCGACGTCTCTGACTGTTCATGCCGACTACCAGAAGATCAACTCGCCGGGCGGTGGCGGCGCACCCGCGCTCACGGCAAACGGCACACTCTACACGGGGGTTTATCCGGAACTGCCGCGCGGCGCCTTCCCAGGCGAACCGGGCTATGATCACTACAAGAGCGATCAGGCGTCGGTCGGCTACGAGTTCGAACATGAATTCGATGACACGTGGACCGTGCGCCAAAACCTTCGCTATTCATATGTCGGGACGGATACGCAGCGTGTCCAGCCCTACTGCCCGGGCGCCTGCGACCCGGCGGCCTTCTATCGCTACGCGTGGGCGTTCCCGGAAAGCGCGCGCGCCGTCACCGTCGACAATCAGGCCATCGCCAAGTTTTCTACGGGCGAACTCGAGCACACCGCTTTATTCGGGCTCGATTACTCCTACGAGAGCAGCCGCTATGAAGAGTCTGTGCTTTCGCCGATCTTCATCCCATTCAACGGCTACGATCCTGTTTATGGCGCAAGTTCCATCACGCGTCCGCCGATAGACACCCGGACGAACCAGCACCGGAGCCAACTGGGTATCTACGCGCAAGATCAAGTGGAGTGGGATCGCTTTGCCTTTTCTGCCGGCGCTCGGTACGACTGGGCCAATACCGACACCAAAAGCCTGAAGATAAGTACGAACCGCTTGACCGCCGTCGATCAGAACGACGGGCGATTCACCTGGAAAGCGGGCGTTGTCTACAATTTCGACAACGGCATTTCGCCGTACGCCGGCTATTCGACATCGTTCAATCCGGCAGCTGGGGTCGATTACTCGAAGAACCCGTTCAGGCCTACGGTCGGAGAACAGTACGAAATTGGCGTGAAGTATCAGCCGGAGGGCATGAACAGCTTCGTCACTCTGTCCGCGTATCATCTGGTTCAGGACAACGTCCTCACCCCCGATCCAATTCACTCCGGCGAGCGTGTTCAAACCGGCCAAGTCACCATGCGGGGGGTCGAGGCCGAAGGAAAGGCCGAGTTGACCGACGGTCTTTCCGTCATCGCATCCTACGTCTACACCGACAGCGAAATTACCAAGGATAATGCCAACCGCGGTAATCGCTTCGCGTTTGTGCCGCAGAATCAGGCCGCCACCTGGCTGGACTACGCACTTCAAACTTCCACCAACTGGGACGGTCTCAGCGTGGGAGCCGGTGCGCGATATACCGGCCAGACATTCGGCGACAACGCCGACACGTTCAGCATTCCGAGCTACACGGTCTTTGACGCCGCCCTCCGCTACGACTTCGGCAAGGCCAATCCGAAGCTCGAAGGCCTGAAGGCGTCGATCAACGTGAGCAACGTGTTCGACCGGAAATACGTGTCGACCTGCATTGCAGCAACGGGGTGCTACTGGGGCGAAGGTCGCAGCGTCTACGCTACCTTGAAATACAGCTGGTGACGGTGTCAAAACCTCAACAACCCCATCACGGTCAATTGACGCGGCGGCAATTTGCCGCCGCGCTCGGTGCATTTATGATGCCGGGTGTCGCTTCGGCCAAAGTCGCTTCTCCCAGAATTGCCGTCCTGGATTGGGGGTGGGCCGAAAGCCTGCTTGCGATTGACGTGGCACCGCAATCGGTTGCCGAAGCTCCGCTCTATGGCGATCGCGTTGTCGTTCCCTTCCTTCCGGAAGACACGATCGATCTCGGCCTGCGTTCGTGGCCCAACATGGAACTGCTGAGATCCCTGCAACCGGACTTGATCCTCTCGCAGGCCAATTATGGGGTCTCGGCGGCGCGACTGCAGGAAATAGCGCCGACGATGGCCCTTCCACTTTACACAGCTGAGCAACAGCCATTGCGGCGATCACACGAGGCGCTGGTTGCGATCGGACAGCGTATCGGCCGCTCTGTCGCAGCCCAAGCCTTCCTCGATCGCAGCTACAATAGGCTCGCCGCCATCACCAAGGAGACGAAAGCCTATGACGACCGTCCTCTCCTCATCATCAAATTCACGGATGACAGGGTGATCGATATCTACGGCAGAGGCAGCCTCTTCAACGACGTTCTGGCAACTATCGGCATCGAAAACGCCTGGAACGAACCCACCAACAATTGGGGCTTCGCCACCGCCGGCCTCGACGCGATCGCCCGCTACCCTGAAGCGCGGCTGCTGATCATCGAACCCGGCCCGCCCGATGCATTCCTCAGCAGCGCGCTATGGCGGTCCCTGCCCGCTGCGCGACGCGGCGATGTCATCACGATCCCCCCCACTTGGGTGTTTGGGGCGTTTCCATCAGCAATGCGATTTGCCGAAGTCCTCCGAAAGGCCCTTGGCTTTGCATAAGAACGAATTTGCGACGCCAGCCCGCGTTTATTGCCTAGCCATGATACTCGCGCTGGCCCTCTGCTTTGCGGGATTGCTGAGATATGTGTCACTTGATCGCCTCCTGGAGGCGTTGCTGTATCCGGACAATACCTCGTTTGGTCAAGCCTACGTTCACTTCTCCCTTCTTCCACGCATCGCCGTCGCGCTGCTCGCCGGAACGGCCTTGGGCTTTGTCGGCGCGATCTTTCAGCAACTCCTGAAAAACCCCCTGGCCGAGCCATCGACGCTTGGCGTCCTTTCCGGCGCTCAACTGGCGATCACCCTGGCTTCGCTCACCCTTGCCAGCGTCTCGGCTGAACAGCGTGAACTTGCTGGCGTAGTCGGCGCATTGGCTGCCATTGCACTCGTTTGCGGAGTGGCATCCAGAAGCGAATTCGCACCCGTCACCTTGCTGCTCTCGGGAATGATCGTCAGTTTTGCGGCCGGTTCCGCCTCAGTGGTCATGGCGCTATTCCACCACGAATACTTGCGCAGCGTGTTCATCTGGGGAAGCGGCTCACTCATCCAGAACGATTTTTCCAATGCCGCAGCATTGTCGCTACGGATGCTGATTTTGATCCCGGTGCTGCTGTTTTTCGTTCGACCACTGGCAGTCGCCGGACTTGACGATGCGGGGGCCCGAAGCCTCGGGCTATCCCCCTCGAAACTGCGCCTGGCCGTTCTGTTCTTGGCGACCGTTCTGTCAGCGATGGTCGTGGCCCGTATCGGGGTCGTCGCATTCATCGGCTTGGCTGCTCCTCACATCGCGCGCATGTGCGCAGCGCGAACACTGCCGCAGAGACTTCTCTGGGGAGGGCTACTGGGCGGCGCGTTGCTGCTGCTGGCGGATGGCATCGTTTTAACGAGCGCAGGTATTATCGGAGAGGTACCGACAGGAACGATTACCGCGCTTGTCGGGGCGCTCTCCATGTTGTTGATGCTCCGCCAAATCCCGCCAGCCGTGCTCCACGGAACCGCCGAAAGCAGGTACCAGGCGGCAGCTCCCCGAACTCTCGTGCTACCGATGTCCATAGTGCTGATGATGGCCGTCGCAGGATTTTCGCTGACCGAACACCTTTTCTCCAGCAACATCGACATCTCTGTCCTGGTGGGCGGACGTTGGCCGCGGGTTCTCACATCCGCGTCTGCCGGCGCGATGTTGGCCCTAGCCGGAGCAATCCTGCAGGCCGTCGCCAGAAACCCCATGGCCAGTCCG
The DNA here is from genome assembly GCF_001429725.1 of Rhizobium sp. Root708. Lineage (GTDB taxonomy): Bacteria > Pseudomonadota > Alphaproteobacteria > Rhizobiales > Rhizobiaceae > Rhizobium. Next base: position 2,767 of record NZ_LMHV01000005.1, on the reverse strand, counting down.
GAGGGTTTGGGTGTCAGCGGCGGTGCCGGCTTGGGCATAATCGCGGCGCTTTTCCTCGGCGGCATGAGTTCCCCGATCATGCCTTTGGCCGGTGGCATCATCGGCGCGCTGTTGGCGCTGACTATCATCGTCTTCGTCGCGAAGCGTCATAATTTCGCGCCGGGCCCGGTCTTGTTGGCAGGCGTGGCCGTGGGCGCATTGGTTACTTCCGTTATCTCGCTTGTGGTCGCCAGTGGGGATCCGCGCGCCACCTACATTCTCGCATGGACGATGGGCCCGACGTTTCGCGCTACCTCCATCGTCGCGATCATTGCCGCTGCCATCGCCATCCTCTCGCTCCTGCTGTCGCCGCTCTTCCGTCGCTGGATCGAAATCTTGCCGATGGGCGACGCACTCGCACTATCTGTCGGTATGAGCCCGCCGCGCGCCCGCGCATCGCTTCTCCTGTTCTCCGCGACATTGACAGCAGCGGCCACCCTGATTGTCGGGCCATTGAGCTTTATCGGGCTCATGGCCCCACACATGGCGCGGATGACCCGCCCACGCGGGCCCGGATCGCTCATGCTTACGTCAAGCGCCATAGGTGCGTTGTTGATGATGGTCGCCGACTGGGTCGGCCGAAGTGCCGATTTCCCTTACGAGATTCCGGCAGGTGTTCTCGCGGCGTTCATAGGTTGCCCTTACTTCATCGTTCTGATTTTTCGTCAAGGAACGAGGCAACGATAGCTAGCCAATGGGGCTTTCATCGCTGTTCCGCAAAACCACCATCAACGCAGCACACGCGAGGTTCCCGCTCCAAGCCCGCAAACTCTTGAACTCGAACGCCCATACGTGGAGGTTGAATTGGTGCGCCGGCGCGGCCACCGGTTGGCGTGCCAACCAGTTTACGTCACGTTCCGACGGGAACTCGAGATTGTGAAGAGTTCGACGGGATCCTCGAAGCCCTTCAAATGGTGGAGTTTGGTGCTCACGACGCTCTCACTTCCCACATGCTGGCGGAAAGCGTCCGACATCAGAATCGCCTTCCCGAGGGTACCGCATGCCGTCTGGATGCGGCTCAGAAGATTTACGTCCGCACCGATTACGGTGAAATCCAGCCGTCGACCCGATCCGATATTGCCGTAGCTGACGCGGCCGTAGTGGAGCGCGACCGCCGCATCGATACGGACGCCATCCAGTACGAACCTCGATAGCTCATCAAGAATTTCCCCGGTCGCTGCCAGCGCCTGTTCGCATGCCGTGGCCGCGTCGGAGTTTGGGAAGAACGCCAACACAGCGTCGCCCATGAACTTGAGGACCTCGCCGCCCTGGCTGGTGATGGCCGGCACCACGACATCGAAATAGGCATTCAGGAGTTCGAGCACCTTTTCGTCGGGCAAACGGTTCGACAACTCGGTGAAGCCGCGCAGGTCGCAGAGCAACAGCGCTGCTTCCATCGTCTCGATCTCGCCTTGCCTGATCCGACCGGCCAGGATGCGCTGTGCCGTCATTGGGCCGATATAGACGTCGAGGAGGGACAGTTCGGCCTGTCGCATGACGCGCATCTCGCACGTGTTGCGAAGCGCCGGCAGTATCCGTTCGATGCTGTGGATTTCGGAAAGCGTGAAGCCCGATGGACGCCTGGTTCCGAACACGGCTGCGCTCACCGGCCCGTCGACGTTGCATAGGGGCGCGATCATGAGCTGGACCAATCCCCTGCCCTCGAACACGTCGATATGCTGCCAGGGGGTGGCGTCGCCTTAACCGAGCAGAGCACGCGATCGTTGCTTCGGCGTGAATTTCACGCTTTGATCGACAAGGCGATTTCACGCCAGGTGGTGCTGGCGTGGGCGCGGAGTTGGCGGTGGTCGGCATCACGTTTGAACTCTTCTGTGAAATTGCCTTTGCCCATATAGGCCTCCTGCCTCAAGTTTAGGGGAGAAGGCGTCTACAAATCTAGGGGCTATTCAGGTGGCGTCGCCTTAACCGAGCAGAGCACGCGATCGTTGCTTCGGCGTGAATTTCACGCTTTGATCGACAAGGCGATTTCACGCCAGGTGGTGCTGGCGTGGGCGCGGAGTTGGCGGTGGTCGGCGGCAGTCAGGTGTTTTCGATGAAGATGGAAAAGATTGGCAATCTGGCCGTGGGTTGAGACGAAACACTGGCATTGCCGCGCCGACTTGAACCGCATCATGCGTCGCTCTCGTCGTCGCACGGGAAGGTGAGAATTCTCGACGCGGTTGTTGAGCCCTTTATGCGAACGGTGCTCGATACCCGGCATGAGCTGTCGCTTTGCGGCGGAGTARGAGCGCAGCTTGTCTGTTACCATCACGCGTGGCATGACGCCCTGGCTCTTCAGCAGTTTGCGCATCAAYCGAAGAGCAGCTCCCTTATTTCTGCGGCTTTGTAGCAGAGCATCGAGAACGTAGCCGTTGGCATCGAMGGCCCGCCACAGCCAGTATTTCTTTCCCTTGATCAACACGACCATCTCATCGAGATGCCACTTGTCAGCAAAATTGCCACGGGACCGCCGASGAAGTTGATGGGCGAACTTCAGGMCAAACTTCCTCGCCCATTCTGCGACGGTCTGAAACGACACGTCGATCCCACGCTCGGCAAGCACGTGTTCAACGTCGCGCAGGCTCAGCGGGAACCGATAATAAAGCCACACCGCATGCGCGATGATCTCGGCGGGAAATCGGTGGCGTTTGTAGTGGGCGGTCGCATCTTTAGTCATGCCAATAGACTATTGCCTCGATCCGCAACAGTCGGTTAAGGCGACGCCACC
>NZ_LMHV01000004.1 GCF_001429725.1 Rhizobium sp. Root708 | reverse complement strand
AGGTTCGCTAAATCTGCTCGTCTTCATCAAAATCTCCTCGATCATAAAGCCCGAGAAAATTCTACTTTTGAAGCCCGTTAATTTGCGGGGGGATTACCCGTGGCCCAAGATCATGGCCTTTTCCATGTCGAGAAAGGCCGGGAGAAGATGCTCTTTGACGGATTTCACTGCATCCTGAATGCCACGCAACGGGTTCGAGTAAAACTTTGATTCCCCGAGCCAGATTTCGAAATCATCGCCTTTCGGCAGGATGTGAACCCCATCAAATCCCTTCACCGTGTCATTTGATGAGGTCTTGAGCACGAGCTTGCACAACACTGGAGACGTACCAAAGTGTAAGATGCAGGCTAAGTGAAAGATAAGCTCTCCAATCTCACCTCGGCTCGTCGTCTTCTTGGTGTTGTAGATATGTGCAGCGGCGAGCTGGAGCATTTCGACGAAGTTGCTTCCGCCGAAAGCTAGTTGGTTTTCCTGACTAAGCGCTGCGAACGGCAACCAATTGAATAAGTGGTCGGCAAAAGGCTTTGCCCGCCAGTGGTTACTGTCATACCCGGCACATAGCGCGGAGAAAGGTGGCAGATTGATACAATCTGTGCGAATTTCCAGAAATTTCTCAGGATATTTCAGCATCTACTGCCGCGTCGCCTCAACCATGCATAGAATCAGTAGAGAAAACTCTATCGGGTTCATCTGCATTCACAACAAGAAGCAGCGACTTAACCCTCTAAAGACTTTGCAGGCTATACAACCTGCGCAAGTGAGTTCCCTCTACAGGGCAGAAAACGCCCATGTCCTTTTGACGAGCGCGTGTCCTGGCTCACGAGCCGCTGGCGCGAGATAAGAAAAGAAGCTGAAACCCAATGCGGCGGTCATATCTCCAGATTCCCAACTAAGGGGAAGCGCTTTGCCACAAAATTCTGCACGCTTGTCACCAAGTTCATCCTGGCTTTGGGATTGGCCCACCGTTTGGGTTGCGTGCGAAGACCCCTAACGAATAAGGCGCGTTCCGCTAATTTACGTCCTGTTCCGACCGGCAAATTAGAAGCTGCCGCTGTCCAGGCCGAAATGCTCCTGGACGCCAACACGAGACCAGATCGTCGTGTCACCAATCGAAATACGGGCCAGGGACGATGCCGCAAGCAGCTTCGGGGCGTTCGGGAGCGCTATTCCATGCAGGGACGCGAGATCGCGTACCTCTGATAGGAACATCCAGTTTTTCCGAAACTCGGCCACGTCAATACCCGTCGGATTAGGCGGCAACAGGTCGTTCCGCACGAGGTTTCGAACTGTGGTGCGCGATCTTCCGAACGCCGTTGCGACATCCCCTTGCGACAGCGGAACGAAATCGGCGTGAGAGCGCGTCGTTGCGCCTGACGATAGGACCTGCGCTAGTGCGTCAGGATCGAAAATAAAAACGCTTTGAACGAGTGGCAGGTCCAAGGCGGGAATCCAGATGGCTTTCATCGCTCTCGTGACGATGGCTCGGAATATCCGGTTCCACTGTTTGCCATTCAAACTGCCTAAAGCAAATGCCAGGTCGAACAGTGGAAGCCCGTCACGACTGATGCTGGTACGTTGGTTGGGCTCCAGCTGCTTGAACACAGACACCCCCTGACCAGGAGCAGGAGCCGTTTTCAGCGGACCGAGCACAGGAATGAGTTCTGGAAGCAATCCCTCATCGAAGAGATCGATAAGATGGGGGACCGGCACGCCGATGCCGTTAGCAATGCTTCTTGCCTGAGGCGAGCAGCGCAGTAGCGCCACGGCTGCTTCGACGGCGTGGATTTGTCCCGCTCTTTCGTTCAGACGCCGCAGTTCTATCCGGCCGTGTTTCATTGGACCAATCTGTCGAATAGGCGCGGACGGATTCGACGAACTCGTTGATCGATCAACCTTCTCGACAACTACCCGCCCCAGGCACTTGTCTTTTCGTCCTTTCAAAAGGCAGCGAAGCTCGGGGGACAACGTTTGGTCGGAACATAGGCCGCTTATATCGCCCTCTCCGTCCTGCCCGGCCTTGTTTGGTGCCAGTAAATTTTCCAAGCTAGTCGGCCATTCCAGGATCGCTCGCCCGGCACGCTCAATCGATCTGACCTGAAGGCAGCCGCCCCAACCTGCGCCGGAACTCTCGAAACGACCTGCCATTTGAACAGCGAACTGAAAAAGCGCCCCTCGCCCGAGCTGGGTTAGCTCGGGATGCAATTGAAGCTTGGAACGACGATCAGCCGCTTCGGGATCGACAAGATCGGCGATAAGTTGCACTGCAGCCTCATCCTGGATGTCGGCCAGCGGTTGAGGGAAGTCCCGCAAATCGACAGCGGCTTGTTCGGGGCGTCCGCAGCGGTCGCAGAAGTTGATGCCGAAGTTTTTGCACCAGCCCAATCCACGCTGGCAGACGGGGCAATGATCCAGCAGTTCTTCCTTTGTTGCGACGTCAAAGCCGAGTGGCTGCAGCGACCACATCGCCTTTTGTGTTCCGTGTTTGCGAAGTGATGTCGGCGAGACGCGGCGTCGACTGGCCACATGTCGACGCCGCAAGTTGATGCCGAAAAACTCGACCCAGTCCCGACCGCATCCGGGCGTGTCTGTAAGGAAACCCTTCACCGCGTCGGCATCCTTTCGGATGCCAAGGACGTCAATCAGCCGACCTATCTCGTCGGCAGCTCCGCCATGAACAGCTGCCAAGCTTTTGAAAGACTTCGACTTCGCTAACTTCAGAACGACACCACTGTTTGAGAACCCGTTTCGGCTGACCGCTCGGAACGCGGCGTCGCGCAGGTGTTCGCCAGCCTCCAGATCGACCGGCAAGGCCAAAACACGGCCAATACTCGTGGCCCTGTCGACGGCGTGAGCAACCTCAACATCGTGGTGCTCCATCAACTCAGACATGAGCCGCCTCTCCCGTCGCAGGCGGAGCCTGGCGCACTCGCTCCAGCTTGTCGAAAGGATTGCTGGTCGCAAGTTCGTTGAATACGGTGTAATCGTCAGCTGCTGCCCGTAGGTGGTCGAATTCGACCCGCGATGCACCATCCTCGATTGCATAGAGGGCGGCGCGTTCGATCAAGTTTGCCGCATGGCCGAGATAGCCCCCGCAAGCGACGAAGAGCCGGGCGGACACATCTTTACTGATGAAATTAGAACGTTCGGCCAGCAACCCGGAACGCTGTAGATGCAGGCCGATCAGACCAACGAATTCGTTGAACGCGTCGCGATGCTTCGGCTTCTTGAAGTTCAACGGGCCCAGGAAGAGCTGTTTGATGCACCGGGCGCGTATCTGTTTGTCCAAGAAGACTTTCGTTCTCGCTTCGCTGGTTCCAACGAAAACGACTGGGCACCCACCAAGAAGGAAGTCCTTCAGCGTGTTGTGCACTCTAGTAGCCTCGGACCGAGCATTGATGGACGCTGCACCAATTCTCAAATGATTCATCTCATCGAAAATCAGCAGCTCTGTTCGAAACTCATTGATGTAATTGAGAACGCGATGCTTCTTGTTTCCCATATTGCCGGTCTCCGGGCATGGATCGTTGTACGCCCGGAGTATGTCTTCAAGAAGCGACATTAGGGTCGACGTCCCGGACACAGAGATATGCACCACCACTTTCTGCAGAAGTGCGACAGCAACTCGCGGAGTGTCCCGCGCGAACAACCCACTTTCGTAGCAGTAGTCTACAACGTTTCGTTCCACATAGGCCGATACGATGGTGGTCTTGCCACTCTGTGTGTCGGCGAAAAGCGTCGCGCACCTTGCCTCATTCCCGATGGCCGTCCTTTCCATGATGCGCCGCCTTGTGGCTCGAAGCGCATCGAAGGTTTTGTGCGCCTGCTTCATGAAGGCGTGCTCGATCCTGAGATTTTTGAAAACGTGTTCGAGTTCATCGACGGTGGACGTGATGTGCATGTTATTTCCTTAGGTGATGGGTTGTGGTGCTGGCTGGAAGCAGGCTTTTCGCCAGTCCCAGCCAGCCATGTTAGAAGCCGTAGCGACGCGCCAGCTCGTCGAGCGCGGCTTCGCTCTCGTCGATGTCCGGTTGAGCGGCCCAATCGATCTCTGCTGCCCCCTGCTCATGAGGCTTTACGTGATCGTTCGCCGCTTCCGCGACCGCCGCGTCCTTGCGAGTCTTCGGCTTTTTGGGCTTTCGGCCCTTTGGTGCAGTCAAGACGTCCGCCCGCTCGTTGAACGGCATTGACACCGGAACCGCTTCGGCGACTGGCATCCCGCTGATCGAAGGGTTGATCTTAAGGTCGATGATTTGACTTCCCGGTGCTAGTTGCGGCTTCTCACGCCCCTGGAGCACGCGGATCGTCCGCTTTGCCTCAGCGTGATTGTCGTTCGCAAGCTTTGCCTCAAGCTCCTTGGTATATTCGCGGCGGGCCTTGGCCTTCTCTTCCCGCGTGTGGAAGTTTTTGTTGAGCTTGGCCTGATACTCACGCTCGCCCTTGGAGAAGGCAAAGGAGACCGGCTTCTCGGCATAGAATGCATCGCGGTTCGGCAGCTCCACGATCTCGTTGGTGTACTCATCAATGACGGAAATCGAGGAGCAATCCATGTCGTCAAAGAAGAGGTGAACACGAAACGACGCTGTCTGACCTGGTTTCTTTTTCCGCCTCTCGCGATGAAACCGCGCCATGTGATCGAGCAGCATCGACACGATCCCCTGGTCGTGGAAGGTGTGGCCATTCAAAAGAATGCCCTCCGCATCGAGCATCCGGGTCTCGTAGCGCCCGAGGACAAGTTTGAATGAGCGGGCATCGTCAACGGAAAGGCGACCAAACTCGGCAACGCCTTCCGTCCACTTGCGAGCTGGAGCCATACCGATGCCGTCGTGTTCATCGAGGTTATATTCGATGATCTTGTGATCCATGAGGTCTCGGATCGAGTCGACGGACAAGGCAGCGCTCTTTTGGGGATCGATGCCCCTTAACTCCAACTCATCGGGAGGATAAGGAATCCCTCCTGGCAAGGCGTGCAGTGCGCCATTCATGGTGCGCACCAGGCGCTCGATCCAAGGTTTGTACTCGGGGGTCCTGATTGGCGCGTAGTCGACCTCGAACCCTACGATGTCACCGACCAGCTGGAGGCTTACGCCAATATGAGCCAATGCGTTGTCGAGGATAACAGTCTTGTACTTCCCCCAACCGTCGGCCGCGCCCTTGGAGAACCCAAAGCGCTCAAGCAATGCTGCTTTCGGGCTGACGACGTCACGCAGGCAGGCCATCAGGGTTGCAAGACAAGGCGGATCGAACGTTATGATGAACCCGACGTTCATCCGCGAGAACAAGTCCATTGCCCATACGAGCCAGGGTCTTTTTAGCACAATCGCCGTCGAGCCGTCGACTTGGACCTCTTCGCACGCCCAGATGTCGCCGAGCGTCTGGTCCAGTACGATGATTTCCAGCGGGGCAATCGCGGTGACGCTCTCGCCTCGACCGCGCAGCTCTCGGTTTGCCTGCCGGATGCCGAACTTCGACTTAATCGTCGCGTGGCATCGTGCCTCATTAATCCAGTTGGTCAGAGTTTGATGGCAGGGCGGCTCGAACATAAGGTCCGGGTATTCCACCGGTTCTGAAGAGTCGCTGGATAAAGCATTTGCTTCTTGCTCTCTACGAGCGCGGATCAGCTCATCACGCTTTGCGTAGAATCTGTCATCGAAATAACCGTGGGCGTGGGTGAAGAGGACGACCGGATCACCCCAGTAGTGAGCCACCGTCTCTTGGCCCAGATTGTAAACCCATGCGGGCCATTTCGACTTCTTCCTGGCGTTCCCCCGTTTGCGAAGGTAAAGAGCTATTGTTCGATTGTTCTCCCCTCCCTTTGCCAACGCCTTGCGTACAGCGCTGGCAGATGGTGCCCATTCAAGTCCGGCCTCTTTTGCCTCACTGCCTCTGCCGTCGATAAATTCATCGAGCGCTGCTGTGCTTTTCTTAGTCCCCGGTGCAGCATCAAAAGCTCGCACGTAGAAAAGAAGCGTTGCTGCTCGCTCGAAATCCGCCTTCCTGATCTGCCAGTCTTTCAACTGTCTGTTTGTCAGATGCTTTCTGGGAGGTTCGTGCAGACTCCGGATATCGAAGGCGGTGACAGTACGTATTAACTCGCCCTGACGCTTCGTGCGAACCGCGCCACCTCTCGCTTGCAGCACAGCTAGGTCGAGCGCCTTGATATGAACTTCCCGTCCGTCCGCGAGACCTCGGAGCGAAACCAGATTCTTATCGTTTTCACTTTCAACTTTGAAAGCGCCTCGGACTGTCCCACTACAAAACTGGTATTGATCACCTACTGAGATATCAAGGGTCATCGGCCTGCCCCCTGGTCAATCAAGTGAACCGGCCACCCGCTCTTGAGGCCAGCGGTCAAGTCGATGGATATGAACCGCCGGTAATGAAGGGCAACTACTTTCGCCTGCGCTGATGGGCCGTTGCCGAATGCCTGCTGTAGGGACGCGAGCGGCACCGTGTTTCCTTCACCGAAGTGCGCAAGGCAGGTCGCGAAATCACATTCATCAAGGGTTGAATACTTATAGAGATCGCCACGTCGGGCGATTGCAGTGAACTGCTTATCTAGATGCACCGACTGCCTGATTGTGAAAAAAGCAAATCCGCGACGGTGGTAGAGTTCCTGAGCAAGACTGAGCTTATGCTGATATGCCGGATCGTCGTCACGAGGGTCTTTGTCCGCCTTGATCTCAAGTAGCAGGTTCTGCAGTCGATGTGGCGGAACATCACGATTGGCTGCCATGCACGCAGCCTGCGAAAATGGCATGCCACTCCGTAGGTCTTCGACGAAGGAAGGATGCACCTGTAGCAGTAGGTCGGGGAAGTATATTAGCGGCCGCCCCCGGTTGCCCCGGACTGAGATTTCGAGCCGGTGCGGTTGCGCTAGCAGGTAATGGACCCGGGTCGAGAAGTCCGCCAAGCACATGGCGGTACGCTCAAGCTTCGATTCCCATGGCATGGCTCTCGCACCACCCTTTATGGCGTGGAAAGTACCCGTGGGACGGGTCTTGCGTCCATCAATGATCGTTCTGATTGGGCCGCCGTTTTCTGCCCAAAACAGCTTAGCTACGACATCTAACGTGTTGGGACGAACATCCTGTGGGACGTATTCGTCCTCTTGGTCATAGGACGCCGGGTCGAGTTCGCGGTGGGAAAGGCCTTGGTTACCGAATATTGCGAAAGGATCGAAGATGTTTTCAGACCGGTGTTTCATTTGAAGCTCCTAGAAGAATTCTGTGAATTGGCGAAAGGAAATAGGCTCCGACAGAGGCTGAGGGGCCCCTGGCAGATGACTGAATCCTCTAATTGTGTTACTGGTTACCAAATGCAGCGCCGCTTGCGACAACCAACAGGAGCATCGCGGCAACTAAAGTACCTATAGCGATTCTCTAGGATACGAAAGAGCCCGATGCAGCAATCAACCAATCGCCCCCAGGCAACCCCTGCACACGCCGCACTGGTCTCGATTGATCGGCAGGTTGCGACTTTGGAGAAGCGGCGCGAAGAGATGCGAGCTGAGATGGCACGTTTGGAAGCCGAGACGCGGCAGGTCGACGTTGACCTGAAACATCTTCGTGACGCCAAGAGATCGCTCAGCCTGCTCGGCGCAAACCCTGATGACAGGCCTAACCATCTCGATGAACTTCCAGATGTACCTGAAGATTTCGCAAAAAGGCGGATTCAGCGCCCGGACGCCCAAGCTTGGCAAGTTCGGCAACAGGCTTACCGGATATTAAAGGATCAAGGGCATCCTCTAAGCAGGATCGAAATCTATGACAGGCTTAAAGCGCTGGGCGTCGAAATCGACCACCCCACCCCGGCGAAAAGACTGGGACGGATTTTGACGGATGCGAAGGAAGAGTTCGTGTACCGCGATAATGGCTACTGGATTGCCGGTGAGCCGATAACTGTCCCGGCAGAACGGCCGAAGCGCTTTCGCACGCGACGGAAGCCCAAGGAAATCTAAACAAAAATCCCGAGGTCCAATTTGTATCCGAATAATGTTTTGGATACGGAATTCCTTTGGGAGACAAATGTTGACATTTTGGATACGCAAGGAAATAAGTCGAACAGTGCGCAAGGAAATAGTCACCTAGCGCGAAAATGTGTTCCTTATTTTCCGAAATGAATTTCACTGTAATCGGTGTCATGAAGGCGACAGAATTCCTTTTGCTGCCTGCCTGTCTGGAGACGATCTCCTTGCCTATGGAAAGCCGAGCTTTGCGTCCGTGCCCACGAAAGTAGGCCGAGGAGCGAACTACGATTTCGTGTCTGCCCGAATGAGGGCCGTGAGTGATCGCTCGATCTTCGTGACTGCTATTCGCGTCTCATAGGTCGGCAACATCGGGTGCGAGACTGGAAGCTTCTGCGAGTCTTCCCACCGGGAAGATTCACACGACGACTTCGATGGCACGAGTTTAGCTCTAGGCGGCAATCTACACGGTGGTCTCGGATCGGCAGTCGACCACGAACGTCCTTTCAGTGAATCGCGACAGGCGGCGGACACCGAGCTGGCGGATCGCCATCTGTTCGATGGCTTGCACCACAGCGCAATTGGAGTTTGTGCTGGTGGTGGGTCGAGGCTCGCTCCCTTTCCTCATAAAACATTCCCCATCTTCATGGTTCGAACGGCCAAGAGGGCGCACAAGATCACCATGAAGGCCCACAGGATCAATCGAGTTATAGCCGACGATACGTCGATGGCGGCTGTCGGCTTGTCTCCTGCAAGCGTCGCAATGCTCCGCGAGTAGGAGAAACCGGTCTGCCTGGGCGGTAATGTGCGACTTCAGAACGCTCCCGCCGAACCGTAGGTAAGTCCTGCAGATCAGCTTCGGTATTCGGTGGCGCTCATGTCACGAGGCAGTATTTGCCCGTGCCGGGCCCTCATGGGCAGTTCAAACGCAGTTCAGAAGCGTAAATACGGAAATCGCTATCGTTTATATAAAATCGCGAATTTCTTGAGTTGGGGTGCAACGACTCTGCACGAGCAGCCCTGGTGCTGGCCCGGAAATAACTGCCTGATCCGCCACAGTTTACATCATGATATCGATTCAAAAAATCGCAATCCTGAGGTTTTGAATTCTGATCCCTTGGATCGAAAATCCCATTTGATTGGGTCCTACTTGAACGTTGATCTATCGGCCAGCCCCCCCTGCGACGCGTCCATTCAAAATCTTTGATGATATCCATAAATCCTATTCGTTTGATTGATGGGCAGGAAGAGCCCATATCAGTGGTCAAGTTCATAACCGTCGTGCGAAGAGAAAAGGAAAGCCGACATGACCACCGTCACCTATAGGGAAGGCAAGACCTCCCATCCGGAACTCTATCCGGAGATCTCGAACTATGCCCGCAAGTTGGCTCGCGCTTGGCACCAGTGGCAGGCAGCCCGCGAAATCGAGTCCATGCCGCTCGACGTTCGCAAGGATATCGGTTGGCCGTCTGCCGATGACACGGACGAACGCAAGGCGATGTAATGGATGCGACATACCTCCCAGGATGAAGGCGGCTGTCGGCTTCTTGCCAGCGCCGCCTTCACTATTTCAGGCACCCTCAATTTAATCTTGAATTTCATAGACATCTATTAGCGCCAGCAGTATCTGCGCGACAAATGTCCGCTCCGATCATCAATTGACAAACATCAAGCCTGACTATGTCGCAAATTTACTCTTTGCGGCCGCAGATATCTATGCCAATGTCGCTTTCAGAATATCGAAGGGACGCATTCCAAGCAACGAATAGAGCATTCGCCCTCGTTTACGGATTTGTCTCATGAACAAGATGCTGCATAAAAAACGCTCTATCGTCTTCTTCATGGTTCCCCAGTTTACCATGCTGCCCTTTTCCGCGGCGATCGATACGCTGCGGATTGCAAATCGCATGCTGGGTTACCAGGCATACACTTGGCGTCTGACCTCCGTCGATGGCGAGAAGGTCTATTCGTCCTGCGGCATCGGCGTAGAAGCAAACACCTCGCTTGCGGACGAACGTCGCAATCTGGGTGGCGAGAACCGGCCGAGCATGGTGCTCGTCTGTTCCGGCATCGACGTCGAGGAATTCAACAACAAATCCGTGAATGCGTGGCTGCGTGAGTCCTACAATCGCGGCGTCGCCGTCGGTAGTCTCTGTACGGGCGCACATGTGCTTGCCCAGGCGGGTCTCCTGAACGGCAAGCGCTGTGCGATCCACTGGGAAAACCTTCCGGGCTTCTCCGAGGCTTTTCCGCAGGCCGAAGTCTATGCCGATCTCTACGAGGTCGACAGCAATCTCTACACCTGCGCCGGCGGCACGGCCTCCCTCGACATGATGCTGAACCTGATCGGCCAGGATTTCGGCGAAACGCTCGTCAACCGCGTCTGTGAGCAGCACCTGACCGACCGCGTGCGCAGTCCGCACGATCGCCAGCGCCTGCCGCTGCGCGCTCGCCTGGGCGTTCAGAACGGCAAGGTGCTCTCCATCATTGAATTGATGGAAGGCAATCTAGCAGAACCCCTGTCGCTGCTTGAAATCGCCGATGGAGCCGGATTGTCCCGGCGACAGATCGAGCGCCTCTTCCGCCAGGAAATGGGTCGCTCCCCTGCCCGCTACTACCTCGAGATCCGCCTTGACCGCGCCCGCCATCTGCTCGTGCAATCATCGATGCCGGTGGTCGAAGTAGCCGTGGCCTGCGGCTTCGTCTCGGCCTCGCACTTCTCGAAGTGTTATCGCGAACTCTACCAGCGCTCGCCGCAGCAAGAGCGCGCCGAGCGCAAGATGACGATGGCGACAGCCCGCCAGGCGATCGCCGCCTGACATGAGACATGAGCGGCGGAGCGGCTACTGTGCCGCTTCGCCCGTCAACTTTACATCCGAGAAGACCAGATTTCGGCCCTTGTGCTTCGCCATGTAGAGAAACTGGTCAGCAGCGTTCAGATAATTGTCGAACGTCTCATAGTCGGAAATCTCGGCCACGCCGATCGAGACCGTCACCGACAGGTCTTCGTCATCGGCCGTCACCTTCAGGCGCGCGATATCCGACCGTATCTCGTCGCAAAGTTTGGTTGCCGCGCTGGAATCGAGCATCGGAAACAGAATGGCGAATTCCTCGCCGCCGAGACGCGACAGCAGATTGTCGCTCCCTTCGAATATCGTGGCGAGACGCCGCGCCACGGCCGTCAGAACCTTGTCGCCGATCTCATGGCCATAGGTGTCGTTCAGCCGCTTGAAGTGATCGATATCCATGATCGCGACCGAACTCACGGCCTTCTGCCGCAGACAATCGGTGACGATCTTCGGCCCGAGCTCGTAGAAATATCGCCTGTTGTGAAGGCCAGTGAGGTAGTCGCAGGCCGCCGCCGCGCGCAGCTGCTTGAGCTGCGTCAGCGTCTCGACATTGTTGGCAACCCGGCACTGCAACTCCTCGGCCACGAACGGCCGGTAGATGAAATCCGAAGCGCCGGCCTTCAGGAAACTTGCCGAGAGCATGCGGTCGTCGGAGGACGATATTCCGATGATCCGCAGCCGGTCGGAACCGAAGCGGCGGCGGATCTTGCGCGTGAGCTCGTAACCGGTCATGTCGGGCATGTGGTGATCGGTTATGACGAGTTCGATGTCGCCGTAGGTCTGCAGCGCCGCCATGGCTTCTTCGCCGCAGCTCGCCTCGACGACCATATACTGCTGCGACTGCAGCAGGCTCGTCAGCGTTTCGCGTGCAGACCTGACATCATCGACGACGAGGACGCGTGTCTTCCTGTTCGCGAGCGCGCGGCGCACGGCAGCAACGATATTGTCCAGAGCAAATTCGCCGTCCTTGACCACATAGTCGACGACCCTGCGCTCCATGATCTTGCTGCGGGTCTTGAGATCGAAGGTGCCGGTGAAGACGATTGTCGGAACGCCATGCGCGATCGCGCAGTCCAGTGCCTCGCCGTAGGGCGAGTCGGGCAGGTTGAGGTCAAGGACCACCATGATGAAACCGTGATCGTCATGGGCGATAGCATCGCTCATGCTCTTCAAGGTCGAACAGACTTTGACGTTGAGACCCAACTCTGCGTGGAAGCGATGAGCGAGAACCGTCGCAAACATGCGAGAATCCTCAACCAAGAGTATCGTCGGCGCACCGAAACGTGGCCCCGCGCCTCCCCGATCGCTCTCCGATTGAAACGTCATCCAACCCCGCCCCGCGCTTGGTTCGCACCCGAATCGGGCAAAACGACCAGCTTTCATAGACGATAACTTACAGGTGCCCCCACGTGAAGCGGCTGGACGGGCGCATTACCTACAATTGTAGAAATCTCGAAGCGCCGGTAGGGTATTGCGCAGTCGTGGGCCCCGCGCCCCAATAGAAAAGCCGCCTGCCCTAAGGACAAGCGGCTTATTTGATAGTTTTCGGAAGAAAATCGACGGATTACGCGACCGCGCGCTGCTTGTGCATCTGCTGGATTTGCAGAAGAGTATCCAGGTTTTGATTGACGCGGCAGTAGAATTCTTCGTCGATGAACGGACGCAACATGAAGTCGTTGCCACCAGCCTTGAGGAATCGCGCCGACAACAGCCGGTTGGATGACGACGAGACGCCTATAATCCGCAACTCATGCGAGCCGATGCTGGCGCGAATGCGCCGCGTCAGCTCGAAGCCATCGATATCGGGCATGTTGTAGTCGGTGACCATCAGGCCGATGTCGCGATTGGCCTTCAGCGTCTCAAGCGCCTTGGCGCCGTTCTCAGCTGTGCTGACCCGGAAATTGTAGCGCTTGAGGCGGCTGGAAAGCAGCGCACGCGCCGTCGGGCTGTCGTCGACGATGAGGACGTGGTGGCGGTGGTTCGTCAGAAAGCGGCAGATCGCTTCTGCGAGGAGATCGACGGCAAAGACGTTATCCTTGAGGATATAGTCGACGATGTCCTTCGCCATCAGCTTGTCGCGCATGCCGTCCTGGAAGGTACCGGTAAAGACGATGGTCGGGATGCTCAGATCCACGAGATACTCAAGTGCCTCGCCGTTCTCTGCGCCCGGCAGATTGATGTTCGAAACCGCAAGCGTGATCGGATGGGTCGACTTGTCGTAGCAGAGCTGCAACTCCTCGAAACTCCTGCAGATCTCCACGTCGATATTGAAGAGTTCCTTCAATCGCTTGCTGACCATCGATGTGAAGACGTTCGAATCCTCAGCAAGGACGATGCGTGCATCCGCAAACATGCTGGCCGAATATTGCATGCCCGAAATTCCCAGAAACGCCATTTCCAAACCTTTTAATAAAACGCCTGTCCCGTCCCAAATCGGTATCGTAGGCGACTTGAATAAGTATTAATTGATGCTCGCGGAACGCGCGCCAAACCCGCGGCAACCACGGCCGCCGCTGGTTTCTTCAAAACATGCTTAAAATACTATGCTAGTTGAAAAGCCGGGGAGCCGTCAGCTCTTGGCGTTGCCATCGGCCGTCTTGCTCCGCAGCCGGCGAACGCGACCATCGTCCTCGTCGATCTCAGCCTCCGGTTCCGGCTTCTCGATATCGGCGGGCTCCGGCTCCGCGCCGATAATATCGGGCGGACGGTGAAATACGACGTCGCTCTGCGGCAGAGGGATTTCAATGCCGTCTGCGCGGAAGCGCTTGAGGATCGCAATGCGCAGGTCGTTGCGCACCTTCATGCCGTCGCCCATGTCGGCCAGCATGAAGCGCAGTTCGAAATCGAGCGAATAAGGTCCGAAGCGCAGGAATTCGACATGCGGCTCGGGATTCCGCAGGACCAGCGGCACGGCGTTCACGAGCTCAAGCAGAATATCCATCACCGCTTGCGGGTCGGAATGATAGCTGACGGAAACCGGGATCTCGGAGCGCCCCATCTTATTGCGGTGCGTCCAGTTGCCCACCTGCGCGTTGATGAGCTCCGAGTTCGGAACAATGATCGACTGCTTGCGGAACGTCTCGATCTCCGTCGCGCGCACGGAGATGCGCTTCACGATCCCTTCCGCGGTGCCTGATACGACATGGTCGCCGACCTTGAACGGCCGTTCGACCAGAAGAATGAGGCCGGAGACGAAATTCGAAACGATGTTCTGCAGGCCGAAACCGATACCGACCGAAAGGGCGGACGCGAAGAGCGCGAAGCTTGAGAGATCGAGGCCCGCGGCGGACACGCCGATCAAGGCCGCGATGCCGACGCCGAGGTAGCCGATACCCGTCTTGACCGAGTTGCGCACGCCGAGATCGACATGGCTCCGCGCCATGACGTTGCCATCGAGCCAACGCTGGACCCAGCGCGTCAGCAGATAGCCGAAAGCAAACAACACGATGCCGGTCACGATACCAAGCAGGGAAATCGTGATCCCGCCAAGCCGCACCTCGGTGAACAGGCGGTAGGTGATCAGTACGAGATCCTGCACATGGAAGCCCCAAAGCAGCAGGATCAGCGGAATTCCGGTCGCCAGAGCAACGCCGTAGATCAGAAAGCCGACGAGCAGCCCCACCTGGTCGACGGCCACAGGCCCGAGCTTGAAACGCCGCGCCAGGAAGCGTCCCGGCATCGTATCGCCGAACGTCTCGGTACGGGAGATCGCCTTGCCGGACAACAGCCCGATATAGGTCGTGACCACGATCGCACCGGTTACGATCAGCTGCGACGCCACGAAGCGCGCCAGGCCTACGTAGCCAGTCACCGCCGCAATGATCAGTCCGGCGCCGAGTACGCGCAGGATGATCGCCATTCCGCGTGGCCAATGGCGGCCCGGCGCATCAGGGTCGCCGTTCCGCGCCAGCATCGGTCGCCCGAACGATGCCGCGATCAGGATCAGCCCGATGATCAGCGCGGCCACCAGGCTTCGAACCACGGTCAGGACGAGAGGAGAGCCCATCGCCTCACTGATGCTGCCGAAGAAGAAATCGAGAGCATGAACGATGGCCATCGCGAGCAGGCATGCGCCGAGCGAGCTTGCGCCGCGATTGGAGAGCTTTACCAGGCGCCAGTGGGGCTCCGCCGGTGCGAACACCGCATTGGTGAAGCGCCGAACGAAATAGACGAGACCGATCGCCCCGAAGAGCGAACCGATGACAGGCGCAATGTCGGGTCGCAGCACGTTGAAGCTGTCGAGGAAGAAATAAGATGAGACCAGCAGCGCCGCGAGCGAAAAGCTTCGGATCAGCGTCGACCAGAACGCAATGGACAGACGGCTGATATAGGACGGCTGCTCGTTGGTTTCCCTGCGCTGGAGGTAGTGGCCGAAGACCCGGTAAGCGCCGGACAGCAGGATGAGAGCCATCGCCAGCGACATGAAGATCGCGGCAAGAAAAGCCATGCTCTTGAATTTGAGAACGAAGCCGAGCCAGCTCGTCAGGGCCTGCGAAAACGCGGTCAGTTCCTGCGTGAACGCACTTGCGGCATCATCGAGAACGGAGGCTGAAATATCCGTGCGGCGAAGCAGCGTATCGGCGAAAAGCGTCCGGCGAAGCTGGACGATCTCGTTCATGAGCTTGCTGACGGCGGCCGTGAGATTGTCGGCGTCACCCGTTATCGCGTTGATCTGCGCCCGCTCCGCTGTCAGGGAGTTGCGCTCCGTCGTGACGATCTCGGCTTCGGGCGGTTGCCCATCCTTTGGAGGCTCACCGAGTTCGGCAAGACGCGCCTTGATCTGATCGAGCCGCGGTCCGAAGCTGCCGGTGATCGTGGCAGCCGAACGGTTGAGTTGATCGGCCTTGCCGGCAATCGCGACGAGCGCGTCGTCGTCGTCAGCCCCCTGCGTGACGCTGCCCTGCAGCGAAGCGAGAGCGGCCTTCGCTTTCTCCAGATCCTTTGCCGCCTGTTCGACCGCCGTGCTCGCAAGCTTTCCGGCTTCTACCGGCTGCTGTTGCTCAGCCTGCGATGGCGCGGGCTGCGGCTGAAGCGTCTGCGCATGAATAAGACCCGCACCGGCTGCAGCCATTGCGAGAAAGAAAAAGCTCCGAACGAGAATGTTTGTCAGCCGCAAAATGTCCCCGCTTGGGTCGGTTTGTCAGAGTGAGCGCCTGCTTTTCATAGGAGAAAGGCGACAGAAAGGCGAAACGGACCTTAACCGCGCTTATGGCCTGAAACCTCCGCCCCTGCATCACGCGCCAATTGCAGAAATCGGAAGGACGAAACTATCCCGATCGCCCCGATCACGGCGAAAGCCAGCCGGAAATCGATGAGGCCGGGACCGTCGAGACCACGTAGCGAAACTGAAACATTGAGTACAGCAGCAGCGATTGCAACACCCAGCAGCATGGAGACCTGCTGAAGCATGCTCGACAGCGTCGAGGCCGAACTGCGCTGCGCCGGGTTGATGTCCGCGAAAGCGAGCGTATTCAGCGCCGTGAACTCCATGGACCGCGACAGACCGGCGACAAACAGCAAGGCGTAGGTCACGACGCGCGATGTCTCGGGCGTCAGGAACCCACAGCCGATGATCGACAGGGCCGCAATCATGCCGTTGAAGAACAGCACCGTGCGAAAGCCGAGCTTGGCCAGCAACGGCGTCGTGACCGTCTTCATGCCGAGATTGCCAAGGAAATACACAAGCAGATAGGCGCCCGCTTCGATCGAACTCAGGCCGAAGCCAAGCTGGAAGAGCAGCGGCAGCAGAAACGGCGTCGCATTGATGGCGACGCGGCTCGCGGTACCGGCCGACAGCGTTGCGATTGCATAGGTATGAACCTTGAATGCCGAGAGATCGAGCAGCGGATTGGCCACTCTCAGAAAATGCCGTGTCGCCATCACGGAGAGAACGATGCCGGCAACCAGCATCAGCGCGATCGGCGCGATGCCACCATCCCATTTCACCGACAGCTCCAACGCGGCGAGAAGCAAGGTCAATCCGGCGGCACTCAGGATGAAGCCGCGGACATCGAGCCTGCCGACGTTCTCTTCCCTTTGCTCGGGAACGAAACGCCAGACCAGCGCCATGCCCAGAATGCCGATCGGCAGGTTGATCAGGAAATTCCAATGCCAGCTGGCATAGGTCGTGATGAAACCTCCAAGCAGCGGCCCGACGACAGGGGCGGTAAGCGCCGGCCAGGTGATGAGTGCGATCGCCTGCACCAGCTCGGATTTGCGCGCGTTCTTGAGAACGATGATGCGCCCAACGGGCGTCATCAGCGCGCTGCCCATACCTTGGACCGCCCGAGCAAGCACGAACTCGATCAGACCGTGCGACAGCCCGCAAAACAGCGACGCCAGTGTGAACACCGCGATCGACGCCATGAAGACGCGACGCGCGCCGTAGCGATCGCCAAGCCACCCCGACAACGGGATGAACGCCGCCATGGTCAGCATGTAGACGGTGATGCCGATGCTCATCGACACGGGCTGCACGCCGAAGCTCGCTGCCATCTGCGGCAACGATGTCGTGACGATCGTTCCGTCCAGGATCTGCATGAAGAAGGAAACGGCAACGACGAGCGCCACTATCTTCGCCCGACGCGCCGCCTGCGTATCGTCTGTCTTATCGATCGTCTCAACCGCGGTCATGAAACTGCCAACGAGGAATGCGAGAAATTAGAAGCCGGCGAAGCGGGAGAGTGCCTCGGAGCCGGCCAGCCGTAGATAGAGCGATAATCGCAGGCAGGAAAGACAAAAACGTTTGAGCCCAGTCCGATAGCGCTCACAAAACGCGTCATGCGCGAAATCTTGACGCAGAACAATTTGACAGCGATTGGCGATGCCGCCAACCTGCCGACGCCACGAGGAAGCCAAAGGAGCATCCGCAACACCACGAGGACCAACCCAGGCCGCATCGATATTCCGCTCCGATCAACCTTGCGGCCGAGACGATCGAAGAGCCACCCGAGCTTTCACCGAGATTGTTTATTGCGAGACAAGGAGAATTACCTTGGAACACGATGCGCTTTCATCCACAGACTCGAAGATCGACGACGCCGAACTTGCCCTGCTCGATCGCTATTGGCGCGCTGCGAACTACCTCTCCGTCGGCCAGATCTATCTGCTGGACAATCCCCTGCTCCGCGAGCCGCTAGAGCCACAGCACATCAAGCCGCGACTGCTCGGCCATTGGGGAACGACGCCCGGGCTGAACTTCATCTATGCGCATCTGAACCGCATCATCCGCGCCCGCGCGCTCGACATCATCTATGTCTGCGGCCCGGGCCATGGCGGTCCCGGCATCGTTGCCAACACCTATCTGGAAGGCACATACAGCGAGGTCTACCCCGAGATCTCCGAGGACGTCGACGGCATGCGCAAGCTGTTCCGCCAGTTCTCCTTCCCGGGCGGCATTCCTAGCCACGTGGCGCCTGAAACTCCCGGGTCGATTCACGAAGGTGGCGAGCTCGGCTACGCCCTCGTTCACGCCTATGGCGCGGCCTTCGACAATCCCGATCTGATCGTCGCCTGCGTCGTCGGCGATGGCGAGGCCGAAACGGGGCCGCTGGCTGCCAGCTGGCAGTCGAACAAGTTCCTCAATCCGGCCCGCGACGGCGCGGTGCTGCCGATCCTGCATCTCAACGGCTACAAGATCGCCAACCCGACGGTGCTTGGCCGCGACAGCGACGAGGATCTCCGCCATCTCTTCCTCGGTTATGGCTACGAGCCGTATTTCGTCGAAGGCAGCGACCCGACCGAGATGCACCGCACGATGGCTGCGACATTCGATCAGGTCTTCGACCGCATCCGGACGATCCAGCAGGAAGCCCGCTCCGTCAAGGGCCAGACCGGAATGCCGCGCTGGCCCATGATCGTCATGAGAAGCCCCAAGGGTTGGACCGGCCCGAAGGAGGTGGACGGCCTGAAGGTCGAGGGTTTCTGGCGATCCCATCAGGTACCGGTCTCCAATTGCCGTGGCGACGACGGCCACCGGCGAATCCTGGAAGACTGGATGCGCAGCTACCAGCCGAACGACCTCTTCGACGAATCCGGCCGGCTGCAACCGGAACTGCGCGCGCTTGCCGCCACCGGTAACAAGCGGATGAGCGCCAGCCCGCACGCGAATGGCGGGCTTCTCCGCAAGGAGCTCATCGTTCCGAGCATCCGGGACTACGAGGCGAAAATGACCTCCCGCGGCGCACCGGAGGTCCAGGCGACCGCCGTTCTCGGCAACTATCTGCGCGACACGCTGAAACTGAACGACACCGCGTCGAACTTCCGGATCTTCGCCCCGGACGAGACCGCATCGAACAGGCTCGGCGCCGTCTTCGAGGTCACCGACCGCGTCTGGATGGAGGAGATCAAACCGTACGACGTCGGCCTCGGCACCGATGGCAGGGTGATGGAGGTTCTGAGCGAACATCTGTGCCAGGGCTGGCTGGAGGGCTATCTGCTGACTGGACGCCACGGCTTCTTCTCCTGCTACGAAGCCTTCATCCACATCGTCGATTCGATGTTCAACCAGCATGCCAAATGGCTGAAGGTTACCCGCGATCTCGAATGGCGCAAACCCATATCGTCGCTCAACTATCTCCTGACCTCGCACGTCTGGCGGCAGGACCACAATGGCTTCAGCCATCAGGATCCCGGTTTCGTCGACCACGTCGTCAACAAGAAGGCCGATATCGTCCGTGTCTATTTCCCGCCGGACGCCAACACGCTTCTCTGGGTCGGCGACCACTGCCTGCGGACCTACGATCGCGTCAATGTCATCGTCGCCGGCAAGCAGCCCGAGCCGCTGTGGCTGTCGATGGATGAGGCAATCCGCCACTGCGAGGCAGGTGCCAGCGCCTGGGAATGGGCCGGAAACGACGACAACGTCCTCTCGCCCGATGTCGTCATGGCCTGCGCCGGCGACGTGCCGACGCTGGAAACCATGGCTGCCGTCGACCTGCTGCGCGAACTCGTGCCGGATCTGCGAATCCGCGTGGTCAACGTCGTCGACCTGATGACACTGCAATCGAAAGATCAGCATCCGCACGGTTTCACCGATGAGGACTTCGATCGGCTGTTCACCGTCGACCGACCGGTCATCTTCGCCTTCCATGGCTATCCCTACCTCATACACCGCCTGACCTACCGGCGGACGAACCACCGCAACATCCATGTTCGCGGCTATATCGAGGAAGGAACGACCACGACGCCGTTCGACATGACCGTGCTGAACGAACTCGATCGCTTCCATCTGGCGATGGAGGCGATCGAACGGATTCCTGGCCTCAAGGACAAGGCGACCCCAGCACTCGACAAGTTGCGGGCAAAGCTCGTCGAGCATCACGCCTATGTCCGCGAGTACGGTGAGGACATGCCGGAAATTCGCGATTGGAAATGGAAGCGCTAAGGCGCTTTCCCGCTAAATTGCATGGCCGGTCGCCAAGGACCGGCCTGCATTCCGTTCCAAACGCCAGCGGCAGACATCCATGATCGATACTTTTCTTGTCCTCAACACCGGTTCGTCGAGCCTGAAGTTTCAGGTGTTCCGCGAGGAGAACCTCGACGTTCTCCTGCGCGGCAAGATCACCGGGATCGGCACTGAACCGAAGCTCGCCGCCGATCTGCCCGGCGGCGAGAAGACGGAAAGCTCCCTACCTGACGATACCGATCATGACGCCGCACTTCGCGCGGTCATGGACCTGATGGCCGCGCACAGCGAGAATTGGCATACGCTCGCCGTCGTCCATCGCGTGGTTCACGGCGGTCAGGAATTTACGGAGCCGGTCATCGTCACGCCAAATGTCATGCGCCGCCTCGAAGCATTGATACCGCTGGCGCCACTGCACCAGCCTCACAATCTCGCCGGCATCACCGCATCGGCGAAACTGGCAAGTGACGCAGTGGATATCGTCTGTTTCGACACGGCATTTCATGCAGGTCACGATGAACTCATAAGCAGCTTTGCGCTGCCGAGCGACCTGCGCGACAAGGGCATTCGTCGGTATGGCTTTCACGGCCTGTCCTACGAGTGGATCTCGGGCGTGCTGGCGGAAAAGCATCCCGACCTGCACCGAGGCCGCGTCGTCGTCGCCCACCTCGGGAACGGCGCCAGCCTCTGCGCGATGAAAGGCGGCGTCAGCATCGATACGACCATGAGCATGACGGCACTCGACGGACTGCCGATGGGCACGCGCAGCGGCTCGATCGATCCCGGCGCCGTGATCTACATGCTTCACGATCTCGGGCTCGGTGCCGAGAGCATCCAGGAGACGCTTTACGAGCAATCCGGATTGAAAGGCCTTTCCGGCATTACGAGCGATGTCGAACAGCTACTGGCGAGCGAGGACGAGAATGCGGCCTTCGCGCTCGACTATTTTGCGTTGAAAGCGGCCCAGTTCGTCGCTGTCATGGCCGTTTCAATGGGAGGCATCGACGGCATCGTCTTTACCGGCGGTATCGGCGAACACGCAGCACCCGTACGGCACGCGATGCTCGATCGCCTGCGTTTCCTCGGAGATTTCAAGGTCCTGGTCATTCCGACGAACGAGGAACGCGTCATGGCGGCACATGCCAAACGGCTTTTGCGCAAGGCTGGATGAGCAACCGCTAGGCTGCGACACTCAGCCGATCGATAAAGCCGGCAACACCGCGCACATTCTCGACCAGCACGCGTATCGCCCGACGCTCGAGTTCGCTCGAAACCGTTCCCTCGAGAACGGCCCGGGAATCCTCGACCGATACCTTGATGCGATCACCGTCGAGACCGAGGTCGGCCTGCAATCGTGCGCGGATGGCGCGGCCCAAGGCGTCGTCGCCACTCGCGACACTGTTTGCGGGAACGCCGGCGATCCCCCTCAGCAGGTCCACGCGACTGATGATGCCGAGCAATCGCGTTCCCTCGACGACCGGCACCCGCTTCACCTTGTGCGCAAACATCGCCTCGGCGACGGCCGCTGCCGGCGCATTCGGAGCAACGCTGACGAGGCTGGATGTCATGAGGTCGGAAACCCGCCAGCTGTGGCTGCGAATGTAGGTGTCGTAGTCGACAAGCGACGCCGCTTGCCCCTCCGTTCCCGAATGTCTCCCGCTTCCGAATTCGATGCGGCGCATCAGATCGCCTTCTGTCAGCATGCCGCAGAGATTGCCGTCGTTGTCGACGACAGGCAGACCGCTGATATCCTTTGCCACCATCAGGTCGATCGCCTGATGCACGCTGCTGTCGGAGCTGATTGTCGTGAGGTTCGTATTCATAAGGTCTTGCGCGAATATGATGATACCGTTGCCTTTAGATGTCGAAATATCAGGCATTCCCGACCGATGGCGCGAAACGCCTGCCGGGCCCTGCCGACTGACTATTGCGCAATTCCGGCGAGGTGTCGATCAGTTCAATTCAACTTTGAGTGGCAGAAACGCAGGGGAGCAATGCGCATTGCGTGGCGGAGGATTGACGACTGTCAACTCCGCCACCACCCGGCCGCGCGGCGCGGGCCGAACTCCTTATTGCACAGCCGTCAGCTTGGCTCGGCAGGCAGCGGCCTCGCGCTCGCCCTTGGCTGCGCCGGGGGCAATACCCGTCTGCGGTATCTTGGTCACGACCTCCCAGACGAGCTGCTGCATCCGCAACGCCGCCGCTGCCGTCAGGGATGCGGCCGGCGTCCCGTCACCGCGCCGAAGCTCGTAGGGCAAGCCCTCGGGACTGCATTGATAAAGCACCGCATAATGTGTCAGCGCGACGAGATACGCGCCGTAGTCGTTGAAATGGATCATGTCCCGCTTGCCGAGCTTGTCGGCGCGGAACAGTTCTTCGCGCTTGGATAGGCCCTCGATCTCACCGGCCTCGATGGCCCTCGCCACGCGCGCCATCACGCGGCCGGCCGGGATAACGTAGATCGGGCGCTCGCCTCCGGTCGGAACGCCTGCCTGCAGGAGAATTTCGCCTTCCCAGTAGCGACCGGGATCGGTGTCGAGCCGCTGCAGCCAGCCTCCCGGATCGTCGAGCTGGCTCCATGTCTCATAGAGATAGATGCGGATATCCGGCCTCGATTTGCGCGCCAGATCGGCCCAACGGCGAACATATTCGGGACTGTCGAAGTAGCGAATGGCATCGCGAATTTCGACCATCTCGGTCATCACGAACACATCGTAGTCGCCGCTCTGCAGGGCCTGTCGCGCATCACGATAGCGAGGATGGTTGTTCTCGGCGGCAAATCCGTTGATGCGGTCGCTCGGTCCCCAATGATCTTTCAGCGGAGTGCCCCACCCCAGCTGACTTTCATAGGCATGCCCCTTCGGCGCCAGCTCGGCAAGCATCGCCGGCATGTCTCTTCCAACCAGGCTATGGCCGAGGTGAAAAACCCGCAATGGTCCACGAGGCGCCGGCAACGGATCCGCGTAAAGGGCGTCGAATTTGGCAAGACCCGCATTTGTCGGCGGGCTGCTCGATCCTGCGACAGCGAGGCCAAGAACCATCAGCGCACAATTCTTCAGCCACCGCCGGACCTGCGGGGTGCGAGCCAGTCGCTGGGCAGACGGCAAGGGCGTATCCACGTCGGCTATCCTCTCGAACACGATCGACAGCGCCAACTTTCGGCCGCGCGGGACAGCGATGCAATCGCACCTTTAGCGGTAGGATACAGCCCTGGATTTCATTTCGGCTCTCATCCGAGCGTGTTCCTGATCGCACGCATGAAAATCCGCGAGCCGATCGAAATCAGCTCATCGGGGAAATCGTAGTCCGGATTGTGGAGTCGCGGATGGTCCTTGCCGGCACCGAGAAAGAACATCGCGGCCGGCGCCACTGTGCGGAAAAGCCCGAAATCCTCGGATGCCTTCATCGGCAACAACGCACTCTCCCGTTCGACGGTAACACCTTCGTCTGCAAGTGCCTGATTGAGAACGGCCGTCGCCTCCGGTGAGTTGAAGCATTGCCGGAAGACATCTTCGTAACTGATCTCGAGCCGCAGGCCAGCGGCGCGCGCCTCCTCGCCGGCGAGCCGCTCGGCAGCCTCGACCAGCTCCGCCATCTTGTCGTCGGTCAGCGTTCTCAACGTCGCCCATATCTCCGCGTAGCCGGGGCTGATCCCGAAGGCCGGCTCTCCGAGCCGGGCATGCGTCACGGTCACAAGCGTATAGTCCGCACCAAGCGGCGCGTTATTGCCGAGCGCGGTCAACCCGCTCAGCAGCAGCCCGAGAGCAAAGGTCGGCGCGATCCCATCCTCCGGATAGGACGCATGCGAGGTCTTGCCGCGAAGGATGACTTTCATGCCGCGAGACGCGCAGTTGACGGGTCCTTCGCGCAAAAGCACATGACCCAGCGCCGCGCCCGGAAAATTGTGCAGGGACAGCGAGAGATCCGGCCGCAACGCGGCAAAGGCAGGATCGGAAAGAACCGCCGCGGCTCCGGCGCCATTCTCCTCCGCCGGTTGGAAAAGCAGGATAACACGCCCCTTCTCCGGCCGCCTCCTTGCAAGCCCAGCCGCCAGTGCAAGCAATATCGCCATATGGCCGTCGTGGCCGCACAGATGTCCCTTATCGGAGACAAGCGAGCGATGCGGCACATCCGAGATTTCTTCGATCGGCAGGCCATCCAGTTCCGCACGGATAAGGACGGTCGGCCCATCGGCTGCACCTGAATAAACAGCCGCAACCCCGTGCCCGCCGAGCGCCTCGACCAGTTCGTCCGGGCTTGTTTCCAGAAGCGCCAGCTTTACCCGGCCCGCGGTTTCGCGTTCGTCGCCCGACACCTCGGGATACCGGTGAAGTTCCTGCCGAAATGCCGTGATCCGCTGGAGGTCCTGCTCGGTCAAAAACATGGTCTATTCCCGTCCCCGTGGCGGCTGTCAGAGAAATTCGGCGCGATAGGGCGTGAATGTATCGATCAATTTGCGCCTGGCAATCACTGATGCCGTCATCCGCCCGCGTGAGCGGGCGAGACGTTCTCGCAATGGAACCGATCGAACTCAGCCCGCCATCAGCGCGGGCCGATCGGCCATGTAATCCGCCAGGATCGCGGCCTGCTCCTTGTTCAGGCGCAGGCCATCCTTGGTGCGCCGCCAGAGGATATCATCCGCCGTCTTCGCCCATTCGTGATCGATGAGATAGCGAACCTCGACCTCATAGAGATCAGCCCCGAAGCAATACCCGAGGTCTTCCGTCCGCGAGGAGCCGCCGAGCAGCATGGCCGCCCTCGTCCCGTAACGACGAACGAGACGGCGGGCGTGCGGTTCGCTGAGAAATGGATAGGCCATCTTCAGTTTCGCGACCTCGGTTTCGTAGCCGGTCGCCGGAAAATCGCCGCCCGGCAAACGGCTGCCGGCGGTCCAGGAACCGCCCTTCGACCCGATGGCGCCGGCAATCTTCTGAAGCGCGTGCTCGGCAAGCCGGCGATAGGTGGTAAGCTTGCCGCCGAACACGTTGAGAAGCGGCGCACCGCTGCCCTCGCCTTCGACCTTTAGCACGTAGTCGCGTGTCGCTTCCTGGGCCTTGGAAGCGCCGTCGTCGAACAGCGGGCGAACGGCCGAATAGGTCCAGACGATATCCTCGGACCGGACGGATTCCTTGAAATATTCGCTGGCAGCGCCGCAGAGGTAGCCGATCTCTTCCTCGGAGATCTTCACGTCACGCGGATTGCCGGTGTAGTCCCGGTCGGTCGTTCCGATCAGCGTGAAATCCTGCTCGTAGGGGATCGCGAAGATGATGCGGTTGTCGGGATTCTGGAAGAAATAGGCGCGCGGCCCATCGAACTTCTTCCTGACAATGATGTGGCTGCCCTGAACGAGCCGGACGTGACGCGCTTCATGCTGACCAAAGGCTTCACGGATGACGTGATCGACCCATGGACCGGCGGCGTTCACCAACATCCGCGCCTTATGGGTCGTCTGCACGCCGCTGACTGCATCGACTGTTTCAATCGACCAGAGATCGCCCTCGCGGCGAGCCGAAGTGACCTTGGTGCGCGGCATGATGAGCGCGCCACGATCGGCGGCATCGCGCGCATTGAGCACGACCATCCGCGCGTCATCCACCCAGCCGTCTGAATATTCGAAGGCCTTCGTAAAGAGCGACTTCAGGGGCTTCGCAGCTGCATCACGGCGCATGTCGAGGACCGCGGTGGCAGGCAAGAGCTTACGGCCGCCCAGATGATCGTAGAGGAAGAGACCCAGCCGGATCAGCCAAGCGGGACGAATGCCGCCCTTGTGATACGGCAGAACGAAGCGCATCGGCCAGATGACATGCGGCGCCATCGCCCAGAGGATCTCACGCTCCATCAGCGCTTCGCGCACCAACCGAAACTCGTAGTGCTCGAGATAGCGCAAGCCGCCATGGATCAGTTTCGTCGCGCCTGATGAAGTGCCGGAGGCAAAGTCATTCATCTCCGCGAGCGCCACGGAATAGCCGCGTCCCGCCGCGTCCCGCGCAATACCACAGCCATTTATGCCGCCGCCGATAACGAAAAGATCATGAACGTGCTGGCCCACGTATTCCTCCGAGCCTGGAATTGATAATGACAAAAGCCTGCGGCATTTGAAAGTCATCGCACATAAAGCGAAAATGAAACGAATGTCAAACGAAAGCAATCAGGAGGAGAACGGCTCGCCCGGTTTGAAGTAGGAGCGGGGTGCGGCGCCGAGCATCCGCCGAAACATCGTCGTGAACGCAGCGACGCTGTCGTAGCCGAGATCGAGCGCGACGGCCGTGACCGTTTCCCCGCCTGCAAGACGCGGCAAGGCGGTGAAAACCGCCGCCTGCTGGCGCCAAGTCGAAAGGCTGATTCCCGTCTCCTTTCGAAAGAAGCGGGTGAAGGCGCGACGGCTCATCGCAAGCCGCTCGGCCCAGTCGTCGATGACAAGCCGGGCGCTCGGATTGTCGAGAAAGCCGCGACAGAGATTGGCCAGCCTCTGATCGGATGGGAAAGGCAGCCCCAGCGGACGATCGGGCAGCCTCAGCACCTCTTCCAGCAGCAGGGCCATGACAAGCTCCTGGCGCCCCGTCTTCGCTTCCGCCACAGGCGCGACCGCCTCGATGATCAGGGCACGAGCGAGATCCGAGACGGCGACGACGCGAATGGCGGACGGAGGATCGCTAAGCACATCCGGCAACACATAGGCCGACAGCATGGAAACCTCCCCCAGCATGTCGACGGTGTGGACGAGCCCGGCCGGAATCCACAGCGCATGCTGCGGCGGAACCATCCAGCGCCCCTGTACCGACGACACCATCACCACTCCCGCCCGGGCGTAGACGAACTGCGCCCGGCTATGGCTATGCGGCTTCACATGATAGCCGGCAGGATATTCCGACGGGATCGCGTAGACAGGCTCCGACGCCGCTTCGATCGCCGCCAGCCGCTCCACATGAAGTTCGGCCAGCTGGCTTGCTACCGGTGTCTGTCTCATTTTCGTCATTTTGGCCCACTCACGAAATAACGAGACCAAAACACGAAAGCGGGACGACGACAAGTCAGCTATCTCCGGACCGTCAAACGACGGAGTAGAATCGTGACAGACAACGCAATGACGGCAGAGAAACACTCTGCGGAACAGACGGTTTTCGGGATCATCATGGCGGTAAGCTTCTGCCACCTCCTCAACGACACCATGCAGTCGCTGATCCCGGCGCTTTATCCGATGATCAAGGAAGGCTACGGCCTCGATTTCACGCAGATCGGCTTCCTTGGCCTCGTGTTCCAGGTCACCGCGTCGCTTCTACAGCCGCTTATCGGCATCTACACCGACAAGCGCCCGTTGCCCTATTCGCTTTCCATCGGCATGGGCTTCACGCTGATCGGCCTGGGGTTGCTGGCCTACGCGCATACCTATTGGGTGCTGCTGGTCGGCGCCGGCGTCATCGGCCTCGGCTCTGCCGTGTTTCATCCGGAGTCCTCGCGTGTCGCCCGGCTGGCATCAGGCGGACGACACGGCCTCGCGCAGTCGCTGTTCCAGGTCGGCGGTAATTTCGGCTCGGCGATCGGCCCGCTGCTGGCGGCTTTCATCGTCCTGCCGCGCGGCCAGCACAGCGTCGCGTGGTTCTCGCTGGCGGCCCTGACCGGCATGATCATCCTCTGGCGGGTGGGCGCCTGGTATGCCGAACACCGCAAGAGCAATGCCGGCCGCAAGGCCGCAACGGCAGCCGTCCAGCTGCCGCGCAAGAAGGTCATCGCCGCGATCGCCGTATTGGCGCTGCTGGTCGTCTCGAAATATCTCTACATGACGAGCCTCTCGAGCTACTACACCTTCTACATGATCGAGCGCTTCGGTGTGTCGGTCCAGCACGCGCAGATTCTGCTCTTCGTGTTCCTCGGTGCCGTTGCCATCGGCACCGTCGCCGGCGGCCCTGTTGTCGACTGGTTCGGCACGAAGTTCGTGATCTGGTTCTCGATCCTCGGCGCCCTGCCCTTCACGCTGGCGCTGCCTTACGCCGGCTACAACTGGACCGTCTTCCTGACGTTCCTGATCGGCGTGATCCTCGCCTCGGCCTTCTCGGCGATCGTCGTTTTCGCCCAGGAGCTGGTACCCGGTCGCGTCGGCATGATCGCCGGCCTGTTCTTCGGCTTTGCCTTCGGCATCGGCGGCATCGGCGCTGCCGGTCTAGGCATGGTCGCGGATCATATGGGCATCGAGTTCGTCTACCGCATTTGCTCCTACCTGCCGCTGCTCGGGCTGCTGACCATCTTCCTGCCTGACATCGGCAAGGGTCGCCGCCACAGCGCAAAGGCTGGCCGCTAAGCGGGCACTTTCCAGATAAAATACAAAAAGGCCGAGATCACCATCTCGGCCTTCGGACTGCTGACTAACGTTCCTGTTTGCTGAAGGATCGGTTTCCCCGTCATGCCGGCCTTGAGCTGGCATCCAGCGGCACCGCGTCTGCGGTGCGAAAGGGTCTTTTGCGCGCAAGGACTTGCGCGCGCTGGACCCCGGCTCGTCGGCCGGGGTGACGGCCGATAGGGCATCCATCCCAATAGGACATAAGGCTTTGTCAACATGCTGAAGGCACAGATCACCATCTCGGCCTTTTCATTTCCCCTACAGCAATCTTTGGGTCAGATCGCCGTGAAGCCGTTGTCGACGAAGAGATGCGCACCATTGACGAACATAGACTCGTCGCTGGCCAGATAGAGCGCGGCGCGCGCCACATCCTCGGGTTCACCGATCCGACCCTGCTGCGCCGCAATCGCGGCATCCGAAACGTCGACACCAAGCGCCTGCAGTTCGTTGACCTCGCGCAGGCCGTGCGGTGTGCGGATAAAACCCGGGCAGACGGCGTTGCAGCGGATGTTGCGGTCGCGGAACTCGACCCCGATCGCGCGTGCGAACATGTGCACGGCACCCTTGGTGGTATCGTAAAGAACTTCCATCGGCGTCGCCGCCACCGCCGAGATCGACGAGGTGCAGACGATCGAGCCGCCGCCGGCGGAGATCATTCCGGGAAGCACCGCCCGCGTCATCAGGAACATCGATCGAACGTTGACGGCGTGCAGCCACTCCCACTCCTCGAGCGTCGTTTCGAGGAACGGCTTGATGACGATCGTGCCGGCGTGATTGAAGAGCACGGTGACCGCGCCGAAGCGCTCTTCGACACCCTTCACAGCCGCGATAACCTGCGCTTCGTCCGAGACATCGGCTATCCAGTAGTCGGCGGTGCCGCCCGCAGCGCGGATGGCCTCGACGGTTTCCCGCGACGCCGCCTCGTTGCGATCGATCACCGCGACCTTGGCGCCCTCGGCCGCAAAGAGCCTCGATGCCGCCCCGCCCATTCCGGTTGCTCCACCGGAAATGATAGCAATCTTGCCCTTCAACCTGTCGACCATTGTTCTCTCGTTCCCGTTGTTATCGCGCCGCGACGACGCGGCACGCTGAGAACAGGTTGGAGAGAATCGACTGTGATGTCCAGCCGCCCGCTAGGCCTGATGCCCTAACGTGAAGTCACCGAGAGGAGACACTCTGCCGGATAGGTCTGAGACTAATGGAGGGTATGCGACGGGGCTTTGTCGCTCTGGAATTGATCGACAAGATTGATCCCCTGCTGCAGCAGGATTTCGGCAGCCTTCAAATTGGTCGTCGAGAGCTCGACGGCATTTCCCCGAATTGCCAGGGCAAGGTTCATCGAGTTCGCGGCAAAGCGGATGTTGCCATCGGAGAAGGCCTCGCTCGCCCGCGCTTCCAGCGCATCGGCAACGGTCGCAAAGAACTGTCTGCGCTCGCGGATGGTCATTTCCCGAAGTGTCTTAGCAGTTTCCATCGTCATGCGTCCTTTTCGTCCGCAGCAGATCGTCACACGGCATCGTTGCCGCGGCGATACCTGCGCAAGGTTGGCTTCTTGTGGAATCAGATCTGCGGTTCTGGCCGCACGGATCGTATGGCGCGGAGATAGGCGTCAACCTGGGCAGTGACAAGGCAAAGCGACGCAAATCACGCGAATACCACCTATGCAGCGGAGGCACGGCACGGCGGAAATTCCGCCGTCATTTCGTCGGAAAGCTTGGCGGAGCACCGTCAGACTCGGCGATCCGCGCAGAAAAACTTAATAGCTGCACGACCGGTTGTCGCTGGGCCTGAACCCATCGAGGCACGCACGATTCATGGAATCGCCAGGATAGTAGCCGGAAGCGGATCCCATCGAATTCGGAGGGGTCGCGCATGCCGAAGCAAGTGCCGAAAGCCCGATCAACATGCCGGCAGCAGCGAATGCCAGAAACCTTCTCATCTATGATTCTCCTTACCCGGGCAGCCTCGCCGCTAACGACAATCTAGTCGCGCGATCAGGCGGTTGCGAGGGGCACGCAGCAAAGAAACGGAAATAAATGGAAAACTCCAAAGGCGATCGGCGCTTCACACCATCCAGTCCGGACAGCGGCTGCCCTCAGGCTGCCACCTCGATGAATTCGATAGGGCCGCCGGGAAGGCTGTCGTTGAAGACGGCACAGGAGAGCTTCTGCCCGAAGACGCAGCCACTATCGAGGTTCGTCCGATTGCCTGTTGTCAGCGGGTTCTTCGGCGAGGGTGTGTGGCCGTGGACCAGGTGCTTGCCCCAATATTCGCTCGAATAGCCGGGTGCAAAACGCGTCCACATGAAATCGTCAGGCGACTGATCCTCGAAATAGACACCCTCCCGAACGCCGCCGTGAACGAAGATCCGATGCTCGTCCTGGTAAAAGAGCGGCAGAGCCCTGGCCCAATCGAGGCGATCGGCCGGAATGTCGCCGCCGAAGGACATGCGGGTTTCCAAACCGCCGTTTCCAAGCCACCAGCTTTCATCCTGAGTTCCGTCGCAGGCACCGACCATCATGTCTTCATGGTTGCCCTTGAGGGGTATCCAGCGCCAGCCCGCGGGAGCCGCATCCATCAGCATATCGATAACAGCCTTGCTGTCGGGACCGCGGTCGACATAGTCCCCGAGAAACACGATCGTTCCCTCCGGAGCGTAGGCTTCGACCCGACCGAGCATACGCTTGAGCGGACCAACGCAACCGTGGATATCTCCGATCGCAAACGTATAACTCATCCTCGGCTCCTGATCTCCCGACAGGCCGAAGACCAGCCTATTCGCCTTGAGCATCGGCAACGTGCTGCCGTTATGCGGTATCAAAAACGTTTATATAGGCGAGAAGCGGATGATTGCCCCTTTCAACGAGTACGTTCTGAGAATGGAGACGAACAC
The DNA here is from genome assembly GCF_001429725.1 of Rhizobium sp. Root708. Taxonomy (GTDB): domain Bacteria; phylum Pseudomonadota; class Alphaproteobacteria; order Rhizobiales; family Rhizobiaceae; genus Rhizobium. The sequence goes on along the minus strand of NZ_LMHV01000004.1, from coordinate 231,426 downwards.
TCGGGGAATGGGTTCACAAACGTCATCCTCCCAACCCCTCACCTGAATTCAGCGAGGGGAAAACAGCCAAAAAGCTTGGAAAAATCAAAAGCTTGGAAAAAGAGTGGCGACCCCTGCAGGAATCGAACCTGCGACAACCTGCTTAGAAGGCAGGTGCTCTATCCAGCTGAGCTAAGGGGCCTGATATCGGTGCGTCGCCGCACCGAATGCAATTCTATCCGTGAACGCCTAATCAGTGCGTCCAAGGCTGCGTCCGCGTATAACGGAAATTGTCGGGATACGCTACCGTCTGGCGCTGCGGATCCTTGGGGGCGATCACACGGTAGTCGATGCCGTTGCGCTTGGCGTAGGCTTCCGCCAGTTCCTGCGTTTCGAACGTCAGCTTGAGCTGCTGGCGCATGTCGGACGACGAGGTGTAGCCCATGATCGGGTCGATCGTGCGCGGCGTCGCCTGATCGAATTCGAGTACCCAGAGATGAGTCTTGGCCTTACCGGACTGCATGGCGGTCTTGGCTGGACGATAGATCTTGGCAGACATTGCTGCACGCCTCCGAATTGGGCTTTCGCATTCAAACCGATCGCCCCGGGGGACGGGACGACTTCCATGTACGATCACATGGAAAGATGAATTTTGCTTAGCCGCGAATCCTTTCCGTTTCAAGAAAAAACCCGCGGCTGCAAAACTCTGTCGGATCAGCCCTTGCGTGCTGCCGAAGCAATCGCGTCTGTCGCTTTGCGGCAAGGAGCAAAGAGATCCATCTTCGGATCATAGACGCTGGTTGCGACATCCATCAGGCCAAGGACGCTGTGGAAGAAGTTGTCGTGCGAGGCAGGCTCCGCCGCGCGCGCCGCCATGCACGCCGTATCGATACCCGACGCGGCGCTGAAATCCGGCGCGAACCAGGCGACGATCGGAACGCGCGTCTGCTCGGCGGGCGCGATGATATAGGGCGCCCCGTGCAGATAGAGGCCGTTCTCGCCGAGCGACTCGCCATGGTCGGAAACGTAGAGCATGGAGGCCGAGACCGAGCTGCCGTGCTCTTTCAGCGTGTCGATGACCTTGGCGACGACGTGATCGGTGTAGAGGATCGTGTTGTCGTAGGCATTCAGGATTTCTTCGGGCTTGCAGGAGCCGAACTCGCCCGTGCGGCAATCCGGCGTGAAGCGCCGGAAGTCGTCTGGATAGCGGCGATAGTAGGCCGGCCCATGGCTGCCGAGCTGATGCAGGACGAGGACACTATCGGTTTTGACGTCGGCGAGCCACTCGTCCAGCTTGTCGAGCAGGATCGTATCGAGACATTCGCCATCCGTGCAGTATCGAGGGTCGGCGCTGTCTGGCAGGAAGCGATAGGGGATACGGTTGGCGACGCTGTAGCTGCCGGTATCGTTGTCCCACCATTCGACGTTCACCTTTGCATGGCCGAGAATATCGGTCAGGTTGTCGGTCTCCAGGCCCTTGCGATGGGTGTATTCCTTGCGCGGATAGACGGAATACATGCACGGCAGCGAAACGGCCGTGGCGGTTCCGCAGCTCGTGGCGTTCGAGAAGTAGATGACACCCCTCGCCTTCATCTCCGGATTGGTTTCGCGTGAATAACCACCGAGCGAGAAGTTCTGGGCGCGCGCAGTCTCGCCGGTGACGATGATTGTCACGCGCGGCTTACCGTTCGCGCTCGCCGTGCGCTGGTGCGCGTCGGTGCCGAGCGGACGACGCACGATGTTGCGATCCTCTTCCGAGGCAAAGGCATAGCGCGTCGCGCTGCTGATCGGCAGGAACGGATTGAGCGTCAGCATGACGTCCTTGTGCATCCGCCCGACAGCCGCATAGGTCTGGGAAAAGCTGAGCCCGGCAGCGACGAAGATCGCAAGGCAGGGAACGATGACAGCCATGTTCCAGACGAACTTCTTCAGGAACGACTTGTGGATAACGCGAACCCACAGAATGAAGAGCGAAGGCAGGATTCCCTTGATCAGAATATGCAGAACGAAGGCCTGCGTGATCAGATGCGCAGATTCCGCCTGCGTCGTCACCGCGGCATTGCGGATCATTTCCTTGTCGATGATCACCCCGAACTGGTCCGTGAACCATGCGGCGAGAACCGACGCCATGATGAAGAAAATCAGGGCCGGCTTGATGAGATATTTGACCGAGAACGTCGTCATCGCGGCAATCGTCAGGGCGGTGATGCCGACGACGAACCCTGCGAAAGCCATGGGCTTGGTCGACATGTAATCGAACGCGCGTGCCCAGAAGGTATGGTTGGCAACGACCAGAATATAAAGGGCGGTCAGGACCGAGAGGGTGACACTGCCGATGCGCGGCCGCAGGCTTCGACCGGAAGCCGGCTCATGAGAATCGTCCAATATGCTGCTCCGATTAGGGGCGCACGGACTCGCAACGGTCCGCACCATAAAGGAGCCGCATGCCATCCTTTCCTGACAGTAACCTGAACGCGCCGAGATGAACCCGCATTGGATTGACGATTTTAGTTATTGCAGCCTGCGATCGAACCGTGTATTGCCCTCCTCGTTGGCCACGGAGTGTAGCGCAGTCTGGTAGCGCATCTGGTTTGGGACCAGAGGGTCGGGAGTTCGAATCTCTCCACTCCGACCATCATCTTTCCCTTTGAAATCACAAGATTACTTCTGCTCATTCACGCGAAGAGCAGCCACGGCTCGTGAGAGTGGCGTGGGAGTGAAACCACGTCCGGCAGACAGTATGCATTCGCGAGATGAATGCGCCTCGCCGGAGAGCCCTGGTCTTCCGGCCGGCCTAAGACGTCCGCCGGAATGTGCTGAACTGAAACCGCTGGGTGGTACCCCAAGGCGTTTGGTGTTCGTGGCGGCGATGGTCGATCAGCGAAAATCCCTGCCCGAACAGCGTCGAAAGGCTTTCAGCATCGTGGCGCATGACCGGTAAGCCACTACATTTTTCCGGGCCATCAGGCGCAAACGTTCCAAGAATCAGATGACCACCGATCGTCAGCGCCTGCTTCAGGCGCTCGATATAGGCGTCCTGGTCGAGCGATTCGGTCAGGAAATGAAATGCCGCGCGATCATGCCAGACGTCGTAGCGTCTTTCGGGAAGCCATTGCGGGGCGTCTGCGTCGATCCAGTGAACACCCTGCCCCTTCGGGCCAAGACGTTGCCTTGCCGCATTAAGGGCGGATCGGGAGAGGTCGAGTACGGTCACATCCTCGAATCCTGCCTGCAGAAGCCCGTCGACCAGGCGCGATGCTCCACCGCCGACGTCGATGATGGCATCGCCGGGTCGCGCGCCCGTCAGCGCGATCAATTGGAGGGATGGCGTCGCGCTGTCCTGAAACCAGCTGACATCGGTCTCCGCCTTCGTCGCATAGACATTTTCCCAATGCTGTTTGGGATCGGTTGTCATGGAGGTTGTCTCCGCCAATTGCCTCACCGCAGCCCGATGCCGATGAGAGACGCATCATTGCCCCGTCTTCACGTAACGGCAATGAACCCCTCGCGAATCGCAATATCAAGCAGCTCATCGATGAAATCGCCGAGCGGCCCGGACGCCTTGGCGATCGGCGCGACGCGCCTGTTGACGTCTTCGATCGTCACGCCCGGCGTGCGCCATGTTCCGCCATCGGTCAGAAAGTTGTGCAGCGTCGGCTGCAGCCGGTCCATCGCATTCGCGAATCGGGCCTCGCTCGTTTCCTTCGCCTCGAACTCGTCCCAGAGCCCGCGGTATTCGAGCGCCTGGTCGTCGGGCAGCAGGCTGAATATCCGCTCGGCGGCCCGCAATTCGCGCTCCGCCTGGTCGAGAACCGCGCTTTTGTCAAAGGCGAACGTATCCCCGGCATCGATCTCGACGACGTCGTGGATCAGGAGCATCCTCAGCACCTTCGAAAGATCGATCGGCTTTCTCGAATATTCGGCCAGGATAGACGCCATCAGGGCCAGCTCCCAGGTATGCTCGGCATCGTTTTCCACCCGCGAGCGGTCGAGCAGGCGCGTCCTGCGCAGCACCGTCTTCAGTTTTTCCGCCTCGACGATGAACGTCAGCTGGGCAACGAGCCGTTCCCGACCGGTAAAGCCGCTGAGCAGGGCGGCCGCAGAAGTATTCGACATCTTTTCCTCGCAAGCCAGTTCGCCGCATCGCAAAGACTGCGATAGCGATCCCGCCGATAAAGCCGGAAAAGAGGGATGGCGCAAGGCGTGAACCAAGCCCGGCGGCCGGATCAGACCGGTCGCATGCGCGGATGGTTCACTTCTTGATGGTCGTGGCGCTAAGCACCCGGTCGCCCGGCTTGATACCAAGCTTCGCGGTGACGCCCGCGTTGAGTTCGACGACGTATTTCACCGCGGTAACCGAATCGATGATGTCCTCGGAATAGGGAACGGCATTCTGCTTGATGCCGCGAATGATGCCCGCGGCGTCTACGAACAGCATGTCGAGAGGCAGGATGGTATTCTCCATCCACATCTGCACCCGCCGCGAGGTCCCGAAGTCGAAGATCATGCCGGCGTCTTCGGCCATCTCCTTGCGGTACATCAGCCCGCGCTGGCGCTGCTCGTTGGTATCGGCAATCTCGACGGTGAAGTTCAGCCGCTTGCCCGCCGCCGTCTGGATGATCAGCGGTTCAGTGTCGAATTTGACCGGCTGCTGCGCGAAAACCGCCGGCGCAACCATCAAAAAAAGCGCCACGAGGGCGCCTTTCGCGACATGACTGAATGACATCGGCATCAGTGTGCACGGCCCACGGGGCTCGGATTGTCCGGATGGATTTCCGCCGCCATCAGGCCCTTGTCGCCGTCGCCGTAGCGAACCAGAACGACCTGCCCCGGACGCAGCTCCGTAAGCCCGAAACGACGAAGCGTTTCCATGTGAATGAAGATGTCCTCGGTGCCCTCGCCCCGCGTCAGGAATCCGAAGCCCTTGGTGCGGTTGAACCACTTCACCAGCGCGCGTTCGAGGCCGCTTGTGGGGGTTACCTGCACGTGGGTACGCACCGGAGGCAGCTGCGAAGGATGTACCGCTGTTGACTGATCCATGGAAAGAATTTTGAACGCTTGATAGCCGCGTTCGCGCCGCTGGATGAGCGCGACGATCCGCGTTCCTTCCAGAATTGTCTGATATCCATCGCGTCGCAAGCACGTTACGTGCAGCAAAACATCCTGCATTCCGTTGTCAGGAATGATGAAACCGAAGCCCTTCGCGACATCGAACCACTTGACAATGCCAGTGATTTCAATGAGATCGACCGCTTCCCCCGCGAGTTGATCGAGGTCGGTGAATTCCTTAGATGAAATTCTGTCAGCCATTTCGCCAGCCCCTCAATACGCGTCACACTGTTACGGTTAACTGATTCTTGAGATCGAGATTAACATGTTGGTAACGGATTAGCGCAAGTCCTACTTTTCGATTATTCCCAGTTGCCAATCTTAACCCGCAGCCTTGCCTGAAACTGGCGGCCGGACACATTAGAAATCAACCTGCATTTAAGAGAGGAAACATAATGCGCTATCTCCACACCATGGTCCGCGTGAAGGATCTGGACGCTTCGCTGCACTTCTACACGACGCTGTTCGGGCTCGAGGAAGTTCGCCGCATCGACAACGAAAAGGGGCGCTTCACGCTCGTTTTCCTGGCCGCTCCCGGGGACAAGGGCGACGCCCAGGCAAAGGGCGCTCCCTGCCTGGAACTGACCTATAACTGGGACGCGGAAGACTACACCGGCGGCCGCAATTTCGGTCATCTGGCCTACGAGGTCGACGACATCTATGCGACCTGCCAGAAGCTGATGGACAACGGCGTCATCATCAACCGCCCACCGCGCGACGGTCACATGGCCTTTGTCCGCTCGCCTGACGGTATCTCGATCGAAATCCTGCAGAAGGGCGGCAGCCTTCCCGCGGCCGAGCCGTGGTCGTCGATGGCCAATACCGGCGCCTGGTAAGCCGAGGCTTTTGCGAGGCTTGCGGCTTTTTCGATTTCGGGCGGGCGTGCTCGGATCGCGCTTGCCGCTGGCCACCCTCGCGGGCACTCTCCAGCCGACTCGTGGGCAATTTGCGTGGTTTCAGCCCGCATCTCGTCCCCCTTATTGGAGAATGCTCGCTTGCACGCTTTGGAAAAGCGCATGCCCCTCGGGGCTGTCCTTCTCTTGACCGCTTCCGCACTGGCCCTCGCCGGCTGCGTATCCGAGAAGAAGACGGCCGACGTCGCTGCCGACGCGGCCGTTCCGGTTGCGGCGGCACCAGTCGCCCCGGCAACGGCGGCGAACGCGGCCGCCGGGACGACCTATCAGGATCCACAGGTAACGAACGTTTCGGGCGCGCAGGCACAAGCACAGGCGCCGATGGCTCAGCAGCAGATGGTTGCCGGGTCGGCCGGCACGGCTCCCGCCAACATCGGCGGCCTCGCCCTGCAGTCGACGGGCATAAACGCCCAGGCGATGAGTATCTTCTCCGCGCGTCGTCCGCCGCAGAACAACGCGACGTCGACGGTCCTGCAGCAGGACGGCAGCTCCGCCTATGCGCCCGTTGGCGTCAGCCCTGCGCGCTCCAGCGTCTACAGCACCCAGTCTCCTGTCGAACAGGGCCAACAGGGCCAGGTACTGCTTCCGCAGCAATCCTCGCAGAACACCAGCACGCACATCGACCCGACACAGACTGCGTCGCTCGCAACCGGCGCCCTGCCGGGCCAGACGATGAACGCGCTCTACAGCGCGCCGAAGCAGAACCTGCTCGGCAGCCTTTCCGGCCTGCTGCAGAAGGCGTCGCTGCCGGGCATGACGCGCATCGCGCCGAACGGCCTTCATATCCAGAACGACAAGGTCGAGGTCGCCTGCTTCAAGCCCAACCTGATGAACGTCATCAAGGCCGTGGAAACCCATTTCGGAAAGCCCGTCCTCGTCACATCGGGCTATCGTGATCCCGAGCACAATCGCATGGTCGGCGGCGCCGAGGAATCGATGCACAAGACCTGCGACGCGGCCGACATCAAGGTCGACGGCATCTCCAAGTGGGACATTGCCAGCTTCATACGCTCCATGCCCGACAAGGGTGGCGTCGGCACTTATTGCCACACGGATTCCGTTCACGTCGACACCGGCAAGAACCGCGACTGGAACTGGGGCTGCGGGCGCCGCTCAGCGCCTGACGTCGTTGCCCGGGCGCTCTGAACGCCCTCACCTAAAGCAATCTGACTCAACGTAACGCGCCTCGAAGGCGCGCGAACAGTTACGCCTAGCGGCTTGATTCGCCGTCAGGAATGACCATCCACAGCGCCGAAGAGTAATCTGTCATTTTTTTGTAGAAAATCAAAATTGCCGCTTGCGGGATTCAGAAGGCCTGACTATAAGGGCGCCACCACGAAGGAAGCGCCCTTCGTCTATCGGTTAGGACACCAGATTTTCATTCTGGGAAGAGGGGTTCGACTCCCCTAGGGCGTGCCAACGCGTACTGAATGAGATGTACGCACTCTTCGAATGAAATCACCCTGCCCCGAGATTGCCGCGCTGTCGTCCCGCGTACTGCTTGCTTTGTGACTTTCGGAGCGCGTCGCCTTCAACGTTGGAGGCTACCGGCAGCAGCGAGTATTTCCGCGGCGTTTGGAAAGATGCAGAGGCCGTCAGGCCCGTCGCGTGCTTCGATTTGCACCCAGCGAACAATGCCATCGCCGTCGACGAGGAAGTGCCCGACAAGCTGTGTCGGATGGCTAGCGAAGACGGCATGATCAACGTCCGTAAGCTCGAAGCCGTCTCTGGCGTTGAGCAGGACATTGGCCGCCATCGGGTGCAACGCTTCCGGCAATTCGCCGGTCGGGTTGATGCGAGCGGCCTCGAATTGCTCCATGCTTGCCTGATAGGGCCATGTCGGCTTCTCGCCGCTGTCTTCGGACAGGAATTCGCCGTACGGCACGCCAAATGCCCTGTGCGCGGAGCAATCCTGGTCACAGAGGAGCAAGGACGGTGTCGGCCTGTGCTCGAAATAGATGCGGGCGCGCGCCACCGGCGTGTTGATCACGGCAACCGTTTCGACCCCCGCAGCGCGCAAGGCAGGCTGTAGACGACCGAGTTGCCCCACTTGGCGCCGGCAAAATGGGCAGTGCAAACCGCGGAAGAAGGCGATCAGAAAAGGGTGACCGCGCAAGCTCGCGAGAGAAACCGTTCCGTCTTGATTTGCCGACGGAAGTGCGAAGGCGGGCGCGTGTTCCCCCGGTTGCAGCGGGCGCTTCTGGTCTCCCATGGCATTTGTCCTTTGTAAGGCACTGGTGAATGCTGGGCGTGATCCAAGTCCCAACACCTATCATGCCACGGCACCGCTCGCTATGTTCATGGTGGAACGTCCGGGAGCTCTCAGATTAAGAACGCAAGCAGCTCATAGAGGAGGTGGCCCCTGAATGGCTTGGCACCGCCTTTGACGGCAAGTTCAATTTGGTCGGAACAGATGACCGCTACCGGCCTAAACCGGCCTGTCGCTAGGGATCGAAGGTCTTTATTTCGTGATGCATCCATGCGACCAATCCTGGCGACGCAGCAACTGCAGAGGGCTATCAATGCGCCTGCGCAAAACGACCGTCGTTGCCTTGTCGATGCTTGCTTCGGCATCCGCGGCGCAGAACGCCGTTGCGGCTGGTTCGATAATCCGGCAACCGGGAAGTGGACGCTCTACGACGCTGAGCGCGCCTGGCAGATCATGTTCTCAGGCGCCGGCGGCAAACCTGTGCAAGGCATGAACAAGATTCCCGACCTGACCCGGGGAGAATACGTCCACACCTTCGCAATCCATGGCTACGCCTGCGCCTGCATGGAGGTCGACACCCACGAGGAGTCGATCACGCGGATTCACGCTGTCCGGCAACTGCCGCTTTCCAGATGCGACAAGGACCCTGCGATCAAATACTTCCTCTCGACGGAATGAACGAGGGTCTCCGCCCGTCAGCCTTGGCAGTCGTCTAGGCCGACAGCCAAGGGCCGAACAATCAAAGCCTACCACTTCACCCGCAGGCCCGCGGTGCCGCCGATGGCATAGCTGTCACCGACATTCTCGACCGACGATCGGGCGATCACCTCACCATAGACCGATGTGCGGCCGTCGTTCCAGCTATAGGAGCCGCCAAGCGTGATGCCGGCCGCCAGCTGGTCGTTGTCGGTCGCGAAGCGGACGTCGGCGACATTGAGGGCGGAGCCATCGAGGAACTCGTAGTAGAGATCGGCGGAGCCATAGAACTTCGCGTTTACGGCCTTGCCGTCGGCCTGCTTCCAGCTTTCGTCGTGGTCCAGCGCCACGCCGATGCGGCCGTTCAGGCTGTCGCCGCGATCAAGCGAAATAGGAGCGCCGAAGCGATCGTGGAAATCGACGAAGTTGACGGACGAGTAGACGAGCTGCGCCTGCGGCGTGATCGTCCATGCGCCCGCTGTCGCGAAGCGCCGGCCGGTCTCGATGCTGAGCGCATAGCCGAAGCCGCTATTGCTGTCTTTCAGGTTCCCATCCACCAGATCGGATTTCAGGTTCGTATCGAAAACCGTCGCCTGGCTGAGTGCATCCGCATAGAAGCCGTCTTCGCCGTACCATGTCAGCGTCGCCCCGACGCCGTATCCGACCGTGTCGACCGTGCCGTTGCCATAGATCGAGCTGACATCACCCGAGATCGATGTGGTTGGGTTTTCTATCGCCGACCTGCAGCGCGCCCACGTCGAGCGCCAGGAGGAATGGTGCCCGGATCAGAAGCCCGACCTGCCTTTGCGGGGCAATGAGCTGGGCGGTGAGTGTGGAGAAGCTCAGAACGTCATCAAGAAGCTTGAGCGCGAGCGGCACGGCTGGCGCGGCTCTCGCGATGCCGTCGAGCACCTTGCCGAAGAGCTTGGCGATGTCATCCACTGTGCTGTTCTCTGCGCCATCACTGCCGGCATCGACTTGGAGCCGGCAGTCTTCGCCAAGTTCAACAGCACCAGCGAAAAGAACGGTCTCGCGACCAAAATCCAAGCCGCCCTTAGTTCGGCGGAGGCGGAAGGATGATACTACGCCAGAATGTGGACCTCATTTGCGGCAGCGATAAAGGCCTCCCGAGCTTGCTCGAGCGATCCGTACTGCTCGATCGCATCTTTGCACGCAAGTCTCGCTTGCTCGAAATGCTGGCCACGCTCGGCTGGCCATCTATTCGAGAGATAAGTCATCGCGTCGTGCGGGCCGTCTATCACTTCCGTCATGCCTCGACTGATACGCACGTAAACAGGGGTATCCCACAAGGAAAGGTTCGCAGCGTCGTCTCGTTGCTGGCTCATGGTTTTCCTCCAACCGAAAATTGGCGAGGATATAATCTAGAACGCGCCCTTCGTCTTTCAAGTCAAAAACCAGTGTGCCGGAAGGACGTCCGCATATCATCCTTTCCAGCCGCGGCTGCGACAAAAGTCCTCCGCTGCCTCGTACGCGGTCGGTCTATCAATGAAACGCCCCAGGAAAGTGAGCTCCCCACGAAAGTTGACGATCACGCTTCGCGTCGAGCTATCGTAGAAAACAATCATGTCCGGTTCGTAAGGGATGGTGCTGGGCATGAGCCGCTCCGCGCATCCGAGAGAGCTCAGTTATCTCCCGGCCGCCTAGACTTCGACGATGATGAGAATATAGAGCACGTCTCAGATAAGCGTAGCGCACCGCCGATCGCGGCTACCCCATCGCCCGTAGAGAGGCGGACGCCTGTGCCGCCGGCGGTTGAACCGGTACCACCACGGATGGTTCCGTTGTTGATGAGCCTTATGGGGCCTGCAGTCGCTATTCCGCCCAGATTTGACCGATCCCTCCAGATCCAGCAGAACCATCTCCGCCTTGGATCACACCATTGTTGATGAGTTCGCCACCAAGGATGGCTTGGAGAGACCCGAGCCCCCAACTGTACTCGAGCCGCCGGTCACGCTTCCATTATTCACGAAAGAGACCGGACCATTAAAATAGACGCCGGTGCCTGGGGTAGCCGTACCAGCACCCCCGGTGATTGAGCCGTTGTTGAGCAATGTCCCGAGCCCCGACGCGTTGTCGAACAAGAACCCGCGTTGACCTGTGGCACCAACAATCGTGCCAGAGAAAGTCACTGCCTTATCAGTCGACCCGCCTAAATCGACACCGCCCATGGTGAAGCCTCGGGTATCGATAATGATCGGCTTCGTGGGAGATGTAAGGGTGGTCCCGATAGCGAAGCTACCAGTCAGCGTGATGGTCGCGTTCGCATCGCCATCAGCGTCTGCCGCAGCAATGGCGTTGTTCAACTCAGTCTCGCTACCCGCAGTGTAGCTAGCCGCCGATGCCGGACAGAGGGCTGCCACTGACTGCCATCGCTGCAAAGCTCAAGCCAGCAAAAAACACCGTCTTTCGAGAATTAAGAATACCGCGCACGCCGCCTGCCTCATCGCTGTAAAGTTGTTTTTTAAACGAATTTGAGTTTGCGCGGTATGTCGCTGGTTCGTGCGCCGATCGCAAGAAGGTGAAAAAGGAACTACCGAGTACAGCAAATTCTTGCCGTGACTCAGTGTCTGCGTCGCAACAGATATTATATATTTATATCAACGAATTAACTGATTTTTAGGGCGTCACCGCGAGTTCTTGGGGACGAGAATTCCGGGTCGTCGACCGCTATGGAGTAGGTGTCCACACCTCAAGCCCGCCTCTGAGAGCGAGAAAATCTCGCGTTTTCCGAAGATCGGAAAAATCTCCCTATGGTAGTACCCGAGGCTTTTCGCCACGAGAATTCCCCTGCCCGGCGTCCAGAACTGATTTTTGGACGCAGCTGGAAAGGGCGAACACAGTGTCATTTTGTGTAGAAGAAGCGCCTTGCTTCCGGATGGGTTCCCCGGATCTGGCGCGTGCCACCTCGGCCGAAATTCGCTCATAACGATCATGGACGTGCCCATCATGGCGACGATGCGTGCGCGATAGCTCCGGCGTGTTGTCCTGCGGTCAAGCTCGCAATTTTAGCGCCTCCCTGACGCCCTCCGCTGCATCAGGTCGGTTCCTATGCCGGACCTCGCTCCGATCCGCCCCAGGACGCGGCTGGCGTTTCCAACCGTTAACGTTGAACGGAGACCCCGGCCCTTTGTCCGGCCTGGATCACACCTCCGTCCGATGTCCGCGCATAGACGTCCACTGGCTCGCCGAGACCTCGCAGCGGAAACGCCCCGAGGCTTTCCATCGCGGCGCCGCAGCCGGCCATCTCCACGAATGCGCGCGAGAACAGCACCGGCCGCTTGATTTCCTTGGTGAGACTTTCCAGCCGCGACGCGACGTTGACCGCGGGGCCAATGACCGTGAAATCAAGGCGGCGGCGCGAGCCGATATTGCCGTACATCACGTCACCCACATGCACGCCGATGCCGAAGCGGAGAACCTCGCGACCATCTTGTTCGTTCCGCGTGTTGAGGTCCCGCATGGCGTCCTCGGCTTCGCGGATCGCCGAAAGCAGGTTGCCGCAGGCGTCCGGATTGCTGAGCGGAAAGATCGCCAGCATGCCGTCACCCATGAATTTCAGGATCTCGCCGCCATGCCGCTCGATCGGCTCCGACATCGCATCGAAGTAGTCGTTCAGCAATTCGATAACGTCGTCTCTCGGCCACTGATCGGAGATCGTCGTAAAATCGCGCAGGTCGCAGATCAGGATCGCCGCGCCGACCGTGGCGCCGCTGCCGCGCGTCGTCGCACCGGCAAGGATCTGCTCGCTCGCATGTGGGCCGACATAGGTCTGCAGCAAGGTGCGCGCCAGGATGTTCTTGAGGCGAATCTCGGTCACCAGCGTCAGGGCCGGCAGGAGATCCCTGAGGAATTCGACATCCTCGTCTGAAAAGCCGCCCGGTTGGTCGCTGGAGAAGGTAACGATATGCCGCTTGCCGAGCGTATGATCCATCGGCCAGGCCAGATATTCGGTCAGGCCCTCGCGCCTCAGTTCATCGTAGAACTCGTGGTGGCCGTCGCCATCGCGCATCGCCTCGAGGTTCTTCCGCACCTCGTTCGCGCCGCTGAAGATCTCGTTGACCGGGCTCTTCAGAAATTGCGGCGTGTTCTCTATGCCGTAACCGAAGGTGGCGATCTTCGCTTCCGTCATTCCCGTGGCCCAGAGAATACGGGCGCCCAGCCACTGCGGATGATGCGTTCGAAAATGCATCGTCGCGCGTGCCACGGGAACGTCCTGCGCACGCAGTTTTTCGCACATCTGGACAAGCAGGTTGTCGATGAAACGTTCGTTGCGGGTGTCGTTGATCAGCCAGTCGAGGATCTGCCGTCGGCGCTTCGGCCACATGCCGCCGCGCGGGCTGTCGTCTTCCAGAACAAGGCTCGTCTGGGATTGCATTGCAAAACTCCAAAAACGGTCGCGGGAGCGACCTTGCAGTATGAGATCGATATTAAGTCTACGCTCTTAGATGGTATCTCCGACGGCGAATGGAATGCCGGAAACGACGATTGCCAGAGACAGAAGATTATTCGAGGATCGCGCGAACGGTGTCGATCGTCTCGGCGCTCGATGCCAGCGGACGATATTCCAAACCGATCGCGCCTGTGTATCCGGCACCGACAAGCCAGTTGACGCGATGTCTGAGATCGACATTGCCACGGCCGGGTTCATTTCGGCCCGGATGGTCCGCGACGTGAATGTGGAAAACGCGGCTGATGTCGTCACCGATAACAGTCGGCGTATCCTCGCCCATCACCGCCGAGTGGTACACATCGTAGACGATGCCGATTTCAGGCCGTCCGGTTTCTCTTGCGATATCGAGCCCTTCGACAGTCGAGGGAAGAAAGTAGCCCACATGGTCGATCAGCGTGTTCAGCGGTTCGACACCGAGCCGCACGCCGCTGCCCTCGAGGACCTCGCCGGCGGCCGAAAGCGTGGTGACAAGAGCGTCGCGCTGCTCCTGCCTCGTCTTTCCCGCCAGGTCGTCGCCAGCCTGCGCAATCAGCGTATGAGCGCCGAGACGCCTGGCGATCTCCGCGGAGCGCTTCAGGCCCTCCAGAAAGGCTGCCTTGTTGGCGATGTCGGTCAATGGAATCATCGGCTCCGCCACGAAGCTGCTGAGCTCGATGCCGGTCTCGTTCAGCGCCCACTCGATGCTGCCGATATCCTTGTTCGTCCATTTCCAGAATTCGACGGCCTCCACGCCGCTCTCGTGGGCAAGCCGAATTCGATCGGCAAAATTCTCCGCCTCGGCGGCAAACAACCATTCAATACAGGCCGACAATCTCATGACGCTCTCGCTAACCGACGCAATGTTGCACCGGTGACATTACCGCACGCCGCCCGGCGGGCAAGCGGTAGTAGTCGGCAACCGGATTCACCAGGCAGTAAACCTTAGCGGCATGAACCGCCTGCAAACAGCAATAAGAAATCGCTCGGGGGTTGTGTCACGCATATCTCAAACCTACAAAGTAGGCTCAGGCATCGAGCCTGAACATTCCGGGGGGACATCATGAAGCTTGCGCCGCAGCACCGCATTTATATCTGCTTTTTCTTGTTTGCGGTGTCCATGGGTGCCCTCCTCGCCCGCATGCCCGACCTGCAGAGTTCGCTTGGGGTCGATCGCTCCGAACTTGGACTGACGCTCATCGGTGCGGCGATCGGCGCGCTGATCTCGCTGACCTTCGCATCACGTATCATCGCGCGCCTCGGCGCCCGCACGACCGCCTTCATCACCGTGCTCGGAACCTCCGCCCTGCTCGCCACGATCCCATGGCTGGCAAGCGCACCGCTGGTTTTCCTGATTCTGATCCTGGAGGGCCTGCTGGCCGGAGCGCTCGAAATAAATCTCAACGTCGAGATCGACCGCATCGAAGCGCAGCTCGGGCGTGGCGTGATGAACCGCGCACACGGCTTCTGGAGTCTCGGCTTCTTCCTGACCGCGTTCGTCGCCTCCGGCATAAGACAGGCGGGGATTTCGATGCAGCTCCACCTCCTGCTGACCTTCACCTTCGTCACCATCGTCGGCATCTGGGCGATTTCAGGCATGAAGAACGCGCCGGAGCGGCCCCAGCATGACGAGCAGAAGGCGCCGCTGATCGCGCTTCCGACCTGGGGGCTGCTGCCGCTCTGCGTCATCGGCATCGCGGCCTTCCTCGTCGAAGGCGCCGGCATCGACTGGTCGGCGATCTACATGCGCGACGTCTTCGCCTCGGAACCCTTCGTCGGTGGATTGGGACTGACGCTTTTCACCTTCTTCATGGCAGGCGCGCGGCTCTTCGTCGATCCGCAGGTCGATCGCTATGGGGCGCGCGCCGTCGCCGCGGTTCTGCTCCTCCTTGCAGCAATCGGCGTGATAGCGGTCTGGGCCGCCCCTTACCCTTACGTCGCCCTGATCGGCTTTTCGCTCATGGGCGCCGGCTGCAGCGCGGTCTACCCGCTTGCCGTCTCCGCCGCCGCCCAACGGACGGATCGCCCGGCGCATGTCAATGTTGCCGCACTTGGCCAGATGTCCTTCGTCGTATTCTTCCTCGCCCCGCCGCTGCTTGGTTTCATCGCCGAGCACGCAGGCATCAAGACGGCCTATCTGGTCTGCCTGCCGCTGATCGTCTACGCGTTGTTCTGCATTCGCTCGCTGAAGGGAAAGTCACAAAGCGCGCGTCACGTAGCGGAAGCCGAGAAGCAGCCCTCGCGGGTGCCCGTCTAAACGGGTATCCGCCAACAGCCCCAGGGCGCTTCCCCACAGCCTCGACACGCACTCTTAAACCGATGAAATGCAGCGGCGTCAGCGCCGCTGGCAGCGCCGAATCACGACGTCTCGACGCGACAGGCCAAGCGGCGGCTTCGAACTTCACGTTACGTTAGATTGAGCGTCTGAGGCCCTTCAGGGCCTAAATTCGACAATCAGCGTAAGAATTTGTTTTCTGGAAGAAAATGGTAGGTGATGTAGGGCTCGAACCTACGACCCGCTGATTAAGAGTAACCGAATTTACAGGGCATGCGCTGGTAATGCTGGAAAGTGGTTTCCAATGTACCCTACAAATACCGCCTGAAACCCCGTGAACGAATCGTGAATTGGAAACCCCTGTGGAGACCGTTGTAGCACCCTATCAGCCCCACTACAAATGGCGCCGAACGAAGCTCGACGAGAAGGACACGCCCACCGATTACTGGAGCGTCTGATAACATTGCTCGTGAAAGAACCGTCACTGTAAGAAGGAATTTTATGGCACGAATAGTAGACAGCCCCTTCTCCCACATTGATAAAGAGGTTGGAGGCAGAATTCGCGCTAGGCGCAGGGTACTCGGGCTTTCGCAGACCGTGCTAGCTGAACGTATTGGCGTGACTTACCAACAGCTTCAAAAATACGAAAACGGGAAAAACCGCATTGGCTCGAGTCGCCTTCAAGCGATCGCGCAGGCCCTGGGTACGACGCCCGCCGAGCTTTTCGGCAATATAGGCGCAAGGGGCGGCGCTGTGCCTGAATTCGATCAGATAAATCAATTCGTGGGATGGGCAGAAGGGCTCGCACTCAACCGTGCCTTCGCAAGGATCAACGACGACAAGGTCCGGAGGTCAATTCTAGGACTGATCACGAGCCTGTCCAAAGACGGCGCTGCTCAGACCTAGACCCCGTAAGGTGCCACGACGCTTTAAGTCTGAGGGAGACTAGCGCCGTGGCGTGCCAGTTTTGGGGTTGGCGTTGAAGACCTAGGGCGGGGTCCGTGCAGGGTCAAGAGCAGACCGTGACCGTCACTCAGGTGGTTCATCTTCCCAGATGAACTCCCACCCCTGTCCAAGCGGCGCGCGTACCAGGTCATAGTTTGCGTTGAACCTTTCGAGCAGCGCGGCGTCCACTTCCATGCCCCAATCCGCCGCCTCCCAACCGAGCTTCAGGACGACATACATTCTGAAGTCCCTGATCTCGAACGGACGAAACAGGTCTTGCCGCATCCGTTCGACGAATGGGCCGGTCAATTCCACAACCTGCTTTTCGATTTCATCCATGCACTGGTTATAGCTCGTAGACCGCCGCATTGTCCTGCTTCTCGCGCAATCCCTTGTAGGAAGCGTGCCGTAGCTTACCGTCATGCGTCCAGGCTCTGTACTCGATCTCCGCGATGATGGTCGGCTGCACCCACACGAGATCCTTGCGTCGGCCGCCGCACTTGATGGGTGCGTCTTTCGCTTGATCCGATCGAGGGGCTTGGGGAGATGGGCGGCGACACTTTCGCTGGATCCAGTGCCGATGTATCCGGCCGCCTTGGCGCAATCGAGCCGATCAGGCGGCCTAAAGGATGTAAATCAGGCATTAAGGAGCGGGATAGTCAAACCGACCACGACCACTAAACCTGCCAAAAGGACCGATGTTTCAATAACGAAGATTACTGTCTGACGCGCAGAGAAGCCCGGAAAAAGTGTTTTCATAGTTCAGCCCCGTTGGATCTTTTTTTCTACAGGGCGACCATAGCAGGAAATTTAGCGAATATTTTTTTAATTTCGTATTGCCTAATTTAAGCGCTTTAACTCACTCCGACGGAAGCGGCGGCCTGAAGATGGAAGGCGGAAGCGTTCCCGAACTGCATCACCGACCGAAGACGGCCATTGCGACTCGACGAATCACGTCGGCAAAGGTGACGCCCAGAACCATACCGCCGATGCCTATGACGCCTAGCGCCCCGACACCCATTAGTTTCCAGCGCTTAACGTCGTCGGTGACCGGCCTCATTTCGGTAACGTCCTCCTGGACGGCAGCCGTTGTGAGTTCGACCTTGCTGACCCGGTCGACAATCTCATCCATCCGCCGGTGCATCGAAGCGCGGCTAGCGTCAGACTTCTCTTCTGATCTCCGAACGCCCTCAAGGATCATATCGACCTTGTCCGTTAGCATGCCAATTTCACGGTGCATCGTACCTTCATCCGTTGGCGTCAATTCCCCTGCCCCTTCAATGCGCATGCCCCTGCAATGTTCAGTCTAGTGCTCGGAAGGTCCGAACTTGGTTTGGACGCTGTCGTAAAAAGTCGAGCAGCGGTCAGTTCTGGCGGAGCGGATGGGAATCCGGCTCCTGACCCGTACGACACGCAGCGTCATCCCGACACCTGCGGGCGAGCGTCTACTCGGGAGCCTAGGTCCCAGATTCGAAGACATCGATCGGGAGCTTCAGGCGGTGACGGAATATCGTGACAAGCCGGCGGGCGTCGTCAGGCTGACGGCGATCGACTACGCGATCGACACCGTCCTGTGGCCGAAGCTGTCGAAGGTTCTTTCCAACTACCCGGACATCAAAGTCGAGATCATCACCGACTACGGGTTGACCGACATCGTGAGCGAGCGGTTCGACGCAGGCGTGCGTCTCGGTCAGACGATCGCGAGCGGCATGGTCGCAGTGAGGATAGCACCCGATCAGGCCTTCGCCGTCGTCGGCGCGCCTTACTATTTCGAAAGCCGTGAGAGGCCAGTCGTCCCGCAAGATCTGACATCTCACGACTGCATCAGCCTGCGGCTTCCGACCCACGGCGGCAACTATGCCTGGGAGTTCGAAAAAGGAAGCGAAGAATTCCGGGTCCGCGTCGAAGGCCAACTGACATTCAATGGAATAAGGCAGGTCCTTGCGGCCTGTCTTGATGGATACGGATTAGCGTACATGCCGGAGGATCTCGCGCAGCCTCATGTCGACCGCGGAAGTCTGCTTCGAGTCCTTCAGGACTGGACACCGCCCTGGACTGGCTACCATCTGTACTACCCTTCGCGACGGCAGCACTCGCCGGCCTTCTCGGTCGTACTCGATGCGTTGCAGCATGGTTCTTGATCATCAGCTACAGCTTTCATAGGTAGAGAGCTGGACCACCGAGGTTCGTCTTCAGTAATCACCACCGTCCATCCCCGTAAAAGAGCGTATCCATCGTGTCGAAATCTATTCGCGCGGCGGCTCCGATCTCAACGTCGATGATCGATCCGGCATGACGGACGACGACCTCGCGCGCACCGACGTCGCCGCCCAGCTCAAGAAGCTCTGTAAACAGCCTGGACGGAAACACGACGGGATGTCCGGCCCGACCGCCGGGATTCGCCCCGATGATCGAGCGTCCTCCCTCTTTCCGGAAGGCAATAAGAAGTGCAAGATCGCCGCATGTGAGGTCGGGCATGTCGGCCAGACATAGCATAACGCCGACAGCCCCCCGCACGCTAGGGGCGATCGAGCTTGCCATTCCAGGCGCGAAGTCGGGATTGTGGATGACACGGGAAGATCGCCGACCGCGTCCCGGATCTCGTCATCAAGATAGCCTGTGACGACCAGCACGTCTGTACAGCCAGAATCGGTCGCCACTTCGGACAAGCGACAACCTTCCAGACGTCGCGAGCAGCTTATGAAACGTTCCGGTACGCTGAGATCTGCCGGCGGCGTGGACGATCGCGATAACCTTATTGTCTTCGCTCATGCGTAGGCGGCCAGTCTGGAAGCGGCGACGTCGGCAAGGACTGACAACGCCAGCGACGTCGCGTCCCTGGTCGGCTCGAACAATCCGATAGGCGCTTTGATGCGGTCTATCTCGACATTGGAGAAACCTGCGCGCGTCAGGCGTTCCATACGCTTGCGATGGGTGCGCGTGCTTCCAAGCGCGCCAAGTAAAAGGCGCTCGAATCCATCGCATGCTACAGGATCCGCCGCTTCGACGCATCCTCCGGAAACGTAGCCGCAGAAGCTACCATCGGCCGACACGGCGACGTGCGACCCGAAGGAGCGGGCGGCGCCGCCCCGGATTTCGACAAGCGTTGCGAGCGCTGCGCCGCCTTGCCGAAAAGACGCGAGGGCGAACTCCAGAATCTCGAGCGGATCGTCGGTGGTAGACGATCTCGCGGGCGCCTGCATCTGCTTCATGTCCTACATCACGTTCATTGAACTTGTCCCGTCGAAGTCATATCTCGCGAACATGGTCACGCCACGTCCGGTAGGCCGCCGATGAGCTTATCGAGGGTCATCGGATAGTCTCGAAGACGTATACCTGTCGCGTTGTGGATGGCGTTGGCAATTGCAGCCGAGACGCCGCACAGCCCGAGTTCACCGATGCCTTTGGCCTTCATCGGAGACGACATCGGATCCGTCTCGTCCATAAAGACGACCTCTTGGTGAGGGATGTCGGCATGGACCGGAACCTCGTAGCCTGCGAGGTCGTGGTTGACGAAGAAGCCGCGGCGGGTGTCCACGGCAAGTTCTTCGGAGAGTGCGAGACCCGCGCCCATCGTCATCGCGCCAATCACCTGGCTGCGGGCCGTGATCGGATTGAGAATGCGGCCGGCTGCGCAGACGGCAAGCATGCGCCGGATGCGGCTTTCCCCGGTCGCCACGTCGACGCCGACTTCGACGAAATGCGCTCCGAAAGTCGACTGCTGGTGGCTCTCGGACAGCTTCTCCCACTCGACCTTGTCCTCTGCCACAAGTCCTTCGGCCCCCGCCACCTCGGCAAGTGGAACAGAGCGGGTGCCGGAGCGAACAAGACCGCCTTCGAACGCGACATCCTCCTCGTTGAAACCGAGCTTCCTGACGATGGCTTCCCGAAGCTTGACGCAGGCCGCATAGACGCCCGTCGTCGAACAGTTCGCTCCGAACTGACCGCCTGAGCCCGCGGACACCGGAAAGCGGGAATCTCCGAGCTGGACGGCGACCTTGTCGATCGGAAGGCCCATCATTTCCGCAGCCGTCTGGGCGATGATCGTATAGCTGCCGGTTCCTATATCGGTCATGTCGGTTTCGACCGTGACGATGCCTTCCCTGTCCAGTCGGACGCGAGCGCCCGAGGGAATGAGGAGGTTATTGCGGAATGCGGCGGCGACACCGAGACCGATCATCCAGTTGCCTTCGCGACGTGATCCTGGACGACCTCGTCCATTCCAGCCGAAGCGTTCCGCCCCAAGCTTGAGACAGCCGATCAGATCGCGACGGGAGAACGGACGCTCGGGCTTTTCCGGATCGACCTGCGTGTCGTTCAGAATTCGAAACTGCACCGGGTCGATGCCGAGCTTTTCGGCCATTTCGTCCATGGCGATTTCGAGCGCCATCAGTCCCGGCGCTTCTCCGGGGGCGCGCATGGCGTTGCCTTCGGGCAGATCCAACGTCGCCAGTCGCATTGCAGTCATTCGATTTTCGCCGGCGTAAAGAAGTCGTGTCTGCATGGCCGCCGTCTCGAGCTGGCCGTCGGGTTGATCTCCCGACCAGCTCTCGTGCGCGATCGCCGTGATCGTACCGTCGCGGCCGGCACCGATGCGGAGACGTTGGATCGTCGCGGGACGGTGGGTCGTGTTGTTGACCAGAAACGGCCTCGGCAGGGCGACCTTGACAGGACGTTTCGCTTCCTTGGCGGCAAACGCCGCGAGCACCGCATCCGCGCGAAGGAACAGCTTGCCGCCGAAACCGCCGCCGATGAACGGTGACATTAGGTGAATCTTCTCCTTCTCGACCCCGAGCGTGGTCGCAAGATCAGACCTCCACCAGTCGATCATCTGGCTGGATGTCCAGACGGTCAGTTCGTCACCGTCCCAGGCGGCGATGGAAGCATGCGGCTCCATCATTGAATGCGACTGGTCCGGCGTCGTGTAGGTCTCATCCAAGGTCACCTCGGCAGACTGGAATGCACCCTCGAAATCCCCGACGGCTGTATCGGGTGGAGCACCGCCCGCATCTTTCGGCTTGACAGCCGAACCCCTCGCTTGAGCGAGATCATACGCCCCATTTTCTTCAGCATAATCGACCTTCACCAGTGTGGCGGCGGCTCGGGCCTCTTCAAACGTTTCGGCGACGACAACGGCGATCGCCTGATGGTAATGCTGGATCTCGTGGCCACCGAAAAGTTTCGCGGTATTGAACTTGCCCTTCTCGCGCTTGCCGACGTCGAGCGTCGTCACCACGGCTAGCACGCCGGGCGCGCGTCTGGCGGCGTCGACGTTCATCGAGGTGATGCGGCCCTTGGCGATGGTCGATCCGACGGGATAGCCATATGCATAGGGCATGTTCGGATCATGCCACTCATAGGCGTATATTGCCCGTCCGGTCGTCTTGAGCTGGCCGTCTATGCGATGGATTGGCTGGCCCACGACCTTGAGCTGGTCGATCGGGTTGGCACTTGCTGGCGTGTCGAACTTCATGAGGGTCAGCCTCTCGCTTCTGCGATCACGGCGCCGAGCGTGCGCTCGACGAGATCGACTTTGAATTTGTTCTGTTCGGTGGGACGTGCGTCGGCGAGGATAACTGCAGCGGTGGCCTTCGCACCCTGGGGAAGCTCGGCATCCGCAGCATTGACGCGCCACGGCTTGTGAGCGACGCCTCCAACAGCCACGCGCCCGGTTCCGTCCGGGTGGATAACCGCGCCGACAGAGACCAGAGCGAAGGCGTAGGATGCTCGGTCGCGGACCTTGCGGTAGATGTGCTTGCCGCCAACCGGGGATGGCAGGACGACCGCGGTGATGAGTTCGCCCTTCTCCAGCACCGTCTCAATCTCAGGCGTGTCGCCTGGCAGGCGATGGAAATCTTCGATTTGGATCGAGCGGCGAGCCCCATCTGGTTTGACCGTTTCGACGACTGCATCAAGTGCGCGCATTGCAATCGCCATGTCGCTGGGATGCGTGGCGATGCAGGCGTCGCTGACCCCGACCACGGCGTGTTGGCGACTGAAGCCGGCGATGGCGGAACAGCCGCTTCCTGGAGAACGCTTATTGCAGGGCTGGGCAGTGTCATAGAAATACGGACAGCGCGTCCGCTGGAGGAGGTTTCCGGCAGTGGTAGCCTTGTTGCGAAGTTGGCCGGACGCGCCCGCGAGCAAGGCGCGCGAGAGAACCCCGTAATCGCGGCGGACCGTAATGTCTGCAGCAAGGTCCGTGTTACGCACGAGAGCCCCGATGCGAAGACCGCCCGCTGGCGTTTTCTCGATCTTGTCAAATGCCAGTCCGTTCACGTCGATCAGGTGGGACGGAGTCTCGATTTCGAGTTTCATCAGGTCGAGCAGGTTGGTGCCACCGGCGATAAACTTTGCCTCGGGGTTCGATGCCGCGGCCTTGGCTGCAGCCTCGACGGAGAAGGCCTTTTCGTACGTGAAGGCTTTCATGATTTTGTCCCCGCGACTTCAACGATGGCCTCGACGATGTTGGAATACGCCCCGCAGCGACAGATATTTCCGCTCATGCGCTCCCGGATTTCCGCTTCGCTGATCGACGTCTGCGCGTTGAGATCGCCGGTGACGTGGCTCGGGATGTTCGCCTTGATCTCTTCGAGCACTGCCACAGAGGAACAAATCTGTCCGGGCGTACAGTATCCGCACTGGAAACCGTCGTGTTTGACGAAGGCTGCCTGCATCGGGTGAAGGTTGCCAGGCTGCCCGAGCCCTTCGATCGTCGTCACTTGGTCGCCATCGTGCATGATTGCGAGAGAAAGACAGGAGTTGATCCGCCGACCATCGACCATCACCGTGCAGGCTCCGCACTGACCGTGGTCACAGCCCTTCTTCGTCCCGGTCAGGTGCAGATGCTCGCGCAGCGCGTCGAGAAGGCTTGTGCGATTGTCGACTTCGAGGTCACGGACCTCGCCGTTGACTTTCAAGGATACGCTTGATGTGTGGCCCATAGTGGCTCCTCCGGACTGCACTGTCGCCGCCTTGGCGACGCCGGTCACCGCAACTGTTGCGGCCGAGGAGATAAGTAAGTTCCGGCGTGAAAGTTCAAATTGACTGGTGCCTGGCATGGTCAGCTCCGTTTTATGTCGCTGCCGCCTTCGATGAAAAGACGGCGCATGGTTTTAGAACCTAGCGTTTGCTGTCGATGCGGTTAGGGGGGGCCCGCTTTATACTCTTATGAAAAAAACTCAGGAATTAGGGACGAAGAGCGGTAAGCTGAATACGCGACACTCCTGCCGGATCCCGGCATCGAGCGGTGCAGGCGTGTCGACCTCCCCGGACGTGCCTATCGCCTCGTATCCGAACCGGGAGGTCGACATGCCTTACCCTGCCCTAGCTCAAAGCTTGCGCGTGCCCAGCCACTTCACTTTCTCCGGATCGCGATGGTCGAAGAAACTGCTGGTCTTCTGATCGAGCGCGCTGATCGAGGCGACATCGTCCCGGTCGAGCTCGAAGTCGAAAACCGAGAAATTCTCGGCCATACGTTCTTTCCGCACGGACTTCGGTATCGCGACGATATTGCGCTGGATCAGCCACCGAAGCACGACCTGTGCAACACTCTTGCCGTGCTTCTTGCCGATCGACTGCAGAAGCTCGTTCGTGAACAGGCCGTTCTTCCCTTCCGCGAATGGACCCCAAGCCTCGGGCTGCACACCGTATTCCTGGAGGATCTTCTGCGCGTCATCCTGGTGATGGAATGGATGGATCTCGATCTGGTTGACTGCCGGTGCGACCTTGTTGTGGAGCACGAAATCCACCAGACGGTCGGGATAAAAGTTGCTGACCCCGATCGCGCGGATGCGGCCGGCTTCGTACAACTCCTCCATCGCGCGCCAGGCTCCATAGACGTCGCCGTAGGGCTGATGAATGAGCCAGAGGTCGAGATAGTCGAGCTGCAGTTTGTTCAACGATCGTTCGAAAGCGGCCTTGGCCCCTTCATATGTCGCGTCCTCGATCCAGAGCTTCGTCGTAACGAACAGGTCCTTTCGATCAATGCCGTGGTTGCGGATCGCGGCGCCGACCGCTTCTTCATTGCCGTAGGAGGTCGCGGTATCGAGCAGGCGGTAGCCGACGTCGATCGCATCTCGGACGCTGCGCTCGCACTCGGCGGGATCGGGAACCTGGAATACGCCGAACCCCAGGATCGGCATTTGGAGACCGTTGTTCAGGGTAACAGTGGGTACGGTGGTGGTCATTTTCATATCCTTTGTATGGACTAGAGCTCGTGCTCCGGGCTTATTTTCCAACGCGTGCCTGAAGGTGCGCTGGGTATCTGTCTCCGACGATGTCGATCTTCGCGATGGCATCGGCGATTTCGGAAGCGTCGCTGGCGGTGAGTTCGATCGAGGCGGCGCCAAGGTTTTCCTCCAGGCGGTGCAGCTTGGTGGTGCCGGGGATCGGCACGATCCAATCCTTCTGGGCCAGCAGCCACGCGAGCGCGATCTGGGCGGGTGTGACGCCCTTGGCTTCGGCGATCTGGGTCAGAGCCGCAACGAGCGCCTGGTTCGCCTTGAGGTTCTCTGCCTGGAAGCGGGGAACCACACTGCGGAAGTCGCCGGGACCAAAGGTCGCCGTTTCGTCAATCTTGCCCGTCAGGAATCCCTTGCCGAGTGGGCTGAATGGTACGAAGCCAATACCTAGTTCCTCCAGCGTTGGGATGATCTCCTTCTCGGGCTCGCGCCAGAACAGCGAGTACTCGCTCTGGAGCGCGGTCACCGGCTGCACGGCATGAGCCTTGCGGATGGTCTGAGCGCCAGCTTCAGACATGCCAAAATGCTTGACCTTGCCTTCCGCGATGAGGTCTTTGACGGTTCCGGCGACATCCTCGATCGGCACGTTCGGATCAACGCGGTGCTGGTATAGAAGATCAATCACATCCGTTCGCAGCCGCTTCAGCGACCCCTCGACGGATTGGCGGATGTAGGCGGGCTGGCTGTTCCTGTGCTGGCCGCCATCCGGGCTCGGGAGTTCGAAGCCGAACTTGGTGGCGATCACGACCTTCTCCCGGATCGGTTGGAGGGCCTCTCCGACGACGTCCTCGTTTGTGAACGGGCCGTAGACCTGCGCCGTGTCGAAGAAGGTCACGCCGCGGTCATGTGCCGCCCGAATGAGCGCAACGGCATCCTTTGTGTCAGTCGCCGCTCCATAGCCGTGGCTGAGACCCATGCATCCGAGGCCGAGCGTCGATACCCCCAGCGTTCCGATAGTTCGTTTCTTCATGGTCCTTCTCCTTGATCAGGCCGCGCATTCGTTCGGCGCGACGTCTTCCTGGGACTGAGACTGCCGCCGTGCGGCAGGAACGATGGTTAGGAGCGAGATCACCAGTGTTGCGATCAGCATGACGGTGCCTGCGTCGAACGCATGGGAAACGCGATACGCTGTCAGGTCGGCTCCGCTAAGGCCATTCGATCCAATGGCGGCAATGGCTATGAGAACGCCGAGGCCAACCGAGCTGCCGATCTGGTGGGCAACGTTCACCGCCCCGGAGGCTGCTCCGGCGTCGGCATGGTCAACCCGTGCGA
Organism: Rhizobium sp. Root708; assembly: GCF_001429725.1. Classification (GTDB taxonomy): domain Bacteria; phylum Pseudomonadota; class Alphaproteobacteria; order Rhizobiales; family Rhizobiaceae; genus Rhizobium. The sequence goes on along the minus strand of NZ_LMHV01000004.1, from coordinate 205,337 downwards.
CGCCTGATGATGTCAATGGACTGAGCGTCAGGCCCTGGCTGATGCCGATCAAAACCATCGGTAGCGCCACCGTTGTCCAGTAGTTGGAACCTACACCCGCGCGGCTGAGCCATGCCATGGCGACGATGCCGATCAGCATCCCCACGATAAGGACGGCATTCCGGCCGAAGCGCCTGATGAGGCGTGGTACGATAACCGCGACCGGGACATGCAGCATCGTGGCGGGCACGAAGGCAAGACCCGCCAGTGCCGGACGCAAACCCGCGACCTGCTGCAGATACAGCGTCGTGAAGAAGAAGAAGCCGACCATGGCACTGATGTAGAGCATGCGGGCACCATAGGCGCCCGAGCGCTCGATGTCAGAGAACAGGCGAAGTGGCAGGATCGGCTGCTTCGCACCGCGCTCGATCAACACGAATGCTCCAAGCATGATGAATGCGGCGACCAGCGTTGCGAGCGTTATGACGTCCCATCCAGCCTGTGCGGAGCGGATGAATCCGTAGACGAAAGCGGCCATACCCAGCGTCGAGGCCACTGCACCAGGCAGATCGAACACTCCGGGGCGCTTGTTCGTCTCCTGGATGTAGATGCGGGCAGCGATGACAGTGGCGATGCCGATCGGCAGATTGATCAGGAAGCCGACGCGCCAGGAGAGCCAGTCGGCGAGCAGTCCGCCAACGACGAGACCCACTGTCGCGGATACGCCCGCTGCGGCGCTGTACAACGAGACGGCTCGGACACGTTCCTCGCCTTCGTCGAACGTGGTCTGCAGGAGAGCGAGTGTCGTTGGCGCGAGGATCGCGGATCCTAGGCCTTGGATCGCACGCCACGACAGCATCCACGCCGACGATTGCGAGGCTCCGATTGCAACGGAGGCGACGGTGAAGATCGTCATGCCGACAACGAACATCCGACGGCGGCCGAGTATGTCCCCGGCCCGTGCGCCGAGGAGAAGGAAGCCACCGAAGGTCAGCGTGTAGGCGCTCTGCACCCAGGCAAGCCCGGCATCCGTGAAGCCCAGTTCGTTATGGATCTTCGGCAGGCCCGTCAGGACCACCGAGATGTCGAGCACGATCATCACGTAGCTGATGAGGATGATCGCAAGGATCGCTGTCTTGTTCGATGGCGAGGTAGCTGTGTTTGCGTCAGACATTGCAGTCCCATTGACTTGCTTGCTTGACCGTCCTCCACGGCAAGCTGCGTTGCGATGACGGAAAGATAGCTCTTGCTCACCATATCGATTAGGGGCAGTAATCGGGATGAAGCTATAAGGATGTCTAATGAATGCCGCAGGAGAACTTCAACGATCTGCTCGCCTTCGTGACGGTCGCCCGCGAAGAGAGTTTCACGCGAGCAGCGGTGAAGCTCGGAGTTTCGCAGTCGGCGCTTAGCCAGACCGTCCGGGGACTTGAAGAGCGGTTGGGCCTTCGTTTGCTGACACGGACAACACGGCGCGTGTCTCCAACGGCGGCGGGTGAGCGTCTCCTCCAGACGGCTGGGCCGCGCTTCGAGGAGATACAGGCAGAGCTTGCTGCCCTCACCGAGATGCGTGACAAGCCAGCGGGAACGGTCAGGATCACGGCCGGAGAGCACGCGGCGATCTCGGTTCTCGCGCCCGCGCTCGACAAGTTCCTGCCCGACAATCCGGACGTCAATGTCGAGATCACCGTCGACTACGGCCTGACCGATATCGTTGCGGAGCGCTACGATGCGGGCGTCCGGCTCGGCGAGCAACTTGCCAAGGACATGATCGCGATCAAGATCGGACCAGAGATGCGCATGGCCGTCGTCGGCGCTCCGTCCTACTTCCGCCAGCACCCGTGGCCTGAAGTCCCCCAGGATCTCACCGCCCACAACTGCATCCAGATGCGCATGCCGACGCATGGCAACATCCTGCAGTGGGAATTCGAGAAGGACGGCCATGAACTGAACGTCCGCGTCGAAGGACAAATGGTGTTCAACAACATCGCGATGCGTCTCGACGCTGTCCGGCGTGGTCTGGGTCTTGCCTACATGCCAGACGATCTGGTGGCCGAGGATCTCGCCAAGGGCACTCTCATCCGTGTTCTCGAAGACTGGTGCGCACCGTTTCCCGGATATCACCTCTACTATCCGAACCGTCGCCACGCTTCCCCCGCATTCCAGCTCGTCGTCGACGCGCTCAGGTACAGAGGTTGAAGATGAATTGATAAGGAGGACTAATACCCTCAATCGGAAATGCGTCCCTAATCATCTGAATGGTGCTCCGGTAATCTCTTGCCAGTTCAATGTTAGAAGGCAGGTACCGAACATGTTTGCCAGAGCACTATCCGCCGTTTCGCTTTCCGTGCTGCTACTCTCATCGGGGCCAGCCGGCGCCCAGGTCGCTTCGAAGCAGGAGCCGCTGACAATTCAGGAGCAAGGAAGCTTCGCCGTTGGCGGCACCGTGTCGAGCACGCCGGGAACCTTCGACAACAATGCTCCCACCTCAGCAGGGCAAACCCTGCATGGCGATCACGCCTACGTGTCCTATCAGATCCCGTCGAACCCCAAGCCCTTGCCGATCGTGATGCTCCACGGCGCCTTCCAGTCGGCCCGAAGCTGGGAGACGACGCCCGATGGGCGCGAAGGCTTCCAGAACATCTTCCTTCGTCGCGGTTATCCGGTCTACCTCGTCGACCAGCCGCGCCGCGGGCGCGCAGGCAATAGCACCGTCGCGACGACGATCGAGCCGACGCCATACGACCAGCTTTTCTTCGATCAGTTCCGAATCGGCAAGTGGCCGAACTACTTCGGAAACGTCCAGTTCTCCCGCGACCCTGCGGCACTTGATCAGTTCTTCCGCTCCGTGACGCCCAACACCGGGCCTTTCGACGCCAACGTGATCTCTGATGCCATGTCCGCGCTGTTCGACAAGACAGGTCCGGGGATCCTGTTCACCCATTCGCAGGCTGGCGGCCCCGGCTGGCTGACGGCGATCAAAAATCCGAACGTCAAGGCTATCGTCGCGCTAGAGCCAGGAAGCGGTTTCATCTTCCCGGAAGGAGAGGTTCCGGCCGACATGCCCAGCGCCGCCGGAACCCTCAAGGGCGAAGCGGTGCCCGTCGCCGATTTCGAAAAGCTGACCAAGCTGCCGATCGCGATCTACTACGGTGACAATTTCCCGACCGAGCCGACGGCCGAACGCGGCCAGGACAACTGGCGTGTGCGGCTCGCGATGGCGAAGCTTTGGGTCGATGCGGTAAACAAGCACGGCGGCGACGCCACGCTCATTCACCTGCCTGACATAGGCATCAAGGGCGGCACGCACTTCCTGATGTCAGACCTGAACAACGTCGAGATCGTCGACCAGATCTCCAAGTTCCTGGCGGAAAAGAAGCTGGACTGATCGCTTGAGACGCTCGAGGTTGTCGCGACGAAAGACGCCCGTCGCGTCCTCCCGTGTCACATTGGCAGGCGCACAAGATTTCGAACGATTCCCCGGCGAATACGTTATGAAGGCTCGAAGACCATCACCGGGCCTCCAGGACCTATCTCGCGGTATCAACATGTCCGACCAGCACCTTGAATCGATCATTATAAGACCCGCAGTACGAGCCGATGCCACAGTCCTCGGATCCTACGGCGCCGCGCTGATGTCGCTTCACAACAAGTGGGATCCAGCCCGGTTCATTCCCGCCGGGCCAACCACCCCAGACAGATACGCTTCGTGGCTCGCGAGCCAGGTTGTCCGCGAGGATCTCGTCGTCCTCGTAGCGGAGGATCGGAATTCCATCATCGGTTATGTTTACGGTGCGCTGGAGGGCGCCGACTACATGGCTCTCCGAGGTCCTGCGGGAGTTCTTCACGACATTTTCGTTGATCCGCAGAGACGCAGGGAAGGTGTCGGCAGACGCTTGCTCGAACAGGCCATCACGATGCTTGCAGGAAAAGGCGCTCCGCGGATCGTCCTTTCAACCGCCTTCAACAACAAGGGCGCTCAAGCTTTGTTCGACCGGATGGGTTTCCGAGCGACAATGGTCGAAATGACGAGAGACTTCGAGTGAACGGACATTCCGCCATCGGCGTGCGATCAAGCATGGCCTCTTTCTAGCTCAACCAACCGAAGCCTTTCATACGGCTACGCGCAGCCCGGCCGCGTCTGTCATCCGGCGGAAGGTCGCGGGATTTTATTCCATCACAGCTTATCAAGTCGACGTGATTAATAAGGAGCCCTAATAGGCTCTAGCGGCACTAGCCGTCTAATCGCCCGCGCCGCGAACAGCTATCTTCTCTCCGACATCATCGAACACCGAACGTTAGGAGCCGAACATGACGGAAGTCATCGACAGCAGACGACGCGAGTTTCTCGGCGCGACCGCGCTGATCATATCAGGTGCCATCATAGGAGTTCCAGCAATGACCACCATCGAAGCTGTGGCAGCCGACTACAGGCAGAACCCATTCACACTCGTCTACGACGGTGCGATCACCAAGAACGAGCCGGGCAAGGTGAACATCCACCCCGTGACCTACAAGCTCAACAATCTCGATATCGTGGCGAACGTCTATACGCCCGCCGGCTACGATCCTGGCAAGAAATATCCGACGATCGTGCTCGCCCATCCCAACGGTGGCGTGAAGGAGCAGACGACTGGTCTATATGCGCAGCGGCTTGCGGAGCGGGGCTTCATCACGATAACCGCCGACGCCGCCTATCAAGGTGGAAGCGGAGGAGCGCCGCGCAGCACCGACAAGCCTCAGTATCGCATCGAGGACATCCATGGGATGGCGGATTTCATCAGCAGTTTCCCTGGTGTCGATACCGCTCGCCTCGGCCTATTCGGCATCTGCGGCGGCGGTGGCTATTCGCTGGCTGCGGCAAAGACCGACAAGCGTTTCAAGGCGGTCGCGACACTAAGCATGTTCAACTCCGGGCGCGTGCGGCGCAACGGCTTCCAGGACTCGCAGATGGACACGATCCAGAAGCGGCTGCAGCAGGCCTCCGCGGCTCGAGCCCAGGAAGCCTCAGGCGGCGAAGTGCTCTATGCCGGCGACGCCAACCTGACGGACGCGCAGATCGATGCGCTACCCTTCGATCTCTATCGTCAGGGCTACCGCTACTACTGGCGGACCAACGCTCACCCCGGCTCGACCTTCAAATACACGATGAGCAGCCTGATGGACTTGATGCGCTGGGACGCAACCGACGAGATCGGCCTCATCGACGTGCCCCTCCTGATGATCGCGGGCACCGCCGCCGACACCCTCTACATGACCGAAGACGCGTTCCCCAAGGTCACGGGCACGAAGGACAAGGAACTGTTCAAGATCGAGGGTGCCAAGCACATCGAGACCTACTGGGTTCCCGAGTATGTGGATGCGGCGCTGGGCAAGCTCGCACCGTTCTTCGACCGGACGCTGGTCTGAGGAGGAAGCGATGCCGCGCAACCTGTTCCTGAACGCGTTTCTTTCAATCGGCATCGTCTTGGCGGCGCTCCCGGGGATCGCATGCGCACAGACGGCCAATGCACAGAAGGATAAGCCGATGACCTCTCGTGCCCAACAGCTTATGGGCGACACGGCCCCGAAACTGGCCGAACTGACCGATGACGTACTCTACAAGGATATCTGGGAGCGACCCGGCCTGTCCAAGCGGGACCGGAGCCTGGTGACGATTTCGGCCCTGATCGCGCTCAACCGTCCCGATCAGCTTAAGTCGCACGTTCGCCTCGGTCTGCAGAACGGTCTCACCAAGGATGAGATCGTCGAGACGATCACGCACATGGCTTTCTACTCCGGATGGCCGAGCGCCGTTTCGTCGGTGGCCATTGCCAAGGAGGTCTTCGCCGAATGATCGAGAAAAAACCAACAGTGGCTTCTGCAATAGCGGCCGCGGCGCTCGTGTCTGCGTCGTCCGCGTTGGCAAGCGAAGCGATCACAATAACTCACGCCGGATCGCAACCAGCGATCGTCGGAGCCCCAGATAAGTTCACCGGATCCGTCAGGGTCATGGACAACTTCAAGGCAACGGCGCCCGCGACGGTGGGCGGTGCGACCGTCACTTTCGAACCTGGCGCGCGCACCGCGTGGCACAGCCATCCTCTTGGCCAGACGCTCATCGTGACAACAGGAGTGGGCGTCGTCCAGATGTGGCAAGGGCGGCAGCAGGAGATCCGATCCGGTGACACCGTTTGGATCCCGCCTGGCGTGAAGCACTGGCACGGCGCATCTCCGGGGAATGGAATGACGCACATCGCCTTCTCGGAATCCTTGGACGGCAAGTCAGTCGACTGGCTTGAGCTCGTCAACGACGCCGAATACTCCTCTCAAGCAGCGGAACGTCAGCAATGATGCGCATAAGCTCTCGTCTGCCTATCCTCGTGGCAGTGGCATGCGGCATCGTCATGATCGGCCGACAGGTCGATGCCGAGCCAACCAAGGCCACGATGCCCGACATCAGCAAGCTCGTTCACTACACCACGGTGACCCGCGGCGAGGTCACTGAACACATCATGACGACGCGCGAAGCGATCGAGGCCGTGAAAGCGGGCAAACCTGTCCCAAATGGCACGCATTTCGCGCTCGTCGACTACCGTGAGGGAAAGGTCTTCCGCTACTTCATCATGGAAAAGGGTGCCGGATGGGGCGAGGAATACGACGAGAACCGCCGCACTGGTGACTGGCAGTTCCAATGGTTCAAGCCGGATGGAACGATCAATGCCGCAGAGAATACCGCTCGCTGCCAGAGCTGCCACAGTTCCCGCGCCGACCGTGAGTTCCTTTACACCTTCAACGACATCCGGCGTTTCGAATTCGAATGATGACGCTGCGGACCCGTCTCCTCCTCGACTTTGCGGGCCTTGCTCTTGTGGTCCTGTGCCTTGCCTACTGGTGGCTCGGTAATCTGTCGCACGAACTGTTTGGCACCGCGCTTTTTGGCCTCGTGATCGTCCACAACGTCTTCAACAGGCTCTGGTACCCGAATGTCGCGCGGAACCTTGGTGACGGCCCGAGACTGCTGAACGGAGCCACCATAGCGTGCCTTGCCACGGCAATGACGATCATGCTGGTCACCAGTGTGCTGATCTCGCGTGATCTCTTTCCATTCCTATCTCTGGATGGAGCATTTGCCGTCCGCGAGATCCACATGTTCGCCGCCTACTGGCTGCTAATGATCCTGGCCTTGCACCTCGGCACCCGATGGGCGGTGGTGATGAACGTGTTTCGCAGCGTCTTCGGCATGGAAGGGCCAAACGTCTTTCGGTCGGCTGCGCTCCGCCTCCTCACTTTCGCCGCCGCTGCTTGGGGCGTTCACAGCACCGTTGAAATGGGCTTCGGATCCAAGCTGATGCTGACCTACACGCTCGACATGTGGGACTTCAACGAGTCTGCCTTCGGGTTTTTCCTCAACTACGGCTCGATCGTCTGTCTGTACGCTGCGCTGACGCACTACGTGATGTCGATGCTGAGACGGCGCAAGAGTGGCGGTGGTTCGGGGGCTATCCGCACGTCGCGCCCGCAGACGGCGCCTGACAATCAACAAGAGGGAATGAGATGAGAGAGAAAACGGGAATGCAGATCAATCGCCGCAATCTTCTGCTGGCAGCCGGTGGCGTCGCTGCAACGGCCCAATCAGGAACCGCTCTGGCTCAAACATCGGCACCGTCAGCCTCCTCCGTAACGACCTCGTCGGCCATAGGGCGGCGCAAGCTTGGATCGCTGGAGGTTTCGAGTTTGGGACTTGGGGTCCAGAACATGAGCCGCACCTACCAGCAGACCATTCCGACGCGGGCAGAGATGCACAACATCATCCGTTCGGCGTTCGACCACGGCCTGACATTCTACGACGCGGCTGAAGCCTATGGTCCGCTGGAGGTCGAGCGAATCCTTGGAGAGGGCGTCGAACCGTTCCGTGACCAGATCGTGATCGCGACCAAGTTCGGGTGGAACATCGACCCCGAAACAGGCGAGCGCAAACCCGGACTGAACAGTCGGCCGGAGCACATCAAAGTGGCGGTCGATGCGATGCTGAAGCGGCTTCGTACCGACCGGATCGACCTCCTGTACCAGCACCGCGTCGATCCGCAGGTCCCGATCGAGGATGTTGCTGGAGCGATCAAGGACTTGATGGACCAGGGAAAGGTGCTGCACTGGGGCCTTTGCGAAATGGGACTGCAGACGCTGCGGCGCGCGCATGCGGCGGTTCCCCTCACGGCCGTCCAGAGCGAATACTCGATGCTTTGGCGGGGGCCAGAAAAGACCGCGATCCCTGTCTGCGAAGAACTGGGTATCGGCTTCGTGCCATGGAGTCCTCTAGGCGTCGGCTTCCTGAACGGCGCGATTGACCCCAAGACGACCTTCGCGAACGGTGACATCCGCGGCATCGAGGGACGCTTCGCGCCGGAAAACTTGCCGCACAATCTGGCGCTCGTCGAACTCCTCAAGAAATGGGCAGAACGAAAGCAAGCACGACTTGGGCAGATCGCCTTGGCATGGCTGCTCGCTCAAAAGCCTTGGATCGTGCCTATCCCTGGCACGACACAGATGGCGCACATGATCGAAAACGTTGGAGCCCCCGGTATCTCTTTTACTTCGGCGGAACTGGCCGATCTGAACGCCTCGCTTGCTGCGATCGAAATCAGAGGCGCGAGACTACCTGATGTTGTGCAGGCGTTTTCAGATGTCGAGGCTCCTGCGAAGGGCTAACCTGACGGTATCGGCTTGCTGTAATCCAGGAACGAGCACATGCTGGAAGGGAGCGGACAACGATCTTAGACGCGCGGGCGGGTCACATGCATCGCGATTCCTGGAGCGCAGCCCGCAGCTCGGTCGACGACCTGTCAATGTCGATCGTCGCATTTAGCCGCGTCCGAGCGCGGCTATTTAAAACCGAAGCGTTTGCAACAAAGCTCTCGGGCCGGGCTGCCCCGCTTCATCGGTAGCTTGGCTGGCGGTAAACCACCTGGTTGCTCGCACGTCCCTATCCGGAAAATCCTCGGCGACGGACTGAATCTCAAGCGCATAGACGGTGACCTTGTAGCGCTTGGCGGGCGTGTCTTTAAAGTAGACATAACTGCCAACGGGCCGGGAAGAGATCGCCCCACGGCTTCCAGCCTCCTCAAACGCGTCTCGCGCGGCTGCCACTTGGGAAGTCTCTCCAGGTTCGATGTGGCCTTTTGGAAGGCCCCAACCACCGTTGCGACGACTGGAGATCAAAAGAATTCGTGGAGCAAGCCCGTTCGATCGGGATATGCAAATTGCCCCGGCTTGCTCGACATCCTGGATGTCGACCTTCAGCGGCGTCCTGGTCTCCAGAGCATCTTGCAGCATGGCAATTCCTCGGGCTTCAACGGGCGGCGGTACTTTTACTCCTGCCAGCCACACGACCAACGTGGTCACATAGACTTAAGGGGCTCAGGACGGAGAAAGGTCGTGATGGCCACCAAAGCGCCGGGCAACCGCCAGCAGGAGCTTTCGCAGTTCGGGCTCGCGGACATGCCGGGCCGCCTCGGCCGGCTTCATCCAGATGACATTGCGCTCAGCCATCTCCGGGAACCGCTTTTTACGCCTCCGCACCTTGATGAGATACACGGAAACCAACGGCTCGATCTCGCGACCATCCGACAGGATTTTCACGTAGCGGAACTCACCAAACACCTTCCGTTTGACTTTGCCAACCACTCCAGCCTCCTCCCACGCCTCGCGCTCGGCCACCTCCTGTGGGGTGAGCCCATCGATTGGCCAGCCTTTCGGGATCATCCAGCGTCTCGTGTCGCGGGTGGTGATCATCAGCACTTCGGGACCATCGGCCTGCGAGCGCATGCATATGGCGCCAATCTGTTGCGATTGGGGTTGGGACGGCTGTTGCGGATCGCTTGTTGGTTTTTCCATTTATTCCCCGTCGATCTAAACGCAAAACAAACGGAGCAGATCGGGGTTCCGCTCGATCGCTGCTTCAGTGATCGTCAAGCGAGGTGTCGTCATAACTGTTTCGCGTATCGACGGCGATCTGTTAAAGCTCGGTCACTCAATCGGTCCTGGCCTCGCGACCGTTCGACGGTCTCTGCAACCCGAGCTATCTCGGCCATTGTCTTCTCTTTCATCGAATCCTCCGCGCCGGGACCTTACCCAGCAGTTCGGAAGCGATCGACACTTTGTTTGTGAAAGTTTTTTGACAGCCGGGCGGTCGGCTATCGCCAGAAGCGCTTGATATCGAGGACTTCATCCACCGCAGCCTGGGCTTTCCCAAGCAATGCCGACTTGTCGCGATGGGAGACAACGGTGTCCTTGGCGGGATGATCGGCAAGGCCATGCTTCTCCAGGACCTCCGGGCCTGTCGCGAGATCGTTGAGCGCACCCAGTTCGTCCTGCAGCGCCTCCATGGCAGCGAGGAATTTCTTGTGCCGTCGCGCGCCGCGCTTGTCGTCGAAGAGCGACGCGAAGAACTCGGAAGCATATCTGAATTTCTTCGCATCCTTGCGAACCTCGTGCCTGTGCTCGTCGTCGGCCTTCGCAAGTGCGCTGCCATCCTTCTTAAGGCGCTTGCGTTGCTTCTCTAGTACGCGGACCGCGAAGTCCTGCCCGCTGGGTATGTCCGCCGATACCGATCCGTTGCCGGGAAGATGGTCGCCGCATTCCAGCCAATTGACGAGGTCGAGCATCAGGGCGCGCGTGCGCGAGGAGTCCAAAGCTTCGATGGCATCGCGGTAGGTGGCCGCACGCGCCGTCTTCAGTTTGGAGATCAGATCGGTGTCGGATGCCTTGGCGAAGAGAACGTCCACGTTGCGTGCCTCGCCAAGGACCGCAGCGAGCCAGCGAAGTTCCTGGTTCAGTCTTTGAGGTTCATCACCTGGCAGGACGGCCTTGAACAACGAGAGGGCGGATCGGAAGCGGCGCAGAGCCACCCTGGTCTGGTGAAGGGCTTCGGGGTTTCGGTGCTGGCGCAGAATATCTTCGTTGAGCCGGAACTGGCGAACGCAAGAGAGCGCAATCGCCTTGAATGCCGCAGCCGCGTTCATGCTCTGCTCAAGGTGGACTGGCTCCGCCTTGACCACCTTCTTCTGGGCATCGGCAAGAACGAAGCCGCGCTCGGCCTTTGACCGCACACCGAACCGGAAGTTGGCGACAGCATCCATCTTCCGGGCGAAAACGAACAAGTCGCTGGGGCTTCCCTCTTTCAGCTCGATCTCGGCTTCCCGGATTGGAGAACGGCGGTCGCCGGAGATAGCAGCACCCTCATCGAGGACAACCTCTATGCGCGACCCATTCTCCACCACGTTCCAGAGCCTTCTGGTGATCACGACGTCGAACACAGGCTCAAGCTTCAGATCGCCACCGAACTCTCCAGTCAGCGGACTTGTGTGATCGAGGACAGGCTCGTCGCCTTCGAGGGGCGTTTCCCATTCGGATCTTGCAAACAGCGATCTGCTGGGCCCGGTCGCCTTGACGGTCTGCGTCCTGGTGCCGCCGACCTGCCTGATGCGCACGGTGTAGCCTTCCTTCCAGAGCATGCGGTCGGCGGTATCGAAATAGGTGGATCGCTGATCGAGTACCTTGTCGGGATCGCCAAAAAGATCGGAACCCATGAGGGTGTCGAGGGCTTCCTGTGACAGGTCGAGTTTGATTTCGGTTTCGGACGACAAGATGAACTCCGGCTGCTAGAGGAACCAACTCAACGCGAACCAGACTGTCATAGTTCGATGCTACAGCAATCTGATGAAATACGGGAAGAAATCGAAAAGCAGCCATGCTCTCTGACGATCAATCCAACTCGGCAATCCCAACCGCCGCCCGCGACATCCAGCAAGCTGGCGCGATCTGCTACCGCAGAAACGGAAGTGGGCAGCTCCGTGTCCTTCTCGTGGGAAGCCGCCGGAATGGACGATGGGGTGTCCCCAAAGGGCATCTCGATCCCGGGGAGACAACCTCCCAGGCAGCCGGTCGGGAATCCTTCGAGGAAGCGGGCGTCGTCGGGGACGTCGAGACGACGATCTTCGGTTCGTTCAGCTACCACAAAGACAGCTCGCCCCATCATTACCATGTCACTGTCCATCTCCTTCAGGTTGCCGAGGCTCAACTTGATTTTCCCGAGAAGGGCACGCGAAAGCAGAAATGGTTCCCCTTGAAAGTCGCGATCCGCGATGCTGCCCAGCCCGGCCTGAGAGCTCTGCTCTCCAGGCTTGAGGGCACACAGCTTTGAAGCTCGGCTTCACCAGATCGCTGACGCGGCTGTTGAAGACGCAGCGCAAGGCTGCACACTTGCTGGAGAAGGCATGGAGCCCCGTCCGCCGGAAGCCATCAAGGCCGGAGCGACCGACGCTCCAGACAATCACGGCCTTTGGCAGCAACCCCGCCCGGCTGGTGATGAAGACCTACGTGCCTTCCACCCTGCCGAACAAGCCTGCTCTTGTGGTGGTGCTTCATGGCTGCCGCCAGACACCGGAGAGCATGGATGGCGCTAGCGGCTTTTCGAAGCTGGCAAAGGATCGAGGGTTCGTTCTGCTCTATCCGGAGCAAACTCATTCGAACAATCCTCAGCGATGCTTCAACTGGTTTCGCCCGAGCGAGGTGGCTCGTGATCGCGGTGAGTTGCTTTCCATCAAGCAGATGATTGATCATGCCCTGAAACGACATCGAGCCGATCGGGCGCGGGTCTACATCGTCGGTCTGTCTGCTGGCGGCGCGATGACGGGCGCACTGGTCGCCAACTATCCAGACATGTTCGCGGGTGCCGCCATCGTCGCTGGAATGCCGGTTGGCGCTGTGCGCGATGCGATGTCAGCCCTGCGTGCGATGAAATCGGGCGCCTCGCCACCCGCGGCTGGATGGGGCGCAAGGATACATGAAATTTCGCCCGATCGCCGCGCCTGGCCTCCGATCAGCATTTGGCAGGGGATAGCAGATCGCACCGTGAACCCGGCTAATGCCCTGGCCTGCGTCGATCAATGGGTCGAAGCAAGTGGTCTCGAGCGAGGCGCTAGCCGTGCCGAGAAGAAGGCGTGGGGCCAGTTGTCCACCTGGGGCGCCGGCGGACGCCAGGTTTCGCTCTACTCCATCGACGGCATGGGGCATGGTCTTCCTGTCAAGGAAAGCAGTTCGGCCCGGTCGAGATCGACGGACCCGTTTGTGCTGGGAGCGGGTATCTCGGCCCCCGCCGAACTGATGCGCTTGTGGCATCTAGTAAGGCGTTAGGGCAAGACTTTCCAACAATCTGGTTAAGGCGCTTTCGTCGGTGGATTCAAAAAGCAGTTCCAGTTGGCGATGGCGGCCCGCTGGCGGGCCCCTCAGTCCTCGCGCCCATGCCAAGCGCGCTGTAACGCTCCTTACCGAAGGCGGATCGCCGTTCCAAGCTGCGGCGGAGAACACGCGCTCAATCACCTCCTCGACACAGGCTGGTTTGTGAATCCGCGAACCGCCCGTCGGCTTACTGCCGGCCATCCGTTTCATCACACGGCTTGTCAGGTCGAGGCTTGGGGGCGTTGCGCAAACCAGGTTTTGACATCCAGTCTGCCTAGCTTGGCCGATCCGAGAGGAACCAGGGACTGGTCGTTTACGAGAGAACCGAAGTACTTCGCCTGGGGATCGATGAGGACCGTTCGCGTGTCGCCGGTCGCCGTGAGATAACCCTTCAAAAAATCGCTCATGGGCTTTTTCTCGGGTCCAGCGATTTCGACGGTCTGGTTCTCGGGCTTGCCGCAGACTGCCTCGGCGACGAAGCTTGCGACGTCGTCGGCTGCGATTGGCTGAAACGCGCCGGGCGACACATGGACTTCCCCATCGACGGTCGCGCTATCGGCGATCCCGCCCAAAAATTCCATGAACTGCGTCGCCCGCACGATCGTATACGGGATGACGCCCTTCTTGATGAGCTCTTCTTGAGCGACCTTGGCAGGGAAGTAGCCATTGTCCGGCGATCTCTCGATGCCGACTATGGAGAGTGCGACATGGTGACGAACGCCGGCCTCCCGTTCTGCCTTGAGCAAGTTGGCGGTCGATGTCTGGAAGAAGGACAGGACGGCGCTCGGTTCGAATGAGGGCGAGTTGGTGACATCCAGGACGACATTTGCTCCGGCAAGCACGCCAGCGAGGCCTTCGCCGGTCAAGGTATTGACCCCGGTGGAAGGAGAGGACTGAATAACGTCATGTCCCTGCTTCCTCAGACGCTCCGCCACTTTCGTTCCAATGAGGCCTGTGCCTCCGATGATGACGATTTTCATGGTCCTATCCTTCTTGGATTGCTGAGACTATCGCCGAGACTCTATTTTGAAGCCGATGGACGGTCGAGATACACATAGGTTGGGGGCTGCCGGTGATCTCGGCGTACTGGCTGTAAATCGACCGGATGGTGCCCAGATTAAGTCCCGGCTTTACCGCGCTGGGATGCACCTGCGTCGCCTATGGACTTGCGGAGCTCGTCCACCGCTACGCGAGCTGGACAAACGGTTTGTACAGTAGCGGACCGCTACCCCACGATTTTCGCAAGTGCTTCGTTCAATTGTCCCTGCGAGAAGGGTTTTGGCAGCCTAGGGAGACCGGGGTCGTCCCCATTGGGAAGCTCGGTATATCCGGTCGCCAGGATCACCGGAAGTCCGGGGTGGAGCGCCGATAAATGTCGGGAAAGTTCGGCCCCCGTCATGTGTGGCATCGAATGGTCGGTAATGACGACATCCGGCAACGTCCCCTCCTCCAGAAGGTCCAATGCCTGCGCTCCAGATTCGGCCTGCATAGTCATATGTCCGAGATCTTCGAGCATCAGAACCGTGTTCATCAAGACAAGTCCGTCGTCGTCGACAGCCAGCACGGTCAGCGGTCTAACAGCTGCGGCCGCTGGCTCTTCCCCCTGCGGCGCAGGGGCCGCGACCTCATTGGCAGCAGGAAGCCAGAGTTCGGCGGTCGTGCCCGCTCCCTTAGTCGACCTTAACGTCAGCCGCCCGCCAGACTGCGCCATCAGTCCTTGGATCATTGGTAGACCAAGGCCGGTCCCCTTGCCGACACCCTTCGTCGTGAAGAACGGCGTCGTCGCCTTCTCAAGCGTCTCCGCGTCCATGCCTTCGCCTTCATCCTTCACGGAAAGGCAAACATAGTCGCCGCCGGGTAAGTCTTCGATTTGACCGGAGCCTACTGGCGTCCGCCGAGCCGAAATGGTGATCGTCCCCCCGCTCGCCATCGCGTCGCGGGCGTTGACCACCAGATTGAGCAACGCGCTTTCGAGCTGGTTCGGGTCGGACTTCACCAAAGGCAGGGAAAGCGGGAACGTCGTGCTGATCTCGACTTCGGGACCGATCGAACGTTGAAGCATGTCCGACATCCCGCGGACAAGGTCAGGAAGATTTAACGTCTCGAGCTTTAGATCCTGCTTGCGGGAAAAGGCAAGCAATCTCTGCGTCAGTGACGCTCCGCGCTTGGCACCCAAGATAGCATTGTCGATGAGATCGGCGACGTCAGGGTGTCCCGCGACTTTCTTTCGGGCGATCTCCAGGCTTCCCAGAACGGCCGTCAGAAGGTTGTTGAAGTCGTGCGCGACGCCGCCCGTAAGCTGGCCCACCGCCTCCATCTTCTGGGACTGGAAGAGCTCCTGCTGCGCGCGCTCAAGAGCTTGCTGTGCCTGTCGCTTTTCAGTGATGTCGCGGGTCACCTTGGCGAAACCAATGAGGTTTCCGTCTTGTCCGTGGATCGCGTCGATGATGACGGTCGCCCAGAACCGTGACCCGTCCTTGCGAAGACGCCATCCCTCCTTTTCGAAACGGCCTTCCCGAGCGGCCGTCGCCAAGGCAATGCCCGGAAGCCCCGCCACGCGGTCGTCCTCGGTGTAGAAGCGCGAGAAGTGCTCGCCGATGATCTCTTCGGGAGCATAGCCCTTGATACGCTGTGCGCCGGGGTTCCAGCTCGTGACATTGCCTTCCGGGTCGAGCATGTAGATGGCGTAGTCGGTGACGCCCTGAACCAAGAGCCGGAACTGCTCTTCGCTTCGCTTCAGAGCTTCCTCGGCGATCTTCCGCTCGGAGAGGTCTCGCGTAATCTTGGCGAAACCGACAAGTCCACCGCTCACATCCCGAATAGCGTCGATGACGACATGCGCCCAGAAGCGGTGGCCGTCCTTGCGCACCCGCCAGCCCTCGGCCTCGAACCGTCCTTCGGTTTCGGCCGTCAGCAGAGCTCTGGCCGGAATGCCGGCCTCCTGATCTTCCGGAGTGTAGAACCGGGAGAAGTGCTCGCCTAGGATTTCCTCCTCGGTGTATCCCTTGAACCTCCGCGCGCCGGCATTCCACGAACTGATGTGACCCGTGGGGTCAAGCAGATAGATCGCATAGTCGGTGATTGAATCGACGAGGAGATGATATCGGCCCTCGACGGACGTGGCCCGGAGCGCGCTGGCATTCGCTTGCATTAAAATCCTTCCCCCGGCCGCACGACAGCCGCCTTCAAGATGGATGTAGCCTTTTGTCGGTCGCCGGCAAGCAGCGGCATGGTGAGACGCGCGTCGTCGTCAAGACAGGAGCAACACATCACCGGAGTTTCGACGTCTCAGTTGGCGCGAGTTCCGCAGTTCGCGGCATCCTGTGCCTCCTGGCACCCTGGTTTGAAGGACTCGCCTCGCAGAACTGGATGACGGCTGCGCACAGATGCAACGACGCACCTTCGTAGTGAGCCGGGCGGCGGGGTCGAAAACTCTCCGAAATCGTGGCCGGCAACGGCGAACTTCCGGCGACAGCGCCTATCGGCTGAACGTCCATCACATCAGAAATGCATGGATTGCCGCTGCAAGAGCCACCGGGTTCTCCTCCGCAACGTGATGACCGCTGTCGATGCCGAACCCCTTCACCTCCGTGGCCCAGTTGCGCCAGATGGCTACTGGATCGCCATAGATCTTTTCCAAGTCATCTCGCGTCGACCACAGGCACAGCATCGGGCAGTTCACACGCCTGCCGGCGTCACGGTCAGCACGGTCGTGCTGGTGATCGATGCGGATACCAGCGCGGTAGTCTTCGATCATCCCATGGACGGTGTCTCGATTGTATATGACATCCAGAAGGTCGTCGTAGGCCGCCGTCCCCATAAGATCGGGTGACAGCGTCGAATACCATGCCGTCGGATCGGCGAGGATGGCCCGCTCCGGCTTGTCCGGCTGTGCGAAGAAGAACCAGTGATACCAGTCCCTGGCAAATCTCCAGTCAGCCCGCTCGAGGTGTTCGAGGATGGGAATGCCGTCGACGGTGACTAGCTTTTTTATCTTCTCGGGGTGATCCATCGCCATCCGGAAGGCGGTCAGGCTGCCTCGATCGTGGCCGATAACGGCGAATTGGCGATGACCCATCTTCTCCATCATTTCGACGAGCGCCGATGCCTTAGCACGCTTGGACGAGTTTCTGCTGTCCAGCGCGTCGATCGGGATGTATGAGCGCCCGAAACCCGGAAGATCAGGACAGATAACGGTAACGAACGGCGAGAGAAAATCTGCGACACGACCCCACATCATATGGGTACGCGGGTGTCCGTGAAGTAGAAGGACCGGCGGACCGGCCCCGCCATGACGAACTCTGATCGGGCCGGACGCGACCTCGATCTGTTCAAGTGCGAACCCGGAAAACCCGACTTGGCCAAGGGCGCTATCGTCCCGGCCGCTCAATGGGAGACGTGCTGGGGCTTGCCCTTGCGTTTAGTCGAGGCGAAGTCCTCAAGCTGCTTTTCGCTCATTGAATCCACCATCTGCTTGGAAGCACCTTTGAGCTTGCTTTTCGGAGTGTCGCCGCGTTTGGTCGACAAGGCTGCGCCGGCGGCTTTCTGCTGTGCTTTCGATTTCGCTGGCATTGGTGTTCTCCTTCCGAAGCAGAAACTTGCACTGGGAGTGTAAGTTCCGCACCGACCGACGTTCGGCTATTTCTCGCCGGGAAATGGGTTGTCCTTCGTGAGCTTCGCTAGATGGACCGTGTTTCGTGCAAGTATGTCGACGGCCTTCTGGACGGCCTCCGGCACTTTCGGCAAATCGACGAAGTTGGTGCTGCCCATTGCCTCCCCCACCCAGTACGAGACCGCGTTCGGGGCAAGTGTGAAGCCGACGTCGTTCAAACCCTGATAGAGCTCGGCGGAGACGTGGTGCGCGCCGTCCTCGTTGCCGACAACCGCCACCGCGGCCACTTTGCCGTAGGAGACCATTCGGCCTTGGTCGTCCGTCTCGTCGAAGAAGGCGTCCATCCGCTCGAGGACGCGTTTTGAGATGCTGTCGGGCTGTTCCATCCAGATCGGGGAGCCGAATACCAGAATGTCGGCGTCGAGAATTTTCTGACGGATGCCCGGCCACTCGTCGCCGTCGCCTTCGTCTGAGGTGACGCCGGGCTTAATGTCGAAGTCGACGAGCCGGATCGTTTCAGTCATCACGCCGGCCTTGTCCATAGCCGCGGCGATCAGCGACAGCATTCGGTCCGTCGATGAAGGTTCGCCGCCCTTACTTAGAGTTCTTGTGGCTCTGCTCGCCGGCCTTGACGTGCTGATCATGCGAGCCGCCCTGCTTGCCGGACGAGCTTGCGCTCTTCGTCGTCGAAGATGCGCTCTTACCGGAGCTCGACTTGGAGCCGCCCTTGGAATGCGATGTGTCGGTGCCTGTGGATGCCATTCTCATTCTCCTCGTTGAGAGATCGTCATGATCTCGAAAAGTGAACTTCCACTAGGCGATCGTGTTCCGAACCATTTTTAGAAAAGCGCGATTTTCTCGGGACTTACTTAGAGTTCTTGTGGCTCTGCTCGCCGGCCTTGACGTGCTGATCATGCGAGCCGCCCTGCTTGCCGGACGAGCTTGCGCTCTTCGTCGTCGAAGATGCGCTCTTACCGGAGCTCGACTTGGAGCCGCCCTTGGAGTGCGATGTGTCGGTGCCTGTGGATGCCATTCTCATTCTCCTCGTTGACAGATCGTCATGATCTCGAAAAGTGAACTTCCACTAGGCGAYCGTGTTCCGAACCATTTTTAGAAAAGCGCGATTTTCTCGGGAMWAGGCCAGTCACAGTCGACCTACTGCGTTTTCTCGGTTCCCGACGGTGTCGTGACCTGCGTCGGGCCACTGCCGCTCCCGCTCGGGGTTGGAGAACGGTCGGTTGCTTCAGGCGGACGACTGGTGCCGTCGGCKGCGTTGTTGTCGAACGTGCCCTGCCCGGATGGCTGTGCMTTGATCGGATCGGTCTTCGTCGAAGCCGTGGACTGGGCATCCTGATCGATGCTCTCACCCCAGATTTCGACGCCGCCCCAGGCGAGCAACGCAAGCAATAGGCCACAGACGAGAACGATGAATACGGGCTTTCCATAGCTGCCCTGCCGGGCCTCGCTAGCTGTTTCCGTGACCTTCGGCGATCCCATGYCGTCGCTTTTCGTGACCATGTTCAATCTCCTGTTGGTGTTGGGCTAACAGCAGGGATGGTCCGGTCGATCTCTTCGAGAACGAGCCTGATCTCCCGAATGGGTTTTCTGTCTTCGTCGAAGACCTCGACGGACAGCATGTTGTATTCACTGGTCGGAAGCCCATCGGCCGCCATTTCGGAGAGCGCTGTTCGCGCCTCCTCGATCGCAGCTTCCGCAGTGTCGAAGTCGTAGACCATCTCCGCAGGACGGACGCCTTCGTGGTCGAGCAGTTGAAAGTAGAACCTCGCCATCTCCAGGCTCAGTAGCCGCCGACGATTGGAAGGATTTCGCCGGTGATGTAGCTCGACATCTGCGGCGATGCGAGAAAGACAAAGGCGGGCGCGATCTCCTCGGGCTGGGCCGGCCGTTTCATCGGCGTCTGGCTGCCGAACTTCGCAACGTCGTCTGCCTGCTTGTCGGAAGGATTGAGCGGCGTCCAGACCGGGCCCGGCGCGACGGCGTTAACGCGGATCCCCTTCGGCACGAGCTGGCTGGAGAGGGCCTTGGTGAAGGCGTGAATGCCGCCCTTGGTCATGGAGTAGTCGAGGAGCTCCTTCGAGCCTTCCAGTCCCGTGACGGATCCGGTGTTGATGATCGCCGAGCCGTCGGTCAGATGTGGGATAGCGGCTTTGGCCATGTAGAAGTAACCATAGAGATTGGTCTTCAGGGTCTCGTCGAAATGCTCGTCGGTCAGGTCCTCGATATCGGCGACATGAACCTGGAAGGCGGCATTGTTGACGAGGATGTCGAGACGAGAGAACTGCTGGGCTGTCTTAGCGACCGCATCGCGACAGAACTTCGGATCCTTCACGTCGCCTTTGATGATGAGGCACTGGCGGCCCTCTTTCTCGACGGCCGCCTTGGTGTCGCTCGCATCCTCGTCCTCGTCCAGATGAACGATGGCTACGTCGGCGCCCTCGCGCGCGAACAGGATCGCGACCGAGCGGCCAATGCCAGAATCTCCGCCGGTGATGAGTGCGACCTTGCCCTCGAKCTTCCCCGAGCCCTTGTAGAACGGCGCGTCATACATCGGGGCGAGCGGGAGGTCGGCCTCGGATCCAGGCTTGTCCTGGTGGACTTTCGGAAATGGCGGTTCGGGGTATTTCCGAGCGCCCGCCTGCATCGCGCCGCCTGGCTTCGATTTCGGCTTTTCGTCAGCCTTCGCGACCTGGGTCTGGACATCGCGCTGTTTTGCGACGGTTGCCTTGGATGACATCATAATCTCCTCTCGATCTTGAGAAGACAACGCCGGCAGCGACAAAAGGTCCCGACGAYTAGAATCAAAAAAGCCCCGCAGCGACTGCGAGGCTTTCCGACGATTTCCGTGGGAGCGGATTACAGACGATTGACGCGATACCTGTCGCGTTCGGCGGCGATCTGTTCCGGCGTGTAGGGATCTGCCGCTTCGTCGAAGCGTGTCCAGCCCTGCTCGGTGTAGCTCGCACGACGAGCAGCAACGTCTACGCGCGGCGAGCTTTTGAGGATTGCCTCAGCAGATGCGCGGTGGTCACCTTCCACCCGTGCGGTCACGACGGAGCCGCCGCGACGAACGCTCTCCGCGTAGAAGTTCGCATCCTCTTCCGGCACGCCGGATTCAATCATCGCACCGACGATCCCGCCGACGGCGCCGCCAGCAACCGCGCCTGCGACCGCACCTGCTGCCGCCGCTGCAAGCCAGCCGGCAGCGACGACCGGGCCGACGCCCGGAATCGCGAGCATACCGAGGCCGGTCAGGAGGCCGCCTGCGCCGCCGGCAACAGCGCCGATACCGGCGCCGGTGCCAGCACCTTCACCTGCTCGGTTGCCTTGCCCTTCGACGTCGACGTCGCCATTGGCCTTGTTGGTGACGATGCTGATGTCGTCCGACGACACGCCCGCATTCTCAAGCGCCTTCACGGCCGCCTTGGCATCCTCGTAGCGGTCATAGAGTCCTGTGATCGTGGTCTTCATGGGAATTCCTCCGTTATCGTTTTTTACYTGGCGAGCGTGACGTTGCCCTGGAAGTCCAGGGAGACGTTGCCAGGCTTGCCGTCCTTCGAAGCGGTGGCGCGCCATACTCCCTGGTCATCGAGCTTCAGGCCGGACACATCGGTGTAACCCGCCTCTTCGATGCGGGACTTCGCCTGGGCTTCGGTGAAGCTGTTCTTGCCAGCGACTGGAGCGCCGGGGTTCTGCTCGGTGTTGACCGCCGGCGTGGTCTGCGACGTGCTCGGCGTCTCGCTCTGTGCGAATGCGCCAGTGGCAACGAGGAGCAGACCGGCGGTGGCGAGTG
Source organism: Rhizobium sp. Root708 (assembly GCF_001429725.1). GTDB lineage: Bacteria > Pseudomonadota > Alphaproteobacteria > Rhizobiales > Rhizobiaceae > Rhizobium. Next base: position 183,717 of record NZ_LMHV01000004.1, on the reverse strand, counting down.
TGATTTTCTTCATTGGTGGTTCCTCCTGTTGGATAGATCGGAAACACGCAGAAAACCTAGAAGTTCCAATGATTTATTTGCGGCGAGCATGTTGTAACCGATCGCTTCCGCACTATGAGGAGACCTGATCATAAGAGGGYAGCTCGAAGTCGTCGGCGCTTGATACGAACAGCTTGGTCACGACTTGCTTGATGCCGGGCATATCGACGACGCGCAGCACGGCTCGCTGCAGTGCTRCGCCCAGCATGGTCTGCGGCTGCAGCATTTTGGGAGCGAACTTCGGCACGTTTTGTCCTTTCTCGACGTAGGGACGCAGGACATTCTCGTATCGCTTCAGCGCTTGGCGAATGTCAGTCGAGCGCGAAAGCTCTCCGCCCAGAACATAGGCGCCCACGATCGCAAGCGTGGTTCCTATCCCGGCGATCGGAGTGGCGCACCAAGCCGCGTCACCGGTGAGGACGACGCGACCTCTCGACCAGCGGGCCATCTTCACCTGGCGAAGGACGTCGAAGTAGAGGTCGTCTGTGATCTCCAGTCCTTGGAGGACTCGTCCCGCTTCCCAGCCGACGTCGGCAAAACGTTCCCGTAGGAAAGCCTTCTGATCTGGCGGCGATAACCGCTCGTCGCCGTCAGCCTCCTTCTGGATGACAAGGATTGCACGGGTGGTGCCCTTGTTATCGGGCCGGAGCCAGATGCTGCGCCCCTCGCCGGCCGTATAGATGCGGCAGAGGTTGTCGTCGCCCTCGCCCTTTGGGATCGTGAAGTAGCCCATCGTCACGTCTAGCCATCGGGGTTCGTTTTCGCCCGGAAAGAGAAGTTCACGAGTGGCGGACCCGACGCCCTCGGCGACGACGACCAGATCGTATTCCGCACTGGTGCCGCTCTTGAACGATACGTCTACACTGCCCTCGGTCTCGGCGACGGCTTCGATGGCATCGTCGAATATGAACTTCACGCCATCGCCGCAAGCTTCATAGAAGATCCGCGCCAGATCGCCACGCAGGATTTCGAGTTCCGCGGTCGGACCGTCGGCGCCGAATTCGTCGACGCCGAATTGCGCAACGGTCTTGTTGTCCGCGTCGACAAACCGAACGCCCGTCTCACCCGTGGTGTTCCGCGGTCGGACCGTCGGCGCCGAATTCGTCGACGCCGAATTGCGCAACGGTCTTGTTGTCCGCGTCGACAAACCGAACGCCCGTCTCACCCGTGCCGCTGCCGGCCACCGCCTGCTCAAGACCCATCCTCTTGAGGACTTCACGTCCCGCACCCCGAACATCGACGTTCTGTCCGCCGTCGCGAAACTGCGGGTGGCGCTCGACGACCGTGACGTCGAACCCGCGCTCTGTCAGCCACCACGCAAGCGCATTGCCAGCAACGCTCGCCCCGGTGATTAGGATTCGGCGGACCGCTGCGTCCGTTTCAGCACGCTTCATCGGCTAGTGACTCGATACGCGCATCGCGCCTAGGTCTCCGAAGATCCGGTTGACCTTGGGAAGCTGGCTAGCGGCGATATCCACCGAGACCTCGACGTCAACGGCGAGTGGCTCATCATCACGGGATCCGTCCCCGTGCGCGGCGTCGCCGCCCGAGGCCTTCGAACCGGATGTGTTCTCCACCGCCGCGGATTGGACAAAGACGTCTGGCCTGGAAATTCCGAGTTGCTGTACGAGATGCTCAACGGCAAGGTCTGCAGCCTCCCGCGTGGTGAAATCGGCGCGGATGGTAACGGTGCTGTCATCTGCCATATTGGGGCTCCTGTCGTTCCGTCAGGACGAAACTCGCAGAGAGCGCCGTTGTTGCGAAAATTTCTTCCCTCTGCATTGGCGTCGAGCCGCTTGAGTTATCGTGACGCAGCCAGGCGTTGAGCCTAAAGGGGTTCTGACGAACACCGGAACTCATGGGTCTACATGTGAAGGCGGCTTATCCTTCCTGCGCCGACGGTCACGAGACCTGGCATCCCGCCTGGCGTCTCTCAACTCGTCGAGCGTAGGCAGCCACCAGCCACGTACTTTCTCGTATTCGCCCGGTGTTGCTCGCGACGGCCAGGTGTGCAGTGCGCCATTCGGTCCTGACATGTTCATTGCTCGCATCCGGGTGGTGCTCGATAACCTCTCTCGGATCAACGATTTCGCCCGTGACGTCCGTTATGACCACGATCCCGTAGGTCGCGGTCGCCACCGGCCTACCTATCGAAGGAAGGTCGTCGCTCGATACGGGAAGCCTGTGCTTCTTTCGCTCCGTTGTCCGCCGCTTCGTCTTCGCCTCCTCTTCGGTACCATTCCGGGCCTCGGCACGCTTTCATGCTCTTCCGGTTCCGCCCTCTTTGCCGCCGCGTCCATGGCTTCCCACCGATGCTGCAGATCGTCGTAGGACGCGAAGGGAATTTCCCAGACTTTGTCGTCGCTGTTCCAGCGCGCGAAGGATACCTGCCGGAGCTCGTCGACGACCGTCCGGGAGAACGGGGTTTTAATTCGGAAGCCCCGTTCGTAGACTTGCAAATATGGACTGAGGATCGGCTCGAACGCGTAGGCGTCGCGGCCGCTTTCCTGCTCGAAAGGATCGTGGCGGTTCGCTTCGGATGCGAGCCATCTGTCGATGCGGCGTCGGGCCGTGACGCCAGGAACCGTCCAAGCCTGGAGGGCGTCGTTCCAGCGGGCGTTCGGAAACGTCTCCCAGAACCGCGCGACGGTCATCCTGTCGAAGGCGAACGAGATCGTCTCGCTCGCGGGATGGTCGTCTTCATCGTCTAGCTGTGGAGTCGAAGTCATTAATTCCTACATCGGCGCGCCTGTCACCGGGTTCACTATCGGCTGTTCGCTCTCGTCCTTCTTGCCTGCCGGCTGGACGAAGGTCGGTGCCATGGATTCATCGTCGGCGGGTTCTGGGTTCGAGGGCGTCGGGTGAACGTCCGCCGGGCGGCGTTGTTCGGGAGTTGCGTTCGTATCATTCGTGCCCATCGTAAATCTCCTTCTGATGGTCTGCTCGTACAACGCTGCCTGCCGTGGATCGTTCACCCCAGTGCGGGGCAATCTTGGTGACGCACAGAAACACTAAGGGCGCTCGACCCGGTTACAGGGAGCGCCCTCGTCCATCCCGGACGACCGCCGCGCGACGGAGAGGGGTGTCGCCTTTGCTGTCATCGATACGGGTGTGGACATTAGATGATGACGGGTGCCGGGCGCTTCAATAGGGCGATCTACGCGTCCCGCGAAGGACAGCCATGCGTTGTGAGACCGCGTGCAAATTCCCATATATCCCGGACCACTCAGATAGATGGATATCATGGTTTCAAGGATCAAACGAACCTTGACCGTCGGCCAGCGCGCGGCCGCGGTCGAGCGCACGAACACTATCGCGCAGGAAGCGGTCGATGACGAGCGTCGCCGGCGTGAAGAGAAGACGGAGAGGCTGCGTAAGCTCAGGCTCGCAGCGAGGCCGCACAAGTAAACAGCGGGATTGTGGAGGGAGATTCCTTGCGCAAGAACGCAATTTCAAAAATCGGAGAATTCAATGGATCACGTATCGAAGAACTTCGAGGCGTCTAACGCCTTGCATAAAGGTCGACTTGCCAAGGGTTCCAGCCTGGAGAACCTTGCTATCACGACCGGCCTGACGATCGCCGAGATCGCAGCGGCCGAGCGCGGCGACGAAGTTCCCGCGCACAATGTTGAGCGGATCGAACATGCACTGAGGTAGCTCGCGGGCAGCGTGGTTCAGGGATTCGATTTGAGACTGCGGCCGACGCGGTCGAGGGACGGCAATTCGACGATCAGGCGCAGGCCTTCGTCACGCCATTCACGGGTGATCGAGCCCCCGAGCTGCTCTTCGAGCACCGCACCCGAGATTACGTTCCTCGGCTTTGAACTTAGAGATGACTAGCTACCGAGAGACGCGGTTGGAGCGCTTTCGGCAGCACGCTATCCACGACCAACTGGCTGGGAAAAACAGGGCGTGTCAACGCGATTGCATTTGATCTTTTTGGGGGCTACGTGATCCCATTGTGATCTTTTAGCGTTGATGTGATCTTTTATTAAGATAACTCAACCCCTTGGCAACAAAAGGAAAAGTTTGGTGGGTGATGTAGGGCTCGAACCTACGACCCGCTGATTAAGAGTCAGCTGCTCTACCAACTGAGCTAATCACCCGTCCGCGCTGTGTTTGCGTGGTGTGAGAGGGCGTATAAACAGGATCGTTCGGCTTGTCTAGCGCCCTTCCGAAAATTCTTTCGCCAATGCGAGATTTTTTGTGCATGGCTGAAATGCAATGAAATCAAAGGTCCAATGTACCGCTCGCCAGACGCACCGCTTGCCCGCCAATCCGGGCATTTGCGATCGCCCCGCCTTCGATATCCATGTGCAGGTGAATAAACGACGGCCGGCCCATCTCCACGCCCTGCTCTATGAGAACGCCGTGGTGGCCATCCGTCAGCCTGTCGAAATGGTGGATGGCACCGGACAGTGCGGCGGCCGCCGAACCCGTCGCCGGATCCTCGACGATCCCCATGCCGCTCGCAAACATGCGCGCATGAAACTTCGCTACGTGGTTCACGCCGCCCCGACAGTAGATGTAGGCGGAAGCCAGCGCCCCATCGACGAAGGGCACCGTCGCCTCCCATAGCTGCGGATCGAATTCCATGCGCTGAACGGCGCCGACGTCGTGCACCGGGATCAACAGGAAGGCGACCCCCGCGGTCCAAAGCGACGGAACATGATTCTCGAAGCCGATCTCGGTCTGCTTCAGCGACAGCGCTTGCGCAATCCCGATCTTGTCGAGCGGCATGTTGATCTGCTGCGATTTGCGCGGCAGGTCGAATTCCGCAAAACTTGCGCCCTCGGCGCTGAGCTTCACCGCACATCTGACGGGGCCGATGTTTTCTTCCAGAACGCAGACGCTATCGAGAGGCGTGCCGGCCTGCGCCCGCTCGGCAAGCGCGATCGCCGTCCCGACGGTCGGATGTCCGGCAAACGGAAGCTCGCGCCCTGGCGTGAAGATCCGGATCCGGGCTGTATAGGCGGGATTGTCGGACTGGCGGACGAAGACCGTTTCCGAAAGGTTGATCTCCTTGGCGATAGCCTGCATGGCTTCATCGCTCAGGTCGTCTCCGTCGAAGATGACTGCCAGCGGATTGCCTGCCAGCTTGCGGTCGGTGAACACGTCATAGACGCTGTAGCTGCGCGCCACATCGGCCTCCTCGTATCGATCCTCGTGCCGTCAAACTGCCCGAGCACGAGATCAAGCGCAAGGCGTTACCTATTCACCTTCTGGCCGAAGTACCATTCGATCACCGGCAGCATGGCGATATTGTACGGCTGGGCCTTCGGGTCCGCCGACCGGATGGCCACCGCGCCGGCGATTTCCTTGTCGTCGGCGACAAGCATGTGCGCCTCGATCTTCTCGATCACCTCATCGGCGGTAAGGTCGAAGCGGAACACCTTGAGCAGCGTCACCACCCGCCTGTTGCGAACCGCGAAATAACCGTCATCCGCTTGCGCGTCCGAAAGATCGAAGCCGGTCTCCTCAAGCACTTCCCGGCGCATGTTCGCCTCAACGTCGCAGTGTCCGTCAACGACATCCTCGGGCTCGAACGAGCCGGCGGCAAAATAGACCTGACCGGGATTGGCCGTATGCGCACCCATGCGGATCGCAACGAGAGCATTATCCGACGTTGCAAGCACCGGATAGGCGAAGAGATGGACGCCTCCGTGCCGCTTCTCCTGCCGGCGCCACCACATGAAGGTCGAGAATGGAACGATGTGGCTCTCGCCAAGCAGCTTGCCGTCCCGCAGCTCCAGGCGCTTCTGAAAAAGCATGCGACCATCGAAGAGCGCTGGATTGGCGGCGACTTCCTTCGTCCAGTTTTCGGCGATGGCATCGCGTTCCGCCAGATAGAACGGATGATCCCCCGGCAGCACGCGCAGTTCGAGATTTGCAAGTGGAAACACCACCCGCTCTTCGGGCCAGCCAATGAAGTCCTCGGAATAATGCAAGGTCATACCAGATCGATCTCCATGACGACAGGGCAGTGGTCGGATGCCTTCGGCCGGTCCCAACCTGTGCGCGGATAGCGCTCGACCTCCTGCCCCGGCGGAAAGACGGTGCGGAAAGGCTGTCCACGCCGGATGATCTCAGGCAATCGTCCGGCGTTGCGATTCGCAAGGAACGGCGAGAGCCAGAGGTAGTCGAGCTGGCATAGCCATTGTTCTTCAGGGCCGCGCGCGTGATAGAGCGTCCATCGATCGAGGGGGTCCCGCCGCCGAACGACGTTTTCGGCGAAGCCGTCTCGGCTGAAGACGTCGAGCGCGCTTTCCGTTTCCTGCCGGTATTCGAAGCGATAGCCGGTCCGGCGTCGCCCGATGACGTCCACGCGTTCCTGATAATCGTTCATGTCGCCGCAAATGACGAAACGCTGGTCGGAGGCCTCGCCTACAAAGCGATCCTCGATGATACGTCGCACTGCTTCGGTTTCCCCGCGACGCACCGGCATGGTGCCGTGCCGGCTGTCGACGCCATCGACCCGTGGCCCATCCATCGATTTGAGGTGCACGACAAAGAGCGACAGCGGCACGCCGCCGATCAGAAGATCGAGTTCGAGGCAGTCACGCTTGAAGATCTTGTCGTCGATACGGTTCGTTCGCACCAGCTCATCGTTGAAAAGCCCGAGGTCGCGATATGTCAGCATCGCGTGGCTCTTGATCTCCTTGAGCTCGATCTTGCGCCCGTCCCGCGTCTCCTCGCGCATCAGGACCGCGACATCTATGCCCCTGCTATCGTTTCCTTCGACGAGATATTTCTGCCGGTATCCATTGCCGACCATGCGAAACAGATAGTTGTATTCGAACGCCTGCAGGGCCTCCATGTTGTCGACCTCCTGCAGGCAGAGGATGTCGGCATCGGCATCGGCGACCGCCAGGGCCGTCATCTGGCGCGTATCGTCTGTCGATGCGATGACGCGAGCCTGTTCAAGCTGCTGGTAGACGCCTTCGCTCTTTACGTCGAAGAGCTTGATGACACGATCCTGACGCAGCTGATTGCGAAAGCCGGTGAAGTCGAAACGCGTCATGAGGTTCTCGACATTGAAGGTGGCAATACGAAGCGACATCAGACATTTCCGGTTGATCGGGCACCATTAGTAGTGGCGAAAATCGCGCCGGAAAAGCCCGTTGACGCAATCACAGGCGCCAGGCACTGCGGATAACGACATTCATGCTCTCGCCGACACTGACGGGCACGCGACTGAAAGCCCTGACAATCTGGCCATCCGCGAGCGCGAGCTTCACTGCGTAACGCTCCCCCTCGTAAAGGGACGACACGACCCTCGCCGGCACCCCTTCCGCGCCGATCCTCACGTCTTCCTGACGGACAAGGATCTCAGCCGGCAAACCATCGGCGCCGGCCAGAAGCGGAGCGATCCGATCCCAGGTAAGCTGCCGGCTCCCCTCCATCGCGCAATTGACGGACAGGATGGCGCCGCGCCCGATCAATCCGCCGACGATGCGGCCCTCCGGCCGCGCGTAAATCTCCGCCGGGGCCGCCACCTGCAGCAGCTTGCCCTCCGACATGACGGCAACGTCGGTCGCCAGCGCCATCGCCTCGCTCTGGTCGTGCGTGACATAGATCATCGTCGCGCCGGACCTCTGATGGAACTCGCGAAACGTCTCTTCCATCTCCTGCTTCAGGTGCCGGTCGAGATTGGCGAGCGGTTCGTCGAGCAAAACGACATCGGGCGACGTCACCAGGCAGCGCGCCAGTGCAACGCGCTGACGCTGGCCGCCGGAGAGGTTGGCCGGACGCCGGTCGGCATAGGCTTCAAGTCGGACGGCTGCCAGCGCTTCGCCTACCTTCCGGCGGTAGGAATCGCCCTTGATGCCACGCACCTTCAGGGGATAGCCGACATTGTCGGCAACGCTCATGTGCGGCCAGAGCGCGTAGGATTGAAACACCATCGCCATGTTTCGCCGCTCCGGCGGCAGCGATTGCGCGGCGTCCGCGAGCAGCCTCTCGCCAAGATGGATCGAGCCGTCGGTCGGCGTCTCGAACCCCGCGACCATGCGCAGGACCGTCGTTTTTCCGCAGCCGGAAGGCCCGAGCAACGCTAGAAAGCCGCCTTCGCGAACATCGAGCGAAAAGCCGTTCACGGCCGGACGGCCGGTGCCGAAGTCCTTTGCCAGACGATTGAGGATCAGCTTCGCCACGGGATCACTCCGGCCGGCAATCGTTTTGCAAGCAATTCGAGAACAAGCATCATGGAAACGACCATAACGACGACAAGCACGGAGAGCGCCGATGCAAGATCGGAACTGCCGCTGTCATCGAGATTGTAGATAGCAACACCAAGCGTCTGCGTGCCGGCGGACCAGAGAAGAGCCGAGATGGTCAGCTCGTTGCAGGCGATGAGAAACACGAGAATGACCGAAGCTCCGGCGGCGGGCGCGACCAGCGGCACGATGATGTCGAAAAGCCGTCGGAAGAATCCGGCGCCCGACAGCCTTGCCGCCTCCTCCAATGACGGATCGAGCTGGTGGAACGCGCTGACGACAGGCTTCAAGCTGACGGCGAAGAAGCTCGAAAGATACGCGATGAAGATGATCCAGATCGTCCCGTAGACGGTCACGTGAAGGAACGGCAGGGGCGCTGCAAACACCAGGATGAAGGACACCGCGATCACGATGCCCGGCAGCGAATAGGGAATTTCGATGGCGCTGGAAACGAACCGCCCGATCAGGTCACGCCGCCGCGTCAGCGCAGTCGCGGCAAGAATGGTCACTGGCAGGAGACACAGCGCAGCGCCAGCCGCCAGGGAGATGGAATTTACGAAGGCCGTACGTGTTACCGTCTGGCGAAAGAGGATTTCGTAAAAGGCAGAAAAGGACATCGTCTTGAATGTCAGCGGCACGCCGTAAGCCGGAACGAGCGCGCCGGCCAGAAGCGCGAAGAACGGCGCCGCAAGCATGAAGAAGAGCACGACCCAGATGAACGGCAGCGCCAGAAACCGCCAGCCGCCGAGATCAAAGGCCGCCGCAGCGCCCGACAGACCGAGTACGCGATAATCACGCCCGCGGAGCGCACGATCCTGAGCGGCAAGGCCGGCGATCGATATCAGAGCGATCATGGCGGAGAGCAGCGCGACGTCTCCGAAGGTGCGGCTCGTGAAGGCCGAGAACTTGGTGAAAATCAGCGTCGGTAGCGTATAGATCGACGCCGGTATTCCGAGAATCGCTGGAATGCCGAAATTGCCGGTGCAGGACACGAAGGAGATCGCGGCACCCGCAATGATCCCTGGAAGCGACAGCGGCAGGATGATGTCGAGAAATACCCGAAGACTGGAAGCACCAGACAGCCGCGCGGCCTCGACGCCGTCGCGGGGCAGCGACATCAGGCCCGCCCGCAGGGCAAGATAGACCAGCGGCGCGTGCTGGACGCCATAGAGAAGAGCGATTCCGCCGACCGAATAGAGCGGCTGCGGCGTCCCGAGCGGCGGCGCGATATGCAGGGCCTTCAGCAGCGGACTCGATGGTCCCGACATCTGCACCCAGGCAAGCGCCGTCACCTGGGGCGGGATCATCATCGGCAGCACGAAGCAAAAGCCGGCAATGCCTTTGCCGGCGATATTCGTCAGCGTGAGCAGAAACGCGAAGCTGCATCCGATCAGCAAGGAAATGACGGTGCCGAGAACAGCTGTGACCAGCGTGTAATAGGTCGCCGACCAAAGTGCCGGATCGGCCAGCACGGACATCGCCCCGCCCCGCGCGAGAGCCGCAATTCCGGCGACCGCGAGACGCGCAAGCGGAATCACGCTGAGGAGCAGGACGACCGCGAAAACGGCAGGAAACAGCCAGCCTGGCTGACTGTTTCCCGGGCGCACATATCCATTCATATCGCTGTCTGCGGCCTGTTAGTTCGAGCCGTAGATACCGGAGAAGGTCTTGAGGTCCTGATCGGTGTTCTTCAGCGCTTCGGCGGCGTTGATCGGCAGCACCTTGATGGTGTCGCGAGCCGGGAAACCTTCCGGCAGCTTCATGTCGTTGCGAGCCGGGATGTAACCAAGCTTGAGGAAGCCTTCCTGGCCCTTTTCAGAGAGGACGTAGTCGACGAACTTCTTCGCCGCGTCGGCATTCTTGGAGCTGGCAAGAATACCGACCGGCTCGGTCACGGCCGAGACGCCTTCCGTCGGGAACACGAACTCGACCGGAGCGCCCTTGGCCTTCTCGCGGATCGGCATGTAGTCGACGACCATGCCGAAGGCCTTCTCGCCGGAGGCAACCGACTTGAGAACAGCACCGTTGCCGCCAGCAGCAATTGCGCCATTGCCCGCGAGATCCTTGTAGAAGTCCCAGCCGAGGCCTTCGACGCCGGCCAGCGTCTGGGTATGGATGAGGGCGGCACCCGACGTCAGCGGGCTCGGCATGGTCACGAGACCCTTGGCCTCGGCCTTGGTCAGGTCCTTCCAGCTGGTCGGCTTGAAGGCGGCGGACGTGTTGTAGACGATGCCTGTGGTGATGAGCTTCGTCGAGTAATAATAGCCGTCCGCATCGTAGAGCGAGGCGTCGTAGCTTGCAGCTTCCGGGGACTTGTAGGCGAGCAGTTTGCCGGCTTCCTTCAGGCGCTCGAGCGTCACCGTATCGGCAATCAGCAGAACGTCGGCAACCGGATTACCGGCTTCGATCTCGGCCTGCAGCTTTGCCATGATCTTCGGCGTGCCGTCACGGACCCAGTCGACCTTGACGTCGGGGTTGGCGGCCATGAAGCCATCGACGGTCGCCTGCGCATCTTCGTTCGGCTGGCTCGTGTAGAGAACGAGATTGGCGGCGGATGCCGGGATTGCAAGCAAGCTGGCTGCGAGCAGTGCGGCGGCGGAAACGATCGTCTTCATGATGGGTCCTCGATGATGGAGAGCCGTTTCCTTAGCCACCACGGATAACATGATTGTGACAGTCGGCTTCCCGCCGGCAATGACCGATCATGCCTTGACCCGCCCCGCCCGCCCCTATCTTCTAGCGCACGTTTTGACTCAAGCATTTTTGGAGGAAGCATATGGAATATCGGCTTCTCGGCCGCTCTGGCCTGAAGATTTCGACCGTGACGATGGGCACGATGACATTCGGTGGCCAAGGCTGGGCCAAGATGGTGGGCGATCTCGGTGTCAGCGAAGCGCGCAGGCTGGTCGACATCTGCCTCGACGCCGGCGTCAACCTGATCGATACCGCCGACGTCTACTCGCAGGGAGTCTGCGAGGAGATCCTGGGTGAAATCATCGGTGGACCGCGCAAGAACGGCGTGCTGATCGCAACCAAGGCACGCTTCCCGATGGGAGACGGCCCGAATAATGTCGGCTCGTCACGCTACCATCTGATCAGCGCCTGCGAAGCCAGCCTCCGGCGCATGAAGACGGATGTCATCGACCTCTACCAGCTTCACGAGTGGGACGGGCAGACGCCGCTCGAAGAAACCCTGGAGGCGCTGGACACGCTCGTCCGTCAAGGCAAGGTCCGCTATGTCGGATGCTCGAACTTCTCGGGCTGGCACATCATGAAGGCGCTCGGGGTCAGCGAGCGCGAAAAGCGTGAGCGGTTCATCAGCCAGCAGATCCACTACACGCTCGAAGCGCGTGATGCGGAATATGAGTTGCTGCCTGTTAGCATCGACCAGGGACTCGGCGTGCTGGTCTGGAGCCCGCTCGCAGCTGGCCTGCTCTCCGGCAAGCATCGCCGCAACCAGGCCGCGCCGGAAGGCTCGCGCCAGTTCGCCGGCTGGACCGAGCCGCCGATCCGCGACGAAAACCGGCTGTGGAATATCGTGGAAACGCTGGTGGCGATCGCCGACGAACGTGGCGTCTCGGCAGCCCAGGTGGCACTTGCCTGGCTGATCGGCCGGAAAGCCATCACCTCGGTCATCATCGGCGGCCGCACTGAAGCTCAGTTCAAGGACAATCTGGCCGCAGCCGATCTGAAGCTGACGGAAGACGAACGCAAGCGCCTCGATGCAGTCAGCCTGCCGCCCGTCCTCTACCCCTATTGGCACCAGCTGAACACAGCCAGCGACAGGTTGAGCGAGGCCGACCTGGAACTGCTCGGCCCGCACGTCAACCGGTAGTCATTTCCGACGGGATCGGCGACCTGATCAGCCGCCGATCTCGCTCTCGATCAGTGCACCGAGGCGGCTGATGCCCTCCTCGATCAATTGGTCGTTGGCGCAGGAGAAGCTAACGCGGAAAGTGTTTGCTCCCGAGCCGTCGGCGAAAAATGGCTTGCCGGGGACGAACGCAACCTTTGCCGTTTCCAGCGACTTGGCTAGCAGCGCGGCGCCGTCCATGCCTTCAGGCAGCGTCACCCATATGAACATTCCGCCTTCCGGCTTCGTCCAGCTTGTTCCTGCAGGCATGTATTTTTCGAGGGCCGCCAGCATGACATCGCGGCGACGGCTGTAGACAGACTTGATCTTGGCGACCTGAGCATCGAACCCGCGTTCGGCAACGTGCGAGATTGCCATCTGGTTGATCGTCGAGGAGTGCAGGTCGGCCGCCTGCTTCATCAGCACCAGCTTGCGGATGACGGGAGCGTTGGCCACGATGAAGCCGACGCGCAGGCCCGGCGCCAGCGTCTTCGAGAAACTGCCGCAGTAGATCGTGCGAGTGTCGTTGATGTTGCCCTTCTTCGCGATTTCCGTCGCCAGGATCGGTGCAATCGGCGTGCCGTCGTAGCGCAGCGACTGGTAGGCGCCGTCCTCGATCACGGCGATATCGAGTTCATCGGCGAGCGCCAGAACCTTTTCCCGTCCTGCCTGATCGACGGTCTCGCCGGTCGGGTTGGAAAAGTCGGCGGAGAGATAGGCAAACTTCACCTTGCCGCCGGCGGCTTCCGCCTGTGCACGGTAGGACTCCGGCGTCCGATTGCCGTTTGGCGTCAGCTGGTCGTAGTTCGGCTCGTAGGCATTGAAGGCCTGCAGGGCGCCGAGATAGGTCGGCCAGGTGACAAGCCCGGTATCGCCAGGCGACAGGAACAGCTTGCCGAGATAGTCCAACCCCTGCTGCGATCCCGACACGATGAAGACGTTATCGAGCTCGCAGGGAATACCGAGCGCGGCCATCTGTTTGATCAGCCATTCGCGAAGCGGCTTGTAGCCCTCACTGACGGAATATTGCAGAGCAGCGCTGACGGCAGTGCTGCTGAAGATATCTGCGTAGGCCGCCTTGAATTCCTGGTCGGGAAACAGCGCCGGATCCGGAATGCCGCCCGCGAAAGAGATGATATCGGGCCGATCAAGCAGCTTCAGCAGCTCGCGGATTTCCGATGCACGCATGCGCGAAGAACGGGTTGCAAAGATATTATCCCAATTCAACATGGAGCTTCCTCGTAATTTTTTGTCTTCAGGCGACCAGATCACGCAACAAACAATAAGTCAACATTGCTGACCTATTTGGTTGCTAATCGTGATCACGTTTGGCGCTTTCTCGCTCAAAAAACCGAGGGTAGCGGTCGTGAAAAAAGCGATCCCGCTCTCTTCCGAGAACGGGATCGACAACATCCAGATTGGCTCAGAAGCCTTTTCAGGAGCGGAGCAGCGCGGCGATTTGCGCCTGGTTCGGGATCTGCCCTTGTGGCGTCAGCTTGTCGACGACGCCAGGCAGAACCTTCGAGAGTTGGGTCAACAGTTCCTGCTCACTGATTCCGGCTTGCCGCGCCAGATCGCTGATGGTCTGTGAGCCGAGGGCGTTTTCCAGGTTCCCAGGAGCGATCGGTTCGTTCTGGCCCGGCTTAACCCAGGAATCGGCGACCGAACCCTGCCCGGCTTCCGTCAGTTTGCCGAGCAGCCCGCCCAACCCGCCGAGACCACCCAGACCACCCGCAAGGCCACCGAGATTGCCGAGCAACCCGCCGTCGTCGGCACCGCTATTGGCCGGTTGGTTGGGCTGCTGTGTTTCCTCGGGCGCGCTCTTGCCACCGAGCAGCTTGCCGACCAGAAGCGCCCCAAGCGCGATCATGATCGGTTTCGAGATGCTCCCACCGGGAACAGCGTCATCGAAGTTTCCCATGTCATCCTCCTTTTCGATTTTACTGCAAATTACGAGTAAAAAGCGTGCCGCAAGGCCGTGCCGAGGCTTGATTTCCCGCATCGCCACTTTAGCTTCGAAGTTTAGATGGTCCGAATATTCGACCTATCAAGGAGGGGAAGAGAAGATGTCTGTTATCAGCTGGATCATACTCGGATTGATTGCGGGTTTTATTGGTAGCAAGATCGTCAACAAGAGCGGCGCCGGTATGCTGATGGACATCGTCCTCGGCATCGTTGGCGCCATTGTCGGCGGCGTGATCTTCAGCTTTTTCGGCGCGTCCGGGATCACCGGGTTTAATATCTACAGCCTTGTGGTGGCCGTCATCGGCGCGGTAGTCGTGCTGTGGCTCTACCACACGGTCAGCGGGCGCCGGTCGATCTAATTTCCGCGGATCGCGGGAGCGAAAAAGGCCGGAGCTTTCGCCCCGGCCTGATATTCGCAGTTCAGAAATCGCTTAGTTGACGGACTTGTCGACCAGCTTGTTCTTGCCGATCCAAGGCATCATGCCGCGCAGCTTGGCGCCGACTTCTTCGATCTGGTGGCTGTCGTTCATGCGGCGGATGCCCTTGAAGCGCGAGCCGCCAGCCTTGTATTCCTGCATCCAATCCGAGGTGAACTTGCCGGTCTGGATGTCGTGCAGGACGCGCTTCATTTCAGCCTTGGTTTCAGCCGTGATGATACGCGGGCCGGTGACGTATTCGCCCCACTCAGCCGTGTTCGAGATCGAGTAGTTCATGTTGGCGATACCGCCTTCATAGATCAGGTCGACGATGAGCTTCACTTCGTGCAGGCACTCGAAGTAGGCCATTTCAGGCGCGTAGCCAGCTTCCGTCAGCGTTTCAAAGCCGGCGCGGATGAGCTCTACGAGACCGCCGCAGAGAACGACCTGTTCGCCGAAGAGGTCGGTTTCGCACTCTTCGCGGAAGTTGGTTTCGATGATGCCCGAACGGCCGCCGCCGACGCCGCAAGCGTAGGAGAGAGCGAGTTCAAGAGCGTTGCCCGAAGCGTTCTGGTGAACGGCAACGAGGCAAGGAACGCCGCCGCCCTTCTGGTATTCGCCGCGAACCGTGTGGCCCGGGCCCTTCGGCGCGATCATCACGACGTCGAGCGAAGCCTTCGGCTCGATGAGTCCGAAGTGAACGTTGAGGCCGTGTGCGAAAGCAATTGCAGCGCCGTCGCGGATGTTGCCGGCGATGTCAGCCTTGTAGATGTCGGCCTGAAGTTCGTCAGGCGTTGCCATCATGAGGAGGTCGCCCCACTTGGCGGCATCGGCAACGGTCATGACCTTGAAGCCGTCGGCTTCAGCCTTCTTGACGGTCGGCGAACCGGCCTTGAGCGCGATGACGACGTTGGCATGGCCGCTGTCCTTCAGGTTCAGCGCGTGTGCGCGACCCTGGGAACCGTAGCCGACGATGACGACGTTCTTCGACTTGATGAGGTTGAGATCTGCATCACGATCGTAATAGACGCGCATTTGAATGTCCTTCCCTTTGCTTGTCCTGTGACTGTTGTAAGTGGGGATCAGCCGACGAGCGGCATCTCCGCCAATACTTTCTCCGTGCCATACAGGCGCAGAAAGGCGGAAACCGCCTTCTCCGCTTGACGCGCGGTATCCTTGAGGCCGGGCTCGCCGAGCAGCATGCGGACATGCAGATCGGAGACGATCAGGCCATAAAACGTATGATATGCCTCGTCGGCATCATGAAAGCGCAGCAGACCGGCGCGCTTTCCTGAGTCGATCAGCCCCATGGCGCGGCGGTCGATCTGACGGCGACCCCGCTCCAGAAGCAGCTTGCCAAGCTTGGAGCCGTCGCGATGCGACTGGCCGATGGCGAGACGGTTGAGCGCCAGGGAAACGTCGCCGGCGAGAACCTCGAGCAGATCTCTGGAGAAGATGACGAGGTGGTCGTGAAGACTCGTCGAGGTCAGCCGCTCGCCGTTGCGCTCGAATGTGCGCACCTTGCTCGCCTGGTAGGCGATCATCGCGGACAGCAGTCCGTCACGGTCGCCAAACCACTTGTAGAGGCTTTCCTTGGAGCAGTTTGCAGCGCGGGCAACGCCCGATGTCGTCAGCGCCTTTTCGCCGCCATCGACGAGCAGACGCAACGCGTGTTCCAGAACGGCGTTCTGGCGCGGCGAAAACTCGCTGGGCTCCAAACTCTCGACGGACACGTTGCTCACTCCCGATATGTACCGTACGGTACGGTTCGCGGGCTTTATGCTGCAAAGCTCTCGGCACGTCAAGCGGCGTCATAGCAAAATTTCAGCGCATCCGCGCCGGCATATTCGTCTCCAGCCACTCGGACGGGCGAATACCCTTAAACCCCGTCAGGTTCGCGCGCCGCCTCGATGTCCCTGAGCGGAGACAGGCCGTAGACGCGACTATATTCGCGACTGAACTGCGACGGGCTTTGATATCCGACGCGGTGCCCGGCCGTTCCGGCATCCAGACGTTCCATCAGCATCAGCCGTCGGGCCTCGTGCAGTCGTAGCTGCTTCTGATACTGCACCGGCGTCATGGCGGTGATCGATTTGAAATGGTGATGGAAGGACGACACGCTCATGCTGACGTGCTCGGCCAGATCCTCGATACGCAGCGGCCGTGCGAAATTCTGCCTGAGCCATCCGATCGCCCGTGCGATCCGGTTGCCGTGACTGTCCGCGACCGCAATGTTGATCAGCCGTCCGCCGTCGGGACCGGTGAGGACCCGATAGAGAATTTCCTGTTCGATCAGCGGCGCCATCGCCGCTATATCCCCTGGACGATCCAGCAAGCGCAGCAACCTTACAGTTGCATCCAGAAACTCCGGCGTGGCCATGTTGACGGCAATGCCGCGACCCTGCCCCGGCGCTCCCGGTCGCGGAATATCCGTACGGCTGAGCAGTTCGAGTACCTTCTCGCTGTTGATCGCCAGCGTCAGACAGATATGCGGAACCTCCTCGCTGGCCTCCACCACGCGCCAGATCACAGGCAGGTCCAGCGAGGTCAGAAGATAATCGCCCGCACCATAGTTGATCACATCGGATCCGAGACGAAGGCTTTTCGCGCCCTGGATGACAATGGCGATGCACGGACGGTAGCTGCCGTGACAAGGCGCGCTCGGCGTGTGCCGGCGACTGACACCCAGGCTCTCGATGGCGGTGCGGAATTCTCCCTCGTCCACCGCGAAGCGCGCGGCAATCGAAGCGATTTCCTGATAGGGATTGAATGGCAAGGTCATGCAAGAAAAGCCCTTCGTCTGCGTGCCGGCTGATGGTCCCTATTTAGGCCAGCTTGGCGCGGCCGAAAATAGGCAATCCCCTCAATTTTGCAGGATCGTGCAAGAAGCTCGGAGGATTGCTCTACCGCCCTAATGACGATCCGGTGCATTTTCCGGCCATCCACCCAGGAACCCCGAAAGGAAGTCTCAGATGCCTATTGCAAAAGGCTATGCAGCCACCGACGCGTCGAAGCCGCTCACGCCCTTCACCTTCGAGCGCCGCGACCCCAATCCCGACGACGTCGTGATCGACATCAAGTTCGCCGGCATCTGCCATTCGGACATCCACACCGTCCGTAACGAATGGAAGAACGCCGTCTACCCGATCGTGCCGGGCCACGAGATTGCCGGCATCGTCTCGGCCGTCGGTTCCGCCGTCACCAAATTCAAGGTCGGCGACCGCGTCGGCGTCGGCTGCTTCGTCGATAGCTGCGTCGGCTGCGCATCGCGCGACGTTGACCTCGAGCAGTACATGCCGGGTCTCGTCGGCACCTACAACAGCGTGGAAGCCGACGGCAAGACGGCGACCCAGGGCGGCTATTCCGACTCGATCGTCGTCAAGGAAGGCTACGTCATGTCCATTCCGGACAACCTTCCGCTAGACGCCTCCGCTCCGCTGCTCTGCGCCGGCATCACGCTCTATTCGCCACTTCGCCACTGGAATGCCGGCCCCGGCAAGAAGGTCGCGATCGTCGGCATGGGCGGCCTCGGCCATATGGGCGTCAAGCTCGGCGCGGCCATGGGTGCGGATATCACCGTTCTCTCCCAGAGCCTTTCCAAGAAGGAAGACGGCCTGAAGCTCGGCGCCAAGGAATACTACGCGACATCGGACGAAGAGACCTTCAAGAAGCTCGCCGGCACTTTCGACCTGGTGATCTGCACCGTAAGCGCCGAAATCGACTGGAACGCCTATCTTGGCCTGATCAAGGTCGACGGCGCCTTCGTCGTGGTCGGTGCACCGGAAAACCCAATCCCGGTCCACGCCTTCTCGTTGATCCCCGGCCGCAAGAGCATCTCCGGTTCGATGATCGGCTCAATCAAAGAAACCCAGGAAATGCTCGACTTCTGCGGCGAGCACAACATCGTCTCCGAGATCGAGAAGATCAACATCCAGCAGGTCAACGAAGCCTACGAGCGCGTTCTGAAGAGCGACGTTCGCTACCGCTTCGTCATCGACATCGCTTCGCTGGCGGCGTGAAGCTTCAAACTCTAAGAACGAGGGCGGCTCTTCGGAGCCGCCTACCCTTCGTCGCGCATCGTCTCTTTTTGCGTGATCAGCCGGGCGCTATGCTGACCGCTGAGATAGATCCACAACCAGCTCCAGGCCACGGCAAAGCGTGAGCGGGTGCCGATCAGGAAGTAGATATGGGCAAGCCCCCATATCCACCAGGCAATCCATCCCTTCAGCTTGACCTTTCCGAAGTCCACGATCGCGGCACTTTGGCCGATCGTCGCAAGGCTACCCTGATGGCGATAGCGGAAAGCCTGCGGTGCCGTCTTGCCTGCGAGCCGCGCCCGAACGACCTTCGCCACATAGCCCCCCTGCTGCTTCGCCGCCGGCGCGATGCCGGGAACCGGTGAACCATCGCTTCGCTTGACCGATGCAGTGTCACCGATGACGAAGACGTCGGGCAGACCGGGCGCCGTTAAATCCGGCCCGACAACGGACCTGCCAGCACGGTCGGCAGGTATGTCGAGCCACTTCGCAGCCGGCGATGCCTGCACGCCGGCAGCCCAGACGATCGTCCGGCTTGCCAGAAAGGTCTCGCCGATCTTCACGCCATCAACTGAGCATTCCGTCACCGGCTTTCCCAAGCGCACTTCAACGCCAAGATCTTCCAGCGCCTTCTGGGCGTAGGCGGAAAGCTCCTCCGCAAAGCTCGGGAGGACACGCGGGCCGGCCTCCACGAGCACGACCTTGGTGGTCCGGGTGTCGATATTGCGGAATTCCTTCGGCATCGTCTTGTGCGCCAGCTCGGCGATGATGCCGGCAAGCTCGACGCCTGTCGGCCCAGCGCCGATGATCGTAAAGGTCAAGAGCGCGTCGCGGACCGCCGGATCCGTCGCCAACTCCGCCCGCTCGAACGCAAGTAGCACGCGCCGGCGTATGGTCGTCGCGTCCTCGAGCGTCTTCAATCCAGGCGCGACAGGCTCCCACTCGTCTCGACCGAAATAGGCGTGCGTCGCGCCGGTCGCGAGAACCAGCGTGTCGTAGTCGAGCGTTGTGCCATCCCGAAGCTGCACCTGTTTGCGCGCAGCATCCACGCCGGTGACTTCGGCCAGCAGCGTCGTGACGTCACCGCGGTCGCTGTAGAGGTGCCGAATCGGCCAGGCGATCTCGGAGGTGGACAGGATAGTGGTCGCAACCTGATAGAGCAGCGGCTGGAATAGATGGTGGTTTCGCCGATCGACCAGCGTGATGCGCGTACCGGCGCCCTTGAGGTCGTTGACGAACTGCAGCCCGCCGAAACCGCCGCCTACGACGACGACACGATGATCATCCATGGCCTGTCCTTCCATTGCTTGCTCGAAGCCAAATGTGACAGACAACAGGCGCCGTTCAATCGCTGTTTGGACATAGCACGCCTGCGTTGATCGGGCGCGTACCGATTGTCGGCACCCGGTTTCCCTCGCATAGGTTTCAGCAAGGGCAGAAATCGGTGGCGCGTTCGCGAAAAAAACCACAAACATCGCAAAGCCTCTCGGCGCAACGAGGGGCAGGAATGGGAGTAGCGGAAAACATGCGAACAATCGGATTGATCGGCGGCATGAGCTTCGAAAGTTCGGCGGTCTACTATCGCCTGATCAACGAGATGGTCCGGGAACGCTGCGGCGGTCTGAGTTCGGCTGAACTCCTGATGCACTCGGTGAACTTCGAAGACATCGTTGCCCTCCAGAAAGCCGGCGATTGGCCGAGTGCCGGCGTCCGCCTCGGTGACGTAGCGCTCCGCCTGCAAAATGCCGGTGCGGATTGCGTGCTGATCGGCAGCAACACGATGCACCTCGTGGCGGACGATGTATCGTCGCGCGTGGACATACCGCTGTTGCACATCATCGACGAAACGGCAAAGGCACTGGATGCCGCGCATCGCAGGCGCCCGCTGCTTCTCGCGACGCGATATACGATGGAGCACGGCTTCTATACCGAGCGCATGAAACGCCGGGGCATGGAGATGCTTGTTCCCGATGCGGCGGACCGAATTGTCGTGCACGACATCATTTTCAACGAACTCTGCGCAGGCAAGATCCTCGACAGCTCCCGCCGGACGCTTCACGCGATCATCGAGAAGGCGCGCGACAACGGCGCTGACAGCATCATCCTCGGCTGCACTGAGATCTGCCTCATTCTCGATCCCGATCACCTGCCGTTGCAAGGCTTCGATACGACCAAGATTCACGCCCGCGCCGCGGTGGACTTCGCACTCGGCGGCTAGCCTGCAGCAATTTAATTGACTCAGTCCAATAATAATTGGACGGTGTCTCTCAAAAGGAGATGCTGTCCCGATGCCCGACGCGATCATTGAAGCGGTGAGAGATTTCAACCGCTTTTACACCAGGTTTCTCGGCCTACTGAACAAGGCCTACCTCGACACCCCATTCACGCTGACCGACGCCCGCGTTCTCTTCGAGATCGGATCTCACGACGGTGTAAGCGCCTCGACGCTGACACGTGATTTGCAACTGGATGCGGCCTATCTCAGCCGGATTCTCAAGCGCTTCCGGGCAGAAGGCCTGATCGAAACGAAGCGCGACCCGGATGATCAGCGCAGCCAGGTGATACTCGCCACGCAAGAGGGACTGGCGCAATTTCGGGATCTTGGCGCCCGATCCAGCGCCCAGATTGCCGAGCACTTCGACGAACTCGCGACCAGTGAAAAACAGGCGGTGGTCGGCGCGATGCAGACGATCCGTACACACCTCGATCCTACAGCACCATCATCACCTGCAATCATCCGCGCCCACAGGCCCGGCGATATCGGCTGGATCGTCCAGAGCCAGGCCAGCGCCTACACCGAAGAATACGGCTGGGATGCGCGCTTCGAGGCGCTCGTGGCCGACGTCGCCAGCAAATTCCTCGCCAACTTCGATCCTGCCCTGGAGTACTGCTGGATCGCCGAACGCGATGGAAACAATGTGGGCTCGATTCTGATTGCGAACGGCGGCAACGGCATCGCCAAGCTCAGGCTTCTTTATGTCGACAAGTCGGCACGCGGCCTTGGACTAGGCAGGACGCTGGTCGAAGAATGCATTCGCTTCGCCAAATCCAAGGGCTACCGGCAGCTTTCCCTCTGGACGAACGACGTCCTGCATGCCGCCCGCGGGATCTACATCAAGGCGGGCTTCCGCCTTGCCTCCGAAGAGAGACACCGGATGTTCGGGCGCGACGAAAACGGCCAGACCTGGGTCCTCGACCTCTAGGCAGCCCATCGCAGAATTTTTCGCTTGATTTGGAAACGATCATTTCCTAATTGGTTTGATCATGACATCAGCGACGCTTGAAAGCACGACGAAATCACGGGGCCGCCCGCGTGAATTCGATATGGATGCCGCATTGGACAAGGCGCTCGGCGTCTTCTCCGAGCGCGGCTACCACGCGGCGTCGATCAGCGAATTGACGGATGCGATGGATCTCGCGGCAGGCAGCGTCTACAAGGCATTCGGAGACAAGCGCGGTATTTTTCTCGCCGCCTTCGACCGCTACCGCACCGTTCGCCGAAGTCTCCTCGAGGCAGAACTTGCCAAAGTCGGAACCGGTCGCGAGAAGGTCGAGGCGCTGCTGAACTTCTATGCGTTCTATTCCCATGGCGACGCCGGGCGCCGCGGCTGCCTCGTCGTCGGCAGTGCCAACGAACTGGCGACATTCGACAAGGACGCGGCCGATCGCGTTGCCGCCGTTTTCGCCGCAAACGAAGGCCTGCTGCTCGATCTCATCCGGGCCGGACAGGCCGACGGTTCGATTGCGGCAGCTATCGACAGCGCCGTCGCCGCGCGTGCCCTGTTGTGCCTGACGAAAGGAATGCGCGTGGTCGGCAAGACCGGACGCACCTACGACGACATGGCCGCCGTCGCTGAGATCGCCACGAAGATACTCGACTGATTTTCACCGCATGGGCCTCCCCGTGCGCCTCAAGACAATGACCATCCGACATTCCGGAGCCCGCATGAGCGTTTCTGCTTCGACGCGCCAAGACGCAACAACCGAGACGATCTCGCCGCTTATGACCTTCATGTTCGCGGCAGCCTGCGGGCTCATCGCGGCCAACCTCTATTACGGGCAGCCGCTCGCCGGTCCAATCAGCGCGTCGCTCGGCCTCAGCCCGGCAGCGACAGGCCTCATCGTGACGTTGACGCAGATCGGCTACGGCCTCGGCCTGCTGCTGATCGTCCCTTTGGGCGACCTCCTCGAAAACCGTAAGCTCGTATTGACGCTGACCGCCGTATCGGCCGTCGCCCTGATTGCGGCGGCACTTTCGTCGACCCCGACGATGTTCCTGACCGCCTCGCTCTGTATCGGCCTTTCGTCCGTCGCCGTGCAGGTCCTGGTGCCGTTCGCCGCCCACATGGCGCCGGACGCCATCCGCGGCCGGGTCGTCGGCAATGTCATGAGCGGCTTGCTCTGCGGCATTATGCTGGCCCGCCCCTTCGCAAGCTTCCTCGCCGAGGCGACCTCCTGGCACACTGTCTACTACGTGACGGCAGCGATCATGGTCGCGCTGGTGCTGATCTTGCGCGCTAATCTTCCCGTTCGCACGCCGCACACGAAGCTCAGCTACGGCCAACTGCTGGCGTCGATGGGCCACCTCGCCCTGCACTCGCGCGTCCTGCAACGGCGCGCGCTCTATCAGGCCGGCATGTTCGGCGCCTTCAGCCTGTTCTGGACGACGACGCCTTTGCTACTCGCCGGTCCGGAGTTCGGCATGACGCAGAACGGCATCGCCCTCTTTGCATTGGCGGGCGCTGCAGGCGCGATTGCATCACCGATCGCCGGTCGCCTCGCCGATCGCGGCCTGACGCGGATCGCGTCCACCTTGGCGATGGTGCTCGGAATGGCATCCTTCCTGATCGGACACTTCGCGGCGGACGGCTCGGTCACCGCCCTCGTCCTGCTGACGCTGGCCGCCATCCTGCTGGATTTCGGCGTCACCACCAATCTCGTCGTCGGCCAGCGCACCATCTATGCAATCAGCGCCGAGCATCGCAGCCGTCTCAACGGCCTGTTCATGGCAACCTTCTTTGCCGGCGGCGCGCTCGGTTCCGCCGTTGGCGGCTGGGCTTTCGCAACGGGTGGATGGTCGCTGACGGCCTGGATCGGGCTTTGCTTTCCAGCCTTCGCCTTCCTGCTCTTCCTGACCGAGCGGAAAGCTAGCGCCGGCTAGATCGCCTCGGCATCGAACCGGCTACGGGCCTCGCGAACCGCATCGTGGTTCGCCTCCGCCCAGTTCAACAGCAATGCCAGCGTCGCATACAGGGATCGACCGAGATCGGTCATCCTGTATTCGACGCTCGGCGGCTTCGTTGGAAAGACCTCGCGCTCGATATAGCCCTCGCGCTGCAGGTCGCGCAGCGTCTGCGTCAGCATCCGCTGGGAAATATCGGGAATCATCCTGCGAAGTTCACCGAACCTGTAGGGGCGTTGCGATAGCGCCTCCAGCATCAGCGTCGCCCATTTGCCGCCGATCTGCTGCATCATGTCCCGCACCGGGCAATTGCTGAAGTCGAGCTTGGAAAGGTCGATCTCGCGGCGGATCGCCGGCGCAGCCTTGCTTTTCAGGTTCACGACGGAGCCGCTCATCGGTGGTGGTTCCCTTTTGGTAACGTAGAGCCGGAAAACTGCCTGCTTTACAGCCGCGCGTCAATTCCTATTGTAGTGCTAGTCTCTTTTTGAGACCTATTGAACCTAGAGGACGACCATGAGCGAAACGATTCTCATCACCGGCGCAGCGGGACAGCTCGGCCAGCGCGTCATCCACCACCTGCTCGAAACCTACAGGGTTCCCGCAGCGAGCTTGATCGCCGCAAGCCGCGATCCCTCCAAGCTTGCGTCCCTCTCTGCAAAGGGCATCGCAACCCGCGCCGCCGACTTCGACGACCCGGCGACGCTCGAGGCCGCCTTCAAGGGCGCCGACCGTCTGCTGATCATCAGCACCGATGCGCTGGCAGTTCCTGGCCAGCGGCTCAAGCAGCACAAGGCGGCGGTGGATGCGGCAGCCAAAGCCGGCGTCAAGCACATCGCCTACACGTCGATGCCGTCGCCCGACAAGTCGCTCGTTACCTTCGCCCCGGATCATCTCGGCACCGAAAACGCCGTGAAGGCAAGCGGCCTGCCCTACACCATCATCCGAAACGCCTGGTACATGGACAACTACCTGCACGGCATGCCCCACAACCTCCAGGGCGGCAGCTGGTACACCTCGAGCGGCGATGGAAAGGTCTCCAACGTTTCGCGCGAAGACTGCGCCATCGCGATCGCAGCCGCCCTCGCCTCCGGCACCGCCGAAAGCGCCACCTACACGGTGACCGGCAGTGAATCGCTGAACGCCGATGAAATCGCTGCCGTCATCGCGAATGCCGTCGGCAAACCCTTGAAGGCCGTACAGGTGAATGACGAGCAGCTCGGCCAGGGCATTCGCGGCGCCGTATTGCCTGGTTTCGTTGTCGATATGCTTGTTTCGGCGGATGCGAACATTCGCGCCGGCAATTTCGATATCGTGACGAGTGATTTCACGGAGCTGACAGGCAAGCAGCCGCAGACGCTGAAGGACTTCGCGATCGCGCACAAAGCCGCCCTGACGGCTTGACGCTCAAGCACCGACACGCCCCGTTTTGGGGCGTGTCGGCAGAATTTCAGACCTTTTGCCCGCAGGCGCGGCAGAAACGCCGAACGGTTTCGGCCATGCCGTATTCGAGCGCATCGGCCGTGAGGCCATGGCCGATCGAAACTTCAGCAAGCTTCGGAATGCGCTTCACGAGGGCCGGAAGATTGGCAACAGTCAGGTCGTGGCCGGCATTTACACCAATCCCGAGCGCCAAGGCAGCATCCGCCGTCCGGCCAAGGTTTTCGAGGATGGGGCCTACCCGCTCCGGAGCGTCATAGCAGCCTCCGTAAGGCCCGGTATAAAGCTCGATGCGATCTGCCCCGACCTCCTTGGCGATCGCAACCGCTTCCTCATCGCCATCGCCGTCCGCAAACAGCGAGACGCGCGTTCCCATCTTCTTCAGCGACTGGATGACATCGGTCAGAAATGCCCGGTGCTTGCGAAAATCCCAGCCATGGTCGGAGGTCGCCTGCGACGGATCGTCGGGCACCAGTGTTACCTGCTCGGGAGCGACGCTTGCGCAGAGCTCCAGAAACTCTGCCGTCGGATAGCCCTCGATATTGAATTCCGCCTGCGGAAACTCGTCGTCGATGAGGTTGCGGATGGGAGGCAGGTCGGAAAAGCGGATATGACGCTGGTCGGGTCTCGGATGCACCGTCAGTCCGCTCGCCCCCGCCTTGAGCGCGATGCGCCCCAGTCCCTCGACGCTCGGCCACGGAAGGTCGCGCCGGTTCCGCAGCATCGCGACGGCGTTGAGGTTGACGGAAAGCGTTGTTGGCATGGCGACTATCCATAGATCGAAAACGGTGCCCCGCTTTTACGTGATAAGTGACGATGAAGCCAACGACATTCCTTTATGGAAGCATTTCAAAAGCTGACACCGGAGCAACCACCGCGCGAGATGCCGCAATAAGTATTACAAACTCGAAAACGGTATGATGAAACGTTTAAGTTACGCCAAAAATGATAGAAAGCGAGATTAAATCGCCTAACGGGACAATCTCTCCGATACATTGCCCTGTGATTTAAAAATGATTATTTTTAAGACTAACAAATAGTTTCGTTTCCTTCATAACATTAGGCTAATGCAACCGAGGAATCCGCCCCTCGTTGCTTCGAGACTAGTACATAACGCATAGAGGAAACCCCACTCGACCGCGCCCCGCTTCTTTGCAATGCGCAAGCTGCACGATCGTGCACAACAGGAGGGTTGATGGCAGGAAACTATAAGCGGACACTCACTCCGCAAAACGCATCTGAGCTACGGCACGAGTGCCGATTCCTGCCCACGGCGGCGCTGCCGCCGGACCTGCCGGGCAGACAGGTTCCTATTGCCGACATGGCCAACGCCTTTGGCGTCACTCATAGAACGCTGCACTTCTATGAGGAGAAAGGCCTGATCTCTTCTGGCCGCATGGGGCTGATGCGCGTCTATGATCCCGGCGACATCATGCGCATGGCCGTTATCAACGTCTGCCGCGAAGCCGGCATGGCCGTGGCGGTCATCCAGGAACTGATGCATGACCTCAGCAGGGCCGCCTCGCAGGAGGCAGCCGATGCGATGTTCCGCGCCGCACTCGAGACACGCAAGCGCGAACTCTGCGCCGATATGTCGACCCTCCACCGCCAACTGCAGCATGTCAGCGAGTTGCTGGAACAAAGCGCCGAAATGCCGGACGGGTTGCTGAACGACAACCAGCACGAGCGGGAGCTGACGGAAAAGGAACTTCGCTGCCTGTCGCTGATGGCTGAAGGCCTTTCGACCCACCGCCTGGCCCGCGCGCTCGCGATGGATGACGGCGAAGCACGTGCCGTGGAAGCTGCCATTATCGGCAAGTTCCAGGCCAACAATCGCTTTCAGGCGATCGCAAAGGCGGTGATGCTTGGGGTCGTGAGAGCCTGACGCTCCAAGCGCCGGGCCCGGCGCGATCAGCGCACGATCGTCAGCGTTTCCGCCGCGCGGGTGATGGCGGTATAAAGCCAGCGCTCGCGGGTGTCGCGGAACGCCCAGCTTTCATCGAAGAGCACGACATTGTTCCACTGCGAACCCTGCGCCTTGTGCACCGTCAGGGCGTAGCCGTAGTCGAATTCGTCGTAGCGCTTGCGGGTATTCCAGGGAATCTCGCCCTCGACATCCTCGAACGCCTGCTTCAGCAGCTTGATCTTCGCCGCCCCGCGATCCATGTCGTCGTCTTCAGGCCGGATCAGCAAATTGATCCCCGGCTTCGTGGTTTCCTTGGACGACGTCATCACCTGCCAAAGCGAACCGTTCAAAAGGCCCTTCGCCGGATCATTGCGCAGGCAGACGAGCTTGTCCCCCGTCTGCGGATATTCGGTCGAGAACCCTTTCAACTCGCGAAGGCGCTGATTGTAGCGTTTGCGCGTCCTGTTGGTACCGACGAGGACCTGATCGGCCTCAAGAACCAGCGCCTGATTGACCTCGTTTTTCGAGATCACCTTCGCCGCACCATAGTCGCCGTGCATGATCTCGTTGCCTTCGCGCACCTGCATGGCAAGCTTGATGATCGGATTGTCGCGCGCCTGGCGGTGAATATCCGTCAAAAGGTAATCCGGATCCTGATTGGTGAAGAAGCCGCCGCCGGACACGGGCGGAAGCTGGCCGGGATCGCCGAGAACCAGGATCGGCGTGCCGAAGCTCATCAGGTCCTTGCCGAGCGCCTCGTCGACCATCGAGCATTCGTCGACGATAATAAGCGCGGCCTTGGCGACAGGGCTCTGACGGTTGATCGAAAACATCGGCGCGATCGAGGTCTTGCCGGTTTCCTCGTCTTCCACAGCCTCTTCGCCGCGCGGACGATAGATCAGCGAATGGATGGTCTTGGCATTGCTGGCGCCACGCGAGCGCAATACCTGCGCCGCCTTGCCGGTGAAGGCCGCGAACAGCACGTCGCCATCGACATGCTCCGCGAAATGGCGCGCAAGCGTCGTCTTACCCGTACCGGCATAACCGAACAGGCGGAAAATCGGAGACCTTCCCTCCTTCAGCCATTTGGAAACGGCCTTGAGGGCTTCATCTTGTTGCGGGGCAAATTGCATGGTCGTTCGACTTGGCAGGATTCGCCGGGGATAGGCAAGCGAGAAAAACTCTTCCTCTACCGGGAATAAACCTTGGGGGACCGGTGTCTCATCGCAGGCAAGGAAAAAAGCCTGCCCAACCCTGTGAGGAGAAAAACATGAATTCCCTGAAGCTTCTTATTGCATCCGCCGTTGCCGCCGTCGCGACATCCGCCTTTGCCGCAGAGCCGGTGAAAGTGATGGATTCCGCCAAGGGCAAGGTCCTGACCGGCGACAATGGCATGACGCTTTATACCTTCAAGAAGGATTCGAAGGGCGTTTCCAACTGCTACGACGATTGCGCCAAGAACTGGCCGCCGCTGATGGCCGCTAGCGGCGCGAAGGCGGAAGGTGCATATTCGCTCGTCGACCGGAAAGACGGCAGCAAGCAGTGGGCAAAAGACGGCATGCCGCTCTATTACTGGGTCAAGGACAAGAAGATGGGCGACGTGACCGGCGATGGCGTCGGAGGCAACTGGGATGTCGCCAAGCCGTGAGAGGCGGACGTGAAAACACCGAAGCCTGAAAGCTTCGAGGGCCAGATCCTGGCCCTCATTCCCTCCCTCAGGCGCTATTCGCGCAGCCTGACCCGCTCGGATGCCGATGGTGAGGATCTTCTGCAGGATTGCATAGAGAAGGTCCTGTCCCGTCGATCGCAGTGGCGCGGCCTGAATCTGCGCGGATGGGTACTGACGATCATGACCAACCTGTCGCGAAACGGCCATCGCCAGCGCCAGCGGGCGCCGACGGTTGAGCTTGAAACCGTCGAAAACGTCGTCTCCGCCGAAGCAGCCCCCGATCCGCTCGAACGATCGAAGCTGGAGGAGGCGCTGAACAGCCTTTCGGAGGAAAACCGCGCGGTGCTGATGTTGGTCGTCATCGAAGGCTATACCTATCAGGAGGTTGCGACCGCCCTCGACATCCCGATCGGCACGGTAATGTCGCGCCTGTCGCGCGCGCGGCAAAGGATCGGAGAACGCATGAAGGCTGACAATGTGATTACGCTTCGGAGACCGAAATGAGCGAGATCAACCCGACCGTGACCGAAGCGGATCTTCATGCCTATGCCGACGGACAGCTTTCCGAACAGGTACGCACCCGTATCGAGGCATGGCTGGAGGATAATCCTGACGACGCGGCCCGCGTGGCGGAGTGGACGGCGCGAAATGCCGAAATTCGATCGCTCTTCGCACCTTACGAAAGATCCTCTGACACGGACGAGGCGCTTGTCACCGGCCGAAGACAGCGGATGAACTGGCCAAAACGCCTGGCAGCGGCAGCCGTGATTGCTGCGGTCTTCGGCCTTGGCGCGCTGAGCGGCCATTACGGCCCCGCCCTGTTTGAAAAGCCGGAACTGCAACTGACGGAACTCGAAACCTTTCCAAATGAAGCCCGCAACGCCTTCCTGGTCTACGCCACCGAAGTCCGGCACCCGGTGGAGGTCTTTGCCGATGAGGAAGCTCATCTGGCCACCTGGCTCGGTAAGCGGCTCGCGATCCAGAACCTGCGGGTTCCGAACCTGCAGGAGCTCGGTTTCAAGCTGGTCGGCGGCCGCCTGTTGCCTGTCGACGGCAAGCCGGGGGCGATGTTCATGTACGAGGATCAGGCCGGCGAACGCCTGACGGTCCTCGTCGGTCGCAACGCCGACAACAGATCGACCAGCTTCCGCTTCGCCTCGTCGGGCAATGTCGAAACCTTCTATTGGATCGACGGCGAACTCGGTTACGCCGTGACCGGCGAGGTTTCGCGCGAGGTGCTGAAAAAGGTAGCGGAGGAATGCTACCGGCAGTTTCCGTCCTGATGATCACCGCAGCGGATCGTTGACAAGCTCGATCGGCTTGCCGTGCGGTGTCGCCTCCGCAGCCCGCTGCCAGCTCTTCTGTAGATCAAGGATCATGTCTGCGTCGCCAACGCCGCGTTCAACCAGAATCGCGGAAAGTGCGGCGACCCAGCAATCGAAATAGTCGCTCCCGTCCTCGGCGCGGCCGGGTTGGTGCAGCTCTCCGGAGAGAGTTTCCGCCCATTCGCTCCATGTGAACAGGCCGCGTTCGTGCAGATGCACGGTCATGGCAAAGGCTTCCGCGGCCCACGGCTCGGGAAACACCGGCTCGCCATCAGCCGATTTCGGCAGCTGCGGTGATTGGGCGAGCGGCGAACGCGTTTCACACTGGCTCAAGATAGCTCTCCCATGCGTCGATCGAGACGCTGAGCGTTGGATCGGCACCGTCGCCCCAGATCTCACCGCCATCGAAGACGACGGTGTAGACCCATTGGGGGTTCTCTCCCCTGCCATGGGCATTATCGTCAGGAAAGACGAAGGAACCCTGGACCGCCTCTACGACCCCGGACTTGGCACGCGCATAACGCGGCAGCCGAGTATGTGTCGTCGGGTTGAAATTCCGCGTTCGAACCTTGTCCCCGGCTGAAAAACGCGGTGGCGTCGCCACAGGCCTGTCGCAAGGGCCGCCTTTGGCGAGCGCGCCAGCCACCATGTCGGCCGAGAGCGTGCGCTTAGGCGTCGCGCCATCTGCCTGCTTGTGACCGGCATCGATTTCGCCTGACGTCACGAAGCCGTGCCGCTGCAGCAGCACCTCCAGCGCCCGCGTCCAGATCTCGTAATAACTGGCGCCAAGGTACTCGGCCGGAGGGATGCTCTCGCGTGTGTGCCGGCTCTCATCGATGTTCCAGGCGCCGAGCGCACCGCCAGATAGCGTCAGCCCGAGCGCCCGCTTCTCCCACTCCGCGTGAAAATACGGCTCGTTCGTCTCGGGCGCGACGGCACCGAAACCCATCTGGCCGCCAAGGTCGTGCGGACCATTCATAGCGAACCTCCCGGTGTTGCGGCGACACCCGTCCCGATCATCGAGTCGCGACTGACGAGGTCGGCAAGCTGCTCCTCGCTCCATCCTTCGGAACCATCTGGCCGCTCGGGAATGACCAGATAGCGCAGCTCCGCCGTCGAATCCCATACGCGGATTTTCTTGTCGTCAGCCAATGTCACGCCGAACTCGGCCAGCACGCCACGCGGATCGATCACCGCCCGCGAGCGATAGGCAGGCGCCTTGTACCAGACCGGCGGCAGGCCGAGCACGGACCAGGGGTAGCAGGAGCAAAGCGTGCAGACGACGAGATTATGCGTCTCGCCGGTGTTGAACACGGCGCGCATGTGCTCGCCCTGGCGTCCCGTATAGCCGAGGCTCGCGATCGCCGCCGTTGCGTCGCGCCGCAGCCATTCCGCAAAATCAGGATCGCTCCAGGCTTTCGCAACGACCCGAGCGCCGTTGCGCGGCCCAATCTTGGTTTCGTAGGTCTCGACGATCGCGTCGATGGCGGCCGGATCGATCAGTCCCTTCTCCGTCAGGACCGTTTCGAGCGCCCTCACCCGTGCCTGCATGTCGGTATAGCGGTTATCGTGGTCATGATGATGGTCATGGCCGTGATCGTGATCGTGATCTTGATGATGATCGTCGTCGTGCACGAGATGGTCCTCCGCCAATGCGTGGCCTATCTTTAAGCGCTTGCGTCTGCGCCGCCAAGCCCAGTCGATAGAACCGTCACAACCCTTATTTCAGCATCGGCCAGAGGCTGAGCACCAGCAAGACCGCCATGGTGATATTGAACCATTTGAGCCGCGTCGGATCCGAAAGCCAGTCACGCAGCGCCGAGCCGAACCCAGCCCAGGTCGAAACGCTCGGCACATTGACCAGAGCAAAGGCGACGCCGACGATCAGGACGCTCGCCAGATAGATGTCGGGGATCGTGTAGGTCGCCATCGCGGTCACGGCCATGACCCAGGCCTTCGGATTGACCTACTGGAAGGCTGCTGCCGAGAGGAACGACATCGGCTTGACGCCGCTCTTGCCTTCGCCGAGGGTGCGCGATGTCGCGATCTTCCAGGCGATCCAGGCAAGGTAGGCGCCGCCGGCAAACTTCAGCGTCGTATAGAGCGCCGGCACCGTATGAAGCAGCGCCCCCAGCCCGAAGCCGACACCGATCAACAGCGAAAAGAACCCGGCTCCGATACCCAGCATGTGCGGAACGGTCCGGCGGAAACCGAAGTTCACGCCCGACGCGAAGAGCATCATGTTGTTGGGACCGGGTGTTATCGATGTCGTGAAGGCAAACAGGACGAGTGCCAGAAATGTATCCAACGGCATGGGACCTCCCCGAGGCCCGCGATTGCTGGCGACCCCGATCAATTTGGGTCAAGATAATTGACGTGAATTTGCCGTTCCATTCAATCATTGTCATGGTGACAGGATTGGTTGAAAGATTGAAACCGGAATGAACATCATGCGAGACGACGCCATCCCGACCATCCGCCTTCCTGACGGCACCGAAGTTCCGGCCCTTGGCCAGGGGACCTGGAACATGGGCGAAAACCCCGGTGAAGCACGGCAGGAAATCGAAAGCCTGCGCGCCGGCCTCGATCTCGGCATGACGCTGATCGATACGGCGGAAATGTATGCCGAAGGCAGAGCCGAGAAGATCGTCGGCGAAGCGATCCGCGGCCGCCGCGACGACGTGTTCCTCGTCAGCAAGGTCTATCCCTGGAACGCCAGCAGCAAAGGCACGATGGAGGCCTGTGACAACAGCCTGTCGCGCATGGGAACAGACCGCATCGATCTCTACCTCCTGCACTGGCGCGGCGATCATCCGCTCGCCGAAACGGTCGAGGCCTTCGAAGAGCTGAAGGCCTCAGGCAAGATCGGGGCCTGGGGCGTCTCCAATTTCGATACCGACGACATGGAAGAACTGCTTGCCGTTCCCTCCGGAGCAAATGTGGCGGCCAACCAGGTGCTTTATAATCTTGCGCGCCGCGGCATCGAGTTCGACCTTCTGCCCTGGTGCCAGCAGCGCAGCATCCCCGTCATGGCTTATTCGCCGATCGAGCAGGGCCGCATCCTGCACAATCCCGAACTGATCCGCATCGCCAAGGCCAACCAGGCGACACCAGCACAGGTGGCGCTCGCCTTCCTGCTGGAACGCGACGGGGTGATCGTCATTCCGAAAACGGCGAATGCCGCCCGCGCCGCGGAGAACCGCGATGCCGTCTCACTCGATATCACCGACGAGGATTGGGCCGCGCTCGACGCCGCCTTCCCGCCGCCGACAAAGAAGAAGCCGCTGGAGATGCTGTGATCCGCAGCGGCTTTTTGCCGGTTCAGGTCGCCGCCAGGCCCTCGGCTTGCAGCGCCTTCTGAACCGATGGGCGAGATCGTACGCGCTCGTACCAGGCCTGCAGGTTGCGCAGGCCGTCGAAATGGATGTCTGCCCTGATGTAGCTGGTCAGCCATGACGCTTGTCCCCAACCGGTGAGCGCGAAAAGGTAGGCGTCCGCAACGGTAAAGGTGTCGCCCGCCAGATAGGGGCGATCCGCCAACTCCCTGTCTATGAAGGCATAGCGGTCTTCGAGCTTTGGCTTGGCGGTCTCGACATACTTGCCGGCCAGTCGCGCGTAGAGCAGCGGAATGAACCCCTTGTGGATTTCCGAGGTCAGGAAGCTCAGCCATTGCTGAAGCTTGTAGCGCGCAATCGTGCCGTTGGCGGGCGCCAATCCGAGCTCCGGCTTCAGATCGGCGAGATACTGAACGATTGCCGGCCCTTCCGTCAGGATCGTGCCGTCGTCGAGTTCCAGCGCAGGCACATAGCCGAGCGGATTGATCTCCTGGAAATTCCCGTCGATCCCGAAGCTGTGCTTCTTGCTGTCAACCAGCATCAGCTCGATATCTAAGCCGAGCTCGTTGAGCACGATATGCGGTGCAAGCGAGCAAGCGGCCGGGATGTAGTAGAGCTTCATCTTTCTTCCTTTTCGATCTCCACCGACACGCAACGCGTCGGCTCGGCGGCAATCTAAAAGGTCGGGATATTTTTGGAAGAAGGCACTATAATGTAGTGTAAGTACATATTTTATACCGAGGAGATCCGCATGAAGGAGAGCGTCACGAATTGCACCGTGGAGGAAGCCATGCGGCTGCTCGGCGGCAGATGGCGGCTCCTGATCGTGTACTTTCTCCTCGACGGACCCAGACGCTTCAACGCACTGAGACGCAGCCTGCCGGGTATCTCGCAGCGCATGCTGACGCTCGATCTTCGCGCCTTGGAGGATGCCGGATTGATCAGCCGTACCGCCTATCCGACCGTGCCGGTCACCGTCGAATATCAATTGACGGATGACGGAAACCGGATGGTCCCCGTGGTCAAGGTGATGCAGGAGTTTGGGAAATGGCTGCAGGAGCGAGAACCGCCGGCACAGTCAGCCTGAAACAGGCTCGCCAGAACAGCGGCCGAGAACATAAAGAAAACTCCGGCAAGCCGAATACGACCTGCCGGAGTTATCGTTCGAAGTGTTGCTTACATGCCCTGCTGGCCGCGGTTCATCGCGGCGATACCGGTGCGGCAGACCTCGATCAGGCCGAGCGGCTTCATGATGGAGACGAACTGGTCGATCTTGGAAGACTTGCCGGTGATCTCGAGAATGAAGTGATCCACCGTCGCGTCGACGACCTTTGCGTGGAAAGCATCGGCGAGCCGCAGCGTCTCGGCGCGGGTCTCCCCCGTACCGACGATCTTGACGAGCGCCACTTCGCGCTCGATCGGGCGCTCCTGGCCGAGTTCGCGGGCGCGAACCGTCAGGTCGACCACCCGATGAACCGGAACGATGCGCTCCAGCTGCGCCTTGATCTGCTCGAGAACGTGGGGGGTGCCGCGCGTCACGACGGTAATGCGCGACAGATGCGCCTGATGCTCGGTCTCGGAGACGGTCAGGCTCTCGATGTTGTAGCCACGACCGGAAAACAGGCCGATGACACGGGCAAGGACGCCCGGCTCGTTGTCGACGAGGACCGAAAGCGTGTGGCTCTCGACCGCCGCCGTCTCCGGCGAAATGAAATAGGCAGAGCCCGTCGGCTGTAGGTGTGCATTCATGGTCTTGGGTTCCTCTACCTTAAATCAAACGAGCGCGCGGCCCTTGGCGTCGATCGCGTTGGCGACCGCTTCGTCCGTGGCCTCGTCCGGCAGCAGCATCTCGTTGTGTGCCTTGCCCGATGGAATCATCGGGAAGCAGTTGGCGAGATTGGCAACGCGGCAGTCGAAGATCACCGGCTTCTTGACGTCGATCATCTCCTGGATGGTCGCATCGAGATCAGCGGGCTTTTCGCAACGCAGGCCGACAGCGCCATAGGCTTCCGCCAGCTTGACGAAATCAGGCATCGCCTCGGTGTAGGAGTTCGACAGACGGTTGCCGTGCAGCAGCTGCTGCCACTGGCGGACCATGCCCATGTACTGGTTGTTCATGATGAAGATCTTGATCGGCGCTTCATACTGGATCGCAGCCGACATTTCCTGGATGCACATCTGGATGGAGGCGTCGCCGGCGATATCGATGACGAGACTTTCTGGATGCGCGATCTGGACACCGAGTGCTGCCGGCAGGCCGTAGCCCATGGTGCCCAATCCACCCGAGGTCATCCAGCGGTTCGGCTTCTCGAAACCATAGAACTGTGCCGCCCACATCTGGTGCTGGCCAACTTCGGTCGTGATGTAGGTGTCACGATCCTTGGTCAGTGCGTAGAGACGCTCCAGCGCATACTGCGGCATGATCACGTCATTGTTTGGCGTGTAGGCGAACGAGTTGCGCGCACGCCAGCGGGCGATATCGGACCACCATTCGGCGATCTGGCTCTTCTCCGGCTTCTTCGGCAGAGCCCGCCACAGGCGAACCATGTCTTCCAGAACGCTGCCGACGTCACCACGAACAGGAACGTCGACGCGAACGTTCTTGTTGATCGACGACGGATCGATGTCGATGTGAATCTTCTTCGAGTTCGGCGAGAACGCGTTGAGACGGCCCGTGATGCGGTCGTCGAAGCGCGCGCCGATGCAGACCATGACGTCGCAATCATGCATCGCCATGTTCGCCTCGTAGGAACCGTGCATGCCGAGCATCTTCAGCCAGTTCTTGCCGGAGGCAGGATAGGCGCCGAGCCCCATCAGCGTTGAGGTAATCGGGAAATCGGTGAGCTCGACCAGCTCGCGCAGCAGCTTGGTGGCTTCCGGGCCGGAGTTGATGACGCCGCCACCGGAATAGATGATCGGCCGACGCGCCTTCGACATCAGTTCGATTGCAGCCTGGATCTGGTTGAGATCGCCCTGAATTTTCGGCTGGTAGCTCTTCTGAATCGCGTGGGCTGCCGGCGGCGTATAAGTGCCGGTGGCGAACTGGACGTCCTTCGGAATATCGACGAGAACCGGACCCGGACGGCCGGACTGCGCGATACGGAAGGCTTCATGGATGATCGCCGCCAGATCGTTGACGTCCTTGACCAGCCAGTTGTGCTTGGTGCAGGGGCGCGTGATACCAACCGTATCAGCTTCCTGGAAGGCGTCCGAGCCGATCAGCGAGGTCGGAACCTGGCCGCTCAGGCAGACGAGCGGAACGGAATCCATCAGGGCGTCCTGCAGCGGTGTCACGGCATTGGTGGCGCCAGGACCCGACGTGACGAGCATGACGCCGACCTTGCCGGTGGAACGGGCATAGCCCTCGGCAGCGTGGCCGGCACCCTGCTCATGACGAACGAGGATGTGCTTGATATCGTCCTGCTGGAAAATCTCGTCATAGATCGGAAGCACGGCACCGCCGGGATAGCCGAACAGGTGTTCGACACCATTGTCCTTCAGCGCGCGGAGCACGATCTCCGCGCCCGTCATCCTGTTATCATCCGTCTGCTTGTCCGTGCCCGTCATGTTTCTTTTCCGTTTTGACTGCTGGGATTTGAATTCTGTGGCGAGGAAGCCTGAATTTCAGGCATAAAAAAAGGCCCCTTCGGAGCCTGTCATCTAGCGCATGGGTGGCTACCGCCGGATGGTTACACCATCCTGCCCATGCGCTGTCCCACCACAATAAGAGCTACTGCTATCTTCATGGTCGGAAGTGATAGACAGAAAATTTCGCATCGTCAACGCAGTCAGCAATAAAAAATCGCGCCCGGTCGCCGTCGCCCTGCAGGCCTGAACCGGTTCAGAAGACTTTATTAAACGTTGGGCCTTATCCTTGTGCGCTACCGCAGGGAGTAGCCCTTTGCACGATACGCACATGGAAACGTCAGGCGAGCATGACCGCCGCGACACCTATGCACCGGGAAACAGGCTCCTCGGTCGCGTCGTCGCATGCAGCGGCTCCCGTGCAACGATTGGGGCTACGGCCCAAGCCGGCGGAACGGATCTCACGGAACTTTGGTCGGTTGGACGACTGATCTCGATCAGCGTTGGTCGCAACCGCGTCGTCGCGCTCGTCTACTCCATGAACACCGGCAGCCATGCCTGGTCGGAAGCCGAGGACAATTACTTCAAGATCGAAACCGAGCTGCTCGGAGAAGTCCGCGTTCATGAGGACGGCAGGGAAGAATTCTCGACCGGCATCTCGCAGTATCCCTATCTGGGCGCCATCGCGCACCGCATTCGCGCCAGGGATCTTATGCGCATTTATGATGCGGGCAGCGGAACGACGGCTGTCATCGGCAAGCTGACCCAGGATGAGACCATCGATGCGTCGATCCACGTCCCGTCGATGCTGTCGAAGCATTTCGCAATCGTCGGCTCCACCGGTGTCGGCAAGTCGACGGCGGTGTCGCTGCTGTTGCATAAGGCAATCGAAGCCGATCCCAAGCTCCGCGTACTGATCCTGGACCCGCACAACGAATTCGCGGCGGCCTTCCCCAAGCATTCCGTTGTCGTCGATACCGACACGCTCGACCTGCCGTTCTGGCTGATGCGGCTCGAAGAGTTCGCCGAGGTGGTCTTCCGTGGCAGAATGCCGGTACCGGAAGAACTGGACATGCTCCGCGACATTCTGCCGGAGGCCAAGCGCGCCTTCCGCGGCAGCGATAATTCCCTTGTGCGGCGAACCACCGAGAAAAGCTCGATCACAGCCGATACGCCGGTTCCATATCGTATCGCCGACCTGCTCGCGCTGATCGACGAGCGCATCGGTCGCCTTGAAGGACGAAGCGAGAAACCTTTCCTCCGTTCGCTCAAGATGCGGATCATCGCCGCGATCAACGATCCGCGCTATCACTTCATGTTCTCCAACAACACGATCTCCGACACGATCATGGAGACAGTCGCGGAGATTTTCCGCGTGCCGGGCGACAATCGGCCGATCTGCACGTTCCAGCTCTCCGGGATTCCGTCCGAAGTCGTGAACTCCGTTGCTTCAGTCCTTTGCCGGATGGCCTTCGAAATCGCGTTGTGGAGCGAAGGCGCGATCCACATGCTTGTGGTGTGCGAGGAAGCGCACCGCTACATTCCATCCGACCCGACGCTCGGCTTCTTTCCCACCCGCCAGGCGATCGCGCGTATCGCCAAGGAAGGCCGTAAATACGGCGTTTCGCTTGGCATCATTACGCAGCGCCCTGGCGAGCTTGACCAGACAATCCTGTCGCAGTGCTCGACGCTGTTTGCCATGCGGCTAGCGAACGACCGGGACCAGGAAATCATTCGCTCGGCCATTCCGAACTCGTCGATCTCGACGACAAGCTTCATCTCTTCGATCGGAAACGGCGAAGCAATCGCCTTCGGCGAAGCGATCAGCGTGCCGATGCGCATGCGCTTCTCCCGCGTTCCCGAGGAGCTGCTTCCCAAGGCCAACAGCGCCATCGTGAAAACCTCGGAAGAGGATCCGGATAACGTCGACCTGCGCAAGATCGTCACGCGAATGCGAGCCGTCAGCGGACCGGACATCTCCGCGTTCCAGCACAGCTACAGCTCCGCCGCGAGCAGTTTGCCGATGATGGATGAGGAAGAGGAAATCGACGAAGATCTGCCGCCGGCGCAGATGCCGATACCGTCGATCACGAATTCACCGCCGATCGCCCCGGTCGAGCCCTACCGCCAGGATATGCTTCCGGGCTCCTATGCCCCGCGCGAGCCGCTGCATCAGGCCCACGCTCCCGTAACGCCGCAACGCCAGGCATTTGGGACGGGCGCGGACACCTCGATCGACAGCCGCCTGGAAAGCCTTCGCCGCGAAACGCGAATGGAGCGACCGCCCGAGCGAGGCAGCGCCCAGCCGGCGACGCCTGTCAATATCCGCAGGGAACCGGGCGTCTCGTTGCGCGAGAGTATTCTGAAAAGGCCCCTGAGCAGTCTCTACGACAAGGATTAGGGCTGCGTTAGTTTAGCCGTTCCCAGCTGCCGTCCATCTGGTTGCGAGACCATGTCATCTGTCGCTTGGCATATTGACGGGTTGCGGCCGCTCCCTTGTCGATGACCTCGTCACGCGACATCTCCCCGCGTAGCATCGCCGCGATCTGCGAGACGCCAATGGCTTTCATGATCGGCATATCACCAGGCGGCGACAACGCCAGAAGCGCCCTCACTTCGTCCTCGGCACCCTCCTCCAACATCCTTTCGAAGCGTCCGTTGATACGGCCATGAAGGATGGCACGCTCAGGCAGAACCACGATCTTCCTGGCCTCGTCCGGATTTATCAGTGTGGCTCCTGCCTGCTGTTG
Source organism: Rhizobium sp. Root708 (assembly GCF_001429725.1). GTDB lineage: Bacteria > Pseudomonadota > Alphaproteobacteria > Rhizobiales > Rhizobiaceae > Rhizobium. Next base: position 144,002 of record NZ_LMHV01000004.1, on the reverse strand, counting down.
AAAGCCAGAAATCGATTGGCCGGTGGCGACGACCACCTCGAGTGCGCGAACGATTCGCTGGCCGTCCTGAGGGTTCAAGCTAGCTGCCACCGCCGGATCGCGTGCGGTGAGCTCGCTGTGAAGCGCAAGCGGCCCTTCGGCCAGCAGGCGAGCACGCAGGTCGCTGCGGATATCTTCCGGAATGGCAGGCATATCCGAAAGCCCGCCGGTCAGCGCCTTGAAATAGAGGCCGGTTCCTCCGACGAAGACCGGCATCTTGCCCTCGGCACGCAGGCGCGGAAGCAACGCACCGACGTCACGGAGCCAGGCCCCCGTCGAATAGGCGTTGGCAGCCGGCACGTGGCCATAGAGATAGTGGGCGACGCCCTGCATGTCGGCTTCCGAGGGCCGCGCCGTCAGGATACGCAACGTATCATAGACCTGCATGCTGTCGGCATTGATCACCACGCCGTCGTGCTGTTTGGCCAGCTCCACCGCCAAGGCGGACTTGCCGCTTGCCGTCGGGCCGGTTATCAGGATCGCGTTCGTTGGGTTAAGAAGGTTTTCCATAATGGCTCTCGTTGCCACGCTTATTGCCAATCCGTCAAATCCCGTTCTAACGCCTGCCGTCGCGGAACGGGCGGCAGAGGCGGTCAACGCATCCGGCCTCTACTGGCTCGCCGATGGGATTGCCTGCGATATCGCCCTTCGGGACGGCAGCGATCCGGACGTCGCGCGAAAGCAGATTGCCGATATCATCGGCTCGTTGCCTGTTGATCTCGTCATCCAGGATGCCGAGACGCGCCGCAAGAAGCTGCTGATTGCGGATATGGATTCGACGATGATCGGCCAGGAATGCATCGACGAACTCGCAGCCGAAGTCGGCCTGAAAGATAGGGTCGCGGTCATCACCGCCCGCGCCATGAATGGCGAGATTGCCTTCGAGCCGGCGCTGCGCGAGCGTGTGTCTCTGTTGAAGGGCTTGCCCATCTCCGTTGTCGACGAAGTGATCGCCAAGCGCATCACCCTGACCCCGGGCGGCCCGGAGCTGATCGCCACGATGAAATCGAAGGGCTGCTACACGGCGCTCGTTTCCGGCGGCTTCACGGTCTTCACCAGCCGTATCGGCGCCACCTTGGGCTTCGACGAGAACCGCGCCAATACGCTGCTGGAGGAAAACGGCATCCTGACGGGATTCGTTGCCGAACCGATCCTCGGCAAGCAGGCCAAGGTCGACGCGCTGAACGACATTGCCGAAAAGCTTGGAATCTCGCCTGACGACGCAATCGCCGTCGGCGATGGCGCCAATGACCTCGGCATGCTGCATCTCGCCGGCTCCGGCGTTGCGTTGCATGCCAAGCCCGCTGTCGCAGCGGAGGCCAAGATCGAGATCAATCACGGCGACCTAACCGCCCTGCTCTACATCCAGGGCTACCGGAAGACTGACTTCGTCGCCGCATGACGTGAGCGGGGCTTTCGCCCCGCCGCACCACTATTCCATGGGCACTGCGACGAAACGCAGATCGCCGTTCGCGGACGCGATCATCATCTGGGCGTTGCGGCGCCCTTCCTGCTTCAACGACTGCACCTTCGCCTCGACAGCGTCTGGCGAACGCATGAATTCCTGCGCCACCTCGACGATTACATCGCCGGCCTTCAGGCCCTTCTCGGCGGCAAGCGAACCCGGCGCGACCTCGGAGACGAGGACACCGTCGACGCTTTCGGCGATGCCGAAAGTCTTGCGGGTTTCCGCGCTCAACAGCGACAGCGACAGGCCAAGAACGTTCTTGGTATCGGCCTTGACGTCAGGCGTTTTCTCGGCGGGCTTCCCCTTGCCATCAGGCACGGGCTGCGTCTGGTCGTCATCCGGCTCGTCCATGTCCTGGTTTTCGCTCGGATCCGGATTGATCACGCCGTCCTTGTTGTCGGCGTCGTTGGCAGCGGCCTGGTCGCTGTCTTCCAGTCGACCGAGTTTGACCTTGACGGTCTGTTCCTTGCCATCGCGAAGCACGACGACATCGACGTCCTTGCCGACCGGGCTCTCAGCGACGACGCGCGGAAGGTCGCGCATCTCATTGACGGCCTTGCCGTCGAATTTCAGGATGACGTCGCCTGCCTTGATCGAACCGTCATCGACAGGCCCGCCCTTGATAACACCGGCAACCAGCGCGCCCTTGGCGCTCGAAAGGCCAAGGCTGTCGGCAATATCGTCCGTGACAGGCTGAATACGCACGCCGAGCCAGCCGCGCCGCGTCTCGCCGAACTCGCGCAACTGCTGCACGACACCGGCAGCGAGTTCCGACGGCACGGAGAAGCCGATGCCGATCGAGCCGCCGCTCGGCGAAATGATCGCCGTGTTGATGCCGATGACTTCACCCTTCATGTTGAAGAGCGGACCGCCCGAATTGCCCTTGTTGATGGCGGCATCGGTCTGAATGAAGTTGTCGTAGGGACCGGCATTGATGTTGCGACCGCGCCCGGAAATGATGCCGACCGTCACCGATCCGCCGAAACCGAACGGGTTGCCGATCGCCATGACCCAGTCGCCAATCCGCATGGTGCTGGAGTCGCCGAATTTCACGAATTTCAACGGGGTCTTCGGCTCGACCTTGAGGACCGAAAGATCGGTCTTGGTGTCGGTGCCGATCAGCTTCGCCTTCAGCTTGCTGCCATCGGCGAAGTTCACCTCGATGTCGTCCGCGCCTTCGATCACGTGGTTGTTCGTGACGATGTAGCCTTGCGGATCGATGACAAAGCCGGAGCCGAGCGAGTTGACGTTGTGGTTGCCGCCCTGCTTGCCCTTCTGCTTGTTGAAGAAGTCGTTGAAGAACTCCTGGAAGGGCGAGCCGTCAGGCGCGCGCGGCGCGGGCCCGGCGCCCTCGTCGTCCTTTACGTTCTGTGATGTCGAGATATTGACGACCGCGTCAAGCAGCCCCTGTGCGAGATCAGCGACAGACGCCGGACCGTTCGTCGGCGGCGTCGCTTGTGCATGAACCACCCCGGCAAAACTCACATTCGCCAGAAATGCTGCGCCGGCCAAGAGAGCGAGCGATCGTCTGAAGGTCGGGCGTATCGTGGGGGCCATCAAGCATCCTCATGTCACATAAAAAAGCACACTGATCATGAGCATACGGCGGAATGATGGAGCGTGAAATCACCTTTTCGCGAAATCCCGCGCAATCTCTGCCGCAGGTAGATCGGGTGGATACAAAGACCCCAAATATCCCATTAAAACAAAGGGGCCAGCAGTGAGCCGACCCCTCTTTTTTCATTTCCTTATAGCCTCGGCGAAGGTCAATTCGCCGGTGCGGCAGGAGCGACCGCCGGAGGCGTTGGCGCCTTTCCGTTGGCGTTCTCGAAATAACGGAAGAACTCCGACGTCGGCGACAGGACGAATGTCGTATCCTGCGACGAAAGTGCCGAGGAATAGGCCGACATCGAGCGGTAGAATTCGAAGAAGGACGGATCCTTTCCGAACGCCTCTGCGAACACCCGGTTGCGCTCCGCATCGCCCTGACCGCGAAGAATTTCGGAGTCGCGCTGGGCTTCCGCCGTGATCTCCACGACCTGGCGATCCGCGATAGCGCGGCGGCGCTGCCCTTCTTCGTTACCCGATGCACGAATACGCTCTGCCTCGGCCAGTCGTTCGGAACGCATGGCGTTGTAGGTATTCGGTGCGACCTCGGGAGACAGATCGGTTCTGCGGATTCGGACGTCGTCGATGTTCAGTCCGAGATTTTCAGCATCGATCCGAAGATCGTCACGGATCTCGAGCATCATGGCGACACGCTCTTCCGAGAGCGCGGCGTTGTAGTCGCGCAGACCGTAGACCCGGCGCAGGGACGAGTCGAGCTGGGCACGAAGACGTGCTTCGGCCGCCTCACGATCACCCGACACCGTTTCGCGGAAGCGACGGACATCGGAGATGTTGTAGATGACGAACGCGTCGACATCGAAGGTCTGACCGTCCTGCACCTGTACGCGAATGTTGTCGAGGTCGAGGCGCAGCGCCTGCTTCTCGACATACTGCACCCGATCGGCGTCCATGAACGCGAACGGCAGTTTGAAGTAGAGACCTGGTTCGGTCTTGACCGACTGGATCTGACCGAAGCGGACAACAATTGCCTGCTCGCGGGCATTCACCACGAAGATCGAGGAGTAGACGAAGAAGAGAACGACCGCCAAGGCGATCAGGAAGGCGGGAAGCTTATTCGATGTCATGGTTCAACCTCCCTGCTGCGACGGCTTGCTGATCTCGTTGAGCGGCAGGTAGGGAACGACCCCCTGCTTCTCGTCGATCACGATCTTCTTCGAGTTCTTCAGCACCTGCTCCATCGTTTCGAGGAAAAGGCGCTTGCGCGTCACGTCGGGAGCCTTGGAATATTCGTCGTTGATGGCTGAGAAGCGCTGGGCTTCACCATCCGCTTCCTTGACCACGCGGTCCTTGTAGGCCGCGGCGTCTTCGCGAATCTGGGCCGCTTCACCGCGTGCCTGACCGAGACGCTGGTTGGTATAGCGGTTGGCTTCTTCGATCGTGCTGTCGCGGTCACGACCGGCGCGCTGCACTTCTTCGAAGGCATCGGCAACCTCGCGCGGAGGCGCAACGTTCTGGATGGTGACACCGGTTACGGTGATACCAGCATGATAGCGATCCATCGTGCCCTGGAGGATGTTGAGAACATCCGTCTCGATCGGCTGACGGTTGCTGCGGAACGCATCCTGGGCCGGACGGCGACCGACGATTTCACGCATCGCACTGTCGGCGACCTGCTGCAGCGTTTCCGCCGGGTTCTCGACGTTGAAGAGATAGGCCTTCGGATCGCTGACCGTGAAGAATACCGCGAACTGCACGTTGATGACGCTGCGGTCGCCCGAAAGCATCAGGCCGCTGGACGACGTAGCCGACGTCGCGCCGATATTCTGCTGCTGAACCGTGACCTTGACGGTCTCGACGGTTTCCATCGGCCAGAGATGGAAATGCAGCCCCGGCATGGAGACTTCCTGCTTCGGCTTGCCGAAGCGGAGTTCGACCCCGCGCTCGTCGGGCTGAACGATATAGATGCACTGGAAAAGCCAGAAGATCGCGACGATCGCGATGATGATCAGTGCGACGCCGCCGTTGAACCCGCCCGGCACGATGCCGCGCAACTGGTCCTGGCCGCGCCTGATGATGTCTTCAAGATCCGGTGGACCACCTTTTCCACCACCGCCGCCACGAGGACGGTTCGGTCCCTGCCCCCATGGTCCCTGATTGTTACCGCCGCCGCCGCCCCAAGGGCCGCCGCCGCCATTCTGATTGCTCCAGGGCATCAAAACCTCGTTGTTCGTTTAACTATTGGATCGCGGAACCCACGGGGGCGACGGATACAGCGATCGTGACCGTTATAGGTATCGCTGCATCCGCTTTCAACGCGACATGAGGAACTTGGCGATATTTATTGGAAAATATTCTGTTTTAAGGCTTTAGCGCCGGTCATAGACGACGAAACGCGTGGGATAGCTGTCCTTCTCGCCGGCCGGCACCCCGATTGCTTCGCCTGCACGCCAGATACCGGGATCGATCGGTGGAAAGACCGCATCGCCTTCGACGACGGTTTCGACATGCGTCACGCAGAGCCGGTCGCTGAGAGCGAGAGCCTGCGCATAGATCTGGCCTCCGCCGATGATGCAGACCTCGTCCTGACCGTTCTCCCGTGCCAGCGCCTCCGCCGACGAAATCGCCTCCGCCAGGGAATCGACCGTCGTTACGTCGGGATGGTCGATTGCAGCGCCGCGCGTGACCACAACGTTCGGACGACCGGGCAACGGCTTTCCGATCGAGTCATAGGTCTTGCGCCCCATGATCACGGGCTTTCCGAGCGTGATTGCCTTGAACCTTTTGAGATCGGTCGACAGCCGCCAGGGCATGTCGCCATCCCGGCCAATCACGCCGTTATCGGCAACGGCAACCACGATCGTCTTGCGGATGGAGGACATGGATTTCCCTGTTCAGACGGCGATCGGTGCCTTGATGCTCGCATCGGCCTCATAGCCGATCAGCTCGAAATCCTCGAACTTGAAGCCGAAGATGTCTTTCACATCGGGATTGAGCCGCATGAAAGGCAAAGGCTTAGGGCTACGCGTCAGCTGCAGCTTCGCTTGCTCGAAATGGTTCTGGTAGAGATGCGCATCCCCGAGCGTGTGTACGAAATCACCCAGTTTCAGCCCCGCCACCTGCGCAACCATCATCGTCAGCAGTGCGTACGACGCCGCATTGAATGGCACGCCGAGGAAGATGTCGGCCGAACGCTGATAAAGTTGGCAGGACAGCTTTCCGTCGGCCACGTAGAACTGGAAGAGGCAATGGCAGGGCGGCAGCGCCATGCTGTCCACCTCCGCCGGGTTCCACGCCGACACGATATGTCGGCGGGAGTTCGGGTTCTTGATGATGCCCTGCACCAGATTGGCGATCTGATCGATATGTCCGCCGTCGGGAGCCGGCCACGAACGCCACTGCGCGCCATAGACAGGGCCGAGGTCGCCGTTCTCGTCGGCCCATTCGTCCCAGATCGATACGCCGTTTTCCTTCAGGTAGCCGATGTTGGTCTCACCCTTGAGGAACCACAGGAGTTCATGGATGATCGAACGAAGATGAAGCTTCTTGGTCGTCAGAACCGGAAAGCCTTCCTCGAGATCGAAGCGCATCTGATAGCCGAACACGGAACGGGTGCCCGTCCCGGTGCGATCGCCGCGGTCGCTGCCCTTTTCCATCACATGGGTCAAAAGATCGAGGTACTGCTTCATCGTCGGCCGCCCGTTTCCATTGCGACCTATTTAAGCCTTCCCGGGGTCGAAACCAATCGCGGCACATGCATTATCCCGGCAAATCGTCCCGCTCGGCGGAGTTCGACGCGCTTGCGTTCCGAAAAGACGCTTTTGTGACGTACCCTCTTCCCATCCAACGCGGAAAACACTATATCAGCCTTGCCGGTTCTCGGATCGGCTATGGCGATAAATGAGCGATGGAATAAGCCTATTGGACCCGGGGGCGGTACCCGGCGCCTCCACCAAAAACCGGCGGAAGACTATGGTCGCGGCCGGCTTTTGATGGGGGCGAAATAGGATCGACAAGGGTGTAAAGATCGACTTTTTGCTCGGCATGATACCGCCGTTATCGGGTCAAAAGTGTAGTTGCAAACGACAACAACGCTAAGGAATACGCTCTCGCTGCCTAATGGCGGTGCGGGAATTCCGCTCTAAGTCCTTAGGGTTAGCCCCTTAAGGCGGGGTCCGAAGGCACCTGGCAACAGAAGCCTTCACCTTCTCGCTCCCGTTTAAATCATGTATGATTTGCGAAACTACGACTCGGCTTCGGGCTTTTCCAAGCCGCCCCGGCGTGGCATATAGCCTGGGGTGCCGGAACAACGAAAGACAGGAAAGCATGGGGCAGGATCACATCCGTTACGACATTCTGGCACAGGACGCGCTGCGCGGCGTCATCCGTAAGGTATTGTCTGAAGTCGCTGCAACGGGCCGCCTGCCGGGTGAGCATCATTTCTTCATCACCTTCCTGACCGGTGCTCCTGGCGTGCGCATATCCCAGATGCTGAAGTCCAAGTATCCGGAACAGATGACGATCGTCGTCCAGCACCAGTTCTGGGAATTGAAGGTTACTGATTCGGGATTCGAGATCGGCCTGTCCTTCTCCGACGTTCCCGAAAAGCTGGTCATTCCGTACAACGCGATTCGCGGCTTCTATGACCCCTCGGTCAACTTCGAGCTCGAGTTCGACGTGCCGCTGGTGGATGGCGAAGAACTCCCCTCTGGAGAGATTACCGCTTATCCGGTTGCCGCTGAAAAGACCGAGGATGCTTCCGCCAAACCCGCCGAGGGCGAGGAAAAGAAGCCGGGGTCGGTCGTCTCGCTCGACGCATTCCGCAAGAAGCAGTAAAAATTTCAAGGGAAGCATCGGCTTCCCTTTTTCGTCGGAGGCAAGCGTGAGCGCCGAAATCGTCAATCTCCGCCAGTTCCGAAAAAAGCAGGCCCGCTCCGAGAAAGACAAGCAGGCCGAGCAAAATCGCATCTCCTTCGGGCGCACGAAAACCGAGAAGCAGCTGACCACGGCGCTGAACGAGAAGGCCGATCGCGCACACCGCGAGGGCCATATCGAGAAGAGCGGCGACAAGGAATGAAGCGCGTTCGCGGCTGGAACGAGCACGGCGCCGCACATTTCCCCGTACCCCGCCGTTCCGCTTCCCTGTCTGGCGCAGCCCTGCCACGTCAATGATACGCAAGCACTCGGCCACACTGCACGGACATCGCACGAGCATTTCGCTTGAAGACGAGTTCTGGGCGGAACTGAACGCGATTGCCGAAGCCCGCGCGATCTCGCTTGCCGCCCTGATTTCAGAGATCGACGATCAGAGAAACCCTGACAGCAACCTGTCGTCGGCGCTCCGCGTTCAGGTTCTCGCGTGGCTGAAGTCCGGGAAAAGCGTAACGTTGCAGCCGAACTCGGACGACGCCTGACAACAAGGCCGTCCTACGCCGAAGATCATCACACAGCATTGCCGTCATGAACAACGTCTTTGCCACTAACGTCGGCTAGCCCTCAACGGACATCCGATCATTGTGGCATCTGAACACCAGGCAGACCGGGTATCGTCTTGAAATTGAGGGAGTTCTGTGGCGGCGTCTCGAGCTGCTGCTGCGCTCGGCGCGCCGCCTCAGCGGCAGCCTTTGCGTCTTCCTCGGCCTTTGCTTTGGCGCGCGCATCTGCGTCAGCCTTTGCCTTCGCTTCAGCCTCGGCTTTCGCTTTCGCCTCGGCTTCCGCCTTTTCGCGCTCCGCCTGCGCGGCAAGGGCCCTCAGACGCTGTTCCTCGGCACTGCGCTGCGCTTCGATGGCAGCGGCCTTCTCACGCTCGGCATCGTTGAACTTGTAGAGCGCCGCCTCGCGTCTCAGCCGCTGCTTCTCGAGCACGTTCGACTGCAGCCGCTCGACGCGACGGCGCTCGCGCTCGAAGGCGCGCAGAGACAGGTAACCAGTGATATCAGTGACATCCATCACCCGGCCGGGCGACCCGAGCTGACCGGAAAAATCCAGTCGCACGGCAGGCTCAGCGCCCGGCAACGCGTCACCGGCGGCGTTGAGCGCGATATTCAACGACGCGCTGATGCGCTCCTGCGGAAGATCGATCTGAGCGTTGCCGAGCAGCTTCGCCTGATCCGTGCCGACACTGACGTTCTGGACGCGCAGCACGCCGTCGGTGATGTTGAACGGAATATTCGCAGGCGGCAGCTTGGCCTCGCCGTTGTTCAGCAGGGTCTCGATGATCGGGTGCACCTTGCCGGCGTTGAGCTGGTCCTGCATCGGATCCGTCGCGGCCTGGAGAGGTGCGAGCATTCCGAGGTTGAGCCCGCGCACAGTGGTATTGCCGAGGCTCAGCGTTCCCGATCCGTTGAGCGCGGCCGCAATGTCGTTGACGGACTTGCCGGACGCTTCGAGTGACATCGAAAGCCCGAATTTTCCATCCGCCAGCGGTGACCCGTCACGGGACCATACGACGCCGCCGAGATCCGTATCGGCAAGAGTCATCTTCGTCTGGAAGAAGCCGGTACCGTCAGCATTGGTGAACAGCAGGTTGCCATTGATGGTGCCGCCGTCCCAGCCGGCTTTGATGTCCTTGAGCTGCAGCTCGTCGCCCTTGTAGACGACATCCGAGGTGAAGTCGGTCAGCGGGCTCGACCATCCCGGCCAGAATTGCTTTGCGGAAAGTTTCAGATTGACGTCCACATCCTTCAGCGCCGGCAGGCCGAGCGCCGCGCCGGAAAGGTTACCGGTCGCGGCGTCCGTCATCGGTCCATAGATCGCCTCACCGAGCCAGGTCGCATCCGCCTTGCTCAGCGCCAGCTCGCCGGTGGCGGTCGACTTTTCCGCCTTGCGATCCAGCGTCAGCGCGCCGCCGAACTCGTTGTCCGCGGCATGGCCGGCGATATCGCTAAGGACGATCGTGTCGCTGTCGACGGTCGCGGTCGTCGTGAGCTTGAACGGCAGCCCGGTGCCCATCTGCGGCACGCCGAGCCCGTTCATCACGAGGTAGGGATCCAGATCCGCGCTTTCGAGCGAGACCTTGAGCTGGCCATTCATGAAGGCCTGCGGATGAACATCGACCTTGCCGCTCGCGGTAAACGAGGTGCGGTCGGTGGCAAAGGTCAGGGCCGCGTCGGCAGGGTCGTTGTCCTCCGCCTGGACCTTGAGCGTCATACGGCCATTGGCATCGGCGTCGACAGGCAACGGATCAAGCCCCGCCTGCCCGAAGAGGATCGACGTCACCGTGTTCTCAAGCGTTGCCTCGAGGCTGGTAGTTCCCTTGCCGGTCAAGGCAAGCAGATCCGACATTCGGTAGTCGAGATTGACGCGGCTGCCATTGGCAACCCCGGCAAGCGTGACCGTCAGCCCATCGCCCTGCTCTCCGCCGAGCGTCACCGCCCCGCGCAGCGCTGTATTGGTGTACCATGCTGCATTGCGCACCAGGCGATCCATGACGGGATGCTGCGGCAGCTTCTGCTTCAGCATCGTAAAGAACGGACCGGGATCAGCGGACTTGAAGGTGATCTCTCCGGACCCCTTGTAGTCCAGCAGCGAACCTTCGGCCCGGCCGGTAGCCGTGAACTCAGCGCCGGCCAAATTCTTGACGGCAAGCTTCTCGAGAGAGAGCGCGCCGTCGGCAATGGTGAAATTCGTCTCAACGTCACCCGCTTCTACGCCGAATGCCGTGAACTTGTCCGCCTTCAGCTGCGCCGTGATCTTGTGATCCAGCACGTTGTCGCCGGCATCCTCGCCGGTGAAAAGCCCCGTCAACGCCCTGAGGGCATCGAGATCGAGCGCGTCGCCTGCCAGCGAAACGTCCAGCGTCGGCGTCTGGTTGGCGACCGCCTGCCTCTCCAGCTTGCCCTTCAGGGTCGCGGGGCCGACCGCGATTTCGAGATTGTCGAATGTCTGCCGGTCATGGGTCAGGCTGACATCGGCAGAGAAGCCAGCCTGGCGCAGCTGACGGATAGCAGGATCAACCGAGCCAGCAAGCCAGGACGCGAGCCCCGTCGGCTGCTTCGAGGCGACGGTCACCTGCCCGGCAAAGGACGCCTCGCCCTGCAGATTGAGTTTGCCTTTTCCTTCGATCAGCGTGCGCCCCGGGAGCGTTCCCACCGCGTTGTCGATCGTCCAGCCGTTGCTCGCCGGTTCAAGGTCGAGTTGCACATCGCGGATCGTCGTATCGCCGGCAACGATCGCCGGCAGCCTGACGCTTGCCTTGCCGGGGACCTGCGGGATCGGAACCTGCGAAACGATCCGCACCAGCGAATTGAGCCGCTGACGCGCCGACAAGGCGGGATCGCGAGCGGTCTTTCCGCCGGCGCCCTGATTGCCGATGCGGTTCACGTCGATCTGCTGGCCGTCGGCCGTCAGCAGGAATTGCGGCTTGCCGCCAGTATCAAGCGTCGCCTCGCCGGTAATGACATAAGGGTCCTGCTGCGAGCCGATCTCCAACCGGTATTCCGGAATGCGAATGCTCTCGTTGGTAAGCTCGAACTTCCCCTTCATCCGCGGCGGGACGTAATTCTTGTCGACTTTCTTGTCGTTCGACTCGATGGCCGCCGACACGGTGCCCTGATAGTTCGGCTTCTGGTCGATCAGCTTGAGTTCGCCATCGAGATCGACAGACACGGGATGTTTATCCGGTTCCAGGTGCGTGCGCATCCTGAGCACGCCGCTCTCGTCGGGCTGGTTGCTCGAGATCAAGAATTTGCCATGCTCGCCATCCAGCGCCGCGTCACCCTCGATCCTCCAGGGACCCGCCAGCGATTTCGCTGACATCTCGGCATTGAGGCCAGTCACATGTCGCGACCGGCCCGATTGGTCGTCGATGAACTGAACATCACCGCCGCCGACATGAACGTTCTCGAGGACAACGGTCTTGGCCGGAATCTCAGGCTGGCTGCCGTGGGTCCAATCGAGCGTCCCGTCCTTGAGGAGACGCAGCTTCACCTTCGGGTTCACCACCCGCATGTCGAAGATCAGCGCTTCGCCTGAAAGAAATGGCGCAAGCTCGGCATCCATGGAGAACTGCTCGATCTGCACGATCGGCGAACCGTCCGGCTCTTGGCCAACGCGAACGTCGTGCATGGTGACCGAGGGGAAAGGCAGCAGCCGGGCATCGACGGCGCCATGCACCACGACCTTCTTGCCGATAATGCGGCTTGCCTGATCCTCGAAGTTCTTCCTGAAGTCGGTCCAATCGATAAAAAGCGGAGCCAGCAGCGCCACGAACAGCACCACCACGATCAGTCCGCCCAGCACGACGAGGAACCGGCCTAGCAAATTACCTACTCTCCATTCGGGATACCAACGCGAACACTAGAGCATGAAACCAAAAAGTGTGAAGCGGCTTTCGGGCAACATCCTGCTCTATTTCCCTGCTTTGGAGACACGCTCTGGCCGGCGGCTCGATTCTCTACGCGATCACCTGTGTCTAGTGGTATCCGCACCACAAGCAAGCCATGATCAACACAATGTTGTTTTTCAGGCAGAATGGAAAATCTTTCCGGGATTGAAGATGTTATCCGGATCGAGAGCCTGCTTGACGTGACGCATCAGATCGACGGCGCCGCCAAGCTCCTCCTCGAGGAAAGCCATCTTCCCCTGCCCTATTCCATGTTCCCCCGTGCAGGTTCCGTCCATGGCCAATGCCCGCGCGTTCAACCGCGCGACGAATGCCTCGGCCACAGCGATCCCTTCGGCCGTCTTGTCATCGAACAACAGCAGGACGTGAAAGTTGCCGTCTCCCGCATGCCCGACGATCATCGCCAGCAAAGCATGCTCCTCGATATCGGCCTGGGTCTGCCCGATGCACTCCGCAAGCCGCGATATCGGCACGCAGACATCGGTCGAGAGAGCAGCCATTTCCGGTGCCAGCGCGCGCGATGCCCAATAGGCATCGTGGCGAGCCTTCCAGAGCTTGTTTCGCTCCTCGGCGTTGACCGTCCATTTGAATTCGCCGCCACCGCATTCTGCGGCAATCTCCGCAAACTGCGCCGATTGCAGCGCGACCGTCTCGTCCGTTCCATGGAACTCGAGGAACAGCGTCGGCGTCTCCTCGTAGTCAAGCTTCGAATAGGCGTTGCAGGCCCGGATCTGCAAGGCATCCAGGATTTCGATGCGGGCGACGGGAATACCCATCTGGATCGTCATGATCACGGCATCGCAGGCAGCGGTCACATCAGGAAACGCGCAAACACCACCACCGATCTTCTGCGGAATCCCCTGGAGCCGCAGCGTCACCGACGTCAGGATGCCGAGCGTCCCTTCGGCGCCGACGAAGAGCCGGGTCAAATCATAGCCTGCCGAGGATTTGCGTGCGCGCCGCGCGGTCCGGATTTCCTCGCCGTTCGCGGTCACCGCGGTGACGGCAAGCACGTTGTCCTTCATCGTTCCATAGCGAACCGCGTTCGTTCCGGAAGCCCGGGTCGAAGCCATGCCGCCGATGGAAGCATTCGCACCGGGATCGATCGGAAAGAAAAGGCCGGTATCGCGGAGATATGTGTTCAGCTGCTCGCGGGTAACACCCGGCTCAACCGTGCAATCGAGATCCTCGGGGTTCACTTGGAGAATACGGTTCATCCGGCTGAAGTCGATGGAGATGCCGCCGTTCGGCGCATTCACCTGCCCTTCCAGCGACGAGCCGGTGCCAAAGCCGATCACCGGAACCTTGTGCTCGGCGCAGACCTTGACGACTGCTTTGACATCATCGGCGCTCTCCGCGAACAGAACGCCATCGGGAAGTTGCGCGGGAATGTAGGTCGTCGTATGCGCATGCTGCGCACGGAAGCTCTCGCCTGTTTGAAAACGCTCGCCGAAGCTCTGCTTCAGAATACCGAGAACGGCGGAAATCCCCTCCTCGTTGCGTTTTCCAGCCTTCGCATCCTTGAGCGCCATCTCATTGATCTCCTTACCGCTAATGCCCGGAGGGCAGCTTGGTATGGGACATCGAATCGCGACTGTCTAGTGAAAGTGTCGCAGTGAAGGGCGCATTCCGCGGCCACGGCAAATCCATCATCCAACGCGCGCCTGTCGAGGGACGTCCCCGTAGGATTTCGTAATTGACCCTGCTATCCCGTGAAGCATATACCGACCGAAAGCCGCCCGGTCCCTCGACCGGTTTTCTTGTTCAGCAGAGCCAGTCCGCGTCTCTCTTGTCTGCGGATATACGCCACCCAAAAGCACGGGACGTTGCCTTTGAAAGACGCCAGCCGCCTGCTGCGCAAAGCGAGCCTGCCGCGATGGGCACTGTTGCTTGCGATCTCCTCGGCTCTGGTCCTGGCGCTGGAACTGCTTGGGCTTCCCGCATCGCTGCTGATCGGGCCGATGGTCGCGGCGATCATATTGGCGCTCACGATCGGCCAGGGCTCGCTTCGCGTGCCGCGCTGGCCGCTTCTCTTTGGTCAGGCTTTGGTCGGCTTCCTGATGGCGCGCGCCATCACGGTCGACATCATCGGGACAATGGCGGCCGACGCGCCGCTGTTTCTGTCGATGATCTTCTCCGTGATCGTGGTTGCCAGCCTGCTCGGCTGGTTGCTTACCCGCTGGCAGGTCCTGCCGGGCACCACGGCGGTCTGGGGCTCGTCGCCGGGGGCTGCCTCGGCAATGGTCATCATGTCGGAAGAATACGGCGCCGATGCGCGCCTCGTCGCCTTCATGCAATATCTGCGGGTCGTTTTCGTCGCTGTCGCCGCCTCCGTCGTTTCGCGGCTTTGGGTCGCTGCCGACGGCGGCGAGCCGCCGCCACTGATCCTGTTTCCGCCGATCAATTGGCCCGCCTTTGTAGCGACGGTAGTACTGACCTGCCTCTGTGCCTTTGTCGCGGTGCGCCTGCGCATCCAGGGCGGCACGATCATTCTCCCGCTGATCGCAGGTTCTCTGCTGCAAGGCTTCGGTCTTCTGAAGATCGAGTTGCCGATGTGGCTGCTGGCGATCAGCTACGCCTTGATTGGTTGGAACATCGGACTGCGCTTCACCCGTGGCATCATCATGCATGCCGCCAGGGCGCTCCCGCGTGTCGCCGCGTCCATATTGCTGCTGATGTCGCTCTGCGGCTGCATGGCTTTCGCCCTGCACAAGTTCGCCGGCGTCGATCCGCTCACGGCCTACCTCGCGACGAGCCCCGGTGGAGCGGACTCCGTCGCGATCATCGCAGCCTCCAGCGACGTCGACGTGCCATTCGTGATGGCGATGCAGACCGGCCGCTTTCTCATCATCCTCTTCACCGGACCGATGCTGGCCCGCTTCATCGCAAGGCGGTCGGGCCTTGCGGAAAATCCCGTCTGAGACCGACCCATTGCCCGGGCGTCATCCCGTAGGTCTTCTTGAAATGGCGATTAAAGTGGCTTTGGTCCGCAAAGCCGGTCGCTGCGGCGACATCCGCCAACCCCTCACCGGCGCCTATCAGCAGACGCGCCTTCTGAAGCCGCCGCATCAGCAGGTAGCGATGAGGGCTGGTCGCAAATGCCGCTCTGAAATGGCGGGAAAGCGTGAAACGATCGAGCCCCGTGGCCTTCTCGAGCTCGACGGAACTGACCGCCCTGTCGAGATTGTCTTCCAGATAATCGCGCGCCCTACGCGCCCTCTGCCACGCGATCAAGCCGAGTGAGCGCATCGGCAAGCGACCGTGCCCGGCAAGCATCGTCGCAACGCGGGTGAGGAAGTCATCGACGAATAGCTCGTCGAGCTCGCGATCGAGCTCGGACAGAGCGGCCAGCAAGGTGCCGGCCAGCGCCTCATCGTTGACGACGGGATCGACGACGAACGGCAACGCGGCCTTTGCCGCATCCATGCATTCGATCAGCAGGGCCGGCTCCAGATAAAGCATGCGGTAATGTAGACCGTCATCCGTGCCTGCCCCGCCATCGTGTTCCTCGTCGGGATGCAGGACGATGACCTGTCCTGGAAGGCTGAACCGACGTTCGCCTCGATAGGAGAAGGTCTGGATGCCCTTGATTGTCACGCCGAGCGCATAGGTATCGTGGCGATGCGGCTCGAAGGCATTGCCGTGAAACCGCGCCTCGATCCGCTCGATCCCGGGAAAGACCGGCGCAGTCGCGATCTCGTCCGCGCCGCCATCGATGCACAAACGTTCAAGACCCTGGAAGGCGTGGTTGTTTACATCCTGGCTCAACGAGAAAACCTCGCACGAAAGAAACTGGCATGTTCGATACCAAAATTGCGATTGTACTGCGAAACAATCTTGCATCTTGGCAAAAGCTCAACGTCACCGCTTTTCTGATGAGCGGGGTCGCGGGACAGGCGCCTGAGATCATCGGTGAAGCCTACAAGGACCGCGCCGGCAACAGCTATAACGCGCTCTCGATCCAACCGATCATTGTCCTGTCCGCGGACGAGGCGACTATCTCGACGATACACCGTCGGGCCCTTGAACGGGACGTGACTTCTTCGCTTTTCATCGAAGAGATGTTTGCGACCGGCCACGATGTCGCCAATCGCGCCGTCTTCGCCAACTACGGGCCCGAGGACGCCAAGGTGGTCGGGATCGCCATGAGGGCGGACAAGAAGATCGTCGACAAGATCACCAAAGGCGCAACGATGCACCAATAGAAAACGGCCGGGCGCGAGCCCGGCCGTTTCGATGGAAAGCGCTGGATCAACCCTGCGTCACAGGCGCGATCTGGATCTCGACGCGGCGGTTCTGGGCGCGTCCTGCTTCCGTCGCATTCGAAGCAACCGGCTGCGATGGGCCGAAGCCGACAGACGAAACGCGGCGGGCGTCGATGCCCTGTCCGCCGAGATAGCCAGCAACCGATTCCGCGCGACGCTGCGACAGATCCTGGTTGTGCTGCAGGCTGCCGGTCGAATCGGTATGGCCGTTGATGTCGATCAGCGTGCGGTTGAACTTCCGCAGGACGATGGCAACGGAATTCAGGGTAGGATAGAAGCCCGGCTTTACGGCATCCTGGTCGACGTCGAAGGTGATGTTCGACGGCATGTTCAGGATGATGCTGTCGCCGCGACGCGTCACGGAGATGCCGGTGCCTTCGAGCTGGGCACGAAGCTCGGCTTCCTGCTGATCCATGTAATTGCCGATCGCACCACCCGCCAGAGCGCCGACGCCGGCGCCGATCAGAGCGGCATTGCGGCGTCCATGCGCTGAGCCGCCGACTGCAAGGCCGGCAAGCGCGCCAACACCGGCGCCAAGCATGGCACCGCCGGCCGTGTTCGACATCTTCTGCTCACCCGTATACGGATCGGTTGTGGTGCATGCGCTAAGGTAAGTTGCGGCAACAGACAGAAGTATGAATTTCTTGATCATGAGCAGGCGTATCTCCAGTTCGATGGTGATGCGAGCAGTATTAAGGAATGCGGCAACAAGATGAAGCGCCTGCACTCGATACTTAAATTTCGATGAATTGCACAGGCCATGATCCGTAAATGTCTGAAACGCTCCAAGAATTGAAGCCCGCACGCTGGCGGGCTTCCTGCTACGCGAGGGCGTCGCGTCAGAGATTCTGGAACAGCTGACGCACCGTATCGTAGGTCGCGTTGGCGATGTTCAGAGATTGCAGACCAAGCTGCTGCTGAGTCTGAAGCGCCTTGAGGCGGCTCGCCTGCTCTTCCATGTCGGCATCGACCATGCGGCTGATACCGCGCGAGTATGAATCCTCGATGCTCTGCGCGAAATCGTTTTGAATGCTGATCCGTTTTTCCAAAGCGCCAAAAGCCGTGCCGACGGTCGTCATCTGGTTCAGCATCTTGTCGACGACGGTGACCATTTCCTTCACCTGGTCGTCGGTGGTCGTGTTGGAAACGCCGATCTCGACTTGCCCGCCCGACGCACCCGCGCTCGACAGCATGACGTAGTTTTGCGAGGCCCCGACCTCAGTCGCGAAATGCTCGGATGTCAGAACCCCGTAGTCGCCGGAACCACCGCTTCGGTCGTCGATGAGGTAGCGGGCATCGGCCGATGTCGTAGAGCCGACAGGCGCAAGATCGACCTCGTAGCTGAGCGTGCTGACCTCCACGCGCCCATCCGAATATCGGATGAACGCCGACGGGATTTCGCGCGGCTTGGTCGGGTCGTCACCGTCGCTGAGCGCAACCCAGTTATCGCCGTTGAAGCTCGCCGACTGCGAGACCGACCGCAACTGATCCTTGAGCTGCGTTATATCGGTATTGATCTTGTCCTTGTCGACGCCCGACTCCGTGGCCGAGACGAGCTTGGCCTTGATCTGGCTGACAATATCGATGGCGCTGTCGACGGCATTATAGGCAGTGCCCATCGTCGCAGCCGCAAGGCCCAGCGCATCTCGAATGGCCGAATGCGCCTTCTGGTCCGTTTTGAGTGTCGAACTGATGGCCCAATAGGCACCATTGTCCGACGCTTTTTCTACCCGGAGCCCGGTCGTGACCTGCCTCTGGGTCTTCGTCATGTCGCGACTTATATCGCGCAATACATAAAGTGCGGCATCCACCGAGGCGCGCCGATAAATACTCACGGGTACTGAACTCCGAACACAACAATACGCAACTAATACAAATGAACCTGTACCGCGGACGCTCATATCCGGGAGCGCCAATACAAGGCGCTGAGCGGCACTCCGGAACGCTGGAGCACCTGTTGGTTTCTACCCGCTATGATTACTGTGTATGCTTAAAAAATACCTAAGGTTCAGAGATCGTTTAGCGATCCTGATGACCAATCGTATACCATAAGGACATTGGCGCCCGACAGCGGCCTATTCCGCTGCCTCAAGCTGGCCATCCTCGCGCACCGAGCGCGGACGCGATGCGTGCTGCATCTCCTGATGCAGCTTGGCTTCTTCGTGCGCGTGCGGCTTGGCGAAGCGGGCAATGAGCAAGTAGGCGACCGGGGTGATGTAGAGCGTCACCAGCGTCGCGAAACCGAGGCCGCCGACGATGACCCAGCCGAGCGCGATACGCGCCTCCGCGCCGGCCCCATGCGCAAAGACCAGCGGAACGCCGCCGAGGATGGTCGCGATCATCGTCATCATCACTGGGCGAAGACGCAGAGCGCACGCCTTTTCGATCGCCGTGCGAACCTCCTCGCCGCGATCGCGCAGCTGATTGGCGAACTCGACGATCAGGATGCCGTTCTTCGCCATCACGCCGACGAGCAGAACCAAGCCGATCTGGCTGTAGATGTTCAGGCTCGACCCGGTGATGACAAGCGCAAAGACAGCGCATGCGAGCCCGAGCGGCACCGTCGACATGATGATGATGGACGAGAGGACGCTTTCGAACTGCGCGGCGAGAACCAGGAAAATGATGACGATGGCGAAACCGAAGGTCAGCGCCATGCCGCTCGAATTTTCCTCCAGCGTCGCCGCCTCGGCGAGCGGCACCAGACGAGCGCCCGCCGGCAGGACCGACTTCGAGATCTCGGTTGCTTCCTTCACCGCATCTCCGAGCGAGAGGCCATTCTTCAGGCCGGCCGTGATCGCCACCGACGCAAGCTGCTGCTCGCGGTTCAACTGCGGCGCGACCGAGCTTTCGATCAGCGAGGCAATCACCGACATCGGAACGATCTTGCCGTCGCCCGTCTTCAGGAAGACGTTTTCGAGATCAGTCGGATCGTCGAGCGGCCGGGTGTTCGAGGTAAGCAGCACCGGATAGGCTTCGCCCTTGACGAAGACGTCGACGACCGAGCGTCCTTCGAGCAGCGACTGCATGGCGGTCGAAAGGCCGGTGATATCGATGCCGAGATCGGAGGCCCGCTCGCGATCGATCGTGACCGAAACCTGCGCCTGCGTCGGCTCGTTGGTCAACCGCGGCGTGTCGTAATGGCCTGTCGCGTCGAGAGCATGAACCAGCTGCGTGGCAGCTGCCGTCAGCACCTCATGGTCGTTGCCGATAAGAGCCATCTGCAAACCGTTGCCGGCACCGCGGATGCGCAGACTGTTCGACTGGATTGCGTTGCCGCGCAAAGCCGGAACCTTTGCAGCCGCCTGGTTGATATCGGAAACGATCTCCGCCTGCGTGCGCTGGCGCTCGCCCCATGGCGCCAGCGTCAGCACCATGAAGCCGCTATTGACCTGTCCGCCCTGCCCCGAAATCGAAAAGACGTTGCTGATATCGCCGCTATCGACCAGCGGCTGGAGATACTCCTCGACCCGTTGCATCTTGTCGCGGGTGTATTCGAGGCTGGAGCCCTGCGGCGTCGTCAGGCGCATCATCACCAGCGCGCGGTCTTCGTTCGGCGTCAGCTCGCTGCGAACGGTCTGGAACGCGAGAATGGCCGCTCCGGCAAAAAGGGCGGAAACGATAATGACCACAAGCGGCGCATTCAAACAGGCATGCAGTGACCAACGGTACGCGTCGGCAAACCGCGTTCCGAAACGGCCGAGAACGCCATGATCCTCGAGCATTTCCTTCGTCAAGATTCGCGACGCCAGCATCGGGCACAGAGTCAGGGCGACGATCGAAGAGAGACCGACCGAGAACGCCAGCACGAACCCGAACTCGCGGAAAAGCCCGCCCACCTGACCCGGCAGGAAGGATAGCGGAATGAACACAGCCGCAAGCGTCGCGGTCGTCGCGATGACGGCAAAGAACACTTCGCGCGTGCCAAGCACGGCGGCGGCACGCGGCCCCATGCCCTCCGAGCGCCGGCGCACGATGTTTTCGAGAACGACGATCGCATCGTCGACGACAAGGCCCGTGGCCAGCACGATCGCGAGCAGCGTCAGGATGTTGATCGAGAATCCGACGAGATAGACGGCTGCGAGTGTACCGATGAGGGCAACCGGCATGCTGACAGCAGGAATGATCGTGGCGCGCCAGTCGCGTAGGAAGAGGTAGATGACGCCGGTGACGATGACGGCAGCGAGGATCAGCGCCAGCACAACTTCGTGGATCGCCCCCTGGATGAAGACCGCGTCGTCGCTGGTGATGGCGATCCGCGTGCCCTCAGGAAGCGTCTTCGAAAGCTCGGCTACCGCGTCCTTGACGCCATTCGATATGTTCAGCGTGTTCGACTGCGCCTGGCGGATGATGCCGAGACCGATGCCGGGGACGCCGTTGGAGCGGAGTGCCGTCTGCCCGTCGCGGGGGCCGAGTGTGACATTCGCCACGTCGCCGAGGCGCACGCGATTCTGCAGGATCACATTGGAGAAATCCTCCGGCGTCTGCAGGCTTGCCATGGCACGCACGACGATCGTTTGCGTCGGGCTCTTCAGCGATCCGGCCGGCACATCGAGGGCAGCACTGGAAAGCGCCTTCGTCAGGTCGCCGACCGTCAGCCCACGGCTGGCGAGTTCGCTCTGGTTGACGTCAACACGGAAGACCTTTTCCTGATCGCCATAGGTTTCGACATCGGCAACGCCATCGACCGAAGCAAGACGGTCGATGACCTGGTTTTCGACGAGAAGCGTCAGGTCGTCCATGTTGAGTTTGGACGAGGTGACGGCAAGGCGCATGATCGGCTGAGAATCTGAGTCGGCCTTGACGATCTGCGGTGCATCGGCCTCCTCGGGCAGACGATCGGCGATACGGCCGATCGCATCACGCACGTCGTTCGCCGCCACAGCGAGATCGACCGCATCCGAGAATTCGAGCGTCACCCGGCTCTGGCCGAACTGCGAGCTCGATGAAATGGACTTGAGACCGCTGACGCGAGCAGCAGCCCCTTCGATCACCTTCGTCAGTTCCTGGTCGATCGTCTGTGGCGAGGCGCCGTCGAAGGTCGTGCGGACCGTCACGACCGGCCGGTCGACGTCGGGCAGTTCGCGCACTTCGATCCCGGCATAGGCCGCAAGGCCCGCGACGATCATCAACGTGTTGAAGACCAACGCCAGGATCGGACGCCGAACGAACAGCGCGGTAAAAGTCTGTTTGCCGGAAGCCGGCTTGTCCTGCATCTCGATCACGTTCATTGCGTGGCAGGCTCCGAGTTCGACGCGACTTCGTTGGCCACCCGCACCGCGCCACCTTCGCGGACACGCTGCAGGCCTTCGGTGACGATCGCGTCGCCATCCTTCAGGTCGGCCTTGACGAGAATGTAGTCGGGGTTGCGCTGCACGATGCTGACGCGCACCTTGCCGGACTTGCCATCGATGACGTGCCAGACAAAAGCGCCCTGCGAATCCCACTGCACCGAGAGCGGATCGACCGCCGGATACTGATCACCGCCAAACTTCATGCCGACATTGAACGACATGCCTGCGCGCAGCTCATCGGAGGCGTTATCGATCCGGGCCCGCACGCGCATGGTTCGGCTGGCGGCATCGATACGGTTGTCGATCGCCTCGACCACACCCGAGAAACCGCGACCGGGCCGCGCAACCGAGGTCGCTTCGACCGGCTGGCCGACCGTGATCGTGTTAGCAAAGCGCTCCGGCACCCAGTAATCGACCAGAATTTCCGTCCGGTCGTCGAGCGTCGCGACCGGCGTCGTCGTCGAAACATTGTCGCCGACGTTCACGGGAATGATGCCGACGATGCCGTCGATCGGCGCGATGATGCTGCGGCGCTCGAGATTGAGCTCGGCTGCCTGCAGTTGCAGGCGCGCGCCCTGCTCCGCGATCTCGGCGTCGAAGACATCCATGCGCGACACGCTGGATTTGATGTTGTGGTAGAGGCTGGATTTCTCGACGGCGCTTTTCAGGACGACATCGGCCTGGCCTCGGGCGATCACCTGCTCTTCGCTGTCGAGCTTCGCTAGCACCTGCCCCTTGGTGATCCTGTCGCCCGACTTGATCATGATCTCGCGGATGGTGCCGCTCGCCTGCGGCATGACCACGACGGAGCGAATGGCGTCTCCCGTGCCGATGGCACTGAGGCGATCATTGACGACGCCGCGAACGACGGCCTGAGTGACCACGAGAACGGGTCCATTGGCTCCGCCCCCACGGCGTCTCGCCTGCCCGTCCTGGCCGCCGGCCTTCTCCGGCGCGGCCTCTTCCGAGGCCGGTTTGGAGGCTTCCGAGAAGCCCGCCTTGCGAAGCGTCTCGCCTGCTCCCGGGACAAAGAGCATCCATCCGGCAAAACCGGCTGCAATGACGACAAGACAGATCAGAAACTGCTTCCAAAACGGCATTCACGTCTCCAGAGGGACTCGAGGCTGGTCCAGGGTCAATCGAAAGAGGCGTCCGCAGGACAAAGTGCCGCGCATCTGCGACAATATTGTCTCTTTGCTGGTCAGCGGCAAGCGAATTGCCCTGATATTACAAAATTGTAATATCAAGAGTAAGTGACCGGCAGCCCCCGCGCGAAGCCACGAAAGGTTCGCCGCCACGCCAATCGAATGCAGTCTGTAATTGCAAACCTGCGCTGACCTTGCCGGCAACAGGCTGAGGATAGCGCCCGCGCGTGAATGAAAGCAGAACATCTTTTCTGGTCTTTCGATCCCGAATCACTACATTACGCGCCATGAGCAATAGTTTCGACGATATGCCCTTCTTCGACGAGGAGCCGGGCGAAGCGCCGCGCAAGCAGCAAGCCCCGGCCGCTCCCGCACGAGGCGCGCCCGTTTCGGCCCCGGTATCAGGAGGTCTCGCCGCCCGCGCCATGGCCGCCCGTGGCGGCGCTCAGCAACGGCCGGATTATCTTGACGGCCTCAATCCCGAGCAGACCGAAGCCGTCGAGACGCTGGAGGGCCCGGTCCTTGTGCTCGCCGGCGCCGGCACCGGCAAGACGCGCGTGCTGACCACCCGCATCGCCCATATTCTCAACACCAACCGCGCCTTCCCTTCGCAGATCCTGGCGGTGACCTTCACCAATAAGGCCGCCCGCGAGATGAAGGAGCGCATCGCCCATCTCGTCGGCGGCGCGGTCGAGGGCATGCCCTGGCTCGGCACCTTCCACTCGATCGGCGTCAAGCTGCTGCGCCGCCACGCGGAGCTGGTCAACCTGCGCTCCGATTTCACCATTCTCGATACCGACGACGTCGTTCGCCTCGTCAAGCAGCTCATCCAGGCCGAGGGCCTCGACGACAAGCGCTGGCCGGCCAAGCAGTTCGCCGGCATGATCGACACCTGGAAGAACAAGGGCCTCGGCCCCGCCGATATCCCCGAGGGCGACGCCCGCGCCTTCGCCAATGGCAAGGGCCGCGAACTCTACTTCGCCTACCAGCAGCGGCTCTCGACGCTGAACGCCTGCGATTTTGGCGATCTCCTGATGCATCCGATCGCGATCTTCCGGAAGACGCCTGATCTGCTCAAGGAATATCACCAGCGCTTCCGCTATATTTTGGTCGACGAATACCAGGACACCAACACCGCCCAGTACATGTGGCTGCGGTTGCTGGCGCAGCGCCCCAAGGGTGAACTGCAGAACGTCTGCTGCGTCGGCGATGACGACCAGTCGATCTACGGCTGGCGCGGCGCCGAAGTGGATAACATCCTGCGCTTCGAGAAGGATTTCCCCGGCGCCAAGGTGATCAAGCTCGAGCGCAACTACCGCTCGACCGCCCATATACTCGGCGCCGCCGCGCACCTGATCACCCACAATGAAGGCCGCCTCGGCAAGACGCTGTTCACCGACCGTCGCGACCCTGAAGATATCAAGGTGCAGTTGCACAACTCTTGGGACTCCGAAGAGGAAGCCC
Source organism: Rhizobium sp. Root708 (assembly GCF_001429725.1). GTDB lineage: Bacteria > Pseudomonadota > Alphaproteobacteria > Rhizobiales > Rhizobiaceae > Rhizobium. The sequence goes on along the minus strand of NZ_LMHV01000004.1, from coordinate 119,418 downwards.
GCGCCATCGGCGACGAGATCGAGCAGCTGCAGCGTAACCAGCACAAGCTGAACGATATGGCCATCCTCGTGCGCGCCTCCTTCCAGATGCGCGAGTTCGAAGACCGCTTCGTCACGCTCGGCCTCAACTACCGCGTCATCGGCGGCCCGCGCTTCTACGAGCGCCTCGAAATCCGCGATGCCATGGCCTATTTCCGCCTCGTCGCCCAGCCCGCTGACGACCTCGCCTTCGAGCGCATCATCAACACCCCCAAGCGCGGCCTCGGCGATACCACCGTGCGTGCTCTGCACGATTATGCCCGCGCCCGCGACATCCCGATGCTGGCGGCAGCCGCCGATATCATCGAAACCGACGAACTGAAGCCGAAGGCCCGCAAGGCGCTGTTCGACGTGATTCAATCTTTCCGCAGATGGCAGGAAAGGCTTGAAAACACATCACATACCGAGCTTGCCGAGCAGATCCTCGAAGAGTCCGGCTACACCGACATGTGGAAGGGCGACAAGACCGCCGACGCCCCCGCGCGTCTCGACAACCTGAAGGAACTCATCCGCTCGATGGAGAGCTTCGAGTCGATGCGCGGCTTCCTCGAGCACGTCTCGCTGGTCATGGACGCCGAGCAGAACGAAAACCTCGACGCCGTCTCGATCATGACGCTGCACTCGGCCAAGGGCCTCGAATTCGAGACCGTCTTCCTGCCCGGCTGGGAGGAAGGCCTCTTCCCACACCAGCGCTCGCTCGACGAGACCGGCCGCGCCGGCCTTGAGGAAGAGCGCCGCCTTGCCTATGTCGGGCTGACCCGCGCCAAGCGCCGCTGCCACCTCTGGTTCGTCAACAACCGCCGCATCCATGGCCTCTGGCAATCGACCATCCCCTCGCGCTTCCTCGAGGAGCTGCCCGAGACGCACGTAGACGTGGCGGCGGTCGAGCAGAGCTACGGTGGTTACAGCCGCGGCGGCTACGGCCAGTCGCGCTTCGACAAGGCCGAGCCCTTCGCCAATAGCCACTCCACCCCCGGCTGGAAGCGCGCCCAGCAAAACCGCAACGACGCCACCCGCGACAACTGGGGCTCCCGCTCCGGCCATTCGGTCGAGCGCATCGGCTACGGCGAAGCCGGTCCCAAGGGCCGCACTATCGACGGCGAACTGGTGGCAAAATCCACCACAACCGAACCGTCGAAATTCAAGACCGGCGACCGCGTCTTCCACATGAAGTTCGGCAACGGCAACATCAAGATGATCGAGGGCAACAAGCTGACGATCGAGTTCGATCGCGCCGGCGAGAAACGCGTGCTGGACGGCTTCGTGGAGCCGGTTTCGTAAGACGACCGCGCGCTGGGGGCACCCTCACCCATTCGTGACTTCGCTTGCCGCGATCTCTCCCGCATACTGGCCTCCCGCGCGCACTGATCGCGGGAGAGAAGGAGGACGCAGATGAAACGTTATTCGCTACCTCTGATCGCAGCCTCGCTCATGGTTGCCATCCTCACCAGTCCGACGATCGCGCTTGCCTGCAACAAGATCATCGGCAGCTGATACCGAGGCTAGGCGCATCCGGCGCCTGAGCAAGTCCGAAGCTCAAGGAGCGGGCGTGGCGCCCGCTCACCCGAGGATCGGCATCGAACCCAGCCCCAGTATGTCGTTGAGCAATGCCAGTCCGATCCCGGCGGCAACGAATGCGATGCCGATCAGAAACCACCGTCGCGCCCGATCGTATTTGGCCGCGATCAGCGAGTCCCGGGCGAGCAGGTCGGCAAAGACCTTGACCTGCAGCGCGATCCCGAGGGTCAGCAGCAGCATCGGCAGTATGTCGATCCGGCTCCAGTCGTTGGGATTGGAGACCCAGTGGCTGATGAAGCTCAGGGAAAAGCCGAGAATGATCCCGGCCGCAGTCAGCGAACCGTTGCGGAACGTCGCGTCGATCTTTTCCTCTGGACCGGGCTCGGTCATGGCTTTGGCTCCGGATGATCCCTGCGCAAAAGAAAGGCAGAAATTCGAGAGATCGGCAAGGCCGCCGCTCGCCACGGAGCGACGGCCATCAAACGCAGCTTTCCGCGACGAAAGCCGCGCCGCGATCTTCAAGCAGGTGCCGCAGCACGCTTCGATGGCAGTGCGTCTCGTTCTCGCAATAACAGCCGATCGAGAAATGGCTCGTATGCGAGAGCGTCGCGAGCAGATCGAGCACGTGGCTCGCGTCCGGCGCTTTCATTTCCTTCGTGAAGCTGCGCACGAAGACCGCCCACTCGGCATCCGTCGTCGCGGCCTTCGCTTCGGTCACGAGCGTCTGGCTTGGCGAAAGGATCGGCAGCCAGACGTCGTAATAGTTGCGGCTTGAAAACTCTTCCTTCGGCACGCCCCGTGGCGGTCGCCGGACGGTGCCGATCCGAACGCCCTCGCCCTCGGCTCGCTCCGAACCCAATCGAACGACACTGATCGCCACCATCCGCCTCCATCAAGTTGCAATAATTTCTACCGCGATCGCAACCGCTCCGCCAGTTGCTACCGAAGTCCCGTTCGCCTCGAGGCAGAGCTTCGAGCGGTGATCGCATTACAAAACCTTCATTTAAAAATCATGTTTTCAAGCTTGCCACTCCGGCGATCTGCGGCTAAACACGATCCCATCATCTGCGACCCTTCCAGGCTCCGCACGTAAGCGTTAACGTCAATCAACGCGCTGATCGAACCCCCTACCGGGATGCGAGCGGCGCGGTATGCCTGCGTCTCACGCACCTCGGTTCCGATACAAGGAACGAAGGATGACAGAAAACACCGCCCCCGACACCACCGAAAAGCGCCACCGCATCGAGCGCGTTCGTCATGAACTCAAGCGCCGCCTGCTGACAGTCAGCCGCGTCCGGAACGTCACCCCGCAAATGCTGCGCGTAACTCTCTCCGGCGCCGATCTCGAAGGCTTCGTCAGCCTCGGCTATGACGACCACATCAAGATTCTCGTGCCGGCACCCGGCGAGGAGCCGGCATTCCCGGAAGTCGGCCCGGATGGAAAACTGCTGATCGATCCCGCCAAACGCCCGTCGATGCGCGACTACACGCCCCGGCGTTATGATGCCGCCAGCCAGGAACTCGACCTCGATTTCGCCCTCCACGATGCGGGTCCCGCGACGGAATGGGCGCTCAACGCCAAGCCCGGCGACAAGCTCGGCATCGGCGGCCCTCGCGGCTCCTTCGTCGTCGCCACCGATTTCGATTGGTACCTGCTTGCCGGCGACGAGACGGCGCTGCCGGCAATCGGTCGCAGGCTGGAAGAACTGCCGGCAACCGCCAAGGCGCTGGTGGTGGTCGAAGTCTCCGGCCCCGAGGAAGAGCAGGCCCTGACAGGCAAGGCTGAACTGACGACGATCTGGCTGCATCGCGGCAGCGAGCCTGCGGGCACCACGACCCGGCTCGACGAGGCGCTGCGCGAGCTCGCACTGCCCGCCGGCGACGGTTATGTCTTCATCGCCTGCGAAACGCTCGTCGCCAAACGGCTTCGTGCGATCATGGTCGAGGAACGCAACCATCCGAAGGCCTGGATCAAAGCCGCCGGCTATTGGAAAAAAGGCCAGGCGGACTTCCACGAAACCCACGGCGACTGAGTCGACAGTCGATCCCGCGCGGCGGTGGTATCACCTCGCCTTGCGGGATCGACAAAATGCCGCAGGCGAACCACCACCGTCACACCGCGCAAAAACAGGAAACAGCAGCACGATCGCCATCCGCGCGAAGGCCATTCCTCCTCGCCAGGCGCAAATCACCGGCGAATAAGATAAAATAAATCAAGAGGATGGAAAGCCTTGACGAGAGGTTAACCTGCTTCGCCCCGACGCGTCAATCGGCGAAAATTCATCATGACATTCCCGCTTTGACGGAGAGCGAAAATCGCCCTAGCCCCCTTTGTGTCCGCCCATGAAAGGCGGGTTTCACGATGACCTTGCAAAGGAGGTTCAAGTGACCAGTGTTTCTTCTATCGGGAGCGGCGTTTCCCAATACAGCTCTCTTTCCAGCCTCGATAAAAACGGCGACGGCATCATTTCCGCAGACGAGCTTGCCGCCGCCAATTCGACATCCACCTCATCGACCAAAGCTTCGACATCCACGAGCACCGATGACGGTGCAAGTGTTACGCAGAAGATCGCTGGCGATATCCTTTCGATCATGCTGCAGATGCAGCAGTCGAGCGCCAGCGACGATGACAGCAGCTCCTCGGATGACGATTCCAAAGGCATTCTTGCCTCTCTGGACGCCAACGGCGACGGCAAGCTGACGACCGACGAGATCCTCTCGGCCGATACGTCAAGCATCGCATCCAGCGCCTCCGGTTCCGACGATCCGATCCTCTCCGAAGTGCTTGACGACATGCAGACGGCACTGCGCGCCTATCAAAACACCTACGGCACCTCCGCGGCAGCCGATACCGGCAGCAGCGACGTTCAGACGGCCTGACCGATCTTTGACGGCTCCGCCGGGGGAGCCGAAAATGATCGGAGCAATGGAGAGAGGCGGTGCGTTTTCGCCGCAGGCTCCCACACTACGCCTGATCACCCAGCGGCATAGAAATGGTCGCAGACCGTCATTGAATTCGCATCTGCGAAAAATGTTGCCGCAAGGCACAATAAAAATCGTTTGAATACTATCGAAACCCTCTTAACCGCCTTATATGGCGGGAGTGGCTTGCTGCACGCCTTCTCCCAGGGCGCCCGCCGAGCCGCCGCCGGCCCGTTCGAAAGACGGCTTCCAAAGGGAAATACCCGGCGCCAACAATAAAAAGAGGTATCCTAAAGTGGCTGGTATCATCACCAATCAAGCCGCGACGACGAGCCCGACTTCATCAGACTCTTCAACGTCGCCAAACTATCGCTTTGCCCTCACCGCGCTGACGTCGCTCTTTTTCATGTGGGGTTTCATCACCTGCCTTAACGACATTCTCGTCCCCCATCTGAAGAATGTCTTTCAGCTGAATTACACGCAGTCTATGCTGATCCAGTTCTGCTTCTTCGGCGCCTACTTCATCGCCTCGCTGCCCGCAGGCGCACTCGTCAAGCGCATCGGCTACAAGCAGGGCATCGTCATCGGTTTGGTGATCGCGGCCATCGGCTGCGCGCTTTTCATTCCGGCGGCCAGCTATCGCGCCTACCCGCTCTTCCTCGGCGCTCTCTTCGTTCTTGCGACCGGCATCACGCTGCTTCAGGTCGCGGCCAACCCTTACGTTACCGTGCTCGGCCCGCCCGACACGGCAGCAAGCCGCCTGACGCTGACGCAGGCCTTCAACTCCCTCGGGACGACACTAGCACCGATGTTCGGCGCCCTGCTGATCCTGTCGGCGACGACGGCAGCCGTAGCAGGCGCAACGCCCGAACAGCTTGATGCCATCAAGATCGCCGAAGCAAGCGCGGTGAAGTTCCCGTACATGCTGCTGGCGGTCGCCTTCCTGCTGCTCGGAGCACTCTTCGCGGCACTGAAGTTGCCGCAGGTCGAGGGCAGCGATGAGATCGAGCCGATAAGCGGTGGCGGATCGGCCTGGCAGTATCGCCATCTCGTCCTCGGTGCCGTTGGTATCTTTCTCTATGTCGGTGCCGAAGTCAGCATCGGCAGCTTCCTCGTGAACTTCATGAGCCAGCCTGATATCGCCGGCTTCTCCGAAGCCGAAGCCGCCCATCACGTTTCCTATTTCTGGGGCGGCGCGATGATCGGCCGGTTCGTCGGAGCGGTCGCCATGCGGTACATCAACGACGGCAAGGCCCTCGCATTCAACGCTGTGGCCGTCATTGCCCTGCTGCTGTTGACCGTATTCTCCGGCGGCCATGTTGCCATGTGGTCGGTACTGGCAATCGGTCTCTTCAACTCGATCATGTTTCCGACGATCTTCAGCCTCGCGCTCTATGGTCTCGGCAAGTACACCAGCCAGGGCTCCGGCATCCTCTGCCTTGCAATCGTCGGCGGCGCCATCCTGCCGCTCGTCCAGGGCGGGCTGGCCGATACGATTGGCATCCATCTGGCGTTCCTGATGCCCATCATCTGCTACGCCTATATCGCCTACTACGGCCTGAAGGGCCATCGCCCGGCGTGATCGCCTGATTGGGCCTCGCGTCAATTCGCGAGGCCCTCTCGCCTCTTGCGTGTTTCCCTCAGCCTTGGCATCTTGCGCTGCAACAAAGGGAGATGTTTCGATGAAGGCATTGCTGCTTGTCGATATTCAGAACGGTTTTTGCCCCGGCGGTAACCTTCCGGTCCTTGAGGGCCACGAGGTCGTGCCGGTCGCAAACCGCCTGATCGAAAGCGGCAAATACGACTTCATCGTCGCCTCGCAGGACTGGCACCCCGAGGACCACGGCAGCTTCGCGTCGTCCCACCCCGATAAGGAACCGTTCGAGCTGGGCACGCTCTCCGGCAAGCCGCAGATGATGTGGCCGGACCATTGCGTCCAGGGCACCGAGGATGCCGAACTGCATCCCCACCTCAACATCGATGCGATCGACCTTATCATCCAGAAGGGATTGAACCGCTCGGTGGACAGCTATTCGGCCTTTCGCGACAATGACCGCGACGCCCACACTGGCCTTGCCGCCTATCTCAAGGATCAGGGTATTGCCGACCTCGACGTCTGCGGCCTGGCGACGGACTATTGCGTCAAGTTCTCGGCCCTCGATGCGCTCGAGATGATGCCGGGTATCAAGGTTCGTTTCATCGAAGACGCAAGCCGCGGCATCACGCCGGATGGCGTCGCAGCCGCCATCGAGGAAATGCGCCAGAAGGGCATCGCCATCATCACCAGCGAACAGGCGATATCGGGCTGATCAGTCCGTAGCGTCTCGCTGCAGCTGGTAGATGTCATCCGAGAAGTCGTCGATGCGCTTGGCGAGCACCGACTGCGCATCTTCCAGCCCCTGTTTGTAATAGGCCCCGCCGATCTCCTTGGCGAAGAAGTCCATCACGAATTCCGCCTTCAGAAGACCGATCGGTTGGTCGAGTTCGCTGTCGAAGTAGTGCTGGATGCGCGCGATCAGCGCAGCCTTGTCTTCCTTCGAAAATTCAATCGGCTTCATCATGTCCTCGGCGTTGATTTCCCCGTTGAACCGTTCAGCGAAATCGATCGGTCAATCAAGGAAATTCGTTTGCAGTGAACCATCTGCGCCAATAGACGGAGGCAAACTTCCAGAAGGATCGTCGCCGATGAGTCGCGCGAATTTCATCGAAGGCATGCGCGGCGGTTTTCCCGTCGCTGTTGCCTCCGCACCGTTCGGCGCATTGTTTGGCGCCCTCGCCGTCGACCACGGCATGTCGCTTGCCGAACTGACGTTCATGAGCGCCACCGTTTATGCAGGTGCCAGTCAGCTTGTCGGCCTCGAGCTGTTCGGCCATGACGTGCAGGCGTGGCTGATCGTCGCCTCGATCCTGGCCGTCAATTTTCGCCACGTGCTCTATTCGGCCGCCATTGCCCCCTACATCAAACACTTCACCGCGGTGCAGAAGTTCTTCACCTTCTTCCTGCTCGTCGATCCGCAGTTTGCCGAAACGGTAAAGCGCGGCGAAGCTGGCAAGGAGGTGTCCTTCGCCTGGTATTTCGGTTTTGGGATTGTCATCTACATCCCCTGGATATGCGTCAGCCTTCTGGGAGGCTTGCTCGGTAGCCTGATCGGCGATCCGAAGTCGATCGGCCTCGACATCCTGCTGCCGGCCTATTTCCTGGGGATCGTTCTCGATTTCCGCCACCGCGACAATTTCCTGCCGGTTGCGGTCGTCAGCGCCATCGCGTCGATAATTGCATATCGTTACGTCGGCTCGCCCTGGCATGTGAGCTTGGGTGCAGCCGCAGGCATTGTTCTTGCCGCCCTGCTCCCGCCTCCGCCGCATGAACAGGAACTCGAATCCGACCTGCATGAGGTGTGACCGTGAGTTTTGATCTTCATATGGCGCTGATCATCGTCGCCGCAGCGGTCGCGACCTACGGCACCCGCATTGGCGGCTACATCCTCATCACGACGATGAAGCGGATACCGCCGCGCATGGAAGCAGCCCTTGCCGCCGTGCCCGCAGCCGTGCTGACGACACTCGTCGCACCGGCATTCTTTTCCGGTGGGTGGGACTCGAAGCTCGCGCTTATCGCTGCCCTGCTCGTCGGCCTCCGGGTGTCGCACACCTGGATGCTCGCGGTCGCATGGGTCATCGTCATGACGTGGCGCCACACGATCGGCGCCTGATCGGAAAGACGCCGGAGCAAACCGGCGTCCGTCATATTCTTAGCCTCAGTATTCGAGCGGCAGCGTCGCGTTCTCGAGCCAGGCCTTGATGTCCCGGTCGTGGATCAGCGGCATCAACGCCTCGCGCGTGCGTTCGTGATAGCTGTTGAACCAGTGCAGCTCGTCATGGGTCAGCAACTCGGGGATCACGAGGCTGCGATCGATCGGGCAGAAGGTCAGTGTTTCGAAACCAAGCATTGGCTGATCGCCGCCCTCGACCGCCTCGGCGTCGCGCACGTAGACGAGATTTTCGATTCGGATCCCGAAAGCACCGGGCCGGTAGTAGCCGGGCTCGTTCGACAGGATCATCCCCGGCAGGAGCTCCTGTGTCGACAATCTCGAAATCCGCTGCGGGCCTTCATGCACCGAAAGATACGAGCCGACGCCATGGCCGGTGCCGTGACCGAAATCCGCGCCCGCGCGCCACAAGGCGATGCGCGCCAGCGGATCGAGATCGCAGCCGCGCGTCCCCTTCGGAAAACGGGCGGTGCTGATCTGGATCATCCCCTTCAATACGAGCGTGAAGAAACGCCGCTGCTCTTCGCTGACGGACCCAATGCCAACCGTCCGCGTGATATCCGTGGTGCCGTTGACGTACTGCGCCCCGGAATCGATGAGGAACAGCTCGCCCGCCTCGAGTTTTCGGTTCGACTCTGTCGTCACCCGGTAGTGCATGATCGCCGCATGCTCGCCGGCTCCCGAGATCGTGTCGAAGGAGATATCCTTCAGCGGATTCTGCATGCTCTCGCCGACACGCGCGCGGACGGCCTCGAGCCTCTCGGCAACCTCGATCTCGCTGACTGTCCCCGGCTTCGTCTGCGACAGCCAATAGAGGAACTCGACCATGGCCGCGCCGTCCTGAAGGTGCGCGGCGGCAGAACCGTTGATCTCGACGTTGTTCTTCACGGCGCGCGGCAGCTTCGCGGGATCTCCTCCCTCGACCACGACGCCGCCGGCAGCGCGGATGATATCAGTGAGGCCGTATGACGTCAGATCGGGGTCGATCAGTACGCGACCGTCGTCCTTTGAAACGGCGGCAAGCTTTCCGTCGAGCGACGACGGCGGCAGTTGCTGGCAGAGCTGCGCAAGATAGGCTTCCGCCTCGATTCCTGTCTTGCGCTTGTCGAGAAAGAGATCGGCCTTGCCATCGGCATAGATGATGGCGCGCGCTAGCGGGTGCGGCGTGTGCGGCACGTCACTGCCGCGAATGTTGAAGATCCACGCAACCGAGGACGGATCGGCGATCAGAACGGCCTTGAGGTTGCGCTTGGCAAGATCAGCCGCAATGGTCGCGAGCTTGTCCGTGGCCAGCACCCCAGCCTGGGCGATATTCTGAATGTTGACGGCTCCGAGCGGCTCCTGTGGCCGATCACTCCAGAGGCGATCAAGCGGGTTATGCGGCAGGATGACAAGCGTCCCACCGATCTCGCCCAGTGCCTTCTCGAGGCGTCGCACTTCCGCACCCGAATGCAGCCACGGATCGATGCCGAGCCTCAATCCCTTCGAGCCATGCTTGGCAAGCCAGGCGTGTGGCGGCTCGTTGACAAGATCACCGCCGGTATAGACCGAGCCGTCCACCTGCTCGGCAAGCTGCGTGACATAGCGGCCGTCGACGAATACGATCGCCTGCGTTCTGGTGACCAGCGCCATGCCGGCCGAGCCCGTGAAACCGGTCAGCCAGGCAAGACGCTCGGCGCAGGCTGGGACATATTCACCGTTGAATTCGTCCGCGCGCGGCACGAGAAACGCATCAATCCCCAAGGCATCGAAATTTTCGCGCAGACCGGAAACCCGATCGCGGCCGAATTGTGGCGTGGACGTGACTTCAAAAGATTGGAACATGCTCGGAAACCTGATGTTGAGGACGAATCCCGCGGTAGAGATTGGCGGCTATCCTATCGTAAATTCACGATGAATGGCAAAGAGGCGAACCGCCGCCATGCCAACCGCCGGCTATTATTTTGGCAGAAATGAGGCGCCATTTTCAGGTTTGGCACGCTTTATGCATTCCCTGCATGGCTCCCATGAACGAAACCCTCTGCCTCAAGTTTTCTAAATAGCTATATAGGCGCCATCACAACGGTTCGAGACGGACCGCCAACGAACAAAAGGAATTTCAAGATGACTGCCCCTCTGTCGCGCTTCGCTTACAGCAGCCCGGTACAGGCTGGCGAGCGCCAGACCGTGCGTCACGTTATCGGCTCGCGCCGCCCGCTGAACGAGGACACCCTCAAGCTGCTCGGCGCCGGTCAAAGAGTTACGCGCCACCAGGTCGCAACCAGCTACGCGTTCTGAGCAACTCGCCGCTCCGTTCTCCTCCTCCCTCATCGGACCGGCGATCAGAACCAGTAGAAGCCCGCTCGAGCGCTCCTCCTCCTTCGAGCTCGCGGGATCGGCCGGGAAACCGGCTCAAGGCGGTGCCATTGGCACCGCCTTTTATTTTGTCCTGATCCGCCCGCTCCTCACGGACGATCGAGGTGGATCGTCACCCAGCCGTTGCGCCAGATCGTGCGCACATGGCGAAGGTGCGCGCCGTTATAGGCAGCAAGCACCTTCCACCGCTGAGACGCCAGAATCCCCGAGAGAATGACGGAGCCACCGGGCGCCAGATGATTGACGAGCTGCGGCGCCATCTTGATCAGCGGTCTCGCCAGGATGTTGGCGATGATCAGGTCGAATGGACCGTTCTCGGCAAATGCCGTCGAATGGAAGCCGGGCGCCGTCACCGCCTTGATCCCGGATGAAATCCCATTGGCGCGCACATTCTCGGCCGCCACCCGCGTCGCGATCGGATCGATGTCGGTCGCGAGGACCGGAATGTTCTTCAGCTTGCGAACCGCGATCGCCAGGACGCCGCTGCCGGTTCCAAGATCGAGGGCATTCCGAACACGCCGCGCCCGCACCACGCGATCGATCGTCTCCAGGCAGCCCGCCGTCGTGCCGTGATGACCGGTGCCGAATGCCTGGCCGGCCTCGATCTCGATCGCGATGTCGCCCATGCGAACCTTGTCGCGATCATGAGACCCGTGAACGAGGAACCGCCCTGCCCGTACCGGCTTCAACCCTTCAAGTGACTTGGCCACCCAGTCGATGTCGGGAATGACCTCTCGCACGACGACCGCCCAGGGAAACGCGTGGCTCAGAGCCTCCTCGACGCGCGACCGCACCTCGGCTTCGTCTTCGCGCATCATGTAGACCGACGCCTCCCATATGTCCTTCTTCTCGTCGATCTCCGTCGTCGCGATCGCGAAATCTTCTTCGCCGAACACCTCGCTCAGCAGATCGAGGATCTCACCGGCAAGTACTTCGGTGGTCGTGACGTAAAGGCGTATTTCACTCAAGGTCGGTCTTTCCCGTTATTGTGCGCCATCGATCCATGGCGGAGACGGCGTATCATATCCGGAAACGCCGCGAAGCAGTTTTTGTGAAAAGGCAGGTATTCTGAAAAGCACCGGCACCACAAGATCGCGCAGCGCCGTCGACAGCGGACTCTTCATGGTGAACAGGGATGTCAGCATCCGGGTCTGCTTCAAGACAGTCATCACGGCCGGCATGCGCAAGGAGGAGTACTCGCGTTCGCGTCCTTCAGAGATCAGCCAGGCCAGCCAGCACGCGTCCTCTATCCCGAGATTCATGCCCCTGGCACCCGCCGGAGAATGAATATGCGCGGCATCGCCGGCAAGAAACACACTGCCCTTCGCCATCGTCTCGACATGGCGGAAATGAATGCGGAAATCGGACGCCCAGAGCCGCTCGGCCACCGGCGCCGGATGCACGATGCGGCTTTCGAAATCCGGCAGCGTCGAGATATACCGCAGCACATCCCGCTCCACCGGCAAGCGTCCGATCATCCCGGGATCGACAAGGCTGACTTCAGCGAAATTGGGATCGATGTCGCGGGTATAGCGAAAGTCCGCGAGATAGAAACTGCTCTCCAGCGCATCGCCGGGAAATCCGAAGCCGATCGCCCGGCGCACGGCGGAGTGCGCCCCATCAGCACCAATAACGATGTCGAAAGAAGCCGTTTCCTCCGATCCGTCAGGCTTGCGCAGTGTCACCTGGGGCTTTGGAGAGTCGAGCGACACGGCCTCTACAGACGTGTGCCATTCCGGCGTGACTTCATAGTTCGACAACGCAACAATAAGCAGGCGTTCGGTATGCCCCTGGGCAAGCGCATAAAGGGCGCCGTAGGGTCCTGATATCCGTGTTGTATCAAGTGCCGCGAGAGTGCGGTTCTTCGAAACCATTCGAAACTGCTTGAGCTGATGGGCCTCCTGCAGGAGGGCGTCGCTGACGCGCGAAGGCGACAACAGCGTCAACGTGCGGGCGTTGACACCCAAGGCACGGCTCTCGACGAGCGGCACAGGTCCGACATCACTATCGACGAGCCGGGGACGAAATCCTCGCCGGGCGAGTTCAAGGGCCGCCGTCAGGCCGGTCGTGCCGGCCCCCACGATGAGGATGCTTCGATGTCCGGGCGCCATGTCGTCATCCCTTGTTGACGAGGTTCTCCAGCTTTTTTACCGCCGTATCGGGATTTTCTCCATAGGCGATCGTGCCGGAGAAACGCCCGTCGGAATCCAGGAGGAAGACCGAGGCCGTATGATCCATCGTATAGTCGCCGTTCGGGTTGTTCTCGTCGACAGGGACTTTCTTGGCATAGACGCGGTATCCCTTGATAACGTCGGCAACCTTGTCCGGCGCTCCGGAAATGCCGACGATCCGCTTCGACACATTCGATACATACTGGTTCATGACATCGGGTGTGTCCCGCTCGGGATCGACAGTCACGAAATAAGCCTGCAACTTGTCCCCCCTGGGATCGACCTTTTCCAGCCAGCCGTTCATTTCAAACAGCGTCGTCGGGCAGACTTCCGGGCAATGGGTGAAACCGAAGAACAGCGCCGTCGGCTTGCCTCGGAACGCCTGCTCGGTAATCGGCTGGCCATTCTGCGCGACAAGCGTGAACGGGACGCCGAACGGCCCCTCGGACATAGCTTCCTTGGTCTTGGTAACGTTCAGCGTCAGCCAGCCAAGAATGCCTGCCATCAGCAACACGGCAACCCAGACGGCGATGCGTACATTCTTCATCGATCTACTTTCCCGGACAGTTTAAGCGCTTTCCCGCCTGATATCGTTTCGTTCCGCCGGGCGCAATTCAACAAGACGTTCCCTATCCGCGGTTTATTGCCATCCCCCCGCGCAGACGCACATCGTTAGCAATAGCTTAAAGAAACATATCTATATTTAGCCATGGATGGAACGACCCAAAAGTTCGAAGGCATGACGTCTGTCTGGTAGGCACCCCGCCGGATTATCCGCTTGTGAGCGAAAGAAACATGCCCGCGCCTCGGCGCGGAGGGGATAGTCTTCACATGACACATGCGAAAGTGCGCAAGAGCCTCTCTGTCAGCCAGAGGCTCGGAACCTTGGCGGGCGCCGCCTTTATCGGATTCGGCTCCATGCTGGCGGTCGGTTGGTACGAAAATACGGTGGTCGATGGCGCCCTGCGCCGCGCCAACGAAATCCAGGCGAGCGTCGATCACATCAACGCCATGCGCACAGCCAATCTGACCCTGATCCTGGCGGCCATGGACACGATCGTCGACCGCGGCGACAAGGTCGTCGCACCGGAGCGGATCGCGCTGATGAATGCATCAGTCGAGACGCTGTCAGGCGGTTCGAAGGAAATGCATTTGCTCGCCGACGAACTGAACGCCCCTGGTGTTCTCACCAATTACGACTCGGATGTCTCCGCGCTGAAGCAGAAGATCCTGGGCGACCTGAAGGCCGCCGTGGAGACTGGCGCGGCGGAGAGCGAATTCGACAAGCTCGACGACGCCATCGATGCGGGCGGCGACAAACTCATCACGACGCTGGATAAGCTCGCGCTCGATGGCGGCGACGTTGCCAAGAAGCGCATCGATGAAGCAAATGCCATCTCACAAAACGCCGTCTACATTCAGCTTGGCCTCGGCATCATCGCCATCCTGATGATGGGTATGCTGCAGTACATTCACGGCGGCTCCATCCGGCGCGGCATCGACGCTGTCCGAAAGAGCATGCAGCGCATCATGAGCGGCGACATAAACAGCCTCGTTCCCGCAACCGATCGCGGCGACGAGATCGGCGACATGGCACGCGCCGCGGAAAGCTTCCGCCAGGCCGCAATCGACAAGCAGGCGCTCGAAGCCCGCAGCGAAAGCGAACGCCAGCAGAGCGACGCCGACCGTCGCAGCCGTGAAGCGGCCAAGCTTGCCGACACCGAAGAGCTCGGCAAGGCGGTCAGCGAGCTCGGCCAGGCGCTGACCCGTCTCGCCGCCGGTGACGTGACCGTCACGATCGACCGCGCCTTCAAGCCCGAGCTGGAACCGCTGCGCGCCGACTTCAACCGGACCACCGCGACGCTCCGCCAGACGATGTCAGGCATCTCCCAGAATGGCGCGTCCATCCAGGCAAACGGCCGGCAGATGCGCTCGGCCGCCGACGACCTCGCAAAGCGCACCGAACAACAGGCGGCATCGCTCGAGGAGACCTCGGCTGCGCTCGACCAGATCACCGCAACGGTTCGCAATGCCACCAACCGTGCCGAAGAAGTCGGCCACATGGTCGCTCATACTCGCCAAAGCACGGCGAAATCGGATATGGTCGTGACCGACGCGATGGCCGCCATGGAGCGAATCGCCACCGCCTCGCGTGAGATCGGCACCATCATCAACGTCATCGACGAGATCGCTTTCCAGACCAACCTGCTTGCGCTGAACGCAGGCGTCGAGGCAGCCCGCGCGGGCGAAGCCGGCAAGGGCTTCGCGGTCGTTGCGCAGGAAGTGCGTGAGCTTGCCGGTCGGGCAGCAGGCGCGGCCAAGGATATCAAGGCCTTGATCGGAAAATCCAACACCGAGGTGAAGGCTGGCGGTGAACTCGTGACCGCCGCCGGCGAAGCGCTTCGCCAGATCGGCGAAGATGTTTTGCGGATCGACGAACATGTTAAATCAATCGTAACCTCTGCACGCGAACAATCCACCGGACTGAACGAAATCAATACGGCCATCAGCCAGATGGACCAGGTCACGCAGAAGAACGCGGCCATGGTGGAAGAAACGAACGCAGCAAGCCATGCGCTCGCCACCGATGCCGATAGCCTGATCCACCTGATCCAGACGTTCAAGATCGGCGAAGGCATGAATGCCCGTTCCACGCCGCGGGAAGCCACAGCAGTCTCGCATCCGAAACCATCTCCCGCACGAAGCCTGATCGGCAAGGTCGCGGGCGCATTCAGCGGCGGTGCAACCGCCAGAGCCATGGCCGCACCGGCCGGAGACAACTGGGAAGAATTCTGATCATGAACAACACCGTCATCAACCAGACCGGCTCGCATCTCGAGATTGTCTCCTTCCATCTCGGCGAGCAGGAATTCTGCATCGACATCATGGCGATCCGCGAAATCCGCGGCTGGGCGCCCGTGACGCCGATGCCGCACACGCCGCCTTACGTCCTCGGCCTCATCAACCTGCGTGGCGCGGTGATCCCGGTCATCGACATGGCCTGCCGCCTCGGCATGAAGATGACGGAGCCTTCCGAGCGCTCCGCGATCATCGTCACCGATATCGCCGGCAAACTCGTCGGCCTGCTGGTCGAACAGGTTTCCGACATGATGACCATCAAGAGCGAAGACCTGCAGCCAGCACCGGAAATCATCCCGGAAGCCCAGCGCGCCTTCTGCCGCGGCATCGTGGCCCTCGAGAAGACGATGGTCTGCTTCCTCAACCTCGACACCGTCATTGCCGACGAATTGACCCGCGAAGCCGCCTGACGAATTCGACGAGCCTCGCGGGGCTCGCCTGGAAAGCCTTTGAAACCGCTCGCACCAAACCGTTGCGCGCGGTTTTTTCATGAACGGCGTAGCGTGCTGCCGTCCGAACAAAGCACACGGCCGGACGTTTTCATCGGAACGACATCGGGCCGATTAAGATGAACGAAGAGAACGCCGGCTACACCGGAGGATGCGCCTGCGGCGCCATCCGCTACTGGATAGACGAAGCGCCACTGGCGAGCGGCATCTGCCACTGCCGGACGTGCCGCAAGGTGGCGTCCGCGCCGACCCTGCCATTCGTCACCTTCCCGGCGCGATCGCTGGTGTACGAACAAGGGGTTCCGAAAGCCTTCACGTCGTCGAAGGGCGTCCTGCGCACCTTCTGCGGCGCATGCGGTTCCCCGCTCAGCTATCGGAACGATGCGGAGCCCGGTCTGGTGGACATGATGACTGTCAGCCTCGACGCGCCGGATGCTTATCCGCCGAGCTTTCACGTCTGGACCTCGGAGAAGGTCTCATGGGACGTCATCTGCGACGAGCTTCCGGCCCATCCGCAGAGCCGCCCCTAGCCCCAGCTGATCGCTGCTCGAATGCTACTCGACGATCTCGACGCTAAAAGCAAAGCGCCGGCTCTCGCCCGGCGGCAGTGTCAGGCTGTAAGGCCGCTTCGCCAGTTCCTTCGAGCCATCCTTCTCGGCGGCCATCCCATGCCAGGGTTCGACACAGAGGAACGGCGCACCTACCTTTTGCCAGAGCGCCAGATTGGGCAGATTTTCGAAGGTGAAATGCAACGTCGGGCCACCCTCGGCGCCGTAGCGCAGCCCCTTCCCGGCATCCTCAGGAAAGATCATCGCATCCTGCTCGAACATGCTGTGATCAAGCACAAGCCGTCCCCCCTCGAAGGGAGAGGCCAGATGTCCAGGCGCAATCAGCCCGCCTTCCAGTCGAGCCAGGCCGGGCTCACCGCCGTTGTCGAGTGTTACGATGTGATCCTGCCCTGCCGCGCCCGGCAAGGGCCAGACGAAGGCGGGATGAAAGCCCAGCCCGAAGGGCATCGGCTTCTCGTCGCGATTGGTGACCTCGGCGGCAACCGTCAGCGTCCGTTGATCGAGCGTATGCTCGACCGCCAGGAGGAAATCGAACGGATAGGCCGCCATCGTCGCCGACGATGACGCAAGCTCGTAGCGGCACATGCTGGCGCTGGAAGATGCAAGCGTGAATTCCGCCCGCCGGGCAAAGCCGTGCTGGTTCATCGGATAGCTCTGGCCGTCGATCATGACAGCGTCGCCGGGCGCCTTGCCGACGATAGGAAACAGGATGGGGGAACGCCCGCCCCAGAAAGCGGCATCGCCATTCCAGAGCCACGACCTGCCGTCACTGCTGTCGAGCACCTGCATCTCGGCTCCCAGAGAGGAGACATCGACCGTCAGATATTGGTTGGCAATCCGTGTCAGGCTTGGCATCGAACGTCCTCTTCGAGTTGACCGTGGCGGACCATAACTGCGCCGCCCGCCGATTTCCATCGACAGTTTGGCGCAGACCCACCCTATTGTGGCTTGCCGTTCTTCCAGGTCACGCTCTGCCCATAGAGCGGGATCGTCGAAATCGCCATCTTGGCCGAGCCGTCGGTCAGTTCGCGGGAATGCACGAGATAGATCAAGGTGTCGTTTTCCTTGTCGTATATCCGGTTGACGACGAGCTTCTTCCAGATCAGCGAAATGCCTGTCTTGAACACCTCGTCGCCGCCCTTCGACAGGTCGATATCGCCGATCTCGATCGGCCCCGTCTGGCGGCAGGAGATGGAGTTGTTCGAGGGGTCTTCGAACCACTTGCCGTTCTTCACGCGGTCGATGACGCTGCGGTCGAAATAGGTGACATGGCAGGTCACCCCCTTCACCTGCGGGTCGGCCACCGCATCGACGATGATGTCGTTACCGATCCAGTCGACCCCAACCTTACCGACGACATCGGCCGCCGCCGGCCCGGCGGCAAGACCAATGAACGAGGCGGCGGCAAGCGCTCGATAGCTGTTTCTGGACATGGCGGCTCCCTGATTGCACCGCATCTAAGGTAAGAGCGTGCGATGTCTTTACAAGGAAGCGATCACGCCTTCCGGCAGGTGCAGGCTTCATAGCCTTCAGGCATCAGCCTGCCGGGCTTCATGCCGATCAGCGACGGAATGGCATTCACAGCCGCGGCACCAACCGTCTTTGCCATGGCGATCGCGGCATGCGCGCAGACGGCAGCGTCTTCTGCGGCATTGTGGTGGGCAAAGCGCAGACCGAGATGCTCGGCGATGATGTTCAGCCTGTGCGACAGGAAGTGCGGCCAGATTCGCTGCGCCATTTTCAGGCTGCAGAGATAGGTCAGTTCCGGATAGGATTGCCTGTAGAGATCGAGGCTCGCGCGCCAGACGCTGAAATCGAACGACGCATTGTGCGCGATCATCGTCGCGCCCCGGAAATCGTCGTGAAACTCGTCCATGACCTCCGGAAATTCGGGCGCATCCTCGACATGCTCCGGACGAATGCCGTGGATGGCGATGTTCATGCCCGAGAAGCGCATCTCCTTCGGCCGGATCAGCCGCTCCTCGACGCGGGTCACCTCGCCGTCCTCGATCCACGCCAATCCCACCGAGCAGGCGCTGCCGCGCTGCTCGTTGGCTGTTTCGAAATCAATGGCGATGGTTTTCAAGTGGCATCCGTGAGTCGGTATCTTTGCACCGATTTAGCGTTGCGGAGAGCCGGAGGTAAACACCCCGGCTTGACTCAAGCGCCGCCATCAACGACTTTCCTCGCATGATCGGATCACGCGCCATTCTTACGACCATGCACCACACCACGGCCCATGCAGGGCTCGGGGGAGCATTGGCGCGTTAATCGACCGATCGATCCCGAAGACCCTGCCGAGGTGAGCAGGGTTTTCGAAGCTTGCTCTCCTCCACAAATTCAAGGAGAGCGTTTTGGACAATCCGGAAGTACAACCACTCAAACCGCCCGTGACGGGCGTGACGATCCGCGCGATGCGCGCAAGCGATATCGAACCGGTAACGGCCATGCTCAACCTGCCAGGCTTTCGCCACGGCACGCTTCGTCTTCCCTATCAGAGCGTCGAAGAGACACGGAAGCGTTTCGAGACGATGCCGCAGGGCAACGTAAGCATTGTCGCGGAGTTCGATGGTGTGCCGGTCGGCGACGCACATCTTATGCGCCTCCAGGGACGGCGCAGCCACGCGGCGAGCATCGGCATGGGCGTGCACGATGATTTCACCGGAAAAGGCGTCGGCAGCGCGTTGATGCAGGCCCTTGTCGATACGGCGGACAATTGGCTTGATATCAAGCGGCTGGAGCTCACGGTCTACACGGATAACGCTGCCGCCCTTGCGCTCTACACGAAGTTCGGTTTCGAGACGGAGGGCCAGTTAAAGGCCTTCGGCTTCCGAGACGGCACCTATGTAGACGCCTACACGATGGCGCGGATCAGACTGTAGAATGAGGCGAAGGCTAGCGCCCTCACCCGCTGATCAGCGCCAGCCACTCATCCTCGTCCATCGTCTGAACGCCGAGCTCGCGCGCCTTGTCGAGCTTGGACCCAGCGCCTGGGCCTGCAACGAGGATGTCGGTCTTCTTCGACACCGAGCCCGCGACCTTGGCGCCGAGGCTTTCGGCTCGCGCCTTGGCCTCGTCGCGCGTGAACTTCTCGAGCGAGCCGGTAAAGACAACCGTCTTTCCGGCCACCGGGCTGTTCGAAGCCGCGACCTGCTCCGCCGGCAAGGGCGTCCCGTCGTTCAACTCGGCCACCAGGCGCGAGATCACCTCGACATTGCGCGGCTCCTTGTAGAACTCCACGATCGCGCGGGCGACGATCTCGCCGATGCCTTCGATGGCATTGAGATCGTTCCACGCATCGCCCGACAGCGGCGCGGCGGCTTCCATCGCTGCGCCGAAATCCGCATAGGTGCCGTAGGAGCGCGCCAGCAGCTTCGCCGTCGTCTCGCCGATGTGGCGGATGCCGAGTGCGTAGATGAACCGGTGCAGCGCAATGCTGCGCCGTTCGTTGATCGCCGCATAAAGCTTGCCGACACTGACTCTCCCGAATCCCTCGATGTTTTCGAGCTTTGTAAGGGAGGACGCCTGCCGCTTCTCCAGCGTAAAGATATCGGGCGCCGTGCGGATCTGCAGCGCCGGATCCTCGCTCTCGAAGAAGAAATCGATCTGCTTCGATCCGAGGCCCTCGATATCGAAGGCGTTGCGCGAGACGAAATGCTTCAGGTGCTCGGTGGCCTGCGCACGGCAGATGAAACCGCCGGTGCAGCGTGTCACCGAATCGAGCTTGCCTGTCTTCTCGTTCTTTTCCCTTACCGCATGGCTTCCGCAGACAGGGCATTTCTGTGGGAAATCATAGCGGACCGCATCGGCCGGTCGCTTCTCCATGACAACGTCGAGCACCTGCGGAATGACGTCTCCTGCCCGCTGCACGATGACCGTGTCGCCGATGCGGATGTCGTGACCCTCTTCACGAATGCGCTCGCCTGAATTGCCGATACCTTCGATGTAGTCGGCGTTATGCAGCGTCGCATTGGTCACGACGACACCGCCGACTGTAATTGGTGTCAGCCGCGCAACCGGCGTCAGCGCGCCGGTGCGCCCTACCTGGATATCGATATTCTCGACGCTGGTGAAAGCCTGCTCCGCCGGGAATTTGTGCGCGGTCGCCCAGCGTGGGCTGCGCGAGCGGAAACCGAGCCGTTGCTGCAATTCCAGGCCATCGACCTTGTAGACGACACCGTCGATGTCGTAGTCGAGATTCGGCCGCTTCAGGCCGATTTCATCGTAATGAGCCAGGATATCGGCAACCGAGTTCAGCCGGTTCATCAGCGGATTGACCGGGAAACCCCATTCCTTGAAGGTCTGCACCATGTCGAACTGGGTTTTCGGCAGATCATTTGGCTCCGAGATTTCGCCCCAGGCATAGGCGAAGAATCGCAGCTTGCGGCTGGCCGTGACCTTGGCGTCGAGCTGGCGCAGCGAGCCGGCCGCCGTATTGCGCGGGTTGACGTAGGTCTGCTTGCCCTCCGCTTCCATCTGCCTGTTCAGCGCCATGAAGTCGCTCTTGGCCATATAGACTTCGCCGCGCACCTCGACGACATCTGGCACGCCCGCAGGCAGCGTCTGGGGGATTTCCTTGATCGTCCGGATATTGGCCGTGACGTTTTCGCCTGTCGTGCCGTCGCCTCGCGTGGCAGCACTCACGATCTTGCCGTTTTCGTAGCGGATCGACATGGAGAGCCCGTCGATCTTCGGCTCCGCCGTGAAGGCAATCGACTGGTCCGGCAGGCGGCCGAGGAAGCGATAGACGCTTGCCACGAAGTCCTGCACGTCTTCCTGCGAAAACGTATTGTCGAGCGACAGCATCGGTCGCGCATGTACGACGGGTGTGAAGGTTTCCGAAGGCGCGGCACCGACGCGCCGCGACGGGCTATCCTCACGAATGAGCTCGGGAAACCGCGCTTCGATCGCATCGTTCCGCCGTTTCAGCGCATCATATTCCGCGTCCGAGATCGCTGGACGATCCTCGCCGTGATAGAGCTCATCGTTGCGGCCGATCTCCTTGGCGAGACGTTCAAGCTCGGCGGCGGCATCTTCGATCGTCAGGGCATCAACGGCTACGGCTTCGGTCGACATTCGGCTCTCGCTCCACGGAATCTGGAGTCGTTTTAGAGCAAAATGGATGGATTGAAAGAGAGCGAGACATCTTCTGCGACGCCTCTCTCCAATTCGGTGATTGCGAAATCAGCCGTTCCCGGCCAGAAGCCGCGCGGCCGCGGCCCTCGCCTCTTCCGTTACCGAGGCACCCGCCAGCATACGGGCGATTTCTTCGGTGCGGTCGCCGGGCGCCATCGTCGCAACACGGGTCGCGATCTTCTCGGAGCCTTCGGCAGCCGGGCCCTTCGAGATCAAGAGATGCGTTGCCGCCCGCGCCGCGACCTGCGGGGCATGCGTCACCGACAGCACCTGCACGCGATCGGAAAGCCGTTTCAGGCGCTGACCGATCGCATCCGCGACAGCGCCACCGACGCCGGTGTCGATTTCATCGAAAACAAGCGTCGGAGCGGAGCCGCGATCGGCAAGCGCCACCTTCAGGGCAAGCAGGAATCGCGAAAGCTCGCCGCCCGATGCCACCTTCATGATTGAACCGGGACGCGTGCCGGGATTGGTCTGGACGTGGAACTCGACCACGTCGATACCTTCGGAACTTGCATCCTCTGGATTGGTGGTGATTTCCACCATGAAACGTGCACGTTCGAGCTTCAGCGCCGGCAGCTCCGCCATGACCGCAGCAGCAAGGGCGTCACCCGCTTGATGCCGCTTGTCGGAAAGCGTGCGCGCCGTGGCCTCGTAGTTTGCCCTGGCGACACCGACCTCGGCCTGAAGTTTGGCGAGTTTCTCCTCGCCAGCATCGACATCGGCAAGATCGCTGATCATGCGGACGGCCAGCGCCGGCAGCTCGGTGACCGGAACAGAATATTTGCGGGAGGCCGCGCGCAAGGCGAACAGACGCTCTTCGACGCGTTCGAGTTCCTTCGGATCGTACTCTGTCTTTCGCAGCGCCGCCTCGACTTCCATCTGGGCGTTGGAAAGCTGGTCGAGAGCCGCGTCCAGAAGCGCAACCGTGTCCTCCAGCAGACCCGGGGCCTCATGGCTCTTGCGCTCCAGCCTGCGCACCAGCGAGGCGATGTGCGGCACAGGAGAGGCGTTGCCGTTGAGGAATTCGGAAGCCTCGGCGATGTCGCCGGCGATTCGCTCGGCTTTCATCATCTTCTGGCGACGCTCGGCAAGCTCGTCTTCCTCGCCGTCCTGCGGCGCGAGCTTTTCGAGCTCGTCCACGGACGATCGCAGATAGTCTGCCTCGCGGGCAGCATTCTCCACCTTCTCGCGTTGCTTCTTCAGCGTCCGCTCGGTGTCGCGCCAGATCCGGTAGAGATTTGAAACAGCAGCAGCGTCTTCGTTGGTGCCTGCGAAAGCATCGAGAAGAATCCGATGCGCATGTGCATCGACCAAGGCTCGGTCATCGTGCTGGCCATGAATCTCGACGAGCATCTGTCCGGCCTGGCGCATCAGCTGGACGCTGAGCGGCTGGTCGTTGACATAGGCCTTGGTACGCCCGTCCGAATTCTGAACACGGCGGAAGATGAGATCGCCGTCATCGTCGATGCCGTTTTCGCGCAGCAGCTTACGAGCGCCGTGCTCCGGGCCGACATCGAAAACGGCCGTCACCTGCCCCTTGTCTTCGCCATGGCGAACAAGACCGCCATCTCCCCGCCCGCCAAGGGCAAGCGAGAGGCTATCGAGCAGGATGGATTTGCCAGCGCCGGTCTCGCCGGTCAGAACCGAGAGGCCGGTCTCGAAGGCAAGATCCAGCCGCTCGATCAAAACGATGTCGCGGATCGAAAGCTGGATCAGCATTTGCCTTAGGAACCGAGCATGAGTTTCTTGCCTGCAGCAGCAATCCACGAGCCCGGGTTTTCGCGCGGCTCAGTGCCACCGCTCTTCAGGAGCTTGTAGGAGTCGGCGTACCACTGGCTATCAGGATAGTTGTGGCCGAGCACCGCGGCCGCGGTCTGTGCTTCTTCGACGATGCCCATTGCGTAATAGGCCTCGACGAGACGCGCCAGCGCTTCTTCGATCTGGTTCGTGCTTGGATACTTTTCGACGACGTTCCGGAAGCGCGAGATCGCTGCGAGGTATTCCTTACGCTCCATGTAGTAGCGACCGACCTGCATTTCCTTGCCGGCCAGCTGGTCGCGGGCAAAGCGGATTTTGGCCTGCGCGTCATCGACATATTCCGAATCCGGATAGTTATCGATCACGGCCTGCATCGCCTCGACGGTCCTCGCCGCAGCGCGCTGGTCCTGCGTCACGTCGACGATCTGCTTGGAGTAGCTGAGACCGATAAGATACTGCACGTAGGCGGCATCCTTGGACTTCGGGTACTGCGCCATGTAGCGGTTGCCGGATGCAAGCGCATCGTCCAGGCGACCTTGGCGGTACTTGACGAAGGTGCTCATCACGAGCGCCTTGCGCGCCCATTCGGAGAACGGATTCTCACGGTCGATGGCGTCGAACTTGCGCACCGCCTCGGCCATGTTGCCGGCCTTCATGTTGGCAAGGCCCTGATTGTAGAGAACATCCGGCGGATCGTTTTCGAGGCCGAGCTTGGTAATATCGATATCGGGGTCCGACTGGCATCCGGAAATTAAGGCACCTGCGCTCAGCACCAAGAGCGATGCGAACAAAGCGCGCGCTGTCTTCATCATACTTTCAGACCCTGCATAACCCATCGGAACATTCCCAACCGCCGCCATCCCTCAACGGCAGCCACGCCTTGCTGGCGTTTCTAGCCACAAATGCATGGCTAGAGCAACGCAATGATGATGCATTAACGCATTTTTGTGGCGGCGCAGGTCATAATCGCCCGTTTTGCCTCCACAAACGGCACATATGTTGCCGCTAAACCTCTGCTGCCAAACGCCTATCGGGAATCACGGATGCCTGCCCCACATAAAAGAAACCGCCCCCCGGAGGAGGCGGCCCTGGCCTGAAATTGCGATGGAGGTCATGCCGACCAGGGAGCAAATTCCGGTGCGTTGACCCGGATGAAATCGCGGGGAGCAACGCGTTGGCGCGGCGCAGACGTCTCGACCACTTCATAGGCGGTCGGATCGCTGAGCAGTGCCTTGAGAGCATTGGCATTCATCTTGTGGCCGCCACGATAGGAGCGATAGCAGCCGATGAACGGCGCACCGGCAAGAGCCAGATCGCCGACGGCATCGAGCGCCTTGTGGCGTACGAACTCGTCCTTGGCGTAACGCAGGCCCTCGACGTTGATGACAGTGTTGTCGTCGGAGATGACGACGGAGTTCTCGAGCGAGGAACCAAGCGCATGACCGGAAGCCCACAGACGTTCGACATCGCGCATGAAGCCGAATGTACGAGCCCGGGACAGCTCAGCCTTGAAGGTCGCTGCGGTGATATCGCCTTCCCATTTCTGACGGCCGATCAGCGGGCAATCGAAATCGATCTCGACTTCGAAACGCATGCCGTCATAAGGGCGGAACTCGCTCCACGAACCACCGTGCTCGATACGGACAGGCTTGGTGATGCGGATGTAACGGCGCTTGACGCCGAGAGACACGAGGCCGACCTGCTCGACTGCTTCGATGAAGGGCATCGAGCTGCCGTCCATGATCGGCATTTCAGCGCCGTCGACTTCGATCAGAACGTTGTCGAGGCCAAGTGCATAGACCGCAGCCATGACATGCTCGATCGTCGCGACGGAGCGCGCCGGCGAGAAGCCGAGAACGGTGCAGAGATCCGTGTTGCCGACCTGCGAGGACACGGCGCGATATTCCGAAACTTCGCCGTTCTCGTGCATGCGGTTGAACACAACGCCCGTGTCGGCTTCAGCGGGGTTGAAGGTGATCGAAACGTCAGCACCGGAATGAACGCCGATCCCGGAAAGCGTGACCGGGCGCGATACCGTCGTTTGAAAACCCAACATGCCAATAACCATAAATCTTGCCTTTATTATCCCCGACGATTGCCCCGGCCTATATGCCGATAACCGTTCGCCGAGCTCATTTCACTCCGTCCAGATTCAGCCGCAAGGCGCATGAAGACGGTTCCTTGAGCTCATACATACGTGCGGTAGGGCCGCAATCCAAATCACTGTTTCTTTCGCTTTGTTACGAAAGCATGCGTTTGAAATAAAAGCGCAATTTGCCTGGATTCCGGTCTGCGGAAACAGCAATGCCCGGGGGTGTCCCCCCGGGCCTTTTTCGTGGCGATTCTCTGTTTTGCGTCAGTTCGACTGGCGACGAAGGAACGCGGGAATTTCAAGCTGGTCGTCTTCCTGCATCATGCGAGCCTGCGGAACGTTGCGGCCCTGATCGTCCAGGTTTCCGCGACGCGGAGCATAAAGGCTCGCTTCGGGAGAAAGCGGACGGCGCTGCTGCGATGCGGCGGCAGGAGCCGATGTCATCTCGGGAACGACTTCCTCTTCCCGACGACCGAGAGAGTTCGTGATCCGCTTGAGAAGTCCCATCGGGCCGCGATCTTCATGGGCATGCGACGGCGCCGCAGGCTGCGTGCGGTGATCGATTTCGGCCTGAACGACCGGCGGGAAATCCTCGACCTTCGGCATGCGCATGGACGGCTGCGGTGCAACGTGCTGCTGCATGACAGGAGCAGGCTGCTGCATGACCGGCGCCGGCTGGCTCATCACCGGCTGGGGAGCCGGTTGCTGCATGACCGGGGCATAAGTCGGAGCGGCCTGGACCGGTGCCGGACGGATGATCGGAGCGGCTTCGGGAGCTGCGAAGATCTTGCTCTGCGGACGGAACGTTTCCTGCTGAACAGGCTGCTGTACCGGTGCGGCGGCGCGCGGTGCGTGGATCTCGAGTTCGCGTTCCATTTCGGCTTCCGCCATACGAATGGTCTGCGCGATCGGGTCGATGGCCTTTGGTGCCTGCTGCATGACAGGTGCAGGCTGAATTGCGGCCGGTGCCGGAGCAACGGCCGCAGACGGACGGATCATCGGCTTCTGGATCTGCTGGAAGCCCTTGCCGGCGTCCTGGTTCATCGCACGGTCGATGCCGGTGGCAACGACGGAAACGCGGATGATGCCTTCAAGCGATTCGTCGAAGGTCGCGCCGAGGATGATGTTCGCATCCGGATCGACTTCTTCGCGGATACGGGTCGCAGCTTCGTCGACTTCGAAGAGGGTGAGGTCGCGACCGCCGGTGATGGAGATCAGCAGGCCCTGTGCGCCCTTCATCGAGGTTTCGTCGAGCAGCGGGTTTGCGATCGCGGCTTCGGCAGCCTGCATTGCACGGCCCTGGCCGGAAGCCTCGCCGGTACCCATCATCGCGCGACCCATTTCACGCATGACCGAACGGACGTCGGCGAAGTCGAGGTTGATGAGACCTTCCTTCACCATCAGGTCGGTGATGCAGGCAACGCCCGAGTAGAGAACCTGGTCTGCCATCGCGAACGCGTCGGCGAAGGTCGTCTTGTCGTTGGCAATGCGGAAGAGGTTCTGGTTCGGGATGACGATCAGGGTGTCGACCGACTTCTGCAGTTCCTGGATACCCGATTCGGCCAGACGCATGCGGCGTCCGCCTTCGAAGTGGAACGGCTTGGTGACGACGCCGACCGTCAGTATGCCCTTGTTGCGGGCTGCCTGCGCGACAACCGGAGCAGCACCAGTGCCGGTGCCGCCGCCCATGCCGGCGGTGACGAAGCACATGTGCGTGCCCTGCAGATGATCAACGATCTCGTCGATGCACTCTTCGGCAGCTGCACGGCCGACTTCCGGCTGCGAACCGGCGCCGAGACCCTCGGTGACGCTGGCGCCGAGCTGGATGATCCGCTCCGCCTTGGTCATCGTCAGGGCCTGGGCATCCGTGTTGGCGACGACGAAGTCGACGCCCTGGAGGCCCGCGGAAATCATGTTGTTGACAGCATTGCCGCCGCCGCCGCCAACACCGAACACGGTGATCCGCGGCTTCAGCTCTGTGATGTCAGGCTTATGCAGCTTGATAGTCATGGTACCGTTCCTTCTCCTTATGGCCGCATCGCCACGCCGGCCAATTCATTAAATCTCTAGAAGCTTTCCTTCAGCCACTGGCCCATTCGGGCAATGCGGCTGGTATTTCCGCCAAGCGACATGAGCAGACCGCTCTGTGACGCATGTGTTTCCATGTCCGCGACCTGCGGATAGATCATCAGGCCGACTGCCGTCGAAAAGGCCGGGCCCTTCGCAGCGGTCGGAAGACCCGACACACCCATCGGACGACCGATTCTGACATTGCGGGCCAGGATGCGGCGTGCGACGTCGGCAAGGCCGGTCAGCTGGCTTGCGCCACCCGTCAGCACGACACGCTTTCCGACGATCGGGCTGAAGCCCGAGCGCTGGATCCGGTCGCGAATCAATTCCATTGTTTCTTCGATGCGGGCGCTGACGATGCGCGAAACCAGCGCACGCGGCACCTGCGTCGGCAGGTCACGGTCGTCCTCGCCGATCGGCGGGATCGAGATCAGTTCGCGCTCATCGGAAGAGTTCGGCATAGCCGAAGCGTGAACCACCTTCAGGCGCTCCGCGTCTTCGATGCGGGTCGAAAGACCACGCGCCAGATCGGTCGTCACATGATGACCGCCAAGGCTGACAGCATCCGTATGCACCAGCTTGCCTTCGGCAAAGACCGAGATCGTCGTCGTGCCGCCGCCCATGTCGATTGCGGCGCAACCGAGCTCGACTTCATCGTCGACGAGAGCGGCAAGACCGGAAGCGTAAGGCGTCGCGACGATGCCCTCGACCGAGAGATGCGCGCGATTGACGCTGAGCTCGAGATTCTTGAGAGCCGTACGCTCTGCCGTCACGACATGCATGTCGACGCCGAGCACATCACCGTACATGGACAACGGATCGCGGATGCCTCGCTCGCCATCGAGCGAGAAGCCGGTGGCAAGCGAATGAAGAACCGCACGGTCCTGACGCAGCGACTGCTGGCAAGCTGCGGAGAGAACCTTCTTCAGGTCGTTCAGTTCGACTTCCTGACCACCGAGATCGATGGTCGCGGTGTAGATGTCGCTGGTGAGACGACCGGCCGTGACGTTAACGATCAGGCTTTCGACCGTAAGCCCAGCCATACGTTCGGCGGCATCGACAGCGAGACGGATGACGCTTTCGAGGGCATCGAGGTCCGAGATCGCTCCGGTCTTGATACCGCGCGAACGCTGATGGCCGATGCCGATGATTTCGATGTTGTGCGTGCGGCCCGGAAGAACCTGGCTCTCTTCGCGAGGCGTCAGCCGTCCGATCATGCAGACGACTTTCGTCGACCCGATATCAAGCACGGAAACGACATGCGACCGCTTCGACGAAAGCGGCTTCAGGCGCGGCAATCCGAAATGGGATGAACCGAACAAGCTCATATATTCTGCCCCGCCTTCTTCAAATCTTTGGTGCGTTGATCGAGGACCAGCTGACGCCGGGCCATCGCCTCTGGCGTCAATTGAATTGCAGTGCGATCGGAAAGACGAAGGTCGACCGCCGCGATATCGCGATCGAGAAGGTCCTGTTCTTTCACGAACTTCGAGAGGCGGGCGAGCGCGAGATCGATCTCGTCTTCAGGCAGCTTGACCACGATGCCGTTGTCCATGTGCAGATCCCAGCGACGACCGGAGACCCAGACGTAGGCCTTCACGCGCGCCTTGATATCCGGCCACTTCGAGAACTCGTCCTCGAGCGAAACGGCCGCAACCTCGGCACCTCGGCCAACGACCAGCGGCAACTGCGAGAACTTGTTGTCGCGAAGCGGCGCGATGACCGCCCCACCCTTCTCGACCAGGGACAATTCCGTGCCGTGCTGCCAGATCGCGTAAGCCGCACGCTCTTTCAGCTTCACCTCGATCGTCTTCGGGTAAACCTTGCGAATCTCGACGCTCTCGACCCAGGGAAGCTTCGCGATCTTCTGGCGCGCGGCGTCGACATCGAGGGCAACGAGCGACGTCGTACCGTCGAGCCCGATGAGCTGGAGAATATCGATCTCGGAAGTTTCGGAGTTGCCGGAAACCTTCACATCCTCGATAGCAAAACCGGCAGCCGTGGTCGTCGCCTGCGCGACGGCCTCGGTGTGACCGCCGAGGGACATGCCGTAGAGACCCGTCGCGGACAGGAACGCCAAAGCCGATACGGTGCCGACATGAGCCGGAATATGGATGCGGCCGCTACCGAGGCTGACAAGGAAGCGCACGACGCGACGAAGGGGCCGCGGCAGGACCATGCGCCCATCACCTTCGGGATACGCGGGCTCCACGCGATGGCTGGGCCGCCCCACTCTTTTGACCGTCACCGAGAACAAGAAGCGTCCTCCACCATCCACCGGAGAAATTCACCGAACGAGTAACCGGCATATCCGGCCATTTCAGGCACCAGAGACGTTGGCGTCATACCCGGCTGAGTGTTGATTTCCAGCCAGATGAGCTCGCCATCCTCGGAGAAGCGATCGTCGTAACGAAAGTCGGACCGACTAACCCCACGGCAACCAATCGCTTGATGCGCCCTTAATGCCAATGATTGTATTTTTTGGTAAATATTCGGTGAAATTTCCGCCGGAATGACGTGTTTTGAGCCACCCGCAACGTACTTGGCGTCGTAGTCATAGAAGCCGTGGCCGAGCGGAACGATCTCGGTGACACCGAGCACCTGATCGCCCATCACACCGCACGTCAGCTCACGCCCATGAATGTAACGCTCGACGAGAACCTCTTCGCCGTAGCGCCACTCGGGAGAGCCGATGACCTGCGGCGGATGAGTCTGATCCTCCTGAACGATGACTACACCGAAGCTCGACCCCTCGCGCACCGGCTTAACGACGTAAGGCGGCTTCATCGGGTGATCGGCCGGAAAGGCGAATCGATTAATGACCTGAGACAGCGCCACCGGGATGCCGGCAGCGGCGGCAACGCCCTTTGCCTTGGCCTTGTCCATCGCCAGCGCCGAAGCGAGAACGCCCGAATGCGTATAGGGAATCTCGAGATATTCCAGGATGCCCTGGATCGTGCCGTCCTCACCGAAGGGTCCGTGCAGCGCATTGAAGACCACATCGGGACGCAGGGCCGAGAGCTTCGCCGAGACGTCGCGATCAACGTCAATCCGCGTGACTTGGAACCCTTCAGCCTCAAGCGCATCCGCGCACGCCATCCCCGACGAAAGGCTGACCGGCCTCTCCGAGGAAAATCCGCCCATCAGGACAGCGACGTGGTTGCGACTCATAGGTACCCCCAAAAATTACTGGCACTCTGGAATGCGATGCTTGCACCAAGCTTGTTTCCTGCCGAATCCGGCTCGCTTGGAATGCGTGTATTAGAGCAGCATTATGGTTAACGAAGCGTTTACTTTCGTTAACTTCATCTCACGGCGGAGCTCCGAAAGGGCCAGACAGGGATCGGGTCGAGCGGGTCGCTGGCATGTAAAAACCCCGCATCGGACGGCCGATGCGGGGTGAAACCGATGACGATAGCAGTTGACCGCTAGCTCTTGTTCTCGACCGCTTTCCAGACGATTCCGCCAAGAGCGCCGCCGATAAGCGGAGCCACCCAGAAGAGCCACAATTGCTGTAGAGCCCACCCGCCGACAAAGAGAGCCTGCCCGGTGGACCGCGCCGGATTGACGGAGGTGTTGGTGACGGGAATCGAGATAAGATGAATGAGCGTCAAAGCCAGCCCGATGGCAATCGGCGCAAATCCGGCCGGGACGCTGCCGCTGGTGGCGCCCAGAATGATGAAGATGAAAAACAGGCTGAGCAGCACTTCGATGACGAGAGCCGAAATCAGCGAGTAGCCGCCGGGTGAATGTTCCCCATAACCGTTCGCGGCAAAACCACCCAATTCGAAACCCGCCTTGCCACTTGCGACAATGTAGAGAACGCCGGCCGCGACGATCGCCCCGGCGACCTGCACAATGATGTAGGGAAGCAAATGCCCCTTGGGAAATCTGCCCGCGACCGTCAGTCCGAGCGTTACCGCCGGATTGAAATGCCCGCCAGATATGCCGCCGACAGCATAGGCCATGGTGAGGACAGTCAGACCGAACGCAAACGCGACGCCAACGAAACCGATGCCAAGTTCAGGGAATGCCGCGGCAAGAACCGCACTGCCGCAACCACCGAAAACAAGCCAAAAAGTACCAAGAAATTCTGCAATAAGACTTTTCTGCATATTTCCCTCCTGCTCTCAACCAGAGCGTTTATGAGAAATCCGCTAGATATTGATTCTGGTCAAGCGAATGCGCTGCAACAGCAGCACGGGCGAAAAATACCAAGCCTGCTAATGTTTTTTCCGTTTGTTACGCAATAGCCATTTGCGCCGAATTAAAATTGCGTTAAGAGCCGACGCTGCCTCCCGGGGCATCCTTACAATCCCGATTGGAATGAAAATGTCAGACGCGATATCCAGAGTATCGCCGACTCCCGCCTCATCGAACAATGCGCAAGTCAACTCGCCGGCGCGTGTTCTGATCGCGAGCCTCGTCGGCACCACGATCGAATTCTTCGATTTCTACGTTTATGCAACCGCCGCCGTCCTGGTTTTCCCGACGCTGTTCTTCCCGAACAGCGATCCGACGACCGCGCTGCTTGCATCCTTCGCGACCTTCTCGATCGCCTTCTTTGCCCGTCCGCTGGGCGCCGTGGTCTTCGGCCACTTCGGCGACCGGATCGGCCGCAAGACGACGCTCGTTGCCGCTCTGCTGACCATGGGGATCTCCACGGTGGTGATCGGCCTGCTGCCGTCCTACAATTCGATCGGCGTCCTCGCGCCTTTGCTGCTGGCACTTTGCCGCTTCGGCCAGGGCTTCGGCCTCGGCGGAGAATGGGGCGGCGCCGTGTTGCTCGCGACGGAGAACGCGCCGGAAGGCAAGCGCAGCTGGTACGGCATGTTCCCGCAGCTTGGCGCTCCGGTCGGCCTATTCCTGTCCTCGGGCATCTTCTGGCTGCTGCTGCAGGTCATGTCCCAGGAAGCGCTGCTGAGCTGGGGCTGGCGCGTACCGTTCATCTCCTCGATCCTGCTGATTGCCATCGGCCTCTGGGTTCGTCTCTCGATCACCGAGACACCCGATTTCCAGAAGACGATCGACAAGCAGGAGCGCGTTGCTGTTCCGGTTGCCGAACTCTTCCGCAAGCACAAGCGCAGCCTGTTCCTCGGCACTTTCGTGGCGCTCGCCACCTTCGTGCTGTTCTACATCGGCTCGGCCTATCTCCTGTCCTACAACGTCAAGGTTCTGAAGATCCCGTTCCTCGATGCGCTGGAAATCCAGATCGTCGGTTCGATTGCCTTCGGTATCTTCATTCCGCTGGTCGGTAAGCTTGCCGAGCGCTTCGGTCGTCGTGAGGTCCTGATCGTCACCACCGTGCTGATCGGCGTCTTCTCCTTCTTCCTGCCTGGCCTGATGACCGGCGGCGAAGGCAGCATCGTCGTTTTCGCCATCGTCGCGATGGCGCTGATGGGCATGACCTACGGTCTGATCGGCACCGCCCTTGCCGCGCCCTTCCCGACCGCGGTTCGCTATACCGGCTCCTCGATTACCTTCAACCTTGCCGGCATCTTCGGCGCCTCGCTCGCGCCCTATATCGCCACTTGGCTGCAGGCGAACTACGGCATGCAGTATGTCGGCTACTATCTCGGCCTTTCGGCTGTGATCACGCTCATCTGCATCCTGGCTTCGCGCCGCGACGAAGTCTGATCCCGCAACACATCAATCAAGGGCCGCGGCAGCACACTGCCGCGGCCTTTTTTGTTGTTGTCTGTTAACGCCTGGCGCCTAAGTTCTCGCGGAACGGAGGAAAAAGGAATGCTGACGCGACGATCGCTGCTGAGCCAAGGAATGGGCGCCGGATTTGCGATGGCGCTGCCGTCGTTATCGAGAGCGGCGACCTTCCCTGCGGTCGATGTCACCTTCCTCGTCATCAACGACGTCCATGCCTGCCGCTTCGGAGATGGACTGAGCCCGAACTGCCAGGAGCAAGGCAAGACGGACGCAAATCTCCTGCACCACATCCTCGCGCTCAACAGCATCCACCATCAGACATGGCCAGCTGAGATATCGGGAAAGCCGACCGGGATGACGCTCGCCGGTCAGCCGATCGCCAGGCCGCACGGCGTCATCGTCTGCGGTGACGTCACCGACGATGGCGGCGGACAGACAGCCGAGTTTGCGGAAGGATCGCAGCTGATGCAGTTCTCGCACCGCTACCAGCAGGGGCGCGGCGCGGACCAGGTCCATTTCCCCGTCTATGTCGGTCTCGGCAATCACGACCTCGACCAGGACGGGCGCCCGCCGCAGACGGATTGGTACCGCGACGAGCTGCGCGACTACGTGCAGATGAACCACAAGCCAAGCGTCTTCTTCAAGCCGCTTGTGCCTGTCGACAATTACGACGAAGCCTCCGACAACTACTCGTGGAACTGGGGCGGCCTGCACCTCATACAGGCTCAGCGCTATGGCGGCGACGACACCAAGGGAACCGCCAGCAGCCTCGACTGGATGAAGCGCGATCTCAAAACCTACGCATCGGACGGACGCCCGGTGGTGATCTTCCAGCATTATGGCTGGGACCAGTTCTCGCTGGAACGCTGGGATCCCGACAAGAAGACCTTCAACCTCACGGGAAGCGGCGCGCCCCACTGGTGGGGTGAATCAGAACGTCAGGAATTGATCGCAACCCTCGAAGGCTACAACGTTATCGGCATCTTTCACGGCCACGAGCACGACACGCCGATGGCCTACAAGGTCGGTGCGCTGGACGTGTTCAAAGCAAAAGCCGCCTTCATGGGCGGCTTCTGCCTCGTGCGGGTCACGAGTAACACGATGGATGTGGCGATCGGCGAAGCTATCGATAGCAGCGGCGGCGTCACCTTTTCGACGGCCTTCAGCAAACGCTTCGCCTGATGATCACTCGCTGGCAACGCCGTGGAAGGGGCGCACTTCGCGGCCCGGCATGAAGACGCCGAGACGCTTGATTTCCCACTCCAGCTTGATGCCGGACTTCTCGAACACCTCGCGGCGAACCTGCTCGCCAAGATATTCGAGATCGTATCCGGTCGCCTGACCGTTGTTGATCATGAAGTTGCAGTGCAGCGACGACATCTGCGCGCCGCCGATCACAAGACCACGGCATCCAGCTTCATCGATAAGCTTCCAGGCAGAATGACCTTCAGGGTTCTTGAAGGTCGAGCCACCGGTCTTTTCACGAATCGGCTGAACCGTCTCCCGATGGTTGCGGACGGCATCCATCTCGGCGCGGATCTTCGCGCGGTCCTCGGCATAGCCTTCGAACAGCACGGAGGTGAAAATCAGGTCGCTTGCAGCAGACGAATGGCGATAGGCGTAGCCCATATCGGCATTCGACAGGACATGCCGGTTTCCGGCCCGATCGATGGCGGTAACTTCGACCACCCGTTCGCGCGTTTCGCCGCCGTTCGCGCCGGCATTCATGCGCGCAGCGCCGCCGATGCTACCCGGAATCCCGTAGTAGAAATGGAAACCGCCGATGCCGTTGTCCATCGCCATGGCCGCGACGTATTTGTCCGGGCAGATCGCGCCGGCACGAATACGGTTTTCACCGGCGAGCTCGACGGAGCCGAAGCCCTTTGCCGAGAGCCGCAGCACCACGCCCGGAATGCCGCCATCGCGGACAAGGATGTTCGAGCCCACGCCGACGACCGTCAGCGGCACTTCGGCCGGCAAAATCTTCAGGAAGGCGATGAGGTCGTCTTCATCGTGCGGCTGAAACATCAGCTCCGCAAGGCCACCGGCATGAAACCATGTGACCCGGTCCATCGGCGCATCCGGCGTAATCCGTCCGCGGATATCCTTTACGCCGTCGCCGAGCGACGCAAGAAGCTTTTCCCCATTCACCTGTTTCATGCAGATATTCCCGAAAGGCTTTCCAATTGTTGGGGCAGCGCAGCCGCCCAGTAAGTGATGCTCCCAGCCCCCAACAGAACCACAAAATCCCCCGGCTTTGCAATCTCCGCGACCATTTGCGGCAAGAGTTCCGGCGAAGCGAGGAAACGCGCGTCGCGATGTCCCGCGGATTTGATCCGCGAAACAAGCGCTTCCGAGTTTACGCCCTCGATCGGCTCCTCGCCTGCCGCATAGACGGGAGCGAGGAAAATGCTGTCGGCATCGTTGAAGCAGGCGGCGAATTCTTCGAAAAGGCTCGCCAGACGCGAATAGCGATGCGGCTGATGCACTGCGATCACGCGTCCCTTGCAGGCTTCGCGCGCGGCCCGAAGCACCGCCTTGATCTCGACCGGATGGTGACCGTAGTCGTCGAAGATCTGCACGCCGTTCCACTCGCCTGTCAGCGTGAAGCGGCGCTTGACGCCGCCGAACGAGGCCAGACCCTTTGCGATATCTTCGCTCGACATGCCAAGGCGGTTGGCCACAGCAATCGCGGCGACGGCATTGGAGATGTTGTGGCGGCCTGGCATCGGCATGACGAGATTGTCGAGCCTGATCACCTGACCGGTCCGGCGGCGACGGATCTCGACGTCGAAAATCGAACGCGGACCATCGATGCGGACGTTCATGAAGCGGACATCGGCCTGCGGGTTTTCACCGTAGGTGACGATCTTGCGGTCCTCGATGCGGCCGACCAGCGCCTGAACTTCAGGGTGGTCAAGGCAGAGCACGCCAAAACCGTAAAACGGTACGTTCTCGACGAATTGGCGGAATGCAGCCCGCACGGCGTCGAAGTTGCCGTAATGATCCAGATGCTCGGGATCGATGTTGGTGATGACGGCGACATCGGCGGGAAGCTTGAGGAAGGTGCCGTCGGACTCGTCGGCCTCCACCACCATCCACTCGCCCTCGCCCATGCGGGCGTTGGTGCCGTAGGCATTGATGATGCCGCCGTTGATCACGGTCGGATCGAGCCCGCCGGCCTCCAGAAGCGTCGCCACGAGCGATGTCGTCGTGGTCTTGCCGTGCGTGCCGCCGATCGCGATCGCATTGCGGAAGCGCATCAGCTCGGCCAGCATTTCGGCACGGCGAACCACCGGCAGCAGCTTCTCGCGCGCGGCAATCAGTTCGGGATTGCTCTTCTTGATGGCTGTCGAAACGACGACGACCTCGGCATCCCCAAGGTTTTCGGCCTTGTGGCCAACGAAGACTTCGATACCCTTTTCCCGCAGGCGCTGCACATTGGCGCTGTCTGCCTGGTCGGAGCCCTGCACACGATGGCCGAGATTGTGAAGCACCTCGGCGATACCGCTCATTCCAATGCCACCGATACCGATGAAATGGACGAGCCCGATGGCTTTCGGCATTTTCATGCGCGTTTCCCCTTGAACTCTGCAATTGTACGTCGAGCCGCAATAGCCTCTACCATGTCGGCAAGCAAGTTCGCAGCGTCGGGTTTGCCGGCCTGCCTTGCGGCAGCGGCCATCTTTGCAAGCTTTTCCGGGTCGTTCATCACATGCGTCAGGATTGATGCGATCTTCTCGGAAGAAAGATCCGCCTGCGGGATAACCTTGGCCCCGCCCGTCGCGGCAAGTGCCGCGGCGTTCGCCGCCTGGTCATGATCGAGCGCATGCGGATAGGGAACAAGGATCGCCGGGCGGCCGATGACCGAAATCTCCGAGACCGTCGATGCGCCGGAGCGGCAGATCACCAGATGCGCCTTGGCCAACCGCTCGGCCATGTCGGTAAAGAACGGCGCGATCTCGGACGAAGCGCCCATTTCCAGCTTGGCGACGCAATCGCCAACCATGCCCATGTCCTCGGACCGAACCTGCTGGGTGATCCTGAGACGTCCGCGAAGCTCGTCGTCGAGCAGGCTTATCGCCGTCGGCATCGCCTTCGAGAAGTATTGTGCACCCTGGCTACCGCCGAAAACCACAAGATTGAACGGCTCTCCGGCGCGCGAGGGCGCATAAGGAGTGTTCGCAGCCTCGATGATCGCTGGACGGACCGGATTACCGGTCGCAACCGTCTTCTCGGGAAACTGACCGCCGCCGTCAGGCAGAAACCCGCCCGCAATCGCCTGCACGCGTGACGCCAGTGCCTTGTTGGCACGCCCCATTACCGCGTTCTGCTCATGAATCATCGCCGGCACGCCGAGGCGCGTCGCGGCCAGCAGCGGCGGCACGGTGGGATATCCGCCGAAGCCAACGACGACGGCTGGCTTCAACCGCGCGATCAGCTTCTTGGCAGCCCGCATCCCGCTCCACAGCTTCCACAGCGCACGGGCGACGGCGACCGGGTTCTTCGAACCGATCGTCGCGGATGGAACGACGTGAATCTCATCGGCCGGAAACTTGCCGGCATAGCGCTCGGCGCGGCTGTCGGTAACGAGGTGCACGGAATAGCCGCGCTCCTTCAGCTTGTAGGCCAGAGCTTCCGCGGGAAACACATGGCCGCCGGTTCCCCCGGCGGCAAGCAGGACGATGCCTTTGCTCATGAACTCTTACTCCGCCGGCATTCCGTGCGCGACGCGGAAGAGGCTCCGGTCCTGCGCACGTTTTTCCGGCCTGTGACGCGTCAGCGCGAGAATGAACCCGGCCGTGACGCTGATAGCGACCATCGACGAACCACCATAGGAAATCAGTGGCAAGGTCATGCCCTTGGCCGGCAGCAGTTCGAGATTGACGCCCACGTTGATGATCGACTGTATGCCGATCTGCAGCACGAGGCCAGCGACGGCAAAACGGTTAAAGTCGTTCCGCTCCTTGTAGGCATGCGAGAGACCGCGCAGCACGAGAACCGAGAACAGCGCAACGAGCGCCATACAGAAGACGATGCCGAACTCCTCGGCCGCGACCGAGAAGATGAAGTCGGTATGCGCGTCAGGGATGATGCGCTTGACGATGCCCTCGCCAGGCCCCTGGCCGAACCAGTCGCCGCGGATGATGGCTTCGCGTGCGGTGTCGATCTGGAAGGTATCGCCTTCCCCGGTCAGGAACTTGTCGATACGAAGCGCCACGTGCGGGAAGACATAATAGGCACTGAAGAGGCCTCCGACACCGCCGGCGCCAAGCAGGATGATCCAGATCCAGGGCATGCCGGCCATGAAGAACATGCCGCCCCAGACGGCTGTCGTCAGGATGGTCTGGCCAAGGTCCGGCTGCGCCACAAGCAGGGCCGCGACTATTCCGAACAGGATGATGGCAAACAGGTTGCCCGGAATTTCAGGCTGGCGCGCATGTTCGGCAAACAGCCAGGCGCAGACGACGACAAAGGCCGGCTTCATGAATTCCGACGGCTGGATCGAGATGCCCGCCATGGTAACCCAACGACGCGAACCCTTGACTTCGACACCGAAGAACAGCGCCAGCAACATCATGCTGAGCGCCACGATCAGAAGGATGATCGCCGTGCGCCGCACCTGGCGCGGCGTCAGGAACGAAAGCCCGATCATCACCCCGATCGAAGGGATCATGAATGCGGCATGTCGCTTGACGAAGTGGAACGGCTCGAGCCCGATACGCTCCGCGACCGCGGGCGATGCCGCGAACGACAGCATGAAGCCGATGCCCATCAGGAAGATGAACATCGCCAGAAAAAAGCGGTCGATGGTCCAGAACCAATCGGCCAGAGGCCCACGTTCCGCGCGGCTTACCATGTCATTTATCTCCTGTTGCCGAACCGATCAGCATGGTGATTCCGTCGAGCGCTGCCACATGGCTGACAAATGCATCGCCCCTGATTTCGAAGTTCTTATATTGGTCGAAGCTTGCGCAAGCCGGGGATAACATCACAGCGAGCGGGCCGCTTTCATCTTTTTCAGCGTCCGCGGCAGCATGCGCGACGGCGCGCTCGAGCGTGCCCGAGATCTCGTAAGGCACCGCCTCGCCGAGCGTCGCGGCAAACTCCGCCGCCGCTTCGCCGATCAGGTAGGCCTTGGCGATCCGCGGGAAGAAGCCCGTCAGCGACGCTATGCCGCCCGCCTTCGGAAGCCCGCCCGCGATCCAGTAGATCCGGGCATAGCTCGAAAGCGCTGGAGCTGCCGCGTCGGCGTTCGTCGCCTTGGAGTCATTGACGAACACGGCGTTGCCGCGACGCCCGACCGGCTGCATGCGGTGCTTGAGACCGGGGAACGACGCGAGCCCGGCGCGGATTTCATCCTCCGAGACACCGACGGCAAGGCACGCAGCAACGGCAGCAGCAGCATTCTGTGCATTGTGGCTGCCCCGCAGCGTCTGGATGCCGTCGAGATCCGCGATGGGGTTCATCGCAGCACCCGCCGCCCGGATGAGCCTGGTACCTTCGGCATAAATGCCGTCGGCAAGCGTCAGACGCTTGGAAATCCTGATGACCTTGCGGCCGGCCCGCTCGACGCGGTCGGCGATGATCTCGCAGTAGCTGTCGTCGACGCCGATGACTGCGACGTCGCTGCCGGCCACCAGCCGTTCCTTGACGTCGGCATAATGCTGCATCGTGCCGTGACGATCGAGATGATCCGGCGTCAGGTTGAGCAGGATGCCTGCGGACGGATTGAGCGTCGGCGCAAGATCGATCTGGTAGGACGAGCATTCGACGACGTAAAAGCGTCCGGCCTTGGGCGGCTCCAGCGTCAGCACCGCCGTCCCGATATTGCCGCCGAGCTGGGTGTCGCGACCGCTGGATCGCAGGATATGCGCGATCAGGGCTGTCGTTGTCGATTTGCCGTTGGTGCCGGTTATGGCGATGAACGGGCAATCGGGAGCATGCGCCCGACGCTCCCGGACGAAAAGCTCCACGTCACCGACGATGTCGACGCCGGCGGCACGCGCGAGATCGACTGTCCAGTGCGGCTTCGGATGCGTAAGCGGCACGCCCGGCGAAAGCACGAACAGCGACTGGACGCTCCAGTCGATCGTATGCAGATCGGCCGTATGGATGCCTTCGGCTGCAGCCTTGGTCACGCTATCGGGATTGTCATCCCATGCCGTCACTTCCGCGCCGCCCAATTTCAGGGCTCGGGCCGTGGCAAAGCCCGACCCGCCGAGCCCGAAGAGCGCGACTTTCTTACCAGCAAGCGTCGTAACGGGAATCATTGCCGCCTCACCGCAGCTTCAGGGTGGAGAGGCCGAGCAAGGCGAGACCGCCGGCGATGATCCAGAAACGGATCACAACCTGACTTTCCGTCCAGCCCTTCTTTTCGAAATGGTGGTGGATCGGCGCCATCAGGAACACGCGCCGGCCGGTCATCTTGAAGAAGCCGACCTGAATGATGACAGACAGCGTTTCGGCGACGAACAGCCCACCGATGATCGCCATGACGATCTCGTGCTTGGTGGCAACGGCAACGGTGCCGATCGTGCCGCCGAGCGCCAGCGAGCCGGTATCGCCCATGAAAATGGCGGCGGGCGGCGCGTTGAACCACAGGAAGCCGAGGCCCGCGCCGATAACAGCGCCAAGCACCACAGAAAGCTCACCGGTGCCGGGCACGAAGTTGATCTGGAGGTAGTTCGCAAAAACAGCGTTACCGGCGAGGTAGGCAATCACGCCGAAGGAGGCCGCGGCAATCATGACCGGGACGATGGCAAGACCGTCAAGCCCGTCTGTCAGGTTGACGGCATTGCCGGCGCCAACGATCACGAAGCCGCCGAAGACGACGAACATGATGCCGAGATTGAGCATGAAGTCCTTAAAGAACGGGAACGCGATCGAAGACCCGAATGTCGAACCCGCAGGACCGGAAGCCAGCGACGTGCGCATCATGAAATAGACGGCGATCCCGGCGATTACGAATTCGATGCCGAGGCGGGCCTTGCCGGAGAAGCCCTTGTGGCTCTGCTTGGTGACCTTCAGATAGTCGTCGTAGAAGCCGATCGCGCCGAAGCCGAGGGTCACCAGCAGCGTCGCGACAACGTAGACGTTGGAAAGGTCGGCCCAGAGCAGCGACGACCCGACGATGCCGGCGAGAATCATCAGGCCGCCCATGGTCGGCGTGCCGGCCTTCTTGAAGTGCGTCTGCGGCCCGTCGGCGCGGATCGGCTGGCCCTTGCCCTGGCGGATGCGCAAGGATCTGATGATCATCGGTCCGAACAGGAAGACGATGAAGGCGGACGTAAACAGGGAGGCGCCCGTACGGAAGGTGATGTACCTGAAGAGATTCAAAAACTTCAGGTGTTCCGACAGTTCGACAAGCCAAATCAGCATTCAGGGCCCCTTGTTTACCCGCTCAAAAATCGCGTTGCGTGTCGGCAAATGGCGGGAACTTGTCAAGGAGCGCGGCAACGATCTTGCCGAAACCGATACCCAGTGACGATTTTACCATCAGCACGTCACCCGACGCGACAGAGTTCAGTACATATTCCGTTAGTTCTGCGGTGTTCTCGTAGTGAACGACCTGGATGCTCTCGGGGAGCGATTCCTTTAGCGCAGCCATCTCCGGGCCGGCCAGCCAGACGTGCTCGATGCCGGCAGCCAGCAATGGCCCAGCTAGGTCCGCGTGAACTTTCTGCGCGTAGTCGCCCATTTCAAGCATGTCGCCGAGCACAGCCACGCGGCGCCCGCCGGCCGTTGGGACGGAGCTTGCGAGCACGGCGATTGCCGCCTTCATCGAAGCGGGATTGGCGTTGTAGCTCTCGTCGATAACAGTGAAGGTGCCATGGTTGATCGTCAGCCTGTGGCGGCGACCCCTGCCCTTCTCCGGCTGGAGTGTCGCCAGGGCGCCGACGGCCTGCTGCATGTCCGCACCGACGATCTGCACGACGCCGAGGGCCGCCAGTGCATTCTCGGCGATATGCCGCCCCGGCGCACCGATCGCGACTTCCTTGGTGTCGCCGTCGATCGTGATCCACAGGGTCGAACTCTGATCCGAACCATTGAACTCGGCCAGGCGGAAATCCGCCTTGGCATGCTGTCCGAATGAATGGATGTGCTGGATGCCGCAGGCCTGCGCCGTGCGTTCCAGAAAATTGAACTGGTCATTGTCCCGGTTCAGCACGACCTGACCACCGGGCACCACGCCCTCGAAGATTTCGGCCTTCGCCGTCGCGATCTCCCGGATGCTCTTGAAGTTGCCGAGATGCGCAGGCGCGATCGTGGTGATGACAGCGACATGCGGCTGGATCATCTTCACAAGCGGCCGTATCTCGTCGGGGTGGTTCATGCCGACTTCGAAGACACCAAAATAGGTGTCGAGCGGCATACGGGCGAGCGTCAGCGGCACGCCCCAATGATTGTTGAAGGAAGCAACGGAGGCATGCACCTTGCCCGACGGCGATAGGACACGTCGCAGCATTTCCTTCGTGGTCGTCTTGCCGACAGAGCCCGTCACGGCAATGATCTGGGCGCGCGAACGGGCACGCGATGCCTGGGCGAGCTTGCCGAGCGCCGCCAGAACGTCCTCGACGACGATCATCGGAACGGTAAGGCGGCCCATGGCGGGAAGACGCGCTTCGCTGACGACGAGAAGCGCTGCGCCGTTCGCCATCGCCATCGAGGCATAATCGTGACCGTCGACGCGATCGCCCTTGATGGCAAAGAACGCCTCGCCTGGTCCAATCGAGCGGCTGTCTATGGAGATTCCGGTGATACCCTCAGGTAGGGTGCCGAACGGCCGCCCCGCCATCGCGGCAATCATGTCTTCCGTCGTCCAGAGCCAGCTCACGATTTCAGCTCCTCCAAAGCCTTACGCAATTCGGCATGATCCGAAAATGGCAGGGTGACGCTCCCGATCGTTTGCCCTTCCTCGTGGCCCTTGCCGGCAACGATCAGCGTGTCGCCCGATGTGAGCATCGCAACCGCGGCTTGAATTGCCTCGGCGCGGTCCCCGACTTCGGTTGCGCAGCTCGCCGCAGCCATGATCTCGGCACGGATGGACGCCGGCTCCTCCGAGCGCGGGTTGTCGTCGGTGACGATCACGACATCGGCCAGACGGCAGGCGATCTCGCCCATGATCGGGCGCTTGCCGCGGTCACGGTCGCCGCCGCAGCCGAATACCACGATCACCCGGCCGGTCGTGAACGGCCGAACGGATTCGAGGACGTTGGAAAGCGCGTCCGGCTTGTGGGCGTAATCGACATAGGCGAGCGCGCCGTCCTTGTTGTGACCGACCAGCTCAAGCCGGCCCGATGCACCCTGCAGCTTTTCAAGCGCAGCCATGGCAACTTTTGCCGGCACGCCTGTCGACATCGCAAGGCCCGCTGCCACCAGCGCATTGGCCACCTGGAAATCGCCGGCAAGCGGAATATCGACCTCGAAGATCTCGCCGTCGGCGTGAATTTCGGCCACCTGCTTGTGACGGAAGTGCTCGACGCGCTTCAGCGCCAGGTAATCGCCCTTACGGCCGACGGTGCGGATATCGTGGCCCGCGTCGCGCGCGGCCTTGATCGCCTGCTCCGACCACGCATCGTCGGCGAAGATCACCGCGGGAGCGCCCTTCGGAAGCAGCGTATCGAACAGCCGCATCTTCGCGGCCATGTAGCTCTCGACCGTCGGGTGATAGTCCATGTGATCGCGGCCGAGATTGGTAAAGGCCGCTGCGGCAAGCTTCACGCCATCCAACCGGCATTGGTCGAGCCCGTGGCTGGATGCCTCCATCGAGGCATGGGTGACACCTTCGTCCGCAAGTTCCGCCAGCAGCTTGTGCAGGGAAACCGGATCCGGCGTCGTCAGCGAGCCGTATTCGTTGCGCGTCGGAGACACGACGCCGGTGGTGCCGATCATTGCGGCGGGATGGCCCGCATAGGCCCAGATCTGCCGCGTGAACGAGGCAACGGATGTCTTGCCGGCCGTACCGGTTACGGCAACCATCGTTTCCGGCTGCTTCCCATAGAAGCGCGAAGCCGCGATGGACAGGAAGCGACGCGGATCCTTGAGAACGAGGACGGGGATCGAAGACTCAATGCCGTGGGAGGCAATTGCCACGACGGCGCCACGCGTGGCCGCATCGGCAATGAAGCCGGCGCCATCCGCTTTGGTCCCGGAAACGGCCACGAACACCATGCCAGGTTCGATCTTGCGGCTGTCGGACGAAATGCCGGAAACCGCCAGCGCCCCGACGGAGCCAGCCAGTTGTTCTTCAAGTTCAGGAAACGCGTTCCCGGCGATGTCTCGCAAGTTCATCGAATGTACTTTTCTCTCTCGAGCCGCCGCGCCCCCGTGGCGAATCGGCTTCGACATTCATTCAGCCTTAATAAGACACCAACATGGCCGAGCCGTCGTCACCGAACTTGGGTTCCACACCGAGAATTGGCGCCGCGCGGGAAATGATGTTCTTCACCATCGGCGCAGCGGTATAGGCGGCGATGTTCTGTCCCTTCTCGCCGTTGTGTGGCTCGTCGCAGAAAGTCAGCACGATATACTTCGGATCGTCGATCGGAAACGCTGCGAGGAATGCGTTGAAG
This sequence comes from Rhizobium sp. Root708, assembly GCF_001429725.1. Lineage (GTDB taxonomy): Bacteria > Pseudomonadota > Alphaproteobacteria > Rhizobiales > Rhizobiaceae > Rhizobium. Next base: position 74,471 of record NZ_LMHV01000004.1, on the reverse strand, counting down.
TTGAGGTTCGTCGCATAGCGGCCGTTGACGACCTTGTCGGCCGTGCCGGTCTTGCCCCCGACGTTGAAGCCGGGAACATCGGCGTTGCGGCCGGAACCCTTGATACCGTTCAGCTTGAAGAGATAGCGGACGTCGTCGCTGGTCGTCTTCTTGACGACAACTTCAGCAACTTCATCGGCCTGCTCGCGGTTGCGCGGCAGGAAAGTCGGCTCGATAAGCTTGCCCCCGTTGACGAGCGCCGCACCGGCAACCGCCGTCTGCAGCGGCGTCGTGGAAACACCGTGACCGAACGAGATCGTCACCGAGTTGATCTTCTTCCAGACCTTCGGCTGGCTCGGCATCTTCACCTCAGGCAGTTCGGTCTTCATCCTGGTCAGCAAGCCGAGCTTCGTCAGGTAGTCCTTCTGCGCATCGATACCGACGATGTCGATGATGCGGGCGGTACCGACGTTCGACGAATACTGGAAGACTTCAGGCAGCGTCAGCCAACGTCGCTGGCCGTGGAAGTCGTGGATGGTGAAGCCCCCGATGCGCAGAGGCTGCGTTGCGTCGAAGCTGTCGGTGAGCTTTACCTTGCCGGTGTCGAGCGCCATGGCGAGCGAGAATGTCTTGAAGGTGGAGCCCATTTCGAACGTGCCGTTCGACATGCGGTTCAGCCAGCCTTCCTTGGCGCCTTCCAGAGGATTGTTCGGATCGAAATCCGGCGCCGAGGCCATGGCGAGAACTTCGCCGGTATGAACGTCGAGCACCACGGCGCCCGCGCCCTTCGCTTCGTAGTTGGTGACCGCGTTTGCCACGACGTCACGAACGATGTTCTGAACGCGGACATCGATGGAAAGGCGTACCGGCTCAAGCGGCTGGTCACTGGTCATGCCGACCGAGGCAAGATCGGCAAGCCCCTGATCGTCGATGTACTTTTCCATCCCCGCAACGCCGCGGTTGTCGATGTTGACGTAGCCGAGAATATGCGCGGCCGTCGGACCACCCGGATAGAAACGGCGTTTTTCCGGGCGGAAGCCGATGCCCGGAATGCCGAGCGCCAGGATCTGGCTCTGCTGCTTCGGCGTCAGCTGGCGACGCAGCCAGGCGAAGTGCGAGGTTCTGTTGGCAAGCTTCTTGTAGGTGCCCTTCATGTCGAGATCCGGCAGAACCGTCGACAGCTTTTCGACAGCTTCGTCGGGATCGACAACCTTGTTCGGTTCGGCAAACAGCGAAACCGTCCGGATGTCCGTCGCCATCACTTCGCCGTTGCGATCAAGGATATCCGGGCGAGACGCCATCAGGCGATCGGGCGGCAAAATGCTGGAGACCACATCAGGGTCACGCAGCGCGTATTCCACAAGGCGCCCGCCGATGACGGCGTAGACCCCAAGGAAGCCGATGATCAGAAGACCGACGCGGCTCTTGGCCTGTCCGGACCGCTTCTTGCGCGATCCCTGGATGGGAACCTGCTGCGAAGGTCCGCCGTTACGGCTGTAGCCGCCCGCGGAGAAGTGGGCCTGGCTCTTCGAAACCATGATACGTGAAAGAAAGGACATCTCTACTCCACAGATCCGGTTGCCATGAGATCCTCATCCTCGGCTTCGGGCACAGCCGGAACGGGCTTCGCCTTTTTGGCGGAGCCGGCTTTTGCTTCGGTAATATCGGGAACGGGAACCTGCGACTTCAGCATCGGCAGCTCGCGCGCATGAACCAGCGAGGTCGAAGGCGTCGGCTGCAGCTGAAGCTCGCCATTATAGTTGTTGACGAGACGCTCAAGCCGGTTCGGCTGCGAAAGCAGCGCCCAGTCGGCCTTCAACAGGTCGATGGTGTCTTTCTCGAGCTTGATCTCTGCCTCGAGGCGATGAACCTCTTCCAGCTTCAGTTCAGCGCGATGCTTGATCGTGTAGGTGACGGCCGCCGCTGCGGTCATCACTCCAATCAGGACAAGGTCGAAGGTTCTTAGCATATCAGGCTCCGAGCTTCCCGAGACTTGCAAGGTTGGGCAATCTGAACATCGAAAGATCGGCCGGTTCGGCCGGCGCGTCGGTCCGGCGTCCGGCGCGCAGCTTTGCCGAGCGCGCGCGCGGATTCGCGTCGGCCTCGGCTTCACTCGCAGAAACCATGGACTTGCCGACAGGTTCGAACGTGGCGGCGCGCTCGTGCGCGATCGGCAGATGCCGGGACCCCGACGCCTTGCCGGCACGATCGCTGAAAAATTTCTTGACGATACGATCTTCAAGCGAGTGGAACGTCACGACGACCAGCCGCCCGCCGGGCTTCAGCGCACGCTCGGCGGCGAAGAGCGCCTGAGCGAGCTCTCCCAACTCGTCGTTGACGAAAATACGAAGCGCCTGAAAGACACGGGTCGCAGGATGGATCTTGTCCTTCATCTTGCGGGGCGTGACGAGTTCGATCAGGCCGGCAAGGTCCCGCGTCGTCTCGAACGGCTTTTCAAGGCGACGCTTCTCTATCGCATGCGCGATCCGGGGAGACTGGCTCTCCTCGCCGAGAAAATGAAAAATGCGAATGAGATCAGCCACCTTGGCGCGATTGACGACATCGGCGGCCGAGACACCTGCACCCGACATACGCATGTCGAGCGGGCCGTTTTTCTGAAAGGAGAAACCGCGCTCTGCTTCGTCGATCTGCATCGACGAGACGCCGATATCGAGCACTACGCCATCGAGGCCAGAATCAGGGGCATGCTCGGCAAGCTGAGAGAACTGGGAGTGAACCAGAGCAAGATGACCGCCCGAGGCTGCCACCATCGCACCGCCCGCCGCGATCGCGGTCGGATCGCGATCGAGCGCGATCACATCGGCACCCGCCGAAAGGATTGCCGAGGTGTAGCCGCCGGCACCGAAGGTGCCATCGAGAATGACCTTGCCCGCAGCAGGCTCGAGTGCCGCAAGCACTTCGGCAAGAAGGACTGGAATGTGTCGAACCGGTCCGCCGCCAGCATCAGATGAACCTCCGCCAGGATTCGCCACCATTCCGTCCCCTTGTCCTATCCGGGACGCCCGCCAATCGGCTTGCGGCCCTCTCGTGCCATTGCCTGAGCAGCCTGAAACGCTTCGGGCTGCCACAGCTGAAAATGATCCGCCCGACCGACGAAGGCCACCTCGTCCGCGATACCGGTAAAGTCCCGAACGAAGTTCGTGACCAGCAACCGCCCTTCCGCATCGAGCTTCATGAAGACGCCGCCCCCATGAACAAGAAGCGACATCCGGTTCGCCTCCGGCGAGAACGGATCCTCTGACGCAATCTGCCGCTCGAACCGCTCCAGCAAATCCGAACCGCCGATGCTGATCGCCGGAAACACAAAATCCTGGAAACAGTACAGCTCCTGGATATTGCGCTGCGCCAGCACGGAACGAAACGCCGCAGGCACGGAAACCCTGCCCTTGGAATCGATCCGGTTGGTCGCATGTGAAAGGAAGCGGCTCATGACACGAAACATCCGTTTCCGAAAGAGCCCCAGCAAAATTCAGATGCCCGGGACCCTCACCCTCAGACACAGCCTCGCAAGCCAAGCGAAGCAAACTCCGCCTAGCATCTCCACTGAGGGAGACGCCTCTACTTTGCGATGAATGGGCATCAAATCGCCCTTGTGCAGTGCCTAATTGGGATAACATGGGTCCATATGGGCGTCAATGGGAAACGCCCGTCTCGCGACGAACGCACGTCGGAAATTTATAAGCTGTTAAGTTTAACAAACGGTTAGGATCAGCTCCAGTGCCCGTTATCCACCGCCTGAGAACCAGCGAATTAAAGACCGCCAGCCGTCTAAAAATGAAGCATCGTCCGCTGCGTTCTCTCGCGCCTCTACGCCAAATGGACGAAGGACCTCATGAGCCGGATTCGTTCCCATCATTAAGTGGAAGCCACTAAAGGCTACGCCGCAGAACTCTCACGGATGAAACATAGTATTTTAGCCAATTGAAATATTAAAGGACGGAATTATATCGTCTTCGAGAACAAACAGAGAAGCCACGGAGTATCACCCATGACAAACTTCACATTGAAGGGAATTCTATACGGGCTGAAACAAAGACCCGGCGCTCCGGTTTCTCTGACGAAGCAAGGAATGACCGCGGAAATTCAATGCATTTCCTGCGGAAAGACATTCAAGCGCTGGTCTATGCTTTCTTCAAGCATCACGATTTGTGACGAATGTCTGCCCAACAAGCAGACCGCTCACTGAACCGAGCATCAGGAAAAAAATCGCCAGTTGGCCTGTAAGCCGGGTTCTGTATGGCTCCGGCCGAAACCGGAACGTGGCAGCCATTCCTCTGGGACGACGTTTACACGCCGCCTCACGCAACCCACCCGGATGACTGGCCTAGAAACCGGCCGGCAAACTTTCGCTTACCGCGTCATCCCTATTCGGTCTTGCTCCCGGTGGGGTTTACCTTGCCATCGCCGTTACCGGAAATGCGGTGGGCTCTTACCCCACCCTTTCACCCTTACCGACGCCAAGGCGTCGGCGGTTTGCTTTCTGTGGCACTTTCCCTGAGGTCACCCTCGCCGGACGTTATCCGGCACCGTGTTTCCATGGAGCCCGGACTTTCCTCACCCTACCGCCTTTCGGCATTGGTAAAGCGCGGCTGCCCGGCCAACTGACAACGCTCCCTTAACGGAGAGTGTTTGCGAATGCCACCGAAATTCCGCAGGCAACTACCGGAAATATGGACGAAAGTCGGTGACGTAGCCCTGATCGCCGATTTCGCCGCGCAGAAGCAACTCCGCACCCAATCTGCCGAGCTCATCCGAGCTCTTGGCGGAGGTGCCCGCGCAGCCTGTGAGAACCGCAATCTCAGGCGATGCCGTGTAGCCGATCATCGGAAGGCCGCTTGGCGTATGCGAGACGGCGCACGCGGCCGACGATACCGAGCGCGGCCGCAGCTTTGGGACGAGATCGGCAACGATCCGGGTGAGATGGTCTCGTGCGACCTCACGCCCCTCCGTCCGGAACCAGGTTCGGAGTTCACTATCGCTGCGCAACACATGATCGTCAGGATCGCCCCCGATCTTCAGATAGAGCTTGCCGTCGGGATAGCGGATCGGCGGCAAAAGGTAGATGTCGATCCCGGGTGCGTCGAGGATGAGGGAGGGCATTCCCGCAAAGAGCGATGCGTCTTCCTCGTCCACCTCAAACAGAGCGACGGTCCGCCCCTTAACCGACATATCAACAGACGGCCGCAACAGATTCTCGGAAATGGAAAACCCGCCGGCGGCGAGCAGGACCTTCTCGGCCGTGAATTGGCTGCCACCGGCAGTCTCGACAACGGCGGCACCGCCCTGCTGATTGATCGAAACGACGAAGTCCCGCACGATTGATGCGCCCGCCTTCTCGGCCAGCAGCGACTGTGCCTTCACGAGCTTGCGTGGGCTGATGTAACCTGCTCCGCGTGCCTCGAATATCCCACACGTCAGATCCGGAAATGCAAACTGAGGAAATTGCGATGCCATAGCGGCGGGATCGAGCATTGCCGTCTCGACACCCAGGCGCTCTGCGGCCTGTCGCGTCCTTACAAGGTAATCGCTCCCCTCGGGAGCCGCGATCATGCAGCCCGCTTCGGTATAGAAGTCGATGCCGCTGCTTTCGGCAATCTCGCCATAGCGTGCGATCGAACGGTGGGCGAGCAAGGCCCATGTCGGATCGCGGTCGATAGAGCGGGTAATCCGGCCCTCGTCATAGTGACTGGCGAAGACCCCGTCATGGCCCTTGCGATCGACGGGCTCGTCAGGCCCGATCACGGCCACACCGTCCGACTGTCGCGCCAGATGCCTTGCGGCTGCAGCCCCCATCATGCCGCGCCCGACGACGATACATTTGAAATCAACGGCCATGCGATCCCCTCACCGAAAAACTGGCGTCAGTTGCTCGCCGAAATTCTCCGGTCCGAGCGCTCCGTCTGTCATCAGCACGGCTCCAAGCCGTCCTATCTCGTCACTGGATTTGGCGGCAACGAAATTGCCGCCGGTCAGAACGGCAATGCGGGATGATGCCGTGAACCCGGCATAGGGATAAGCGGTTCTCGTGAAAGTCGCGACACAAGAAGCAGAGGTGATCGGGCGCCCTGCAAGGCCGGGCATCAGTGCTTGCGCGGTGGCGGCGATGATCTCGCGTTCGGAAAGATTGCCCTCGGAGCGGAACCATTCGCCAGCGGAATCAAGACTATCGAAGACCTGGGCTTCGGTGTCCCCGCCAAGCTTGAGATATGTCTTGCCGTCGGGATAACGGACCGGCGGAAGAATGTAGACGTGATCGTCATCGGTTTCGCCGAAGACGATAGTCGACGGCATGGATCCGAAGAGTTCCAGTTCGCGTTCGCCCAACTCGAAGAAGACGACAGTCCGTGCCGCCACGCGAACGTCGACAGGCAAAGGAAGCAGATTGTTGAAATTCGTGAATCCGCCGGCGGCCACGAGCACGCGCTCGGCACTGTAAGTCTTGCCGGTGACATCGACCTCGACGCACGAACCGACATCGCGGACGCCGGTCACCGTCGCATCGATAACGTCCACCCCGCCGGCCTGCGCGAGCGCTGTCTGCGCCCGCACCAATGCACGCGGATTGATATGACCGGCCCGCCTTCCCTGGAAAAACCCCTGGAAAGACCCGTCGATGTTGAATTGCGGGAAGCGCCCGTGCAGCGTAGCCGGATCCAGCGTCTCGACATCGAGATCGAGCGCGCCGGCGACATCAAGCGCCCGCCCAAGGTACCCCTCGCCGGCCCGTGGCTTCGGACCGGCAAACAGGCATCCGACTTCCGAAAAGAAAGAGATGCCGCTCCTTGCCTCGATATCGGCATAGCGATCGAGCGATCGATCTGCGAGCGTTGCCCAGACCATATTGTCGTCGAAGGTGCGCGTGATGCGCGCCTCGTCGTAATGGCTGGCGAAAACGCCGTGGTGACTCTTGCGGTCAGAGGGTTCGCCCGGACCGATCAGCGCAACGCCGTCGATCATCCCGGACAGATGGCGGGCCGCGGCCGCGCCCATCATACCCCGACCGATCACGATCACCTTGAAATCGACTGCCATGTCTCACCTCGTTCCGAGGTCAGATAGCACGCGCACCGCGTTGATTCATATTATTAAGTGCGCGCCGGAAGTGATTCACCGATAAGCGTTTCCGGACGTCAGTCCAGCATTGCCAGGACTTTGCCGCAGTAGGCCTTGGAGACCGGGTTCATGCGCGTGGCGCCATGGCCGGCATTGTACTTGAGGATGGTATCGCAAGTTTCGCCACCGCCGAGATGATGCGCGGCCGCGAGATACTTCATGCCATACTTGATGTTGGTATCGGGATCGAAGAGACCCTTCTTGGAGCCAGCGTAGCCCATCATCTTTGCCGTCGCCGGCTTGATCTGCATGAGGCCGATTTCACCGGCGCTGCCGCGTGCATTCGGATTGAAATTGCTCTCGACGCGGACGACCGCACGGGCAAGTTCTACAGGAACGTCATACTGCTTGGCATACTTGACGATGATGGCGGAGTATTTGCCCTTGGTATCGGTATTCGGAATAACCGCGCCTTTGCCCTTGGTTTCGATATTTGGAACCGCGAAGCCGGTGGTCCGGTTGACGGTCTTCAAAGGTAAGGTCTGCTTAGACTTGTTGCCCCAGTCGCCAGCAAAAGCGGAATTGAATCCCATCAGCAGTGTGCACGCGCACACCACAGCAGAAATAAACTTTCTCATGTAGTCTAATTACTCCGATCAAACGACTTTCCTGACGCAGTCAAAAGCATTGCGCAGAAAACTAGAAGATGAATTTCGGAACTCATCCTTGGTATTCGTCGTTGTTCAATTTTACGCCAGCTATATCACCCAAACTAAGCATCTGGCGCCGTTCAGCGAGCGGCTTTAGACCATCGCAATGAGGAGATAATAGGGAAATGATGTGGCAAGCCGCCGAACTCCCAAAATCTGGGGAGGTTCGGCGTTTCATAAGAGGCTTGCGATCAGGAGTAATGAGGCAACGCCGCCAGCAATCTGTGCAGCGTGTCGATCGTCGAAAAATCGGCTATTCCATCGACGCGCTGAGGGCGGAAATGGCGCTGAAACGCCTCAATCTCACCGGCCATCTTATCGGAAAATTCGCCTGTGATGTCAGTTCCGTAGCCGTAGAGTGACAGCATCGACTGCAGCGCCTCGATGGGCTGCCCACTATCGCCCCGTTGGAAAAATCTTCCACCGGTGATGCCGGCAGGCTCGACCCAGTGCCCGACACCAGCCCTAAAAAGCTCCGCCCATGGAAAATTTTCGCCCGGATCGAGCTTGCGCCGGGGCGCAATATCGGAGTGCCCAAGCACTCTTTCGGGCACAATTGACCAACGATTGCCACAATCGAGACACAATTCGATCACCGCATCGATCTGCGCCTGCGGATAGGCGGGCAACCCGCCGGGATGACCGGCATTGGCAATCTCGATCCCGATGGAACGTGAGTTGATATCGCTCTCGCCGCGCCAGATGCTCTTGCCGGCGTGCCACGCGCGCCGGCTTTCGGGAACGAGCTGCAGCACCTCGCCGTTTTCCCGCACGAAGTAATGGCTGGAGACCTGGCTTTCCTCGCGACAGAGCCAGTCGAGCGCCCCTTCGGAGGTCGGCATGCCCGTATAATGGAGAATGATCAGATCAGGTACGCGCGCATCGACGCGTTCGCCATGGTTCGGGGATGCCTGAACGATCGCCTTCTTGAAGTCAGCCTCGAACGAGGTCATGCGGCGCGACGTTCCTTCTCGATCGCTTCATAAGCGGCGTTCAGCGCCGCCATGCGTTCGTTCGCGATCGCATGGAACTCGGTCGGCACGCCGCGGGAGATCAACCGATCGGGATGATGCTCGCTGACCAGACCGTGATAGCGACGCCTGATCGTGCTGAAATCATCCGAAGGCGAAACCCCGAGCACCTTGTACGGATCGCGTCCCATGGAAACATGACGCGCCGCGATCCGGTCGAAGCGTTCTTCGCTCATATGGAAGATTTCGGCGACGTGCGCCAGGAACGCCATTTCCTTCTCATGGATCAGACCGTCGGCCTTGGCGATATGGAAGAGCCCGTCCAGGACCTCCTCGAGCACGGGGCAATTCGCGGCGCAGGTCACGCACAGCGTAGACAGGCGCTCGGCATAGGCTCCGTAACCGGCAACGTCCTGGCGCGCGAGATTATAAAGACGCGCGACGTTCGTCGCCTGATCCGGGGGAAACTCGAATATCTCGCGAAAGGCATTAACTTCCTTCTCGCTGACGATGCCGTCGGCTTTCGCCATCTTGGCTGACAACGCGATAATCGCAACGGAGAACGCGACCTTCCGGCGGGTCTCGGGGTCTCCCTCGAAAACCGTGCGGATTGCTTCAACGACCGCCGAAAGCGCATTCCCGGCAGTGTTGCCGATCGCGTTGAGCAATTTTTCCCAAAAGGACATCGAGGCCTCTCGCCTAATCAAAACAAATGTCACCTTGACCAAATAAAAGGCGGGTTTGCAAGGCGACGATTGGTCGTACCACCGAAAACACCTTTCACATTTCTGTACGGTCAGAACGCCCGAATGGTTTTCCGGCGGCATCGGAAAATCAACGAACGAGGCACGAAAGAGCGCCGCCGGATCCGATTTCCACAATAGTTCTTTTCGAGCAGCCTGCGCTTGAACCGATTATATCCGCTCTTCCCGCGTTGTTGTACCGTAAGCCGCCGGATACGGTCCGTTTTTCATGAAAACAACACTTTACAGCGCCCTTTCCCTGCCGCATCCATGCGTTACCTAAAGCACGCGGACGCGTTGAAATGGAAGGCGGAGGGATCATGGCCAAACAGAAAGTCGCAATGCTCACGGCTGGAGGCCTGGCACCATGTCTGTCATCCGCGGTTGGCGGTCTTATCGAGCGATATAGCGACGTCGCGCCTGATATCGAACTCATCGCCTACAAATCCGGATATCAGGGCGTTCTGCTCGGCGACAGCATCGCGATCACACCGCAGATGCGCGAAAAAGCCGCGCTGCTGCACCGCTACGGCGGCTCGCCGATCGGCAACAGCCGCGTGAAGCTGACCAACGCCGCCGACTGCGTGAAGCGCGGTCTGGTCAAGGAAGGCGAAAACCCACTTCGCGTCGCCGCCGAACGTCTCGCAAACGATGGCATTTCGATCCTGCATACGATCGGCGGTGACGATACGAACACGACAGCCGCTGATCTTGCTGCCTATCTTGCCGCCAACGGCTACAATCTCACCGTCGTCGGCCTTCCGAAGACGGTCGACAACGACGTCGTGCCGATCAAGCAGTCGCTTGGCGCCTGGACGGCAGCGGAAGTCGGCGCCCATTTCTTCGACAACGTCAGCAACGAGCAGACCGCGGCCCCGCGCACTCTTATTATCCACGAGGTCATGGGCCGCCATTGCGGCTGGCTGACGGCTGCGACGGCACGCGCCTACCTTCAGCGCAACCAGCATAACGAATATGTCGATGGCCTGATGACCAACGCTGGAATGAAGAGCATCAACGCGGTCTATCTGCCTGAGCTCGCGTTCGATCTGGAGAAGGAAGCTGCTCGCCTGAAGGAAGTCATGGATCGCACCGGATACGCCACGGTGTTCGTTTCCGAAGGCGCATGCCTCGATGCCATCGTCGCCGAGCGCGAGGCTGCCGGCGAAACCGTCAAGCGCGACGCATTCGGCCACGTGAAGATCGATACGATCAACGTCGGCGGCTGGTTCCAGAAGCAGTTTGCGAGCCTCCTCAACGCCGAACGCTCGCTCGTCCAGAAGTCGGGCTACTTCGCGCGCTCCGCGCCCGCCAACGCCGACGACCTGCGCCTTATCCAGAGCATGACCGACCTTGCCGTCGAGAGCGCCCTCAACAAGGTGTCGGGCGTGACCGGCCACGACGAGGGCCAGGGCGGCAAGCTTCGCACGATCGAGTTTCCCCGAATCAAGGGAGGCAAGCCTTTCGACGTATCCACGAAGTGGTTCGATGACGTGATGACGACGATCGGCCAGAAATACAAGGCAGCATGATTGACGCAAGGTAGATATGGTGTCTTTGCTTGTTTCTGAGGAATAGGAGGAGTCGTCATGTCGCTCGAAGCCTGGTTTGCTTTCGCTGCCGCATCCGCCATCATGCTTGCCATCCCGGGGCCGACGATATTGCTCGTCGTCTCCTATGCGATGGGCCATGGGCGGAAGACGGCATTTGCGACGGTAACCGGCGTAGCGCTCGGTGATTTCACCGCGATGACGGCCTCCCTCTTCGGACTGGGCGCGCTGCTTGCCACGTCGGCGGCGCTGTTCACGACCCTGAAATGGATCGGTGGAGCGTATCTGATATGGCTTGGCATCAAGCTGTGGCGCGCCCCGATCGTCTCCGGTCCGCTGGCTGACAACGACAATCTTCCTGAAGAGAAATCCCTCAAGATCTTTCTTCATGCCTATGTTGTGACCGCGCTCAATCCGAAGAGCATCGTCTTCTTCGTCGCCTTCGTTCCGCAGTTCCTCAATCCGGCCCTCCCCTTCGTCAACCAGATGCTCGTCATGGAGGCCACCTTCCTGGTGCTGGCCACCATCAACGCCTCGACGTATGCGCTCGCCGCACATGCCGCGCGCGGCCTCATTCGCAAGGCGAGCGTCCAGCGCGCCGTCAACCGCACGGGCGGCACTTTGCTGATCGCGGCAGGCGCCGTAACGGCCGGATATCGTCGAATTGCAGCGTGAATATTTTCGGCGGGTTGCCGAAAAGCAACGAATAGGTTAATTGGCAAATCAGGGCATAAGGTTCTTGGTAACTTTTGACGCTGCCGGGGCGGCGCGTTTCACGAAAGTGAGAGTATGGTAGCGAACGGATTTTCCGGCCTTAAACGCGGCCTCATCGTCTCTACGATGCTGTGCGGCGTGGCCACTGGATGCTCCAGCGTCGAATACACCTCACAGGCTGAATTGACCGCGGTACAGGTCGTCGTTCCGACGCCGCGCCCGGGCGAAGACGCAACCATGGCAGCCGTACCGGCCGCTGAAGGCGCGCAAGCCGCGACTGTTGCCGGTATCGACCAGCCCGCTCCTTCCGTCGCGACCGCAGCCATGCCTGCGACCGATGCCGCTCAGCAGGTCGAACCGGCCGCTTACGCACAAATTCCCCTGACACCTGAAATGACGGCCATTCAGTCCGTTGTCCCGACCCCGCGTCCGGGCACGCCGTCTCCGTCGACGCAGCTCGCCTTTGCGGCCACCCCGCAGAACGGCGCGGTCGCCGCGTTGTCGATCATCGACACGACACCGCATCCGATGATGGATTATGGCTTCGATACCTCGGGCCCGATGGATCCGCCGACCGCGCCTCCGATGTTCAGCGATGACGACACCGACGACGGCGCTCCCACGGTCGAAAAGAGCGAGATCACCAAGATCATCGAGAAGTATTCCAAGATCTACCAGGTTCCGGCCTCGCTGCTGCATCGCGTCGTCCATCGCGAAAGCCGGTACAATCCGAAGGCCTATAACAAGCGCGGATACTTTGGTCTCATGCAGATCAAGTACAACACTGCCAAATCGATGGGCTATGACGGCCAGCCGGCAGGTCTTTTCGACGCCGAAACCAACGTCAAGTATGCCGCAAAGTACCTGCGCGGCGCCTGGCTGGTATCGGACAGCAGCGAAGACGATGCCGTCCGCCTCTATGCTCGCGGCTATTATTACGATGCCAAGCGCAAGGGCATGAACGACGTTGCTCAGGGCAACTACTGACGTCTCCCTATCCAGCGGCGCCAGATAGCGCCGCCACGACCTCTTTCAGCAATGGTTGCGGCGTATAGTTGAACGCGCGTGGCGTAAGCCCGAGCCGAACGACGACCAGCTTGGCCGACGGAACGACGGCAATGCTCTGGCCGTCATGCCCCTCCATCCAGAACGCATCCGACGGAATGCCAATTGCCTCGTTGTCAGCGGCTCCCGGCAGCCGGACCCAGGTCTGCATCTGTGAATAGGCACCATCGGACGACCGCGTGCCTTGCCGCATCATTCCGACGAACCCCTCCGGCAGCAGTCTCTCGCCGTTCCAAACACCGTCCTGCAGGATGAATTGGCCGAATCGGGCCCAGTCCCTCGCGGTCGCATAGAGATAGGAGCCGCCGGAGAACGTGCCGCGGGCGTCGGTTTCGAACACGGCACTGGACATCCCCAACGGAGCGAAGAGCGCCTGGCGCGGGTAGTCGAGCGCTGCGCGCTGGTCGCCGATACGATCCATCCAGATCCTCGAGATGAGCACAGACGTGCCGCTTGAATAGTTGAAGGTCGTGCCGGGCTCGTACTTGCGCGAACGACCCGCCGGAAGCGCCGTCTGGTCGGGATCGAGATAAAGCATACGGGTCACGTCGGAGACGGCGCCGTAATTCTCGTTGAACCGCAGGCCGCTCTCCATGCCGAGAAGATTTGCGAGCGTGATCGCCGCCCGGTCGTCCCCGCTCCACTGCGGCAACAGCTTGGCTTCATCAAGCCGGATGCTTCCCTTCGACATCAGCGTGCCCAGGATCGCAGCATTCACCGTCTTGGTCATCGACCAGCCAAGCAGCGGCGTATTCGGGCCGAATCCGGCACCATAGGCCTCCGCGAGAATGCGCCCGTCATGGACCACGACCACCGCACGCATGTTCGGGCCGACAAGGTCCTGGCGGGTCAGCAATGCGGTGACGCTGCCGTCGGCTGTGGCGGCCACGTCATCGCCCGTCGGCCACGAGGCCGTGCTCGCCGCCTGAGACACGCCCGGTTCGTCAGGCAAGGCCTTTTGCGCAGCCGCAAAATTACCATCCGGAACCGTCGTGCAACCGAAAGCCCCGCGATACATCGCATAATTCGGTGCAAACAGCCCCAAAATGCGCGCCGCAACCCGCTTCTGCTCACGGTCGACGTCTACGCGAATGAGCCGCAGCAAGGGGTTTCCGGGCGCTTGCACATCATCGGCAAGCACTTCCTTCGGGTCCCGACCGGCAATGAACACGTTTGAGCACACAATCTTGGCCGCGTAGCCATCTCCGACCCGCAGCAGTTCCGGTGGCTTGAAGTGCAGCCATGCCGCACCCGCGACGACGGCAGCTCCGGCGAGAACCGCCAAGCTCCTGACGATACGCATCATAAACCCCATGACCGCCCCTCCACTCCAGCCGCTAGAGAAGCAGGAAAAAATCGACCGGGAAAGCCCCTTCCCCGAACACTTTCTGTGACTGCCATTTTCCGGCAACCAGGTCTCCCACAGGCTGCGTCATCAAACTGTAGCGCCCGCAGGCTAAACGCCCTGAACGCTAAAAGGGTGAAAGACTCACATGACGGAATTTGCACCGGATGCCGGCTTCCGCAAGAACCGGAAACTCAAGGCAGCTCTCCTCCGCCACAAGGCGCTTTCGAAGGACGGCTTGTCGGAGCGCCTGTTCGGCCTCCTGTTTTCTGGTCTCGTCTACCCGCAAATCTGGGAAGATCCCGATCTCGACATGGAAGCGATGGAACTGCAACCGCACCATCGCATCGTCACGATCGGCTCCGGCGGCTGCAACATGCTGGCCTACCTGTCGCAAAGCCCGGCATCGATCGATGTGGTCGACCTCAACCCTCACCACATCGCGCTGAACCGTCTCAAGCTCGGCGCTTTCAGCCATCTCCCCGCACATGCCGATCTGGTCCGATTCCTCGCGGTTCCCTACGAGGCCTCGAACAGCCAGGCATTCGACCGCTTTTTGGCCGCCAACCTCGACGACGCGACCCGTGACTACTGGAACGGGCGCAAGTACGGCCGCCGCCGGATCACGGTATTCGACAGAAACCTCTACAAGACCGGCCTGCTCGGACGTTTCATCGGTGCGGCGCACTTGCTGGCCCGCCTCCACGGCATCGACCTGACCGAGATGACGAAGACGCGCTCGCTGCGCGAACAACGGCAGTTCTTCGACGACAAGATCGCCCCGCTGTTCGAAAAGCCGGTCGTCCGCTGGATCACCAGCCAGAAGAGCTCGCTCTTCGGCCTTGGCATTCCGCCGCAGCAGTATGATGAGCTGGCAAGCCTGACGGCCGATAATTCGATCGCGCCTGTCCTGAGACACCGTCTCGAAAAGCTCGCCTGTCATTTCCCGATGCACGACAACTACTTCGCCTGGCAGGCATTCGGACGACGCTACGCGCCCAACGGTGAAGGCCCGCTGCCGACCTATCTGAAGGCGGAGCACTACGACGCCATTCGCGCCAATGTCGACCGCGTAAGCGTTCACCACGCGAGCTTCACCGAGCTGCTGTCTTCCGAACCGGCCGCATCGCGCGACCGATACGTCCTCCTCGACGCGCAGGACTGGATGACGGATCAGCAGTTGAACGACCTGTGGTCGGAAATCACCCGCACGGCCCGCGAAGGCGCACGCGTGATTTTCCGCACGGCAGCCGAAAAGAGCATCATCGAAGGCCGCCTCTCGCCTGCTATCCGCGAGCAGTGGACCTATCTCGAGGAACGTTCGCTGGCGCTGACCGCGCTTGACCGCTCGGCGATCTACGGCGGCTTCCATATCTATGGAAAAACCCCATGAGCGAAGCGGATACCGCAACAGCGGGCTCGGCCAACCACGCGGCCCTGATGGACGGCATGTATCGCTACCAGCGGCACATCTATGATCTCACGCGGAAATATTATCTGCTCGGTCGCGACCAGACCATCCGCGAGCTACATGTGCCAAGCGGCGGCAGCCTTCTCGAAGTTGCCTGCGGCACGGGACGCAACCTCGCTCTGGCACATCAACGTTACCGCAGCAGCAAGCTCTACGGCTTCGACATCTCCCAGGAAATGCTGATCTCGGCGCGCAACACGTTCGAGTCAAAGGGAGCCTCGGCCGAGTTCCGCGTAGCCGATGCAACGAATTTCACGCCGCGCGAATTCGGCGTGCCTGGATTTGACCGGATCCTGATCTCCTACGCATTGTCGATGATCCCTGACTGGGAGCGCGCCGTCGACGCGGCCCTCGCAGCGCTCAACCCCGGCGGGCAGCTTCACGTTGTCGATTTCGGGCAGCAGGAAGGCCTTCCTCGCTGGTTTCGCGCGATGCTGCAATCCTGGCTGACCAAGTTTCATGTGAGCCCGAGAGCCGATCTCCGCGGCATCCTGGAGGCCAAGGCGGCGGAGGATGGAGCAGCCTTTGTGTTCGGCACGATCGCCCGGGGCTATGCGTGGCGCGCAACGATTATTAAGGCGCGCTAATATTTTGCTTGAAACTAACCGAATTTTTACGTTGATATGATGAAAAGAGGGACATCTCTCTGCTGGACGCGTCTTTCACGAAGGTCAAGCTGTGGGGCAAAACGATCATTCGGTTCAACACGGAACATCCATGCGCCGGCTTCTGTCTTGCGTCTTGCCTTTGGCCATCATGTTGGCCGGCTGCACATCATCGGGTTATGATTACCTGCAGACTGCGTCGGTAAAGCCGAAGACGCGTTTTCAGGATACCGACCCGCAGGACTTCGGCCCGAAGCATCCCTTGCAAAATCCCGTCCACGGCATCGACATTTCCAAGTGGCAGGGCGACATCGACTGGCAGACTGTGCGCAACTCCGGCGTCTCCTTCGCCTTCATCAAGGCCACCGAGGGCAAGGATCGCGTCGATCCCCGTTTCAACGAGTATTGGCAGCAGGCCCGCGCCGTCGGCATCCCGCACGCGCCCTACCATTTCTACTATTTCTGCTCTTCCGCGGACGAGCAGGCTGATTGGTTCATTAGCAACGTTCCGAAGCAAGCGATGCGCCTTCCGCCGGTACTTGATGTCGAGTGGAACAGCGAATCGAAGACCTGCAGATATCGCCCCGATCCGGCAACCGTGCGCGCCGAACTTCAGCGCTTCATGGACCGGCTGGAGGCCTATTACGGAAAGCGCCCGATCATCTATACATCGGTCGACTTTCATCGCGACAATCTGAGCGGCTATTTCCAGGACTACCATTTCTGGGTTCGCTCCGTAGCGAAACATCCTGACGTGACCTATGCGGACCGTCGCTGGGCGTTCTGGCAATACACATCAACGGGTGTCATCCCAGGCATCAAGGGCCCTACTGACATCAATGTGTTCGCTGGTTCGACGAAGAACTGGCACAACTGGGTTGCTGCGGTTTCAAAAGACACGAATTCTTAGTAACGTCCCGTCGTTTTTCTTGCTTACGTCACAATCATTTGGGACATCGACAGCAATTTCCGCAACGACGAGGTTAAAATCATGCGCCGTACGCCTGCAAGCAGTTCTATGCTCGCTCTCCTGTTCACCGCGAGCCTGGCAACCGCCGCATCGGCGCAAACCGCTGACCCCAAGCCGGCTGCCGCTCAGCAGCCAGCCGTTGCCTGCGACGGCGATCTCCCGACGTTCCTCGCCGGCGTCAAATCCGAAGCAATCGCTGCCGGTGCAACCGCCGAAGCAGCGGACAAGGCTCTGGCCGGAGCCGAGATCGATCCCAAGGTCCTGAGCCGCGACCGCGCCCAGGGCGTCTTCAAGCAGACCTTCCTCGAATTTTCCCAGCGTACCGTAAGCCAGGCCCGCCTCGACATCGGCCGCCAGAAGATGAAGCAGTTTGCAGACGTCTTCGCGCGCGCCGAGCAGGAGTTCGGCGTGCCCGCAGGCGTCATCACTGCCTTCTGGGCGATGGAAACGGACTTCGGCGCCGTTCAGGGCGATTTCAACACCCGCAACGCCCTCGTCACGCTCGCGCACGATTGCCGTCGGCCGGAACTGTTCCGGCCGCAGTTGATCGCGCTCATCGAAATGGTCCAGCACGGCGACCTCGATCCGGCGACGAACACTGGCGCATGGGCCGGCGAAATCGGCCAGGTACAGATGCTGCCGCGCGATATCATCGCTTATGGTATGGACGGCGATGGCGACGGCCATGTCCGCCTGAAGCAGAGCGGTCCGGACGCGATCCTGACCGCGGCAAAGTTCATTCAGCACCTCGGCTTCCAGAAGGGACAGCCGTGGCTGCAGGAAGTCACGCTGCCAGACAGCCTTCCCTGGGAGAAGTCCGGCCTCGGCGGTTCCCTGACCGCCGGAGAATGGTTCGCGCTCGGCGTGAAGCCGCGCGATGGCAATACCGGTTTCGGCAACCTTCGCGGCGACCTCGTGCTGCCGCAGGGACGGCTCGGACCGGCATTCATTGCCTATCCGAATTTCCAGATTTATCTCGAGTGGAACAAGTCGTTCATCTACACGACCTCGGCCGCCTATTTCGGAACCCGCCTCTCCGGCTCGGAACCCTACCAGAAGGGAACGCCCGAGCAGGGTCTGTCGAACGACCAGATGAAGGCACTGCAGACCAAGCTGAACTCAATGGGACATGACGTTGGCCAGATCGACGGCATTCTCGGCTCCGGCACGCGCGTAGCCATCCAGAAGGAACAGCAGCGTCTCGGCATGCCGGCCGACGGTTGGGCGACACCTGCCCTGCTCGGCTCGCTCTAAGCCTTCTCAGATCACCTCCGTCAAAGCCGGCGACTCCCGGCTTTGACATCAAAAGCGGCCACAATCCCGCTTTTAGTGTTAACGGTGGATCGCCCTTTTTTACTTCACGTTAAAAAGTGTGAATAATTTTTTCGACCGGTTACCTCTTTTGTTTCATCAACTTAACCAAAAGAGACCTTGCTTTTCGTGACATTTTTGCCGCACCGCAGCACAAAAATCGCTTTTCAACCATCACAGTCCGGACATATTATCACCTCGTTAACGCGAGGAGAAAGACATGGGACTTACACGATCCTTGAATGTCCTTTTGATCGGTGCGGCGTTTCTTTTTGTTTTGTCGATGCTCTTTATATGACGCCTCGACGCACGAAGCGGACGAAACTGGATTTCTGACCACCTAACAAAAATAACGAAGGAATTAGAAAAGCCCATGACCCGGCCGGTCATGGGCTTTTCTAATTGAAGATGACTTTTGAAATGCTACGGCCTGCCCGCCACAGCTACCGGTAGCCGCCGCCGCGAGACCATTCGTCACGCAGCGGAGCGGACGAAGGGCCCGGTCATCCGCGCTGCCGCAGGCAACCGCACCGGCAGCTTGCGCATGATCTCCTCGGCGAAACAGAGCGCATTTTCCTTCGCCCGATCAAGGTTGCTCACCCGTGCCGGGTCGAGCGAATGCAGCGTGCCTCCGACGTCGAAGAGGTCACGGAAGGCCGAGCGCTCGATGATCGCCGTATCCAGAACCGGCACCTGCCGTTCGCTCAGCAGCGATTTGACCAGCGCGAGTGCGCGGGTGGTGACCATGGAGTTGACGCGCGTCAGGACGACGGAATGCCCGATCTTGATACCGGCCTTCTCGTCCAGGTATTGAAGCAACTCAAGCACCTGCGCACCGCCGCGAGCGTCCATCGCGCAGCCCTGGATCGGGATCAGCACGTGGTCGGAGAGGCCGATCGCGGTAGCGAGCAGCGGATTACGCGCGCCCGGAAGGTCTACGATGAAATAGTCGGTATTGTGCTTGTTCTCGGAAATATGCTGCGGCAGCGACGCCGAGGTGACGAAGTCGATCACCTCCACGTTGGGAACATGACCGGAAACTTCGTGCCAGCGCGTGATCCAGTGTTGCGGGTCAGCATCGAGAACCGTCACGCGATAGCCCTTATTGGCGAGCTCGGTCGCAAGCAGCAGTACAGCCGTTGTCTTGCCGGCGCCGCCCTTGGTGTTCGCAAATGTAATGACTGGCATGTTGGTCCTCGAGGGGAAAGTCGCGAGCCGCGCGATTGGCTCTTCAGCGCACCGTGGGAAGCATTGTGCGGTTAATGCATCCTTTCCGATCATGGTTAACAACTCCTAAACGCACCCTCCTCAGATTCAGCCGGCTATTCTCGCAGTCACCGTCGACAGCAAAGAAATAGCCCGGAAAGCAGGGCTTTCCGGGCTATTATTTTCCTGCCGGCTGGCGATCAGAAGCAATCCGCGAACAGCTGCTTGGTGTTCTCAAGCGTCATTGCAACCGGATTGCCGCCCGCGCTCGGGTCCTCGATCGCCATTGCGGACAATTCATCGATTCGATCCGGCTTGATTCCCATCGCCGAAAGGCTGTCCGGAACGCTAAGCTCGGAGCGAAGCTGCAGTACGTAGTCATAGAAGCCGTCGAAGCCGCCGGAGATGCCGAGATAGGCTGCCGCACGCGCGATCTTGTCTTCGATCACCGAACGGTTGAAGCGCAGCACCGCCGGCATCACGACGGCATTGGTCATGCCGTGATGGGTGTTATAGACGGCTCCAACAGGATGCGACAGCGCATGGATGGCGCCAAGCCCCTTCTGAAACGCGACGGCGCCCATGGCGGCGGCCGACATCATGTTGGCGCGGGCTTCGAGATCCGTGCCTTCTTTGTAGGCGCGCGGCAGGTATTCCTTGACGAGACGCATGCCCTCAAGCGCAATGCCCGCCGACATCGGATGATAAAAAGGCGAGGAATAGGCTTCCAGGCAATGCGCGAAGGCATCCATGCCGGTACCGGCGGTGATGATCTTCGGCATGCCAACCGTCAGTTCCGGATCGGCTATGACGACGCCCGGCAGGAACTTCGGATGGAAGATGATCTTCTTCACATGCGTCTGCGAGTTGGTGATGACGCTGGCGCGGCCTACTTCCGACCCTGTGCCCGCCGTCGTCGGCACCGCCACGATCGGCGCGATGCCCTCGACGGAGGCGCGCGTCCACCAGTCACCGATATCCTCGAAGTCCCACACGGGACGCGTCTGACCGGCCATGAAGGCCACGCACTTGCCGAGATCGAGGCCCGAGCCGCCACCGAAGGCAACGACCCCGTCATGGCCGCCATCCTTGAACGCCTTGACGCCGGCCTCGAGGTTCTTCTCGTTCGGGTTCGGATCGACATCTGCGAAGATCGCTCGGCCAAGTCCGGCCTCTTCCAGGATGTCGAGCGCGTTCGATGTGATCGCCATCGAGGCCAGGCCGCGATCGGTGATCAACAGCGGCTTCTTGATGCCGAGGCTCTTGCAGGCATCCGCCAGTTCCTTGATGCGGCCGCGGCCGAGCTTGAACGCGGTGGGATAGCTCCAGTTGGCAGTGATGTGCGCGCTCATGCTGTCACTTTCTTCAGATGGTAGGATTTCGGACGCGTCAGGTTCTGGAATCCGATGATCGACAGCGAGCCGCCACGGCCGGTTTCCTTGACGCCAGTCCAGCACAATGCAGGATCCAAATAGTCGGCGCGGTTCATGAACACGGTGCCGGTTTCGATCTCGCGACCAAGCCGCCCTGCCCGTTCGGCATCCTTCGTCCACAGCGAGGCCGTAAGGCCATATTGGCTGTCGTTCATCAAGGCGATGGCTTCGTCGTCGCTCTTCACCTTCATGATGCCGACCGCAGGGCCGAAGGTTTCTTCGCGCATGAAGACCATCGAGTGATCGACATTGACAAGGACCTGCGGAGCCAGATAGGCGCCGCCATCATCCTGCGGGAAGAGCTTGGGGTCGACCAGCGCCTTGGCGCCCTTCGAGACGGCATCGGCGATCTGCTCGCGCACCACCTTGGCGAAACGCTTGTTCGCCATCGGACCGAGCGACGTTTCCGGATCAAGCGGATTGCCAAGCTTGTAGTTCGAGACCCAGGCGACCGACTTCTCGACGAAGCTGTCATAGAGCGATTCATGCACATAGATGCGCTCGATACCGCAGCAGCACTGCCCGGAATTGTAGGTCGCGCCGTCCATCAGCGTATCGACGGCCGCATCAAGATCGGCGTCTTCCATGACGTAACCCGGATCCTTGCCGCCAAGCTCGAGGCCAAGACCGGTAAACGTGCCGGCCGCCGCACGCTCCATCGAGCGCCCGCCTTCGACCGAGCCGGTGAAGTTCACGAAGTTGAAGCTGCCGGCCGCAATCAGTGCCGACGTTGTCTCATGATCGAGGAAGATGTTCTGGAACACGTCCTCAGGAACGCCGGCCTCGACGAAGGCCTGAACCAGCCGTTCGCCGACGAGCAGCGTCTGCGACGCATGCTTCAAGACAACCGTATTGCCCGCCATCAGCGCCGGAGCGATCGTGTTGATCGCCGTCATGTAGGGATAGTTCCACGGCGCCACGACGAAGACCACGCCATGCGCCTCGCGCTCGATGCGGCGCTCGAACTTGTCGCTCTCTTCGACCACCAGCGGCGCCAGCGCATCGGCGGCGATCGAGGCCACGTAGTTGGAGCGCTCGTTGAAGCCCTTGTACTCGCCGCCGTAGCGGATCGGCCGGCCCATCTGCCAGGCAAGCTCGGGAACGACGACGTCGGACATCTCGTTCAGCCGCGCAGCACCCTTCAGCACCAGCTGGACGCGGTCTTCAAGCGGCCGCTTCGCCCAGGACTTCTGCGCCTTGCGAGCGCGCGCCACGACGTCCTTCGCCGCCTCCAGCGACAGTGCCGAACGCTCGGCGTAAACCGATCCGTCGATCGGCGAAATGCATTGGATCATTCCCATGATCATCTTCCTATGTTTTCGCGTGCCGAAGCCGGCCGCCGCCCACAAACAATCCCGCAAGATATGGAGATCGTATGACAGGACGCCGTCCGGCCGTTGCTACGCCTATTATGCTCTTTCGAAACCGCGCGCCACTTCCCAGTCGGTGATGCGACGATCGTACTCTTCCTGCTCCCATTCGGCAGCACGCGTGTAGTGATCGATGACGTCGTCGCCGAAGGCGCTGCGAAGCATCTTCGATTTCGTCATCGTGGCGGTCGCAGCGCGCAGCGTGCGCGGGATTTCACGAACCTTGCGTGCGCCATAGGCGTCACCGACGAACGGCGCTTCGAGTTCCATCTTGTTCTCGATACCGTCGATGCCTGCGGCGAGCAGTGCCGCAAAGGCGAGATAGGGATTGAGGTCCGAGCCGCCGACGCGGCATTCGATGCGGATCGCCTTGGTGCCGTCACCGCAGAGGCGATAGCCGGCCGTGCGGTTGTCCTTGCTCCAGATCGCCTTGGTCGGCGCGAATGTGCCGGCCATGAAGCGCTTGTAGGAGTTGATGTAGGGCGCCAGGAAATAGGTGATCTCGCTCGCATGCGCGAGCAGCCCGGCAATGTAGTTTTCCATCAGCGGTGACATGCCGTACTTGCCCTTGTCGTCAGCAAACAGCGGCGTCTTGCCATCAGCGCTCCACAGCGACTGGTGAATGTGCGACGAGCTGCCGGCGGCGTTGTAGTGCCACTTCGCGAGGAAGGTGATGGCCTTGCCCTTTGACCAGGCAATTTCCTTGCAGCCGTTCTTGATGATCGCGTGCCGGTCCGCCATCGTTAGCGCGTCGGCGTAGCGCACGTTGATTTCCTCCTGGCCGGCGGATGCCTCACCCTTGGAGTTCTCCACCGGAATAGCGGCGCCCTGCAGCCCGGTGCGGATCGCCCGCATCACCTCTTCTTCCTTGGTGGTCTGGAAGATGTGGTAATCCTCGTTATAGGCGCTGGCGAGCTTGAGGTTGCGATAGCCGGAGGCGTGGGCCGATTCGTAGGTCTGGTCGAACAGGAAGAACTCGAGCTCGGAGGCCATGAAGGCCTTCATGCCCATGACTTCCAGCCGCTTGACCTGTTTCTTCAGGATGGCGCGCGGCGAGTGCGGCACTTCCTCATGCGTATGATGGTCGAGCAGGTCGCAGAGCACCAGCGCCGTTCCTTCGAGCCACGGAATGCGGCGCAGCGTCGAAAGATCGGGCTTCATCGTGTAGTCGCCGTAGCCCTTTTCCCAGCTGGTCGCCTTGTAGCCGGAGACGGTTTCCATCTCCATGTCGGTAGCGACGAGATAGTTGCAGCTATGCGTTTCCTTCCATGCGCTCTCGAGGAAGTATTCGGCCTGGAAACGCTTGCCCATCAAGCGACCCTGCATGTCCACCTGGCATGCTAGGACCGTGTCGATGCGGCCGTCGGCAACATCCTGCTTGAGATCGTCGAGAGTATAGATGCTCATATTGAATCCGCCTGAACCTGGAACTGAAAAAT
Organism: Rhizobium sp. Root708; assembly: GCF_001429725.1. Classification (GTDB taxonomy): domain Bacteria; phylum Pseudomonadota; class Alphaproteobacteria; order Rhizobiales; family Rhizobiaceae; genus Rhizobium. The sequence goes on along the minus strand of NZ_LMHV01000004.1, from coordinate 50,515 downwards.
CGGGGCAACGAAAGGGCATGCCGTGAAACGGACGCGCCGCATCTGATGCGTTTTCGTTGAGCCGGGAAACGGGGCCGCCAAGGCGGCCCCGCCGTTAAAGAGGGAAGTCGAAACCTCAGCTTTCGCCGACAGCCTTTTCGGCAGCCGCAATCTCGGCCTGACGACGTGCCACTTCTTCGCCGATCGGCGGTCCCTTGAAGCGGCGGCTTTCGAAGCCGAACCACACGATCGCGGTCAGCACGAGGAAGCCGACCGTGACATAGAGTGCCGGACCGTTCGGTGGCTGAACGCCGAGAACGAAGATCAGGATCATCGCCAGGATCGTAAGCACGGAGAACAGCTTGTACATGCCCTCGCCGATGTTCCACGGCCCCATCTTGTCCCACTTCGACGTTCCCCAGGCGAAGAGGCCGAGCGTGATCGGGATCGCGAAGGAGAAGAACAGGAAGATGACCGTGCAGGACACAACGATCGTATAAACCGGCGTATCACCGATCGAAACGAGCGACGAACCCCAGACGAAGAGCACCGAGAGGATCGATCCGGTCCAGATCGCCGCAACCGGCGTGCGGTACTTCGGGCTGACCTTTGCGAGCGCCTTGGAGGCCGGCAGGCCGCCGTCACGCGAGAAGGCGAAGATCATGCGCGAGACCGACGTCACGGTCGCAAGGCCGCACAGCCATTGGCTGACGAGGATCGCGAAGTAGAGCAGATCCTTGACGACAGGATTGACCTGGCTGTCCATCGCCCAGAAGAACACGTTCCAGCCCTGCTTGGCGGCGTCGTCCATGTTCGGCAGCATGAGGACGAACGAGCAAAGCATGATGTAGCCGAACAGCGCCGACCAGAGAACGGAGGACACCATGCCGCGCGGAACAGAATGGGCAGCCTTGACCGTTTCTTCGGACGTATGCGCCGAAGCATCATAGCCGGTGATTGTGTAGATCGGCAGTAGCAGGCCGAGCAGGAAGACCCAGGCACCCGACGTTGCCGGCCAGACATTACCGCCCGCTTCGCCGGAATAGTTGGCGAAGGTGAAGAGGCGAGCGATGTCGTAGGACGGCGCGGCCATGAGGCATACCGCCGACAGAACGATCGCCGTTGCGAAGATCAGGTAGCCCGAGAAGTCGGTAAGCTTCGCGGTCAGACCGATGCCCATGTGGTTCACAAGCGCCTGCGCGCCGGTGATGATCACCAGGAACAGGATGCGAACCAACGTGGTGTCCGTCAGGCCGAAATAGGTCGTGCCGAAGGAGCCCATGAAGAAGTAGTAGGTACCGACGTTGATCGCGCCGAGAACCGTGACGAGACCGAGCAGGTTGAACCACGCGGTCAGCCAGCCGGTGAAGCGGTTGCCGAGGATCGACCCCCAGTGATAGAGGCCGCCGGCCGTCGGATAGGCCGAGCTGATCTGCGCCATGGCGACGGCGAACACCAGCGAAACGAAGCAGCCGATCGGCCAGCCGATGCCGATGGCAGCACCACCGGCACCGGCTGTTGCCTGTGCCAGTGAGTTGATGCCGCCGGAGAGAATGCAAATGATGGAAAACGAGACGGCAAAATTCGAGAACGAGCTCATGCGTCGTTCCAGCTCCTGGGCATAGCCCATGGAGTGCAGGATGTGCACATCCTGCTTTTTGTCGAGTTCCGAGTAATCGGACATGACTTCCCCCTGTTTAGCGATCGACCGCGGGATTGCGGTTGATCATCCAGTGCCAAAGTGCCCGCGACGTGTGCGCCTACGAGCGGATCGCAGTTAGACTGCTCCCTGGGGTCTTTTTCTTTGTTGTCAGGCGTCCAGGCTGTGCCGGAGAAGCCCTGTCAGATAGCCGGCCATGACCCCTTGACCGTCTTGATCTGAGATGAGGTCGTTGCGGACCTCGATCATTACATTGCGGAGCCCGTTCGAAAGCCCATGCAGAACAAGCGTGTGGGTCACGCCATCCGCGGGGCCATAGGGCTCGTTGCGTTCGATTTTATAAAGGGACGAACCAGCCGACGCGGCGTTCAAAACGCTGTCGGCAAGACGGCTGTCGTCATCATGCAATATGCCGATTTCCACGGCACGCGTCTTGCCGTGGTAAACAGGAGTGAAGCTATGGACCGTTGCAATCACCGTATCCTGCCCCCTCGCCTTGCGTTCGCGAATCAGTTCGCGAATGGCGTCGTGAAAAGGGACATACAACGCTTCGGTGCGCGCGACGCGTTCTTCTGCGCTGAGATGGGCATTGCCCGGAATTTCGAAGACTTCGCTCTTCTCCGGCATGGCGCCCGGCGACTCCGGCGGCCTGTTGCAATCATAGATCAGTCGCGAAAACCGCTGGTAGACAAGCGTCGCATCAAGAGCTTCGGAAATTCCGCGCGCCACGGCCAGCGCGCCCGGATCCCACGCGATGTGGCTTTCCAACGCCTCGCGGGAGAGGCCGAGCGTTCCGAACTGCTCCGGCAGCAATCGGGACGCATGCTCGCAGATCACCAGCAACGGGCTCGTGCCGTTCGGTCGCTCGACCGAAACGCATGCACCTTCCGCTTCGCTTAGGACCTTGAACTGAGCAGCCACCACAGGCGCGTCCCGATCATTAATAAAGAATGTATAAGAAAAGAATTCTTCAGGTTTCGGCTACTGTCAAGCGCAGGCTGAAAATTTCTTTTCATGACAGTGGTTGACATGGATTGTGACAGCGTTGTTAACTTTCAGTGGGAAAGTGGCACAAGACCAATCCCGGGGAGCAAGATCGCGTGACCGCTGCGTCGAAGACAGTTTCGGACGTAATCCATTCGCATTTCGGCAAGCTGACGCGCGCCGAGAAGCAGCTGGCTGAAAGTCTGCTGGATAACTACCCAGTCTCGGGACTGGGGAGCATCACGACGATCGCCGAGAACGCCGGCGTGTCGACGCCGACGGTCGTTCGCATGGTGCAGAAACTCGGCTTCAAGGGCTATCCGGATTTTCAGTCCCACCTTCATCAGGAGGTAGAGGCGACCATCTCGAACCCTATCGCCAAACATGACCGATGGGCCTCCAACGCGCCCGGCACGCACATTCTCAACCGCTTCGCCGATGCGATCATGGGCAATCTGCGCCAGACGCTGAGCGCGCTCGATACCGCGACCTTCGACAGCGTCGCCTCGCTCCTTTCGGACCGCAAGCGCGGCCTCTATTTTGTCGGCGGACGCATCACCGGTGCGCTGGCCGAGTATTTCTTTACACATATGCAGGTCATCAGGCCGAACACTGCGCTGCTGTCGTCCAATTCGAGCAGCTGGCCGCAATATGTACTCAACATGAATCCCGGCGATCTTCTCGTCATTTTCGACATCAGGCGCTACGAGCAGGAGATGGTCAGCCTCGCGACCGCGGCACGCAAGCGCGGCGCCGAAATCGTCGTCTTCACCGACCAATGGGGATCGCCTGCCGCCAAGCTCGCCCGCCACACCTTTCGTGTGCAGATCGAGGCGCCGTCGGCCTGGGACTCGTCCGTCGTCACCCTTTTCATCGTCGAAGCCCTGATCGAAGCCGTTCAGAGCTCGACCTGGGACGAGACGAAAGAACGCATGAAAACCCTGGAGGGCCTGTTTGAACAAACCAGGCTATTCCGCAAACTCAGTTAGGAGGGAAAATACGACAGTGAGATGACGTGCGGCGCTTGAGCGAACGACGTGTCGCAATTGAAACACCGCCGCCAACTGCCTGCTATACAAAGAAAAAATAAGGTCATCAAACCGTCACGAAAGCTTCACGTAACGTCAGTAACAGCATCGTCGGACACTGAAACCCGAAGGAGAACAACAGTGATCTCTAATATTTCAAGAATACTTTCGCTTTCTACTGCAATTGTTGTTGCTTCGACTGCAATCGCAGCCGCTGAACCAAGCGCTGAACTCATTGCTGCCGCCAAGAAGGAAGGCACGCTGACGACCATCGCGCTTCCGCACGACTGGTGCGGCTACGGCGACGTTATCGCCGGCTTCAAGGCGAAGTATGGCATCGAAGTCAACGAACTGAACCCGGACGCTGGCTCGGGCGACGAAATCGAAGCCATCAAGGCCAACAAGGGCAACACCGGCCCGCAGGCTCCTGACGTGATCGACGTTGGTCTCTCCTTCGGCCCGTCCGCCAAGGCTGACGGCCTGATCCAGCCTTACAAGGTTTCGACCTGGGATTCGATCCCTGACAGCGCCAAGGATGCCGACGGCTTCTGGTACGGCGACTACTACGGCGTTCTCTCCTTCGTGGTGAACACCGACATCGTCAAGGAAGTCCCGAAGGACTGGGCCGACCTGAAGAAGTCCGACTACGCCAACAGCATCGCTCTCGCCGGCGACCCGCGCGCTTCGAACCAGGCTGTCCAGGCAGTTTACGCAGCCGGTATCGCATCTGGCGAAAAGGATGCGACCAAGGCTGGTGAAGCCGGTCTCGCTTACTTCGCTGAGCTCAACAAGGCCGGCAATCTGGTTCCTGTTATCGGCAAGTCCGCTTCGCTGGCACAGGGCTCCACGCCGATCGTCATCGCATGGGACTACAACGGCCTGTCCTGGCGCGACACGCTGAAGGGCAACCCGCCGGTTGAAGTCGTCGTTCCGGCATCGGGCGTCAACGCTGGCGTCTACGTCCAGGCGATCTCCGCTTTCGCTCCGCATCCGAACGCTGCGAAGCTCTGGATGGAATACCTGTACTCGGACGAAGGTCAGCTTGGCTGGCTGAAGGGCTATTGCCACCCGATCCGCTTCAACGATCTGGCGAAGAACAAGAAGATCCCGCAGGCTATGCTCGACAAGCTGCCGCCGGCCGCTGCCTATGAAAAGGCCGTGTTCCCGACGCTCGACGAACAGGCTGCAGGCAAGACCGCTATCACCACGAAGTGGGACAGCGTCGTTGGCGCCAACGTCAAGTAATCTTTGACGCAAGGCCTCTCCGCCCCCGTGGCGGAGAGGTTTCGTTTTTCATTGCCCGATAAGGCTGTCGTTTATGAGCACTGTTTCAACATCCGTGGTTCCGGCCGCGCCCATGATAAATCGCGACAGGGTCATAGACTGGCTCGGCATCGCACCCTTTATGATATTCGCGCTGCTGTTCCTTATCGTACCGACGCTTTATCTCGTCGCCGGCGCGTTTCTGACGCCGGAAGGCAACCTGACGCTCAAGAACATCGCCGACCTGTTCACGCCGACGATCCTCAGCGCCTACTGGATCAGCATCAAGGTCTCGGTGGCGTCGGCTCTCGGTGGCGCGCTGATCGGCTTCTTTCTCGCCTGGGCCGTCGTGCTCGGCGGCCTGCCCGGCTGGGTGCGCTCCGGCCTCCTGACGTTCTCCGGCGTCGCCTCGAATTTCGCCGGCGTGCCGCTGGCTTTCGCCTTTCTCTCCACGCTCGGTCGCACCGGTCTTGTCACCGTCCTGATGCGTGACTGGTTCGGCTTCAATCTCTACTCTACCGGCTTCAACCTGCTGAGCTTCTTCGGGCTCACCCTCACCTACATGTACTTCCAGATCCCGCTGATGGTGCTGATCCTGACGCCGGCGCTCGACGGCATGAAGAAGGAGTGGAAGGAAGCCGCATCGATCCTCGGCGCCACCAATGGTCAATACTGGCGAATGGTCGCATTCCCGATCCTCTGGCCGAGCCTGATGGGCACGACGCTGCTTCTGTTCGCGAATGCCTTCGGCGCCATCGCCACGGCCTACGCTCTGACCGGCAGCTCGCTCAATATCGTGCCGATCCTGCTCTATGCGCAGATCCGCGGCGACGTTCTTCACAACGCCAACCTCGGTTACGCCTTGGCGCTCGGCATGATCGTCATCACCGGTCTGTCCAACCTCGTCTACATCCTGCTGCGCATGCGCGCTGAACGGTGGCAAAAATGAAGACTTCACGCCTTGGAGCCTGGATCGCCATAGCGATCGGCGCGACTTACTTCCTGCTGCCGCTCATTGCCACGATCGAGTTTTCGCTGCGCATGCGCCGCGGTGCCTACAGCTTCGACGCCTACGCATCGGTCTTTTCCGAGGTGCAGTTTCGCGAGACCTTCGGCTATTCGATGATGATGGCGCTTCTGACCATCGTCTTCGGCATGCTGCTCGTCGTGCCGACCGCCTATTGGGTCCGCCTGCGCCTGCCGCAGATCCGCCCTGTGGTCGAGTTCATCACGCTGCTGCCGCTGGTCATCCCGGCGATCGTCATCGTCTTCGGCTACCTCAGAATGTACAACTCGTCCTCGATCCTGCCGCTGACGGGCTCGACCTCGGGCACCAACGTACTGCTCGTCTTCTCCTACATCACGCTGTCGCTGCCCTACATGTACCGCGCCGTCGACACGGCGATGCGCGCGATCGATGTCCGCACTCTGACCGAGGCGGCCGAAAGCCTCGGCGCGAGCTGGACGACCATCATGTTCAAGTGCATCTTCCCGAACGTCATGAGCGGCGTTCTCTCCGGCGCCTTCATCACGCTTGCGATCGTCATGGGCGAATTCACCATGGCCGCTTTGCTCAATCGTCCGGCCTTCGGCCCCTACCTGCAGCTGGTCGGAGCCAACCGTGCCTACGAGCCGTCGGCACTGGCGGTTATCGCCTTCTCGATCACCTGGCTCAGCATGGGCCTTCTCAATCTCGCCTCCCGCTTCCACCGGGCCGCTCCGGCCAAGTCGTAAGGTATCTGGTTTTCATGGCTTTCCTCGAACTCGCAAACCTCAAGAAATCCTTCGGCGCAACGCAGGTCGTGCATGACTTCAACATGCAGATCGAGAAGGGTGAATTCATCTCCTTCCTCGGCCCGTCGGGCTGTGGCAAGACGACGGTCCTGCGCATGATCGCAGGCTTCGAAACACCCTCCTCCGGTCGTATCGCGATCGGCGGCAAGGAGCAGAACAGTCTCAAGCCGAACAAGCGCAACATCGGCATGGTCTTCCAGGCCTATGCGCTGTTCCCCAACATGACGGTTCACGACAACGTCGCCTTCGGCCTCAAGGTTGCCGGCACCGCGCAGCCCGAGATCGACCAGCGCGTCAAGGAAATGCTTGGCCTTATCAAGCTCGACCATCTCGCAGACCGCTACCCCTACCAGCTCTCGGGCGGCCAGCAGCAGCGCGTCGCCCTTGCCCGCGCGCTTGCCGTGCGCCCGCAGGTTCTGCTGCTCGACGAGCCGCTGTCGGCGCTCGATGCCAAGATCCGCGTATCGCTGCGCGAGGAAATCCGCGCCATCCAGCAGAAGCTCGGCATCACCACCGTCTTCGTGACGCACGACCAGGAAGAGGCCCTTTCGATCTCCGACCGCATCGTGGTCATGAACGGCGGCCGCGCCGACCAGATCGGAACGCCCTTCGAGATCTACAACACGCCGTCGACCCGCTTCGTCGCCTCCTTCGTCGGTACGCTGAACATGATTGAGGCGAAGGTTGTCGATCCCGCCATCAACCGCATCCAGATCGGCGATCAGGGCGTGACGCTGAAGCAGTCGGTGGCGGCCTTCAAGGCAGGCGACACCGTCTCGCTCGCACTGCGTCCAGAAGCCGGATCGTTGGCCGAAAGCGCGCCATGCGATACCAGGCTGACAGGCCAGGTCGTCTCCGCCCACTTCCTCGGCTCGGTCATCCGCACCCGTATGAACGTCGGCGGCAATGTCATTTCCTTCGACATGTTCAACAGCCCGGGTGTAACCCCGCCGCAGGCCGGCGAAACGGTAACGCTGCGCTTCATGGCGGCCGACCTCCTCGTCATCCGCGACTGATCCGGCCGCCGCACCCAGTTTTTGCGGCTTTGCCACACTCGTTTCCACATTTCCGGCGCTTCAATTTTGCAGCGCCGGAAATTGCTTGAAATGACAACCTCGATGCGCGACGACTGCTTAAACGTTTTTTGTTCAGCAAAGTCAGCATCATGTCCCCCATCACATCAGTCACCCCTCCACGCCGCCTCACCGCGCAGGATTTCCGCACACTCGGCCTCTCGGCCCTCGGTGGCGCGCTTGAGTTCTACGATTTCATCATCTTCGTCTTCTTCGCGGCGGTGATCGGCAAGCTGTTCTTTCCGACCGACATGCCGGAGTGGCTGGTGACCGTCCAGACCTTCGGCATCTTTGCCGCCGGCTATCTGGTCCGCCCGCTTGGCGGCATCGTGCTTGCCCATTTCGGCGATCTCTTCGGCCGCAAGCGGGTCTTCGCCTTCTCGATCCTTCTGATGGCGCTCTCGACGCTCGGCATGGCCGCCATGCCCACCTACGCAACGATAGGCGTTGCAGCGCCGATCCTGCTCATCCTGATGCGCATCCTGCAGGGTGCGGCGATCGGCGGCGAAGTGCCCGGCGCCTGGACCTTCGTAGCCGAGCACGTTCCCTTTCGCCGCGTCGGCTTTGCCTGCGGCTTCCTCTGCTCCGGCCTGACGCTCGGCATCCTGCTCGGATCCTTTATCGCCACGATCATCAATTCCGTCTTCACGCCAGAGGATGTCGCGGCCTACGCCTGGCGCATCCCGTTCCTGCTCGGCGGCATCTTCGGCCTCGTTGCCGTCTACCTGCGCCGCTGGCTGCAGGAGACACCGGTCTTCGCGGAAATGAAGCAGGCCCGCTCGCTTACGCCCGAACTGCCGCTGAAGTCAGTCCTGCGTGACTACAAGCGCGGCGTCATCATCTCCATGCTGCTGACCTGGATCCTCTCGGCCGGCATCGTCGTCACGACGCTGATGACGGCGACCTTCCTGCAAAAACTCTATGGCTACACCGCGCAGCAATCACTTGCCGCCACCAGCTTCGGCACGCTCTTCCTGATCTTCAGTACGGCGGCCGCCGGCGCGATCGTCGATCGGGTGGGGTCGGGACGCTTCTTCGTCGTCTCCAGCATCTTCTTTGCTGCTGCGACCTTCGCCTTCTACACCTATGCCGCGACGTCGCTCACGGTCCTGTTCGTGCTCTATGCCATCATGGGCCTGTCGGTCGGCATGGTCGGCGCCGTGCCCTATGTCATGGTGCGCGCCTTCCCGGCTCGCGTCCGCTTTAGCGGCCTCTCCTTCTCCTACAATGTCTCCTACGCCATCTTCGGCGGCCTGACACCGCTTGCGGTGGCCTCGTTGCTGCCGCTGAACCCGATGGCGCATGCCTACTATCTGCTGTTCATCGCAGCGCTTGCCTTCGCGCTCGGGCTATACCTGATCGCCAAGGGCGACAGCGTCGAAGCCGAGGTTGGCATCGAGGAGTTGAATGAACGGCTTGCCACGAGCGCCTGACGACAACACACTACGCTAGCAACCGGCCGACAGGCGTTTCTGCCGGCCCTATCAATCAGAGATATTTCATATGATTACTTGCCATCTGCGCTACGTCATCGACCCCTACAAGGTCGCCGAATTTGAAGAATACGCCAGGCTCTGGATTCCGATCGTCAACCGCATGGGCGGCAACCATCACGGCTATTTCCTGCCCTCCGAGGGCGCCAACAACATCGCGGTCGCATTGTTCTCCTACGAAGACTACCGCACCCGCATGGCCGTCGATCCCGAGTGCCAGGCGGCCTTCGATCTCGACAAGCGCAACCGCAGCATCATCAGCTATGAGCGCAGCTTCATGCGGCCCGTTCTCGGCTGAGCAGCGCCTGACCACCCAAGCGAAGGCCGACGTGTTCGGCCTTCCATCGCCCCCCACCACGAGGAATTGAAGAACGATGCCGGCGCCTGCGATCAAGATCCTCGACGCGCTCTCCGTACCGGGAAATCCCGAAAAGCCGAACGACGACCGCTTCGGCTACAACGAGGCCTGCGCCTTCGTGATCGATGGCGCAACGGGCCTCGGCGACCGCCAGTACATGGACGCATCAGGCAGCGACGCCGCCTGGGTCGCGGCACGCTTCGCGGATGGCTTTCGGCAACAGATCACACGCGAGACGTCGGTTTCCGATGTCGCCCGCGCAGTTTCGGTCGATGCCCGGGCGACATTCCTCGGCAGTAACCCTGATGTACCGCGCTACGCCTGGCCGCTTTCCGCCTTCTCGATGATCCATGCAACCGATCACGGTTTGACCTTCTATGGCCTCGGCGATTCCTGCGTCTTCCTCTTGCAGGCAGATGGATCGGTGAGCTTTCACATGGCCATTCCCGACGCCTACATCAGGGAGCAGGCACATGCGCAAAGCCATATCGCTCGCACCGGCGGCATTACCAAGGATGGCGGCGCGCTCGGCAATCCGGAAACGCTGACGGCCCTGCGCCGGCACCGTGAAAGCCAGAACACCGCAGGCGGCATCTGGACACTGGGCCTCGTGCCTGAATCGGCGGATCATCTGGTTTCGGAACGGCTGGAGATCAACGGCAAGGCGCACGCCATCGTCTGCAGCGACGGCTTCGCGGATCTCGTGGTTCTCTACGCCGCCTACGATGCGGCAAGCCTCGTCCGCACAGCCCTCGAAAAGGGTCTCGCACCGATGATCGAAGAACTCCGGCGCTTCGAGCGGGAGACGGACCCGGAGGGTCTTCGCTACCCGCGCTTCAAGCAGAGCGACGATACGACGGCAATCCTCGTCGAGATGACCGCCTGAGCAATAGCTGATTTCGATTCAGGATCAGCACCTTGCGGCGACAAACTGAATCAATCTGTCCAGCCTTTGAATCAAGTTCTGAAGACGCAGCCGATCAGGCCGCGTCCTCGATGTCTTCGTCACGCTTGCGCGGCACGTAGTTGAGAACCGGCCCAAGCCAACGCTCGACCTCGGCAACCTCCATGCCCTTGCGTTTCGCGTAATCCTCGACCTGATCCCGCTCCACCTTGGCAACGCCGAAGTAGTAGGAATCGGGGTGGCCGATGTAGATGCCGGAAACGGAAGAGCCCGGCCACATCGCGTAGCTCTCGGTGAGCGTCACGCCTGCCGCCTTCTCCGCATCGAGCAGGCCGAACAGCGTCTTCTTTTCGGTATGGTCGGGCTGCGCCGGATAGCCTGGTGCCGGACGGATACCGGCATATTCCTCTGTGATGAGCTGCATGTTGCTGAGCTGCTCATCCTTGGCGTAACCCCAATACTCGCGGCGAACCTGTTCATGCATGCGTTCGGCGAAGGCTTCAGCGAAGCGATCGGCCAGCGCCTTGACCAGAATCGACGAATAGTCGTCGTTGGCGCGTTCGAAGCGTTCCGCGATCGCGACTTCCTCGATACCAGCCGTGACGACGAAACCGCCGACATAGTCCTGCACACCGCTCTCGGCAGGCGCAACGAAGTCCGACAACGCGACGTTCGGCCGCCCGTCACGCTTCGACAACTGCTGGCGCAGCGTGAAGAAGGTGGCGAGCTCGTCCTTGCGGCTCTCGTCCTTGAACAGACGGATATCGTCGCCAACCGCGTTCGCCGGCCAAAAGCCGATGACGGCGCGCGGGTGGAACCACTTCTCGTCGATAATCTGCTTCAGCATCGCCTGCGCATCGGCCCAGAGCGCACGAGCAGCCTCGCCCTGCTTCTCGTCCTCGAGAATGGCCGGGAACCGGCCACGCAGCTCCCAAGTCTGGAAGAACGGCGTCCAATCGATGTACGTCGCGATATCGGCCAGATCGTAGCCGTCGAAAACCTTGGTGCCGAGGAAGCTCGGCTTGGTCGGCTTGTAGGCCGCCCAATCGACCTGTTGCGCATTTTCGCGGGCGCGGACGAGCGGCAGGCGCACCTTCTCGGCCTCGCTGCGCGCATGCGCCGCTGCGACCTTGGCGTATTCGGCGCGGATATCGGCCACATAGCCATCGCGATTGTCGGGCGACAGCAGCGTCGAGACGACACCGACGGCGCGGCTGGCATCCGTCACATACACGGCCTGGCCCTTGTTGTAGCCCGGATGGATCTTGACCGCCGTGTGGACACGGCTCGTCGTCGCGCCACCGATCAGCAGCGGCAGATCCAGTCCCTGACGCTCCATTTCAGCGGCGACATGCACCATTTCGTCGAGCGACGGCGTGATCAGGCCGGAAAGACCGATGATATCAACTTTCTCGGCAACGGCGGTCTCGAGGATCTTCGTCGCCGGCACCATGACGCCGAGGTCGATGATCTCGTAATTGTTGCAGGCAAGCACGACGCCGACGATGTTCTTGCCGATATCGTGGACATCGCCCTTGACGGTCGCCATCAGAATCTTGCCGGCAGCCTTGCGCTCATCGCCGCCATTCAGCCGCTTCTCCTCTTCCATGTAGGGGAGCAGCACGGCCACGGCCTGCTTCATCACGCGCGCCGACTTGACGACCTGCGGCAGGAACATCTTGCCCGAGCCGAAGAGATCGCCGACGACGTTCATGCCGGCCATCAGTGGGCCTTCGATGACGTGCAGCGGACGGGCCGCGGCAAGGCGCGCCTCTTCCGTATCGGCATCGATATATTCGGTAATGCCGTTGACCAAAGCGTGTTCAAGCCGCTTCTCGACCGACCATTCACGCCAGGAGAGATCCTGCACGCGTCCCTCGCGCGCCGCACCGCCACGGAACTTCTCCGCCACTTCAAGCAGCCGCTCGGTCGCATCAGCGCGGCGGTTCAGCACCACGTCCTCGCAGGCCTCGCGTAGTTCCGCATCAATCTGGTCGTAGACCGCCAGCTGGCCGGCGTTGACGATGCCCATGTCCATGCCCGCCTGGATGGCGTGGTAGAGAAACACGGCGTGCATCGCCTCGCGCACCGGCTCGTTGCCGCGGAACGAGAAGGAGAGGTTCGAAACGCCGCCCGAAATATGCACCAGCGGCATGCGCTCGCGGATCGTCCGTGTCGCCTCGATGAAGTCGACGCCGTAATTGTTGTGCTCTTCGATACCGGTCGCGACCGCAAAGACGTTCGGGTCGAAGATGATGTCCTCGGGCGGGAAGCCCGCCTTCTCGGTCAAGAGCTTGTAGGCGCGCGTGCAGATCTCGACCTTGCGGTCATAGGTATCCGCCTGCCCGGTCTCGTCGAAGGCCATGACGACGACAGCCGCGCCATAGGCATGCAGCAACCTCGCCTGCGCCAGGAAGTTCTCCTCGCCTTCCTTGAGCGAGATCGAGTTGACGATCGGCTTGCCCTGAACCCGCTTCAGACCGGATTCGATGATCGAGAACTTGGAACTGTCGATCATGACGGGCACGCGAGCGATATCCGGCTCGGCGGCGATCAGGTTCAGGAATTCGACCATCGCCTTTTCGGAATCGATCAGGCCTTCGTCCATGTTGATGTCGATGATCTGCGCGCCGTTCTCCACTTGATCGCGCGCCACATCGAGCGCTGCCGTGTAATCGGCATTGGTGATCAGCTTGCGGAAGCGAGCCGAACCCGTAACGTTGGTGCGCTCACCGACGTTGACGAAGGGGATGTCCTTGGTGAGCTCGAAAGGCTCGAGGCCCGACAGCGACATGAACGGCCGATGCTCAGGGATCGGACGCGGCTTGTACTTGGAAACGACTTCGGCAATCGCCTTGATATGCTCCGGCGTCGAGCCGCAGCAGCCGCCGACGATATTGACGAGACCCTCGCGGGCGAACTCGTCGATCTGCGCCGCCATCAGCTCAGGCGTCTCGTCATACTGGCCGAACTCGTTGGGCAGGCCGGCATTCGGATAGGCGCAGATGAAGGTATCGGCAACGCCCGACAGCTCCTGCAGGTGCGGACGCATGGCGTTGGCGCCGAGCGCGCAGTTGAGGCCGATCGTGAACGGGTTGGTGTGACGCACCGAGTTCCAGAACGCCGACGGCGTCTGGCCCGACAGCGTGCGGCCGGAAAGATCGGTGATTGTGCCTGAGATCATGACAGGAAGGCGGATGCCCTTCGCTTCGAAGCGCTCCTCGCAGGCGAAGATCGCAGCCTTGGCGTTCAGCGTGTCGAAGATCGTCTCGATCAGGATGATGTCGGCGCCACCGTCGATCAGGCCGTCGATCTGCTCGCCATAAGCAATGCGCAGGTCGTCGAAACTGACAGCGCGGAAGCCCGGATTGTTGACATCGGGCGAAATCGACGCGGTGCGGTTCGTCGGGCCGATGGCACCGGCCACGAACCGGCGGCGGCCATCTTCACGCTCGGCGCGAATGCAAGCGCGGCGCACGATCTCAGCGCCTTCCTTGTTGAGGGCGTAGACTTCGCCTTCCATCGCATAGTCGGCCTGCGCGATGCGGGTCGACGAGAAGGTGTTGGTCTCGAGGATATCGGCGCCGGCCTTGGCGTATTTGTAATGGATCTCCTCGATCGCATCAGGCTGCGACAGGATCAGGAGGTCGTTGTTGCCCTTCTGGTGACAGGCACAGCCGATGAAACGATCGCCGCGGAAATGGTCTTCATCGAAGCCCAGCCCCTGGATCTGCGTGCCCATGGCGCCGTCAAGAACGAGGATGCGTTCGCTCGCGGCTTTCTTGAGCGCAGCAAACACTTCACTACCGTCGCGCTTTGCCCCTTCGGAACCAAACAGAGTATCAAACACGGGCGGACTCCTTGACGTCGTTACAGACCAAATGGTCCAATCACATAAAGATATCTTTATGTCAATATATCCATCTCATGTGGCGCCTTTGCGGCGCTGGGCAGATGACAGACTCGAGCGGCCCCTATATAGGCGGTTGCAAAGGCTTTGTGCACGAAATCGGAGGAGTAACATGGCACTTGCAAACGGCGACGCCGCGCTCGGAAACTGGACCACCCGCCCCTATCACCGCGACTGGCTTCTAGCACAGGCAAACGGCCTCTTCGATTTCTTCCAGCACGACTCTATCAACCCCAAGGGCGGCTTCTTCGATCTCGATGATACCGGCAAGCCGCTGAACGCCGCCGGCCAAGTGCGTCCGATCCATATCGCGTCGCGCGCCGTCCACTGCTTTTCGATCGGCACCCTTCTCGGCCGCCCCGGCGCCGCCGACGTTGTCGATCACGGCATGCAGTACATCTGGAACCATCACCGCGACACCAAGAACGGTGGCTATTTCTGGTCGCTCGACGACAACGGCCCTGTTGATTCAAACAAGCAAGGCTATGGTCACGCCTTCGTGCTACTCGCGGCGTCTTCCGCCAAGACGGTCGGCCATCCGCTGGCCGACGGCATGCTTGCCGACATCACCGAAGTCCTGAACACGAAGTTCTGGGAAGCCAAGCACGGTGCGATTGCCGAGGAGTTCACCGCCGACTGGCAGGCGCTCGACGGCGGCAACTACCGTGGCCAGAACTCCAACATGCACCTCACCGAAGCTCTGATGGCGGCCTTCGAGGCGACTGGTGACCGCGATTATCTCGCCAAGGCCGAAAGCATCGCCGACCTCGTCATCCGCCGCGCGGCAGGCTCGGTCGGCTGGCGCGTTGCCGAACACTTCAGCACCGATTGGGGCCTCGACAAGGATTACTATCATCCGAACGAGATGTTCCGCCCGGCAGGCACCACCCCCGGCCACTGGCTGGAATGGGCGCGTCTCCTCCTGCAGCTCTGGGTGCTCGGCGGCAAGAAGCAGGAATGGATGCCGGATGCGGCCAAGAGCCTGTTCTCGCAGTCGATCGCACTCGGTTGGGACAACGACAAGGGCGGCTTCTTCTATACGCTCGACTGGGACGACAAGCCCGCCAAGCGCAACAAGCTGTGGTGGCCGGCCTGCGAAGGCGCTGCTGCCGCACACTTCCTGAACGAGCACCTGCCGAGCGACTACCACGAGGAACACTACCGCCGAATCTGGAACGTGATCGAACGCGCCTTCATCGATCACAAGAACGGCGGCTGGCATGAGGAACTGACGGAAAACCTCGTTCCCTCGCACAGCCTGTTCCCGGGCAAGGGCGACATCTACCACGCCCTGCAGGCCTGCCTGATCCCCCTCTTCCCGGCAAACGGCAGCCTGACCAAGGTGATCCCCGAGGCGGGCGGCAAGATCTGAAACGACAGGAAAGCGGCGCCATCGATGGCGCCGCTTTCTTTCAGTCGACCTGCGCCTCATGACGATGGTATGCGCGGATCCTGCACAAGATAGAACTCCGGCACCGGCGTCATGTCGGTGACGAAGAATCCGAACGCGGCGAGATCCAGCGGATCGACATGGCCGTCTTCGAAGCTCAACCGGTCGTAGCTTTCGAAACGGCTTTCAAAACGCGAAAACCGATTGGATGAAATAAAATCGGGATTGGGGTTCGTCTGTCCGAACGACAGCCCATCATCGAAATCGCTTGGCTTGCCGCGGATTTCCTGGAGTTCGAAGCCGAAACCGATCCATCCAAGTCCACTCCTGTTCACGATGGTAATGCGGAAGTGAACGCCGGTCTGTTCCGTGGCATCGAGCCGGGAGGGATTTGCCCCCCGGATCACAAGGGTGACGGGCGTTGAGAGGTTCAACTGCTCCTGGATTTCGATCGGATCGTCTAGCGTGCCGGAGCCGCTCACCGATAGGATTCGGAAGCCACCGAGTTCATCAGAGAAGGAATAGCCTCCGGCATACCAGCGCCCGTCATCAGCCGGTCCGGCACTGATGAGCGCCAGTGATAGCAACGCCGCCAGAATTCCCCAATGACGCGTCATCGATCTCGATCCTTCGGTGGAAGTATCGCAGCGAAGCGGCGAATTTCAAAGGGCGCGTCGCATTGGCTGCGCGCAACGAAGCCATGGCCTGAATCTCAAGCCGCGCGGGGTGCGACCGATCGGCCTCAACCGCATTTCACCGCGCGCAAAATTCCCATCGGTGATAGGGTGCGGACGATATCCCAACGAAACGTGTCGATGCAAAGTAGGAGGGTGAGATGACGATGCTGTTCGTAAGGCATGAGGTTTCGGACTACGCGGCCTGGCGCAAGGTCTACGACGCGTTCAGGTCCGTCCAGAAGGCAAACGGGGTGGTTTCCGAGGCCGTCTTCCAGGCGATCGACAATCCCAACGACGTCACCGTGACGCATGAGTTTGCCACGCCCGAAGCCGCTGAGGCCTTTGGCAAACTGGAAGAACTCAGAGCGGCGATGCGAACAGGCGGCGTACTTGGCGCTCCTAAAGTGTGGATGACCAACAAGGTCTGATCACCCGACCAAAGATCAATCAGGAGTACAGCCGAAGCCCGGCGTCATTTCGCACCGGGCCCGGTTGGTTCTTTCGCTCGCACGCTTCTCAGGCAAGGCGCAACGCGTCGAGGTCTTTTGCCAACATCAACGCCAGAGCTTCGACGACGAGATTGTGATCGTCGCGTTGCGGCAGGCCGGAAACGGTCACCGCGCCGATGCAGCCCGTACCCTTGACGTTGATCGGGAAGCTGCCGCCATGCGGCGCGTAGTCCACATCCGAAAGACCGTTGTCCGCCACCGTCTTGCCCTTCTGCTTGAGATCGAGCCCGATGGAATAGCTGCTCCTGAAGTAGCGCAGCACCAGATTGCGCTTGCGTCGCACCCACTGCACGTTGTCAGGGGTGACACCCGGAAGCACGGCGTAGAAGACCGGCATCGAATGCAGCGTGATGTCGATCGCGATGCCCAGGCTGCGCTCCGCGCCTAGCTCCTGCAGGAGTTTGCCGAGCTGCCATCCGGTCGTGAGATCGAAGGTGTCGAAAGTCAACACCGCTTCCTGTTCCGCGATCCGCTTGAGGTCTTCTTCTGGCATCGTCACGTTGTGCTTCCTCTCCTGCAATGCTTTTTCCTGAGAAAAGGCAAGCGGAGTGGAAAAGTAAAGCGGAATCGTGGCGGCGCCCGGAAGCTCACAATTTGGGCGTCAGCATTTCGAACCGATCGCGGATAGTCGCGCACGTATCGCCGCCGAGACGCGCGATAGCATCGACCTCAGCCGGATCGACACGCAGGCGTTCCGGATCCACGACGCCGTCGCGGTAATGAGCGTAGACGATTTCGCCCATGATGATCTGCCGGGACTTTCCAAGCTCCAGCGTCACATGGCGCTTGCATTCGAAGGATGCCGGTGCCTCGGCGATCCATGGCGATGCCACCTTGTGACCGGACATGGCGGTCAGTCCCGCCTGCTTCAGTTCGTCGACTCCGCGCGGATATTTGGACCCGCAGACATGCATGGCTTCGGCAATGGCGAACGACACGATGTTGACGGTGAAGACCTCCGTCATGCGGATGTTGTGGCCGGTGTCCTTGAACGACATATCCGGATTGTTCTCGACACCGAGCGCGAGAATGGGCGGATCGGCGGAGAGGCAATTGAAAAAGCTGAACGGCGCCGCATTGATGCGCCCATGTTCGTCGACGGTCGTCACCAGCGCGATCGGCCGCGGAATGATCGTGCCGATCATCAGCTTGTAGCGCTCGCGCTCCGAGAGCGCTTCGAAATCAAAGGATATTGTCATCGGTCAGCTTGCCGCCCGCATCGGCGCAAAGGCGCTCATCGCTCCACTGAAGGGCTTGGCCAATGGCGATGCGTAGGAGCCGCGCTTGCTGGTCGACAGACCCAGCGACACCAGCGCCTCGGCCTGTTTGACGGCCGCGGCCACCCCATCCACCACGGGCACACCGTAAATCTCCTGCAGCTCCCGCGCCAGATCGGTCATCCCTGCGCAGCCGAGAACGATCGCCTCCGCCCCATCTTCCGACAATGCCCGCTCGATTTCCGCCCGCAGCTTGCCGATGGCGCCGGAGGCTTCGTCCTCGAGTTCCAGCACCGGGATATCCGACGCCCGGACCTTCGCCCGGTCGCCCATGCCATAGCGGCGCACGAGATTGTCGATCAGCACCCGCGAGCGCTCCAGCGTCGTCACCACGGTGAAGCGCTGCGCCAGGAAGCCGGCGGTGGCGACGGCGGATTCGCAAAGCCCGAGCACAGGCACATCGGCGAAACTGCGAGCTGCCTCCAGCCCCGTATCGTCGAAACAGGCGATGACGGCCGCGTCATAGGTCCCTGCCCGCTCCTTGAGCTCCGTCAGCAAGCCGGGAATGGCGAGCGCCCCGTCGTAATGCCCCTCGATCGACACCGGCCCCATTCTCGATGTGGCGGCGATGATCTCGGTGCCGCTGGCGGCGACGAGCCGTGCGGCGGTCGCCGCCTTCTCGGTCATGCTGGCGGTCGTGTTCGGATTGACGATCAGGATGCGCATGAGATCAGCTTGTCTTTGCCTGGCGTCCGCGCAGCATCATCATGATGCCGAGCGCGACGAGAATGATGGTGAAGGAGAACAGCGTCGTCACAGTGCCCAGCGCATAAAGCACCGGTGTCGTCACGTTGGTCGTCATCCCGTAGATCTCAAGCGGCAGCGTGTTGTAGCTTCCTGACGTCATCAGCGTGCGGGCGAATTCGTCATAGGAGAGCGTGAAACCGAACAGGCCGACGCCGATAAGGCTGGGCGCGATCATCGGCAGCACGACATGCACGAAGGTCTGCCACGACGTCGCCCCGAGATCGCGCGCCGCCTCTTCGTAGGCCGGCGAGAAACGGTTGAAGACGGCGAACATGATCAGCACGCCGAACGGCAGCGTCCATGTCAGATGCGCGCCGAAGGCCGACGAGTACCAGGCCGGCTTCAACCCGCCTTGCTGGAACACCACGCCGATGCCGAGCGAAATGATGATCGACGGTACCACGAGGCTGGCAACCGTCGCGTAGAACAGCAGCGTCGCGCCGCGGAACCGGCGGCGGAAGGCAAGGCCTGCGAGCAGCGACACCACGACGGTGACGATCATCACCATAAAGCCGAGCGTGAAGGAGCGGCGGAACGAGGCCCCGAAATCGCCCACCGCCTGCTTTTCGAACAGGTTGAAGAACCAGTGGACGGAAACGCCATTGAGCGGGAATGTCAGGCCGCCATCCGGTCCCTGGAAGGAGAGGATCAGGATCGCCGACAGCGGGCCGTAGAGGAACAGCACGAACAGGATGAAGAAGGCGGCGAGCACGTAGAATTCGATGGTGCGCTTTTCGTGGCCCATCTCAAAGCTCCTTGCGGATGTCGACGACGCGCAGGATGGCGGCAACCATCATCAGCACGACGATCAGAAGCACGACGGCATTGGCGGCGGCGGCCGGATATTGCAGCAGCGACATCTGGTTCTTCATCATCAGCGCCACCGAGGCGCTCTGCCCGCCGGACATGACCTGCACCGTCGAGAAATCGGCCATGACGAGCGTGACGACGAAGATCGAACCGATGGCGATGCCGGGCTTGGCGAGCGGAATGACGACATTCCAGAGGATCTGCCAGCCGCTGGCGCCAGCATCGCGCGCCGCCTCGAACAGCGAGCGATCGATACGCATCAGCGTGTTGAAGATCGGCGTCACCATGAACAGCGTGTAGAGATGCACCATGGCGAGCACCACGGCGAAATCGGAATAGAGCAGCCACTCGATGGGTCGCGGAATGATTCCCATCTCGATCAGCGCCGAATTGACCAAACCATTACGGCCGAGCACCGGGATCCACGAGATCATGCGGATGATGTTCGAGGTCATGAACGGCACGGTACAGACGAGGAACAGGATCATCTGCGTCGATGTGCGGCGGATGTGGAAGGCAAGGAAATAGGCGACCCAGAAACCGATGAAGACGGTGAGCGCCCAGACAATGACGGTGAACTTCAGCGTGTTCAGATAGGTCTTCCACGTCACCCACGAGCCGAGCGTCTCGGCGTAGTTCATCGTGAGGAAATCGGGATAGAGACCGGCGAAGTCGTAATCCCAGAAGCTGACCACCGCGATCATCAAAATCGGCAGGATGAAGAAGAAGCCGAGGATCAGGATGAGCGGCGTCGCCTGGAGATAGGAGGCAGCCCATGGCGCCAGCGGAAAGCCCGGGCTGCGCACCCGCTCAGTCGTCTCGTTTGTCTCTGCTGAAGCGATCGTCGCCATCTGCCATCCTCTCGGATTTGCCTTGATATGGAAAGCGGGAGGGATCGGAAGACCCCTCCCCAACCCTCCCCACAAGGGGGAGGGAGTTCTTCTGCTGCACCCTCCCCACAAGAGCGAGGGAGTTTTCTGCCACCACGCTCACCGGGAGGAACAGGCTCCGTACCGCAGCGCCCGCGCTCCCTCCCCCTTGTGGGGAGGGTTTGGGGAGGGGAAAGCGGCACCCGCCGAGGCGGATGAAGTCCGCCTTATGCCGCGATGAACTCGTTCCAGCGGCGAACCATGTAGCGGTCCTCGTCCATGACGGAGTTCCAGCACGCGACATGGCCCATGCGCTCGTCGAACGAGCCGCCGTCGCGAACCGCACCGGCCTTCTCCATGACTTTGCCTTCAGGCGACATGATATCGCCCTTGGCGGCCTTGCCTTCGATCCAGTAGCCCCATTCGTCCTCGGTCATGAAGCCCTTGGCGGTGTCCATGCAGGCCGAGTAGTAGCCCTGGCGGTTGAGGTAGCCGCCGACCCAGCCGGATGTGTACCAGTTGATGTACTCATAGGCCGCATCGAGTTCGGCGCCCTTGAGGTGCGAGGCAAGGCCAAGACCGCCGCCCCATGAGCGGTAGCCTTCCTTGAGCGGCTGATACTTGCAGGCGATGCCCTTGGAGCGGACGGCGGCGACGGCCGGCGACCACATCGACTGGATCACCACTTCGCCCGAGGCCATCAGGTTGACCGACTCGTCGAACGACTTCCAGAAGGCGCGGAACTGGCCGTCCTGCTTGGCCTTGATCAGGAACTCGATCGTCTTGTCGATCTCTTCCTTGGTCATGTTGCCCTTGTCGGCGTATTTGATGTTGCCAAGCGCTTCCATGATCATCGCGGCGTCCATGATGCCGATCGACGGGATGTTGAGGATCGAGGCCTTGCCCTTGAACTTCGGGTCCATGATATCGGCCCAGGTGGTGATATCGCGGCCGACGAGGTCGGGACGAATGCCGAGCGTGTCGGCATTGTAGATCGTCGGCATCATGGTGAAGAGCTCGGTCTCGCCCTTGGCGAATGTCTTGGCATCCGCGCTCTCGACGTAACCGACCGTGTGCGGCGCCGTGCCCTGCGCGATGACGCTATCGGCCTTCAGCTTGCCGTTCTTGAACAGCGGAACGACCTTGTCGTAATACTTCAGCTTCTTCACATCCATCGGCTGGATGACGCCGGTCGGATAGACCTTCTTCAGGATCCAGTATTCGATGTCGGCGATATCGTAGCTATCGGGCTGCGTCACGGCGCGCTGGGCGGCGGCGTCGCTGTCGGTCGCCGTCATCTCGAGCGTGATGCCGAGGTCCTTCTTGCACTGCTCGGCAATGGCGTTGATGTTGGAAACGCCGGTGCCGAACTGACGAAGCGTGATGTTCGACTGCGCCCAGATGGTCGGGAAACCGGCGATGAGCCCGGAGCCTGCGGCGGCACCGATGGCGGCGGCACCCGTCTTCAGCAGGCCGCGGCGCGACACGCCCTTGGCCATGAGACCCGTCTTGGTGGTTTTCGTTGTATCAGTCATGTCGGTTCCCTCTGGTTTTTGTGGTAATTGAGATTCATGCCGAAACGCGGCCGAGGAGAACGGCGTCCTCCAGGGCCCAACTCAGGGACACCGCATCGCCGACCGATGCGGGGTTGGCGAAATAATCGCCGTCGGACGCAATGACGGTGAAGTCATCGCTGCCCGCGCCGACCACGGTGATCTTCACCGAGGCGCCGCGATATTCGATGTTGGAGACGATGCCGTTGAAGCCGAGCGTCTTGTCGGTGGCGCTGGCCAGACGAACCCGGTCGGTGCGGATGCCGATATCGACGCTCTCGCCGGCGTGCTTGCCATTGCCGCGTACCGAGAATGTCTGGCCTTCCGGAACCTGAAGCGTGGTGACGCCATCCTGCGAGGAAACGACCCGCCCGGAGAGAACATTGTGATCCCCCATGAAGCGGGCAACGAAGGCGGTGGCCGGCTCCTCGAAGACCTTGCGCGGCGTTGCCGCCTGCTCGATCTTGCCGTCATTCATAATGACGATGATATCGGCGAGCGCCATCGCCTCTTCCTGGCTGTGCGTCACATGCACGAAGGTGATGCCGAGGCTCTTCTGCAGCTTTTTCAGTTCGGCACGCATGCGGATTTTCAGGAACGGATCGAGCGCCGACAAAGGCTCGTCGAGCAAGAGCGCTTCCGGGTCGGTGATCAGCGCACGCGCCAGCGCCACACGCTGCTGCTGCCCGCCTGACAACTGCGCCGGTCGCCGCGTCGCATAGGCTTCCATCTGCATGAGTTTCAGCAACTCGAGCGCCTTGGTCCGGCGTTCGTCTTTCTCGACACCCTTCATCTTCAGGCTGAAAGCGACGTTGTCGACGAGGTCGAGATGCGGGAAGAGCGCATAGGACTGAAACATCATTGCCGTGCCGCGCTTGGCCGGTGGAAAGTCGGTGACGACAGTGTTGCCAAGCCTGATATCGCCAGACGAAATACTTTCGTGCCCGGCGATCATGCGCAGCGTCGAGGTCTTTCCGCAGCCGGAGGGGCCGAGAAAGCAGCAGTACGAACCGGCCGGTATCTTCAGGCTGATGGAATGGACCGCCGTGGTGGCGCCATACACCTTGGAAACGGATACGATATCGATCTCTGCGGCCTTCGACATTGGTCTTCCCCTGTTTGAGAAAGACAATGCATTCGCCGTGCCAGTTTCCGCTGCAGTGCATCAACTCATTGCAGTACATGGATTTTCCTGCAAAAGCTCGACCGATGATCATTTTTGCATCATCCGGAACCGTGCACACAAAATAGGCTATCGTCTGCAATTAAAGCAAAAAATCGTATACAATCTAGGCGTCACTTTGACACCAAATTCCGTTTAACTTTTGCCGCGAACGCAGCTATCATCCGCTCGCTATAGGGTATCCATCTTCATGAGTTCAGCTTCAGGCGCCTCCATGGCTGCTGACGATTCAGCCGAAACAGGCACGCAGCAAATTCGTGACGCCATTCGCGACGCGATCGTCGAGCGCAGGCTGTCGCCCGGAACCAAGCTTTCCGAGAGCGACGTCGGCAACCTGTTCAACGTCAGCCGCACGCTGGCGAGGGCAGCACTGCAGGCCCTCTCCTATGAGGGGCTGGTCAGCGTCGAGAAAAATCGGGGCGCCTTTGTCGCCTATCCCTCGCCCGAAGAGGCCCGCCAGATCTTCGCCGCACGCCGGCTCGTCGAGCCCGGCATCCTCCGGGAAGCCGCTACACGCATCACCCCCACCGACATCAGGCACCTCAAGCAGCTCCTGTTGGAGGAAGGCCGCCTGATCGGAGAGCGTGGACAGACCGCCCGCCGCGCCGAGATAAAGGCATCCGGCGATTTCCACCTGGCGCTGGCGGTGATTTCAGGCAACGCCATCATGCAGCGCTTCATGGACGAACTGGTCGCACGCTCCTCGCTGGTAATCGCACTCTACGGCCAGTCCACCGTTTCCAGTTGCGGCCATTCCGAACACGGCGACATCGTCACCGCGATCGAGAACAAGGATCTCGACGAGGCCTGTCGCCTGATGCTGCATCACATCGCCCACATCGAAGCGGACCTCGATCTGCGACAGCGAAAGAATCTCGGCCTCAAGGAGGCCCTGAAACGGTAGTTGATTGCGGAAAGGCGAACTGCGGCCGAAGCCGCAGCGCATTATCAGCCGCGAGAGCGACGCTCTGCGGAACGCTCGGCGACAGCAACGATGTCGGGAGCTCCATTGGCAAGAAGCCGCTTGCGCACGAGCACGCCCATGACGCGGGCGGCCGTGGAGAAGGTCATCTGATCGAGCGGCCCCTCACCCTCCCAGGGCTTGGTCAGTCGCTCGGTGACAGCGCCGACGATGTTCATCGGAACGATATCGTCGCACTGGCGCATGGCCTCGAAGACTTGTCCGATCGGAAACACACGTCCCTCGAAAGTCACGATCGGCTCGGTGAGTTCAGCATCCCATTCCTCGAAAGCATAAAGCGCTTCCCGGAAGAGTTCCTGAAGGGTGAATGGGGCATGTCCATTGTGAAGCGGCGGCAAGGCATTCGTCATGTCTGTCTCCTCTTGGATGGGGAATGGGGCCATTTCCTCCTGACGATCGGCATTCACTGCGGAAACAGAACTCCAGGTTTCCGGCCGATCGAAACACGATCAATGTTATAGTGTAATATATGCGTGAGGAAGCCTTTTGTTCCCAATCGCCCCTTTTCCGCCCCTCGGCAAAAAGTAAGCCCTTGATATCGTTTTCGATACCAAGGGCGATAAAAATGGGCTTCCGGCTTCGGATCGGCCGGAAAAAGCCTTAATGTGCGATCGCGAAGGTAACGTTGACGCTGACGTTGTAGCCCGTTTCGCCGCCCTGAACTGGCACGGACGAATCAGCTGCTTCCTTCATCATCGCAGCCCGATAGACGGGAACCGGCTGCGGCCGCGGTCCGCTTTCATTGATCTCGATGACGTTGCCGAGCTTGACGCCGGCAGCTTCCGCCAGCGTTCTTGCCTTCTTGATCGCATCGGCGACGGCATCCTTTCGGGCCGCTTCGATGGCGGCGTCAGGCTTGTCGTTGGTAAACTGGATGTCGCCGCCCTGGTTGACGCCCAGCGTCACCGACTGGTCGATGATTTCGCCAAGCTTGGAAAGATCCCGCACCCGCACCGTCAGCGAATTCGACACTTGGTAGCCGATGAGCTCCGGCGGCTTCTGCTCGCCGTCATTGTTCTGCGGATAGCGGTACTGCGGCTGAACGGAGAAGCCCGACGTCTGCAGATCGCGCTCGGCGATCCCGCCCTTCTTGAGCGCCGCCAACACGTCGCTCATCGCCTTGTTGTTCTGATCTAAGGCTTCGCGGGCTTCCTTCGCCTGCTTCACGACGGAGAAGGTAAGAACCGCCATGTCGGGCGCCATCGTCGAGCGCCCCTCCCCGGCAACGGAGATAACCGGCTCGCGCGCCGACGGCTCGGCGGCAGCTGCGGGCAGCGCGGTCAAAGGCAAGGCAAAGAGCAGTCCGAAGGCGATCGTCTTGGTACGCAGCGGCAGCATGTTTCACTCCCCGATTGTGGATTACGTCATCCTCTTGCCGTTCGATTGTGAAGCTATTGCGGCAGTCCCTTGTGACTGCAAGAGATTTACGTTAGAGCGAAACCGCTGCGGCGAACCATTGCGCCGGATGCACGGCAGCTGAAAGCCGCCGCGGGCCTGTAGCTCAATGGTTAGAGCCGGCGGCTCATAACCGCTTGGTTGGGGGTTCGAGTCCCTCCGGGCCCACCAGTTAAATCAAGGGCTTAGCGAGGGAAATTGCTTTCCTGCTAAGCCCTTGAGCATTTCTGGACAACAGTTTGGACAACATACCCGTCAGTCTGCGGCGCGGATTTCGGCGATCTTCATTGAGACGGTGATCACCTGCTCGTGGATCTCCGACATGCCGGCCTGCAAAGCATTGATACTGCCGTCATCGTCCTCGCTCATCGCCATCAAGGCATAATCAACGAGTGTGATGAGTGCGCATACCTTGCCGAGGCGATCTTGAAGCCCCAGGAGCGCCGAGCACGTTGATTCGCTGATGTGATCGGGCGCGTTGATGATCTCTATAGCCTCTGGTTTCGACTTCATGGCTGGCGCGCCTCCATCTTTTCGATCACGTCGTGGTTCTCGCTCGCCCAGCGTCTCGCAACGTCGAGAACAACCGAGAGATTGCCGTCCAGGCGATCGCGGATATTTTCTCCTGCGCCGTCGAAATGCGCCGCCGCGAATGCTGCAATATCCAACAGGGCAAGCAGGTCATATGATCGATCGACATCACTCTGCGTCACTAACGGCATGCCTTCGGCGGCGGCCGGAACGGTGGTGTTCGGCATGATTTATTCCTCATCCTTTTGGGTGGCATAGAAGACGCGTTGCAGCTCGGCTTTCCGATAAGCAGCAATCACATCCTCACGAGGCTCGTCGATATATTCGGCAGGACATCGGTCGTAGAGGTAGAGGATGTCATCGAGGCTCACCTTGCTAACATCAACGTAGCCACCTCGACCAGTCGACGTGAGAATCCGAAGGCACATGTAAAGACCCCTTCAACGGTTTTCGTTTACAGCAAACATATTCCGTTGATTTAAGTCTTTGTCAACGTTTTTCGTTTATGATAGACGAAATTCATTGATCGGAGATATTGCATGACACCTGCACAGTCGCGCGCAGCTCGGGGCCTCCTCGATTGGTCACAGACAGCATTGGCTCAATCCTCAAACCTGAGCGAGAGCACGGTCCGCGACTTTGAGAAGGGCCGCCGGGTGCCGTCCATCAACAACCTGACCGCAATGCAGCGCGCGATGGAGGATGCGGGTGTGATCTTTCAAGATGACGGCGCAATGATCGAGGGCGGGCCAGGAGTGAGGCTCTCGGCGAAGTAGCATTGACTACTCAACCCCCAGTCTGCCACACGTTGTCAAACTGGGGGAGTCGCATGAAGATCGTCATGATAATTGCAGCGGGTTTAATGGCGTCATCAAATGCCAGCGCGTTCGATTTTCAGTGCTCAGAGTTCCGGCCGCTGTTGCAAGATCGGCAACTCAAGCGCCCAGACAAGCCATTCTGCACCTCTACCTATCTTCCGTTCACAGACAGCTTCGATTTCGATTCCTGCCGTCGCGAGGTGCAGCAGTTCAAGGCGTCGGTCGAGAAGTACCTGGCCTGCGTCGAGATCGAGGGCAAAGAAGCCGTGGCCGAATACAACGATATCGTCTCCTCCTTCAACCGACGAGCAAAGCAGTGATGCCGGCGTGGATCCAGGTTTTCCAGGCCCTACTCACCCCAGTTGTCGCGGTTGCTGTCGCCGTCATCGCTTTCCTGCAATGGCGCACGGCTCATCAAAAAGTTGTGCTCGATCTCTTTGAGAAGCGTCTTTCGGTTTTCACGCAAGCGCGTGAGGCTGTCCATCGCGTAATGATCGACGGCAAAGCCGATCATGTTGCTCACCGTGAAATTCTAGAAGCACTTGACGGATCGACCTTCATCTTTGGCAGTGATGTGCGGGAGTATCTTCACGAACTCGCGAACACGTTTGCGCTTCTCAACGCGAAAAACGCCGAAATGGAGATTGACGCAAGGGCGGCACCAGAACGACGAGCAGCTTTTGATAAAATCATTGCCTTCTATCGCCGGGCGCCGGAACTATTGAGCCCATACATGCGGATGGATCAAAAAAGAGTTCGGACCCCGAGAGAATGGTTCGAGGACCGCAACAGGATCCGCCTCAGCTATGCCGACGAGAAGCAGAGGTGAGTACCGCGATCGAAGCGCCAGATGCACGTCGGCATTGGTAAAAACCGTTGCATCGCATATATTCAAGCAAATCAGCCCACCGAGAGCGCATCAATGGACACGTTGACCATTCCGAACTATGCCCGCGTCAAACGTGAGGTTAAGCGCATCCACGACGAGTTCGGCATCACTGCGCCTCCGATCAACCCGGCAGCAATCGCGAGAAATCTTGGCGTTGCGGTGCAGTTTGCCAGGTTTGGAGGCGACTTTTTCAACATCTCTGGATTTTATGATGCCGACACAAAAACCATCATCGCCAACGAGCAGGAATATCCTCTTCGGCAGACCTTCACGATAGCGCACGAGCTCGGTCACCACATATTGCATGCGGAATGGGCTCGCTCATCGGATTACAGCGTCCTGATGCGAGATGCAGATTACAGCGGCAGCGAGGCGCACGAGAAGGAAGCGAACGCGTTCGCAGGCCACTTACTCGTTCCAAGGTTTCTTCTCGATCAATATTGGCAGACAACTTCGATAGAAGGGCTCTCAAAACTCTTCGCGGTATCCGTTCCGGTGATCAAGAACAGGCTGGCTTTCGAATATGGCGTTTGATCGGAAGGCAGCGAAGGAATCAATCCAAGCAAAAAGTGGTGATGATGCAGAGTTCGACGAAGCCCAAGTCGGCGCGCACGACTTTCAGCTGAAGATTGCACAAGAAAACAATCGTCACGCCGAGACCATGGGCCGACAGGACCTTGGCTTTCTTGGACGCGCTCTTGGCGGTGAGAAGACGGCTCCGACCTACATTGCTTTTTTTGTCATGGTCGCTGGCTTAGCCGGCACATTCTATTGTTGGTCGCAAGCCGGCGCCACTGGAGACGCCACTGGCTTCTGGTCCTCACAAGCCGAACGTGCACTGGCCTTCTCTGCCAGTGCGCTCGCTTACATCTTCGGCCGGGGCAACAAGTAGCTATCGGCGGCTTGTTGGCGAACTACGCGAGCGAACGTAGTCGTTCGATCGCAGCGTCGAGGATGTTGACCTCGTGCGCCAGGCGGCTGACCGAATCGCTGAACTGGCAAGATGACCCAGCGAGGACTGATGCAACGTCGGCCGCCACCAGCTCCGCAATGTCCGACTGGACGCGTTCGCGGCGATCGATGAGCAGCTGAATTTTATCTGACATTCGGGTTCTCGCGTTCAAAGCTTGGAAGCTGCAAGGAAAAAGTCATCGCGTTGCTGGTCGGTAAACCCGAGTGCAACAAAGCCTGCCTGCATCATCGGTTCGGATTTCACGAAGGTGCCGCTGTATTCGTAAGCGACTTGTACGATTTCATCCTGCGATGAGATCCAAGCATCGACCTGCGGTTTGATGCCGGTGATCACGAGTTGCATTTTGAATTGTCGAGCAGTGACACTTTCGACAGGCGCCGGGACGTATGGCTCATAACCCGGTTCGAGTGTCGGGTCGAACTCTTCTTCGTACGGATCGCTGCCATCACAGGGGATAACCAGTCTCGTGGCCATGCTCTACTCTCCGTAGATCGAGATTTTTGTGCCAGTGATGGCGAAGGCCGCAGCCGAGGTAATGCGAAGTTGTGTCAATGCTGCACCAAGCGCCAAACGACCATCAGAGAAGTGGATAATTGCGGTTGAGCCGAGCCCGAGGCTTGAAGAGCAAATCCAATCAGTTGTGTTTAGGCGATATAAATGGACCACGCCTTTGAACGTATTTGAGCCTGTAGAAATATTCAGACCAAAGCCAACGGTATCCTGCTGACCCGTAAATGAGGCTGAATAGCTCGCGCTACTAGTGTATCCCGTAGATACGAATCCCCCCGACGTTCCAAGGCGCACAAGAAATGTGCCAGCACCTCCGCTCACAACTTCATCAAACACAACCACGATGTGCTTCAAGTTGGCTGGCAGAGAGGTGAAGTCGATCGCTGCTCCGCTTGGCGTTGTTTCAGCAATGAGAGCAAGGCCACCACCAGTGATATCTGACAGCATGGCCAATGTGCCGTCTTTATCCGGCAACGTGACGACACGTGTCTGCCCGGCAGTGATTCCAGACGCGAGAAACTTAAACCCTTTAGTCAGACCCGCAGCGCTATAGAATGTGACGTCATCCTGAAATGCAGCGTTAGCGATCTTTCGAGCTACCTTAAAAATGCTGCTGATCAGATTGGCAAGTGTGAACGTCTTGAAGGCACCGTCATTCAGGCCAAGAACATCGGCATCTGCCAGAGCCGCTTTTGCGGCCCCGGCCTTGGTGTAGTAATTAGTGGGATCAAACACCGCAGCGGCAGCAGCACTCGCGGCGGCAGCAGCAGCAGCAGCGCTGGCAGTTACGGCATTCTGTTGAGCATTCTGTATCTGATCAGCGGTGAACACCCCGCCAGCTTGACCGTACGGAGCCTTATGAGCTCGCGTCAGATCTCGGGCAGACTCCTGCATTTCGGCTTCGACGGTATCGAGGGCAAGGTTTTGCGCCGGAATTGGGAGCGCCGCGCCGTTGACAAAACGGCTGCTACGCCGAGGATCGCGTGAGCCCACCACGTCCACAGCGCCAGTGATCCCGGGCGTGAACACAGCCGTGGCGTTTGTGGATATCCCGTCAGAGAAAGTGGCGCTGACGGTGAAGTCGAAGCGCTCGATTCCATTTACGAAAACCGAGATGTCGGCGACATCGAACACGGGAAAGTCAGCCGCGAAGCTCGTCGTGGCGACAACTGGTGCGTACGAGGTGACGCGATCATCGGCGGTTGTGATGCTCATGCCGGTGAGTATCACCGGCATGTTTTCGCCCTGCAAAGCACTCGCCCTATCAGCCTGCCTTGGGCTTCCAAGGTTCTTGCTCATCCGGCGGGTATGGACCGTCTGCAGATCCAGACAACCCATATCGTCGATCGAGCCACGCGCTGCACGCCGGCCAGTAGCGGCGGTTGGCGAACAATGGATCTGGATCTGGGAAGCCCGCTTGTGTCGCGGCGGGCAGTGCCGTCTTCAGCATATCCAGGGTCAAGCCGAGCCGCTTGGCAAGCTGCCCTTCGGTGACGAAAATTAAATCGTGGGACATAGTCACCATACCTTGCCATCCTTGACTACCGGCACGGACGGCTTCCGCTGGACGAATGACGACGCTAGCCCAGCGCGTTTATCGAGGAAGGCCCTCACCGCTGGCCAATAGTGCCGGTCTTTGAAGAGCGGATCTCGAAACGGAAACCCGGATCGCTCTAAGGTCGGCAACATGTCTTTGAAGTCTTGGGTTTGCAAGCCGATCCGCTCGGCACACTCGGCGTCGGTCACATAAAGCTTGTCTGATTTGGCCATGAGAAAACCCCGCTTGTTGGCGGGATAATGGTTCATGCGGCCTTGCCATCGTCAATACCGACGGCCGAGTTGCGTTTTCTGTAGGGCCGGCGAGCGAGATCGACGAGGATGATGCCCACCCTCAAGCCACCCAGCCACAGTGGGAAGGCTTCAGGGCCCATCCCCCGGCCTTGTGGCCGCCCGAAGTTTTCGAGCTTGGAAGTGTAGCCTTCCTGCATGCCCGCCAGCATATCCAGCTCAGTGCACGGTAGGCCCAACGCCTGCCGGCGCAGCACCATCGCCCTGACGAACGACTTGTAGTCCTGAATGGTGTCCGACACGATCGGGAGACCGTTGGCCGTGGGTGGCGAATAGTCCGCCCCGTTGCCCTCCTCCCAGGCAACCAGATCGGAAAGCTTGAAGTAGTTACGCCGCCGCAGCTTGACCGGCTTCGGGAAGCCCTCCTCTTTCATCCAGTTGTGCAGAGCGGTGCGGCCGATGCGGTAGCGCTCCATCATGTCGCGGCTGTCGAGATACTTCCGTTCGATCGGGTCTTTCATCGCCGGCACCTATTCGGCGTTGGCGAGGGCTTGCTGCTTCGAGATCTCCTGTTCAAGCCGCTGCAGAAGATCCTCGATCACGCTGCGGAGCTGCAGGCGCTCCTCGGAGCCCCAGTTCTCGTCGCGCATTTGTTCTGGTACCCACGACAGCCGACCGTAATTTCCCGGCGCCACCAGCCCTTGAATGCGCGAGAAAGCGCGGCCGATCCGTTCCGAGAGCCGCATCATGACCGTGGAGCTGTTCAGCGGCGGTACATCGTTCAGGCCGGGAATCTCGCGGCCGAGTGCGACAATCGAGAGAGCCGCTGAATTGACCTTACCCAACTCAGCCACCAGCGTATCGATCGCCTCAGAAGCCTTCACGACGGAGGCGAGGTAGGCATCAGCATGAGTGCCGATTGCCTCCCCAACCTTGCGAGCCCGGTCTGCCTTCCACAAAGCCAGTGCGCGATCTTCTTCTCGATCGACCTGGGCCTGCGCCAGCACAACCGCTTCCGCCAGCCCCTCAATGGTGATTTGGAGAGTGCCGATCTCGGCATCGCGGTCGAAACTCTCCCCGTCGATCCGAGCTTGAGCGCGAGCCCGCTTGAGCCCTTCAAGGTTGGTGACAGCCTGGCTTCGTTCGGTGGTCAGGGCCTCAAGCCGCTCGCGCTTGGTCTGGGTCATTTTTGTCCTCTGCGTGGTTTGCGATCTGTTCACATACGTTCACATCGAACCGTTTCTGTCGCAAAGCACAGCTTTTCATTCGGCTCCTGGCTTTACCTTCTTGATTAAGCCGGCAAGATCGGTGAGCGCGTTTGTCAGCGAATTTAGGTCTTCAGCCTTTTCATCCTGAAAAACATTTGGCTCTCCCGCTTTCAACATTGCGGTCGCCGAGCGTACCGCATCCGAAGGACCTCCGAGATCAATTGTGACCTGAAGCGCCGCAAATTGATTCTCAATGACAGACAGTTCGCGCGTGAAGTACCTTTGAAGCTCGATGGAACGACCATAGAATTTGAAGAAGAGGAGAGCCGTAAACTCTATGAGGAGGATCAAACCGACCCAAGGGCCGCTTCTCAAGGCAACGGTCGGCCAATGAATATCTCCCGCGACTTGAGCATCATTCACCACATACAACCTGAGCCCCGCGACAAGTACACCCGCAATCGCGAACAGGTATGCAAGCCTCCTCGAAACAGCTGCTGCTGCTTCAGCTCTTGAAGCTGGTCCTTCGAGATTTTTCTTGTTGCTGTCCAAGGTCAGCTTGAGATGATCCAACGCTTTCAGTTTGGTGGCTTCGACGTGGACACGAGCCGATAGCGCGGCATCAACTTCTTCAATCAGCGTGTCATCAAGCTTAGCCTGAACGACTTTTTTCAGAAAGTCGTCGCTCTGCAAGTGTTCTTCTATCCTTTTTTCCACCTGTGTCTTCAAACGATCGAAGACCTGGCGCTCGGATAACTGAATGCGAGATGAAGCCTCTCGCTCCAATGTGTCTCTCAAGTTGGGTGAGTCTTTCGAAAGAAAAGACACCAACAATCTTGACCAGTACCGAAGCAGATCAGGGGCTGCAAAAAAGATCACTGAAACCACTGCTACTGCAAAGAAGACGCTCAACGTGCCGTTGCCTAATACCTTAAGCATCGTCTGCAAAAATTCTGTGATGTCCATTATCCCCAGCCCGCTGCCTTGATCTAGATGAGGTAGCAGCAACATAATGCGGTTGCGAGTGGGCCAGTCGAACAACCCAAAATTATTTCAGGGGACCGACCAGTTCGACGAGCGGCTTAGTCGTTTCGCAATAGTGGTGCGCGCGTGGGCAGACCATCACCCGGCGCCCACCAGAACGTTTGCCCGAAATCCTTCTTCATCCGCTTTTCATAGCGACTGAACGACTGCCGATAATTCGGATCGATCATCGCCTGGATGTTGTCGAAGATCAGTCGATCGGTTGCGGCCTTCGTGTACCAGAGCGACGATCCGGGCGTCCAAGCCTTGAGATGGTCCGCCAGGTCCTTGCCGCTAATTGGCGGGCTGCGCTGGGCACGCTGACCGAAGAGCCTTCCTATGCGATAAGCGCCCTCCTGAATGACATCTGCAGTGGCGCCCATGACCGCACCAGGTCCAGGACCAGCGATATACTGCGCAATGCCTTCTTTGCCGCGTGTGGTCGAGCTGTAGAGGAAGTCGGCCAGCATGCCGCCGCCGCCGCCTCGCAGGAAGGCCTCCCCCCAAAACAGAGGAGATGACATATCGTTCGGATCGCGACCGGAGATGAGCGACTGAGCCTGTACCAGGGCGGCGCCGCCGATTGTTGTCATCAGCACAAGCTGCGTCGTCCGGTAAGCCCGGTTCGCCATGCTGCCCTGCGTCAGTGCGCGCATCATATGGGTCATCATAAAGCTGACGGGAAAGCTTTTGAACTGGGTCGCAGACCGTACCGCTTCACCCAGCACGGTGCCGCGCTGCATCCCACCCGTCATCACACTCCGCACCCGCGAGTCCGGCTCGACTACGGCGAAATGCCGCTCGTCAATGATGGCAGACATCAGCCGGTCAGCCAGGCGCTGATCCTCGACGCCGTTGACATCGAAGAACTTGGCGCCCTCTGCTTCGAGGTGCGGCGCAACGCGCAGCTTGTCCCAGTCTCCGGCATCGAAGCCGTATCGACCGAGGAAACCACGGAACACCGGATCCAGATCCTCGAACTTGTGCTCTGTCTGCCGCGCAATCATACCCATGAATTCCATGGAGAACGCGCGCTTGAGCCCTTCCGTCCATGTGTTGATGCCAGTGACGCGCATCAGACCGTCGGCAATCCTGCCGGTGTAGCCTCGGCCAAGTACCTCGTCATCAAACCGGCGCGTTCCGATCGCTGTGTCCAACACCGCGCCGGCGGTCAGGTTGAGCTGGCGTGCGAGAATTTCGGCGCCTTCGCGGTTGGTCGACAGATCTCTCACCAGCCGACCGATCACTGCCGCGGCCGGGATATCGTTGTAATTGGCAGCGAGCACTGCCGTCATGGAATCGCCAGGGATCGCAGCGATGGCAGCGGAGCCGAGGCGCGATGCCGTTTGCAGGTTCCGCATGCCACCAGCAATGCCGGCTATCAGCTCACTCTGGGCAACCCCGAGCTTGCCCGTCAAAGCGTCGAAGGTCCGCTGGACTGTTCTGGGGTCATTGAGCGTCAGCCGCCCCTCAGCCCTCTGAGACAACTTGCGCGACGAATGGTCCTCAAGGGCCGACTGGATCAGCTTGTTGAAAGTGCCCTCATAATTCGGACCCAGAACCTCGACGAACGCGATCTCCTTCGCCATCGACTGCACATGGCCCATCATCGTATTGAAGAGCCCACCCGAGCCAACACCGTATTTCTGCATCAGGCGCTTGTAGGTGTCTGGATTTTCGAAACGGAAGACGCGGAGCTGGTTGGAGAAGCCGCCAGCACCCGAGCCTTGGCCCTTGCCGATGGTGATATCCTTGTACGCGTTGGCGATGATGCCGGGAACCGCAGCTTTCGGCGCATCGCCCTGACCGGCCTTGTCCATGACCTTCAGATTGCCGGACTGGTATTCGGTCATCAGATCATTGAGGAACGTATTTTCGCCGACGGACTTGACCTGCTTCGCATCCCAGCTCTGCGGCAGTCGCCAGTCTTCGAGCACAGAAAGCGGTTTTCCCTCGCGCTTCACCCGCTCGACCGCATATTTCGCTGTGTCGCTGAACGCCTGGGCCGCAGCCTTGGCATCCGCATCGCCGGTATCGACGCCGTAAACCTCGTCGACGACATTCCAGATGCTTTCGGTATCCTGCCGCAGACCTGCCATCGTGGACCGATATTTGTCCATCGTGCCGTTCATGATGCCGAGCAGCTTCTTGGTGACGGATTCGGCGTGGCTCTCGATGTTCAGCGCATCGCCGGTTGCGGCCCCGCCTTCCCAGTTGTCGCGCACCAGCGCAGACATCAGGCCGGTCGATTTCCCTTTCGGGTGAAGCTCCATGCGATTGCCGATCTCGGACTGCCGGATCGCCTGCTTTGCCGCCATCAGCTTTCGCTCTTGAGCCGCCTGCATCATCACGCGGGCAGCTTCGAGCGCACCCGCAGCATCAGCGGACGCCGGTCCCATCGATGGGTAAAGCCGACCCTGCAGACCTTCGTGCAGAGCCTGGGCATCATCCGCCGCTTTCTGGCTAATCCGGTTCGCCGCGACCAGGCGCGCAAGGCAGTTCTCAATGCTCATTCCGATATCCTCAGTTAGCGCGAGCTGGCTACGACCACAGGCTCGGGCGTCAGATCGATGGTCGACGAAATTCCACGTGTCTGCCGCGCGGCCGCGCGCGCCTCGTCATCCGTATCTGGCGTCAGGTCGATGACGTATCCGGGGGTTACATTCACATTGTTGATCTGAGTGTGATTGACCACCTGCGTTCCAGGCTTGTCGAACGCCAGAGTGTCAGCGGCTTTCAGCCGAACGTTCTGCCCGGCGGCGGTCGCCTTCAACTTTTCGTCGTCTCGGATCTGGGCAATCGTCCTGATACTGGCCGCTCTCTCGCCGTTTCTCAGCGAGACAACCTGCTGCTGATAGAATTGCTCGACTGAAGGCTTCAACATCGCAGCGCGCAGCGCGCGACCCGTTATGCCGGCGGCGGAGGCGGCATCTTCCAGCTTGAGGATTGTAGCGGGTTCGCCCTCTTTACCGAAGACGAGATACTCAATCGCGGTCCGCACCGACGCAGTCAGGCCGGAGCCGCGCCCCGTCGCCTTGTGACGGCCGGGTTTCGCGACCTCACGCCGGCGAGCCGCCAGCAAGGCCTTTGGATCTGCATCGTGCCTGGTTGGCATCGGCTACTCCGCCGCCAGCCATGCCGCCAGCGAGATCGAGGGCGTCGTGCCGCCGAGCAGCGCATAGAGCTGAAGGTATCGAAACAGGTATTGACCGCGCAGGTTCGTCACCGGGGCCACGAAGCGGCTCGACTGTCGACCAGCAGCAGGAACGGCAACCGACGGCGGCACCACGGTCGGCAGCAGCCGGCCAGCAGACGCCGCGGCAAAGTCCTGTGTCGCCAACACCTCGACGTTGCCGTTACCGAAGGCCGGATCATTCGAGGCCAGCAGCAGTAGCCGGTACGTTTCGTCGCCCGAAGACAGATCGAGTGCCGTCAATTCTAGCGTCAGGCGACCTTCCCAGAGCCCGACGCCAATATCGACCTGCGACTGCATGTTGTTGACATAGCCGCTCGCGGTAAGCGTCTGGCCAGTCGAGAACGCAGTCTGGATATCCAGCGGCACCGCGCGATGCGGCAGGGACGACGGGAGAGGAGAAGGGTTGCTCAGGGGCATTGGAAATTCCTCAGAGTTGGTTGAAGAAGGTTTCGGCCGGCGTCGGGATAGACGTCCAATAGGCGTGCCTCATGCGGACACCTATGAACTCTATGAAGGCTTCCGCGACGGCATCATCCGGAGGCCTGTTGGCACGCCGCGCTTCGAAACGAGCATCGGCCTCCTCCGTCGTCCAAGGGCGGTCGCTTCGGAAAGAGTCCGGCCAGCGCCGACAAGCTTCTTCCGCATCAGCCTTCGAAAGATCGATACCGCGATCCCACATGTAGGGGTGATAGATGGTTTGCTGCTCGGTCATCACGATGTTCCTCGTGTGGGTGAAAATTTCGAACCCCGATGTCTCAATGGGCGCGAATACAGCGTGAGGGTGGAACTGGGAATTTGCGGGCGGTTTTTGCCCCCACCCCCCTGCCGGCGTTGCGATGGCATGAGCAGGGGGGTGGGGACTGCCGCCGCTTTCACAGCGTCCGCCGCCTCAAGCGGACGGTGCTAAGCCGCGTTTGCCTTGTCGACGTGATTGGTCAGCAGGTGATCGTTCTTCAACGACACTGGCCCCTTGTGCTCACCTGGCGCAGAAGATGCTGCCGCAGTGTCAGCCTGCATGACTGCAAGCTCAGCCTGACGCCGCTGATCAGCCGTGAAGGGCTTGAACGACCACTCGTGGGGAAATCTCTCCACAGCGCCTTTGGCGTCAATTTCGAGGAGGTTGGCGGTCTCGCCGTTGATGCGATGGATGGTTACAGTCGGAAGCATTGCACACTCCGTTTGGCCTTATCGGCACTGTTTGAGGCTCTCGATCGCCGGTCCATCGCCTTACCGTCGATCGCATTCGCTGAATAACGTCACTGGATCCGCGCCGATGTTGTCCAAAGCGTTGTCACCGGCGCGGATATCGTGAAAGCAGGAGCTGCCCGCTGGAACCTATATTACTGTATTAACATGACTTTGCAACGATAACTCCAAAACTCGCCATCCGGTTATCAACCGCTTGGTATCATTTCAGGCGCTGATTGATGGTCGCGAAATGCTCGCGGGTGTCTCGCGCTCGATCACAACACCACCTTCTGCTCTTCAATCCTCATCTTCTGCCGATAGGCCATGAGCGAGACCACGTTGCTCTCCTGTTGCTGGTGATGACGTGACAGGTGGCTGTCGACGTCTTCCCTTCCGAGACGAGCGTAGACAGCTCTGACAATGTCTGGTGGGAAGCAGTCTTCAAATCTGGTCATTTCGTTTTCTCCATCGCTTGAGAGGTTTGGCATTTCAGGATTGGCGTCCGAACGAAGGTCGGGCTAGCCGGTCCGGCAATGAGGACTAGCTGCGCGGCAATGAGCGCATGATAGTAATGGGGAGCAAGAACTTGATCCCTCCTAGAACTCTCCTTGAGCCTTCCTTGAGTTATCCTTGATACCGGAATCCGACGCGCCCTTGATACCGGAAGCCATTTCACCGAAAGCGGAGGCGATCTTCGCCCACTCTCCGGTTCGTCCGAACCACGCTTTCGTCTGCTTAGTGTGTGGCTTGTATAGGAGGCGCGCGACCCCGATGAGCTGTATGTTTGGCTTCAGGTCTTCAACGGGGATGATCACCGCGTCCTCGCTGACGTGCCACGACATCATTCGCCTTCCGGCCGCTAAAGCCGCATTCGTGATTGCCTGCTCACCGGGTTCGCCGTGGCGGCCCATTGGAAGAGGATGATAGACCTCGCCAGAAAGGCTATCAGCATCAACGAGGTGCTCGACAAAATCGACAAAGCCAGCACGCCGCAGCATTCTCCATGCGCCCCAAAAATCCGGCACGATGAACTTCGCATCCTGATATGCGCTGATGACAATGCCACCTTGCTCGCTTGGTATCGGATCGAAGCGCCAAAGCGTGTATGGGCCATATGCCCCCACGATTTCGCGCTGGTATGGAATTCTGATCCCGACACCGGGTCGCCACTCGCACCCACCGTTCCCATCGAGGTCATGGAAGAAGTAGAGGTCGACAAAGAGCCTGAGAGCGTTGATGTCTTGCGCCTGCCGCAAAATGCGGACCGGGGAACGCTCCCCCGCGGCGCCCTCGACAATGGAGAGCGGAAGCCAAATGAACGCCGGCTCTACGCTGATATTCAGATCATAGCGGCGGAGCTTGCCCTTGGGGGTTACCGTCATGAAGTCGTGCTCGACAAGTCTTCCGATGGCTTCCTTCGCGCGAACGTGATGCATGCCGGTGCGTTTCTCGATGGCCTCGGCGGACCAGTTCGAGACGGTGTGACTTCTGCCCGCTCCTGCAGCGATCACGACGTAGCAAACCGCTTCGTTAAGCCCGAGATCGCAAATCCGCGACCAGACATTGCGATCGATCGCGAAGAAACGTTCCGAGACTGGTACCTTTTCTGACGCGTCTGTTTTCATACCGGCCTCCCGCAACGTTTGCAGGGCATCGGCTCGACCGGATCGAGCACCTGCCTGGCAGGAAACTGCAGCCCACAAGACAAGCATCTGAAGATGCGCGTGATCATGACCGGCCCCTCGAATAGGTCTGCTTCAAAGGAGCGGCTACTGCCTGCGCGCCGGGTCATCCGAACGCCTTCCGACAAACACGGAACTTGTTTGCCAGCGCGCATGCCTCAGACGCTTCAAGAGGGGTGAGACCGAACCGTTCTCTCATGATGGGAATGATCGGCTGAGGCGCTGGGTTCTGCTCGGCAAGCCACTGGGCGGCAACGACGGCAGCGTCCGTGTGCTCGTGATCCGCCCCGGTCATGCCGCGGCTCCATCACGCTCAGCGACAAGCTGCTTGATCCAGTCATCGACATCAGACTCGAGCCAGGCATTGCGCCGCAGGCCCATTTTCACCGGCTTAGGAAATTTGCCGATCTTGATCAGTGCGAAGAGTTGTGACCGTTCGAAGGAAATTCCCTTCGCAACGAGATCCTGCGGGGACAGTAGACGCATAGCTTTGCCTTTCGTTTACCCGCCTCGACCGGCTCGCCCGAAACAAACACGCGCAGAGAAACCGTCGAAAGATCGATCGAGATTTCTACATGCAGCGCGCAGAGTGTCGGACTTGTATGTGCCGGGATACTGGCGGATGCGTTAGTCAGGGCAAGCTTCTCTAGGCGTCTCCTTTTGATGCTTCATATCAACGCTTAAACAGCGTTATCCATCAGAAACCCTGAAAATCAAGCACCGTCAAGCCGTGTTTCTGTCGAAATTTATGACGTTGTCAGGAGCCGTCGGTGCGACGATATTCTTGAGCGCAACGGCCCAACGATCGAGGGCTTCCCGCATCTCGGGTTCGAATTCATATTGGTCATAGACACGGCGCAAACCTGTCTTGCCGTGGCCGATCACCATCTCCGCAACATCAGCATTTATCCTCAAGCCAGAAAGCCTCGTGCGCACAGTCCGGCGTACGTCGTGAAATACCCAATCAGGTAGGGTCGCGTCTGGGTCCGCTTTGCGGAGTTCGGCGAGCATTGCCTTATCGAGCGCACCTTTCGCCCTGCTGAACCCGTTTATTGGCTTCACGCCCAGTGTAGTGCTGAACAAGCACTGTC
The DNA here is from genome assembly GCF_001429725.1 of Rhizobium sp. Root708. Taxonomy (GTDB): domain Bacteria; phylum Pseudomonadota; class Alphaproteobacteria; order Rhizobiales; family Rhizobiaceae; genus Rhizobium. Next base: position 9,780 of record NZ_LMHV01000004.1, on the reverse strand, counting down.
CCGAATCCTTCCCCTCGAACCGCGGCAAGCTGTCGATAAGCTCTATTGCATCATCGGAGAGCGGAACGATGTGGGACTGACCGCTTTTGAACCGCTCGTCCGGCACCGTCCAGAGCCGTCGATTGTGGGATACCTCAGAACGCTCCATATCGGAGACCTCGGCCTTTCGCTGACCGGTAAGCATGAGGAGCTTGTAAAAATCGCCAAGCGGATACGGTGTCGCCTCGGCGGCCGCCCAGTAGGCCCGGATCTCGTCGTCGGAAAACACGCGCGTGCTTACCGTTTTGCTAAGCTTGAAATGTTTCGGCTGCAGGTGCGCTGTGGGATTTATAGACAGCTCGTAACCCTGTCGACGTTCCGGCCACATGGCCCACGAGAATATCGCCTTGATGTGACCCCAGACATTATATGCCATTCCCGGCGCCGGACGATCGCGGATCGCACCGACAAGCTGCGCGATATCGGCGTCGGTGACATCCGAGATCTTCTTGGCCGCCCAGGTGTTTTGCCAGATGACGTTATCATCCTTGTCCTTGCGCTCAAGCAACTCACGACGGATCTCGCGTGCGTCCTGCTCGACGTGACGGTTGCGCTTGCGGGTTGGAATATCGGCGAGGTAGTCCTCGACCACACTGGCGAAGGTGTGCCGTGCCGCTTTCTGCCGATCGTTCGCCAGTCGCTTCTCGTATTCGACAGGATTGATGCCTCGCTTCAGCAGGCTGCTCCATTCCTCAGCCAACTCTCTGGCCCGCGCCAGCGACATCGCAACTGGCGGACGCGGAAGTGGCTTCCCCTCACTCCGCAATCGCAGTTCGTCGTCGGAAGACTGAGCGTTGAACTTGCCTAGCGTCTGGGGTGCAGGATGGATTTTTCCCGGTAAGCGGGCAACGAATATGAACGTCGCCTCCCCTTCATCATTTACACGAACGCACAGCTTTTCGGTGTTGTCTGAATAGACCACCCTCTTGCCTTTGGGGGCTTTGGGAGCGTCCTTGAGCCAGTTCTGAGTAAGATGTTTCTTGGGCATACGCCAGCCTACATTGGACAACGGTTTGGACAACAAATCTAGCCGCTTTTAAACCGCATTACCATCCGCTAAACGACACTATCACGGATATAATAGCGCAGAATCAGGGCTTTAATGCACATTAACCAGCGCTAAACTTCACTACCGAACGATAACCCAATCGGCTCATAACCGCTTGGTTGGGGGTTCGAGTCCCTCCGGGCCCACCAAATTTGCAAGTCATTGAATTTATTGATTAATTTCAAGCCGATTTTTCCGGATTACACACGCCGATACGCCCGACTTTACACATCGCGAGCCAACGAAAGGGCTCGACATGTATCTTTGGCGCCGTCCTGCGGGATTCACTTTCCAGCAAGGGATCCCCAGTAACGTCCGCGAACGGCTGGGAAAATCACCTATTCGAGTGAGACTCGGCCCGATTTCTGCTGGAGAGGCGCGGCGCAGGGCACGGATTCTCGCAGGATCGATGACGATTCTAATCGAGGATGAGACGATGACCCGAGAAATCCTGTCTGCAAGCCTGGCAGCCGTTGCCGCCGAGCTAGATGGCATAGCGAAGGAGGATCGCCATCTCGGATTCGCTGCTGGAAACTTCGAAAACGAGATTCAGGAGCTCGACAGGGACGAAGGCGCGTCTGATATGGACCGCAGGTTGGCGGACCACATTCGGTCGGAAAAGGCGTCGGTTGTCCGGCGAAAGAAGACCCTTGTAGGATTGCGATCACAGTTGAACAGGATCGGCTCCGCGCTCGCCATGGACAAGGTTGCATGGGAGGCCGAGCGGAGCACATTCGAAACCACCGTCCGCATCCTTGGAGGGATCGAACGGCAGGCTGCCGTAGTGCCGCCTATGGCTGCCGAGCCAATCGCTATAGAGGCCCCTATGGCTGACGCCCGGTCTGCATCCAAAGTCGATCCCCGTGCGCACTCGCTCTCGACGCTGTTCAGCGTGGCCGGACGAACTGTCCTTGACGCACGCAAGGGCACATTGAAACCCACCGACAAGAAGGGGTCCAGATATCAGGAACGGTTGGAAACGACCTTCGCGGCGTGGCTGGATGTCATCGGCGACGAGCCACTAAGCTTCTACCTTCCGGTTCATCTACAAGACTTCGCGACGGTGATGGCTCGTGTTCCTGCCAATCGGTCGAAGTTCCCGATGTTTGACGGCCTTACGTTGCGCGAAATGGGCGAGAAAAATGACGCGTTGCCTGCGGGCGAGCGGAAGGAGCGCCTAGCGGTCTCCACAATCGCGGGTCATCTGCAGGAGATTCGAACGATATGGAGTCAGGTTTCGGCGGGCCTCCACGGGCTCAAGGACTTCAGTAGCTACAACGTCTCGATGCCGAAGGATGCGAAAGAGGCCATCGTGCGCCAGCCTCTCTCGGTCAGTTCCCTGAACATTTGGATCCTTGACAGTGTGACTCCCGGGAAGATGAAAAAACCGCACAAAGCTTGGTTGCCACTGGTCGGACTACTGACAGGCATGCGCATGGCTGAATTGGTCTACCTTCAGAAGACCGACATTGTAAAAATCGATGGAAACGAGGTCTTCGACCTGCGTCTCCCGTTGCTGATCAAAGGCGAGCAGGTCGATCGTCCCACGAAGACCAAGACCAGCCAGCGAATTGTTGCAATCCACCCCTTGTTGCACGAGTGTGGGTTCATCGACTATGCCAAGAAAATTCGCGCACCGGATGGGTTTATTTTCAGCCGCTACCTAAACGCCAAGGACCCGGCCGACGCCGCGCAGAAACAGATGAGCAATTGGATGCACGATCTGGGCATTCACGAGAATCAAAGCCAAGTTTTTCACAGCTTACGGCACAACGCGAAGCACTGGTTCCGTCATCATCTAGGTGAGCGCATCGCAGATCTCCAGCTTGGTCACGCGTTGGACAGCGTCAGCAAACGTTACGGCTACAAAGACTTGGAGCCAGAGGAGGTCGCGATGGTGATGGCGATCCCTTGTCCGAAAGGCGTGGATTTTTCTCCATTCACGAACCTTCGGAGCCGATAGGAGGCTTCTGTCTCGGCGTAGAGCCGCCATCATTCCGGATCAACTTGGAGGAAGGCAACGAGTCTGTCGATCAGTTCGGCGCGATCCTTGATCTCGCACTGCCACACAACAAGCACTGACCACCCGAGCCTCTCAAGCGCATCAATATTTCTCGAATCCCTTGCGATGTTGGCGTCGAATTTTGCCTGCCAGAAATCGACCCTCGTCTTGGGTGTGCTCGCTAGCCGACACCCAGCATGGCGATGCCAGAAACAGCCGTGAACAAAAATCACTTTCCGCCTGCCCGGAAACACTATGTCAGGTGATCCGGGCAGATCCCTGCTGTGAACCCTATATCGCAGCCCCATCCCGAAAAGCAGGCGCCTGACGATCATCTCTGGCTTGGTGTTCTTACCTTTGACATGGGCCATCAGCGCCGATCGCTTAGGATCGACGCGTGTCATGCCGGGACAGGTCGCCTAGCGGGAACAAGAAATTCATGGCGTTCTATCGAACGCTCGACTGCCCGCACGACACTTCGAAGGTACATTGCAGTATCCCTTGCAATCGCTCGCAAAATAATGACGGTTTCGTTTGCTCCGCACTCTTTGAATGAGATGCTTCCGTGGGCCAGTTTGTTCCGCAGCTTCACCACCACCGCGAGCGGGCCATCCTTATCTCGGACCCTACGTTTCGCAGCGGTTCGAACCGTAGGCGCAAGGACGAGGCGAAGACCAAGGCGGTCGAGCATTTCCTCTATCGCTGTGTCATTCCAGTTGCCGCCTCCACCTTTCTCAATCTTGAAGGCTCGGAGAGGCTGCGGTGTCACCAGAAGCTCAGCTAGAGTCAATGCGTTACGGAGTCGGTTCTCCGCATTTAGATCCTGATTGGTGTTCACGACCACCTTCACCCATTCCTTACGGAAGGCTGGCGTCAAATCGCCTGGTAGCCATCGACCGTTTGAAGATGCCGAAGCAAGTGCCTCCAGGCAACGGGTCATCGTTGCCTCAATCAGGTTGTAAAGCTGAACGAAGACGCCAGCTTTTAGAATGTCGGTCTGGTCGGTCGATATGGTCGCGCCTGTCTCACCAAACCTCGGGGCGCCGCGCTGAGTTGCGGCCTCCAACGCATCGAGGAAGTCCAGGTACGCGTTAACTTCGCTCAGACGCTCATCAAAGGCAGTTTCAAGGATTCCCGGCATTTCCGGACAGCCTTTCTTTAACAAAGTTGATGCGGCCACGAAGCTTGGAAAGCACGTTCGCGCCATCTGAAGTGGTGACGTTCGAGAAGCCATCCGAATCCACCCACGACGTGACAGGATCTACAGGCCCGTTCACCTTCAACGCTGGGTCATCCTTAATTGCGAGGTAAGTTCCGATCGCCAATGCCTCGAAGCGCACACGAGGGGTTGTGGTGCTGGTTTTGGTCTTGCGGAATCCATTGGGGCTGTTCTGTTCAATGAATGCGACCATGTCAGCAAACCGGGCACGGTATTCGGCGACGAGTGCTGGATTGTTGGTGAACTCCTCGTTCATTCGACGCGCGTAGTCGAAAAGAAAGACTGCAGGGCGATCTTTGTACCCTTGCAGGCCATCGCCGTACGCGAAGAAGCGCGTGACCAGCTCTTCCCTTTCGCGTTCGTTCAGTGCCTTCTGAGGAACTGGTGCAAGCTTGGCGAAGCGTGGCAGTTTCGCCAGTTCGATGACGAGATTGAGGAACGGTCCGCCGAGAGCACCCCGCCGCACCTCAGCCTTGTTCGCTGCCTTGCTACCCGTATTGATGCGCTCGAACATGTCGAAGCGAGCTTGCTCGTCGGCTTTTTCGTTAAGAACGATTCCCCGAATGGAGCGGTTCTTTATCTTGCGCTGACGGGATTCCAGGAGATCGGAAAACTTCGAATTCGACAACGAGGACAGTTCTTCAAGGTCACCCAACTGTAGATCACCATGAATCCATTCCTCGATGGTGCGAAGTCTTTGGGATCCGTCGACCACTTCCAGTTTTCCGTTCGGCATTTCCCAGAAGAACAGAAATGGAATGGGAAGTCCCATAAGAACGGATTCGATGAACCGCGACTTTCGATAGGGTTCCCATGTGAATTCTCTCTGATATGGCGGAACAACGAACTCCCCGCCTTTCATTTTGTCGGCGAGGTATTCGATGGTGAATTCGCTCAGATAAGAGTCGATCCTTTTCGATCGTTCGATGATTTCTTTTTCGGCAGCCTCTTGCTGCTCAGAAGAGAAGTCCTTGTGTTCCGGTGCCTTCGCCACTCATGTCCCCCAAACTGATTCCGCTCAACGAGTTATACTCGTCGGAGTTGATACCGGTTCTAGCAGGGATATCAAGGTGAGCCATTACACTGTGGCCTATGGCTTCACCGAGCTTGGGCGGGACGGCGTTGCCTATGAGCATACCCACTTTGGCGAAGCTCGCTCTTTCACCTTTCGGCAGGAAAGAATACGAAGCAGGGAACGACTGGATGATGGCGGCCTCCCTTAGCGTTATAGCTCTGTCTTGCTCCGGGTGTCCGAAGCGTCCATTGCCATATCCAAAGCACTGCGTCGTCATCGTCGGTGCTGGTTCATCCCAGCTCATGCGACCGTATACTGCCGGATACGTCTCGCCAGTTTCCTTGAGGTGGCAGTCGGCGCGAAGTGCCTCCGGCCAATCTCGCCAAGTCCCGCCTGGCTTGGAGGCACGAATGCGCTGGAGGTTTTTTGGACTCAATCGGCAGGCTGAATGAAGTTGGTCTTTACGATCTGCCTCCCCCGCCTCCAGACGAGGCAAGCCCGCGATCGCATGCGCAACTGTAGGACTCGATCCCCGAGTACTTGCCGTTGGCATGGAAATCTTCCCGATGAGGGAAGCGATTAAGACAAGACGTCGGCGCGATTGCGGTACTCCGTAGTCACTGCAGAGAACTTCATCCCAGACGGTCTGATATCCTGCCTCTTGAAGTCCGGTGACAAACTCCTGCCATATTGGCTTGCTCGCGAGACCCCGTACGTTCTCCATCGTGACGATTTCTGGGCGCGATTCGAGCGCGAGTCTTAAGAACGAACGAAGCAAAGACCAGCGGTCATCGGGAGTCTTCCGGCTTTGCGAGTAGGTGGAGAACGGTTGGCAGGGAGCGCAGCCTGCCAACAATCGAACGTCAGCCCCTGCAAACCAGTGGGAAAGTTCATCGAGCGTGACGTCCGCAACACTCTTCTCGGCGAATACACCGCCACAATTCTTTTCGAATGGATGGCGACAAGCCGGATCGAGGTCGACCCCCGCAGCTATTTCGAGTCCTGCAGACTTGAGGCCATAGGCAAGCCCCCCGGCTCCGCAGAACAGGTCAACCACCTTCACAACAGGGGCACGGTCGATCGGCAATACAGGCTCTGCATTCATACCAGCCAAAATACTGATCCCTGTGATTCGAACAATGCTCTTGAGGCTGCTGACCTCATAACGGACTGGACAACCGGAGCCCAGGTATATTTGCATCGTCTCGCATCGGCGCTTGACCCACGCGCATTATGCTCTGAGCATGAAAAAAGCCGCTGTCATCGGGCTGGGAACCCTCGGCGGCTTTTTTGGAGACTGTTCAATAATGATGAACATCGGCGATAGAATTGTAAATACCCCATTGACGGGTAATTGAGCCGGGGGCTGGGACATAGCCCAGCCCGATCGACAGAACTTCCTACCCTACAGCGTCAACAAATTTTGCTGGATGCCAAGGCTTCCGCACCCGGCATCTTCTCCCTCGCTTCTCTGCCCGGCGCATCCTCGGGAGCATTTGCGGGTCTCCTCGACTCCATTCATGCAAGCGTCCCACGTCCTGCCGACGACACCGCTGGGCGAGTCCGTCAGGCCGCGCAGAGACCGGGCGGAGCTCCGGTCCTTGGGAGTGGAGGAGCTACGGTTCCACGCAGTGGGATCGGAGGGCCTTCTCTCCCCCGCCCGCAGGGCTCTTCTTCTGTCAAAAGGTGGTCACTTCTAGGAGGCATCCAGAAGCTCTGCCGTCCGGCCGATCCTGCCGAGCGTGGACCTGCCGTCTGCGGCTGCGGTCGCCCCGGATATGACGCTGCTTCGGTCAACGTCCACCTCCGTTGTGACGAGACGACCGGAGAATTCAGGGCGGGGGTGTCCGGTGTATACCGCTGCGGGTCGCCGTGGTTGTGCCCGGTCTGCGCGGTGTGGAAGGCGCTGGAACGGGCAGAGAAGATTGAAGATGTCGCCAAGGCAACCTTCGGGAGGGGTGGACAAGTCGGCATGCTGGTTCTGACGGCCTCCCACTCGAATGACATGTCTCTGGCCGATGTGAAGAAGCTCGTTCAGGACGCCTCCAGCAAGGCCCGGAAAGGCCGGGCGTGGATCGATGCGCAGGACGAGTACGGAATCATGGGTGTCGTCGTAGGGCAGGAAGTAACCTATAGCCGCGTCAACGGCTGGCACTATCACCAGCACCTCTGCATTCCGGTGGACGGCCCGACAGACGAAGAAAAGGCCCGTGCGGGCGAGAATGAGGCCGTGCTTGAAGCCCTTGTTCGCGAACGGGCAGAGAAGGCCGCTCGGTGGCTCGCGGCGGCCTACAAGGACCAGATTCGTGCGAGGGGCGGCAAGGTCTCCGATCGCCATGGTTGCCGGGTCCGTGTCGCTGACGACTGTGAAGATGCGAGCGGATACACGGCTAAGGGGAGCATGGCGTGGGAGGTGTCTGGCGGTCACAAGGACGTGACGAAGGCCGCGTCGTCCATGACCCCATGGGATGTCGCGGCGGCCGCCATCGATGGTAATGCCTTCATGGTGCAGAGGTGGCGCGAATACGTGGACGTGATGCCCGGCACGAGAACGTGCGTCGTGTCCGCCGCTCTGGCGAAGAAGCTGGGCATCACAGCTTCGGAGACGGAGGAAGGCGAACAGGAACTCCACGAGCGCGACGACATCGTCGGCCGGGTGGAGGCTCCCATCTGGCGACGCTGGATGCGGTTCGGCCTCGCCGCAACGTTCTTGAGCCGCATCGAGTACGGCGGAGCGGAGGGCTTTGCCGATGCCGTCGATGCGACCGAGCGCGATGCGGATATCTTGACCGCCCGGAGAGCGGAAGATGAGGCCGCGCTGCGGAGCATCGTTGACGAGGTATTCGGGGGGGCCACGGTCGTCCGGCTGGACTGCAAACGCGCTGACGATCGAATTCCATTCGAGACAGCCGAGCAGGCCGCCCGGGAGGCGAAAATGCGGGCCGTCCGGGAGGCCGATCGACGCCAACGATTGGCTCCGAGCGACGGGCGGCCGTGGGTCCTTGATTGCCGCGAAGCGGCGTGACGACGGTGCTCGTCGTTACCATGGCAACCATCGTTGCCTCGTCGCCCAGGGACGACGACAAAGCCCCCGGCAAGTGGCCTGCCCCAATCGGGTGATCCGGGTTTAATGTTAGTGCATGCTGGGTCTGGCCGCTACCGCCGGGGTTGATGCCGGTCCGTTCTGACGCGGCCACNTGGCCTGCCCCAATCGGGTGATCCGGGTTTAATGTTAGTGCATGCTGGGTCTGGCCGCTACCGCCGGGGTTGATGCCGGTCCGTTCTGACGCGGCCACACGGTGGCTTCGGGTGCTGGTGGCTTGTAGTTGAGCGCTGAGTGCGGACGTACGGTGTTGTAGTGCTGCCGCCAGCCCTCGATGATGATCTTTGCCTCCTTGAGCGTGTAGAAGATTTCTCCGTTGAGCAGTTCGTCCCTGAGCTTCGAGTTGAAGCTCTCGCAGTAGCCGTTTTCCCACGGACTGCCCGGCATGATGTACGCCGTTTTGGCACCGACCAGCGCAATCCACTCCCTCAAAGCCTTGGCGATGAACTCAGGACCGTTGTCGGAACGAATATGTGCCGGGATGCCGCGCAGGATGAAGAGGTCGGAGAGCACATCAATGACATCCACCGCCTTCAGTTTTCTCTCGACCCTGATGGCAATGCATTCTCGTGTGAACTCGTCGATCACATTGAGCATTCGGATTTTCTTTCCGTTGTGGGTTCGGTCTTCGACAAAGTCATAGGACCAGACGTGGTTGGGGTATTCCGGCTGAAGCCGAATGCACGAGCTGTCGTTCAGCCAGAGCCGACCGCGCTTGGGTTGCTTGGAAGGAACTTTCAGCCCCTCACGACGCCATATTCGCTCGACCCGTTTGACGTTCACTATCCAACCAGCCYRGTGCAGCATTGCGGCGATGCGACGGTAGCCATAGCGGCCATACTGGAGAGCGAGTGCCGTGATGTCGGCGGTCAATGCCGCCTCGTCATCCGGTGTCTTTGCGATTTTGCGCTGCGTAGAACGATGCTGGCCGAGAACCCGGCATGCCCGTCGTTCGGACACGCCCAATTCAGTGGTGACATGGTCCACACAGGCACGGCGGCGGGCGGGGCTTAGAAGTTTCCCCTGGCAGCCTCCGCAAGGATCATCTTGTCCAATGTCAGATCGGAAACTGCCCGGCGCAGGCGAGCGTTCTCGGTCTCCAATTCCTTCAGGCGCTTTACCTGATCGCCCTTCAGGCCACCGTATTCAGCCCGCCAGCGGTAATATGTAACTTCCGTTACGCCTATCGACCGGATCGCTTCCGCCATTGATTTGCCCTGCGCATTCAGCACGTCAACCTGACGAAGCTTCGTGACGATCTCTTCTGCCTTGTGTCTTTTCGCTGCCATTCCAATGTCCTTCTTCGGCTCATAAGCCATACTTCAAGAAGGATCACTTTTCAGGGGGCAGACCA
>NZ_LMHV01000003.1 GCF_001429725.1 Rhizobium sp. Root708 | reverse complement strand
CGTTCCTCAAGCACCACAATCTGGTTCACTCGATGAGCCGACGCGGCAACTGCCATGACAATGCGGTAGCTGAAAGCTTCTTCAATCTTCTGAAGCGGAGCGGATACGTCGCAAGGTCTACCGTTCACGCGATGAAGCTCGCCAGGACGTGTTCGACTACATCGAAATGTTCTACAACCCCAAACGCAAGCACGTCAGAAACGGAATGCTGTCACCCGTCGAGTTCGAGCGCTTGCAGAAAACATAACGCGAGGGTGTCTACGAAACTCGGGGCTATTCAGGCCCCCGCAACCAAATCTTCCCAAAACACACAGCACAAACACACAACATCAAAAGCCCCGAATGGGGCGTGCTTGCGTTCCGCAACACGCTAAGAGAGAACGAAAGCGAAACGGCAGTGCAGAGACGTGCCTGCTCTGCCGAATGCAGAAAGACCGGTGCCTCGCGACCTCGCCTGGATGCAAACGCTCGACTATATCATCGCAAAACGCCAGAAAAAACAGCGATGCGCTATGGCATCGGCGCCTGCTCGACCATACCTATAGCGCTCGTTTGTGGTTCCACAATGCGTGTGTTTCTGAGCAAGGACAGATACTGATGACCGAGAAATCCCCCGCCGATAACTTCCCCGCCGGATACGAGCTTCCCAAGGTTTGGACGTGGGAGAAGGGGAATGGCGGACAGTTTGCCAATATCAACCGTCCGATCGCCGGGCCGACTCATGACAAGGAGCTTCCGGTCGGAAAGCATCCGTTGCAGCTCTATTCGCTGGCGACGCCGAATGGCGTCAAGATCGGCATCATGCTGGAGGAGCTGCTGGCGGCGGGCCATTCCGGCGCGGAATATGACGCTTGGCTGATCAAGATCGGCGAGGGCGAACAGTTCGGGTCGGGCTTCGTCAGTGCCAATCCGAATTCGAAAATTCCCGCGTTGGTGGATTATTCGACGGCTGAGCCGACCCGGGTATTCGAGAGTGGCTCGATCCTGCTCTACCTTGCCAACAAATTCGATGCGTTTCTGCCGAAGGACCACAAGGCTCGGACGGAGACCATGAACTGGCTCTTCTGGCAGATGGCATCGGCGCCGTATCTCGGCGGTGGCTTCGGTCATTTCTATGCCTATGCGCCGATGCTCATCCAATATGCGGTCGATCGCTTCTCGATGGAGGTCAAGCGCCAGCTCGACGTCCTTGACCGGCATCTCGCCGACCATCGCTATATGGCCGGCAGCGATTACTCCATCGCCGATATCGCCATCTGGCCGTGGTACGGCGCTCTCGCACAGGGCAAGACCTATGGGGATGCGGGGAACTTCCTCGATGTTCAGAGCTATCGCAACCTGCAGCGCTGGACGGCCGAGATCGCGGAACGTCCTGCGGTGAAGCGTGGGCGGATGGTCAACCGGATGTCCGGCGATCCGTCCGAGCAGCTGCACGAGCGTCACGACGCTTCCGACTTCGATACGAAGACGCAGGACAAGATCGCCCAGGCCTGATCGCTAGCGCCTGCGGGCGGCCATAATCAAGAGACCGATTTGCGGCTCCACGCTCGAGAAGGGCGTCGGGGCCGCAACTGCTTGTGGAATCCTATTGCCAGGGCGCCTCGCGAGCCTTGCGCCTAACCGTGCCGGAAGCCGAGGCCGGAGCAGTGAATTTCACGGTTCCCGCGAATAACGAAACGCGATTTCTTTTGTATATTAAATTTATAGACAATATTTGGCGCAACGTAGAAGGAGAGATCACATGTCGTTGCGCCTGGTGGGCATTGCCGGAAGTTTCAACCGCCCGTCGAAGACCTACGCCCTCGTCAAGCACATCGCAGGACGTGCCGCCGAAAGCTACGGCTTCTCGACGACGATCCACGACCTGACGGATGTGGGACCATCGCTGGGAACGGCCCTGTGGTCCAACGAGCTGGACGAGCAGGCGAAGGCTGTTGTCGACGATATCGTCAGCGCCGATGTTCTGGTCATCGGTTCGCCGACCTACAAGGGGTCCTATCCCGGTCTCTTCAAGCATCTGATCGATCTGATCGATCCCAACGACCTTCGTTCGAAGCCTGTCATCATCAGCGCGACCGGAGGCGGCGATCGCCATGCCCTGATGGTGGAGCACCAGCTGCGGCCACTGTTCGGCTTTTTCATGGCGCACACCTTGCCGACGGCCGTCTATGCCTCCGACCGCGACTTCGTGGACTATGCGGTTGCCTCGGACGCACTCAGTGGCCGGATCGATTCCGTCGTCGGCGAGCTGTCGACCTTCTTTCCGCCTGCCAAGGCCGCCTTGCAGGCCGCGGAATAGGGAGGGCATGTGATGGGCGGCACGGACAAGGCCTCGATGGCAACCGAGTTGTGGAGCGTCTTCGATTTCGCGCGGCGTTATCGGTTGACGATGCGGGAACAGAACCGCCTTCTGATGCTGTTCGGCCCAGTCGCCAGCGCCGACGCTCTGCTCTCGACCGCAAGACGGAGCCAGTTGCTCTAAATCCAAAGGAGACGTGACGATGCGATTCCTTATGTCTGAACTTTTTTCTCTCGCCGACCGCTGGTTGCTTGCCTGGCGGCAACCGCTGCAAGACGAGGCTTCGGAGCGCCAGATGGACGCGAGGGCAAGCGATTATGAGATCTACTATTGGAACCCGTCGTGTGGGCCCTGGTATTGATGCTGAGGTCGCGAAGTGGCCTTCGACTGGAGTCGGCTCCAGGCAACGCGACGAGATGAGGATTTGACGATGACCCCGGTACTCGTTCTTCCCGGCCTCTACGGATCCGAGGACGCTCACTGGCAAAGCGCTTGGTTGAACGACCATCCCGAAAGCCGGCTTGTCGAGCAGGACAACTGGGATCGGCCGCAGCTCAACGTCTGGCTGGAGAGGCTCGAGGCATCGCTTGAGGAGGCCGGGGAGGCCTACATCGTCGCGCATAGCCTCGGCTGCATTCTTGCGGCAAGCCTTGCGGGACGACCCTCGGCATCACGCGTGAAGGGCGCGCTTCTTGTCGCCCCATGTGACTTGCCGGCGACCGAGAGACTGCACAGCGGCCAGATCGCGTTTGGCACGATGCCCACCGCACGGTTGCCTTTTGCCAGCCTTCTCGTCGGTAGCCTGAACGATCATTACATGTCGCTCGACCGACTGACCCTCTTTGCCCGCCTCTGGGGCAGCGAGTTGCGCAATGTCGGCCTTGCGGGGCATATCAACGTCGCAAGCGGCTATGGTCGCTGGCCCGGCGGATATCGCCTCTTCGAAACGCTGAAGGCGAGAATTCGCCATCTCGACAAGATACCGCCGATGAAGCCTGCGCTCGGGCGGGCGGTTCCGTCTCTTCTGTAACAGCCGGCCAGCGCCTATCTTCTCCTTGACTATGTGCGCAACCTCGCCGATCAATCACACCGCGCCGAAGATGGAGCAGCACTGTAAGATTATCGACAGGACAGCTGCAGACATCACGACGGCCGATCGGTTCGACCTTGCCGCCCGCCAGATTTCCGGCGACGGCGGGCAAGCAGACCGATCGTTTATCTGTCATTGAAATAACCACGCCATTTATCAACAAGGGTCACCGCTCATGAGCCTCCGTATCAACGATATTGCACCTGATTTTACCGCCGACACCACGCAGGGCGCCATCCAGTTTCATGACTGGATCGGCAACGGCTGGGCCGTCCTTTTCTCTCATCCCAAGAACTTCACGCCTGTCTGCACGACCGAACTCGGTGCGATGGCTGGCCTCGAGCCAGAATTCCGCAAGCGCGGCGCGAAAATCATCGGCATCTCCGTCGATCCGGTCGAAAGCCACAGCAAGTGGAAGAGCGACATCAAGACGGCAACCGGCTTCGATGTGGACTATCCGTTGATCGGCGACAAGGACCTGCAGGTCGCCAAGCTCTACGACATGCTGCCGGCTGGTGCTGGCGAGACCTCGGAAGGCCGCACGCCTGCCGACAACGCGACCGTGCGTTCTGTGTTCATCATCGGCCCGGACAAGAAGATCAAGCTGATCCTCACCTACCCGATGACAACAGGACGCAATTTCAATGAGATCTTGCGCGCGATCGATTCCATCCAGCTGACGGCCAAGCACCAGGTTGCAACGCCCGCCAACTGGCAGCAGGGGGAGGACGTCATCATCACCGCCGCTGTCTCGAACGAGGACGCGGTCACCCGCTTCGGTTCGTTCGACACCGTGCTGCCGTATCTGCGCAAGACCAAGCAGCCGCAGGCCTAAACAGCAATAGTGACCAGACGGGGAAGCATGATGGCACACGAGCGACAATTGCACCTTGGTGCCTTCATGCGCCCCGTTAGCCTGCATACCGGAGCCTGGCGCTATCCCGGAAGCTATCCGGACGCGAACTTCAATTTCAGCCACATGAAGGAATTCGTGCGGAAGCTGGAAGCGGCGAAGTTCGACGCCTTCTTCATGGCCGACCATCTGGCGGTGCTGAACATGCCCATCGAGGCGTTGAAGCGAAGCCAGACGGTGACCTCATTCGAACCGTTCACGCTCTTGTCGGCGCTTGCCGCCATCACCGACCGGATCGGCCTCGTCGCGACAGCCTCGACCACCTTTGACGAGCCCTATCACGTGGCTCGCCGCTTCGCCTCGCTCGATCACATCTCCGACGGTAGAGCCGGCTGGAACATCGTGACGACGGCAAATCCCGATGCTGCGCTGAATTTCGGGCTGGAGGAGCATGTCGAGCACGGTGAGCGCTACCAGCGCGCCCGCGAGTTTTACGATGTCGTCACGGGTCTCTGGGACAGCTTTGCGGAAGATGCATTCGCCCGCGACGTCGAAAGCGGGCAATTTTTCGATCCGGCAAGGATGCACGTCCTCGATCACAAGGGCGACGAGTTCAGCGTCCGTGGGCCGTTGAACATTGCGCGGCCGCCGCAAGGCTGGCCCGTGATCGTACAAGCAGGCCAGTCCGAGCCGGGCCGCCAGCTTGCCGCGGCGACTGCCGAAGTCGTCTTCTGTTCGCCGCGGGATCTGGAAGCGGCGAAGGCCCTCTATGCCGACATCAAGGGGCGGATGTCTGCAGTCGGCCGCGATCCGCTGCATCTCAAGATTCTGCCCGCTGCCTTCGTCGTTATCGGCGATACTACCGAGGCAGCACGCGAGAAACGGGCGAGGCTCGATGGCCTCGTGCATTACGATAGCGCCATCGCATCGCTTTCGATCGCCCTCGGGCACGACGCTTCCGCTTTCGATCCGGATGGCCCGCTGCCTGATATTCCGGAGACGAATGCAAGCAAGACCGGCCGTGCGCAGGTCTTGAAGCTGGCGCGCGAGGAGCAGTTGACGGTTCGGCAGCTCGCGCAGCGTTACGGCGGCTATTCCGGCCTGGCATTTGTCGGCACGGCGGCATCGATTGCCGATGAGATGGAGCAATGGCTGGTCGAGCGTGGCAGCGACGGCTTCAACGTCGTCTTTCCGTATCTTCCGCAGGGGCTCGACGATGTGGTGAACCTGCTCGTCCCGGAGCTGCAGCGGCGCGGCCTGTTCCGCTCGGAATACGAGGGCACGACCTTGCGTGATCATCTTGGGCTGCCCCGGCCTGCCAACAAATTCTTTGCCGATTGATCGGCGTGCAGCAATCGGGGCAACGGATGTGTTGGCACGCCCGTTGCCCGTCTTGTTCGGCTTAGATTGCAATCTTCCTGGAGGCTTCACCGAACGCGCGATAGGCAGCGCCTGGATGCGGTGCCTGCAGGCGAGGCCCCTGGCCTCCGAGCTTTTCGCGCAATGTTCCCTGGCGATATTCGGTCTTGTAGACGCCGCGCTTCTGCAACTCCGGCACGAGAAGATCGACCGCGTCCTCGAAGCTCTCGGGCGTCACGGCGTAAGCCAGATTGAAGCCGTCGACGTCGGTATCCTCGATCCATTCCTGCATCAGGTCCGCGACTGTTGACGGCGAGCCGACGAAGACGGGTCCGAAGCCGCCGATGCCGACCCAGTCCGCCATTTCGCGCACGGTCCATTCCTTATCCGGATCGATCGTGGTGAAGGTCTCGACGGCGGATTGCACTGCGTTGGTATGGCGATGACGCAGCACTTCGTCCGGGCCGAACTGGCCGAAGTCGATCCCGGTCCAGCCGGAGATCAGCGTCAGCGCGCCCTCGAAGGATGCGTATTGCCGGTATTCATTGAACTTGCGCTGCGCCTCGGCGTCGGTTTCACCGAGGATGACCGTCTGCAGATTGAAGGCGAGGATCTCGCGCGGGTTGCGACCGGCGCGTTCGGCGGCCTGCCGTACATTGGCGACGTAGCGCTTGAGAACCGGCTTCGACGGGGCGGCCACGAAGATGCACTCGGCATGGGCACCGGCGAAGTCCTTGCCACGGCTCGAGGCGCCGGCTTGGTAAAGGACCGGCGTGCGCTGCGGCGAAGGCTCGCTGAGATGGATGCCGGGGACGCTGAAATGCTTGCCGGAATGATGGATGGGATGCACTTTCCGCGGATCGGTGAAGACACCTTTCTGGCGGTCGCGGACAACGGCGTCGTCCTCCCAGCTGCCTTCCCACAGCTTGTAGCAGACCTCGAGATATTCATCGGCAAGGTCGTAGCGGTCGTCGTGGTTCGTCTGCGCCGGCTGGCCGACGTTGAGGGCGCCACTGTTGAGATAGGAGGTGACGATGTTCCAGCCCACGCGGCCCTTGGTCAGGTGGTCGAGCGTCGAGACCCTGCGGGCGAAGGTGTAGGGGTGCTCGAATGAGAGCGAAGCCGTCAACCCGAAGCCGAGGTGTTCGGTTTCATAAGCCATGGTCGGAATGAGCTGCAGCGGGTCGTTGACCGGCACCTGGGCGGAATGGCGAAGGGCCGCGTCGACATTGCCGTTCAGCACGTCGTAGACACCGAGCACGTCGGCGATGAAGAGCCCGTCGAACTTGCCGCGCTCAAGCGTCTTGGCGAGGTGCACCCAATAATCGAGATCCTTGTAGGCCCAGGATTTGTCGCGCGGGTGGCGCCAGAGGCCTGGCGACTGGTGTCCGACGCAGTTCATGTCGAAGGCGTTCAGCCTGATTTCTCGGCTCATGTCATAGTTCCTGCATTGTCGGGTCTACGTCGGCTCAGGTGCCGGCCGCTTTCCTGTTGATGAAGCTGAAGGCCAGCACTGCGAAGATGAGGCTGCCGGTGCCGACCTGCTGCCAGTAGAAATTCAGGCCGGTCAGAAGCAGACCGTTGGCAACGATGCTGAGCAGCAGAACGCCGAACACGGTGCCGGCGACATTCGGGCGGCCGAGCGGCGAGAAGGTCGTGCCGATGAAAGTGGCGCCGATCGCGTTGAGCAGGAAGGCATTGCCCGAGGAGGGAATGTAGACCGTGACCGTCGATGTCAGGATGATGCCGGCGATTGCCGCGACGGTGCCCGCGAGAATGAAGGTAACGGCGACATGCCGGCCAAGGCCGATGCCCGAATAGCGCACGACGCTCGGCTGGATGCCGATCGAGAGCACTACCCGCCCAAAGCGAGTGAACGAAAACAGGATGGCGGCACCCGCGATGACTGCCGCTGCGATCAGCAGCGGAACGGGAAAACCGGCAATCGTTCCGTGGCCGAGGAAACGGAAGGCATCGGGAACGCCTGTCGGCGGCAGGTAGACCGGGTTGCCCCCGTTCGTCAGCAGTTGCTGGATGCTGCGGCCGATGAAGAGCGTGCCGAGCGTTGCCAAGAATGGCGAGACGCCGATGGCGGAGATGAGGATCGCGTTGAAGGCTCCGACCACAGCGCCGGCGAGGAGGGCCGCAAGCAGCGCCAGGACGACCGGCTTCCCGGCAAGGACCAGCGACACAAAGGCGAAGCTTGCGAAATCGACGGCGGTGCCGACAGAAAGATCGATCCCGCCGGCCGACACCGCGAACGTCATCGCAATAGAAACGATGGCGAGCAGCGTGAAATTGTTGACCAGGATGCTTTGCAGGTTGCCCGGCGTCAGGAACGTCGGAGCGGCTGCCGAGAAGATCGAGAAGACGGCGATCAGTGCCAGTATCAAGCCATAGCGCGAGAGATTGGCGAGCGGTCGCCCGGCGGAAATTGAGGCAGACACGGTCAGATCTCCCGTGTGCGCAGCAGGGTCGTGGCGGAAACGACAATCAGGATCAGAACACCCTGCACGCCGCTGACGAGGGTGCTCGGCAGGTTCAGAAGCTGGAAGCCGTTCACCAGGAAGCCAACAAAGAGCGCGGATATCAGCGTGCCGGTGATCGTCGGGACGAGGCGGCGCGAGAACACAGCGCCCAGCAGGGCG
Organism: Rhizobium sp. Root708; assembly: GCF_001429725.1. GTDB lineage: Bacteria > Pseudomonadota > Alphaproteobacteria > Rhizobiales > Rhizobiaceae > Rhizobium. The sequence continues at coordinate 181,867 of NZ_LMHV01000003.1, read as the reverse complement.
GTGACGACGACCGGCAGCAACATTTCGCCGGAACCTGTCGTGCTGCCGCTGAGGTAGGACACGGAGAGGATGCCGGCGAGGCCGCCGCAGAGGCCGCTCGCGATGAATGCACTGGCGACAAGTCGCTTGAGCGGCAGGCCGGCTGCACGGGCGGCGTCCGGAAACTCACCGACCGCATAAAGCCGGAGGCCGAGCGGCGTGTACTGGACGATAGCCGCAACAAAGGCTGTAAAGCCGATCAGGATGTAGGCGAGAACCGGGATGCCGAAGCTGTCGGATGTCGAGATCGCCGTCAGCACGTCGGTCGAGGCCGGCACCACGGTATTCTGCGTCAGGACCAGTTCCAGACCGGCGACGACGTTCATCACGGCAAGCGTTGCCAGAAGCGGCACGATGCCGGCAAGAACGACAGCCACCGCGTTGACGGCCCCGATCGCAAGGCCGGTGATGATCGCTCCGGCGGCAGCGGTCACGTCGCCATAGCCGAGCTGGATCAGCGACGCATAGACCGCGGCACTCAGGCCCATGTTGGCGGCCAGAGACAGATCGATACCGCCGGTCACCACATTCGAGCCACCGGCGATCAAGACGATCGTCAGGCCGATGGCAAGGACACCGGCGATGGCCGATTGGCCAAGGACATTGCCGATATTGCCGACGGTGAAGAAGTAGGGCGCCGTCAGCGAGAAGATGACGAGAATGGAAGCAAAGGCGAGAAGCGAGCCGAAGCGAAGTGCCGTCGCCGCCAGATTGCCTTTCGATCTTGGCGTATCGTCGCCGGCAATCGCGGGCAGGGAACCGAACTGAACATCAGCCGACATGACGCAATCCTTCCGAAGCGCCTGTCGATGCCGACAGCACTTCATCCGTTGTGGTCTCGGAGGAGACGAACTCGCGAACGACACGTCCGCGGAAGAAGACGAGGATCCGATCGGTGATGCCCACAAGCTCGGGCAGATCGGAGGACAAGACGATGACACCGGCGCCGCGGGCGGCGAGTTCGCCGATCAGCGCGTAGATCTCCACCTTCGAGCCGATATCGACGCCGACGGTCGGCTCATCCAGGAGGTAGACTTCCGATTTCCGGCTCAGCCATTTGGCGATCGCAACCTTCTGCTGGTTGCCGCCGGAAAGCGTGCGTACCAGAGCGTCCCGTCCTGCCGTCTTGATCTGCAGGCGCCGGATCAGATCGTCGGTGTCCGAGCGCTCGCGCTTCCGCTTCAGGAAGCCGAAGCGGGTGTATCGCGCAAGGCTCGACAAGGTGATGTTCTCGGAGAGGCTGAGATCGAGCCCCACGCCATGGCCGCGCCGATCCTCCGGCACCAATGCGACATCCTGATCGACGGCCTCAATCGGATTGCGCAGCCGCGTGGCCTTGCCTGCCATCTCGATGCGGCCGGACGTTGCCTGTTCCAGTCCGAAGAGCGTGCGGATTAGATCCTTGGCGCCGGATCCGAGCAGGCCGGTGATCCCGAGCACCTCGCCACGGCGAAGCGTGAAGCTCACGTCATCGTAGCGGTTCGGTGCCGACAGGTTTTCGACCTTGAGGATATCGGCGCCCGGCTCGACATGGGATTTCGGAAACATTTCCGCGATATCGCGCTCGATCATCAAGCCGGCGATGGCCTTCGCGGATGTTTCGGCGATCGGGAGTGATGCGACGTCGAGCCCGTTGCGCAGCACCGTCACATGGTCGCAAAGTTCCTCGATCTCATTGAGATAGTGGGAGATGTAGATGATGGTGACACCGTCGTCGCGCAGGCGGCGGATCAACCGAAACAGCGTCTCAGCCTCACGCCGGACCAGTGCTGCCGTCGGTTCGTCGAAGACCAGCACCTTAGGCTGATTAAGGAGCGCACGGGTGATCTGCACGATCTGCCGTTCGGCGGTGGAAAGCTCGCCGATCAGTGCATCCTTCGGCAGCCGCAGGCCGAAATAGTTGAGCAGGATTTCTTCGGCTCGTCGCTGCATGGCGCGGCGGTCGAGAAACGGCGTTCCCGGAAGACGGGTCTCGCGGCCGAGAAAAAGCGCTTCTCCAACGGTGAAGGTCGGCACCAGAAGCCGGTCCTGATGAATGAAATGGATGCCAAGCTCTTCGCAGAGGTGCGGCGTAAGGCTTTCATAGCCTTGGCCCTCGACCTCGATGTGTCCTTCGTCCGGCCTGTGCAGGCCGGCGAGGATCTTGATGAGCGTGGATTTGCCGGCGCCATTCTGGCCGACGAGGCCATGCACGGTGCCGCGTCGAACCGCGAGCGAGGCACCGGCCAGAGCCTGCGCGCCGCCGAAGCGTTTCACGATGCGGTCAAAACGAATGATGTCGCTGCCGGGATCGGCGGTTTCAGCTGCGGTCATGGTGCTGGCTCTTCAGAGAAAGGGAAGCGATGCGGCCTTGCTGCATCGCGAGAGTGCTATCAGCCGATGCCGAGCTTCTTGGTGATCTCGCCGACGTTCTCCTTGTTTGCGAGGAGAGCCGGGACATAGGTTTCCCGCGGCAGGGTCTGGCCGGCCAGAAGCTTGGCGACGTTGCGGACCGCGACACGACCGATCTCGGCCGGCTGCTGCGCGGCATCGGCGCCTGCCGGCGACTTCGGATCGGCAACAAGCTGCAAAACCTCGGGGCTGCCGTCGACTCCATAGGTGCGGATCTCGTTGCGGCCGGCTGCGGCGATTGCCTGCGTCGCGCCGAGCTGCGGAATATCCCAGGCCGACCACACGGCCTTGATCGAACCCTTCTCCGGATATTTGTTGAGGATCGCGGTGATCTGCGTGAACGCGTCCTGAACAGTGTTCGGGATGACGTCGCGCAGTTCCGGCTGGATGATCTTCACCTTCGGGAAGTACTTGATGACGTTGACCAGCTGGTCGTAACGGATGGCGCAGGGTGTTACGCCATAGAAACCGTTGAAGACCACGATGTTGCCTTCGCCGCCGATGTCGGAGACGAGCTGCAGAGCAAGGTCCTTGCCAATGCCCCAGTTGTCCGAGGTGGTGTTGTTGAGCGAATTGGTCGAGCCGACATCGACGGTCAGCACCGGAATGCCGGCGTCGCGGGCCTTCTTGAGCCACGGATCGATGACACTGAGCGTACCCAGGATCTGCACGATAGCATCAGGCTTCTGGGCGACCAGCGTCTGCAACTGAGCGATCAGCTTGCCGTCGTTTCGGCCTGCGTCGACCGCGATCGGCTCGCCGCCGAGCCGCTTCACTTCTTCGATCTGGGCGTTGTAGACCTGCAGGTCGAAATAGTGGTCGGTCCCGGTGGCGCTGATCGCGACGCGCTTTCCCTTGAGCGAAAGCCCATCGTCAGCTGCGTTTGCAGACGCCGAGGCGAAGACGCCCGCGCCGGCAAATGTCGCGCCGGCGACTGCCGCGAGCTTCAGGATTTCACGGCGCCCCAGGCCAGATACAGTCGATTCACTCATTAAAATAAACCCTCTCGTTTCAATTAGAATATAAAATATATAGATTTATCTCATTAAAGAGGAACGTTTTTCCAAATGCGCGGGGCGTCGGGAAAATTTCGGCAGGCGAGAGCGCGGCCTCAGCGATCTCCGTTGCGACCGAGGCCGTAGGTGAGGGCAAGTGCGCCGACCAGAACCGCGCCCTTCACGAAGTCTTGCGTGTAATAGGGCGCGTTGAGCATGGTCAGCCCGTTCAGGAGAACGCCGACGAACACGGCGCCGACGACCGTGCCAAGCACGTTGGGGCGGCGAAGGTTGAGCATCGCGAAGCCGATCAGAGCGGCCGCTACCGCATCCATGAGAAGAGAGCCGCCGGATGAGACGTCACCACGACCGACACGGGCGGCGATGACGATGCCACCCAATGAGGCGAGCGCTCCCGAGATGACATAGGCGAGCGTCTTCAATCGGGCAGGCGAGGCGCCCGCGAGCCGCGTTGCCACTTCGTTGCCGCCGGTGGCGAACAGCAGCCGGCCAATGCGGGTCCTTTCCGTCAGGACGTAAAGCACGATGGCCACGAGCGCCATCAACACGACCGAGACCGGGAGGGTGGAAAAGAGGCTGTAGCGGCCGATGAGGAGGAAGGCCGGATCATAGGCGCCCGCAGCCTTTGCACCATCCGGCAGAATGAGACCTGCCGATATCGAGCGGCCGGCCGTCGGGATGAGCTGCAGTCCGGATAGAAGAAACATCACGGCAAGCGTCGCCAGAAGATCGGGGACGCGCAGACGCACGATGAGGAAGGCATTGACGAGCCCGATAATCGCTCCGAAGGCAAGCACCAGCGGCACCGTTGCGAAGGCATCCAGCTGCCAGACGATCATGGCATAGCTTGCCGCCATGACGCTTGAGGCAGCGACGGCACCGATCGAGAGATCAAAGCCGCCGACGGCCAGCGTCACGGTGACGCCGGCGCCCAATATCGCAACGACCGACACGGCCTGCAGGATGCTCATCAGGTTGCTGATGTTGATGAAGGCGGGTTCCGCGAGCGCGAAGCCAACGACCATCAGGCCAAGAAGCAGAAAGACCGCGCCGGCGCGTAGAGCGTCGCCGAGCGAGCCACGCTGTCCCCTTGAGTTGTCCTGAATTGTGGCTCGCTCGGGCAGAGCGCTTTCGTCCAATGTGGTCATGCGTGAGTTCCTTGAAGCGCGGGATTGACGGCGATCGGTTGGAGGGCGTGGCGATCGATGCTCAGAATGCGGTCGGCGACCTCGTATGCCTCCTCTGGATCGGACGTGGCGATCAGGGTGGCGCGGTCGCTGCGTGCGCGGATTGCTTCGATGATGTCGCGGCGTGCGCCGACATCGACACCCTGAAACGGCTCGTCGAGCAGAAGCAGCCTGCTTGGCTCGGCTTCCCAGCGGGCGATGACTGCTTTCTGCTGGTTGCCGCCGGAAAGGCTCCAGATGGAGGCAAGCGGATCCGAGGCCTTGATGCCGAGGCGAGCGATGGCTGCCGCCGCCTCGCGCTGCTCACGCGCACCGAAGAGAAGGCCTTGCCGATACCATGTCCTGAGATGCGGGAGGCTGATGGTGGCGGCCAGCGAATGTCCCGGCCAACCTGCTGGCATCAACGAGGAGCGGTGGCGGTCTTCCGCGGCCATGGCAACGCCTGCCGCGATCGCTTCGGCGGGCGAGCGCGGTGCGTAAGGTTTTCCGCCGAGCAGCATTCTGCCGGCCGCGAGTTTGCCGGCGCCGAAGATCGCGGAAAGCAGCCGGCTCTTGCCGGCGCCGAGCACGCCGGTGATGGCGACGACCTCGCCTTGCCTGATCGACAGGTCGAAGGGGCTGCTTGTCGCCAAAAGCCTGACATCGCGCATCTCGAAGATCGTGGCTTCGGCTTGTTCGCGTGCCACCGGTTGGAGTGCGTCCAGCCTGCGGCCGATCATCGCCTCAATGGCGCTGGAGAAATCGATCGGTCGGGTGAAGCTGCCGACCACACGGCCGCCGCGCATGACAACGGCGCGATCCGCGATCGCTTCGAGGTCCGCCGTGCGGTGGGAAATATAGAGGACGGCGAGACCCTGGCTGCGCAGTCGCAGCAAGATGTCGAACAGCCGCCGACTTTCCTCTCCGGAGAGGCTCGCGGTCGGCTCGTCGAGGATCAGAAGGTCGGCGCGGTTTGCCAGCGCGCGGGCGATGGCGACCAGTTGGCGCTCGGCGGCCGAGAGATCGCCGAAGTCGCGATCGAGAGGCAGAGAAAACCCCGCGGCCGCCAGGATCTTCTCCGCCTGGCGGCGCAGGCTGCGACGTGAGACGAAGAACGGTGTGCCGCCCTCGGCGAAGCGATGCAGCAAGAGGGCGTCGGCCACCGTCTGTCCGGGAGCGCCGACGATATCCGTCGATTGATGAACCGTTGCGATACCGGCGCGCGCGGCGTCGTGCGGTGTCTTCGGCGCGATGATGCTGCCGTTCAGGGTGATGGTGCCGCCGTCGGCGGCGATTGCGCCGGAGAGAATCTTGACCAGCGTCGACTTGCCCGCGCCATTGGCCCCCATCAACGCAACGATCTCTCCGCGCTCGATCGCTATGTCGGCCCCCGCCAAGGCGCGCGTGGCGCCGAAGCTTCGGCTGAGATTCTCAATGTGAAGAAGTGGCATCGTGTGTCCCGATCGGCTTCGCCTGCCTGATATTGGCCCGGTGGACGAGGGAATTTCCAGGCAAGCCTTTGCCAACCGACTCTTCCCGACGGAACAAAGAATCTCCGCAGGCGGGTAAAAACGGACGTTTTAATCTACTAAAAACATAGAGTTTATATCTAAATAATTCCTGCGTCGCGGGGATCTGCCGTCCGTCAGACGACGCTTTCGATTTTTTAGAGGAACGCGACGATGAAACTTCTTCTCCGGCTGGCGCTGAGCGCTGCCATCCCACTCTTTGTATCGGAGGCGGCCTTCGCCGGCGGTGTCAACGGGGCGCCCGCGCCGTTCGACAAAGGCGGCATCAAGATTGCGCTGATCAGCTACATCTCCGCCGGCGACTTCTTCCAGGCCTACCAAGCCGGTGCCGAGGCCCAGGCGAAATCGCTGGACATCGATCTGCGCGTCTTTCCCGGACGCCAGGATGCGGCACAGCAGCGCGAACAGGTGCTGCAGGCGATCAATCTCGGCGTCTCCGCCATCGTGATCGATCACGGCCTGCCAGAGTCTCTCGGAGACGTCGCCCAGCAGGCGCTCGACAAGGGCATCAAGGTCGTCGCCTTCGACGTGAACCTCAACAATCCGAAGATCCCGCAAGTCGAACAGAGCGACCATGAACTCGCAAAGCTCGCGCTGGAGCAGGCGGCAAAGGACAATGGCAAGAGCTTCCAGGCCGGCTATGCCTATGTCGCCGGATTCGCGCCGCTCGATCGTCGCAACGAGGTCTGGGAAAAGTTCAGGTCGGAAAATCCTGATGTCGTAGAGAAGGCCCGCTTCGGCGTCGTCAATGACACGACGGCGACCTCCACGGCCGACCAGGCCAAGGCGGCGCTTGCGGCCAATCCCGATATCACGGTTGTTTTCGCGCCTTACGACGAGTTCGCGCGCGGCGTAAAGCTTGCGGCAAACGATCTCGGCATTGCCAAGAAGCTGAAGATCTACTCGGCCGACGTCTCGACCGCCGACATCCAGGAGATCACCGAAGAGGGCAGCCCGTGGGTCGCGACGGTGGCCACCAACCCGGCGGTCGTCGGGGCAGTCTCGGTGCGGGCTGCGGCGCTGCAAGTCGCGGGACAGGACGTTCCCCACCAGATCACGGTGAAACCGACGCTGCTGACCCAGGAAAGCCTGCGCGCGGCCGGCGTCAAGACGATCGAGGAACTGGCGCAGAAGGTGCCGGCCTTCGGCATAAGCGACGCGGCGACCGCAAGCTGGATTCCGGATAAGCTTTTCTAAGCGGCCTGCCTCGACCAGCCGGCGGGAGCAGCGATGTCCCCGCCGGCATTTTTTTCAAAAATGGAGTTTCGACCATGAGCCAATCCAACGTGCTCTTCGCCACCAATCGCAACACCAGCCGGGAGGCTCTTTTCGCGCGCGCGGAATACATTTCAGCCGATCTTTCCAAGCGCGCTGCCGAGCTCGATCGCGACGGCCAGCCTCCGCTTGCCGAGATCGTCAAACTGAAGAGTGCCGGCCTCCTGAACGCGCTGCACGCTCCCGAGATCGGCGGCGGCGGGCTGGATTGGGTGGACGGACTGAAGCTGGTGCGGATCCTCGCACGCGGCGAAAGCTCCATCGGGCAGCTGCTCGGCTACCACTTCGTCAACAGCCAGTATGTCTCCTGGGCGTTCGACGAGACGCGGGCCCGGTCGCTCGGAAGCGAGACGGTTGCGAAGAACCTCTATTGGGGTGCCGCGGTCAATCCGCGCGATCCCGGTCTGGTGCTGACGCGCCGCGGCAGCGGCTATGTGCTCAACGGGCGCAAGTCCTTCTCCACGGCGGCGCATGTCTCCGACTACATCAACGCGAATGCGAGCCTTGACGACAAGATCGTCGGCTTTGCGGTTCCGACAAGCCGCCCGGGGTACGTCGCCAACGACGACTGGGACAATTTCGGTCAGCGCCTCTCCGACAGCGGCAGTGTCGAGTTCCGCGACTTTCCTGTCTACGAGGAGGATTTCGTCGAGGCGCCGGATGCGCCGCCGCCTGTGCTCGCGACCTTCAACACGCCGCTGATCCAGCTGGTCTTCGTCAACTTCTACCTCGGCACGGCCGAGGGAGCGCTGCAGGCGGCGGTCGACTATGTGCGAACGACAACGCGGCCGTGGGTTACGTCAGGTGTCGAGCGCGCTGCCGACGATCCCTACATTCTCGAGCGCATCGGCGAGTTCACGGCGGCACTGAAGGCGTCGGCAGCGCTTGCGGACAGCGCGGCGGCCGCCGTTCAGGCAAGTCTGGCACGCGGCCAGCACGTGACGGCACGCGAGCGCGGCGAAGCGGCAGCGGAAGCATATGCGGCCAAGGTGAATGCGACGCATGTTTCGCTCGAGATCACATCGCGCGTCTTCGAACTGACGGGCGCGCGCTCGACGGCGGAGCAGTATCGCTTCGATCGTTACTGGAGAAACGTCCGGACACACACGCTGCATGATCCGGTTTTCTACAAGGCCAAGGAAGTCGGCGAATTCGTCCTGAACGACAGGATTCCCAAGGTCAGCCTCTACAGCTGAGGCGCTGCATCCGGCGAAAACACAGAATCCCATTCCCGGTCCGGGAATGGGGTTCTGTTTTGGATCGCGTCTCTGTTTAGAGAGCGCCGCTTTTCGGCGGTATGACTCCGTTCAGATGGTAGTTGCCGACGACGTGATGCTTCCAGCGCACGGGATCGTGCAGCGTGTGGGTCCGGGCATTACGCCAGTGGCGATCGAGATTGAGATCGAGCTTCACGGATGCCGTGCCGGCAAGCTCGAAGAGGGTGTTGGTCGCTTCAAGGGCGATCTCGGTCGTCAGGACCTTCGCGGCGGCCACGGCGAGCGTGGCGTCCACGACGTTTTCTTCCGTGGTGTCGATCTGCGCCAGGTCAACCTTGCGTCCGGCCCGCTCCACGGTCGCCACGGCAGCTTCCAGCCGGATCGCGAGCTGGCCGACCTTGGCGATCGTCAGCGGATCATCCGACGCCTTGTCGACGCCGCTGTTCGTCCAGGGGCGCGATTTCGTCCGCACGAAGTCGAGGGTTTCCGCGAAGGCCGCGCGGGCGATGCCGAGGTCGATACCGGCATGAATGATCTGCCCGACCGAGCCGATGGTCGTCGGCCGCTCGAAGCCCTTGTGGTGATGCACGACGGAATCCGCGTGGACGTAGACATTGTCGAGAACAGTCGTGCCGCTGCCGGTCACACGCTGGCCGAAACCATCCCAGTCGTCGATGATATCGACGCCCTCGGTGCCCTTCGGCACGAAGGCCATGACGAGACGTTCATCCTCGTCGAGCGCGAAGACGGTGATCCAGTCGGCGAAGAGAACACCGGTCGAGTAGTACTTGCTGCCGTTGACCCGGTAACCGATGCCGTCACGCGTGATGCGCGTGTTGTAGTCGCCGACGGTCTTCGTCCCGCGCTCCGAAAGGGCGTTGCCGAACCGGTCGCCGGCCAGCGCACGGCCGAAATAGTAGCGTTTTTGCTCTTCGGTGCCGTCCGTGCGCAAGGCTTCGAGGATATAGAAATGGTTCTGGGGAATCTGGCCGATCGAGCCATCGGCTTCGGACAGGATGGCGGTGATCTCGGCCAGCACGGTATTCGAGACGTCGAGGCCGCCATATTGCTCCGGCACGGTGATGCCGAGCAGGCCGGACTGTGACAGCGCGTCCAGTTCCGCAAACGGCAGGAGCCGTTCCTTGTCCCGTCGGGAGGCACTGGCCTTGAAACGTTGGGCAAGCGTTCGCGCAGCGGCGATCGCCTGATGTTCGTTGTCCAGCTTCGCGGTCGCTATCCGATCCGGCGTGATGTGGTGCAGCTGCGCATTCATAGGTGACTCCCGTTACTTTTCCGGCGTCACGATGCAGCATTCACCCGGCGCCTGCGAGAAACGGCTTTTCCTTTTTGGCGCGCCTCTCCGGCATTAATTTCTTTTTCTATAGAATTTATGCGTAACCCGCTGCCGGTGAGGCAGCGGGTTGACGTGGATAGCTGATGTCAGGATTTCGCGGCGGCTGCTCGTTGCTGTCGGTATTGGACCGTCGGCAGACCACCCCATCCCCAGTTATCGAGATCGACTTCCTCGATCACCACATAGGTGGACTCCAGCGGCTTGTTGAGGACGTCGAGCAGGACCTGGCTGACACCCTTGATGATGGCCGCCTTCTCCTCGGCGGAGACCGAGTTCCGGTCCGGCGTCGTACCTTCCCGAGTGACCTGAACAGTTACGATAGGCATTTCGCTCTCCTTTCGTGGTTACCAGCGGCCGGCGTTCTGGCCGCCGTCGACATGCAGGATCTCGCCGGTGACGAAGCCCGCGCTTTCAAGATAGAGGACGGCATCGACGATATCCCGGATTTCGCCCATGTGGCCGACCGGATGCAGGGCGGAGAGGCCTGCGTGGGTTTTCTCCGGGTGCATCGGGGTCTTGATGATACCAGGGGATACGGCATTCACGCGAAATTCGGCATAATCAGCTAGAAAGCCGCCTCGGAAGCCATTCGGGCGAACTCCGACCGCAGGCGGGGCACGGCAAAATCGACGAATGCCCGTACTTTCGGGACGGACATGCGCCCCTGTGGTGCAAGCAGATGGGCAGGCAGAGCCGGGTGTTCCGCCTCGGGGAGCACGATCTTCAAGCGGCCTTCGCTGACATATCGAGCCACGTGATATGAATAAAGACGCGTGATACCGACGCCGGCCGCAGCCGATGCGGCCGCCGAGCGCACGCTGTTGACGATGTACCGGGGCGTGAAATGAACGGTGCGGGCAATAGTCGAGCCCGGAGATGGCGTGAAGCTCCAGGAATCGAGGCCGAAATTGCTGAAGGCGACGATCTCGTGTGTCGCCAGATCCGACGGCTCTTCGATCGGGGGATGCTTCGCGAGATAATCAGGCGATGCCACGACAACGCGGCGGACGTCGCCGCCGAGCCGGGTCGAGATGTGAGACGAATCCTGCAACTGCCCAATGCGGACGGCGAGATCCACGCCTTCATCCACGAGGTTCACGAAGCGGTCGAGCATGAGCAGACGGACCGATACGGCCGGATGCAGGCCGAGGAATTCGTCCACGATCGGCCGCAGGATCTCTTCGCCCAAGATCGGTGGGGCGGAAATGCTGAGTGTACCGCGCGGCGCCGACCGTTCTCCGCCGGCCAGCATGTCGGCCTCCTCGAGATCGACAAGCACGCGCCGACACGCTGCCAGATAGCGCTGGCCGGCCTCGCTCAGCTTCAGGGTCCGGGTGGTTCGGTGCACCAGTTCCACGCCCACATGCGCTTCCAAAAAGCCGAGCGCGCGGCTGACGGCGGTCGGCGATCGCTTCAATGTGCGTGCAGCGCCGGCAAGGCTGCCCTCGTCGATGGCGGTGACGAAGACTTTCATTGCGTCGATGCGATCCATTCTGCCGTTCCTCGGGATAGTCATGATGGAAGACGAACTATTGCTCCGAATTCGGAATGGCGCAACGAGCGGACTGCGATGTGGACCGGAGCTATCCGAAAGTCTGGCGGCGGTGCGCGAACAATTCACGGACGGATGAGTTTCTCTCTTCAACAGCGCAACGAAACGGAGAAACTGAGATGGCCAAGAACAAGGACGATGTATCCCGCGAAGAGGATTATCGCGACTTCGAGGAACGCGATATCAATGAGGGTTGGCCTTATGCGGACAAGGGGCCGAATCCGGGTGCTCCCGCGAACCGGCCCTATGGCGCATCCGATCCTGCCGGCAACAGCGGATTTCGCATCGATGGCGTCGATGAAGAGGGCAACGAAAACGGTCTGAAAGATAGTCTTCGCCCCGGAATGATCGATCGCGCCGATAGCGACGAGTTGGAGGCCAAGGTCACCGACAATCTCGAGAACATTCCTGATGTCGACATCGACAGTATCGACGTGCATGCGGAAGGTCATACGGTGACGCTGGAAGGACACGTCGAAACGATCGGCATGGCCAGGAAGGTCGAACTTGCGGCGCTTGCCGTCGATGGCGTGCATCACGTCAGGAACAAGATCGAAACCACAGGCGTCGATTCTCACATCCCCTACGAAGACTGACGGTCTCGATGGTTTAGACGCAGAATTTCGCCGGAAGGGTCGGGTACACCCCGATATTTCGACGAAATCGGTTGCTCGGGCGAAGATCGGAACTTACTCGATATTGTCGAGATAAGGATTCGCCCGATGACCAACACCGATGCAAGTTTCCCTCCCGAGCGCAAACGCGGTTCCGGCGTGAAGGTGGTCTACGAGCTTCTGCGCGACGAGATTCTCGATCTGGTGCTGCCGCCCGGCAGCCCGATCGACGAATTGCAGCTGGCGGAACGGTTCAAGATGTCGCGTACACCGATACGTGAAGCGCTCGTGCGGCTCGCCGGCGAGGGGCTTATCGATACGCTTCCCAATCGATCGACGATGGTGGCGAACATCGATTTCCTCAACATGCATACCTTCTTCGACGCGCTTGTTCTGATGTATCGCGTTACGACAAAGCTTGCCGCCCAGTACCATCGCCCCGAGGATATCGTCATCATCAGGGCGCATCAGGCTCGGTTTGCCGCGGCCGCCGAAGCGCAGGATGCGCTTGCAATGATCGCGACCAATGCGGCGCTTCATTCGGCGATCGCCGATGCCGGCCGAAATCCCTATTTTACCGGACTCTTCAATCGCTTGCTCGACGAAGGCCGTCGGATCCTCCGGTTGTACTACCAGTCTTATGGTGACCGCCTGCCGAAGCAGTTCGTCGATGAGCACGAGGACATGATCGCCGCCATTGCCGCTCGCGACGCCGAGGCCGCGGACCGGTTGGCGAAGGCGCATGCCGAGCAGATCGTGAAACAAATTCAGACGTTTTTTTCCAGAAACGAACGCATCGACATCGCCCTGTGAGCGGCTGTCGATTTTTTGTCGACAAATAAAATACAAGACGCTATTGTGTCTCTCGAGGGCACGGCTCCCGCTCAGGTCTCATGAGCGCGGCGATGTCAGTCCATTCGGCCAACAGGAGTTAGCATGAGAGCCAAGATTTTCTCCGGTGTCATTCCGGCATTGATGACGCCTTGCAAGGAAGACCGCAGCCCGGATTTCGACGGTCTGGTCCGCAAGGGCAAGGAGCTTATCGCTCAGGGCATGTCGGCGGTCGTTTATTGCGGCTCGATGGGCGATTGGCCCCTGCTGACGGACGCACAGCGCATGGAAGGCGTCGAGCGCCTTGTTAAGGCCGGCGTACCCGTCATCGTCGGAACCGGTGCCGTCAACACCGCTTCTGCGGTCGCACACGCGGCCCATGCGCAGAAGGTTGGCGCGCAGGGCCTGATGGTCATTCCGCGCGTCCTGTCGCGCGGCTCGTCGGTTGTCGCCCAGAAGGCGCATTTCAAGGCGATCCTGGCGGCTGCTCCCGACCTTCCGGCTGTCATATACAACAGCCCGTATTACGGCTTCGCGACCCGCGCCGATCTATTCTTAGCGATCCGCGCCGAGCACCCGAACCTCGTCGGCTTCAAGGAATTCGGCGGCCCTGCCGATATGCGCTACGCGGCTGAGTACATCACCAGCCAGGACGACGGCGTTTCGCTGATGATCGGTGTCGATACGGCCGTTTTCCACGGCTTCGTCAACTGCGGCGCGACCGGCGCGATCACCGGCATCGGCAACGTTCTGCCGAAGGAAGTCATCCATCTCTGCAATCTGTCACAGGCCGCCGCCAAGGGCGACGCCGATGCACGCCAGCGCGCCCAGGAGCTGGAGCAGGCCCTCGCAGTGCTGTCGTCCTTCGACGAAGGCGCTGATCTTGTTCTCTATTTCAAGCACATGATGGTGCTGAAGGGTGACAAGGAATACACACTGCACTTCAACGAAACAGACGCGCTGACGCCAAGCCAGCGTGGCTACGTCGAAGCCCAGTTCGCGCTTTTCAACACGTGGTACGCCACCTGGAGCAAGCTCCCGGGCGCTGTCGAAGCCTACAAGGGCTAAGCCTGTCGGCAACGAGAAAGAAAAGCCCGCCGGATGGCGGGCTTTTTATTGACTGCCTCCCGATCGCTCGTCAGGCGATGGCGTCGAGGCCGAGTGCCTCCAGCCGATCGAGCTGCTCGACCTCTGCAGCGGTCAGAGCAATGCCGTTGGCGACCGACTTGGAGCGCGCGGCATAGCGGCGCTCGGAGGGCAGGCGGGCGCCCTGTCCGACGATCGCCTCGAACAACAACTCGGCGCGTGCAAACGGATCGCCGCTGCGACCCGCCGCAAAAGCTTTTGGCGAAAAGGCGAGGATGAGTTCGCCGTGCCGCGGCGCGAGCGTCGTCGTGCCGAGATAGTCCAACACCTCAGGGCTGGTCAGATCGCCGATCATGATGCCGGCGAGCAGCTCGATCATCGTTCCGATCGCCGAACCCTTGTGCCCGCCGAAGGGCAGCATGGCGCCTGCCAGGGCTTCCTGCGGATCCGTCGTCGGATCGCCGTCGGCGTCGATCGCCCAGCCATCGGGGAGGGGCTTTCCGGCGCGTCGATAGAGTTCCATTTCACCGCGCGCGGCGACCGAGGTCGCGAAATCAAACACGTAGGGAGAACCGTTCGGGCGCGGCCAGCCGAAAGCAAGAGGATTGGTGCCGAGCAGCGGTTTGTTGCCGCCGGTCGGAGCCACCGTTGCGTAGCTTGGGCACATGACGAGACCGGCGAGGCCCTGCGCCGTTACCGCTTCAACCTCGGGCCACAAGGCGGAGAAGTGCGTGCAGTCGTTGATTACAAGAGCGGCCAGACCGGATGCGCGTGCGCGCTCGGTGAGCGCCGGCAGGCCGAGCTCGAACGCGGCGTTGGCAAAGCCGCCCTTCGCGTCGACGCGAACGATCGCCGAATTCTCCTGCTCGACCAGAACAGGCAGAGCATCCGGGCTGACCTTGCCGGCCTTGACGGTACGCAGGACGCCTTCGATCCGGTAAATGCCATGCGACTTACAGGCGTCACGTTCGCCGGCAATGATGACGCGCGCGATCGCGCCGGCTTGAACGGAGTTGAGACCTGCCTTGGCGAAGATCGCTTCGACACGCTGTTGCAGGGCTTCGACGGTGACGGTGAGGTCGGTCATGACATGCCTTTCTCGAACGCCATTCTGCCGGGAAGGGCGCGATTGAATTCTGAATACATAAAGTATACAAAGATCTTGCAAGTGCAATTCGGCTATGAACCGATTCTCGCTGAAACGCGCCCAAAGATACAGAGAAAGGATCGGCTTATGGTCTTCGTTCCCACAGGAAAACACCTTGTCGCAGGCGAATGGCTGGACGGGGAAAGCACTTTTCAATCCTCACCCGCTCATGGCCCGTCGCACGCTTTTGCCGCCGGCACGGTCGAGCACGTAAACCGTGCCTGTGAAGCCGCGGAAGACGCCTTCTGGACCTACGGTTACTCCACGCGCGCCGAGCGCGCAGCATTCCTCAGAGCCATTGCCGAGGAAATCGAAGCGCGCGCCGAGGCCATCACCGAAATCGGCAGCCAGGAAACCGGTTTGCCGGCAGCACGCCTGCAGGGCGAGCGTGGCCGCACGACCGGCCAGCTGCGGCTTTTCGCAGATCACATCGAGAAGGGTGAATACCTCGATCGTCGTCTTGATCAGGCGTTGCCGGATCGCCAGCCGGCGCCGCGCCCGGAAATCCGCCTGCTTCAGCGGCCGATCGGTCCGGTGGCGGTGTTCGGCGCCTCGAACTTCCCGCTCGCCTTCTCCACCGCCGGCGGTGATACCGCTGCCGCGCTTGCCGCAGGTTGCCCGGTTGTTGTGAAGGGCCACTCCGCGCATCCGGGTACCGGTGAAATCATCGCGCAGGCGATCGATGCCGCCATCCGCCGCACCGGCGTTCATCCGGGCGTTTTCTCGCTGATCCAGGGCGGCAGCCGTGACGTCGGCCATGGCTTGGTCAAGCATCCGCGCATCAAGGCCGTTGGCTTCACCGGTTCGCTCGGCGGCGGCCGCGCTCTGTTCGACCTCTGCGCTGCGCGTCCGGAGCCAATTCCGTTCTTCGGCGAGCTCGGCTCGGTCAATCCGATGTTCCTGCTGCCGGAGGCCCTCAAGGCACGCGCCGAAACGCTCGGCCAGGGTTGGGCGGGATCGCTGACGATGGGTGCCGGCCAGTTCTGCACAAACCCGGGTATCGCCGTCGTCGTCAAGGGTTCGGATGCCGACCGCTTCACGGCTGCGACCGTCGAGGCACTCGGCAAGGTCGCGCCGCAGACGATGCTCACGGACGGGATCGCCAAGGCTTACCGCGACGGACAGGAGCGCTTCTCGACGCGCAACACCGTCAAGGCACTGCTGACGACCGAATCGTCCAACCGCAACGCCTCGCCGAACCTCTATGAGACGACAGGCGAACAGTTCCTTGCGGACCACGCGCTCGGCGAAGAAGTATTCGGACCGCTCGGCCTCGTCGTGCGTGTCGACACGGTCGCTGAGATGGAGACACTCGCCCGCGGCTTCGAAGGCCAGCTGACGACGACCATCCACATGGATGGCGGCGATCTCGATGCGGCCCGCCGCTTGCTGCCGGTTCTCGAGCGCAAGGCAGGACGTGTCCTGGTGAACGGTTTCCCGACCGGCGTCGAAGTCGTCGATTCCATGGTTCACGGCGGCCCGTATCCGGCGTCGACGAACTTCGGTGCGACCAGCGTCGGAACGATGTCGATCCGCCGCTTCCTGCGCCCGGTTTCCTACCAGAACATGCCTGAAGGCCTGCTGTCCGAGGATTTCCTCGGCTGATTGCCGCATGAACAGAGGGAGGGCTTTCACCAAAGCCCTCCCGTGCCGACCCAACTCATGCAAGGGCGGTGGATCACCGAGCCGGTGAGCCGGTCCATGCTTCGAAATGCTTCCCTTTCAAGAATATGACGTTGGCCGACCGTCCCGGCCTCCGGTGTCTGCGGAGATAGTGCAGTGGTTGAGCGTGATGTGATCGTGATCGGTGCCGGTGTTGTCGGCCTGTCGGCAGCCATTGCCGCGCAGGCTCGCGGTTTTTCCGTTACCGTGCTTGATCGCGTCGGGCCGGCTGCGGGCGCTTCCGCCGGAAATGCCGGCGCGTTCGCGTTCACCGACGTTCTGCCGCTGGCCTCGCCGGGCATCCTCAAGAAGGCGCCGAAGTGGTTGCTTGATCCGCTTGGCCCGCTGACGGTGCCGCCGGCCTACGCGCTGCAGATCGCGCCGTGGATGTTCCGGTTCTGGCGCGCCTGCGCGCCTGACCGGGTCGCGCAATCGACTGCGATGCAGACGGCCCTGATGGATCTTTCGAAGGCCGAGCTCGAGCCCTTCCTGAATGCCACGGGCACCGCGGCCATGCTGCGCAAGGAAGGCAATCTGCAAGTTTACGAAAGCGATGCGGAGTTTCGCGGATCGCTGCCGGGCTGGAAGGCCCGCGAAGATCACGGTGTCGAGTTCCGTCACGTCAAGGGCGACGAGATGGCGGCGATCCAGCCGGGCCTTGCGTCCCGGTTCATCCTCGGCACCTTCACACCCGGTTGGTATTCGATCGCGGATCCGAAGCTCTACACTCTTGCGCTCGCCGATCATTTCCGTGCCAAGGGCGGGCTGATCGAAACCGGTGAGGTCGTCGACCTGAAGCCTGGCGATAGTGCCGTCGAGGTCCGGACGGCTGATGGCAAGACGCGCAAGGTCGGCCAGGTCGTTCTTGCGGCTGGCGCTTTCTCTCACCGGATCGCTCGAACCATCGGCGAGAATATCCCGCTGGAAACGGAGCGCGGTTACAATACGACGCTGCCGACAGGGGCTTTCGATCTGCGCACGCAGGTGACCTTCGGTGGCCATGGCTTCGTCGTGACGCGGCTGTCGACAGGCGTTCGCGTCGGCGGCGCCGTCGAACTTGGCGGCCTGCAGTTGCCGCCGAACTTCAAGCGTTCGCAAGCGATGCTGAAGAAGGCCGCGATGTTCCTGCCGGGGTTGAAGACGGAAGGCGGCGTCGAATGGATGGGCTTCCGCCCGTCGCTTCCCGACAGCTTGCCGGCGATTGGCCGGGCTCGCGCGACCGGTCGCGTCATCTATGCCTTCGGTCACGGCCATCTTGGGCTGACGCAGTCCGCGGGAACGGCCAGGATCGTTGCCGACCTACTGAGCGGACAAACACCATCGATCGACATCAGCAGGGTTTCCCCGCAGCGTTTCTAATTGACGGCCCTTTGGGTCCGACGAATGAGAGCGGCCCGGATCGGTTGATCGCGGGCCGCTTCTCTTTGCGCGTGGCTGGGCTCAGCCGAAGGTGAAGGCATAGGCGTTCACGCCGGGATCCAGAAACTTGATCTCGAAGTTGCGCGCAGTGACCGTGCCGGACTGACGGACCAATTGGTACAGTCTCGTCGCCGTCACCGTGCCATTGCCATCGGCATCGACGTCGGCGCCGTGGTCGGCTCCGGGCGGCTTCCCGTCAACGGTGACCTTGAATCGGATGGGCTTGCCCGCTTTATCCGGCCCGAGCACGAGATGAAGGTCGCGGGCGCTGAAGCGGTAGGCGATGCCGCCGTCAGACTGGTCCAGTGTCGCGGCCTCGGCCCCGACGGTCCATGTGCCGGACAGACCCCATTCGTTCAGGTGTGGATTGCTG
The DNA here is from genome assembly GCF_001429725.1 of Rhizobium sp. Root708. GTDB lineage: Bacteria > Pseudomonadota > Alphaproteobacteria > Rhizobiales > Rhizobiaceae > Rhizobium. Next base: position 163,196 of record NZ_LMHV01000003.1, on the reverse strand, counting down.
ATCGAATAGAGATGGGGTGCGTCGGAATGCAAACCTTCCGGCGACACGAAGTTCGATGCCTGCTGGTAGCCGATGTAGGTTTCGCCGGACCGTATGGCGGCAAGATCCGGTGCCATTTCGGCACCCTTGGCATCCGGGGCGACGATCGGGGTGTTCTCGGCGGTCTTGCTGCCGGCCTCATGCAGCAGGTCCTGAATGGCCTGTTCCGTCTCCCGGTAGTCGCCTTCGCCGAAGTGATGGTAGCGAATTTGTCCATCGGCATCGATCAGGTAATGGGCGGGCCAGTAGTTGTTCTCGAACGCCCTCCAGATCCGGTAGTCGTTGTCGATTGCGACGGGATAATCGATCTTGAAGTCTGCGACCGCCTTCTTGACGTTGTCGATCTTCTTCTCGAAGGCGAATTCGGGAGTGTGGACGCCGATCACGACGAGGCCCTGATCCTTGTATTTTTCCGCCCATTCCCGAACGTAGGGAAGGGTGCGGATGCAGTTGATGCAGGAATAGGTCCAGAAATCGACAAGCACGACCTTCCCACGAAGCTGCTTTTCAGTGAGCGGCGGTGAGTTGAGCCACTCGACGGCACCATCAAGCGATGGAGCGCGACCCTCGACGCCGAGCGAGCTGTGATACGGCTGCTTGTTGTCGACGAGCATGGCGGTCGCGTTGCTGGCCACCTCGGTTGGTGCCGTGCTCAGCGAGCGGGCATCCAGCCGGTTGAGCACGGCCTGTTCGAACGAGGCTGTGCTGGCATAGGAGAGTCGTGCCAGAAGCGTTGTGTCGAGACCGGACGCGATGATCGCAACGCCTGCGAGGACAGCGACGCCGAGCACCTGGCGGATACGTTCGCCGATGCCGAGCGACCGCTTCATCGCGGCGAATATCCTGCCGCCGAGCAGAAGTGCGGCGGCAAGCGACGTAGCCGCACCGGCTGCGTAGGCAAGCAACAGCAGACTGGTGGTCAGGTTCGCGCCGTGCAGGGCGGCACCCGTGAGAACAAGGCCGAGGATCGGGCCTGCGCAGGGAGCCCACAGCAGACCGGTCGCGACGCCGAGCAGGAGAGAACTTCTGATGCTCGAGGCTGCGCCGCGATCACCGGTGGCGGCCAGCAGATCGTTTCCAAGGCCGACGACCGGCTGGGTGATGCGCGTCGCAAAGCGTGGCGAAAGCAGGCTCAGTCCGAAGAATGCCAGCAGGACGATGGCGGCGATGCGGCCGTATTCGTTTGCCTGAATGGCCCAGGCACCGCCGACCGCGGCCAGTGTCGCGACGACCGCGAAGGTGGCCGCCATGCCGACGAGCATCGGAAGCGTGCTTTTCAGGAACGGCTGCCCGGCGCGTGCGAAGACGAAAGGCAGGATCGGAAGAATGCACGGGCTGAGGATCGTCAGCGCGCCTCCAAGATAAGCAATGATAAGAAGCGTCATCGTCGTTTTCCTTTGGTGCCGATAAGTCGGTTCTGGTGACGCGATGCGCCAAAGCCAGAAAACGAGATGCATATGGCCGTGCGCTGGTATCCTCGATGTGTCCGGTACCTTGGTGATTTGTAGCGGAATGTCGGTTTCGGCGGCCTCGCTACAGAGCGATACAAAGTCGCGCCGCTGGCGGCTTTCCTGGTGTCGATTGTATCGCATTGTATCCGGAGGGCTGCTCGCTACATCTCCATTCAAAAAAGGTCGCGTGCGACACATCGACGATACACGCAGGCTGTTTTCTTCGGGTCATATTCAAACGCAGGAGAGATCAATGTCCCAGGGGATCAATCGCCGCCGATTTTTCGGCATCACCGCCATGGCTGTCGCCGCTGCCGAGATCGGCATGTCAGGCCTTGCAGGGCGCGCAGCGCAGGCGGCGCAGCCTCCCGCAACCGCCTCGATGGCCGGCAAGCACAGCTCCTTTGAAGCCCTGAAGCAGATCAGGGCTGGCGTGCTCGATATTGGTTATGCCGAAGCAGGTCCGGCGAACGGTCCCGTCGTGCTGCTGCTGCACGGCTGGCCCTACGACATCTACAGCTATGTGGACGTCGCACCGCTGCTCGCGGACGCCGGCTACCGCGTTCTCATTCCTTATCTGCGCGGCTACGGGACAACCCGGTTCGTTTCAGCCGAGACCCCGCGAAACGGCCAACAGGCGGCGCTCGCCGCCGACATCATCGCGTTCATGGATGCGCTGAAGATCGAAAAGGCGGTCGTTGCCGGATATGACTGGGGCGCGCGCACCGCCGATATCATGGCGGCGCTCTGGCCCGAGCGTTGCAAGGCGCTGGTCTCGGTTAGCGGCTATCTGATCGGCAGCCAGGAGATCAACCGGAAGCCGCTTCCGCCGAAGGCCGAGCTTGCCTGGTGGTATCAGTTCTACTTCGCGACCGAGCGCGGTCAGCTTGGCTACGAGGCCAACCGCAGCGAATTTGCGCGGCTGATCTGGCATACGGCATCGCCGAAGTGGAATTTCGACGATGCGACCTTCGAGAGATCGGCTGCCGCCTTCGACAATCCCGATCACGTCGCCGTTGTGATCCACAATTATCGCTGGCGCCTCGGCGTCGTCGAAGGCGAAGCCAAGTACGACGCCTACGAAAAGAAGCTGGCAATGGGTCCTTCGATCTCCGTGCCGACAATCACCATGGAAGGCGATGCCAATGGTGCACCACATCCGGAGCCTGCGGCTTACGCCGGCAAGTTCACCGGCCGATACGAGCATCGGACCATCACCGGCGGCATTGGACACAACCTGCCGCAGGAAGCGCCCGAAGCCTTTGCCAAGGCCGTGATCGACGTCGATCATTTTTAAGCCGGAGCGCGGTGCGAAGCGCGGGATATTCAATTTGCGCTTCGCAGGCTAAAGAGAGTCGAGGCTGCCTTCTGGGTGCGCAGCGTGGAGAAGTTCATGGAGCATGTCGATCATATCATGATCGTTGACGACGATCGCGAAATCCGCGAGCTGCTGTCGGGCTATCTGACGAAGAACGGGCTGCGGGTGACCGTAGCCGCCGACGGTCGGCAGATGCGCAGCTTCCTGGACGGTAACACTGTCGACCTGATCGTGCTTGATGTGATGATGCCCGGTGATGACGGCCTTGTTCTCTGTCGCGAGTTGCGTGCCGGGAAGCACAAGGCAACGCCGGTCCTGATGCTGACCGCGCGCAGCGACGAAATGGACCGCATCCTCGGGCTCGAGATGGGGGCCGACGATTACCTCGCCAAGCCGTTCGCCGCGCGCGAGCTTCTCGCCCGCATCAAGGCGGTGCTGCGCCGGACACGGATGCTGCCGCCCAATTTGCAGATCAGCGAAGCCGGGCAGCTGCTGATATTCGGGGAATGGCGTCTGGATACCGTCTCGCGGCACCTTCTCGACAAGGACGGCACCGCGATTGCGTTGAGCGGTGCTGAATACCGCTTGCTCAAGGTCTTCATCGATCATCCACAGCGTGTTCTCAATCGCGATCAGCTGCTCAACCTGACGCAGGGCCGGGATGCCGATCTTTTCGATCGGTCGATCGACCTGCTGGTCAGCCGCCTGCGTCAGCGTTTGGGCGACGATGCGCGCGAGCCGACCTACATCAAGACGGTTCGCAGCGAGGGCTATGTGCTGTCGGTTCCGGTTGAGATCGCGGAGACCAGGCAATGAGCAGTCGAGGCGCCGTCAGCCTTGTCGGGTTCTGGCCGCGAACCCTGAGGTCCCGGTTGTTCATCATCCTGCTTGCCGGGCTCGCGGTTGCCTACGGGCTTTCCTTCAGCGTTCTTTACACGGAGCGCTCGATGTCGGCGAAAGCGGTGATGCTCGGAACGCTCGAGAGCGATGTCGCAACATCGATCGCTGTGCTCGACCGGCTGCCAGCCGACGAGCGCGCGGCCTTGGTCGATCGATTGGGCCGCGGCAACTATCAGTTCGTCCTTGGACCGGGCATCGCCGGCACTCCCGACACCTCCAGCCGTGGCGCGGAAATCGCCGCCAAGATCGAGGATGCCGCGGGCAGTCGCTTTCCCATCCGCATGGAGAAGATCCCCGGGGACGTAACCCGGCTGCAGGCGCATCTGACCTTGAGCGACGGTAGCCCGTTGACGATCGACATCACGCCGAGGGGCGTCATGCCGATCGCGCAGTGGCTGCCTTATGTGTTCGGCATCCAGATGCTGCTCGTCGTGCTCTGTGCATGGCTTGCGGTGCGACAGGCTATTCGACCGCTTGCCGATCTCGCGGCCGCCGCGGATGCGCTTGATCCCAACACCAAGGCGCCGCTGCTCAGCGATAGCGGACCAAGCGAAGTCGCGCATGCCGCGCGCGCCTTCAACGCGATGCGCGATCGGATCGCGCATTATCTCGAGGAGCGCGTCCAGATCCTGGCGGCGATCTCCCACGACTTGCAGACGCCGATCACGCGCATGCGTCTGCGCGCTGACATGGCTGATGATTCAAACGAGAAAACCAAGCTTCTGCACGATCTCGGCGAGATCGAGCGGCTTGTGCAGGACGGCATCGCCTATGCCCGGAGCTCGCACGGCAATGGCGAGAAGCTCTCCCGCATAGATCTGGCATCGTTCGTAGAGAGCATCTGTTACGACTATCAAGACACCGGCAAAGCAGTGTCCCTCGTCAGCGCGGTCAGCGGTACGGCGGCGACCAAGCCGCATGCCCTGCGGCGCATCCTTTCCAACTTCATCGACAATGCGCTGAAGTTCGCCGGATCCGCCGATGTCAGCGTCGAGCGCAAAGAGGATGGCCGGATCGCCATCACGGTGATGGATCGGGGGCCGGGCATTCCGGAAGAGCAGCTGGAGGCGGCGATGCAACCGTTCTTCCGGCTCGAACAGTCGCGCAATCGCGAGACAGGCGGGGCAGGGCTCGGCCTTGCCATCGCCCAGCAACTGGCCGCCGCGCTCGGCGGATCGGTCCGGCTCTACAACCGCGACGGCGGCGGGCTGGCGGCGGAAATCACCATCGGCTGATGCGCGCGCCCCACGGGGGCGCGTTGCATTTGTAGCGTATCGTATCCACAAAACCGGCCGCTACGCTTTGTGACATTTCTCCATGTTTCCGAAACATGCGGGATACCTCGACTTGGCAAAAACCACCTCGTCAACGCAGCCGCAAAGAGCGGCGCAACAACGGAGTGTTCGATGACTAAGATCGAGAAGGTTCTCTACACCGGCAAGACCCATACCACCGGCGGCCGTGACGGCGCTGCGCGCAGCGACGATGGTGAGCTGGATATCAAGCTTTCTCCTCCCGGAAGCGCCCGCGCCGGCACCAACCCCGAGCAGCTCTTCGCCGCCGGATGGTCGGCCTGCTTCATCGGCGCCATCGGGCTTGCAGCCGGCAAGCACAAGGTAAAGCTGCCTGCGGACCTTTCTGTCGATGCCGAAGTGGACCTCGGAACCACCGATGGCGCCTACTTCCTGCAGGCGCGGCTGAACGTTCGTCTGCCGGGCCTCGATGCCGAGCTGGCGCGGACGCTTGTCGAGGAAGCGCACCAGACCTGCCCTTACTCAAAAGCGACACGCGGCAACATCGCCGTCGAGCTTAATATTGTCTGATTGCAAGCGGGTTCGTCGCGGCGTCAAGCCGCGGCGAATCTCGCAAACAGGAGGTACCAATGAAGCTGTTCATCATTCTTCTTCTGGGGGCGATCGTGTTCGCTACCCCTTGTATCTATGACATCAGCTCGCGCGAGCCATCCGCGTTCGGCGGGTTCGTTGCGGCGGTCGGGGCCGGCGATTGGTGACCGGTTGCCGGGATGAGGCGCAGGGTTCCGCGACGATCGTGACGACAGTCGCGCGGCTTGCGAATTGTGTCGCAGAAAGGCTGCAATTTTGCTTCGGCAGGGCTTACAGTCGCGCCACATCTTCATTCGGAGTCACAGGCAATGGCAGAGTTTCCTCAGAAGGCAAAGGTCGTCATCATCGGGCTGGGCGGCATAGTGGGGGCGTCGATTGCCCACCATCTGGTGGAGCGTGGTTGGGACGATATCGTCGGTATCGACAAGTCGGGCATTCCGACCGATATCGGCTCGACGGCGCATGCCTCTGACTTCTGTTACACGACCAGCCACGACAATCTCTCGGTCTGGACGACGCTCTACTCGATCGATTTCTACGAGAAGATGGGCCACTACGCCCGCATCGGTGGCCTCGAAGTCGCGCGTACCGGCGACGACACCTGGATGGAAGAAATCAAGCGCAAGCTGTCCTCGGCAAAGGCCTTCGGCACGCGCGCTCACTATGTCAGCCCCGCCGAGATCAAGGAAAAGTTCCCGCTGATCGAGGAAGACCAGGTGATGGGCGGCATGTTCGACCCGGACGCCGGCCTCGTCATTCCGCGCTCCCAGACGGTCGCCGGCAAGCTGGTCGATTCCGCTGAGAAAGCCGGCAAACTCAAGGTTTTCGCCAATACGCCCGCAAAGTCGCTGATCGTCGAAGGCGGCCGGATCAAGGGCGTCGTAACGCATCGCGGCACGATCATGGCTGACCATGTCATCGTCTGCGCCGGCCTCTGGGGCCGTCTCATTGCCGAGATGGTCGGGGAAGATCTTCCGGTCATGCCGGTTGACCATCCGCTGACCTTCTTCGGGCCGTATAACGAGTTCGAAGGGACTGGCAAGGAAATCGGCTTCCCGCTTCTGCGCGACCAGGGCAATTCCGCCTACATGCGCGACACCGGCGATCCGAAGACCACCGAAGGTGGCCAGATCGAATGGGGTTACTACGAAACGACCAATCCCCGCATGTGCCATCCGCGCGAGCTTCTTGAAAAGCACGAGGCGCGTCTGTCTCCCTCGCAGCGCGACCTGGAAATGGAGCAGATCATCGAGCCTCTCGAGCGTGCGATGGAGCTGACGCCCATCCTCGGCGAACTCGGCTACAATGAAGGCCACTCGTTTAACGGCCTGCTGCAGGTTTCGGCCGGCGGCGGCGCTTCCTGCGGCGAAAGCCAGAAGGTGCGCGGTCTGTGGTATTGCGTTGCCATCTGGGTCAAGGATGGCCCGGGCTACGGCAAGCTGATCGCCGACTGGATGACGGACGGTCGCACCGAGATCGACCACGCCAGCATCGATTATTCGCGTTTCTATCCGCACCAGCTGAGCGAAGATTTCATCGCCGGCCGGTGTTTCGAGGCGGCGCAGAAGATCTACTTCCCGGCCGTGCATACCCGCGAACCCTACGCGTCCAACCGCAACGTCAAGCGCTCGCCCTTCTACGAGCGCGAAAAGGAACTCGGCGGCTACTTCATGGAGCTTGGCGGCTGGGAGCGTGCGCATGGTTACGCTGCCAACGAGCACCTGCTCGAGAAATATGGCGACCGCGTTCCTGTCCGCGCGAACGAGTGGGACAGCCGTCACTTCTGGCGCGTTTCCAACGCCGAGCACCTGGCGATGAGCGAGGATTGCGGCATCGTCAACCTCAGCCACTTCTACATGTTCGATATCGAAGGTCCTGACCATGTCGAGCTAATGGAATGGGTTGCCGCTGCCAAGATTGGCGGCGACGCGAACATCGGCAAGGGCATCTACACCCACTTCCTCGATGACGAGGGAATGGTGCGCGCCGACCTTACGATCATCCGCATGGCCGACCGCTGCCGCGTCATCGATGGCGCCGATGCAGGCCCGCGTGACTTCAACTACATCAAGCGTATTGCCGAGGATAAGGGCTTCAACGTCACGGTCACCGATGTCTCGGAGACGTTCGTCACCGTCGGCATCTGGGGTCCGAACGCCCGCGAGACGCTGAAGAAGGTGGTTGCCGATCCGGCTGGTCTCGATGCCGAGAATTTTGCTTTCGCAGCGATCAAGCCGATCGAGATTGCCGGCAAGACCGTTACCGCCTTCCGGATCTCCTATGTCGGCGAACAGGGCTGGGAACTTCATATGAAGTATGAGGACGGCCTGGCGGTATGGGACGCGCTACGTTCCACCGGCGTCATGGCGTTCGGTGTCGAAACCTACGCCAACTCGCGCCGCATGGAAAAGAGCCTTCGCCTGCAGAACGCCGATCTGTTGACCGAGTACAATCTATTGGAAGCCGATCTCGCTCGTCCGAAGGTCAAGGAAGCCGACTTCCGTGGCAAGGCGAAGCATCTGGAATACAAGGCGCGCGAACACCAGCCGGCGATGCTTTGCACGCTTGTCATGACTGAAAACGTCGACGCAAAGGGTGTCGCCCGGTATCCGGTCGGTAGCATGCCGGTTCTCGATCCCGAGACCGGCAAGACGCTGGTGGACGTACTCGGTCGACGCTCGTTCACGACCTCGGTCGCCTTTGGCCCGACTGTTGGCAAGAACATCGCGCTTGCATATCTGCCCTGGGATTATTGCCAGGTCGGCCGCAAGCTGCAGGTCGAGTATTTCAGCGAAACCTATCCGGTAGAGGTCGTCGGCATCGGTTACAAGCCGATCTACGACCCCGAGAATCTCAAGCCGCGCAGCTAGGCTGACGGCAAACGAAACGCCCGCCACAACGGCGGGCGTTTTTGTTTTCAATGATGTTGCGCGACTCATACGAGGTGTTAGAATCACGGACGGCAAGCTTCTGTGTTTCCTGCATTTTTGAGGTTCGGCGAATGGAGACGACAGCTGCAAATATCACCCGGATCAGCTACGGGGCCGAACCCGGAATACGCTTCGCCTTGCTGTTGGATGGCAAGGGTGGCTGTCGGCAGCTCGACATGGCCGGCATGTGTGCCTGGAAGCCCTCCGACGGTGTGATCTGGCTTCATCTCGAGCGCGATCATCCGGCGGCGGCCTCCTGGGTCAACGTCGAAGGACGCTTCGATCCGCTTGTGGCTGAAGCGCTGCTCGAAGAGGAAACGCGGCCGCGCGTCGAGCCCGTCGAGGAAGGTCTTCTCATCATTCTGCGCGGTGTCTGCGCGACGTCGCCCGACGAGGCCGAAGAGCCGCATCCGGACATCGATCTTGTACCTCTGCATCTGTGGGTCGACGTCAACCGTGTCGTCTCGCTGCGCGATAGCGGGCACTACATAACGGCTCTTCGCGATATCCGTGCCGCGCTGGAAAAGGGGAAGGGGCCGCAGCGCAGCGGCGACCTTCTCGCGCTCATCGGCGACAAGCTCGTGCGCGATCTAGAGCCGGTGCTGGATGCGATGGACGAGGAAGTCGACGAGCTCGACGAGATGATCTTCCATGGTGACGCAGGCGAGGTCCGCGAACGGCTGAAGCTGCTGCGTCGGCGGTCTGTTCAACTGCGCCGCTACCTTGCTCCGCAGCGTGACGCTCTCAGCCGGATCGAGCACGATGACGCAACCTGGCTTGTCGAGCGCGACAAGCTGCGGCTACGCGAGGTGATCGACAAGCTCATGCGCTTCATCGAGTATTTAGACGCGATCCGCGATCGTACGGGCATTCTACACGACGATTTGTCGACCGTTATCAGCGAACGCATCGCGCGCAATTCAAATCGCCTCGCGGCACTTGCCGCCCTTCTTCTGCCTCCAAGCGTCGTTGCCGGTCTGTTCGGCATGAATGTCGGCGGCATCCCCGGCGTCAACGACACCTGGGCCTTCATCATCATCGTCGCCTTCGTGACGATCTCGTCCGTCGCGACGCTGTGGGTTCTGAGGCGAATCGGGTGGCTCTAAGGGAAGCTCAAGGCTTTCGGGCGCGGCTAGGCATTCAAACAACCGTGATTTTAGGTCCCAATTCTTGACAACCAAATTTTCACGGAAATATCTGGTTTGGGACAAAAAATCTGCGGCGGTTCACGTCGTGGGATGGGGACTAGGACAGGACTTCAGATCGAGATGATCGACACTCGTTTCTCGACAGCCATGCAAATCGTGATAAGCGTCGCGGTGAACGATGAAGCGGGAACTCGGACAACAAGCCAGTCGCTGGCGGTGGCGCTGGACACCAGTTCCAGCTTCGTGCGCAAACTTCTTCTGCCGCTGACGGAAGCGAATATTCTTGTCGCTTCGGTGGGCGGCAAGGGTGGGGTGCGGTTGGCACGCCCGAGGAACGAAATCCAGCTGGGCGAAATCTATGCCGTCGTCACCGGCAACAAGCGGCTCTGGGCCACTAGGCACGAGATTCCCCACGAAGGTCTGGTGGGCGAGAATATCGGCGATCTTTCCGAATATCTCTGCGATCGGGCGGAACAGGCGGTTGTCGATATGCTGGGATCAGTGACCGTGGAGGATAGCGTGGCAGAATTGCGTCGCCTCGACGTGGAGAGGCAAAAGCTCGCGGCGGCCGAGACATCCGCGGCCGATCGGCGTGACGCGGCGGAATAAAAATTCAGCCAATAGCAAAAGGTGGCTCGGCAGGGAAACCGCGCCACCTTCCGTAAACTGATCGGAGGTCAATCTGATCAGAAACACCTGTTTCGGGCGCCATTCTTCAATCACGCCGGATCAAAGTATCCGGCGTGATTGAAGGAGAGTGGCGCCCGAAAATATTAGAATGCGCGCTGCAGGCGGAAGAAGCCCGTCGTTACGCCGTCGGCGTTGTCGGCGTCGAGGTAGTTGACGGTCGCCTTGGCATAGAGGTTGTCGACGATCTGATAGTCGACGGTTACGCCGTACTTCCAAGCATCGACGTTGGCGAAGTCGGTGTTGCCGCTGATCGCGCCGTAGTTGCCGTAGTACTGAACGGCCGGGGTGATCTTCAGCTTGTCGGTTGCCTTGATGGCGTATTCAGCAACGAGAGCCCACTCAGACTTGCTGTAGTAGGAGTTCGGGTTGCTGGAGTAGACGCCTGCGAGACCGAGAACGCCAGGACCGATTGCAACGGTGCCCATAGCGCGAACAGCGCCTTCTTCGTTGTCGGTGTCGTAGCCAGCGGTGATCTGGTACGTGAAGATGCCAGCCTTGCCGCCGAGGCCGACTGCGATGCCAATGTTGTTGCCGTTTTCGCCGGTCTTGAAGACGCCGTCTTCCAGTTCGTCGGCGCTGATGCCGGCGTAGAAGCTGTCAGCTTCGTACTGGTAGCGGAACGAGTTGTGGAGGGTTACCTTCGAGCCGATATCGTCGGTCTCGCCGGAGAGGCCATCGTCCCACCAGCTGTAGAACAGACCGGCGCGGATGCCGGCGATGTCGATGTAAGCGGAGTCGAGGACGGCAGCCTGCGAGGAGGCGTTGTCCGCATTGGTCTGCAGAACGATAACGCCCGTGAGCGGGCCGTATTCAGTGTCGCTCTTGGCGGTGAACTGAACCTGACCACGGGTGTACATGTCCCAGTCCGAATTGTTAGCGACAGTCGAGCCGTTACCGGTCGTCGCGCTGGCGTTAGGGCCGGCGTTGACCTGCGTACGGATGTAGCCGCTGATCTTGAGGCAGGTTTCCGTGCCCGGGATGTAGAAGTAGCCGGTGCCGTAAGCGTCGCAAACGCGAACGTATTCTACAGCTTCCGGTTCAGCAGCGACGATAGCGTCTGCAGCCTGAGCGCCCGATACGGCTGCGAGAGCCGCTGCCGAGCTGATGAGCATCATACGAATAGTCATAGTTGAGTCCAATCTATTTAGGATTGGGCACAGGTCATTGCTGCCGAGAACGGCCCCTACCTACCCCAATTTCAAAACAAGCCCTCACGGGGACGTGATGTTCCCGTGACCGGCAAATTACATTTTGGCTTAAATGTATCAATCATAGATACAGTCATAATTCGTTTTATTTGCGATGCAACATCGGGCTGTTGCAGAAAGGCAACTGTGGCAAAGGCCGCAATAATCCCTTTATTAGCCATTCAGAAAACATAATGTTCTCAATGGCATGGAAGACATCTCTTTCGCCGGCGAACAATGTTGCAATGCAGCATTATTGCGAGAGAGGCGTGCTGTCCCGGTTATGAAGCCCTTGGTTTCTCTCCGTCCGATCTGCCCATAAGACGATCCAAGACCGCATCCTTACGCTGCAGCCAAAGATGTTCCCCGGGTTCAACCAAGTGTTCGAGCAGTCGTCGGACACAATCACTGAACAATCGACTTGCTTCGGCGGCTTCGTTGCTTGCGAGCAGCGTCGAGCCGACGATGCTGACTGCGTGCGCGGTCACTGTTTGATCGATGCGCGTGAATGCGCAGTTTCCTCCGTTCGCGGCTGCAAGGTCGATGATGACCGAGCCGGGGGGCAGGGAGCTGAGCGTTTCTTCGTCGATCAGCACCGGGGCGGCGCTGCCTGATTCGTGGAGGTTCGTGACGATCATCTGCATCGAGGCAAGCTGACGACCGAGTTGCCGGCGAGCTTGCTCGGGCTTGAGACCGGCAGCCAGGATTGCCGTGTCTATCGCCGAGAATTTTGCTCCCAGTCGCTCCACTTTCGCTCGATCGATCTCGCTCAAGCCGAAAACGTGGGTGAGGGCGCCTAGCTTTCTGGCGGTTGCAATCGCTTGCAGGGATGCCGTGTTGACGCCGATGGCTGCCATTCTGATCGGGCGGACGAAGCTGCCTTCCAGCGTCAGCATCGAATGTCCGATCTTCATCAACCGTACGCCCTCGAGGACGGCAGCATGGCCAAGAACGGTAGCCTGCGTGGTGGCCGCATCCATTGCGGCAGCATCCGCAAAGCCTTCGAGGCGCGCGAGCTCGAGCTCGAGCGACGGGCCGAGCGAGGTGTTTGCAGCGCGTGCCGAGCTTCCGAGAAAGACGGTAGCAGTGTGATTGGGGACGGACCTCTCCGGTCTGCGGACGCTGACGACGAGATCGCATTGTACGACGTCGGCTGGTGCAGCGGCGTGCGCGCCGGCTTTCATGTAGTCGGGATCGCTGTAGCCGGCGGACTCGCCGCATCCGGGCTCGAACAGAAAGGTAAAGCGGCTGGATAGTCGGCGAATGTCGTCCGGCGTCAACGCAACGCGGCGCTCACCGGGAAAAGATTCCCGAAGCAGTCCGGCGCGGACATGGGCAGGTTCAGACATTCATCGCTCTACTAGAAGGCATGCAGAAGGGGCGCGGGAGTGCGATATAGGCCGCGTCGCTCATAGTTTTATGACAGTTTTGTAATTTTTTGCCCCTAATCGCACTTGATCTTTGGTGTATGCAACCTGCGGTCATGCAAGCGCGTGCAACCTTTCGGTAGGCTTGCAGAGCGGGGGCGTCGTCGGCAGATATGGTTTTGCCGCAGCGCTTTTGGATGTAATGGTTGGGCAGGGCGCTTTGCTGCTGGAGGCATTGGTGAATTTCTATTCGGTTTACGATCAAGGATTTGTCCGCGTGGCGGCATGCACGCCGAGCTGCGAGATCGGCGATCCGGATTTCAACGCAGCGGCAACGCTCGAACTCGCGCGCCAGGGCCATACACGCAGCGTCGGCTTGATGGTCTTTCCGGAGCTCGGTATCTCCGGCTATTCGATCGACGATCTGCTTGGACAGGATGCGCTGTTGAGATCGGTCGATGCGGCGATCGCCGATATCGTCAGGGCCAGCAAGGATCTGACGCCGGTGCTGATCGTCGGCGCTCCGCTGCAAAGCGGCGGACGTCTTTATAATTGCGCGATCGCGATCCATGCCGGCAAGGTTCTCGGGGTCGTGCCGAAGACCCATCTTCCGAACTACCGCGAATTCTATGAGAAGCGCTGGTTTGCGTCGGGGAGGGACGTCAGAGGTCGCAGCATCACTGTGGCCGGCGATGTTGTGCCGTTCGGCACGGATCTGATTTTTGCGGCCGAGGAGCTGCAGGATTTCATCTTCCATGTCGAGATCTGCGAAGACCTGTGGGCGCCGGCGCCTCCGAGCGATTTCGGCGCGCTGGCCGGCGCGCTGGTCCTCGCCAATCTCTCCGCAAGCAACATCACCGTGGGTAAGGCCGATACACGCAAGCTGCTTTGCTCCGCGCAGTCAGCCCGCAGTCTCTCGGCCTATATCTACTCCGCCGCGGGCCCCGGTGAATCGACCACCGACCTTGCCTGGGACGGCCAGGCCTGCGTCTACGAGCTCGGCACCATGCTGGCGGAGACGGATCGCTTCCCCACCGAGTCGCAGATGTGCGTCGCCGATGTCGATCTCGAGCGGCTGCGCCTCGAACGCCTGCGGACCGGGACGTTCAACGACGCTGCGACGCTCAATCTGACGGCGGACAGGCAGTTCCGCACGGTTCGCTTTTCATTTGCGAAGCCTGCCGGAGACGTCGGCTTCGAGCGTGACGTCGCGCGCTTCCCCTTCGTGCCGGCCGATGCCAGCAGGCTCGACCAGGATTGCTACGAAACCTTCAATATCCAGGTGCAGGGGCTGATGAAGCGGTTGAGCTCGACCGGCATCAAGCGGCTTTGCCTCGGCATCTCGGGAGGGCTCGACTCGACCCACGCTCTGCTCGTCGCCGCCCGCGCCTTCGATCGGCTGGGTTGGCCGCGCTCGGATATCTTGTGCTTCACGATGCCGGGGTTTGCGACCGGCGACGAAACCAAGTCGAACGCCTGGTCTCTGATGCGGAGCATGGGCGTGTCAGCCGAAGAGGTCGACATCAAGCCGCTGGCGCTGCAGCTGCTGCGGGATCTCAAGCATCCGTTCGCCGGTGGCGAGCCTGTTTACGATACGACGTTCGAGAACGTCCAGGCGGGCCTGCGCACCGACTTTCTGTTCAGGGCGGCAAACCAGCGCAACGCGTTTGTGCTCGGCACCGGCGACCTGTCGGAAATCGGCCTTGGCTGGTCGACCTACGGTGTCGGCGACCAGATGAGCCATTACAACGTCAACGCATCGGTGCCGAAGACGTTGATCCAGCACCTCATTCGCTGGGTTATTCGCACGAGCGACTTCGACGCGGAAACCAAGGCCACGCTGGAGCGTATCCTGGGCACCCTGATTTCGCCGGAGCTGGTTCCGGCCGACGAAAACGGCGTGATGCAGAGCACCGAGGACAAGATCGGTCCTTACGACCTGCATGATTTCTTCCTGTATTACACGACGCGGTTCGGGTTGCGCCCGTCCAAGGTCGCGTTCCTTGCCTACCAGGCGTGGAGCGATGCGAAGTCCGGCGTATGGCCGCCGCATTTCCCGGCCGACAAACGCAGGAGCTTCGACCTGCCGACAATTCGCCGCTGGATGGAGGTTTTCCTGTTCCGCTTCTTCACGATCAGCCAGTTCAAGCGATCCGCGTCGCCGAACGGCCCGAAGGTGACATCGGGCGGATCGCTTTCGCCGCGAGGCGATTGGCGCGCGCCCTCCGACGGCAACGCGCGGATTTGGATAAAGGAACTGAAGACCAACGTTCCCGATGGCGAAAGTTAAGCGCCGTCCTTGTCGGGCGCGCAGGTCGCAACACATATCGTAGCGAGTATTCGCGAGGTGGCCGAGATGACATGCGACGAGCCCGAGGAGCTTCCACGCTACCAGGTCCGCAGGGAGACGCCTGGCGGATGGTCGGTCATCGACACCTTTACTTCGTTGCCGGCCGCGACCGACGGGCGCGATCTCGTCGGTCTCAGCAAGCAGGATGCGGAAGATATCGCCGCGGAACTCAATGAGAGTGCCGCAGAAGGACGAGATCCGCTGGTCTGAGGACCGGACCGATCGTTCTCTGCCGATGGTCTGGTTGCAGAGGTATGTCATGGCGCAAGATGAACCAAGAGCAGGTACTTCCTCTCCGCGACCGGAGCCGACCGTCGCGCGCGAGGAGCATCTGATTGCCGAGGGGCGAAGGATGTCGATCTGGGCGGTGCTCGGCGCGATCATTTTCGTGATCCTCATGGTCGCGCTTGCATTCGGCGTTTTCATGAGCGGCGGCCCCACGCCGACCGGCACGGGACGGGGCTAAACAGCCAGGCGTTCGTATAGCGTGCCCGCCAAAGTGCGGAACCGGAGTATTCTTCAGGTCTACTATCCCCACGCGATCTGCAAACATAAACTATATAAATGATAGCTATTTGTTGTGTGTTCACGCTTTTGGCGTTATTTGCTGATTGATGGGGATGGATACAGGGCGGCAGGGCAAACGAACATGCTGACGAAAAAGGGAAAGTATGGCTTGAAGGCGTTGGTGGATCTCGCGCGTCTCGCGCCGGGAGAAACTGCCTTCATCAATGATGTCGCCGCTCGCAACAACATTCCCAAAAAGTTCCTCGATACGATCCTGCTGGAACTTCGCAACGTCGGTATTCTCCGCTCCAAGAAGGGGCCCGGCGGCGGCTATTCGCTGTCGCGGGCCGCATCCGATATCCGCATCGGGCATGTGATCCGCACGCTGGATGGGCCGTTGGCCCCAATCCGCTGCGCCAGCCGCACCGCCTTCGAAGCATGCGACGACTGTCTTGATCCCGAGACCTGTCAGGTGCGACGCTCCATGACCGAAGTTCGGGACGCGATCGCCGACATTCTCGACAACATGACGCTCGAGCAGTTCGTGGCATCGGGCAACAAGATCGATGAAAACGAAGATGCGGCTCCGCTGAAGGCCGCAAAGTAAGCCTCACCCATCGTTGCGTTGCAGGTTGCCGACGCGGCTGTAGATTTCCGCTGTGGTGTGACCTGCGCCATGCAGCCGCGCGTTGCGCCAATGTCGATCGAGATTGAGACCGATGCTCGTTGTCGCGGTCGAGGATAGCTCGAACAGCAGGCCCGATGCTTCGAGCGCCGTCGTGCCCGCAATTGCTTTTGCCGCCAGCGCCGATAAGGTTGCCGCTTCGATCGAGCGGTTGGAGGGGCCGACCTGGGCGAGGTCGATACGTCCGCCAGCGCGCTGGATCAGCGCGGCCGTTGCCTCTATGTCGATCATCAGTTTTCCCAGTCGCGAAGAGCTTTGAGGCTCCAAGAGGCCCGCCAGCACGCTGCGCGCTATTCCAAGCGCGGTCCCCGCATGCATCAGGGCTTCGAGTGCCAGCACGAGAGAGGGCGTCGATGGATCGACATGAGCCGTGGTGTCGCCGGCGGCGCGCACGTCAGTCGCAACCAGTGTGCCGGTCCCGTTGGTTCGTTGGCCAAAGCCATCCCAATCATCGAGACACTGCAATCCGCCAGCATCCCTCGGCAGATAGAACTCCATTCCCTCGCCTGCCTGATCTATCCCGATGACGGCTATCCAGTCGTAAAAGAGCAGGGCGGTGGCGGGCAGGCTTCGGCCGGTGATCCGATGAGCGAGCTGGTCGGCGTGAATGGTTGCCGTGTCCTGAAGGATTGCCGTCGTAAACCTCTCTCCCGCCAATGCACGCTCGTACAGAACCTGCTGCAGGCTTTCGCTTCCGGTTTCCCTCAGGCGCTCCAATGTCGAGAAATGCCGTTCGAGGCATTCACTGATCGAGGGATCGCCCTCCGCTATGATCGCTACGATTTCCCCGAGCAGGGCGTTGCCGATGTCGAGCCCGTCAAACTCCGGCGGCACGGTGACCGCACCCAGCCCGGAGGCGAAAAGTGCGTCGATTTCGGTATGAGGCAGGATGCGGTTGATGTCGCGTTCGCTCGACTGTAGCGCGAAGGATGCAGACAGCTGCCGGGCGACCGCCAAGGCTTCCTCTTCGCTCTCGATGCGATGAGCGACGGGCCTTTCTCCGTTGTGAAACTGCGATACGCTTCCCATCGGTTGCCTTCAATCATGCCAAGGGTCTAAGGAATGCTGTATCGCTCACGCGATGGTAAGACCGGTTTTTCTAGAAATACGGGTGCTGCTGGAATTTTATTACGCGCTTGATTGTCGTAAGCAGCGGGATAGTTATGTGTCGCTGGCAGCATTCGACAGCCGCGACAGACGATAATGCGAGGTTTTGTATGGCATCGACCGCCCGAACGCGGCTTCATATCGATCCCGGCGACATGCCGATCTACGCCATAGGCGACATTCACGGCAGGCACGATCTGCTTGAGCGCGCCGAGCAGGCGATCGTTGAAGACGCTTCGAAGCTACCGGGCCGTAAGCTCATCGTTACGCTGGGCGACTACATAGACCGCGGGCCTTCGTCGGCGCAGGTGATTTCCCATCTCATGGCGCCGCCGCCGCAGAATTTCGATCGTGTCTGCCTGACCGGCAACCACGAGATCGTCATGCTCGACTACATCGATGGGCGAATCTCCTTCAATGATTGGCTGCCGATGGGCTCGGACGAGTTGCTGCGGTCGTACGGGCTGGATCCGGATCAGTTGCCGTTGATCTTCCCGACAGCTGCCAAGCTTGATGCGTTCATCAGGCAGTCCCTGCCGAAACCTCATATCGACTTCCTGCGATCGCTGCCGATCCTCGTCGATACGCCTGACATTCTCTTCGTGCATGCGGGCATCGAACCGAGCCTGTCGCTCGAGGAGCAGAGCGATGACGATCTCGTCTTCATCCGCCATCGCTTCTTTGAAAGCCCGGTGCCGCTTCCAAAGCTTGTCGTTCACGGCCATACGCCGGTCGAGAAGCCCGATGTACAGCCGGCGCGTCTTAACCTCGACACCGGCGCGTTCCGCAGCGGACGGTTGACGGTGGCGCGGTTCTGGCAGGGCCGCGTCCACCTTTTCTCGACCTGATCAGGTGCCGGCTTCTGCCGGCTCACGCGCCTTCGGCGTCTCGTCCGCGTAGTAGCTTACATATTTCGAGCGATAGCGCTCGGCTGCGCCGAAGTTCGTGAACTTGCCAAGTTCGGTCATGTCGGTCTTGTTCAGGATCACACCCAGAACCTTCGACTTGATTTGCGGCTCGGCGTTGAGAATATCACGCACGACGTTGGTCGGCGTCGATCCCCATTCGGTCACGAACAGGAAGCCGTCGACCTGCGGGGCGAATGCCTTGGCGTCGATGACAGGACCGAGAGGCGCAAGGTCGACGACGATATAGTCGAACATCTTGCGGGCATTTTCCATGAGGTTGAACATGCCCTGCGATGCCAGCAGTTCGCTGGTGTGCATCAGATGGTCGTTGGACAGCACCGGCAGGATGGCAAGCTTGCTGACCGGGTCGACCTTTACGGCGCTCGCCCATGGAACCTCACCAAGCACGGCCTCCACCAGACCGTACTGGGGCGGGGTCCGCAGCATGCGCGTGAGGCCGGGATTGCGAAGGTCGGCGTCGATCAGGAGGGTTCGCTTGCCGCTGGAGGCGAGCAGGGCGGCGAAATTGGCCGCTGTCGTGGACTTGCCTTCTCCCGGCATCGCCGAGACCACGCCGATGACGCGATCCGACTTGCCCTGGAACATCACGTCGCTTGCCAGCTTGGCGTTGCGCAGCGTTTCCGCGAAGACCGAGCGGGGCGCCTCGAGCACCACACGCATGATACGTTCGAAGGTGGCGCCGCTGTCCGGGGCTGGATCGCTCTGCGGCGGCGCGGCCGTTGCTGCCTTCGGGCGGAAGATTTTCTTTTCGCGCGGGCCTTTCCCAACGAGCGGCAGATAGCCCAGGAATTTCAGACCGAGAATCGTGCGAACGTCACCCTCGACGCGGAAGAAGCGTTCGCGGAATTCCTGGAATGCCGTCAGCGCGCCGCCAGCCATGAGGCCGAGTACGATGGCGAGGCCGAGGGTCATTGTCTTCTTCGGGCTGGACGGCGAAACCGGTACGCCAGCTTCCGAGATGACGCGCGCCTTGGCGATCGGGAAGGACTGCTGTTGTGAGGCTTCCTCATATTTCCCGAGGTAGGACTCATAAAGCGTCTTCAGCGCAGCGGCGCGCTGTTCCAGATCGTTGAGCTGAACCAGCGACTTGTCAGCTTCGGAGTTCTTGCCGGTCAGGTGATCGATGTTGGCCCGCAATGAGGCTTCACGGGAACGCGCGACCTCGAACTCATTGCGATAGCTTGCGGTCAGCTGCTGCAGTTCCTGATAGATCTGGCGGGAGACATCCAGCTTCTCAGAGCGCAGCGCAACGGCCTGGGGATGATCCTCGCCAAAATTGGTCGTCACTTCCTGTTCGCGCTTGCTGACGGTGATATAGCGGGTTCTCAGATCCTTGATAACACTGTTATCCGCCTGGCCGGCCGAGACGGCGGCGTTATTGACGGCGCTCTCCGGACCAAGATCGATGATCGACTTGAACTGGTTGTAGCGCGCGGAAGCGCTGGCGGTGTCGGCCTGGGCGACGATCAACTGCTTGTTCAGGTCGGCAAGCTGCTGCTCCGACATCAGCTCGCCGTTGGCTGAGGTCAGGCCGTTATCGGCCTTGAACTTGGCCACTACGAGAGCTGCCTGCTGCGAGCGTTCGCGCAGGTCAGCCAGGCGCTGCTGCAGCCAGACTGATGCGCTTTCAGTCGCGTCGAAGTTGGCGTTGAGCTGGTCGCTCAGATAGGCGGTTGCATAGGCTTTCGTGATGCGGGCCGCGAGCAGGCGGTCGGTCGAGCGGAACGAAACGGCGAGAACCGCGCTTCGGTTGACGCGTGATACCGCCAGCGCGTCCTGCAACAGAGCCGCGGCCTTCTGTCGGCGGCCGTTGCGGGCATCATTTTCGTTGGCGGGAAGCTTTCGAGGCAGCAGCGCGCTTGCAATCAGTTTGACGCCGGCCTTCACCAGGGCGGCGGGAGACTGCGGCGGCTCGAGGATGGTGTCGTTGTCCTGCAGTTTTTCGGCGTCGACGACCCTCAGCGCCAATTCGTTGGACTTCAGGATTTCGACGGCGCTTGCGATCTGCATGTCGATCTGCTGCGAATTCGCGACAGGCGGGGCATCCTGCGCATAGCGCGTCATGCTGTCGTCGAGCAGGATTTGTGTCATCGACGTGTATTGCGCGGTCGCAAACAGCAGATAAACAACGGCGATCGCCACCATGGCGCCGACGCAGAGGGCTACCGAACCCGCTCTCCGGATCACAATTGCAATCAGCCGATCAATGTCGATGAAAGAGTCGGAATCGTCGGCCGGTTTCGCCAGTGTGCTGTGCAAGGTGAGGTTCCGTTGGTTCATGGCTCTATCCTTTGCGGGGAGCGGGTCGTGCCATCGATGGCTGGGAGATCGGTATCGGCGCCAGTCAGTTTCCGCAGGGGCATCATCGCGCGGTTGAGCCGGGCGAAAACAGGCATGCGTAGGTGAGCCAACGCGCCCGGATCGTTCCAGGCAGTTCTGATCGCGCTGAAGACCGATCGATCTTTAATGTTCTGGACGAGCACGAGAAAGGCGCGTCCCTTGTGAAGGCTGCGTGTCCGAAATGTCTGCGCTGCCGCAGCTTCGGAATCCAGCCGGTGATGTTCGAGGAAATTCTTATCGCCCTCAATCATGTCGTCGATGTGATGAAGGGCAAGTACGCGCGAAATGGAGCCCGCGCGGATGTGATAATCGTAGCCGACAGCGGGCTCGATGACGCAGCGACCGCCAAGCGCCAATGCGGCGGCAAGGAAGAGGTAATCCTCGCCGATCCGCAATGCCTCGTCGAATTCGAGGCCGTGGCTTTCGATGAAGCTGCGCAGGAATACCGGCTTCAAGTAGCCGAAATTGTGGGTCGACTCGAAGAGCGCGTTGGAGCGGATGAAGGCCGACAGGGTGAGTTCAGGCGTTTCCCGCAGCGTGCTTTCGGCAAACATCGTCTCGGCGGGCGTGCCATCAGCCCTGATGACGCGGAGATTGTCGACGGCAATCTGGGCGCCTGCCTTTTCGGCACGCGCGATCATTTGGGCCATGCGCTCGGGCGCAACCGCATCGTCGGAATCGAGCACCGCCAGCCAGCGGCCTTTGGCCTCGGCGATCGCGGCGTTGCGCGCCACCGACGGTCCGCCATTGCGGGGCAGGGGCAGCAGGCGGACGTTCGCGCCGGCATAGCTCTCAGCAACTGCTCTCGTCTCGTCCGTCGAGCAATCGTCCGCGACGATGACTTCGACCGAAACACCGGTCTGTGCCAGCGCGCTGTCGATCGCCCGGACAAGGGTGTCGGCCGCATTGTAGGCTGCGATGATGAAGGTGACATCAGGTGCCGATGGCGTCATGCAGCCTCCGCCGTGCCGTATTGACGGATTTCGCGGATTCCGAGCAGCCCGCTGACGACGCCGGAGTGCATGACGCCGCGAAGGCCGTAGCGGTAACGCGGGACAGGGACGACGACGCATCCGAGTGCCGCAACATAGCAGAAGGCGGCTTTTGCGGTGGCCAATCCGATCTGTCGCAAGCGTTTTACGCCGGTGCTCTTTTCGAGCAGCAACCGGCCATGCGTCTGGCCGAAACGGAAGCGGCGTTTGGCGAGCCACACCAGATCGGCACGGTTTTCCGTGACCGGTTCGTACACGTAAGCCTTCTCCGCATAGGCGATCGCGCCGCCCTCGGCATGCATCTCAGCGAAAAATTCCGTGTCCTCGCCTCCGGTCCGTCCCAGTGCCAGATTGAAGCGGCGGCCGGCCACATGCGGCGAGCCAAGCCGTAACAGGACATTGCAGGTGTAACCAGTGCGGATCTCGCCGCCGACCCAGACGGGCAGCGTCGAGTGGAAGTCGCCGTGGCGCATCCAGTCCGGCGCGGTCGATGAATAGACGCTGCGCACAGGGCCTAGCACTGCGTCCGCCTTGGTCGCGACCGCGGCGGCAAGCAGTTCGGAGATCCACTCCTCGCTCGCATCCTCGTCATCGTCGATGAAGGCCAGAAAGTCGCCGGTCGCGGCTTCCAGGCAGGCATTGCGCGCGATCGAGATGTTCGACGCGGGGCAGTGGACGTAGGCAATCTCGTGGGGGATGGTGGCGCGCAACGCTTCCACACGCTCACGCGCGCTTGGCACCTTGTCATTGTCGGCAACGATGATGCGCAGATCCACATTCTCGGGAACCGACAGCACTGCAAGCGAAAGAAGCGCCTCGTCGAGCGAGGCGCGGCGATAGGTGCAGACGCCGATATCGATCCGGGTCGTATTCCGTTCGTTCATCACGAGGCCTTTCGTCCACGGAATTTGAGAAGCTCCATCCAGAAGCCGGCCGACCAGGCGAAATGCATGATCATGGCCGAAACGGCCGCGAGCGGCCCATAGGGGTTGCGCTGTCCAACCGCCATCCAGAAGCCATAGCCGACGCAGGCGACCGCCCAGAGGCTGAACGGAATGACCGCGGCCCAGTTGAGGACGGCAAGAAAGGCGCCGATGAATACCGGCACGACCAGAAGCGGCAGCATCTGCCTCACGCTCGGCATGCTGCGGTGCTTGAGAATGTTCTTGGCACGTCCGCGTCCATAGCCGATGTACTGCCGAAACAGCGTCGCGATGCTCGACCGCGGGTAATAGATCATCCGCGTCTTGTCGGTCATCCAGATGCCGAAGCCTGCCTTCTTCAGACGATAATCGAGTTCGGCGTCTTCGTTGTGGCTGAAGGTTTCGTCGTATCCCCGAACGGCATCATATGCGGCAATCCGCATCAACGCGTGGTGACCGTGATCGGCCCAGTGGCCTTTGGCGCCCTGGCGATGCTTGGAGCCGCCGTTGCCGAGTTTCGAATTCTGGGCAAAGGCGGTTGCCTTCTGGAAGATGCCGAAACCAACCGTTTCCATCGCCACGACGACGGAGTCCGCCTGGGTGCGGATCGCTTCGCGAACGAGCTGGCGGCAGTAGTCATCAGGATAGTCGCCGTGGGCGTCGATGCGGATCAGGTATTCGTAGTCGCGCCCGAAGGTGGCTACGGCAAGATTGATGGCGGCGCTCTGGATGCGGCGGGGATTGTCGAGCAACAGGATGCGGGGATCGTTTGCGCTGCGCGCTGCGACAATGTCCCGGGTCGCATCGCGGCTGCCGCCGTCGGCGACGACGATCTTCGCATTCATATGATCGAGCTCGGCGCCCAGCTTGTCGAGCAGCGCACCGATATGTTTTTCTTCGTTCAGGCAAGGGATGATGATGAGACTGGAGACGCTCTTACACACATCAGACTTCATGTTTGTCCACCCTTCTTCAGATACGATTTGCTCAGGGATCACACCGGTTTCGCCCCTCTCTGCGAAGTCCGGTACGAGGCGGGAAAGGCTGTCGACGAGCGCTTCGAAGTCGCTGCGGTCGGCGAGCCATGTCTTGCGGTCTTTGGAAGCGACCGCTTCGGCAAGGCTCTGGTAGCGCTCGCCGGTCATGCTGGAAAACAAGGCGTCCAGCGCCACGGGGCTGGCTTCCGGAAGAGCAAGGCCGATGTCATGTTCTTGCAGGAAGTTGGCGGTCTGGGTGCCCTCAAGGGCAATCGGCACCGCACCGTAGAGGCATCCTTCGTACAGCCGGTTCGGCAGCAGCCAGCTCGAATTCAGACCCTCTTCGAAAAAGTCGATCGCCCATGAAAAATGGACGTCGTCATAGATCGCACGGAGGTCCTCCGGGTT
The DNA here is from genome assembly GCF_001429725.1 of Rhizobium sp. Root708. GTDB lineage: Bacteria > Pseudomonadota > Alphaproteobacteria > Rhizobiales > Rhizobiaceae > Rhizobium. Next base: position 139,104 of record NZ_LMHV01000003.1, on the reverse strand, counting down.
TCGATAGGGGCCTTCGAACCGCATGTAGGGTTCGGCGGCGACGAAGCCGTCGAAGTCTTCGAATTCCGAGTAAGCAGGACGACCGCGAAGAACGATTTCGACGCGGCCCTGCATGTGACGAGAGAAATCGGCGAGCAAATGCAGGGACTTGCGGCAACGGAGCGCGCCGAACCATCCGATTTTCCACGGCTGTCCCGGCTGCTTCAACGGGCGGGCGAAGGAGGGTTCGATGGCGTTGTCATCCAGAGCGATGACCTTGTTTTCGACAAGCAGCGCCGGTGCCCGAACACCGGATCGGGGTTCGAAATACTGCTCGATGAACGCCGGCGAGCTTGTGAGGATAAGCTTCGCGTTGCGGCCGAAGCGGGCCTCGGCGCCACGGACTACCTTGCCGATCGCGTCGTTCCTGGTCAGGAGACGATGAATGTCCAGGCACTCGTAGACAATGGGGACGTCGCCGCCGTAGAGGGCGTTGGCCCTGTGAGCGACGGCAAGCGCTTCCAGATTTCGTCCGATGACGACATCCGGTTTGGCTATGCCCGCAAGCTTGGTCTTCAGGCCGGCTACGGCGCTGACGACTGCCCCGATGCGCTGGGCGAATTTGGCGTCGCTGGTCTGCCCGAGTTCGATCGGGCGCACTCCATGCACCTCCGCCAGGCTGTTCTCCCCACGCCGGAAGCCCGCTAGGGTGACGTCGGCTCCGCCCTCGCGCAGCATCAGGACCCGCCGGCGAACGGCTGGATCGGCCAGATCATGCACGAGGTAGAGGATTTTCAGCATCGAGCGTCCTTTTCCGGTGTGAAAGCGGGAGCGACTTAGTTCAGCGCGCATGCGATGGAGTCAGGGAACTGGCACTTGTCGCCGGTCGCCGTGTAGGCGATCCGATCGATCTGCATTGTGGTGGGTGCGGTGTAGGCGAAAGCGCCCATCCAGTTCGCAAGCGTATCCGTGCCCCACAGGCTGAGGAAAATCTTCTGCGGGCTGGTCGGAATCTTCGAGGCGTCGGTGACGTCCTGAACGAGCTTGCCGTTCAAATAGTAGCGCAACCGGCCGGGCTCCCAGACGAAGGCGTAGTCGTTGAAGCCGTCATCGGCCTTGCTGCCGACCGGCACCAGCTTCTCGTGGCCGCCTTTCGCCTTCACATACTGGTTTACCTGCACTTCCGACGTATTCTTGCCGAGCACCTCGAAGTCGATCTCGTCGTGTTCCTTCTTGTCGGTAGGGCCGATGTAGGTGAAGAACGCTGAATTGAGACCTGAGCCGGCGGCTGCTTTCAGCCGGGCTTCGTAGACGCCGTAGCTGTAGCGCTTTGTGGTCTGGATCTCGCCACAGAGATACTTGCGGTCCTTGGATTTTCCTTCTGCAAAGCCGAGGTTCAGCATGCCGCCATCGACCTTTGCCTGGCTCTTGGACCAAGTGCAGTTCTGATGGGCGCCATTGTTCCAGCCATCGGAGGTGTACCAGAAGGCCTTGTCGAGCTTATCGAAGTTTTCGACGAACGAGGTTCCGCTTGCCTGCTGCGCGTAGGCAGCCGGCGCCGACGCAAACGCGGTGCCGGCGATGACAAGAGCGGAAGAAAGAGTTCGTGCGCGGGTGAGTTTAATCATGACGATCACCTCTGCTGAGAAACGAGTTCGGGACGGATGGTGCCGGCGGACGGTGTTCGGTCCGTCGGCTTCTTGGTTCTTCCGCCGGTCAGGATCGCGTAAAGCCGAGGAGCGACCCTTCGGCACGCGGCGTTCGAGACGGCGAGGAATGGAAACAGAAGTGCCAGGGAAAGCACGAAGAAGATCGGATAGGTGTCGATCCCCGACTTGCCCCAGACGATCCAGAGCAGGATCAGAATCGGGTAGTGTGCACAGAAGATCCAGAAGCTGAGGCTCCCGGTCTTCGAGAGGCGCTGTCCGATCTGGGTCTTGATCAGCGGCGCCGACAACAGCCAGAAGCCAAGGGCGCCGGCAATAGCAAGCGTGTTGCGCAGCAGCTGGATCCAGTCCGGCACCTGCGGTCCAGCCAGATAGATCGCGGTCGCGAGGAGTGCCGAACTTGCCAGCAGCAGGGCGATGCCGACAGGCGCGAACCGGTCGAGAGCCTTGAGGTCGATATTGTAGAGCCCGACATAGATGCCGAGGCTGAAGCTGAACAGGATCGAGCGCTTGAGGACGATGTAGAGCGGCAGCTCGGGAACGAGCGCCACCACCAGCAGTGCGGTCAGGGTGATCAGCGGCACGCGGCTGATCAGCAGCGCCAGCAGCGGCGAAATCAGAATGCATACGAAGAGATCGCGCAGGAAATACAGCGGAACGTTGACCGGGAAATCCTCGATGCCAAACAGATGCGTGAGCAGCTCGCGCGCCGAGGCATGCCAGGGATCCGGCACATATCCATCACCGATGCCGAGCGCGAGTGCTGCAAGGATCGCAAGGAAGAAGGCCCCGTTCCAGATCAGGAACGGCAGCAGCACGGTCTGCGATTTGGTTCGCACCGTCTTCAGATAGCTGAAGTTCTCAAGCCCGCCGCGAAACAGCAGGTAACCGGAGATCGCACTGAGGCACGGAACCCCGACGCGAAACAATGCTTCGGTCAGAAAAACCCTGAACCAGTCGAACGCGCCATACGTCCCGTTGAAGGGACTGCTTTTGACATCGAATGGTATGTGGACGAACACGATGCCCGAAATGAGCACGATGCGCATCAGGTTGATCCGCGACGATACGTTGGAGTCAACAGTCACGTTGTCAGTCACCCCTTTTGGGCCGCATCCCCCATGCGACCGTTTCAATCAGAGCAGACTCGAGCCCGCGTCTCAAAAGCTAGAGCGAATTCCCGGAAGAAAATATGGCACTGCAGCAAAAACTCGCGGGAGGTCCCGCTTCGACACGTCTGCTACCTGCCGTTACGGAAGGTGAAAAACTCGCCATGAGCGCGTCTCAGAGCATCCGCAAAGCCATGGTCAGCAGTGCATAGCAGAAATCGATTATATTCATTTGGTTAGCGGTTCCGCCGGCGCGGAGGACGCCAAAAGTTTTTCCGTATTGGTGAAAAATATCTGCATCGCTGAGCGGCGAAGCTGTGCCGATTGTGGCCGAAATGTGGAAATTGGCGTTGGGCAGGTTTGTTTTGATACAGGCAGCCTCAATCACCGAGTCTGCCGGCTTTGACAAAATTCGGACGAAATGACCCTGATGCTTTCGCAGTGCAGCAGGTTGTCCAAGGCGTCCTGCCGACTAGATGCAGCAGCAGATAACTCGAACCCTTCAGGGAGAGCGCATGGCGACGTTCACGATCATCATTCCTTTTTACCAGCGCGAGGACGGCATCCTCCGCCGCGCCTTGGCATCAGCCTTTGCGCAGAGTTTCCAGGATTTCGATGTCATCGTTGTCGATGATCAGTCGCCATACGCGCCTTCCGACGAATTGGGACCGCTGCCGTCGTCCGAGCGCGAGCGAATCACGGTTATCAGCCAGCCGAACGCTGGCCCGGGTGGTGCGCGCAATACGGGGCTCGATCATGTTCCTGCTGCCACTCGCCATGTCGCCTTTCTCGATTCGGACGATATCTGGGCGCCCGATCATCTCCAGAACGCGCTTACCGCCATGGCGACGCTCGGCGGTGAATGCTATTGGGCGTCGATCGAAGGCGGGGAGGAATTCGACTATCACTTCGGAATCGCGGCGCTAGAACAGATCGAGGGTGCGAAGCGCCTCATGGACAGTCCGCTCATTCTCGAAGTCCCCGATATCGCCGGCGTGATGATCGGCAACTGGGCCTTCCTGCACATGTCCTGCATGGTGATCGGGCGTCCGCTGATCGAGACGGTACGCTTCGACGCGGCTCTGCGATTGGCGGCTGAAGATGTGCTGTTCTTCTGCGATAGCATTCTCGCCGCCCGCCGGGTGCTGCTCTGCGGCGATGCCGGGGCGTTGCGCGGGGAGGGGATCAACATCTTCCACGGCGTCGACAACACGTCGCCGGAATTCCTGAAGCAGCAGTTCATCACCTGGATGGCGCTCGATCGGCTTGAGAGCCGCTTCCGCAGCCGGCCACGCGAGATCGCCGCGATCAAGGCACACAAGAGCACGACCCGGCGGCAGGCGCTGTGGAGCCAGGTGAGCCTGCTTCGCCGGCGCCAGCGCCCTGATTTCGGACTGCTGGCGCGTTGGGCGTTTCAGGATCCACGTCTTCTGCAGAGCGCCCTTGAGCTTGCCGCCGGAAAACTCGTGAAGTCGCCCTCTTAGGCGGCTGTCGCCTCGAGAAGATATCTCAGGCGGCCGCTTCCCGCCGTCGCCGAGACACCGGAAGGATTGCGCCAGCGTTCCGTCTTGTCGGCAAGAATGCCGCCCGCGATCGCCGGGAAGGCGGCCGGGTGCCCGACCGCATACGCCAGAGCGGCGGCAGGGCCGTTCTGCGCCTTGAGGTCAAGGAAACGGCGTAGCTCGTACTTATCGCGCACATGCTTTTCGTGGCGGCGAACGGCCGCCTTTGCATCCGGCGTCAGCGCGTGGGTGTCGAGAAGGGCGCGGTCGGCTTCATAGAGCCGGCGCAGATCTTCGGTGCGATGACGTCCGCTGAGCGAGTCACCCCGAACGACAGCGCCGTAGCCGCAGCTATGGATGATCTTGTAGCGGGCGCCGAGGGCCAGAGCCCTGATGTAAAGATCGTAATCCTCTCCTAGACGCATCTCCTCGCGGTACCTGAGGCCATGCTGGTTCAGGAAGCTGCGACGCATGACCGGCTTGAGAAAGCCGATCTCGCCGCGCCGGACACCGCGTTTCGAAATGTTGCCATCGACGAAGGCGGCCAGATCGAGAAATCGGGGGTTCTCAGCAAAAACGTCGAGATGGTGGGGGGCTTCGGCAGCCGTATCCGCATCAACGAAGGCGATGTTGTCGGCAACGAACTCCCAGTCGTCAGCGGCGATCATGCGCTGGAAGCGCCCGGCAAAGAAGAAGTCGTCAGCGTCTAGGATCGCGATCAGCGGCGCGGAGGAGATTTCGATCGCGTGATTGCGGGCTGCGGACGGCCCCTTGTTCTGTTCGAATCGGGCAATTGTCAGCCGGCCGCTGGCGTCATCGGCTCGTTTTGCCGCCTCTGCGGTACCGTCGTTCGATCCATCGTCCACCACCACGACCTCGGCCACCTCGGGCTCGCGCAGTGCGGATATTACAGCGGTTTCAATGGTGTCGGCCGCGTTCTTGGCGGCGATGATGACGCAAATATTAGCCGTTTGAGCCACGCTTTACCTCCGTTGTTTCGCCCAAGAACTAGGACGTCGGAGCGCGACAAACAACGCATGAGGAGTCAATTCGTGTTACGAAAGGGTCGCCGGACGCCGGGACGGCGCGCTACAGACAGAGCTCGTCAGGGGCTCAGCGGTTGAACGGCTCGGAGCTTTTGAACGGCGTTACCGAAAGCTTTTCAGGCTCTTCAGCACGGCCCTGAGACGGCTGGCGGGCGCGGCGTTCCCTGCTTTCCTTCCAGACGAGATAGAGCACGCCACCGAAGTATCCGGCCTGCAAGAGAATCACGCAGATCACGGTCTTGATGATCGTTCCGGAAAGAGAGCCGCTCAGCCAGTATGTCGCCACAGCAAAAACGCCCAGGGCGCCGAGCATGCTGACAAAAACGCGAGGTGCATACATGTGTTGCCTCCCCATCGAAGCGTTGTTCAATGAACTTTCATCGGACGCAATCGCTTCACCAGGCTATTAGTGCGGTTCTGTTTTACAGGACTTCTGCGAACAACTGAAGCACTGGCGCCGTTTTTTACGTCGCGAGGTCGGTAGTACAAGCGTGATCTTAAATGTTTGTTCCGAGGATTGGTAAAAATGCCACTTACGAAAACGGCGCCGCGGCAAATCACCGAAGATCATTAAGGATCGGCTATTTCTTCTGGTTGTGATGAATTTGGCAATACACGCAGACGTTTTTGCCTTAATCGGTCTTCCAGGGCGTTCCCAAAACGGTTTTGCGTTCAACTTTTATTTCAAAGTTTTAATTTAAACCGATTTGTGAGTGCGGCGCAAAAATCGTGCTGCGATGCAATAAAACTGGTCATTTAAAGATCAAATTGGTCGTTCGGACAGAAGCAATCCACGATTGTCATGACTTCGCGGCGATGCACCTCAACAACATAACCTTCAGTATTTTTACGCGCTACAGAGATTTGGGAAAGTTCTATTGGGACACGGTGTAATCTTTTCAAAAGACAACCCCAACTTTAAAGTTGTTTAAGCACGTGCTGAAGAATTAAAAAGTTGAATGAACGGTCGTAAAATGTGCGTGAAACGATCGGTCTTAAAAATGTGGCTTAAAAAAACAAAATCCGCTCATACACTTCGATCTCGTCAGCGCTAGCTAAGCGGCCTGAGCCTACCCGACCAAACGGCAAACATAAGTGGAGTTACCTCTATGAAGTCTGCGACGAGATCGGACAGTTCGCCATTCTATGGCGCAGTTCATGAACGCGTGTTCCCGCCCACCGGCGGTTTCGCAAAACGGGCATTTGACGTGTCCGCCGCCTGCCTCGGGCTCCTTCTTCTGAGCCCGATCTTTTTGATGGTGATGTTGCTGGTGAAGCTTTCGGACAAAGGTCCGGCCTTCTACGGGCATCGCCGTATCGGCCATAACGGCCAGGAATTCCGTTGCCTGAAGTTCCGCACCATGGTGACGGATGGCGACAGGGTTCTGCAGGACTACCTGCGTAACAATCCGCAAGCCATGGATGAATGGCGCAGCACGCGAAAGCTGCAGAACGACCCGAGGGTGACCACCGTCGGTACCGTACTGCGCAAGCTGAGCCTTGATGAGCTTCCACAGCTCTTCAACATCATTCGCGGTGAAATGAGCATCGTTGGCCCACGACCTGTCGTGCGCGATGAGCTCGAAATGTACGAGCATGCTGCGGTCTACTACCTGCAGTCACGCCCGGGGCTTACCGGCCTCTGGCAGATCAGCGGACGCAACGACGTTTCCTATGCGGCGCGTGTTGCCTTCGATACCCACTATGTCGAGAACTGGTCTCTGGTTCGGGATGTCGTGATCATCGCTCGCACTATCCCGGCGGTCTGCGCTCAACGCGGCAGCTACTAAGCGGATTATTCTTCTACCACCGAGCCACTGCACGACGGGGCCTAGCCAAGTCGTGCCGAAACACGGGGAAATTCATGAGAGATTGCTTCATCGAGAGCAGAGCGGCCCGAAAGCGCGCTTTGCGATCGAGCATCGTGCTGGTCGCCGGATTGACTGGCGTCCTGCTTTCTTCGTCCATTGCCAGTGCGGATGACTATCGCCTTGGCGTCATGGACAAGCTCAAGATTCGCGTTGCCGAATGGCAAACGGCCGACGGGACGATACGGGACTGGTCGGTCGTGAGTGGGGACTACACAGTGGGACCCTCTGGAAGCATCTCGCTTCCGTTCGTGGGCGACATGCCCGCTTCCGGAAAGACGACGGATGCTATCGCGCAGGAGATCGGCACGGCACTGCAGAAGCAATTTGCCTTGAAGGATAGACCGTCCGCTTCCGTCGAACTGTCGGAATACCGACCGGTCTATCTATCCGGCGACGTGGAAAAGCCGGGTGAATACCCGTTCGCCCCCAACCTTTCCGTCGTAAAGGCTGTCAGCCTTGCTGGCGGTCTGCGCCGCGCCGATGCCGGCCAGCGCTTTGCCCGCGATTTCATCAACGCCAAGGGCGACGCTGTCGTCTACATGGCGGATCGTGCCCGTCTGCTGGTGAAGCAGGCACGATTGAAGGCCGAGGCCGCCGATCAGGAGGGCTTCGAAACACCGAAGGAACTTCAGGACAAGCCTGAGGCAAAGGCTCTGGTCGCCAGCGAAACGGCGCTGATGAAGTCGCGCAAGAAGCGACTGACTCTGCAGCTGCAGGCGCTCGACGACCTCCGGGCATTGCTGCAGAGCGAAGTCGAGACGCTGGCAAAGAAAACGGAAACGCAAAGCCGCCAGTTGCAGCTTGCGACCGAAGACCGCGACAAGGTCGAGGATCTTGCCGAAAAGGGTCTTGCGCTCAGCGCCCGGAAAATGGCGGCCGAGCAGCGCGCCGCCGATATCGAGGCGACACTTCTCGATATCGACACCAATTCGCTGAAGGCCAAGCAGGACATCAGCAAGGCGAACCAGGACGAGATCACGCTACGGAACGATTGGGACGCACAGCTGGCCCAGGAGCTGCAGAGCACCGAAGCCCAGCTCGATGAGCTCGATCTGAAACTTCAGACGAGCAACTCGCTCATGTCCGAAGCCCTGACGCAATCGACCGACGCAGCGCGTTTTGACACCACCAGCGGCGCGGCGAGCATTGCCTATTCCATCATTCGCGAAGTCGATGGAAAGCCGCAGGAAATTCCGGTTCAGGAAAACACCGCACTGCAACCCGGCGATCTCATCAAGGTGACCGCCGGGCTGTATATGAGATAACGAGGCAGTATGCGTATCGCAAAGTCGGCTCTCATCCAGCCGGGCAGGAACGCTGCGTATGCGATTCCGGCCGTAGCATTGTCGCTGTTTTGTTTCGCCTACTCGATCAGGTTCGGGCAGGCGGCGATCCTGCTGTACTATGCGCTCTGGCTGCCTCTGATCGCGGTCGATTACCGCAAGGTGCTCGGCAGCTACAGCCGCTATCTCTGGCTTTTCGCCTTTGCGATGCTTGCCTTCCTTTCAGTCTTCTGGTCGGCGGTTCCAAGTGTCTCGCTGCGCGCCAGCATCCAGTATCTGACGCAGGTGATCTGCGCGCTGATTGCCGTCAGGGTGCTGGACATTCGTACGCTGACGCTCGGGATGGTCGCGGGTGTCGGGATCGTTCTCGTTTACTCCGTCCTGTTCGGTTATTACGAATTCGATCCGCTCGACGGGACCTTCAGCTTCGTTGGAGCCTTCGCCTCCAAGAACCAGCTCGGATTCTATGCCTCTCTTGGGCTTCTGGTCTGTTTCTCCGCGGTCTTCATCTTCGGCGAGCGTCGGATTTGGATGATGGCGGCGGGTGTTGTCGGCCTGCTTTCGGCCTACTGCCTTGCCGTCTGCCAGTCGGCGACGTCGGTGCTGACCACTGTCGTCGTCCTGGCGCTGGTCATGGGGTTGCGCATCGTTCTCGAGCTTGCGCCCGGTCACAGAAAGCTCCTGATCGTGGGCGGCGGCGTAGCGTTTGTCGTTCTTGCCGTCGCAGGGGTCTATCTCGGTGCCGTGGATGCGGTGCTCGGGATTTTCGGCAAGGATTCCACGCTGACCGGCAGAACCTATCTCTGGCAGCAGGGTATCGAGGCCGCAGGCCAGAATCCCATTTTCGGGGTGGGCTATCAGGCCTATTGGGTCCAGGGCTTTTCCGAGCCGGAACGGCTTTGGGAAGAGTTCTTCATCGGATCGCGCAGCGGCTTCCATTTCCACAACACCTATATCGAGACGGCGGTGGAACTCGGCCTCGCCGGCGTCTTCACGCTTGCGGTGACGCTGCTCCGGATATTGTGGGGCCATCTGCGGCGGTTCATCGAAGATTTCAGAAACGACGAATCCTACCTGCTGTTTTCGATCGCCGTGCTTCTGACGATCCGCTCCTTCGTGGAGATCGATATCCTGACGCCCTACAACGTCGGAACGTTCCTCTTTTACTTTGCGGCCGGAAAACTCGCGACCTCGTCTCGCGTTTCCGCGCCCGGGATTTGGCGGCGACAACGACCGTCAGAGCCCGTTCTGTCATAGCAGCTCACATCATTTCGCAGTTTTCGGCCGGGATTGACCGGCCGCTTGAGGTTCCCGGATGAAAACTCTTTACGGCATCCAATATTTGCGCGCGTTCGCCGCTTTCGCTGTCGTCGTGTTTCATGCGGCGGAGAGGGTGGGCGAGCATTTCGCGATTGGCGCGGCGGGCGTTGACGTGTTCTTCGTCATCAGCGGCTTCATCATGTGGGTCATCAGCGACCGGCGGCCGATCACGCCTCAGGCCTTCCTGCTTGATCGCGTCAAACGCATCGCTCCGTCCTACTGGCTGGTGACCGCGGTCATGATCGCGGGCGCCATGGCTGGCCTGTTCCCCAATCTGCAGCTGACGGCCGAGCACATCTTCGCGTCTCTGTTCTTCATTCCGATGCGCTCGCCGAGCAGCGGGGAAATCTGGCCGGTTCTCGTCCAGGGATGGACGCTGAACTTCGAGATGTTCTTCTACGCGATCTTCGCTGGTGCCCTGTTCCTGCCCAGGCATCTGCGGCTGGCGTTCCTTTGTGTGGTCTTCGGCGGCTTCTTCCTCATCGGCGTCTTGGTACACCCGACATCGCCGGCACTTTATACCTACACGCGTCCGATCATTCTGGAGTTCCTCGGCGGTGTCCTGCTTGCGGAGCTCTGGCTTCGCCGGTGGATCGCGGGCACCAGCCTCGGGCTCGCCTGCGTGGGCGCGTCGCTCTCTGGTTTCGCCGCGATCTTCCTGATGGGCGCCGATTTCGATGAGGCGATCTGCGGGCCGCTGGCGATGGCGCTCGTCTACGGCATGGTGTCGCTGGAGGCCGATGGCAGCATCGGTCGCGTGCCGCTGCTGACCTATCTCGGGGATGCGTCCTACTCGATCTATCTCTGGCACACGCTTGCGATCTCGGTGATCGTCAAGGCGGCAGGCCTGCTCGAACTGTCTGCCACTGTTACCATAGGTGCAGCCGTCATCGGCGGGACGTTCGTCGGAGCCTTGGCCTACGAGTTTGTCGAGAAACCTTTCAGACGGATCGTTTCCCGCGCGAGTTCCAAGAATGCCGAACTCGCGCGACGGGCTTCATGAGGCGGTTTCGGACGCCGCGCTTTCGGGTGCGGCAGCGTCGTCAGGGCGCGAAGCCGGCTTTTTCCGGCGGCCACGCAGGACGACATAGAAAACTGGCGTCAGGAACAGGCCGAAGATCGTTACGCCAAGCATCCCGGAGAAAACGGCCGTTCCCAATGATTGGCGCATTTCGGCGCCGGGGCCGGTGGCGATCGCGAGCGGCAACACACCGAAAATAAAGGCGAACGCCGTCATCAGGATCGGGCGAAGGCGAAGGTGGCTGGCCTCCACGGCAGCCTCCACGGCTGACTTCCCTTCCTCTTCAGCCTGCCGGGCGAATTCCACGATCAGGATGGCGTTCTTGGCAGCGAGGCCGATCAGCACGATCAGACCGATCTGCGTGAGGACGTTGTTGTCCATTCCTCTCAACCAGACACCGATCAAGGCAGCCAGCACGGCAAGCGGGACGATGAGGATGATCGCCAGCGGCAATACCCAGCTCTCGTATTGAGCCGCTAGCGCCAGGAAAACAAACACGACCGACAGGATGAATATGTAGATCGCCGTGTTTCCGGTGTGCGTTTCCTGGTAGGCCAGTTCCGTCCATTCGAACGTGGTTCCCTGTGGCAGGATTTGCGCCGCCAGCGCTTCCATCTTCTTGAGGGCATCGCCGGTCGAGGTGCCGGGCGTCGGATTTCCTTGCAGCGGCACAGAGACATACATGTTGTAACGCTGGACAAGCGTAGGGCCGCTTGCGTCCTGAATTTCCATCAGGGTGCCGAGGGGCACAAGCGCACCCGTCGCCGACCTGACCTTCAGGGCGAGAATGTCTTCCCTATCCATTCTGTACTGCCGGTCGGCCTGCGCCCGAACCTGGTAGACGCGGCCGAACGCATTGAAATCGTTGACGTAGGAAACGCCAAGGTTGATCGACAATGCGTTGAAGATATTGGGGATCGGCACATTCAGGAAGCGAGCCTTGTCGCGGTCGATCGCGAGGTAATATTGCGGGCTGGTATCCGAGAAGGTCGTGAACACCCCGGTCAGCCCCGGCGTGGTGGCCGCGGCACCCATCATCTGGCGGGCAAGGCCGAGTACGCGGGTCATATCCGCGTTATCAAGATCGGAAATCTGCATCTTGAAGCCGCCGGAGTTGCCGACGCCCCGAACAGATGGCGGCGGGATGGCAATAATGAAGGCTTCCTGGATATTCTGCAGCCTGCCGTACAGCTCGCCAATGATCTTGTTGGCCGTCTCGCCGCCTTCCTCGCGCTCGGCGAACGACTTGAACGGCACGAAGACGACGCCGGCATTCGAGGCATTCGTGAAGGTCGCTCCGCTGAAGCCGGCGAACTGCACGGCGTTGCCGACGCCGGGAACTTGTCGGGCGATGTCGCCAACCTGCTTGACGACGGCGTCCGTACGCGCAAGCGATGCGCCGTCCGGAAGCTGTACGACGACGATGGCGTAGCCCTGGTCCATCGTCGGGATAAACCCTGACGGGACCTTTGTGCCCATGTACCAGGTTGCGCCGAGCAATCCCGCGAAGACCAGCAGCGAGGCGGTGAGACCCACCCAGCTGCTGACCAGATGCCGGATGATCCACGAGTAGCCGGCACTCATTCGATCGAAGCCGTGGTTGAAACCGTCTGCCAGGCCGCGCACGAAGCGTGTTGCGATGCCGGCGCGCTTGGTCTCGTGGTCATGGCTCTTCAGCAGGATCCCGGCGAGCGCCGGAGACAGCGTCAGCGAGTTCAGGGCCGAGATTGCCGTGGTCACCGAAATCGTGACCGCGAACTGCCTGTAGAACTGGCCCGATATGCCGGGGATGAAGGCAGTCGGCACGAAAACGGCGATGAGGACCAACGAAATCGCAATGACCGCCGTGCCAACTTCATCCATGGTGACGTGCGCGGCTTCCTTCGGCGTCATGCCGCGCGCCAGATTGCGCTCGACGTTCTCCACCACGACGATCGCATCGTCGACGACGATGCCGATCGCCAGCACCAAGCCGAACAGGGTCAGCATGTTGAGCGAGAAGCCGAACGCGAGCAGCACGGCGAAGGTGCCGATCAACGACACGGGTATCGCCACGATGGGGATGATCGCCGTTCGCCAGGACTGCAGAAAAACAAGGACGACTATGGCCACTAGAATCGCCGCTTCGGCAATGGTTCGATAGACCTCCGAAATCGAGTCCGAGATGAATTCGGTCGTGTCGTAGACGATCCGATACTCCAATCCCGGGGGGAAGTTCTGCGAGATATCCTTCATGAGCGCCTGAACCTGATGCGCGGTATCCAGCGCATTTGTTCCGGGCCTGGCGAAGACGCCGAGGGCAACCGCGGGATCGTTGTTCAGATAGCTGTTGGTGACGTAATCCTGCGCACCGAGCTCGATACGGGCCACATCCTGCAACGCGACCAGTCGGCCGCTGGCGGTGGATTTGACGATGACGTATCGAAACTGACGGACATCGGAAAAGCGCCCTTCGGTTCGCACCGTATACTCGAAGGCATTCTTGCCGGTAACGGGAGGCGCGCCGATCTTGCCGCCTGACACCTGGACGTTCTGGTCGCGGAGCGCCGAGACGACATCATCCGATGTCATCTGGTAGGCGGAGAGCTTTTCCGGATCGAGCCAGATTCGCATCGAATACTGGCGCTCGCCAAAAATCTGCACGTCGCCGACGCCATCGAGACGAACCAGGGTGTCGCGGATGCGGTTGCGCGCGTAGTTCGAGACGTAAAGCTGGTCGTAGCGATGCGACGGCGACAGCAGATGGACGACCATCATCAGGTCCGGCGAACTCTTGTCCGTGGTCACCCCGAGCCGCTGCACCTCTTCGGGAAGGCGAGGCAGGGCAATCGAAACGCGATTCTGGACGAGAACCTGGACCTTGTCGAGGTCGGTGCCGAGCTTGAAGGTAATCGTCAGCGACATGGCGCCGTCGGCGCTGGAATAGGAGGACATGTAGAGCATGTCCTCGACGCCGTTGATCTGCTGTTCAAGCGGTGTCGAGACGGTGTCCGCGATGGTCTGCGGATCGGCTCCAGGGTAGGATGTCCGCACAACGATCGTTGGCGGCGCTATCTCCGGATACTGGGCCACCGGCAATTGTGTGTAAGCAATGCTGCCGACGACGAGGAAAACGATCGAGATGACGGCCGCGAAGATCGGCCGGTCCACGAAGAAATGGGCAAATCTCATTGGCCGCTCTCCGGGATGGCGGAATCGGGCGGCGTATCACGCCGTTCTTGCGGCAACTCCGTCATCTTAGGAGTGATCGTTGCGCCGGGCCGCACGCGCATCAGCCCATTGACGACGATCGTTTCGGTGCCGTCGAGGCCTTCGCGAATGACCCGGTAGCCATAAAGGCGCGGACCAGGCCGCACGGGCGCGGTCGAAACCTTTCCGTCCGGGCCGACGACATAGACCACGCGCTCGTTCTGGTCGGAGCCGATCGCCTCGTCGGGGACGAGAACGGCCTTATAGGTGTTGGAGGCCTCGACCTGGATGCGCCCGAACAGGCCGGGCTGAAGGACGAGATCAGGGTTGGCGAAGCGAGCGCGGAGCCTGATCGTGCCGCTTTGGTTGTCGATCCGGTTCTCCGCGAAATCGAGCTTTCCGATGAAGGGCTTGGCGTTGGGATCACTGATCGTCACCGTCACGTCGACGCCGCCGCCGCCCTGCTGCAGGACCTGGCCCTTCTTGCGCGCGGTTTCGGCGAAGTTCAGCAGCCGGCGCTCATCGACATCGAAATAAAAGTCGATCGGGTCGAGCGAAACGATTGTCGTCAGTATCGATTGGTCGGCCTGGACCAGGTTGCCGATAGAGATCAGGCGACGATCGATACGACCGCTCAGGGGAGCGGTGATTTTCGTATAGTCCATATCGAGAGCAGCGCGATCGGCTGTTGCCTGCGCGCCTCGGACGTTTGCCTGTGCCGAAAGCCACTCGCGACGACGGTCGTCGAGGATCGAGACGGACTGACTGCCGCTGGTGGCCAATGACTCGGCCCGTTTGAACTGCGCATCGGCGTAGGTGAGGGTGGACTTGGCCACTTCGAGCGCCGCGTTTGCCTCGTTCAACGTGGTGATGAAGGGCCGCTGGTCGATCACGAAAAGCAGGTCACCTTGCTTGACGATGGCGCCGTCGGTGAAGTGCACTTCCTGGAGATAGCCGCCGACACGGGACCGGACAGAGACCTCGTCCACCGGCTCGAAGCGGCCGATGAACTCGTCGTTGTCGACAACATCGCGTACCACGGGCTTGGCAACCGTGACCGGTGGGGGAGGCGGGGCGCCTTGGGCAAGAACGCATGTGGCAGGCAGCATGACAGCAGCGCCAAGCACCAAAGCGTGTCGGAGCAGTGAAAGCATCGCAGTCCTCCAGGGCGGCGCGTGCCGCTTTCAGGTCGAAGAAATCAAACTGTTCATTTGCTGCTGGTTCGGATGAAAAGCGCTTCATCCGCATGTCTGCTGCTGTCGGCGCGGGTATCGTTATGCGAGACCCGGGATGCACTTGCATTCTTAACGGTGCAGTATCGCGTGATGACCGGCGCGAGCGGCGGTAAGTATCTGTAGAAGGTATATAAACGGCGTCCGCTGAAAAATGCAAATGCGGGATGGTTGCAATTCAGTGGAGCTTGAAACGCCATGCGTGCGCGCGTCCGGTAGGCAGGACATCGCTGATGTTGGTGAAAAACACTGCGGCATTTTGGTCGCGCTGCACGAATCTGTAGTCGGCGTACTTGTGCGCTGCACACGCTTAATATATCTGAGCACATTATAAGTGTGCTTATGATTGGCGCAGATATCAATGAACGACAATCCGACCCTCGGTTTCCTGCTGCACGACATCGCGCGCTTGCTCCGCAAGCGTTTCGAACAGCGTGCGCGCTGCCTCGGCCTCACACGTTCGCAGTGGCAGACCCTGGCTTATCTCGCGAACAACGAGGGCATCCATCAGGGCGGATTGGCCGAGATGCTCGAAATCGAGCCGATCACACTTGTTCGCATTCTCGACAAGCTCACGGATCGTGGGCTTATCGAGCGCCGGCAGCATCCGACCGACCGTCGTATCTGGCTACTCTATCTGCGGGACGAGGCTCGTCCGCTGATGGGGACGATGCGCGACATCGGCGATGTGACGCGCGGCGAAGCTTTGGACGGCATATCCGCCGAGGAGCGCGAAAAGCTGTTCGAAGTGCTTTCCTTGATGAAGATCAATCTAGTCAATGCGTGCCGTACCCCCCTGGCCGAAAATGAGACCAACCATGGCTGACAAGTCCTCCCTGCGCGTCGTTGCAGACGCAAATGCCAAGAACCCAATCGAAGAAAACGAGGCTTCCCCCCGCGAGGAAACGGTGGCCGAGGCGCCTTCATCCAATTCAGCGCCCGCCACTGCAGTGGCTGCGCCCGGCGGCACAAAGGTCCGCCGCCGGCGCAGTCTCACGCGGCCTGTTCTCTTCGCCTTGCTGCCGATCGCTCTCGTCGTCGGCGGATATTACTATGTCAACGGCGGTCAGATCATGTCGACCGACAATGCCTATATCCAGGCCGATATGATGGGGCTGACGACCGACGTTTCCGGTATCGTCGACCAGATCAACGTGCATGAGAACGAAGCGGTGAAGAAGGGCCAGGTGCTCTTCAGCCTGCAGCAGGATGCGTTCAAGATCGCGCTTGAAGGTGCGGAGGCGCAGCTTGGCGCCGTGCGCAACCAGATCCTGAATATGCAGGCCAGCTACCAGCAGGGGCTTGCCGAAATTACCCAGGCGGAAGCCGATATTCCGTACTATCAGACCGAATTCGACCGCCAGCAGAGCCTGCTGAACAGCTCGGCCGCGACACGGACCGCCTACGATCAAGCCAAGCATAATCTCGATGCCGGTCACCAGAAGGTCACCGTTGCCAAGGCCGAGGCAGCAGCGACGCTGGCGCAGCTCGGCGGCAATGCCGATCAGCCGGTCGAACAGAACCCGCTCTATCTCGAAGCCAAGGCGAAGGTCGACGACGCCCAGCGCGAACTCGACCATAGCGTCGTCAAGGCGCCGTTCGACGGCATCGCGACGAACGTCAACTCGCTGCAGCCGGGCTCCTATCTGCAGGCGTCGACGCAGGCCTTCTCGCTGGTTTCGGACAACAATCTCTGGATTGCGGCGAGCCCGAAGGAAACCGAGCTCACCTATGTGAAGCCCGGCCAGCCGGTGACGATCTATGTCGATACCTATCCGGGCGTCGAGTGGAAGGGCAAGGTCGAGAGCATCAGCCCGGCCTCCGGTTCCAGCTTCTCGCTGCTGCCAGCGCAGAACACCACCGGCAACTGGGTGAAGGTCGTGCAGCGTATTCCGATGCGCGTCAGCATCGATAACGCCGCCGGAAAGCCGCCGCTTCGCGTCGGCATGAGCACCGTCGTCGACGTCGACACGGGTCGCGCCCGCGGCCTTCCGGATTTCGTTTCCAAGCTTTTGGGCCGCTCGGGCGGCAAGGACCATGAGTAACGCTGCATCATCCCCGGCCACCCCGGTTGCCAATCGCGGCGCGATCACGGCTTGCGTCATTCTCGCCGTGATCATGCAGGCGCTGGACACGACCATCGCCAACGTCGCGCTGCCCTATATCCAGGGAAGCGTCTCGGCGAGCGCCGACCAGATCAACTGGGTTTTGACCTCCTACATCGTGGCGGCTGCGATCATGACGCCGCCATCGGGCTTTCTCGCCGCCAAGTTCGGGCGCAAGCGGGTACTGCTGGCGGCGATCGCCGGCTTCGTCTTCGCGTCCATTCTCTGTGGCCTTGCGCAATCGCTGAACCAGATCGTCGCCTTCCGCCTGTTGCAGGGCTTGTTCGGCGCGTCGCTCGTTCCCCTCTCTCAGGGCATCCTCCTCGACATTTATACTGTCGAGGAGCGCGGCTCGGCCATGGCCTTATTTGGCGTCTCGGTCATGGTCGGGCCGGTCCTCGGACCTGTCATCGGCGGCTGGCTGACCGACAACATCAGCTGGCGCTGGGTGTTCTACATCAACATCCCGATCGGTGCGCTGGCATTCGCCGGCATCGTGATCTACGTCACGGAAACGAAGCTGGATGCGCTGGCGAAGCTCGACTGGTTCGGGTTCGGGATGATGAGTCTCGGCATCGCGTCGCTGCAGCTCTTCCTCGATCGCGGCGAACAGCTCAACTGGTTTGCGTCGGGCGAGATCATGGTCGAGGCCATCGTCTGCGCCGCCGCCTTCTATCTCCTGATCGTGCATACGCTGACGGCGCAGAAGTCCTTCGTCAATCCGAGGCTGTTCCTCGACCGGAACTTCTCGGTGAGCATGCTCTTCATCTTCGTGATCGGCATCACCTATCTCGCCTCCCTGGCGCTGATGACGCCCTATCTGCAGACGTTGATGGGTTACCCTGTCATCACCGCGGGTATCGTCATGGGGCCGCGCGGACTTGGCACGATGCTTTGCATGTTCATCGTCGGCAAGCTGATCGGCAAGGTCGATACGCGCCTGCTTCTGGTGCTTGGTCTCGGCCTGACGGCCTGGGCAATGTACGACATGACGGGCTGGACGCCTGATGTTTCGCAGTGGACGATCATTTCCGTCGGCTTCATTCAGGGCGCCGGGCTAGGCTTCCTGTTCGTGCCGCTGACGACGATCGCCTTCTCGACGCTGCCGGCGCACATGCGCGGTGACGGCACCGGCCTCTACAATCTGTCGCGCAACATCGGCTCGAGCGTCGGTATCTCGATTGTTTCGGCGCTGCTGGTGGAGAACGCACAGGTCAACCACGAGAACATCGCTGCCTATGTGACGCCGTTCAACCGCGCCTTCGAGGCAACGGCGGCGCAGGGTATGAGCCCGCTGACCGCGGCCGGTCGTGCGGCGCTCAACGAGGTGATCACCCTGCAATCGACGATCATAGCTTACATCGACGATTTCAAGCTGCTGATGCTGATGTCGCTTGCGGTCATCCCGCTTGCGCTGCTGCTGCGCAAGCCGAAAGTCGCGCCTGTTTTGGATCACAGCGCCGTCATGGAATGATGTTCAGCGAAACGGTTTGCTGAGATAGCGAGACCCGGAGATGCCGAAGCGCCAAGGTGCTTCGGCATTTTTCGTTATGCCGATGCGTTTGCCGGCGACAATTTCGACAGGAGCTGAAGGGGCAATCGAGAAGGGCGGCTGATCGAGGAGCCTGTCGTTTAGGGACAGGTCGATACCGAGCGCCTGGCAAAGCTTGCCGGGGCCGCTGCAGAGTTGCGTCATCGCATCGTTGTTGCGGCGCTCGATCATGGTCGCGATGCCGGCTTCGGGCTCGACTGCGCGGATCAGCACAGCGGAGCCCGGGGTGCAGACGAAATTCACGCACCAATGCATGCCGTAGATGCGGTAGATGTATATGTTGCCGGGCTCACCGAACATGGCGCGGTTGCGCGGTGTCGGCCCGCGAAAGGCGTGCGAGGCCTCGTCATCAGGGAAATAGGCTTCGGTCTCGGTTATCCGGCCGCCGACATCGCCGACAAGCAGATGGCAGCCAAGCAGATCCCGGGCAACGGCAATCGCGTCGCGCTCGAAAAAGCGCGTGAGATCAGGGCCGGCAAGGGGAGCAGCGCCGATCGCACCGGCGGCATGTGTCATCTGCTTCAGACCTTCGATCCATCGGACACTCTAGTGGCCGACCTTGGGATCGTGCGCGGAAATCGACGATCCGGTCACCGATACGGGATCGCTGGCGGGGAAGGTATCCTCGAGACCCTCTTCCAGTTCCTCTTCCAGAAGTGCGGCATCCTTGCCGCGTGCCCCGTCGACCTGGGAACTCTGAAGTGTCGCGGCAAGCAACGCCCTGGCGCGGGTGATCGCGTTGTCGCTCGTCAGCCCGGGAGAGGCCGCGGCATAAAGCGTGACCGATATGTTGTTGCCGGACTGATCCGTGAAAATGACAACGAAGCCGCCGTCTTTCGGATGTACGGTGACGTCTGTGATGGCCATGGAAATCTCCGGGTTCTGGCAGTTGCTCCAAGTGAAACGCTTTTCGCTAGGATTGTCGAGCAAAGACCTTCACCAGCCAGTCGATGAAAACGCGAACGCGCGGAGAGAGCTGCCTGTTTCGCGGATAGAGCAGCGAGACGGGCGTCTCGGTCAGCGGAAAATCCGGCAGCACATGAACGAGCGTGCCATCGGCCAGATCCTTTTCGGCGTGATATCGCGGCACCTGGATCAGGCCGAGGCCGAGCCGGGCTGCGGATATGAAGCTCTCGGCGGCATTCACTGTTATCGTCGCGGGCAGGGTGACGTTGCGGATGTTTCCAGCGACCAGGAATTCCAGGGGCAGGACACCACCGGTCGCGGTCGAGCGGAAGCCCACCATGCGATGACCGTCGAGCTTGTCGGGATGCTCGGGCATGCCATGCCTTTCAAGATAGGCGGGAGAAGCCAGCGTGACTTCTTCCAGCATGGCGACGCGTCGCGCCACCATGTCGCTGTCCTGAGGAACGCCGACGCGCAGCACGCAGTCGATGCCTTCGCGGACGAGGTCGACCAGTCGGTCGCCCTCGCTCATGTAGAACTCGATATCCGGATAGGTCGCGAGGAAGGACGGAAGGCTCGGCAGTACGAAGTGGCGGGCAAGCGTGCCGTGCACGTCGACGCGCAAAATTCCCTTCGGCTTGGCGCCGGCGAAGGCGCCCTCGGCATCCTCTATGTCGGCAAGGATGGAAAGACAGCGTTGATAGTAGGCTTCGCCATCGAGCGTGGGGCTGACATGGCGCGTGGTTCTCTGCAGCAATCGCACGCCGAGGCGGGCTTCCAGCTGCTTGACCGCATCGGTGACCGTGGAGCGCGGAAGGCCGGTATCCTCGGCGGCGAGCGTGAAGCTTCGCCTCTCCACGACGCGGGAAAACACCCGCATGGCATCGAATCTGTCCATCTTTTTTGTTCGCCATGTCCGGATAGTGATGCCGAATAATGGCTGATTATCCGCCATTCGAAAAGTGACATCTTTTCCTCATCGAAAACGCGGCAAGCCGCATCGAGAAGGAGAAAGGCAATGAGCAGCAACGAGAACAAGGTCGCACTGGTCACAGGCGCATCGAGGGGCATCGGCGCCGCAATCGCGGAACGGCTGGCCAAAGACGGTTTCACCGTCGTCGTCAACTACGCAGGCAACGCAGCACTTGCCGAGACGCTGGTGGAAAAGATCGAGCAGAGGGGCGGCAGGGCGCTGACGGCGCAGGCCGATGTCAGCGATCCCGCAGCCGTCCGTCGCATGTTCAACGCCGCGGAAGCAGCCTTCGGCGGCGTCGATGTGCTGGTCAACAATGCCGGGATCATGCAGCTCTCGTCGATTGCCGATGCCGACGATGGCAATTTCGATCGCCAGGTCAGCGTCAACCTGAAGGGCACCTTCAACACCCTGCGCGAAGCCGCAAAGCGTCTGCGCAACGGCGGCCGCATCATCAATTTCTCAACGAGCGTTGTCGGTCTGAAGCTTGAAAACTACGGCGTCTACGCCGCGACCAAGGCGGCCGTCGAAACGCTGACGGCGATCATGTCGAAGGAAATGCGCGGTCGTGAAATCACCGTGAACGCCGTGGCTCCCGGGCCGACAGCGACCGACCTTTTCCTCGATGGCAAGTCGGATGAACTGATATCCCGCATGTCCAAGATGAACCCGCTGGAGCGCCTGGGAACGCCCGAGGACATCGCTGCTTCCGTCTCATTCCTGGCAGGCCCCGATGGTTCCTGGATCAACGGCCAGGTTCTGCGCGCCAACGGCGGCATCATCTGACCTCCAGCCTTCAGCGGCGGGCTCGGCCCGTCGCCGACTCTCGACATCAGACTTAACCGGTCACTATTCGAAGGAACAGAACAATGGAAAAGCAGGTCATCGTCATAACAGGTGCGTCCAGCGGCTTCGGCGCTCTCACCGCACGCATGCTCGCCGGGGAAGGGCATATCGTTTACGCCGGCATCCGCGATACGGCGGGCCGCAACGCAAAGGCGGTTGCCGATATCGCGACGTTCTCGCGGGACAACAATGTCGATCTCCGCTCGGTCGAGCTCGATGTCGTCTTGGATGCGTCGATCGAAGCCGGCATCGCAAAGGTGCTCGAACAAGCGGGCAGGCTGGATGTGATCATCCACAATGCCGGTCGCATGTCCTTCGGGCTTGCCGAAGCATTTACGCCGGAGCAATATGCTGAGTTGTTCGACATCAACGTCTTGTCGACGCAACGGGTGAACCGCGCCGTGCTTCCCCACATGCGCAAGCGAGGCAAGGGGCTCGTCGTCTGGGTGTCTTCTTCCAGCACGCGCGGCGGCACGCCTCCCTATCTCGCACCCTACTTCGCGGCCAAGGCGGCGATGGACTCGGTTGCCGTCTCCTATGCGTCAGAGCTAACGCGCTGGGGCATCGAGACTGCGATCATCGTGCCCGGCGCCTTCACCAAGGGCACCAACCACTTCGCGCATTCCGGTTCGCCCGCCGATACGGCGCGCGCGGCCGAGTATAACGACGGCCCTTACAAGGGTGTGCCGGAGCAGGCGTTGCAGGGACTAGCCGCGCTTGAGCCTGCCGATGCGGATGCCGGTGCCGTTGCGACTGCGATCGCGGAGGTCATCGCGATGCCCTTCGGCAAGCGGCCGTTCCGAACGCACATCGATCCGTCGGAAGATGGTGCTGAAGTGGTCAATGGTGTTGCTGATCGGGTTCGCGCCGAGATGTTTCGCCGTATCGGCCTGGAGGATTTGCTGAAGCCGGCCGTTCACTAAACCGTGATACGGGCCATTGTTCCGTTTTTGCGAACCTTTTATGCACGAATCAGCACTTAACAAACTGCAAAAAGCAGGCTTATATTAGTTTTGTAAAGGCGACTGGAAGACCTCCAAGTCCTGGCGCCAACCTCAGATACCGGCCGAGCCATTTCCCTGGTGACGCGGCAGGGTCTGAAAGGAATTTGAAGACAGACAGTTGCGGCCCGTCGAAGGAACCCCTTCCGGGCCGCAACTGCATCATGGATCATTCAGCTTCGCATCCGAGAGCAGCTTCACCAGCCAGTCGACGAAGACGCGGACCTTGTTGCTGAGGTGCCGGTTCGGCGGATAGACGATGTAGAGCGGCAAGGGCTCGCGGCTCCACTCCGGAAGAAGCTCGACGAGACTACCCTTGGCAAGCTCCTCACGGATCATGAAGCGCGGCAGTTGCGCGATTCCAAGCCCGTTCAAAGACGCATTGACGAACGTCCGGCTGTCGTTGACCGAGACCAGATAGCGCGGATTGACCTCCAGCGCCTCATTGTCCTTGCGGAATTCGAAGGGAACCGTCCGGTTGGTCTGTGCGCGGAAATAGCTCACCGAATAGTGAGAATTTTCAAGATCTTCCGGCCGCACCGGTTTGCCGAATTTTTCGATATAGAGCGGTGCTGCACAGGTGATGAGATCCACCTCCGACACCCGCCTTGCGATCAGCGACTGATCGGCAGGCGTGCCGGCGCGAAGCGCACAATCGACGTTCTCCGCCAGGTAGTCGACCGTGCGGTCTCCGACGCCGAGGTCGATGCGGATGTCGGGGTACTTCTGGTAGAAGTCGCAAAGCGCCGGGATGACGATCCAGTCGGCAAAGGCGCCGGCCATCTCGACGCGCAAGCGGCCGGTCGGCAGGCCTTGCGAGTTCGAAAGGCTGCCATCGAGCTCCGCGAGCTCCGAGACGATCTGCGCCGCTCGCTCGTAATAGAGGGCTCCATCTGTCGTCACCATGACGCGGCGGGTGGTGCGGTTGAGGAGCTTGGTGTGCAGATGGGCTTCAAGCCCCTGTATGAGATTGGTCACCGTCGCCTTGGGCATGGCGAGTGTATCGGCGGCCCGTGTGAAATTGCCCGTCTCTACGACGCGAATGAAAGCGCGCATTGCCGAGAGCTGGTCCATCGGAAATCACCTAAGCAGGTTGCACTGCGGTATTGTTCGAAATTCGGAATAGTGTAATCGTTACGAAGCTTCTTATTCCGTCGGGGGAATAACAATATCTTTTTTTCAGAAATTGCAAGCGGCCGTGGCTCGCAATACGTTATGTCGGTGAAGCGAGAGTCCGAAACAATGACGGTGCAGGTGAAAGATATCGTGTTTGAAAAGGTGGCCACCGGCCCCGTTTCTGCACGCGTCTATCAGGGCGCCGAGTTTGGTAAGGGTTCGCCGATCGTGTTGTTCTTCCACGGTGGCGCTTTCCTGCAATCCGGCGTCAAAGACAATGTGGTTGCCGAGTGCCTGGCGAAAGCCGGTGCGATCGTTGCGGTCCCCGATTACAACGCGCCGCTCGGCAACGTCTTTCCGAAGCCGCTCGAGGTCGGTTACTCGATCTTTTCCTATCTTGCCAACAAGCGCGCGTCCGGGATCGGCGACCGCAATTCGCTGCTGATCGTCGCCGGCGAAGAGGCAGGCGGCAACATTGCTGCGGGCGTCGCCTTCAAGGCACGCGATCATTATGCGGATGCGCTCAATGGTCAGGTTCTGATCTCGCCGCTGCTCGATCCGTTCATGGGCACGTCGTCGATCCGCAAGGCGGATGGCATCGGCATGCGTCAGCGCTGGGCCGAAGGCTGGAGCCATTACCTCAGCGGCGGCGGTTGCCATCCCTATGCTGCGCCGTGTCTGTGTTCCCGTATTTCGGGGGTCGCCCCGGCACTTGTTCTGACGGCGGAGGATGATCCGCTGCACGACGAGACCGTCGGTTACGCCGATCGCCTGAAACAGGCTGGTGTCCCAGTTCGCCGGAATGTCCTCCCCGCCGGGGCAGGCTGGCCATTGCTTTACGGCGGGAAATGCGAACAGGCACCGAACTGGCAACAGACGATCACGGATCAGTTCGAGAGCTTCGTTCAAGAAATTAGCAGCCAACCTATTGCATTGAAGACGAACTGATTGAATTCGGCCACTGAGAGAGGGCCGTAAGGAGAGTACCAATGACGTCCAGTAAAAAGCGCTGGGCCCTTGTGGGCGCCGGCTTGGGCCTTGCTGCGTCCGTTTCGGCCGCAGCCATCTTTTTCGAACTGCCGATGAGCTCGACTGCAACGGCGGCTTCCACACCTGCGCAGGCTCCCGCTGTGCCGGTGACGGTTGCCGTCGTCGCCAGCCGTGACGTCACGACATGGCAGGAGTTTTCGGGGCGGCTCGAGGCCGTCGACCGCGTGCAGGTCCGTTCACGCGTGGCCGGTGCCGTCCAGTCCGTGCACTTCCGCGAAGGTGCGCTGGTGAAGGCCGGCGATCTGCTGTTCACCATCGATCCGGAGCCCTACCAGGCGGCGGTTTCGCAGGCGGAAGGACAGACTGCCTCCGCCGAGGCCAAGGTCAATCTTGCTCAGATCGAACTCGAGCGCGGCCGCAGGCTTTCCGACAACAAGACGATTTCGCAAAGCGATTTCGACCAGCGGCAGAATGCCTTCACCGAAGCGCAGGCCGGTCTTCGCACCGCTCAGGCGGCCCTTCGCTCGGCCCAGCTTCAACTCGGTTATACCGAGGTCCGCGCGCCGGTTGCCGGCCGCGTCGGCAAGATCGAGGTCACCGTCGGTAACCTCGTTGCCGAAGGCAGCACGTCTTCCGCGCTGACGACGCTTGTGTCGGTCGACCCGATCTATGCAAGCTTCAATGCCAGCGAGGAAATGGTGACCAAGGCGCTGGCTGAGTTGCCGGCCGGCGATGGCGCCGTTCCCGCTGTCGAGCAGATCCCGGTCGAGGTCGGTACGCTGGCCGACCAGGGTACGCCGATCAAGGGCAAGCTGCAGCTGATCGACAATCAGGTCGATGCGGCCAGCGGCACGATCGGCGTTCGCGCCGTCTTCGACAATCCTGGCGGCAAGCTCATCCCCGGCCAGTTCGTTCGCGTCCGCATGGGCGAGCCGAAGGCCGAGAACAAGATCCTGATCAGCGACCGCGCGATCGGTACCGACCAGGACAAGAAGTTCGTGTTCGTTGTCGATGCCGAAAACAAGGTCAGCTACCGGCCGGTCCAGCTCGGCCCGTCTGCGGACGGCCAGCGTATCGTCGAAAGCGGCCTGACTGTTGGCGACAAGATCGTCGTCAACGGCCTGCAGCGTATCCGTCCGGGTGCCGTGGTTGCACCGCAGGCGGAAGAGAAAGTCGCGGCGGCTCAGTAAGCCGAACTATCCGGAGCGCTTCGGCGCTCCGTGCAATTCCGAAATTACCTGACCCACCGGCGGCGTCCCAACCGCCGGAGAGGGTCGTTGCATCCCAAATTTCATCCCGGAGAGGGCTTTGAAATGAATTTTTCCAGATTCTTTGTCGACCGTCCGGTGTTCGCCGGTGTTCTATCGGTCCTCATCGTGGTCGCCGGCCTGCTTGGCCTGCGTTCACTGCCGATTTCCGAATATCCGGAAGTCGTTCCGCCATCGATCGTCGTGCGCGCCACCTATCCCGGGGCAAACCCGGAGGTCATCGCGCAGACAGTGGCGACACCGCTCGAAGAGCAGATCAACGGCGTCGAGGGCATGCTCTACATGTCCAGCCAGGCGACATCCGACGGCGTCATGACGCTGACGGTCACCTTCAAGCTTGGCACCGACCCTGACAAGGCACAACAGCTGGTTCAGAACCGCGTCTCGCAGGCCGAGCCGCGTATGCCGGAAGAGGTGAAGACCATTGGCATCACGACGGTCAAGAGCTCTCCCGACCTGATGATGGTCGTGAACCTGATCTCGCCTGACAACCGCTACGACATCACCTATCTGCGCAACTACGGCGTCCTCAACATCAAGGATCGGCTGGCGCGTATCGATGGCGTCGGCCAGGTGCAGGTGTTCGGCTCGGGCGACTACTCGATGCGTGTCTGGATCGACCCGCAGAAGGCTGCCGAGCATGGCCTTGCCGCCAGCGATGTCACCAATGCGATCCGCGGCCAGAACGTGCAGGCCGCAGCCGGCACCATCGGCGCTTCGCCGAGCCTGTCGGGTGTTGACCTGCAGCTGAACGTCAATGCGCAGGGCCGTCTGCAGACGCCCGAGCAGTTCGGCAACATCATCGTCAAAACAGGCACCAACGGCGAGATCACCCGCCTGCGCGACGTTGCCCGCATCGAGCTCGGCGCTGCTGATTACTCGCTGCGCTCGATCCTCGACGGCAAGCCGGCGGTCGCCATCCCGGTCTTCCAGTCCCCGGGTTCGAACGCCATTACCATCTCGGACGAAGTCCAGAAGACGATGGAAGAGCTCAAGGCCGGCATGCCTGACGGCGTGAGCTACGAGATCGTCTATGACACGACGAAGTTCGTTCGTTCGTCGATCGAGAAGGTCGTCGACACGCTGCTCGAAGCCATCGCGCTCGTCGTCATCGTCGTCATTCTGTTCCTGCAGACATGGCGCGCCTCGATCATCCCGCTGATTGCCGTTCCGGTTTCGATCATCGGTACGTTCGCGGTGATGTATGTCTTCGGCTTCTCGATCAACGCGCTCAGCCTATTCGGCCTCGTGCTGGCGATCGGTATCGTGGTGGATGACGCGATCGTCGTTGTCGAAAACGTCGAGCGAAACATCGAGAATGGTCTCAGCCCGCGGGCTGCCACCTACAAGGCCATGAAGGAAGTGTCTGGCCCGATCATCGCGATCGCGCTGGTGCTCGTCGCGGTTTTCGTGCCGCTCGCCTTCATCTCTGGTCTGTCTGGACAGTTCTATCGCCAGTTCGCGCTGACGATTGCGATCTCGACCGTCATTTCGGCCTTCAACTCGCTGACGCTGTCTCCTGCTCTGGCTTCGCTGCTGCTGCAGGATCATCACGCCAAGCGTGACTGGCTGACCCGCGCCATGGACGCCGCATTCGGCTGGTTCTTCCGTGGCTTCAACAAGGCCTTCGGCGCCGGTTCGCGGGGCTACGGCAAGGGCGTCGGCGGTCTGCTGTCGCGCAAAAGCATCGTCATGCTTGTCTATGTGGTGCTGGCAGGCGCGACCTACGGGCTCTTCAACGCGGTGCCGGGTGGTTTCGTGCCGGCGCAGGACAAGCAGTATCTGATCGGCTTTGCCCAGTTGCCGGATGCCGCCAGCCTTGACCGAACCGAAGACGTCATCAAGCGGATGAGCGACATCGCCATGGCCGAGCCTGGCGTCGCGCATGCGATTGCCTTCCCTGGTCTGTCGATCAACGGCTTCACCAACTCCTCGAACGCCGGCATCGTCTTCGTGACGCTGAAGGATTTCGAGGAGCGCAAGTCGCCGTCGCTTTCGGGCGGTGCGATCGCCATGTCCCTGAACCAGAAGTTCGGGGCGATCCAGGATGCCTTCATCGCGATGTTCCCGCCGCCGCCGGTCAATGGTCTCGGCACGACGGGCGGCTTCAAGATGCAGCTCGAAGACCGTGCCGGTCTCGGCTATCAGGTGCTCGACGAGGCCAACAAGGCGATGATCGCCAAGGCCTACCAGACGCCTGAACTGACAGGCATCTTCTCGGCCTACCAGATCAATGTTCCGCAGCTCTATGCCGATCTCGACCGTGAGAAGGCGGAACAGCTTGGCGTCCCGGTAACCGACGTTTTCGAGACGCTGCAGATCTATCTCGGTTCGCTCTATGTCAACGACTTCAATGCCTTCGGCCGCACCTACAGCGTGCGCGTCCAGGCCGACGCCAAGTTCCGGGCACAGCCCGAGGATATCGGCAAGCTGAAGGTTCGTTCGGCATCGGGCCAGATGATCCCGCTGTCTGCGCTCCTGAAGGTGAACGCGACAACCGGGCCGGAGCGGACCAACCGTTATAACGGTTTCCTCTCCGCCGATATCAACGGCGGTCCTGCTCCGGGCTTCTCCTCCGGCCAGGCTCAGGCAGCGATCGAAAAGATCGCCGAAGAGACCTTGCCGAAGGGAATCAGCTTCGAATGGACGGATCTGACCTATCAGCAGATCCTGGCGGGCAACTCCGGCGTGGTCGTCTTCCCGCTGGCACTGCTGCTTGTCTTCCTCGTGCTCGCTGCACAGTATGAGAGCCTCGCACTTCCGATCGCGATCATCATGATCGTGCCGATGGGCGTGCTGGCCGCGTTGACAGGCATCTGGCTGACCGGTGGAGACAACAACATCTTCACGCAGATCGGTCTGGTGGTCCTTGTCGGCCTCTCGGCGAAGAACGCGATCCTGATTGTGGAATTCGCCCGCGAGCTGGAATTCGAAGGACGGACTCCGGCTCAGGCTGCCATCGAGGCAAGTCGCCTGCGTCTGCGCCCGATCCTGATGACGTCGATGGCGTTCATCATGGGCGTCGTGCCGCTGGTGGTCTCCACCGGTGCCGGTGCCGAGATGCGTGCGGCCATGGGTGTCGCGGTCTTCTCGGGCATGATCGGCGTCACCTTCTTCGGCATCTTCATGACGCCCGTCTTCTACGTGCTGGTCCGCAAGCTGTCGGGCAACCGCCCGCTGATCCAGCACAAGGAACACGAGCACGACGAGGAAGAAGCCGAAATCATCCGACTCGCCGCCGAATAACCCCCATTCAGCGGCGAGACGTGGAAAGGCGGAGCATTGCTCCGCCTTTCCTGTTTGGTGGCGGTGCCTGCGTTCCGTCTTATTGCTTGAACGTATGGAGTTGGCGCAAAGCCATCGACTATCGATGTCGGCTACCGGCCCATTGCGGAATTTGAGCAATCTCTTAAAACACACTGATGGACTACGCATTACCGCGTCGCCACGCTGATAAACCCAAGATTTAGAGCATCGATGCGTCTATTGCTCGTTGAAGATGACCGGATGATTGCAGATGCTCTCCTGAAAGGATTTGAGCGGCATGCAGTATCTTTAGACTGGGTGAAGGACGGCCCAGCAGCGCTTGAAGCTATCGATCTTGCCGA
Source organism: Rhizobium sp. Root708 (assembly GCF_001429725.1). Lineage (GTDB taxonomy): Bacteria > Pseudomonadota > Alphaproteobacteria > Rhizobiales > Rhizobiaceae > Rhizobium. The sequence goes on along the minus strand of NZ_LMHV01000003.1, from coordinate 109,520 downwards.
ATACGCCGTCGTTCTTCTCGATCTTGGCTTGCCAAAAGCTGATGGAATGCAAGTGCTGGAAAGTCTCCGTCGAAACGGCCAGGGCATACCTGTCCTTATTGTCACTGCCCGGGACGATCTCTGCAGCCGGATAAAAGGTCTCGATCTTGGAGCTGACGATTACATCCTGAAGCCGTTCGAATTCGATGAACTGATGGCTCGTATCCGTGCCGTCGTCCGTCGCAGAGCGGGTCATGCGCAGTCGCTCGTTGAGGCGGGCGAGGTAACGCTCGATCTCGCTACCCATGCGGTGACTTTTCGTGAGGCGACCGATACGCTCCCCGCCCGCGAATTCGCGTTGCTGGCGGCGCTGGCGGAACGGCCAGGCGTGATACTGTCACGCAACCAGCTTGAAGAACGCATTTACGGCTGGGGAGAGGAGGTCGAAAGCAATGCGATCGAGGTGCTCATCCATTACATACGCAAGCGCTTCCACAAGGATATCATCCGCAATATCCGAGGCGCTGGCTGGACGATACCGAAGGCCTAATCATGTCACTCCGCCGCACTTTCATCCTGGTCTTCTCAGCCCTCCTGACGGCGCTGGCGGCCTTTGCAGCGGCCTTTTCGTATTACAGCGCCCGTAATGAAGCGTGGGGCATCCTCGACTTCCAACTCCAGCAAATAGCGCATGTTGTTGGGGATGGCAGCAGCGTCACACCTATGAAGTCGGCAGCAGCGTCGAGCGACGAGGTGGTTGCGCTTCGGATCATTCCTCAGGACGGACAGCCACCGATTACCAATGATCTCTCCGTGAATTTCCCGGAACCGACCATGCCTGGCTTTTCGACATTCAGCAGCGGCGATGTCGAGTGGCGGCTCTACGCCGACGTCCGGCCGGAGCGAACGGTCTTGATAGCCCAACGCACAGCCGAACGCGATGAACTAGCGGCGGCTGCTGCCTGGAACAGCGCATGGCCTTTCCTGCTCGCCATCCCGCTCTCGTGGATCGTTGGCTACTGGCTGGTCGGCGCGATCATGCAGCGGCTGCAGGTCATCGCCACGAGAGTTGAGGCGCGGGCTGTCGAAGATACGGAACCTCTTGCCGTAGAGGATGCGCCACTTGAGGTGCGGCCATTGGTGACCGCCATCAACAGCGCCTTTGACCGCGTGAAGGCTACGCTTGAGCAACAGCGGGCCTTTCTTGCCGATGCGGCGCACGAGCTTCGTACGCCGGTGACCGCTCTCTCGCTCCAGATCAGCAATCTGAAGCAAGCAACAGGTTTGCAGGAACGGGACGCGGCTATTGCCGAGCTCGAAGCCGGGGTTCGCCGTGCCAAGCAGGTGGCGACCCAACTGCTTGGGCTGGCCCGAAGTGAAAGTGCTGACGGGGTCGGCGTCGTATTTCCGCCCGCGAAGCTGTTGGATGCAGTCAAAGACTGCCTTGGGCGGTTCTTGGTCGCGGCTGATGCCAAGCGTATTGACCTGGGGCTAATGCAGTCAGGCACTTGTTCGGTTCGGATCGATCCGGTCGAACTGGCGGCCATTCTCGATGTCGTGGTGGACAATGCCCTGCGCTACACGCCGGAGGGCGGTCAGGTCGACCTCGCAGTCAAGACCGACAACCTAAGCGCTATCGTCACCGTGACCGATGATGGTCCCGGCATTCCCGATCAACTTAGGGAACGCGTCTTCGACCGCTTCTTCCGCGTTGATAGCTCAACGTCCGACGGGACCGGCCTCGGTCTCGCCATCGCACGCAATCTTGTCGGTCGCTACGGCGGTACGATCCGGCTGACTGAGGCTCCCGATGGTTCCGGCCTCAGGGTGGCACTTTCCTTCCCGCTAGCCTGATTCCCCCTTCTAAGTTTCTCCTAAGTCTCGTCGGCAATGGTGTGACGGTACCCGGTGGGTGCCACCACACGATTGGAGACAAACAGATGAAGCGTACTGCCAACCTCTTCCTCGCCGCCCTCATGCTCGGCTCTGCCGCCTTTGCCGTTCAGGCTTATGCGGCCAACCAGCCCTGTGAAGATGCACTGAAGGAATACCGGGCCGCCAAGGCGACGGCCAATCTCTCTGCTGACGTGATGAAGAAGGCTGACGAGCTGGAAGCCAAGGCCGTCGAGCGCTGCAATGCAGATGACGACAAGCGGGCCGACCAGTTCGTCGGCGACGCCATGAAGCTCCTCGGCAAATAACTGCACCGACGTGACCTTAGGAGACGCCCCAATGAACAACTGGTCACCCACCACTTTCGACCAACCCGCCAGTCGTGTTCCCGAGGTCACGGTCGACTTCTGGCTGATCAAGCTTTTGGCCGTGACCATGGGCGAGACTGCCGCCGACTTCCTCAACGTCAACCTTGGCTACGGACTCACTGCGACCTCGGCGTTTATGGCAGGAGTATTCCTCTGCGCATTGGCGATCCAGTTCCACCAGGGCCGCTACGTGCCGTGGTCCTATTGGCTAACCGTCGTGCTGATAAGCGTCGTCGGCACCTTGGTAACCGACAATCTAGTCGACAATTTCGGCGTTTCGCTCATGACGACGACGGTAGGCTTTACCATCGCTCTCGCTGCGACCTTCGCCATCTGGCACGGCGTCGAAGGGACCTTGTCGATCCACTCGATTTTCACCGCCCGCCGCGAAGGCTTCTACTGGCTAGCGATCCTGTTCACCTTTGCGCTCGGTACCTCGGTCGGCGACCAGGTGGCGGAGAAGTTCGACCTCGGTTACCTCAACACCGGTCTGCTCTTCGGTGGCCTCATCGCGGTCATCGCGCTTGGCTACTATAAGACCAGGCTCGATGCGATCACCGCCTTCTGGCTGGCCTATATCTTGACCCGACCGCTTGGAGCGTCATTCGGCGACCTCCTCTCACAGCCCAGGGAGTATGGTGGTCTAGGCCTCGGTACCGTAACCACCAGCATTGGCTTTCTAGTCGCTATCATAGCGACTGTCGTCTATGCGACGATACGGTATCTCAGGGTGCCCCGAACTGCATGAACGAACGGGCGCGTAAATGTATAAGCTGGGATAAACCGGTCGATGGACGTGTTCTGCCATCGACCCGAAAGAGGGATCGGTTGCTGGCATTAGCAAGTGGCGCGAATTTCATGTCAGAGCATCTCTCCGCCCTTGCTTGAGACTATCACCATGAAGTTGGTCTGCTCGGGCCGATTTTTGCCATGCCGATCTGCAGGCTTCTATCTGAGATACCGAAACCACGCGATCACCGTTTCCTTTTTGGTCGCGTCGCGATAAGTGATCTGCGCGCGGTAACAAAGGAGTCGTCCGTGGCGAGCTTGAAATCCCGGCTGAGACGGGAGGCAGACCTTCTTCTGCATCGCGGAACGAGAGCCACCCAGGGGGATTATTCCGTTCGCCGTGCGAGCAGGCCGGTTGCCGTTCAGCGCCTGATCGGTGCCTTGGGAAATATCATGCTGTCGGACAGCACGCCGATGATGGAGAAGTTCGTCGCCGGCAAGGTATTCCACCGTCTCCAGGAGCCCGGCGCTGTCGCCAACAAGCCCGTTACGGTCATGCCGCTGGCGAGCCAGATGCAGTTTGCGCTTCGCCACCTGTCGCAGAAGGGGCCGTCCTTTGCGGAAGTCGCGGCCGCGATCGGCGATCTTGCCAAGAGCCTGGAATGGGTTGCCAGCAAGACGGGGCCGTTCGCAAGCCTGAATATCGAGCACACGCACGCGCATGCCGTGGTGGCAGGGGCCTCGGGCGTCGAAGAACGGGACGACGTCGCTCTCGGCCTAACGATCATGGCGCCTTACACTCGTTTCCCTGATCATATCCAGTACCGTTCGAGGGTGTTTCTCGCGCTGTCGGATTGCGAATTCTCCTGCGACGACAAGGGCTGGCAGCGCGGATCGGTCGGATCCATCTTCTTCAACGACGCGGGCCATAACGTGGCGATGCGTTGCACGGCGCGGCCGCTCCTCGCGGCATGGTGCCACGTCGAGCGGTGACTCACCCGTTCCGGCATCTTCCGTTCACGTAAGGTTCATTGCCAGGGGTATTAGCTAGTGTCGAGGAGGTGCTGTCATGACCAAGACAATTTCGAACGCTGCGAAAGCACCGCTTGAGGACCACGAAGTCGCACTTTGCCAACGTGTGCTGCACCGTTTGAGCAGAAAAGCCGCGACGGACGCGGGAGATCTCGATGATCTGGCCTGCCTGATCCTACATCTCTATCAGGATGGCGTGCGAAGCGAAGACAGGCTCGAACATATGCTGACGCCTGTCCCGAATCTTGCCTGACGGCAGGGGCTTTTCGGTCCCGAGCACTTAGGCCAGAGATGGGCCGGGCTATCTCTGACAGCCCTATTTTTCTGTTCCCATGATCCCTCAGATATGCCTTGATGAACGTACGTCGGGCGAAGGGAGTCGCGCCGCGAGCCAAAGCTTGGAGGAGCGTGATGCACATCGCAATTGTCGGCGCCGCAGGTATGATCGGGCGCAAGCTCGTCGCGCGCCTGGTTTCGGATGGAAGTCTCGGCGGGCATCCGCTGACGCGTCTTTCGCTCGTCGATGTTGCCGAACCGGAGCGCCCGCAAGGCTTTGCCGGTCGTGTCGACAGCAGCTCGATGGATATTTCCCAGCCGGGAAATGCGACGGCACTGATCGCTGCCAGACCGGATGTCATCTTTCATCTCGCGGCGATCGTCTCCGGCGAGGCGGAGCTCGATTTCGAGAAGGGCTACGGCATCAATCTCGAAGGAACGCGATCGCTGTTTGAGGCGATCCGGCTCGCGCATCTGAAGGACGGTTATCGCCCCTGCGTCGTCTTCACATCGTCCATCGCCGTGTTCGGTGCGCCGTTCCCGGACGTCATTCCCGACGATTTCAATCTCACACCGTTGACGAGCTACGGAACGCAAAAGGCTATGGGCGAGCTGCTGCTTGCCGACTACACGCGTCGCGGTTTCCTCGATGGCATCGGTATCCGCCTGCCGACGATCTGCGTGCGGCCCGGCAAGCCCAACAAGGCGGCGTCGGGCTTCTTCTCCGGAATCGTGCGCGAACCGCTCTCCGGCCAGGCCGCGATCCTTCCCGTTCCGGATACGGTGCGCCACTGGCACGCATCGCCGCGCTCGGCCGTCGGCTTTCTCATTCATGCCGCGAGTATCGATCTGCAGTTATTGGGTTCGAGACGCAGTCTCACCATGCCCGGGGTCAGCGTCACGGTCGGCGAGCAGATCGAGGCGCTGCGTCGCGTTGCCGGTGAAAGTGCGGTCGCTCTCATCCGTCGCGAGCCGGACGAGTTGGTGATGAAGATCGTGCAAGGGTGGCCCCAGGCGTTCGAAGCAAGGCGGGCGCTGGAACTCGGTTTTGCAGCCGATCGTTCGTTCGACGACATCATCCGGGTTCATATCGAGGATGAAATGGGAGGAGAGCTCTAATGGGCGCTGCGTCGCGAAATATCGCGTTTCTTGGAACGGGCCTCATGGGAGCGCCGATGGCGCGACGCCTGCTCGATGCGGGCTTCGCGGTAACTGTCTGGAATCGCGATTCCGCCAAGGCGCAAGCGCTTGCAAAGGACGGGGCCGTCATCGCAGAGACGCCCGCCCTTGCCGCCAAGGGTGCGGCGGTCGCCTTCACGATGCTCTCCGACGGAAAGGCGGTCGAAGACGTCCTGTTCCTGCAGGGGGTTGCGGAAGCTCTGCCGCAAAACGCCACCGTCATCGATTGCAGCTCCATCGCACCGGCGCAGGCGCGAGACCACGCAGCGCGGCTTGCCGCGCTCGCGATCCGGCATCTCGACGCCCCGGTCTCCGGCGGTGTCGTCGGCGCGGCAGCCGGTACGCTTGCGATCATGGCGGGCGGGGATGGAGCGCTTATTACCGAACTGGCTGACGTCTTCGGGCCGCTTGGCCGTGTCACGCATGTCGGGCCGAGCGGTACCGGACAGCTGGCAAAGCTCGGCAATCAGCAGATCGTTGCCGTTACGATCGGGGCCATTGCCGAGGCAATGATGCTGGTGCAGGCCGGCGGCGGTTCGCCCGAGGCTTTTCGGCGAGCCATCCGCGGCGGATTTGCCGAGAGCCGGATACTCGACATTCACGGGCAGAGGATGGTCACGAGGGATTTTGGCCATGCCGGACCATCGAAGCTGCAGCTGAAGGATCTCAACAATATTCTTGCCGTTGCCGAAGACCTGTCGCTGGCCTTGCCTTTGACGGAGGCCGTTCGTGCGGAATTTGCTGCGTTCGTCGAAAGTGGCGGCGGTGACGTCGATCACAGCGGCCTGCTGTTGCAGCTCGAGAAACAGAACGCAAATGCGCGCAATTCCGTCTGATGGAGACGGGCTATCGAAAATAGACGTCGTTCCTGCGGCACAATCATTGATGGATTTTTAGTTTGTTCTAATTAACATCTCGCGCGACGGTTGGTTTGGCCAGGTCTGTCGCAGGGAATGCATGAGGCTGAGACGGTTTTGGTACCAAACGACACCACACGGTCGGAGCGGGAATTTCGGGATCTCTTGAGACGCCTTGAACTGGCGCTCGATGCATCTCAGATCGGTGTCTGGGAACACGATCTGCAGCAGAACGAGATCTCCTGGGATCTGCAGATGCACCGGCTCTACATGACGGGGCTGACCGGTGGCAAGGTGTCTACGGCCGTTTGGGCGGACGCAATCCATCCTGATGATCGCGAGCGGGCTGAACAGGATTTCAGCGATGCGGTGGCGCGGAGAGGGCAGTATAATTCCGAATTCCGCATCATCTGGCCGAATGGCGAGATCCGCCATATCCGGTCACGCGCGCATTTCTACATCAGCGACGATGGCGCGCCTTCGTTCATCGGCGCGGAATGGGACGTGACGGCCGATGTGCTTCTGACTGACGAGGCCGCACGGCAGAGGACTGTCGCGGAGGCACGCGCACTCGATCTGGAGCAGAGTGCGGCGCGCGTCGAATATGCCGCCGAGCATGATTACCTCACGGGTCTGCCGAATCGGCGCCTTTTCGACAAGCGGCTGGCGCAGTTGGTGGACGATCCTGCTGCCCTGAAACTTGCCGTGCTGCATCTCGATCTCGATGAGTTCAAGCAGATCAACGACACTTACGGACACGCCGCCGGCGATGTCGTGCTGCGCGCGGCCGCCACACGGATCAAGGCTGCACTGCCGAAAGGCGCAGTCGCTGCCCGGATCGGGGGAGACGAGTTCGTCATCATCCTCGTCAATTTTGGAAGCATCGACGAGCTTCGCGACGTTGCCCGGGATTTGCAGCGCCGATTGCGTAAGAAGATACGCTTCGGCCGCGAGCAGCTGCAATCCGGTGCGTCGATCGGCGTTTCCTGTTCTATCGATCGCAAACGCGCCAATCTCCTGGCCGAGTCGGATATTGCGCTCTACCAGGCGAAGGCATCGGGCAGAGACCGGATCGAGTTCTTCACGCAGCAGCTGAAGGACGATCTCATGGGTCGTCGGCGGATTGCCGAGGAATTGAGGACGGCGCTGACGGAAGGCGAGATCGTGCCCTTCTATCAGCTGCAGGTGGATGCTCGCACGCGCGCGGTCGTCGGGCTCGAGGCGCTGGCGCGGTGGAAGCACAAGGACAGGGGCGTGCTTCTGCCGGGAGAATTTCTGAAAGTTGCCGACGAGTATGGCCTGACTGCCGAGATCGACTCCATCATGCTACGGCGCGTGCTGGAAGATCGGCGGACGTGGGAAGGGCGGGGAGCACAGGTGCCACGAATCGCCGTCAACATCTCGGGACAGCGGCTCTACGATCCGCTGCTTTCCAAGGAGTTGCTGGCGTTGAACGTGCCGCGCAATGCCATCGTCTTCGAGCTGATCGAGACGATCTTCCTCGATGACTGCGACGACGAATTGCTGGAAAGCGTCGAGCGGATCAAGCAGATGGGCATCGAAATCGAGATCGACGACTTCGGTTCCGGTCATGCCTCTTTGATCGGACTGGTCCGGCTGCGGCCTACGCGTCTGAAGATCGATCGGCAGCTCGTCGATGCCGTCGATACGTCAGACGAGCAGCGCCGCGTCGTGAAGTCGATCATCGAGATTGCGAAGGCGCTGGGCGTCAAAGTGATCGCCGAGGGCGTCGAGACCGAGAAGCATGCGGAAACGCTGGCGAAATTGGGGTGCGACGCGCTGCAGGGTTTTGCCCTCGGGCGGCCGGCACCGGCGTCTGAAATCGACAGGCTGTTCGAGGCGGCGACCGTCGACTAGCACTGGGCATTCGACCCGAAGCAGGAGGCTAGTCGAGCTCCGCCCGGGCCTCGACGTACCAGTCGACAAATGCCTTCACACCCTCGCGCAAGGTCGTCTCGGGCTTGTATCCGGTCAGTGCGACGAGCAGATCGGGGCTCGCGAAGGTTCGGGGGACGTCGCCCTTCTGCATCGGCAGCATCAGCCGTTTGGCAGGTTGGCCGAGCGCCTTTTCAACTGTATCCACGAAGTCGAGGAGGCTCACCGGCTGTCCGCCGCCGATATTGACGACCCGGAAAGGTGCCTGATGCGAAAGCGTGTCGGTATTCTCGCCCGCCACGCGGTTCGCTTCGGATGGGGCAACGGCCGAAAGCCGTAGGATCGCTTCCACGAGATCGTCGATATAGGTGAAATCACGGCTCATCTTGCCTTCGCCGTAGATTTCGATCGGCTGGTCTTCCAGCATGTTCTTGACGAACTTGAACAACGCCATGTCAGGCCGGCCCCATGGACCGTAAACCGTGAAAAAGCGGAAGGCGGTCGTCGGGATCTTGTGAAGATGGGCATAACTATGCGCCATCAGCTCCATCGATTTCTTCGTCGCCGCGTAGAAGGTCAGCGGCTCGTCGGCGCGGTCCATCTCATGGAACGGGACGGTCGGGTTGGCGCCGTAGATCGAGGATGTGGACGCCAGCATCAGATGCTGCACGCCGACATTCTTTGCAATCTCCAGAATGTTCCAGGAGCCCTCAAGGTTCGACGTCAGATAGGCCCTGGGGTTTTCGAGGCTGTAGCGAACGCCGGCCTGGGCGGCCAGATGCACGATCACGTCGGGGTTGGCGGAGGCAACCGCATCCTCGACAGCCTTGCGGTCTTCCAGCATGGCGGTCACGGCGCGAAAGCCCGGGAATTGCGCCAGCGCGGCGTTTCGCATCTGCTTCAGCTTGATGTTGTAGTAATGCGTCATTCCATCGAAGCCGACGACCTCGTGCCCGTCCTGCAGCAGGCGGCGGGCAAGATGAAATCCGATGAAGCCGGCGGTTCCGGTGATGAAATAGCGCATGCTCAGTTCTTCTCGCTCTTCTTGCCGACGGCGAAATAGCTGAAGCCATGCCGCGTGACTTCGGCCGTCGGGTAAATGTTGCGAAGATCAACGAGCACCGGCGTGCGCACCAGCCCCTTCAGCCGCTTGAAGTCAAGCGCACGGAACTGGTCCCACTCCGTTATCAGCACGACGGCATCGGCGCCTTCGGCGATCTCGTAGGCGTCGCTGCCGTAGGTGACCGGCCCCAAAAGGTCCTTGGCCGCGTCCATTCCTTCCGGGTCATAGACGTGGACGGTGGCGCCGCCGTCGAGCAGCGCCTGAACGATGGTGATCGATGGCGCGTCGCGCATGTCGTCGGTGTTCGGCTTGAAGGTCAGGCCGAGAACCGCAATCTTCTTGCCGCGCACGCTGCCGTCACAGGCGGCAATCACCTTGCGTCCCATCGCCCGCTTGCGATTGTCGTTGATCGCCACCGTCGTTTCGATCAGCCGGACGGGGCTGTCGTAATCCTGGGCGGTCTTGACGAGGGCGAGCGTATCTTTCGGGAAGCACGATCCGCCATAGCCCGGGCCGGGGTGCAGGAACTTGTCGCCGATGCGCTTGTCCATGCCGATTCCCTTGGCCACCTTCTGGACGTCGGCGCCGATCTGTTCGCAGAGATCGGCGATCTCGTTGATGAAGGTGATCTTCATCGCGAGAAACGCGTTGGCGGCGTATTTGATCAGTTCCGAGGTTCGGCGTTCGCAGAAATAGAGCGGCGCCTCGTTGAGATAGAGCGGGCGATAGACCTCGCGCATGACCTCGATGGCCCGCGGCTCCTCGGTGCCGAGAACGATGCGGTCAGGGCGCTTGAAGTCGCTGATGGCGGCGCCTTCGCGCAGGAATTCCGGGTTGGACACGACTTCGATGTCCTTGTCCGGGAACTCTTCGCGAAAAATACGCTCGAGTTCGTCGCCGGTGCCGACGGGGACCGTCGATTTGGTGACGACGACGGTGAAGCCTTCGACCGATGCGGCGATTTCACGCGCTGCGGCATAGACATAGCTCAGGTCGGCATGGCCGTCGCCACGGCGCGAGGGCGTGCCAACGGCGATGAAGACGACGTCGGCCGCGGCCACGGGGGCTGAGAGATCTTTGGAGAAGTCCAGGCGGCCGGAGCTGCGATTGTGCTCGATGATGGTGTCGAGGCCGGGTTCGAAGATCGGAACCTCTCCAGCCTCGAGGGCATCGATCTTGGCAGCGGATTTGTCGACGCAGGTGATATGATGGCCGAAATCGGCAAGGCAGGCGCCGGAAACCAGGCCGACATAGCCCGAACCAATCATCACAATACGCATGGGGTCATTCCCTGAGAAAAACGATCACGACCCGCCGGTCCAGCGGGTCGTGACGGTTTACAGGGGTAGTTTTATAAGTTCAAGACAAAGGCTCGGTTGGCGGATCAGCTGCGTCCGAACTCGTCGACGATCCGGATGATATCGTCTTCGCCGAGATAGGAGCCGGTCTGAACTTCGATCAACTCCAGGGTGATTTTGCCGGGGTTGGCGAGGCGGTGGACCTCTCCGAGCGGAATGTAGACGGATTCGTTCTCGCGCAGCATCTGCACGTTTTCGCCGATCGTCACTTCCGCCGTGCCCCTGACAACGATCCAGTGTTCCGAGCGATGGTGGTGCTTCTGCAGGGAAAGCTTCTTTCCCGGCGTGACGAAGATCCGCTTCACCTGGAAACGGTCGCCGTTCAGCACCGAGGTATAACCGCCCCACGGACGATAGGATGTCGGGTGGAACTCGGTCAGCTTCGATGTCGCCGGCGCAGAGGCCAGCATCTTGACGATCGTTCCGACCTCCTGGCTGTCCTGCAGGCGGCCGACATAGACGGCGTCTTCGCTGGCGATGACGGCGATGTCGTCCATGCCCTGAACGGCAAGGTGGACCCCGTGGGTCATCACGAGCGAGTTCTTCGTATTGATCAGCGTCGTGTTGGCTGCCGCGAGGTTGCCGTACTCGTCGCGGCTGCCGCTCTTCCAGACGGAATCCCAGCTGCCGAGATCGGACCACTTGAAGGGCGAGGGGATGACGGCGGCGTTCTTCGTCTTCTCCATGATCGCGTAGTCGATGGAGATGTTCGGGCTTTCAGCGAAAGCGACCTTGTCCAGCCGGATGAAGTCGAGGTCCTTCAGACCCTTCGCGACGGCATCGCCGGCGGCCTTCAGGACGGCAGGCGCATAGGTGCCCATTTCGTCGAGCAGTTGCGCGGCCGAAAACATGAACATGCCGGAGTTCCAGTAGAAGCCGCCAGCGGCGAGCATCTCCTCGGCCTTTGCCAGCGGCGGCTTCTCGATGAAGCGGGCGACGGCTTGCGCGCCGCTTGCAAGGGTCTCGCCGCCTTCGATGTAGCCGTATCCGGTGGCCGGTTCGGTCGGTGCGATGCCAAAGGTGACGAGCCGGCCGCCGCCTGCTGCCGTTGCTGCCTTTTTCACGCAGTCGAAATATACCTCATCTGCGACGATCTCGTAGTCGGAGCCCATGATGTGCATGAGCGTTGCATCGTCGAAACGTTCCTGCACGAAGGCGGCCGCGGCGGCAACCGCCGGCGCGGTGTTGCGGGCGAGCGGTTCAAGCAGGATGGCGGAGAGGCCGAGGTCCAGTTCGCGGGCCTGTTCGGCGACGAGGAAGCGAAACTCCTCGTTGGTCAGGACAATCGCGGGCTCGTAGATCGCCGGATCGGAAACGCGAAGCAGGGTTTCCTGAAAAAGCGTGCGGTCGCCGATAAAGCGGATGAACTGCTTCGGGGCCGTCGCCCGCGACAGTGGCCAGAGGCGGGTGCCTTTTCCGCCTGCCATAATGACTGGGACGATCTTTTTACTCATCGGTCGTATCCTTGAACAATCTGTACGCGGTCAATCAATTGGTATTGGCCCATTGCCGGATGCGGCCAAGGCCGGCGTCGAGCAGGGCGGATGCTGCGGTTTCGCTCGCGGCTTCGACGTAGCATCGCATTTCCGGCGCGTTGCCGGAGGGCCTGAAATGGACGATGCTCTTATCCTTTAGCGTTACCCGCAATCCATCGATATCGCTGATGCCTGCGACCTCGCCGATCGGCTGCAGGAAGGATGACAGGTTCTCCGGGCTGGCCCGCAGGTATGCCATCAGCCGCGCGCTGGTCTCGACGGGAAAGTTTTCGAGCCGGTCGGCTGTGGCAAACGGCAGGCGGTAGTCCGCGGCGATTGCGGAAAGAGGCTTTTTCTTCGACGCAGCTACAAGCAACGTCGCCAGGATCGGCAAGAAGCAGTCGCGGGTGGGCAGGGCCTGCAGACAAGCGCCTCCCAAGGAGAACTCACTTGCCGTCAAGGTGCCGCCATTCGCTTCGAAGCCGACCACGCCGCCATCACCAGCGGCAATAGCGTCCTGCATTCCTGCTATCACGAACGGCGAGCCGACGCGTGTTCGCACTGTCTTGAAACTGCCCGATGCCTCGATGCCCGAGTTCGAGGTGACTGGAGTGACGACGACGCTGGCACCGAGGAAATTGGCAGCAATCAGGCCCAAGAGATCACCACGCAGGGGTTGTCCGGTTTCGTCGCTGACAAGCGGGCGGTCGCCGTCGCCGTCGGCCGAGACGATCGCATCAAGCCCGTGGTCCCGCGCCGCGGCCTTGAGGATGGCGATCGTGTCCTGCGAGACGGCTTCCGTATCCACGGGGATGAAGGACTGCGAGCGGCCGAACGGGACAACCGTTGCTCCAAATCCTTGCAGAATCTCGACGAGAAGATCGCGCGCCACGGTGCTGTGCTGGTAGATCCCGACTTTCAGGCCGCGCAGGGCATCTGGCCCAAGAAGGGCCGCGTTCCGCCTTGCAAACAGGGAAAGGCATTCGGACGCCCGGTTCACGGCTGCTGCCTGGCTGGGGGCGTAACTGAATCCGCCTTCATCCAGCACCGCCGCTGCCGCCGTAATAGCCGCCTCGTCATCCTTGTCGATCTCGCCGTCCGGTCGGTAGAACTTGATGCCATTGCGGTCGGCGGGGATGTGCGAGCCCGTCACCATGAGGCTGGCGGCGTTTTGCTGGAGGCCGTAGAGGGCGAGAGCCGGCGTCGGCAGCGTGCCGCAATCGCCAACCTTGAAACCCAAGGCGGTCAGAGCGTCCACGCAGTTGGCTGAGATCTCGGGGCTCGAGTCGCGGAAGTCGCGCGCTATGAAAATCGCATCGCCCGGCCGGGCCAGGCCACCATCCAGCAAATGCCGACCGAAGGCCGTCGCGTAGAGTGCCGAAGCGCGCCCTTTCAGGTCTTCAGACAGGCCGCGAAGCCCGCTCGTGCCGAATTTCATATTGAATAAGCCCTCGGATGCGGTTGAGTTTACCGGTCTTTTCGAAACAAACTACGTATAGTTCGTAAATTTTGACGACCGACGACGAATAAAATGTCTGCGAATTCCGTTTTCGAGGCAAGTCGAAAGCGTTTTGCAGCGGCGGAGACATTTCATGGCTGAACAGACGATCGCGCTCGAGGACAGCTGGAAAGCAGCGCTGGCCACCGAATTCGACAGCTCCTACATGCTGCAACTGAAGGCTTTTCTGCTGGCGCAGCGCGAGGACGGGAAACGGATATTCCCTAGGGGTTCGGAGTATTTCCGGGCGCTGGATCTCACTCCGCTTGCCAATGTCAAGGTCGTGATCCTGGGGCAGGATCCCTATCACGGCTTCGGGCAGGCGCATGGGCTTTGTTTCAGCGTGCGTCCCGGCGTTCGAATTCCACCGTCGCTCGTCAACATCTACAAGGAGCTGCAGACCGATCTCGGCATCCCGCCGGCCAAACACGGCTTTCTGGAGCACTGGGCACGGCAGGGCGTACTCCTGCTCAACAGCGTTCTGACTGTCGAGGAATCCAGGGCGGCTTCCCATCAGGGGCAAGGCTGGGAGAAGTTCACGGATGCGGTCATCCGCAAGGTCAACGATGATTGCGACGCCGTCGTGTTCATGCTCTGGGGCTCTTATGCGCAGCGGAAGGCCGCTTTCGTCGATACATCGCGGCATCTGGTGCTGAAGAGCGTCCACCCGTCACCGCTCTCCGCGCATAACGGCTTCTTCGGCAGCCGGCATTTCTCCAAGGCAAATGCATATCTCGAAGCGCATGGCCGTGCGCCAATCGACTGGACCCTGCCGGCAGACCCTGAAGCAATGTAGCTCATTCTGAACGAAGTGCTTTTATCGTTCACAAATAGGAGACAATGCGTTCCGACTGGCAGGGCTATGCCCGGGCACGTTTAGGGGCCATCTATCACCCATCGAAAGCCCGCACGGCGGGCCAGAAAGGGGTCTCAAATGTTGGATCAAATCAAAGGCTTGCATCACGTTACGTCGATGGCGGAAGACGCCCGGACCAACAACCTGTTCTTCACGAACACGCTTGGGCTGCGCCGCGTAAAGAAGACGGTGAACTTCGATGCGCCCGATGTCTACCACCTCTACTACGGCGACGAGACCGGCGCCCCCGGCACGATCATGACGTATTTTCCGTTCCCGAAGATGGCGCAAGGCCGACCGGGCACCGGTGAGGTCGGTACGACCGTGTATTCCATTCCGCAGGGCTCGATCGGCTATTGGAGCGATCGTCTCTCCAAGCTGAACGTCGGCGGCCTGAAGGCCGAGGAAAGCTTCGGTGAAAAGCGGCTCAATTTCGCCGGCCCGGATGGCGACGGCTTTGCGCTGGTCGAGGTCAAGGACGATGCGCGCGCGCCGTGGACACATGGCGGGATCCGCGAGGATCACGCAATTCGCGGCTTCCATTCGGTCGCCATGCGGTTGCGCGACGATGGCGCAACCAGCGAGCTCTTGAAGTTCATGGGCTACGAGCTCCAGGAAGAGCGCGATGGCGTCAAGCGCCTGACGATCCCCGGCGGCAACGGCGCACATCTGGTCGACCTTGAAACGATGCCGAACATCTCGCGTGCGCTCCCGGGCGCGGGCTCTGTCCACCACGTCGCCTTCTCGGTCGAAAACCGCGAGAAGCAGCTCGAGGTGCGCAAGGCTCTGATGGACACCGGCTATCAGGTTACGCCTGTCATCGACCGTGACTATTTCTGGGCGATCTACTTCCGCACGCCGGGCGGCGTGCTGTTTGAAATCGCCACCAACGAGCCCGGTTTCGATCGCGACGAGGATACGGCGCATCTCGGCGAAGCCCTGAAGCTGCCGCAGCAGCATCAGCACCTGCGTGGCCTGATCGAACAACATCTGCAGCCGCTCGAAGGCTAAGGAGCAAAATATGAACGCCAATAGTTATGTGCACCGGCTGCATGCCGGTGCACGCGGAAAGCCTATCGTTTTCACCCTGCACGGCACCGGTGGCGACGAAAATCAGTTCTTCGATTTCGCGCGCCAGTTGCTGCCCGATGCGACGATCGTCTCGCCGCGTGGAGACGTCTCCGAATTCGGTGCCGCCCGCTTCTTCAAGCGAACCGGAGAGGGCGTCTACGACATGGCGGATCTGGCACGCGCGACGGAGAAGCTGTCGGACTTCGTGACCGGCCTTGCACGCGAGCACGATGCCTCCGCCATTCTCGGCCTCGGATTCTCGAATGGCGCGAACATTCTTGCCAACGTGCTGATCGAGAAGGGATTGTTCGATGCATCCGCTCTTATGCATCCGCTCATTCCGTTCATGCCGAAGGCAAACGAGGCGCTTGCCGGCCGCAAGATACTCATCACCGCCGGCGAGCGCGATCCGATCAGCCCGAAGGCCGTGACCGAGGCTCTCGCCGACTATTTCGAAGCGCAGAAAGCCTCCGTCGTGACGGATTGGCATGCGGGCGGGCATGAAATCCGCCCAAACGAAGTGGACGCGGTTCGCAGTCTTTTTCAGGCATATCTTTAGTGAGAGGGATGACCAGTCTCGGCAGCGAGACTGGTCATCTTTTGCTGAAGCGATGTCATCGAGGCGAATTTCTATTCATAGTATATCGCTGGTTGTTATTTCAATTATTTATGGTATTTACTTGTCGGTGTGACCATGGGTTTTGCTGGCGGGTTTGCATCGTATGAACGAAATTGCCGACCTCCGAATGCTGCCCGGCATAATACGCCGCCAGACACGCGCAATTCTTGCGACGGCCGCCGTGATATTCTTGAGCGCCGTCGTCGTTACCTTCTCGTTGACCCCACATTATAGCGCGCAGGCGCTTTTGCTCGTCGATACAAGCTCGAAGAACTTGCTTGATCCGGATGCCGATGCTGCAAGTGGCGTTACCGACAATTCCCGCGTCGAGGGCGAGGTTCGGATTATCCAATCCGATGCGGTTCTGCTCGATGCGGTTCGCGGCGGCGGGCTCGTCGACGATGCGGAGTTTCAACCTGATACTCATCTCGGCGGTCGGCTGTTACGCTGGCTGGGCGTCAGGCAGAACGTCGCGGAAGACGGGCCTCACATGGAAGGCAGGGTTCTTGATGCCTTCAGGCAAGCGGTGAGAGTGAGGCGCGAGGGACTGACCTACCTCATCGGCGTTTCCGTTACCTCCGAGGACCCTGCCAAGGCGGCGCGGCTCGCCAATCTGGTCACCGACGTCTACATGAAGAAGCAGGTCGAGGCGAAGGTCGCCGGCACGATCGCGGCACGCAACAGCCTGCAGCATCGGGTGACCGAAGCGCGTCAGCTGCTTTCTGAATACGAAACGAAGCTGGAAGCCTTTTCCACGGCCCATGGCAGTCTCGCCGGGGCATCGGCGGACGCAGGCGCCGTGCTGAGAATGACGGGCATCGCCAACGATGATGCCGGGCCGCGCGTCGCGCCCGATGTCGTCACGCAATTCTACAGTCTTCAGCAATCCGCCGAAATCGCCAGAAACCAGTATCAGACGCTGCTGACGCGATTGCAGGATTTCGAGACACAGGTAAGCCTGCAGCTTGCCGACAGCCGGGTCGTTTCGCCCGCGCTTCTGCCGATCGAGCCATCCTATCCGAAGGTGCCGCTCATTCTCTCGGTCATGGCATTGGTGGCGCTTGCTGCAGGCATCGGCGCGGGCCTGCTCAGGGAATTCGTAGTCGGCGGCTTCACCGCCGATGACCAGGTGAACGCGGTTCTCGGCCTGCCGCTGGCCTCCGTCGTTCCGCACGAGCAGGGAAGCGAACTCGAGCGACCGCATGGGCGGGGGCTCTCCGATATCATCATTGCCTCTCCGCTATCAGTGTTTTCCGAATCCATCCGACGAATTCGCGTGTCGATCGAGCAGACACGGACGAGAGCCTTGACCTTCGGAGACGATCGGCAGCAGGAGTGCATGGTGCTGATGGTTTCGTCCGCACAGTACGGCGATGGCA
This sequence comes from Rhizobium sp. Root708, assembly GCF_001429725.1. Taxonomy (GTDB): domain Bacteria; phylum Pseudomonadota; class Alphaproteobacteria; order Rhizobiales; family Rhizobiaceae; genus Rhizobium. The sequence goes on along the minus strand of NZ_LMHV01000003.1, from coordinate 91,992 downwards.
AGTCGACGCTTGCCGCTTCGGTGGCGCGAACCTATGCACTGGCCGGAAAACGAACCCTGCTGATCGACTGCGATCTGCGCAAGCCGAGCATCCATAAGCACGTCGATCGCGAGCCAACTTCCGCCTTCATCGATCTTCTGCGCGGGGAGCCGGATCCGGGTCTTGCCAACATGGTCCTGACCGATCAGTCGACCAACCTCTCGGTCATCATCGGCGCGCGACCGGCGGAGTTTCCGACCGATGACCTGCTGATGGGGTCGACCATCCGGACGCTGCTTGGCCGCGCCCGTCGGCATTTCGATTATATCGTGATCGACACGCCGCCGGTCGAGTCGGCTGTGGATGCGCTCTACCTCGCGCGCCTGAGCGACGCCGTGCTGTTTGTCGTTCGTTGGGCCAGCACGCCCCAGAGTGCGGCACGTAGGGCGGTTGCGGCGCTGAAAGAGAATGTTCGCGATGGTGCGGCCGTCGTCGCCATCCTGAACGGTCAGGACCGGCGCAAGCTGTTCGGCTTCCTTGCACGATAGCTTCCGCGGGATGTGGCAACGGTAAAATAGTCCGCAGCATGCAATCTTTTTTGCAACCATCGCGTAAGTATTGACAAGCAGGTTGTTTGCGTAGAGGTTTAGTCAATTCATAAATACAACCGATGATCTAGCTGTTGCGGCAGCTGGAAGCACCCGGTTTGTTGTCTGAGGAATTTCAAGGGATCCGTTTTTACTTGTTTTCGCGAGAGATCGCATGGCCGTGGCGAAGCGCATACTTGTTCATGACTACTCGGGACATCCGTTTCAGGTTCAGCTTTCCCGCTGCCTCGCAAAACGAGGGTACGATATCAGGCACGTTCATTCTGCCAGCTTCCAGACGCCGAAAGGCGACCTGAAGCCCAGCGCGGATGCTCCCGATAACATCGAGATCGTCGGCCTCTCGCTCGATCGGCCTTTTCGAAAAGACAGCTTCTTCAAGCGACGATCGCAGGAAATAGAGTTCGGTCGGCTGGTGGCGGAAGAAATCCGCCACTTCAGGCCCGACATCGTGCTGTCGTCGAACGCGCCGCTGGATACGCAAGCGGTGATACAGAAGGCGGCGCGCGTCGCCGGTGCGCATTTCATCTTCTGGCTTCAGGATATCTACAGCGAAGCGATCAGCCGGCTTCTGCCGAAGAAGTTTCCACTGATCGGGGAGGCGGTCGCGAGGCGCTATCGGCGGCTGGAATACGGGCTGCTGCGGGAGAGCGACCATGTGATCGCCATTTCGGAAGATTTCGTGCCGATGCTGGCCGGTAGGGGTGTTTCGCCGCCGATATCGGTGATCGAGAATTGGGCGCCGCTGGCGGAGATGGATGTGCGTACGATCGGTGACGAGCCGAAGCGCTGCGCGGGCGAAGTACGGGCGGTCTACGCGGGCACGCTTGGCTACAAGCACAATCCCGGGCTGCTCCTTGCGGCTGCGAAGGCGCTGCCGATCACGCTCGATATCTTCTCGGAGGGAACTGCGGCCTCGGCCTTGCGCGCCCATGCTGAGCGTGTTCCCAACCTGAACGTCCATCCGTGGGTTTCGTTCGCGGATCTCCCTGGTGTTCTCTCTAGTGCGGATATTCTGATCGCCATGATCGAGGAGGAAGCCGGCCTGTTCTCCGTGCCTTCGAAGGTGCTGACCTATTTCTGCAGCGGGCGTCCGGTTCTCGGATCCATTCCGCGAGGCAATCTGGCGCGTCGCATCATCGAGCGCGAGAATGCGGGCTTGGTCGCCGACCCAGGTAACGAGACCGGGTTCATCAGCAACATGCAGAGGCTTTTCGAGGATGCGGGTCTGCGCGAGGCGCTTGGCGTCAACGGCCGGGCCTATGCGGAGAGGGCGTTCTCGATCGACCGGATCACGGACCGCTTCGAGGACATTTTCGACAATCTCGCTTGGAAGGAACTAAGGGCTATCTAGCGCTGGGGGGCGTTTTGCGATGAAGACTGCGCTTGTTTGTGGTGCCGGTGGGTTCATTGGCAGCCATCTCGTTCGACATCTGAAAGATCAAGGGTTATGGGTTCGCGGCGTCGATCTGAAATATCCCGCCTATGCGGAAACGTGGGCCGACGAATTCATCGTCGGCGATCTGCGGCAGCAGGCGACCTCAGAGCGTGTGATAGATCGGGCATTCGATGAAGTCTACCAGCTGGCCGCCGACATGGGCGGCGCCGGGTACATCTTCACAGGCAATCACGACGCCGACATCATGTATAATTCGGCGATCATCAATCTCAACATCGCGAGCGCCTGTCTCAGGCAACGCGTCGGGCGCGTTTTCTATTCATCGTCGGCCTGCATCTATCCGGCCTATAATCAGGATGACCCTGATAATCCCGATTGCACCGAGGCTTCGGCCTATCCGGCAGCGCCCGACAGCGAGTACGGCTGGGAGAAGCTGTTCTCCGAGCGCCTGTTCCTGGCCTATGGCAGAAACTACGGAATGCACAGCCGTATCGCGCGCTACCACAACGTCTTCGGCCCGCTCGGAACCTGGCAGGGCGGCAGGGAGAAGGCTCCGGCCGCCATCTGCAGAAAGGTGGCTGCCGCGCGCGATGGCGGGGAGATCGAGATATGGGGGGATGGCCTGCAGACGCGCTCGTTCCTCTACATCGACGAATGCATCGAAGGGTCGATCCGCTTCATGCGCTCGGGTTTCGAGGGGCCGCTGAATATCGGCTCGGACGAGATGGTCAACATTAACCAGCTTGTCGATATGGTTTGCGACATTGCCGGCAAGCGGCTGCACAAACGCCATATCCCCGGGCCGACCGGCGTACGCGGACGCAATTCGGACAACAGGCTGATCGAGGAAAAGATCGGTTGGCGGCCTTCGGCGGGTCTCAGGGCAGGGCTCGAGAAGACCTATGACTGGATCGAACGGCAGTTGATGCGGGATGCCGCATGACAGCGCCTCATCGAGGCTCGGATTCAGAGCGAACGAGTGCGTCGCTCTCGGCGTCTGTGAATGCAGGCCTGCTCATCGCAAGCTTCTTTCTCGGGCAAGGGTCGATCTTTGCCGCGCAGAGCTGGCTCGTCACGCGAGGCTCACTCGACCTGCTGGCGCAGTTCGGGGCGCATTTCTCGTTTCTTATCCTTGCGCTGATGGTTGTCGATTGGGGAACGGCGGTCGTGCTTGCCCGGCGCATTTCGCTGGCCGTGGAAGGCGAACTGCGGGATGAAGTTCGGCGGTCCTATTGGTCTGCCTGCGGTGTCAGGCTGTGTGCGGTGGTCGCCGTTGCGATTGTCTGCACCGTCTATGCCTGGAGTTGGGGAGACGTGTTTTCGCGCTGGTACCTGCTCGGAGCGGCGCCAGCCCTGGCGTTCTGGTCCTTCAATGCCACCGGCATATTGGATGGCGTCAAGCTCAGCGGCGTAAGCGGGCTGACCGCGATGCCTGCCTATGTCGCTTCGGCTGTCGCCCTTGTCCTTTCGGACGCGTTCGTGAGCCAATCCAATGGCCTGCTTCTCGGGTTCGCGGCATCGTTTGGCTATGCCGTCAGCGTCACTGCTCAGATGGCGGTGTTATATCGTGTCGGGCTTTTCCCCTCGGCTCCGCTTGGAGATCGGCAGCGATCGAGGAGCATGGCGCGTGAGGGCGCAGCGGTTCTGTTTTCCATGCTGCCGGGGCAGGCTTCGTTCCGGTTCCAGATCGTCATCTGTGCGCTGGTGCTGGGGCCTGCCGTGACGGGGTTGTTTCTCTACGGCCGCCAGGTCGCCGTGGCGGCGTCTCAGGTGCTCGAATTCTGCCGGCGTGCCAGTTTCGCGGCGTTGGTTGTTGATGTCAGGCACAGCGAGACGCCTGTTGCTACGGCATTCAGGACGCAGCGCACCGCGACCGTGCTGGCATTAGGCCTAAGCTCCGGGTTGCTGGTTGCAGGCGTATGCGGGACCTTCTTGCTGGATGGGCCGCTTACGCAGGCCTGCCATGTGCTGGCGCTCTTTTCGATCGGGATATTGTCGGGGTCGCTGTCGCAAACCGTGGTACAGACCGCGCAGGCGCGAGGCGACTACCGGGCCGTCGCGATCGCGGCCAATGCAGCGATGGCTGTCGGCCTCGGCGCGACGGCGCTGTTTGGAGCACTGTTTCATCTTCCCGGCCTCGCTGCCTCGGAAGTGCTCACTCATGTCGTTGTGGTCCTGCTGCTTGTGCTCACCGCCTTCAGGCAAACGCTTCCGCCCGCTCGATCGAGGGTGGCCGCATGATACGGCTTTGCGCGGTTCTCCTGCTTTATCTCCTCAATCTGCCGTTCGCCGACGGGCTCTTCGTTGTGCTGCTCACCCTGCCGATGTTGCTGTTGGTGCTGGCCGGCATGGTTCGCATGGGCTCACCGGCGGTTCAGATCGGCGACGTCTTCTGGTTCTGCCTGTTCGTGTTTTTCGTGCTTTCGCCGCTGCAGCGCATGCATGGCGCGATGATCGGCGGCACCACAGCCATCACCTTCTATGCCTACGAACCCTATGAATATGTCGAGGCGATGCTGATCGTCTTTCTCTTCTGCCTGCCGTTCCTGGCTGTCAGGATGGAGCGAGAAATACGTCCGGTCGCATGGGCAGGGCTTCCATCTCTGACGGCGCTGGTGTTCTTCAATGTGGCTGCCTTTAGCCTGTTCGTGATGTCGGAAGGCGGGTTCGAGCGGCTGCTGTCGTCGCGTCTGGAGCAGGATCCCGCGGAAGCTTTCATCGCAAGCATGCTGTTTCTCGGCGTGCAATCGATAACGGCCTGCCTGATCTCCATCCACCTGCGAACCTTTCCCTCAAGGCTTGCTCCGCTCGGTGCATTTGTCCTCGTCCTCTGCCTGCTTGCGATCTCCCGAAATCCGTTCAACGCACCGCGCTTCATGCTGCTCGCCGTATGGGGGCCGGTCCTGTTGGCGCTGGTCGGAGGCCGGATAGCTGCATGGAAATTCTACGCGACTGCTGTGATAGCGCTGACAGTGCTTTTTCCCGTTCTCAGCGTCACGACCCGATTGGGGCTTGAGGGTGTTGCTGGCATCTCGGAGATATCGTTTGCGGGCAACTTCTTCGATGTTCCCGCGGTCGACGTCTTCGACACGGCCGTTCATGCGGTGCGGTACATGCAGGTGCATGAGCACATGTGGGGCGCGAAGTCGGTAGCGGTCTTGCTGTTCTTTGTGCCGCGTGTTTTCTGGCCGGAAAAGCCGATCGTTGGGGGGCTCGACATCGGCAATGAACTGTTCGCCGCCGGCATGTACGGCACGCCGAATCTATCCTTCTTTCTCGGCTGTGATCTCTTCATGGACTTTGGCTTCGTGGGCGTCGTCCTCGGCGGGACCTTTGTCGCGGCTCTGCTGCAAAAAGGAGTGAAGACGGATGTCGGGCTGTTCGCGGGCCAGCCCGTTACGCAATTCGTCATCGCGTCCTCACTGCCGATATTGCTGAGAGGTCCGGTCGGTGCCGTCCTACCGCTGTTCTGCTGTCAGATGTTCGCCGTCGTTGCCTTGTCGTTCCTAGCGCGAAGTCATTACTCGCTTTCCACCGATGCGCGGGAGGCGCACGCTCTATGATCGAGATGGATCAGGCAAGTCTTGGAATCCTGAATGCGCAACACCACCGCTCGCGCTTTGGAGGTCCGAGCTTCACGCTTCGTCATCGTCTCCTGAGGGCGCTTTGGATCGTGGTGTGGGCGGTTTTCGGGCGATACACGCCGGCGCCGATGCATCGATGGCGGGCCTGTCTGCTCCGGCTGTTCGGCGCACAATTGGGGGCAAATGCCCGGGTACACGGATCGGCGACGATCTGGTATCCGCCGAACCTTTTCATGGGTGACAATGCGCTGATCGGGCAGCGCGTCATCTGCTATTCGATGGCGCCGATCCAGATCGGCCGCAACGCGATCATCTCGCAGGACGCACATCTCTGCACAGGTACGCACGACATCGACGATCCGTCCTTTCAGCTCCAGGCTCGGCCGATCACTATCGGCGCCGATGCCTGGGTGGCGGCCGATGCCTTCGTTGGGCCTGGTGTCGTCATCGAGGAAGGCGCTGTTCTCGGCGCGCGAGCCGTTGCCTTCAAGGACCTTCCGGCCTGGACTGTCCATGTCGGCAACCCGGCGCGGTTCGTCCGCGAGCGCGGCCGCTTCACCAGCGCATAGCCAGGGTCGCATCGGCCCATGCGGCGGCAACCACGGCATAGCCAACGTCATTCAGGTGCAGGCCATCGGATCGGAGCGAGCGTGGCACCAGCCCTGTGGCGATGTCTGCCTGATCGCCGGTCGTGGCGTTTGCGGCCGCGACGAGCGCGGCATGCAGATCGACGTAGCGCGCGCCGTATCGAACGGCGAGATCGGCATTGAGATCGGCGATCGCCTGCCTGATGTCTGGCCCGTCGGCAGCGGAAGGCAGCACCGAGCCGACAAGGCAGCGATTGCCGGCGACAGCGAGTGCCATGGCCGCGATATCAGAGAGAACGACCTGCCGGTCGGCCGCGTTGTTGCGACCTGCCCATATCCATTGCACATCACGGCGAAGCGCCATAGCGTCGTCAGGCGTGAATGCCGAGCCGTAGGCCACGGCGATCGCCTCGCCTTCGCCGGTCCGCGTGAAATAGAGCTGGCCGTTGCTTCCCTTGGTGATCACGCCCGATGCTTCCAGGATCGTGCCCACAATACTGCTCGTGCCGTTCAGTGCATCGATGGAGGCATGGGCGATCTCGACTTGAGGATCGTCGTCGCCGGAGGACACCAGAACATTGTCGAGCGACCAGCTGAGGAGGCTTCCGCTGGCCAGAAACGCAATCGCAGTGCAGTTTGTGTTGCCGAAGGCGGCATTGCCACTGGTGAAGACCAACTCGTGATGGCCGGCGGTGGAGATTGGCCAGGTCGGGTCACCCTCCCGTGTCGTTGTCGCCCAGCTGCCGCCGGCAGCCTGCAATCCGCCGATCTGGATCTGGCCGGCACCGGAGAGGAATTCGAGATCGAATGCCACGCGGATTGTCTTGCCCTGCGGGACTGGCGCTATCTCGAGTTCGCATCCGCGCAGAGCGCCGCCATCGTCGTTGGCGGCGATCAGTTTGCCGGCCTGAACTGTGAGAGGCGCCGCGTGGCCGTCCTGATTGCGGGAAGACCAACCGGCCACGGTTTCGTCGAAACGATGGATGAGCACCGCCTCGGGTCGATAGGCTGGAATTTCGCCGGTGCCTGGTGTCAGCACCAGTTCCGTTACGGCAGAGCCGGCCTCGAACTGGCCGGGAAACACGCGGAGGGTGATGTCGACGGCATTCCCGGGGATGACATCGAGAAGATGTGTCGACCGGATATAGGGATGAACAGCCACGCCGGTCGCGGATGCGGAATGGCGCGCGCCATCGAGTTCGAAAGCGACGGTTGCAATCTCGTTGAGGTAGCCACCGAGATCGTCGGCCTGGACAAGCGCGAGACGAAGGCTGGAGATCCCCGCCAGGGCGCCGCCGATCTTCTGGATGTCGCCGGATACCGTCCAGGCGGAGCCGGAAGCGGCGGCGTGATTGGTTGCGATGGCACCGTAAATCTGTCGACCGAAGTCGGTGAAACCGGCGTTCGCTGTGCCGTATATTCTGACGTCGCCATAAGGCAGCCCCGCGTCGTCGCTCCCGACATCGACGAGTTCATGTGTAAGCCCGTTGACGATGCCGGTCTCGAAGGACTGCATCCAGTCCCGTGTGCGCGGGAAGAGGTTTTTCGGATTGCTTTCCTTGATGGCGATCAGCAGTTCGCGTCCGCCCTGTCGTGCGGCAATCTGCGTCGACGTCTGGCCGCCGATCCCTCGATTGATCAGCGTGCGGGGAGGGTGGAACAGATTGGCCGCAAGCGCCGGGAAACTGTGGGATGGCGCGGAAGCGCCAGCTCCCTCCGTCAGGCTGTCGCCGAAGGCCGCGATCGGGGTAGGGTGCGGGTAGTGGGGGCAGAGAGAACTGTCGGCAGCGAGACCAAAACCGATAAGCATGATTTATCTCCAGGACGAAATGGGCCTTGATCCTAATGCAGCCGGAGCGAGCGGGGACGGCAGCGCGATACGGAAGGAGAGCTACCTTTCCGCGAGGAGATGAAGAGCAGCCTCGACAAGCTGTCGCAGGCTTCACTTTGTCTTAAGTAATTGCCTTGAGATTAGAGATTCGTTGTTCCATGATGCTTTCGGCGTGAAGAATTTCGTGTCGCGCTTCATGACGATCGATGTAGATCGCGTCAGCTATGAACATGAATGTCGTTATCGGTTACGCTTTGCGGCCGCTGAACCCTTGTATTGTCGTTGAATGCCGCCTGCGCGCGTGCAGTTGATCTGATTGGGACGTTTGCATGAATTCGGAGTTTGCCGTTCGCCCGATGCGGCCCGGTGAGTTGGAACTGGTGCTGGAGTGGGCACGCCAGGAGGGATGGAACCCCGGGCTTGACGATTCACTTGCATTTCACGCGGCAGATCCCTCCGGCTTCTTCGTCGGCGCGCTCGGCGAAGTCCCGGTCGGATCGATTTCGGTCGTCAAATATGGCGATGTCTTCGCTTTCGCCGGCCTCTACATGGTCCATCCCGATTTCCGCGGCAAAGGCTACGGAAAGGCGATCTGGGATGCCGGCATGGCCTCAGCCGAAGGACGTAGCATCGGGCTCGATGGCGTCGTCGCGCAGCAGGAAAACTACCGCAAGGCCGGTTTCGAGGAAGCCTACAAGACTGTTCGATACTGTGGGGTGATTTCGTCCGTTCCCGTGTCGACGCTGACGGCCAGCATCGTGTCGGACAAGCTTGACGGATTGCTGCGCTACGATGCCTCAATCTTCACCGTGCCTAGGCCGGACTTTATCTCGTCGTGGTGCACGAGCCGCAAGAGCCGCCGAACGGCCATTGTCCGCAAGAACGGAAAGATCCGGGGCTACGGAACGATCCGGAGATGTTACGAAGGTTACAAGATCGGGCCGCTTTTCGCGAGCGATGCCGATGCTGCCGCTGCCGTGCTGAAGGTGCTGGCCGAGCAGGCAGCGGGCGCCCGTGTTTTCATCGACATTCCAACTGACAACAAGGACGCCATTGCGCTCGCGCAGGGCATGGGTCTCGAGCCCGTCTTCGAGACCGCCAGAATGTATCGCGGCAAGGCGCCTGTGGTGCCGCTGAGGAACGTGTTCGGCGTGACGACGCTGGAACTCGGCTAGACGGTTCTGCCGGTCTCAGTCCATGACTGAGGCGGGCGCGGTCGGCGCGGTGGTCTTGGGACGGCCCTTTTCGGCGATTGCAATTCCGCCGAGGGTCAGGACAAGCGCGATCACGTGGAAGAGCTGCAGCTCTTCGCCGAGAAGCACGACCGAGAGCAGCGTCCCGAAAACCGGTACGAGATTGATGAAGAGACCGGCGCGATTGGCGCCGATCGCCTCGACGCCCCTGATGTAAAACACCTGCGCCAGTAGGGACGCGAATATCGCGGTATAGAAGGCTATCACCCAGCCCCGCGCGTCGGGCACCTGGACATTGCCTTGCATGCCCTCCCACAAGAGTAGCGGAACCGCGCTCAAGGCTGCTCCAAGCGCCGGGACCGCCATCAGCGTGCGCCAGTCGAGCGGCGGCTTCCAGCGCAGAAAGATCGTGTAGACGGCATAGGCAGCAACTGCGATCAGCATCAGTCCGTCGCCCCTGTTGAGGCCGAGCTGCAGAAGGCTTGCAAGGTCACCGTGCGATGCCGTCAGGGCGACGCCGGCGAGGGTCATGGCGAAGCCGGTGATCTGGGCGAGTGATACGGCGGTGCGGAAGAACACGAAGTTCAGCAGAAAGATCAGCATCGGAATGCCGGCCTGCTCGATCGCGACGTTGATGACCGTCGTGTACTTCACCGCCGAGTAAAGCATGGCGTTGAACAGCGTATAGCCGACGATCCCATAGAAGAAGAGAAGCGGCAGGTTGCGCTTGACGACCGGCCAGTCACGCTTCAACTGCGGCATCGATATGGCGGCGATCAGGGCCGTGGCGAGAAACCAGCGCAGAAACGTCAGCATCATCGGGCTGACATGATCGAGAGCGAGCTTGCCGGCCACGGCGTTTCCGCCCCAGCAGAGTGCGGCAACGACGAGACAGATATAGGCGGCAAGCTGCATCGCCGATTCTTCCAAATGAGAGGCTGATACTGCCTCAAAGTTCAACGCTGGCCGGGAACTAGCGTGGGCCGACCTGATTTGTCACGTAAAAAGCCCATTCGGCCGTCAATACAGGGTCGCTTTCCCAAAAACAAAGTTTTATAGATGCGCGGGTTTATGCAGATGCGGTTCCATCCGCTGTTAACAGGAAGACGTGAATGACGAACGTAGTCGTAGTCGGTTCGCAATGGGGTGACGAAGGCAAGGGCAAGATTGTCGATTGGCTTTCCGAACGTGCGGATGTGATTGTCCGTTATCAGGGCGGCCACAATGCCGGTCATACGCTCGTCATCGATGGTGTCAGCTACAAGCTGGCTCTGCTGCCATCTGGCCTGGTGCGCGGCAAGCTCAGCGTCATCGGCAACGGCGTCGTCGTCGATCCTCATCACTTCGTCGCTGAAGTCGCGAAGCTGCGCGCCCAGGGTGTCAATGTGACGCCCGAAGTGCTGCGCATCGCTGACAACGCGCCGCTGATCCTGTCGCTGCACCGCGACCTCGATGGCTTCCGTGAAGACGCGGCCTCCAACAGCGGAACCAAGATCGGCACCACCCGCCGCGGCATCGGTCCGGCCTATGAAGACAAGGTCGGCCGCCGCGCCATCCGCGCCATCGACCTTGCCGACAAGGAAGCACTGCCGGCCAAGATCGACCGTCTACTGACGCACCACAACGCTCTGCGCCGTGGCCTCGGCCTGCCGGAAATTTCGGTGGAATCGCTCGAGAAGGAACTGAACGACGTCGCCGACCAGGTCCTGCCCTATGTCGACCAGGTCTGGCGCATCCTCGACGACCAGCGCAAGGCCGGCGCTCGCATCCTGTTCGAAGGCGCGCAGGGCGCGCTGCTCGACAACGACCACGGCACCTATCCCTTCGTCACCTCGTCGAACACGGTTGCCGGTCAGGCTGCCGCCGGTTCGGGTCTCGGTCCGACGGCAATCGGCTATGTTCTCGGCATCACCAAGGCTTACACGACGCGCGTGGGCGAAGGTCCGTTCCCGTGTGAACTGAACGACGAGGTCGGCACGCATCTTTCGACCGTTGGCCGCGAAGTCGGCGTCAACACCGGTCGTCCGCGCCGTTGCGGCTGGTTCGATTCGGTTCTGGTCCGCCAGACGGTGAAGACATCTGGTATCACGGGTATCGCGCTGACCAAGCTCGACGTTCTCGATGGTCTCGACGAACTGAAGATCTGCGTTGCCTACAAGCTCGACGGCAAGGAGATCGATTACCTCCCCGCCAGCCAGGCTGCCCAAGCCCGCGTCGAGCCTGTCTACATTACGCTCGAAGGTTGGAAAGAATCGACCGTGGGCGCCCGCAGCTGGGCTGATCTGCCGGCGCAGGCGATCAAATACGTTCGTCAGGTCGAAGAGCTTATCGGTGCGCCGGTCGCTCTCCTGTCTACAAGTCCTGAGCGAGATGACACCATACTTGTGACCGATCCTTTTGAGGATTAAGGTTTCGTGTCATTACTTGTGCGGTTCGCTTGCTGAGCCGCACTTCTAGAGAAAGTACGTATGGCGGATTTTATCGCAGTTATCCGGCGGGCGGTTGACGGCCTGACCGACAATACGCCCGAGATGCGGGTCAAGGTCTACGAGCGCGCGCGCGGTGCCGTGCAGCGGCAGCTCGAGAACATGAAGCCGCGTCCGCCGGAAGCAATGCTGCAACGGCAGCTTGAAAAGCTTGAAACCGCAATTCGAGAAGTCGAAGCCGAGCACGCCGTAGCGTTGCCGGCTGATGATTCCGTCGTTGAAGAAGAGGTCGTTGTCGCGGCTGCCGAAGCCGTTGACGAAGAACCGGCTGGTGTCGCCGAGCCGGAGCCGCAGGCGGAAGAACCGGAAGCGCTTGTAGCCGCCACGCCTGTCGAGGAGCCGGAAGCGCCTGTCGAGGCTGCCCCTGCCGAAGAACCGGTCTATCATGAACCGGTTTACGAGCAGTCGGTCGAGACCGAGGAGCCTGTCGTTTCGAGCGAGCCCGCTTATCCCGCGGAGCCCGTCTACGAAGAGCCGACGCATCACGCAGAGGATGCGCGCTACGACGAACCGGAAGAAACGGTGCGCGAAGCCGCTGCCCAGCACGATGCCGCCTGGCAATCGCAGGAGCATCAACCCGAGCCGGTTGCGGTATCGGAAGAGGCTGAAGCATTCGAGCCCTGGCAGGCAACCCACGAAGAGGAAGCTCCGCTCGAGGCATACGAGCCTGCGGCGGAGCCGCATGAGGTTGCGGTCGAGCATCAGGCCGCGCTTGAAGAGTATGTTCCGGAAGAGCTTGCGCCGGCCGTCGAGCCGTATGAAGCGCCCGTTGAACCGGTATCGCAGCCTGCGCGCGATTTCGATCTCAGCAATCGTCTCGTCGAGCCCGTCTACGCGTTCGACAAGGAACCGGAGGCGTTCGTACAGCATAGCCGTGAGGAGCCGCTTCACACCGAGGGGGCCGCACACTTCGATCCCGTTTGGGCCGAGCATGCTGAGGAAGTACCGGAACCTGTCTCGAGGTCGGAACCCACGGATTGGGCTCTCGAAGAACTTCGGCAATTCTCGGATAGCGCGCACCCGGCACCAGCGAATGATGCTGCGCGCGCTTTCGACGACCTTGTTGCCGGGCTCGGCAATGCAGCCGTTCAGCCGGCGGCTTCTACCTCGGGTAACGAAGCGTTCTCGTGGGAAGCGGCTGCTTTCGACGACCTTCCTCCGATCGAAAGCAACAAGAAGCCGACGGTCACTGCGAATTTCGATGATGGCGATCTTTTCTCCGAGGTGCACGGCGGTCAAAGCCAGAAGCCTGAGAACCCTGACGATTCCTGGCAGGAAGCAACCCAGCTTCGCGGCTACAACAATCGCGGCGTTGTCGCCGAAGATGACGACGGCACGGCGCAGAACGATATCGACAGCGTCATTGCTTCGAAGTTCCAGGGTCGCAATCTCAGGATGGAACCGAAGCGTCGTCGCTTCGGCATCGGCTCGATCATCGGGCTGCTCATTGCGCTCGGCGTCGTCGGCGGTGGAGCATATGCCGCCTGGACGCATCAGGACGCGTTGACCGAGATGGTCAAGGGCCTTGTGAGCGCGGCACCCTCGCAGACGGTCAAGACGGAAACACAGACGCCCGCACAGCCCAACACGCCTGCATCTGCGCCGCAGAATGTCGACGCCGGGGCTACAAAGCCGGCTGAAGCGCAGAAGGAAGTCGCGTCGCTGAACGACGGCTCTTCCGTCAGCAACAAGTTTACGCAGCGCTTGCTCGCTGATGGCACCGAAGTCGATAACGGCGCAGCGGCTATCCCCAGCGCACAAGCCGCCGAGGGCAAGTCGGTCGCGCCGCAGAATGTCGCGTCTTCGGACGCTACGCCGCCTGCGACCGCAACGACGCCGGCAACAACTGGTACGGCGCCTGCCACTGCAGCAGCGGCTCCCGATGCGCAGCAGGCTGCGCCTGTTGGTTCCAGCGAGAAGATGTTCCTGTATGAGGAGCGTATCGGCCAGAGCTCGCCGACGGCGATCCAGGGTTCGGTAGCGTGGACCGTGAAGCATGAGCCGGGTGCCGATGGCAAACAGGAAGCGATCGTTCAGGGAACCATCACGGTTCCGGAGCGCAATCTGACGGCACAGGTCAATTTCAAGCGGAACTCCGACCCGTCGCTGCCGGCAAGCCACATCGTTGAGGTGGTCTTCTCGCTTCCGGCGAATTTCGAAGGTGGCGCGATCGAGAGCGTTCAGCGAATCGCGATGAAGCGGACCGAACAGGATCGCGGCGACCCACTGATCGCGGTGCCGGCAAAGATCACCGACGATTTCCATATGATCGCGCTCAACGACTATCCGGATGCCCGCAAGGCGAACCTGGATCTGCTTGAGAACCGGGACTGGATCGACATTCCGATCACCTACAGAAACGGCCGACGTGCGCTGATCACGATGCAGAAGGGTGCGACAGGCGGTCAAGCGTTCACGTCCGCGATCAAGGAATGGGCCGCTTCGGGCGACGTTTCGACCAGCCAGTAAGGCGTCGAACGACGAATACAAAAAGGGCGGATCATTCGATCCGCCCTTTTCTTTTTCAGTGCATTAGTTGTTATGCCGTGGCTTCGACCACGCGAACGGCCTTGGCGCGTTCCAGCGCTTCCTTGCGGACGGCGTCCTGAACCTTCTCGAAGGCACGAACCTCGATCTGGCGCACGCGCTCGCGGCTGATGTCGAACTCGGACGACAGGTCTTCCAGCGTCACGGGATCTTCAGCCAAACGGCGGGCTTCGAAGATGCGGCGCTCACGCTCGTTCAGCACGCTCATTGCCTTGGTGAGCATGCGGCGGCGTGTGTCCAGTTCGTCCTGTTCGATCAGGACCGCTTCCTGGCTCTCGTGATCGTCTACAAGCCAGTCCTGCCACTGTCCGGACTCGCCTTCGGATGCCTTGATCGGGGCATTCAAAGACGCGTCGCCGGAAAGGCGGCGGTTCATCGACACGACCTCCTCCTCGGAGACCTTCAGCTTGGTTGCGATCTCGGAGACGTGCTCCGGCCTCAGATCACCTTCATCGATCGCTTGGAGACGGCCCTTCAGCCGGCGCAAATTGAAGAAGAGGCGCTTCTGGTTGGCCGTGGTGCCCATCTTTACCAGCGACCACGAGCGCAGGATGTATTCCTGGATCGATGCCTTGATCCACCACATCGCGTAAGTCGCCAGACGGAAACCACGTTCCGGATCGAATTTCTTGACAGCCTGCATGAGGCCGACGTTGCCCTCGGAAACGACTTCCCCGATCGGCAAGCCATAGCCGCGATAACCCATGGCGATCTTCGCCACGAGGCGCAGATGGCTTGTTACCAATCTATGTGCTGCTTCGCGGTCGCCATGCTCCGAGTAGCGCTTGGCGAGCATATATTCTTCCTGGGGTTCCAGCATCGGGAACTTGCGGATTTCGTCCAGGTAACGATTGAGACCGGCTTCACCGGCAGTAATCGACGGCAAACTGCTTCGGGCCATGATGCACCCTCCTATGGAAAATCCGGCTCCCGATGGGACGCGCTAAGGCGTCAAAAAGGCAAGCCGGGACATTGCGGCTCTGATCGAGCCCGCACTAGGTCAATGTACAGATAAGTATGGCGGAACAGCGGTTCAAGACATGGACCGCCTTCACGAAGCCGTTACTCTGGAAGCAGGCGCAATGCTTCGACCAATGCTTCCATATCGTCCGGAAGCGGGGATTCGAAGCGCATGATCTCGCCGCTTCTCGGATGCTCGAACTGGAGCATGTAGGCATGCAAAGCCTGGCGGCCGAAGCCGTTGACGACTTTCTTCGCTGTTTCAGGCAAAAGGTTGGCCTTGGTCTTGAAGTGCGCGCCGTAGACCGTGTCGCCGAGAAGCGGATGGCCGATATGGGCCATGTGGACACGGATCTGATGCGTCCGGCCCGTCTCGAGGTGGCATTCCACCAGGGACGCCAGCGACGTCGCATCCGGATTTTCGTGGAAGCGCTCAAGAACTTCGTAGTGCGTGATCGCCTCATCCGCATCCTGGCTGTCGGCCCGCTTGACGGCTCTACGCGTACGATCGCCAGTGGCTCTGCCAAGCGGCGCGTCGATCGTGCCCGTCAGCGAGCGCGGCCGGCCCCAGACGATCGCCTGGTAGGCGCGCTCGAGCGGCATCGTTCGGCCATGATCGGCGAACTGCAGCGACAGGTGGCGGTGGGCGACGTCGTTCTTCGCAACGACCATAATGCCGGTCGTATCCTTGTCCAGGCGATGCACGATGCCCGGCCGGCGAACGCCGCCTATGCCCGACAGGCTGTCGCCGCAGTGGTGGATCAGCGCATTGACCAGCGTGCCGGTCCAATTTCCGGCTGCCGGATGGACGACCATTCCGGCCGGCTTCGACAGAACGATGAGGTCGGCGTCTTCGTAGACGACATCCAGCGGAATATCCTCGCCCTTCGGCGTCGGGTCTTCGGGCGCGGGAAGCGTGATCTCGAAGACGTCGCCGGGACGGACCTTCTTCTGGGGATCGGCGACGACGGCACCCTTGGCCGAAACCTGTCCTTCCTTGATCAGTGCCTTGATCCGGCTGCGCGAGAACTCCTCGCCCAGTTGCGCGGTCAGCCATGCGTCGAGCCGGCCTGTGGCGGTCTCATCCGCCGTCAGCACTTTCATAATGTCCGATGCTTGTTTAAAGGGGTCGCTCAAGACGCTTCTTCTCCGAAATATTTTACAAGAATGGAACGCCAAAAGATGACGAATATTCAGCCTGAAGACGAACAGGAAGAAAAGCCACTCGATCCGGCGATGGAAAGTGTCCGCCGCAAGATGATCCGCCTGCAGATCGTTTCCGGGGTCATCATGTTCGTGAGCCTTATGGCGGTCTTCGGCGCGGTTGTCTACAAGACGATGCGCGCACCCGCGAAGGAGGCTGTCGCGGTTTCCAGCAGCGCCGTACCGGCGGATGGACCGATCTCGGCCACCGCAAACCTTCCATCCGGCTTCATCATCCAGTCGTCGTCGCTATCAGCCGGCCAGATCATGTTCTTCGGCTCCACTGCCGATGGCGTGATGAAGGCGCTGGTGTTCGATATAAAGGCAGGACGCATCGTTGCCGATGTAACGATCAACGGCGGCTGAGACGATGCCAGCCGCGCCGATAACGATCGATGACGCCGACGATCCCCGCATTGCCGAATTTCGCGATATCAAGGAGCGCGATCTGACGGGAAGACAGGGGCGGTTTATCGCCGAGGGTACGGTCGTTCTTCGCATGCTGGCGGCCGCCCACGTCAACGATGGCGATTTCGCTGCGGAGAAAGTCCTTCTCCTGCGCAATCGCGCGGACGGCGTTTCGGAGATATTGGCGCAGTTGCCGGATGACGTGCCTGTTTTCATTGCCGAAGCGGAGGTCCTCGATCGTATCGTCGGCTTTCATATGCATCGCGGTGTTCTGGCGCTCGGTCGCAGGCGAACGTCCGTGACCGCCCTGATCGACCGGTTGCCCGAAAACGCCTTGGTGCTGGTTGGCGCGGGGATTTCCAACCACGACAATGCGGGGTCTATGTTTCGCAACGCCGCGGCGTTTCGAGCCGATGGCGTAATTCTTGACGAGACCTCGTGCGATCCGCTGTATCGCAAGGCGCTGCGTGTTTCCGTTGGCTCCGTGCTCAGCGTTCCCTACGAGCGGGGAGGTGCGGCTGAAACGCTGTTGGCGCAGCTGGCAGAGCGGGATTTCGCGATCTGGACGCTGTCACCGCGCGGCGAAACTGATATCAGATCGATACCGCCATCCGGCCGTATGGCGCTTGTCGTCGGGACGGAAGGAGAGGGGCTGCCGCAGGAAATCCTCTCACGCTTCCGCAGTGCACGGATTCCGCAGTCCGAGGGGCTGGACAGCCTCAATGTGGCGACGGCAACGGGAATAGGGTTGTTCGCAATGTCGTCCGCGACCGGCCGGATCTGATCAGCCGGGTTCGGAGAGTACGGTCGCCGCGCGTTGTGCGAGGTCGATACGCTCGCCGTCCTGCGGGTCGGTCGCCTCAGGCAGAAGATCGCGGATCGGAGACGAAGCGCCTTCCTGAAGGGCCGTCAAGGCAACCATGCTAGCCGCGACGGATGCTATGTCTTCCCTGATTGCATCATCTTGCGACGGATCATTCTTCGCCTTCAGCAGCCGTTCGGAAACGGTGGCGCTGCGGGCGCGGACCTCGTCGGCCAGCCGCGCGGTGGCGGCCGCGGCATCGAGCGGCGCGGCGATGCTCGCCTCCTTCGGTGCCTTTTCCACCTCAGGCTCGGACAGAACCGGCGCCAATCCGGCGCTGCGCAGGGCGCGGTTTGCCTTGCGGAGGTCTCCATTGGCGGCCTTCAGCTGATCTTTCAACTTGGCAATTTCCTGTTGCTTTCGGGCCAGCAGCGCATCGCGGTCGGAAAGCGCTGTTGAATCCCGCTGCGTCTTATCCTCCAGCCGGACGACCATATGCTCCTGGTGCGTCAGCTTCTTCTCAGCGTCCTTCGCGCGCTTCTGGACGAGATCCACGTCCAGGCGCAGCGTGTCGCGTTCGGTGCGAAACGCGTTCGATTTGAACATGAGGTTTTCCACCTCGGTCTCGCGTGCGGCGATATCGATCTTCAGGTTGTCGGCCTGCTCGGTAATCTTGCCCAGCCGGATACGAAGCGCATCGAGCTCGCCTTCCTTGGCGGCACTCGACTGTTCGGCAATATGAAGGCTCGTCTTCAGCTGGCTGATGTAATTCTCGTCCTTGCGCAGATGCGAGCGAAGATCCGCGGCCTCGACGCTCATGTCCGCGATCTGGGCCTGAAGCCCGCCGATCTCGGACGCGAACTGGCCGGCGTCACGCGCTGCCGAATCATGCTTCAGCTGCAGCGACAGCGATTTTTCGCGTTCGCGGAGCAGGTCCTGCGCGGTGCGGGCATTTTCTGCGGCGTAGAGGGCGCGGACCATGTCCTTCTGCGCACGCACTTCCTGCGGACTGAGCGGCATGGTCGCCCGCATGCGATTTTCCGTGTACCAGACAACGCGGCGGTGGACGGCGGGCGATACCAGGAAGACGAGAAACGCCGCGGTCAGAAAGCCCAGTCCGAACAAAAGAGCGTATTCGATCACGACGGGGCCACTGCTTCCGGAAGTTGATTTGCGTCAAGCCAATCTTTAGGCGCATGGCGCGGATTGGGCAAGTGGCGGAAAGGTGACGGCGAACCGGGGCCCACCGTCACGCTTGTGTCAGAAGGGGTTCCAGGTCGGGCTCGGCGTCACCTTGAGGTAGCCGACGTTCAGGCCGAGACGGGCGCCGACGCCGGTGCGGATCGGCACGATAAGAACGTTGTTGTTCTTCAGAAGCGTCATCCCGAAGCCCGCGAGGACGAAGGCCTGGCCACTGACACCGCCGAAGCGGGCGTAGATGGCATCGGTAGAGGGCAGATCGTAGACCAGCATCATCACGCGCGTGCCCTGGCCACCGTAGTCGATGCCGAGCGAGGGGCCCTGCCAGTAAAGCGAATGCTCGCCTGCGTTCTTTGTATTGAGCTGGCCTTCGCCGTAGGTCAGGCCGGCTATGAATGCGCCGGAGCCTTCCTGTCCGAGAACGTATCCGTTCGGAAGGCCGTATTTCTGGAAGGCCGCTTCGATGACCTTGGCGAGGCCGCCACTGGTCGATCCGAAGAAGGAATGGCCGGCGTCGACGATCTCCTGCATCGAATACTGGCCACTGTTAGCCTGCTGCGCCGACGCCTGCGTCGTCGACAGCACCGCCGCGGCGACTGTAAGGGCGAGGATCAGGCGGCCAAGTGCCCGAAATCTTCCGAAGATTGAGGAGTGCATGGTGTCATCCGTTCATCATGGTCGGTCGTTTGAGCCGTTTCCGGCATTTACTGCATTTTGCGCGGATGGTCTTAACAATCGGTTTACCAAATATGGTGTCATTATGGCGCCGAGTACGCTCGCAAACTTCGTGCAATTTAGTTGAGGCAAGATCTGCGGCGGAATGATTATACCGCCCTCAGGAGACGATGATGTCGAAAAATCCAAACCTTACCTTGACCGGCCCCGACCTGGCCGCGCTTCTCTGCAGCCGCGTTTGCCATGACGTCATCTCGCCCGTAGGCGCGATCAACAACGGCCTCGAGCTTCTCGACGAAGGTGGTGCCGATGCCGATGCGATGGATCTTATCAGAACAAGCGCGCTCAATGCTTCGGTTCGCCTGAAGTTCGCGCGCCTGGCGTTCGGAGCGTCGGGTTCCGTCGGTGCGTCGATCGACACCGGCGAAGCCGAGCGGGCCGCCAAGGATTTCGCGGCCGCGGAAAAGAAGACCGAAGTGACCTGGAACGGGCCGCGCGCGATCATCCCGAAGAACCGCGTGAAGCTGCTGCTGAACCTCTTCCTGATCGCCTATTCGTCGATTCCGCGCGGCGGTTCGCTCGAGATCACGCTCGAGAATCCGGAATTTGACGCGATCTTCAAGATCGTCGCCAAGGGCAAGCTGATGCGGCTCCCGCCGAAATTCGTCGAAATCTCCACCGGAGAGATCGAAGAAGCGATCGATGCGCATACGATTCAGCCCTACTATGCCGTCCTTCTCGCGGAGGAATGCGGCATGCGGCTCAGCCACAGCGCCAGCCCGGAAGAGATCGTTTTTGGTGCAGAACTGATCGCTGCCTGATAGCGGAATCGGGACGAACCGCTGATCAAGGTAATAATTCCTTAGCCTAATGTTCCTATCCTGGCGGTTGAAACGCCCGCCGGGACAGAAGCTGGGCTAAGGAGCAGCCATGCAGAGGTTCATGATTACCGACTCTTCGGACGTGGTTCGCAAGGTCGGAAGGCGGATTCTCTCCGAACTGGACTTCCTGGTCAGCGAGGCTTCCAATGCCAGCGAGGCGCTATCGCGCTGCCAGATGGAACTGCCCGACTATCTCATCGTCGATTCAGGCATGGACGGCGCGATCGATCTCATTGTCGCCATTCGCGGAATGGAAGGCGGCAAGGAGGTCAAGATCTACTACTGCGTCATCGAGGCCGACCTGAAGAAGCTGATGATGGGCAAGCGCGCCGGCGCCACCGACTTCCTCCTGAAGCCCTTCGACCGCAAGATCCTGACCGCCGTTTTCGGCAATCGCGCCATCGCGGCGTAATACCGGATACCGATCACCACTGTGTGCGAGCCGTCTTTCAGGACGGCTTTTTTGCGTGCCAGGCGCTGCCAAAACAAAAAAATCCCGCCCGGATGGGCGGGATTTTATCGGTAAGGGGTTGGCTAGTTTCAGGCGGTTTCGGCGTATTCGGCACCATCGGGCTCGCGCAGCACGTAGCCGCGACCCCAGACGGTTTCGATGTAGTTCGCGCCACCCGCGGCGTTCGCGAGCTTCTTGCGCAGCTTGCAGATGAAGACGTCGATGATCTTCAGTTCCGGCTCGTCCATGCCGCCGTAAAGGTGGTTCAGGAACATTTCCTTGGTGAGGGTCGTACCCTTGCGGAGCGAAAGCAGCTCCAGCATCTGGTACTCCTTGCCCGTCAGATGAACGCGCTGGCCACCGACTTCGACGGTCTTGGCGTCGAGGTTGACGATCAGTTCGCCGGTCATGATGACCGACTGGGCGTGACCCTTCGAACGACGGACGATCGCGTGAATACGGGCGACGAGCTCGTCCTTGTGGAACGGCTTGGTCATGTAGTCGTCTGCGCCGAAGCCGAGACCGCGGACCTTGTCCTCGATGCCGGCCATGCCGGAGAGAATCAGGATCGGTGTTTTGACCTTGGACAGGCGGAGAGTGCGGAGCACTTCATATCCGGACATGTCGGGGAGGTTCAAATCGAGAAGGATGATGTCGTAATCATACAACTTCCCGAGATCGACGCCTTCCTCACCGAGATCGGTGGTGTAGACGTTAAAACTTTCTGACTTGAGCATCAATTCGATGCTCTGCGCTGTCGCGCTGTCATCTTCAATGAGTAGTACCCGCATTCTTATCCCCTTTACCGCCGCCGAAAGGTGGTCTGGCCCCTACGCGATACCGAATATGTCACTGCGTGATTTGGAACCTGCCACGAAATGGTTAACAAATTCTGATTCACTCTGGCAAGAGGGTGAGAATTTATTAAATAATTTGTCCATTTCGCTGTTTTCCAACGAGAATCCGCAAAGCCAACTTCTCAACTTTTACATTAAGAATGGCCGGTAAGCGATTCATTCGACTCACCAATGAACAGGTACCGGAAATCGCGTAGTTGTGTTTACCGACCCTTAAATCATCGGGACTATCATTAACGATGCCCGTAAACGAAAGGTTACCAACGGTAGGTTTTTGTTAACATCGAAGGAAATTTTTCGGCAAATCGCGTCAAAGCGGTTCGCAGCGGGCTGTGTAAGCGGAGCAGGGGTCTCGCATCACTGGAGTAATGCGTATGAAGTCGCGTGAGAGCCTAGTTCGTCTGAAAGAGTTTCAGGTGAACGAAAAACGTCGTCAACTGCAGCAATTGCAGATGATGATGTCTGAATTCGACCGGATGACGAAGGATCTGGAGAGCCAGATCGTAATCGAAGAGAAGAAATCCGGTATTTCGGACCCGAATCATTTCGCCTACCCGACTTTCGCGAAGGCAGCACGCCAACGCGCGGACAATCTTCAGGTCTCGATCAAGGAGCTGAAGATGCAGGAAGAGTCGCTCGAGCAAGTGCTCGAGGAGATGCAGGCGGAATATGCACGTGCGGCCGCGCTGGAAGAGCGCGATGGTGCCGTTCGAGCACGGGCCTAACAAAGAAAGCAGGCGCCAGAGTTCTGGCGCCTGGGGTGATGCCTGAAAAAGCCATGCATGATGGGCTGTCGCGTCCGTCATACATGGCTTTTGGCATTGCACGGTCGTGTCAGAGACTGACGACGTCGCGCCATTCCTCATGGCGTTGAGCCTGGGCCTTGAAGAACGGGCAAAGGGGGAAGATTTTCCAACCGCCGCGTCTTGCCTCGTTGATCGCGTGAGCGGCGAGCGCCTGGCCTATGCCTTTTCCCCTCAGCGCATCCGGCACGCCGGTATGATCGATGATGATCAGCTTGGCATTGGTGCGCGAGAACGTCATCTCGGCTTGATGTCCGTCGAGGTCCACGACGTAGCGGCCGCCGGAGGCGTTATCTTCGTTCTTGATTTCCATCGATTATCTTCCTCGCAGGGATTGCATGAGGAAACTTCGCAGGGGACCTTGCTTGCGCCAAGCCGGCGCCCGAGCACACACTGTTCGATAAAGGAGACGGTGGCGATCGACGTGCGGGTATGTTCTGCCTGCCGCCGGCGGCGTGGACGTCCAAGTGGTCTTTGAAGGACGTTAACACGCGCCGACTCTGGCGAGTCATGATGCCGCGTGGCGGCATCAACGGTTTCGGGCCGCTGTAGCACCGGGGTGCTTTCGGCCCGAAACGAAAATCGTTGCTCGGATGAGCTGTCTAGTGACGATACTGCTGGATACGCGTGGTGCGCAGCCCGGCCAGGCCGTGGCTGTTGATCGACGACTGCCAGGAGAGAAACTCCTCGACGGTCAGGGTGTAACGATCGCAAGCTTCTTCCAAGCTCAACAAGCCACCGCGAACAGCCGCGACAACCTCTGCCTTGCGGCGGATTACCCAGCGCCGGGTATTCGGCGGTGGAAGATCCGCAATCGTCAGCGGG
Source organism: Rhizobium sp. Root708 (assembly GCF_001429725.1). Taxonomy (GTDB): domain Bacteria; phylum Pseudomonadota; class Alphaproteobacteria; order Rhizobiales; family Rhizobiaceae; genus Rhizobium. Next base: position 68,716 of record NZ_LMHV01000003.1, on the reverse strand, counting down.
CTGCCATCGGGGCCGATGACATATTTCACTCGGGGACGTATCATTTCGGTCATTGGACTCTCTACACAACTCAAGACCACGGCAGCCACTCTAGCTTGTCACATTTAAAAATTGCCTAAGCACATCGTAAGACTTTGATAACAAGTTTAGTCGCTGCCGGTGCGAAGCAGTAAAGCCGGTTCTGGCAACCTCCCGTTACGTAAATTTGTAACAAACGCATGGGAGCCATGCGCATTGCGCGGTGGGCATTTGACATTCGTCATCTTATAAGCACCGCAACATAGATTTAAGCGCCAGACCCCGTCTTCGTTCTTATCCTCATGTCCGGAATGACTTTAGGCCATCTACTCCATTCCGTTACCGGGACTGGGGTTGTCGGCTTTTTCCGGTTCTCTTGAAGGCTGCCGTCTTACGGCAAGGACATCAGACGACGCCGGCAGCCGTGGGAAGTTTCGATGGGAAAGCAAGTGCGCGCCGTTTCCGACAGCGCAGACGATGCCGTTTTTTTACGCCCCGATATGCCGGCGCGAGCCATGCCAACCGGACCGGGCGAGCGTATGGAGGCGATGGCGAGATCGGCCGGCTTTCAATATTACTTGCTTGCTGCCTTTCCTCGTGGCGATCGTGCGAGCTTCTCGGCCAACTGTCTTGCGAGCAACTGGCCGGAGGAGCTTCTGTCCTTCTACGACGGGGCCGATCTTTTCTATTATTGCAAGCTTGTGAACAGGATACGGCGATCGATCGTTCCCGTTTTCTGTGACAAGGCGCCGTTCGAAGCCACCGCGGCGAATCAGGAAAACCCGGCGCTCACGACGCTTTTTCGCGAGCGCGGATTGAAGAGCACGTTCGCATTTTCACTGCATGACGCCGAGCTGCGGCAGTATATTTTCGCCTTTTCAGGCGAGCGGCCGAAGATCGGGCGCGAAGAGGCCATGGCGATGGTCTTCCAGAGCATCGAATTTCTGGAGTTGTTCGCAAAGGATCATCCGACCGAACAGCCCCCTGAAAGCCTCAGCAGCCGTGAAATCGAGTGTCTCCGGTGGTCGGCCGCAGGCAAGAGCAGCGACGAGATCGCCATTATTCTCAACCTCTCGCCCCACACCGTTGTCGGCTATCTGAAGAGTGCAATGCGCAAACTCGACTCGGTCAATCGCATGCAGGCGATTGCCCGAGCGTTTCGCTATCGTCTTCTTTGAAACCCCGTCACAACAAGGTGATGGCGAGCTCCGTTTTGGTTTCGCCAAAATCGTAGAGCGCTGTGCCGGTATGGCGCAGGGCGAGCCAGTCGCCCGCCTCGAGCTGCGCAAACGCCATTGCGGATTGCCGGGCAGGGGAGGTCGACGCCTGCCCCTCGAGCGCGGCGAGAATTGTTGTCCCGTTTGCCTCGATAGCGAGGCCATGGCCTGATGAACTGAGCGTGCGGACATTCAGCGAAAGCAGATAAAGGCCAGCCGAGGGGACGACGAGGCGCTGTCCACTGCCTGAAGGCACGGCTGCTCCGAGCTGTACGTTCCCCTGAGCAAAGCGAAAGGCGTCGAAGCCGGTCAGGCTGCCTGAGGCGGGCGTTGCCGTGCCCGCAGTCCGCGATGCCGCCGCCGTCGGTCGCTCCGGGGTCTCGACAACGCCCGTTGCCGAGATTCGCAACGCCGTCTTCCAGCTGCTGCCGTCGCTGCTGACCTTGATCGAGAAATCGTCGTTGCCCGCCAATCCCAGTTCGGCCCGCCCGGCCCAGGCCGTCTGGAACAGAATCGTGCCTGTCTCGCCGACCGCCGCCTTGTTGAGTTTCAGCTGGTGGCCATGCCCTTCATGGCTGAAGAGGCTCGCCGGTGACGAGACCGCCAGCCGATTCGTGTCGTCAGGCGCGGCGTTGATGCCGATCATGGCCACCGATCGGTCGCTTCCGAGCGAGATCGCCTGCCATGCCGCACCGTCGAAGCTGCGGAGGTCGCCGGTTTCGCGGAACAATGCGCACCAGCCGCTTTTGGGCGAGAGATAAAGCCAGGCGGCGTCCTGACGCATCGCGAGTTGGCCATCTTTGCCAGCCCATGCCGCCGTCGAGCCAGGCAGGACGAGGTAACAATCTCCTTCCGATGGGCCACGGGAGGTGCGGTCAACTCCTGATGCACGGTCAATTGCACGACGGCGTCGAGGCGTTGCAGCGCCTCGTTATGCGTCACATGCTTTTGGGCCTGCGAGGGCAATATGTAGGGCAGGGCAAGGTTGGCTGTCTGATCCGACATCGAGGCGCTCCGTCTTGGCACCGGTGCATCCGATGCTGTTTCGTTGCGCTAGATCCTAAACAGTGAGCGACGGACGGGCAGCAACGCGCAGCGGAGTTGTTGATTCAGCTCTGTTTTCTGAAAGAATCATGCACCTCACAATGCGGGTGGTCGTCCGCCCCAGGATATGAAGTTGGGGTTGGCGAAGTCGCTATCCTCGGTCTGGCCGATCTTGCCGTAGGTGAGCGGCGCGCCGTCGAGCGTCACCGTTGTTCCGCCAGCCGCGCGCAGGATTGCGTCGCCGGCCGCCGTGTCCCACTCCATCGTGCGTGTGAAGCGCGGGTAAACATCTGCTCCCCCTTCGGCCAGAAGGCAGAATTTCAGCGACGAGCCGATGTTGGTGCAGCGCGAAATGGCATTGTCGGCGAGAAAGCGTTCGGTTTGCGGGCTGTTGTGCGAGCGGCTGGCCAGAGCTGACCGATCAGCGGGCTGTGCGCGAACATTGATGAATGCGCGGCGTTCGATGCGGAATGATGCATCGATGAAAAGCTTTTCGGCGCGGTCGCCCTCGCCGGAAAAGGCAAGGCCGAGTGCGGGCGCGTAAACGATTCCCGCGACCGGCGCGCCATCGGCGATGTAGGCGATGTTGACGGTGAACTCACCGCGCCGGGCGATGAATTCCCGCGTCCCGTCGAGAGGATCGACAAGGAAGAACGCATCGCCAATCGCGGGAACGATCCCTGCCGCAACCGATTCCTCGGCGATGACGGGTATGTCAGGAAAGTCCTCGTGCAGATGGCGAAGAATGATACGCTCCGCTTCCTCGTCAGCGATCGTGACGGGGCTGTCGTCGGCCTTCTTTGCGCTGGCGCAGCCGCGCGCATAGATTTCCAGGATGGCTTGCCCTGCCTCAAGAGCAGCGCGTTCGAAGGTTTGGAGCATTTCGATTGTGTTCTGTATATTGCTATCGATGCAGATATAGGTGATTTCACTTCCGATTGCACGCCGAATGGAGCGCGTCGATTTGCGTGCACTCTGTTCGCGCCCAGCCTGAGAAGCCTGCTCCCATGCGCTTGTGAGCTTGCCTGGAACGGGACAGCAATGTGTGGCAAATGCAATCAAATCCGGCGTTTTCCGGGCGCTGCATGTTAAAAAAATCAACTTATTGAGTTAAAAAAAGTCATTTTCACCAAAAAGGCAAAGAACTTTGGAGCATTGCGATTTTGCGCTTCCCTTTTGGCTTGAAAGCAGTATGAAATCTTTAAACAAGAGCTCAATAAGGGTTCTAATAACAAGAGATGCAGGTTGATCTGGCCGGCATCCAGGGGAAATGACATATGGAATATTTTGTCCAGCAGCTCGTTAACGGGCTGACTCTTGGATCTATCTATGGCCTTGTGGCTATTGGCTATACGATGGTTTACGGCATCATCGGCATGATCAACTTCGCCCATGGCGATATTTTCATGATCGGTGGCTTTGCAGCCCTCATCGTCTTCCTCGTTCTCACATCGATGTTCGCCGGTCTGCCGGTCGCGGTCCTGCTGTTGGCAATGCTGCTCGTCGCGATGTTGATGACGAGCCTGTGGAACTGGACCATCGAGCGCGTCGCCTATCGTCCGCTCCGGGGCTCGTTCCGTCTGGCGCCGCTGATTACGGCGATCGGCATGTCGATCACCCTGTCGAACTTCATTCAGGTCACGCAGGGTCCGCGCAACAAGCCGATCCCGCCGCTCGTCAGCACGGTTTACAATGTCGGCGGCATATCGATCTCGCTGAAGCAGATCGTGATCATCGTCATCACGGCGGTTCTGCTGACGCTGTTCTGGTACCTCGTCAATCACACCTCGCTCGGTCGTGCCCAGCGCGCAACCGAACAGGACCGCAAGATGGCGGCTCTTCTCGGGGTGAACGTCGACCAGACGATCTCGGTTACCTTCATCATGGGCGCCGCTCTCGCAGCCGTCGCCGGCACGATGTATCTGATGTATTATGGTGTGGTGAATTTCAACGACGGCTTCGTGCCAGGTGTGAAAGCATTTACCGCAGCCGTTCTCGGCGGGATCGGCTCGTTGCCGGGCGCCGTTCTCGGCGGCCTGATGATCGGCCTGATCGAGTCCCTGTGGTCGGCTTACTTCACCATCGCATACAAGGATGTCGCGACCTTCGGCATCCTCGCTTTCGTGCTGATCTTCAAGCCGACAGGTATCCTGGGCCGGCCGGAAGTCGAGAAGGTTTAACGTCATGGCAAATGTTGGAAACTCCGCTGGCAAGCCCGCACCCGGACTTGTCCAGACGGGTATTAAAGAAGCTTTGTTCGCAGCTGTCATCGCGTTCGGCATGTTCGTGCTCTACGTCGGTTTGAAAACAGACCAGAACATCAATAACGAACTCATCATCGTGCAGCGCTGGGGATTGCTTGCAATCTTCGTCGCGATCGCAGCGGTCGGCCGCTTCGTCATCGTCGTTTTCCTGCGGCCGCACCTGGATGCGCGCAAGCTCAAGAAGGCGAGAAGCGGAGAGCTCGACATCTCCACCGACAAGGGCTTTTTCCACAGGCATTTCCTGAAAATCGGGCTTGTCGCGCTCCTGGTTTATCCGATCGTCGTTGTTTCGCTCGTCGGTGCGCAGGGATCGCTGAAATATGTCGACAACTTCGGCATTCAGATCCTGATCTACGTGATGCTGGCCTGGGGCCTCAACATCGTCGTCGGTCTCGCCGGTCTTCTCGATCTCGGATATGTCGCGTTCTACGCTGTGGGCGCCTATTCCTATGCGCTGCTGTCGAGCTATTTCGGCCTGTCCTTCTGGGTTCTGCTGCCGCTCTCGGGTATCTTTGCCGCCTTGTGGGGCATCATTCTCGGCTTCCCAGTCCTGCGTCTGCGCGGCGACTACCTGGCGATCGTGACGCTTGCGTTCGGTGAAATCATCCGTCTCGTTCTCATCAACTGGACGGACGTCACAAAAGGCACGTTCGGAGTCTCGGGCATTCCGAAGGCGACGCTGTTCGGCATTCCCTTCGATGCCAGCCCGCATGGCTTTGCCAAGCTTTTCCACCTGCCGATGTCCTCGGCCTACTACAAGATCTTCCTCTTCTATCTCATCCTGGCGCTTTGCCTGCTGACGGCCTACGTCACGATCCGCCTTCGCCGCATGCCCATCGGGCGTGCATGGGAAGCGCTGCGTGAAGATGAAATCGCGTGCCGTTCGCTCGGTATCAACACCGTCACCACCAAGCTTACCGCTTTCGCTACCGGTGCCATGTTCGGTGGCTTCGCCGGATCCTTCTTCGCCGCACGCCAGGGCTTCGTTTCGCCCGAGTCCTTCGTGTTCCTGGAATCGGCTGTCATTCTTGCGATCGTCGTTCTCGGTGGCATGGGCTCGCTGACGGGTATCGCGGTTGCCGCGATCGTGATGGTCGGCGGCACGGAACTGCTGCGCGAGATGGACTTCCTGAAGGCGGTCTTCGGTCCTGACTTCACGCCGGAACTCTATCGCATGCTGCTCTTCGGTCTGGCGATGGTTATCGTCATGCTGATCAAGCCGCGCGGCTTCGTCGGCTCGCGAGAACCGACGGCCTTCCTGAAGGAACGCAAGGCAATTTCCGGAAGCTTCACCAAGGAGGGTCACGGTTGATGAGCCCTCAGGACACCACCATGACCACCGATACCTTGCTCAGGGTCGAGCATCTGTCGATGAAGTTCGGCGGCCTCATGGCCATCAACGACTTCTCGTTCGAAGCGAAGCGCGGCGACATCACCGCACTGATCGGCCCGAACGGTGCCGGAAAGACGACCGTGTTCAACTGCATCACCGGCTTCTACAAGCCGACGATGGGAATGATCACGCTGCACCAGAAGACCGGCAAGGAATACCTGCTCGAACGGCTTCCGGATTTCCGCATCACGCGGGAAGCCAAGGTCGCCCGTACGTTCCAGAACATCCGTCTTTTCTCCGGTCTCACGGTTCTCGAAAACCTGCTCGTCGCGCAGCACAACAAGCTGATGAAGGCGTCCGGCTACACGATCCTCGGCCTTCTCGGCATCGGCTCATATCGGGCCGAGGCGAAGAACGCGATCGAACTGGCGCGTCATTGGCTGGAGAAGGCCGATCTGATCGATCGCGCCGATGATCCGGCGGGCGATCTGCCCTACGGCGCGCAGCGCCGCCTCGAGATCGCGCGCGCCATGTGCACGGAGCCGGAACTTCTTTGCCTGGACGAGCCGGCAGCCGGTCTCAATCCGCGTGAATCGGCGTCGCTGAACATGTTGTTGCGCAGCATCCGCGCCGATAGCGGCACGTCGATCCTGCTGATCGAACACGACATGTCTGTCGTCATGGAAATTTCCGACCACGTGGTGGTGCTGGAATACGGCCAGAAGATTTCCGACGGCACGCCGGAGCACGTCAAGAACGATCCGAGGGTCATCGCGGCCTATCTCGGTGTCGAGGATGAGGAAGTGGAACAAGTGATTGCAGCCGTCGAGAACCTCGAAGGAGGCTCCAACTGATGACCGGTCAGCCACTTCTTAAAGTTCAGGGTGTCGAAACCTACTACGGCAACATTCGTGCGCTGGCAGGCATCGACGTCGAAGTCCATCAGGGTGAAATCGTCAGTCTGATCGGCGCAAACGGCGCCGGCAAGTCGACGCTTATGATGACGATCTGCGGAAGCCCGCAGGCGCGTACCGGCGCCGTGGTCTTCGAAGGCCGTGATATCACTCGGATGCCGACGCACGAGATCGCGCGGCTGCGCATCGCTCAGTCGCCCGAGGGACGCCGTATCTTTCCGCGCATGACGGTCATGGAAAACCTCCAGATGGGGGCCGGGCTCGACGACCTCAAATACTTCAAGGAAGACGTCGAGAAGATCTTTGTGATGTTCCCGCGTCTCAAGGAGCGCCAGTCGCAGCGCGGCGGCACGCTTTCGGGCGGTGAGCAGCAGATGCTGTCGATTGGCCGTGCGCTGATGGCGCGTCCGAAGCTGCTGCTTCTCGACGAGCCCTCTCTTGGTCTTGCGCCGCTTATCGTCAAAGGCATCTTCGAGGCGATCAAGAAGCTCAACAAGGAAGAAGGGCTGACCGTCTTCCTCGTCGAGCAGAACGCCTTTGCGGCGCTGCGCCTGTCCGACCGCGCCTATGTCATGGTGAACGGCAAGGTCACGATGTCCGGCTCCGGCCAGGAACTTCTTGCCAACCCCGAAGTTCGCGCCGCCTATCTCGAAGGCGGACGACATTGAGCATGACGAAGAGGAGACTTTGATATGCAGGGACTTTTCTTTGAAGGCGATACCGGCGTTCGCAGCGTCATCCGCCTCGTCGTCGTTCTCATCGGCTTCTGGACTGCATGGCGCGCCGGTCGCGCCGCAGCCGACGGCTGGAGCGAGTACCCTCTGGTGATCGCCTATACGCTTTTGCTGGGAGTCGCGATGCAGTTTCTGCATCACGCGCTCTTCGACGGGCCGTTTCTCAGCCCCTTCTACTACGTCATCGACGTAGTGCTTCTTTTGATCTTCTCGACGGCCGGCTACCGCTATCGCCGCACCAACCAGATGGTCAATAACTACTACTGGCTATACGAAAAGACGTCCCCCTTCTCCTGGAAGGCAAAACATTGACAGCCGGTTGAAACTAGGGACAGATTGCCCCTTGGAGTGGAACAAGTTTCCTGGCGCAGTAAGGTGGGTACTGCGTCGGGTTCGTGGAACGGAACCCGCTAAAAAAATTGGGAGTAACAGAATGAGAAAGTCTCTCCTGTCGGCTGTAGCTCTGACGGCGATGGTCGCCTTCAGCGGCAACGCTTGGGCCGACATTATCGTGGGCGTCGCTGGTCCGCTGACCGGCCCGAACGCCGCTTTCGGTGCGCAGCTCCAGAAGGGCGCTGAGCAGGCCGCTGCCGACCTCAATGCCGCTGGCGGCATCAACGGCGAGCAGATCAAGGTCGTGCTCGGCGACGACGTCTCCGACCCGAAGCAGGGCATCTCGGTCGCCAACAAGTTCGCAGCTGACGGCGTCAAGTTCGTCATCGGCCACTTCAACTCGGGTGTTTCGATCCCGGCTTCCGAAGTCTACGCTGAAAACGGCATCCTCGAAATCACGCCGGCTGCTACCAACCCGCAGTTCACCGAGCGTGGCCTGTGGAACACGTTCCGTACCTGCGGACGTGACGACCAGCAGGGCGCAATCGCCGGCAAGTATCTTGCCGACCACTTCAAGGACGCCAAGATCGCTGTCGTTCACGACAAGACGCCTTACGGCCAGGGTCTCGCTGACGAAACCAAGAAGGCTCTGAACGCTGCTGGTTCGACCGAAGTTCTCTACGAAGGCATCAATGTCGGCGACAAGGACTTCTCGGCCCTCATCGCGAAGATGAAGGAAGCCGGCGTTTCGATCATCTACTGGGGTGGTCTCCACACCGAAGCTGGTCTGATCATCCGTCAGGCTGCTGACCAGGGCCTCAAGGCTACGCTGGTTTCCGGTGACGGTATCGTTTCGAACGAACTGGCATCGATCGCTGGCGACGCGGTTGCCGGTACGCTGAACACCTTCGGCCCCGATCCGACACTGAACCCGGCCAACAAGGACCTCGTTGCGAAGTTCAAGGCTGCCGGCTTCAACCCGGAAGCCTACACGCTGTACTCCTACTCTGCGATGCAGGCGATTGCCGGCGCTGCCAAGGCAGCTGGCTCGACGGACGCAGAAGCCGTTGCAGCCGCATTGAAGGCAAAGGGCCCGTTCCCGACCGCTCTCGGCGATATCTCCTTCGACGAGAAGGGCGACCCGAAGCTTCCTGGCTACATCATGTACGAGTGGAAGAAGGGCGAAGACGGCAAGTACGGCTACTTCCCGAAGGCTGACTAAGCCATATCGCTAAATGCATAGATCGAAGCCCGGCCAACCGCCGGGCTTCTTTTTTTGGAGAAGGTCGCTCTTTCGCTTGCCTCGGTTCGTTGCCTGTCGCATCGTCCGGCCGCCAACATACAAGGAGTCGACATGTCTCGTCCGACGATACTTCTTACCCGGCGCTGGCCGGCTGCCATCGAGGCGGTGCTCGCTGAACGTTTCGATGCAACGTTCAATGTCGATGATCAGCCGATGACGCCGGAAGCGATCTCCCAGGCGGTGCAACGGTATGACGGGATTCTGCCGACAGTCTCCGACAAGCTGCCTGCAGCCGTCTTTGCGGGTGGCGACATCAGAACGAAGATCCTTGGCAATTTCGGTGTCGGCTTCAATCATATCGACGTTGCGGCTGCAAAAAGCCACGGTATCGTCGTTACGAATACGCCTGGCGTTCTTACCGACTGCACCGCCGATATCGCCATGCTGCTGCTTCTGTCGGTGGCGCGTCGTGCCGGAGAGGGCGAACGACAGATACGGGCCGGCGAATGGCATGGCTGGTGCCCGACCCACATGATCGGCACGAAGGTCTCAGGAAAGACCGTCGGCATCATCGGCTTTGGGCGGATCGGCAAGGCCTTTGCCCAGCGTTGCCATTTCGGCTTCGGCATGGACGTTGTTTTCTATAACCGGTCGCCCGTGGATCCCGCCGAGGCCAGCCGATACGGCGCCCGTCAGCTTCCGACAGTCGAGGACGTGCTTGGCGCTGCCGATTTCGTCTCGCTGCATTGCCCGGGTGGTGCCGAGAACAGGCATCTGATGAACGCCGAGCGCCTTGCTGCCATGAAGCCAGGCGCATTCCTCATCAACACCGCCCGTGGCGACGTCGTCGATGAGGCCGCCTTGGCCACCGCGTTGAAGAACGGCGTTATCCGGGGCGCCGGGCTCGATGTCTATGAGGCGGAGCCGCAGGTGCCGGAGACGCTGCGGGCGTTGGAGAACGTCGTTCTTCTGCCGCATCTCGGCAGCGCCACCGAAGAAACACGGACGGCCATGGGGATGAAAGTCGTCGACAACATCACGGCCTTCTTTGACGGCAAGGAACCGCCGGACCAGGTAGCCTGACCCCCTCTATCGCTCGGCGCCGACGGTCTTGCGCTCGCCCGATGGGTTTCGCGGCTTGGCCTCGAGGCCGACGAGCAGGCGTGCGGGGCCGGGGATGAGGTCCACGGCGACGGCGAAAAGCACGGAGAGAACGAAGGTCGCGGCGGCGACGATCAGGAAGCTCGGCATTGCCTCCAGGCCGAGCGGGAGCACATAATAGAGCGCGCCGACGATCACCGTCTGGTGGATGATGTAGAGCGGGAAGACCAGACGGTTGACCGTGACCAGTCGTGCGTCCGGCTGATTGAAATGACGGGCGGCGAAGCCGATCAGGGTCAGGATCATCGACCAGGCGAGCAGGAAGATCGCGGCCTTGAAGAGCGGCGTTTCATCGGCATAGCTGCCGATGGCTCGTTCGGCAGGGGCAAGCCAGGCGAAGGCGTAGAGGAACACGGTGACGGCCAGCGCGATTGCCGCGCTCAGATAGCGGTTGGCGATGATCGGCTCGATCTGGCTGCGATGATTGCGAGCGACGAGGAAGCCGAGGCCGAACCAGCTTGCCCAGACTGCGAACCATGCGCCGTCATTGTAGAGGGCATTGGTTTCCTTGGGGTAGAACGGCGACAGGGAGAGGTTCAGCAGCAGCGGCAGCAGGAAGAACAGGTAGATCATACCGGTCTTCGCGACGCGTTCGAACCAGGCCATGATCGCGTTTCCTGTCCGGCTGAGATAGAGAAAGATCGGGTAGCAGATCACCGACATCACGAGCAGGTAGGCGACGAACCACATGTGCGCCCAGGTGAAGTTGCCGGTCGGATAGCGGCCCTCGGTGAAATAGCGCGTCAGCCAGAATGTCAGCAGCGAGCCGTCATAGCCGTCCTCGTACATGCGCTCGTACCAGACCTGTGGCACGACAAGGACGGCCATGGCGAAGAGCAAGGGGACGAGCAGGCGGATCGTGCGCTTGCGCAGGAAGGCAAGGCTGGAATCGGAGCGGAAGGAGAAGGCCGCCCCCATGCCCGAGACGAAGAACAGTAGCGCCAGCCGCCAGGCGCGCGGGAATTCCATGATCAGCGACAGCGCGGGGCTGGTGCGATCGCTATGGATCAGCCAGCCCATATCGGTGAAGAAGGCCGCCGAGGAGTGATAGAGGATCAGGATCGCGAAGGCGGAAATCCGCAGCCGGTCCACATAATAAAGCCTGTCCTTCATGACCTGCCGGATATCATCTTGATGCCATTCCCATTGAGAGGGGTGCGCAATTCTATCGCGCCAGGCTTTAAAAATGTCTGTCCGTGCCTCGCAACGTGCGGCGCGCTAGATTTCGAGTTCGAAGAGCAGCTCGTTGTCCTGCACGCCGATCAGCTGCCAACCGGCCCTGCGATAGATGTGCTCTGCCTGGGTTCCGGAATCTGTGGTCAGCCATATGCGGGTGAAACCGGCATCCTTGAGGGTCGCGCAGGCCCTGTCGAGCAGCGCCCGCCCGATACCACGACCGGCAGCCGCGTTATCGACGAATAAAGCCCAGATGTAGCCGTTTCGTGGGTCGGCGGCGGAAAAGCCGCTGATGTCGCCGTCCTCTTGCCAAACCCACAATCCGGGATTGGCAATGAACCACCGGATATCCGCGATCGTCACCTTGGACGGATCGGAAAGCCGGTTTTCCTGCACCTCGGCTCGAATCTGGACGACGCGCGGGATATCTGCGTCTGTGGCTCTGCGGAGCCCTCATTGCCCTGGCCATCTGTGCCCAAGCCAACCTACGTCTCATGCAGAACGTGGGCTGCCTTGACGGCCGCAGAGGCGCGGTTTTCGACGCCGAGCTTCACGTAGATCTGTTCAAGATGCTTGTTCACCGTCCTTGCCGACAGCCCGAGAATTTCACCGATATCCCGGTTCGCCTTGCCCTTGGCGATCCAGAGCAGCACTTCAGATTCGCGGTGGGTGAGCGCGAAACTCTGGCGCAACGTCTCGTCGTCGGGACGGCGGTTGTTCGCCGTCAGCCGGAAAAGATACTCGTCGGGACCGATCGTGCCGAGAAAGGCGAGGCCAAGGACATCCTTGCCTTCGTGAGAAACCGAGATCGAGCCGTCGGTCGTGGGGGAGGCGGAGCGCTTCTTCATCCATTCCGCAATCCGACCGGCCACGACGTCAAGGCTGTCGTCACCATGAAGCGCCGTGTTGATCAGCCTCGTTGCCTGCGGGGTCGACCAGTGGATTTCGCCATCACCTTTCACGGCAAGCAGGTGCCGGCCGGCGGCATCCAGCGCCACGCGGGCGCTTTGCGTGGACCGGGCATTGCGGAGATGAACGCCGATGCGGGCGCGCAGTTCGTCGATGTTGATCGGCTTGGTGAGGTAGTCGACGCCGCCCGACTCCAGCGCATGCACGACATGCTCCGTTTCCGTCAGTCCGGTCATGAAGATGACAGGGATCTGGCTGATCGCCGGGTTCGCCTTCAGTCTCCGGCAAGTCTCGAAGCCGTCCATCGAGGGCATGATGGCGTCGAGAAGGATCAGATCAGGCGTGATCCGCTCGACGATCCCAAGGGCCGCGGTACCCGAGGTCGCGATCAGCACCGAGAAGCCCGATTGCTCCAAAGCGTCGGTCAGAAACCCCAGCGCTTCCGGTGAGTCATCCACCAGCAGGACGATATCGCGGGGATGTTCAGCCAAGGGTCTCTACCTTTTCATCGAAGCGGTGCAGGAAGTTCGCGGCACCATCGAGATCGAAGGCACCGACGTAAGAGCGCAGTTCGTCCGTAAATGGCTGATTTGCCTCTGATTTGGCAAGGTCGGCCAGTTTCGCTTCGATGCCCCTGATATAGCCGATTTCCGCGAGGCGCAGCAGTTCCTGCACATGCGCGGCGCCGGGGCTGCGCATTTGCCGCTCCGGCTTTGAAATGGGAAGGGCCGTGGGCTCGGCGTAGAGCCATTTCAGGCCGAGGTGCAGGGCGAGCTTGTCGCGCAGGCGGCGGATGTCGACGGGCTTGCCGATGGCGTCGGTGTGGCTGTCGTCACTGTCGCTGTGGGCGACGGCGTCGCCGATGTTGGCTGAAAGCATGACCATGGGTGCCGTCTGGCCCGCTTCGCGCAGCCGCGAGACCAGTTGCCAGCCGTTCATTCCCGGCATCAGGATGTCGACGAGGAAGAGATCGGGCTGGATGCCTTCGATCAGCGTCAGGCAATCCGTGCCGCTGGCCGCCGTCAGTACGATGAAATCGAGCGGCACGAGGATTTCGCGCATCATCTCGCGGTGGTCCTCATTGTCGTCGACGACGACGATGGTGCGGCGCGGGCCGTCATAGCTGACGATCTTTTTCTCCTGTGGCGGTGCTGCGATCTCGCGCAGCACGGCCGAGAGCATCAGGCGCACCTTGAAGGTCGAGCCCTTGTCCTTCTCGCTGGTCACCGAAATTTCGCCGCCGAGCGTGTTGGTCAGAAGCTGGGTGATGGTGAGGCCAAGGCCGAGGCCGGGCATGGGGCGGATACTGTCGGCCTCGCCGCGCTGGAAGGGTTCGTAGATGCGGCTCAGGTCCTTCTCGGCGATACCGCGGCCGGTGTCCGTCACGGTGAAGGTTGCGACCTGGCTGCGATAGGCGACGTCGAAGGTGACGGTTCCCTCGTCGGTGAACTTTATGGCGTTGGACAATAGGTTGACGAGGATCTGGCGCAGGCGCTTCTCGTCGGTGCGCACGAACTGGGGCAGGGCGGGCGCGCGCTGGTGGTTGAAGGTCAGGCCCTTGGCGAGCGCCTGCGGCCGGAACATGTCGATGATCTGGTCGAGGAAATCCTGGATGTTGATCTCGTTGGAATAGACCTGCAGGCGGCCGGCCTCGATCTTGGAGATATCGAGCAGGCCGTCGATCAGGCCGGAGAGATGTTCGGCCGAGCGGCGGATGACCTTGATCGAGGATTGGCGCGGCGTCGGGATGGTCTCATCGCGCTCGAGGATCTGGGCGTAGCCGAGCACGGCGTTGAGCGGCGTGCGCAGCTCGTGGCTAAGGCCGACGACGTAGCGGCTCTTGGCGCGGTTGGCGGCCTCGGCGGTCTCCTTGGCGGCCTGCAGTGCGGCGTCGGTCTTCTTGTGGGCGGCGATTTCCTTGAGAAGCAGGGTGTTCTGGCGCGAGGATTCTTCCTCGGCGACGACGCGGCTGTCATGCGCCAGCACATAGAACCAGCAGACGACGCCGGCGATGACGGCGAAGACGAAGAAGACGATCAGGATCGTGCCGTTGACGACTTCTGCAGTCTCCGGCGAGGCCGCGGACACTTGATGCGCGATCATCGCCAGGATGGCGCCGACAGCGGTCAGCGCCAGGATGACGGCGATGCCGTAGCGGCCGAGGCGGGTGGTGAGCTTCTGGACGATGGTTTCGGGCAGGACAGCCTTGGCGACATAGCCGACCTGCGCGTTCAGATGCGCATTGGGCTTGCACATGTCGTGGCAGCGGCTGTCGAGCGAACAGCAGAGCGAGCAGATCGGCGCGGCATAGGCGGGACACCAGGCCATGTCTTCCGGCTCGAACGGGTGTTCGCAGACCGAGCAGGTGATGTTGGTCAGGTTCTTCCAGCTCTGGCGCGGCTTGCGGGCAAGGTAGAACTTGCCCTTGGTGGCCCAGGCAATCGTGGGCGAGGCGACGAGGGCGACGATGAGGGTGATGTAGGGTGCCAGCGACGCAGCGATCGTGCCGAAGACGCCGAAATGGGCGATGAGTGCGATGGTCGCCGAAAGCGTCATGGCGCCGAGGCCGACGGGGTTGATGTCGTAGAGATGGGCGCGCTTGAACTCGATGCCGGGAGGGGCGAGGCCGAGCGGCTTGTTGATGAAGAGATCGGCCGAGATCGTGCAGAGCCATGCCATCGCGATGATCGAGAAGATGCCGAGCGTTTCCTCGAGCAGCTTGTAGATGCCGAGCTCCATCAGCAGCAGCGCGATTGCCACGTTGAAGACCAGCCAGATGACGCGGCCGGGGTGGCTGTGGGTGAGGCGGGAGAAGAAGTTCGACCAGGCCAGCGAGCCGGCATAGGCGTTCATGACGTTGATCTTCAACTGCGAGACCATGACGAAGGCGGCCATCAGCAGGAGGGCGGCGTTGTGCCAGGGGATCATGTAGCCGAAGGCAGTGAGGTACATCTGCGCCGGATCGGCGGCGCGGTCGGCGGGGACGCCGGAGGCGAAGGTCAGGACGACGAGGAAGGAGCCGGCCAGCAGCTTCGGTGCGCCGATGATCACCCAGCCGGGACCGGCGAGGAAGACGGCGAGGCGGTGGCGCCACTTGGTCTGCTTTTCCGGAGGCAGGAAGCGCAGGAAGTCGGCCTGTTCGCCGATCTGCGACATCAGCGCCAGGATGACGGCTGACGCCGCGCCGAACTCGACGAGATCGAAGGGGGCGATGGTGCCGGGTGGGCCTGAGGCATGGCGGATGCCCGAGAAGGCGCGCCAGAGGTCGAACTTCTCCCAGTCCATCACCGCGATGAAGAGGAAGGGCAGGATGTTGAGGACGATCCAGAAGGGCTGCGTCAGAAGCTGGAAGCGACTGATCAGCCGGACGCCGTGGGTGACGAGCGGGATGACCATAACGGCGCTGATGATGTAGCCGATCCAGAGCGGTATGCCGAGCGTCAGCTCCAGCGCGCCGGACATGATCGAGGCCTCGATCGCAAACAGCATGAAGGTGAAGCTGGCATAGATCAGCGAGGTGATGGTCGAGCCGATATAGCCGAAGCTCGCGCCGCGGGTCAGAAGGTCGATGTCGACGCCGTGGCGGATGGCGTAGCGGCTGATCGGCAGGCCGATGGCGAGCATGGCGATCGAGGCGACGATGATGGCGTAGAAGGCGTTGGTGGTGCCGTAGGAGAGCGTGATCGCGCCGCCGATCGCCTCCAGCGCCAGGAAGGAAATGGCGCCGATCGCCGTCTGCGAGATGCGCTGCGAGGAGAACTGCCGGGCGCTCTTGGCGGTGAAGCGCAGCGCATAGTCTTCCAGCGTCTGGTTGGCGACCCAGCGATTATATTCGCGCCTGACCGGAATAATGCGTTGCCGCGCTGCCATGCCCGTGATCGGCCCCTTCGTTCCCTTTGTCATCCGTTGGTAACATGGAACAGTGCGGGGCTTAAGAGTGCGGTGCAACGCAAAACTGCACATTTCGCCCCGTCACCTACGTCATTTCGCGTATACGCTTTCGCAGTGCAGCACCGGATAGTCCCTTAAGCAACAGTTAATCGCCGTTTCAGGCCTGTTGTCGGAACAAGAAGAGGGGATCAACCAGATGAATCTGCGATCATATGTTTCCGGTGCCGTGCTCGGCGCCGTCATGTCGGCCACGGCCGCATTCCATGGAGCCGTTGCGGCTGACGACACCATCAAGGTCGGCGTTCTGCATTCGCTGTCCGGCACGATGGCGATCTCCGAAACGACGCTGAAAGACGCCATGCTGATGCTCATCGACGAGCAGAACAAGAAGGGCGGCCTTCTCGGCAAGAAGCTCGAAGCCGTCGTCGTCGATCCGGCTTCCGACTGGCCGCTGTTTGCCGAAAAGGCACGCGAGCTGATCGAAAAGGACAAGGTCGCGGCCGTCTTCGGTTGCTGGACGTCCTCGTCGCGCAAGTCGGTCCTGCCGGTTTTCGAAGAGCTCAACTCCATCCTGTTCTACCCGGTTCAGTATGAAGGCGAAGAGTCCTCGCGCAACATCTTCTACACGGGTGCTGCTCCGAACCAGCAGGCGATCCCGGCTGTCGACTACCTGATGGAAAAGGAAGGCGTTAAGCGCTTCGTTCTCGAAGGCACCGACTACGTTTATCCGCGCACGACCAACAAGATCCTGGAAGCCTACCTGATCTCGAAGGGCATTCCGAAGGAAGACATCATCGTCAACTACACGCCGTTCGGCTTCTCCGACTGGCAGACGGAAGTCTCCAAGATCAAGGAATTCGGCGCCTCCGGCAAGAAGACCGCCGTCGTCTCCACCATCAACGGTGACGCCAACGTTCCGTTCTACAAGGAACTCGGCAACCAGGGCGTCAAGGCAACCGACATTCCTGTTGTCGCCTTCTCGGTCGGCGAAGAAGAGCTTGCCGGTCTCGACACCAAGCCGCTCGTCGGCCACCTCGCTGCCTGGAACTACTTCGAGTCGGTCGAAAGCCCGGCCAACAAGAAGTTCATCAAGGAATGGCATGCCTACACCAAGAACGACAAGCGCGTGACCAACGACCCGATGGAAGCCGCCTATATCGGCTTCAACGCATGGGTTAAGGCGGTCCAGGCTGCCGGCACGACCGACACGGACAAGGTTCTCGACACGATCATCGGCACCACGGTTCCGAACCTCTCGGGCGGCTACGCAACCGTCATGCCGAACCACCACATCACCAAGCCGGTGCTGATCGGTGAAATCCAGGCGAACGGCCAGTTCGAAATCGTCCAGCAGACCCCTGCTGTCGTCGGCGACGAATGGTCGGACTTCCTGCCTGACTCCAAGGACCTGATCTCCGATTGGCGCAAGCCCATGAACTGCGGCAACTTCAACGTTGCCACTGGCAAGTGCGGCGGCAAGGGCTCCTGAGTGCTGACCACCCCGTCACTCTGACGCCTGAAGACTTCCGCCCGGTCTCTCCTGTCCGGGCGGAAGGTCCATCTCCGAAGCGCGGCCTTTAGGCTTCGGACGGCAACGGATTGCTGAATTAAGGCCCTGATTTTTCTTCCCGATTGCGCCGGAAGGCCAACGATAACCGAGGCAGAAAGCCGATGTATCGCGCCATCAAGATTTTGCTTTTGACCTTGTGCCTGGCCCTGCCGGCATTCGCCACGGCGCTGAAGGCGCAGGAAGATATCCACGCGCTTGTCGACGCGCTCGGCGTCGGCGATTTCCCGGAACGCGAGGTCGCCATCAAGGCGCTGGTCGCATCCGGCGATGCCCATGTCAGCCAGATCCTGCAGCAGCTCAGCGACGGCCAGCTTTACGTGAATTCGGAAAGCGGTGGCCCGGTTCTGCTTCAGGGCGGAACGGAGGACGAGCCGACCTTTTCAGATCCGATCAGCGGCGAAGCCGTCGCCGATATCGATGCGGACTACATGTCCAAGGTAAGGATCAACAATTCGCTGCGCGGCGTCATCGCCTCGGCCATGAGCCAGCTGACGCTGCTCTCTCCCGATCGCGGCGCCCGGCTTGCGGCTGCCCAGGGGCTGCTGCGCGATGCCGATCTCGCCAATCTCGAACTTCTGAACTCTGCGCTTGCCGCTGAGAAGGACGGCGAGGTCAAGGAGACGATGGAAGCCGCCCGCGCTGTGATGGTGCTGAAGAGCGATGTCGGCGCCGAAGACAAGAAGGCCGCCATCGACACGATCGCCGCCCGCGGCGGCCGCAACGCGCTGACGATCCTGACGACAGCAATGGCGACCGCGCCTGACGAACTCAAGGGCGAAATCCAGACGCATATCAACACGATCAACCGCAGCCTGGCGCTCTGGGACGTGGTGCAGAACGTCTGGTACGGCCTGTCGCTCGGCTCGGTGCTGCTGCTTGCCGCCATCGGCCTTGCGATCACCTTCGGCGTCATGGGCGTCATCAACATGGCGCATGGCGAGATGGTGATGATCGGCGCCTACACGACCTATGTGGTGCAGCAGTATATCGCTTCGACTTTCCCCGGCCTCGAAGTCTATTCGCTGGCCTTCGCCGTGCCCGCCGCCTTCATCTTCACCGGCTTCGTCGGCCTCGTCATCGAACGCACCGTGATCCGCTATCTCTACGGTCGTCCGCTGGAAACGCTGCTTGCCACCTGGGGCGTCTCGCTCATCCTGCAGCAGGCGGTGCGCTCGATCTTCGGGCCGACCAACCGCGAAGTGCGCAATCCAAGCTGGATGTCGGGCGCGTTCGAACTTGGCGGTCTGTCGATCACCTGGAACCGCCTGTGGATCATCGTCTTCTCGATGGCGGTGTTCGTGACGCTGCTCATGCTGCTCAAGCGTTCCGCCTTCGGCTTGCAGATGCGCGCCGTCACGCAGAACCGGCGCATGGCGTCGTCGATGGGCATCCGCACCGGCTGGGTCGATGCCTTCACCTTCGCGCTCGGCTCCGGCATCGCCGGCATGGCGGGCGTGGCGCTCAGCCAGATCGATAACGTCTCGCCCAATCTCGGCCAGAGCTACATCATCGACAGCTTCATGGTCGTGGTGTTCGGCGGCGTCGGCAATCTGTGGGGCACACTGGTGGGCGCGCTGTCGCTCGGCGTCGTCAACAAGTTCCTCGAGCCTTTCGCCGGCGCCGTGCTCGGCAAGATCCTGGTGCTCGTCCTCATCATTCTCTTCATCCAGAAGCGGCCGCGTGGGCTCTTCGCACTCAAAGGAAGGGCGGTGGAAGCATGATTACGGCCTTCCTTCTCCGGTCTCTCGATCGCAAGATCATCGTTGCGCTCTTCATCCTGCTGGCGCTCGCCGTGCTGGTGCCGGTCCTGAATCTGATGACGCCGGCATCAAGCCCGCTGCACATCCCGACCTACATCATGTCGCTGTTCGGCAAGTATCTCACCTATGCGCTTCTGGCGCTGGCGCTCGATCTCGTCTGGGGTTTCTGCGGCATTCTCTCGCTTGGCCATGGCGCCTTCTTCGCGCTCGGCGGCTATGCGATGGGCATGTATCTGATGCGCCAGATCGGCACCCGCGGCAGCTACGGCGACCCCATCCTGCCCGATTTCATGGTGTTCCTGAACTACAAGGCGCTGCCATGGTTCTGGTACGGGTTCAACCACTTCTGGTTCGCGGCGCTGATGGTGCTCGTCGTCCCCGGGCTGCTCGCCTTCGTGTTCGGCTGGTTCGCCTTCCGCAGCCGCGTCAACGGCGTCTATCTGTCGATCATCACCCAGGCGATGACCTATGCCCTGCTGCTCGCCTTCTTCCGCAACGACATGGGCTTCGGCGGCAACAACGGCCTGACCGATTTCAAGGACATCATCGGCTACAACATCCAGGCCGACGGCACCCGCGCCGCCCTGTTCGCCGCCACCGCGATCTTCCTGGCGCTGTCGCTGCTGATCGCATCCGCCATCGTGCGCTCGAAGTTCGGCAAGGTGCTGGTCGGGGTGCGCGATGCGGAAAGCCGCACACGCTTCCTCGGCTACCGCGTCGAGCACTTCAAGCTCTTCACCTTCGTCGTCTCGGCGATGATGGCGGGGATTGCCGGTGCGCTCTACGTGCCGCAGGTCGGCATCATCAATCCGGGCGAATTCGCGCCGGCCAACTCGATCGAAGTCGTCATCTGGACGGCGGTCGGCGGTCGCTCGACGCTGATCGGGCCGATCATCGGCGCCATCCTCGTCAATGGCGGCAAGACGATCTTCACCGGCCTGTTTCCAGAATTCTGGCTGTTTGCGCTGGGCGGCCTGTTCGTTGCGGTCACTGTGTTTCTGCCGAAGGGCATCGTCGGCACGATCGGGCCGTATCTGAGCAAGCGCAAGTCTGCATCAAGCGATACGCCGTCCGCCAGCCGGGAAGACGGTGTCGATGCGAAAATCCAGGCTGCGGAGTGAGCGCCATGATCCCTGACGTCAAACCCAGCAGCGTTCTCTACCTCAACAACGTCTCCGTCTCCTTCGATGGCTTCAAGGCGCTGAACGCGCTGTCGATCGTCATCGAGCCGGGGGAACTCCGCGCCATCATCGGCCCGAACGGCGCCGGCAAGACGACGATGATGGACATCATCACCGGCAAGACTAGACCGGATGCCGGCGAAGTATTCTTCAATGGGCAGACCGATCTCACCAAGCTCGACGAGGCCGACATCGCCCAGCTCGGCATCGGCCGCAAGTTCCAGAAGCCGACGGTGTTCGAGAGCCATACGGTGTGGGACAACATCGAGCTGGCGCTGAACCGCAAGCGCGGGGTGTTTCCGACGCTGTTCTACCGGCTGTCATCGGAGGATCGGGCGCGTATCGACGAGATTCTCGCGACGGTGCGCCTGACGCATCGACGCGACGATCTGGCGGCCAATCTCAGCCATGGGCAGAAGCAATGGCTGGAGATCGGCATGCTCTTGGCGCAGGAGCCGAAGTTGTTGCTGGTCGACGAGCCGGTGGCCGGGATGACGGATGCGGAGACGGCGGAGACGGCGATCCTGTTGAAGGAGATCGCCAGGACGCGGTCTGTCGTCGTCGTCGAGCACGATATGGGCTTTATTCGCGACCTTGGGGTGAAGGTGACGTGTCTCGCCGAAGGCTCGGTGCTGGCCGAGGGGTCGATTGATTTTGTGAGCTCCGATCCGAAGGTGATCGAAAACTATCTGGGGCGGTAAGATGCTGACAGTCGAAAACGCAAACCTCCACTACGGCGCGGCGCAGGCGTTGCGCGGCATCTCGCTGAAGGCCGAGATGGGCACGATCACCTGCGTGCTCGGCCGCAACGGTGTGGGCAAGAGCTCGCTGCTGCGCGCCGTCACCGGCCAGCACCCGCTGTCATCGGGCACGGTGACGTTCAACGACACCAGGCTCAACGGGCTGGCGCCCTATGCGCGGGCCAAGCAGGGCATCGGCTACGTGCCGCAGGGGCGCGAGATCTTTCCATTGCTGACGGTAAAGGAGAATCTCGAGACCGGTTTTGCCCCGCTATCGCGCCGCGACAAGAATATCCCCGACGACATCTTCAGCCTGTTTCCCGTGCTGCAGACGATGCTCGGGCGGCGCGGTGGCGATCTCTCGGGTGGGCAGCAGCAGCAGCTGGCGATTGGTCGGGCGATGGTGACGCGGCCGAAGATCCTCGTGCTCGACGAGCCGACCGAGGGCATCCAGCCGTCGATCATCAAGGATATCGGCCGGGCGATCCGCTATCTGCGCGACAGTACCGGCATGGCGATCCTGCTGGTCGAGCAGTATCTCGATTTTTGCCGCGAGCTTGCCGATTACGTCTACATCATGGATCGCGGCGAGATCGTGCATGAGGGGCTGGCGGAGACGCTGGATACGCCCGAGGCGCGGCGGCATCTCACTGTCTGATAGCAGTGTCTATCTGTTGGGCAGATGCTGCTTTCCTCGGCAATCCCTAAGGGGCTTTGCTGTCGCGGGTCCGCTCGTTCAGAGCTCTAGGCACGGCATGGGAATTGCTTGCTTTCTGCAAGTTGATGACTTCAATGAAAACGGCCGGGTCAACCGGCGTGCGTTGGAAAGGGACGGAATGACGAACGCGGCGGCCGCCACGAGACCGCAGAGGGCCGAGGGGCGCGGGCATCTGGCAGCGAAGACGCTCGACGGGCGTACGCGCCTGCAGGAGCTCTACCAGGAGGGAGCGGCCAAGATCCGGCTTCCGGATACGTTCGATTCCTCCATGGAAGCCGTCATCATCAATACCGCGGGCGGCCTCACCGGCGGCGACCGGATGAACTGGAGCGTTGCGGCTGGTCCGGGCACCCGCATCGACGTGACCACCCAGGCCTGCGAGAAGATCTACAAGGCATCCGCCGGAACGGCCGAGGTCACCACCAGCATTTCCGTCGGCGCGAACGCGCGGGTGGACTGGCTGCCGCAGGAAACCATTCTCTTCGATCGTTCGTCGCTGTTTCGCCGGCTCGACGTCGATCTCGATGACGATGCCGAATTCCTGGCGGTCGAGGCCATCCTGCTTGGCCGCAAGGCAATGGGAGAGGCGGTGGAAACCGGCCTCTTTCGTGACCGCTGGCGCATCCGCAAGGCAGGCAGGCTATGTCATGCCGAGGACCTGCAACTGCAGGGCAATGTTTCAGCGCTTGCCGGCGCCGATGCCGTACTATCAGGCAACGTCGCGTTTGCGACGTTGCTGTATGTCGGGCCGCGGGCCGAAGCCTACCTTGGCGCAGTACGGCCGTTGCTCGAAGGCCATATGGGCGGCGCCAGCAGCTGGGCCGGCAAGATCGTCGTGCGCCTTTCTGCGCCTGATGGTTTTGCGCTCAGAAAAATTCTCATCCCGATCATTTCGACCTTGCGCAATGGAGCGCCGGTACCGAAAGTCTGGAATCTCTAGATCAAGCAGATGGATGCACGATGAACCTCACACCGAGAGAAAAAGACAAGCTGTTGATTTCGATGGCGGCGATGGTCGCGCGGCGGCGGCTG
The DNA here is from genome assembly GCF_001429725.1 of Rhizobium sp. Root708. Lineage (GTDB taxonomy): Bacteria > Pseudomonadota > Alphaproteobacteria > Rhizobiales > Rhizobiaceae > Rhizobium. The sequence continues at coordinate 45,478 of NZ_LMHV01000003.1, read as the reverse complement.
GAGCGGGGCGTGAAGCTCAACTATCCGGAGGCGATCGCGCTGATTTCCGACTTCGTCGTCGAGGGCGCGCGTGACGGGCGTCCAGTCGCCGAGCTGATGGAGGCCGGCGCCCATGTCATCGGCCGTGACCAGGTGATGGAAGGCATCGCGGAGATGATCCATGACGTGCAGGTCGAGGCGACCTTTCCCGATGGCACCAAGCTGGTGACCGTCCACGAACCGATCCGCTGAGGTCGCGATGCTGGAGCTGCGACCCAATTGCGAATGCTGCGACAAGGACCTGCCGCCTGACAGTTCGGAAGCGATGATCTGCACCTTCGAGTGCACGTTCTGCGCCGATTGTGTCGCCGATGTCCTCGGCGGCGTCTGCCCGAATTGCGGCGGTGAACTCGTGCGTCGCCCGGTGCGTCCGGCTGAAAAGCTTGCCAAATATCCCGCATCGACAAAGCGCGTTCTGAAGGCCGAGGGCTGCGCGCCCATCAAGGCCGCGTGAGGAGAAAATCATGATTCCAGGAGAAATCATTGCCGCAAGCGGCGACATCGAGCTGAACGTCGGCGCGCCGACGATAACGCTCGACGTCTCGAACACCGGCGATCGCCCGGTGCAGGTCGGCAGCCACTATCATTTCGCGGAAACCAACGCCGGTCTGTCGTTCGACCGGGATAAGGCGCAGGGGATGCGGCTCGATATCCCGGCCGGCACGGCCGTCCGCTTCGAGCCCGGCCAGACGCGTTCGGTGACCCTCATTCCGCTTTCCGGCAAGCGCGAGGTCTATGGCTTCCGGCAGCTCGTCATGGGTAAGCTCTAAGAAGGGATCGGGGAGGAAACGATGCGCGCGACCCTATATCTCCTGGCGGCCGGTGTCGGCACGTTCATTGCCTTTGGCTCCAATGCGCAAGATGTGGATTGCAGCAATCCCGTGACGCAGACCGACATGACGGCCTGCGAGCAGGATCGTCAGGAAACCGCCGACAAGGCACTGAACGTACAATACAAGATCACCCGTGCGGCGCTTGCAGCGGTCGACGAGGATCTCGACGACGATATGCGCGGTGCCGAAGAGGCGCTGGTGAAGGCGCAGCGCGCCTGGGTGAATTTTCGCGATGCGGAGTGCGAAGCGGCTGGCTTCCAGGCGCGCGGCGGCACGATGGAACCGATGCTGGTTGCCGGCTGCATCGCCGAGCTGACGGACGAGCGCACCAAGCAGCTCAAGGACCTCGCAGAGACGATGGGCAACTGACATGGCTGACAGGATCATGATCGTCGGCAACGGAGAGATCGGCGCGAATGCGGCGGCGGCTGTGGCAGAGGCTACCTTCGTAATCCGCTTCAACGAATGCCGGTCCTATGAGGCGAGCCCGGGCCGCACCGATGTCGTCGCGGTCTGCAATACCGGACGGCCGGGCAAGGCAATGGTCGCCTCGCAGGCGTGGCGCGAGCATCCCGGAGTGCGCGAGGCCGCGGCGATCTGGAGCGTGCGCGATCCCCGGAAGTTTGCCGAGCTGAAGGCGCCGCTCGCCGTGTCGCATCCCGAACTCGACGATTTCTGCGACGACTACACGAGTCAATTCAACGTGTTCTGTGCCGACGCTGGCAAGACGCATGTGGTCGTTGACCAAGCGATTCATGACGCAGTGGACGCGGCACTCGCGGTCTACCAGCCAGCGCCTTACGTCGTGCCGAGCAGCGGCATGATCGTGATTGCCGAGGTGATGAACAGATTTCCCGAGGCGACCATCGATCTTGCGGGCTTCGGCCACGCGGGGTGGGAATGGCATCCCTTCGCTGCCGAGCGGCAACTTGTCGATTTTTATGTCGCCAACGGCCGCGTGACCCGGCTGCCGGCGACCGCATCCCTTTCTTCCTCCCAAGGAGCCTGACATATGCCCTACAAGATTTCCCGCGCCGCCTATGCCGGCATGTTCGGCCCGACCACCGGCGACAAGGTGCGGCTTGCCGATACGGAGCTCTTCATCGAGATCGAGAAGGACTTCACCACCTACGGGGAAGAAGTGAAGTTCGGCGGCGGCAAGGTGATCCGCGACGGCATGGGGCAGAGCCAGGTAACGCGGGCAAACGGTGCGGTCGATACCGTCATCACCAATGCGGTGGTGATCGATCACTCCGGCATCTACAAGGCGGATATCGGCCTGAAGAGCGGGCGCATCGCGGCGATCGGCAAGGCAGGTAATCCGGACACCCAGCCGGGCGTCAACATCATCGTCGGTCCGGGCACCGAGGCCATCGCGGGCGAGGGCAAGATCGTCACGGCGGGCGGCATGGACAGCCACATCCACTTCATCTGCCCGCAGCAGATCGAGGAAGCGCTGATGAGCGGGATGACCTGCATGCTCGGCGGCGGCACCGGACCGGCGCATGGCACGCTGGCGACGACCTGCACGCCCGGTCCCTGGCACATCGCCCGGATGATCGAGGCGGCGGATGCCTTCCCGATGAACCTTGCCTTCGCGGGCAAGGGCAACGCCTCTCTGCCGGGCGCGCTCGAGGAAATGGTTCTCGCCGGTGCCACGTCGCTGAAGCTGCATGAGGACTGGGGCACGACACCGGGCGCGATCGACTGCTGCCTTACCGTCGCCGACCAGTACGACGTGCAGGTGATGATCCATACCGACACGTTGAACGAGAGCGGCTTCGTGGAAGACACGATCGGCGCCATCAAGGGCCGCACGATCCATGCTTTCCACACGGAAGGCGCCGGCGGCGGTCACGCGCCTGATATCATCAAGATCTGCGGCCAGTCGAACGTCATCCCGTCGTCGACCAACCCGACTCGTCCCTACACGGTCAACACCATCGCCGAGCATCTCGACATGCTGATGGTCTGCCACCACCTGTCGCCGTCGATCCCCGAGGACATTGCGTTTGCCGAGAGCCGCATCCGCAAGGAGACGATCGCGGCGGAAGATATCCTGCACGACATCGGCGCCTTCTCGATCATTTCCTCCGACAGCCAGGCGATGGGCCGCGTCGGCGAGGTCGCGATCCGGACGTGGCAGACGGCCGACAAGATGAAGCGCCAACGTGGTCGACTGAAGGAAGAGACGGGCGATAACGACAACTTCCGTGTTCGCCGCTACATCGCCAAGTACACGATCAATCCGGCGATCGCTCACGGCCTGTCGCACGAGATCGGCTCGCTCGAGGTCGGCAAGCGCGCCGACCTGGTGATCTGGAACCCGGCCTTCTTTGGGGTGAAGCCTGACATGGTTCTGCTTGGCGGTTCGATTGCGGCGGCGCCGATGGGTGACCCGAACGCATCCATTCCGACACCGCAGCCGGTACACTACCGCCCGATGTTCGCTTCCTACGGCAAGAGCCTGACGAACAGCTCCGTGACCTTCGTCAGCCAGGCCTCGCTCGATGCCGGCCTGAAGGGCAAGCTTGGCGTCGCAAAGGACCTCCTTGCCGTCAGGAACACGCGAGGCGGTATCTCCAAGGCGTCGATGGTCCACAACAGCCTGACACCCCATATCGAGGTCGATCCGGAGACCTACGAGGTGCGCGCCGATGGCGAGTTGCTGACGTGCGAGCCGGCGACGGTGCTGCCGATGACGCAGCGCTATTTCCTGTTCTGAACGTGATCGAAGGCCGGTGCGCTTGCACCGGTCTTCCCGCGTGAAATGTTAAGCAGGATTTCCACCGTTTCCTTTCTTGGCGGGCGAGTGCGTCACAATGAAGCGCGGTGCCCGCAACGATACACGTCAATTCGCCCCCGACGGAAATCGGAATGAAAATCAATGTGTTGGGTTTTTCAGTTTTTTCTTTGATTCCGCCCTGAAATCGTAGCGTTTTTGGCCATTCTTCCCGGCCGTTTCAATTCACCGAATTCATTCGAATCTTAACAATTCACTTAAGAACCCGGCAGGAATTGGCCTCTAAGCAATGTGCTTGGGTTGGGCAAAAAGGTCGATTCGGATGAAAATATCTCTCCAGGCAGAGCTTGGCGATTTTCAGAATCGCGGCACGATTTACACGTTCGCTCTCAAGATGAGCTTTCTCGCGGTGACGCTGTCGTCTGTCGTCGTCGTTCTTGTTCTACCGGTTTTCGGCTGGCTGGATCTGTTGCCGATTCCGCTCGCGCACGCCCTGATCTACGGCGTCGTATTTTCGTGGCTGATCGGCGGTTTCGTCTCGGGTAGTCTCGCGCTTCTTGCCGGACACGCCATGCATAAGCTCAGCGTCTCGCGCGCTGAATTTGAACGGCTGAGCCGGACGGATATGCTGTCGGGGCTACTCAATCGACGGGCGTTCACGGAGGCGCTCAGCTGTGTGCACGAGGGGGCCTGTCTGGCGATCTTCGATGTCGATCGGTTCAAGGCGATCAACGATCGCTTCGGTCATGCGTGCGGCGATGCCGTGATCGTGGCGGTATCCGCCACGCTCGCCGCTTCGTTCGGCGGCAGCTCGGTCGCGGCCCGTCTCGGCGGCGAGGAGTTCGGCGTTATCGTGGCCGGTAGCCCGCGGGACGAGCGCATTGCCCAGATTCGGCTGGTCTGCGCCGAACTTGCGGAACATCCGGTGTCCGCCGAGGGCTGCTCGATCGACATCACCGTCTCTGCCGGCATTGCGGAATTCGCGCCCGGCCGCAGCAAGGAAGCCATCTATTCTTCCGCGGACAAGGCGCTCTATCTCGCCAAGGCTCTTGGGCGCAACCGCGTGGTTCATGAGGAGGACGGGCTGCAGAGCCGTCTTCGACATTTGGCCGAAGGCGCGGCCGCCGAACTCGACTATCCGGCGGCAAAGAGCGCAGGATAGTCAGGCGCTTCCGCACTTTGTCGCTTGCATCGCAAGGGGCTATTTTGCATGGTCACAGTCTCAATGAAAACGGACATGTCATGCAGCACGTTACCTCCTATCTTCCCGCCGGCACGCCTTCCTCGAACCCGACGGGCAAGGTGGTTCTGCCACATGATCTGAGGCATCTGCGCCGGAAGCTTTTGCATCTCGACAATGGCGACATGGTCATGCTCGACCTCAAGGAGCCGGTGCTTTTTGCCAGCGGCGACATGCTGGTTCTCGAGGACGGCGAATTGATCGAGATCGTCGCTGCCGACGAGAAGCTCTTCGAGATCAAGCCGAAGGACCGCCTGCATCTGATCGAGCTCGCCTGGCATCTCGGCAACCGCCATCTCGGTGCGCAGATCGAGGACGATCGTATCCTGATCCTTCGCGACCACGTTATCCGTTCGATGCTTGAAGGGCTCGGGGCGACGGTCACCGAAGTGACGGAACCGTTCCAACCCGTCCGTGGCGCCTATCATTCTCATGGCAGCCATTCGCATGGCCACGATCACGGCCATGGCCATAACCATTCCCACGACTGAGATGACCGAAGATACCGACCTGCAGGCCCTGCTGCGTCTGATGGCATGGCTTTCGCCAGCCTTTCCCGTTGGCTCCTTCGCCTATTCCGGCGGAATGGAGCGCGCGGTAGAGGATGGCCTGGTTCGCGACGTTGCCTCGCTGAGGGATTGGGTTTCGACGCTGATTGCGCGGGGAACTGTCTGGAACGACGTCGTGCTGCTGGCCGCCGCCCATCGCGTCCATGACGATACCGAAGCACTTGGGTCCGTTTGCGAACTGGGAGAGGCGCTTGCCGGCTCTCGGGAACGCCATCAGGAGACCTTGTTGCTCGGAGAGGCGTTCCTGACGTCCGCGCGTGCCTGGCCGGATCCCGTCTTCGATCGCTTGCCGCGCGGCGTCGTCTATCCCGTTGCTGTCGGCGTTGTCGCCGGTGCCCATGCTGTCCCGCTCGAACGGGTCATAGCCGCCTTCGTGCATGCCTATCTTTCCCAGGCCGTGTCGGCGGGGATACGCCTCGGCGTCACCGGGCAAAAGGATGGCGTGGCGATACTTGCCGGGCTTGAGGTTGATATCGCCGCCCTTGCCAAGCGCGGGGCCGTCGCTTCGCTCGACGATCTGGGCTCAGCGAGCATTCAGGCCGATATCATGTCGCTTCGCCACGAGACGCAGCAGACGCGGCTCTTCCGGTCGTGACATCGGCCTTGGCCATACGTCATTTGCAGGTGGTGGCTCCGCTGACGCCACGCTATCATCGATCCCGATTGGAGTTTTCAGCATGAAATCAGGAAATGGACCTTTGCGGGTCGGTATCGGCGGTCCAGTCGGCTCCGGCAAGACGGCGCTGACCGAGAAGCTTTGCAAGGCGATGCGCGACGACTACTCGGTCGCGGTCGTCACCAACGACATCTACACGACCGAGGATGCGGAAGCGCTGATGCGGATGCAGGCGCTTCCATCCGAACGGATCGTTGGCGTGGAGACGGGCGGCTGCCCGCATACGGCCATCCGAGAGGATGCGACGATCAACCTGCAGGCCATTGCGGGCCTCAACGAGCGCATCCCCGATCTCGACGTGGTCTTCATCGAGTCAGGCGGTGATAATCTCGCGGCGACCTTCTCTCCGGATCTTGCCGATATCACCATCTATGTGATCTCCGTCTGCCAGGGCGAGGAGATCCCGCGCAAGGGTGGTCCCGGGATCACCAAGTCGGACCTGCTTGTCATCAACAAGAAGGACCTTGCTCCGCACGTCGGCGCCGACCTCGAGGTGATGGACCGCGATGCGACGCGCATGCGGCAGGATCGCCCGTTCGTCTTCTCCGACATGAAGCGGGGCGATGGCGTTGGTTCGATCGTCAGTTTCCTGAAAGAGCACGGCGGCCTTTGAGCGCCGCGCTAGATCTGCTGCAGCCTTTCCATGTTGCTGATCGCGATCGAGCGGCCGCTGACGGTAACGCCGGCGGTCTTCAGCGCTGAGAAGGCGCGCGAGAGCGCCTCGGGTGCCAGCCCCAGCTTTCGAGCCAGCAGGCTCTTCTGGAACGGGAGCCGCAACGACGCCGTGCCGCCATTCGGCGTGCAGTGTGTCAGGAGATAGCTTGCGACGCGCTGCGGTGCCGTCTGCATCCGGTCACTGGCAAGGCAGTCCATTGTCGACAGCAGGTGCTGCGACAGGCTGCGCACTATGGCGATGCCGATGCGCGGCTGATCTTCCAGCAGCTCGCGAACTTTATCCAGGTCGAACCGCGCGAGGATCGCGGGTTCCATCACCTGGGCACTGTAATTGTAGTCACAGCCGTCCAGAATGAGGCATTCGCCGAAACTATCGCCGGGCTCGCAGATGCGGATATCGGCTTCCCGACCTTCGCTTCCGGGCCGGTAAAGGCGGATATAGCCGCTCAGCACGCTGTAGAAGTAATCCGCCGTGTCACCGTCATGGAAGAGGATGTCCTGAGGGTAGCAACGGACGGCAGTCGCGCACGCAAGCAGTGCCTCCCGTTCGTTCCGGTTCAGGCTCGACACGATCAGGGCTTTGCCAAGCGTCGCTTTTTGCGCGTTGCTCAGTTTCAAGGCCGTAGTCATCTCTTTCTCCGTTGATGGTCATACAGGCGAACTCCGCCTGCTACCTCAGACTATCCGAAGAAGCGGGTTCACAACTTGATACGGATCAATTTCTCGAAGGAAGAAAAAAGCCGGGGCGCGAGGCCCCGGCTTGATTGTCATTCCGCTGCGAAGGGCGGCAATCGGACGACGTTGCCGCCCGACTTGCCGGGCTTTTCAGGCTTCTCGATCGCATTGACGCGTTCGCCGAGTGCGTTGACAGCCTCGGTCAGCTCCTCACGAGACAACGGCAATTCTTCCTCGTCCTTCTTGCCGACGAGGCGGCCGAACATCCAGCCGAGCAGGCGGGAGAGATCGTCCATGATCAGGAAGAAGGACGGGACGACGACAAGCGACAGCACCGTCGAGACGATGATGCCGCCGATCACGGCGATCGCCATCGGTGCACGGAACGACCCGCCTTCGCCGACGCCGAGAGCGGACGGCAGCATGCCTGCCGACATTGCGATCGACGTCATGATGATCGGGCGGGCCCGCTTGCGGCCCGCTTCCACCATGGCTTCCACACGCTCCATGCCGCGATGGCGCATCTCGATCGCGAAGTCGACGAGCAGGATGGCGTTCTTGGTGACGATACCCATCAACATCAGGATACCGATCATGACAGGCATCGAGAGCGGGTTCTGCGTGACGAGCAGGCCCAGCGCGACGCCACCAATGGCGAGCGGCAGCGAGAACAGGATCGTGAACGGCTGGATCACATCCTTGAAGAGGAGGATCAGCACGGTCAGAACCAGCATCAGGCCCATCAACATGGCGTTGACGAAGCTCTGCTGCATTTCGCTTTGCACCTTGGTGTCACCGCTTTCAGCAAGCTTGACCGTCGGCGGAATGTTCGCCTCCTTGACGATCTCACGGAAACGGGCCGATGCGGTATCGAGCGCGACGCCTTGCGGCAGGTCGGAGCCGATGGCGACGACACGGTTGCGGTTGTTGCGCTTGATCGAGCTGACGCCTTCCGAATAGTCGATGTCGGCCACCGTCGAGAGCGGAACGGTTCCGCCGCTTGCGGTCTGGATCTTCAGCGCGCGCAGCGCTGCGAGATCGCGCCGCATGTCGACAGATGCCTGCACCCGGATCGGGATCTGGCGATCATCGAGGTTGATCTTCGCGAGCGCCGCATCGACGTCGCCAATCGTGGCAACGCGGATGGTTTCGGAGATCTGCTGTGGCGTGATGCCGAGACGCGCGGCCTGGTCCTTGCGCGGACGAACCTGCAGCTCGGGTCGGGGCAGGGCGCCGTCCGCGCTGACGTTTGCCAGCAACGGATCAGCACGCAGCTTGGATTCCAGGACGCCGACCGCTTCGTTCAGGTCCTTGTCTTTCTTCGACAGGAAGTTGAAGGAGAGGTCGCGTTCGCCGCGATCGTTGAGCTTGAGAATGCGCACGTCGGGGATGTGGCGAAGCTTGGCGAAGACTTCCTTTTCGATATCCCACTGCGGACGAACTCGCCCGTGCACGGCGACCTTCGGCAGATGCGGGCCGATAACAGGTATAGAGCCGAGCGCGTCGTTGACGAGCCGCTTGACCAATGACTGGTCGAGCTTCTGCAGCGCCAGCGTTACAGTCGCGCGTCGGAGTTCGAGATCGCCCTTCGGCGAAGCGCCGCCGAGGACGAAGACGCTTTCAACGCCGTTGATATCCTTGACGTTCTTGTAGACTTCGTCGGTCGTGGCGTCGGTGTCGTCGAGGGTCGCATTCGGCGGCAGCTCGACGGAGAGGACGATGCGCGATGCGTCTTCCGGCGGCAGGAAGCTGCCGGGAACCTGGGCCAGCAGCGCCACCGACGCAATCAGAAAGCCGATCGCCGCGATGAGTGTTGCGTAGCGGGTCCACCAGCGGCTGGTGGTTGCGCGCACGAGCCTCGTGTAGCCGCGGAAGAAGAGGCTATCATTGTCATGATGATCCTCTATTCCGTCTTCGGCGCGCATCAGGTAGGCGGCCATCATCGGTGTGATGAGGCGCGCGACCATCAGCGAGAAGAAGACAGAGAAGGCGACGGTCAGGCCGAACTGGATGAAGTACTGGCCGGGAATCCCCGGCATAAACGACACCGGCACGAAGACAGCGATGATCGTGAAGGTCGTGGCGATGACGGCAAGGCCGATTTCGTCGGCGGCCTCGATCGCGGCGCGGTAGGGCGACTTGCCCATCTTGATGTGGCGGGCGATGTTCTCGATCTCGACGATCGCGTCATCGACAAGGATACCGGTTGCCAACGTCAAGGCGAGGAAGCTCACGAGGTTTAGCGAGAACCCCATCAGATCCATGATCCAGAACGTCGGAATTGCCGACAGTGGCAGCGCAACGGCCGAGATCAGCGTCGCGCGCCAGTTCCGCAGGAACAGCAGCACGACAATGATCGCAAGCAGGGCGCCTTCGATCAGCGTATGCATGGCCGCTTCATAGTTGCCGTAGGTGAAATAGACCGAGTCGTCGATGAGTTCGATCTTCACGTTGGGGTTTTCAGCCCGGACCTTTTCCAGGCTTTTGGCAACCGTTTCGGCGACGCTGACCTCGCTGGCGCCCTTCGAGCGGAACACGCCGAAGGTGACGACAGGCGAATCATTGAAGCGCGAGAAGGACTTCGGCTCCTCGTAGGTATCCTTGATAGCACCGAGATCGGATACCTTCACGAACCGGCCGTTCGGCAAGGCGATGGTCGTGTTGGCGAGTTCGGCGACATTGCGGGCGTCGCCGAGCACGCGGATTGCCTGCTCGTTGCCGGCAACCTGGCCGCGGCCCGACCCAAGGTCGACGTTCGTGCCGCGCAGCTGCTGGTTCACGCTTGCCGCGGTTATTCCGTAGGCGTTCAACTTGTCTGGATTGAGTTCGATGCGCACTTCGCGCTCGGCGCCGCCGTAGCGGTCGACGCGGCCGATGCCGGTCTGCCCCTGAAGCGCGCGCTTCACGGTGTCGTCGACGAACCAGGACAGCTCTTCGAGCGTCATGTCGGGCGAGGAGACGGCAAAGGTCTGGATCGCCTGGCCTTCGACGTCGATCTTGGAGACGATCGGTTCTTCGACGTTGGCCGGCAGGTCGCCGCGGATGCGGTCGATCGCGTCCTTGGTGTCCTGCACCGCCTGTTCGGTCGGCACCTCCATGCGGAACATGACGACCGTCTGAGACTGACCGTCGGTTACCGTGGACTGGATCTCGTCGATGCCGTTGATACTCGCAACGGCGTCTTCGATCTCCTTCGTCACCTGCATTTCAAGTTCGGAAGGCGACGCGCCGCTCTGGGTGACGATGATCGAAACCAGGGGGACATCGATGTTCGGAAAGCGCGTGATCGGCAGCTTGTAAAAGGCCTGGATGCCCACGAAAAGTAGCAGGGCGAAGGCCAGAAGCGGCGCGATCGGATTTCGGATAGACCAGGCTGAAAAGTTCATCGGGTCATCTCTCAGTTGGAAACGGGCGGCTGTTCGCGCACCGGCGTGATGTGGTCTCCATCGCGGACATAGGCGCCCGCCTTGGCAACGACCTCATCGCCGGCCTTCAGCCCCTTGGTGATCTCGACGTAGGCGCCGTCCTGGATGCCGGTGTCGACCTTGACGAACTTGACGACGTTGTCTTCAACCTGGCGGGCCGAGGATCCTTCGCTGCTCGTCAGCACGGCAGACAGTGGCAGGGCGACATTCTCGGCCGTGCGGACCACGATCTCCGCGCTGCCGTACATGCCGGAGCGGGCCTTGCTGCTGTCGTCGATCAGGATATGGACGAGGCCGAGGCGCGTCAACGGATCGACCGTCGGGGAAACCAGCCGGACGGACCCGTCGAGCTTTTCACGGCTGCCGGAGAGAGAAAGCGTTGCCTTCTGGCCCTGCTCGATCTTGACGATATCGCCTTCGCTGACTTCGGCAACGAGCTCGATCTTGTCGTCGTGAATGATGGTGAAGAGCGGATCGCCGGTGCCCGACGCGATCGCGCCGATCTTGGCGTTCTTGGCCGAAACCGTGCCATCAACAGGCGTCTTCACGTCCGTGCGGGCGAGCTTGAGGTTTGCGTCGGCAATCTGGCTTTCGGTTACCTTGACGTCGGCGATCGCCACCTGGATGGCCTGCTCGGCGGAAGAAACGCGGGCGTTGGCGGAAGCGGCGGCCGCATCGGCCTGTTCGACCGTTGCCGTCGAGACGGTACCCTTCTTGCCCATTTCCTGCGCGCGGACCTGCTGCTGGCGAGCCTGCTCGGCATTCGCCTGCGCCTCGATGAGCTGCGCGCGCAGCTGCGCCAGGCTGGCCTCATTCTTGGCCTTGGTCGCCTGTAGCTGGCTTTTTTCCAGCACAAGCGCGTCGTCGTTAAGGGTAGCGAGAGCGGTTCCGGAGCGCACACGATCGCCGACATCGGCGTTCAGCGCACGAATGGAGAGGCCTTCGACCTGCGGCTGGACATAGATTTCCTCAACCGGCTTTACGGTGCCTGTCGCAACGACACGGTCGACGAGAGAACGGACCGATGCCTTGGTGACGACGATCGCCGGCGCATTCTGCTGCGGTTTCGAGACGGCCGCCTCCTGGGCAAATGCCGTCGATGCCGCGAATGCAGCGATGACCAGGGTGGAGGCGCGTAGAATATCAAGCGGCGTGTGTGCCATGCGTCTTCGTCCAATTTTGCCAAGGCCGGCCAAAATCGCGCGTTGTCTAAGCTCGCGAATGGCCCGTACCGTATTTGCAGTCCCAGAGGTATTTCCCGCCTCTTTTGCCGACTCTTACTTCAGAGATCCCTCATTCGGCAAAATTGGACAAGTACGTGGTATCGTTTTGTCCGACGCGCAAGTCCAGCGGAAAATAATTCCTTCTTAAAGCACAATAATTGCCGAGTTGCGTCGGATCAATCACCGTGCGGTTATGCAAGCATTCCGATCGTTGATTACGATCCCGTCATTCCTATGACGAACGACATCGACAGCATGCGACAGCTGCGTGCTGATTATTTGCAGAAAAGCAGAAGCGCGCGGTCGAAACCGCGCGCTTCTGCATCTCATGCTCCCACTACTACTTGGAAGCAGCGTCGGTGATGTCGTGTGTCCAGGCGCCTGCCGGCTCCTTGGTAATGATCTTCTGATCGAGCAGCGCCTTGGCTGTGCGGTCGTAGAGCGTCGTGTCGAGCTTGCCTGAGCCGTCGCCGATCAGCTTGGCGACTTCGCCCATCATGCGCTTCTGGTGGTTTTCGTCCTGTCCACCAGCGTCGACTACGATTCCGGCAGCATCGTCCGAATTTTCGACTGCATATTTCCAGCCCTTCATCGACGCCTTGACGAACTTGGCCATCTTCTCCTTGAAGGCCGGGTCCTTGAGCTTGTCTTCGGAGGCGTAGAGGCCGTCTTCGAGCAAGTCGTTGCCCATGGCGGTATAGTTGAAGACAGTCAGTTCTTCGGGCTTGAAGCCGGCATCGATTGCCTGCCAGTATTCATTGTAGGTCATGACGGAGATGCAGTCGGCCTGCTTCTGCAGCAGCGGCTGCACGTCGAAGCTCTGCTTCAGTACGGTCACGCCGTCGGCACCACCTTCCGTCTTCAGTCCGAGCTTGTTCATCCAGGCGAAGAATGGGTACTCGTTGCCGAAGAACCAGACGCCGAGCGTGTGGCCCTTGAAATCGGCTTCGGTCTTGATCGGTCCATCCTTGCGGCAAATCAGTTCCATGCCTGATTTCTGGAAAGGCTGGGCGATGTTGACGAGCGGAACGCCCTTTTCGCGGGCAACCAGCGCGCCGCCCATCCAGTCGACGATGACGTCGGCGCCGCCGCCGGCGATCACCTGTTCCGGCGCAATGTCAGGACCACCCGGCTTGATGGTGACGTCGAGGCCTTCCTCGTCGTAATAGCCCTTTTCCTTGGCGACGTAATAACCGGCGAACTGCGACTGCGTCACCCACTTGAGCTGCAGCGTCACCTTTTCGGCAGCCATGGCATGGGCCGCCGCGAGCGACATCGCGCTCGCCATCATCGCAACAATCAGTTTTTTCATTTTCTTGTTCCCTCTGAAGTTATGCCCCAATCCCATTCGCGGGAATAAAGCGACGCCTAGCCACCACGGATAGACGGATGCCAGAAAGTCACCGCCCGTTCTGCAAGGGCGACGACGCCGTAGAAGATCGAACCGACAAGCGCCGCAACGGCTATTTCGGCCCAGACCATGTCGACATTCATGCGCCCGATCTCCGTGGAGATGCGGAAGCCCATGCCGACGATCGGCGTACCAAAGAACTCCGCGACGATGGCACCGATCAGCGCCAGCGTCGAGTTGATCTTCAATGCATTGAAAATGAAGGGCATCGCCGCCGGAAGCCGGAGCTTCAGCAGCGTCTGCCAATAGTTGGAGGCGTAGGTCTGCATCAGGTCGCGCTCCATCGGACCGGATGCGGCGAGGCCGGCGACAGTGTTCACCAGCATCGGGAAGAAGGTCATGATAGTGACGACGGCCGCCTTCGACTGCCAATCGAAGCCGAACCACATGACCATGATCGGCGCCACGCCAATGATCGGCAGCGCCGACACCATGTTGCCGATCGGCAGCAGACCGCGACGCAGGAAGGCAACGCGATCGGCGAGGATGGCGACGGCAAAGCCAGCGCCGCAGCCGATGATGTAACCGGCAAAGACCGCCTTGAAGATCGTCTGGCGCACGTCGTCAGCCAGGATCGGCAGCGACGCGGCGATCCTGACGCCGATGGCGCTCGGCGGCGGCAGCAGAACGAAGGGAATGCCGGCGCCGCGCGTCAGCGCTTCCCAGATGATCAGGATCCAGGCACCGAAGATTGCCGGGATCAGCAGCCGCAGGCCGGAACGGAGGACGCTCGACGCCGGCGTCATGGCCGAAAGCTCGGTGACGCAGCGCCAGGCAAGCAGCCAGCAGGCGGCCACCAGCAGGAAGAAGGACCTGGTTGCCAGACCTTCGTTTCCGGTGACATCCGCGAGCAGCACCCACGCCGCCCAGTGCGCGCCGACAAGCAGAACGGCGGCGACATAGGGCTTTGGCAATGGCGAGAAGGAAATGAAGGCGAGGGCGACGATCAGCGCGATCGTCAGACCCGCCGTCAACGGTGATACGGGGTCCGGTGCCCCCTCGGCCATGATCGGCAGGGTGATGATGGCAATCGCCGTCAACACGAGGGCAAGAACGCCCTGCCAGGTGAAGGACATCTGCTTCATGCCGGCCTCCCGCCCATCGAGCGATCGACGATCTTGGCGACGATGCCGACGATGGCAACCAGGCCCGCCGCCAGCACCGAGCCTGCGATGAGGGCCGCCCAGATGTCGATTGTCTGGCTGTAGTAGGAGCCGGCGAGCAGCTTCGAGCCGATGCCGGCAACGGCGCCGGTCGGGAGTTCGCCGACGATGGCGCCGACAAGACTTGCCGCGATCGCAACCTTCATCGATGTGAAGAGGAACGGCACGGAGGCCGGAACACGGAGTTTCCAGAAGGTTTGCACAGGCGTTGCGTTATAGGTTCGCATCAGATCGAGGAACATGACCTCGGGCGAGCGCAGACCCTTCACCATGCCGACCGTGACCGGGAAGAAGGAGAGGTAGGTCGAGATCAGCGCTTTCGGGATCAGGCCGGTGATGTTGATGGCGCCGAGCACGACGATCACCATCGGCGCGATCGCAAGGATCGGGATGGTCTGCGAGGCGATGACCCATGGCATCAGGCTGCGGTCGAGCGCCTTGATGTGGACGATCCCGACGGCGATCACGATGCCGAGCAGCGTGCCGAAGCCGAAACCGAGCAGCGTCGAGGAAAGCGTGACCCAGCTGTGGTAGACGAGGCTGCGGTTGCTCGAAAGCTTCCGCAGGAAGGTGTTTTCGACGACGTTCTGAACCACCTGATGCGGGGCCGGCAGCAACGGCTTCGGCTGCGAGAGCGTCTTTTCGACGAATTCGATGGTTCCAGGTGTCTGGTTCGCCCGCTGATCCATGTCTCGCTGGAAAGAGGCATTCATCAGGACGGCCGCGACGTACCAGACCACGACCAGAACCACGAGGATTGTCAGGACGGGGATGAACCTGTCCTTGAGTGTGTCCGGTTTCATGGGCGCCCCCGCTCATCGGCTCTGACGCTCAGCTTAATGCTCATAGCTGTGCCCCGCTCTCAGGCCGTCGCGAACGCGATGGGCGATTTCGAGGAATTCGGGCGTCTCGCGAATATCGAGCGGGCGTTCGCGCGGAAGCGTTGAATCGATGATATCGGTGACGCGACCGGGGCGGGGGGACATCACCACGATCTTGGTGGAGAGATAGACCGCCTCGGGGATCGAGTGGGTGACGAAGCAGATCGTTTTGTTGGTGCGCGCCCAGAGCTTCAGAAGCTCTTCGTTCAGGTGGTCGCGGACGATTTCGTCGAGCGCGCCGAAGGGCTCGTCCATCAGAAGCAGGTCGGCATCGAAGGCGAGCGCGCGGGCGATCGAGGCGCGCTGCTGCATGCCGCCGGACAGCTGCCAGGGGAACTTCTTCTCGAAGCCGGAAAGATTCACGAGGTCGAGCGCGTCGCCGATGCGTTTCTTCTGGTCGGCCGAGGTATAGCCCATGATCTCGAGCGGCAGGGCGATGTTCTTCTCGATCGTACGCCAGGGATAAAGAGCCGGTGCCTGGAAGACGTAGCCGTAGGCGCGCGCCTTGCGCGCCTCTTCCGGTGTCATGCCATTGACGGTTATCTCGCCCGATGTTTTCCTTTCGAGATCGGCGATCACGCGCAGGAAGGTCGTCTTGCCGCAGCCTGATGGGCCGATGAACGAGACGAAGTCACCCTTGCGAACGTCGAGGTTGACGTTCGTCAGCGCCTGTACGGGAGCATCGTCTGCCTGGTAGGTCAGACAGAGATCCTTGGCGGATACAACGGAGGCAGCTTGCGTCAATGCTTGCGTATCCTGTTTTGCCCGCTCTTGCGCGGTTTGCGTGATAGTATGAGTAGCTGTTTTCATTGTTCCGGCAAGGTCCATGGAGGATGACGATGGACGCGACATCAAAGGCCACCTGTCACATTGTTCGCCCCAGTCATGCCTATGACGGCAAGCAGGGGCTGAGTTACTTCGAAGGCATCGCGGCCGAGACGGTCGGCGCCAAGGGCATCTGCATGCATTTGCTGACGATTCCGCCCGGCGTTCGCGCCAAGGCGCATCTGCACGAAGCGCATGAAACGGCGATCTACATGCTCTCCGGCGAGGCTCACACCTGGTATGGCGACGAGTTGCAGCATCATGTCGTCGTGCATGCCGGCGAGCTGTTCTACATCCCCGCCGGTGTGCCGCATCTGCCTGCCAATCTCAGCAGTAGGCCTTGCACCGCGATCATCGCCCGCACCGATCCGAACGAGCAGGAAAGCGTCGTCTTGCTTCCGGAGCTTGAACGGCTGGTACAGGAATGATGCCAAGGATCAGACCCCCGTCGCCGGGATGCCAGAGCGTTCGACCTTGCGCGGCGCCACCAGCTCCTTCCAGATCGACAGCGCCTTGTTGACCGCCTGGAACGGCTCGCGCTTGACGAACTGGCCGTGTCCTTCCTTCGTCTTGACGGTGCTTTCCTCGATCGCGACTTCGCCGCGCGTCAGCGTGTAGCGCGGCAGGCCGGTGACCTGCTTGCCTTCGAAGACGTTGTAGTCGATCGACGATTGCTGGGTCTTGGCCGCGATCGTCTTCGAGCGCTTCGGATCCCAGACGACGATGTCGGCGTCGGCGCCGACGAGGATGGCGCCCTTCTTCGGGTAGACGTTGAGGATCTTGGCGATGTTGGTCGAGGTGACGGCAACGAACTCGTTCATCGTCAGGCGGCCGGTGTTGACGCCATGGGTCCACAGCATCGGCATCCTGTCCTCAAGGCCGCCGGTGCCGTTGGGGATCTTGGAGAAGTCGCCAACGCCGGAGCGCTTCTGGTCGGTGGTAAAGGCGCAGTGGTCCGTTGCGACGACCGAGAGCGAGCCGGACTGCAGGCCGGCCCAGAGGCTGTCCTGATGCTGCTTGCTGCGGAACGGCGGGGACATGACTCGGCGGGCGGCATGGTCCCAGTCCTTGTCGAAATACTCGCTTTCATCGAGCGTCAGGTGCTGGATCAGCGGTTCGCCGTAGACGCGCATGCCCTTCTGGCGGGCGCGGCGGATCGCTTCGTGCGCCTGTTCGCAGGAGGTATGCACGACATAGAGCGGCACGCCGGCCATGTCGGCGAGCATGATGGCGCGGTTGGTTGCCTCACCTTCGACTTCGGGCGGGCGGGAATAGGCGTGCGCCTCGGGGCCGTTGTTGCCGTCTGCGAGCAGCTTTGCGGTCATCGAGGCGACGACGTCGCCGTTTTCGGCATGGACCAGCGGCAAGGCGCCGAGTTCCGCGCAGCGCTGGAAGGAGGCGAACATCTCGTCATCGTTCACCATCAGCGCGCCCTTGTAGGCCATGAAGTGCTTGAAGGTGTTGATGCCCCTGTCCTTGACCACCGTCTCCATCTCGTTGAAGACGCGCTCATTCCAGCCGGTGATCGCCATGTGGAACGAGTAGTCGGCGTTGGCGCGGCTCGTCTTGTTGTCCCACATCTGCAGCGCTTCGAGCAGCGACTGCTCCGGCCCCGGCAGGCAGAAATCGACGACCATGGTGGTGCCGCCGGCAAGGCCTGCGCGCGTGCCGCTTTCGAAGTCGTCTGTGGAATAGGTGCCCATGAACGGCATTTCGAGATGAACGTGCGGGTCGATGCCACCAGGCATGACGTAGCAGCCGGTCGCATCAAGCGTCTCCGTGCCGGAAAGGTTCGGGCCGATCTCGACGATCTTGCCGCCCTCGATCTTCACGTCCGCCTTGTAGGTCAGGTCCGCGGTGACGATGGTTCCGCCCTTGATGACTTTGCTCATGATCAGTTCCCTTGCATTGATTGCGCGCGGCTCTTCGTCCGCTGGTAAAAGAAAAGGCGGGGATGACCCCGCCCTTGATTATGCAACGATTTCAGCGGTCTCGACGACGGCGTGGAAGAGGACGTCAGCGCCCGCCGTTGCCCACTCCTTGGAGATGTCCTCCGCCTCGTTGTGCGAGAGGCCCCCGACGCAGGGGCACATGACCATCGTTGTCGGGGCGACCTTTGCCGTCCAGCAGGCGTCGTGGCCGGCGCCCGAGATCAGGTTCATGTGGCTGTAGCCGAGCCGTTCGGCAGCGTTGCGCACGCGGGACACAAGCGTCGGGTCGAAGGTGACGGGCGCGAAGTGGCCGATCGCCTCGACCGCGCAGCCGACGCCGAGCGCTTCGCAGATGGCAGGCGCTTCCGCCTCGATCCGTGCGCGCATGCCGTCGAGCTTTGCCTGATCCGGCGAGCGGATATCGACGGTGAAGACGACCTTGCCCGGCAGAACGTTGCGGGAGTTCGGCGTGAAGAACACCTGGCCGACGCCGCCGACGGCGCCCGGCTGGTTCTCCATCGCCACGGTCTGCACCATCTCGATGATGCGCGACATCGCAAGCCCGGCATTGACGCGCATGTTCATCGGCGTCGAGCCGGTGTGCGCCTCCCGGCCGGTCAGGGTGAATTCCAGCCACCAGAGGCCCTGACAGTGCGTGACCACGCCGATCTGCTTGTTCTCGACCTCGAGGATCGGGCCCTGTTCGATGTGATACTCGAAATAGGCGTGCATTTTGCGGGCGCCGACCTCTTCGTCGCCGACCCAGCCGATGCGCTTCAGTTCGTCGCCGAAGGTCTTGCCCTCGGGATCCTTACGGTCATAGGCATAGTCAAGCGTATGGACACCGGCGAAGACGCCGGAGGCGAGCATGGCGGGCGCAAAGCGAGCGCCTTCCTCGTTGGTCCAGTTGGTGACGACAACCGGGTGCTTGGTCTTGATGCCGAGGTCGTTCATGGTGCGGACGACCTCGAGCCCGGCAAGCACGCCGAGCACGCCGTCATACTTGCCGCCGGTCGGCTGCGTGTCGAGGTGCGAACCCACATAGACGGGCAGGGCGTCCGGATCGGTGCCGGGGCGGGTCGCGAACATCGTGCCCATCGTGTCGACGCCGAGCGTCATGCCTGCGTTTTCGCACCATGTCTTGAAGAGGCTGCGCCCTTCGGCATCCGAATCCGTCAACGTCTGGCGGTTGTTGCCGCCAGCAATGCCCGTGCCGATCTTTGCCATGTCCATGAGGCTGTCCCAAAGACGGTCCCCGTTCACGCGCATGTTCTCGCCTGGTGCTGCCACCATGTCCAAAATCCTCACCTGTTTTTTGCGGCCATGCAATTCGCATGTCCGCCTGTTCCCGTGGCCAGTATCCGAGCGCTTTTGTTTGTTTTATTAGCGCCGGAAAATCGCCAGTTGCCTTTGTTTAGCATCTGATTGATAATTTGACCGATTGGTAAACATTACAACTTCCGGCGCTGGGCTCAAGACGAAAATCAGGAAAAATACAGACAAAATTACCGGCGTCTGCTCAATTTCGCGGCACGATGCCGTGCCTGTCAAATCTTGAGTGAAACAGTTGAATTTTAAGGGAAATCAAGATCGATATGGCAATCCCGAGAGCAGCCAGGACCCAGCGGCGCACGCGCATTCAGGAAGCCAAGGAAGAGCAGATCCTTGAAGCCGCGCTCGATGTGTTTTCGGTCAGCGGCTTTCGCGGTTCCACCATCGACCAGATCGCCGAAGTCGCCGGCATGTCAAAGCCGAACCTGCTCTATTATTTCCGCACCAAGGAAGCGATGCACCGGGCGTTGATCGACCGCGTTCTGTTTACCTGGCTGGAGCCGCTGAAGGCCTTCGACGCCGAGGGCAACCCGGAGAGCGAGATCCGCAGCTATATCCGCCGCAAGCTTGAAATGGCGCGCGATTTTCCGCGTGAAAGCAGGCTTTTCGCCAACGAGATGCTGCAGGGCGCACCGCATGTCGAAGACGAACTCAAGGGACCGCTGAAGCAACTCGTAGACGAGAAGGCCGAGGTTATTCGTACCTGGACGAAGGCCGGGAAGATCGCCAAGTGCGATCCCTATCACCTGATTTTCTCGATCTGGTCGACAACGCAGCACTACGCCGACTTCGACGTCCAGGTGAGAGCTGTGCTTGGCCAGGAACATGCCGGCGCGGGACGCTTCGAGGACGCGGCCCGCTTCCTCGAGCAGCTGTTCATCGACGGGCTGAAGGTCAAGCCGGTACCCGACGCCTCATGATCTGGCGACCGGCATGATCCGGCTGAGAAGTGCGGCAACACTTTCGATCGTGTAGGGCTTCTGAAGCAGCTCCACGTCCGCGGCGCTGCCGGCCTGGATCATGGCTTCGCCGTAGCCTGTCGCGAAAATCAGCGGCGTCGATTTTTCCCTCAACTTTGCGGCCACGGGCTCGCTTGTCTCTTCGCCAAGATGGACGTCGAGCACGGCGAGGTCGAAATGCTTGGCGTCGATGAGTTCGAGGGCGTGCGCGACGGTCGGCGCCAGCACCACCTCGGCGGCACCGAGCTGCAGCAGGATGTCCTCGCCGTCCATGGCGATAATCAGATTGTCCTCGACCAGCAGGATCGTCAGATCGGCAAGCGGTTTCTGGACCACATGCGCGAGCATCTCCTGCGCGGGATCGTCGTTGCGGCTTGGCAGAACCGAGACCGGCCCGGTGGCGAAGGTCACGAATTTCGCCGGAATGCTGAAATGCGCGCGCAGCCCGGCAGGGTCATAGATCACGTCGGCCTTGCCGCCGAGATCGTAGGGGATCGAACGCCGGATGATGGTGGTGCCGAAGCCTTGGCGCTTAGGCTCATGGACCGTTGGCCCGTCGCTCTCCTTCCAGTCGATCAGCAGGTTGCCTGCCTCGTCCTTTCGCCAGGAGGCTTCGACGGTGCCGCTGTCGCAGAGGCTGCCATATTTCGCGCTGTTCGTCACAAGCTCGTGGAAGACAAGGGCTGTCGTGGAGAAGGCCTGCGGCGCGAGAAGCGCGTCCTCGCCACGCATGACGATGCGAGCGGCATTCTTGCCGAGATAGGCGGCAGCCTCGGCCTGCAACAGAGCGCGCAGCGGCGCCGGCGCCCAGTGATCGCGGGTGATCTGGTCGTGAGCGCGCGCTAGCGCCTGTATGCGGCCTTCCAGGTGGTCGACGAAATCGGACACATGGTCGGTCGTACCGCGCGACTGGCGGATCAGGCCACTGATAAGGCCGAGAATGTTGCGGACACGGTGGTTCAGTTCGGCGATCAGGACTTCCTGACGCTCGTTGGCCTGCTGGCGAACAATATTGGCTTCATCGGTCAGTCTGAGCACGACCTCGATCAGCGTCACGCGAATGGTTTCGGCAACACTGCGCTCGGCGGCGGCAAATGGCAGGGAGCGGCCACGCACCAGCTCGGACCAGATCTCGAAGCTCTTTCGCGGCGTCAGCCGTGGCCCGTTCGGGCCGTATTCCATCGGCTTGTGCGGGTCGCCCGCCCACCGGACAGTGCGGACGATCTCCTGCCGGAAGAGAACCACGTAGTCCCGCGGCGATCGGGAGATCGGGATGGCGAGGAAGCCGGCGACGATGCCACCCGGATCGACCTCCGGCCAGAAGCTTTCGATATGGTCGGTTGCGAAGACGCGACCGGACGCATTGCGATTGAGCCGCCGCACCAGCTCCGCAAACTGAACCTGTGACGGCGTGACCCCGGTTAGGGCCGAGCGGCCATTGATCCAGACGCCGATGCCATCGGCGGGAATCGCCTCCGCGAGCGCATCGATCAGCCAGGTCGGATCGTCGAGCAGGCTCGCATTGTCGGCGACGGAGGTGAGCAGCTTGTCCGCAATGCGCCGGGCTTTCGTCTCGAAATCCAGCGCCAGACGACGTTCGCGGCTTTCCAGGCGCGAGGCGAACATTTGGCCGAACAGTTCCGCCGTCGTGCGCCGCTCAAAGGAGGGCAGGCGCGCGGAGTAGTGGTGGCAGGCAAACAGCCCCCACAGCTTGCCGTCGACCACGATCGATATCGAAAGGGAGGCACCGACCCCCATGTTCTTCAGATACTCGATGTGAATGGGCGAAACGGAGCGCAGGATCGACATGGAGAGATCGAGCGGCCGGCCGTGCTCGTCGAGCTCGGGAAGCACCGGCACATTCGGCGCGGCGATATCGACGATGATGCGAAAGAGGTTGCGGGTATAGAGCGCGCGCGCCTGAACCGGAATATCCGAGGCCGGATAGTGAAGGCCGAGAAATGAGCCGATGCCGGCGCGTGCCGCTTCGGCCACGACTTCGCCGGCTCCGCTTTCATCGAAGCGGTAGACCATGACGCGGTCAAAGCCGGTCAAGGCACGTGCCTGCCGGGCGCCTTCACGGAAGAAGGCCTCAAGGGTTTCGGCCTGGTCGAGGCGGGCCATCATGCTGCGGATCGACATTGTCGAGCCGCCCTGTGTGCCCTCCTGCGAAGGTTCGCCCTCGATGACGACCTGGCCATCGCTGAGGTGAATGGCGATATCGAAGGGCGGGCCGTTGTCCGAGAGCGTCACGCCAAAGAGACGTTCCACGACGTCAGGGCCACGCATGATCGTCAGTCGATTGCGCAGGGCGTGCATCGTCGGGGAATGAATGACTTTCGAGATCGGCTGGCCAAGCACCTCGTTATGGGAGAGGCCGATGAACTGCTCTAGGTTGGCGGATGCGCGCACGACCAACCAATCGGTGGAGGCGACGATCAGAAAGCCGAACGGCTGGATGGCGCCCAATCTGTGAATGGGCTCGCGGTCGCAGTTGGTCAGGTCGACCTTTTCCCCAGGCTCGTTCACGAGACGACGAGCTCCAGTTCAACCTCCGCCGCCCGGCGGAAGAGGGCAAAGACATCGCGTGCTGCGGAAATTGTGCTCTCGGGGTCAGCGATGCCTGCCGCATCGAGGCGGTCCATGAAGACCTTGATGCTGCCGCGCGGGCCGTTCGGCGTCAGGTATCGGGAGGGCAGGCCCGCCGCAACGGATTTGGCGAGCATCGCGCCCCCGAGCTTCGAACCTTCCAGCACGTAGGCGGCGCCCCAAAGCTCCGCCTCCTGCTGGACCGTGAAACCTTCCAGCAGCGGAGGTGGTTTAACGCCGAGGTCGGCGAGGTCGGCCATCAGGAGTTCGCGGCGGCGTCGCTCCGGCCAATCGGGAAGGAGCTCGATGATCCCGGCGTGCTCCAGCGCCAGCTCCACGACCGGAACAATCCGGGCATGTGCGGACAAAAACAAACTGTACTGCGGCTGATCTGACAGGTCGAAGCGGCCAAAGATTGTGTCTACTTCAGCGTGGCAATCGCTGGTCTGTGCGCGAAGCGCGCTCCTGAGTGACATACTGTCGAATTTCCAATGTCTGGTGGTCTAAACCTTTGGCGATATTGGACATATGCTGCACGGTGCCGGTAAATCCAGCCATCGCGCGAAATTTCTTCCGCCTCGGGGCTAGTCATCCCGGTCAAACAGGACGCCAACCGAAGCGCGCGCCTTGGCGTGGCGAGCCCGATAAGCTTGCCGGATTGCGGTTCGCCGGGGTTCACGAGCGGGCTCCGGCGACAGCGCCGACAACCAGGCCAAGGCCGTCGGCACGAACTCGCCGCTGGCGGGGATCAGCAGGTCATATTCGTCGATCTGTCTTCGGATACAGCCGCGATCAAAGGAAATGACGGCATTCCCGGCTGCCTTTGCCTCGAAGATCACCAGGGGTTGGGCTTCGTTGGTATAGGTCGTCGGGAAGATAAAGACGTCGATCTCCCGATAGAATGAAGCCTTCGCTTCCCCATAAAGCGGCCCACGGTAGTCGAGCACGCCGCCGAGCTCGGCAACGGCTGCATCGATGGCGGCGCGCTCGGCGGGATCGACCGGACCTGCGAGCAGTGCCTTGATCTCCGCGCCCTCCGCCCGTGCCTGCCTTGCAAGCGTGATGAAGGTGTCGAGCCCCTTTTCGCGCGTGAGGTTGCTCAGCATTCCGATCACGAGATGGGTATGGTCGACAGGTCCGTCGTTGGCTTCCATGGGCGCAACGAAGGCGGCATTGGAGACGATGTTGCCTTGGGCGCGGTGTTCGTAGGTTTCGGTGAAGCGGTCCCGCATGATGTCGCACAGGAAGATGTGCCACAGCCGGCGACCGCCGACCATCAGGATGCATCGCATCAGCAGTTTGGGGCGATCGATGTAGCTGAAACTATGGTGATGCAGATGGGTACGGTAGCCGAGGAGCCGCGCTGCAAGCACGATGAAGGATACATAGATCATGCCAAGGCCGCCGTCGCAGCCGAGGTAGCAGATCCGGCCGTCCTGCCTGCGATCGCGAAACAGTTGCAGGCACGCGCCGAGCGTGCGGACCAGCCGGATCGGATGTTTGAGCAGTTTGCTTGACGGCGGGGCGACGTTGCGAACGGTGACGTCGTTCGCCTCGGAAAGAAGCGCGATCATGTCGCTGGTCGCGAACGAAAAGCCGTTGAGCGGCGGCGGCAACTGACCGATCGCAACAATATGACGTGTCATGCGGGAGGCTACCTTTTTGCGCCTCCCGACTATCGCATCGGCGGAAGAAAATTCAATCTCCCGCCCATGTGCTTTCTTTCGAGCCGGCGCTTTCAGGCTGCCTCGGTCTTCGAGCCGCCGTCGAAGGCAAAGCCCTCGTCGGCCCAACCGGTCATCCCGCCGATCATCACCTTCACCTGAAGGCCGAGCCGGGCAAGGCGGAGGGCGGCCTTGTCGGTGCCGTTGCAGTGCGGACCGGCGCAGTAGACGACGAAGAGCGTCTCGGCGGGCCATTCCGACATGCGGTGAGCGGTCATTTTTCCATGGGGGAGGCTGATTGCACCTGGAATGTGAGAGGCGGCGTAGTGTGCGGGCGAACGCACGTCGAGCAGCACGAAATCGCGGTGTCCCGCGGACAGCGATGCGTGGACATCCCAGCAGTCGGTTTCGAAGGCGAGCTTTCGGGCGTAGTAGGCGGCGGTGGCTTCCGGCGAGGCGGCAGGGGTTTCGGCGACGGCGCTAGGCATGGCACTTCCTTTCAGGAGTTGGAATTGCCTCAGACCATGCAAGATGATACCTCCTGTTGAAATTGGCCATAACGACGATTGGCGTAAATATCGTGCCAAACACAGCTCAAACATCCGGTCCGCTGGTTGTCGTGCTCGCCTATGATGGGCTGTGCACCTTCGAATTCGGCATTGCCTACGAGGTTTTCGGGCTTCCGCGTCCGGAGATGGGCACCGCCTGGTATCGTTTTGCGGTCTGCGGCATCGAGCAGGGACCCTTACGGGCGGCCGGCGGGCTGACGGTCAGCGTCGATCGCGGCCTCGATGCTCTCGATGAAGCCGACCTGATCGTCGTTCCTGGCTGGCGCGGCATCGATGCGCCGGTGCCGGATGATCTCATATCCGCGTTGCGCGCCGCCCATGAGCGTGGCGCGCGGTTGATGTCGCTGTGTTCGGGGGTGGCGGTTCTTGCTGCGTCCGGTCTCCTGGCCGGTCGTCGCGCCACGACGCACTGGCGTTACGTGTCCGCCATCGCTGCCCTCTATCCCGAGATCACGCTGGATGCGAGCGTCCTCTATATGGACGAGGGCAGCATTATGACGGCGGCCGGGAGCGCTGCCGGTATCGATCTCTGTCTGCATGTCGTTCGTGGCGATTTCGGCGCCGAGGCAGCAAACAGCGTTGCGCGCCGCCTCGTCGTGCCGCCCCATCGCGAAGGAGGGCAGGCGCAGTTCATCAGCGCGCCGGTGCCGCAGGAGCGCGAGGGCGTTCGGCTAGGACCGTTGATCGAGTGGATGCGAGCACGGCTCGACGAGGAGCAGCCGATCAGTCTTCTGGCGGCCAAGGCAGGAATGAGCCAGCGGACGTTCCAGAGGCGCTTCGAGACGACGACGGGATCGAGCGTTGGCGAATGGTTGCTGAAGGAGCGATTGCGTCATGCGCGCGAGTTGCTGGAGAGACGCGGCGACGCGTCGCTCGACGATATCGCCATCGCCTGTGGCTTCGGCACACCGGCGACGATGCGCCACCACTTCCGCAAGCGGCTCGGGACCAGCCCGGGCGCCTATCGTCGCTCGTTTTCAGGTGGGACCGGCTAGGACGGAGACAAACGCACGGTTTTGCGTGCGTTTGCCGGATGCGATCTATTCGCGGTCCCTAAAAGTAGTGGTGGCGCTGGATGCCATCAAGGCTACCTGAAAATCAGGCAGCAGTTTTTGAAAGCGCCTCCGCGAACCGCACGGGCACGGATCGTCGCGGCCGAGTTTTTCGATCAGCTCGACGTCGCCGTGGACGAACTGGCGGCCGGTTTTAACCCGGGTTTCCGATGGATAGGATTTACGCCGCTTGGACGTGACCTCAAAAGCTGAGATCGGTGAGGTGTTTGCGAGCCATGGCTGCCTCCTCTTGAAGGAGAGCTGCGACAGTGCAGCGAGCCATGGATAGCATAAAGCCCTCCACAGACAACGCCGCGGAAGACAATCTTCCGCGGCGTTGCAAGGTGGTTACTCCGCAGCCTGGCGGGCCATCGGGTTGTTCGGATGCGTCGTCCAGTTGGCGTAGTTCGGGTCAACCGGGCGGCCGGTGCGCTGGTCGAGTTCGCCTACGGGCAGCTGCTCCATCGTGATGCAGTTCTCAACAGGACAGACGTTGACGCAGAGATTGCAGCCGACGCATTCGTCTTCCATCACTTCGAAATGGCGGACGCCATTGACGAACTGGGTGATCGCCTGGTGCGAGGTGTCCTCGCAGGCGATGTGACAGCGGCCGCACTTGATGCAGGCGTCCTGGTCGATCTTCGCCTTGGCGATGTAGTTGAGGTTGAGATACTGCCAGTCCGAGACATTCGGCACGGCGCGGCCGGTGATGTCGTCCAGATTGCGATGGCCCTTGGCATCCATCCAGTCGGAGAGACCCGATATCATTTCCTGCACGATCTTGAAGCCGTAGGTCATCGCTGCGGTGCAGACCTGGACGTTGCCGGCGCCGAGCACCAGGAATTCGGCGGCGTCGCGCCAGGTGGTGATGCCACCGATGCCTGAGATCGGCAGGCCATAGGTTTCCGGATCGCGGGCGATCTCGGCGACCATGTTGAGCGCGATCGGCTTGACCGCCGGGCCGCAATAGCCGCCATGGCTACCCTTGCCGTCGATGGACGGTTCGGGCGAGAAGGTGTCGAGATTGACCGATGTGATCGAGTTGATCGTGTTGATCAGCGAGACCGCGTCGGTGCCGCCTGCCTTTGCCGCGCGGGCCGGCTTGCGGACGTCGGTGATATTGGGCGTCAGCTTGGTGATGACAGGCATGCGCGTGTATTGCTTGCACCAGCGCACCACCATCTCGATATATTCGGGCACCTGTCCGACGGCGGCACCCATGCCGCGCTCGGACATGCCGTGCGGACAGCCGAAGTTGAGCTCGATGCCGTCGGCGCCGGTTTCCTCGACGAGCGGCAGGATCGCCTTCCAGGCATTCTCCTCGCAGGGAACCATGATCGAGGCGATCAGGGCCCGGTCAGGCCAGTTCATCTTCACCTGCTTCATTTCGCGCAGGTTGGTATAGAGGTCGCGGTCGGTGATGAGCTCGATATTGTTCAGACCGAGCAGGCGGCGGTCGGCGCCCCAGATCGCGCCGTAGCGCGGGCCGTTGACGTTGACGACGGGTGGGCCTTCCTCGCCGAGCGTCTTCCAGACGACGCCGCCCCAGCCTGCCTTGAAGGCACGCTCGACGTTGTAGGCCTTGTCGGTCGGCGGCGCCGAGGCCAGCCAGAACGGGTTCGGAGACTTGATGCCGACGAAATTATTGCGGAGATCAGCCATTGTTCATTCTCCCCTTCAAGCGACGGCAGCGGCCGGCTGCGCACCGGCAGCAAGCATACGGTTGATGGATTCAGCGGCATCGCGACCCTGAGCGACCGCCGAGACGGTCAGGTCGTTCCCGCCGAAGACGCAGTCGCCGCCGGCCCAGATGCCGTCGAGCGAGGTCTTGCCATCGCCATCGATGGCGATGCGGCCGGACTCCATGCGCAACGCACCGAGGCCCGAGGCATCGAAGGTTTGGCCAATCGCCTTGAAGATCTGATCGGCGGCAATGACGCCGGTCTCGCCCGTCGTCGACAGGCGGCCGTCGACCAGCCTGGTGTACTCCACCTCGATCGCGGCGACCTTGCCGTCCTGCGCCAGAATGGACTTCGGCGCCAGCCAATGGCGGATGATGACGCCCTTGGAGGTGGCGAGATCCTGTTCGAATTCCGAGGCGTTCATGTGCTCCTTGCCGCGGCGATAACAGATCGTCACCTCCTCGGCGCCAAGCAGCTTTGCCTGTACCGCGGCGTCGATGGCGGTCATGCCGCCGCCGAGAACGACGACGCGGCGACCGATGGCAATCTCGCCCTTGTCCGTTGTCTGGCGCAGGCCGGCAATGAAGTCGACGGCATCATCGACGCCAGCCAGGTTTTCACCTTCGACACGCAGCGCGTTGACACCTGCGAGGCCGATGCCGAGGAAGATGGCGTCATATTGCGACTGCAGATCGGCGAGCGAGAAATCGCGGCCGAGCCGCTGGTCGTGACGAACCTCGATACCGCCGATCGCCAGCACGTAGTCGACTTCCTTCTGGGCGAAGTCATCGACAGCCTTGTACGTGGCGATACCGTATTCGTTGAGGCCGCCGGACTTTGCCTTGCCATCATAGATGACGACGTCGTGGCCCTTCACGGCGAGGCGGTGAGCCGCGGCAAGGCCAGCTGGACCGGCCCCGACCACGGCGATCCTCTTTCCCGATGAGGCGGCGCGGCTGTAGAACTGTCTGTCCGCCTGCATGGCCGTATCAGTGGCGTAGCGCTGAAGGCGACCGATTTCGACAGGGCGTTCCTCTGCCGTGTTGCGCACGCAGGCCTGCTCGCACAACTCTTCGGTGGGACAGACGCGCGCGCACATGCCGCCAAGAATATTCTGGTCGAAGATCGTCTTTGCCGATCCGATCGGATTTCCTGTCGATATCTGCCTGATGAAAAGCGGGATATCGATGGAGGTGGGACAGGCCGTCATGCACGGCGCGTCGTAGCAGAAATAACAGCGGTCAGCTGCGACCAGCGCCTCGTGCTTGTCGAGGCGCGGATGAAGATCGGAGAAGTTCGACTCGTACTCCGCGGGCGAAAGCCGGCCAGCACGAATCCCAGTTCCCAGTCGTTCCATTGAAGTTCCCTCATTATTGGTAAACGGCTAGTGAGGGAAAGCGTAACTCAGCTTCAAAAATTTATCAAACGGTAAAATTTTGGGAAATTCGCCCTTATCATCAGGGGTTTTGAAGGCCACTTTTCCAACCCGGTTAAGGCGCCGGGCGGCATCTGGCGTTCGCTCTCTCGCTGGGAAAAATCAAGAAAATTGACAAAAAGCAAAAATGCGGGGAACCAATCCCACGCCGGCTCGTTTACGCGATATCCGAACGGTGATCGCATCGACCCAAAAATGCGCGCCCCCAACCCATCGTTCGGTCATACACTCACGGTCCCCTCCCGGTGAGTGAAGACAGCCGGTGCGCCGCCCTCGCACTGGCTGTTCTTCGTTTTGGGGTACACCTTTCACGTCGAGGTGCCGTTCTTCCCGGAATTAGCGGATGGAGGCCGGTTGTGCCCGCCGAAGGATTTCAAACTCGGCATCTGGGATCAGCAGATCATATTCGATGCGCGTCGGCGTCAGCCGCAGCCCAGCGCGGCCATTGACCGAAGAGGGAACGACGCGCTCGAGCACGGTCCGTCCGAAGGTGTTCTCACTGAGATCATGGGTGGCGGTTTCGTGCGGCAGCATTTCGATCCATGACATGAGGATCGCCTTGCGGTCGCCGATCGTCGTCTCGCGGCAGTCGATCGTCACGGATGTCGAACCGTTGGCGATGGCGCCTGAGGTTGCGGAGTTGACGATCAGCTCGTGAAGAGCGAGGCCGACATGAACCGCCGCGTTCGGCGTCAGATGCACATTCAGGCCGCTGACGGGGATCTGCCGGACAGCTTCCGGCCAGTAAGGCGCGAATTGCTTCTGTGCGAGTTCGAAGAGGAACGCGCCGCGCCAACTCGAATCCGTGATCAAATCCTGCGAATTCGACAGGGATTGCAGGCGGCCACGGAATTTCACGAGGAAACCGTCCAGCGATATGGTGTTTCGCGCGGTCTGCGTCGCAATTCCCTGGATGATCGCCAGGAGGTTCTTCGACCGGTGCGACAGCTCGCGCAGCAGTGACTTCAGTACCTTCTCGCGGTGCCGCGCTTCGGTGATTTCGGTCACAATGGAGAGGATGCCGGCCTGGTTGCCGACATTGGCGCGCTCGATCTTGATCTCGTAGGTACGCATTTCGCCTTCGATGGCGATATCCGCTTCCGTCGTCGTGGAGGTGCCGCTTTCGAGGACCAGCCGCTTGATCTGTTCCAGCCGCTGCCCATGCGCCGTGCCGAAAAGATCGGCATCGCTGCCGCCGTCGGACTGAAGGCTGAAATGCGGCGGAAGATTTTCGGTGTAGACGATCGCCAGGTCCGGGTCTTGATAGATAAGCGCAATGCCGGCGCTGGCGAGCGCCCGACTCATGAGCAGTTCTTTACTTTCCAGTTCGAAAGAAGCGCCGGCCAATGGTCCAGTCCTGTTCACCCGGCCGCCTTTCCCTCGGTTTTTTGCGCTAGAGAAGAGGGCCGAAAATGCACGACTCACGCCGCCCACTTCTCTTTAGACGCAAGCACTGCACAAAATCTTAAAGCGGAGAACGTTTCAGATTAACTGCAACGCTCTCCGTTTGTCTTTGTTCCGCATTCGCCGGCTTTTACGTCAGGCGGCTGCTTTGGTGGTCTCGTTGAAGAAGAGAGCCTGGCTGATCAGCGCCTTCACCATGTCTGGATTAAACGGCTTGGTGACGAGGAAGGTCGGCTCCGGCCGCTCGCCGGTCAGGAGGCGCTCAGGGAAGGCGGTGATGAAGATGACCGGTACGCTCGAGGTCTTCAGGATGTCGTTGACGGCATCGATTCCGGAGCTGCCATCCGCGAGCTGGATGTCGGCAAGCACCATGCTGGGTTTGGTGCGGTTATAAAGTGCCACGGCTTCGGCGTGCGTGCGTGCGATGCCGGTAACGCGATGGCCGAGGCTTTCCACCATCTGTTCGATGTCCATCGCGATCAGCGGTTCGTCCTCGATTATCATGATGTCGGTCGCAACCTGACGAGAAATCTCGCGCGACGCGCTGTCGAGAAGACCTGCGATGTCGTCCTCGCTGGTCGCGAGAATCTGCGCGATTTCGCCGACGCGGAAGTTCTCGACGGAAGCCAGGATAAATGCCTGACGGGCGCGCGGCGAGACCTTGCCGAGGTTGAGTGTTGCGCGCTGTTCCCAGGCGTAGGGCGAGGATGGTTCCGGAATCTGAACCGTCGAGGAACCAAACATCGTCGTGAACAGTTTGTAGAGTGCGACACGATCATCTGCCGTATCCGGGAAAATGGATATATCGGCGATGATCGCCTCAAGAACAGCGGCGACGTATGCGTCACCAGAAGTCTGAGTGCCGGTCAGCGCGCGAGAATAGCGGCGCAAATACGGAAGGTGCGGCGCAATTCGGGTAGAAAGTGTCATAGAAAGCTCCCATCTGCAGGGCCGCTATACGGCTCCAGTGAAAAAGGAACGCGTTGTGCAACAAAAAAGTTCCTCACCTTTTGGAACTTTTTTTCCGCAAGCGCATTTTGTCCGCGATGATCGGAGGGCAATCGACGTTTCGTTGAGTGTTTTGAGGTTCGCTCGACAAGACGGATTACCGATAGGCGTCAGTTATGGGAATGATGCCAGAGAAAAGAGACGGGAAGTGGTTAAGTGATGACACCCAGACAGAAAGAAGACATGGACGGCCATCGGTCGGAGATGCGCGCGGGGGACCTTCTGGATCCGAATAGCCAGATAGGGGTCCGACTGCGCTCGCTCTACGCCGCCGCCCAGGAAGAGGCAATTCCGGATCGTTTCCTGGATTTGCTGGAAAAGCTCGATCAGGCCGAGCTGATGGCTTCGGCCAAAGCTGTTAAGTAAGGTGAGCCGATGGATAATCAGCAGCCGAGCTTCAAGCGAGAGCTTCTTTCAGCGCTTCCCAGCCTCCGCGCTTTCGCCATTTCCCTGATCGGTCGGCATGACCGGGCGGACGACCTTGTCCAAGACACCATCATGAAGGCCTGGGCCAAACAGGACCATTTCGAGATGGGCACGAATATGAAGGCGTGGCTTTTCACGATCCTTCGAAACGAGCTTTACAGCCAGATGCGCAAGAGCGGTCGGGAAATCCAGGACAGCGATGGCCTGTTCACCGAATCGATGGCGACGCATCCCTCGCAGTACGGCGCTCTTGATCTTCAGGACTTCAAGAAAGCCTTGGAGCAGCTTCCACCGGACCAGCGCGAAGCGATTATTCTGGTTGGCGCTTCCGGCTTCTCCTACGAGGAAGCGGCGGAGATTTGCGGATGCGCGGTCGGAACGATCAAGAGCCGCGTCAACCGCGCGCGCCAGCGTCTGCAGGAATTGCTGAAGATCACCGGAGAGGCCGATTTCGGTCCGGATGCAACGTCATCGCCGCTGACCTCGAAGGCGTTTGCATTCTGACAGACCAATAAAGGGAGGAAAAAGCCGGCTGCCTTCGGGCGCCGGCTTTTTTATTGTCCGAACTTACGCACGACTTTATCAGTCGCGGCTCTTCGATCCCATCAGGCTCGATGCAACGACGGCCGCGATGATGCCGGCCGTCATAAGTGGCTGGGCACGGAGCAGGCCGATGCCCGAGGCGGCAAGCGATTCCAGCGCGTCGCGCCGTTCCTTGGCGCGTCGAGCTTCCTGCGCGTTGAGCACAGTCATCACGATCAAAACGATGATCGCAAGAAGCAGCGCGCAGGCGGCGAGGAAAAGCGATGCACCGATCGGGCCATAAATCCCGGCGAGCCAGATTGCGCCAGCGACCACCGCCAGGGCGTAAGCCGTCAGCACGAAGATCAGTGCAAGGGCAATGAAAATACCGTTGCGCTTGGTTCGCGCAACGGTACGACTGACACTCGTGCCAACAAGAAGGCTGAGGATCGGGAAAAGCATCTAGCCTCCTAACGGCGAGCAAGAAGCGCGAGGACGAGCCCGAAGGCTGCCGCCGCGCCGATGGTGGCGACCGGATGTTTGCGCACCGTGTCTCTGACCTCGTTGGCGCCGCGCAGGTATCCGTCCTGAAGATCACGAAGCAGGTCTTCACTGCGCCCGATCAGTTCATCATATCCGGCCGCGGCCTGGTCGCGAATCTTATCGCCTTGGCGGCGCGAGTTTTTGCCGAGTACCTGCGTCAGGGCCGCAATTTCATCGCGCAAGGATTCGATTTGCTCTTCGACCGTGGCTTCGATCGAATGAAGCGCACCGCTTCCGTTGCGTCGGTTGCGTGCGGAGGAAAGAAAAGAATGCGCCACGAGTTTTCTCCGTTTGCTGCGGCGCATAGCGCGCCGTCGGTTCAACACAGGATCATCACGGAAGTTCGCATGAAGAAAGATGCCCGACAATGACCCAAATCAAAGGCTTAACGCCATTGTCGCGCAAAAGTTCCGATACGTTGCGGCCTTACGCCTGTAGCGCGCTGTGGGCAAGCACGAAGGGGGTCCCGTCGGTCGGAACCTGATTGATCCGGAGCGGGCAGCCGAAGACATCGTGCATCATCGCGTCGGTCAGAACTTCCGCCGGCGTGCCGACTGCTGCCAATTCTCCGGATTTCATCAGCAGGATCTGATCGGCGAAAAGCGCCGTCAGATTGAGGTCATGCATGACGGCGATCACGCCGCCACCATTGTCGCAGAAGGCGCGCGCAAGACGCATGATCGTGAGCTGATGGCTGATGTCGAGGGAGGAGACGGGTTCGTCGAGAAGAAGCCAGGATGGCTTGCCGTCGACGATGGGTTCGGAGATCTGGCAGAGAACTCGCGCCAGCTGGACGCGTTGTTGTTCGCCGCCTGAGAGCTGTTGATAGAAGCGCCCTTCGTAACCCTCGAGATCGACCGCAGCCAGCGCCTTGGCGGTCGTTCGTTCCGCCTTTTCCGGATTTTTGTTCAGTCCCGAAGTGAGGCCGATGCGGACGATCTCGCGCACCGTGAACGGAAATGAAATGGCGCTTGCCTGCGGGAGAACCCCTCGCGCGGTCGCCAGCTGCCAGGGCGCCAGCGATTTGACTTCGCTTTCATTGATGCGGACGCTGCCGTCATAGGGAAGCTCGCCGGATACCGCCTTCATCGTCGTCGTCTTGCCGGAGCCGTTCGGGCCGGCGATGGCCGTCAGTTTGCCGGCGCTGGCGACGAAGGCGACGTTGCGCACGATGGTTTTGCCCGACAGGCGGATCGAAACGCCGGATACTTCAATCATTGCAGGTACTCAAAGTGCGAGGCGGGCGCGCTGGCGCAGCAGAATCCACAGGAAGAACGGTCCGCCCACGGCGGCCGTGATGATGCCGATCGGCAGCTCCGCCGGTGCCACCAGTGTCCGTGCCAGGACGTCGGCAAAGATCAGCAGCGAGCCGCCGAGCAGGGCGGAGGCGGGCAGCAGGAAGCGATGATCCGGGCCGATGACCATGCGCAGCACATGCGGAACAACGATGCCGACGAAGCCGATGCCGCCGCTGACCGCGACGGACGCGCCTGTTGATGCGGCGACGGCAACGATTGCGATATTCTTCAGCCGCTGTACCGGGACGCCCATGTGAAAGGCGGCGGCTTCACCAAGCGTAATCGCATTCAGGCCACGCGCCATGAACGGCATGATGGCGAACGACAGAAGAATGATCGGGCCGGCGGCGGCGATTTTCGCCCAGGTCGCGCCGGCAAGCGACCCCATTCCCCAGAAGGTCAAATCGCGAAGCTGCTGGTCGTTCGCCATGTAAATCAGTACGCCCGTCAAAGCGCCCGCAAGCGAGCCGAGCGCGATGCCGGCGAGCAGCATTGTCGCGACGGATGTCTGGCCGTTGCTGGTCGCGATGCGATAGAGCAGCATGGTCGTGACCAGGCCTCCGGCAAATGCGGCGATCGGCAGGGCGTAAATGCCGAGCAGCGTGAAAAGCGGCGCCGCGATCGAGCCACCAAGAACGATCATCACGACGGCGCCGAAGCCGGCGCCTGAGGACACGCCGACGAGGCCGGGATCGGCGAGCGGATTGCGAAACAGGCCCTGCATGATCGCGCCGGATACGGCAAGCGAACCGCCGACGAGGAAGCCCAGGATCGCGCGCGGCATGCGAATGTCGAAAATGATGATCCTGTCACGGGCATTCAGCGCATCGCCCGAGCCCGTGACATTGATCACCACGTCTAGAAAGGACGCGTCGGATGCGCCTGTCGTCACCGAAAACAGCAACGACAGGATCGCGCCGACGAAGAGCAGGACGATCATGAGCAAGGCGAGCGGTGCCCGGTTGCCGGCCCGATGCGATTCTCGCAGCATCGCCAGCGACCATGTGTTCGGTCTTGTCATAAGGTCCTGCAGAGCCACGCTCAGCCTCCGTAGATTGCCGTGTTCAGTTCGCGAACGGTGGTTGCCGTGCGCGGACCGAAACCAAGCAGATGCAGGCCATCCATGCGGATGATGGCCTTGTTCTGCGCTGCCGGCGTCAGGGCGAGTGCCGGCTGCTTCATGAGTTCCGCGTCCTTGGTCGATGCGCCATCGCCGCGGTTCATCATCAGAATGACATCGGGCTTCGCCGCGATGATCGCCTCGTCCGTCAGCGGCTTGTAGCCCGGAAAGGCCGCGACCGCGTTGGTGGCGCCGGCAAGCTTGATAATGCCGTCAGCGGCGGTGCCGCTGCCTGATGCCATTACCTTGCCGCCCTGCAGGCTGAGGATGAACAGGATGCGCTTGCGCTCGCCTTCCGGGCGCTTCGACGCATCGGCGATCGCCGCGTCGAGATCGGCGCTGACCTTTGCCTCGAGTGCCTTGGCCTTGTCGTCGACACCGAGCAGCGCGCCGACGCGATCGATCTTCGCCAGGATGCCGTCGCGGGTATAGGCGTTCGGCACGGTTTCGAACGGAACGCTGGCGCTCTTCAGAACGGTCAGGGCCTCGGGCGGGCCGGCACCCTCGATCGCAATGATGGCGGACGGGTTCATGGCGAGGATGCCTTCGGGCGAAAGCGCGCGCATGTAGCCGACATCAGGGAGCTTCGTTGCCGCTTCCGGATAGGTGCTTGTCGTGTCGCGGGCGATCAGACGGCCTTCTTCACCGAGCGCGTAGATGATCTCGGTGACATCGCCGCCGACCGAAACCAGGCGCGAGCTGTCTACCTTGTCGTCGGCCATTACCGGCGCGGCGGCGGCGACCATCAGCAGCGATGCCGCGATCGGCAGGGCCCGCAGGCTGCGGGCGATCGCCGTCATCTTGACTGGATGCTTGTTCATTCCCGGCTCTCCGCTCAGGCTGCGACGCTGGCTGCGACCGGCAGCGTTTCGACGATTTCGCGCCATTCGCTGCGTTCGCCGGAGCCTTCCTTACGCTTGCCGAAGAACTGGATGATCATCTCGCCTTCGGCGTTGTAGGCTTCCAGCGACGTCACATGGCCATCCTTGGTCGGCTTGCGCACGGCCCAGGTCTCGGCGATGTGATCCTGTCGCAGATGCAGATGGAAAGTCGGGTCAAGCACGTTGATCCACGGGCCCATCGGCTGGACGTTGAAAATCGGGCCGGAATGGATCTGGACGATGCCGTCGTTGGCAACGAAGCACATGATCGGCAGGCCGGCCTTGACCGTAGCCTGCATCATTTCGGCGGTCGCGCTGTTGTCGAGCTTCCAGGCGTAGTCGTCACCCACCGTGCGCAGAGCCGTCTGGCGGCCGATCTTCAGCTTGCGCAGCATGCCGAAGAACTCATGCGTGTCGGTCATCTTGCTCCAGTGGTCGCGCAGTTCGTCGCGGCTGACGTCGCCGCTCGCTTCCGGCTCGGGAACCGTTTCGTCCGCGATGAAGTCCTGCGACTGATCCTCGAGCTTCAGGTCGTTGACCATCGCGCGATACGCGTCGACGTCGGAGACCGGGCGAAGGTGAACCTTGTGCACGGCATTTCCGGCCTTGTCGAAATACTGGAGGCTCAAGCGCTCCTGATCGCCGTCCTTCTTGGTGACGGCAAAGCCATGCACCCAGCGGCTCGGGAAAATGCGCAGGTCGATGTTTTCGCCAAGGACGATCGAGGCGTGCTTGCCGAAGTTGATGTTCTCGTAGACGCCGATCTTTTCATGGACGGCGCTTTCGTTGCGCGACAGCGCCATGACCTCGCCGAGCGCGGCAATACGCTCAAGAAACTTCTCGACGCTGCCGTCGATGCGCGTTGCCGTCAGCCCAACCTCGGCGGCCACGAGGGCAGCTTCCGAAATCTTCAGCTGCGCCGCAATGTCGCGCTCGCGCATCTTCGGGTTTTCAGCACGGAATGCGCGGATGTCGGCTGGCGACGGTTTGGTGTTCTCGGTCATGGTTTACCCCTACTTGTTCAGAATAAGCTTGCCCTGGCGGGTGATTTTCATGCGGTAGACAGCGCCTTCGTGGCTAATCATGATCTCGCTGGCACCCTGGAAAATCTCGCCGCTTTCCAACACCCGCACTTCGGCTGGGGCTTGGCCCGCTACGGGCGCATGCTCGAACGTTTCCGGCTTCTGGATCATCATTTCTGTCGGTTTGTTCCGCGTTATTCAGGGGCTTAGCGCCCTAAATGGCTACATTTATCTTGACTTTCATAGTCATCATTTTTTAAAGACGCAATAGCGGACTTGCGAAGTCAAGTTTTAGGAATTTGTGGAGAAGCGACGTGTTGATATCGAGGTTTGCGGCGGTTTTGGCGGGCGGTCTTCTTGCGGTTTCGAGCTTTGCGCAGGCCTATGCGCAGGACGCCTCCGCGGCGGCGAGCCTCGATGTGGAGCTGAACGCGCTGGCACCGTCGCAGAAGGGCTGCATGATGACTTTCGTGGCGCTGAACAAGCTGCCGGCGCCGATCAACAAGGTCTCGTTCGAACTCGCCTTCTTCAACGACAAGAACGCCGTTGATCGCATCACCGTTCTTGATTTCCGCGATCTGCCGCAGGGCAAGAAGCGCGTTCGCCAGTTCGATATGCCGAACATCAAGTGCGAGAGCGTCACCCGTTTGCTGATCAACGATACGCCGGTCTGCGACGGTCCGGCGGCGGGCGAGTGCATGAAGGGCCTCGTCACGCGTTCTCAGGTTTCCGTTCCCTTCGAAGGTTGATTATCCAGCCGGGATGATCCCGGCCGGCTTCAGTTTCAGTGGCCGAGGCAGGTGCGCATATGGTGGTTTCAGCAAGAGCGAAGTCGAGACCTAATCTCGCTGATCCGGCCGCAGACGGCGGTTTGAACGACAACAACCCGGGTATGCATCCGGGTCACGAAATGCCGGAGCTGAAGAACGCGCAGCGCCAGCCGGCCGGTGAAGCCGTTCTGCACTATACCCGCCTGACCCACATTGAATCCTTTCCGCAGGACCCTCGTACCGCGAGCAACGGCGAAGCCAAGGCGCCATCGCTCGACGAAAGCGTCGAACTGCCGGCATCGCGTTCGGTTGGTCGCAAGCGTGGCGTCGTCATTGCCTGCCTTAGCTCGTGCTTTTTCCATTTCGCCGTGATTGCTGCCTTGCTGGTGGGCTTCGTCGTGACGCCCCAAGCGCCTGTCGAGGAAGCCGGCGAGGTCGTCAGCGTCATCATCCTTGGCGATTCCGAAGCCGATCAGGCAGCGGCCGGGGAAGAAGCGGAAGAGCCTCAACCCGAAGAGGTCGTCGCCGAAAGCGTTCAGCCGCAAACGGTCCAAGCTGCGGAAACGCAGCCGACGGAAACCGTTCAGCCCGAGGCCGTTGCGCCGACGCAGGAAGTGACGCGCGTCTCGCCGGAGAATATCGTGGCGGCTGAGCCTGAAATTCTGACCTCGCAGTCGCCAGCGGAGACCTCGGTGGTGCAGCCGATGGCGACCGAGGTTCCGGCTGAAACACCGCCCGAGACGCCGCCGGTCGCGCAGGCGACGCCGGCGGAGGTTTCGCCGGTAGAGCCGACAGAGACGGCCGAGGTCGCTCCGGAGCCGGAACAGGTTCCGACGCCGGAAGCAAAGCCCGTTGCGCAAAAGCCGGTTCAGAAACCGAAGCCGGTCGAGAAGAAGCTGCCTCCGAAGAAAGAGAAAGTGACCGCCGGCTCGGGTGGCGAAAACAAGCAGGACAGCAAGCGTGGAACCGTCGACGGCAATGAGGCGGCCCAGTCCGACCAGAATTCGCGCAGCGCCGGCAGCAGCGGTGGTTCCGGCAGTGCCGCAGTCGCCAACTATCCGGGCAAGGTACAGTCGCGTATCCGCCGCTCCGTCAAGGTTCCTTCCGAATACAAGCGGATGACGGCGTCGATGAACGTGCGCGTTCGGCTGACGATTGCTTCCAGCGGCGCGCTGAGCGGGCTTTCGGTTGCCCGAAGCTCCGGAATTCCCGAGCTGGATCAGGCGGTTGTCGACGGTGTTCGCCGCGCCTCGCCGTTCCCGCCATTGCCTGCCGAATGGGGAAAACCCAGCTGGTCCTTCACGCAGGAAGTTCAGGTCACGGGCCGATGAAGAAATATGATAAAAATAATCAACTTTATACTTTACTCTAAAAATCAAGTTTAATAAGGTCCGTTCGCACACGCAGGAATCGTGTGGGATCAACGAGCGAACGGGTGGTAAATGGCTCGCAAGGCAAAGAAGGGTTCGAACCGGGATATCCGCGTTTCCGCGGTGTTCGAAGCGGCGCAGGAGAGCGCCGGACGGTCCAAACTCGATGGACGTAGCTTCCTCTATGTCGGCGGCCGGGATTGCCAGGTTGCGCATCTTCGTCAGATCGCAAGCACGTTCGGTGCGGAACTGATCCATCACGATGGCGGACTGCGTGAAGCGGTATCGCGTATCGATACGGTCCTGCCTTCCGTCGACTGCGTCTTCTGCCCGATCGACTGTATTAGCCACGATGCCTGCCTTCGCGTGAAAACCGGCTGCAAGAAGTTCGGCAAGGTCTTCATCCCGTTGAGAAACGGCAGCAAGTCCAGCCTCGAGCGTGCGCTGCAAACGATGAACGAACGAGATTCTGCCCGATGACCGATAAGCGCCCGGAAGGGTTTATGATGATCGGCTTGCACAAGCTTGCCGCACAGAATGGCGATGGCCTCGTGCCTGAGCTCTACGACCTGATGGTTCGACAGGCCGAAATGCGTGAACACTATGCCAACGTGACGGAGTTTCCTGTCTGGGATGCCCGCATGCCCGGACAGCTGCCCGAGAAGCCGCTTGGCCTCGAGGCTGCGAACGGCAATAATGTGGTTGCCTTCGCGCCGATGAGCGCGACCAGCAAACGCTAAGCTCAGGGGGTGCCGATGTATATCGCCATGAACCGTTTCAAGGTTGCCGTCGGCCAGGAAGCAGAGTTCGAGACCGTCTGGCGCAACCGCGATTCCAGCCTCTCTGAAATGCCGGGCTTCGTGGAATTCCGGCTGCTGCGGGGCAAGACGAATGCGGAGGAGGGATATACCCTGTTCTCCTCCCACACGATCTGGCGCAGCGAAGAGGACTTCCGGAACTGGACGACGTCTGAAAACTTCCGCGCCGCTCACCGCAATGCCGGGGATCGCAAGGCAATGTATCTTGGGCCGCCGGTTTTCGAAGGCTTCAGCGTCGTTGAGGGCCTCTGATCCGGGTCTCCCGAACTGACGCCGACCGCGTCGAGGTGCTGCCGGTCCTTTCGTCGGATATCGGCGAGACGCCGGCATTCTACCGCGATCAGCTCGGGTCGCAGAGACTGCCCACTATGTCGCGGATTATCTCATCCTTCGACGCCTGAAGCATCGACTTGCACTTCTGGCGTGCCGATGATCGTTTCCTTTCGCAAGAAGAAGCTCGTCT
The DNA here is from genome assembly GCF_001429725.1 of Rhizobium sp. Root708. Lineage (GTDB taxonomy): Bacteria > Pseudomonadota > Alphaproteobacteria > Rhizobiales > Rhizobiaceae > Rhizobium. The sequence goes on along the minus strand of NZ_LMHV01000003.1, from coordinate 4,242 downwards.
ACCTACGCCGTGGGGGATTGGCGCTCTCGCCGCGGAATTCCGCGACAGGGATGTTCCGCGTCTCTCCCCTTTTGAAGCGCGCGCCTGGAACATGGAAGAGTTCCATGTTCAGGAGCCCTACGGCAATCTTCTCCGGTTCGGCCGGATACCGCTGACCTGAGAGCTTATGCCCGCTTGCGGATAAATGCCCCAACCGCGACTGCAAGCCAGCCAAACATCATTGCAAAGCCGCCGGTGGGCGCCGCCATCGGGAAAAGGCCCGATCCGGCGTATCGCGCCATCGTCAGGTCGCCCGCGAAAAGCAGGGTGCCGATCGCGAGTAGCAGGCCGGCGACCCATGCCGTTCTCAACTTGTCGATGCCGATTGCCAGCGCCAGAAGGGCAGGGGCATGGGCAAGGCACATCGCCGAGGCCGACGAGACCAGATGGGCATCGCCACCTCCGTGGGCAGCGGCGGCGGCAAGCGCCACGCCGGCAAAGCCGAACAGACCAGCAAAAATATAGAGAAGCGGCGCGACGCGCTCGTTCATGGTCATGGCCGGCTATTCCTTGTTTTGCATGTGGTAGGCAAGCCGCTCGATCGGCGGCCAGATGATTTCGCGCAGTTTCGGATTCTCGATGGTCTCGTCCAGCGCGCGGCGGAAGCACAAAAGCCACTCGTCCCGCTCCAGAGGCCCGATTTCAGCGACGAAATGCCTGCTGCGGAGCCGCGGGTGCCCGCGCTTGTCGGTATAGAGCGGCGGCCCGCCCAGATAGCCGGTGATGTACTCGTAGAACTTCTCTTCGCTTCCCTCGAGTGTGGGCGGATGCACCGCGCGGACATGAGCGGCCTCCGGCAAGGTGTCCATCAACTCGTAAAATCGGCGCGACAAGGCACGGACGGTCTCGTCGCCGCCGATCGCCTGATAAAGCGTAATGACTTCTTCGCTCACTGCATCTTTCCAATCAACTCAATGCTTCATGCACTGCCACGCCGGTAATCGCAACCGCAGCCGACTGTCGCAGGGGACGTGCTTCGGCTGAAGTCTGATTTACATACTTCTTGACAAAACCGTCTGGACGGTATCTTTATACTGCATGTCACTCGCTCATCATCGCCGCAAACAACCCGCCCTCGTGCGCCAGCAGTTGCTGGACGTTGCCGCTCGGCTGACGCTGGAGCAGGGTATGGGGGCCGTCACGCTCGACGGCGTTTCCAGCGCCTCGGGCGTTAGCAAGGGTGGGCTTCTGCATCACTTCCCGACCAAAAATGCCTTGCTGGATGCGCTGTTCGACAATCTCCTCGAGCGTTTCGATGCCGATATCGACGAGCGGATGCGCGAAGACCCCGTCCCGCACGGGCGTTTTTCGCGCGCCTACTTACGCGCCGTCGTCGAAATCAAGGACAATCCGGGGGAGGCGGCGCACTGGGCGCAAGTCACCATCGCGATCCTCGCGGAGCCGCGGTTGCGAGCCCGGTGGCGGGATTGGGTGCAGGATCGGGCCGACGAATATGTCGGCACGGATTCCTCGATCGACGCCCAGCTCGTCCGTTTCGCCGCCGATGGGCTGTGGCTCGCCGACATGGTCGACAGTCATGGTGCCGGTACCGTCGATCGACAGGCCCTCGTCGCTCGCCTGATCGAACTGACCAGCAAGTAAGACAAATCCTCGCGTGAAAGACTGATGCTGATGGCTCCGATCGCCGTTTACTCATTGCTGTTCGTTGCGATCGTGCTCGAGGTCATCGGGACGACGGCGCTGCAGCTGTCGCAGCAATTCAGCCGTATCGGACCGAGTGTGGTGATGGTCGTCTGCTATGCCGCGGCGTTCTACTGCCTGTCGCTGACGCTGAAGGTGATCCCGGTCGGGATCGCCTACGCCATCTGGAGCGCGCTCGGGATCGTGCTGATCTCGCTGGTCGGGCTCGTCTACTTCAAACAGCGTCTTGATCTGCCCGCCATGCTCGGGCTTGGATTGATCATTGCCGGTGTTCTGGTGGTCAACCTTTTCTCCAAATCGGTCTCCCATTGATTTCAGCTCGATTGCGCTTTATGTCGCACTCCGCCCCGCGAACGGCGGGATGCAGGCCTGTAAAGCGACATTTGGGCTCACCGGGTTGGTGGCGGTCTTGCGAAACAGGTCTCCATGTCCATATCCTGAGTGACTTTTGACACTTTCGCATTCGCGTATTGGAAAACCCATGACAGACGGCACAGCTGACGCCACTCTTTCCCAAGCATCTCATTCCAAAACAGACGGCCAATCCTTCGCCACCAGCGGTATCGCGCCGATGGATCGTCCGGGCGCCGTTACACGGTTCTTCATGGGCATTGTCGCGTGGGCGGAGAAGCTGAATTTCAAATATGCCAAGCTCGGCAACCCGCCGGTCTACGACAACGCGACCTTTCCCTGGGCCGCCGAGGTCGAGAAGGCCTGGCCTGATATCCGCGGCGAACTCGATCGCGTCCTTGTGCGCCAGAGCGAGTTGCCGACCTTCCAGGACATTTCGACCGACGTGAAGACGATCTCGACCGACTCCGGCTGGAAGACGTTCTTCCTGCTCGGTTTTGGCGTCAAAGCCGAACAGAACATTGCGGCTTGCCCGAAGACCTGGGAAGCGGTGCAGAAGATCCCCGGTCTGAAGACCGCGATGTTCTCGATCTTCGAGCCGGGCAAGCATCTGCCGGCGCATCGCGGTCCCTATAATGGCGTGTTGCGTCTGCATGTCGGGATGATCGTGCCGGAACCGGCCGACAAGCTTGCAATTCGCGTCAAGGACCAGATTTGCCATTGGCAGGAAGGCAAGGCGCTGATTTTCGACGACGCCTATGAGCACGAGGCCTGGAACCACACGGACAAGACCCGCGTCGTTCTCTTTGTCGATTTCGTCAAGCCGCTGAAATTCCCGGCGCGCTTCGTCAACTGGGCGCTGATGAACCTTGCCGTGTTCACACCCTTCATCCGCGAGGGGCTGGATAACCACAAGGAGTGGGAAAAGAAGTTCTATGCCCAGGCGGAAGCGCTGAGAAATCGCCCGCAGGCGTAGAGACATAGAGAAAAGCCCCGCGGCTGCGGGGCTAAGTTTCTCTTTATTCAATAACCTGAACGACACGATGCGTCGACGGCTCAACGATCACACGGCGGTCGTTGACCACAGTGTAGGCGTAATGGGGATTGTCGGGGACCGGCGTCACCACCACGTCCGCGGGGATAGGCTTGCCGACCACGATCGGCTGCTGGATCACGACGGGCGTTGTCGGCGCTGGCTGTGCTTCCACGTAGGTCACGACTTCGCGCGGCGGCGGATCGAGGGCGGCACCCACTACTGCGCCGGCAACACCACCGACTGCTGCGCCCACCGGCCCGCCTACGACGGCACCGGTTACCGCGCCGCCGGCCGCGCCGGTCAATGTTCCATCGGCCCACGCATTCGTGGCCAGGGAAGACAGCGCGATCGCGCCGCTGACAAGTAGAGCCTTGTACATTTCAATTCTCCTTAGCTCGAGTTTGCGGGGACTTAACGAGCGCGGTTGCTCGTTGTTCCTCCGCGGGCCGGCTTCGGAAACACGCTTGGCTGGGCGATGTCATATGCCGTGATCGGGGCCGCTTTGGCCAATCCGGCGAAAGATAGGGGCGATCGCGATGCGGTCTTGCGCCTTGTTTCGGCAGGCGCAAGAGGCTGCATCATCGCGGCGTCTTGCGATCAGTTGCTGTTTGCCGCGATCAGTCGGCGGTCCGGCCGCTTGGCCAGGTACATGACGTAATTCTCGGCTGCATCTGCAAGGTGAAGGGCGAATTCCTCTTCACGCCATCCCGCCGCTACCGCGCGACGGACAACATCGGTTATGGCGCTTTCGCAGGCCTTTACGCATTCGCGCGAGCGGGCTGCATCTTCGGCGCTGTATCTGGGAGAGCGAATGTTCGTCATGGCTGGACCTTGCCATAACCATGTGTGTTTTCAAGGAGATGCTAATGAATTGGTTAGCTGGTAAGGTTAAGGCTGCAGGGGTGGAGGGATGCGACCGCCGAGGTTGCGTCCAAATGAAACGGCGGTCGCTCCTATGCCCTATTTCAGTACTTCCAGCTGTTCTAATATAGGTCAGATTCCTTAACGACACGCTAACACCTCGGCGGAGTCCGGTCGTCCGCAATGCTGCCTGATCAGCTTGCCTTTGGCGGAGCGACGGTTGGTTTTCCGTCCGGTGTGTATCCGCCGCCGATGGCGATGTTGAGGGAGACGTAGTCCTTGGCCATCTGCTG
>NZ_LMHV01000002.1 GCF_001429725.1 Rhizobium sp. Root708 | reverse complement strand
ACTTGCACGATGGGAGGAATGGCATGGTCAAGTTGATGAGTTCGACGGCGCTTGCGGGATTGCTTTTGCTTGGGGCGAGCGTTTCGCATGCGGCTGACGTGAAGGAAGTGCAGATGCTGCACTGGTGGACGTCTGGCGGCGAGGCTGCTGCGTTGAACGTGCTGAAGGGCGATCTTTCGAAGGAGGGATATGCGTGGAAGGACGTGCCGGTTGCCGGCGGCGGTGGTGACGCGGCGATGACGGCGCTGAAGGCGATGGTTGCGGCCGGCAACTATCCGACGGCATCGCAGATGCTCGGCTACACGGTCCTCGATTATGCCCAGGCGGGCGTGATGGGCGACCTGACGGAGACGGCGAAGAAGGAAGGCTGGGACAAGTCGGTTCCGGCGGCGCTGCAGAAGTTCTCGGTCTATGACGGCAAGTGGGTCGCGGCCCCCGTCAACGTGCACTCGGTCAACTGGCTGTGGATCAACAAGGCTGTGATGGACAAGATCGGCGGCACGCAGCCGAAGACCTTCGACGACCTGATCGCGCTTCTCGACAAGGCGAAGGCGGCCGGTGTCGTGCCGCTGGCGCTCGGCGGCCAGAACTGGCAGGAAGCGACGATGTTCGACTCGATCGTGCTGTCGACCGGCGGCCCTGAGTTCTACAAGAAGGCCTTCAACGACCTCGACGAGGGATCGCTGAAGTCGGACACGATGAAGAAGTCGTTCGACAATCTTGCCAAGATCGTCACCTACGTCGACCCGAACTTCTCCGGCCGTGACTGGAACCTTGCGACCGCCATGGTCATCAAGGGCGATGCGCTGGTGCAGGTGATGGGCGACTGGGCCAAGGGCGAGTTCGTGGCGGCCAAGAAGAAGCCGGACAGCGACTTCCTGTGCTACCGCTTCCCCGGCACCGACGGCAGTGTGATCTACAACTCCGACATGTTCGGCATGTTCAACGTTCCCGACGACCGCAAGGCGGCGCAGGTGGCGCTGGCGACGGCAACGCTGTCGAAGAGCTTCCAGTCGGCCTTCAACGTCGTCAAGGGCTCGGTGCCGGCGCGCACCGACGTTCCCGATACCGACTTCGACGCCTGCGGCAAGAAGGGGATCGCGGATCTGAAGGCGGCAAACGACGGCGGCACGCTGTTCGGTTCGCTGGCCCAGGGCTATGGCGCCCCTCCGGCGATCGCCAATGCCTACAAGGACGTCGTGTCGAAGTTCGTGCACGGCCAGATCAAGAGCTCCGACGAAGCAGTCAAGCAGCTCGTCCAGGCGATCGACGACGCCAAGTAAGTCTGGCCGAGTAAGCCGGGCCAAGTAAGTCGCCAGGTCAGTCCCTGGCGTCAATGACGAGCCCTTCTCCGGCAACCGTCGGGGAAGGTGCGCTCGCCAGTGTCTTTCTGAAGCCAGTACCTTCTGAAGAAAGTGCCTTTCTGGAGAATGCCAATGAGTTCTGTTGCGACAACAGAACCCGCCATCACGCGCGGGACAAGAGCTTCCATTCGAGGGCGGATGCAGGACGCGCTGCCGAAGATCGTGCTTGCGCCGAGCTTCGCGATCACCGTCATCTTCGTCTACGGCTTCATCCTCTGGACGATCTATCTGTCCTTTACCAATTCCAAGACCTTTCCGTCCTACGCGATAACAGGGGCGCGCTCCTACCAGCGCCTCTGGCGGTGGACCTTCGAGAGCGATCCGCCGTCCAGCTGGTACACCTCGATCACCAACATGGGGATCTTCGGCGTCCTCTATATCGGGATCTGCCTGGGGCTCGGCCTGCTGCTGGCGATCCTGCTCGACCAGAAGATCCGCGGCGAGGGCATCCTGCGGCCGATCTTTCTTTATCCGATGGCGCTGTCCTTCATCGTCACGGGCGTTGCCTGGAAGTGGTTCCTCGACCCCGGCCTCGGGCTCGAACAGACGCTGCACCAGCTCGGCTGGACAAGCTTCCACTTCGACTGGATCAAGAACAAGGACTTCGTCATCTACACCGTGGTCATCGCCGGCGTCTGGCAGGCGTCGGGCTTCGTGATGGCTATGTTCCTGGCGGGACTGCGCGGCATCGACGGCGAGATCATGAAGGCGGCCCAGATCGATGGGGCAACGACGGTGCAGCTTTATCGCCGCATCGTCATCCCGCTGCTGAGACCAATCTTCCTGTCGGCCTTCATCGTGCTCGCGCACATGGCGATCAAGTCTTACGATCTGGTGGTGGCGCTGACGTCTGGCGGGCCCGGCGGCTCGGCATGGCTGCCCTCCAACTTCATGTACGAATACACCTTCAAGCGCAACGAGATGGCGGTCGGCTCCGCCAGCGCGGTGATCATGCTGATGACGATCTCGGCGATCATCGTTCCCTACCTCTATTCCGAACTGAAGGAGAAGGCCCGATGAGCGCGCTCTCCACTCCGCTGGCGCCGTCGCGCAGCACCGCAGGCAGCCGCTGGATCAGCCGTGTCGTCATCTACGGACTGCTGATAGGCTTTGCCGTGTTCTACCTGACGCCGCTGTTCGTCATGCTGGTCACCTCGTTCAAGACCATGGACGAGATCCAGAACGGCAACATGCTGGCCCTGCCGCAATCGCCGACGCTCGAGCCTTGGTTCAAGGCCTGGGGCGAGGCCTGCGTCGGCCTGACCTGCGCCGGCATCAAGGGTTACTTCTGGAACTCGATCAAGATGGTGGTGCCGGCGGTGGCGATCTCCACCCTGGTCGGCGCCCTCAACGGCTATGTCCTGACGAAATGGCGCTTCCCCGGCCATACGCTGGTCTTCGGGCTGATGCTGTTTGCCTGCTTCATTCCCTTCCAGTCGGTGCTGTTGCCGATGGCGACGATCCTCGGCAGCCTCGGGCGCTTCGGCGTCACCTTGCAGAACCTGACCGGCTTCTCCTTCGGGCTCGGCAATTCGACCGTCAACCTGGTGTTCGTCCATGTCGTCTACGGGCTGGGCTTCACGACGCTGTTCTTCCGCAACTACTACGAGGCCTTCCCGAGCGAACTGGTGAAGGCGGCCCAGGTCGACGGCGCCGGCTTCTTCCAGATCTTCCGCCGCATCATGCTGCCGAACTCGCTGCCGATCATCGTCGTCACGGTCATCTATCAGTTCACCAACATCTGGAACGACTTCCTGTTTGCCTCCGCCTATGCCGGAACCGGGGATGTCATGCCGATGACGGTTGCGCTGAACAACGTCGTCAACACCTCGACCGGGGTGGTCGAATACAACGTCAACATGGCGGCGGCGATGATTGCCGCGCTGCCCACGCTCCTCGTCTACATTCTCGCCGGCCGCTACTTCGTGCGCGGACTGATGGCGGGCGCCGTCAAAGGATAAACCATGACCTTTCTCAAGATCACCGGCCTCAGAAAGCGCTTCGGCGCCCTTGAAATCCTCAAGGGGATCGATCTGGAACTGGAAAAGGGCGGCTTCCTCGTCCTGGTCGGGCCGTCCGGCTGCGGCAAGTCGACGTTGCTGAACACCATTGCCGGGCTGGAGACGATCACCGAGGGCGACATCCGGGTCGAGGAGCGCAGCATCGCCGACCTGCATCCCTCCAAGCGCGATATCGCCATGGTGTTCCAGAGCTATGCGCTCTATCCGAACATGACGGTCGCAGGCAACATCGCCTTCGGCATGGAGATGCGCGGCGTGCCGGCCGCCGAGCGCAAGCAGGCGATCGACAAGGTCGCCAAGGTGCTGCAGATCGGCCATCTGCTCGAGCGCAAGCCGAGCCAGTTGTCGGGCGGCCAGCGCCAGCGCGTCGCCATGGGGCGGGCGCTGGTGCGCGATCCGAAGCTGTTCCTGTTCGACGAGCCGCTGTCGAACCTCGACGCCAAGCTGCGCGTCGACATGCGCACCGAGATCAAACGCCTGCACCAGACGACGGGCAAGACCATCGTCTACGTCACCCACGACCAGATCGAGGCGATGACGCTGGCCACCAAGATCGCCGTCATGCGCGACGGCGAGGTCCAGCAGTTCGGCACCCCCGCCGAGATCTACAACAACCCGGCGAACCTCTTCGTCGCCGACTTCATGGGATCACCGGCGATGAACCTCCTCGCAGGAACAATCGTCAAGGAGCAGAACGGGCTCGTCGTCTCGCTCGAACGGGCGGGTGGCGAGGCGATGAAGCTTCCGGTCTCGCCGGCGATGATGTCGCTGTCGAACTACGCGAACCGCAACGTCATCTTCGGCATCCGGCCGGAAGCCTTGACCGACCCTGAAGGGGCTGACCGGAATGCCCGGTTCGTCAGCGAAAACGACTGCCTGATCGATGTCGTCGAACCCGCCGGATCCGACACCTTCGCCGTCACCAAGCTCGGCGGCAAGGAGGTGGTCGCAAGGCTCAGGGCCGACGCCCGCATCCGAGCCGGTGAAACCGCACGCCTCGCATTCAATCTCGACAAGGCCGTCTTCTTCGATCCCGAAAGCCAGGTGCGGATAGCTTGAGGCTGNGCCCGCATCCGAGCCGGTGAAACCGCACGCCTCGCATTCAATCTCGACAAGGCCGTCTTCTTCGATCCCGAAAGCCAGGTGCGGATAGCTTGAGGCTGCAATTGCCATGAACGTCACCCCAGACATCGTCATCATCGGTTCAGGCATCGGCGGTTCAACCGTCGCTGCCGGGCTAGCCGCGACCGGCGTTAATATCCTGATCCTGGAGGCGGGCGACCATATTGCCGATCGCCCGGAGAACAGGGATCAAAGAGCAATTTTCCAGCGTGGCCACTTTCGCCCGAAAGAGACGTGGTACGAGGCTGGTGGCGCGGGGTTCAATCCCGGCAACTATTACAATGTCGGCGGCAACTCGAAGTTCTTCGGAGCGGTGCTGTCACGATATCGTGGGGAAGACTTCGACGAGATGGTGCATCAGGAGGGTGTTTCACCAGCCTGGCCGTTCCCCTACGAGGTGCTTGCGCCGTGGTACGGCAAGGCCGAGGCTCTCTATCAGGTCCGCGGTGCTATTGGCGAAGACCCGACCGAACCCCACCATTCCGGCGGGTACGACTATCCACCGGTTCCTGACGAGCCGCCGATCGCGGATTTGCGCGCTCGTTTGAAAAGAAGGGGATTGCATCCGTTCTCGCTGCCGCTTGGCATCGATATCGATCGGTGGCTCGCCAAGGCGAAGACACCATGGGATGCCCATCCGAATTCACAGGACGGGAAGATGGATGCGGAGACGGCAGCCCTTGCCGTTGCCCTGAAATATCCCAACGTCCGGCTCCAGACGAACGCGCGCGTCATCGCGCTCAAAACGGGCAACGGCGATGCCATAGAGTCTGTCGTCTATATCGCCGAAGGCAGGACGCAGACGGTGTCGCCTCGCATCGTCATCCTAGCAGCCGGGGCCGTGCAGTCTTCGGCCCTGCTGCTGCGTTCGGCCAACGATCGCTTCAGAACCGGTCTGGCGAACTCGTCGGACCAGGTTGGCCGCAACTTCATGAACCACAACTCGTCGGCGGTGATCGGCGTATCACCAAAGTTCAAGAATACCTCCATCTATCAGAAAACACTCGCATTCAACGATTTCTATCTGTCTGACGGCGACGGCGGGCCGCCGCTCGGCAACGTCCAGTTGCTCGGTCGCGTCTCAGGCAAGATCCTCAAGGGCTCGCTGCCCCGCGTTCCCGAATGGATACTAGAGCGGCTGACGAAACATACCGTTGATTTCTACGCGATGAGCGAGGATGTGCCCAATCCGGAGAGCCGGGTGATGGTCGATGGCGATCGCATCGTCCTGCAGTGGCAGCGGACAAACTGGGCGGCACATCTCGCTCTTGTCGCCAAGCTGAAGGACATCCTGAGGTCGATCGGCTTTCCGATTGTCCTATCGCGAGCGTTTGACAAGCGGACGCCCTCGCATCAATGCGGAACGGTCCGCATCGGCAATGATCCGGCCTCAGCTCCGCTCGACCCTTTCTGCAGGGCATACGACCACCAGAATCTGTTCGTCGTCGACGCGAGCTTCCTGCCGACATCAGCGGCCGTGAACCCGGCGCTGACGATCGCCAGCCAGGCGCTTCGGGTCGCCAATCATATCGCTTCAAAGGACCTGGGAGCCGACACGTCTGTGGCTGTGCCGACGGGTCCTGCCGAGCAATCGTTTTAGCATTCAACAGGGCAAGAAGATGCGTTTCGATTATATTATTACAGGCGCCGGTCCCGCCGGTTGTGTGCTCGCAAACCGGCTGAGCGAAGACCCTGACGTCAACGTGCTCCTCCTCGAAGCGGGTGGCGGCGACTGGAATCCGCTGTTCCATATGCCCGCAGGCTTTGCGAAGATGACCAAGGGCGTGGCGAGCTGGGGCTGGGAGACCGTGCCGCAGAAGCACATGAAGGGCCGGGTGCTACGGTATACCCAGGCCAAGGTGATCGGCGGCGGTTCTTCGATCAATGCCCAGCTCTATACGCGCGGCAACGCGGCGGATTACGATCTGTGGGCCGACGAAGACGGCTGCGAGGGCTGGGACTATCGCTCGATATTGCCCTATTTCAAGCGGGCGGAAGACAACCAGCGCTTCGCCGACGACTATCACTCCTATGGCGGTCCACTGGGCGTTTCCATGCCGATCTCGCCCTTGCCGATCTGCGATGCGTATATCCGGGCCGGCCAGGAACTTGGTATTCCCTACAATCATGATTTCAATGGCCGCCAGCAGGCCGGCGTCGGCTTCTACCAGCTGACGCAACGCAACCGGCGCCGTTCCTCGGCATCGCTTGCCTACCTCTCCCCGATCAAGGATCGGAAGAACCTGACCATCCGGCTTGGGTCGCGCGTGTCGCGCATCGTCATCGAGAAGACGCGGGCCGTGGGTGTCGAAGTCATCGATCGCAACGGTGTTGAAATCCTGAGAGCCGAACGCGAAGTGCTTGTCTCCTCGGGAGCGATCGGTTCGCCCAAGCTGCTGCTCCAATCAGGTATCGGTCCGGCCGACCACCTGCGATCGGTCGGCGTTAAGGTCGCGCACGACCTGCCGGGTGTCGGGGGGAACCTGCAGGATCATCTCGACCTCTTCGTGATCTCGGAATGCACCGGTGACCATACCTATGACGGGGTGGCGAAACTCCACAGGACGCTGTGGGCTGGTATCCAGTATGCGCTGTTTCGCACGGGGCCGGTCGCCTCGTCGCTGTTTGAGACCGGTGGTTTCTGGTACGCGGACCCGAACGCACGCTCGCCCGACATCCAGTTTCATCTTGGTCTGGGATCGGGCATCGAGGCCGGTGTCGAACGCCTGAAGAATGCCGGAGTGACGCTCAATTCCGCCTATCTGCATCCAAGATCGCGCGGCACTGTTCGGTTGTCGGCTGCCGATCCCGCGGCCGCACCCCTGATCGATCCGAACTATTGGTCGGAACCCCACGACCGCGAGATGTCTCTCGAGGGGCTGAAGATCGCGCGAGAGATCATGCAGCAGGCAGCTCTAAAATCCTACGTGCTCGCTGAACGCCTGCCGGGGTCGAAGGTCGCAACCGACGAGCAATTGTTCGACTATGGCTGCGCCAACGCCAAAACCGACCACCACCCCGTCGGCACGTGCAAGATGGGCACGGGCGCCGACGCTGTCGTCGGCCTCGACCTCAAGGTTCACGGTCTGGAGGGGGTGCGGGTCTGCGACTCCTCCGTGATGCCGCGCGTGCCCTCGTGCAACACCAACGCGCCGACGATCATGGTCGGCGAAAAAGGGTCCGATATCATTCGCGGGCTCCCGCCGCTTCCTGCGGTGATCTTCGCCGACGAGCGCAACGAGACGCGCCCAAGGGCACGCGCCAGTGTTCGCTAGGCAGGCAGAAGCGAGGGATGAAACGGCCATGAGCATCGATGTCGCACAGGATATTCTCGACGCCCTTACCGATGTCGATATGCCCCGGTTGAAGCCGGAACGCGAGCCTTTCGAGACAGCGAACCTGGCTGGCATTACAGTGCCGGTTTATCGTGCCGGCTGCGTGGTTGTCGGTTCGGGTGCAGCCGGTCTTCGTGCTGCAGTCGAACTGAAGCGTCGCGGCGATGATGTCGTGATCCTCAGTCAGAGTGCCTGGGGAGGCACGTCTGCGTGCTCAGGCTCCGACAAGCAAACGCTGCACACGGCCAACACTGCCGATCAGGGCGACAATTACAAGGCGATGGCGCGAGCGATCCGTGCCGGCGGCGCGATGGACGAGGACACGGCTTACGTGGAGGCGATCGGGTCTGGTCGCATGATGGCGTCGCTGCAATATCTCGGCCTGCCACTGCCCCAGAATCCCCTCGGCGGCACGCTGCGGTATCAGACCGACCATGACGAAGTGGGTCGGGCGACAAGCTGCGGACCGCGAACCTCGCGTTTGATGGTCAAGGTCCTGGCGGAGGAAGCCATTCGGCTCGATATTCCGTTCTATAACCATACGACCGCCCTACAGATCCTGATGGAAGGTGCACAGGACGCGCGGAGAGCCGTGGGCGTCGTCGCGATCCGCGCGCATGACAGGACGGAGGCAAATCCGCTCGGCATCGCGCTGTTCGCAAGCCAGGTGATCGTGCTCGCCGCCGGTGGGCCGGGAGAACTCTATCGCGACAGCGTTTATCCGAACGGCTGCTTCGGATCGCTCGGGCTCGCACTTGAGGCAGGCATCGAGCTGGTCAATCTGACCGAGAGCCAGTTTGGCATCGGAACAAGGCGAGAGGGTTTCCCGTGGAATCTCTCCGGCACCTATGTCCAGGCGATGCCTCATATCTACTCGGTGGATGCCGAGGGACAGGAGCACCACTTCCTCGCAGACCACTACCGCAGCACGCAGGAGCTGGCTTCGAATGTGTTCCGGAAGGGCTACCAGTGGCCGTTTCATTCGACACGGATGCTGGATTTCGGCTCAAGCCTCGTCGATCTGGCGATCTACCGGGAAACTGCCGCCGGCCGCCGCGTGTTCATGGACTTCAACCGGAACCCGTTGCCCGTTGCCGGTGACTTGCCGTTCGATCTTGGACGCCTCGATGACGACGTCACGGCCTACCTCAGCAATGCAGGGGCGGGGCAGACGCTGCCGATCGACAGGTTGCGTCATATGAACCCTTTGGCGATCGAGCTTTACCGGCGATACAAGGTCGATATCGCTGCTGCTCCGCTGGAATTTGCGGTCAACAATCAACACATGAACGGCGGTATCAGGGTCGACACATGGGGACGCAGCAGCCTTGCGGGCTGCTATGCCGTTGGCGAGGCGGCCGGAACCCATGGTGTGACGCGGCCAGGAGGTGCGGCCCTCAATGCCGGCCAGGTGTTTGGGACGCGGGCTGCGGAACACATCAACGCGAGCAGCAGAGCCCGAACGGCAGCTGCCGGGGATATCGCCAAGATCGCCGAGGCCTGTATTCGTGGCATTCTCTCTGTTCTCAAGGATGACAGTCCGCTCAACGCGAAGTCCGTCCGCCAAGACGTGCAGGCGCGCATGAGCGACAAGGCTGGGTTGATCTGCGATGGCGAAAATGTCCGGGAAGCCCTGAGCCAGGCTCGAAGCCTCAACGCCGACATCGGGCGAAATGGGATTGCCTGCGAGCGCGCGGCGGAAGCGGCGCGCGCTCTGCAATGGCGTCAGATGGCCTTGGCTTCGGAAGCGGTGCTTTCGGCACTGGACAGCTACATATCGAAGGGTGGCGGAAGCCGCGGCGCACGCGCAATATGCGATCGCGCGGGCACGGCTTTGCCATTGGGTCGCTCGGGCCCATTGGAAGAGTTCCGTTTTCGCGAAGAGAACGCTTCTGATCGCCACCAGCAGATCGTGGTGCGATGGGACGGAGAGGCGTTGCAGATATCGACGCGTCCCAATCGGACCTTCGACGAGACCAGCAGATCGTTCTTCGAACGGGATTGGCCGGCATGGTTGACCGGCCGGATCTACGACCTCGATGGTCGTTGATTGAGGGCGGGTGCGCTGCTCCGTCGAGGTCGTAGCTACGATAGCGCGATATTGTTCCGACACTCCAAGAGCATCGTCGTTTTCCGAGCGCTGGATGATCACGGCAACTGAGGTCGTGTACGGCAATATGCTTTTACAAGCAGGGGCGAAAGCCGGCCAATACGGCCCGGAGACTGCGAACAGCGTCCCATAGCGCCCGGGCCTGGCGCGAAGTGTTCGCACATACTCGTCGATGACCGGCGCGGGATCGTTTTAAGCTACTTCTGAACATTCGCCCACGTCATCGGGGTGGGCGGCGACGCATTGCCGGTCATTCCCTTGGATTATGCTCCTCAGCCGGCGAACCAAACGCCGCGTATGCTACCGTAAAATACGTTGGTGCGGCGACGCGGCATGCTTATGCTGCAAGTGCTAAGAGCGGCGGCGGGTGATGGGACGTCCGCGCTTTCACAGAGCGGACGCAGAGCGAGAATACTATCCTGAGTATAGGAACCTAACTCTCGACAAGAGGGTGAACGAGGGAGCTTTGGCATGCGGTACTCTTCCTATCTTCCCACGGTTGATTTTGTCGCTCAACTTGGCCCAGCCGGCTATGTTTTTGACTATGCCCTGGATGCTGCCCAGCGCAGCGTCCTGTTCCTGGATGTCATGCGCAAGCGCGGAAACCAGTATCGGGCCCATGCCGAAATGACTGCCCCCCATGTCTTGAGTTTCATGCCGGAAATCGTCCTTGACGGGCGCACCCTGGATCGGCCCGTCAATTACGCGCTCGTGCGGATCGTTCCGCCAGCAGGGGTAGACGTCGACCAGACACGCCGGCCCTTCGTCGTTGTCGATCCAAGAGCAGGGCACGGGCCCGGCATCGGCGGCTTCAAGGCTGACAGCGAAATCGGCGTTGCCCTGAAAGCCGGTCATCCATGCTATTTCATTGGTTTCCTGCCACAACCAGTGGCCGGCCAGACGATCGAGGATATCGCGCTGGCGGAAGCGCGCTTCCTGGAAACTGTGATTGCGCTGCATCCGCAGGCGGACGCCAAGCCCTGCGTTATCGGCAATTGCCAGGCCGGTTGGGCGGTCATGATGCTCGCCGCCATGCGACCGGACCTCTTCGGATCGATCATCATTGCAGGGGCGCCGCTATCCTATTGGGCTGGCGAGCGCGGCAGGTATCCGATGCGCTATACCGGCGGATTGCTGGGTGGCAGCTGGCTCACGGCTTTGACCAGCGATCTGGGTTGCGGGCAGTTCGACGGCGCTTGGCTGGTTCAGAACTTTGAGAACCAGAACCCGGCCAACACGCTCTGGACGAAGCAGTATAACCTCTATTCAAAGATCGACACCGAGGCCCCGCGCTATCTCGGCTTCGAGCAGTGGTGGGGCGGGCATGTCAGCCTCAATGCGGACGAAATCCAGTTCATCGTCGACGAACTCTTCGTCGGCAACAATCTCGCCTCGGGGCGGATCGAGGCTTCCAATGGCGAGGCAGTCGATCTTCGCAATATCCGTGCGCCGATCGTCGTCTTCTGCTCGAAAGGGGATAACGTCACGCCACCCGCGCAGGCGCTTGGATGGATACTCGATCTCTACGATGACGTGAACGAAATTCGCTCGCACGGGCAGACGATCGTCTACACGGTCCACGAAACTATCGGCCATCTCGGGATTTTTGTGTCCGCGAGCGTTGCCCGGAAAGAGCACGGGGAATTTTCCAGCAACATCGACCTCATCGATGCGCTGCCGCCGGGCCTCTATGAGGCAACCTTCGAAGCGCGGACCGACGACACTATCGGCGGTGACCTCGTCGAGGGTGACTGGATCATGCGCTGCCAAGCAAGGACGCTCGATGATATCAGGGCGCTCGGCTGCAACAGCGCCGCCGATGACCGCCGCTTTGCCACCGTCGCAAAGGTATCGGAGATCAACCTGTCGCTTTATCGCACCTTCATGCAGCCGTTCGTCCGGGCGATGGTGCCGGAATGGGTCGCAAATGGCTTCCGCGACATGCATCCGCTCAGGCTGCAATACGAGTTCTTTTCCGACATCAATCCGCTGATGGCGCCCATCGCGGACCTTGCCGGCGATATCGAGGAGGAGAGGCGTCCCGCTGCCGCAGGGAATCCCTTCCTTGGCCTCCAGCAAGCATTTTCCCGTCAGATCGTCGAGGGGCTGGAGGCCTGGCGTCAAGGAATGGAGATCCTCAGTGAGGCGACGTTCCTTTCTGTCTATGGCTCGCCGCTCCTGCAGGCAGCCGTCGGTATCGATCCCTCCGATGCAACCTCGCAGCGCCGCGCCAGCAAGACCGCTCTTCATCGCCAAGTTCTGAAGACGAGGATCGGTGAGCTCAAGGCGCAGATCGGCGTGGGTGGGCTTAGAGAAGCCCTCGCGCGCAGCTTGCTCTATGTCGCGATGGCAAGCGGAACAGCAGACGAGCGCGGATTTGCAGCGATCCGCAGGATGCGGAAAGCCAGGGACGATATGCCGTCAATGACGCTTGCGGAATTCAAGGGGCTGATCCGCGACCAGTTCCTCATGCTGGTCATCGACGAGGAGGCAGCGGTCGGCGCAATTCGCCAGTTGCTGCCGGCCGACGAAAATGCTCGCCGGGAAGGCTTGGCGTCCCTCAAGGAGGTTCTCAATGCCCGTGGGCCGCTTTCGGAAGAGGCGGAACGGCGTTGGCAAAGGATCGTGGGATTCTTCGACCTGCCCTCGGAGCCGGTAGTCGGGCCTGCTTCGACGCCGGCCAAGCCGACACCGTTGAAGGCTGTTAGGCGCGCAAACTAATCAGCGACAATTTGCCCTCGGAACGGAGCACGTGCAAATGCCTGACACGGACAGCATTGCGGAAGAAGCCGGCCGTCATCAGAAGTACGAACGGCTGATCGAGAAGGCAAAAGAGGTCGCGCAGATGCGAACCGTCGTTGCTCATCCGTGTGATGAGTCGTCGCTGCGCGGTGCGGTCGAGGCGGCCGAGGTGGGGCTGATGCGTCCGATCCTTGTCGGCCCGGCAGAAAAGGTGCGAGCGGTTGCAAGCTCGCACGACCTTGATATTTCTTCCCTCGAACTCGTCGATACCCCGCACAGCGATGCCGCGGCGGCCAAGGCGGTGGAGATCATCCGGGAAGGCGGTGCCGACCTGCTGATGAAGGGAAGCCTGCACACGGACGAGCTCATGCGGGCCGTGACATCCTCGGCAACGGGACTGCGAACCGCACGCCGGATCAGCCATGTCTTTGTCATGGATGTCCCGCACTATTCCGAAACGTTGTTCATTACCGATGCAGCAATCAACATCGCGCCGGATCTCGATGCCAAGCGCGACATCATTCAGAACGCTATTGATCTTTTCATCCAGATCGGGCTCGGCGAACCGCGTGTCGCGATCCTCTCTGCCGTCGAGACCGTCACGTCGAAGATACCTTCTACCATCGAAGCGGCCGCACTCTGCAAAATGGCAGAGCGCGGGCAGATTACCGGTGGGATACTGGACGGTCCATTGGCCTTCGACAATGCGATCGATCCGGAGGCGGCCCGCATCAAGGGTATAAAGTCGGCGGTTGCTGGGCGGGCACAGATACTGGTGGTCCCCAATCTCGAGGCCGGCAACATGCTGGCGAAGAACCTGACCTTCCTGGCAAGGGCGGATGCCGCAGGCATCGTGCTCGGCGCGCGTGTGCCGATCATCCTGACGTCACGCGCGGACTCGGTTCGGGCCCGCCTCGCCTCATGCGCGGTCGCGGTCCTGCTCGGCGATGCACGCCGTCGCACTGCTCCGATACAGGGCGGCTGACGCGATGGACACCATCCTCGTAGTGAATGCCGGCTCCTCGAGCCTCAAGTTCGAGGTCTTCGCTGTCGCCGGGTCGCTAGAGCGGCTGGTGAAGGGTCAGATGGAAGGGATCGGAACTACACCGCACCTCACTATCAGGAGCCCGAGCGGCGAGCGCCTGGAGAACGAAACCTACCCGGCCGACGTCGTTCCGGATTTGCCGGCAGCGATGCGTCTGGTTGGGGAGTTGCTGCGGCAGCGGCAGGCGGGTCGGCTGATTGCCGTGGGCCACCGAGTTGTCCGCGGCCATGACCCAATGACCGATCACTATGCCATTCCCGCGCGTTTTTTCGACGAGGGCGTCCGGCGCTATGGGTTCCACGGGCTTTCCTATGAGTATGTCGCCGGCCGGCTTGCTGAGATTTCGCCTGGCTCGGGGAAGGGCAGGGTGATCGTGGCTCACCTTGGCAGCGGCGCGTCCATGTGCGCCTTGTATCAGGGCATGAGTGTCGAAAGCACGCTTGGCTTCACTGCCCTCGACGGCCTTCCGATGGGTACGCGATGCGGCCAGATCGATCCGGGCGTCCTGCTCTATCTTCTTCAGCAGCATGGTATGTCGGCCGGACAGCTCCAGGACCTCCTCTACAAGGAGTCCGGCCTCAAGGGGCTTTCCGGTGTCAGCAACGACGTGCGCGTCCTGCTTGCCAGCGAAGAAGCCGGCGCCAGCCTCGCACTTGACCATTTCGTGCATCGTATCGGCCTGAACGCGGGCGCGTTGGCGGCAGCGCTAGGCGGACTCGACGCCTTTGTGTTTACGGCCGGTGTCGGTGAAAATTCGCCGGTGATGCGCGCTCGGATTGCCAGGAAGCTGGAATGGTTGGGGGCGTCGCTCGATCCTGCACGGAACGAAGCCGGCGAGCTCGTGATCTCAAGCGGCAGCAGCAAGATTCCGATCTTTGTCGTGCCGACGGACGAGGAACTGATGATTGCGCGACATACACTCGCGCTTATCGCGGCGTAGGTCGCGCCGGACAGTCAAGGAGAGGGCCCGAGATGATCCCTGAAGTGAAAGCCAAGCTTCTTGAAGGGAAGCGCGGACTGGTGGTCGGCATCGCCAACGATCAGTCGATTGCATGGGGTTGCGCCAGGGCATTTCGCGCCTTGGGCGCGGAGCTTGCCGTGACCTATCTCAACGACAAGGCCAAGCCCTACGTGGCGCCCTTGGCCGAGGCGCTGGAAGCGCCGATCTTCATGCCGCTCGATGTGGCGGTGCCTGGGCAGCTCGAGGCCGTCTTCGATCGCATTGCCGAGCAGTGGGGCGAGCTCGATTTCGTTGTCCATTCCATCGCCTTCTCGCCGAAGGATACGCTGCAGGGCCGCGTCGTCGATGTCCCGCAAGACGGATTCCTGAAGACGATGGACATCTCCTGCTGGTCGTTCATCCGGATGGCACATCTGGCCGAACCCTTGATGAAGCGCGGAGGCTCGCTTTTCACCATGACCTATTACGGCAGCCAGATGGTGGTGAAGAACTATAATATCATGGGTGTCGCAAAGGCAGCACTGGAGAGTGCGGTTCGCTACATCGCCGCGGAGCTTGGGCCGAAGGGTATTCGCGTTCATGCCATCTCGCCAGGCCCACTGGCGACGCGGGCAGCGTCAGGCATTCCCGAGTTCGACGAGCTCCTGAACAAGGCGCAGGAAACGGCTCCGACCCGGAGCCTCGTTTCCATTGACGACGTCGGCATGGCGACGGCCTTTCTGGCGCACGATGCAGCCCGGCTGATAACGGGCGATACCATCTACATTGATGGCGGATATCACATCATCGACTAGCAAGGCGGTATCGCACGACAGCCGATCCTGCCTCGCAGTCCGCTGGGTGTGCTTTGCACGCTGCCTTGCGGTTGGGAGCCCGCGGCCGGTGTCGGCCACGGGCAACCAGGATTATGCAGCGCGCTTGAGCGCCTCACCAATCACCGAGACGATCTCGTCTATCTGCTGTGTTTCGACGATCAGCGGCGGCGACAGCGCAATAATGTCGCCGGTCACGCGGATCAGCAGGCCTTTCTTGAAGCAATCGACGAAGACATCGTAGGCGCGTGTTCCCGGTGCGCCGTCGCGAGGGGCAAGTTCCACGGCGCCGACAAGTCCGAGGTTTCGGATGTCGACGACATGGGGGTGGCCCTTGAGGGAATGCAACGCATTCTGCCAGTGCTCTGCGATGTCGGATGCCCGGGTAAGAAGCCCTTCTTCCTCATAGATCTCAAGCGTCGCAATCCCAGCGGCACAGGCAACCGGGTGGCCCGAATAGGTGTAGCCGTGAAACAGCTCAATCGCGTTTTCCGGGCCGACCATCAGGCCATCATAGACCTTGCGGCTCGCGAAGACGGCTCCCATCGGGATCGCGCCGTTGGTCAAACCCTTCGCCGTGGTGACGAGATCCGGAATGACACCGAAGTAGTCGGTCGCGAACGGCGTTCCAAGCCGGCCGAAACCGGTGATGACTTCGTCGAAGATCAGGAGAATGCCGTACTTGTCGGCCGTCGCGCGCAGCTTCTGCAGGTAGCCCTTCGGAGGCAGGATGACACCTGCCGAACCGGACATCGGTTCGACTATGACAGCCGCGATCGTCTCTGCGCCGTGCAGCTGGACAAGACGCTCGAGGTCGTCCGCAAGTTCGATGCCGTGCTCAGGTAGCCCCTTCGAGAACGCGTTGCGCTCGACG
This sequence comes from Rhizobium sp. Root708, assembly GCF_001429725.1. Classification (GTDB taxonomy): domain Bacteria; phylum Pseudomonadota; class Alphaproteobacteria; order Rhizobiales; family Rhizobiaceae; genus Rhizobium. Next base: position 188,328 of record NZ_LMHV01000002.1, on the reverse strand, counting down.
TCGAGCGTGTGTCGCATGTGATCAGCCGGAATCTGCGGGAACATGCGCCGATTGTTGACGAGGCCGCCGACCGAGATGCCGCCGAAGCCGACACCGTGATAGCCCTTTTCCCGGCCGATGATGCGGGTGCGGGTTCCCTGGCCAATCGCGCGCTGGTAGGCGATCGCGATCTTCAAGGCGGTGTCGACCGATTCCGAACCGGAGCCTGTAAAGAAGACGCGATCGAGTTTCGCGTCCGGTCCGCCCGGGGCGATCTTCGCCAGCTTGGCGGCGAAGTCGAAAGCGATCGGATGCCCCATCTGGAACGTCGGCGCGAAATCCATCGTCGAGATCTGTCGTTCCACCGCCTGGGAGATCTTCTTGCGGCCATGCCCGGCATTGCAGCACCAGAGACCTGCGGTACCATCGAGAACACGATTGCCGTCGACGTCGGTATAGTACATGCCCTCGGCGGACGCGAGGAGGCGCGGCGCCTCTTTGAACTGCCGGTTCGCCGTAAACGGCATCCAGAAGTTATCGAGTATCGGGGCGTTCGTCCTGCTGATCTGATCCATCGTGCTCTCCTTGGGCTTGATGAACAATTCGGGCATTTCCAATTGGCGAACAAGCCCTTTTCTTCACTGTTGTAACATATTGAAAAGATGAGAGTTGGTAGCTATCGTTTGAGCTATTCTGAACAACACAAACGGTGCCGTGATGACGTTCGATATCGGGAATCGCCTGCGCTACGTCAGGACTGCCCACAATCTGTCGCAGCGGGAGTTGGCGAAGAAGACCGGCGTTCCCAATTCGACGATCTCGCTCATTGAATCGAACGCATCGAATCCTTCGGTCGGTGCGCTGAAGCGAATCCTCGACGGGATTCCGATTGGTCTTGCTGAGTTCTTTTCGCTCGAGCCGGAAACCCCGAAGAAGGCCTTTTACGCTGCCGAGGAACTCGTCGAGATCGGCAAGGGGGGCATCTCCTACCGGCAGGTTGGCGAGAGCATGTTCGGCCGAAGCCTGCAGCTGCTGAAGGAATGCTACCAGCCCGGGACCGACACCGGCAAGGTTCCTCTCGTGCACGAAGGTGAAGAGGGCGGAATTGTCCTGTCGGGGCGGCTGGAAGTAACGGTCGACAACGAGCGGCGCGTCCTTGGGCCGGGCGACGCCTATTATTTCGAAAGCCGCCGTCCGCACCGGTTCCGCTGCGTCGGTCCGGTCCCCTGCGAGGTAATCAGCGCCTGCACGCCGCCGACATTCTAGCTGTCGCGGCCCTCGATGCGGGCAAAGACCCGATCCAGCGCCCGATGCAGGCCGGTTCGGGCACCCGCATTCTCGAAATCGACCAAGACCTGCTCGTTGAGGCCGCCCTTCGTCGCAAATTCGCTGCTGAGTTCGGTGAAATCATGTACGCCGGACACATTTGCACGCTGGGCCAGGCTTTCGAACAAGGGCGCGAGAAAGGATCCGGCCTTCTTCGCATCGAGGCCGTTCGCCTCGAGCCATGTGGCAGCCATGTCCATCACGCCGAAGTAAGTCGACATCAGCGCGCTTGCGGCGCCGAGCAAGTCGTATTCCTTCCTGCTTTCGCATTCGACCGCACTTCCCAGTACGTTGAACAGCGCCGCTACCGCCGGATCGGGCGGGAAGATTGCGGTCACGCCCTGCCGGTCGGCCACAAAAGGCAAGGGGATTGCCTGAACCAGATGGACGTCGGCGTCGATCCATTCGAGCAGGCTGTCGCGCTGCGTTGCCGCGACGACGCTGATGACGGGCTGGCCGGCTCTGAAACGCAGCTGCCGGATGACATCCTCGGCAATCTGCGGCCGGATCGCGAGGACCGCTACCTCGCTGCGGTCGACGACGGCCTGATTGTCCGGAGCGATCTGGATAGCGCTGAATTCGGCGGCAAGACGCCCGGCGATCTCGCTGTTGCGGGGAGACACATGCACCTCTTGCACGGCCGATGGCTCGCGCAGCAGGCCTCGCACCATGGCCTCGCTGATCGCGCCGGTGCCGACGAAACCTATTTTCTCTACAGCCATGGGCCTACTCCGCACGCGATTGGGACCAAGAGAGATATCGCCTGGTCCGATCAACAAGATTGGCCGCAATCTAACTATTCGGCGTGGTGCTGTCGACACTATGTATCGGAAAGGCGCGAGGCGATAAGCCCCAATCTCATTTGGCTATGCAATCAGAAGGCGGTCGCGGTGAAGCCATTGTGACAGGCGCAGCGCCGGTATCTGGTGCTATTTGTATCGATTTTCACCCGATATAATCGAGTAGTACGTCAGCACGGTTGCCAAAAAACCATAATTACCCCACCTAGATCCTTCACGGACATCGGTACTTAGAACTGGATCATAGTGGAATGCGCGTACAATACGTTTTTCTTAGTTTATTTCTTGCAGTCGTACCGCCCGCATATGCCGAAGTCACGGCACCGCCCGTTTTGGCGCCCCAGGAGCAGCAGGCGGAGGCCGCCCAGCTGAGTGCCCAGTTTCTGACCCGCTACAGCTACAAGACGGTCCCCTTGGACGATGCCTTGTCCGCCAAAATCATGGATCAGTTCATCAAGTCGCTCGATCCGGACCGCGCGCTTTTCCTGCAATCCGACATCGACAAGTTCATGGCCGGGCGGAACGACATCGATGATGCGATCATCGGCAAGGACCTCAAGATCCCGTTCTCGATCTTCAATGTCTATGAGCAGCGCGTCGTCGACCGCATGAATTACGCGCGCAGCCTGCTCAAGCAGAATTTCGACTTCACTGTCCAGGAAGACTATTCCGTATTGCGCGACAAGGCGCCTTGGCCGCAATCGGAAGCCGAGAGCAACGAGCTTTGGCGCAAGCGCGTCAAGGGAGACTGGCTGCGCTTGAAACTCGGTAACAAGACCGACGCGTCCATTCGAGAAACGCTCGACAAGCGCTATGCGAATGCGCTCGATCGCGCCTACAAATACAAGAGCGACGATGTCTTCCAGTCGTTTATGGAGGCCTACACCACCACGGTAGACCCTCATACCGACTACTTCGGTGCGACGGCCTCTGCCGACTTCAATATTTCCATGAAGCTCTCTCTGTTCGGTATCGGCGCTGTGCTGCAGGAGCGCGACGATTACACGACCGTCCGCGAACTCGTCGCCGGCGGTCCTGCTCAACTGTCGGGCAAGCTGTCGGTCGGAGACCGCATTACCGGTGTCGGGCAAGGCGAGAAAGGCCCGATAAAGGAAGTCGTTGGCACGCGCCTTGACGAGGTCGTGCAGATGATACGCGGAGCCAAGGGTTCCGTCGTGCGCCTGGATATCTTGCCGGCGGATGCGGGCGCCGATGGCAATCATCACGTCATCAGCCTGGTGCGCGATAAGATCAGCCTCGAAAAGCAGGCTGCGAAGAAGACAGTTTTGTCCGTGAAGGTCGGTGAAGCGACCAAGAAGATTGGCGTGATTACCTTGCCCGCCTTCTATGAGGACTTCGACGCGCGGCGCAAGGGCGACAAGGACTACAGAAGCGCCAGCCGCGATGTTTCGAAGCTTCTTGGCGAACTGAAGCAGGACAAGGTCGATGGTGTTCTGATCGACGTGCGCAACAATGGCGGCGGTTCGCTGGACGAGGCGATTGACTTGACCGGCCTGTTTATCGGCCGCGGGCCGGTCGTTCAGCAGCGGGCGAGCGACGGGAAAGTGGCTGTACGAAGCTCAGATTTCCCGGCTCCTGTCTGGACGGGGCCGCTCGGCGTGCTGATCAACCGCGGCTCTGCTTCGGCATCCGAGATTTTTGCAGCGGCGATCCAGGACTATGGACGCGGTGTAATCATCGGCGAGCCAAGCTTCGGCAAGGGAACCGTCCAGACTGTCGTTGATCTCGATCAGGTGGCACACAACAGCAAACCTCAATTCGGCGAGCTGAAGGTTACGATTGCGCAGTTTTTCCGTGTAAACGGCGGAACGACACAGCTGCGTGGTGTGACCCCTGATGTCACGTTGCCAGGACTGTCCGACCCCGCGACCTTCGGTGAAACGAGCTATGACAACGCTCTGCCCTGGGCTCAGATCAAGCCGGCGAACTATAAGCCTGCCGACAACGTCGCTGCTTTGCTGCCGACACTGCAGAGCCGTCACGATGCACGCGTTGCTGGAGATCCTGATTTCCAGCGGCTGCTAGGCGATATTGCCGATCTCAAGGCGCAGCGAGAAAAAGGCGTTGTTTCTCTCAACGAGGCAGAGCGTCGCAAGGAAAAGACGGCACGCGAGGCTCGCCTGAAGTCGAGAGCGCAGGCAGACGGGGGTGTTGATCCCGCCGACGATGACGGACTGCAGTCCAATGAACGCAGCCTGAGTGCCGATCTTGCCATCGAGAATGCCCGCAAGAATGCAAAGGATGTCCTGCTGAACGAGGCTGCTGCCATTCAGGCAGATGCGGCGGATCTGCTGGGGCAATCGGGAAGTACGGGCAAAAAATAGCAGGACTAACGAGCTAAGTTGGTGATCATGCCGCTATCGCAGCGGCATGATCACTGAAACGCCTGCCGTGGGAGAGACCGGCGCCGCCTGCGCTCGTGGCTCAAGCTCCAAAGCCGCGAATCGCAAACTCGAACTTTGTTCCCCAGCACAGAATATATTCTGCGCACCTAGACAAACGAATCATTTCGCATTTTAGTGATTCGCAATATGTCAAGGGATATCGCCATGGACGCCGATCTGCCTGTTTTCATCAAGCCTCTTCAGGTCGAAATTGACGGAACCGGACGCTATCGAAAGGCAGAGACCGTGAGCCAGCTGGCCGCCATGCTTCTGAGCAGCAAGTGGCACCACCGCGGCGGCTCCAAATTCCACAGCGCCCTGATGCGATCCGTCGAGGCGCTGGAATTTTATACCGACGCCGAGACCGCAAGGGCCGCATTTGTCGAGGCCGCCCACGAGGCGGGTATGCACGTGCTGCCTGATGATGTGGCGCGAATAAAGAAAGCTAGCTGAGCGCCTCGCTGATGAGCGGGCGGGCAACCCTGACGTTAGCGCAGACCAGCAACCCTGACGTTAGCGCAGACCAAATGCCGCGACGTCATCCGGGGTCGACATTTCTCTTCTGCGATGGCGGGGACTTCTTGCGCGAGCTCCCAGAAGCCTATCAAGCTCGCGCTGGCCCGAGCCAAATCGTGCGATTAGTCGTTCTGCTTCACCGACGTCTAAGCAATAGCGGTAACTCAATGAACTGACCGTATATTTCCCGGTATCGTCTGCTGGCATTTGTTGGCTCCTTTCAATGACCAAACGAGCCCACTCTGCAGACGTTCCTTCACCCTCGATAACGTGACAATACCGTTCGTGATCCCGACAGCTGCCGATAGCGGCGCTCAGCGTGTGTGCGGTCCCGCCACCAAGCTTTCGATCTGCTTGTGCTTAATCAAACTCTTACCAGAGACAGCTAGAGTGCCGCATTCTAGTCTGACGGCATCGGGTATGGCACACATCTGGCAAATACTTCTGGGCAACCTTGCGATGGTTGCGCTGGTGATAACCGGGTGGGCGCATCTTACCCCCTCCATCCGCCCGCGCTTCGGGTTGTCACGGGAAGCCTACTTCGGCATGACGATGGGGATCGGTGCCGTCATATCGATGGCGATGTCGGCCGAAATCGAGCCCGGCGTGTATTTCGACCTTCGCGCCGGATTGGTCGTCTCTGCCGCGCTCTTCGGCGGCGCCGTCGCGGCTGTCTTCACCAGCGTCATGGCTGTAGCGTTTCGGCTCTGGATGTCCGGCGCCGGCGTGACGATCGGCGTTGCCGGCATTGTCATAGCGGCGCTTCTGTCGCTGCTGGCCCGCAAAGTCGCCGGATCGAAAATTCTCTTCGGACATGTTGCTGTCGTGGCGCTCGCCCAGAGCGCCGCGGCCTATCTCATCGGCAGCAGTTCCATTTCGCCGTTACATCATCTTGGGGGCGCTGTGGCGGTCGCCGCGGTCGGGCTGAACTTCTTCTGCATCCTGGTGTCCGGCTTCATCATTTTGAAAGTTCGCCGCATCAGGACAGAGCGCGATCTTCTGCGGGCCGCGTTGGCCCAGTCACCTGATTTCTACTATGTGAAAGATCGGAAAAGCAGATTCCGCTTCGCGAATGAGGCCGTAGCGCGCTTCAATAAATTCGATAGCCCGGCCGGGATGATCGGTCTTTCGGACTTTGACCTCACGCAAAACCATCGAGCCGCAGAACTCTTCGAGGAAGAGCGCCGCATCATGGCAAGTGGCAGCCCGTTGCTTGACCAATAAGAGTGCCTGATGACAGCGGGCGGCGAAATCTGGTTCTCGACATCCAAGGTCGCCGTGCATGACGAGGACGGTGATGTGATAGGGCTCGCCGGCATCACGCGGGACATAACGGCGCGAAAGAAATTGGAAAGTGAGGTTGTGGAGAGCCGCGACCTGCTGAAGCAGGTCATGCGCGACATGTCGGATGGACTGGCATTGTTCAGCGAGAAGGGCGTTCTGCTCTTCTGCAATGACCGGTATCGCGAGTTCTTTCCTGCGACTGCTGATCTGCGCGTTCCCGGCGCTCATATTCGCACTATCCTGGAGGGTGTGATCGCCGCCGGCGAGCAGATCAACGTTCCCGAGGAGAAGGCGCCCTGGGTCGAGGACGTATCGCGGGCGCTCTTCACCAATAACGACCAGGAAATCCAGACCGATGCCGGCCGGTGGCTGCAAATCCGGACCCGTGTGACGGGCAGCGGCTTCGCACTTGCCGTGGTTACGGATACGACGGCGCTCAAGGAATCCGAACTCGCGCTGAGGTCGCTTGCAGAGAGGCTAAGGCTTCTTGCTGAGACAGACGCTCTTACGGGTCTTGCCAATCGCCGGGCGTTCGACGAGGCGCTCACGTCGGAATTCACCAAGGCGAGTCCGACGAAACCGCTTTCGATCGTGATGATCGATGTCGATCGCTTCAAGGCATTTAACGACCATTACGGCCACCTCATGGGAGACGACTGCCTCAAGCAGGTCGCCCATTGCCTGATCCGGGCCCGTGAACGACCGGATCAAGTGATGGCGCGTTTCGGCGGGGAGGAGTTCGTCTTACTGCTGCCGAATACCGCGATTTCGGCTGCGCTCGACTTTGCTGAGACCATCCGCTCCGCGTTGGCGGACATGGGCATCAAACACGCGCAAAGCGAACATGGAACAGTAACCGTCAGCATCGGTATTGCTTCCTACCAAGGAGACTCCTCGACCGGCGAGGTGTGCCAATTTCTCCGCGAAGCGGATATCGCTCTCTATGAGGCCAAGGATGCTGGCCGTGATTGCGCCAAGGTCTTTACGCTGCCAACTGAGCCTTCAGAACAGGCAGATGCGAACCGCCGCGCGTGCGCAACCCGATAGGAGCGCCTTCCGGTCCTGTTGCGCTGTCGTGATCGCTTGGTGGCGACACCTTCACACGGGATGACGGTGATCAGCTGCGGTATTCGGGCTCGAGCCGATCGAGTGTTCTCTTGATCGATTGCAGATGCAGGCGGGCTGATTCCGGGTCGCCGTCCCGCATCTGGCGGTACGCCGCCTCTGCAATGTCACGTGCGACGGGAAGGACTTCGCGTCCTGTCGAGCGAGCCAATGTCTGCACCTCGCAGGCCCGCTCCAGATAGTAGAGATCGTCCCAGGCCTCGGCGATGTTCGGAGCGCAGACCATGACACCGTGGTGCTTCATGAACACGATGTCCGCGTCGCCGATAGCGGCGGCGATGCGGTCCCCCTCGCGTTCGTCGAGAGCAAGCCCATTGTAGTTCTCGTCAACGGCGGTGCGACCGTAGAACTTCAGCGCCGTCTGGCCGGCAAAGATCAGGGGTGATCCCTCCGTCATCGAGAGCGCCGTGGCAAAGGGCATGTGGGTGTGGAAGGCGGCCTTGGCGCGTGGAAGGCGCTTGTGAATGCGGCCGTGAATGTAAAAGGCCGTTGCCTCAGGCTTGCCTTCCCCGGAGATAACGTTGCCATGGAAATCGCAGACAAGCAGCATCGACGCGGTCAACTCGCTGAAGGCATAGCCGTAGGGGTTGACGATGAAGAGATCATCATAGCCGGGAACGACAGCCGAGAAGTGGTTGCAGATGCCTTCTTCCATTCCGTATCGCGCCGCCATCCGGAAGCAGGCTGCGAGATCGACCTTTGCCTGCCATGCCTCCTCTGTATCGAGCTTGGGCCGGTTGGGTCCACTCGAACGTGAAATCGAAGGCGTGGTCAGCGAATGGGGCCATCTGGTGTTCCTTGTTCTTGGCGTATTGGCTTGGGCAGGTTCATGCAACGGGCAGGCGCTTTCGGGCAATTGCTGCATGGAAGTTCGCTCCATGTAGCAGGCCTTCGTCGTTGAAGTCGTAATTGGGATTGTGAAGGGGGGCGGAATCCTTGCCGTTGCCGAGGAAGACGAAGCAACCCGGAACCTTCGTGAGAAACTGGGCAAAGTCCTCCGATCCGGTCATCGGCTTCGACGCGACGTTCACATTCGAAGAGCCGTAAAGGTCGCTTGCGACCTCCAGCGCCTGATCCGTGAGAGTAGGGTCGTTGAGAAGCGGAACGAATTCGCGCGTGTAGTGGACAGATGCTTCGACGTTGTAGGCAAGCGCAGTTCCCTCAGTGATGATCCGCATCTGCTTTTCGATGGTCTCGCTGATCTCGCTGCGGAAGCTGCGCGCATCTCCGAGGATGCGCGCCGTTCCGGGCAAAGCATTCCTGGTGCCGTCGGTGATCAGTTCCGTCACTGAGACGACTGCGATGTCGGCGGGCGCGACGCGGCGCGACACGATTGTCTGGAGGTTGGTCACCAGCGCACAGGCGGCAACAAGAACCTCGTTGCCCCAATGCGGTTGAGCCGCATGGCCACCGACGCCGCGAAGAACGATCTCAAAATTGTCCTCGGCGGACATGATCGCTTCCGGCCGTGTCTCGAAATGTCCGACAGGCAGGCCTGGCATATTGTGGATGCCGTAGATCTCGTCGAACGGATATCTTTCGCAAAGGCCATCGGCCATCATCGACAACGCGCCTTTTCCCCACTCCTCGGCAGGCTGGAATATGAAGCGGACGGTACCATCAAAGCCGCTGTCGGCCGCAAGCATTTTTGCGGCGCCGAGCAACATGGCGGTGTGACCATCGTGACCGCAGGCGTGCATGACGCCGGCGTTACGTGATTTGTAATCCTTCTCGCCTTGTTCGTTGATACGAAGCGCGTCCATGTCTGCCCGCAAGGCGATCGCGCGGTTCCCACTGCCGCGTCGAAGCGTACCGACGACGCCGGTCCCGCCGATCCCTTCAGCGATATCATCGAGGCCAAATTCCCGTAGCTTGGCTGCGACGAATGCAGATGTCGCCCTTTCTTCGAAGCCGAATTCCGGGTTGGCGTGCAGATGTCGTCGCCATTCGGTCATCTCCACCTGCAGCTTTTCAAGGTCGGTCATCGGGCTCCCTCCGAGGCAAGTTTTCGCACGACATCAAGCAGGACATTCGCCCCGGCAACAGCGTCGGCGTCGGGCGTGAACTCCCTGGGATTGTGGCTGATGCCGGCAATACTCGGAACGAAGATCATCGCCGAAGGCGCGATCCTTACGATCATCTGCGCGTCGTGGCCGGCGCCCGAAGTCATGCGTCGCGAGGCGAGGTCGCGAGCCGCTGCAGCTTGTTCGACAAGGGTTACGATGCCCTTGTCGAATGCCACCGGCTGAAAGCGGGCGAGCCGCTCCGTGGTGACGGAGACCTGCTCGTCGGAAGCGATCTCGACCAGAAAGGCCGCGAGAGCGGCCTCTTCCGTCTGAAGACGGTCTTCATCAGGATCACGCAAATCCACCGTGAACGTCGCCTTCGACGGAACGACGTTGATGGCGTTCGGTTCGAAGGCGATGCATCCGACCGTCGCAACCATCGGACTGTTGGAGTTCTTTGCCCGGTCGCGGAGGAAGGTGATCACCCGTGCGGCAGCCAATCCGGCATCGCGTCGCATCGAGATCGGCGTAGTTCCGGCATGGTTCGCGTCGCCTTCGATCGTGACCCGCTGCCACGAGATGCCTTGCAGATTCTCCACCGCGCCGATCAAAATGCCCTCGCGCTCGAGAACCGGCCCCTGCTCGATATGGAGTTCGACGTAGGCGCTTGGACGCAGGAAGCCCGGCTCTCGCGGACCAGCGTAGCCTATTCTTGAGAGTTCATCACCGAGAACCGTCTCGTCGGTGCCAACGGTTGCCAAGGCCTCGGCAACATCGAGGCCGCCCACGTAGACGAGGGATCCCATCATGTCGGGAGCGTATCGCACACCTTCCTCATTGGTGAAGGCTGCAACGACCATCGGGCGGGCCGGCACGAAACCATCCTCATTCAGCGTCTCGATAACTTCGAGGCCGGCGAGAACGCCATAACAACCATCGTAGATCCCGGCGTTGATGACCGTATCAATATGGGAGCCAATCATGATGGGCGCGTCGTCCACCATCTCATCGCCGAGCGGCTTCCAGATGCCGAAAATGTTTCCGATGCGGTCTATCGCCACCTCGAGGCCGGCATCCCGCATCCAGGAAACTACGCGATCACGTCCAAGCTTCTCGGTGTCGGAAGCGGCGAGCCTGACAAGTCGACCGTCCGCCAGGCGCCCGATATCGCCGAGTTCACGCAGGCGTCGAAGCAGGCGCTCTGAACGAATAGAGTTGTCACTGCTCACCGTGCATTCTCCAAATTGACGCCGATGACCTCAGCGGCGGCCATTCCGACGATCTCAGCGTATTTCTCCGGATCTGTCGCGCCCTCCGTGTTTATCGTCAATACGCGCGACTGTGGGCCGAGGCCGAGCGCAGTCCGGATATCCGGATCGGATGCGGCCTTTATCAAACCGGCAAGACCCACGCCGCCGCTTTCACCCGCCACGATCGCTGGGTCGCCGGAAAGTGGTCGAGCCAGGCGCCTCATGACAGCGATCGCGTCCTCCTCTTCGAGCGTCATGAACGCATCGGCCGTGCGGGAAAGGATGCGCCAGGCAACGAGCGACGGTTCGTAGCATTCCAGCATGGCCATGATCGTCGGTTCGCCGTGCGGAACCGAAACCGGGTGCCCCGCCTTGGCCGATTCAAAAATGCAGGCCGCTCGCGCCGGATCAACCACGGTGAAAATGGGGCGTTCGTCGCCCAAAGCGACGGCAAGGTGGCCGGCGACAGCCGCCGCGATGCCGCCGACACCGGCCTGAACGAAAACATGGGTCGGAGGTTCGGGCAAGGCGCGAAGTGCCTCACGCACGATCGCAGTATAGCCCTGCATCACCAACCCCGGTATGCGCTCATATCCGGGCCAGGATGTATCGGAAACGATCGTCCAGCCATGTTTTTGGGCCACCCTGGCTGCCTCTTTGACCGACTCGTCGTATGTGCCTTCGACGCGGACCATCTCTGCACCGAACCGCGCGATGGCGGCCACCCGCTCATCGCTCACGCCCGCGTGGACGAAGACCACGGCCCGGGCGCCGACCAGTTGGGCGCCCTGGGCGACAGATCGCCCATGGTTGCCATCCGTTGCACAGGCGAACGTCATCGACGCTGCCACGTCTGTGACTTCGGGCGTTGCAAGCTCGGCAACATCGACCTGTCGGCCAAGCTTCTCTGTCGCGTGATCGAGAACGAGCCGGATGACCGCATAGGAGCCGCCCAGTGCCTTGAAGCTGCCGAGCCCGAGCCTATGGCTCTCGTCCTTCACATGAATGCTCGCCACACCGATTTCATGAGCAAGACTTGGCAGCGCAACCAACGGCGTCGCGGCATTGTTCTCTCTGAACGTCAAGAAACGCTGGACCTCGGCTGCGGCCGATAGGCCCAACGTCGCCGCGTCACGCGGATCGAGAGGGGATCGATAGAGAGAGTTTGCATTGGTCAGGAACATGGGGAACCTCGCTGAGTTGGCGAAAACTTATTGCAATCGAGGCGAAATTTGCGCTGATTATTGCAAGCAGATTTGCAAGTTTGTTTCGTCACGGGAGAGTGCAATGGACAGAAGCCCGGCGCGGATCGCCCTAGACGATTTCGATCGAAAAATTCTGGCGATCCTCCAGAAGGACAATCTCACGCCGCAACGAACGATCGGCGATGCAGTCAACCTCTCTGCGCCAGCCGTCCAGCGACGGATCAAGAAGATGACCGAAGCCGGCGTGATCCAGGCCAACGTCGCGGTCGTCGATCCCGCAGCCTTGGGCCATCCCATCACCATTTTCGTGGAAGTCGAGATCATCAGCGAGACAGCTGAGCAGATCGAGGACGCCAAGCGCGAATTTGCCGCCACGCCCGAGATCCAGCAGTGCTATTATGTGACGGGTGAGGTCGACTTCCTGCTTGTGATCGTCGTGGCGAACATGGCCGCCTACGAGGCGCTGACGAAACGCCTGTTCTTCGGCAACAACAACGTAAAGCGCTTCCGGACATTTGTTGCCATGGAACGCATCAAGGCCGGTTTGGAAGTGCCGCTCCGCTAGCCGCACATCTAGGTGTGGGTGACGAGCAATGATGAGTTCGCGGTCGCCCCGTCCGCAATAATTTTTATCCGAACGTTCGTTTTTTATTGTATTTATATACGAACGTTCGGTAATAAGCGCCACGGATCTGGAGACGTGCCATGGGTCGAACGAGAAAGATAAGTGACGACGACATTCTCGACGCAGCCGAACGCGTCGTCGTTCGCCTGGGCGCGGTCGGGCTTTCGATTGATGCGGTGGCTCAGGAGGCTGGGGTCAGCAAGGCACGAGTCGTCTATGATCACAAATCGAAGAGTGCACTTCTCGAGGCGCTGGTCGATCGCAAGGTCAAGGCGGATCTTACTCACATAGAAGCGTGCGTCGAGGCAGCAGTCGACACGCCGCATCCGGAACTGTTCGGGCGCATAGCGTCCGCCGAAAAAATCCTCGACGAAACCGATCGGGCCGTCGCGATGGCAGTCAGTGCCTCTATGTCCAAAGACGAGAAGCTTCAAAGGACGATGCGTGAGTGGACCGATCTCGATCTGAAGATGATGGCGACCGGCAAGCGGCCGAAGGCCGCGCTGATGGCCTATCTCGCCCTTTCCGGCTTTTTCTGTACCGAGCTTTTCGCCTTCCATACCTGGCCGGAGACAGAGCGCGCGAGCATCCTCGACGGTATCCGATCAATCTACCTTTCCTATTCGGACAAGACATGACGCCCCGCTGAGGCGCAACACACAGCAAAGGAAACCAACAAAATGCAACGCAGCAGCCAACTGCAGCGCCTGAAGGCGTGCCTTTTCGCCACCACATTCATCGCGCTCGGCGCAGGTTCCTCCCTGGCACAGCAGGGTGGCGAAATGCCGCCGCCCGTGGTGGCCGTTGTCGAACTGAAGGGCAGGGACGTTCCTGTCGTCAACGAACTGCCGGGCCGCATTGCAGCCACCCGCACATCCGAGGTGCGTGCTCGCGTCTCCGGCATTCTCCAGGAGCGCGTCTTCGAACAAGGTGCGACTGTAGCCAAGGACGATGTCCTTTATCGCATCGATCCGCGCATCTTCCGTGTGCGTGTGGCAAGCGCGGAAGCGACGCTACAACGCGCAAAGTCGACGCAGGAGAATGCTAGGCTCCAGCTTGAGCGCCAAAAGAACCTTCGCGAGCGCAACGTCGCGTCCGGCATCGAATATGACACGGCGGCGGTCAACCTTGCGCAGGCGAACGCCGATGTTGCCGCTGCCGAAGCAGGCCTCGAGGAGGCAAAGATCAATCTCGAATATACCGAAGTGCGTGCGCCGATCTCCGGCGTCATTGGCGGCGCGCTCGTCACCGAGGGTGCGCTGGTGACGGCCGACGGCACCTCGAATCTCGCACTGATCCAGCAGGTCGATCCTGTTTATGCCGACTTCACCCAGTCTGCCCAGGAACTGCTCAACCTCAAGCGCGCGGTCGCCGCCGGCAAGCTTGCGAGCGCGGCTCCAGGAGAGGCGCGCGTTCAACTGGTGTTCGACGATGGTTCGCTCTACGGCGAGCCCGGCAAACTCCTGTTTGCAAACGCTAGCGTCGATTCCAACACCGGACAGGTTACTCTCAGGGCGGAGTTTCCGAACAAGGCAGGTGATCTGCTGCCTGGGATGTACGTTCGCGTGCGCATCGAGCAGGCGGTCCGCCAAAATGCTTTCACTGTCCCGCAGCGTGCCGTGATCCGTGACGACAGCGGGCAGGCGCAGGTCTACGTGCTCGGAAACGATAATGTTGCCGAACTGCACAAGGTCACCCTCGGCCAGGCTCTGGATGCAGAGTGGGTCGTGGAAGATGGCCTCAAGGCCGGCGAGACCATCATCGTCGATGGTGTCCAGAAGGTTCAGCCGGGCGCCAAGGTGGCACCGGAGCCTTGGAAGCCCGCCGAGAAAGAGAAGAGCCCGTCGCAACAGACGCAGGCCTCGGAGTAATCAGTCATGGCACAATTGTTTATCCGCAGGCCGATCCTGGCCTGGGTCTTCGCGCTGTTCATTTCCATCGCCGGCCTTCTGGCGATCCCGTTCCTGCCGATCGCTCAGTATCCGAAGGTTGCTCCGCCGCAGCTGACGATTTCGACCTCCTATCCCGGTGCATCTCCGCAGGAAATCTACCAGGGCGTGACGCGCCAGATCGAAGATGAGCTGAATGGCGTCGATGGATTGATGTATTTCGAGTCCACCTCCGACAATTCCGGCTCGGTGAGCATCAACGCCACATTCCGCGCCGGGACGAACATCGACCAGGCATCGGTTGACGTCCAGAATGCGATCCGGCGGGTGGAGGCCAGGCTTCCAAGCACGGTTCGCACACAGGGCGTAACCGTCGAAGAGGCGAGCTCCGGCTTCCTCATGATTGTTTCGATGACATCCACGGATGGTAGCCGCGACGAAGTGGAACTCGGCGACTACATCAATCGCAGCGTGATCGGCGAAATCCGACGGATCGAAGGTGTCGGCCGTGCTCAGCTGTTTGCCGCGCAGCGCGCCCTTCGTGTCTGGATCGATCCGGACAAGATGGTCGGGCTCAATCTCAACACCGATGACATTAACGCGGCTATCACCGCGCAGAATGCGCAGGTGGCGGCTGGCCAGATCGGCGCCAGCCCGAACCCGGTCACACAGGATCTGACGGCAACCGTTCTCGTCAAGGGGCAGCTTACGACGCCCGAGCAGTTCGGCGAAATCATTCTGCGGGCCAATCCGGATGGCTCGACAGTCCGGCTGAAAGATGTCGCTCGCATCGAGCAGGGCGCGGAATCTTACAACTTCACGAGCCGCCTCAACGGTCAGCCGTCTGCCGCTCTTGCCGTGCAGTTGTCGTCAACCGGCAACGCGGTTGCGGTCTCGGCTGCCGTGAAGGCGAAGATGCAGGAACTGAGCCGGTTCTTCCCGAAGGGCGTCGAGTATTCGGTTCCCTACGACACGAGCCCGTTCGTATCCGCATCGATCGAGAAGGTGATCCACACGCTGATCGAGGCAATCGCCCTCGTGTTCATCGTCATGTTCGTCTTCCTGCAGAACTTCCGTTACACGGTCATCCCGACGCTTGTCGTCCCGGTCGCGCTGCTCGGAACCTGCGCCGTCATGTACGCGACGGGTTTCTCGATCAACGTTCTGACCATGTTCGCCATGGTGCTCGCCATCGGCATCCTCGTCGACGACGCCATCGTCGTCGTTGAAAACGTCGAGCGCATTATGGCCGAGGAGGGGCTGTCCCCGAAAGCGGCGACAAAGAAGGCTATGAGCCAGATCACCGGCGCCATTCTAGGCATCACGCTGGTTCTGTCCTGCGTTTTCATACCCATGGCATTCTTCCCCGGCTCGACGGGCATCATCTATCGACAGTTCTCGCTGACGATGGTGGTCTCGATCCTGTTTTCGGCTTTCCTAGCGCTGTCGCTGACGCCGGCGCTATGTGCAACCTTCCTTAAGCCGATCAAGAAGGGTCACCACCAGAAGCGGGGAGTTGGCGGTTGGTTCAATCGTAAATTCGAACGCCTGACCTTGGGCTATTCGGCGTCGGTGACCGGCATGGCGCGCCGTGCGGGCCGCATGATGATCGTCTACGTCGCACTGCTTGTCGGTCTCGGTTACCTCTTCGTCAGCCTCCCGACATCGTTCGTTCCAAATGAAGACCAGGGCTTCCTGATCGTTGATATCCAGGGGCCGCCGGAAGCCAGTGCGAACCGCACGATTGAGTCCATCAAGCAGATCGAGGCCATCTTCCGGGCGGAACCCGCCGTCGCCAACATCGTGGCGATCCAGGGTTTCAGCTTCTCTGGAAATGGCGCGAACGCAGGTCTCGCATTCGTAACCTTGAAGGACTGGTCGGAGCGCGGAGAAGGCAATTCCGTCGATGACATCGCCAACCGTGCCAACATGCAGCTGTTCGCCCTGAAAGACGCGACGTCGTTTGCCCTGTCGCCACCGCCGATCGAAGGCTTCGGCACCACCGGCGGCTTCTCCTTCAGGCTTCAGGATCGAGCGGGATTGGGGCAGGCGGCTCTCACCAAGGCCGCAGGCGAACTGATGACAAAGGCAGGGGAGAGCCCAATCGTCACAGGTGTGCGCATGGAAGGGCTGCCCGATGCCGCGCAGGTGATGTTCGTCATCGATCGCGAGAAGGCAAACACGTTCGGTGTGACCTTCGCCGACATCAACAACGCCATCACGGCAAACCTCGGCTCGTCCTATATCAACGATTATCCGAACAGGGGACGGATGCAGCGGGTTATCGTGCAGGCACAGGATCGCAGCCGGCTGCAGATCGAAGACGTCCTCAAGATCAACGTCCGCAATGCGAGCGGCGGCATGGTTCCGCTCTCCTCCTTCGCGATCGCTGAATGGCAGAAGGGGGCGCCGCAGATCGTTGGCTATAACGGCTATCCGACCGTGCGTATTTCCGGCGCTCCGGCACCAGGCCAGTCGTCGGGTGCCGCGATCGCCGAGATGGAACGACTTGCCTCGCAGTTGCCCGAAGGCTTCGGCTTCGAATGGTCGGGACAGTCGCTCGAGGAAATCACGTCCGGCAGCCAGGCTCCGTTCCTGTTCGGGCTCAGCATTCTGTTCGTCTTCCTGCTGCTCGCCGGCCTTTACGAAAGCTGGTCGATCCCGCTGGCGGTCATGCTGGTCGTGCCGCTCGGTGTCATCGGTTCGGTTCTCGGCGTGATGGTTCGGGACATGCCGAACGACCTCTATTTCAAGGTCGGATTGATCGCCATCATTGGACTCTCGGCGAAGAACGCGATCCTGATTGTCGAGTTCGCAAAGGACTACTACGCGCAAGGGAAGTCGCTTCTCGACTCGGCGGTCGAGGCCGCACGCGTTCGCTTCCGACCGATTGTCATGACCTCGCTGGCATTCACGCTCGGCGTCGTTCCGCTGGCAATTGCCACGGGGCCGAGCGCGGCAAGCCAGAACGCCATCGGCACCGGTGTTCTTGGTGGGATGATCTCGGCGACCGTGCTTGCGATCTTCTTCGTGCCGGCCTTCTTCGTCTTTGTCCTAAAGGTCATGCGGACGAAGCGCCCTGTCGAAGATGACGGTGTTGAGGCCACCCCTCAATCCGCGGAGGCCACCCGTCCCTGATGAGGTGGGCAATAAACTCAGCAGCATGAAAATGGCAGCCGTGAGGATCCCCGACACGGCTGCCATTGTCGTACTAGCTGAGCAAGGAGACCACGCCGCTGGCAACATCGTAGCGGCCTGCGACAACTTTCAGCTCGTTGTCCTTCAGGGCCTTTGCGATGATCGTCGATGTTCGGCTGAGCAGAGTGGCCTGGATTTTCGCATTCACATCGATGGCGGCATCGAGGTTGTCGCCTGCTGCATTCACCGCCGGCCAGATTGGCGCATAGAGGGCTCCGATCTGCCCAGGAACGGCCTTGCCCTCGATGGTCGCTTTGACCGCACCGCAATTGCTGTGACCGAGGACCATGAGCAGCTTGGCTCCCAGAACGGCAATCCCGTATTCGAGACTGGCGGTAACCTCCGGCGTCGCGATATTTCCGGCGATGCGAACAACGAAGAGGTGCCCGATGCTCTGGTCGAAGACAAGCTCTACCGGCACCCGGGAGTCTGCGCAGGACAGCACTGCGGCGAATGGCTCCTGCTTCTCCGCTGTTTTCGATTTGAGGATCGAAAGGTCCTCGTTGGGGGACTGAAGGCGTCCTTCGGTGAAGCGCTTGTTTCCATCAAGCATGGCCTGGAGCGCCTGATCCGGCGTCAATGCGCTTTGTGCGACCGCCGGCCGGGAAGACGACATTACCGCTCCAGTGATCAATCCCGCGGTGCCGATGGCGCCACATAAAAAGCGGCGGCGGGAAAAGGCGGCCTCGCTGATCGCCTCCGTTCCGTCTTTCGAGCAACCAAAACAACCGCAGGACATGCGATGATCTTGCGCGAAATTCTGCATGGTTCGACTCCTGGCTTTGAGACGGATCCTCAAAAATCGTCGCTTCTGGAATCCGCACGAAAATAGAGCTTCTGAATGATCGCCATGATCAGAGCAGTCGCCTATCCAAAGACAATCCACCCATTCACCGCCTCGAAGACCGAGAGTTGCCGCCATTCCTTTCCAAGAACGATGTCTCCGTAGCCGACTGTGGTGAACGTGGCGGTCGAGAAATAGGCAGCATCTTCCAAGGTAGGCAGGGCGCCCAAAGCGTAATAGACGGAGGCCCAGAGGCAGATGTCGAGCACGATCGGCACCATCAGGTAGCTGACCCACACGACCGTTGCGGCGGTGGCGTGGCGACCAAGGTATTCGGGGTCGATCCGCCTGAAGGTGCGCAGCCCCACTTCCATGAAAACGGCCTGGATGGAGACGGTGGCCGCAATCAATCCGATCGCAAGAAGAAGTTTGGCAATCACGATGCCTCCAGCCGACATCAGTAAAACGATGGCGCGCGATCGGTCGGATTGTCGTTCACCACGCCCAATCGTGCTCACGCAGAGCATAGCGTTTGGTTCATTTGATGCATTGAGCAGGATCAACGGCGAAAGGAACATGGTGCAATCCGCATGCGTATTTGCTGGGTCTTGATCAAGGTCAATGCGTGATGCCCCAAGGAGTCTGTAGACTTCCCCGGACGCGTTAGAACCAGACGGAGCCTGTCGTGCAAAACGCTCGGTCGACACCGGGAGCCTCGAGGCTCAATGCAACAAGGGATGCGGTGATCGGCGAGATCCGCAACGCGCCGCTTCTTTCGCTCCTCATCTTTGTGCCGGTGGTTTTGATCACCGAGATGGTTTCGCCGGAGGCTCACACGCTTTTGTTCTTTTTGTCCGTGCTCGCGATCGTTCCCCTCGCGGCACTCCTCAGCCGCGCAACGGAAGCCGTATCGACGCGGACGGGAGATGCTGTTGGAGGCTTGCTGAATGCTACGCTCGGAAACCTGACTGAACTTGTGATCTCGCTCGCAGCCCTGCAGGCCGGCCAGTATCTGTTGGTGAAGGCATCCATTGCCGGCGCAATTGTCACCAACACGCTCTTCATGTTGGGAGGTTCGTTCCTGCTCGGTGGTCTCAGATACCACGTACAGGAATTCAATCGCGTTAGTGCGCGCTTCCAGGCCTGCCTCTTGTTCCTGGCGACCGTCGCGGTTCTGGTGCCGTCACTGGTCGGCAATGTCGACCAAGGCGCAGCGACGCTGCACAAGCTTAGCCTCGGCTTGGCGGTGATCCTGATCCTGGTCTACGCAATGGGAATGCTGTTCTCCCTGAAAACGCACCGCGAACTCTTTGCAAGTGTTTCGGAAGCGTCGGAGGAGCACAGCAGCTGGTCTCTCGCCACGAGCATCACGGTCCTGATTGTCGTCACCTTATTCGTCGCGCTTATCAGCGAAGTCTTCGTGCGATCGGTCCAGGCGGCTGCGGAAGGCATGGGAATGACGCCTGCATTCGTCGGTTTCATCGTCGTAGCCCTTGTCGGCGCGGCAGCGGAAATGACCACGGCCTTTTCGGCCGCGCGCGCAAACAGGCTCGACCTGAGTGTCGGGATCGCGCTTGGCAGCGCTTCCCAGATCGCATTGTTCGTCGCGCCTGTTCTTGTCATCGTCAGCTACTTCATCGGCCCCGAACCGATGTCGTTGCAGTTCTGGCCGGGTGCGGTGGCGATGATGTTTATCGCGACGATGGCCGCAGCTTTGCTTTCGAATGGCGGACGTGGTGCTTGGTACGTCGGCGTGCTGGCGCTTGCGGTTTACGCCATCTTCGGCCTGACGCTGTTCCTGTTGCCGCCCGCCAGTCCCTCCTGAAGAGTTCCGACCGAACTTGCGCACGCACGCGCCTCTCCAAACGAAGCGCCTGATGGCTCGGGCTTTCGCAGGATGAGGCGTAAAATGCGCTGCGTAAGGCCGACTTAGCCCAGATTCAGCGACAAAATCGAATGTCTGTGGCGCGCACTCCTTGACACCTTGATCAGCGCAGCAAACTAATTCCTTGTTGCACAGGAGGAGCACATGGCCGACGAGACCAGCATGACCAGCAATGCCGATACCGTAACCGCCGATTCCGCGCCCAAGGCTGCGGAGCCGAAGAAGACGCGCGCGCCGCGCGCCAAGAAGGTAACCTCTGACGTTGCGAGCTCCGGTGCGAAGGTCGCTCCTGCTGCATCAACTGCGGCGGCGACAAAGACCGGCAAGCGGACGCGTGCTGCGCGGGCCAAGCCGACGGTCGCGGAAGTTTCAAGCGCCGCGACGAAGACCAGCAAGCCACGCGCCGCCAAGCCTGCGGTCGTCGCGAAGAAGGCACCTGCTTCCGCGAAGGATGAGATGTCTGACCTCCTTCGCTTGGAAGAAGAAAATCAGAAGCTCCGCAAGCTGCTTTCGGAAAAGCTCCGCAACGAAAATGCGGACCTTCGCAAGCGTCTTGGCATGGGCTGACGACCCAGGGCGACAGCGCCAAAGCGAGCGTTATTTCTGCCATATCAGGACGGAGATTTCGGCGTCGGCGACCGCCGCCGGAATCTCAACTCGGATGCGTGATCAAGCACGAGGTTGAGAAGTAATGGCAAGGTCCCCTTGGAAATTTCTTGTCGGACTGACAAAGCGGCGCGGCAAGGAAGAGGCGGAGCCGGCGGCGAACACGCCTGCAACGTTATCGCCGATCGAGGCGCAAGAGGAAACGGCGGCAAACGATCGTCAAGGCGCGCTAGCCGCCGACATCAAATCTGACGCTGACGCCGCTGCTGAAGAGCCGAAGCTGCGTTCTGACGAGGTGGTCCCTTCGCCGGCGAGCGCTCCGCAGGCCGGTATCTCCAAGCCGCAAATCTCCGCCAGATCCCGAAAGACAGCAGTCCCTGGGAGACAGGCGAAGCCAGTCGAACTGCCCGCTTCGCGTACAGAGGTTCAGCCAAGTTCACGCGCGGATATCTCCACCGAAATCCACGAACTGGATGATGAGATCAAACACTTGCGCCGCCAATTGGCCGAACGACTTCAATCGCAGAATGCCCAGTTGAAGAAGATGCTGGAGCGATTTGAGCGGTAAAGCGTCGCCGGTGAAGACATGCCTTTCCACCTCGACCCGGCAGTGCGGTTTCGATACGAGGAGTGAGTTAAAGACAAAAAAAGGTCGGAACGACATATCGTACCGGCCTTTTTCGCTCGCCCCAGTTACGCCCGCCAGTACATCCGTGGTCAACCGCAAGAGACGATGGTGAGATTGAGTGTACAGCTTTCGGACGGTCTTTCAACCGGACTAAACGCCGCTCCGGATTAGCTAAAAGGCTGAGCTTGTTCGCCTCCACGTCGGCTCGAGCGGCAAGTCGAACCGAGCGAGCGATCTTGCGGAAGAGCAGCCTTGTGCTGTCCCGCAGAACCTCCGTCATAGGGGGCGTAAGAAGCCGCCGACAACGCAGGTGAAGCGGTCGCCTGTTTCAGCATCAAACTGTTGATGGAGCCGGTGTGCGTTACCGTAACATACAGGCACTGCCACTAACTTTCGTGCAAGGTGCCCCGGTTCAAGCTCACACCCATTCGAGAGGGGATGAAATGCTGAAGGGCGGATTTCGACTGGCGGCCATCGCACTGGCCTCCGTTGCATACATGACGGCGGCATCGGCGCAGACGATGAGTTACGCGGACGCCGTAACGAAGTTGGCGAACGATTGCGGTGCGGATATTCAGAAACTCTGCAAGGGGCTCAATCTCGGCGGTGGACGCATTGCCGATTGCCTGCAGCAGAATTCAGCCAAGGTGTCGGACACCTGCAAGGGGTCGCTGACGGCGGCGTTCCAATCGATCTCGCAGCGCGAGCACGCGCAGACGGTCTACAAGGGAGTTTGCCAGCGCGACATGTCGAAGAGCTGCTCCGGTATCAAGGGAGACGGTTTCGTGCTGGCGTGCCTGGTGAAGAAGGAAAGCCGCGTCAGCAAGGAATGCAACCAGGTGATCACCGATGCAGGCTGGAGGTAAGCAGATGAGACGCATTCTTTTGAAGACGACGCTGCTGTTTGCCGTGGCCCTTCTTCCGGGCCTCGCACCGGCTCAGGAAGTCTCCCAGGATCGCATCGTCAAGGGACTGGGCAAGCTGACATCCGCGGCGCCGGCGATCGACCTCGAACTTCTGCGCCAGGAAGCGATCAATGGCGGCAACAAGCAGATGGGTGAGCTGCCAAACTGGAAACGGCTGGCAAAGCTGCCCCAGATGGTTGTCGAGATCAATTTCGAGAATGACTCCGTTGCCATTCAGCCGGCGTCCTATCGCACGCTCGGCATGATTGCCGATGCCCTACATCACCCGAATATGTGGGCCTACAATTTCCTGATTGTGGGTCATGCGAGCTCAACGGGCGATGAGAAGCACAACCTCGATCTCAGCGAGCGTCGGGCTGCCGCGATCAAGGAAGCGCTCTCGACGACCTTTGCCGTCGATCCTCAGCGCCTGTATTCACTCGGCGTCGGAGAATACCTGCCGATCGACGGCACCCAGGGCGACGCGTCGAACAACAGGCGTGTGCAGCTCATAAACCTTGGCGTCTTCAAGAAGAAATCCTGAGCTGACCGGCTCTAGGTGCGGCGAAACTGAAGCCGACGCGAATGTCGGCTTCGGTCCAAATTTTCCGTCAAACCGGTTCCCCAAATCGGTGCGTGTATCCACCTTCCTGAAAGTCGTCGAAGCCGTGCGACCAACGCTTGCCCGGCCAGACATAGTCCACTCGGCCTTCCGCCGGCCGGTAGATGGCCGTGTAGAGAGTGGGGTAAGAACCGCTCCTGGAATATAGCGGCGGTCGCAGGAACAAGTCGGTCAGCCGCGACAACGACATGCATGGCTCTTCAAGAGCCTGCTGGATTGCGAGCTGCCGTGTCATGGAAGATGACGAGGGGCGGCTGGTTCGCTGATGGTTCGTGCAGGCCTTCAACCGCGAGATGATCGGTCGCTGGCGAGGCCCGAGCAACAACGTCGCGTAGTGGCCTGAACGATCGAGCACGGTGACGTTCTGAGGAAGAGCAACGGGTATCCGGCAAAGCGCTGCGACGGCCTGATCGACGCGGCGACACGTTTCGAGAATATACCGGATCACCAGGATGATCGAAAAACCGACGCCCTGCGTGCGTCCACCACCGAGCGTGACGCTTGCCGCCAATCCTTCCTCGTTCATGCCATCGACGCAACCTCCCCATGGTCTCTGCGCCTTGGAAATCACTCTCAAGCTCGACCACGCCGACATCTCAAATCGCTCGGAGACGATCTCGGGTGGATAGTCGAAGTTGCGGATCAATGCCGGACCCTCCGGCCCGAGCCATACCGCCTGACTGCAGCCAAAACGCTCAGGCGCGGGCCGGTAGTGGCTCAGCATCCGATGAGCCACCTCGTCATCTCCAACCAGAGCGCAGGCGCTGTCATAGTATGGCATCAATTCGGGCATGTGCTGCAGGAGGGCGGTGCGACAGTCGTTGGCGGTCGGCGTGGCCGACGCGGCTTGCCCGAAATACCACTTCTCGGCTTCGGCTCGCCCGGCAACGAACCGGGACAGCCATGCGTCCCCAGGCCGATCTTCCCGTGCAGTGACGAAGGTCTTCTCCATAGCGGCGGCAGTATAAGAACGGCTTTGGCGGAGTGGCAAGTCGCGTTCCGCGATACGGCCAATAGCTGTTGGACTGCTTCGGCTTGTCTCGGGTGGCAGTCGCCGTTCGGCGGATGTGCGATACCGTAATATACGCCCTGTGCGGGCCTCTATCATGCATAATAGCTTCCGGTCCCGATCAAGCGATCGGGGCAAAAAGGGCGAATGCATCGAATGGAATCCTCGACGAATGACGCGTGTCACGAAGGCGCGCCGGTGCCCGGTCCTGGCTTGTTCGCCCCATCGAAATCGTGTGCTTCCGAAGTGGAGGCCATCCAGAGGAGACGTGCAATGATCAGATTGAAACCGTTGCTTGCCGCTTCATTCGCCGTGATGCTCGTTGCAAATCTGCCCACCGCATCATGGGCGACTGACCAAGCACAACAGCGGCGTGCCGGTCGCGACGTCAAGCAGGAGACCCGGCAAGGTTCGCGTCATGCAAAGCAAGATTGTCGCGCTGCCAACCAGCAGAGCAATGCCGCGTGTCGGCAAGACAAACGGCAGACAAAACAAAGTGGTCGTGAGACGGCGCGCGATCTCAAGTACTGATTGCGCGTGGGCGACTTGAAGAGTGTCGGACTGCGAAAAACGGTGGTCCGGCCTCAGGAAACGGCATACTGGCGGGCGAATATCCATTCCGCCAACGGTTGCTCCAGCACCCGCTGCGGCTGATCAAGACAAAACGAGAGAAGACTCGCATTCGGGCACTCTGGGGATAGCGCGATGGGCTGGAATCGACTGTATAGCTTGAGAAGCTACATCAAGTCGTCGCTGTGGCTCGTGCCATTTCTAGCCCTCATTTTCTACATCCTTGCAATTCGACTGGTCTATCTGCTCGAGCCGTGGCTGATGTGGACCGAACGGTGGCCCTGGGGGCTCGCTGGTTCTCAGAGGTTGCTGGAGACGATCATCACGATGACGTTGACGTTCGTCGTGTTTACGTTCGGCTCGCTACTGGTGGCGATCCAGATTGCTGGAGGCCAACTCACACCCCGGATTATCGCGACGACCTTGCTACGCGACAATGCGATCCGCTTTACCGTCGGTCTGTTCATTTTCACTCTGTTGTTCGCGACAGGGGCGCTGGCGAGGTTGGAGACCGACGTCCATCAGGCGGTCGTCGGTGTCGCGGGCATCCTCGGCTTCCTGTCCATCGCCGCCTTTCTTTACCTGATCGACTATGCGGCCCGCCTCCTCAGGCCGGTGAGCATTGTCCTGAGGGTGAGCGAAGAAGGGCGGGCCGTCATCGAAGAGGTCTATCCTACGATGGCGACGGATGACGAAGTGGATTGCTCCCACAACCCGAGACCAAGCGAGCGGCCGGCAAAGACTATTCTCTATAGCGGAAGGCCAGCCATCATCGTGGCCGTCAATACGAAGGCCTTGTTCATCCTGGCTGAGAAGACAGGCTCCGTGGTGGAACTGGTCCCACGGGTGGGTGACTTCGTCGCCTCCGGCGAGCTTCTTTTTCGGCTTTATGGCGCTAGCGTTCCGGAAGAATCCGCCTTGCGAACGATGATCGCTTTCGGGCCGGAGCGAACCCTCGAGCAGGACGCGACGTTCGCCTTCCGGATCATCGTGGATATCGCCATCAAGGCGCTCTCGAAGGCCATAAACGACCCGACGACTGCCGTTCTCGCCATCGATCAATTGCAGCGCCTGCTTTGCTACGTCGGCAAACGCAGCCTCGTTGGAGAGGCACTTCTGAACGAGTCCGGAGAACTGCGCGTCGTCTGTCGTACGCCGGATTGGGAGGATTTCGTGAAGGTGACATTCAGTGAGATCAGGTTCTACGGCGCTGAAAATTTTCAGATCGCACGCCGTCTGCGCGCCGTGCTGGAATATGCCCTGCAGGTGCTGCCCGAATTCCGGCGCCCTCCGCTCCGAACCGAAATGGATCTGCTCGATCGGCGATTGACCGAGCTCTATCATTTTCCGGAGGACCTTGCGCTCGCCAGGATAGCCGATTCGCAGGGCTTGGGTGGCGGGAAAACTACCGTTGCCCAGCCCACGCCGACAATCACGATGTGATTTCGCGCGACCTGCAATGGAAGCGAAAGGCGGGGCGCAAAGCCGCGCCACCGGCAATCCGGATGACTACTGCGTCACTTGTACGAGGTCGGCGTCCAGGCGCTTGCGAACCAGGTTCGGCATCTTGGCAATTTTAATCGCCTCAAGGTTGGAAGGGGTATCGCCTACCTGGATCAGCGCAACCATACCCATGCCAACATGCGGTGTGCATCTGACGACATAGGCGCCGGGCAGGTCGAATTGTCATGCCAGAAGTCGATGGACGTTCTGGATTTTCTGACGTCCAGAAAGGGCTTTCAAACGGAGCCTCATACGGCGATCGTCAAGGGAAGCAACGACGAAAGCTATAGCATGACGCTTGTCCGCCTTCAGTCGGATGCGTTCACCGAGTTTCTCGAGGGACCAACCGTTGCTGTGATTGTTGAGCCGATGGTTGCAACACCGCTGAGGGACCGCCGCGAGGTCCTGATGCAAACCTACAAGCTCACGCCCACCGAAGTCCGGATCGCAATCAGCATCGCATCCGGCAATTCTCCGAAGGAGGTGGCCGTCGCCGATCGCATCGGATACGAGACAGTCAGAACCCATGTCAGAAACATCTATTCCAAGCTTGGGATCAACTCCCAGATCGGCCTTGAGTCGCCGTTGATGCGCTGATTGGTCCATCTGTCGCCGCAGGCTTAGGCCAGCCTCGTCGCTGCCAACGATTTGAGCGACTGCAGCGCTTTCCGCTCCCACGCTCCGGCGCCCTGTCGCCGGGCGAAGTCGAGCGCATCTCGAAAAGACGCCTCCGCGTCATTCTCCCGACCGAGACGAACTTCGACTTCGCCTCGCAGTCTGAGAAGCTCGGCAGTGAAGTAGTTTTCACCGGTCCGCTCCACCAGCGCAAATGCTTCGTCCAGCGTTGCGGCTGCCCGTTCGATGTTGCCTGTTCGCAGGTAGCTTCCGGCGAGCAGGCCGAGGTAGCACGACCTGTCGATTTCCTGTTCGCCGAGGTTGGCGTAGGTCTCTTCCATCCTCTCGATACCGAGGAGCTTGTGTTCGCCATGCTCCATGATCCAGCCCTGGAAGAACGAGGCGACGTTTGCCCACATGCGAAAGCCGTTGTCTCTTGACAGCTTCGAGAGCTCATCGACCTTATGTTGAAGGGGAACGAAATCGTCGCGAAGACCGTAGAGGATGCAGCAGTTGCCGAGGCAAGCAGCCAGTCGGTAGGCGGAGTGCCCTCGCGCATCGAATTCCGCGGCGGTGTACAGCTCGGTTGCTCTGGTTTCGTCGCCCATCAACTGCAGCGTCCATGAGAGGTAGAGCATCGTCATGCTCGGGAAGTCGCTGCCAATTTCCTTGGTACGGTCCATGTGCAGCAAGGCGCGCTCCAAGTGATCCCGAGCTTGTTCCAGGTGCCCTTGCGAAAAGAGGCACATACCCCTGAATTGCAAACCGAGCACAAGCGCCTTGATGCTGCTGCGCGAGTTGCCGATCAACAGGAGTTCGTTGCCTGCCCATTCGGCATCGGCGAAACGTCCCGAGTTGAGTGCGGTGCCAAAGAGGCCGTCCAGCGCGTGGATGGGCGCATCCACATCACCCAGCTTCTCGCTGAGGCGGATGACGTTGCGGTAAGCCGCACTGCCTTCCGATGTCACGAAGCCGAAGGTGGCATAGAGGACATCGCCGCGTTCGAGCTCAAGCTTGAGCTCCATCCGGTCTCGTTTTAGAGAGGCTGGGCATCTCGCAAGACAGGCAAGGCCATTGGCAAACATGTTTGCCGCTTCCACCTTGGCCCAGGTTCGGCCGGTATTGAGGCCTGCGGCAAGCCATCTTTCCGCTGCCTTCTCGAAGAGACCAGCTTCGGCGAAATGCTGAGCTAGCACCTCTGGGTGCTCTTTCGATAGCTTCGGATTGATGCTCTCGATGGTGCGAGCCACCTCGCCGTGGAGTTCGCGGTACCGTTCCTTGAGAAGGGTTTCCCGCGCTGCTTCCTGCAGGAGAGCATGCGTGAACGCGTAGTTTGCCTTGCCGGTCGTGGCCTGCCGGGTAACCAGTCCGGCCTCCACCAGTCGCTGCAGCGCCGGCTCAACAACAGCCGGAGCGAGGCCGCACACCTGAGCGACAACGGGAAGCTCGAACTCGCGACCTACGACCGCCGCCACTTGGGCGATCATCTTCCCAGGACCGATCTTGTCGAGCCGCGACAGCAGCGAGGATTGGATGGAGCTTGGCAAGTTGATCGCGGATTTGTGGGGGCTTTGCGTGGGCTCTTCGAAAGAGAGACCACTTTCCAGGGCGGCTCGTCCCAGTTCTTCCAGGTAGAGCGGAACGCCCTCGCTTTTTTCCAGCAGAAGTCTGCCGGTTTCGTCTGCGAGATCCTGTCCGGCAACGAGGCTCTGCAGAAGCGTAACTGCATCCTCTTCGGAAAGGCGATCAAGCGCGATTTGGTGGAGCGCAGGCGCGTTGAGCTGCCAGGGTTCACGGGAGGTCACGAGGAACAGGATGGGAAAAGGTCCAGGTTCCGCGATCAACGCGTCAAGCAGATCTCGCGACGAGGGATCGATCCATTGCTCATCCTCGATCGACAGAAGAACTGGCTCGATCTGAGCGAGGTGATGTAGCCAGTCGATCAGGATTCGATGCGACAGGTCGCGGTGCTGCGCCGGCGAGCGTGCGCCGACCAGCTCATGAGAGTGATCGATCGCCAGGAGATCGGAAAACACAGGCAGCGATTCTGTAATCGGGACATCGCTCAACGCAAGAACGGCTTTGAGCTTCGCCATTGCGACGTCCGGCGTGTCGCTTGTGCTTATGCTGGCGTAGCGCTTCAGCAGTGTCAGGAAGGGAAAAAGAGCGCTATTGGAATATGTGTTAGAGCACTGAAGTGTTAGATAGGCACCTCGCGGAATGCGGCGCTGGACCTCGAAAAGCAGTCGCGATTTTCCGATTCCCGGTTCGCCGACGATGAGAGCTGCCTGGCCGCGCTTCTGTGTGAGCACCTCTCGCCACAAAGCGAGCAGGCTCGCGATTTCCGGCTCACGACCGACGAGCTCCGTCAGCTCCCGTCGCTTTGCGAAGCGATTTTCGAGCATCTTCGGCCTGTCTGCCCGCCAGACATGAACATCATTGGGGAAACCCTTCAGCGACTGCGAACCGAAATCAGAAAACTCGAAGGCGCCGACGGTCGCGTCGTAAGTCCGCTGATCCGTCAGGATCGTTTGCGGTTCGGCGATCGTCTGAAGGCGTTGAGCGAGGTTGGGGATCGACCCCAGCGCCACTGTCGAAACGCCGGCCGGTGCGCCGACAAAGTCCCCAACGACAACCAGGCCGCCGGCGATCCCGATCCGCACACGCAACGGCGGCTCGCCTGAGACCGTGATCCCGGGGATCAGCTGTAGGATCTCGAAAGCGAGTTCGAGCGCGCGTTCGGCGTCATCTTCCTCCGCGATCGGATAACCGAACAGCGCCTGAAAAGCGTCGCCGACATAGTTGGCGGTGATGCCGTTGTGCTTTCGTACGGCCGCGGTGCATTCCGCCAGATAGGTCTTTGTCAGTTGGGTGAAGTCTTCCGGGTCCATGCGGGTTGCGTATCCCGTCGAGTCGACCAGGTCGCAGAAAAGGATCGTCAGTTGGCGGCGCTCTGCCGAGGTCGCAAAAGCTTTGGCGGCTTCCCCGGCATTTAGCAGTCTTATCGCTGCTGCTATTTTCTTGCGCGGGCCAAGAGGAAGATCCATTTCGCGCAGATCTTCTTCCGAGAGCATGCGAAGGCTGTCGCTGTCGATCTGCGATAGCGCGAAAACGCCAGCGAGGTGCTCAAGCCCCAAACCCTTCAGCCATTCCCTCACTTCTTCCATCGAAGCTCCCGGCAAACTGGTGACCCACTCGCTCGCTCCTTAGGCATCGGAAACGAGGATAGCATCTCTCCGGCCGGGCCAGAAGCAACATAAGGCAAAAGACATCTTCCGCCACAACCTGGGCGAGTTTTGGTTTGTGGTGCAGTTGGACGTTGGTCAAGTTGACGCGTCAGTTGCATTCAACGTCCGCGAAAACGAGTTCGCCACGTTCGGCATATTGAATGCCGGTTTGGTCGAAGCAGAACCGCTTCGGCAGGATTCGCGCAAGGTAGCGTTGGCCGCACATCGCTGGCAGGTCAGCCCGGAACTCGCGTGGGGTTGTGGCGGGTGCCGGCTCGGTAAATCGCCGGTGGCCGACATAGGAAAGGTTGCGGATGGTCATCAGGCCGCCGGCGCTGCCAACGTTGCCGGCGATCGCAACGAAGCCGTCGTCCCTTGCTTCGGCGACCGCAGGATACTCTTCTTCCTCAGGAGGCTTCCGAGATTGGGGTATGGCGACCGATCTGATCGCGATGTTGAACCGAACGTCGTCGCGCTGCGGAATGCCCCCGTAGTCGTTGAGGTAGCGCCAGTTCAGGCGAAGGACGCGGTCAGCGCCGCCGTCATCGGCGGTGGATGAAAGTATGGCGATGTGCAGGTCCGTCGGTCGAGAGCCGTCTCCACCCGATGGTTTGGCGGGAGGAGGGCAGGCGGTGTAGAGCGGGCGGTAATTGCATTCGGCGCCGCCTGCTTCCCAGATGCAGTTGCTCAATTGTCGCCAGTCGTCTTCGTCGATCTGATGCCCGCCGGCACCAACCTTGCCACCATCCCGCGGAACCATCCAGGGGTGGATCTTGCCTTGTCCGGAGCGGCGGGCCCAGTCGGTTCGGTGTGCATCGATCTCGCGGAGTTTCCGCAGTTCCGCTCGAACGCTGACGGTGTCGGACCAGGATGGGGCGGTGATGACGGGGTCTCGCCCCGCCGCGTCCGCGGCAAGCCGCTGGCCGGTAACCTGCGTGGTCAAGGTATGGCATTCGGTGCAGGTTCCGGAAGGGTCCTGCAAGGTTTGCGCTCGGGCAAGATCCGTCGCGTAGGCGGTGGTATAGGCCGAGCCGATGACACGAAACGGCAGGCGTTCCTCATGCGGCATCTTCGGAATGTAGTCCCCAAGGCTAAACGCCGAAGCGCTCTCGCCGGTTGCTCCGCCTTCATATCCGATACGGGCCTGACCCATGTGCGGGCTGATCACGTAAGGGCTCTTGTTGTCGTGACAGGCTGAGCATTGGATCTGGAATGTCGGGTCATAGAGCCCTGCGGCTTCCCTCCGCCCGCTTTCATCATGATACGATCGGCCGCCTGGTGGAGTGAAGGCTCGCCTCCAGTCGAAGTGAGATCGGTCCTTGCTGCCGTCGAAGAAGACAATTTCTCCGCTTTGTCTGTTGAAGCCGATCACGCCCAAACGCGCGAAAGTCGGATTATCCCTTTGCCAGTACGGTTCGGGATCGATCTCCTGATGCGGGCTGGATTTTCGGCAGAGCGCGGTCCATTCGACGTTCCCGATGACCTCGCGGCTAACGCGGGAATTCATGCCGCAATAAGTGACGTTGCCGGCAAGCGAGGGCTTGTCGCAGCGGGCGATCTGCGTACTCCATTTGACGACCCTGCCGGCGGCATCGCGATGTTCGAATTGCAACGGCCTTCCGGCGATACCGGGATTCGGTTTGAGGTCGACGATGTTGCCGTCGATCTCCAGAGGGATGATCTTTGCAGCGCTGTCGCCGCAATCGATATCGGGAATGGGACCAAAGACGGCGCGTACCTCATCTCCAAATCGCGTGATGATGTCGGTGCCAGCGGATGCCGGCGCCCAGAGGACATCGCCGTTCCAGCGGTTTACAAGTTCGGCGAAGGAAACGGCCGCACTGCTTGCTGCCGCAGGTCGGACCACTTCAGGCGTGTTGCGGAGGCGGCTCGGAACCGACCCGGCTCTCGTTGCTGCCGCAAGTCGATGGCCGGGATCGACGGCAATCCACGCAGAACCCGTCACCAATGCGGTTGAGCAGACGAGCAATCCGAAAGCGAGAGGCCGCATCGGCGGCATTTTGCTCAGCGAGCCCTGAGCGCGACTTTCGGCCCGTCCGGAAGGACCAGGACCATCGCGAATTTCCAAGTGCCCGCGTCTCTCTTGAACGTCGTTATCATCGTCGCCGTGTAGTCGAGAACAGGTGTCTCGATCTCGGCGAACTGGATGGTCACGACGATGGTGGACTTCCCTTCCACCGTGTCTTTGTCGACCAGATTGAGGAGCGTATTGCTTTCGATATGGCGCCTTCGACCACGATCTCCCATCAGAGAGTTGATCTGCTTGAGATACTCGATCACCTGAGCCTTGCCGGTCTTCTTTTCCAGCTGATTGCGCCCTGCACAGGTTTCGTAGGTGGCGCCATCCAGCAGCATGTTCTCGACACCCTGATCGCTGGAGTCATCGAGCGCCCAGTTGTAGCGATGCAGGAGGTCCATGATTTCCTGCCGGTCGGAAAGCGCGGGATTTTGAACCGTGCGGAGATAATCCGGTCGAAGCATGAAGGTGCACTGCGTTGTTTGCGCTTCGGCTGAGCTCGCGAGAGAGAGCCCTGCGGTTGCCGCCAACGCCAATGCGGCCAGCTGCGAGCGAACGGAATGCCTTTTTCTCATGGATGCCATGCTCTGCCCCCATCAGTTAAGAATGACATGTTTGAACGCGAAGGTCTGCGAAGCTGATATGGAACGTCGTTCACTAGACAATTGGCCGGGCGTTGTGATCGCCATCACCTGCTGAACACTGCCGGCGACCGAGTTCGAGGAAAGCCCCCAACCCACAAGGTATATCGCTTATATTAGGCTACGCTTATTGTCTGGTCGTGACAATTCCGAGATTGCGAACCTCTCTCGACATCGGCGGGCACGCCGACGAACGCCTTGTCAGACGATCGCGGGCGCAATGATCTTCCGGCGCACGAACACGTTCTGGAACAGTGTCTGCACTGCCGGGCCGCGACCGGAGCCTGGGCCAAGACTAGCTCTGACCATCGCCGCCGCGACCGTTTCATAGAAGTGCTCGCCGAACGGGGCATCGCCAAGCGCGTCGACGAGGATGTCGCGCATGTCACAGCTGACCTGCTGCAAGTCTTCGGGCTTGGCTGCCTTGTTCCCGACCCTGATCGCCAGCATGCCGGCAAGAATTTCGAAGAAGGCGCCGGTGAAGACCCGGGAGAAGGAATGCGGATTTGCAGCGACCTCGGTTGCCGAGCCGGTATTGTTCAGACCAGCCGGATCCTTGTAGAGGTGGTTGTTCCAAGCGTTGCGAAGGCAAGCGACATCGGCCTGCTTCGGGTCCTCCATGCGTAGAGCGGCGCCAAACTGTTGCGCGACACGCGAGAGGCTGGAATCGCTCCAGAAATTCCGACCGGCGGTTTCCTGAAGCACGGCAGCGCAGAATGTGGGAAGCTGCATCGCGCAGAGTATGGCGCTCATGTCTCCGAACGATTCGTGAAACGCGTCCGTTTCCAGAAAGCCTCGGTCAAACAGATCCGGGCGGAGCGCATCCAGTATGGCGTGACCGAGTTCGTGGCAGAGCAGGTCGGGGCTTGCCCCGGAGTAGACAACCACTTCCGGATGTCCAACAGGCGAGCCGTGATAGAAGCTGAGCGACTGTCCGTCATACTTGGATTGCAGCGCCACATCGCGGTCGAGATACACATCGAGAACCGCCATCCCGTTCCACTCCGCGGGCGGAGTGCTGCTCGCCGCCCAGAAGTCGGCGGCTCTGCGTAGTGTCGATGCGGCGTTCCAATAGCGGAAATCCTCGGTGGTCTTGTCGCTGCTATAGGGGCGAGCGGCGGGAAAATTGAAGGCCAACGGCAGTTTTGCGACATCAGGTATCGGCGCGGTGGTGAACCTGCCGACCAGGGCGGGGTCTTTTTCCCAAACGGTAATTGTACCTGGCATAAGCGCCTCCCTCTACGACCGTTTTAAAGACAATGATCTTCATTCTCAGAGCTTTAAAGTCATGCGCATCAAACGGCGGTGAACCGCCGAGGAACTTGGAGACTTCGAACTTCCTGTACCGATGCTGAGCGGCGGTCTGTCGCCGCGGCGTCTGAGGGGCCTTCATGGCATCAACAACCGCAAGGTTGGATGGCCCCTTTTACGCGCATATTTTAGGACGACATCCTTGGGCTGTCCACATGTCTTTTGACGGCGTGCTCAATCTCAGGCGGAACCTCGGACGACAATGCCGCATGGCAACCGTTCGACGCCCGGCTCGAGCTTTTCCCCGCGGGAAAGGCCGAGGATCGCCAAGCCCGCGCGGTGCCCGAGCTCCTTGAGTTCCATGTCGATCGTCGTCAGTGGGGGACGCGTCTGCTTGGACACGACCTCCCAGTTGTCGAACCCGATGACTGCGACGTCGTTGGGGATCGAGATCCCCCGATCACGAAGCGCGTCGATCACGCCGCGCGCAATCTCGTCGCTGCCACAGAAGATTGCATCGGGTTTCGGGCCCGATTTGGAATAGACCTCATCGATTGCGGAGTGTCCCCATTCCTCGGACCAGTCGCCGAACATCACCTGTCCGGAAGATCCCACAAGCTCCCTGTAGGCATCCGCACGGATGCGGGCTGCGAGATAGTTCTGCTCGCCGGTGATATGCATGATGCGTGACCTGCCGAGGGTCTGGAGATGCTGCACGGCGATGCGCGCACCCTGGGCGTCATCAGGGTGGAAGCTCACGCTGTCGGCAGGTCCCTGCGCGAATGCGTAGATAACCGGAATCCGGAGTTTCACGAGTTCGGGCGGCGGCTCAAGATCGATGCGCGTAGCGGTGAAGATGATCCCGTCGACCTGGCGGTCCAGCAGGGCATCGAGATGAAGCTTGGCAAGCCGCGGATCATTGTTGGTCGCGCAGAGAAAGAGCGAGACACCATGGTCGACGAGGATTTCGGACACGCCTGCCGCCATCGGGAGCGTCAATCGACCATAGGTATCGTTTGTCAGCATTCCGATCGCATGGCTGCGCTTTGTCAGCAACCCACGCGCGAGTGCGTTTGGCCTGAAGCCAAGCTCATCGGCAATCCGTTTGACCTTTTCGCGCGTCTCGGCGTTCGTCCGGCCCGTCCCGTTCAGCGCGTTCGAAGCTGTCGAAATGCTGACACCCGCGGCTTTTGCCACGTCGCGAATTGTCCTGCGTCCATGGTCTGAATCGTTCAAACTCGCTCTCTCCTAGCTTGCCTGCTAAAACCTTTTAACAGAAAAAATATAGAAGCTAAAAGGTTTTATCAGAAAGTCGTGTGCATCGGGCTATGGTCATGTCGACATGTAATATTTTCTCATCTAACGTTGCGTTCGTCCTGAGGTCCTGGAGCCTCGCATAAGAGAAGGGGAACCCGCATGTACCGTCTAAGAACTACGATTGCAGCTGTTGCACTGTTGGCGAGCACTTCTCTCGCGAGCGCTGAAGAAATCACGCTATGGGTGCGTACGTCATCGGGGGCAGTGCTCCAGGGGCTTGCTGAAAAATATAACGCCGCCCATTCCGACAAGGTCAATGTCACCCAGATCACGGCTGAACAGATGGTGCCGAAACTTGGTGCCGCGATCGCCGGCGGCGCAGCGCCCGATGGCGCGGTTCTCGACCTCATCTACCTCCCGACCTTTGCCGCGAACGACAGCCTTGAAGACATCAGCGACTTCGTAAAGGGTCTTCCTTACGCTGCCGCGCTCAGCCCCTCGCATATTCGTCTGGCCACTTATGATGGCAAGGTGTACGGCGTCCCCGCATTGCCCGACGCTTCGGTCATTGCCTACAACACGGACCTCTTCAAGAAGG
Organism: Rhizobium sp. Root708; assembly: GCF_001429725.1. Taxonomy (GTDB): domain Bacteria; phylum Pseudomonadota; class Alphaproteobacteria; order Rhizobiales; family Rhizobiaceae; genus Rhizobium. The sequence continues at coordinate 152,581 of NZ_LMHV01000002.1, read as the reverse complement.
CGGGTCTCGACCCGGACAAGGCGCCGGCCTCCCTCGAGGAGATTGCTGCCGATGCAAAGAAGATTCACGCACTCGACAAGGAAACCTACGGCTTCTATTTCGTCGCCAATTCCGGCAGCTGGCTGATCTACGACTTCCTACCGCATCTCTGGGCCGCCAGCGCCGATGTGCTGAGTGATGACGGCCGCACAGCGACCGTCGATACGCCGGCGCTGCGCGACACCGTCGCGGCTTATCGCGACATGTGGAAGTCCGGCGCCATCCATCCGACCTCGCGTTCGGGCAATGGCAACAACGCGGTCGAAGCCTTCGCATCGGGCAAGGTCGGCATCCTCATGACCGGCTCGTATATCGTCAACTTGCTCACCAGCAAGTATCCGGATGTGAAGTTCGCGGTTGCTCCGATCCCCGGCCCGAAGGGCGGCGCGTCGAGCTTTGCCGGCGGCGATACGCTGGCGCTCATCAAGGGCGTCAGCGAGGAAAAGAAGAAGGTCGCCCTCGACTTCGTGAAGTTCTACATGGAGCCGGAACAGCAGGTCTACATCACGCAGGAATCCGGCATGCCGTCGCGCACCGACCTCGCCAAGGAAGCCTACGCGAAGTTCGATCAGCGCAACCTCATTGCCTACGACATCCTGGCGAAGGCCCGCACGCCTTACACGTTCTCGTCGGATGAGTTGTTCGTCAGCCGCACCGGTCCGTTCCTCAACCTGATCCAGGGCACGATCTTCGGCGATGACGTGGATGGATCGATCAAGAAGGCGCAGGCCGACTTCACCAAGATCCTCGACCGCACCAACCCGTAACGGCTGAGCGCGGGGCGGCCTTTCGCCCCGCACTTCTCCAGTTGCTGATGTGCATTTTCGAGTTCTTCGAGGAATGATTGTGGTCGACACACCGACAAAGGATATGAAACAGCCGATCTCCGGGGAGCCGGAGCCACAGGGCTGGCTTGGATTGGCATTTATCCTGCCTGGCTTCCTGCTTATCCTGGTTCTGTTTCTGGTTCCGCTCGCCATGACGATATGGATGAGCTTCTACAACTGGCCCCTGCTTGGGCGGAAGAAATTCATCGGCCTTGCCAATTACGGTGAGTTGCTTGGCGATATGCAGCTCTGGCACTCGCTGGGCTTCACCATGCTCTACACGGTGCTCGTAACCGTCGCGATCTTTGCTGTGGCCTTTCCGTTGGCGCTGCTTGTCGATCGCCCGCTGCGATCTGCCGGCTTCTTCCGTACGATCTTCTTCATGCCCGTTGTCATTGGCTTCGGCGCGGCATCGACACTCTGGATGTGGTTGCTCAACCCCGATAGCGGCGTTTTTGCCCAGGTGTTGCGCGGCATCGGCCTTATCAGCGCAGCACCCCGGCCGCTTGAAAGCTTCTGGCCGGCGCTTGCCGTGATCATCCTGATGGTCGTCTGGAAGACCGCCGGCTTCACCATGGTCATTCTGCTGACCGGTCTACAGGGTATTTCCAACGATGTGATCGAGGCTGCCAAGATCGACGGCGCCAGCGTCTTCAGCCGCTTTCGCCGGATCACGCTGCCGCTGATGCGCAATTCGCTTGTGCTGGCCCTGGTCCTCAACGTCACCTCGTCGATGCTCGCCTTCGATCAGTTCTTCATCATCACGCAAGGCGGCCCCGAAAACAGCACGATCTCGGCTGTGTTCTCGATCTATCTCGCATCCTTCTCATCCTACCGGCTCGGTTACGGCTCTGCGCTCTCCTTTGCGCTGCTGATCGTCCTGGTTGCCATTAGTGCCATTCAATTCGTGCTGTTGCGCGAACGCGCGGAGGAAGGCTGATGACCTCCACCCAATCCACTTCGAGCAGCAATACGCGCGGTGGTCAGGCCGGCTATCTGTTCTTCCTGCTCGCTTCGATCCTGCTTGCGATCTTCTTCATCATGCCGATCGTCTGGTCGCTGGCGAATTCGTTCAAGCCAGCCGCGGAAGCGCTCGCCAATCCGGCCGCGTTGTTCTCGAAGACCTTCTCGCTGGAAAACTACCGCCGCCTCGAGAATGTCGGTGCCGGATGGTACGTTTATGCGGGCAATTCCGTGCTGATCGCGGTCGGGACGGTGCTGCTGACAATCACCGTCTCGGTTCCCGCCGGCTATGGCTTCTCCAAGTTCAAGTTCCCCGGTCAGTCGATGCTGTTTGTCCTGATCATGGCGACGATGATGATCCCGTTTCAGTCTATCCTGACGCCGCTGTTCCTGATCCTGAAGATGCTCAGCCTGCAAAACAGCCTGTTCGGCCTCGTTCTGATCTACGTTACGTTCCAGCTGCCGTTTTCGGTGTTCATGATGCGCAACGCCTTTGATGCCGTTCCCAAGGCGCTGATCGAAGCGGCGCGCATCGACGGTGCCTCGCAGGCGACGATCCTGCGGCGCATCATGTTGCCGATCGCCTTGCCTGGCGTCGCGACGGTGGCGATGTTCGCCTTCCTGAATTCGTGGAACGAGTTCCTGGCCGCACTCATCTTCCTGTCGGATCAGAACAAGTTCACTCTGCCGATCATGCTGGTGAACGTGTCGTCGGGCCTCTACGGCATCATCGATTGGGGCGCGCTGCAGGCCGGCATCGCGGTCACCATGATCCCCTGCATCATCCTCTTCCTTCTTCTGCAACGCTACTATGTGCGCGGCCTGACGGCCGGCGCCGTGAAATGAGAAGCGGCCCGTCCGCCCAAGGAGTCTTCATGTCTAATGCCCAGAAAGCACAGCGGCTGCCGATCGACCGCTACGTTCCGGCCGACCACGCTCGCGTCACCTTCGACGGCGGTTTCTGGAAAAGCTGGACGGAAACCGTCCGCGATGTCACCATTACCACTCAGCACATGCGGCTGGACGAGGAAGGCTTCCTGGAAGTTCTCGACTTCGACAAGCCGGCCGGTCCGCTTGCGCGCCCGATCCAGCCGAGCGGCCTGTCGATGCAGCACTTCTTCGATTCCGATTTCGGCAAGTGGATCGAAGCCGCCAGCTACACGCTGAAAAACAATCCCAATCCTGATGTCGAGGCGAAGATCGATGCGATCGTCGAGAAGCTCGAGCACGGCCAGATGGCTGATGGCTATCTGAACAGCTGGTTCATTCGCCGCGAGCCGGAGAACCGTTGGACCAACCTGCGTGATCTTCACGAGATGTATTCAATGGGCCATCTCCTCGAAGGAGCCGTCGCCTATTTCGAAGCGACCGGAAAGCGCCGCTTTCTCGACGTGATGATCCGTGCGGTCGATCATATCATCGATACGTTCGGTCGCGAGCCGGGCAAGCTTCGCGGCTACGACGCGCACGAGGAGATAGAGCTGGCACTCGTCAAGCTCTACCGCGTGACCAAGGATCCGCGCCACCTGAAGCTGGCGACCTACTTTGTCGATGAGCGCGGCCAGATGCCTTCCTATTACGACGAGGAAGCGCGCAAGCGTGGCGAGGATCCCGCAAGCTACGTGTTCCAGACTTACGCCTACAGCCAGGCTCACATGCCGGTGCGCGAACAGACCCAGGTTGTCGGTCATGCCGTTCGCGCGATGTACCTGTTCTCCGCCATGGCGGATCTCGCTGTCGAGAACGACGATGAGAGCCTGAAGAGCGCCTGTGACCGGCTGTTCGACAATCTGGTCGGGCGCCAGCTTTATGTCACCGGCGGCCTTGGCCCATCGGCGTCCAACGAAGGCTTCACACGCGAATACGATCTGCCGAACGAGACCGCCTATGCCGAGACCTGTGCGGCTGTCGCGCTCGGCTTCTTCAGCCACCGCATGGCCCAGATCGAGCTCGACAGCAAATTCACCGACAAGCTTGAGACGGTGCTCTACAATGGCGCCCTTTCCGGAATTTCGCGCGACGGCGAGCATTATTTCTACGAGAACGTCTTGGAGAGCCATGGCCAGAACCGTCGCTGGAAGTGGCACTACTGCCCTTGCTGCCCGACCAACATTGCTCGGTTCATCACGTCGCTCGGCCAGTATTTCTATTCCACGAAGGCCGATGAGGTGGCGATCCATCTCTACGGTGAGAACACGGCCGAACTTTCCGTCGGCAACGCCTTCCTGCGCCTGCGGCAGAAAAGCCAGTACCCTTGGAATGGGGATGTCGCCATCTCGCTTAGCCTTGATCAGGCAAAGCGCTTCACGTTGCGGCTTCGCATTCCAGGCTGGTGCCGCGATGCGCGTGTCTTCGTCAATGGCGAGACCATCAAGCTCGATGTCACCAAGGGCTACGCCGCGATCGAGCGGGAATGGAAAGACGGCGATACAGTCAGGCTGGCCTTCGATATGCCGGTCGACCGCCTTTACGCCCATCCTGCGGCGACTGAAGACAATGGCCGCTTTGCGCTTCGGCGCGGCCCGGTGATTTTCTGCGTGGAGGAGGCCGATCTCGGCACCGAACCACAACGGCTGAGGTTGCCGACGCAGGGCAAGATCGCCGCAAATTTCGACGAGACGCTTCTTGGCGGAGCGACCGTGCTTGAAGGTGATGCGCTCGAAGCGGATGCGTCCGATTGGCAGGACACGCTCTATCGCACACAGCCGCCGGCACTCAAGCCAACGCGCTTCAAGGCAATCCCGTATCACCTCTGGGCAAACAGAGAGCCGGGCGCCATGGCCGTCTGGCTGCACGAGAAGTAGGGGAACACGATGGCTCGCCTTGAACTTCGCAATATAGTCAAATCTTACGGCATCTACGAAGCCGTACGCGGCATCAACCTCACGATCGAGGATAACGAGTTTGTCGTCTTCGTCGGTCCGTCGGGCTGCGGCAAGTCTACGACGCTGCGCATGATCGCCGGCCTGGAACATATCACCGGTGGCGACATCGTCATCGGCGATCAGGTCGTCAATCGGCTGGGGCCCGGCAAGCGCGACATTGCCATGGTTTTCCAGAATTATGCGCTCTATCCGCATATGAGCGTCAGGGAGAACATTTCGTTCTGCCTGGAGCAGCAGAAGCTCCCTAAGGCGCAGATCGACGAGCGTATCAACCGCGCCGCCGAGACGCTGCATATCACCGAACTTTTGTCGCGACGTCCGGGCCAGCTTTCGGGCGGGCAGCGTCAGCGTGTCGCCATGGGGCGCGCCATCGTACGCAACCCGAAGGTCTTCCTGTTCGACGAACCGCTTTCCAATCTTGACGCCAAGCTGCGCGTTCAGATGCGTACCGAGATCAAGCGCCTGCACCAATTGCTGCCCACCACGACTGTTTATGTTACCCATGACCAGGTCGAGGCGATGACGATGGCCGATCGTGTCGTCGTCATGAACGGCGGCATCATCGAGCAGGCGGGGCCGCCGCAAGAGCTATACCATCGTCCGGTCAGTCAGTTCGTAGCGGGCTTCATCGGCTCGCCGTCGATGAACTTCCTGAACGCGAGGCTTGAGAGTGTTGGAGACGGATTGGTTGTCATTCTCGACGATGGCAGCCGGCTAGCCGTTCCCGCATCCCGGACCGCAGAATATAAACAGCATGCGGGCAAGCCCGTCGTATTCGGCATCCGGCCTGAATCGATATCGAGCCTGACGCCGAAACCCGGTTTTGAAATGGTAGAGGCGAATATCGATCTCGTTGAACCGTTGGGGCCGGAAACGATGATCTACTTCAATATTGGGCCGGTCATTCTCTGCGCGAACGTCGATCCTGAAAGTGAGCCACGTCCGGGGTCGCGCGTGCCGCTTTCGTTCAATATGAACCGCATGCACCTTTTCGATCCGGCCGGGGGCCGGTCACTGTCATCCTGAGGGCGTCAAGGATGACCAAGTAGAAGCGTTCTGGCCGGCATCGTTGCCGACCAGAACAGGGCACGCTTGGTTCTAGTCCAGGGGGCCTCCACGCTCGCGCACCATCTGGCGGAGGCGGGAGAAGACTGCCGAGGACTGGCGAACGCCGTCATGCTCAAACTCGTTGGTCACCCAGGCTTGGACATTGCCGACATCCCTCGCTGTTGCCAGCGATAGTTCGGCATCGACATACATGTCGTCGAAGTAGACGGCGGCAGCCACGGGGATTTCGCTCGATGCAAGCCGAGCGGGATCGTAGAGCGGTTCGAATTGGTCGTAGCGTGCAAGTGCCTCGACCGCATCGCGGAACGGCCGCAGCGAGCGGATTTCCTCAAACATCCACGGGTACATCATTTCGCCGGTCAGGAGCAGCGGTCGGCTTCCTTCGCCAAACTCTGAAAATTCCGGCCGTACCCGTTCGGCGGCCCAAGCGGTCGCGCCCACGCCCTGGCCATAGATGCTCTCCTGCAGGGCGGCGAACATCGGATTGCCGTCATAGGAGGTGAGGGACATGACGGACGCCAGGAAGGCGTCGGAGAAGCGTGTTTCCTCGTGGTCGAAGAAAGCCTCATCGATCAGCCAGTGGATATTTTCGTATCCCGGCGCCATGCCGAAATCGATGCCGACGGTCTGCAATCTGCGGATCGTCAACCGGTCGCCATCCGGAAGACGGACATCCTCGGACGCGATCTTGTCCGCGATCCGACCGATGCGGTCGCGATCGTCTGGGTATCGCTTGTAGTATTCCCGGTTCTTGGCGGCGACGCGCGGATAGGTGCGTCTGTAGACCTCGTCTGCCTTTGCCGAGAACCCTGCAAGACCGCCCGTAATATAGCAGGCTGCCAGCCCCTCGGGAGCCCGCGACAGATAGGTCAGGGTCAGGAAGCCGCCGTAGCTCTGGCCGAGCGTCTCCCAACGAACGCCGCCAAATACGCTCTTCCTGAGATGCTCGCAGTCGGCAACGATGCTATCGGCGCGGAAATGGCTGAGATAGTGGGCTCCCGCATTTCCATCGGCAAACGCCGCCATGGTGGCGCTCTCGATGCGGGTGCTTCTGCCGGTGCCACGCTGGTCGAGCAGCACGACGCGGTAATTCTTGAGCGCTTCCCCGAGCCACGATGGACCTCCGCCCACCGGGCGCGGCGACTTGCCGCCCGGGCCGCCCTGCAGGAAAAGCAGTATGGGCAGCGTTTCCTTCTTGCGAGCGGGATCGCAGACCTCGCGCGCGAAAACCTTGATTGTCGCGCCATCCGCCTTCTTCCAATCGAGCGGCACATCAACGAGGTGGTCACGGACGTGGACGCCGGGGATCGTGTATTCGCTGACGAGCATAATGAAATCCTGGAGAATGTTGTGTCCCAACCGGGCTACAGCCGACGCTCGCAGGGATCAAGCCCCGAATTGTACTGCGTCGGAAAATGTCCGTAGAACGTCTTTCCACTTAAACACGTAGTTTCAATGAGGTAATGCATTATTCTGAAGTGATTTATGTGGTTTCTTCGAGCGGAGCCGATATTCGTCTGCGACCACCGGCACATTGGACCATTTTCTTACCAAAAGTCGTTATAGATATCATATAGATGCGGCGTATCTCAAAAGTAATGGTGGAGGTGATAAATGAGCGCCTTAGCGTCTCATATCCATTCCAGAGCGACGCTCGACGCTCAGCGAAAGGACCGACATCGATCGCCGATAAGTTCTCGCACGCCTACGGATCAGCAGACGTCTGTAAGTATGCCGATTATGCCAAGCAGGACGCTGGACAGGCTCAGGACGGCGCAAATCACGGCCCAGAAAATGGCCTTCCTGCGCGGCTCCGACGCCCGCTCGCTATGGCTCAACGTGGCACCGACCCAGCCGGCTTGGGCCAGAACAGGATCCGCGGGCTCAAACGACACTACTCCGTCCGACCATCGCGGACCGGCGCCTTCGCGAAGCGCTTCCCATCCGCAATGGGCCGACAGGCAGCTTGTGAAAAAAGCACATAGAGCAAGCAATACGGAAACCGTCGGCATCACATCCCCCCACTGCCTGATGAACAACACGCTTAAGGCCCGTCGCGGACGTCTACGCGGCGGGCCGGCCAGGTTGGTTGTGATGTTGACGCCACGGCGCCACCCCGGCATGCACTTACAATAACACGCAGCCGGCGTGTAATCCCATCGGTAATTCGGGTGATGCTAATGTGCTCCTTGCGTTCATCGGGTGTGTCGTCCAAGAGGCCAAACCCTTTCGACAAGCACGTGCGACAGGCGCAATGAATCTGGTTCGCGTCGCTGCGCAGTAAACCTCGCGTCAATGAAATCGTGCCACTCTCGCGACGATCAGATGTCGGGATGGAGGAACATGATGGTGCTGTCGTCCCTGATAGAAAAATTAACGCGCCGCGGCGCTCCTTCCGACCTTGGCGCCATGGGCCGTTCCGGGGACGTCAAACATCTGCAAAAGGTGTTCGATCACTGCTCACGGGCGGCGAGGATCGGTGTCTGGGAATGCGCGCTCGCGGACGAGAAGCTTTATTGGACCGACATGGTCTACGATATCTTCGACCTGCCGCCGAACACGCCATTGGTGCGCGACGAGATCGTGGCGCTTTATTCGCCTGAAACTATGAGCGAGCTTCATCGGCTCCGTTCCGCCGCGATCGAGCAGCGCGGCGGCTTCTCGCTCGATGCTGAGATCGTCACCCATAAAGGTAACCGCCGCTGGGTCAGGATCACGGCCTCCGTCGAATGTGAAAACGGTGTGCCGGTGCGCATCTTCGGCCTCAAGCAGGACGTCACCGCAGAGATGATCATGATGCGCGAGATTCGTCGCAGGGCCGAATTCGACCACCTGACCGGACTGCATAACAGGTTCAAGTTCCATGAGCGGCTTGACCAGTTGTGCGACTTGGGATCCGACACCGCTCTCCTGCTGGTGGATCTGGACGGCTTCAAGAACGTCAACGACACGCTCGGCCACAAGCAGGGCGACCTGTGCCTGATCGATGCGGCGGCTCGCCTCAGCAGTGCAGCGGAAGGCGCGGATCTCGTGGCCAGGATCGGAGGCGACGAGTTCGCGGTGATCTACAGCGGTAGCGCCGCGAAACACATCGAGCACATCGCCAGCAGGATCGTCGGCGCTCTCAATTGGCAATTGGGCGAGGGGGCATGCATTGGCGCATCGATCGGCGTCGCCCACAGCCTGCCGGGGATCAGTTCCGGCGTCCTCTACGAGGAGGCGGACAAGGCCATGTACGAGGCGAAGACGCAAGGGCGGAACCGCTTCGTCCTGTTTCGCCCTCAATCGAACTCCCTGAGTGCCGCGTAGCACCGCAAGAAATCGAATGCACAGCTGTGCAATTCTTTTTTGAAATAACCCCATTGTCATGAGTCTGTTACGCATGGGGGATAGCACGGCCTTCTACATCCGAGCCAATGGAGAAGGTTATGAACAGACGCGATTTCCTCGTCACCACCACTGCCGCAGCCGGCATGCTGATGCTTCCGCGCCTCGCATCGGCGGCGACAACGACGATCGATCTCTATAGCGGATCTGACGCGAACATCATTGACTTTTGGAACAACACCGTCCGTCCGGCCTTCGAAAAGGCCCACCCGGATCTCGCGGTGAAGATCACCGATGCAGGCGACAATACCGGCTTGCGCGCGATTGCAGACCGTGCCTTGGCCGCATTGAAGACCAACACAAATCCGCAGGCTGATATCTTCGAGCATTTCGATCCGCGCCTTCCGCCAGCTGGTGCGCAAGCTGGCCTGTGGGTCGAGTTCTCGGCGCAGAACATCGAAGGCTTCGATCACGTCAATCCGCTGGCAGTCGATAGCAAATACTCGTTTCCTTATCGCGGATCGCAGGTTCTGCTGGCTTACGACAAGGCCAAGCTGGATCCGAAGGATGCGCCCAAAACCTGGGAACAGCTGACGGCCTGGATCAAGGCCAATCCCGGCCAGTTCATCTACAACCGTCCGGACAAGGGCGGCTCGGGCGGCAACTTCGTTCGTCGTGCTATTCACGAAACCAACGGTCGCGACCCGAAGAAATTCACGATCGACAACTTCACGGCTGATTATGCCAACCAGGCACTGACACCGGCTTGGGCGCTGCTCAACGACCTCGCACCGTCGCTCTACGAAAAGGGCGCCTATACGGCTGGAAATACGCAGTCGATCCAGCTGCTCGCGCAGGGTGTCGTGACGATGACGCCCGTATGGTCCGACCAGGTCTTGCAGGCGATCTCGCAGGGAGTTCTTCCGGAGACTACGGGTCTTGTCCAGCTTGGCGACCTGGCACTCTGCGGCGGCTTCTCGCGCATGACGGTGTTTTCGAACGGCGCCAATAAGGATGCGGCGATGACGCTCGCGGCATTCCTTCTGACGCAGGAAATGCAGGAAGCCATCATCACCGAAATCGGCGGCTTCCCTGGCATCTCGTGGGATCACATCTCCGATGAGCTGCGCCAGAAGTATGCCGACGTCATCCCGGCCACGATCCCGACCTTCCCGGGTGGCGATTGGGAAACGACGATCAACGACGGCTGGTACCGCAACGTCGCGCCGGGCATCAGCCGCACCTGATGCGCAGGGCAATGACACTTCCGCTGCTGGCGCGGCATTCCGCGCCGGCGAGCAACAAGGGTTGGGTGGGGCTTCCGTTGGTTGCCCTGCCTGTTCTGCTGCTGGCCTGGCTGATCATCTATCCAATCTTCTCGGCGGTGGCGAGCACGGTCTTTATCGCTCAGCCTGACGGCACTTCGGCGCTGTCGTTCGCCTCCTATCACTTCTTCTTCAGTGACCAGTACAGCCGCAACAATCTCTGGATCACGCTCTGGACGACGTTGATCTGCGGCCTCATGCTTCTGGCAACCGGTCTTCCGATCGCCCTGTATCTGCGATTTTCGCGCGGCCCGCTGTCGGCCTATGTCCAGGGACTGGCGATCTTCCCGATGTTCGTGCCGTCGATCATCCTGTCTTATGCGCTGATCCGCACCATCGGGCCGAACGGTGCGGTGGATGTACTGCTCAATGCTGTTGGTCTGCCGAAGCTGCCATCGCCTTATCTGACACCGTGGGGACCGGTCATCGGCCTCGTCTGGGACAACCTGCCGCTGACCGTCCTGATGCTAACGGCCGGATTGGGGAGCATTCCGAAGAGCTCGATCGAGGCCGCGCGCGATGTCGGTGCTTCGCCGCTGCGTGTCTTCCTGTCAATCATTCTGCCGCGCATGGGAAATTCCCTGCTGGTGACGACGTCCTTCGCGATCCTCGGCATCTTCTCGTCATTCACCTTGCCCTACCTGCTCGGACCGGCCTCGCCGGAAATGATGGGGCCCTTCATGCAGCGCACCTTCTCCGACATGAACGATCCCGTCAATGCCTTGACGCAGGCGGTCATTGCCTTCGGCTTCTGCCTCGTATTCGGGATCTTCTACGTTCGCTCCATTGCTCGAAACAGGGGAGGCAAATGATGAAGCCACTGAACGTGGCCATCGCCGAGGCGGATTGGATCGGCGTCCTGCTGGCATTGCTGTTGACGCTTTTCATCGCCCTGCCGCTTGTCGTCGTCGGAACCTGGGCCTTCAGCGAGGTCTGGCGCTACCCTGCCGTTATCCCGCAGCAGTTCGGACTTCGCTACTGGTCGCTGACGCTGTCGCGGAAGGATGTCTGGGATGCGCTCTTCCTCAGCCTGCGCCTCGCGACGACGGTCACCGTTCTTTCTGCGGTCATTTGCCTTCCGGCCGCCTATGCTTTTGCGCGCATGAAATTTCCGGGCAGGAACGTCCTCTTTCTGTCGTTCCTTGCCTCCCATGCCTTTCCGAAATTCGGCCTGCTGGTCGCGATAGCCGGCATCTTCCTGCAGATCGGGCTGATCAGCACGTTTTGGGGTGTGGTCCTCATTCAGCTGGTCGGTACGCTGATGCTGATGATCTGGATTCCGGTCGCGGCCTTCCAGAACGTCGACCGGCGGATGGAGGAGGCGGCGCGCGACGCGGGGGCTTCCCCGTTGCGCGTTTTCTGGTCGATCACATTGCCGCAGGCGGCACCGACGATCGTGGCCGCCGTGCTGCTGACATTTGTCGGCACGTTCTATGAAACGGAAGGGGCGTGGCTGATCGGAGCACCTGAAATCCGCACAATGCCGGTCCTGATGGTCACGTTCATCAACAACCAGATCGTCGTTCAGTACGGCGCGGTGCTTTCCGTCATGCTGTGGGTGCCGTCTTTCATCGCACTCATGTTCGCTCGCAGAGTGGTCGGCACCGGAACCTTCGCGAAGGGGCTGGGAGCATGATGTTCATTACGGCGAATGACGCCAGGAAGGGCTCCACATGGCGCGCTTGACCATAAAGGGTATCTCGAAGAGCTTCGGCTCCTCCCACGCGGTTCGCGATGTCTCGCTCGATGTCGAGGATGGAGAACTGGTTTGCCTGCTCGGCCCCTCCGGCTCGGGCAAGTCGACACTGCTTCGCATGATCGGCGGTTTCGAAGCGCCGACCGCCGGAAGCATCTTGATCGATGCCAAGGATGTGACGTCGTTGCCGCCGGAAAAGCGCCCGACGGGGATGGTGTTCCAGAGCCATGCGCTGTGGACCCATATGGATGTCTTCAACAACATCGCGTTCGGCCTGAAACTGCGCCGCCTTCCCAAGGCGGAGATCCGCGAACGCGCCGAGCAGGCTTTGGCGCTCGTTGGTCTCGCCGATTACGGAAAGCGCGTGACCACGCAGCTTTCGGGCGGCCAGCAGCAGCGTGTGGCGCTTGCCCGGTCGCTCGTGCTCGAACCGAAGATCCTCTTGCTCGACGAACCCTTCGCAAGTCTCGACCAGCATCTGCGCGAGCGGTTGCGTGAAGAGGTGCGCGATATCCAGCAGCGGCTGGGCATCACGACGCTTTTCGTCACGCACGGGCAGGACGAGGCACTGGCGCTGGCCGACCGGATCGTTGTCATGCGCGACGGCAGCACCGAGCAGATCGGGCCGCCGGACCGTATCTATCGAGAGCCGGAGACCGAATTTGTCGCCGGCTTCATCGGTTCGATGAACTTCATTCGCACGACAATCAAAGCTGGACTGAGTGAGCATGCGGCCTTCGCGCTCCCGGTCCCCGTCGCGGATGGCGATGTCGTGCTTGCGGTCCGCCCGGAAGCTCTGTCGCTTGCTGCGGCCAAGGGGGCGGGCGCCGGTATCGTTCACCGCAGTATCGACTTCGGCACCCACAAGGTCGTCGACGTTGATCTTGCCGACGCGACGCGGGTGAAAGTCATGACATCGAGCGACAGCAACTGGACAAAGGGTATGCCGGTGAATCTCCTCGCTACGGCGTTCAGAGTTTTCCGCGACAATCGCCTGGTGCACGAGTTCACCACATCGGAGTCGCGACAGAATGATCGGGTGTTTGGACATGCTTGACGGGCGCGGGATTGCAGTGGAACGAGCCGGACATCGTACCTGGCTGAAATGGCATCGTGGACACCGCTTCGCCGGTGATATTTCTTTTACGAGCGAGCGCATCGTCGAGGGAATGGAACTCGGAGCCAGCGTGGAGATCGACCTCGTGGGCTTCGGCGGAGACGGTTTCGCGGTCCTGCACGACGAGACGCTTGATGCCGCGACGACGGGTACAGGCCCGGTTCGGGAGGCGTCCGAGACCTATCTGCGCGGTCTCCATCTCCGCGATCCCTTCGGAGCGCCGAGTGCGCATAAAGTGATGATGCTCGACGATCTCGCGCGCCTCCTGGCCGAGATCGACCGCGATCCCAGAGCCGGTCTGCAGCTTGACCTCAAGGAGAACTCGAACAGCATTCGAGACGCAGACATTGCCGCATTCGCGGCGGCCATTGCACCGGTTGCGGACTCCGTCATTCTTTCAGGCGGCGACGCTCTTGCTGTCGAGCGGCTCTCGAAAGCCGTGCCAGAAATGGCGATCGGTTACGATCCATGTCACGACGGAGCGATCGAACGACTCATGGAAACGCGTGATTTTGCAGGCTTCGTAGCGGGCGCAGTGCATGCGTCGCCTCGCGCGAGAATGATCTATCTCAATCGCCGCCTGGTTCTCTTCGCCGATCAGGCAGGCTTTGATATGATCGCGGCCTTCCACGATACGGGCCGGGTCGTTGATGCCTACACGATCAACTCCGCGGTTCCGTCAGCCTTGCCAACCGTGAGACGGCTGCTCGAGCTGAAAGCCGACCAGATCACGACCGATGACCCGGTTGGTCTGGAGCGGCTTCTGATGGAAGATCAGGCCTGAAAGCCTTCGACGAGCCAAGGGTGGAGAAGCTGGTTTCCGGCGAGGATGTCGCCGTTCTCTGTGACAGGGCCGCCGTTGAAGGCGGTAACCACGCCGCCGGCCTCGCGCACGAGCAGCGCAGATGCTCCGTAGTCGTGCAACGATAGCCCGTCCTCAAAGAAACCGTCGAGGCGGCCACAAGCGACATAAGCGATCGACAGCGCTGCCGAACCCAACCTCCGCACGCCTGCGGTGGTCGCCATCAAACGCTTCAATGCGGCGAAATAGACGCTCTCGGAAACGGCTTTCAGTTGGCCGGGCACCGGCAAGCCGGCACCGACAAGCACGTCTTCGGTTCCCTTGGAGCTCACACATTCGATCCGCTGCCCATCGAGATACGCACCGCCACCACGCTCGGCGCTGAAAAGCTCGTCCAGCATTGCATCATAGACGACGCCAGCCACGAGCTCACCGTTTTCGACGATCGAGATGGTCATGCCGAAGTGGGGGATGCCCCAGGCGAAGTTCGTCGTTCCGTCGATCGGGTCGATATAGATCACCGGCGCTCCGTCCGCGGCGTTGCGGTTGCCGACTGCCTCTTCGCCCTTGATGGCATAGGTCGGAAAGGACTTGTTCAACTCATCGACGATGATCCGTTCGACGGCAACGTCGATCTCGGTCTGATAGTCCCGCGGTGCTTTGGCCAGCAGTTCGCCATCCATGCGACGGCGGAGCGACGAGCGCGCCTTGGTTCCACCGATGAGGACGGCTTCAGCGAGCGCCGTGAGGCGTCGAGAGGCGTCTGGGGAGATGCGGGAGGACACTTTAGCGGCTTCGGAGGAGTTTGGATTCGACATCATTCGAAAGCTCATGGCAGAGCCCTATGAACCTTTGATGACGAGATTTTTCCCTTGTGGCGCCAAGCGAAATTTCTCTGAATAATGTGTCCCTTCAGATGCTTGAAGCTCAACTTAGCATTTCGCGACGAACGCACACATTCCGGACAGAGACACCGTGAGAGCTACCGATCGCCCTTTGCCGAAAGGGCAAGAAGTCCGAGCGCGACGGTAAACAACAGGGTTGTTACGAACCGGTCCGGATATTGAAGGAAATCCGGGATCGTATCCGGGTCAGGGCCGTCGAACGACACGTACTGACCGTAGACGAGCACCAAGAGCGCAATCGCCGCTGAAAATCCCGCGATTCTGGCAAGCTTGACCATCCTGTTCTCTCCGCAACTTTACGGGGACGTTCCCGACGCGACCTCGGTAAAACGACCTGGTCGTTAAACGGGTCAATTGGGTCGAAAGTGGGATTGGTGCCGTTGCGCGGTCAGCGGTTGACGACTGTCCGGCGATAATGCGGGAGGATGTGATCGCGTGTCAGAGGCGCGAGCGGAACGCTCGCGGCGCCGTTGATCGAAATCCAGCGGATTTCGGCGATCTCGGCCGTTGGGCGGGCTATCTGATCGCCGATCTCGACTTCGAAAACATCGGCGACGACGAGATGGTCGGGTTCGTTTGCCGCCCCTGCCTGGAAATGGCCCAAGTACCGCATGCTTGGGCTGGATATCTCCAACCCGAGTTCTTCCTGCAGTTCTCGAACAAGCGCCTGCTCGGCTGTCTCATCAGGCTCCAGCTTGCCTCCGGGCTGCATGAAGGCCGACGTCCCTTTCTTGCGGACCAGCAATGTTTCGTCGCCGTTCCGCGTGAGAAGCGCCGCGGCAATCTGAATTCGTCGTTCCATCATAGTCTCGAAGCGGTGGGCTGCAGGTTCGGTGAGCTATATCGAGGGCATGCCGATGCCGCAACAATGAAGCGCTGCGTGCAGGTGCGGGTTGGGCCACCTGCCGGACATCGAGCGGCGCGACCTTGTCAGGCTACGGCCTTGAATGGCTGCCCACTGTTGACCGCCTTGCCATCTACGGGTGGAAGGTAGATGCTGTTCTTGCCGAACCCTCTGTATTGAGCACCCCTTGCGGCGGCGTCGCTGCCTGGTTCCCGAACCCACTTGCGGCGGTTCAGCTTGAAGCGCTTGACCAGTTGCTCGAGTTCGTTCGCACCCACGGAAAGCGCCTCGGCAATCGCACTCATGTTGATCACCATGCCGGCGTTCTCCTGGGTCATCGTGTCCAGGGCGCTCATGGCGATGTTGATTTCGCCAAGGCTTGCCGATTGCTCGGAAGATCCGCTCGAAATCGCGTCGATGTTGACGTCGATCGACTGGACGTATTCCTCGATGCTCTTGAGCGCGTCTCCGGTCTCGCCCACGAGGCGCACGCCTTCCTTTACTTCCGCCGAGGAATTGCCAATCAGGTTGGAGATGTCCTTGGCAGCATCGGCAGACCGTTGAGCGAGCGCGCGAACTTCCTGCGCGACCACCGCAAATCCCTTGCCGGCGTTTCCGGCGCGGGCGGCCTCGATCCCGGCGTTGAGGGCCAGAAGGTTTGTCTGAAATGCAATCTCATCAATCATGCCGACGATGTTCGAGATCTCGTTCGAAGCCGCGCTGATGCGATCCATGGCGCTGACCGTCAAGGTAACCACCTGGACAGACCGCGACACGGCGGAGCGAGCCTCGGACACGAGCTTTCGGGCATCCGCTGTGCGCGTCGATGCCTCCCAAACCGTCTGCGTTATCTGTTCGAGCGTGGCGGTTGTTTCCTTCAGCGCCACAGCCTGCTGCGCCGAACGATCGGCGATGCCGCTGGTACTCTCGCGCATGTCGCCGCTCTTTGAAGAGAGCATGCTGGTCTGACCGAGAACCTGTTCGAGTGTTTCCTGAAATTTGGCCAGGGACTGATTGAAATCGTGACGCAAATGGTCGAATTCCGGTACGAAGGGATCGTCGATCGTTACCCTGATGTTGCAGTCGGCCAACCGCTCCAGCCCGGAGCCAATCTCCTGCAGAGCGCGTACGCGGCCCGTTACATCCGTGGCGAACTTCACGACCTTGATGACATTGCCATCGTGGTCAAGGATGGGATTGTAGGTCGCCTGGATATAGACGGCGTTTCCGTTCTTGGCCAACCGCTTGAACTCGTCGCTGAAAAATTCACCTGCGGCCAGCCGTGACCAGAACTGAGCATATTCGGGAGATGAGACGTATCGCGCCTCGCAGAACATGCGGTGGTGCTGCCCGACTATTTCCTCGAGCGAATACCCAAGGCTGTCGAGAAAGTTCTGATTGGCCGCCATGATCTTGCCGTCCGGCGTAAACTCGATAATGGCCTGAGCCCGCGACAATGCCGCAAGCTTGCCGCTGCTATCGATGTCCCGCAATTTGCTGGCGGTGATGTCGGTGGCAATCTTGACGACCTTGATGACTTTCCCACGGCGCATGACCGGATTATAGGACGCCTCGATCCAAATCTCCCTACCATCCTTGCCGATGCGCTTGTACTGCCGCTGATCGAACTGCCCTTCGGAAAGTCGTTTCCAGAAGGCGCTGTATTCGGAAGATTCGGCTTCGGCCGGATGGACGAATATGCGATGATGCCGCCCGACGATCTCGTCTCTTTGATATCCGACGGCGCTGCAGAAGTTCTCGTTCGCATCGAGGATCGTTCCATCCGGCTTGAAGGAGATGATGGCTTGCGACCGATCTAGAGCCTCAAGGATTTCGGACGCGTTGCCGCCAAAAATAGATCTCAGTTGCAAACCATGGCTCCAATCAACAATAATTAGAATTTTCGGAATAATGTACGCAATACATTAAGTTGCTGTTACAGATGGGGCCGCGTCGGTCGCTATACTTTGCAATTTGCGCTAAAAGCTACGCTTTCAACCGGTAGTCATTGAGAGCGCCGCGGCTGCAATTCTTGCTGGACGTCCTCTCCTGACACCGGCTGAGCGCATCCCCGATCCTTGTCGTTCGGATTTTCAGGTTGCAGTCAGCCTTCTTCTTCAGAAGGGCTATTAGCGTCGGCGGTGAGGTTGGGCGAAAGCTCCGCCATGCCCGGCGACCCTCCGTCAGGTACTCGGCACCGCGGAGACGGAAACATCCATCCAGCGGTGAAAGCTCGGCGCATCCGCCAGGCGCAAGCAATCACTCCCTGACGCAACAGCCATTCCGTCACGGCGCGGAGGATAAGGGCATCATTCGGTGAACGTTCTTCTGGTTGAAGACAACGTCGATATCGGCGACGCGATAGCGGCTCACGTGATCGCCGACGGGAACCGGGTCGACTGGTGCATGAATCTGCGGGACGCCTCCCGGAAATTGTTGTCGAAGAAATATGATCTCATCCTTCTGGACCTGCGCCTTCCCGATGGCAATGGCCTTACGTTTCTCGAGGACATCCGCAGCGGGAAGGACGATGTTCCGGTGATCATCATGACGGCGCAAGACCAGCAAAGCGATCGGTTCGAGGGAATGGTGCGAGGAACGAATGACTTTCTCGTCAAACCCTTCGATCTCGCTGAATTGTCGAACCGGATGAGACGCATCAAGAACTGCGCGCGATAGTTTAAAGCGCTTTGCGAGCCAGCACCTGGGATCGGCTTAGGTGTATGTCGACCGTCAGCCATTTCGCTATCACTCTAAAGTTGGTGCTTTCAGGTTGACGTCAGATTTCTATGACCAAATCGCGCCGCGCCGGGGTGCTTCGGGGAAGAAAAGCGCTCCAATTCAAATTGCTGCCTATTTGGAGCGGATATGACTGATCAGCCTACGCGTCTGGTTCTGCACACGCATTCGCGCGATGAAGTATTTGCCGACGAGCGCGAGTCGATTGCGGATTTTTCATTCAATTCCACCGTTGCCAACGTCTTTGACGACATGGTCAGTCGATCGGTGCCGTTTTACAGCGAGATGCAGCGTATGGTTTGCGAGCTGGCGCGAGACTTCGCACAGCCTCATTCCAATCTCTATGATATCGGCTGCTCGACCGCCACGACGCTGCTCGCGCTGGATCACATGGTCGACAGCCATGTCGATTTTGTCGGCGTCGACAATGCGCCGGAGATGCTGAAAAAAGCCGCCGAGAAGATCGAGGCATCAGGAACCAACCGGTCGATCGATCTGGTAACGGGCGACCTCCACAGCGGTTTCGTCGTCCAAGACGCCAGCGTCGTGACCCTCCTTCTGACTCTGCAGTTCGTTCGCCCGCTCTTCCGCGAGCGGGTGATGAAAACAATCTATCAGGGCCTGAATGAAAACGGCTGCCTGTTGCTCGTGGAAAAGCTGACGAGCGAGGATACGACCTTCAATCGCCTGTTCATCGACCACTACTACGACTTCAAGCGTCGTAATGGGTATTCATCCATCGAGATCTCCAAGAAGCGCGAGGCCTTGGAGAATGTTCTCATTCCCTATCGATTGGAAGAGAACATCCAGCTGCTTCGCGAAACGGGCTTCAAGAGCACCGAAGTGTTTTTCCGCTGGTACAATTTCTGCGGCATTGTCGCGATCAAGTGAGACGACGTCATGAAGAACCTTATGCTGAAGATCGGGACGTTCTTCTTCAAATACCGGAACCAGGCGTTTCCGCTGATCATCGTCGCTCTGTTCGCCTTGTTTGCGCCGACGACAGCGATGTTCGGCAGTGGTGCGGCCGAGCAATGGAAGGATGGTGTGGCCATCCTTGTCGTGCTCTCGGGACTGCTATTGCGCGCAACGGTGATCGGTTACGCCTACATCCAGCGCGGTGGGCGGAATAAACGGGTCTATGCCGCCAATCTGGTCACCGAAGGCATGTTCGGCGTCTGTCGCAATCCTCTCTATGTAGGGAATATGCTGATTTACGCCGGCCTCTTCCTGTTCCATGGAAACCCGGTGGTGGTCATCGTCGGATGCCTTCTGTTCGGGTTCATCTATCAGTGCATCATCCTCGCGGAAGAAGAATTCCTTTCCGCCAAATTCGGTGACGCCTACAGCGCCTATTGTCGGGATGTGCCAAGATGGGGCCTCAAGCTGAGCGCGTTTTCCGCTTCGACAGAGGGCATGGTGTTCAATCTGAAGCGCGTGGTGGCCAAGGACTACTCAACGATGTCCTCGACGTTGATCGCGCTGCTGGCCACGGAGTTCTATCGCGTGGCGGCAGATTCGATAACCGAACAGGAAGTGTCCTATGCAGTCCTTCTGGTGGTGCTCTTCGTCGGCGTCGTTGCGCTCACAGGTCTCGTGAGTTCGCTGAAAAAACGTGGCGTCTTCGACGAACTGACCGCTGCGCACTGATATCTTGTCAGGCGTTTTCCTGCTTGCACGGTATGTATCCGGTGCTGGCTTAGGCCATTGCCACGATCACGTGTGCCTGGATCTTGGCGCTAACTTCGCCCGTCCCATGCCGCTTCGCCAGTGCCGACGTCGCGTGGTCGGTTGCGGCGTCAAGTTTGCCGGGATCTCTGGCCTCGATTTCGCTACGCAGTGGCGTTCCCTGGCAATAGGCAACGGCGACAATGTGCGGTGAGGGGGCGCTGCTCTCTTCGGCCAGCGTATCGATCTCAACATGCGAGAATCCCGCATCCGCCAAATCACTGCGGATGAGATCCTTGTCGTAGTAGCCGTGCGGCGTGCGCGCGAGAAAGCGAGGCGGATCGTCCGGGAACATCTCTGCGAGAGCGGTCGTTATCTCATCCGCAAAGACATTCTCCTCGATCCGATCCCAGACGCTGAACAGAAAGCGCCCGCCTGGTTTCAGAACGCGCTTCGCCTCTCGATAGGCAGCTGAGCGGCTCGGAAAGAACATCGCCCCGAACTGACAGCAAACGACGTCGAAGGACGCATCCTCGAAAGGGAGATCGAGTGCATCCGCCTGCCGCCATTGGACGCGGCTATCAGACGGCTGTTGCGAACGGGCGTAATCGAGCATCGCCTGGTTGAGGTCGGTGGCGACGTAGCGTGTATCTGGGGCAAGTTTGTTGGTCATTGCGCGCACGACGACACCGGTGCCCGCGGCAGTTTCCAGGACCGAGCTTGGCGAGAATGACGCTGCTCGCCGCGCAAGGTCGACGGCATAGGGTTCGAAAATCATCGGAACCATATGTCGGTCGTAACTCTCCGGGATAGAACCGGCGAACTCCTTGTCAGCCTCCAACATTGGCGGTCGCCCTCCGTCGGTCGTTATGGATTTGGAGACTATCATAGGATCCAGTGTCCTGCGCGCCCTTATGGGAGAAGCCCGGCGTGGCGCTTCGCGAGATCCGTTCACAACTCCGAGAGCACCCCATTGAAGCATGGCCGGGTTGCGCTAGCTCACCGGGGTCGACGAGGAGAAGCCGCATGCCACATGACGATCTGGAATTTCGACTGCTGTCGGAAGCTGTGCAGCAGTGGTATCGATACTATGAGGTCACTCCGGATGAGCAATGCTCAAGCACGCTTTGCAATGCCGCGATCGACCTGTTCAACCGGGGCTATCGCACCGCTGACGACGTGGCCACCATGCTCATCGGAACCTACGTCGGACGCTGGGCTACACGGGTCAACGCACCAATCTCGACGACAGTCCATTAAGCTGATCTCGTCCGCCGTCAGCCCAATTGCCTTCTATAGTTCCGGCGATCTTTCCGTTTTAGCTTTTTCGAGAGGCTGGAAAACTTTCCGGTCATGGCTGACCAAGGCTCTTGACTGGCTGAATATGCGAAGAGCTTGCGTTGTTCCAATCTCTCGATGCTAGGAGGCGCACCGTTCGTCCTTGGTTGTGCCTGACGGCGAGGTGAAGCCCCTGGCTATATCTGCAAGCGTTACGCCCGCAAATCGCTTCAGCAGCAGTTGCTCGGCATCGGCGAAGACGTCCTTGAGGGTGGCGTTGACCGCCTTTTCGATGGGGCAGCCCGGCATATCGTAGGCAGGACCGAGAGCGAAGACGGATGGCTCGCCAACCGCGCGGTGAATATCGAGCAGCGTCAGCTCTTCGAGTGGGCGTGCCAGTGTCCAGCCACCGCCGTGTCCCTTTTCCGAATGTACGTAGCCGCTTTCCCGCAAGCCTGCCATCGTCCGCCGGATCACGACCGCATTGGCATCGAGCATGCTAGCGATCATGTCCGAGGTCAGTGCCCCATCATGCTGGCCCATATGGATCAGGACGTGCAGCATGCGCGAAAGTCTGCTGTCCTGTCTCATGCCGTCTCGATCCTGTCATGAACGCCTGTTTCTCAAAGCACCCTAGCACGAACTCTTATTCGTAACAACGAAAGTGTCGTGACTATTGACTCTCCAATGTCATGATACTTATGTTGTGGCGAGAAAAGGAGGGCGCAATGACCGACATCGTTCACGACGTGATTATCATCGGTGGAAGCTATTCCGGCTTGTCCGCCGCCCTGCAGCTTGGTCGCGCTCGCCGGGATGTGCTCATCATCGATGAGGGCCAGCGGCGCAATCGGTTCGCGAGCCATTCGCACGGCTTTCTGACCCAGGACGGCGTTGATCCGGCGGTCATTGCCGACAATGCTCGCGCCCAGGTTATGAAGTATTCGACTGTGCTGCTTCTTTCAGGCCGTGCTGACAGCGCTGTCCGACTGAAAGCTGATCACCCGTCGGGAGCGGCCTTCGACGTTGTGGCGAACGGTCGGAGCTACTTTGCCCGCCGGCTTCTGCTTGCGACCGGGGTCCGCGACATCCTGCCCGAAATCACCGGGCTGCGGGAGCGTTGGGGCAAGTCCGTGTTTCATTGCCCCTATTGCCACGGCTATGAACTAGACCGCGGCGAGATCGGAGTTATCGCCGCATCGGCCTTGTCCATGCATCACGCGCTGATGTTGCCCGACTGGGGCCCGACGACCTTCCTTCTCAATGGCGCTTTCGAACCGGATGCGGAGCAACGTGACGCCCTTTCCGCACGCGGCGTGAAAGTCGAATATGCACCGATCCGCGAGCTCTTTGGCCACGCGGATATCCGGCTGGCGGACGGCCGCGAACTGTCTTTCGCCGGGCTGTTCGCGCTGGCGCAGTTCGAGCTGACGAGCCCGATTGCCGCGACGATGGGGCTGGAGCTGGAGGAGGGGCCGCTTGGATCGGTGATCAAGACCGATCCAATGAAAGAGACGAGCATGGCTGGCGTCTTTGCCTGCGGCGATGCCGCACGTGCGATGGCATCCGTTGCGCTTGCTGTCGGTGACGGCAATCTGGCTGGCGCCGGCTTGCATCGGTCGCTGATGTTCGGCGCTATTTGACGCCGGGCGGCGGCGTCAAACTCTGGAGATGATCACTTTGGCGAAGTGGCGGCGCTGGCTTGCTGTGCTCGGATTGCTTGAGCGGCCGCGGCGCCGCCGCCCTTGTCGTCGCCTCCAACCTGAACGGTCGGTTGGGCGAACGAAATGCCGTTTGCGAGGAACACTTCGCGAATCTTGGCGTAGGCTTTGCGGCGGATATAGGTCTGCATCCCCGGCACGGTGGTCATGGCAAAACTCACGACAATCCCGTAGTCGGCGAACTGCTCCACGCCCTTCATTTTCAATGGCTCGATAAAGAGCTTGCCAAGTTCTTCGTCCTCTTTCAGCTCGGCGCCGACCTTCTTGGTCAGTTTCCGCGCCTTCTCGATATCGGTCTCGAAGCCGACGGTAATCCTGAACTTGTCGATGACCCAGTCGCGGCTCATATTCTCGACCGCTCCAAGGTCCCCGAACGGCACGGTGAACACGGGGCCGCGGTGATGACGGAGGCGGACAGATCGCAGGCTGAAGCCCTCGACCGTTCCCTTGTAGTCTTTCGCCTGGATGTACTCGCCAACGCGGAAGGCATCATCGAGCATGTAGAACACGCCGCTGATCACGTCTTTGACGAGCGTTTGCGATCCGAAACCGATCGCGACACCAAAGATGCCGGCTCCGGCGATGAGCGGTCCAATTTGCACGCCCAACTGCGACAGCACGACCAGTCCCGCAAGCACGGCGACGACGACAGCCAATGCATTGCGGAAGATCGGAAGAAGCGTGCGGAATCGCGCCCGCCGCGCAGCATCCGCGGGGTTGAGCGATGTCGTGTCAGTCGTGACCCGCAGCGAGCGATCAATCCAGCCTCTGGCGAGCTGCCAGAGGAAATCGGCGCAAACGAGGATGAGGACGCTCTTCAGTCCGCCATAGAACAACGAGACGAGGACAGGATCCCGTTGGCCGAGCGAATCCGGGTTCAGATGCCAGACCAGAGCCAGCCATCCGACCGCAAGAGCAATGATCGCGGCGCGCGCTCCCCGGATGATCAGCACGCCGCGAAAGCTGGTGGGATCGCTGGTGAAGGATGCAGCCAGTCGACCGGCTGCATTGAGGATTGCCGGCAGAATGAGCACGTAGATGCCAATCCAGAAAAGGCCTCTCATATTGAGGCACCAGATCAGCCAGAGCACGACCAGAAAAGCCATTGTGCCGAGCTTCCAGGGTCGCGACCGGCTTGATGTCGCCCATACCATCTCAATCGCCAGACATAGCCCGATGATCGAGAAGCAGTAGCTGATTGCATCCGTAACAAGCGGCGGTACGCCGAGCGGCTCTCCGATGGTGGCGGTGGCGGCCGCGAGGCAAACGACGCCGATGAACAGCAATAGCCGGTTGTGCAAAGGCGGCGCGATATCGGCTGCGTGGAGAAAGGCTGCCGCGAGGCGGAAGATGATGAAAGCGGAGAGATATGCGAGCAGCACGACACGGGCGAGAGGTGGCCAGTCCACCGCAAAGAACACGATCGCCATCGCGCCCGTAAAAATTCCGACCGGCGCTAACCGTCCTATCAACGTTTCCCGACGTATGGCCAGCTTGCGATAGATAAACTCGGCGACCAGACCTAGAGCAACCAGCCCGCTGAATATGATGAATATGGGCGCATAGCCTCTGCTGGTGGCATCGCTGCGCGCTCTGGAGGCCGCTGCCGCGACTTCTCCGGGGATTTCGGGGATTGCCGCTCTGATCTGGTCGACGCGCGCGCGGGCTGCTGTTTCCCATTTCGCCAACGAACCAGTCGACGAGGGGTTGGCGGCGGGCGTTCCAGTCTCTTTGCGGCTGTTCAGCCAAGCCTGCACGTCCTTGTCCTGTAGCAGGCGCACAAGTTCATCTATCTTCTCCTGCGAGGCCGGAGCCGGGGCCTGTGCGAAGGCAGAGAACGCAAACAGTAGCCCGACGAGGAAAGACAGTGACCATTTCATGCTGAATATCCTATTGCGTCAGCGTCTGAGGCTTCAGGTCGCCGCCCAGCGTGTCGTCCGGCTGCTGGGGCTTCTTTTTTCGGATGAGCGGCTGCTCGATAATTGTTGCCGGTGCTGCCACGGCCGCTCCGGCAACCGTGCCGATATTCGTGACAGTGCCGCCGACGACGGCCGTGATGCCCTCGCCAAGCGAGACTTTTGAATCGGTGAGCGTCTGCCCGGTCATGAGGCGCTGGCCGATGAGCTGAACGATCTCGGGGCTCTCGGCGAACTTGCCGTGATTGAGGCCGTCTTCCGTCTTCACCTTCGTCAAATCGATCGCCGTGATGCCGGCTTTCTCCAGCTTCGAGCGGTACGGTTCCTCCGCGGGATTAATTGCGCCGAGGCGCGAGACACGTCCCGTGATGAAGCTGGAGACCGCAAGCGCCTTGTCGTCCTGGGAGACAAAAATCGTGAATTTCGGTCGCGGCTCGCCCATTTCCACATACTGTTTCGCAAAGACCTGAATGTCGATGTCCGGGGAGGCAAGGATCACGTTGTGAATTTTGGCGTTCACGTGTCCATCCCGTATGCCCATCTGGCGCAGCGACTCCATTGCGAGCCACGTTCCCATGGAATGGGCCATGACGGTGATATCCTTGACATTGGGGTCGGCTGCCAGTGTACGAAGGGCCTGCTCCAGTCCGGTACGAGAGTAATTGGTACTCTCCTTGTCGTACTGGTAGGCCGTGATCTCGGCTCTCGACGGCCACGTAAACAGCACCGGCGTCGCCTGCATCTTGCTGTCCTGCACGATCTGCGCCAGCCGGAAAACGGAATCTTCGTAGGTGTTGTTGAA
Organism: Rhizobium sp. Root708; assembly: GCF_001429725.1. Taxonomy (GTDB): domain Bacteria; phylum Pseudomonadota; class Alphaproteobacteria; order Rhizobiales; family Rhizobiaceae; genus Rhizobium. The sequence goes on along the minus strand of NZ_LMHV01000002.1, from coordinate 126,659 downwards.
ACCGTGGATGAACACCAGGGCATGCCCGCCATTCACGTGCTGCCCAAACCACGCGCGCCCCTGGGCGATCGTGTCGATCTGCTGGACATTGGTGACGGCAAACTCCTTTGCCGGGTCCGGCGGCAACTGCTGCGGCCATTGGACGGTGCCGGACTCGCGCTTGGGCGGGATCGACACGGTGATCTGCGTCAGATGCGGCTTTGCGCTTCGTTCGCCGTTGAAGAGGGTTGCCGGATCTCCGGAGGGCTCACGCGTGGTGGCAACCAGCATTTCGACCTTGGATGTCGGTGGCGTATTCGCCGCGAGCTTGACCGGCATCATAACGCCGTCCGGATGTCCGCAGCCTGTCAGAACAAGGAGAAGAAGGGTACCACTACGTCTTAACATACACGCATTCCAGCTACCGCCCGGGAGGAGGGCTCTCGAGACTGGAGGCTAGCAGCCGGTAGGTGGCGAGGCCTGTAGCATCACGTAGATTCTGTACCCATTGACGCTCCTGTGGTGCGGAATTGTCACGCGTTTGCTGGGTAGAAAGAGGGACCGTTTTCCACGGCCGATTGCGCCTGATACTGGGGGCCACGCGAGGCCAGAAAAGAGGACTCAAATAGTTAGCAAGATCAGGAAGATTACATGGAGCGCGAGGCCAAGACGGGGCAAGGCATTGCATTTGCGTGGAGACGCCCAAATTCTTTCAGGCTATGAAGGCTCACCGCCGATCCAACCGAAACCGAGGTTTGTTCCATGCCGCTGAAAGTGCTCTTCGTTGGAGGTACCGGCCAGATCTCTTATCCATGCGTGGAACGTGCCGTCATGCAAGGCCACGATCTGAGCGTCTACAACCGTGGCCTGACAGGAAATCCGCTGCCTGCAAGGGTGACGTCTATTGCAGGCGAACTCGGATCCGCAGCCTATGCCGAGCTAGCGAAGGCGCGTTACGACGTCATCTGCCAATTCATCGCCTTCACGCCGGACCAGATCGCGCGCGACATCGAACTGTTCTCGGGCAACTGCGGCCAGTACATCTTTATCTCTTCGGCTTCGGTCTACCAGAAACCGCCGCGACATTACGCGATCACCGAGGAGACGCCGGCGATCAATCCGTACTGGCCTTACAGCCAGGCAAAAATCGCCTGCGAGGAGTTGCTGACGAATTCCAAAAATCTTGCGTGGACGATCGTGCGCCCCAGCCACACCGTTCGAACCCGCCTGCCCATCATGCTGGGAGACGGTGACGTCGTCGCGCGACGCATGCTGGACGGCGAGCCGACGATCGTCGCGGGCGATGGCCATACGCCCTGGACGCTGACGCGTTCTATCGATTTCGCGTGGCCGTTCGTCGGGCTTTTCGGCAAGGATGCGGCGCTGCGCGAGGTTTTTCACATCACCTCGGATCGTGCGCACCTCTGGGACGACATTCAACGGACGATCGCCAGATTGCTCGGTGTTGAAGCCAAGATCGTCCACGTGCCGACGGACACGCTGATCAAATACAATCCGGATTGGGTAGGGCCGCTTTTGGGCGACAAGGCCTGGACTGCGATCTTTGACAACTCAAAGGTCAAGCACGTAGCGGGCGACTTCGCGTGCGCGGAAAACCTCGATGAAATCCTGGCCGAGCCGATCCAGCACCTGAAGCAGCGCTTCTCCAAGAGCCGACCACCAAGAGGTGAACTGGATGCATTGATCGACAGAATCTGCGCCGCGCAAAGCGCGCTGGGCTGAGACCCAACCGCTCACTGTTTGGGCAGCATCGATTTCTTGCGGGTCGCGGGTTTCCGTGGTGTCAGCGGCAAGCCGGCATCGCAATTTCGCGCAATCAGGGTTTCGGTGATCGATACGTCCGCATAGGTCTCCTGCATCCGAATGTAGATTGCCGACAAGCTTGGATCGAGTGAGAGCGCCTGGCGAACCAGAAGCTCGGCCCTTTCGACGTTGCCGCACGCCATGTTTGCGGCAACCTGGTAGAGCGAGGTCCGCCGGGTCTGGAAAGGCAGCGTCAGCGCGGCGCGCACCATCTCCTCGAAGCGTTCCAGCGCGTAGAGCGCCGCAACGCGCTCTTCGGTGATCCAGACCGGCAGAAAAGGATCGAGCGTCTCGGCGCGATCGAGCATATCGAGTGCGCGTTCAGGCTCCCCGGCATAGACATAGAAAGCGGCACTGCGACCGAGGATGTAGGCATCGTTGGGTGCAAGTTCGTGGGCGCGGATGTGGTGGTAGCGCGCCGATACGAAGTCGCCCGACTTCATCTTGATCGCACCCATGATGCGATGGGCTTCCGGGTCGGTGGGGTCGAGCGCCAGCGCGTGCGCGACCTGCATCTCGGCCCGAGAGAGGTCGAAGCTCGGCAAATTGCTCCACGAGCAGACATGCATGGCAAAGGGCCGGCCGAAACCCGGGTCGGCGGCCATCGATCGCTCGAACCATGATATCGCTTCGTGGATATGGTTGTCGGACACGCCGGTCAGGCGGTGGTGGTCGAGCCCGCGTAGATAATACTCATAGGCCGTCATATTCTCCGGACGCTTCAGCCGTGCCGCCGCCAGCTCCGATTGCTCAACGCGTCCGGAAACGGTTGCCGCGACGCGCGCGATGATCTCGTCCATGACGTCAAGCAACTCGTGGAATGGACGCCTGATGCGGTCGGACCAGATGACCAGACCTTCTCCGGTTTCCAGAAGCGAGATATTGATCCGCAGATCGTCTCCCGCTTGACGGATCGAGCCGCTGATGACGTAGCCAACGCCAAGAAGGCGACCGATCTCGACAGGGTCTTTCGTCGCCAGCGCGCTGGCTGCCGTCCGGGAGCTGACGAACACGCCCTTCAGTCGACTGAGCTCGAGCGTCAAGTCGTCGGTGATGCCTTCCGCCAGGAAATGCTGGTCGGCAATGGCGCCGGGTGCGACATCAAACCGGGCGACTGCGATTGAATTTGTGCGAGGCGATTGCGTGGGACTCGGTGCGGATCGCGTGGGAGCGAATTGATAGAGGTGGCGGTCTACGAGATCGGTGACGCGATATATCCGGATCGGCTCGAAGATCCCCTTCAACTGGCGCTCACCGATGTCTTCGAAACCGCAGGGCGAGACGCGCCGAACCTGATCGTAAAGCAGTCCCGAAACCTCGATCGCGCCTGGGGGCGCGGATGCCTCGATGCGCGCAGCGATATTCACGCCGTCGCCGCGAAGGTCCGAACCCACGACAACGACATCGGCGACATGAAGGCCGAACCGCATGTCGCCGCCGCTCGATCCAGGAAGGGCTGCGATCTCGGCGCGCGCCTCGATCGCGGATCGAAGCGCGTTGACCGGGCTGCCGAACTCCGCGAGCAGTGCGTCTCCCGCCGTGCCGAAGACACGGCCGTCATGACGCTGGACGACCATGCGCACCGTGTCGAGCGCAGCGTCGATCCGGGCAATCGCGTCTTCCTCGTCCAATTCCATGGCGGGGGTCGAACCGACGAAATCCCCTACCATGATCGTGGCCAGCTTGCGCTGCATGCTCGCTACCCCACAACAGAAGCACATGAGGATGCTAGTTTAGCATATTAGCGATCGCTTGGTGTTTGCTACTGGAAAACGCTTCCGCCAAGCAAGAGTGAGCCAGCTGCCCCCGCGTTATTATTCGGAAAGCACCAGCCGCCTCGATGTGGCTGCGGACAGATGTTCGGCGATGGCGCGTCGAATCTCCGTGATCGTATCGAACACACGGTTGTCGAGGTCGATGACATGGAAACGGACGGCGATGAACCTCAGGCGGTTGTCCATGGGAACCGCGATCCCGACTTCCTGACCATTGAAGACGACAGCTTGCTTGCACATAACAATCCTCCGCCAGCGCGAGACCGGCGCACCATTAGCAAAAACGAATGAAAGATTTGCGACGTCGCTAGATGGTCGCGCGCCGAGATCGGATTAAGGCGAGACGAAGTATTCGCGCCACCCACGAGGAATGGCGAGGTCGAATATAGCCGGTCATCACTCCTCCCGATTGATTGCGCCAGGCGAATGCCGGCGACTTTTATGTGGGCATGATCGCTATCGAAAAAGGTAGTCCAGAAAACACACCCAAGCAACTGATTTCGGCTATGTTTTAGCGATTTAAATTATATGACAATTACCGCAGTAGCGAAGAGAAAGCTGACGTACGTCCCTCTGCGTGACGCGTGGAACGGTTCTTGCAAAGTTAGCGATGTGTTAGCTGCGTGAGGTGCGCTTGTAGTGAATTGGCACAGAAATGGTGAATTCGCCCCCTTATTGCTCGTCATGGGTGGACGAGAAAAATACAGACACATTGGGTCGCTTCGTGATGTCGCAGAAACGCTAATCATCTCGTGGCCCTCGGATGACGGCGAGGAATACATGACTGCTATCAAGGCCTGCCTTGAGGCGATCCACGGAAGGGTGGCAGCGCATGAGGCACGCGCCGCGCTTATCCGCGCTGCGGAAGAAGCCGGTATTCCGGTCATCACCGTTGTTCATTGAGGGGAGTGGAAGTCGGTTATGCCGTGTGGCAGCGGGTCACCGTGGCAAGACCGCTTCGCGACGTTTCATATGCCTGACCCGTCGAGTTCTGCGACATCCTCGCCTTCCCACGGGGTCGGCATCGAACTGCGGCTGAGATTGGCCGAGGGCATCGGCATCCAACACTTCAGTTCGGGTTCGGCGTATTCGATGATGCGACCGGGCGAAGAGTCGGACGCCCGCCAACCCTCGGAACCGAACCGATCGCTATGCGACCAATAGGCAAGGTCCACTTCCGCCGCGCCCTGCTCGGAGGGATGGATCGTGACGAGTATCCGACTGCCGTCTTTGGGCGCGCTCGCCATGTGGCGCCAACGGTCTGGTTCGATCATCCTTTTTCCTCCTGCGTCGCTTCGGGCTGCAAGTGTCGCCTCGCGATAGAAGGCGGTCAACCCAAACTTTCTAGGGCTGCCATCGATTGATTGTCTGATCGGCGGGAGGCTCAGCCGGCAAGAAATCGCGGTCACAGGTTTGCAGCTCGTCCCTATCGGTCGACTCGGTTCTGCGCCGACGGATAGCTGATCGACGTTACCGCCGCCTCGTCCTGCTGTGATCTGTTATCGGGAACCGTCCGTGCGATGACGATGGCGAGAACACAAAACGCCAGCCGCCAGGCGAAGGCGCGGAGGAGAGCTTCTGAAGCATCCATTGGTTGATCCCTGCATTGAAAGGCGATGCGACAAGGATCGTGAACAGGCGACTTTGCACAATGCGCAAGATACAAGGGAACCCTACGGAAAATCCGAAGAGCTATGGATGTGGTGAGTTATGCGCTTTGACTTGACCGATCTCCGCCTTTTTCTTCAAGTCGTCGAGGCGGAGAGCATCACCCAGGGGGCCGAGCGGGCAGGGATGGCCTTGCCGTCAGCGAGTGCGCGTATTCGGGGTATGGAGGAAATCAGCAGGGTCTCCCTGCTCGATCGAGGTGCACGCGGGGTTCGCCCAACCGCCGCCGGCGAGGCTCTCGCTCATCATGCGCGCATCGTTCTCGGGCAGATGGAGCAGATGCGGGGCGATCTCCAGCTTTATGCGCGCGGCCTGCGAGGCAAGATACGCATCTTGTCGGGCAGAGCGGCGATGGCTCATCTTCCTGATACCCTGCGCCGATACCTCTTAGCGCATCCCACAATCGACATAGACCTTGAGGAGCGGCAAAGCCCGGATGTCGTCGCGGCGGTGGCCGGAGGCCACGCCGATCTCGGCATTGCCGCGGACACGACTGATACGGGAACACTGGAAACCCGGCCCTTCGAAGTCGATCGCCTGGTATTGATAACCCCCGGCGACCATGCTTTCGCCGGTCGGGACGAGGTGGCCTTTGCCCAGGTTCTGGATCAACCCTTCATCGGACTCCCGGCCGAGAGCGCGCTGCAGGGGCATCTGGCCACCCATGCTGCCCGGGAAGGCAAGCCCTTCAAATTGCGCGTTCGCCTCGACAGTTTCGAGGACATTTGCGCGATGGTGAGCAGCGGTGTCGGGCTCGCCATTGTGCCCGAGGTCTACGCGCGGAGATACCAGGCGGAGATGGCCTTCCGGATCGTGGCGATAACAGACGGTTGGGCACTGCGACACCTTCTCATCTGCGCGCGCAGTTTCGACGCGCTTCCGGTCCATGCCCGAGCGCTCGTCGAATATTTGTCGAATGACGCGGATGATCGCTGAGTGCACGACAGCGTGCCTGCACGGCTTTGAAGAGGCAGCGTTCAATCCTGGAGGAATCTGACCGCTATCTCGGAGCTTCGCGCTCCATGCTTAACCGATGAAATCCGCGAAATACCACTTTTTTACCCGAGAGAGTTTATCGTGCCGCGCGGTCTTGGTTGTCAGGGCAAAAGCCTGTAAGACCTCGACCGAATAAACCTGCCGTTCAGTGGCGTTGTGTTTCAGCGCCATACACTCATGACGTTGGAATTGCGATGAACCTTTACGTGGATTATCTGGCCGAGATCAAAAGCAGAGAAACTCAGGGGCTCGCGCCCAAGCCGATCGATGATGGCGCGCTTACCGCTGAAATCATCACATTGATCGAGGATGCCGGCAGCGAATACCGCGCCGATGCGCTGAAATTCTTCATCTACAACACGCTGCCAGGTACGACGAGTGCAGCCGGCGTCAAGGCCGCCTTCCTCAAGAAGATCATCCTCGGCGAGACCCTCGTCCCCGAGATCGCTCCGAAATTCGCCCTCGAACTGCTGTCGCACATGAAGGGTGGCCCGTCGGTCGAAGTGCTGCTCGACGTAGCTCTCGGCAATGACGCCGAAATTGCCTGTCAGGCCGGCGACGTGCTGAAGACCCAGGTCTTCCTCTACGACGCCGACATGTTCCGCCTGCGCGATGCCTATAAGGCCGGCAATGCCGTTGCCAAGGACGTTCTCGGAAGCTACGCCAAGGCAGAGTTCTTCACCAAGCTCCCTGATGTCGAGGACGAGATCAAGGTCGTGACCTTCATCGCCGCCGAAGGCGACATCTCTACCGACCTTCTTTCTCCCGGCAACCAGGCGCACTCGCGCTCGGACCGCCAGTTGCACGGCCAGTGCATGATCACCCCTGAGGCACAGGCGGAGATCGTCGCCCTGCAGCAGCAGCATCCCGACAAGCGGGTAATGATGATCGCCGAAAAGGGCACGATGGGCGTCGGTTCCTCGCGCATGTCGGGCGTCAACAACGTGGCGCTGTGGACCGGCAAGCAGGCCAGCTCCTACGTGCCCTTCGTCAACTTCGCCCCAGTTGTCGCCGGCACCAACGGTATCTCGCCGATCTTCGCGACCACGGTGGACGTAACCGGCGGCATCGGTCTCAACCTGAAGAACTGGGTCAAGAAGACCGGCGACGACGGCAAGCCGATCCTCAACAACGACGGCAACCCGATCCTCGAGCAGAAGTTTTCGGTCGATACCGGCACCGTGCTGAAGATCGACGCCAAGAACAAGAAGCTGCGCGACGAAGCCGGCAACGAACTCGTCGATGTCGCGTCTTCCTTCACGCCGCAGAAGATGGAGTTCATGAAGGCCGGCAGCTCCTATGCCATCGTCTTCGGCAAGAAGCTCCAGACTTTCGCCGCCCAGACGCTCGGTGTCGAAGCAACCCCGGTTTTCGCACCGAACAAGGAAATCGCCATCGAGGGCCAGGGCCTGACGGCGGTCGAGAAGATTTTCAACCGCAACGCCGTCGGCGTGACGCCGGGCAAGGTGCTGCATGCCGGCTCCGACGTTCGCGTCACGGTCAACATCGTCGGCTCGCAGGACACAACAGGTCTGATGACGGCGCAGGAACTTGAGGCGATGGCGGCCACCGTCATCTCGCCGCTGGTCGACGGCGCCTACCAGTCTGGTTGCCACACGGCATCCGTCTGGGACAAGAAGGCCCAGGCCAACATTCCGAAGCTCATGTCCTTCATGAACAACTTCGGCGTCATCACCGCCCGCGACCCGAAGGGCGCGTATCACGCGATGACCGACGTCATTCACAAGGTGCTCAACGATATTACCGTTGATGACTGGGACATCATCATCGGCGGCGACAGCCATACCCGCATGTCCAAGGGCGTGGCCTTCGGTGCCGACTCCGGTACGGTGGCTCTGGCGCTTGCGACGGGCGAAGCCACCATGCCGATCCCGCAGTCGGTCAAGGTCACGTTCAAGGGCACGATGCAGCCCTACATGGACTTCCGCGACGTGGTCCATGCCACCCAGGCGCAGATGCTCAAGCAGCATGGCGACAACGTCTTCCAGGGCCGCATCATCGAAGTCCACATCGGCACACTGCTCGCCGACCAGGCCTTCACCTTCACCGACTGGACAGCCGAGATGAAGGCCAAGGCCTCCATCTGCATCTCGGAAGACGAGACGCTGATCGAGTCGCTTGAGATCGCCAAGTCGCGTATGCAGATCATGATCGACAAGGGCATGGACAATCATGCCCAGACGCTGAAGGGCCTGATCGACAAGGCGGATCGCCGCATTGCCGAGATCCGCTCCGGTGAAAAACCGGCGCTGACGCCGGACGACAATGCGAAATATTTCGCTGAAGTCGTCGTCGATCTCGACCTGATCGACGAGCCGATGATCGCCGACCCTGATGTCAACAATGCCGACGTCTCGCGCCGCTACACCCACGACACGATCCGCCCGGTCTCCTACTATGGCGGCACGAAGAAGGTGGACCTCGGCTTCGTCGGCTCCTGCATGGTGCACAAGGGCGACATGAAGATCGTTGCCCAGATGCTGAAGAACATCGAGAAGAACGAAGGCAAGGTAGAGTTCAAGGCGCCGCTCGTCGTCGCCGCTCCGACCTACAACATCATCGACGAGTTGAAGGCCGAAGGCGACTGGGAAATCCTCCAGAAGTACTCGGGCTTTGAATTCGATGATGTGAAGCCGAAGACATCGAACCGCACCGAGTACGAGAACATCCTCTATCTCGAGCGTCCGGGCTGCAACCTGTGCATGGGCAACCAGGAGAAGGCCGAGAAGGGCGACACCGTTCTCGCCACCTCGACCCGCCTCTTCCAGGGCCGCGTTGTTGAAGATACCGCCGAGAAGAAGGGCGAGTCGCTGCTCGCCTCGACTCCGCTAGTGGTTCTTTCAGCAATCCTCGGTCGTACGCCGAGCATTGAGGAATACCGCGTGGCCGTCGAAGGCATCAACCTGACGAAGTTCGCGCCGCCGAAGACGAAGCCGATCGACAGCCTGTCGGTTCACTACTAGTCATTTCGCACTCGGGAAGCTCTCCCGAGTGCGTGCCTCTCCTAGGCGATAAATCGCGGGTAGTTGTTGTCGTGTCGCCGCGTTGTAGCGGCGGCGCTGCATTAGCGCACAATCCGTGGCTGCTACAGCATGAACGCGCCATCGCGCCAAATCTCTTCTGCGGATGCAACTCGGCAAAGGTCGCGTGCGTAGAAGATCACCTCTAGGATTCTGTAGGCATTACGTTTCCCCGGCACGTCGGCCGCCTGGAGTTTCTTGACGCCTCCCAACAGCATCATTGATGATGTGTGCTGTCCCGAAGGCGTCGATTGTGGTCGGTCAATGTCAAGCAACGTCGAAGCCTTCGGGGTGAGTTGCAGCCATCCCAGCCGTTCCCGATTGCATGCCGAGACGTTCTCCGTTGTCTTTCAATGACAGTCTTGAGGTGACTCTGTAGGCGTTTGCCGGAGGGTAATGTCTCCAGGCTCCAACCATTCGCGGCTCGCCGCTATTCTGGTCCCTACCTGCGCGTATTCGACTTTCAATTCCCATGGAGCAGAAGTCGGCTTGCTCGACGGAATGTGAAATATATTTCGTGATCTGAATTATATTGACTATCATTCCTGATTGCCCTCTACTGCCCTCATCGAACTTCGAGGAGGAAGTTCGGTTTCAACGCGATCAGCGGCGTCCGCGTGACGCTCTCGGGCTTTTGGGAGGGGCTTCGGCCTCGAGGAGGAATCTTGCGCAAATTTATTGGCTCGACCGCCATGGCGGTTCTTGCAACCACGCTTCTGGCTGGCACTGCGACGGCGGCTACGGACAATCCGTTCCGCTGCAAGCCGGGCGAAAAATACGTGATGAACGTGATGGTCTCGGGCGTGGAATACTGGTTTCCCGTCTACGAGATGTTCAAGCAGGCCGGCCAGCAGTTCGGCTGCGAGACGGAATACACCGGCACGCCGGAATATGACGTCAACAAGCAGATCGCCAGCTTCGACCAGGCGCTGGCACAGAACCCAGCCGGGATTCTCGTTCATCCGATGAACTCGGATCCGTTCATCGAGCCGATCAACCGCGCCATCGGCCAGGGCACGGCGGTCGTCACCTTCGCAGCTGACTCGCCGCTTTCGAAGCGCGTTTCGTTCATTACTTCGGACAACACCCGCGAAGGCACTTATGCCGCCGACGCGATTGCCGAAAAGATGGGCGGCAAGGGCGAATATGCGGTGCTCGAAAATCCGGGCCAGGACAACCACGACAAGCGTATCGCCGCCTTCGTCAGCCGTATGGAGACGAAGTGGCCGGACATGAAGCTCGTCGGCCGCGCTGCATCCAACCAGGATCCGACGAAGGCCTATCAGGGGCTTTCGAGCATCATCCAGGCCAATCCGAATCTGGGCGCCGTGTTCATGCCGGAGGCGAATTCGGCGATCGGCGCGTCGCAGGCCAGCAAGGAAAACGGCGGCAAGGTGCTCGTCATGTGCGCCGACGTCAACGCCAACATTCTCGACATGATCAAGGCCGGCGAGGTTTTCGGCTCGATCAATCCGAACCAGGGCATGCAGGGTTACATGGGCTTCATGCTGCTCTGGCTGGCCAAGCACCCCGAGCTGATCGACCCGATGAACGACGCCAAGCGCTCCGGTTTCAACCCGATGAGCATTCCGGTCGTTGATAACGGGCTTTCGATCGTGACTGCCGAGAATGCCGACGACTTCTACTGGGACAAGTACCTGAAGCGCCGCGGCACCAAGGGTATCGAGGAGTAACCTCCTGGGCATGCACCATCTGCGTCATGTGGCGCGGATGGTGCTCCAAGGAGGAGGAGGATGAAGATGGCTCAACCGGTTCTGTCGATACACGGCGTTAGCAAGCAATTCGGCGTTATCCAGGCGCTGACGGATGTCGATTTCACCCTCGAGAAGGGGGAGGTCCATGCGTTGTGCGGCGAAAACGGCGCCGGCAAGTCGACGCTCATGAACATCATCGCCGGCGTTGTGCAGCCGACCGAGGGAGAGATCCGCGTCGATGGCAAGGCTGTGCGCATATCGTCGCCTGCCGCCGCGCAAATGCTCGGCATCGGGCTCGTCCACCAGGAAATCGCGCTTTGCCCGGATGCGACGGTAGCCGAAAACATGTTCATGGCAGCCACCAACCGCCGCCGCTCACCCTTCATGAACTATCGGGCGCTGGAACGCGACGCGCAGGCTGTGATGAACCGGCTTGCCGCCATCGACGTCCGCCGCAAGGTTGCAGATCTGCCCATTTCCAGCCAGCAGCTCGTCGAGATCGCCAAGGCGCTGACACTCGACTGCCGCGTGCTAATCCTCGACGAGCCGACCGCGGCTCTGACGGAGACCGAGGCACAGCAGCTTTTCTCGATCATCCGAGATCTCAAGGCGAACGGTATCTCGATCATCTACATCAGCCATCGCATGGCCGAGATCTTCAGTCTCTGCGACCGGGTGACTGTTTTCCGCGATGGTCGCTATGTCTGCACCGATCGCATCGCTGATGTGACCCCGGATGATGTCGTCCGTCGCATGGTTGGCCGCGAGATCACTCAGCTCTATCCTGACAAGCTCGGGCCGGCCGACGTCGGCGGTGAGACGATCCTCGACGTTGACGGCCTGAGCGACAGCGAGCGGTTCCATGACGTGAGCCTTGAGCTCCGCAAGGGCGAAATTCTCGGCATCGGCGGGCTTATCGGCTCCGGCCGCACGGAGATTGCCGAAGGCATCTGCGGGCTTCGGCCGCGCAGGGCCGGTGCCATCCGCCTGCATGGCAAGCCGCAGGCGATCAACACCTATGCGGATGCGGTCAAGGCCGGCATCGTTTACCTCTCGGAAGACCGCAAGGGTTCCGGCGTGTTCCTGGAGATGTCGATCGCCCAGAATATTTCGGTGCTGAACCTCAAGGCCTTCACCAATCACGCAGGCCTGCTGAACGGTCGAGCCGAAGCAGCTCTTGCTGAGGATTTCGCGCGTCGGCTTGGCGTGCGCATGGGCGGCGTCGAGGCGCCGGTCAAATCGCTTTCGGGTGGCAACCAGCAGAAGGTGGCGATCGCCAAGCAGCTCGCCGTCAGGCCGAAGGTGATCCTGATGGACGAGCCGACGCGCGGCATTGACGTCGGTGCAAAGACGGAGATCCATCGTCTGTTGCGGGAGCTTGCGCGCTCCGGGATCGGCGTCGTCGTCATCTCGTCTGAGATGCCGGAGTTGCTCGGGCTTTGCGACCGCGTTCTGGTCGTCAGGGAGGGGCGCATCGCCGGCGAACTCAGTGCAGACAACATGACGGAAGAGGCCGTGATCCGCCTGGCATCAGGGATCGGGTCAGCAAGGACGGCAGATCATGCCGCGTGAAGATGGAAGGGGAGAAACGGGCATGGCAATCGACACGATGACGGCGGAGATACCGAAGGCAGGGGCGTGGAAACGCATCGGCACGATGCGTGAAGCGGGATTGATCGCGATCATCCTCGCCCTCTGCGTCGCCATGAGCTTTGCCTCGCCGCACTTCCTCACGCTGGGCAACTTCCGCGCCATGCTGATGAGCTTCTCCGTCGAAGGCATCGTCGTCGTCGGCATGACGATCCTCCTGATCGTCGGCGGCATCGATCTGGCTGTTGGTTCGGTCGTCTGCTTTGCGATGGTGCTTTCCGGCTCGCTGTTCCTCGCCGGGCTCGACCCGTGGACGGCATCGCTGATCGGCATCCTTGCCAGCGGCGTCATCGGTGCGATCATGGGCTTCTTCGTGACCGTGGTGGGGCTCAATCACTTCATCACCTCGCTTGCGGGCATGGTGATCGTGCGCGGGCTCTGCCTCATCATCACGAAGGGCACGCCGCTTTCGCTCTTCACACTGCCGGCCGGCTTCAAGGCCGTCGGTCAGGGTACATTCCATGGTGTGCCGTATGTCATTCTGATCTTCGTCGCCGTCGTCGTCCTGTTCGATTTCCTGCTGCGCCGGGCAACGGCGTTCCGCAAGGTGTTCTATACGGGCAGCAACGAGAAGGCGGCGCTCTATTCCGGCATCAAGACCAATCAGGTGAAGTTCTGGGTCACGGTGCTCTGCTCCACGCTCGCAGGTGTCGCCGGGGTGATTTACATGTCCCGCTTCGGCGCCGCGACACCGACCTTCGGTGTCGGCATGGAGCTCAACATCATCGCGGCCGCGGTGATCGGTGGCGCCTCGCTCAACGGCGGTTCCGGCACCATTCTCGGCGCCATCCTCGGCATCGCTTTGCTCTCGGTCGTCACCTCATCGTTGATCCTGCTGAACGTCTCCGTCTATTGGCAGGACATGATCAAGGGGTGCATTCTCCTTGCCGCCGTTTCCATCGATCATTTCCTGCACAAGCGGAAGGCCGTCTGATATGCCGATCGCCAAACTGAAACCCAAGACTACAGCGCCGCGTGAGGAAATCGTCATCGCGCGCCAGATGCACCAGGCGCTCGTCTTGCACTTTCTTGAAGGCCTGACTCAGGCGCAGATCGCCGACCAGCTCGGAATCTCGCATGCCACCGTCAACAGGCTGATCAAGCGCGGTCGCCAGCTCGGCCTCGTCGAGATCAAGATCAAGTCGCCAGTCGAGCCGCTGGTGGATATGGAAGAACGGCTGCTCGCGCTTGGCGGCATTGGCCGCGCCGTCGTGGTGCCGACCGTCTCCGACAATCCGCAGACGGCACTTCAGGCGGTCGGCGAGGCCGCAGCCCGGCTGCTGATCGAAGAGATCGCCGATGGCGACACGATCTGCATCACCGGCGGTAAGGGCGTCAGCGCCGTCGTCGCCGGCCTGCAGCCTGGCCGCCGCTTCGATGTCGAAGTCATCCCCGCGACCGGTTGCGTTCAGGGTAAGCACTATACCGATGTCAACCACGTCTCGACGTTGATGGCGGAACGGTTGGGTGGCCGCTCCTATCAGATCCACGCGCCGCTCTTTGCCGATAACGCCGAGCAGCGCGCGATGTTGATGGCCATGCGCTCCGTCGCCGATGTCTTCCAGCGGGCGCGTGAGGCGAAGGTTGCCGTCGTGGGCATCGGCTCGATCCTGAGCAGCGACTCGACCTACTACGACCTGCATCCGTCATCGAGCACCGATCGCATGGCAATTGAGCACGCCGGCGCGAGCTCCGAGCTGCTTGCACACCTGCTCGATGGCGAAGGTCGGGTTTGCGGCTACAGCCTCAATCGCGCGCTGGTCTCGCTGACTCTGGAGGAGTTTGCCTCCATCCCGATGAAGATCGGAGTGGCGAGCGGGTTGAACAAGGCCGGCTCCATCCTCAGCGTTCTCAGGGGCAACCATCTCGACACGCTGGTGACCGACGAGGCGACCGGGGCGCGCATTCTTGAAATAGCATCCGAGGAAGGACATCAGGCATGAGCGGCGAGCAGTTGACCCGCGAGATCGGGCGTTCCGGCGTCAAAGCCTCGGCTGTCGGGCTTGGAACATGGGCGATCGGCGGCTGGATGTGGGGCGGGACCGACGAGGCAGAATCGATCGCCGCGATCCAGGCCTCGCTGGATGCGGGTGTCACGCTCATCGACACTGCGCCCGCTTACGGCCTTGGCCGCTCGGAGCAAATCGTCGGCAAGGCGCTTGCCGGACGCCGTGACCAGGCCGTGATCGCGACGAAGTGCGGTCTCGTTTGGCATACGCAGCAGGGCCAGCATTTCTTCGATCAGGACGGCAAGCCGGTTCACCGCTACCTCGGCCGGGATGCGATCATCCACGAGGTGGAACAAAGCCTGCGTCGGCTCGGCACCGATCATATCGATCTCTACATCACCCATTGGCAGGACGCGACGACACCGATCGAGGAGACGGTCAGGGCGCTGGAAGAGCTGAAGGCGGCGGGAAAGATCCGCGCCATTGGCGCCAGCAACGTCGATCGGTCCGAGCTCCGGCGGTATATCGAAACCGGGTCGCTCGATGCGATCCAGGAGCGGTTCAGCATGATCGATCGCGAGATCGAGGCGGACCTGCTGCCGCTCACTGTTGCAAGCGGCGTGTCGACGCTCAGCTATTCCTCGCTGGCGCTTGGATTGCTCTCCGGCACGGTCGGGCCGGACCGCGTCTTCTCCGGCGACGACCAGCGCAAGGACAACCCGCGCTTCTCGGTCGCCAATCGGCAGAAGGCGAAGGACTTCTCTGATGCCATCCGGCCGGTCGCGGCGCGGCATGATGCGAGCATTGCCCAGGTGGTGATCGCCTGGACGCTGGCGCAGCCGGGGATCACCTTCGCCCTCTGTGGCGCTCGCAACCCGGCGCAGGCGCTCGACAATGCAAGGGCCGGCACCCTTCGGCTTTCGGTCGACGATCTCAAGGCTATCGACGCGGCCCTCTCGGCCAAGCTCGCCCATATGGACGGATAACGGACTAGCATCATGAACCGTAAAGAGACATTGGACGGGCTTCGCAAAAGCCCGAAGGTGGACGTGTGCGTCCTCGGCGGCGGGATCAACGGGCTCAGCGTCTTTCGCGAGCTGGCGTTGCAGGGCGTCAACGTGCTGCTTGTCGAGCAGGCGGACTATTGCTCCGGTGCCAGTGCCGCGCTTTCCCGCATGGTGCATGGCGGCCTGCGCTACCTCGAAAACGGCGAATTCGGCCTCGTGCAGGAATCCCTGGTCGAGCGGGACCGGTTGCTGCGCAATGCGCCGCACTATGTGGCGCCGTTGGCAACGACGGTTCCGATCTTCGACGTGTTTTCCGGCCTTGCCAATGGAATCGTCCGGTTCCTTGGGCTTAGCCGCCGGCCGAGCCGTCGCGGCGCCGTGGTCATCAAGGCGGGGCTCAGCATCTACGACTTTCTGACGCGCAAGCGCGCGCTGATGCCACGCCACGAGTTTCGCGGGCGCAGGAGCACGCTTGCCAAATGGCCGGCGCTCAATCCCTCGATCCGAAACTCAGCCACCTACTACGATGCCTGGGTAAGCCACCCGGAGCGCATCGGGATGGAATTGCTGGTTGACGGCCTCACGTCGAGCGCGAATGCCGCCGCGCTGAACTATGCGACCGTCGAGCAGGATGCGGGCGGAGAGTTTCTGCTGCGCGACGGTGTCTCGGGCGGGACACTGCCAATCAAGCCGGCATTGATCATCAATGCGACCGGTGGATGGATCGATATCGCCAACGGCGCACTGTTTCCCGAAAAGGGCCGCCCAGCGCCGTTGATGGGGGGCACTAAAGGCTCGCACCTGATCATCGACAATGTCGGCCTGCGCGAGATGCTAGATGGCCACATGATCTACTACGAGAACGAGGATGGGCGCATCTGCATCCTCTTTCCCTATCTCGGCAAGGTGTTGGTAGGCTCGACGGACATAAGGGTCGATGACCCCGGCACGGTGCGCTGCGAGGCGGACGAGCGCGATTATATTCTGCAATCGCTTGCCTTCGTGCTACCCGGCGTCGTGATCCGGCCGGAGGAGATCGTCTTCCAGTTTGCCGGGGTGCGGCCGCTGCCCGCCAGCAAGGACAGCTTTACCGGCCGCATCCCGCGCGACCATTTCTGCACGGTCATCGAGGGCAGCGACGGCGGCCCACCGGTGCTCTGCATGATCGGCGGGAAGTGGACCACCTTCCGCTCCTTCGGCGAACTGGCCGCGGACATGGCGCTGGAACGCCTCGGCCGGCAACGTCGCCTCGATACCGCGGAGCGGACCTTCGGTGGCGGGCGCGACTTTCCCGAGGATCGGGGCGATTGGCTGCAACGGCTCGCGGCCTCCACGGGCCTCGCCGAGGATCGCGCCACCGCACTCTTTTCACGCTATGGCACGGATGCCGCCGAGGTCGCCCGCTTCATTGCGGTGGCGCCGGATCGCATGTTGCCTCATGCCGGCTACAGCGCTCGCGAGCTCATCTTCCTTATTCGCAGCGAAGCGGTGGAGCATCTGGACGACATTCTGCTGCGGCGCATGACGCTTGCCATCACCGGCGAACTCTCGCTCGAGATGGCGGATGCCGTTCTCGACATTCTCGCCGCCGAAAAAGGCTGGCCGCCTCAGCGGGCCGCCGAGGAGCGCACCCGTTTCCTGACCCTCATGCGCGAACGCCACGGCGTCTGCGAAGAAACCCTTTCCGCAAGGAACGAACAAAGGAGTGAAGTATGCGAGACAACCGCAAAGTCCGGATGAACCGGCTGTTCGGCAACGGCCGTTGCCTTGATGTCGCGATCGACCATGGCGTCTGCAACGAGCCATCTTTCCTCGATGGCCTGGAGAACATGCCCGTTGTCGTGAAGGCACTGGTCGATGCCAAGCCCGATGCGATCCAGATGAACTACGGCCAGGCCGACTTGCTGCAGGACATGCCGGGCAAGGACAAGCCTGCGCTCGTCATGCGTCTCGACATGGGCAATCCTTATAACCGCATCCGCCATCGCGACATGTGGGCGGTGCTGCAGAACGAGGCCGAGCCACTGGTTGGCGCGCTGCAGATGGATGCAGCCTGCGTCGTCGTGAACCTCTTCATGCTGCCCAACGAGCCGGATCTCTTTCGCCAGTGCGTCCAGAACATTTCCCGGGTGCGGGCCGATTGCGAGAAATACGGAATGCCGCTGATGATCGAACCGCTGGTCATGCAGCCGGTGACCGAGCGCGGAGGCTACATGGTCGATGGCGATGCCGACAAGATCGTTACGCTCACGCGCCTTGCCCGGGAGATGGGCGCCGATATCGTCAAAGCCGATCCGACGACGAACGCTGATGATTTCCACCGCGTGGTGGAGGCGGCGCGTTGCCCGGTGCTTGTCCGGGGCGGTGGAAAGGAAGACCTTGGAGCCGTATTTGCCAAGTCCGCGGCCTTGATGCGGCAGGGCGCAATGGGCATGGTTTATGGGCGCAACATCTACCAGCACGCCAATCCGGATGCGGTCGTGCGCGGCCTGATGGCGATCATTCACGAGGATGCGAGCGGCGAGGAGGCCTTCGCACTTTACCAGCGAGGATAATCGCACGAGTTTGCTCCTCTCCGCGCAGAGAAGAGTTTGGCACTCGGCTTTGGTCCAAAATCGCGCATAACTGTCAGAACCTTGGGAGGGGTTCGGAATGGAAAAGTATCTGTTGGGGCTGGATGCCGGAAACACCGTCATCAAGGCCGTGATCTTCGATCTCAATGGCCGGGAGGTGGCCTATGCCGGGGAGGAGGGTCATAGTCGCATGCCGTGCCCAGGCCATGTCGAGCGTGATCTCGGCGAACTCTGGGCCAATGCCAAACGGGTGATCCGCAGCTGCGTCGACAAGGCGGGCGTTGATGCCAAGGATATCGCGGCGATCGGCTGCGCTGGCCATGGCAATGGTCTTTATGCGCTCGATCGTGACGGCCAGCCACTTCTCGGTATCCAGTCGATCGATACGCGCGCGACCGGACTTGTCGAGGAATGGGCAGCGGAGGGGGTTGGTGACCGCACGGCCCCGATTGCCCGCCAGCGCCCCTGGCCCTCTCAGACGCCGACCCTGCTTGCCTGGCTGAAGCGCCACCGGCCGGACCTGTTCCAGCGCATCGGCACGGTGTTCTTCTCCAAGGATTTCGTCGTCAACCGGCTGACCGGCAGTCGCGTCAGCGAAGTGTCCGACATGTCTGGCGCCGGCCTGCTCGATCTTGCGGCCCGCCGCTATGACAGGACACTGATGGCGGCCTACGGTCTGGCAGAATGCATGCACGTGCTGCCGCCGCTGATCGAAAGCGCCGATATCGCGGGGCATGTCACGGAAGAGGTGGCTGCCGAAACCGGGCTTGCGGCCGGCACGCCTGTTATCGGCGGACTGTTCGATGTCGTGGCGTCGGCGCTCGGCTCAGGTGTGTCGCGCACCGGCAGCGCCTCGATCATCGCTGGCACCTGGAGCATCAATCAGGTGATCATCGATGGTCCCGATCTCAATGGCCCCGTCTTCATGTCCTCCACCTTCGATCGCGGCCGCTATATGGCAATGGAAAACAGCGCCACGTCGGCCGCCAATCTCGAATGGCTGGTGCGAGAGTTTTTCGAAGGGGAGCATGAGGAAGGCGTCTCGCCCTTCGATGCGGCCTGCGCGCTTGCAGCCGCGGTCACGCCAGCGCCCGACGATCCGCTCTATCACCCCTATCTCTATGGCGCCCAGCAGGATGGCCACGCGCGGGCTGGCTTCTACGGGATGGCCGGCTGGCATACCAAGGGGCATCTGATCCGGGCGCTCTTGGAAGGCGTCGCCTTCGGCCATCGCCAGCATGTCGAGACGATCCGCAAGGCAGGTGCAACGTTCGAGGAGGCTGTGCTCTCCGGCGGCGGTTCGCGGAGCCAATTCTGGCCGCAGATTTTTGCGGATGTTCTCGGTGTTCCCGTCACTGTCGCGGTGTCGCGGGAAACCGGGGCGCTCGGGGCCGCAATCGCGGCGGGGACGGGTGTCGGCTTGTTTGCCGGTTTCACCGAAGGTGCCGCCGCAATGGTCCGCACCGACCGGCATTATCAGCCGAACGGCGCGCTTAAGGCCCACTATAATCGTCGCTACGGGCTCTACCAGGATATTGCCGAGGCGATGACGCCGCTATGGCGGCGGCTTTCGGAGGCGCAGAGCCTCGCAACAGGAGTTGCAGCGTGACCATGCCCATGAATGAGACGCCAGCGGATGAAGGCAGCTACGATTTCATCATCGTCGGCGCGGGGTCGGCCGGTTGCGTGCTGGCAAACCGCCTCTCGGCCGACCCGAAAAATCGCGTGCTGCTGCTGGAAGCCGGCGGCTCGGATCGATATCATTGGGTGCACGTGCCGATCGGCTATCTCTATTGCATGGGTAACCCGCGCACCGACTGGATGATGAAGACGGCCGCTGAAAAAGGCCTCAATGGCCGCGCCCTGAATTATCCGCGCGGCAAGGTACTCGGCGGCTGCTCGTCGATCAACGGCATGATCTATATGCGCGGGCAGGCGGCCGATTACGACGGCTGGCGGCAGGCGGGCAACGCGGGCTGGGGGTGGGACGACGTCTTGCCCTATTTCCTGAAATCGGAAGACAACTATCGCGGCAAATCGACTATGCATGGCGCGGGCGGCGAATGGCGCGTCGAGCGCCAGCGGTTATCCTGGCCCATCCTCGATGCGTTTCGCGATGCGGCGGAAGAACTCGGAATCCGCAAGACCGAGGATTTCAACGACGGCGACAATGAGGGTTCCGGCTATTTCGAGGTCAACCAGAAGGGCGGCCTGCGCTGGAACACGACGAAGGCTTTCCTGCGCCCGGCGATGAAGAGGAAGAACCTGCGCGTGCTGACCAGCGCCGAGACCGAGCGGCTGGAATTCGAGGGTAAGACGGCGACGGGTGTACGGTTTCGCCTGAATGGTCGCGCTTGTATCGCCCGCGCGTCGCGCGAGGTGGTTCTGTCTGCAGGCGCTATCAACTCTCCAAAAATTCTGGAGCTCTCAGGCATCGGGCGCCCGGATCTTCTCCAGAGCCTCGGCATTCCCTTGCATCATGAGCTCCGGGGCGTCGGAGAAAACCTTCAAGATCACCTGCAGATCCGAACCGTCTTCAAGATCGAGGGCGCGCGCACGCTGAACCAGCTTTACCACAACCTGTTTAGCCGTGCCGGCATGGGCTTGCAGTATGCGATCAGCCGTTCCGGCCCACTCTCGATGGCGCCGAGCCAGCTCGGCATCTTCGCCAAGAGCGACCCATCCGTTGCCACCGCCGATCTCGAATATCACGTCCAGCCGCTCAGCACCGACCGGCTCGGCGAGCCGCTGCATCGCTATCCCGCGGTAACTGTCTCTGTCTGCAATCTCCGCCCTGAAAGTCGCGGCACCGTGCACATGGCGATACGCGATGCCTCGGCAGCCCCTGAAATCCGTCCGAATTATCTGTCGACAGTGGGCGACCGGCTGCTCGCGGCCAATTCTGTCCGCCATGCGCGCAGCCTGATGGAAACGAAGGCCATCTCCCGTTTTCGACCGCAGGAGATGCTGCCGGGGCGGGAATATCAAAGCGATGACGAACTGATCCGGCGTGCCGGCGATATCGCCACTACGATCTTTCATCCTGTCGGCACCTGCAGGATGGGAAGCGATCCGATGGCGGTGGTGGATACGCAGTTGCGCGTGCATGGGCTTGAGAAGCTTCGCATTGTCGATGCCTCGGTCATGCCGACGATCGTGTCCGGCAATACGAACTCTCCCGTGATCATGATCGCGGAAAAGGCAGCGGAGATGGCGTTGAGGATGCGCTAGTGGACAACGGTTTCGTCCGTCCGGTGGAACTTTAGAGAGTTCGCGCTGCCGAGAAGACCGCTTCGCAGGCGCGGTCGGTTTCAGCTTGTTCCGACTGAATACCTCTGGAAATGCGCCGACCAAACTTTTGTTCGAGACTCGTCGCGGGCTGCGTAGGCTTGGATCGCCCCTTCAAGGTCACCGAATGCTGAGCCTTCCGTGCCAGCGGCGATCTCTGCGAGCCGCATGGTGTACCACGCCGTAACCCCGCCCTCCGGGGTTCCCGAAAACCTTGGAAAGATCGGCTCGTCCAACTTGTTTTCTCGCCAAAGGTTCGGCAGCAAAGGCTCGAGGACAAGCGCGCGAGCGAGACCGATTAAGTCGACCGTGCCGCTTGCTACCGCCTCTTCTGCCTGTGCGTGCGTCTTGAAGCCCCCTGTCAGCATGAGGGGCTTCGTGGTCATAGAGCGCGCATGTTTTGCGAATTCGAGGAAATAGGGTCCCCGTCCGGACCTGTCCGATGCTGATTTCGCGCCAGGAAAGTACGTGCCGCCGCTGATGTCTATCAGATCGATCGACGTTCGATCCAATGCCGCCACAAGCTCGAGCGCATCGTCGTTTTTGAAGCCGCCTTCCAGTTCATCGGAAGAGTTCAGCTTCACGGCTATCGGAAAGGCCGGTCCGACTGCTGCGCGGGTTGCGTCGATGACTTCCAGCAACAGCCGCATGCGATTGGTTATTTCGCCCCCGTATTCGTCGCGTCGCTTGTTGAAAAGTGGCGACAGAAACTGGCTCAATAGAAAGCCGTGTGCCGCGCGAATCTGCACGCCTCCGAAGCTCGCCTGCTTTGCCAGGCGCGCGGTGTCGGCAAATTGGAGAGGAAGTGCGCGGATTTCTTCCTGCGTGATCTCCGTGCAGCGTAGCCCCTGCAGGTCGAAAGCCGTCGGTCCCTTGCGGTTGCTTGTTGGCGCGTAGGCGAGTGCTCCCGCGTGGCCGAGTTGCAGCCATAGGTTTGTGCCGTTTCCGCTGCCACGAAGCGCGAGTGCACGAAACCGCTCCAGGTCCGACTCTTCGTTGAGCACGAGGTTGCCCGGATTTTCGGCGTAGTGCGAGGTGAGTTGCACTTCACCGATTATCGAGGCGGCTAAACCACCTTCGGCCCATCGCTGGTAAAGCCTCATCTGCGGTTCTGTCGGATGCCCGGTTCCGTCTCCCAAGGAATCCGACATTGCTGATTTCACAATTCGATTCTTGAGTATCGCACCTGACGGCAGCTGAAGCGGCTCGAACAGGTTTCCACGAGCTTGCTTGAGGATTTCCGCGATCGGTACTCCCGGTCCTATCTATCGAAAGTGTGGCAGCCCGCGTCCAGCGACGCGCGCGTTATGTGATGATGGAGGCGGGATCCCCACGCCTCCTGAATGCGGTTTCACTCTGCGTCTGGGCCTTTATGGTAGACCAGAAACTTGTTGCCCTCCGGGTCGCGAAAATAGGCACAGTAGGGGTCGCCGCCGTCAGGACCGCGTGCTCCCGGAGCACCTTCGTCCAGTCCGCCCAGGGCCAGCGCGGCCGCGTGAACCTCGTCAATCTGGGCCCGCGACCGGGCCTCGAAGGCAACCATGCCGCCATTGCCGACAGTTGCCGGTGCTCCATCGAACGGCTTGATGACTCCGAACTCCAGAGTTTGGTGTCCATAGTAAACCGCGCGACCGGGCTGAACCAATACCCGGCCGATGCCGAATATCGAAAACAACCGGTCATAGAACGCCGAAGCGGCATCCAGATCGTTCGTGCCAACGGTGGAATGACTGGGTAGGCCGCGTGCTTGCTGTGCATCAGGGGCCGATCTAGCGATAGCTCTCTCGTTCATTACTCTTTTTCCTTCTCGATGTTGTTTGATGGCCGCTAATGTCGGCCGATGCCTTCGATGCTTCCCCCGCTGCAAATCGAACGGGCTTTGCGGCTTTGAAGACGCTGGGTTCGATTATCCCCAGCATTTGACTGCGTGTTGTATATACACTATTTGGGGCGGACCCTTTCCTTGCTTGGAGATGAATGATGCATGCAGTAGACCCCACGTCCGATATCGTTGGCGAGGTGGTATCAGGATGCCTGATGACGCGTGCCAGACGTATCTCCCGGGTCCTGACGAATATTTATGATCAGGAACTGCGTGGTTATGGCCTGAATGCCTCCCAGTTCTCGATGCTCATCCTGATCGCGAAACTGGGTGGTGCCAGCCGTGCCGAAATCGGTCGCGCCAACTTCCAGGATCGAACGACCTTGACCCGCAACCTCGTGCCGCTGCTCAAGGAAGGCTGGATTGAGGAGCTTCCGACCGAGGGCGGCCGCAGCCGCCCGGTTATCATTTCGGACACCGGGAAAAAGCTGCTCGATAGCGCCGGCCCGGCCTGGCGCCAGGCACAGCGAAAGGCGACACGACTTGTTGGCAAGAACGGCGCGAAGGCAATCATCGACATAGCCCAAAGCCTTCCAAGAGAAAGGTAGCCGAACTGAACAGTCCGGTTGTCCCTAGTTCTCACCGCGGATCTCGGCGACCGTGTCCTGCGGTGTCTGAAGATGCGGGTAGTGGCCGACCCCTGGCAAGATCGTCAGAGGTGCACCGGTTCGTCGCGCGAACTCCTCGCCCATAGCTTTCTTGATGTAGAGGTCGTTCTCGCCCCAGACGACTTTCACGGGCGTCTTGAGGTCGGCGAGGTGTGCCTCCAGGTAGTGCTGGTCTCGGGTAAAGTGCGAATAATAGTGGTAGAAGGCATCGGCGGACGTGATATCGCCTTGGCTCCATCCCTCCGTCATGTCCTTCAGGACATCGGGTGGAAGATCGAACTGTTCCTCGGCGGGTAAGCCGCGACGATAGGCATTCGCCAGGATCTCCGCGCGGGTCTCGTTCATATACGCACGGGTCTTCGTTGCCGCAGGCTCGTTCTTCAAGTTTTGAAGTGTTTCGTACATGTAGGACGGCCGATCGAAGGGCGCGAAGTCTCCAACAATTATCTCTCTTGCAAGGTCTGGTTCGTTGAGGGCAGCCAGAAGCGCAGGCAGCGAACCGATATCGGTCGCGTAGATCGTCAGCTTCGAGCGATCAATGCCGGCGGCCTTGACATAAGCTCTCAGGACGTCCGCATAATCCATTGGAGAATAAGAGAAGTTTGTCGACGCAGGACGCGATGAAAGCCCATAGCCGGGCCAGTCCATGGCGTGAACCTCATAGTCGTCCGCCAATTTGGTGGCGATATCTTTCCAGACCAGCAAGGTCTCCGGGAAACCGTGCAGGAAGAGTATCGTGCCCTTCGGGTTTCCGCTGCCGGCGACCATGCGCCGAAGGGTGATGTCGGGCGTGACATCGATGTAGCCGATTTCGAGGCGGCTGGCTGCGGACGCTGGGCCGGCTCCAAGAGTAGCTGGGGCGCTCAACGCGATCGAGAAGAAGAGCGGCATGGAGTATTTCAACATCTCAAGACTCCTTCGTGTTTCCGGGACAGCAGGCGCTGAACCAATTTCGAATGCGCTTTCTATGATGCATATGCAACATATGGTCAATCACTAAACAACCTCGGTAGCAGAGCTTTTTGTATCGTATTGTATTGGGCGAGCCGGCGCTGACGCTTTGTTACATTTTAGCCGGTTTGTAAAACACAGACGATACCAAGCAGCGCAATTTTGGAGAGGCAAGAGCGGTGCAGTCGCACCTGTCTCATCAACGGAGGAGTAATCCAATGAATGCTCGGTTCATCGTTCCCGCGGCACTTCTTGCCGCCGCTTTCGCCTTCCAGCCTGCCCAGGCTGAGCCAGAGATCAGTCGTACCGATCTCGTAAAGAACCAGATCAGTGTCCCGAATAAGGAGGTCGTCCAAGTTCGTGTCGATTTCGCCCCGGGTGCGGCTGCGGGGAACCATAGGCACCCGGGCGAGGAAATCGCATACGTCATCGAAGGTGCGGTCGAATACAAGCTCGAAGGCCGGGAGGCCGTTACGCTCAAGGCAGGACAATCCCTATTCATACCGGATGGTGTTGCCCACTCTGCGCGAAATGTCGGTATTGGCAAGGCGTCCGAACTGGCGACTTACGTCGTCACCATAAATGCGAAACTCGTGGAACCGGTAAAATAGCCAGCAGCAAGGAGTACGTGTCATGACCGAACGGACAAGACCCGATGCTATCGATCTGTCTCGCCGTGCGCTACTGATGGGAGGGGCGGCAGTTGTCTTGTACAACGCTGTCTCGCCGTCGATCGTGGATGCGGCAGAAAGCAAAGCGGCGAAGGCGACATCGAACAGCGAAATTCGTCCGTTTAGAGCAGAGGTCCCGCAAGCAGCATTGACCGACTTGCGGCGGCGACTTGATGACACCCGCTGGCCCGACGATGAAACGGTCAGTGATCGGTCGCAGGGAGTACAACCCGCGAAGCTGCGCGAGTTGGTCGAGTATTGGCGGACCGACTATGATTGGCGCAGCGCCGAAAGGCGGCTGAACGCCTATCCGCAGTTTCTGACCAATATCGACGGGCTCGACATTCACTTCATTCACGTCCGTTCGAAGCATCCAAACGCCATGCCGCTGGTGATGACGCATGGTTGGCCGGGTTCCGTGTTCGAACTTCTCGAGGTCGTCGGTCCGCTGACCGATCCGACCGCACACGGCGGCAAGGCCGAAGACGCCTTTCATCTTGTGCTGCCTTCCATCCCCGGTTTCGGCTTCTCGGAAAAACCCGAGACAACTGGTTGGAACCCACAGCGGATTGCTGGCGCATGGGACACGCTCATGAAGCGTCTCGGCTACAACAGCTACGTCTCCCAGGGCGGCGACTGGGGTGCCATCATTTCCGACGCCCTCGGACGGCAGGCACCCGATGGCCTGCTCGGCATTCACGTCAATCGCATCGAGCGAGCCACAACGTTCCCTCCTGACGCTGCCCTGGCATTGAGGAGCGGTGCTCCGGCTCCCGCCAGCCTATCCCCCGACGAGATGAAAATCTTCGAAGAGGCGAAGGCCTTCCTGAGCAATGGCTTCGGCTACGCCGCGATCATGAATACGCGTCCGGAGACGATCGGCTACGGCATCGCGGACTCGCCAGTCGGGCTGGCGGCCTGGCTGTACGACAAGATCGCGGATTGGGTGTTTACCCGTGGGGAGCCGGAGAAGGCTCTCTCGAAGGACGCGATACTCGACAACATCACCCTCTACTGGCTGACCAATACCGGACCATCGAGCGGACGCATCTATTGGGAAAACACCGTTGCGGGTGCGAAACTGTCCCCGGTTCAGGTTCCGGTCGGCGTCACCGTGTTTCCTGGTGAGGTGTACCGACCCCCTAGGGAGTGGTTGGCGCGCGCATATCCGAAGCTCGTCTATTATAACGTTGCGCCGCGCGGAGGCCACTTCGCCGCCTGGGAGGAACCGGAACTCTTTGCGCAGGAAATCAGGGCAGCGTTTCGCAGTATGCGATTATGAATACGGAAGAGGAGGAGTGCCGCGTAAGGCGAACCGCTGCATCGGCGGCGGCATGTCCAAAATGGCGTCGGCTTGGTCGACGGCGATGTCGCCGATTGCGCCGGCAATGCCTATTTTGATCGACCCGCTCATTCGTTGTTTCCTAGCCTGGTTTGTAGCCGTGGCGGGCGAAGAAGCGATCCAACTCCCGCTGTTGCGGAATCTCACCTGTGTAGATCGCAATGTACTCCGCAATCCGCTTCATTCGAACAGTGATGTCTTCCTGCGACTGCATCGAAATGTAGCCGATCTGCACAAGGTAGGTTGTCCGTGCGCGAACGTCGGCCGGAGCAGCCTTCAGACCGAACCGCATGAACATCTTCGACAACGCCTCTACCCGCGTCTGGTCCGCAGCCTGTACCTCCTTGAGAATGTCCGCCGACTGCAAGGCCCAGCTACGGACAGCGAATTCGAACTGAGAATCGAAGAGATTCTTGTTCAGCCAGCAGTCAAAGACGTTGAGCATCGCCTCTGCGAGCGACTCCGCATACGCCTCGGACTGCTTGATCAGATTGCCGGTGTTTTTATCCCGCCACTTCTGCACGAGGGCGTCGAGGAGTTCCTCGCGATCCTTGAAGAACCAGTAGAAACTCGTTCTGGATAGCTTCAGCTTCTTCGCCAAGGGTAGAATCTTAACGGAATCGACGCCGGAATCGATGAGGGAGGAATAAGCGGCTTCAAGCCAACCTTCCTGCGATCCGCGCCATCCGGTGTCGTTCAAATTCTGGTCCATGATCGATATCATAACAAATCGCGACGATCGTCACAATCAAAATGTACACCAGTGTCAAAAATGAAGACGTAAGTGGTTTCTTCGTTGACACGTATGTACAGTTTCACTTAGCGTCTTGCCGATGTTGCTAATCCGGAGCACGACGCATGTCGAACGATCCCCTTCTTCAGCCGTATAAATTGAAGCACCTGACCCTCCGCAACCGTATCATCGTGACCTCTCACGAGCCGGCTTATCCCGACGATGGAATGCCAAAGGAGCGGTATCGTGCCTACACCGTCGAACGTGCGAAGGGTGGCGTCGCCCTCACTATGACCGCTGGGTCCGCAGCGGTTTCAAGGGATAGCCCGCCGGTTTTCAACAACCTGCTCGCCTATAAGGACGAGATCGTTCCGTGGATTCGTGAAATGACCGATGCTGTGCACGAGCACGGCTCGGCGATCATGATCCAGCTTACGCATCTTGGTCGTCGCACCCGCTGGGACAAGGGCGACTGGCTACCTGTTCTTGCTCCATCCCATCAACGCGAAGCCTCGCATAGGGCGTTTCCGAAGAAGCTCGAAGACTGGGATATCGAGCGTATCATCAAGGATTTCGCCGATGCGGCCGAGCGCATGAAGGCGGGGGGCATGGATGGCGTCGAGCTTGAGGCCTACGGCCATTTGATCGATCAGTTTGCCTCTCCGCTCACCAATGAACTCGACGGTCCATATGGCGGCTCGCTCGAAAACCGCATGCGTTTCTGTCTTGACGTCTTCAGGGCGATGCGAGAGCGCGTCGGCGACGACTTCATTCTCGGCATTCGCTACACCGCGGACGAGCGCCTTCCTGGCGGCACGGGCAAGGAAGAGGGGATCGAGATTTCAAAGAGGCTGCGCGACAGCGGCTTGATCGATTATCTCAATGTGATCCGCGGCCATATCGACACAGATCCCGGTCTGACTGACGTCATTCCGATCCAGGGTATGGCGAACTCTCCTCATCTCGATTTCGCCGGTGAGATCCGCGCGGCGACGAACTTCCCGACGTTCCATGCGGCCAAAATCCCGGACGTGGCAACGGCACGTCACGCGATCGCTGCCGGCAAGATCGACATGGTCGGTATGACCCGCGCTCACATGACCGATCCGCATATCGTGCGGAAGATCATCGAGAAGCGCGAGGAGGACATCCGTCCTTGCGTGGGCGCCAACTACTGTCTCGACCGCATCTACCAGGGCGGCATGGCGTTCTGTATCCACAACGCCGCGACTGGTCGCGAGCAGACAATGCCGCACATCGTAAAGAAGGCTGAAGTCCGCAAGAAAGTCGTTATCGTTGGTGCCGGCCCGGCGGGCCTTGAGGCTGCGCGCGTATCGGCTGAGCGCGGCCATCACGTGGTCGTCTTCGAAGCTGCGAACAACGCGGGCGGTCAAATTCGCCTCACGGCGCAGAGTGAACGTCGACGTGAAATGATCAGCATCATCGACTGGCGAATGAGCCAGTGCGAAAAGCTGGGCGTCACCTTCCACTTTAACACCTGGGCAGAAGCTGAAGCGATCACGGCTGAAAAGCCCGACGTCGTCATCATCGCCACCGGCGGCTTGCCACATACCGATGTCCTGACGAAGGGCAACGAGCTCGTGGTCTCCTCTTGGGACATCATCTCGGGGGACGTGAAGCCGGGCACCAACGTGCTCGTATTCGACGATGCCGGCGATCATGCCGGTCTGCAGGCAGCCGAATTCCTCGCGAAGGCGGGCGCGAAAGTCGAAATCATGACGCCGGACCGGTCTTTCGCTCCTGAGGTCATGGCCATGAATCTCGTGCCTTACATGCGCTCGCTGCAGAAGTTGGACGTCACCTTCACGGTCACGTTCCGGTTGGAGGCGGCGGAGAAGAGCGGTAACCAGATCGTCGCGAAAGTCGGAAGCGACTACGGCAGCGTTACGAAGGAGCGGGTCGTCGATCAGATCGTGGTCAATCACGGCACGATCCCACTCGACGAGCTTTACTTCGAGCTCAAGCCGCTGTCTCGAAACCTCGGCGAGACGTCATACGACCAGCTTCTGTCGGGTGAAGCGCAGTCGGTGACGCGTAACGATGATGGGCAGTTCCAGCTCTTCCGTATCGGTGACGCCGTCGCTGCGCGCAACACGCATGCTGCGATCTACGACGGCCTGCGCATAGCAAAGGATCTCTAACCGTTCGACCGGCCAACGCGGCCGGTGCGTCTCGTTTTTCGATGGGTCTAGAGATGAGTAAAAGAACTGAACATCTCCAGCTTTTCCTAGACGCCATATTCGCAGCATACGACCGTCTTGTCGGAAGTCCGGATGGTCGTCGCGGGGTCCCGGAAATCTTCGGATTGATCGAGCGCCTGGCGTCGAGAGGGAGGGGCGGCGATCGTCCTTGAACACGGACGCGCTCGATGATGGTGACGATTTCTCTTCCGGTATTCCCAGGTCAACGCTCGATGACGAGATCGCTAAGTGGCTTCGAACAGCATGGCAGGAACATTCCAGCGTCGATCTCGCGCTGCCTGATGCCGCCGTGGTGGTTCATTTCCACGGAGCCCGAGACGAGCTTGGACTTGCATGTACCGCAGACGCCGTTCGAACAGGAGGAAGGAAGCCGTACGCTTCCCTTCTTCGCAGCCGCAAGCACCGTCTGATCGGCAGATACGTCCAGCGTCTTCTTCTGCTTAGAGAACTCGACCTGGTAGATCTTGCCGACAGGTTGCGCCTCGACATCGAGGCCCGGTTGGTCGATCACGGCCGCGTCGAAGCTCTCTTCGATATAGTCGGATGGCGGGACGCCGAGAACTGCGGAGATCGAGCGAGCGGCCGCCATGAAAGGCGCGGGACCGCAACACATCACGACGCGCTCGGCGATGTCTGGCACCGCGAGCCTGACGAACTCGGGCGAGATCCGGCCGGTCAGACCAGGCCAGGACGGTTCACCAGCTACTGTCTCAGGCAGAAACTGCAGACGCAATCCTTTCATTCGCGCGGCAAGACTGGCAAGCTCCTGACGAAAAATCAGGTCTGAGGGCGTTCTCGCCGCATGCAGGAAGACGATGTCGGTGGCCTCATACTGATCCGCAAGATCACGCGTGATCGACATGACAGGGGTGATGCCGGAGCCCCCCGAGATCAGAAGCAGCTTCTTCTTCTCGCCCTTCGGACGCATGAAGTGGCCGAGCGGTCCCTGACCCTTGACCGTCATGCCGGCCGTCAGGTTGTCATGCAGCCAATTCGAGACCTTACCGCCGGGCACGCGCTTGACGGTCACGGTGAACGCGTTCCTACGGTGCGGCGATGACGCGATGCTGTAACAGCGGGCTTCCCCGTCCGAGCCTGTCGGGAAGTCAAAGAGGAAGTACTGTCCGGCGTCGAAGTTGAACCGCTTGCCTTCAGGAGAGGCGAACGTGAAGCTCTTCACATCGTGCGTCTCCTGATGGACATCGAGGCAGACGAGCGTCTCGTCCTGCTCGGGATCCCAGGTCGCGGTGTCAGCCCGCGTCAGTTGTTGGAATTCAATACCCATGAGCGCGCATCCGATCGATGTACCACGTCGCGAATTTGTCGAGGTTGGTTTCGGAGAACTTGGAATAGCGGCCAGGCTGATAGGCCGGGTCGAGGGCGCCCGCATGCGAGCGGGCGACAAGATCTGCGTCCTGGTCTGTCGTTGCGATCCAGACGTCGGTCAGCTTGTCGAGGTCGTAGTCCTTGCCTTCTACGGCATTCTTGTGCACGAGCCACTTGGTTCTGACGAGCGTTCGACCGGCGGAAAGCGGGATGACGGTCGCAACGATCGCGTGGTCGCCCATGAAGTGGTTCCAGCTATTGTGGCCCCAAAGGTGGGTGTCGCCGAGATCCTTGCGCGTCATGTGACCGAGCAGCTTGGACGAGGCCGCCGTCGCGTCATGGGTCTGGGATTCGCCGGCGCCCGCAATGATCAGCCGCTGGGTGCGGAAGTTCGTCGCGCAGTTTTCCAGCCGTTCGACCGCAGCGGACGGGAAGCCGTCGGCCTCCCAGGACTTCGTCCTTTCATCGTAAAGGCGGAAGTGTTCTTCGGCCTGCTCACGATCTTCAGGGGTCAGCGTTTCGGGATCGAAGCCAAAATCGAGATCGACGAAGGACACGCAGAGCTCGGGGTGATTGGCGGAGCAGTGATAGCACTCGCGATTGTTTTCCATCGTGAGCTTCCAGTTGCCGTCCTCGATCACATCCGTCTGATGGGCGACCTTGGCATTGCGAATGTCATAAGGGGCCAGGCGCTCGATCATGGCATGTTCGAGATTTGAGATATCCTCCGGCGGGGTGTCCGAGAGGCATACGTAGACAAGGCCGCCGATCGATTTGAAATTCACCGGCTTCAGGCTGTGACACTGCTTGTCGAGGTCCTTGCCCATATGAGGGGCGTAGGCCAACTCGCCGGTGAGCTCATAGGTCCAGGTGTGATAAGGACAGACAAGCTTCGAAACGATTGTCTTTCCTGCGTCAAGCAACCGCGAGCCACGGTGACGACAGACATTGTGCAGGACACGCAGCTCGCCGTCGTCGTCGCGAAGCAGGATCAGGCTTGTCTTGCCGATATCGACAACCGTCGCGTCGCCTGCTTCCGGAACATCGCAGTCGAGGCCAACGCAGATCCAGTGCTTATGGAAGAAGACGTCGATATCCGCATCGAACACGTCATCGCGCGTGTAGAGGCCGGCGGGCAACGAATGACCGTTGGCGCGGGCTTCGAGCAGGGCAGAGATGTCAGATGGCAGCTTGTTGAGCATGATAACCTCTCGTGGTTCTATGACCGGCAGTTTGCGCTTGCGTCCCAGAGGCTTCAACGGCATTAATTTTTAGCGATCCATAACTTTAGGTAATGCGAAGGTAGCGTTGATGAACTTTCGGCGGCGTATTCCATCACTAACCGCGCTGTTGACTCTCGAGGCAGTGCTCCGGCATCGCAGTTTCACGGCCGCAGCCGTCGAATTGGGTGTTACGCAGGCAGCAGTGAGCCGCCAGATAGCGGTCCTCGAGGAGGAGCTTGGTCTAGCTCTCTTCATACGAAGGCATCGTGCGATCGAGCCTACTCCACCCTGTTTGGCGCTCGGCACGACATTGGCACAGAGCTTCGCCAACATCGCGGATACAGTCGACGCGGTAAGATCGTCCCAGCAAGGCGTGGTCACCATTGGAGCCTCGGTGGCGTTCTCCTCGTTCTGGCTTTTGCCACGGCTCGCAGAGTTTCGACGGGAGAATACCGGCGTCCAGATCAGGGTGATTTCCCAGGATGCCAGGATCGATCTTGATGCCGGTGGTGTGGACATAGCCATAAGATATGGAAGGCCGCCATTCGCCGACGCGAAGATCGTCGCCTCGCAGGAGGACTTTGTCGTTCCCGTATGCTCGCCGGACTATCAGCGACGGAGACAGTCTGGTGAACTCTCAGACGCCGACGAGTTCATCGAGACGGATGCGCAGGACAGAACCTGGCTTTCCTGGGCGCATTGGGTCGAGGAAACAGGGCGCGATCTCCGAGTGCGGCCCCATCTGCGCTTCAGTCATTACACCGAAACGATCGCGGCCGCACGGGCCGGGCAGGGGATCGCGCTCGGGTGGCGACTTCTCGTTCAGACGTTCCTCGATGACGGAACTCTGGTCGCTCTTGAGGATGCTAAGATGCCGACAGTGGAAAGGTTCCACGTGCTTATTCCGGTAAAAACGCGAAGAAGCGATGCCGCTGAACATGCAGTCACGTGGCTTGCCAACGCATTGACCCACCGACGCTAGAGGCCTCTGACACAGGCCGGCTTTCCTTTTTCGACTAGATGACCGTCTGTAGCCCGAGTTCCACGACCCGACCGGAAGGAAGGCCGAAATAGTCGGTTGCGGTTCCGGCATTTCGTGCAAGCGCGATGAACAGCCGATCCTGCCAGAATGGCATGCCTCCCTTTTTTGAAGGCAGGATTGTTCGTCGCGACAGGAAGAAGGATGTCGACATGATGTCGAAGGTCAGGCCAAGTTCTCGCGCGAGAGCAAGGACACGCGGGATGTTTGGCGTCTCCATGTAGCCGAACGTGATCACCAGCCGGCTGAACAGCGGATTGAAGCTTTCCAGAAATATCTTGTCGTCGTCGGGAACGAATGGAGTTGCCGCGGTCACGACGCTGAGGATGATGTTCTGTTCGTGAAGCACCTTGTAATGCTTCAAGCTGTGCAGCAGCGCCGTCGGTGCGCCCTCGACATCACTCGTCAGGAAAATCGCGGTGCCTGGGACCGTCGGTGGCTTCTTTTGCGCGAGCCTGTCGATGATCGAACGCAACGGGATCTCGTCTGCCCGCGTTCGCGCGGCAAGCAACCGCCTGCCGGAAATCCACGTCTGCATCATCAGCCCCATGATCAACGCCACGGTGATCGGAACCCAGCCGCCATCGGGAAACTTCGCAATATTGGCGGCGAAGAAGCCGGTATCTATGAGGAGAAGCGGAGCGATTACCGCGGCCGCGGTTAGCATCTTCCAGTTCCAGACATGCCGCATGACAACGAACAGCAGGATGCTGGTAATCAGCATCTCGCCGGTGACCGCGATCCCATAGGCCGCCGACAGTCCGCTCGAGCTCCTGAAGTACAGGACCAACGCCACTACGAAAACGAAGAGGAACGAATTGACCTGCGGGATAAAGATCTGGCCGGAGTGGGTTTCTGAGGTGTGGAGAATCTGCATGCGCGGCAGCAGGTTGAGGTGCATGGCCTGCCGGACGAGGGAGTAAGCGCCCGATATCACCGCCTGGCTGGCAATCACTGTCGCCGCAGTGGCAAGGCATACGATCGGCACGCGCGCCCAGTCCGGATGCATCCCGAAGAACGGATGTGACGCCATGTCCGGATTTGCCAGTACGAAAGCGCCCTGGCCGAAATAGTTGAGGAGAAGGCACGGGAAGACGAGCACAAACCACGCAATAACGATCGGTCGCCGGCCGAAATGCCCAAGATCGACGTAGAGTGCCTCGGCGCCGGTGACTGCCAGGAAAACCGCGCCCAAAACCGTGATGGCAAGGCCGACGTTATTACCAGCGTATTGGATTGCGTGAATCGGGTTGATCGCTCCGAGGATCGCCGGATCGTCCAGAATGTGGATGCCGCCGCTGATCCCCAGGACGGCGAACCAAACCGCCATCACGGGACCGAACACGGCAGCCACCCCGCCGGTTCCGAATCGCTGAATGATGAACAGTATCGCGATGATCGTCAGCGTGATCGGTACCACCCAATGGGAGAGCGCCGGAGCGACGACCTGGATACCTTCGACGGCGGACAGGACCGAGATAGCCGGCGTAATGATCGCGTCGCCGAGAAAGAGGGAAGCACCCGCGACGCCCAACACCATAATCCAGAGAGGTCGGCCCGGAATGCTTTCTCGAGCGAGGGTCATCAAGGAAAGCGTACCGCCTTCGCCATGGTTGTCCGCCTTCAGGACGAAGGTTACGTATTTCACCGTCACCACGACCGTGAGAGCCCAGACGATCAACGAAAGGATCCCGAACACGTTGTCGCGGTGTGAACCCAGTCCGGCCGTCGCGTGCAGCGCCTCTCGAAATGCATAAAGCGGGCTCGTGCCGATATCGCCGTAAACGACGCCAAGTGCGGCAAGCACGAGAGGCGCAGTCCCCCTGCTGGTTTCATGTCCGATTTCCGGGTCTTCGGAACGAAGCTGCGGATAGGTCAAAAGGGCGGTCCTTGGTCGAAAATGCGAGCTCTTTGGCTGAGCTTGTATGCAAATCGGCAGGCATTGGCAAACAGACGGCAGTCGAGATCACAATCCGCGACAGAGGAACCAAGCCAGCCTTCGACTCGGTGCTTCATCACCAGCTTTGCTTCATGGTACGGGACTCACTTCATCAAAGAGAGTTTCCCAATGAAGCCGATGAGACCTTTTGATCGAAGCGGCCTTCGAATAGCTCGTTTTCGAGATGAATGCCTGGAAACAACCGTCTGCTGGTTGAACTGGGTCAACGCGTGGCGATCTTCAATATTTCTTCTTGCGAACGATTTTGTTGCCACGTGGCCCGCTGATGATTGGCGTTCTATCGCGATTTTCCACAACAAGGCTTCGCCAGCGCTCAAGACGGTCGGCGGCTAAAGTGCCGCTCTTGACGGCCGCCTGAACCGCGCAACCCGGCTCATGGGCATGGGTACAGTCGCGAAACCGGCAAAGCGTTGCCAACTCGGTGATTTCGGAAAAGTGTATATCTATTCCGTCTGTGACGTCGCTGACGAGCAGCGTTCTTATTCCTGGCGTATCGATGACCCATCCACCGCCTGGAATTGCATGCAGCGACCGCGCCGTGGTGGTGTGCCGGCCCTGCGCGTCGTACTCTCGGATGGTGCCGGTCTTCTGCTTGGTATCAGATCCAACCAAGGTGTTTACGAGTGTCGATTTTCCGACCCCGGAGGATCCCACCAACGCGATTGTCTGACCAACGCCGTACCAGGGTTTCAAGAGGGAAACGGCGTCGGCGGAGCGCCCGTTGAGTGCGATGACAGGGAGGTCATGTTGCAGCGCCTTGGCCAGGGACTGGAACTCGCCAATGTCTGCAGCCATATCGGCCTTGGTGAGCACAACGACTGGATTGCTGCCGGCCTGCTTGGCCATAATCAGGTAGCGTTCCAACCGAGCGGGATCGAAATCGGCGTTACACGAAGTAACGATCAACAGCGTATCAACGTTAGCAGCAACCAATTGCTGGCCGTGTCCACCTTCGGTCCGCCGCTGAAACACGCTTTTCCGCTCAAGGCGCGTGACAAGCATGTCGGTCAGCGGATCGGCCAGAATCCAATCGCCCACCGCGAAGTCAGCGGTACTACTATGGGCCGGGAGCTGCAGTCCGACTGGCCCATTGACATCGATCACTTCGATGCGTGCACGATGTACCGAGGCGACACGCCTGGGGACGAGGCCGGCTTCGCCAGGTCCAAGTTGATCCGCGAAGAACTCGGACCAACCGAGCTGTTCCAGCGTTGAATGAAGGGTGGTCAAATTTTGTCTCGCATTCGGTACGACGGCTGTGCGGAGTGGCTGGGATGGGCTCGCAGCGTTTCGCCTACCTTTGCGGCTCACGCTTTGGCAAGGAATTAGCGTATGCCGCTGCCTCGCCGGAATAGGGGTAATCGTCACCGAGTTGACGATCGCCGTCGAAGACCTTGAATGTTGGCCCATCGAGTTCGACAATCTTGTAGCCGTTTACATATTCGATCTTCGGTGTTCTGAAACCCATTGAAAGTCCTCTAGCCAGGCTAATGTTTCTTGACGCTGGAGACTATGCCCGACAGCGCCTGCTTCACGCGACGGTTCCTCTATGGAGGCGCTGCGCAAAATGATCGACCACGTCGCTGCGTTCCTGCTAGCGAGTTTTCTGACGCACGCGTTGGCGATGCGGTAGCTCGACACTGCAGAATCTACGTCCCCAGTGCTCTTGCGGGGAAGCGTTCCCAGCCTAGATACCCCCTAAAATCGCAAACAGCCAGATATAAAACAAAACGTCGACGTAAGAGTATGCCTAGTGTATGCACGGATTATCGATGCTTTGTTTGCCGATGCTTGTTTGGGGTGCGCTCTGCGCCTCTTGATCAGCTCTCATCAAAGTTGACGGACCGATGTGTGTCGCTCGGCGGGAATTGGTGTGTGCAACGAATTGGTCTGTGATGACCTTTAGACCGTCAACTGGTTCAATCGCGCGATATGAAGATCAGGTAGACATCTGTTCTCATTGTTAATATTTCACCCGACCTACAACGCTCCGTCTAGTCAGGACGGGTATTTGCTAATCGAACCTGTCTCTGAAAAGGGAAATCTATTGAAACTTTCGAACGACAACAGCTTCGCTGAACGCCGCAAGTCGGCGGAAAAGTCCAAGCATGAGCTCCTGGCAAAATTCAAGTCAGCGCCGAAACCGACGGACCCTGAAATGCAGGAAAGGCTTGCGGCGCGCGATGCGGTCGCTTCCGCGAGGACTGCACGTCGCGCCGAGCGCGATGCTTCGAAGGCGGAGGAAAGTAATCGCCTCTTGATCGAGGCCGAGGCTTTGGCTGTCGCGGCGGAGGCGCAGGAGAAGGCCGAGGCTGAAGCCAGACAGGCGGAAATCGACAGTCGTGCTTCCCGCGTCGTGGCCGATGAAGCAGCACGCAAGGCCGAGCGCGATCGCCGTTATGCGGCACGCAAGGCTCGGCGCGCCTGATGTCCGAAAACTCATATGGAAGCCTGGAGTTAGCGAGTTCCACCCCTGAAATCAGGAAGGGCTCGCTTCAGATGAACGCTCAAGCCCGCCGACCAAGCTCGCCGCAACAGGATACGGCTGGCGCTTGGCTAAAGATTCTTGCGCAATACCGGCAGCCGCGATTTGGCCGCAGTGTGTTTGAGCTTCTGGTGACGATTGTGCCGTTCGCTGTGTTCTGGGCCGGCGCGTGTATTTCCATCATTAACGGTTCGTGGCTGGGCGGCGTCCTTGTTCTGCCGGCGGCGGCTTTCCTACTCCGGCTCTTCATGATCCAACACGACTGCGGGCACGGTTCGTTCTTCGCGCGGCGAAGGTTGGACACATGGACGGGGCGTGTGCTCGGCGTTCTCACGCTAACACCATACGATTACTGGCGGCGAACGCATGCCGAACATCATGCCTCTGCCGGCAATCTCGATGAACGGGGAGTGGGTGACATCGCCACACTAACGGTCGCTGAATATCGCGCCCTTTCTCCGGCACGGAGGCTCGGATACCGGCTTTACAGGCATCCGCTTGTTATGTTCGGCATTGGTCCTGTCTGGGTGTTCCTTCTCAAGCAGCGCCTGCCGATCGGTATGATGGGCGCTGAAGTCTTGCCCTGGGTTTCCACCATGGCAACCAATCTGGCGATCGCGTTCGTCGCTGCCTTGATGATATGGGCCGTGGGGCTTGTACCTTTCCTCTTGGTCCATCTTCCTGTGGTTTTGTTGGCGGGAGCTGCCGGCGTCTGGCTGTTTTATGTGCAGCACCAGTTCGAAGAAACGCATTGGTCAAAGGCGGGAGAATGGCAATTTCCTCAAGCCGCCCTCCATGGCGCGTCGCATTACGACCTTCCGCTCGTGCTTCGATGGCTGACGGGCAATATCGGCGTCCATCACATTCATCATCTCTCGAGCCGAATTCCATATTATCGTCTTCCGGAAGTCCTGCGCGATCATCCAGAACTGGCAGGCATCGGTCGCATAACTTTATGGGAAAGCTTCCGGTGCGTCCGACTTGCGTTATGGGATGAACGGCTGGGCAGGCTAGTTTCTTTCCGAGAAGCTCGGAAAGCCACGGCGCACCAATAGCTTCTGAGCAGCCTGGGGCGGGAATCCAACAGGACCGCCGCCGCCGGGAGCTCGATCAGAATCGGACGGTATTCGTGGATCGCGTGCTGGGCGGTCTAGTGCGATGTGTAGGCACCATCGACAGCATGATAGCTTCCCGTGATGAAGCTTGCCTGCTCCGAGAGGAGAAAGCAGGCAAGGCCTGCGACCTCCTCCGGCTTGCCACGCCGACCCATGGGCTGAAGGCTATCCATGCGTTTCAGGTAGCTTGCCGCCTGTTGGACCTCCGCCACAAGCGGCGTATCGATCCATCCGGGCCCGACGACGTTGATGCGAATACCGAAGCGTGCGTATTCGATCGCCGCGGCCTTCGTCAGCCCGACAACACCATGTTTTGCTGCGGTGTAGGCAGCAGTCAGCGGCAGGGCGACGGTTCCGAGAATGGACGAAACGTTGACGATCGATCCGCCGCCGCTTTCCAGCATGGCGTTGATCTCATGTTTCATGCAGTAAAAGACCCC
Source organism: Rhizobium sp. Root708 (assembly GCF_001429725.1). Lineage (GTDB taxonomy): Bacteria > Pseudomonadota > Alphaproteobacteria > Rhizobiales > Rhizobiaceae > Rhizobium. The sequence goes on along the minus strand of NZ_LMHV01000002.1, from coordinate 87,197 downwards.
ATCGAGATTGACCTTTGTAACCCGTTGCCATTCTTCGATCGGATAACTGCCGGTGGGGTTGCGCATGCCGTGGATACCGGCATTGTTGACGGCAAGGTTCAATCCGCCCCATTCTTTGACCACGTCGGCGAACAGACGTTCAACCGACTGAGCGTCGCCGACATCGACGTAAGACGGCATGGCCCTGCCGTCGCCAACGGTGATTTCCTCAGCGAGGCGAGTGGCCTTCTCCATATCGATGTCAGCGATCACGACACGGACACCTTCGTGAGCAAGCTGGCGGCAGATCGCAGCGCCTATTCCTGACCCTCCACCGGTTACAACGGCAATTTTGTCTCGAAGGCCCAGCTCCATCGATTTTTATTCCTCCCGCAAGCAGCTCGCATATTGCCTCACAACTGCAAGGCGCACCTCAGTTCAGTATCTTTGCACCAAATATTGATTTTCATCTACATCCAGCTTTGACCTAATCTCTGTCGATGTTAGTTTCGATCGTCAAAACTAACAGATAGTGGCAGGTGAAAATGTGCAAATACCTCGTCACGCGCCGAGGAATCATTTTTGGCGGAATGGGCATGGTGCTCTCCAGCTGCGTTCGTTCGGAAGATTGGCATTTAAGTTCGGCTTTTCGAGGCGATCCCGATCGAAGTCCAAGGTACCGTCGACAAGAGGTGGCCTATAATGGTGGTGAAGCGCCGGGAACGATTGTGGTCAATACCTCAGAGCGCTTTTTATACTTTGTAGAGTCCGGTGGACGCGCGACACGCTACGGCGTCGCGGTCGGGGAGGAGGGACTGAGCTTTAAGGGCGTAGCATCAGTGGGCAGAAAAGCCGAATGGCCCTCGTGGAAGCCGACCGAGGAGATGATGCAACGTAAGCCAAGGCTGATCAAATATGCCGATGGTGTCCCTGGTGGTCCGCTCAATCCTCTGGGTGCGGCGGCCCTCTATCTGTATCAAGGTGGACAAGACACGATGTTCAGGGTGCACGGAACCAATGCGCCGTGGTCTATCGGACAAGCTGTTTCGAACGGCTGCGTGCGCATGACAAACGAGAGTATTGTCGACCTTTACAGACGAGTTCCCGTCGGATCGAAGGTGATCGTCATCTAGCGCTTTCGCGGCAGACAACGAAAGCTTGGCTATGCGCATTTGTTAATGCTAAAGTAGAAATAGCGCAGCCAGAGTGATTCCACACTGGTCATCTTCTGGGTTGTTGCTAGCATAGTAAGTGTTTGCCTTCGATAAGCTACCCCAGATGAGGAGAGGACTTCTTGATGAGCCGCATTATTATCGTCATGGCCGCAATAATTGCCGTTGCCAATCTCAGCGCTTGCGCAAACATGGGTAAAGGAAAGGGCAAGGCACCTCCGCCTGAAGCCGCCGCGGTCTATAAGTAATTAGGATCTTGGAAAGAGGGGCCCGATTGGCCCTTCTTTCTTTGAGAGTTTTAAAAGGACTGATTTCTCGTCGCCGCAGCCGGCCGACGCGTGGCTCACATATGGCTTGAGAAATGGAGCGTAGCGATGCCGCTTACCAAAGGTCGTCTTTTGCTTGCGGCTGCGATCGCATGCGCGCTTTCATCCTGCCAGACGGCTGACAAGCCGCCACAGCCGCGATTCACATCGACAAGTAAAGATGCCGGTAGCGCAACGACCACGAAAGTCGCGGCGAGCCGGCACTTCATCGAGTTTCGGTCCCGATATGCCCTGAGCTATGGCCACACCTATGTCGTCTTCGGTGAACTCGACAGGAACGGAAACATGATCCGTCCCGAAGTGGCGGGCCTAGCGCCAGCCTCGCATGATCCATCTCAATACGTTGTCGGCCATTTCATACCAGTTCCTGCCTCGACCGGCTGGACGGACGGCGATCTAGAAGAGCAGTACCGCTCGGCAAGTTGGCGGGTGCTTTTGAGCGACGCGGAATATCGGGACGTCGTTGCCTTCATTCGCAAGCAGCAGGCGATTTCGAAGACGTGGGAAGCGACCGTCAACAACTGCAATGCATGGACAGGGGAAATCGCCCGCCACATGGGCTACAAGACGCCGGGGATCTGGCTAAGGCCACAGCAATTTATAACCCAACTCAGGCAGATGAACACAACGGGGTGAGCAATACTTGCTCACGACGCGGCCGTTAGCGTAAGGTAAGCTTCTGCGAACATTGATGTCGCGAGCGTGATGGCCGCTGGTTGGCATGTCGGTCTGAAATGATAATCGGGGGTGAGTTTGGCACTGGTAAGCCTCGGCAAGATTATCTGGGCGATGGGGGTTGTCGCCTGGTACTTGATCCGTCGACCGGCCGAACGGCGGGCAAGGCGGCACCGCATCGTCAGCAATCAGAGGTCCACGAGAGACAAGGTCGGGCTCGTCTCCGCCTCCGTTGGACTTGGCCTCATCCCCGGACTTTTTGCCCTAACCGGATTTCCCCACGAAGCGACCTATTCCGCTCGACCGATTTCGCTTCTGCTTGGCGCCGTCCTCTACGCTGCCGCCATGTGGATCTTCCGACGGACGCACAAGGAACTGGGCAAGAACTGGTCTATTTCCTTGGAGATCCGCGAGGAACACGAACTGATAGCCAGCGGTCCCTATGCTCTTGTCCGCCACCCAATGTACACCTCGTTTCTTTTAATGGCCGGGGGCCAGGCCTTCCTTCTCGCAAACTGGATCGTGGGATTGGCGGGTTTCGCAGGCTTCGCAGTCCTTTTCTTCCTTCGAGTTGACAAGGAAGAGCAGATGATGCTCGAATTCTTCGGTTCGCGATATCGTGAATACATGCGGCGGACGAAGCGAATCATCCCTTACGTCTATTAAGGTGGCATCATGCGAGGTCGATCGATCAAGCTCTCGGCAGCAAGGCGACTTGTCGGAGACCTGATGCGGTTTTCCATCGGGATCCCGCGCGTCACCGTCCAGCGGCAAATGCGGATCGGGCCATTGGTGGACGCCCGAAATGCACAGGACGCCAAGCCGTCCTGGACCGCATTGTTCTTGAAGGGGTATGGGCTCCTTGCCTTGGACGTTGTCGAGTTCCGGCGCGCCTATGTGAAGTTACCGTGGCCGCACCTCTATGAGTATCCCGAAAGTGTCGCATCCGTTGCACACGAGCGGGAGCACGGCGGCGAGCGCATCGTGCTCCTCGGTTCGATAAAATCGCCCGAACGCAGATCAATCGAACAGCTTGACGTCTTGTTGCGAGAGGCGCGTTCGCGTCCTGTCATGGACATAAAACAGTTTCGTCGCGCGCTTAAGTTCGCCAACATCCCAGCGCCGCTCCGGTGGATCGGGATGTGGTTCGGATTGAATCTCGGTCGGCAGCGTCCGCGTTTCTTCGGTACGTTCCAGCTCTCGGTCTATTCGGGGCTCGGCGCAGAATCGCTCAATCCGCTGACGCCGTTGACGACGCTCCTGAACTATGGCCCGATCGGCCCGGACGGGAGTGTCGCGGTGCGTATCCTTTACGATCACCGGGTCATGGATGGTGCAAATGTTGCCCGCGCCCTGGAGCGTTTCGAAGCCATTCTCAACAACGAGATCGCCAGCGAAGTCAGGGCAATGTCCTCGGGCAATCTTGTGTCGAACGTTGCTCTCGGAGAGAGCTCCATATGATTGGTGGCGGGGAGTTACTGCCGGCCACCGTTGTTCTTGGAGCGTCGAGAGGCATCGGTCGATCGATCGCCAAGATCGCTGCACGCGAGGATACGACTGTCGTCCTGGTGGCTCGGTCTGAATCCAACCTTGAAGCGGTGGAAGCAGAGCTCCGTGCTGCAGGCGGCAGGGCGGTAGTATTTCCAATCGACCTTTCCTCTTCGGACGCATCGAAACAGCTTGAGTCCTTTCTGGCGAGACATGGGTTGTTCTGCGACGTGCTCGTGAACAATGCCGGTTACGGCCTTCGTGGTGCCGCCACCCTGCTGCCGATCGCCGACCAGCTTGGGATAGTCGACCTCAACATCCGAACGCTCGCCGATTTCACGTTGCGATTTTCGCCTGGTATGGCGAGGAGAAGGCGCGGCGGCATCATTAACCTCGGCTCTGTCGCAAGCTTCCTGGCGGGGCCGAACATGGCCGTCTACTATGCCAGCAAGAGCTTTGTCCGATCGTTTTCTACTGCTCTATCTCAGGAGCTGCGCGGTACGGGCGTGACCGTAACTTGTGTCGCGCCGGGTCCTGTTGCCACCGATTTTCTGGACAGCTCCGGTGCCGGTCGTGCAACGCTTTTCAAGGTTCTGCCGAAACTTAGTGCGGACTATGTTGCCGAACAGGCCTGGCGGGGGTTCAGATCGGGTCGCCGGCTTGTCATCCCTGGAATTTCCGCAAAAGTCCTGATTGCTATTGCAACGGTTCTGCCAACCTCGTTGCTGTTGCCAGTGGTCTATCGCCTGCAGCGCCGCAAGAGCGATCCTTGCCCATGCGGTTCAGGTGAGACATTTGCTAAATGCAAATGTTCTTCAATGAGGAACTAACCAAATCAATATTGCGCCATCGGCGATATGCAACGTATGGTCTGCGAACGGGGCCTTTTCGCGCTCGCATTGTGTGTCGCTGCTGCCGACAAAAGTTGCCTGCATTTCAACAGCGGAGCTGTGACAGGTGAAATGAAAGATACAACCGAGCCGCTAACGCCCTCTCCGGAACGAAAAAGACCCGTCGAGCGCCACCACGAAGCCGATTCCCATGGAACGAGCGGCGCTGCTGCGTGGTCGAGACCACTCCGGGTCCACCTGAGCGTTGTGATCGTTGGTCTTCTTGTTTGTATTTCCGCCCCGCTCATGTGGATGGCCTACGTGCAAGGGCGTACCACGGCGCTGGCAGCGGGTGAATCACAAATGCGCCAGCTCGGCCTGCGCGTCGTTGAGAACTACCGCAGCGTTTTTGGCGACGGTTATTCGGCGGTAGAGACGGCGTCCGTATTGCCTCAGATGCTGACGCCGCCCCCGCAGGACTTCGAAGCAAAGCGTGACTATCTTCTCAAAGTGCTGCAGAGCGCCGATTATATTGATGACGTATATGCCGCCTATCCAGACGGAAGTTTTATCCAGGCTGTGAATGTTGATGTTAACCCGAAGTGGCGCGAAGTTCTGTTCGCCCCCGAAGAAACCTCGTTCGCGATTCGAACCATTGCCAAAACCGGATCGGATTCTTCCTCCACGTGGCGCTTCCTGAGCAAGAGTGGTGCCCAGCTCGAGATGCGTGACGAGCGCAACGACAGCTACGATCCCCGAACCAGGACGTGGTACCACAATGCGGTCCGCGCCAATGCGCCGGTGTCGGTCGGCCCTTATGTGACAGCCACAACGAAATCACTTAGTCTGACGCTTGCAGTTCCCATGAGCAAGGATGCAAGGATCGTCGCCGGTGTCGACGTCTTGCTTGAAACGGTAAGCCACCTGCTGAACAAGGAAGCTGTCTCTGAACATGCCAAGGGTTACATGTTCGACGGCGATGGGCGTCTCATCGTTCACTCGGACGCGAGGATCATGGCGAGCGTCCTCGAAACGTTGTCGCGAGGCGATGCCGAAGACATTCCATCCTTGGAAGCTGTTGATCCTGCAATTGCACCGATACGCCGACTGTTGGAGGTAAGGGACGACGGCCAGCGGAGCACGGGGATCGTGCCGTTCTCAGTCAATGCGACCCACTACGTTGCGCAGTTTTCCCCCGTCGAGTTTTCCGGACTGCTGAAAGGCAATACTGTCGTCATCGCGGCCCCCCTTGATGATCTCGTCGGTCCGACCGATCGGCTGCTGTTCAACAACCTCTTGACCGCCGCCGCGTTCGTCGCTGCCGGCATCGTTGCGGCGATCGTGATTGCGCGCCTGATCAGCAAATCGCTTTTCTTCCTGGCGGACGAAGCTCACAGGATCGGCGATCTGAGATTCGAGAAACGGCGATTGCCCCATTCGTGGATCGCGGAGATCAATGTTCTCGGGCACGCACTTGAAACGGCTCGCAGTACCATCGCCACGTTCTCCCTCTATGTTCCCCGAGAACTGGTGAGGAGAATAATCGCGTCGGGGCAGTCAGCTGTTGGATTGGCGGGGCGCCAGGAGATCACAGTGGTCTTCACCGACATCAAGGACTTCACCACCATTTCCGAGCAGCGTTCGCCAGAAGAAGTGGTGGATCTGTTGTCGACATACTTCGAGTGTCTGAATGCCATCGTGGAGCGGCATGACGGAACGATCGTCCAGTACCTCGGTGACTCGATCTTCGCAATGTGGAACGCGCCAACCCGAGACGAGCATCACGTTGCAAAAGCCTGCCAGTGTACTCTTGCGATGAAAGCGGCTGTCGATGACATGAACGCCGCGAACGTCTTGTCGGGCCGGCCAGAACTCGCGACGCGATTTGGCGTCCATACAGGATATGCGGTCGTGGGAAGCGTAGGTGCGAACACTCGGCGCCAATATACGGCGATGGGTGACACCGTTAACGTGGGGTCCAGGCTCGAGGGAATGAATAAAGAATACGGAACTGCGATCCTAGCCAGCGGCGCGGTGCGCACGGCGGTGGGGGAACTCTTCGAGTTTCGAGATCTGGGGCGCGCGAACCTAAAGGGACGCACCCAAGAAATCGAAATACATGAGCTGCTGAAGGCGATTGGGACTTAATGCTATCTCGGCACGAGCCAAGGCAAACTGTCGGGCTGGCCTCATCGGCGCGCCCGAGCTCTCATGAATGCATGAGATGAATTTGGACTTAGTCCTCGTAGAAAGAGCTCGCTTGTGGGCCGGCAAGGGTGACTTGCCAACTTCCCTTCCGCTTGAAATTTTGACTGGCCAAGAAGGTATAGCCAGTTCGACGCCACGGTTTGACTGTGCCGCTCAGGTTGTCCAAAACGTAGTCGCCAGAGTTCAGCCGGGCAAGCAAGACCATATGGTTTTTCCTGCCACGATCGAGAACGACGGAGAGCGCCAGCCTGCTTGATGGAAACCCGACGTGGAGGAGCGTTTTCATTTTCGTAAGTGCAAAATCCTTGCAATCCCCGCTGTCGCTGACCGACCAGTAAAAGGATTTGCGAGGATCCACGACCGGCTTAACACGGGCATTTACATAGCGATTGACTTCCTGCAATACGCGCAGAGCCTCGTCGTCATTGATCGTGCTACTGCCATTGCCCTGGCACAACCAGTCATATCTCGCACAAGCCGAGCTGAAACCGGGTGGCGCGGCGATAGATCCGTGTGTTGGAATTTCGGAGCCGGCAACCGCTTGATTGAAAAGCAGCGGAAGAGAAACAAAAACACCGAGAATGGAAGTCAATATTCGCATGCTGGCCTCCTCGTTTATGCCAGAGTCGCGGAGGTCCCGAACCCTTGCAAAAAATTGACGGCACGCAAAATCCAACCTTCGGCGATTGTGATACGGCCGAAGACATGACGATTTTGGCGATGAGTTAGTAATAGCGTCCAGCGAGGTACGCGACCCGAGGTCCCCACGATAGCAGCGTCTCACAGCATCGCGCGATTTTCAACGAAAAAGCCACCAAGGAGGGGCGAATGCAAACTGTCCTCTCGCGTACAGCGGGAGCCAGTACGCCAATTGTCAGCACTGTCGATCGGCTACTGGTTCGCCGTTTTGCGGTCAGCGATGAGACCTATTTGCCGTCGCAATCAAAGTCGTGCACCCGGCGCCAGGGGCTCATAGTGCAGCTTTGGCGGCAGAGCTTCAACATCTTTGCCTCCAAATCTTTACCGACCCTGTCAGCGACATGGTTCCATGGCGCCAGGTCCGCCTGCACACTCAGGCGGACCCAAGGGCTCGTGCTCAGACGAGGTTGGTGGCAACGTTGATGTGACCGTGTGTCGCCTTCGAATACGGGCAGATCGTGTGAGCCGCGTCGATAAGCTCGCGGGCGATCACCGGGTCGACACCGGGGACGCTGACGTTGAGGCGTGCGCTGAGGAAATAGTTGCCCTCGTCGGCGTTTAGATCGATTTCCGCATCGACCGAAGTCCCAGCGGGAAGCTTGAGCTGCCTCTGTGAAGCGGCAACCTCGATGGCTCCCATGTAGCAGGCGGACCACGCTGCTCCGAACAGATTTTCGGCGGCCGGATGCGGCTGCTTCATCTTGATGTCCAGAAAACCATCGCTGCTACGAGCACCGCCTTCGCGGCCGTTTGTGTTGTGCGTCTTGCCTGTAAAAAGAACCTTGGCGGTCATGGCGAAATTCCTTTCGGTTGATTTGAATGTCTGCACCGCTGTGCTGACCAAAAACCTACTTCGCCGACATGGGGATCGCACGTTATGCGTTGTTAGACGTCAATAGCGGTGAGCCATGGGCGATCACGGCTATCGCACGCCTATCAACAACTAATAACGCCTAACGTGTCTATCTCAAGAACGAGGCGTACCCCTTGGAGCAGCACAATCGTGCAGACAATCACATCGTTTCCAAGGAGAATGATCATGGCCGAGATCAAGAGCGAGATTGTCGATGCAGACCGCCGACGCCTGTTGGCCGCTACCGCTTCCGGCATAGCTGCCTTTGGAGTTACCAGCCTGCTCCCGTTGAACGCTAGCGCGACGCCGGACTCCGAGGCAATACGCCCATTCCAGGTGAGCATTCCAGATAGCGATCTCGCCGATCTACGCGATCGCCTTGCCCGCACCAGGCTGCCGGAAAAAGAGACGGTCGATGATTTTACCCAAGGCGTGCCCCTCAAAACCACCCGGCAGGTACTGGATCACTGGCAAAACAGATACGACTGGCGCAAGGCCGAAGCCCGCCTCAACGCCGTGCCGAACTTCATCACCGAGATTGATGGACTCGACATCCATTTCATTCACGTTCGCTCAAAGCACGAGAATGCCCTCCCGCTGATTGTGACACATGGATGGCCGGGTTCAATTATTGAGCAACTGAAGATCATCGGCCCGCTCACCGACCCGACGGCTCACGGCGGGACTGCCGAGGACGCATTCGATATCGTCATCCCGTCGATGCCCGGATACGGCTTCTCTGGTAAGCCGGACGGCACCGGCTGGGGGCCCGAACGCATAGCTGTCGCGTGGATCACATTGATGCGCCGCCTCGGCTACAAGCAATTCGTGGCGCAGGGGGGAGACTGGGGTGCAGTCGTCACGGACATGATTGGCGTTCAAGCTCCTCCGGAGCTGCTCGGCATCCACACCAACATGCCAGGGGCAATCCCCATTGAAATCAACAACGCGTCCTTTGTCGGCGCGCCGGCTCCATCGGGGCTCTCGGCCGAGGAGAAGGCGTCCTACGACCAGCTCGTGTTCTTTTACAAGAATGTCTACTACGCATTCTTGATGGGGACGCGGCCACAGACCCTCACAGGGTTGTCGGACTCTCCGATTGCCCTGGCCACATACATGCTCGATCACGATAGGGCGAGCCTGGAGATGATTGCGAGATCATTTGATGGCAAGGACGAAGGCCTGAGCCCAGACGATGTCCTGGACAACGTCACTCTGTTCTGGCTGACGAACACCGGCGTTTCTGCCGCCCGGCTGTACTGGGAAAACAAGCTTGCGTTTTTTGCCCCGAAGGGGGTCACGGTTCCGGTTGCGGTGAGTGTGTTCCCCGACGAACTGTACCAGACGCCGCGTGCCTGGGCCGAAAAGGCGTACCCAAATCTGGTGCACTACAACAAGCTCCCCAGGGGCGGTCATTTTGCTGCCTGGGAACAGCCGAAGTTCTTCACGGACGAACTGCGCGCCGGCTTTCGTGGCGTTCGGAAATCTGGCTGAGCTTGGGCCGGAGCCTTCGGGCTCCAGCCGCACGAGGGGCTCCTGAATGGAAAAGACAGTGCGTCTGACCTACACAGGCATCACCGAAACCATCGGGGGACGTAAAAATGGCGTCTCTGACGGTATGCTCGACATCAGACTTTCCAACGCCGCGCCGATACGAACCGGAACCAATCCCGAGCACCTTGTGGCGGCGGCCTGGTCGACCAGTTTCGCAAGCTCGTTGGCACAGGTCGCGCGCGAGACTGGGGTGAAGGTTTCCGGGAAAATCAAAATTCATGCCGAGGTCGATCTGTTCTCGGAGGGGAATAGCCTTTTCTTTGAAGTCCGGTTTACGATCGACCTTCATTGCATCGAGCATGACGTCGCATTGTCCTTGATCCAGAAAGCACAAAGCATATGTCCGTTTGCCAAGGCCACCCGAGGTAACGTGGACGTCACATTCCTTCTAGCGTGACCGAAGAGCCTGCGGCACGCTTGCCTCAATAGCGTTAAAGATTTCATTGGAGTATAACTGGCCGATGAAGCGCTAGGCGAAAGTTATGAACGGGATCAGGGATGGCGCAACAGAAGACTTTTCCTTCGGCCCATTTCATCTGAGCGTGGCCCGGCGGCTTCTGGCGAAAGACGGCAATCCGGTCGACCTTGGCGCGCGTGCGCTGGACTTGCTCGTGGCCCTTGCCCGCGAGCCGAACGTTATCGTCAGCAAGAAAGACCTGATATCCCGAGTATGGCCAGATGTCATCGTTGACGAGGGGAGCCTGCGTTTTCACATGACGGGGCTCAGGAAGGCTCTGGGCGATGGGCAGGACGGAGCGCGTTACATCACGACCGTTGCCGGGAGGGGCTACTGTTTCGTCGCGCCAATTTCTCAACCCAACCGCTCCCCTGAGGATGTTGCTGGCTCTGACTTCCGACACGCAATACTACCGACGCGGCTAGATCGTATGGTTGGGAGAGACCAGGACGTCGTCCGACTGAGCGAAAAGGTGATGGCATCACGTATGGTGAACATCGTTGGGGTCGGCGGGGTAGGCAAAACCACGGTCGCAACGGCAGTCGCCCACCATCTTGCACCAACGTTCAATGGCGCGGTCCTCTTTGCCGATTATGGGATGTTGAGCGATCCGGCTTTGGTAGCCGCAGGAATTGCTTCCATGCTCGGTTTGCCCGTCGGCTCCAATGATGTGCGTCCGAGCTTGATCGCCTACCTCAGGGATAAGCAGATTATGTTGGTTCTCGACACGTGCGAGCACCTCATTGAAGCTATCGCCGATCTCGCTGCGGCAATCATCGAAGCCGCTCCAAAGGTCTATCTTCTGGCGACAAGTCGGGAAGCCTTGCGGATCGAAGCCGAAACCGTTTACCGACTCGACACTCTCACTTGCCCTCCTGATGATCCTGAGCTTTCTGCTGAGGCGTTGCGTTCGTTTCCGGCGTTGCAACTCTTCATCGAACGGGCCGCCGCAAGCGGCGCCTCGCTTGCCCTGGATGAGCAAGATACCCGAATCGCTGCCAGTATATGTCGCAAGCTCGACGGAATGGCGCTCGCTCTTGAGTTGACCGCGCGGCGCGTTGAGAGCTACGGACTGGCCCAGACTGCAAAGCTTCTCGATCAGCATTTGACGTTGGGATGGGCTGGATCGCGGACAGCTCCGCCGCGCCAAAAGACACTCCAAGCGACGCTCGATTGGAGCTATGGACTACTTGCCGAGGTCGAGCGCACCGTGCTTCGCCGGCTCGCGGTATTCGTTGGGGACTTTACGCTCGACGCGGCACTGGAAGTTGTATCCTCATCCGACATTGCTCCGGCAGCGATATTTGATGCCATTGACAATCTGGTCGCCAAATCCCTCCTTGCCACCCATCCGGTGGGGTCCATGATGCGCTACCGGTTGCTCGATACAACGAGAGCATACGCACAACAAAGCCAAATGGACGAAGACCGGATAGGCTTGAATGCTCGCCATGCCGCTTACTATAACCGATGGCTCGAGCAATTTGGACCGGATTGGCCGACGATGTCAGCAGGCTCGGATCGGCTGCCATACTTCGTGAGCATCAACAATGTTCGGGCGGCATTGGAGTGGGCCTTTGGTGAGAAAGGTGATCTCGCCGTTGGCATAAGTCTGGCCGCCGCCGCCGTGTCTGTTTTTCAGATGATGTCTCTCTTTCCCGAGTGCAAGCGTTGGTCCGAGCGCGCGCTGCTCGCAATGGACGAGGCATCGAAAGGCAGCGTCGAGGAGATGCACTTGCAGGCGGGCTTGGGGATTTCCCAAATGTACCTGCAAGGCGGCCGCGAGACATCGCAAATTGCCTTGGGTCGTGCACTTCATATTGCCGAAGAGCGGGGCGGGGCCGTTGATCAACTGCGTATCTTGGGCCCGTTGCATATGTTCAGCCTGCGGGTTGGAGACTTTAACGCAGCCGTTGATTACGCGCGGCGCTGTTCGCTTCTCGCCGTATCGGTGGGTGATGCGGCCACCATTGAATTGGGACATTTTTTCCTCGGAAACTCACTTCATTTCACCGGCGATCTCGTCAATGCCCGCGCGGAGCTTGAGGCCGCATTGAGGAGCGAACCGCGGCAACGACGAACCCCTGCGAGTTACGTCGGCTTCGAAGGCAAACATTTGGCCGGGGGAATTCTTGCGCGAAATCTCTGGCTTCAGGGCTATCCTGAGCAGGCGGAAATTCAGGCGCGTAGAGCGATCAGTGATGCCGCCAAGCTGGATCATTCGCTTACACTTTGCATTGCGCTGCTTGGTGGGATTGCAGTCTTTCTGTGGCGGGACGACGTGCCGAGTGCCGAAGAACACATTGACTGGCTGGTCTCGCGCGCCGGTCTCCATTTCCTTTCCCCATACGTAACCGTAGCCCGGGGCTTCGAAGGTGAGATCGCCATCCGGCGCGGTGAGGTGGCGTTAGGCATCGATACCCTGCGGCGCTGTATCGAGAAGCTCCATACCTCCACCTATGAGGTGTTCACGACGATGCTTCAGCTATCTCTAGTTAAGGGCTTGGCTCTCGCCGGTGAACACGACGAAGGCATTGCCAGGATCAACGCGACGATCGAACTGGTCGAGCGGGATGGAGATCGCTGCTATCTGCCCGAGCTATTGCGTGTAAAGGCAGGGCTACTCTCGGTGGCCGGCTATGTAGAGGATACGGAGGCATGCTTGATGTCATCCTTGAAGATAGGCCGTCGCATGGGAGCTTGTTCTTGGGAGCTCCGTGCCGCAACCGACCTTGCTACTCTGTGGAGTGAGAACGGGCAGCAGCAAAATGCGTGGAGCTTGTTGAACACTGTTTACGAACGGTTTGATGAAGGCCTTGATACAGCCGATTTGCTGAAGGCGCGCGTCCTTCTACAGTCGTCCCGTAGAGCGAATTAGCAGCCAGTCCGAACATTCCTTCAGCGTAATCGTCTCAAAGCTGTGACCGATTTTGAGAGAACAGGCCGGTCATCATTGGCCATGACCTGGCATCGGAAAGGCGCCGAAGCTCAATCTTGTCGCCGCTCAGAAGACGGCAAGATACTTTAGTAGAGAAATGATCCCGATGAGAATGACGATTACTTGCACGATTTGGCGCATCTTGGCATCAATCGGTAACCGCTGGACTAAATATAATACGAGGATGATGACGAGAAAGGTGATCAAAATCCCAATAAGTACAGATGCTCCGACCATTCAAAACTCCTAGGCTATAATATTGTTTCGTCTCAGAAGCTTAGATAGAGCGCTTAGAAAAAATGGAAGGCCTGCACCTTGCGGTAGCCCTCGCTCCGCCATCTGGAGTTAAGCTGCGGCTTTCGGCCGTCGATCGACGGTGAGAGCAATGCTCGGCCGCATCCCTTCCGGGTGCTCCGTTACATGCATTTTCGTGCGTCACTGTTGATTGAAGCCGGGCGGGATGATTGGAGACACGTCGCCCGCTATCTTTCCGTTGGCATCTTCACCAGCAGCTCCCATTCGCCGATTTCGTAGGTACCCTGCAATGTCGCCTCCACACGCGTTGTTCAGGTCGGCAGCGGAGTAGCCAGCAGCTTCGGCTTCCGCTCGGATGAGGTCGGATTGCTGTTCAACGGCCGCATCGTCATCGAGGTTCACGTCGTCGTTCACATTCTCGTCGAGCCAGTCACTGATATTTTTCATAGCATCCTGGGGGCGCGGCCGACGGGCCGCGCCATACATCGATAACGTTGGACATCGGTCTAGGTTGCGGCGTCGGGGGGTCGAGCAAAAAATGGAAGGCGATCATTTTGATTGTCGTAGGAAGTCCACCCAGCCTGAGTGCCGTATGGACTTCGATCAGGGCCCTGGGCACGAGGCTATCCCGACGACGAGTTCCGCCACCCAATCTCACCAACGCAGCAGACGTTTGCCGAGGGATGCCCCGATCAGGCCGCACAGCAGGATGCCGAGCGTGTACCATAGCGCCACGAAGGTCAGACCATTCTCGGTGCAGCCCCAACTGTAGACCCAGGCTCCGATGGAGCCGGCCGTGGCGCCAGCGACAAAGCCGGCAAGACGTGGCTGGGTAGGAGCGGCGCGACGCAGGAACAAGAATGTAGCTGCCATCAGGGGCGCTCCGGCAGCTAGAATGATCAGCGGGCAGAACCAGTAAGAAATTCCCATGATCAGCCGGATGTGTTCTGCCGGTGCCGCAGCATTCAGTTGCAGAAGTCCGAGAATCGTCAAAAGCATATAGATGACCAGTACCTGGAGCGCGGCTCCAGTCGGTCGGCCACCCGGTCGTGCCACCTTGATCAGGGCGACCACTCCGACGATAGAAAGCAACAGGGGATAGGCGGATTTCGCCCAGAATGCAGCCTGCGCAAGGGCGACAGAAAGGTCGGGGCGAAGGCCGTGGCCCAGCAGAATAATCGCCGACGATAGCGCAAAGCCTGAAACAAGCGCGCGCATCAGCAACCTGTGCAATGCACCTTTGCGCACCGGCTCCAAGTCTTTCACCAATCGGTCGATGATATCATCCGTCTTCGCCACGCTCGCCTCTCAATTTCGCAGCCAATGCCTTGATGCCACGGTGCACGCCGACCTTCACCATCGCTTCGCTGCGGCCAGTCCCGGCCGCCGTTTCCGCAACGGATCGCCCTTCCAGCCGGACCTGCCGGATCATGTCGCCCTGCCATGCCGGCAAGCTGGCCAACAGCCGGTTGACGTCGATGTTCGCTGCAACCGCATCTTCGCTATATGGAGCCAACACATCGCCAGCGGTTTCCAGACCGATATGCGAGCGACCACCCGCACGCCGGTGATGGTCGACCAGTTTGTGCCGGGCGATCGTGAAGAACCATGCGGTGAACGGTCGCTCACGGTCATAAGTGATCCGGCGTTGATGCAGAGCCAAAAGCGTATCCTGTACCAGATCGTCCGTGTGCGCGGCCGCACTACCGCCGAGCCTTCTTGCATAATAGCTGACCAGCAGGTGCCGTAGCATATTCAGCAGGCAGCGATATGCAGTCTCGTCCCCGTCCAAGGACAAGAGCATCAGTGCTTTCAACTCGGTTTCGGTCAACTGCTTCATGTCTTTTCCGTTTAATACGGCCTGACCGGAAAACCGTTACACGTCTGCCGAAGAAAAGCGAGACAGCCCGAATGCCGATCAATCGATCACATCGGTGTGATGGCTGTAACCGACCTTTCGATGCATCGAATGAGCTTCCTGTGAACCTTCGGCGCGACATGCGGCGAGCACATCCATTGGGAGAAGCATCATGAGAATTCGTCTTTTCAATACCACTTGCCTTGCCGTACTTCTCGGCCTGTCGCTGGCTTCCGGCATTGCGCAGGCGCAGACGAGTAACGATTCCATGAAGAAGACCGATACGACAAAATCCGACACCATGAGCAAGGATGGCATGAAGGCCGACGCGATGAAGATGGACGGCACCGAGGCCGACTGCATGCACAAGGCCGGCATGGAAAAGGACAGCATGAAGAAGGCGGACATGATGAAGTCCTGCGACGCGATGAAATAATCGCCCCGCGCCCTTGTAGCCTGCAACTGTTGCAAGGGCGCCTTCGTCGACACGGTCCCCCCGTTTCGGGGGAGAGTCCGTGGACGCCTCAGCAAGGCTGCAACTCGTACCCGCTCGCCTATTCGTTGCCATATCCTGGCAGTCCGCCTGTCGCACTGGCTGAATGTGCTGCGAACCGTGCTGCTGTTGGCGGACTGCAAATCTCCAACGCTCATCCAAGCCTCTATTGGGGGCAGTATGGTGCTGACGACGACCCGTCGTTCATTTCGATGGCCAATGCGACGGTCGTCGATGCGATGAAATCGGTCGAAGGCCACACTGTAACCGTCATTCATCTACAAAGGCATGGAACAGAAGATCGCTATTCCGGATGGCACGCCGATCGTGACGTTCGCGACTGCCGTCGTCGCTGACATCAAAGCTGGTGCGACAGTGTTTGTGCCGTCCGAAAAGGCATGCGACGGGTCGATGGTGTCGTTCCGCCGACGTGAGGCGTTCGTGGGTAAGGATGGCGCGGTGCTGGAAATGGTGGCGCGTTTAAACTGCATTCTGTTTGGCTTGAAACGAAACCATTTGAACCAACCTCACGTAAAGGGCCTTCAAGGTTTTCAGCTTTCAGAGGTTTCATGCCGAACATCTTGGCCAGGTTATCGTCTGCCGTCGTCTTTCTTATCCTCGCAGCTTTTCCCGGGAGTTCTGGCGCCTACGCTGATGAACCTCGTCCGTCGCTTGTGGATATTGGCGGCGTCAAGCTCAACAGCATTTTGATCAAGGCTGGTCGGAGGGCCGACCTGCCGCCCATCGTTTTTATCCATGGCGCCAGCGCCAGTCTTTACGACCCGATGTTTTCGTTTCGAACAAAATTGGAGGGCAGGGCTGACCTCTTGTTTGTCGATCGCCCCGGCCATGGAGCGTCCGATGCGGGCAACCCACCGATGATCCTGCCTGACGGGCAGGCAGATGCCATCGCGCAGCTTATGAAAAAGCGTGGCATCGGCAAGGCGATCATTGTCGGACATTCCTTTGGCGGAGCCATCGCAGCAGCACTTGCCCTTCGGCATCCGGAAAAAGTGGCAGGCTTGGTTTTACTGTCGCCTGCGGTCTACCCGTGGGAGGGAGGTGTCGCATGGTATTACGATGCCGCCACTGTTCCCGTTACCGGTCCGCTATTCAGCGCACTCATCGTCCCGCCCGTCGGACTCTTGGCTATTGATCGCTCCACAAACGCGGTGTTCTGGCCTAACCACCGACCTGCAAACTATGTCCGAGAGACAAGGGCTGTTCAGGCTCTGCGTCCGGCTGCTTTCTGGCACAACGCGATGGAGGTAAAAGCTCTGAGTAGCTGGGCCAAAACGGCCAGCCTCAAATATAGCCGGATCAAGGCACCGACCGTTATCATCACCGGCGATGCCGACAAGATCGTCTCCCCGGCCGTGCACGCACAGCGCTTGGCGCGCGATATTTCAAGAGCAAAGTTGGTGGTGGTTCACAATCTCGGTCACAAGTCCGATTACGTCGCCAGCGATCTTGCGATAGAAGCCATTAAAAGGGTCGCCGGTCAAAAGGCGAATCTGGCAGCGGTCCAGAAAACGACCGAGCAACGGATAGCAGGCGATGGCAAACGTTGACGTCTGGCGTAAGACGTTGTCGGATTGGCTCATCTCTGTTTGCGGCACTGCCGCTCCGCTGCAGATTGTTTTGCCGAAGCCGTTCCTGGGTATCACTCCAGCCTAGGTGCCGGATGCCACCAGTGTTCCAAGTCTGAATTGCACGCGCGGCAGCATTTTTCGTTTAAGGATAATCTAATATATTGATCTAGCTTGTCTTTTGAGATCAATACAGTTCTGTTACATCGGTCGGTAATGTTCTTCTCGTAGTCTCGCGGATATCAACGAGGCTTTTCTCATGACCGGCATCCAGATCCGCCTGGCGGAAATTATTGAGGCTCTGAGCAAGGCTCTCGACATGACTGAGGGGCAGCCCGAAGGTCACTGTATTCGATGCTGTTACATCGGAACGCATATCGGCCGCGAGATCGGGCTGAACGAGGAACAACTTCGCGATCTCTACTACACCCTTCTGTTGAAGGATCTCGGCTGCAGCAGCAATGCCGCTCGCATCTGTGAACTCTATCTCGCTGATGATCTCAGTTTCAAGCGCGATTTCAAGCTCGTCGATGGCAGCCTTAGCCAGGTGCTACGTTTCGTGATCGGACATACCGGCATGCAGGCAAGGCTTGCCGAGCGGTTTCGCGGTATTCTCAACATTCTTCAGAATGGCGGCACGTTTGCGACCGAGCTGATCCAGACGCGATGCCAGCGTGGCGCCGAAATCGCCAGACAGATGCGTTTCTCCGAAAGCGTTGCACAGGGCATTCTTGGTCTAGACGAACACTGGAATGGCGGAGGCAAGCCGAACGGCATCGCAGGGGAAGAACTGCCGCTATTTTCACGCATCGCATTGCTAGCTCAGGTGATTGATATTTTTCATGTGAGCGGCGGACGGGATAGCGCCTTGCAGGAGATCACCAAGCGTAAAGGCGAGTGGTTTGATCCTGACCTTGTCGAAACCTTTGTGCAGATTTCTGCGCGCTCAGGCTTTTGGGACGTATTGGGTTCGCCAGATCTCGAGGCAATCGTTCTTGAATCGGAACCCGGTCAGCAAGCGATCATGGCGGATGAGGATTACCTTGATGACATCGCTGCGGGCTTCGCCAAAGTCATCGACGCCAAAAGCCCTTATACATCAGGCCATAGTGATCGCGTGGCCTTGTTCTCGGACCTGATAGCAGAGGAAATGGGTGTCGATTTCGACGGGCGACGGTTGTTGAAACGCGCAGCTCTGCTTCATGACATTGGAAAGCTCGGAATCAGCAACAGCGTGCTCGACAAGCCTGGAAAGCTGGATGAGGAGGAATGGGGGCAGATGAAGCGCCATTCAGAGTTTTCAGAGCAAATACTATCGACAATCGGTGCCTTTCAAAGTGCGGCCATTATTGGCGGAGCACACCATGAGAGACTGGACGGTAAAGGCTATCCTCGAGGACTGGAGGCGCAGGATATTTCCATGGACGTACGGATTGTTTCGACAGCAGACGTCTTCGATGCTCTGACCGCCGATCGCCCCTATCGTGCGGCGATGTCGATCGAAACGGCCCTGGCCATTTTGCGGGAAGGCGCGGGCACCGCACACGACCCCATCTGCATAGCGGCACTTGAGCGAGCATTGGCCAGAACACCGTTGCAGCAGGTGGCATGACGATACTGATCCGCTGATCCAACAAGTTGGTGCGGAGGCGGCGCAATCGGGCAATGGTAACGTTTTCTCCGTAGCGATCGACAAACAATCCGCCGCATAAATGATCTTCTCGGTGTCGAATAGCCGGGCCGTGGTCGACTTCATCAGCACGACACAGGGGCAACGCCTTGATGTTCTGCAAGTTGACAGTCAGCGCGCAGAGGTCAATCCTCCATTCGGGAGAGGCCGTGCTATCGGCCTGTGGGATTGCCGATGGACCGCAAGCTTGCCGCCATCCTCGCAGCCGATGTCGTGGGATATTCCGCGATGATGGAGCGTGACGAGACAGGAACTCATGAATGCTTGCAAACGAGCTTGCGAGAAATGTTCGAGCCTATCATCTCCAAGTATCATGGAGTCATTTTCAAGCTGATGGGCGATGGCCTGCTGGCGGAATTCATTTCTGTCGGCCAGGCTGTCGAATGTGCGGTAACCCTTCAGCAGACCCTGGCCGAACGCAACGGCGATTTACCCCAGGAACGCGCTCTGCGCGTTCGGATGGGCGTCAACCTCGGCGAGGTCATCGTGGAAGGGCCGGACCGGTTTGGCGAGGGCGTCAATATCGCCGCGCGTCTCGAGCAGCTCGCTGAACCTGGCGGAATTTGGGTATCAGCGAAGGTCGCAAAAGAGGTCGAGAAGACGCTCGCCTTGAGATTCGAGGCGATGGGAGCCCAGAAGGTCAAGAACATATCCGAGCGGGTGGACTGTTATCGGGTGAGAATGGATGGCCAACCGTCAAGGCGGTCGTCGCGCAAACTGCGGATGCTCCTATGGTGGTTCTGGCAGGCCTGTCTGTAATGATGGTGGCCAGCGGCCTGGTCTTTTGGGCGGTCCCTTTGTCTGGCCTGAGAATCCCCGCTATCACGTCTTCCGTGTCAGACCGGGTGGGCGTGCCGATCATCGCAGTTCTGCCATTCCAGAATATGAGCGGCGATCCCAAGCTCGACTACTTCAGCGACGGAATGACGAACGATCTGATTTCAATGCTCACAGGCGTGTCCGAGCTCAAGGTGATGTCGGGAAGCGCCACATACGCCTATAAGGACAAGAAGACGGACGTCCGCCAGGTCGGTCGCGATCTGGATGTTGCCTATGTCATCGAGGGTGGTATCTGGAAGGACGCAGACAGGCTTCGCATCACCGCCCAGCTTACCGACGCCCAGACCGGTGAGCACGTCTGGGCGGAAAAGCTCGACAAGATGGGAACCGATCCGCTCGCGCTCCAGGATCAGATTGTCGAGCGTATCGTCGCCACCCTCGGCGGCCAGCGCGGCAAGATGTATGAAAGCGAATACAGGAAGGTCTGGGAGAAGGACACGCCGAAGCTCGCCGAGTACGACTACTTCCTGCGCTCGAACTTCTATTTTCAGCAGTACAACCCCCAGAGCTTGGTCAAGGCAAGGGAGATCATAGAAGAGGGCCTCAAGAGGTTCCCGGATTCCGCACTGTTGATGTTTGGCCTTGCTTGGGACAACGTGCTGGCCGCTAACTACGGCTATGACCAAACTCCCGAGGAGCATTGGCGACAGGCGTCGGAGATACTCAACGAGACCTTAGCTCGCCCCAGTCTCGGGCCGGACGCGAAAAAGAGCGGTCTTTGGTCCTTTAGCTATGTGAACGCCCATGAGGGTAACTTCGACAAGTCACTCCAAAGCGCCAAGGAGGTGATGGCGCTTTCACCCGGCGACGCCTTCCTGATCGGTGATCTTTCCAGTGCCTACAGATGGCACGGCCTCGCCGACAAAGCGATCGAGCTGGCGGATTTCGCGCTAAGAAGCGACCCAAACAACGCGCCTTACTATCTGAGCATGAAGGCGTTTGTGCTCACGGATGAGGAGCACTACGCCGAGTCAGCGAAGCTTATAGAGGGCACTGCGGACTTCTTCGTCGGCGTTCCACTGCTGCGGGCGATCAACTTCGTCAATCTTGGCAAGCCCGATGATGCGCACAAGGAAATCGTCAAGGTGCTTGCGCAACAGCCCTGGTACACGGCGGCCCGATGGAGGGACATGACCTTCAATATCGAGCCCGCAGTGATCGATCGGCAGGTCTTGGCCCTGATCAAGGCTGGCCTTCCCGAAAAATAATGGGAGGACTCGGGCATGCCGCGACTGACCTTGCAGACACCAGCCATCCAGCGCTCGTCGGTGTGGCTTTCACAGGTCGGCCCGGCGTGCGAGAAACGGTACATATGCGCCGGGCGGCTAGGGTGACGTCCGCTTCGGGCCGCAAAGCCGCCAAAGAGGGGGAAGGCAGGTTCAGATGCTTCGAAATCCGTTCTTACGAAACGCTTGACCCCGTGGCCTTGCGGGGGTTCAAATCCCTTGGAAAGATCGCTGGCTGCGGCGCATTCGCTTACCGCAGCCAGACGCAAGACCTATCAAGGATAGGCTGTCGCTCCATCGGGTTTGCGGGTGATCTTCCGCTCCCAGTGAATGTAATCCTCTGTCTGCAGCGCCTTTTCATCGATCTCCAGGCCCCAGCCGGGGCGATCCGGGCGCAGTTCCATATGGCCGTCGACCGGCATGTAGGGGTCAGCTGCCCAGGGAGCGTGCACGTGCGGCTTGAACTCCAGCACCTTGAAGTTCGGCTGGGCCGCGCAGAAGTGGATGTTCACTGCGGTTGCCAGCGGGCCCATCGGATTATGCGGCGCGACTGTTACATAATGCGCCTCGGCGATGGCAGCGATGCGTCGCATTTCGCTGACGCCACCGACCACGCAGATATCGGGCTGGATGATGTCGGCGCCGCGAGCCGACAGTAGCGCCAGGAACTCGAAGCGCGAATAGAGCGATTCACCGGTTGCCAGGGGAACGGTCACCTTCGACTTCAGCTCCGTCCATGCCGGGATGTGTTCCGGCCGGATCGGCTCTTCGTAGAAATACGGGTCATTCGGCGCGATGGCGGCGGCAAGCTGGACGGCCTGATAGGGTTCGAAGATCTTCGCATGGGCGTCGAAGGCGTAGTCGAAGTGCGATGGCGTGATCTCGCGGATCTTGCCGAACCAGTCACCCGTCTCCTTGACGAGTTCGCCCCAGCGACCGGAATGAAGATCGCGGCGATAGGGGCTGAGCTTGAAGGCAGTATAGCCGTACTTTTCGTTCAGCTCCAGCGACTGGTCGCGCGCGGCTTCCGGGGCGGGTGCGGTGTAGACGCCGCAATAGACCTTGACGCGATCGCGAACATTGCCGCCGAGCAGCATGTACACTGGCAGACCGGCGGCCTTGCCGGCAATGTCCCAGAGCGCGTGATCAATCGCCGAAATTGCCGCAAGCCCGAGCGCGCCCGGCGGAAAGCGGCATTGCTGGTTGAGCTTGAGCACGAGGAACTCCACGCGGCGCGGATCCTCGCCCTCGATCTGATGGAAGAGGTAGTCGAGAAGCGGCGGCAGCGCCCAGTCCGGGCCGTGGTTGTAGCACTCGCCCCAGCCGGAAATGCCTTCGCTGGTTTCGATCTTGAGAAGCAGGCGAGGGCGATCGTCCACGCGCTGCATGTAGGTCTTGATGCCTGTGATGTGCATGGGATCTTCCTCAGGCCGCGCGGCTTTTCTCGGCGACATTGTCGACGATGGCGCGAAGGTCCGCGCGTTCTGCTTCGGTCAGGCTCTCGACGCCGGGCACGCGCACGGGGCCAACTTCGGTTCCGAGCATGCCGAGCGCTTCCTTGACGACGGTGACATTGGCGCCGTTGAGGTATTTGGTACGCAGCGCCTCGAAGCCAGCGATATCGTCGATGAGCGCGCGGGCGCTCGAGTAGTCACCGGTCTCCAACGACTGGTGGATGGCGTGCGAGCGCTCGGGAAAGACGTTGACGAGGCCGGAGGTGAAGCCACGGGCACCCATGGCGTAGAAGGCCGGCGCCCAGCCCTCCGCAAGGCCGCAGACCCAGATCGCCGGCGCATCCCTGGTGGCGCGTATCACTTCTGCGAGCAGCATGAGATTACCCGATGCGAACTTGATGCCGGCGATATTCGGGTGCAGTGCCAGCTTACGGAAATCGGCGACGGCGAACGTGTCGCTGCGCACATAAGCGATGACGGGAACGGTGCTGGCGTCTGCAAGCTCCAGGAAGTAGCGCGCCTGGTAGCTCGGGCCGGCGAACGGGTCCATCGGATGATGGCCCATGATCGCGTCGGCTCCTTCGGCGATGGCATCGCGGGCAAGCGCCTTGGCTTCGGTCAGCGAACGACCCACAGCTGCGCTCACCAGCGATTTGCCGCCGGCGGCCTTGATCGTCGCGGCATGGACCGCGCGCACTTCGTCCATGGTCAGGGTGAAGAATTCACCGGTGTTGCCGGCGGCCATCAGATTGTGGACCCGCGCATTAGCGAGGCGGGTGATCAGGGCCGAGAGCTTGGCGATATCGACGCTGCCATCCGCCTTGTAGGGGGTCACGGGCACGCCCGATATGCCCGTCAGGGCCTTGCGGATCTTTTCCATTGCCTCGGTCACGTCAGATGTCCTCCTTCTTCTTGAACACGATGTTGAGGTAGGTTTCTCCGGAACGGACGACATGGTCGCGCATGACGCGTTCGGCCTTGTCGCTGTCGCTGGATATGATGGCGGCGGCGATCGCGGCATGTTCGGCCAGCGCCTTGCCGCGCTCGAGCGGATCGGAATGGATGACGCGGCGGATGCTGCCGTCGTAGAACTGCTGTCGTTCGATCATGCGCGAGAGATACTGGCATCGCGAGGCGATGTGGATCTGCTCGTGAAACGTCTCGTTCAGCGAAATCAGGTCGTCGGCGACACCGTCCTCGGTCGCCTTGCGCATCAGATTGACGACCTCTTCGAGCTCGCCGGCCTCAGCCTTTTCGATGCGTTTGGCGGCGAGGTGGGCGATCATCGATTCCAGCGCAGCGCGCGCCAGGATCATCTCCTCGGCCCAGCCTGCGTTGAAACGGATCAATACGCCGCGGCGCGGCAGCGTCTCGACCAACCCTTCGGTCTCGAGCTGACGCAGGGCTTCCTTGATGGGGGTCGTGCTGACGCCAAGCTGTTCGGCCAGCTGGCGTTCGTTGACGCGCTCATCAGGCGCGAAGCGGCCGGAGAGAATCGCTGTCCGCAGCGTCTTGTGCACATGGTCGCGCAATGTCGTTAAAAACCGCGGGTCGATCTTTTCGATGCGGTCTGCGCCAGGCTGCGTCGATGCCTCTTTTTGCATGTCCCGAAAATTCCCCTGTTGACCGCAAAATCGTTTTGTGAGATCTGATATACCAGATTTCAGATCGATGTCGATATGAAAATTCGCGTTCGGAGCGAGGTCCGGCGCACCAGGGAGGAGATAGGACGATGAAAAGACGCAGTTTTCTGATGGCATCGGCTATGGTGGTATCGACGCTGGCCATGCCGCTCGCAGTGCAGGCGGCAACGCCCAAGGACCAGCTGGTGATCGCCACCAACATGTCCTCGATGCGCGGCCTCGATCCGAACGAGCTCAACCAGCTGGAATCGGCGGAGATCGTCGCCAACCTTTATGAGCGACTGATCGTGCTGTCCGCCGATGACATTACCAAGCCGCAGCCGGGCATCGCCGAAAGCTGGACAGTATCCGACGACGGCAAGACCTTCACCTTCAAGATCCGCTCCGGCGTGACCTTTCATTCCGGCAACGCGCTGACCGCCAAGGATGTCGAGTGGTCACTGCGCCGCCTGGTAAAGCTCGGCCTGGCGCCCTCGGTCGATCTTCGCCAGTGGGGGGTCACCGACAAGAATGTCGATGACCTCATCAAGGCAACTGATGACGCGACCGTCGTGCTGCAGACCCCCGAGGTCTGGAACCCGAACCTGATCCTCTTCTCGCTCGCCAGCTTCTCGACCTCGATACTGGATAGCCAGCTGCTCGCCAAGAACGAGAAGAACGGCGATATGGGTCGCGAGTTCCTGCAAACCAACGATGCCGGATCCGGCCCCTATTCGCTCAGAACATGGCGCGTCAATGACCTTTTGATCGCCGAGGCCTTCAAGGATTACTGGCAGGGTGCGCCGAAGATGCGCCGGGTGATCCTCCGCCATATGCCGGAATCGTCGGGCCAGCGTCTCCAGCTGGAAGCCGGCGACGTCGACGTCGCGACGCGTCTTTCCTCTACCGATCTGGCTGCGATCGAGGCCGGCGGCAAAGCCGATATCCAGAAGACGCCGGGCTTCGGCTTCTACTATCTGGCGCTCAACCAGAAGGACGAGATCCTCTCCAAACCGAAGGTTCGCGAGGCATTCCGCTATCTCGTCGATTATGACGGTCTCGCCAACACCGTCATGAAATATTACGGCATCAAGCAGCAGACCATCATTCCTGGCGGTCTGCCCGGTGCCAGCACTGACAATCCCTACAAGCTCGATATCGACAAGGCCAAGCAGTTGCTGGCGGAAGCCGGTTATCCTGACGGGTTCTCCAAGGTCTATTACGCGACTCCCGTGACGCCGGAATACGAAGTTGCCCAGTCGCTGCAGGCGAACGCGGCCAAGGCCGGCATCAAGCTCGACCTGCAGGGTGGCGATCACATCGGCAAGTTCCGCAACCGCGAATTCGAGATCTTCTCGGCGCGCACCGGCGAACGCCTGCCCGACCCACATGCGGTTCTGGCGTCCTATGCCACGAACCCGAACAATGCCGACGATGCGAAACTCTCCGGCCTGATCGCCTGGCGCTCCGCCTGGGAGGTTCCGAAGGACATCCAGGACATGGTGACTGCGGCCGCGCACGAGACCGACCAGCAGAAGCGCGCCGATCTCTACGCCAAGATCAACAAGGCCTACCTGGACGCTTCGCCCGCCTTGATCACCTCCTTCCAGCGCACGGACGCGAAGGCGGTGAGAAAAGAAGTCAAAGGCTATGTCGGCCATTCGACCTGGCTCACCCGTTGGGACACCGTCTCGAAGGGCGAATAAGTCGTTGCTGTCGAGGAGAATGACGTGAGTATCTCACAGACATCTGGAAACGCGTCGGCAGGCGCACGTGCGGCGCTTGGCGCGTTGCGCAAGGTGACGGCATCCTTTGCCGTCATCCTGACAACACTGCTCGGCCTGCTCGTGATCACCTTCGTTGTCGGCCGCATGGTTCCCGCCGATCCGGTTATCGCTGTGATCGGCGACCAGGCCGATCACGAGACTTACGAGCGCGTCTACAAGGAAATGGGGCTCGATCAGCCGCTCTATGTGCAGTTCGGAACCTATCTCGGCAATGTGGCGCATCTGGATTTCGGCCAGTCGCATGTGACGAAGAACCCCGTCGCCAGCGATCTCGCTCGCGTCTTCCCGGCAACGCTGGAGCTCGCCACGCTGGCAACGATCATCGGCGCGGGTTTCGGTATCCCGCTCGGCATCATCTCGGCTGTCCGCAAGGGCACTTGGGTCGATCACCTCGCACGTGTCGTCGGCCTGCTCGGCCACTCGACGCCGATCTTCTGGCTAGGCACGATCGTCATCCTCGTCTTCTACGCGAAGTTTGGCATCATACCCGGCAGCGGCCGCCTCGACGTCTACAATGAAGGGCTGGTCGAAGGGCCGACCAATTCCATGCTCGTCGACGCGATCCTTGCCGGCGAGTGGGGGGTCTTCCGGGATGCCCTGCTGCATGTCGCGGCTCCCGCGCTGATCCTCGGCTATGCCGCGATGGCCTATCTAAGCCGCATGAGCCGAAGCTTCATGCTCGAGCAGCTGCGGCAGGAATATGTGCTGACCGCCAAGGCCAAGGGTCTGGGTCAGCGGGCTATCGTCTGGCGCCACGCGTTTCGCAACATCCGCGTGCAGCTGCTCACGATCGTGGCCTTGGCGTATTGCGGTCTGCTCGACGGCACGGTGCTGATTGAGACGGTTTTCGCGTGGCCCGGCCTTGGCCAGTATCTCACCTCGGCGCTGTTCTTCGCCGACATGAACGCGGTGCTCGGCAGCGTGCTCCTCATCGGCATCATCTCGATTGCCATCAACCTCTTGTCGGACCTGACCTATCGGTTCCTCGACCCGCGTACCCGGTGACATCATGGCGACACGTTATTTCAACGATCTGCACAATTGGCTGATCAACGAGGAGTTCTCCTCGACACGTCAGGCGCGGCTCCACAAGGCCTATGTCCTGTGGCTGAACCTCATCGCCAATCCATTGGCATTCGCCGGCTTCGTTGTCGTGCTGCTACTGGTTTTGATCGCGACTTTCGCGCCGCTGCTCGCCAATCATGATCCGATCGCCCAGGATCTGACGATGGCGCTGAAGCCGCCATCGTCGCTCAATTGGTTCGGCACCGACGAATTCGGCCGGGACGTCTATTCGCGCCTCGTCTACGGTGCCCGCACGACGCTCTATATCAGCATCCTCGTCACGGTCATCGTCGCGCCCATCGGCTTTGCGATCGGCGCAACCGCCGGCTATCTCGGCGGCTGGGTAGACGTCGTCCTGATGCGCATCACCGATATTTTCCTGTCGTTTCCAAGCCTCGTGCTCGCTCTCGCTTTTTCCGCAGCCCTTGGTCCAGGGATCGAGAATGCCGTCATCGCCATCGCGCTCACCGTCTGGCCACCGATCGCGCGCTTGGCGCGTGCCGAAACGCTGACGTTCCGTGCCGCCGATTTCGTCGTTGCAGCGGAGCTGCAGGGCGCGGGAATGGGACGAATCCTGTTCCGCCACATCGTGCCGCTCTGCGCACCATCGATCATCATCCGCCTGACGCTCAACATGTCGAGCGTCATCCTGACGGCCGCCGGTCTTGGCTTCCTCGGGCTCGGCGCACAGCCGCCGATGCCGGAGTGGGGCGCCATGGCGGCCTCCGGTCGCCAATATCTCCTCGATGCCTGGTGGCTGACGACGGTTCCCGGCATCGCCATTCTCCTGGTCAGTCTCGCCTTCAACCTGCTTGGCGACGGACTGCGCGACATCATGGATCCCCGCAATGCCTGAACAGTCAAAACCGATCCTCTCGGTCAAGAACATGTCGGTGCAGTTTCCGACGCTGTCCGGCGTGGTGAACGCCGTCAAGAATGTGAGCTTCGATGTCGGCCGCGAGAAGGTGGGCATCATCGGCGAATCCGGCTCCGGCAAGAGCACGACGGGACGTGCGATCATGCGGCTGCAGCCGAGCACCGCTCGCGTGGTTGCCGATGAGTTGCGCTTCGAGGACGTCGATCTCCTGGCCGCCAGCGAGGCCGACATGCGCGCGATCCGCGGCAGCCGGATCTCGATGATCCTGCAGGACCCGAAATATTCGCTCAATCCTGTCATGACCGTCGGCGAGCAGATCGCCGAAACCGTCATTCTGCATGAGCGTCTTGGCAAGAAGGCGGCGCGCGAGCGTACGCTCGCCATGCTGGAAAGGGTGAATATCCGCGACCCGCACCGCGTCTTCAATCTCTACCCGCACGAGGTCTCGGGCGGCATGGGCCAGCGTATCATGATCTCGATGATGCTGATCTCGTCGCCCTCACTGATCATCGCCGACGAGCCGACCTCCGCACTCGACGTCACCGTGCGTCAGCAGGTGCTGTCGATCCTCGACGACTTGATCACAGAGCGCGACATCGGCCTGGTCTTCATTTCGCACGACCTCAACCTCGTGAAGAGCTTCTGCGACCGCGTCGTCATCATGTATGCGGGCCGGATCGTGGAAACGATCGAAGCCGCCAGGCTCGACGAAGCAACCCATCCCTATACACGCGGTCTTCTCGAGGCGCTGCCAAGTCTCGATCATCCTCGAGACCGTCTGGAAGTGCTGAAGCGTCAGGCAAGCTGGGCGGAGGCGTGACATGTCCATCATATCGGTAAACGATCTCGCCGTGTCTTTCGGCAACGGCAACGACTTCAAGCAGGTCGTCAAAAGCGTGGCCTTCGAGGTCGCGTCCGGCGAGACATTCGGCCTTGTTGGCGAAAGCGGATGCGGCAAGTCGACGGTGCTCGGCGCGCTGGCGGGACGCATCAAGGAATGGAGCGGTTCTGTTTCGATCGATGGCGACGTGGTCGGTCCGAAGCGTTCCCGCGCGCAACTCGCAAAGCAGCAGATGGTGTTCCAGGATCCGTTCGGCTCCCTGCATCCGCGCCACACGATCGGGCGCACGCTGCTGGAGCCTCTCGAAATCCATGGGCTGGATCGCAGGCAGGAGCGTGTCGAGCAGGTGCTGCGCGACGTCGGCCTGCCGCCCGGCTTCCGGCATCGCTTCCCGCACCAGCTCTCCGGCGGCCAGCGGCAGCGCGTGGCAATTGCCCGTGCGCTCATCCTTGAGCCGAAAATCCTCTTGCTCGATGAGCCGACATCGGCACTCGACGTTTCGATCCAGGCGGAAATCCTTAATCTTCTGAAGGATTTGCGCGAACGTTCTAAACTAACTTATATCCTGGTTAGTCACGACATGGCTGTTATCGCGCATCTCTGCAGCCGTGTGGCGGTCATGCAGGATGGCGTTTTCGTCGAGATCGCAACGCGCCAGCAGCTTTTAGAGGGCAGCGTCCAGCATCCCTACACAAGAACCCTCCTTGATGGGAGTAGGGGGTATGTTCCCAATCCGAGTGATATGAGCTCATCCTGAGCCACACCGTTCTCCATCGCAGAGCCCAACTGCCATGCTGGTCAGATGGCAGAGCGTGCTTGATATCTTTTTCAGCGTTGTCGAGAAGGCGATTGGTGGCTTCGGCCATGATTTGCATCGTCAACAATACACAATTCGGGTTGACGGGCGTGGCAGCGTTCCCGAATCCTCAGGGATTAAGGCCCGCACAGCGGGCGGTATTCAGGACATGGTTTTCCATTTCCTGGCGGGCGCGAACGGAGTCGTTGTCACGTAGTGCCGAAATGATCCGCCGGTGTTCGGCGATGGAGGCTTTCATGCGGGCGGGCTCGGTAATCGGGATCGGCTGGCGCTGCGTCTCGGTCAATTGTTCGCGGACCACCTGGTACAGCGCGCGCATCATCGCGTTGCTGCAGGCGGACGCGATGATCGCGTGGAATTCGAGGTCGGCCTCCACATTCGCGAGCAGATCCTGTTTCGCCCAGCAATCCTCCATCTGCTTGGTCGCCGCTTCCATCGCCTGCAGCTGGTTGCCGGTGAGGCGGCCGGCGGCCAGCGCCGCGATATTGCCTTCAAGCATCATGCGGGTCTGGAAAACATCGAAAACCGAGTAGCTGTCGGAGTAGCGCCATGGCGCCATGCCGCTGTTGGCGGCGCTGCCGCGCTCGGCGACGAAGGTTCCCCGGCCGGCTTCCGTTTTGATGAGGCCGAGCGTTTCAAGCGTCAGCAGCGCCTCGCGTAGCGATGCACGGCTGATACCGAGCTTGGTCGAAAACTCGCGCTGGGACGGAATCTTCTCGCCTGCGGCGAGCTCTCCGCTCTGGATCATGTCTTGTATCAGGCGTGCCGCCGATTGCGGTACCAATGTCCTGTTGAGCATTCTTTCCGTTCTCTCGGCATGTCGGGTGATGCCACCCGGATTGTCCCAGCATTTAAATCCATCAGTCGCTTGCAAATGACAATAGACCGTGGTTGATTTGGCCTGGCTGGTCAGACCGGTTAGACCAATAGCAAAAATGCGCAGCACAAAACAAGGGGAACCTAAAATGCGTCGTTTTTCGATTCTGAAGACTGTCATGCTCTCCGGCGTCCTGGCGCTCGCAGGGGCAGCCGCCCATGCCGCCGATCTCAGCGTGGGCGCCAACATCGGTAACGTCCCGTGGGAATTTCAGGACGAGTCAGGCAAGACGGTCGGATTCGAGGTCGATCTCGTCACCGAGATCGCCAAGCGCCTCAACAAGTCGGTGGAGTTTGTCAACATTCCGTTCAACGGGCTGTTCTCGGCCGTTCAGTCGGGCCGCATCAACATGGCGGTTTCGTCGATCACCATCACCGAGAAGCGCCTGGAGTCCGTCAGCTTTGCCCAACCTTATTACGACAGCGACCAGTCACTGACCGTCATGGCCGCGAGCGGCATCAAGGACCTGAAGGGCATGAGTGGCAAGGTCGTCGGTGTCGATACGGGCTCGACGGGTGACATGTGGGCAACCAACAACACCGCCAAATACAGCCTCGGCGTGATCCGCCGCTTCGAGGGCCTGCAGCCGGCGATGCTCGATCTCGCAGCCGGCCGTATCGACGGCTATATCAGCGACATCCCGGCGCTCCAGTACTACGTCAAGGACAAGCCGGAGATCAAAGTCGTTGAGCGCATTCCGACTGGCGAGAAGTATTCAATCATGTTCAACAAGGGTGATCCGCTGGCCAAGCAGGTCAACGACGTGATCACGACGCTGAAGGGCGAGGGCTTCATTGCCAAGCTGCATGAAACCTGGTTCGGCGCCAAGGCCGAGGACACGACCTCGACCGTGAAGGTCGCGGATATGCCTGCGGCAAAATAAGGCCGGATGGTCAAGGATACGGATGACGGGTTTGCCCGTCATCCGCCCCGAAACGACTGATCGGTTTCTCAATGGATATTTTCACGACCTTCTTCAATCTGGCGGTGCTGGAGCGATCCTTTCCGCTGCTGCTGTCCGGCTTGTGGATCACGCTCGAGCTTGGCGTGGTCAGCATTATCGGCGGCCTTATCGGCGGTCTGATCCTGGCATTGCTGCGCCTTTACGGGCATCCCGTGATCCAGGCTCTCGCCAAGATCTATATCGACATCTTCCGCTCGATCCCGCTGCTCGTTCTCTTGATCGTCATCTATTATGCCCTGCCATTCGTCGGCATCCGGCTCTCGCCCTTCGTCTCGGCGGTCAGCGCGCTGACACTGGTGTCGACGGCTTACACGGCCGAGATATTTCGCGCCGGTATCGAGGCGATCCCACGCGGGCAATTCGAGGCATCGGAGGCGCTTGGCCTTTCCTACCGGCATATGATGGCCGAGATCATCCTGCCGCAGGCGATCAAGATCGTCATTCCGCCACTCACAAACAACTGCATCAATGTCATGAAAGATACGGCGCTCGCCTCCGTGGTGGCGATGCCCGACCTTCTCAAGCAGGCAACCCAGGCCCAGGCGCTGACGGCCAATCCGTCACCGCTCATCGGCGCCGCCGTCATCTATATCGCCTTCCTCTGGCCGATGGTCATCATCGTCGCCCGCCTCGAAAAACGCTTTAGCGCAGGGAGGCGCAGATGAAAACCATCGTCAACATCCAGAAACTTGACAAATCCTATGGCGACTTCCAGGTGCTGCACGGCATCGACCTGTCGATTGCCGAAGGCGAGGTGGTCTGTGTCATTGGGCCCTCTGGCTCGGGCAAATCCACCCTGATCCGCTGCATCAATCACCTCGAAAGTTTCTCCAGCGAAAGCCGTATCGAGGTCGACGGCATCAAGGTCGAGCGCGGCAGAAACCTGGCTCAAGTGCGGGCAGAGGTCGGCATGGTGTTCCAGTCGTTCAATCTGTTCCCGCATCTGAGCGTCCTGAAGAACATCATGATCGCGCCGATGCGTGTGCGCGGGACGCCGCCCGAGGAAGCGGCCCGCAAGGCGAGGGAACTGCTTGCCCGCGTCGGTATCACCGAACAGGCAGACAAATATCCCGAGCAGCTGTCTGGTGGCCAGCAGCAGCGCGTGGCGATTGCCCGGGCGCTCGCGATGGAGCCCCGCGTGCTGCTCTTCGATGAGCCGACGTCGGCGCTCGATCCGGAAATGGTCGGCGAGGTTCTCGACGTCATGCGCAAGCTTGCCGGCACCGGCGTGACGATGATCGTCGTCACGCATGAGATGGGCTTTGCCCGCCAGGTCGCCGACCGCGTGATCTTCATGGATGGCGGCCGCATCGTCGAGGCCGGCACGCCGGCCGAGATTTTCGATAATCCGCGCGAGGAACGCACGAGAAGCTTCCTGCGCGCAGTTCTCAATCACTGACAAGAAAAGACAAGGTTCCGGAGGACCACCATGGAAGCGCAACCCCAACTCGACATCGATTTCGTCCGGAGCCAGTTTCCCGGCCTCGATCATGGCTGGGTGTTTTTCGACAATGCCGGCGGCTCGCAGATCTTGAAGCGTGCCGTCGAGCGGATAAACACGTTCCTCTACGACAAGAACGTCCAGATCGGCGGCAGCTATGATGTATCGCAGCAGGCTGCCAAGGCTTTGATGGATAGCCGCATCGCCGCCATGCACCTCGTCAATGCCTCGCGCCCCGAAGAAATCGTCTTCGGCAGCTCGACGACCGTGCTTCTGCAGAACCTGGCGCGTTCGATGCGCAGCCAGCTTTCGGCGGGTGACGAGATCATCGTGACGATCTCCGATCACGAGTCGAATATCGGTCCCTGGGACGGACTGCGGGACATGGGCGTCGTCATCAAATTCTGGCCGCTCGACACGACGACCTACGAACTCGACATTTCCGAGCTCACGCCGCTGCTGACGGAGAAGACGAAGCTCGTCTGCGTCACACATGTTTCCAACATTTTGGGCGCCATCAACCCGATCGCCGAAATCGCCGAGGTCGTTCACGCACATGGGGCTCGCATTTGCGTTGATGCCGTCGCCTATGCTCCGCACCGCGCCGTCGATGTTCAGGCCATGGACGTCGACTACTACGTCTTCAGTTTCTACAAGACCTTTGGCCCGCATTACGCGATGATGTACGGAAAATACGAGCATCTGCTGGAACTCGATCCGCTCTACCACTTCTTCTATGGCCGCGACAAAGTGCCTGGCAAGCTGGAGCCGGGCAATCCGAACTACGAGCTCGCCTACGCGGTCACCGGGATTGTCGACTACCTTTGCGAGCTTGGCACGAAAGCGGGTTCGAAAGGCTCGCCGCGCGAGCTGATCCTCGCCGCCTTCGAAGCGATCACCATACAGGAAAACGCGCTGACCGAGCGTCTGCTGTCGTACCTGCGCAGCCGCAACGATTGCCGCATCATCGGCGAAACCGCCAACCGCAACGGGCGGCGCATTCCAACCATCAGCTTTGTTTTCGAAGGCCGGAATTCGGAAGATATCTGCAAGGCGATGGACGCCTACAAAATCGCGATCCGCTTCGGCGACTTTCATGCGCGCCGCCTCGGCGACCATGTCGGCCTGCCGCAATATAACGGCGCCGTGCGCGTCTCCATGGTTCACTACAACACCATCGGTGAGGTCGACCGGCTGATCGCCGCGCTCGATGACATACTCGCCGACCATAAGAGGGGCGCTGCCTGAATGTATTTCGACACGATCATCAAGAACGGCACCGTCGTCACTGCCTGCGATACGTTTCAAAGCGATGTCGGCATTCGCGGCGGGAAAATCGCGGCACTTGCAGCCTCTCTTGATAGCGCCGACGAGATCATCGATGCCTCAGGGCTCTATGTCATGCCGGGCGGGATCGACAGCCATGTCCATCTCGCGCAGCCGTCCGGCGACGGCATCGTTATGGCCGACGACTTTGCGAGCGGCACGCTCTCGGCCGCTTTCGGTGGCAACACCACGGTTCTGACCTTCTGTATGCAGGAGAGGGGCACCACGCTGCGCGAATCGCTGAAGGCCTACCATGCGAAAGCCGAAGGCGAGTGCTATATCGACGTCTCGTTTCATCTGGTCGTGACCGATCCGACATCCTACGTGCTTGGTCAGGAACTCCCGGCGCTGGTCGAGGATGGATACACATCGATCAAGGTCTTCATGACCTATGAAAACCTTCGCCTACGGGACGACCAGATCCTCGACACGCTTGATAGCGCCAGACAGTCTGGTGCGCTCGTCATGGTTCACTGCGAGAACGAAGATGCGATCCGATATCTCATCGGAAAGCACGAAAGGAATGGTGAGCTCGCGCCGAAATTCCATGCGCTGAGCCGGCCGGCCGCCGCCGAGCGCGAGGCGACGCATCGCGCCCTTTCGCTCGCCGAAATCGTTGGCACACCGATCGTCATCGTCCATGTCTCGAACCGGCAGGCGATGGAAGAAATCGAGCGGGCCCGCAAGCGTGGCAGCAAGGTGGCGGGCGAAACCTGCCCGCAATATCTGCTTCTGACCGCCGATGATCTCGATGCCGCCGAACTGGAAGGCGCGAAATTCGTCTGCTCGCCGCCGCCGCGCGACAAGGAAAGTCAGGAAGCCTGTTGGGAAGGGCTACAGAGCGGAACATTCGAGCTCTTTTCCTCCGACCACTGCCCGTTCCGCTATGATGATGACAGCGGCAAGCTGAACGAGAAAGGCAAACGCCATTTCCGCTGGATCCCGAACGGTATTCCAGGCGTCGAAACGCGGCTCCCAATCCTGTTTTCCGAAGGCGTCAGCAAAGGTCGTATCGACATCAACCGCTTCGTCGCGCTGTCATCAACGAACCATGCCAAGCAATACGGTCTCTACCCGCAGAAGGGCACAATCGCGATCGGCTCCGACGCCGATATCACGCTCTGGGATCCCCATAAGCAAGTGACGATAACCAACGATATCCTGCATCATGGGGCCGACTATACGCCTTATCACGGACTGGAAGTTGTCGGGTGGCCAGTCCTGACGATGCTCCGTGGCAGGTCGATCATCCGCGAAGGCGCGGTGCAGGGCACTTTAGGGCAGGGCCAGTACCTGCGAAGAACTCGGATTTGATCAGTTCTAGCTGCTTAGAAGGAGGGTGTTCTCCGACGCATCGCGGCGGTCCAAATTTGCGGTGCTCCAGCGCCGCCTGAGCAACCCAAATCCCTGTTGTCGATGTTCACGTTCCTGCCGCTGCTTGTCGATCTCAATGCAGGTCCGGTCTGGTTGCCGCTCCTCGTTCTGGGCGCGATACGAAAGCTGATCGGCGTGTTCTCGTTGAGTGGCGTCGCTCTGGCGGTAACGTCACGCACGTCTGGCTGCTACAGAGGCTTGGCCGCCGCCCGCCGACGGCGGCTTTCGGCCCGATGCGGTACTCGGTCAACCATCAGTAGATACGGTGACGGACTTCCATGCCTCGATTTCGTCCTGCAAGCGCTCAATTCTGGCTGAAACAAGTTCGAGGGCATCGCTTCCGAGCAAGAGCTGCGGCGGCGGAGTGTCGGAGGCGATCAGCGTCAGCACGGCGGCTGCTAGCTTGGAGGGATCACCGAGTTGCTTGCCGCTCTTTTCCTGGCGCGCCTGGCGGATAGGATCGAACAAGAGATCGTAGTCGTCGATTGACCTAACGCTCCGAACCATCGAACGGCCCGCCCAATCCGTCCGAAAAGAACCGGGGCATAGCGTCGTCACATGCACGCCGAACGGTGCCATCTCGGAACGCATGACCTCTGATATCCCCTGCAGGGCGAACTTGCTGCCGCAGTAGTAGGCAATGCCTGGCATGGTAACTATTCCGCCCATCGAGGTCACGTTGACGATGTAACCGCGACGTCTCGATCTGAATCGGGGCAAAAACGCCTTGGCGACGGCGACGGCACCGAACACGTTGACGTCGAACTGCCGTCGCATTTCCTCGAGCGGTGCTTCCTCAAGCACGCCCTCATGGCCATATCCGGCGTTGTTGATAAGAACATCCACCGGGCCATGCTCACGTTCCGCGTTTTCCACGACCTCAGGAATTCGGTCAAATTCGGTGACATCGCAATGCGCGGCCTTGGCTGTCGGCAGCAGCTTGGCGAGTTTTTCTCTCGCGGCTTCGGAGCGGACAGTCCCTATGACAGCATGCCCATCAGCGATTGCCGTCGTCGCAATGGCGAGGCCGAAGCCAGAATTGGCGCCCGTTATGAAGAACGTTTTCTTGGACATATTGTTTTCTCTCATTGTTGATTGAGAGGTTGACTGATAGTCTAGATTGACGTGGTGATCGACGTTAATTCATTTAAAAAGCTTGCCAATTCCTATGATAGTGCGATGTGAGCAATCACGACGGCGCGAGCTGGTGGAGCTGGGAGGGGCGCTCGCGCCTCGCCAGGGCTACAACTTGGCCGGGCTTGATAGTGTCAGACTCCTCAGGTCCGAAGCGGTTCTGAATAACGTGCCCGTCCTTTACCAGCCTGGCGTGGTCTTTGTGCTCCAAGGCAGGAAGAAAGGCGTGCTCGAGAGTGAGGTCTACGTCTATGATGAAGATCATTATCTGGCGGTGGCGGTGCCTGTTCCTTTCCGCATGGAATCGGTAGCCAGCCCCGAGAAGCCGCTACTGGCGATCTACGTCGACTTCGATATGACGCTCACGGCCGAAATCGTTGCCGCGCTGGAAAACTGGCAGCTGGAAACAGCGACGATGGCGAAGAGCCTCGTTTCCAGCAGAATGGAACCTGAGATCGAGGATACGATTCTGCGCTTGTTGAAGGCGCTCGCCAGCCCCGTCGAGACGGCGGTGCTCGGGAAAAGCATCCTACGGGAGCTGCACTACCGAATACTCGTTGGTCCGCAGGGGTCTGCACTGGTCGCCGCGTTGCGGCAAAAAGGAATGGCGGGGCGCATAGTCCAGAGCCTCGCCCGCCTGAGCGACAGTTTCTGCTCCGATGTTTCAATCGCGGCTCTAGCCAGCGAGGCCGGTATGAGTGTTCCGTCCTACCATGCGCACTTCAAGGCGCTGACTGGAAGCAGTCCCATACAATATGTCAAAGCCATGCGCCTTCATCAGGCGAGGCTATTGATGGCGCGACAGAAGAGCACCATTGCGGAAATCGCGCTTTCGGTTGGCTATGTTAGTCCCGCTCAGTTCAGCCGTGACTTCAAACGCCATTTCGGCAGGACTGCTT
The DNA here is from genome assembly GCF_001429725.1 of Rhizobium sp. Root708. Lineage (GTDB taxonomy): Bacteria > Pseudomonadota > Alphaproteobacteria > Rhizobiales > Rhizobiaceae > Rhizobium. Next base: position 49,589 of record NZ_LMHV01000002.1, on the reverse strand, counting down.
CGGAAGAGGTCAAATGGGTCCGGCAACATCTCGGAGAGCTTGTTTCGGACCAGTGACGCCACGTCTGCTGTTCCCGCCAAGCCGCCAAAGAGGGGGCGGCCACGGGAAGAAGGCAGGCTCCGATGCCTTGTTTAGAAGCAAGGTTCTTGAGGCCTGCGAGTTTTAGCCATTGGTTTTATCGTTCTCATTAACTGTATCGAAACGGGACAACTAGATTTAACCACTCATTTGTCATTGCAACTGTAGCGTCGCTCGCAACTCTAGCGGAGGATGGCATGCGCACTCTCAGTTCCGATATGTCCCACCTCTCGGGGCAGCATTTCACGCGGCGCGTCGTCTATCCCATGGCCGGTATCATGATCGGCGTGATTATCGTGGTGATCGGTTTCCTGATCCTCTCCGCCCGCCAACAAAATCAATTGGAGATCGAAGGGTCCACCCGGCTTGCTTTGACCGCGCTTCAGGTGAAAGCTCGTGAGGTCGGTCGTAACCTTCGGGACTACACAATTCGGCCTGACGTCCACGAGCATGTCCGTGATCGTATCGACCTGGATTGGGCCGTCACCGACGGCAACATTGGTGCCAACATCTACAAGGATCTCGGCTACGAGATGGTGTTCGTTGTCGCTCCCGGAGACAAGACGCTCTACAGCCTTATCGATGGCGTCCCGACGAAGATGGATGCTCTCGAAGCAATGCCTCGCGGTCTTCGCGACCTTTTGCATGTGGCAGCAATTCAGCCGGATCCGACCACAAGCCTGATCAAATCCGGAAACGATGTTTACGTTGTTGCCGCCAATGGCATCCTTCCGCCGTCCGTTGATCGCTCGAGCATCAATCCCCGGGATCTCACAATGCTCGTCTTTGCCAAGCGGCTGGACCAGAAGTTTCTTGACAGGATGGGCCATGACTACCTGCTGAGCGATCTTACGATCTCGCTCGACAATCAATTCGGCAAGGAAGCATCCATTCCGCTTCTGACGCAGAACCGGATGTATCTTGGGACGATATCCTGGTCCCCGCCAAAGCCGGGCAACCAGTTGCTTGGCTTCATTGTGCCACCTCTAGGGCTGGCATTGCTAGTACTTGCAGCATTCTCGGTGCTTGTCGTCAGGAACGCCCGTAGATCGACGAGTGCCCTGGAGGAGTCGGCCACTCGCGTAAGTCACCTTGCGCATCACGATGCTCTTACAAGCCTTCCGAACCGAGTACTCTTCAGGGAACGGTTAAATGTCGCGCTTGCCCCCGCAATGGCGACGTCCACATCGGTTGCGGTAATTTGTCTGGATCTCGACAATTTCAAAGAGGTCAACGATAGCATGGGCCACGCCGCTGGTGATCAACTCCTGCAGCAAGTTGCGGAACGTCTGGCATCCTGTGTCGCCTATAGTGATACGGTCGCTCGTTTGGGGGGAGACGAGTTTGCGGTCATACAAATCGGCGCAAACCAGCCGCATGATGCTGAAGAGCTGAGCCGAAAGCTGATCGATGGCCTTCGTACACCTTTCATTGTCGAGGATCAGATTCTTCATATCGGCGTCAGTATCGGCATCGCGTTGGCGGACACCAAAGACCGCATACCCGAGCGCCTGTTAAAGAATGCCGACATTGCCCTCTATCGGGCAAAGCAGGGCGGACGTGCCACCTATCGGATATTCGAAGCGCAGATGGATGCCGAACTTCAGGAGCGGCGGGCTCTTGAGTACGATCTGCGCCAAGCGGTCTTGAAAAACGAACTCGAACTTCACTACCAGCCGCTTATCGATCTGGAGCACCAGACGGTCGCCGCTGTCGAGGCACTGGTTCGATGGCGTCATCCGGTGCGCGGTTTGGTTTCCCCTGCGGATTTCATTCCGTTGGCGGAGGAAACCGGGCTGATTGTAGCAATCGGTGAATGGGTGCTCGAGACAGCCTGCAGCCAGGCGATGTCATGGGATCGATTGCGTATCGCCGTCAATCTGTCTCCGGTTCAGTTTCGGAATCGCGAGCTTGTCGAGACAGTGCGGCAGGTTCTGCAGAGGACAGGCTTGGAGCCGGATCGACTGGAACTCGAGATTACCGAAAGCATCCTTATCAACGACACAGGCGCAGCGCTCGACATCCTGAACGGGTTGAAAGCGCTTGGCGTGAAGATCGCCATGGATGACTTTGGGACCGGCTATTCGTCGCTTGGCTACCTCAATTCGTTCCCGTTCGACAAGATCAAGATCGACAGATCGTTTATCGGCGACCTGAGCGACACAGAAAAATCCGGAGCGATCGTCAAGTCCGTGATCGGTCTCGGGCAAAGCCTTAAAATGGTGACCACGGCTGAGGGCGTTGAGACTTTCGAACAGGCTGCATTCTTGCGACAACAGGGATGCGACCAGGTGCAAGGGTTCTACTTTAGCAAGCCCGTAGTAGCTGCAGAGCTTTCAGCATTCGTCGAACGCTGGAATTCAGGCAACCAACAGACACGCACCCAGATTGAAGCTGCCTGAACGATGATGCCGATCACGAATTCACGAGTGTGACGTCTCATTCTCAGGCACCTGGAAGTCTCAAGGCGCGCTCACGCTGGTCCGTCCCGGAAACGCTCCAGCATTGTCGACGTCGGACTTCGATGTTCCAACAACAAGACAGAGACCCGTCGCTGAGCCCGTCAGTCCGAGTTGGACCGCTTGATCCCGTGGCATTATCGCTTACACCTTGGACCTTTCCGGCTATCTGACGCTTCCGATAGGCTCGCAGCCATATTGCGACGGCAAAATGGCCTTTTCGCCAATCGTCACCTCCGTCTCGGCACTTTAGGATCGCCAGCCGTAGCGTCGATCGCCATCGTCCTCGGGTAGTGTCCGCATGGATTGTCGATTGCCCCGAAGCCGCGATTTGTCAGCCGCCTTCTCGACGCCCGAGACTTGATCGCTTGACACAAAAGCAAAGTGACTTAATCTAGTCGGTGGATCGAGGAGACCCGCTGTTGTGGAGGCAGCGGCTCGGATGGGATCCTGAATCGGGAGGAAATACTGGTGAAGAAAAAGGCAATCATGCTCGCCCTTCTGGCGGGTTCGTTCCTGGCCGCGCCTGTTATCGCGGCGGCTCAGGATCTGATCACGGGCGACATCGTCGGCAAGGCCGACGCGCCAAACAAGCTCATTTTCCGCATGACCACCGACGGCCCGCGCAACAACGAGCCTGTTTATGCCGAGGGCTACAGCAAGCTCTTCAACGATTTCATCGCCAAGCGCCCTGACTGGCAGATCGAATTGCAGATGATGTCGGGCGATATCGGCCAGGAGCAGGCGCGCATGCTCGAGCAGGCGAAGTCGGGTTCGGCGCCCGATTGCGCCGCGGTCGATTCCTTCGTGCTGCCGCTCTTCAAGAAATCCGGCGTGCTGCAATCCTTCTCGCCCTACTTCAGCAAGGAAGAGATCGGCCAGCTGTTTCCCTTCATCCGCGAGGGGATCACCGGTGATGACGGCAACATCTATGCTTGGTGGTGGTCGACAGATCTACGCGTACTCTACCGCAACAAGGAGATCGTACCCGACGCGCCTCAGACCTGGGACGACCTGAAGAAGGCCGCGCTGCATTCCGTCGACGAAGGCATGGAGGGTATCCTCTTCAACGGCGGACGTTACGAGGGCACGACCTTCGACTGGCTCGCCAATTTCTGGGGCCAGGGTGGAAAGCTGGTCGATGATCAGGGCAAGCCGATCTTTGGCGAGGGCGACAACCGCGAGAAGTTCATCAAGGCGGTAAACTACTATCGTGGCCTCGTGGAATCGGGCGCAGCCCCCAAGCGCGTCGCCACCATCGGGAACTACGACGACTTCAACGCTGCCGCTACAGCGGGAACCACCGCGCTCTTTGTGGGCGGCAACTGGCAGTATGCGCAGCTGAAGGCGGCGCTCGAGCCGGAGGAGTTCGCCAAATGGACCTTCTCGCCGCTTCCCGGCCCGACCGCCAATGAACGCTCGACCGGCACCGGCGGCTGGACCGTCGCGGCCTTCAGCAAGGATGCCGTCAAGGTCAAGGTCTGCGCCGACCTTGCCCGCGAAGTCTATATGGGGCCGGCCAATGCGCTTCAGGAACAGCTGCCGACACGCGCCGATCTCTATGACAAGTACGAGGTCTTCTCGACACCGGCAAACAAGACCTTCGCCGAAGCCCTGAAGGTCGGGCAGGCGCGGCCGGGGGCTGCCGTCTATCCCGAAATATCCAACCAGATCCAGATCATGATGGGCAAGGTGCTAACAGGCACCCAGGCGACGGAAGCCGCCGTCGACGAGGCTTTCACCGCCTCGCTCAGCGCCTTCAAACGGAGCTGAGCTGATGATCGGTGGCGCGGGGTAACCTCACCCGCGCCACCGATACCGACTGCCTGACCTCAATGACACATAACCGGACGGATCGATGACCAATCTCAGCATTGCGGCCGAGACTGCGCCTACCGGAAGCAGGCTTGCCGCGCGAAAATTCTATCCTTCCCCCGCGCCCTGGCTGATGCCGCTGATCCTGGTCCTCGGGGTCTTCTATCTCTACCCGCTGATCGACGTCTTCCGCTTCGCCTTCACCAACATATCGATCGTCGGCAACGACGAGGAATATACGCTGCGGACGATCGTCAACACGCTTTCGAAGCCTGAGCTGCTGCAGATCCTCTGGGTGACGCTCGTCTTCACCGGGTCCAGCGTCATTGCTCAACAAGTGCTCGGGCTGTTCATCGCCCAAGTCGTCGTGCGTAGCGAAAAGCGTGGCCTGTTCGGCTCGACCATCGTGCGCACCACGGCGCTTGTCGCCTGGGTGGTCCCGGGGATTGCCGGCGGCATCATCTGGAAGATGCTGTTCAACGAGGCGCCCTTCGGCGGTCTCAACAGCCTGCTCAGGATGCTCGGCGCCGCCCCCGTTCAATGGCTGTCCGACCCGAACATGGTCATGTGGTCGGTCGTCATCTCCAACGTCTGGCGCGGAACGGCGTTTTCGATGGTGGTCATGTATGCCGCCATCAAGGCGATCGATCCGGAGCTCTACGAAGCGGCGGAAATGGACGGCGCCAATCCCTGGCAGCGGATGATCTACATCACCCTGCCGCAGTTGCGCGCGGCGATCCTCGTCAACATGATCCTGATCACCATCCAGACGCTGAACACCTTCGATGCGATCATCTCGCTGACCGGTGGCGGCCCAGGCCGGGCGACCGAGGTTCTTTCGCTCTATACGTTCAACGTCGTCTTCAGGAATTATGATCTGGCGGCCGGCGCGGTGCTGTCGATCCTGATGCTTGTCATCAGCCTCAGCCTAGCGCTCGTCTATGCCCGCTTCCTGCCGAAGGGAGAACCAGTATGATCAATTCGAGACAGGAACGCATTGGAGATCTCTTCAGCTATCTCTTCATGCTGATCACCTTCCTCTTCTTCGCCTGGCCGCTGGTCTGGCTGCTGTCGCTGGCGCTGCGTACCCGCAAGGAGGTGTTTCTCGGCGTCTCCAGGCTGATCCCCAAGTCGCCGACGCTCGACAATTTCATCGCTATTCTCTCTTCCGACAAATTTGCGGGCTATCTGTGGAACGCGCTCATCTTGTCGGCCTCCAGCGCGATCGGCTGCCTGATCGTGGCATTGCCGGCGGCTTACGCCTTCTCGCGCTTTCCTTTCCGCGGCAAGGGGCCGTGGATGATGGTGTTGCTTGCATTCCAGATGATCTCGCCGCTCGTCATCATGGTGCCGCTCTACCGCTACATGGCGAAGATCGGCCTCACCGACAGCCATTTCGGCGCGACGATGGTCTATATCGCGCTTGCCGTGCCGATGGTGACGTGGATACTCAAGGGCTTCATCGACGGCATTCCGCGCAGCCTGGACGAAGCGGCGCTGATCGACGGGTGCAGCCATTTCGGCGTCTTCTGGCGGATCATTCTGCCGCTCTCGACGCCGGGGATCGCCTCCGCCTTCATCATTTCCGTCATCGCTGGCTGGTCGCAATTCCTGGTGCCCTTCCTGCTGATCAGCAAGGAAGCGCTGATGCCGATCGGCGTCGGCATCTTCCAATATGCCGGAACCCAGAACGATAGTTCCATCCAGCTGCTGGCGGCCGCCTGCCTCGTGTCTGTCGTGCCCGCCATCGTCGCATTTCTTTCGCTCCAACGCCTCATTCTCGGCGCCATGACGGCCGGTGCCGTCAAGGGCTGATATCTTTCAAACCTCAGGATATGATCATGTCGCTTACGCTTGCCCAACGCCTCGACCGCATCCGCGTCCGCATGTCGGAACTCGAACACTGGCGCGCCCGTGAAACCGTTCAGATCGTCGATTGGACCTTCGACGGCGAACCGATCGCGATCGGCGGCGCATGGCCGCGCAAGGATGGTACGGTCAGCTTCGCCGCCTCGGCACGCCTGCCGGAACATTGGCCGGTCGAGGAAGCCCGGCTCAGCCTCAACCTTGGCGGCGAGAGCCTGATCACCATCACCGACGAGGCCGGAAACGAAACGCGACTTGGGCTCGACCCCTATCACCAGGAATTCCGCCTGACGTCGCGCCGGATCGCCATCTCCTCGGAAACGGTCGCGCGCCTGCCGTTCGGCGAACCCGTCCGCGCACCAAGGCTCGAGCGGGCGAACCTTTTGTGGCTCGACGGGCCGGTCGACCGGCTGTGGCTGCTCCTGCGCCAGATCTCCGAGGCGATCGACACGTTGGAGGGACATGAGGTCATTCCGCATTTGCTTGACATTGCCGAGGCTGCCATGCGCGGCCTCGACTGGCCGTCATCGACAGCAGCCTATATCGCGCGCATAGCGCCATCGACCGGCCAGCAGAAAATCTGGCAACTGCCCGAGCTCGAAAGCGCCCCCGACGGCCTCAACCAGGGGCAGCGCGCCAGCGTGGTTACGGCTTACGACACGCTGATCAAGGAACTGAAACAGCTGCGCGAACGCTTCCCGCCGCAGGGCGAGATCGCCCTGACCGGTCACGCGCATATCGACCTTGCCTGGCTGTGGCCTTACCGCGAAACCCGTCGCAAAATGCGCCGCACCTTCCACACGGCGCTCTCGCTGATGGAGCAGTCGTCCGACTTCCGCTTCAACCAGTCGACGGCGCATTATTACAACCAGATCGCCGAAGACGATCCCGAACTTCTGAAGCGCATCGTCGAGCGCGTGAAGGAAGGGCAGTGGGAAACGCTCGGCGGCATGTGGGTCGAGCCCGACACCAACATGCCCACGGGCGAGAGCCTCAGCCGGCAGATCCTCTACGGCCAGCGCTACTTCGAAAAGACCTTCGGCGTTCGCCACAGCGTCTGCTGGCTGCCGGATTGCTTCGGCTTCTCCGGCGCCCTGCCTCAGCTGCTGCGCCAGGGTGGGATGAAGAGCTTCTTCACGATCAAGGTGAACTGGTCGGAGACCAACAAATTCCCCACCGACCTCTTCTGGTGGGAGGGCCTCGACGGCAGCCGGGTGCTCACCCACACCTTCGACAATCCGATGCATGGCTATAACGGCTTCGTGCAGCCGGATTGCTTCGTGCCCACCTGGCGGAACTTCCAGCAGAAGGACAAGCACGAGACGACGCTTCTGGCCGTCGGCTACGGTGATGGCGGCGGCGGCGTGACGCCGGAGATGATCGCACGCGAGGAGCAGCTGCGCGCCTTCCCGGCACTGCCAGCCGCGCGCTGGACGAAGGTGCACGACTTTTTCGAGGGGGCGCACAAGAGTGCCGCCGAAAGGGAGCTCACGACGTGGCAGGGCGAGATCTATCTCGAGCTGCACCGCGCGACGCTAACCAGCCAGAGCGTCGTCAAGCGCCTGCACCGCAAGGCCGAACGCAGCCTGATCACCGCGGAAACCCTTGCCGGGCTGGCGCATCTCATGGGCGGCGAGAAGCCGGCCTCGCTGGAGAGCGAATGGCGCGTCGTCCTGAAGAACGAGTTCCACGACATTCTGCCGGGCTCCTCGATCGCCGAGGTCTATGCCGACAGCGCTGAAGAACTCGACGGCGTGATCGCCGACGGCCAGGCCGCGCAGGCAAGTGCGCTCGCGGCTATCGCCAAACAGTTGCCGTCTGGAAGCGGCAGCAACGTGCTGGTGGTCAATCCGTCGCTTGACGAACGGCCCATCAGGCTGACGTTGGCCGATGGCAGCCACGTCTCGTCGCGCGACAGCATCGCGCCGCTCGCCATCGCCGTCATCGACATCGCCTCGCTGAAGGCGCAGCCGGGCCTTTCGGCGAGCAACAGCCACCTCGAGAACGAAACGCTGAAGGTGACGCTGGCCAAGGACGGCTCGATTGCGAGCATCCTGCACAAGCCAAGCGGCCGCGAGCCGCTCGAAGGCGCCGGCAACCGGCTGTTCGTCTACCCGGCGGACAAGCCGCGCAATTGGGACGCCTGGGACGTCGAGGAGGATTACGCCGCGCGTGGCGAGGAGATCACTGCGCTTGATAGCATCGAGCTGATCGAAAACACGGCGCACCGCGCCGCGATCAAGATCGTGCGCACCTGGCGCCACTCGCGCATCACGCAGATCCTGTCGCTCGGCGCCAATGCCCGTCGATTGGATATCCAGACCGAGCTCGACTGGCACGATCGCCGTGCCTTCTTGCGCACGCTGACTGATGTTGCCGTACGCAATGCGCGCGCCACCTGCGAATGCGCCTATGGCGTCGTCGAGCGGCCCACGCACTCGAACACGTCGTGGGACGCGGCGATGTTCGAGGCGCCGGCGCATCGCTTCGCCGATCTCTCGGAGCCGGGCTTCGGCGTCGCGATCCTCAACGACGCGAAATACGGCCATAGCATCCGGGGCAACGTGCTTGGCCTCTCGCTGTTACGCTCGCCCATCTACCCGGACCCGCTGGCCGATGAGGGGTTGCAGAGCTTCACCTACTCTCTGATGCCGCATGAGGGCTCGTGGTACGAGGGCGGTGTGCGCGAGGAGGCCGACGACCTCAACCAGCCACTGCTGGCGATGGCCGTGTCCGACCGCGCGGTCGGGACGTGGCAGCCAATCAAGGCTGAAGGTATCGACGCGGCGCTTTCGGCTATCAAGCCTTGCGAGGATGGTGATGGCCTGATCCTGCGCGTTTACGAGCCAGCAGGCCGCCGCGGCGCTTTCGGCCTGACGCTGCCGCAGGGATGGCGCAACGAGGGAACGGTGAGCATTCTGGAAGAGCCGATGCGCGATGTGCCGGTCGAGGGGTTGATGCCGTTCCAGGTGAAGAGCTGGCGTATTTCGCGATAAGTCGAAGTCAACGAATGGTCGGAGCCCGGTCATGGAGTGGCTGGGCTCTTTCCGTTTGTGACACAATGACTTAGTCTCGATAGATCTTGTGGCAGTTCAACATGCCGGACACAGGCAAGGAGAAGATGGAAGTTGCAGGTTTCGGGCTCCAATCCTGAGCAGGCGGCGGCGGCCAATCGGGCCATGATCCTGAGCGCGATCCATCGCGGCGGGCCAATTTCGCGCACCGAGCTCGCGGCGCGATCGCGGCTGACCAAGCAGGCCGTGACGCGGATCGTCGAGCGCCTGCTCGACGAGGGCCTCGTCATGGAGGCGCGGCGCAGGCATGGGTTGCGCGGGCAGCCGGCAATCGAGCTGGAGATCGATCCGGAGGGCGTGTTTTCGATCGGCGCCAATATCGACCGCGACCACCTCACCATCGTCGCCGTCGATGCTGCCGGCACAGTGCGCGGTCGCATTCACCACGAGGCGCGGTTTCTGCTGCCGAATGATTTCGCGGCACTGATGGCCGATGCGCTGTCTTCGTTCCGGCGGCGCAAGATCATCGAGGAGAGCCGGCTGGCCGGCATCGGCCTCGCCATCCCTGATTGGCTCGGCGAAGTGCCAGTTATCGGCTTTCCGCCGGAATACCGGCGCTGGAGCGGCTATGACGTACGCGGCGCGCTGGAGGCGATCTCCGATCACCCGGTGTTCATCGACAATGACGCCAACGCGGCGGCTTTGGGGGAGATCGAATACGGGCTTGGCACCGAGATCGGTAGTTTCTTCTACATCCTGGCGAACGCCTGCCTGGGTGGCAGTCTTGTGATCGATGGCATCCGCCACAAGGGCGCCAGCGGGATCGGCGGCGAAATCGGCTGGCTGCCGGTACTGTTCGACGACGGGCCGTTTGCCGGTAGCACGCAGCCGCTCGGCGAAATGTTCTCGCTCTTCATCCTGCTCGACCACCTGAAGCGCAATGGCGTCGAGGCGTCCACACCGGCCGACCTCCTGGCGCTCGATGCGACAGGGCGCGCGATCGTCAGCGCATGGCTGCGCAAGGTCAGCGTCAAGATCGCCCAGGCGATCGTTCATATCGGCATGATCGTCGATCCCGAGGGTGTCCTCATCGGCGGCCGCTTCCCTGTCCGGATCATCGACGAGCTGCTGCTCTACGTTCACGAGGAGATCGGCCGCCTCGGCGCCAAGGCGCCGTCGCTGCATCGCGCGGCCGGCTCGGAGGATGCTGCGGCACTCGGCGCCGCGGCCATTCCGCTGGCGCATCGTCTCGGCCTTCCATCGGCCGAACCGGCGCAGCGGTTCCGCAATCCGATCGGTGGTCTCGCGAACAGCCCTGAACGGTGGCCTGCGACCGACTGACGTCGTCAGGCCGGAAACAACGTCTCGGTGAAAGGTCGAAGGGCAGCACCCAGGGCCACGCCATCTTTCGGATGGGTTGCCGGTTGCACTGCCGGGATCCAGGGGGCGATCACCAGATCGCGGATTTTCTCTTCCCGCTCGCGCGCCATGCGCGATATCACCGACGCTAGAATGTCATCGGGCAGGGACCCGCCGATGAGGATGGCGCCGGGAGCGATGAAGCCGGAGATTGCCAGAACCGCTTCGTGTAGATGACGCGCGGCAATCTCCAACCAGCCGTTGGCGGATGTCGCTCGCGCGAGATGTCGCTGCAGCGATGGTAGCGTCGCCATCTCGTTCAGACTTGCGCCGTCAATGCCGGACCGCATCTCGCCGATTTGACCGGCTTGTCCGTGCATGCCGTGAAACGGGCGCCCGCCGATGAAGAGGCCGGCGCGAACCGTATCGTCGATCAGGATTGTGACAAGGCCGCCTTCCACATCGCCGATTCCGAGCATACGCTCCGCGTTGATTGCTGCCTCGCTGTCTTCTAGGAAGAACAGTGGACCAAGCGGCCGACCGATGGCCGCCTCGATGGCAGAGCGCGCCGAAACAGTCTCCGGCGACAAGGCGATCCCGCAACCGACCAGGCTGGCCGTTACCCGAGCGTTGGAGATCATGTCGGCGACCGCGTCCGCGATCATGTCCAGGCGTGTCACGTGCTCTTGGCGCACGATGGAACATGCAAGATCAAGCATAATGATTTCGCAGCCGTCTGCGCCCAGGCGGAGACCCAACGAAAAGGCTGCGTCGGGACAGAGTGCGAATTCGGCGGCGGTGTAACGTGTCGATGTGATACGCTTGCGGCCCATTACAAAGCCAGCATCCGCTAGCCGCTGGGTGATGCCAGTGATCGCAGGCTCGGTCAACCCGAGGTGCTTGGCAAGCTCTTGGCGCGTCAGTGGTCCGAACCTGCGCAACAGTCCGAGCGTCGTGCGGGAATTGTGATCGGCGATATCGGCCGGACTGATGCCGGGACGATTGTCGGCAGGAATGCGGCTCATCGGGATGCCGGATATGGAAAGCCGCCGCGACGTCTTCAATTGCGAAATTCCTCGAAACAGGTACTCGGTCCGGCTCACCGCCGCGCCCAATTTGTGCGGGTTATTTACATACTGCCTGCAGGTATCGCGCAAATACGCGATGGCATCAAGCAAGGCGAGGATCTTTGCTTGAACCGTCGCGAGACCTACGCAGTCGTAGCATCAAGCATGCTCTTTGATGGATGGCACCGCGTTCGATCCGTGCGATCTTTCTGCTGGTTGTTCGACGAGCGAGTGGGGGATTGGCTGCTCCCGTTCAAATGAGGGCAGCATGCCGACCGAACGCAGGCTGCTGTGGAGGCGTGCCGCCTGCGCCTTACCGGGCTCCAGGAAGACATGAGCGGCGACTTTCGTGTGAGATACGCACGTCGCGGCGATAAGAGACCGACCCCGCTTGGCGATCACCAACCGTACTTGAAAGCGGTGGACGGCTCGATCTAGCTTCATGTGAAGCCGATGGGCAATGTCAGGGCCTTGGCCTGGAAAGCCGGCTTCCGATAGTCCGTTGCTCCTTGGACGGGACGGAGCCTGCCGCGGCAGGGCCGTCCGGCCCGTGGGACTACTTTGTGTGGTCCAACGAAATTAAGCGTAGGTCGCTCGGCTCGCCCGGTCAGGCAGCAAGCCATTCCATCCCTTCAGCCTTCATCGATTTTTCGAGATCGCTTCCTTTTGTCGCGAAGACTCGTCTTACGGGAAAGCCGCTTTTTTCGAGCACATAGCCGAGGGGAGCGTATTCGCGCGGATAACGGTTGACGACCTCCGGATCGATATCGCGGTTTCCAGATGGGAAGGTGAACGACCCCATGTCGTAGATGCTCTGACGGTTGACGATTTTCCAGACTCCCTGGCGCTTTTCGATCCTGTCATAAAATCTGTTGTGATTGACGCAGCCTATCCCCAGATCGATGTTTTCGCCAACGATCATGGCATTGGTTTCAGCAATAGCCTTGCCGCCGTTGAACGTTATGACTGGCGATGTGATGACGTGCTTGTTCTTAAAACTGGACGCCCCCATGCGCATCGAGGCGTCCACGAAATCGTCGAATCTACCCTCGAACCATGTGACCTCGATCACGCCGTCGTCATGAAACAGCTGTCGAAGATTGTCCCATTGGGCAAGGTCGCGGTGAATCCATCCAATCATCAGATCGGATATCGCAATACGGTCTTCCAAACTTTCGCTCATTTTAGATCTCCAGGGCGTAGAATTCTCGCGATGAATGAAAAAATAGCGGGAAGTGATAGATTGCGGAAATATCCGAAGTAGTGGTTGCCAAGTTGAAAGCGTCCGGTCCGGTCTCCCTGAGCGGACGCTTTTCAACTTTTCCGTTGGTCCCGCCTCGACCGGGTCTTTTTATTCCGGCGATGTCGTTCTATTCCCTTGTGGCCGGCTACTGGGCGGCCCACTTCATGACGAAATCGGGGTAGCGGTTGCCGACGATGGCTCCGGGTGAAAATGCGCGATCCAGTTCGGCCTCGGAGAAATCTACTTTGAGCGCCTTGATATTATCGGCGATCCGCAACGTACGATCGGCAGACGGTACACCAGACCGGAGGCGCATAACCTTGGTTCAGGCCGCTGCCTCCTCATCGCCCCGTTCACGGTGTCGCAGCGCCATAGTCCTTCCGCTTCTCTCGAAAATGGCTCGGTGAAGCGCCGATCACCCGTTTGAACGCACGGCTGAACGACGCCTCCGAATCGTAGCCGAGCCGTTCGGCGACCGCTGCCACGCGCTGCCCCTCACGCAGCCATTCATGGGCCTGGTGCATCCGCATCCGCGCCACATAACGCGCCGGTGTCTCGCCGACGACGCTGACGAAGCGCTGGGCGAAACCCGAGCGCGACGCGCCCATGTGGCGCGCCAGTTCGTTCACGCTCCAGTCGTGCGCGGGGTCGAGGTGGATCGCCGCCAGCACCCGCCCGACCTCCGGGTTGCGCACGGCGGCGAGCCAGCCGCTGGCGTCGCCGCAGCCATGCTCCACCCATGTGCGGATGATCGTCGCCGTCAACACGTCGGCGAGGCGCGACAGGATACCGCCGGCGCCCACCCGGTTCATTTCGACCTCCCGCATCATGGCGTCGAGAAGCGGCGGGATCGTCGGCTCGCTCTTGGCGAGATCGCTGGTGCGCATCACATCGGGCATCAGGTTGAGGAGCGGATGGCGCTTGTCGACATTGAAGCGCATCACTGCGAAAAAGATGAGATTGTTGCTGTCGGTGCATGGACATTGCAGGTCCACGATGCCATCGCAGAGCGGCTTGCGCGGCAGGCAGTCGACCGGGGTCGGCGAAATGCCCGGTTCGCTTGCCAGCACATGCGCATCGCCGCGTGGTAACAGCACGGCGTCGCCGGGGCGCATCTCCGTCCACTCGCCATCAGGTGCCTGCAGATAGGCGCTGCCCGCCGCCAGGAAGTGAAATTGCGCTTCGGCCTTCGCCGGATAGGCGGTGGCCCAAGGCGCTGATGGCTGGCAGCGACCATATTCGACGCCGTCGAGCCGCAGCCCGCGCAGCATCTCGGTCAATGGATCGGTCATCATGGCCTCCGGCAGGTTTGGACGAATTGTTATGCTTTATAGCTTTTCCGGCATGGAAACGCCAGATGCTTGAGCGTAGCGTCGCCGCAGAAATGACGGAGATGCATATGAACATTCACTCGGAGATCAACCGTCCAGCCGTGAAGGGTGAGACACCTGCTGCATGGGCAGGCGTTGTTTCGCTGTCGCTTGGTGTATTTGGGCTCGTCACGGCGGAATTTCTACCCGCGAGCCTGCTGACACCGATGTCGCATGACCTTGGCGTCAGCCTCGGCGCGGCCGGACAATCGGTGACGGCCACGGCCGTGGTCGGCGCGCTGGCCGGGCCGGGCATCGTGCTCGGCACGGCCCGCTTTGATAGACGCTACACGCTGCTGGCGCTGACCAGCCTGCTCATCATCTCGAGCCTGATCGCCGCCACGGCAAACGGGCTGGTGACTCTGCTCCTGTCACGCGCGCTGCTCGGCGTCGGGCTTGGCGGCTTCTGGGCAATGTCACTGGCGCTTGCCATGCGCCTCGTGCCGGAGCGGCTGATGCCGCGCGCCATGGCGATCGTCATGACCGGCGTGTCCGCGGCAACCGTCTGTGCGGCGCCTGTCGGAGCCTGGGTCGGCGAGGCGTTCGGCTGGCGAGCGGCCTTCTGGATCGCCTCAGCGCTTGGCGTTGTCGCATTCGTCGTCCAAGCGTTGACGCTTCCGGCCATGCCGCCGACAGGTTCGGCCGGCCTAGGTACGATGGCCTCGGTCTTGCGCCGTCCGGCCATCCGGCTCGGCCTCGCCACAGTGCTCTTCGTCGTTGCCGGTCACTTCGCGGGCTTCACCTTCATCCGCCCCTTTCTTGAAACGGTGCCGCATTTCGGCGTCGAGGCGATTTCCGGTATCCTTCTCGCCTTCGGCATTGGCGGCTTCCTCGGCAATATCGCCGGCGGCCTGATCGCTGAGCGCAACACGACGCTCGCCATGGCGCTTGCCGCCAGCGGCATCGCGGTCACCACCTTCCTGCTTGCCTTCGCCGGTGAGGCGCCGGCGCTGGCCGCCGCCGCGACAGCCCTGTGGGGCTTTGCCTTCGGTGCATTGCCGGTCAGCGTGCAGAGCTTCGTCACACAGGCGGCCGCCGATGAAGCGGAGAGCGCCGGCGCCCTCATGCTGACGACGTTTCAGATCGCGATATCGAGCGGCGCCGTGCTTGGCGGGCTTATTGTGGATATCCAGGGCGCGGCGGGCGTCTTCGCCTTCGCCGGCGTCGCTGCCCTGCTTGGCGCCACCCTGATCAGCGTCGCCAGCCGCCGCAGGATGGCAACTGCGGGCTGAATGCTTGAGACCCGCGCAGCGATGAGCCGCGCGGGTCTTTCAGGTGGCCGTTTGCAGATAGGGAAACCAGTTGACCTGGCCCCGGGTGGGACGTCTGGCCGGCAATCGATCCAGGGTTTTGAGCCCTGGTCGTATTCTCTCCAAAGCCGGAAAGATTCGCGGGATCAATGCAAGCCGAACTCGTTGAGGAGTTCCTGGCGCAGCTTCACGAACTTGCTATCGCTTCTGTTCCTCGGGCGTGGCAGGTCAACTTCGATCTCGTGCGTTCGGGCCTTGTCCTTGGAAAGGATCAAAACCCGGTCGGCAAGGAAGACCGCTTCCTCGAGATCATGCGTCACGAGGATCATGGTGACCGCTTCCTCGCTCCAGATGCGGGCAAGCTCTTCCTGCATCGAGATCTTCGTCATTGCATCAAGTGCGCCGAACGGTTCATCGAGCAACAGGATCCCAGGTTGGACGGTCAAGGCTCTGGCGATGCCGACCCGTTGGGCCATGCCGCCGGAAAGCTGCGATGGCAGAGCTTCCGCGAAATCGGCAAGACCAACGAGCTTCACATAGCGCGCGGCGAACTGCCTTGCCGCAGCTTTTTTTACACCGCGGTTCTCGAGCGGAAAGGCAACGTTGTCGAGGACCGAGAGCCAGGGTAGCAGCCTTGGCTCCTGGAATATTACGGCGCGGTCGTTGCCGACGCCACGGATCGGTTGGCCGTCAACCGCGACCTCGCCACTATCGGCATCCTCCAGACCGGCCAGCACCCGCAGGAGCGTTGTCTTGCCCGAACCGGACGCGCCGACGATTGCGAGGCACTCGCCCGGACGCACCCGATTATTGACGCCGCTCAACACGTTCAGCTGACGTCCATTGATGGAGTAGGATTTGGAGAGATTCTTGATCGAGACTTCACCACGGGGTGCCACGTCAGCAAGCGCCATGTTAATCACTCCTCTAGTTGGCGGCGGCAAAGTTTGCCGGATCGTAGAGAATGTCTTCGGCCTTCAGCTTGCCGGCAGGCAGCGTTCCACCCCGTACAAGGATGTCGATCCAGAACTGCAGGTCGCGAGGAATTGTCTTGCCGCCTTCGCGAACGCCGTAGCCGGTGAAATACTGGGCGATCTCCGCATTCTCGCCGCGCGCCGAAAGGGCCTTGGCGATCGCTGCCTTGGTTTCCTCGGGGTGAGTACGAGCAAACTCCAGGGCGTCCTGGGATTTCTCGACGAAGATTTTGGCCGCCTGCGGATGTTCCTTGATCCAGTCGCGGCGCAGGACGACGAAGCCGCCGGCGATTTCGCCGAGAACGTCGGTGTCTCCAAAGACCTTTTGCAGCGGGCCGTTCTTGAGAGCGGCACCCTCGAATGTCTTTTGCCAGTAGCCGAAGGCGGAGATATCTACCTGCTTGGAGCGAAGAACCTGTTCCAGCTGCGGCCCGGGCACGACGACGAGCTTGGCGGCATTCTCCTTGAGGCCAACGGAATGAAGCGCCTCGCGGACAGTGTAGTCGAGGTGCGCGCCAAGCGTATTGACGGCGATCGTCTTGCCCTCGAGGTCCTTGATGGACTTAATCGGGCTACCTTCCAGGGTATAGAAAATGCTTTCAGTCGTCTTGTTGATCCCGTTCGACGCATAGGCGGCAACGAAGTCGTTACCGCCGGCGATGGAATTCAAGACAGCGGCCGTAGCAGCGCTCCCAAGTTCCACGTTGCCGGATGCCAACGCAAAAAGCGACGCCGGCCCGCCCTGCGCATAACCGACGTCCTGCAAGGTGATGCCGGTTCCCTTGAAGTATCCGAGAGCATCCGCCAGTTCGTGTGCGGAAAGACCACCCTGACTTGAGAGATACCGGATCGTCACTTGCTCCGGATCGGCGGCAAAAGCCACGCCCGCTGGGATGGAAATGGAAAGCGTGGCCATAACGGCGGCCAGCCGTGTGAATGAACGGCGCGATATCAACGTCATTGTGTGTGCTCCATCGAGAATTGGATTGGTGTGTTTAGGGAAACTAGGATCTGGGCCTGGACCAGCGGCAAAGCCGGGCCTGCAGCAATTCCAAGACAAGGTTTGCCAAGAGCCCCAGGAGCGCCAGCAGCAAGATCGCCGCGAACATCAGCGGAATCTGGAAATTGTACTGCGCGTTCATCACCTGGAAGCCGACACCGGAGTTCGCCCCGATCATTTCCGCCGCAATGAGCAGCAAAAGCGACGTGGTGGCGCTGAGCCTCAAGCCGACGAAGATCTGGGGCAGGGAGGCTGGCAGGACGACGCGACGGAAGATCGTCAGCGGCTTTGCTCCGTAAACCCTCGCCATCTCGAGAAGCTTCGGATCGACCTGCTTGACGCCGCCAATGGTGGCGAGAAGGATCGGAAAGAGCGTCGCCCAGAAGATCACGAAGATCTTTGATGTCTCGCCAAGGCCGAGCAGCAGGATGAAAACCGGATAGAGTGCCAGGGCTGATGTCTGCCGAAACAGCTGCAGGATTGGGTCGAGGCTTCGCTCGATCAGCTTGACCTGTCCCATGAAGAGGCCGAGCGGAATGCCGACGACCGCAGCGGCCCCAAAGGCGATGCCGGCCCGCTGAAGACTGATCGCGATATCGTTTAATAGCGGACCGCCATTGATGCCGCTCCAGAGTGCCGTCAGGATCGAGCTTAGCGTCGGCAGGACCGCTGGGTTTGTCCAACCCATCGCGGGTGCTATTTGCCAGAATACTGCAAATGCAATGAGCAATCCCCATCGCGACAGGAAACTGATTGACCCGGGTAACAGGACGTTTGTCGGGAAGGCCCTTGATGCCAGCGTCTCGCGAAATGTGGGGACGTATCTCTGTTCGGTTTCAAGTGACATCGTTATCTCCTCATTCCGCGGCTTGGTTGTAGCCGGATACCCAGCGGGTTTGCGGGAAGGGCAGGCCGAGGTTTTCGCGAAGCGTCTTGCCCTCGTAAGCGGTACGGAACAGGCCTCGGCGCTGGAGCTCGGGAACCACCAGTTCGACGAAATCGGTCAGGCCCGTCGGCAGCCAAGGCGGCAGGATGTTGAAACCATCAGCCGCTTCGTTCTCGAACCATTCCTGGAGTGTATCGGCGATCTGGATGGCCGACCCGACGATGGTGAAATGTCCGCGAGCCGAGGCGATCCACTGGTAGAGTTGGCGTATGGAGAAATTGTTCTCGTCGGCGATCCGCCGAATGAGCTCCTGACGGCTCTTCATGCCTTCGGTCGGCGGTGCTGGCGGCAAAGGGCCATCCAGATCGGCACCGGCAAGGTCGAGCTCACCTCCGCTCAGCGCATTGATCAGCGCAAGACCGTCTTCCTCGATAATTAGGCTCGTCAGGCGCTCGTATTTCTCGCGCGCCTCCTCTTCGGTACGCCCGACAAAAGGAGAAACGCCCGGCATGACAAGGACATGGGACGGATTTCTACCGATGGCGCGCGCCCGGTTCTTGATGTCCCTGTAGAATTCCTGGGCAGTGTGCAGTTTCTGGTGAGCGGTGAAGATCACTTCGGCCGTAGAGGCTGCCAGGCCACGACCATCTTCCGATTGACCGGCCTGCACGATGACCGGATGTCCCTGCGGCGATCTCGGAACGTTCAACGGGCCCTCGACCTTGAAGTGCTCGCCGCGGTGGTCGGTACGGTGGACCTTGTCTACATCAAAATAGACACCGCTTGCACGATCGCGGATGAACGCGTCGTCCTCGAAGCTCTCCCAGAGTTTTTTCACCACTTCGACATGCTCGGCCGCGCGTCGATATCGCGCCGCATGCGGCAGTTGCTGATCCAGATTGAAATTTTTTGCCGCAGCCTCGGTGGCCGTGGTGACGACGTTCCATCCGGCCCGTCCGCCGGAGATGAGATCAAGCGACGCGAACTTGCGCGCAACCGCGTAAGGCTCTTCGTATGTGGTGGACGCCGTCGCGATGTAACCGAGGTGCTCGGTAAAAGGGGCAAGCGCGGAAAAGAGCGTGAGCGGCTCGAAACCCGCTACCTTGGCATTTCCGCCTTCGACGCCGCCCCCAAAGGCAACAGCCAGCCCGTCGGCGAGGAAGTAAGCATCGAACAGTCCACGTTCGGCGGCTTGCGCCAGCTCGATGTGAAACTTGAGATTGACCGCGCCGTCGAGAGGTTGGTCGGGATGACGCCAGGAAGCGATATGCTGCCCGCCTCCCGGCAAAAAGGCACCAAGTTTGATCTGTCGCGTCATTTGCGTCCTCCACTCATTTTGGCTCGGGAGCCGATAGGTGGCGAAATGATGCGATTAATTACATAGAAATTATAGATTTCATTTTTCGGCGACGTCGAAAGAGACGGGAATTTCTTTCCCCAAACGTGTCGTATGCCGACATTATCGACCCAAGCCGCGGTCGGGAGGGCGCGTAAGTGCCGTTGCTTTTGATCCGGGCGCTATCGCTTGCCCGCCAGACCGAGCGTTTTTTGACGCGACCCCTCAGGCTTCCACCAGCAGCGACTTGTGTTCCACCTCTTGAACGCGTCGAGGCGCCTTATCCGGAGTTGCCCATGCGATCGTCCGCTCGCCGCGCTCCTTGAATGTCCGAACCGACGTCGCCGTGGACGCCCTCCTAAAACGGCCATTGCGATCGTTATCGTCTCGAATGACGTCGTAGGTCCCGCCGCCCAGGAAGATCTGAACTCTCGGATCGCCGGCACATCCCTATCGGCCACACTTGTGCTGCGCTTCCGGCAATATCCAGGTTTGATGCGTCCTATTGTTCGTTACGAGGAACAAGTGGCCGTCCTCATCAGGATCACAATCTCGATCAATTTCCACAAGGCACATCTCCACTGGATCGCCCGCTTTTGAATCGATCAGGGCATCCTCGCGGAAATAAGATACCTGATAGCCGTCGTTGGCGTAGTCGATACCTGTCCCGGAATCGAAATCTTGATCTGTGGTTGGAACGCCTTCGGCGCCGACACGGGGATGGACATCGGTCACCGAAGTCATCGTGCACTGGCCGATCTTTGTTGGTATTGCCGAAGTGCTGGACTGCTGCCCGTTAGCGAGAGATTGCGCCGAAATTTCAGACATGAAGTCGTTCTTGTCAGGCGATATCTCCCACAGGATCGCCAAGTAAGCACTTAAAACGCACGGACGGTCATCGCGACATTCTCGGCGATCTGCGAGGAAGTTGCGAGCCGCATGGTTGTCATCGTTGCTGGACGCCAGCTTCTTATTGGCGGCATACCGGGCGTTGAACAGGTCATCGAGGTGTGAGAGTAGCGGGTCATGACAAACAAGCTTTTCGTCAGGGGTCTTTGCCCTGGAGCAATTGAAACCCGCCCCGTTTACTGCAGAACACGCAAAGAGTGAGCTAAGCAACGCAATTGACCAGGCAAGCTTCCGCATATCTTCACTCCGAACGTATGAACGTAATAACTACCCACGATTGCGGTCAGCTGTCACCCATTTCGAGCGTTGATTAAACAGATTTCTAGTCATCGTCAGGAGGTCGATTTAAGAGAGATATGGGGTGATAGGCCGCCAGTGATCACATGGAGGGTGATGAATGCCTTTGCCTCGATGACGCCGTCATCTGCTGAGGTGAGGGAGATTTCGACTGGCAAGCAATGGCAGTTCCTGAGTGCCCTATCAAACAGGAAGAACTCGCGATGCCGGCATCGCGAGAAAGCGGTGGGGCGTTGATGATCTTCTAAACCAGGAAGGCCACAATGGCGGCGGCGATCTCCGAGCCGTGCGTCTCCACCGCGAAATGTCCGGTGTCGAGGAGACGAACCTCCGCATCCGGCAAATCCCGTCGGAACGCTTCTGCACCCACCGGCAAAAAGAATGGATCCTTGTCACCCCAGACCGCCAGAAGCCGGGGCCGATGCTCGCGAAAATAGGCCTGGAAGGCAGGGTACATAGCCACGTTACTCGCATAATCGAGCGCAATGTCGAGCTGGATTTCCTCGGCATCAGGGCGCGCCATGTAGAATGCGTCCAGCGAATAACCATCGGGTGAAATGTCCGACAAGCTCGAAACGCCGTGCTCGTACTGCCAGCGGATTGCCGCAGGTTTCAAGATCTCACGCAACGCTTCTCGATTGGTCTGGTTCGGTTCGGCCCAGTAGCGCCTGATCGGTTCCCAGACGTCGCCCAAAGCCTCCTCGTAGGCATTGCCATTCTGAGAAATGATCGCGGTCACGCGCTCGGGACGCTCCATCGCGATCCGGAACCCGATCGGTGCTCCGATGTCGAAAGTATAAAGAGCGAAACTTTCAATGCCTAAGATTTCGATGAATCTTGCGACGACATTGGCAAGATTGTCGAACGTGTAGGCAAACTGTTCACGAGAAGGCGATGCGGACTGACCGAACCCCGGTATGTCGGGTGCGATCAGGTGAAACCGGTCAGCGAGCTGCGGAATGAGATCGCGAAACATGTGGCTTGAAGATGGGAAGCCGTGAAGCAGCAGCAGGGTCGGCTTCGCCGGTTCTCCAGCCTGCCGAAAAAAGATGTCGATGCCGTCGACATCCACGCGGTGGTAGGTTGGATGTTTCATCTGTGGCCCGCCCTAGAAACCAAAGTCGCTGAGACCAGGATGTTCGTCCGGGCGGCGACCCTGCGGCCAGTGAAACCGCCGGTCCTGTTCTTGTATCGGAACGTCGTTGATGGAGGCGAAGCGTTTTCGCATCAAGCCGTTGGCTTCGAATTCCCAGTTCTCGTTGCCGTAGGAGCGGAACCAGTTCTCGCTGTCATCGTGCCATTCGTAGGCGAAGCGAACCGCGATGCGATTGTCGGCGAAGGCCCAGAGCTCCTTGATCAGCCGGTACTCAAGCTCGCGCCGCCATTTGCGGCTGAGAAAGTCGATGATCGCCTCGCGGCCGTTTACGAACTCGGACCGATTGCGCCATTCACTATCGGGGGTATAGGCCAGCGCCACCTTTTCGGGGCTGCGACTGTTCCAGCCATCCTCGGCAAGCCGCACCTTTTCCATTGCCGATGACAGGGAAAAGGGTGGAAGGGGTGCTCTTGTGGTGTCCATGCTATTCTCCAGTCGCTTCGAGGCGGGTGCGCAACGCCAGATTCTCGGCTTCCAGCTGGGCCAAGCGTTCACGCAGTGGCGTAACGGCCTGCTCGACCTCGCGCTCGGTGTATCGAGGGGTGATATGTTGAGGGCAGTTCCAATCAAACGCTTCCAGCCGGAGCCGGAAAATCCGCTCCGTCTTTGCCCGGTACCCGGCGTCGAAAACCAGACTGGTCAACGCGGGGTCGATGTCGAGTGTCAGCTTCTCGACGCGCATGTAGATTTTGAGGCGTGCGCGCCGTGGGTAGTCGACCAGAAACAGACAGGCTCGGTCGTTCGCGGCGAAGTTTCCGGTGCTGATATATTGGCGGTTGCCTCTGTACTCCGCGAATGCCAGCGTCTTGCTGTCAATCACCTTGAGGAAACCCGGTGGCCCGCCGCGATGTTGCACGTAGGGCCAGCCGGTTTCCGAGACGGATGCCATGTAGAAACTGTCGCGCGCAGCGATGAAGGCAAGCTCACTTTCGGTGAAGCTATCCGACTCGCGATGATGGTCGCCTAACCAGATTTGATCGGCTCCCATTTCAGCCTGTGCCAGCCGCACATTCGGAGTGATTGCTACTTCCAGAAAATGATACGGCATGGTTTGCCTCCGGACTTCAAGTGCTTGCCCTGCTATGTAACGGTGCGACCTTAACTCGCCGGAACCTCGGTCGCATCTTCAACCATCGACTGAGTCACTTGCTTGCGATGTTGCGATCCAGGAAGTCGTTGATAAGCGGTGCCGCGACATCCAGCTTCTCCTCGAGCAGGAAATGACCGGAGTTCAGGATATGGACCTCGGCATTTGGAAGGTCCCTGAGGTAAGGATGAGCACCTGCCTCAGGGAAAATGTAATCGTTCTTGCCCCAGATGATCAGTGTGGGTGGTTTGCGCTCGCGAAAGAAGCTCTGGAAGTCTGGATAGAGCGGCACATTGGTGCGGTAGTCGTACAGCATGTCGAGCTGAATATCGCGGTTGCCCGGCCGGTCCAACAGTGCCTGATCGTGAACCCAATTGTCAGGGCTGATGCGGGACACGTCCTCCATCCCGTCGGTATATTGGAACTTCGTCGTTTCGAGCGTGACGAGACCATTGAGCGCCTCGCGGCTCTTGGCCGATCCGTCGGACCAGTAGGTCTTGATCGGATCCCAAAACTCCTTCAGCCCCTCGTCATAGGCGTTGCCGTTCTGGATGATCAGTCCGCTGACCCGCTCCGGATGTTTCAGCGCCAGGCGGTAGCCCACCGGCGCACCATAATCCATGACGTACATCGCGTAACTTTTGACCGCCAAATGATCCATGAGTTTGTCGACGATATTGGCGGTTCCGGCAAACGTGTAGGCAAATTTGTCATGATCGGGAGCGGCACTCTGGCCATAGCCCGGATAGTCAGGCGCGATGACGTGGTAGCGATCCGCAAGCAGCGGGATCAGGTTGCGGAACATGTGTGAGGACGTCGGAAAACCATGCAGAAACAGAACAACCGGAGCATCGACGGGACCGGCTTCCCGGTAGAAGATATCAAGGCCCTCAATATTTGCGGTTCTGTAGTGGACGGGAACCGGGGCCTTGCGAACGTCTCCCGAGGCTGTCGCGGGGACAGCGCCGACCACTGCTGCCGTTGTCATGGTGGCGGTTGCCAGCATCAGGCATAAAATCAAACTACGCATAATGGTCTCCCAATAATAATGATGGAACACTTAGCTTCAAATGGACCGCTCCGTTCTTGCATGCGGTGCTGCCGTCGCGCCAAATGCGGCCTTGGCATCGGCCTGTAGATTGTGAACATATCGCTGCGCGGCACGCCGGTTTTCGATGAACGTGATTTCGCCTTAACCGGTACAGCCACTCAGCCGATCGGCCTTCATCAGGGGTTTCCGGTGTTCAACGATTAGGTCGGATTGTGGTCGCTCTCAATTGCGATCTTGGTCCCATGCAACTAGACCATGGCATTGCAGCCATAGACCTTGGTATATCGATTAGTTCTTACGTAACTCATAGAAATCACGTAGGAATTTCTCTCGAGGCATCGGCATCTTGGATGCCGCAAACTCTGCGCGGAGCATGGTGTGGATAGAAGACCAGAAGCCGATCCCATTGTCGATCTGATACCCGCGATGGTTTGGTCCGCGACGTCTGATGGAATGCTGGATTTCGCCAACCAGCACTTTCTCGAGTTTATCGGGGGCCCACTGGATGCAATTTCCGGCGTGGGATTTTACCAGATTTTCCATCCCGACGACACCGCGCGTCTTGCTTCGGAATGGCATGCCATCATGGCGTCTCGCACCGCCCGAGAGGTCGTTGGCAGGATTCGGCGGGAAGATGGTCAATATCGCTGGTGCACGCTTCGACAGAAGCCGCGGCTGGATGCCGAAGGCAATGTCGAGAGGTGGTATGGCGTGGTTCTTGATATAGAGGACCGAAAGCAGGCCGAAGACGCCTTGCAGGCAACAAAGGCGGCACTTGCTGCAAGTGAAGAAAACCTGAGCCTGATCATCAATTCGCTGCCCGTGCTCGTCTGGTCGGCCCGCCCAGACGGTACTGCTGATTTCGTCAATCAGAGTTGGCTGGAATATGCCGGCCTCCCGGCCGAGAAGGTCCTCGGCTGGGGCTTTCTCGATCTGTATCACCCGGATGATGTTCCTGGCATGGTCGACATCTGGAAACGCGATCTCGCGCACTCTGACCGTACTCTTTTGAAGGGGCGTATTCGCGGCGCGGACGGAAATTACCGGTGGTTTTATTTTTCGGGGCGCAAGCTGATCGATGCGAATGGCGCGGAGCGCTGGTTTGGCGTCAACATAGACATTGATGACCTCCAAAGTGCCGAGGACGCGCTTCGGGAAGGCGAAGCGGCTTTGCGGGAAAGCGAGCGTAAGCTCCATCTCATCGTCAACACGATACCCGCCATGGCCTGGTCCTGCACGCCTGATGGGGCCCTGGAATACTGGAATCAGAACCTCATCGATTTCGTTGGGTTGCCCTTCGACGAGATCGTCGGATTTGGCTTCTATCGAATGTTCCACCCGGATGACGTCGAGCTAATGCGGACCTCGTGGGAGGAGATACTCCGGTCGAAACGCGGCCGCCCTGTTGATGCGCGGATCAGACGCGCTGACGGCGAATACCGGTGGTTCAATCTCCGACAGAACCCGCTGATGGATTCCGATGGAAATGTCGTCAGGTGGTATGGCGTGGTCGTCGATATCGAGGACCGCAAACGGGCGGAAGAATCGTTGCGGCAGAGCCAGAGCGACCTTGCCCACGTCACGCGATTGACAGCTGCGGGTGAACTTGCGGTATCGATTGCCCATGAGGTCAACCAGCCATTGATGGCGATTGTCACAAATGCCGGTACGTGCCTGCGCTGGCTGCAGCCCGGCAACACCGATTTGGAACAGGCACGGCTGGCGGCGGAAAGAATTGTGAAAGATGGCCATCGCGCCGGAGACATAGTGGCCAGTATTAAAGCAATGGCTCAAAAACTCCCCGCAAAGATCGAGCGGACCGAGTTGACTTCCGCGGTGCGCGACGTTCTCGCTCTGCTGCGAGCGGAGCTTCAAAAGCGTGCAATTGACGTCAATCTGAATATGCCGGATCTCCCTGTCGCAATCCTTGGTGATCGAACGCAGATACAGCAGGTTGTGCTTAACCTGGTTATGAATAGTGCCGAAGCAATGACCGCTTCTTCAAGAGAAAGACGTATTGATATCAGTTGCGCTGTGGATGAACCGCGTCTTGTAAAAGTGAGCGTGTCGGACACGGGTCGGGGCGTCTCTGCCGGGGAGGTGGATCGCCTGTTTGAAGCATTCTACAGCACGAAAACCGATGGCATCGGGATGGGGCTCTCGATATGCCGTTCGATCGTTGATGCCCACGGCGGCCGGATCTGGATTTCGGCGCGAGACCGTCGTGTTGGCAGCGAGTTCAGTTTCATCTTGCCAACGGTGGAGGGCGTGCCCGACTATGATCGATGACCGCAAACGAGGGCAGCCGACCGTCATCGTCATCGATGACGATGAAAGCGTCCGCGATGCCTTGAAAGGCCTGTTCGAATCGGTGGGGCTGATTGCAGAAACCCATGGTTCGGTGAGCGAGTTTCTTGCTGTGGACGACCCTGATCGTGCGGGCTGTATTGTTCTCGACATCCGCCTACCGGGCCAGAGCGGCCTGGAGTTTCAAGAGGCGCTCGCGAAAAGTCGGCATCCACGATCCGTGGTGCTGATCAGCGCCCATGTCGATGTTGCAATGGCCGTCCGTGCGATGAAGGCCGGCGCCATCGATGTTCTTACCAAGCCTGTGCGCGAGCAGGACCTACTGGAAGCGGTGAACCGTGCGTTGGCAAGTGACAATGCTCGACGCGAAGAGGCAAATCAGTCGGCGGCGCTGCACCTGAGATATTCCAAACTTACCGAGCGTGAGCGGCAGATAATGACAATGGTGGTGGCCGGTAAGCTCAACAAGCAGATTGCCGCCGACGTTCATCTTGCTGAGGCAACAGTGAAACTGCATCGAGGTCATATGATGCGCAAGATGCGCGCGTCGTCGGTCGCCGATCTGGTCAGAATCGCAGCTATTCTGGATAACTAGGAGTATTCTGAACGGAGCATTGGTCAGATTTCTTTCTAGATCTACGTGAGGCTGTCCAACGTCATGCCCCGCGCGCGCGGGGATCGCCGCGTCACCCGATTATTCCGAGCCGCCCCCCGCATGGCTGTGGATCGAGTCGGCCACAATTCATCGCCTGGGCTCAATTTCCTGCCATCATGAGAGGGCGACCGGCACATTTGGAAAGCCCGGCCATCACCGCGTCGCCTAAAACATGATTTTTTTATACTAGTTTTTGCATCGCTATTCTGGCCTCAGTTTTTCGCTTTTGTACCGGCTTATGGTTGTGTCGGGTGCCGTCGTCGGGAGCATGATTTGCCATTTTGAACTCCGGCGGCATTTGTTGTCGATACCGCCACCAGCGCCGAACGTGATGCGATTGGTCGAACGATTTTGTCCCTGTCTGCTAATTGGCTAGCGGAGCTGGCAGGTCGGGTCATGTTTGCCGACAGCGGCACATTTTCCTCGCGCTGCACGGTTTCCCCGTATTAGGGAAGTGCGCCGAAGCTGTTCGACGTCGATGCTTGCGAGTCCAAAATGGTCCCTGTTATCGACCGTGATCGAGGCCATGGGAGAGCCCGATCCGTCCAAGCTAACTATGTCTTATCAAGGCGCAGAGCGACGCGTTTATCATTCTGCTGGCTTTCTTTGTGGACCATCTTCTTGATGCAAGTTGGAGGTGTATCGGTCTGCGCCGAAGGCGTTCCAACAGTCCCAATTATGCCACATTTTAACTTGATTCTTTTCATCATGTTTTATAGCGCTTCCTCCGCAACTGAATTTGGTTTCGGGGGAAACAACGGCAGATGGTTTTCGGGGCGCGTAAAGAAAAGCGTAACTTATATCATATTTTCAATAGTATGACGGCGTTGGCTGTCATTTCAGTTCTTACGTCGGCTAATGTTTCTTTTGGCCAGGACGTGCAACCTATCGAGCCCAAGGAAGGCGAAACGGTCCTCGATAAGATCGTGATCCTGTCGACACGCAAGACCAAGCGTGTGCTCGATGTTCCGCAGTCGATTTCTGTAATTACCCGCGAAGAGCTCGAAGATCACGACGTCCGTGACATGCAGGATCTGGTGCGCCACGAACCCGGCGTCACCGTCGACCGGACGACATCGATCACCAATCCCTGGGGGCAGCTCAACAGCTTCAGCATCCGCGGGATGAGCGGCAACCGCGTCCAGCTCACCGTTGACGGCTCGCGTGTTCAGGAGCGGATCACCGATGGAAGCCGCGACTTCTTCGACATGAGCAACTTCCGTGCCGTCGAGATCGTGAAAGGGCCGAACTCGGTTCTGTGGGGCGCCGACGCCGTCGGCGGCGCCGTCATGTTCCAGACGCTGGATCCATCCGATCTTCTCACTGATCCCAGCAAGCCCTGGGCGCTGCAGGTCAAGACCGATTTTGACAGCTTCGACCGAAGCTGGCGCAAGCAGGTCACCGGCGCTTACGACTTCGGCGATGTCGAGGTGCTCGGCAGCTATGGGCAGACGTCGGGACACGAGGCGCGTTTGAGCAATGCCCGGGCCGATGGCGGCGTCTGGGGATGCTCACGTCGAAATTTCACCTGCGATCAACTGTTCCCGGCGGACAATACCGTCAACAATGCGCTCGGCAAGATCGTCTGGACGCCCGACGGAGAGAACACCATCAAGCTCACCGGCGAGCTGTTCGGGCGCGACACGGACATCCTGCAACTTTATGACTCTGGAGCGTCGGCGACCGGCATCCCAACAACGACTGCTTACAACAGCGACTACTACAACCGCGACCTTGATATGAGCCGCCGGCGGATTGCGCTGGAGCATGATTGGCAGGTCGGTGCTTCTTGGCTGGACAGCATCAACTGGAAGCTCTCCTATTCCGAGCAGGGCCGAAAGACCGATAGCAATCAGCGGCGGATCTACTCGAACCGCTACCAGCTGCAAAATCAGTATCGCGATTATTCCGAAGACTTCCTGGAGCTCGATATCCAGATGCAGTCATCCTTCGATCTCGGCGATAGCAATCACACGCTGACCTATGGTTTCGACGGCGATCGCAGCAAGGGTGATTACGCCGGCATCAACACCAGCTACAACTCTCTGACCAACACCACAACGACGGCTATCAACCAGGGTTTCAGCTTCCCACGCGTGACGACCGAACGCGCGGACTTCTATCTTCAGGACGAGATTTCTCTGCTTGACGATAGGCTGACGCTGACGCCTGGTGTTCGGCTTGCCTACTATTCGATCGACCCGACGGGCGATGCGAGCTATCCGGGCCTTCCGGGCTACCGTCCTGGACAGCAGGACAACCTCGAACTGATCAAGCGCGCAGGCGCGATCTACAAGCTGACCGATACCTATTCCGTCTATGCGAGCTATGGCGAAGGCTTCAAGATGCCGACCTCCGCGCAGCTCTTCCAGTCGAGCGACGATCCATTCTCCGGATCGTCGATCATTCCGAACCCCAATCTCAAGCCCGAGTCCGTCGAGAGCTACGAGATCGGCTTCCGGGGTGAACTGGACAAGGGCTACTTCACAGTGGCGGCTTTCTATTCCGACTACAAGAACTTCATCCGCAGTCTCCAGCCCGTGACGCTGACCAACTCCGCTGGCGTTCCAGTGTTGGGTTATACATCGGACAACGTGGAGGATGTGCATCTGTGGGGGCTCGAGTTCGGCGGGGAATACGAGATCATGACCGACACCACGCTATCGGGCAGCGTATCGTGGAGCAGGGGACGTCAGCAGGTCTCGGAAACGGCCGCAACGACCGCCTTCAATGGAGCGATGCCGGTCAACGCGGTCATCGGGCTCAAGCATGTTCTTCCCGATTACAATCTGCAATTCGAGGTGTTCGGCAATTTCGCGGCCGGCCGCACTGAAAACGCAGTCGCTACGAACTTCATGCCTGCCGGCTACGCGGTCTTCGACACCTATGCGAAGTGGACGCCACGTGAAAACTTCGAGCTGACGGCAGGGATCGAAAACATCTTCAATCGCCGCTACTTCCCGAGCAGCGTCACCGAGTATGGCAGCGTCGCGCCATCGACAGCGACCGCCAACGTCAACCCGCTGGAACTGCAGACTGGACCCGGACGCGTGTTCAAGATCGGAGCAACGGTCAAGTTCTGATTGATCCGCTGATGACGCCATGCGGGCTGCTTGGCCCGCATTCCCTTTCACTGGGTACTTTCAATGCTTCACGTTCTTGAACAATTCGGCAGACTTCTCGCCATCTGCGCGCGTGCGCCGGGCGGACGGTCTCAGCTGCTACTTCTCGCGGTTGTCATCGCCTTGGAACTCGGCGCGGTCTACACGGGCGTCCGCCTGGTCCAGTGGACCGGTGAATTCTATTCGGCGATCCAGAAGGTTGATGGACCGGAGATCGGCCGCCAGATCGGTATTTTCGCACTCATCATCGCTGTGAACTCTGTCCGAGGGCTCGCGGCCAATTACCTTCGCAAAATGCTGGAAATCCTTTGGCGGAAGTCGCTGACGGATCATGCGATCGACCTCTGGACGGCTCACAAGGCCCACTGGCATATGGCCAATGCCGTAAATAGCCGGATCGACAATCCGGACCAGCGGATTGCCGACGACTGCCGGATATTCGTCACCCGGATACTAGGTGAGGCTCTGGATCTCATCGGCCGCGTCGTCGGCCTGTTCTCCTACCTGGCGCTTCTTTGGGGATTGTCGAATTTCCCGCTGTCGCTCGGGTTCATCGGCATCGATGTGGACATTCCCCGATACATGATCTGGGCGGCCTTCATCTATGTCGCACTGTCCACCGGGATCACCCACTTGCTTGGCCGGCCGCTGAAGCGATTGCTGTCCGAGCAGCAGCGGAGGGAGGCGGACTTTCGCTTCTCCATAGCGAGATGGCGCACTGCGAGTGACGAAGTGGCGCTCGCCGATGGCGAAGAGGCGGAGAAGCTGATCTTCCGGAACCGTTTTGCCGCCGTGGCGCAGAACTGGCGGAGGCTGATGCGGCGGGAACTTATTCTCGGCACGTTCACCTTCCCGTTTCAGCACACGGTGTTGCGGATACCGTTGTTCGTCGCTCTGCCCGGCTATATTGCCGGTCACGTCGCTTTCGGTGGTTTGATGCAACTCGCGATGGCCTTTTCGAACGTTGTCACGTCGCTCTCCTGGATCATCTTTTCCTATCGCGACCTTTCGGAGCTTGTCGCCACCTCGTCGCGCCTTGATCACTTCATCCAGGCTGCGCGGACTGCGACGGCACTCCGCAGCAATGATCTACGGACTTCCCGTGCCGGCCAGTCCTTCCAGCTTGTGGACCTGACACTGCAAACGCCGGCCGGTCGCCGTTTGTTGTCGGTTTCTGACCTGAGCATATCGCCGGGTGAGACGGTCGCGCTGCAGGGGCCATCAGGTATTGGCAAGACAACGCTGACCAAAGCGATTGCGGGCCTGTGGCAACACGGCAGCGGGCAGATAACGAAGCCCGATGGCAGCTGGAGCTTCGTCCCGCAGAAGGCATACATCCCCGAGGGCGATATCATAGACGCCGCAGCTTATCCTGCGCCACGCGGCCGCTTTGATAATGCGGCAATCGAGGATGCCATACGCGCCGTCGGCCTTGGCCATGTGCTCGATAGCCAAGG
The DNA here is from genome assembly GCF_001429725.1 of Rhizobium sp. Root708. Taxonomy (GTDB): domain Bacteria; phylum Pseudomonadota; class Alphaproteobacteria; order Rhizobiales; family Rhizobiaceae; genus Rhizobium. Next base: position 17,831 of record NZ_LMHV01000002.1, on the reverse strand, counting down.
TGAGAAGGTATGCGTCAATGGGAAGCTCGACCAGCTCTCCGGTGGAGAACTCCAAAGACTCGCGATAGCGAGGATTTTACTACACAAACCGGATTGGGCGGTCCTCGACGAGGCAACCAGTGCACTCGATCCGGCGTCGGAGACCGCGATTTTTGCATTGCTACGCAATCGGCTAAAGGCGACGGCATTGATCATCATTGCGCATCGGCTGCCCGAGGCTGTGAGTGAGCTGCGCGTTATTGAGCTCTGCCACGAGCCTCAACCACGGTCCCTGTAAACACGGCCATTATAAAGTGAACGGAAGATAGACATGACGGATACAATAGCGCCCACGCGCCGCTACATTGATAACGACCCAACCGAGGTAATCTCACGCTTGCCGCACATCGGGAGCCTGATGATCATCGGCAAGCGCAATGGCGCGACCCATGAGCGGATCGGGGTGGTCGAGGCCGTGACCGAGGAGAATGGCCTGCTCCACTGTAGCGGTAGCGCGCATGACAGCCACATCGATCCTACCCTGGTGAAAAGGGCTCTGATCGATACCTCCAGCATCATGAGTGATAAGGTGTATCCCCGCATCGATTTCAATCGCGAGGACGGGGAAACTCTGTTTGCCATCGTCGGTTTTGGCGGGCTGGAGCCGTTCGAGGCTGCTCTCGAAGGATTGAATATCGTCGTCGACCCCAGCATCCCTGCAAGGCCACCGCGTCCTGAACGCCAGCCCGTTTCGCCGGGAGACCCTGGCCTGGCGCCGCTCAATGCAGCCCTCGATTCGGGGCAGGCGGTCACCATCACGTTCGAGGAGCCGGGTTTCACACAGCGCTGGACCGGCGTCATTCCTAAGGTCAGTCCCGGCATGGGTTTCATCAACGTCATGACGGATGATTTCCATCTGCATCTGCTAGGATCGACAGTCGGCGCGTGGCGGCAAGACGAAGTTGACGGCACCACAATCCTCAGAGCACTCGACCACGACGCAAAGGAAACCGGGCTGACCGTTCGGGCAATTGATCCATTGGCGTTTGCATCAGCGCCGGTTTACGCCGAGACCGCGCCATGACGAGCAGCGTCCATTCACCGGGAACATGGATCGCACCGGCAACAGGAGCGCTTCTCCCACATGGCGGCTTGCTTCGTCACATGGCGACGAAGCAAGCCGTGCTACTTGGCGAAACACACGATCGCTATGACATTCATCGATGGCAGCTGCATGTGCTGGCTGGCTTGTATGCCTATAATGACAACATCGTCGTTGGCTTCGAGATGTTCCCGCGGCGTTGCCAGCCGGTCCTGAACGAATGGGTTGCCGGTAATCTGGACGCGGCAAGCTTCCTCGATAAGGTCGAATGGAAATCGGTTTGGGGATTTGAGCCCGAGCTTTACATGCCGCTTTTCCACTTTTGCCGGCAGTTCAAGGTGGCGATGAAGGCGTTGAATTGCCGACGCGCTCTGGTAACGGAGGTCGGTAAGCTCGGTTGGGACGCGATCCCTATCGAAGATCGCGACGGGGTATCGCCCGCCAAGCCAGCGACCGATGCGCACCGGCAATATCTATTCAACCTCACGGGTGGCGGGCGACCTGATCGCAAGGCAAGATCAGCCGATGATCCCGAGTTCGATCGGTTCGTACGGGCACAGCAGACCTGGGACCGCGCCTTTGCGTGCAACATCGTCGAAGCTCATGGAGCCATGAGTTCACCTCTCGTTGTCGGGATAATCGGGCGCGGGCATTTGGAATATGGATACGGCACACCGGCACAACTTGCCGATCTCGGCATTTCGGATGTCGCCGTGCTCCTGCCGTGCGACACCCCGTTTGTCGCGGGCGCTGCGGATGCCTGCATCGCCGATGCGATGTTTTACATTAAGCCGGAATGCGAAGTAGAATGAGGTTGGGCGGGGACTGGAGGTCAGCGAGTACGCCGCGTAGTCGTATCGACCCGACCCCGGCGAAGCCTCGGGTACTCCCGGTCTAGCTGCGTTTCGTGATTTCCTATGTCCGCATAGCAATTCTCTTCTTGCCGTGTCCTCGGAAGCCTCGAAAATCCGGATCGCAGAACGCCTCGGGTGATTGCTCGTGTCGAAACGTTCAATTTCGTTCTCGGAGCTCGACGATCGACCTCCGTCGCCGTCAAGATAGACTGGTCCGATGTGCTACTTCGCTTGCCGAAAATCAGGGCGTCACGTACTGACAAAACTCGATCATGGGCTTTGGCAGCGAGATTTTGCATGAATAACTGTGATGGATCCGTCGTGATCCCTGGGGCAGGCTACTTCGATCTTGTTCCATCGACTGGCGACGCACCGTATCGCATCTTCCTGTCCGTCCCGGCAGAATCCCCACCGGCGCAAGGTTGGCCGCTTCTTGTCCTCACGGATGGCAACGCCACCTTTCCCTTCGCGGTCAGCAGCCTCGTAACGCAGGCGCCTTATCCGAATGCGACAAATGTCGGCTGGGGCGTGGTTGCGGCCATCGGCTATCCCACCGACGAGGCTTATGATGGTATGCGGCGCTCCTGGGATCTGGTGCCGCCGCCCGGCAGGGCCTATCCGCCGTACAACGAAGGCGGCCCGGAGATAAGGACCGGCGGCGCCGACAAGCTGCTGCATTTCATCGAGGCGGACCTCCTGCCCGAGATCGCGCGCAGGGCACCCGTCGATGCAGGCCGACGGGCGCTGTTCGGTCACTCCTTCGGCGGGCTGTTCACGCTTTTCGCGCTGTTCGAGCGGCCGGACCTGTTCAGGAACTGGATCGCCGCCAGCCCGAGCATCTCCTGGGAAGATTCGCAGCTTCTGGAGCGTGAAGCGCGTCGCACGCACGGTTCCGGAGGCTTCGTTCACCTGTCTGCTGGCGAGTACGAGGGCGACGAACTGGCGCCGTTTCAGTATCACAATGAGGATGCCGCCGAGCGCCTCGAAAACAACAAGCTTGAGCGGACGGTGGACCTCGCCCGCGAGATGGCGGAGCGACTGGATGGCACGCCCGACGGATTGAGGGCGCGGTTCGAGCTTTTACCCGGGGAAACGCACATGTCGGTGCTCGCCGCGGTCGTCAATCGCGCGGTCAGCATCGCTTTCGCCATTCGCGACTGAATAACGCGGACGAAATCTCAGGCCTTCCGGCGCAGCATCAGCATCAGGAAGGGCGCGCCGATCAGCGCTGAGACGAGACCGGCGGGGATCTGGTACGGCGAGACGATGGTGCGACCGACGAAATCGGCGGCGACCATCAGGCTTGCCCCGATCAGCGCCGCGCACACCATCTGCGGTAGCGCCCGCCTCAAGCCGGCTTCGCGCGCGAGGTGCGGGCCCATAAGCCCGACGAACGAAAGCGGCCCGACGGTGAGCGTTGCCGCCGCCGTCATCAGCCCTGCCAAACCGAACAGCGCGAACCGTGATTTGGCCAGCGGCACGCCGATCGCGGCTGCTGGCGCTGGCCCGAGCGGCAGAAGGTCGAGCCAGCGGCGAGCGAGGAAGGTGACCGAGAGCAGGAGAACGGCGGCGACCGCCTCGATCTGCGCGGTGGTGGCGTCGACGAGGTAGGTCGATCCGCTCATCCAGCGCATGAGGATCGCGGCCCGCGGATCTCCCGACGAACTGAGCACGCCGACGACGGCATCGACCATGGCGCTTAGCGAGATGCCGGCCAGCAGCACGCGTTCCGGCGCGAACGAGCTGCGCCGCGAACTGACGACGATGACCGCGAGAACGCCGATCGCGCCGACCGCCGCGAAGGTGAATTGTCCGGCAATACCAGGCGTGACTGCGATTAGCGCGATGGCGACGCCGAAGGTCGCACCGGCGCTGATGCCGAGCACCTCGGGGCTTGCCATTTCGTTCGAGGTAAGGCGCTGCAAGATGGTTCCGGCAACCGCCAGCATCGCCCCCGATGCCAACGCGGCTACCACCTTGGGAATGCGGATGGCGAGGATATCACCGGCAAGGCCGCCGGAGACGAGATGCCATCCCTCGGTCTCGTCCCGCCCGAGGAATATGCCGGCCGCAAGCACGACGAGAAGGCAGATGGCGGCGAGCGCCATGACAGCGGTCGCGGGCAATCCGTGCTTTTGCTGCCTGAAGGGTGACGGCTGGATGCGGTGGCGGATTTTCAGCAGTGGAAGCAGCGCAAGCAGCAGGGGAGATCCGAAGATCGCGGTAACCGCTCCCGTCGGCAGGAAATCGCCGAGTTCGCCAGCGACTAGCTGCAAAACCGAATCGGCGAGCAACAGCAGATTGGCGCCGATCAGCGGCGACCAGAAAATGAGCTGCGCCGGCCGCCGCGCCCCCGCCAGACGCGCCAACGTAGGCGCGACAAGGCCGATGAAGCCGATGACGCCAACCGCGCTGGTGACGAAAGCCGCGAGCGCGACTGCGGCTGCGATGACGATGAAGCGCAGGCGGACAAGACGCACCCCGAGCGCCGCCGAACCGCTTTCGCCGAGATCGAGAAGCGACAGCGGGCGGATTACCAGAGCGCAGACGATGGCAACGAGTGCCAGCCGCCATAGAAGTGACAGCGGAATGACCCAGCTTTGTTGCGCTAGCGATCCGGCACCCCAGATGAACAGGCTCGCGAGGCTCGACTCGTTGAGATAGGTGAGGATGGCGGCAAGGCCGCCGCACCAGAGGCTCAGCACCAGGCCTGACAGCACGAGCGAATAGGGCGAGAAGCCGCGCCGCGCGCCGAGGCCGACGACGATTATGGCGGCCGCCGCACTGCCTGACAGCGCGATGAAATCACGACCGGCACCCAGTAGGCCGGGCACGAACAGGGAGGCGACGACAAGCGCCAGGTTCGCGCCGGCGGAGATGCCGAGCGTGGTCGGATCGGCAAGCGGATTGCGCAGCACCTGCTGCAGCAACGCACCAGACAGCGCAAGCGCCGCGCCGGCGATCAATGCGGTCGCAAGGCGCGGCAGTGTCGAGTAGTAAAGCACCATCCGCGTGATGTCGTAGCGCGGGCCGGCGACCGCGGAGAGCGGCGGCGCTACCAGGAACCAGCAGGCGATACCGGCCAGCGCAAGAAGCAGGATCGTGACGGAGGCCGGGCCGATATTGTCGCGGCGGGATGCGATCATGCGTCTTTTTCCAGATGGTCCGTCAAGAGGCCCGCGAAGCGCACTGCCTCGTTGACCATGCCGAACATCAGTACCGGCGGAAGGACCGAGAGGTGGCCGGGACGAGAGAAGGGAAGGCGATTCCACATAGGGCTCGATGCCAGTTTGGGCAGGACGTCGGCCGGAACGGGGTCAAAGGCGATCAGTCGGGCGTCCGGGTCGGTGACGCGGGAAAGCTCCTCGATGCCGATGGTGTCGAAGCCCCAATAGTTCGAGTCTTCGGTCCAGGCATTTCGCAGGCCGATGCGCTCCATCGCGTTGTGGAACAGACCGGGGTTCGAGTAGATGCGAGCGTGCCTCGCATCCATGAAGTTCACCAGGCCGATGGACGGCAAGTTCTTCTCCGCCAGCCGGGCGCGGCACTGATCGAGAAAGGCGTCCGAGCGGGCAAGGAACGCCTCGGCTTCCGTCTCTCGCCCGAGCTCGCTTGCCAGCTGGCGGGTGGCCGCGATGGCGGCGGGAAGAACGGGACCGGCATCGGGCGAGAAGACCTCCAGCCGGATTACCCGCGCGACCGACTGCAGCTTCGGGAGCAGTTCGTCGAGAAAGGGCGTCGTCAATATGATGTCGGGCTTCAGCTGAAGCAGGATTTCGAAGTTGACCTCGAATGAGTTGCCGATATCGACGACAGACTTGGGAAGCGCCGGCTCCACCACCCACCTGCTCCAATCGGCGAGATCGGACAGGCCGACCGGCGGCAGGCCCAGCGATAGCAACGTGGATGCGATGCCGTAGTCGAGGCTGACGATCCGTTGCCCGGCGGTTTGCGCAAGCAACGGCGTCGGAAACAGCGCGGTAGCCGCCGCGCAACCGAGAAAGGAGCGGCGGGAGAGGGAGAGCGAACGGCTTGTTTCAGGGGACATAGGCAAGCGGGTGGTTGAGGTTTGGGGCAGGGATGATCGCCATGTCGATCCCGTAGATGTCGTGCAGGGTAGACGGCTGCAGGATGTCGCCGGGCGTTCCGCTTGCCACGACGCGACCCTGCTTCAGTGCGTGAATACGATCGCAGAAGCGGGCGGCCATGTTGATATCGTGAAGAACGATGATGACGCTCCGGCCGCCTTCGTGCGCAAGGCGCCGGACGAGCGAGAGCACCTCGATCTGGTGGGCGATATCGAGAGCGGCGGTCGGCTCATCTAGAAGCAGGCAACCTGCGTCCTGGGCGATCAGCATCGCGATCCATGCCCGCTGCCGCTCGCCCCCCGACAAGGTGCCGACGATGCGATCGGCCGAGCTTTCCACATGGGTCGCCTTGAGCGCGAGGGCGACCTTTTCTGCGTCGACCTTCGAAAAGCGGCCAAGCGGTCCATGCCACGGGTAGCGGCCGCAGCCTACCAGCTCGCGAACCGTCATCTCCGAACCGGAATTCACGTCCTGCGGAAGATAGGCGACGGAGCGGGCGAAAGTGCGCTCGCTGGAATGCATCAGATCATGCTCGCCGTAGTGGATCGATCCAGATGTCGGTGCGAGCTGCCGGGCGAGCATCTTCAACACGCTGGATTTGCCGGAACCATTGTGGCCAATCAGCGCGACGACCTCGCCTGCGGGAAACAGCAGATCGACATCCTGCAGGATGGTGGCGCCGCCGATCGAGAGGCCGACACCGTCAACGACGAACGACGCCGCGCCTTGGGAAAGCTTCGTGTTCTCGCTCAATGGAAGACCTCATTCTGTGATTGCCAATCCCCCGGTCGCTGGGCGACGCGGGGGATGTCATTTGCCGATGTGGCTGGTGATCTCGCGGACGAATTACCAGCGATATTTCAGCGACGCGGTGATGTTGCGGCCCTGACCCAGGTAGCAGGATCCTTCGTTGCAGATGGTATCGCGATCATCAGCGATGTTTCGAACATTCAAGGCGGCGACCAGACCGTCGTACTTCTTGTCGATGGCACCGAAGTCATAGCCGATCGCGGCGTCGAAATAGACGCTTGCATCGTTCTTGGTCGTGTTCTCGGTGCTGGTGTAGTTGGCGCTGGCGTAGCGGATGCCGGCACCGGCCGACAGACCGGGAACCGCGCTGCCTTCCGCGAAGGTGTAGTTCGCCCAGAGGCTTGCGACGTGCGGCGGCGTGACGGCGGGTTCGTTGCCGACGAAGTCGCCCCCGGTGATTTCGGCGTGCGTATAGGTATAGGCGGCGACCAGGTCCCAGCCGTCGGCGATCTGGGCGCGCGCTTCGAGCTCGATGCCGTTGTTGGTGACTTCGCCGATCGAGCGATAGAACGTTGCCGTCGGATCATCCGGATCTAGCGCTGGCTTGTTCTTCTCCACGAGATGGTAGGCGGCGGCCGACAGCAGGATGTCAGTGCCTGGCGGCTGGTACTTCACACCGACCTCGGTCTGTTCGCCCTTTGCGGGATCAAGAATGTTTCCGGAGACCGAGCGGTTGGTCACTGGCATGAAGGACGTTGCGTAGCTGACATAGGGCGAAATGCCGTTGTCGAAGGCATAGAGGGCGCTTGCCTGCATGCTGAAGGCGCCGGTGGCGAGATGATCATCGATCAGGGCGCCGTCGCTCTGTCCGCCGTTGGTCTGCTGGACCCATGTCTGGCGACCACCGAGTGTGAAGTTCCATTTGTCGACCTCGATCTGGTCGATCGCGTAAACGCCAGTCTGCTGGAGCCGCGCGCGTTGCTGGTAGTTGTCCAAGCCGGCGGTCGGGCCGGATATGCCGTAGACGGGATTGGACAGATCGAGGTCGAATGAGAAGTCAAAATCCGGATCGGTCGGATCGGTTACACCATAGCCATAGCGGAACGTTGATCCCGCTTTCATGTAGTCGACGCCGGTCAGGAGCTTGTGCGATGCCGCGCCGGTATCGAATGTCCATTCCAACTGATTATCCGTTTGGAAGACGTTCATGTTCTCGCGGAACGCCACCGGATAGCGGTGCACGATATCCCCGTCATATCCGGCAATTTCCAGATAACGTGCCTCCAGACCGAGATGAGAATAGCGCACGTTCTGCCTGAAGGTGACGAGGTCGTTGATTTCGTGCTCGACCTGGTACCCGACCTGCTGCTGCTTGGTCTTCTGATAGTCGTATTTCGGATCGCTCGCCCGCATGTCATGGACCACGCCGTTCTCGTCGACGAGGGCGCTGACGGATCCGTCCGTCTCGATATTCTGCGCCAGGCCATAGAGCGTGACCTTGGTCTGGTCGGACGGCTGCCATGTCAGCGACGGCTGCAGCAGATAGCTGTCGTCCTCGATGTCGAAATTGGTCTCGCCTTTGCGGGCAAGGCCGACAAGGCGATAGGAGAGATCGTCGCCTTCGCCGATCGTGTCGCCGAAATCGAAAGCGACCTGCTTGCGGTCCTTGGTGCCGTACATCGCCTCGACTTCGCGAATCTGGCTGCCGTCGGCGAACTTCGAGACCTTGTTGATGATACCCGCAGGCGTGCCGGCGCCGTAAAGGATCGAGACCGGTCCCTTCACGACCTCGACGCGCTCCAGCGAGTAGGGCTCCGTTCTGAACATCGAGAAGTTCATATAGGGCTGCTGCAAGCCGTCCTTGTAGTCGCTGGTAAACGTCGCTTCGGTGCCGCGGATATGCAGTTCGTCGAAGCGCGGGTCGAAACCGCTCTGGCTCGTCGTCACGCCGGCCGAGTAGCGCACGGCTTCGAGGATGGTTTGCGCGTCGCGCTGCTCGAGCTCCTTACGCGTGACCACCGAAACAGATCGGGCCGTCTTGACGAGCGGCGTATCGAGCTTGGTGGCGGCGCTGCTGAACTTGGCGGTGACGGTGCTGTTGTCGGCCTGAGCGGATTCCGAGGCGACGACGATCGGCTGCAGCACGGTCGAACTGTCGCTCGCGGTGCCTGCCGATCCGCCCGCAGTCGCGGAGATTGCGACCGTCGTGGCATTCGGGAAGGAGAAGAGGAGGCCCGATCCGGCGAGAATCCTGGACAGCGCGGCCTGCGGCGTGGCCGAGCCGGAAAAGCCCGGCGATGTCTTTCCCGAGGCGGCGGAAGCGAGATAGGTGACCTGCAACCCGGCCTGGCGGCCGAAGGCTGTCAGCGCCTGGCTCAGCGGGCCGGCCGGCACGGAGAAGGAGACCTGGGCTTGCGCCTGCGCCGAGGCCTGGCGGCAACCCAAGGCGAAGCTGGCGCCGATCGCCGTCGTCATCATCAGCGCCGTTACCAGTGCCTTACCCGTGCTTTTGAAATTCGTCTCGCCGGTCCCTCGCATCCCTTGGTCACTCCATGTCTGCTTATATTCCAGGGCGAGCGGCCATGCCGGACAAGCTTTAGCCGTCGTCCCTGTTACTGTTACAAACGGGCCTGCGATTTTTTCACTTTTTCACTCAACTTTTTTCAGATGCTGGAAACGACGGTGACGTAAGGCGTGACCTGGCGCACACGCGCACCGGCCGGGTGCACCACGGCCTGAAGCGCGCGCAGCGGATCGTTGAGGTCGAAAACCCCGCTGACGCGCTGCCGGCCGACAAGACGGTCGGCGATGATGATGCGACCGGGGAGCCAGCGGCCGATCCGGGCGGCGAGAGCGGAGACCGTCTCCCTTTCCGCGATGAGCAGCTTGTCGCGCCAGGATGCGATCTGCCCAGCCTCGCGCTGGCCGCGGTCGATATCGCCGGAAACGGGGTCGATGGTCATCCACTGGCGAGCCGTCAGCGATGCGATGCTCTCGGGAGCGCCAGCGGCCGCCCGCACGTCGACAAGACCATGATCGACGCCGACCGAAAACACTCCCGCGTCTTCAGATACATCAAAGGCCGTGCCGAGGGCCGTTGCGCGCATGCTATCCGACAAAACGGAGAAGGGCCGGCTGGCATCGCTCGCGACCTCGAAGAACGACATGCCCGCCAGAAGGTCCACGGTGCGGGCCTCGGCTCCGAAGTTGAGCGCGATCGCGCTTTCGGGGCCGAGCGTCGCCCCGCTGCCATCCGGCAGATCGATACGGCGAATCTCGCCCTTGGCCGTCATGTAGTCCGCACGGGTTCTAAGCAGCAGGCTCGGGCCGAAGGAATAGGTCGCGGCTCCGAAGCCGAGGGTAGCAAGCCCGCCGACCATGAAATTCCTGCGCGTCAGCCCAAGGCCCTCGCGCCGCTCTATCTTGCGCCGCTCGCTGAGGATGAGGCCGGATGCGCCATGGATTTTCGACACGCGCTGCCACGCCTCCTCATTATCAGGGCTGCGGGCGCGCCAGGCGCGGATCATCTCCAGCGCCACGGGATTATCGGGATCGTTCTGATGCCGGATGATCAGATCGATCGCTTCGTCCAGCAGACGATCCTGATCCGGTGTCGCCTCGTTCATAGTCATCCTTCCCAGGAGATCGGCATTCAAATGCCCTATCTCTTATACAAACGAGCCGCGTGAATTTTCTCTAATCGTCTTGGGGATATTCAGAATGTGCCGACGCGCAGCACGAGGTGCCGGTAGGCGTCGCGGATCAGCGACCAGGCGCGGGTAGTGGAAATGCCCAGTTCCTCGGCCACCTCGGCGATGGTCCGTTCGCCCAGCCGGTGCATCTCGAAGGCCTGTCGGGTGCGCTCCGGCAGTTCACCGAGCGCCTGGTGCGTTTGCACGAGGCACTGCCGCGAATAGACAATGCGTTCGGGTGACGGAGCGGGATCGGCGATGTCGGCCGCCTGATCGAGATCGACCGTTTCGATCAGTGCCTCACGCCGCTGATGATTGATCCCGAGATTGCGGGCGGCCTTGTAGAGGTAGGCTCTCGGGTTGTGGTTCTGAGCGTCGCCGGCCGGAGGTTTTGTAATCACGCGCAGAAACGTATCTTGCGTCAGGTCTGCTGCAACATCGTCTCCGAACCCGCTGCGACGCAACGAGCGGGCGATTCCGTTCGCGTGGTGTCGGAAAAGACTATGGAGATCCCAACTCATGTCTACGCCTGCTTCACTTACCTGCTATGGTCCCCGGACAACTCAGCGCTTCACCCGCGCCGCGGACAACTTCTGCGCCGCTGAATTTTCTCTGGCAAGATTAATTCAATGGAACGGCCCATGTGTCGGACATTCGGATCAAAAGTGGTGTGAAAATGTCACCTTTTCGGTGGCCCTAAAGGTCACGGTTGATCGAAGCAGCGACGAACGTCGTCCAGATGGAAACGACGCAACTCCTGTGCCCTTCTTTCCCGTGCCACGAAATATGCCGGTATTCCGGCGAGGGGTTTCGGGCGCTCTGTCCCACTTGCTGCTCGCCAGTCGCGCTCCATCTACCAAGCATGAACCGATCGTTGAAACAATTCTCACGGATGGCAGGTTTCGCCGACGCTATGCTGCATGGCGGACGCATCCGACAGGTCGGAGCCATCTGCTACCGAACTGGCGCCATCGGTCTCGAAGTCCTTCTTATCACGACGCGTGATACCGGCCGCTGGACGATACCCAAGGGATGGCCGATTGGCGGGAAGGCCTCACACCGAGCCGCCGAACAGGAAGCCTTCGAGGAAGCCGGCGCAAAGGGACGGGTAAGCCGGACCATCTTCGGCCGATATGCCTACGTGAAGGTTCTTTCGACACATATGAGGGTTGATGCGGTGGTCGACGTCCATCTCCTGGAGGTCCGGCGCATGGCGCCTCGCTTTCCGGAACGCGGACAACGAAAGCAGGCTTGGCTGTCGCCGCAAGAAGCCGCGTTGCGCGTCAAGGAACCAAGCCTCAAGCGTCTGCTCCTGCGGCTTCCCGGTCAATCGAGGCTTAAATAAACCATGTGCTAATAATAGTTTGATGCGATTATCTAATGTTGCACTGGAGAAGAGAACGATCGCCAAGGACGAAACGTTTACGACGGGATCACGGAGGCAAGCCGTGGAACAACCGCGAGACATACCGGTACTGGTCAATGTCGTAATCGGAGCCTTGTCCGGGTATGCGTCAGCCGAGATCGCGTTGATGTGCCCGTTCTCAGGCCTTCTTTACTCGGGTGCCGTGTTCGTTCTCATTCTCTTGATGACGAGCTTTGCGATCAAGACGATGAGGCAATTCTGGCAGTAGGGTGCAACCGGCCCGACCGTCGACACATTGGCCTTGAGCTTACGAAGCTGTTTGGAACGCCATGGCGGATCAAGCTACTCAATCGCTGCCTCTATCCGTCGCCAGACTTTTCACCAACGCGATGATCGATCTTCTCACTTGCTCATCACGAATCTTGACGAAGGCGACGTTTAGCGCGAACCCCTCCGAAGACCGGACGAGCTGCTCGATCGCCTGGACTTCAACCATTTTGGTTGCCTGGTCCCCTTCGAATTGTCCGAAGAGGGCGGCGGGTGTTGTGCCCAGAGCGCACGCGATTTGCTGTAAGCGGCTCGAGCCGACGCGGTTCATGCCCTTCTCGTATTTCTGGACCTGCTGGAAGGTAACTCCCAATTTCTCGCCAAGCGACGTCTGCGACATGCCAAGAACCTTGCGGCGCATCTTGATCCTTGCCCCAACTTCGGAGTCGACTTTGGCGGCGGTCTTGCTCGATGTTCTTGGCATGGGCGTCCATTGCAGATCTGACGTGGTAGGCAGATTCTACACGGAGTGCCCGGACGTTAGCTAGATCCGACCAAGGTCCGGGGTGCCAAGCAAGACGCCGGTCGCGATCGCCTCTAGGCGGATTTGGTCCGTCGCTTGACGCTTCTGGCAAGATGATCTGAAGGGCGCTCTATAAAGTAAAGCCTGCGGTCAATTGTAAGACTGCAGCCCGCGCGGCGGTCATTGCGCGACAACAAGCGCGACAATATCGCATGACGAGAAATAAATCTCGAAACAACTGGCGCTGAGGTTGCAAATACTACGACCTTAAGTAGATTGTTATATATTGCGGATAAATATCGAATATCGCGATGGCCAAGCGCGGCCGGTCTAGTCAAACTCAATCCATCCGGTCCGACATGGTTGCATTAGCTACTCGTGAAAGCGCAGAAGAATCCGTTTTAGATCTGGAGAATTTGATACTGAGCATCTCCATGGCTCGGGGATTGGCGGAAATCATGTCTGCCGTACGCCTGGCAGCAAGAAGGCTGATCGGTGCGGATGGCATCACATTTGTCCTGCGCGAAGACGGTCTTTGTCATTATGCCGACGAAGACGCCATTGCGCCCCTTTGGAAGGGCCAGCGGTTTCCGCTTGAGCAGTGCATATCGGGATGGACGATCCTTAATCGTCAGGCAGCGATCGTTGATGATATTTATGCAGATAATCGCATACCACATGCGGCTTATCGACCGACCTTCGTGCGCAGCCTGGTCATGATGCCGGTCAGGGAAGAGGATCCCGTCGGGGCTATAGGCGCATACTGGGCGAAGCAGCACGTTCCGAGCGCAGAAAGTGTGCATATACTTCGGCGTATTGCAAACAGTGCAGCGGTCGGCATGACCAACGTAGCACTGATCAATTCTCTGGCTACATCGCGAGAAGAAGCTCTGCGTGCCAAGGATGCCATCATTCTTGCGATGGCGTCGCTGGCAGAAACCCGGGACAACGAAACGGGGAACCATATCCGCCGTACGCAGCACTACATTCGTGTTCTGGCCGAGGCTGCACGGGCGCATCCTGCATTCAGGTCGGAACTGAGTGAGGCGCTGGTCGAACTCCTGTACAAGTCGGCGCCGCTTCACGATATCGGAAAGGTTGGCATTCCCGACCGGATTTTGCTGAAGCCCGGAAAGCTGAGCAAGGACGAATTCGCGATCATGAAGACCCATTGCGAGCTCGGCATGTTGGCAATCGCAAACGCACAGCAGCATCTCGGCGTGTCGAGTAACTTCCTGAGTGTGGCTCAACAGATTGTCCTCACCCATCACGAAAAGTGGGATGGCTCCGGATATCCGCATGGGCTGAAAGGGCCGAGCATTCCGCTCGCCGGGCGCCTCATGGCCATCGCCGATGTGTACGATGCACTCGTCTCGGAACGCATCTATAAATCTGCGATACCTCACGCGGAGGCGGTCGCGATCATCCTCGCCGAAAAGGGGAAGCATTTCGATCCGGAGTTGCTCGACATCTTCGAAACCGTTGCTCCTCGCTTCAACGAGATTCATGAGCGGTTCATGGACGGACGGAATAGCGTTGAAGTCGAGATGGACGATCAATCCGGAACGCGGGCCGCCGTTTGACGGCTGATTTCCAAATGGTTGGCGATCGCGGCACCAGATGTTGCAAAGAATTGGTGTGTTTGAGCAAGCGCGCCGTAACGCGGCCGGGTTCGGTGGTAGTCATCGACCTTCGTTAACGGGCAGCGGTCGAGGCGCGGAGCTTGGTTCCACTTGCGGGTCGCGCCATTGCAAGAAGGTGGGCGGTGGATTTCGACCGCCGTCACATGTAAACTCCGGGCAATCGGACAGGCGTAGTCACCCAAAGACCTTGACCCCCGCAGGAGCGGTCGCCGCTGTGGATCGAAAGCTTGCAGCAATCCTTTCCACCGATGTGGTCGGCTTCAGTCGGCTCACCGCTCTCGACGAGGAGGGGACCATCCGCGCCCTTACCTTGTGCCATGACCACATTGCGGAACTGGTACGCGAGCATAGTGGCCGCATCTTTGGGAGTGCCGGTGACGGTCTCGTGGTGGAGTTCCCGAGTGCTGTTCAAGCGGTCCGCTGTTCGGTCGAAATCCAGCGTCGCCTTCTTCGTCACTTCGGAGACTTCCCCAGGGAACGCCGGCTGGAATTCCGCATTGGGATCAATCTGGGGGACGTGGTCGTGTCGGGCGGCGATCTGCTGGGCGATGGCGTCAACGTCGCTGCGCGCCTGCAGGAAATGGCAACACCCTCGGGCATCTGCATTTCCGGATCGGTGCGCGAGCATCTTGACGGCAAGGTGGCGTTCGCTTTGAGGAGTCTCGGCGAGCGGGCGCTCAAGAATATTCCAAGACCTGTTTGGGTGTTCCAAGTCGACTGGTCGGACGAGGCGCTCGGTGGACTATCCGGATCAACTCCCGCCAACCGCTTCGGCAAGGATCAGCCGTCTGTCGTCGTGATGCCCTTCGACAATCTCAGCGGCCCGACCGATGAGTACTTCGTGGACGGCGTGGTTGAGGAAATTACCTCGGCACTGTCTCGTGTTCGCGACTTCTTCGTCATCGCGCGCCAGTCGGCCTTTACCTACAAGGGGAAATTTATCGACGTGCGCGACGTTGGCCGGGAACTTGGTGTGTCCTACGTGGTGGAAGGGACTGTCCGCCGCGGTGGTGAGCGATTGCGTATTTCTGTCCAACTGGTCGACGCCGAGAGACGGACCCAACTCTGGTCGGAACGATACGAGGGCGTGACCGAAGACCTCTTCGAGTTTCAGGACAGGATCGCGGCGCAGGTTGCCGGCGCAATCCATCCAGCCATCCGCAGTGCGGAGATCGAGCTGTCGAGGCGCAAGCCACCAAGCAGCCGTCGTGCCTATGACCTGGTCATGCGGGCCTACCCGCACCTGTGGGGCCACAACAAGGAAGGCGTCAAGCTGGCAATTCCCTTGCTTGAGGACGCTATTGCGATCGACCCAGCTTACGGCCGGGCCCACGCCTGTCTGGCATGGTGCCACGCCCAGAACCTCGGCTATGTCTGGACTGAAGAACCTGAGCGGGAACTGGAACTCACATTGGGCGCAATCGAGGCCGCAACACGCTCCATCGACGATGACCCGACAGCTCTCACTGCGGTTGGCGGAGCAATCAGCCATTGTGGTGATCAGGACCGTGCGGCCGCGTTCCTCGAGAGGGCGCTGGCGCTTGATCCGAACAACGCATGGGCATGGGCGCGGTTTGGCTGGGTGGCGAGCTACAAGGGCGAGCCCTATCCCGCCAGGGAGCGGTTCGAGAGAGCGATGACGCTCAGTCCGGCTGATCCTCTGGCGTTCAATATGAGAATGGGGTTTGCGCTCGCCCTGGCGTTGGCAGGGTCTCTTTCCGAAGCCGTCTACATCGCACGGGAGGTCGTCAACAAACATCCGGACGTGACGTGGCCTTATCGAATGATGACCGCATGGTCATCGATGGGTGGCGATGAGGACACAGCTCGCTGGGCCGCAACGAAGTTGCTGGCCGCCGAGCCAGGATTTACGATCGAGCGCTATATGAAGCGGCCTGTCTTCAGAGCTGTCCCCCAATGGGCTGACCAGATGGCGGAGGCGTTACGGAAGGTTGGGGTGCCTGAGCGTTGAAACCCAATGGCGTGCTCGGCGGTGCTATAGGGCCGACGGCTGCCAGGGCGCCCCATCTGGCTCATCCTCGACGTTGCCTGGACGATAAGTCTCCGTCTCGGTGCTGAGCGCAAGATAAGGTGATGCTAACATACCATATGAGATATAAGAACATTCGTTAAACGGATAGGAAACAAATCGATCGAACGAGCCGCAATCAACGCTGAGCATGCGATCCGGTTGGAGGGGTAGGCTTCCTGTCGCTCGCATCGAAGCACGATCTCCGCTTTCACGGCAACGCCGCTTGAAGGCTCCGGTCGCTTCATTTTCGCTGACGCGTTCCGGATGGCGCGCTGCGTGCCAGATGGCCGAGTACATGGCAGATCAGCCGACCGGCAACTGTTGCCGTCATGGCATTGATGTCGGCCGCAGGGTCCAGTTCGACAATCGAAAGCCCCGCCAATGTTCGGCCCTGCATTGCGGCGGCGATCAGATCGGTAACTTCGTCTAGGCGAAGTCCTCCGGGTGACAGCGCGTTCACGCCGGGGCAAATAGAGGGATCGAGGGCGTCGAGATCGATGTGGATCAGCAGATGACCGTGGCGGGGCAGGGCATCTGCGACTGTTGTCATGCCCGATGCTCGAGACTTGTGAACCGTAAAAATACGAGCGCCCCACGATGTTGCGGTCTCGACCTCTTCTCGAAGCGCGCTTCCGACCGCCCGGATTCCGACCTGCGTTATGGAGCGGACATTAGCGAGTTCGGACGCCCGGCGCATCGTGCTCGAGTAGCCGAACCGTTCGTCACCGATGTGGTCGCGCCAGTCGATATGAGCATCGATCTGAAGGATGTGCAGGTCCGGCAGATCCGAAAATCCGCTCATGAACGGGATGCCCGTGGAATCGTCTCCCCCTATGAGGATCGGCACGGCGCCATGTGCCCTGGTATCTCGCGTCGCATTCTCGATTGCATGTCGATTGTTCTCATTGGCGTGCGGTGTCGTCGGGACGTTCCCAAGATCAACAACCTTGAGTGCGCCATCGTTCAGCAGTGGTCCGTCGAAATCGAAATCCCAGTGATCGATGTGAACGGAGGCGGCGGTGATTGCACGGCGAACGGCGTCCGGTCCCGTCTCGCTCGGTGGTTTCGACTGGGCGCCGGCATAAGCGGTTCCATGCGCGGCGCCAAAGATTGCCACGTCAGCATGGGCCGCATCGGCGGCCGAAGGGACGCCGAGGAATGTCCCGGATACTTGATGAAATTTCTCGGTCATATCTGCTCCCGTCGGATGAAATCGGCCTAATGATCAGTCCGCGTGGCGCCGATTGCTCTTAGCCATCAACACATAGATTCCACAAAATCCCAAGTCAGATCATGGGCAAGAACCCTTGAGGCAAGGCGATAGGGATGTGGACGCGATTCAGGGTGAAGTGAATAGCCCCTAGATTTGTAGACGCCTTCTCCCCTAAACTTGAGGCAGGAGGCCTATATGGGCAAAGGCAATTTCACAGAAGAGTTCAAACGTGACGCGGTGCGTCAGATCACTGAGCGGGGCTATCCGGTAGCGGAGGTCTCGCAGCGGCTGGGGGTCAGCCCGCATTCGCTCTACGAGTGGA
>NZ_LMHV01000001.1:485000-488226 GCF_001429725.1 Rhizobium sp. Root708 | reverse complement strand
CCCTTTATAACACAAAAGGCCGCTTACGCGGCCCGATGTTTGTCGGCTTGGGCCGAGATTGTGATGAGAAGATTTGTTGTTGCGCTTGGCAGACCTGGCAGCGACCGACTCTCCCGCGTCTTAAGACGAAGTACCATAGGCGCTGGGGCGTTTCACGGCCGTGTTCGGAATGGGAACGGGTGCAGCCGCCCCGCCATAACCACCAGGTCAGCGAAGCGCAACAAATTGAGAAGCTGGTGAGGGCAGAGCCCTCTTCTTAGTCTTGAACACGTCCAGGCGTCATTTTCAGTCTTTCGACTTTGATGAGCATTGATCAATGAGAACGATCAAGCCAATCGAGCTATTAGTACCGGTAAGCTTCACACATTGCTGCGCTTCCACACCCGGCCTATCAACGTGGTCGTCTTCCACGGCTCTGATAGGGAATACTCGTTTTCAGGTTGGTTTCCCGCTTAGATGCCTTCAGCGGTTATCCATTCCATATGTAGCTACCCTGCTATGCCGTTGGCACGACAACAGGTCCACCAGAGATATGTCCATCCCGGTCCTCTCGTACTAGGGACAGATCCTGTCAATATTCCTACACCCACGGCAGATAGGGACCGAACTGTCTCACGACGTTCTGAACCCAGCTCACGTACCGCTTTAATTGGCGAACAGCCAAACCCTTGGGACCTGCTCCAGCCCCAGGATGCGATGAGCCGACATCGAGGTGCCAAACAACCCCGTCGATATGGACTCTTGGGGGTCATCAGCCTGTTATCCCCGGCGTACCTTTTATCCGTTGAGCGATGGCCCTTCCACGCGGGACCACCGGATCACTATGACCGACTTTCGTCTCTGCTCGACTTGTCAGTCTCGCAGTCAGGCGGGCTTATGCCATTGCACTCGACGACCGATTTCCGACCGGTCTGAGCCCACCATCGCGCGCCTCCGTTACTCTTTCGGAGGCGACCGCCCCAGTCAAACTACCCACCATACACTGTCCCGGATCCGGATAACGGACCGCGGTTAGACATCCATGACGATAAGGGTGGTATTTCAAGGATGGCTCCACAGAAACTGGCGTCCCTGCTTCAAAGCCTACCACCTATCCTACACATGCCGACACGAATGCCAGTGTAAAGCTATAGTAAAGGTGCACGGGGTCTTTCCGTCTGACCGCAGGAACCCCGCATCTTCACGGGGAATTCAATTTCACTGAGTCTATGTTGGAGACAGCGGGGAAGTCGTTACGCCATTCGTGCAGGTCGGAACTTACCCGACAAGGAATTTCGCTACCTTAGGACCGTTATAGTTACGGCCGCCGTTTACTGGGGCTTCAGTTCAAAGCTTGCACCTCTCCCTTTAACCTTCCAGCACCGGGCAGGCGTCAGACCCTATACGTCGTCTTGCGACTTCGCAGAGCCCTGTGTTTTTGATAAACAGTCGCTACCCCCTGGTCTGTGCCACCCCACCATACTTGCGTATAATGGGGTCACGCTTCTTCCGAAGTTACGCGTGCAATTTGCCGAGTTCCTTCAACATAGTTCTCTCAAGCGCCTTGGTATACTCTACCTGACCACCTGTGTCGGTTTCGGGTACGGTCTATACGGTGGAGCTATTTCCTGGAACCGCTTCCCTGCACGATCAATCCAATAAGACCGTACAAGTTACGCAATCCGTCACTACCACCAGGCCCACGAATATTAACGTGGTTCCCATCGACTACGCATTTCTGCCTCGCCTTAGGGGCCGGCTAACCCTGCTCAGATTAACTTTAAGCAGGAACCCTTGGTCTTTCGGCGAGAGGGTCTCTCACCCTCTTTATCGTTACTCATGTCAACATTCGCACTTCCGATACCTCCAGGATGTCTCACGACTGTCCCTTCACAGGCTTACGGAACGCTCCGCTACCACGTGCATTGCTGCACATCCTCAGCTTCGGTGCATGGCTTCAGCCCCGTTACATTTTCGGCGCAAAGACCCTTATTTAGACCAGTGAGCTGTTACGCTTTCTTTAAATGATGGCTGCTTCTAAGCCAACATCCTGGTTGTTTTGGGATCCTCACATCCTTTCCCACTTAGCCATGACTTGGGGACCTTAGCTGGAGGTTAGGGTTGTTGCCCTTTTCACGACGGACGTTAGCACCCGCCGTGTGTCTGCCGACTAGTACTCCCGGGTATTCGGAGTTTGGTTAGGATCAGTAAGACGGTGAGTCCCCATAGCCCATCCAGTGCTCTACCCCCCGGGGTATTCGGTCGACGCTCTACCTAAATAGATTTCGCGGAGAACCAGCTATTTCCGAGTTTGATTGGCCTTTCACCCCTAGCCACAAGTCATCCCAATCTATTGCAACAGATGCGGGTTCGGTCCTCCAGTTGGTGTTACCCAACCTTCAACCTGCTCATGGCTAGATCACTCGGTTTCGGGTCTAATGCAACAAACTAAATCGCCCTATTCAGACTCGCTTTCGCTTCGCCTACACCTACCGGCTTAAGCTTGCTTGTTACACTAAGTCGTTGACCCATTATACAAAAGGTACGCCGTCACCCTTGCGGGCTCCGACTGTTTGTAGGCATCCGGTTTCAGGTTCTATTTCACTCCCCTTGTCGGGGTGCTTTTCACCTTTCCCTCACGGTACTTGTTCGCTATCGGTCATGCACGAGTACTTAGGCTTGGATAGTGGTCTACCCATGTTCAGACAGGGTTTCACGTGCCCCGCCCTACTCTAGGACAATAATGATATCTACGCGTACGGGGCTGTCACCCACTACGGCCAAGCTTTCCAGCTTGTTCCACTTTAATCACTATTGCCACTGGCCTGGTCCGCGTTCGCTCGCCACTACTTGCGGAGTCTCGGTTGATGTCCTTTCCTTCGGGTACTTAGATGTTTCAGTTCCCCGAGTTCGCTTCTTACACCCTATTTTATTCAGGTGTAGATACCTTATCACAATACCTAGAAACCTGTTTTGTCCTCACGGCCCAAAGGCCTGCGGACGGCGCGGCCCAAAAGGGCCGACGGGCCTTGCCCTACGAAGGAAGTCCCTCGAAAGATCAAAGCCTACAAAACAGATTTTCTAGGTATTTAAGGTGGGTTTCCCCATTCGGATATCCATGGATCAAAGCTTATTCGCAGCTCCCCACGGCTTTTCGCAGCGTATCACGTCCTTCATCGCCTGTGCATGCCAAGGCATCCACCAAATGCCCTTACGACACTTAATCGTTCTCATTGCCAATGCTCAT
>NZ_LMHV01000001.1:0-480000 GCF_001429725.1 Rhizobium sp. Root708 | reverse complement strand
ACGCGCCGCCCAGGCCCGTATTCTGGCGGCGGCGGAAATCTCTCGCGCCGAGGTCGACGCCGAACTGCCGGGCGCCATTTCGACCGGCGAGCAGACGTTCTTCGATCGGCAAAGCCGACAAGTTCGGGCAAGACGGGCCACGAGACTTGGCGCGATCGTTTTCGACGAGGCGCCCCTTCCCCGCCCGACGGGCGAGGCGGTGACACGCGCGCTGGCTGAAGGGGTGCGCGAGCTGGGGCTGGAACAGCTTCCCTTTTCGAAGGAAGCGATACAGCTCCGCGAACGCATCGGCTTTCTTCATCGCGGCATCGGCGCACCATGGCCTGATGTCAGCGACGAGGCGTTGCTGTCGCGTCTGGACGAATGGTTCGTTCCCTATCAGAGCGACGCGCGGGGGATTTCGGACATTTCGGCCTCCGGTCTGTCGAACGGCCTGATGGGACTCATACCACATGAGTTGCAGCGCGACCTTGCCCGTCTCGCGCCGACGCATTTCGAAGCACCGACGGGCCAGCGGCATCCGATCCAGTATGACGGCGAAGAACCGGCGCTGACCATCCGTGTCCAGGAGCTTTTCGGCCTCAGACAGCATCCGGCGATCGGCGGCGGCCGCCTGCCGCTGCTGCTGGAACTGACATCGCCGGCGCATCGGCCAATCCAGACGACACGCGATCTTCCGGGTTTCTGGGCCGGATCGTGGAAAGATGTGCGCGCAGACATGCGAGGGCGCTATCCGAGACATCCCTGGCCGGAGCGCCCGGAAGAAGCCCTGCCGACGACAAGGGCGAAGCCGCGTGGTACATGAGCCGAAAAGCGGCAAGGACAAGATTATGGTCGATGACGTCGAAAGCCTGACCGACGACGGCAGGCATCGGAGCAGAAGGCTCCGGCTTCAGACACTTATCCGGCTACGATGGCTGGCGGTCGGTGGACAGGCGCTGACGGTCTTCGTCGTCGCCTTCTGGCTGAAATTTCCCTTGCCTCTCCTGGCAAGCGCAACCCTGATTGCGGCGCTTGCCACCGTCAACTTCTACCTGATGATCCGCTATCCGCCGACGCATCGTATCGATCCGGGCGCCGCTTTCGTTCTTCTCGGCTTCGATCTCTTACAGCTTTGCGCGCTGCTGTTCATTACGGGCGGCCTCGCCAATCCGTTTGCAGCGCTTGTCTGTGTTCCCGTGATCATCTCCTTCGCCTCGCAGCCAATTCGCTACAGTACCGCGCTGATCCTCGTCGCGATGGTGTGTATCACCATTCTGGCCTTCTCGCCCTTCCCGCTTCCGTGGTTCGACGGCGTCGAGATCAACGTCCATAATGTCATGCAGTTCGGCGTCTGGTGTTCGATCGCCTCGACCATGGCTTTCGCGGCATTCTATGCCTACCGGGTTTCGATGGAGGCCAGCCAGCTCGCCGATGCGCTTGCGGCAACCGAGCTCGTTCTGCAGCGGGAGAAGCATCTTTCGCAGCTCGACGGCCTCGCCGCTGCGGCCGCGCATGAGCTTGGCACACCGCTTGCCACCATCAGCGTCGTTGCCAAGGAGATGGAGCGGGAGCTGAAGGACGACGAGCGGTTCCGCGAAGACGTGCAGCTGCTGCGCAGTCAAAGCGAGCGTTGCCGCGACATTCTGAGACGGCTTGCAACGCTTTCGGCGGAAGGCGACGCGCATCTGCGGCGCCTGCCCCTCTCCTCGATGATGGAAGAGATCGTCGCGCCGCACCGCGAATTCGGAATCAAGCTGGAACTCATCGAGAAGAACTCGCGAAAGGGAGAGCCGGTCACCGATCGCAATGCCGGCATCATGTATGGGCTCGGCAACCTCATTGAAAACGCCGTCGACTATGCGCGAGACAAGGTGACCGTCACGGTGGAGCATAATCAGCGCAGCGTGCGGATCATCGTGGAAGATGACGGCGACGGGTATTCGTCCGATATTCTGACGAGGATCGGCGAGCCTTACGTGACAAAGAGACAGAAAGAGGATCGTGCGGGCGGCCTCGGCCTCGGGCTGTTCATCGCGAAGACGCTACTGGAACGCTCAGGCGCGTCGCTGATTTTCGAGAATCGCGCGCCGCAGGGCGCCGGCGCCCGCGTGCGTGTCGAATGGCCGCGCATGCTCATTGATGCACATTCGACAAAATAACTGTATCGGCCTAATTAAAGACTGCGACATAATAAGGCGAATAGCACCAGGGTTGAGATGATGAACGAACCGGACCACGATACTTCCGCGGCAAACGAGGATCACATCGGTCCCGATGCGAGCCTGTTGATCGTGGACGACGACGGCCCGTTCCTTCGCCGGCTCGCACGCGCCATGGAAGCTCGCGGCTTTCGGGTGGAGACGGCAGAGTCGGTGTCAGAGGGTGTCGCGAAATCGAAGAGCCATCCGCCGAAATATGCCGTGGTCGACTTGCGGCTTGGGGATGGTAACGGCCTCGATGTCATCGAGGCAATCCGCCAGCGCCGTGACGACACGCGAATCATCGTCCTGACCGGGTACGGCAACATTGCAACCGCGGTGACGGCGGTCAAACTGGGCGCGGTGGACTATTTGGCCAAGCCGGCGGATGCGGATGATGTCTACGCAGCATTGACGCAGCGCGCCGGCGAGAAGGCAGAGCTGCCTGAAAACCCGATGTCGGCCGATCGCGTTCGCTGGGAACATATCCAGCGGGTTTATGAAATGTGCGAGCGCAATGTTTCCGAAACCGCACGGCGGCTGAACATGCATCGACGCACGCTTCAGCGAATCCTCGCCAAACGCGCACCGAAATAAGCACCATCAGACATCGTCGACGTTGAAAGGCTTGCCGTTGGCCCATTCGGCCATGAGCAGGCGTTGGGCGGCCGCGCGTGAGAAGTTCAGCGTTACCGCCTTTCGGGTCGCGGGCGGCAGTCGGTGTTCGGGCGCCTCGCGCAGCATATGCGCGCCGTAGCCGTCGGAAAGGAAGAGACCGCAATCCTCAGGGAAGATGTCCAGTGGCACGTCCTTGTGGGTGGCGAAGAAAAGCCGGTCGCAATGCTGCCGGTACTCGGGCCACTTTCGATCCACCCTGAAATCCTCGATCGACGTCTTGATCTCGATGATCCAGATCTCGCCCTTCTCGGAAACGGTAATCAGATCGGCACGCCGGCCGCTGGCGAGCGGCAGTTCGGGAAGAACAGCATGACGCATTTCATGAAGTAGAATCTGCGTTCCACGACGCACCAGCATGGCTCTGTCCGATTGCCGGCCATCGATTAACGGATTGTTATTGTAAACACTCAAAATCGTCATGGATAACCGTGGGGAGGTTGCGGCCGTTGTTGCAAAAAAACCATGCGGTTCTAGTTTGCCATTGCGTATTGGCTCTGCCGCACTGCAACAGCTTGCAAAGGCAAAGTTAATCGAAAATAAACCATAATCAAAGATGGTTCAGAAGAACGATCCTCCCTTGCCCCATTACTAAGAGACATCCATGCGCATCCGCAATGCACTTCCTGTATTCGGCCTGATGGCGACGCTCGCTCTGGCCGGTTGCTCAACGACTTCCGAAAGCGCCTCCGTCGAAAACAAGGATGCTGTCGCCACAGGACCGATCGTCCAGACGGCACAAATCTTCGATGACGCGTATGGCGTAACGACGGATGCGGGCTACTCGCTTCCGGCGATCCCGATCCAGAAGGTCAAGCCGCAGTTCCGCCGGCAGGTTGTCTCTTACGATACCACGGAGCGTCCGGGTACGATCATCGTCAACACCCGCGAGCGTTTCCTTTATTACATCCTGCCCGGCGGCAAGGCGATGCGCTACGGCATCGGCGTCGGTAAGCAGGGCTTCGCCTGGGCTGGTACAGCTTACGTCGCCTGGAAGCAGGAATGGCCGACCTGGCATCCGCCGAAGGAAATGGCTGAGCGCAAGCCTGAGGTTGCCAAGTATGTCGAAGAGGGTATGGGCCCTGGTCTGACCAACCCACTCGGCGCGCGCGCCATGTACCTCTTCAACGACAAGGGCCAAGATACCCTCTTCCGCCTGCACGGCACGCCGGAATGGGCGTCGATCGGCACAGCCGCTTCCTCGGGCTGCATTCGCCTGATGAACCAGGACGTGATCGACCTCTACAACCGCGTTCGCCCCGGCAAGAACACATCCAAGGTCGTCGTTATCCAGTAAGCGGGACGCCAAATTCGGTATAAAAAAGGCCGCCGGAGCTTTCGTTCCGGCGGCCTTTTCTGTTACCTGCTCGGCAATTACGTCGATGCTTTGGCCTTCAACTCGAGACGGCGGCGATGCAGGACCGGCTCCGTATAGCCGTTCGGCTGCGCCCTGCCCTTCAAGACAAGATCGAGTGCCGCTTGGAAGGCGATCGAACCGTCGAAATCCGCAGCCATCGGCGTGTAGGCCGGGTCGGATGCATTCTGCTGGTCGACGATCGCGGCCATACGCTTCATCGTCTCCACGATCTGGGCTTCGGACGTAACCTTGTGGTGCAGCCAGTTCGCCATGTGCTGGGCGGAGATGCGCAGCGTCGCACGGTCTTCCATGAGGCCGACATTGTTGATGTCCGGTACCTTGGAGCAGCCAACGCCCTGATCGACCCAACGGACAACGTAGCCCAGAATGCCCTGGGCATTGTTGTCGAGTTCGCGCTGGATTTCCTCAGGTTGCCAATTCGGCCTGACAGCAACGGGTACCGAGAGGATGTCGGAGAGCTTGGCTCGAGCGCGATCCTTCAGACCCTGCTGGACGCGGGCGACATTGACGCGGTGATAATGGGTGGCGTGCAGCGTCGCGGCGGTCGGCGACGGAACCCAGGCGGTATTGGCGCCGGCCTTCGGGTGCGCGATCTTCTGCTCCAGCATCGCCGCCATCAGGTCCGGCATGGCCCACATGCCCTTGCCGATCTGAGCATGGCCGGAAAGGCCGCATTCCAGACCGATATCGACGTTCCAGTTCTCGTAGGCCGCGATCCAGGCGGCCTGTTTCATATCGCCCTTGCGAATCATCGGCCCGGCCTCCATCGAGGTATGGATCTCGTCGCCAGTGCGGTCCAGGAAGCCGGTGTTGATGAAGACGACGCGTTCACGGGCGGCGCGGATGCATTCCTTGAGGTTGACAGTGGTGCGCCGTTCCTCGTCCATGATGCCCATCTTGATCGTGTTGCGCGCCATGCCGAGGGCATCTTCGACGCGCGAGAAGATTTCGGCCGCGAACGCCACTTCCTCGGGACCGTGCATCTTCGGCTTGACCACATAGACCGAACCGGCGCGGGAATTCTTGCGGCGGCCGTTCGGGCCGACGTCGTAGAGGGCGATCATGCCTGTGATTATTGCGTCCATGATCCCTTCAGGCACTTCGTTGCCGTCGCGATCAAGGATAGCCGGATTCGTCATCAGATGGCCGACGTTGCGAACCAGCATAAGCGAGCGGCGATGCACTTCAAACGGTGCACCCGATGCGTCGTTGTACTGCAGATCGGGATTGAGTTTGCGAATGAAACTCGAGCCGCCCTTCGACACTTCCTCCTGAAGGTCCCCCCTCATGAGGCCGAGCCAATTTCGATAGACGACGACCTTGTCCTCGGCGTCGACCGCGGCAATCGAGTCTTCGCAATCCATGATCGTGGTGATCGCCGATTCCAGCCACACGTCGGAAATATGGGCCGGATCGCTCTTGCCGATGGCCGTCGAGGCATCGATAACGATGTCGATGTGGATGCCGTTGTCCTTCAACAGGAGGTGGGTCGGCGCCGTGGCTTCGCCCTGATAGCCGGCAAAATGTGCGGTATCAGCAAGCGAAACGCTTTCGCCATCTGTCGAGGTGATGACAAGAGCACCGTCCTGAACCGCAAACGTCGCGACGTCCTTCCAGCTCCAGCCATCAAGCGGCGCGGCCGTGTCCAGGAAATCGCGAGCCCAGGCAATGACCTTTTCACCGCGCTGTGGGTTGTAGCCCTTCCCCTTCTCGGCGCCGTCTGTCTCAGGGATCGCATCCGTGCCGTAGAGCGCATCATAGAGCGAGCCCCAACGAGCGTTAGCGGCGTTCAGCGCGTAACGCGCGTTCATCACGGGAACGACGAGCTGAGGTCCGGCGATCGAGGCAATCTCGGGATCGACGTTCGTCGTCGTGACTTGGAAATCCGAGCCCTCCGGCAGGATATAGCCGATGTCACGCAGAAACGCCTGATAGACTTCCATATCGGTCGGCGCACCATGCTGGCGGTACCAGTCGTCGATGCGGAGCTGAAGCGCATCGCGCTTTGCGAGCAGCTCGCGATTGCGCGGCGCCAGATCGTGGACGACGGCCGAGAAATCGGCAAAGAACTTGTCGGCATCGATCTTCAAGCCGGGCAGCGCTTCCTTGACCAGAAAATCGTGAAGGACGGCTTCAACAGCAAGACCATTCTTATCGATGCGGCTCATTCAATATCTCCTCAGACCCACACGGGCTTTCGCATGCTGCCACTTTGCCCGGCTTTCATTCATAGTCAATTATGCAATAGTTCTAAAGATTTATGTCCCTTAAGGAACATATCTCGGCGTTACGCGCATCGGCAAGCCGTTTTGCGGCTGGGTCGTCAGTTTCTGCACCGGCCAGGGATTGGTCTGGTCCGTCATGTCGAAGCGGAAACGGTGCATCAGGACGGCAAGAGCGATGACGGCCTCCTGCAGCGCGAAGGTCGCGCCGATGCAGACCCGCGGGCCGGCGCCGAACGGCAAAAACTGGAAACGCCCGACGCTACCGCGATTTTCCGGCAGGAACCGCTCCGGCATGTAGGCGCGCGGCTTGTCCCAGTAGAGTTCGTGGCGATGCAGCGTCCACGGCATGATAAGGACCGTGACGCCGGCCTCGATCTCCACCGTCTCGCCTTTCGCGTTGGTCCAGCGATCGGCGGCGATGGCGGCGCGGTTGATCGACGGCGCCGGCGGATAGAGTCGAAGCGCCTCCTCGAAGGCAGCGCGCGTATAGGGCATCAGGTCGAGCCATTTTACTGGCTCGACCTCCTCAGCCACAACACGGTCAATTTCCTCCTCCATCGCCTCACGGATGTGCGGCGTGTTCGCCACGCAATAGAGCGTCCAGGCGAGGGCTCGCGCCGTCGTCTCATGACCGGCACCGATGAACGTGAGAATATTGTCTTCGATTTCGTCATTCGTCAGCCCGCCGCTCTCGGCCTGCTCCAGAAGGAGGGTCAGGAAATCGTCGGGCGCGGCGGCGCGATCGGCGCGCATCCGTGCAAGGCGAGCATCCATGGTCTCGCGGACAATGTTGCGGAACTTGCCAAGCACCTTCTGCCCGCCGATGCGCGTGACGCGCGGAATCCAGGATGGCGCGCGCAAGAGGTCCATCGGGTCGACACGCCCCATGCGGTGCAGAAGCGCGTTGACGTCGTCGGCAAAGCTGTCGGAGGAGGTGACGATCTCTCCGGAGAAGAGCGTGTCGGCGAGAATGGCGAAGGTCAGCTCCGTCATGTCGGCAGCAATCTCGAAGACCTTGCCTTCGCTGCCGGCCGCTTCGTATTTCCGCGCATAGTCCTGAGACTGCCGAAGCATTTGCCCGGCAAAGCCGTTCGCGTGGCGCGGCGTGAAGACCGGCGCCACGGCCTTGCGGGAGCGCTTCCACACATCTCCTTCCGCGGTCAGCAGCCCGTCGCGCAGGATTGGGCGCAAGATCAGCTGGCGAATATCCGACATGCGGTAGTTGGCGGCATTGTCGACGAGTACGTGACGGATCAAGCCGGGATCGTTGACGATCAGCGTCCTTTCGCGAAAGAAGCGCGTCTGGATCCACGGCAATGTATAAGAGGGCTCGCCCCAGAGCTCGAGCGGGTTACGCAGAATGGTGCGAATAATCTCAAGCCGGCTCGGCGGCACCGTGCGGGGCACTGGTGCGGGCGGTACAAAAGGATCTGGACGCATGTCCATCAGAACTCAGCCTTTTCACAGGAGATAAAAGTCCCCGGCAAGGCGAAAGCTAGAGCAGGCGCTCCAGCTCGTCCAGCTTATCGTTGACCAGCCAGCCGTAATAGTTTTCTTCCGGCCAGACGGTTTCCCCGGAAGCGCGGTTCTTTGCGGCAAGAGCTGCGGCACGCTGGCGCGAGTTGCCGACATTGTAGAGCGTCGCCGTGAGACCAGGGTTCTTGGAAATGTCCACGCCCGCGATCTGCTTGTAGTCGTCGATCGATCGGCGGATCGAGGCCGCGACAAAGGCGAGCGAGATATCCGGCTGCATGATCGCCTTATAAACCGAGCCGGCATCCTTCTCGTTCAGTCTCTCGTAGCCCGACACCTTCGAAACCAGATCGGTCAACATCAAGGCCGTCAATGGGTTGATCTGACCGAGGCCGAAGGTCTGACCGGCGTAGAAGGGCTGGAAGAAAACCGCGCTGAAGCGATTGTTCGGGTAGCTCTTGCCATCGACAGTCTTGCCGCGGAAGTCACTTTCCCAGACGTCCTCGCGGCAGCTCCACAGCGTGTAGGAATCGCTCTTGCCGTTGCATTCCGCAAACTGCGGCCGCTTGATGAAATCATCGACGTCTTCGCCATTGTAAGCGAAGCGGAAGCTCTCACCGGCGTAGGATGCCGCCTTTACGTAATAGGACTGCAAGCGATCATAGGCGTCGACATTGTATGTATGCTCGCCGACGATCGCGCCGATCACATGGATAGGATCGATGCCGTAGGCGGCCGAAACCTTCTTGATCTTGGCCATCAGTTCATGATCCGACGCCAGGAGATCATGGACCTTATCGTACTTGCGATCGAACGATGTCTTCGTGCCCTTGGTGCGGCGAACCGAAGCGCCCGGAATATCCGGCTGCTCGGCGTGACGGTTGCCCGGCGGCACCACCTGCATGGCGAAGGCAGGCGCCGACGTCAGCACGGCAGCGGCAATCAAGAGGCTTGTCAGAAAACGTCGCACGATCAGCGTTCCCATCGTTTCATGGCAATGTCGCGAAGCGCGCTGACTGGACCAAAATCTTGGCCGAATAATGCTGGCGCCGACAACAAAACGGGCCCTTCACTAAAAAGTAAAAGGCCCGCTGTCGAGAGTTGAAGCCGTCAAAATCGCGGGATCACGTCAGTAAGACGCGCCCCGATGCTTGTTCATCACAGGATGAAACGTGACAGATCGGTGTTTTGCGCCAGATCGCCGACATGCTTACGGACATACTCGGCGTCAATCGTCACGCTTGAGCCGCCGCGATCCGGCGCGTTGAACGAGATTTCGTCCAAAACGCGCTCCATCACGGTCTGCAGGCGACGCGCACCGATGTTTTCGACGGACGAATTCAAGTGGACGGCAACATCCGCCAGGGAATCGATGCCATCGTCGGTGAACTCGAGGCTGAGTCCTTCCGTTTCCATGAGAGCCTTGTACTGCCTGATGAGGCTCGCCTCGGTCTCCGTCAGGATGCGGCGGAAATCTTCCTTGGTGAGTGGGCGCAGCTCGACGCGGATCGGCAGACGGCCTTGCAGTTCCGGCAGCAGATCGGACGGCTTGGAAACATGGAAGGCACCAGAAGCGATGAAAAGCACGTGGTCCGTCTTCACCGGGCCGTACTTCGTCGACACTGTCGTGCCTTCGACCAACGGAAGAAGGTCCCGCTGTACGCCCTCGCGCGAAACGCCGGCGCCCATGCCGCCATCGCGAGCCGCGATCTTGTCGATCTCGTCGAGGAAGACGATGCCGTCATTCTCGACAGCCCGGATCGCCTCGCGCTGAATGACTTCGTTGTCGATCAGCTTGTCGGATTCGTCGCGGATAAGATCCGTATAGGATGCCTTGACCGTCGTACGGACCTTCTTGGTACGACCACCCATCGCCTTGCCGAACATTTCGGAAAGGTTGAGCACGCCGATATTGCCGCCCTGCATGCCGGGAATATCGAAACCGCCCATGCCTGTGCCGGTATCGGCGATCTCGATATCGATTTCCTTGTCGTCGAGCTCGCCACTGCGCAGCTTCTTACGGAAGCTGTCGCGGGTGGCCGGCGACGACGTGGCGCCGACGAGTGCGTCGAGAACACGTTCTTCAGCGCTCATGTGCGCCTTGGCCTGGACTTCGCTCCGCTTCTTTTCGCGCGCCAGCCCGATTCCGACCTCGACGAGATCGCGGACGATTTGTTCGACATCACGGCCGACATAGCCGACTTCGGTGAATTTCGTCGCTTCAACCTTGATGAAGGGGGCGCCTGCCAGCTTGGCGAGGCGACGGGAGATTTCCGTCTTGCCGACGCCGGTCGGTCCGATCATCAGGATGTTCTTTGGCATGACCTCGTCGCGCAGATCGGGATCGAGTTGCTGGCGACGCCAACGGTTGCGCAGTGCAATCGCCACCGCGCGCTTGGCCTCATGCTGGCCGATAATATAGCGGTCGAGTTCGGAAACGATTTCGCGAGGGGAAAATGTAGTCATCTGTTTGTTACTCCGGGTGCATCGAGCGCCATGAAATGGGCTGCACCATAGATGGAAGTTCGTGTATCGACGTAGTGGAAACCTGCTTTTTCGTAAGCCCTGATCGCCTGGCGATTTTGGGGATCCGGATCGATCACGATGCGCCTGGCGCCACCGGCGAAGAGTTCGGAGGTGAACTGGCGGATAATCGCAGTGCCGTGCCCTTTGCCGACAAGCTCGGGAATCCCGATCGAGATATCGATACCCAACGTGCCTTTCGGCTGGTCCTGATATGGGTGGCCGTCTTCCAGATGAGGATCGTAGCTTTGCAGATAGCCGATCGGCTGCCCGTCCATTTCCACGATCATCGGTCTTGTCACAATGCTCTTCATCGACTTTTCGATCGAGGGAAGCGCTTTCTCCGGCGCGTCCCACCATTTCGCGACATGCGGCTCTGCCAGCCACTTCGCCACGAGGCCAAAATCCTCATGGCTGATGTCGCGGAAACGGTAGTTCAGGGCTGGCTCAGCTTTCGGCATCCAGGGTTTCCACCACCACGTTATGGTTCGTGTAGACGCAGATATCGGCGGCGATATCGAGGGCGCGACGCGCGACCTCCTCGGCCGATTTGTCAGTATCCATCAAGGCGCGGGCGGCAGCGAGCGCAAAATTGCCACCGGAGCCGATCGCCATGGCGCCATGCTCGGGCTCAAGAACGTCGCCATTGCCCGTTATCGCCAGCGTCACCTGCTTGTCGGCGACGAGCATCATGGCTTCGAGGTTGCGGAGATACTTGTCCGTGCGCCAATCCTTGGCAAGCTCGACGGCGGCGCGCATCAGCTGACCTGGATATTGTTCGAGCTTCTTTTCGAGACGTTCGAGGAGCGTGAAGGCATCGGCCGTGGCGCCTGCGAAACCGGCGATGACTTCACCCTTGCCAATGCGCCGCACCTTGCGGGCGTTGCCCTTCATCACGGTCTGGCCGAGGCTTACCTGACCGTCGCCGGCCATGATGACCTTGCCGCCCTTTCTAACTGTAACAATCGTTGTCATCTACTATACCTTTGCCCGTCTGCCGGGCCTGTTGCGTCGGGCCGAATGCCGGCCCTGTCCAGCCCTATGTAAGTGCGTGAATGCCGATTGCAAATGGCGTCTTTTTCTGCCGCCGCGGTTCTGGATATTTCGCGGCTCGCCTGATATGGAACCCCCGTATTTCCTGATGGAGCAGCCATATGGCCGAGACCGCAGCAAGCCGCACGGGTGCCGTGTCCCGCAAGACGAACGAGACTTCGGTTTCCGTTTCCGTCAATCTCGACGGTACCGGAAAGTCGAAAATCTCGACGGGTGTCGGCTTCTTCGATCATATGCTCGATCAACTGTCACGACATTCGCTCATCGACATGGAGATCGATACCAAGGGCGATCTGCATGTCGACGATCATCACGCGGTTGAAGATACGGGCATCGCGATCGGCCAGGCAATCGCCAAGGCGCTCGGCGATCGCCGCGGCATCACGCGCTACGCCTCGATCGACCTCGCAATGGACGAGACGATGACGAAGGCAGCCGTCGATCTCTCCGGTCGTCCGTTCCTCGTCTGGAACGTCGCCTTCAGCGCGCCGAAGATCGGCACGTTCGACACGGAACTCGTTCGCGAATTCTTCCAGGCGCTTGCCCAGAACGCCGGCATCACCTTGCATGTGCTCAACCATTATGGTGCCAATAACCACCATATTGCAGAGACGTGCTTCAAGGCCGTTGCCCGCGCGCTGCGTACGGCGACAGAGATCGATCCGAGACAGGCGGGCCGTGTTCCCTCGACGAAGGGCACGCTCGTCTGAGCCCCCTGAGGGAGCTTGACGATATGACTTCCAGCTATCTGGTTCTGACTGCGCCTGCGGGAAAGGACACCAACCACGAGAAGACGCGCTTCATTCGCGACGGCTTTACCGTGCTCGGCTTTCTCTTCCCCTGGATATGGCTAGGCTGCCATCGGCTGTGGCTCTACGCTATCGCCGCATTTCTCCTGCAAAGCCTCGGCGGCGCGCTGGCCGACCGGGCTGACCTCTGGCCAGTCGGCGTCGCGATTACCTTCGCCACCAGTCTTCTGGTAGCGCTCGAGGGTCAAAATCTTCGGGCCCGCAATCTGGTCGCGAAAGGCTGGGGCGAAGCCGATCTCGTTTCGGCAGACTCGCTTGAAACCGCGGAAGAAATCTACTTTTCGAATGTCCAGACCGATGCCGGCGACAGCCGTCCGGTGCCCTCGCCGCAATGGGATCCTGCAGCCCATGCATCGCGACGCGGCAACGCCACCTCGCTCGGTCTCTTTGGTTTTGATGGAGGGCGCTGAATGCGCGTCGCAATTATAGACTACGGTTCCGGCAATCTGCGTTCGGCAACGAAGGCCTTCGAACGTGCTGCACGGGAATCCGGCATCGACGCAGCAATCGAGCTGACGGACAAGGCAGAGATCGTCGCGGCAGCCGATCGCGTCGTTCTGCCGGGTGTTGGCGCCTATGCCGACTGCCGCCGCGGGCTGGATGCCGTTCCCGGCATGGCGGAAGCGTTGATCGATCTGGTCCAGAACAAAGCCCGACCCTTCCTCGGCATTTGCGTCGGCATGCAGCTGATGTCGTCGCGCGGTCTGGAGAAAACCGTCACCGATGGCTTCGGCTGGATTCCCGGCGATGTCGTCGAGATGACGCCTGGTGATCCCAATCTGAAGATCCCGCAGATCGGCTGGAATACACTGGACCTGAAATCCCCTCACCCGCTGTTCGACGGCATTCCGACTGGACCGGACGGGCTGCATGCCTATTTCGTGCATTCCTATCATCTGGCAGCGAAGAACCACGGCGACGTGATTGCAACGGCCGACTACGGCGATCCGATCACCGCTTTCGTCGGTCGCGACAACATGGCCGGAGCCCAGTTCCATCCGGAGAAAAGCCAGAAGCTCGGCCTCGCCCTGATTGCCAATTTCCTGCGCTGGAAGCCCTGAGCTCGCGCACTGCAAGGACTGACAGAATGATCCTATTTCCTGCAATCGACCTCAAGGATGGCCAGTGCGTTCGCCTCAAGCTCGGCGATATGGAACAGGCGACCGTCTACAATCCGGATCCCGGCGCGCAGGCGAAGGCCTTTGAAGATCAAGGCTTTGAATGGCTGCACGTCGTTGATCTGAATGGCGCTTTCGCCGGCGAAAGCGTCAATGGCGCCGCGGTCGATGCGATCCTGAAGGCAACGAAGAACCCGGTTCAGCTCGGCGGCGGTATTCGCACGCTCGACCATATCGAAAACTGGCTGTCTCGCGGTCTTGCCCGCGTCATTCTCGGCACGATCGCGGTGCGCGATCCTGACCTCGTGATCGAAGCCTGCAAAAAGTTTCCCGGCCGCGTTGCCGTTGGCATCGATGCCAAGGGCGGTAAAGTCGCGGTCGAAGGCTGGGCCGAAGCCTCCGAGCTCGGCGTTGTAGAGCTCGCGAAGAAGTTCGAAGGCGCCGGTGTCGCCGCGATCATCTACACCGATATCGACCGCGACGGCATCCTCGCCGGTATCAACTGGGCATCGACACTCGAGCTTGCCGAGGCCGTATCGATCCCGGTCATCGCGTCCGGCGGCCTTGCTTCGATCGAAGACGTGAAACGTATGCTGCAGTCCGACGCACGCAAGCTCGAGGGTGCGATTTCCGGTCGCGCGCTCTATGATGGACGCATCGATCCGGCAGAGGCGCTGGCGCTGATTTCGGCCGCACGCGCAAAGGAGACGGCACAATGACCCTGAAGGCTCGTGTCATTCCCTGTCTCGACGTCAAGGACGGCCGCGTCGTCAAGGGCGTCAACTTCGTCAACCTCGTCGATGCCGGAGACCCGGTCGAGGCTGCCAAGGCCTATGACGCCGCCGGCGCCGACGAACTCTGCTTCCTCGATATCACTGCGTCCTCCGACAATCGCGAAACGATCTTCGATGTCGTCGCGCGCACTGCCGAACAGTGCTTCATGCCTGTCACCGTCGGCGGTGGCGTTCGCACGATTGCCGACATCCGCAAGCTGCTTCTCTGTGGCGCGGACAAGGTCTCGATCAATTCGGCGGCCGTCAACAACCCCGATTTCGTTGCGGAAGCCGCCGGCAAGTTCGGAGACCAGTGCATCGTCGTCTCGATCGACGCCAAGCGGCGGCGCACCCAAGCTGTCGGCCAGGACAACCAGAGCGCCTGGGAGATCTACACGCATGGCGGCCGCAACGCGACCGGCATCGATGCCGTGGATTTTGCTCGAAAGATGGTCGAGCGGGGGGCCGGCGAACTGCTTGTGACCTCGATGGATCGGGACGGGACCAAGGTCGGCTACGATCTCGAACTGACACGCGCCATCGCGGATTCGGTTAGGGTGCCCGTCATTGCCTCCGGTGGCGTCGGCGACCTCGACGATCTCGTGGCGGGCGTCAAGCAGGGACACGCCAACGCCGTGCTGGCCGCTTCGATCTTCCATTTCGGCACCTATTCCGTCGGAGAAGCGAAGCGCTATATGTCGTCTTGCGGCATCGACATGCGTCTGGACTGAGTGGGAAGCAGAATCATGAGCGAATTCACCCTCGCCGACCTTGAAAAGATCGTCGATGCCCGGTCGAAAGCCTCGCCGGATGAGTCCTGGACGGCAAAGCTTGTTGCATCAGGTCAGCCGAAAGCCGCGAAAAAGCTCGGCGAAGAGGCGATCGAGGCCGTGATGGCCGCGATCACCGACGATCGCGAGAACCTCACCTACGAAGCCGCCGACCTGCTCTATCACCTATTGGTCGTATTGAAGGTCGCGGACATTCCGTTGCAAAGTGTCATGGCGGAGCTTGAGCGCCGTACCGCTCAATCCGGCCTGAAAGAAAAGGCGAGCCGGCAAAGTTCATGAGTATCGCAAGACAGCTCATCGGAGCGCCCGAGACGCTCGATCATTTTCAGGCGAATGCCTATTCGCCCTATCACTTCTTTTCTTCGGAGGAATGGGCGCATTTCCGTGCGGACACGCCTCTTACGCTGACAGCCGACGAAGTGAAGCGGCTGCGCTCGATGGGCGACCCGATCGACCTTGATGAAGTGCGGCGAATCTATCTTTCGCTTTCGCGCCTCCTCTCGGCACATGTGGAATCGTCGCAGCTGCTTTTTGAGCAGCGCAACCGCTTCCTGAGCCTCTCCGACGTGGCGAAGACGCCGTTCGTGATCGGCATCGCCGGTTCGGTTGCCGTCGGCAAATCGACCACTGCCCGTATCCTGAAGGAGCTTTTGACGCGGTGGCCGTCCAGCCCGAAGGTGGATCTCGTCACGACCGACGGCTTCCTGCATCCGAACGCCGTGCTGCAGCGTGAAAACCTGATGCAGCGCAAGGGGTTTCCCGAGAGCTACGATACCGGCGCGATCCTGCGCTTCCTCGCGGCGATCAAGGCGGGCCAGCCGAACGTCAAGGCACCCTCCTATTCGCATCTTGTCTATGACGTGCTGCCAAACGAACACAAGATCGTCGACCGGCCGGATATTCTGATTTTCGAGGGCATCAATGTCCTGCAATCGCGTGACCTGCCAGCGGGCGGCAAGATCGTGCCGATGGTCTCCGATTTCTTCGACTTTTCGATCTACATCGATGCGGACGAAAGCCGGATTCACGACTGGTATGTAACGCGTTTCATGCGACTTCGTGAAACAGCGTTCCGCGATCCACACTCCTTCTTTCATCGCTACGCCTCGATCAGCGAGGAAGAAGCACTGACGATCGCGGAAGGTCTCTGGGAAAACATCAACCTGAAGAACCTTCAGGAAAACATCCTTCCGACGCGTCCGCGTGCCGACCTGATCCTGCGCAAGGGCAACAACCATCTCATAGAGCAGGTCGCGCTCAGAAAGCTCTAGGCCGTTACCCGGCGAAGCGTGAGATTGATCCGGCCACCGCTTTTCAACAAAGTTGACGTCGACGGATAGATCTTGTCGACGCCATGGAAGCAAAGTCGCCCTTCCGCCCCCAAGACCACGACATCCCCGCTTGAGAGCTTGAAGGAAAGCGTCCTGTCGTTGCGCGCAAGGCCGCCGACGCGAAACAGGCAGCTATTGCCGAGCGAGATCGAAACGACAGGCGCTGATAGATTCTGCTCGTCCTTGTCCTGATGAAGTCCCATGCGCGCCTCGTCGGAGTAGAAGTTGACGAGGCAGGCTTGCGGCGGCTTGTCGTAGCCGGAGACATCGTTCCAGATTTCCAGCAGTTCCACGGGGATATCCGGCCAAGGCTTGCCTGTCATGGGATGCGTCGGCTGATAGCGATAGCCGCGTTCCCTGTCGGTGACCCAGCCGAGCGGACCGCAATTCGTCATGCGAACGGACATCGGTTTGCCGGTACCGGGCATGACGGGCACGAATAGCGGGGCGTCGGCGACGATCAACCGGACAATGTCGACCAATGCCTGCTGCCGCGGCCGATCCAGGTAATCGGGGCGATGACTGACACCGTTCGGCAGCTTCATCATATCAATCTCCGAGCGGTCGCCCGCGCATCTTCTTTACCTCCGACCGACCCGACTTCGCTTTCAGCCGGCGTTCGATCGATCCCTTTGTGGGCTTGGTTTTCTTGCGGGGGGGCGGCGGCGGCTTTGCGGCTTCGAGAACCAGTTCCTTCAGTCTCTCGCGCGCGTCTTCACGATTCCGGTCCTGGCTGCGAAAGCGGCTCGCCTCGATCATCAGCACGCCTTCCTTCGAGAGACGCTTGCCGGCGAGTTTTACGGCATTCGCCTTCACACGCTCGTTCAGCGAAGGGGAGTTCGGAATATTGAAGAAGAGCTGGACCGCCGTCGAAACCTTGTTGACGTTCTGCCCGCCCGGGCCGCCCGCCAGGACGAACTGCTCCGTCAATTCCCATCCGGCGATGGTGATTCGATCATTGATATAAAGCGGGTCGCTGGCCATGCGATTTCTATCTCACATCGGCTGGCCCTTGGGAACAGACAAAGAAACCCGGCGGAGATCGCCGGGTTTCACGTGAATCATCAATGTTTTGGCGCGTCATTCAGCGGCGACGCGAAACCCCGGGGCCGCATCGCGCACCCCGCCATCGACGTGGCTCTCGAATTTCGCGAAGTTCTCGATGAACATCGTCACCAGCTTGCTTGCCTGCGCGTCATAGGCGATCGCATCCTGCCACGTGGCGCGCGGATCGAGGATCGCCGTGTCGACACCCGGCACTGCGACCGGAACCGCGAAGCCAAAGTTCGGATCGACGCGGAAATCGGCCTTGCCGAGATCACCCGCAAGAGCTGCAGCGAGCAACGTTCGGGTCGCCTTGATCGGCATCCGCTTGCCGGTGCCGTAAGCACCACCGGTCCAGCCGGTGTTAACCAGCCAGCATTCGACATCGTGACGACCGATGAGATCCTTCAGGAGATTGCCGTATTCCGACGGATGCCGTGGCATGAACGGAGCGCCGAAGCAGGTCGAGAAGGTTGCTTCCGGCTCGGTTACACCGCGCTCGGTGCCCGCCACCTTGGCCGTGTAGCCGGACAGGAAGTGGTACATGGCCTGATCAGGCGTCAGCTTTGCGATCGGCGGCATGACGCCGAACGCATCAGCCGTCAGCATGATGATCGTCTTCGGATGACCGGCAAGACCGGTCTTCGACGCGTTTGGAATGAAATCCAGCGGGTATGCGCAACGCGTGTTTTCGGTCAGCGACCCATCGTTGAAGTCGGGTTCGCGCTGGTCGTTCAGAACAACGTTTTCGAGGACGGTGCCGAAACGCTGCGTCGTCGCGTAGATTTCGGGTTCCGCTTCGGCCGAGAGACGGATGGTCTTGGCGTAGCAGCCGCCTTCGAAGTTGAAGACGCCGTCCTCGCCCCAGCCGTGTTCATCGTCTCCGATCAGCGTGCGGGCCGGATCTGCCGAAAGCGTCGTCTTGCCGGTGCCCGAGAGACCGAAGAACACCGCCGAATCACCGTCAGGACCGACGTTGGCCGAGCAGTGCATCGGCATGACGCCCTTTGCCGGCAGCAGGTAGTTCAGAACAGTGAAGACCGACTTCTTCATCTCGCCAGCGTAGAACGTGCCGGCGATCAGCACTTCTCCGTTGGTCAAGTCGCAAGCAATGACGGTTTCGGTGCGGCAGCCGTAGCGTTCCGGGTCCGCCTTGAACGTCGGCAGGTTGATGATCGTCAGCTTCGGGGCGAACGTCCCAAGCGACGCGGCCTCGGGACGGATCAGCAGGTTGCGAATGAAAAGCGAGTGCCAGGCAAGTTCGGTGACGACGCGCGTCGGCAAGGCGTTGTTTTCGTCAGCGCCGCCGATGAGATCCTGAACGAACAAGTCCTTGCCGGCGGCGTGCGCGAGCATGTCCTGCTTCAACAGCGCGAAGTGCTGCGGCGACATCGGCTTGTTGTTGTCCCACCAGATCTGGTCGTCCGTATTGCCGTCGCGAACGACAAACTTGTCGCGCGGCGAGCGGCCGGTGTGCTGGCCGGTCAGGGCGCGCAAGGCAC
This sequence comes from Rhizobium sp. Root708, assembly GCF_001429725.1. Lineage (GTDB taxonomy): Bacteria > Pseudomonadota > Alphaproteobacteria > Rhizobiales > Rhizobiaceae > Rhizobium. Next base: position 461,125 of record NZ_LMHV01000001.1, on the reverse strand, counting down.
CATGGGCGGTCAACTGAGCCTCGCCCCGGCGAATCGATTCTTCATAGAGGGAGGCGGCCGTAAAGTTATAACGAACGCTGTTTGCGTTCCCCAAACCAATCGTTGCCAGCTCTATCGCCGGGTTGTGGACTCCGAACAGCTCCATGGTCTTTCCCTTCCCTTGAGGCTCGTGCCGTTAAGAACTGAGGATGACCGTACGGGCGGTCTTTTTAAAACGCAATAGCCAGAAATCGATAAAATCGAGCAATATCAAACTATTAATCGATTTAAATTTTTCCGCATTATTTTAAATCGTTTGAATTCGTCGCCGAGACGAAAACGTCGCATGCACCTTTTGGTTGCTATGAAAACTTTGCGACAATCGCACCCTTTATCTTTGCCACAATTTGTTCCACCTTTATCCCCATAAGCGCATCCGGTTCAGAAAGGCCGCCTGGGGGACCTTCAAAATTCCTGGAGACGCGCATAGATGACGGAGATGAATACCATGCCGACAATCGCGCTCGTTGATGACGACCGCAACATCCTCACCTCGGTATCGATTGCCCTCGAGGCTGAAGGATATAAGGTCGAGACTTATACGGACGGTGCTTCCGCCCTTGATGGTCTTCTCGCCCGTCCGCCGCAGCTTGCCATCTTCGATATCAAGATGCCGCGTATGGACGGCATGGAGCTCCTGCGCCGCTTGCGGCAGAAGTCCGACATCCCGGTGATCTTCCTGACCTCCAAGGACGAAGAGATCGATGAACTCTTCGGCTTGAAGATGGGTGCCGACGACTTTATCACCAAGCCGTTCTCGCAGCGCCTGCTGGTCGAGCGCGTGCGCGCCGTTCTGCGCCGCGCATCGAGCCGCGAGGCCGCAGCCGCAGCCGGCGGTGTCGCTCCGAAGCCGGGCACAGCACAACAGCTCGCGCGTTCGCTGGAGCGTGGCCAGCTGGTCATGGACCAGGAACGCCACACCTGCACCTGGAAGGGTGAGCCGGTGACGCTGACCGTTACCGAATTCCTCATCCTGCATTCGCTGGCGCAGCGTCCAGGCGTCGTCAAAAGCCGTGACGCATTGATGGATGCGGCCTATGACGAGCAGGTCTATGTCGACGACCGCACCATCGACAGCCACATCAAGCGGCTGCGCAAGAAATTCAAGATGGTCGACACTGACTTTGATATGATTGAAACGCTCTACGGAGTGGGGTACCGCTTCCGCGAAGCAGCCTGACGCCCGCGCGGCGCGGCACGTGAGAATTGTCGAGAGCTGGTGACCGCGAAAGCGGTCCGCTCTCCGAAAGGGCCTGTCGTTGGCACAAGTGGTGCAGGAAAGAGATCTTGACGACGTGGAAGGCATAAGTGGCCGCCGCGTCAGGGGACGACGCTGGTCGCATCCCTTCACGATCATCCGGCGCATCTTCGGGAACGCCGTCTTCTCGAGTCTGACGCGCCGGATTCTCTTCTTCAACCTCGCGGCACTTGTCGTTCTCGTGGGCGGCATTCTCTATCTCAACCAGTTCCGCGAGGGGCTGATCGATGCGCGTGTCGAAAGCCTGCTCACGCAGGGCGAGATCATCGCAGGCGCGGTTTCGGCATCGGCCTCTGTCGACACCAACTCCATCACCATCGATCCGGAAAAGCTTCTCGAACTTCAGGCCGGACAGAGTATCACGCCGGTCCCGAACGATGAGGATCTGGAATTCCCGATCAATCCGGAGAAAGTCGCCCCGGTTCTGCGCCGGCTGATCTCTCCGACGAGAACCCGCGCCCGCATCTTCGATGCCGATGCCAATCTGCTGCTTGATTCCCGGCATCTCTATTCGCGCGGTCAGGTCCTGCGTTTCGATCTCCCGCCTGTCGACGACGAAGAGCAGACCTGGGGCCAGTGGTTCACGACCATCTTCAACAAGATGCTGCAGCCTGGAAATCTGCCGCTCTATAAGGAAGCCCCAGGCGGCGACGGTTCGATCTATCCAGAGGTCATGAACGCGCTGACCGGTGTACGCGGCGCGGTGGTCCGTACCACCGAGAAGGGCGAGCTTATCGTCTCTGTCGCGGTGCCGATCCAGCGTTTCCGCGCCGTCCTCGGCGTCCTGCTGCTGTCGACCCAGGCCGGTGATATCGACAACATCGTTCACGCGGAGCGCCTCGGCATCATGCGGGTGTTCGGCGTCGCGACGCTCGTCAACGTACTTTTGTCCCTTGTCCTCTCGTCAACGATCGCCAATCCGTTGCGACGTCTTTCCGCTGCCGCGATCCGCGTTCGACGCGGCGCGAAGGAGCGCGAGGAAATCCCTGATTTCTCGGCCCGACAGGACGAAATCGGCAACCTTTCCATCGCCTTGCGCGAAATGACGACGGCGCTTTATGACCGCATCGATGCGATCGAAAGCTTTGCCGCCGATGTCAGCCACGAGCTGAAGAACCCCCTCACATCGCTGCGCAGCGCCGTCGAAACGCTGCCGCTCGCGAAAACGGATGATTCCAAGAAGCGGCTGCTCGACGTCATTCAGCACGACGTCCGTCGTCTGGATCGCTTGATCAGCGACATATCGGACGCCTCACGCCTCGATGCCGAGCTGGCGCGTGTCGACGCGCGATCGGTCGACCTCGAGATTCTGCTGCGTGACCTGGTCGATATCTCGCGTCAGATCCGCAATCGCAAGAAAGAAGTGCAGATAGAGTTTGCCATCGAGCGGAAGCCCGGCGTGAAGACGCGCTTCGTGGTCAACGGCCATGATCTGCGGATCGGTCAGATCGTCACAAACCTCATCGAAAATGCCCGCTCCTTCGTGCCCGAGCCTGAGGGCAAGATCACCGTAAGGCTGGTGAGGACACGCTCGCGCTGCATCGTGTATGTCGAAGACAACGGCCCGGGCATTCTCGCCGAAAATATCGATCGCATCTTCGAGCGCTTCTACACCGACCGGCCTGAATCGGAAGGCTTCGGACAGAACTCCGGCCTTGGCCTGTCGATCAGCCGCCAGATTGCCGAAGCCCACGGCGGGTCGCTCCGCGCCGAGAACATCATCGACGCGGAAACCGAGAAAGTAACCGGCGCACGCTTCATCCTCGCTCTGCCGGCCGCCGCGGCCGCATGACGAATATCCACGCAACTGCCATCGTCATCGGCAAAACAGGCCTTCTGTTCACTGGACCTTCCGGCTGGGGCAAGTCGCTACTGGCCTTCACCTGCATCACCGAGGCGCAGCGCCTCGGGATCCCTGCCCTTCTCGTCGCCGACGACCAGGTGTTCCTATCAGAACAGGATGGCGCAGTGATCGCCGAATGCCCCCCTTCGATCCAGGGCATGATCGAATTGCGCGGCACAGGCATTGTTCGGGTGCCCTTTGCAGCTCAGGCCGCCATGCACTACGCGGTGCTTCCAGGCAGCCCCACGGGCGAGCACCGCCTGCCCCCTGACAACGAGTCGACGCAGCTTTCAGACGGCATCGATCTGCCGGCCATCAGGTTGTTGCCGAACGTACCTCTGCCACTGGCTATCCTGATGGCAAGGCTGCCCGAAATCGGCCGATAGTGCCTGCGAAATCGGCAAATCCAAGCGATAAAGTCGTATTTTTGTCTTGCACTTCCGCTTTTCATCGCCAAGATGTGCCCCCACGGTGGACGCGATTGCTGCATTGCGATATTGGGCCCATCGTTTGCATACGCCACTAGGAGCAGTAATATCATGATCGGACTTGTGCTTGTCACTCATGGCAAGCTGGCTGAAGAGTTTCGTCATGCGGTCGAACACGTCGTCGGTCCTCAGAAATTCATCGAAACGGTCTGTATCGGTCCCGAAGACGACATGGACCAGAGGCGACAAGATATTCTGGAAGCAGTGTCCCGTGCCGACGACGGCCATGGCGTCGTCATTCTGACAGACATGTTCGGCGGCACGCCCTCCAACCTGGCGATATCCGTCATGAGCAGCGGCCACACGGAAGTGATTGCCGGTATGAACCTTCCAATGCTGATCAAGCTCGCCGGGGTGCGCGGCGAAAACAATATGGAAAAGGCGCTCGTCGAGGCTTCCGAAGCCGGACGGAAATACATCAATGTCGCGAGCCGCGTCCTCAGCGGCAAATAGTGAGCATATCGCGCCCATGACTGCACTCTCCCGTGAAATTCTGATTATCAACAAGCGCGGTCTGCATGCACGCGCCTCTGCGAAGTTCGTCCAGCTGGTCGAGAATTTCGATGCTGCCATCACTGTTTCAAAAGACGGGATGACGGTTGGGGGAACCTCGATCATGGGATTGATGATGCTGGCGGCAAGCCCCGGTTCCAGTGTTCTCATTTCCGCCAGCGGCAATCAGGCCGCGCAGGCTCTGGATGCTCTAGATGAGCTTATCCAAAATCGCTTCGGCGAGGAAATGTAAGAGCCGACGGGCTCATATAAACATATAAAGACTTCTTTATATCATTATTGCCTTCACCCCAGAAGCCTGCTAAACGGCCTTTCATCGCCGCGCAGACTGCGTGGACGCATGCGGTGCCGTTGTGCGCCTTTGAATTTTGAGCCGCTTTTCAGCCTGGAGAAAACCCAATGAGCACTGAAAAAGATTACGTCGTCGCCGATATCGGCCTCGCGGACTTCGGTCGCAAGGAAATCACGATCGCTGAAACAGAAATGCCGGGCCTGATGTCCTGCCGCGAAGAGTTCGGCGCCTCGAAGCCGCTCAAGGGCGCGCGCATCACCGGTTCGCTGCACATGACGATCCAGACGGCCGTTCTCATCGAGACGCTGGTTGCACTCGGCGCCGAAGTCCGCTGGGCGTCGTGCAACATCTTCTCGACGCAGGACCATGCCGCTGCCGCAATCGCCGCTTCCGGGGTTCCAGTTTTCGCCATCAAGGGCGAGTCGCTGCATGATTACTGGGTCTACACCGACAAGATCTTCCAGTGGACCGACGGTGGCTTCTCCAACATGATCCTCGACGACGGCGGCGATGCCACCATGTACATCCTGCTCGGTGCTCGCGCCGAAGCTGGCGAAGACGTGCTGTCGAACCCGCATTCGGAAGAAGAAGAAATCCTCTTCGCACAGATCAAGAAGCGCCTTGCTGCCTCGCCGGGCTGGTTCACCAAGCAGCGTGACGCGATCAAGGGCGTGACCGAAGAAACCACCACGGGCGTCAACCGTCTGTACCAACTCAGCCAGAAGGGCCTGCTTCCCTTCCCGGCAATCAACGTCAACGACTCCGTTACGAAGTCGAAGTTCGACAACAAATACGGCTGCAAGGAATCGCTGGTCGATGGTATCCGCCGCGGCACCGACGTGATGATGGCCGGCAAGGTTGCCGTCGTCTGCGGCTACGGCGACGTCGGCAAGGGTTCAGCTGCTTCGCTTCAGGGCGCCGGCGCCCGCGTCAAGGTTACGGAAGTCGATCCGATCTGCGCGCTTCAGGCAGCCATGGACGGCTTCGAAGTTGTCACGCTCGAAGACGTTGTGTCTTCCGCAGACATCTTCATCACCACGACCGGCAACAAGGACGTCATCCGCATCGACCATATGCGCGCGATGAAGGACATGGCGATCGTCGGCAACATCGGCCACTTCGACAACGAAATCGAAGTCGCCGCGCTGCGTAACCTGAAGTGGACCAACATCAAGCCGCAGGTCGACCTGATCGAGTTCCCGAAGGGCAACCGCATCATCCTGCTCTCGGAAGGCCGCCTCCTGAACCTCGGCAACGCAACCGGCCACCCATCCTTCGTGATGTCGGCGTCGTTCACCAACCAGACGCTGGCGCAGATCGAGCTCTTCACCAAGCCCGGCCAGTACACGAACCAGGTCTACATCCTGCCGAAGCACCTCGACGAGAAGGTCGCGCGCCTGCACCTCGAGAAGCTCGGCGTGAAGCTGACGCAGCTTTCGCAGGAACAGGCAGCCTATATCGGCGTGACGCCGCAGGGCCCATTCAAGTCTGACCACTACAGATATTGATCCTCGGATCGATATCCACAACATCTAGAGGGCGCCTCATTGACAAATGTGGCGCTCTTATTTTTTAGCGCACACCTTTCCGCCGATTCCCTTCCGAAGTATTGTTTTAACACTCGATTCGTGGCCCGGACGCGTCCGTTTGCTTCGAAAATGGGATGTCTTGTCGTGATGCGGCACATTAAAGGACGGAGACATACCGGGCATGTCTGAAATGATGCACAGCCTGACAGAACAGGCGGAGGACGGCGCATACGCTGATCCCCGCTCGCTTCAGTCGGGCCGATTGAAAACTGTTGGCGCCTCGAAGGCGGGCATATTATCGCGGGTCACCCGGATTTTTGCCGCCGGCACAGCCATGGCTTCGGTAGCCACGCCTGTTCTCGCACAAATCGACGCAGACGCTGCAGCGCATCTCTTCACCTCATCGCAGGTTGCCGGTCTTTCGGTCGTCATCGGTGTCATCTCCGCAGCTTTGCTATCGACGCTGTGGGTCGTTCGCCAACGCGGCAACCTTGAAACGGAGAGCCGCGAAATCCGCTCCGCCTTGTCGGATGCGCAACAGCGCATCTCGCAGTACCAGGCGCTGATCGCGGACAAGAACCGTCGCATCGTCATTTGGGACGGCGACGAGCGGCCTGAACTTCTCGGCCAGCTACCGCCGGAAACCGGCGCACCTCAGGACAACGAGTTCCTGGCGTTCGGCCTGTGGCTAAAGCCCCGTTCGGCGTCGGAACTCGAGCATGCGATCGACCGCCTGCGCGGTTCGGCCCATAGCTTCGACATGGTAGTGGAAACGCAGCGTGACGAGATTCTGGAAGCCCAGGGTCGCGTCTCCGGCGGACGCGCTTTCATCCGCTTTGTCGCCCTGAACAACCTCCGGGCCGAGCTTGCCGAAATCAAGATCGAGCGCGACCGCCTGCTGACCTCCATTTCGGCGTTTCAGAATCTTCTCGATTCCATCGATCTGCCCGCCTGGCAGCGCGATCCGGATGGCCGGCTCACCTGGGTCAACCAGGCCTACGGCGAAGCTGTCGATGCTGTATCGCCCGATCAGGCCGTTGATGAAGGCCGGGAGTTCCTGACGACGGTAGCGCGCGAACGCATTCGTGCCAGCGCGACGCCTGAATCACCCTTCCACGATAAGATTTCGACTGTTGTTAACGGCAACAGGACGTTCTTCGATGTCGTCGACGTCAAGATCCCCAGCGGCTCGGCCGGCATTGCCGTCGATGTCTCCGGCATCGAGACCGTCCGCGCGGAGCTTGAACGCACGCTGAAGAGCCACGCCGAAACACTCGATCATCTGGCTACACCCGTCGCGATCTTCGATGGTGATCGGCGACTGCAGTTCTACAATCAGGCCTTTGTTTCCCTCTGGCAGCTCGATATCGCCTTCCTCGAAAGCAAGCCTGATAACGCGGAACTGCTGGAACGGCTGCGCGCGGCGAAGAAGCTGCCGGATCAGCTGAACTGGAAGTCCTGGAAAGAGAACGCTCTTTCGGTCTATCGCGTTCTCGATACGCAGTCCGATCTATGGCATCTGCCGAACGGCCAGACACTGCGCGTTTTCGCGACGGCGCATCCGCAGGGCGGCGCGACCTGGGTTTTCGAGAACCTGACGGAACAGGTCGATCTGGAAACCCGCTACAACACGCTCCTTAAGGTGCAGGGCGAAACGATCGATCATCTTTCCGAAGGTGTCGCGGTGTTCGGTCCCGATGGCCGAATTCGCCTGTCGAACCCGGCCTTCCGTGCCCTGTGGGGCATCACCGAAGTAGAATCCAAGCCCGGCACGCATATCCGTACGCTCGGGGAAGCCTGCGGTCCGTCGTATGACCGGCCTGATGGCTGGAAGACTTTTGCCGAACTGATTACGAGCTTCGAAGACGAACGCCGTTCGAGCCAGGGAACGCTCGAGCTGTTCTCCGGCCTGGTGCTCGACTACGCAGTCATCCCGCTTCCGAACGCGCAGACCATGCTGACCTTCGTCAACATGACCGACAGCGTTCGCGCCGAGCGGGCATTGACGGAAAAGAACGAAGCGCTGCGGCGCGCTGACGAACTGAAAAACGATTTCGTGCAGCACGTTTCGTATGAGCTGCGTTCGCCATTGACCAATATCATCGGTTTCACCGACCTTCTACGCACGCCGGGTCTTGGCACGCTGAACGAGCGACAGGCTGAGTATATCGACCATATTTCGACATCGTCGTCCGTCCTTCTGACGCTGGTCAACGACATTCTTGACCTGGCCACCGTCGATGCCGGTATCATGCATCTGAACTACACCGAGATCGATCTCGGCGATCTGCTCGACGACGTCTCGATTCAGATCGCCGACCGACTGCAGGAAAGCGGCGTTACGCTCGAGATCACGTCGCCCGCCCATCTCGGCTCGATGATCGCGGATCCGCAGCGTCTGAAGCAAATTCTGATCAAGCTTCTGTCGAATGCCGCCAATTTCTCGCCCGAAGGATCGGCAATCGCGCTCAAATGCCAGCGCGAGGGTACTGACTTCGTCTTCTCGATCAGCGATAGCGGTCCCGGCATTTCGCAGGACATGATTGTCAACGTCTTTGACCGCTTCGCCACCGGTGCCAAGAGCGGCAAGCGTGGTGGAGCCGGCCTTGGCCTTTCCATCGTCGACAGTTTTGTCAAGCTGCACCACGGGCAGGTTTCGATCGATAGCCAGAGCGGACATGGAACGACAGTCGTCTGCCGGATACCGTCGGCCCATCTGCCCTCTTCCGTCGCAGCAGAATGACAGCAAGCGACACAGCTCTTTCGATCTTTCTCGAAGACGAACAGGCGACCAAGCAGCTCGGCGAAGATCTAGCCCTTGCGCTGAAGGCAGGTGACTGCCTGGCACTGACGGGCGATCTTGGCGCAGGAAAATCGTCGCTGGCCCGCGCACTTCTGCGCGCGATCGCCGATGACGCGGATCTTGAGGTGCCAAGCCCGACATTTACGCTCGTCCAAGCCTATGACCTTAGGATTCCGGCTTCCCACTTCGATCTATACCGCCTTGCCGATCCGACTGAACTCGATGAGCTTGGCTTCGACGAGGCGCTCCAGAACGGCATCTGCATCGTGGAGTGGCCTGAGATGGCTGCAGGCGAACTGCCGTCCGAGCGGATTTCGCTCAGGCTGACGCACGAAGCCGGGGGGCGACGCGCTGAAATTTCGGCGGCTCCGAAGCAGACAGCCCGAATCCGGCGCGTTCTTGCGATCCGCCAATTCCTGGACGAAGCGGGGCTGCCGAACGTTGAGCGCCGGTTTCTGACCGGCGATGCGTCGTTGCGGGCCTATGAGGCCATCCACATGCCCGATGGGTCACGCCGCATCCTCATGGACTGGCCTCCCTTGCCCGAGGGACCGCCGGTCCTTGATGGCAAGCCCTACCCCAAGGTCGCTCATATCGCCGAGGACGCCTATCCGTTCGTTGCAATCGCGCAGGCCCTCCGTGACCATGGCTTTACAGCGCCCGAGATCTACAAGGCCGACTACGACCAAGGGATATTGCTGATAGAGGATCTCGGGACGGAAGGCGTTCTCGACGCGAACGGCAATCCGATTGCGGAACGCTATCGCGCTAGCGTCGCCTGCCTCGCGCATCTGCATTCGATGCGGATGCCGCAAGACATTCCCGTCACCGATACGCACGTCCATCACATCCCAGACTTCGATCGGACGGCAATGAAGGTGGAAGTCCGGCTGGTTCTGGACTGGCACATTCCCTGGAAGCGGGATGGCGCGAAGGCAACCGATGCCGAGCGCGACGAGTATCTTGCGATATGGGATGATCTGATCGATCAGCTTCGGGCCGCGGAAAAGAACATCCTTCTGCGCGACTTCCACTCGCCCAACATCATCTGGCGCGAGGATCAGCACGGCATCGATCGCGTCGGCATCATCGACTTTCAGGACGCAATGATCGGGCCGACGGCATATGACCTTGCCTCCATTGCCCAGGATGCCCGGGTGACGATCGAACCAGCCCTGTTTCGCACGCTGATGGACGATTATCTGTCGCTTCGCAGAGCACAGGGAAATTTCGACGAAGCCGCTTTCCTGAAGAGCTGGGCGATCATGTCGGCTCAACGCAACTGCAAGCTTGCCGGTCTCTGGGTACGGCTGATGCACCGCGATGGAAAGCCCGGCTACATGAAACATATGCCGCGCACCCTCGGCTATCTCAGCACCGCCTTTCAGCATGAAACGCTTGCCCCCTTGCGCGATTGGTTCGTAAGGGCTGGAATAATGCCAAGCGAATCATGAGTTCTGGATAGAATGACGATAAAACAAGCGATGGTGCTCGCGGCGGGTCTTGGAACCCGGATGCGTCCTATTACCGACACGATACCGAAGCCCTTGGTGAAGATCGATGGCAAGGCGATGATCGACTATTCGCTCGACTCGCTTGCCGAAGCCGGCGTCGAGAAGGTCGTGGTCAATGTCCACCATCATGCCGACCAGATGCTCGCCCATCTTGCATCCTACAAAAGCCTGGAGATCATCATATCCGATGAGCGCGAGCATCTGATGAACAACGGCGGCGGGCTTGCGAAAGGCCTTAAACTGCTGCCGCCGGGTGAGGTTTTCGTGACCAATGCCGACCTGTTCTGGATCGGCGAGCGACCAGATGCGCCGAGCAACCTGCGGCGCTTAGCCGGATTCTTCGAAGCGAAGGACATGGATATGGCCATGCTTTGCGTGAAGCTTGAAGACACCACCGGGCACAACGGGAAGAACGACTTCAACATGGCAATGAACGGCGGATTGACGCGCTTTGCAGAGACGGGACCAAATCCGGTCGTCTATGCCGGTGCGATCGCCATGCACACCTCGTTTCTCGACGATGCGCCCGCCGATGCTTTCAACCTCAATCTCTATTTCGACAAGGCGATCGCGCGCGGTCGTCTCTATGGAACGGTACTCGAAGGGCACTGGCTGACGGTCGGCACCCCCGAGGCTATCGGCGAAGCGGAGGAAACGATCCGGCGATACCGGACGTTTGCATGACGGATGGTCGAGCATCACCGGCCAAGAATCCTGACCATACCTGCTGGCCTCCCCTTTCTGAGGACGCTTGCTGAGAGCCTTTGCGACGGTCGGCTCACGCCCCGCTTTCGTTACGATCCCGGCGATCCCCTATCGCTGTCGACGGCGACGATCTATCTGCCGACCAGACGCGCCGCACGCGTTCTGCGTTCGGAATTCGTCGATCTTCTCGGAGGACGATCAGCGATCCTGCCCGTGATCCGCCCGCTCGGCGAGACGGACGACGACAATGGCTACTTTGACGAAAGCCTGCCCGCCACCCTGGATCTGGCGCAGCCGCTATCGAATACGTCGCGATTGCTCGAACTGGCGAGGCTGATCCTCGCCTGGCGCAACAAGCTGCCTGAAATCGTTCGCAGTATCCATTCGGACTCCCCGCTGGTGGCGCCCGCGAGCCCCGCTGACGCGATTTGGCTGGCGCGGAACCTTGCAGAGCTTATCGACTCGATCGAAACAGAAGACAAAGAGTGGAGCGAGCTTTCTGAGCTCAGCGCGAAAGATCACGCATTGTGGTGGCAGCTGACGGCTGAATTCCTGCGGATCGCGAGCGCCTTCTGGCCGGAGCGGCTGAACGAACTCGGAAAATCATCTCCTGCCCGGCACCGCAACGCAATCCTGAGGGCGGAGGCGAACCGGATAGCGACGATGGCCGAATCCGGCCCAATCATCATTGCTGGCTCAACGGGCTCGGTGCCGGCGACAGCCGATCTCATCGCCGCCGTCGCGGGCAGGCCAGAGGGCGTGATCGTGCTGCCGGGGCTGGATACGGCCATGCCGGAAAGGCATTGGGAAATGGTGGCTCCCGAGGCCAGCTTCGGCCGACCCGTCGACGCCGCCAGCCGAAGCCATTCACAATACGGTCTTGCGCAGCTGCTGAAGCGGTTGGGATCCATCCGCGACGACGTAGCCCTGCTTGCCGAGCCGCCGGCGGACCTCGATCTTCGCAGTCGAATCCTGTCTCATTCCCTTTCGCCTTCGGAGGCGACAAGCGAGTGGGGTGAGTTCAAGCATGCGTTGAACGACGGCGACATCGCGCGCGCTTTCGCGGATGTGTCTCTGATAGAGGCGTCGAACGAACGCGAGGAAGCAACAGCGATCGCGATTGCGCTACGCCTTGCGCTCGAGCAGCCGGGCGCTTCCGGCGAGAGCCGAGCAGCGTTGATTACGCCGGACCGGAACCTGGCTCGCCGCGTCGCCACCGAGCTATCACGCTTCGGTATTATCGCCGACGACTCGGCCGGTACGCCGCTGGCAGCCACGCCGCAGGGCACTCTCCTGCAGCTTCTGCTGGAGTCAGCGCTGAGACCGGGCGATCCTGTCGCGCTCGTTGGCTTGATGAAGCACCCTCTGGCTCATTTCGGCCTCGAACGGGATCTGCTTGCGGAATCCGCCGCAGCCTTGGAACTGATTGCCCTTCGCGGCGGTGTCGCCGAAGTCGACATCAGCACGCTTGAGCCGCTCGTCGAGCAGCAGCTTGCCGAGTTGGCGCTTGAGAAGCATGTGCCGAAATGGCGAAAGGCGCTGCCAGCGGATGCGGCCGACAGGGCACGCGATCTCGCGCGGCGTGTCAGCGCGGCGGTCGAGCCGCTTGCTTCGGCGTTTGTCCACCGACGGCCGGATGGTCGCGCCATTACCACAGCCTTTACATTGTCGGATTGGGCAGAGCGCACCGGCCGCGCCCTTGAAGCGGTCGCGTCCGATCGGCGGGGAGATCTTTCAGGACTCTGGTCCGACGAAGCTGGCGATACCCTTGCGAGCCTCCTGGCTGAAATCATCGACACGGACGGGCAGATCGAAGCCGACGGCCCTCAATGGATCGACATCATGGCGGCGCTCACAGCTGGCCAGGCCGTCAAGCCACGCGCTTTGCTTCACCCGCGACTTCTGATTCTGGGAACACTGGAAGCACGCCTGCAGAGCGTCGACACGCTTATTCTCGGCGGCTTGAACGAGGGGTCCTGGCCGGGCCAGACCAGCAACAATCCGTTCATCTCCCGCACGATGAAAACCGAAATCGGCCTCGAGCCGCCGGAACGCCGCATCGGACAGCTGGCACATGATTTCGAAATGGCAAACGGCACCCGCCATCTGATCTACTCCCGCGCGCTGCGCCAGGGGTCAACGCCTACGGTCGGTTCGCGTTGGCTGCAGCGCTTGCTGGCTTTCGGCGGCAAGTCGTTGGAAGCGGAGCTGAAGGCGCGTGGTGCACGTTTCATCCATTGGGCCAATCTCATCGACCAGGGCGATCGGCAGGCTCCGGCGCAGCGGCCGAGCCCGACGCCGCCGAGAGAGATGCAGCCGAAATCCTACTCCTTCAGTGAAGTGGGCAGGCTGCGGCGCGATCCCTACGCGATCTATGCGCGGCGCATCCTGCGGCTCGACCCGGTCGCGCCTTTCAACCGCGACCCCGGCGCGGCCGAGCGCGGGACGCTCTACCATACGATCATCGATCGCTTCATTCGCGAAGGCCACATAGCTGGGACTGATGACGCAGCTGACGCGATGGAGCACATCCTGAATGAGCTCTTCGACATGGAGCAGTTGCCGCCGCACATCGATGCCGTCTGGCGGCCACGCTTTCGCGAGGTTGCCAAAGCATTCCTCAACTGGGAAGCGGAACGGCGACCCGATGTTCGCCGCACGCTGACGGAAGTTCGCGGCGGCGTCGAGCTGGAGACTGTCAATATCCGTCTCAGCGGTGTCGCCGACAGAATCGATATCAGGGGGCCGGGTGCTGCCGATATCATCGACTACAAGACCGGCTTCAATCCCTCTCCGGCTCAAGCCCGCGCGCTTCTCGACCCGCAGCTTGCACTTGAAGCGGCAGCGCTCAGCGCAGGCGCCTTTCGCGAGGCGGGAAGCCTCACGCCTCAAGACCTGCTCTATGTGAGGCTGAGGCCAGGAGCCCGATTCCAGGTCGATACCGTCAACAACGAATTCTCAGGCAAGGGCGACAAGGCCAAATCGGCGATGGACCTTGCCGGCGATTCCATCGATCAGCTCATCAAGTTCGTGTCTCTGCTGCAATCGGGCGAGAAGGGATTCACTTCACGTCTCATCCCCGCACAACAGTTCGAGTTCGGCGGTGACTACGACCATCTCGCGCGCGTATCGGAGTGGTCGACCGCCGAAAGCGACGAAGGAGGCGACGATGAGTGATGAAACGACGCTGCCGGAGGGTGACGATCCTGTTGTATGGACAAGCTGGACGACAATCCAGCAGTCGGTTGCTTCGGACCCGCAGCGCTCCGCGTGGGTTTCGGCCAACGCCGGATCCGGCAAGACGCATGTCCTGACGCAACGGGTCATTCGCCTGCTGCTTGCCGGAGCCCGCCCGTCGGCCATTCTCTGCCTGACCTATACCAAGGCTGCGGCTTCCGAAATGTCCAACCGCGTCTTCGACCGGCTGGCGGAATGGGCCGTCCTCTCAGACGACGATCTGAGCCAGCGGATCGGCCAGGTCGAAGGCAAGCGACCTGATCGGCTGAAGCTTGCCGAGGCGCGTCGGCTGTTCGCAAGAGCGCTGGAAACACCGGGTGGCCTGAAGATCCAGACGATCCACGCCTTCTGCGAATCCCTGCTGCATCAGTTTCCGCTTGAAGCCAACGTCGCGGGTCACTTTTCGGTTCTCGACGACCGCGCTGCCGTCACTCTGCTTGCCGATGCGCGGCGTTCGCTCCTGACGGCGACGACGCCTGAAGATGATGCCACGTTGGCCGAAGCCTTCACCTATGTTCTCAATCTCGGCGACGAAAGCGGGTTGGAAAACCTGCTGAGCGAGATCGTTGCAAACCGCAACGCGATCCGCAGATTCACGCTCGCAGCGGAGCGCGCCGGTGGCCTTGATGTTGTTCTTCGTGACCGGTTGGGACTTCTTCCTGATGAGACAGAGGCAGCAATCGTCGCAAGCTATTGGCCGCTGCCGGTGTTTTCCGGAGCCGTGCTCGACCGCTATCTCGATCTGGCGGATGAGAAAGGCGGCGCCAAGGCTCAAGACGTTGCCGCGAGCCTGCGGGCTGCCGGCAGGGAACGAGACCCGAAACGCCGTATCGGTCTTCTCGAAAAGACGTTCCTGACCGTCAAGGGCGAGGCGAAGGCGGATTCGCAATTCTTCGTAAAGGCTATGCTGAGCGAAGCGCCGGCACTGGCAGATGCCGTTGCGGCGGCACGATCGCACATTCTGTCTCGCCGCGACCGCTTGAAGATCATTCGGATGCATGATGCGACGCGGGCAGCGTTGATCCTCGCTGACAGGCTCAATCGCGACTACGACGATCTCAAGAAGCAACGAAGCCAGCTCGATTTCGAGGACCTGATTACCCGTACGGCTGATCTGCTCAACAAAAGCGATGTCGGCCCTTGGATCCACTACAAGCTAGACCAGGGCATCGATCATATTCTTGTCGATGAAGCGCAGGACACCAGCCCGATCCAGTGGAGTGTCATTCAGTCGCTGGCCGAAGACTTCTTTTCGGGAGAGAGCGCCCGAAGCGTTGTGCGCACGCTTTTTGCCGTTGGCGACGAGAAGCAGTCGATCTACTCGTTTCAAGGCGCGCGACCCGAGCAGTTCTCCGAAGAGAGCCGTCGGACCCGCCACCGCGTGACCCAGAGCGGGCTTGCTTTTTCGACGGTGCGCCTGCCTCTATCTTTCCGCTCCACCGCCGATGTCCTGGCAGCCGTCGACCATATCTTTACACCTGAGGGCAACGCTCGCGGACTGAGCGCTTCCAGCGACCCGGTGGTTCACCGTTCCAACCGTATCGGTCACCCCGGCGCCGTCGATCTTTGGGAGATGATCGCTCCTGAAGTGACCATCAAGGACGAGGATTGGACCGCGCCCTTCGACGCGACGCCCGAGAGCGCACCGGCAGCGGTTCTCGCTCGCAGGATGGCGCATACGATCGGCAATCTGGTCGGCAAGGAAACCATCATCGAGAAGGGCAAGGAGCGCCTGATCGAGGCCGGAGACATCCTCGTCCTGGTGCGAAAACGCGATTCCTTTGTCAATGCCCTGACCCGCGCCTTGAAGCGTCGCGACCACATTCCGGTTGCGGGCGCCGACCGCTTGAGGTTGACAAGCCACATCGCCATTCAGGACCTCGTCGCGCTCGGCCGGTTCCTGCTTCTGCCGCAGGACGACCTGTCGCTGGCGGCACTGATGAAAAGCCCTCTGCTCGATCTCAGCGAAGACGACATCTTTGCAGTCGCTGCGCTCCGTCCGGACGATGAGAGCGTTTGGACACATCTGCGGAAATTTGCGGATGATGGAAACGAGCGACTGCAGGTCGCGGTAGGAAAGCTGAAGCTGTTCCTGAATGATTCGAAAAGCCTATCCGTCCATGACTTCTACGCCCATGTATTGGGAAGCCATGGTGGACGCCGACAATTTCTTGCCCGCCTGGGCACCGAGGTCAGCGATATTCTCGATGAGTTCCTGACATTCGCGCTCGATCACGAGAACTCCGGCCTTCCCGGCCTGCAATCCTTCATTTCCACACTCGAACTGGAGGCCCCGGAGGTCAAACGAGAGCAGGACAAGGGCCGCAACGAAGTGCGGATCATGACCGTCCACGCCTCGAAGGGTCTAGAAGCGCCGATCGTCTTCCTCGTCGATGGCGGCTCGAAAGCCTTTACGCATAGCCATATGCCGAAGCTGCGGCTGCTGGAGCAGCCGGGCGACGAGCCGCCGATGCCGGCATGGGTGCCGCTCGGGGATCTCAGCAACTCGCTGACACAGGCTGATGCGAGCCGCATTCAGTTACTGGCCGAGGAAGAATATCGCAGGCTGCTTTACGTGGCGATGACCCGAGCCGCTGACAGGTTGATCGTGTGCGGCTATCGCGGCGTCCGACCGAACAGCGATACCTGGCATGCGATGATTTCGGCCGCGATGACGGACAGCCACCCCCATGTGTCACCGGCAACCTTCTCCGGCCCTGACGGAACGTGGTCGGGGATCGAGTGGCGGGTGCCGCACATCGGCAAGAGTTTCGAGCGCGCCGCGCCGCCGGAGCTGGCTCAAACTCACGATAGACTGCCTGAAAACCTCAGCCGGCCATTGCCACCGCAGAGACAACTGCCGCGACCTCTCAGTCCTTCCGGCGCGGGTACGGTCATCGATGAGCAGGCGGACGATCTGCTGGTGACATCCCCGCTGTTCGGCGACAAAGCGAAATCCGACCGCTCTCTGCTGAAGGGCCGCCTCCTGCACCGCATGCTGCAAACGCTACCGGACTTCGCACCGGCGGATCGCCTTGCCGCTGCGCAACGCTATCTGGAGCGCTCGGCACGGCGCTGGTCGGCGGACGAGCGTGAAAGCCTGATCCGATCCGTCTTGAGACTGCTGGAAGAACCGTCGCTGCAAGGCGTGTTCACCGGCCACGCCCAGCCCGAAGTGTCGATCATGGGAACGCTATCCCTGAGAGGGCGTGACTTTGCGGTCTCGGGCCGCGTCGATAGAATGGCAGTCTTCGAGGATCGCGTTGTCGTGCTCGACTACAAGACAAACCGCGTCCCGCCGCAAACAGCAGAAGTGATCCCCTTCGCCCACAAGGCGCAGCTCGCCATTTATCGTGAGATTCTGGCGCCACTTTATCCCGGCAAGCGCGTTGATTGCGTGCTGGTCTACACCGAAAACGGCTCCGTTCACACGCTGACGACGGATGCCCTGGCGTCCGCGCTTGCGCAACTCGAGACAAAGTGAAATACCGGGCATTGAAATTCCCGCGCCGCACGCTCACATGTGGTTCAACAGGAAATCCGTAAAGGAGCAGCCTATGGCTACCGTAAAAGTCGATATCAACAACTTCCAGTCGGAAGTTCTGGAATCCGCAGAACCCGTCGTCGTCGATTTCTGGGCTGAATGGTGCGGCCCGTGCAAGATGATCGCCCCCAGCCTTGAGGAACTCGCCATCGAGTTTCAGGGCAAGGTGAAGGTCGCCAAGCTCAACATCGACGAGAACCCGGAACTGGCCGCCCAGTTCGGCGTCCGCTCCATTCCGACGCTCGCCATGTTCAAGGCCGGCGAAGTTGCCGACATCAAGGTTGGCGCTGCCCCGAAGACCGCTCTTTCGAGCTGGATCTCGAGCGCCGCTTAGACACTGCCTATAAGCAGATAAGAAGAAGCCCGGCATTTGACCGGGCTTTTTTCATTTTGGGGGTGTGCCGTTGTCGGCAAGCACATCGCCGACAAGATAGAGAGAGCCGCCGATCAGGATGCGCGGCGGATGGGACTGCTCGAAGGCACTTTCCTTGATTGCTTCCAGCGCGTCGCTGACAGTCGACATCGGTTCCGCGACGAGGCCGGCATCATAGGCGGCATTCGCGAGAATAACCGGATCGATCATCGCATCGCTGCCGCGGATCGGCACGCAATAGACCTTCTCGGCCAACCCCTTGAAAGCTTTGAAATAGCCGACAGGATCCTTGGTGTTGATCATCCCGATGATCAGGAAGAGCGGCCGTGACTGCTTCTCCTCGAAATTCGCCATCGCTTCAGCGATAACCTCGCCGGCGCCTGGATTGTGGCCGCCATCCACCCAGATTTCCGCTTTTGCCGGAGCGCTGGCCATCAGGTTGCCGTCGCTCAGTCGCTGAAGGCGACCGGGCCACTCGACCGACAGCAGCGCCTTTTCCATCATCGTCTCGGTGACTGTGAAGCCGGCCGCCTTGACGGCGCGGATCGCAGCGGCGGCATTGGCATACTGGTGCCGGCCGGGAAGGCGCGGCAATGGCAGGTCGGCCAGACCGAACTCGTCCTGATAGACGAGGCGTCCGTATTCCTCATGCGCCATGTAATCCTGGCCGAACGCGGCGGTAGGGCAGTTAAGCCGTTCGGCGGTCGACATCAGCACGTCGAGCGCGGCGTCATATTCCTGTTTGCCGATGACGACGGGATGGCCGCGCTTCATGATGCCTGCCTTCTCCGCCGCGATCAGTTCGACACGATCGCCGAGGTAGGGCTGGTGGTCGAGCGAGATCGGCATAATGACGGAGACAGCGGGATCGGAGATGACGTTCGTTGCATCGAAACGGCCGCCGAGGCCAACCTCGATAATGGCGGCATCGGCCGGATGTTCAGAAAACAGAATAAAGGTGACGGCCGTCAGGATCTCGAAAACAGTGATCCTCTGACCATCATTGGCGGCAGCAACACGTCGGACGGCCTCCGCGAACACGGCATCATCAACCAGGTGCCCGCGACCACCTTCGACGCCGATCCTATAGCGCTCGTGCCAGTTTACGAGATGGGGAGAGGTATGGACATGGGCGCTGTAGCCGCCAGCTTCCAGCAAGGCACGGCAAAAGGCGGTTACCGAACCTTTGCCGTTGGTGCCCGCAACATGAATGACGGGTGGCAGCTTCTTCTGCGGATCACCGAGAACCGAAAGCAGACGGGTGATGCGATCCAGGGACAGATCAAAGCCCTTGGGATGCAGTCCCAAGAGCTTGTCGATTTCCTGCGCTGCTTCGCTCACTACGGCTTGGCCCCTTGGTATCATCGCGCGACCTGCCCAGTTGGATCAGGCGCTCGCGGCTATCGCGAGCGTCCCGCTTTCCTTGTTGAGGTTTGCCGCAGGCTTCTTGGTCAGGATTTTCAGGACACGTGCTAGCGTATCCGGAATATCATGGCGCTTGATCACCATATCGACCATGCCGTGTTCCAGCAGGTATTCCGACGTCTGGAAGCCTTCCGGCAGCTTTTCGCGGATCGTCTGTTCGATGACGCGCTTGCCGGCGAAGCAGATTTCCGCGCCAGGCTCTGCCAGATGCAGATCGCCGAGCATCGCGTAGGATGCCGTGACGCCACCTGTCGTCGGGTTTGTCAGAACGACGATGTAGGGCAAGCCCGCTTCCTTCAGC
Organism: Rhizobium sp. Root708; assembly: GCF_001429725.1. Taxonomy (GTDB): domain Bacteria; phylum Pseudomonadota; class Alphaproteobacteria; order Rhizobiales; family Rhizobiaceae; genus Rhizobium. Next base: position 441,261 of record NZ_LMHV01000001.1, on the reverse strand, counting down.
ATGTCGACGGCAACGGTCGTGCGCGGCAGCTGCATAAGCGACAGGATGCCTTCCTGCATGCGAGCGCCGCCCGATGCCGGGAACATGACCAGCGGGCATTTTTCAGCGATGGCGCGCTCGAAAGCCTTCACAATTGCCTCGCCGGCAGCGATGCCGAGCGAACCGCCCATGAAGTTGAACTCGTGAACAACGGCAACGAGCTTCAGACCGCGAACCTTGCCGACGCCGGCAACGATCGTGTCTTCCTGCTCGGTCTTGATGCGGCTGTCCTTCAGGCGATCCGCGTACTTTTTGGAATCGCGGAACTTCAGTGGATCCTGCGCGACCTTCGGCTGGACGAGCGCTTCATAGGCGCCGTCATCGAAAAGATCGGCAAGGCGAGCCTTCGCCGGCATCTTCATGTGATAGCCGGAGGCCGGGATAACCCACTTGTTGTTCTCCAGATCCTTATGGAAGACCATTTCACCCGTTTCCGGGCACTTGATCCAGAGGTTCTCCGGTACTTCGCGGCGGCCCAGCATGGAATTGATGCGGGGGCGGACGTAGTTGGTGATCCAGTTCAAGTCGAAAACTCCTGATTGACTCTTGCCAATGTGGGGAAACTATTCGGCAGCAACAAGGCGCGCCGAACGTGTACCCGTTGACAGTCCACGAACAAGCGTGGCGACGGCCTGAACGGTATCGGCGGTTGCCTTCCCATCCTTGGTGAGGCTCGTTGCCACCTGATTGACAATTGCGGTGCCGACAACGACGCCATCGGCCGAGCTGCCGATGACCTTCGCATGGTCGGCGGTCTTGACGCCGAAGCCGACGCAGACCGGCAGATCGGTATGCTGCTTTATCCGCTCTACTGCGCCCGCCACCAGCGATGTATCCGGCAGCGCCGAACCGGTGATGCCGTTCATAGAAACGTAATAGACGAAGCCGGAGGTGTTCTTCAAAACAGTCGGCAGACGCTTGTTGTCGGTGGTGGGCGTTGCCAGGCGAATGAAGTTGATGCCCTTGCGCAGCGCCGGAATGCAGAGCTCGTCGTCCATTTCGGGCGGAAGGTCGACGACGATCAGCCCGTCGATGCCGGCAGCAATAGCGTCATCGAGGAACGCCTCGACGCCATGGACATAGATCGGATTGTAGTAGCCCATCAGCACGATCGGCGTGGCGTCGTCGGTCTTGCGGAAATCGGCTGCGAGCTGCAGCGTCTTCTTCAGGGTCTGGCCAGCCTTCAGCGCGCGCTGTCCGGCGAGCTGAATCGTAGGGCCGTCGGCCATCGGATCAGAGAAGGGCATGCCGAGCTCGATGACATCAGAACCCGCCTCGGGCAGAGCCTTCATGATACCAAGCGAGGTTTCGTAGTCCGGATCGCCGCCCATGAAATAGGTGACGAGTGCCGGCCGGCCTTCCGCCTTCAAGTCGGCGAAGCGTTTGTCCATACGTGCGGTCATGACTTACTCACCCATTCCCAAAAGCTTGGCCACCGTGAAGATGTCCTTGTCGCCGCGGCCGGAGAGGTTCATCAGGATGATCTCGTCCTTGCCCATCTTCGGGGCGCGCTTGATGACTTCAGCGAGTGCGTGCGAGGGCTCCAGCGCCGGAATGATGCCTTCGAGGCGAGTAAGCGTCTGGAAGGCTTCAAGCGCCTCGTGGTCCATGATCGGTACGTATTCGACGCGGCCGATGTCGTTCAGATAGGAATGCTCGGGGCCGATGCCGGGGTAGTCGAGACCAGCCGAAATCGAGTGCCCTTCCTTGATCTGGCCGTCACCGTCCTGCAGCAGGTAGGTGCGGTTGCCATGCAGCACGCCGGGCGAGCCCGCGGTGATCGAAGCACAATGCTCGTCGCCATTGAGGCCCTTGCCGCCGGCTTCGACGCCGACGATCTTGACGCTCTCGTCATCAAGGAACGGATGGAAGATGCCGATCGCATTCGAACCGCCACCGACGGCAGCGATGACGAGATCCGGCAGGCGTCCCTCGGCTTCGAGGAGCTGCTCACGCGCTTCCGTACCGATAACGGCCTGGAAGTCACGAACCATTTCCGGATAAGGATGCGGGCCGGCGGCCGTGCCGATCAGATAGTAGGTGTCATCGACGTTGGTGACCCAGTCACGCAGCGCCTCGTTCATGGCGTCCTTCAACGTGCCGTGGCCGGCCGTGACGGGCTTCACCTCGGCGCCAAGCAGCTTCATGCGGAACACGTTCGGCGCCTGACGCTCAACGTCGGTTGCACCCATGTAAACGACACAAGGAAAACCGAAACGGGCAGCGACGGTTGCGGAGGCGACGCCATGCTGGCCGGCGCCGGTCTCGGCGATGATCCGCTTCTTGCCCATGCGCTTGGCAAGCAGGATCTGGCCGATGCAGTTGTTGATCTTGTGCGAGCCGGTGTGGTTCAGCTCTTCGCGCTTGAAGTAAATCTTCGCGCCACCGAGTTCGGCCGTCAGGCGTTCCGCGAAATAGAGCGGGCTCGGCCGGCCGATATAGTGGGCGCCAAGCTGCTTCAGCTCCGCCTGGAATTCCGGATCGTCCTTTGCCTTGTTCCACTCGTCCTGCAGGTCGAGGATCAAAGGCATCAGCGTCTCGGCGACGAAGCGGCCGCCGTAAATGCCGAAACGGCCATCTTCATCGGGGCCGGAACGGAAGGAATTCGGTTTTGGCGTCTCGTTCACTCTCAACTCCCTGAGGCCGCTTCGGGCTGGCAGGCCCATTCGACCGCATCGAAAAACTCGTTGATCATTGCCACGTCCTTGACGCCCGGCGCACTTTCGACGCCGGAGGACGCATCGATCCCGGGCGCCTTGGTCATGGCGAGCGCCTCGGCAATGTTGGCCTTGTTCAAGCCACCGGAAAGCATGTAATCCACATTGTCGTCAAGCCAAGACAACAGGCTCCAATCGAAGGAGACGCCGTTGCCACCCGGCAAATCGGATCCCTTCGGGGGCTTGGCGTCGAACAGGAAACGATCGGCGATGCCAATGTAGGCCTCGACGCGCTTCAGGTCGTCGGCCGTCCGCACGGAGAAGGCTTTCATAACAGGCAGTCCGTATACCGCCTTTATGGTCAAGACGCGCTCCGGGCTCTCGTCGCCATGCAACTGGAGAATATCGGGCTTCAAGAGCGCCACGATCTCATCGAGATCGTCGTTGCTCGGATTGACCGTGACGGCAACGATCTTGGCTTTGCCGCGAGCCGGTTCCGCAAGCTTGCCGGCGATATCGGGCTCGACATAGCGCGGGCTCTTTTCGAAGAAGATAAAGCCGATATGGGTCGCACCGCGCGCAAGGGCGCGATCGATCGTTTCGGCCGTCTTCAGTCCACAGATCTTGATATCCGGTTTCATGGCAGCGGAGTGACACGAAAAGCGTTTAGAGTCGAGCCAAATCGCGACAAACGCTGAATTTTGCGCGGCTTTGATCAGTCGAAATCGACAGCGTGAAGCTGGCTGCCGTGGCGCTTCAACCAGACCTTTGCTTCTTCCATATGAGGGCAGAGTTTCTTGCAAAGTGCCCAGAAGCGCGGTCCGTGGTTCATCTCCCTGAGATGGGCTACTTCATGGGCCGCGAGGTAATCCACCACAGACGGAGGCGCCATGACAATGCGCCAGGAAAAGCTCAGATTGCCCTCAGACGAACAGGATCCCCAGCGGCTGCGGGTGTCCTTCATGGAAATCGACCTGATCGGTGTGCTGATCGAACGCGCATGCAGCGTCGCCAGCCGTTCGAGGTCGGTCCTCGCCTCCTTTTTCAGAAAGGTCGCGATGCGGCGTCCGAGATGCTCGGGCATCCCACTGACCTTCAGGACAGGCTTGCCATCGACCACAATCGCTTCCGTCAAGCCGCGAAGGCCGCCCGTATGCTGAATGCGATGCGAGACACCGCGAAAGAGGATGGTGCCTCCCACAGTCAGGCCGGTGTCCGTAGAGAACTTGGCGAGCTTGGTGAGCAGCCAACCCTGGTGACGGTCCAAAAATGCGTTGACCTCACGCTGTGCCAGTCCGCTTGGGATCGTCATCTTCAAAGCCCGACCGCCGGGTTCGATGCGCAAGGTGATGCGCGTTGCCCGCTCGTGCTGCTTGATCGTCAACGGCATCAGGCGGCCAGCCAGATCAAGCGTCCGGTTCTCGGGCGGAGCGGGCTTCCGAGCACTGCGGCGTGGCTTGGCGAAGAGCGGGAACATGGGCATTTTCTATATGATTCGCGGGAATTCTTTGCAAAGAAAAGCCGGCATCGATGATGCCGGTTCAAGTTTTCGTGCCAAACAGTGCTGATGTTACGGGGTCTGGTATTCTGCTACCGGCCCGTTGTCGTCGCGTTTCGCATTCTTGCGATTGCGCATGAAGCGATCGAACTCTTCCTGATCCTTGGCGCGACGCAGTTCGCGCATGTAGGAATCGAATTCTTCGCGCGCTTCATCAAGCTTGCGGCGCTCTTCTTCCAAACGGTCTAGTTCGGCCTTGCGCCAATCGTCGAAGGCAACGTTACCCGTCGAGAAGTGCGGGCGATAGCGGTCATGTGAACGTCGGCAGCCGGCAAAGAATCCATCCGCGGCGCTGTTGGCGTCGCGCTTAAAACCGCGCAGGCGCTCCCCGAAAATGATATAGGCAAGCATGGCGAGACCCAGAGGCCAGAAAACCACGAAGCCGAGGATCATCAGGGCAATGGTAGCCGGAGTCCAATCCGGGCGAAGCAATGCTGACTGGTTCATCGTGCGGTGTCCTCGCATTCTCCGCGCCCGGCAAGATACCGAACGCTTGAATCGATGTGGTTACACCCCAAGCCGGCTTCAAGGCGATGTCCGTCCAAATCGGATAACGCCTTGAAATAGAAAAGCTAATTCAGAGAATGCTAAATCAGGTTGATTTTCCGCCCTTGATAACCCGCTTCACGACCGGCTTTCCCGTCCGGCTGTGTTCGCGCACGAAATTGACGATGCGCGGTGCAATCTCGCGGCGGAAGCGAGACCCGTTGAAGACGCCGTAGTGTCCGACATCGGGCTGCAGGTAGTGCATCCGCATGTTTTCGGGAATGTTGACGCAGATGGTTTGCGCGGCCTTGGTCTGGCCGACACCGGAGATATCGTCGTTCTCCCCTTCGACAGTCAGGAGCGCCACGTTGCGGATCGCAGCTGGATCGACGGGCCTGCCGCGATGGAGCAATTCGCCCTTCGGCAGCGCATGCCTGATGAAGACCTGATCGACCGTCTGAAGATAGAACTCCGCGGTCAGATCCATGACGGCGAGGTATTCGTCGTAGAAATCGCGGTGCTTCTCCGCCGGCTCGCCGTCGTTCTTCACGAGGTGCATGAAGAATTCCTTGTGGGCGATCAGATGCCGATCGAGGTTCATCGACATGAAGCCCGAGAGCTGCAGGAAACCTGGATAGACGGGACGCATGAAGCCCGGCTGCGGCCAGGGCACATTCATGACCACGTTATCCGCGAACCACTCCAGCGAGCGCTCCTTGGCGAGCTGGTTGACGGCCGTCGGATTGATGCGGGTATCGATCGGCCCGCCCATCAGTGTCATCGACGAGGGCGAGAATGGATCATTGTCCGCTTCCATGACGGCAGCGGCAGCAAGGACCGGCACGGAGGGCTGACAGACCGCGATCACGTGGGTATCTGGCCCGAGGAAGCGCAGCATTTCAATGACATAATCGACGTAGTCATCGAAATCGAAGGTGCCTTCCGTCATCGGCACCATGCGTGCGTCGATCCAGTCGGTGATATAGATGTCGGCGCTTGGGAGCAGCGCTTCGACGGTACCGCGCAGCAGCGTCGCATAGTGGCCGGACATCGGCGCGACGATGAGGATACGCGGATCGGGCGTATGGTCCCTTGGAACGTTGCGCGCGAAATGGAGCAGATTGCAGAAGGCGCACGACCAGACGATCTCCTCCCGCACAGCGATCTTGCGGTCGCCAATCACGGTATCGTTGAGGCCGAATGACGGTTTGCCGTAGCGACGGGTCGTGCGCTCGAACATTTCGAGACTTGCGGCCATCGTGCGACCCCAAGGCGTCTGCGAAATGGGATTAAGCGGATTGGCATAGACCATGCGCATGATATCGGCGAAGGCACGATATGGCGCCAATGCGGCATGGTTCAATTCATAAAGCTGGTAAAACATGAGATGCGCCACCTTTCTCTAATCTGGAAGACGACGCCCACTGAAAGGCATCGGATTCTTTCCAACGACGTGCTGGCACCTCAACGCAGATTAACAGGTTTTTGTTGCGCAGCAACATTGCCATCCGCACCGCAATAAGAAATGCCGGGGAATTGACCCCGGCTCGATGGTGCGCCTGAATGTTTAATGATCGCAGAATGGCTGTCAGCGATCGGCCTGGAAGGTCTGCTTCTGCGTGCCTAGGCCTTCGATACCGAGTTCGACGACATCACCGGCCTTGAGGAAACGCGGCGGCTTCATGCCCATGCCAACGCCCGGAGGCGTGCCGGTCGAAATCACATCGCCCGGGTGCAGGGACATAAACTGGCTGAGATAGGACACAACGTGAGCGACGCCGTAGACCATCGTTTTTGACGATCCGTTCTGCATGGTTTCGCCATTTACCTTCAGCCACATGCCGAGGTTCTGCGGATCAGCAATCTCGTCCTTGGTAACAAGCCACGGGCCGATCGGACCAAAGGTATCGCAGGACTTGCCCTTGGTCCACTGACCGGCACGCTCTGTCTGGAAGGCGCGCTCGGAGACGTCGTGGGACACGCAGTAGCCGGCAACATAGTCGAGCGCGTCGGCTTCGCTGACGTACTTCGCAGTTTTGCCGATGACGACGCCGAGCTCAACTTCCCAGTCGGTCTTCTCCGAGCCGCGGGGGATCAGGACATTGTCGTTCGGGCCGACGATTGCCGACGTTGCTTTCATGAATATGACAGGCTCCGGCGGCACCGTCGCGCCGGTCTCAGCGGCATGATCGGAGAAATTGAGGCCGATGCAGATGAATTTTCCGGTACCGGCAACGCAGGCGCCGATACGATGCGCAGCCAGTTCCGGCAGGGTCTTGAGGTCGATGGCCTTGATCTTAGCAAGCCCTTCCGGCGAGATCGCGTCACCGCCGATGTCCGAAACCTGCGCCGACAGGTCGCGGATCTTGCCTTCGGAATCGAGTATCGCCGGCTTCTCGCGACCGACTTCTCCAACACGCATAAGCTTCATGACATTTCCTCCGTAAGCGAGACTGACATTTCAATCACCTATGAACCAGATATTCACAAGTGTCATTATGGCTTCCTTCGGAAGCGGTACGGTGCGTCAGAAAATTTCAGCGAGATCGGGTCCGACGGGAACGATCCTCGTGGGGTTCAGGCTTTCGATCGAATAGTATCCACGCTTTATGTGATCGAAGTTGACGGTTTCCGCGACACCCGGCCAATCGAGCATACGGCGGCAGAAGCTACGAAGGTTTGTATAGTCGGCAAGGCGGCGCAGATTGCATTTGAACAGGCCGTGATAAGCGACATCGAAGCGCACGAGTGTCACAAAAAGCCGGACATCGCTTTCCGTTGGATGGTCGGCAAACAGGAATGACCGGTCGCCGAGTTCGTTTTCGACCCAATCAAGGGTCTCGAATACACCGGCGAATGCCTCCTCGTAGGCAATCTGCGTTGTCGCGAAACCTGCTCGATAGACGCCATTGTTGAGGCTCGGGTAGATCCGTTCGTTGAAAAAATCGATCTCGGCGCGACGGGCGGCCGGGTAGAGATCGATCGGATTGCGGGCAAGATCGCCGAAGCCCTCGTTCATCATTCGCAGGATGTCGGCCGACTCGTTGTTTACGATCGTCTGCGACTGCTTATCCCACAGAACGGGCACCGTCGCCCTACCGGTAAAGCTCGGTGCGGTGCTGGTGTAGATCTGGTGCAGATAGGTGGCACCTTGTATGTGATCTTGCGTCGCCCCCGGATAATCGCCGAACCGCCAGCCTTGCTTCGTCAGCGCAGGCTCGACCACGGAAACCGAGATGGCAGACTCCAGCCCCTTCAGCTTTCGGCCCATCAGCGTTCGCGAAGCCCAAGGGCAGATGTAGGCGACGTAGAGATGATAGCGACCTGCCTCGGCCTTGAAGCCGGAGTCACCTGTCGGACCGGCGGCACCGTCGGGCGTGACCCAATTGCGGAAGCTTGATGTCTGGCGAACGAAGCCGCCCTTCTCATCCTTCGCCTGGACCGGTTGCCAGTCTTCCGTCCATCTACCGTTCACGAGCAAGGCACTCTCCCTAGATTACCGATTTCGGCAATACTTAGCTTTCTTTCGGGCGCGCGGGAGGACACATTTATTGAAACAGACTGTGCACGGATCATGGAAGTCACCGGTTGCTTGCCAAGCTTCATGCGAGGCGCCTAAGACTGTGAGCCGCGTCCCCAAAGTCTGCGGCGATCTCGCCAGCAGGTCTCAGTTCAACAGCGTGGAAAAGCCATGACCAACAGCAACAATCGCGAATCCCCTTATCCAATCGAACCCATATTCCTCGATCGGTGGTCGCCGCGGGCGTTTACCGGCGAAGTGATCGCCGAGGAGCAAGTGTTAGCCGTCCTCGACGCGGCGCACTGGGCCCCCTCGTCGGCGAACCAGCAGCCTTGGCGTTTCATCTACGCGCTGCAAGGGTCGGATGACTGGGAAAAATTCGTCAGTTTGCTGGTGGAAGCCAATCAGGAATGGGCGAAGAGCGCGTCGGCACTGATCTTCGTCGTTTCCAAGGGTTTCAGCGGCGATTTTGCCGAAGGACGGAAAAGCTATACGCATTCATTCGATGCCGGCACGGCCTGGGGATATCTCGCGTTACAGGCGAAGTTTTCCGGCTTTTATGCCCACGGTATGGGCGGCATCAAACACGAAGAAATTCAGCAAACCTTTGTTATCCCGGAAGGCTACCGCGTGGAGGCCGGCATCGCGTTTGGACGGCTTGCGGACAAGAGCGTGTTGTCCCCACGCAATCAGGAGCGTGAATTTCCAAGCCAGCGCAAGCCACTTTCGGACGTGGCTTTCCGTGGCAAATTCGTCGCCGACTAAATGATCAAATAAAAAACCCCGCGCCGATTGGAGCGGGGTTTCCAGACAGTTGTTTTGAATGCCTAGATATCCAAGTTCGCAACACTCAACGCGTTGTCCTGGATGAACTCGCGCCGCGGTTCCACTTCGTCGCCCATGAGGCGGGCAAAAAGACCGTCCGCATCCGTTGCGTCATGCACTTTTACCTGCAGAAGAGAGCGAACATTCGGGTCGAGCGTGGTTTCCCAGAGCTGCTCGGCGTTCATTTCGCCGAGACCCTTATAACGCTGCATCGTCAAACCCTTGCGGCCGCTTGCAAAAATGGCATCAAGCAGAGCTCTCGGGCCGGAAATATCCAGGCTGCCTTCGCGCCGTGTCAGAGACGGCGGCGTGACGTAGATTTCCTTGAGGCGTACCGAAATCTGGTCGATGTGGCGGGCATCCTGCGAGCCGATAAGTGCCATATCCAGCACAACCGCTTCCTTGACGCCGCGCACCATGCGCTCGAGGCGCAGACCACCATCACTGGTCAGGCTACCCTCCCATCCACGTTCGGTTTCTTCAGCGATCAGATCGAGCCGCCTTGCGACCTCACCAACCAGCTGTTCGGCACGAGCGCGATCGCTGACCGCTTCGGCGTTCAGCGCACCGGCAATCGCTGCCTGCTCAACGACCGCGCGATTGTAGCGCGAGTGGAGATTGTCGAGGAGCGCGCGAAGACGCAGAGCATCGCCAATCACTTCGCCTAGATCCTGGCGGACGCGCACTTCTCCACTACCGAGCTTCAAAGCAGCATCGTCAAGACCCTGCGCAATCAGGTAATCCTCAAGCGCTTTCTCGTTCTTCAGATACTGGATCGATTTGCCGCGCGAGACCTTATAGAGAGGTGGCTGCGCAATATAGAGGTGCCCACGCTCGATCAGTTCGGGCATCTGCCGGAAGAAGAAGGTCAGCAGCAAGGTCCGGATATGGGCGCCATCGACGTCAGCGTCCGTCATGATGATGATCTTGTGGTATCGCAACTTCTCGGCATTGAACTCGTCTTTGCCGATGCCGGTTCCAAGCGCGGTAATAAGCGTGCCGATTTCCTGGCTCGACAGCATCTTGTCGAAACGGGCGCGCTCAACGTTCAGGATCTTACCGCGCAACGGCAGGATAGCCTGGTTTTCGCGCGAGCGTCCCTGCTTGGCCGAACCACCAGCGGAATCACCCTCGACCAAAAAGACTTCCGATTTCGCGGGATCACGCTCCGAGCAATCGGCAAGCTTGCCGGGGAGCGAAGCGATATCGAGAGCTCCCTTGCGGCGGGTCAGTTCACGCGCCTTGCGTGCTGCTTCGCGGGCGGCCGCAGCCTCGGCAACCTTCCCAACGAGAACCTTTGCCTCGGAGGGATGTTCTTCCAGCCAGGTTCCAAGCGCTTCATTAACGAGACGCTCGACGACCGGCCGTACTTCCGACGAAACCAGCTTGTCCTTCGTCTGCGACGAGAACTTCGGATCCGGTACCTTTACGGACAGAACGGCCGTCAGACCTTCACGGCAGTCGTCCGGCGCCAACGTTACCTTTTCCCTCTTCGTGATCCCCGAAGTATCGGCATAGGACGTAATCTGGCGCGTCAGTGCCGCGCGGAAGCCGGCCATATGCGTGCCGCCGTCGCGCTGCGGAATATTGTTGGTGAAGCACAGGACGTTTTCGTGGTAGCTGTCGTTCCACCACATCGCCACCTCGACGGTCATGCCATCCTTCTCGCCGTGGATCGAGATCGGCTTTTCGACCAGCGGCTTCTTCGCACGATCGAGATAGGCCACGAAGGCCTCGAGGCCGCCGTCATAGAGCATCTCTTCCTGGCGAACATCCGAGTGCCGCTTGTCGGTCAGGCGAATGCGCACGCCGGAATTCAAGAAGGCAAGCTCCCGCAGACGATGCTCGAGAGTTCCATAGTCGAACTCCGTCATCGTGAAGGTCTCGGTGCTCGGCATGAAGCTGACTTCGGTGCCGGTCTCGCCGCCTGCGTCGCCAATGACCTTCAACGGTGCATCCGCAACGCCGTGCGTGAAGGTCATTTCATGGACCTTGCCTTGACGGCGGATCTTGAGCTTCAGCCATACGGAAAGCGCGTTGACCACCGAGACGCCGACGCCATGCAGACCGCCGGAAACCTTGTAGGAGTTCTGGTCGAATTTACCGCCGGCGTGGAGCTGCGTCATGATGACTTCAGCCGCCGATACGCCCTCGCCAGTGTGAATATCCGTCGGGATGCCGCGGCCGTTGTCGGTTACCGTTACCGATCCGTCGGGGTTCAGCGTCACCGTAACGATGTCGGCGTGTCCCGCGAGAGCCTCGTCGATCGCATTGTCCACGACTTCGTAGACCATGTGATGCAGGCCCGATCCGTCGTCCGTATCGCCAATATACATACCCGGGCGTTTGCGCACGGCATCCAGTCCCTTGAGGACTTTGATGGAGTCTGCGCCATATTCAGTGCTGACGCCGTTTTCCGTCGCGGAGGTATCGGTCATATTGTCGAGAATTTCCCTGTTACCAAAGCCTGATGCCCTTGCGAATCACCGGCCTTATTCAGATCAGAATATAGGGTTTTTGGGCTGAGTTCCCAATGCTGCGGTGTTTCCCGAGCGCATAAATCAGGGGATTATGACCGTTTTCCGTGCGCTTTTTCGGCAATTTCCAAAAGCCCCGTCAGTTTTGTCAACAGTGATTCGTCGATATCACCTATGCAGAGCGCGAGGCGGTTCGCGAAAGCCGTGTGTTCGGCCGACAAACCCGAGGTATCGATCACCACCCTGGGGTCGGAAAACCGGGCAAGAAGAAACAATTCTTCGGCTTCATCCCAGATGATGTTGAAATAGCCGGCAATGCGCTGAAGTAAGTCGAATGTCGGCAATCCCCGCTTCCCATGTTCCAACGCCGAAAGGTAAGCCGGCGAAAGATTGAGCGCTGCTGCCATCTGCTTTTGCGAAACCCCCTTCCGCAACCGCAGACGTCGGACAGCTTCCCCAAAGGGCGTCATGACGCCTCTCCGGGGCGGCGCGCTAGCCTGATATACAACGCACCCTCCCCTCCATGATGGCGCGCTGCCGTCTCGTATGACGAGATAAGGTAGCGGAATTCCGCTTTGGAAAACCAAAGCGGCACCGCGCGCCGCAACGCTCCGTCGCTCCCGAGCGAACTGCCCTTGCCGGTGATGACCAGCACATGCCGCATACCCCGCGTGTGTGCATGGATTAGGAAGTCGAGGAGGATGAGATGGGCTTCGCTTTGAACCAACCCGTGAAGGTCGATACGAGCCTCCAGAGCGACACGCCCGTTTGCGATCTTACGCTTTACCGGCCGCTCAAACGGATGGTGCATGCCTGAGGGCGTCTTCTTCGCCGCCTCGGCGGTCTGCGGGGCACTCGTGCCGGTCGGACGAGGATCAGCACCAACGCGTTTCTCGGTCGAGGCTGAGGCTTGTTGCTCAGTCTCATTCAACAGCGCATCCAATTCGTCCCGAACACCTGCCATGCCCTGCATCGGGCGGATACTTCTAGCAACCTTCCCCCACAAGATCCGCTCGTCCGTACTGAGTTTGCGGTCCTTCACCATCAGACGAACCTCGCGGCGGCGTTCGCCGGGATCAAGATGAAGAAGTCCGCATCATGGCGCACCGTTCCTGCGAGTTCACCGGCGATGTCGCCCGAGCCTGTGAATATATCTCCGCGTGCCGGGCCGACGATTGCCGATCCCGTATCCAGAGCAAGCATCAGGCGACCGAACGATTTCCCCCCGCCCAGATGGCGAAGGCTCTCCGACCGGATGAAAAAGGGGAAGCCGAACGTATGGATATTTCGATCGACGGCCAGCGAACGGCCGGCGACGAGTGGCACCTTGGCGGCAGCGATCGGCCCCTCGTTTGCATCTCCGAACGGAACCTCACGGAAGAAAATGTATGATCGATTATGCCACAGCACCTCATCCATCTGGCCGGGATGCGCGGCTAGCCAGGCTCTGATGGATTGCATCGAGATTTGCGAAGGTTCGATCTCACCCCGTTCGATCAGCAGCTTGCCGATGGCGGAAAACGGATGCCCGGCTTTGGCGGCGTAGGTTATCCGACCGCGCCGCCCATCACGGTGACGAAGCCTGGCCGATCCCTGGACGTGCGTGAAGAAAACATCGGCCTTTGATTTCGCCCAAGCGATTTCAAGCAATTTTCCGTGAAGCGCACCCTGATCGATCGCCTTGCGGTCGGGATACGGACCGATCGCCCCGCCCGACAATTGCGCGAATGCGTAACTCGCATCGAGCGTGGCTGGTCGGTTCGCATCGTCCACATCAACGAGATCATCGGGGCGGCGGTAGAAGGGAAAGCGATACTCTTCATCCGGCTCATCGGAAACGGCGACTTCCGGCTCGTAAAAAGCGGTCACGAAACCGCGCTTGCCGTCGGCCCGCCTCACCAGGAAAGGCCGGAAATTCTGTTCGAAGAATACCCGCGCCTCGGAGGCGGAAACATGTTTGGCATCGGCGATGGCGGCGCGAAGGCTTAGAAGATCGTCTGATGTCAGGCCAAGTGAGCCGGTTCGGTAGGGTTTGACCTCCGTTATATAGCGGCAGCAGTGCTCCATAACTGCAAAAAGGCCGGAAGGATCGTCGTCCTGCCAGCCTTTCAGTGCTTCGAAGCTTACTTCCTCGAGGGTAAAGCTCGTCGAACTTTCACTCATGTTCCGATTCGGTCGCCACCAGTTTCCAGTTCGGATCACGCGATCTTGTGTCGCGCGCGAAGGTCCAGAGATCGTTGACGTCGGCTACGTTCTCGGCGTCACCGTCAATCAGCTTCTCGTCCTTGTCGTAGGTCACGGAAATCAACTGGCTGGCGATGCGCATGGTTATCTGCGCCTCGCTATCCTTGACCTCAACGGTCTTGATATCGGCTTTTTCGATGCCGACGAAGGTGGATTTGACCTTCTCTCCCCGCGCTTCACGTTCTGAGATAGCGGTATCGAAGCCATCATAGACTTCACGCGAAAGAAGATTCTTGAGCGTCTTCCGATCCCCATCGGCAAAGGCCGTCACAATCATCTCGTAAGCCATGCGCGCGCCGTTGACGAATTCCTTCGGATTGAAGGAGGCATCAATCTTGTTCATCTCGCGGAGCGAATCATTGAGCGGCGTGCCGGCCGGTGCGAACGTATCGATGGCTGCAAAGCGGTCTTCATCTTCTACAGCCGAATCGCGACGCGGCAAGGTGACAACCTTCCCGCCATCAGGCGTTTCCGGGCCAGCCGCATCGCGCGGCGTATAAAGATCCCGCGGCGGCTTCTCATTGCCTGTGCGACGACCGAGCACGCTACGCAGCTGAAGGAAAATCAGCACCGCCGCCACCAGGAAAAACAATGTAATGAAGTCGTTTGAACCCATATCCTACCAAAACCGCCGTTAACATCCCTGATTTCTATACCCATATAGTCTGCATATACAGATGATTCAAATAGGTCTGCGCCGCAGATCGCCCTAAAGGAGTCCGGCCGGAACGCCGGAAGGAGATATGCGCCTAACAATGTTGCCAGGTTTCCTGCTTTTGCTGCCGCTTGCCGAGATTGCCGGATTTGTGGTTGTCGGCAAAGCAATCGGATTATGGGCGACGCTGGCCCTGGTTATCCTGGGCTTTTTCGGCGGACTGGCAATTCTGCGGCAGCAGGGAATTGGCATTCTCAGACGCATGTCGGCGGAAGGGCGAAGCGGGGTTGTTCCGGGGCGCGACCTTCTGCGCCCGGCAATGCTTGTCATTGCCTCCATCCTCCTGATCATCCCAGGCTTCATCACAGATCTCGTCGCGTTGCTTCTGTTCATCCCGTTCGTGCGTGAACGCGCCTGGAAATATGTCAGTGGTCGATTCGTCGTGGTCGGTCGTTCGGCCAACGCAGGACCTGGAACGCAACGCGGTCGAAACGGCGCAAATGTTGTCGACCTAGATGCGGACGACTATCGACGCGAGCCTTCTGGTCAGTCCCCGTGGTCCAAGCATCTTGGTGATTGACACGCTTATCGGTTGCTCGGCCTCAGGGTTGTAAGGAAACCGCCGAAATGATAGATGCGGCTCAATCCAGTGCCCTCGAGGAAAAGCCAATGGCCAACGAAGACAGCAATAACGGTGCGACCAGCCCAAGCCTTACGATCCTAGCCCAGTACACCAAGGATCTTTCTTTCGAAAATCCCGGTGCTCCACGTTCGTTGCAATCTCGTGACAAGGCCCCTGCGATCAACATCGCGGTGAACGTCAACGCCAACCCGCTTTCCGACAACGACTTCGATGTCGTTCTGTCGCTGAGCGCGGAAGCCAAGGAAGGCGACAAGACGGTTTTCCAGGCTGAACTCGTCTATGGTGGTGTTTTCCGGATTGCCGGGTTCCCCCAGGAGCACATGCTGCCGGTTCTTTTCATCGAATGCCCGCGCATGCTCTTCCCGTTCGCACGTCAGATCGTTGCTGACGTAACGCGCAACGGCGGCTTCCCTCCGCTGATGATCGACCCGATCGATTTTTCTCAGATGTTTGCCCAGCGTGTTGCCGAAGAACAGGCTCGCGCCAAGGTTCAGACGAACTGATATCTTCCGCAGGATTAAGTCGAAAGCCCGGGTCAGCCCGGGCTTTTTAGTTTGGGCGATCGTATTTTGCCCAAATACCCTTGGTTCCGAGCTTCGCGATCAACGCATCGTGTGCCGTGGCTTCCACCTCACTTAGGCGGGAGGCCAGTAGCCTCGGTCTATCGATGACCTCGATCACGATATCTGCCAGGTCGCCATCATTCGATGCCGCGCCGTTGCTCTGTGCAATACCGAGACCGAGCGCGGTCTGACGACCCCCGATCATCTCGATATAGACTTCCGCCAGCAATTCGGAGTCAAGAAGTGCGCCGTGTTTTGTGCGGTGAGAGTTGTCGATGCCGTAGCGTCGGCACAAAGCGTCCAGCGAATTCGGGCCCATTGGGTTTTTGCGCCTTGCGAGCGAAAGCGTATCCGTTACGCGCTCCGGCAGAATTGGCGGCAATCCCAAACGCGCAAGCTCAGCATTCATAAAGCCCATATCGAAGGTCGCGTTGTGTGCGATCCAGCGGCCATCTCCGAAGAACTCCAGGATCTGATCGACAACTGCGGAAAATGGGGGCTTGTCCTTGAGGGACTCGTCCGTGATCCCGTGAACCGCGAGCGCATCAGGATGAATCTTCTGATCGCCGGGGTTTATATAGAGATGCAACGTCCTGCCGGTCGGAAAGTGGTTGAGGAGTTCGATTCCACCAATTTCGATCACGCGGTCGATACGACTATCCAGACCGGTCGTTTCCGTATCGAAAATGATCTCACGCATGCTGAAATTCTCCACTGCGAAGCCGGCGCTTCAAATCCTCAACAATCTCGGCAACTCTTTGCTTCGAGGCTTCCAGGGTGCCACCCGTATCGATGAGGTAATCGGCTCGTTCTCGTTTGATGGCGTCCGGCGTTTGCCGCGACAGAATCATATTGAATTTTTCTTCTGTCATGTTCGGACGCGCAAGCACCCGCTGACGCTGAATCTGTGGATCACACGAAACAACAACGACGACATCGACTCTCTTCTCGGCGCCAGTCTCAAAAAGAAGCGGAATATCGAGGAGGACGATCTCGGGCCCTTTGGCCTGTTCTTGTTCGATAAACTGCTGCTCCCGTTTCCGAACAAGCGGGTGAATTATGCTCTCAAGCTTTTTGAAGCCTTCACTCTGTGAAGACAGCTGGCGAGACAGCTCCTGTCGATCGATAGCGCCATTCTTCATCGTTCCAGGAAAAACGGCATCGACCAACGGTGCGGCTTCGCCTGCGTAAAGCTGGTGGACCACCGCATCTGAATCATTCACAGGCACGCCGGCATCGGCGAAGAATTTCGCCATCGTCGATTTTCCCATTCCGATGGAACCGGTCAGCCCAACGCGCAGCATCAATGCTTTTCCATGTCCACGATAATCAGGTCGCGCAGATGCTCGTCAACGACCGGCCGTTGACCGAACCATTTCTCGAAACCCGGAACTGCCTGGTGCAGGAGCATGCCTAGTCCATCGACAATGGCAAACCCCTGGTTCTGCGCCTGAAGCAGGAAGGGCGTCTTGAGAGGCACATAGACGATGTCGGTCACGACGGCGCCGTCTCGCAATGGAGAGAAATCAATATGTGGCGCTTCGTCCCCATCCATTCCAAGCGACGTAGTGTTGATGAAGAGACCGGCGCCGGTCATGATTTCTCGCAGCGCCTGCACCGGATGGGCCGTTACCGTCGAGCCGAAGCGATCCGCTAGTTCCCTGGCACGGTCGACCGTTCGATTGACGACGCGGATTTCCTTGAAGCCACGATCACGAACCGCCTGAATGATGGCGCGGCTGGCGCCGCCGGCGCCGAATACAATGGCGACCTCTGCGTTATCCCAGCCGGGATGGCGCTCATCGAGGTTAGCGGTGAAGCCCCGTCCGTCGGTGTTTGTCGCCTTCAACCTGCCGTCTTCGAGCCAAAGTGTATTTGCCGCGCCGAGTTCTTGCGAAAGGTCGTCCGGATCATCCGCAAGCTGGAAAGCGATTTCCTTGTGAGGAATTGTCACGTTGCCGCCGACGTAAGGCTCCTCGCCGGCTTTCAGTGATTGGACGAACTGCCCAAAGTCAGCGGGCGCGATTTCACGTGCGCGATAGTTTCCCGGCAGTTTGAGGGTATTCAGCCAGTAACCGTGGATGAGAGGTGATCGCGAATGATTGACGGGAAAGCCCGCCACGAAGGCCTGAGGGCCGACTGTTTCACGTGAATCATCCATCAATAGCACCACGAGATCTCAATTCTTCCAAAAGCGGTAACATCGGCAGGCCGACAATCGTGAAGTAATCGCCGTCCACGCGGGAGAAAAGCTGCAGCCCCTCCCCCTCTAGTTGATAGGCGCCGACACTCGTAAGAGCCTTCGCACCGACACGCTCGAGATGTCTTGTAATAAAGTCCGAAGTCAGCGGACGCATTGTAAGGTCAGCAGTCGAGATGTGTTCCCATACGACTTCGCCCGCATAGGCAAGCGCGATGGCGCTATTGAGGCGGTGGGTTTTTCCCGACAAGGAAGTGAGATGATCGGCGGCAGCCGCCATATCCATCGGCTTGTGAAATGTTTGCTTTCCGAGGGACATTGTCTGGTCGGAGCCGATCACGAGAGCTGTCGGGAAGCGATCGCTGACCTCTTTTGCCTTCGCCTTGGCGAGTTCCAGTGCCACCTCATCAGGCGTGGCACCGCCTTCTTCCAGCGGCTGTCCGATCGCCCGCTCGTCGATATCCGCAGCATGGGCATCGAAGGTCAAACCGGCATTCTGCATGAGCATGCGACGGAAGGGACTGGAGGATGCGAGAATGAGCTCAGACGTCATGGAACCTCGATACAGATTTTGCTTTGCGCTTAGCGTAGCTTTGGCCGGAGGGCAACGATTGCGGCGGCCGTCTCTTCGATCGATCGCCTGGTCACATCGATCATCGGCCAATTGTGTCTTGCACAAATGGAGCGCGCATATTTCAGCTCCTCGGAGATCGCAGCGCGGTCGGTATAGTCGCCCCGATCAAATCCGGAGGTCGCACCAAGCACGCGATTTTCCCGGACCTGAGAAATGCGGTCGGTCGTCGCGATAAGACAGACAATCAAAGGTCTCGACGCGGCCAGCAAACTCTCAGGCAATGGCACACCACTGACGATCGGGATGTTCGCCGTCTTGATCCCCCGGTTCGCCAGATAAATGCTGGTCGGCGTCTTCGATGTGCGACTGATGCCAATTATGACGACATCCGCCTCATTATAATCATCCGGCATCTGTCCATCATCGTGATCCATCGTGAAGTTCAACGCTTCGATGCGCGCGAAGTATCCGGCGTTCATCACATGCTGTGCGCCGACCCGCCGGCGCGACGGGGCGCCAAGATAGATCTGGAAGGCATTGATGACAGGCTCGAGCACATTCACCGATGCGACACCCATTTCGACACATCGCTCATCGACCAATGTCGCCAGCTCGCGATCGACGATCGTGTAGAGAACGATACCAGGCTCCTTGTCGATAGCCTGCAGCACCGTCAGCAACTGCTTTCGGTTACGGATCAGCGGATAAACATGTTCGACGGGTTGCGCCGACTTGAATTGAGCAGAAGCAGCCCGGCCGGCGGATATCAGAGTCTCTCCGGTTGAGTCAGAAATCAGATGGAGATGGAAGAAGTTCGGCCTGTTCTCCACGATATTTTCCGCTACCTGTTGATAAGACTGGATGACTGAGAGGTAAGGGCCGGCGGGTCGGTAAGGCAAGGGAAAACATGCCTACTTTTCCACATTTCGAATTTCCGACAGCGCGTTTTCGGCAGGCTGTGGATGCTGTGGAAGAAGAGCAGATGTTGGATTCTATGCACAGCTTTTCCACAAAGACGGCGGCAGTGCACTTGATCCTATCTCTCTGTAACTATGAGATATTCCAGATCGCTCCCCGATATCCTAGCGATACCAGGATTCGATCATCGTCGAAATCCATCGATGCGTGACAATTCGTATCGGCCGTGGATGGATTTTAATCCTTGATAGTCACCGACTCTAAGAAATAGAAACCTTTTAAATATCTTTGTATTTTTATAGGGAAGAAGCGCTTGAGCGAGATGCAGCGGAGAATAATGCGGGTTCTAGAGGGAGAGACTCTGGCTCCGCCTCCGATCTGGCTAATGCGTCAGGCTGGGCGATACCTTCCCGAATACCGTCAGACGCGCGCACAGGCAGGAAGCTTCCTGGATCTCTGTTATTCGCCTGACTATGCAGTCGAAGTGACGCTTCAGCCTATTCGTCGGTATGGCTTCGATGCAGCGATCCTGTTCTCAGACATCCTCGTCATTCCCGATGCAATGAAGCGAAATGTGCGGTTCACCGAAGGACATGGTCCCGAGATGGATCCGATCGATGTCGACGGGATTGACGCACTCGATCCAACCAATGTGATCGACTATCTGAAGCCGGTTCTGGAAACGGTTCGTCGACTGAGGGAAGAGCTGCCGGGCGAGACGACCTTGCTCGGCTTCTGCGGAGCTCCGTGGACCGTGGCGACCTATATGATCGCTGGACATGGCACACCCGATCAGGCGCCTGCCCGGCTCTTCGCCTATCGGAATCCGAAAGCGTTCGAAAAGTTGCTGATGGTGCTTGCCGATATCTCGGCCGACTATCTGGTTGCGCAGATCGATGCCGGCGCCGACGCCGTGCAGATTTTCGATTCCTGGGCTGGCGTCCTCGGCGAGCATGAGTTCGAGGCATTCGCTGTCCGTCCGGTTGCCCGCATGATCGCCTCGATCAAGTCGCGGCGACCACAGGCGCGTGTCATCGCGTTTGCGAAGGGGGCTGGTTATCTCCTGAAGAACTACCGGCAGGCGACGAATGCGGACGCGATCGGGCTCGATTGGTCTGTCCCGCTTGGTTTCGCCGCTGAGCTGCAGAAGGATGGACCGGTACAGGGAAACCTCGACCCAATGCGCGTTGTCGCTGGCGGCTCTTCTCTGACCGAAGGGATTGATCGCATTCTTCAGCGTCTGGGTAACGGCCCGCTGATCTTCAATCTCGGGCATGGAATTACGCCACAGGCGGATCCCGAGAACGTCCGGCTGCTCGTCGAGCGGGTGCGGGGCGGAAAGGGTCTCTGATGGAGCGCCAGACCGATGAGAGGCCGGGTACCTACGCACGCAGGCGCGCCCATTTTGCCATTCTCTTTTTCCTCCTGCTTGCCGTCGGACTATTCGCCTGGAACCCGGATACCCTCTATCTCTGGATCAAGGCGCTTCACATTATCGCAGTGATCTCCTGGATGGCCGGGCTGTTTTACATGCCACGGCTTTTCATCTACCACACCGACGCGGAGCCGGGCTCGGTGCAGTCGGAGACATTCAAGGTCATGGAACAGAGGCTTCTGAAAGTGATTATGAATCCGGCGATGATGATCAGCTGGATTCTTGGCCTTTACCTCGCCTGGTCCGTTTACGATTTTCAGGGCGGTTGGCTGCATGCAAAGATCGGTCTTGTCGTTCTCATGACGGTCGTGCACGTCGTCTTCAGCCGTGCGGTGAAGGCCTTTGCCCGCGACGAGAACCGTCATTCGGCCCGGTACTGGCGGTTCATGAACGAAGCGCCGACGCTCCTCATGATCGCGATCGTTATCCTTGTCGTCGTGAAGCCGTTCTGAACCGGGTTAAATTTATTTCATTTTAAGCCGCCCCCTTGCGGCGGGGCACCTTAGCAGCTATTTTCCCGTCACCTCATCCTTGTGGCGTGTATGTAAAGTTCAATCGCCTGCGAGCTTTATCGCAGGGCCGATTACTGCCTTCAACATCGCCTTCTCCCTTGAAAATATAGAGTATTGGTCACTTCATGGCTGAAATGAAGCTTCAGGAACTTAAGAGTAAATCCCCGACAGATTTGTTGGCGTTCGCCGAATCACTTGAAGTCGAAAACGCGAGCACGATGCGCAAGCAGGAATTGATGTTTGCGATACTCAAGGTTCTGGCGAGCCAGGATGTGGAAATCATCGGCGAAGGCGTCGTTGAAGTGCTCCAGGATGGTTTCGGATTCCTGCGGTCGGCCAATGCGAACTACCTGCCTGGCCCTGACGACATCTACATCTCACCATCGCAAATCCGCCGCTTCTCGTTGAAGACAGGCGATACCGTCGAAGGTCCGATCCGGGGTCCGAAGGAAGGCGAGCGTTATTTCGCGCTGCTGAAGGTCAATACGATCAACTTCGACGATCCTGAAAAGATCCGTCACAAGGTTCACTTCGACAACCTGACGCCGCTCTATCCGAACGAACGCTTCAAGATGGAGCTCGAAGTTCCGACGACGAAGGATCTCTCGCCGCGCGTCATCGATCTGGTTGCGCCGTTGGGCAAAGGTCAGCGTGGACTGATCGTAGCTCCGCCGCGTACCGGTAAGACGGTGCTGTTGCAGAATATCGCGCATTCGATCACCGCAAACCATCCGGAATGCTATCTGATCGTGCTTCTGATCGATGAGCGTCCCGAAGAAGTGACTGACATGCAGCGGTCAGTTCGTGGCGAAGTTGTTTCGTCGACGTTCGACGAGCCCGCAGTTCGCCACGTCCAGGTTGCCGAAATGGTGATCGAAAAGGCGAAGCGTCTCGTGGAACACGGCCGCGACGTTGTCATCCTGCTGGATTCCATCACCCGTCTCGGCCGTGCTTATAACACTGTTATCCCCTCCTCCGGTAAGGTCTTGACCGGTGGTGTCGATGCGAACGCTCTGCAGCGTCCCAAGCGCTTCTTCGGCGCCGCGCGTAACATCGAAGAAGGCGGTTCGTTGACGATCATCGCAACGGCGCTGATCGACACCGGCAGCCGAATGGACGAAGTGATTTTCGAAGAGTTCAAGGGTACCGGTAACTCGGAAGTCGTGCTCGATCGTAAGGTCGCCGACAAGCGCATCTTCCCGGCGATGGATATTCTCAAGTCTGGCACGCGTAAAGAGGACTTGCTGGTTCCGCGGCAGGATCTCCAGAAAATCTTCGTGCTGCGACGCATCCTCGCGCCGATGGGAACGACCGATGCGATCGAGTTCCTGATCGACAAATTAAAGCAGACGAAGAACAACGGCGATTTCTTCGAGTCGATGAATACCTAACATTAGCCGGATTCCGTAGGTAAGGCCGATCACGCTAGTGGTCGGCTTTTCTATTTTTACAGCGCCATACTTGTTGGCGCCGGATTGATTCGGTATCGAACCGAACAGGTGCACCGATGGCTGAATTCAACGATACAATCTATGCGCTGACCAGCGGCTCCGTGCCGGCAGGCGTTGCGGTCGTGCGGGTAAGTGGTCCGACCGTTCGAGAATTGACGATAGGACTTGCGGGCCTCCTGCCTACCCCGCGGCAAGCGACGCTGCGGACGATTCGGACTCGTAATGATCTTGCAATTGATTCCGGCCTCGTATTGCTCTTTCCCGGCCCGGCCTCGTTTACCGGTGAGGATGTCGTTGAATTCCACCTCCATGGCGGCCGCGCAGTCGTCGACGCGCTGTGCCGGGAGCTGAGTACATTTCCGAAGACGCGCCAGGCGTTGGCTGGGGAGTTTTCACGGCGGGCCTTCGCTAACGGCCGAATGGACTTGGTTGAGGTTGAGGGGCTGGCGGATCTTATTTCGGCCGAGACGGAAATGCAGCGTCGGCTGGCAGTCGAGCATAGCAGTGGCGGATTGTCTGCGCTCTATGGCGCTTGGGCCAATCGTCTTACCCGTGGACGCGCGTTGATCGAGGCGGAGCTCGATTTCGCGGACGAGGACGATGTCCCAGGATCGGTTTCCGATCAGGTATGGGACGACATGGAACTGCTGTCGACTGAACTTGATCAACATCTGCGCGACGCGGAGGCGGGTGAGATCATTCGCGACGGATTCAAGGTGGTGATTGCGGGGGAACCGAACGCCGGCAAGTCGAGCCTGATGAATGCTCTCGTCCGCCGCGACGTGGCAATCGTTACTGACATAGCCGGCACGACACGCGACGTCCTGAGTACAGACCTGAATATCGATGGATACCTTGTCCGACTCTCGGACACCGCTGGCCTGCGGGATACTGAAGAGGTGGTTGAACGCGAGGGCATAAGGCGCGCCCGTCAAGAGATCGCAAAGGCTGATCTTGTGCTCTATCTTGAGGATAGCTCGGCTGTTGCGCGGGTCCACGATGGCCCCGCCGGCGCGCTGCGTATCGGGACAAAGGGGGATCTTCAACCCTCAAGCCATGGAACGTACGACGTAGTGATCTCTGTTGAGACCGGCGAAGGTCTGTCGGAGCTGATACAGCTGATGACGACCGCGCTTGAATCCAAGGTGCGCGTTCAATCGCTGGCGATTCCGAATCGCCGACGACATAAAGATTCGCTTACGGAATGTTTAAGGGCAGTAAGAGCGGCGCTATTGGATTCCGAAAGGCCACTGGACCTGCGGGCCGAGGATCTGAGAGTGGCTTCGGATGCACTTGGCCGCGTCACCGGTCGTGTCGATGTCGAGAACCTTTTGGACGTAATCTTCGGTGAGTTCTGCATCGGCAAATGATTCACGTGAAACACATAGCGCCGTGTTTAAAATCCGACGTTTCACGTGAAACGTCTTGACTCGCGAGAGCACATCCCTCATGACCGGGGTCATCTCAGGAGTTCTAGAATGACCACGTCCCAGTTCGATGTCATCGTCATCGGTGGCGGACATGCTGGCTGCGAAGCTGCGGCCGCTTCTGCACGCCTGGGCGCGAGGACAGCTCTCGTCACTCACCGAAAAGATACGATCGGGGTGATGTCGTGTAACCCGGCAATCGGCGGCCTGGGTAAAGGGCATCTCGTTCGCGAAGTGGATGCACTCGACGGCTTGATGGGCCGCGTTGCCGATCTCGGTGGCATCCAGTTCCGTATGCTTAATCGGAAGAAGGGACCTGCAGTTCGCGGCCCTCGGACGCAGGCGGATCGCAAGCTCTATCGTTTGGCGATGTTGGCGGCGATCGAATCGATACCAAATCTGACGATTGTCGAGGGTGACGCCCACGACGTCGATATACGCGATGAACGCGTCGCCGCTGTTGTTATGAAAGATAGCCGGAGGCTCTCCTGTGGAGCCGTCGTCCTGACGACAGGCACTTTCCTCCGCGGCTTGATCCATATCGGGGACAAGAAGATCCCTGCGGGTCGCGTGGGCGAAGAGCCAAGTTTGGGCTTGTCGCAGACGTTGCTCGGTCTCGGTCTGCGGCTTGGTCGACTCAAGACCGGGACGCCGGCGCGATTGAATGGCAAGACGATCGACTGGGCGTCCGTGGGGCGTCAGGGCGCGGATGTGGACGCTGTCCCGTTCTCTTTCATGACCGATCGAATTACAAATACGCAGATCGAATGCGGCGTGACTCGTACCACCGATGCGACTCATCGCATCATCGTCGACAATTTGAAGCGCTCTGCAATGTATTCCGGCCAGATTGAAGGCGTTGGACCTCGCTATTGCCCCTCGATCGAAGATAAACTGGTCAAGTTCGGCGAGCGCGATGGGCACCAGATTTTCTTGGAGCCGGAAGGGTTGGATGACGACACTGTCTATCCAAACGGCATCTCGACCTCCCTCCCCGCCGAAATCCAGGACGCGTTCATACGAACGGTTCCCGGGCTCGAACACGTTGAGGTGCTCCAGCACGGTTATGCGATCGAGTATGACCATGTCGATCCGCGCGAACTGAAGCCCTCTCTTGAAGTCAAGAAGATGAATGGTCTTTTCCTGGCTGGGCAGATCAATGGCACGACCGGTTACGAGGAAGCCGCGGCTCAAGGCCTAGTCGCCGGACTGAATGCGGCGCGCCTGGCCGGTGACCAGGAAGCGATCCGGTTCAGCCGAACCGATTCCTATATTGGCGTTATGATCGATGATCTCACATCGCGCGGTGTTGCCGAGCCCTATCGGATGTTCACGTCTCGCGCCGAATACCGATTGTCGCTGCGAGCGGACAATGCGGATGTGCGGCTTACTCCATTGGCGATTAAGATAGGGCTGGCGTCGCAGGAGCGAGCCGAGCGCTTCTCACGTTACGAGAACAAACTCTCGGCGTTTCGGGATGAACTGAAGTCGTTGGCCGTTACGCCGAATGAAGCGCGACGCGCCGGCCTGAGGCTCAATTTGGATGGGCAACGCCGCACGGCATACGAACTGCTGGCGTATCCAGATTTCTCGCTCGATGTCCTTTCATCAGTCTGGCCCACGCTGAACGAGATTGAGCGGCCGATCGGCGAGGCATTGGAAATTGAGGCGAGTTATGCCGTCTATATGGAGCGCCAGTCAGCTGATATTCGGCACATCAAGCGGGATGAGGACAGGACTATTCCTGCAGATTTCGACTTTGATGGTTTGTCTGGATTGTCGAACGAGCTTAAGCACAAGCTTAGTATGGCCAGGCCATATGACATTGCGCAGGCGACCCGCATTGACGGGATGACGCCTGCAGCCGTCTCGTTGCTGCTCGTTCACCTCCGCCGAGCCGAGAATGCGGCTTAGACGATTGCTGAAGTACACTATTTGAGAGTCCTGGTATGAATTTGAACGGTCGGCGTGTTTCACGTGAAACACAGGAACGGTTGGAGCATTTTGCCGCGCTGTTTCAGCGTTGGGCGAAGGCGATCAATCTTACGGCTCCCTCCACGATCAGCGATATGTGGAGCAGGCACATTGCGGACAGTGCTCAGATCTTTCAGTTGCAGTCGAACTCCGGGGCCTGGCTTGATCTCGGTAGCGGTGGCGGCTTTCCGGGTATCATAACCGCGATCTTCCTGGCAGAAATCGGCGACGGCTGGGTCAATCTCGTCGAGAGCAACAACAAGAAGGCTGCGTTCCTGAGAACTGCTCTCAGGGAGACAAGTGCGCGCGGATCGGTTCATCCGGTTCGGATCGAGGAAGCTCCAACCATTGTTCACAAAGCTAATTTTGTCTCGGCTCGGGCGCTCTCCGATCTAAATGGGTTATTCGGTTACATCGAGCCTTGGTCCTTGGAGAATTCGGAATTAAGGTCATATCTCCATAAAGGCCGGGATTATCGGGCCGAGATCGAGAAAGCCCGTAGTGGCTGGTCATTCGATCTGCTAGAACACAATAGCGCCGTCGAACGTGAATCTGTGGTGTTGGAAATATTCAACCTCCGGCGTTTGGGCTAACAGATCGGGCACTTGAGCATGGTTGCTGAACGAAATCGCATCATCACGATTGCAAACCAGAAGGGTGGCGTTGGTAAGACGACGACTGCCATTAATCTCGCCACGGCGCTCGCTGCTATCGGTGAACGTGTGCTCATCGTTGATCTCGACCCACAGGGCAACGCCAGCACAGGGTTGGGGATCGATAGAAAGCACCGCCGACTGTCTTCCTACGATCTTTTATTGGGCGACAATGGTATTTTTGAGGTGGCGCAAGAGACGGCGGTTCCAAATCTTTTCATCGTGCCGTCAACGATGGATTTGCTTGGCGTCGAGATGGAGATCAGCCAGCAGAGCGACCGTGTCTTCAAATTGAAGAAGGCGCTGGCGTCCGACGATGCGTTTCGGTTCTCGTATATTCTCGTCGACTGCCCTCCCTCATTCAACCTGCTGACCATGAATGCAATGGCGGCTGCGCACTCGGTTTTGGTGCCGCTTCAGTGCGAATTTTTCGCATTGGAAGGTCTGAGCCAGCTGCTGGAGACGGTCGACCAGGTTCGCAAGACCGTGAATCCGAACCTTGATATTCAGGGCATCGTTCTAACGATGTTCGATTCTAGAAATAATCTGGCGCAGCAGGTTGTGACCGATGTTCGGACGCACCTCGGCGAAAAGGTTTATCATACGTTAATTCCTCGGAACGTTCGGGTGTCGGAAGCGCCTTCGTATGGCAAGCCGGCTATCCTTTACGATCTCAAGTGCGCTGGAAGTCAGGCCTATCTGCAGCTCGCCTCGGAAGTTATCCAGCGCGAACGGCAGCGTCTGGCGGCGTAGACAAGACCAACGTTAGCGGCGAGTACCTGTTATGAACGATGATGTCTCGAAAAGACGGCTCGGACGCGGCTTGGCGGCGTTGATCGGCGAAATGGATCAGCCGGTCCCCGCGGAAGCTGCGCGTCCTTCAGTCAGCGCTGATCGTTTGGTTCCTATCGAGTTCATCAGCAGAAACCCACGTAACCCACGTCGTTTCTTTGATGATTCCGAGCTCCACGATCTGGCAAGCTCTATCCGTCAGCATGGTATCGTTCAGCCGGTCGTCGTGCGCACGCTGTCCGCGGAGCGATACGAAATCATAGCCGGCGAAAGACGTTGGCGGGCGGCGCAGTTGGCGGGCCTCGTAGAGATCCCTGTTATCGTACGAGACGTTGACGACAAGACTGCTCTTGAGATCGCAATTGTTGAAAATGTTCAACGTTCCGATCTCAATGCGCTGGAAGAAGCGCTTGGGTACGAACAGCTAATCGCGGAATATGGCTATACGCAGAATGATCTCGGTGAGATTATCGGCAAGAGCAGAAGTCATGTGGCGAATTCCCTTCGTCTGCTCAAGCTTCCCGACCCTGTGCGCGACATGTTGGCCGCCGGCAGTCTTTCCGCCGGCCATGCCCGTGCCCTCGTCTCCACTTCCGATCCGTCGAGCCTTGCACGCACGATCGTTTCCAAGGGGATGTCAGTGCGCGACGCCGAGCGACTGGCGCAGAACGACATCAAGGCGCAGTCGGAACCGAAACTGGCGGCACAGCAGCGAGATCAGAAGGATTCCGACACGCTCGCTCTCGAGCGGACGCTTTCGGACGCCCTTGGTCTGGATGTGACCATCAACCACAAGGCCACTGGTGGCCAGGTCCGTATTTCTTACAAGTCGCTGGAGCAGCTGGAGGAAATATGCCGGCTCTTGGAGCGGCGTTAGGTCAGCGGCGCGCGGATTGCAGCGTCGTTGACAGGAGCGTCTGAAGCGCGATTGTATCTTCCAACGATGCCCGCATGCGCGTCTGCAGGATTGCAGATTGTAACCGGTTCATTTCGCGGGCAATGGCGTCGGCAGACCAGGTCCTCAGTGCCTGTTCCAAGATCGGCTTGCGCCGAAAGTGGATATGTCTTCCGAGCGTCTGCATAACCTGCCCGGACGGGATGCGCTTTTCGTCCATCTCGATCCTCATCGAATCCATGAGCTGGAATTGCCGCAGGCATCCCTGGAGAACCAGAAAAACGGTAGTCTTCGAGCTTATGATCTTCTGCATGGCATGCAGAAAGGCGTTTGAATTGCCGCTGAGAATGGCATCGACCGCGTCATCGACGGAAATGGCGCTCGCGTCGCCGATGATGTCAGTAACGTGATGTTCTTCGATGGTCTCACGGCCGAGGCAATAAAGGACGAGTTTCCTGAGCTCATTGCGAGAGGCGATACGGTCTCCGCCGATCAACTCTACGAGGGCCTGCCGGGCTGCGGGCGTAATCCGAAGGCCGGGCTCGCTGAGCTCCCGGTCTATCAGCGCGTTCAACGCGCGCGCATCGTCGGCATAGCAGGGAATGACGGCGATCTGGCGAGAAGGCTCGACAATCTTTCGAAGCAGCGATCCCTTCTTGAGGTCACCTGCTTCAACGATGATGTGCGTTGCTTCCGGAGGCTTTGCCGCCAGAGTCTCAAGCGAATCGGCTAGGTATTTTTCGTTGGCACCGCCGCGAATCCAGATCAGCTTGTCGCCGCCGAAAAGGCCGATCGCTCCGGCCTCATCCAGAAGACGTCCCTGGTCGCGCTGCAGGTCGGCGATGTCAAGTTTGATCAGCGAAAACGGATCATCAAGTGCTACGCCGGTGCGTGCGGCTATCTGGGTGGCTCGCTCGGAAACGAGCCCCCGATCTGGGCCGTAGATAACGAAAATGCGGTAGTTGCGGGCGGACTTATCGAGGAAACCCTCAAACTCATGCGATTTTATTTCCGCCACACAAGTGCTCCTATCGGCCGAGCGCGGCGGCTATATCAGCTCCAACCAATTCCGCTGCTTCGCGCGAAGCG
Organism: Rhizobium sp. Root708; assembly: GCF_001429725.1. Classification (GTDB taxonomy): domain Bacteria; phylum Pseudomonadota; class Alphaproteobacteria; order Rhizobiales; family Rhizobiaceae; genus Rhizobium. The sequence goes on along the minus strand of NZ_LMHV01000001.1, from coordinate 411,674 downwards.
CGATCTTCGGCGTCTCGAATCGCGCGTTGCTTCGCGAATTCCTGGGCAGGGAAATCCACGAGCGCGGTGACCGAACGGTTGCCCGCCTTAATCACATGATCGTCCTTGCTCGATTTCAGTGTGTAGTCGACGCTGACGGTCGCACGGCCGGCGCGCGAGGTGTCGGAAGAGGCGATCAGCAGGGTGCCGATGACGCTCGACTTCGCATTGAACTCCACCTTGTAGTCGGCGTTCGCCGGCTCGCCTGCGCCACGCGAGGCGAGGAAGATCAATCGGTTTCTGACTTCCTGCTCGACGCGATTTGTTGCTTCAGAGAAGGCAACGGATTCAAGCTTTCCTGCAACGCCGGAGCTTTCGGAATACAGCGGCCGAACCTGGCAACTGGCAAGAAAAACCGTGGCTGCCAGCGTTGCCGCGAGGCCTACGCGGCGAGCCAGCTTCGAAGCGATTCTAGACGACAATGTTCACAATCCTTTGCGGAACCACGATGATCTTCTTTGGTGCCTGACCGTTCAAGACCTTCTTGACCTCGTCCAAGGCAAGCGCAGCCTCGCTAACGGCATTCTGATCTGCGTCGCGCGAGATTGTCAATTCAGCGCGCTTCTTGCCATTGATCTGTACCGGCAGGACGACGTCGTTCTCGGTGACCAAGCTATCTTCGAACGTCGGCCAAGGCTGCTTGGCGAGCATGCCGCCGGAGCCGAGCGTTGCCCAGCATTCCTCGGCCAGATGCGGCGTCATCGGAGCAACCAGCTGAATGAGGATTTCGGTCGCATCCTTTACGGCAGCACGATAGTCGTCGCTAGCCTTACCGGCGGCGACGTTGCTCAACGGCGCTGCCAGAGCGTTCACCAGTTCGTAGATCCGCGCGACGGCCTTGTTGAACCAGAGCTTGTCGTAGTCGTTCTGGACGGCTTTCAGCGTCTTGTGAGCGATCTGGGAGATCGCTAGCGCATCGCCTTCCTTAGCCGGAGTCGCCTGGACATCGCCCAGGTTCTCGGCAGCCTCGGAAACCAGGCGCCAGAGGCGCTGCGTGAAGCGATGTGCGCCCTCCACACCGGCCTCCGACCAGATGACGTCGCGCTCAGGCGGTGAATCCGACAGCACGAAGAAGCGTGCAGTGTCGGCGCCATAGGAAGCGATGATGTCATCGGGGTCGACGACGTTCTTCTTCGACTTCGACATCTTCTCGATCGATCCGATCGAAATCTCTTCGCTATTCGAAAGAAGATAGGCGCGGCGCTTGCCGTCCTGTTCCTCTATACGGATATCCGCAGGCGCAACCCACTCGCGGCTCATGCCGGCGCCACGGCTATAGGTCTCGTGGACCACCATGCCCTGCGTAAAGAGGCCTTTGAAGGGTTCCTTGACGTCGACATGCCCGGTTTCGCGCATCGCACGCGTGAAGAACCGCGAATAGAGGAGGTGGAGGATGGCATGCTCAATGCCGCCGATGTACTGATCGACCGGCAGCCAGTGGTTGGCGGCCCGAACATCGGTCGGCACCTGCTCCCAAGGTGCGGTAAAGCGGGTGAAGTACCAGCTGGAATCCACGAAGGTGTCCATCGTGTCCGTCTCGCGGCGCGCGTCCTTGCCACAATGCGGGCAAGCGACGTGGCGCCATGTCGGATGGCGATCGAGCGGGTTGCCGGGCTGATCGAAGGTTACGTCTTCCGGCAGTTTTACCGGCAGGTCCTTCTTCGGAACCGGAACGACACCGCAATCCTCGCAGTGAATGACCGGAATCGGGCATCCCCAATAACGCTGGCGCGAAATACCCCAGTCGCGCAGACGGAAATTCACCTTCCGCTCACCCTGCGGCTGGTTGCCAAGAGCGGTTGCGGTGAGGCGATCAGCAACGATATCGAATGCTTCGGTCGTCGTCTTGCCGTCGAGGAAGCGGGAATTGATCATGACGCCGTCGCCATCATAGGCAACATCACCAACGCTGAAGGTGTCTGCGTCCCCGTCCGTCGGCATGACAACCGGAACGACCGGAAGGTTATACCTGCGAGCGAAATCGAGGTCGCGCTGGTCGCCGGATGGGCAGCCGAAGATGGCGCCCGTGCCGTAATCCATCAATACAAAGTTCGCGACATAGACCGGCAATTCCCAGGTCGGATCCAGCGGATGCTGCACCTTGATACCGGTGTCGATGCCCTTCTTCTCGGCGGTTTCCAGGGCCGCAAGCGACGTACCCGCGCGGCGGCATTCCTCGCAGAATGCTTCAATGGCAGGATTCTTGGCCGCAATCTCCCTGGCGAGCGGATGGTCCGCGGAGATGGCCAGGAACGACGCCCCGAAAAGCGTGTCGGGGCGCGTCGTGTAGACCGTCACTTCGCTCTCGCCGGAGGGAGCTGTGCCGGGAACGATCGCCCAGCGGACCGCCATCCCCTCGGAGCGGCCGATCCAGTTCTTCTGCATCAACCGCACCTTCTCAGGCCACTGGTCGAGCGTATCCAGCGCGTCCAGCAGGTCCTGGCTGAAATCCGTGATCTTGAAGAACCACTGCGTCAGTTCCCGCTGTTCCACCAGCGCGCCGGAGCGCCAGCCGCGTCCGTCGATGACCTGCTCGTTGGCGAGAACGGTATTGTCGACCGGATCCCAGTTCACCTTTGATTGCTTGCGATAGACCAGGCCCTTTTCGAGGAAGTCCACGAAGAGATGCTGCTGGTGCTGATAGTAAGCAACATCGCAGGTCGCGAACTCTCTGCTCCAATCGAGCGAGAGACCCATTGCCTTCAGCTGCGCCTTCATCGAGGCGATGTTCTGGTACGTCCAGGCAGCCGGATGCACGCCGCGTTCCATGGCAGCGTTTTCGGCCGGCATACCGAATGCGTCCCAGCCCATCGGATGCAGCACGTTGCAACCGCGCGCGCGCTTGTAGCGCGCTACGACGTCGCCCATGGCGTAGTTCCGGACGTGCCCCATATGGATACGGCCGGAAGGATACGGAAACATTTCAAGCACATAGTACTTGTCCCGCGGATCGTTGTTGTCGGTCTCGAAGACCCTCTCCTCGTTCCATTTCTGCTGCCAGCGAGGCTCTGCATCGCGCGGGTTATAACGTTCGGTAGCCATGGTATTCGTATTTCCGGAAAATCAAGGGAAGTTGGTGCTGACCTTCACCATGAAACCACCGTAGCGTCAAGTTTTGAGGCCATGGTAAGCGTCGTATCGGAGCGACTGTGTGACGAAATGCGGCTTTTCGGCCTTGGCAATCTGCGGTGAGCTGTTTAGTCAATGCGAAATTCCTTCGACCATCCGCAGGGGCGCAAAATGGAACTTCAAGAGCGATTGAACGAAGTGCGTTCGAAGATCGATGCCGCCGAGCGCCAATCTGGGCGGATTGCCGGTTCGGTTCAGCTGGTCGCGGTCTCCAAGACATTCGATGCCGATGCCATCAGGCCTGCGCTTGCGGCTGGCCAACACGTATTCGGCGAAAACCGGGTTCAGGAGAGCCAAGGGAAATGGCCGCTTCTGAAATCTGAAATGGCTGGGATCGAATTGCATCTGATCGGGCCGCTGCAGTCCAACAAGGCCGCAGAGGCGGTCGCGCTCTTCGACGTGATCGAAACGGTTGACCGCGAAAAGATCGCGCGGGCACTTGCCGAAGAAATGAAGCTTCAGCGCAAGGCCCCTCGCTTGTTCGTTCAGGTCAATACCGGTCTTGAGCCTCAGAAGGCCGGAATCGCGCCTAACGACGTTGTTGCGTTCATCGAATTTTGCCGCCGTGATCTTGGCCTGAGGATCGAAGGCCTGATGTGCATCCCGCCCGCCGACGAGAATCCAGGCCCGCATTTTGCGCTGCTGGCGAAGCTCGCCAAGAGCTGCGGCGTGGCAAAGCTTTCGATGGGCATGTCCGGCGACTACGAAACGGCGGTTGCTTTCGGTGCGACCAGCGTTCGGGTGGGTTCAGCAATATTCGGCGCTCGCTGACACGCTGCTTTCGTCTGGCTTTTACACTTGCGTTCCCTCCCCTAGATTGAGGCTGTAGTTGCACATCCTGGGGAGGAGCAGATGCAGGGAGCTTACGAACGCGCCTATGCTGAATGGCGACGCGATCCCGAAGGATTCTGGCGAGACGCTGCGCGAGAGATCGCCTGGTATCGCAGCCCGACCCAAGTATTCACTGCGGATGGTGGGCCATACGGACAATGGTTCGCTGATGGGGAAACGAACACCTGCTATAACTGTCTCGACCGCCACATAGCCGAAGGCAGGGGTGGTGATATCGCCGTCATCTATGACAGCGCGATCAGTTCGACAAAGCACCACTATACGTTCGACGACGCTTTGCGCGAGGTGAACGCAATTGCGGTCGTGCTTGCGCGCCTGGGCATCCAGAAGGGCGATCGGGTTGTCCTTTACATGCCGATGGTGCCGGAGGCTATTTTCTCGATGTTGGCTTGCGCCCGTATCGGCGCCGTGCATTCGGTCGTGTTCGGCGGATTTGCAGCCAATGAATTGGCATCTCGAATCGATGATTCGGAAGCGAAACTAATCATAACAGCCAGCTGCGGTCTCGAGCCCGGGCGCGTCGTGCCTTACAAGCCACTGGTCGATCAGGCGCTTGCGCTTGCAAAGATCGAGCCGCAACACTGCCTTGTTCTGCAACGGCCGCAGTTGACGGCGGATCTTACAGTCGGACGCGCGCTCGATTTCGAAAGCCTGATTGCGAATGCACGCGGGCAAGGCGTCGAGTGTGTTTCGGTGAAAGCGACCGATCCCCTCTATATCCTCTATACGTCAGGCACGACTGGCCAGCCGAAAGGCGTGGTGCGCGACAATGGCGGCCATATGGTCGCGCTGAAATGGTCCATGGCCAACATCTTCGGGGTCAGGCCCGGCGAAGTCTTCTGGGCCGCGTCGGATATCGGCTGGGTCGTCGGCCATTCCTATATCGTCTACGCGCCTCTGCTGAGCGGGGTGACGACCGTTGTTTTCGAAGGCAAGCCGATCGGTACGCCCGATGCCGGTACTTACTGGAGAATCGTTTCGGAGCATCGCGTCCGGGTTCTCTTTACCGCGCCGACAGCGTTTCGGGCCATTCGCCGTGAAGACTCGGAGGGCAACTTCATCCGTGCCTATCCGATGCCGGAGTTCCGCGCGCTGTTCCTTGCCGGCGAGCGGGCCGATCCGGAAACGTTGAAATGGGCGGAGCAGATGCTTGATGTACCGGTCATCGATCACTGGTGGCAGACGGAGACGGGATGGCCGATGGTGGCGAATCCATTGGGAATAGAGCAGCTGCCGGTCAAGCATGGCTCGCCGTCCGTGCCGATGCCGGGGTACGATATCAGCGTGCTTGACGACGCCGGTCACCCGGTTCCCCCGGGAACGCTCGGCAACATCGTCGCGCGCCTTCCCCTCCCCCCAGGCTGCCTCCCGACGCTGTGGAAGGCTGACGAGCGATTTCGCCAAGCCTATCTCGAAGAGTTTCCCGGCTACTACAAGACGGCGGATGCCGGATATGTCGATGAGGATGGCTACCTCTTCATCATGTCGCGAACCGACGATATCATCAATTGCGCTGGCCATCGGCTATCGACGGGCGCCATGGAGGAAGTCTGCGCGACGCACCCTGATGTCGCGGAATGCGCCGTCATCGGCGTTGCCGATGCGCTCAAGGGGCAAGTCCCATGCGGTTTGCTCGTGCTCAAGAAAAGTGTTTCACGGGAAACACGCGCCATCGAATCCGAGGTGGTGGCCTTGATCCGCGACAAGATCGGCCCCGTCGCCTGTTTCCGAACAGCAATCGCCGTCGATCGCCTGCCGAAAACGCGCTCCGGCAAGATCTTGCGCGGCACGATGCAGAGGATGGCGGATGGCCTTCCCTGGAAAATGCCGGCAACCATCGATGATCCGACCGTACTTGAGGAAATCGCCGCTGCCCTGCGCACGCGCGGTTATGGCGGTCTGCTCATGTAGGCAATAAAAAACCCGACCGGGGCCGGGTCTTCAGAACGCTTCACTGATCGATTGGATCAGTACTGGTCGTCTTCGTCCTCATCCTTGGTGGAGGACTTCAGCGACTTCAATTTTGCGAAGACCGCATCGGCATCGATTTCCTTCTCCTCTTCGCGCTCGAAGTTCGGAGTCAGTCGTTCGGTTTCCTGAGCGGACTGGAGGGTGGCGCCAAGTTCGGCGGCGGTCGGCAGCGGCCGGTTCTTGGCAGCCTTCTCGACTTCCATGTCGAGATCGATCTGGCTGCAGAGGCCAAGCGTGACCGGATCCATCGGCGCAAGGTTCGCGGCGTTCCAGTGGGTACGTTCGCGGATCTGTTCGATGGTCGACTTGGTCGTGCCTACGAGGCGAGAAATCTGGGCGTCCTTGAGCTCTGGATGGTTACGAACCAGCCAGAGAATTGCATTGGGACGATCCTGGCGCTTCGAAACAGGCGTATAGCGCGGGCCGCGGCGCTTTGACTCGGGAACGCGGACCTTCGGCTCCGAAAGCTTGAGCTTGTAACCCGGATTGCTTTCGCCGCGGGCAATTTCATCGCGCGAAAGCTGGCCGGTGGAGATCGGATCGAGGCCCTTGATGCCCTGTGCGGCCTCGCCGTCGGCAATTGCCTTGACTTCGAGCGGATGCAGTTTGCAGAACTGGGCGATCTGATCGAAAGACAAGGCTGTGTTGTCGACGAGCCAGATGGCGGTCGCCTTCGGCATAAGCAGCTGTTGAGCCATGGATATAGTCCTTCTGTCGTCCGCGCCGGTGTCGCGATCCGTGGGTTGTCACCACTATGTCCGGGAAATATGGCGCTATATAACCGCAGTGACGCATAATTGCAATTGATCGTAAGTGAAATGACCTTTGTCTAATTGCCGGACCTTTGCGAACTGCTATGAATGCCTGGTTGCAGTGCGTATTGCGGCACCGCGATCCATGCCCGAGTGAGGAGGATTTCAATGTCGGAGAAGATCTACCCGGTTCAAAAACCGGTTAAAAGCCATGCGCTTATCGATAAGGCCAAGTACGAAAAGTGGTACGAGGAAAGCATCGAAAATCCCACCAAGTTCTGGGATAAGCATGGCAAGCGGATCGACTGGTTCAAGCCTTACACGAAGGTCAAGAATACCTCCTTCACTGGCAAGGTTTCGATCAAATGGTTTGAAGACGGACAGACGAACGTCTCCTACAACTGTATCGACAGGCACCTGAAGACAAACGGAAATCAGACCGCGATCATCTTCGAAGGCGATAATCCCTACGTCGACAAGAAGATAACCTACAACGAGCTCTACGAGCACGTTTGCAAGCTGGCCAATGTCTTGAAAAAGCACGGCGTCAAGAAGGGCGACCGGGTCACCATCTATATGCCGATGATCCCAGAGGCGGCCTATGCGATGCTTGCCTGTGCGCGCATCGGCGCCGTCCATTCGGTCGTATTCGGCGGCTTCTCGCCGGAAGCACTGGCCGGTCGCATCGTCGATTGTGAGTCTACTTTCGTCATTACCTGCGACGAAGGCGTGCGCGGTGGCAAACCGGTGCCGTTGAAGGACAATACCGATACGGCGATTCATATCGCTGCGCGCCAGCACGTGATCGTCGAAAAGGTGCTGGTGGTTCGCCGCACCGGCGGCAAGACCGGATGGGCGCCTGGGCGCGACCTCTGGTATCATCAGGAAACCGCAACGGTGAAGGCGGAGTGCCCGCCGGTGAAGATGAAGGCGGAAGATCCCCTTTTTATTCTCTATACGTCCGGCTCGACCGGCAAGCCCAAAGGTGTGCTCCACACGACCGGCGGCTATCTCGTTTACGCCTCCATGACGCATGAATATGTTTTCGACTATCATCCCGGCGACATCTACTGGTGCACGGCGGATGTGGGTTGGGTGACAGGGCACTCCTACATTGTCTACGGACCGCTCGCGAACTGCGCCACGACGCTGATGTTCGAGGGTGTTCCCAACTTCCCGGATCAGGGTCGGTTCTGGGAAATCATCGACAAGCACAAGGTCAACATCTTCTACACCGCGCCGACGGCGATCCGTTCGCTGATGGGCGCCGGCGATCACTTCGTCACGCGCTCATCGCGGTCGACCCTTCGCCTGCTCGGCACGGTCGGGGAGCCGATCAATCCCGAGGCCTGGGAATGGTACTACAACGTCGTCGGCGACAAGCGCTGCCCGGTGATCGACACATGGTGGCAGACCGAGACAGGCGGCCACATGATTACGCCGCTGCCGGGCGCAACCGATCTGAAACCGGGTTCAGCCACGGTGCCTTTCTTCGGCGTGAAGCCGGAATTGGTGGACAACGAAGGCAAGGTGCTTGAGGGTGCGGCGGACGGCAATCTCTGCATTACCGACAGCTGGCCGGGACAGATGCGAACCGTCTACGGCGACCACGAGCGCTTCATCCAGACGTACTTCTCGACCTACAAGGGCAAATACTTCACCGGCGATGGATGCCGTCGCGACGAGGATGGTTATTACTGGATCACCGGCCGCGTCGATGACGTGCTGAACGTTTCAGGCCACCGGCTAGGCACGGCGGAGGTCGAGTCGGCGCTTGTCTCGCATAGCCTCGTTTCCGAAGCCGCGGTTGTCGGCTATCCGCACCCGATCAAGGGCCAGGGAATCTATTGCTATGTTACGTTGATGGCAGGAAACGAAGGCTCCGACGAGCTTCGCCAGCAACTGGTCAAGCATGTTCGGGCTGAAATCGGTCCGATTGCTGCGCCCGACAAGATCCAATTCGCCCCTGGTCTCCCGAAGACACGTTCTGGAAAGATCATGCGCCGCATTCTGCGCAAGATCGCCGAGGATGATTTCGGTGCATTGGGGGATACTTCGACCCTTGCAGATCCCGCTGTCGTCGAGGATCTGATCGCGAACCGCCAGAACAAAGCCACGGCATAAGCTATAAGCCGCGGGTTTCTGGCGTATTAATTCTCGTCCACGCAGGGGGTGGCCGGTTTGCGGCCACCCTCGTAAGCACGGACAATTCCGGTCGATAGAAGATATTGAGCCGGATTCCGCCCATCAGCCAATGTCACGCTTGCCAGAATCCGTCCAAAATATTTATCGCCGGCTATCGCGGTCAGCTTTATTTCCGGGGAAACATTCGTCATTTCTTCAAGCGCTTGGCGGGCATCGATGCCGGCGCGTCGGACTGCGGCGCATTTGGAGTGCATCTCCGGTGCATCTATGCCTCGAATGCGAACATAGACTTCCATGCTCTGCTGCGGCCAAGGTCTCGCTTGAACCAAGAGAGTATCGCCATCGATCACCCGCAAGATTTCCGCCGAGACGGGGCCCTCAACCTCATCGCGCGCCGCTGCACTGGTCGCGGAAGCGATGACAAAGAGCAAGAGGAAACAGGAGCGTGTCGTCATATGAGGAATAAATTCCGATATTGACGACAAGTCAATAGGAATATTTACTTAGAAATCGATGGCGCGACCATTGATCTCCCAGTCACCAAACCGTGCCGGATCCGCCCCACCTCGTCCGCCGATCTCTTTCGGCATATCTACAGGCGCTTGTTGCTTCCTGCGGTCCTCCGCTTCTGCAAGTGCGCGCTTGGCGGCTGGTGACAACATTTTGCGCTGGGGCACAGAGTCATCGTTGACCACTGGCTCCGCATTGTCGTTGTCTGCTTCCTGCATCATGTGCTGTGCCTGAAAATATTGAAAATGAGCTGTGAGCAACCAAATCATAGTGCGCCGGCAGCGTGATTGGAACCTCCCAAATTCACGCAGTCCGTCCGAACCGCCATGGAGAAACCGATGAATCTTGTTCGTACCGCGATGTTGCTGGCCTTCATGACGGCATTGTTCATGCTGGTTGGTTTCATGATTGGTGGCCGCGGCGGCATGATGATTGCCTTCCTGATGGCTGCGGGCATGAACTTCTTCTCCTATTGGAATTCCGATCGGATGGTGCTCTCGGCCTATCGCGCGCAGGAAATCGATGAGCGCAACGCGCCCGAATTTTACGCGATCATCCGCGATCTTTCGCACAATGCCGGTCTGCCGATGCCGAAGGTTTACCTTTACGATAGCCCGCAGCCGAACGCGTTCGCGACCGGGCGCAATCCTGAAAATGCAGCGGTGGCAGCATCAACAGGCCTTCTCAGCGCGCTATCGCCAGAAGAGGTTGCCGGCGTCATGGCGCATGAATTGGCACACGTTCAAAACCACGACACGCTGACGATGACGATTACCGCGACGCTCGCAGGCGCGATTTCGATGCTCGGCAATTTCGCGTTCTTCTTTGGCGGCAATCGCGAGAACAACAATAACAACCCGCTGGGATTTATCGGCGTGCTGCTTGCCATGATCGTGGCTCCGCTGGCGGCCATGATGGTCCAGATGGCCATCAGCCGTACGCGCGAATATTCCGCAGACCGGCGTGGCGCGGAAATTTGCGGAAATCCGCTCTGGCTGGCTTCGGCACTTAGCAAGATCGCCCGCGGCGCGTCGCATATTCCGAATGCCGACGCTGAGCGCAATCCGGCGACCGCGCATATGTTCATCATCAACCCACTGACCGGCGCCGGCATGGATAATCTCTTCTCCACCCATCCGAACACGGAAAACAGGATCGCCGCCCTCGAGGAAATGGCACGGGGCGGGATGAACGTCTCGACGTCCCCTGCTCGTGCTGCTAATCCGGTGCGCAAATCGCGCTCTGTTCCGAATACGGGCCTCGGCCGCGATGGCTCGCAACCGCCAAAGGGTCCCTGGTCTTGAATTCAGACGGCAAGAAGAAGCCATTTCGCAAACAGAAACCGTCCACGTCTCATGGGACCGAGGCGGTCGAAAAGCCTGGATTGCAGGCCCGGGCCGCAGCAGCAAAGATCCTGTCGGCTGTTGTGGATCGGAAGCTGCCGCTCGACGGCGCTCTCGACCATGAGCACGGAAACCCTGCCTACAAGGCTTTGGCCGAAGACGATCGGGCACTCGTCAGGGCAATTCTGAACAGCGCACTTCGCCATCTGCCGCGTATCGAGGCTGCCGTTTCGTCGCTTCTCGACTCGCCACTGCCGGAAGGCGCGCGTGCGCTTCAGCACGTCATCACCGTCGCAGCGGCGCAAATCCTCTATCTCGACGTGCCTGACCACGCAGCTGTCGATATTGCCGTCGAGCAGGCCAATCGGGATCCGCGCAACCGCCGCTTTGCAAAGCTGGTGAACGCCGTGTTGCGTCGTCTTAGCCGAGAGAAGGTCGAGATACTGGAGCAGTTCAACAGCGTTCCGGTTATGCCGGAGTGGTTTATCCAACGGCTTGAAGCCGTCTATGGGGCTGATGCTGCACGCGCAATTTCCAACGCGCAGCTGGAGCCGGCGTCGATCGATCTCACCGTAAAGGCCGACGCGGCTATCTGGGCAGAACGGTTGAATGGCTTTGTGCTGCCGACCGGCGGCGTTCGGCTGGCTGCCTTTGAAGGCGGTATTCCTTCGTTGCAAGGCTTCGAAGAGGGAAGCTGGTGGGTGCAGGACGCTGCCGCCAGCATCCCGGCAAAGCTGTTCGGCGATCTGACGGGAAAGCGGGTCGCTGATCTTTGCGCGGCGCCCGGCGGGAAGACCGCTCAGCTTATCGTCGCCGGCGGGACGGTGACGGCCATCGAGCAATCGGAAAATCGCATTCGGCGCTTGCGGAGCAATCTTGATCGCCTGGGATTGGAGGCGGAGACGGTCGCCGCCGATCTGACCAAGTATCAGCCACACGAACTCTTCGACGCCATACTTCTCGACGCACCCTGTTCATCGACGGGCACCACCCGGAGGCACCCGGATGTGCTCTGGACCAAGGGGCCGGAGGAGATAGAAAAGCTTGCTGGCGTTCAGGAGCGACTTCTGCGCCATGCGCTGACGCTCGTCAAAACCGGTGGCGTGATCGTCTTTTCGAACTGTTCGCTCGATCCCGCCGAAGGGGAAGACGTGGTGGCGCGCGTACTGGCTGACACCCCAGCCTTTGAACGCGTTGCGATCCAGCCGAGCCGCTGGCCGGGGTTGGAGCGTGCCATCACGCCGAGCGGTGAGTTTCGCACCACGCCGGATATGTTGGCTACGCCTGACGGTTTTGCTTCCGGCCTCGACGGTTTTTACGCCGCGATGCTGCGTCGTGTTGCTTGATGGATAGGCAGCTGGCATAGTCGATCAGCCGTCGCAAGATGAATCGCCCACGGCAGGTGTTTCCGGACCTGTTAATCCAATCCTAACTGTATGAGTCGATAGACATAGACATGTGGTCCGGACGGTTTTCAGGTCTTTACCTGCGGGAGGCTTGGCGGCGTATGCGCCTTCGCATCGCGCTACTGCGCTTGCGATTGTTCAGACATACGGTACACGCACCCGATCGCCTCATCGTTGCTCCGACAGATTTGCGCGCAGTTGATTCACATGTCGCGGAAGAGATCGTCAATGGGCGCTTCCCGCTTGCGGGACGACTATTGGAGACCGGAGGGCGTTCGCCGTTCACCTTGAGCCTGCCCTCCAGGTCGTTTGCGATCAGGCTTCATAGCTTCGGGTGGCTTCGCCACATGCGTGCCCGAAAGAGCGATGTGCATTCCAATGCTGCCCGGGCGATCGTCAGCGGTTGGCTGTCCGTCCATGGTTCGCGTATGGAAGGTCTTGCGTGGGACATCGATGTCACTGCGCAACGCGTTATCGCCTGGCTTTCCCATTCACCGGTGGTGCTTCACAATTCGGACCGCGGTTTTTATCGCCGATTTGTCCGCTCGCTCGCTTTTCAGGTCCGTTTTCTCCGCCGGATGGCGCAATACGCCCCGCCAGGGGAAACGCTCTTTCGTCTGCGCATCGCGCTTGCCATGGCGTCGGTCTCAATGCCTACCCGTCAGGGCGCTTTGCGCCGGGCGGCAGAGGCGTTGGATCGCGAGTTCGATAGCCAGATTCTACCCGACGGCGGACACATCTCGCGGAATCCGCGCGTTGGATTGGAGCTGTTGCTCGATCTTCTGCCGCTCCGGCAGACCTACATCAATCTCGGTCACGATTTGCCGCAAAAACTGATCTCGGGAATCGACCGGATGTATCCGGCCTTGCGGTTCTTCAGGCATCAGGACGGCGATCTCGCCCTGTTTAACGGCGCCACGTCGACGCTGGCGACGGAGCTCGTGTCCTTGCTGCGGTATGACGAGACCGCCGGCGAGCCTTTCAAGGCCATGCCGCACTCTCGCTATCAGCGGTTGGCCGCTGGGCGAACCGCGATCATCGTCGATACCGGACTGCCGCCTACGGGTGCTCTCTCCCGGACTGCTCACGCCGGCTGCCTGTCGTTTGAGATGTCGTCCGGGCGTCATCGTTTCATCGTCAACGCGGGATCACCCAAATTCGCGGCTGCGAAGTACACCCAGATGGCCCGAACAACTGCGGCCCACACGACGGTTACACTCAGCGATACATCTTCCAGCCGTTTTGCAACGTCGGACTTTCTCGCGCATGTGATCACCGATCCCGTGCGGACTGTCGAGGTGGAGCGAACGCTTGCCGATGACGGGCGCGATGTCATCAAGGCAAGGCATGATGGATACGCCAAGGCCTTCGGTGCGCTGCACGAACGCGAGTTGACGCTGAACGCCACCGGATCGATCATCACAGGCCGCGACTCGCTTACCATGTCTGAAGACAGCAAAGGCGGCGAAGCGCTGCAGGCTGTGGCACGCTTCCACGCTCACCCTTCGATCAATCTCAAGCAGATGGATCGCGAGTCTGTTTTGATGACGGCGCCGGATGGGGAAACCTGGTTGTTTTCCTCACCTGGCAATACTGTCGTTCTCTCCGAGGACGTGTTCTTTGCCGACGCGTCAGGCATTTGCAGCTCGGACCAGATGGAGATAGCGTTCGCGCATCCCGGAAAGCCGGAAATACGCTGGTTTTTATCCCGCAGAAGCTAGTGCCTGTTTTCGCGGGGGCAAAGCTGTGCTAACGCGGCGCCATATTCCGCGCACCTCGCCGGATGCCTCCCGAAGATCAACGGAGAAGCCAAATGGCCGTAGCTTCCAAGAAAATTCCCGCCCCCAATAAGGTCACCGTGAAGACCGCCTTGTTGTCGGTGTCCGATAAAACTGGCATCGTCGAGCTGGCACGCGGCCTTGTCGAAAGGGGTGTTCGCCTGCTGTCGACAGGCGGCACGCACAAGGCAATCGCGGCGGCTGGCCTTGCGGTCACCGACGTTTCTGATGTGACCGGCTTTCCGGAGATCATGGACGGTCGCGTCAAGACACTACATCCGACGGTGCATGGCGGCCTGCTGGCTATTCGTGACGATGCTGAGCATCAGGCAGCGATGCAGGCACACGGGATCGAGGGCATCGATCTTGCCGTGATCAACCTCTATCCGTTCGAGGATGTCCGGGCTGCCGGCGGCGACTATCCGACTACTGTCGAGAACATCGATATCGGCGGGCCGGCAATGATCCGTGCCTCGGCGAAGAACCATGCCTACGTCACCATCCTGACGGATCCGGCCGACTACCCCGAGCTGCTCGCGGAGCTGTCCTCCGACAATGGCCAGACCGCCTATGCGTTTCGTCAACGCATGGCTGCCAAGGCCTATGCCCGCACCGCTGCCTATGATGCTGTAATCTCCAACTGGTTCGCGGAAGCTCTTGATATCCAGACCCCGCGGCATCGCGTCATCGGCGGCGTGCTGAAGGAAGAGATGCGTTACGGTGAAAACCCGCATCAGACGGCGGCGTTTTACGTCACCGGCGAGCAGCGTCCCGGCGTCGCGACCGCAGCGCTGCTGCAGGGAAAGCAGCTCTCCTACAACAATATCAATGATACCGACGCGGCCTACGAGCTGGTCGCTGAGTTCCTGCCCGAGAAATCGCCGGCATGCGCCATTATCAAGCATGCCAACCCGTGTGGCGTTGCCACCGGTTCCAGCCTGCTCGAGGCGTATCAGCGTGCCTTGGCATGCGATTCCGTATCGGCTTTCGGTGGCATTATTGCGCTGAACCAGACCTTGGACGCCCAGACCGCGGAAGAGATCATCAAGCTATTCACCGAAGTCATCATCGCGCCCGATGTGACCGAGGAAGCGAAGGCAATCGTCGCACGCAAGGCCAATCTTCGCCTGCTCACTGCCGGCGGCCTGCCGGATCCCCGTATCGGCGGGCTGACCGCCAAGACGGTCTCCGGCGGTCTGCTGGTTCAGAGCCGCGACAACGGTATGGTCGAGGATCTGGAGCTGAAGGTTGTCACCAAGCGTGCGCCGACGGCACAGGAGCTTGCCGATATGAAGTTCGCCTTCAAGGTGGCGAAGCACGTCAAATCGAATGCCGTCGTCTATGCCAAGGACGGCCAGACCGCCGGTATCGGCGCGGGTCAGATGAGCCGCATCGATTCAGCGAGGATTGCCGGGCTGAAGGCAGAAGAGGCTGCACGCACGCTCGGTCTGTCGACGCCGCTAACACACGGTTCCGCCGTTGCATCTGAGGCGTTCCTGCCATTTGCCGATGGCCTTCTGTCGATGATATCCGCAGGGGCGACGGCGGTGATCCAGCCTGGTGGTTCGATGCGCGATCAGGAAGTCATCGACGCGGCGAACGAACACAACGTTGCCATGGTCTTTACCGGCATGCGGCACTTCCGCCACTGAACTTGACGAAATCCTACGCCCTGTCCGCCGGATAGGGCGTACGGATCAGAAGAGCCAATCCGCCTGCAAGAAACAGCACCAGCGTTGCCATGCCGAGCCGCGACGAGCCGGAAGCAAATGTGACCGCCGAGAACAGCAGTGTCGCCATGAAGCTCGTCGCTCTGCCCGACAGGGCATAGATGCCGAAATAGCGTCCGGCTTCGCTGTAGGAGACGCTGCGGGCGAGATAGGATCGTGACGAGGCCTGGACCGGGCCGAATGCGAGCCCGATCAGCAAACCATAACTAATGTAAGCCTTTTCCGCAGCCGTCCCGAAAAGGCCGCCGCTATCCGCGGCAGGCAGTGAGACCAGACCGAAAAGCGTATAGCCGGGTCCCGTCGACACAATCCCGATGGTCGCAAGCAGCAACATCGTCAGGCTAAAGAGCACGGTCACTTTCGACCCGATACGGGAATCGATATATCCGGCGATGAGGCAGCCGAAGATCGCAACGACATTCAGGATGATACCGTAGATGCCGATCTCGATCGTCGCCCAGCCGAACATGCCGGCAGCGAAGGCGCCGCCGAGGATAAGCAACCCATTGACGCCGTCCTGATAGATCATGCGCGCTATCAGGAAGCGAAGGATACCGGGCCGGTTTCGTAGCTCCCGCAGAGTGTTTTTCAATTCGGACAGTCCGACGCGGATCGCGCTCCTCAAGGGCCGTCCGCGCGCGGCATCCGGTGTGAAGAAAAGCATGGGCAGGATGAAAACCAGATACCAGCCCGCCGATATCGGGCCGGTAATGCGCGCATCCTCGCCGGTGTGCGGATCGAGGCCGAACAGCGGCGTGAAGCCAAGAATGGTCTTGCCGGTCTCGGGGCTACCAGCCAGCAGAACGACGACCGTGATCAGAACGATCATGCCACCAAGATAACCCAGCCCCCAGGCGGTGTTCGAGAGCTTGCCAACTTCGTCGCTGCCAACGAGCCGTGGCATCATCGAGTCGTTGAAGACGATCGAAAACTCGGCGGCGATCGAGGCGAAGATCATGAAGATCATCGGATAGATAACCGGTGAGCCCGGTGCGGCATACCAGAGGCCGCACAGGCTGGCGATCTTGATGACGGCGAAGAAGCCGATCCACGGCTTGCGCCTGCCCGACTGGTCGGCAATCGAACCCAGGATCGGAGAAAGGATGGCAATGATCACCGAAGAGATCGTTGCCATGTTGCTCCACATCGTCTGGGCCGAGACCGGATCGGCGGTCAACCGCGATACAAAGTACGGCCCGAAGATGAAGGTCGTAACAACTGTAAAGAACGGTTGAGCCGCCCAGTCGAAGAACATCCAGCCCCAAATGCCTGCCCTTGTGGCTTTTGCAGGTCGGGCTCCCGTCCAGTCAATGCGATTCACCGGTCTGCTCCAATTTTTGGAGCGGACTGTCTCACCTCATCCCATCTCGTGCAAGGTCGGTCAGCAAACCGGCAGCAACTGTTATGCGGGCGAGGTTTGGATCGCCGTTTTCGCTGAGCGTGGAGAGTTCCTCGGCGATGCGGTTGATCTTGATACGATCGCTCGCATGCCAGGCATGAACGGGGAGCTTCTCGCTGCCATGATTGGAGAGGGCTGACACAACGATGTCCCGCCTTGCGCTGGCAATCTGATCGAGGCTGCGCGCAAGCGCCAGATAATCGTAATGATCCGACGTGACGATCCGGCCGCCGGCAGCAAGCAGACGCCCAATTCTGAAGGTCTGGCTTACGGCGAAGTAGCTTTCCGCGGAGCGTACCAGCGGCTCGCTGGTTCGTTCGGCGATCTGCATGATCTCGGGCACAAGGACGAACCGCAGTAGATGCGCGATCTCGGCGGCAAGCTTCTCCGGAACGCCGGCGCTCTGGTACTCGCCTTGGCGAGCTTCGAGTTCCGGAACAACCTGCCCGGCAAAGACCGGCTGCAGTTTCTTGAGTGCCGCGCGCAGTCGCTCGATCGTCTCGGACATGTCGCCCTTGGTCATCTGCATCTTGAGCAGGAGGCGGGTCAGCACCGTGAAGACATGGCTGATCTCTTCGTAGATCCTGTTCTGCATCGCACCTGATATCTTGCCGTCCAAGGCGTCGGTCTCGGCCCAAAGCTTGGTGAGGTCAAAGCCGTCCCTCGCAATGATCGCGGCACGGACAACCTCCGGCGCAGCGGCAGCCGTCGCATCCATCATGCTGACCACGAAACCAGGCCCCCCCCGGTTGATGGCATCATTGGCAAGAACGGTGGCGATGATCTCGCGGCGCAGACGGTGGCTTCCGATGTCGGCGGCGTTCGTCTTGCGCATCTTGGCGGGGAAGTATTGTGACAGGGTTGCCGCGAAATAGGGATCGTCGGGCAGTTCACTGGCTGCCAAGGCGTCGAACAAGACGATCTTTGCGTAAGACAGCAGCACGCCGATCTCAGGACGCGTCAGCGGCTTGGATGCGGCATAGCGTTCGGTCATGACGGTCTCGTCCGGCAGCAGCTCGACCTTGCGATTGAGCTGCTTGGCGGCTTCCAGCACATTCATGAAGCGTGCGAGTTCGAGGCCGTTTGCCGTCCCTTTGCGTTCGATCAGCGATATTGCCAGCGACTGCAGATAGTTGTTCCGGAGAACGAGATCTGCGACTTCACTTGTCATCGAGGAAAGAAGCTGGTCGCGCTTTCCTCTCGTCAGGCGCCCATCGTGCATGGCAGCCGCTAGAGCAATCTTGATGTTCACTTCAACGTCGGAGGTGTTGACGCCGGCGGAGTTGTCGATTGCGTCGGAGTTGCAGCGCCCGCCTCGCAGACCGTAAGCGATACGGCCGCGCTGGGTGACCCCCAGGTTTGCGCCCTCACCGATGACCTTGGCACGCACGTCCTCCGCGCTGATGCGGATGGGGTCGTTTGCGCGGTCGCCCACTTCGGCGTCGGTCTCGAAGGCCGCCTTGACGTAGGTTCCGATGCCGCCGAACCAAAGCAGGTCAACCTGGCTCTTCAGGATGGCGGTGATGATCTCGAATGGTGTCGCGACTGTCTTGTCGATCCCGATCACGGCCGCTGCCTGCGGGGTCAGCGAAACGGATTTCGCCGAGCGTGAGATAATCATCGCCCCTTCGGAAAGAACGCTCTTGTCGAAGTCCTGCCAGCTCGATCGCGGCAGGTTGAACAGGCGTTGCCGTTCGGCCAGCGTGTTTTCCATATCCGGCTCCGGATCGATCACGATGTCGCGGTGATCGAATGCTGCGACCAGTCTGATCTTCGGAGACAGAAGCATACCATTGCCGAAGACGTCGCCGGACATATCGCCCACCCCTGCAACGGTGAACGGCGTCGTCTGGATGTCGATGTCCATTTCGCGGAAGTGGCGCTTCACCGTCTCCCACGCGCCGCGCGCCGTGATGCCCATCTTCTTGTGATCGTAGCCGGCAGAGCCGCCAGAGGCGAATGCATCGTCGAGCCAGAAGCCGGCTTCCTGAGACAGCGCGTTGGCGGTATCGGAGAAGGTTGCAGTGCCCTTGTCGGCGGCGACAACGAAGTACGGATCGTCGCCATCGAGCCGAACCGTATTGTCGGGAGGCACGATATCGGCGCCGGAAATGTTGTCGGTGATCGAAAGCAGCGTGCGGATATAGGTCTTGTAGGCTTCGCGACCAGCATTGAAGATTTCATCGCGATTGCCGCCGACCGGCAGCTTCTTGGGATAGAAGCCGCCCTTTGCGCCGACGGGTACGATGACGGCGTTCTTGACCTGTTGCGCCTTGACCAGGCCAAGCACCTCTGTGCGGTAATCTTCCGCGCGGTCCGACCAGCGCAGGCCTCCGCGAGCGACGCGACCGAAGCGCAGATGCACACCCTCGACCTCAACACCGTAAACGAAGATTTCGCGGAACGGTTTCGGCTGCGGCAGGCCTTCAATCAGCTGCGGATCGAGTTTGAACGAGAGCATCGCTTTCGCCGAGCCATCGGCGCTGCGCTGGAAATAGTTGGTGCGCAGGGTGGCGTCGATGACGTTCACATAGCGGCGCAGGATACGGTCATCGTCCAGGCTCGGCACGTCTGCGAGAGCGCTTTCGATCTTGTCGTGAAGCTCGACCACCTTCTTTCCGCGGTTCTTTTCAGACAGCTTGGGGTCGAGCGCCTCGTGGAACAGGCGGAAAATTAGCGCGGCGATAGCCGGATACTTGTCTAGCGTATTCGCGATATAGTCCTGAGAGTAGGCAATGCCGGCCTGACGCAGATAGCGCGAATAGGCGCGCAGGACACTCGTCTCGCGGGCCGAGAGGCTTGCCGACACGATCAGCCGGTTGAAGCTGTCATTGTCGATGACGCCGCCGAAAGCTGCCAGAAAAGCCTCTTCGAGTGTGGCACCGTGGCGCTCCAGGTCGATTTTGCCGCTTCCCCGTGCCTCCAGTTCCATATCGTGAAGAACAACCAGTCGTTCCGAACCGTCGTTCAACGTGACATCGATTTCGAATGTGCCTTCGCTGACGACGTTGAAGCCGAGGTTCTCCAAGAGCGGCACGCGTCGAGACAGAGCCAACTGATCGCCGGCATGGAAGATCTTCAGGCAAAGCAGATCCTTGCCGTCCTTCGACCGCGTATAGAAAGCGATACGGATCTGTTCGCCGGATGCGCAGGCGGTGATGTCGGCGAGATCGCTGAAGGTTTCTTCCGGTGGAAACAGGTCCTGGAAGGCATGGCTTACGGAAATACGCGGTGCCTTCGGCCCGGCAAGCAGTTCAAACTGGCTGTCCCAGCGCGCGGTGATTGCGCGGATCGCTTCTTCGAGTCTTACCTGCGGGATACGCGCCGTCTTGCCGCCGGAGCGGCCGATGATGAAATGGACGCGCGCGACGCCGCCTTCCGGGAACGCCGGATAGTAAGCCGAAACGCGGCCGTCATAGACGGTCTTCAGGAAGGTGCCGATCCGTTCGCGTACGATAGAGTCATACTCTTCGCGCGGCACATAGACGATAACCGAGACAAACCGATCGAAATGGTCGATGCGCGGCAGAGCCCTGACCCGTGGTCTGTCCGCGAGATCATTGATCTGCTCGGCAAAGCCTGCGAGCAGGGTCGTGTCGATCTGGAACAGATCATCGCGCGGGTAGGATTCCAGCGTGTTGTCCAACATGCGGCCGGAGTGGCTCATCGGGTCGAACCCGAAGTGATCCTTCACCTTCGCGATCTTCGATCGCAGGAGCGGAATCTCCGCCGCCAGGGACGTGTAGGCCGTCGAGGTGAAAAGCCCGACAATGCGCAGTTCGCCGGTTACATTTCCATCGGCATCGAAGCGCTTGATCCCGACATAGTCCATGTAGGCGCGGCGATGCACGATCGACTTCACATTCGCCTTCGTCACGATCAGGAATTCGGGACCGTCGAGGAAGGCCAGAATCTCAGGTGTTGTCGTGACCGCGTCCTTGCCGGTGCGAAGCACCAGAACATCGGGGTTGGCAAGTATGCCCAGTCCGGTTCCCTTGCCGCGTTCGACCTTGGCGTTGGAACCTTTCCCAGAATAGACGTACTCACGCATTCCGAGGAAGGTGAAATTGGCATCGCGAAGCCATTTCAAGAATGCCAGGGCCTCGTCGCGATCAGCCTTGCGTCGGCCAGCGTTGTGCGATGCGAGTTCGTCGATGACGGTGCTCAGTTTTGCAAGCATGGGCTTCCAGTCGGAAACCGTCAGTCGCACCTGCTCAAGCACTAATTTGATGCGCTTGATGAGATCCGCGGATTGCGCTCCGGTCAGCGGCGCGAGGTGGAGCTGTATATGGCTGACGCGGTTGGCGGGTTCGCTGGCATGGTCGGATGAATAGAGCTCAGCGGCCCTTCCCGGCTCGATGACCAGGATCGGATGCACCGCCATGAAGAGATCGCGATAGGTGCTCGTCACCTCGCCCATCACTGACTCATAAAGGAAGGGCATATTGTTGTCGGTGACCGATAGGATCGAGACGGCGATGCCATCGGGTTCGACGTTCGCGACGGTCTCTATGCTGATGCGCGGTGCAGTGCCGGTCCAGGCGGAAAGCTCCTGGGCGCAATGGATCGCGGACAGGGCGAGCATTTCCGGCGTATAGCGCTCGAGATCATCTCCGCTGGCGCGGCCAAACAGCACCTCGGGTGCGAGAAAGTTCTCTCCCGTCGCTGCCGCGATCTTCGCGGCGCTTTCGATCTGTTTCTCTCGTTTAGGATTATTTCGAGCAGCCATTGAAAATGTTTCCTCACTTCCCTGATTTCGGGAGACTAGCAGAAGATTTGGCGGAAAAATCTCTAAAATAGTGGCATCGGAGATAGTTTTCGTGCGTTTTTATCGCAATTCTCGCCGGATTCGAAAAGGTTAGGACTCGCTAAATCCGCACCGGCCGTTCCCGCAAGACAGATCATCTTCTCGTGACGAAGAGTTGACAGTCGAACAGTAAAAAGACGATCAACGCGAGGCCACAAACGGATCGGATGCCATGTCGCAGAATGCCGCAGGAACAGTCATCGTCATCTCCAGTCATGTCGTGCGTGGCTCCGTTGGAAATCGTGCTGCGGTCTTCTCTCTCGAGACACTGGGGCATCAAGTTTGGGCATTGCCAACGATCGTGCTGCCGTGGCATCCGGGTCATGGCCGATCGACGCGTTTGACCTTTGCCGAAAGCGACTTCGACGCGGCGGTTGACGATCTTATTCGCGCCCCGTGGATCGGCGAGGTGAAAGCGGTTCTGTCGGGCTACTTCGGAAATGCGGCGCAGGCTCGCTCGGTGGCGCGGCTTATCACCGCTCTGCGGGAGCAAAATCCTGAGCTGCTTTATGTTTGTGATCCAGTTATGGGTGACTTTGGCGGCCTCTACGTTCCGCAGGCAACCGCCGAAGCGATACGTGACCATCTGATACCGCTGGCGTCGCTTTCAACGCCCAACCGCTACGAACTGTCCTGGCTGGCTGGCGCGCCGCTGGAAAGCAACATCGACATCATGGATGCGGCGCTTTCACTGGGGCCACCGCGAATGCTCGTTACCTCTGCGGTACCCATGATGGCCGGAGGAACGGGAAACCTTTACTTGTCCGGGCGGCATGCGCTGCTCGCCGAGCATCGCATGATCGAGAATCCGCCCAACGGCTTGGGCGACCTGCTGGCAGCTCTCTTCCTCTCGCGCCTGCTCTCAGGCATGGAGGACGAAAAAGCCCTGCAGCTTGCGACAGCCAGCGTCTATGAGGTGCTGGCGCGCGCTGTGAAGCGCGGCAGTGACGAGCTCACGCTGGCCAGCGATGCATCCAGCCTTTCCACTCCAATGGCGATGGTGCAAATGCGTCGGCTTATCCATCCTGCGCAGAAACATCGGCGCTAGATATCGAGCGGCTGTCATTCTAAAGTGTGGCGGTTGATATTGTTGGGTCCTGACTATAAGCGGAGAGCTATGCTGCGTTTTCCAAATACCCTTCTAGACGGCTATCGAAACTTCATGAGCGGGCGTTATGCCGATGCCCGCGATCGATACAAGACGTTGGCTGAGAATGGTCAAAGCCCGAGCACGCTGGTCGTTGCCTGTTCCGACTCCCGGGCAGCTCCGGAACTGATCTTCGATTCAGGACCGGGCGAGCTCTTCGTCGTCCGCAACGTTGCCAACATGGTCCCGCCCTACGAACCGGACGGTCATTTCCATGCGACCTCTGCAGCGCTGGAATTTGCTGTTCAGGTTCTGAAGGTGTCGGATATCGTCGTGATGGGTCACGGTCGATGTGGTGGCATCCGGGCCGCGCTCGATCCGAACGCTGAGCCGCTTTCGCCGGGCGATTTCATCGGTCGTTGGATGTCACTTGTGCGGCCGGCCGCCGAGCAGATCCAGAGCAATGACGTGATGACTCCGTCGGAACGGCAAACCGCGCTGGAGCGCGTTTCCATCCGTAATTCGATCGAGAATTTGCGGACGTTTCCCAATATCAAGGCGTTGGAAGACGCTGGTCAGATCCAGCTTCATGGTGCCTGGTTCGATATTTCGACCGGCGAGCTCTGGGTCATGGACGCCGAGACGCGGGACTTCATTCGTCCGGACGCCTGATAAGAAGCGCGTCGAGGTCTCCCCCGACGCGCTCTGCGAACGTTAGTTCGCGTCGATCTGCTGACCGATATAGGCGATAGCCTGCTGATACACGGTTGCGGCATTCCAGCCCGCGATGGCCGTGAAGTTCGGCTCGCCCGGCTGATAGCCGGCGCCGGGCTGCCAGCCGTGGCCCTTCAGGAAGTTCGCTGTGGAAGCCAGCGCGTCCGCACGCGAGCCGACCATGTCGACACGACCATCACCATCACCATCC
Source organism: Rhizobium sp. Root708 (assembly GCF_001429725.1). GTDB lineage: Bacteria > Pseudomonadota > Alphaproteobacteria > Rhizobiales > Rhizobiaceae > Rhizobium. The sequence continues at coordinate 387,801 of NZ_LMHV01000001.1, read as the reverse complement.
GCGCCGTAAAGAACGACGTTACGGGGCAGGAACTGCGTCTGGCCGATCTCGCCGTGCGCGGCACCCCGTGCCTGCGGGTTCAGGTAGCCTTCGGATACCAACTGTAGAGCGGCGTAGAGCTGGTCAGTAAAGTAGGCGGAGCGGCGGCAATCATAAGCCAGGGTCGAAACAGCGGACATGGTGTGCTGATTGCCCATGTAACTGCCGAAGCCGGTTTCCATGCCCCAAATCGCGATCAGTGGGCCGGCCGGAACTCCGAAGCGGCGCTCGATCGTTGCGAAGAGCTGTGCGTTTGCACGCTTCATGGATTTGCCGCGCGTGATGATTGTCGCACCGCCGCGCTTCTGCATGAAGGCGTCGAAGGAAAGCTTGAAGCTTTTCTGGCCGCGATCAGCCGAAATCGTCGGGCGATTGTAGACGACGTTGGCAAAGGCCTTGTCGAGGACAGAAGGGCTCACGCCATTGGCTGCGGCTTCCTGCTTGAAGGAGACGACCCAAGCATCGAAGCCTGCGCCGGTATTGCCGCACTGTGCCGCTTCGGCTATCGCCGGAACGACGTGGAAAATGGACGCAGCCGCTATCGTGGCTAACAAAAGTCTTTTTAAGCGCATGAAGATACCCCGATCCCGATCTACCCAGCCACGGACAGGCTACACCTGACGCTTGGCGATATTGTCACGGCAACTCTTGCAAGCCCGGAAAACGGTTTTGATTCCGCGCCTGAAATAAGCCCGACCTTTAGACCGGGCTTATCAAGACATGGTTAACAATTCGTTCAGGCGACCTGCTTGCGCGGCTTTACGAGGCCACGATTTACCAGCAGTTCAGCGATCTGAATCGCATTCAGGGCAGCGCCCTTGCGCAGGTTGTCGGAGACCACCCATATGTTCAGGCCGTTCTCGACCGTCGCGTCCTCGCGAATGCGCGAGATAAAAGTCGCGTCTTCGCCAGCGGATTCGTAAGGCGTGATGTAGCCGCCGTTCTCGTGCTTGTCGATGACCTGGCAGCCCGGTGCTTCGCGAAGAATATCGCGCGCCTGATCCGCAGTGATTTCGTTCTCGAACTCGATGTTCACGGATTCAGAGTGGCCGATAAAGACAGGAACACGCACGGCGGTGCAGGTTACCTTGATCTTCGGATCGAGCATTTTCTTGGTCTCGGCAAGAACCTTCCACTCTTCCTTCGTGTAGCCATCTTCCATGAACGAATCGATGTGCGGGATGACGTTGAAAGCGATGCGCTTGGTGAACTTCTTGTTCTCGATCGGATCGGCGACGAATACCGCGCGGGTCTGATTGAAGAGTTCGTCCATGCCGTCCTTGCCAGCGCCGGATACCGACTGGTAGGTCGACACGACGACGCGCTTGATCTTCGCGAAATCGTGCAGCGGCTTCAAAGCGACGACCAGCTGGGCGGTCGAGCAGTTCGGATTTGCAATGATGTTGCGCTTGGTGAACTGCGTGATGGCGTCCGGATTGACCTCCGGCACGATCAGCGGCACGTCGGCGTCATAGCGCCACGCGGACGAGTTATCGATCACGACGCAGCCCTGCGCACCGATCTTCGGCGACCACTTCTTGGAGACCTCGCCGCCAGCAGACATCAGGCAGATATCCGTATCGGAGAAATCGTAGTTCTCGAGATTGGCGACCTTCAGCGTCTTGTCGCCATAGGAAACCGTCGTTCCCTGCGACCGGGCCGATGCCAGCGCTACAACTTCATCTACCGGGAAACCACGCTCGGAAAGGATGTTGAGCATCTCTCTGCCCACATTTCCGGTCGCTCCCGCTATCGCAACTTTAAAACCCATTTCTCAAGCTCTCTTTCTCTTCTCTCCTCTTGTCCGGTGAGGGGGAAGCGGCGAATGGATCGCGGCTTCCTGTCCCCAGCCGGGCCGGGGAGAGAGCGGCAGGCCAGAGACGTCAGACGGTTTTCGTCGTCGTTTTGGCCTTGGTTTTGGAAGAAACCGGAACGGCAATATCCATCCCGGCACTTGGTGCCTGGTCATTGCTCACAGCAATGGCGTGTTCGTCGCGAACCATGGATATTCCTTTTCCAAAGCTGCTCATAAAAGATTTTGCCCAAGAGTCAAGAATTTTGCGCCGCGACGCGGGCCAATACCGCCTGTCTCACTTTCGTTTCATATCCCGCATATGGCTGGCGCGAACCGGCACCGGTTGCATCCCGCGATGGGCCAGCTGGGGGCGATCTGCCCGGCCAAGCTTGCGCTTGCGCTCAAGGTGGTACGCATAGGCAAACTGCAGGGCGATGCCGAGGACGACGAAGATCGGACCAACGATCTGATCTCGATTGTTGATGTAGAGGATGACCTGCCCGACCATGGCAAGGATGGTACCGGCGACGAAGATGTTCAGCGAATGGCGACCGAAGATTACCAGGGGATTGTCTTCCGAGCGGCGCAGAAGCTGGGAGAGAGCCGGAATGTTGATCACGAGGTAGGCAAGCGCCAGGACATGCAGAAGACGCGGTAGCGACAGGAATGTCTTGTCGAAGCCGGTCAAGACAGGGGGCAGGCCTAGGGAAGCAAGAGCGTTTCCGAGGCCCCAGTACTGGCCGACCACCCAAACGAACGACAGTGCGACATAGCTCGCCGACAGAAGCATCAGGAGCGGGTGAGCCGGAAGCTTTCCGCCATTGCGAACATGCATCATGCCGACGATGCCGATCGTGAACAGGAATTGCCAGGACAGTGGGTTGAGGAACCAGTACCCCTCGATCAACGTATTGTGAGGAGCAATCTCGAAGACGCCGGCAGCCAGCCAGACGCTACCCGATACTGCCAGTGCGAGGAGCGGGCTCCGGGCATTCAACAGCAGGACAACGGGTACGATCAGCATCAGCGCGCCGTACATGGGCAGGATGTTGTTGTAGCCAATCTGATGCCCGAGCAGTAGCAGCGAGGGAATTCCAGCCTGCAGGTTCGTGAGGACTGCAAGGATATTGATCTCACACAGCAGACCCGGACGGTGGAATATCCAGGCGCCCGTCAGGAAGAGCGCAAGGGTCATGAACGTCGTGATCATATGCGCGAGGTAGAGGGTGAAGGCACGCTTGGCAGCCTTTTTGGCCGTTACCAGCCATGACGCAACTTCGAAGCGGGCGCCGTAGGCAAGTCCGACAGCGATTCCCGAAATCAGGACAAATGCCTCGGCCGCGTCGGAGAAGCCGAAGTTCTTGGTCGTGAGGGCCTCGAAAATCTGCCCTGGGACGTGATTGATGAAGATCGTTATCAGCGCCAAGCCCCGGAGAACGTCGAGCCTCGTATCGCGCTTCCCGTTTGCGGCGGCCGAAATGGTAGCCTTCCCGACATGATTAGTGTCTGGCCGTGATAACATGAACCTCTCCTGCTTTCCGTCTTGCAAACGCCGTTGCGGCCAAAAGGTTTCCCTTTTGGCCGCAACGAAACGCCGGATGGTAAGCTTGAAGATGCTGGTTATCCGACCGGATATCCCTCGTCGGGATCGGTGACTTCGCGTCCGTTGATGGTCACATCGTAACCGCGCGGATGGGACGATTTTGAGACCGAAATGAGATATTTAGCGCCCGAATGCTCTATCTCCGCCGAGAAGCCTTCCCACGCGCTCGGCAATGCCGGACGAACATGAAGGCGACCATCCTTTAGCCGGATTCCCAAAATGCCCTCGATGGCAGCGCGATAAAGCCAGCCGGCCGAGCCTGTGTACCACGTCCAGCCGCCGCGACCCGTCAACGCGCCTTCGCCGTAGACATCGGCAGCAATGACATAGGGCTCGACCCGATAGCGTTCGGCCGATGCGACATCGCGGGCATGGCTGATCGGGTTGAGAAGATCGAAGCAACGCAATGCGTCGTCGCCTCTATTGAGCTCGGCAAGTGCCATGACCACCCAGGTTGCCGCATGCGTGTACTGCCCTCCGTTTTCGCGCACGCCGGGCGGATAGGCCTTGATATAGCCCGGGTCCTTGGCGGAGTTGGCAAAGGGTGGCGTGAACAGCCGGATGATCCTTGCGTCGAAGTCGACAAGCTTCGAAAGAACCGACTCCATCGCCTTGGCGGAGTGGGCCGTGTCGCCTTCACCGGAAAGAACGCTCCACGACTGCGCGATGGAGTCGATCTGGCATTCGAGGCTTTCCTTCGATCCCAGCAAGCTGCCATCGTCGAAGGTGCCGCGGCGGTAGTGGGCACCATCCCAGGCGGCGGTTTCGAGTGCCGCCTTGAGTTCCTGGAGGTGTGTTGCCCAGCGCGTGGCCCGAACCGTGTCGCCGCGTTCCTCGGCGTAAGCGCCGAACGAGCGGAGCGCGCCGGCAAGGAACCAGCCGAGCCATACGCTCGTGCCCTTGCCGCCAATGCCGACGCGGTTCATGCCGTCGTTCCAGTCGCCGCCAAGGAAGAGCGGCAGGCCGTTGGCACCCTTGCGTTCGATCGCAAGATCGAGCGCCATCGCAGCGTGCTCGTAAACGCTCACCTTGTCTTCGGAAATCTCCGGCCGGTAGAACGAGTCGTGCTGACCTTCAAGGAGTTCTGGCCCTTCGACGAAGGCCAATTGCTCGTCGAGCACGCTCTTGTCGCCTGTGACGGTGCAGTAGTGATGGATGGCATAAGCCAGCCAGACCACGTCGTCGGAGATCATCGTCCGAACGCCAGCGCCGGTGCCCGGCAGCCACCAATGCTGCACGTCTCCTTCACGGAACTGCCGTGAGGCCGCATTGAGGATCTGCTTTCGCGCGATCGATGGCTCGTGCAGCACGAAGGCAAGCGAATCCTGCAACTGGTCTCGGAAGCCGAATGCCCCGCTCGCCTGATAGAAGGCCGTCCGGGCCATGATGCGGCAACCGAGGCTCTGATAGGGCAACCACGTGTTGACGAGGTTGTTCATGCCCTGGTCAGGCGTGGAAATCTGCAGCTTGCCGGTGAAACGCTGCCAGAAGTCGCGGTTCGCATGAACCGCATCATCGAACTTGACCTGCTTCACTCCGGCAATGACGGCGCGCGCCTCTTCCCTTGTGGCGGTATCGCCGAGGTAGAAAACAATGTCGCGTTCTTCACCGGCTGCGACCTCGATGTCGATCGCAAGCGCAGCCGCCGGATCGCCGTCGAGTTCGCAAGCGCTCGAGAGCACAGCACCGCTATTTACAGCCTTCGGCGCCTGGATGGTTCCCGCCTTGCCGATGAATTCGCGGCGGCTGGCGGTGAAGCTCGAGATCTTTTCACTCGCGGCGCAGAAGGCAATCCGCCCAGAGTAGTCGATGCTGTAGTTGTTACCCGCGAAAAGGGCATCAGCTTCGGCGTCATGCTCCGAGAGGATGAATGGGGCCGTCTTCTGCGAGTTGTTGCCGAGGACCCATTCAACATAGCCGTAAAGGCGCAGTTTCTTCGCCGTGGCGCCGGTGTTTCGTAGCCGGAGCCGCTGTAGTTTCACCGGCCGTTCGCGGTCGACCGTCTGCGTCAGCTCAAGCGCCAGCTCGTTCTGAACGCTCGAGAAGACCGAGTAGCCGAGGCCATGCCGCGCTTCGAAGCGAACGTCCGGCCGCTGAGAAAGGGCAGCATAAGGTGTCATGACGGCACCGTTATCCCGGTCCACGACATAGATCGCTTCGCCGGGCCGGTTGATGACAGCGTCGTTCGACCATGAGGTCAGCTGATAATCGCGCGAGTTGGTGCTCCAGGTGAAGCCAGCGCCTTCCGCCGACACGTGGAACCCGAATTTCTCGTTCGAGATCACGTTGATCCACGGATGCGGCGTAAACGTGCCGCCTGCCAGGCGCACGACATATTCACGGCCGTCGCCGGAGAAGCCGCCGATGCCGTTCCAGAAGTTGAGATCACCCTCTTCTTCGATCTGTACACCCGGAACCGCTGCCGGCGCTGCAGGCGTGATGCGCTTGGTCGGAGGCTTTGCGCGATCTGCCCGCTCCAGCTCCTGCTGCTCCTCCTTGGAGGGGGCAAACAGGGCGACGGCACGGTTGATCTGATCGATGATCTTGCCGTTCTTGGCGTGGAAGGTGACGCGCGACGCGGAAATGAGCGCGTGGTACGTCGCCTCTTCCATCAGATCCTTGCGAACCGTGAAGATATGCTGCCTCAAGCCATCGGCCTGGCCCAGACGACGCACGTTCTCCGCCATCTGGTCGACCGCGTGCTGCATGTCCTGAGCATAGGAGGAAGCCCGCTCATTCATGATGACAAGGTCTGCCGTCACGCCGCGTGAGCGCAGGTATTCTTGGGCCAGCAGCGCTTCACGGGCGATATCGAGGTCCATGTCATCATTGATGCGCAAGGTGAAGATCGGGAAGTCACCCGAGATCGCCAGCGGCCACAGCGAGGACTGCGACTGCATGCCTGCTTCGACCGCTGCGGCATCAGCGCGTAGATGCATATCCGGATAAACGAGGTGGCGGCCGAGATACTGGAAGGCCGCCGCCTGTTGCGACGTCACGCCGACATGGCGCATCTGCACCTGCGTGCGCGTCCATGCCTGGACGAGTTCGTGATTGAAGGCATCAGCGTGCCTGTAGCGGTTGACGGCCTGATCGACCTCGTTGCGGGTCGGCGCGGCGATCGTCCAGAAAATCACGCTGACCTTCTTGCCGGCCGGGACGCGCACGGTGCGCCGCAGAGACAGGATCGGATCGAGCGTAAAGCCGTCTGTGCCCGAAAGCGTTGCACCGGCATCGAAAGCCGCGGCATTAGCCAAGCTACGGCCGCGTCCCAGGAACTTGCGACGGTCGGTCTCGAACTCCGTGTGACGCGATGTGCCGGCACTGTCGACGATTAGGTGTGCAACGGCCATGTTCGGCTCGTTCGGATCACGCTTGTTGCGTTCGGCACGGATGACGTCGCCCCGCTTGCCGACTTCCGTCTTCACGAACATGCGCGCGAAGGCGGGGTGAGCGTTGTCGGTATCATCGGTCGTCAACACGGGCTCAAGGTAGGATGTGACCTCGATGAAGCGATCTTCGGTGCCGCTGTTGATCAGCGTCAGCCTGCGGCCTTCCGCATCGTGTTCGGTGGCAACGATGCATTCGACTTCGCTGGTCAGATCGCCGACGGTCTTGGTGAACTCCGCCTTCTCGTCAGCGAAGAGAACCTTGACCTGCTCGCCTTCGACGCTCTTCGGTTCCGCCGTCGTCGACCACCATTCGTTGGTCGTCGTGTCGCGCAGGAAGATGAAGCTGCCCCAGCGATCTTCCGTTGGGTCGGATTTCCAGCGCGAAACAGACTGGCCGTTCCAGCGTGCGTAACCGGCACCTGTTGCGGTCAACATCAGGGAATAGTGACCGTTGGAGAGGAAGACCACTTCCCGGTCGCGTTCCGACGGATTGTAGATCTTGCGTAGTTCCGGACGCAGCAGATCGTCATGGATACTGGCGGGCGTATCGGATTCATGTTTGCCGCTCATGACGGGGATGTCGCGCGGTGCCTTTTCCTGGAGAAGAAGTTCCGCAGCCTCGATGACCGGATCCGAGTGGAAGAGTTCCCGGAGATGGCCGTTGAAGGCAACGTTGGCAACGGCCGCGATCGACATGCCGTGATGGTGTGCATAGTAGTTGTGGACGATCGCGCAGGTCTTGCCTTCCGGCACGCGCGTCGGCGTGAAGTCGACCGCGTCATAGAAACCATACTTGCCGAGCGCGCCGAGCTTGCGCAGACGCTCGAGGTTCTCGAGTGCGGCTTCCGGATTGTACTGGCTGGCGAGAAGCGAAGCGTAAGGCGCGATGACCGCATTGTGGCCGAGGCCGCGCTTGAGGCCGAGCGATGGAACACCGAAGTTGGTGTACTGATAGTTCAGGTTATGGTCGCGCGCATTGAAGGCGGCTTCCGAGATACCCCACGGGATGCCAAGCTTGCGGCCATAGTTCATCTGCTCGACGACAACCAGATTGTTGGTCTGGTTGAGAATGCCGCCGCCGCGCTCCTGCATGACGAGTGGCGGCATCAGATATTCGAACATCGAGCCGGACCAGGAGACAAGTGCGCCACGCGATCCGACCGGCACGACCTGGCGACCGAGACGGTACCAGTGCTCCGTCGGCAGGTCGCCCTTGGCGATGCCGAAGAGGCTGGTCAGACGGCATTCGGAGGCGAGCAGATCGTAGCAGGCCTGATCGAGCTCGGCGCTCTCGACACGATAGCCGATCGACAGCAGGCGACGTTCCGGACGGAACAGGAAGCCAAAATCCATCGAGAACGCGAGATCGCGTGCCTTGTCGCGCAGTGCGACCAGGCGCGGCCGCAGGGCGTCGATGTTGGCGAGGTCGAAGGTGCTGTCGGAGATATGCGCTTCGCAGACCTTTACCAGCGATTCCGCCCAGCGGGTGACCTCGGCGCTCAGCGCCGACTTGACCTCGTGGTCGAGGTTTGCCGCCAGTTTCTGGATGTCGCGGGCGAGGACTGCCAGGTTGATGATGCGGATCGACGCGAACTCGTGTTCTCGCTTCACGGCTGCGAGCGCATTCTGGAAACCGATGATGCGTTCTTCCAGGCGGCGGCGCAGCGGACGCACGGTCTTGCGGTCGTCAGGCAGTTCCGCCAGCGCTTCCGCAAGGATGCCCGCGGTATCGCCAACGCCGTCGAGGTTGCCCTGCATATGCGCCGAAGGCGCTTCCGCCCAGTTGCGGCAAGCGGACGAGATGGCGATCAGGTGACCGGCGAGGTTGCCGCTGTCGACGGCGGAAACGTACCGCGGCCCAAGCGTCTGCAGCGTGTCGGTGTGGTACCAGTTGAACAGATGGCCGCGGAACTTCTCCATCTTGTCGACGGTCGCGATCGTCTGCTCGAGCCGTTCGAGCGTCTCCTCGAAGGAGAACCAGCCGAAATGTCGTCCGGAAACGACCGAGAGAAGGTAGACGCCGATGTTCGTCGGCGACGTGCGCGCGGCCACGATGATGTGCGGTGTTTCCTGAACGTTGTCAGGCGGCAGGTAATTCTGTTCTACCGTCGTGAACGCTTCGTAGTAGCGCCAGGTGCGGCGCGCGATCTTGCGAAGCTCGCTGGAAACGGCATCGGGGACGTGCATCCGATCTTCCGTCTCTGCCGATTGGCTGACGTAATAGGCGACGAGCGGAGAAAGGATCCACAGCAGCGCGAACGGGATGCCGACGAGATATGCCTTGTCGCCGGAGAGGGCCGCGAATGCTAGGGCGAGCATGGCGAGAACGGGCGCATGCCACATCGCTTTGTAGTAGGACGCGACCGTGCCCTGCTTGCCGGCCTGCACGCTCGCTGCTGTGCGCCACTGGAGCATCAGCTTGTGGCTGAAGAACAGACGGTAAATCGAGCGACCGATCGCATCCGCCATCATGCAGGCGGAGTCGGCGATGAACACGATGCGCAATGCCACCTGGGCATTCGCTGCGCGGATATCCGACCAGACTGTGTAAAGGTGGGCGCGAGCCACGATGTCGCTCGTCCGCGGGATAATGCCGTTGATCAAAGATAGCGTCGGGGCAACGAACAGGCAGAAGATCAACAGGATCTGCCACACCAGCGCGCCGAGCGGGTCCATGAAGTACCAGCCAAGCACAGATGCGAAGAACCAGGCGATCGGCGTCAGCGAACGGCGCAGGTTATCGAACATCTTCCAGCGGCCGAGAGCGGTGACGCCGTGCTTGGGGTTGAACATGTAAGGAAGTAGCTGCCAGTCACCACGCGCCCAACGATGCTGGCGGGAGGTTTCCACCTCGTAGCGGGTCGGGAAGTCTTCGACCAGTTCAAGGTCCGTGACGAGTGCGCAGCGTGCCATCGAACCTTCGAGAAGGTCGTGGCTGAGAACCGCGTTCTCTTCGATGCGACCCTTCAGAGAGGCTTCGAAGGCATCGACGTGATAAAGACCCTTGCCGGTGAAGGTGCCTTCGCCGGCAAGATCCTGATAGACGTCCGAGACCGTGAAGACATAGGGGTCGAGGCCGCGGTTGATCGAGAAGACGCGCTGGAAGACAGAGGCATCCTTGCCTGTTGTCAGCGACGGCGTCACGCGGGGCTGCAAAACGCCGTAGCCGCTTTCGACGCGTCCGGTCGCCGGGTTCAGCACCGGACGGTTGATCGGGTGATAGAGCTTGCCGACAAGCTTCGTAACCGTGTCGCGCATCAAGCGCGTGTCGGCGTCGAGAGTCATTACGTACTGGACGTTCTCAGGCACGACGTTGGCGCCCGGAAGATAGGTCGTGTCGCGGTCGCCGCGCAGGAGCAGATTGAGCTCGTGCAGCTTGCCGCGCTTGCGTTCCCAGCCCATCCATGCGCCTTCGGAAGGGTTGTACAGGCGGCGGCGGTGCAGGAGGTAGAAACGCGTCTTGCCATCGTAAGCGTAGCGTGCCGACAGATTGGCGATTTCGCGGCGGGCGTAGTCAAGAACTTCCAAGTCCGCAGCGGTTTCTTCGACCTGGCTGTCCGGCCAGTCGCTCAGCAATGCGAAATAGATTTCACCACGCGGGTTCGCGAGGTAGTGAACCTCGATGTTGCGGACAAGTTCGTCGACGCTATCCCGGTTCGATATCAGGCAGGGAACGACGAGCAGCGTCCGGGCGTCTTCGGGAATGCCTTCCTTGAACTCGTAGCCGACGAGGCGTGCCGGGGTAACGAAGAAGGAAAGCACGGTGTTGAAGAGACCGGTCGCGCCTTCGGATGCCGGCAATGCGAACATGATCAGCAGGAGTGCGATTTCAGCCGGGCCCATGCCCGCGTGCGACATGAAACGCCCGACGATGACCATGGCGATGATGGTCAGCAGAACCACGGGAACCGCGATCGACAACCAGTTGAATTTGCGTACGGCACGGACGAAGTGCTGGACCAGTGTGGGACGATAGGTCGCTCTCGCCTCGAGCTTCGGGCGCTGCATTCCCGCCAGGAAGCCGCCAACGTTCGGTTCGTGAGGCTGTGGCTCTTCGGCGCTGCGCGCCTCGTCCGTCATATCGAGCGCGAGCTGCGCGATCTCCATTTCGCTCATCGTCGAGCGCTTGGCGAGCTTCTCAATCTGTTTGCGATACTTGTTGCGTGATCCGGAATCCAGAACGCCGTAGTCCGAGTTTTCCCAGAGCAGCCTGTCCACATGGCTTACCTGCTCTACCCAGACCGACCATTCCGTGTCGTCGATCTCGCGCAGGCTACGGATGATGTTGCCCATCGTGACGTTACCGGAGGACAGGCGGCTGTGCTCCGCCATCGTCGTACCTTCGGTATCTCGTCCCAGCGCTTCCAGCCGGTCGTCGAGCCACGCAATCGCGAGGCTCGACGCCTGCGAGCCATCCCGCATGCGGTAGAGGAACTGCGTCGAGAACGTATTGTCTTCCGCCAGCGATTCCAGCGACTTCAGGTATTCCGCCGCTTTGCCAGGCTCGGTCAGGCGCACAAGCGCATCGGCGGCATCATTTGCCTGCCGGCGCATGCGACGGCTGCGTTCGACGCGGATCGAAATGCGCCGCAGGTTCTCGACGAGGACGTATCGAACGAGGGATGGCAGTGCCCAGAGTTCGCCGATCCGCAGCGTCTCTGTTTCCTGAAAGCCGTCGACGAGCGCCGTCAGGCTTTCCTGCGAGATTGTACTGTGCGTATGCGCAACATAGAGCCACGCCAGCGCAAGCGTCCGCGGAACCTGGACGCCGCCGACCGAGATCGTCGGCAGTTCGCGGTAGAACTGCTTCGGAAAATCGCGGCGGACTTCCTGGATCGCCTCTTCGACGATGTAGTGGTTATCCAGCAGCCATTCAGCGGCTGGCGTAATCGTCTCGCCGGATTCCACATCCGCCGCCGTCGTCCGGTAGACGCGCAGAATTTCCTTCTCGTTTTCCTTATGCCGAGCAAAAAAATCGAAGGGAGCAAAGGCGGGCAACGACGCCACACCCTCACGCGCTACGGAAGCGCCCATCGCCTTTATGTCTTCGATAGAAAGATAGGTCGAACGGATCGAGTCATTATGATCGATCTGCTTCGGTTCGGACTCGCGGGATGAGCTCGGAGACGTGGCGGAAATAGACATGGGTCGGTTCTGGATCCAGACGAGGTTGTGGTGATCAGCGTTGCCTTGTGCACTGCCGAATATGACTGCCGCATGAACAATTTCACGTCCTTAGCCGTGAAAGCCAGACGAAACGCGCGCAATAATCATCAACGATGCGAATCGATTTAGACGCACAAACAGACGGGCTGCGTGGAAGGCGAGGAACGGCCCATCCCCCACGGAGCCAAACGGGAAAGTTGGACACTATCGGAATAAATCAAGTCAAGAGTTTTCACCGTCGTAGCCGTCGATGGCAGGGCCCGGGCTCGATCGCTCATCCTAAACGCCGCCGGATGCACGTTCCGCGAAGAAGGCTGCGATCTTCGTTTGGGCTTCTTCCGTCTCCCAGCTATCGGCGAGCTTGCGAACGACGTCGTCGATGACTTCGGCGGTGACCTCGCTGGATAGGGAAGCGACCAGTGACTTCGCGCGAGCGGCCGCTTGCGGCGATGCGGCAAGAAACTCGTCGATTTCACTATTCAAGGCGGCATCGAGATCATCGCTGGCAACCAGGGTCACAAGTCCGATCTTCAAAGCAGTGGCCGCGTCGAAGAGTGCACCCGACACAAAGAACCGGCGGGCGGCCGGCGCACCAATCCGGGCGATGACGTAGGGGCTGATCGTAGCCGGTATGATGCCCAGCCGAACTTCGGTCAGGCCGAAACGCGCGTGCGGGCTCGCGACAGCGCTGTCGCACACGGAGATCAACCCGATCCCGCCGCCAAACGCATTGCCCTGGACGCGGGCAATCAGCGGCTTCGGAATATCGTTGAGGGCCTTGAACATCATAGCAAGTCGCCTCGCTTCAGCCATTCGCTCAGTTCGCGATGCGGTAAACTGCGATCGCATCCAGTCGAGATCGCCGCCGGCACAGAAGCTTTTGCCGTCGCCTGCCAGCACAATAAGGCGGACGGCGGGATTTGCCCCAAGGTTCTGTGCTGCTACCGTCAGGTCGTCAATCATCTCAGGCGACATTGCGTTGTGCTTTTCAGGGCGCTTCAAGGTAAGCCGGGCAACGCCCCGTGCGTCGGTGGTGATATCGACCGTCTTCGGCATCACTCCGCGCTCCTCAGGCCATGCGCGAACGCGGCCGCTTCCTGCAGTTTGTCCGTCAGCAGGCCGGTGCGGAAGCCTTTTCGCGAGAGGTAATGGGCGACCGCCAGCGTATCCACGTTGCCGGCCGAGCCTGGTGCATAGGGGCACCCGCCAAGGCCGCCGACAGACGCATCGAAGACCCGCAGTCCATGCTCGATCGAGACGCCGATATTCTCAAGCGCCCAGCCATCGGTGTCGTGAAAATGGCCAGCAAGCATGGTTGCCGGGGCGGAAGAGAGAACCGTCAGCAGCATTTTGTCGACCGCCTCCGGACGACCCTTGCCGATGGTATCGCCAAGGCTGATCTCGTAGCACCCCAGCTTGTGCAACTGTTCGACGACATCAGCGGCAGCGTCGGGCGATACCGCACCTTCATAGGGACACTCGACAACGCAACTGACATATCCGCGCAAGGGGACACCCCTCTCCTTGCTCGCAAGCGCGATCGGCCGAAATCGCTCGATGCTTTCGGCAATCGAGCAGTTGATGTTGTGTCTTGAAAAGCTTTCCGAGGCGGAAGCAAAGATCGCTACTTCATCGGCGCCGGCAAGCATGGCGGCTTCGAAGCCGCGCATATTGGGTGTCAGCACCGCATAACGAACGCCCGGCCGGCGCCGTATCGAGGCCATCACCTCGTTGGCGTCCGCCAGTTGCGGCACCCATTTATGGCTGACAAAGCTCGTGACTTCGATGCGTTCGAAACCGCAGTTGGAGATCATGTCGACAAGCGCGACTTTTGCTTCGGTAGGAATGATCCTCTTTTCGTTCTGAAGTCCGTCACGCGGCGCCATTTCGACAATCGAGACGTCACGAGGAAGCAACGCTTGTTCCGTCACGAGCCGGTTTCCTCCGCTTTGAGCGTCAGGAGAACGGTCCCTTCGCCGACATGCTGCCCTTCATAGACATCGACCAGATCGATCGTCCCATCGCGTGGCGCAACCAGGCTGAGCTCCATCTTCATGGCTTCCATCACGACGAGAGGCGCGCCTTTGGAAACCACGGCACCTTTCTCCGTCCGGACAATTTTGACGAGACCGGGCATGGGGGCGACCAAACGGTCTTCGCTCTCGTCATCTTCTGCTGCTTCGCTGAGTGGATCGGGAAGGCGAAATGCGTGCGTTAGACCGTCCAGGTGCAGGGTCAGATGGCGAGAGACGGCGCCTGCCTTCACCTCGACCTGCCTGCCGTCGACTTCCGCCTTGTACGCCCCCTCGCCACGGCCAACGATTTTCACGGGGATGACGCGACGGCCGTCATGGACAGCGAAGAAATCGAAACCCTTGGCGGCAACCCGCAGACTTGCGTGGCCACCTTCATATTCGAGCGTGACGATCCGCTGCATCTCGCCCCAAAGCTGCCAGTGGCCAAGGGCCGACCAAGGATTCGCCTGAGCCGGCGGGGAAGTCGTTTCGAGCGACAGCACAGCGGCAAGGGCGATTACGCCATCTTCAGGAGCACGGGTTTCCGTCAGTTGCTGGAAATTTCGGTCGATGACGCCTGTGTCAGGGTGTCCGGCATTGAATTCCTCCAGATTGGCCAGGCGCCCGAGAAATTCGAGATTGGTGGTGACGCCGGCCACATAAGACGTTCTCAACGCCCTGTTCAGCCTGGAAAGGGCAGCCGCTCGCGTCGCCCCATGAACAATGATTTTTGCAATCAGGGGGTCGTAGTAAGGTGATATCACATCTCCGGCCCTTACTCCGCTGTCGATGCGGGCGCTGACGTCGGTAAACTCGAGCTGTTTCAGTGTCCCGGTGGCCGGCAGGAAGCCCCTGGCAGCATCCTCGGCGTAAAGCCGTGCTTCGAACGCCCAGCCGTAAATCTCCAGTTCTGATTGCTTCATCGGCAGCGGCTCGCCGGCCGCGACCCGAAGCTGCCATTCGACCAGATCGACGCCTGTTATTGCCTCGGTTATCGGGTGCTCCACCTGGAGGCGCGTGTTCATCTCCATGAAGTAGAAGCGGTCCGGCGACAGCCCGCTCGAGACGTCGGCGATGAACTCGACGGTTCCCGCCCCCTGATAACCGATCGCGCGGGCCACACGTACGGCGGCGTCACCCATGGCGCGTCGCATCTCCGGCGTCATGCCAGGCGCGGGTGCTTCCTCGATCAACTTCTGATGTCGTCGTTGTAGAGAGCAGTCCCGCTCGAAGAGGTGAACAACGTTGCCATGCTGGTCGCCGAAAACCTGGACTTCAATGTGTCGAGGTTGAAGGAGATAGCGTTCAAGAAGGATCGCATCGTCGCCGAACGAACCTTTCGCTTCTCGCTTGGCCGCCTGCAAAGCTTCGGAAAAGTCTTCTTCGCGGTCGACGCGGCGCATTCCCTTGCCACCTCCGCCCGCGCGCGCCTTGATGAGAACCGGATAGCCGATCAAGGCCGCCTGATCGGCAAGCAGGCCCTCCCCTTGCTCCGCTCCGTGATAGCCGGGCACCACCGGGACGCCGGATTGTTCCATCAGGCTTTTTGCGGCGTCTTTCAGTCCCATTGCACGGATTGCCGATGGCAATGGACCGATGAAGACAATGCCGGCCTGTCCGACCGCAGCCGCAAAATCGGCGTTCTCCGAGAGGAAGCCGTAGCCGGGATGGATGGCGTCGGCGCCGGTACGCTCTGCCGCCGCGACGACCCGCTCGATGGAGAGGTAGCTGTCTTCGGCGGGCGCTCGACCCAGACGAACAGCCTCATCCGCCATCTCGACATGCAGGGCACCGACATCGGCGTCGGAATAGACAGCAACGGTCGCGATGCCCATGCGCCGAGCGGTCCTGATGACCCTGCAGGCGATCTCACCACGGTTGGCTACAAGAATTTTCCGAAACATCGGCGACCTCACATCCGAAACAGGCCGAAGCGCGTGTCTTCGATCGGAGCGTTGAGAGTAGCGGACAGCGAGAGGCCGATCACGTCACGGCTCTTCGCCGGGTCGATCACGCCATCGTCCCATAACCGCGCGGAGGCGTAAAGCGGGTGGCTCTGACGTTCGAAGAGGTCAAGCACGGGTTGCTTGAAAGCAGCCTCTTCATCCTGCGTCCAAGGCGTTCCGGCTCTGGAAAGGGCATCGCCCCGCACAGTTGCCAGTACGCCGGCGGCCTGTTCGCCTCCCATTACGGATATTCGGCTGTTCGGCCAACTCCACAGGAAACGCGGCGAGAACGCCCTTCCCGCCATCCCATAATTTCCAGCACCAAACGATCCACCGATCATCATCGTCAGCTTCGGGACGGCAGTCGTTGCGACGGCAGCAACGAGCTTTGCGCCATGCTTGGCGATCCCTTCGGTTTCGTATTTCCGGCCGACCATGAAGCCGGTGATGTTCTGGAGGAACAGGAGCGGTATCTTTCGTTGAGAGCACAGCTCAACGAAATGGGCGCCCTTGAGCGCGGATTCGGAAAATAGCACGCCATTGTTGGCGACCAGACCGACGGGCATGCCGTAGATATGGGCAAAGCCGCAGACGAGAGTTGTTCCATAGCGTGCTTTGAATTCGTCAAACCGGGACCCGTCCACGATACGCGCGATCACCTCGCGCACGTCGTAGGGCGTCCTGATATCGGCCGGTACGATTCCCGCAATCTCCGCGGGATCGTAAAGCGGCGCTTCGGCAGCCTGGAGTGTGACCGTTGCCTGCTTGCTGCGGTTCAAATTCGCGACGATGCGCCGAGCGATGGCGAGCGCGTGGGCGTCATCTCGGGCAAGGTGATCGGCGACGCCGGATAGCCGGGTGTGCACATCGCCGCCGCCGAGGTCTTCCGCCGACACGACTTCCCCCGTGGCCGCCCGCACCAGCGGCGGACCAGCCAGGAAAATAGTGCCCTGGGCCTGCACGATGATCGCTTCGTCGGACATTGCCGGCACATAGGCGCCGCCTGCCGTGCACGATCCCATGACAACCGAAATCTGCGGAATTCCGGCTGCCGACATGTTTGCCTGATTGAAGAAGATGCGGCCGAAATGCTCCCTGTCAGGGAAAACCTCGTCCTGGTTCGGCAGGTTGGCACCGCCGGAATCGACAAGATAGACGCAAGGCAGCCTGTTCTCTGCGGCAATCTCCTGGGCGCGCAGGTGCTTCTTGACGGTCATCGGGTAGTAGGTGCCGCCTTTGACCGTCGCATCATTGCAGACAATCATGCATTCGCAGCCCTCTACCCGACCGATTCCGGTGATCAGGCCGGCTGCGGGCGCCTCGCTGCCATACATGCCATGCGCGGCCGTGACACTGAACTCGAGGAAAGGCGTCGCCGGGTCGAGCAAGGCCGCGATTCGGTCTCGCGGAAGCATCTTCCCGCGCTTCACATGCCTGTCCCGCGCCGCTGCGCCGCCACCCAGCGCTGCCGCAGCCGCTGCTTCCTCGACGACCCTGATGGCCTCGGCCATGGCGGAGAGATTGGCGCGAAAGCCTTCGGAGTTCGGTGAGATTTGCGATTTGAGGGCCGTCATTTGCCACCGGATCTGGCCAAGGTGAATTTTCTAAATCACGCGGTTTCCGCGAAGAGTTCGCGGCCAATCAACATGCGTCGGATTTCAGAGGTGCCGGCGCCGATTTCATAGAGTTTGGCATCGCGCAGCAAACGGCCGGCCGGATAATCGTTGGTATAGCCGTTGCCGCCGAGCGTCTGTATGGCATCGAGCGCCATGAGGGTGGCCTTCTCGGCCGCGTAGAGAATGCAGCCTGCCGCATCCTTGCGGGTCGTCTCGCCACGGTCGCAAGCCGACGCGACGGCGTAGACGTAAGCGCGGGCGGCATTCATCGTCACGTACATGTCGGCCAGCTTACCCTGCATCAGCTGAAACTCGCCGATCGGCTGGCCGAACTGCTTTCTCTCGTGAAGATAGGGAACGACGACGTCCATACAGGCGGCCATGATTCCCAATGGACCGGCGGAAAGGACGACCCTCTCGTAATCCAGTCCGGACATCAGCACACGTACGCCGCCACCGACAGTGCCGAGCACGTTTTCCGCCGGCACCACGCAGTTCGAGAAGATCAATTCCGATGTATGGGAGCCCCGCATGCCGAGCTTGTCGAGCTTGGGCCCGGTCGAAAAACCGTCGAAGTCGCTTTCGACGAGGAACGCGGTGATGCCGCGTGGTCCGGCATCCTGATCGGTCTTGGCGTAGACCACGAGGATGTTGGCGTCAGGACCGTTGGTAATCCACATCTTGCTGCCGTTGAGCACATATTCGTCACCCCGCTTCTCGGCTTGAAGCCGCATCGAAACGACGTCGGATCCGGCTCCCGGCTCGGATATGGCAAGCGCCCCGACGTGCTCTCCCGAGACCAGCTTGGGCAGGTATCGTCCTTTTTGATCCGGCGTTCCGTTTCTGTTGATTTGGTTGACGCAGAGGTTCGAATGCGCGCCATAACTCAAGCCGACTGAGGCGGAGGCGCGGCTTATTTCTTCCATGGCGACACAGTGGGCGAGGTAGCCCTGCCCGCTGCCGCCATAATCTTCTGCCGTCGTAATGCCGAGCAGGCCCATCTCGCCCATTTCGCGCCAGAGCGACATCGGGAAGCTGTTCGCTGCATCCGATTGCGCGGCAAATGGTGCGATCCGGTCCGAAGCGAAGCGGCGAACGCTTTCGCGCAGGGCTTCCACCTCATCCGGCAATGAAAACTTCAAGCCACCCGAAAACATGCGCTTCCTCCCTGGTGCGGCGCAACTTACGGTTCAAGGCATGCGTTCTTCTCCCTCATCTTGCGCCGTGAGCAGCGGGAATGGTGAAGGTTTAGTATAGATTTTGGGCAGGAACTTTAAAATGGCAAGCAGGATCGGGCGCGGCGACACTCAATCTCGTCATAAAACTTGATGAGGGCGGCCCCATCCGCTGCGGTCGCGGAGGAGCTTTGCAAGCCATTGCGAGTCGTTTTAGCGCTTTACCGCGCGGCCAGCCCGGCTCTCTGCAATAGCTCGCGCCTGATAGCGCTTCATCAAATCGTTCTGAACCTCGGCCTGGAACACCAGTACCTGTTCGCGAACGTCGTCTTCGGAAAAGCCGAGCGCACTCAGTTCGTTTGCAAGACGGCGGCATTCCGTTTTCCAGAAAAGCACCGCATCCTCTCCGTGAAGGCGTTCGAGATCGGCGGCGCAGCGATCAATATCGCCGGCCCTCGAGGCCACGGGAAAAAGGACGATCTCGCTCGTGGTCATTGCCTTCAGGGTCTTCGTTGTTTTTGCCGACATCGATTCGTTCCGTTGTGTTCGCTCCATTCCTACTGAACCATG
Source organism: Rhizobium sp. Root708 (assembly GCF_001429725.1). Lineage (GTDB taxonomy): Bacteria > Pseudomonadota > Alphaproteobacteria > Rhizobiales > Rhizobiaceae > Rhizobium. The sequence goes on along the minus strand of NZ_LMHV01000001.1, from coordinate 368,484 downwards.
GTTAACGTTTTCCTCAGCGGCGGGGACGATTCCGCATGCCGCGCAGATCTCGGACAAGCCATCTTCCGATCAATCACGAAGAAGGCTACATATCGAGGTGGGGAAACGCGGGGGGCGAACGAATTGCGGAAATTGATCGCAAAACCAGCGGCGATTGCGATCGTCCTGTTTTCGCGTGCCATAACCGCGGTTCGCGCGATTTGGCCGGCCGAGGGTGTTTTTACGGGACAATGCGTCTATTTCGCCAATCACTCGAGCCACGGTGATTTCATTCTGGTCTGGGCGGTCCTGCCGCCGCGCCTGCGATCACGTGTTCGGCCCGTCGCGGGCGCCGAGTATTGGCTGAAATCCGCGATCAGTCGCTTTATCGGACGTGACGTCTTCGATGCCGTGCTGATCGAGCGCGACCGCGACACGCGCACCGGCGATCCCATCGAAATCATGTCGAGCGCCATCGATGCCGGCTCTTCCCTGATCCTCTTTCCAGAGGGCACGAGGAATCAGACAGACCAACTGCTGCAGCCCTTCAAAAGCGGTCTCTTTCACCTTGCGTACGCACGGCCGGATATTTCACTCGTGCCTGTCTGGATCAACAACCTCAACCGCGTGATGCCAAAAGGCGAGATCGTGCCAATCCCTCTCATCTGCACCGTTACCTTCGGCCAACCCATGCAACTCGCTTCCGGTGAGGCCAAGGAAGCCTTCCTCGAACGAGCGCGCTCGGCACTTCTCGATCTTTCGCCAAACACGCGAGGCGAAAACGCATGAGTGCTGTCGACTCCGATCTCGGGAAGCTCGTGTGCGGAATCCTTGCAATTCTCGTGGTTGCATCCATCGTCGGCTATATTCTGCAGCGCAAGTTTTCGTCCGATGGCTCGAATGCTTCGATCGAGAACCTGAATGCGCGCATCAAGGCCTGGTGGGTGATGGCCGTGCTGATCGGGCTCGCCTTTCTGGCCGGTCGCGTCGGCGTGCTGGTGCTGTTCGGCTTCTGCTCCTTTGCGGCGTTGCGTGAGTTCATCACGCTGACCCATACGCGTCGTGCCGACCACTGGGCTCTCGCCGCCGCGTTCTTCGTGGTGCTGCCGATCCAGTATTATCTGCTCTGGATGCATCAATACGGCATCTTCTCGATCTTCATACCGGTCTATGCATTTCTGCTGATGCCGATCATTTCGGTCCTTCGCGGCGACACCGAGCGGTTTCTCGATCGGATCGCCGAAACACAGTGGGCGTTGATGATCTGCGTCTTCTGCGCCTCGCATGTTCCCGCACTCCTGACGCTGAGCATACCCGGGTATGAAGGGCGGAACGTGCTGCTGATCGCGTTCCTGATCATCATCGTCCAGCTCAGCGACGTGCTTCAGTACGTTTGGGGCAAGCTGTTCGGGAAAACCAAGATTGCCCCGCGGCTGTCGCCGTCAAAAACGGTCGAAGGCTTCGTCGGCGGTGTCGCCAGCGCGACGCTGATCGGTGCGGGGTTGTGGTGGATCACGCCTTTCACGCCCGTGCAGGCAGGCCTGCTTGCGTTGATCATCACGATGATGGGCTTTTTCGGCGGTTTGGTGATGTCGGCGATCAAGCGGGATCGCGGCGTCAAGGATTGGGGCAACCTGATCGAAGGGCATGGCGGGCTGATCGACCGGTTGGATTCCGTGGTGTTCTCCGCGCCGATATTCTTCCACGTCGTTCGCTACTGGTGGTCTGCGACATGAGAGATAGCCTTGCTCGCGTCGCGAACAGCGCAGTCACGCACACTGCCTTCGCCTTCTTTGCAATGGGAAGCTGGGCTCTCTTTGCCAACCGAGCCCATCCCTTCCCCAAGGCTGTCACCGCAGCCGTCATCCAGGGGATCATCTCGGCCTGCCTGACACTTTTCCTGAAGACGGTTGTCGAAAGACTTTCCCGATCGTTCCAAGGACAGACCGCGTTGTGGGCGCCGCCGTTACTTGCCTGCCTCGGATCGAGCGCGATCCTCGCCACGATCCACCTGCTGAGCGGGACACCCGAGGTCTTGAAGACGATCGCCGTACCCTTGCTCGTGTCGACATCGTACGCGACGATCTACAACTACGCGCTTTATCGGAAAAGAGGGCTCGCATGACGGAGACTGGCGATCGGCGACCTTTGGCAAGCCGTGATACGCGCTGGGCGCAGCGCATCGCGCATTGGCTGGCGAAACGATCGATAACACCGAACCAGATATCCCAGGCAAGCATGCTGGCCGCAGCCATAGCGGGCGGCGCGTTCGCGCTATCTGGCGTGAGCGAAGGCGCTCCGCACGTCATCCTGCTTCTTGTGGCTGCAGGTTTTTGCCAAGTGCGACTGCTCTGCAATCTCTTTGACGGGATGGTCGCGGTGGAGGGCGGGAAAGGTGCGGCAGACGGGCCGTTCTGGAATGAATTCCCGGATCGCGTGGCGGATATCCTGATCCTTGTCGGAGCAGGGGCGGCGATCGGATCAATCGGTCTCGGCTGGGCCGCTGCCGCCTTTGCGGTGCTCACCGCCTATGTGCGGGAGCTCGGACGAGCGACCGGGCAACCGAGTGATTTTTCCGGCCCCATGGCGAAGCAGCACCGTATGGCTGTCGTGACGACCGGTGCCGTCATTTCGATTTTCGAACCGCTTTGGGGCAGTAGCGGTCTGGTGCTGTGGGTGGTTCTTTGGATTATCGCGTTGGGAGCCGGTGTAACCGCGCTCCGCCGAGGCCGAAATCTCGTGCGCGGCCTGAAAACCAAGGGCTCGGTGGCCTAGTATAACTTTACGCAGGCGTACCGGATTGGCGGAAAGTGTGCTTGCGGAAAGATAGGGTGCCAATAAAAGAGCTGCGTTGCTTCTCTTTTTCCCCGAAGCAGCCTTGGACTAGCCTCGCTTCGGCGAGGCATTTTTCCGACAAGCCCCCTCGAATTTCTATCGGTATGCTCTCTCGGAGAGGGCGGTTAGTCGCGCCTTGACCAATAGTTCATGGAGAATGCGCCGCCGCATCGGATTTTCGAGCCTAATTGCCTTTGCCCCAAGAAACTCGATTTCGATCTGCTCGAAAACGGCGAGATCCGCCGCGGTTTCAATGGCGTGAGCATAAAGGTCGTGGAAAGGCGTGCGGCATACGTAGGTCTTGTATTTCGTTATGCAGAAAGGCGAAAAAGCGCCCTCGGTCCGGCGCAGGAAGTCGGCAACGCCGACAGTCACTTCCGGCCATGTGGGATTGAACGTGTCGTCGAATACGATGATGCCGTGATCGGCGAGGCAGCCGGCTGCCAGCTTGCTGTCGGACGCGATGTGGTGGAGCAGATGACCTCCATCGACGCTGAAGAAGCGTACGGCGCCCACTTTCTTCGAGATGTCGCCGACCGTCAGAACGGTACTGTCGCTTTGAATGACGGTGTCTTCGTTCACCGTCAGGCCGAGGCGTCGCCCGTTCTCAAGAAAGTCCGCGTATTGTCCTTCGGCGACATCGAAAGAATCGATCGCAATAATCTCCTCGTCGTTTCCGCAGATGTAGCGAAGTAAGAAATAGGATCGTCCATAGTACACCCCGATCTCGGCGACGGCGCCTGCGAGATTTTCGGTGGCCTGGCAGCGCAATAGCGATAGAAAGACCAGCGCATCCGGCGGATCGATGTAACCGTTAACTGACTGCAGTGTGTGGAAGATGAACCTTCTGGCATCGCGATCCATGTTGAGTACCTGCGACAGTTGAAATCGACGTAGCTCAACTATGATTCATTTTAAAAGTGTCAAATTCAAACACAGCTATAACTATAGATCGACAGTCGTCGCTGACGCCGAGCTTTTTATTTCGTAAATGGCGCTGGTCGTTTGGTGAATGCTTTGACCGCCTTTGCCGATCCGGCCTTGGGACTGCGGATAATGGCGACGGAAGACTTTGCTAACCTCGCAAACCGCGAGATATCGCGCGTATCCGAAATGGCATCTTTTTTCTTTTTCTCGCCATCTCCTTCGCCTAAATCTCATTTGTTCGTCGCAACAACAGAAGGTGGTGCATGGCAGGTGAAACTGTTTTGGTCGTCGGGGGAGCCGGTTATATCGGCTCGCACACGTGTCTGGATCTCGCCAACAAGGGCTTCGTGCCCGTCGTATTCGACAATTTCTCGAATGGGCACCGCGAGTTCGTGAAATGGGGGGCCGTTGAAGAGGGCGATATTCGCGACAGGGCGCGGCTTGACGAGGTTCTCGCAAAGCATAAGCCCGCAGCCATTTTGCATTTCGCGGCGCTTATTGAAGTCGGCGAGTCGGTCAAGGACCCGGTCGCATTCTACGAGAACAACGTCGTCGGAACGCTGACCTTGCTTGCGGCCGCGCAGAATGCCGGCATCAAGGCTTTCGTTTTCTCGTCGACCTGCGCCACCTACGGCCTGCCGCAGACGGTGCCGCTGGATGAGAGCCACCAGCAGGTTCCAATCAATCCTTACGGCCGAACGAAGCATATCGTCGAACAGGCTCTGTCCGATTATGCCCAGTACACCGGCTTCCAATCGGTGATCTTGCGGTACTTCAATGCTGCCGGCGCCGATTTCGAGGGGCGCATCGGCGAATGGCATCAGCCTGAAACCCACGCGATACCCCTGGCAATCGATGCTGCACTGGGCCGCCGCCAGGGCTTCAAGGTCTTCGGCAGCGATTACGATACGCGTGACGGAACCTGTGTGCGTGACTACATCCATGTGCTCGATCTTGCCGATGCGCATGTGCGTGCCGTCGAGTATCTGTTGAGGGACGGGGAGTCCATCGCACTCAATCTCGGCACGGGCACGGGCACGACGGTGAAGGAATTGTTGTCGGCTATCGAAGAGGTGTCGGAACGTCCCTTCCCTGTCGAATATGTCGGTCGGCGTGAGGGAGACTCGACCACTCTCGTTGCCAACAACGACAAGGCGCGCGAAGTCCTGGGCTGGGTGCCGAAGCATGATCTCTCCCAGATCATCCGTTCCGCCTGGAACTGGCATTCAAAGTCAAACCATCACTGAGCGCGGCACGCCATGAGCAACAGGCCCAATGTTCTTCTGATCACGGCCGATCAGTGGCGTGGCGACTGCCTTTCCGCGGTTGGGCATCCTTGCGTGAAGACGCCGAACGTGGATGCCCTTGCCGCCGAGGGCACGTTGTTCGCAAGCCATTATGCGGGCGCAGCCCCCTGCTCACCGGCGCGTGCGACGCTCTACACCGGCCTCTACCAGATGAATCATCGCGTTTGCCGCAATGGTTCGCCTCTCGATGCCCGGTTTGACAATCTGGCTTTGGCGGCGCGACGCGCCGGATACGAGCCGACGCTGTTCGGATATACCGATACGGCACCGGATCCCAGGGAGCTCGCTCCCGGGGATCCGCATTTGACGACCTACGAAGGTCTTCTGCCGGGTTTCACCGCGCGGCAGCTGCTGCCCGAACATGAAAAACAATGGCTTTCCTGGCTGCGCGAACGCGGCCATGCCGATGCCCGCGATCGGAACGTCCACGTTCCGGTCGGAGCCACTCCTGGTCAGATATCGAACGCGGCGACGGCCTATTCGAAAGACGAGACGCAGACGGCCTTCCTTGCGGGCGAGTTCATTCGCTGGGTGGGTGAGCAGGACCGGCCGTGGTTCGCGCATGTTTCCTTCCTGCGTCCCCACCCGCCTTTTTCGGTGCCGGCGCCCTACAACGATATGTACGCACCGGAAGATGGGCCGGGCTTTTGCAGGGCGGCCGATCGCGAGACGGAGGAACGACAGCATCCCTATCTCGCCTATGCGATGCCGAGGATGGAACAAGGCAGCTTCGTCTATGGCGCTTCGGGTTCGGTCAGCGATTGGAACGCGAACCAATTCGAAGCCATCCGCGCAATCTACTATGGCATGATCGGCGAAGTGGACGCACAGCTTGGCCGGATTTGGAACGCTCTCAAGCAGTCCGAGGCATGGGACAATACACTCGTCATATTCACGTCGGATCACGCGGAAATGGCAGGCGATCACTGGGCGCTGGGCAAAGGCGGCTACTTTGACGACAGCTATCACATCCCGCTTGTTATCCGCGACCCCCAAATGAAGGCGATCGGAACGCCCGTCCAGGCGTTTACAAGTGCGGCCGATATCTTTCCGACACTCTGCGAGCGCTTAGGTCTTGTGCCGGGCAATTGGCTGGATGGCCGCTCGCTCATGCCATTCGTTTCAAATGGTGCGAACTCATCTTGGCGCGATGCGGCTTTCTGGGAGTTTGATTTCCGCGACGTCGTTCATCGGACCGCCGAAGATCATTTCGGCCTTCGTTCCAATGAATGCAATCTTGCTGTCATCAGGGACGCGCAGTTCAAGTTCGTGCATTTTGCTGCCTTGCCGCCGCTGCTCTTCGACCTCGCGAAGGATCCGATTGAGCTCAACAACGTCGCTGGGGAGGCCGCTTACGCGCCGGTGCGCCTGGCCTATGCGGAGAAGCTGCTTTCGCTGCGAGCCCGCCATCTGGACCAGACACTTGCATACACCGAGCTGACGGAAGCAGGGCCGGTGACCGTCCGGCCCTGAACGCTCAAGCGAAGCGGCCGAGGTAGTCCATTTTGCCGACGGCAACGCCCTGATTTCGCAGAATGGCGTGTGCCATAGAAATGTGAAAATAGAAGTTGGGCAGGGCAAAAGTCGCCAGATACTCGTCGCCACGGAAGGTGAACTTGTTGCCGCCAGGGGCGATCGTGACCTCGTTGGTTTCGGTACCTTCGAGCGCGCCCGGCGCAATCGTCGCGAGGTAGGAATTGGTCTTCGCGAGACGCTCGCGGAGATCGCCGATCGTGGTCTCGTTATCCTCGAACTTCGGCGCATCGGTTGCCGTCAGGCGTGCGATCGCGAGTTTGGCGCTGTCGGTTGCACGTTGGAACTGACCGGAAAACGGCAGCATGTCGGGCGCGAGACGCGCCGCTACTAGGTCGGAAGATGCGATGCCTTTTTCGGCGGCATGGCTTTCCGCCTTGTCCAGATAGGCTCCTAGAATGGTCAGGCCTCTTTGGAACAAGGGGACCGTGAGGCGATACATCGAAATAGGCATTTGTGTCTCCATGAGATGCCGGGGGGCTGCGGCAGCAGATATAGGGTGCGCGCGCTCTGTTTTAACGACGCACAGCAACATACCCCTGCTTATTTTCTTCGCCGTTTGCCGTTGATTTAGACGGCCCTTCGATCTGCGCGCGGCGGCAGGTAGTTCCGGGCTATCACGCTGAAAAAATTTCTCAAAAAAGGGGTGGCGTATTTTTTCAGCTTTTCTATTCTGCCGGCTTCGTATCGCCCGCCCGGGCACACAGGAACAGCAATGCAATTCGTATTCGACGGTCACAACGACGTTCTTCTTCGGCTTTGGACACATGAACGGGAAGGCGGCGATCCCGTCGCCGAATTTTCCAACGGCACCGATACCGGGCACATCGACGGCCCGCGGGCAAAGAAGGGCGGACTGGCCGGTGGCTTGTGCGCAATCTACGTGCCTTCGGGCGATCTGGTTTTTGCCGATCCCGACAAGAACGGTCACTATGTGACACGGCTTGCAGCGCCCCTGGAGCCGCTTTCCTCGCTGAAAATTGCCACCGAAATGGCAGCGATCGCGCTTCGCCTCGATCGGGCCGGCGCATGGCGGTTGTGCCGCACCGTCGAGGAAATCCGGCAAGCGATGTCGGATCAGGTCTTTGCCGCCGTCATGCACATGGAAGGCTGCGAGGCGATCGGGGCCGATCTTGCCGCGCTTGAGGTTTTCTATGCCGCGGGACTGAGGTCGCTTGGACCGGTCTGGAGCCGGCACAACATTTTCGGACATGGCGTACCGTTCGCGTTTCCGATGTCGCCGGATACGGCGCCGGGTCTGACGGACGCCGGCTTTGCGCTGGTGCGCGAGTGCAACCGTCTTGGGATCATGATCGATCTGGCGCACATCACGGAAAAGGGTTTCTGGGATGTCGCCAAGACCACGGACCAGCCACTGGTGACCAGCCACTCCAATGCTCACGCGCTGACGCCGGTCGCACGCAATCTCACCGACAAGCAGCTTGAAGCGATCAGAGAAAGCAAGGGCCTTGTCGGCGTAAATTATGCGACCGCCATGCTCCGCAAGGATGGCCGGTCCGACGGCGACACGCCGCTCAGCGATATGATCCGTCATATCGACTATTTGGTGGAGCGTGTCGGTATCGATTGCGTCTCTCTCGGTTCGGATTTCGATGGCGCGACAATTCCTGATGAAATCGGCGATGCCGCCGGCAATCAGAACCTGATTGCCGCGTTGAAGCGCGCTGGATATGGTGGTGAGGATCTTGAGAAATTAGCCAGCGGGAACTGGCTGAGAATCCTGGGTTCGGCGTGGGGAGAATAGGGCGCCGAAGCCAAGCATATTTATTTTCAATTAGAGCACAGGGGAACAAAACCATGATCATGACCAAATTTAACCGCAGTTTCCGGGCGCTTTCCGCAAGCGCCGCCTTGTCGATCCTCATGATCGCCGCTCCTGCAGCTTTCGCCGAAACGCCGAAAGACACGCTGGTCGAAGGCTTCGCGATCGACGACATTATCACCATGGATCCGGGCGAGGCTTTCGAGCTGTCGACGGCAGAAGTGACGAGCAACACCTATAGCCTTCTCGTTCGTCTCGACATGGCCGACACGTCCAAGGTCAAGGGAGACCTGGCAGATAGCTGGACGGTGTCGGATGACGGCCTCACCTACACTTTCAAGCTGAAGTCTGGCCTCAAGTTCGCATCGGGCAACCCGATCACCGCAGAAGATGTGGCGTGGTCGTTCGAGCGCGCCGTCAAGCTCGACAAGAGCCCCGCCTTCATCATCACCCAGTTCGGCATATCCGGCGACAACGTCAACGAGAAGGCCAAGGCGACCGACGAGAACACCTTCACCTTCACCGTCGACAAGCCCTACGCGCCGAGCTTCGTACTGAACTGCCTCACGGCAACGGTTGCCTCCGTCGTCGACAAGAAACTGGTGCTCGACCACGTCAAGCCGATCACACCGTCGGCTGACTACAAGTATGACAACGACTTCGGCAACGATTGGCTGAAGACCGGCTACGCCGGCTCCGGCGCCTTCAAGCTGCGCGAATGGCGTGCGAACGAAGTCGTCGTGCTCGAGCGCAACGACAACTACTATGGCGAGAAGGCCAAGCTCAATCGCGTCATCTATCGCTTCATGAAGGAAAGCTCGGCGCAGCGCCTGGCGCTTGAAGCCGGCGACATCGACATTGCCCGCAATCTTGAGCCGGGTGACCTCGACGCTGTCGCGAAGAACGCCGACCTTGCCAGCGAAAGCGCGCCGAAGGGCACCGTCTACTTCATCAGTCTGAACTCCAAGAACGAGAACCTGAAGAAGCCGGAAGTCCAGGAAGCCTTCAAGTACCTCGTCGATTACGACGCCATCGGCTCGACGCTGATCAAGGGTATCGGCGAGATCCACCAGACCTTCCTGCCGAAGGGCCAGCTCGGCGCTCTCGACGAGAACCCCTACAAGCTCGATGTCGCCAAGGCAAAGGAGCTGCTTGCCAAGGCCGGCCTGAAGGACGGCTTCTCGGTCACGATCGACGTCCGCAACACGCAGCCGGTCACCGGTATCGCCGAATCCATCCAGCAGTCGGTCGCCCAGGCCGGCATCAAGATGGACATCATCCCCGGCGACGGCAAGCAGACGCTGACCAAGTTCCGCGCCCGCACGCACGACATCTACATCGGCCAGTGGGGTTCGGACTACTTCGACCCGAACTCCAACGCCGACACCTTTACGTCCAACCCCGACAACTCGGACGCCGGCACGGTGAAGACGCTCGCTTGGCGCAACACCTTCGAAGCACCTGAGCTGGACAAGGAAGCCAAGGCAGCCCTGCTGGAGCGCGACAACGACAAGCGTGCGGCGATGTATCAGGACATTCAGAGGAAGTACCTGGCCAACAGCCCTTTCGTCTTTATCTTCCAGCAGACCGAAGTTGCCGGCTACCGCAAGGGCGTGACGAACTTCAAGCTTGGACCGAGCTTCGACACCAACTACGTCGGCCCGATCGGCAAGGAATGATCAGGCAGGACTGATCCATTGAGCATAGTCGAACCAACGACGGAAGCACGGCCGAAACCCGGCCGTGCTCTTCCCATTGCAAAGGCTGTCGGGCGCTTTCTTGTCGCTGCCGTCACCACCTATCTCGGCCTTCTCGCCGTTACCTTCTTCATCGGCCGTGTCGTGCCGATCGATCCGGTTCTGGCCATCCTAGGCGACCGCGCTCCGGCCCATGTGGTCGAGCGCGTGCGGCGCGAAATGGGCTTTGACCTGCCGCTCTACCAACAGTTCTACATCTACCTCAAAGGCATCCTGGCCGGCGATTTCGGAACCTCGGTGCTGACCACCAATCCCGTCATGGTCGATATCAAGCGCGTCTTCCCGGCGACGATCGAACTCGCCACGCTCGGGACCATCATCGGCTCGGTGATCGGCGTGCCGCTCGGCGTGCTCGCAGCCGTCAAGCGCGGCAGCTTCGCCGACCAGATCGTCCGCGTGATCGGCCTGATCGGCTATTCGGTGCCGATCTTCTGGTTGTCGCTGATCTCGCTGGTGATCTTTTACGCCAAGCTGCGCTGGGTGGCCTTCCCCGGCCGCATCGACATCGTTTTCGAGTATACTTTCACGCCGGTGACCGGCTTCTATCTGCTCGACAGCGCCATGCAGGGGCAATGGGATGTCTTCTACGACGTCTTCCGCCACATCATCCTGCCGGCCTCGTTGCTCGGCTATTTCTCGCTCGCTTATATCAGCCGCATGACCCGCAGCTTCATGCTGAACGAACTCAGCCAGGAATATGTCGTGGCCGCGCGCGCCAAGGGCCTGTCGGAAACCCGGGTGATCTGGGGCCATGCGCTTCGCAACGCCGCGGTGCCGCTCGTCACCGTCATCGCCCTGTCCTATGCCGGACTTTTGGAAGGCTCGGTTTTGACAGAGACCGTGTTCTCCTGGCCCGGGATTGGCCTCTACATCACCAATTCCCTGCAGAACGCCGACATGAACGCCGTCCTCGGCGGAACGATCGTCATCGGTACCGTCTTCATCGGGATCAACCTCGTGTCCGACCTTCTCTACCGCACTCTCGATCCCAGGACGCGTAGCCGATGACCGCACCCGCTCAGCAATCTGCACCGATGAGCCGCCGCGAGTGGCTGCTGTCCGATCGGCCGCAGTCCCGGAGACAGGCCCGCTTGGGTCGAGCTTATGTAACGTGGCGGCAATTCACCGCAAACCGCCTCGCAGTCGTTGGCCTGGTGATCATCATCGCGCTGCTTCTGATCGCCGCGTTTGCCAATCTGCTCGCAACCCACTCCCCTGTTATCGGCGATCTCAAGAATGCCCGGCTGCTGCCGCCCGGCACCGAAGGCTATATCCTCGGCACGGACGACCAGGGCCGCGACATCTTCTCGCGCCTGGTTTACGGTTCGCGCCTGACGCTTCTCGTCGTCGTGCTGGTGGCGATCATCTCCGCACCGATCGGGCTGATTATCGGCACGGTGTCCGGCTACGCCGGTGGTTGGGTCGATGCGGTTCTCATGCGCATTACCGATATCTTCCTGGCGTTTCCGAAGCTGGTTCTGGCCCTTGCCTTCGTTGCCGCACTCGGCCCGGGTATCCAGAATGCGATCATCGCCATCGCCATCACATCCTGGCCGCCCTATGCGCGTATTGCTCGCGCGGAAACGCTGACGGTTCGCCGGTCGGACTTTATCGCGGCGGTCCGGTTGATGGGCGCCTCGCCGCTACGCATCATCGTGCGCCACGTGATGCCGCTCTGCATGTCCTCCCTGATTGTTCGCGTCACGCTCGACATGGCCGGGATTATTCTGACCGCAGCCGGCCTCGGGTTCCTTGGCCTTGGGGCACAGCCGCCGCTGCCGGAATGGGGCGCGATGATCGCCTCGGGACGGCGATTCATTCTCGATCAATGGTGGGTCGCTGCCATGCCCGGCATCGCGATCCTGGTGGTCAGCCTCGGGTTCAACCTGCTCGGCGATGGACTTCGGGATGCACTCGACCCCAAGGAAAGCGGACAATGACCCCTCTCCTCACCGTCAACAATCTGAAGGTCAGTTACCCCACGCGTACCGGCGTTGTGGAAGCGGTTCGTGGCGTTTCCTTCTCGCTGCAGAAGGAGCGCCTCGCGATCGTCGGGGAGTCGGGCTCCGGAAAATCGCAGACAGGCCGCGCCATCATGGGGCTGACGCCCAAGCATGGGGTGGTGACCGCCGACACTCTCGATTTCAATGGGATCGATCTCCTTAAGGCGTCTCCTAAGGAGCGGCGGCAGCTGCGCGGCAAGCGCATCGCCATGGTGCTCCAGGACCCCAAGTATTCTCTCGATCCCGTCATGACGATCGGTCGGCAGATCTGCGAGACGCTGCGGACCCACGAGAGTATCAGTCGGAGCGAGGCTCGCGATCGCGCGTTGACCATGCTTGAAGCGGTGCAGATCCGCGATCCCAAACGCGTCTTCGACCTTCATCCGCACGAGGTTTCGGGCGGCATGGGCCAGCGCGCGATGATTGCCATGATGCTGGTCGCGGGCCCCGAACTCTTGATCGCCGACGAACCGACCTCGGCGCTCGATGTGACGGTGCAGCTCGACGTGCTCAGGATCATGGATCGCCTGGTTTCCGAGCGTGGGATGGGGCTGATCTTCGTCTCGCACGACCTCCGTCTCGTCTCATCATTCTGCGATCGCGTCCTCGTCATGTATGCCGGCAAGGTCGTCGAAGAACTGAAGGCTTCCGAACTGAAAAACGCACAGCATCCCTACACGCGCGGCCTGCTGAACTGCATGCCGCAGATCGGCGAAAGCAGACATCCGCTGCCGGTCCTTGATCGCAAGCCGGAGTGGGCGGAATGAGTGCGGCTCTCGCGGTCGATGGCCTCAGCGTCGTCTACGATCACTTCCATGCTCTCAAGAATGTGGGCGTCGACATCGGGGCGGGCGAATCCTTCGGGCTGGTCGGCGAATCCGGGTCGGGAAAATCGACCCTGTTGCGCGCCGTTGCGGGGCTTGCACCGGTAACATCAGGTGAGATCCGCATTCACGGAGAGCCCCTTGTCGGTTCCCGTCGGAGCAAGGCCTTCTATAGGCAAGTCCAGATGGTGTTTCAGGACCCCTACGGATCGCTGCATCCCAGGCAGACGATCGACCGCCTGTTGCTTGAGCCTCTGGCGATCCATGGCATCAGCGACAGTGACCGGCGCATTGCGCGCGCTCTGGACGAGGTCGGTCTCGGCAACGGCTTCCGGTTCCGCTACCCACATCAGCTTTCCGGAGGCCAGCGGCAGCGCGTCGCGATCGCACGCGCGCTGATCGTGGAGCCGTCGATTCTTCTCCTTGATGAGCCGACCTCGGCGCTCGACGCCTCGGTACAGGCCGAGGTGTTGAATCTCCTCGAGCAGGTCAGGCGCGACCGTCAGCTTACCTTTGTGATGGTGAGCCATGACCTCGGTGTCATCACCCATATGTGCGACCGTCTTGCCGTCATGAGAAACGGCGTCGTCGTCGAGAGGTTAACAGCGAGGGAACTTGCGAGCGGTAGCGTTCACGAAGACTACACGCGAAATTTAATGATCGCGAGCAAGGGCTTCGTGCGGGCGTAACCGATATTTTATGAGTGGATTGAATAGCTTATCTGTCTTGCCGTCTTCGCGGTTTATGGTCGATCAAAACACGACCATTCGACTAGACTATTGACAGCTGCCTTACTTCTGTCATGATCCCGTTAACGCTCGTTAATTTTCGTGATCATGGAGATGAGGCATGTTTTTTCTCGGCGGCATGACCATGGGTTATCTCGCGCCACCCGCCAAAGCGGATAGCGCTGCTGCATCGGTTTCCGTTCCGGCAGAAAAGGATCGACGCAAGATCGACGTGTCGAACGCGTCGCAACAACCGAACGCCGTCGAACGCTCGCTGATCTGGGCGTGGCGTACTGTCTGCTAAAATCGGAAAACGGAATTTTCCCCTTAGGCGGGTTTCGAAGCAAAATTATCTCTACCAACTAGATAGAGAATATAAGAAAATAACAGCAAGTTAAAACTTGCAACGAAGCGGAGGCGGCACATGGCAGATTTGGGTATCGCGCATACTCATGCAAACCATCACCGGCCCGTACGCAATCGGAAGCGGGCAACCCAAGGCAAATTGCAATTCATCCTGCATGCGGGATTGATTGCGGCTGCGTTTGTTTTTGTTACCTCATTGGTTTTCGGTCTTATCGGCTGACCCCGTCGCGGCATCCAGGCTTGCTGTTTAACCGAATGGCAGCGGGTCTCCGTCGTATATTCTGCCTCTGTACCGAGGCGCTGGGTCAAGCCAGCTCCGCGCATTTGCCTTGGCTCACAAGCCTCTTTGCCGCATTGAGCTTTCTGCCAAATGTGGCTATCAACGTTTCCGTGCCTACGGCAGGGGAACTATGAGGCGTTTGTTTACGAAGACAAAGCAGTGGTGTGTGCGCATTGTTTGCGCGCTCGCGCTCGTCTTCGTTGGTTTTGCCCATCAACTGCCCGCCCTTGCGGCGAGCCCCGCGCCAGGTGATTTTTCGGCTTTCGTGCTTCCCGATGGAGCGCTGCCGACGCTCTGCGTCACTGTCAGCAGCGAGACTGGCAAAGCCCATCCCGACAAGGCGCATATGAGCGGATGCGAGGCCTGCCGCATCAGTGCGGCCGTGATCCTGCCCATGCCCAGCGAGTTGGGGGGAATTCGCTCCGACGTCCTGCTGAAGGCCGAGCTGCCCATGCGGGCTGTCGTCATCGCCCGCAAGCTTTTGACGCCGAATACCGGCCCGCGAGCACCACCTGCAAGTCTGTTCCACGCTTGAACCCGCGTTGCGGCCGGCAGCCGCAGCGCGCCTTGCATATGCCTGATGCGCTGGTTGCGCGATCGGCTTGGATACGGACCATTTCATGTCTATGACTGGGGCCGCCGGACAGGCGGAACATCAGGGCGGCGTTTCGCTCTATCGCGCCCTTTGGCGCTGGCACTTTTTCGCGGGATTGCTTGTCATTCCCTTCATGCTTAACCTGGCGGTGACCGGGTCGCTGTATCTCTTCAAGGACGAGATCAACGACACCTTCTTCAGCTACCGCTACAACGTTGTCCCAAAGGGCGAGCGTCTTTCTCCCGCCGACGTCACCGAAATCGCAAGGCATGCCTTGCCGAACGGTTCCGTCGTTTCCTACAGGGATCCGGCGTCGGCGGAGCGCTCCGCGATAGTCACCGTCGAGACCGCGGACGGACAGACTTTGGTTTTCGTCAACCCGTATAATGGGGTGGTTCTCGATACGGTCGGAGCGACCGACGAATTCAACTATGTCGTCAAGCGCATTCACAGCCTCGCCTTCTTCGGCCCCGCCGCCAACAGGTTGGTAGAGATCACAGGCGGTTTTGCCATGATGCTCGTGGTCAGCGGGATCTACCTCTGGTGGCCCCGACAACAAAACGGAGGCGTCGTCAGCGTGCGCGGCACACCGAGGCGCCGCGTTTTCTGGCGTGACCTACACGCGGTAACAGGAGCATTCGCGGGCGTGCTGATCTTCTTTCTTGCCGTTACCGGCATGCCTTGGTCCGGCTACTGGGGAAGTAACGTCAATGAATGGCTGACCAGCCACGGTCTCGGTTATCCCGTCGAGCTCTGGGACAATGTCCCGCAGTCCCGCAAGGTCACTGAAGATATCCTGCCGAAGCCCGGTTGGGTCGTCGAGAGGGCGCCTGTTCCGCTGTCGGACATCGCCGCCGCGCAGTCGGCCAAGCCGATCGGGATCAACGCTGCGGTGGAGATTGCCAGGGAGCTCGGCATCCGGCCCGGCTTCGATCTCGCCATACCGGCGACCGAGGCGGGCGTTTACACTGCGGCCGTCTATCCCGAGGATGTCAGCGGTGAACGAACGATCCATATCGATCAGTATTCCGGCAAGCCGCTGGTCGATCTCGCTTTCAGCCAGTACCCTTTCCTCGGCAAGGCCATCGAATGGGGGATCAACGTCCATCAAGGCCAGGAGTGGGGACGGCTCAACCAGTTGTTGATGCTGGCCACGTGCCTGGCGATCATTGTCAGCTGCGTATCAGCGGTGATGATGTGGTGGAAGCGGCGGCCGTCCGGCCGCTTGGGCGTGCCGCCGATGCCGCCGCAACGTTCGGTCTATTTCGGTCTTTGGGTGATCGTTGCGGTGTTTGCCGTGTTGTTTCCGCTGAGCGGCCTCGCCGTGCTGGTGATGGTCGCTTTCGATCAGGTCGTTGTTCGCTTTGTGCCGCCGTTGCGGCGTGTTTTTGCCTAGGAGGCGTTTCGATGAAAAAGCTGTTTCTCGCAGTTCTGATCGTGCTGGCTGCACAAGGCGCCAAAGCACGGGACTATACGGCCGGCGAGATTGTGGTTCTTGGCCCGGCTGTCCGGGCAATGCTGCCCGGCGCCAAGGTGGGCGGCGGCTATCTGGCGATCAGGAATTCCGGTGGGGAAGCGGATGTTCTGGTGTCGGTCAGCTCGGACAGGGCAAGATCGGTCCAGCTGCATGAGATGAGCGTCAACGGCGGCATCATGGTGATGCGCGAGGCCAAGCAAGGCCTGGAGCTGCCGCCGGGCGAAACGGTCGAGCTGAAGCCTGGCGGCTATCACCTGATGTTCATGGACATCGACAAGCCGTTCAAGGAAGGCGAGCAGATACGGGCGACCCTGACCTTCCAGAAGGCCGGCAGCGTCGATGTGGAATTCGCTGTTGGAAGTGCCTTCGGCTCGATCGGCGCAGCCAAGGCGCAGCAGGGAGACATGAAGGGAATGGACATGAGCCACATGGACATGGGGGACGACGCGCAGCAAACGATTCCAGCGAGATTGAAGGCAATGTTCGAAACGCCGGAGAAGCCGCTGACGGTCAACCCTGTCGTTGTTCAGGGAGATTGGGCGATTGCCGGGTGGCTGCAAGATGGCCGCGGCGGTCGGGCGCTCTTGAAGAACAGCCCGCATGGATGGAGCGTCTATCTCTGCAGCGGTGACGGCATCACCGAGGCGAATGCCCTTGAGAAAATCGGCGTCTCCGCGGCCGATGCGTCTGCTCTCTCATCCGCACTGAAGGCGGCAGAGGCAAAGCTCGACACCAAGACGCTGCAGCTTTTCTCCAGTTTCGAGGGGACGGTGCTAATGGAGCAGTCCACCGGTGATGCCGGTCATGGTGGCCATGAGGGCCATGCCCAATGAGAACACGCGTGCCTTGCAGCCCCATCCAACCTTCATTCATCAATTACGCAATCAGGGAGGCATCGAATGCCTAGTTTCACGCTCCGTTTGTTCTGTGCCGCGACAGTGGTTCTCGGTCTCGCCGGGCAAGCGTTCGCGCACGCGCACCTGAAATCATCGGTCCCGGCGGACAATGATGCAGTCACCGCGCCCGGTGAACTGGACCTCACGTTCAGCGAAGAGCTGAACATGAAATTCAGCGGCGCCAAGGTTTCTGCGCCCGATGGCAAGGAGGTCAAGCTCGGCGACATCATGCTGATGGACGGCGGCAAGACACTGATGGTTCCGTTTGCCGGCACGCTTGCGCCAGGTGCCTACAAGGTCGACTGGCATGTTCTTTCAACGGATGGCCACAAGACCAACGGAACATATAGCTTCACGGTGAAACGCTAAGGCAAAGACGTTGGGTTGTTTGAAGGGTTGGGCGAGCTTGTCTCGCCCGACTCCCTTTTGCCCCTAGCGCATATTTGCGCGTCGGCTACCAAATAGCCTTGGCCAAAGGCGACATGTCCAGCTGATCGTAGTGTGTTGAATGGCGGAGAGGGTGGGATTTGAACCCACGGTACCCTTGCAGGCACGCCGCATTTCGAGTGCGGTACATTCAACCACTCTGCCACCTCTCCGCGGTCTGGTTGACGCCGTTAGGCGCGGGCTGTCTCATAGCGAGAGTTTTGCGGGCTGGCAAGATGAAATCTCAAGCTTTTCATCCTTTTGCCTTGACAGTCCCCAGGGCCTCGCGTATCTGCGCTGCGCAATAGGTGTGGAAAAGTCCGCGCCTTGCCATCCTCGCGCTCGCGAGGAGATTTCACCGGCAGTCAGAATTCAAGGCGAAATCCTCTGAAATCCCTGCTCAACATCGACTGATAAAAAGACGGCCTCCCGTTTTGACGCGGGCTGAGCCGGAACGAACATGAAAGGATAAAAAATGTTCGCAGTCATCAAGACCGGCGGTAAGCAGTACCGTGTGGCGGCAAACGACGTGCTGACCATCGAGAAGCTTGAAGCAACCGCTGGCGACGCAATTGAATTCACCGAAGTCCTCGTAATCGGCGAAGGCGCCGACGCTGCGATTGGTGCTCCCTTCGTCAAGGGCGCTTCCGTCAAGGCCGAAGTGGTCGAGCACAACCGCGGCAAGAAGGTCATCGCCTTCAAGAAGCGCCGTCGTCAGAACTCGAAGCGTTCGCGCGGCCATCGCCAGCACCACACTGTTGTCCGTATCACGGACATCGTGGCTGCCAAGTAAGATCACGGGACTTAAGGTTTAAAGGAGAACACCAATGGCACACAAAAAAGCTGGCGGTTCATCGCGCAACGGTCGTGATTCCGAATCCAAGCGCCTTGGCGTGAAGAAGTTCGGTGGCGAAACGGTCATCGCGGGCAACATCATTCTGCGTCAGCGCGGTACGCAGTGGCATCCGGGTTCCAACGTCGGCCTCGGCAAGGACCACACCATTTTTGCGCTTACGGCCGGCAATGTGAACTACCGTACGAAGGCCAATGGCCGCGTGTACGTGTCTGTAATGCCGAAAGCGGAAGCAGCGGAATAAGCCGGTAGCGCTCTAAAACAGCCGGCGTCTCATCGACCCGGCTGAGCGTATCAGGTTCAGTCCAGAAAACAGGGGAGATGGGGCGCCATCTCCCCTTTTTTCTTGTCCAACGAAGGAGGACTGAACATGCAAGGCGAATTGTTGAGGGAGGACCAATCACGGTCTCCCCGGGAAGACCAGCGGTCTCCCAAGGAACGGCTGCGGCCTGAGCGGTTAAGGACCGATTGCCCTGTCTTGTTGTCGGAAAGGCTCGTCATGCGCGCGCCCCACGAAGAAGACATCGACGCCCTTGCCCATCTTGCCAACAACGCCAAAGTCGCCACAATGGTGTCGCGTATGCCGCACCCTTATACGGCCAATGATGCCGCCGACTTCGTGCGACGCACGAAAAACGGCGAGATTGGCAAGTGCGTCTATGCGATCACCAAAGCCGAGAACGGCGCTTTTGTCGGGTGCTGCGGAGTCGAACCGCATCTTGACGGGCGGACCGTCGAGATCGGTTACTGGCTGGGAGAGCCTTTCTGGAATCAAGGCTTTATGACCGAGGCGTGCCACGCCCTGGTCGATATGGTCTTTCGTACGCGGCAGAATGTCGATCAGATCGATGCCCGTTGCCGGGTGATGAACGTCGCGTCGCGGCGGGTCATCCAGAAGTGCGGTTTCCAGTTCCAGGGATCGGGCCTTGCGGCATCCCTGGCGCTCGGCAGCAACGTGCCGGTCGAGTGGTACCGGCTTGATCGGAAGACCTGGATGTCGCTGAGAAGCTGGGGGAGCGTCTTATGAACGCAATCAGTCTTCAGAGACCCAAGAGCCAGTCGATGACGCCCGGGCCCTTGCCCACCATTGCTACCGGCCGGCTGGTGCTCCGCCCGCACCGGCTGAGCGATGCCGATGCGATCGCGGACACGCTGTCCGACTTCGCCGTAACCCGCATGCTCGCGCGTGTTCCCGCTCCCTACGACAGGCAGGACGCGTTCGATTGGCTGGTACCGGTGACGGCTGGCGGTATGCCCGACTGGCAGTTTGCGATCACGACCGGTGACGATGCTCACATCGGCGTCGTCTCGATCGAGTTGCGCCACGGCCTGTGGCACCTCGGCTATTGGCTGAACCGCTTCTACTGGCGGCGCGGCTACATGAGTGAGGCGGTATCGGCCGTATTGGAGCGTTTTTCGCGCCGTATGCCCGAGACCGCGGTTCATTCCGGCGTCTTCGCCGACAATCCGGCCTCGCTGAAGCTGCAGGAAAAGCTTGGCTTTCGCATGACTGGTTGCAGCGAAATCTACAGCTTCGCGCGCAACACCATGGTCACGCATGTTGAGACGATGCTGAAGCCGGGCGCGTTGCAGCAGGCCAAGATCGCCTGAAGAAAGAAGAGGCGTCCCGATGCGTCGGGACGCCTCGCTATCAGCCGCCGATCTCGACCCAGACGGGGAAGTGGTCGGAGCCGACCGAGTCCGTATCGATCTTTGCCGATTTCAGGCGACCCATGAGGCCGCAGCTGACAAAGATGTAATCGAGATGCATGCGTTTGCCATGATCCTTGGGATCCATCCAGCTATAGCTGCCCGGCGGGTAAGCCTCCAACGCCGCAAGCGCGTCGACAGGCGTGCCGATGCGCGGGACGCGACCGTAATAGCCGTCCTTGGCGCCGGCGAGAACGCAGTATTCCGGCGACTCCGGCGTCATGTTGAAATCGCCCATGATGAGGTAGTCCTCGGGCAGCGGCGGATCATCGACGTCGAATTCGGCTGCACCCGAGACGGAGCCGCCTTCGGAGAGGAAGGCGTTGATGCGTTCGTTCAGGTGAACGAGCTGCCGGCTGCGCTCATCGATCGAGACGTGGTCGAGATGCGCAGAATAGACGCGCAGTGCGCCGTTGGGCGTCTCGATGACCGCCTCGGTCGCGCCGCGTTGGAGATTGACCTTGGAGATCGTTCGGCTGCGCGGCAGAAGCAGCGTTCGGGTCGAGAGGATCGGCCAGCGCGAAAGTATCATGTTGCCAAACTGGAAGCGCGTTCCGCGTTGAGGCCAGCCCTCGGAACTCGCTTCGACATGCAGGTCGCAAGCCGGCCCATACACCCAGAAATGGCTGGGAAAAAGCGCCGCCAGGTCCGCCACCATGTCGGCATAATCGTTCCTGACGAAGCCACGGGTTACTTCCTGGAGCGCGATGATGTCCGCGCCCTCGAGGCTCGCGGCGATTCGGTCGAGATCGTAGATGCCATCAAGACCGAAGCCGTACTGTATGTTATAGCTCGCAAACTTCACGATAATCCTTTGACCTCCGATTGAACCGCCTATATCGAAAGCGGCAAGAGGGGCGATGAACAGCCACCGGACGATGGAAGTAAAATGAAATTTCTCGACGAAGCAAAGGTCTATATCAAGTCCGGTGACGGCGGCGGCGGTAGCGTCTCGTTCCGACGCGAGAAGTTCATCGAATTCGGCGGCCCCGATGGCGGCGACGGCGGACGCGGCGGTGACGTTTGGGTCGAGGCAGTCAACGGCCTCAACACGCTGATCGACTTCCGCTTCCAACAGCACTTCAAAGCCACGATCGGCACGCACGGTATGGGTAGAAACCGTACCGGCGCCAACGGCGCGGACGTCACGCTCAAGGTCCCGGTCGGCACGCAGGTTCTCGAAGAAGACCAGGAAACATTGATCTGCGACCTGACGAGAGAGGGACAGCGGTTCCGTATCGCCACGGGCGGCAATGGTGGTTTTGGCAACGCGCATTTCAAGTCGTCGGTGAACCAGGCGCCGGATTGGGCAAATCCGGGTCTTCCTGGCGAAGAAAAGACCGTCTGGCTGCATCTGAAGCTGATTGCCGATGCAGGCCTCGTTGGTTTGCCGAACGCCGGCAAGTCGACCTTTCTTGCGGCCGTGACGCGGGCTCGGCCGAAGATCGCTAACTATCCCTTCACGACGCTTCACCCAAATCTCGGCGTCGCGACCATCGACGGACAGGAGTTCATTCTCGCTGATATTCCCGGGTTGATCGAAGGTGCGCACGAAGGCGTAGGCATTGGCGATCGCTTCCTCGGACACGTCGAGCGGACGCGCGTGCTTTTGCATCTTGTGTCTGCGCAAGAGGAAAAAGTCGGCAAGGCTTATACGACGGTCAAGAGGGAGCTCGAAGCCTACGGTAACGAGCTGACCGATAAAGCCGAGATCGTCGCGCTTTCGCAGATCGATGTCCTGGACGAAGCGACCCTGAAAAAGAAGACGAAGGAGCTTGCCAAGGCCTGCGGCAAGACGCCGTATCAGATTTCGGCAGCGACCGGCCAGGGCATGACGGAAGTCTTGCGTGCTCTGCGCGATATCATCGTCGAGGCGAATGCGGGCGTAGCCGAACAGCCGGCCAAGGCCGTGAAACTCCGCCATCGCGACATGGTCTCCGACGATGAAGGCAAGGCAGATGACGACGCGTAAGTCGCTTGAGCGCTATCGCCGCATTGTCATCAAGATCGGCTCGGCGCTGCTGATCGATCGCAAGGCTGGACTGAAGAAGGCCTGGCTCGATGCGATGTGCCGCGATATCGCGGCGTTGAAGTCAAAGGGCGTGGATGTCCTTGTCGTGTCCTCGGGCGCTATCGCGCTCGGTCGCTCGGTTCTCGACCTTCCCTCCGGCGCGCTGAAGCTCGAGGAGAGCCAGGCGGCGGCCGCCGTCGGCCAGATCGCGCTTGCGCGCGCCTGGTCCGAAAGCCTGTCTCACGACGAGATCGTTGCCGGCCAGATCCTGCTCACGCTTGGCGATACGGAAGAGCGCCGCCGCTATCTGAATGCGCGCGCCACCATCAATCAGCTCCTGAAGATCGGCGCCGTGCCAATCATCAACGAGAACGATACGGTTGCCACCAGTGAAATTCGTTATGGCGACAATGATCGTCTGGCCGCGCGCGTCGCGACGATGACCGGCGCCGATCTCCTGATTTTGCTATCCGACATCGATGGCCTCTACACGGCGCCGCCGCACCTTGATCCTCAAGCGGAGTTTCTCGCGACGATCGCTGAGATCACGACTGACATCGAGGCCATGGCTGGCGGCGCGGCGTCGGAGCTGTCGCGGGGCGGCATGCGCACCAAGATTGACGCCGGCAAGATCGCGACGACGTCGGGTTGCGCAATGATCATCGCGTCAGGCAAGACGGACAGCCCACTTTCGGCGATCGAGAACGGCGCCCGTTCGTCGTGGTTTGCCCCTTCGGGAACGCCCGTGACGGCGCGCAAGACCTGGATTGCCGGTCAGTTGCAGCCGGCTGGCGAGCTTCATGTCGACGAGGGTGCTGTCACCGCGCTTGGCGCCGGCAAGAGCCTGCTGCCCGCAGGCGTGCGCAAGGTCGTCGGGCTTTTCAGCCGTGGTGATACCGTGGCCATTGTCGGTCCGCAGGGGCGAGAGATCGCGCGCGGGCTTGCCAGCTACGATGCCGAGGAGGCACGACAGATTACCGGCCGCAAATCGGCGGAGATCGAGGCAATCCTCGGCTACGCAGGGCGGGCGGCAATGATCCATCGCGACGACATGGTGATGACGTCGCAGATCGGTTCAAAATCTGAAAGGCAGAAGAAGGACACAAGCTATGCTTGATACTGTTGCGCAGAGCCCTGACGTTGACGCGCTGATGAACGACATCGGCCGCAAAGCCAAGGCTGCCGCGCGACCGTTGGGCTTTGCGTCCACCGAAGCCAAGAACAATGCGCTGAACGCCATGGCGGATGCGATCCTGGCCAACAAGGATCATATCCTTGCGGAGAATGCCAAGGATCTGAAGGATGTTGCCGGCACTGAGATGCTGGCGTCCTTCGTCGATCGCTTGACGTTGACCGAGAAGCGCGTTGCGGAAATGGCCGAAGGCATCCGTGCGATCGCCGCCCTCAAGGATCCGGTCGGCGAGGTGATCGCCGCCTGGGATCGGCCGAACGGCCTGAAGATCGAGCGCGTGCGGACGCCGCTCGGCGTCATCGGGGTGATCTTCGAGAGCCGTCCGAATGTGACGGCGGATGCCGGCGCGCTCTGCCTGAAGGCCGGCAACGCGGTCATCCTGCGCTGCGGTTCCGACTCCCGGCGTTCGTCGCAAGCGATCCATGCCTGCCTCGTGCAGGGTCTGAAGGCTGCCGGGCTGCCTGAGCACGCCATCCAGCTTGTTCCGGTGACTGATCGCGCTGCCGTCGGCGCAATGCTGCGCGGATTGGATGGCGCTATCGATGTTATCGTGCCACGCGGCGGAAAGAGCCTTGTTGCGCGCGTTCAGAACGAGGCGAGGGTGCCTGTCTTCGCGCACCTCGAAGGACTTTGCCATATCTACGTGGATGCCTCGGCCGAGCTCGATATGGCGAAGGAGATCGTCGTCAATGCGAAAATGCGGCGCACAGGTATCTGCGGCGCGGTGGAAACCATTCTGGTCGACCGCGCCGTGGCGAGCACGCATCTTCGCCCGCTGCTCGATGCGCTGGCGGGTGCAGGTTGCGAGATCCGCGGTTCGGCTGCGGTCATCGAGGCAATGCCCGGCGCAAAGGCTGCGACCGAGGACGATTGGTCGACGGAATATCTGGATGCGATCGTGTCGGTTGCCGTTGTCGACGGTATTTCCGGGGCGATCGAGCATATCCAGACGTATTCCTCCAACCACACCGAGGCTGTCATTGCTGAGAATCCAAGCGTGGTCGAGCGGTTCTTCACCGAAGTCGATTCCGCGATCCTGCTGCACAATGCATCGACGCAGTTTGCCGATGGTGGCGAGTTCGGCATGGGGGCGGAAATCGGTATCGCGACCGGCAAGATGCACGCCCGCGGCCCCGTCGGCGTCGAGCAATTGACGTCCTTCAAGTATCGGGTGCACGGCACCGGACAGACCCGGCCCTGACGTGACAAACGACGAAATCGACCGACATTATCTTCGCATGCCGCATACGGAGCGCGGGATGGTCGTCGGTCTTTTCGGCGGCTCGTTCAATCCGCCGCATGCCGGGCATGCGCTGGTTGCCGAAATTGCGATCAAGCGGCTCGGTCTTGATCAGTTGTGGTGGATCGTTACGCCGGGCAACCCGCTCAAGGATCGGCGAAATCTGTTGCCGCTCGCAGAGCGCATCGCGCTGAGCGAGCGTCTTGCCCCCTACCCCTCGATCAAGATCACCGCGTTCGAGCGGGATTTTGCGACGAGCTTCACGGCAAACACCTTGGCCCGCGTCAAGGCGCGCAATCCGCATGTCCATTTCATTTGGATCATGGGGGCGGACAGCCTGAAGACCTTCCATCATTGGCAGCGCTGGCAGGATATCGTCAACACATTCCCGATCGCGGTCATCGACCGGCCAGGGTCGACGTTGTCCTTCCTGTCATCGAAGATGGCGCGGACATTTGATTTCGCGCGCATCGACGAGGACGATTCACGCGCACTTTGGAAGCGGCAGGCACCGGCCTGGACCTTCATCCATGGTCCGCGCTCTGGCCTCAGCTCTACGGAAATCCGTGCGAATGGGAATGACGTCGTTCTCAGCCGCCAACGGTCCTAAAGTAAAAAGCCCGACGGGGGAGGATCCGTCGGGCTTCTAAACTTGATCGACAACTGGGAGGAGGAGTGCTGCCGATCCATATCGAACGGCTATGGGAGGAGGAGATCGCCGTTCGATGATTGTGTTTTAGCAAACGGTGACGTTCAGCGAAATAGAGAATGTTGCATCGCAGCAATGCACTTTCTGCATGTCTGCGTAGAGTGCTGATTAAATGTGCTGATTTATTCAGCAGCAGCAACTGCTGCAGTTCTTCCTTCTCTCTAATTCGGGGCAAACCCGCGCGCTTCTCGAACGCAAAACGGCGCTTGTTGAGAGCTGTTATGTTTTTCAGAATACAGCGCTAGCCAAATGCCTGACGTCGTTATATCTCTTCAGATATTTCGAAGCTTGGGGAGCAATTTCTGATGTTTAGCCGTCGTCAATGGGTTAAGTTTGCCGTCGTTGCCGTTTCGTCCGCGTGGCTCGGCGCATATGCACCGGCTGCCATGGCTGCCGCGAAAGTCACGATCTTCGCGGCGGCCAGCCTGAAGAATGCCCTGGATGCAGCCAACGCCGAATGGGCAAAGGAAAGCGGTAAGGAAACCGTGGCTTCCTACGCTGCCAGCTCGGCGCTGGCGAAGCAGATCGAAGGCGGTGCGCCTGCCGATATCTTCATCTCGGCGGATCTCGACTGGATGGACTATGTCGCCAAGAAGAACCTGGTCAAGTCGGATACGCGTGCAAACCTGCTTGGCAACAGCATCGTGCTGGTCACGGCCAAGGACAACGCCAAGCCCGTCGACATCAAGCAGGGCTTCGATCTCGCGACCCTACTTGGCGATGGCAAGTTGGCGATGGGCGAAGTGAAGTCCGTGCCGGCAGGCAAGTATGGCAAGACGGCGCTGGAGAAGCTCGGCGTTTGGTCGTCGGTTGAAAGCAAGGTTGCCGGTGCAGAAAGCGTGCGCGCTGCGCTGGCGCTCGTCTCGCGCGGCGAGGCTCCGTACGGGATCGTCTACCAGACCGACGTTTCTGCCGATCCGGGTGTTGCAGTTGCCGGCACTTTCCCCGCGGATTCGCACCCGCCGATCATCTATCCGGTTGCCATTCTCGCTGAAAGCAAGAATGCCGATGCTGCTGCCTATCTGGACTTCCTGAAATCTGACAAGGCTGCGCATTTCTTCACGGATCAGGGCTTTACCATCCTGAAATGATTGGTCATTTTCAAACCTGACCTCGACAGGAGGCCCACTTATGTGGGCCTTTTGATTTTGGAGATATCGATTGCACGCCTTTGGTCTCAGTGACGATGAGTGGACGGCGATCCTGCTCAGTCTGCAGGTGTCGGTCGTCGCCATGCTTGCCAGTCTGCCGTTCGGCATCGCCGTGGCGCTGGTGCTGGCGCGTGGCCGCTTCTGGGGGAAATCGATCCTGAATGGCATCGTTCATTTGCCGTTGATTCTGCCGCCTGTCGTGACCGGGTTCATTCTGCTTGTTCTCTTCGGTCGCCGCGGTCCGATTGGCAGCTTTCTCGATCAGCACTTCGGAATCGTGTTTTCGTTTCGCTGGACGGGGGCTGCACTCGCCTGTGCTGTCATGGCGTTTCCGCTGATGGTGAGGAGCATCCGGCTTTCCATCGAGGCGGTCGATAAGAAGCTGGAAGAAGCAGCCGGGACACTCGGGGCCAGCCCGCTGTGGGTCTTCCTCACCATCACCCTGCCGCTGACGTTGCCGGGGATCATCGCGGGGATGATCCTGGCGTTTGCCAAGGCCATGGGAGAGTTCGGTGCAACGATCACGTTCGTTTCCAATATTCCAGGCGAAACGCAGACCCTGTCAGCCGCAATCTATTCCTTCACGCAGGTGCCGGGCGGCGACGCCGGTGCGCTGCGTCTGACGATCATTGCGGTCATCCTCTCAATGGCTGCTCTGTTGGCGTCTGAGTTTCTTTCTCGCATTGTGGGTCGGAGGGTCGATCCGGAATGACGCTCATCGTCGAAGCGAAGCATCGTTTGGGAGGGTTTGAGCTGGATGCCAGCTTCTCCTCGGAGCGCGGCATCACCGCGCTTTTCGGGCGTTCCGGCTCAGGCAAGACGTCGATGATCCGGATCATCGCCGGGCTGACCCGGCCTGAGAAGGGCCGTGTGGAGCTCGATGGCGATGTTCTGACGGATACCAGCAAGCGGGTTTTCGTGCCCAAGCACCGGCGACGTTTCGGCTACGTCTTCCAGGAAGCGAGACTGTTTCCGCATCTGAGCGTGCGGCAGAATCTCTTCTATGGCCGGTGGTTTGCACCTGCAGGCGAGCGCTCCGTCCAGCTGGAAAGGATATCCGAGCTCCTCGGGATTGATCATCTTCTTGCCAGAAGCCCTGGAAATCTGTCGGGCGGCGAAAGGCAGCGCGTGGCGATTGGTCGTGCCCTGCTCTCATCTCCTCGCCTGCTTTTGATGGACGAGCCGCTCGCTGCTCTCGACGAGGCCCGCAAGACGGAAATCATGCCCTACCTAGAGCGCCTGCGCGACGAAATGGACATTCCGATCGTCTATGTCAGCCACTCAGTCGCCGAAGTTGCGCGCCTCGCCAATCAGGTGGTTGTCATGCAGGACGGCGCCATAACGGCGGTCGGTTCGGCCGAGAGGGTCCTCATGCAGCCGTCTGCATCGCTTGATCGGCACGAACTGGGGGCGCTGCTGCATGGGACCGTTGATAGCGTCGACAGCGAACATCGCTTGGCGACGATTGCCCTCAAAGGTTCCAAGCTGCATGTGCCCGGCCTGCTGCAACCCGGCAAATCCATTCGGGTGCGGATACCTGCACGCGACGTGATGATTGCCACCGTGCAGCCAGAGGGGTTGAGCGCGCTCAATGTGCTGCAGGGGGTCGTTCGGACCATCAACCCGGCCGATGACGCGACCGTAGACGTTACGATCGACTGCCTTGGCGATGAAGTCCTCTCGAGAATAACCAGCTTTTCCGCAGAGCGTTTAGGCTTGAGAGCGGGAGCGCCGGTTTTTGCCATCATCAAGACTGTCGCGCTCGAGGTTTGACCCGCTCGCGGTTTCTGCTGTCGGAGCGCGATTGGCGTCCAGCCAGGCAAGGTCGTCCGCCAGCATCGAGCGCATGGTCTGCTCCATCTGCCGAAAGCGTGACAGGAGTTCGTCCCCGAACGCAGTCAGCGAGGCGCCGCCGCCTTTCTGGCCGCCGCGCTGCGATTCAACGACGGGTTCCTTGAACATTCTGTTCATGTCGCTGACAAGCAGCCAGGCGCGACGATAGGACATGTCCATGGCGCGGCCGGCGGCGGAAATCGAGCCTGTTTCCCTGATGTGTTCCAGAAGCTCCATCTTCCCGCGACCAAGGCGATCCTCGTGCGGAAAGCTGATGCGAAGGATGGGCGTAAGCGCGTCGTCGTTTGCTTTCATCGTCGTCTTTGCGTTTGAATGCTTCGCCACTTTACGTGGAGCGATCTGGACTGTACACCAGCGCCAGCATATCGCCCGACAAGATCGTGCTCCCGCGCCAATTTCGACGTTCACGCTTTGTGATCGTGTGCGTCTTGAAACATATACAATTTGGTGCCTATCTTAATCATGATTTGGTTCGCCAAATCAGTGATGTGCATGTTTTGTCATTCCGAGAAAGGGAAAGCACTGACAACAGTACACGCCAAGGGAAAAACGCACGCCGTTGTCCCGAAGAGCCCGGAACGTAGCGCCGATGCCGCCGCCCGCGCCCTGCAAGCCGTCCTCACTAGCCTTGAGGACTCGAAGGCTGAAGATATTGCCACTATCGACATCGCCGGCAAGTCAGCACTGGGAGACTACATGGTCGTCGTCTCCGGTCGCTCGAGCAGGCATGTCCTGGCGATCTCGGATCACCTCCTCACAGACCTGAAAGACGAGGGCTTCGGTACGGCCCGCGTCGAAGGTCAGGATGGCGGAGATTGGATTCTGATCGATACCGGCGATATCATCGTGCATGTTTTCCGTCCTGAGATCCGCGAGTTCTACAACATCGAAAAGATGTGGGCAGCGCCGGAGATCGACGAGGAAACGCTGCACTGACAGCCTATCTGGACGAGGCATCCAAGGCCTGATAGACGGCCGCCATTGGGCTGGAGCGACGATGTCGTGACAGCCCTGTGGTGCCAGTGCAGGAGGGGATGCCATGCGGATTGGTCTCTTTGCCGTGGGCCGACTGAAGTCCGGCCCGGAGAAGGATCTTGCGTCCAGATATTTTGATCGCTTTGCCAAGGCCGGCCCCGCGGTCGGTCTCGAGTTCTTGCGCGTCGCGGAGGTCGCCGAAAGCCGTGCTTCGAACGCGGACACACGGAAACGTGACGAGGCTCAGCTGCTTCAGAAGTCGCTCGCGGACGGCAGCGTGCTTGTTCTTCTCGATGAACGAGGAAAGGCGCTGGATAGCGAGGGGTTCGCGAATCTGCTCGGGACCTATCGTGATCAGGGCAAACGTGACCTGACGATCGCGATCGGTGGCGCTGATGGCCTCGATCCGTCGCTCTATGATCGCGCCGACGCCGTATTATGCCTCGGCAAGATGACTTGGCCGCACCAGCTGGTGCGGACACTGATCGCCGAACAGCTCTATCGCGCCGTCACCATTCTTTCAGGGCATCCCTATCACCGGGTCTGACCACCGCATTCCGCTCACGCAGGTTTGTGTTGTCCGACCGGCTGCGCTCGTTCAATGTTTCTGGAAACGCGCGCCAAATCAGCTTAGTCTCCGCGCGATTTAAGAGGAATTTTCCGAGAGCATGCCCAAAAGTGCGTCCAGGCGGAATTACTTGGTCTTGCCGTCCGTGACGGCTGGCTTTGGCGCGGCCTTGCTCGTGTTTTCGTGCCTGCTTGTCAGCGACGCGGCTTTGGGACAGCAGGCTCCGCCGTCTCCACCTCAGGCTTCAGCCCCTTCCTCGGTACCGCTTTCTGAAGCGCCGCCGCCTGATGCCGCTGCCGAACTGGCAAAGAAGCGTGACGAGACGCGGACAGAGCTCGAAGCCTTGTCGAAGACGATCAATCTGTCGTCCGACAAGGTCGAGCAACTGCAGAAGAGCATTGCCGATCTCGACAAGAGTGCCAGCAGCGTTCGTCAGGCTCTGATCGATTCAGCTGCGCGCCGGAAATCGCTTGAGAAGCAGATCCTCGAAAGCGAAAAAAAGCTCGCCGATCTCGGCGTCAAGGAAGACGGGGTGCGCCACTCGCTTCACGAGCGCCGCGGTCTTCTCGCCGAGGTTCTCGCCGCCCTGCAGCGGATGGGCAGAAACCCGCCGCCGGCCCTGCTGGTCACCCCCGACGATGCGCTTGCTTCAGTCCGAAGCGCCATTCTGCTCGGTGCCGTCGTGCCGGGCATCCGCAAGGAGACAGATAAGCTTGCCGCGGATCTCGCGAGCCTGTCGGCCTTGCAGACGGCGAGCGCGGCCGAGAAGGCAAGCCTGACCTCGACGATGACCAACAGCGTCGAGGAAGAGCGACGCATGGATCTTCTGCTGGCCGAAAACGAAAAGCTCAGCCGCAGCAATGCCGCCGAACTCGAGGCGGAACGGAAGCGCTCGGAGGAGCTTGCCAGTAAGGCGACGAGCCTGGAAAGCCTTGTTGCCTCCATGGAAAGCCAGATCTCTTCGGTACGCGAAGCCGCCGCGGCGGCGCGCCAGGCCGAGGAAAATCGCAAGCTTCTGACCGACGAGCAGCGGGCCCAGGCCAAGGCGCTGGCGGAAAGCGGAGTGCCTGATAAAAACCGCATTGCGCCCGCATATGCGTTCGGAGATTTGAAGGCTAAACTCGAACTTCCCGTGGCGGGAGATATACTCCGTCAGTTCGGCGATGCCGATGGAACCGGGCACGAGGCCATGGGAATGACGCTTGCGACCAATCCGGAGACGGTGGTCACCGCACCCGCCGACGGGTTGGTGGTTTATGCCGGCGCATTCCGCAGCTACGGGCAGATGATCATTCTCGATGCAGGTGACGGATATCACCTCGTTCTGTCAGGGATGGAATCGATCAGCACGCGCCAGGGCAAGTTCGTTTTTGCTGGTGAGCCGCTTGCGACAATGGGCGCAAAAAGAGTGGCAAGTGCGACCGCATTGGCGCTGGAAACCAGCCGGCCAACGCTTTACATTGAATTTCGAAAAGACGGAAAGCCGGTCGATTCCCGACCGTGGTGGACCGCCAAAGATACTGGAAAGGCACGCAATGATTCGTAGGGCTTCTCTTGTTCTGGTTGGCGCATTGATGGGTGCGACGGCTATGAGCGTCATTTACTCCGCGGGCGTGCCTGCTGAAGCGGCGGGGGCGTCCACCTACAAGGAGTTGTCGGTTTTCGGTGATGTTTTCGAGCGAGTTCGCGCGCAATACGTGACGCCGCCGTCGGAAGACAAGCTTATCGAAAATGCCATCAACGGTATGCTGTCGTCTCTCGATCCGCATTCCAGCTATATGAATTCCAAGGATGCGGCTGACATGCAGACGCAGACCAAGGGCGAGTTTGGCGGTCTCGGCATCGAAGTCACCGTGGAAGACGAGCTGGTCAAGGTCATCACGCCGATCGACGACACGCCGGCAGCCAAGGCCGGGGTGATGGCTGGCGACTACATCTCCGAAATCGACGGTCAGTCCGTTCGTGGTTTGAAGCTTGAGGACGCCGTCGAAAAGATGCGTGGTCCGGTGAACACGCCGATCAAGCTGACGCTGATCCGCAAGGGCGCGGACAAGCCGATCGAACTGACGATCGTTCGCGATGTCGTGGCTGTTCAGGCCGTGAAGTCGCGCGTCGAGGATAACGTCGGCTACCTGCGTATCATCTCGTTCACCGAGAAGACCTATCCGGATCTCGAAAAGGCGATCGAGAAGATCAAGAGCACCGTTCCCGCCGACAAGCTGAAGGGTTACGTTCTTGACCTTCGTCTCAATCCGGGTGGCCTGCTCGACCAGGCGATCCAGGTTTCGGACGCTCTTCTGCAACGCGGCGAAGTCGTTTCGACCCGTGGCCGCAATCCGGATGAGACCCGTCGGTTCAATGCCGGCCCGGGCGATCTGACGGACGGGAAGCCGGTTATCGTTCTGATCAACGGTGGCTCCGCCTCGGCTTCGGAAATTGTTGCCGGTGCACTTCAGGACCTCCGTCGTGCAACGATCCTCGGTACCCGCTCGTTCGGCAAGGGGTCGGTGCAGACTATCATTCCGCTTGGCGAAAATGGCGCGCTGCGCCTGACCACGGCGCTCTACTACACGCCATCGGGCCGTTCGATCCAGGGTACGGGCATCACGCCTGACGTCAAGGTCGACGAGCCGCTGCCGGATGATCTGAAGGGCAAGATGGTCACCGAGGGCGAATCCAGCCTGCGTGGTCACATCAAGGGGCAGAGTGAGACGGATGAAGGTTCCGGCTCTGCTGCCTATGTTCCGCCGGATCCGAAGGACGACGTGCAGTTGAACTACGCGCTTGATCTTCTGCGCGGCAAGAAGACCGATCCGTCTTTCCCGCCGAACCCTGATAAAGCCGTGAGCGCTAAGTAACGACGAATAAGGGCGTCATGCCGGAGCTTTCCGGCTGACGCCTTTTTTCTGTCTTGATCCAGAGGCGCCGAGATGGGTACCGATTTACATGCGCCCTTGGGGCAAGATCGCAAAGTCCGCCGGAAGCGTCCGGGCATTTTGCGTTTGGGGCGCATGCTGGCCGGCGTCTGCCTGGTCGCGATCGGGGGCTTCTCGGTCTATACGGCGTTTTATGGCGACGATCTGAAACGCACCAACCCAGCCGCAGGGCAGACAGCCGCGGCACCACCGACCGATACTGTTCAGGTTCCACCGGCTCCTACGGAGGCTCCGGAAGGCATGCCGCGTTCCGCCCCCCGGTCCGGCGCAAATGTCGAGCAAATGGTCTCTGGAGATGGATCCGTTGTGACCAAATACAGCCCGCGCTCGCGCGGCGACAGTGGCCCGGTTCTGATTGATGCGATGCAGGTGGGGCAGGATCCGCGCATGGCGGCGCTGCCCAATGATGCGTTGCTTGAGGATACGCCGGACGGGCGCCTACCGATCATTGGTCCGGATGGACGCCGTCCAATGGACCAGTATGCAAGACCATGGTCGGGAACACACGGAACGCGTGTCGCCATTGTCGTCAGTGGTTTGGGGCTCAGCCAGACCGGCACCCAGCGCGCGATCCAGAAGCTGCCGGAAGACATTACCTTCGCCTTCGCGACGAGCGGCAACAGTCTTCAGCGCTGGATGCAGGAAGCACGCCGGGGCGGGCACGAAATTCTGCTGCAGGTGCCGTTCGAGCCATATGATTACCCGGCGAACGACCCGGGGCCGGATACGTTGCTGACGTCGAAGTCCGCTGCAAAGAATCTGGAAAGTCTTCATCGTGCGATGGGCGAGATCACGAACTATACCGGGATCATGAACTACCAGGGTGCGCGCTTTCTCGCCGATCCCAATGCCATGGAGCCGGTGCTTCGTGACATTAGCAAGCGGGGCCTTCTTTTCCTCGATGACGGAAGCTCGGCACAGTCAAAGACGGCCGTGATCGCCAAGGGAACGGAACTGCCATACTCATTCGCGGACATTCAGCTCGACGCTCAGCTTGACGTGAATGCGATCACACAGAAACTCGACGAACTCGAGCGTATTGCGAAACGCAATGGACAGGCGATCGGCGTCGCATCTGCGTTTGACGAGAGTATTGAAGCGATCTCGAAATGGACGGAAGAGGCAGCGATGCGCGGCATAGAGATCGTCGGCATCGCGGCGCTGGCAAACGACCCGAAGAAGCCATGAGTGTGGGGCCAATGAACAAGCAGAAGATCAAAGCAGAAGACCTTCCTTACCGCCCCTGCGTAGGCGTGATGGTGTTTAACCGCGCCGGCTTTGTCTGGGCCGGCCGACGTATCGCGGAGGAGAACTCGGAGTATGACGGTTCACCGCAACTGTGGCAGATGCCGCAAGGCGGTATCGATCATGACGAGGATCCGCTGGAGGCGGCGTATCGGGAGCTTTACGAAGAGACCGGGATGAAGACGGTCACGCTGCTGGCTGAGGCGCGCGACTGGATCAATTATGATTTGCCGCCTCAGCTGATCGGCATCGGACTGAAGGGCAAGTTCCGCGGCCAGACCCAGCGCTGGTTTGCCTTTCGTTTCGAGGGAGACGAAAGCGAGATTGCAATCAATCCGCCACCGGGAGGACATTCCGCGGAATTCGATGAGTGGCAGTGGAAGCCGATGGAAAGCCTGCCTGGTCTCATCGTGCCGTTCAAGCGCGCGGTGTATGACCAGGTTGTGAACGAGTTTCGCCACCTGGCGAATTTGGCGCCGTCGGAATGAGAAAGCCGGCCGCAAGGCGGCCGGCTCTATCTCCGGTCATTCCGCCTCGTTGGCGGAATCTGCGTTCAGCTGTCCGTACTTGGCTTCGCCGATCTTGTTGAGAAGTTCGAGCTGCGTTTCGAGGAAGTCGATATGGCCTTCCTCGTCCGCGAGAAGCTCTTCGAAGAGCTTCATGGAAACGTAGTCGCCAGCCTCATGACAGATATCGCGCGACTTTTTGTACGCGCTACGGGCGTCGTATTCGCCGGCAAGGTCGGCTTCCAGAACTTCCTTGACGTTCTGGCCGATGCGAAGCGGTGCGAGTGTCTGGAGGTTGGGATGGCCTTCCAGGAAGATGATGCGCGCGACCAGACGGTCCGCATGGTGCATTTCTTCGATGGATTCGGCGCGCTCCTTCTTGGCGAGCTTGGTGTAGCCCCAATCTTCAAGGAGTCGATAATGAACCCAGTACTGATTGACAGCACCCAGTTCAAGAAAGAGGGCCTCGTTAAGCCGCTCGATGACTTTTTTGTCGCCTTTCAATGTCCGCTCTCCTGTTTTCCTCATGGAAGTTTCTGAGGCGGGACATGAAATCAAATATTTCGGCTTCCGTCGAGTGGTGACGGGCGTGATATTCCTCTGTCGTTTGGATTATGATGTCGACTACGTTCGGGAAACAACCGCAACAACGGCCCCGTTTTTCCATCGCGTGATAGACTTTTGCAGGAACAATCAACTGCCAACAGTCCTGCTCGAGAAGCTCGTTGATGACTTCCCGGATTTCGTGGTCAGTTATGTAATTGCAGCTGCAGACAAGCACGTCGTCATTCCAAACATGACATTCCTATCGTCTTTTCTGCTAAAGAAGACGCCGGTTGTCAAGAAAAAATAGAATCTGCGCCTGCGCCTTTGGTCGCATCTCGGATGAGTGTCGAAACGACTGGCACCCGCACCGCCATCAATTCCAACAGGGCTTCTCTCAATGGAAGTTTCGGCCCCTTGGCATGACGCCGGCGGTCTCGCGGGCTTCAGTTTTGCTGCCAGCCGTTATCTTCCTTTCCATGGCGGCCTTCTCCAGCGCATTGGCTACTTTTCGTTGACGGGGATCCGCTGTCGGATTGAGCGCTTCATCGGAACGGTCGCTAATGCCGAACCGCCGGGCTTCCTTCTGCAGGATACCAAGTGCGGGCGTCATGTCCTCGATATGGTCGACGACGGTATGGATCACGCCGCTCTGGCTCTGAAGCCTGCCATATATCTTCACAAGCCGGGCTCCCATGACGATCGGGCGGTACTTCTCGAAGACCTTCGTCCAGACAATGGCATTGGCAACGCCTGTCTCGTCTTCCAGGGTCATGAAGATAACGCCCTTGGCCGAGCCTGGGCGCTGCCGCACCAAAACGAGACCGGCGATCGTTACTTTTCGTCCGTTCGGAACAGTCAGAAGGTCGACGCTCCTCATTACGCCCGCCTTGTGAAATTCTTCGCGCAGGAAAGAGATCGGATGAGCTTTCAGGGAGAGCGAGAGGTAGCGGTAATCCTCGATGACCTGTTCGCCAGGCAGCATTTCCGGCAGCCTTGTCTCCGGCTCGACCTGCAGGTCGATGTGGTTTACCTGGTCAAACAGAGGGAGCTTTTCGGCGGCGCTCTTCACGTCAAGGGCTCGCACGGCCCAGAGTGCATCTCGCCGCGATAGTCTTATGGAGTGAAAGGCATCCGCATCAGCGAGGCGTTCTATATCGGCCTTCTGCAGGCCGGAGCGCAGCCAGAGATCGCGGATGGAAGAGTAGCCCCCGCCTCGGTTGGCAACGAGCTGTTCCATGCTCGTTTCCGAAAGGCCCTTTATCTGCCTGAAGCCAAGCCGAACGGCTCGCTTTGTCTTGATGACATCCCGCATGCTGGCATGTCGGAAATCGACTGCACGCTTGTCGAATTCGGTCTCCTCAAGCAAGCAGTCCCAGTTCGATTCATTGATATCGACGGGCCTGATCTCAACGCCATGCTCCCGGGCATCCCTGACAAGCTGCGCGGGGGCATAGAAACCCATCGGCTGCGAATTCAGCATCGCGGCACAGAAGACATCGGGATAGTAGGCCTTCACCCAGGACGAGGCGTAGACCAGCAGCGCGAACGAGGCCGCGTGGCTTTCCGGGAAACCGTATTCGCCAAAGCCCTTGATCTGGTTGAAGCATTGCTGCGCAAAATCGCGGGGGTATTCTTTTGCAACCATGCCACTAATGAACCGCTTTTCGAAATCGCCGATCGTGCCTGTTCGTTTGAAGGTTGCCATGGCGCGCCTCAACTGATCCGCTTCAGCAGGCTCAAAACCTGCCGCCGTGATGGCAATCTGCATGGCCTGTTCCTGAAACAGCGGTACGCCAAGCGTTCTCTCCAGAACTTTTTCAAGCTCGGGATTCGGATACGTTATCGGGATGCCGCGTGCTTGTTGTTCCCGGCGCTTCAGATAGGGATGGACCATGTCCCCCTGGATAGGGCCGGGCCTGACGATAGCGACCTCGATGACGAGATCGTAGAATTCCTTCGGTTTGAGCCGCGGCAGCATGCTCATCTGCGCCCGGCTCTCGATCTGGAAGACACCAAGCGTGTCGGCCCGGCACATCATCGCATAGACCGGTTCTTCGTCCTCATGAGTGGCGTTGCCGAGATCGGCGAGTGTCTTCTTGACGTCGTAATGCAGGAGAAGCAGATCGAATGCCCGCTTCAATGCGGTCAGCATTCCAAGTGCCAGAATGTCGACCTTGAGGATTTTCAGATTGTCGAGATCATCCTTGTCCCATTCGACCATGTAGCGTCCGGGCATTGCCGTCTTCATGATCGGAACGACTTCATCCAGCCTGTCCTTAGTGATGACGAAGCCCCCGACATGCTGGGTGAGGTGCCTGGGAAAGCCGAGAAGTTCGGATGCATATTTCAGCACGTTTTGGGTCACGGGATCGGAAGTTTCGAGCCCGGCCGCTTTTGCTTCCCGCTCGGACAACTTCTCTTCCGACCAGCCCCAGACCAGGCTGCCGATGGCGGACTGGATGTCCTCGGAAAGACCAAAGGCCTTCGAGACCTCACGACCTGCCGATCGGGTGCGGTAGGTCGTTACCCCTGCCGTCAGGCCGGCATGTTCCTTGCCATACTTTTGGTAGATGTGCTGGATGACTTCTTCGCGCCTCTCGTGCTCGAAATCGACATCAATATCCGGCGGCTCGTCCCGGTCCATCGAGAGGAAGCGGTCGAAGAGCAGGGTGCTCTTCTCCGGATTGACCTCGGTTATCTCGAGGCAATAGCAAATGACCGAGTTTGCAGCGGAGCCGCGCCCCTGGCAGAGGATTTTCTTCTCATGCCGGGCATATTGGATGATCCGATGGACCGTCAGGAAGTATGATTCATATTGCTTCTGACGAACGAGGCTCAACTCGTACTTAATGTTCTTCTGAACTTTTTCAGGCACGCCGTTTGGGAAGCGCTTTTCGGCCCCCGATCTGGTCAGACGTTCCAGTGTTTCATAGGGCGTTTCCCCCTCGTCATTCTCGGAGGGGTAATTGTGTTCCAGTTCGTCGAGCGAAAAGGAAAGGCTGCCAAAAAACTTCGCTGTGTTCGTGACGGCATGCGGATAGTCTCTGAAGAGACGATGAATTTCGCTGCCGCTCTTGAGATAGCGTTCGGCATTCGGAGCCAGGAGAAAGCCAGCCTCGGGAATGGGAATGTGTTCCCGGATCGATGTCACGATATCGGCGAGAGGGCGGCGGGCCGTATCGTGGTAGAGCGGCTGGTTGGTGGCGATCAGCGGGATGCGGTTGCGGTCCGCCAGCATGGAGATGGTCGCAAACATACGCTTATCGCGGCCGTCATAGGCGGGGGCGAGCGCCATGTGGATGTTTTTCCAAAAGCGTTTGCTGAGCCGCTCCAGACAGGTTTCGAACGCGGTGTGATTGTCATTATCGGCAATGGATGGGTGCGGAATGATCGCGAGCATCATGCCGTTGCCCCATTCCATCAAATCCGTTTCCGACAGAATGCACTTACCCTTCTCGGCTCGCAGGTTTCCAGCACTCAGCAGCCGGCAAAGATGCGCCCAGCCTTGACGATCTCGCGGGTAGGCAAGAATGTCAGGCGTTCCATCCGCAAAGACAAGGCGGGCTCCCGGCTGGAAACGGATCGGATCGGGAATGATGTCCTTCTTCTCGCGTTCCTCCAGAAGCCCGGCTTTCTTTCGTTCGAACTTCTTCCGGATCGCCTCTGCTTGGGCATGCGCTCGGACGACGCCCGCAACTGAGTTGCGGTCGGCAATGCCAAGGCCTCCAAGCTTCAGAACGGCAGCCTTAACGACCATCTCCTCAGGCTTGGAGGCGCCCTCCAGAAAGGAAAAATTGGTCTTGGCGCCGATTTCGAAGAAGGCAGACATCAGGCAATGACCCCATGCATGAACCAGTTCTGCGCTGTGTCACGCTCATAATGGCCTTGGCGATAGATCCAGAAGCGCCGTCCCTTATCGTCTTCGATCCGGAAGTAGTCTCGATCCGCAGTTTCCTTTCCATCCAAGCCATCGAACCACCATTCCATCGCCAGCCGCTCCGGTCCCTCGCTCTTCAGGACACGATGCTGCATGCGCCGCCAGTGAAAGCTCGCGGGTGCGCCATCCGGGATTTCGATGGCAAAGGCGTCCATCAGTTCCGCTTTCCGCAATAGCCGAATGGGCCGTTCGCTCCTGGCTGGCGGCTGATGTCCTTCCCGGGTTTTCGGGGCAGACAGGTGATCGATTGCGGGGACTGTCGTATAGGCTCTTTCCGGTATATGGCTTTCCCGCAATTGGAAGGTTTGCAGGCAGTCTTCTCCAAGGCGGGCGGAAACCCGATCCAAGAAAACAGCAAGAGAGGCGTCCTTCTGCTGGTGCTGTTCGAAATCACCCTGTGAGGTCACGAAATCTTCGTGCAGGAGCACGTTGAGGCGAAGGATTTCGAATCCGTAACCGGCATCGAAATCGTCGTGAATTGCCTGCAGGCGTTCAGCAAAGAGAGCGGCGATGCGCTTGGGCTCCCGCAAGGGCTGCGCTGTCCCGGCAGAAATCCGAAATACCTTGCCGTCGACACGGAACAGCACCAGTTCGAAGATGCGGCCGCCGACACCACGCGCTTCGAGCGAGGGCTTCAGGGAAACGGCAATCTGATCGGTGAGCGCAAGGATATCGTCTTCGGCTCCGATCGGTTCAATCAGGCGACGTTCGACCGAGAGGCTTGCGACGGGCAGGCGCGGAGAGACCGGCTCTTCATCTGTTCCAAGCGCCTGATCGAGCCTCAAGAGCACCGCTCCTCCAAATCGGCGGGTGAGCGGGGCGCGCGGCGCGGTCAGCAGATCGCCGACATATTTGAGACCCATCTTGTTCAGGCCGCCTATGGTTTCTTCCTCGAGGCGCAAGGCCGCGACAGGCAGGGGAGCCAGCGCCTGTTCTGCATCTCCATGCTCGATGATGCCGCCTTGGCCGAAACGGCTGATAGCCCAGGACAATCCGGGCGAAGAAGAGATCGCGCCGCGCGCGTCAATTCCCATCTGGAAAAGCCTTTTGAGAATATCCTTGAGAAGGGAGGCCTCGCCGCCGAACAGATGGGTGCAGCCGGTTATGTCGAGGAACAGGCCACCCATACCGTCGAGAGCGACAAGCGGGGTATAGCGATCGCACCAATCGGCGATCGCTTCCAGGAAGCGCCGGTTGGCGGCTGGGTCGTCCTCGATCACATCGAGCGTGGGGTAGATGGCGCGGGCTTCGGCGACGCCCATGTGCTTTC
This sequence comes from Rhizobium sp. Root708, assembly GCF_001429725.1. Taxonomy (GTDB): domain Bacteria; phylum Pseudomonadota; class Alphaproteobacteria; order Rhizobiales; family Rhizobiaceae; genus Rhizobium. The sequence goes on along the minus strand of NZ_LMHV01000001.1, from coordinate 328,065 downwards.
GGAGATTGAGGGTTTCGGCTGCCTCGTCGAGCGCTGTCAGCCGCATGGTATTGTTGAGACGGCTGGAACAGACGATCGGTGCGGCCTCAGGACGTCCGCGCGAACGCCAGGAGAGCCCCCATTTCTTTCTTGATATCCGGTCGGTTGGAAGATGCGGAAAGTGGAGTGCCAGAATGCGCTGCGCGTTCGTCTGGAAGGCGAGGCTCGACTGATTGTGAGACGGCGAAAAAACGGCGGTCATGAGGGTTCCACTCCAGTAGGAAGGAGAGGGGGGCCGGGTTGCGGCTCTTCTCCAGGGTCAGATGAAAAACCGGATTGCCGATGCTGCCGCCCAGCATCGTGCCATCCGGCAAGGGGCGCGCCTGTGCCGGCGCGGGTGCCATAAGGAAGCGGAAGCAAGCGCTGCTGGCCTCTTCCTCTCCAGCCTGCCGCAACAGGAAAAGCGGGCGTTTCGATGCTTTCGCCCGCAAGCTCAAACGACGGCTTTCCGTCAGGCCGAAGGGTTTCGGATTGCCGCGAACCTCCAGAATTGTCGCCGGAAAGACGCCGCTTTCGACTGCCGCTTCGGCAAGCCAAAGGGCATCTTCAAGCTTGCGTGGGCTGGCATAGAAGAACTGGTCCGGTTTCAGACCGAAATCGCGCAAGCCGACGGCGTAGGGGACGCCTGCTTCGATCGTGGAAACCATATCTGCGATCCAGAGGATCGGTAGCTGAGCACTGGGGCTCTCTCCCGCTTGACGCTGCAGCATGGCGGCAAGCGCCAGCACGAAGCCACTGCCGGCGCCGGCTTCGCGCAAAAGCTCTGAACGGACCTCGGTGATCCCGTCGAGCGGCAGGCCGCCGTCAACGGCCTCGTCGAGCGCGGGGATGCCAAGTGGAAGACGCAGCCCACTGTCATTCTGGGTGGAGAGGTCCTTCTCGGCCAGGGCTTCGCCTTGCGCTGCAGCCAAGGCCGGCGCGGGCTTTCCTTCAAGTTTTGCAATGGTTTCGCGGAGCGCAAAAAGCCGCTCGCGCGTCACGGCCGACTGTGCCATGACGTTCTCCAAGTCTCTTGTGTTCCTGTTATGTTCTTATGGATTCCAGAGGCGATCGGAAGAGTCAACAGCCATTTGATGTGAATTTATTCCTGCCTTTGATTCCGCTCTCGAAAATCGTACGCAAAGGTTCTATATGGGCCGCAAAGGAAGGGAATTTTTATGGCCCGCATAGACCAGAGCGATAATTGGCAGGATCGCCACGCTCCGACGATCAGCACTTTCGAGTCCCTGGCGATGGAAGCTTATAGCCATCTGCCGGAAGAGTTCCGCTCACTGACTACCAATCTGACAATCGAGATCGAGGATTTCCCTGACGACGACGTGTTCGAGGACATGGCGCTGGAAACGCCGTTCGACCTTCTCGGCCTCTTTGAAGGCCGAGGGATTTCGGAGCGGTTCACGATGGAAACCGGCGAATTGCCGAACCGTATCCGCCTCTACCGGCGGCCGATCCTCGACTACTGGGCCGAGAACGACGAGACGCTTGGCGATATCATCACCCATGTCCTCATCCACGAGATCGGCCACCATTTCGGTCTCAGCGACGACGACATGGAACGGATCGAGGCGAGCGCCGAAGAGGCGGCCGAACGATAAGCTTTCGCTTACTGTTCGGACAGCTTCATGTCCGGGTGGTAGTCCTTACCTTCGACGTCCTTGACGATCGCCTGAGCGCACATCACCTGGCCGGTCTGGGTATTGAAGGTCATCGATGGCGAACCGTTCAGCGACCAGCCCTTGTTGAGGGCGTCGGTCACGCGGTGACAGAAAACGGCATCATCCTGGCCGGTCAGAAGGCGATAAAGCTTCATCTAAAGTCGTCTTTCACTTCGCCGTTTGGCGTTCTGCAATCAGGCGAGCTTTATGAACCAGACTTTCCGCCTGAACAAGGTGTAGCCGCTCGATCATCCGACCATTGGCATTGATGACATTCAGTCCATCTGCAGTGGGGTCGGCAAAGGCGGCGATGATCGCCTCCGCCTCGGCAATTGCCGCCTCATCGGGGCCGAAATGCAGGTTAGCGGCTTCGATCTGAGCGGGGTGGATCAGCATCTTGCCGTCGAAACCCATGGCGCGGGCATGCGCGCATTCCGCATCGAAGGCATCGGCATCCTTGAAATCGTTGAAGACGCTGTCGATCGCGTCGAGGCCGTAGGCGCGCACCGCGAGCACCACCTGCATCAGCCAGGGCACGAGATAGGTGCGGCCGGGTTGCGGCAGAACGCCTGTTTCCTTGCGCAGGTCGTTGAGACCAACGACGAAACAATCGAGCCTCGAGCCCGGTGTTCGCCCGGCTTCGGCAATCGCCGCCGCGTTCAGAATGCCGCGTGGCGTCTCGATCATTGCCCAGATACGGAGGCTATCCGGCGCATCGGCATCGGCGAGCCGATCGCTGACGGCCATCACATCCTGAGGTTCGTTCACTTTCGGCAAGAGCACGGCATCCGGCTCCACCGCCAAGACCAATTCCATGTCCGAAATGCCGAATGTGGAATCAAGCGCATTAATGCGGATGATCCGCTCCTTGTTCAGAAGGGGAGCCCCTGAAAAAAAGGCCTTCAGATTGTCGCGGGCCTCCCCCTTTCGCTCCGGCGCCACCGAGTCCTCAAGATCGAAGATCACGGCATCGCAATCGAGCGCATGGGTCTTTTCCAGTGCGCGCGCATTGATGGCCGGAACGCTCAGAACGGACCGGCGGAGATTCAGGGAGCGAGTCGGAAAATTGCGGGTCATCACAAATGTGTGCCAAGCTTTGTGACAGGTGGCAAGACAACAAAAAGCCATGCTCATCTTGCAGAGAAAGAAATGAAGAACCACATTCCTTTCCGAAGAAAGGTCTAAAACCATGCAAAACATTCGTTCCGTCTTCCTCCTGCTCGCTGGCATCACCGCCTTCGTTGCACTGGCGTTCGTCACTTTTTCCGTGACGCTCGCAGTCGGAGGTATTCTGACGGTCCTCATGGTTGGCCGCGCGCTTTCGCTGAAGATGAAACCGGCTCCGGTCCGCGCCACAGCGAAGGCAAGGTCGCATTCCGGCGAGAACATGCGCATCTGGAATGACGGTCGCGGTACGATCATCGACCTCTGACTTTCGCGTCAGTTCCGGAAAATTTCGAGATCACTGTCGGCCCGACTGATCTTCCTGCGTCCTTGAGAGGTCTGGGCTTTCCGCCCGAACCAAATCAAACGATGGAGGACAGTATGGATACCGCAATGGAAACCGGCACGATGCAAATGCCGCCGGTCAAGAATGGCTTGCTGCCGTATATTACGGTCGATGGTGCGTTGAAGGCCGCGGAATTCTACAAGCGTGCTTTCGGCGCGGCGCAAGCCTTTGTCGTCCCTCCGGATGAAAACGGTCGGACGATGCATGTGCACCTCTACATCAACGGAAGCTCGCTGATGTTGTCCGATGCCTATCCCGAACACGGTCATCCGTTTCAGAAGCACCAGGGCTTCAGTCTCCAGCTTGTTATCGACGATATCGATTTCTGGTGGGAGCGCGCGGTTCAGGCGGGTCTAGAGGTGATCATGCCCGTTCAGATGATGTTCTGGGGCGATCGGTATGGCCAGCTGCGTGATCCGTTCGGCGTGCTCTGGGCAATGAATGAGCCAGCCAAGGCAAGCTGATCTCACTGCGGTCAGGGCGGGCTGCGCGTCGAATCCGCGCGCAGCCGGTCCCACGATATAAATTTTCCTTCATTTCGGCGGCAATCTGGACTAAACGCTGATCAACAAAACTACGTCTGCTGATATTGGAGCCAGGCCATGGACAAATTCGTAAAGCTGACGGGCGTCGCTGCCCCTCTGCCGGTTGTCAACATCGATACCGACATGATCATTCCGAAGGACTACCTGAAGACGATCAAGCGCACGGGTCTTGGCAAGGGTCTTTTCGCGGAAGCTCGCTACAATGAAGACGGCTCCCTGAACGAGGATTTCGTGCTGAACAAGCCGGCCTATCAGAATGCTAAGATCCTCGTTGCCGGCGACAACTTCGGTTGCGGCTCCTCGCGCGAGCACGCGCCGTGGGCGCTCCTCGACTTCGGCATCCGTTGCGTCATCTCGACCAGCTTCGCCGACATCTTCTACAACAACTGTTTCAAGAACGGCATTCTGCCGATCATGGTTAGCCAGGAAAACCTCGAAAAGCTGATGGACGACGCCTCGCGCGGCTCCAACGCGATCCTGACGATCGATCTGGAAAACCTCGAGATCACAGGTCCGGACGGCGGCTTGATCAAGTTCGATCTTGACGAGTTCAAGCGCCACTGCCTGCTGAACGGCCTCGACGATATCGGTCTGACGCTCGAAAAGGGCAAGGCGATCGACAATTTCGAAGCGAAAAACGCCGGATCCCATCCCTGGGCTGCGTAAGCTTAGAAGATTGTATGGTCAAAGCCGGGCTTTCGCCCGGCTTTTTCTTTGCTCGACTTACAGAAGCCGTTCTTTCCAGGTCTTCAGTTTCTCCAGCGAGACGCCGATGCCGCCGCAAACTTCGATCAGCGGTTTTTTGAAGCGGGCGAGACTATCGGCATGGACATCAGCGACCGCGAGCGCAGCACCGCAGGCAGGCTCGACCAGAATACGATAGGCATCGGCAAACTTCAGGCAGGCGGCGACCGCCTGCGCATCGGTGACCGTGACGCTTTCGATCGGGTGGTGTTTCGGCAGATCGAAGACGTGACTGGCCACCTGGCGCGCTCCGAGCGAGCTGGCGATGGAGGTGATCCCCGGCAAGGTGATGCGCTCTCCTGCAGCAAGGCTCGCATGAAGCGAAGCAGCTCCCTCCGTTTCGACGGCAATGACCGGAACATCAGACAGACCGTTTCGCTTGAGACCGGCAACGATGCCGGCAAGCAACCCGCCACCGCCGACGCTTGCGATGACACAATCGAAGTCGGCACCTTTTGCAACGACCTCGTCGATCAACGTGCCGTGTCCCTCCCACAGAAGCGGATGATCGAACGGATGCACATAGGCAGCCTTCCTGGCATTCGCCTGTTCGATCGCAAAGGCGTTGGCTTCATCGAACACCGTCCCGTGGACGATCACCGCAGCACCTGTTGCCTCGATCGATCGGCGCACTTCTGCGGACGTCGTCTCCGGCACGACGATCGTGACCGGAATGCCGAGCGATCGTCCGGCATAGGCGGCGGCGATCCCTGCATTCCCGCCTGAGGCGCAGAAGATTTCCCGTGCACCGTTTTCGATTTCATGCTGGCAAAGCCTGCCAACGCCTCGGAGCTTGAAGCTGCCGGAAGGCTGCAGCGCGTCGAGCTTCAGCCAGAGCGGCTTGTTGCTCGCGCTGTAATCGGCGGAGGTGCGGAAAAGTGGGGTGTCTAGATGGAGCGGTGCGGAAGGCATGATAGTACCCGATGAACTTGGCGATAGAGGCCCTTCTTGTGGACCCGCTTGCGCCAATCGGTCAACGAGCGATCGAGCAGTAATTCCGCAACCGTACCGAATCGGCCTCACACTCGCTTGAAATGCCGTTTTCGCAGGTCTAAGAAGCCGCAACTTGTTTTTCCGCGGAGGGTTTCATGACAGCGCGCAATCTTTTCCTGCTGCCGGGCGACGGCATCGGCCCAGAGGCGATGGGCGAGGTCCGCAAGATCATTGCCTACATGAACGAGGAAATGTCCGCCGGCTTCGTGACAGACGAAGGCTTGGTCGGTGGCAGCGCCTACGACGCGCATGGTGCCGCGATCTCCGAAGGCGACATGCAGAAGGCGCTGGCTGCCGATGCGGTTCTCTTCGGTGCTGTCGGAGGTCCGAAGTGGGACGACGTTCCCTATGAAGTGCGCCCCGAAGCCGGCCTGCTGCGCCTGCGCAAGGATCTGGAGCTGTTCGCCAACCTGCGTCCGGCCATCTGCTACCCGGCGCTGGCAAACGCCTCGTCGCTGAAGCCGGAGCTGGTCGAAGGCCTCGATATCCTGATTATCCGCGAGCTGACCGGCGGCGTCTATTTCGGCGAACCGAAGACCATCACCGATCTCGGCAATGGCCAGAAGCGCGCGATCGACACGCAGGTCTACGATACATACGAAATCGAGCGCATCTCTGCCGTGGCCTTCGAAATGGCCCGCACGCGTCAGAACCGCGTCTGCTCGATGGAAAAGCGCAACGTCATGAAGTCGGGCGTATTGTGGAACCAGGTGGTCACCGCAACGCACAAGGACAAGTATTCCGACGTCAAGCTCGAGCACATGCTGGCGGATGCCGGTGGCATGCAGCTGGTGCGCGCGCCGAAGCAGTTCGACGTGATCGTTACCGACAACCTGTTCGGCGACATGCTGTCCGACGTTGCGGCCATGCTGACGGGCTCGCTCGGCATGCTGCCATCGGCTTCGCTGGGCGCTCCGGATGCCAAGACCGGCAAGCGCAAGGCGCTCTACGAGCCGGTACATGGTTCGGCTCCTGACATCGCCGGCCAGGGCATTGCCAATCCGATCGCGATGATCGCTTCCTTTGCCATGTGCCTGCGCTATTCCTTTAACCTCGTGAAGGAAGCCGACAACCTCGAAAAGGCGATCGCCAACGTGCTCGACAAGGGCATCCGCACCGGCGACATCATGGCCGAAGGTGCCAAGAAGGTCGGAACCATCGAGATGGGCGAGGCGATCCTCGCCGAGTTCAAGGCGCTTTCTGCCTGATATTTCACGTGAAACACGGTTTTGGCCCTCCACATCACCAGATGCGGAGGGCCTTTGCTTGAAGGCGGCGGATGCTGCGCCTATCTCCGTTCTGCATTGATGAAAGAGCGGAGTGGAATGAGCGAGACAGTCGATCGTAAGCCCAGTTCCTGGAGTTACCTGCGGACTCGCTATGCGGCGCGGCGCACGATCCATCGGCGGGTGCCCTGGAAATGGTTTGCATTTTCCGCGGTCAATGCGATTGCCATCGCCTTCTTCGTCTTCGATCGCCCGCTCGGCCTGGCGGCCAAGGACCTGGCGCCGCCACTGATCTCGATCGCTGGCGATGTTACGGATATCGGCAGGCTTGCCTGGATCCTTGCCGGCCTCTGTACGATCTTCGCCACCGGTTATCTCGTTCGTCGCCGCCTCTGGAAAGTCCGCAGTCGGTTTCGCATTGTCTATTTTGCTCAGATGACGGCCTATGTCGCGCTGACCGTGCTGCTCACCAGCATCGTTGCCAACATCCTGAAGTTCGCAATCGGTCGGGCACGACCACTGATTTATGATCAGGAGGGCATCCTCAGCTTCGCGCCCTTCAACATGGATTTTCTGCACCAGAGTTTCCCGTCGGGGCATTCGGCCAACATCGGCGCGTTGTTCGTGGCGCTCGCGCTTCTCTTCCCGCGTTTTCGCCTCGGCTTCATCGCTATAGGTCTCTGGCTCGGCGCCACGCGCATCATCATCGGCGTGCACTACCCAAGCGATGTGGTGGCCGGCCTTGCTTTGGGCGCCTGGTTTGCTTTTGCTACCTCGATCCTTTTTGCGCGCTTCGGTCTCGTTTTCTCGATCGGTCGCGATGGCGGCTGGCCAACGCCGCGGCTGAGTCATCTTCTGTAAGGCCCACAACGAAAAACCCGGCGCTTTGGGCGCCGGGCGACTGTTTGGATATAAAGTTCCTCTAGTCCATGACGTTGATGTCGCGATCCTTCGTTTCCGGCAGGAAGATCAAGCCGATGACCAGCGTGATCGCCGCGAAGATGATCGGATACCAGAGGCCGAAGTAGATATCGCCAGTGGCGGCGCTCATTGCGAAGGCCGTTGCCGGTAGCAGGCCGCCGAACCAGCCGTTCCCGATATGATAGGGCAGCGACATGCCGGTATAGCGGATGCGGGTCGGGAAGAGTTCGACCAGCAGGGCTGCGATCGGGCCGTAGACCATAGTCACATAGAGAACCAGCACGAACAGGACAGCGATCGTGCCGATCCAGTTGACGCGGGCAGGGTCTGCCGTCATGGCGAAGGTGCCACCGCCAGCAATGCTATAGACCGCCATGTCGGTGACGCCATTCGCTTCATCCGCTGTCAGGAGCTTTCCGGCCACGAGTTTGTCGGCGGGCACGGTTTCCTTGGTGCCGGCGCGGATCGCATCTGCGTTCAGCGCGAGCTCGGGATTGGCGGCAATGAAGGTGTCCAGCTTGGCATCCGGAACCTTGGCGGCCCCACGGTTCAGCGGATAGCCGCCATCATGCAGGGCGATATTGACGCTCTTTTCGAAAGCCGAAGTCAGGCCTTTTGCCTTGTCGCCGGCCGCAATGGCATCGAAGCTGGCGATGGTTTCATCGCCGATCTTGACGGTTGCCGGTTGGCCAACTGGGCCGGGGACGACATCGTAGGGCACCGAGTTCTTGGTCAGGAAGGCCGTCGCCACGTCGCAGGAACTGGTGAACTTCGACGTTCCCGTCGGGTTGAACTGGAATTTGCAGTCAGCCGGGTCGGCTGTCACGGTTGCACGGACAGAGGCCTGGGCTTGCGCAAGTGCCGGGTTGGCGGTCCAGGTCATGGCCTTGAACAGCGGGTTATAGGTGACCGCTGCGATCAGCAGGCCGGCCATGATGATCGGCTTGCGGCCGATCTTGTCGGAGAGGCCGCCGAAAACGACGAAGAAGGGCGTTGCGAGGATAAGGGCAATGGCGACCATGATGTTTGCCGATTGCAGGTCGACCTTGAGCACGTTCTGCAGGAAGAACAGCGCGTAGAACTGACCGCCGTACCAGACGACTGCCTGACCCATCGTTGCGCCGAGAAGCGCGATCAGCGCGATCTTGGCATTTTTCCATTGACCGAAGGCCTCGGTCAGCGGCGCCTTCGAGCCCTTGCCTTCCGCCTTCATCTTCTGGAATGCGGGCGATTCGTTCATCTTCAGGCGGATCCACACGGAGACGCCGAGAAGCACGACCGACAGCAGGAACGGAATGCGCCAGCCCCATGCAGCAAAAGCTTCCTTGCCCATCAGGAACTGAACGCTCACGATGACGATCAGCGACAGGAAAAGGCCGAGCGTTGCCGTGGTCTGGATCCATGAGGTGAAGTAGCCGCGTCGTCCGTTTGGCGCGTGTTCGGCCACATAGGTTGCCGCACCGCCATACTCACCGCCGAGCGCAAGACCCTGCAGGAGGCGAAGGCCGATCAGGATGATGGGGGCTGCGATGCCGATCGATGCCGCACCGGGAAGAATACCGACGAGGAACGTCGAAAGACCCATGATGAGGATCGTTACCAGGAAGGTGTACTTGCGGCCGACCAAATCGCCGAGGCGACCGAAGACGAGCGCGCCGAATGGGCGCACCAGGAAGCCGGCGGCAAAGGCCAGAAGCGTAAAGATGTTTCGCGTCGCTTCCGGATACTGGGTGAAGTAGGTCGCGCCAATATAGGTGGCGAGCGAACCGTAAAGATAGAAGTCGTACCATTCAAAGACGGTACCGAGCGACGAGGCGAAGATAACCTTCTTCTCCTCGCCTGTCATCGGTCCGGCTTTGGTGCCGTCGACGCTTGCGACATTTGCCATTTTCTGTCCTCCACAGAGTGATGCGCGGAGCAAGCTGCGACCTCACTCTCCTCAAAGCTCGACCGGTCACAGTTCGCCTAAGTGGAGTGTGGCAGAAAATCGCCCTCATAAAGAGAGAGGCTTTGGAATTATGACTTTAGTCTAATGCTATGGAATCTCGCGTGAATTCTGGCGGCAATCTAATCGGTTCTGTGGGAGACGATGTTGACAAGCGTCCCGAATGGATCGCGCACATAGAAGCGCCGGACGCCCCAGGATTCATCTTTCGGACCGTAGGTAACTTCGAAGCCCGCTGCCGTCATCGCGGTGAAGGCATCGTCGACGTCATCCACCTCCACCGACAATCTCGGGACCGGTGTTCCGCCTCCACCTTCGCGCGCGAAACTGACCTGTGTCTGCATCAGCTCATCTGAGCCGAGGGTGACGATCCATCCGTGATCCATGACAACATCGAGGCCGAGGATGTCGCCGTAGAAGGATCTCGCGGCGGTGGGATCGGGTGTCTCGATATTGCCTACGATGCGTCGGACCTTCATGCTCTTCCTCCCAAGACGGATACGCGTTGCAGCCACCCAAACAAGAAAAAAGCCGGATGGCGAGACCATCCGGCTTTTTTTAAGCTATTGCTCGACCGTTTTTAAGCGGCCTCTGTCGTATGTGCCTTGCGGACTTCTTCGTCCGTAAGGATGCCGCTGGCGCGAAGCAGGGCAGCAAAGCGGCCGTTGCTTTGGCTAAGTTCATCGAAGCTGCCTTCCTCGACGACCCGGCCATTGTCCAGGAACAGAACCTTGTCAGCTTCGCGAACCGTCGAGAGGCGGTGGGCGATGATGAAGGTGGTGCGGTTCTGGCGTAGATTGTCGATGGCGGCCTTCACGCGGTTTTCGGTCTCGACGTCGAGCGCGCTTGTCGCTTCATCAAGCACCAGGATCGGAGCATCCTTGAGGATGGCGCGGGCGATTGCCACACGCTGACGTTCGCCGCCCGAAAGCCTGTTGCCGCGCTCACCGACATGGGTGTCGTATTGGTCTTCGCGGGTCTCGATGAAGTCGGCTGCGGCTGCAGCTTCGGCTGCACGACGCATGTCTTCGTCCGAAGCGCCTTCCCGGCCGAGGCGAATGTTGTCGCTGATCGAACGGTTGAGCAGCCCGGCATCCTGGAACACGGTGGCGATATAGCGGCGCAGCGACTTGCGAGTCACCTTCGTCGTATCGTGGCCATCGACCAGGATCTGGCCGCTGTCGGGGTCATAGACGCGCTGCAGCAGGTTGATCATCGTGGTCTTGCCCGAGCCGGTCGGGCCGACGATCGCAACCGTCTGACCAGCCTTGGCGGTGAAGGACACGTTGTGCAGGCCCTGCGCAGTGTTGCCGAAGCGGAACGACACGTTGCGGAACTCGACTTCGCCCTTGACGTCGGTAATGTCTGCATTGCCGGCAGGCTCTTCGCGTTCACGGACCGAGTCTTCGAGGGTATAGAAGTCCTCGAGCTTGGAGCGTGCTTCGAAAATCTGCGTTGCGAACTGGCGCATCTGGTCGAGACGCGAGATCAGCAGGTTGGCAAAGCCGATAAAGGCAATGACGTCACCGATGCGCAGCTCGCCGGCCTGAACCATGACGGTACCAATGACCAGGATGATCATCATGGCGATAGTCGACGCCATACGGTTCATCGCGCCGGCCAGCGCCCACCAGTCGAGAACAGGATACTGGGCCTGCAGCAGACGATCTGTGAAGGAGCGCAGTGCCTTGGTTTCGGCTTCGATGCGGTTGTAGCTATGCAGCACCGAGACGTTGCTGATCGAGTCGCTGACATGCGAAAAGACGGTGTGGTAGTGGTTCTCGACGGATGCCTGGCCGTCCTTGGTGCGGCTCATGACAAGGCGACCGATCAGCCAGTAGGCGATACCAAGCACGACCAGCACGCCGGACAGGCGCATGTCCATCGACATTGCGGTCGGGATCAGGATGACGATGGCCACGACGGTTGCGAGGTGGTTGCGCATGAATTCGAGCCAGAGGCCGAACAGCGTTTCACAGGCGCGCAACAGTGTATGCAGGGCGTTGGAGGTGCCGCGCTGGTGATGCCAGGACAGAGGCATGGAAATGATGCGGCCGAATGCTTCCGTCAGAAGCGTCGCACGCCGACCATGCGCCAGCCGGTCAGCCTCACGGGCGACCAGGACAAAAGCGATCGTATTGAAGACAGCAAATCCAGCCCACATGAACAGGATCGGCTTGACGTCACCCTTGCCGGAGATCGCATCGATGATGCGACCGAAAAGTACCGGCTCGGCGATGGTGATCGCTGCGAGAACGATATTCGCAATAACGACGAGGGATACGCGGAGCTTGTAGGCGCCGAGATAGCGCAAAGCTCTAGCATAGACCTTGAATAGAGACACGATGATACCTCTTTGTGCACCTGCGAAATAGTGAATGTTGCGATGCTACAAAAAACTATCTGAACCGGCGATTAACGACGCGTTCATGGCGGTCATGCCGGTCACCAAGGACCACTGTCAGCCGGCAGTAGAAATAAAATTTTTGAATGAAATGCAAACGCGGTGCAATTAAAGCTTGCGTGTGGATGCCATAGTGGCACACCATGTTTCATATTCTGAATCATGACTTCCATTGCATTCAATTCCGCTTCGATACGGGCAGCTCCCACGCGGTGGCGTCACACAGACGCCTAACACGGGAACAGGGGCGATTTTGTGAATATTCATTCTTTAATTCAATTGCTTGTCGTCCTGGAAGAGTGCCGCAAGCCGGAGGCGGTGGTCGATGAGATCAAGCACGTCATCCTCTCTTATGGTTTCTCCTTTTTTGGTCTGCTGCGGCGGATAAAGGAAGGCGAGGATCCGAACGGGCGCATCCTCGCCGGCCACTGGCCGGATTCCTGGCCGCAAATCTATCTCGCCAAGAAATACATTCTCAGCGACCCGACCATCCGCTACCTTGCCTATACGCAGAGACCGTTTCGCTGGAAGGAAGGCCTGGCAGCCTTTCGCAAGGATCCGAACTTCCGGCGCATGGACATGATGATGGCCGATGCCGCATCGCACGGTCTCAAGGACGGGTACACGTTTCCCATTCACGGGCGAACAGGCGTCCTCGGCAATATGATGGTAGGCGGAAAGCGGCCCGTCGACCTCTCTCCCGTCGAAATTTCGCTCTTCGATGCGGTCGCCAGAAAAGGGTTCTGGCGTATTCTCGAGCTCAACGGACGTGCTCAGGCGCTCGAGAGTTCAGCGGAAGCAGAGGCGCGACTAACGCGACGGGAGACCGAAATCCTGCGATACCTGGCAGAAGGCATGACCTCGGTCGAGATCGGCAAGTCGCTGAAGATTTCCAATCATACCGTGGATTGGTATGTGAACGGCCTGCAGGATAAGCTGAAAGCCAAGAACAGGCAGCACGCCGTGGCGGTCGCCTTCCGGCACGGGCTGATCACCTGATTAGAGAAATTCTATTTAAGGCCGCTCAGGAAATTGAACTTTCCGTGACAGCGCGTTAAGACTTCTCTTCGCGGGTGCAGCATTGCCCGTTTCGATGCCGTGAGGAGACTGCATTGCCCATTTCCAAGATACTTGTTGCCAACCGTTCCGAAATTGCCATCCGCGTGTTTCGCGCGGCAAACGAACTCGGGATAAAAACGGTCGCGATATGGGCGGAAGAGGACAAGCTGGCGCTGCACCGCTTCAAGGCGGACGAGAGCTACCAGGTTGGCCGCGGTCCTCATCTTGCGCGTGATCTCGGCCCGATCGAGAGCTATCTGTCGATCGACGAGGTGATCCGTGTCGCCAAGCTGTCGGGCGCGGATGCGATCCATCCGGGCTACGGCCTGCTGTCGGAAAGCCCGGAATTCGTCGATGCCTGCAACAAGGCTGGCATCATCTTCATCGGCCCGCGCGCCGATACGATGCGTCAGCTTGGAAACAAGGTCGCGGCGCGTAATCTGGCCATCTCGGTCGGCGTACCGGTCGTGCCGGCGACCGAACCGCTGCCTGACGACATGGCCGTCGTTGCCAAGATGGCCGAGAACATCGGCTACCCCGTCATGCTGAAGGCCTCCTGGGGCGGCGGCGGACGCGGTATGCGCGCCATCCGCGACCCAAAGGATCTCGCGCGCGAGGTGACGGAAGCCAAGCGCGAAGCTATGGCCGCCTTCGGCAAGGACGAGGTCTATCTGGAAAAGCTCGTCGAGCGTGCCCGCCACGTCGAAAGCCAGATTCTCGGCGATACGCACGGCAATGTCGTGCATCTCTTCGAGCGCGACTGCTCGATCCAGCGCCGTAACCAGAAGGTCGTCGAGCGCGCGCCTGCCCCTTATCTCAGTGAAGCGCAGCGTCAGGAACTGGCCGCCTACTCGCTGAAGATCGCGGGTGCCACCGGCTATGTCGGCGCCGGCACCGTCGAATATCTGATGGATGCCGATACCGGCAAATTCTACTTCATCGAAGTCAATCCGCGCATCCAGGTCGAACACACGGTCACCGAAGTCGTCACCGGCATCGATATCGTCAAGGCGCAGATCCATATTCTCGACGGCTTCGCGATCGGCACTCCGGAATCGGGCGTCCCCGCACAGGCCGATATCCGTCTCAACGGCCATGCCCTGCAGTGCCGCATCACCACCGAGGATCCGGAGCACAACTTCATCCCGGATTACGGCCGCATCACCGCCTATCGTTCGGCATCCGGCTTCGGCATTCGTCTCGATGGCGGCACGTCCTATTCGGGCGCCATCATCACCCGCTATTACGATCCTCTGCTGGTCAAGGTCACGGCCTGGGCGCCTAGCCCTTCGGAAGCGATCTCGCGCATGGACCGCGCGTTGCGCGAATTCCGTATCCGCGGCGTCGCCACCAACCTGACCTTCCTGGAAGCGATCATCACGCATCCGAAGTTCAAGGATAACAGCTACACCACGCGCTTTATCGACACGACGCCGGAGCTGTTCCAGCAGGTCAAGCGCCAGGACCGCGCGACGAAGCTGCTGACCTACCTGGCCGACGTCACCGTCAACGGCCACCCCGAGGCCAAGGATCGGCCGCGCCCGACGGCGGATGCCGCCGAGCCTGTCGTGCCCTACACCAACGGCACGACGATCAAGGACGGCACCAAGCAGCTGCTCGACACGCTCGGTCCTAAGAAATTCGGTGAATGGATGCGCAACGAAAAGCGCGTGCTGATGACCGACACGACGATGCGCGATGGCCATCAGTCGTTGCTCGCCACTCGTATGCGCACCTACGATATCGCCCGTATCGCCGGTACTTATGCGCATGCGCTGCCGAACCTGCTCTCGCTGGAATGCTGGGGCGGCGCCACCTTCGACGTCTCGATGCGCTTCCTCACGGAAGATCCGTGGGAGCGTCTGGGCCAAGTGCGCGAGGCGGCGCCGAACCTGTTGCTGCAGATGCTGCTGCGCGGTGCCAACGGCGTCGGTTACAAGAACTACCCCGATAACGTCGTTAAATACTTCGTCCGTCAGGCCGCTGCCGGCGGTATCGATCTATTCCGTGTCTTCGACTGCCTGAACTGGGTCGAGAACATGCGCGTTTCGATGGATGCGGTGGCCGAAGAGAACAAGCTCTGCGAAGCGGCGATCTGCTATACCGGCGATATCCTGAACTCGGCGCGTCCGAAGTATGACCTGCAGTATTACACCGATCTTGCCGTCCAGCTCGAAAAGGCCGGCGCGCATATCATTGCGCTGAAGGACATGGCGGGCCTGTTGAAGCCGGCCGCTGCCAAGGTGCTGTTCAAGGCGCTGCGCGAGGCGACCAGCCTGCCGATCCACTTCCATACGCACGATACCTCGGGCATTGCGGCCGCAACCGTTCTGGCTGCCGTCGATGCCGGCGTCGATGCCGTCGATGCGGCCATGGACGCGCTGTCGGGCAACACCTCGCAGCCCTGCCTCGGCTCGATCGTCGAAGCGCTGCGCGGCTCCGAGCGTGATCCGGGCCTCGATCCGGAATGGATCCGCCGCATCTCCTTCTACTGGGAAGCGGTGCGCCACCAGTACGCGGCCTTCGAAAGCGATCTCAAGGGACCGGCTTCGGAAGTCTATCTGCACGAAATGCCGGGCGGCCAGTTCACCAATCTCAAGGAACAGGCCCGTTCGCTCGGTCTGGAGACCCGCTGGCACCAGGTGGCTCAGGCCTATGCCGACGCCAACCAGATGTTCGGCGATATCGTCAAGGTGACGCCGTCCTCCAAGGTGGTCGGCGACATGGCGCTGATGATGGTCTCCCAGGATTTGAGCGTCGCTGACGTCGTCAGCGCCGACAAGGAAGTGTCCTTCCCCGAATCCGTCGTCTCGATGCTGAAGGGCGATCTCGGTCAGCCGCCGTCGGGTTGGCCGGTAGCACTGCAGAAGAAGGCGCTGAAGGGCGACGCGCCCTATACGGTGCGTCCCGGCTCGCTGCTTGAAGACGCCGATCTGGATGCGGAGCGCAAGACCATCGAGACCAAGCTGGAGCGCGAGGTCAACGACTTCGAGTTCGCCTCCTACCTGATGTATCCCAAGGTCTTCACCGACTTCGCGCTGGCATCCGACACCTATGGCCCGGTTTCCGTTCTGCCGACGCCTGCCTACTTCTACGGTCTGCCTGATGGTGGCGAGCTGTTCGCGGACATCGAGAAGGGCAAGACGCTCGTCATCGTCAACCAGGCGATGAGCGGGACCGACAGCCAGGGCATGGTCACGGTGTTCTTCGAGCTCAACGGCCAGCCGCGTCGCATCAAGGTTCCGGATCGCGCCCATGGCGCTACCGGTGCCGCTGCCCGCCGCAAGGCGGAGCCAGGCAATGCCGCCCATGTCGCCGCGCCGATGCCGGGCGTCATCTCCCGCGCCTTCGTCGCGGCCGGCCAGACGGTCAGCGCCGGCGACGTTCTGGTGTCGATCGAAGCCATGAAAATGGAAACGGCGATCCACGCCGAAAAGGACGGCACGATCGCCGAAGTGCTCGTCAAGGCGGGCGACCAGATCGATGCCAAGGACCTGCTGGTCACCTACGCGAGCTGATCGACTTCAAGTGGATGGGGTTGGTCTTTTGGCCAACCCTTTGCTGCCTCGAGCTTTGCCTTCGTTCCGCTGCCTTGCGGCTTTCTGCTGCCAAAATCTTGGATTTTGCCAGCTATTCTTCCTGGCTAAGGCGCCCTCGTGCTGCGACAACCGGTGATGAGCCGGCCCGCGAAATAGCGCTTGCACAAGCGGGATTGCTCGACCGCTTTTTAGTGTCTGTATGCCGACTTAAGATCGTTGTGAGTTCAGAAAGGCGCTCGGTATTTATCGAGCGCCTTTCTGAAACAATTGGTAGTGTTTAACGCGGGCAACGCGCTTCGTAGCGGCGGCCATAGCGGTCGCGGTAGACGCAATAGCCGCGGCGTTCAACCGACTGACCGATCAGGGCACCGGCCAGACCACCAGCAACGGCGCCGACAGCCGCGCCACCCCAGCTGTGGCTGATCGCGCCGCCGATGACAGCACCGGTACCGGCACCGATTGCGGTGCCTTGTTCAGTCGGCGTGCAGGATGCCAAGGCCGCCAAAAGTGCCATCGTTGCTGCAATTTTCTTCATCATTTTATTACTCCCCAAGTTACTGGCCACTAGATCCGGCCCAGAAGCACTAGAATTATGATGATTACGAGTACCAATCCAAGACCGCCGGAAGGGCCGTAACCCCAAGCGCGGCTATATCCCCAATTCGGGAGTGCCCCGACCAGAAGCAGAATAAGGATTATAAGAAGTATGGTTCCGAGCATTTTCTGTGACCTCGACGCATTCCATTAGAATGAGCAGAAAACACGTTTGCCGGCTTTTTGTTCCGCCAAATCCTTTTACGCCACGTCTTAGCCTTCAAATAGTCTCACGTTCCTAGCCAGCTTATCGTAGTTTTGCACGATTTCGCGCAGGCCATTCGTGAAATATGCCTAAAGATCCATTAAATACAATAGGTTGTGGCGTGCAAAGCAGCAGAATCATGGAGATTTCGTCGCACGGAGGCATTTTGCTCAAATCGTGACGCCGGGGTCAGCGTGTCGAAACCCGGCTATCAGCGCGCATGAAGCTGAGAAATGAGGGCCAGACGATCGGCAACACTCGCAAAGGTAGAATCTGGCGATTCAGCATCTTGTGGAAAAAAGCGATTCAAAATCAATACTTAGCCGTGAACAAACCCTGAATCGGAGCTCGGCAGCGATTCGTCTCTGATTCGTTCTTGCGCTGTTCCGAATCGCAGTGCGTGTACCCTGCAAGTTATTCGTGCGTCGAAAATCGGTATGGCAAATTAGAAATCAGCCCTTGCGTTTGTGGGTACGGCTGTCCATGTGTTGTGTGCTTCACACGTGCCGATTTGACTTCGGGGGCGTTGCGCCCCTCTTGCAGGACCATGACTCTGACATCGCAGCCGATGATATTGTCCGGGCGCGGCGTGACCGCGGTGCTCGGGCCCACGAATACCGGCAAGACGCATTATGCTATCGAGCGTATGGTCGCGCATGGGACAGGTGTGATCGGCTTGCCGTTGCGCTTGCTGGCGCGTGAAGTCTATTCGCGCGTCGTGGAGAAGGTGGGCGTCCAGAACGTTGCGCTGGTTACCGGCGAAGAGAAGATTTCGCCTCCCAATGCGCGCTTTTCGGTCTGCACGGTCGAGGCGATGCCGCGCGAGACGAAGGCGGCTTTCGTTGCCATCGACGAGGTTCAGCTCGCTGGAGATCTTGAGCGTGGACACATCTTCACCGATCGTATCCTTCACTTACGCGGGCGCGACGAGACGCTGTTGCTTGGCGCCGCCACCATGCGCCCGATCCTGCAGCAATTGCTTCCAGGCATTACCGTGGTCGAACGGCCGCGGCTTTCTCAGCTTTTTTACGCGGGTCAGAAGAAGATCACTCGCCTGCCGCAGCGCTCGGCAATCGTCGCCTTCTCGACGGACGAGGTCTATGCCATCGCGGAACTCATACGGCGCCAGCGCGGCGGGGCTGCCGTTGTCCTCGGTGCGCTCAGCCCTCGGACGCGCAATGCGCAAGTCGCGCTCTATCAAGCTGGTGATGTCGAGTATCTCGTCGCCACCGACGCGATCGGAATGGGTCTCAATCTCGATGTCGACCACGTTGCCTTCGCGCAGGACCGGAAATTCGACGGCTACCAATTCCGCAATTTGAATCCTGCCGAACTCGCTCAGATTGCCGGTCGCGCGGGCCGGCACGTCCGGGATGGCACCTTCGGCGTCACGGGTCATGTCGATCCGTTCGACGAGGAGCTTGTCGAGCGGATCGAGGGGCACCAGTTCGACAGTATCAAGGTGCTGCAGTGGCGAACCAAGAACCTGGATTTCGCCTCGCTCCACGCCTTGCGCGCAAGCCTCGAGACCGGACCGAGCGTGACCGGTTTGACGCGGGCGCTTCCCGCCGTCGACCAGCAGGCCTTGGAGCATCTGTCGCGCTATCCGGAGATCGTTGATCTCGCCAAAACGCCAGCGCGTGTGGAGAAGCTTTGGGAAGCGTGCGCTTTGCCTGATTACAGGCGCATTGCGCCCGCCCAACACGCCGATCTCATCTCCACCCTCTTTTCGGATCTCGTGCGCTATGGCACGGTGAACGAGGACTTCCTTGCGGAACAAGTTCATCGCGCCGATCGAACGGATGGTGAAATTGACACGCTTTCGGCGCGAATCGCGCAGATAAGGACGTGGACCTATGTATCGAATCGGCCCAACTGGCTTGCCGATCCGACACACTGGCAGGAAAAGACGCGGGAAATCGAAGATCGATTGTCCGATGCGTTACATGAAAGGTTGACGAAACGCTTTGTTGATCGCAGGACATCTGTGCTCATGAAGCGCCTGAGAGAGAATGCGATGCTGGAAGCTGAAATCAGTGTAAATGGCGATGTCTTCGTTGAAGGGCATCATGTGGGGCAGTTGTCGGGATTCCGGTTCACGCCTGTTGCGGGAGCAGACGGACCTGACGCCAAGGCAGTCCAGTCTGCGTCGCAGAAAGCGCTGGCGCTTGAATTCGAGGCACGTGCAGCACGTCTTCATGCTGCCGGTAATGGCGATCTGGCAATCAGTTCGGACGGTTTGATCCGTTGGCTGGGCGATCCGGTGGCGCGTCTTTTGGGAAGCGACCACATCATGCGTCCGCGGGTGGTCTTGCTGGCAGACGAGCAGCTCACGAGCAATGCGCGCGATCACGTCGCCGCCCGTATCGAGCGGTTCGTCAATCATCACATCAGCACGGTTCTGAAGCCGCTCGACGATCTGTCGCGCGCCGAAGACCTGCAGGGACTTGCCAAGGGGCTGGCATTCCAGCTCGTCGAGAACCTCGGTGTGCTTTTCCGTCGCGATGTCACGGAAGAGGTGAAGTCTCTCGATCAGGACGCTCGTGCTTCGATGCGTCGCTACGGCGTGCGTTTCGGTGCCTACCACATTTTTGTTCCGGCTCTGTTGAAGCCCGCGCCCGCGGAGCTGATTACCCTGCTTTGGGCTCTGAAGAACGACGGCCTGGACAAGCCAGGCTATGGCGATCTCATTCCGGTACTGGCCGCTGGCCGTACGTCCGTCGTCACCGACCCGACCTTCGAGCGCACATTCTACAAGCTTGCCGGTTTCCGCTTCCTTGGAAAGCGCGCCGTTCGTATCGATATCCTTGAGCGCCTCGCCGATATCATCCGGCCGCTGCTGCAGTGGAAGCCCGGTCAGGCCAATCGTCCGGAAGGTGCTTACGACGGTCGTCGTTTCACCACGACAACGGCGATGCTCTCCATTCTCGGCGCGACGCTGGAAGACATGGAAGAGATCCTGAAGGGTCTCGGCTACCGTGCCGACGCCGTGAAGGCGGAGGAGGCCGCAGCGCATCTTGCGGCTCAGGTCATGACAGCCGCACCTGTGGTCACGGAGACCGTGGAGGCTGCTGCCGAAGCTTCCGATCACGACGACGCGGACGCAGTCACAGAGGAGAGCGGTTCGGAGGCAGCCGTTGTCGAACAGCCGGCGGCCGTTGAAGACCAGCCCGTTGCGGAAGCGGGGGAAGCAGAGGAGCCGAAGCCGGTACTTCTATGGCGCCTCGCCGGTCGGAGCGATGCGCAGCGTCAGCCACGCGGCCAGCAGGGCGAGCGTCGTGCAGGCCAGCCTCAGGATCGCGGCAACCGTCGTAACGGCGGCGGCTCGGAAGCGGGCGAGGGCGGTCGTCCGCAGCGCAAGGACGGCGGCAAGCCGCATCAGGGGCGCGGTGACCGCAACGAGCAACGCGGCGACCGTCAGGATCGCGGTGATCGCAAGGACCGCAACAACAATAATCGTGGCGGCAACCAGTCGCTGCGCTTCGAGGCGAAGCCGCCGCGCAAGGAAAAGCCGATTGATCCGGATTCACCCTTCGCCAAGCTCGCTGCCTTGAAGGAGCAGATGAAGAAGTAAGACATCATGGACGGGGAGACACAGCCAGCAACCGGTTCGCGACAGCGTATCGACAAGTGGCTGTTCTTCACGCGTATGGTGAAGTCACGCTCGCTGGCGCAAAGCCATGTTCAATCCGGTCACGTGCGCATCAACGGTGTGCGCGTGCTCCAACCCAGCCAGATGGTCAAGATCGGCGACAAGATCGAGTTGACGCTCGAGCGGCGGGATTTGATCCTGCAGGTCAGGGCCGGCGGTGAACGACGCGGACCCTACGAGGAAGCCAGGCTCCTCTACGACGACCTTTCTCCATCACCCGAAGAGGCCGCGAAGCTGACGCCTTATGAACAGGCGATACGCGCGACCGGTGCCGGCAGACCGACGAAGAAGGAACGCCGCGCAATCGATCGATTGATGTCGGACGATGATTAGAAAACTCTGCCGCGACTGGCCCTTTTTGAGATCGGTTTATTCTTGAAATCCGCCTTCAAAGCCGATACTTGACAGACAACCTGCCGGATCGCATGACGGTTTCCCAAACATGGTCGCGCGGCTCTTCCGGCTAGGGAAGGTGTGACGTTCCAGGTTGCCCGGCCCTATCTAAGCGAGAATCCTGGAGTTCTTCATGACCTATGTCGTGACCGACAATTGCATTCGCTGCAAATATACCGATTGCGTGGAAGTCTGCCCTGTCGACTGTTTTTATGAAGGCGAGAACTTCCTCGTTATTCATCCCGACGAGTGCATCGACTGCGGCGTTTGCGAACCGGAATGTCCTGCCGAAGCGATCAAGCCGGATACCGAGCCGGGCTTGGACAAGTGGCTGAAGGTCAATGCCGAGTTTGCCAGCGTCTGGCCAAACATTACGGTCAAGAAAGATGCCATGCCTGAGGCAAAAGAACTGGACGGCGAGACCGGAAAGTTCGAAAAGTACTTCTCGGAGAAGCCCGGTTCGGGCGACTGATCGACTTAGGTCGATCCGGCTTTAACGCCTGCGATATGGGGCGAAATGTGCTTGGAGCATATGGGTGACATGTGTTGCCCGCATGACTCATGCACAGTAAATTATTGATTTCCTCATATTTTTGTGGTAGCTTTAATATCACTGATCCATTTGCGGCATGTCGCATGCCCAAAACCACCAGAAAGCAAATCAACTAACGCTCGGTTTCCGTGACATATCAACGCCTTGAGCTGTCAGGTCCTAAAATCGCGCGGGGGTATAGCTTTGTTTTCGACCGGTGGGCCAGAAGTAAAGTCACCCGACGGATCCGACCGTCTCACCCGGGCCTGACTGACCCGGCTCCGGCTCTCGCCGGAAGCGTAACAGGGAGTTTTTGAATAGAATGACGACCCAGCAGAAAAAACCTTCAGCAGCACGCCATGGCTTCAAGACCGGTGAATCGATCGTGTACCCCGCACATGGCGTCGGTACCATCAGCTCCATCGAAGAGCAAGAAGTCGCCGGCATGAAGTTGGAACTTTTCGTAATTGATTTCGAAAAGGACAAAATGCGTCTGAAGGTGCCGGTCGCGAAAGCTATGAGCATTGGTATGCGCAAGCTCTCCGAGACCGATTTCGTGGAGCGTGCTCTGAAGGTTGTGCAGGGTAAGGCACGCGTGAAGCGTACCATGTGGTCCCGTCGCGCGCAGGAATATGATGCCAAGATCAATTCCGGCGACTTGATTTCCATCGCTGAAGTCGTGCGCGACCTCTACCGTGCCGAAAACCAGCCGGAGCAGTCCTATTCCGAGCGTCAGCTTTACGAAGCGGCCCTTGATCGCATGGCGCGCGAAATTGCCGCTGTGAACAAAATGTCCGAAACCGAAGCCGTCCGTCTGGTCGAGACCAACCTGAACAAGGGTCCGAAGCGCGGCAAGGCGATCGAGGAAGACGAATCCCAGGATGAGGCGGCTTAAAAAGGCCTGTCACTTCTCACAAAAAACCCGGCCATCGAGCCGGGTTTTTTATTGGAACTTTTTCCGCAGTCGCGCGTTTATAAAATGTCAGTGCGAACCTGTTCGGGCCGCGGCCCGTCAGATCGCCTCGAAGTCAACGTGACGAGGAGCGGATCATGCCTTCCAAATCTTGCCCGGCCGGCAACTTGACGAAACTGATCCCGCCGAATGGCCTGAACGGTACCTAGACAATAAACTAGGGCCTCTGTCGCAAACATCCAGAGCCGAGGCCTTCATATCTTCCAAACCACGATTTCGATCCGGGCGCGTTGTGTCCGGAAACAGATATTTGTTGCCCAAATTAGGGCTAGCCTGAGCTCAGGAGACCGATATGAAGAACATGTCTGCAGACCGGCGCATGATTAAGATTGCGATGGCCGCGCCTTATCTGGCGCGTGAGGAAGAACATGATCTTGCTGTTCGTTGGAAACATAATGAGGATCGTGGCGCGCGAAATCAGATTGCGATGGCGCATATGCGTCTGGTCATTTCCATGGCGGCAAAGTTTCGAAATTTCGGCTTGCCGATGAGCGACCTGGTTCAGGAGGGCTATGTCGGTCTGCTCGAGGCGGCTGCACGCTTCGAGCCGGAACGCGACGTGCGCTTTTCGACCTATGCCAGCTGGTGGATTCGCGCGTCTATTCAGGACTATATTCTGCGCAATTGGTCGATCGTGCGCGGTGGTACCAGTTCGGCGCAAAAGGCGCTGTTCTTCAATTTGCGCCGGCTCCGCGCCAAGCTCGCCAAGGGCGATACACAGCTTACACTGCAATCCATTCACCAGGAGATCGCAGCCGCCCTCGGCGTCAGCCTTTCCGACGTCCAGACCATGGATGCGCGTCTTTCCAGCAATGATGCTTCGCTTCAAGCGCCTTCGGTTTCCGGCGATGCGGACAGTGCCGAGAAGATGGACTTCTTGGTCAGCAATGAGCCGCTTCCCGATGAGCAGGTCACCAACATGATCGACGGGGAGCGCCGCCGGGTATGGCTGGCGTCTGCCCTCACGCATCTCAACGAGCGTGAAATGAAGATCATCAGTGCCCGCAGGCTGGCTGAGGATGGTGCGACCCTCGAAGAGTTGGGCGCGGATCTCGGCATTTCCAAGGAGCGCGTGCGTCAGATCGAAAGCCGGGCAATGGAAAAGCTGCGTACGGCGCTTGTAAGCGCGGATCCGTATATGGCTGCGTCGGCGTGAGCCTATCCCAGCAGGACAAAAGCTCGGCGAAAGCCGGGCTTTGTTTATTCTGATATGATCTTGACGCGATCGCCGGGCGCCACCGACGCGCCTGTCGGCAGGGCGTTGATGAGCTTGAAGAGATCAAGCTTTCGATCCGTTCCCATCATTCGCGCGGCGAGCGTCGTGATGTTGTCCCCGGCGCGAACGGTTAAGACGCGCACGCGAAGTGGCTTCAGCGAAGCGGCTTCTTCCGGCGTCATGCGACGGAAACTTGCGCGCAGGACATCGGCCGTCTGCTGCAGCGTCGCGCTGCCCTTTGGAACCGCTGTCAGGAAACGGAAGATCTGCGAGTTGTTGCGCACCACAGTAACGTCGAAGTCCCAACGATCGGCGCTTGCGCGCGCCGTGGCGGCTTCCATGCCGTTGACGGTGACCTGGCGAATGCTCGATGGATCGAGGCCGGTGACCCAGCCGCTGGAAATATAGTTCGTCAGCGATTGGTTCTGGTTGTCGGCAACGCCGTCGAAACGGATGGCGACATCGCCCGGTCCCGTCGCCATGACGGCCTCGACCTTGTTGTCGATCTTGAAGTCGGGCGGGACGTCGAAACGGATGCCCAAGCCGCCATGCAGGAATGTCTGTCCGCGGACGTAGCCCTCTTCCGGGCTGTCGCCATATAGCAGGCCATCAATGCCATCGAGATAGTAGTTGCGGCCGGTATCGCCGACCTTGCCTTCCTGTCCGAAGGCACGCGCATGATCGCGCGCCAGCTCAATGCGTTGGGCGGAATTCGGGTGGCTTGAGAGGAAGTCGAGGCTCTGGTCGGCATCCGGGTCCACCGACATGAACCGACTATAGCCTGCCATGGAATCGAGGAAGCGCCCCGCCGCATAGGGGTCGTAGCCGGCTTCGCCGAGCATCCGCACGCCGATGACATCGGCCTGCAATTCCTGCTGCCGCGAGAATGCGGCGAGGCGCAGCTTTCCGCGTGCCAGCGCCTGCTTGCCGGCGATGTCGCTGGACAGGACCTCCGCCACAACGCGGCTGGCAATGACCTCGGCCTCTTCACGCTTCTGTCGCTCGATACCGTGGTTCGCCGTCACGTGGCCCATCTCATGCGAGAGGACGGCCGCGACTTCCGAGGCATCGTTGGCGAGCGCGAGCAGGCCTCGCGTCACGTAGAGATAGCCGCCCGGCAGGGCAAAAGCGTTGATCGCCGGGGAGTTCAGGATCGTGATGCGATACGACTGGCTGGGGTTTTCGGAGACAGCCGTCAACGCGCCAGCGATGCGGGCAACCAGCCGCTCGGTCTTTGCATCCTTGTACTCACCGCCATAGCTCGCAACGATCCGTGGATGCTCACGCGCACCCATCGCGGCACGAGGATCATTCTTCTGGACTTCATCGACGATCTGGGGATTCGATGATGGGCCGACGCTCGGCTGATAGGATTGCTCGAGGGCTGACTGACAGCCATACAGCCCCGCGCTGGTCGCGCAAATCAGCGACGCACTACGAGCCCAACGACACGTTGCGAGAAACACACTACTGGCGGGCGCGGGCAGTTTCCACGTCGTCATGCGGTCCAGTGCGTCTCTCCGAGTCATATTGCTTGCCGATCGGTTTCCCCAACGGTTGATCCGATCGCGATCACGGCGGTTAAACAGGCGTCCATCCCCGCTTTTGCAGTGCACAAACGAGAACGCAAGTCTTTGCTGTAACTGATTTTCGCATCGGTTGCATAGCGAGACTCTGCTTAAATGTGGCGCCGTTGTATTTTAGCAAGCCTAACGTGGTTAAGGAGTTCTTTGGGTCGACTCAAATTATGGCGAAAGTGCCGTTGCCCGGTGAAAAACGTCAGCCACGCAGAAATTGGACCACGCCAAAGTGATCCTTTTGTGTGAGAAACTCCTCGATCGGCGCATCAGCGACGATGGAGCCGGCATCGATGAAGATCGCATGATCGGCTATCTTTCGAACCTCGTCCGGATCGTGCGACACGATGACAACAGTGTTGTTGGTTTCGCGGTGCAGGTCGAGAAGCAACGCCGCCATATCGTTTCGGAGGGCCGGATCAAGTGCTGCGAACGGCTCATCGAGCAGAAGCAGCGGACGCTTGCGGACGAGCGCGCGCGCGAATGCGACCCGCTGCCGCTCACCGCCGGAAAGCGTCGACGGCATGCGCTTTTCGAAGTTGTCGAGGGCGACCTTGGTCAGAGCCTCGCTGATCGCTGACCGATCTCTGGCCGACAGCTTCAACGACGGATCGATACCGAGGCCGACATTGGTGAACACATCCAGGTGGGCGAACAGATTGTTGTCCTGAAAGACGAGCGAAACCGGGCGCCGGGATGGATGCTCGCGCGTGACGTCGTCTCCCGCAACAAGGATGCGCCCCTCTTCGGGCATGTCGAAACCGGCAAGAAGGTTGAGAAAGGTCGATTTTCCAGCGCCCGATGGCCCGGTCACCGCGATCACGGCGCCTCGTGGCAGTTTGCAATCAAAGCGGAAGGAATGCTGGCCGAGCCGCAGTCGTACATCCTGCATTTCGATCCCGTCAGCCATGCAGGACAGCCTCTTTTCTGGCATTTCCCGTCGTACCCGCAATCGTCAGAAGAAGGCAGACAATGCCGAGGATCAGTGCCAATCCATCTGCATCGCTGGTCCTATAGCTTCCCATGCGGCTGTAGATCAGCCAGGGAAGCGTGACGAGGCTATCCGAGCCGAACAGCGCGACCGCGCCGAGGTCCCCGAGCGATAGTGCCGCGGCGAAGGATAAGGCCGTCAGCAATGGCCTGCGCATCGCCGGCCAATCGACAAAGCGGAGACGAGTGAACCCTGCGATGCCGAGGCTCGCGCTCAGGCGCTGCGTTCGTTGCTGGTGCGTCATATAAGCCGGCTCAAGCACGCGCATGACGAAAGGAAGCGACATCAGAGCGTTGATCGCCGCAATGAGAAGGGGGGCGTAGGCGTGGATGTCGCCGATCGATCGAAGGGCCATGAACCAGCCGGTTGCCAGCACGATCGGCGGCACCAGCAGAACGAAGGACGAGGCCGAGCCCGTCGCAGCAAAAAAGGCCCTGTCGACGTGGGTTCTGGTGCGGCCCAGCGTTATCGTATGCCTCGCGCGGATGAGCAGGATTGCAATGCTCGACGAAAGGACTGCCGAGCATGTTGCTATCGACGCGCTGGTGATCGCGGATCGCCAGAAGATCGGTTCGATAAAGAGTTTGATCAAATTCGCGCGCAGTCCGGCAACGGTGATGGAAATCAAAGGCAACAAAAGGAAGGCGACGCCAAGCGACAGGAGGGTGATATCCAGCAGGCGTACGGGCAGGGATGTGCCGTCCGGTCGCTTGACCGTCTTACCTGCGGTGGTTCCCTCGTCATCGACGGACCGCAACAGGGCCATCCCACCCAAAATGATTGCCGTCAACACGATCTGCAGCACCGAGAGTGAAACCGCCCTGCCGGGATCGAAATCGAAACGCAGCGACTGGTAGATGGCCACCTCGATCGTTGTTGCCGCCGGTCCACCGCCGAGCGTCAGCACCAGCGTGAAACTCGTAGCACACAGCATGAAAATCAGCCCCGCGATCCCGGGGATAACGGAGCGCAGTACGGGCCACTCGATAAAGCGAAAAACGTCCTTTGGTCGCATGCCAAGTCCGGCGCCCACGAGCCAGTATTCGCCGGGTATTCTCTCCAGCGACATCAGCATAAGCCGGCAGGCAAGCGGCAAGTTGAAGAAGACATGCGCCAGCAGGATTCCGGCGAGGCCGTAGATACTTATCGGTTCGGCAAGCCCGAGGCGCAGCAGCAGGGAATTCAGAACACCTTGCCGTCCCCATATGCCGATGAGACCCAATGCGCCGATCAGCACGGGCAGGCCCATCGGCAGGGCCATCAGCCGCACGATCCATTGGCGACCAGGAAAGTTGGGCTGGCGCGCAAGCGCCTGGGCAAGCGGGATTGCAAAGGCAACCGAGAAAAGTGTCGACAGGAATGCCTGCAGCAGCGTGAAGCGCAAGACCCTTCCGATGTAGGGATCAGTCAGAACCGATGTGAGGGACTGGATACCGCTCGCCGTCAACAGCATTGCGACCGCGAGTGCAATGAACAGAACGATACCGGCAAGGCCAATGGCCCCGCCGATCATCGAAAACCGTCTCTGCGCCGCGGTCAGCAGCATCAATTCATGCTCATTGCCGCAAGCCACTCGTCGATCCAGGCCTTTCGATGCGCGGCGACGTCGTCAGAGCTCATCAGGAAGGTCTTGCTCGGCTTGACGAGTTTGCCGAAGGCATCCGGCAGGGGCTCGGACGTCGCCGCAACCGGCATCATCCAATTGTTTGTCGGAATGGTATCCTGAAAGCCAGGCGCCAAAACGAACTTGAGGAAATCCCGGGCAAGCGCCTTGTTCGGCGCATTCTTCAGCAGGCCCGCGACTTCGATCTGGATGTAGTGCCCTTCGGAAAAGTCCGCGGCCTGGTAGCGGTCAGTGTTTTCCGAGATCATGTGGTAGGCCGGCGATGTCGTGTAGGAGAGCACCATCGGTGCTTCGCCCTTCGTGAAGAGCCCGTAGGCTTCCGACCAACCGGGCGTAACAGTGAGGACGCGGTTCTTCAGCTTGGCCCAGGCTTCCGGCGCCTTGTCGCCGTAGACCGACTTTACCCATAGCAGCAGGCCGAGGCCCGGGGTCGACGTGCGCGGATCCTCGATGACGATCTTCTGCGACGGATCGCCTTCAACGAGATCCTTCATGCTCTTCGGCGGATTCTTGATGGTCTGCGTATCGTAGACGACGGCAAAATGCCCGTAGTCGTAGGGGACAAAAACATCGTCCTTGTAATCACCGGGCACGCTCAGTCCGGCCGTGTCGATGCCGCTGGCATCGAAGAGACCGGTCGCCTTTGCTTCCGCCACAAGATTGGTATCGAGGCCAAGAACAACATCGGCCTTGGTGCCCGCACCCTCGAGCTTGAGGCGGGACAGCAGCGCGACACCATCGGCGACACTGACGAAATTGACGCTGCACT
Source organism: Rhizobium sp. Root708 (assembly GCF_001429725.1). Taxonomy (GTDB): domain Bacteria; phylum Pseudomonadota; class Alphaproteobacteria; order Rhizobiales; family Rhizobiaceae; genus Rhizobium. Next base: position 298,959 of record NZ_LMHV01000001.1, on the reverse strand, counting down.
CGCATGTCTTTTCGAAAGCTGCCTTGACCTTCGGGCCGGGGCCCCATTCCGACGTGAAGCTTTCGTAGGTGTAGACCGTCAGCGACTTCTCGGCCGCGCCGGCTTTCGTGGCGGAAAACGCCGCAAAGCCCGCTACGAGAGCTGCCAGCCCATGAAGAATTTTAAACTTGGAAACAAACATCGCACCTCTCCTCTTTTCGTTGTTGAACGGGAAAAGGGCGGTGGCAAATGTCACGCGTCTAATCCCTCCGCCGGTGTTAGCCGGATCAGGTTCCGCGGGTTAGCTTTGGCAAGCCTCTCAGCCTTCATCCGATGAACGAAAGCACCCCGTTAGAGCGAGAAGAGATGTATCGTCGCGGCCGGCATCTGGCAAGAGTGAAGCCGGCCACGTATGCCTTATTCGCTGGCCTCGGCGATCGTTGTCGAGCGAGCGCCGCTGACTGTCCGTGGCAGTTGCACCGGTTTCAGCAGCAGTGCTGCAATCAGGCCGATGACAGCAATGCCGCAGGAAGTGACGAACAGCGGCGTAAATGCGTGCGAATAGGCATCCGCCACGGCCTGTTTGACGGCATCGGGCAGGGTTGCCATCATCTTCGGCGTGAGTTCCTCAATATTGGAGACGCCCGGGATGACGGATCCCGATCCGCCAAGCTGAGAGCCGACGATTGCACCGTAGATGGAGATGGCAATCGATGCGCCTCCCATGCGCGACAGCGTGACCGATCCGGTCGCGGCGCCGACGTCGCGTGCGGGCGTGGCATTCTGGACGCCGATAACCGGCACCTGCTGCGCGAGGCCAACACCTATTCCATGCATCATCATCAGGGCGCCGATCACGAAAAGGGGCGTACCGGCGTGGACCTGTGAGATCAGGGCGAAGGCTACGGCGCTACAGCTCAGGCTCGCGATCGCCAGCGGCTTATATCGTCCCGTCGCGGAGATGATGCGTCCGGCCGACAGCGAGCCGCAGACGATGCCGCCCGTGAGCAGGATGAAAAACCCGCCTGCGGCAGAGGGTGACAGGCCCGTCGTTGTCTGCAGGAACAGCGCGAAATAGTTCACCATGCCGATGCCGATGGCGCCGCTCATAATCGACATGACCAGCAGCAAGCTGAACGTCGAATTGCTGAACAGCGAAAGCGGGATGATCGGCTCGACCGCGCGTCGCTCCACCATGACCCAGGCGATCGCGCCTGCGACGCCAATGCAGATGACGGCAATGTTCTGCGGTGCGATCAGGGAATCGAAGAGCTGCGCGCCGTCGGCTGCAAGCACGACGCTTGCAGTTACGATGGCAAGGAGTATTGCCCCCGCATAGTCGATCTTCGGGCGGCGGTTCGGTTTGCGATAGGGAAGCATGAAGGCGAGCCCGGTCAGGACGACAATGCCGATCGGCACGTTGACGAGAAAGATTGAGCGCCAGCCGAAGAGGTCGCTCATCGCTCCGCCGAGCACGGGGCCGATGGCGCCGGATGCCATCAGGACCAGGCTCGAATAGCTCTGGTAGCGGGCCCGCTCGCGAGGCTCGAACAGGTCTGCGTTGACGGCGAAGATCGAGACCATGATGCCGCCGCCGCCAAGTCCCTGCAACACGCGTGCGGCGATCAGGGTGTTCATCGAGATGGCGAGACCGCAGATGGCCGATCCGATCGTGAAGATCAGGATCGCGGACATCATTACGTATTTGCGACCGAACAGGTCGCCGAGCTTGCCATAGAGCGGCATCACAGCGCTGACCGAAAGAAGGTAGGCCGAGCCGACCCAACTGAACTGCTCGAGATGTCCGAACTCACCGACGATCGTCGGCAAGGCCGTCGCGACAATCTGATTGTCCAGCGTTGCCATGAACATGGCTGTCATCAGGAAAAGAAAGAGAATGAGTTTGCGGCGATGATCCGTCACAAGCGGTGCCGGCGCGCTATGCATATCCATGGGAGTGCCATTTTCCGATTAGATGAGAGTTGGATTTGTGTGCTATCAGCATATAATTGTCAATGGCATATTTATGACGCCGGCATATTCTCATCCACAATGCGTTCTGCTATGATTGCCGCATGAGCAAAACCGCGAAGGAAATCACCGACGTCGAGAGCGCCGCAGACAGCGGAGGCAGCGTTACGCATATCGGCCAGACAATGACCCGCATGCGGCTGATGACGGGTCGCAGACTGATCGGGAGGCTTGCGATACAGAGCGTAGCGCCCGATCTGGAGCTGTCGCATCTGGATGTTCTGGATGCGGTGAGACGCGCGCAGGATTCCGGAGAGGTCACGGTTGGAACCATCGCCGAGATGATGCGTATCGACCCGTCGCGAGCCAGCCGCGTGGTATCGGATATGGTCGGCCGCAATATTCTGAGGCGCAAGGCATCGCAGGCGGATGCGCGGCGGATCGTGGTGGTGATGACGCCGCTCGGCCAGAAACTGCTGGCGGAGATAAAGGCGCAGAAGATGACCCTGGTCTCCGACATCGTCGCCGATTGGCCGCAGGAGGAAATCGACGTCTTCGCAAAGCTCTTCGATAAGTTCATCTCGGGCTTCGAAGAGGTCTTCGAGACCCGGATGCGCGATATCAGCGACGGAGCATAGCAGGCGGGTCTTTCCCTTTACCCCTGCTTTGCGCTATGGCAGTCGCCATGAGCCAGTCTACCTTCACCATCCTGCTCGGCGGCGAGATTCAGCTGACAGATCGCCTGATCGAGGCTGTCGCCGGAACGCGCGTCATCGCTGCGGACGGCGGCATGCGGCATGCGATCGGCCTCGGGTTGGAGCCGGAGTTATGGGTGGGCGATTTCGATTCGGCGCCGGCGGCCCTTACTGACACTTTCCAGCATGTTCCTCGTCGGCCTTATCCCGCTGCCAAAGCAGCGACGGACGGAGAAATCGCCGTCTCCGAGGCGATCCGCCTCGGTGCGCGTCGGCTGGTCCTGGTCGGGGCGCTGGCCGGAGACCGTTCCGATCACGCGCTTCAGCATCTGCTTTATGCCGTCCGGCTGGCGGAAGACGGTTTCGATGTACTTCTCACATCGGGAACAGAGGAAGCCGTCCCTCTAATCCCCGGCGCAATCGAGCTCGACCTGCCGAAGGCGAGCCTGTTTTCGGTTGCCGGCTTCAGCGAGCTGATCGGGCTCTCTATCGAGAGCGCACGCTATCCGCTGACGGATTTTCCTTTGCCCTTCGGTTCTTCACGTACCATTTCGAATGTTGCGGAAGGCAAGGTGCATTTCACGCTTCAAAGCGGTCGCGCCATCGTGCTTGCCCGCCCTTACGATCTTTCCGGAGTCTGATTTTTGGCGCCTCCCATTCTAAAACTCGATGACATCTTCCTGAGCTTCGGCGGTGCGCCGCTTCTGGCGGGTGCTGGCCTGCAAGTGGAGCCGGGCGACCGGATCTGCCTCGTCGGCCGCAACGGCTCGGGCAAGTCTACCCTGCTGAAGATCGCTGCAGGGCTGGTGGAGGCGCAGTCCGGTGAAGTGTTCCGGCATCCGGCTTCGACCATCCGATATCTGGAGCAGGCTCCCGACTTTGCCGGTTACAAGACCGTTCAGGCCTATGCCGAAGCAGGCCTCGGTCCGGGCGACGATCCGTATCGCGTGACCTATTTGCTGTCGCATCTCGGCCTTACCGGCGAAGAAGATCCGAACAACCTGTCGGGCGGCGAAGCCCGTCGTGCTGCGCTGGCGCGCGTTCTGGCGCCCGAGCCCGACATTCTGATGCTCGACGAGCCGACCAACCATCTCGACCTTCCAACCATCGAGTGGCTTGAAGGCGAGCTTCAGAAAAGCCGCAGCGCGCTCATTCTGATTTCGCACGACCGGCGGTTCCTCGAGAAGGTATCGAATGCCACCGTCTGGCTGGATCGCGGCACATCCCGGCGACTGGATCGGGGCTTTTCGCATTTCGAGGCCTGGCGGGATCAGGTGCTCGAGGCCGAGGAGCTGGAGCAGCACAAACTCGGTAAGGCTATCGAACGTGAAGAGCACTGGTTGCGCTACGGCGTGACGGCGCGACGCAAGCGAAACATGCGCCGCCTTGGCGAATTGCAGACGATGCGAGCGGATTATCGTGGCCACAAGGGTCCACAGGGATCCGTTCAGGCGACGGCTTCCGATTCTCAGGAGTCGGGCAAGCTGGTTATCGAAGCGGAAAAGATCACCAAGGCATTTGGTGATCGGTTGATTGTTGCGCCTTTCTCGATCCGTGTTCATCGCGGCGATTGCATCGGTCTTGTCGGCCCAAATGGTGCGGGCAAGACGACGCTTCTGAAGATGCTGACCGGGCAGCTTGCTCCTGATGCCGGCACCGTCAAGCTCGGGACGAACCTCGAAATCGCAACACTCGATCAGAAGCGCGAGGATCTCGATCTCGAGGATACGCTCGCCCATTATCTGACGGATGGCCGCGGCGACAATCTTCTCGTCAACGGCGAGCAGCGGCATGTCACGGGCTATATGAAAGACTTCCTCTTTCAGCCCGAGCAGGCCCGTACGCCGATCAAGAACCTGTCGGGCGGCGAGCGCGCCCGCTTGATGCTGGCGCGCATTCTGGCGCGGCCGTCGAACTTGCTGATTCTCGACGAACCGACGAACGATCTCGATATCGAGACGCTCGATCTGCTGCAGGAAATCGTCGCCGGCTTCCCGGGCACGGTGATCCTCGTCAGCCACGATCGTGACTTCCTCGACCGGACCGTCACGTCGACGATCGCACCGGCGGTTCCCGATGCGCCCGATGGCCGGTGGATCGAGTATGCCGGTGGCTACTCCGACATGCTTGCGCAGCGCAAGGGCGCGGCGGAAGAGCGGCGGAGAGCCGAAAAGGCGATCGAGAAGCCCAAGGCGCAAGCCGAACCGGCTGGCGATCAGGCGAAGGGGAAGGGCAAGCTTTCCTTCAAGCAGAAGTTTGCGCTGGAGAACCTGCCGAAAGAAATGGCGAAGCTGGAAGCGGAGATCGCCAAGCGCGAAGCCAAGATGGCTGACCCGAACCTCTTCACCAAGGACCCGGAAACCTTTACCCGCCTCGCCGCGGAAATGGAAAAATTCCGAAGCAGCGTCACTAAGATGGAAGAGGAATGGCTGGAACTCGAGATGCTCCGGGAAGAACTGGAAGGCTAGGAGGCGGCCCCGAGGCCGCAATCCTATAGCACCGGCGCCGGTGCGTTTGCGGCCTTCGCCATAATCTTCTCTTCAGACTTCGCCGATATCGCCTCAAGATGAAGTACCCGCGGATGGAATGCCTCCATGTAGGCTTCCGAACGGCCGATGTAGATCATGGTGCTATCGGGTATCGATTTCAGAACGTTCATCATCGTTGCCTGCCAGGCGGGTTCCATTCCTTCCAGAACCTCATCGAAGACGATCCACTTCGGTCGAACCAGGAGCAGCCGCGCAAAGCCCATAGCACGCTGTTCGTCTGAATCGAGCAGCTTGTCCCAACGCGCCTGCGTATCGAGCCGCGCGATTAGCGCATGCAGCCCCGCCAACTCCAGTGCAGCCTTGACGTCTTCCGTCCGGTAGGTCTCGACGGGCTCGGGAAAGGCCAGGGCCTCGCGCAGCGTTCCGCCCGGAATATAGGCCGACTGCGGCACGAACAGGATGTCGTTGGTCGGCGGCAAGCCGATCTTGCCGCCCCCGCAGGGCCACAGCTCAGACATCGAGAGGAAGAGGAGCTTCCTGTTGACGCTATGATCGCCGTTGATCATCACCTTGTCGCCGGCGTTGATCGTCACTTGGGTCTCATGGATGCGGAAGCCGCCGCACTGATCGATCTCTTCGCCGATCTTGACGGCGATGCTGACGTTATCAAGCGTGAGTGTGCCGGCCGGGCTGTTCTCGTATTCGATCGTTTCCTTGAGGTTCAGGTCGTCGCTCATGTCGGTCAACGCCTGCCGGAAGTCGGTCACGCGCATCAGGGTTGCCCGCCATTCGGCAATCGGGCCGAAGTTCGCGACATACCAGCGCAGAGCGGTGTTGACCTGGTTGAACGCCCCGACTGACATCATCAATTCACCGAAGGTCAGGCCGCCGGAAAAATACGCCGGCGCCGCGACGATGATCGGGATAACGACGACCAGCCAGCCATAGCCGGCCGACACCCAAGTCAAGTTGACGTTGGCCATTGCCAGCCGCTTGATGACCGCTAGGACGTTGCTGATGTCGCCGTTGATGCGCCGCCGTTCGTTTTCCTCGCCGCGGGCGACCGTGATCGCAGGCATGTTTTCGTTGGCGTGCATCAAGGCAAAGCGCAGCTCCGCTTCCTTTGAGAAGCGATCGGCGTTGAGTTTAACCAGTTTGCGTCCAACGAGCTGGCTAAGGATCGAGGCGGATGCCGCGTAGAATATGGCGGCCCAAACCATATAGCCGGGAATGGAAAAGCTGTAGCTGCCAAAATGGAAGACGAAGCCGCTGGAAAGCTCCCAGAGAACGCCGATGAAGCTGACCAGCAGGATTGTCGCCTGGACGAGGCCGATCACGAGGCTGGTCGAGCTTTCCGCCAGGTTGCGCGCATCCTCATGAAGACGCTGGTCCGGATTGACGCCGATCAGCCCGCTGGCCGAGAGCCGGAGCGCCCGCTTGCGCTGAAGCCATTGATCGACCAGATCACGGGTCAGGCCCTCGCGCATGTAGAGGGCCGTCATCTGGTTCAGCCATGCCTGGATGACATTGAGCAGCAACAGCATGCCGGCAATCAATCCAAAGATTTTAAGCTGATGGAAAAAGCCTGCCAGATCGCGTCGCGCGATGCTGTCGTAGAACGGCGCATTCCACTGGTTGAGAATGACGGTCGCATAGGCGGTCGCGAGAATGATGCCGATCAATGCGGTTCCAAGGACAAGGACCCGTCCACGGACGTTCGAACTCCAGAAGGCCGAAAACATCACTTTCACGCGGTAGGCGAGACTAAGTTCATACCCTACCCGGTCCTGCGCCTGGATGGTCGGCTTGGCCTTCACTTCATCTGCCATTCTGCTTCCTTAACCGGTCTGTTCGGTCTGAATAACATGGTGCATCGTCATGTCCAGCAACAGATTCTACCACGCTTTAATGCGCGAGTTACTCCACTGGGGGCCTGCCATTGATTTGGCGCCCGACAAGGGCTATTTAAGTTGCTCCGTGGTGATTTGGCCGGCCGGCTTGCAGCCACGTTAAAGAAGTAGCTAAAGGGCCGCGTGCGGACCGATAGCGATATTTCGTTTTTTTATCGAGTGACCGCGATGCCCATCAAAATTCCCGACACGTTGCCTGCCTTTGAAACGCTTGTTCAGGAAGGCGTGCGCGTAATGACCGAGACGGCGGCAATCCGCCAGGACATTCGCCCCCTGCAGATTGGTTTGCTCAATCTGATGCCGAACAAGATCAAGACGGAATTGCAGATGGCCCGCCTCGTCGGCGCCTCGCCGCTTCAGGTCGAGCTTTCTCTTGTGCGGATCGGAACTCACAAGGCGAAAAACACGTCGGAAGATCATCTTCTCTCCTTCTACGAAACCTGGGAGGAGGTCAGGCACCGCAAATTCGACGGTTTCATTATCACGGGCGCGCCGATCGAGACGCTGCCCTACGAAGACGTTACATATTGGCAGGAAATGCAGCGGATTTTCGACTGGACCAATACCAATGTCCATTCGACCATGAACGTCTGCTGGGGAGCGATGGCCGCGATCTACCACTTCCACGGTGTTCCGAAGTACGAGCTCAAGGAAAAGGCGTTCGGTATCTATCGTCACAGCAACCTCAAGCCGTCGTCCGTATATCTGAACGGCTTCTCGGACAATTTCGAGGTGCCGGTGTCACGCTGGACAGAGGTGCGCCAGGACGACATCGAGAAATCGAACTCGCTGGAAATTCTGATGGCGTCGAAGGAGATGGGCGTCTGCCTCGTCCACGAAGACGAGGGGAAACGCCTCTACATGTTCAATCATGTCGAGTACGATTCCACGTCGCTGGCCGACGAGTATTTTCGCGACGTCGATGCGGGCGTTCCCATCAAGATGCCGCACAACTATTTCCCCCATAACGACCCGTCGATCGCGCCGCAGAACCGCTGGCGCGGCCATGCGCATCTGCTTTTTGGGAACTGGATCAACGAGATCTACCAGACAACACCCTATGATCTGGAAACGATCGGCAAAGGTAGATGACATCGTAGAGCGCCGCGGCAATCCCAGCGGCGCTTTTTTGTGCCGCAGTGGTTGCGATTTGTCGCAAACGGGAGCAGTTTCCCTGCCGAAATCATGGATTTATGGATAGCCTTATGACGAATAATTTGGTGCGGGAAGTTTTCGGGCATACCACGACGGGGGAGACCGTCTATCGGGTGGAGATCAAGGGTGGCGGTCTGACTGCCAAGGTCATCAGCTGGGGCGCTGTCGTTCAGGATCTTCGCCTCGAGGGACACGATGCACCCCTGACGCTCGGCTTTGATGATTTCGACAGTTATCCGGCCTATTCATCATATTTCGGTGCGACGCCTGGCCGCTGCGCCAACCGCATCGGCTCCGGCAAGTTCACGCTCGACGGTAAGTCACACCAGCTCGACCTGAACGAGAATGGCGTTACGCATCTTCATGGCGGCAGCGATAACATCGCAAAGCAAAACTGGACGATCGTCGAGCATGACGTTGACCGCGTCGTCCTGAAGATCGTCGATCCCGACGGTCGCTCCGGCTATCCCGGCAACTGCACGATCCAGGCGACCTATCGGGTTCACGGTTCGGGCGAATTGTCCGTCACCTATGAGACGACGACCGACCAGCCAACGATCGCCAATGTCTGCCAGCATGCATACTTCAATCTTGACGGCCGCGAGGACACCCTCGGTCATGACATCATGATTGCGGCCGATGGCTATCTCGTCACCGACGAGCGCCAGATTCCGACGGGCGAAGTACGCCCCGTCGAGGGAACGGCGTTCGATTTTCGCGAGATGGCTTCGATGAAGCGCTTCGAAGGTGGCGAGCAGGCGTTGTACGACCATAATTTCTGCCTTTCCAACGAGCGCACCGCCAAGCGCTCCGTTGTGCTGGCACGTAGCCTGCACTCCGGCGTGTCGCTTGAAGTGCGCACGACCGAGCCCGGCGTCCAGTTCTATGCAGCGTTCAAGCTTGACGTTCCCGTGCCTGGCATCGGTGGACGCAAGTACGGGCCGTTTGCCGGTTTCTGCCTGGAAACGCAGGTCTGGCCGGACGCGATCAATCACGAAGGATTCCCGAATGCAGTTGTTCGCCCGGGCGAAGTGATGCGTCAGGAGACCGACTATATCTTCTCGAAGAACTGATCGGCCGCTTTTCGCATTTCTGGTTTGACGTGAAGACCCCCGCGACTTTGGCGCGGGGGTTTTTCTTTGCGATCAGCTTGTAATTGGTTCCAAATAGGTTCTATTGTGGTTCCATGGATAGAACCAGTCTTGTCACCGAGATCGAGAACCGCGGTTTGCGCGATACCCAGCGCACCGGGCCGCTTTACAAGCGTCTAGCGGCGGCTCTCACCGGGCTCATTCAGGAAGGTTTGCTGAAGCCCGGGACGGCGCTGCCAAGCGAGCGCGATCTTTCCGAGTCTCTCCAGATTGGCCGCGTTACCGTGCGCACCGCGTATCGTGATCTCCTGAATGCTGGGACACTGGAATCGCGGCACGGCAGCGGTACTTTCGTTTCCGGAAGCGTGCAGCGAATGGAGCAGTCGCTTTGGCGATTGTCGTCATTCTCGGCGGACATGCGCTCACGTGGCCGCGTGCCGGCCGCAAAAATTCTGTCGCGCACCATTGCTACACCGTCGCCGGAGGAGGCTTTTTTGCTTGGCCTCGGTTTGAATGAACAAGTTCTCCGGCTCGATCGCTTGCGCCTGGCCGACGGGCAGCCTTTGGCGATCGAGCGGTCGGTGGTGCCGTTGAAGTTTCTCGGCGCCAGCCAGGGAAACGAGGGGTCGCTTTACGATGCGCTGGCGGCGAGCGGGAACCGGCCGATGCGTGCGGTCCAGCGGCTGACAGCCGTTATCCTGGACCGGTCATCGGCAGCGGCGCTCGAGGTGAAGGCAGGCGCCCCCGCCCTGTTGATCGAGCGTGTCTCTCGCCTGGATGACGAACGCCCGGTTGAATACACGCGGTCGCACTATCGAGGCGACGCCTATGACTTCGTTGCAGAATTGAGAATTGGAGAAGAGCCATGAGTGAGACACAGTCTTTGATGTTGCAGGAAGCCGGGCAATCCCCGGAGGTCGTTGCGACGCTCCTCGAGAAGGAGAAGAATGCCTTTGCGGAGATCGCGAAGCTGTTTTCCGACAACGCTCCCAGCGTTGTTACGACAGCGGCACGCGGGTCGTCCGACCACGCGGCGACGTTCTTCAAATATCTTCTGGAGATCAGCTGTGGCATACCCGTCGCCTCGATCGGTCCCTCGATCGCGTCTGTTTATGCCGCGCCCCTGCATCTGAAGGGCGGGGTCCACTTTACCGTTTCGCAGTCGGGAGCAAGCCCCGATATCGTCGCCCTGCAGGACGCCGCCAAACGCGGCGGCGCGACCACGATTGCCGTGGTCAATGTGGTCGACAGCCCGCTCGCCAAGCAGGCGGATATCGTGCTCGGGCTCAACGCGGGACCTGAAAAAAGCGTAGCTGCAACGAAATCCTTCATCGCGTCGGTCGCCGCTTTGTCGGGCGTGACGGCAGCGATCGGCGGTAAGCGCGATCTTCAGCACGCGCTCGAAAAGCTTCCCGAGGCGCTGCTTTCGACTGTCGGTATCGACACGGCGGCTGCCGAGGAGGTGCTTTTGGGTGCAACCTCGCTTTACACGGCCGGCCGCGGCCCGGCTTTTGCGATCGCTCTTGAGGCGGCCTTGAAGGCAAAGGAAACGGCAAGCCTGCATGCGGAAGCCTTCTCGCTGGCGGAACTGATGCATGGGCCGATGCGTCTCGTGCAGCCTGGCTTCCCGATCATTGCCTTTGCTCCCGATGATGCCGCCTATGCTAACAACGTCCAAGCGCTGGAGCGACTGCAGAAGCTTGGGGCAACTGCGGTGCCTTTCTCCTCGCAACCGCTGGCCGGCATCAATCTGCGTGTGCCGACGACGGGTAACGGGCTTCTGGACCCGTTGGTCTCCTTGCTCGTCTATTACCGCCTGATCGAGTCCGTGACACGCCGCAAGGGCTTTGATCCCGACAAGCCGGCAAACCTTCTGAAGGTCACGGAGACGATGTGATGCAGCAAAAGGTCTTTACCGGCGCACGGATCTTCGACGGCGAGCGCTTCCATGACGATAAGGTCCTGATCGTGGCCAACGGTCGGGTCGAGCGCATTGCCACGGCGGGGGATCACCCCGCTGGCGAACCTGTCGTGCTCGACGGCGGCATTCTTTGCGCCGGCTTCGTCGACGCACAGGTCAATGGCGGCGGCGGCCGGATGCTGAACGACGAGCCGTCGGTCGAGTCCATGCACATGATTGCCGATGGGCATCGCCCTTACGGCACGACAGCACTGCTGCCTACCCTGATTACGGATACCGCCAGCGCCACGCTCGCCGCCATCGAGGCCGCGAAGCGTGCCGTCGAAACAAACAGGGGCGTCGGAGGTCTGCATCTCGAGGGCCCTCACCTTGCCCCGACGCGCAAGGGAGCGCATCTCGCCGAACTGATGCGTCCGGTCGAAGACAAGGACGTCGATGCATTTATTTCAGCCAGGCAGTCGATCGGCACCTTGCTGGTCACGATTGCGGCGGAACAGGTGACCGCCGGACAGGTGCGAAAACTCAACGACGCGGGTGTTATCGTCAGCATCGGGCATTCGGATTGCTCCAGCGAGGCGGCGGAAGCACTTTTTGATGCCGGCGCACGCGGGGTCACGCACCTCTTCAATGCAATGAGCCAAATGGGTCATCGCGCGCCCGGCCTGGTTGGCGCGGCGCTTGATCATCCGTCGGTTTGGTGCGGCATCATTGCCGATGGCCACCACGTCGATCCGAAGGCGCTGCGCGTGGCTCTTCGCTCCAAGCGTGGGGAAAGTAAGCTCTTCTTCGTGACGGATGCTATGTCTCTTGTTGGCTCCGAGCTCGATAGTTTTACGCTGAACGGCCGCACGGTTCGTCGCGAAAAAGGGGGCTTCTGCTCGAAGCTCGTGCTTGCCGATGGGACGCTCGCGGGTTCGGACGTGGATATGGCATCCGCCATTCGCTACGGCCTCACATATCTGGATCTCACCCTTGCCGAAGCGCTGCGCATGGCGACGCTTTATCCCGCCCGTTTCCTGCAACTTCACGATCGGGGCAGCCTGCGGCCCGGCGCGCGTGCGGATCTGGTTCACATGAGCGATGCCGTCGACATTCATCGGACATGGATCGGCGGCGAGTAAGCTGCTCGTCGTCAATGTCGTGTTGACGATCGGTTGCCGAAGTTCACTCTACCGAACCCAATACGGGAGGCGCATATTTTTCCCAGTTGAAGCGACGGCATCCAGCCGCTGCTTCCTGGGAAGGAATACTCCTATGGCTCAGGTACTATTAAATTCCATCGCCGCGCTTCTGGTCACCGCCGCATTTTTGGGTACGGTTCTTGCCGCGCTCCGCAACGAAACACAGGCGATGCAGCGCGTCCCCGTGAGGATTAGGCAACGCCGTCAGGGCAACCGTTAACCGACCGAATGTTTCCTCAAATTGGCCCCAATATCGACACCGGTCTCCAGCACGAATGCCTGCACCGGACTTGGGAGACGAACATGACCAGAATCATCGGAGCGGCAGCATTCCTGACCATCGCGATTGCTACCTACGCGGCTTCGATCAACCCGTATGAAACCAAACCGCTGCAGCAGTCGAAGCAGCGGGATGGGCAGACGGTCGAGCACACGGGATCCGTGCGCTAGGGCAGACCGGGTCCGTGCGCTAGACGAAAAGCTGTCCGCCGTTTGCGCTCAGGGTCGAGCCTGTGATGAAGCCGGCGTCGTCGGAGACGAGGAACATGACGCAGCGTGCCACTTCCTCCGGCTCCCCGAGCCTTCCGACCGGAATCTGCGGAATGATCCGTTCGTTCAAAACCTTTTCGGGCACCGCCAGAACCATCTCCGTGCCGATGTAGCCGGGGCAGATCGCGTTGACAGTGATGTTCTTCGCCGCGCCTTCCTGGGCCAACGCCTTGGTGAAGCCAAGGTCACCCGCCTTCGCGGCTGAGTAGTTGGCCTGTCCCATCTGGCCCTTCTGACCATTGATCGACGATATGTTGACGATGCGGCCGAAGCTCCGCTCGCGCATGCCGCCCCATACCTGATGGGTCATGTTGAACAGGCCGGTCAGGTTGGTGTTGACGACCTCATGCCACTGTTGCGGGGTCATCTTGTGGAACATGGCGTCCCTTGTGATCCCGGCGTTGTTGACGAGAACCTCCACGGGTCCAACCTGCGCTTCGACCTTTGCAAGACCTTCGCCACAGGCGGCGTAGTCAGACACATCCCATTTGAAGACCGGAATGCCGGTCGAATCGTGGAATGCCTTGGCCTTCTCGTCGTTGCCCGCATAATTGGCGGCAACTTTATAGCCAGCGTTTTTCAGCGCGAGGGAAATCGCAGCACCAATGCCTCGGGTGCCGCCGGTAACGACCGCTACTCTGCTCATGTTTCGCTCCCCTGTGTAAGGCTCCGCTATACTGCGGAGCTTGATAGTTCACGCATCGATCCGCGGTTCACATTGCCTCGAAGCACATGGCGACACCCATGCCGCCGCCGATGCAAAGTGTTGCCAGCCCCTTCTTCGCGCCGCGTCTCTTCATTTCGAACAGCAGTGTGTTGAGGACACGCGCGCCGGAGGCGCCGATCGGGTGGCCAATGGCAATCGCACCGCCGTTGACGTTGACGATCGACGGGTCCCAGCCGAGATCCTTGTTGACTGCGCAGGCCTGTGCGGCGAACGCTTCGTTGGCCTCGATGAGATCGAGATCGGAGACGGACCAGCCGGCCTTTTCGAGAGCCTTGCGCGATGCCGGGATCGGTCCGGTTCCCATCACTTGCGGATCAACGCCGGCGGTTGCCCAGGAAACGATGCGGGCAAGCGGCTGAATACCGCGTCGGGAGGCCTCGGCTTCCGTCATCAGAAGCGCTGCAGCGGCCCCGTCGTTGAGACCGGAGGCGTTGCCCGCCGTGACGGTGCCCTCCTTGTCGAATGCCGGCCGCAGTTTGGCCATACCGTCGATCGTTGCGCCGTGGCGGATGTATTCATCGGCATCAACGGTAACATCGCCCTTACGGGTCTGGATAGCGTAGGGCACGATCTCATCAGCGAAACGGCCGGCTTTCTGGGCCGCTTCCGCCTTGTTCTGTGACGCAACGGCGAACTCGTCCTGCTCGCTGCGCGACAGCTGCCACTGCCGGGCGACGTTCTCCGCCGTAACACCCATGTGGTAGCCATAAAACGCGTCGGTGAGGCCATCCTTGATCATGGTGTCGATCATCTTCATGTCGCCCATCTTGACGCCGCTGCGCAGGTAGGCTGCGTGCGGTGACATCGACATGGATTCCTGGCCGCCGGCAACGATGATCTTCGCGTCTCCGAGGGCAATCTGCTGCATCCCAAGCGCAACCGCCCGCAGCCCGGAACCGCAAAGCTGGTTGACGCCCCACGCGGTCGCTTCCTTCGGAACGCCAGCCTTCATCGCGGCCTGACGCGCCGGATTTTGTCCTTCACCGGCCGGCAGTACCTGGCCAAGAATAACTTCGTCGACCTCGGCGGCATCGACGCCTGCACGTTCCAGTACACTTTTAACGGCCGCCGCGCCCAGCTCATGCGCCGGTACGGTTGCGAACGCGCCGTTGAAAGAACCAACCGCCGTACGCGCGGCGCTTGCGATGACGATAGAAGAATTGGACACGGGCAGTCTCCTCTTTGCACCGACATATCTGAGGTGAAACTGACAAAGCTTCGGCGTCGAGTCAAACGACATTAGCCTTCAAGAGAATTTTCGGAAATGCTTACATACAGACAAATTATCCCTACCGTAAAAGGGGTTGCCGCATCGCACAAAGAGATTGTCACCGGCCTTCTTTTGCGTCTACACTCCCCAACGGAGGAGCTTCCATAACAATCAGACGGGCTTCGGGAGACTGATATGGCGAAGAATGAGGGTCAGATCGTAATCAAGAAATACGCCAATCGCCGCCTTTATAATACAGGAACCAGCACATACGTTACGCTGGAAGACTTGGCGGAGATGGTGAAGAAGGGGGAGGATTTTACGGTCCAGGACGCTAAGAGCGGTGATGACATCACCCACTCGGTGCTGACACAGATCATCTTCGAACAGGAATCAAAGACAGGGAATACGCTGCTGCCGATTTCGTTTCTGCGTCAGCTGATCACCTACTACGGCGACCAGATGCAGATGGTCGTTCCGAGCTTCCTCGAGCATTCGATGAAAGCGTTCACGGAGCAACAGTCGCAGATGCGCGAGCAGGTCACGCGTGCTTTCGGCGAAACGCCGATGAGCAAGAACCTGCAGTTGCCGATGCAGATGGTCGAAGAGCAGGTGCGCCGGAACACCGAAATGTTCCAGCAGGCAATGCAGATGTTTTCGCCTTTCATGACGCCGCCTGCAAAGGAGACGACGCGTAAGGCGGAGGCAAAGGATATCGACGAGTTGAAGCAGCAATTGCGCGCGCTTCAAAACAAGCTCGACAGTCTCTGAAATCCATAGGACTGGATTTGCCGGATTCGCGGTTCGCCCGCTGATCCGGCAACAGCGATCTTTCAAAGTCCGATCGAGACGTCACGGCCCGCGCTACGGACCGACACGGCAAAGCCGCCGATCACGTCGATCAGTGTAATCGTCATCAGTATGAAGAAGACTTGCGTCGCGGCATCCTGAACGAGCAGAAACTCGACCAGGAACGCGATGAACACGAGCATCGAGAGCATATGGTTGGCGAGGCTTGCGCCGCCGCTTCGTGTCGCCTTCAATATCTCAAAGAACAGAACACAAAGCGCCAAGACGATGAACAGGTCGCCGAGCGACATGCTCCAGATCGCGCCTGAAATCATCGACAGCACGACCACGTCATTCTGCAACGCCGGAAGTCCGCCGCTGCCCATCAGGCCCAACATTGCAAGATTGTAGAGAACGAAAGGAATGATCATCAGCGGAAAGGCGTTGAACATGTAGCAGAATCTCCCTCGACGGAAGAATAGTGCCGCAAATCTTCGTGTCACTTCAAGATACGAAAACAGTACATTGCCGCTTTAACGCAAAAGGCCGGCTCAAGGCCGGCCCTGCGATCATCATTTGCGCATCGGCGCAAACAGATATTATGCGCTTTCCTTCGGCGTCAGAACCTGACGGCCGCGATACATACCGGTCTTCAGATCGATATGGTGCGGGCGACGCAGTTCGCCGGAGTTCTTGTCTTCAACGTAGGTCGGTGCCTTCAGCGCGTCAGCAGAGCGGCGCATACCGCGCTTGGACGGGCTTGTTTTTCTCTTCGGTACAGCCATTTTTCTTACTCCACTTCACGGGCGAACACATCCAACGGCCAGACCGGCGGCCGAAACGACGTATCGCGATTTCGGAAATTTTGCGCGCTTATACATGCCTTGTAGGGACTTGACCAGTCCCCAAGCGTATTTTTTGAGATTCCCCAGATTCTTCTTCAGGCCTCGTCTTCCTGAACAATCCAGGGCTCGGCGCGGGCGGCTTCTTCCCAGGATCGCCAGGCAGGATGAGCCTTCACCTCGGCAATGTAGCTCAGCGTGTCGCTGGCGCTGACGAGGTCGTAAATATCGAAGCGATTGACGACCGGGGCGAACATAGCATCAATTCCCGAAAACGTTCCGAGAAGGAACGGCCCGCCCGAGCGCGCGCGGAGGTCGCGCCAGATCGCTTCAATGCGTGCTACATCCGCCATCACGCCATCCGCCAACGCTATCTTGCCTTTTGGCCGCCGGATGTTCATCGGGCAGGCGCTGCGAAGATGCTGGAAGCCGGACAGCATCTCCATGGAGGCGGCCCGCGCTACTGCGCGCTTGTCCCGCTCCTTGGGCCAGATCCGGGCCTCGGGGAAAAGCTCGGCAACGTATTCGATGATGGCGAGCGATTGCCAGATGCGGACATCTCCATGCACCAGAACCGGCACCTGTCCGGTCGGCGAAAATTCCTTGAAGTGCTGGTTTCCGGTCGCGAAATCGAATGGCACAACCACTTCCTCGAACGGAATGCCGCCCGCCGTCATCGCGATCCAGGGACGGAATGACCATGACGAATAATTCTTGTTGCCGATGTAGAGTGTAAGCTTCTCCAAATCCGTTCCTTCGATCAGTTATCGATATCGAATATCAGCCGTTCCTCGAAATGATTCATATCCTCGAAGGTGCAGAACGCCGGTGGCCTCAACTCTATCGTCGGCGCGCTTTCGCGCAACTCCTCCAGCGACTCGTCCAACATTGCCTGCCATCGCGGCAGTGCTTCGTCATCAAGCCTTCTTATCGGGTAGCAGAAAGTAACGTGGAACGCATAGGAATCGTGATCCGGGTGTCTGTATCCGAACACCTCGGCAAAGGCGCTCCGCCACGCCGCGAGCGACTTGCGGTCCTGGACCGATGCGCCCGCCATGGTCAGGCCGACGGGCGTGACCTCGGTTACCTCGACGCGAAAGGGCTCGAGTGCGTGAAAGGACTGCAGGCGGGACAGGTAGATCTCGCTCATCCGGTTGATATCGGTGTCGAGGGATACGTCCTGCGGCCAGAAAGGCAACCGACGGCGGTACTCGATAATGCCCTGAAACAGCGTCATGTGCAGGCTTGAAACCGGCGTGAATGCAAACTGGGACGCTTCCTCCATCATCAGGAATTTTTGGCGTGCACGCACGATTGCGCTTTGTGAGCGCGAACCGTCCACCAGATGGCAGACGACGGTGTTGCCGGGTTCGGGAAGAAACTCGCCGGCGTCGTCATAGCGCGTGTCGAGATGCGGGATCGGAGCGGGATTGTGCGTGCTGGAATAGCGGAGCAGGGAGGGCGAGAAGGGGGAAGCCATGGGGAGATTGTCCGGGGTTTCGACGGGAGGCACGTCCATACGTCCCGATCACGACTGTCGGATGACACAGCCGAGGGATCGGCCTCCCCTAGTCGTAGATGCACCTGACATATTCGCCGGAGCTGCGGGCGCGCCTTTCGATGACTGCGGCCAGCCGGCGCAGCCCGCGGCCGGGTTTGCCGGCATTGCGGTCGATCGGATTGGGGAGCGATACGGCGAGCAACGCCGCCTGGCGGCTGCTCAACTTCGAAGCAGGCACCTTGAAGTGATGGCGCGCGGCCGCCTCGATACCGTAGATCCCCGGTCCCCATTCGGCAATGTTCAGGTAGATTTCCATCAGGCGGCGTTTCGACCAGACGAAATCCGCCGTGACGGCCAGCGGCAACTCGAGCGCCTTTCGGACGAAAGACCGGCTGTTCCAGAGAAAAAGGTTTTTGGCGGTCTGCATCGGTATGGTGCTGCCGCCACGGGTCGAATGGCCTGCGAGCGTGTCGGAAACCAGCATGCGCATTTCCGCCCAATCCACGCCGCCGTGAAAACAGTATTGGCCATCTTCCGACATCATGACCGACTGCACCAGCACCGGCGAGATCTTGTCGATCGATACCCATTGGCGGTCGTAACCCCGCAACAGCACGAGATCGCGCAGCATCAACGTCGAAACCGGGTGGATGAAGGGGATCAGGTAGAGGACGATAAGCGCGTAGGGAATAATGGCGAGCGCAGCCAAGGCAAGGACGATACGCATCATGACCGGGCGACCTCTCAGCCACAGAAGGATGCGCCTGTGGAACGGCACGGCGCTGCTGTCCTCTGTCTCTGGCGTGATGTCCAATTCCCCGACCCAGTCTTGTTCCCTGTCTCTCCATACCGCCTCAAAACAGGCATTGCCAGAGACAAAGGAAATCTTGGACAAGTGATCGACAATTCCGTTGCAAGCTCAAGCCCGCTCGTGCCAAACAGCCCGCCATGAGCGCAAACATTGACACCTTCGAAAGCCGATTGTCCTCCAATGCGACCGCGATCGAGGCGCTGCTCGACAGATTGCTGTCGACAGAGGTGCTGACCGACGAGATCGCCCGACCGGAACGCTTGCGTGCTGCCATGCACTATGCCGTCCTCAACGGCGGAAAGCGGCTGCGGCCATTTCTCGTTGTCGAGGCGGCGGCATTGTTCGGGGGGGACCGCGATGCGGCCCTGAGGGTCGCCGCCGCGCTTGAATGTGTGCACTGTTATTCGCTGGTGCATGACGATCTGCCGGCCATGGATGACGACGATCTTCGCCGTGGCAAGCCGACCGTGCATATCGCCTTCGACGAAGCGACGGCAATTCTCGCCGGCGACAGTCTGCTGACCTACGCCTTCGACATCATCGCCTCGACGCGAGGCGCTCTAGCGGAATCGAGCAAGGTCGCTCTGGTGCTCGCTCTGGCGCGTGCGGCGGGTGTGGGCGGCATGGCCGGCGGTCAGGCCCTCGACCTCGCGGCGGAAAAAGAGAGCCCGGACGAGCAGGGGATCGTCACCCTACAGGCCATGAAGACAGGCGCGCTCATCCGTTTTGCCTGCGAAGCGGGCGCAATTATTGCAGGCACGCCGGCTAACGATCGTGCCCGGCTGCGGCTTTACGGCGAGAAGATCGGTCTCGCGTTCCAGCTCGCCGACGACGTTCTTGATCTGACGGCGGACGCGGCGACGATGGGCAAGGCCACCGGCAAGGACGCGAGCCGGGGCAAGGGCACGTTGGTCGGGCTGCATGGGCTTGCCTGGGCAGAGGCGACCCTCAACCGGCTTGTTCAAGAAGCCGAAGAGCTCCTCGCTCCCTACGGCGAGCGAGGAAAGGTGCTTGCTGATGCCGCGCGGTTCGTGGCCAATCGCAAAAGCTGAAATGTGACCGTGACAAGATTTCTTCCGGGCTGGCCTCCGGGTGCCTTGCCTCAAAGGAAATGCGTCGCATAAGCTCGGCAGCCGAGACGCTGGCGTGTGCCGGCAAACACGAGGCATCCATGCACGAGACCCTGAGCTACCTGCCGCAGATCCTTCCGGCTTACATCGCCTATATCGTCGCCGTCATCAGCCCCGGCCCGGCCATCATGGCGATCGTCTCGACATCCATGGTGCATGGCCGCAAGGCCGGCATGACGATCTCGCTCGGCATTTTCGCCGGCTCCTTCACCTGGGCCTGCGCTGCCGCCCTCGGGCTTGCCACCATCCTCAACACCTATGCGGTGGCGCTCGAGATCCTGAAAATCTTCGGCGGCCTCTATCTGCTCTACCTTGCCTACAAGGCCTTCAAGGCCGTGCGCGCCAACCCCGATATCCAGCAAGCCACGACACCGAAGAACATGTCGACGCGTGCGCTGCTTCTGCGCGGCTACGGCATTCACGTTACCAACCCGAAGGCGATCTTCGCATGGCTGGCAATCATCGCCCTCGGCATGCCGCAGGGCGCGCCGGCATCCGTCGCCGGCCTGATCGTCGGCATCTGCCTGACGACGGGCTTCATCGTCTTCATGGGCTACGCAGTGCTCTTCTCGACACCGCAGGCACTGAGGATCTATTCAAGCCTGCGTCGCTGGATCGAAGGTGCCATGGCGGCCTTCTACTGCTTCGCAGGGCTGAAGCTGCTCACCAGCCGGATCTGATTTTGGATAGGGAAAGCGACGGCGCGGATTACTCCGCCGCCGTCCTGTTCTGGCCGAAACGCTTTTCGATGTAATCGGCGACCAGCGCCTCGAAATCGGACGCGATATTCGGGCCGCGCAGTGTCATAGCCTTCTGCCCGTCGATATAGACGGGCGCCGACGGGCTTTCGCCCGTTCCCGGCAGCGAAATGCCGATATCGGCATGCTTGCTTTCACCGGGGCCGTTGACGATGCAGCCCATGACCGCGACGTTGAGCGCCTCGACACCCGGATACTTGTCGCGCCAGACAGGCATGTTTTTGCGCAGGTCGTTCTGAATGTTCTGCGCCAATTCCTGGAACACCGTCGACGTCGTGCGGCCGCAGCCGGGACAAGCCGCGACGACAGGAATGAACTGGCGGAAGCCCATGACCTGCAGGATTTCCTGCGCCACCTGCACTTCGCGCGTGCGGTCGCCATTCGGCTCCGGCGTCAGCGACACGCGGATCGTATCGCCGATCCCGTGCTGCAGCACATAGCCCATGGCGGCGGAAGAGGCGACGATGCCCTTGGTGCCCATCCCGGCTTCGGTGAGGCCGAGATGCAGCGCGTGATCGGAGCGCTCCGACAGCATGGAATAGACGGCGATCAGGTCCTGCACCTGGCTGACCTTGGCCGACAGAATGATGCGGTTGCGCGGCAGGCCGATCTCTTCGGCAAGATTGGCGGAGATCAGCGCCGACTGCACGATCGCCTCGCGGGTGACCTGGCGCGCCGAAAGCGGCGAACCGGTCGCCGAGTTCTGGTCCATCAGCGCGGTCAGCAGTTCCTGGTCGAGCGAACCCCAGTTGACGCCGATACGCACAGGCTTGTCGTAGCGGATCGCCATCTCGATGATGTCGCCGAACTGCTTGTCCTTCTTGTCCTTGAAGCCAACATTGCCGGGATTGATCCGGTACTTCGCCAGCGCCTCGGCGCAATCGGGATGATCGGCAAGCAGCTTGTGGCCGATATAGTGAAAGTCGCCGACCAAAGGCACGTCCATGCCGAGACGCAGCAGACGGTCGCGGATGCGCGGCACGGCGGCAGCGCTTTCATCACGGTCGACGGTGATGCGAACGAGTTCGGAGCCGGCCTTGTAGAGCGCGGCCACCTGGGCGACCGTGGCGTCGATATCGGCCGTATCCGTATTGGTCATCGACTGGACGACAACGGGCGCGCCGCCTCCGACGATGACGCCGCCGACATCGACGGCGACGGATGCGCGGCGCGGTTTCGGATCAAAATCCGTAGCTGAAGACATGGATAGAGCTCTTGAACCCTTAAATTTCGTGCCTTTCAGGTGGATCATGACCGTCCGCTTGTCAACCCGCGGCATCCATCACTTTGTTTGACGTCCGCCTCAGTGTCCGCCACCGGAAATGCCGTCGGCGTAGCGCGCCAGATTGGAAAGCGCCAGCACGACGAGGAGCAGCACCGGCAGCGCCATGAACACGACGGAGAAGCCGACATGCTCCGCCACGAAGCCTATCGCCGACGGCGCCACCAGCATGCCGGAATAGCCCATGGTGGTGACGACGGAGATACCGATACCGGCCTTCAGATGCGGAATGTTGCCCGCCGCCGAGAAAGCGATCGGTACCATGTTGGAGATACCGATGCCGCAGAAGGCGAAGCCGAGGATGGCAATCTCCGCATTCGGCGCGAAGCCTGCGAGAAGCATGCCCGCGATGGCGAACAGGGTGCAAATCCTGAGCGTCATGACGCCACCCAGGCGATCACGAACGAGGTCGCCGGCAAACCGCATCGCCGCCATCGTCAGCGAGAAGGCCGCGAAGCCGAAGCCCGAGAGCGCGATTGAGGCACCGAGTTCCTCGCGCAGGTAAAGCGCGCCCCAATCGAGCACCGCACCCTCAGGCATCATCGAGAAGAGCGCGACAAGGCCAAGCAGCCAGGGCAGCGGCACCATCGGCAACCGCGTCTTCTCCTTCTTCGTGTCGGGATGCGGCTGGTCGGCAAGGATCATGTTCCAGGCAACGGCAAGCGTGATGGTGGCGAGAGCCGTGGCGACGACCGCATGCGCGAACACGCCGAAATGCGCGATCAAAAGCCCGCCGAGGCCGGCGCCGATTAAGCCGCCAAGGCTCCAGAAGGCGTGGCAGGACGACATGATCGCCCGCCGCATCGATTGCTCGACGGCAACGGCATTAGCGTTCATGGCGACATCCATGGCGCCCATGAACCCGCCGAACAGGAAGATCGCGATCGCCGCCGTCACGATATTGGGCGCCAGCGTCAGCGCCAGCAGGCCGGGCAGCAGGCAGACCGCCATCGCGAGCGACACGACCCGCGATCCACGCCGGGCGATCTGCGCGCCGGCAATCGGCATCAGCGTCAGCGAGCCAATCCCGAGCACCAGGATCATCAGCCCGAGGTGAAACTTGCTTAGCTCCAGCCGCTCGGCGAACTCGGGAATCTTCGGCGCCCAGGAACCGACCGTGAAGCCGTTGATCAGGAACAGCAGCGACACCGCCGTCCTGTTCCTGGTGACGTAGCCGCTTCTTGCCGGAAGCGCTGTGTTGACGTGATTGTCCATCATTTCATCCATTTTCCGACGGCAACTGCCTCCCTGGCCGATGCCGGATTGACGTATGAGTGTGGCTTACCCAGCCACCACTGTTCTGCACCCGCGATCGCGGTATTGGACGAGCATCTCCGGATCGGCGTCGCGCTCGACGACGAGGCATTCGCAATGGGCAACCGGCAGCACGGCATGGGGGGCGGCCGTGCCGAATTTCTCGGAGGTTGCAGCGACCAACACGCGCCTGCTGCGCGATGCAGCAAAGCGCTTGAACTCGGCATCTTCGAAGCCGAAGGTCGTGACGCCTGATGTCAAATCGATGCCGCAGGCGCCCAGGATGCAGAGATCGGGCGACAAGGCCTCCATATCGCGCATTGCCTTGGCACCCAGCGAGCCTCCCACCTGCCTGTCGAGCAATCCGCCGATCAAAACGACATTCAGGCCCGGCTTCTCAAGCAAGGCCGAGGCAATTGCCGGCGCGTTCGTCGCAGCTGTCAGCACCATGTCGATCGGAAGCGCCGCAGCGATCGCAAGATTGGTGCTGCCTGCATCGAAGAAGACCGTAGAACCCGGCGCGATCTCGGAAACGGCGGCGACCGCCAGCGACTGCTTTCGATCCGGCGCCTGAGTGGCGCGGTGGCTGAGCGTTCCGCCGGCGGGCGATACCGGTAGCGCACCGCCATAGACCCGTTCGCAAAGGCCGGCTGCTGCCATTTCGCGGAGGTCGCGCCGGACCGTATCCTCCGAAACGCCGAATTCCGCCGCAAGTTCGGCGGCGATGACTCGGCCGTCCGATTGCAGCTTGCGCGCAATCGCGCTTTGCCGTTCTGCCAGCAGCAGTTCATTTCCGTTCATGCCGATTTGCCCTGAAAGATTGAAATCAGATGACAACACGTACAAACGTGCACAAACATGCATTGCCAGTCGCTCATTGTTTTTGCAATTCACAAAATGAAACACTCGGTACGAAATCTGCGATAAATGAGAAAATTTTTCGCAGATGCCGATTTTCTTCGCAGTTTTCTGCGCATCGCGGCGCCCTATTTTCTGCAATTTTCAACGCATCGAACACACCTCGTGAATTGGATAGAAAAATGAACCTCCTGAAAACCATCGCCGCTGCAGCCCTGATTCAGGCCGCTGTGCTCCTTCCCGCCGTCGCTGGCGAAAACCTCGCCGCCGTGAAGTCATCAGGTGTGTTCAAGATCGGCACCGAGGGTACCTACGCCCCGTTCACCTATCATGACGACAGCGGCAAGCTCGTCGGCTTCGATGTCGAGATCGGCGAAGCGGTTGCTGCCAAGCTCGGCGTCAAGGCCGAGTTCGTCGAGGGCAAATGGGACGGTCTGATCGCCGGTCTCGATGCCAAGCGCTACGACACCGTCATCAACCAGGTCGGCATCACCGACGCGCGTAAGCAGAAGTATGATTTCTCCGAGCCCTACATCGCCTCGAAGGCTGTGCTCATCGTTCGCGAGGGCGACGACAGCATCAAGGGCTTTGCGGATCTTAAGGGCAAGAAGTCGGCGCAGTCGCTGACCAGCAACTTCGGCAAGCTTGCCGAACAGTCTGGCGCCGAGCTCGTCGGTACCGACGGTTTCGACCAGTCGATCCAGCTCGTTCTAACCAAGCGCGCAGACGCAACGATCAACGACAGCCTGTCCTTTCTCGACTTCAAGAAGCACAAGCCCGACGCCCCGGTAAAGATCGCCGCCCAGCAGGAAAATGCCGACTATTCCGGCATCATCATCCGCAAGGGCGAACCGGAACTGCTGGAAGCTATCAACAAGGCGCTGACCGACATCAAGGCTGATGGCACCTACAAGAAAATTTCCGACAAGTATTTCGGTCAGGACGTTTCGAAGTAAGTCCAGGCTACAGGGAATGTCCCCTCCTCAACCCCTCCCCACAAGCGGGAGGGGCTTTTTATTGGGCGCTTTCCAACTAAGTCCAACATGAGCGCCGGCGCTTAACGGCATTTTGGCGCAAACGGCGCATCCTCCGAGCCTCTCCCCCCTTGTGGGAAGGGGTTGGGCAGGGGTATTCCACGTCAACGCATAAACCGCGAAAGGGAACGCCCGTGCCGCACTGGCTTCAATTGATGGCGGATTCGCTCGTGCCCCTATTGTGGGCCGGGCTGGTCTTCACCATTCCGCTGACATTGCTGTCCTTCACCTTCGGGCTGGTTCTCGGCCTTGCCACTGCCATCGCCCGGCTCTTCGGCGTTGCCCCTTTGGTTGCCATCGCCCGTTTCTACGTCTGGGTCATCCGAGGCACGCCGCTTCTCGTTCAGCTCTTCGTGATTTTCTATGGCTTGCCCAGCATCGGCATCCTGCTTGATGCCTTCCCGGCCGCCCTCATCGGCTTCACGCTCAATATCGGCGCGTATAGCTCGGAGATCATCCGCGCCGTCATTTCGTCCGTGCCCAAGGGGCAGTGGGAGGCCGCCTATTCGATCGGCATGAGCTGGCGTCAGGCAATGAGCCGCACGATCCTGCCGCAGGCCGGACGCGTCGCCGTGCCGCCGCTCTCCAATACATTCATCTCGCTGGTCAAGGACACGTCGCTTGCGGCCGCCATTACGGTGCCGGAGCTGTTCCAGGCAGCGCAGCGTATCGTCGCGACCACCTACGAGCCGCTTATTCTCTATATCGAGGCGGCGTTCATATACCTTGCTCTGAGCTCGGTTCTGTCCGCGCTGCAGGTTCGTCTTGAGCGTCGCTTCGCCCGCTACGGCGGCATGCTGGAGGCAAACGCATGATCGAGCTTTCTCACATCGAAAAGCGCTTCGGCGACGCCATCATCCTCAAGGACATCAGCATCCGCATTCCGGAGGGCAATGTCACGGCGCTGGTCGGTCCCTCGGGCGGCGGCAAGAGCACGTTGCTCCGTTGCATCAACCTGCTGGAGATCCCGACAGCAGGTACGATCCGCCTCGGCGATGAAACGCTGAGCTTCGCGCCTGGCCAGAAGACGGGCTGGCAGGCGATCCAGAAGATCCGCCGACAGACCGGCATGGTGTTCCAGAATTTCCAGCTCTTTCCGCACCAGACGGCCATCGAGAATGTGATGGAGGGTCTCATTACCGTTCTGAAGTGGCCGAAGGAAAAGGCCCGCGAACGGGCGATGGAACTGCTGACGAAGGTCGGCATGGCACACAAGGCCGACGCTTGGCCTTCGACGCTGTCGGGTGGCCAGCAGCAGCGCGTGGCGATCGCCCGTGCGCTTGCTCCATCGCCTCGCGTTCTTCTCTGCGATGAGCCAACCTCGGCGCTCGATCCCGAACTCTCGGCCGAAGTTGTCGACGTCCTCGGTCGCCTCGCCAGCGAGGGTACGACCATGGTGATGGCGACGCACGACCTGCGTCTTGCGTCGAAGATCGCCAATGACGTGGTTTTCCTCGAAGCCGGCAGTGTCGTCGAGACAGGCAGCGCGCGGAACATCTTCACCGCGCCGGAACGCGAGCGCACCAAGCGCTTCATATCAACGATAAACGCCGCCCACACCTACGATATCTAGGCATGAGCGGCGTTTGAATTCGGTGGCATTCAGGAGTGGCAAGTCGCATCAGCGAAGACGCGACTTTGCGTCCCGCTGATTAGTTCTTTGCGCGTTCGACGTAGGAATTGTCTTCCGTCGCGATCACGACGCGGGTGCCGGCATCGATGTGCGGCGGGACGGAGGTGCGGACGCCGTTCGACAGCATGGCCGGCTTGTAGGAAGACGATGCCGTCTGGCCCTTGACGACCGGCTCGGTCTCGGTGATCTCGAGCGTCACGTGGCGCGGCAGCTGCAGCGCGAGTGCGATGCCTTCGTGCATCGACAGAATGCAGACCATGCCTTCCTGCAGATAGGCCTTCTGGTCGCCCATGGTGTCGTTGTCGACGACGATCTGGTCGTAGTTCTCCGGGTTCATGAAGTGGAAGCCTTCACCGTCCTCGTAAAGGAACTGGTGGTTGACGTCTTCCACGAAGGCGCGCTCGACCTGTTCGGTCGTACGCCAGCGCTCGGAAACTTTTACGCCATCGACGATGCGGCGCATGTCGACCTGAGTGACCGGCGTGCCCTTGCCCGGGTGGAAGTTGTTGGCCGTCAGAACGACGTAAAGCTTGCCGTCCACATCGAGGACGTTGCCCTTGCGGACGGAAGAGGCGATGACCTTGACCATAAGAGTTCCTTGTAACTGGGCTTTTGGCGTCGTAGAGGACTGTCGAAATGGTCCCGGAGACGCAATCAGATGTTCTTTGGGGGCGCAACTAACCTAAAATCCGGCAAATTGCCAGCCCTGGATTGACTGATCGGTCAGGACTTGTTCGAATGAAAGCTTCGATCACTAATGTCTCTCCCTGGTGGACGCCCAGCGTTCATACGGACCGTCGCCCGTTCCTGATGGGTCGGAATGCGGTTCAACTGGCTGTGCGGGGCTATTTCCTGAGCGAGGACTTCGTCGAGGTCGACACGGCTGCGCTGCAGGTTTCTCCGGGAAACGAAGCGCATCTTCATGCTTTTGTCACCGAAGCGCTGACGACCGACGGGCAGGCGACGCCTTTTTATCTCCACACCTCGCCGGAATTCGCATGCAAGAAGCTGCTGGCCGCCGGCGAGCGGCGTATTGCGTGTTTTGCGCATGTGTACCGCAATCGTGAGCGCGGGCCTCTTCACCATCCCGAATTCACGATGCTCGAGTGGTACCGAACGGACGAGAGCTATGAGAGCTTGATGGACGATTGCTCGAGGATCGTCGCTCTTGCTGCCGAAACGACAAAGAATCCGAAGTTCGTCTATCGTGGCAAGGAGTGCGATCCGTTCGCGGAAGCGGAAAGGCTGAGCGTTGCCGCGGCATTCGACCGGTTTGCCGATATCGACCTGCTGGCATCGATTTCGTCCGATGGGTCCACCGATACGGAGCGTCTGGCATCAGACGCAAGAAACAACGGGATTCGCGTTGCCGATGACGACGGTTGGGCAGACGTCTTCAGCCGTGTTCTGGTTGAACGCGTGGAGCCGCATCTTGGTGTCGGGCGCATGACGATCCTCGACGAATATCCCGTCTCGGAAGCAGCGCTCGCGAAGCCTTCCACGCGTGATCCCCGCGTCGCCGAGCGTTTCGAAGCCTATATGTGTGGTGTCGAACTGGCGAACGGTTTCGGTGAGCTGACGAACCCCGTCGAACAGCGCCGCCGTTTCGAGATCGAAATGGCGGAAAAGTCGCGGATTTACGGCGAGACCTATCCGGTTGACGAGGATTTTCTGGATGCGCTGGCGATCATGCCGGATGCGAGCGGTATCGCCCTCGGCTTCGATCGTCTGGCGATGCTTGCCACCGGCGCCTCGCGGCTCGACCAGGTATTGTGGGCGCCTGTCGCGGAGTATGGGCGATGAATGTCGTCAGGCCGATCAAGTCTCTCAACGACCTTGCCGAAGCCGGTTTGCTTCAGGGCCGGGATAAGGCTGAGCTTGAGAAGGTAGCCGCGCGCTACGCGATCGCGGTCACGCCGACCATTTCGGGGCTGATCGATCCCGCTGATCCCGCCGATCCCATCGCGCTTCAGTTCGTGCCTGATGCCGCGGAACTCCACGTCACTCCCGAAGAGCGAGCGGATCCGATCGGCGATCACGCGCATAGCCCGGTGGAAGGGATCGTGCATCGATACCCGGATCGAGTGCTCCTCAAGGCTGTGCACGTCTGTCCGGTTTACTGCCGCTTCTGCTTCCGGCGGGAAATGGTCGGCCCCCAGGGACTCGGGACGCTCGACGCGGCGGCGATGACGGCTGCGTTCGACTACATCCGGTCGCACGAGGAGATATGGGAGGTCATTCTGACAGGCGGCGATCCGTTGGTGCTGTCGCCTCGCCGCCTAGGTGACATCATGGATGAGCTCGCATCCATCGGTCACGTCAAGATTGTCCGGTTTCACACGCGCGTTCCCGTCGTCGACCCCGAGAAGATCGATGCGGCCCTGATCGACGCCCTTAAACGTAGCGGCAAGACGGTCTATGTCGCCCTGCATGCCAATCATCCGCGCGAAATGACGGATGAGGCGCGGGCTGCCTGCGGTCGCCTTGTCGATGCGGGTATTGCCATGGTCAGCCAGTCGGTGCTCCTGAAGGGCGTCAACGACGATCCTTCGGTGCTTGCCGAGTTGATGCGGGCCTTTGTCGAGACGCGCGTGAAGCCATACTATCTCCACCACCCCGACCTTGCGCCAGGAACCAGCCATTTCCGCCTGACCATCGAGGAGGGGCAGAAGATCGTTGCCGCGCTGAGAGGTCGGATTTCCGGACTCTGCCAGCCGACCTATATTCTCGATATACCCGGCGGTTACGGCAAAGCAGCCATTGGGGCGCAGCCGATCCGGCATATGGAGGATGGATGCTATGTCGTTTCCGACTTCCAGGGGCGCGAGCATACCTATCCGCCTACCTGATAGTTCAGCCACGCGAAAGACGTACTGAATCAGGACGATTTGTCGCGCACGACAGGCGTCGCCGTTCACGCGGCCTCCAAGTTAAGTTTTTGGTATCTCTCGATTTTCTTGCGCGCCTGCGCTCGCTTCTTGGTTTTTAATGACCGGGGTTATTTTCCTTTAACTACGTCATTTAGGGGAATCTTGGCTTTTCGCGAATAGAGCTAGTGTTATTGCGGCGTTAGTTGCCCCCTCGGGATATGATGATCTTGGAGATATTACGAATGAATACGACAATCCGCGAACTTCTGGTCAAGTTCGGTAAGCTCCCTGTCGCCGTTGACCAAGTGGCGGACGATGCGGATCTCTACGCAGCGGGTCTCACTTCCTTTGCTTCCGTACAGCTGATGCTCGGCATCGAGGAAGCGTTCGACATCGAATTCCCGGATAACCTTTTGAACCGAAAGTCTTTCGCCAGCATTTCGGCGATTGCCAAGACGATCGAAGTCATCAAAGACAGCCGGAAGGTTGCCTAGATGAACATCCCGGTCAAAATCACGGAAGAAGATTTGAGTGTCAGGGTTTCGCGGGTTGCGGCAATCGCTGCCAAGCACGCGGACTCCGTTGATTTTGAAGCGAGATTCCCGACCGAGGCCGTGGAGGCGATGAAAGCCGAACGGCTGCTCGGCATCCAGATCCCCAGCCAGTTCGGCGGGGAGGGTGCAACCATTGCGCAGATCGCCGAGCTTTGCTCGATGCTGGGTCAGGCCTGTTCGGCCGCCGCGATGGTGTTCGCCATGCACCACATCAAGCTCTGCAGCCTTGTCGAGCACGGCGACAGCAGCGAATGGCATTGCTCCTTCATGCGCCGCGTGGCATCCGAGCAGCTGCTCGTCGCATCCGCGACCACCGAGGGTGGTATCGGCGGCAATCTTCGAAACAGCATTTGCGCCATTTCGATCGAGGGCGATATCTGCCGTCTCGAAAAGGATGCAACAGTCATTTCATACGGCTCCCATGCCGATGCGATCATGATCACGTCCCGCGCTCATGCGGATGCCGCGTCTTCGGATCAGGTTCTGACCGTCTTCCTGCGCGATCAATACACGCTCGAAAAGACCCACGTCTGGAACACGCTCGGCATGCGCGGAACCTGTTCCGACGGTTTCCTTTTCAAGGGTGAGGCGCCGGCCAACCAGATTTTGCCGAAGCCGTTTGCAGAAATCGCGGCGCAGTCGATGCTCGCCTCCTCGCATCTCCTCTGGAGCAGCGTCTGGTACGGTATCGCGGTCGATGCGGTCGCGCGCGCCCAGGCATTCGTACGAGCCGCGGCGCGCAAGTCGCCGGGTTCGCCACCGCCAGGTGCGCTGCGCCTTGCCGAGGTTTCCAATCTTCTACAGATGGTTCGATCCAACGTGGTCGCCGGGCTGAAGGCATACGAAAACGCCAAGAGCGACGCTGACAAGCTCTCGTCGATGGGTTTTGCGGTGGCGATGAACAACGTCAAGATCGCCTCGTCGGAGACGATTCTCGAGATCATCAATCATGTGATGCTGATCTGCGGCATCATGGGATACAAGAATGGCACGCCTTTCAGTGTGGGCCGTCATCTGCGCGATGCACATTCCGCGCAACTTATGATTTCCAACGACCGCATACTCGGAAACACATCGAGCATGCTCCTGGTCCACAAGCAGGACACAAGTCTACTGGGGTGATGACATGGATGCACAAGTGACGTTTCTCGATCGACTTTTCGAATCGGGACTTCTCATCGATACCGGGGTCGATGGCCTCTACGGCCGTAGCGGGCAGTTCGAAGACGTCATCGCTGCCTTCGAACGTTTGATCGATAAGTTTGGTGGTGCGGATGGCGCTGAAGCCATGCGTTTTCCGCCTGGCATGAACCGCGCGTTCTTCGAAAAGAGCGGCTACATGAAGAGCTTTCCGCAGCTGGCGGGCACCGTCCACAGCTTCTGCGGCAACGAACTCGATCACGTCAATCTTCTTCAATGCATGGAAGTGGGTGAAGACTGGACGGCGGAGCAGAAGGCCACGGACATCGTTCTGACGCCTGCCGCCTGCTATCCGCTCTATCCGACCGTTGCCAAGCGCGGTCGCCTGCCGGCTTCGGGCGGCCTGTTCGACCTGCAATCCTATTGCTTCCGTCATGAGCCGTCGCAGGATCCAGCGCGCCAGCAGCTCTTCCGGATGCGGGAATATGTCTGCATGGGTACCGAGCAGCACGTCACCGACTTCCGCCAGCGGTGGATGGACCGCGGCGTCGAGATGATGAGTGCCGTGGGACTCGATGTTACGATCGACGTCGCAAACGATCCTTTCTTCGGTCGCGCCGGTAAGATGCTTGCCAACAATCAGCGCGACCAGAACCTGAAGTTCGAGCTGTTGATCCCGATCACCTCGGTCAGCAAGCCCACCGCCTGCATGAGCTTCAACTATCATCAGGATGCCTTCGGCGCGAAGTGGGGCCTCAACCTTGAAGATGGCAGTGTCGCGCATACGGCGTGCGTGGGCTTCGGGCTTGAGCGTATCGCTCTTGCGCTTTTCCATCACCACGGGCTCGACGTTAAGGCGTGGCCGGCAAAGGTGCGTCAAGCGCTGTGGGGCTGAGCGTATCCATGACAGCTGTGTTCCCGGGGATTCGCCCGGAGGGCTACGAGCCACATGCCCTGCATTCAAGCGAGCGCATGTGGCCGGAGACCAACTGCTACGTCGACCTCTGGATCGAGGTGCTGAGCGCTGCCGGCGTTTCGCCGGAAGCCATGCTTGGCTTCACCTTGACGCAGGATTTCGAAGGCGACCAGTTCACCTTCTTCAAGGTGCCTCTCGAAGATCTGGAGGCACTCTACGATATCCGCGTGACGGAGCTCGCGATTTTCGACGAGGTGCATCGGCACGTCGAGACGCAGATCGCGCGTGGCCGGCTTTGCCTGCTCGAAATGGACTCCTTCTACATGCCGGATACGCTGGGCACGGCCTACAGGACCGAGCACGGCAAGACGACGGTTGCAATCAACCGTCTCGACTTCACCAGCAAGCGGATCGAGTATTTCCACAACGGCGGGTATCACGCGTTGCAGGGCGACGATTTCGACGGACTTTTCCAGTTTCATCTCTCGGAGACGAATCCGCCGTTCCTTCCCTATACCGAGTTTGCCAAATTCCCTGAGAGAGTGAAGCCGCAAGCCGAGGTTCTCGACGTGGCAAGACGCCTGCTTGCAACCCATTTCAAGCGCCGTCCGTCGTCGAACCCGATCCGCGCCTTTGCAAGCGTGTTTCCTCAACAGGTAGAGGCGGTTGCAGAGCGTCCGTTCGGCTTCTTCCACAAATACGCCTTCAACACGTTGCGGCAGTTTGGCGCCAACTTCGAACTTGCGGCGGATCACCTGCTTTGGCTTTCCAAAGATGAATTCTCGGTCGCCGTCGATCATGCCCGCCGGATTTCCGAGGTCGCAAAGTCTGTCCAGTTCCAGCTCGCGCGCGCCGTGACCCGCAAGAAGTTCGAGCCTTTGGCGACTGTACTTGATCCTGCCGCAGATGCATGGGATTCCATGATGGCTTCGCTTGCGGAGCGTCTGTGAAGCCGAGGGCCTGACGATGCGGGGGAGACTGGCGAGTATAGGAGCGGAAACGACTCCGCTCAGCGAAGGCTGGAATCTGGTGCTGACGGAGCCGGGCGCCTGCGCCTCGCCGCATGAGTTGCCGCTATCCGGACATGTCATTCCTGCCGAGGTGCCCGGTACTGTTGCTGCGGCCCTGGAGAGAGCCGGCCTGTTCGACCGCGAGAATCCGCGGCCGCTCGACACGCAGGATGCCTGGTATGTCTGCCGCCTATTCGACACCCCGCCGGGAGATGCCATTCTCCGGTTCGAGGGTCTTGCGACGCTCTGCCACGTCTTTCTGAACGGCCAGGAAATCCTCGCCTCCGAAAGCATGTTCACGATGCACGAGATTCCCGTCACGCTTTCGGGCGGCGACGAGTTGGCCATGTGTTTTCGCGCGCTGGCGCCGCGATTGTCCGAGAGCGGTCCGCGCGCCCGGTGGCGGCCACAGATGATTGCGCCACAGGGTCTGAAAAACGTCCGGACGACACTGCTTGGTCGGATGCCCGGATGGTGCCCGGAAATTCATGCTGTCGGACCCTGGCGTGCTGTGACGCTCGTTCGGCGCGATGTGGTTTCGATCGACAATGTCTCCGTGCGGGCGACACTCGAAGCGGATGGAACCGGCAAGCTCAGCGTTTCGCTCTATGCCGATGTCG
The DNA here is from genome assembly GCF_001429725.1 of Rhizobium sp. Root708. GTDB lineage: Bacteria > Pseudomonadota > Alphaproteobacteria > Rhizobiales > Rhizobiaceae > Rhizobium. The sequence continues at coordinate 265,079 of NZ_LMHV01000001.1, read as the reverse complement.
ACAATCCAAGTCTGATGCTGCGATGTGCCGGTCGCGAGCAGCCGTTCGAGAAGGTGGGAGAGAAACACTACTCCGCCATTCTCAGGCTGGCAGACGTCGAGGCCTGGTGGCCTCATACACATGGCGAGCCGCACCTCTATGCGTTTTCGATCGTCGTCGATGGCGTCGAGATCAATGTGGGAAAAACAGGGTTTCGCCGGATCGAGGTCGACCACGGCGACGACGGCAAGAGCTTTGGATTGCGCCTAAACGGAGAGCCGGTGTTCTGCCGGGGCGCCGTCTGGACGACCGCCGACATCGTGCGGCTGCCGGGCCAGCGGCATGACTACGAGCCGTTCCTTCGCCTCGCCGCTGAGGCCGGTATGAACATGATCCGCATCGGCGGGACCATGGCGTACGAAACGCCGGAATTCTATGCCCTGTGTGACGAGCTCGGGCTGCTCGTCTGGCAGGACTTCATGTTCGCCAACTTCGACTATCCGAAGAACGACAAGGCGTTCATGGCTCATGTGCATGCCGAGGTGGAGGAGTTTCTGCACGGCGTCCAAGGGTCTCCTTCGATCGCGGTGCTTTGCGGTGGCAGCGAGATCTATCAGCAGGCGGCAATGCTCGGACTTCCCGCCGAGTTCTGGAATAACCCGATCACCGAGGAAGTCATTCCGGCAATCGCATCGCGGTTGCGGCCCGATGTGCCCTACATTCCGAACTCGCCTTTCGGTGGAGCAATGCCTTTCTCGCCGAATGCGGCGGTGACGCATTACTATGGTGTCGGCGCCTACATGCGCCCGCTCGCCGACGCGCGTCGCGCCGACGTCCGCTTTGCTGCCGAGAGCCTCGCTTTCGCAAATGTTCCGCAGCAAAAGACGCTGCAGCGATATCTCGACGTGCCGCCGGTCCACAGCCCTCTCTGGAAGACGCGCGTGCCTCGCGATCGCGGCGCCTCATGGGATTTCGAGGATGTCAGGGATTTCTATCTCGGCGAACTCTATGACGTCGATCCCACTGTGCTGCGCCGCGAAGACAAGGATCGCTATCTCGATCTCTCCCGGGCGGTCACCGGCGAGGTGCTTGAAGAGACCTTCGCGGAATGGCGCAGGAACGGTTCGCGATGCAACGGCGCGCTGGTCTGGACGCTTCAGGATCTGCTTCCCGGTCCAGGCTGGGGTGTGATCGATTCGACAGGCGAGCCGAAGCCGATCTGGTACGCGATGCGACGCGCGTTCCGGCCCGTGCAGGTGGTTTTGACGGACGAGGGAACCAATGGGCTCGACGTCCACGTCATCAATGAAACCAATCATATCCTAAAGCTTGATCTCGAGATCGTTTGCCTTCGCCGCGGCAAGCAGCACGTCGTCAGCGGTGGACGCATCCTGACGCTGGAGCCGAGAAGCCGCGAAACCTTTGCCGCCACGGATCTTTTCGGTGCATTTTTCGATACGACATACGCCTTCCGCTTCGGGGCGCCGTCGCATGATGTGGTCGTTGCGCGACTGCGCCTGCCGGATGGCGGGCTGGTTGTCGCGGATGCATTCTATTTCCCGATCGGCCGCGCCAAGGCATCCCATGATGCCGATATCAGCGTCGCTCTCACCCGCGACGGCAAGCACTGGTTCGCCGATCTGACGACGGACTGCCTTGCGCAATCGGTCCACCTGACCGCAGACGGGTTCAGGGCAAGCGATGACTGGTTTCATCTCGCGCCGGGGGCACCGAAGCGAGTCGAGCTTGTGCCGTTGCCGGGGAAGACCGAGGAAGACGTGCCATCCGGCAAAGTCGCAAGCATCGGCTGCGCCCGATCCTTTGCCTTCTAAGCGGCACGGTTCGGAAAAATCGACCGGCTTTGCAAACCAATTTTGAAAGACTTTCGCATTAGCATGGCCGGCATCTGACGGCCTTGAACAGGATTGACATGTCGAAGGGAATTATCGCGAATTCGATGATGAATGGAGCGGCAGGAATGCTGCTGCTGCTGACCGGATTCCTTTCGTCCATCATTACCGCGCGTCTCCTGGGACCGGAAGCAAACGGCATCATCGCCTTTTCGCTCTGGCTCGTCGTGACAGGCGCCTCGATCGCCGAACTGGGGTCGAGCATTACGCTCGGAAAGACGCTGCCGCAGCTGCAGGCCGACGGTTTCGACGCGCGTCGCAGGCTTGGGTTCGCGTCGCTGCTCGTCACTGTCATGCTGTGCTCGACGGTCGTGCTGCTTGGCCTCTACACCCTGTTCTTCCTCACTTCGGAAGAGATGCACTGGGCAAAGACGGCGCCGTCGATCGCCTATGTGACCGCCGCGCTGTTCTTCGTCCAGTCGATCGGGTCGTTCGTCAAATTCTACCTTATCAGCGAGCGCAGGCTCGGGGATTTCTTCAGGCTCGCGATCGGCGTCTGCATCCTGCAGCTTGTCGGCGTCGGCGCGGGAGCAATCTTCTATGGCGTCGAGGGCGTGCTTGTCGGTTATCTGCTCGGACAACTCGTGTTCTTCGTCGCGACGCTGCCCATCCTATTCACCAAGCGCGACCGATGCGGCGTGCCGCTGAAGTATCTGGCGACTTCGTCTGTCATGATCTCGACGCAGTTCCTGATCGACTCGATCTTCCTGAACAGGGTCGAAATTCTCTTCCTGCAGCAGTTCTGGTCGGTTGAGATGGTCGGCTTCTATGCGGTCGGTCTGTCGATCGCCAACATCGCGCTGCAGTTGCCCATACAAATGACCGGCAGCCTATTGCCTTATTACTCCGAAAGGCGGCACGCGAGCGACGACCGCGCTTTGCCGGTCGAGGTTTTCGCGGCCGTTACCCGCAGCATGGCTTACATCATTCTGCCGATGAGCTTCGGACTTGCGGCGATCTCGGGCGAATTGGTCCGGGTCATTTTCGGTGAGGCTTTCGAGAGAAGCGGCACTGTCGTGGCGCTGCTCGCGCTTGCGGCACCCTCCTACACTTTCATGCAGACTCTCAGTCTCTATCTTCTTTCGATGGACAGGGTGCGCGATCGCGTTCGCGTCAGTGTTGTTGCCGCCGCGATCATGACGGTCGGATGCCTGGCGGTCATACCTTATTTTGCCGCGGAGGGCGCTGCGGTCGTCAGAATCGCGGTCTTCACGATAATGTGTGTGATCATGGTTCGTCAGACAGGGTTCGGGAAACAGCTTTCGGGCCTATACGTAAGCCTATTGAAGACGGTGACGTCCGCGGCCATTTGCGCTTGTATTGCCGTCGTAGTTTTACACTTCCTAAACGGTTCTATTGGACTTTTGATCGCAATAACGGCCGGGGGGCTCGGTTATATTGTTGCATTGAATATCCTGAACGTAATTCCGTCCGAGGATGCCGAGGTTATGCTTTCAATCGTGGATAAAATGCCCAGCTCGCTCAAGGGGCGCGCCAGGAAGGCTGTGGAGTTCATCGCTCCCGTCAATCGCGACAGAGCCGAAGAAACGGCTCCAGCCGACGTGCAATCAGATGAAGATCTCTATGCGGGAACCGCGGATGGCGCCGGCCGGGAGGCCGCGCTTCCATTTGCGTCCGATCAGACCGTAGCGCTTTACAAGCCTGAGACCACAGGCGTCAGAAAGCGCTCGACCGCGGTGCTTTTCATCAACCCCTGGGGGTTTGAGGAAATGTGCACCCGGCGCTTCTTCCGCGTTGCCGCCGAGCATTTCGCTGACGTTGGCGTGCCGAGCCTACGGTTCGATTATCCGGGTACCGGCGATGCGCTCGATCTCGGTGCTGCGCCCGCGAGCCTCGCGGTCTGGGAAGATTCGATCCGCGCGCACGCTTCGAAGCTCAAGGAGCTCAGTGGGTGCGATCGCATTATCTTCGTGGCCCAAGGCCTAGGCGCGACGCTGGCACAGCGGATCGGCCAGACGATCGACGGCCTGGATGCCGTCGTCATGCTTGCCCCGGTTCTCAACGGGCGTTCCTATCTGCGCGAGCTCAGCGCATGGTCGAAGTTCATCAATCATCATCTCGGCCTGACCGAGGACGATCTTCCGAAGGACCAGCACATCATTGCCGGTCTCGTGCTGCCGGATGGTATTGCGGCCGAGTTGTCGAAGCTGAAGATCGGGACGCCGGAACAGATTGCCGCGCCTCGCTATCTTATCCTGGAGCGTCCCGCGCGTGCCGATGAAACGGCTTTCGCGGACGGACTCAGCGCTCTCGGCGCTGCTGTCGAGCAGCGGTCATTCGATGGCTATGACGATCTTGTCACCGATCCGCTTTTCGCCAAGGTTCCGCTCGGCACGGTGCACATGCTCGCCGAATGGATGGATGCGCAAACGTCGCTCGATAACAGCGAGGTACGGTCGGTGCAGATTGTCGATGCCGGGGTGCTGAAGGGCAACGGTTTCGAAGAGGTGCCGGTACGCTTCGGTGAGTTCAATCATCTCGTCGGCGTGATCTGCCGTCCTATCGGACCCGCAAGCGGCAACGCCGTTCTGTTTCTTTCGACCGCCTACGACCGCCATTGCGGTTGGGGACGTACGATCGTCGACATGGCCCGCAATCTGGCATTGGAGGGGATTGCCTCTCTGCGCTTCGATTCGGCAAATGCCGGCGATAGCCCGCCGCGCCCCGATGCACCGGCTCAGATTCTCTATTCGGCCACCCAGAACGAGGATGCACGCGCGGCCGTGGATCTGCTGGAGACTGTCGTGCCCGGCCCGCTCATGGTGGCAGGGCGTTGCAGCGGCGGATATCTGGCGATCCGCGCTGCCGTCGCGGACGACCGGCTGAAAGCCGCGGTGTCGATCAATCCGTTCGTGTTCTATTGGGATCCGGACCTCGCCGTCGAGAAGAGGCACGTGGTTTCCGTTCCACGCAGCTTCGAGGATTACGGCGAGCGGCTGGCGAGCATGGATACGTTCAAGCGCCTGATCCGTGGCGAGATCGATATCAAGGCGGCGATCAAGAACGTGGTCATTGCCTTCGCACGCCGTATGTCGGTGCGTATCGCTCCGCTGATCGAATATCTGCCGGGCCGTCGTCACACCGCTGTCGAGGTCAAGCGGTCGTTTTCGATCTTCGGCAAGCGGAAGGTGCCGCTAACGTTGATCTACAGTGAAGGCGATGTCGGCCTCGAGCACATGTACTTCCATTTCGGCCCGGGCGGCCGGAAGTTCGCCCGCCATCCGAACGTCCGGCTGGTGATGCTGGCGGATGCCGATCACAACCTTACGCCGCCGGAATCACGACGGACCGTCTTCCAGGAAATCGTTCGGCTGGCAAAGGGGTAAGGCCGGCCTAGCCGGCGATCAACTGCTCGTAGACCGAGATGTACCGGTCCGCGACGACGTCCCAGGAATAATCACCTGCTTCTTTCAGCAGCTGCGCCCGAATTGCGGGCGCACTTGTCTGAAGACGTTGGAAGGCTGCGTCCAGAGCGTCGGCTGCTGTCGCCGCATTGGAAAAGTCCGTTACCGAGATCTGTTCGTGGCGATCCGCGAGCGTCTTGTAGGCTTCGTTGGCGTTCAACACGGGCAGGAGGCCTGCACTCATCGCCTCCAGCGCAACGAGGCCGAAGCCTTCGTAGGCGGATGCCGACGCGAAGATCGACCCGCCGGAGATAATCTGGCGAATAGCGTCGTTTTCAGGCGAAACGTGGATCGTGACCGCCGTTTCGATGCCGAGTTTCTTGGCCTGCTCAATGAGCTCGTTTCGGCTTAGGTCATATTCCACCCCGACGATATCGAGATGCCAGTCTTCCGATCGGGTCCTCAAGGCGGCAAGGGTCTTGAGGAGATTGTCCAGACGCTTGTTCGCCGAGAAACGGCCAATGGTGACGATCCGACGCCGCGGGATCCGGGAAGCCTTGTCGGCAAACTTGCCGATATCGGCACCGTTCTCGATGACGATGGTCCGGCTCGGCGCAATCTTCGAGAACTGCCGGAGATCGGACATGCTGCAGCCGATGACCTTGTCGTAGCCCATGGCCGAAAGGCGGGTGATGGTCTGAAACCACACCTTCTTCAGGGATGCGTAGTTCGGCGTGTGGAAGAAGCCGCCGTGCGTGGTGACGACCATCGGCTTTCGATGCAGCTGTCGCCCCCAGGCGAGCGCGTCGTAAAAGAAATCGATCGCGTGGACGTGGATGAGATCGGCGTCGGAGAGGTGGCGAAACACTTGCGGCGCGATCGGATATCGCGTGCTGCCCGACCACGGGATACGGACGACCTCCGTGCCGTTTATGAATTCATGAGCCGGCAGTTTGGAGTCGGGCACTGTGAACAGCGAGTCCAGCGTAACAACCCGGACGCGGTAACCTCTCTTGAGCGTGTGCTTTGCGAGGTTTGAGACAACGTCCTCCAAGCCCCCGCGGTTCGGCAGGAACTGGCGGATGACGTGGACGATCAGCGGCGCGGAAGCAACTGCTGGCTCTGCGTCTTTGACGTAGGTTTCGACGGCGGACATGGCTCACCCCTTTGGCCGCAGACGGCCAAGAGTTACAATCCAGCCAACAGAACTACGCGCGTCGTTAAAGTGGCGTTTAAACGCCGTCTTTGCTTGTTTTAGTCGTCGGCAAAGTTAACCGATCATGATCCTCAATCAGAAAGCCTTGAAGGTCAGCGTCGTGAGGGAGCGAACGATCCCCGGGATGTTGGCAATGTTGTCGTTAATGAATTTGCCGATATCCTGCCCTTCCTGGATGTAGACTTTCAGGAGAAGATCATAGTCGCCGCTCGTGGAATAAAGTTCCGACACCAGCTCGGTCTGGTAGATGGCGTCGGCAACCTCGTAGGTCTTGCCTGGAGCGCACTGGAGCTGGACGAAAATCGGCTTCATGGGGAGTTCCTGCGTAGAGTTCAGTTCGGGCCGCATAATGGTCGAAATGACCGTATGGACGCAAGCTGTTATGCGGAAGCTTCCAGTACGATCCAGTCGCGAAAGGCCGCCAGGGGCGCATAATCCGCACGCTCAGGCGGATAGGCGAGATAATATCGCTCGCTGCTCTCTGTCTCGCGATCGACGGCGGCGACGAGGTCGCCCCTTTTGCGCTCCTCTTCGATGAGGAATGTCGGCAGCAGCGCCACTCCAAGGCCAGCGATGGCAGCCTGCGCGGCGGTCGCAAACTGATCGAACAGCATGCCATGAACGTTCTGGAACGGCACGGCATTGTCGCCGAACCACTGTTCCCAGGCATCCGGTCGCGTTGTCAGATGCAGCAGTGGCAGGTCGAGCAAATCTTCCGCGCTATTGATCGCGTGGAGATCGCGGAAGATCGGGCTGCAGGCGGGAACGGTTCTCTCGGACATCAGAAATGTCAGCTCGGCTCCCGGCCAATGGGCGTGGCCGAAGTGGATGGCGGCGTCGATCGAATCGAGGCGGAAGTCGAAGGAGGAGAGCCGCGTGACGAGGTTGATCGTCACGCCGGGGTTGGTTGCCAGGAAACGGCCAAGACGAGGCGCCAGCCAGCGCGTTCCGAAGGTCGGGAGAATGGCGAGGTTGAGCGTGCCGCCGTGCGGATTGGCGCGCAGGTTCAGCGAGGCGTTGGAAATACGCCGCAATGCTTCGCGAATCTCGCGAGCATAGCTGTCGCCAGCCATCGTCAACCGCACCGTCTGGCGCTCGCGAATGAAGAGTTCGACGCCGAGTTGCTCTTCCAGAGCCCTGATCTGCCTGCTGACAGCGCTTTGTGTCAGGTCGAGTTCGCGCGCAGCGGCGGTGACGCTGCCGGTTCTCGCCACGGACTCGAAGGCGCTGAGCAGCGATGTGGAAGGTAAAAAGCGTCGCGACGGCAGCATGGGTCATTCCATTTGAGAATGAGCTATTTCCTAAATGTCGATATTTCTGGCTTATGTGCGCTTGTAAAGGACTCTATCGATCAAATTCGGAATGAGCGCGGAGTTCACCATGCAGGCAGGTTTCGTTTCCACAGATCGCATTCGCTCTCTTTTCACGGAGGCGATGTCGCAGATGTATCGGGCCGAGGTGCCCCAGTACGGAACGCTGCTGGAATTGGTCGCCGAGGTGAATGCCGAAGTGCTCGCCATGAATGCCGATCTTCGCGAGCGACTGACGCGTGCGGGCGAGTTGGAGCGTATCGACGTGGAGCGCCACGGTGCGATCCGTCTCGGCACCGCGGAGGAACTCCACACTATCAGCCGGCTCTTTGCCGTCATGGGCATGCAGTCCGTCGGCTACTATGATCTCTCGGTCGCCGGTGTCCCGGTTCACTCCACCTGCTTCCGCCCGATCGACGATCAATCGCTGAGCATCAACCCGTTCCGGGTATTCACATCCCTGCTGCGTCTCGAGCTGATCGAGGATGAAGGGCTGCGTGCGGAAGCTGCGGAGATTCTCGTAAGACGCCGCATCTACACCGAGCGCGCCATCGAGCTGATCGAGCGGCATGAGCGGGCGGGCGGGCTGACCGAGGCGGAAGCGACAGAATTCGTTGCCGAAGCGCTCGAAACGTTTCGCTGGCACGGCGAAGCGACCGTCACTGCCGAGACCTACAAGCGCCTGCATGACGCCCATCGTCTGATTGCCGATGTCGTCAGCTTCAAGGGGCCCCATATCAACCACCTGACGCCACGGACGCTTGATATCGATGCCGTTCAGCAGCGGATGCCTCAGCGTGGCATTACGCCGAAGGCTGTCATCGAGGGGCCGCCACGGCGGGCGTGCGATATCCTGTTGCGCCAGACGAGCTTCAAGGCACTGGAGGAATCGATCCTGTTTGCTGGCGCTGATGGAGTAGCCGAAGGAACCCACACGGCCCGCTTCGGGGAAATCGAACAGCGCGGCGTTGCGCTGACGGCGAAGGGTCGGGCGGTCTACGATCGGCTGCTGGCTTCCGTTCGCGGCGAAGTGCAGGTTGGCGCCGCTGGTGCGAAGGCCAGAGATTATGACGCAGAGCTCTCCGAGCGCTTCCAGCAGCTGCCGGACAACTGGAGTGCCCTTCGGCGACAGGAGCTGGCATTCTTCCATTATTCCGCGACGCCTGCGGGTATTGCGGCTGCGGTCGGCGGACAGCTGCCGTCGAATGTCGAGGAGCTGATCGCGAAGGGATATCTGACGTTCGACCCGATCGTCTACGAAGACTTCCTGCCCGTCAGCGCCGCCGGTATTTTCCAATCCAATTTGGGGACCGACCAGCAGCAGAACTATGCGACCCGGTCGAACCGCGCGGCATTCGAGGACGCGCTTGGCGGGGATGTCACGGACGAGCTCGATCTTTATGCGGAACGGCAGGCCCGATCGCTCGAAACCGCCATCGACTTGCTCGGGCTTGCGGCGCTACAGTTGAGGCCGGTCGCCTGAGAGTTTCCTGAGTAATCCACTGGCGCTACAATGCCGTCTATCTCGTTTCATGGACAAGCTTGATGCTGAATGATCCGCGCTCCCACGGGCTTTGGGAAAAGACCGCTCCACCGGCGCCCGCGACCTCATTTTTGGACGGGAGCATTTCCGCCGACGTCGTTGTCATCGGTGGAGGCTACACCGGCCTTTCGGCGAGCCTGCATCTGGCGGAAGCCGGGGCGAAGGTGGTTTTGCTGGAGGCAAGGGAAGTCGGCTTCGGCGGTGCCGGCCGAAATGTCGGGCTGATCAATGCCGGGATGTGGGTCATGCCGAATGACCTGCCCGGCGTGCTCGGCCCTGTCTATGGCGAGCGGCTGCTCGACCTTCTCGGCAACGCGCCCAAACTGGTGATGGAGCTGATTGAAAAGCACTCGATCTCTTGCGAACTGGAGCGCAATGGCACCCTTCATGTTGCCGTCGGGCCGGATGGCCTGAAGGAGATCGAGGACCGCCACAGCCAGTGGGCAGCGCGTGGCGCCGCCGTGACGTTGCTCAACGCAGCGGAAACAGCGAGACGCGTCGGCACCGACGCCTACACCGGTGCTCTGCTCGACATGCGTGCCGGGACGTTGCAGCCGCTGGCCTATGCCCGCGGTCTTGCTCATGCGGTCGCCGCCGCGGGCGTTCGTCTCCACACGTCGAGCCCGGTCATTGCCGCCGAGAAGAATGGCAGCCGCTGGACGGTTCGGACCGAGAAGGGCGATGTGACCGCCGATTGGGTCGTGGTGTCGACCGATGCCTATAGCGTCGGGCCATGGCAGCAGGTCCGCAACGAGCAGGTGCACCTGCCCTACTTCAATTTCGCGACGACGCCGCTGAGCGACAATCTGCGCAAGTCGATCCTCGCCGGTCGTGAAGGCGTATGGGACACGAAGGAAATCCTGTCGTCCTATCGTATGGACAAGGCAGGACGCCTTATATTCGGCAGTGTCGGGGCGCTGCGCAACACTGGGCTCTCCGTGCACAAGGCGTGGGCCAAGCGCTCGCTGCGCAAGCTGTTTCCGCAGATCGGCGATGTCGAGTTTGAATGCGAGTGGTACGGCAAGATCGGTATGACCGACAATGCTCTGCCGCGATTCCACAAGTTCGCACCCAACGTCGTCGGTTTTTCCGGATATAACGGCCGTGGTATCGCACCGGGAACGGTTTTCGGGCGCACGCTCGCGCAGCATATCCTCGGCCATCTCAGCGAGGCCGATCTGCCCTTGCCGATGACGGCGCCGGCCGAACCGCGCTTCCGCGCCGTCAAGGAATTATGGTACGAGGCTGGCGCGCAAGTCGCCCACTTCGCCGATGCACGTCTTTAAAAATATGAGGTTGGAACACGACATGACTATCAACGCAATCGATCTCGCCACTGAGACAAAGACACTGCTTGCCGACCTTGGCGTCCAGGCGGACCGCTTTACAGGCGGCACGCTTCGCGTCACCTCGCCTGTCACCGGCAAGGAAATCGGCGCGCTGAAGGAACATTCAGCCGGCGACGCAAAGGCTGCAGTCGCCGAAGCGCACAAGGCTTTCCTCGAGTGGCGTTCCGTTCCCGCGCCGAAGCGCGGCGAGTTGGTCCGCCTGCTCGGTGAAGAACTGCGCGCCGCGAAGACGGCTCTTGGTCGCCTCGTTTCCATCGAAGTTGGCAAGATCACCTCCGAGGGGCTGGGCGAAGTCCAGGAAATGATCGATATCTGCGACTTCGCCGTCGGCTTGTCGCGGCAGCTCTACGGTCTGACGATCGCGACCGAACGTTCCGAGCATCGCATGATGGAAAGCTGGCATCCGCTCGGCGTCGTCGGCATCATCTCGGCGTTCAATTTCCCTGTCGCGGTCTGGTCGTGGAACGCAGCCCTTGCGCTGGTTTGCGGCAACTCCGTCATCTGGAAGCCGTCCGAGAAAACGCCGTTGACGGCGCTGGCGACCCAGGCGCTCTTCGAAAGGGCGCTGAAGCGCTATGTTGCCGAAGGCGGCCAGGCGCCGGCCAACCTTTGTGCGTTGCTGATCGGCGGACGCGAGCTTGGCGAGGTTCTGGTCGATAATCCGAAGGTGCCGTTGGTATCGGCGACGGGCTCCACGGCCATGGGCCGGGCGGTTGGTCCACGGCTTTCACAGCGTTTCGCGCGGGCCATTCTGGAGCTCGGCGGAAACAATGCGGCGATCATCTGCCCGACCGCCGACCTCGACCTGACGCTGCGCGGCGTCGCCTTCTCCGCGATGGGCACGGCCGGTCAGCGCTGCACGACCTTGCGCCGCCTGTTCGTGCATGAAAGCGTGTACGACAAACTCGTTCCGCGCCTACAGAAGGCCTATGGTTCGGTCTCCATCGGCAATCCGCTCGAGAGCGGCACGCTCGTCGGGCCGCTGATCGACAAGCAGGCCTTCGACAAGATGCAGTCGGCATTGACAGAAGCCAAGGCCGTCGGCGGCAAGGTCACCGGTGGCGATCGCGTCGAAAACGGTGCCTCCGAGGCTTACTACGTTCGTCCTGCCCTCGTCGAAATGCCGTCGCAGTCCGGCCCGGTGGAGCACGAAACCTTCGCGCCGATCCTCTACGTGATGAAGTACAGCGACTTCGATGAAGCGGTCGAACTGCACAATGCCGTTCCGCAGGGCCTATCGTCGTCGATCTTCACGAACGATATACGCGAGGCCGAGGCGTTCGTTTCGGCTCGCGGTTCCGACTGCGGCATCGCCAACGTCAACCTCGGACCTTCCGGCGCTGAAATCGGCGGCGCGTTCGGCGGCGAAAAGGAGACGGGCGGCGGCCGCGAGTCCGGGTCCGATGCGTGGAAAAGCTACATGCGCCGCGCGACGAATACGATCAACTACGGCAAGACCCTGCCGCTTGCACAAGGCGTCAAGTTCGACGTCGAGTGATCGCTGTTATTCTGCATAGAAGGGCGACGGCGCAATCGTGCCGTCGCCTTTTTGTTTCCGAACAGTCCCTTGTCTAGAAGTGTTCTAAAATTGATGAGATATTTCAAGCATTTGTGATCGACAGGCTTGCGCGTAAACTTGAAATGCTAATTCAAGAAAAATATACGAGCTTCACCGCGTCCGGGACGTGGAGTGAACCAGCATGGAGGGTATCATGGACTTTTCCTTTAACCGTCTTTCGGGTGCAATGGCTGTCGCCACGGCTTTGTTTACGGCAACTGCGCTGACGAGCGGCGTTGCACGGGCAGACGATTCCGAAGGCATCGTGGTCTACAATGCGCAGCATGAAAGCCTTGGTCGCGAATGGGTCGATGCCTTCACCAAGGAGACCGGCATCAAAGTGACGATGCGTCAGGGCAGCGACATGCAGTTCGCCAACCAGATCATTCAGGAAGGCGACGCTTCTCCCGCCGACGTCTTTCTCACCGAGAACTCGCCGGCAATGACGCTGGTGGACAGCGCCGGCCTCTTTGCTCCTGTTGACAAGGACACGCTGGCTCAGGTTCCGGAAGAGTATCGCCCGTCGGACGGCATGTGGACCGGCATTGCCGCTCGTTCGACGGTCTTTGTGTACGACAAGACCAAGTTGACCGAGGACAAGCTGCCGAAGTCGCTGCTCGATCTGGCTGATCCGGCCTGGAAGGGCCGCTGGGGTGCATCTCCGGCCGGCGCTGATTTCCAGGCGATCGTCAGCGCTCTGCTTGAGCTCAAGGGCGAGGAAGCAACGGCTGCCTGGTTGAAGGCACTCAAGGAAAACGCAACCCCCTACAAGGGTAACAGCGTTGCCATGAAGGCGGTCAACGCGGGCGAAGTCGAAGGCGCCGTCATCTATCACTACTACTGGTTCGGCGATCAGGCGAAGACCGGCGAAAACAGCAAGAACGTCGCGCTTCACTACTTCAAGAACCAGGACCCGGGCGCATTCGTCAGCATTTCCGGCGGCGGCGTCCTCAAGTCGAGCCAGCACGCGAAAGAGGCGCAGGCCTTCCTCAAGTACGTGACCAGCAAGGCCGGTCAGGACATCCTGAAGACGGGCACGTCCTATGAATACGCCATTGGCAAGGATGCCGCTTCGAACGACAAGCTTGTTCCGCTGAGCGAACTGAATGCGCCCAAGGTTGATGCTGCGAAGCTCAACAGCAAGAAGGTCACGGAACTGATGACGGCTGCCGGCCTCATCTAAGTTCCTCCGCATCGGTCTTCTAAGCCAAAACTGTTGCTTTTGGCTCAAGAAAACCTTACGGCATGCGCAGTGGCAACCGCTTTTCCATAAGCGGTTGCCTTCCTTTTTCAGCGTTTGAAGGCGGTTGCCTTGCTGCAAGACAATAGATTGCTCGCTCCTGGCCATGATGCGCCAAAGGTGCGGCCAGTTAAGGGATTGGGCCGGCTGCGTTTCCGCATGCCGCATGTCTCCGTCGTCTTCATCGCCTCCTTCGTTGCGTTGCTCAGCCTCGTTCCGCTCGGCTTCATTGCCTGGATCACCATCGATGTCGGCTGGCAGACCGTGCGCGAACTCGTGTTTCGTCCGCGCGTTGGCGAGTTGCTGGTCAATACGGTTTTCCTGGAAGCGCTCACGGTGCCGCTCTCGATCGCGCTGGCTGTCACCTTGGCGTGGCTTACCGAGCGCACCGATATACCCCTCGCGCGGCTATGGTCCTGGCTTGCGGTTGCTCCTCTTGCCGTGCCGGCTTTCGTACACAGCTACGCCTGGGTCAGCCTGGTTCCGGGCATGCGCGGGCTGACGAGCGGCGTCTTCGTTTCCGTGATCGCCTATTATCCGTTTCTCTATCTGCCCGTCGCTGCTGCCTTGCGGCGGCTCGATCCGGCGATCGAGGATGCGGCTGCTTCCCTTGGTCTGAACTCCTGGGGGGTCTTCTTCCGGACGATACTGCCGCAATTGCGATTGGCGATCTGCGGCGGCTCGTTGCTGATCGCGCTGCACCTGTTGTCGGAATACGGGCTCTACGTGATGATCCGCTTCGACACCTTTGCCACGGCGATCGTTGATCAGTTTCAGTCGGCCTATAACAGCCCGGCAGCGAACATGCTCGGCGGCGTGCTGGTCGCTTGCTGCCTGCTGTTGCTTTCCCTCGAGGTGCTGATCCGGGGCAACGAACGCTATGCGCGCGTCGGTTCGGGCGCAGCGCGGCCGACCGATCGGCGCCGTCTGGGCTGGTGGGTAGTGCCTGCGATTGCTCTGCCGCTGGTTCTGGCGCTTCTGACGCTCGGCGTTCCCCTGGTGACGCTGGCGCGCTGGCTCTATCTTGGCGGGCTCGGCATCTGGCGCCTGGATACGGTCGGCAATGCCTTCGGGCAGACGATCATTCTTGCCATTGTCGGTGGTATCCTGGCGACGATCGCGGCGACGCCCATGGCGTGGCTCTCCGTCCGCGCGCCGGGACGCCTTCAGCGCATTCTTGAAGCCTGCCACTATTACGTCGGCTCGCTCCCGGGTGTCGTCGTGGCGCTTGCCCTCGTGACGATCACCGTTCGGCTCGTTTTGCCGCTCTACCAGACATTCGCGACGCTGCTGCTTGCCTATGTCCTGCTCTTCCTGCCCCGCGCGATGGTCGGCCTGCGGGCAAGCATTGCGCAGGCGCCGGTGGAGCTTGAACGGGCGGCGATGGGACTTGGCCGGACACCGTCCCAAGCCGTTCGGCAGATCACCATGCGGCTCGCAGCGCCCGGTGCCGCGGCGAGTATCGCCCTAGTCGCGCTTGGCATTACCAACGAACTGACCGCAACGCTGATGCTGGCGCCGAACGGCGTCGAGACGCTTGCGACGAAGTTCTGGTCGCTCACCAGTGAGATCGACTACGTGTCGGCCGCGCCCTATGCGTTCATGATGGTCGTTCTGTCATTGCCGCTAACCCTTCTTCTCCATGCTCAATCGAAACGGACTGCCGGACAATGACGCTGCTTACCATCAACGGCATCAGCAAGCGCTACAGCCGCGTCCAGGCGTTGGACAACATTTCGCTGAATGTCGAGGCAAGCAGCCGGACGGCGATCGTTGGTCCTTCGGGCTCGGGCAAGACCACGCTTCTGCGCATCATCGCCGGCTTCGAGCAGCCCGATACCGGTCGCGTCACACTTGAAGGCGATCTCCTTGCCGATGGTCCGACTGCCGTTCCCGCGCATAAGCGCGGCATCGGGATCGTATCGCAGGAGGGCGCGCTCTTTCCGCATCTGAACGTTGCCGAGAACATCGGCTTTGGCATCGCGCGTGGCGCGGCTGGCCGTGACGCGCGGATTGCCGAACTGCTCGATATGGTCGAACTGGACCGCAACATGCTGTCGCGTCGGCCGCATCAGCTGTCGGGCGGGCAGCAACAGCGTGTGGCGCTCGCACGCGCGCTTGGCCGCCAGCCGCGGCTGATGCTGCTCGACGAACCGTTCTCGGCTCTCGATACGGGCCTGCGCGAGAACATGCGCAAGGCGGTGGCGCGTGTACTGCAGGCTGCCGGGATTACCACGATCCTCGTCACCCACGACCAGGCCGAAGCGCTATCATTCGCCAATCAGGTTGCGGTGCTGCGTGAAGGACGGCTTGTCCAGTCCGGCTCGCCACAGTCGCTCTACAGACAGCCGCGCGATCGTGAGACCGCCCTTTTCCTCGGTGATGCCGTGATCCTGCCGGCGATCGTCAGGGACGGTCTTGCGGATTGCGCGCTCGGTCGGGTCGCTGTCGATGGCAGCCACACCGGCAAGGTGGAGATCATGCTGCGGCCGGAGCAGATCCGCGTCGTGACGGATGAGAACAATTCGAACTACGGCGGTCGCGTCGTGGAGGTCGAGTTCGGCGGCGCGACCTGCACGGTGTCGGTTTCGCTCGAGGGTGTTGCGCTCCCGCCGATCCTGATCAAGACCTCCAGTGTAGCATTGCCGGCGCGCGGCGACCGCGTTCGCCTCGACATCGCTGGCAAGGCGCATGTCTTTACCGGCCGGGCGTCAAGCTGATCTTCGTTCGGTCTCTCTTACGCTTTCGTCCAGCCAGCCCCCGGTAAAGCCGGCCAGTTCCAAGCCTCGCCGGATTTCAGGCGATCGGCGCATCAGGTTCCAGATGAAGTCGGAGCGATCGTTCTCGATCGACATCACGAGAAGGCCCTGGTCGATGCCGACACAACGGTCATCGACCCAGCCCTCCGGCCGTTTCGTCTTCACGGTCGGATTGAAGCCGCCGGGAAAGCGGTCCTCGTAGAGCAGCTCGGGATAGGTCGAAAGCAATGCGCGCACGCCGTCGATCGACGCCTGGCGATCGTAGGGGAGCGACGCAAGTGCTGCCCAGGGCGCGATCGTGCCGTCATCCGGACCGAGCGGCGCACCGCGGGCGGCATAACCGAGTACGCGCGGGTGGCGACCGCCGCGCATGTTGCGCGTCGGCGGCGGACCATCGGACGCCGAGAGCCCCCAGACATCTCTGTTGTAGCCTACGAAATGGCCGGGATTGCGCTCGGCATACTCACGCTGCACGGCAATCGAGATCCGGGTGTTGCGGAAGTAATCGAGATTCCGCTCCAGCATCGGCTTGTCCTGAATGCCACGGAAATCGATCCAAGCATGCGAGAAGAAATGGATGAACAGTGGGCCGGCGTAGAGATATGGCTGCTCGCCGAACAACATCCATGAATAGCTCGAGGTGAACGCGTCGTAGCTTGCTTGCGGGACCGGATGGGTGGGAGAGGCGAGCGCCAGCGTGTAGAGCAGCACCGCTTCGTCATAGCCCTGCCAGCGCCAGCGCAGGAAACCGCTGCCCGGCTTCCAGCCCATGCAGATGGTCTCGCCCTTGTTCAGCGCCCAATGCCAGTCGATCCGTTCGTAAACAAGCGCTGTCAGCCGCCTGATGTCGGCCTCGATCTCATCAGGACCATCGAAATAGCTTGCCGCCGTCAGCATGCCTGCCACCAGCAACGTCGTGTCGATGGTGGAAAGCTCGCTGTTCCAGGCACGGTGGCCGGTATCCATGTGCAGGAAATGGTAGAAAAAACCCTTATACCCGATCGCGTGTCGTTCGCGGCCCTGATGGCCCTCGGCGAAGAAGCAAAGCGTTTTCTTCGTGCGCTCCGCCGCATCCGCCCGCTCCATCCAGCCGCGCTCGACGGCCACGGTATAGGAGGACAACGCGAAGCCGACCGCCGCGATGCTGCAGGGCACGCCAGCAACGGACGTATCGGCGACGAGGCCGTTGTCGGGGTTGTAGTGTTTCAGGAAATAGCTGAACGCGGCCTTCTGCAACCTGTCGATCAGTGCGCTATCCGCCTCGTCGGTCCGTTGTAGCATGCGTTCTAAGCCCGATTTGTTTCCTGTCCTGTGTTCACCATGTTGAAACGGTCAGCGCAAATCAATCCTTTTTGAGTTGGTTGCCGCGATCCATTGTCGCGTTCTTTTTTCGGGGTTCTCGTTCAAGGTTATATCGGTCACGACAGCGGCGCTGTCGGCACCGTGCTCGAAGACGCCGTCGATGCGATCAAGATTCAGCCCGCCGATCGCAACAAGCGGCAGATCGCCGACAAGTGATCTCCAGTGATGAAGCCGCTCCAGACCCTGGGGAGCCCATTTCATCTGCTTGAGTATCGTCGCGTAAATGGGGCCGAGCGCGATATAATCGGGCTCCGCGGCAAGGGCTTCCGTCAGTTCTGCGGCATCGTGGGTGGAGACGCCGAGCTTCAGGCCCGCGCTTCGGATCGCTCCGAGGTCAGCGTCCAAAAGATCCTCCTGCCCGAGATGGACGAAGTCGCAGCCCTCCTCGATCGCAAGATGCCAGTAGTCGTTGACGATCAACTGGCATCGATTGGCGGCACAGATTGCCTTTGCGTTGCGAATCTCCTTGCGCAGTTCCGTTTCGCCGCGGTCCTTGATCCGCAACTGCACGAGTTTGACACCGAGCGGCACGAGGCGGGCTATCCACTCCGAAGTGCCGACGATCAGATAAAAGGGATCGAGTTTCATGCAAAAACTGCCTTTCCGATGACGGGTGTGGACGGCACCGCCATGTCGCGGGGTTCGAGCATTCCGGCTTCGTAGGCTTGCCGTCCTGCGTCGATCGCTTTCGCGAAGGCGCCCGCCATGGCCACGGGATCGCCGGCGCCGGCAACAGCCGTATTGAGCAGGACGGCATCGAAGCCCAGCTCCATGACCGCCGTCGCGTGCGATGGCCGCCCGATGCCAGCGTCCACAATAAGCGGAACTTCGGGGAAGTGGGCGCGCATCGCCCTCAACGCCGACGGGTTGAGCGGGCCGGCGGCACTGCCGATCGGTGCGCACCAGGGCATCAATACCCTGCAGCCTGCTTCCAGCAGCCGCTCGCCCACGACGAGGTCATCAGTCGTGTAGGGGAAGACCTCGAAGCCTTCGCCGGTCAGGATGCGGGCGGCTTCGACGAGGCCGAAAACATCAGGCTGCAGCGTGTCGTGATTGCCGATGACTTCCAGCTTGATCCAGTTCGTCGCGAAGACCTCGCGCGCCATCTTCGCCGTCAGCACGGCTTCCGATACGCCGTGGCAGCCGGCGGTGTTCGGCAGAACGCGGACGCCGAGCCCTCGGATCATCTCGAAGAAGGCGCCGCCGTTGCGGCCGCCCGCAGCTTCCCGGCGAAGAGAAACCGTCACGATTTCCGTTTGCGACTGGCGGACCGCTTCGGCGAGCTTAACGAGCGAGGGGTACCGGGCGGTGCCCAACAGCAGACGGGATTCGACGTCTACTCCATAGAATGTAGGCATCGTTAGCCTCCCTGCATCGGAGACAGGATTTCGACCCTGTCGTCGTCGTTGAGTGCATAATCCTGGCGATCCTCGCGATGGACGAGTTCGCCGTTCACCGCGGTTGCCAGCCAGTCGCCCTCGTAGTCCAGCGACGTCAGCAACTCTGATAGCGTCGATACTTCGTTGTCCTGGGGCTCTCCATTGACGATCAATTTCATAGGGATCTCTCTCCTCTCGGGTGGTCGCTGAAGGCAAGATTCACGGCTTCCGCCGCCATCGTCGGCGCCAGCAGGAAGCCGTGCCGGTAGAGCCCGTTCAGGGTGATGACGTTGCCGTTGCGGGCGACGTGCGGGAAATTGTCTGGGAATGTCGGCCGAATGCCGGCACCGGTTTCCGTCAAGGTGGCATCGGCAAAAGCCGGATGCACGGCATAAGCCGCATTCAGCAGTTCCATCAGAGACCGGGCGGAAATCGGGTCTGAAAATTCCGCCTCGATCATCGTGGCACCGACCATGAAGAGACCATTGCCGCGTGGAACGATATAGACGGGAATGCGCGGATGCAGCAGGCGGACGGGCCGGGCAAGCGAGATTTCGTCGGTCTTGAGGTAGAGCATCTCGCCCCTGACGCCACGCAGGCCAGGGAGGGTTCCGATGCGGGTCGCGCCGGTGCAATCGATGACGCGATCGTAGCCGTCGTCCTCGTCGGTTTCGGTTGTGAAGATAGCGCCCGCAGCCGCGAGATTGGTGCGGAGCGCCGTCAGAATCTGCCGCGGATCGAGATGGGCTTCGCGCGGGAAGAACAGGCCCTCGCGAAAGCGACCAGCAAGACTGGGCTCGAGCGCGGCGATCTCTGCTTCGTCAACCCATCGATACCCTGTCGTCCGGCCAGCGAACCGCTTCAGCTCGCCGTAGTCGCGCGGTGGCGCCACCACCAGCGTGCCGTTTCTCGTCACTAGTTCTGGCAGGATGGCTTCCCAGCGGTCCGGGGCGTCCTCACCTCTTTTCAGCACCTGGGCGTCAGCGCTTTCGCGCTCGCACCATGGCGCGAGCATTCCACCGGCTAGCCAGGAGGCAGCGCTGGCGAAGTTCGTTTGCGGGTTGACCACCACCACGTCGGCGCCACGTTTTTGCAATTCCCATGCGACGGTGAGGCCGGCGATGCCGGCCCCTTTGACGAGGACACGCATCTCAGCCGGCCGTGCTGGCATCGACTGCCATGTAGAGGTCGCCGCCGTCCCGGTACTTCGCCGCCATGGCGTCCAGCCCTTCCTTTTGCGCCTCGGCGCGGATGTCGTGGGAAATCCGCATCGAGCAGAATTTCGGGCCGCACATGGAGCAGAAATGCGCGACCTTGTGTGCCTCCTTGGGCAGCGTCTCGTCGTGGAAGCTGCGGGCGGTCTCCGGGTCGAGCGAGAGGTTGAACTGATCCTCCCAGCGGAACTCGAAGCGGGCGCGCGACAGCGCATCGTCGCGCAGCTGGGCGGCCGGGTGTCCCTTGGCGAGATCGGCGGCGTGGGCGGCTATCTTGTAGGTGATGACGCCGGTTTTCACGTCGTTGCGATCGGGCAGGCCGAGATGCTCTTTCGGCGTGACGTAGCAGAGCATCGCGGTGCCGAACCAGCCGATCATCGCCGCACCGATGCCTGAGGTGATGTGGTCGTAGCCCGGCGCGATATCGGTCGTCAGCGGCCCGAGCGTGTAGAAGGGGGCCTCGCCGCAGACGGCGAGCTGCTTGTCCATGTTTTCCTTGATCTTGTGCATCGGCACATGGCCGGGGCCTTCGATCATAACCTGGCAATCCCTGGCCCAGGCGATCTTCGTCAGTTCGCCCAGCGTTTCCAGTTCGGCGAATTGCGCGGCGTCGTTGGCGTCGGCGATCGAGCCGGGGCGCAGGCCGTCGCCCAGCGAGAAGGAGACGTCATAGGCGCGGCAGATGTCGCAGATCTCCTCGAAATGCTCGTAGAGGAAGCTCTCGCGGTGGTGATGAAGACACCACTTGGCCATGATCGAGCCGCCGCGCGAGACGATGCCGGTAACGCGGTTGACGGTCAGCGGGATGTAGTGAAGCCGCACGCCGGCATGGATGGTGAAATAGTCGACGCCCTGTTCGGCCTGCTCGATCAACGTGTCGCGATAAACCTCCCAGGTCAGGTTCTCGGCAATGCCCTCGACCTTCTCCAGCGCCTGGTAGAGCGGCACGGTGCCTATCGGCAGCGGCGAGTTGCGGATGATCCATTCGCGGATGTTGTGGATGTTGCGGCCGGTGGAGAGGTCCATGACGGTATCGGCGCCCCAGCGCGCCGCCCAGACCATCTTCTCGACCTCTTCGGCCATCGAGGAGGTGACGGCGGAGTTGCCGATATTGGCATTGATCTTCACCAGGAAGTTTCTGCCGATGATCATCGGTTCGGCTTCCGGGTGGTTGATGTTGGCGGGGATGATGGCGCGGCCGGCGGCCACTTCCTGGCGCACGAATTCCGGGGTGACGTGGTCGGGGATATGAGCGCCGAAGCTCTCGCCGTCCCGGATCATGGCCTCGGCCTGCGCCTTCCGGCCGAGATTTTCGCGGATCGCGATGAACTCCATCTCCGGCGTGATGATGCCGGCGCGGGCATAGGCGAGCTGGGTCACGGCCTTGCCGTCCCTGGCGCGCAGAGGTTGGCGCTTTGCCGGGAATTCGGGCGTTAGCCGCTCGCCGCTGGCAAAGCCGTTGTCTTCGGGGCGCACCTGCCGGCCGTCATAGGCCTCGACGTCACCACGGGCGAGAACCCAGTCGCGCCGCAGCGCGGGCAGGCCGCGCTCGATGCTGATATCGGCGCCTTCGACGGTGTAGATGCCGGACGAATCATAGACCGTGACCGGCGGCTCGCCGGAGGTGGGGTGGACGCTGATCTCGCGCATGGGAACGCGGATATCGGGGTGGATGTCACCTGGGACGTAGATCTTGCGGGAGGCCGGCAGCGGGCCTGTGGTAACTGTTGGGGTGATGGTCTTTGCGGCGATATTCATGGTTTGAGGCTCCAAGTTTTCGATTGGAGACCCAGTCATCAGCCGGAATGATGAAAAGACGCCGGCACGGATTCCATGCGGGAATCCCGGCCTTCGAGCGCTTGCACCGTCCCTACGCCAGTATGAACTGGATCAGGTTCAACGGGTCACTGCGCCACGAAAAGGCCTAGGCCATATCGTCCAGCAGTATCTCAGCCCCTTGCCGGGACCCCCCTGGTGAATGCCTCAACGGTAGGCCGGGTGATACGAATCGTCAAGCGCCGGTCAGGTGACATGACGCTATCCGATGAGGAGCGACGACGAAGAGGCTACGGCGATCTACGGAAAATATATATGGAAATCAGATGCTTATAAATATTTGCCAAAAGATATGAGCTTGCAGGTGGTGCCACTTCGGCAAAGCCCAAAAAGACAAAATCCTCGGGGAACCGAGGATTACAGCGTCTTTAGGAAAATTTGGAGCGGGCGAAGGGGTTCGAACCCTCGACCCCAACCTTGGCAAGGTTGTGCTCTACCACTGAGCTACACCCGCTCATAAATCCATCGGCCTGTGGTAGTCGTTGGGGCCGTTGGCGCCACCTTGCGGCGACGGGCGCTATATCGCCCAAACGATTTTCAAATGCAACAGGGAAATGACGCAAAGGCGAAGAAAAATATCCAGCTCAGACACGGATCTGTCGAGAAGGCCGCAAATGCAGGCGAAAGCGACGGGTGCAAACATTGCAAAAGATCGGCACGAGACTTAATCAGGACCTGTATCACCGCTACACCCAGACAGGACTCGAAATGACCGACGTCACACCCAAGACCGCCGACGATCTATTCACGTTTCTGGATGGGCTGGGGATCAAGCACAGCACGAAGACGCATGCTCCCGTCTTCACCGTTGCCGAATCGGTTGCCCTGCGAGACGAAATTCCAGGTGGGCACACGAAGAACCTGTTCGTAAAGGACAAGAAGGACCAGTTTTTCCTGCTCACGGTCGAAGAAAACGCAGCTGTCGACCTGAAGACGGTCCATACGCTGATCGGCGCAGCGAGCAAGGTGTCCTTCGGCAAGCCGGAAAAGCTTCTTGAGTATCTCGGCGTCCTGCCCGGGTCGGTGACCGCGTTTGGCGCGATCAATGACGGCGGCGGCAATGTGACCTTCGTGCTCGATGCGGATCTGATGAAGGAAGAGATCATCAACTGCCACCCGCTTTCGAACGACGCCACGACGTCGATCGGCAGCGCGGACCTCGTTCGATTTATGGAAGCGACGGGCCACAAGCCGCTTGTCTTGAAAGTGACGTCCTGACATACGATTTTAGCGCTAGAAAAGCCGGCTGACCGGCACGGCGGGAGATACCCATGAGCGGCAACGACAACCCTTACAGCAATTCCTATGGCCAGATGTCCGCTTCGGCGAGCTTCGGCGCGGCGCCGACGGCTGCCGGGGGCTATATCAAGGACACGACCACCGCGACTTTCGCGAAGGATGTCATCGAGGAGTCCCGTAACCAGCCGGTGCTCGTCGATTTCTGGGCGCCGTGGTGCGGTCCCTGCAAGCAGCTCACGCCCGTTATCGAGAAGGTCGTGAATGAGGCAGAGGGACGCGTCAAGCTGGTGAAGATGAACATCGACGATCATCCGTCGATCGCTGGACAGCTTGGCATTCAGTCCATCCCGGCGGTCATCGCATTCGTCGGCGGACGTCCGGCGGATGGTTTCATGGGGGCGGTTCCTGAAAGCCAGATCCGCGAATTCATCGATCGTTTTGCCGGTCCGGCCGGCGCTGATCAGGCGGCCGAGATCGAGGCTGTGTTGAAGGAGGCTGACGAGCTGCTCGTCGGTGGAGACGTCAACGGTGCCGCGCAGCTCTACGGCGCCGTCATGCAGGCGGATCCCGACAATGCCAAGGCCCTTGCCGGCATGGCAAACTGCATGATTGCCGCAAATCAGCACGAGCAGGCCCGTGAGGCGCTCACCGAACTTCCCGAAACGATTGCCAGCGATGCCGCAATACAGGCGGTTCTCAAAAAGCTTGAGCAGATCGAAGAGGCCCGGAAGCTCGGCGATCCGGTTGCGCTCGAACAAGAGCTTGCGAACGATCCGGACGCCCACGAAGCCCGACTGAAGCTTGCGAAGATCCGCAACGTCGAGGGTATGAGAGACGAGGCGGCGGACCATCTGCTCTACATTATGCGCAAGGACCGCAGCTTTGACGACGACGGTGCTCGCCGCCAGTTGCTGCAGTTTTTCGACGTTTGGGGCTTCAAGGATCCGGCGACGGTTGCTGCCCGCCGCAAGCTTTCGGCGATGCTCTTCTCGTAAGTTTATCGTATTGACCCTTGCGTTTTCGGAGGCGTACTCCACATTTCCGTAGGTGCGGGCGCGGGGCTTTTTCCGCCCCGCCATTATGCGGGACCAGCCTTCATGCAAGTGGGGAATGCTAGATATCTCAAGTCCGGTGATCTGCCTGATGCGATCGCCGTGTTTCCTCTGGCGGGTGCGCTGTTGCTGCCCACCGGTCAGCTGCCGCTCAATATTTTCGAGCCACGCTATCTTGCGATGTTCGATGCGGCACTTACCGGGAATCGACTGATCGGAATGGTTCAGCCGGCGCTTGGCGAAAGCGATGAGCGGCATGGTGAAGCCAACCTCGCGTCCGTTGGTTGTGTTGGCCGAATCACATCCTTTGCCGAAACCGGGGATGGCCGGTACATCGTTTCTCTGACCGGCATCTGCCGTTTTCGGCTGCTGGAGGAGAAAGAGACGCATAATCCCTTCCGAATCTTCCGGATCGCGCCTTTTATCGCCGACCTTTCTGCCCGCGACGAGGAAGACGCGGTGGACCGCGCAGCGCTTCTGACGGCCTTCAAGGCCTATCTCGACGCGAACAAGCTGGAAGCGGACTGGGAGAGCGTCGAGCGTGCCAGCAATCTGACGCTGGTAAACTCGCTTGCGATGATGTCGCCCTTCGGGCCGGCGGAGAAGCAGGCGCTTCTGGAGGCGCCCGATTTGAGGACGCGGGCTGAAACGCTGATTGCCATCACGGAGATCGTCTTGGCGCGCGTCTTCGGTGACTCCGACACCGTTCTGCAGTAAGAACGGCGATGGACGAAAAACTAAGCCGCGTCGATCCCAAGCTGCTTGAGTTGTTGGTGTGCCCTTTGACCAAGGGGCGCCTGACATACGATCGCGAGCACAACGAACTCGTTTCGGAAAAAGCACGGCTCTCCTATCCGATCCGTGACGGAATTCCGATCATGCTGGTGTCCGAGGCACGCCGTCTCGACGACTGAAGCCGAAAGGCTTTAGATCGTTTGTCCGGCGAGCAGTCTCGGATTATCCGGGGCCGTGGTGCCGGCAGCCTGGCCGATGAAGAAGGATTTGAGACCGGGCAAGCGTTCGACGATCCCGAGGCCGACATCGCGGGCAAGGCGAATGGGCGCCAGATCGTTGGAAAACAGTCGGTTCAGCACATCCGTGGTCACGCCCATGCGGAACGTGTCGAAGCGCCGCCATGCCTGGTAGCGTTCAAGCGTATTGATCGAGCCGATGTCGAGGCCGAGCCGATCGGCTTCGACGATCGTTTCGGCAAGAGCGGCCACGTCCTTGAAGCCGAGGTTCAGACCTTGGCCCGAAATCGGATGGATGCCGTGGGCCGCGTCGCCGGCAAGCGCAAGGCGCGGCGCGACGAAGGCGCGCGCAAGCGTCAGGCCAAGCGGGAAGGCGCGCTTGTCGCCGACGACCTTGACGGCGCCGAGCTTATGCCCGAAGCGGCGCTCCAGTTCCTCTTCGAAAACGAGATCGTCCGAGCGCACCAGCCGGGCGGCCTCCTGCGTCGATTCCGTCCACACCAGCGAGGATCTGTTGTTCTTCAATGGCAGGATGGCAAAAGGGCCGGCGGGCAGGAAATGCTCTTCGGCGCAGCCGTTGTGCGGCCGCTCGTGCTCGACCGTCGCCACGATGCCGGATTGGCCGTAGTCCCAGCTGACGGTCTTGATGCCGGCGAGTTCGCGGACATGGGAGCGGACGCCGTCGCACGCGACCACCAGTCGCGCCTCGATGGTCTCGCCGTTGGAGAGGCTGATTTCGGCGTGGGTGTCGCCACTGTTCAGGCCGGTCGCACTCACCCCGTGGAGGATTTCGATGCCCAGGCGCTCGCAAGCACCCCGAAGGGCGCGGACCAGTGAGAGATTCGGAACCATGTGCGCAAACGGCCGTCCATCCTGGACCTCGCCGTCGAAGGTGAGAAAGACCGGCCGGACCGGATCCGATGTCTTCGAGTCGGTCACGATCATCTTGTTGATCGGCTGGGCGTCCGGCTCGATCTCATTCCAGATGCCGAAAACCTCGAGCATTTTCGTCGCCGCCGCAATGATCGCCGAGGCGCGCATATCTTTTTCCCAAGCGCCGGCGGGAGCGGCCTCGACGATGGCGACATTCAGGTGCGGGGCCGCTTGCTTGACCGCCACGGCAGCCGAAAGGCCGACATAACCCGCACCAACAACCAGCATGTCCCGCATAGCGTCCCGTTCCGTTCCTTGTGAATATCGTATTGATCTATATAGATCATCGGCACCGCACTTCCTACGTCCGGAGCCCTACAAAAATGACGCACAGCACCGAAAGGCCGACGGCGATGGAGACGCTTCTATCGACGCTCGACCTCGAACCGATCGAGGTGGACATTTTCCGCGGGGTGAGCCCGCAGGTCGGTTGGCAGCGTGTGTTCGGTGGCCAGGTCATCGCACAAGCGCTGATGGCGGCGCAGCGAACCGTCGAGCGCGAACGTCTCGTGCATTCGCTTCATTCCTATTTCATGCGGCCGGGGGATCCCTCGGTGCCGATCGTTTATCAAGTCGAGCGCATTCGCGATGGTTCCAGCTTCAACACGCGCCGCGTCGTGGCCATCCAGCATGGAAAAGCGATCTTCGCGCTTTCGGCGTCTTTCCAGATCGAGGAGCCGGGCTTCGATCACCAGATCACCATGCCTGACGTACCGATGCCGGATGCATTGCTCGACGAGCAGCAGATCGCCAGGCAATATCTCGCGAACGCGCCGGCGGCGATCCGCAAATACTGGGAGCGCGAGCGGCCGATCGAGATCCGCCCGGTATCGCTTACACACTATTTCTCCGACAAGAAGCTCGATCCGGTGCAGCATGTCTGGGTGCGCGCGACGGGGCCGGTGCCAGATGATCGGCTCTATCAGGCCTCGGTGCTTGCCTACTTGTCGGACATGACGCTGCTCGATACTTCGCTTTACCCGCACGGCACGTCGATCTTCAATCAGACGATTCAGGTGGCAAGCCTTGATCATTCCATGTGGTTTCACCGGCCGATACGGTTTGACGACTGGCTGCTGTTCACGCAGGACAGCCCTTCCGCATCCGGAGCGCGAGGGCTGACGCGTGGTAGTCTCTTTGCGCGAGATGGTGTCCTGATTGCGTCGGTCGCTCAGGAGGGTCTGATTCGCAAAAGGGCAAATGAATAATTTATGTGCATATTTGCACATTTGGGTATTTTTTAAGCGATTATCGCGCGGTCATTTGCCTCATTATTGGCTATCCATTTTATAATCTTTATTTTTCAATAACTTAGTTTCCATATCGAATCTGGCACGCCCCTTGAATGTATATCCCCGGTCGCTGTTGGTGAACGTCAGCGGCAAGGAGAGTCGGCTCCGCGCCGAGGATAATCAAGGATGGGAAACCAGATGAAAATTGTGATGGCCATTATCAAGCCGTTTAAGCTCGATGAGGTCCGCGAGGCCCTCACGGCAATCGGCATTCAGGGCCTGACCGTAACCGAAGTAAAGGGCTACGGGCGCCAGAAGGGACATACCGAAATTTACCGCGGCACCGAGTACGCGGTCAGCTTCCTGCCGAAGCTCAAGATCGAAATCGCCGTCGCGTCCGAACTCGTCGACAAGGCGGTTGAAGCCATCGCGTCGTCGGCCAAGACCGGCCAGATCGGCGACGGCAAGATCTTCGTCTATTCGATCGACCATGCCGTGCGCATTCGTACGGGCGAAACCGACGCAGAAGCGCTGTAAGAACGACAGAGCAAGGAGCTTTTTTCCAATGTCAATTTCGAAGTTTTCTTCCCATTTTGCGCGGCTCGGCGCTGCGTCCGCTGCGCTCCTCGCGCCGGTCGTCGCCTTTGCCCAGGATGCAGCCACCGCAGCTGCTCCGGCTGCTGCTGCCGCTCCGGTTCCGGACAAGGGCGATACTGCCTTTATGTTCATTTCCACCCTGCTCGTTCTCTTCATGATCCTGCCGGGCCTCGCTCTTTTCTACGGCGGTCTCGTCCGTGCGAAGAACATGCTCTCCGTTCTGATGCAGTGCACGATGGTTGCCGCCGTCCTGATGCTCATCTGGGTCATCTACGGTTACTCCTTCGCATTCGGCGGTTCCGACAGCCCCTATTGGGGCGGTACGGCGAAGCTCTTCCTCGCCGGCGTAACGAAAGACTCGACGGCAGCGACCTTCTCGCAGGGCGTGGTCATTCCTGAGTTCATCTTCGCGATGTTCCAGATGACCTTTGCCGCCATCACGCCTGCCCTGATCGTCGGCGCCTTCGCCGAGCGCATCAAGTTCTCCGCAGTCGTACTGTTCTGCGCATTGTGGGCAACGTTCGTCTACTTCCCGATCGCTCACATGGTCTGGGACGCAAACGGCCTGCTCTTCAAGATGGGCGCTCTCGACTTCGCCGGCGGCACGGTCGTTCACATCAACGCCGGCGTTGCCGGTCTGATCGGTGCGATCATGGTCGGCAAGCGCACTGGCTACGGCAAGGACATGATGGCTCCGCACTCGATGACGCTGACCATGGTCGGTGCATCCATGCTGTGGTTCGGCTGGTTCGGCTTTAACGCCGGCTCCAACCTCGAAGCCTCGGGCGGTGCAATGCTTGCAACGGTCAACACCTTCGTTGCCACGGCTGCTGCCATCGTTTCGTGGGCAGGCGTCGAAACGCTTACCCGCGGCAAGGCTTCGATGCTCGGTGGCGCTTCCGGTATGGTTGCCGGCCTCGTTGCCATCACGCCTGCCGCCGGTATCGTCGGTCCGATGGGCGCGATCGTCATGGGTCTCCTCGTCTCGCCGCTTTGCTACTTCTTCGTCTCCGTCGTGAAGAACAAGTTCGGATACGACGATACGGCTGATGTCTTCGGCGTTCACGGCATTGGCGGCATGTTCGGCGCAATCGCAACCGGCGTATTCGCAAGCGCGTCGCTTGGTGGCGTCGGCTATGCCGAAGGCGTTACGATGAGCGGCCAGGTCGTCACGCAGCTGACGGCGATCGTCACCACCATCGTCTGGTGCGGTATCGGTTCTGCCATCCTCTACAAGCTCGTCGACGTTGTTGTCGGCCTGCGTGTCCCGGTCGAAGCCGAGCGCGAAGGTCTCGATCTCGCAACGCACGGCGAAGCCGCGTACCACTCCTAACAAGGGCTTACGGCGCCTGATCTTGGCGCCGCTAAACATCCCGTCGCGGCCTATTCGTCAAGTTTAAGCCGCCTTTGGCCCGAGCCCCACGGTTCGGGCCTTTTTATTTGCGTGATGCAAGATGTGGGTATCGGATGGTTAACATCGCTTTAACTGTCCTTTGATTAGGTAGAGCGGACGCATTGGGCGCGAACCGTTTCGCGATTCGCACGCTTTCCAGGCATTGGACGGGTAAACACATGGCAAGAAGCACATCGCCAGCAATGGATGGCCGGCCGGAACGTTTCTCCCTGTCGGGGTTCATGTTCCGACAGGCCCAGACCCTTTTGGGTTTCGCTATCTTTCTGCTGCTTGCGCTGGCGATCGCAGCACTGGCGACGTGGAATGTGGCCGATCCGAGCTATTCCTACGCGACTGGCAACGAACCGACCAATATACTGGGCTACGGTGGCGCGGCTTTTGCCGATATCCTCATGCAGTTCTTCGGCCTCGCAAGCGTGGTGGCGTTGCTGCCTGTGGTCGCCTGGGCACTCGCGCTCATCTCGGGACGCCGGCTTAGCCGGATTCCCGCCAGAGCAGCCGCCTGGGGTCTCGGATCGGTCCTTGCTTCCGCGGTACTCGGCTGTTTCCCGCCGCCGCTGACCTGGCCTATTCCGAACGGCATCGGCGGCGTGATCGGCGATATGATCCTGCGGTTTCCGGCGCTCTTCGTCGGCGCCTATCCGACCGGTGCGTTCGCAACGGCCGTCGGCTGCGTCTTTGCCGTTCCCACCGCGTGGATGATGCTGTTTGCGGCCGGTCTCGTTGGGCGCACAGAAGAAGAAGAGGCCGAGGACGAAGCCGAGCAGTATGAGGCAAGCCGTTCAAAACTTCGTTCCGTCGGTGACGACGAAGAGGATGAAGATGATGGCGGCGGCTGGCTCGCATTTGGTGCGCTGACCCACGCCTGGTACATGAGCCAGGCCCGCATGCGGCGGCTTTTCGGCATAAAGCCGCGCAAGCGCCAGCACGATGATTTCGAATCGCCGTACGATTTCAATGACGATGAATTCGGCAAGATGAACGAGCCCGTTCGCGCCAAGGCGCCGTCGGCACGCGGCGAACGGATGGATCCGTCGATGGAGCCACGCGCCGCCTCGCAGCGCCGGATCGTCTCCGCTCCTTCGATCTCGCTCAATGACGAGGACGAGGATGATGACGGTTCGTTCGATGCCGACATGCCTCCGCGCCCCGCTGATATCCTGCCTGATGACGACGACTGGATGATGCGTGCGCCGGCGAAACAGACCGGTGGCAAGGCGCAGCCAAGAGTTTCGCAGCCGACAGGCCGCCCGAAGCCGGGCGCCCGTTCGGATCGCGAGCAACAGGGTTCGTTCATTCGTCCGGAGGGTTTCCAGCTTCCTTCGATGCATCTGCTCGCAGAGCCGAAGAATGTCGTGCGCGACTCGACACTGTCCGCAGATGCGCTGGAGCAGAATGCTCGCATGCTCGAGGGCGTGCTGGAAGATTTCGGCGTCAAGGGCGAGATCATTCACGTTCGGCCGGGCCCTGTGGTTACCCTCTACGAACTGGAGCCTGCTCCGGGCATCAAGTCGTCGCGGGTGATCGGCCTTGCCGACGATATCGCCCGTTCGATGAGCGCGATCGCCGCTCGCGTGGCCGTCGTGCCGGGTCGTAACGCCATCGGTATCGAACTGCCGAATTCCACTCGCGAAACGGTGTATCTGCGCGAGCTCATCGCATCGCGCGATTTCGAGGGTTCGAAGGCGAAGCTCGCAATGGCTCTCGGCAAGACGATCGGCGGCGAAGCCGTCATCGCCGATCTCGCCAAGATGCCGCACTTGCTGGTGGCCGGGACGACCGGTTCGGGTAAGTCCGTCGCCATCAACACGATGATTCTCTCGCTGCTCTATCGCATGACGCCGGAGCAATGCCGATTGATCATGATCGATCCGAAGATGCTGGAACTCTCGGTCTATGACGGGATTCCGCATCTTCTGTCGCCTGTCGTCACCGATCCGAAAAAGGCCGTCGTCGCGCTCAAGTGGACCGTCCGCGAGATGGAAGAGCGCTACAAGAAGATGTCGAAGATCGGCGTGCGCAACATCGACGGCTTCAACAGCCGCGTCGAGCAGGCGCTGGCCAAGGGCGAGGTCATTTCGCGCACCGTTCAGACCGGCTTCGACCGGCAGACGGGCGAGGCGATGTACGAGACCGAAGAGTTCGATTTGCAGCCGATGCCATACATCGTCGTCATCATCGACGAAATGGCGGACCTGATGATGGTTGCGGGCAAGGACATCGAAGGCGCCGTGCAGCGCTTGGCGCAGATGGCGCGTGCCGCCGGCATTCACGTGATCATGGCAACGCAGCGCCCATCGGTCGATGTCATCACCGGCACGATCAAGGCGAACTTCCCGACCCGCATCTCCTTCCAGGTGACGTCGAAGATCGACAGCCGTACGATCCTTGGCGAACAGGGCGCCGAACAGCTGCTCGGCATGGGCGACATGCTCTATATGGCAGGTGGTGGTCGCATCCAGCGCGTCCACGGCCCGTTTGTTGCCGACATGGAAGTCGAGGAGATCGTCTCCTACCTGAAGACGCAAGGGTCGCCTCAGTATCTCGACGCCATCACGGCCGATGACGACGAGGACGGCGAGTATGGCGCCGGACCGGCCGGTACCTCCAACCTCGGCGATTCGGATGATCCCTACGACCAGGCTGTGGCCATCGTTTTGCGTGACGGAAAGGCTTCGACGTCGTATATTCAACGCAGACTTGGCATCGGCTACAACAGAGCCGCATCGCTGATCGAGCGGATGGAGCAGGAGGGCATCATCGGACCGGCGAACCATGCCGGGAAGCGGGAAATCCTCGTTCCGACCGAAGGCGATGTTCTCGACCGTTGAGCGTCCGATTTTTTTCATGCCGAAGCGGACTTCACGGAAACCTGATCGCTCTGAAAACGTTAGCTTTGGCGGTCCCGTGAACACGCCTTGAAGACGCCGCGTTTCGACAGCATTCAGACTGCATAAAGGAGACCTAAATGACAAACTCCGATTCCTTCCTGGATCGCATTCTGCTGACGCGGCGCCATATGCTGGGCGCTATGGCTGTCGCTGCGGCGTCCACAGCCTTGCCGGTCAATCTTTTCGCGCAGGCAGCGGCGGCTGCGTCCAACAACGCTACCGCGCAGGCGATCGCGGACCATTTCTCGAGCGTCGCGTCCATGCAGGGCGAGTTCGTTCAGTTCGGTCCGCGCGGCGAGCAGACCGGCGGGAAATTCTTTATCCAGCGCCCCGGCAAGCTTCGCTTCAACTATGATGATCCGTCGCCGATCAGGGTGATCGCCGACGGCAAGAACGTCGCGATCGGCAATATGAAGCTGAAGACCTGGGACCTCTATCCGCTGTCAAAGACACCGCTCAGCCTTCTCCTGGCGCAGCGTATCGACCTCTCGGCCGGTTCGGTGAAAAGCGTCAAGCAAGAGTCGGATCTGACGACCATCGCGCTCGGCAACAACACGGTTTTCGGCAATTCGACGATCACGATGATGTTCGACCCGAAAACCTACGACCTGCGGCAGTGGACGATTACGGACAATCAGGGCAAGGACACGTCCGTCATGGTGTTCAACGTCAAGACCGGCATGCAGTTCGACGACAAGGTCTTCCGTGTGCCTTACGAAGTCATCCCGGGTACAGCCGCCTACCGCGACTGACCCCGGGCACAGCCGGCTATCGCGACTAATTCCGCGCCCAACGCTGTTTCCAAAGCGCCCCTCCAGTGGGGCGCTTTTTCTTTGCGCGCGCGTTCCCTCGGCTCGATCTTTGCTCTAAAGGCAAGACCGAAAACGTCTCAAGGGTATCCGCATGAGCTTCTCGATTACCACCTGGAATATCAATTCTGTCCGGCTGCGCATGCCGATCGTCGAGCAGTTCGTCCTCAAGCACAAACCCGATATCATCTGCCTGCAGGAAACCAAGGTTCCGAACGAGCTCTTCCCGGCGGCGCCGTTGCGCGCGATGGGTTATGAACACATCATTATCCATGGCCAGAAGGGCTATCATGGCGTAGCGATCGCCTCGCGCATTCCATTGACGGAAGACCACCGGCAGGATTACTGCAAGGTGGGAGATGCGCGCCACATATCGGCTGTGTTCGAGCGTGGCGGCAGGCGCGTGCGACTTCATAATTTCTATGTGCCGGCCGGCGGTGACGAGCCGGATCGCGCCATCAACCCGAAATTCGGCCACAAGCTCGACTTCATCGAAGAGATGAAACTGCTGAAGGCAAATGGTGAGGCGAACACCTCGGCGATCCTCGTCGGCGATCTGAATATCGCGCCGCTGGAGCACGATGTGTGGTCGCACAAGCAGTTGCTGAAGATCGTCAGCCATACGCCCGTCGAGACCGAAGGGCTGTTGGAAATCATGCGCCGCGGCGCTTGGCTCGATCTGATGCGGCATCACGTTCCGGAAAGCGAGAAGCTTTATACGTGGTGGAGCTACCGCGCCAAGGACTGGGAGGCTGCCGACCGCGGGCGCCGTCTCGACCACATCTGGTCATCGCAGGACCTGGGGCCGCACCTGAAGCGTATCGAGATCTTCAAGGAGGCGCGCGGCTGGGAGCGTCCATCGGACCACGTACCGGTTACCGCGCACTTCGATTTCTGAGGTTCGTCAGGCGAAACGGTGAAGTTCCGCTGCCGCCCTGGCGGCAAGCGCCGCGATGTTGTCGCGAATTCGGTTCTCGATCAGCAGCGCGGCGTCGGGATATTCCTCGATCAGACGATGGAACAGCGGACGGGTAATCCTGATGATCCCCGTATCCTCCGTCGCAACGGCCGTGAACTTGCGTTCGACCAGAGTGATCAGAGCCAGCTCTGAAAGTAGTGTCCCTGCGCCCACCACCGCCTGCACTTCCGGTTGGCCGTCGCGGCCCGTGCGGCTGAGCTCGATGCGCCCGCTGAGAACGACGTAGGCGCTCTCGGCGGGGGAGCCTTCCCGAAACAGCATCTGCCCGGCTGAAATCACCCGACGATCGGCGCCGAAAGCGATCAGTCGCAGCTGGTCCTCCGACATGCCGCCGAAGAGAGCTATCTGCGACAGCAGCCGGATATCGTCGTTAAGAGCCATTACGGAATGATCTTGTAGCCGCCGTTTTCCGTCACCAGAATTTCGGCGTTTGAGGGATCGCGCTCGATCTTCTGGCGCAGGCGATAAACGTGGGTCTCCAGGGTGTGCGTCGTGACGCCGGAATTGTAGCCCCAGACTTCCTCGAGAAGCACGTCACGGGTGACGACCTTCTGCTCCGCCCGGTAAAGATAGCGAATAATCGCCGCCTCTTTCTCGGTGAGCCGTATTTTCTGGCCGTTTTCCAGGGTCAGCAACTTCTGGCTCGGCTTGAAAACATACGGGCCGACATTGAAGGTGGCGTCTTCGCTCTGCTCATGCTGGCGAAGTTGCACGCGGATACGGGCAAGAAGCACGGCGAAACGGAACGGCTTTGTTATATAGTCGTTGGCGCCGGCTTCCAGGCCGAGGATCGTGTCGGAATCGGTATCGTGGCCGGTCAACATGATGATCGGCGCCTTGAGGCCGCCCTTGCGCAGAAGCTTCACCGCCTCGCGCCCATCCATATCCGGCAAACCAACGTCCATGATCAGAAGATCGATCGGTGTCGCGCGCGCTTTCTCAACGCCCTTCGTGGCCGTCGTCTCCTGGAGAACCGTAAACTCTTCGTAGAGGGAAAGCTGCTCCGTGAGAGTCTCGCGGAGGTCGTCGTCGTCATCCACCAAAAGGATGGTGCGTGCGGTCATGCGGCTCAAATCCTCACCTTCGGCTTCCTAGTCGTACGCCAATTTCGATCATTGGCAAAGATCGGAAGACCAAGCGTTGTCGTATATTCTGCTATATGATTTCAATCGATCCCCAAGCAATGCAAAGACATGTGAGAAAGATGGAAAAAACAAGGCGGACGCGAACTATACAGTCAACGATGATTATCGTTCGTCCCGCACCGCGCAATAAAAGCCGTGCACTGATCCAATTCGATACGCTAAGGATCCCTGCAGCCATCGGTCGTTCCGGCCGAACAGTCACGAAGCTGGAGGGTGACGGAGCAACGCCGATTGCCTCGATGAGGATCCTCCATGGCTTTCGTCGCGGGGAGAAGCCGCACCACCTTCAAACGCCGCTTTCCCTCCGGCGTATCGGTGCCAAGATGCTGTGGTGCGACCAGCCTGATCATCCAAGCTACAATCGCCTCGTCAAGGCGCCGTTTCGGCCGAGCCACGAGGAGATGAAGCGGGCGGATGGGCTATACGACGTCTGCCTGGTGCTCGATTGGAATGTCCGTTCGCGAGCTCGCAATCGTGGCTCTGCAATCTTCTTTCATCTGATCAGACCCGGCTACGAACCGACCGCCGGCTGCGTCGCCGTTCATCCGCGTGACATGCGCCGTCTGCTACCTTTCATGCGCAAGGGTACCGTCGTTCGCGTTCTCTAGAACCGGGGGATGATAAACGGCGATTGGCGACCTATATGCGTCTCGACCGGCGTCGGGGCTTAAAGGCGCGCAGGCAAGCCCGTTGCACGACGAGCTCAAACACGCCCGTGCAATTCTGAGTTTTTGGAGAGAAAACAGTGGCACAACAACCCGTCATTACCTTCCACGATGGAAACACTATTCCGCAAGTTGGCCTCGGTGTGTGGCGCACGCCCGCCGATATCGCAGCGCCCACCGTTCGCACCGCGATTGCAGCCGGCTATCGTCACGTCGATACCGCCGCTATCTATGAAAACGAGGACGGGGTTGGAGAGGGGATCAAGTCGTCCGGCGTGCCGCGGAGCGACATTTTCCTCACCACCAAGCTCTGGAACGACAATCAGGGCTACGATGCGACGCTCACGGCGTTCGACAAGAGCCTGAAACGCCTCGGGACCGACTATGTGGATCTCTATCTCATTCACTGGCCGGCGCCGACGCGCAACCGCTACGTCGATACGTGGAAGGCCTTCATCCAGCTGAAGAAGGATGGGCGTGCCCGGTCGATCGGCGTATCGAATTTCTATCCGGAGCATATAGACCGTCTCGTTGCCGAAACGGGCGTCGTTCCCGTCATCAATCAGATCGAACTTCATCCCGACTTTCAGCAGAAGGCTTCGCAGGCCGCGCACAAGAAGCTTGATATCGCGACCCAATCCTGGAGCCCGCTCGGCCAGGGCAAGCTGATCGACCATCCCGTCATCGGCGGAATTGCCAGGAAGCACGGAAAAACACCGGCTCAGACGATTGTTCGCTGGCACATGGACAGCGGGCTGGTGGTGATCCCCAAGTCCGTCACGCCGTCGCGTATCGAAGAGAATTTTCAGGTGTTCGACTTCGCGCTCGATGACGACGACATGGCGGCGATTGCCAAGCTCGATGATATCGGTGCTCGCATGGGGCCAGACCCCAAGACAGCGACTTTCTGAAGCTCACGGGCGGCGTAGTGCGCCGCCTCTCCACTCACGCTCAGAACTCTGAGAGATCTGAGGTCGCGCCCGATGTCGCAACGTCAGCCAAGCATTCGTGGGGTCACGAACGATTCGAGGTGACCGCTCGATGGCAACAGAGTTTGCCACGCTTTTACGCGGATCACGGCAAGGCCAGCGGTCGGGAATTTCTCGGCCATACGCGTTCGCGCACCAAGGTCACCCCCGCCGACAAGATCCAATGCAAAATCCTGGAGGCCGGGATTATGGCCGATGACCAGCAGGCTTTCGACGGATGGGTCGATGGATCGCAGCAAGGTGGCAATGGCACTTGCGTCGGCCTCGTAAAGATCTGCGGCGTCACGTTTTGTCGGGGCTTTCGGAAGGCTGGCGGCGAGGAGGTCCCAGGTTTCCTGGGTGCGCCGTGCCGTGGATACCAGCGCAAGGTCTGGGCGGATCTTGTGATCGGCCATGAAGGCAGCGATCAGAGGTGCAGCTTTTCGGCCGCGTTCGGCGAGCGGGCGATCGTGGTCGTCCATGCCGTCAGGCCAGGCTGATTTAGCGTGGCGGAGCAGATAGAGATGGCGTGCGTTCTGTTTGCTGCTCATGAGGCTCATCCGAAATTGGCGGCCTCGGGCGTGCCGCAACGGCAACGACTTTTGCAAAGTCCCGAGAAGGGCGCCTCTCCCCGATGGGGAGAGGCAATTTCGATTAGTTCCAGTCGCGGATGTCGACGAAGTGGCCAGCAATCGCTGCCGCTGCGGCCATTGCCGGAGAAACAAGGTGCGTGCGGCCCTTGAAGCCCTGGCGGCCTTCGAAGTTGCGGTTCGAGGTGGAAGCGCAACGCTCGCCCGGCTTCAGGCGGTCGTCGTTCATGGCGAGACACATGGAGCAACCCGGCTCACGCCAGTCGAAGCCGGCCGCCTTGAAGATCTTGTCCAGGCCTTCCGCTTCCGCCTGTTCCTTCACGAGGCCGGAGCCCGGAACGATCATGGCGCTGACGGTCGCGGCGACGGTCTTGCCCTCGACGACCTTGGCAACTTCGCGCAGATCCTCGATACGGCCGTTCGTGCAGGAGCCGATGAAGACGCGGTCCAGTGTGATGTCGGTCATCTTGGTGCCGGGCTTCAGGCCCATGTAGTCAAGCGCGCGCCACTTGGAGGTGCGCTTGTTCTCGTCCTGGATCTCGTCGGGGTTCGGAACAGCGCCCTGAACGGAGATGACATCTTCCGGCGAGGAGCCCCAGGATACGATCGGCGGCAGCGAGGCGGCGTCGAGAACGACGACGCGGTCGTAATGAGCGCCTTCATCGGTCTGCAGCGTCTTCCAGTAGGCGATTGCCTGCTCCAGCGTTTCGCCCTTCGGCGCGCGTGGCTTGCCCTTGATGTACTCGAAGGTCTTTTCGTCGGGCGCGATCAGGCC
The DNA here is from genome assembly GCF_001429725.1 of Rhizobium sp. Root708. Taxonomy (GTDB): domain Bacteria; phylum Pseudomonadota; class Alphaproteobacteria; order Rhizobiales; family Rhizobiaceae; genus Rhizobium. The sequence continues at coordinate 226,799 of NZ_LMHV01000001.1, read as the reverse complement.
GGCGCGGGCGCCGCCTTCGATCGTCATGTTGCAGATCGTCATGCGGCCTTCCATCGACAGCGCGCGGATCGCTTCGCCCGCGAATTCGATGACGTGGCCCGTGCCGCCGGCAGTTCCGATCTCGCCGATGATGGCAAGGATGATGTCCTTGGCCGTGACGTGCGGCGGAAGTTCGCCATCGACACGCACGAGCATGTTCTTGGCCTTCTTCTGGATCAGCGTCTGGGTTGCGAGAACGTGCTCGACTTCCGAGGTGCCGATGCCGTGCGCCAGCGCGCCGAAAGCGCCGTGGGTCGACGTGTGGCTGTCGCCGCAGACGATGGTCATGCCAGGCAGGGTAAAGCCCTGCTCGGGACCGACGATGTGAACGATGCCCTGGCGCTTGTCGTTCTCGGAGTAATACTCGACGTTGAATTCGGCGGCGTTGATGGCAAGCTGCTCGACCTGGATACGGCTTTCCTCGTTCTTGATGCCGAGGTGGCGGTCAGGCGAGGTCGGGACGTTGTGGTCGACGACAGCCAGAGTCTTTTCCGGTGCACGGACCTTGCGGTGGCTCATGCGCAGGCCTTCGAATGCCTGCGGAGAGGTCACTTCGTGGACCAGATGGCGGTCGATGTAGAGAAGACAGGTGCCGTCGTCCTGCTGGTCAACCAGGTGATCGTCCCAGATCTTGTCGTAGAGAGTACGCGGTGCGCTCATGGCGTTATATCCGTATTGAAGGCATGGAGAATGGGGTTTTGGCGGGTAGGGCCGCCAGCCGTAATTCGATCAACGAAGTCGGCTGTTGAGTGCACCGAATACGGACGCAAAGAAACGTGCCGGCAGGCGGTAATGATCCTGCAGCACGAAAATATGCGCGCCAATGCACTTGAACTTGCTTTCCATGTGCCGTCACATATCAATTTTTGGCGACGGCGGCAATTTGAATCATGCCGCCGCTATCGCCGGTCTCTCCTGCGCATCCGCTTCTCGACTTGTCGCAACGCAAGCGACAGGCCAATCGTCAGGATGAGATAGATGTAGGTGACGATCGAGTAGGTTTCAAAGAAGCGGAAGGAGCCGGAGGCGTAAATCTTGCCCATCTGAGTGATATCGGAGACGCCGAGCACCGAGACAAGCGAGCTGTCCTTCACCATGGCGACGAAATCGTTCGAGAGCGGAGGAAAGATCACCTTCACGGCCTGAGGGAAGGTGACGAAGCGAAAGCGGTGGTACCGCGACAGGCCGAGCGCCTTGGCGGCTTCGATCTGTCCGTGATCGACGGACTGGATGCCGGCGCGGAAGACCTCGGCGATGAACGACGAATAGCCGATCATCAGCGCGATGATCGCGCGCCACATCAGCGAGAAGTCGCGCACCAGGATCGGCTCGGCAAGTCCCAGCCGCACCAACGGCGTGATCAGGACGTTGTAGGCTGCGACGATCCCGGGAGCGCCGACGAAGGCGACGTAGAAGAGCAGCACCAGCATCGGCACGCCGCGGATCACCTCGACGTAGAAACGCGAGATCTGGCGCAGCACGACGCTGTCGGACAACCCGAGCAGTGCGATCCCGAGGCCAAGAACAATGGCAAGCACGAAGCCGATCAGCGTCACGAAGACCGTGATGCCGATGCCGTTCGCGATAGTGCGGAAGACCTGCGCGTAGATGTCGTTGGTAATGATGACGGCGGCAAGGATGAGGCCGATCGCGATGAGGGCGACCAGCCACCACGGATAGTCGCCCTTACTACGCCCGCCGGGGGGCGGCTGCGGAGCCATCATAGGGTGGCCGGAAGCGCGATCATTCGCCCATCTTGTAGTCGAGGAACCACTTTTTGTTCAGCGCATCGAACGTGCCGTCAGCCTTCAGGCTGGCAATGGCGGCGTTGACGGGCACGACAAGGTCGGCTCCCTTAGGGAAGATGAAGCCGAAGTCCTCGGTGCCGAGCGGGCCGCCGACGACCTTGAGGCCGCCGTTCGATGCGTCGACATAACCCTTGGCCGCGACGCTGTCGGTGAGAACGACATCGACGTCGCCTGCCTTCAGGGCCTGAACCGTGGCGCCGAAGGTTTCGAAGAGCTTGATACGCGGGTTCTGCTCGTTGCCGTCGAGGATTTCATAGACGGCCGTGTAGAAAGGCGAAGTGCCGGGCTGTGCGCCGACGAGGCCATCATTGAAGGCGCCGAAGGTCTTGGCGTCGCTGAAGCGCTTCTCGTCACCACGGACCAGCATGAACTGCTGCGAGCGCATGTAGGGATCGGAGAAATCCACCTTTGCCTTGCGGTCATCCTTGATGGTGATGCCGGTCATGCCGATGTTGTACTGGTTGTCGGAGACAGCCTGGATCATCGCGTCCCAGCTGGTGTTCTGGTACTCGACCTTGAAATTCAGCCGCTTGGCAATCTCGTTCATGGCGTCGTATTCCCAGCCGATCGCCTTGCCGGATTTCGGATCGACGAACTGTAGCGGCGGGTAGGCGTTCTCGGTAACGACAACGACGGTCTTGCCCTTGAGATCGGGAAGGTCTGCGGCAAAGGTCGCCAGCGGCGACAGAACGAGAGCGGTCAGTCCTGCAAGGACGGTGCGGCGGAACGGCATTAAATATCTCCCCGAAATATAGCTCGCGAAACCTGTCATAGTTGCGAAGCGGATAGCAAGAGAATTGCCGCATGTCGCCGGTCAAAAACAGAAAAGGCGGCCCAAAGACCGCCTCTTCCAGCGAAGATTTTTGCGAGATGCATTGCAAGTGTAGCCGGCGATGCGCCCAAGACGGCAACGCTCCCTTTGATGGCGCCAAAGCTACTTGTCTTTTGCCGACGCGATGCCGTTCAATTTCTCAATCGCGCTGGCCGGCAAGGTGATATCGGCGACCGCGAGGTTTTCCCTGAGATGGGGGCGGGACGAGGTGCCGGGTATCAGCAGAATGTTCGGCGCGCGCTGCAGGAGCCAGGCAAGCGCAACCTGCATTGGCGTCGCGCCAAGATCGGCTGCAACATCCGAAAGCGTAGAGGATTGCAGCGGCGAGAAGCCTCCAAGCGGAAAGAACGGCACATAGGCTGTCCGCTCTGCCGCAAGCTGGTCGATCAGTGCATCATCTTCCCGATGCGCGAGATTGTATTGGTTCTGGACGCAAACGATCTCGGTGACCTTCCGGCCATCGGCAATTTGCTTGGCGGTGACGTTGGAGAGACCGATGTGTTTGACAAGGCCCTGGCGCTGAAGGTCGGCTAGAACCGTGAGAGGCTCCTCGAGAGATCCTTCTGCGGGGCCATGAACATCGAACATGGCACGCAGATTGACCACCTCGATCGCATCGAGGCCGAGGTTCTTCAGGTTGTCGTGGATTGCCTGCGTCAGTGCCTCTTTCGAGAAGGCCGGGTTCCAGGACGCGTCCGCGCCGCGCGTCGCTCCGATCTTGGTGACGATCACGAGGTTGTCCCTGTAGGGGTGTAGTGCCTCCCGGATGATCTGGTTGGTGACGTGCGGGCCGTAGAAATCGCTGGTGTCGATGTGGTTGACGCCGCTGTCGACTGCTTCATGCAGCACGGCTATGGCTTCGGCGCCGTCTTTCGGTGGACCGAACACACCCTTGCCGGCCAGTTGCATGGCGCCGTAACCGAGCCGCGTCACCGCGCGCTCGCCGAGTGTGAATGTGCCCGATTTTTCGAGGTTGGACATTGTCTGCTCCCTTTGAAGACGGGGTAGACATAGGGCAGATGCGCCCCGGTGATAACGCCGTGCATCCCGCACGGGCCGTTCGGAATTTCGGACAATGACCAAGGAAGACGGCACTTGTCATGGAGCATGCGCGCAACAAAAAAGGCGACCCGAAGGTCGCCTTTTCAACAATCCCTGAGGATTGAAACTTATTCTGCTGCCGGCTCGGCTGCTGCAGCTTCTGCAGCTGCCTTGGCTTCCGCGGCTTCCTGTGCTGCCTTTTCGGCTGCGAGCGCCTGAGCTGCTGCAACCTTTTCGGCTTCCAGACGTGCCTTTTCCTCGGCCAGTGCCTGACGCTCGGCGTCGTTCAGCTTGCGGGCGCGCGTGCCGGTGTTCTCGACGATACGAGCCGACTTGCCGCGACGGTCGCGCAGGTAGTAGAGCTTCGCGCGACGGACCTTACCGCGGCGAACGATTTCTACGCTTTCGATTGCCGGGGAGTAGACCGGAAATACGCGCTCGACGCCTTCGCCGTAGGAGATCTTGCGAACCGTGAAGTTCTCCTGAAGACCGCCGCCGGAGCGAGCGATGCAAACGCCTTCGTAGGCCTGTACGCGGGTACGGGTGCCTTCCGTAACCTTCACGTTGACGCGGACGGTGTCGCCCGGGGAGAATTCCGGAAGCGTGCGCTGGGCTTCGATCTTGGCGACCTGTTCGGCCTCAAGCTGCTGAATGATGTTCATGACTCAACCTCTTTGTTGGTTCAACAGCCAGAGCGCTCTGAACGATCTATCCTTGGTCGAGCCGCGGATATTTGCCGGTAAGGGCAGGAGCGAATTCGTCTGTTTTTCTTTACGTGGCTGATGGGATTTTTCCCATTCCGGCGTGCGCATACCGTATCGCGCGGGCTTTGTCACCCCTTTGGGCCGGGAAATTTAACCCACCTGCCCTTTAAACCGGGCTTTCCAGGGCCGCATAAGGCATCAAGCCTGTGACTCATTTGATTAAATATTTGTCAAATGCACAACACAGGAGCAGATTCGTTTTCGGGTCAAATTCTGATCCGTGGGAGTTCTGGAGGGGAATGAATGACAATAAGCAATCCGTCGCCCTCGTTGTATAACGAGGACTTGGCGCCCGCTGAGGAGAGGAAGTGGGGCGCCTTCAGCATCTTCAATGTGTGGACATCGGATGTTCACAGCCTGTGGGGTTACTATCTGGCCGCTAGCCTTTTCCTGCTATGCGGTAGTTTCATCAACTTCGTGATCGCGATCGGCATCGGTTCGCTGGTGATCTTCGTCCTCATGAGCCTCGTCGGTAATGCCGGCGTGAAGACGGGCGTGCCGTTCCCGGTTCTCGCCCGTGCCTCGTTCGGCACGTTCGGCGCCAATGCTCCAGCTCTCGTGCGCGCCGTTGTCGCCTGCTTCTGGTATGGCGCGCAGACCGCGGCGGCATCCGGCGCCATCGTGGCGCTTCTTATCCGTAACGACAGCATTCTCGCCTTCCACCAGAACAGCCACATGCTTGGCCATTCCACGCTCGAGGTGATCTGCTACGTCATCATCTGGGCGCTGCAGCTTCTGATCATTCAGCGCGGCATGGAAACGGTCCGCAAGTTCCAGGATTTGGCCGGCCCCGCCGTCTGGATCATGATGCTGGTTCTGGCGGTCTATCTCGTCGTCAAGGCCGGTACCTTCTCGTTCGGCAGCGAGATTCCGCGCGACGTCCTGATCGAAAAGACCAAGGACGCGGGCATTTCGTACGAGCCGGGCTCGTTCCCGGCCCTTGCGGCGGTCGCGGCGACCTGGATCACTTACTTCGCGGCTCTCTATCTGAACTTCTGCGATTTCTCGCGCTACGCCAAGGACACGAAAACGCTGCGCACCGGCAATCTCTGGGGCCTGCCGATCAACCTGCTCGCGTTCTGCCTCGTCGCAGGCGTGACGACTACCGCTGCATTCACCGTCTACGGCGAAGTGCTGCTGCACCCGGAAGCGATCTCGGCGAAATTCGATAGCTGGTTCCTGGCGTTGCTTGCCGCCTTAACTTTCGCCGTCGCAACGCTCGGCATCAACGTGGTGGCAAACTTCGTTTCGCCGGCCTTCGACTTCTCGAATGTCTTCCCCCGGCAGATCAGCTTCAAGCGGGGCGGTTATATCGCAGCCCTGATCGCGTTGGTGCTCTATCCGTTTGCCCCATGGGAAACGGGTGCGGCGCACTTCGTGAACTTCATCGGTTCGACGATGGGCCCGATCTTCGGGATCATGATGGTTGACTACTATCTGATCCGGAAAGGCGAGCTGAACGTCGCAGACCTCTATCAGGAGAATGGCGAGTTCCGCTTCCAGAACGGCTGGCACGGCAATGCCTTCATCGCCTTGATCATCGGCGCGCTGTTCTCGTCGATCCTGCCAACCTTCACATCGATCCTGCCGGAATGGTGGGGAACCTATGGCTGGTTCTTCGGTGTCGGTATCGGCGGTGCCGTTTATTACGTGTTGCGCATGAGCGCACGTGGTTCGGCCGTTGGGGCTGCGTCCAGATAAGGAGATACCCGGCTTCGGCCGGGCATTTTTTCTTCGCCGCCGTCGCCAAGACGGCGGCTTTTCTCAGCTGGGCACAACACCGCGGCATGCCCAGGCAACGGAAGTGATGACGCTTAGGGGATGTTAGCCACGTCTTTTCGATCGATCGCGCGGGAACGTGCCCACTCCATCGACGGGAGGAAGTCTCCTACACGTCAATCAGATCCGGGCGGCGTTCGCGGGTCAGTTTCACCGCCTGCTCGTGGCGCCATTTGTCGATGGCGCCATGATTGCCTGAGGTGAGGATGGCAGGAATCTCGCGGCCTTCCCACTCCTGCGGGCGGGTATAGTGCGGATGCTCCAGCAGTCCGCCCTCGAAGCTTTCGTGCAGTCCGGAAAGATCATTGCCCATGACGCCGGGCAGGATGCGCACGATCGCGTCCAGCACCGTCAGAGCCGCCGGTTCGCCGCCCGAGAGCACGTAATCGCCGATCGAGACCTCTTCCAGCTCGCGCGCATCGATGACGCGCTGATCGACACCCTCGAAGCGGCCGCAGACGATGATGACGCCTTCGCCAGATGCCAGTTCGCGCACGCGCTTCTGCGTCAGCGGCTTGCCGCGCGGGCTCATCAGCAGGCGAGGGCGGCTGTCGTTTTCCGAAACGGTATCAATGGCGCGGGCAAGAACGTCGGGTTTCAGCACCATACCGGCGCCCCCCCCGGCGGGCGTATCGTCGACCGTCCTATGCTTGTCGGTGGCGAAATCACGGATCTGCACGGGCTCAAGCGCCCACTGGCCGCGTTCCATCGCCTTGCCGGCAAGGGAATAGCCGAGGTGGCCCGGGAACATTTCCGGGTAAAGCGTCAGCACCGTTGCCCGGAATGCCATCGCGTCGCTCACTTCTTCTTTTTCGGCGTGTCTGGCGTGAATTTCGCGCTGTCATCCTCGCTGTCGACGAGCCCGGCAGCCAAGGGGTCGATGGTGATCCTGCCGCCTTCGAGGTCGATGTCGAGAACCGATGCCTCGGAGAAGGGGATCAACACGGGGCGCTTGCCCGGACCCTTGAGTTCAAGAAGATCGCCCGCGCCGAAATCGAAAACGCCGGTCACGGTGCCGTAGCTGACGCCCTGGTCGTCGAACGCTTCCAGGCCCTCGAGATCGGCGTAGAAGAACTCGTCTTCCTCCAGCTCCTCGTCCGGCAGGTTGTCGCGATCGATGTAGAGTTCCAGTCCGTTCAGCGCTTCGGCAGCATCGCGGTCGTTGATGCCACGGAAGCGGACGACGACAATATTCTTCATTTCCCGGATATCGAGGACTTCGAAGGTGCGCCCATCCGTGCTGTGCAGCTTGCCGTAGTCACCGAGCGCGGTCGGATCGGCTGTATAGGCCTTGGCGCGCACTTCGCCGCGAAGGCCCTGGGCGCCACCGATCGTTGCCATCAGAACGGGATTTTCAAGCTTTGTCATGGCGTCCCTAGTGTGAAGCCGGAGGTTTGGCTTCTCATAACCGAAGTGGACAGGAATGGAAACGAAAACGGGCGGCATGTCGCCATGCCGCCCGTTCGATGAGGGAAAAATCCCGATTATTCCGCGGAAGCAGCAGCTTCAGCAGCGTCGGCGGCCTTCTGAGCCTTTTCAGCCGCACGCTCCTGAGCGCGCTTGCCGGGCTTAGCCTTTTCCGGGTTGTTCTTGGCATCGCGCTTTGCGAGACCGGCTTCGTTCAGGAAGCGCAGAACGCGGTCGGTCGGCTGTGCGCCCTGGTCGAGCCAATGCTTGATGCGGTCAGCGTCGAGCTTGATGCGAGCATCGTTGTCCTTGGCGAGCATCGGGTTCCAGGAACCGAGGTTCTCGAGGAAGCGGCCATCGCGCGGCGAACGGGCGTCGGCGAGAACGATGTGGTAGTACGGGCGCTTCTTGGAACCACCGCGTGCGAGACGAATTTTCAGTGCCATTTTCTTTACTCCTTGGACTTTTCTGGACCGCCTGATCGGGCGGTATGGTTCATTTTGCTGCGGCGCCGTTTTCGGCGTGGTCCGCGGCGATCTGCTCATGATGCCGGATGACTTCCTTGATGACGAAGTTCAGGAACTTCTCGGCGAAATCCGGATCCAGATTGGCATCCTTCGCCAGATGGCGGAGGCGTTCTATCTGGTATTCCTCGCGCGCCGGGTCTGCCGGCGGCAACTTGTACTTGGCCTTGAGAACGCCGACCTCTTTGGTGCAGCGAAACCGTTCGGCCAGGATATGGACCAGCGCCGCGTCGATGTTGTCGATCGACTGGCGATAGTTCGAAAGCTGGGCTTTGATTTCAGGATCAATCATCTTCTACGCGACCCCTTCACTTCTTCTTTGGCAGGCCGGGAAGGCCCGGGAAACCACCGCCAAGACCCGGCAGCTTGGCGCCGCCTAGGCCTGGCAATCCACCGGCGCCGAGACCGGGCAGCCCGCCGCCCGGCTTGCCGAGGCCGGCGGCTTCCGCCTGCTTCTGGAGCGCTTCGAGTTGCTTCGGATCGATATTGGAGAGATCGGGCATGCCGCCCATGCCGCCGCCGAGGCCACCAAGGCCCATCTTGCCGGCAAGGCCGCCCATCATCTGCTTCATCATGCCGCCCTTACCCTTGCCGCCCATCATCTTCATCATGTCCGCCATCTGGCGGTGCATCTTCAGAAGCTTGTTGATGTCGGAGGCATCGGTACCGGAACCGGCGGCGATGCGCTTCTTGCGCGAATGCTTGAGCATATCAGGGTTGGTGCGCTCGGCCTTGGTCATCGAACCGATGATGGCAATCATCCGACCGAACGTCTTGTCGTTCATGCCGGTCGCGGCCATCTTGTCCTTCATGCCCGCCATGCCGGGCATCATGCTCATGATACCGCCCATGCCGCCCATTTTCTGCATCTGTCGCAGCTGATCGGCGAGGTCGTTGAGGTCGAACTTGCCCTTGGCCATCTTGGCGGCCATGGCGGCCGCCTTTTCGGCGTCGATGTTTTCGGCGGCGCGCTCGACCAGCGAAACGATGTCGCCCATGCCGAGAATGCGGTCGGCGATACGGCGCGGGTGGAACTCTTCGAGTTCGCCCATGCGCTCGCCGACACCGATGAGCTTGATCGGCTTGCCGGTGACGGCACGCATCGAAAGCGCCGCACCGCCACGGCCGTCGCCGTCCATGCGGGTCAGCACGAGGCCGGTGATGCCGACGCGTTCGTCGAAGTTGCGCGCCAGGTTGACGGCATCCTGACCGGTCAAGCTATCCGCGACCAGCAGGATTTCATGCGGGTTCGACTTCTTCTTGATGTCGGCCATTTCGACCATCAAGGGCTCGTCGATATGCGTACGGCCGGCGGTGTCGAGAATGACGACGTCATGGCCGCCGAGCTTGGCTGCCTGCACGGCGCGCGCGGCGATATCGGTCGGCGACTGGCCGGCAATCACGGGCAGCGTGTCGACATTGGTCTGCACGCCAAGCTGGCGCAGCTGCTCCTGTGCTGCCGGGCGTCGCGTATCGAGCGACGCCATCAGGACCTTCTTCTTCTCGCGGTCGGTCAGCCGCTTGGCGATCTTCGCAGACGTCGTCGTCTTGCCCGAGCCCTGCAGGCCGACCATCATGATGACGACGGGGGCGGCCGCATGCAGGTCGACGCCCACGCCTTCGCCGCCGAGCATCTCGATCAGTTCGTCATGGACGATCTTGACGACCATCTGGCCCGGCTTGATCGACTTCAGGATCTCGGCACCGACGGCCTTTTCACGAACGCGGTCGGTAAAGCCGCGCACCACGTCAAGCGCGACGTCGGCCTCCAGAAGTGCACGGCGAACCTCGCGCAGCGCTGCGGAAACATCGGCTTCCGAAAGCGCGCCACGGCCTGTCAGTCCATTCAGAATGGATCCAAGACGGTCCTGGAGGTTCTCAAACATCGGCTCTTCCTTGTGATTTCCTGAAGACGGAAACCTTGTGCTTTTCATTGACGAAAACAAGACGCATAGCCAAAAACCACCCGAGGGCGCATCGCGCTGTCGGGTGTGGACCTCCGGGATCGATTTATACCTTTGCGGGTCCCGGTCGGTGGCTCGAGTCTTGAAGCTCGTCGCAGATTGAGCGGCGGTAAACAGGAAAAAGGGCCGCGAGTCAAGGCAAAGCCGAGAAAAGACGGCGCTTCGGCCTTTCAAAAGCACACACTCGATCCCAGATCAGCTTTCCCTTCAACGGAAACGCTCTTGCATGCCCACGGCCAAACGACGCAATCCCTACTATCAGGGTCCGGTCTCCGATCACTTCGACGGCGCGCATTTCTTCAATCCTGATGGTATCGAGCCACTCGGCTTCAGAGATCTGATGCGATGGCAGTTCGGCGGCGGTCGCGATCGCTGGCCGAAGTCGGTTCCGAGCCAATTCCAGCCAGCCAAACCGGATCTGCGCGTGGATGGCGAGGATATCAGGGTAACGATGGTCGGCCATGCGACCATGCTGGTGCAGGTTGCGGGGTTGAACATCCTGACGGATCCCGTCTGGTCCGATCGAGCCAGCCCCTTCGCCTTCGCCGGACCGAAACGCGTCGTTGCGCCCGGCATCGCGTTCGAGGACCTGCCGCCGATCGATCTCGTGCTCGTTTCGCATAACCATTACGATCACCTTGACGTCGCGACGCTTCGCCGTCTGCAGGCCAAACATCGCCCGCATGTCGTTACACCGCTTGGCAACGATACGATCATTCGCCGCGCCGCGCCCACGATGCAGGTGACGGCGATGGACTGGGGCGAGCGCATCTCGCTTGCGGGCATCGATATCTACGCGGAGCCGGTGCACCACTGGTCGGCGCGCGGCACCGGGGATCGTCGCATGGCGCTTTGGGCAGCGTTCGTCTTGGCGACACCCGCCGGTAAAATCTATCACGTCGGCGATACCGGCTTTCACGGCGGCGTCAATTACAAGGCTGCCCAGCAAAAGCATGATGGCTTTCGCCTCGCCATTCTGCCGTTCGGCGCCTATGAGCCGCGCTGGTTCATGAAGGGCCAGCACCAGAACCCCGACGAGGCGGTGCGCGGCATGCAACTCGCGAATGCCGCCTATGTCGCCGGGCACCACTTCGCTACGTTCCAGTTGACGGACGAGGCGATCGATGCCCCGGTCAAGGCACTGAATAAGGCAATGGCCGATCACGACATCTTGGCTGCGCGGTTCCGGCCGCTAAGGGCAGGCGAGGTCTTCGATGTGCCGCGGACATGATCAGTGTGGCTGAGCTCCCGAGCCGTGCGTATTGACGATGGTGTCCGCTTCCTTGCCGTAAAGCTCCTCGAAATGATCGAAGGTCTTTGAGAAGTGGCCGATGCCCTGTGTTGCGGATTTCAGCGATCGTGCCAGCTCTTCCAGGATACCGCCCGGCACCAGCGCTCGGAATATGTCCCAGCCCTTGGCATGTTCGTCCCGGTCGAAGCCGAGGACCTGTCCCTTGAGCGAGGAAACGAGCGTCACCATGCCTCCGGAGTAGACCGAGGGAATATGGATGTCGACCCGTACGACAGGCTGCATGAGCACGGCGGATGCCTGTGACAGCGCCTGTTTGACGCCCATCTTGCCGGCAGCACGGAAGGCGAAATCGGAACTGTCGACCGAGTGGTACTGGCCGTCGGTCAATGTCACGTCGACGTCGACCACCTGGAAACCAAGAGGTCCCTTCTCCATGGCTTCGCGCGCGCCGGCCTCGACCGCCGGTATGTAGTTTCGCGGCACGGTGCCTCCCTTGACGTGTTCGCTAAAGGTGAAACCCTGGCCGCGCTCGTTCGGCCGCACGCTGAGCTGCACGTCCGCGAATTGCCCCGCACCACCCGTCTGCTTTCGGTGGCGGTAATGCACGTCCGACGTCTTCGAGATGGTCTCGCGATAGATCGGGTTCGGCGCACGATCCGAGACTTCGACCCGGAAGACCTCGGAGAGTGTCTTTCGGAGATCGCGGAGATGGACCGGGCCCTGAGCGCAGATCAGGGCAGCGCCAGTGCCTTCCTCCTGCATCACTTTCAGACCGCGATCGGTTTCTACGAGTTTTGCCAGGGTCGCAGACAATTTCGTCTCGTCGCGCTCGTTGCCGGGAACGAGAATTCTTTCCAGCATCGGCGTCGGTGGCGTCGTCCAGTCGGGTGGTTCGACGCTACCTTGCTGCGTTAGCAGGGCAGGTGCCGGCAAGTGGTCAGATTTCAATGCGACGAAGACGTCGCCCGCCTTGACCGCGCCGGTCATCGGCTTGCCGCTGCCAGCCTCCTGCAATGGACCAAGCGTGGCGCCGCCGAGCGAACCGCCCTGCTTCAGGCCATCGACAAGCGCCCGCATCAAAATCGTCTTGCCGACATTGGCCTTGTGGTAGGCATGGAACGTCACGGCGGAAAGTCCCGCCTCGGCCGCGCCGGAACCTGCGGCAAGCCTTGCCCGCAGTGCTGTCGCCGGTGGCGCTTCGTGGCGAAGAGCTTTCATCAGACGCATGATGCCATTGCTGTGCGAGGCGGTGCCGAACAGCACCGGGATAACCCGGTTCTCCTTCAGAATACGCGAGGAGATCGCGAAGATCGTGTCGCTAGCCGGTTCGCGATCTTCGATCAGCTCCTCAAGCAGCCAGTCATCGAATTCGGAAAGCTGCTCGAGCATCTCTGCTCGCGCTTCGTGTTCGCGCTCGAGAGTATCCTTGGGAAGTTCGATCAGCGCCGAGGGTTGGCCCTCACGGTAGCGCCAGGCGCGCTCGGAAATCAGGTCGCAGCTGCCGACGATCGTATCGCCCTCGCGGATCGGGACCTGTCGCAGCACGAGGGGATGGTTGGAGTAGGTCTGGAGGGCGGCAATGACGTCGCGCAATCGCCCGCGCGGTTCGTCCATCCTGTTGATGAAGATCAGGCAAGGTGTGCCCGAGGCCTCGATGGCGCGCAGATAGGGCGCGGCGAGTACGGCATCGTCAGGTGTCGGTGAAATGCAGAGGATACAGGCATCGCTGGCGAGCAGGGCATCCTGGGCGAGGGCCAGCGCCTCGTTCGCTCCGGGGGTGTCGATTGCACACCATGCTTCGTCCTTGAAATCGAATTCCGTCAGGCTTGATCCATATGGAGAGGCTGACTTTCTGGGCGTTCCCTCGAGCGAGGCCAGCTTTGCGACGAGTGTCGTTTTTCCCGTCTGCGAGGGCCCAAGTACCGTGAAGCAGCGCATCGGCGATCCTCCCTGCCAAAAGCACGCATCCGAGAGCAAGAATGCCTCGAAGCGGCGAAAAGCGCTAGATACATGCGGTCATTCTTAAATATGAAGTCGGTACGGCTTCCCATGAATGTGTCGCTGCGTCCCGGTCCGTCAAGCCACTGGTAATTCCTCGGCATTTCCGCCATATACAGCCCAAACAGAGACGGACATGACACTATGAGCGCAACGGTCGAATTCGCGAAGATGAACGGGCTTGGGAACAAGATCCTGGTCGTTGACATGCGTGGCCGCGCCGACAGGGTGACGCCGGCCGCAGCCATCGCTTTGAATGCCGCCCCGGACACGCAGTTCGACCAGATTATGGCGATCCACGATCCGAAGGCAGCGGGTACCGATGCCTGGATCGATATCGTCAATTCCGACGGCTCGAAGGCGCAGGCCTGCGGCAATGGCACGCGATGCGTCGTGCAGGCGCTTGCGTCGGAAACCGGCAAGAAGGTTTTCACCTTCCAGACGGTGGCGGGTATCCTCAATGCCGTCGAGCACGAGGATGGGACGATCTCGGTCGACATGGGCAAGCCGGTCTTCGAGTGGGACAAGATTCCGCTTGTCGAAGAATTCCATGATACCAGCCGCATCGAGCTGCAGATCGGACCGATCGACAATCCGGTGCTGCATTCGCCCTCCGTCGCGTCGATGGGCAATCCGCATGCGATCTTCTGGATCGACCGCGATCCGATGTCGTTCGATCTCGGCCGTTTTGGACCGCTGCTTGAAAACCATCCGATGTTCCCCGAGCGCGCCAATATCACGCTGGCGCAGGTGACCTCTCCGAGTTCGATCACGACGCGAACCTGGGAACGGGGCGCGGGGCTCACGCTTGCCTGCGGTTCTGCCGCCTGTGCGACGGCTGTTTCCGCTGTTCGCACCGGACGAACCGGACGCGACGTCGCGGTGAAGGTCGCAAGCAGCCCAAATCAGGGCATACTCAACATTGAATGGCGCGAAAGCGATGGCCACGTCATCATGACCGGCCCCGCTGAATGGGAATGGTCCGGCACGCTCGATCCGGCCACGGGTTCGTGGTCGCGCGATGCGGCGCCTGGAGCGGAAGCGCGGTGAGCGGCGTCGAAGTCATCACCTTCGGCTGTCGTCTCAATACCTACGAATCCGAAGTGATGCGGGCGGAGGCCGAAAAGGCCGGGCTCAACAATGCCATCCTCGTCAATACCTGCGCCGTCACCGGCGAGGCTGTCCGTCAGGCTCGCCAGGCGATCCGTCGTGCGCGGCGTGACAACCCGCATGCCCGCATCATCGTCACCGGCTGCGCTGCCCAGACGGAGAAGGAAACCTTCGCCGAGATGGCAGAGGTCGATGCCGTCCTTGGCAACGAAGAGAAACTGAAGAGCGCCTCCTATCGCGCCCTGCCGGATTTTGGCGTTTCGGCCGAAGAGAAGTTGCGCGTCAACGACATCATGAGCGTGCGCCAGACCGCGCCGCAGATGGTCAAGCACATCGATGGTCACGTGCGCGCTTTCATCCAGGTCCAGAACGGCTGCGACCATCGCTGCACCTTCTGCATCATCCCCTATGGTCGCGGCAATTCGCGTTCCGTGCCAATGGGGGCGGTTGTCGATCAGGCGCGTAAGCTCGTCGAAAGCGGGTATCGGGAAATCGTTCTGACCGGGGTCGATGCCACCAGCTACGGCGCCGACCTGCCCGGCGAACCGACGCTCGGGCTGCTTGCGAAGACGCTTCTGAAGCAGGTGCCTGATATTCGCCGCTTGCGGCTTTCATCGATCGACAGCATCGAGGCGGACAAGCACCTGCTGGACCTGATCGCCGAGGAAGCGCGGTTCATGCCGCATCTCCACCTTTCGCTGCAGCATGGCGACGACATGATCCTGAAGCGGATGAAGCGTCGCCATTCGAGCGCGGACGCCTTGGCCTTCGTCAACGACGTGCGCCATCTGCGGCCGGAGATGAGCTTCGGGGCCGATATGATCGCCGGGTTCCCGACCGAGAGCGAAGAGATGTTCGCCAATGCCGCGCGGCTGGCGGAAGAGGCCGGTATCGCCCATCTTCACGTGTTCCCGTATAGCCCACGGCAGGGGACGCCCGCCGCGCGGATGCCGCAGCTCGATCGCGCGCTGGTCAAGGAGCGGGCAGCGCGGCTTCGCGCTACTGGACATCGCCTGCATCAGTCCCATCTCGACGGAATGGTCGGAACGCAGCAATGGCTGCTGGTGGAAAACAACGGTTTGGCGCATACGGAAAACTTCACGCTTGTCGCAGCGGCGGGACTGGCGCCCCGAAGCTTCGTGCAGGCTGCCATCACCGGGCACAACGGCAAACACCTCGACATGCAATTGACGGCCGCCGACGCGGCCTGAGTTTACGGAATCCTCATGGCGTTCAATTTCATCAAAAAGGTCTTCACCTTCGGCCCGAAGCCTGAGGAAGAGCAGGCGCCGGAGGCGGTTGAGACGAAAGCGCTCGAAGCCGAACTGGAGCCCCGTTCCCGCGAGGAAAACCTTCCTGTTGCGGCCGACCCGGTCCTCGCGGAAGAGATGGATACGGCCGGTGGGCCGGCCGACGACATAGGCGAGGACGCTCCGATCGAGGAGATTGCCGAGCAAGCGGAAGCGCTGGTCCCCGTCGAGGAAGACGTTTCCGAGGTCTTGCCGCCGGAGGTACAGGCGAGCGACATCGGCATTGTGCCGCTTTCGCTGCTCGAGGCCGAAGCCGACGTCGAAACGCCCACCGAAAGCGCGCCCGAAGAGACTGTTCCTGTTGCGGCTTCTGTGCAGCCGGAGATCGGTGAACAGGCGGAAGAGGAAGGCCTTGCGCAGCCGGTATCCGCTGCCGAGGTCGAAGAGGCACCGGTTACCGAGCTTGAAGCGGACGCGGAACCGCAACCGATCGTGGGCGATACGACTCCCGCTGAGCCCGAGATATCCGTTCCGGTGGAAGATGACGCCGTTTCCGGTGATGCGTCCACCGCTCCCGCTCTGCCGAAGGGATTTGCCACCGGTCCCGCGGTTTCAGAGGCCGTGCCTTTGGTGCCTGCGCCCAAACTTTCCTGGTTTCAGCGGTTGCGTGCCGGCCTTGCCCGCACCTCGTCGCAGCTCACCGGCCAGATCGCCGCCCTCTTTACCAAGCGCAAGCTCGACGACGAGACGCTGCAGGATCTCGAGGATCTGCTGATCCAGGCGGATCTCGGCGTCGAGACGGCGATGCGCGTCACCGATACGCTGGCCTCCGAGCGCTACGGCAAGGACGTGACCGGCGAAGACGTCAGCCGCATCATGGCAAACGAAATTGCCAAGGTGTTGAAGCCGGTCGCCAAGCCGCTGCAGCTCGATCTCAGCCACAAGCCGCACGTGATCCTTGTCGTCGGCGTCAACGGAACAGGCAAGACGACGACGATCGGCAAGCTGGCGTCGAAGCTCTCGGGCGCCGGCCTCAAGGTGATGGTGGCTGCTGGCGATACCTTCCGCGCCGCTGCGATCGAGCAGCTGAAGATCTGGGCCGATCGCACCAAATCGGAGTTCATCGGTACCAAGCTCGGCGCGGATGCTGCCGGTCTTGCTTACGACGCCTTCGAGCAGGCCAAGGCGAAGAAGTGCGATGTGTTGATCATCGATACCGCCGGCCGCCTGCAGAACAAGGCGGAGCTGATGGCAGAGCTCGAGAAGATCGTTCGTGTTCTCGGCAAGCTCGATCCAGACGCACCGCATACAGTCCTTCAGACACTCGACGCGACGACTGGCCAGAATGCCCTGTCGCAGGTCGAAATCTTCCGCAACGTTGCCGGCGTCAACGGGCTGATCATGACGAAGCTCGACGGCACGGCGCGCGGCGGCATCCTCGTGGCGATCTCCGCCAAGCACAAGCTGCCGGTCTATTTCATCGGCGTCGGCGAGGGTGTTGATGATCTCGAGCCTTTCGAAGCCGAGGATTTCGCGCACGCCATTGCCGGGCTTGGCCAATAATGCCACAGATATGCCGACAAACACGGGCAAGCGTCTCGTGTGGCCACAACGGATTTGAGATAGAATGACGACAGAGAGCGAAATCACCCCAAGCGCGGCCGACAGGCATCACCCGATGCTGAAGCTGGCGCTGGAGCTTGGCCCGCTGCTGATCTTCTTCTTCGCCAACCTGCGCGGCGCATGGCTTGTCGAGCGGTTTCCTGTTCTCCTGGAGCTTGGCGGCCCGCTGTTCGTGGCAACGGCTCTCTTCATGGCCGCGACGGTAACCTCGCTTGTTGTATCGAAGGTCATGCTCGGGCATTTGCCGATCATGCCCTTCGTGTCGGGGATCGTGGTCGTCATCTTCGGATCGCTGTCGATCTACCTGCAGAACGAGACCTTCATCAAGATGAAGCCGACCATCGTCAACGCGCTCTTCGGCGTTTCGCTGCTCGGCGGGCTGGCTTTCGGCAAGTCGTTGCTCGGCTACGTCTTCAATGCGGCCTTCCAGCTCGACGCCGAGGGATGGCGCAAGCTGACGGTTCGTTGGGGCATCTTCTTCCTCTTCCTCGCCGTGCTGAACGAGGTCATCTGGCGCAATTTCTCCGATGACTTCTGGGTTGCCTTCAAGGTTTGGGGAACGATGCCGATCACCATCATCTTCACAATGGCGCAGATGCCGCTCATCATGAAGCACACGGTAACGCCAGCGGGAGAGGCCGAAAAGTGACAGTCGCAGAAACGCAGACGAAGGTTCGCCATCAGACATTCTGGTTCGCAGCCTGTCTGCTGGTTCTGCTGGCGCAGGTGGTCTCCGAGTATCTCATGGGCCGCACGCCGATCTGCACCTGCGGCTATGTCAAGCTGTGGGAAGGCGTCGTCAACTCCAGCGGCAATTCACAGCACCTTTCGGACTGGTACACGCCGTCGCATATCATCCACGGGTTCATCTTCTACGGCGTGGCGCATCTCGTCCTGCGTGGAAAACCGTTTGCCGCACGCCTGCTGTTGGCAGTGGTCATCGAATCCGGCTGGGAGTTGCTGGAGAATTCACCGATCATCATCGATCGCTACCGCACGGCGACGATCTCGCTCGACTATTACGGCGACAGCATCATCAATTCAGCGATGGACACGGTGTTCATGGTTGTCGGCTTCATCGTTGCCTCGCGCGCGCCGGTGGCTTTGACGGTGGCGATAGCGATCTTCTTCGAGCTTCTGACTGGCTACCTGATCCGCGACAACCTGACGCTCAACGTCTTGATGCTGGTCTGGCCCGTCGAGGCGGTCAAGACCTGGCAAAGCGCGATCTGATCAAGAAGCGGGCTTGCTCAGCGCCTTTGCCATGGCGGGCAACAGGCCTTCCTTCAGGCTGATGTCGTCGAACGGGCCGACACGCTTGTAAAGGATCGTGCCGTCAGGCGCGACGAGATAGCTTTCCGGGATGCCGTAGACACCCCAATCGATCGCCGCCTGCCCCTTGGGGTCGACGCCGATCGCGGAAAAAGGATTGCCGAGTTCGCCGAGGAAGCGAACGGCGTTGTCGTTCTTGTCCTTGTAGTTGATGGCAACCACTTTGAGGCGGCTATCCTTCGCCAGTTCCGTCAGGATCGGATGTTCTTCGCGGCAGGGGATGCACCAGGAGGCGAAGACGTTGACGAGCGTGAGCTTGCCCTTGATGGCGCTGTCGGTCAGTGCCGGCAGGTTAGAGCCCTCGAGCCGCGGCAGGTTCAGCGCGGGTGCCTTCGTGCCGAGCAATGCCGAAGGGATTTCCGAGATATCCTTGCCGTGGACGTCCTGATCGTAAAGCATCTTGGCGGCGGTGGCCGCAATGCCGGCAAAGACGACCAGCGGGATCAAGGCGACGGCATAGCGTCCAAATCCTTGTTTGGCGGCCTTCGTTTCAGGGCTGGTGCTCATTCGCCATCCTTTGCGCGCGCCGAGCGGCGGCGGATTCCGGAAGCCTCAAGGGCTGAGAGCTCCCTGCGGCGGGCGCGGCCGTCGGCCCAGGTCCAGATCGTAACCGCTACTGTCACAAGCGCAGCAAAGCCGTAGGAGCCGTAAACATAGAAAGCGTGTGTCATGGGTTATGCCTCGCGGCTCGCGAGGCGCGCTGCCATGCGGCGCTGCGCCGCGACGCGGCGACGCCAGATTTCGTTGCGCATCGCCATGATGTGCAGCGTGAAAAAGAGTGCCGTGAAAGCCACCGCCATCACCAGCAGCGGCCGCAGGAATTCCGGATCGATAGCCGGGCCATCGAGACGTATGACGCTGGCGGACTGATGCAATGTGTTCCACCAGTCGACCGAGAACTTGATGATCGGGATATTGACGAAGCCGACGAGGATCAGCACGGCGCTGACGCGTGCGGCCTTGGATGGCTCGTCGATTGCGCGGTTGAGCGCGATAAGCCCGAGGTACATCAGGAACAGGATGAAGACCGACGTCAGCCGGGCGTCCCAAACCCACCAGGTACCCCACATCGGCTTGCCCCAGAGCGAGCCGGTGACGAGGGCAATCAGCGTGAAGGCGGCGCCGAGCGGGGCTGCAGCCTTGGCCGAGACGTCGGCCAGAGGATGGCGCCAGACGAGCGTGCCGATCGCTGAGAGGCTCATGATCGTATAGCCCATCATCGACAGCCAGGCCGCTGGGACGTGGATATACATGATGCGAACCGTCTCGCCCTGCTGGTAGTCGCCTTCGGTCGTGAAGCTGAGATACAGCCCCACTATGAAACAGAGGGCGGTGAAGGCGGCCATCCAGGGAAGGATGCGTGCGGCCAGCGCCAGAAACCGCGTCGGGTTGGCGAGATCGCTGAATTTCGTGATGGCAAGGCTCGTTTCGCTCATGCCGTTTCCTTACCCCGATATGCCTTATGCCGCAATCGAGCGCTCCATCAATCCGACGTGTTGCGCAGTGCCAGTGCCGCCGCGGCCGGGCCGATGACGGCAAAGAACAGTGTCAGCGCGATAAGGATCAGAAACGGCGGCAGAAAGGGAGAGGGGCCCTCAACGGCCGCGTAGGTGGCGCTGACGCCGAAGATCAGCACCGGGATGGCCAGTGGCAGCACCAGGATGGAGACCAGCAAGCCACCGCGCGGCAGGGCGACGGCAACGGCTGCCCCGACGGCGCCGATGAAGGTAATCGCCGGCGAGCCGACAAGCAGTGTCAGCACCGTCGTGCCGATCGCCCTCTCGCTCATGTTCATGAAAAGACCGAGCAGCGGCGAGGCGATGACGAGCGGCAGGCTGGTGGCGATCCAGTGCGCCAGGCACTTCACCAGCACCGTCAGGACCAGCGGCGTTTCCTGCATCAGCATGAGGTCAAGCGAGCCATCGTCGCGTTCGGCCTGAAACAGGCGGTCGAGGCCGAGAAGTGCCGCCAGCAACGCGCCGATCCAGACGATCGCCGGGCCGATGCGGGAGAGCAATGCGAGATCGGGTCCTACACCAAAGGGGATGACCGCAACGACGGTCAGGAAGAAGAGGACGCCAACCAGCGCGCCGCCGCCGGCGCGGATGGAGAGCCTCAGGTCGCGCAACAGCAGTGCGGTCATGCCCAAACTCCCGGTCCGGAGTGAGCAAATCCAGCCATCCGTAATTCCTGCGCGTCTTCCAGGCCGAGTGGCTGATGGGTCGCTGCAAGCACGATCCCGCCCTTTTGGCGATGGGCCTCTATCAGGTTGGCAAAGAGGCGGTCGCCACTTGTGTCCAGCGCTGCTGTCGGCTCGTCGAGGATCCACACCGGTCGATAGGCGACAAGCAGCTTGGCGAAGGCAAAGCGCCTTTGCTGGCCGGCCGAGAGATAGCCGAAGGGGAGGTGGGTGATCCCGCCAAGTCCTACGGCCTCGGCGGCGTCGTCGATGGAAAGCGCGGGCGTATCGTACGTGTCTCCGAGAAAGCGGCGCCAGAAGTCGAGGTTCTCGGCGACCGTCAGCTCGCTTTTCATTGCATTGCGGTGTCCGAGGTAATGGCTGATTTCACCGACGCGCGGATGAACGCTGCCGTGTGAGTCCGTGAAACTCACCGAGCCCCTTTCTTGCTGTAGAAGGCCGGCGACGACACGCAGCAAAGTCGACTTTCCGGAGCCGTTCTTGCCCGTCAAAACCAGTGCTTCGCCTGACGTCAGGCGGAAGGATACACCCGCGAAAATCAGGTCTTCCCCGCGGAGGGCGGACAGATTGGTTGCCTCGAGAGAGAAGACGTTTGAGAGGTTTAATTTTTGAGTCATCGCAATGCAAAAAAATCCGAAATGGGCCACGCACTCTCTGGCACCTTTCCCTGAAACTATCTATATGTCCCTAACCACGCCAGCGGTCGGCGTGAATTTCATCCTAGCGCCGAACATGAGGTCTGACTTCATGTGCGGACCGCGGAAATGGCCGTACCCGCATCCTGATGTGCCTTTAGTGCATAGGCGTCCGCACAATTGTGTTCGCGATCAGAAACGGGGTCTCTCGTGTCTAAATCACTTGATAGCTTCAACTGTCGTTCCGTCCTTACCGTCGATGGTAAGGACTATGTCTATTTCAGCCTGCCGAAGGCCGAGGCAAATGGCCTGCCCGGCGTTTCCAAGCTTCCCTATTCGATGAAGGTTCTGCTTGAGAACCTGCTGCGCTTCGAGGACGGCCAGTCCGTGACCAAGGAGCACATCCTTGGCGTCGCCGAATGGCTTGATAACAAGGGCACGGTCGAAAACGAAATCGCCTATCGCCCGGCGCGCGTTCTGATGCAGGACTTCACCGGCGTTCCCGCCGTCGTCGATCTTGCCGCGATGCGCGACGCGATGGTGTCGCTCGGCGGCGATCCGGAGAAGATCAACCCGCTGGTGCCTGTCGATCTCGTCATCGACCACTCCGTCATCGTCGACGAATTCGGTACGCCGCAGGCATTCTCCAGGAACGTCGAGCTGGAATACCAGCGCAACGGCGAGCGTTATCGCTTCTTGAAGTGGGGCCAGCAGGCCTTCCAGAATTTCCGCGTCGTGCCGCCGGGCACCGGCATCTGTCACCAGGTCAATCTCGAATATCTCGGCCAGACCGTGTGGACGAAGGAAGAGGATGGCGAGACGATCGCTTATCCAGATACCTGCGTCGGCACGGACAGCCACACGACGATGATCAATGGTCTCGGCGTTCTCGGCTGGGGTGTCGGCGGTATCGAGGCGGAAGCGGCCATGCTTGGCCAGCCGGTGTCGATGCTTCTGCCTGAGGTCATCGGCTTCAAGCTGACGGGCAAGCTCAAGGAAGGCGTCACCGCGACCGACCTCGTGCTGATGGTCGTGCAGATGCTGCGCAAGAAGGGCGTGGTCTCGAAGTTCGTCGAATTCTTCGGCCCCGGCATGGACAACATGCCGCTCGCAGACCGCGCGACGATCGGCAATATGGGCCCGGAATACGGCGCCACCTGCGGCTTCTTCCCCGTCGATGGCGAAACCATCAACTACCTCACCATGTCCGGCCGGTCGCATGACCGCATCGCGCTGGTCGAGGCCTATTCGAAGGCGCAGGGCATGTGGCGCGATGGCGATGGCTCGGATCTCGTCTTCACCGATACGCTCGAGCTCGATCTCGGCGACGTCGTGCCCGCCATGGCCGGCCCGAAGCGCCCCGAGGGCCGCATCCCGCTGGAAAACATCGCGTCCGGTTTCGCCGGCTCGATGGACGCCGATTACAAGAAGCCCGGCCAGCTCGCTAACCGCTATGCGGTCGAAGGCACCGACTTCGATCTCGGCCATGGTGACGTGGCGATTGCCGCCATCACCTCCTGCACCAACACGTCCAACCCGTCGGTGCTGATCGCCGCCGGCCTTCTGGCCCGCAATGCCGTGGCGAAGGGTCTGAAGACCAAGCCGTGGGTGAAGACCTCTCTGGCGCCTGGGTCGCAGGTGGTCGCCGAATATCTGGCGAAATCCGGCCTGCAGGCGGATCTCGACACGCTCGGCTTCAACCTCGTCGGTTTCGGATGCACGACCTGCATCGGCAATTCGGGGCCGCTGCCGGCGCCGATCTCGAAAACGATCAACGACAAGGGGCTGATCGTTTCCGGCGTTCTGTCCGGTAACCGCAACTTCGAAGGCCGTATCTCGCCCGACGTGCAGGCGAACTATCTCGCCTCGCCGCCGCTCGTCGTTGCCTATGCGCTCGCCGGCACGGTGCAGAAGGACCTGACCAGCGAGCCGATCGGCGAGGACCGGGACGGCAATCCGGTTTTTCTCAAGGATATCTGGCCGACCTCGCACGAAGTGCAGTCCTTCATCCAGAAATACGTCACCCGCGAGCTCTACGAGACGAAGTATGCCGACGTCTTCAAGGGTGATGCCAACTGGCAGGCCGTGCAGGTTCCTCCGGGCCAGACTTATGCCTGGGACGACAACTCGACATATGTGCAGAACCCGCCCTACTTCGTCGGCATGGGCAAGACCGGCTCCGGCGTCTCCGACATCAAGGGCGCCCGCGTCCTCGGTCTCTTCGGCGACAAGATCACCACCGACCACATTTCTCCGGCCGGTTCGATCAAGGCGGCCTCGCCGGCCGGCGCTTACCTGCTGGAGCACAATGTCGGCGTCGCCGACTTCAACCAGTACGGCACGCGTCGCGGCAATCACGAGGTGATGATGCGCGGCACCTTCGCCAATATCCGCATCCGCAACCACATGCTCGGCCCGAACGGCAAGGAGGGTGGCTACACCATCCACTACCCGTCGAAGGAAGAGGAATCGATCTACGACGCGGCCATGCAGTACAAGGCCGAGGGCGTCCCGCTCGTCATCTTCGCCGGTGTCGAGTATGGCAACGGCTCGTCGCGCGACTGGGCGGCGAAGGGCACCAACCTCTTGGGCGTCAAGGCCGTGATCGCGCAGTCCTTCGAGCGCATCCACCGCTCGAACCTCGTCGGCATGGGGGTCATCCCCTTCGTCTTCGAGGAAGGCACGACCTGGGCAACGCTGGGGCTGAAGGGCGACGAGATCGTCACCATCGAGGGGCTCGAGAACATCAAGCCGCGCGAGAAAAAGATCGCCAGGATCACCTATGGCGACGGCACCGTGAAGGACGTTCCGCTGCTGTCGCGCGTCGATACGCTCGACGAGGTCATCTACCTCAACAATGGCGGTATCCTGCAGACGGTTCTCCGCGACCTCGCTGCCTGATTTTTAACGGACTTCCATGAGAATGACCGCCGGAAAGAGATTTCCGGCGGTTTTTTGTTTGTTCAAAGGGGCCTTTCGCGGCAGGTCACGACGATGTGTTTTGCTCGTCAGCCGAGAAGCCGCGTCTCACCCCTTCGTGACTTTCCGTTTCCGGCCGCAGCGACTATCTCTACGATCAATAGTCGGAGCCGACCTCGCGAGGCCGTCGGCGCTGAAGAAAAGGTAAAGTTGAATGCGCGCGCGGTTGATGATTTCGCTGGTTGCAGTGGTCGCTATGGCGAGCCCGCTTTTTGCGCAGGAAGCTCCCAAGGGCGTCGTCGAGCTTTTCACGTCCCAAGGCTGCGCTTCCTGTCCCCCCGCCGATGCCGCGTTTCGCAAGCTCGTTGAACGGGGCGATGTGATCGCTCTCGCATACCATGTCGACTACTGGAACTACCTTGGCTGGGCCGATACGCTGAGCTCCAAGGAGAACACCGAGCGTCAATATGGCTATGCGCGCAGCATGGGCCGCAGCAACGTCTACACGCCGCAGGTGATCGTCAACGGCCGGGACCATGTCGCCGGTGCCGATCTCAATGGCATTGCCGGCAAGATTGATTCGTATGCCAGCGATGGCAAAGGGCTCACGGTTCCGATCAAGGCGCGCGTCAACGGAGACGAGCTCGAGATCAAGATCGGCGGTGGTCCGGGCAAGGCTAATGTGGTGATGGTCTATTTCGATCACGAAAAGACGATCAATGTCGAGAAGGGCGAGAATGGCGGCCAACAGATCGCCTATCTCCGCAGCGTCTCCGATGTCGAAACGGTCGGCATGTGGGATGGCAAGGAAACGAGCTTGACGCTGCCTGCCAACGTCCTGCAGAAGCCCGATTTGGAGGGCTGTGCGATTCTGCTTCAGACATCGACGGCGGATGGGACGCCTTCAGCAATTCTGGGCGCAACCGTCATCATGGCGGGCAAGAACATCTGATAGTTTCATCTGCGTTGCAGATGGAAACCGGGGTGGCCCGGCTGATCGTATTCGGGGCTGGGGTTAAGGTCGATACGGTCAGCCGGGCCCTTTGGCGCGCTGGCGCCAAACTCGCGATTTGCTACCCAGTGGGGTGCGCAAATCTTCTTGCATCGGACTCAGACGAACCCGCAGCTCGATTGGGAGCGAATTTCTATTGCAAATGAGGCGCTGTTTTGACTGAATTGCGGCGCGGGGGAGATTGCACAGAGTATGCTTAATGTGCGCGAGCGCCCGCTTGCAATTTGTAAACGCTGAGGCAAACTGTCATTCACCTGTCACGAACAGAGGCCTTTGGAGACTGATGACAGATCAGCCGGATTTGCGGCCGGGGGAGATCCGAGCCGCCGACAACAGTTCGTCCAGCGTCGTGGATCTCAAGGACTACAGGCAGAGCCAGGATCCGCTTCCAGTCACGTTTCACCGCCGGGAACTCGATGCGATCTTGTGGATCTACGGGCGGATGGTCGGCGAGGGGGAATGGCGGGACTACGCCATCGACCATCTGAAGGACCGGGCTGTCTTTTCCGTTTTCAAACGCTCTGGCGAAATGCCCCTCTTCCGCATCGAGAAAAACCCGAAGCTCGCCGCTAAGCAGGGCGCGTTCTCGGTGATCAATACGAGCGGTGTCATCCTCAAGCGTGGACACGAACTGCAGCAGGTTCTCAAGGTCTTCAACAAGACGCTGAAACTTGTCGAGAAGTGACGCCGGTCAACTGTTGAAAAGCGTTCCGGGGTAGGTCGTCGGATCAGGGTCGGTCGAGTTTCCGTCGCCGAGCGCTCGCTGCATGATCATCGTATCCAGCCACTTGCCGTGCTTGTATCCGGTTCCCTTCAGGCGGCCTGTTTCTTCGAAGCCCGCGCTGCGATGTAGCGCGATGGACGCGGGGTGAGCGCCTCCGATGACAGCGGCCATCTGCCGGAAACCGAGCGCGATGCAGCGTTCGATCAACTCATGCAAGAGCAGCCTCCCTATGCCTTTTCCTCGGGCCTCAGGCCCCAGATAGATCGAGTCCTCCACCATCCACCGGTAGGCTGGTCTGGTGCGGAAGGCCGATGCATAGGCATAGCCCAGCAACCGATTCTCGTCGTCCACGGCTGCGATATACGGATAACCCTGGCCGGTGATGGCGGAGAAGCGTGCAGCCATGTCCGTCACTTCAGGCGGCGCGATCTCGTAGCTTGCGACGCCGTTCAAGACGGATTCCCGATAGATCGCGGTGATGGATTCTAGATCGGAGGGAGAGGCGTCGCGAAGGAGGATTGGCATTCGGTGGACCGGAGCTGAGAAGACGGAGCGTCCACAAAGCACTCTCGGGGTTGCCGTTCAAACAAAAAAGGCGGCCGAAGCCGCCTTTCCGTATTGGTGAGCCCGCGTTACTTGCGGTCGCCCATGAACTGCAGAAGGAACATGAACAGGTTGATGAAGTCGAGGTAGAGCGTCAGCGCGCCCATGATCGCCTTGCGGCCAGCGACGGTCGCGCTGTCGGCTTCGTAGTACATGTCCTTGATGCGCTGCGTGTCGTAGGCGGTCAGACCCGAGAAAATCAGGACGCCGATGACCGAGATCGCAAACTGCACGGCCGACGAGGCCAGGAAGATGTTGACGACCGACGCGATGATCAGGCCGAAAAGACCCATCATCAGGAACGAGCCCATCGCCGACAGATCACGCTTGGTGGTGTAGCCGTAGAGCGACAGGGCACCGAACGAGGCCGCTGTCACGAAGAACGTCTGTACAACGCTCTGGCCCGTGTAGATCATGAACACCGAGGAGAGCGACAATCCGACAAGTGCGGCATAGACCCAGAAGGTCGTCTGCGCAGCGGATACGCTCATGCTATTGATCCTGAAGCTCAGGAAGAAGACCATCGCCAGCGGTGCGAAAATAACGACCCACTTCAGCGGGCTCGTGTAGAGCGCTGCGCCAAACGCGGTCAGCTGTCCGTCGGAGACGGCGAATGTAAAGGCGAAGTAGGCGGCCAAACCGGTGATCGCCAAACCGAGCGCCATCAGGTTGTAAACCTTGATCATGTAGGCGCGCAGGCCCTGGTCGATCATCTCGCCGGTTTGTGCGCGGCTTTGGTAGTTACGTAGGTCAGCCATAGTTTCCTCTTGACAGCTCCGATTGGAAAACGGTGTCGGGTTCTCGACCCGGGCGCCGCTGCGGAGCTCCAGCATGCCTACTGAGCAATATGAGGCTTTCGCCTGCAGCAAACAAGAGCCTTACAACCGCCGATCAGGTTAAATCGCAGTAAGGTGAAGCGAAATCCGGCTGCGAACCATCGTCAAAGTTCACGCAAAACGGGTGCGGCTTTCTGCCCGAGAATTCGCCACGTTCCGATCAGGCCGATGCCAACCGTCAGCACCAGAGCCACGACAAGCGTGCTGCCGGCGACGGCGGGGAGGAAGTGTGACGGTATCCGCATGATGCGGGCGACGATGAACCAGGCCGCGATGCCACCTGCGAACAGGGCGAAGATGGCGGTTGCTGCACCGAGGATCAGATATTCGTAGCAGAATGCGCGGATAAGCATTTTTCTTGTTGCGCCCAATGTCTTCAGCACCACGGCGTCATGGGTTCGCGCCCGGTTTCCGGCGGCCAGCGCACCGGCCAGCACGAGAACGGACGCGATCAGGGCCACCGAGGCGGCGGCACGGATAGCGGTCGCCAGCTGCGCAACCAGCGTATTGACGATATCGATCGCGTCCTTGACGCGGACGCTGGTAATCGTTGGGTAGGTGTTGGTCACCGACTTGAGGATCGCAGCCTCCTCGGACGCAGTCGCGGTCGGGTCGGTCAGGGTTGCAAGCCAGGCATGCGGTGCGCCCCGGAAGGTGTTCGGCGAGAACACCATGACGAAATTGATCGAGAGCGATTCCCATTCGACCTTGCGCAGGTTGGCGATCTTGGCCGAGATGTTGCGGCCGAGGACATTGACGGTGACACTGTCGCCGATCTTCACCCCGAGTTCCTTGGCCTCTTCCGCCGAGAAGGATACGAGCGGTTCGCCGCTGTAGTCCTTCGGCCACCACGTTCCATCGGTCAGCGATGCGTTTTCCGGGAGGGTCTCCGAGTAGGTAATGCCGCGATCACCGCGAAGAACCCATTGTCCGGCCGGTGGGACTTTCATTTTTGCCACGTCCTGCCCGTTGAAGGCAAGGATGCGGCCGCGCAGCATCGGCACCTCGACAAGCTTGCCCTCCGGCGCCTGTTTCGCGACCAGTTCACGGAACTGCTTTACTTCCGCGCCCTGGATGTCGACGAAGAAGAAATTCGGGGCTCCCGCGGCCATGCGGCCTGTCAGCTGCTGACGCATGTTGCCGTCGATCAGCGTCAGGGTCACGAGCAGTGCCAAGCCTAGGCCAAGCGACAGCACGACGGCTGGCGTCAGGGCGCCGGGCCGATGAATATTGCCGATCGCTAGCCGCAGCGCCGGCGAATTGACCCGCGGACTGCGTTTTGCCAGCCATGCGATGCCGGCTGCGACCGCTCGCAGCACCACGAAAGCGAAGGCAATGGCGCCGATGAAGACGAGAGCGATCAAGCGGTCGTGGGCCGTCGCGATTGCCAGGCCGGCCAAGGCGGCAAGGAAGGCTGCCGCCAGGACCACATACGGCCACGAGGGAAGCCCCTTCGCCTCGAAACCCTGCTCGCGGAAGAGTGCGGTTGCTGGAATTTCGCGGGAATGGCCTAGCGGCATGATGGCGAATGCGAGTGTGGTCAGGACGCCGAAGAGAACCGATACCGCCAGCGCAACCGGATAGAGGGTCGGCGCGGTCGAGACGGGCAGGAACTGCGCCAGGAACTGTGAGGCGATGATGGGCGCCAACGCGCCGATCACCAGGCCGATCGCAATGCCGCCAAGCGCGATGATGCCGATCTGGAAGAGATAGATCAGGACGATCGTGGCAGCAGGCGCGCCTAGGCATTTGAAGGTCGCGATGGTCGTTCGCTTCGCGTCAAGAAATGCGCGGACTGCGTTCGCCACGCCGACACCGCCGACGATCAGCGCCGTCAGCCCGACGAGGGTGAGAAACTGGGAGAAACGCTCGATGTTTTCCGTCAGCGACGGTGCGGCGCGATCGCTGGTGCGGATCGACCAGCCGGCGGAGGGAAACTCCTTGGCTGCCCGGTCGCGGATACCGGCCACATCGCCCCGGTTCTCGAGCCGGATCTTGTAGGCATGCTCGACAAGGCTTCCCGTCTGGATGAGACCGGACGCCTGCAGCGCCTTGCGGCTGACAATGAGGCGTGGTGCGAAGCCAAAACCTTCCGAAACCGCGTCCGGCTCCGTCTTCACGGTGCCCGTGATGTTCAGGATCACGTTGCCGAGAAGAATTTCGTCTCCAAGCCGGAGACCGAGACGGTCAAGCAGCAAGGGGGCCGCAACCGCGCCATAGGTTCCGTTTTGGTCGGCCAGGAGGGTATGCAGGGGATAGTTCGGTTCTGCTTCGAATTTCCCGTAGAGCGGATAGGTGCCGTCAACGGCCTTTACCTCGACCAGCGCCTGGTCCGATCCGTCCGGCTTGCGGGCCATCGAACGCAGACCGGTGGAGACCGATACCTTGCCCAGTCCCTGCAGGAAGCCAAGTTCCGGTTCGGTTGCCTCGCGATTGTTGAGCTCGAAGCGAACGTCTCCAGCCAGAATTTCCTGGCCGCGCGTCTCGATCGTATCGGTGATCGATTGGGACACCGAGTTGACCGCCGCAATCGCGCCCGTGCCGAGTGCGATGCAGGCCAGGAAAATGTAGAAGCCCCTCAGGCCTCCTCTCAGCTCACGCAGAGCCAGACGAAAAGCGAGCGAAATTCGCGGGGTAACCAGCGTCATGCGATGGCCGCTTCGGATGATACGGCAGCGCTGTCACCCTCGATCTGGCCGGACCGAACGCGAATTTGTCGAGAGCATCGCTTTGCAAGCGCCTGATCGTGGGTCACGAGAAGCAGGGTCATCCCCCGCTCCGCCTGCTTGGCGAAAAGAAGGTCAGCGATCTGGCGGCCGGTATCGGCGTCGAGATTTCCGGTTGGCTCGTCCGCAATCAGCAAGGCGGGCGAAGGGGCGAGCGCGCGGGCGATCGCCACGCGTTGTTGTTCGCCGCCGGAAAGCTGACCGGGGTAGTGGTTCAGACGATCACCGAGGCCAACGGATTTCAGTTCGCGCCGCGCGATCTCGAAGGGGTTGGCGACATTGGCGAGCTCGAGCGGGACGGCCACATTTTCGAGCGCGGTCATGTTGGCGATCAGATGAAACGACTGGAACACGATGCCGATATTGCGTCCTCGGAAGTCTGCGACCTGATCTTCTGTAAGCGTGTGAAGGGGCGTATCGCTGATGTTGATTTCGCCGCTGTCCAGTTTTTCCAGGCCCGCCAGCACCATCAGCAAGGTCGACTTCCCGGAGCCGGACGGACCAACGATGCCGACGGATTCGCCAGCTGATATCGTAAGATCTATGCCCTTGAGAACGTGGACCGAGGCTGCCGCATTGCCGAGCGTCAGATCCGCTTCCTTCAATTCGATGATGGTTTTTGCCAACAGTCTTCGCCCTATATAGATGCGGATAGCACGCCAGTCTTCGGCCCAATCTAGGGAAAGCGGAATGAGTTTTAAAGTTGCCGGCCTTCACATCGCTGTCATTGCAGCCGCCCTGCTGTTCTCGACAGTCGTTAATGCACGAACCATAGCCCTGGTCGGTTTCGGGGACAGCCTGATGGCAGGGTATCAACTGCCGCCGGGCGATGGCTTTCCGGAGAAAATGCAGGCGGCGTTGAAAGCGAAGGGCGTGGACGTGACGATTGCCAACGCAGGCGTCTCCGGCGACACCACGAGCGGCGGGCTTGCGCGAATCGATTGGTCGGTTCCTGACGGTACCGATGGGGTGATTCTCGAGCTTGGCGCCAACGATGCCCTGCGCGGGATCGCTCCGGAACAGAGCGAAAAGAATCTGGATGAAATGCTTGCCCGGCTAAAGGAACGCGGAATTGCCGTCTTGCTCGTCGGCATGATGGCGCCGCCGAACATGGGCGGCGACTATGCTGCCCGGTTTAATCCAATTTATGAAAAACTCGCCAGAAAACATGGTGTTGCGCTCTATCCGTTTTTCCTCGACGGGGTTGTTCTTGATGCCGGCCTCAAGCTTGAGGATGGTATGCACCCGAACAGCAAGGGCGTCGATGTGATGGTTCAGAAGATGGAGCCGGCTATCACGCAATTCATTGGAACGATTTCTACTGTGAAGAATTAGGGACTTGCGCGGGTGGGCAATGCGTGATTCCGTGTGAGCATCTGCAAAAGATTCGGGGAGTGCTCGTTATGCCGAGACTGTTTACCGCCCTCGAAATTCCGCGTAATGCGGCGATGAGCCTCTCTTTGTTGCGCGGTGGTCTCCCTGGTGCTCGCTGGATCGACGTCGAGAACTATCACATCACGTTACGCTTCATCGGCGATGTCGATGGCCGGACCGCAGATGAGGTTGTCGACCGTCTCGATCGCATCGATCGCCCCGAATTTCAAATTCGGCTGGATGGGATCGGATCATTCGGTTCCAAGAAGCCGCATTCGGTGTGGGCAGGGGTTTCTCCTTCCCCGGAAATGAACGCTTTGCAGGCCGAAATCGAACGCATTTGCCAGCGGATCGGGCTTCCCCCGGATCCACGCAAGTTCATGCCGCACGTCACATTGGCGCGAATGAAGTCGGCGCGTGTCGATGATGTCGTCCACTATCTCGCGGGTCGCGGGAATTTCCAGACGACGCAGTTTACCGTGCCGCGTTTCGTGCTTCTCTCCTCGCGGGATTCCGTCGGAGGCGGGCCGTATCTGACGGAAGAGATCTTTCCTCTTCACGAGCCCCTGTCGGCGCCGAGCGCTGCCAGCAGCTTCCTGCAACCGGTCAAGAGCCTGGCATAGACCTGCTCGAAATCACGCTCCGAGCCATAATAGGGATCGGCGATATCCTCGCCGGTTCCGAGAGCGTGATCGCCGAACAGGAAGACGTTGCGGGCGTCGGGCGCTAGTCGCCGCAAGCCTGCGACATGCGTCCGGTCCATGCCGAGAATGATATCGAAACTGTCGATGTCATGTGGCGTCACGCGCCTGGCGCGCTGGTTCGACAGATCAACGCCATGTCGCCTTGCCACAACGATCGATCTGCGATCGGGTGGGTCGCCGACATGCCACCCGTCCGTGCCGACCGAGTCGACAACGACGTCGTGACCGATGCCGGCTCCTGCCGCGAGATGTGACATGATGCCTTCGGCAAGCGGCGACCGGCATATATTTCCGGTACAAACAAAGAGGATGCTGACGCGTTTCATAGAGAACCGTTATCTGGAAACGAGGAGGACAATCGCATGAAACGAGAAAAACTGGAACGGACGGCAATTCAGCAGGAACTCGCCAAGCTCGATGGTTGGTCTGTGGATGGGGAAGCAGCCTCGATCTCCAAGAGCTTCAAGTTCGGCAGCTTTGTCCAGGCGTTCGGCTTCATGACCGAAGCGGCCCTGACCGCCGAGAAGCTCAACCATCATCCCGAATGGTTCAACGTCTATTCGCGGGTCGACGTGAAGCTCAACACGCACGACGCAGGCGGCCTGACCGAGCTCGACTTCAAGCTGGCGGCCGCTATGGAAAAGGCAGCTGCAGGGCGAGTTGATTGAATGGCCCGCATCAATCACCATATCTGCGCATGGACCAAGAGGACTGATCGGAATGGACGACGTCAAATACGGTGAGATTTTGCTGCCAGGCGACGAGGATACGCAGGCTCGCCGGGAGAAGACAGTGCGCAAGAAATTCTGGCCGACCTTCCGGAAAGCGGTTCGACAGATTCCGTTTTCCCGGGATGTCGTCGCCGCGTTTTATTGCGCGCTCGATCCGCAGACGCCGCTGAAGGTCCGCGGCACTCTGCTAGCGGCGCTTGCCTATTTCGTCCTGCCCCTCGACGTGATTCCCGACGTGTTCGTCGGGATCGGCTTTTCGGACGACATCGCGGTCCTGTCGGCGGCCTTTGCCATGGTCAGCCGCCACATGAAGCCGGACCACTATTCGGCCGCGGACAGCGCGCTTGCCGACGAACCTCAGGGCATGAAGACTGTCTGATTAAACGCCTTCGACTTCGAGCAGCTTCTTCAGCTTGCCGAACGCGAGCCGTATGCGCGATTTGACCGTGCCGAGCGGGAGCCCGGTCGCCTCCGCGATCTGGGAATGGGATTGCCCCAGAAAGAAGGCAGCCTTCAGCATCTCACGCTGTTCTTCAGGCAGCCGGCCGACCGCGGCACGGACAAGCGCATCGCGATCGTCATTGGCCACCAGTTCATCCGCCCCGATATCAGCCACCGGCTGCAGCGTCGGGTCGGACTGGTCGAGATTGCGGGCTCGGCTTCGTCTCAAAAGATCGATGCGGCGATTGCGGGCAATGCGGAAGAGCCAGGTCGACAGTGACGAGCGGGCAGAGTCGTAAAGGCCTGCCTTGTGCCAAAGCACCGTCATCACGTCCTGGACGAGTTCCTCGGCTTCGTCGTTAGGCATTTTCTGGCGCAGTAACCAAGATTTGAGGCGCGGCGCGAAATAGTCAAAAAGGACAGCGAACGCTTGCTGGTCACGGCGTTCCGCGACCGCCCTGGCAAGGGCAGCGAAGCGCTGTTTTTCCTCCGCATCCATATTCCGTCAAAAGCCCCCTGGCTCGGCGAATTCCTTACCGGATTTCCAATACCTTAATGACCTACAACGGATTTGGGAAAGGTCAAACTCTTGCCTGAATCTTTATGTCTTAAATTTCCTCAGGGCGCCTATTTGGCACCTCTGTCTGATCGCACATCTCGAGCGAGGTTCCAGCGCTCAACATTGACACTCGGGCGGAAATGACACAGGCAGGCACTTCTTGCGGTCTGTGTTGACGCTTTGGTAACCTGAATTAAGTCAAAATAAAGCAGATCGTGACTACGCGCCGCCCGCTTGTTTCGGGCTCGAATCGCAAGAACCGGCAGGATATCCATGTTTGTAAGAAGTACCGCAATCGCCCTTTCCCTCGTTCTGGCCGGCGCCGGCGTTGCATCCGCTCAGTCCAAGAAGCCCGCTGCCCAGGCAGCGCAGCAACCGGCTGCCGCCGCTTCTTCCGCGCCGACCCGCATCCAGCAGTTCCAGGCCTGGGGCGCCTATTCCTACAAGTCCGGCGCGAGCACTGTCTGCTACGTGCTGTCCGTCCCGACCGAAAAGAAGCCGGCCAACATCGATCACGGCGAGAACTTCTTCATCGTGTCGCAGCGTCCCGGCCAGAACATCTCGTACGAGCCGCAGGCGATGATGGGCTATACGGTCAAGGAAAGCTCCAAGATCGACGTCGTCATCGACAACAAGACCTTCGTGATGTTCACCAAGGACAAGGCCGGCTGGGTCGAGAACGCAGCGCAGGAGCCGGCGCTCGTCGCCGCCATGAAGGGCGGCCACTCGATGACCGTCAACGCCACCTCGCGCAAGGGCACCCAGACCTCCTACAGCTATTCGCTGGCCGGTATTTCGGCCTCGCTGAAGCAGATCGAAAGCTGCAAGTAAGCGTTCCGCGAGAGCGATGAAATTTCAGAAGGCCGGCCTTGTGCCGGCCTTCGTCGTTTTCATCTATAGTGACGCGCGGCAAAAATGATGCTAAAGGCCCGCGCAACAGCGGATAGATCGCGGTTCTTGCCGTATGCTCCGCATTCAATTTCTGCCACCATGCCCTTCCTACCCGCAAGTCATCCGGCTTTCCGGGGCGGTCGCATGTTGAATTCGGGATTAGAGACTATGTCCGTCATGGATGCGATGACTGTTACCAAGCCTTTGGGCGCAGCGACCGGCGGTGCCGACGCTGGGCTGAAGCCCTCGCTGATCGGCCTCAGCCGTGAAGAGATGGGCGCCGCGCTGCGCGAAAGGGGCGTGCCCGAGAAGCAGATCAAGATGCGCGTCGCGCAGCTTTGGAACTGGATCTATGTGCGCGGGGTCTCCGACTTCGACCACATGGCCAATATCTCCAAGGACATGCGCGAGACGCTGAAGACGCATTTCACCATCGCACGCCCCGAGATCGTCGAGGAGCAGGTCTCCAACGACGGCACCCGCAAGTGGCTGCTGCGTTTTCCGCCGCGCGGTGCAGGGCGTCCGGTCGAGATCGAGGCTGTCTATATTCCTGAAGAAGGCCGCGGCACGCTCTGCATCTCCAGCCAGGTCGGCTGCACGCTTACCTGTTCTTTCTGTCACACCGGCACGCAGCGCCTGGTGCGCAACCTGACGGCGGAAGAAATCCTGTCGCAGCTGCTGCTGGCTCGCGATCGGCTGGGCGATTTCCCCGATCGCGAAGCGCCGCAGGGCACGATCATGCCGGCAGAGGGCCGCAAGGTCAGCAATATCGTGATGATGGGCATGGGCGAGCCGCTCTACAATTTCGATGCCGTCAAGCAGGCATTGTTGATCGCGACCGATGGCGACGGGCTGTCGCTCTCCAAGCGTCGCGTGACGCTCTCGACCTCGGGCGTCGTGCCTGAAATCTTCCGCACCGGCGATGAGATCGGCGTGATGCTGGCGATCTCGCTGCATGCCGTGCGTGACGATCTGCGCGACATCCTCGTGCCGATCAACAAGAAGTATCCGCTGAAGGAACTGATCGATGCCTGCCGGACGTATCCCGGCCTGTCGAACGCCCGGCGCATCACCTTCGAATATGTGATGCTGAAGGACGTCAACGACAGCCTCGAGGACGCCAAGGGACTGATCCAGCTGCTCAAGGGCGTGCCGGCGAAGATCAACCTCATTCCGTTCAACCCGTGGCCGGGCACCAACTACCAGTGTTCCGACTGGGCGCAGATCGAGAAATTCGCCGATTTCATCAACTCGGCCGGCTATGCCTCGCCGATCCGCACGCCGCGCGGCCGCGACATTCTCGCAGCCTGCGGCCAGCTGAAGTCGGAATCGGAGCGCATGCGCAAGACCGAGCGTCTGGCATTCGAGGCGATGATGATCGCCAACCACGGCGCGGATGATTGATCAGCAAGTTTGATCCGTTCAGTGTTTTCTAATGATTGATTTCATGGCCTGCTTTTTCTAGAAGCAGGCCAAAATCATACTTGGAGGATACCCAATGCGTTCAATTCTGCTTGCTGTCGCGGCCACGCTGGCCCTGACCCTGCCTGCCAAGGCCGAAGACGTGACCGTCGCTGTCACGGCGATCGTCGAGCATCCGGCTCTCGATGCGGCACGCAAGGGTGTCCTCGATGTACTGACGGCTGCCGGCTACAAGGAAGGCGAGAACCTGAAGTTCATGTTCGAGTCGGCCCAGGGCAACCCGGCAACGGCTGCGCAGATTGCGCGCCAGTTCGCAGGCGAGGGCCCGAACGTTATCGTGCCGATTTCCACGCCATCGGCTCAGGCCGTCGTTTCCTCGACGCGCGATATCCCGGTTGTCTTTACCGCCGTGTCCGATCCCCTCGGCGCGCAGCTGGTCAAGAACATGGACAAGCCCGGCGGCAACGTCACCGGCCTGTCCGACATGTCGCCGGTCGCCGAGCATGTCGCGCTGATCAAGGAAATCCTGCCGAACGCCAAGACGATCGGATACCTCTACAACTCGGGTGAAGCCAACTCGGTATCGCTGCTCGCCGTCCTGAAGGTGGAAGCCGAGAAGGCTGGCCTCAAGGTCGTCGAGTCCGCCGCGACCAAGTCCGCCGAAGTGCAGGGCGCTGCCCGCGCGCTCGTCGGGCGTGCCGATGCGATTTACGTTCCGACCGACAACACCATTATCTCCGCACTGGAAGGCGCCGTTGCCGTTGCCGAGGAAGCAAAGCTGCCGCTCTTCACGGCCGACACGGATTCCGTCTCGCGTGGTTCGATCGCGGCGCTCGGCTTCAACTATTACGATGTCGGCAAGCAGACCGGCGAGATCGTCGTTCGCATCCTCAAGGGTGAAAACCCGGGCGACATTCCGGTCAAGGTTGCTGCTGGTAGCGATCTCGTCATCAACAAGGGCGCCGCCGCCAAGATGGGCGTGACGCTGCCGGAAAGCGTGCTGAAGCGCGCGACGAAGACGATCGACTAAGCCAGTCGCCATAGAGACCTGAATGATCAGCCGCTCCCGTTTGCACGGGGGCGGCTGATCGCATAGAGATGAAGACCCCTCCCAACCCTCCCTACAAGGGGGATGGCTTAACCTAGCTGCACCGCCGAGCTCCAATCGAGGCAGCCGGGCGCCACGGGTCTTCTCCCCCTTGTGGGGGAGATGGCCGGCAGGCCAGAGGGGGTCTGCGTGTCTCCTACGTTCAAGAGCACGCACCAATAGGAAGAAAGGGCAAGAGCCTTGAGTCAGATCGCATTCTGGGGAGCCGTGGAGCTGGGGCTGGTCTATGCCTTTGTCGCGCTCGGCGTTTACCTTGCATTCCGTGTGCTGGATTTTCCGGATTTGACGGTTGACGGTTCTTTCCCGCTGGGTGCCGCGGTAACGGCGGTTCTGATCATCGCGGGCGTCAATGCCTGGTTGGCGGCGCTGGTCGCCATGATCGCGGGCGCTGCCGCCGGCATGGTGACCGCGATGCTCAATGTGCGGTTCAAGATCCTCAACCTGCTGGCATCGATCCTGACGATGATCGCGCTGTTCTCGGTCAATCTTCGCGTCATGGGCAAGCCGAACGTCGCGCTGATCAATGCCGACACGATGATCAGCCCGTTCTTCGGCCATGGTCTGCGAGACTTTTACGTTCGTCCGCTCTTCGTCGGTGTCCTCGTCATTGTCGCCGTCATCGTCGTCTGGCGTTACCTCGAAAGCGATTCCGGTCTGGCGATGCGCGCGACCGGCGCGAATGCCCGCATGGCCCGCGCGCAGGGCGTCGATACCAGCCGGCAGATCTATCTCGGCATGGCGCTCTCCAACGCCCTTGTTGCGTTGGGCGGCGCGTTGTTTGCGCAGACAAACGGCTTTGCGGATGTCACCTCCGGCGTTGGTACGATCGTTGTCGGCCTCGCGGCTGTCATCATCGGCGAAACGCTGCTCGGCCGGCGCGGACTGCTGATCGCGTTGATCGGCTGCGTGCTCGGTTCGATCCTCTATCGTATCGCTATCCAGCTTGCGCTGTCGACTGATGTCATCGGCTTGCAGGCGTCCGACCTCAATTTCGTAACGGCCGTGCTGGTCACGATCGCGCTCATTCTTCCCCGTCTCCGTCGCGGAGGTGCTGCATCGTGATTACGCTCAAGGATATCAAGGTCGTGTTCGGCAAGGGCACGCCGCTGCAGAAGCAGGCATTGAACGGCGTCAGCCTGACGATCGAGGAAGGCTCGTTCGTCACGGTCATCGGCTCGAACGGAGCGGGCAAATCGACGCTGCTCGGCGTGCTCGCCGGCGATGTGCTTGCCAGCGAAGGCCAGGTCCTGATCGGCCACGCCGATGTCACGCGAAAGTCGACGGCTGCTCGCGCCGGCCTCGTCGCGCGCGTTTTCCAGGATCCGTTGACGGGAAGCTGCGGCGCGTTGTCGATCGAGGAGAACCTTGCGCTTGCGGCGC
This sequence comes from Rhizobium sp. Root708, assembly GCF_001429725.1. Taxonomy (GTDB): domain Bacteria; phylum Pseudomonadota; class Alphaproteobacteria; order Rhizobiales; family Rhizobiaceae; genus Rhizobium. The sequence goes on along the minus strand of NZ_LMHV01000001.1, from coordinate 187,811 downwards.
GTCGCGGTGAAACTCGCGGGCTTACATCCGCGCTCGGCCCGAAGCGGCGCGAGCATTTCCGCGAGCGGATTGCCGAACTCAATCTCGGCCTCGAGAACCGGATGCGGGATCGGATGGACTTGCTTTCAGGCGGTCAGAGGCAGGCGGTGTCGCTTGTCATGGCGACGCTTGCCGGCTCCGAAGTGCTGCTGCTCGACGAGCATACCGCGGCGCTCGATCCCGGCATGGCTGAATTCGTCATGGGACTTACGCAGAAGATCGTCTCGGAGCGCAAGCTGACGACGCTGATGGTCACGCACTCCATGCGTCAGGCGTTGGACTATGGCCACCGCACGATTATGCTGCATGGCGGCGAGATCGTGCTCGACGTCAGCGGAGACAACCGCAAGGACCTGCAGGTCGAGGACCTGATCGACATGTTCCGCAAGATGCGCGGCCAGACGCTCGACGACGACGCGCTGCTGATCGGCTAAAGGTAGATAATGTTCCGGGAGGCCAGCGCTTCCCGGCTTTGCTTACTCTAGCGCGCCTGTGTCAGCAGGATTTTTGCCGCGAAGACGGAGAAGACGCCGGCGAAGGTGAAGTCCATGCCGCGCAAGATCCTCTTGTTGGTCTGTAGCCAGCTCGACAGTCCGTCGGCCGCAAAGACGACGGCCGCGTTGACGGGAATTCCGATCACGATGAAGCAGAAGCCGAGGAAAAGCAGCTTCTGCGTCACGGCGGGATCGCCGGCGCTGACGAACTGCGGCAGGAAGGTCATGAAGAAGATGATGACCTTCGGGTTCAGGAGGTTGACCCAGAAGCCCGAGGAGATATTGGCAAGCGGCGTGCCCTTCGAGGCTTCCACCTTGTTGACCGAAAACTTTGAGCCGTAGCGAACCGCCTGGACGGCAAGCCACAGCAGATAGGCCGCGCCGCCGGTCTTCAGGATCAGGAATGCTGTCGGGGATGCGGTGATCAGTGCCGAAACGCCGAAGGCAACCAGCATGGTATGAACGACGATGCCGAGGCTCGTGCCGAGAACCACAAACAACGCCGCCTTCTTGCCCTGCGCCAGTGCGCGGCTGATGGAAAGCGTCATGTCTGGACCGGGTGTCGCTGCAAGCAGAAGGGTCGCGGCAGCGAAGGCGAGAAGCGTGGTGAAGTCGGGCAGGAAATCCATGGTCTACTCTGAAAGCCGGAAACGTGGTTGCTTTTATCCGGCTTCCAGAGAATGTCTAATCAAACCTTCTAATAGAACCTATTCCTTCTGTTCGAGATAGGTTTTGAACTTGTCGGAATAGTCCTTGTGCCAACGCGACAACGGCGGGCGGTTTTCGATGATGTCGCCCATTGCCCAGGCCATGCGGCGTTCGTCCAGGTCGCGAGCGACGTCGTTATCGGGGCAAAGGATGTAGAAATCGCCGCGCTCCAGGCTTTCGATCATGAAATCGACGGTCTGTTCCGACGTCCATGCGGCCGCCGGCTTTTCGGCGCGATCGCCCTTGGTGAGGCCGGTGAAGACGAAGCCAGGGATCAGCAGGTGGGCGGAGATCTTCGAGCCCTCGGTGTTGCGCAACTCGTGCTCGAGCGCTTCGGTGAACACCTTCACGCCGGCTTTCGAGACGTTGTAGGCCGGATTGCCGGGCGGCGTGGTGATGCCCTGCTTGGACCCTGTGTTGATGATCAGACCCGGTTCGCCGTGCGACAGCATATGCTGGCCGAAGGTCCTGACGCCGTTGATGACGCCGAGCAGGTTGACGCCGAGGAGGCTGTCCCAGTTGGCTTGCGCGCTGAAGATCGAGGTCTCGGGGCCGATGCCGGCATTGTTCATCAGAACATGTACGCGGCCCAAGCGCTGGATCACGGTCCGTTCAAGCGCTTCCAGCGAATCCTTTTGCGCGACGTCGGTTTCGACGGCGAGCACATGTTCCTCTCCCGAGATCGCCTTCAGTTCGTCCGCCGCAGCTGCCAGCCGGTCGCCGCCGAGATCGGCGATAGCGACGCTCATGCCGGCGCGCGCGAAATGTTTTGCCGCCGCAAGCCCGATGCCGGAAGCGCCGCCGGTGATGACGGCGACATTGGATTTCTTGATGATGTCTTGGATTCTTGTCATGGCCGGCATCTCCTCAGCATTGTCAGGACGCTGGCAGATATGGGTTGCGCTTTCGCCCTGTCAAATACTATCCGAGCCGCCGATGGCAGCCCTTGCCCTTGCGTCCTGCGCCGATCTCGCTAAAAGTGCCCGCCAGACCGGGCTCGGCGGGTTTACCGCTGCCCCTTTGCAACGGACCTCATCATCATGGCATCGCACAAAGACGTAAAGAAAGTCGTCCTCGCCTATTCCGGCGGTCTCGACACCTCGATCATCCTGAAGTGGCTGCAGACCGAACTCGGCGCCGAAGTCGTGACCTTCACGGCCGACCTCGGGCAGGGCGAAGAGCTCGAGCCGGCGCGCAAGAAGGCCGAGATGCTCGGCATCAAGGAGATCTACGTCGAGGATGTGCGCGAAGAATTCGTGCGCGATTTCGTCTTCCCGATGTTCCGCGCCAATGCCGTCTATGAAGGCGTCTACCTGCTCGGCACCTCGATCGCCCGTCCGCTGATCTCCAAGCACCTGATCGACATCGCCAAGAAGACCGGCGCCGACGCCATTGCTCACGGCGCCACCGGCAAGGGCAACGACCAGGTCCGCTTCGAGCTCTCGGCCTATGCGCTGAACCCCGACATCAAGATCATCGCGCCCTGGCGCGACTGGTCGTTCAAGTCGCGTACCGACCTGCTCGCCTTTGCCGAAGCCCACCAGATCCCGGTTGCCAAGGACAAGAAGGGCGAAGCGCCGTTCTCGGTCGACGCCAACCTGCTGCACTCCTCTTCCGAGGGCAAGGTTCTGGAAGATCCGGCTGTCGAGGCTCCCGAATACGTGCACATGCGCACGATCTCGCCGGAAGCCGCACCCGACAAGGCCACTGTTATCAAGGTCGGCTTCGAGAAGGGTGATGCCGTCTCGATCAACGGCGTGCGCATGAGCCCGGCGACGCTGCTGGCTGCGCTCAACAATTACGGCCGCGACAACGGTATCGGCCGCCTCGACCTCGTCGAGAACCGCTATGTCGGCATGAAGTCGCGCGGCGTCTACGAGACCCCCGGCGGCACGATCCTGCTTGCCGCGCACCGCGCCATCGAATCCATCACGCTCGACCGGGGTGCAGCCCACCTCAAGGACGAGATCATGCCGCGCTACGCTGAGCTGATCTATTACGGCTTCTGGTTCTCGCCGGAGCGCGAAATGCTGCAGGCGCTGATCGACAAGAGCCAGGAGCATGTCGAAGGCGAAGTCACGCTCAAGCTCTACAAGGGCAACGTCATGGTCACCGGCCGCGAGAGCGACAAGTCGCTCTATTCCGACAAGCTGGTTACCTTCGAAGACGACCAGGGCGCCTACGACCAGAAGGACGCCGCCGGCTTCATCAAGCTCAACGCGCTGCGTCTGCGCACGCTCGCCAAGCGCAACCTCTCGAAGTAATCGAGAGCAGTCTGCTGGATATCGAAGGCCCGCCTCGTGCGGGCCTTTTCATTTATCCGTCGTGGCGTGAGGGAGCTTTGCTGCGCGTTGCGAGGCACGCACGAACCAGACGTAGCTCATGATCGAAATCAGCGCCATGATCGGGACCACGGTTCCGAAGGCGAGCAGCGGCGTACCGATGAGCGAACCCGCGACGCCGCCTGCAAAGCCGCCACCCATCTGAATAAAGCCCATCATCGCGGATGCCGAGCCGGCGATATGCGGGAAGGGGTAGAGGCCCGATGTCGTCACATGCGGCGTCAGGAACGCCAATCCGAAGGCCAGGAATGCGATCGGCCCCATGATCGAGAGATAGGACGGCGTGACGAAGTGGACTGACAGCGCGATCATGATGCCGGCGAGCCCAAGCAGGCCAAGCCCGACGCGCACGGAACCGTCGTCACCCAAGCGGGGTGCCGCGTAGCGAAGGCAGACGGAGCCCAGGAAATAGGACCCCGACTGCATCAGCATGCCCAGGCCGAAGGCGGTCGGTGACAGGCCGACGACCTTGATGAGAATGAAGGGTAGCAGCGTCGCCTGCGCGTAAAGCGCGCCGATCGAGCCGCCGAGGACAAGCGAGGCGGAGACGAAGCGGCTTTCGCGGGCAAGCTCCAGATAGGCGCGAAACAGCGGAACCGGAAGTGCGCGTCGCGGATCCGGCGTGCTTGTTTCGCGCATGAAGACGATCACCCCGAAACAGATCAGCAGTCCGAAGCCGATCAGCAGGAAGAAGACCGACTGCCAGCCAAAGGCCGCCAGCGCCAGCCCGCCGATCGTCGGCGCTACGGCCGGCCCGATAGCGATCATGATGCCGATCAAGTTCATGATGCGTGAGGCTTCCGTCCCGGTGAACTGGTCGCGGACGATGGCGCGCGCCACCGTTATCCCGACAGAGGCGCCGACGCCCTGGATCAGGCGACCGGCAAGCAGCCACTCGATGCCGGGCGCAAAGGCGGCAAGCAGGCTGCCGATCACATAGATGCCGATGAACAGCAGCGTCGCCGCGCGACGGCCGAAGGCATCCGAGAGCGGGCCGGCAAGCAGTTGTGCCACCGAGAAGCCGGCGAAATAGACTGACAGCGTCATCTTGATCGCAGAGTCGGACGTCTGGAACGCATGGACGAGTTCCGGCATTGCTGGCGTGTAGATCGACATCGAGATCGGGCCGATGGTTGCGAGGAGCGCGCCGAGCATGCTCGTTCGCCGCTCGCTCATCCGGAATGGGGGCATAGGGATACTCGGTTCTGGTGGCGTGCGCGTTCAGCACGATGGCTGCGGCTTTCCTTCTGTCGGAAGCCGCGTGATCCGGCAATTCAAAAATCTGATGGATCGTCATGACAGCTTGACGCCTTTCGATTGGCGCATAAGCTGCGGCTGACCTTTCCGGAGTTTCTCGATGACCCAATCCTTGCTCGCGGGCGCCTTTCTGGCAGCCCTTCTCTATGTGCTCATTCCCGGGCCTGCCTTCCTTGCTTTGCTCGGCATCGGCGCCGGGCAGGGCCGCCGTGCCGGGGCAATGTTCGTCAGCGGCCATCTGGTCGGCGATCTGCTGTGGGCATCGCTGGCGCTGATCGCGATCATTGGGGCAAAGACGATCGGGACCTTCGTATTCGACGCGCTTGGTCTGCTCTGTGGTTTTTATCTTGCCTGGATCGGCTGGAATGCGGTGCGGGCAAAGCCGAAGGGCGAGGGACAGGCGTTGATGGTGGTGGAGCGACCGTTCCGTCGCGGCCTGATCTTCGGCGTCACCAATCCCAAGGGATACCCGGTGGCCCTGGCGACGTTTACCGCCCTCGTCGCGGGCTCGGCGAGCGCGCTGCAGTTTCATACACTGCCCATCCTGCTGGCGGTTTCGTTCCTTGGCTTCATCGTCGCCGACATGATCCTGATCACCATCATCGGCGCGGGAACGGTACGGCGGTTCTACCGTGCGCACGAACGGCTGATCGTGCGCTGCTCCGGCGTGCTCTTCATGGGCTTTGCCGCGCAGGCGCTCTGGCATGCGACGCCCGGCCTGCTTGGATGGCGTAAGGCCTGAGATCAGACGTCGAGAAAGCTGACGACCGAATTGAGCCGCGCGACCGTTTCGGGGTCGCCGATCGAGTTCGCGATCTGCAGCTGATCCTTGTAATAGTCCCGGAAATTGAAGGTCGTTGCGTCGGTCACGTCCGACAGGTCGAGGATGTTGCCTGACGGGTCGATGGTTCGCATCGGCAGCGGTTCGGAGATCGCTGCAAACGTATCCTGATCAATTGTGCCGGCATCGAAGCTCTGCCTCGCATACTGGCGCAGTTCGCTGGCGCTGATCGCGGAAAAATCGGGTGTTTCCGCGTTGGTATCATCGATCTGGAAGGATGATGAAGCCTTTATCTTGGTGCCGAGCTGTTCTTCTAATTCGTTGTAATAACTGGAATTGTCTTGGTTTCTCTTGAAAAGAAAATACGGCGAAGACCGCACAGAAAGGATTTCCATGGCGTGTATCCACTTGCAATAAGATGATGCCTGAAATTACCGCGCGTGGCGGACGTACGTCAATCGTTAACGATTAGTTAATTCTTATGCATCATTTCTTGCCGTGAACTTTTGGTAGTCCGGCCAGAAGATGTGCATCTGATCGGCAATACCAATTGCGGATGTGCGTCCCTATATTGCCTGTTCCGCTGCCTGCCACAAAGGATTTCCGAATGCCTTCCACACCAGAATTCAACCCGGCACTCGTCGAATGGAACGGTCTCCACGGCTTGCCGCGTTTCGATGCTCTCCATGATGGCGACTTTGCTCCTGCCTTTGATGCAGCACTCGCCGCGCACGACAAAGAGATCGACACGATCGCCGGCAATCCCGAGGCCTCGACATTCGAGAACACGGTCGTTGCTCTCGAGATCGCGGGTGATGAACTGTCTCGCGTTTCGGCGCTGTTCTGGAACCGGGCGGGCGCGCATACCAACGATACGATCCAGGCGCTGGAGCGGGATATCTCGCCGAAGATGTCGCGCCACTATTCCAAGATCGGCATGAATGCGGCGCTGTTTGCTCGCATCGATGCCTTGTGGGAAGCGCGCGAAAGCCTTGGCTTGACGCTGGAGCAGACGCGGGTTCTGGAGCGGCACTGGAAGGGCTTCGTCAAATCGGGCGCGAAGCTGCCGAAGGTTGAGCAGGAGAAGCTTGCTGGGATCAACGAGAAGCTTGCCGGCCTCGGTACCCAGTTCGGTCAGAACGTGCTTGCCGACGAGAAGAGCTGGGCGCTGATCCTTTCCGACGGCCCGGATCTCGCCGGTATTCCCGAGTTTCTGAAGGATGCGATGGCGGCGGCTGCGCGCGAGCGTGGCGAAGAGGGCAAGTTTGCCGTGACGCTGTCGCGCTCGATCATCGAACCGTTCCTGACCTTCTCGGAGCGGCGGGAGCTGCGGGAACAGGCCTTCAAGGCCTGGGTCGCACGCGGCGCGAACGATGGTGCCACCGACAATCGCGGCATTATCAGGGATACGCTCGCGCTCCGCGACGAGGTGGCAAAGCTCCTCGGCTACGGCAACTTCGCCGAACTGAAGCTCGACAACACGATGGCGAAGACGCCTGACGCCGTGAACCACCTGCTCAAGGAAGTCTGGGCAAAGGCGGTCACGCGCGCCGGTGAGGAAGAGGCTGACATCGCCAAACTGATCACCGACGAAGGCAAGAACCACGACGTCATGCCCTGGGACTGGCGGCATTATGCCGAGAAGATCCGGGCGCAGCGGTTCAATTTCTCCGAGGCTGAGCTGAAGCCTTATCTGCAGCTAGAGAAAATCATCGACGCCTGCTTCGATGTTGCCGGCCGGTTGTTCGGCATTCGCGCCGTCGAGAAGAAGGGTGTTCCGGCCTATCATCCCGATGCGCGCGTGTTCGAGATCCGCGATCGGGAAGACAAGCTGGTGGCGCTCTTCCTCGGCGACTATTTCGCCCGCAGCTCGAAGCGCTCCGGCGCCTGGATGAGCTCGTTCCAGTCGCAGCACAAGCTGCCGCTGAAGAACGGCCGGAGCGGCGAGTTGCCGATCATCTACAATGTCTGCAATTTCGCCAAACCCGCCGAGGGCAAACCGGCGCTGCTGTCGCTCGACGACGCGCGCACGCTGTTCCACGAGTTCGGCCACGCGCTGCACGGGATGCTGTCGAACGTCACCTACCCCTCGGTTTCGGGCACGGGCGTTTCGCGCGACTTCGTTGAGCTGCCGTCGCAGCTTTACGAGCATTGGCTGACGGTGCCCGCGATCCTCAAGCAATATGCCGTGCACTTCGAAACCGGCGAGCCGATGCCGCAGGCCCTGCTCGACAAGGTTCTGGCAGCACGGACGTTCAACTCCGGCTTCAATACGGTCGAGTTCACCTCGTCCGCGCTCGTCGACATGGCGTTTCATACCCGCGACAAGGTCGAGGATCCGATGGCGGTGCAGACCGAGGTGTTGTCGGCGCTCGGCATGCCGAAGTCGATCGTCATGCGGCATGCCTCGCCACACTTCCAGCACATCTTCTCGGGTGGTTATTCAGCCGGCTACTATTCCTACATGTGGTCCGAGGTTCTCGATGCGGACGCCTTTGCCGCATTCGAGGAAACCGGCGATGCCTTCAATCGCGAGATGGCGGCCAAGCTCAAGGACAACATCTATTCCGTCGGTGGCGCCATCGACCCCGAAGATGCCTACAAGGCTTTCCGCGGCAAGTTGCCGAGCCCGGATGCCATGCTGGTGAAGAAGGGCCTGGCGACGTTTGAAGAACTGTCGGGTAGCGACGCTTGAGACGGCACGTGTTGCGCGTCATCGATGCGCGACGGCTAAAGTATTGATTGAAGACGGCTTCTTGTCGTCTTCGTCACATGACTGTCACTGAAGCTTAATAAGCAACCGGCATCGATTTTCAACCGATGCCGGTTTTTCATGACCTCTCCACCTTCAGAGACCAATGCGGCCGTTTCGACGGCCGGCGTGGAATTGCATTATGGGGCGACGCCCGTTCTGAAGGGCATTGATATCTCGCTTTCCAAGGGCAAGACGCTGGCGCTGCTGGGGCCGTCCGGCTGCGGAAAGACCACTCTTCTCAGGCTCGTCGCCGGACTGCTCGCGCCGACGAAGGGCTCGATCGCTATTGCCGGCCACACGGTTGCCGATGCCGCAAGCGGCGCCTTTTCGCCGCCGGAACGGCGCAACCTCGGCATGGTGTTTCAGGACTATGCGCTGTGGCCGCACATGACGGTCGGCGGCAATGTCTCGTTTCCGCTCGAAATGCGCGGTGTCGGCAAATCCGAGCGACAGTCCCGGACGATGCGGGCGTTGGAACGTGTCGGTCTTGGCGCCTATGCAGACCGCAGGCCGAGCGATCTCTCCGGTGGCCAGCAGCAGCGTGTTGCGATCGCACGAGCGATCGTTGCCGAACCGCAGCTCATTCTCTTCGACGAACCCCTGTCCAATCTCGATCGCGAACTGCGCGAAAACATGGTCGGCGAACTGGCCGAGTTGATCGCGACGCTTGGTCTGACGGCAATCTACGTCACTCACGATCATAGCGAGGCGCTGACCCTAGCGGACGACGTCGCTGTCATGCGTGGCGGGCTGATCGAGCAGCTGGCATCGCCCGACGAACTGATCGAGAAGCCCGCAACGCCCGAGGTCGCCGACTTCCTGCGCCTCGGCGGTGTCGCCGAGCTCGAATATCGCGATGGACATTGGTTCTTCAAAGGCAGCAGCCTCGCATTGCTGCGTGGCGTCGATGGCGTCGATTGTGCCGTTCGCGTCCTCATCCCCACTGGGTCGATCACCACCGGCGAGATCCTGCCGGGCACGCTTGCCGCAACCGTGCTGCGCTCGCAGTTCCGCGGCGATGGCCATTTGGCGACCGTCTCACTGGTCGGCGCCGAAAAGATAGAACTGCAGGTTTTGAGCCGCGCCAAGCTGCGACCCGGCGAGGCTATCGGTCTGTCGATCGATCCCGGCCAGATCCGCTGGTTCGGCAAACAGGTTTATCCGTCCAAAGAGGAGAATTTGGAGCATGCTTAAGTCGTTGAAGAGCATCACTTTCGGCGTTCTCGCCGCAACGCTGATGGCGGGCGTCGCCCATGCCGACATCACGGTCTACACTGCCGGTCCGCAGGGACTGATCGACAAGCTGTCCGCCGGCTTCACCAAGCAGACCGGCGTCAAGGTCAATGTTTTCCAGGCAACGACCGGCAAGGTCATGGCCCGTATCGAGGCCGAAGCCTCGAACCCTGTTGTCGACGTTCTTATCTCGGCTTCCTGGGATACGGCGACCGACTTCGCCAAGCGCGGCTGGCTCGTATCCTACACCAGCCCGAACGCGGCCAAGGTTCCTGACTTTTTGAAGACCGACACGGCCGTTGCCCAAGGCATTTCGGCGCTCGGCATCGCCTGGAACACCAAGAGCGGTACGCCGAAGCCGGCCGAGTGGACCGACCTGACGAAGCCCGAATACAAGGACATGGTCAACATTCCGGATCCGGCGCAGTCCGGCTCGTCCTTCGAGCTGACCGCGGCTCTTGCCGGCCAGGACGGCTTCAAGCTCTTCAAGGATCTGAAGGACAACGGCGCGATCATCGCCGGCGCCAATGCCGAAGCTCTGAACCCGGTTCTGCAGGGCGCGAAGGCTGCCGTCTTCGGCGCCGTCGATTACATCACGCTCAATGCCAAGGAAAAGGGCGAGGCCATCGATGTGATCTTCCCGGCCTCCGGAACCGTCATCGCGCCGCGTCCGGCCATGATCCTCAACTGGTCGAAGAACCAGGATGAGGCCAAGAAGTTCATCGACTACATGCTCTCCGACGAGGGCCAGAAGCTCGTTGCCGACCAGATGCTGATGCCGGCTCGTAGCGACATTCCGGCCAACCGTCCGCTGATCAGCGATCTGAAGCTGCTGAAGTACGACACCGCAGCCGTTTACGGCAAGCGGAAGGAAACGCTGAAGCAGGTCACCGACACGTTCGGCGGCAAGTAAGGGCAGCGGCGATGAGGACGAAGGATAGTAGCGGTGCTGCGCCGGCCGCCTGGCTGGCGATCGCAGGATTGACTGTTATCGTCGCCGTTCCATTCATCGCCGTTGTGCTTCAGGGCATCTTCCCCAACATCGGACAGGGCTCGTTCGCGGGCCCTTTCTCCTCGTTTGTTGCGACGCTCTTCGATAGCGCGCTGATCGGCATGGCTGGCAACACCATTCTGCTCGGCAGCTGCGTGGTGCTGGCCTCGGCGCTGGTGGCGGTGCCGCTCGGGGTGTTTCGGGCACTCTATCGCATCCCGCTCGCGCCGCTCTGGGATGTGCTGCTGCTCGTTCCATTCATGATCCCGCCTTATATCGCAACGCTCGGCTGGATCATGACGCTGCAGCCGCGCGGCTATCTGCAGCAGATCGCGGGATTCAATCTGGCGCCATTTCTCTTCTCGCTATTCGGCATGACCATGGTCATGGCCTTCAATACATTTCCGGTCGTCTATTTCGCCGTATCGCGCACGGTCGAGGCGGTTGGCGCGCGCTATGCGGATGTCGGCCGCGTCTTTGGCGCGTCGCCGACACGCGCCTTCTTTCGGATCACGCTGCCGCTGTCGGCGCCCGGGCTCGTTGCCAGCCTGATGCTGGTTTTTGCCGCAGCGATCGAGGAATACGGCACGCCGGCAGCGCTTGGTCGTCGCGCCGGCTTCCAGGTGCTGGTGACCGGCATCGACCTGCGGATCTCGGATTGGCCGATCGATCTGCCGGGGGCGGCGATCCTGTCGATCCTACTCGTGGTCATGTCTCTGCTGACATTCCTGCTACAGCGATGGATCCTGGCTCGCCGGTCCTATCAGACGGTGGGCGGCAAACCTTCTGCCAAGGACAAGCGGCCTCTCGGCGCGATGAAGGTTCCCGTGATGATCGCCTTTGCTGTCGTTGCCTTCCTGGCGACGGGCGTGCCGCTGCTGTCGATCCTGTTCACGGCGCTGTCTCGGACGATCTCAGGTGGTCTGGCGCTTGACAACATCAGCGCCGAGAACTTCCTATCCGTCTTCAACAACAGCGCCGGCGCTCTAGGGGCGCTTCTCAACAGCTTCTCACTGGGCATTGGTACGGCGTTGATTACCGGCCTCATCGGCGTTCTGGCCGCCTATACCGTGGTCAAGACGAAGATTCGCGGCCGCGTGGCCATCGACACGATGACGATCCTGCCGAATGCGCTGCCGGGCATCGTCGTTGCCGTCGGGCTGATCCTTGCCTGGAACATGCCCTGGCTGCCGGCAACCCCCTACAACACGGCGTTCATCCTGCTGCTTGCCTATTGCTGCATCCTGCTGCCGCAGCCGGTGCGCTACACGACGGCGGCCTTCCAGCAGATCGGGGACAGCCTGGAAGCCGCAGCCCGGGTCTTCGGCGCCAGCGGAGTAACCGCCTTCCGCCGCATCCTCCTGCCGCTCGTCTTCCCGAGCCTTGCTTCGGCGATGCTGTTGGTCTTCGCGCTTGCCTCGCGCGAACTGGTGGCCTCGGTCGTCATTGCTCCTGTCGGCATGCAGACGATCGCTACCTTCATCTGGCGCCAGTTCGAGCAGGGGTCAATCGGGCTCGGCATGGCGATGGCTTTCATCGCCATCCTTATCACGACGCTATTGCCACTCCTGTTGCTGACGCTGCTTCGCCGCAGTGGTTTGGTGGCAGAATAGCAGCTCGCCAGCGGCGCTCTCGTAACAAAACTGTCGCTGAAGTTTCGAAAAACCGTCATGCCGCCTTCAAGAGGATGACATGACAGTCGCCATAGGTTCGGCCCTCCCGTTAGCCGGATAGACCTTGGCATGAGATTGACTGACACGACCCGCCGACGCTTCCTCTCATCCATGGGTGCGGTTGGCGGCTTTGCACTGGCCGGGTTGGCGATGCCCTATTACGCGCGCGGCTCGTCCAGCCGCCCGGTCTTTACGTCAGGCGTGCAATCCGGCGACGTCGATGCGAATTCCGGTGTGGTCTGGGCGCAGGTAAACCGGCCGGCACGGCTGCATCTGGAATATTCGACGAGCGACCGGTTCGCCAACGCGGTGCGCGTCGCGCCTCTGGACGTGACGCCCGAGACCAATCTTGCGGGAAAGCTGCTGCTTCAGGGCCTCCCTGACGATCAGGAGATATTCTATCGCTTTCGCGCGGCCGACCTGCAGGACGTCAACGATCTGTCGGAGCCTATCCATGGGCAGTTTCGCACGGCCCCCACGGGCAAACGCAGCATCCGTTTTGCATGGTCCGGCGATACGGCCGGCCAGGGCTGGGGCATCGACGACGAGGGGATGCGGACCTATTCGACGATCGCTTACCATCGCCCGGATTTCATGATTCATTCCGGCGACACCATCTACGCGGACAATCCTGTTGCCGATGAGGTCAGGCTGCGGGACGGCGGCGTCTGGAAGAACCGTATCGTCACTGAAGCAAAGCGCGATATCGCGCAGACGCTCGACCAGTTTCGCGGCCAGTGGGCCTATAACCTGCTCGACGATCACGTGAAGGCGTTCAACGCGGTCTGTCCCGTCTTCTATCAATGGGACGATCACGAGGTGCTGAACAATTGGTCGCCCTCGACCGACCTTCGTGATGACGGTCGCTACAAGGAAAAATCGATCGCCACGCTTGCCGCCCGTGCCAGCCGGGCTTTCCACGAGATGACGCCGATCCGCTACGTGGCCGATGAGCCCGGACGGATCTACCGCAAGGTACCTTACGGTCCGCTGCTCGACGTCTTCTTCATCGATCTGCGCTCCTATCGGGGCCCGAACAGTCATGGGCTCGATACCGAGCCGACGCCGGAGTGTCGGCTTCTGGGCGAGCGCCAGGTGGCGTGGCTGAAACGCGAGCTGGTCCGCTCGACGGCGACCTGGAAGGTAATCGCGTTCGATTTGCCGATCGGGCTGGTGATCTGGGACGACTATGGTCATCGGACGGGCAGCGAGTCGATCTCCAATGGCGACAATGGCGCCCCGCGCGGTCGCGAACTGGAGTTCGCCGATCTGCTGCGCTTTATCCGCGATGCCGGCATAGCGAACATGATCTGGCTGACAGCGGACGTGCACTACACGGCTGCGCATTACTACGATCCCGGCAAGGCCAAGTTCCGCGAATTCCTGCCGTTCTGGGAGTTCGTCGCAGGCCCGCTGCATTCGGGAACCTATGGTCCGCAGGAACTCGATATGACCTTCGGCCCGCAGGTGAAATTCATGAAAGCCGCACCCGGCGGTGCGGAGCAGAACCTGCCGCCCTCAGCCGGCATGCAGTTCTTCGGGCTTGTCGACATCGATGGGCAGACCGAGCAACTGACCGTGAGACTGATGGATCGGAACGATAACGAACTATGGCGGACGACGCTCGATCCGCAGATATCGAGTTGATGTCCATGCATGGCAGCAATCCGGCTTTCCCCCCTTTCGCAAAGGCGAAAAACACTGTATGAGCCGCCCAAATGAAATTGGCGCCTTCTCCCAGCGCGGCGCCCCAGCCTCAGAGATTTGAACATATGGCAATTCGCAACATCGCGATTATCGCGCACGTTGACCATGGCAAGACGACCCTGGTTGACGAGCTCCTGAAACAGTCCGGCTCGTTCCGCGACAACCAGCGCGTTGCGGAACGCGTCATGGATTCGAACGATCTGGAAAAGGAACGCGGTATCACGATCCTTGCCAAGGCGACCTCGGTCGAGTGGAAGGGTGTTCGCATCAACATCGTCGACACCCCCGGCCACGCCGACTTCGGTGGCGAAGTCGAGCGTATCCTGTCGATGGTGGACGGCGCGATCGTTCTGGTCGACTCCTCGGAAGGCCCGATGCCGCAGACCAAGTTCGTGGTCTCCAAGGCGCTGAAGGTCGGCCTGAAGCCGATCGTCGCGATCAACAAGATCGACCGTCCCGATGGCCGCCACGAGGAAGTCATCAACGAAGTGTTCGACCTCTTCGCCAGCCTCGACGCGACCGACGAACAGCTCGATTTCCCGATCCTCTACGGTTCGGGTCGCGATGGCTGGATGAACGTTGCGCCTGAAGGCCCGAAGGACCAGGGTCTCGCACCGCTGCTCGACCTCGTGCTCAGCCACGTTCCGGAGCCGACGGTCGCCGAGGGCCCGTTCACGATGATCGGCACGATCTTGGAAGCCAACCCCTTCCTCGGCCGCATCATCACCGGCCGTATCAATTCCGGCTCGATCAAGCCGAACCAGGCCGTCAAGGTTCTCGGCCAGGACGGTCGTCTGATCGAAAACGGTCGTATCTCGAAGATCCTCGCTTTCCGCGGCATCGAGCGTACCGCGATCGACGAAGCGCATGCAGGCGACATCGTCGCGATTGCCGGCCTCTCCAAGGGCACGGTTGCCGATACCTTCTGTGATCCTGCGATCACCGAAGCGCTGAAGGCGCAGCCGATCGATCCGCCGACCGTCACCATGTCCTTCATCGTCAACGACAGCCCGCTGGCCGGCACCGAAGGCGACAAGGTTACCTCGCGCGTCATCCGTGACCGCCTCTACAAGGAAGCCGAAGGCAACGTCGCTCTGAAGATCGAAGAAGCCGAAGGCAAGGATTCGTTCTACGTCTCCGGTCGCGGCGAATTGCAGCTTGCCGTTCTGATCGAAACCATGCGCCGCGAAGGCTTCGAGCTCGCCGTGTCGCGTCCGCGTGTTGTCATGCACCGCGACGAGAACGACCAGCTGATGGAGCCGATCGAAGAAGTCGTCATCGACGTCGATGAAGAGCATTCCGGTGTCGTCGTTCAGAAGATGTCCGAGCGCAAGGCCGAAATGGCCGAGCTTCGTCCTTCGGGCGGCAACCGTCTTCGCCTGGTGTTCAACGCGCCGACCCGCGGCCTGATCGGCTATCAGTCGGAACTTCTGACAGACACCCGCGGTACCGCCGTGATGAACCGTCTGTTCAAGGAATATCAGCCGTTCAAGGGCGAAATCGGCGGCCGTACCAACGGCGTTCTTCTGGCCAATGCGCCGGGTGAAGCCGTTGCCTACGCCATGTTCAACCTGGAAGATCGCGGCCCGATGATGATCGAGCCCGGCGAAAAGGTCTACATGGGCATGATCATCGGCATCCACAGCCGCGACAACGACCTCGAGGTCAACGTCCTCAAGGGCAAGCAGCTGACCAACATCCGCGCCGCCGGCAAGGACGAAGCCGTCAAGCTGACGCCGCCGATCCGCATGACGCTCGACCGCGCTCTCTCCTGGATCCAGGACGACGAGCTGATGGAAGTGACGCCGAAGTCGATCCGCCTGCGCAAGATGTATCTCGACGCCAACGACCGCAAGCGCTTCGCGAAGGCGAAGTCCGCTTAAGTCGAACAGGCTCATCCAAGACTTAGACACCCCGGCCATGGCGCCGGGGTTTTTTATTTTGTGCGGTTCGTCGAATCCTTCTTGTCGCAATAGTTAAAAAAGCGTTAAATTTCAGCCGTTGTCCACATGTTAAGTCTGTGGGCAATTAGCCTTAATGCGTTGATGCATATGGTTAATTGTCCACAACGGGACCAGAGTAAGCGTTATGAAGACGTTGTCGATCGATGTTCGGCGGGCTGAGCCGCATGACTCCCGAGCTATCTCGGAGGTGCACAGGCTTGCGTGGCGTCATACCTATGCCGGTATCATTCCGCATCGCGCGTTGACGCAAATGATCGAACGCCGTGGTGAAAACTGGTGGCGCAAGGCAACCCGCGGTCCTGCAACGCTGCTCGTTCTTGATGTCGCCGGTATCGTCGCCGGTTATGCGACGCTGGGCCTTAACCGGGCGCGGGCATTGCCGCAGGAAGGCGAGATCTACGAACTCTATCTTCGCCCGGAATATCAAGGCATTGGCCTTGGCAACATGCTTTTCGGCGAGGCCCGCAGGCTGCTGACGTCCCTTGGGTGCAAAGGGATGGTCGTCTGGTGTCTGGAAGAGAACGATCGTGGCGCGGATTTTTATCGCGGCCACGGTGGCGTTGACTATTGCGAAGGCATCGAATCCTTCGACCGGAAGCAGCTGAAGAAGATCGGCTTCATCTGGAATTGACCCTGCAGAAACGGGTTTTGACCGGCGCTATGTTCCGTCGGTGAAATTGCCTTCCCCGAACTTCGCCTACAATGCCGTGTTGCGTCGCGGCATGAAACCGATTATTTGGCTGCGAGCAATCACCTCGCGGGAGTATC
Source organism: Rhizobium sp. Root708 (assembly GCF_001429725.1). Lineage (GTDB taxonomy): Bacteria > Pseudomonadota > Alphaproteobacteria > Rhizobiales > Rhizobiaceae > Rhizobium. Next base: position 171,099 of record NZ_LMHV01000001.1, on the reverse strand, counting down.
GCATGCGCATTGACGCCGTTTCCATTGGCAAGAACCCACCTGAGGACGTCAACGTCATCGTTGAAGTGCCCGTCGGGGGCCACCCGATCAAGTACGAGATGGACAAGGAAGCCGGTACGCTCGTCGTCGACCGCTTTCTCTACACGCCGATGACCTATCCGGGCAATTACGGCTTCGTTCCACACACGCTCTCGGAAGACGGCGACCCGATCGACGTTCTGATCGCCAGTACGCGCCCGCTGGTTCCCGGCTGCGTCATCAACGTTCGCCCGATCGGCGTGCTGAAGATGGAAGACAACTCGGGCAAGGACGAGAAGATCATTGCCGTGCCGTCGCCGAAGCTGACGATGCGCTATGACAAGGTGAAGGACTACACCGACCTTCCCGAGATCACGGTGAAGCAGATCGAGCACTTCTTCGAACACTACAAGGATCTGGAGCCCGGCAAGTGGGTGAAGATCTTCGGCTGGGGCGACGCCAAGGAAGCTGGCGCTTTGATCCTCGAGGCGATCGAGCGCGCCAAGAAGGAAAAGGCCTGATCGGTCGGATCTGAATTTATCTAGCTTTTGAAAAAACCCTCCGGGTCGTCACCGATCCGGAGGGTTTTTCTTATGCGGCTTTTACATTCCGTGTTGGCGGCGGCACGTCACGAGGGCGGGCCGGTCAAGGCTCACGCCACCAGCGGGAAGATGGTGTTCCACATCAGCGAGCGGATGAAGAAGATGACCAGCAACAGGATGATCGGCGAAATGTCGATGCCGCCGAGATTGGGCAGCACGCGCCGGATCGGTCGAAGCAGCGGTTCGGTGACGTTGTAGAGGAACATCCCGACCGAGTTGACGAACTGGTTGCTGGAATTGATGACGTTGAATGCATAGAGCCAAGAGAAAATAGCGCTGGCAATCAGCACCCAAGTGTAAAGATTCAAAGCCAAATCAATGGTTTGAAAAAGGGCAATCATCGCGGTCTCCAGTTCTTAGTTGACAGACATGTAGACATTGGCGACTAAACGAGCAAGAGCCGTGTCAAAACGCGCAGCAAATCATGTTTAACGGGCCTCCTGCGAGCGGTTGTCGGCCCTGTTTCTTGGAACGCCAATGTCCTTTGCAGCCACCGGAGACCGCTTTGCCGCTTTCCGGCATTCGTCCTACGCCCGATTCTTCTTCGCGCGGTTCCTGCTGTCGTTCTCGCAGCAGATCGTCAGCGTCGCCGTTGGCTGGCAGATGTATGACCAGACCCGGAGCGCGATTTATCTCGGCCTGATCGGTCTTGTGCAGTTCCTGCCGTCGCTCGTACTCATCCTCGTGACCGGCTCTGTTGCCGACCGGCATAACCGGCGGGCGATCGCGGCTGTGTGCTCTCTCGTCAGCGCGCTCTGCACGCTGGCCCTGTTGTTGATGACGGTGACCGGCACTTTCTCTCCCATTCCGGTTTTCGCGGTGCTGCTGGTCTTCGGCATCGAACGCGCCTTCATGTCACCGGCCATCCAGTCTCTGGCGCCGAACCTCGTTCCGCCGGAGGATCTCTCCAACGCGATCGCCTGGAACTCGTCTTCCTGGCAGTTGGCGGCAATCACCGGACCGGTGCTTGGCGGTCTGCTTTATGGCGTCAATCCGCATACCGCCTACATCGTCGCCGTGGTGTTCGCCGGGCTCGGTGCGATCCTGCTTTTCCTGATCCCGAAGCCGGCGCAGAAGACCACGGGAGAGGCGAAGAGCTGGGACATGATCCTTGGCGGTTTCCGCTTCATCAGGGCCGAGAAGGTCGTCCTCGGGGCTATTTCGCTCGACCTCTTCGCGGTGCTGCTTGGTGGCGCGACGGCGCTGATGCCGATCTATGCCCGCGACATTCTCACGCTTGGCCCCTGGGGCCTCGGTCTGCTCCGTTCGGCGCCCGGTGTCGGCGCGATTGTAATGGCGCTGTTTCTCGCCGCCTATCCGCTCAAGCATCGTGCAGGCGTCTACATGTTCATCGGTGTCGCCCTGTTCGGGCTCGGCACCATCGTTTTCGGCTTCTCGACCAACACCGAGGTGTCGATCGCTGCGCTGGCCCTGATGGGCGCGGCCGACATGGTCTCGGTCTATGTTCGCGAAAGCCTGATCGCTCTCTGGACGCCCGATCAGCTGCGCGGTCGTGTGAACGCCGTCAACATGGTGTTCGTCGGCGCTTCCAATGAACTCGGCGAGTTTCGTGCAGGCACGATGGCATCCGTTTTCGGTGCTGTGCCGGCAGTCATTGTCGGCGGTATCGGCACGCTTGCCGTTGCGGCGATCTGGGCGACCAGCTTTCCACAGCTCCGCAAGATCGACAGTCTGGACGCGCCCTCGCGCGAGCACTCTTAATCGGCTTAACCCGGAAGCGCGATCCTCGTCTCTATCGCGGCCTTAGAAGACTGGCCTTCGAAAACGATATCAAGAAATTCGTTGAGCCATGACCGAAGCGGCGCGTCGAACAACATGCGCCCTTCCAGATGCTCGCGCCCTTGCTGCGCGTTCGGCAGAATGAAGCGATGGGCGCCATGCACCACCCAGCGATGCATCATTGCCCGCGTCAGTTCCGCATGAAACTGCAGTCCCCAGGCGTGTCCGTTGTAGCGAAAGGCCTGGTTAGGATAGGCGTCGCCCTCCGCCAGGAGTTCGGCACCACGGGGCAGGTCGAAGCCTTCGCGATGGAAGTGGTAGACCATCTTGGGCCAATGCATCAGTCGCCGGCCCTTCTCGGTGGCGTGCAGAGGATACCAGCCGATCTCCGTCGAACCATCCTGGTTTGACTGGACCTTGCCGCCGAGCTGGCGAACCAGCATCTGCGCTCCAAGGCAGATGCCGAGCAGCGGCCGCTTTTCTCTGAGCGGCACGTCAAGCCAGTTGATTTCGGCCTTCACGAAATCGTCGGGATCGTTTGCACTCATCGGTCCGCCGAAGACGACGGCTCCGGCATAGTCCCCAAGGGTCGAGGGCAGCTTGTCGCCGAGAACAGGACGGCGGATGTCGAGACGATATCCCTTCTCGACCAGAAGCTGGCCAACTCGTCCGGGGCTCGAGCGCTCTTGGTGCAGCACGATCAGCACTGCACCCCGGTCGTCCCCTTGCGGTGAAGCGTCAGTCGGCATCGTCCTGTACCACCGTGACATCGGTCACCCGTTTTGCCGCCTCCTGGCGCTTCTGGATCCGTTCTCGCGCCGAGATGCCGAGCAATTCGGCAATGCGCCAGATCGCGTCGTCTTCCATTTCGCTTCGTTCGCCGTCGGCGTAGACGATGTCCCAGAGAATGCCGATCAGTTCCACCCGCTGTTCGCTGTTCAGATGGCGCTTGAGATCGGAAGTGAAGCGGTAATAGTCCACCGCCGAGCTCTCGGCTTCCTGTCCCGCCGCGATCAAGGCGTCGAGTTGTTTCCGGTCCAGCCCGTATTGCTCCTTCAGCAGCTTGCGAAGGCGCTTTTTCTCGCTGTCCTTGATCTGTCCGTCAGCTTCCATCACCTGCATACAGAGCGCTGCCACGGCGATGCGGGGATCGTCGGGGGCAAAGCTGTTTTTTGGGCGGTCTGCGGTGAGATTGTGAAAGAATACCTGAAATCGTTCGAACATCCGGGTCCTGTTTTCTAGAATAGGCGAAGCCGCGTCTTGGGTTCGGGTTCCACCATCGAATTGCGCACGCCGGGATCATCCGGACGTCCGCCAAAGAATGGGCGTGCTTCGGTGGGCGTATCGTCGGTCGCCCTTGCCGGCGGGGTCGGTTTCGGTGCGGGCCGTGCTGCCTCCGCGATGGTGGCTGCCCGCTCGAGCTCGATAATCCGGTGGTCGTTGACCGGGCTTTCCGGCCGGGTTTCGCGCACCGGCGGCAGCGTTCTGAGGGCCTGATCGATGGAAACGAGCGCACCTTCCTCGGCAGGGCCTTCAGCCTGGCCATAGGGCACCTTCCAGGCGAACGCGTCTAACTGACCGGTGACCGGCGAGAGCGGCAACCACTTGTCCGACACGAAGCCATCCGCAACCCAAGCTGGATCACGCGGTGCCTTGAGCGCCTGGGCGAGCCAATGCCGGATACGGCCCTGGTCGCCTGTTTCCGCCTCCTCGATGTCGGCAAGCAGCAGGAATGCGGCCTCGCGCGGTTCGGCGCGAGCGGCGGCCTCGGCCTTCGTCCGTGCCTTGGCAAAATCCTTCGTATCGACCGCGGCCTGCGCAACGATCAGAAGCGACTCGACATTGTTCGGGCGCAAGGCTTCAAGCTTCTCGGCGCGCTTCAACCGATCGACGGCGGAATCACCGCTCCTTGCGCGCACGTAGGTACGTCCGATCTCGGGATGCGGGTTGGCCTTCCATGCCTGCTCGAGGATTGCAGCGGCCTTGCGGATCTTGTCTTCGCGGAAGAGCGCCTTCGCCGCGACGATGGCGGCCGGCTCGAAATCGGCGGAAAGCCGCAGGGCATGCGTCGCATCGTCCCTGGCGCCGGCCGGATCGTTTTCGAGCTTCTCCGTCGCCCGGGCAGTCAGCAATACCGCGCGCAAACGGTCAGCCTCCTGCTTCTCGACGATACGGGCGGCCTTCTGCTGTTCAAGCAGCCTGATCGCATCGTCCCAGCGACCGGCCTGACTTCTGTACTCCAGCGTCGCCTGGGCTGCCCATGGAAGATAGGGCGCGTTGTCGGCCGCCTGCTCGGCATATTGCCGTGCCGCCTCGTTGGCGCCGAGGCGCTTGGCTTCGAGATACAATCCGCGCAGTCCGAGTTCTTTCGTCTCGGGATCGGCCGTCATCGCTTCGAACTTCGCCCGTGCCTCGTCATGCCGTCCTTCGATCAGGGCCGCCTGGGCTTCCAAAAGGATGATCAGAGGCTCCTGATCGGCGCGCAGCAGGCCGCGGGAACGCGCTGCCATCTTGCGTGCGAGCAGGGCATTGCCGGCGCCCGCGGCGATCAAGCCGGTCGAAAGCGCCTGATAGCCACGATCGCGCTTGCGGGCGCGGAAATAGCGGGTGACGGCATAGGGTGACGTCCAGATCGATCGAAGCAGCCACCACGCGACCATGACGACAGCGATCAGCGCGATCAGCGCACTGGCGGCAACGATAAGCTTCGTCTGGTAGAGTTGTCCTTCCCAGATCAGGGAAAGATCGCCGGGCCGATCCGCCAGCCACGAAAAGCCATAGCCAAGTACCAGCACGAGAGCAGCGAATATAACGAGCTTGATCATTCCTCAGCCCTCTCGTCCGGTGCCGGAAACTGCCTTCGACAACGCATTGCCGACAAGCTCTTCGACGCGAATACGTGCTTCCAGCGATTGCTTGAAAGCGGCGGAGGTTTGCTTGGCGGCTGCTGGCAGATCATTCCATTCCGCCGATGCGCCGGGCAGGTCGCCGTTCTTGACCTTGTTTTCCAAGCGCGCCGCAATCGCGTCGACGCTATCGCCCTCGATATTGCCGACGGGGCGAACCTTCACCAGCGATTTCGCGCTCGACATCAGGCGATCCGACCAGCTTTCGTTCGGATCAGCCTGATTGGCGGAATCGATGATGGCGGTTGCGACGTCGGGGACCTGGCGGATCAGTTCAGCGCGCGAGGGTACGCCGGTCTCGGCATAGCTGCGAAGGCTTGCGACGACCGGATCATCGGGAGAGACGCCAGCAAACGTATCCAGTTCGGCAGCAAAGGGACCCCCGCGATCAATCGCAGCCTTCAGCGCGGCCGCGGCAATCGCCTGAGCCACCGCTACGTCCTGTCGCGGCTCGTTCAATTTCTTTTCGGCTTGGGCCAAGCGCTTCTCGATGTCCGCCCCATCGGCATTACGCTCTGCGCCGACGCTGGCAACGGCCGTCTGCAACTGGGTGATCTGGCTCGTGAGATCAGCAATCTTCTGATTAAGAGCATCGACGGATGCGCCGTCACCGCCTGCGGGAGCAGCCGTCTTCTCGGCTGCTTCGAGTGCCGCGATCCTGCCCTCGAGCTTGGTGTCAGGCGTTGCAGGAGGCGAGGCCGCGAGATTGGCGACCGACTGCTTCAGCCCATCGATCTCGCCGGCGAGATTGCTCACCTCGGTCGACTGCGAGGGAGTGGCTGACGGGCCAGGCAGAAAGCCAGCATATTGGATGGCACCGGCGCCAACGAGAGCGATCAATCCGCCGACGATACCGGCGGCGATCAAGCCGGAGGTGTTGCCATGGGCTTGGTGTTGACCTACTGGCGGCTCGTCGGCAGCGTCGGCACCATTGAAGGGTTTTTCGGACGGCGCGTCCGGTTCTCTCGGGAGAGGTTCGGTACCGGCACCGGGTATTTCTGATTCGGTCGCGGCCAAGGGCGCCTGCTGATCCTTTTCAGCGTCGTTGGCAGAGGCAATTTCCTGCGCATCCAGATCGATGGTGACCGGCTCGTCGGTACTTTTCGAGTGGCGTGGCGGATTTCCTGATGCCATGGGACCCTCATTTTCCTGTAATGGTTCGAAACTAGTCAGTGATGCTAGTTAAGAAAAGACCTTAGATAAAATTTGGGCAATCATGCGCCTCCGAGAAGCGACAGAAGGGCACCTTCTTCCGGCGTAGAGGCAATGTCGGCAGAGTGTCGCAGCGAGACTGGGATGGCTTCGGCAACGGCTTGGCTGAGGCACAAGAAGCGGACCGCCGACAAGATTTCCTGATGTTCGACGAGCGCAAAGAGGGCCTTGGCCGTCTCGCGGGAGTAAAACAGGATCGCTTGTGGACGGTGAGTGCGCAGCAGTTCTGCCAATTCGGAGGGGTCGACCCGCAGCGGTCGCATTCGGTAGCATTCCACCACAATTACCGGCAGACCGATATCGTTGGCGCGCGCTTCGAACGTGGTCGCCCGCGGGGAGCCGGCGAGATAGGTGACGGGCTCGGGTGATGCGGAAAATATCATATCGGCGAGATCGGCCCCGTTGCCTGCGGAGGCCATGACGGAGCGGAACCCGAGAGCCCTTGCTTCCTCGGCCGTCGCTTCACCGACCGTGAAGACATGTCGGTCGAAATACTCGGGTGCGACTATTGGAAGTGATGCCAGCGCGCGGATCGCTTCGGCGCTGGTGACCGCCAGGGGACCGGGGCGTCCAGCCAAGTCGTGCAAGGCGGCCGGATCGTGCACCGGTTCCGCCAGCGGAAAAAGCATCGGCTCGTGGCCCATGTCGCGAAGGCGTTCTGCGGTGCGCTCGCCCGAACGGAGAGGACGGGTCACGAGCACACGCATGCCGCTCAGCTCCAATCGTCGAAGAAGCTGCTGCCGGCGCGGGCGCGAATGTCCTGCCCGGCGCGGGTACCAAGAGCCAGTGCGTCGCGGCGATGGCCGTCGATGGTCACGGCATGTTGATTGCGCCCGTCCGGCGTTAGGATCAAACCTGAAAACCGGATCTGATCGCCCTCGCAAACGGCGTAGCCGCCGATCGGGGTACGACAGGAGCCGTCGAGCGCTGCCAGGAAGGCGCGCTCGCAGGAGACGGTGTCATATGTCCTGATGTCGTTGATCGGCGCCAGCAGGGTATCAATCTGTGCATCGCCGATGCGGCTCTCGATACAGATCGCACCCTGGGCGGGAGCGGGCGGAAACGTATCGGCATCCAGTATCTCGGTGATCACCTCGACCTTGCCGAGCCGCTTCAGTCCCGCGAGAGCCAGTAGCGTGGCGTCGACCTGACCTTCCTGCAGCTTGCGCAACCGGGTGTCGACGAGGCCGCGGAAGGTGATGACTTTCACATCAGGGCGCATGCGACGAATCAAGGCCTGCCGGCGCAGCGACGAGGATCCGACCGTCGCTCCATGCGGCAGATCGATCAGCTTCGGCGCGGTCCGGCCGATGACGGCATCTCGAACGTCCTCGCGCGGCAGATAGGCGGAAAGATAAAGCCCCTCCGGCAAGGTGGTCGGCATGTCTTTCGAGGAGTGAACGGCAATATCGAGATCGCCGGCCGAGAGCTTCTCTTCCAGCTCCTGCGTGAAGAGGCCTTTTCCGCCGATCTCTGCCAGCGACCGATCGGTGATGCGGTCACCCTTGGTCGACAGGACGACGATCTCGAACATCTCTTCCGGCAGATTATGGGCGGCCATCAGCCTGTCGCGCGCCTCGTGGGCCTGGGCGAGTGCCAGCGGGCTGCCTCTGGTGCCGATCCGGAAAGGTTTTGTTTGCATCCGCATTGATCCGTTGTTACCGGAGTTCCTCGTAAACAGGTTTAACACCCATCGCAATCAACGATCAGGTTTCATGGCTCCCTTTCTACGCATCCTCGGCATTGAAACAAGCTGCGACGAAACCGCCGCAGCGGTTGTCGAGCGGGATGCCGATGGCCAGCCGACCGTTCGATCCGACGTCGTGCTCAGCCAGCTCGAGGAGCACAGCGCCTATGGCGGTGTCGTTCCGGAGATCGCGGCTCGCGCGCATGTCGAGGCGCTCGATACCTTGATCGACGAGGCCTTGAAACGTGCCAATGTGTCGCTCTCGGATATCGATGCGATCGCGGCCACATCGGGCCCGGGACTGATTGGCGGGCTGCTGGTCGGACTGATGACCGGCAAGGCGATCGCCAAGGCATCAGGCAAGCCGCTCTTTGCCATCAATCATCTGGAAGGCCATGCGCTTACGGCGCGGCTGACCGATGGCCTGACGTTCCCCTATCTCATGCTCCTCGTTTCCGGCGGTCACACGCAGCTCATTCTGGTGCGCGGCGTCGGCGACTACGAGCGCTGGGGCACGACCATCGACGACGCGCTCGGCGAGGCCTTCGACAAGACGGCAAAGCTGCTCGGCTTGCCCTATCCGGGTGGCCCGGCCGTGGAGCAGGCGGCCAAGAACGGCAACCCGGAACGCTTCGCGTTTCCGCGCCCGCTTGTCGGCGAGAGCAAGCTGAATTTCTCGTTCTCCGGTCTGAAGACCGCGGTGCGGCAGGCTGCAACAGAGATTGCGCCGCTGACGGATCAGGACGTCGCGGATATCTGCGCCTCGTTCCAGAACGCGGTTTCGCGCACATTGAAGGATCGGATCGGCCGCGGCCTCGAGCGCTTCAAGATGCAGTTCGGCAAGGAGGACGGCCAGCCGGCGCTTGTCGTTGCCGGGGGTGTTGCCGCCAATCTGGAGCTTCGCGAGACGTTGCAGACGCTCTGCGACAAGTATGGGTTCCGCTTTGTCGCGCCGCCGCTTCGGTTGTGCACCGACAATGCCGTGATGATTGCCTGGGCCGGCCTCGAGCGCATGGCAAACGGCGTCTCACCCGATGATCTCGACGTCCAGCCGCGGTCGCGCTGGCCGCTGGATGCGAATGCGGAAACCCTTCTCGGTTTTGGCAAGCGGGGTGCAAAAGCATGAGCGAGAAGATCGCCGTGGTGGGAGCGGGCGCATTCGGAACCGCGCTGGCGGCCGTGATCGCCCTGAACGAACGCGGTCCCACCGTGTTGATTGGTCGCGATCCGTCGCTGATTGCCGATCTGAAGGCCGACCGTCTGCACGAGGCAGCGCTTCCGGGCGTTACCTTGCCGGATTCGCTCGAATTTTCGATCGAGCCATCCGCCGTCAGCGATGCCGATATCGTGCTTTTTGCCATGCCGTCGCAGGCGCAGGCGGATGCCGCCCGCCAATACGCACCCTATCTTGCCAAGAGTGCCGCGGTCGTCACCTGCGCGAAAGGTATCGAGCGGACGACCGGCATGTTGCTGACCGATCTTCTCGAACGCGAATTGCCCGGTCATCCGGTCGCCGTTCTTTCGGGCCCGGGTTTTGCCGCCGATATCGCCAAGGGCTTGCCCACTGCGATGGCATTGGCCGCTGCCGACCTGCCGACCGCGGAGCGGCTCGCGCATGTGATCTCCGGCCGGACGTTTCGTCTCTATGCCTCCGCCGACCGGATCGGCGTGCAGCTTGGCGGCGCGCTGAAGAATGTTCTCGCCATTGCCTGCGGTATCATCGAAGGCGCCGGCCTCGGGGATTCCGCGCGCGCCGCGTTGATCTCGCGGGGGCTTGCGGAAATGTCGCGTCTCGTGGTCGCAAGGGGCGGCCAGGCCGATACGGTTCGCGGCCTCTCCGGTCTCGGCGACCTGGTTCTGACAGCGACCAGCCATCAATCGAGAAATCTGCGCTTCGGCATAGCGCTCGGACGTGGCGACCGCAGCGATCCCGCGCATGGCGAGCTTGTCGAGGGGGCGTTTGCCGCTGCCGTCGCCTCTAATCTTGCGCAATCGCTCGGCATCAGCATGCCGATCACCGATGCAATTTCCGCCATCATCGATGGTAACCTTGGCATCGCCGATGCCATGGATCAGCTGATGACGCGCCCGATCACGACCGAATAGGAGACGGAAGATGCTTTTTGCTTTTCTCTGCAAGGACAAGCCCGGCCACTTGAACGTACGCATGGAAGCGCGTCCGGCTCACGTTGAACATCTCAACAAGCTGAACGCCGAAGGCACGCTGAAGATGGCGGGTCCCTTTCTCGACGCAGAAGGCAAGCCCTGCGGCAGCCTCGTGATCGTCGAGACGGACACGATCGAGGCCGCGAAGGCTTTGGCGGATGCTGATCCCTACGCAAAGGCCGGCCTGTTCGAGAGCGTCGAGGTAAAGCCGTTCAATTGGGTCTTCAACAATCCGGGAGCATGAGCGTGGCGCACTGGCTTTACAAATCCGAGCCTTCGGCATTTTCCTGGGAACAGCTGAAGGCCGCTGGCGAGAAAGGCACCGAGTGGACCGGCGTCCGCAACTATCTCGCGCGAAACAACATGCGTGCGATGCAGATCGGCGACAAGGGTTTCTTCTACCACTCCAATGATGGTCTCGAGATCGTCGGCATCGTGGAAGTCTGTGCGCTGTCTCATCCGGATTCAACGGCCAAGGAAGACCTGCGCTGGGATTGCGTCGATATCCGCGCCGTCCGCGATATGCCGAAGGCCGTCAGCCTTAAGGACGTCAAGGTAAACGAGAAGCTCGCCAAAATGTCCCTGGTCACGTCGATGCGCCTTTCTGTTCAGCCGGTCACTGATGACGAGTGGCTTGAGGTGTGCCGGATGGGCGGGCTCGACAACCCTCCACGCTGATATCCGTTTGAAAACCGATCCAGACGTCTTCATCCGCGCAAATACCGGCGTCTCGTCGCCCCCTCATGTTCCCGAAATCCGCTTGCATCTGGCAAGCGAGGCGCATGATCTGTGGCTGAAGACGGAGGACGAGCTTGCCGAGATCGGTCTGCCGCCGCCGTTCTGGGCTTTCGCCTGGGCTGGCGGGCAGGGGCTCGCCCGGTATGTGCTGGATACGCCCGACATCGTCAGAGGCAAGCGGGTCGTCGATTTTGCGACAGGCTCCGGCTTGGTGGCGATCGCTGCCAAGATGGCTGGCGCATCCGGCGTCACCGCTGTCGATATCGATCCATGGGCGAAGACGGCCGTCGCGCTGAATGCGGATCTGAATGCAGCCGATTTGACGTTCGAATCCACCGATATCGTCGGCAGCGATTTCGATGCGGACGTTCTTCTGGCGGGCGATGTTTTCTATGACAAAGACTTCGCAGCCAAGATCATTCCCTGGTTCGAGCGGCTGACGGCAAATGGTGTCGTCGTTCTTGTCGGAGATCCGGGACGAAGCTATCTGCCCCGCGACCGGCTGATATTTTGCGAGACCTACGAAGTTCCCGTTACCCGAGCTCTGGAGGACAGCGATGTCAAGAAGACCGTTGTCTGGCGCTTCAAGGGCGAATGACGCAGACGCCTGCTTCGTAGGCGCAGCTATTGCCCTTCGTGACATCGATGACCTTGGCCTTGGGAGCCAGGGCTTGCTTCGCGCTTGCAGCATAGAGACGATAGCCGCTGCCGGTCACATAAGTTCCGCCGTTCATGTCATAGGCATAGGAGGAGCCGGCATAGGTTCCGAAGCCTGCGCCGTAGCCTGATTGCTGCACGACGATCGTCACGTTGCCGCGGGCATAGGATGGGCCCGGCCGGTCGAATTGCTTGAGCAGACGGTTGCGCCCGGGACGGCCGTAAAAACCGTCGTGGTGCCGTCGCTCGAAGGCGATCTGGCGACCCGAGAAACCCGTATGGCCGACGGCGAATGGCTTGCGATGATCGAAGCCGCGCTGATGCGGCGCCCGATAGCCGCCGAAATCACCAGCCAGAGCGGGCAATGCGACGGTTGCCGCAACGGCGATCAACAAAAGCCTTGAAGTGGTGGACATCGTGTCTATCTCCGGAAATCGGATGCTTAACAAAGCGTTAACACGAAAATGCTCCAAAAGTGCCGCCGTGTCCACAAGCCATCGAGTATCGCCTGGTTTGGCGCGCTACCAAATCGGCCCGGTTCAAGTCGATGACGCAAATCGATTAAATTCTGGCGGGTTAGCAATTATACTTGTCGTTAGGGGTTTACGTGATTAAACGTCGGCCTTGATGCAACGCACACAGAGGATTTTGTCATTCGTGTGGTTGCTTTGAATGCCCCGAAATCCGGGAGCGCAGAGAAGACGCCGCGAGGTTCTGATGGCGAATGTGACAAATAACCGGCCCCTGTCGCCGCATTTGCAAGTTTACAAACTAATCCCCACCATGCTCATGTCGATCGTCCACCGCATCACCGGTGGCGCTCTGTATTTCGGCACTCTGCTTATCGCATGGTGGCTGATCGCGGCGGCGACCGGCCAAGCCTATTACGACTGGGTCAACTGGATCCTCGGCAGCATCGTCGGCAAACTCGTTCTACTCGGCTATACCTGGGCGCTTCTCCATCACATGGTCGGCGGCTTTCGTCACTTCGTCTGGGACCTCGGCTATGGTTTCGACAAGGCCGTCTCCACCAGGATGGCCAAGGCTTCGATCGTCGTATCGCTCTGTCTGACCGTGCTGGTCTGGGTGATCGGCTTCCTCATTCGCTTCTAAAGGTTGTTCTCATGGATATGCGCACCCCTCTGGGTAAGGTTCGCGGCCTTGGCTCGGCCAAGGAAGGAACCGATCATTTCTGGCGTCAGCGCGTTACGGCCGTCGCCAACGTGCCGCTCTTCGTTTTCTTCATCATCTTCATGATCGTTCACGCGGGCCAACCCTATGCCGAGGTGGTTCACGCCCTGTCGAACCCGTTCGTTGCCGTCGTCATGGGGCTGATGGTCATCTCCGGCATCATTCACATGCGGCTCGGCATGCAGGTGATCATCGAGGATTACGTACACGGCGAGTTCGCCAAGATCGGCCTGCTGATGCTGAACACCTTCTTCTCGATCCTGATGGCAGGGCTCTGTCTCTTCGCCATTCTGAAAATTGCATTCGTAGGATAACCGTATCATGGCACCGACTTCACCCGCTCAGAATGGGAAGGCCTACAAGTACGTCGATCACTCATATGATGTGATCGTCGTCGGCGCCGGCGGCGCCGGTCTTCGCGCGACGCTCGGCATGGCGGAACAGGGTTTCCGCACGGCCTGCATCACCAAGGTGTTTCCGACACGCTCGCACACCGTTGCCGCTCAGGGCGGTATCGCCGCTTCTCTGCAGAACATGACGCCTGACAGCTGGCAGTGGCACCTTTACGACACCGTCAAGGGCTCCGACTGGCTCGGCGACGTCGACGCGATGCAGTACCTCGCGATGGAAGCACCAAAGGCCGTCTACGAGCTTGAGCATTACGGCGTTCCGTTCTCGCGCAACGAAGAAGGCAAAATCTATCAACGGCCGTTCGGCGGCCACATGCAGAACTTCGGCGAAGGCCCACCGGTACAGCGCACCTGCGCCGTTGCCGACCGTACCGGCCACGCCATCCTGCATACGCTCTACGGCCAGTCGCTACGCAACAACGCCGAATTCTTCATCGAGTATTTCGCGCTCGACCTGATCATGTCTGACGATGGCAGCCGCTGCACCGGCGTCGTTGCCTGGTGCCTGGATGACGGCACGATCCATCGCTTCGCCGCCAAGATGGTGGTGCTGGCGACCGGCGGTTACGGCCGTGCGTATTTTTCGGCGACATCGGCCCACACCTGCACCGGCGACGGCGGCGGCATGGTGGCACGCGCCGGCCTGCCGCTGCAGGACATGGAATTCGTTCAGTTCCACCCAACCGGCATCTACGGCTCGGGCTGTCTCATCACCGAGGGCGCACGCGGTGAAGGTGGCTACCTCGTCAACTCCGAGGGCGAGCGCTTCATGGAGCGCTATGCTCCTTCGGCCAAGGACCTTGCCTCGCGCGACGTGGTTTCGCGCTGCATGACGCTCGAGATCCGCGAAGGTCGTGGCGTTGGCAAAGCCAAGGATCACATCTTCTTGCACCTCGACCATCTCGATCCGGCTGTGCTGCATGAGCGCCTGCCTGGCATCTCCGAGAGCGCCAAGATTTTCGCCGGCGTCGACGTGACGCGCGAGCCGATCCCGGTTCTGCCGACCGTTCACTACAACATGGGCGGCATTCCGACGAACTATTGGGGCGAAGTGCTCAACGCCGACAGCTCCAATCCGGAAAGAATCATTCCGGGTCTGATGGCCGTCGGCGAAGCCGGCTGTGCCTCGGTGCATGGTGCCAACCGCCTCGGCTCCAACTCGCTGATCGACCTCGTGGTCTTCGGCCGCGCCGCCGCCATCCGCGCCGGCGAGGTCATCGACCGCGCGTCGCCTGTCCCGCATCTCAACGTTGCCGCCTGCGACAAGATCATGGATCGCTTCGATGGTCTGCGCCACGCCAGCGGCAGCACGCCGACGGCGCATCTGCGCGAGAAGATGCAGCGCGCCATGCAGGAAGATGCTGCGGTGTTCCGTACGCAGGAATCGCTGGAATCGGGTTGCAAGCGCATCTCGGCGATCTGGCAGGAAATGCGCGACATCAAGGTCACCGACCGTTCGATGATCTGGAATTCCGACCTCGTCGAAACGCTGGAACTGCAGAACCTGATGGCCAATGCCATCACGACGATCTACGGCGCCGAAGCTCGTAAGGAGAGCCGTGGCTCTCATGCGCGCGAAGATTACACGGAAGGCAAATTCGCCGGCCGCGACGACGAAAACTGGCGCAAGCATACGCTCGCTTGGCTCAACGACGCGGGTGACGTCAAGCTCGACTATCGCCCTGTTCACACGGAGCTGATCGCTGATGGTATCGATCCCCAGAAGATCGCGCCGAAGGCTCGCGTGTACTAAGGATGGCAGAAACCCTCTCACAGAATGGTTCTCACGGCGCAGCCAACGCGGCTGCGTCGCCGACCAATCGTGAGAGGTCGCTTGGCATTTATGCGATCAACCTGGACCGTTCGCCCGAACGCTGGGCCGCGATCGAGGGGCATTTCGGGAAACTGCGCTGGCCGTTGCACCGGGTAAGGGGCATCGACGCGCGGATCGATCGAGATGGCGTTCTCGCTGTGCGTGGCCAGACGCTCAATTTTCCTCCCGATGGCATCGGCTGGAGTGCTTTTCGAAACCGCGTGTTCACGCTGGTCGAAGAAGCATGCCTCTCAGGTCACGTGCTTGCCTGGCAACAATTCCTGGCATCAGATCATCATCTCGCGCTCATCCTGGAAGATGACGCGGAACCCTATGCCGGGTTTGAAGACACGCTGGCCGAGATCGCGTCACGCTCGAGCGCTGTCGACGTCATCAAGCTCGAGGGCACGCCGCGCCGCGGCGGGCGGCTTGTCGTTCCGGCGGAAGCACTCGGCCAAACCCAGCTGGTTCGGTCGTTCCGTCCGCGCTCGGGTGCTGCCGGCTACGTGCTGACCCGATCAGCCGCGATCCGGCTCGTCGAAGCGGTTGCCCGCATACACATGCCGGTTGACGATTTCCTCTGGAGCCCCAGCCTGCATGGCTGCAAGATCGCCCATGTCTCGCCATGGGTCATCCGGCAGTCCGGCACCGAAAGCACGATGCAGGGCGATCGTTCAGCAAACAAGCGGAAGCGTCGCAACGCGGCGCCGCTCTGGAATGCCTGGCTTGCCGTTCGCCGTTTTGGCCTGCGCCTTGCGGTGTGGTCGCACGCGCTCGAAGGACGCCCGTGGCGCCTGCTCGGCGCGCGGGTTGCGGCTTGGTCTCCTACAGATTTATCATACAACGAAGGGGCGGCTCTGGCCGCCAAGGATTGAGGTCCAGCAATGGTTGAACTCGCTCTTCCCAAGAACTCCCAGATGCGCGAAGGCAAGACGTGGCCGAAGCCGGCGGGTGCGAAGAACACGCGCGAATTCCGCGTCTATCGCTGGAACCCTGATGATGGTCAGAACCCGTCGATCGATACGTTCTACATCGATATCGACGACTGCGGCCCGATGGTGCTGGACGGTCTTCTTTACATCAAGAACAATATCGATCCGACGCTGACGCTGCGCCGTTCCTGTCGCGAGGGCATCTGCGGTTCGTGCGCGATGAACATCGACGGCACCAACACGCTCGCCTGCACGAAGGGTCTGGACGAGATCAACGGTTCGGTGAAGATCTACCCGTTGCCGCACATGCCCGTCGTCAAGGATCTGGTTCCAGATCTGACAAACTTCTATGCGCAGCACCGTTCGATCGAGCCCTGGCTGAAGACGGTTTCGCCGACGCCGGCAAAGGAATGGAAGCAAAGCCACGAAGATCGCCAGAAGCTCGATGGTCTTTATGAGTGCATTCTGTGCGCCTGCTGCTCGGCTTCCTGTCCCAGCTATTGGTGGAACGGCGACCGCTATCTCGGTCCGGCCGTTCTCCTGCAGGCCTACCGATGGCTGATCGATTCTCGCGATGAAGCGACAGGCGAGCGTCTGGACAATCTCGAGGATCCGTTCCGCCTTTATCGTTGCCACACGATCATGAACTGCGCGCAGACCTGCCCGAAGGGATTGAACCCGGCCAAGGCGATTGCCGAGATCAAGAAGATGATGGTCGAGCGCCGCGTCTGATCGTTCGAAGCGAAAGGGCTGCAGTGGCAGCCCTTTTCTTTATCCGATCACGAAGCCTTGATCTGCTCGGCATTGCGCCAAATTTGTCTCGCAGGTACGGCGTTGCTCTCACATCGACACAAAATCTCCCTGCGCTGGCTTGATTCAATACAGCCTTTCAAGATAATTCCGCCGTGATTGCGCGGCAACTTCGGGACAATACTGGAAAAATCAGGAGTATCATGATGCAGTTCAGACATATGGCGACAGGTGTCGTGGTCATTCTGTCGTTAGCTGGCTGCCAGCGCACCGCTTATAATGATGCGAGCTACAGCGCTGCTCCGGCGCCGCTGACGGCTCAGCCGGTGCCATCCGTTCAGGGCGGCCAGCTTCCGCCGCCGAGCGGCTCCTCGCAATTCCCGGCCGCTCCGTCGAACACCGCACCCGTCGCCGGCGCACAGCCCGGCGCGATGGGGGCGAACGCGATGGACGTCACCAAGGAATCGATGGTCGGTAGTTGGCGGGTCAACGGCTCCTGCGACATGTTCCTGACGCTGACTAACCTCGGAAGCGGATCACGCGGCGGTACGCGCGGTTGCGCCGGTGAGCTGACGGCCATGGGCTCCTGGGAAGTCTCCGGCAAGCAGGTGATCCTGAAGGACCGCAGCGGTAACCAGATCGGCAGCGTCTTCAAGACCGCCGATAATGCCTTCAGCGGCCAGACCAACAGCGGACAGCAGATCAGCCTCAGCCGTTAAGTGATACGGCGGCCCGGGCCGCCGATCGTCCATAGGCGGACCCCTTATGCAACCCATGCCGGACTACTCCCTGAGCGTCAGCGAACAATTGAAGTCGCTGACGGCTTCGGGTGCGCTTCAAGTCGATTCAGCCCAGATGCACGTGGCGAAATGCCTGGATCGGGTTCTATCAGCGTTGAAGCAGCGGCGTCCGGCAGCGAAATCCAGTGCGCTCGGTTGGCTGTTCGCCAACAAGAAAAAGCCTTCGGAGGCCGTCAAAGGGCTCTACATCCATGGCAGCGTCGGTCGCGGCAAAACCATGCTGATGGATATGTTCTTCGCGATGGCGCCATCGGCAAAGAAGCGCCGCGCGCATTTCCATGAATTCATGGCCGATGCGCATAACCGCATCGCCGCCCATCGTCTGAAGCTGAAGAACGGCGAGACGAAGCAGGCCGATCCGATCCCGGTCGTGGCGGCTGCCCTCTACGATGAGGCCGAACTGCTTTGCTTCGACGAATTCACGGTCACTGACATTGCCGATGCGATGATCCTGTCGCGGCTTTTCTCCGAGCTTTTCCGGCGCGGCTGTGTGCTGGTGGCGACGTCGAATGTCGAGCCGGACAATCTCTACCGGGACGGGCTGAACCGGAGCCTGTTTCTTCCCTTCGTCGACCTCCTGAAGCAGCATGCAAACGTTGTGAGCCTCGACTCCCCAACCGACTACCGGATGGAAAAGCTCGGCAGCCAGCCGGTCTATCTGACACCCTTGGACGAACGCGCCGATATGGCGATGGATGCCTCCTGGATGCAGGCGTTGCACGGGCGGAAGGCGCAGCCGAGCGAAATCCCGATGAAAGGCCGGTCGATACACGTGCCTCTGACGGTCGATCGCATTGCGCGGTTCTCCTTCGACGATCTTTGCGACAAGCCGCTCGGCGCATCGGATTTCCTTGCAATCGCGGAACGGTTCGATGCGGTCTTCGTCGACCATGTGCCGCTTCTCGGTCCCGAGAAGCGGAATCAGATCAAGCGGTTCATCATTTTGATCGATACGCTTTACGACCATGCAGTGCGGCTCTATGTGTCCGCCGCAGCGATGCCTGAAAACTTGCTGACACAAGCGCGTGGTACCGAGGGGTTCGAATTCGATCGTACAGTCTCGCGTCTCTTCGAAATGCGAAGTGCGGAATATCTTGCCCTGCATAACGAGCGACGAGCCGCAGAGTAACGTTTTGTTGACGATTTATCTTACGTTTACGTAAGAGTTTTATTATCTAACCGATTGAAATTCCTTACTCAAAAATAATCGTTTGCCATTTTTGGGCATTGGGTCTATGCGATTGCCCCATTGGGCGATGCCCCCGCGCGTCGCCTGACGAATTTTGGTCGCAAAGGAAACACCGAAATGGCGCGTAACAAGATCGCACTCATTGGTTCTGGCATGATTGGTGGCACGCTGGCGCATCTCGCCGGCCTGAAGGAGCTGGGTGACATCGTTCTCTTCGATATCGCTGACGGCATTCCTCAGGGTAAGGGCCTCGACATCGCGCAGTCCTCTCCTGTCGAGGGCTTCGATGCCAACCTGACGGGCGCCAGTGACTATTCCGCGATCGAAGGCGCCGATGTCTGCATCGTCACCGCCGGCGTCGCCCGCAAGCCGGGCATGAGCCGCGACGACCTGCTCGGCATCAACCTCAAGGTCATGGAGCAGGTCGGCGCCGGCATCAAGAAGTATGCCCCGAACGCTTTCGTAATCTGCATCACCAACCCGCTCGACGCGATGGTCTGGGCACTGCAGAAGTTCTCCGGCCTTCCGGCCAACAAGGTCGTCGGCATGGCCGGCGTTCTGGATAGCTCGCGCTTCCGCCTGTTCCTCTCCAAGGAATTCAACGTCTCGGTTCAGGACGTCACTGCCTTCGTTCTCGGCGGCCACGGCGACACGATGGTGCCGCTCGCGCGTTACTCCACCGTTGGCGGCATTCCGCTCACCGACCTCGTCACCATGGGTTGGGTCACCAAGGAGCGCCTGGAGGAAATCATCCAGCGCACCCGCGATGGCGGCGCCGAAATCGTTGGCCTGTTGAAGACCGGCTCGGCCTACTACGCACCGGCCGCTTCGGCGATCGAAATGGCTGAGTCCTACCTCAAGGACAAGAAGCGCGTCCTGCCTTGCGCGGCGCAGCTTACCGGCCAGTACGGCGTCAAGGACATGTATGTCGGCGTTCCCACCATCATCGGTGCCGGCGGTGTCGAGCGCATCATCGAAATCGACCTGAACAAGGCCGAAAAGGAAGCCTTCGACAAGTCCGTCGGCGCCGTCGCCGGCCTGTGCGAAGCCTGCATCAACATCGCGCCGTCGCTGAAGTAAGCCTGACGGCCGCTGACGCAATCCAAACAGGAATAGATCCATGAATATTCATGAATATCAGGCCAAGGCTCTCTTGAAGGGCTATGGCGCGCCGGTCGCGGAAGGCGTGGCGATCCTCAAGGTCGAGGAAGCCGAAGCCGCTGCAAAGTCGCTGCCGGGCCCGCTTTACGTGGTCAAGAGCCAGATCCACGCCGGTGGCCGCGGCAAGGGCAAGTTCAAGGAACTCGGCCCTGACGCCAAGGGCGGCGTTCGTCTCGCCAAGTCGATCGAGGAAGTCGTGGCGCACGCCAAGGACATGCTCGGCAACACGCTGGTTACGGCCCAGACCGGAGACGCCGGCAAGCAGGTCAACCGCCTCTACATCGAAGACGGCGCCGACATCGATCGCGAGCTCTATTGCTCGATCCTGGTCGATCGCTCGGTCGGTCAGGTTGCCTTCGTGGTTTCGACCGAGGGCGGCATGGACATCGAGGCTGTCGCCCATGACACGCCCGAGAAGATCCATACGATCGCCATCGACCCGGAAGCCGGTGTAACCGCTGCCGACGTTGCTGCGATCTCAAAGGCGCTTGATCTCTCGGGTGCCGCCGCCGAAGATGCCAAGTCGCTGTTCCCGGCGCTCTACAAGGCGTTCGGTGAAAAGGACATGGCGCTCCTCGAAGTCAACCCGCTGATCGTCATGAAGGATGGTCATCTGCGTGTTCTCGACGCCAAGATGTCCTTCGACGGCAACGCGCTGTTCCGCCATGACGACGTCAAGGCGCTGCGCGACGAAACCGAAGAAGACGCCAAGGAAATCGAAGCCTCCAAGTGGGACCTCGCTTACGTGGCGCTCGACGGCAACATCGGCTGCATGGTCAACGGTGCCGGTCTCGCCATGGCGACGATGGACATCATCAAGCTCTACGGCAAGGAGCCGGCAAACTTCTGTGACGTCGGCGGTGGTGCCGGCAAGGACAAGGTTGCGGCTGCCTTCAAGATCATCACGGCCGACCCGAAGGTCGAGGGTATCCTCGTCAACATCTTCGGCGGCATCATGAAGTGCGACGTCATCGCCGAAGGCGTTGTCGCAGCAGTTCAGGAAGTCGGCCTCAAGGTTCCGCTCGTCGTTCGCCTCGAAGGCACGAATGTCGAGCTCGGCAAGAAGATCCTCAACGAATCCGGTCTCGCGATCACGGCAGCTGACGATCTCGACGACGCCGCCAAGAAGATCGTCGCGGCGATCAACGCCTAATTTGAGGACCTGATAGATGTCTATTCTCGTAAACAAGAATACCAAGGTTCTCGTTCAGGGCCTGACCGGCAAGACCGGCACCTTCCACACCGAACAGGCGCTGGCTTACTACGGCACGCAGATGGTCGGCGGTATCCATCCGAAGAAGGGTGGCGAAACCTGGACCGGTTCCAAGGGCGAAAGCCTGCCGATCTTTGCAACGGTTGCCGAAGCCAAGGAACGCACCGGTGCCGACGCTTCGGTCATCTACGTTCCGCCGGCAGGTGCCGCTGATGCGATCATCGAGGCCATCGACGCCGAGATTCCTTTCATCACCTGCATCACCGAGGGTATCCCTGTCATGGACATGGTTCGCGTCAAGGCTCGCCTCGACCGCTCCAAGTCCCGCCTGCTCGGCCCGAACTGCCCGGGTATCCTGACGCCGGAAGAATGCAAGATCGGCATCATGCCGGGCTCGATCTTCCGCAAGGGTTCGGTCGGTATCGTTTCGCGCTCCGGCACGCTGACATACGAAGCCGTGTTCCAGACGTCGAACGAAGGCCTCGGCCAGACGACGGCAGTCGGCATCGGCGGCGACCCGGTCAAGGGCACCGAGTTCATCGACGTGCTCGAGATGTTCCTGGCCGACGAAGCCACGACCTCGATCATCATGATCGGCGAAATCGGCGGTTCGGCTGAAGAAGACGCAGCACAGTTCCTGATTGACGAAGCCAAGAAGGGCCGCAAGAAGCCGATGGCCGGCTTCATCGCGGGCCGTACGGCTCCGAAGGGCCGCACCATGGGCCACGCCGGCGCTGTCGTTTCCGGCGGCAAGGGCGATGCGGAATCCAAGATCGCTGCCATGGAAGCGGCCGGCATCAAGGTTTCGCCTTCCCCGGCGCGCCTCGGCACGACGCTGGTTGAAGTCCTCAAGGGCTAAGCCAATCTATATACCCGGGCAGCGATCGAACCGTTTGCCCGGGCTTTTGACCTGGAATTGAAATGAGCCGCGGACAGGCGGCTAACGATAGATGCGGCAAGCCGGTCGAGTATCCGGCAAATCACAAGTCAGGAGGCGGGCGAAAGCGTCCGCGTGTAACCATGGCACGGCAAGAAGCCAACGAGCAGTTTCAGATCACCTCGTTCCTGGATGGCGCCAACGCTGCTTACATCGAGCAGCTCTATGCGCGCTACGAGGAAGATCCCGCCTCGGTCAACGAGGAATGGCGGTCGTTTTTCAAGGCGCTTGAAGACAATCCTGACGACGTGAAGCGGGCGGCCAAGGGTGCATCCTGGCGCAAGAGCAACTGGCCTCTGCAGGCCAGCGGCGATCTGGTTTCCGCACTCGACGGCAACTGGGGCGTGATCGAGAAGGTCGTAGAGACCAAGGTGAAGGCCAAGGCCGAAGCAGCCGGCAAGCCGACCGAGGGTGCTGACATCTTGCAGGCGACGCGCGACAGCGTGCGCGCCATCATGATGATCCGCGCCTACCGCATGCGCGGCCACCTGCACGCCAAGCTCGATCCGCTCGGAATCGCCGCGCCCGTCGAGGACTACAAGGAACTGTCGCCGGAGAACTACGGTTTCACCGCCGCCGACAACGATCGCAAGATCTTCATCGACAATGTGCTCGGTCTCGAATACGCGACCATCCCGGAGATGATCGAGATCCTCGAGCGCACCTACTGCTCGACCCTCGGCGTCGAGTTCATGCACATCTCCAATCCGGAAGAAAAGGCCTGGATTCAGGAACGGATCGAAGGTCCGGACAAGGGCGTTGCCTTCACGGCCGAAGGCAAGAAGGCGATCCTGTCGAAGATCATCGAAGCCGAAGGCTACGAGCAGTTCCTCGACGTCAAGTTCAAGGGCACCAAGCGTTTCGGCCTCGACGGCGGTGAATCGCTGATCCCGGCACTGGAGCAAATCCTGAAGCGCGGCGGCAGCCTCGGCCTCAAGGAAGCCGTGTTCGGCATGGCGCATCGCGGCCGTCTGAACGTGCTCTCCCAGGTCATGGGCAAACCGCACCGCGCCATCTTCCACGAGTTCAAGGGCGGCTCCTACGCGCCTGACGAAGTCGAAGGTTCCGGCGATGTGAAGTACCACCTCGGCGCTTCCTCCGACCGTGAATTCGACGGCAACAAGGTCCACGTTTCGCTGACGGCCAACCCGTCTCACCTCGAGATCGTCGATCCCGTCGTCATGGGCAAGGCCCGCGCCAAGCAGGATATGGGCGCTACCGTTTGGGAAGGCGATACCATTCCGCTTTCCGAGCGCGCCAAGGTTCTGCCGCTTTTGATCCACGGTGACGCGGCCTTCGCCGGCCAGGGTGTTATCGCTGAAATTCTCGGCCTGTCGGGCCTGCGCGGCCATCGCGTCGCCGGCACGATGCACGTCATCATCAACAACCAGATCGGCTTCACCACGAACCCGGCCTTCTCGCGTTCGTCGCCCTATCCGTCCGACGTCGCCAAGATGATCGAAGCGCCGATCCTGCACGTCAACGGCGACGATCCGGAAGCGGTTGTCTATGCCGCCAAGATCGCCATGGAATTTCGCATGAAGTTCCATAAGCCTGTCGTCCTCGACATGTTCTGCTACCGTCGCTACGGCCACAACGAAGGCGACGAGCCGTCCTTCACACAGCCGAAGATGTACAAGGTCATCCGCGCCCATAAGTCGGTGCTGCAGATTTATGCCGAGCGTCTGGTGGGCGAAGGCCTGCTGACCGATGGCGAAGTCGAAAAGATGAAGGCCGACTGGCGCGCGCATCTCGAGCAGGAGTTCGAGGCCGGCCAGAGCTACAAGCCGAACAAGGCCGACTGGCTCGACGGCGAGTGGTCTGGCCTGCGCACGGCCGACAATGCCGACGAGCAGCGCCGCGGCAAGACCGCCGTGCCGATGAAGCAGTTGAAGGAAATCGGCCGCAAGCTTTCCGAGATCCCGGAAGGTTTCCATGCGCACCGGACCATCCAGCGCTTCATGGAAAATCGTTCGAACATGATCTCGACCGGCGAGGGCATCGATTGGGCGACGGCGGAAGCGCTGGCGTTCGGCGGGCTCGTCACCGAAGGCCATAAGATCCGCCTCTCCGGCCAGGATTGCGAACGCGGCACCTTCTCGCAGCGTCACTCGGTGCTCTACGATCAGGAAACGGAAGAGCGCTACATCCCGCTCGCCAACCTCTCGTCGACGCAGGCGCGCTACGAAGTCATCAACTCGATGCTGTCCGAAGAAGCTGTTCTCGGTTTCGAATACGGCTACTCGCTGGCGCGTCCGAATGCCTTGACGCTCTGGGAAGCCCAGTTCGGCGACTTCGCCAACGGTGCGCAGGTGGTGTTCGACCAGTTCATTTCGTCGGGCGAACGCAAGTGGCTGCGCATGTCCGGCCTCGTCTGCCTGTTGCCGCACGGCTATGAAGGCCAGGGTCCGGAGCACTCGTCCGCCCGTCTCGAACGCTGGCTGCAGATGTGCGCAGAGGACAACATGCAGGTTGCCAACGTCACGACGCCGGCAAACTATTTCCACATCCTGCGCCGCCAGGTGAAGCGCGACTTCCGCAAGCCGCTGATCCTGATGACGCCGAAGTCGCTGCTGCGCCACAAGCGGGCGGTGTCGGGTCTGGCGGAGATGGCCGGCGAAACCTCGTTCCACCGTCTGCTCTGGGACGATGCCGAGGTGATCAAGGACGGTCCGATCAAGCTGCAGAAGGACGCCAAGATCCGTCGCGTCGTGATGTGCTCGGGCAAGGTCTATTTCGACCTTCTCGAAGAGCGCGAAAAGCGCGGCATCGACGATGTGTACCTGCTGCGCGTCGAACAGCTCTATCCGTTCCCGGCCAAGGCGCTCATCAACGAGCTCTCGCGCTTCCGCAATGCGGAAATGGTCTGGTGCCAGGAAGAGCCGAAGAACATGGGCGGCTGGTCGTTCATCGACCCGTATCTGGAATGGGTGCTCGCCCATATCGATGCGAAGTACCAGCGCGTCCGCTACACCGGTCGTCCGGCTGCGGCGTCGCCGGCAACGGGTCTGATGTCCAAGCATCTGGCGCAGCTCGCCGCATTCCTCGAGGATGCGCTGGGCGGCTAAGAGAATGAGATCGAAGAGGGAGCGACTTAGCGCTTCCTCTTCGCATTAATTCGTTCTTCGGCCTCCGTCGTCGGAACGCCGTCAAAAATTACAACGATCAAAATTCAGGATTTGAACAATGGCCACAGAAATCCGCGTTCCAACTCTCGGTGAATCCGTCAGCGAGGCAACCGTCGGTACCTGGTTCAAGAAGGTCGGCGACGTCATCAAGGCCGACGAGCCGATTCTCGAGCTTGAAACCGACAAGGTGACCATCGAGGTACCGGCTCCGGCTTCCGGCACGTTGTCTGAGATCGTCGCTCAGGCTGGCGAGACCGTCGGTCTTGGCGCACTGCTCGGCCAGATCGCCGCGGGCGCCGCCGCCGCTCCGGCAAAGGCCGCCGAACCCGCTGCCGCCGCTCCTGCTCCGGTTGCCGCAGCCGCTGCTCCGGTCGCTGCCGCTTCCGCGATGCCGCCGGCACCGGCTGCCGCCAAGATGCTTGCCGAGAACAACCTTTCGGCCGATCAGGTCGATGGATCGGGCAAGCGCGGCCAGGTTCTGAAGGGCGACGTGATCGCCGCCGTTGCCAAGGGCATCTCCGCTCCGGCAGCCGCTGCAGCACCTGCCGTTCCGGCTGCTGCTCGTGGCCCGTCGACGGTCGAGGATGCCGGTCGCGAAGAGCGCGTGAAGATGACGCGCCTGCGCCAGACGATCGCCAAGCGCCTCAAGGACGCACAGAACACGGCCGCGATGCTGACCACCTATAACGAGGTGGACATGAAGGCTGTCATGGACCTGCGCGCCAAGTACAAGGACGTCTTCGAAAAGAAGCATGGCGTGAAGCTCGGCTTCATGGGCTTCTTCACCAAGGCCATTACCCACGCGCTGAAGGAACTGCCGGCTGTCAACGCCGAGATCGACGGCACCGACATCATCTACAAGAACTTCTGCCACATCGGCATGGCCGTCGGCACGGACAAGGGCCTTGTCGTTCCTGTCATTCGCGATGCCGACCAGATGTCGATCGCCGAAGTCGAAAAGGAATTGGCACGTCTGGCAAAGGCTGCCCGTGACGGCTCGCTGTCGATGGCCGACATGCAGGGCGGTACCTTCACGATCACCAACGGTGGCGTCTACGGTTCGCTGATGTCCTCGCCGATCCTGAACGCACCGCAGTCGGGTATCCTCGGCATGCACAAGATCCAGGATCGTCCCGTCGTCGTCGGCGGCCAGATCGTCATCCGTCCGATGATGTATCTCGCTCTCTCCTACGATCACCGTATCGTCGATGGTAAGGAAGCAGTGACCTTCCTCGTTCGCGTCAAGGAAAGCCTGGAAGATCCGGAGCGTCTGGTTCTCGATCTCTAAGCAATCGACAGGGCCGCGCGAGCGGCCCTTTTCACCTCAGCGGGGCGTGTAATGTCGCTGGCAATCTCCACAGAGCGTATGATGCTTCTCCGTGCCACTGGCACCGTCGGAGCTTCGCTGGCGTTTCTGCTGAGCTTGCCGATGGCGGCTGTCGGCGCGCCCGATTGCAATCAGGCCCGCGCCGTCTATGCCGACAGGGATGGTGCCTATGAACTGCGTTTCAAGCCGATCGCCTCTGAAGCGGCCTCTGCCAGCAATCTCTTCGCGCTGAAGATACTCAAGAGCTCGTTGGAACTCGACGGCTATGTCATGCCCTCGGAGGATCCGACGCGCGCCGCCGGCATTCTGATGTTCCAATGCCCCGATGGCGATGCGACCGGCGCCGACCTAGACGCATGCACCATATGGCAAGGCCCCGTTTACGGCCTCGATGCCGAGGGCAAGATCGACAATCTCCAGCCTGAAGCCGCAGTGGCTGCCGACGAAATCTTGCTTCCCGGTCTTGGTCCCGCGATCCGGCAGTCGAAGATCTGGGGTAACGATAAGGCGACCGTCGCGCCCTGGGACTTGCTGACATTCAAGGAGTGCGCGAAATGACAGGGCGACCCGTTCTTCTGGTCACCGGTGGCAGCCGGGGCATCGGTGCCGCCGTGTGCCGCCTTGCCGCGCGGCAGGGATGGAATGTTGCAGTGAATTATGCCGCCAACCGTGCTGCCGCCGATGTCGTCGTCGCCGAGGTCAAGACCGAGGGTGGCGATGCGATCGCGATCAAGGGCGATGTCGGCAGTGCGCAGGATATCGCTGCGATGTTCGATGCCGTTGATCGACATTTCGGGCGACTGGATGGCCTCGTCAACAATGCCGGCATCGTCGACGCGCCGCAACGTGTCGACGAGATGAGCGTCGAGCGTCTCGAGCGGATGATGCGCGTCAATGTCACCGGCTCGATCCTTTGCGCCGCCGAGGCGGTTCGCCGGATGTCGTCCAAGCATGGCGGTAAGGGCGGATCGATCGTCAATATATCCTCCATGGCTGCAGTCCTCGGGTCGGCGTCGCAGTATGTCGATTACGCGGCCTCGAAGGCTGCGATCGATACATTCACGATCGGCCTGTCGCGCGAGGTGGCAACCGAGGGGGTGCGGGTGAACGCGATACGCCCCGGCGTCATCGACACGGATATTCACGCGTCCGGTGGCCTGCCCAACCGCGCACGCGACATGGCATCCAGCATTCCGATGCAGCGCTCGGGTACAGCCGAGGAAATCGCCGATGCGGTCCTCTACCTGCTCTCGCCGACGGCTTCCTATATAACGGGCGCCATACTCAACGTAAGCGGTGGCCGCTAGGGTACGAGGACCTTCCAGATGCAGTACTTCTTCGAATTTCTGGGCCTGATGGCCGTATTCTCCATTTTCATCGTGGTGCCGGGCGCCGACTTCGCGGTGATCCTGCGCCAGAGCATCGTGCATGGCCGCCGCGCGGCCGTCATGACCGGCATTGGCATGGGTTTCTCGCTGCTCTTTCACATCAGCTACACGATCCTGGGTCTCGGCCTCATCGTTTCCAAGTCGCTGATGCTGTTTGCGATGATCAAGTGGGCGGGTGTCGCCTACCTCGTCTATCTCGGCATCAAGTCGTTTCGGGCGCCGGGCTTCAACGTGGCCGAGATCAACGTGAGCGAAGAAGACCGCAAGCCGATCTCGGCGCTGAAGTGCCTGAGCATGGGCTTTGTTACCAATGCGCTGAACCCGAAGCCGGTGCTGTTCTTCCTGTCGCTGTTTTCGACGCTTGTTCATCACGACACACCCGCGCTGATCCAGTTCAGCTACGGCATCGGCATGGCCGCTGCACTCGTCGCCTGGTTCGCGGGCGTCTCCACCTTCTTCACCGTAAAGCCCATTCGCGACCGCTTCATCGCAAGCGGCAAATGGTTCAACCGCATCACCGGTGCCGCATTGGTCGGCTTCGGTTTCCGCCTCGCGCTCGCCCGCGCGGCTGACTAAGCAAATAACGAAAAGGAAAAGAAACAATGTCCTATGATGTGATCGTTATCGGAACCGGCCCCGGCGGCTATGTCGCTGCCATCAAGGCGGCCCAGCTCGGCCTCAAGGTCGCTGTCGTCGAAAAGCGCGCCACCTTCGGCGGCACCTGCCTCAATGTCGGCTGCATTCCTTCCAAGGCGCTGCTGCACGCGTCGGAAATGTTCCATCAGGCCGGCCACGGCATGGACGCGCTCGGCATCGAGGTCGCGGCGCCGAAGCTGAACCTCGACAAGATGATGGCCCACAAGGACGCCACCGTGAAATCGAACGTCGACGGCGTCGCCTTCCTGTTCAAGAAGAACAAGATCGACAGCTTCATCGGCACCGGCAAGATCGCCTCCGCCGGTAAGGTCTCGGTTACGGCTGAGGACGGCAAGGTCCAGGAGATCGAAGGCAAGAACATCGTCATCGCCACCGGCTCCGACGTTGCCGGCATCCCTGGCGTCAAGGTCGACATCGACGAGAAGGTGATCGTTTCCTCTACCGGCGCGATCGCGCTCGACAAGGTGCCTGAGACGATGATCGTCGTCGGCGGCGGCGTCATCGGCCTCGAACTTGGCTCTGTGTGGTCGCGCCTCGGCGCCAAGGTCACCGTCATCGAATATCTCGACAAGATCCTCGGCGCGATGGATGGCGACGTCTCCAAGCAGTTCCAGCGCCTGCTCGCCAAGCAGGGCGTCGACATCAACCTGAGCTCCAAGGTGACAGGCGTCGAAAAGGGTGGCAAGGGCGCGAAGGTGACGTTCGAGCCGGTCGCCGGCGGTGCGGCGCAGACGGTCGAAGCCGATGTCGTGCTGATCTCCACCGGCCGCATTCCCTACACGGCTGGCCTTGGTCTCGAAGAGGCGGGCGTTGTGCTCGACAATCGTGGCCGCGTCGAGATCGACGGTCACTTCCGCACCAATGTTGCCGGCATCTACGCGATCGGCGACGTGGTGAAGGGCCCGATGCTGGCGCACAAGGCCGAGGACGAAGGCGTGGCGCTTGCCGAAATTCTCGCCGGCCAGCATGGCCATGTGAACTACGACGTCATCCCGAGCGTCGTCTACACGCAGCCTGAAGTCGCCTCCGTCGGCAAGACCGAGGAAGAGCTGAAGGCGGCTGGCGTCGCCTACAAGGTCGGCAAGTTCCCGTTCACGGCCAACGGCCGCGCGCGCGCCATGCTGGCGACGGATGGTTTCGTGAAGATCCTGTCCGACAAGACCACCGACCGCGTCCTCGGCGGCCACATAGTAGGCTTCGGCGCCGGCGAGATGATCCACGAGATCGCCGTGCTGATGGAGTTCAGCGGTTCGGCCGAAGATCTCGGCCGCACCTGCCACGCCCATCCGACCATGTCAGAAGCGGTCAAGGAAGCGGCTCTCGCCGCTTTCGCCAAGCCGATCCACATGTAAGAGGCTTTGCCATAAGCTTTGACAAGGCCGCGGTCCGAGAGGACGGCGGCCTTTTCGTTCGACTAACAATAATTGTTAGGTCTTGTTGGGTGTGTTGCTGTCGAGGGATGAAGGCGACGAAAATGCGCACCCTTACAATTTCGCTCACGCCGCATCAGGCTGCAAGAATGCAGGATGCGGTGGATAGCGGCGGCTATGCGTCCAACAGTGAAATCGTTCGCGACGCCCTGCGCCTTTGGGAGCAGCGCGAGGAAATCCGGCATTTGGAAATCGCGCGTCTGAAACGGGCGTATGACGAGGGCATTGCCAGCGGCGAGGGGCGTGAAGTCGACGCCGATATTCTCCTTGCCGAACTCAAGGCGGAAAAGCGATCGCGTGGGTAGGTACACGCTCAGCCCTCGCGCGGAAGAAGAGCTGCGGGAGATCTGGCGTTCAATCGCTCCCGACAATGAGCGAGCGGCCGGCAACCTGTTGCGCAGGTTTCTGGAGAAGTTCGCGCTGGCGGCAGGGTATGTGGAAATTGGGCCGCGCGGGCCGGAGTTAAGCGCCGCGGCGCGCATCCTGATCGAGGGGCGTTATGTCGCCGTCCATGAGCCGAGACCGCGCGGTATTCTCGTGGTCACCATAGTCCACGGATCCCGTGAAATCGGGACATGGTTAGGCTAGAAGACGAGCGAGCGGGACCGATTAATTCACCGCCGTCACCGTGAAACCCTGCTTACGCAGCAGCTCGATGACGCCGCCTTCACCCGGCAGATGCAGGGCGCCGACGGCCATGAAGACGTTGCCGTTGGCAAGGATCGGAGCGGCGCGTTCGGCCATCACCTTGTTGCGGTCGAGGATGATGCGCTGCTCGAAGGCGGCGTAGTCGCCGTCATCGTCCTTATTGTCAGGTGACACGGTCTTCAGCATCGGGATCGTCATGCCGATATCGCCGGAGAGGTAGAGATCGGTCATCGTCTCGACGACGTCGTTCATCTTGGAACCGAGAGCCAGCGTCTCGATAAGCGATTTCAGGTGAAAGTCGGTGGGAAGCTCGGCCATGGCCTGCAGCTGTTCGGCCAGGGATTCAAGGCCCTTGACCTGCTTGCCCGACGCGATAGCGTCCGTCGCGATCTTCTGGTCGAGGAACTGGATGCCCTTCGCCTTGCGCGTCATTTCGCAGCCCGGCAGCGCAACGACGCTCGATATCATCCAGGGCCGCATCCGCGAAACCGCGGCAAGCGGAATGCCGCGCTGTTTGAGGCCCTCTTCCAGGCGCGTATAGTCGTCGTGGGAAAGGAGCTTCTCGATGGTCGTTCCATCGGTGAACATCGTCAGTTCCGGGCGCATGAGAAGGGCCGCGGAAGCCTTCTTCTCATCGAGGATCTCGTCCGACTCGATGACAATCGTATTGGAGACGTCATGCGCAGCCTGCGCACGCGGCGGCAGGTTGAGCACCCGCGGATCGGTCACATGCATGCTGCCGAGTAGCCATGACGGCGCTAGTCCCTGCTTTTCGATCTTCCAGAAGATGCCTTTGCCATTCGGCACGGCATCAGCCTCCTTCACGACTTCCGCGTAGCGCGCGGGGTCGCTCTGTTTGAGATCGGTGAGGATGTTGCGGCCGGTGCAGGCGACATCATCGGATGCGGCCGCCGGGGAGACCGACAGCAATATCGCGATGAGCGTTGCCGCGAGCAGCATGTGGAATGCGGCGATCAGCCAGAGCAGGATATTGCCCGGCGATGCTATGCTCAGACTGCGGTGGCCGATGGAGATCGTCATGATGGTGTTCCGGTCACTATGGATTGCTAAGCTCTACGCCGCGCATGCGGATATTCCTTTAAGAGAAGCCGTTAACAAAAGATTACGCCCGCGGATGGGCACGGTCGTAAACTTCAAGAAGACGGGATGAATCCACACCCGTGTAGACTTGGGTGGTGGAAAGGCTGGCGTGCCCGAGCAATTCCTGGATTGTGCGGAGGTCGCCGCCGCCGGCCAGCAGATGGGTCGCGAAGGAATGCCGGAGGGCATGCGGGGTTGCTGTTTCGGGCAAGCCGAAGGCGCTGCGCATCTTCTGCATGGTGCGCTGGATGATCGCCTGCTGCAGCTTGCCGCCACGGGCGCCACGGAAGAGGGGCGCCTGTCTTTCGAGATGATAGGGGCACAGCGCCCGGTATTTCTCGACGGCTTCAAAGACAACGGTCAGCAATGGCACGAGGCGGGTCTTGTTGCCTTTACCGGTGATACGCAGCGTCGTCGCACCGCGACTGAAATGGTCGGGCATCAGGTCGAGCGCTTCCGATATGCGTAGGCCGCAGCCGTAGAGCAGGGCAAACACGGCCGCATCGCGCGCGGCGATCCAGGGCTCCTCGTGCAACTGGGCGTCCTCGCTGACGACAGTCATCGCCTGACGGTCCGAGAGCGGCTTCGGCAGCGATTTCGGTTGCTTCGGAGAGCGCACCGCGCTCGCGCCGGCGGCATTTACCAGGCCCTTCTTTTCGAGATAACGCAACAGTGACCGCAGCCCCGCGAGATTGCGGCCGAGCGACCGGGCGCCGGAACCTTCCTTGCGGCGCGCAGCCAGAAAGGCGCGGAAATCCGCGGGCCGCAGCGCATGGATATCCTTCAGCGTTGCGGGGCCGCCGAGATGGCCTGTCAGAAAGGTCAGAAACTGCCGGGTGTCGCACTCATAGGCGTTGAGCGTGTGCTCGGACAGACGCCTTTCGTTGGCAAGGCTCGCGAGCCAGGCGGTTCGCTCAGCCATCAGTTGCAGGTCGGCGATGATCAGAAGTTCGTTCACGTGTCTGGCCCTTGAATTTGCCAATCCGGCTGCCAATTCTGAGGGAACGACAGTTATGGAATTGCTAATATCGGCCAAGTGGTTGTCATGCTTCCATCATATTAATGACCCTAACTGAGTTTCCCAACGACGCAGGATCTTGAATGCCACGGCGCCACCCCACGACCGCTTTTGGACAGTTCGCGGAAGCGATCTCACTCGTCTCTCAAGGCAGGCCGGGACATATTGTCGATACGCTGATCGCCGAGCGCGGCCAGCGGATCGTGAACCATCCGCTCTGGCCGGTCATGCGGCCCTTTCTCTATACTCTGCTGCGCTACAACAGGGCGATCAGCTTCGCCAACGATGTCGCGAACATGCCGGGCTTCCAGTGCTTCGAGTATATGAGCAACCTCTTGAAGCTCGATATCAACGTCAGTCACGGCGAGCGCATTCCCGAGCGCGGCGGTTTCATTCTCGTCAGCAACCATCCAACGGGCATCGCCGATGGGGTCGCGGTTTTCGACCTTCTGAAGAACAGACGGCCCGACATGATGGTGTTTGCGAACCGCGATGCGGTGCGCGTCAATCCGCGCTTTGCCGAGGTCATCATTCCTGTCGAGTGGCGGGAGGAATACAAGAGCAAGCTCAAGACCCGCGAAACGCTTCAGCTGACCAACCATGCCGTCAAGGAAGGCAAGGCGACCGTCCTGTTTCCCTCCGGGCGCATTGCCTACTGGGCGAACGGGCGGCTGAACGAGCGGCCCTGGAAAACCTCCGCCGTCGGCCTTGCGCGAAAGTACAATCTTCCGATCCTGCCCGTGCACATGACGGCGCGGAACTCGGGCCTGTTCTACTGGCTTGCGAAGTGGTCGACCGAGCTTCGTGACATGACGGTGTTTCACGAACTCCTCAACAAGCGGGGTGACCGCTTTGATTTCGTGGTCGGGAACCTGATCCCGGTGGAGCATCTCGAGGGCGATATCAACGAGGTGACCAAGGCTCTGGAAGACCACACCATCCGTGGGCTTGACGCGGACGGCGATACGCGCTTCCTGCCGCTGGCGTCACCCGCGGAACCGGAACTGATCGCTGCCCATTCAATTCCGTGATCGGATCGGCTAAAGCAAGGCATGCTTCTCCGCTCCATGTTTGCCCAGAACTACCGATCTCTCCGTTCGATCCGCATGGATCTTTCGGGAATCAATCTGTTCATCGGCGAAAACGGGGTCGGGAAATCCAACCTCTATCGTGCGCTGCAGCTCATCCAGGCGGCGACGCGTGGACGGCTGGCCCACGAGATAGCCGCCGAGGGCGGCATGTTTTCGGCGCTCTGGTCCGGCCCGCGCAAGGACTCGGAGGGACCGTTCCGCATTCGCCTCGAAGCTGAACTGTTGGACGAGGAGAGGGCGATCACGTTTCGCTATCGTGTCGAAGCCGGTTTGGGGCCACCGGCAGCCGCGGCGGGATTTCCGTTCGAACCGCAGATCAAGGCGGAAGAGCTTTCGATCGAGACCGGAACGCGACCGGTCACGATGATGAAGCGCGCCGGCCCGGCCATATCCGTTCGCGGGCACGATGGCCGAATGCAGGACTACCCGGAGCAGGCGCTGACCTCGGAAACGGCAATCGCGCTGCTCGGCGATGCCGGCCACTATCCTGAGATCGGGACGTTTCGGCGCGCGGTCGACAGTTGGCGCTTTTTTCACGGTTTCCGGACGGATCGCTTTTCGCCACTCCGCTCGCCTTGTCTGGCCGTGACGGCGCCGCTGCTCGATGAGGATGGCAGCAATATCGCGGCCGTCTTCGCGACGCTGGCGCACACACGGGAAGACACCGTCGATCTCGACCGGGCAGTTGCCGCAGCCCTCGGTGGCGCGCGCCTTGTCGTGCCGCTGCCGGGAGAGACGGCGGAGTTCGGCCTGTCCTTTCCGGAATTTCCAAACCGGGTCTTTCAGCCGCGAGAGTTGTCGGACGGTCAAATCCGCTTCCTTGGGCTGGCCGCGGCGCTGATGTCCTATCGTCTGCCGCCGTTGATTGCGCTCAACGAGCCGGAGGCAAGCCTTCACCCAGACATGCTGCCGCCACTGGCAGACATGATCGCGGAGGCGGCGCGCAGCAGCCAGATCTGGATCGTCACGCATTCGGAAGCGCTGGCTGATGCCGTGCGTGAAAAATGCGGCGCCCGCGCCCGCCGTGTCGTGCGTCAGGATGGCGCGACGTGGATCGACGGTATGCGGCTCACCGGCGCCATCGACGAGGACGAGTAAGCCGGTGCGTGTCTTCTTCCAGGTTTTCTTTTCGCCGCGATGCGGGCATGGTCTCGCCCGATGAGCACAGATTCGTCCGATCTCTTTGGAGCGCTGTTTGAAACGCCGCCGGCAACCCGCACGGTTCCGGTGCTCATTCCCATGCCTGCTCCCAAGCCTTATTCCTACGCCGTACCGGATGGGATGGCGGTCGAGCCCGGCTCGGTCGTGCAGGTGCCACTCGGGCCGCGGCAGGTCATCGGCGTCGTCTGGGACGGCGGCGAGGACGGGGTCGACCCCAAGAAGCTCAGGCCGATTAGCCACGTCTTCGATTGCCCGCCGCTGAGCAAGGAAATGCGTGATTTCATCGACTGGGTCGCGACCTATACACTCTCGCCGCCGGGGCTTGTTGCACGCATGGCACTGCGCGCGCCGAATGCCTTCGAGCCTGAGCCGATGGTGGAAGGGTTGCGCTTCATCGGCGGCGAGCCGGAGCGCATGACGCCGGCGCGGGCGCGCGTACTCGCTGCCGCATCGGATGGCCTGTCATGGACGCGCGCCGGGCTTGCTCACGCTGCCGGTGTCTCGACGAGCGTCGTCGACGGTTTGATCAGCCAGGGGATTTTCGAGACAGTTTTCCTGCCGCCCCCGCCTGTCGTTGCCAAGCCCGATCCCGATTTCGCCGCCGCGCGGCTCGAAGGCCCGCAACGAGAAGCGGCGGACGAGATTCTGGACGAGGTCCGAAAGGGCGAATTCGCGGTTTCGCTGATCGATGGCGTCACCGGTTCTGGAAAAACCGAGGTCTATTTCGAGGCGATCGCGGAAACGCTGAGGCGCGGCAAGCAGGTTCTGATTCTCCTGCCGGAAATCGCGCTGACCGCGAGCTTTCTGGAGCGCTTTCAGGATCGCTTCGGGGCCAAGCCGGCGGAATGGCATTCCGACCTCCCGCCCCGCATGCGCGAAAAGGTCTGGCGCCAGGCGGTGACCGGCGAGGTTCGCGTCGTGGCCGGCGCGCGCTCCGCCCTGTTTTTGCCGTTCGAAGACCTCGGGCTCATCATCGTCGACGAAGAACACGACCCTGCCTACAAACAGGAGGATCGCATCTACTACAACGCGCGGGATATGGCCGTGGTCCGTGGTCGCATCGGTGACTTTCCCGTGGTTCTGGTTTCCGCGACGCCGTCCGTCGAGAGCCAGGTCAACGGCCAGAGTGGCCGCTACACTACCATTCATATGCCGACCCGCTTCGGCGATGCGGCCTTGCCGGACCTTCACCTCGTCGACATGCGCCGACACGCGCCCGAGCGCGGCGGCTTCCTGTCGCCGGTGCTGATTCGGGCGATCGGCAAGACTGTCGAGAAGCAACAGCAGGCGCTGCTGTTCCTTAACAGACGGGGTTATGCACCGCTGACACTCTGCCGCGTCTGCGGCCACCGCTTCCAATGCCCGCAATGTTCCAGCTGGCTGGTCGAGCATCGCTTCAAGAGACAGCTGCAGTGCCACCAATGTGGCCACGCGGAGCGCACGCCTGAAGCCTGCCCGGAATGTGGCACGTTCGATCACCTCGTCGCCTGCGGCCCCGGCGTCGAGCGCATCGCCGAGGAGGTTGAGCGCCATTTTCCCGAGGCGCGAACGATCGTGCTCTCATCCGACATGATGGGCGGCGTCAAGCGGCTGCGGCTCGAACTCGAGGCGATCGCCAAGGGCGAAGCCGATATCGTCATCGGCACGCAGCTTGTTGCCAAGGGTCACAACTTTCCGCTGATGACGCTGGTCGGGATCGTCGATGCGGACCTTGGCCTCGCGAACGGCGACCCGCGGGCCGCCGAGCGCACCTTCCAACTCCTGTCGCAGGTTACCGGTCGCGCCGGGCGTACCGGCTTGAAAAGTCATGGCCTGCTGCAGACTTACCAGCCGCAGCATCCCGTCATGCAGGCGATCGTTTCGGGCGATGCGGGCGCATTCTACGAGAGGGAGATCGCCGAGCGGGAGCGCGCGATCCTGCCGCCGTTCGGACGCTTGGCGTCGATCATCGTGTCGGCGGAAACGCGACACGATGCGGAAAGCCACGCGCGGGCGATCAGAAGCGCCGCGCCTCACGTCACCGGCATTGCCGTTCTCGGGCCAGCCGAGGCGCCGCTGGCGCTGGTCCGTGGAAGGCACCGCTTCCGTCTCCTCGTGCATGGCCGGAAAAACTCGGACATGCAGGGGTTTCTGAGGGCGATGCTGGCGCAGGCGCCGAAGGAGCGCGGCTCCGTGCATGTCCAGCTCGACATAGACCCTCAAAGCTTCTTGTAGATCGCTGTCGCAACAGGCTTTTGCGGCGGACGCCAATTATGCCATAAGAACGCGATTGGGCATGATTTGGGGTCGACTTATGGAGCTATATTTTCCTGAGGAATTGGGCGAGCAACTGGCTTTTTGCTCGGCGGCGTTCGCGGTCTTGGCGGGCCTCATTATTATGTTCGCGCCCGGATATTCGATGCGCCTTTTCGGGCTTCAGCCGCGAGAGGGAAGACGCGATGGATATGCGGAGCTTCGCTCGACCGGCGGAATGTATCTAGCGCTTGGGCTCACCCCTATCATGTTGGCGCAGCCAAATGTTTATCTGGTCTTCGGCGCATCCTTCGCGATGGCGGCTTTTGCCCGCATCATTTCTCTCCTTTCAGATAAGGGGAGCACGATTCTCAACTATTTACTTCTGGTTGTGCAAATCGTTCTGGCGGCGCTTCCTCTCGCCTATGTCTTTGGTTTCTTTTCCGCTTGAGTTGAGCGGATAAATCGAGCGCCAGGCTCTTTATTGCGGCGCATCGCGCATTTTTGCGAGAGAAATCGATGGGAAAGGCGTATTCGGGCGTTACGCGTGTTGCGAGTCCCGATATCCTATGTTAGACGGACCCCGAATTTCGGAAGAAGCAAGAGGCTTCTCTTGCGATTTCTGGGGGAAATCATAACGAATTCAAGATTATAGGTCAGGCGCCCGCCGGGGACCGGATTCTTGGGTTGAAATCAGGGAAATTTGGGCCAGTGGCAGACACATCCCAGCTTACTTCTGGTGTTGCAGAGCGCTATGCCTCGTCGCTATTCGAGCTGGCGCTTGAGGAAGGCGTCGTCGACAGCGTCACCGCGGACCTCGACCGCTTCCAGGCGATGCTTGACGAGAGCGACGATCTGAAGCGTTTCGTGTCGAGCCCTGTTTTCTCGGCCGAGGATCAGCTGAAGGCGATCGTTGCCATCAGCGAGAAGGCTGGCATCAGCGGCTTTTTTGCAAACTTTCTGAAGGTCGTGGCGCGTAACCGCCGCCTCTTTGCCCTCCCGGGCATGATCAAGGCCTTCCGCATCATCGCTGCCAACCAGCGTGGTGAAATTGCTGCCGAGGTTACCTCGGCCCATGCGCTCACCGCAGCGCAGGAAACCGAATTGAAGGCGGCGCTGAAGGGCGTCACCGGCAAAGACGTGGCGATCAACGTCACGGTTGATCCGTCAATTCTTGGTGGTCTGATCGTGAAGGTCGGGTCTCGTCAGATTGATACGTCTCTTCGTACAAAACTCTCTACCCTTAAGCTTGCATTGAAAGAGGTCGGCTGATGGATATCCGCGCTGCGGAAATTTCCGCAATTCTCAAAGACCAGATCAAAAACTTCGGTAAAGAGGCAGAAGTCTCGGAAGTCGGTCAGGTTCTCTCCGTCGGTGACGGTATCGCTCGCGTCTATGGTCTGGACAATGTCCAGGCAGGCGAAATGGTCGAATTCCCCGGTGGCATCCGCGGCATGGCGATGAACCTCGAAGCCGACAATGTCGGCGTGGTCATCTTCGGCTCGGAGCGCGGGATCAAGGAAGGCGACACCGTCAAGCGGACCGGCGCCATCGTTGACGTTCCGGTTGGTCCGGAGCTGCTCGGCCGCGTTGTCGACGCTCTCGGCAACCCGATCGACGGCAAGGGCCCGATCAACGCGACCCGCCGTGCGCGTGTCGACGTCAAGGCTCCGGGCATCATTCCGCGTAAGTCGGTTCATGAGCCGATGTCGACCGGCCTCAAGGCCATCGACGCGCTCATCCCGGTCGGCCGTGGCCAGCGCGAGCTCGTCATCGGCGACCGCCAGACCGGCAAGACCGCGATCATTCTCGATGCGATCCTGAACCAGAAGGCTATCCACGACAACGGCCCGGACGGCGAAAAGCTGTACTGCGTCTACGTCGCTATCGGCCAGAAGCGTTCGACCGTTGCCCAGTTCGTCAAGGTTCTCGAAGAACGCGGCGCAATGAAGTACTCGATCGTTGTTGCCGCCACGGCTTCCGATCCGGCTCCTATGCAGTACCTGGCACCGTTCGCTGGCTGCACGATGGGCGAATTCTTCCGCGACAACGGTCAGCATGCGCTGATCGGTTACGACGACCTGTCCAAGCAGGCTGTTGCTTATCGCCAGATGTCCCTGCTGCTGCGCCGCCCGCCGGGCCGCGAAGCCTATCCGGGCGACGTTTTCTACCTGCATTCGCGTCTCCTCGAGCGCGCTGCAAAGCTCTCCGACGAAAAGGGCGCTGGCTCTCTGACGGCTCTGCCTGTCATCGAAACCCAGGGCAACGACGTTTCGGCCTTCATTCCGACCAACGTGATCTCGATCACCGACGGCCAGATCTTCCTCGAAACCGACCTGTTCTACCAGGGCATTCGTCCCGCCGTTAACGTCGGTCTGTCGGTTTCGCGCGTTGGTTCCGCCGCTCAGATCAAGGCCATGAAGCAGGTTGCTGGCTCGATCAAGGGCGAGCTCGCCCAGTATCGCGAAATGGCCGCCTTCGCTCAGTTCGGTTCGGACCTCGATGCCTCGACGCAGCGCCTGCTTAACCGCGGTGCACGCCTGACCGAACTCCTGAAGCAGCCGCAGTTCTCGCCGCTGAAGACGGAAGAGCAGGTCGCGGTGATCTTCGCCGGCGTCAACGGCTACCTCGACAAGATCCCGGTCAACCAGGTCGGCAAGTTCGAGCAGGGCCTGCTGTCGTACCTTCGTTCGGAAGGCTCGGCTATCCTCGACACGATCCGTAACGACAAGGCCATCAGCGACGATACGAAGGGCAAGCTCACCGCTGCCGTCGATAGCTTCGCGAAGTCCTTCGCCTAATCGGACCTAAAGGACGGATAACGGATGCCTTCACTTAAGGATCTGAAAAACCGGATCGCCTCCGTCAAGGCGACGCAGAAGATCACCAAGGCGATGAAAATGGTCGCCGCGGCGAAGCTTCGGCGTGCCCAGGAGGCGGCCGAGGCCGCCCGTCCGTACTCGCAGCGCATGGGTGCCGTTCTGGCAAACATCGCCGGTGCGATAACGGACGCCGACGGCGCGCCGGCGCTGATGACCGGCACCGGCAAGGACCAGGTTCATTTGCTGGTCGTCTGCACTGCCGAACGCGGCCTGTGCGGCGGCTTCAACTCGCAGATCTCGCGTTTTGCGCGCGATCACGCTCGCAAGCTCATTGCTGAAGGAAAGACCGTCAAGTTCTTCACCGTCGGCAAGAAGGGTTACGACGTTCTGCGTCGTGAATTCGCTTCGCTCATCGTCGAGCGCAAGGAATTGCGCGAGGTGAAGAAGGTCGGCTTCGAGAATGCGGATCAGATCGGCAAGCGCATCATCGAGATGTTCGACGCCGGCGAGTTCGACGTCTGCACGTTGTTCTACTCCGAATTCAAGTCGGTCATCTCGCAGGTTCCGACGGCACAGCAGCTCATCCCGGCATCGGCCCCCACGGCAGTTGTTCAGGATGCGGAGCATGCCGGCGCAGTCTACGAATACGAGCCGGATCCGGCATCGATCCTCGAGGATCTGATCCCGCGCAACATCTCGGTCCAGATCTTCCGCGCGCTCCTCGAGAACGTCGCTGGTGAAATGGGTGCCAAGATGAGCGCCATGGACAATGCAACGCGCAACGCTGGTGAAATGATCAACAAGCTGACGCTTTCCTACAACCGTCAGCGTCAGGCTCAGATCACCAAGGAACTCATTGAAATCATTTCGGGCGCGGAAGCGCTCTGAGGTTAGGGAAAGAGGGTAAGAAGATGGCTAAGGCAGCTACCCCCAAGAAGGCCGCGGCAGGCTCCGCCGGCAAGGTTACGCAGGTTATCGGCGCCGTCGTGGACGTTGCTTTCGAAGGCGAACTGCCGGCGATCTTGAACGCGCTCGAAACCACGAACGGCGGCAACCGCCTCGTGCTCGAAGTCGCGCAGCATCTTGGTGAAAACGAAGTCCGCACGATCGCCATGGACTCGACCGAAGGTCTGGTTCGCGGTCAGCCGGTTTCCGACACCGGTGGCCCGATCACCGTTCCGGTCGGTCCGGAAACGCTCGGCCGTATCATGAACGTCATCGGCGAGCCGGTCGACGAAGCCGGTCCGCTGGTTACCTCGGGCAAGCGCGCCATCCACCAGGATGCACCTGCCTACGTCGACCAGTCGACGGAAGCACAGATCCTCGTCACCGGCATCAAGGTCGTCGACCTGCTGGCACCTTACGCAAAGGGCGGCAAGATCGGCCTCTTCGGCGGCGCAGGCGTCGGCAAGACCGTTCTCATCATGGAACTGATCAACAACGTCGCCAAGGCGCACGGTGGTTACTCGGTATTCGCCGGCGTGGGTGAACGTACCCGCGAAGGCAACGACCTTTACCACGAAATGATCGAATCGGGCGTCAACAAGCATGGCGGCGGCGAAGGCTCGAAGGCAGCCCTCGTTTACGGCCAGATGAACGAACCGCCGGGCGCCCGCGCTCGCGTCGCGCTCACCGGTCTGACGATCGCTGAAGACTTCCGCGACAAGGGCCAGGACGTTCTGTTCTTCGTCGACAACATCTTCCGCTTCACGCAGGCAGGTTCCGAAGTGTCGGCTCTGCTCGGTCGTATTCCTTCGGCCGTTGGTTATCAGCCGACGCTCGCCACGGACATGGGCCAGATGCAGGAGCGCATCACGACCACGACGACCGGCTCGATCACCTCGGTTCAGGCGATTTACGTTCCTGCCGACGACTTGACCGACCCGGCTCCGGCAACCTCGTTCGCCCACTTGGACGCAACGACGGTTCTGTCGCGCTCGATCGCCGAAAAGGGTATCTACCCGGCTGTTGATCCGCTCGACTCTACCTCGCGCATGCTCGACCCGATCGTTGTCGGCGAAGAGCACTACGAAGTGGCTCGTAAGGTTCAGTCGACGCTGCAGCGCTACAAGTCTCTGCAGGACATCATCGCGATCCTGGGCATGGACGAACTGTCCGAAGAGGACAAGCTGGCCGTTGCCCGCGCCCGCAAGATCGAGCGCTTCCTGTCGCAGCCGTTCTTCGTTGCCGAAGTCTTCACCGGTTCGCCGGGCAAGCTCGTCGCGCTCGAAGACACGATCAAGGGCTTCAAGGGCCTGGTCAACGGCGACTACGACCACCTGCCGGAAGCTGCCTTCTACATGGTCGGCTCGATGGAAGAAGCCATCGAAAAGGCCAAGAAGCTCTCCGCAGCGGCTTGATGCATTCACTTACGGCGCGCAGGGTCCGTCCCCGCGCGCCGTCTCTCGTTTCAAAGACAATCAAGAAGTGAAACGTCATGGCTGACAATTTCAATTTTGAACTCGTATCTCCCGAGCGACTGCTGCTGTCGGAGATGGTGACCGAAGTTGTCATTCCGGCAACCGACGGCGAGATGACCGTCATGGCGCACCACGCCCCGACGATGACAACAATCAAGCCCGGCATCGTCAGCGTTCGCTCCGCGAACGGCAAGAAGCAGGACTACGTGGTGTTCGGCGGTTTTGCAGACATTCTGCCGACCGGCTGCACGCTGCTTGCTGAATCCGCTGTCATCGTACAGGACCTGTCCAAGGACGAGTTGACACTGCGTATCGACGCGGCGAAGACCGAACTCGACGACGCACACCACCATGAGCAGAAGTCCCGGCTTGAGCACTACATCATGGAGCTCACGCACCTCAAGGGTGTGGTCAATCAGGACTGATATCGTCTGAATAAGACGGATGGAAAGCGGCCCTTCGAGGCCGCTTTTTTTGTTTTTGCCACATGGTGTCAGCACTTCTCGCGGGGTCGGTGTCAACTCGTGCCGTTGCGAGACATGCAGCGTTGACGGCGGCCGTCGCGCGTGTTTGCTTTCCGCGGTTGCCGCCATAGTTTTCGCTGTGGGGATTCATAACGTTCGGCGCGAAGACGGCGCCACGATGTCCATCGGGGGGATCATGTTTCATCCAAAGCTGTTCGAAAATCGCAATGTCGTGGTGACAGGTGCTGGCAGGGGGATCGGGCTCGAGGTCACCCGCCAGTTTCTGGATTGCGGCGCCAAGGTGCTTGCTCACATCGGTCGTGAAAGCGAGCGTAGCTTGCCGGACTTTCTGCTGACGGCTGAAGCTGATCGGCGTGCGTTTCTGGTCGCCGCCGATTTCAGCAAGGCCGAGGGAACGCGGGCCTTCGCCAACACGGTGCTTTCGACGTTCGACCGTATCGACGTGCTCGTCAACAATGCCGGCACCATGGTCGGCCGTTTTCCCGCCGATCAGCTGACGGACGAGCAGTATCAATCAGTCGTGCAACTTAACCAGACGTCCGTCGTGGAGCTGACACGGGCGCTCATTCCGGCATTGCGGGCGGCGCAGGGTGCGGCGATCGTCAATACGGTTTCGATTTCCGCGCTGACCGGAGGTAGCCCGGGATCGGCAATCTATTCGGCGTCGAAGGCGTTCGTTGCCACTTACTCCAAGGCGCTTGCGCGAGAACTGGCGCCCGCTGGTGTCCGGGTCAACTGCGTTTCGCCTGGCACCATCGAGACGGATTTCCATCAACGCTATTCTTCTCCCGAGAAGCTCGAGGCGACTCGCAAGAGCATCCCTCTGCAGCGGCTTGGCACGGCAGAGGACTGCGCACCGGCCTACCTCTTTCTGGCTGCGCCTTCACTTTCCGGTTATGTGACCGGACAAGTACTTGAAATCAATGGCGGTCAGCTCATTTGCTAACCGCCGGACTTTTTTTGGTATTTTAGAAGATCCAAACGATCGGCATGCGCGTATATGTTATCTTGTGACTTGAGTTTTATAATTCATGCAATCAGAGATATAGAATGCATTTGCCTACACCGAGATCGGGTATGCCCGATCACGAATTTCAGAAATTCTCCGTGCGCGCACGAGAGGCGAGCGATCTTCTAAAAGCGCTCGCCCACCATACGCGGCTCCTCATCCTCTGCATTCTTGCCGATGGGGAGAGAACGGTAGGCGAGATCGAGGATATCCTCGGCATCCAACAAGCGATGGTTTCTCAACAGCTTGCCCGTCTGCGGATGGAGGGGATCGTCAACACCCGCAGGCAGGGTCGGTTGATCTACTATCGCG
Organism: Rhizobium sp. Root708; assembly: GCF_001429725.1. Taxonomy (GTDB): domain Bacteria; phylum Pseudomonadota; class Alphaproteobacteria; order Rhizobiales; family Rhizobiaceae; genus Rhizobium. The sequence continues at coordinate 126,748 of NZ_LMHV01000001.1, read as the reverse complement.
TGGAGAACCCGGGTACCGTTGCCTTCCTGCGGACACTCTTCGTCATGGTGCCGGCGGACGCCTAACCCCAGCCCTCTTGCCCGTCGCGGTCTTGTCGTGACAATAGCGTGAGCCGAGGTTCGGCGCGGAGGCGGGATGATCGACAAGCTGGAATTCTTTATCGCTCTCGCAAACGAGAAGCATTTTGGCCGTGCTGCCGAAGAGTGCGGAATTTCACAACCTTCGCTTTCGGCAGCGATCCGCCAGCTGGAGGATCAGCTGGGCGTCATTCTCGTGCAGCGTGGTTCACGCTTCCAGGGGCTGACGCCGGAAGGGCAGCGCGTGCTGGAGTGGGCGCGGCGCATCGTCGGAGATACCCGCACCATGCGGGAGGAGATGCGCGCCGCCCGAAAGGGCCTGTCCGGACACATCAAGATTGCGGCAATTCCGACAGCCTTGTCCATGCTGACGAAAATCACGGCGCCATTTCAGGAGCGGCATCCGGATGTGACCTTTTCGATCGTCTCCAGAAACTCGCTGCAGGTCCTGAGCATGCTTGAGAATCTCGAGATCGATGCCGGGATCACCTACCTCGAGAATGAGCCGCTCGGGCGTGTCACCAGCGTTCCGCTCTATGCCGAGCATTACAATCTGATCACGGCTGCCGGCAGCCCTCTCTCTGATCGCGAGAGTGTGACGTGGAAGGAAGTCGGCCTTCTTCGGCTTTGTCTATTGACGGCGGACATGCAAAACCGCCGCATCATCAATCAGCATCTCGCCGAAGCGGGCGCCGTTGCGCACCCGACACTCGAGTCGAACTCGATGATCGTGCTGTTCTCCCACGTCCGGACAGGGCGCTGGGCGAGCATAATGCCGCGCAATATTGCAAAATCATTCGGTTTTCCTGCTGAAATCAGGATGATCCCGATCACCGAGCCGCAAGCCCATCATCTCGTCGGTCTGGTGGCGACGCATCGTGAGCCATTCACGCCATTGGTTTCCGCTTTGCTGCATGAGGCGCGCAATCTCGCCGAAGAGGCGGATTTTTGATAGGTTTATCCTATCGTTTGACGGAACAACATTATTGATCGCTTCGTCCAAGCCTGAGAAAGTTCTATAATGAACTGACGTTAGCGGTCGCAGGCTACGGAAGAGGGCCTTTACCGCGATTCGCAGGCCGCGGGAGGGCTGCTGATGAATATCCATGTCGCCAATGGCGATATCGCAACACGTACCATCGCGATCATCGACCATCTCAAGCATCTCGAAGGCCCGTTGCTGCCGATCCTGCACGAGATCCAGGATGAATTCGGCTATGTCTCGCAAGAGGCGTTACCCATCATCGCGAAAGAGCTGAATCTCTCTCGCGCCGAGGTTCATGGCGTCGTCACCTTCTATCATGATTATCGCGATCATCCTGCTGGCCGGCATGTGCTGAAGCTCTGTCGCGCCGAGGCCTGCCAGTCGATGGGCGGCGATCTGCTGGCCGAGCGCGTCAAGGCGCTGCTTGGCATCGACTGGCACGGCACGACGCCAGATGGAGCGATCACCCTCGAACCCGTCTTCTGTCTCGGGCTCTGTTCGTGCTCGCCGTCCGCGATGATGGACGGCGAGGTACATGGCCGGGTGGACGCCGCCGATCTCGAGGCGCTGATTTCGGAGGCACGTCGATGACCGTCCGGATTTATGTTCCCTGTGATGCGGCTGCCCTGGCATTGGGTGCGGAGCGTGTGGCAAAGGCGACCGCCGAGCAGATTGCGGCTCGCGGGCTCGACGCCAAGATCGTGCGCAATGGTTCTCGCGGCATGCACTGGCTGGAGCCGCTGGTCGAGGTGGAAGTCGCTGGCAAGCGCGTCGGCTACGGGCCGGTGAAGGCGAAGGACGTGGTTTCGCTGTTCGATGCCGGATTGGTCACGGGCAAGGATCATCCGCTCTGTCTTGGCGAGGTTGAGGAACTGCCGTTCCTCAAGCGCCAGACACGCCTGACCTTTGCCCGCTGCGGCATCACCGATCCGCTCTCGCTTGACGATTATGAGGCGCATGGCGGTCTCGCCGGCTTGCGCCGTGCGGTTTCGATGCAGCCCGCCGATGTCGTCAAGGAAGTTACCGATTCCGGTCTGCGCGGCCGTGGCGGCGCGGGCTTCCCGACGGGGATCAAGTGGAAGACGGTGCTCGACGCGCCGGGTGAGCGTAAATACATCGTCTGCAATGCCGATGAAGGCGACAGCGGCACCTTCGCCGACCGGATGATCATGGAAGGCGATCCCTTCGTGCTGATCGAGGGGATGGCGATCGCTGGCCTTGCGACAGGCGCCACCAAGGGCTTTATCTACACGCGGTCGGAATATCCGCATGCGATCGCGGCGATGAGCCGGGCGATCGATATTGCCCGCAGCGCCGGCATCCTCGGCACGTCGGTTCTGGGCTCGGGCAAGGCGTTCGACATGGAAGTCCGCACCGGCGCCGGCGCCTATGTCTGCGGCGAGGAGACAGCACTTCTGAACAGCCTTGAAGGCAAGCGCGGTGTTGTTCGCGCCAAGCCGCCGCTGCCTGCTCACAAGGGGCTCTTCGATTGTCCCACCGTCATCAACAACGTCATTTCGCTCGCCTCGGTGCCTGTGATCATGGACAAGGGCGCTGCCTATTACCGCGACTTCGGCCTTGGCCGCTCGCGCGGCACTATTCCGATCCAGATTGCCGGCAATGTGAAGCACGGCGGTCTGTTCGAGACCGCGTTCGGCATTTCGCTCGGCGAACTGATCGATGACATTGCCGGCGGAACCGCATCCGGGCGGCCGGTGAAGGCGGTTCAGGTCGGTGGTCCGCTCGGTGCCTACTTTCCACGCGCGCTGTTCGATACACCATTCGACTACGAGTCTTTCGCGGCCAAAGACGGCCTGATCGGCCATGCCGGTATCGTCGTCTTCGACGAAAGCGCCGATATGCTGAAGCAGGCGCGCTTCGCGATGGAGTTCTGCGCCGTAGAAAGCTGCGGTAAGTGCACGCCCTGCCGTATCGGCTCGACGCGCGGCGTCGAAACGGCGGACAAGATCGCGCGCGGTATCGAGCCGGAGAAAAACCGCGAGCTGCTTACCGATCTCTGCAACACCATGAAATTCGGGTCGCTCTGCGCGCTCGGGGGCTTCACGCCCTATCCGGTCATGAGCGCCATGACGCATTTCCCCGAAGATTTCGTTCCCACACCTCTCATCGAAGCGGCGGAGTAAGACCATGCCTCTCGTCCATGAAACCGATTACGGCACGCCGGCCTCGACCTCCGAAACCATGGTGACGCTTACCATCGACGGCAACCAGGTGACGGTGCCCGAGGGCACATCGATCATGCGCGCCTCGATGGATGCGGGCATCGAGATCCCGAAACTCTGCGCCACCGACATGATCGACGCCTTCGGTTCTTGCCGCCTCTGTCTTGTCGAGATCCAGGGGCGGGCGGGCCTCCCTGCGTCCTGCACAACGCCGGTTGCGCCTGGCATGGTGGTTTCGACGCAGACGAACCGCCTGAAGGATGTGCGCAAAGGCGTGATGGAGCTCTACATCTCCGATCATCCGCTCGACTGTCTGACCTGTGCCGCCAACGGCGATTGCGAGCTGCAGGACATGGCGGGCGCGGTCGGTCTGCGCGACGTACGCTATGGCTATGAGGGCGACAACCACATCAAAGCGCGAAACAACGGCGATCTCAATCTCAAATGGGAGCCGAAGGACGAGTCCAACCCCTATTTCACCTTCGATCCCGCGAAATGCATCGTCTGTTCGCGCTGCGTGCGCGCCTGCGAGGAAGTGCAGGGCACGTTCGCGCTGACGATTGAAGGCCGCGGCTTCGATTCGCGTGTTTCTGCCGGCATGCACGAGGACTTTGTCTCGTCGGAGTGCGTCTCCTGCGGCGCCTGCGTGCAGGCCTGTCCGACAGCGACGCTGACGGAGAAGTCGGTCATCGAAATCGGTCAGCCTGAGCATTCCGTCGTCACCACCTGCGCCTATTGCGGCGTCGGCTGCTCCTTCAAGGCAGAGATGCGTGGCGAAGAACTGGTGCGCATGGTGCCCTGGAAGGACGGGCAGGCGAACCGCGGCCATTCCTGCGTCAAGGGCCGCTTCGCCTATGGCTATTCCAGCCACACGGATCGCATCCTCAATCCGATGGTCCGTGAGAAGATCACCGATCCCTGGCGCGAAGTGAGCTGGGACGAGGCCTTCGCGCATGTCGCCTCGGAGTTCCGCCGCATCCAGTATCAGTACGGTCGCGATTCCGTCGGCGGTATCACGTCGTCTCGTTGCACCAACGAGGAAACCTATCTGGTGCAGAAGCTGGTGCGTGCCGGCTTCCGCAACAACAATGTCGATACCTGCGCCCGCGTCTGCCATTCACCGACCGGTTACGGCCTCGGCCAGGCCTTCGGTACCTCGGCCGGCACGCAGAACTTCGACAGCGTCGAGCAGAGCGATGTCGTCGTCATCATCGGCGCCAACCCAACCGATGGACATCCGGTTTTCGGCTCTCGCCTGAAGAAGCGGCTGCGCCAGGGTGCAAAGCTGATCGTCATCGATCCGCGCCGCACCGACATCGTGCGTTCGCCGCATGTCGAGGCATCCTATCATCTGCCGTTGAAGCCCGGCACGAACGTCGCGATCCTGACGTCGCTGGCGCATGTCATCGTGACGGAAGGGCTGTTCGACGAGACCTTTATCCGCGAACGCTGCGACTGGTCCGAATTCGAGGACTGGGCGAGCTTTGTCGGCGAGCCGCATCACAGCCCGGAAGCGTCCGAGAAGTTCACCGGCGTTCCGGCCGATCTCGTGCGTGGTGCCGCACGCCTCTATGCCAAGGGCGGCAACGGGGCGATCTATTATGGTCTTGGTGTCACCGAACACAGCCAGGGCTCGACCACAGTCATGGCGATCGCCAACCTTGCCATGGTGACCGGCAATATCGGCCGTCCCGGCGTCGGCGTGAACCCGCTGCGTGGGCAGAACAATGTGCAAGGCTCCTGCGACATGGGGTCGTTCCCGCATGAACTGCCTGGCTACCGTCATGTCGCCGACGATGCGACGCGCGACATCTTCGAGAAGCTTTGGGGCGTCAAGATCAGCAACGAGCCGGGGCTGCGCATTCCGAACATGCTGGATGCGGCGGTCGATGGAACGTTCAAGGCCCTCTACGTCCAGGGTGAGGATATCCTGCAATCCGACCCCGATACGAAGCACGTCGCGGCCGGCTTGGCCGCTATGGAGTGTGTCGTCGTTCACGACCTCTTCCTGAACGAGACGGCGAACTACGCGCATGTCTTCCTGCCGGGCTCGAGCTTCCTCGAGAAGGACGGCACCTTTACCAATGCCGAGCGTCGCATCAACCGCGTTCGCAAGGTCATGAGCCCGCGCAACGGTTATGCCGATTGGGAAGTCACGCAGAAGATGGCGCAGGCCATGGGACTTGGCTGGAACTATACGCATCCGTCCGAGATCATGGACGAGATCGCCGCGACGACGCCGAGCTTTGCGCTCGTCTCCTACGACTATCTGGAGAAGGTTGGGTCGGTGCAGTGGCCCTGCAACGAAGCGCATCCCGAGGGATCGCCGATCATGCATGTCGACGGCTTTGTCCGCGGCAAGGGCAAGTTCATCCGCACCGAGTATGTCGCGACCGACGAGCGGACGGGGCCGCGCTTCCCGCTGCTGCTGACGACGGGCCGTATCCTCAGCCAGTACAATGTCGGGGCCCAGACACGCCGCACGGAAAATGTGGTCTGGCATCCCGAGGACCGTCTGGAGATCCATGCGCACGACGCCGAACAGCGCGGCATTCGTGACGGCGACTGGATCAAACTGATGAGCCGCTCGGGTGATACGACGCTGCGGGCGCTGATCACCGACCGTGTGGCACCGGGTGTCGTCTACACGACCTTCCACCATCCGGATACGCAGGCGAACGTCATCACGACGGACTTCTCGGACTGGGCCACCAACTGCCCGGAGTACAAGGTGACCGCCGTGCAGGTCTCGCCGTCCAACGGCCCGACCGACTGGCAGCGGGACTATGACGAGCAGGCACGCCAGAGCCGACGCATCGTCAGCAAGCTGGAGCCAGCCGAGTGATCGAGCGCCCGACCCGTATTGCCGTCAGGCGCACCGCCTGCAGCGGCGGTGTCGTCCTGTCCGGCGAGCGGATCGTTCCGGAAGAAGTGCCGATCGCGTTTTCCTATGGCGGCAGCACGCATGCCGTGATGATGGGCACGCCCGCCGATCTTGAGGATTTTGCTATCGGCTTCAGCCTCACGGAAGGAATCATTTCCGATGTCGGTCAGATCGCCGGCATCGAGATCGTCGAGACCGAGAGCGGCATCGATGTCCAGGTGGCACTGGTTGATGATGTTGCCACGGCCCTGACGGCGCGCAGACGCAGCATGGCCGGGCCTGTCGGCTGCGGTCTCTGCGGCATCGAGTCGATCGAGCAGGCGGTTCGCAAGGTACCTGACGTGAGGGCCGTGTCCCTCAAGGCTGCCCACGGAGACATCGTTGAGGCGGTTTCGCTATTGAATGGCGCGCAGCCGCTACATCGCGAGACGCGCGCCGTACATGGCGCCGGCTTCTACCTGCCGGGCAAGGGACTGCTTGCCGTGCGAGAGGATGTCGGCCGCCACAACGCGCTCGACAAGCTCTGCGGCGCGGTGATCTCCCAGAAGCGATCCGGGGCTGAGGGCGTCGTCACTGTCACCAGTCGTCTGTCCGTCGAGATGGTCCAGAAGGCGGCGATCCTCGGCAGTTCCATTCTTGTCGCTATTTCGGCGCCGACAGCCCTTGCTATTCGCACGGCCGATGAAGCCGGCATGACCCTCGTTGCCCTCGTGCGCGGCGAGGACTTCGAGATTTTCACGCATACGCACCGCATTCAGCCGGGAAGTATTTCCGATGTCGCATGATACGCACAGCAAGCTGGTCTATATGGCCAACCAGATCGCCACCTTCTTCACCAGCCAGCCGGCCTCCGAGGCGGTTGAGGGCGTTGCGGCACATATCAACAAGTTCTGGGAGCCGCGCATGCGGCGGCAACTGTTCGAGATCCTGGAGACGGGGGATAGCGGGCTGCATCCGCTCGTTCTCGACGCGGCCCGGATGATCAAGAAACCCGAGCCGGTCGCAGCGGTCACGCAGCCCTGATCTCAGCCTGCCGGCTTCCAGTCCGGTGGCGCCATTTCGAAGCTCGCAAATTCGAAGCCGGGTGCAACCGTGCAGCCGACCAGCGTGAAATCGCCGAGCGTTTCAGCAGATTGCCACCAGTTTGCCGGGATGATCGCCTGCGGGCGTTCGCCGGCGCGGATGTCCGTCCCGAGCCGCAAGGTTTCGCTTGCTTTCCCGTCTTCGGAGCGATGTAGCGCAAGCGGTGCACCGGCGTAGAAATGCCAGACCTCGGCCGCGTCGTGCACACGGTGCCAATGCGAGCGTTGTCCTGATTTCAGCAGGTAGTAGATCGCCGTCGAATGCCCGCGCCTGTCGTCGGGGCTATCGCGAAAAGTCTGGACGTACCAGCCGCCTTCCGGGTGCGGCTGCATCGAAAGCGCTTCGATAATCTCGTCCGGCGACATCAGAAATTGTCCTTGCGCTTGCGGATTTCGGCAAACACCTCTTCGTTCGTCTTGCTCTCCATCAGCAGGTTGCGGCGGATCGCGGGGTCGCCGGCGCGCAGGAAGGGGTTCGTTTCCTTCTCCAGAGCAAGCGTGGTGGGGATGGTGAACTTGCCCTCGGCCCGCATTGCTTCGATCTCGGCGGCGCGGCTCTTCAGCCGTTCGTTGGTGGGATCGATCGTCAGCGCGAATCGGGCATTCGACAAGGTGTACTCGTGGCCGAAATAGACCGCCGTTTCATCGGGGAGCACCGCAAGCTTCTGCAGGGAGTGCCACATGTCGGCCGCCGGTCGCTCGAAGAGCCGTCCACAGCCGAGCGCGAACAGCGTATCTGCGGCAAACAGAAGCTTGTCGTCGACGAAATGATAGCAGATGTGGCCTGCCGTGTGGCCGGGCGTCTCGATCACGCTGATGGTGTGGTCGCCAAACAGAAATGTGTCGCCGTCGGCCATCGTCTTGTCGAGGCCCGGTATGGCGACAGCTTCATTGATCGGCCCGACGATCTCGCAGCCGTACTGCTCCTTGAGCGCAAGGTTGCCTTCAACGTGGTCGGTGTGATGGTGGGTCGTGAAAATGTGGGTGATCGTCCAGCCGCGTCGATTGGCGGCGGCCACGACGGCATCCGCATCGGGGGCGTCGATCGACGCCGTCAGATCGGTTTCCGGATCATGCACCAGCACCCCGAAATTATCGGTGCGGCAAAGAAAAACATCTAAATCCAAAGGTTTCATCGCTCAAAATACCTCTTTATCGCGGACATACCGGGAATGTAGAGGTTCCCATCTTGAAGTCCAATCGACCATTGATAACATTTGGTGCAATGCACGCCGATATCGTAGACCTGCGCCAGTTTTATCACTCGGACCTTGGCCGAATTGCCGAGCAGTCGATTTCCATGGCGCTGTCGTCGCTATGGGTGCGGCTGCCGCAGGAGCGGCTTGTCGGCCTCGGCTATGCCGTGCCGTTTCTCGATCGTTTCCAGGCCGATACGGAGCGCACATTTGCGTTCATGCCGGCCGGGCAAGGTGCGGTCAATTGGCCGATGGGTTCGCTGTCGAGCACCGCGCTTATCTTCGACGAGGAATTGCCTCTGCCCGACTCGTCGATCGATCGGGTGCTGATGGTTCATTCGCTCGAGTTCGCGGAGAGCCCGCGTGAAACCTTGAAAGAGCTCTGGCGGGTGCTGGCGCCCGGCGGGCGCCTCGTTATCGTGGTGCCGAACCGTCGCGGCGTATGGGCCCGGATGGAGCACACGCCTTTCGGCTCCGGGCGTCCCTATTCACGCGGCCAGCTGACGCATCTGCTGCGCGAGACGAACTTCACACCAGGCGCTACCGCCGAGGCGCTGTTGTTTCCGCCGTCCAAGCTTCGCACGATGATGCGGGTTCGCGGTGTCTTCGAGCGTGTCGGGCGCGCATTGTGGCCCGCCTTCTCCGGCGTTATCATCGTCGAAGCCCAGAAGCGGCTCTATCAGGGCCTGCCGGTGGCCGCCCGCGCCTCTCGCCGCGTCTTCGTTCCGGTGCTGGCACCTCATGGCGTTCCGACGACGCGCAGCAGATAGCCGCTCGGCACTCGACAAGATCGTCGTTCCGTTCTATTGCCTCTGGGCAATTTTAGCCGGATTTCCGGTGTTTTTCCAAGGTCGATCCCATGAGCGAAGAGATGAGCAAGCCCGTTCCGCGTCCCGGTATCCTGGATATCGCAGCCTATGTGCCGGGCAAGGAGCACGCCCCAGGCGTTGCACGCGTCTACAAGCTTTCGTCGAACGAAACGCCGCTTGGTGCCAGCCCGAAGGCGATTGAGGCATTTCGCGCCGCTGCCGCCAATCTGGAGCGTTATCCCGACGGTCAGGCCATCGAATTGCGCGAGGCGATCGCTGCTGTGCATGGTCTTAACCCGGCTAACATTTTGTGCGGCAACGGCTCCGACGAACTGCTCGGGCTTCTTTGCCACGTCTATCTCGGCGCCGGCGCCGAGGCCATCATCACCGAGCACGGTTTTCTCGTCTACAAGATCCAGATCATGGGCGCCGGGGCAACGCCGGTCTCGGTCAAGGAGAAGGACGCGACGGTTGATGTCGACGCCATCCTCGCTGCGGTGACCCCGAACACGAAAATGGTGTTCATCGCCAACCCCGGCAACCCCACCGGCACCTATGTTCCGGTCAGCGAGATACGCCGGTTGCAGGCGGCTCTCCCGAAGAACGTCGTTCTGGTGCTCGACGCGGCCTATGCCGAATATGTTCGCCGAAACGACTATGAGGCCGGGATCGAAATCGTCTCGTCCAACGCAAACGTCGTGATGACGCGCACTTTCTCGAAGGTCTACGGCCTAGCGGCACTCCGGGTCGGCTGGATGTATGCGCCGGCCGAGATCGTCGATGCGCTAAACCGTGTTCGCGGGCCGTTCAACATGAATTCGGCCGCGATTTCAGCAGGTGCTGCAGCGATCCGCGACCAGGCCTTTGTCCAGGAAACTGTCGTCTTCAACCAGATGTGGCTCGACAAGCTCACCTCCGCTTTCGAGGCGCTCGGGCTGAAGGTTACGCCGTCGGTCACCAATTTCGTCCTGATTCATTTCCCTGACGTCGACGGCAAGCGCGCCGCTGACGCCGATGATTTCCTGACGAGCCGCGGCTATATCCTGCGCGCCGTGAAGGGTTACGGGTTTGCCAATTCGCTGCGTATGAGCATCGGCCCCGAGGAAGCGAACCGCGGCGTCATCGAGGCGCTCGGCGAATTTTTGGGACGCAAGGCATGACCGCCCAGTTCGATCGCATCGCGCTGATCGGCATCGGCCTGATCGGCTCCTCGCTCGCGCATGACATCAAGCGGCTCGGGCTGGCGAAAGATGTGGTGATTGCGACCCGCAGCGCCGAAACGCTCAAGCGCGCCGAAGAGCTGGCGCTTGGCGACCGCTATACGACGTCTTCGGCGGAGGCCGTCGAGGGTGCGGATCTGGTCATCGTTTCGGTGCCGGTCGGCGCTTCCGAAAGCGTGGCGAAGGAGATCGCCGGCAGCTTGAAGCCGGGCGCGATCGTGACCGACGTCGGCTCCACCAAGGCGTCCGTCATCGCGCAGATGCAGCCGCATATGCCGCCGCAAGTTCACTTCATTCCGGGGCACCCGCTGGCAGGCACCGAGAAGTCAGGCCCGGACGCCGGCTTTCCGGGTTTGTTCGAGGGACGCTGGTGCATCTTTACGCCGGTTGCCGACACCGATCCTGTCGCGCTGAATACGCTTCGTCAGTTCTGGGAGACGCTCGGCTCCAAGGTGGATGAGATGGATCCGGAGCACCACGACAAGGTGCTCGCGATCGTCTCGCATCTGCCGCACATCATCGCCTATAACATCGTCGGCACGGCCGATGACCTGGAGACGGTGACCGAATCTGAAGTCATCAAATATTCGGCGTCCGGTTTTCGCGACTTCACGCGTCTCGCGGCATCGGATCCGACGATGTGGCGCGATGTCTGCCTGCACAACAGGGATGCGATCCTTGAGATGCTCGCACGGTTCTCGGAGGATCTTGCCTACCTGCAGCGTGCGATCCGCTGGGGCGAAGGCGACAAGATATTCGAGCTGTTCACCCGCACCCGCGCAGTCCGCCGGTCAATCATACAGGCGGGGCAAGATGTGGACGCGCCGGATTTCGGACGCCCACATGCCCTGGACAAGAAGCCCTAAGGTCAGATCGGCGGGATCGAACCGAGCGGGATAAAGCCGCTGACGGTGGCATTGCCCTTGTTGACGACGAGATCGACGGAAACCTTGTCGCCGCCGCCCGCCAACGCCTTCAAGAGCTTGGCCGCGGTATCGACGCTTTTCGCGATCTCCGGAAAGGTCGTCTTGATGCTGTCGCGCCACGGACCGAGGCGCTCGATCTCCAGCTTGAACTGGCCCGATAGATAGCCCTCCTCGTCGAAGGAGAAGGGGCCAGTGACGGTCATGACCTTGCCGTCGCCGATATCGGCCACCGCCTTACGCAGTTCGCCGCTTGCCCCATAGAGGCCCTTCTCGTCGCTGCCATCGATCATGCCGGCTTTGCCGGCCAGCGTGATGTCGGCGCTCGCGGTCAGCTGCGGGAAGACCTGCGGCCAATCCTTGATCTTCGTGTTAGAGCCCATCACGGCGACTGCGCCATCGAGATCGGCACCGTTCTGGCGAAGATGGATTTCGGTGTGGGTGGAATCGAAATTGACCGTCTGGCCGTTGGCGGACGATGTGGCGACGACCTTCAGACCGTCGATGACGGTCGAAGAGCGGTCGATGCCTTTCAGTTTCGTAACGAGGCTGGATTGCAGGTTCGCCCATTCGGCATTGATCGAAAGACCGTGCGCGGTCCTGATCTCCGCCGGAGAATCGAGCTCCCAGACAATATGGCCCGGCGCATAGACCTGGGCCGCTGAGCGAAGCTCGCCGAAGCTTGCCGAGACGCCGTTGACGTTGTCGTCGACATCGACCTTCGAGCAGAAGAGGCCGATGCGGAACGGGAAGCCGCGGAAATCGATGTTTGCGCATTCGCCGGTCACGCCGGCGCTATCGCGTGGCGCAATGGCCCTTAGCACCGTCGTCTTCAATTGCGAGGCGGCATAGAACCAGCCGCCGGTGTAAAGCGCGATGACCAAGATAATGCCGCCGCCAAGCAGCCAGAACTTCCTGCCGCTGCTAGATTGGCTTGACGCTGCCATGATGTTCTCCAATGGTGAATCGCAAAGAGAATTTCGGTCTGGCGTGCGATATGGACGAATTTTGGGTGTTTGGCTACGGATCCCTGATGTGGAATCCGGGCTTCGAGTTTGTAGAGCGGTCTCAAGCGCTTGTCCGTGGGTATCGACGCGCGCTATGCGTCCGATCCTGGGTGCACCGGGGAACGGAAGAGATTCCGGGGCTGGTGCTCGGGCTTGATCGTGGCGGATCGTGCCGGGGAATGGCCTTTCGCGTCGCTTCCGACCTCTGGCACGAGGTGATAGAATACCTGCGGGAGCGCGAGCTCGTCACCAATGTCTATCTGGAACGCCACCTGTCACTGCAGCTTGCCGGCGGGCGGAGCGTCAAAGGTGTGACCTATGTCGTCGATCGGAACCATACGCAATATGCGGGCGCGCTGGACGCGGTCGCAGCCGCGCAGATCGTGCATGAAGCGCAGGGCAGATCAGGCCCGAACGACGCCTATGTCTTCAACACGCTGGCGCATATGAAGGACATGGGTATCCGGGATCACTGGCTCGAACAGGTCGTCGGAGAAGTGGAGCGGCTGCGGGCGGCTTGACGTCAGGCGCGGGCAGCGTTTTCCTTGCGAAGCTCTTCAAGCCGATGGGCAGCTGTCGGGGGCATCGGCAAGTCCGGATTGCGCTCGGCCGCGTCGATCAGGAGTTCATCACTGGCCCGTTCAGTAACGTCGATCAGATGCGCGAAGAAGGCATCAGGATCCATTCCCGGCTGGATGGCCGGCAAAATCCGTATCTTGAAGTGGCCTGGATAGCGCATGGTGCTGCGGCGTGGCCAAAACAATCCGGGATGCATGGCGACCGGCACCACCGGCAGCTTCAGGTCGCGGTACATCCGCGCGATCCCGTATTTGTAGAGAGGTTCAGCACCCGGCGGGCGACGGGTTCCTTCCGGATAGATGATCAACTGGCGACCTGTCGCGAGTTCTTCCTTCGTGCGGCGCAGGGCCTCGACCATGACCTTGCCGCGCGCACCGCGATTGATCGGGATCATCCGCTGCTTCTTGGCATACCAGCCGAACAGCGGGATCCACATCAACTCGCGCTTCAGGATGTAGACCGGGTCATTCAGCCAGGGCAGAAGCGCGTAGGTGTCCCAGAAAGACTGATGCTTGGGCGCCAGGATGTAGCTGCCTGACGGCAGGTTTTCCATTCCTTCGATCTCGAATGTGGTCCCGACGATCTTTTCCATCAGCCAATGGTTCGACAGCGCCCAATTCTTCGGGACGCGGTAAGCGAGCTTACGCGGGGCCAGGAAGTAGAAGGGCGAGAAGACGAGCATCCGGAGGATGAGATTGGCGTAGAAGATCGTGTTGAAAAGGACGGAACGCAGCGCGATCATGAAGTTTCCCAAGGCAAGTGTCCGCAACGAGCGGCTGTGTCGTCCTACACGATATTGCGCGCCTGAAAAAGCGCCTGTTCAGCTTTGTCCGTCGGAAGCGGCCGAACGCAAGCCGGGATGGCGGCCAAGGCCGGTCAGGTTCCGCGCACCGGCAAGAAGCACTTTCAAGTACTCCGCGAGCATGACACGCATGGCGTTGGGATCGGTGAACCACGCGCTGGTCTTCAGATCGGTATTGACGACGGGATAGGGGATGAACTGCGTCTCCGGATCGACATAGGCAAGCTCCGAGAGACTGCGGGGCATATGGTAGTTGTTGGTGACGACAAGCACGCTCTTGTAGCCCTTGGCGTGAATCCAATTTGTCGCCTCCTCGGCGTTGCCGATGGTATCGAGCGCGTCGTAGCCGATGTCGACGCAGCAGGCGAAGAGTTCCGGTGTCGCCTGTGTCATCTTGCGGATTTGCTTGCTTGTCGTCGTCGGGTGAACGCCCGAGATCAGCAGGCGCTTGCCGGCGCCCTTCTGCAGCAGTTCGACAGCCTGATCGATCCGCTGATAGCCGCCCGTCAGCACCACGATTGCGTCGGCGCGCGGATCCAGCGGCGGCTTCAGGGTCGTTACCGAATCGGCGAAATGGAGAAAGCCGCCGAAGATGAGGGCGATCGCCAGCACAAAGGCAAAGCCGCCCCAGCGCAACATCCGCCGCACCGGCCCGCGCCGTGCAGGCTCGGACCCGGAGCGGCTAAGCTCCGGTCTCGATCGACTTGTGTTGCGGGGCATATGGCTCATGCTCATGAATCGAAAATTATACGCAGATTGCGGCAGCGAACAGACGCTTTGATGGCAAAAAAGGCATGGCAAGCTCAATTGGCGAGGCCGTCGGCTCGTGTCGGGTCCGAACGAAGCGTGTCGATCTCATAGATCGTCCGCATTACGGTCAAGCGTGCCGTGACCGTTGTCAGGAGGGCAATGACGATCATGGTGGCGAAGATGCCTGCATAGCCCAGGGCGCCAACGGAAAAGGTGCCGAAAAGCGCGGTTGCCTGGTCGGTCTGGGGGGTCGCTATTGTGTGGCTTTGGAGGAAGCCCGCCATGAGGAAGAACAGAGCGGCGAGGGCGCTCCCGACGGCAGATCCCTTGAGGCTGATCTTCAGGAAGTGCTTCTGGAACTCGGTCGCAACGAAGGAGCTTTCGGCGCCGACGAAATGGAGAACTTCAACGATATGCCGATTACCGGATAGCGCGCCCCGTGTTGCGAACACCACGGTCAGCACCATCGCGGAAAACACCAGCAGCAGAACGCCAGTGCCGATCATGACCGTGGTATGAGCCATGGAAACCAGCCGGTCCACCCAGGTGCGGTGATCGTCCAGCGACGATTGCGGGATATTGTCTTTCAGCAGTGCGCGCATGGCATCGAAATCGGGCGGATTGTACTCGTCGATGGTAACGATGACGAGGCGCGGAACGGGCAGCTCCTTGATATCAAGCCCGGCTCCGAGCCACGGCTCCAGCAGGCGAGCGGTTGCCGCCTCGTCGACGATCTGGGCGCTCTTCGTGCCGACGAAGGTCATTGCCGTGTCGCGCGCCTGATTGAGCGCCTTTTCCATGTCGAGACCGTCGTCCGGCTTGATCTGGATGGTGATCTCGCGGGAGATCTGGCTTTCCCAGCTGGCAGCGGTCGCGCGCACCATGCTGACGCCGCCGAGCGTCAGGCAGGCGAGGAATGCCATGATCGCGATCACCACCATGAGCGCGTTGCCCTGGATATTGGCCGAGGGCAGGATCGGGGCCGTCGGCCTCACCTTCATCTCAGCGCGCTTCGGCGCCTTCTGCGCGGATTTGGGCGATTGGAGCGGAGCGGGCTCAGTCATGGATATCAAGGTGCCCTTCCGAAAGAATCATGCGGCGGGCATCGACCTGATCCATCAGCGCCAGATCGTGAGTCGCGATCACAACGGCGGTGCCGAGGCGGTTCAGTTCCAGGAACAGGTTGAGCAGCCTGCGGGCCATCGGCGGATCGACGTTGGCGGTCGGCTCATCGGCCAGCAGGATTTCCGGCCTGTCGATCAGCGCGCGCGCAATGGCTGCACGCTGCTTCTCGCCACCCGAGAGTACGGGAGGCAGCACATTGATGCGCTCGCCGAGACCGACCCACTTGAGCAGTTCGAGCACGTCGGTTTTGTAGCTGCTCTCATCCTTGCCGCGGACCCGCAACGGTAGCGCCACGTTCTCGTAGGTCGTCAGGTGGTCGAGGAGGCGGAACTCCTGGAAGATGATCCCCACTCGGCGGCGCAGCAACGGCAGCTCGGGCCTGGGAATATCGGAGATGTCGCGCCCGAACATGCGGATGAGGCCGCGCGTCGGCTGGAGCGACAGGAAAAGCAGCCTGAGCAGCGTCGTCTTGCCGGCGCCCGAGGGGCCGGTCAGGAACTGAAATGATTTCTTCGGAATGTCGAAGGTCAGATCCCGGAGAATCTCCGGTCCCATTCCGTAGCGCAAACCGACGTTCTCGAAGTGGATCAACGGGCAGCTCAGTCTTTTGTTTGTTTCACCGCAGGACTTGTTAACCAACTCCGTTAACAAGCGGTAAATTCAGCCGGAAAGACGCCTGTTTGATGGCGATCTTTGCGAAGCATTAACCATTAAAATTTACGACTGGGCAGGATTCGTTTCAATGCCGGATTTCGTTGCCGGCCCGAAACCATGTGGACACCGGAAAGGCCGTCGTCATGACTTCCTCCTCGTTCAAACGCCAGATGCCCGGTCAGGCCTACGACTATCTGCCGCCGGAGCCAGCCAAGCGCGAAATCCGTCCCAATCGGACCGATGATATAGCCGATGCAGAGTTCGTCGTCATCGAGAGAAGCAGGCCGGAAACGGTGCGCAGCCGCGCGTTCAACGACAACCGCTCGCGGGTGAAGGTTCAGACACCGCCGGCCGGTCTGGCGCGCTCCGTGGCTTCGTCAGGCGAGGCGTGGCTGCAGCGCGCATCGACACGCAGTTTCGCGGCGCTCGTCGTTGCGGCGTGCATACTGGTCTTCGGCCTCTCCGGCGGCTTTGCCGGCTTCTCCCGGGCCGATGTCGTGAGCGATAGCGCACCGCTGCATTTCAGCCATGTCACGACGCCGCCGCGCGACGCCAACGGCATGCGCGTGCTTGTCATCAACGGCATTGTCGATAACGTCAGCCGCGTGACGCAGGTCGTCCGGCCGATACGGGCGGATCTTCTGGTTGGTGAGCAGTTGACTGCAAGCGTCATCATCAACCCGCCTGCCGACGCGATTTACAGCGGCCAAAGTCGCGGTTTTTCCACGAAAATGCAGTACGCCGGCGGAAAAATCCCGGAAGTGCGCCTTTCCTTCGTACCGTAAGGGGTGCCTCGACCCGTCGTTTGTGGTAACGGCTTGTGCTTCTTTCCATGGAGCAAGCCTTTATGCCCGTCGTGCGCGGAAAAAACATCGAGCCTCTTTTCACTGCCGAGCAGATTGCCGAGCGCAATCACGCCATCGCAAAGCAGATTGCGGGCGGCCCGACCAATGATCTTCTGGTAATCGCGATCCTCAAGGGCTCCTTCATTTTTGCAGCCGATCTCATTCGCGCTCTGCATGACAGCGGTCTGGCGCCCGAGGTCGAATTCATTACGCTCTCCAGCTACGGCACCGGCACGGTTTCGCAGGGCGTTCGCATCGTCAAGGACATCGACAGCGATGTGAAGGACCGCGACGTTCTGCTGATCGACGATATCCTGGAGTCCGGGCGCACGCTGCGTTTCGCCAAGGAGCTGCTGTACGAACGCGGCGCCAGAAACGTCACGATCGCCGTGCTGCTCGACAAGAGCGTCAAGCGTCGGGAAGAGCTGGAAGCGGATTATGTCGGCTTCGAATGCCCCGATTATTTCGTCGTCGGCTATGGCATGGACGTTGCCTACGCATTTCGCGAACTGCCATTCGTCGGCGTCGTCACCGGCGACGCCTGAGCCGGTTTCAAGACGGGTTGTTAACCATCCCGTCCATCGCTTGCCGTCGTTTACCGATCGCAAAGGAAAGTCATGTGATTTCCGATGCAGGGCATGAAACGGAGCAATGCACACCATGGCAAAAATTCTGATTACGGAAGACGAGGATTCCCTGCGCTCTTTCGTAGCCCGCGCTTTGCGTCTTGATGGTCACGAGACCGCGGAGGCCGCTGACGGTGCGGAAGGACTGGAAAAGCTGAAGGACGGGGCCTACGACCTTCTTCTTTCGGATATTCGCATGCCCGTCATGGATGGCATAGAATTGGCACACCAGGCGAAGTCTGCCTTTCCGGCGCTGAAAATCCTGCTGATGACCGGCTACGCCGAACAGCGCGAACGCGCCGACGATCTGGCTGAGAAGATTGTCGATGTCGTCTCGAAGCCTTTTGCCCTGCCTGATATCCGCAAGGCGGTCGCGAGAGCACTTGCTGCCTGATTTGATCGGGTGCCCGCAGCCGTGCGGGCCAATTCTCCTCCGACTGGCTGCTGCTTCGGGCTCCCGGCTTATTTCGGAACGAATTTTCCTTCGTAGCGGACGCGGAAATTCCGGCGGTGGAAATCCTGCTGGAAGCATACGAAGATCAGCTCGATATCGGCTGCGCTGTCGCGCTTGCTGAGCAGGCTGAGAGTTACGACCACAACACCGGCATAGCCGCGCGTCAATTTGAAAGCTGCATTGCGGATGTCGTTCGAGGCGGCGTCCTGCCTGTCATCACGGCGCTCATAGATCACCCAGAAACGGCAGATATCCCAGGTCGCCCGGAGAATTTCGGTGACTTCGGCCTGAAACTGTTCGGCGTGCATGCCGGGCGCCCAGGACAAGGTCTGCTCGCCCTCGTCGGCGATGACGTTCACATATCCGTCGAAGTCGCCTGCCGGGTCGGAGAGCGCGCTCTCGATCATTTCGAAAGCGGCGTTTTCACCGATTGCTGTCTTGAAGAGAATCGCCATCGAATCGCTGTTATCACCTATCTAGCGATGCGACATTACGAATCTTCGCGCGCCTGGGAATAGTCTCATAGTCGTGATTGAGAGCGCAGACAGCAGAGTTTCTGCGCTCAGAGGGCAAGTTTTGCCTATTGGATGTCAAGCAGGCGCTCCAGATAGCGCCGTTCCATCTCCTGCGACGGATTGTTTCCGAGCTTTTCGCGGATGGCATCCAGAATTTCACGGGCACGCTGGACGTCGATCTCGTCCGGAACCTTGACCTGGTCGCCGAAGTCGGGCCCATCGGCGCGACGCGGGCGTCCGAGCGGGTCGCGGCCGTTCTGGTTGCCTTGGCCCACCTGTCCCTGCGGTCCCTGGCCTTGGCCCTGCTGGGCCTGCATCATCTGGTTCATCATATCGCGGGCGCCCTGACGAAGCGCTTCCAGCGCCCGTCCCTGGCCCTGTATCGCAGGCTCGCCGCGACCTTGGCCAAGCTCCCGACCGGCGCCTTCCATTTCGCGCTGCGCCTGACCGAAGCCAGAACCGGGCTTGATGCCCATGTCGCCAAGACCCTTCTGAAGCTCTCCGAGCTGCTTGCCGAGCTGATCCTGACGCGACCGAAGCTGCTTCAATGCCTCGCGCAGCTGGTCGGCGGTCATCTGGTCCGACGGAGACTGTCCCTGCTGGTTCTGCTGGCCTTGCTGATCCTGCTGGCCCTGTTGCTGCTGGTCGCCCTGCTGCGGATCCTGCGGCAGGCCGTCATTGTCCATCGGCATGTCGTCAAGCAGCGGGTCGTTCATGCCCATATTGGGTTCGCCGCGCTGCATGCGGTCCTTCAGCTGCTGATCCAGCTTGAAGGTCTCTTCCATCAGCTTTTGCTGGTCACGGAGAATCTGGCCGAGCTTGTCCATCTGCTGGCGCATCTGGCTGTTGTCGCGTCCCTGCTGCTGGCCTTGCTGAGGGCGGCCTGCCTGCATGTTGTTCATCATGCGCTGCAGCTCGGACAGCATCTGCTGGGCAGCGTCGCGGTTGCCCGACCGCGCAAGGTTCTCGATCTGGTCCATCATTCGCTCGAGATCCTGCTGGCGAATCATGTTCTGCGCATTCTGGTTCGGCTGCATCGGCGCATTCTGCATGCGCTGCGCCAGTTCCTTCATGTAGTCCTGCATTGCCTTGCGCAGCTCGTCCATGAGCTTCTTGACCTCGGCGTCGGGCGCGTTTCGCTGCAGGGCGTCGGCAAGGTTTTGCTGCGCGTTCCGGAGGTTGCGTTCCGCATGCGAGAGATTGCCGTCCTCAATGCCGATGGCAATGTCCCAGAGATAGTCAGCCGTGTCCTTCAGTGCTTCCTCACCCTTGGCCAGCTTCATGCGGGCAAGCGCCGATTCCAGCAGAAGGTAGTTGGTGAGGTTCGGGATCGTTTCTTCCGGACGGATCGTCAGCGCTTCGTTCAACGCGATCGCTTCCGGCATCTTGCGGGTATCGAGTGCAAAGACCTGGCGCTCTTCTGCCACCGCGCCGGCGAGCGGCTCGTTGAAGGGGCGTGCGGGCAGCGTCATCTCGTGCGGAGGGCTACGTCCCGTCTGCCCCGCCGCATCCTTCGCGACGAGCGTGACGCGGACACGTTTGCCGGCCAGCGGATGCTCGGTCAGGTTCTTGCTCGCAAGCCCTTTCGCGTCGCGGGCGTTGCGGCGCGGTACGTCGAGCTTGTATTCCGGCAGGGGATAGAGCGGCGTTGCGGTCGGGTCGGCTTCGACCGGCAGGATCTCCGCATAGGCTTCCTGAACGCCGTAATCGTCCTTGACCGTGAAGCCGATTTCGAGCGCGCCATTGACCGTCGATTTCGGCAGGCCGTTGAAGGCGATTTCCGGCGCCTTGTCGGGAATGACGTCGAAGGCCCAGCGGCGACCATTCACCTCGAGCGTGCCGTTTTCCTCGAGCTTCATTATGTGGGTGCTGGCGGCTACGGCAGCGGCATTCGGTGCAGGGGTGGCCGTGGGCGTTGCTGCGGGTGCCGGCGCCTTGGGGTTCTCTTCCGCGGCGATTTCCAGGCGCTTTCCATCCTCGCGGGTGAAGAGGACTTTCTCATCCGTCTTTGCACCGCTGACACGGACGGTCAGGCTTGAGAGTTCGGGAATTCGGATCGGCGCCTGCTCGGTTCCAGCAGCACTCAGGTAGACCGGAGCCCGCCCGGTGTAGGAGGGTGGCGTCACCCAGGCATCGATGCGCACGGCCGGATCGCTCGTCTCTGCTACCGGTCGCGGTTGCAGGGCGTCGGCGATCGATCCGCCGCTGCTGGAGAGCGAGTAACCAAAGGCAACGACAAGCAGAAGTGCCGGGACAGCGCGCAGAGCCCAGCGGTCGTGCGCGGCAATGTCAGGGCGTGGGAATCCGGCGTCGAGGGCGGCGATCTTTTCCGCCATGCGCGTCTGGTGCTCGCGCCACAAGGCACGCGCAAACGGCGTATCGAATGCCGGCTCGTCCTCCTGAACCGCCACCGGTTGATGCGGCAGACCATTGCGTTCCTCGAGCAGCCGGTCGGCGGACGCGACGCTCGGCCAGCGCAACCGACGGAACGGATAGAGGGAACCAAGCAGCGCCAACCCAAAAGCGGCAAGCAGCACCAATCGAAACCAGTCTGGAGCCGTCCGGAAAATGCCGAACCAGGATACCGTCAGGTAGAGCGCGGCAACACACAGCAGCGGCAGAAGCAGGGGCAGGATCTGCTCTGAAAGCAGGACGGCGCGCGCCAGAAAACGCTTCGCCGCCACCAGCCGCGCCAAGGACGGCCTCAGGGCAAATGCACCATGTTTCTCCCTGCTGGAGCTCTTGTTCAATCGGGTCTCCGCGAGCTGGCGTTCGAAGGCAGAGTGCACTTACAGCGATTGCCGGGGCAATTCGCGCTCGGTCAAAGATAACATTCTTTGTGGCGAAGGCGAGGGCGAGCACCCGCCAATGCCGGTTTTTCACGGTTCTTCGCCAAAAAGTGATGCCGCCGCCCGGCGCCCGTCAGTCGAGCCAGACGGGGACGGAATCGAGGCCAATCAGCTCCTCATAGGTGCGGCGAGGGCGAATCACATGGAAGTCACTGCCTTTGACCAGGACCTCTGGGACAAGCAGGCGGCTGTTGTAGGTGCCGGCCTGCACAGCGCCATAGGCGCCAGCAGAGCTCACGGCGATTAGATCGCCTGATTTCGGCATGGCCATCTCGCGGTCGAGCGCCAGGTAGTCGCCGGTCTCGCAGACCGGGCCGACGACGTCGGCCTTGATGCGCGGGGCGTTGGCTGCCGAAATCACCACGGGGCGAATCTCGTGATAGGCCTCGTAAAGCGTCGGGCGGATAAGGTCGTTCATGGCGCCATCGACGATGACGAAGGTCTTTTCGCCGCCATCCTTCACGTAAAGCACCTCGGTCACCAGGATGCCGGCATTGCCGACGATCAGGCGGCCGGGCTCCATGACGATCTTGCAGTTCAGTTCGCGCAGCTGGTTCTTGACGATCGCGGCATAGGCGTCGGGCAGCGGCGGCGGGTTGTTGTCGTCCTTGTAGGGAATGCCGAGGCCACCACCGATATCGACATGGTGGATGTCGTGGCCGTCGGCGCGCAGCGTGCTGACCAGCTCGCGCAGCAGCTTGAAGGCGTCGTCGAAGGGCTGCAGCTCGGTGATCTGGCTGCCGATATGCATGTCGATGCCGGTGGCTTCGATGCCTTCAAGGGTGGCGGCGCGTGCATAAACGACGCGGGCACGCTCCCAGGAAATCCCGAACTTGTTTTCCTTCTTGCCGGTCGAAATCTTGGCGTGCGTGCGGGCATCGACATCGGGATTGATGCGGAAGGAAACGGGTGCCTTCTTGCCTGCCTTGATGGCGCGCTGGTTGAGGATCTCGAGCTCCGGCTCGGATTCGACGTTGAAGCAGTAGATGCCGGCCTCAAGTGCGAAATCCATTTCCCGCGGCGTCTTGCCGACGCCGGAGAACATGATGCGGGATGCAGGGATGCCGGCCGCCAGTGCGCGTCGCAGCTCGCCTTCGGAAACAACGTCGATGCCGGCGCCGAGATTGCCCAGCGTCTTCAGGACAGCCTGGTTCGAATTCGCCTTCATGGCGTAGCAGACCATGGAGTCTACATCGCTGAAGGCCGCTGAGAAGACCTTGTAATGGCGCTCAAGCGTCGCCGTAGAATAGACGTAGAAAGGCGTGCCGACCGCCTTGGCAATTTCGGGAACGGGAACGTTTTCGGCGTACAGAATGCCGTCGCGATACTCAAAGTGATTCACGTCAATGGCCTCTTAGAGAAGCGGATCGAGAAGGAAGGGCTTGTCGACGGTGCCGGGCTGTTTCGTCGGCTTGGAGGAGTCGCCGCCCTTCGTTGCCTGCGCGCTCGGCGGATCGAGATCGCCTTTGCGCCCGCATCCTGCGACGGCAAGGCCGATCACGGCGAAAACAACCGTCAGGCGGACGATCTGCGGCAAGCTCTTCTGCATGGAATTCCTCTTGGGAAGCGGCACGGGTGGACACCTTCATAGCGAAGTTTATCCACCTTGTGCACCCTGATTGTTGAGGTCAGTTGCGAGCGCGCCAGTAGGCAATCTGCTTGCGCACTTCCGAGGGCGCGGTGCCGCCAAAGCTCTTGCGGCTGGCGACCGATGCCTCGACCGTCAGGACGCCGTAGACCTTGTCCGTGATCGCAGCGTTGATTGCCTGCAGATCGGCCAGCGGCAGCTCGGCAAGATCGCAGCCCTTGCTTTCGGCCAGCGCAACGGCGCGGCCGGTCACATGGTGGGCGTCGCGGAAGGGCAGGCCTGCTTCGCGCACCAGCCAGTCGGCGAGGTCGGTGGCGGTGGAGTAGCCAGAGCCCGCGGCCGCCTTCATGCGCTCGGTGTTGATCGTCAGGTCGCGGACCATGCCGGTCATCGCGGCGATGGCCAGTTCCAGGCTCTCGGCGGCGTCGAAGACCTGTTCCTTGTCTTCCTGCATGTCCTTGGAATAGGCGAGCGGCAGGCCCTTCATGATCGTCAAAAGGGCGATCAGCGAGCCGTTGATGCGGCCGGTCTTGGCGCGCACCAGTTCGGCGGCATCGGGGTTCTTCTTCTGCGGCATGATCGAGGAGCCGGTGGAGAAGGCATCCGAAAGGCGCACGAAGCCGAACTGCGGCGTCGACCAGATGACGATTTCTTCTGCCAGACGCGACAGGTGCATGGCGCAGATCGCAGCCAGCGCCAGGAACTCGATCGCGAAATCGCGGTCGGAAACGGTGTCGATCGAATTGCGGGTCGGCTCGCGGAAACCGAGCGCCTTGGCCGTCATGTGGCGGTCGATCGGATAGCCGGTGCCGGCCAGGGCCGCCGAGCCGATCGGGCTCTCGTCCAGATGTTCGATGGCGTGGCGCACGCGCGAGCGGTCGCGGCCGAACATCTCGACATAGGCCATGCAGTGATGACCGAAGGTGACGGGCTGCGCGGTCTGCAGGTGGGTGAAGCCGGGCATCACGGTGTCGGCATGCTCCTCGGCGCGATCGAGGAAGGCCGCGATCAGATTGGTCAGCAGCTGTTCGGTCTTCTGCAGCTCTTCCTTCACCCACAGCCGGAAATCGAGCGCTACCTGGTCGTTGCGCGAGCGGGCGGTGTGGAGACGACCAGCAGCCGGGCCGATCAGCGTTGCGAGACGGGCTTCGACATTCATGTGAATGTCTTCGAGCTTGCGCGAGAATTCGAAATTGCCGCTCTCGATCTCTGACAGGATCGTGTTTAGCCCTTGAACGATCTTGTCTTTATCTTCTGCCGAAATGATGCCCTGGTGGGCAAGCATGGTGGCATGGGCGATCGAGCCGCGGATGTCCTGGGCAAACAGCTTCTTGTCGAAACCGATCGAGGCATTTATCTCCTCCATGATCGCATCGGGACCGGAGGCGAAACGGCCGCCCCACATCTGGTTGGAGGATTTGGTGTCCGTGCTGTCGGCCATGAAGATGTCTGCCTTGAAGAACGCGTGTCTCGGAGAATGAAATGACGACTAGAACGCCCCTGCGCCTGCCATCCCTGAAGCTGATCGGGATCGCGGCGGTCGCAGGCATTATTGCCGGTGCGGCAGCGGTTTACATCAGTGAAGCCGGGTCTGGCAATGGCGGGACGCAAACGGCGTCGGGCGAATGCGCCGCGACGAAGGAGATCGCCACGAAGATTGCGCCACTGCTGAAGGGGCAAGTGGCGGCCATGGTCGCTCCTGACCAGCACCGGAAACTTACCACGATCGCCTTCAAGGGTGCCGATGGTCAGCCGATGACGCTCGACAGTTTCGCCGGCAAGACGGTGCTCTTCAATCTCTGGGCGACGTGGTGTGGGCCGTGCCGCGAGGAAATGCCCGCCTTGAACGCGCTTGAGAAGGAAATGGGCGGCGATAAGTTCCAGGTCGTGCCCGTCAATATCGACACGGGAGACGACGAAAAGCCGAAGGCGTTCCTCAGTGAAACCGGGGTCGATGCACTCAAACTTTATCGCGACAACACGATTGAGGTGTTCAACAGCCTGAAAAAGGAAGGCCTGGCCTTCGGCCTGCCGGTGACGCTTCTCGTCGATGGCAAGGGTTGCCTGATCTCGGCGATGAATGGTCCGGCTGCCTGGGACAGTGAGGATGCCAAGGCTCTGATCAAGGGTGCTGTCGGCACGTGAGGTTGTGACAGGGCCGAGCGGCGAGCCAGCGGCATCCGCGAGCTACGGCTCCTTTGAGGCAGGTCGGCGAAGGCCGTGTCGAGCAGAGAAACATCTCACCCCGCCTTTACGCCAAATTTACATTGGATCCGCACAGGTCCAATCGAAAAGCTATGCCGGGGTCGGTAGCCTTCCTGGTGCGGTCAATTCCTTGATCGCACGAAAACTCATGCGGTTTCCGCGGGAAGGATCAGGCGATGTACGGGCACTGGTGGTCATATCATGCGGCGGCGAGATCGCGTCAGGCGGCTCAATCCCAGCGACCTCGGAATACCGACAGGAACGACGTCGCATTCGATCGCACCGACGATCTTTGGATATTCGCCCGACTCGGACTGGTGTTGGCGGCGTTCTTCGCCGGTGTTGGCTGCATCCTTTGGATCGCCAGCTGACAGCCCACGGAGGGAGAATGCTGCTTCCGGCAACCTACCGCGTGGGGACCGGCACTTCGCCACGATAGTCGTAGAAGCCGCGGCCGGATTTGCGGCCGAGCCAGCCGGCTTCGACATACTTCACCAGAAGCGGGCAGGGGCGGTATTTGGAATCGGCCAGGCCGTCGTGCAGGACCTGCATGATCGACAGGCAGGTGTCGAGGCCGATGAAGTCCGCAAGCTGCAACGGGCCCATCGGATGGTTGGCGCCGAGCTTCATGGCGGTGTCGATCGCATCGACGGTGCCGACGCCTTCATAGAGCGTGTAGATCGCCTCGTTGATCATCGGCAGCAGAATGCGGTTGACGATGAAGGCGGGGAAGTCTTCCGCGACCGTCACCGTTTTTTCCAGCGAGGCAACGAATTCCCTGGCGGCCGAGAAGGTGCCTTCCTCGGTGGCGATCCCGCGCACGAGTTCCACCAGTTTCATCACCGGCACCGGATTCATGAAATGGATGCCCATGAAGCGCTCCGGCCGATCCGTCGAGGAGGCGAGGCGGGTGATCGAGAGCGAAGAGGTGTTGGTGGCAAGGATCGCTTCCGGCTTCAGGACCGGACAGACGAGCGAGTAGATCTTGCGCTTGACGCTTTCGTCCTCGGTCGCCGCCTCGATCACGAGATCGGAGGCGGCGAGGTCGTTGACATCAGACGAACCCGATATGAGGGCGAGCGTGTCGGCGCGCTGGTCGTCCGTCATCTTGCCGCTCGTGACGTTGCGGGCGAGGTTGCCGTTGATGGTGGCCAGACCGTGCTCGACGCGTTCGCTGGACAAGTCGTAGATTTGCACCTTGTAGCCGGCCGATGCCGAAACCTGTGCGATGCCGCAACCCATCTGGCCCGCGCCGACGATACCAATTGTCTTCAACACCGCACTCATCTCCAAATCCCCGCACGGAAACGCCCCCGCGTCGCCGCATTTTTCTAACAAAACTGCCGGGCAAATGGTCGCCCGGCAGAAGTAGTAGCCCCTAAAAAGATAATTTTCCAGTCATTCGCAAGTGCGAAAAGCCGGCATGTTGGCGATCAAAGCGCCTTTTCCAGTTCCGGCAGGACGTCGAAGAGATCGGCGACGAGGCCGTAGTCGGCAACCTGGAAGATCGGAGCCTCTTCGTCCTTGTTGATGGCGACGATGACCTTCGAGTCTTTCATGCCGGCAAGGTGCTGGATCGCGCCCGAGATGCCGCAGGCGATATAGAGATCCGGAGCGACGACCTTACCTGTCTGCCCGACCTGCCAGTCGTTCGGCGCGTAGCCGGCATCGACGGCAGCACGGCTTGCGCCGACGGCAGCCCCCAGCTTGTCGGCGACCGGCAGGATGACCTCCTGGAATTTCTCGGCCGAGCCGAGCGCGCGGCCACCGGATATGATGATCTTCGCAGAGGTCAGTTCCGGACGGTCGGAGGCCGACAGCGCATCCTTGACGAAGGTGGAGAGACCAGGATCGGAAACCGCCGGGATCGCCTCGACGGAAGCGGAGCCGCCTTCGGCTATGGCGGCGAACGAGGCCGTGCGCACGGTGATGACTCGTTTGGCGTCGGTCGACTGCACCGTCTGGATGGCGTTGCCGGCATAGATCGGACGCTTGAAGGTGTCTGACGAGACAACCTCCGTTATTTCCGAGATCTGCGCGACGTCTAGCAGGGCTGCGACGCGCGGCAGCACGTTCTTGCCGGTCGAGGTTGCCGCCGCGATGATCGTGTCATAGCTGGCCGCCAGCGAGACGATCAGGTCGGCCAGCGGCTCGGCCAGATTGTTGGCAAGCTCATCGCTTTCGGCGAGCAGCACCTTGGAGACGCCGGATAGTTTGGCGGCCGCATCGGCGGCTGCCTTTGCGCCCTTGCCGGCGACAAGAACGGTGACATCGCCACCGATTTTGGAAGCGGCCGTCAGGGCCTTCGCGGTCTGGTCGGAAAGGCTGGCATTGTCGTGGTCAGCCAGAAGAAGAATGGCCATGGTGATGTTTCCTTTCGAACCTTAGAGGACGCCGGCTTCGGTCTTGAGCTTTTCGACGAGCTCGGCCACCGACGCGACCTTGACGCCTGCCTTGCGGCCGGACGGCTCCTCGGTCTTCAGCACCTTGAGGCGCGGGGCGGTGGAGACGCCGAAGTCAGCGGGGCTCTTCTTGTCGAGCGGCTTCTTCTTTGCCTTCATGATGTTCGGCAGCGAAGCGTAGCGCGGCTCGTTGAGACGGAGATCCGTGGTGACGACAGCCGGGAGCTTGATCTCGATCGTCTGCAGGCCACCATCGACTTCGCGGGTTACCTGGGCTTTGCCGTCGCCGATCTCGATCTTCGAGGCGAAGGTGGCCTGGGCGGAGCCGAGCAGGGCTGCCAGCATCTGGCCGGTCTGGTTGCTGTCGTCATCGATCGCCTGCTTGCCGACGATGATCAAACCCGGCTGCTCGGCGTCCGCGACACCCTTGAGGATCTTGGCAACGGCCAACGGCTCGACGGCATCGTCGGTCTCGACGAGAATGGCACGGTCGGCACCCATGGCGAGCGCCGTGCGCAGCGTTTCTTCGGCCTTTGCAGGACCGATCGACACGACTACCACTTCCTCGGCCTTGCCGGCTTCCTTCAGCCGCAGCGCTTCCTCCACCGAGATCTCGTCGAAGGGGTTCATCGACATCTTGACGTTCGCGAGCTCAACGCCTGTGCCATCAGACTTCACGCGGATCTTCACGTTGTAATCAACAACCCGCTTCACGGGGACGAGGATTTTCATGGGGGTCCTTCCTTCAACTCTTTCGCCAAGAAAATGCGCGTTTCGGCGCTGCTCCGATTGTCGAATGGCGACATGGATACGCGTTTTTCCTCCAAACACAACGCTTGCCAGTCGCAGACAGGCAAATTGATCCCCGATTATCTAACGTTTACGTTCACGTCAATATTCGGTTGGTGGCTTGTCCCAGGGAAGGCGCGGACGCGGAGGCTGTCCGGGAACGAAAATCATCGTCGGATTGGGCTTCTGCCGATCGTGCACGGCCCGCGGCATCACCACCTGCCGGTCGAACAGGGGGACGCCGCGCCGACGCATGACCACCACGAGAAGCGCGCCGGCGACGATGCCGCCAACATGGGCTCCCCACGATACGTTGCCGTCAGGCTCGATCGCCAGCATGACGAACTGCTGACCAATCCAGATCACCAGGGGAACGAAGGCGGGCAGCGGTATCGGCACTCGCATGAAGACGAGCACCCAGACGCGGACGCGCGGGTGCAGGATGACATAAGCGGCGATGACGCCTGAGATCGCTCCTGATGCGCCGATCAGCGGCGATTCGGACGTCTCGCCGATAAAGCCGTGAAAAAGCGCGCCGGATACCGCGCAGAGCACATAGAACAGCAGAAAGCGAACATGCCCCATCGCATCTTCGACGTTGTCGCCGAACACCCAGAGGAACAGCATGTTCGAGGCAAGATGCCAGAAGCTGGAATGGACGAAGGCGTAGGTGACGTAGGTCAGCGGTTCGGGAACGAGGACAAGGGCGGGCTCGAGTGTCGCATGATGAAAGGCAACCGCTGGAATATAACCGAGACCGACAAAAGTGGCCTGAGACACCGTTTCGCTGGCGACGACGCCGGTGAAGAGCCAAACGGCAACGTTTGCCACTATCAGCGTCAAGGTCACCCACTGAAGCTTGATGTATTTCAGCGTATTGGCATCATGCAGCGGTATGAACAAGACGGCCCCCGGTCTTTGCCCTTGCGAAGCGAGCTTAGCGATTCTTGCCGGGAACCCAAAGAACATCTGCGTGGCCCCGGTCATTGGCATGGCGGGCGGCGACGAACAGGAAATCGGAAAGCCGGTTTACGTATTGCAGCGCGGCGTCGCTGACGATCTCGTCTTCGGTGCGCGCCAGCGAAACCATCAGCCGCTCAGCCCGGCGTGTGATGGTGCGGGCGAGATGCAGGTGGGCGGCGGCCGAATGGCCGCCCGGCAGGACGAAAGACTTCAGGGGCTGCAGATCGGCGTTCAACTGATCGATGTCACGCTCTATCCGGGACACCTGCGTTTCGATGATGCGCAGCGGCTCGTAGGCCGGTGTCTCGCCGGTGTCGGGCGTTGCAAGGTCGGCGCCGAGGTCGAAGAGGTCGTTCTGGATCAGGTTCAGCATGGTGTCGAGAACCGGCATTCCCTGCATATGCAGGCGCGCGATGCCGATTGCCGAGTTCGCCTCGTCGATCGTGCCGTAGGCCTCCACCCGCAGATCGCTTTTCAGCCGCCGCGCTCCGGAAACCAGCGCGGTCGTGCCGTCGTCGCCGGTCTTGGTGTAGATCTTGTTCAGCTTGACCATGCATTTCCCCTTTGAGCGCCGATCAGGTCGGGCGACCGCCACCGGTCAGCCACAGCGTCAGCATGATCAGAAAGATCGCAATGGCCTGCAGCAGGACGCGCAACTGCATCAGCTTGTTGGAAAGATTGGCGTCGCCGCCCTTCATCATGTTGAAGAGGCCGCGGATCAAAACAAGGGCGACAGTTGCCATGACGATGATGGCGAGAACGTAAGTGACCGTAGACATTTTCTTGCTTTCCTGGTCAGTCTACCCAGCGCATCAGGCGGTAGAAAAGGTCTGCGGGAAGCAGTCTCTTCAACACCAAGCCCTGTTTTGCCGGCGTGGTTACGGGATAATGTGGCTTGGGTCGGCGTGAGTTCAATGCGTGCTTCAGGACGGCATAAACCGCATCCGGCCCGAGCTTGTGTCGGTTAGGCGCCCCCGATCCGTCAAGACGCGCAAGCTGACGGCGATAATCTGCCGCATGCACGGAGTTGCCGACGTCGATGTTCTCGTTGATCTTGGCAAGTGCATTGGCGGTGAAACGCGAGGCGATCGGCCCGGGCTCGATCAAGCTGACGTGAATGCCGCTTCCTTCCAGCTCCATCCGGAGCGTCACGCTCAGGCCTTCGATTGCAAACTTCGAAGCCGTGTAGGCGCCGCGATATCTGTAGGGAACGACGCCGAGAATCGACGAGCACTGGACGATGCGACCGTGCCCCTGCTTGCGCATCAGCGGGATGATTCGTCGCGTCAGCTCGTGCCAGCCGAAAACATTGGTCTCGAACTGCTCCCTCAGGACCTCCGTCCTGATGTCTTCGACGGCTCCGGGTTGCCCATAGGCGCCGTTGTTGAAGAGTGCATCGATCTTGCCTCCGCTTGCTGCCGTTACCTCGTCGATGAAGTCGACGATGGACTGGGGATTGGCGTAGTCCATGCGAAAGGCTTCGATGCCGTCAGCCTGCAGGGGAGCAAGGTCGTCGAACTTGCGGACGGTGGCAAAGACGCGCCATCCATCGCTCTTCAGGGCGCGTGCGCAATAGGCACCGATGCCGGATGAGCATCCGGTGACGATGATTGCGCGCTGATCCGTCATGGAATGATTCCTGTACAAATTCGGACTCGTTTCCCATATTCGGACTGGCGAGACAATGAAGAAAGCCGAGAGACGGAATGCTGAGAATATTTCGCATCTTCTACGATGTAGTCTACGATGCGATCTATCATTTTCTTGAGGATGACGGGTTTGCGATGGCGAGTCATGTGGCTCTTTCCAGCCTTCTCGCCGTGTTCCCGTTTCTGATCTTCGGGACGACGCTTGCGAACTTTCTGGGCGCCGACCAGTTCTCGGACCGAGCGATTCATCTGATCTTCGACACTTGGCCCGAGGCGATCGCCAAGCCGCTCGTCGATCAGGTGATTCAAGTTCTGACCGTCCCGCGCGGTGGATTGCTGACGGTGTCGGTGCTTGCCGCGGCTTACTTCGCCTCCAACGGCGTCGAAGCGCTCAGGATCTCGCTCAATCGCGCCTATCGCGTGCAGGAAACCCGTCCCTGGTACATTACGCGTCTTGCCAGCCTCGGTTATGTGCTGATCGCGGTCGTCATCTTCGCAGCGGTCAGTATTTTGCTCGTGGCGGTACCGCTTGCGCTCGACTATGCGCGTCGGTGGTTTCCGCTGTTTGCCGATACGCTTGACGTCGTCTTCAGCTGGCGCGTCTATGGAACGTTGTTCATGCTGACCGTCGGCCTCTTCGTCGTGCACCTGTGGCTACCGGCCGGTCGCCGGCGCGTCTTCGACGTTCTGCCGGGGGTGCTGATGACCTTGCTGCTCTGGCTGATCGGCGCGCTGATCTTCGCCTACTATCTGGCAACGTTCGCCAACTATACCGCCACCTATGCCGGTCTGGCGTCGGTGATGATCGTGCTCATCTTTCTCTACATGGTCGGCGTGATCTTCATCATCGGCGCGGAAATCAATGCGGCGCTCCTGAAATTCCGAGTTCGGGCGATCTTCAAACACAATTTTCTGAGCGGTCAGGGCAAGACGTCAAAGCCCGACAAGATCGCGGATATCGGCCGGTGACAGGCCGCGCTGGCGCAATGCCGCAAGCCCGGTATCGCCGCGGCTCTTGGACAGCTTGCGTCCGTCGCTGTCAGTGATCAGCCGGTGGTGATGGTAGATCGGTTCAGGCAGGTCGAGCAGGACCTGCAGGAGCCGATGCACGGTGGTCGAATGGAACAGGTCGAGACCGCGAACGACATGGGTGACGCCCTGCAGCGCGTCATCCAGCACCACCGACAGATGATAGCTCGAGGGAGCGTCGGAGCGCGACAGGATGACATCGCCCCAGACCCGTGGGTCAGCCGTTATCCTGCCCCGCTCGCCGTCGCCGGTCTCGTCCCAGAAGAGCGGCGCATCCAGTTCCTCCATCGCTCTTCTCATGTCGAGGCGCCAGGCGTGCTTGAGCCCGGACGCCAGCAGTTCGCGCCGATCGGATGCCGTTCGCCGCAGGTCATCGTCCGGGTAAAGCGGGGAGCCGTCCGGATCGCGCGGCCACGGTCGGCCTTCCGCTTCTGCCGCGGCGACGCGTGCGCGGATTTCCCCACGCGTCATGAAAGAGGGATAGACGAGGCCTCTTGCAATCAAGCCGTCGAGCGCGGCCTGATATTCACCGAGATGCTCCGACTGGCGCCGCACCTGCCACTCCCAGCCAATGCCCAGCCATTCGAGGTCCGCATAGATGCCGGTTTCGAATTCGGGTGTGCAACGGGTGAGATCTATGTCCTCTATCCGCAACAGCAGGCGCCCGGCCGAGGATGTGGCCATGTCCTGGTTCAGAAAGGCCGAGAGCGCGTGGCCAAGGTGAAGCGGCCCGTTCGGGCTCGGCGCAAAACGAAAGACGGAGCTTTGACGAGGAATCGCGGACATGCTTTCTTCTGCCACGGATTCGAGGAGATCGCGAGGAAGCATGCAGATCATCCGTAACGACGCGGATGTGCGGCAGGGATTGGAGCAGCTCCTGTTGCTCGACCCGCGGCTTGTTCCGGTTGCCGAACATGCCGGTCCGATCCCGCTTCGCCTGCGGGAGCGCGGTTTTGAGGGGCTGGCCCATATCATCGTCTCGCAGATGGTGTCGAGGGCGAGCGCCAATGCGATCTGGCGGCGTATGGTGCAAGCCAACGAGGTGCTGACCCCTGAGGCCTATCTTCTGCTTCATCCCGAAGCCTGGCGGGAGTTCGGCCTGTCGCGCGCCAAGGCGGATACTCTGTCACGGATTGCCGGGGCTGCGGCAGCCGGCGAGCTTGATCTGGAGGGGCTGTCGGAGATGCCGGCGGGGCAAGCGCTTGCAGCGCTGACGGCGCTCAAAGGCGTTGGCCCATGGACGGCGGAGGTCTATCTGATGTTCTGCGAAGGCCATGCCGACATTTTTCCGGCCGGCGACGTGGCGCTTCAGAATGCGGTTGCTGCGGCATTCGGTCTCGCTCAACGTCCGACGGCGAAAGAATTGGCGGTGTTGGCCGAGATCTGGTCTCCCTGGCGGTCGGTGGCATCCCGGCTTTTTTGGGCCTATTATGCCGTAAAGCTCGGGCGCGGCGTGCTGCCCGTCGATTGACCGCGGTCACTTTCTTCAATCCGCCTTATCTACTGAATATATTGGACTTCACAATGCCGTCACAACCGGCCTAATATAAGGATGCAGATGCCGAATCGATCAGGAGAGTCCCTTGACGATTGCAGTCTCCCCACAGGCCCTGCCCGCGCTCGTTCTGAACGCTGACTATAGGCCCTTGAGTTATTATCCCTTGTCGCTCTGGTCCTGGCAGGACGCGATCAAGGCGGTATTTCTTGACCGCGTGAATATCATCGCGGAGTACGAACACTCGGTTTCTTCTCCGAGCTTTTCGATGCGGCTTCCCAGTGTCGTATGTCTCAAGACCTACGTTCAGCCTTCCCGCAACCCCGCCTTTACGCGCTTCAACGTCTTCCTCAGAGACAAGTTCGAATGCCAGTACTGCGGTGAACACGACGATCTGACGTTCGACCACGTCATCCCGCGCGCCCATGGCGGTGAAACGACCTGGGAAAACGTGGTGGCTGCATGCTCTCCCTGCAATCTCAGAAAAGGCAGCAAGCTACCGAAGCAGGCCGGGATGTTCCCGAACCAGAAGCCTTATCCGCCGACCGTTCAGGATCTGCACAACAACGGCCGGCTCTTCCCGCCGAACTATCTGCACGATAGCTGGCTCGACTATCTTTACTGGGACAGCGAACTGCAGCCCTAGTAGCAGCCCGCTTTATCGCTCAAGCCGATTTCCGCACGCCGAAGAAGGCCACGGCCGCAAGGACGAGGCTTGCGATCACATTCCAGCCAGCGAAGGAAAGGCCGAGCACGCGCAGCGCCGCGTCCGTGCAGGATGGTCCCTTGATGGTGTTGAGTTCGGTGAGCAGGTCGCCGGCATTCTGCGTCATGCTGCCGGCAGTGGTCGAGCAGGTGGCTGGACCCGGCCAGAAGTGCCATTCAACGCCGGAATGATAGACACCCATGCCGGCGCCGACGATCATCAGAAGCCCGCCGGCGAGAAGGAAGGTGCGGCCGATCCAGTTCGGCAGGCCGAACGCCGAGCATAACGCGCCGATAAGCACGATCGGAATGCCGTAGTAGTAGGGCTGGCGCTGCATAAGGCAAAGTGCACAAGGAATATAGCCGCCTATATATTGGAAGCCGAGCGCCGAGCCGACGACCACCGCCATGCCGAGCGCCAGCAGGACCGAGTAGAGGAAAGCCGGCCGGGTAAGCGAGAAGGAGGCGGTCATGCAGGGCTCCGAAGCGTTTTTAGGGGGCAAGCAGTTTGTAGGCCAGTCCAAGGGCAATCAGGATGGCCGCGACGACAGCCGCGATCTGGCCGAGCCGCTTTTCGACGAAGTGGCGAATCGGCTCACCATAGCGGCGCAGCAGCCAGGCAAGCACCAGGAAGCGCGCGCCACGGGCGATGATCGCGGAAATTACGAAGAACCAGATATTCATATGAATGACGCCGGCAAGAATCGTCACGATCTTGATCGGCGGAAGATGGGCGAAGCCCGATGTCACGAGCAGAAGAAGCAGGATTTCCCACTCGTCGTGAATGTAGAGGCGCAGATGCTCGAAGGCATCCAGCTTGCCGTAGAATTCCAGCACCGGACGGGCAACGGCATCATAGGCGTAATAGCCGAGCGTCCAGCCGGCGATGCCGCCAAGGACCGAAGCGATCGTCGCAATGAGCGCGTAGCGGTATGAGCGCTCCGGCTTCGCGAGGGCCATGGGGAGAAACAGGACATCGGCCGGCACCAGAAAGACGGAGCTTTCGACGAAGGCGATAACGGCGAGCCAGACTTCCGCCGATTTGCGGGCAGCGAGAGACATGGTCCAGTCGTAAAGTCTGCGAAGCATTCCGGTCCTTTCCGTTTGGTGCATGAGCTTTATGGGTGGCACGGCCGCGTGTAAATGCTTGCTGTGTCGTTCATGCGGCAGCGCCGAGCAAAATTCTTCGTGATTGACCGTGCTTAGGAGGCGACCTTGGAAGGCTCGCGGTCATTCTGGCGCATGACGTTTCTCGCCGTCCGCGCACGGGCCATCTCCGTGACAGCCTGGCGCAGCGCCGGATGCTTTGCCGTGAACATGTTGAAATCGCGCCGTTCCAGCACGAGGAACTGACAGAAATCGGTGGCAACGACATCGGCCGTGCGGCGTCCGCCGCTCAATAGCGCCATCTCGCCGAAGAACGATCCCGGCTCGAGCCTGATGTCTTCTTCTGCAAGCTGAACCTCGACCGTGCCGAACGACAGGAAATACATGCCATCGCCGCGATCGCCCTTGCGGATCACGCGCTGGCCCGGCAGCGCCGATTTCGGCCTGAACAGCAGCAGCAATTCTTCCTGCGAATCCTCATCGACCTTGGCGAAAAGCGGGAAGGTTTCGATGAGTTCTTCCATCTCCAGCTGGTGCTCGCGCTCCCGCGCCTCGTTGATCGCGCGCGTGCGTTCCAGTTCTCGGCTCAGGACTTCATATTTGCTATGGCCGAAACGGGCGCAAAACGCTGCCCACCTGTGGTGGACATGTCCGTGCAGGGCCTCGGCGCCCACACAGACGAGCGGATTGAGAATGATCGAGATGATGGCCGCGGCCAGAATGATAGCCTGGCCGTCTGATGGCAGCAGGCCGAGAGAGACGCCGAGTGCGGCAAGGATGAACGAGAATTCGCCAATCTGCGCCAGGCCACCCGCCACGGTCAGCCCCATGCCGATCGGATAGCGCAGCAGGACGACCACGGCAAAGGAGATGATCGACTTGCCGACAATGATGAGGGCGAGGGCGGCGATGACGGCCATCGGCTCGCGCACGAGGATCGACGGATCGAACAGCATGCCGACCGATACGAAGAACAGGACCGAAAAGGCGTTCTGAAGCGGCAAGGAATCGGCCGCGGCGCGATGGCTGAGATGCGATTCACTCATGATGACGCCGGCGAAGAATGCGCCGAGGGCGAAGGATACACCGAATATCTGCGCCGATCCGAACGCGATGCCGAGAGCAATCGCGAGGACCGTGAGCGTGAAGAGTTCGCGTGATCCCGTCCGCGCAACGAGCGTCAGCAGCCATGGAACGATCTTGGGGCCGAGAAAGATCGCCATCAAGGTAAAGGCGCCGACCTTGACTAGCGTCAGGACGATGCTTAGCCAGAGGGGCAGCCCCGCGCCGTGGGCGGCACTTTCGGCCGCATGCCCGCCAAGTAGCTCGGCAAGCGCCGGCAGCAGGACCAGCGCCAGAACCATGACGAGATCTTCGACGATCAACCACCCGACTGCGACGCGTCCGCTCGCCTGATCAAGAAGATTGTGTTCCTCCAGCGCCTTCAGAAGCACGACGGTACTCGCGACCGAGAGGCTGAGGCCGAAGACGATGCCGGCGCCGAGCCCCCATCCCCACCATTCCGCCAGCCCGATGCCGAACAGCGTCGCGATGACGATCTGGGCAATGGCGCCGGGAATGGCAATACCGCGCACGGCGAGCAGGTCCGCGGTCGAGAAGTGTAGGCCGACACCGAACATCAGCAGGATGACGCCCATTTCCGCGAGCTGGCTGGCAAGGCTGCTATCGGCAATGAAGCCGGGCGTGATAGGCCCCAACGCGATCCCCGCCACAAGATATCCGACAAGCGGCGGCAGCCGCAGGCGGTCGGCGATGTAGCCGAAGATCGCCGCACAGACAAAGCTGACGGCTACGGTGGCGATAAGCGTTACTTCCTGATGCACGTGCTCGCATTCCCTCGTTTTGCGGGCGTCACTTTGACTGAAGTGCGAGTAAAATTAAACAGATGATTTGCGGTAGGTGGTGCCCCATGCCGGAGTCGAACCAGCACTTCTTTCGAAACTCGATTTTGAGTCGAGCGCGTCTACCAATTCCGCCAATGGGGCAACGGATACCGACGAGGCGGGTGTCTAGCATGCGTTCGCCCGCGCGCGCAAGACGGCGGGCGAAGTTCTCGGCTTGATTTATTGCGGCTTTCCGGCCCCTTGCTGGCCGGAAGCGCCGGGGCATCAGTGGGCGGTGGCTGTGGCCGGCCGATGGATGCCCGATTTCTTGAGCGTGATCGCCAGGATCGAGGCCAGCAGGCAGAAGGCGCCGGCGGTAAAGAAGGCCGGAAGGTAGCT
Organism: Rhizobium sp. Root708; assembly: GCF_001429725.1. Taxonomy (GTDB): domain Bacteria; phylum Pseudomonadota; class Alphaproteobacteria; order Rhizobiales; family Rhizobiaceae; genus Rhizobium. Next base: position 89,008 of record NZ_LMHV01000001.1, on the reverse strand, counting down.
CTGCAGCTCGGTCCGCGACCAGCCGGCGCCGTAGGCGGCGGTTGCCGCTCCGAGCTGGTGGCCGGCGAAGACCCAGCCGAACACAAGGCCGGCCTTTTCGCGGCCGAAGCGGTCGGCGGCGATTTTGACCGTCGGTGGCACGGTGGCGATCCAGTCGAGGCCATAGAAGACGGCGAAGATCGAAAGGCCGTAGAAGCTGAAATCGCTGAAGGGCAGGAAGAGCAGCGAGAGACCGCGCAGGCCGTAGTACCAGAACAGCAGCCAGCGGTTGTCGAAACGGTCGGAGAGCCAGCCGGAGCCGATCGTGCCGAAGAAATCGAAGATGCCCATGACGGCAAGAACGCTGGCGGCTGCGACGGGGACGATGCCGAAGTCGCCGCACAGGGTGACGAAATGCGTCTGGATCAGGCCGTTTGTGCTCAGCCCGCAGATGAAGAAGGTGGCGAACAGGATCCAGAACGTCGAGGTGCGGGAGATTTCCCTGAGAACGGTGATCGGGGTTGCGAGCATCGTCAGCAGGCCTCCCTGAGGCGGGACGTGCGGCGTTACCTGCTCGTCACCGAAAGCCGGCAGGTTGAGGTCGGAGGGTCGGTCGCGCATGAAGGCCAGGACCACAAGGGCTGCAACCATGATCATGCCGCAGACGAAAAAGACCGTGGCGCGCCATCCATAGCTTTCCGTCAGCTGCGCCATGAACGGCAGGAAGACCAGCTGGCCTGTGGCGGAACTCGCCGACAGCATGCCGACCACCAGGCCGCGGTGCTTGGTGAACCAACGGGCCGAAACGGTCGCAGCGAGGACCATTGCGGTCAGTCCGGTGCCGAAGCCGACGACGATGCCCCAGAGCAATAGCAGCTGCCAAAGCTCGGTCATGAATAAGGAACCGACGAAGCCGCTGGCGATCAGAAACATCGCGAAGACGATGACCTTGCGGACGCCGAAATAATTCATGAAGGCGGCGGAGAAGGGGCCCATGAGGCCGAAGAGAATCAAGCGGACGGCAAGTGCTGAGGATATCTGCGAGGTCTCCCAGCCGAACTCATCCTGAAGCGGCTTGATGAGGACACCCGGCGCGCCCATGGCGCCGGCGGTCACCAGCATGGTTATGAAGGTTGCCGCGACGACGACCCATCCGTAGTGGATGTTGCGCCGCGCCAGCGTTGAGGCAAGTGCAGTGGATACCATGTGGCCGTTCCGTCTTGAGGTTGCCGGAGACTATCGGAAGCTTTTAGATGATGGTCATCATAATTATTGCATATTGATGATGGACGTCATATAAATTGTCAAGCAGCGAATTACGGAGAAGCGAATGCGGGTCAGCCGAGAGAAATTTGCCGAGAATCGTGAGAAGATCCTGCAGGTTGCGGGGGTGCTTTTTCGCGAGAAGGGCTTCGACGGTATCGGCGTTGCCGAGATCATGAAGGCCGCCGGCATGACGCATGGCGGGTTCTACGGGCATTTCGAATCAAAGGAAGAGCTGGCGCTTGAGGTCAGCCGCGCGCTGATCGAAAAGGTGAAGATCCGCTGGAACGAGATTATCGCCTCGGCGCCGGGGCGACCCCTGGATGCACTGCTCAATCACTATCTTTCGCGTTGCAGTGTCGACGATCCCGGCGGGAGCTGCGTCTTCGCCTCGCTTGCCCAGGAAGTGAGCCGCAGTCGCGGCGCGGTGCGCGAGACCTTCAATGACGGACTTTCGATGCTTGTCGATATTCTCTCCGGTATCGTTCCCGGCGCGACGCCGGAGCAGCGCCGCGAGAAGGGATTCACGACGCTTTCGGCGATGATGGGGGCGGTCATCCTCGCCCGAGCCGTCGAGAGCCGCGAACTCTCGGACAGCTTTCTCTATACCACGCGGGACGCGCTTTCCCTCGCGAACAGGGCTGACGCCTAGCCTCTGCGGGCGATCAGGCCGCCGATCTCCACGATCTCCGCAAACGTGCCCTCGGACGAAAGCCTGGCGAGTGTCTCCCGTAGCGCGGTCTCGAAGGCTGTCGCCTTGTCGCCAAGCGCCTGCGGTGAGGTCACCGAGGTTGAAAAGGCGCGGCCGACAATATCGTCGGGGCTGAGCTTGCGTTCCCTGATGACCGAAACCCGTTCGAGGTCGTTGAAGCGTGACTGAAGCAGGATACTTTCGTGCTCGACCCAATCCGGCCCTTTCCGCCGTTCGCGGTCGGCGCTGCGTTCCGGCGCATAGGTTTCAGCGAGCGCGTTGACGGCCTGCCGCCAGTCTGGCGTTGAAGCGATATGCCGGTCGCCGAACAGGACGACACAGCCGTCGGGCATGGTGATCTCATCGAGCGCTTTCAGCGTTGCCGGGCGGTCCATCCAGTGGAAGGAGCGCCCCATGACAGTCAGCTTGAGCGGTGCGAAGCGTGGGCCGAGATCGTATGACGAGCCTTTGACGAACGTCACGTTTACACCAGCGGCGGCAGCGTCCAAGGCCGCAGTCTCCAGCATTTCCGGCTCGGGATCGAGTCGGGTGACGTCGGCGCCGGCCAGTTGCGCAAAGGCGATGCCGAGTTGGCCCGGTCCGCAGCCAAGGTCAAGCACGCGTTCGCCTGACGCTAGACCCGTGCGTTCGGCAACGCGCGCTATCAGGTCATCGGGGTAGGGGACGCGATAGCGCGTGTAATAGGCAGCCGTGGATTGGAAGCGGCGTGCCTCGAAGGGGATGGTTGTCATCGTGGGATCCTTGGAAAGGTACTCGCGTTGAAGTGCCGGTCACGGGCGCGAGGCCCGGGAGCCGGCTGTCCTTCCAACCGTGGCCCTACTTGAAGCCTTCGACCCGGTGCGGCACGTAGGGCTCTTCAAGGGCCTCCACGTCTTCCGGCGTCAGCTTGACAGCCAACGCCGCCACCGCGTCGGTCAGATGCCCTGCCTTCGATCCGCCGATGATCGGGGCCGTCACTTCGCTCTTCTGGAGAATCCAGGCCGTCGCGATCTGTGCGCGAGAGACCCCGTACTTTTCAGCCAGTTTGCCGACAAGGCCGATAATGGTGCGATCGGCATCTTCCGCCTGCTTGTAGAGCGTCTTGCCGAATTCGTCGGTTTCGCTGCGCGTCGTCTTTGCATCCCAGTCACGCGTCAGACGGCCGCGCGCGAGCGGGCTCCACGGGATCACGGCGATCTTCTGATCCTGGCAGAAGGGCAGCATTTCGCGCTCCTCCTCGCGATAGAGCAGGTTGAGATGGTCCTGCATACTGACGAACGATGTCCAGCCGTTTGCGCGGGACGTGTAGACCATCTTGGCGAACTGCCAGGCGTACATGGAAGACGCGCCGATATAGCGGGCCTTGCCTGCCTTCACGACATCATGCAGCGCTTCCAGCGTCTCCTCGATGGGTGTCGTCGGGTCGAAGCGATGTATCTGGTAAAGGTCGACATAATCGGTGCCCAGGCGACGCAAGCTGTTGTCGATCTCGTCGAAGATCGCCTTGCGAGAGAGGCCTCCGCCGTTCGGCCCCTTGCGCATACCGTAGAAGACCTTGGTCGCGAGCACGATCTCTTCTCGTCTCGAGAAATCCTTGATCGCGCGCCCGACGATTTCCTCGGACGATCCCTCGGAATAGGTGTTGGCGGTATCGAGGAAGTTGATGCCGAGATCGAGCGCCTGCTTGATCAGCGTACGGCTCTCCGCCTCGCCAAGCGTCCAGCTGTGATTGCCGCGGCCGGGATCGCCGAAGGTCATGCATCCCAGGCAGATCTTCGACACTTCCAAGCCAGTGCCGCCGAATTTGACGTAGTCCATGAAATTGCTCCAAACATCCGATCGCTACCCAGCGCGCCCTTTGATCTAGCGCGGCAAACACGAAAGTGTCTGTCGCTCACACAAAAGTTTTGTGACTGTTCCCGGCGCCTACATTCGTCTCGCGCTTGCGTATCCGGAGGTCCGGGTGTTAGCTGCTGCAGCATTTGACTGGATTTCTGCCGATGAGACTACCGCAGCGCGATCGCTACGTAGACCTTTACCGTGATTTTGCGTGGGACATCCCGGACGATTTCAACATCGGTCGTGCGGTCAGCGACGAGTGGGCTGAGCGTGCACCGGAGCGCGTCTGCCTCGAGCACTTCAGCCCCGACGGCAATCACCTTTCGATGACGTACCGCGAACTGGCGGAGCGCTCGTCCTCCTTCGCCAATGCGCTGGTCTCGCTCGGCGTAAAGAGGGGCGATCGCGTCGCGCTGCTTCTGCCGCAATCGTTTGAGACTGTCACTGCGCATGTTGCGATCTACAAGATGGGCGCGATCGCGCTGCCTCTCGCCTTGCTCTTCGGCGTCGAGGCGCTGGAGTACCGGCTGACGACGGCGGGCGCCTCTGTCGTTGTCACCAATGCCTTTGGGCTCGGTCGAATCCGTGAGATCCGCGCGCGCCTGCCCGATCTCCGCGAAGTGATCTGCGTCGATGGCGAGGGGGATGGGGCTCAATCCTTTGCCGCGCTCGTTGCGGGCCATCCGCCGATTTTCGAGGTTGCCAAGACTGCGCCGCATGATCCCGCATTGATGATCTTCACGTCGGGTACGACCGGCTCGCCAAAAGGCGCCCTGCACGGCCATCAGGTGCTAGCCGGCCATATACCGGGAATGCAGTTTGCCCATGAAGGGTTTCCGCAGCCCGGCGACAAGGTCTGGACGCCCTCCGACTGGGCCTGGGCCGGCGGGCTGCTGAACGCGCTGCTGCCCAGCCTGCTTCTCGGCGTTCCCGTCGTCTCGTCGCCTGCGCAGAAGTTCGACGCGGATACGGCCTATCGTATCATGGCCGAGATGAGGGTGCGCAACGGCTTCATTCCGCCAACGGCGCTCCGGTTGCTGCGATCGGTGTCCGATCCGCTGAAGAAGTACGATCTCGTCTTGCGGACCATCGGTGCTGCTGGAGAATCGCTCGGCGCCGAAACGCATGACTGGGTAAAGCGCACGCTTGGAATTACCGTCAATGAGTTCTACGGCCAGACGGAGTGCAATTTCGTCCTGTCATCGAACGCCTCGATCGGCGTCAGCAGACCGGGTGCGATCGGTCGGCCGGTGCCCGGGCATCGCGTTGCAATCGTCAGCGAGAAAGGCGAGGAACTGCCGGTGGGCGAGGCGGGGCAAATCGCCATTTGGCGGCCGGATCCTGTGATGTTTCTCGGATACTGGAACGACGCGAAGGCCACGCAGCGCAAATTTGCCGGCGACTGGCTGCTGACAGGCGATATCGGGCGCCAGGACGCCGAGGGTTACGTGACCTTCTTCGGCCGGGACGATGACGTCATCACCTCGTCCGGTTACCGGATCGGCCCCGCTGAAATCGAGGACTGTCTGATCGGGCATCCTGCGGTGCAACTCGCCGCCGCCGTTGGTAAGCCGGATTCGGTTCGTACCGAGATCGTCAAGGCCTATGTGGTGCTGGCGCCCGGCTTCGAGCCGAGCGAGGCATTGGCATTGGAAATTAGCGAGTGGGTCAAGATGCGGCTCTCGATGCACGAGTATCCGCGCGAGGTGGAGTTCGTCTCGGAACTGCCGCTGACGACGACGGGCAAGGTGATCCGCCGCCTGCTTCGCGAGCGCGCGGCGAAGGCCGCACCTATCCGCGACCCGCAAGCGACATGATTTTCTGACGCAGCATCTTCGCGACGCTGCGCGTGCTGCTGTACATGTGAAGCTGAGCCGAGACCTGTCGCACCTCGCGGTCGCTGTTCTGCGTCAAGCCGATCACCACGGTTCCCATCTCTTCCCGCTCCTGCCAGAGGCGGCTCATGATCGGATGATCGGGAATGGCGCAGGAATCCGAGCGCTGGATGTTGGCGTCGTCGAGATGCCATTCCGTCAGCTCCGCCATCAGAAGCTTACCCGGCGAATAACGGGCATAGCTCTCGTTATAGGCGGTTTTCCAGGTGTAGGCTTCGCCGCCCATCATCAGCACGACGGTGGACGCAATCGCCTTTCCATTGAGGTCGATCGTGTGGACGCGAACGGCATCCACCTCGGCGAGGTTGGAGATCGCCTCACGGGCGAAGGCGGTGTGATAGCGGTCGGTCACAAGCGCGCTGCGCTTCTTGCCCTTCCAGCCGCCGGCTTCCAGCGCCAGGAACTCCTCGAAGCGGGTGTGGATCTCACGCGGCTGGCGGGCGACGCTGTAGACGACGTTGCCCTGCTCCTCGAGCAGGCGCCATTGACGCCGCATTTCGCGCAGGTGCGACGACGATACCGATCGACGCAGATAGACAGTCGCGTCCTCGTCGCTTTGCAGCATCGGACGCAGGTAGGGATTGGTCACGGTTATCGGCAGGTTGCGGCCGATCGCGACCGCCTTTGCCAGCCGCGCGAAGATGCCGTTCAGCCGCACATCCGGCAGCACGAGGATCGATGGCAGGCGCAGGTCGCGGGCGGCCAGTCCTTCGAGCAGATTGTCGAGCGTTTCGGCCGCGTCCTCGCCATCGACCAGTGGTGTTCCCAACGGCGCGAAATTGTTGGCCCAGATACGGATGATCGACGGCCCGACGGCGAAGCCGGGTTTCTCAACCGAGAACGGCATCAGCACGCGCAACCGGCTACGGCTTTCGCTTCGGTCCCGAAGCAATGCAAAGTTCACCTGGCGATCGTCGAGGCGCGGCATGGCCGGCGCCAGGAAGCGGCCGGTGAAGAAGACGTTCGGTTCCATCGCGCGGTTCGAGAGGAAGTCGAGTTCTTCCTGCATTTCATAGCCGAGCTTGCCGGAATAAAGGCAGAGTTCGCGACCGGGCCGACCGACATCGATGCGGGCTTCGGCTTGCGGCGTGTCGAATGCCAGCGAGGCCAGTTCATGGACCATTCGGTTCTTGGTCGCATCGGTCGTCGGAGTGGCGGAAGGAGTGCGGACCATTCTGTCAGGCTTCCATCTCGTTGTGGGCGACGGGCGGTTTGGCGAAGGCGAAGAGGGCGATGCCAAGGGCGCGGCGAACCGCAAGGTGCAGCAACACGGCTTCGACGCCCATTGCCGACGCGGTGGCGATCGCCGCGCCTTCGATGCCGAGTTGCGGGATGAGGACGATGTTTAGCACGACGTTTGCCGTTAGGGCGCCGGCGTAGAGCAGGACGCAGATCTTCTGCTTGCCGGCCATCATGAGAAGCGTTTCGGCAGGCCCGACCAGCGCCTTGGCGAGGATACCGGCGAGCAGGATCGCCATCAGCGCATAGCCGGCCGTGAAGGCGCCGCCGAACAGCGAAAGCAGGAGGTGCCCGGCCGCCAGAACGACGAGCCCGACTGCCAGGGCCGGCCAGAACGTCCATCTAGCGGCATCGATCGCGGCTGCGGCAAGCTGCGGACGGTTGCCTTCGGCGATCAGGCTCGAGAAGCGAGGTCCAGAGGCGGCCTTGACGGAGAAGTTGATGAAGTGGACGAGGGCCATTGTCTTGGCGGCGGCGAAATAGATCGCGACGTCGTGAGGTTCGAGGAAAATACCGACGACGACGACATCCGAGTTGGTGAGGAGGAAGCTGACGCCTTCGATCAGGAAGATCGGGAAGGCGACGCCCAGCCATCCGAGAAAATCGACCTTCCTCGGGCCTTCCTTGTAGTGGCGACGCAGGCGAATAAGAGTCGCGACATACTGGCCAAGCGCCGTGACATAGGTGGCGAGGAGTGCTGCCTGCATTGCAGTGACAGCCGTGCTGGGTGCACCGAGCCCGATTGCCGCCAGCATGAACAGGATGATGAGGATCGGCCTGACGATATAGACCGGGCTCAAGGCCATGACCGGCCAGTGATTGGCGCGCGACGTTCCTTCGAGGATGTCGCCCAGCGCAATCATCGGCATCGCCAACAGGCCAAGCACGATCGGGATGATGTAGTAACTCTGGACCTTGTCGCTAAAGACGTGCAGCGCGATCATGCCGATCGCCAGGACGATGGTGCCGGATACCAGGCCGAAGACGCGCGCCGTGCCGGTGAGCCCGCGAATTTCGGCGTAAGCGCCGGCGGCCTTGTATTGCGGCAGAAAGCGGACGATCGCCGTGTGAAAGCCGAGGCAGGACAGGTCTCCGAAGAGAACGATCAGCACCCAGACGAAAACGAAGATGCCGTATTCATATTCGCCCATCAGCCGAGCGAGGACGATCTGAGAGAGGAAGGCGAGGGCAGCGCTGGCAATGCGGATGGAGAATGCGGTCAGCGCCATGCGCTGGGCGGTCGCCTTTTCATCGCGCTCGGTCAGCACGGCGAGCAAAGCGCGCAGAATACGGCTACCCGCAGGGCGAAGCCCCGCAGGCAAAAGCTTTTCTGCCGTCTCTATGACTGCCATCACGAACACGCAAAACTCTCAGGCAAATCGTGCTTAGAGTAGTGGCATGACACGGTTAAGAAACGGTTGTGACGGGACCCCTTGGCTTAACCTGTCCCCAGTTCAAGGCGTCAGCCGCCACCGCGCGTCAACGCCCTTTCTATCAAGACGTCAAGGACCTCGGCATAGCTGACGCCCGATGCCGCCATCGCCTTGGCGTACATGCTGATATTGGTGAAGCCGGGGATGGTGTTGAGCTCGTTGACCACGAAGGACATGTCCTGCATCAGGAAGAAATCGACGCGGGCCATGCCGTCGCAGCCGAGCGCCTTGAAGGCCTGGCGCGCGGTCTTGCGAAGTTCGTCCTCGATCTCCTTTGGCAGTTGCGCGGGTATGCGCGGTGCCGCACCGGCCTCATCGATATATTTTGCCTCGTAGCTGTAGAAACCGTGGCTTTCTGCTGGCGCGATTTCGCCTGGCAGCGAGATGGTGATTTCGCCGTTTGCATGTTCGAGCACGCTGAACTCGATCTCGCGGCCTGCGATGAATTCCTCGGCGAGCAGCTTGGTATCGTGCCTGAATCCCTCAGCGAGGGCGGCTGCGAAGTCCTCGCGGGTCGTCACCTTGCTGACACCGACCGAAGAGCCCTGGCGGGCGGGCTTGATGAAGAGCGGCAGACCCAGTTTCTGCGCCGCTGTTTCGAAGGAGGGCACGCTGTCTTCCTCGATGCAGAGGGCTTTCGCCACGGGCAGCTCGGCCTCTCTCAGCAGGCGCTTGGCGATGTCCTTGTCGATCGCGGTGACCGATCCGAGCAGGCCGCAGCCGGCGAGCGGCACGCGGGCAACGGATGCCAGCCCCTGTATCGAGCCATCCTCGCCATGCATCCCATGCAGCACGGGAAAGAGAACGTCGATTGCGGGGACTTCATAGGGCTGTGCGCCCTGCGGGATGGCGAGCATGCGGCCTTGGCCGCCGGGCAGCAGACTGACCTCGACGGCTTCCTCTACCTTGGCGGCAGCCGACAGTGCGGTGCCCTTGGGCAGAAGCCGCCATTGTCCTTCCCGGGTCACGAAGATCGGCAAAACGTCGTAGCGCTCGGCGTCGAGGGCCGCGACGACGTTGGTCGCCGAGAGGATCGAGACGTCGTGTTCGGGTGAACGGCCGCCGAAGAGGATGGCGATGCGCGGGCGGGACGATGTCGGGCGGGCGGTCTGTGTTGGCATAGTGGATAGTCCCCTTGGATCGTTGTTATTGGCCGAGCCTGACGGCGACGCCGCGATTGGCGAAGAAGCGGTCGAAGATCTCGATCGGCAGCTCGACATCGGCTTGGCTTGCTTCGTCGTGGCCGGATGGGTTGTGGAAGCGGATGGTGTCAGCTGTTGCCGCCGTCACCAGCACGGATGGCCGCCTTTCGAGGGCGGCTGACGATCCGGCCAGCGGATCTGGCTGTTGACGGAGGCAATAAAGAAAGCACTATTCTTCAGAATATCCGCCAGATCGGCTGTCTGCAGGCTGGTGACCGTCTCCGCATCGAGACCGAAGGTCTCGCCGACATAGGTGACGAACGGCGCATAGATGAGCCCTTTGATGGACTGGTCTTCTTCGTTGACGACATAGCCGCCGAAAGCTGTGCATCCACGCGCGAGATCGATCGTGCGGTGGTCTTGACCCGTGGCGGCGAGGATCATCTTCAGGCAGGCCATGCCGCAGATATTGACCGCCCAGCGCGCATATTCCTCGACGGTATCGGCGCCGGATTGCTGCCAGAGCGGATCATCAAGCAGGGCCGGCGCACCGCGCTCCAGCACGGCGAGCGTCATCGACGCCGTTTCCCACTGGCTGAAATAAGGGGCCTTGCAAGCGGTGCCGTTCATCGAGTGTCCCTGAAATCAAACCTGATATCGGAGCAAGCTCGGTGAACAAAGCGACTGTTTTGCGGCTGAATTTCGAGCGGACTATGGATGTGCAAGTTGTGGGCGGGTTTTGACCCTTGGCGGTATGCGCGTATGAAAAAGCCCTCGCGACATCCCGGTCGCGAGGGCTTCGATCTTAATGCTCGATCAGGCCTCAGACCTGCTCGAATGCACCATGGCAGTGCTTGTACTTCTTACCGGAGCCGCACGGGCAAGCCTCGTTGCGGCCGACGCGGCCCCAGGTCGCGGGATCTGTCGGGTTGCGGCTCTCCGGGGCGACGACAACTTCGCTTGCCTGATAGAGCGCAAAATCGTCTTCACCGGTGTCCGGATCGATGTGATGCGCGTGCATGATCGGGGGTTCCGGCTCGGGCGGAGCCTGTTGCACCAGCTCGACGCGCATCAGCTGCGCCGTCACTGCTTCGCGCAGGTTGTTCAGCAGCGATGTGAAGAGCTCGAATGCCTCCGACTTGTACTCCTGCAACGGATCGCGCTGGGCATAGCCGCGGAAGCCGATGACGGAGCGCAGGTGGTCGAGGTTGACGATATGCTCGCGCCACAGGTGGTCGAGCGTCTGCATGACGACCGAGCGCTCGACGTAGCGCATGATGTCGTCGCCGAAGCGCTCGGCCTTTTCCGTGAAGGCCGCATTCGAGGCCTCGGTAAGACGCTCGCGAATATTGTCTTCGCCGATGCCTTCTTCCTTGACCCAGTCCTCGACCGGAAGATCGAGATTGAGGAGAGCGTTCGTCCGTTCCTTGAGGCCGGCTGCGTCCCACTGTTCGGCATAGGCGCGCTCAGGAATATGCTTCTCGACCAGATCCTCGATGACCTCGCGGCGCATGTCGGAGACCGTCTCGGCGATATTGGCCGATTCCATCAGCTCGAGGCGTTGTTCGAAGATCACCTTACGCTGATCGTTCAGAACGTCGTCGTATTTCAGAAGGTTCTTGCGGATGTCGAAGTTGCGGGCTTCGACCTTCTTCTGCGCGCGTTCCAGAGCCTTGTTGATCCAGGGATGGACGATCGCCTCGCCTTCCTTCAGACCGAGCTTGGTGAGCATCGAATCCATGCGGTCCGAGCCGAAGATGCGCATCAGGTCGTCCTGAAGCGACAGGTAGAACTTCGAACGGCCCGGGTCGCCCTGACGGCCTGAACGGCCGCGCAGCTGGTTGTCGATACGACGGCTTTCGTGCCGTTCCGTCGCTATGACGTAGAGGCCGCCTGCGGTGATCGCCTGCTGCTTGAGGACCTTGATTTCCTCCACAATCGCGGCAATCCGCGCATCGCGCTCAGGACCTTCCTCGACTTCGCCAAGCTCGCGCTCGACACGCATCTCGAGGTTGCCGCCGAGCTGGATGTCGGTACCGCGGCCAGCCATGTTGGTGGCGATGGTGACGGCACTGGGGACGCCGGCCTGGGCGACGATGTAGGCTTCCTGCTCGTGATAGCGGGCGTTCAGAACCTGGAAATTGGTGAAGCCCTGCTTGCGCATCATTTCGGCGAGCAGTTCGGACTTTTCGATCGAGGTGGTGCCGACGAGAACCGGCTGGCCGCGCTTTTGCGCTTCCGCGATCTCGGCGATGATCGCCTTGAACTTTTCGTCGAAGGTCCGGTAGACCTCGTCGTCTTCGTCGATACGCAGGATCGGCAGGTTGGTCGGCACTTCGATGACGTCGAGGCCGTAGATGTTGCCGAATTCCTCGGCTTCCGTCTGCGCGGTACCGGTCATGCCGCCGAGCTTGTCGTACATGCGGAAGTAATTCTGGAAGGTGATCTGCGCCAGCGTCTGGTTCTCAGGCTGGATCTGCACCTTTTCCTTGGCTTCTAGCGCCTGGTGCTGGCCTTCCGAGTAGCGGCGGCCCGGCATCATGCGGCCGGTGAATTCGTCGATGATGACGATCTCGTCGTTGCGGACGATGTAGTCCTTGTCGCGCTGGAACAGCTTGTGGGCCTTCAGCGCGTTGTTGACGTGATGGACGATCGCGACGTTCTCGATGTCGTAAAGCGACTGCCCCTTGAGCAGGCCGGCCTGGCGCAGCAGGTTTTCGAGCTTTTCCGTGCCTTCTTCCGAGAAGTTGGCCGAACGCTGCTTTTCATCGATCTCGTAGTCGCTTTCCACCAGAAGCGGAATGTAGGCGTCGATGGTGTTGTAGAGGTCCGAGCGGTCGTCGAGCGGGCCGGAGATGATCAGCGGCGTGCGCGCTTCGTCGACGAGGATCGAGTCGACTTCGTCGACGATCGCGAAGTTGTGGCCGCGCTGGACCATCTGGTTCTTCTCGTACTTCATGTTATCGCGAAGATAATCGAAGCCGAGTTCGTTGTTGGTGGCGTAGGTGATGTCGCAGGCATAAGCGGCGGCGCGCTCTTCGTCCGACAAACCATGCACGATGACACCGGTGGTCAGGCCAAGGAAGCTGTAGAGCTTGCCCATCGTGGCAGCGTCGCGGCGAGCGAGGTAGTCGTTCACGGTGACGACATGCACGCCCTTGCCCGACAGTGCGTTCAGATAGACGGGCAGAGTGGCGACGAGGGTCTTACCCTCGCCGGTCTTCATCTCCGCGATCGCGTTCGAGTGCAGGATCATGCCGCCGATCAGCTGTACGTCAAAAGGTCGCATGCCCAAAACACGGCGCGACGCCTCGCGAACGACCGCGAAGGCCGGCACGAGGATGTCATCAAGCGTCTTGCCTTCCGCGAGCAGCTTGCGGAATTCGACCGTCTGAGCTGCCAGCTGTTCATCGCTCAATGCCTTCGTTTTCTCTTCGATGGCATTGATGTCTACGACGTTCGGCTGGAACGACCGCACGCGGCGATCATTGGCAGAGCCAAATATTTTGCGGGCTATGCCGCCAAAGCTGACCATATAACTGGTCCTTTCTGAATATTCTTCCCCGGCTTTTCTTAGTCCGTTGCCCAGCCGAATTTCAGGCACACGTCTCGAAACGCCAGGAAACTGTTCTGGACGCGAGGTTGCGTGACAGATAAGAGGGGGGTCGAATGATGTCAACGGATTTGGGCGATATAGAAAGGCCACAATCCAGTGTTGATGGCTGTTTCAGGCTGGATTCATGAAGTTGAAGCCGGTGGTTTAACTGTGAAGGGTTATTTGATGTTGAACTACAACAAGATTGCCGTGCTGGCGTTCGCGACTTTTGTTGCGTTCCAGGCGCCTGTCCGTGCTGAAGACAAGCCGGATGCCGTCGTTGCCAAGGTCGGCGATGTGGAAATCCACCAGTCCGATCTGGATCTGGCAGTTGCCAACCTCGATCCGCAGCTTGCACAGCTCCCGGAAGACCAGAAGAAGGTCGCAGCCCTTTCGGCCGCCATCGACGTGAAGCTGCTTGCCAAGGACGCTGCCGTCGAGAAGCTCGACCAGACGCCTGAGTTCAAGAAGCGCATGCAATACCTCGCCGATCGCGAGCTGCACAACGCCTACTTCAAGAAGCACGTCGTCGACACGGTTACCGATGCGGAAGTGAAGGCACGCTACGACAAGGAAGTCGCAGCACTTCCGAAGCAGGAAGAAGTTCACGCCCGCCACATCCTGGTGAAGACCGAGGATGAAGCCAAGGACGTCATCAAGCAGCTCGACGCCGGCAAGAACTTCGCCGATCTCGCGAAGGAAAAGTCCACCGACCCGAACAAGGCCGACGGCGGCGATCTCGGCTATTTCACCAAGGGCCGCATGGTCAAGGAATTCGAAGATGCTGCCTTCGCGCTTGAGAAGGGCACATATTCGAAGACTCCCGTGAAGACCGATTTCGGCTACCACGTCATCCTCGTCGAGGATAAGCGCGACGCCGCTCCTCCTGCTTACGACCAGGTCAAGGACCAGGTTCGCCAGCTCGTGATGCGCGACAAGTATCTGGCGCTTCTCGCCGCGGCGAAGGAAAAGTCCAAGATCGACATCACGGACGAAGCGCTGCGCACTGGCTACGAGAATGCCAACAAGCAGCCGCAGCCGGGCGACGCGCCGGCCGCGCAGCCGCAGCAGTAATCTCGAACTCTGGGCCCGGTTCTACCGGGCCCTTCACTATCGTCTATTGTCGTATTTCCGCAGCGCGAGCCGGCTTATACTTCGCCCCGGAAATCTCCTTCAGTCATCAGGTCGATCACCATGTCCGGTTCTGTTTCTCCGCTCGCTCCGAAATCCTATGCCTCCATGCCGGCTTTGCGCGGCCTGCGGATGGCGACGGCTTCCGCCGGGATCAAGTACAAGAACCGCACCGACGTGCTGATGATGGTGTTCGACAAGCCAGCGGCTGTCGCCGGCGTTTTCACCCGCTCCAAGTGCCCCTCGGCGCCTGTCGATTTCTGCAGGGCGAATTTGCCGCACGGTTCGGCGCGCGCCGTTGTCGTCAACTCCGGCAACGCCAATGCCTTCACCGGCCTGAAAGGCCGGGAGGCGACCGCACTGACGGCGAAGTCGGCTGCAGCGGCAGTCGGTTGCGGCGAAAACGAGATTTATCTTGCTTCCACCGGCGTGATTGGCGAGCCGCTTGATGCCACGAAATTCTCCGGCGTTCTCGACCAGATGCACAAGGACGCGACCGGCGATTTCTGGTTCGAAGCCGCCAAGGCGATCATGACGACCGACACGTATCCGAAGGTCGCGACCCGCAACGCCGAAATCGGCGGTGTGACGGTGACGATCAACGGGATCGCCAAGGGCGCCGGCATGATCGCGCCCGACATGGCAACAATGCTTTCCTTTGTCGCGACCGACGCGGATATCGCTCCGGCAGCGCTGCAGTCGCTTCTCTCCGCCGGCGTTGATCCGACATTCAACTCTATGACCGTCGATAGCGATACCTCGACATCCGACACGCTGATGCTGTTTGCGACCGGCGCTGCCGCCGAGGATGGTCAGGTGCGTATCGAGAGCGGCGACGATGCGCGCCTTGCCTCGTTCCGCGCCGCGCTCAACGATCTGCTCAAGGACCTGGCTTTGCAGGTGGTCCGTGACGGCGAGGGCGCGACCAAGATGCTCGAAATCACGGTGACCGGCGCCGAAAGCGACGCCGCCGCGAAGAAGATCGCTCTTTCGATCGCCAATTCGCCTTTGGTCAAGACCGCGGCTGCCGGCGAGGATGCCAACTGGGGCCGCATCGTCATGGCCGTCGGCAAGTCCGGCGAAATGGCGGATCGCGATCGGCTGGCCATCTGGTTCGGCGATGTGCGCGTTGCCGTCAACGGCGAGCGCGATGCCGGCTATTCCGAAGAGGCGGCCAGCAACGTCATGAAGCAGCAGGACATTCCCGTGAAGGTCGAGATCGGCCTCGGAAATGGTACGGCGACGGTCTGGACGTGCGACCTCACGAAAGAGTATGTCGCTATCAACGGTGACTACCGGAGCTGATTTTTCATTGACCCAGACACTACCCAAGAAGGCAAATCTGCCGCTTGTACGAAGGCTGGAGGCCGTTGGCTTCCGGGCGTGGCCCGCATCGTCGGTGCACTATGACGGCAGCTGGCAGGTGCGCCTTACGGCGGGACATCCGTCGAACAGGCTGAACTCGATCGTACCGCTCGATCCGTCGGATCACCGCGACGTCGAGATCCGGCTTGCGAAGGCCGGCCGCAAGTTCGAAGCCTATGGCCGACCGGCCGTGCTGCGCCAGACCCCGCTTGCGTCCCCTGTTTTGATCGACCTCGTCCAATCGCTGGAGTGGAAGCCGTTCGACGAGACGGTGGTGATGACCTGCGATCTCGCCCATGCGGAGCTGCCGGATACACTGGACCACCTGCCTACGCATGATATCGGCCGGTTCGTCGATGCCAATCTCGCGACCGATGGCGTTTCCGCCAAGCTGAAGCCAGCGCTGGCCGAGATCATCAATGCGATCAAGCCGCCATCAGGGCTCTTCATGATCGAGGATGCAGAGACCGGGCCGCTCGCGACCGTGCTTTGCGTTCAGGATAACGACCTTGCCGGAATCATGTCGCTTTCGGTGGCGAGCGAACGCCGTCGTGAAGGTCTGGGGCTCGAAATCCTGACTTCGGCGCTGCGCTGGGCGCGCATGCGCAGTGCCCGCAGCGCGTGGCTGCAGGTCAAGGCGACGAATAATCCGGCGATTGCACTCTACGAGCGTCTCGGCTTCCAGGAAGCATACCGCTATTCCTATTGGCGGAAGGACATGGCGCGATGAGCGGTCAAGCGCGCAACATCCTGCTCGTGGTGGCCTGCGCATTGATCGATGCCGATGGTCGCATCCTTTTGGCGCAGCGCCCGGAAGGAAAGTCGCTCGCTGGTCTTTGGGAATTTCCCGGAGGCAAGGTCGAAGCCGGTGAAACACCGGAAGAGACGCTGGTTCGCGAACTGCATGAAGAGCTCGGCATCACGACGAAGATCGCCTGCCTCGCGCCGCTGAGCTTTGCCAGCCATACCTACGAGAAATTCCATCTCCTGATGCCGCTCTACATCTGCCGGCGCTACGAAGGCGTGCCGCATGGCAAGGAGGGACAGGCATTGAAGTGGGTGAAGCCGCAGGCACTGCGCGATTACCCGATGCCGCCTGCCGACGAGCCGCTGATCCCGGTTCTTCAGGATCTACTTTAGACATTTCTGAATATTAATCTCCTCCGTTCCAATTTGGGTGTGGATATTAATAGATCGTTTAACACCTTCTGCCAAAGATCGGCCTCAATCAAGCAACTGGCGTGTGTGTAGAAGGCTTGACGCATGGACGACGATTTCTGGAAAGCGGTTCGAGAAAAGGAACAGGCTTCGGCTGCCTCGCGCAAGACCGGAGTGCTGAATATTGCCTTGCTGTTCGGCACTGCAGTTGTCGCGCTGACGCTGATCCTGACGCCGATGCTGGCTGATAAATCGAAGTCGAGTGTGTTCGCAAGCGCACCTTCGGAATTCGATTCGATCACCACGGGCTCGATCCCGAAAACCGAGAATGGCAAGCGTTATACGATCCGTCGCAGCGTACTTCAGGAGACACCCGGTTCGGTCTGTGTCGTTCAGGGGTATGGAAGCGGCGCGGGCTGCTGAGGCCGGCATTCATAAGCTCATGTTAGCGGCGTGGCCGCAGGGTGAACCATGCGAATTTTGAAAGCATTTCTCGCAGACATCGATGGCACGACAGCAATTGAATACGGGCTGCTCGCAGCATTGATTTCGGTCAGTATCATTGCCGGCGTCGAAGCGATTGGTGGCAACCTCTCCAACGTCCTTCTCGGCGTCAGCAACCACATCGTCGCGCCGAACTGAGACAGCAGCTTACTGCTTCAGCTTGTGTTCCTGCACCTTGAGAGCGTCGGCAAGTCGCACTTTCGCGGATCCCGGACGTAGCGGTTTCTGCTGGCTCTCGTGTGGTGCCCATCCCGATACGTAAATGATCGAGAACGTTGCCCGGATGCGCCCGTCCGGATCGGCGTAGCGTTCGGCGTAGATTTCCGCGGCTTTCATGAAAAACGCCCGCGTCAGCGGCTTGCGGCTGCGTGCGGCGAGCGGATTGGTCATGCCCATCGCCCTGAGGTCGCGCATCAACGGGAAGATGGAATCGTATCGGACCGTATAGGTTTCAGCGTCGATCACCGGCAGGGCAAAGCCGGCGCGCTGCATGAGTCCGCCGACGTCGCGGACGTCAGCAAAGGGGATGACTCGCGGGCTTGCGCCGCCCGTCATCTCGATCTCCGTCGCCAGCAGCACTTCACGCAGTTCCTGCAGCGTTCCGGTGCCGGGGATGGCTGCCAGGAAAAGGCCGTCCGGGCGCAGGGCGCGGCGGATCTGGACGAAAACGCCGGGCGTGTCGTTCGTCAGATGCAGGCTGAGCGGCGCCAGGATCAGATTGGCAGACTGCGGCTCGAGTGGAACGATTTCGATCGGTGCTTCCACGAATATGTCGGATGGGTCGAGATGTGCTGGCTCGACCTCGATGCGGGTCAGACTGCCGATCTTGCCGGTCGCCTTTGCGGCACGCGCGGCGGCGCCGGTTGCGCCGTGCAGTTCCACCGCGTGCTCGAACGTGCGCTCGACAACGGCAAGGCGTTCACCAAGTTCCTCGGCCGCGATATCAAGCAGGAAGGTCGCTTTCGGGTCATCGTTGCGCAGGGCGCGATGTCGATTGGCTGCGATCCGAGCAGGGTCGAAAATTATCTCCATGGCCGACGTCCTTAGTCCTGTGGGCGATCTACGGCAAGGCGATTTTCGTGGAACGCGAAAGCGGCTATGGTCGTGCCGATGTGGCAGAAGGGGGGCTTCGTGCGGTTGCGTCAGATATTGCTCGGTCCGCTCGCCTTCGTTGCGGATCTCGTCTATCCGCCAAGCTGCGCCGTCTGCGGCGTCGAGACCGGCGGCCATCGAGGCGTTTGTCCGAAGTGCTGGTCCGCCATTCGTTTCATCGAGCGCCCTTACTGCGAGATCCTCGGTATTCCGTTCTCGCACGATCTCGGTCCTGGCATCGTCAGCGCTGCGGCGATTGCCAATCCGCCTCCCTTTGACAGGCTTCGCTCGGCTGCTTTCCACGATGATGCGGTGCGCCGCCTCGTGCATGCCTTGAAATACCGGGATCGTACTGATCTTGCGCCGATGATGGCAGGCTGGATGCGAAGGGCCGGCGGAGAGGCGATCGCGCAATGCGACGCGATCCTGCCGGTGCCCTTGCACAGAACCCGCGTGCTTTCGCGCAAGTTCAACCAGGCGGCCGAACTCGCCCGTCATCTTGCGGCACAATCGGATCGCCCGCTTCTGCCCGGCACGCTGCTTCGTACCCGCCGGACCAGGCAGCAGGTCGGTCTCGGCGCGAAGGCACGCGAGGATAACGTGCGCGGCGCCTTCGCCCTGACGCGAGGGCGCGAGGGCGATGTGTTCGGAAAAAGGCTGGTTCTCGTCGACGACGTCTACACGACGGGGGCGACGGTCGCGGCGGCAGCCAAGGTGTTGCGCAAGGAGGGGGCCGCCGACATCACGGTTTTGACCTTTGCAAGGGCCCTTGCAGAAACTATATGACACCCAGATTACTGGAACTTTCTGGAGTCCCGATGGTACCCGTCACGATTTATACACGTCAGGCCTGTGGCTTCTGTTCCCGGGCGAAGTCCCTGCTCACGGAAAAGGGCGTTGCGTTCGTCGAGCATGATGCAACCTTCTCCCCGGATTTGCGGCAGGAGATGATCGGCAAGTCGAACGGTCGTACGACCTTTCCGCAGATTTTCATCGGAGACACCCATGTCGGCGGGTGTGACGATCTCTTCGCGCTCGATCGCGCCGGCGAGCTCGATCCGCTGCTCGCGGCCTGAGGCGATACGATGACCTTTACGGCTGCTGCTATTCAGATGTGTTCCGGCGTCGATCCCGAGAGGAACGCCGCGGCGATGGCGCGGCTCGTGCGGGAAGCCGCCGGTCGGGGTGCGACCTACGTGCAGACCCCCGAAATGACTGGAATGTTACAGCGGGATCGTGCGGCCGCGAAGCTGCTGCAGCGGGATGAGACCAACGATATCATCGTTGCAACAGCTGCGTCCCTGGCAAAAGAGCTCGGCATTTTCATGCATGTCGGCTCGACGGCCATCCTGCTTGGCGATGGAAAGCTCGCCAACCGGGGATATCTCTTCGGGCCTGATGGACGCATCCTCAATCGCTACGACAAGATTCACATGTTCGACGTCGATCTCGACAATGGCGAGAGCTGGCGCGAAAGTGCTGCCTATCAGGCTGGATCGGAGGCGCGGGTCCTGTCGTTGCCGTTAGGCCAGATGGGCTTTGCCATCTGCTACGATGTCCGTTTCCCGGCACTCTTCCGTGCGCAGGCTGTCGCCGGCGCCGAAGTGATGACAGTTCCGGCAGCATTCACGAAGCAGACCGGTGAGGCCCATTGGGAGATCCTGCTGCGTGCCCGCGCCATCGAGAACGGCATGTTCGTGATCGCCGCCGCACAGGCAGGTGTTCATGAGGACGGTCGTGAGACCTTCGGGCATTCGATGATCATTGATCCGTGGGGCAAGATCCTCGCGTCGGCGGGACCGGCGGGAGAAGCCGTCATCATCGCCGAGATCGATACAACAGCGGTGAAGGCCGCCCGCGACAAAATTCCGAACCTTCGGAACGCTCGAGAGTTTTCTATCGAGAAGGTTGTGGGTGCAGCCGGAGACGTTGCAGCTTGATCCGTTATTCGCTTCACTGTGAAAACGCCGATGAGTTCGAAGGCTGGTTTTCCGAAAGTGCCGACTTCGATCGACAGATCGAGTCCGGCTTTCTGACGTGCCCCGTGTGCGGCTCAGGTTCCATTTCCAAGCTGCTGATGGCGCCATCCGTCTCGACTGCGCGCAAGAGAGATGAAATCAAGACGCTCGCCATGGACGCCTTGAAGCGCGAGGCATTCCAGAAGCTGAAAGAAGCCGTCAGCAACATCAAGGCCAATTCCGAGGATGTCGGCACCGGCTTTCCCGAGGAAGCGCGAAAGATCCACTATGGCGAAACCGATGCGCGCGCCATCATCGGCCAGACAACCCTCGACGAGGCCCAGGCTTTGGTAGATGAGGGTATCGAGATCGCAGCCTTGCCTGTTCTTCCCGACGACGTGAACTGACCGCTGATTCTCAGGCTTCGCGCCGGGCCAGCATCATGTAGTTGACGTCCATATCCTTCGACAGGTTCCATTGATTGGACAGCGGGTTGAAGAACACGCCGGTTCGCTCGATGACCGTAAGACCGCTTTCCGTCATCGGCTTTTCAAGTTCTTCCGGACGAACGAGCTTTTCATACTGGTGCGTGCCGCGCGGCAGCCAGCGCAGGATGTTTTCCGCGGCGAAGATCGCCAACGCCGCAGCCTTCATGGTCCTGTTGATCGTGGCAACGAACATCAGTCCGCCAGGGCGTACCATCCCGGCGCAGGTGGTCATGAACAGATCGACGTCCGCGACGTGCTCGACGACCTCCATGTTCAGGACGATATCGAATGTCTCGCCGGCTTCGGCAAGCTGTTCCGCCGTAACGGCGCGGTAGTCGACGGGAACACCGGATGCCTTGGCGTGGGTGGAAGCGATGCCGATGTTCTTCTCGGACGGATCGGCGCCAACGACCGATGCGCCCATGCGGGCGACCGGCTCGGACAGGAGACCGCCGCCACAGCCGATATCAAGCACCCGCAGCCCTTCCAGCGGGCGCGGGCTGCGCATGTCGCGGCCGAAATTCTCCGCCGCCTTGTCCCTGATGTAGGCCAGCCGCACCGGGTTGAACTTGTGAAGCGGCTTGAACTTGCCGGTCGGGCTCCACCATTCCGCCGCCATGGCCGAGAAGCGGTCCACTTCGCTCTGGTCGATTGTGGTCTTCGCCGCCTCGGTCATCGTCCATGCTCCTTGCTGTGTCGTGACTGAAGTCGGACGAACGGCTGCCGAAGTCAAGAGGCCCTGCCGTGACCAGCGCGCTGCGGCTACTCCAAGAGGATAAGGCGACCGGTATTATTAACATATGCTAATATAGCGATCTCTGGGGACCTCGAAACATGTTCCGCCCGTATCGCGTTCTGGCCGCCTTCCTCGGTCTTGTGCTTTCCTTCCCGCTCGCCTCGAACGCAGCAGAGGAGGTCGGACAAGCTACGCTTATCCGTACCGATGTTACCGGCGACGCCGGGCCGATCATCGTCAAGTCGCCTGTTCATCGCGACGAAAAAATCCGGACGTCGGCCAGCGGGCTTGGGCAGTTTGTGTTTCGCGACGGCACAAAGCTCGCGGTTGGTGCTGGCTCCTCCGTGGTGATCGACAAGTACGTCTATGATGACGCGAGCTCCGTCAAGAAACTGACGATCCGCGCGGCGAAGGGGACGTTTCGGTGGATCAGCGGCAGTTCGTCGTCTTCGGCCTACTCGATCGTCACCCCCGCCGGCACGATCGGCGTGCGCGGAACAGCCTTCGACTTCTACGTCGGTCCGAACGGCCAGACAGCAATGGTTCTTCTGAACGGTCAGGCCGAATTCTGCGGCGCTGGCGGCTGCAAGCAGCTGAAGCAGCCATGCGATTGTGTCATCGCCACGCGGAACGGGGGCGTGAGCGACCCAAGCGCTGTCGATCAGCAGACTCTGGACAGGCTCGGCAACCGCCGCGCTTTGCCATTCCTGTCCCGCGACCAGTTGCTATCTGGCGCTCTCGGCGGCATCCGTACCAGCTGCGGCCTTGCCAATATTCAGCCTGACCGGCGCGATCGAGATCAGCCCGCGCCTCCGAAGCCGCAACCGCTTCGTCAATCCCCCGTGCAGCCGCCGGATAAGCCCGACAAACCTGACAAGCATCATCACCACCATGACAAGCACGAGCGCCACGGCGATCGTCACCATCACGACCGCGATCATCACGGTTGGGGTGGAGACCGCGACGGTCGGCATGGCTGGAACGGGCATCATGACCGCGGCGGTGGCGGTTGGGGCCAGCGATCGGATCACAACGGCGATCGGCCGGGATGGGGCAATGGAAATCGTGATCGGCATGACCGGAGCGACAGACCGAGCCGTCACGAGCGAGCAAGTCATCAGGATCGCGGTCACGGATTCCAGAACCGCCATGAGGCGCGGCACGAACGGCCCGATACGAGCGGAGATATGTCGGCAAACTCGGGCGGCGGTGATCAACAAACGGCTGACGCAAGCTCGGATCCCGGCCGCGGAGATCGCGGCAACCACGGCGGCTGGCATAACCGTGGTTCATGGCATGACCGTCATGGCAAAGGTCGCACTGAAAATTAGCCGGCTTCCGAGATTGGTTTCTCCGCCTCGATCGGGATGTCGCGAAAATGATCCGCCCGTCGCGACAGCCGGCGATAGAAATCCGCGAGCGTCGGTGTAAACGGCGATATCTTCTGGCGGACCGCGGCCAGCCGTTTGCGACTGTCGGTCGCATGGTTCTGCAAGGCTTCCACCAAGGCCGCGTGGGCGTGCAGCAATCCATGAAACGCTTCCGAACCGCCCTCAACCTCATCACCAACGACCGCGTACAGCCGCGAGCGGCTGCTTTTGCCCTTCAGGCCGAGCGAGCCGGCATCGAGCAAGGCAAAGCCGGGAAGGGCCATGGCGGTTGTCTCCGATGCGAGGATGTCGAAGCCGACTTCCTTGCAGCAACTCTCGATGCGAGCTGCAACGTTTACCGCGTCGCCCACCGCTGAATAGTTGAACCGCGCCTCGGCGCCCATGTTGCCGACGCAGGCAAGGCCGGTGTGGATGCCGATGCCTATAGCGACCTGATATTCCGGCCCGAAGCCGAATGCATCGGCCTTGTTCAACTGCGCCATGGTTTCGCGCATCTGCAGCGCCGCCCGCATTGCCTTTCTCGGATGATCGCCGACATCCACCGGTGCATTCCAGAAAGCCATGATCGAGTCGCCGATGAACTTGTCGAGCGTGCCTTCGTTGGCCACGACATGCCGGCTGAGCGCATCAAGCAGCGTGTTCAGGAAGCGGACGACTTCCGCTGGCTGTAACCTCTCACTGAGCGACGTGAAGCCGCGAACGTCAACGAACATCACGGTCAGTTCGCGGTCATCGCCGCCGAGACGGAGCGCGCCCGGGGTATGCTCGATCCGGTAAAGAAGCGATGGAGAAAGATACTGTCCGAAGGCGCGACGAACCTCGCGGCGCTCGCGATCGATAACCAGAATGCGGAAGGATGTCGCGGAGAAGTGAACAATCGATCCGCTGACGATCAGCGCCAGGGGATCGAAGAGAAGCCCCCACTGGGAAAAGGCAAACCAGGATGCGGCGAGCGCAAGGATCGTCATCAGCATGCCGCAGAGAAGAGCGAAAGCCGGGCTGACAAAGGTGGTGACGATGACCAGAACGATACCGAGCACGGCAATCGCGAGGATTTCCAGGCCATCCGCCCAATCCGGCCGCGACAGGAATCGGCCGGAGAGAATCTGTTCGACCGTCTGGGCATGCATGGAGACGCCGGGGACATTCTGCCCGAGGGCGGTGGTGCGGATGTCCTGCAGGCCAGCGGAGGAGGTGCCGACGAAGACGATGCTTCCCTCGATCGCGGCGCTGACATCGGCTGGCGGCCCCTCCGCAGCGAGGATCTTGCCGGCGGAAATATATCGCTCGGCGACATCGGGGCTGGTGTAGAGCCAGAGTTCTCCGGTTGACGTCACCGGGACGACGAAATCGCCGACCTTCAGCGAAGTCAGCGTATTGGGAGCGTCAGGGGCGGCCGCAACCACATAGGTCGAGGCCCCCTGGGCGACGCGCAGCGCTTCGATCGCGAGGTTGGGATAGAGCTGCTCGCCATCCGTCAGAAGCAACGGTATCCGGCGAACGACCGATGAATAGGTTCCGGGGTTCAGGCTGATGTGACCAATGCCGGTCGCAGCGATCTGCAATTGCGGCCTCAAGGGGGTGGCGGCGACGAGACGTGGAGGTGCGTTGAAGGGGCTTTCACCGGTGAAGGCGAAGCCGGCCTTGACTGGTGGGCGATAGGTGCCATCGGTGGAGAGGCCGAAGCCGAGGACAACAGGGTGGCCTTCCATTGCCTCTGCAAAGGCCTCGTCGTTATCGGGCAGGCGCCGAAGCAGCGACGGATCGACGCCGGCGACATCGCGCATCACGGTGCGCGGCGACAGGCGATCCGGCTCAGAAAAAAGAATATCGAAGGCGATCGCCGAAGCTCCCATGTCCGACAAGCGCTGGACAAGGAGCGCCAACCTGTCGCGCGGCCAGGGCCACTGGCCAAATTCCCGCAGGGAAGCTTCATCGATATCGATTACCCGCACCGGCGTATTCTGAAAAGGGCGGGGCGTTATCCGCTGGTACTCGTCGAAGGTGATGTCTCTTATCTGGCGCAGGAGAGGTGGATCACTGACCCGCAGCAACGTCAGGGCCGCAACGAGTACGAGCCCGATAAGAACGCCGATTTGCTGCGTGCGCGTCATCATGGATCAGATTCCAGCAGGCCTGCGATCAGCTGATCGCCGGTCGTTGAGGCTGCCCGTTTCGAGCGCGCGATGCAACCGCCCCTTTCGGCCGTCGCACGGCAGTTCGCTTTTCAGGCTTCCTGATGGGGGGGCGGGGGCGTTGCGGATTGAAGCGATGCCGCGTGCGCTTCCAGAATTGCGGCCGTAATGACGCGCCGGAGTTCATAAACCAGCGACCGCGATCGCTTGCGATCGAGATCCTGGGCCGCCTTCGCGAGGCTCAGGCCTTCGTTGAGAACGATATGGTGGGCTCTCGTGAGCGCCCAGCTTTCGATGTCAGTATCTATCATGCGCTATCTCCGCCAAATCATTCAGCATCAAGGACAGTCGCGAATCATTTACGCCGCATACTTCGGATCAAAGAAGAATCACAATTGGATTCCGTTGAAAATAGCCCCTGTCGAGGTTTTTATATTATGGAACGGCTATTTATTCCGTCGCAAAGCTTTGTAACGTCCCTTCGCACGTGCACACCGACTGAAGAGGACTGCGATTGCTGCTTCGAGGCCTCAGC
The DNA here is from genome assembly GCF_001429725.1 of Rhizobium sp. Root708. GTDB lineage: Bacteria > Pseudomonadota > Alphaproteobacteria > Rhizobiales > Rhizobiaceae > Rhizobium. Next base: position 63,439 of record NZ_LMHV01000001.1, on the reverse strand, counting down.
ATGCCTGTTCTTCGCCATTGCCCGACGCATCATGCTTGGGTTCATTTCGGCCGCTTCGGCATGGGTGTCTTTTACCGGCGCTTGGCACCTTGCCACCCCCCCACAAACTCGCTAAGAGACGCGGCAACTTGGGCCCTGGGGCGCAAGGCTTTAGAAGGGTTCCAGAAACTCCCAATTTCCTGGCTCTTCAGCCATGCGGCTCCATCTAGGGCTCGTGATGCCGGGTCTGGCTTTGGTCTCTCTCGGCACTAGGTCGTGGTAGAGGCATATGGCACGCATCGTAATGAAATTCGGCGGAACGTCCGTCGCTGATCTGGACCGCATCAAGAACGTTGCCCGCCATGTGAAACGTGAAGTCGACGCTGGCCACGAGGTTGCTGTCGTCGTTTCGGCGATGTCGGGCAAGACCAACGAGCTGGTCGGCTGGGTGCAGAACATGCCGAAGGTCGTCGGCGCGAACTCCCCGTTTTACGATGCGCGCGAATATGATGCCGTCGTCGCTTCGGGCGAGCAGGTCACGGCCGGTCTTTTGGCAATCGCGCTGCAGGCGATGGATATCAATGCCCGCTCGTGGCAGGGCTGGCAGATCTCCATCCGGACGGACAACGCGCATGGCGCGGCCCGCATCCAGGAAATCGACGGCGCCGACATCGTCAAGCGTATGGGCGAAGGCCAGGTTGCCGTCATCGCCGGCTTCCAGGGCATCGGCCCCGACAATCGCATCGCGACGCTCGGCCGCGGCGGTTCCGATACCTCGGCCGTTGCCGTTGCTGCGGCGGTCAAGGCTGATCGCTGCGACATCTATACCGACGTCGACGGCGTCTACACGACGGACCCGCGCATCGTGCCGCAGGCGCGCCGCCTGAAGAAGATCGCCTTCGAGGAAATGCTCGAAATGGCTTCGCTCGGCGCCAAGGTTCTGCAGGTTCGCTCCGTCGAGCTTGCCATGGTGCACAAGGTCCGTACCTTCGTGCGCTCCTCTTTCGAAGATCCCGATGCTCCGGGCATGGGTGACTTCTTGAATCCGCCCGGAACGCTGATTTGTGACGAGGATGAAATCGTGGAACAGGAAGTAGTCACCGGCATCGCCTATGCCAAGGATGAGGCTCAGATCTCGCTTCGCCGTCTTGCTGACCGGCCGGGCGTTTCCGCGGCGATCTTCGGACCGCTGGCCGAAAGCCACATCAATGTCGACATGATCGTCCAGAACATCTCCGAAGATGGCTCGAAGACCGACATGACCTTCACGGTTCCGTCGGGCGATGTCGACAAGGCGATCAAGGTTCTCGGCGATAACAAGGAAAAGATCGGCTACGACGTCGTTCAGAACGAATCGGGCCTGGTAAAGGTGTCGGTCATCGGCATCGGCATGCGCAGCCACGCGGGCGTTGCGGCAACTGCGTTCAAGGCGCTGGCCGACAAGGGGATCAACATCAAGGCGATCACCACCTCGGAAATCAAGATTTCTATCCTGATTGACGGTCCTTATGCGGAACTCGCTGTCAGGACTTTGCATTCCTGCTACGGTCTGGATAAGAACTGATTCTAAGCAGGCCCGCCGCGCGTTCAAGTTGTGAAGTCACGCGGCGATCGTCTGTGTGACTTTGACCTTTGTTTTGGAGCTTGAGACGCAATGAGAGACCTTTCCGGCGGTCCGCGCGTGCTGCTCAAGCGGCTGCGCGAGTTGATGGCGGAGCCGCTGGAGCCGCAGGAGCGTCTCGACCGGATCGTTCGGCAGATCGCGGGCAACATGGTGGCGGAGGTCTGTTCCGTCTACGTGCTGCGTGCTGACGGCGTTCTCGAGCTCTATGCAACCGAGGGTCTGAACAAGGAAGCGGTCCACCTTTCCCAGCTCAAGATGGGCCAGGGTCTGGTCGGTACGATCGCCGCATCGGCGCAGCCGCTCAATCTTTCCGACGCGCAATCGCATCCGGCCTTCCGCTACCTTCCGGAAACCGGCGAAGAAATCTATCACTCGTTCCTCGGCGTGCCGATCCTGCGCACCGGACGTTCGCTCGGCGTCCTCGTCGTGCAGAACAAGGCAAGCCGCACCTACCGCGAAGAAGAGCTCGAAGCGCTCGAAACGACGGCGATGGTGCTTGCAGAGATGATCGCTACCGGCGAGCTGAAGAAGATCACCAAGCCGGGCCTCGAACTCGACCTGACGCGTTCGGTGACCATCGACGGGGACACCTACAACGAAGGCATCGGCCTCGGTTACGTCGTCCTGCACGAGCCGCGTATTGTCGTCACCAACCTCCTGAACGAGGATTCCGAGAAGGAAATCCGCCGTCTCGGCGAATCGCTCGGATCGCTTCGCATTTCGATCGACGACCTTCTGTCGCAGCGCGACGTCTCGATGGAAGGAGAGCACCGCGAGGTTCTGGAAACCTATCGGATGTTTGCCCACGATCAGGGCTGGGTGCGCAAGCTCGAGGAAGCGATCCGCAACGGTTTGACAGCGGAGGCCGCTGTCGAGAAGGTGCAGAGCGACACCAAGGCCCGCATGATCCGCATGACCGATCCCTATCTGCGGGAACGGATGCACGATTTCGAGGATCTGGCGAACCGCCTCTTGCGGCAATTGACCGGTTATACCGGCCGCACCGCAGGCGACGGTTTCCCAAGCGACGCCATCATCCTGGCGCGTGCGATGGGCGCGGCCGAGCTGTTGGACTATCCTCGTGCCAATGTGCGAGGGCTCGTTCTGGAAGAAGGCGCGGTGACGAGCCATGTGGTGATTGTCGCGCGTGCGATGGGCATTCCCGTGATCGGCCAGGCGGCCGGCGTCGTGGCGCTTGCCGAAAATGGCGACGCCGTCATCATCGATGGCGACGGCGGGCATGTGCATCTGCGTCCGCTGCCGGAGCACCAGCGTTCCTACGAGGAAAAGGTCCGGTTCCGCGCGCGCAGGCAGGAGCAGTTCCGGGCCTTGCGCTCGGTCGAGCCGCGTACCAAGGACGGTCAGCGCATTTCGCTGATGATGAATGCCGGCCTGTTGGTGGATCTGCCGCAACTGGCGGATTCGGGTGCGGAAGGTATCGGCCTTTTCCGCACCGAGCTGCAGTTCATGATTGCCTCCACCATGCCGAAGGCGGAAGAGCAGGAGCTGTTCTATCGCAATGTACTGAAGCAGGCGGCCGGACGCGTCGTGACCTTCCGTACGCTCGATATCGGCGGCGACAAGGTCGTTCCCTACTTCCGCGGCCATGAGGAAGAGAACCCGGCCCTCGGCTGGCGGGCAATCCGCCTGTCGCTCGATCGCCCGGGTCTGTTGCGCACGCAGTTGCGCGCCATGCTGAAGGCGGCCGCCGGGCTTGAGTTGAAACTCATGGTGCCGATGGTGACCGAGGTTTCCGAGATAGCGGCCGTGCGCGAGCTTTTGCAGAAGGAAGTGCAGCATCTCTCGCGCTTCGGCCATGGCCTGCCGCGCAAGCTGCAGTTCGGCGCGATGCTTGAGGTGCCGGCGCTGCTCTGGCAGCTCGACGAGCTGATGTCGGCCGTTGATTTCGTTTCGGTCGGGTCGAACGACCTGTTCCAGTTTTCGATGGCGGTCGATCGCGGCAATGCGCGTGTGTCCGATCGCTTCGATCCGCTCGGAAAGCCGTTCCTCAGGATCCTGCGTGACATCGTCCGTGCAGGCGAGCGTAACAATACCCAGGTCACGCTGTGCGGCGAGCTTGCCGGCAAGCCGATCTCGGCGATGGCGCTGTTCGGTATCGGTTTCCGTGCGGTGTCGATGTCGCCGGCGTCTATCGGTCCTGTTAAGGCGATGCTGCTCGGTCTCGATGCATCGGCTCTTGCGAATGTGATGAACGAGCTGCTGGATGATACGAAGTCCACGGCTTCGATGCGCGAAGTGCTTGCCAGCTTCGCCGACGCTCACAATATTCCTCTATAGTTCAAGACAAGCAGAATTGGAGTGAGGGTGGCGAAGCTTCCCGTTGAAAAGATGCGCGAGCTGGAACGCCGTTTCGGCGAGATCGAGGCGCGCATGTCGGCCGGCCCTGCGGCCGACGTCTACGTCAAGCTTGCCTCCGAATATTCCGAGCTGCAGCCCGTCGTGATGAAGATCCGCGCCTATGAGAAGGCGCTTTCGGAGCTTGCCGATCTCGAGGCGCTGCTTGAGGACAAGTCCGTCGACCGCGAGATGCGCGACATGGCCGAGATGGAGCTTCCCGAGGTCAAGGAGCGGATCGAGGCGCTGGAGCAGGAAATCCAGGTCCTGCTGCTGCCCAAGGACGCGGCCGACGAGAAGAGCGCCATCCTCGAAATCCGCGCCGGCACCGGCGGCTCGGAGGCGGCGTTGTTTGCTGGTGACCTGTTTCGCATGTACGAGCGCTATGCGGCGGCGCACGGCTGGAAGGTCGAGGTTCTTTCTTCCAGCGAGGGTGAAGCCGGCGGCTTTAAGGAAATCATCGCGACGATCACCGGCAAGGGCGTGTTCGCCAAGCTGAAGTTCGAATCCGGCGTGCACCGCGTGCAGCGCGTGCCGGAGACCGAAGCGGGCGGGCGTATCCATACGTCGGCGGCGACCGTGGCCGTGCTGCCCGAGGCCGAGGAGATCGACATCGAGATCCGGGCGGAAGATATCCGCATCGACACGATGCGCTCGTCGGGCGCCGGCGGCCAGCACGTCAACACGACCGACTCGGCTGTTCGTATCACCCATTTGCCGACGGGTATCGTCGTCACCAGCTCGGAAAAATCGCAGCACCAGAACCGCGCCAAGGCGATGCAGGTCCTGCGGTCGCGTCTCTACGACGCAGAGCGCCAGCGCGCCGATAGCGAGCGCTCCGCCGACCGCAAGAGCCAGGTCGGCTCCGGCGACCGCTCCGAGCGCATCCGCACCTATAATTTCCCGCAGGGCCGCGTGACCGACCACCGTATCAACCTGACGCTCTACAAGCTGGACCGGATGATGGTGGGCGAAATCGACGAGATCGTCGATGCGCTGATGGCCGACTACCAGGCGAGCCAGCTGGCGCAGCTCGGCGAGCAGCAATGAGTGATCGAGGGAAACAGGCCATGCGTACGGTTTCCCAGATTCTCGCCGAGGTACGCCGCCGCTTCGCCGAAGGCGGGATCGAAGAGGCCGCAACGGATGCACGCGTTCTGACAGCCGGGCTGCTTGGGCTCTCTTCCACCGAGCTGATTATCCGTGGCGGCGAGGCGGCAGACGAGGAGAGGGCACGATTGGTCGATGCCGCGATTGTCCGTCGTCTCGCCCATGAGCCGGTCCATCGCATTCTCGGAGAGCGCGAGTTCTACGGCTTGTCGCTGTCTCTCTCGCCCGAGACGCTCGAGCCCCGTCCTGATACCGAAATTCTCGTCGATACGGTCGCTCCCTATCTGCGTCGTCTTGCAACCGACGGAGAGCGTATCCATATCCTGGACATGGGCACCGGAACGGGCGCGATATGTCTCGCACTGTTGAACGAGTGCCCGGAAGCATCAGGCATCGGGAGCGATATATCCGTGGATGCCTTGAGGACGGCTCAGGCGAATGCCGAGCGGAACGGACTGCAAGGTCGGTTCCAGGCGGTCAGATCGAACTGGTTCGAGAATATTGCTGGTCCCTTTCACGCGATTGTCTCAAATCCGCCCTACATTGCTTCTAGTGTTATTCATAATCTCGCTCCCGAAGTGACGAAATTTGATCCGGTTGCTGCATTGGATGGCGGCGCGGATGGGCTTGACGCCTACACGGCCATCGCGAAGGATGCGGCCAGGTTCCTGCAGTCAAACGGTATTGTCGGTCTCGAAATTGGTTACGACCAGCGTGCCAGCGTGACGGCACTTTTCGAGCATGAAGGCTTCACGCTGCTGGAATCCGTCAAGGATTATGGTCTTAACGATCGCGTTCTGGTGTTCGCACTTGCTCGCTGAGCAGCAAACCGCGGAATTGGGTAGGTCATTAATTCTACTGCGAAGAAAAGGCTTGGATTTCCAAGGGAAGCAAGATAGGTTGCCCCCACGCGTTGGACAGGTAGTAACGGCGTCGATTCGTTCGATACTAGCTCGGCCTTGGGGGTCCACTCTTTTAAACGAGAGTTTTGAAGGTTGAACACGACCCAATGCGTGAATCAGTCAAACTGACTTGAGAACAAGCGGCAGGTCGGCGCGAAGGCGCAGTATGCCAGCGGCACGAGAGCCTGAGGCGGATTTTCCTCCATGGCGGTTGGTGCCATCACTCCACACAAACAGAGAATTCAGGTGATCGATCTATGAGGCCAGGACAGCAGAACAAGCGCGGTCGCGGGCGTGGCAATAATAACAACGGCGGCGGCGGCGGTGGCGGAAGCAACAACAACAACAATTTCAACCGCAAAGGTGGAAATCCGCTGACGCGGACGTACGACAGCTCTGGCCCCGATGTTAAGATCAGAGGCACCGCTCAGCATATCGCTGAGAAGTATGCGCAGCTCGGCCGCGACGCGCAGAGCTCGGGCGACCGGGTTATTGCGGAAAACTACCTGCAGCACGCTGAGCACTATTACCGCATCATTGCCGCCGCACAGGCGCAGATGCAGGAACGCTTCCAGCGTGACGAACGCAACGAATTCGGCGAAGGGATCGAAGGCGACGACGTCGACGGCAACGATGGCGATAACGATGATGTCGTCGTTGTTCAGCCGCCGCGCCAGCAGCAGGCTCCTCAGCAGCAGCGCCGCTCCGACGAGCAGCAGCAGCGTCGTTCGGAAGATCAGCCGCGTCGTAACGATGATCGTCCGCAGCGTCAGCGCCGCCAGGAAGAGCAGCCGGCCCCGGTTGCCGCCGAAGAGGCGCCGCAGCCCGAGGTGATCGACGGAACCGGTCCGCAGCCGGAGATCGAAGGCATTCCAGCTGAGGTTTCCATGGACGAAGAGAGCGCTGCAGCGCAGCCGCGCGAACGTCAGCCGCGCCGCCGTAGCGCCACCCCTCGCCCGCGCCGCCCGCGTCGCGGTGCCGATGGCGAAGCTTCCGGCGATGCCGCCGAAGGTGAAGCGCCTGCTCTGGCGGATGCTGCTTCGGAATAACGATTTCGCTCCATTGGAGTGACAGGGGAGGCCGCTTCGTCGAAGCGGCCTTTTTCTTTGCGCAGAAGACAACGGCGTTGCGTGTGGGCGACGCCCAACCCAAACGGGGGCGGTGTCGCACTTTGAGGTGGCTTCGGCAGCCTCAGCATTGTCGATGCCGACTAGCAAGGTCGGTTTCCGTGCCCGTCTGGAAGCGATGCGTTCGAGGCTGGTTCCGATACCGCCTTGGCGAGTGGCCGTGTAGCCGTTCGCCGCCCAGAGGTTGGTTTTCTGCTATCAGTCGTTTGACTACAGGAAATCAACCACAACTTTTAAGACATAACGCATATTAAATTAGATATTTCTTTTATACCAATCGTTAACCTTCCCCGGCTTAATCATTGGTTGTGACGTCGTGCTATGATGCGATCTGAAGTACGCGCCGCGACCATTGAGCTTTTGCCAACATCCAGGCTCAAAGGCCTCGCTCAACATTGCCCAGAGCCACCCGGAGTGGCTTGGGTTCGGAGGGGATTGCAATGCTCAGCCTATCTTCTGATTCCAAGTATATCCTCAATGCCATTTCGAAATCCCAAGCCATCATTGAGTTCGACCTGAAGGGCAACGTCCTTCGCGCCAACGAGAATTTCTGCGCGGCGGTCGGCTACAGTCTTTCCGAGATCGTCGGGAAGCATCACAGCATTTTCTGCGATCCCGCCCACGCCGCCACACACGAGTATCGCGAATTCTGGGCTCGGCTCGGACGCGGTGAATACGATGCAGGCGCCTATAAGCGCCTGGCAAAAGGCGGACGCGAAATCTGGATACAGGCCTCCTACAACCCCGTCTTCAAGCACGGCAAGCCTTACAAGGTCGTGAAGTTTGCCGCCGATATCACTGACGTAAAGATGAAGGCGGTGGAAGACGCCGGCAAGCTCGATGCGCTCTCACGGTCGCAGGCTGTCATCGAATTCAACCCCAAGGGCGAAATCCTGACCGCGAACGAGAATTTCTGCGGCGCGCTCGGCTACTCGCTCTTCGAGATCGCCGGCAAGCATCACAGCATGTTTTGCGATCCGGCCTATACTCGCACCGAGGAATACGCGAATTTCTGGCGGCGTCTTACGCAGGGAGAGTTCATCGCCAATGAATTCGTGCGCTACGGCAAGGGCGGCAAGGAGATCTGGATCCAGGCTGCCTACAACCCCATTACCGACGCGAACGGCAAGGTCTACAAGGTCATCAAGTTCGCCACCGACGTCACTCAGCGCATGAGCGCGATCAGTCAACTCGGCGGCGCGCTGCGAGCGCTGTCGGAAGGCGACCTCACGAAAACCGTCAATGCTGCCTTCGTCCCGTCGATGGAACAGCTGCGGCACGATTTCAACGCAACGATCGCCAGGCTGTCAGAGACCTTGAAGACCGTGGGCGAGAATGCCCAGGCAATCGCTGCTGGATCCCGCGAGATCGGTGCCGCGGCGGATTCCTTCTCCAAGCGCACCGAGCAGCAGGCGGCTTCGATCGAAGAGACGGCCGCGGCCCTCGAGGAGATCACAACGACGGTCAACGACTCCAGCCAACGTGCCGACGAGGCGGGCAAGCTGGTAGCAAAAACGAAGCAGGGTGCAGAACAATCGGGCCAGGTGGTGCGCAATGCCGTTTCCGCCATGGGGCAGATCGAGCAATCGTCGCGCGAGATCACCAACATCATCGGCGTAATCGACGACATCGCCTTCCAAACCAATCTTCTGGCGCTCAATGCCGGGGTCGAGGCGGCGCGAGCCGGTGAAGCCGGCAAGGGTTTCGCCGTGGTGGCGCAGGAGGTGCGCGAACTGGCGCAGCGTTCGGCAAGTGCGGCAAAGGAGATCAAGGCGCTGATCACCACCTCGAGTGAGCTGGTGAAGAACGGCGTGGATCTCGTCGGGCAGACCGGAAGAGCGCTCGAAACGATCGTGACGCAGGTCGGAGAGATCAACTCCAACGTGGTCGCCATAGTCGAGGGGTCAAAGGAACAGGCGACCGGGCTCAAGGAGATCAATCACGCCGTCAACTCCATGGACCAGGCAACGCAGCAGAATGCCGCGATGGTGGAGGAGAGCACCGCCGCAAGCCACAAGCTCTCGGCGGAAGCGGACGCGCTCCGCACGCTGTTGGCGCAGTTCCGTCTTGATGAAGCCTACAGCCTCCGGACGCCCTCGCGGGCCGCCAGTTCGCCGGCCTTGCATCTCGTCGCCCGTGTGGCCAAGGCGCATGGTGCCGCGCTTCCCGTAGCGGACAGCTGGGAAGAGTTCTGATCGCAAGCGGCAGCATGGCCGACTGCCGGCCATGCTGCAATCCAAGGACGTGCGGCGCCTTCCACGTTCTCTGTGCAATGCGCAATATCCTTGATTGCATTAGAATGTATTGATGTTAATGGTGACGAATGCGCCAGTTGGTTTGAGTGCTGGAGCGCAATCTCATCGTCACCGGATCGATGCTTCTTGTAAGTGAATTTTCTTATATTTATCAGATAAGTATAAACTGGTACCCTCGCGGATTTGCGGTTCTCTTTCGACAATCTTAATCTCGGCTTTCACGATCTGTTAGTCGTAGCAGTATCTGAATGAAACCTATACGAGAAGTTCTGTTGAAATTTTAGCATTGTCGAATATTCTTCCTCTTATCGAAAGAGACGTATCGCATCCACTTTTGGTTGCCGCGGATCGACCGACTAAGGAAAGCGCGCTTCCTCTTTGTTTTAACCGCCTGAGCATGGTGCTTCGGCGAGAGACGATCTGGAGGTTTGGAATGTCTTACTACGCAAAGTCGCTGGTGCTGATTGCTGCAAGCTGTGCCGTCCTGATGTTGCCATCGGTGGCCGGCGCCCTGGATATCGGCGGCAGTAATGGTGTCAGTGTCAGCGGTCGCAGTGGTGGCTTGAGCGTGTCGGTCGGTGGTGCCAGCGGCGTGAATGCCAGCGTCGGCAGCGGTTCCAGCGGCGGCCTTGGCGTCAACGCGTCGGTCGGTGGTGCAAGCGGTGTCAGCAGCCGCACGTCTGTTGGGGGTAGCGGCGGCAGTCTCGGTGTCGGGACCAGCGCGAGTGTCGGCGGATCAAGCGGCGTGAACGCCAATGTCAACGCAACGGTCGGCGGGTCTCGGCTTGCGAGTGCATCGGCCGATGTTGGTCTCGGCGGCAATTCGTTGCTCAATCTCGGCCTCGGCATCCCCTCGACGAACGATCCCGGCAATCCGGGTTCCGGTACCGGAGGCTCCGGTAGCGGCGGCCTTGGCAACGGCAGCCGCTTCGTCTCGATGTACAACGACATGTCGTCGGCAGAAAAGGCGAGGATGAAGGTCCGCTGCAAGGACGTGCTGCGATCCGGCGGCTTCGAAGCCGGCCTTGTGAAGCTCTGCAAGATGGTCGTCGCGATGCGCTAGGCCGTTGCGCGCTCTGTGCTTGCGGCCTTGCGACGGAACATCTCCTGAGCCGCCAGCACAGCGCCGCCGGTCACCAGAATGCAGGCCAGCGCAATGCGCCAGCTTGGCTCGGCAAAGCCGAAGACGGTCAGGATCAAGGTTGAAAGAAGTGGTGCGGCATAGCCTGCCGCACCCAAAATCTGAATATCGCCGTTCTTGACGCCATGATCCCAGGCGTAGAAGGCCATCCCGACGGGGAAGAGCCCTAAACCGACGACGGCAACCCACTGCGAGGCGGTATCGGGCCATACGGTTGTTTCCAGTAGCAGATGGCAGACGAGAGACAGGGCCGAGGTCGCGAGGCAGAAGCCGGTGACGACATCCGTCGAGACAGCATCGAAACGGCGCGTCAGCAGCGAATAGCCGGACCAGGTGAAGGCGCACAGAAAGGCGGCGCCGTAGCCGACGGCATAGGCGCCGTCGAAGTTGATGCCGTTGCGGCTGACGATCAGGAAGGTGCCGCAGAGACCGGCGACCGCTCCCGCGAGATGATACCAGCGCAGACGTTCACCCGGCAGCAACGCCGAGCCGACGACGATCAGCAACGGCCAGAGATAAGCGATCAGCCCGGCTTCGACGGCAGGTGCGTTTCGAAGCGCGGTGAAATAAAGGAAATGGTAGCCGAACAGGCCGGCTATACCTATCAGCCAGACCTTGGCGGGCTGCTTCAGCAGCGCGATCCGCGACGGGTTGAGGATCAGAACGGCGATGCCGGGAATGCTGCCGATGGCAAAGCAGATCGCCGACAGCTGAAACGGAGGCATCGTGCCTGATGCAGCCGTGAACAGCGCCAGAAACGACCACATGAGGATGGCCGTAAAGCCGATTAGCGTGGCCCGAAGCTTCACCTGTCCCCCTTTGCGGAGACACGCTCCGTCAACTTGCGCCGTATTTGACCGCGGTGATCGTCACCGGTCCATATTGCGTAGGAATACGGACGTAGACTGGAGCATATACATTTGCGGCATCGGCCTTGGCAAACCAGATTTCCATTCGGCTGCTCTTGCTCAGATAGTCGATGTCGCTGCGGCCCTTCTTGTAGCCCGAACGCGGGACAAACCGAACGCTGCAGACGGTTGCCTTGCCGCTGAAGCCCTCGGTGGAGAAGTCGTCGCTTCCCTTCGGTGAGAGCACGAGGTCCATGCGCATCTCGCCGTCGTAGATCGGCAGTTTTTGGGCGCAGACATTGGTGCCGGCAGGGAAGATCAGGCCGGAGATCGGGTCGAGCACAGCGCGCATGTCGCTTGGTGACACGTCCACCCAGTTCTTCGGCTGGCGGCGAGGAGGCCGAACGGTCGTCGAGGTGATGTTGCCGTTGCTGTAGCGCACCTCGTAGGTGCGGGCGCGCTTGCCGCTCTTATAATAGAGATAGTAGCGGGACGCCTGCAGCCGGTCGCCGCGCAGCACGCCGTCAACGCTTGTCTTGGCCGAGATGTTGGTGACGAGGTCGGCAAGGCCGGCGGAGCTGATGTCGCCGGACACCCGATAGCTCTTGTCGTCCTCGATCCTCGTCAGGAAGGCTGCCCGCGCAATCGTCAGGATGCCGAGCGAAACCTTGTATTCGGTTCGGTGCACGATCTCGCTGGCACTGGCGGGAATGGCCAACAAGGCAGCTGCCGCGGAAATGAGAATGCGTCTGCTCAGATGAGCCATGAGGTGAACCTTGTTCAGGCGGCTGGTAAAGCCGCTCATTCCGGTCTATACGCCGGTCACGTGACGAAGCAAACACGAGCTTTTTGACAGAATTGCGGGAAATGCCAAGGTTTGGCTTGACGCGCACAGCCTGTCTGACTATAGAACCGCAACTTTCCAATCATGGCCCGATGGATTGCTAGCCCGATTATGCGTGGGCGTGCAGCTGATGGCCGAGAAAACAAGAATAGGTGTTCCATGTCCCGCATGTGCGAATTGACCGGCAAGGCAGTCCTCGTTGGCAACAATGTCAGCCATGCCAACAACAAGACCAAGCGCCGGTTCCTCCCGAACCTGTGCCAGGTTACGCTGATCTCCGACGCGCTCGGCCAGCGTTACCGTCTTCGCGTTTCGGCTGCTGCTCTTCGTTCCGTCGAGCATCGTGGCGGTCTCGATGCCTTCCTGATCAAGGCAAGCGAAAATGACCTGTCGATGCGCGCTCGTCTGCTGCGCCGCCAGATCGTCAAGAAGACTGCCGAAGCAGCGGTTGCTGCGTAAGCTCCTGCTTCTTTTTCATACGGCTTCGAAAGGCTTGCACGGATGATATCCGGACAAGCCTTTTGCTTTGCCGGTCTATCTCTCTAACTGGTGGCATACCCCAGGATAAAAAAATGCTGACGACACGCTCTACGCTTATCTATGTCACCCTGATGACGCTCGTCGTCGTCGCTTCGAACTTCCTCGTGCAGTTCCCTCTGAACGCCGAGTTCGCCGGCATCAACCTAGCCGACATCCTGACCTGGGGTGCCTTCACCTATCCGGTCGCCTTCCTTGTCACCGACCTGACCAACCGCCAGTTCGGCCCACGAGCTGCCCGCGAGGTCGTGTTCGCCGGCTTTGTCGTCGGCGTGACGCTGTCGTTCTACACGTCGGTTCCGCGTATCGCGATTGCCTCCGGCTCGGCCTATCTGGCTGGCCAGCTGCTCGACATTTCGGTCTTCAACCGCCTGCGCCGTCAGGCGTGGTGGCGTGCGCCGCTCGTCGGTTCGCTCGTTGGATCGTTGCTCGACACGGCAATCTTCTTTTCCTTCGCTTTCGCGGCCTTCTTCGTCTTCTTTGGCGCGAACGACCCCTTCGCGCTTGAATCCGCGCCCATCCTCGGCGTCTTCGCGGCACAGGCGCCGCGTTGGATTTCCTGGGCAATCGGCGATTTCACCGTGAAGGTGATCGTTGGCCTCGTGATGTTGCTGCCCTACGGCGCATTGATGAACGTGCTTCGCCCAATGCAGGCAGCGCGCGCCAACTAAGCCTCGAAATTTCTAAGCAATACCGACACGGCGGAGCGCCTAGCTCCGCCGTTTTGCGTTTTCCACCCTGGAACGTGACTTCTCGCCGACATGTTGCTGCCACGCTGCGGTGTAAAAGTTTTTGGACTACGCGTAGCAATGGTTGCTGATGACGGTTTTATGACAAATATTGTCTCAATAGCGTCATGTGAAGGGATGGGCCGTGAACGAGAAACGGAAGAAAGTCTACGAAGCGCTTCTGGATGGCGCGACTGAGGGGCTTTCCGGGAATGCACTCTTTGACTTCGTGCTCGAACGCTGCCCGAAGGCCACCAGCAAGAAGATCGTCCGTGCCTCGTTGCTGGCCCTGACGGATCCCGATGTGACGGATCGGAATATCCTCCACACCATCTATGCGCTTGCAATAAGCCACAGGATGGATGAAGTCGGCGTCACCAGCGATCCCGATGATGACGAGAACCCGGCGGAAAAGAGCCCAGTCCTGCGGAAGCTCCGGAAAAAACGCGCGACCGTGCCAGAGTTGTCCGAGGCCGGTCAGGTCTGACGTGGGCGGCTTAGGGCGGTGCGGTGGCAGCCTTTATGTTGCTCATGCACAACACGTTATGCGAAGCGGCGCAGTGAGCCCCGTCGCCGCAATGTTGTCACGGAACTGTTAGGTCTCGCTCATAGATCGATTTCCTAATCGAACGCAGATAGGGATCTCCCATGACTATCAGAACCATCCTCCTGAGCTCCGCGGCAACCGTCGTACTGACAACCGGCGCCCATGCCGCTGACGCCATCGTCGCCGCGGAGCCGGAGCCCGTCGAATATGTCCGCGTCTGCGATGCCTACGGCACCGGCTTCTTCTATATTCCGGGAACTGAAACCTGTCTTTCGATCGGCGGCTATATCCGCGTCGAGGAGCGCTTTGGGCGCGACCGTTCCGGCACATCCGACTGGTCTGCGTGGACGCGCGGGCAAACGACCCTGACGTCGAAGAGCGAAACGGAATACGGCACGCTGACCGGCGTCGTGACCCTTCGCTTCAACGCCGAGAACGCAACCAACCAGACTGCCCTTCTCCAGGAAGGCTACATCGACATCGCCGGCTTCCGCGCCGGCATGCAATATTCCTGGTGGGATAACGACCGCAGCATCGGCACCGGTGAAACCGACGTCATCTCGAGCAACCAGACGATCCACAACGCCTTCCGCTACATGTACGAGACGCCCAACTTCAGCGCCGGTGTCATGGTCGATGAGCTCGAGGATGCCTACCGCACGAAGCCGGGCGAGGGCCCTAACAACGTCGGCATCGAAGGCCAGTTGTTCGGCAAGGCCGGCGCTGTCAGTGGCTACCTGCTCGGTGGTTACGACACCGATACCGAGGAAGTCGCGCTTCGCGGCATTCTCTTTGCCGATATCGGACCGGGGCAGCTCGGCCTCTACGGCCTCTGGGCAAGCGGCGCAAACTATTACTACGAGGAATCCGAGTGGGCGCTCGGCGCGCAATATGTCTACAAGGCTACCGACAAGCTCTCGATCATCCCCGGTTACCAGTATTTCAGCAAGATTTCCCTGGATAGCAGCGGCGACTTCACCGGTGGCGACGCCTGGCGAGCTGGTATGACCGTCGACTACAAGGTCGCCACCAACCTGCTGACCAAGCTCAGCGTCCAGTACTACGATCCCGACAACGCGAAGGATCAGGTTCAAGGGTTCCTGCGCTTCCAGCGTACCTTCTAAGGCACGCTGTAGGGGCTGCGCGAATGCGGCCCCTGGACCATATGGGCGCGCGGAATTGGCGTGCTGGCGGCAACGGCGGCGTTCATCTAATTCGATGCCGCCCGCTTAATTCTGCAAGTGAGCCGTATCGCCGGCTCGCGGCTCCAACAAGCGGAACTCCAGCATCAGATTGCGCTGCAGGATGGAATGGTTGTCGTCGGACACGATTACCAGATGCGTGGTGCCGTCCTCGGCCGTGAAGGTATCCAGGCCTTCCATGTTGTCGATCTGATAGCCGAAGTCGCCCTGCAGCAATATCTCGCCGTCCATCACCGCGCCGGGGCGTATGTCGGCCGCCTTGATGCGGCGGATGCGCATTCCGATGCCTTCCGCCATGTTGAAGCGACGTTCCAGCAGCAGGAGATCGCCGTCAGGCAGGAAGGCTCCGTCCGTGGCGTCGAAGTCGCCGTAGTGGGCGAGCGCCAGTTTTCCTTTCAGAGGTCCATCAAGGATCGCTGCCAGGGCGTTCCCGGATGTATCCAGGCTGCGCTCCGCGACGATCAGCGTCCCGCCCTTAAGAGCGCTGTCGATCGGCGCCACAACTGTTGTCTCGAAGCCGCGATTGGCACGCAGCGATTTCTTCGGAAACGGAATGGGGATGGTCTCGATCGCAGGCAACGCCTCGAAGCCCGGATCGGGATAGATATCGACGCGATGATCCTGTTCGAAGGAAACCAGGATGCCGTCATTGCGCAGGGCAAGGCCCTCGGCGTCCATGTGGCCCTTGCCCTCGAAGCTGCGCCCGGCCCGGTTTCTCATTGGCGCAATCGCCACGTCGGCAAGGCCGGAGAGCCGGCCCTTGGGATCACGCTCGATGCGCCCCGTCATCCAGTGGCCGGTATCGAGCACGCCGACGAAATGCGTCTTGTCCGGTCGAAAGCGGATCGATGACAGCGAGCCGAACAGGCGCTGCGGTGAGACCATCTCAAGCCCGCCGAGAAATTCCAGCGAACCGAACTTGGTCTCATCGGAGCCGATCTGGAAATCGGTAATGATACGGCTGTGAACCTCGACGTCGCCGTCCGCAAACGCCGGCGGCATGACAGCCGCCAGGCCAATGGCAATCGAGATCAGGCTGGCGAAGGGCTTCCCGAGCATCCAGAAAGCGTCCTTTCGCGGTTAGCCGGCGCGGCGGAGGCGACCGCCCCGCGGCTGGACGGTCTTGTCTTCGAAGAGCGATGCAAGCTGCTCGGTCATGGCGCCCGCCAGTTCGTCCGCATCGACGATGGTCACCGCGCGCCTGTAGTAGCGGGTGACGTCGTGGCCGATTCCGATTGCCAGAAGCTCGACGGGAGAACGCGTCTCGATGCGGTCGATGACGGCACGCAGATGGCGCTCCAGATAGTTGCCGGGATTGACCGACAGCGTCGAATCGTCGACCGGCGCTCCGTCGGAAATCATCATCAGGATCTTGCGTTGCTCGCGCCGCGCGATCAGGCGGTTGTGCGCCCACATCAGCGCCTCACCGTCGATGTTTTCCTTCAGCAGGCCTTCGCGCATCATCAGGCCGAGATTGGCCCGCGCACGGCGCCAGGGTGCGTCGGCCGATTTGTAGATGATGTGACGCAGATCGTTGAGACGGCCGGGCGTCTGTGGCTTGCCGCTGCCAAGCCACTTTTCACGCGCCTGTCCGCCCTTCCAGGCCTTCGTCGTGAAGCCGAGGATCTCGACCTTGACGCCGCAACGCTCCAGCGTGCGGGCGAGGATATCGGCACAGGTTGCCGCGACCGTGATCGGACGGCCGCGCATCGAGCCGGAATTGTCGATCAGCAGCGTCACGACGGTATCGCGGAATTGCGTGTCGCGCTCCATCTTGAACGAGAGCGCCTGCATCGGGTCGATGATCATGCGCGTCAGACGCGCCGGATCGAGATAACCTTCTTCCAGGTCGAAGTCCCAGGATCGGTTCTGCTGCGCCATCAGGCGGCGTTGCAGCCGGTTGGCCAAACGACCGACCGCGCCCTGAAGGTGCGCAAGCTGTTTGTCGAGGAAGGCGCGCAGGCGTTCCAACTCGGCCGCGTCGCAGAGTTCCTCGGCGGTGATCGTCTCGTCGAATTCTTCGGTGAAGACGTGGTAGTCGACCTTCTCGTTGAAGTCGTCGAAGGGCGTGTTCGGACGGCGGGTTTCACCCGGCGTCTCGGAATCTTCCTCGCCTTCTTCCTGCATGTCGTCGTCGGAGATTTCGGCGCCCTCGGTCTCGCCATCCTCCATCTGCTCGTCGGCGACTTCGCTGTCCTCTACCGGTGCTGCATCCGATCCGGCGTCTTCATCGACTTCGTCCTGATCCTGCTCGTCGCCACCGGGCTTGTCTTCCTGCTCCGAATCGTCATCGGAATCCGGCTGATTGTCGTCGTCGCCATACTCTTCCGCCATCTCCATGGCCGAAAGCATGTTTCGGATCGCCTTCGAGAAGGCCGGCTGATCGTTGATGACGCCGGAAAGATTTTGGAGTTCGGGTCCGGCCTTGTCCTCAATGAACGAACGCCAGAGGTCGAGCACTTTCCCCGCCGAGGCCGGCGCCTTTTCGCCGGTCAGCTTCTCGCGCACCAGCATGGCCATGGCTTCGCCGATCGGGGCGTCTTCCTGTCGCTCGATGCCTGAGAAATTCGCCTTGGAGTATTTCTCCTCGGTCATCGACCGGAGGTTTGCGGCAACGCCTTCCATCCGCAGCGCGCCGATGGATTCCACGCGAGCCTGCTCGACGGCGTCGAAGATCGCGCGCGCGTCGGAGCCTTGCGGCGCCATCGTCGCGTGCACCTTGTCGTCGTGGCAGGCAAGCCGCAATGCCATCGAGTCGCCGAGCCCGCGCGTTACCGAGAGCTCATGCAGTGTCGGACGCTTGGAAATCTCCGGCAGACGAATCCGCTCGGCCGTCATTCCAGGGCGTTCATTGGCGAAGGTCACCTCGACGTCGCCGTCGCCGGCGATCGCGCGTACGCTGCCGGTTATCGCCCGGCGCAACGGTTCGACGTCGACAGGCGAGCCGGGCTTTGCTTTCGAATTGTCACCGCGAGCAGCCATGATCGGTCGGCCTTAAGCCTCCAGAACGATGTTGGCAGCGCTTTCCTTCAGCTCGACGCCGAAAGCACGCTGGTAATGCTCGGCCACCAACGGGCGCTCCAGTTCGTCGCACTTGTTGAGGAAGGTGACGCGGAAGGCGAAGGCGAGATCGCCGAAGATTTCGGCATTCTCGGCCCAGGTGATGACAGTCCGCGGGCTCATGACGGTCGACAGGTCGCCGTTCATGAAGGAAGCGCGCGTCAAGTCGGCAACGCGGACCATCTTGGAGACGGTGTCGCGGCCTTCCTTGTCCTTGCCGAAGGCCTTCACCTTGGCGGCGACGATGTTCACTTCATGGTCGTGCGGCAGGTAGTTCAGCGTCGTGACGATCGACCAGCGGTCCATCTGCGCCTGGTTGATCTGCTGCGTGCCGTGATAGAGGCCCGTCGTATCGCCGAGACCGATGGTGTTTGCGGTCGCAAACAGGCGGAAGGCGGGGTGAGGGCGGATGACGCGGCTCTGGTCGAGCAGCGTCAGGCGGCCGGACGATTCCAGAACACGCTGGATGACGAACATGACGTCGGGGCGGCCGGCGTCATATTCGTCGAAGACGAGCGCGACATTGTGCTGGTAGGCCCACGGCAGGATGCCGTCCTTGAATTCCGTTACCTGCAGGCCGTCCTTGACGACGATCGCGTCCTTGCCGACGAGATCGATACGGCTGACGTGGCTGTCGAGGTTGATACGAACACAGGGCCAGTTCAGACGAGCGGCAACCTGTTCGATGTGCGAGGACTTACCCGTGCCATGATAGCCGGAGATCATCACACGTCGGTTATGGGCGAAGCCGGCAAGAATGGCGAGCGTGGTTTCGCGGTCGAAGAGATAATCGGTATCGAGGTCCGGAACATAGGCGCTGCCCTGGCTGTAGGCCGGCACGCGGATGTCGGAATCGATACCAAAGACCTCCCTGACCGAAACGGTGGTGTCCGGAATCTCCGAAATATCAAGGTCAATCTTGCTCATCATGTCTCCAAGGCGGGTGCCCGACACCCGGCCATACTGTCTCAGCCCATTTCGCAACCATGACGCCGCAAAATAACCTGCGCTCGTTCATGTCGGAACGTCGGCGATGCTTCTCCGGGACTGAAACGAAACCTCGGGGGCGATAAATTACCGCTAGCGAGCATTCTTGAACAAAGTCCCGGACAAGAAACGCCGCGCCCGGAAGTGGCCAAGGCGCCTGTGGGACAAACGCAGAAACTTATGCCGCGGTCGCCTGCGGCCTCAGCCGTTTGGGACCATACCTGATTGAAGACCAAGAGCAAGGACAGGAACTAACAAAAACCGTTCTGCTTCAATAATTGATAGGCTTGGATAACGGCGCGGAACCGTTCCTCCGAACCACGGTCGCCGCCGTTGGCGTCGGGGTGGTGCTTCTTGACCAGTTCCTTGTACCGGCTCTTGATCTCCGAGGAGGTCGCGCTGGCCTCCAGGCCCATCGTGTCGAAAGCCTTGGCCTCCAAGGTTTTCAGCTTGCGCTGCTCGGGGAAGCGCGGGCCGTTTCCCTTGCTGCCGTTGACGAAGCCGAAGGGATCGCGCACCCGGTAGGAACCGGAGCGCATGTCGGACTGCAGCGGGCTGTCCTTGGCCGACTTGTTGACGCCGACCGTCCAGGTGGGGCGATGGCCGGTTATCGCTTCTTTCTGATAGCGCGCGATCTCGCCGTCGGAGAGGCCGGAGAAGTAGTTGTAGCCCTTGTTGTAGTCCTTGACGTGCTCGAAGCAGAACAGAAAGAACTGCCCCTCGGCGTTGCGTCCGACGGGAGCGCGATGCACGCCTTTTTTGTCGCAGCCGTCCCACTGACAGGAAGGGGGAGCCTGTTCGGGTTCCTGCTCGCGTTTGCGGCGGGTGCGGATACGGTCGAAATATTTGGAATCGAGTCTCATGGCGGCTTTAATTTTAGGCCTGCGAAGAGGCGACAACAAGAATTGACAAACGGGAATGTTGCTGGCTTGGTGGGAACCTTTTTCGCAAAGCAACGAGACCATGACCCTGCAGACCCGCATCGAAGAAAAGCTGACCGCCGCGTTCGCGCCGGAGCGCCTCAGCGTCATCAATGAAAGCCATCTTCACGCAGGTCATCAACCTGACATGACGGGCGCCGGCGAGACCCATATGCGGGTTCGCATCGTCTCCGCCATGTTTGCCGGCATGCCGCGACTGGCAAGGCACCGCGCGATCACGGAGCTTTTGAAGCCAGAACTGGATGCCGGATTGCATGCGCTCGCAGTTGAGCCGGCGGCCCCGGGCGAACCGGTGCGCTGGTAGCGGACGCTGTCCTTATATGGGTGACCTGGCGGCACTTTCCAATGCGGCCAGGCCGGCGATGTTTTCAGCGGATCAGCAGGGCCGTCGCGTAGAGCCCGAAGCCGAAGACCGTGTGCGCCACCAGATTGAGGAAGCGGACCTTGTTCGGATTCGGCGTCTTTGACGCCGCCCAGCCGATGCCGAGGCCGGGCTGCAGCAGAAACCAGCCGGCACCGACGGTAACAATCGACCAGATCCACGCCGGCAGGAAGGTCGGCTGCGCCAGCCAGCCGGGTCCGGTGAGCAGCACAAGCAGGACGCCGTAGAGAATGCCGACGGCATAATGGCCGATCCAGCCGAGCGCGAGTTCGTGATCGTAGGGTGCGGCCTTGCCGATGTCGTCGTGAAAAACCTTGCCGTTCTTCAGGTGCCAGAACCAGCGGCCGACAGGTGCCCAGTTCGGCAACGGCGTGCCGGTGGCTTTTGCATAGAGGATCGCCCAGATGTCCATGAGGACGGTGGCCCCGACGCCGACAACGACGGCCCGCAAGAAAATATCAAACATATCAAATCCATAATGGTGATGTCGCAGCGGACTCCTCTCCGTGGCGACAGTGGGTAGGATGCCCGCCTCAGGTCGGGACGGCGTCGTTTTCTTCGACCGGCCTGATGCGCAGTTTGGTTATGCGGTTCTTTTCCCGTTTCATGACGATGAAGCGCTTTTCGTAGAATGTGAAAGCCTGCCGCTCTTCCGGGATGGTCATCGACTCGTGGATGACGAGGCCAGCGATGGTCGTCGCCTCCTCGTCGGGCAGGTGCCAGTCGAGCGCGCGGTTGAGGTCCCGAATCGGGACGTTTCCATCGACCACGATCGAGCCATCCGCCTCCTGACGCACGCCTTGTATGTCGATGTCGTGCTCATCGGCAATGTCGCCGACGATTTCCTCGAGGATGTCTTCGAGCGTCACGATGCCCTGTACCTCGCCGTATTCGTCGACGACGACGGCGAAATGCTGCTTGCGGCGGAGGAAGGCGTTCAACTGCGCTTCGAGGTTGGTGCTGTCCGGCACAAACCACGGCTTCTGGGCGATCTTGACGATATCGAGCTGTTCGGGCTCGGCATCGCGTTCGGCAAGCGCGCGCAGCAGATCCTTGGAATGCACCACGCCGATGATGTTGTCGGTCGTCCCACGCCAGAGCGGCATGCGCGTGAACGGGCTTTCGAGGATGGTGCGCACGACCGCCTCGGGTGGATCGTCGGCGTTGATGGCCCGCATCGCCATGCGGTGAACCATGATGTCGGAGAGCTCGAGTTCGCCAAGATCGAGGACGCCGCCCAGGCGGTCTCGGTCGGCCTTCACGACCGATCCTTCGCGATGCAGGAGATCGACGGCGCCGCGCAATTCCTCATGCGCGGAAAGCATCGAGACCTCGCGTGAGAGGTTGATGCCGAAGAGCGCCAGGATCCGACGGACGATCGCGTTGACGAAGGACGATAGCGGGCCGACGACGGCGACGAACATCTTGACCGCATAGGCCGTTTTCAGCGCAAATCGATCCGGCGTCGAAATCGCCCAGCTCTTCGGCAGCACTTCCGCGAAAATGACCAGGATAACAGTCATTGCGAGGGTCGCGAGCGCAACGCCCGAGTTGCCGAACAGGCCGAGGAACAGGCTTGTCGCCAGCGAAGACGAGAGGATGTTGGCAAGGTTGTTGCCGATCAGCAGGGCGCCGATCAGTCGGTCGCGGCGCTCGATCAGCTGCCGCACGACCCCCGCGCGCTCCTCGCCATTGGCTTCGAGCGTGTGGATGCGGCTGCGGGAGACCGCTGTCAGCGCCGTTTCCGAACCGGAAAAGAACGCCGACATCAAAACGAGGGCCACGATGGAGACAATTTCCGGCCAGTATGCGGAAAGAAATGCCAGCGCGCCTTCGAGGGTCATTGCGGGTGTTTCTCCTTGAGGAAGCTCAGCACTTCCGAGGCGGGAACATCATTGGCGACGAAGGACTGTCCGATGCCGCGGGTGAGGATGAAGGTCAGCTTGCCGCCCTTCACCTTCTTGTCCTGGGCGATTGCATCCATCAAGACTTCGGCCGGCGGCAGCGCCCCCGGAATGTCCGAAATGCGGGTCGGCAGACCGACAGCCTTGAGGTGGGTCTCGACGCGGCGAGCGTCATCGGGGCTCGCAAGGTTTATGCGCGCCGAAAACTCGTGCGCCAGAACCATGCCGATCGAAACGCCTTCGCCGTGAACCAGGCGCGCGCTGTCGTAGGCGGTTGCCGCTTCCAGCGCGTGGCCGAAGGTGTGGCCGAGATTGAGGAGGGCGCGCTGGCCGTTCTCGTGCTCATCGGCGACGACGACATCCGACTTCGCCTGGCAGCTCGCGGCGATCGCCTCGATCCGTTCGCCGCCGCCCGCGAATACCGATTTCCAGTTGGCTTCCAGCCAGGCGAAGAAATCCGGCTTGTCGATCAGGCCGTATTTCGCGACTTCGGCATAGCCGGCGCGAAACTCGCGAGCGCTCAGTGAATTCAGGACATCGGTATCGGCGAGCACGAGGTCCGGCTGGTGGAAAACGCCGATCAGGTTCTTGCCGTGGCGGCTGTTGATGCCCGTCTTGCCGCCGACCGAGGAGTCGACCTGCGACAGCAGCGAGGTCGGCACCTGCACGAAACGGACGCCACGCCTGACGATACCGGCCGCAAAGCCGGAGAGGTCGCCAATAACGCCGCCGCCCAATGCGATGACATAATCGTTGCGCTCGATCCTTGCTTCGAGGACCTTGTCGCAAACGGTCATCAGGGGCTCGAAGCTCTTGGTCTTTTCGCCGGCCGGCAACACCAGGGTTGCGGAGGCGATGCCCGCTGCTTCCAGGCTGTGAACCAGCGCCTCGAGATAGAGCGGGGCGACGTTCTCATCGGTAATGATGGCTGCCTTGCGGCCCTTGAGGCGCGCTGCGATCTCGGCGCCGGCGCGCGCAATCAGCCCCGGCCCGATCAGGATGTCGTAGGCGCGGTCGCCGAGCGGCACATGAACCTTGCGTTCGGAGGCGGAGGCAATCGCATTCATCAGGCTGCACTTTCGGTTCTGGAATCGATCACGGCTTTGAGGACCTCGTCGGCCATCAGCTCCTTGCGAACATCGCGCGACAGCACGGTGAGGTCGGCGAGCTCGTAGATCGGATAACGCGCGTTCATGAGATTTTCGAGGGTCTGCCTGGGGTTCTCGGTCTTCAGCAACGGCCGTGTATCGCGCTTGTTGACCCGCTCCCAGAGAACTTCGAGCTCCGCCTTCAGCCAGATGGAGACGCCGCCCTTCTTGATGTGCTTGCGCGTCCTGTCGTTGATGAAGGCGCCGCCGCCGGTGGAGACGACGCGGGGGCCGTTCTTCAACAAGCGCTTCATGACGCGGGTTTCGAGCGCACGGAACTCTTCTTCGCCGTAAGCCGCGAAGAGTTCGGTGATCGACATGCGGGAGACCTTCTCGATCTCGGCGTCGCTATCAACGAAAGGGATGCCCAGCTGCTGGGCGACGATCCGACCGACGGAAGATTTGCCGGCACCCATCAATCCGACCAGGATCAGGTTGCGAGAACCGAGCGCAGCACGAGCTCTGTCTTTCAAGCTTTCGGCAACGATCAGAACTGGGTCGCTCATTGGTCCATTCACACTTTGTTTGCGAACGGTATCGACAAATGCAGGTGTAGCGTCAAGTCGCGGGCAAGGGAAACGTGGTTCAAAAGCGTCTTCTTGCACTTGCAAACATGCTTCTTCATAAAGAAGCAGATCCATGGAGTTGCTGAATGCCGAGTCTGTTCCGTTTTCTCGCCGTCTTGGCGGTCATCGCTGGCGCGATATACGGAGCGATGTGGGCACTCGTTGTGTTCGTCGAGCCGCAGGAACGCGACGTGACGATCCGCATTCCCTCCGAGCGGATCAATCCTCCGGCGACCGGCGCCATAAACCCGTCCAAGAAGTGAGCCGATGAAGGATCTCGGCTGGGTTCACGTCGAAGCCTTTCTGGAAATGATGAGTGCCGAGCGCGGCGCTGCGGCCAATACGCTCTCTTCCTATGAGCACGATCTGGACGATCTGCACAGCTTTCTGAGCGGCAGGGGCGTGCGTCTGCTGGAGGCGGTGTCGGCGGATCTATCCGCCTATCTCTCTTCGCTTGCCGGGCAAGGGTTCAAACCGTCCTCGCAGGCACGGCGTCTGGCGGCGATGCGCCAGTTCTACAAGTTCCTCTATGCCGAAGGGCTGCGTACCGACGATCCGACCGGCGTTCTCGATGCGCCGAAGAAGGGCCGGGCGCTGCCGAAGACGATGGGGGTCGACGAGGTCGGCCGGTTGCTTGAGCAGGCGGAGACCGAAGCGCAGGATCCGGCGCCGGGCCAATTGCAGCGACTTCGGATGCTGGCGCTTCTCGAACTGCTCTACGCGACCGGCATGCGTGTCAGCGAGCTCGTAACGCTTCCCGTGCGCGTGCTTGATCAGGACGGGCGCTTCCTGATGATCCGCGGCAAGGGCAACAAGGAGCGGCTGGTGCCGCTGTCGCAATCGGCGATCGCGACGCTGAAGCTCTATGGGCGGATGCTGGCTGCGGAGAACGCCGCGGCAAAGGTGCCGCAGGAAAGTCCGTGGCTATTCCCGGCAGCGTCGAAGGAAGGCTATCTGCCGCGTCAGGTTTTCGCGCGTGACTTGAAAAACCTTGCGATCAGGGCAGGTCTCACCCCATCTATGATCTCGCCGCACGTGATGCGGCATGCATTTGCAAGCCATCTTCTCGCCAACGGCGCGGATCTTCGCGTCGTACAGGAATTGCTCGGACACTCAGACATTTCAACAACGCAAATTTATACGCATGTGTTGGAGGAACGGCTTCAACAACTGGTCCAAACGCACCACCCCCTTGCCAAACAGGCCAAAAAGCAGGAATAGGACCGGCAACAAAGGGTGAGATTGTAGAAACTCGCCCCGGCACAAGGAACGGAAACGCACCTCATGCACAACTATCTCGACTTCGAAAAGCCGATCTCCGACCTCGAAGGCAAGATCATCGAACTGAAGAAGCTCGCCACGGAAGACGAGAGCATCGACACGTCCGATGAAATCGGAAGGCTCGAAGTTCGCGTTCGCGAAGCGATGGTCGACATCTATTCGAAGCTCAACGCCTGGCAGAAGACGCAGGTCGCGCGGCATCCGCAGCGACCGCATTTCGTCGATTACGCCAAGACCCTGTTTCAGGAATTCACGCCGCTTGCCGGCGACCGCAAGTTTTCCGAGGATGCTGCGATCCAGGCAGGGCTTGCCCGCTTTCGCGGCCAGCCCGTCGCCGTTCTCGGCCAGGAAAAGGGCAACGACACGAAGAGCCGCCTGAAGCACAATTTCGGCAGCGCCCGGCCGGAAGGCTATCGCAAGGCGATCCGCGTTCTGGAAATGGCTGACCGCTTCGGTCTCCCCGTCATCACGCTTGTCGATACAGCAGGCGCCTATCCGGGCGTCGGCGCCGAAGAGCGCGGCCAGGCTGAAGCCATCGCCCGCTCGACGGAAATGTGCCTCGGCCTCAAGGTGCCGATCATCTCCGTCGTCATCGGCGAAGGTGGCTCCGGCGGCGCGATTGCGATCGCAACGGGCAACCGCGTCTACATGCTGGAGCATGCGATCTACAGCGTCATTTCGCCTGAGGGTGCGGCTTCGATCCTCTGGCGCGATTCCGCCCGTGCCAAGGAAGCGGCCACCAACATGAAGATCACCTCCGATGATCTGAAGGCACTCGGGATCATCGACGGGATCATCGGCGAACCGCTCGGCGGTGCGCACCGTGACCCGGACAGCGTGATTGCCGCAACCGGCGACGTCATCGCCAATGCTCTCGGCGAACTTTCCAGCCGCTCGGGCGAGCAGCTTCGCAACGATCGTCGCCAGAAATTCCTCAATATGGGACGCAATCTCTAAGCGCCGAGCTTCCCGCCCCCGTGCATTGCGGCCAAACCTTGGCCACAATAATGTTATGAATAACATTCACCCTTGCGGGGGCGTGGGCGAACGTCATAGGCATTAGCAGATCGTAAACTATAAGGCGCTTATGATTCGACGCGCACACGCGCGTGCATGTCTGCATACTGTTGATGGGCTGGTTTGAATGCGCATTCGTCATTTTGCATCTATTTCCCTGATGGCCCTGGCACTCGCCGGCTGCAATGACGCATTGGAATCGACCACGCAGGTCGACCTTTCGAAGGTCAAGAACAAGGTCGAAGAACCGCTGCCGTCTCGCATCCTTTCCGAGATGTCGGCCAAGAACATGGACCGCAATTCGCCGATCATGATCCGCATCTTCAAGGAAGAAGGCGCGCTGGAGATCTGGAAGGCGAAGACGGACAATCGCTTCGACAAGATCGCGGACTACAAGATTTGCGCCTGGTCCGGACGTCTCGGACCGAAGGTGAAGCAGGGCGACCGGCAAGCGCCGGAGGGTTTCTATAACCTCAGCCGCGCTAACCTGAACCCCAATTCCAAATATTACCTGGCAATCAATACCGGTTTCCCGAACCGCTACGACGCGGTGAACGGTCGGAACGGCACGGACCTGATGATCCACGGCGCATGCTCGTCGTCGGGTTGCTACTCGATGACGGACGAGCAGGTTCTGCAGATCTATGCTTTCGCGCGCGACGCCTTCAAGGGCGGGCAGACGAGCGTGCAGCTTCAGGCATTTCCGTTCCGCATGACCGCGGAAAACATGGTGAAGCATCGCCTGAATCAGAACATCGAATTCTGGAACATGCTGAAGGTCGGCTACGACAACTTCGAAGTCACCAAGCGTCCACCGGATGTGAATGTCTGCGAGAAGAAATACGTCTTCAATCAGCAGACGGCTGATGGCGGCGGTTTCAATCCCGCCGGCAAGTGCCCGGCGATGTCGACGCCTCCGGCCTTGACTGCCGCGCTGGCATCCTACGGCAAGACCTATGATCTCGCTTATACCAGGGCGTTGAAGGAATTCGACGGCATGGCCTGGTATGATCCTACCGAAGCTGAGCGCAAGGCCGTCGTTGCCAAGCAGCGCAAGGGTCATGACCTCGCCTATGCGCCGACCGGTACCTCGCTCGAGGCTGGCCGCATGGTCAAGGTGGCCGATCTCGAAGGCATGATGGCCAACAAGACGGCGACGACCCTTGCCGCCAATGCAGCTCCGGCCTCCACGCCGGCAGCGGTGGCAGCAGCGGTAAAGTCAACCGATGTCGCGATCGCCGATCCGGTCAACGTGCCGGTCCCGACGCCAAGCCCGCTGGCACCGCAGAGCCAGATGGCGACAGCGTTTGCGCCGGTCGAGCAACCCGAATCGATCGAGGTCGCGTCGAAGAAGCCCTTCTGGAAGTTCTGGTCGAAGGACTGATGGCGTCTGCCATTTCCTATGATTTGCGTGGGCTGAAATGTCCGCTGCCGGTTCTCAGGACCAGGCGCAAGCTATCGTCGCTGCCGTCTGGCGCGCTGGTGCTCGTCGAGACCACCGATCCACTGGCAGGGATCGATATTCCGCATTTCTGCAATGAAGACGGGCACACGCTGCTGGAGACCGAAAAGACCGAAACCGGTCATCGGTTCCTGATCCAGAAGCGATAGAGTCAGATCCTCAGCCCGGGAATGGCGAGCGGGTTGTCGTTCAGCGCTGCCCGGTCCGGAGTATCGATGCGCGGCTTGCCGAGAAATGCATCGAACAGGTTCTTGACGAAGCTCTCCGGCAGATCCTTGGTAATCAGCACCATGCGGGTGCGCCGGTCGTTCGGGTCCGGCCAGGCGGGGAGCCGCGTCGGCGTGTGGAAAATGTTCTGCACGCCATGCAGGACGAGTGGCCGTTCCGGCCTGTCCGACATCGCGACGATCGCTTTCATCCGCAAGAGCTTCTCGCCATGCGCCGAGCGCAGCAGATCGATGAACATGTCGAGCGCCATCGGATCGATCGGCTTGTCCTCGACGATCGAAAATGAGCGGATCGAGCCATCGTGGCGGTTGATGTCGTGCGGGTCCTGCCCCTCATGAGCGTGATGGTGGCCGTGATCATGACCGTGGTGATGGTGGTGATGATGATGCTCGTCGTGTGCATCTTCATCGCGCAGCCAACGGCCGACGTCCGCGATCTTGGTCTCGGGGTCATAGAGCCCGTTCACGAGAGTGGCGGCGGTGCCGGTTTCTGCCTCGTCCGCGTCCATCATCGCGGCGCGGGGATTGAGCGCGCGTAGCTGCGCCTCCAGATCGGCCAGAACGTCCGGCTGTGCCATCGCCCTTTTCGAAATCACCAGCCGGTCGGCGACGGCTGCCTGCTTGACGGCTTCCTCGTGATTGTCGAGCGTCTGCGCACCATTCACGGCATCGACGACGGTGACGATACCATCGAGTTCGAAACTCTGGGCAATGATGGGATTGCCCATGATTGCCTGCATCACGGGTGCCGGATCGGCAAGGCCCGTCGTCTCGATCACGACTCGACGAACGGGCTTTACCCGGCCGGTCTGAACAGCATCCATGAGGTTGGCGAGCGTATCCACCAGTTCGCCGCGAACGGTGCAGCACAGGCAGCCGTCCGACAGCTCGATGATCGCATCGCCCGAGCTTTCAACGAGTAGGTGGTCGATGCCGACGTCGCCGAACTCGTTGATGATCACGGCGGCGTCCCTCATCGCCGGATCCTTGAGGATGCGATTGAGCAAGGTCGACTTGCCGGTGCCGAGGAAGCCGGTGAGGATGGTGACCGGTACCCGGCCCGAAGAAACGCTCATGTCAATGTGACCTTAGAAGGAGGTCGGGCGCGGCAGGGGAACCGGTATGTTGCCGATCGCGCCGCCGTTGTCGGCGGTTGCCAGCTTGTCAGGCTGCGGTTCGTTCTGCCCGGGGATGAGGCCAGCGAAGGAAAAATTCGGCTCGTGGTCCATTTCCTGGATATAGGGCGAGTGGACCTTCATCCGGCCGACTTCGTCGCGCGTCTCGCTGCGCACCTTTGCGCCCTTGGCGCTGCAGATATCGGCGGTGATGTCGGTAACCTGATCCTGGCCGGGTCCGTAGGGCTTCAGGGAGCCCAGGGTATCGCCGCCTGGAAATTGCGTCGTGAAGCCCTTCTGCAGCAGATCGGCGGATGCGTCGGCGCGTGCCGCCAGGCTATCCGTGCCGAGCACGACAGACACCAGCGTGCGGCCGCTGCGCGTCGCCGAGCCGATCTGGTTGAAGCCTGATGCGCAGATGAACCCGGTCTTCATGCCATCGGCGCCTGCAAAGCGGCCAATCAGCATATTGATGCTCGGTACATTTTTGGTACCGGTGGTGATGCCCTCGAGCGAGAAATAGCCGGCATATTGCGGAAACTCGCGGCGCAGCGCCACCGACAGGATCGCGAGATCGCGCGCCGTCGTGTACTGGCCCTTGCCGGGCAGGCCGTTCGGATTGACGAAATGTGAATCCGTCATGCCGAGCTTTATCGCTTCGGCATTCATCTTGAGGACAAAGGCTTCCTGCGTGCCGCCGACAGCTTCGGCAACGGCAACCGCAATGTCATTGGCGGACTTGACCATCAGGATCTTCAGCGCGCTGTCGAGCGTCAGCTTCTGGCCGGGCTTGAAATACATCTTCGCCGGCGGCTGCGCGGCGGCGCGCTTGCTCATCACGACAGGCGTGTCGAGACTGATCTGGCCGGAGCGCACGGCGTCGAACACCGTGTAGACCGTCATCAGCTTGGTCAGCGATGCCGGATACCACTTGCGGAAGGCTTCCTCATGCTCAAGCACGCGGCCCGACTGGACATCCACCAGGATATGCGGGTTTGCGTACGCCTGGGAAGCGGCGGAAAAAGCAATGGCGGCTGCTGAAGCTGCGATTGAAAGCGGCCGCAGGGCGGCAAGCAAACGATTCTGGCGAGTCGACACGGTTCGTCCTTAAGATGTCCTGGAGTCTCGAAAGTTTCCCCTATTTAACGTATATGGCCATGACATGGCAAAGGCCATTGACTAACTTATTTCCGCGGCATCGTGTCTCCGACGCCGTCCTCTTCGATTTGCATCAAGGAAAACGCGAATGCCGATTTTGAACAGAGCCGCCGAGCTTCAGGGCGAAGTGACCGAATGGCGCCGGCACATCCACGAGCGGCCGGAGCTTCTCTTCGCTGTGGAAAACACCGCCGCCTTCGTTGCCGAGAAGCTGAAGGAATTCGGCGTGGACGAGATCGTCACCGGGATCGGACGCACCGGCGTGGTCGGCCTGATCAGAGGCAAGGGCGAGGGCACGCGCGCGATCGGCCTGCGCGCCGATATGGATGCGCTGCCGCTGACGGAAATATCGGGCAAGCCCTGGGCTTCGACGACCGCCGGCAAGATGCACGCCTGTGGTCATGACGGCCACACGGCCATGTTGCTCGGCGCCGCCAAATACCTGGCGGAAACACGCAATTTCAACGGCAATGTCGCGGTTATCTTCCAGCCTGCCGAAGAAGGCGGCGGCGGCGGCAACCTGATGGTTCAGGACGGCATGATGGAGCGCTTCGGCATCCAGGAAGTCTATGGCATGCACAACCTGCCGGGTCTTCCGGTCGGCCAGTTCGCCATCCGCAAGGGCGCGATCATGGCCGCGACCGATGAATTCACCATCACCATCAAGGGGCGCGGGGGCCACGCCGCCCAGCCGCACGGTACGATCGATCCAATCGCCATCGGCGCGCAGATTGTCGTAAATCTCCAGATGATCGCGTCCCGCAATGTCAATCCGCTGCGCTCGGTGGTCGTTTCGGTCACGAAGTTCAACGCCGGCTTCGCGCATAACGTCATTCCGAACGATGCAACGATTGCCGGCACCGTACGCACGCTCGACGGCGAGATCAGGACGCAGGCGGAAACCCGCCTCAAGCAGATCGTCAGCAATCTCGCTGCCGCGCATGGAGCAGAGGCCGATATCGTCTTCCATCGCAATTATCCGGTGACCTACAACCATGCGACGGAGACCGGGCACGCGATCCAGATCGCGACCGATATCGCAGGGGCTGCCAACGTCAATCCTGAAATCGATCCGATGATGGGCGGCGAGGATTTCTCCTACATGCTGAATGCCCGTCCGGGTGCTTTCATCTTCATCGGCAACGGTGATACCGCAGGCCTGCACAACCCGGCCTACGATTTCAACGACGAGGCAATCAGCCACGGCATCTCCTACTGGGTTCGCCTGGCGGAGCAGCGCCTCGGCGCCTGATATTGCTTTGCCTTGAGACTGCAAAAAGGCTTGGCTTCCGGCCAAGCCTTTTGTATGCATGACGCCTAACTGGTCCCGTAGCTCAGCAGGATAGAGCACCAGATTCCTAATCTGGGGGTCACGCGTTCGAATCGCGTCGGGATCACCAGTAATACTCAACACTTTCAATCTGTTAATCTATCATTTGGCAGGATCGCCTTCCCCGCGTTCCTGCAGGCGTTCCCGCTTCCCGGTTCAGGTGTCGTTTCCGGCTGACCCGTGAGCGACGCGCAATTGTGCGGCAGTCTGGGTCTTCTCAAGCGTTCTCCCGTTGTCCCGCCGTGTCGCCGCAGAGTTTTTTGTCGCAGCCAGAGGCCGTTTGCGGATCGGCGCCTAGATATCTCCTCAGACAACACAGGAGCTTGAGATGGGTCTGGCAGACATTCGCGAACAGTATCGGACGAGGGTTTCGGAGCATGAGGAGAAAATTCGCCTCATGGATGAGAAGGACGCGCGTCATTTTCGGCAGGAGGGCGGCGGGCCGCTGACCGATATCACCGAGGAGATCAAGGCCGAGTATCACCGGCATATCGCGACTTATGCCGCGCTTATCGCCGAGATCGACGCCATTCTCGGGGCGTAGCGGGCATACGGGCGCAGGATCGCGGCGCTCGTGAGTGGCGCAGCGACACTGTTCTCAGCGGGGGAGCAATCGTTCGCGCCAGGCGGAGACGGGATCGCCACTACTCATGTCGGCCTGGACGATGCCGTCGATCATGAAGGTTGGCGAGACGTGGATGCCGTTCTGGCGGGCGTAGCGGCTATGCCACTTGATCTCCCGATCGAGGTCGGGGATCGCGAAGGCTTCGGCGAGCGACAGGCCGCTATAATTCTCGATCCGCTTGATGATGGCGTTCGGCGTTGCGTCGAGGTTCGGGCCGCCGCAGTGGCTGGTGAATTCGAACTCCTCACGGTGATCCGCGACGGCCGTCAAGACGGCCTTTGCCGCTTCCTTGCCGGCTTCGAGCGTCGATGCCGCCAGAATGCAGCGAATAATGACGCCGGAGAACATGTGCCAGGGCTGCGATTGCAGGCGGATCTTGATGGTGATGCGATCTTCGCCTGATTCGGCCAGAAGCTCGTCGAGCTTGCGGAAGGTCTTGACGGAGTAAGGGCACGTCGGCTCCAGGAAGACCTCGAAGATTTTCGCGCCGGTTCCCCAGGTCAGAGGATCTGCACGCCAGTCTGATTTCCGCATTCCGTCCCATCCCATCGCTTTTCGCCGGCAAGGATTATGCTCCCCGCCGGACTGAACCGTCTTACGCTGTGTTGGTTGCATGGCCGGCGGCTTTTCGTCAACGCTGCGGATCGCCGGCACGAGCAGCGGGACTGGCTATTCGTCCTCGCGGCGGAATGTCCATTTGACGACATAGTCGCCATTTCGCTTCTGCTTGGTCTTCATCCGGACGCGGACGGCGCCGCCGAGGGTCGCCTCGGCTTCCTCGAAGGCGCGGCGGGCTTCGGCCATTGCCTTGTGATAGGCGCTGTTATCCCGTTTCGGCATTTCGGCCAGCGTTTGTATCAGCGATGCCATCGTCTTGTCTTTTGCCACGCCGCATCGCTCCTTCGACTCGCGTCAGGCCAGCTTTAAACAATTGCGGTGCGGAAGACGAGTTCGATCAGAATACCACCAGGTGTGCGAACGAACAGGCGACGCTCGCCGAGTTCCGGAAGATCCATTGTCGAGTAGGCGATCGACGCCGTGTCGAGACGGGCGCGAAATGCGTCGTAGCCGTCCAGCCTGAATGCCACGTGGTCGATCGTTTCAGCCGCCCGATCGACCGGGCTTCCGCCGCCCGGGATAAGATGAACGATCGGATCTCTGTCGCGATAGAGCCAATAACCGGGGAAGGGGAAGTCGGGCCGGAACCCCGGCTCGAGGCCGAGCAGCGCTTCGAGAAACGTGCGCGTGCCTTCGAGGTCGGCGGTCCGTAGCGTTACGTGATCGATCTCCATCGGCTCATCCGATCACGCCGCCGCCATCGACACGGATGGTCGAGCCGGTCGCAAACGGCGTCGTCATGGCGAAGAGGACGGCATTGGCGATGTCTTCAGGGTGCCCGATCGTCTTGGCCGGCAGACTGGCGCCGACGCGCTCGAACATCGCCTGGCGGGCGCCTGCATCCATCTTCGACCACAGAGGCGTGTCGATCAGGCCGGGTGATACGGTATTGACGCGCACTGGCGAGAGTTCGAGCGCCAGTCCGCGACCGAGTGCTTCGAGAGCTGCGTTGATCGCACCCTGAAGCACGGAATTTGCCGACGGGCGTTCGCTCAGGAAGCCGGAAATGAAGGTGAGCGAGCCTCGCTCGGTGAAACGGGCGGCGCGGGCGATGCGATACGCGCCCCAGAACTTGCTGTCCATCGCGCGCCTGGCGTCTTCGAGCGACAGCTTGCGGACCGGACCGCTCGGGGTCTGCGCTGCCGAGATCACGACATGATCCCACGGTGCGCCGCCAGTGAAGAACGCTTCGATCGATGCTTCGTCGCCGGTATCGAGCACGGCGGTCTGGACCTTGCCGCTAAGTTCACGGGCGGCTTCCGACAGCTTTTCCTGAGACCGCGAGGCAATCGTCACCTCGGCACCGGCCTCTGCCGCTTGGGCTGCAACCGCAAAACCAATGCCGGAGCTGCCGCCGACGACGAGTACCCTTTTTCCTGCAATCGATGCCATCTGACGATCCTTTTCTTCGATGACCATGTTTCGTTATTTGCCAAGATAGCCTATCGCCTCTTCGGCAAGAATGGGCATTGTTGGCCACTATCTATTGCTGTAACAGCAATAATATGAGCGACAATCTTCTGGATATGCTGGTATTCGTTCGCGTGGCCCAAGCCGGCAGTCTGTCGGCGGCGGCGCGCGAGCTGCGGCTTTCGCTGACGGTCGTCAGTCGCAAGCTGACACGACTGGAGGCGCGCCTAGGCGTCCGGCTCTTCAACAGGACGACGAGATCGCTGACGCTGACGGAAGAAGGGATGCGTTTTCATGCCCGTTGTGTCCGCATTCTAGCGGAGATCGACGATGCCGAGACCGAGGTGACGAGCGGCAGGGATACCGCGCTTGGGCTTCTCAGGGTCACGTCGACCTTTGCATTCGGGTGTCGATGGCTGGCGCCCTTGCTTCAGGAATTCCAGGCGCAGCACCCGGGACTGCATGTCCATCTCGATACCGATGATGGCGTCGCCAATATCGTCGAGCGCGGCTACGATCTTGCGATCCGTTTCGGGGCGCTTGCCGATTCAAGTTTGATCGCGCGGCAGCTGGCGCCGAACCGGCGTGTCATTTGCGCTTCGCCGTCCTATCTCGCCCGCCATGGGCGACCGGAAACGCTGGAGGACCTGGCCGGCCATGCCGCGATTACCTTCGGCGATCCGCCGAACACCCACTGGATCTTTGCCGATGGCCGAAGCGTCAACGTCAAAGGCGTGCTGACCACCAATAACGGCGAGCTCGCACATCGATGGGCGCTTGGAGGCGCCGGGTTGATACTGAAATCGATCTGGGATGTTCGTGACGACATCCGGTCCGGTCAGCTAGAGGTGGTGCTTCCCGACGTACTGTTGCCGGCGGCGCCGATCCATGCAGTGTTTCCGCACAATCGGCTTACGGCAGCGAAGGTTCGCCTCTGCGTGGATTTTCTTGCCGTGCGACTGAAGGATATCGGTGGCGATCTGCTCGGCTAGGCGCAAAAGAAAAGGCGGACTTTCGCCCGCCTCGCTTGTGCGTGTCGCTGCCGTTTCAGCAACACCTACTGGCTTCTCTCAGGACGCCTGGCGATCGACCTGCCGCTTGGGCAGCTTCCAGCCGGGGCGCGCGAAGTGGCAGGTGTAGCCATTCGGGATGCGCTCGAGGTAGTCCTGATGCTCAGGCTCGGCCTCCCAGAAATCGCTCACCGGGGTCACTTCGGTGACGACCTTGCCCGGCCACAGACCGGATGCGTCGACATCAGCGATGGTGTCCTCGGCCACCTGCTTCTGTTCCGGGCTGGTGTAGAAGATCGCGGAGCGATAGCTGGCGCCGCGGTCGTTGCCCTGCCGGTCGATCGTGGACGGATCGTGGATCTGGAAGAAGAACTCGAGAAGGTCCCGGAAACTGGTCTTGGCCGGATCGAAGATAATCTCGATCGCTTCGGCATGGTTTCCGTGGTTGCGATAGGTCGCATTCGGCACCTCGCCGCCGGAATAGCCGACGCGGGTCGAGATGACGCCGTCGAAGCGGCGAATGAGATCCTGCATGCCCCAGAAGCAACCACCTGCGAGTACTGCGCGTTCCGTCGTCATTGAACGTCCTCCACCTGATCGATATAGGCTCCATACCCTTCCGTTTCCATCTGGTCACGATGGACGAAGCGGAGGGACGCCGAATTGATGCAATAGCGCAATCCGCCACGATCGAGCGGGCCGTCGGGAAATACGTGGCCGAGATGGCTGTCGCCGTGAAGCGAGCGCACCTCGGTTCGAACCATCCCGTGTGATGCGTCTTGCAGTTCCTTCACATTGGGCCCTTCGATGGGCTTCGTGAAGCTTGGCCAACCACATCCGGATTCGTACTTGTCCGCCGAGGCGAACAGCGGTTCGCCGGAGACAATATCGACATAGATGCCGGGCTCCTTGTTGTTAAGGTATTCGCCGGTGCCGGGCCGCTCCGTACCTGCCTGCTGCGTAACGCGGTACTGCTCAGGCGACAGCTTCGAGATTGCTTCGGCGCTCTTGCTGTAAGGCTGCATATTGTTTCTCCTGTTACGGACCTACCACCGCCACGGCGAGCCGGAAAGCGCTGCACCCGGTATTCTCGGACGAGAATGGGAAGGCGTTCGACCGGCGGCAGATCGTTGGCGTTTATATAGGAACAGCCGCGGATGATTGTCAGGGGTGGGGCTGGCGGTATCGCTTGTTGTGGAACGCCGATCTCCGGACCATCAAAGGCGCCATCCTGTGCCGGAACGGTCCACCTTTTGGCGTAATCGCATACCACTTGTTTCGTCACTTTGATTCGGATCAACGCGCTGGGCTTGGTAAATTATAACAAGGCACTATGTTCCCAGCAGACGACAAGGAGACGACCATGAAAAAGAAAATCGCAACGATCCTTGCTGCAGCATCTGTGGCGCAGACTCTGGCCACGGGCGTTATGGCAGCCGATATGGTGACCACGTATCGAGAGCCCGATGTCAGTGGCGGCGTCAAGATAGGGATGCTGACCTGCGATATCGGCGGCGGCGTCGGCTATATTCTTGGATCTTCCAAGACCATCGATTGCGTTTTCACGCCGACCTCAAGCTCAGAGGGACAGGATCGCTACACGGGTGAAATCCGCAAGCTGGGTGTCGACATCGGCTTCACCACGCGCGGCCGACTCGTTTGGGCGGTCTTCGCGCCGACATCAGGATATCATCGCGGTTCGCTCGGCGGTCTCTATCAGGGCGCCACGGCCGAGGCGACCTTGGCTGCAGGCATCGGGACCAACATCCTTGTCGGCGGCACCTCCGGTTCCATTCACCTGCAGACGATCAGCCTGACAGGCCAGCTCGGCCTCAATCTGGCAGCGACCGGCACGTCAGTGACGCTCACGCCCGCGGGCTGATCTGCGTATTGAACGCTTCGACTGAGGAAAAGCCGCTGTTTTGCGGCTTTTCCTCATACTCGAGTTTGCTGCTTTCTATCTGGCCAGTCCGCCGCTGAGGCGATGTCGCCTGCCAGGAACTTTTGCTCCGTTTTCGCGTTTTTGAGGAAATAGGAGTGTTCGCCATGCGTACCAAGATGGCTCTTCTGGCTTTCGCTTACCTCGTTGTAAGCGGCCTGCTTCTGGCAACGGTCTACAAGTCTGCAGGCCCGATCACCACGCCGAAAACAGACCGTGTTGCGGGCTCGACATTTCTCGTCGAGCGCTTCGCCGGCTAGCTGAGAATGACGCTTTGCGCTTGATGGCGCTCAGCCGATCGCGATGTCGTTTCGCACGGGATGAATTCCGGCAAGCGCTTCCGCGACCGCTGTAGCGCGAACGATCTCCTGCTGTGTCCCGACCGATCCGCTCAGCACAACGCCGGCGCCATCGACAGTCACGTTGACATCCGCCGCGTCTATTCCGCCGGCAACGGCGAGCGCGTTGGCGATGTCTTCCTCGAGTTTCGCGTGGTTCTTGAATTCAACTTCGATTTCCGGCTGCTCTCCGAAAAAGGTTCCCGGCTTGAAAACCATGGCGCTGTCCTCCTTTGGCCACTTGCAGGAACGCGCCGATTAAAGGTTGGTTGCATGCCATCCGCACTTGCTGCATTTTCCAATCCCCTGTAGAGCCTGACCAAACGGAAACGACTGGCAAATGGCATGATCACGGGCAGACAAGCGCCGAGGCGGCTCAGCATATTTGGCTCGACGGGATCGATCGGCAGGAACACGATCGACGTTGTCGATCACCTTGGCGGCCCAGAGAATTTCGAGATCTCCGCGCTTACCGGTAACGAAAACATCGCACTGCTGGCCGACCAGGCTAGGGCTCTGCGGCCGGCGCTGGTGGTAACGGCAAGCGACAGCCAATATGAAGCGCTGAAGAGCGCACTGGCAGGCAGCGGCATTGCAGTCGCCGCAGGTCAGACAGGTCTGATGGAGGCCGCGGATATCGAGGCCGAATGGGTGATGGCTGCGATCGTCGGGACCGCGGGTCTGGCGCCGACGCTTGCCGCAGCGCGCAAGGGCGCCGATATCGCACTTGCCAACAAGGAGTGCCTCGTTTCCGCCGGCGGGCTTTTCGTGGAGTCCGTTCGTCGCGGTGGCGGCAAGTTGCTTCCCGTCGATAGCGAGCACAACGCGATCTTCCAGGTGCTGGAAGAGAACCAGCGCCACGCGGTCGAACGCATCATTCTGACGGCCTCGGGTGGTCCTTTCCGAAATTCGTCGATCGAAGAGATGGCGAACGTGACGGTTGAGACCGCGCGTGCCCATCCCAACTGGTCGATGGGTCTGAAGATCTCGATCGACAGTGCCTCGATGTTCAACAAGGCGCTCGAGATGATCGAGGCGAAGCATCTGTTCGGTCTGTCGCCGGATCAGATCGAAGTGATCGTTCATCCGCAGTCGGTCATTCATTCGATGGTCGGCTATACGGACGGTTCGGTTCTGGCCCAGCTCGGCGCACCCGATATGCGCACGGCGATCGGCTACGCGCTCGCGCATCCGCTGCGTCCCAACCTGCCGATCGAGCGGCTCGATTTTGCCAAGCTGTCGCGCCTCGACTTCGAAGCGCCTGACGAAAAGCGTTTCCCGGCATTGCGGCTTGCCCGCCTGGCAATGATCCGTGATGGGGTTCAGGGCGCTGTGCTGAATGCTGCAAAGGAAGTGGCGCTCGAGGCCTTCATCGAGGGCCGGCTATCCTTCCTGTCGATGGCCGAGGTCACCGAAACGGTCATGGATCAGCTTGCCGGCTTGCCGCCGGCGTCCACCATGGATGACGTCTTCGCAGTCGACAAAGAAGCCCGGCAGCGGGCTGCCGAGCTCATAAACTAAGCAACGATCTTTCTGTCGAACGTCAGGCGACGTGGCGGGCCAGCGCGCAGCGCGACCACAGCGAATGCAGCGCCTCGACGAGATGCTCGATGTCGGCATCGGTGTGAAGCGGCGTTGGCGTGATACGCAGGCGCTCGGTCTTCTTCGGCACGGTCGGATAGTTGATCGGCTGCACGTAGACACCACAGTTGTCGAGCAGCAGGTCCGAGATCCATTTGCACTTTGCGGCGTCGCCCACCATGACCGGCACGATGTGGCTGGGGTTCGGCATATGCGGGATGCCGCGCTTGTCGAGAAGGTTTCTCAGCGTGCGGACGCGATCCTGATGACGCGCACGCTCGAAGGGGCTGACCTTCAGATGCTGGATCGAAGCAACCGCGCCCGCGGCAAGAGCCGGCGGAAGCGCGGTCGTGAAAATAAAGCCGGATGCGAACGAACGGATGAAGTCGCAAAGCGCCGTGGACGCCGCGATATAGCCGCCCATGACGCCGAAAGCCTTGCCGAGCGTGCCTTCGATAACGGTCAGCCGATCCATCAGGCCTTCGCGCTCGGCGATACCGCCGCCGCGCGGGCCGTACATGCCGACGGCATGGACTTCATCGAGATAGGTCATCGCGCCATACTTGTCGGCGAGATCGCAGATCTCCTTGATTGGAGCGATATCGCCATCCATCGAATAGACCGATTCGAACGCGATCAGCTTCGGCGCCTTCGGATCGGCGGCCGCGAGCCTTGCTTCGAGATCCTGCACGTCGTTGTGCTTCCAGATCACCTTCTCGCACTTGGCATAGCGAATGCCTTCGATCATCGATGCGTGGTTCAGCGCGTCCGAGAAAATGATCAGACCCGGAATCTTGGCGCCGAGCGTGCCGAGGGCCGCCCAGTTCGAAATGTAGCCCGAGGTGAAGATCAGCGCTGATTCCTTGCCGTGCAGATCGGCAAGTTCGCGCTCCAGGAGAACGTGGGAGTGGTTGGTGCCAGAAATATTCCGGGTGCCTCCCGCACCCGCGCCACAGTGGTCGATGGCATTCTTCATCGCCTCGATGACCTTGGCGTTCTGTCCCATGCCGAGATAGTCGTTGGAACACCAGACCGTCACGTCCTTCGGGCCATCCGGGGTATGGCGGGTGGCGCGGGGAAAGCCGCCGCGGTGACGCTCAAGATCGGCAAAAACGCGATAGCGGCCTTCATTGTGCAGGCCATCCAGCTCGTCTTTGAAGAATGCTTCGAAATCCATCATATGCTCCAGTATCGTGCGAGCGTTTTTGCGAACCGGCGCGCGCACGTCAACCCTTGCCTGCTGCTTTAGCATCATGTGCGGCAAAAGGCCCATAGTCTTGAATTATTTTAATTCGAAATTGGCCGTTTTGGCCATGCCTGATGGTGGTCGCGAGGCAGTTGGCCACGCGACCACCGATCGATGTCAGGTGGCACTTGTGACCGCACGCTTCGCCATCACCTTCACTAGGTTTGCCCGGTATTCGGCGCTGGCGTGAAGATCCGACATCAGCTTCGAGGCGTCCACTGTGATGCCCGAAAGCGCGCCTGGGGACCAGTTGCCGTTCAACGCCGTTTCGATCGCGCTCTCGCGGAAGACACCACTGCTTCCCGCGCCTGTTACCGCGACCCGTACGCCGCCCGAGTCCTTGGCGATGAACACGCCCGTCATCGCATAGCGCGATGCCGGATTGGGAAACTTGGCGTAGCCTGCCTTCTCCGGGGCTTCGAAGCTGATCGACGTAATCAGTTCGCCCTCATCGAGGGCCGTTTCGAAGAGGCCGGTAAAGAAGTCGTCGGCGCCGATCTCCCGCTTGTTGGTGGTGATGCGGGCATTCAGCGCCAACATCGCGGAAGGGTAGTCCGCGGCGGGATCGTTGTTTGCCACCGATCCGCCGATGGTTCCCATATGGCGGACATGCGGATCGCCGATCATGCCGGCGAGGTCGCAGAGTGCCGGGCAGATTGCCCGCAGCGGCCCGGAAGCCGCTACTTCGGCATGCGGCGTTGCCGCCCCGATCGTAACCTTGCGCCCATCGATCTTGATGCCCTTCATCGCCGGGATATGCCGGAGATCGACGAGATCGCTCGGTGCGGCGAGCCGCTGCTTCATCGTCGCAATGAGCGTCATCCCGCCGGAGACATATTTGCCTTCGGAGGTGCCGGATATCATCTTGACGGCCTCATCGACGGAGGAGGCGCGGTGATAATTTGTCTGGTACATCCTCGTTCCTCCTCAGTTAACGGCGCGGGCTGCCATCCAAACCTTCTGCGGTGTGGCCGGCATTGTCAGCATGTTGTTTCCGATCGCGTCGGTGATGGCGTTGATCAGTGCTGGTGGCGAACCGATCGCGCCGGCCTCGCCGCAGCCCTTGATGCCGAGCGGGTTGCTTGGTGAGGGCGTCGTCTGGTGC
This sequence comes from Rhizobium sp. Root708, assembly GCF_001429725.1. GTDB lineage: Bacteria > Pseudomonadota > Alphaproteobacteria > Rhizobiales > Rhizobiaceae > Rhizobium. The sequence continues at coordinate 21,790 of NZ_LMHV01000001.1, read as the reverse complement.
GAGACGTTGAACGAGGGCAGATCGTCGGCGCGCGGCATGGCGTAATCCATGAAGCTCGCGGTCAGAAGCTGGCCGTTCTCATCATAATGCACGGCTTCGAGAAGCGCCTGGCCGATGCCCTGCGCGATGCCGCCATGAACCTGTCCCTCGACGATCATCGGGTTGATGATGTTGCCGAAGTCGTCGGCCGCGACGAACTGGATGATGTCGGTCTTGCCGGTTTCCGGATCGACCTCGACCTCGCAGATGTAGCAACCGGCGGGGAAGGTGAAGTTGGACGGATCGTAGAATGCCGTCTCCTTCAGCCCCGGCTCCATGCCGGCAGGCAGATTGTGGGCGGTGTAGGAGGCGAGTGCCACCTGGAACCAGGGAAGGGCCTTGTCAGTGCCGGCGACCTTGAGTTCGCCGTTTTCGATCACGATGTCGCTTTCGTCCGCTTCCATCAGATGCGCGGCGATTTTCTTCGCCTTCGCTTCCACCTTGTCCAGCGCCTTCACGACCGCCGACATGCCGACGGCGCCCGATCGAGAGCCATAGGTGCCCATGCCCATCTGGACCTTGTCGGTATCGCCGTGGACGATCGAAACGCTGTCGATCGGCACGCCGAGGCGACCGGAAACGAGCTGTGCGAAGGTCGTCTCGTGGCCCTGGCCGTGGCTGTGCGATCCCGTCAGCACCTCGATTGTGCCGACCGCATTGACCCGCACTTCCGCCGATTCCCATAGGCCGACGCCGGCGCCAAGTGAGCCGACGGCCTGCGATGGAGCGATGCCGCAGGCTTCGATGTAGCAGCTCATGCCGATGCCGCGCTTCATGCCGCGGTTGGCTGCTTCCGCCTTGCGGGCGGCAAAGCCGTTCCAATCGGACGCCTGCATCGCCGCCTCAAGGGAGGCTTCATAGTCGCCGGCATCGTAGTTCATGATGACCGGCGTCTGATGCGGGAAGGATCGGATAAAGTTCTTCCGCCGCAACTCAGCCGGCGAGATGCCGAGCTCGCGTGCGGCCGTCTCCATCGTGCGTTCGAGCAGGTAGGTCGCCTCCGGGCGGCCGGCGCCACGATAGGCATCGACAGGCGCTGTGTTGCTGTAGACCGTTCGGACATTCGCATGGATCGCCGGGATATCGTACTGACCGGACAGCAGCGTGGCGTAGAGATACGTCGGTACGGCCGATGAGAACAGCGACATATAGGCACCGAGGTTGGCGATCGTGTCGACCTTCAGTCCGATGATGCGATGGTCCTTGTCGAAGGCCATCTTCACCGTCGAGACATGGTCGCGCCCGTGCGCGTCCGTCAGGAACGCTTCGGTGCGGTCCGAATTCCATTTGACCGGCACGCCGGTTTTCTTGGATGCCCAGAGACAGACGATCTCTTCTGGATAGATATAGATCTTCGATCCGAAGCCGCCGCCGACATCGGGCGCGATGACGCGCAGCTTGTTCTCAGGCGCCACATTGTAAAACGCGCTCATCACAAGTCTGGCGACATGCGGGTTCTGGCTCGTCGTGTAGCAGGTGTAGTGATCCTCAGCCGAATCGTAGATGCCGAGCGCGGCGCGAGGCTCCATCGGGTTGGGGGACAGCCGGTTGTTGTGGAGTTCGATCTCGGTCACATGCGCGGCTTCGGAGATCGCCTTGTCGGTCGCGTCGCCATCGCCGATTTGCCAGTCGAAGATCAGATTGCCCGGCGCGTTCGAATGGATCTGCGGCGCGCCCGATTTCAGCGCATCGACAGCTTCGACGACAGCCGGCAGTTCTTCGTAGTCGACAACCACGGCCTCGGCTGCGTCGCGCGCTTCGGCAAGCGAATCCGCCACCACGATCGCAACGGCATCGCCGACATATCGCACGGTCTCGGTCGCCAGCGGGCGCCAGGCGCCCATGTTCATCGGAGAGCAGTCCTTCGAATGGATCATCCAGCCGCAGATGAGGTTGCCGATGCCGTCGGCCAGCAGCAGATTGCCATCAAGTATATCGATGACGCCGGGCATGGCCTTTGCCGATGCCGCATCGATACTCTTGATCTTCGCATGCGCATGCGGGCTACGGATGAAAAAAGCATACTTCATTCCCGGCACGACCATATCGTCGGTATAGCGGCCCTTGCCGGTCAGGAACCGCTTGTCTTCCTTGCGCGCGACGCGTGCACCAATTCCTTCAACACCCATGATGTCCTCCCAATGGGGTTTCGGGCCCGGCATTCCGCCAAAGAGAATTGTGTTGGGCGGCAGCCAGACAATTCCTGAGAGTTATTCGGCCGCCTGCTTCGCGCTGCCGTGCATCTGTTCGTTGGCCGACAGCACCGCCTTGACGATGTTGTGATAGCCGGTGCATCGACAGATATTGCCTTCGAGCTCGTGACGAACCGTCTTTTCGTCGAGTTGGCCGCCGTGGCGGCTGATCATGTCAACCGCGGTCATCACCATGCCGGGCGTGCAGAAGCCGCATTGAAGTCCGTGGTGTTCCTTGAAAGCCGCCTGAACCGGGTGGAGTTCGCCGTTGCCGGCCAGTCCTTCGATTGTCGTGACCGCCGCGCCGGATGCCTGGACGGCAAGGATGGTGCAGCTCTTGACCGACTTTCCATCCATATGCACCACGCATGCGCCGCACTGGCTTGTGTCGCAGCCGACATGGGTGCCCGTCAGCCCCAGTTTCTCCCGAATGAAATGGACGAGCAGCGTGCGTTCTTCACAGTCTCCGCTCACCGCCCGGCCGTTCACCGTCAGTTTCACTTTCGCCATGATGTCCTCCTCGTGCCTCCTCCAGGCACAAACGGCATCATTTGATGTTCCTGCTTTAGAATCAACCGCTACTTTAGGGAGGTGCGTTAAATTCGGCGTGTGCGGGTAAAGCGCGCGACGGGCTGGATGCTGCCGTCGTTGAAAATGAGCACCGCTCCCCGATTGTTCCTTTTTGCGCCACAGTTTGCGGGCTAGCGTTACGAAAATATAAGAATCAGGGACGGCCACCGCCATTTCCGGCGACCATCTAGGAGTGATTGATGAAGAAGATTTTTGCTTTGGTCCTTATTGGCCTTTCTATTGCAAGCTGCACACCGACCGAACGCGGTGCCGGCATCGGCGCCGCATCTGGCGCGATTATCGGCGGCGCGGTGACTGGTAACGTCCGGGGTGCCGCGATCGGTGCTGCCGTCGGCGGCGTTTCCGGTGCCGTCATCGGCCGCGTGGCCGAGCAGCCTGGCCAGTGCTATTATCGTGACCAGTATGGTCGTCGCTACATCGACGATTGCCGCGGCGGCTACTGAGACGCCGGCTAAGGGCTTCAAATCCCGGGTTTTGGCCCGGGATTTTTTGTTTTTTCACGTTATTCGTTCATTCGCCGCGTTAAAACGGTACACGAAAAGGAAATTTGCCGCTAAGGTCCTCGCCGGCTGGGGACGCAGGCTTAATTCCAATGTAACCAAAAAGCGGCGGATGCAGATCAGAGGGAAGGCACCGAAAACGGGTATTGCGTATCGGCGAACAGGCATCGTGCTGGTGGTCGCGGCGGCAGCCGCATTCTCGCCGGCGATGGTTGGCAACGCCTATGCCTTCAAACTCTTCGGTATCAATTTTTTTGGGAAGGACGAGCCGGCAGCTGATCAGGTGCCCGATCCCGTGCGCTATGACGTCACGTTGACGACCGACGCGGTCGATCCGGACCTTAAGGAAGCGCTCGAGAATAGTTCGCGTCTCGTCAGCGACAAGGCGCAGCCCGTTTCGGGCGACCTCGGCGTCGTCGTGAAGGCGCGTGACGATCGCGATCGTCTGATCGCCGCTCTCTACGAAAAGGCCCGCTACGGCGGCGTCGTCACCATAACGGTTGACGGCAAGAATATCGACAACCTTCCACCGAATCCGACGTTCGATCGCGCGAAACCGATTGCGGTGGCCGTCAACGTCGCGGCCGGGCCAATCTTCCGCGTTGGAGAGGTACAGTTCGGCGGCGACGCGGCGAACCGAAATCCCGCGGACTACGATTTGGCGCCGGGCGCGCAGGCCGGTTCCCTCGTTGTCATCAAGGCCGGCGATAAGCTGGTCGAGGAGATGAAGGAAGAAGGGCGGCCGCTCGCCAAGCTGACCAAGCGCGAAGTGATCGCCGATCACAGAACCGATACCGTCGATGTCGTGCTCTCCGTCGAAAGCGGGCCGATCGCGCCGATCGGCACGGTTGGCGTCACGGGTTCAAAGAGCGTGCGGCCCGACTTCATCCAAAGCTACTCCCGACTCGACAAGGGCGACCGCTATTCGCCCGAGGCGCTGAAGAAGGCGGGGGATCGTCTGCGCGCGCTCGGGGTCTTTTCCAGCGTGACGATCCACGAGGCCGAGGGGCTTGCCGGCGACGGCAGTCTTCCGATGACGATCGAGGTGTCGGAGGGCAAGCAGCGCTACTTCGGTGTCGGCGCGCAATATTCGACGATCGACGGCTTCGGCGTGAACGGCTACTGGGGCCACCGCAATCTGTTCGGCGGGGCCGAAGGCCTGCGCATCGAAGGCGCCGTCGGGCGGCTCGGCGAGGCAAGCGGCGTCAGCGACCTCGATTATTCGGCAGGGATCACCTTCACCAAGCCCGGTATCTTCGTTCCCGAGGCGACGCTGACGGCGAGCATTCTTGCGAAGACCGAGAACCCCGATGCCTATAACGCGAAGCTCGTTACCGCCTCGCTCGGGATCGCCTACGAACTCAACGACAGGGATACGATCACCGGCAGCGGCGAGGTCAGCTGGGAAAAGGATGACGACGCCTTTGGAAACAATACCTACCTGACCTTTGCCCTGCCGTTCCAGTTCGACCGGGACGCGCGCGACAACAAGTTCGACCCGACCGAGGGCTATCGCGCGATGGCGAAGGTCACGCCGAGCTGCGAGTCCTACAGCGGCACTTTCTTCTCCGCCTTCGAGGGGTCCATTTCCGGTTACTATGGCTTGGGCGCGGAAGACCGGATCGTGCTTGCCGGCAAGGTTGCGGCAGGCTTTCTTGTCGGTGCTGACGACCTCGAGAATATCCCCGCGACACGCCGCTTCTTTGCAGGTGGCGGCGGTTCGGTACGCGGTTACGGGTACCAGGAGATCTCGCCGTACAACGCGGCAAACGAGGAAACGGGCGGAGCGTCTTATATGACCGCCTCGTTCGAGACGCGTGTTAAGATCACCGATACGATCGGGATCGTTCCCTTCATCGATGTCGGAACCGTTTCCGCTGACGTCGCACCCGACTTTTCCGACTTTCGCGCAGGTGCGGGCATCGGCATTCGCTACGCCACGCCGTTCGGTCCCTTGCGTCTTGATTTCGCTGTCCCGCTCAACAAGTACGAGGGCGGTACGAACTACGGTATCTACGCTGGCATCGGCCAGTCGTTCTAACGGGTTTGGCGCGCGGCGGGGCTGCGCGGTTGAAGAAACGGAATGGTATCCGCGTCCATGCATATCGTGACGAAAATCGCCAAGGGTATCGCTCGGCTGCTCGGCTATTCCGCCGCAGCCGCAGTCGTTCTGCTCGCCCTTGCGCTCGGCATCTTCGGCTTCACCTCCTTTGGCGCCCGTATCGTCACGGACAAGGTCGCATCGATCATTTCCAACCGCGACATGACCATCCGTGTTCTCGAGCCACAGGGACTGTTGACTGGCGGATTGCGCGCGAGCCGCATCGTTCTGTCCGATACGCGAGGGACATTCGCCGATATCGAAGGGCTTTCGATCAACTGGAATCCGCTCGCTCTGTTGACCGGTCGCTTCCACGCCACGCGTGTCGAGGCATCCGCTATTCGAGTGTTGCGTAAGCCCGTGCGCACGTTGCCCTCCCGCCCGAGCACACCGGAAGACGAAGGCGACGGCGGCTTTTCTCTGCCGGTCAAGGTCGATGTGGACGCGATTTCGCTGCCGCGCATCAGCCTTGCGACACCGTTGATCGGCCGGGCGTTCACCTTGGCGGCTGATGGCAGCATGCGCGCCGACAATTCGGGCGGCGAGGCCGAGATTGCCGTCAGCCGTCATGACGTGCCGGACGCCAAGCTGTCGGCCAATGTTGCCTTCGTGCCGGATCACAGCCAGTTGCGGGTGAGGGCCAAGCTCAACGAGCCCAAGGGCGGGCTGCTCGCGGGCCTTCTCGCGCTGCCGGGCAATCCGGCGGTGGAGATCAGCCTCGATGGTGACGGCCCTGTTTCCGATTGGAAGGGCAAGCTGCAGGCGTCACTCGACGGGCAGCAGCGCGCCGCGCTGGAGACCCATCACACGCTGACAACCGACGGCCTTCACCATGTCGAACTCAAGGGTGGCGGCGATTTCAGCTCGCTGCTTCCCGCCGCGTTCAGGCCGCTTTTTGCGGGACAGACGAACATCGATGTCGCCGCAAACTTCGACAACAAGGGCAAGATCGATATCCAGACCGGCAATCTGGCGACCGGCGCGGTGGTCATTGCCGCCTCGGGCACGCTGGATCCCAAGGGCCGCAACAGCCTCAACGCCAATCTCCTGGGAACCTCGGGGCCGGTCGATTTCCGCTGGCCGCTCGCCGATAGCGAAGCGCGCTTCCTGATCTCGGGCGTCAATCTGGCGCTGACGGGGGATGCAAAGGCCTCGAGGCTGAACGTCAGCGCTTCGCTGGATTCGGCAGTACTGCCACAAGCCACGATCGGCAATGTGAAGCTGACGGCCAAGAGCGACAGCTTCAATCTCGCGGGCGGATCGGGCGCGGTTCAGGTCCGGCTGGTGGCCGGCGAAATGACGTTTGCCAATCCCGATGTCAACAGGGCCGTACAGGGACCGGTGACGATCGTATTGCCGCTGCAGCTTTCGCCGCAGGCTGTCGGCTTCAACGGAACGACGATCGAGAGTGCTTCCGCCAATGCGACGCTGAACGGATCCTACAAGCTTGCTGACAGCACACTGACTGGTAATGCCAAGCTGACGGTCGAGCCTCCCGCCATGCCGCCCGCGGTGGCGGCGCGTTTCAATGCGCCTGTTGTCGTGGAGACCCAGGTCACCGGCACGGTGCCTTCGAAGATCAACCTGTCGAACCTCACCATCAAGTCGAATACCGTGGAAGCGGCGGGCGCTGTCTTGATCGACGACAACACGCTTGATGCGACGCTGTCCGGCAGGCTCCCCGATGTCAGCAAGCTGCTCGACAGCGCGCATGGCGAACTGACTTATTCGGTGAAGGCCAAGGGCGATTTTGCAGCTGTTGCCGTGTCGGCCGGCATCAAGGCCCAGTCCCTCGACATGGCCGGGCGCCAGCTGACCGACCTCGACGTTACGCTTTCGGGAACCGCAGATGCCAAGGCGCCGCAAGCGGAAGTAACGGCGACGGGCAAGATCGACGGACAGGCGATCAACATCAGTACCGATGTTCAATCCGCGGACGGAAGGATCACGCTACCCTCGATCGTGGCGAATGTCGGCAAGAACCGCCTGACCGGCCACATGGAGCTTTCCGAAAGCTTCGCGCCGGCCGGCAATCTGTCCTTTGATTTTCCCGATCTCGGGCTGCTGGCCGCTCTTGGCGGGCAAAAGGCGGAGGGAGACATCAAGGGGACGTTCGACGTCGCCGACGATGCCGGAAAGATCGTTCTGAAGATCGACGCTGCCGGAAACGGCGTCAAACGCGACGACTTTGCGATAGTGAGGCCGAACATCAATGTCGTCGTCAACGACCTCAAGGCATTCGCCGCCTCGGGAAGCGTCATGGCGGATGAAGTGGCATCCGGCAGCAACAAGGTCCAGGCACTGGATCTGCGCTTTACGCAGCAGCAGAACCGGACGAATTTCGAGCTCGACGCCGGCTATGACGGCCATCCGCTTCAGGCTGCCGGGGGAGTTGAAACCAACGCCGGCACGACACTCGTGCAGCTCGAGCGCTTTTCCGCCGAGCCACACGATATTCCGGTCACCCTGGACGCGCCGTCGCAATTGTCGATCTCGGGCGGAACCGTGGCGCTCAATGGACTGGCGCTGAAGGCTGGCGCCGGCACTGTGCACGTCGAGGGATCCGCTGGCGAAACGCTGGATCTCAAGGCCGACATCAAGGACCTGCCCGCGAGCCTCGCCAACAGCTTCGTGCCCAATCTGGATGCCGACGGCACGATCTCCGGAAAGGTAACCGTGACCGGTACGCCGGCAGCACCGGTCGCCAATTTTCAACTGGACTGGAAGAACGCGGCAACCAGTCATACCCGTGGTGCCGGCTTGTCTCCTCTTGCGATCGGCGCCAACGGGAAATTCGCCGACAACAAGCTCGATTTCCACACCGACCTCAGCGGCAAGGGCAATGTATCGCTGAAGGCAGACGGCAATTTCGTTACCGCGGGCCAAAACGCGCAATCGCTCGCCGTGGATGCCGACATCGTCAACATTCCGGCCGGACTGGCGAACGCTTTCGTTCCGAAGCTTGAGGCGGAAGGTGCCATTACCGGGACCGTGATGGCATCGGGGAAGCTACCTGCACCCGCGCTGGATTTCAAACTGAACTGGAAGAATGCTGCCACGCGCCAGACGAAGACGGCGAAGCTCTCCTCGCTCGGCCTTGCGGTTAGCGGCAAGCTGGAAGGCAGTGTTCTCAACTTTCAGGCCAATGCCAGCGGTAACGGAAACCTGCAACTGAAGGCGCAGGGCAACTATGTCGTCGCCGGAGCGGACGCGCAGACACTTACCGTCGCAGGGCAGCTCAGCAACATCCCGGCTGCCCTTGCCAATGACTTCGTTCCGGATCTTGCGGCGGAAGGCATGATCGGAGGTACATTCGATGCTTCGGGCAAGCTGCCGATGCCAAAGGCGAACGTCCATCTGAACTGGACGAACGCCGCGACGCGTCAAACAAAAGCGGCGGGTGTTTCCGGCCTTGCCCTCACCGCCGACGGTCGCTTCGATGCGGGCAAGCTCACCTTCGACGCTGCGCTCTCCGCCAATGGTGGGGCTGCGCTGAAGGCAACGGGCGGGCTGTCGCTTGTCGGCAGCGAGCTGCGCGATATCGCGGTGCAGGCAAACATCGAACGATTGCCCGCCAGCCTCGGCAACGCTTTTGTTCCCGGGCTTGGCGCCAGCGGCACGATCTCGGGCACGGCATCGGCGTCGGGCACATTGCAGCAGCCGAACGCGACATTCGATCTTGCCTGGAGCGATGTGGCGACGACCCAGACCAAGGCGGCGCGCCTTCCGGCAATGAAACTCGCGGCGAAGGGCAAGCTCGCCGACAACGCGCTGGATTTTGAGGCCAATGTCGACGGTGATGCGGGCGCTGCCTTGGCGGCTTCCGGCAAGGTCACGCTTGAAGGCATGGCGCCAAAAAGCATCGAGGGGAATGCCACACTCAACAGTCTCCCCGCGGCGCTGGTCAGCAGTTTCGTTCCCGATCTGCAGGCCGAGGGAACAATCTCGGGCAACGCGACCGTTTCCGGAGCGCTGCCGCTGCCGGCGGTCGATTTCAAGCTCGACTGGAAGAATGCCGCGACACGCCAGACAAAAAGTGCTGGCCTTTCCGCGCTCAGCCTGAACGCCACCGGAAAATTTGCGGACAACAAGATCGATTTCAATGCCAATCTGACCAGCGCTCAGAGAACCCTGCTGAATGCCAAGGGAACCGCTGAGCTGCGCAATGGTGCGATCGGCGGGCTTTCCGTGGATGCCGACATCAGGGACTTGCCGGCGACTATCGCGAACGGCTTCGTTCCCGGGCTTGGGGCGGAAGGCATCATCTCTGGGACGGCGAAAACGTCGGGAACGCCTGAGAATCCGACGATCGACTTCAATTTCGACGTGAAGAACGCGGCCACCAGCCAGACTCGAGCTGCCGGCGTCGGATCGCTTACCGCGCGCGCCAGCGGCAAGCTTTCGAACAACAAGCTGGATTTCACGACCGATATCGCGGGCGGCATCTCGCTCAAGGCGCGCGGCAATTTCGTCGTCGCTGGGACTAGCGCGCAATCGCTCGACGTCAAGGCCGACATCGCCAGCCTGCCGGCGAGTATTGCCAATGCGTTCGTGCCGGGCCTGGCGGCGGATGGCAACATATCCGGCACGGTTTCGGCGACCGGCAAGCTTCCGCTTCCGGCCGTCGACTTCAAGCTCGGATGGAAGAATGCGGCGACCAGCCAGACGAAGGGCGCGGGGCTTGCGCCGCTCTCGATCGACGCCGGCGGCAAGCTGGCCGGCGACAGGCTGACGATCGACACCACTGTCGCCGGGGATGCGGGCCTCTCGCTCAAGGGCGGCGGCAGCGTCACCATCACCGGTAACCGGTCGCTCGATATGCGCTTTTCCGGCAATCTGCCGTTTGCCGTACTCGGCGCGCAGCTTGCCGCGCAAGGGTTGCTCGCGGATGGCACCGCGAATTTCGACCTCAGGGTAGCCGGCACGGCGGCGGCACCGCTCATCAACGGCACGGTCACGACGAACGGCGCCAAGATCATCGATGTTCGGCGCAACCTGGCGCTCAACAATCTCTCCGCCGACATCCGCTTCAACGGACAGCAGGCGGTCATTTCGCGCCTGACCGGTCAGCTCGCAAGCGGCGGCAGTATCAGCGTGTCAGGCAATGTCGGTATCCAGCCGGCTTCGAACTTCCCGGCGAATATCGACATCAAGCTCGACAGGGCCGTCTACGTCGATGGCACGCTCGTCGTCGCGACGGTTGACGGCACGATTACGCTGCGCGGTGCCTTGCTCGCGGGACCAACGCTCGGCGGCAAGCTCTCCCTCGAGAAGGCCTCGATCACCGTGCCGGAGAAGCTTCCGACCTCGCTGCGGGAAGTGGAGATCAAGCATGTGCATGCCCCGAAGGCGGTGCTGGCTCAGCTGCGCGACGAAGGCGCCGGAGGCGCAAGCGAGAAATCCAACACCATCAATCTCGAGATTCAGCTCGACGCGCCATCGAAGATCTTTGTGCGGGGTCGCGGTATCGATGCTGAACTCGGGGGAAGCGTCTCGATCAGGGGAACGGCGTCAGCACCCCTGGTTTCCGGTGGCTTCACTATGCGTCGCGGCCGCCTGACGATCCTCAACCGCCGGCTCGATTTCACCGACAAAAGCCGCATCACGTTTGCCGGCGACCTGACGCCAGCGCTACAAATGGAAGCAAGCTCGACGTCGGGTGCCACGACGCTGACGGTCGACGTTGCCGGTCTCGCGACCGACCCGTCGATCACGTTCTCCTCGTCGCCGGCTCTGCCGCAGGACGAGGTACTGGCACAGCTGATCTTCGGGCAATCGATGTCGAAACTGTCCGCCCTACAGATCGCGCAGCTCGCGGATGCCGTCAGCCAGCTGGCTGGCGGTCGCTCTACATCGTTGTTCCAGGGACTACGCAACCAGCTTGGCGTCGATGATCTCGACATCAGCACCGATGCGAACGGACAGACGAATGTCGGCGTCGGTCGCTACCTCAACGACCGCACCTACCTCGAACTGCAGCAGAACACCAAGGATGGGGCGAAGGCCATTATCAACCTCGATGTCGGGCGCGGGGTAAAATTGCGTGGCGCGGCCGGGGCCAATGGCGCCGGTGAAGCCGGCATCGTCTACGAGCGGGAATATTGATCGCCGGGCGGCGGTCAATAGACTCGTCTAGAAGCTGGCCTTGCGAGTTTTCAGCAGGATGTTCGTTTCGGTCACGTTAATTCCGTCGATCAGGCGGATGCGTCGCAATGTTTCATCGAATGATACCAGATCACGGTCTTCCAGTTCGGCGATGAAGTCCCATTTTCCATTCGTACTATGCAGGGCTCGCACTTGCGGCAAGCCGCGGAGTTGATCGGCGACCTTGTCGGCGAGTTTGCCGAGCACTTCGATCATGACGATGGCGCGAACGCCGGCTTCGCGCGTTTCGTGGCCCGTTCGGATCGTGAAAGCGGTGATCGTCCCGTTGGCAACAAGGCGCTCGATACGGGCGGCGATTGTTGCCCGCGAAGCGCCGGTGAGGGCGGCAAGTGACGAGACAGGTATGCGCGCATTGTGCCTGAGGGCACTGAGGAGTGTATGGTCGAGATCGTCCATGGTGTCACTTTGTCATATCGGAGTGAGCAATATGCGAAATTGATGTCTATTATTGACACTTTTTCATCTTTTTGTCGCCGGGGCGATGTCTGATATTCAAACCAATTGTGAAGGGGACAAACATGCAGGCACAGACGAAATCGGTGACGCTTATCGGCGCTCCCCTGGAAGAGGGTTCGGGCCGTCGCGGTGCGGCGATGGGGCCGGCGGCGCTGCGCATCGCGGGCGTCGATCAGACGTTGATCGAGCTGGGCTACGAGGTCGCGGACGCTGGCGATGTGCAGGTTGTTCCGGCACGAGATCTCCCCAACCATCCGAAGGCACACAACCTCCGCATCGTCGGGGCTTTCACGCGTGCTTTGGAAGCAAGCGTTTACGAGGTTGCCGCGGCGGGACGCTTCCCTCTCATCCTCGGAGGCGACCATAGCCTGTCGATGGGCAGCGTGTCCGGCATGGCGCGCTATGCCGCGCAGCAGCGCCGGCCGTTGTTCGTTCTGTGGCTCGATGCGCATTCCGATTTCAACACGCCCGAAACCTCGCCGTCAGGCAATATCCACGGGATGCCGGTGGCATTCTTCTGCGGGCAGGCAGAAGTCGCCGAGATACTGCCGCGCGACCGCGCCTTCGTCGATCCGCGCAACGTCTTCCAGGTCGGGATACGGTCGGTCGACGCGCCGGAACGTGAACTCATCAAGCAGCATGGCGTCAATGTTTTCGACATGCGGTCGATAGACGAGCAGGGCGTTGCCTCGATCATGCGCGACGTTCTCAGCAAGGTTGAAGCCGCGAACGGCCTGCTGCATGTCAGCCTCGATGTCGATTTCCTCGATCCGGACGTCGCTCCGGGCGTCGGGACCACCGTTCCCGGCGGAGCGACGTTCCGCGAAGCGCATCTTATCATGGAGATGCTTTGCGACAGCGGTCTGGTGTCGTCGCTCGATCTCGTGGAGCTCAATCCGTTTCTCGATGACCGAGGCAAGAGCGCCCGCGTTCTGGTCGAGCTGACGGCAAGTCTTTTCGGTCGGCGGATCTTCGACCGCCCGACGCGCGCGGCATGATGGAGGGGACGCGGATGAGCAATTCTGAAAGCCTGATCAGCACCGAACAGCGCCTTGGCGCTCATAACTACAAGCCGCTCGATGTCGTGCTGACGCGCGGCGAGGGCGTCTATGTGTGGGACACCGATGGCAAGCGTTATCTCGATTGCCTCTCGGCCTACTCGGCGGTCAATCAGGGGCATTGCCATCCGAAAATCCTTGCCGCCATGGTCGAGCAGGCGGGGAGGCTGACCCTGACGTCGCGCGCGTTTCGCAACGATCAGCTTGCGCATCTTTATGAAGAGCTCGCCGCGCTCACCGGTTCGCACAAGATCCTGCCGATGAATTCCGGGGCGGAAGCCGTCGAAACGGCGATCAAGGCCGTGCGGAAGTGGGGATACGAGGTCAAGGGCGTGCCGGAGAACAAGGCCGAGATCATCGTCTGCTCGGATAATTTTCACGGCCGCACGCTGACCATCGTCAGTTTCTCGACAGACCCGGATGCGCGCAGCGGCTTTGGGCCGTACACACCCGGTTTCCGCACCGTTCCCTTTGGCGATGCGGACGCGTTGGCGGCTGCCATCAACGACAATACGGTTGCTGTCCTGATCGAACCGATCCAGGGCGAGGCCGGCGTCGTCATTCCGCCGGCCGGCTACTTCAAGCGTGTGCGCGAGCTCTGCACCAACCACAAGATCACGCTGATCCTCGACGAGATCCAGACCGGGCTTGGCCGAACCGGCAAGTTGCTGGCGGAAGAGCACGAGGGGATCGAGGCTGATGTGACGCTGATCGGCAAGGCGCTTTCGGGCGGCTTCTATCCCGTGTCAGCCGTTCTCTCGAACTCCGAGGTTCTTGGTGTACTGAAGCCCGGCCAACACGGCTCCACCTTCGGCGGCAACCCGCTGGCATGCGCGGTTGCTCGTAGCGCGTTGAGAGTGCTGACCGAAGAGGGCATGATCGAGAACGCTGCCGTCATGGGTGACTACTTTCTGGAAGGGCTGCGCTCGATCCGTTCCAACATCGTCAAGGATGTGCGCGGCCGCGGCCTGATGATGGCGGTGGAACTCGTGCCGGAAGCCGGTGGCGCCCGCCAGTTCTGCTACGCGCTGAAGGAGCGAGGCCTGCTCGCCAAGGACACGCACGAGAACACCATTCGCCTGGCGCCGCCGCTCGTCATCACCAAGGAGCAGGTGGAATGGGCAGTGGACGAGATCCAGAAGACAATCGTCTGAGGCTTGCGGTCTCTTCGCGGTGTGGGCAACTGTGCGGACAGTATTCTGTTCAGTTACGGAGCCCAAATGCCCGACCTCTGGCGACAGGCAATCGGCAAGCCGCCCAAAAGACCGCTCGTTATCGCCCATCGCGGCGGCGCCGCGCTGGCGCGTGAAAATACCCTGGCGGCTCTGCGGGCCGCCGAGGCCGAGGGGGCGGATGCAATCGAAACGGATATACGCCAGACGCATGACGGGGTCCTCGTCTGTGTCCACGATCCGGATCTTAACCGCCTTTGTGGCGACCCGCGTTCTGTAGCCGATCTCGACCTCTCGGTCCTGCGCCAACTCTTGCCCGAGGTCATGACGCTGTCCGAAGCGCTTGCCGCTTCCGGGCAGCTCGGCGTCTTGTTGGACCTCAAGCTTGGCGATGAAGCCGCCTTGTTCCGGGTCATAGAGGAGATCGAGCGGTCGGGTGCGGAACGCCGCGCGTTGCTGGGCCTACGGAGCCTTTCGCTGATCAGCGCGGCCCGATCGCGGACTGTCGACATCGCTATTCTGGCGTTTCTCGATGGTCCTGATCTTGTAGAAGAGGCTGCTGCTGCGGGTGCGACCTGGTATCGGCTTTGGCAGGCCTGGGCAGTGGATGCGAATGTTGCCGCCGTTCGCCGCGCCAATCTGCGGCTTGCGGTGATGGTGGGGCAGCCTCGATCCGTCGCTCTTCCGGAGTATCCGCCGTTTCCGGTGGGTGAGGTGGATCTGGCCGGACTTTCGAGGATCGCGGCGATCGAGCCCGTAGCAATCCTGTTGGACGATCCGCGTCTGCTTCAGACACGTCCATCGTCGGCAAATCGTTCCAGCAGCCAATAAGCCACCTTACGCCGGGCGAAAAATGCTGCCGGCGGATTTAGATTTGGGAAACATTCTTTCTTTAATGTCCGAACTAACCGTGACGGTACTCTTTATTTCGAGAGAACTGGCGGCTTGAAGGCAAAGTGCATCGGCGCCAATGGTGACGCGGTTGCTTCTGCCCTGGCTTTCGACAGTTGGGACAATTCTAATGACGACGATCAATTCTCCGAGCTTCAGTGGCGACACGCTTGAGATCATTGCCTTCCGCCTGCACGATCAAGAATTCTGCGTGAAGACGACGACCATTCGCGAAATCCGCGGGTGGGCGCCTTCGACGCCGATCCCGCATTCGCCAGCCGACGTTATCGGTGTCATGAACCTGCGCGGCTCGGTTATCCCGATCATCGACCTCGCCTTCAAGCTCGGCATGAAAAGCACCGTTGCCAACGAACGCAGCGCAATCGTCGTCGCCGAGGTCCACAGCATGGTCATCGGCATGCTGGTGGATCGCGTATCCGACATCCTCACGATTTCGTCGAGCCAGGTTCAGCCGGTTCCCGAGGTCACTGCATCCTTCGATCGCGCTTTCTGCGAGGGCATCATTGCCTCGGAGAACGGCATGATCTGCTTCCTGAACCTCGCCAAGATGTTCAAGGAGAACGAGACGGACGACCTCGCAGCCTGAGGCAGTTCCGCTTTCCTGAGAAACATTCGCCCTGCCCGCGTGTCTTCGCCGGCGGGGCGATTTCGTTCTGCAGTACAGACGGATCAGGACAAGGCTGTGCTCCCGTCGCTTTTCGTGGTTCAACCACTCCCAACACAGCCTGCGTTCGGCGGGCTCTTGGAGGCCCAACGAATTGAGGAGATCAAGGAAGCCGTTCTCGGTGGACCTTGGTCGCGCAATCGGCCAAGGATGATATCGAGCAGCAATTGGGAGACGCTATATGAACCGCAGCCTCGTGACCATTTTCGTCCTCGCGACACTATCCGCGCCCGTCCTCGCCAAATCTCCCACCGACATCGCGGATCTGATCGGTGCGCGGGCGGCCGGTGCGGAGTCGGAAATCCAGGCGAGGGGCTATGATAACGTCAAGAACAATATCTGGTGGAACGGCGCCACGGGCACCTGCGTCCGCGTCCATGTTTCGAATGGCCGCTACTCGGCGATCGATACGCTGAAGCCGAGCGCCTGTGGACAGAAAGGCAGTAGCGGCACTGCCCCGAGCGGCGGCAAGCCGGCCGTTCAAGGAACTGTTCCGCAGGCTGCCTTGAGTGCCTGCGTGCAGCGCGCGGACGAGTTTCAGAATGCCCGCCGGGGAGCGAGTGTCGCCACTGGAGCCGAGAGATCCGGGCCAAACTGGGTGCTGACCATGGGAACGGGCCAGTATACATCCAGGTGTACCGTCTCGGGCTCCGGCCGGGTCGTCAGCATCGATCCCATTTGAGCTTGGTTCCGGACGGGAAGTGCCCGGTGCTGTTGACGAACCCGCGCTCTCACGGTGGCGGGTTTTTCATTTATCCACCTCTTTAAACTCTTCAAATCCTCCACCATATCCAGCCCAAGTTCTTCAACCACAAATCCAAAACGTGGTGGAACAATGGGCTTGCCGTTTGAGGGAGCTCAATCTCAGTCATCGGCCTGTGCCTTATGAGGGCAGGGCGATTTATGGAGGTACAGCATGAATATCGAAAAATACTCCGAGCGGGTGCGCGGTTTTATTCAATCCGCCCAGACCTATGCGCTTGCGCAGGGGCACCAGCAATTCACGCCCGAGCATGTCCTGAAAGTCCTACTGGACGATGACCAGGGCATGGCAGCGTCGCTGATCGAGCGCGCCGGCGGTGATCCCAAGGCTGCACGCCTTGCCAATGATGCCGCACTCGCCAAGCTGCCGAAAGTCTCCGGCGGCAACGGGCAGATCTATCTTGCACAGCCGCTTGCCAAGGTTCTTTCGACCGCCGAAGAGGCTTCGAAGAAGGCCGGCGACAGTTTCGTCACCGTCGAACGGCTGTTGCAGGCTCTGGCGATCGAGAGTTCGGCTTCGACGTCCACGACGTTGAAGAGCGCCGGTGTGACCGCGCTTGCGCTCAATCAGGTCATCAACGAGATCCGCAAGGGCCGTACCGCCGACAGCTCGAACGCCGAACAGGGCTTCGATTCACTGAAGAAGTACGCTCGCGACCTGACCAGCGAAGCCCGCGAAGGCAAGCTCGATCCTGTTATCGGCCGTGACGACGAAATCCGTCGCACGATCCAGGTTTTGTCGCGCCGCACCAAGAACAATCCGGTGCTGATCGGCGAGCCGGGGGTCGGCAAGACCGCCATCGTCGAAGGCCTTGCGCTACGCATCGTCAACGGCGACGTGCCTGAATCGCTCAAGGACAAGAAGCTGATGGCGCTCGATATGGGCGCACTGATTGCGGGCGCCAAATATCGCGGCGAGTTCGAGGAGCGTCTGAAGGCGGTTCTCAACGAGGTGCAGGCCGAAAACGGAGAGATCGTCCTCTTCATCGACGAGATGCACACGCTTGTCGGTGCCGGCAAGGCGGATGGGGCGATGGACGCTTCCAACCTCCTGAAGCCAGCGCTTGCCCGCGGCGAGTTGCATTGCGTTGGTGCGACGACGCTCGACGAATACCGCAAGCACGTCGAAAAAGATCCAGCCCTTGCCCGCCGCTTCCAGCCTGTCATGGTCGAGGAGCCGACGGTCGAGGACACGATCTCGATCCTGCGCGGCCTCAAGGAAAAATACGAACAGCATCACAAGGTCCGCATCTCGGATTCGGCCCTGGTTGCGGCTGCGACGCTTTCCAACCGCTACATCACCGACCGTTTCCTGCCGGACAAGGCCATCGACCTGATGGACGAAGCCGCTGCGCGGCTGCGCATGCAGGTGGATTCCAAGCCCGAGGAGCTGGACGAACTCGATCGCCGCATCATGCAGCTGAAGATCGAGCGCGAAGCGCTGAAGAAGGAAACCGATACGGCGTCGGCCGACCGGCTGGTGCGGCTTGAAACGGAGCTGACCGGTCTCGAAGAAGAGGCCGATGCGCTGACGGCCCGCTGGCAGGCGGAAAAGCAAAAGCTTGGCCTGGCGGCGGACCTGAAGAAGCAGTTGGACGAGGCCCGCAACGATCTGGCGATCGCCCAGCGCAAGGGCGAGTTCCAGCGCGCCGGCGAGCTCACCTACGGCGTCATTCCGGAACTGGAAAAGAAGCTTGGCGAGGCCGAACAGCAGGATAGTGATCGCAGCGCCATGGTCCAGGAGGTCGTGACCCCCGACAACATCGCGCATGTCGTTTCCCGCTGGACCGGTATCCCGGTCGACAAGATGCTGGAAGGCGAGCGCGACAAGCTGCTCAGGATGGAAGACGAGCTGGCGAAATCGGTGATCGGCCAGGGCGATGCGGTTCAGGCCGTCTCGCGTGCCGTGCGCCGTGCGCGTGCCGGCCTGCAGGATCCGAACCGGCCGATCGGCTCGTTCATCTTCCTCGGCCCGACCGGCGTCGGCAAGACGGAGCTTACCAAGGCTCTGGCCCGCTTCCTGTTCGACGACGAAACCGCGATGGTTCGCATGGATATGTCCGAGTACATGGAGAAGCACTCCGTGGCCCGGCTGATCGGTGCCCCTCCCGGCTATGTCGGCTACGATGAAGGTGGCGCGCTGACGGAAGCCGTTCGCCGTCGGCCGTATCAGGTCGTGCTGTTCGACGAGATCGAGAAGGCGCATCCCGATGTCTTCAACATCCTGCTGCAGGTTCTTGACGATGGCCGCCTGACCGATGGCCAGGGCCGGACGGTCGACTTCCGCAACACGATGATCATCATGACGTCGAACCTCGGCGCCGAGTACCTGACCCAACTGAAGGACGGGGACGACAGCGAAGTGGTGCGCGAACAGGTGATGGAAGTCGTGCGCGGTCATTTCCGGCCGGAATTCCTGAACCGTATCGACGAGATCATCCTGTTCCACCGCCTGAAGCGTGAGGAAATGGGCGCGATCGTCGATATCCAGCTGAAGCGTCTGGTGGCACTGCTTGCCGAGCGCAAGATCACGCTCGAACTCGACGAGGATGCCCGCAACTGGCTCGCCAACAAGGGTTACGACCCTGTTTATGGCGCGCGTCCGCTGAAGCGGGTGATCCAGAAGTACGTTCAGGATCCGCTCGCCGAGCAGATCCTTTCCGGTCAGGCGCCTGACGGCTCCACGGTGAAGATCACCAGCGGCACGGACCGGCTGTTATTTCGCACGCGGAATTCGACGGTCGAGCAGGCGGCTTAAAACGCTCGACATCAAAATGAAAATGGCGGCTTCGGCCGCCATTTTTGTTCGATCTCTATTTGCTCGCCACCTGCGGCGGCGGCTGGTTGCCGAGAAGCGCGTCGATGCGCTGCCGCTCATCCTCGAACTTGGAGAGCGCGGTGCCCGTCAGGGACTTTCCGCCCGGCAGGCGGACACGCAGCGGGTCGACCTTGGTGCCGTTGACGATCATCTCGTAGTGTAGGTGGGGCCCGGTGGATTCACCTGTCGTGCCAACCCAGCCGATTACCTGGCCCTGACGCACCTTTGCGCCAGCGACGACGCCCTTGGCGATGGCGCTCTGGTGATTGTAGGAGGATTCGTAGCCATTCGCATGGCGCACGATCGTCTGGTTGCCGTAACCGCCGGAGTCCCACCCGGCCTTTTCGACCGTGCCGTTGCCGACAGCGATGATCGCCGTGCCGCGCGGAGCGGCCCAGTCGACGCCGGTATGCATGCGGGCAAAGCCGAGGATCGGATGCCGGCGCATGCCGAAGCCCGATCTGAAGATGCCGTTCGGAACAGGATTGCGCAGCAGGAATTGCCGGATGCTCTTGCCGTCCTGATCGAAGTAATCGATCGAACCGTCTTCCGGATCCTGGAAACGATAGAAGCGGGTCTGCGTGTCGCCGAAGCGGGCATTCACATAGAGAAGATCGGAATCCTTCGTCGCCTGTCCGCTGGCATCGGCCACGGAGAAGAAGGCCTCGAGCGTATCGCTCGGACGCAGTTCCGCCTGAAAATCGACGCTGCTCGCGAGCAGCTTGATGATCAGCGCCGTCATGTCCTTGGTCATGCCGTAGGACAGCGCGGCACGATAGATGCCGTCATAGACGCGCGGCAGATTCTGGTTGGACGGAACCGAAGACGAACTGTCGTCGAAGGCCGTCGTCACGGCATCGAGTTGTGGCGGCTCCCGTCCGGCGACGAAGCGGTCGTGATCGTCGAGCGCGACGGTGACGAGATGGCGGCTGCCGCGATAGACGCTGGCGCGGATGATTTTCGCCTGTTCGCCCTTCTGCAGGATGCCGATGCGCAGCACGTCGCCCTTGTTGAGATCGTCGGATCCGATCAGTGGCGACAGATAACCGGCGAGCCCCTTTGCCTGCGGCTCGGGATAGCCCGAGTCCATCATCGCCTTGGTGATCGACGATGCCTGGCGAACCGGAATGATGTCGTCGGCGAATTCCTCGGTCTGCGGCGTGATCGATTCCGGGGCCGAAACCGTCATGTTCTGCTCGAGAACGCGGGCGGTCAGGCCGGCCGTCAGGTCGACATCGTTGTCGTCGTTGGAAAAGCGCCGCGGGTCGACATAATAGAGGGCGGCGATCTGGGCGGCGCCGTCCGTCAGCACCGAGCCATTGGAGCGGACGTTCTCTTCGATCTCGTCGAGCGTCATGCCGGTCGCGACCTTGAGATCGGATTTCGCCGTCGGATAGGCGACGGTCTTCAGGCTGACTTCGGATTCGACGTCGGAGCCGTAGATCTGCCCGGTGCGGGCGACTGGCTGGGCATCCGGCTCATCAGCGGAAAAGATCGTTAGCGGGTTGAAGCTCGGATAGTCTTCCGTTGCCACATGGTTGGCGGCAAGCGTCATCTTCACGCGCGCGAAGGGCTGGCGGCGCACGACCTCCTTGTCGCCCTCGTGGACGACGGTCGACACTTCCATGATCTTGCGGTCGGAGGGCTTGGCAGCAATCGCGGGCGAAATCAGGCGGCTGCCACGGGTCACATCGGTGTCGGCAGCATGCGCATCGGTATTGATGTTCGCATAGGCTTCCGCAGGGATTGCCAGCTGCTGGCGGCCGTCGAGTGCCGCGAAGAGCGCAACGCCCATCAATACGCTCGATGTGATGCCTGTGAGGAACGTGCCCGAAAGCCAGCGCAAGGAAACTTCCCTGCGGTCCGGCGCACGTCTGCCGTCGGCGAGAAGCGGTGGCTCGTTGCCAAACGAGCGGATCATCATCTTCTCCGTCATCATGGCAGGTTTGTCCGCGTCCTTTCAATGGCTTCTTCGGCAGCTTTGGCTGGCGCGAAAAGTGCATAGTTTGGCAATGGAAGTCAAATCGCACGCATATGCATGCGCGACATCTGTTCTTGAAGACCATCCGATTGTGAAGATGTGAGGGCGAAGGCGGTGCTTATTCGGTTTTCCCGCGTGATTTCGCGGAAAATGACCCGGCTATAGGACATTGGACGAGGCGCATAATTACTCTTCTGGAAATGTCTCTGTTAATTCAATGACCTACGTGAAATCTCTATTTTTTCCGAAAGCGCTGTTGACTTAAAAAGGTGTGGTGTCCTATAAGCCGGATCACAGAACGAGGGCGGCGGCGCTGCTGGCGACGAAGACTTTCG
The DNA here is from genome assembly GCF_001429725.1 of Rhizobium sp. Root708. Lineage (GTDB taxonomy): Bacteria > Pseudomonadota > Alphaproteobacteria > Rhizobiales > Rhizobiaceae > Rhizobium. The sequence continues at coordinate 44 of NZ_LMHV01000001.1, read as the reverse complement.
CTCTGAGATTTCTTAAGATTGGCTGTGATGCTGATTGGTTCCCG